>NZ_CP173059.1:0-10000 GCF_044784315.1 Paenibacillus sp. DP01
GTGGACAGCCATACCTCTGAACTATGGCAGCAAATTCTATCCATCATACAAACCAAGCTGAGTAAGCCGAGTTACGACACTTGGTTTAAGGCTACCAAGGCAGCGAAACTAAATGACCACTCCATTGTGATTTCTGCACCGACAACTTTTGCCGTGGAATGGCTTGAAAGCCGCTATACCAAGTTAGTCGGAGCAACGGTTTATGAGATTTTGGGCAAACATTTAGAGGTCAAGTTCGTTATTGAAGAGAACAAGCCCGCCGAGGTCGACCTTCAGCAACAACCTCAGCAGCAGCCGGTCGTTCAAGAAGAAGCTGTATCCCATATGCTGAATCCCAAATATACATTCGATACATTTGTCATTGGATCGGGGAACCGTTTTGCCCACGCGGCATCGCTGGCCGTCGCCGAGGCGCCGGCCAAAGCTTACAATCCGCTGTTTCTATACGGTGGTGTAGGTCTGGGGAAAACGCATCTGATGCATGCTATCGGACACTATATTTTGGAGCATAATCCGACCAGCAAGGTCGTTTATTTATCGTCGGAGAAGTTTACGAACGAGTTCATTAATGCCATCAGGGACAACCGCGGAGAGAGTTTCCGGAATAAATATCGCAACATTGATATTTTGCTCATTGATGATATTCAATTCATTGCGGGCAAGGAATCAACGCAAGAGGAATTTTTCCATACGTTCAACGCGCTTCATGAGGAACGCAAGCAGATTATAATCTCAAGCGATCGGCCGCCTAAAGAAATTCCAACGCTGGAAGAACGGCTGCGCTCTCGCTTCGAGTGGGGACTTATTACGGATATTCAACCGCCGGATTTGGAGACGAGAATTGCTATTCTTCGGAAAAAGGCGCGGGCAGAAAACCTGGATATTCCTAATGAGGCCATGATGTATATCGCGAATCAAATTGATACAAATATCCGCGAGCTGGAGGGGGCGCTCATTCGCGTTGTCGCTTATTCTTCCTTAACCAATCAGGATGTATCAAGCCATCTCGCGGCTGAGGCGTTAAAGGATATTATCCCATCCAGCCGTCCAAAAATGATCACGATTCAGGATATACAGCATCAAGTCGGGGAATTTTATAATCTACGGCTAGAGGATTTTAAAGCGCGTAAGCGGACGAAGGCTGTAGCTTTTCCACGGCAGATTGCCATGTATCTTTCCCGTGAGCTAACCGACTATTCCTTGCCGAAAATCGGCGAAGCTTTTGGTGGACGTGATCACACGACTGTCATTCATGCGCACGAAAAAATCTCCAAATCCATTCAAGTGGATCAGGATCTATTTAAAGTTATCAACAACCTAATAGAAAAAATCAAAAATCCAACCTGAACAAGTTCAGAGCCTATACACAATTTATACACATGTGGATAGGCTTGATTTTATTAGGGTTACAGATAGTTATCCACATATTCAGTGCGCCTATTACTATTACTAATATATTTTAAAGATATACATCACCTATATAAGGCCCGCGTCAACGCGTGCTTGCAGGATTAAAACCCGTAGGAGGAACTTATGAAGATTAGCATTCTGAAAAACGTTTTGAACGAGGCTATACAACATGTATCCAAAGCGATATCCAGTCGGACCACCATTCCAATTCTGAGTGGTATTAAGCTGGATGTGAATCACCAGGGAGTCACACTGACCGCCAGCGATACAGACATCTCTATTCAATCCTTTATTCCGATGGAGGATGGTGACCAAACTGTCGTTCAGATCGAACAACCTGGCAGTGTAGTGCTGCCCGCTAAATTCTTTGTCGAAATTATTAAAAAGTTGCCGTCTCAGGAGATCCGCATGGAGGTAAAAGACCAATTCCAAACCTTTATCTCATCCGGTGCTACTGAAATTCAAATCGTTGGTTTGGACCCTGAGGAATTCCCGGTGCTTCCCAACATTGAAGAAAATCAAGTCATCTCTGTGCCAGGTGATTTGCTTAAAAATATGATTAAACAGACGGTATTCTCCATCTCTACCCATGAAACGACACCTATTTTGACGGGTGTATTGTGGAATCTGGCTGAGGGTGAATTGAAATTTGTCGCCACGGACCGCCACCGCCTTGCCACCCGCAGCGCTCATTTGGAGACTTCCGAAGGCTTGCGTTTTAGCAATGTTGTCATTGCAGGTAAAACGCTCAATGAGCTGAGCAGAATTATTCCGGATCAAAATATGCTTGTGGATATCGTCGTAGCGGACAATCAGGTATTATTTAAGGTGGATCGCGTGTTATTTTATTCCCGCATCTTGGATGGCACCTATCCTGATACTTCTAGAATTATTCCGACTTCCTACAAAACAGAACTGGTTGTGGACACAAAAAGTTTGAGCGAGTCTATTGACCGTGCTTATTTGTTGTCCCGTGAGGAAAAAACGAATATTGTAAAAATGCAATCGTTGGAAAACGGTGATCTAGAGATTTCCTCCAGCTCATCTGAACTTGGTAAAGTGCGTGAGGAAGTAAATGTGTCTAAATTTGAGGGAGAGCCACTCAAAATCTCGTTCAACTCCAAATATATGCTCGACGTGCTGAAGGTGATTGACAGCGAGCAGCTGACGATTGCTTTTACTGGCATTATGAGCCCCATTATTTTAAAACCGGCAGATTCCAGCAATGCGCTGTACATCATCCTGCCATATCGCACAACCAACTAGCGTCACCCACCCGAACAAGCGAAAGGATGAACAGGCCTTGAAACCAATATCTATACAGACCGAATACATCAAGCTTGATCAATTTTTGAAATTAGCCGATTGTGTATCCACAGGAGGCATGGCTAAAGCCCTGCTGCAGGAGGGACAAGTCCGCGTTAATGGTGAGCCAGAAGAACGTCGGGGGAGAAAATTGTACCCAGGCGATACTGTAGAAGTAGAGGACATTGGACGTTTCGAGGTTACGGCAGGAGCATGATCGCCTGAACGGCAAGGACTCCTTTTAGGTGCGGAATAACAAGGGGGACCCTATGTGTTTGTGAACAACATTGTTTTGCAGCAGTACCGGAACTATCAACAGTTGGAGCTGAATGAATTCGGGCCCGTTAATTTGCTGATCGGACAAAATGCGCAAGGCAAAACGAATCTGGTTGAGGCGATTTTTGTATTGGCTTTGACTAAAAGTCACCGAACGTCCCGCGATAAGGAATTAATTTCTTTCGGGGCTACTTCCACCCATCTAGCTGCCGATGTGGATAAAAAATACGGGAAAATCAGATTGGATCTCTCGTTATCCACACAAGGCAAAAAAGCAAAGATCAACGGGCTAGAGCAGCGAAAGCTGAGCGATTTTATCGGTTCGTTAAACGTGGTCATGTTTGCGCCCGAGGATCTGGAAATTGTCAAAGGAACACCGGGGGTTCGCCGCCGGTTTCTTGACATGGAAATCGGACAGGTTGCGCCAGGATATTTGTATCATTTGCAGCAATATCAGAAAGTGCTGGTTCAGCGAAATAATCTGCTCAAGCAAGCTTGGGGTAAAGATATGGCGTCCGTGCAGCTGATGCTGGAGGTATGGGATGAGCAACTTGTTGAGCATGGTGTTAAAATTGTAAAAAAGCGGAAACAATTTATAACAAAGCTACAAAAGTGGGCCCAAGCCATTCATGAAGGGATTGCAGGGGGGACAGAAGAGTTAAAATTAACCTATGTTCCCTCCTTCGGTGAGCCAGAGGAAGAAGATGAAGCTGTCTTATTGGAGCGATTTATGATAAAGTTATCCCAAATGAGGGAACAGGAAATCCGCCGTGGCATGACTTTGGCGGGACCCCATCGTGATGATTTGGCCTTTGCCATTAACGGCAGAGAAGTGCATACGTATGGCTCTCAGGGGCAGCAGCGGACGACGGCCCTGTCTTTGAAGCTGGCCGAAATAGAATTAATTCATGAGGAAATTGGGGAGTATCCTATCCTGCTGCTGGATGATGTGTTGTCCGAGCTGGATCCCTATCGTCAGACTCAACTGATCGAGACTTTCCAAAGCAAGGTACAGACCTTTATCACGGCAACCGGGATTGAGACGTTGAACGCAGAACGACTTAAGGGTGCCCATATTTATCACGTCCACGACGGGCATGTGGAACACTAAGGAGTGAGTGACTGCTATGTATATTCATCTGGGTGGAGAAAAGATCATCCGCTCGTCCGAGCTTGTGGCTATTTTCGATATCTCGATTGAAAAATCCTCTAAAATCTCCAAACAATACGTGAACCACGCCCAACAGCAAAAGCATGTCGAGATGATTGGCGAAGAGGAAGCCAAGTCCATCGTAGTGACTCAGAATACGGTGTATTATTCCCCCATCTCCTCAACAACACTCAAAAAGCGGGCAAACCAGTTTGTTGCCAATGCTTAACCATAGAAATCTATAGAAGTAGGTGAAAGGCATGTCTATGAATCAACCGTCTTATGATGCGGGCGAGATTCAGGTCCTCGAAGGCCTGGAAGCGGTTCGGAAACGTCCCGGGATGTATATTGGCTCCACGAGCGCCAAGGGGCTCCATCATCTGGTCTGGGAAGTTGTGGACAACAGTATTGACGAAGCGCTGGCGGGTTATTGTAACAGCATTCAAGTTGTCGTTCACAAAGATAATAGCATTACCGTTACAGATAACGGCCGCGGTATTCCGGTAAGTGAACACGCCAAAATGAAAAAATCAGCGCTGGAAGTCGTAATGACCGTACTTCACGCAGGTGGTAAATTCGGAGGCGGAGGGTACAAGGTGTCTGGTGGTCTGCACGGGGTTGGTGTATCCGTGGTGAACGCGCTCTCCAGCAAAATGATTGTTCATGTTAAACGGGATGGACATGTATATGAGCAGGAATACCATCGTGGTGCTCCACAGTATGATGTCAGAGTCATCGGTGACACTGAAGAGACAGGTACCCAAACGACCTTCTATCCGGACGAACAAATCTTTACCGAAACGACCGTATATGACTATGATACGCTGCAGACGCGGATTCGTGAGCTGGCTTTCTTGAACAAAGGCATTGCAATTAGCTTGACCGATGAACGGACAGGCGCCAGCGATACATTCCACTATGAGGGTGGAATCAGTGAGTATGTGCAGTTTCTGAATCAAAAAAGAGAAGCCCTGCATGAACAGCCGATTTATGTCGAAGGCTTTCGTGACATGATTCAAGTCGAAGTTGCATTGCAATATAACGACAGCTATACCGAGAATATTTATTCTTTCGCCAACAATATCAATACTCATGAGGGTGGAACTCATGAATCAGGTTTCAAGAGTGCATTAACCCGGATTATTAACGATTATGCACGCAAAAATGGCTTGATTAAGGACAACAATGCCAATTTGACTGGTGACGATGTACGCGAAGGTTTGACAGCGATTATCTCCGTCAAAATTCCTGAACCACAGTTTGAGGGTCAGACTAAAACAAAGCTTGGCAACAGTGAAGTTCGAGGAATTGTCGAGTCCCTGTTCGCAGAGAAGCTTCAGGAATTTCTGGAGGAGAACCCGTCCGTCTCCCGCCGTGTAGTTGATAAATCGTTACAAGCAGCTCGTGCCCGGGAAGCAGCACGCAAAGCGCGTGAACTTACACGTCGCAAAAGTGCGCTGGAAATCAGTTCGCTCCCAGGTAAGCTGGCGGATTGCTCCTCTAAGGATGCTTCGATCAGTGAACTGTACATCGTCGAAGGTGACTCAGCAGGGGGATCGGCCAAGCAGGGGCGTGATCGTCACTTTCAAGCGATTTTGCCAATTCGCGGTAAGATCCTGAATGTGGAAAAGGCACGCTTGGACCGTATTTTGTCCAGTGATGAAATACGGTCAATGGTAACAGCAATGGGTACAGGGATTGGAGATGATTTTGACATCAGCAAAGCCCGTTACCACAAGGTTATTATCATGACAGATGCCGATGTCGATGGTGCTCATATTCGCACATTGTTGCTGACATTCTTCTATCGCTACATGCGCAAAATCATTGATGCAGGCTATATATACATTGCTCAGCCACCACTATTCAAAGTTGAGCGTAACAAAGTTGTGCGTTATGCGAACTCTGAAGCGGAACGTGACGAGATCATCAAGGAATTTGGAGAAAATGCGAAGTACAATGTACAGCGCTATAAAGGTTTGGGTGAGATGAATGCGACCCAACTTTGGGAAACCACGATGGACCCAGAGAGCCGTACAATGCTGCAGGTAACTGTCAGTGACGCGATGCTGGCTGATACACTGTTCAATACCTTAATGGGTGACAATGTAGAGCCTCGCCGTGACTTTATCCAAGAACATGCGAAGTACGTGAAAAACCTAGATTTCTAATGTGTGTTATTCCATCCTGATGGCTATGTTATCTGTTCATTAGGGTTGTATAAGCAAGAGTGTACAAGGGGCGCCCAAATGGGCGTCCCTTTTCTTGTCATTAACCAGCCCGGATGGATTTGAATATTTAATTTCAATGTTTTAGGCCTTTTTCTTAGAGCGTACAGGTTTACCTGTGGATGCCGTATACCGGCCGTAGCCTACTGCATATCTGAATATTTTATGATAGAGGCTTTTATTTGGGAGGGAAGCGAACACTTTGATGGCTGGTCTTGTATTGACCTCCAAAATCCATGGATAGTTTTGCTGGTCCAATCCCACATCTAACCCGATTTCCCTTAAACGAGGGTATCTTTTTTGTAGCTGCCAGGCTACTCGCTCGCCCATTTTCGATAATTTTTGCTCCAGTCGTACGGCTTCCTTTACATCCATATATGGAGCCACCAGTTCATTGAAAAAACGCGTTGTCCCACCGCTGTGATGATTGGTGACGACTTTGTCAGGAGCAGCTACACGTCCTACAATAAGCGTTGTTTCCCAGTGATGTCTCAAGTTCATCTGGGTCAATACCCTCAGATCGAAGGGACGGGCTTCATGCTGAAGAAGAGGAATTCCGCGCTGTATCAGATATGGACGTTTCTTTATACGTGAAGAAACCACCCTATGCAGCTCATCCAGGCTTTCAAAGGTGAGGATATCTACTTCATAGCGAAGTACATACCAAGTTCTCTCCTCGATGATTCCTTCTTCTGTCGGCGGAAGCTGCTCTGTCTGCCTTTCTGCACGCATAACCCCTTTGCCATAGGTACCATTATCCGGCTTAATATAGACAGTTCCATACACCGCCAACATTTCATTCAGATGCTCAAACGTGTACAAACGTGTTTCCGGTATATAAGCGGCCAATGTCGGATGGGGAAGAATGGCATTTGTTTTGGCCCACTTACTGGATACTCGCTGAATAGACAAGTATTCTCATCCCTTTCTTTTCGAATTATGAGTTCATGTACCTGGAATTCACACCCTTTAACAAAACAAGGGAAACTAAAGGACAAGCGCGTAAAACAATGATATAATAGAGAAATACGGCGTTTTTCGGAATTTTGCTAAGTAGAACCCTGACCGTATACGTATTGTATGTGGAAAAGGCCCTTAGGGTGGGGGCTAATCCCCAGTTCAGGGGAATTTGTTATAATCAGGGCTTGTAAGTTGTACAAGAAAATAGCAATCTGCTACAGGCAGAAGGGGAATGACGAGGGTTTTACGCTGTAAAGAGGACAAATGCGTTTAATTGTGCTCTTTTTGTGAAAGTAATATAATTATACAGATGAGGATTTCAGCCAAAATCCTGCGCAAGGAGCGGAGTATATAGGCAGTGTCTTGTTAGGCTTTTCACATAGAGAGCGCTGTATTGAAGGATGAGAAGGAGGACCAGCATGGCGGATCAAAATAACTCGCAAATCATCAATAGGGATATCGGAGTGGAAATGCGCGAATCCTTTATGGATTATGCCATGAGTATTATTGTTAGCCGTGCCTTGCCTGATGTGCGGGACGGACTGAAGCCGGTACACCGTCGTATTCTGTACGCGATGTCCGAGCTAGGCATGTCGCCAGATAAGCCTTATAAAAAATCGGCAAGAATCGTCGGTGAAGTTATCGGTAAGTATCACCCTCATGGTGATACGGCTGTATATGATACGATGGTGCGGATGGCGCAGGATTTTTCCTTGCGTTATATGTTGGTGGATGGACACGGTAACTTTGGCTCCGTGGATGGAGATATGGCAGCAGCAATGCGTTACACTGAAGCACGGCTGTCCAAGATTGCCATGGAAATGCTCCGTGATTTGAACAAAGAGACCGTTGATTTTATGCCTAACTACGATGGTGAAGAGAACGAGCCTGTCGTATTGCCTGCACGTTATCCTAACTTGCTGGTTAACGGTGTCGGCGGGATTGCAGTTGGTATGGCAACCAACATTCCTCCGCATAACTTGGGAGAGGTTATTGATGGTGTACAAGCACTGATCGAAAACCCTGACATTACGCCGATGGAACTTATGGACTACATTCAAGGCCCCGATTTCCCAACAGCAGGTTATATCTTAGGTCGCTCAGGCATTCGTCAAGCGTACCAGACTGGCCGCGGATCTGTGACCATGCGTGCAAAGACCACCATAGAGGAGATTGGCAATAAAGCACGGATTATCGTGCATGAGCTGCCTTACCAAGTGAATAAGGCTCGTCTGGTCGAGAAAATTGCTGAACTAGTACGTGACAAGCGTATTGAGGGCATTACGGATCTTCGCGATGAATCCGACCGTACGGGTATGCGTATTGTGATCGAGTTGCGTAGAGATGTGAACCCGAACGTCGTTCTGAATAATTTGTTTAAACATACGGCCATGCAGTCCAATTTCGGTATCAATATGCTTGCGATTGTAAACAATGAGCCGAAGATTTTGAACCTGAAAGATGTCTTGTATTATTATCTCAAGCATCAGGTTGAGGTTATTCGTCGTCGGACAGAATTTGATCTGAAAAAAGCCGAAGCTAGAGCACACATTCTGGAAGGCTTGCGTATTGCTCTTGACCATCTGGACGAAGTTATTTCCTTGATTCGTTCTTCCCAAACTGCAGAAGCAGCCCGTGAAGGACTGATTGAGCGTTTCTCGCTGACTCTTGAGCAGGCTCAGGCTATTCTCGATATGCGTCTGCAACGCTTAACCGGTTTGGAACGTGAGAAGATCGAGAACGAATATAACGAGCTAATTCAAAAGATAATGGAATACCGCGAAATTTTGGCGAATGAGCATCTGGTACTCAATATCATTAGCGAAGAGCTGAATGAGTTGAAAGGACGCTTCGCCGATGAACGTCGCACTGAAATTACAGTGGGTGAAGAGAGTATTCTGGATGAGGATCTCATTCCGCGTGAAGACGTTATTATTACTGTAACCCATACTGGATATATCAAACGCCTCCCTGTTACTACGTATCGCAGTCAAAAACGCGGTGGTCGTGGTGTAGTAGGTATGGATACCAAAGATGAGGACTTCGTAGAGCATCTGTTCATTACGAATTCACATCATCATTTGTTATTCTTTACGGACAAGGGCAAGGTATACCGGATTAAGGCCTATGAGATTCCGGATTTAAGCCGGACAGCTCGGGGGACACCGATTATTAACCTGATTCAGATTGAGCAGGGTGAGTCGATCAATGCAGTAATTCCAATTGAGGAATTTGTGGAGGATAGTTATCTATTCTTTGCGACCCAGCATGGGATTATTAAGAAAACACCTCTTGATGACTATGCGAATATCCGCAAAGGCGGCCTAATTGCCATTAACTTGCGTGAAGATGACGCCCTGATCGAAGTGAAGCTGACTGATGGGCAGCAGGAAATGATTATCGGTACAGCACAAGGTATGTCTATCCGTTTCCCTGAAAGTGACGTACGATCTATGGGGCGTAGCGCTACAGGAGTTAAAGGGATTAGTCTTGACGAAAGCGATGCTGTAATCGGCATGGATATCGTCAATACCGACCTGGATATTCTGATCGTAACGGCCAAGGGTTATGGCAAACGTACCCCTGCTGTGGATTATCGTATCCAGAGCCGTGGAGGCAAGGGGATCAAGACGATTAACGTTACCGATAAAAATGGTCCAGTGGTCGGCCT
>NZ_CP173059.1:15000-112500 GCF_044784315.1 Paenibacillus sp. DP01
ACTCTGCGCCGAAAATGTAACGGGGCTAAACACACCACCGAAGCTATGGCTTGATGCTTTGCATCAGGGGTAGGGGAGCGTTGAATGCGGGTTGAAGGTGTACCGGAAGGAGCGCTGGACTGCATTCAAGTGAGAATGCCGGTATGAGTAACGAAAAGATCTGTGAGAATCAGATCCGCCGAAAGCCTAAGGGTTCCTGAGGAAGGTTCGTCCGCTCAGGGTAAGTCGGGACCTAAGGCGAGGCCGATAGGCGTAGTCGAAGGACAACAGGTAGAAATTCCTGTACCACCGTAATCCGCTATGAGCGATGGGGTGACGCAGTAGGGTAGTGACGCGGACTGATGGATGTCCGTCTAAGCAGTGAGGCTGATGTGTAGGCAAATCCGCACATCGTAAGGCTGGGCTGTGATGGGGAGCGAAAATTATAGTAGCGAAGGTCATGATCTCAGACTGCCAAGAAAAGCCTCTAGCCAGGAGAAGGTGCCCGTACCGCAAACCGACACAGGTAGGCGAGAAGAGAATTCTAAGGCGCGCGGAAGAACTCTCGTTAAGGAACTCGGCAAAATGACCCCGTAACTTCGGGAGAAGGGGTGCCTCGGTAGGGTGAATAGCCCGAGGGGGCCGCAGTGAAAAGGCCCAAGCGACTGTTTAGCAAAAACACAGGTCTGTGCGAAGCCGCAAGGCGAAGTATACGGGCTGACGCCTGCCCGGTGCTGGAAGGTTAAGGGGAGTGGTAAGCCTTCGGGCGAAGCTATGAACCGAAGCCCCAGTAAACGGCGGCCGTAACTATAACGGTCCTAAGGTAGCGAAATTCCTTGTCAGGTAAATTCTGACCCGCACGAATGGCGTAACGACTTGGGCGCTGTCTCAACGAGAGATCCGGTGAAATTTTAATACCTGTGAAGATGCAGGTTACCCGCGACAAGACGGAAAGACCCCATGGAGCTTTACTGCAGCTTGATATTGAATTTGGGTACGATCTGTACAGGATAGGTGGGAGCCGTTGAACCTTGAGCGCCAGCTTGAGGGGAGGCATCCTTGGGATACCACCCTGATCGTATCTAGGTTCTAACTTGGTACCGTGATCCGGTACGAGGACAGTGTCAGGTGGGCAGTTTGACTGGGGCGGTCGCCTCCTAAAGAGTAACGGAGGCGCCCCAAGGTTCCCTCAGAATGGTTGGAAATCATTCGAAGAGTGCAAAGGCAGAAGGGAGCTTGACTGCGAGACCTACAAGTCGAGCAGGGACGAAAGTCGGGCTTAGTGATCCGGTGGTACCGCATGGAAGGGCCATCGCTCAACGGATAAAAGCTACCCTGGGGATAACAGGCTTATCTCCCCCAAGAGTCCACATCGACGGGGAGGTTTGGCACCTCGATGTCGGCTCATCGCATCCTGGGGCTGAAGTAGGTCCCAAGGGTTGGGCTGTTCGCCCATTAAAGCGGTACGCGAGCTGGGTTCAGAACGTCGTGAGACAGTTCGGTCCCTATCTGTCGTGGGCGTAGGAAATTTGAGAGGAGCTGTCCTTAGTACGAGAGGACCGGGATGGACGTACCGCTGGTGTACCAGTTGTTCCGCCAGGAGCACCGCTGGGTAGCTATGTACGGAAGGGATAAGCGCTGAAAGCATCTAAGCGTGAAGCCCCCCTCAAGATGAGATTTCCCAGTATGTAAGACCCCTTGAAGACGACGAGGTAGATAGGTTGGGGGTGGAAGTGCAGTAATGCATGGAGCTGACCAATACTAATCGGTCGAGGGCTTATCCTAAGATAAGGCGCAATGAGTTTCGGATCCAGTTTTCAGGGTGTAACCTTGAAAGTATGTAGAAGTACATACGACAAGCGTATGGCGATTCATTCACACAATCTGTGATAACCGAATAAGCTTACGGAAGAATTTGCGAGGCAAATTCATGTTTGGTGGCGATAGCGGAGGGGTTCCACACGTACCCATCCCGAACACGACCGTTAAGCCCTCCAGCGCCGATGGTACTTGGACCGCAGGGTCCTGGGAGAGTAGGACGTTGCCAAGCAACAAGTAAAGAGGACCATGATCTTATTGAGATTATGGTCCTCTTTTTTGCATATAGATGTAATTTAGAAATATCCTTACAAAAGGAAGGTAACATTTTTGTTACGGAATGTAAGAGCAAACCCTGTATAATATAGGTATTGAATCCCATACACATACGCTGCTATATTGCAGAATTATGCAAACTCCATTATAGGATTTTGTATAGTCAATCAGGCTGGTAAGGAGGGAAGATCATGCGGCGAAATAAATGGCTTGCTCTATTGGTGCTATTCAGTGTCGCTGTCGCGATTCTTACCGGGTGCGTGGAAGAGGAGCCTTCTTGGACATCGTTTGAGGGTGCTGCTAACGAGAAGACGTTTCCAGTTCCCAAAGAAGCTAGTAAAACCGATCGGGCCAGCAGCAATTCGGACATGGACTATGTACGCTATGCACTGCCAGCGTTGAAGGAAAGCGATAGCCTACCTGCTCCTTATCTGGAGGAGATTGCAGCCTGGGGCTGGACTGAGGAACCGAATTTATCTACCTCGAATCAAAAGGTGTTCCAGAAAAATAAACACATGGTGCATTTGTCTGTGCATGATGGTTCTTTTACCGTATTGGTTCCAAAAGACAGAAAAGCTACTGTGAAGAGTAAAAGTGTAGACCTTAATTAAGAGTGCGATTTTCACTCAAGCGTGCAACACAAGATGTATTGTAAGGTCATAATTAACTCATAGCGTATTGGTTGCTGTGCGTATAATGATGAATGATGAGATGGGGAAGCACTTGAAACTGCCGTTGTGTAGAAAGTGGCTTCCTTTTGTATATTTGTGTATAGATCGGTTTACTACTTTTATGACATAGATAATGTGGGTAAATCCTATGTGGGTAAAGTTATTTAATGAGAGAACTAAGGGAATATAATTGCTAAATTATAAAAAAGGAGCAACCCGACCCGGGTTGCTCCTTTTTTATTGTTTTAAGGCTGAAGCGTTGGGGATGTATTAATTGAAGTTTCGATCTGTACAGATGGGAAGTGAATTGATTTACTGTTGATAGTAGGAGGCTTCTTCATCGGTGAACTTCAACATGCCGTCTTTTCTTTCGCCTATAAGCCGACTCAAGACGTATAAACGCGGTGCAATGAGCCATAGGTGCCAGAAGAGTAAGGATACGGTAAAGGCTGGCGGAGACCAGAGAATGAATACGGCTGAAAAGCAGATACCAATCCAGAGTGTATGTATGTGCACACGACGAAAAATCCTATAGCCTATGTATTGGTCTGTCATATAGCCTAGCCAAGGCAACCTGCGATGGAACGCCCAGCGTTTGCGGAAGGCTGTCCCACCACCTATGTATAGGACAGATCGCGAGATTACGAAGTGTACCCATAAGGTTAGGAAAAGGGCAAGAGCAAACAAAAATACACTAGTCCAGGAGAAGGCTAGAAGCAGAAAGAGAAGCATAATAACAGGCAGTGTGAGGTGACTCCATATCAGCTGACGTGGTATATTGATTTTTTTGATGAGCTTGTAGTGATAGTAGGTAGCTTTGGTTCCGGTTTCCTCTGTCATGCGAACAGTCCTTTCATTAATCTACTGCATCACAAGTGGCTTCCCGTCCACAGCCGGAAAAAGGGACGGTACTTCGCTCATGCGGCTTTAATAAGCATCAATCATTTTTTTGTAATAGTATAGAGCAAGGACATCTAGCGTTAGCTAACCTATTCTATAATTACAGGAAAAGCTCTCACTGATGAAGTGTGCAAAGGCTCCAATGAAAGGGCATCCATACATAGAAGCTTTTCCTATTATATCGGCATATGCGGCTGTTTTTTTAAACATACGGGGTACAAACACCATAATAGCCCAAGGGGAATATATATAGAGTATATCGTCGAATTGGGCTATGAAAAGGTTTAAAATACTAGAAAGTGACCCATACTAATAGTAAAAGAAACAAGGTGGGATGGATATGCATGATCAAGGTGACCACCGCTGCATCATATGCGGACAACACAAACATGAAGGCATTTTTATCGTTTCCGAGTTTATCTGTGATGCGTGTGAAGCCGAAATGGTGCACACGGATGCAACTGACGCCAAATATCATTTTTTTATTGATCAACTAAAGCAAATTTGGGTTCAGAAAAATGCATAATATCCTTCGCTAGCTAGCGTTTGAAGGATGGGCATTCCAAGGTCTGTCGATACGGGCCTTTTTTTCTATGAGTAAAAGTAGGATTCCGCTTGATTTTACGATAAAATAGGGTAGATATAAAGCTTTGTTTGGAAGGATTGCAGAATGATGGGGAAAAAGGCGGTTCATGCACCATTAGTGGAAGCTCTAATACGTTACAGGTCTCAGGGAAACGCTTCATTTCATGTACCCGGTCATAAAAACGGGCAAGTCTATAGGTATGAAGAAATGGCATCTCTGTTGCAAGAGGTGATGTCTATTGATGCGACTGAAATTACCGGACTGGATGATTTGCATCACCCAGAAGACGTGATTCGTGAAGGTCAGGAGCTGGCTGCGAAGTGCTTTGGCGCAGAAGAGAGCTTTTGGCTTATTGGAGGCAGCACGGTCGGTAATTTGGCCATGATTTTGACCGTATGTACGAAGCCGGGAGATGTACTACTGGTACAGAGAAATGTACACAAATCTGTTCTGAACGGTCTCATGTTATCGGGAGCCAAGGCCGTATTTCTAGATCCGGAAATAGATACACTAAGCGGGCTGGCGGTTGCTCCATCGACAGACACGATAAAGGCTGCTCTCAAGGCCTATCCATTGGCTAAAGGAGTATTACTTACGCTCCCTAACTATTATGGGATGGGGCATGATCTGATTGCTACAGCTAAAGCTTGTCATGCAGCCGATGTGCCGTTGATGGTAGATGAGGCACATGGTGCTCATTATGGACTGCATCCTCGTTTGCCAGTCTCTGCTCTTTCCTGTGGTGCTGATATAGTTGTCCAATCGACACATAAGATGCTTCCAGCTATGACCATGGGAGCCATGTTACATGTGCAAGGACAGAGAATTCATCGGGAACTGCTCCGTCAGCGGTTGGCTATGGTGCAAAGCTCCAGCCCTTCGTATCCATTAATGGCCTCGCTCGATTTGGCAAGATGGTATATCGATGCTTATGGCACGGATGCCTTTACAGAGGGCATAGCAGCAGCAGACGCTTTTAGAAAGGGGCTGGCGCAGCTCCCACGCTTTCGCTTGGTAGAACCTACACAGCAGGCAAGTGAACAGTGTGGCGCTCAGAAGGGGATCTCTGAGGCTCTGGAAAGGGCCGAGAAGAGAAGTGATGGGTACTCAACTCAGGATCCTTTTAAAATGGTGCTATATGATACATGGGGTGTATTAGATGGCTTTGGATTAAAACGTGAGCTGGAGACTTACAGTTGTATCCCAGAGATGAGCGACGAGAAACATGTGGTTTTATTGTTTACGTTAGGCTCTACAGCTAGGGATGCGAGTCACCTGTTGCAGGCTCTTGTGCATATAAATAATGATATAAGGTTTAAGTGGACGACTGATAAGCCGGAGTTAGCGGGGATAGAGCAGCAGAGACTAGAATTGGATTTTTCCACGTGGAACAATGAGGGAATGAAGGCTTACTCCAGTCCGGTGCAGTTTGGGCTTCAACCGATTAATCCAGATCAGATGGAGATCGTGCCTGTGGAGGAATCAGCTGGCAGGATAGCTGCTGAAATGATTATCCCGTATCCTCCAGGTATCCCGCTGCTATATGCAGGGGAAATGATCACAGAAGTGATTGCTCTACGGATGATTCGTCTACGTGAGCTAGGAGCTAAATGGCAAGGGATAGCAGATGAAAGTATGCTTACGATTCGGGTATTCCGTTTACAATAAAGATTAGATACTAGAGAATTAACAAATACAGAAGACTGGATAAAAGAAGCATACGCAGCCTGTGGATGACTTTTATTTTTCAGGCAGGAAAGCAGGGAATAACATGAATCGCAAAGGCATTTTTATTACGCTGGAGGGGGGAGACGGCTCCGGTAAAACAACCATGATCCAACGACTGGCGAAGTATATAGAGGAAGAAGGCTATCCAGTCGTCACGACGAGGGAACCGGGCGGCATTGAAATTTCTGAAAAGATTCGTTCTATCATTCTGGACCCTGCTCATACCAGTATGGATGCCCGAACAGAGGCGCTTTTATATGCGGCGGCGCGGCGCCAGCATTTGGTGGAGAAGGTAAAGCCGGCTATTGAGCAAGGAGCTATCGTATTGTGTGACCGTTTTGTGGACAGTAGCCTGGTCTATCAAGGGTTTGCAAGAGGCATTGGCATTGAAGAGGTAGCTTCGATTAATCGCTTTGCGGTGGATGATTGGGAGCCGGATGCCACGTTCTATCTGGATATTGAGCCCGAGTTGGGATTGGCAAGAATCAATGCGTCACGAGGAGAGGAAATGGATCGCCTAGATATGGAGAGCATATCGTTTCACCATAAGGTGCGAGAGGCTTATCTGGAGCTAGCTCGCGAATTTCCGGAACGAATTACGATTGTGGATGCCTCTCCCGCACCTGAACAGGTAGAGCAAGTATTGAAGGATTTGCTGAAAAAGCGGTTTATTCAGAATTTTAGCGTATAATTGTCGAAGGATATACGGTAAAATTGAGCTAGGGACAAGGCTGTCTCTAATATGACTTGAAGGAGGAATACAGGATGAAGCTGATTATTGCGATTGTACAGGATAAGGACAGTAATAGATTATCCAGCGGACTGGTGAAAGCTAATTTCCGTGCTACCAAATTGGCCAGCACAGGGGGATTTCTGCGTGCAGGTAATACGACATTTATGATTGGTGTCGATGACAATCAGGTAGACTCGTTGATGAATGTCATTCGCAGCAGTTGCAAGGTACGTGAACAGCTGGTCACACCCGTCACCCCTATGAGTGGGACGACGGACTCTTATCTGCCGTTGCCTGTTGAAGTGCAGGTGGGTGGAGCGACAGTTTTCGTGATGCCTGTAGACCGTTTCGAGCATTTCTGAATCTACACAATAGAACCTATTTTGCCGATATGATAGTGGAAATGCCTGTTTCTCGCTCATACGATGAGAATGAGAAGCAGATCCACTAAAACGGCAGCGCTACAGCGCAGCCCCCGGAAAACCGAAGAGACTCCCGAGTTCTCTATTGAACTGTTCGTTGAGGCAAAGGAAAGCATCCGGGGAGAAAGCAGGTTTATATGAAAATAAATCCGGGCTACCGCCCTTTACACAGTACATTGTCTACAAATGAAACGAGTGCCAAGCCAATTCAGCCGAAAAGCTTCTCCGATGTTATGCAGCAAAATGGGGAGCAGGCTTCGAAGGAGGAATTGAACCGGCGCTTTAAGGAAATTCAAATGCAGGGAGATCGTCTTGCTCGCTCAATGACGATTCGTGAGTTGAAGGCTTATAAGATGCTGGTTAAACGGTTTTTGGAAGATACGGTTCGGCGGGGCGTGTCTATGAAGGACACAAAAGGATGGGATCGTCGGGGACGCAGCAAGCGTTATAAGCTGATTGATGAAGTGGATGAGCTATTGCTCAAAATGGCAGATGAGCTGCTCGATACCGAGCAAGGGAAGATTGAGCTTTTGCAAGGAGTCGGTGAGATTAGAGGCTTGCTGATTAATCTCTCATTTTAATGCAGTCTTATGTTATAAATGAATACAGACGGGCTGTTGCCACGAAGAAATAATCTGCTTGCTGATCATGCTGGCAGATTATTTTTGACTATGTACATGTGGGCAAACGTAATATGCGAATAGCGGCACAGCTATACTGAAGAACCATGATTTGAGGGTGAGAGCATAACAACATCAACAAACTCGCCCGGGAAAACAATGATTTGCTGATGATTCATCGTTGTTTTCAGTGGAGAAAGTGAGGAAATATGTCTTTCCAACATATATTGGGGCAGGATGTAGCCAAAAAAATGCTGCAAAGTGCATTGCGGAATCACACAGTCAGCCATGCTTATGTTTTTAGCGGACCGCAGGGAAGCGGACAGATGAACATGGCACAGACCTTTGCCAAGGCTTTATTCTGTGAAAAACAGACGGATGATGCATGTGGCGAGTGCTTGTCATGCCGCAAGGTAGAGCACGGGAATCACCCGGACTTGCACATTGTGGAGCCTGATGGAGCAACGGTTAAAATCGATCAGATTCGCGGGCTTCAACGAATATTTTCATACAAATCTGAAAGCTCCAACCCGAAGGTATATATCATTCGACAGGCGGATACCATGACAGTGCAAGCTGCTAACAGCTTGCTTAAGTTTTTGGAGGAGCCTCAGATTCCCGTGGTCGGTATACTCATTTCAGAGAATGGACAGGCGTTGTTGCCTACGATTCAATCGCGGACACAGCAGGTGCCTTTCCACGCTTTACAGCCGGAAATGATGATGCAGGTGTTAATTGGGGAAGGCTATACGGCAGGACTTGTCCGGTCAGTGGTTCATATGGCTTCAGGACTGGAATCATGTAGAGAAATTCTCCAGCAGAATTGGTTTGCAGAAATTAGAAACGTAGTGTTACAATTAGTGAAGGAGTCCATGAGCCGGGGGAGTTCGTCGATTATTCTGGCTCAACAGAAGATTTTTAAAACTGGACTTTCTGAACACCTGGATATTCTGTTTCATCTGTTTCATTTGTGGTTTAAAGATATGCTTCATTTCCGTTACGGAAGGCACGAAAGCATTGTTTTCATAGATCATTTGGAGTCCGTCTCCAAATTGGCAATCACCCGCAGCACGGAACAATGGGTCTCTTATATGGATTTGGCCGCGAATTGCAGGAAGAAGCTCCGTTTTCACGTCAACGGACAATTATGCGTGGAGCAGCTTCTGATTGGGTTGTCCGATACAAGCGGTTCTATCACCGGCTAACAGGAAGGCGCGCTTGTTCCACTCTGCACAATCCGCGACGCCAGGTTCCCGGTTTGTGCGACAGTGAGACTTCAATTGCGGCCATTCTTACAATGTCGGCTACAAATGAGGTTTAGTGGCATACAAGGGGGTTAATTTTTGTATAGTGTAGTGGGTGTCCGTTTCAAGAAGGCGGGCAAGACTTATTATTTTGATCCGCTGGACCTTCCAGTGGAGAAAGAAAACTGCGTCATAGTAGAGACCGCTCGCGGTATTGAATATGGCAAGGTTGTGGTGGGCAAAAAAGAAGTAAATGATTCGGATGTTGTCCTACCCTTAAAAAAAGTCATTCGTATTGCCGGAGATGATGACGCTCTTGTTGTAGAAGAGAATAAATTGGCGGCCAAGGATGCATTCGGTACGTGTTTAAATAAAATTAAAGACCATAACCTTAAAATGAAGCTGGTAGATGTGGAATTTACATTTGACCGCAATAAGATCATTTTTTATTTTACGGCTGAGGGTCGGGTTGATTTTCGAGAGCTTGTAAAGGATTTGGCCAGCATTTTTCGTACACGAATTGAGCTGCGGCAGATCGGAGTACGGGATGAGGCTAAAATGCTTGGTGGAATCGGACCTTGCGGACGTATTCTGTGTTGTTCCTCATGGCTGGGGGATTTTGACCCGGTATCTATTAAGATGGCGAAGGATCAGAGCTTATCGCTGAATCCGACGAAAATTTCCGGGTTGTGCGGAAGATTGATGTGCTGTCTCAAATTTGAACATGATAACTACGAGAGCATGCGGGAAGAGCTGCCTCAGGTAGGTAAGATGGTTATCACCTCTCTGGGAGAAGGAAAAGTGGTAGGTGTCAATGCAGGCCATCGTACGGTACATGTTCAACTGTTTGAGATCAGTAAGGTCAAGGAACTTCCAATGGACGATGTAGTCGTCAAGTAAACCATTAGGTTGCTTCGGGGTGGAAACTTGGATAAATTAAATGTTTTTGCGCGTATTCACGAAATGGAAACCCAAATGGGACAGTTGCATAGCGATCTGGGTGAATTGAAACTGGCAGTAAAAGAGCTGCTGGAGGAAAATCAACGACTAACGATTGAAAACGAACAGGTGCGCAAGATGCTCAAACGTGAAACCTCTGGAGAAGAAAAGACGGCAAGCAAGCCGAAGCTTCCTCCTCCGATCGTCGTTAAGAATGAAGAGGAGACGGGTGAGGTCGTGGGCGAAGGCTACGACAATCTGGCAAGGCTGTATCATGAAGGATTTCATATATGCAACGTGTATTACGGACATTTGCGAACAGAAGGCGATTGCCTCTTCTGTCTGTCATTTTTGAATAAATAAAAACAAGCCGTAGGAGCAAGATGCCTACGGCTTTTTTGTAAGGAAGTATGAGTAAAAAGCGATTTAGGTTATAGGATAGGAGAGCATTATGTACGAAAATGAAAAGAAGTCTGAACGAATTGATGATCTGCTTTCACATAATCTGCGTATTATTCAGAGTGATGAAGTGTTCAGCTTTTCGATGGATGCGGTCTTGCTGGCACGGTTTGCTGGTATTCCGCTTCAGCGTGGGAAGATTCTCGATTTGTGTACGGGCAATGGGGTTGTTCCCATACTGTTGACGACACGCACCAAAGCATCTATTGAAGGAGTTGAGATTCAACCACGCCTGGCAGATATGGCTAGACGGTCTGTCAGTTTGAATGGATTAGAATCTGCAATTGAGATTCGGGAAGGAGACTTGCGTGAGCTGGTTCAAATCACGGGACATGGCGTGTATGATGCGATTACCGTGAATCCCCCCTATATGCCGCTAAATGGTAGCGATATCAAGCTGAATCCTCACCAGGCCATTGCTCGTCATGAAGTGAACTGTACACTGGAAGAAGTCATCCAGGCATGTTCTCGGCTTGTCCGAAATGGGGGGAAAGTATCGATGGTTCATCGCCCACAGCGCCTGGGTGAGATTATATCCTTGATGCGCAGTTATAGCCTGGAACCCAAGCGGATACGTTTTGTTCACCCACGGATTCATATGGAAGCAAATATGGTACTTGTTGAAGCAATGCGTGACGGCAAACCGGAAGTTCGTCTATTACCTCCACTCATTGTATATCAGGAAGATGGGAACTATACTCAGGAAATAAGGGAAATCTATGGAGAAGTAAGCAAGGGGGATTCAGTGTGACAGCAGCTGTACAAAAAAGCTTTAGTAACCGTGAAGAGGAACGGGGAAAGTTATATCTCGTTGCTACCCCGATTGGCAATCTGGACGATATGACCTTTAGGGCAATTAACACCCTAAAGTCATGCAATATTATCGCTGCTGAGGATACGAGGCAAACACGCAAATTGCTCACACATTTCGACATCACGCCGGAAATGCTCTTCAGTTATCATGAACATAATAAAGCTGCCAGTGGGCCTGAGCTGATACGTTATATAATAGAAGGGA
Source organism: Paenibacillus sp. DP01 (assembly GCF_044784315.1). NCBI lineage: Bacteria > Bacillati > Bacillota > Bacilli > Caryophanales > Paenibacillaceae > Paenibacillus > Paenibacillus sp. DP01. Next base: position 26,394 of record NZ_CP173059.1, read on the forward strand.
AAAATTTGGCACTGGTTAGCGATGCAGGTCTACCGGCCATTTCTGATCCTGGTTCGGATCTGGTCAAGCTGGCACTTGAAGCAGAAATCAGTGTTATTCCTATCCCAGGGGCAAATGCTGCACTATCCGCTTTAATTGCCTCAGGACTGGATACAGAGAGATTTACCTTCGCTGGATTTCCACCAAGGGAGAAAAAGGATCTAGAGAAGTTGTTACAATCATTTCAGGTATCCCATGGCACGATTCTTTTTTATGAATCGCCCCACCGTATTGTAAAGACATTGACAGTAATAAAGGAAACATTAGGATCACGCAACGTAGTACTTGCCCGTGAACTGACCAAGCTGCATGAGGAATGGGTGCGTGGAACAGTGGAGCAATGTCTTGCAAAACTAGAGGAGAACCCACCGATTGGTGAATATTGTCTGGTCGTTGAGGGGAAAAACGAAGAGGAAGAGGAACAGGAGCGTCAGGCATGGTGGCAGGACTTATCTTTGGAGTCTCACGTCGCGCATTACGAGTCAGAGGGGCTTACGCGCAAGGATGCCATGAAGCGTACAGCTACAGACCGTTCAATTTCCAAGAGGGATGTATACAACGCACTCTTATGAGTACGTGTGTAAACAAAAAAGGGCCTTCCAACGGTTGGGTTCAAACCGTGGAAGGCAACAAGGAGTATATATGAAAAAGGTTAGAATTAACAATCTCTGATAAGTCTATTATATACTAAAATTCTCAGTTTGTCACAGGTGTTGGGATTTCGGAAATGCAATCTTGGCAAACAATTTTCCCTTTGAAGTAAATTACGTTCTCAGCATTGCCGCAGAAGATACAAGCAGGCTCGTATTTTTTAAGCATGATGCGCTCACCATCAACGTAAATTTCCAAAGCGTCTTTCTCTCCGATTCCCAGGGTACGGCGCAATTCGATTGGAATAACAACACGTCCGAGCTCGTCAACTTTTCTTACAATACCAGTGGATTTCATCATAATAAATCAGGCTCCTCTCGCCGTTTAAAATAATATAAGTGTCATCATTCGACAAAATTTTCTCTTTTCTGATATTTACTATACCAACGATTCCCAAAACAGTCAACCTTAAAAAAGTAGTAACAGCCTAATTATGCAAAAGTATTTAGAACAAAGAGCTTTATTCATGTGAATTACCTTATTTTACGGATGATTTGTCTTGTGTGTCGATTTGGAAATGTCGAAAAGTGATAATTCGACATATTACGACAAAAAATGTCGAATAAGGCAGGTCGTTTAGGATTTTATTGTATTTTAATCCATTATTCCGAATATTAAAGGAGCTGATATCTTGCACCAGCCACTCAGTGAAGAAAAAGTTTTTAAGGACCCGGTACATAATTACATCCATGTTCAGGATACTGCGATATGGCGATTGATCAATACGCCGGAGTTCCAACGTTTACGACGCATTCGGCAGTTAGGCACATCTTATCTGACGTTTCATGGAGCGGAGCATAGCCGGTTTTCACATTCACTGGGCGTATACGAGATTACGAGACGCATCATTTCCCAATTTGAACGTGGAGACTTTCCCGACTGGCCAAAGGAAGAAAGACTGGTTGCTCTGTGTGCTGCTTTGTTGCACGATGTGGGGCACGGTCCATTTTCTCATTCCATTGAAGAAGCCTTTCATATGAACCATGAGGATTGGACATGCCGCATTGTACTGGGCGACACGAAGATTAACGCTGTGCTACGGCAAGTGGATGAGATGCTGCCCCACAAAGTCGCGGCGGTTATAGCCAAAACGTATGATAAGCCGATTGTTGTCAACCTGGTAACAAGTCCGCTCGATGCTGACCGTATGGATTATTTGTTGCGGGATGCTCATTCGACAGGTGTTAACTACGGAACGATTGATTTGGATCGTATTTTACGTTTGTTGCGTCCTCATAATGGGAGAATTGTCGTAAAAGAGTCGGGTATGCATGCTGTAGAGGATTATCTAATGTCACGCTATCAGATGTACTGGCAAATTTATTTCCATCCTGTAACACGCAGCTCGGAAATCCTGTTACGTAAAATTTTTAAGAGAGCAAAGGAATTGTTCAAAAACGGATATGAGTTTGGTTTTCTGCTTGATCCGCTGCCCGATCTGTTAAAAGGGGAACTAACAGTGGAGCAGTATTTGATGCTGGATGAGTCTTTGATTCAGACGGTATTTAGCCAATGGAAACGAGAAAAGGATGAAATTTTAAGTGATTTGAGTAGCCGTTTTATGGATCGTAGATTGTATAAATATGTAGAGATTGAAAATATGGATACAGATACCGTTGACCATATTCGAGAGGCTTTGAAAGAGGCTGGATTGCATCCTGAATATGATCTTGAAATTGATTTTCCAACAGATCTTCCTTATGATGTGTTTCGGCAGGGCGGTTCAACGGACAACCAGATTTTACTGCTTGGACGTCAGGGCGAGGTGCGGGAAATATCCGAAGTTTCAGAAATTGTACGCTCAATAAGTGGCATTCACCGAGGAAAATATCACATGTATTTTCCCCAGAATAAATTGAACGGGGTAAAAGACAGGCTTCCTGCCGAAATAAGGAATTATTTTGTCAAACAATAGACAAATATATAGAAATGTAAGTAAGAAAAGGAGATGAAAACCTTGGATTTATTCGACACTCATACTCACCTAGATGCGCCACAATTTGACGAAGACCGTGAAGAAGTTATAGCACGTGCTGTCGAATCAGGAGTAACACGGATGATCAATATCGGATTTAATCGTGAGACCATTCCATCCACCATGAAGCTGGCTGAGACGTATGATTTTATTTATGCAGCCGTTGGATGGCATCCGCAGGATGCCATTACAATGCAGGAGGGTGATTTAGAATGGATTGCATCGTTATGCAGTCATAAAAAGGTTGTAGCGATCGGAGAGATCGGTCTGGATTATTATTGGGATACATCACCAAAGGATGTGCAGCAGCGGGTACTTCGAAATCAAATTGGCCTGGCACGTGAGCTCAACATGCCAATTGTTATCCATAACCGAGATGCACATGAAGATATTGTGAGGATTTTACGTGAGGAAAAGGCGAGCGAGATTGGCGGAGTCATGCACTCCTTTTCTGGGAGCTGGGAGACCGCTAAAATGGTGCTTGATATGGGCTTTCACCTTTCCTTTGGCGGGCCCATAACGTTCAAAAATGCCAAGCAGCCAAAAGAGGTACTGGCCCTGGTTCCGCTGGATCGTCTGCTGATTGAAACGGACGCGCCATACTTGACGCCTCATCCGTTTCGCGGGAAGCGAAATGAGTCGGCCCATGTGAGATTGGTGGCAGAGGTAGCTGCCCAAATTAAGGGAATTACAGTGGAGGAATTGGTATCCATTACGACCCAAAATGCTTTGGAACGATTTGACATTCAGTGAAAAAGCGAAGAAATCAATCAAAATAAAGAGATAGACGGAGCTAATTATGATTTTGTTGCAGGAAACTCAAGAATATTACAATTTTTTAACCGAATATTTTAAAAAATGTACTTGAAACCTGCTTTACAACATGCATGGAAACAGGATATCATCTTTTCAGTGAATTGTTGTTGAGTGTAAACATCAACAAATCATTTCATGAACCAGTCTCGCTGAGTCCCTTTTGCAGGGAACGGGGGAACCGATATGGCTTACAGTACGTCCGGCGTATGTGCAAGAGAGAATGTCTCTTCAGCAGCCGGCTCAACCGAAATTCATTTCCCGAATGGGATGAACAGGTAGAGAAGCCGTATTTCGATTTCTTTCTGGGTCTTCGGGGTGAATGTGAAGGCGACCGCCATGAGCGGTTGACCTAAGCTAGGGCGACTCTCTACGTCCGAACCCGACAGCTAACCCCGTAAGCGTAACAAGAGAGAAGCCATCTCGTGCATGAGTTTTCCCGCATATTCACACATGTCGGAAGCCACGAAAGAGCTCTCTAGTCTCTTTCTTTGGCTTTTTTTGTTGTGAATAAAAGAAAATCTGTCATCATACTGTGGTTAAACAGGGGAGGACAGCATGCCGCGAAGACGGGTACATGGTGCAGGACAGTCGCAGTACGGGCTTGTCTTGTAGAAAATCTGTTATAGTCACGTCAACGATCAACTATGTCTTACTCCAGACGGCGGGCTATGTAAGGAGGACGGAGGAAATGGGCATTTTCCGAAAAGAGGAGACCCATGAGTCACGCTCATCCAGCATGTCTTACGTATTACGTTGGAAGCAAGAGAATGTGCGCCAGGCTGCTTTGGTTGCTATTTTTCTAATCGCACTAACGATTATGATTTCAATTCTGATGTACACGCAATCTAAAAAACAAGTCTTTTTTGTCATCGATGGTAAGGCATCTGCGGTAGAAACCCGGGAATCCAAGCTCCAAGATTTGCTCAATGAGCATTCTATTTCACTTCAGCCGCATGATACAATTTCCATGCCGCTAAATGGAGCAGTACAGGATGGGGATCGCGTAGTCATTAAACGTGCCAATCAGGTTAAAGTATCCTCAGGCAATAAGACGAAAAAGCTGTACACAACAGAAAATACAGTAGAGGGTGCCATTCGCACTTCGGGCTATAAATTATCATCAACGGATAAAGTTTACCCTGCGTTGGATGCCTCTGTTTCAGCTAACATGGACATAAAAATCGTCCGTGTGAAGAAACAGCAGGTCGAACAGAAAAAACAAGTGCCTTATCAGGTCATCAAAACGGCAGATCCAAGTCTCTATAAAGGCGATAATCGAGTCATTCAAAGTGGCAAATCGGGTGTGGTAGTCCAGCATGTTCAAAAGGTATACCATGATGGAAAATTGGTATCCAAACAGCTGGTCAACAAGGAAGTCGCACAGAATCGTGTGGATAAGGTAATTGCGGTAGGAACGAAGAAGAAACCGGTCGTTCTAGCTGCTTCCATCGGCCCTAAAGATGCGGTTAAGGCTACAAAGGTTAGTTCGGGCAGTGCTGTCCGTAAAGCAGGTATTAATTTTAATTATAGAAAAGTTTTACAAAATGTCTCCATGACGGCGTATTCCGCACAGGAGCCAGGTATCGGTACACGTACCGCCTCCGGCACGCGTGTCACGGAAGGACGCACCATCGCTGTCGATCCGAGTGTAATTCCAATCGGGTGGTGGGTGTATATTGAAGGGGTGGGCTTCCGCCGTGCGGAGGATACCGGTGGCGCGATTAAAGGCCACAAAATCGATGTGTATTATGAGAGTTTGAGCCGGGCCAACCAATTTGGTCGTAAGCACGGTAAAACCGTATATGTTATCGGACCTGTAAAGCCGGAAATCAACTAAAACAGGTTGTGTATGTTGAGGACAATGCGATAGTATTAACAACATAGTTATGCCATGCTAAGAAGAGGATACCCTCTTCTTATTTTGTTTTCAAAAGCAGGGAAAGATAAATATATGTTGCTGTGTAACAGTGGAGGGAAACGAAGATGATCAAGGAAGTGATCGTGGTGGAAGGCCGGGATGATACGGTAGCCATTCGCCGTGCTGTCGAAGCAGATACGATAGAAACTGGCGGTTCAGCCATTAATAAAATGACGCTGCGAAAAATTGCATTGGCGCAGGAACGGCGGGGGGTCATTATTTTAACTGATCCCGATCATGCAGGGGAGCGTATCCGTAAAATCATCGCCTCCAAGGTACCCGGCTGCAAGCAGGCTTTTATACCTGAGGCAGAGGCGACGCGCAAAGGGGATATTGGCGTAGAGAATGCCTCCCCGGAAGCCATCAGACACGCTCTCGCGCGGGTACATACGACAGTGGAAGGTGCCGAACCGCTGATTGAATGGGCGGACCTGATTGACGCTGGACTTATTACCCATCCCAATGCTGCTGCACGCCGTATGGCCTTGGGGAATGTACTGGGTATTGGCTATTGTAACGGAAAGCAGCTACATAAGCGGCTCTCTGTATTTCAGATCAGCCGTGAGGAATTTGCCAGTGCGCTGGCACAAATCGAAAGTGAAGGATTGTGATATCCGTATGACAGGGATTCAAGATATAGCAACACCGCGGCGTACGAAGGAAATTATTCAAAAGCACGGTTTTTCGTTCAAAAAGAGCTTGGGACAAAACTTTCTGATTGATCAAAATATTTTGAGCAAGATTGTAAATGCTGCCGGTTTGGATGATACAAAGGGTGCGCTTGAGATCGGTCCGGGGATTGGAGCTTTGACTGAAAGATTGGCGCAATCGGCTAAGGCAGTTACCGCTGTCGAGATTGATCAGCGGCTGCTGCCCATTCTTGAAGAAGTGCTGGCCCCTTACGATCACGTAAAGGTTCGTCATGGAGACGTATTGAAGCTGGATTTGCGTGAGGTGTTCGCAGTCGATTTTGCAGACGTGAGCAAAGTGAGTGTCGTCGCTAATCTGCCGTATTACGTCACTACACCGATTCTGATGCGTCTACTGGAGGACAAGCTTCCTTTGGAGAATATCGTCGTTATGATTCAAAAGGAGGTGGCTGAGCGCATGGCTGCGTCTCCTGGTACGAAGGATTACGGCAGCTTAAGCATAGCCGTGCAATATTACAGCGAGCCTGAGTTGGTCTGTACGGTGCCGAATACAGTATTTATTCCTCAGCCGAATGTTGATTCGGCAGTTATTCGGCTGCGTGTACGAGAAGTTCCTCCGGTGGAAGTGGTGGACGAGAAGCATTTCTTTGAAGTGGTTCATGCCGCCTTTGCCCAACGTCGTAAAACCATTTCAAATAACCTAAAAAGCCGCTTCTTCACTAAAGAGAACAGGGACACGCTGGAGCCGCTGTTGCAACAAGCTGGTATTGAGCCTTCCCGTCGAGGGGAAACGCTGAGTATCGAGGAATTTGCGCGTCTCAGCGCCGTGCTGTTAGAGGCTGGAATATCCTAAATTGGAACCAAACTGTGCATTCACCCATACGATATAGGAGGGGTGATACAGTGTGATGAGTTTAGGAGACTTGGTCGTTCGGAAATCGTACGGCGGTGATGTCACGTTTCGCGTTGAGGACATCCAGCGGGATAAAGCGATCATTAAGGGGACGGAATTTCGGCTACTGGCTGATTCCCCGGTGAACGATTTGGTCAGAGTGCCGGCAGACCAGGTTAGCGGTAAGACTCAACAGGCCCACATTAAGGCCGGGGAGTCTCTTAATCTTTTGCAACGGGCACGCCAGCAGCAAGCTGCCCGTAGCCAGGCGGCTCTGATTGGAGAGTGGAGTGATCCGGTGGAGTCAACGTATTTTGAAATGCCAGGAAAGGTTCTTCATCTGGATGGAGACCCTGGCTATTTAAGGAAATGTCTCAGTCTATATGAACAGCTCCGTGTTCCCGCAGAGGGACATCACGTTCACGAATCGGCGATGGCGGATACGTTATACCGACTGCTTCCCCGCATTCGTCCTGATATTGTAGTCATCACTGGACATGATGGTGTGCTAAAGCAACCGCAGCCTTATGATTTGTACAGCTTGAAAAGCTACAAGAATTCGCAAAATTTTGTGGCAGCGATTCAGGTAGCGAGACAATATGAGCGTCATCTGGATTCACTGACAATTGTAGCGGGTGCGTGCCAGTCCCATTTTGAGGCGCTGCTACGTGCGGGAGCCAACTTTGCCAGTTCCCCAGGGCGTATCTTGATTCACGCTCTGGACCCCGTTTACGTGGCTGCCAAGGCCGCATTTACTTCAATCCGTGATACGGTCAATATGGGAGACTTGTTTCACCAGACCATCAGTGGCAGCCGCGGAGTGGGCGGAATTGAAACAAGGGGAAGCTACCGCATCGGTTTGCCGAAGCTTGAAAATTTGTCAACGCTTAAAGTAACGCCTTCAGCGATCTGACATTCAAATGTGTATGATAGGATTTATCTGAACAAAAGCCTCTTTTTAGAGGCTTTTTGTCATTTTTTATGTATATTATTCCTGTTCGCAAAAAAATTAAATTGACAACTTATTTTTCGTGTTGTTATAATATTTAGCTTGATTTGACAATCCCTCTAAAATTCGTTATAATGGACAAGGAAAGAGGTGGTCGTTAGGCAATGGCTAAAAATACGCTGTTGGAAATCAAACGCAGTCTCGACGCACATGTAGGGCAAAAGATTTTGCTGCGGGCTAACGGCGGACGCCGTAAGACCGTCGAACGAACTGGTGTCTTGGAAGAAACGTACCCTTCTGTTTTTATCGTCAAGCTGGATCAGGAGCAACAGACGTTTAAACGTGTCTCCTACAGCTATGCTGACATTCTTACCGAGTCGGTGGAGGTCAGTGTATATGATCCCGACTCTCACACAAGTGTAGTCGAATATTTCGAAACACCTTAATTCTTTTTTACGTGATTTATACCAGCTTTGCAGGTTTAACGGCGACCTCGTCATTTTTAATGGCGGGGTCGTTTTGTATTTGCAGAGCAGGATGAAGCATGATATCTCTGCACATACTAAGGCGGGAATGATCTTCCTTATTCCATTGCCGAAGGAGGCGTATGCATGAGCCGAAGAAGACGGAGTGTTATGTCGGAAGAGCTAAAGTACGAACTAGCCAAAGATCTTGGGTTTTACGACACGGTCAAGGAAGAAGGCTGGGGAGGCATTAAAGCCAAGGATGCGGGCAATATGGTCAAGCGGGCCATTCAGCTTGCGGAGCAGGCGGCTTCTCGCAAATCGTAGCTCTCGGTGGTGCTGATGAAAAGCGGGGATATCCGGGGTCATACCGGGGCATCTCCGCTTTTTTGAACCTCATGACTTGACAGGCTGAGTCTGATATAATATGTTAAGCTGTCTTGAGGGAAAAGTTGAAGGTGGGTGAACGCCTTGAAAATATATGAAAAAGCACCGGCGAAAATTAATTTAATGCTTGATGTTCTACGTAAGCGGGATGATGGTTATCACGAGGTCGAAATGATCATGACTATGGTTGATCTATCCGACCGATTGACGATGTCCGAGTTACCGCGTGATACCATTATCATTTCTAGTCAAGCCGGGTACATACCATTGGATGAAAAGAACTTGGCTTTTCAGGCTGCGCGTCTGATCAAAGAACGTTATAACGTGTCTACAGGCGTCCATATCCATCTGGATAAGCATATCCCGGTGGCTGCAGGATTAGCAGGCGGAAGTAGCGATGCTGCTGCAGCATTGCGTGGACTGAACAAGCTGTGGAAACTCGGTATCTCGGATGCGGAATTAAGGGTACTGGGTGCTGAATTGGGTTCAGACGTACCTTTCTGTATTACAGGGGGCACAGCTTTAGCGAGCGGACGCGGAGAACTGCTCAAGCCACTGCCGAATCCGCCACAATGCTGGGTGATCCTCGCCAAGCCGCCGATTAATGTTTCGACGGCTGAAGTGTATGGTCGTGTCAAAGCGGATCAGATTACGCACCACCCGTCTGCCCGGCAGATGGAACAGGCGATTCGTAACGCTTCTTTTACCGATGTATGCAACGCCCTGGGTAATGTACTGGAGGATGTGACATTAAAGCTGTATCCAGAAGTGGAGCATCTTAAAAACTCCATGATCCGTTTAGGAGCAGATGGCGTGCTGATGTCAGGCAGTGGACCTACAGTGTTCGGGTTGGTATCTAAGGAAGCCAAAGTGCCACGGATCTATAACGGACTAAGAGGCTTTTGTAAAGATGTATACGCAGTACGACTTTTGACCTGATTTTAGATATTTTCTTCATATTATAGTGGTAATTGTTGTACAAATACGTACGAAGATGATATATTTACTATTAAATATTCGGATTTTACTATATCACTTACATTCCGCCAGCAACCGGCCAGTCCGCCGGTGCTTTATTGTACGAAGCGGGCGGCAGGAGAATAGATCGCGAGGAATTGTTGTGAAAAAACTTAAAAGAAGCTCACGATTGGTGGAAATGACACAATTTTTGTTGTCACGGCCGCATACATTGGTGCCTCTTACTCATTTTGCAGATCGATACGGAGCAGCTAAGTCGTCGATAAGCGAGGATCTAGCTATTATCAAAGAAGTATTTGAGGATGAGGGTACTGGCGAGCTTCTGACACTGGCGGGAGCAGCAGGGGGCGTCAAGTTGATCCCACGGCTCTCCAAGCAGCATGCGCTTGCGTTTGCGAACGACTTGTGCGCGCAGCTGGAGCAGCCTGATCGCATATTACCGGGAGGGTACCTATATTTATCCGATTTGCTGGGCCAACCAGCGATGATGAACGAAGCAGGTAAAATATTTGCGACCGCTTTTGCCGATCGTCAGATTGATGTGGTTATGACTGTAGAGACGAAGGGCATTCCGCTTGCATATGCAACCGGAGCACAGCTTAATTTGCCAGTCGTGCTTGTACGACGTGACCATCAGGTGACAGAAGGCTCAGCTGTAAGTATTAATTATGTTTCTGGATCACAAAAGAGCCTGCATACGATGTCTTTATCCAGACGTGCAATGCGTGAGAAATCGCGTGTGCTCATCGTAGATGACTTTATGAAGGCTGGCGGCACGATACAAGGAATGGTCGACTTGTTAGCAGAGTTTGATGCTGAGGTAGCTGGTGTCGGTGTGCTGGTAGAGTCGGGCGAGGTGGAGAATGAAGAGCGCCTGTTGCACGATTATATTTCACTGGCAAATCTGACTGCAGTCGATTCTCGAAGCAAGCAAATTACAGTCAAGCTGGGTAATTATTTTGATGAGTTAACAGGGCAGTAAATTGTCACAATTCATCATAAAATACCTAAATATGTCGAAAAGAAATCTTTTCAAAAAAATTACCTGAATTTAGGATACGAATTGTCCAAAAAAAGAAGGAATTCGAAATGCTGTGTGGAATGTATACACCAAGTCCTATTTGGAAAAAGGTGGTGAAACACACATGCAGATTACGGATGTTAGACTCCGCCGAGTGAACTCAGAAGGAAGAATGAAGGCGATTGCATCCATTACAATTGATAACGAGTTTGTTGTTCATGACATCCGAGTTATCGACGGTAACAACGGGATGTTCGTAGCTATGCCAAGCAAACGAACCCCTGACGGAGAGTTTCGCGATATCGCTCACCCGATATCTTCAGGAACTCGTGAAAAGATTCAAGCTGCTGTATTGACTGAGTACGAACGTGCAGCTGTTGATGAAGAAGTTGCTATTGAAGAAGGCGCTTAATTCGCCTAAAGCAGGATTGGGGTACAAAAGAAAAAGAGAGCCACTAACTGTGGCTCTCTTTTCTTTTTGTCTGGAATGAGATATATTCTTTAGTGAGTTAACAGTCAGTTTTAAGGCAACTTGGAGCCATCCGGGCTGCCGAAGCGGCTTTTTCATAAGACAGGGACTAGGCAGCGATGCGTCCTGGGGATGAACGTCCAGCACAAGCTGGCCTGAAAAAATAGCCATTAACCAAAGGTTCGCCGTTATTTTTCAGGAGGATTGTGAAAAGTTAAGCAAAATCTGATCTGGGAATTAACGTTTTAGCCGAGGGGTAACTGTTATTTTCAGGATAGGAGGTTGGACTTGTTGGAAAGGTTGGCAGTCATTCTTGCCGCAGGGCAGGGAAAACGTATGAAATCCAAATTATATAAAGTTCTGCATCCGGTGTGCGGAAAACCGATGGTCGGACATGTGCTCGACACGGTTCGTGCAATCGGTGTGTCCCGCAGTGTAGTCGTCGTGGGTCACGGAGCAGAGGCGGTACAGTCTTATTTGGGACCGTCGGCAGAATATGCGCTTCAGGCAGAGCAACTGGGAACGGGCCATGCTGTCAAGCAAGCCAAGGATCTGCTCGGTCAGGATCAGGGCACCACAATTGTCATCTGTGGAGATACTCCTTTGATCACAGCGGAAACGCTGGAAGGTTTGGTGCAACTGCACGAAAGCCGCGGAGCGGCTGCAACGATTCTGACCGCCGAGTTGGACGACCCGAAAGGATATGGACGAGTTATTCGTGATACTTCCGGGGCCGTGCTTAAGATCGTGGAACAGAAGGATTGTTCACCTGAGGAAGATGCTGTCCGTGAGATTAACACAGGAACGTATTGTTTTGACAATGCTAAGTTATTTGCAGCGCTGGACAAGGTAACGAATGCCAATGCACAGCAGGAATACTACCTGACCGATGTCATTGGTATTTTGCATGGCGAAGGTGAGAAGGTTGAGGCGTATTTGACAGATGACGTGTCGGAATCTATCGGTGTAAACGACAGAGTTGCTTTGTCGGTTGCTGAAGGCTATATGCGCGAGCGTATCGTTCGCAAACATATGCTGAATGGTGTCACCGTCATTGATCCGTCTTCTACCTACATCGGAAGCGATGTTGTCATTGGTTCCGATACAGTGTTGTACCCAAATACATGGCTGCATGGTCAAACACAAATCGGAGAAGATTGTGTGATTGGTCCGCAGGCAGAGATCCAGAATACGATTATCCACTCAGGAGCAACAGTGAAACATTCGGTGTTGAACGAAGCGGAAGTGGGAAGCAGTACATCTGTAGGTCCGTTTGCTTATCTGCGTCCAGGCGCGAAGCTTGGCGAACATGTGAAGATTGGTGATTTTGTAGAGGTGAAAAATGCGACCATTGGAGATCATTCCAAGGTGTCTCATTTGAGCTATGTCGGTGATGCCAAGGTGGGTACAAACGTAAATATTGGCTGCGGGGCAATAACGGTTAATTATGATGGATATAATAAATCCATTACAGAAATTGAAGACGATGCCTTTATTGGCAGCAATGTGAATCTGATCGCCCCGATTAAGATTGGAAAAGGTGCTTATGTTGTCGCAGGCTCCACTGTAACACATGCTGTCCCTGATAACGACCTGGCCATTGCCAGACCACGTCAAGAGAACAAAGCCGGATATGCGGACAAAATCCGCGCGCGTGCCAAAGCAAAGAAAAAAAGATCGGAATGACCTTAATCAGCAAGCGGTTGAATCTGTAATGAATGAACCAGCACGGAGGGTTTCTATTAATGACTTATTGCGATTCCAAACTCAAAATATTTACTTGTAACTCCAATCCGAAGTTAGCCCACCAGATTGCGGACTACATCGGAATCCCAATGGGGGAATCCCATACCACATCGTTTAGTGACGGTGAAATTCAGGTTAAGCTGTCGGAAAGTGTTCGCGGCTGCCATGTGTATATTGTACAGTCCACTTGTCTGCCAGTTAACGACAACTTGATGGAGTTATTGGTTATGATTGATGCACTTAAACGCGCTTCTGCCAAAAGTATCAATGTTGTTATGCCATATTACGGTTATGCTCGTCAGGATCGTAAGGCTCGTTCGCGTGATCCAATCACGGCGAAACTTGTCGCTAACTTGATTGAAAAGGCGGGGGCTCACCGCGTAATCAGTATGGATTTGCATGCGATGCAGATTCAGGGATTCTTTGATATTCCAGTTGATCATATGCTGGGAGCGCCAATTCTGGCCCAATATTTCCGTTCCAAGCAAATTGAGAACCCGATTGTCGTTTCACCCGATCATGGTGGGGTTGTTCGTGCGCGCAAGCTGGCGGACTTCCTGAGTGCGCCGCTCGCTATTATTGATAAGCGTCGTCCAGAGCCAAATGTCAGTGAAGTGATGAATATCATCGGGAACATTGAGGGTAAGACGGCTATTTTAATTGATGATATCATTGATACAGCCGGAACGATTGTATTGGGTGCAAATGCGCTTAAAGAAGGCGGCGTAAAAGATGTGTATGCATGTTGCACACATGCCGTGCTGTCCGGTCCTGCGATGGAAAGACTGGAGAATTCGCCATTAAAAGAGGTGGTTGTGACGGATACGATCCCGATCGTTCACCCAAATCCGACAAGCAAGCTGAAGGTACTGTCTGTGGCTCCATTAATGGGAGAAGCCATCATCCGTGTGCATGAAGAATTGTCGATCAGCAAACTGTTTGAAATCGAATAAGCGCTGGCTCATTAAAAAAGGGGTTGCTTTTTCCATATGGAAAAGGTAACCCCTATCAGCATGTCAGGCTAAAAGCCTGGCCGAGATATGAATGTGAAGCGTTGACGATTGTATAGTGTGTCCTCGATTTCGACGAAATGCTCATTAAAACGCGCAACGATGCCAATTTGAACATGTACATTCCCGTCATAAATTTGGACAGGAACGGAATGTTTTAAATGATATAGAAAATGGCTGTCATATAAGAGGATATCACCTTGATTGAGCATATCGGCACGCACCTTCCTGTTCACTAAAACTATTTTACCAAAAAATCAAGACTTCGAAAGAGGTGTCAAGGCTAATGAAGTGGATTGTAGGATTGGGCAACCCCGGTCCCCAATACGAGAAAACGAGACATAATGTCGGATTTATGGCCTTAGATGCACTTGCCTCACGCCATAATATCCAGATTACCCAAAGCAAATGTAAGGCATTAATTGGTGAGGGGCACATTGGTGGCGTGAAAACGGTATTGATTAAGCCTATGACATATATGAATCTCTCAGGTGAGTCTCTACGTGCATACATGGACTACTATAAGGCCGATATGGAAGATCTGATTGTCGTTTACGATGATCTGGATACAGAGCTCGGTAAAATAAGACTGCGTTATCAAGGTAGCGCAGGCGGTCATAATGGCATTAAATCGATCATTCAGCATACAGGGACGCAATCCTTCAACCGGATTCGCATGGGCATTTCCCGCCCAGAGCCTGGACATGCTATTGTCGATTATGTTTTGGGCACCTTTCCAAAGAAGGAAAAGGAACTATTGACCGGAATGATAGAAGATACGTGCAACGCTTTAGAATACAGTCTAAATCATCCGTTTGAGCGGACGATGGCTGAATTCAACAAGTAAGTTCTGACGTAGGTAGACGGGCTTAAATGGAAGATTGTTGGACATACTGAAAGGTATAGAAAACTTTCAGGAGGCATATACATTACATGGTTGTTAATTATGTATGCAGACATTGTCGAACTTTCTTAGGGCGAATTGACTCCGCTGCAATAACCGAAGAAAGGTTGGGCTTCCATTCCTTGACCCCTGCTGAACGTAGAGATATAATAGCGTATAATTCGGGTGGTGAGGTGACCGTTAAGGTCATTTGCGAGCATTGCAGTCAGGCACTGGAGAATAATCCGGAGCTGAGTCTGCTCGTAAACCCGCTCCAATAACAGGTATTCAACTGGTCTGATGTACCAGCTTGAGAGGTGAAGCGGCAATTCCGCTTATGGAGCCTTGGCAGCATTGCTGAGGCTTCTTTTTCGGTTTACATGTAACTATTTATAAGCATAAAGGGGTGCCTTTTTTGTTACAAGCACTTATTCAGGCTTTTACGAAGGATGCTGATTATGCATCCATTGCGGCAGGTATTTCCTCAGGCATGAAGGAACAGCTGATATCAGGCTTGTCAGGCTCTTCAAGACAGGTCCTGATGGCCGCACTTGCTGAAGATACTGGACGACCGTTAATGGTCATGACGCACAATATGTTTGCCGCTCAAAAGATAGCAGATGATTTGCAGGAAGCGCTTTCTCCTGATCAGGTTTTATTGTATCCAGCTAACGAGTTGGTAGCTGCTGAAGCAGCCATATCCAGTCCAGAGACGTTATCCCAACGAATTGATGTATTGATCCGATGTGCCCAGGGTTTTCGTGGGGTTGTTGTCGTGCCGTTTTCTGGAGTCCGGCGTCTACTACCAATCCCGGAAACATGGCGTGAGGCTCGTGTTGAGCTGAAAGAGGGAGAAACGATTCAGCTGGAAGCATTTTTGCTGCATATGGTGGAGATGGGATACCAGCGTGTAGAGCGTGTTGAATCCCGCGGGGAGATGAGTGTACGCGGGGGAATTGTTGATTTTTATCCAATGACAACCCGATGGGGATATCGTGTGGAGTTGTTTGATGATGAAATTGACTCCATCCGTATGTTTGATCCGCAAGATCAGCGTTCGGTGGAAAAGGTACAGGAAGTTACTGTAACGCCATGTAAGGAAGTTATTGCAAGCCACCAGCGTATGGATCAAGCTGCTGATGCCGCTGCTCTGTTGTTGGAGGAACAGCTGGACAAAATGACAGATCGTCAGGCTAAGCAGCATCTGAAAGAGGAAATTCATCGTGAAATTGAGCTGCTGCGGGAGCATGTGTATTTTGACGAAATCTATAAATATATCTCCCTGCTGTATCCTGAACGCAAAACCTTGGCTGATTATATGCCGGAAGATACGATTCTAATCATTGATGAACCAGCACGGATGCTAGAAACAGCCAGGCAGCTAGAGCGGGATGAGTCTGAATGGAATTTGCATTTGCTTCAAAACGGTAAAACTCTACCGCAACTGGAGCTATCGGATAACTCGGATAATCTGCTGTATAATCGGAGATTTCAAACGCTGTTCCTGTCGATCTTTCTTCGCCAGGTTCCGCATACACAGCCGCAAAATATTTTGAATTTCATCTGCCGTGGCATGCAGGATTTCCACGGTCAAATGAATGTACTCAAGGCAGAGATGGATCGTTGGCGCAAGGCAGGCACACAGGTTATGATGCTGGCGAGCGGAGATGAACGTCTGGATCGGATGCGGCGAGTGCTTCAAGACTACGGTATTGATGAGCCGACGATGGCGATTGGTAATCTGCAAAGCGGTTTTGAGATGCCGTCTATTCATCTGGCAGTGATTACCGAAGGTGAGATGTTCTCCCAGAAGCAGCGGAAAGCACGTAAGCAGGGGCGACATGTAGACAATGCAGAGCGGATTAAGAGCTATAGCGAGCTGAAGGTGGGCGATTATGTCGTACACCAAAATCACGGAATCGGGAAGTACATGGGAATCGGTACGCTGGAGGTTGGCGGTATCCATAAGGATTACATGCATGTCCTCTATGCGGGCGGAGATAAGCTGTCTGTACCGATTGAACAAATTGATCTGATTCAGAAGTATGTGGGCTCCGAGGACAAGGAACCCAAGATTTACAAACTGGGCGGCAATGAGTGGACACGTGTTAAAAGTAAGGTGCGCAGCTCGGTTCAGGACATCGCAGATGACTTGATCAAGCTATATGCGGAAAGACAGTCAGCACCAGGCTTTGCTTTTGAAAAGGATTCACCAGAACAGCAGGAATTTGAGGATATGTTCCCGTATGATGAGACACGTGACCAGATTCGGGCTATTGAAGAAATTAAAAAGGACATGGAGCAGAGTCGTCCGATGGATCGTTTGCTGTGCGGTGACGTAGGCTACGGCAAGACTGAGGTGGCTATTCGTGCTGCTTTTAAGTCTGCTATTGAGGGCAAACAAGTGGCTGTGTTGGTACCGACGACGATTTTGGCACAACAGCACTATGAGACTTTCCGTGAGCGCTTTTCCGGGTATCCGTTCAATATTCAGGTATTGAGCCGTTTCCGCTCGCGCAAAGAGCAGAATGAGACGACCAAGGGAGTTCGACAAGGTACGGTGGATATTGTCATTGGTACTCACCGTCTACTTTCCCAGGATCTGGTGTTCAAGGATCTGGGGCTGCTTATTGTCGATGAAGAGCAACGTTTTGGCGTAACGCACAAAGAAAAGCTGAAAAAACTGAAAACGAATGTAGACGTGTTGACACTAACGGCTACACCTATTCCCCGTACGCTGCATATGTCCATGCTGGGTGTACGTGATTTGTCAGTTATTGAGACGCCACCAGAAAACCGTTTTCCAGTGCAGACCTATGTAGTTGAGCATAGCCAGACTCTAGTTCGCGAGGCTATTGAACGCGAGATGGCACGTGGAGGACAGGTGTACTACCTGTATAATCGCGTACAGGGGATTCAGGAGATGGCTGCCGAGATCAATGCACTTGTCCCAGACGCCAAGGTGGGCGTAGGTCACGGACAGATGTCTGAAACGGAACTGGAGAAAACCATTTTGGATTTCCTAGATGGTGAATATGATGTACTGGTTAGCACGAGCATTATCGAAACCGGTGTGGATATCCCCAATGTGAATACACTCATTGTGCATGATGCTGATAAAATGGGGCTCTCCCAGCTTTATCAGCTGCGTGGGCGTGTAGGCCGTTCCAATCGGATTGCCTATGCTTATTTCACGTACCAGCGAGATAAGGTGCTTACAGAGGTGGCGGAGAAGCGGCTTCAGTCTATCAAAGAATTTACGGAGTTGGGTTCTGGGTTCAAGATTGCAATGCGTGATTTGTCCATCCGCGGAGCGGGTAACTTACTTGGCGCCGAGCAGCACGGATTCATCGCTTCCGTTGGTTTTGACCTTTACTCGCAAATGCTGGCTGAGGAAATCAACAAACGTAAAGTCAGTGTGCTTGGAGAAGAGGATCAATCCAACCGGAATTGGAGTACATCGATTGATTTGGGTGTCGATGCTTACCTGCCGGGAGATTATATTTATGACAGCATCCAGAAGATTGAGATTTATAAGAAGGTTGCAGCGGTCAGTACCTTTGATGAGGCTTCCGAACTGGAGGACGAACTGGTCGACCGATTTGGCGATCTGCCAGAGGCTGTTCGTCATTTGCTTGCCGTGGCTCGCCTTAAAGTATATGGACGGATGTATGGAATCGAGTCCATTGTGCAGCGGGATGACAATATAGTGCTGAAATTCCATGAAGGTCGTCAGCACGCGGTTCAGACGGCCAAACTTGCCGAGATTGGCAATCGCTTTGAAAGACGTGTACAATTTGAACAGGGCACTTCTATGAGCGCACGCATAAAGGGCAAAGGTCTAAATGATCCACAGTTGCTAGAACTGCTGGAGCAATTTTTGAGTGCATTGAAAGAAGCATTCACATTGAAGGAGGAACTGCAAAATGCCACAACTAAATAAAAGAAAACCTTGGAGAATGCTCTCCTTGGGCATGGCAGCGTTGCTAGCTATATCGGTGCTGGCAGCATGTACAAAGCAAGCGGATGAGAATAAGGTCAAGGATGAGCCGAAAGACAACAGCAAGGTTGTCGTGACCTATAAGGGTGGAACGATTACCGAAAATGAGTTCAACCAAGAAATCAGCATGATGAAATTTCTGTACCCAGAGTATGAGGCTGCTTTAGCTTCTGATCAGGTACGTGAGCAAATTGTAAAGCAGGAAGTAGTGTACAAGCTTTTGGCGGCCAAAGCGGACGATAAAGCCAAGGAAGAGGGCGCCAAACAAGGGAACGAGCAGTTGGAGCAGTATAAAAAGTCGGTCGGCGAAGATAAGTTTAAGACATTTCTGAGTGATCAGAAGCTGACCGAACAAGGTGTGAAAGATTACTTCACGCGTGTCATGACGGTAATCAACAGCGAAACCAATAAAGTAACGGATGATCAGCTGAAACAGGAATTTGAGAAAAATAAAGATCAATTCACGACAGCAACCGTGCGCCATGTATTGATTAATTTCGAAGATCCAAAAACTAAGAAACAGCGCACAAAAGAGGCTACTCTCAAGCTCGCCAAAGAAGTAAAGACGAAGCTGGACGGTGGAGCGGATTTTGCGACGATTGCCAAGAAGTATTCGGAAGACCCAGGTTCCGCATCTAATGGGGGGCTGTATGAGAATGCGTCCGTAGCACAATGGGTACCTGCTTTTAAAGAGGCTGCCGAAACTCAACCGATTAACAAAATTGGTGAGCCTGTGGAAACAGAATACGGATATCACGTGATCAAAGTGGAGTCCCGCAATGATCCAACATTTGATAAATTGAAGGACAACGAGAAGGCTGCCCTGAAAAATAAATTGGCTGGAGAAAGTATCCAAAACTTTACCGAAAATGATTTGGCGAAGCTTGATTTGAAAATCAATCTGCCGAAGGCACCTGCTACGCAAGAGAAAAGTGGTGCAACGTCCGGTGCGGGCAGCACAACTACACCGAGCGGAACAACAAGCGGTACGGGCGATAGCAAGGCTGGAACAGCCAAAGATGGGGTTGCAAACGAAGGTAAATAACTGAACATGCATAAGGAATTGGGAACAGATGAATACTATGGTCAGATATCACCATAAACACCATGACCGCGACGTTCTTCGTGACCGCTTCTGGGGGAGTGGAAGCGTCTTTCGATACCGTCAGTAGTTTACTAAATTCTTCTTGAGAAAGTGGGGCAACATGTGAAATGAAAGCTACTGGTATAGTTCGCCGTATTGATGATCTTGGGCGGGTAGTTATTCCAAAGGAGATTCGCCGCACCTTGAGAATTCGTGAAGGAGATCCGCTTGAGATTTTTGTGGATCGTGACGGAGAAGTCATTTTGAAAAAGTATTCACCCATTGGTGAACTTGGTGATTTCGCCAAAGAATATGCTGAGTCCCTGTTTGAAAGCACAGGCCATATTACGATGATTACCGATCGTGACACCATTATTACGGTGGCTGGAGGCTCGAAAAAAGAGTTTTTGGACAAGCAAATCGGTAGCATTATCGAAGGTAGCATGGATAATCGCAAGACTGTGCTGGAGACAGCCAGCGGCTCTTATGAGCTGACGCGAGACCACGAAGAAACACTCTCGTCCTTTGTGACGGCTCCCATTGTTTCGGGTGGTGATCCCATCGGATCTGTTATATTGTTGAACAAGGATGAAAATGTAAAAATGTCCGAAATGGAGGTCAAGATGGCTGAAACAGCCGCTGGCTTCCTGGGCAAACAAATGGAACAGTAACACCCCGTTTCACCCCTGTATGACGTACAGAACGGACAAAGCCGTTCAACGTCGTACAGGGATTTTTTTCTTTCCGGGAGAAGAGACGGTATAATAGGACTCGTAAAAATGCTTATCCAGGTGGGAGTGGAGACGGAGAATGCAGGAAAATCGCGCCGCTTCGCGGCTGCTACGGGGTGCTGTCATTTTGACAATGGCAGCGGTAGCAAGCAAGCTGATCGGCACATTGCAAAAAATCCCACTGCAAAATATTGGCGGCGACGGCGTGTTTGGCATTTATAATACGGTTTATCCTTTTTATACGCTGTTCATTACCATTGCAGCTGCTGGATTCCCGGTGGCTGTATCCAAATTTGTAGCTGAGTATGAGGCTGTGGGGAACCGGGCAGCAGGGCAACGTGTTGCCCTGCTATCTTCGCTTGTACTGGGCATATTCGGATTGATTCTGGGGCTGCTGATGTATACGTGTGCGCCGCTAATCGGCCAGTGGATCGACAATGTTCACGTCATTCCGTCGGTGAGGGCGGCGGCGGTTGCCTTCTTGTTCGTGCCGGTTATGGCGGGACTGAGAGGCTATTTTCAAGGTTTGCAAAATATGATTCCAACGGCGGTCTCCCAAGTGACGGAGCAGGCGATACGGGTAAGCGTGATGATCATATTGTTGCTGTTCATGCTGTCACAAGGAGCAGGGGCGGATATGATAGCCGCTGGAGCAGTGTTTGGCTCAGCAGCAGGCGGAGCAGCGGGCTTGGTGATCATGCTGTTGTATTGGCGAGGTCACAGAAAGAGACTTAGGCGGCAAGAGATGGCGATGACAACAGTGCAAGCCCAGACTGGTGAGCTTCACCCAACGGAAAGCAACGGCGCTTTGCTAAAGGCGCTGCTACGTTATGCCTTGCCTGTTTGCCTTGGAGCGCTAGCCGTTCCGTTAATTAACCTGGTAGATACATTTACCGTCCCTCGCTTGTTAAAGCAGGAGGGCTTGGACGATACGGCGGTTATGGTGGCCTTCGGCGTGTATAACCGGGGGCTTCCGCTAGTACAGCTGGTCATGATGTTTGCCACCACATTGTCGGCATTGTTCATACCCTCGCTGGCTGAGGCTCGGGTAACCGGAGGTACGGAGTTGGCACGTCGTCAGTGCGAGCAATCGCTGCGCTGGTTTTGGCTGTTGGGACTAGCCGCTGCGACAGGTTTGATCGTGCTGGCCGTGCCCGTCAATGTGATGCTGTATGCAGACGACACCGGCAGCACGGTGATGCGCTGGATGGCGCTGACTGCCGTAGGAGGTACGCTCAGCATCATCTCGGCTGCGCTACTGCAAGGGCTTGGCGCGGTTCGTGCGCCAGCTCTGGCGATGCTCGCGGCCGCGGCAGCCAAGGCGCTGCTAAACTGGCTGCTCGTGCCGCAGCTAGGCACGGCTGGTGCCGCCATTGCGGGGGCTGTCGCCTATCTGCTGGCGGCAGTGATCAACATCGCGCTGCTGGCCCGCTTGGTGGGGCTGCGCGGGAGCTGGTCCGCCAGTGTACTCAAACCGGCGGCATTGCTTGTCGCCTTGGCTGGTGCAGCCGGGGCGGCGATGTGGGGCACCAGTGCTGTGCTGGGTGCCTTGGGATGGGCTGCCGGAGGTCGTGCCACGGCAGCGGCGGAGAGCCTGCTGGGAGTAACTGCAGGCGCTGTGGTGTTCGTGATCGGCCTCGCACGCTTGAGGTTGATCACGGAAGCCGAGCTTGTGGCAGTGCCCAAGCTCGGACGACCGCTGGCAGCCGTGCTGCGCAGACTGCGTGTACTGGCTTAGCCGGGGTTATACGACTTGCCGCGCGACAGCTGCGCAAGCCATTTTATGAGCCTATACAACTTTGTGGTATAGTAAATGCCAAAGCAAAGGAAGCGGAAGCTGGATTGGATTGCGCCGGGTGTTTTTTCCGAGCATGAATCCTGCTTTTGCGGAACGGAGGATTGGATATGAGCGTAACATTAACGATCGTAGGTCTGGGCTCGGGAGATCCCGATCAGCTTACGATAGGGATATTGAACAAAATGCGGGGGGCTTCAGCGCTATATCTGCGAACCAAGGAACATCCGGCGGTTCAAGTGCTGGATGAGTTTGAAGTGGCCTTTGAGTCATTTGATGCGGTATATGAGACAAAGGAATCTTTTCCAGAGGTATACGAGGAAATTACCAGTCAATTGATGGCAACAGCTGCTAAGGCGGCAGACGGAAGCGAAATCGTCTATGCGGTTCCCGGTCACCCGATGGTGGCGGAAGCAGCGGTGCAGTTGCTCAAGGAGCGTTGTCCTGCGCAAGGGATTGAACTAAACATCTTGGGGGGCGAAAGTTTCCTGGATGAGGCTTTTGTGCGTCTTGGTTTTGATCCGATTGAGGGTTTCCAGCTGTTGGATGCAGGTACACTGGATGCAAGCTGGCTCCAGCCTCAGTTGCACACGCTGATCGGACAGGTATATGACACCTTTACGGCTTCCGATGTGAAGCTGTGCTTAATGGAGCGGTATCCTGACGATTATGAGGTGTATGTCGGCCACGCGCTTGGGGTAGAAGGTGAGGAAGCAGTCCACAAGGTGCCGCTGTACGAGCTGGATCGAGTAGAGGGCTACGGGAACCTATCCTTGGTGTACATACCTCGCAGTGAGGATGAGGCGCTGAAACGGCGTTCTTTTGACCGTCTACATGAGATTGTCGATATTTTGCGCAGTCCAGAAGGCTGTCCATGGGATCGCGAACAGACACATCAATCGATCCGCAAAAATCTGATCGAGGAAACGTATGAGGTCATTGAAACTATAGATGAGGATGATCCTGAGCATATGAAGGAAGAGCTCGGCGATCTGTTGTTACAAATTTTGCTGCATGCCCAAATGGAAGAGGAAGTCGGAACCTTCAATGTCTATGATGTGATCCAAGGGCTGAACGATAAGCTTATTTTCCGTCACCCGCATGTGTTCGGTGATAATCAAGCGAATGATGCGGAAGAGGCGCTGCAAAACTGGGAACAGATGAAGGCTGAGGAAAAACGACTTAAAGGCACAACGGCAGCAGACCCTTCCGTGCTGGATGGGGTTCCCCGTGATCTACCTGCTCTTATGAAATCGTACAAGCTCCAGAAAAAGGCAGCTAAAGTAGGCTTTAACTGGGATAGCATTGAAGGCGTATTTGATAAACTGGACGAAGAAGTGGCTGAGTTGAAGGAAGCGGTTCGGGAAGGGCATTCCGTGGAAGCTCAGTTGCTGGAGTTGGGCGATGTGTTATTTGTTGCCGTGAATGCAGCCCGGTTCATGGAAGTAGATCCAGAGGAGGCGCTGTCAGCCACTAATCGCAAATTTGTGAGCCGTTTCCAGTATATTGAGCAGAAGTTACGCGAGCAGGGACGCCGCCCCGAAGACAGCAGCGTAGATGAAATGGAGACCTACTGGCAGGAAGCGAAAAAGCTCCTTGACAGAAATTGACTCCATAGATTTGATCTTTGGCTGTATGGGCCAGTAAAATGAGACATAAGCAGGGTTGAAAACACGCCCAGCTTGAGCAGACTTGCCAATGGGCAGAGTTTTGTAGTAGGATGTTGGCTTAACTGGGGGTCGAATAAAAAACGCCTGTCATTGCAGGATTTTTAAGGACAAGCCCGAATAACTTGTAATAATTCTGAAAATAACTGTAGCCTATAGTTAACATGTTACAGTAGTATTCAGAAAGGCTACGGCCACAGTTGGACCTCACGTCTGCTCCATTTATGGATATGTAGCGTGATGATTATTTTTTGACATTTAGGAGGCTTTTATCTTATGAACAAGACAGATCTGATCAACAATATTTCCAGCAAAAGCGGTTTGAGCAAACGTGACGTTGAAGCTGTATTGAATGGCGTACTTGGTGAAATTACAGATGCACTTGCGAGTGGCGACAAAGTACAACTGATCGGCTTTGGTACTTTCGAAACGCGCAAGCGTTCTAGCCGTACAGGCCGCAATCCACAAACCGGCAACACGATTGAAATTCCAGAATCGACCGTTCCTGCTTTTAAAGCCGGTAATAAGCTTAAAGAAGCCGTTAACTAATGCGTCTTGATAAATTCTTGAAAGTCTCGCGGCTGATTAAGCGTCGTACAGTAGCCAAGGACGTCTCTGAACAAGGGAGAGTGCTGGTGAATGGACGCGAAGCCAAGCCGAGCAGTGCGGTCAAAGTGGGCGATGAAATTACCGTCCAATTTGGCCAGAAGCTGGTGACCGTGCGAGTGGAACGGCTCGCCGACACTACACGCAAGGACGAGGCTGCAAGTATGTACACTTTGGTAAAGGAAGAGCCTATTGCCAGGGACAACGGTTTGAACTGGTAAGCAGACATCTGATTTTCTCATAACGTTGTACATAGAAGCATTCCTTCATATTTTATGAAGGGATGCTTTTTTCTTTTGGATAATGAGCTTTCGTCTAATATATGCTCGTGAATAACCAATGCGGTTCTAAATCATGCCCACCCCTTCATAAGCTAAGAACAGAAGGAGGGGTACATGCCATGATTGAACAAGGGAAGTCCAAGCACCATGATCTGCGCATGCAAAGCCGCAAGCAGCTCGACATTTCAGGCGTCAGCAATGTGGAGAGCTTTGACAGTGAAGAGTTTTTGCTTCAGACCGAGCTGGGCCATCTCACCATTCGCGGACAACATTTACATATCAAAAACCTCAGTCTGGAAGAGGGGCTGCTGTCCATTGAAGGTCTGATTACTTCCCTCGTCTACCTGGAGCCTGGGGCCCCGGCCAAAAACGGAAAAAGCCTATTCGGCAAGCTCTTCAAATGAACCCTTACACACAATGGCTGACATTGACGTGGATGCTATTGTCGGGCATAGCGATGGGAGTGGTATTTGACAGCTACCGGGTGCTGTCAATCCGCTTTCATTTTGCCCGTTGGAGTGTTCATATGTTGGACGTGCTGTATTGGGTGGCCTCGGCTTTGTTTATTTTCCGTGTGCTGTACGCGAGTAATCGCGGTGAGCTGCGGTTTTATGTCTTTTTAGGACTACTTTTGGGGGTTTGGCTCTATTTTTGGGCCTTTAGTGTTACAACCCAACGTTTTGTGGTAATGTTAATAGAGATCGTTCGCAGACTGACGTTGATCGTGAACAGCATACTGCGCATCCTGATTGTTCTTCCGGTGTTAGCGCTGTATCGGCTGTTACGCAAGCTGGTCGGATGGACATGGGCACTTATTGTGTTCCTAGGAAGGATGCTGATATACATCCTGATGCCGGTTTGGAAGCCGATTCTATGGTTGATCCGTCCGCTTATAGCGCGCTGGAAGACGCCAGATCCGCTCATAAAGCTAGGTATCAGACTGAAAAATACAGCAAAAAGATGGTTTGGAAGGGGGTAGTATCATGCGTAATTCGTCTGTAGATCGCCATTCATCTCCTACGTCCAAGTCCAATGCGGGCGGGCGCAGGCGAATCATGATTTGGTTGCTATCGCTTGCCGCCTTTGGTAGTTGGGCCATATTCACCTTTTTTTCTCAAGGCATGATCATGGCCGATCGAAGTGAACAGCTCACCCAGAAGGAAAAACAGAAGCAAGCTGCTACACAAACGGAACAACAGCTTCAAACCGAAGTGAATCGTCTCAAGGACCCTGAGTACATTGGAGAAATTGCTAGAAGCAAGTACGGTCTTTACAAACCGGAAGAGACGCCAATCATCGGAGATCAAAAATAGAATCATATCGGGCCAATGCTTAGTTGACCTTGGTTCCGCCATTTTGTATAATCAAATCACCACAGCGGGATTTTTTTGCAAAAAAATCGGTTGTATATTTTAAGGGAGGATCATTTTATTCTATGGCAATTGAAGTGGGCACCAAGTTAGAGGGCAAAGTGACAGGCATCACGCATTTTGGAGCATTTGTGGATTTGTCTGGAGGTGTCACGGGTCTCGTTCACATCTCGGAAATCGCCGATAATTATGTTAAGGATGTTAACGACCACCTGAAGATTAATGATGTTGTGACGGTGAAAGTCATTAATGTTGACAAAGATGGCAAAATCGGACTTTCCATTAAGCAAACGATTGATAAGCCGGCAAGTGAAGCCCGTCCCCCAAGAGCTCCAAGACCGGAGCGTACAGGAGGACCAGGCGGAGGAGACCGTTTTGGCGGCGGAGGTTCAGGTCCAAGTCAGGGACGCGGTGGTGGTTTCAACCGCGATCGTGGAGGCCGTTCTTTCAAGCCTGCACCGGGTAAACCTTCATTTGAGGATAAAATGTCACGCTTCCTGAAAGATAGTGAGGAACGCATTTCGTCGCTGAAAAAGAACACCGAAGGTAAACGCGGAGGACGCGGCGCGAAGCGTGTTTAATTCACTTTGACAACCGTATCAACCATACACGGAAAACCGTACAGTCGAAAGACTGCTACGGTTTTTTTGCGTTCTACCGACAAGAGATGCGACAAGTCGTGGCTACGGGCAATATGTTTGGGTGGAGTTGTACGGGCACATTTTTAAGATTAGTAGTTTTATGAAGAAGAGAAGAAGCATCTACTGAAATGTTGGATGTTTTTTTTGTCGTGTGGACATAATCGTCCGACAAACTCCAACGGTTTTCCGTCTATCTTCTGTGCAAATCGCTAGATTTGGTATCAGGATGACTGACATAGAGAGGTCGCCCAAAGCGTAGAGAGAGACAACTTCCATCCGCTTCCATACGGGCGTAGCTTGAAGTACAGGGGAATGCTCTGTCCTTTCGCGCGGCACGTTTTTTTGTCGGAAATTTCTTGGAATAAGACGTGAGGTTCTGACAAACTTTCTCAATCGTTCCGGTTTAAGATGGGAACATCAAATTGATGAATGGGGTGCCTGACGCATGATGGAGAAATGGAACGTGGTACATTTTCCGGGGTTAAAATCTAGAAAGTCCAAATCCAAAGAGCGTACGGAAGGTTGGCCTTCCAGACTCAAGAAACGGCTCGATTCACATAAAATGGTGCAATGGGTAACCGCGCAAAGATGGATGCTGCTATTGTCAGCTATGGGAGTTCTACTGGGACGCGCCACTATTTTGGACGAGCTTTCTCCTTTTGCCCTCGCTTATTTTGCGGTCATTACGTTCCTTCGGCGTGATCTAATGCTGCCTGTAGCTGTATCCGTTGTGCTAGGCAGCCTGTTAGCTCCTTACCCATCGTTGTTCATGATTGGTGGTGAGCTAATCGTATTTTATCTCCTGTATCGCGGGCTACGTACCTTCGATCGTCTGGAATTATCCTATGCCCCGCTTATGGTCTTCTTGTCTGTGTTTATGGTCAATTTATTTAACGCCGTGATGGCTCCGGCTTTTACATGGTATGAGCTTGTCATTGTGGGAACGGATGCGGTGCTCAGTTTTATGCTTACATTGGTGTTCACACAGGCCATACCGCTGTTTACGTACCGCAAGAAGGCAAGCCAATTGAAGAACGAAGAAATTTTGTGTCTGATTATTCTATTAGCCTCTGTGATGACGGGAGCAGTAGGATGGACCGTTCATTCACTGTCTGTCGATCATGTGCTTTCACGATATTTGGTCTTGGTGTTTGCTTTGGTGGGAGGTGCTTCGTTGGGTGCTTCGGTCGGTGTGATTACCGGTTTAATTTTAAGCCTGGCCAATATGTCCGCAATTGTGCAGATGAGTCTACTTGCTTTTGCAGGTTTGCTGGCAGGAATGCTGCGTGAAGGGAGAAAAGGTGCAGTGGCCCTTGGCATGCTGTTGGGCTCCTCCATTTTGACGATCTATTTGGATGGGACTGGGGACGTGTTGACATCAACTTGGGAGAGCTGCGCGGCAATTCTATTATTTTTAATGACTCCAAAAAGTTTCTTTAAAGCGGTTTCTACCTATGTCCCTGGTACGCAGGATCACGCCAAGTCCCAGCATGAATATGCCAAAAGAGTTCGTGATCTCACTGCCGAGCGGGTGACGAAATTTTCCCGTGTATTCAGCCAGCTATCGCGCAGCTTCCATCAGATATCTGCGAGTGAGGGAGCAAAACCGGACGGAGAAATGGAACACTTTATGAATGCGGTGGCGGAAGGAACCTGTGCCTCTTGCTTTAAGTGCGAGCAGTGCTGGGACGGCAAGTTTATGCAAACCCATCAGTATATGACGGAAATGATGAGCGCCATTGAGGATAATCCTGATTTGGAGCCGGAGCAGATGCCGCCACAATGGAGCAAGGCATGTGCCAAGACGGGCGCTGTCCTGCAGGTAATGAAGCAGCAGTATAGTCTCTACCAACATAATATGCAGTGGAAGCGCCAAGTATACGATAGTCGTCAGCTTGTTGCTGACCAGCTATCCGGTGTATCGCAAATTATGGAGGATTTAGCGCGGGAAATTCAGCGAGAAGGGCAGACCATGCATCGGCAGGAAGAGCAAATCCGAGAGGCTCTTGATCGACTCGGCTTGTCCATCCAATCCATTGAGATTATTAGCCTGGATGCAGGTCAGGTTGAAATAGAGATTGTCCATGCCTATACAAGGGGATTTGATGAATGTCGGAAAATCATTGCTCCACTGCTGTCGGACATACTGGACGAGCATATAGCTGTCATGCGCGAAACGGCGGCAGATCGCCGCCAAGGCTTGGCTACAGTCATGTTCGGCTCTGCTAAAACGTATGAGATTGCTACAGGAGTAGCTAGTGCGGCCAAAGGAGGCGATTTCTTCTCAGGAGACAGTTATAGCATGATGGAGTTAGGGAATGGGACTTTCGCAGTCTCTTTAAGTGACGGTATGGGGAACGGAGAGCGTGCGCAGCAAGAGAGCAGTGCAGCACTTAACATTTTGGAAGAACTACTACAATCAGGTATGGACGAAAAATTAGCGATCAAGTCGGTTAACTCTGTCCTGATGCTCCGATCACCTGAGGAAATGTATGCTACGGTGGATATGGCGCTGATTGATCAGTATACGGCCCGGACAACCTTTATGAAGATTGGATCTACACCGAGCTTTATTAAAAGAGGGGAGGAGGTCATTCCCGTATCTGCCAGCAATTTACCGATTGGCATTATACAGGATATCGAAGTTGATTTGGTGTCACTGCAACTCCAGCCAGGAGATATTCTCATTATGATAACAGACGGTATATACGATTCACCGGGTTATGCAGTCAATAAAGAAATATGGATGAAACGCATGATTCAAGAGATTGAAAGTGAGGACCCGCAGGAACTGGCCGACTGTTTGCTAGAACGGGTTATTCGATATCAACAAAATCAAATCTATGATGATATGACTGTAGTTGTTAGTAAAATTGATCACTTTCGCCCAGAGTGGGCCACCCTTCATGTACCTGGCATGAGGTGGTTGGAACGTCCGCGGACGGTGAGCTAGACTGACATTGCCCGGGAAATTGCTTATTCATTTTTAAAAATCCGCATCCTTCGTTTGAATCGTTCCGGATTAGGCAAAGATAGAATCTATCGGAATAGATTAAGAGGAAGCGGAGGTCAAAAAGCGATGAAGCAAATTTTGATCATTACAGATGGATGCTCTAACGTAGGGGTTAGCCCAGTGATGGCGGCTGCCCAAGCTTTACGTGAGGGAATTACAGTGAATGTCGCCGGAGTCATAGATTATGGAACCATCGGCGAGCTTGGGAGCGCAGAGATTCAGGAAATTGCTAAAGCAGGGGGAGGGTTTAGCCAAATCGTCGGTACGAAGCAGTTGGCACAAACCATGCAAATGATGACGCGCAAAACAGTGGTTCAAACGATTCAGCAGGCGGTTAATAGAGAGTTAACGCACATTTTGGGTGAGGGCGGCGCCCGGCATATCGGTGAACTGCCTCCGGCCAAACGAGCCCAGGTAGTTGAGGTAATGGATGAACTGACAGAAACAAGCCCTCTGGAAATTGCTTTACTCATTGATGCAAGTGCAAGCATGAAGCCTAAGCTGCCTGCTGTAGAGGATAGTATCCGCGATTTGCTGCTCAGTTTACAGTCCAGAAGCGGACTCAGCCGTATATCTGTATTTCATTTTCCGGGTGGACGAATGGGAGAAGACGCAGTCATGGATATCGGGTGGACCTCTGAGCTAGACCAGATCAAATCGATATTCGGACGCTTGCGGATGAAAGGAGCGACACCGACAGGACCAGCCATTTTACAAGTGATTGATTATTACCGATATGTTACACTAGGGGAACAGAAAGATCTGGAAGAATCCTATGGCAAAGGAGAAGGGATGCTCGGTGACTACGTCGTCTGATCCCGTTCTTGCACCCGGAACGGTCATCAAGGGCAAGTGGAAGCGGAGTAGCTATGTCATCCAGCGCTTGCTGGGCCGGGGAGCGAACGGAACTGTATATTTGGTAAAAGAAGCACAGGCCGATCGGCAATTTGCTCTCAAAATGGGAAAGAACACGCTTGATCTGCAATCGGAGATTAATGTGCTGACCACATTACAGTCTCAAGGGACTCAGGCTGCCCTCCAGCGGAATGGGAATCCTTCCTTCTTGTTTGAAGTGGATGATGTAGTGTTACGCAATGGGGAGATCCCCTTTTATGTTATGCGATACGTTAAAGGAGATCCGCTTCATAAATTTGTGGCAGCCAAAGGGTCTGAATGGTATGGTGTGGCTGG
Organism: Paenibacillus sp. DP01; assembly: GCF_044784315.1. Classification (NCBI taxonomy): domain Bacteria; kingdom Bacillati; phylum Bacillota; class Bacilli; order Caryophanales; family Paenibacillaceae; genus Paenibacillus; species Paenibacillus sp. DP01. Next base: position 57,621 of record NZ_CP173059.1, read on the forward strand.
GACTGGCATACTGAATCGTCTGGCCGATCTCCATCAGGCAGGATGGGTGTTTGGCGACCTGAAGCCTCAAAATATATTGGTCAATGCCTATGGAGAGGCTGAGTTGATTGATTATGGTGGCGTGTCCCTTGCAGGTCGGAGTGTTAAACAATTTACAGAATGGTACGATAGGGGATTTTGGAATGCTGGTAGCCGAAATGCTGATCCCCAGTATGATCTGTTTGCCTTTGCTCTTTTAACGGTTCATATATTGGAGAGCGAATCGTTAAAGGCGGCTGCGAGTAGGCTGCCGCAGCTACGTAATACGGCAGAATTGACAGTCATTATTCGTCGCAGTCGTGTATTACGCCCCTACGCCGAATGGCTGCTGGGTGCAGTACGTGGCGAATATTCCGATACTCGTGCAGCGGCCCGAGCTTGGTCGCGTCTGGCTTCCGCGCATGTCAGGCAATCATCTGTCAAAAGAGGAAATCCACGCTGGTTGGGATATGCTTTCACGGTATCGCTTTTGCTGCTTGCTGGAGCGCTCTGGATTGCGTTAAGGTAGCAGCATGACTTACATAAGATAACATAGGATCATCATTTTTACGGTCGGGAGAAAAGAGGGTCGTGAATGGGAACAACAAAACCGACCGGTGTTGTACAGGAAGTGCTCGCTTTGGCGCGAGAACATTCCCTGTGGAGCCCCGGAGACCGCATTGTGGTTGCTGTATCCGGCGGACCGGATTCGGTGGCCCTTTTGCACATTTTACATGAAATATCCGTTATACATATGCCATTACAACTTGTCTGCGCTCATGTTCATCATGGCTTCAGGCCAGAGGAATCGGATGCGGAGGCTGAAGAGGTACGCAATATTGCCCGAAAGCTCAAGCTTCCATTTGAAATGATCCGGGTTGATGCACCCGCTTATATAAAGGAAAGCGGCAAGGGTCCACAGGAAGCGGCCCGTGAGCTACGGTACAGCTTTTTACATGATACGGCTACGAAGTGGGAGGCACAGCATATTGCTATGGCTCACCATGGCGATGATCAAGCGGAAACAGTCCTCTTGCACTTGCTGCGCGGTAGCGGACCGGCGGGTTTGGCGGGTATGCGTTTGGCACGCACCGAAAAAAATGTGCAACTCATTCGCCCGCTGCTTCGTATGTACAAGGCTGACTTGATTGAGTATTGTAACTTTTATGGTCTTTCCTATGTGACAGACAGCACTAATTTATCGACCAAATACCGTCGTAATGCCATCCGTATGGATGTGCTTCCTTTTTTGGGGCAATATAATGAGCAACTGACACCGTCCCTGAACCGGCTGGCCGAAACGATGGCTGACGAAAATGATTTTATGGAGGCAGCTACACTGTCGGTATACGAGAAAATGGTGCATTTCAATAATGGCAGGTACATGTTTTCCATCGCATCATACCGTAAGCTATCCGTTGCTTTACAACGGAGGTTGATTAAACTAATATTAAATTATCTGCCTTCGGACAGTGGAAATTTTGATTTTCGTAAAATTGAGACCGTTCGACTAAGACTTCTCCAGGAGACAACTTCTACATGGAGCTTGGACTTGGGCGGCGGTGCGGTTGGAGTCCGCGAATATGACCAGGCGGTTTTGTTTGACCGTACGCAAGTCGTTATGGGTGAATGGAGCTATGGACTGAGCGTATTGCCTATTTCCGGTGAGCTTGAGTTGCCTGAAGCGGGTGGTATACTCCGGTGGCAAAGAGCTTCCTATTTGGATGGACAACATCCGGCGAATGAGGAAGAAGCATGGTTCGACGCAGATGAATTGACTCTGCCGTTGACTGTACGCTCGCGATTACCTGGAGATACCATGTATGTAATGGGATTAAACGGAAGAAAAAAGGTTAAAGATATTTTTATTGATGAAAAAATACCTCCTTCAATGCGTTCCGTTATTCCCATCGTCTGCGACCATTCTGGAGTTGTTCTCTGGATTCCGGGCGTACGACGTTCTGTACATGCTGCGGTGCAAAAGCACACGTCTTCGGTTATATATATGTCATGGCAAAGACGAGAGAGTCCGGGGCACCGGTAATTGCGCAGGAACGGCTTTCATAGTATAAACTTAGGAGGTTTACACCGTTGCAAAATGATATTCAGGAAGTATTGATCAGTGAAGAAGAAATCCAGAGTAAAATCAAGGAATTAGGCGCACAGCTTAGCGTGAAATATGAAGGGAAAAATCCATTGGTGATTTGCGTGCTGAAGGGTGCGTTTATCTTTATGGCCGATTTGGTTAAATCCATTACAGTGCCGTTGGAACTTGATTTCATGGCTGTATCTAGTTATGGAGTATCCACCAAATCATCAGGCGTCGTTAAAATCATCAAAGATTTGGACGCTTCCGTAGAAGGACGCGATGTTCTGATTGTCGAAGATATTATCGACAGTGGTCTGACACTGACACATTTGATTGAATTGCTTAAGAATCGTAATGCCAATTCGGTATGTGTCGTAACTTTGTTCGACAAGCCTGCACGCCGGACAGTTAATCTTGAAGCTGATTACACCGGATTTACACTTCCGGATGCGTTTGTTGTCGGCTATGGTCTGGACTATGCCGAGCACTACCGGAACCTCCCATACATAGGGATTTTAAAGCCGGAAATCTACACCAGCTAATCTCAGCCTCCAGTCCTAGGACTAAATAGGGTCCTTTGTTGAGAAGGGCTTACAGGCTATGGTAAAATAACTTAAGTGTCTCGAGAGGAGGTAGGGGATGAATCGGTTCATCCGGAATTCTGGTTTTTATTTGATTCTTTTTTTAGTTGTGGTGGGTATCGTTCAGTTTGTTAGCAACAGTAACGAAGCCTCCGATCTCCCTAGATATGACCAATTACGGCAAGAGGTTAAAGCTAATAACATCTCTAAAGTAACGGTCCAATTTGACGGTTACGCCTATCTTGTAACCGGTGCATATAAGAAGCAGCCGGCTAATGCTAAATCAACCAATTTTTCCGTATACGTTCCGCCAACGGATCAAGCACTAAGTGAACTGGTGAATGCCAGCGAAACGAACGGGTTTGAATACGTACAGAAGAAAATGGAAGGCGAAAGCATTTGGCTGACATTTTTGACTTCTATTATTCCTTTGGTGATCATGTTCCTGTTGTTCTTCTTCCTGTTTAATCAGGCACAGGGCGGTGGCGGCAAAGTAATGAACTTCGGCAAGAGCAAAGCCCGTCTGTATAACGAAGAGAAGAAGAAAGTTACCTTCGAAGACGTAGCAGGGGCTGACGAAGAGAAGCAGGAGCTTGTCGAAGTCGTAGAATTCTTGAAGGACCCACGTAAGTTCGCAGCCGTGGGCGCTCGTATTCCAAAAGGTGTTCTGTTAGTGGGCCCTCCAGGTACGGGTAAAACACTCTTGGCGAGAGCTGTTGCAGGCGAGGCCGGAGTGCCGTTTTTCAGTATCTCAGGTTCTGATTTTGTAGAAATGTTCGTCGGGGTCGGTGCTTCCCGTGTTCGTGACCTGTTCGAGAATGCGAAGAAGAACGCACCTTGTATTATTTTCATTGATGAAATTGATGCCGTTGGACGTCAACGTGGTGCCGGATTGGGTGGCGGACATGATGAACGTGAGCAAACGCTCAACCAATTGCTCGTAGAGATGGATGGATTTGGCGCAAACGAGGGCATCATCATCGTTGCTGCTACTAACCGTCCGGACATTCTAGATCCAGCCTTGCTTCGTCCAGGACGTTTTGACCGTCAAATTACGGTTGACCGTCCAGATGTTAAAGGTCGCGAAGCAGTATTGCATGTACATGCACGCAACAAACCATTAACGAAGGATGTTAAATTGGACGTCATTGCGAAACGTACAACAGGCTTTACGGGCGCTGATCTGGAAAACTTGTTGAACGAAGCTGCCTTGCTGGCCGCTCGTCGCAACCGTAGAGATATTTCGATGCGAGAAGTAGATGAAGCTATTGACCGCGTGATTGTAGGTACTGAAAAACGCAGCCGCGTAATCAGTGACCGCGAGAAACGAATTGTTGCTTATCATGAAGCAGGGCATACGATTATCGGTTACTTCCTGGAGAATGCCGATATGGTTCACAAGGTAACTATTATTCCACGTGGACGTGCAGGCGGATATGTCATCATGCTTCCGAAGGAAGACCGCATGCTGACAACCAAGCAGGAATTGCTGGACAAAATCACTGGATTGTTGGGTGGACGTGTTTCCGAGGAGCTGTTTATTGGTGAGATCGGAACAGGGGCTTATAGTGACTTCCAACAAGCGACAGGCATTGCGCGTAGCATGATCGTGGAATACGGTATGAGTGAGAAGCTCGGCCCGATGCAGTTCGGAACTTCCCAAGGTCAAGTATTCCTTGGACGTGATATCGGTCATGAGCAAAACTACAGTGATCAGATCGCTTATGAGATTGACCAGGAGATGAATCGCTTCATCACTGACTCCTATGAGCGTGCTAGAGAACTCTTGACGAAGTATTCGAAAGAGGTTCATTTGATCGCTCAAACCTTGTTGGAAGAAGAAACTCTGGAGCTTGAACAAATCAAACGTTTGATCGAGACAGGTTCTTTGAACGGCAATACGAATGAGGGAGAAGGAACACCGGAAAACGGTGAGCCTGTGATCGACAACATCGGTGATGTTCGTGTACGTATTCAAGGTAAGGATGACGAGCCTAAGAATACAACAGATCAACCGAACGATATCCCTAATCTGCAAAAACCAGAGGATGATAACAATTCAGGCAATTCCGGCGGTACTCCACCGACAACAACCTGATCATCTGATGGATAGTTAAATAAGCATATATGTAAGCTTCGGGGAACCAGATCCTATTGGTTTCCCGAAGCTTTTTTAAATATGGAAGATTATTGCTAACATGATTTGACAGACTCAGGAACGTTGTGTACATTTATTGTTAAATAAACGGCTGTCGCCTTCCTAGCTTAAAAGGCTAACAGCCGCTGCAATCGACTTACTATCATTTTGAACATATCCGTGAGCGCATACTGTACGATCTATGGTGTGCGCTATTCTTCTGTGAAATCAGGTGAAAGGCATGATTCCAAGATATCTAGTTGATTTTGATGTAGCGGAATTGACCCAATACGAAGCCGACGTCTTAATCATCGGCTCCGGCATTGCGGGCTTATATACAGCGATTAAGGCTGCGGAGAATCGGAAAGTGTTGCTGATTACCAAGAAAACTTTAATGGAAAGCAACACACGTTATGCTCAAGGCGGCATTGCTGCTGTCACATCGGACGAGGATACACCGGCTTATCATATGCAAGACACTCTGATTGCTGGTGCAGGTCTGTGTGAACCCGAGGCGGTCAGAACGCTTGTTCATGAAGGACCAGACGGTATTAAAGAGTTAATACGATTGGGGACAGCCTTTGACCGTGTGGATGGTGAACTAGCGCTAACCCGAGAGGGGGCGCATAGTCATCGTCGCATTTTGCATGCAAATGGAGATGCCACCGGTTATGAAATCGTGCGTGCCTTGTCACAGCAGGTTGTCGCCCATCCCAGTATTGAGGTGTGGGAAGAGTGCATGGTCATTGACCTGCTGACTGAGCATGGTGAGTGTATTGGGGCCCTCGTTCAAATGCCAGATGGAGAAAGGTCGTATATCACTGCCAATGCAACCATTTTGTGCTCAGGAGGTAGCGGGCAATTATACCGTTACACGACTAACCCGGATATCGCAACTGGGGACGGTATTGCTATGGCTTATCGTGCGGGGGCAGTTGTACGGGATATGGAATTCGTACAGTTTCATCCTACGGCGTTGTGCCATCCGGGCGCTCCAAGGTTTCTAATTTCCGAAGCCGTACGGGGAGAAGGGGCCGTGTTACGCAACATTCATGGAGAACGCTTCATGGACAAGTACGATTCCCGGCAGGAGCTTGCACCCAGAGATATCGTAGCTCGTGCGATCATCCATGAGATGGAACGCACTCAGTCTACGTTTGTATACCTGGATATTACACACGAGCCGCCTGAGCGGGTAAAGCAACGTTTTCCAACGATTTATCGGACATGTCTGTCATATGGGTTGGATATGACGACAGGCTGGATTCCCATTGCTCCTGCTGCCCATTATATGATGGGTGGTATCCAGACTAATCTATACGGGGAAAGCTCCGTTAGGCGTTTGTTCGCTTGTGGAGAGACTTCTTCCACAGGTGTTCACGGTGCTAATCGTCTGGCGAGCAATTCGCTATCTGAAGCTATTGTGTTCGCCAGTAGGATTATCGAGCGGCTGCATTCATTGCCACCGCTGGTCGGCCATACTTTGATATCTTACAGTGATAACCGTGCAGAGTTCCAGGCTTCATCCGTCGTGGGACAGCGACATAAGCTGCAAGAAACGATGGTTCATTATGCTGGAGTTCGTCGGCATAGTGAAGGGCTGCAAGCAGCTTTAGAAGAGCTGCATGGGCTAGTGCCTGTTTTTCAGGCTGTGATCACCAGCCGGGAAGAGATCGAATTCGCCAATTTGCTCACCTGTGCTTTATTAGTAGCAGATGGTGCGCTACTGCGTGAGGAGAGCCGGGGGGCACACTATCGTGAGGACTTCCCTGAGACAGATGATCGCATGTGGCGAAAGCATGTTCAGCAGCGACGTGAGCAAGGCATAACGGAGGAGAGCGTTCATGACATCTAACAGCGAGCTTTATGGAGAGTTTAGCGGATATCAGGAAGAACTGACGGCACAAATTCGCAGCTGGCTGCGAGAAGATACAGGTTCTGGCGATGTGACCACACGTTGGACGATTGAGCCGGGTCACCAATCCAAGGCTGTCATTCATGCCAAAGAGAGCGGCGTGATTGCGGGTTTACCTGTGGCTGAACTTGTATTTCGAGTAGTGGACCCTTCCTTGTCGTTCACTCCGTTGGTGACCGATGGCCAATGGATTGAAAAGGGGAGCGTTTTGGCAGAAGTGAATGGGAGTACTCATGCGATTTTGACCGGGGAGCGATTGGCATTAAATTTACTTCAGCGGATGTCCGGTATTGCAACGCGGACGCGGACTTTTATAGATCAACTGCATGGACTTTCCACGCGCTTGGTGGACACACGTAAAACAACGCCAGGACATCGACTGTTAGAGAAGTATGCTGTGCGTGTAGGTGGCGGCTCGAATCATCGCTTTGGTCTGTACGATGCGGTTATGATTAAGGATAATCATATTAAGGGTGCGGGTGGGATTGCACAGGCGATCAGCCGAGCGCGCGCGCATATACCGCATACAATGACGATCGAAGTAGAGACGGAAAACATGACGCAAGTCCGGGAAGCTCTGGAGGCTGGGGCGGATATTATTATGCTGGATAACATGTCCGTCCCAGATATGAAGGAAGCCGTTCGCTTCATTCGTGAACAGGCCCCACACGTCAAAACAGAAGCCTCAGGCAATGTATCGCTGGATACAGTGCGTGAGATGGCTGAGAGCGGCGTAGATGTGATTTCTGTAGGCAGGCTGACATACTCTTTTCATAACCTGGATATCAGCCTTGACCTTAACGCTAAGAAAGATAGGTGACACCGATTGATTCTTGTAGTGGATGTAGGTAATACCAATATTGTTCTGGGGATGTATGAAGGGCGCGAGCTGTTGCACCACTACCGGATCAGCACCTCCAGACAGGCAACCGCGGATGAATACGGCGTACTCATACATAATCTTTTTAGTATGGGCGGCGTATTAAAGGATGACATTCAGGGAGTTATTATTTCCTCTGTCGTTCCGCCGTTGGTCCGTGTATTAGAGGAAATGTGCGATAAATATATAGGCAAAACGCCGTTAATCGTCGGACCGGGAATCAAGACCGGTCTTAACCTGCGTTACGAGAATCCGCGTGAAGTAGGTGCGGATCGGATCGTGAACGCTGTTGCGGCTGTAGAACGGTTTGGCGGGCCTCTCGTTGTGGTGGATTTTGGAACGGCGACGACGTTTGATTGTATTGACGATAAGGGAAACTATCTGGGTGGAGTCATTGTGCCGGGTATCGGCATTTCGACAGAGGCACTGTATCAACGGGCTTCCAAGCTCCCTCGTATCGAGTTGGAGAAACCCAAAAAGGTTATTGGTCGGAATACGGTCCATGCCATGCAAGCCGGGATTATTTTCGGTTACGCTGGGCAAGTGGATGGCATTGTGAGGCGCATTAAGGAAGAAATGCAAGCGGAACCTACAGTTATTGCTACCGGAGGTCTTGCAGAGCTAATCGCATCAGAGACAGAGAGCATTCAGAAAGTGTTGCCGATGTTGACGCTCGAAGGATTACGCATCATTTACCAACGTAACGCCGAATAAAAAGTGGATATAAGCTGCCGCTGAGTCAAGCCGATGATCTTATCGGTTTGGATTAGCGGCGTTTTTCGTCTATACTGAAATATGTTACGTTTTTGAACAATTCGGTGATCTGTTAAGGCAGGTTGTTTATATAGTGGGAAATGATGTTTCAAGGATGAGGAAATACTAACGAAAATAAGCAGCATGGCTGCCTTGGATAATAGGGGAGGATATCAATATGGAAAATAAGCAGGATCGACTTATTCGCGGTACAGCCATGGATGGAAGGGTTAGAGCCTTTGCGGTTCGGACAACTCAATTGGTAGAAGAATTGCGGAGAAGACATGATACTTATCCTACAGCAACTGCTGCTTTGGGACGAACTCTCACAGCAGGTGCAATTATGGGTTCCATGCTCAAAGGCAAAGAAAGACTGACCATTCAAGTCAAAGGTGATGGGCCGATTGGTCAAATCGTCGTGGATGCCAATGCTGTAGGGGAAGTGCGAGGGTATGTTACTGAGCCCCATGTGCATTTGCCAAGCAATAGTATGGGCAAACTGGATGTAGCGGGTGCAGTAGGTACAGAGGGATTTATTCATATCATCAAGGATTTGGGATTAAAAGAGCCGTATCGCGGTAGTATCCCGATTATTTCAGGTGAACTTGGTGAAGACTTTACCTATTATTTTGCCAAATCCGAACAGACTCCGTCAGCGGTGGGTTTGGGTGTGCTGGTAGATACGGATAACTCCGTTATAGTGGCCGGCGGGTTTATTATTCAATTGCTTCCAGGTTTGAATGATGATGAGATTACTGCTATCGAAAATGCAGTCGGCTCCATTCCACCCGTTACCGCTCTGTTGGATCAAGGGCTAGAGCTTGACGAAATGCTGCGTTGGATGCTGCCGGACGTTCGAATCCTTGATGAAATGGATATCCATTTTCAATGTGAGTGCTCACGCGAGCGCGTAGAGAAAACATTGATCAGTCTGGGAGAAAGTGAATTGAAGCAATTGATTGAGGAAGAAGGACAGGCTGAGGTCGTGTGTCACTTTTGTAACGAGGCTTATCAGTTTAATAAGGATGAATTGCAAAATCTGTTAGATCAAGCCAAGGCCTAACCGGATAGGCGGTGTAAGCGATGACTACACGGGAAAAGGGATTATGGACAGCTGTCATTATTCTGACCGTTAGCGTCGCCGCCTTGGGTGGTCTTATCATGCTTCGGGGGCTGTTAAAGCCGGGTGATGTAAGCAAGGATGACGGCGATCATACTGTGGCGGAGATGGGTCAGGAAGGCATATCGGAGGAACAGTGGGTAGCGGAACTGAAAAAGCGATATGGAACGAATACGCTGTTGCAAATGTTGAATCGTAAAGCCGTGCAGGCTGAAACCAAGCGTCTCGGTATCAAGATCACCCAAGAGGATTTACAGCAGGTGCTGGAGCAGGATAGCAAAGGGTACGACTCAGAACACGCCTACTTTGAGGAAATGCAGCGACAATTTGGCCTAGATCCGGTTGACTTGCGGAATGAAGCGGAGTACCGAATTGGCTTGGAGAAAATAGCCACGCAAGGTATTCAGGTTGAGGAAACGGAGATTGACGAGTATTGGGAACAGCACCCTGAGGAATTTGCCGTTGGTAAGCAGATCAAACTGGCAGCTCTTTATGTGGCCAAAGCAGAGGAAGCAGAGGTATTGCTGGATCGGGTTAAGCAAGGAGAAAGCTTCGACACGCTGCTTCGGGAACATTCAGGCTCAGGTAATCTTCTCGGCGAGGATCATAGCGGACAGCTGGGATGGGTGGATGAATATGACCCATATCAACCGGAGGCGATCATGAAGGCGGCAAGAGAACTAAGCTCCGGGGACGTTGCAGGTCCCATCTCCATTAACGATGGCTATGCGGTCATTTATGTACAGGATGTCAGGCTAAAGAGTTCTTCGGATAAGCGGCAGATTCGTCAGCAAATTCGCCGGTCGCTTGCGCTTGCACAAGCCGCTCCTTTGGATGAGGTCGAGAAGAGTCTGCGTGATAAATATGGAGCTCGTATTTTATCTGGGAAAGAGGTACCTTCCGCTTCTCTATAGCGTCGTAAAAGAATCTAGATTTGAAGGAAGCGCGGTGCGGATAACGCGGGCGAACAGCATTGTAGCTTATTTACTCGTATTGACAATGGAATTGAAGATTGTTATGATTAGCGTATAAAACCAACTATTTTTATCGGAAATTAAATGAACGGCATAACACGAAGAATGATTTACCTAGAATCATCTACAATATGTTTTCGCAATTTTTAATATATCATCTACAGTCAGGGAGGAATTATCATGGCTAAAGTTGTTAATAACATCACCGACCTTATCGGGGAGACTCCCCTCGTTCGCCTCAACCGGATCGTACCGGAAGATAGCGCCGAAATTTATTTGAAACTGGAATATCAGAACCCGGGCTCCAGTGTAAAAGACCGTATTGCGATTAGTATGGTGGAAGAAGCTGAGCGTGAAGGTCTGCTTAAGCCGGGCGGTACTATTATTGAAGCAACTAGCGGTAACACAGGAATCGGCTTGGCTATGGTTGCTGCTGCGAAGGGGTATAAAGCAGTAATTGTTATGCCAGAAACGATGAGTATAGAGCGTCGTAATTTGCTGCGTGCTTATGGAGCCGAGCTTGTGTTAACACCTGGCTCAGAGGGTATGAACGGATCTGTTAAGAAAATGGAAGAGCTATTGAGCGAAAACCCGGATTATTTCGCTGCCGAGCAGTTCAAGAACAAAGCTAATATCAAAATTCACCGTGAAACGACGGGTCCTGAGATCGTAGAAGCGATTCGTTCCATTGGCGGCACTCTGGACGCTTTTATAGCAGGTATAGGGACTGGTGGAACTATTTCCGGTGCTGGAGAAGTGCTTAAAAAAGAATTCCCTGATATTAAAATCGTGGCTGTAGAGCCCGCTTCTTCCCCATTGCTAGCAGGCGGCAAGCCAGGACCTCACAAAATTCAAGGGCTGGGTGCCAACTTTATTCCTGAAATTCTAAATCGCGATATCTATGACGAAATTTTTCATGTAGAAAACGATGAAGCTTTCGAGGTAGCGCGTAGAGTGGCCAAGGAAGAGGGCATTTTGTCCGGTATTTCTTCTGGCGCGGCTGTTCACGCGGCCTTGAAGCTTGCTAAGCAATTGGGCAAGGGTAAGCGGATTGTTGTCATTATTCCAAGTAATGGCGAACGTTACCTGAGTACACCACTATACAATTTTGAGCTGTAATTATGTCGTAATTGTGTATACTATACGTAAGGAAACCCTCATTTCCCTGTAACCGGGGGATGAGGGTTTCTTTGTAAGGAGAAGAATGCAGACTTTTGGCAAAGTAATGGAAGGGGTAGCGCACACAGATGAAATGGACAGCTAGAGTGACGGAGGCGCAGTGGCAAACCTGGCAGAAGGAGGGCTGGAGTATACTTCCCTATATTGCTGAGTACCCATTGCCCGGAGGCGGATTACCTCCATCGTGGCGGAGGGCTTGGGAGGATTCGTCGCCATATGCCTTCTTGCTGGAGAGCGCTAAAGGTGGAAGATATACGTATCTGGCCTTGAATCCGGTTGCTATATTGGAAGGCAAGGGGGAACAAGCAGTTTGGACTGATTTGCAAAGCGGGGAGCATGGTGCTATACATGGACAACCTTTGACAGTCATGAACGATTGGATCGCCCCTTACCGTGCGCCACGTGTACCTGGCATGCCTTTTTTCTCTGGGGGATTTGCAGGCTACCTGGGCTACGATGTAGCTCGCTCGTTAGAGCGTTTGCCAACTCAAGCTGCAGACGATACCGATATACCTGATTATGTGTGGATGCGGGTGAATGAGCTATGGATTTATGATCATGAAACATCATGCTTATACTGTGCTGTTCATATGCCTAACCCTGTCCGCTTCGGTGAATTCAGTAGTCAGACTGATTTGGCAAATGAGGTTATGTTGAATGAGACCGCATCGATACTTGGCAAGCATTATGCGGAGGCGGTCCAACGTACAGAACGCATGTTGACTCAGTGGAAGAACATTATACATGCGGGAGAGACTGATCCAGCTTACCCTCTTCGTTGTGCTCGGTTGTCCGAAAAAGGATTAGAGGCTGTTCATCAGGAATCTGAAGGCTGGAAAACGGCATTCAGTCAACAAGATTTTGAACATGCTGTGAAACGTGTGCAGGAATACATTGCTCAAGGAGATGTATTTCAGGTGAACTTGTCGATTCGTCAGCAACGTACGCTTGCAGCCCTTCCTGAGAATATATATGAATGGCTTCGTCTGCTGAATCCTTCCCCTTATATGGGGATGCTGCGCATGCCAGATTTGCGGATCGTCAGTGGCTCACCGGAATTGCTGGTGAAGCTGGAAGATGGACGTGTGAGTGCTCGACCTATTGCAGGTACGAGAAGAAGGGGACTAACACCGGATGAAGATGCCGCTATGGCCGCAGAGCTTCTATCAAGTGAAAAAGAACGAGCCGAGCATATTATGCTCGTCGATCTGGAGCGTAACGATATCGGCCGGATTGCTGAATACGGATCGGTGCATGTTCCTGAATTGCTGACTGTCGAATATTATTCGCACGTTATGCATCTGGTTTCTCAGGTTGAGGGGAAGTTAGCCACGGGTCGTACAGCTATAGACGTAATTGCTGCTACCTTCCCGGGTGGAACCATTACCGGAGCTCCTAAGGTGCGTACGATGGAAATTATTGAAGAATTAGAGCCCGTCCGTCGGGGTCCTTATACGGGGTCCCTTGGATGGATTGACTATAATGGTAATATGGAATTAAATATTATAATAAGAACACTAGCTGTAAAGGGGAACACTGCTTATTTACAGGCAGGTGCGGGTATTGTCATTGATTCAGACCCGTACAGGGAATATCGGGAGTGTCGGAACAAGGCCAGAGCTGTCATGAAGGCGGTACAATGTGGGGAAGAAGAAGCCGCTTTGAGCAGGAGCGGTATCACAGGAGGGTGAGTCTAATGATTTTGGTGATTGATAATTATGATTCATTTACGTACAATCTTGTTCAATATCTGGGTGAACTTGGCGAAGAAGTAACCGTAAAACGGAATGATGAGATTGATGTGAAAGGCATAGAAGAGCTGGCACCAGATCACATTTTGATCTCGCCGGGTCCATGCACGCCGAATGAAGCGGGAATATCGCTGGATGTAATCAGCCATTTTAAAGGCCAGATTCCGATTTTTGGCGTGTGTCTCGGTCACCAGGCCATCGGACAGGCTTTTGGCGGTAAGGTTATCCGGGCTGATCGGCTCATGCATGGCAAAACATCACCGATTCTCCATCACAATACCTCGGTATTTGAAGGCTTGCCCTCTCCGTTTACAGCTACCCGATATCATTCATTGCTGGTAGAGCGCGAGAGCCTGCCTGAATGTCTAGAGATTACTGCTGAAACCGCAGAGGGTGAAATTATGGGTTTGCGGCATAAAGAATTTGCCGTAGAAGGAGTCCAGTTCCATCCCGAATCCATTATTACGGACTACGGGCATCAACTGTTGCGCAATTTCCTAAAACGCAAGGTAGGCGTCTGATTTATGAGATATATCGGAGTCAATGGCGTCCTCACGGAAGCCGCAAAAGCCGTGATTCACGTAAGTGATCACGGCTTTTTATACGGAATGGGCTTGTTTGAGACATTCCGCACCTATAACGGGGTTCCCTTCCTGCTGGATCGGCATCTACGTCGACTGGAGGAAGGCTGCCGAATGCTCGGCATTCCTTTTCAAGCGGATAAGGAGCAGCTTACGAAACACATCCAGCATCTGATGGTGGCAAATGGGCTGGATGAAGCCTATATCCGCTACACCGTATCGGCGGGTGAAGAGGCACTGGGCTTGCCATCTGGTGACTACACGCGGCCCAACCATATTTTGTTCGCCAAGCCGCTGCCCTCTACAAATACACAAACCGGGCAATCCTCTGCGCTTCAGTTGCTACGAACCTCCAGAAACACTCCGGAGGGTGAGGTTCGATTAAAATCGCTCCATTATATGAATAATATTCTTGCGAAGCGGGAACTTCAGCAGTATGCCGAGGCTGTCCATTATAAGGCTGAAGGAATAATGCTTACGGCCAACGGTTTTCTGGCAGAGGGAATAGTTAGCAATCTGTTTTTTGTGCGGAATAATACGCTGTATACCCCTGACTTGTCTACAGGAATTCTGCCAGGCATTACACGTGAGTTCATTTTGGAGTTGGCGGACCTGCGGGGCATTCCATGTGAGCAAGGGTTATACCACTGGGATGAGCTGAAACAGGCTGATGAAATTTTTATGACCAACTCTATACAAGAAATACGACCCGTGGATTTATTGTTGGAACCGGGAGGCGTAGCAAGTCATTTATCGGTGCCCTTGGCGCAGACCGAGTCCATAACAGCTTTGCTGTTGCATGATTATAGGCAGAAAGCAGGGATGAAGTGAATATACCAACTCTTTATGAACGCAGCTATCAAATGGGGGATGCCAAGCTTACACTCGGGCATTCCACCCAGATTATGGGCATACTTAATGTGACCCCGGATTCATTTTCGGATGGAGGATTAAATTATAATCCAGAGATTGCTGTTTTACATGCATTGAAGCTAGTGGAGGATGGAGCGAATATCATTGATATTGGTGGGGAATCTACCCGTCCGGGTCATGAACCAGTAGGTGTGGAAGAGGAGCTGGCTCGGGTCATTCCGGTCGTCCAGGCAATCCATCGTATTGCACCGCATATCCCGTTGTCTGTGGATACTTACAAAGCCGAAGTAGCCAGACAGGCGCTTGAAGCAGGCACACACATCATTAATGATGTGTGGGGGTTTAAGGCAGACCCCGATATGGCACGAGTAGCAGCTGAATTCGATTGTCCGGTCATTTTGATGCATAATCGTCACGACCGTAACTATACCGATTTGGTTTCTGATATGCTGTCCGATTTACAAGAAAGTATCCAATTAGCACTGAAAGCAGGGGTCCGTAAGGAGCAGATCATTTTAGACCCAGGCATCGGTTTTGCCAAAGACTATGATGAAAATATTCATGCCATGACTTCTCTTGATACATTAAGTCAGCTGGGATTTCCGCTGTTGTTGGCTACGTCGCGTAAAAAATTTATCCGTACAGCACTGGATTTGCCAGTGGATGATGTAGTGGAGGGAACTGCGGCTACCGTGGCCTTTGGGATTGCCCAAGGGTGCCAGATTGTGCGTGTACACGATGTGGCACAAATCAAGCGCACTGTACGTATGTGTGATGCGATGGTGTACGGGTCTAAAAATCCACTGAGTTATGGTGGGTAAAGCCCGCTTCACGAATCCTTTATGTGGAACTTATATAGATAAAATCAAAAAAACAGGGGGACTTACCTAAGATGGATAAAATGAAATTGCATCGCATGGAGTATTACGGATATCACGGCGTTTTTCCCGAGGAACGTAAGCTGGGACAGCGTTACTATATTGACTTGGAACTGGAGCTTGATCTGCGTGAAGCAGGGGAGCAGGACGCTTTGGACAAAACGGTTAATTATGCTGAGGTGCATTATACCGTGAAAGATATCGTAGAAAAGGAATCTTACCAATTGATTGAAGCTTTAGGCGAACGTATTGCATCTTCCCTACTGGACACTTATACTAGTGTCAATGCACTGACTGTCAAAGTGACGAAGCCGCATCCGCCGTTTGATATTCATTTTCAGGGTGTGACGGTTGAGCTTTATCGCGCAAGAAAGTAGGAACGATACATGAATGCACATTCGACCTCTGAGGCATCAGAGGCTTATATTGCTTTAGGGGCTAATTTGGGGGAGCGTGAGCATACCCTGTATGAAGCCATTACCGCACTGGACGAACATCCGGCGATACGAGTGCTGCGCTGCTCCAGTCTGTATGAAACAGAGCCTGTTGGATATCTGGATCAGCCTTCTTTTTTGAATATGACGGTAGCCGTATCGACAACACTTGCTCCAGAGGAGCTTTTGTTTTATATGCTGGACGTGGAGAGTCGTCTGGGAAGGGTAAGACATATTCCTAACGGTCCACGAACCATTGATCTGGACTTGTTGTGGATGGAAGCGGAACAACTGGCTACGACGGATTTGGAGCTTCCTCACCCTCGTATGTTGGAGCGTGCTTTTGTGCTGGTTCCCTTGGCTGACATTGTTCCGAACCAAGATTCGTCCGGTCTGTACAGTATCGTGCATACTGCATTGAATTCTGTGGATGGAAAGGACGGCATACAGCTTTGGAAAACTTGCAGCTGGCGCAACGACTCCGCGCCTTTCGGAAGCTAAAAGGGTTCACCCAGCAGGAGTTGGCAGACCGAACGGGCATATCTTTGACTGTATTAGGTGCTGTAGAGCGAGGTAACCGTGCAGTAGACCCAGACATGCTAAACATCATTGCCCAAACGCTAGAGATTGAAGTCCGGGAATTGACGGAATGAAGATAAGTATACGATATATAAAGAAGGAGTAAAGGAGGGAACGGATATGCTGAAAATCGGCGACATTGAAATGAAAAACCAAGTCGTCCTGGCACCAATGGCAGGCGTGTGCAACCCTGCTTTTCGCTTGATCGCCAAGGAATTCGGTACAGGCTTGGTATGTGCAGAAATGGTTAGTGATAAGGCCATCATTCACGGCAACAAGCGTACACGCGAGATGCTGTTTGTAGATGAGCGCGAGAAGCCGCTTAGCTTGCAAATTTTCGGGGGCGACCGCAAATCTTTGGTGGAAGCAGCGAAAGTCGTAGACCAGGAGACGAATGCAGATATTATTGACATCAATATGGGCTGCCCGGTTCCCAAAGTGACCAAATGTGATGCAGGTGCTCGTTGGCTGCTCGATCCAAACAAGATTTATGAGATGGTATCCGCAGTAGTGGAATCGGTGAGCAAGCCGGTTACCGTGAAAATGCGTATCGGTTGGGATAGCGAGCATATTTACGCTGTAGAGAACGCTCGTGCTGTTGAACGTGCCGGAGGTCAGGCCGTCAGCGTACATGGCCGTACACGTGAGCAATTGTATACGGGGCATGCGAATTGGGATATTATAAAAGAAGTTAAAGAAGCAGTATCCATTCCTGTCATTGGAAATGGTGATGTGTTAACTCCGGAAGATGCCCGCCGAATGTTGGATTTGACCAATTGTGATGGCGTTATGATTGGACGCGGCGCTCTGGGGAATCCATGGATGCTGTACCGTACGATTGAGTATTTGCAGACGGGTAAGCTGTTGCCCGATCCATCACCGGAAGAAAAAATCCGTATTGCCATTCTGCATATGGACCGTCTGGTGGCGCTGAAAGGCGAAGCAGTAGCTGTTCGTGAAATGCGCAAGCATCTGGCTTGGTACCTCAAGGGGATTAAAGGTTCTGCACGTATTAAGGATGTAATTATGGAAGAAACAAAGCGCGACGATATGGTACGTATTTTGAATCAATTTGTATCTCAATTGCACATGGTGGAAAACGAGGGGGCTTCTACAAGCGCTGCTTCTCCTGTTACTGTTGCGCAATAAGGAAGCAGTTCCGGCTTGTGCATGCGATTGACTTTTCCAATTGCTTGCCCTATAATCGTTCAGTATAAAATCTTGATGTATATTACAAATTGTATGCAGCTCTCAAGACAACAGCAGGAAATGTTCTCATTCCCTCAGAGTGGCATATTATGTTTTGAAAGCGTGCATTCCGATGCACTTTTAAACTTTTCCCATGACAGGAGAATCGGTTGAGATGAGCGATAAAGAAGTCATTCTGACACAGGAAGGCCTTAGAAAGCTCGAAGATGAGCTTGAGAACTTAAAGTCTGTCAAACGCCGCGAAGTGGCTGAACGGATTAAGGTAGCCATCGGATACGGAGATATTAGTGAAAACTCCGAATACGAGGATGCGAAGAATGAGCAGGCCTTTATTGAAGGCCGTGTAATTACTTTAGAGAAGATGCTACGTAATGCCCGTATTATCAATAGCGATGAAATTGACACCGATGTTGTGGGAGTAGGGGCAACTGTAACCGTTGAAGACTTGGAATTCGGGGATATTACAGAGTATGCTATCGTAGGTTCTGCCGAATCCGACCCGCTCCAGAACAAGATCTCCAATGAAAGCCCGGTTGGCAAGGCTATTCTCGGTAAGAAAAAAGGAACTGTTGTAGATGTAACCGTTCCAGCAGGTGTTATTCAATATAAAATCGTGGATATCAAGAAATAAAAACACGGACTTTGGAATTTAATGTAAAAGCTTCCTTGTGGAAGCTTTTTTTCTCTACACCCGAGACGGACCCCGGCCCGTCTATTCATATTGAAGGAGCTGATTTAGCACCATGTCGGATGAAACTACTAACCAGGAATTACAGGAAAATCGCGAGGAATTAAGTGAATTATTGCAAATTCGTCGTGCCAAATTGGACGAGCTTCGCTCATTGGGCATTGATCCTTTTGGACGCAAATACATACGCACGGATGAAGCGGGCGTACTACTGAGCAAGTATGACAGCTTGACCAAGGAAGAATTGGAAGAAAAAAATATTGAAGTTAGCATAGCAGGCCGCATTATGGCTAAACGAGTGATGGGGAAAGCCAGCTTTGCTCATATACAGGATCTTAGCGGACGTATTCAAATCTATGTTCGTCAAGACACTGTACCTGAAGCGAATTATAAAGCATTTGGTATTTTGGATCTCGGCGATATTGTTGGTGTTAAGGGCGTGCTCTTTAAAACCAAGACAGGCGAAACGACGATCAAAGTATTGGATATTGAAGTCTTGTCCAAATCCTTGTATCCATTGCCGGAGAAATATCATGGTTTGAAGGATGTTGAATTGCGTTATCGTCAGCGTTACGTAGATCTGATTATGAACCCAGAAGTACAAAAAACGTTCATTATGCGGTCCCGTATTATTCAATCCATGCGTCGTTATCTGGATTCGCTCGGTTATTTGGAAGTTGAAACTCCAACGTTGCATGCCATTGCTGGCGGGGCGGCGGCGAAGCCATTTATTACGCACCATAATGCATTGGACACACAGCTTTATATGCGTATTGCTATTGAACTTCATTTGAAACGACTAATTGTTGGCGGAATGGAGAAAGTATATGAGATCGGGCGTGTATACCGTAACGAAGGTGTATCGACTCGTCATAACCCTGAGTTTACGTTGATTGAGCTGTATGAGGCGTATGCTGATTATAAAGATATCATGCAATTGACGGAAAACATGATTGCACATATTGCGCAGGAAGTACTGGGCACACAGCACATTCAGTATCAAGGTCAGGAAGTCGATCTGACGCCGCAATGGCGCAGAGTTTCCATGGTCGATGCTGTTAAAGAAGTAACAGGCGTAGACTTTAGTGTGCAAATGAGTAATGAAGAAGCTCATCGCCTTGCGAAAGAGCATAAGGTTCCGGTTGAACCGCACATGACATTTGGACATATCCTGAATGCATTCTTTGAGCATTTTGTAGAGGAAACGCTCATTCAGCCGACCTTTATTACTGGACATCCGGTTGAAATCTCGCCATTGGCGAAGAAAAATGAACAGGACCCGCGTTTTACGGATCGCTTCGAGCTGTTCATGGTCGCTCGTGAGCATGCGAATGCGTTCACTGAGCTGAATGATCCAATTGACCAGCGCCAACGTTTTGAATCGCAATTGCTGGAACGTGAGCATGGCAATGATGAAGCTCATCAAATGGATGATGACTTTATCCGCGCCTTGGAATACGGTATGCCGCCAACAGGCGGGCTGGGCATCGGCATCGATCGTTTGGTTATGTTGCTGACAGATGCGCCTTCCATTCGCGATGTGCTGCTTTTCCCGCATATGCGTAACCGTACAGTAGAATAACATCACATTATGAATATAGAGGATCAGCCGGGGTTCCCGTGTCTAGTTCCTCTTTTTCATAAGAACGGATGGAGAGGAATAGTTCTGATGAAACGCAGCGTCAAGCTTAGTCGGTTCGCATCGCCTCCTTTTATATTGGTCATCGGATATGTATTGATTATTGCATTGGGTACTTTGCTGCTGATGCTTCCTATTGCCAATCATGGTGGACATGCTCCGCATTGGATTGATTCGCTTTTTACGTCCGTCTCTGCTGCTTGTGTCACAGGATTGGTCGTCGTTGACGTCGATTCGACCTATACGGTATTTGGAGAAACCGTCATTTTGGTGCTGATGCAGCTAGGTGGGCTAGGGTTTATGACCTTAGCGACCTTGTTTGCGCTATTGATGGGACGACGGCTATCGTTGAAGGATCGGCTGCTGCTTAAGGAAGCGATTAACGCTGATAGCATGGAAGGGATCGTGCGCATTATTCGCAAGGTGCTGATCTTTTCTTTTACCATTGAAGCAATTGCGGCTGTCGTCTTAGCTTTGCGGTGGATGCGAGAGATGCCGGTCGGACAGGCGATATATTATGGGATTTTTCATTCCGTATCCCTCTTTAATAACGGGGGATTCGATCTGTTTGGGACCAGCTTTCAACAATACGCTGGAGATTTTGTTTTCAATATGATTGCATCTGTGCTTGTGATTTCGGGAGGATTGGGTTTCCTTGTACTAAGCGACTTGTTCGATTTTCGTCGTACCCGGAGACTGACTTTACACTCTAAAATGGTGCTAAGCGTGTCGGGAGCGCTCATTGTCATTGGTGCGCTGGTTATATTTGTTTTTGAGTTTACCAATGCACGAACCTTGGGCGGACTGAACTGGGAAGGCAAAGTATATGCCGCTGTCTTCCAATCCGTCTCCACGAGATCATCGGGAACAAGCACGGTCGACATCAGCGGGTTAAGGCAGGCCAGTCAATTTTTTATTATGCTGCTGATGATTATCGGTGCTTCTCCAGGCTCTACTGGAGGAGGAATTAAAACAACTACGTTTCTGCTTATGGTAGGTGCGTTAATTGCCGTCATGCGAGGACAGAAGGAGATTGTGTTTTTCCGTCATAGGGTTCCTCAGGATATCATGATGCGGGCGTTGACCATTATTGTAATGGCGCTATTTATATTCTCGATTGTGGTTATACTGCTCTTAATGACCGAGGATGCCCCATTTCTCTCTCTTGCATTTGAGGCGGCTTCTGCCATCGGAACGGTAGGGCTGTCTGTAGGAGTGACGCCAGGATTGTCTGACGCAGGCAAGCTGATTATTTGTGTGACGATGTTTATTGGTCGAATCGGTCCTCTTACGATCGCTTATGCCATTCGCCCACGTTCGACCAAGACGTTGTACCGTCGTCCTGAAGGACATATTGTAATTGGATAGCTTATCTATATAAAAGATGCACCCGTGCTGATGACAGGGGAGCATCTTTTTTTATTGCACATAACATAATCCTTTATTTGTAGCATATTATGAAAAATGCCCAATTTGAGAATAAGAGGAAATGGACTAAATAGCCGCAATTTTATTGTAAAAAAACGGCTATTTGTTTCCTTTTATGTAATTATAGACAAAATACTAGGAATATTATGTATAATATTGTATGATAGTGGGCATGAAGGGGGGGACTTAGGGAAATACCAATTTCAAATTTGAAAGGAATCGTCCATTATGTATTTATTTATTATTAGTGCTGAGGTTTTATTTTGGGTTTTTGTTGTTGCAGGGTTAGTCGCAAGGTATATGTTTGGGTTGAAGAAATTAGGGGGCCTTCTTTTACTCTTTACCCCAATTATTGATATCCTGTTGCTGATTGCGGTGTTCATCACGGTGAGAAGTGGCATGGAGATTACGACTGCTACTGGCCTGGCAGCCTGTTATTTTGGTATTACCGTAGCGTTTGGTCATAGGTTAATTAAGTGGGCCGATGTACGATTCTCTCATTGGTTTGGTAAAGGACCCAAGCCTGAACGCAAGTATGGTGCTGCTCATGCAAAAGAGGAGCGTATAGGTTGGTTGCTTCACCTGTTGGGGTGGGCTATAGGCAACGCTTTGTTGCTCGCCATCATTGTATATGTAGGTGATCCGCAGCGTACGGCGGCACTGGAGGGCATCATGCAAACATGGGCGATCGTTCTGGCAATCGACTTTGTTGTCTCCTTCAGCTATACCTTAGCTCCTAAAAAACATAAACATAAGGCTTAGCCAAGAGGAATAGAGCCGCAAGCTTGAAACGAATCAGGCTGGTCACTCAGGATGTTCAAATCGGGAGAGTCATTGATGGTGAAATGAAGTGGTTACTTTCGATAATGGGATGAGTCTATCGTCGGAATGGAAATATTTATAAGAGTATGATATTTTTATATTAAAATCGCTTTGACAGTCATCTTATCGTTGCCTCACCACTTTTTTCACACGCATGGACTCCTTTCGATTTGAACACAGACCAACAGAAACCACATTCACAATTTTTAAAATATTCTTGCCATCTGCCTAAAACGGCGCCTATATAAGTTTGGCAACTGACGAGATAATATTCCAGGAAAGATTATATATGTCTATATATGTAGACAAACGCAATTAAGTTGTTATTATGTTTAAAAATGTAAAAAGGAAAGGTGGTTTCTGTGGCAGTACTACTGAGTGGAAAGAACATTTTGATTATGGGTGTGGCTAATAACAGGAGTATTGCCTGGGGGACAGCCCAATCTTTAGCTGCGGAAGGAGCAAATCTCATTTTTACTTACGAAAATGAGAGGGTTGCAGAACGGGTGCTAAAGCTCGCTGAAACCATTCCGGGTTCCATTGTCTGTCCTTGCAATGTACAGAGCGATGAAGAATTGGATGCACTGGCGGACTTTCTCAAGGAGAAGGTAGGCGTCTTACACGGATATTTCCACAGTGTTGCGTTTGCTAAGGCTGAGGATTTGGAAGGCTCGTTCGTCGATACTTCTCGCGAGGGATTCGCGGTTGCTCAAGAAATCAGTGCCTATTCTCTGGCTGCTGTATCCCGCCGCGTATACCCGCTGATGACGGAGGGTGGAAGTATCGTCACCATGACGTATATCGGCGCAGAACGAGCCATCAAGAATTACAACATTATGGGTGTAGCAAAGGCCTCACTAGAAGCCAGCATGCGCTATCTGTCGAATGATCTGGGTACTTACGGCATTCGTGTAAATGCGATTTCGGCTGGTCCTATACGTACTTTGGCCGCCTATGGCATTAAAGATTTTAACACAATGCTAAAGCATATTGAAGAAACTACGCCCCTACGCAAGACGGTCGATACGTCTGAAGTCGGAGATACGGCGTTATTCCTATTTTCCCATTTATCGAGAGGCATTACGGGTGAAGTTATCCATGTAGATGCTGGATACCATATTACGGGGATGTAAGGAGGGAACGTTGTGCTTATTACGCATACGGATTGCCGTATTATCTCACCTGAAGGAATTATGAGCAGGAAACGTCTGGAGCGGGATGTGACGATCTTCTCACGGATGTTGGCTCTCAGAGGAATTCCTAAAGACGGTAGAGTGATTCTGAAAGCGGCCAATTCCTATTGGTTTGTTGTTTCTCTGTTTTCCCTGTGTCATCTCGCAGTTTCGGTAACTGTGGTGGACGAGCAGACGGTAATTGATGAGGTGGCCCAAATCTATGATGAGGCGGGTGCCTGTTGCATTCTGACGGATTCCGATTTAGAAGTTCCTCATGCTCTCGTTATTCTGATTCAAGATCTCATTCAAGAAGAAGCAGTACACCCGCATTGGGTGGGAGAGCCAAAGCCCGAAGCCCTCGACTTTAACAAGTGGTGCGAGAGACCGGATGCGCTCATTCTGTATTCTTCAGGTACGACGGGAAAACCCAAGGGAATCGTGAAAGCTGGTTCAGCTTTTATGGAGAATATCAGACATTCCATACACGCTATGAACTACATACCGTCTGACCATATGCTCCCCGTAGTGCCTTTCTCTCATTTTTATGGAATTTCACTTATCTTCTCCTGGTGGTTAACCTCATGTTCTCTCATCATCTGCAATCCAAAAAACCTCTGGAGCGTCATTGCAAGTATTACGAAAGACCGGGCGACGGTCGTAGACGCTAACCCCTCTGCTTTTTACACCTTGTTGCGTATGCTAAGCCGAAAACCCGAACAACTGGAATTGATCAAGCAATCCCCAGTCCGCATGTGGTGCGTAGGCGGTTCTCCACTTACTCAAGACCTCGAAGAGAAATTTAACAACATATTTGGACAGCCCCTGCTGAATGGTTATGGCCTTTCTGAACTGGGCAACGTCACGCTGGGGACGCTGGAGTGTCCGAAGGGGTGTGGCAAACCATTACCTGGTGTGGATTTGAAAATACTTGATTCTACTGGCAACCATCAGATGGACGGTATCGTAGGCGAAGTGTGGATACGAAGTGCCGGATGCATGGAAGGTTATCTGAATCGTCCCGACCTGACACAATCTGTTCTCCAGGATGGCTGGTTTAAGACGGGAGATCTAGGCTATCTGGATGACGGAATGCTGTATGTTATTGGTCGCAGTGGTAAGACAGTCAACCGGATGGGCTACATGGTCTCCCCAGTCTATATCGAAGACCGGATTGGTTCACTAGGTTACCGATCCTGTGTGATTACTTTGGAGGATGAGGCAAAAGGGACTTTGCTTGTTGCATTCATCGAAAGTGAATCCTCACAGGTCTTACCTGTGCTCCGCAAAGAGATGAATCGGGTACTCCCTTCTTACATGTTTCCCGATCTTTTGCTTCCGCTCGACCATTTTCCTTTAAATCGCAATGGAAAAGTAGATCGTCTGGAGATGGAGCGCACTGCTCTAGAGAAAGCTGCTTCTCGCAAAGCATAACAAGATATTTACCAAAATCGCATATAGGAAAGGGAGAATGTGCCATGAGTATAAATCCAGAACTGGCAGAAAACACACTGTTTTTGAAAAGGCATGAATCTATTCTGAAATGCCTCAATTATTTGATTGAAAATCGGCAAGAAGTGATGGATATTCTCACACAATTTTCATCCTATCGGGCCGCCAATGCAGAAATTGACTCCACGATCCTCACACTTCAAGGTGCATTGCAAGAAGTGCAGACCCATCAGCCAAGCTGGCAACGATCTATGGCTGTATTTATGCCCTCCAACGTCATTTTGTACTCCTATGCATTATACCTCTTGATTCCATCCCTGTACGTTGAAAATATAGACTTTCGTCCTTCTTCTCACGTAAACGAGTATGTCGATATGCTGCATGAAAAGCTGCAAGCAGTACACCAATTACCTATCTATATTCGCAAAGTTAGCCAGAAGGTGTTCATGGAGAATTCCGTGATGCCAGCTGATATTGTGGTGTTCACCGGGAGCTATACCAATGCGGAGAAGATCAAAAAACAGATTCGCAAGGATCAGCTCTACATTTTTTATGGACAAGGGATCAATCCTTTCATCATTGGACCAGATGCCGATCTGGAGCTGGCGGTTACCGATGTGATCCGCATGAGATTGTTCAACTCTGGACAGGACTGCCTGGGACCCGACATCATCCTGGTACATCAAGAGGTGAGCGAGCCATTTAAAAACTTGCTGATTCAACGGATTGACGAACTCGTATTTGGGGCCAACAATGATCCGAACGCGAACTACTCCCCTATATTCTATAAAGACACGCTATATTCGGTTTCTGAATATTTTAATACGAACGATAAGTTTATTATTTACGGCGGCGGCATTGATTTCCGTACGAAAAAAATGGAGCCAACGGTTGTATATAGCGAATTGGATCAGAACTTGGAGATTATTGAGTATTTTTCGCCTGTATTCAATGTAGTTAGCTACCAAGACGACGAGCAATTGATCAAGCGCATTTCCTCCAGTTATTTCAGCGAACGGGCAATGGGTTGTAGCTTATACGGGTCAGAGCATCTGGCAGACGTTCTACGAAAGAAGCACACATTGACCATTAATCAAACCCTTGAGGATGTGGATCAAGGCAATAAGCCTTTTGGTGGCTATGGCACAATGTCGAACTATATTTTTTACGATTATAAGCTCGTTTCGAAGCCGATCTTGATCTCGGAAATTGTCGCAGAATATTTGTCAGAAAAGAGGAGTTTGGTATGACCGCGAGCATATCCCCCTGGGATGCCATCATTGGCTACTTACAATCGGCTGGGGCCCAGCACCTCTTTGGATTACCAAGTGACGATCTCAATATCGTAGCGTCACTCCCCTCATCCGGTATGGATTTTATTCTCTGCAAAGATCAGCGTAATGCTGTATTTATGTCCGCAGGCTATGCGCTCACAACTAACCAGATGTCCGTGTGTGTTGTGGGGAAAGGCCCTGCGCTCAGTAATACACTTACGGGGCTGCTGGAAGCCAAGAACCTGGGTGCCCCGCTACTGCTTTTGGCGCTTGGCACCGGAGGAGACAAGCTGGGTACCCGATCCTTTCAAGAAGCCGATCAAATCTCACTCGTGAAGCCACTCGTAAAATGGGCTTACCGTGTCGAGCATGTGGATCGGCTTGTATGGGCGATGGAGCGGGCTGCCTTTTTGGCTATCAATGGAGCACCAGGTCCTGTCTATATAGAATTACCCGAGAACCTGATGGACCAGTCTGTGCCAACAGGGATTCAGTTTGCCCCGCCAGAAAAGCTCTCGTGCTCTCCGTCTGTTAGGGAACTGGATGCGGCATGGAACATCATTGAGAATGCCCGTAGACCACTCGTTCTAGTCGGAGGCGGAATGAAGTCAGGGACAAGCGATGTGATTGAGCGGTTCGCTAACCAACATGGAGCGGCTGTGTTCGCAACTGCCTCGGGACGAGGTGTAGTGAATGAAGACCATGAACTTTTCTGTGGTGTTGCCGGTCTTTATACCGATCTTAGTCTGAGACAAATCTGGCAGGAATCCGATGTAGTCATTACGCTTGGCAGTCGATTGGAAGAAACGGCTACGTTCGAGTGGGATATTTTGCTACAGGGTACGCCTTTAATTCAAGTCAATGTAGAGCTGGAGGATTTTGCGCACGAATTCAGGGGCATCAAGGTGCTTGGTGATGGATATGCGGCAGTGGAGCAATGGCTAGAACGGCGCGGACAGGAGCCCGATGGAGCGTGGCTTGAAACGATCAGAGGATGTAAACAGAAGGCTTTTTCAGAGAGGACTAATTATTTGGAAGAGCTGAAAAAGGCCCCTGGCATCCACGTTCCAGAACTGTTGGACATGATTCAGACGGAGTTTCCTGAAGACCTAGTGCTTCTACAAGAGAACGGATTGCAGGATATGTGGTCCTACTTTTATCCATATTTCCGTTTTGCCTCAGGCTCACTTTCCATTGTCCCCAGTGACCAAACAAGTCTTGGATTCGGTGCGGCCGCTGCTCTGGGGGCAAGTGTGGCGACAGAACGCCCGGTAGTAGCGCTTGTAGGTGACGGTGCATTCAATCTATTTTGTTCAGATTTTATGACGGCGGTACAGTATCAAATACCAGTAATTTATCTTGTACTTAATAATGGCGGCTACGGTTGGCTGCAAAATCAGATGAATTATAAGCATATCTCAGGACAAGCCTTCCCATTTGTTTCGGAGGCGGTCAAGACAGGAATCCAAATTCCCCAGTATGAATTTGTCGAAAGTCTGGCAATCCGCAGCAAGGGGGAGGCTCGGGAGCAGCTTCAGCTTGCTTGGCAAAAATACAAGGAGAACAAGCTTGTGGTCGTCGAGGTGTTTGCTGATCTTGCAGATGTGCATGAGAAAATTAGTCATGTATATGGCGACTTTCCTCTCTACGAGCAACAGGCTTCCAAGAATTAATTTCAGCGAAGGACGTGGGTATGGTGAGAAGACGTGTTGTAGTGACAGGACAGGGAGTCGTAACGCCGATCGGGCTTCATCTTACAGATTTCTGGAATTCACTGCTGGAAGGAAAGAGTGGAATCGGACCTGTCACTGTTTTCGATACAGCAAATATACCAACAAAAATTGGTGCACAAGTTACGGGCTTTGACCCGTTGGAGTATATGAGCAAAAAGGAAGCCCAAAAGGTTGCACAGTTCACTCAATTCGCTTTGGCGGCTGCCCGTCAGGCAGTCGAGCAATCGAGGTTAGTCATAGACGAACGAAATGCAGGTCGTGTGGGTGTTATCGTCGGCTCTGGAGCAGGCGGCCTCGATGTCATAGAGGAGAACTACAGAAAATTAACGGAGCTTGGTCCTAAAAGGGTCTCTCCTTATTTTGTTTCCTCGATGATGATTAATTCCGCGCCTGGCGAAATTTCTATTGCCATTGGTGCTAAGGGACCTTCGTTTGCTGTGGTCACTGCTTGTGCCACAGGAAGCAATGCCATTGGTGAGGCATTACGTACGATCCAATACGGCACAGCTGATGTCGTAGTGGCTGGAGGAGCAGAGGCCAACTTTAGTCAGCTTGATTTGGCTTCTTTTGCGAATATTCACGCTCTTTCCAGACGTAATGAAGAGCCGCAGAAAGCCAGTCGCCCGTTTGATACGGATCGCGACGGTTTTGTCATCGGTGGTGGGGCAGGGGTTCTAGTGCTGGAGGAGTTGGAGCATGCCTTGAACCGGGGGGCCACCATTTTGGCTGAAGTGGCGGGTTACGGATGCACAACAGATGCATATCATATCACGGCTCCAGATCCCTCGGGCTCCGGCCCGGCAGAAGCGATCAATATAGCGCTGCAAGATGGGGGCTTGACACCGCAGGAGATTGACTATGTCAATGCCCACGGTACGAGTACGCCGTTTAATGACCGAATGGAGATTAACGCTATTCAAAAAGTATTTGGAGAGCATGCTCCCCGTTTGGCGATATCGTCTATTAAATCCATGACAGGCCATTTAATGGGCGGTGCTGGGGCAGTCGAATTAATTGCAACGGTACAGAGCATGATCCACAGCAAAGTACCACCGACACTCAATTGTGACAATCCCGAAACCCCTGAACTGAATTTTGTACCGCATGTATATCAGGAACGTGAAGTCCGTGCGGCGATTAGTAATTCTTTTGGTTTTGGAGGACACAACGTCTGTCTTGCCGTTCGTAAGTGGGAGGGGGTATAAGCCTGTGAGCGAAGAGCTAATCCATATCCAGGATGTGCTTCCGCACAGGTACCCATTTCTTCTGCTCGATGGTGTGACCGGGTACGAAACGTCGCAATGGGCAAAGGGGTACAAGCTTGTTACCTCAAGCGAATGGTTTATTACAGAAGCTAATCCATACATGCCTCCTATGCTGATCGTGGAGTCGCTTGCACAATTAGCGGCATTCGCTGCGATTGACAAAAGAGGTATTTCATACCTAACCAACCTCAATGGCGTTCGCTTTCATAGCCTTGCCAAGCCTGGGGACCGAATAGATCTCTATTTTGAAGTGGTCAAGCGTCGGCGTGGTTATATTCTCGGAAGTGGCCGGGCTACCGTAGGCGAACGATTGGTGGCTGAGGCGGAAGAAATTGTTTCACTTGATCAATGACGGAGTGGAAGCGCGCGTTAAACTGTCTTTTTGTCCTCCTGACTGCCAAGTGCAGCGGGAGGATATTCACATCACGGAAATAGGAGTGAAATGAGATGAATAACATGCAGTTATTTGATTTAACGAATGCGCAAAAGCGTATATGGTATACCGAATTACTCTATCCAGATACATCCGTGTCACAGCTATCCGGTACAGCCAAGATGAAGGGTCACATCAATATCGCTGCCTTCATGCAGTCCATCAATTTGATTATCAAACAGTATGATGCGTTCCGCATTCGTATTACTTCAGTGGATGGAGTGCCCCAGCAGTATGTCGTTCCTTATGAAGAAAGACAGTTGGAGTGCTTGGATCTTACTCATATCGATAGTATTTCCGAGGTGGAAGCCTTACTTGAGCAGCACAAAAGCAAACCTTTGCCATTGCTGGACTCTGAACTCTTCCAGTTTTTGATTGTAAAGATTAGCGAGGAAGAATATTGGATTAATATCAAAATGCATCATATTATTTCTGACGGGATCTCTATGGTGGTTTATGGCAATCAACTGACAGCCTTTTATATGGATTTAATTCAAGGAAATGAACCTAAGCTGAGCGATGATTGCTCTTATATTGAATATATTGCAGATGAGAACGCATATGAGCTTTCTGACAGGTACCAAAAGGATAAGGCATACTGGCTGGATAAATTCTCCGATTTGCCTGAACTCACAGGCTGGAAGTCATATAATTCGTTATCGCTAAGTACCCAAGCTGTTCGAGAACATTTTACTGTGCCGGAGACGCTATATAACGAGCTACAGGCATTTTGCCAACAAAACAGGATTTCTCTGTTCCAATTCTTCATGGGTGCGATGTATATCTACATACACAAAGTGACGAATCAGCCAGATGTGGTGATCGGTACCTCGTTCGCTAACCGGGGGAACAAGAAAGAGAAGCAAAAGATCGGTATGTTTGTCAGCACGGCTGCCGCCAGAACATACGTTGACAAGGATGTAGAGGTGTTAAGCTTCCTGCAGGAAGTAGCCAGGGACCAAATGTCAGTCTTGCGGCATCAGAAATATCCATACAATCAGTTAATTCAGGATCTTAGAGAAATGCACGGCAACAAGGATATTCAGCGGCTTTTTGGTGTTTCCATGGAATACCGCCTTATCAACTGGGTTGACTTGGATGACGTGCGCATTTTGACGGATTATGATTTTTGCGGCGATGAAGTGAATGATTTCGTGCTTCATATCGTGGAAATCTTGGATGAAGGCGAGCTTGTACTGGATATCGATTATCGGACAGAGCTGTTCGAACGCAGTGAAGTAACGGACATGGTGTCCCAGCTGCTTACGATCGCCGAGCAGATCATTCATACACCGCAGCTTTCCATTGCAGAAGTAAATCTATTGGGAGAAGCAGAAGAGCAATCCATTCTGGCTCTTTCGGAAGGCGATGTAGTGGATTACCCGCGTGATAAGACCATTCATGGCTTATTCGAGGAACAAGCTGAGCGCACGCCGGACCACGTAGCTGTTCAGATGGGCGAGCAGAGCATTACATACCTAGCTCTAAATGAGCAGGCTAACCAGCTTGCGAGATATTTGCGCACCGAAGGCGTTGGTGCAGATGTACTCGTGGGGATTATGGCGGATCGTTCCCTAGATATGGTCGTCGGCATGTTGGCGGTTTTGAAGGCAGGAGGGGCCTATGTGCCAATTGATCCTGAATATCCTGAAGAACGCATTCGTTACATGCTAGAGGATTCAGGAGTCCGTCTATTGCTCACCCAAAGCCATCTATGGGAGAGTACCACTTTTGACGGAAAGCTTGTGAGTTTGGACGAAGCGGCAACGTATACAGGAGATGCTTCTAATCTGGAGAGCATTTCGGGACCGAGCCATTTGGCTTATGTTATTTACACATCGGGTACAACTGGCAAGCCGAAGGGAACGCTGATCGAGCACAAAAATGTAGTTCGCCTGCTCTTTAACGATAACAATTTATTTGATTTCAGTTCCCATGATACATGGACGCTATTCCATTCGTTCTGCTTCGATTTCTCTGTTTGGGAGATGTATGGAGCGCTTCTTTACGGAGGAAAACTGGTAATTGTCCCATCCCTTACAGCCAAGAGTCCGGCAGCTTTCTTAGAGCTGTTGAAGGACAATCAAGTCACTATTTTAAACCAGACGCCAACATACTTTTATCAGGTGATACAGGAAGAATTAACGCAATCATCCGCAGAGCTCAGCCTTAGAAAAATTATTTTTGGCGGAGAGGCCTTGAGCCCATCTCTTCTGAAAAACTGGCGGGCAAAGTATCCTGATGTGCAGCTGATTAATATGTACGGAATTACGGAAACGACGGTTCATGTCACTTACAAGGAAGTCACAGAACATGAGATAGAAGCAGGCAAAAGCAATATTGGTAGAACCATTCCAACGCTTAGCGCTTATATTTTTGATGAGCACAGACGCTTGCAGCCTGTCGGGGTTCCGGGAGAGCTATACATTGCGGGGGATGGTCTTGCCCGTGGGTATTTGAACCGGCCAGATTTGACGGCTGAGAAATTTGTAGAACATCCGTATCGAGCGGGAGAACGCCTGTACCGAACTGGGGACCTGGCTCGCTGGTTGCCTGACGGCAATATTGAATATTTGGGCCGGATCGATCATCAGGTCAAAATTCGCGGCTACCGAATTGAGCTGGGCGAGGTCGAAGCCCAAATTCTCAAAGCTCCGGGCGTACGGGAAACGATTGTCCTCGCCCGGGACGACGAACAGGGACAAAAATTGCTGTGCGCCTACTATGTAGCCTCCAGCGATCTTTCGCCAGGGGAATTGCGGTCTCAGCTGGCAACGGAATTACCAGCTTACATGATTCCCTCTTATTTTGTTCGGTTGGAGCAAATGCCGCTTACACCTAATGGCAAGCTGGATCGCCGCGCGTTGCCGGCTCCTGAGGGTAGCGTACAATCCGGCGAGGATTATCTGGCTCCAAGAACTGCAGTGGAAGCACAGCTGGTGCTTATTTGGCAGGATATCCTGGGAGCTGCCCGCGTTGGCGTCCACGATAATTTCTTTGAGATCGGTGGTCACTCTTTGCGGGCAACATTGCTCGTTACGCGGATTCGCAAAGAGCTGGGATGCAGCATTTCGCTGCGTGAAGTATTTCAATCGCCTACGGTTGAATCCCTGGCGCGACTGGTGAAGGAACGCATTCCAACCGTGTACGAGTCCATTCCACAGGCTGAAGAAAGCGAAGCATACCCAGTGTCCTCAGCGCAAAAGCGGTTATACGTGCTGAGACAGATGGATGGGGGAGAGCTCAGCTACAATATGCCAGGTGCCTTCACCGTGGACGGACCGTTGGATCGCGTGCGGCTGGAGTCTGCGTTCAAGGCACTGATCCAGCGCCATGAATCGCTGAGAACCGGCTTTTATATGCAGGATGGAGAGCTTGTTCAGCATGTGCATAAGGATGTTCCGTTCACGTTGGGCTACACAGAGGCTTCAGCGGAGGAGACGGATACGCTCATTCACAGCTTTACCCGTGCCTTTGATCTGAGCCAGGCTCCATTGCTTCGTGTTAGCTTAGTGAAGCTGCAGGAGGAGCGTCATCTGTTGCTGTTTGATATGCACCACATCATTTCAGATGGGGTTTCCATTCAAATACTAGTGGAGGAACTCACGCAATTATATCAAGGAGAACAACTACCAGAACTGCATATTCAATATAAGGATTATGCGGTATGGCAACGGGAACAGTCGGAAAGAGAATGGCAAGACCTTGAAGCGTATTGGCTGCAAACCTTTGAAGGAGAGTTGCCGGTATTGGATTTGCCTACGGACTTCCAGCGCCCTTCGGTTCGGAGCTTCGAGGGTAGCCGTATTGATTTTACATTGGACGAGTCTGGCAATAAGGCGATACAAGAGCTTGCATCCCGTACAGGTACTACACTGTATATGGTATTGCTGGCCGCTTATTCGGTGCTGCTGCACAAATATACAGGGCAGAAGGACATCGTCGTAGGTTCTCCAGTAGCCGGCAGACCACAAGCGGAGCTTGAGGGCATCATTGGTATGTTTGTCAATACACTGGCTTTGCGCAGCTACCCGGCAGGAGAAAAAACCTTTCAGAATTATCTTCTGGAAGTCAAGGAAACAGCGCTCAAGGCGTTCGAGCATCAGGATTACCCTTTTGAGAAATTGGTCGAAAAACTGGGCGTAGGACGTGATGTCAGCCGCAATCCGCTCTTTGACACCCTGTTGGTATTGCAAAATACGGAGCAGGAAGAGCAAGACATGGATGGCGTGCACTTTACTCCTTACCCGATGGACACCGTCACAGCCAAATTTGACCTGTCCCTTAATGTAGAGGAGAAAGGCGCAGAACTAGCCTTTGGCCTCGAATATAGTACAGCTTTGTATCGGCGGGAAACTGTAGAGCGACTGGCCACGCACTTGCTTCGGGTTCTGCATGCAGTCGCGGCCAATCCTCAGTTGCAATTGGCCGAAATTGAAATGATCACACCGGAGGAGAAAGTACAGATCATTGAAGTATTCAATGCGACAGCTACTCCTTATCCAAGGGATAAGACCATTCATGAATTGTTCGCGGAACAAGTCAAGCGTACACCAGAGCAGACGGCGTTGGTATTCGGCGATGTCCGGTTAACGTATCTTGAATTGGAAGACAAGGCGAGCCGACTGGCCCAAACACTGCGTCGTTTGGGGACGCTAAGGGAGCAACCGGTGGCTATTATGGGCGGACGGAGTATCGAGATGGTGGTTGGTATGCTCGCCGTGCTTCAGGCTGGTGGAGCCTATGTGCCAATCGATCCTGATTACCCGGAAGATCGGGTTCGTTATATGCTCGAAGATTCCGATGCCAAGCTACTACTGGTACAAAAGGGCGAGCTTATAAATGTAGACTACGGTATACCGATTGTTGACCTCAGCAGTGAAGAGGCTTATGCATCTGATCCTGTCCAAGCTGAGGAGACAGTTCAGGGACCACAGGGACTCGCTTATGTTATCTATACCTCGGGTACGACAGGTAGACCGAAGGGCGTTATGGTTGAACATCGGAACGTGGTCCGTCTGGTCAAAGAAACAAATTATGTGGAGCTGAACGAATCCACGCGAATTTTGCAGACAGGAGCCGTGGCCTTCGATGCCTCGACCTTTGAGATATGGGGAGCGTTGCTTAACGGCGGACAGCTTTATTTCGTAGAGAACGACGATATCCTGATTGCCGATCGGCTCAAAGCAGCTATTGCCAAATACGGAATTACGACCATGTGGCTTACTTCACCGCTTTTCAATCAGCTTTCACTGCAGGATGAGTACCTGTTCAGAGGATTGAAAGCATTGCTGGTGGGCGGTGACGTACTGTCCATATCTCATATAAACCGTGTCATCGAGGCTAATCCTGGTCTTGTCCCTATCAATGGCTATGGTCCGACAGAGAATACGACCTTCTCCACCACCTACAAGATTCCGGGTCGTGCTGAAGGGGGCGTGCCGATTGGGCGCCCGATTAGTAACTCGACCGCTTATGTGGTCAATGGATCGCTTCAATTACAGCCCATTGGTGCTTGGGGCGAGCTGATTGTCGGTGGTGAAGGTGTAGCGCGCGGATACCTCAATCGTCCTGACCTCACAGCAGAAAAATTTGTCCCTAGTCCTGTTAAGGAAGGGGAACGCTGCTATCGAACTGGTGATTTGGTTCGCTGGCTTCCAGATGGGAACCTGGAATTTAAGGGAAGAATTGATGAGCAGGTCAAAATACGCGGTTACCGTATCGAACTCCCCGAAATCGAGGCTCAATTAGCCAAGGTGGAGTCAGTAGTTGAAGCCGTGGTCGTCGTTCGTGCGGATGAGCTTGGAGAGAAGCAGCTTTGCGCTTATTATGTGGCAGATCGTACGCTCACGGCAGGCGAAGTACGCCTTGCCCTATCGCAGGTACTTCCGGGCTACATGATGCCATCCTACTTTATCCAGATGGATCGAATGCCATTAACGTCGAACGGAAAAGTGGACC
Source organism: Paenibacillus sp. DP01 (assembly GCF_044784315.1). Taxonomy (NCBI): domain Bacteria; kingdom Bacillati; phylum Bacillota; class Bacilli; order Caryophanales; family Paenibacillaceae; genus Paenibacillus; species Paenibacillus sp. DP01. Next base: position 93,439 of record NZ_CP173059.1, read on the forward strand.
GCAGATCTCTGCCAGCTCCGCAAGTAGGTGCGCATACAGGACGGAAGTATACAGCTCCTCGTACACCGGCTGAGGAAGCTTTGGCATCTGTCTGGCAAGGAGTGCTGGGTGCCGAACAGGTGGGGATCCATGACAATTTCTTTGAATTGGGTGGAGACTCTATCAAGGCCATTCAGGTGTCGTCACGGTTACTGCAAGCTGGTTATCGGTTAGAGATGAAGCAACTGTTCAAATCCCCAACCATTGCCGAGCTAGGTGCAGAAATACAAACAGCCGTGCATATGGCTGAGCAGGGAGTTGTGCGTGGAGCGGCTCGCTTGACTCCAGTCCAGCAGTGGTTCTTTGGGCGGAAGCAGACAGAGCCCCATCACTTCAATCAAGCGGTCATGCTGTACCGTGAACAGGGATTTGAGGAAACGGCCTTGCATCAAGTGCTGAGAAAATTGGCAGAGCATCATGATGCCCTTCGCATGGCTTTTCGTCAGACCGAGCAGGGCTACGAGGCTTGGAACCGTGATCTTGGAGAAGGAGAGCTGTATAGCCTGATCACTGCTGATTTACGGAGCGAATCTAATCCGGTTGCAGCCATTACAACGCTGTCGGATGACATCCAGCGCAGCATCAATCTGGCAGAAGGTCCACTGATGAAGTTAGGGCTTTTCCATTGTCAGGATGGAGACCACCTCCTGATCGTGATCCATCATTTAGTGGTGGACGGAGTATCCTGGCGGATTTTGTTCGAGGACTTCGCAGCAGGCTATGAACAGGTGATCCAAGGACAAGCACTGACCTTTCCGCAGAAAACGGATTCCTTCCGTGATTGGGGAGACGCTATTGCTCGTTATTCGGAAGGACCAGAAATCGAGGTGCATCGGGCGTATTGGAGCAAGCTTGGGGATCAGCCACTCGAGCAGTTGCCGAAGGATGAGGCTGTGGAAAGCCTTTTATTGCAGGATAGCGAAGTGGTGACAGCACAATGGACGGTAGAAGAAACCGATCAACTGCTGAGAAAAGCCCATCGTGCTTACCAAACGGAGACGAACGATCTGCTATTGACTGCTCTAGGCATGGCGGTATCCAAATGGTCTGGTATTGGAAAGATCGCTGTGAATCTTGAGGGGCACGGTCGTGAGCCGATTATACCGAATATCGATATTACCCGTACTGTTGGCTGGTTTACAAGCCAATACCCAGTCATTTTAGACTTGGGAAATGATCTTGAGTTGTCAGCCTTAATCAAATCAGTGAAAGAAGAGCTGCGCCGTATTCCGAATAAAGGTATCGGATATGGGTTGCTCAAAACGATGGCGAGTCAGGAGGACGCAGACAGTTTCAGCTTGCAGCCTGAGATTTCTTTTAACTATCTGGGGCAGTTTGATCAGGATTTGCAAGGAAGCTCGTTGCAGGTTTCTCCTTATCCGACCGGAAGCCCGCAAAGCCTGTTGGGAGAGCCAGCCTATACGCTAGATATTAATGGCATGGTGACAGACGGAGCCTTGACTCTGACGATGAGTTATAACGGAAAACAGTATAAGTCATCTACAATGAAACAGCTCGCTGGATATATTGAAGAAAGCCTACGGCAGCTTCTTCAGCATTGTGTAACCCAGGAAAAAACTGTATTGACACCAAGCGATGTGCTTGCCAAGGGGCTGAGCATTGCTGATCTGGAGGAGCTTTCGAAGCAGACCAGCCACATAGGCGATATTGAGAATGTATACAGCCTGACGCCGATGCAGAAGGGCATGCTGTTTCATGATATGTTCGAGCCGCATACAGGTGCTTATTTTGAGCAGGCCGCCTTTGACTTTAAGGGTAGTTTTGATCCGACCGCTTTCGGACACAGTCTGGATGCAGTGGTGGAGCGTCATGCCATTCTGCGCACGAACTTCTACAGTGGTTGGGGCAGTGAGCCTTTACAAGTCGTATTTCGGCACAGAGGTGCCAAACTGGTGTATGAAGACCTGCGTGAGATGAATGCACCACAGCGTGAAGCTTATCTAAAGACATTTGCCGCTGAGGACAAAGCACAGGGCTTCAACCTGGCTGAAGATGAGCTTCTCCGTGTATCGATTTTGCAAACAGATGAAGAGAGCTTCCGTCTCTTGTGGAGCTTCCACCACATCGTCATGGATGGATGGTGTGTTCCATTAATTACACAGGAGGTGTTTGAACACTATTTTGCCCTCCTGGAAGGAAGAGAGCCTCAGCTGGCAGAGGTCCAGCCGTATAGCCGATATATTGAATGGCTGGAACAGCAGGATGAAGCAGCTGCGGCCGACTATTGGAGCCGATATCTGGCCGGTTATGAGCAACAGACGCTTTTACCTCAAGTCGGTGGAGCAGTCAAAGGAGAAGGCTATGTAGCAGAAAAGCTGAACTATCCTGTCAGCAGGGAATTGACTGAACGTCTGGAAAAGGTGGCCAGAGATGCTCATGTCACGATGAATATATTGCTGCAGTCCATCTGGGGCGTTGCGCTTCAACGCTATAACGGTAGTCGGGATGTTGTATACGGAAGTGTAGTGTCAGGCAGACCGGCTGAAATTCCGGGAATTGACCGGATGATCGGTTTGTTCATTAATACAATTCCAGTTCGTGTGAAGACGGAAGAACATCTCCCCTTCACAGTCCTGATGAAGCAACAGCAGGAGCAATATATGGCTTCTCATATGTATGACACCTACCCGTTGTTTGAAATTCAGGCTCAGACGGACCAAAAGCAGGATCTAATCTCACATATTATGGTATTTGAGAATTATCCTGTGGAAGAGGAAGTAGAGCGTCTAGGAGATGGCGAGGCTGCCTTTGAGATTGAGGAAGCGGAGCTTCTTGAACAAACGAATTACGATTTTAACTTAATTGTTCTACCGGGCAAAGAGATGAGATTGTTGTTCCAATACAATGCGCTTGTCTATGATCCATCCACGATTGAACAAATCAAGGGTCACTTGTTTCACCTCATGGAACAAATTGTGGAGAATCCAGCGATTTCCGTGGACGCTCTGGAATTGGTTACGCCGCAGGAGAGAGAGCAGATTCTGAACGTATGGGGAGAAACGGAAGCCAGCTCCAAACACCGTACCACGTTTCACGGGCTGTTGGAGGAACAGGCGGCTCGAACGCCGGACGCGACTGCCATTCTGTTTGAGAACGAGATGCTGACCTATGCCGAGCTGAACGCAAAAGCCAATGGATTGGCGAGAAGACTGCGTGCTGAGGGAATCAAGACGGGAGACCTGGTGGGGCTGCTTGTTGAACGGTCAACGGATATGATCGTTGGGATGTACGGCATTATGAAAGCCGGGGGCGCCTACGTTCCAATGGATCCAGAGTATCCGAAAGAGCGAATCAACTACATGCTCGAAGATTCGGGGACGAAGATGATCCTTGCCCAAGCGCATCTTTTGGAGCATATAGACTGGATGGGAAATGTCCTGTTGCTGGAAGAACCGTCGACCTATGATGCCGATGAATCGAATTTGAAGGATACGGCCAACTCTGATGACCTGGCTTACGTGATCTATACTTCGGGCACGACGGGTCAGCCTAAGGGCGTATTAGTGGAACACCGCGGACTACGAAATCTGTCGGACGTATATCGGGGACTCTTCGAAGTTACACCGCAGGATCGGATCGTTCAGTTTGCAAGTCTGTCGTTCGATGCATCGGTTTCCGAGATTATAACGGCACTGAGCCACGGGGCTACTCTATGCATTCCTTCTACGCAAGATATTTTAGATCATGCCCTGTTCGAGCAGTTCATGAACAGCAAGGCAATTACGATAGCGACTCTGCCACCAGCTTACATTATTCACCTTGAGCCGGAGCGCCTGCCAGCACTGCGATGCCTGCTAACCGCCGGATCGGCCACATCGGTCGAGTTGATCGAAAAATGGAGGAAGCACGTACAGTACTTCAATGGCTATGGCCCAACAGAGGATTCTGTATGCACCACAATGTGGACGGTCCCGGACAGTGAAGAAACGATGGAACGGGTGTCCATTGGACAACCCATTGCTAACCATCGTGTGTATATCTTGGATGACCATTTCAGAGTGCTGCCTGTCGGCGTAGCTGGAGAGCTATGCATTTCAGGTATCGGGTTAGCCCGGGGCTATCATAACCAGCCTGCGTTAATGGATGAGAAGTTCGTGGACAATCCGTTTACTCCAGGAGAGCGTATGTATCGGACGGGTGATTTGGTTCGTTGGTTACCAGATGGAACTATCGAGTACTTAGGCCGAATAGATCACCAAGTCAAAATTCGTGGCTATCGGATCGAGCTGGGCGAGGTCGAAGCACACATGCTCAGAGTGCCGTTCGTTCAGGAAGTCGTGGCCTTGGCTGTGGAAAGTGAGGATGGCTACAAAGATCTAGTCGCTTACTTTGTAGCTGCTCAGAAGCTTGAGGTATCGGAGCTCCGGGCAGTTCTGTCGGAGATGTTACCTGGATATATGATCCCTTCCCGCTTCGTACAACTGGAGGACATGCCTCTGACGTCGAACGGAAAAATAGATCGAAAAGCGCTGCAGGGAGAGCAAGGATGGGCAGTTGCTTCATCTGAGGCTCCACAGACACCTGTAGAAATTCAATTAGCCGAAATCTGGCAAGAGGTGCTGGGTGTAGAGAGCGCGGGAGTAAAGGATGATTTCTTCCATTTTGGAGGCCATTCACTGCGTGCAGCTCTGCTAGTCTCACGAATTCGTAAGGAGATGAACCGCGAGATTAGCCTAAGAGAAGTGTTCGAGTCGCCTACCATTGAAGGCTTGGCTCGTGCCATTGAGGGCTATACACCGCTGAATTTTGAAGAAATTCCTACAGCGGGAGCGCGAGAGCACTACCCATTGTCCTCAGCCCAAAAACGGCTGTTTATCCTTAGCCAGCTGGAAGGCGGAGAGCTGAGCTACAATATGCCAGGTATTCTTACGGTTGAGGGAGCCCTGAATCGGGAACGACTGGAGCAGGCATTCCGTCGTCTGATTCATCGTCATGGTTCACTGCGCACCCGTTTTGTGACTGTTAACGGTGAACCTGTACAGCAGATCCTACCGGATGTTCCGTTTACGGTGGAATATGCGGAGTTGAGCGAGACAGAGGCAGAAGCTGCCCTTCAGCAGTTTGTTCATCCTTTTGACCTTGGCGAAGCACCATTGCTGCGGGTAGGTCTCATTCGAATTGCACACGAGCGCCATTTACTGTTGTTCGATATGCATCATATTGTCTCGGATGGGGTTTCTATGAATATTCTCATAGAAGAGTTCCTTCACTTCTACCAAGAAGAGGACGTATTGCCTGCGTTGCAGATCCAGTACACAGACTATGCGGTATGGCAGCAAGAGCAGCTCGGAAGCGAGCGTCTAAAAGCCCAGGAAGCTTACTGGCTGGATGCATTCCGCGGAAGCTTGCCAGTGCTGGATTTGCCAGTAGATGAAGTTCGTCCTGCGGTACGAAGCTTTGCGGGAGATCGGATTGACTTCCAGATTGATGCTTCTCTGAGCGCTTCACTCCAGGAGCTGGCTACCCGAACAGGTTCTACGCTGTTCATGGTGCTGCTGGCAGCCTATACGACGCTCTTGCACAAGTACACGGGGCAGGAAGATGTCATTGTCGGTTCACCAGTGGCGGGAAGATCCCATGCCACACTCGAGGGCCTTATCGGTATGTTCGTAGGCACAGTGGCACTGCGTACTTATCCAGAGGGCGAAAAGTCTTTCGAGGCTTACTTGAAGGAAGTGAAGGAAACAGCACTGCGGGCCTATGAAAACCAGGATTATCCGTTCGAGGAGCTGGTAGAGAAGCTGGAGCTTCAGCGTGACCTGAGTCGTAACCCACTATTTGATACTATGTTTGTTCTGCAAAATATCGAGCAGGGAGAACAAGAAATAGAGGGATTGCGTTTCACTCCTTACGATCAGGGCCATCCTGCTGCCAAGTTCGACCTCACGCTGACAGTGAGTGAAGCGGATGGGGCATTGAACTGCACGTTGGAATACGCGACTGCAATCTACAAGCGGGAGACCGCTGAGCGGATGGCAGGCCACTTTGTACAGCTTATTCAGGAAGCTATCGCCAATCCGGGATTGTCGTTGTCATCCCTTGATATCGTGACACCGCAGGAAAAGTCGATGCTGATGAAAGATGCGGACGAAGCCAAAGCAGATTATCCTCGTGACCAAACGATTCATGCACTGTTCGAGGAACAGGCTGTCCGTAATCCGGATGCAGTAGCGGTCGTATGTGAAGAGGCAACCTTGTCCTATAGCGAGCTGAATGAGCGGGCCAATGGACTTGCCAGAACGCTCCGCGAGCGTGGTCTGCAACCAGACGGTTTGGTTGGAATCATGGCGGATCGTTCCCTTGAAATGGTCGTTGGGATTTTGGCCATCTTGAAGGCGGGCGGGGCTTATGTCCCTGTCGACCCTGAATATCCAGAGGACCGCATTCGCTTTATGCTTGAGGATTCGGGAGCCAAGCTGCTGCTGACACAAGTGCATCTGGAGACACGTATCTCCTTCACCGGGGACATTGTTAATCTGGACGAGGCGGCTTCCTACAAGGAAGATGTCTCAAATCTGGAGCCTACGGCTGGACCGAATCATCTTGCCTACGTTATCTACACATCGGGTACGACAGGCAAGCCAAAGGGAACGCTGATCGAGCACAAAAATGTAGTCCGCTTGCTCTTTAATGATAAAAATATGTTTGATTTCGGTCCTCAGGATACATGGACGCTGTTCCATTCATTCTGTTTCGACTTCTCCGTATGGGAGATGTACGGGGCATTGCTGAACGGAGGTCGTCTGGTCATCGTTCCATCGCTTACTGCGAAGAGCCCAGAGCGTTTCTTGCAGTTGCTTAAGGACCAGAAGGTTACCGTGTTGAACCAGACGCCAACATACTTCTATCAGTTACTACAAGAAGAACTTAGTCATCGCGCGGCAGAATTGAGTCTTCGCATGATTATCTTCGGCGGGGAGGCATTAAGCCCGGCCTTGCTCAAGGACTGGAGAGCGAAATATCCGCAAGTGCAGCTCATCAACATGTATGGCATCACGGAAACGACCGTGCATGTAACGTATAAGGAAATTACGGAACTGGAAATTGAACAGGGCCGCAGCAATATCGGTATTCCGATTCCGACACTACGTGCGTACATTCTGGATGAACAACGCCGTCCACAACCGATTGGCATTCCGGGTGAACTCTATGTGGCGGGCGAAGGCCTGGCGCGTGGCTACCTGAACCGACCGGAATTGACGGCAGAGAAGTTTGTAGCTCATCCGTTTGAAGCGGGCGAGCGCATGTACCGCTCAGGTGACTTGGCACGCTGGTTGCCGGATGGCAGCATGGAGTATTTGGGACGGATTGACCATCAGGTTAAAATCCGTGGTTACCGTATCGAACTAGGAGAAGTGGAGGCGAAGTTGCTCCATGCTCCGTCTGTGAGGGAGGCCGTTGTGCTTGCCCGGGAGGATGGAAGTGGACAAAAAGTACTGGTGGGCTATTTCACTGCCGATCAGATGCTGACAGTAGGCGAATTGAGAAAAGCCTTGGCTGCTGAGCTGCCGGCTTATATGATTCCGTCTTACTTCATGCAATTGGAACAGATGCCGTTGACACCAAATGGTAAGCTGGATCGCAAAGCACTTCCAGCTCCTGAGACCAATGTGCAGACTGGAGCGGTTTATGAAGCGCCGAGGAACGCAGCTGAGGAAGCTTTGGCTTCTGTATGGCAAGGTGTGTTAGGAGCACAGCAGGTCGGCATCCATGATCACTTCTTCGATCTGGGTGGTGACTCCATCAAGGCGATTCAGGTGTCCTCTAGATTGTTCCAATTAGGATATAAATTAGAGATGAAGGATCTCTTCAAATATCCGACAATTGCTGAGCTAAGCCCGTATCTTCAAGTAGCCGGACGCACAGCAGAGCAGGGTGAAATCAAAGGTGCAGCGGAGTTAATGCCAATTCAGCGCTGGTTCTTTGAACGTCACACAGCGGAGCCACATCATTACAATCATGCTGTCATGCTCCATCGGAAAGACGGCTTTGATGAGGCTGCACTCCGGTTGACAATGGACCAAGTTGCGATTCATCATGACGCGCTACGTATGGTTTTCCGGTCTACAGAAGCTGGATATGCAGCTTGGAATCGGGGAATTGACGAAGGCGAACGCTACACATTGGACATCGTCGATATGAGACAGGTAGAAGACCAGGCAGCTGCTGTTCAAGCCCAGGCCGATGCCATCCAGGCAAGCTTCCACTTGGAAGACGGCCCTCTGTTCAAGCTAGGCTTGTTCCATTGTAATGATGGCGATCATTTGTTGATTGTCATTCATCACCTCTTGGTTGACGGCGTATCCTGGCGCATCCTGTTTGAAGACATTGCAACAGGATACGAGCAGGCGTTGAATGGACAAGCGATTGTTCTTCCGCAAAAGACCGATTCGTATCTTGTATGGTCCGAGCAAGCGGCGAAATATGCAGCAGGCCCTGCCCTGGACGAGGAACGTTCATACTGGCAGCAGATTGAGGAGACGATGCTGGCTCCACTGCCAAAGGATGAGGATCAGGAACCGGGCACCATTCGGGATACCGAGTCGGTTACGGTAACGTGGTCTGCTGAAGAAACAGACCTGCTGTTGCGACAAGCAAACCGGGCTTATCATACGGAGACGAATGATTTGCTCTTGACTGCGCTGGGAGCAGCTATTCAGCGCTGGACAGGCATGGAACAGATTTTGGTTAACCTTGAAGGGCATGGCCGGGAAATGATCGTACCAGATCTGGATATTACCCGTACCGTGGACTGGTTCACCACCCAATACCCTGTTCTGCTGAACGTGCAAGGTGGGCAGGAAGTATCTGCCCAAATCAAGCGCATCAAGGAGAATTTGCGAGAGGTTCCGCACAAAGGCATCGGCTACGGTTTGCTGAAGTATATGGCACCGGAAAAAGGTACTCGATTCAGCGTAGAACCGGAGGTTTCCTTCAACTACCTTGGACAGTTTGATCAGGATTTGGAAGGCAATGCTCTTAGCTTGTCTACACATTCAGTCGGTAAGGCGCTCAGTGATCACACACCACAGCAATATGCTCTGGATGTGAATGGCATGATTGCCGAAGGCCAGCTATCACTGACGATTACGTACAGCAATAGGCAGTACCGTAAGGAGACGGTAAGTCATTTTGCTGAATTATTACAGTCAAGTCTTAGCGAGGTCATCCAGCATTGTGTGACTCAGGAGCGTTCGCAGCTTACGCCGAGTGATGTTCTGTTTCAAGGACTGACCCTGGAGCAGCTTGATCGACTCACAGCCCAAACGGCCCATATTGGAGAGATTGAGGATGTGTACAAGCTAACGGCAATGCAGAAGGGCATGCTCTTCCACAGCTTGCTGGAGCCGGACTCCTCTTCATACTTTGAGCAGGCAACGTTTGAGCTACGTGGCAGCTTCGATGTAGATATCTTCTTCGAGAGCTTCCAGGCTTTGGCGCAACGACATGCCATATTGCGTACCGGCTTTTACAACAATATCGCTGATGTACCGCTACAAGTTGTCTTTAAGCAACGGCCAATCCCTCTGAACTACTTAGATTTGCGTGCCGGTACGTTGCAGGAGCAAGAAGCCCAAATTCAGGCTTACACTACTGAAGATATGGCTAAGGGATTCAGCTTGTCAGAAGATCCGCTGATGCGAGTGACTGTCATGCAAAAGGAACAAAGCTGCCTTGTATTGTGGAGCTTCCATCATATTGTCATGGATGGCTGGTGCATCCCGATTATTACACAGGAGCTGTTCGATTATTATTCTGCCCTGCGTCAGCAAATACAGCCTGTACTACCACCGGCTCAGCCCTACAGCCGTTATATAGAATGGCTTGATGCACAGGACGATCAAGAGTCTTCAACATATTGGAGCCAATATCTCGAAGACTATGACGGTAATACTGTATTGCCGGAAGCTAAAACGAAATCTCAAGCTAAAGTAGAGGGTTACGTTCTGAATGAGCATGTTCTCCATTTGGGCGCGTCCTTGACCCATAAAATGGATGTTGTCGCGAAGCGCAATCATGTGACCGTCAACACACTCATGCAGACAGCCTGGGGCCTGATTCTCCAACATTACAATGCCAGCTCGGATGTTGTTTTCGGTGGCGTTGTATCAGGTAGACCTACTGAGATTGCAGGGATCGAGAATATGGTGGGTCTGTTTATTAATACAGTACCTATCCGTGTACAGTCATCCAAAGGCGAGGCCTTTGTCGAGGTGATGAAACGTACACAGGCACATTCGTTGGCTGGTCGTGCCTACGACACCTATCCGCTGTATGAGATTCAGGGGAAAACAAGCCAAAAGCAAGACCTGATTTCTCATATTATGATCTTTGAAAATTATCCGCTCGACGAACAGGTAGAACAGTCGGGTAATCACACAGAGGACAATCTCGAAGTCGCCAACTTCGCCATGTTTGAGCAAACCAACTATGACTTTAACCTCGTTGTCATTCCAGGCGAGGACATTAAGGTCTGCATTCGCTACAACGCTTCGGTCTACGAGCAAGAAAGCATTGCGCGAATCGGAGGACATTTGTTGCAAATGCTCGATCAGGTAGCTACTCGTCCGCAAGCGACGATACAGGAGCTGGAGATTGTAACACCGGAGGAACGGACGAAGCTGCTTGACTGGGGTGGCAAGGCTCATGCCTATCCAAGTGATCAGGGTCTGCATACCTTGTTTGAGGAACAGGTTGTCCGTACGCCAGATAAGATCGCAGCAGTAAGCGGCGATATCCAGATCACGTATCGGGAGTTGAACGAGCGGGCGAACAAACTGGCTTCGACCTTGATAGACCAGGGACTGCGGAGTGAACAAGTAGTGGGTCTGTTGGCGGATCGGTCAGTGGAACTGCTGGTTGCCATCATGGGTGTACTCAAAGCAGGCGGAGCCTATGTACCGATTGATCCTGAATATCCGCAGGAGCGGATTCAGTATATTCTGAAGGACTCCGGCGCTGAGATTCTGCTCACACAGAGCCACCTGACGAAGCTGGCCTCCTTTGAGGGAATGGTTATGGAATTGGATTCTCCGCACATCTACGGAACCGGAGTGGATAATCCTAATATTCCTGTAAGAGGAAACGACCTAGTGTATTTAATCTATACCTCAGGTACAACAGGGAATCCGAAGGGAACCATGATTAACCATAAAGGGATCGTGAACTACATCTGGTGGGCCAATAAGGTCTATTGTGCAGGGCAACCAACGGACTTCCCGCTGTACTCATCCATTTCGTTTGACTTGACGATGACATCAATGTTTACTCCGTTAATAAACGGAGGAATAGTACGGATTTATGATGGTATAGATAAGGCAGAGGTCGTTCAGCATATTTTGCGCGAAAATGCGGTCGATATTCTCAAGCTGACGCCGACGCATCTCAGTCTCATAAAAGACATGGCCATTCCAGCGGAAAGTCGTATTCAGCAGCTTATTGTGGGTGGAGAGAATCTGACCACACATTTGTCCAAAACGATTACCGATCTCTTTGGCGGCAACATCAAAATTTACAATGAATATGGCCCAACCGAAACCGTCGTTGGCTGCATGATTCACCTGTACGATCCTGCGAAGGATACACGGGAATCCGTACCGATTGGATTGCCGTCCGACAACATATACATTCATATCCTGGATGAACAGCTTCGTCTTGTACCGTTAGGTGTGGAGGGCGAAATGTACATCGCCGGGGACGGAGTAGCCCGTGGATACCTGAATCGTCCAGATCTTACCGCAGAAAAATTCATTAGGGATCCGTTCGCTGCGGAAGGAAATATGTATCGGACCGGAGATTTGGCTCGTCGCCTTCCTAATGGAGACATTGAGTACATTGGGCGTATTGACCATCAAGTTAAAATACGGGGCTATCGTATTGAGCTTGGTGAGATTGAGGCCAAGTTGCTGGATATGCCACTTGTGGAGGAAGCTCTCGTTGTTGCGTGGGCAGACGCCAATGGACAGAAGTCTCTATGTGCTTACTTTGTAGCTGATCGGGAAATGTCTGTCAGCGAGCTGAGAAATGAACTGTCTGCCGAACTGCCTGCATATATGATTCCGTCTTACTTTGTCCAAATGGACGTAATGCCTTTGACACCAAATGGCAAGCTGGATCGTAAGGCACTGCCTGAACCAAACTTGGGTGTGAAAGCAGGAGCCGCCTTTGCTGCTCCGCGGACGGATGTGGAGAATATTTTGGCTTCGATTTGGCAAGGTGTGCTCGGCGTACCGCTTGTTGGCATACATGATAATTTCTTCGAACTTGGAGGCGACTCGATCAAATCAATTCAGGTTTCATCAAGACTTCTCCACGCAGGCTACAAACTGGAAATGAAGAATTTATTCAGCTATCCAACAATTGCGGAACTGGCTCAGCGTGTTAGCGCAGTCAGCCGAATTGCAGATCAGGGCGAGGTACACGGAACGGTAAAACTGGGACCTGCCCAGCGCAGATTTTTCGAAGAGCAGTCAAAGGATCTACATCACTTTAATCAGTCGGTCATGCTGTACCGACGCGAAGGCTTTAATACCGATGCGCTCGCCAAGGTTATTCAAAAAATTGCAGAACACCATGATGCGCTGCGACTGGTATTCCGCCAAGGAGAGCACGGAGTAGAAGCGTGGAACCGCAGTTTGGGCGAAGGTGAGCTGTATAGCCTCCAAATCCACGATTTGCAGGATGAAAAAGACCCGGCTTTGGCAATAGAAGCTGGTGCAGAAGCCATTCAGCGCAGCATCTCTCTGGAGGATGGGCCTCTCTTTAGACTAGGTTTGTTCCGCTGTGCGGAAGGCGAACATTTGTTGATCGTTATTCATCATTTAGCTGTGGATGGCGTATCCTGGCGTATTCTCTTTGAGGACTTGCAGGAAGGCTACGAACAAGCAGCACGTGGACAAGCGGTCAAACTCCCACAAAAGACGGATTCGTACCGGGCATGGGTTGATGGGATTACGCAATATGCCAACAGCCCGGCGGCTGAACAAGAACGTAGTTTTTGGGCAGAGGTAGAAGGAGAGGGATTTGCCCTTCTTCCAAAAGACAAGGTAGACGGCGCTCTTCTCATAAAAGACACCGAGGCTGTTACGGTAACATGGTCGCCAGAAGAGACAGAGCAGTTCCTGAAAGAGGCGAATCGCGCTTACAATACGGAAGTTAACGATCTGCTCTTGACGGCCCTAGGTATGGCTGTTCACGAGTGGACAGGGATCGAACGTGTAGGCATCGTGCTCGAAGGACATGGACGGGAGCCTGTTGTACCGGAATTAGATATCACTCGCACAATAGGCTGGTTTACAAGTCAGTATCCTGTCGCCCTTGAGATGGGAGGCGAAATGGAGATCGGCGCCAGGATCAAGCGTATTAAGGAAGGCCTGCGTCGTATCCCGAACAAAGGTGTAGGATATGGTATTTTGAAATATTTGAGTAACGTATCCACTGGCTCCTCCTTCTCGGCAGAACCGGAGATTACCTTCAACTACCTGGGGCAGTTTGACCAGGATCTTGCAGAAGGAACGATGGAGGTGTCCCCTTACTCGGCAGGGTCTGAGGTCAGTGAGGAGATGGTGCAGCATCAGGCCTTGAATATTAATGGACTGATTACCGAAGGACAGCTTCAGCTTTCGGTCAGCTATAACCATCAACAGTTCCATATGGATTCGGTAGAAAAGTTTGCCTGTATCTTGAAGGAACGTCTCAGTGAAGTCATTGGACACTGTGCAGGCAAGGATAGAACCGAGCTTACACCAAGCGATGTACTCCTCAACGATATCAGCTTGGAGGAAATCGAGGAGCTGGAAGAGCAGACACGGCACATCGGTAGCATTGAAAATGTGTATAAACTGACACCGATGCAAAAGGGAATGCTGTTCCACAGCTTGCTGGAGCCTCATTCAGAGGTCTACTTTGAGCAGGCCACATTTGAAATTCAGGGAGTATTCTATCCTGAGGATTTCAAACGCAGCTTACAGCATCTGATGAAACGGCATGCCATACTGAGAACGAATTTCCATGCTGGATGGGGCGACTTCCCTATACAGATTGTGTTCAAAGAAAGAGCATGCGATTTCGTATACGAGGAATTGCATGAGCTGGAACCGGGCGAAATGGAAACGCGTCTTGCAGCTTATATGGACCAGGACAAAGCGAGAGGTTTTGATCTGACGAATGAAGCCTTGCTGCGTGTTGCTATTCTACGTACTGCAAAAGAGCATTACCATCTGTTGTGGAGCTCTCATCACATCATTTTGGATGGCTGGTGTATGCCTCTTGTGCTCCAGGAAGTGTTTGAAACGTACGGAGCTCTGCGTGAGCAAAGGGAACCTGAACTTCCTGTAGCAGCATCGTACAGCCAGTACATTCAATGGTTAGAGAAACAAGGCGAGGAAGAGGCATCCTCCTACTGGAGAGGGTATCTGGAAGGCTACGAGCAGCAAACGAAGTTGCCACAGGCCGTCACACAGCCATCGGTAAAAGCAGAAGCCTACGTGTCGGAGAAGCTGGTATTCACATTGGATGCGGAATTGACCGAGCGCCTGGAACAAGTGGCCAAACAGCATCAAGTGACGATGAACACGCTGATGCAAGCTGCTTGGGGAATCGTATTGCAACGCTACAATAGAAGCCAGGATGTCGTCTTCGGAAGTGTGGTTTCGGGGAGACCTGCCGAGATTCCAGGCATCGAAAGCATGATCGGTCTCTTCATTAATACAGTTCCAGTTCGAGTTCAGGCCGAAGGAAGCGAAACGTTCTCTCATGTGATGAAGAGACAGCAGGAATTATATTTGGCTGGGCATGCTTATGATTCCTATCCGCTCTATGAGATTCAGGCACAGAGCGAACAAAAGCAAGATTTGATTTCCCATATCATGGTATTTGAGAATTACCCGGTAGAAGAGCATCTGGAAGAGAAAATTGCCAATGATGAGGCTGAATACAAAATTACGGATGTTCAGATGTTTGAACAGACAAATTATGATTTTAACCTCATTGTGCTGCCAGGACGTAGTCTGGAGTTCTTGTATCGTTATAATGCCCGTGTCTATGACCGGGAGAGCGTGGAACGGATTCAAGGGCACTTGACGAAAATTCTGACAAGCGTATCTGTACAACCTGCTATCCGTATTGATGAGCTGGAGCTGATAATGCCAGAAGAGAAATCACAAATTATAGAGGTATGGGGAGACACAGCAGCTCCTTATCCGCGTGAGAAGACCCTTCACGGCATATTTGAGGAAAAAGCTGCGCTCACACCGGATCATACAGCACTTATTTTCGGCGAAACGGAGCTTACCTACGGAGAACTCCATCAGCAGGCCAACCGCCTCGCACGTACGCTTCGCGCGCAAGGGGTCAGACCAGATCAGCCAGTCGGCATCATGGTCGAGCGTTCGCTTGAGATGATCATAGGCATCCATGCCATTCTTAAAGCGGGCGGCGCTTATGTTCCGATTGATCCGGAATTCCCTGAGGATCGTATTCACCACATGCTGGAGGATTCGGGGGCGAAGCTTCTGCTGATGAAGAGCCATCTCAAGGATCGTTTCCCATTCACTGGCACGATCCTGGCACTGGATGATCCGCAGGCGTATCATGCGGATGACTCCAATCTGGAGCCAATTGCAGGACCAGAACATCTGGCGTATATCATTTACACGTCGGGTTCAACCGGCAAGCCGAAAGGTGTAATGATTGAGCATCGCTCCGCCGTCCATACACTGAGTCAGTTGGAAGCTGAATATCCGATGTTGGCAGGTGACCGATTCCTGCTCAAAACGACATTCACCTTTGACTTCTCCGTGCCAGAGCTGTTCTGCTGGTTCTTTGGACAGGGGACGCTTGTGATCCTGCCGCAGGGCGTGGACAAAGATCCGGTCGCACTGCTGGAGGCTGTGGATGCGAACCAAATCACGCATCTTAATTTGGTACCTTCGATGCTCAGTGTGCTCGTTCAATATTTGAAAGAAAGCAGTACCCAAGGATTCCTTACTCTGAAATATCTGTTTGCCTGCGGCGAGACGCTGCCTGCCAAACTTGTGGAAGAGTACTATAAAGTATCACCTTATGCCGTACTGGAGAACATCTACGGTCCTACGGAGGCGGCTGTATATGCGACTCGATATACAACGAGTCGTGAGACTGCGACTCTAACGCATGTGCCTATCGGCAAACCGTACGCTAACGTCCAAGTATGGATGATGGATAGCGCTTCTCAGGTATCACCAGTAGGTGTGCCGGGGGAACTCTGCATTGCAGGTGAAGGGGTAGCGAGAGGGTACTTCAATCAGCCGGAACTGACAGCAGAGAAGTTCATTCCTCATCCGTACAAGTCGGGTGAACGGATTTACCGAACGGGCGATTTGGCTCGGTGGTTGCCTGACGGGAATATTGAGTACTTGGGACGGATTGATCACCAGGTAAAAATCCGCGGTTATCGCATTGAGCTGGGAGAAGTGGAAGCACAAATTCTGAAGGTACCATCGGTGCAGGAAGCGGTTGTTCTAGCACTGGCTGACTCCAGCGGAAGTACTCAGCTTTGCGCATACTTTGTGGCCGAGGAAGGGCTCGCAGCCGGCGTTCTACGCGAGGCACTGGGCAGCGAGCTGCCAAGCTATATGATTCCGTCTGCTTTCGTACAGCTCGCACAAATGCCGCTGAATCCAAATGGCAAATTGGATCGCAAAGCGCTACCGGCACCAGAAACCCTTCTGCGGAGCACAGCCGAGTATATCGCGCCGCGTACGCAGACAGAAGTAGAGCTCGCACAGATTTGGTCCGAGGTGCTCGGCGTACAGGAAATCGGGATCAGAGATCATTTCTTCGAGCTTGGGGGCCATTCTCTGAAAGTGTTGGGCTTGATCCAAAGGATCTCATCCAGTATGGGCGTCCATCTCCCACTCCAGGTCGTGTTTAATCTGCCGACTGTGGAAGAAATGGCGCATGAAATTTTCAAGCTGCAGGCAACAACTGCTGCCGATGAACAAGAAATGGAAATTATCCACTTCCCAGGGAAAGGAACGCTTAAAGTATTTTGCTTCCCTCCTCGGGTAGGTCACTCCCTGGGGTACTATGAGATGGCCAAGGAGCTGGATGGGCTTTGCGAGGTGTACGGGATGGAATTTATCGGCGACCGTTTCCAGGGTCAAGATATGTTGGATCGATACATCGATGCCATCGTAGATATTCAAGCAGAGGGTCCATATATATTCTTGGGATACTCACTTGGAGGAAATCTTGCCTTTGAGGTAGCTAAAGCCATGGAAAGCCGAGGTTACCATGTTGGGGACATTATTATGGTAGATGCTATGAGAAAGATGTCCAAGGATGAATCGACACCTGAGGAGCTTGAAGAGATTGTCGAGACGGTGCTGGACAGCATTAGGGAGCAGTACAAAGCATTCCTGGCCGATCCAGCCGACAGGGAGCGAGTCATGGACAAAATGTTGGTTTACTCCAGCTACCGCGATGAGCTTATTAACGCAGGTGAAGTTCATGCGAATATCCATGCTATGATTGCAGAGGATGATAGTGTTGGTCCGGATACATCATTAGATAAATTGTTATGGCAACAGGCAACACTTGGCCAATACAAAGAATACGGGGTCATTGGAACGCACGATGTGCTGCTTGATTCCGGTTTTGTTGGGGAGAATGCTAAAGTACTGAGACAGATACTTGGTAAAATTGCAGAAGCCTCAACTAAAAACAAGCCTATTTTGTCCTAATATCAATCAAACAGAATAGTAGTGGGCAACAAAGACGCCCGGGTTCCTTTATATAGGAGGGGACCCGGGCGTCCTTTTTATTTTATGAAATCCGCAACATGCAGAGAGTAGTGCCCCTAATGATCAGTGTTTGTTTTAGCAATGGTTGACCGAGAATAATGAATATTGGAGATGAGATCACGGATGACTTGAATGACGAGCTCAGGTTGATCATGGATAATCATATGTTCGCTCTTTTTGGCGACAATAAGCTTGCTGTTGTTAGAGATGTGGAGCATCTCGCGCTGCCCGATTTGCCAGCTTTGTTCGATCTGATCATTTCCACGCTTACTTATACCGAACTGAGTCAAATTTTGCTGAATGCCTCGGGCAATTACGCGTACAGGGAGGTTGCCCAAATGCTGGCCGCGTATGGCATCTTCGGTAGTGCTCGCCAGATCACCCTCCTCGGCAACAGAGCGAAAGTACTTGGGGGAAGCAACAATGTTCACGAAAGATTTTCTATCTCGATACTCCACCCGACCGTTTAGCATTAAGTTGGGGAACAGACGAAAAGCCCCCGATCTTTCTAGGAGAATGGATATGAGCGGCGAGGGATTAACCTTAGGCCGTTCTTTGGCATAGATCTTATTTGTCCGGCGGGCATCATTCTCAGGCCTAGCATCCACCAGAACCAATCCTGCGACTTCGTCTCTGTACGTCTGTGCATAGAGTCTTGAGTACATCCCCCCGAGGGAATGGCCTACAAGGATATATGGAGCTTGGATGTCTGCATTTTTTAGAGCGGTATGAAGCTCCCGAACGATGTTTTCCCCGGTACGTGGAGTATTTGCCTCTTCGCTCCATGCATAGCCTGCCCGATCATAGGATACAACGGTGGCAAAGGATGATAGCTTCTCGGGAATATCTCTCCAAGAAAGGCTACTTTCCCCGCTCCCTGATTCAAGCACTATCGTTGGAGAGCCGGCACCCATTTTATGAATATGGAGACGATAACCTCCAGCGTCGACCATTCTCCCCAGAGGAGGATGTTGCGACTTATCATGTTTGGATGCAATCCACTCATACACAAATCCAGAGATAACAACAAGCAGTAAGCAAGAGATAACCCAAAACACAACTTTCGTCCAGGTCAGCCTTCGTTGTTTCATATAACATCTACTCCTCTATAAGGTCATTATTCAATTCACAACATCTATTTCATATGAGGTAAAATTGCTTTGGTGTGGTTGGTTCATGATGAACTTTCATGTAAACATTAAGTTGGAGTTCCGTAGTA
>NZ_CP173059.1:115000-177500 GCF_044784315.1 Paenibacillus sp. DP01
ATAAGGCCTCGGGGAGCTGTAAGCAAGCTTTGATCCGGGGATGTCCGAATGGGGAAACCCGGCTGTCTTCATCGACAGTCACTACTCACTGAATTCATAGGTGAGTGAGAGGCAGACCAGGGGAACTGAAACATCTAAGTACCCTGAGGAAGAGAAAACAATAGTGATTCCGTCAGTAGCGGCGAGCGAACGCGGATTAGCCCAAACCAAGGAGCTTGCTCCTTGGGGTTGTGGGACGTCTCACATGGAGTTACAAAGGAACCGGTTAGATGAAGAGGTCTGGAAAGGCCCGCCAGAGAAGGTAAAAGCCCTGTAGTTCAAAACCTGTTCCCTCCGAGACGGATCCCGAGTAGTGCGGGGCACGTGAAACCCCGTATGAATCCGGCAGGACCATCTGCCAAGGCTAAATACTCCCTGGCGACCGATAGTGAAGCAGTACCGTGAGGGAAAGGTGAAAAGCACCCCGGAAGGGGAGTGAAATAGATCCTGAAACCGTGTGCTTACAAGAAGTCAGAGCCCGATCTATGGGTGATGGCGTGCCTTTTGTAGAATGAACCGGCGAGTTACGTTCCCGTGCAAGGTTAAGGTGAAGAGCTGAAGCCGCAGCGAAAGCGAGTCTGAATAGGGCGAATGAGTACGTGGACGTAGACCCGAAACCGGGTGATCTACCCCTGTCCAGGGTGAAGGTGCGGTAACACGCACTGGAGGCCCGAACCCACGCATGTTGAAAAATGCGGGGATGAGGTGGGGGTAGCGGAGAAATTCCAATCGAACCCGGAGATAGCTGGTTCTCCCCGAAATAGCTTTAGGGCTAGCCTCGGAAAGAAGAATCGTGGAGGTAGAGCACTGATTGGGTGCGGGGCCCGCAAGGGTTACCAAGCTCAGTCAAACTCCGAATGCCATAGATTTAGTTCCGGGAGTCAGACAGTGAGTGCTAAGATCCATTGTCGAAAGGGAAACAGCCCAGACCATCAGCTAAGGTCCCCAAGTGTGTGTTAAGTGGGAAAGGATGTGGAGTTGCACAGACAACCAGGATGTTGGCTTAGAAGCAGCCACCATTGAAAGAGTGCGTAATAGCTCACTGGTCGAGTGACTCTGCGCCGAAAATGTAACGGGGCTAAACACACCACCGAAGCTATGGCTTGATGCTTTGCATCAGGGGTAGGGGAGCGTTGAATGCGGGTTGAAGGTGTACCGGAAGGAGCGCTGGACTGCATTCAAGTGAGAATGCCGGTATGAGTAACGAAAAGATCTGTGAGAATCAGATCCGCCGAAAGCCTAAGGGTTCCTGAGGAAGGTTCGTCCGCTCAGGGTAAGTCGGGACCTAAGGCGAGGCCGATAGGCGTAGTCGAAGGACAACAGGTCGAAATTCCTGTACCACCGTAATCCGCTATGAGCGATGGGGTGACGCAGTAGGGTAGTGACGCGGACTGATGGATGTCCGTCTAAGCAGTGAGGCTGATGTGTAGGCAAATCCGCACATCGTAAGGCTGGGCTGTGATGGGGAGCGAAAATTACAGTAGCGAAGGTCATGATCTCAGACTGCCAAGAAAAGCCTCTAGCCAGGAGAAGGTGCCCGTACCGCAAACCGACACAGGTAGGCGAGAAGAGAATTCTAAGGCGCGCGGAAGAACTCTCGTTAAGGAACTCGGCAAAATGACCCCGTAACTTCGGGAGAAGGGGTGCCTCGGTAGGGTGAATAGCCCGAGGGGGCCGCAGTGAAAAGGCCCAAGCGACTGTTTAGCAAAAACACAGGTCTGTGCGAAGCCGCAAGGCGAAGTATACGGGCTGACGCCTGCCCGGTGCTGGAAGGTTAAGGGGAGTGGTAAGCCTTCGGGCGAAGCTATGAACCGAAGCCCCAGTAAACGGCGGCCGTAACTATAACGGTCCTAAGGTAGCGAAATTCCTTGTCAGGTAAATTCTGACCCGCACGAATGGCGTAACGACTTGGGCGCTGTCTCAACGAGAGATCCGGTGAAATTTTAATACCTGTGAAGATGCAGGTTACCCGCGACAAGACGGAAAGACCCCATGGAGCTTTACTGCAGCTTGATATTGAATTTGGGTACGATCTGTACAGGATAGGTGGGAGCCGTTGAATCTTGAGCGCCAGCTTGAGAGGAGGCATCCTTGGGATACCACCCTGATCGTATCTAGGTTCTAACTTGGTACCGTGATCCGGTACGAGGACAGTGTCAGGTGGGCAGTTTGACTGGGGCGGTCGCCTCCTAAAGAGTAACGGAGGCGCCCCAAGGTTCCCTCAGAATGGTTGGAAATCATTCGAAGAGTGCAAAGGCAGAAGGGAGCTTGACTGCGAGACCTACAAGTCGAGCAGGGACGAAAGTCGGGCTTAGTGATCCGGTGGTACCGCATGGAAGGGCCATCGCTCAACGGATAAAAGCTACCCTGGGGATAACAGGCTTATCTCCCCCAAGAGTCCACATCGACGGGGAGGTTTGGCACCTCGATGTCGGCTCATCGCATCCTGGGGCTGAAGTAGGTCCCAAGGGTTGGGCTGTTCGCCCATTAAAGCGGTACGCGAGCTGGGTTCAGAACGTCGTGAGACAGTTCGGTCCCTATCTGTCGTGGGCGTAGGAAATTTGAGAGGAGCTGTCCTTAGTACGAGAGGACCGGGATGGACGTACCGCTGGTGTACCAGTTGTTCCGCCAGGAGCACCGCTGGGTAGCTATGTACGGAAGGGATAAGCGCTGAAAGCATCTAAGCGTGAAGCCCCCCTCAAGATGAGATTTCCCAGTATGTAAGACCCCTTGAAGACGACGAGGTAGATAGGTTGGGGGTGGAAGTGCAGTAATGCATGGAGCTGACCAATACTAATCGGTCGAGGGCTTATCCTAAAGATAAGGCGCAATGAAGTTTCGGATCCAGTTTTCAGGGTGTAACCTTGAAGGTATGTAGAAGTACATACAACAAGCGTATAGCTATTCATTCACACAATCTGTGATGAACCGAATAACCTTACGGAAGAATTTGCGGAGCAAATTCATGTTTGGTGGCGATAGCGGAGGGGTTCCACACGTACCCATCCCGAACACGACCGTTAAGCCCTCCAGCGCCGATGGTACTTGGACCGCAGGGTCCTGGGAGAGTAGGACGTTGCCAAGCAACAAGTAAAAAGGATCATGATCTTTTTGAGATCATGATCCTTTTTTGTATATAAGTGAATTTATTTATATTCTTACTCCTTTGTTGCTTACTCAAAGTGAAATATGCTTTTGTAAGTAGAGAGGTACCTTTAAAGCCGTTTGTTTATAATAGTTGTCCTTCGTAGGAGTACAGTTGTTTGTACAGGGGAATACTACGGGTTAGGGCTGTTGATGAAGGCTTGACACCCCTATACCGCTTTGCTAAGATTGCAATAATATATTTTCAGAGAGCCTTGATTTGTCCATGTCGGACAGACAACAAGACCAATACAGACTAAACATTTTGAAGGAGGATCATCTTGGTGTGGGAAGATAAATTCGGTAAGGAAGGCCTTACCTTTGACGATGTTTTGTTGGTACCTCGTAAGTCGGTGGTACTGCCCAAAGAAGTAAGCGTAGCGACTCGTTTGAGTGATAACGTGAAGCTGAACATTCCTTTAATGAGTGCTGGTATGGATACTGTTACTGAGGCAGTGCTAGCAATTGCGATGGCTCGTGAGGGCGGTATTGGTGTTATTCATAAAAATATGTCGATTGAGCAGCAAGCGGTAGAGGTAGATCGGGTTAAGCGCTCAGAGAGCGGTGTTATCACCAATCCATTCTCATTGACTCCAGATCATTTGGTGTCCGATGCTGAGGCAGTGATGGGTAAATATCGTATTTCCGGCGTGCCTGTTGTAAACGAAGAGAACAAACTGGTGGGTATTATTACTAACCGTGATCTTCGCTTTATTCACGACTTTGATCTTAAAATTAGTGAAGTCATGACGAAGGAAGAACTGGTAACTGCACCAGTAGGCACGACTTTACAGGAAGCGGAAGTCATTTTGCAAAAGCATAAAATTGAAAAGCTTCCACTGGTCGATGAAGGGAACTACCTCAAAGGTTTGATCACCATCAAAGATATTGAGAAAGCTATTCAATTTCCGAACGCAGCGAAGGATGCACAAGGGCGTCTTCTGGTCGGTGCGGCTGTCGGCATTTCCAAGGATACGTTTGAACGGACTGAAGCACTTGTAAAAGCTGGTGTGGATTTGATTGTTGTGGATTCCGCTCATGGCCATCATATTAACATTATTGAAGCAGTCCGCGAGTTGCGTAAAACTTATCCTGACCTGACGATTGTAGCAGGTAATGTAGCTACAGGTGACGGAACGCGCGAATTGATTGAAGCAGGGGCATCGGTCGTTAAGGTGGGTATCGGTCCAGGTTCTATCTGTACAACACGCGTAATCGCAGGGATTGGTGTTCCACAAATAACAGCTATTTATGATTGTGCAACAGTAGCACGTGAATATAATATTCCGATTATTGCAGATGGCGGTATTAAATACTCTGGTGAAATTACAAAGGCCATTGCGGCAGGGGCCTCTGCAGTAATGCTGGGAAGTCTTTTTGCAGGTACGGAAGAAAGCCCAGGCGAGTCGGAAATTTATCAAGGACGTCGCTTCAAAGTATATCGTGGTATGGGCTCTATGGCTGCGATGAAGCAAGGTAGTAAAGATCGTTATTTCCAAGATGACGACAAGAAATTGGTGCCGGAAGGTATTGAGGGACGCGTTGCTTATAAAGGACCACTTTCCGACACTGTGCACCAGCTGTTGGGCGGTCTTCGTTCTGGTATGGGATATTGTGGTACTGCTAATATTGAGGAGCTTCGTAACGATACAAGCTTTATCCGTATTACGGGTGCAGGTCTGCGCGAAAGCCATCCGCATGATGTGCAGATTACGAAAGAAGCACCAAACTACTCTCTATAGAATTCAGCTGTATTTGACTTGACGACAGGCAGAGTGTATTTCGCTCTGCCTGTCTTTTTTTAGAGATACCCCTGTGATAGAATAGACAAGTGTCCGCCTTCTCATGAGGTTATTGATGAATTAGGACGCTTAGGTATTTTGGACGATTCCTACCAGTTAAGAAGATTCGAGCACAGAATGCTCATGACAAGCTATATCTTAGGAAACGAAATGACATTAAATTGTATAACACTAAAACATTAATTCTTTGGCCAAGTAAAGGCTGTAACCACCGTCTCGTTACACATAGCATAGCGGTTCGGGTTGAGGTACGAGAGGAGCTTGTATTCATTTGAAAGCGAACAATTTTAAGAAAAATAATAAACGCAGCATGATTAAAAAGAGCGTGACCGCAGTCATGGTGCTTAATATGATGTATATGTCGGCCTTACCTGTTGTAGGCAATTTCGATTCAAGCGTGGCTACTTTTGCTGCTGGAGCGGCAACAGAGGCAACGAATATCACGGGGACAGGTTCTATTAACCCCCCTAGTCTGGCACTTCGTTCAGCTATTTTGATTGAGCCTTCCACTGGGCAGGTTTTGCTCTCTATGAATCCAGATGAGCCGCTCCCGCCAGCCAGTATGACCAAAATGATGACAGAGTACATCGTAGCGGAGCAGGTTAAGCAAGGCAAACTTAAGTGGACGGATAAGGTTACAGTAAACGAGAATGCTTCTAAGAGTATCGGATCACGTATTTTTTTGGCTCAAGGGGATCAACATACGGTAGAAGAGCTTTATATTGCCATGGCAGTAGGTTCTGCCAATGATGCAACAGTAGCTCTTGCTGAACGCGTATCTGGAACCGAGCAGGATTTTGTGAAACTAATGAATGAAACAGCTCAGAAAATGGGTATGAAAAATACGTATTTTATCAACTCGACTGGCTTGGATCGCAAGGATATGCCTGCAGGGTTTCAACCGGACACAGACCGGGAAACTGTGATGACTGCGAGAGACGCAGCTACTCTAGCAGGTTACATCATTAAGGACCATCCAGATTATACACGGTTTACCACAATTCAATCGTACAAATTCCGTCCAACGGATAAAGCACCGATTATTAACTATAACTGGATGCTAGAAGCGAACAAAAATATTACTAACTTTAGAAAGTTTGCTTATCCAGGCTTAGACGGAATGAAAACAGGTCATACGGCTAATGCTGGAAACTGTTTTACAGGTACGGCTGAACGTAATGGAATGCGTCTCATCAGTGTAGTTATGGGCGCTGACTCTGATGCACACCGTTTTACAGAGACGGCTAAAGTGTTGAATTATGGCTTTGATAACTTTGAAGTGAAGCAGGTTGTGGCTCCAAAGACAGTGGTTAAGGGCGTTGAGAATGTGCCTGTGACCAAAGGTACAGAAACAGAAGTGCCGATCGTCACAAAAGATGCAGTAAGTTTTATCGTGCCCAAGGGTGCGAGCAATCCTAAGGTAACCTTTACAACGAATATAACACCAGCAAGCTCTCTCGTGGCACCTTTGAAGCAAGGGGCAAAAGTCGGAACGATTACGTACACATACAAAACGGATGGCGTGGATAAAGGCCAGACGAAAACTGTTGATTTGGTTACAACTACAGCAGTAGAAGAGGGTGGTTGGTTCCGAATGCTTTTCCGGGCAATTGGTGATTTCTTCGGCGATTTGTTCCAGGGAATTAAAAATCTCTTCTAAAGATGAAACGCTAACCGGTCTAACCTGTTCTGCATTACTTATTTTGCAACTTGAAATGATTGTGTATTTGGCGTTCGTACGGTAAAATCTTAAGTTAGAAATCTAAACGTAACCCTTACAGGAGGCAACGACATGGAAACGGGAACTTCACGTGTAAAAAGAGGTATGGCAGAGATGCAAAAAGGCGGCGTAATCATGGATGTCATGAACGCTGAACAGGCTAAAATTGCTGAGGCAGCAGGCGCTACGGCCGTAATGGCTCTTGAACGAGTGCCTTCGGATATCCGTGCAGCGGGTGGGGTTGCTCGCATGGCTGACCCTACGATTGTGGAAGAGGTAATGAAGGTTGTTTCTATTCCTGTTATGGCTAAGGCTCGTATTGGTCACTTTGTTGAGGCAAAGGTACTGGAATCTCTAGGTGTTGACTACCTCGATGAGAGCGAAGTATTGACACCTGCGGATGAGGTATTCCATATCGATAAACGGGAGTTCACCGTTCCATTTGTTTGTGGAGCCAAGGATCTAGGGGAAGCATTGCGTCGTATCGGTGAAGGCGCATCTATGATCCGTACAAAGGGTGAACCGGGAACTGGAAATATTGTTGAGGCTGTTCGTCACATGCGTTTTATCAATGGTCAAATTCGCAAGGTGCAAAACCTGTCAAAGGACGAGCTGTATGCAGAAGCGAAAAACCTCGGAGTTGCTTATGAGCTGCTGTTGGAAGTGCATGAGCTTGGTAAGCTTCCAGTGGTTAACTTCGCAGCGGGCGGTGTAGCAACACCTGCAGATGCTGCGTTGATGATGCATTTAGGCGCTGATGGTGTATTTGTAGGTTCTGGTATCTTCAAGTCGGATAGTCCTGAGAAATTTGCGCGGGCCATTGTGGAAGCGACCACTCATTATACGGATTACAAGCTGATTGCAGAAGTGTCCAAGAATTTGGGGACTCCTATGAAAGGCATTGAAATTTCCAAACTGGCATCGCATGAGCGCATGCAAGATCGTGGTTGGTAAGAAAGAAGGGACCGGCATGAAAATAGGTGTATTGTCGCTGCAAGGCGCTGTAGCTGAGCATATACGAAGTGTTGAACGTGCGGGTGCTGAGGGTATAGCAGTGAAGAAGATCGAACAGCTCGATGAGCTGTCCGGTCTTATCATTCCCGGTGGTGAAAGCACCACTATCGGTAAGCTAATGCGCAAGTATGATTTTATAGAGGCTATACGCCAATTTTCCAATCAAGGGAAGCCTGTATTTGGCACTTGCGCGGGATTGATTGTACTGGCCAAGACGATTCAAGGACAGGAAGAAGCACATTTGGGACTCATGGATATTACAGTATCGCGTAATGCCTTTGGTCGCCAACGAGAAAGCTTTGAAACTGACTTGAACATTAAAGGGATTGAGGAGCCGGTTCGTGCGGTGTTTATACGCGCGCCTTTAATACAATCTGTCGGAATGGGAGTAGATGTGCTGTCTGAGTATAACGGCGAGATTGTAGCAGCCCGTCAGGGTCATCTGCTGGCTTCATCCTTCCATCCGGAATTAACAGACGATTACCGGTTACATCAGTATTTTGTGGATATGGTCCGCGGATAGCGGAAAGTCAGGTTTGTAGTGTAGGAGGGATCACCTGTGTTAGATATAAAGATTTTGCGTAATGAGCTTGGTCGGGTTGAGAAAGCTTTACAGAACAGAGGTAAATCTCTGGATCTGATTAATGGTTTTACAGATCTGGATGTAAGCCGTCGTGAGTTGCTTCAGGAAAGTGAAGGACTCAAAAATCGTCGGAATGTCGTATCTGGTGAAGTAGCCAAGTTGAAGAAGAATAAGGAAAATGCGGATGATCTTATTGCTGAAATGCGCCAGGTCTCCGATCGTATTAAAGAATTGGATGAGCAAGTGCGTGAACTGGAGGTTCAGATCGACGAATTGGTGATGTCGATTCCTAATATTCCTAATGAGACTGTGCCTGTAGGCGCTTCGGAAGAGGATAATGTGGAAATTCGCCGCTGGTCGGAGCCGCGCGAGTTTTCTTTTACACCCAAAGCGCATTGGGAGTTGGCTCAGGATCTAGATATTCTTGATTTTGAGGCTGCAGCTAAGGTGACGGGTTCTCGTTTTACGTTCTATAAGGGACTGGGAGCGCGATTGGAACGTGCGCTAATTAACTTTATGATGGATCTGCACAGCAGTGAGCATGGTTATGAAGAAATGCTACCTCCATACATTGTAAATCGAGACAGTCTGTACGGAACAGGTCAGCTTCCGAAGTTTGAAGAGGATTTGTTTAAACTGCGTGATACCGAGTATTATCTTATTCCTACGGCCGAAGTTCCGGTAACGAACTACCACCGTGAAGAGATTATGAATGCAGATCAGCTTCCTAAATATTATGTGGCATACAGCTCTTGCTTTCGCTCAGAGGCAGGATCAGCAGGGCGTGATACACGTGGCTTGATTCGTCAGCATCAATTCAATAAGGTGGAAATGCTCAAGCTGGTTCACCCAGATACCTCTTATGAAGAATTAGAGAAAATGACGAATAACGCTGAGCGTGTTTTGCAGCTGCTCGGACTTCCATATCGGGTGCTGGCACTTTGCACAGGAGATATGGGTTTTACGTCTGCCAAAACGTACGATCTGGAAGTATGGTTGCCGGAGAGCGGCATGTACCGTGAGATTTCTTCCTGTTCCAACACTGAAGACTTCCAAGCGCGTCGTGCAAACATCCGGTTTCGTCCAGATGCGAAGGCAAAGCCTGAATTTGTACATACACTGAACGGTTCAGGATTGGCTGTAGGACGGACTGTAGCTGCTATTTTGGAGAACTATCAGCAAGAGGACGGAAGCATTGTGATTCCCGAAGTGCTACGTTCATACATGCGAGGCATTGAAGTTATAACTCCTAAACAGTAAGCCTTGCATTCTTAAAAAATCTGTGGTAAAATAATTTTGTTGCGCCTGAGTTGTTTAATAGAGGGAAGCAGCTTTATCCATTTACCACCTGGAGAGGTACCGAAGCGGTCATAACGGGGCGGTCTTGAAAACCGTTAGAGTGCAAGCTCACATGGGTTCGAATCCCATCCTCTCCGCCATATTCTAAATAAAACCAAGCCATTCGAATCTGATAGCTGGTACATTAGGCTCTATATGCTAATGATCAGGAATCGTGAAGAATGGCTTTTTTGTTGTATAAAAAACCTGTTTTTTTCACACGTTATCAGATGTGGAGGTGCTGGCATGAATCGAGAAATGACAGTAGATCAGCAAAAGCTGGTAGAGGCCTGGCAGGAACAACTGCCGATTCTTTTGAATTCAGGGGATAAATCACAGGTACAGGCAGATGAAGCTGATAACCGGGCTATACGAATCCATATCGAGGTAGAAGGCCGACAAATGTACTCCTTTAACTTTGCATGTACGTATGTAGATTCTCGGGAGGTACAGGTTAGCTTAGTCGATGTAGAGCGTGACGGACGGTCTGTGGATGAACGAACAGATATCATTCAACAGCTGGTGTCCGATTATACGCGGCACATTCACCAATGCGCCCAAACATTACAGTCATTAACGCACTCGTAGTCATGAAGGAATGAGGAGGAAGGTTACATGACCAAGGCCAAAAACGGATTGGATAAAAACCTGTCCAACATTGTCGATGATTTGGAACAACGTCCAGTCAATAGTCATCAGGCACAGCAAGTGCAGCAGGATCGTAATGATCGTCGTCATCAGGATTCACTGAATCACGATAAAACGGAAGATCTGAACCATCTATAGTCCTATTTTAAATGGTAATAAACGGATTCGTTGATGTGCCAATAATTTAGACTGAGAATGGAGGATGCATAAATGGGCAAGCCTAGAGCTGTTCCTGTTCCTGAGGCACAGGAATCTGGTGGAAGTAACGAAAAGCGTGAGCGTAGTCAACAACAAGAGCCGTTATCCGGTTCCAAGAAGGTGAAACAGCGCAATCACGTGGATCACCATAACAGACAAGGTTCATAAGCAGTCAGACTTTTCTCCTAAAAATATTACGAAGTATAGTACACCCTGGTTAGAGAGCCAGGGTGTCTTTGTGCTTATTGCAAGAAAATTTTCCAATAAGTGTTTCGCCGTTTATGAATATGAGTTAAAATAGAGGGTGTGTATTTTTTTGTTAGCATAAAAAAAGGGGTTAACTATGAGAGGAGAGAATCTACACAATGAGTAAAAAATTATCCGTCTTGGTCCTCACTATGGTGTTGCTAATGACGGTAGCGCTGGTAGGTTGTAGCAAGAAGTTAGAACCGAAGGAAGCTGTTACGACTGGTACAGCAAATGCGATGAAGTTGAATTCCTATGAATCCAAAAGTCAATTTACCGTTAAGGAACTGACAATTACCTCCGCTTCTGTGCCAGCTGAGCAAAGTGCAATGGTAACTAGCATGCTGAAAAATGCTGATATTACACTGGATGGCGTATACCAAAAGGAGCCTTTCCAATCTGAAATGACGCTTGGCATTCATTTGAAGGGTGATCTTTCTACTAGCTTTACGATTCCAATGGTAATGACTAAAGATAAATTGTACGTTAAAATTCCTAATATTCCATTTTACCCGCTTCCACAGGATGTTGTAGGTAAATTCCTGCTCATTGATCCACAAGAACTGGCTAAACAAACGGGACAAGAATTTAACCCTGCAACCATGGATCAGGAAAAATCGCAGAAATTTGCGAACGAAGTGATTGCTGCGATCATGGGCGAGTATGATCAAGCTACGTATTTCTTTGATATTGATCCTAAAGATGCTAAATTGCCACAAGGCGTTGAAGCTAAACAAGTGGTTCAGTTTAAAATCACGAACGATAACGTGAAGCAAGCGACCAATACATTTATCACTAAGGCGCTTCCTAAGGTCCTGGATATAATGTCTAAAGACGAATATGCTGGCATGCTTCAAGTGAAGAAGGAAGAACTGGCTGAAGCGAAAAAAGAACTGCAATCCAACACCAGCGAAGTTAGCAAAAAGCTGGATGAGTTGAAGAACTATTTGACAGTGAAACAGTTTGACATTAACACTGCTTTGAACAAGGATAACGTTCCTGTGTATCAAGATCTGAATGCGAACGTGGAAGTGAATGATCCTTCTACGAAAGATAATGTGAAGTTGTCTGTAACAGGCTATTCGCAATACAGCAAAATCAATGAAAAAGCATCATTTAAAGTGGGGATTCCAACAGCGGACCAAGTCCTCACTATCGAACAACTACAACAAAAAATGCAAACTGTATCTCCTTAAACAGAGGATGACAGGATTACAAACATCATTTCTTCGAATGTGATGTAAGAAAACCGCTCGGCATAGGCCGGGCGGTTTTTTTGTTCATGATTAAGTTGTCCTCTGTGCAGTTGTTCAGATTCGTCACACGTCATCTTCAGCTAGAATCCCGAACATCTGATGATCCTGCCATTCGCCCTGAATCTGTACCAGCTTGCGAGCAATACCTTCCGGTTGAAAGCCACACTTCTGTAATACACGTTGTGAGCGATCATTATGCAGAAGGGTACCTGCTTGGAGACGATGTAGAGATAAGGCACGGAAGGCATACTGTATGATCAACTTTAAAGCGGCCGTCATATGTCCCTTACCCTGCTCATGTTGATCCATCATATAGCCGACGTCGGCGAATTGTCCAACTCCACGCACCAGATTGGAAATGGAGATGTAACCTATCAGCCGTTCTTGTTTTAAGAGAAAGATACCAAACAAGTACCCTCGATCTTCTTCCGCTTGACGCAATCTCTCACGGATGTAATCCTGTTGTTTCTTTAAAGTGAAAAATGAAGCCTCATACAGTGGCTCATAGGGCGCATGAGAGTCCCTATTTCGAAGTCTAAGGGCGAGAAGGGCTTCGCCATCCTCCAAGCTTAGGGGACGTAAAAAGATACCTTGAGGCGTATTATACAAGCTCATAGGCATAAGGGATCTCCTTTCACGCGGAATTAGCAGTGAGATGAAGAGCTTTGGACTTTTCCTCCTCAGGATGGAGATGAAGGAGGAGACAATTTGGCAGCCGCTCTTTTTTGCCGGAGCTGCCGAAAAAAGTTTGTTAGCATGGAGGCACATTCCTCCTGAAGTACACCGCGGGTTACTTCTGTACAATGATTGAACCGAGGCTCCTGCAATAAATTCATTAGCGTGCCTGCACAACCCGCCTTGGGATCTGTGGTGCCGTATATTAGATGGGGGACGCGTGATTGCACAATGGCTCCAGCGCACATCGGACACGGCTCCAAAGTGACATACAGCCTGCAATCCAGCAGGCGCCAAGCGCCCAAATGCTCACTGGCCTGCCGGATGGCAACCATCTCTGCATGTGCAGTTGGGTCGGTGTCGGTCTCGCGCAAATTGTAGCCGCGACCGATGATTTCATTATCTTTTACAATGACAGCTCCGATGGGGACTTCACCCAACGCTTCTGCCTTGTACGCTTCCTGAATGGCTTCTCTCATCCAATAGGCGTGATCCATAATGGTCACTGGGAAAATGCTCCTTTCAAACGCGGAATTATCCAACGAACAAGTATTCCGTTGTTAACATGATGTGAATAAAATTGTGGATAACACCATACTTGTCCACAGATTTATCCACAGTTTATAATAACATCTGTGTATTTGTGGACTATATGTGGATGATTATCTTAATACATTGTAGGTAAATGCTCGCCTATTGACAACATTGTTCACAGGATGTGTATTTATGTATATCCGGTAAATGTAAATGCTGGTATCCCAGGCACTATTACGGTATCATTGAGTTAGCAATTGCCAGTAATCGCCAGCATACGGCAAGAGGTGAGAAATCAGTGTGTCGATAAAAATCAGAATAACGATCATTTTGTCGGGGTCGGTCCTGTTTATCCTATTGTTAAACATCGCACTCAATTACTACACGACCCACGAAAATCTAAGAAGTGACAGTGAAACCAAAATGGTTCTGACGGCTAAAATCATCGGAGGAGCTATCGAACAAACCCGACATAGCTGGGAGGCCGTTGACAAGCAGCTCGGATATAATCTGTGGCTTTCTGCTACGTTGGCTGCCAATCAGCTCGATCCCGATATTCGTAATATCCAGCAGGAACAGCTACAACAGATAGCTACACTCCACAGGGATATTAATATCTCTTTGATGATCCGAGATGGACAGGGATATAAGGTTGTTAAATCTTCGAATCCTAAAGAGCTAAAGTCATCCGATCCATTAATGGGGTATTGGAAAAATGCAGTTGACCAATTATATAAACATGGACAGGTGGCCATGGCGCATGGTCAGAACCTGGATCATTTTTGGACCAGTTCTTTTGATTACACAGATTCAGGTTCCTCACATATTAATAAATGGGGATTTTATTATGACCAAAAACGTAACTACTTAATTCGAATATCCTTCCAGGATACTTCAGTCCAGGATTTTATACCTATCCTGAGCCCAGCTGAGATTGTGAAGCAGACTCAGCAAGTGGATTATCGCATTTTGGAGATAACAGGAATCAACCCTGCAACCTTTGGTGGCGCTACGATGGACAAGAACGGTAACGATCGAAAACACTACTACATGTACAACGAACCGATCCAATTCGGCACGTATCAACTAACGAGAGTGCCTGAGGATCGTTTGGCTGTGTCCAGGGCGATCCTTTCGGGAGAGAGTATCGTACAAGATTGTTATATTAAAGGCGAACGGGTGCTTGTCAGTTACATACCTTTTTATCCGACAAACCGTGATTCCTATGTCATTCGTATTGTCATGAATTATGATACAATCGCTTCTGTTATATCCAAGCAATTAATCAGTTTAGTTGCTATTTCCATTGTTCTATTGGAGGTTGTGATCATTGGAAGCTATGTGCTCGCCAGCCTATTTGTCCGTCCGATTCAGTCGATATTGGGAAAAGTGAACGAGATGGCTGACGGCCATTTTGATACACGGCTAGAAATTAAGGGCGGCCATGAGCTTGCACAGCTGGGTGAGCGCATCAATGCGATGGCCTACAACCTGGGGATGTATACGAGAAGACTTGAACAAATGTATGAAGAAAACCGTTCTGTAAAGGAGCATCTAGAATCGGTTATTAATCAGACGGCAGATGCAATTCATGTAACCGATCAGGAGGATCGTGTTGTTCGGGTCAACCATGCCTTCGAAGCTTTGTACGGGTGGACCAAGAAAGAATTGGTTGGCCGTAAGCTGGAGTTTGTGCCTCCGCAGCAACAGGAGGAGTATGAATTTCAGAAGGAGAGCCTGCTTCAGGGAGAAAGCATCGTATCAAGCGAGACCCTACGAATGCGTAAGGATGGAAGTACAGTAGAGATTAGTATGAGTACTTCACCTATTCTGGATGAACAAGGCGAAATCTTAGGCTTTATCTGTGTCTCGCGTGATATCACAGGGCGTAACCGGATGGAGGAACTGCTACGTAGATCAGAGAAGCTGACAACCGTAGGACAACTGGCGGCAGGCGTAGCGCATGAGATTCGTAATCCATTAACCACGCTACGTGGCTTCCTACAACTACAGCAGCAAAATCAAGTGTTGAATATGAAACACAACGATATTATGATGTCTGAGCTGGATCGCATCAATTTGATCGTTAGCGAGTTTTTAATATTGGCAAAGCCACAGGCAGTACATTTTCAGAAAAAAGATGTTCGTTATATTGTGAGTGATGTTATTTCTTTGCTAGATAGCCAGGCGCATCTGTTGGGTATTGTATTCAACCTTCAGGTTACGGACGAGCCTGCCTTGGTATATGCTGAAGAAAATCAGTTAAAACAGGTATTCATTAATTTACTTAAAAATAGCATGGAGGCTATGAGTAAAGGCGGCATCATCACAATTCATT
This sequence comes from Paenibacillus sp. DP01, assembly GCF_044784315.1. Taxonomy (NCBI): domain Bacteria; kingdom Bacillati; phylum Bacillota; class Bacilli; order Caryophanales; family Paenibacillaceae; genus Paenibacillus; species Paenibacillus sp. DP01. Next base: position 130,536 of record NZ_CP173059.1, read on the forward strand.
TGTTCTTAGAGGGAGAAAGCGTTAAAATCTTCATACGGGACCAGGGAACGGGTATTCCCGCAGAAATGCTATCCAAGCTGGGAGAACCTTTTTTCACAAATAAAGAAACAGGTACAGGACTAGGGCTTATGGTCAGCCAGCGTATTATACAGAGCCATAAAGGCACACTGGATATTGAAAGCATAGAGGGAGAGGGAACAACCGCCCTCGTGCAGCTTCCGATTGCCAAGCCCGAGTAACGGGCTGGGGGCAGGAGGAAGTGTGTTCGTAGAAATGGAGGGTACACAGGTTGCGCATTAACAAATTTATCAGCGAAACTGGCTTTTGCTCGCGCCGGGAGGCGGACAAGCTGGTAGAGAGCGGCCGCGTGACGATTAACGGCGAAGTGGCCGTGCTGGGCAGTCAAGCGGAAGAAGGCGATGATGTCCGTGTGAACGGCAGGCCACTGCGCGATAAGTCCGATCACGTCTATATTGCATTGAACAAGCCAGTCGGCATTACTAGCACGACAGAGAGTCACATTAGAGGCAATATTGTCGATTTTGTGGGGCACCCGCAACGGATATTTCCAATTGGACGCTTGGATAAGGATTCGGAAGGTCTCATTTTATTGACCAATGATGGGGACATTGTGAATAAGATTTTACGGGCAGAAGGCAAGCATGAGAAAGAATATATCGTAACAGTGGATCGTCCGGTCACGCCATCCTTTGTGCAGGGGATGTCCAGCGGTGTGAAGATACTCGGTCATCGGACGCTGCCCTGTGAGGTAACACGTGTATCTGAGTATGTATTCCGTATTATTCTGACAGAAGGGAAAAATCGTCAGATCCGACGTATGTGTGCTGCCTTCGGTTATGAAGTTAAAAAACTGCAGCGCCTGCGAATCATGAATATTCGATTGGGGTCCCTTCAGAAAGGCGCCTGGCGCGATTTAACAGAGGCTGAAAAGCTGGAACTGGGCCAGATGCTTGATTATACGCTTAGCTAAGGCCAGAGGCCTTCTTATAGCCTTCAGCGCTGGGTTCTCCTATATGGCAGGGCTAGACAACAGGAATCACTAAATCAAAAGGCACCAGCTGCATAAAAAATGCGGCGGTGCCTTTGTTCATATAACATATTCATGATCAACCTTCATTCGAGCTTGAGGTAGGACTAATAACTTGTGTACCGTTCTGATATTTGCGAAGAACGGAAATTTCGACACGACGGTTTTTGGCGCGTCCTTCTCCAGTCTGATTGCTTGCCAATGGTCGATACTCGCCATATCCGATGGATACAAACTTGGTAGGATCGAGCTGCGGATTGAGCAGCAAAATACGCAAGAAATTGAGCGAGCGCTTGGCACTCAAATCAAAGTTGGACGGGAACTGACTATTGGAAATAGGTACATTGTCGGTATGACCGGATACGATAACATCATAACCAGGAAACTGCTGGAGCATGCTGGAAATGGATTTGGCTAGCTTTCTCGCTTCTGGCTTTACTTCGGCCTGCCCGGATGAAAACAGGGCATTATCACTAATGGTGATCATCAGCTGGGATTGGTTCAGCTTGGTGTTCAGTAGAGTGGACAGGCCGTTATTTTGAATATACTGATCCATTTGTTTTTTAAGCTTCTTTAAATCTTCTTCTTCCCGCTGGGCGAGTTGCTTCTGCAGATCAGAGGTAGAAGTGGCTTTCGATTTTAAAGGTTGCGATACCTCTTCTTTATTTTTGCCCATATCCATAGATTGTGACGACGGATTCGCGGCCGAGTGATCCAGCACGCCAGTACCACCACTAAAAGCTGAACTCAAGGATTGAGCCATAGTTTCAAATTTTTTGGCATCGAGCGAGCTCATACCGAATAAGACAATGAAAAGAGCCAACAGAAGGGTCATTAAGTCGGAATATGGCAACAGCCAGCTTTCGTCAGCATGCTCTTCATGCGGTTCATGTCTCTTTTTACTCACTGGAATCGCCATCCTTCTGGGTCATCGAAGCCCGTTCGGTTGGAGTTAGGAAGATTGCTAGCTTTTGGCTGATGGCAATCGTCGAGATACCGGATTGAATCGAAAGCAGACCTTCGACCATCATTAACTTAAGTTCCACTTCTTTTTTGGATAGCCGTTTCAGCTTGTTGGACATTGGATGCCATAGGACATAACCTGTAAAAATACCGAGCAACGTTGCAATAAAGGCGGCCGCAATGGCATGGGACAGTTTTTCCATGTCACTAAGGTCGGCTAGAGCGGCAATCAGACCTACAACCGCACCGAGTACCCCGAGTGTTGGAGCGTACATACCGGCTTGGGAGAAAATTAGTGCGCCTGCGCGGTGTCTATCTTCGGTAGCGTTAATGTCTTCCATCAGAACATCGCGTACGAACTCCTGATCATTACCATCGATAATCATACGCATACCGCCGCGCATAAAGGGATCGTCGATCTCTTCGACCTTGGATTCCAGCGCGAGCAGACCTTCACGACGGGTAATGGATGCCCATTCGGTAAATGTACCGATAAGCTCCTTGCGATCCAGCAATTTCTGCTGGGTGAAAATAATTTTAAACAGCTTTGGCACCCGTTTCATGTCATCCATCGGAAACGCCATGAATATACTTGCTGCTGTTCCGACGAAAATAATCATGTAAGCAGCGGGATTATTGACCAGATTGACGACTGGCGCGCCCTTCAGGATCATCCCGACGACCAGTGACAAAAGCCCGAGCACAAGTCCAATAATGGTTGTAATTTGCATGATACACCTCATCCATGAGAATAGATTTTGAATCCTTTCATGCCGCATGGGTCGTCCTTGCCCCAAGCGCGTCATTATGAGACGGATTATAGTATTTATCGACAAAACTCTCTTTTTTGTTAAGGGCGAATTTCCGGTATAATAAAGTGATTATGTATTGAATCGCTGAACCACTGGAGGAAATAGCATGGGAGTAAAGCATGGGCGCGAGTATGAACAAATTTTGAACGATTTGACAGAGGCTGTGGGACGCATTCCAGATAGCTATGAATTTTTTGAAATGGAAGCAGAAGATTGGGACAGGCTGGACCCAGCGGGGTGCCAGGAAGTCAATGAGGCTTTGGCAGAAGACTTATTTTATGCACTGGGCACAGAACCTATAATCACTGTAGGCAGCGGTGTTGTGATTTATGAGCCGGAGCAGCACCGGATCTATGTACTCATCGGGGATGAGGAGCTGACGTCAGTCCCATTGATTTGATGGCCGTCTTATGGATTTATCAACGGGGCCGTGGTAATATGTACACCAATATATCGTAGTTTTGGCCGCATCTAAGCGGCTGAAAGGCTTCCGTATAAACGGGGAGGAGTTCGTAACATGCCTTTTACACAAGAAGAGATTGAAGCACATCTGGAGAAGCTGGAGGGCTGGGAACTGGAGGAAGGACGTTGGATCGTTCGGAAATATAATTTTTCCAGTTTTATGAAAGGAATTGCCTTCGTGGATGAAGTTGCCGCTATATCTGAGGCATTTAATCACCATCCATTTATTACGATTGATTACAAGACCGTGACTCTGCGTTTGACCTCCTGGGACGATGGCGGTATTATGGCCGTAGATATTAAGGAAGCCCAACAATATAATGAAGCTTTCGAAAAAATGCGCAGCAGTCATTGAGTTTGTAATGATCTGTCGTATATATGAAGAGCGCCTTCGTTATACAACATCGCGGTTGTATAGTGAAGGCGCTCTTATTTATAGAACCCGATTCTGTTGTTCAGGACGATATACCATACAATGGAATGGTTTTCTGCCATCTGGAGTCTGGCGTTCATAGGTATCCGTCAGCTCAAATCCAGCTGCCTTGTAGGCTCGGATAGCCCGCTGATTCCAAGTGAGAACCTCTAGGTCAATTTCATTCTGCGGATGACGTCGTCTGGCTTCCTCGGCAATGGCCCGGACAAAATCGGAGCCTGTGCCATGTCCGCATCTTTCGGGATGCATTCCAAGACCCAGCCGGGTCACACCGACCATAGGGAAATATTGAGCAAATCCCGTCAGCTCATTCTCTTCGTCCAGGACCGCAACATATTGCTCTTGGCGAAGCGTGGGACTTCCAAATTCGACTTCAAGTGCCTTCATTTGTTCCCAGGGAAGCCAGCCGTATATGTTGTAGGGGGGATCATAGCGCCACTCACAGATTTCAGCCGCTTGATGCTCGTCCATCGGTACGATCCGGTAGTTGGATATTGAGGCCGGCACTTTTCCATTCCTCCTTATGCAGGTACTTCAATCATTAACCACAGATTGTAGACAAGTTGTAGGAGAATGGCAAGCGTGTTTATTTCGTACCTAAGTCGGGTATACATTCAATAAGAAGGATTTACTGCTCATATGCTCCCCCAGCGGTGACGGTAAAACCGACGATGTTCGCTAAAATTGAAACCTTTTGAGGTGTCAGTTCGTCAGTAATGATAATCATTGCTGATGTAGTGGACATAAAAAACCGCAATTCGATTCCGGCCAGAATCAAATTGCGAATAGGGTTAGCTTGCTGTGCGGTAGTTATTCTACGTTGTCGTCATCAGGAATATCTGAAGCTACAGAATGGTAAGCGTCTGTGCTCATAATTCTTTTTGCACCGACATAACGGTTAGCGTAATAATTTTCGTTCAGTGAGCTAACTACTACACCACGTGAAGTCGAGGAGTGGGCGAATTTCCCTTCACCTACGAAGATACCTACATGGGAAACGCCTCTTCCTGTGGTGTTGAAGAACACCAGGTCGCCTGGTCTCATTTCATCGCGGGATACAGAAGAACCCATTTTGAATTGTGATCCAGATTGATGCGGCAGTTTAATTCCCAGTTTGTTGAATACATACATTGTGAAGCCGGAGCAATCGAATCCCTCGAGTGTAGTGCCTCCGCTTCTGTAGTTCGTTCCTTTGGCATCTTGGATGACCTGGTCCATCTTAGAGTCTGCAAATGCACTGCTGCCACCGAATGTAAAAGATGTAAAGGCAATGGCGAGACCCATGGCTGCGATCGTTAGCTTCTTCTTCAAAAAAAATATACCCCTTCCAATGCCTGCGAGGTTAGCTTAAGGATTCGGTAGAAGGTTCCCCTATGACCACTCTGTTGCGAGATCAATTCACCCAAACTGGTTCCCCCGCTTCCTAGGTGCCAGGAATTAGGCTTAACTTAAGATGTGCACCTTGGAGAGCAGTATTCACGACAACGATGTTTTTAAGATAAAGGTTACAATAAAGATTACAAAGTTGTTACTATCAGTTCACTGCGATTATTGTAACAAAGACAGCAGGCTTTGGCAAATGTTTCATCGCAAAAAGTTACAAAAAAAATCTGTTCCTAACGCTCCAGGAACAGATTCTGTTAACAGTATTCAGTTATGTGCTGTTTGCACGGGAAAGAAAAAAGTTTTTTCGACAGCTGAAAATACAGGAGAGAGCATATTGTGAGAGGTTAGCCTCTGCTGGAGATATCGATGTGCCATAGCCGATACTGCGAACTGATATGCCACAGCCTGACCAGACTGGTAACAAAATGATACGATTGCTGGAGAATCAGTGCCAACATACCCGTCCAAATCATCGCCACGGTGCCAAATAGACCGAAAACTAGCAACACACAAGTACCGAGCAACAGGGATACACCAACAGCCGGAAGAAGCTGGCGAAAGAAGGCGAGCAGGGAGGATAGTATGGTGTGACCACTGACAGTGCCCAACTGCATATACAGGATGCACTGCCGAATGACCCAACCGTAAGCTATCCACCCCATGGCATAGGGCAACAAATGTAGCAGGTAAGAGGAAGATTGCAACGTTCCTACTACAATAGGATAGAGTCTCGGTACCACCCAAAAGGCGGGAAGCAGCAGCAAACCCAACTCGATGATGTAATACAATAGCGATGACATACCGTGGCGTTTCATCCCCTTGAAGAAGGACAGGCTTTGCGGTTCAGACGCATCGGTATGCAGGCTTTGATATATGCCAGCTCTAATGAAGGGAGTGATTAGTATGCGCAGTACGGTCGCCCCTAGTAATATCCACAAGTACACATGTACTTCCCGGCTGTCCATCAAGGCGATCTGGCCCTCCATCCAAAACAAGGTCTTTCCCAGTTCGTTTTGGCTCTGATCAGGATAACGTAGCAGCAGCGGGATAACGGCAGACTGTACCAGCCTATAGAGAAATACTCCCCACAGCAGACGATACAGAAATAAAATGATAACGATATAAAAGCGTATGCGTACCAGCGCCCAGCCTTCTTTTATAACAGTCCGCATCTATAGACACCTCACCATGACAGACTTCCAAGCAGTGTCTCCAACAGCTTGGTTACACTTACACTCCAACGGGTTTGTTGTTTTTCATCCAATTCAGCCTTCAGGCTATTATTAATATGCTTGTTCTCCAGTGCAATAGTGTATAGAGGATCTACAGTCACATAGGACACGGGGGAAGCGCTTTTGAGTCGGAAAGTTGTACTTTTGCCCGCACCATCCCATGCCTTGAATATCGTTGAGCCATCCTTGAAGGTAAATTGAACAGGTATTTTGGGATAATCTGCTCCTTTTTTGCTGAGCGTCACGACTGCTTCGTATCCATTCTCCAGCTTGTGGTTCATGATGCGATCGACTGAAAAGTCCGCCATCTGGCCGTCATATACATATTGTTCAAAATAGTGGCTCCATGATCGTCCGGTCACTCTCTCCACGACATGTTGAAAATCCTGTGAGGTCGGATGCTTGAATCGATAAGTCTGGACGTAGGTCCGCATAATCCGGTCCATTTTTTTCATACCCACCTGACGCTCAATACCTCGTAGTACTAATTTACCTCGTGAATAGGCATTTTGCGCATACTCAGCTGCCGATCCATACTTCCAGGACTCACGGTTTAGCGGCTGTGGGGAAGCTACCTGTCCCGATTGTAATGGCAAGTTGGGGGTAAGCCCATACTCTTGTTCCATGAGCCGTTCCTCTGCATAGGAGGTGAAGCCTTCATCCAGCCAAGGCTCCTCAAATTCATTGTTGGCTACCATTCCGTAGAAATATTGATGCCCAATTTCATGAACCAGCGTCCGTTCCAGATTATAGCCAGGATTCAGTTGGTCCGCAGCTGCGGCCGTGATGAGTGTCGGATATTCCATGCCGCCGGCTCCACTGCCTGTTTTGGGTGGAACGACGATGGATAGAGTGGAATATGGATAAGGCCCGTACCATTTGCTGTAGTACGAAAGGGCAGCCTTGGCTGCGCTCATGTAACGTCCTTTGAGTTCCTTATGGGACGGGTCCAGATAGAGCTTGATTTTGACACCAGGAACCTCAGTAGAAGAGAAGGGTTCTTCTACGGCTACAAAGTTGGGTGAAGCAGACCAGGCAAAATCGTGTACATCATCGGCATAAAATTGATATATTTTCTGGCCGTTCTGTCGTACTGCACCACGGGTGGGAAAACCGGTCGCTGCTACGATGTGTGTTTCAGGCACCCGAATCCGTATACTGTAAATTCCAAAGTCGGCATAGAACTCGGAGTTGCCATGGTACTGATGGAGGTTCCAGCCCTCTTCGGCGCGTCCACGTTGTCCTGCAGTCTCATAGACGCTGAGCTTTGGAAACCACTGTCCAGCCATTACAAAATCATCTGTCGCACCCATACGAGCAAAAATGCCAGGCAGTTTGACTTCAAACTTCATATATAGTGTGATTTCTTCGCCACCCCGTACCGGTTTGGGTAGACGCACCTTTATGAGCGAACGGTCGCTTGCGTTACCGTCATCTGGTTGTACATATTGAGTGCGGTGCATGAGAGATAAACCGTCTTCTGTTTTTAGTTCGGTCAGCGTCATGGAGCCAAAGCCGTCCTTAGGCATGGTGTCTCCGCGCAGCTTTCCGCCGGATTCCTTCATAAAGGTGGTTTCCATGGAAGAGAAGGCATTCGGGTATAGATGAAGATACAGATCATTCACAGTTTTCTTACCCGGATGCCTCCAGGTCAGTGTCTCAGTGCCTCGCAAAACCCGTCCTTTTTCCAGAGATACATCAATGTGATATTCCACCACCCGTTTGCTGAGAATTTCCGAAGCGGGCTGTGGAGGGTTCTTGGGCAGATCGGGCATGATGTTGGCCCCTAGAGGCTTGCCCATATTTGGCGCAAGCGCAGACTCAGACTCGGAGCCGTATAGTGGTTTGCCTGCGGACTGAGAGACGGATTGCGATTGGGGTTGCCAGGCAAACCATAACGTCCCTGCGAGGAGTCCGAGGGCTAGTGTGGACAATAAAACGATTTTGGTGCGTGCTGGGGTCATACAATGGATACCTCCCGTTGACAAGCATCTACAGCATGTATATGTTTGCTTTCGGGAGATTATTAGTTAAAATATTTATAGTGTAGAATGAGTGTGAAGACGGAAATTGGAGGTCTAGTGACGCATGAGTGAAAATCAACCGGACGGCAAAAAGCAGATTGCACTGAATATTGTCAGTGGCAAGAGTAAACATAAGGGCTTCGGCGCAGGCTCAATCGACCTGAACAGCATGTCCCCGGTCATCATTGACCGCGGAGAGGCGAAAATTGATGTCGGTGCCATGCATGCCAAAAGTAAAGTAGAACGTGGAATCAAGTTCTCTACGAATAAAGAGGACGTACCGAACGGACGCCAGGTATGGCTGGTATGGGTAGCTGTGGACCGTACGCCCGAAGGACGTATGTATGGTGGCGCGACGGCCTGCGAGATGCTGATTGACGACGAAGCCAAACGCGGCTGGAAAATTCTTGCCGATCATGTTAATCGTATGGATTATGCACTCAAGCGCCGTTTTATGCTGGATGATCTCGGCAGCGAAGATAAAGCAGCGCTCAGAAGCCTGCTGATTTCGCATAATCAGGAATGGTGGGACGCTTCGCCTGAGGAATTGAAGCAGGCGCTGGAAGGGTAAGCCTAGCGTTAACGAAGTAACAGTATTGTAGAAAAGCAGCCACTGTAGGCTGCTTTTTCCTATAAGAAGAACCGAATTGGAATCTCTATATAAGCTCTATGATGCCTTCAATTGTTAGTTTTCTGACCTCATAAAATATGTACCGGACAATAAAATAGTAGTCTACTTCCTTTTCATGTAAGTTATGAACATCATCGCCTTGACATCATGGAAAGGCATTCACTATAATTCAAATAGAAATCGGTTTCAATCCAGTTTTTATTTAATTCGTGGAACCGGTTCCTAAAAAGATGAAGTTTTTTCCTATCGCTGTTTATGAATGTAATCTCTAAATAAGGTGGCATCGTTATGTTTAAATGGTTGAAAAAGAAGGCGGCTCCCCGTATTGAACAATTCGACATGGTAGCGCCGGTTAAAGGAAAAGTGGTTTCTCTGGAAGAGGTTCCAGATCCTGCATTCTCGACAAAAGCTATGGGGGATGGCATCGCTATTCATCCGTCTGAGGGTAGGGTCACCGCTCCTTTCGCGGGAAAAGTTGCTCATGTTATGGAGAAAAGCAAACACGCTCTCATTATTGAACATGAATCTGGCGTACAAGTTTTGATACATGTCGGCATTAATACCGTTTCCCTCAAAGGACAGGGATTTAATCCTAAAGTTCAAGTAGGAGATAGCATTAAAGCAGGGCAATTATTGATGGAATTTGATCTAGATGCAATTCAACAGGGTGGATTACCTGTAATTACTCCAGTAATCGTTCCAGACGGGCAAGATATGATCAGCCATGTCGAAATACTGGATAATCCATCTGCTTCTCCAGATGTACCTGTATTAAGAGTTCACTTGAAAGCATAGTTAGCATTTTTGTTTTCTACTATCATGCTCATAGAAAAAATTCTTTGAATGTAAAGGTAAAATATGTAGAAGAAGACTAACCAGGAGATCTTGGTTGGTCTTTTCTTTTAATAAGTAAGTCCAGTTTAGGATAATGTAGAATGGTTGTGAAAGGGGAAATGTATATTGAATGCAAACCGTATTTTAAAATTAGAAAAGGCGTTGTTTCAGGCTTGGTCTTTGGAGTCTAGCTCTAAATGGACAGCCAAGAATCCTGCCGCCGGACAATGTGGTGTCACAGCGCTTGTCGTTCAGGACAGGCTTGGTGGTGATATTTTGAAGACATGGCTGGACAGCGGCTGGCATTATTACAACCGAATCGGTGAGGATATTATAGATTTTACGGAGTCACAATTTTCAAGCCTTCCACAGTATCAGCATGTACAATCCAACCGGGAAGAAGCATTTTCAGACACCAACGCAGAGCAGTATGCAGCTTTAAGCCGGAGACTAGGGGAATCGTATATGGGTACATAATTAAAGCAACAAATTCGACTGGGCAAAGCTGGATATTAACTGCATACGAGGGGCCGGGTGGTCCAGCTATAGGGGGAGATACTGAGAAAGACTCTATAGCAGAAGTCGCGCAGGATTTGCTAAATCTTATTGAAGCCACAAAGCCAGCGAATTTCGAAGATATGGGCTATTATGAGGATACTGGATCTACTATTCGTTATGGATGTAAGGAACAAGTCTGTTTTATCAGGAAAGCACCACAGAGCCATATGCACCGGACGAGTGAAGTTACGGGGTGAACATTAAAATATCAGAAGTAGATCGGTACCTTGTCGAGGGCGGTCTACTTCTTTTTCGTTTAGGTAAGTATTGTTGCTTACGAATAAAACTAATGCAGCCAATGGCTGGGAACGCTTAGAGACGAGGGCAGCCTGGTCTTACAATTGCCTTTAGCCGAATTTAATTGCGCTTGTGTAAGAAAGATACTTCCCTCCAGATTAGCCCCACTTAAATCAGCATCTCTAAAGTCTGCCCCGATGAGGTCAGTCATGCTCAAATCAGCTTCTCGCAGGTCAGCAGCAATCAGTAGAACGCCTCTCAGGTTGGCACCTCTCAGATTAGCGCCTCTTAAATTGGCACCGATCAGGTCTCTACTTTTGATTTTTTTACTCAGTTTATGGTTCTCCATGTTTTTCTTACATTTTTCTCGCACTAACTCACTTGTTTGTACAAGTAAATCATTGACTAGCGCCCTATGGGTGGGTACATGAAGATCTATGAGGGATTTTGGATCTTGATCCGTAAGCTGCTCGGTTTTCGCCATTGCTTCTTGTAACTCGGTATAGATGGAGTGAGTTTCTTGTAAGCTGAGGGCTTCATTTAGGTAATAGAGCATTTCATAAAGCTGCTGCATGATGGGAAATAGATTGAACATTTCATCAGCTATTGCCGGGTCGTCTCGCCAGCTTTTTCCGTTGTATGTAACTTGGGAAATTCTTTGACCTGCCCCAAAGCAATCATATACTGTACAGCCTCGCAAGCCTTTATTCCTCAGGTTCTTATGAATGTCACAGCGATAATCCGCATTTAGATGTTGACAGGGAGTTCCTCCATCCTTGTTAAAGGCAAAATCAGCAGATTTGGCATAAGGCAAGGCGACACAGCATAAACCAAAACATTTTTCACAATCGGCAGTATACAATAAATACACATCCTTTTATTAGCACCTACTACATGTAATAATACCAAAAAAAGATGCAGGATGGTGTATTGCTAAGTAAAATAGGTCGATTACCCTTTTGCCAAATTCAATTGCCATGAAACACCGTATTTATCTTCGACCCAGCCAAACTGTTGGCTTACGGGCGAGGCTTCAAGGGGCATCAAAACTCGGCCTTCCTGAGATAGCTGACCAAACACACGATGAATTTCTTCTTCCGAATCACAAGTGACGAATAGCGATAAAGCTGGAGTAAAAGAGTGTTTGTCCTGATGGTTATAATCTATGGCCATAAAGGTTTGCCCTTTGAGGTTGAATACGGCATGTAACACGGTCCCATCTTCCTGATGAAAAATGCTCATGATACCAGACGGCTTAAATACAGAGGTATAATATTGCATGGCTTCCTCTGCTTGACCGGGGAACATGAAAAACGTTGTGATTTTTGGACTAGAATCCTGCATCAGATCAGCTCCCTTGAGTGGATTATAGATGATAACATTTTTTCTCTTTAGTAATAGAAATATTCATGATTAGAGAAGTACTTCATAAAGAAAGATAGGCATAACTGGGAAGGGGAAACCAGATGATAGATGCGACAGCAAAGCTTATTGAGATGGTGGGTTCAGGCAGGAAACTGGACGCCAGCATTATTTCGGCCTATACGGATGTAGTTGCCCAATACGGAACCGCGGAGGATGCTTGGGAGTTATATTGGCTTTTTGTAGAAGATCCTGATCACTATGTTAGGGGTTTGTTACTTGGGCCGATCATGAGATGCGGAGATGTTGCTCTGGCGCAGGATATGTACGAGCGTTACGTTCGAAATCAGACATCCCAGGAACATATACCTGATGGTGTGCTGCATGTGTTAGGTTATTTGGGTTATGTGGAAGCTGCGGCTGATCTCGTCGCATGGTTGAACGGGCCCTATGGGGCAGCATCCGTGGATGCTTGTTTGGGGCTCGTACATCTTCCATGCGAATCGTTTCGTGAACGATTGGCAACTGAATTGGAAAAAGCAGTGAATCAAAATCTGTTTAATGAATTCTTACCTCTACTGAGCTTTAAATGTACTACTGAGGATATGGTTCCGCGATTGGTGCATTGGGGAGAGCGGCATGCTTCTGTAGACTGTAATGCGGGAATTATTGCTGGAATTGCATTGTTTGGAGAAAAGCAGAAGGATACGATCCGATCTATTTTGTGGAATCCGCTTTGGGAGGCTCATGGAACGGCTACGGGAAGTTGTGTGTGGTCTTATATTGCTATGCAGCATGTAGGGTTGACCTTTAGAGAGCTTATTCAGGATATAAAAAGCTACGATGTATTCAAAGCAGGTGTACAGGCATTGGAGTACCGCTTGGATGTGTTATATGAAATGTTGGAACTAAAGCTCAGCTATAGAGCTCGGCCAATCCGGTTCGCTCGCTGTAACGAGGAATCATTTGCTCAAATCTATAGCGATTTGTTTAGCTGGTCGATGGAGCATAAGGATGACTCTATGATAGGTTGGATGAACGAACATTTGGGGTATGAGCACCGGCTTCTGGAACAGTATGATGAGATTAGGAAACGAATCGAGATCAAAATGGTGCATGAAATTGAGCTGGAGCATGTCCAGACGGGGAGTTAATCGGGTTGAGATATAAGAAATTTTGGCATAAAAGGACGAAATGACGGAGTTTGGCGGTGATATAGGGATTCGCCCAGTCCACGGGCTGATGTCCCGCATAGGATACATCAGCCTAGAACACAAGGAGTGAAACACATGTCTTTACTGCCACAAGTTCCTTTCGGAACGCAACCGGGTACTCCGGGTCCATTCACACCGTCAGGTCCTTCGATTCCACAATTTCCTGATATACAGGATTCGTTTCCGTCTCCGGTAGGTCCGCCACCAGGGCCAGGCCCCTTTTCGCCCCAGCCTTTCTCACCGCCGCCGCAAGGGCCGTTCGGTCCGCAAGGTGGGCAACAAGCTCAAGCACCAACTTCCCCCCCACCACCATTTACGCCACCAAAGCCGCTAGTTTCAACATTTGCGGTTGACCCTGGAGCCATTTTCGGTTGTTTGTACCGCAATACGTTTGTATGGCTGACGAACGGAGAGCGTTTCTGGATGTACCCTGTCTTTGTAGGCAGAACATCGGTAGCGGGTTTTCGGTGGAGTGGACGTTTCTGGTTTTACTATGGTGTAGACACCAACCGTATTGAGTCGTTTAGTTGTTTTTGGTAATAGCGCAGCTTTAGGGAAGAACGGGGCTTAACTGGGGAATGGCTGATGGCACTGGCAAGAGAGCTATAATGGGCGAATGAAATAAGTGAAGTAAAGATAAAAAAGACTGGGAGAGCGCATCATGGCGTTTCCCAGTCTTTTTTTGCTATTACTCCATCCACCATCGCTTAAAATTGCCCCACCAGGATTTTTTTTCGGCCTGCCGTTCCGCTTGGTCAGCAGGTGCCGATGCCTGTGGGTTATTCTGACCCGATAGGGTCTCTTTTGGCTCGGTACCGCTAATGAATACCTCCAGCCGCTTGTCGGGACTGTCCGGCGCAGCCAGCTTGCCGCTGGCCGGATCAATATAGGCGCTGACTACGCCGTCAGGGATCGGGAAGATTTTGGGCGGCACATTCTCCAGCGCTTTTTCTGTATATTGTGCGAAAATCGGTGCCGCCCGCCGGGCATCCTGCGTGCTGATGGCCTTGCCTTTGTCATATCCAACCCAAACAGCGGTGGATAGCTCGGGGGTGAAGCCGACCATCCATGCGTCCGTGTTGGTCGTGCCGCTCTTGCCGGCAACCGGGCGTTTGATCAGCTTCGCGACCCGGTTGCCGGTGCCGCCTTCTTCAAACACGCCTTCCATGAGGCGTGTGAGGACATAGGCGGAGGCGGGCTTCACGACCTGCACAGGTGCGGCCTGCGGTGCTTCGTACAGCGATCGTCCGGCCGCATCGGTGATGCGCAGCACCGCTACCGGAGCCACCTTTTGCCCGCCGCTGCTGATGACCGAGAAGGCCGAGGCCATCTCGAACGGGCTGACGGGCGACACGCCTAATGCCAGCGAAGGCACGGGCTTGAGCTCGCTCGTAATGCCCATTTTGCTGGCGAGGTCCATGACCTTATCCGCTCCCACCTGCAAAATGGTGCTGACGGCATAAATATTATCAGACGCCGCAATGGCGCGCCGTAGATCTATTTCGCCCCAATATTTGTCTCCAAAATTTTTGGGCTTATAAGTTTTACGGTTGTTGTCGTAGTGGAACAACGTTGGTCGGCTTTCGAACTTAGACGTACTTGTCAATTCACCGGAATCGAGCGCGCTGAGATACATGATCGGCTTGAAAGAGGAGCCTGGCTGCCGGGTTGTGGCTAGCGCATGGTTATATTGATTCCCTACATAGTTCGTTCCGCCGACCATAGCCTTGACATGTCCGTTACGCGGGTCCATAGAGATTAATGCAGTTTCCAGTCCGTTGCTGTTCTTCATGCCCTCATTGACAGCCGCCTCGGCTGCCTGTTGCATGTGCATGTCCAGCGTCGTATAAATGCTTAGCCCGCCATGCTCAAGCACCGCTTCGCCAATCCCAAGTTGATGAGTCGCTAGTTGGCGAACGTAATCGCGAAACCAGGGGGCGGCTTCCACTGTCCGACGCTGGCTCTCGGGCCGCAAGGGCAGTATTTCCTCATAGGCCTTGCTGGCTTCAGCTGGTGTAATTTTACCGATGAGTGCCATAGAGTCCAGTACAATTTTCTGCCGATCCTTTGCGTTTTTCATATGATTATAGGGTGAATAGTAGGTCGGTCCTTTCGGAATACCTGCCAATAGGGCGCTTTCGGCCAAATCCAGATCCTTTGCGGATTTACCGAAATACATTTGCGAGGCCGCCTCAATGCCATAGGCCCCATGGCCATAGTAAATTTCATTCAAATACATTTGCAGCAGCTCATCCTTGGAATACTTCATTTCAAGCTGTGCAGTATAGATGGCCTCTTTGGCCTTGCGCGTCCAGGTTTTCTCGTGAGATAAGTACAGATTGCGCGCAAGCTGCTGAGTCAGCGTGCTGGCCCCCTGTGACATATCCCAGCGGGTCAAATTAACGATTACTGCCCGGCCCAGGCCTTTGAAATCAAAGCCAAAATGATCGTAAAACTTCCGGTCTTCCACAGCCAGTGTAGCTGCTATTAAATCGGGCGAAATATGATCAAGCTGGACAGGAATAGATTCCTTGCCTCCGGCAGAGAAGGTAGCAATGACTTGCCCCTGACTATCGAGCAGACGTGAATTCCGATCTGTATCGGCGAGTGGAAGACTGGTTGTGTACAAATAAGCGAGCAGAATGCAGGCGGCGATGACCGTCAGAATCGTGAGAGACATCAGCCCTTGAAAGCATCGAAGCCAAAGCGGTTTACGCTTGGAGGACCGCCCGGTAGTATCGGTCATCATGCCACCTCCTTCCATAGTTGATGTTCTCAGTATAGTCAATCCGAAAGCGTCTATTCATCAGATGCGCATACGTATCTATTTTAAACAAGATTAAGCCCTAAAAATGCTTTTGCAGTCCATTCAGGTATCGCTTATAATGCAAAAAGTGTGAAATTCAAGTGTGTTTGGTACAATAAATATAGCAAACTCGGCGTTTGCGTGTTGCAGTTATAAGGGAAAGTCCATGTTTATGCTACCGGATTGCCGGACACATACTTTGATCAGAAAGAAGGTTGGAATGATGGACTTGTGGTTTACGGAGAAGCAGACTCCCTCTTTCGGCATTACAGCAAAAATCAAACAAACCTACGTCTCTGAGAAAACAGATTTTCAGGATCTGGCAATGATCGAGACGGAGGAATTCGGCAATATGCTTGTTCTGGACGGCATGGTGATGACAACGGTTAAGGATGAGTTTGTATATCACGAAATGGTAGCGCATCCGGCCTTAAATACACATCCGAATCCGAAAAAGGTTTTGGTTGTGGGTGGCGGCGATGGCGGCGTTATCCGTGAGGTCATCAAGCATCCTGAAGTGGAAAAGGCTGTATTGGTTGAGATCGACGGTAAAGTCATTGAATATTCTAAAAAATATTTACCTGAAATTGCCGGGAAGTTGGACGAGCCTAATGTGGAAGTGCTGGTCAATGATGGTTACATGCATATTATCGAACACAAAAATGAATACGATGTGATTATGGTCGATTCGACGGAGCCAGTGGGTCCGGCAGCGCCGCTGTTCGAACGTGGGTTTTACCAAGGTATTTTTGAGGCGCTGAAGGAAGACGGCATTTTCGTGGCGCAGACGGATAATCCTTGGTTCAAGGCTGACCTGATTCAGAAGGTCAACAAAGATGTAAAAGAGATTTTCCCGATTGTGCGTGTGTATGGTGCAAACATTCCAACCTATCCAAGCGGTCTATGGACATTTACATTGGGCAGCAAGAAATATGATCCGCTCGAAGTGGACGAGAACCAAATTCCAGAGATGGACACTCGATATTACAGTCCGCGTCTGCACAAAGCAGCGTTTGTACTGCCTAAATTTGTGGAAGATTTAACAAAGTAAACATTTTAAGAAGCGTCGTAGGGATCTTTATCGCCAGTATAGAGCGAAAAGAGCGCTATAGACGCTTTTTTTGTGTTAAATCAGAACGTAGTAGGGATGAGAATATAGTGGACACTGAATTTCCTTTTAAGATAAAAGAAGGAAATTTAAGGGTGCGTGTAGAACATACAAAAAACCAGACATTTAACAGATTTGTAATCGACAGGGGAGGTTTGGTTATGGAAATACATAAATTGGCGATGTACCAAAGAGGGGGAAACTTTTTTGATCAGACGCTCTTTTTATTACCTGTTGGGGTCTCAGACGATCTCCAACGCAGCAGATATCATCTATATGTTGAGTGTGGTGGTGTTGGTGTTCAGTTCAAGTAATTCCTTAATGACGACTATTTTAATCCCGTTGTTCCGGTTGTCAGCTCAAGTGCTTAGTGGGCTTGTTGCACCGATCGTGCTCGGTCGATTTCGGCTGACGCAGGTTCTTCTATTTTCCCAGTTTGGGCAGTTCGTCATTTTTACGTTGCTGCTGCTTTATTTGTGGATCGTACCTGAGCAGAGGTCGTTTCTGTTTATTTTTGTAATGGTGTTCGGTATGTCTTTCCTAGATGGCTGGACCAATCCTGCGCGTAATGCGCTTGTACCCCGTTTGGCTACGGGTGAAGGACTGATGCGTGCCAACGGCATGGTAGCGGTCAGTGATCAGGTGGTAAGGTGTGCAGGCTGGGCATTAAGCGGAATTATTGTGGCTTGGCTGGGTTCCCTGAATACGCTTGCAATTGCCTCCTGTTGTTATCTCGTGGCTGTAACTGTCACGTCCTTCATTCGTGATCCGCTGGATCAGAAGCACCTAGGTCTTGAAGCTTCGAATTCCCCAACAAATGCGGAAGAACCCGCAAAGGAAAAGGAAAGAGGCTCCCATTGGAAAGAGCTTGGGGAAGGCTGGAAAATCATTTGGCACAACCGCCGTATTCGTTCTCTGATGATCGTCGATAGCGTGGACAGTATTGGGGGAGTCTCCTGGCTCGGTGTATTTATTTTGGCGTACGTCAGCCAAGTGTTGCATCGTGATGAGAGCTGGTGGGGCTTTATGAATGCGTCCTTTTTCTCCGGCACGATTTTGGGTGGGTTAATTGTTGTTGGCTTGGTTAAACGGTTGCAAAAGAACAGCTTTTTGTACATGCTCGGAGCTTTGCTGGTGTATGTACTGATTACCATTGTATTTGCGCTAAATACCATTCCCGTGGCTGCGCTTGTTCTTTTTGCTGTATCAGGCTTACCTGTTCAAATGGCGGGCATTATTCGCCGCACCTTGCTACAAAGCAGTGCACCGGCAGCCCAACTACCCAAAGTGATGGCAGGGATTGATGTAATTACCAATCTCGCTTTTGGCCTGGCTTTATTATTCATGGGCTGGTATGCTGACCGATTCGGCATGGTGCAGGTGTATTTGCTGGCTGCGGCTATGACTACCATTGCTGTTCTGATCGGCTGGTGGTATCGGCGTGATTTTCAGGAAGACGAACCGATTGATCATCCGACCGCTACGGGAGCAGGGATATGAATTACATAAGCAATAGCTCCTTTCTGTGCCACAACAAAAAAGTCGGTTGCATAAGAGCAACCGACTTTTAAGGAGAACGTTTTTTACGAACGTAACGTCCTGTTACCATAACTGCGATGTTAGGCCGTAGTGAACTGGCTGTTATAAAGCGAGGCATAATGGCCGCCGCTTGCGAGCAGTCCTTCATGGGTACCGCTTTCGACGACATCACCGTTTTTCATGTATAAAATCAGATCCGCTTCGCGGATGGTTGATAGTCTGTGGGCGATGACGAAGCTGGTGCGTCCATCGATCATTTTCATAAAAGCCTTTTGGATACGGGCTTCTGTAAGGGTGTCTATGCTGCTGGTTGCTTCATCCAGAATGAGCATAGGTGGATCGACGAGAATCACTCTCGCGATGGTGAGCAGCTGCTTTTGCCCTTGCGACAGGCTGTCGCCTGACCCGCTGATGACCGTATCGTAACCATGAGGCAGGCGCTTGATAAAGCTATGCGCATTGGCAGCTGTCGCAGCCGCGATAACTTCTTCGTCTGTGGCCTCTGGCTTCCCGTAAGCGATATTGTCCCGAATCGTTCCGCTGAACAGCCATGTATCCTGAAGCACCATACCAAAGTTAGTCCGCAGGCTGTCCCGGCTCATATCGTTGATATTCACCCCATCGATGGAGATCGAACCGCTGTCCACATCGTAAAAGCGCATGAGCAGGTTAACGAGTGTGGTTTTGCCTGCTCCAGTCTGCCCAACAATAGCTACGCGGGTGCCTGGCTTGACCTCCAAACTAAAGTTCGTGATGAGCGTCCGTTCCGGATTATAGGAAAATTTCACATGATCAAACAGAATCGTGCCTTTGCTACGCTCCAGCTGTACGGCGTTCGATTTTTCCGGTTGCTCCGGCGGCGAATCCAAAATAGCAAATATGCGTTGAGCAGAAGCCGTAGCAGCCTGAAACTGAGTCAGCACCCCTGTGATTTCATTAAAAGGTTTGGCGAACAAATTGGTGTAGATGAGAAAGCTCGATAAACCGCCTACCGAAATCCCACCCAAAATGATCGAAATACAGCCAATCATAGCGGTGACTGAAAAAGTCATGTTGTTGACCAAACGGGTAGAAGGATTGGACAATGATCCATAAAACTGTGATTTAACTCCCGCTTGATACAATTGCTCGTTTCGGGCGGAAAATTCCTCAAGCGAGCGATTTTCATAATGAAAGGCAGTAACTACCCGCTGTCCGCCAATCATTTCTTCCACATAACCGTTCAGACTTCCTAAAATTTTGGCCTGTTCGCGGAACATACGTTGCGATCTTGTAGTAATGAACCGTGCAACGCCATATGTGATGGGGGCAGACACTAATACCACCAGCGTCATCACTGGACTGATATACAGCATGAGTACAATCGAACCAACAATAGTAATCAATCCGGTGATCAAGGTGGAAAAGCCCTGCAACAAGCCATCCGACACGGCATCCATATCGTTCACAAAACGGCTAATACTATCTCCTTGCGGATGATTGTCATGAAAGCTTAACGGAAGGATATTAAAATGATCGAATAACTCCCGTCGCATATCATTTACAGTCTGAAAAGCAATGCGGTTCGTCAAATATGTGAGCAGCCAACTAAATAGACTGCCTACAACATATACAACGCCTAGTCCAGCTAAAATCTGTGCAATACCTCTAAAGTCTACCGTTCCCTTATTCACCATATGGTCGATAGCCCGACCAATCATATAGGGTCCGACCAGACTGGCGAGCACGCTGAGAATCGCACTGACGATGACCCAAAACGTTGTTGATTTATATTGTCCCACATAGGTTAACAATCTTCTCCAGGTTTCCTTGCCACTCATTGGTCTACCTCCTGCGTTGAGAGCTGGGAGCGATTAATTTCCTGATATACCTCCGAGCTGCTCATCAACTGATCATGTGTGCCGATCCCGACAATCCGGCCTTCATCAAATACAATGATTTTATCGGCATGCTGTACACTGCTTACTCGTTGTGAGACCAGCAGGACAGTCATGCGGGTGCTATTTTCCCGAAGCGATTTCCGAAGGGCGGCATCAGTTGCAAAATCAAGTGCGCTTGAGGAATCATCCAAAATCAGTATTTCCGGATTGCCTACAATAGCTCTGGCAATGGTAAGTCGCTGCTTTTGGCCGCCTGACAGATTAAGTCCACCTCGCATGATCGGGGCGTCGAATTTTTCCGGTAAGTTAGAAATAAATTCATCCGCTTGCGCGATAGCGGCGGCCCGGGCGACTTCCTCATCGGTGGCATGTTCATGTCCCCAACGGATATTATCCGCTATAGACCCTGTGAACAGCAGTGCCTTTTGTGGAACAATCCCGATTTTCTGCCGCAATTGCTCCAGCTTGTAATGCCGTACGTCGATGCCATCGACACGTACACAACCTTCTACTGCATCATAGAAGCGGGGAATCAGATTCACGAAGGTGGATTTTCCCGAGCCTGTTCCTCCTATGATTCCAACCGTTTCACCGGGATAGATGTCTACGACTACATCGCTAAGTGCCAGTTGTCCTGTCTTATTGTAGCCAAAGGAGACATGATCAAAAGAGATGGCTGGTACTGGGCTGATTTTACCCGTTCTTCCCTGATCGAATGATGCAGAATTGGCAGTATCGGAAATCGAAGCTTCCGTGTCTAGGACCTCCTGAATTCTCGCGGCTGAAGTGGCCGCCTTGGTGAACAGAATAATGAGATTCGTCACCACAATCAGGGCCAGTAAAATCTGCGTAATGTAATTAATAAACGCAATAATCTCTCCTTGTGTAAGAGATCCATATTGGATATGGATACCGCCGATCCACAGAATGGCAATAATAGCTCCGTTGACCACCAGTAAGGTGGCTGGGCTAAGTAGAGCAGAAATACGGCCGACACGAATAGCGGTCTGGGTCAGGTCATCTGAGGCAGTATTGAACTTTACTCGTTCAGCTCCTCTTTTGGCAAATGCACGGATAACCCTTACACCTGTGAGATTTTCGCTTAGCACCAGAGCGATTTTATCGAGCTTTTTCTGGTATAGCTGGTACAGCGGAGAAGCCTTCGTAATGACTACATACAGAATCAAAGCCAGAACGGGTGTAGCCGCCAACAGCACCAAAGCAAGGCGGAAGTCCAGTATCATGGACATGATGATCGCCCCGATACAAATAAAAGGAGCACGAATAACCAGACGAATCAACATCGCTACAGCTGTTTGCAGCTGATTGACATCATTCGTAATTCGGTTGATGAGAGAGGGCGTACCAAATTTATCGAGATCTGCATAAGAAAACGATGAAATATGCTTAAACATCGTATTGCGCAGTGTGGTTCCGAATCCTTGGGAAGCACGGGCTGCGTAAAACTGGCACACTAGAGAACTGCCAAAGCCCAGTATAGTCATGAGCAACATTAAAAGACCCATTTGCCAAACATAATGGGTGTCTCCCTTACCAACGCCATGATTAATCATTAAAGCCACCATAGTAGGCAACAACAATTCCAGAATAGCCTCAATTAGTTTAAACAGAGGCCCAAGAATCGTTTCCTTTTTATAGGGTTTCAAAAAAACAGCAAATTTCAGCAAATCAACCATCACCTAACCTGAATATTGTATAAAGTTTTCTATTGTAATTGCATATCTGAATATGATTATGGCATATCCCCAACCATATGAATAATATTTAATATATATTAGAGATATAGGTTTTACATATATCAGGACCGGAGGTTCATGATGGAATTGAGACATCTCAAGTATTTTTTAGCGATTGCAGACGCTGGACAGATTACAGCGGCAGCCAAAAAACTGCAAATCGCACAGCCTCCCTTAAGTCAACAGCTTATGCAGCTGGAGGAAGAGCTGGGTGTAAAGCTTGTGCATCGAGGCTCACGAAGCATTCAATTGACAGAGGCGGGAATCATTTTACGGAACAGGGCCAAGCAGATTTTGGAGCTGACGGATGCTACGACAAGGGAAATAAACGATTTCGCCATGGGGATGAAGGGGACGCTCACCATTGGAACGGTTTCTTCCTCTGGGGCAACCCTGATGAAAGACAGGCTTTCCGAATTTCATAAAACCTATGCGGGTGTAAAATTTGAAATACATGAGGGAAATACCTTCCGGATTCTCGATCTTCTGAACAAAGGAATTGTAGAGGTCGGTATCGTCAGAACTCCTTTTAATACCACTGATTTAGGGTGTAGATATGCGTCCACTGAGCCGATGGTAGCAGTGATGACGGAAGAACATGATTGGAGTCCCGAACAGAAGAGCATATCATTGGCTGAGCTGAAGAACAGACCACTCATCGTATATCGTCGTTTTGAGCAATTGATCCACGACACCTGTATGAAGCATGGCTTTGAGCCAAACTACTTTTGCAAAAATGACGATGCCCGCACCACGCTTCTTTGGGCCAACGAAGGGCTGGGTATTGGCATGATTTCGAGCTCCGCATTGTCTTTGGGCAGCAATAATCATTTAATTGTTAAGGAAATTATGTGTGAAGATTTGCACACTCGTGTGGCTGCCGTCTGGTTGAAGGATAAATACATGTCTTCTTTGGCTTCCCGGTTCATTGAAAGTTTTAGTCAGGCATCCAGTGTAGCTGACCTACAGTAGTTGAATTTTTTAAGGGCGAAAGCATCTTTTTGTAAAAACTCATTTGAATTGCAATCGGGAACTGGATATAGTAGTACAGTAGGATAGCGATAGAATGGAGTTTGAACACATGCCACACAATGCAAAGGTTCGAATCCGTCTTCATAGTCATCATGACGGAGAAGATGTGGTACAGGAGCTTCCTGGAGAAGCAATCGTTCGCGGGAAGCATCTATATATAAGGTACGAGGAGCCGCAAGAGAGTCCTGAGGGCGGTACGACACGGAACACAGTCAAGATCGGACCGGATGAGCTAAAGCTGATTCGTCACGGTGAGGTACAATCAGAGCAGTCGTTCGCGCTGGGACGCAGGTTGCCTGGATTTTACCGCTCGCCTTATTTAAACCTGAACATGTCTGCGCATACGCAGAAGCTCGATATTCGGATGGATGGATTCACCGGACAAGTGAGCTGGACTTATGATCTATACGTATTTGAGGATTTCTCGGGGCATTTTGCCATCAGTTTGCATATACAGGAGGAGCAACAATCATGACAAGCAATCCACTGGAACTTATTAATCAAAAGGTGACCTCAGCAATCGAGGCAGCGGTGCTGGCTGCTGGAATCGTGGGTCGCGAAGAGCTGCCGACCATTACGCTGGAGGTACCTAAGGACAAGTCACACGGTGACTTAGCTACCAACGTAGCCATGCAGCTCACTCGCATTGCGAAGAAGAATCCGCGTCAAATCGCTGAAGATCTGATTGCGAATATGGACTTAGCTTCCGCTTCTATTGAAAGTGCGGAAATCGCGGGACCAGGCTTTATTAACTTTCGCCTGAACAAGAGCTACCTCTATGCAGTGATCGGACAAGTACAGGAGCAAGGAGCAGATTACGGTCGTGTACAGGTAGGTGAGGGCAAAAAGGTACAGATCGAATTTGTCAGCGCCAATCCGACTGGGAGTCTTCACTTGGGCCATGCACGTGGTGCAGCCGTAGGGGATGCGCTCTGTAATGTGCTTGATTTTGCCGGATATCAAGTCACTCGTGAATATTACATTAATGATGCGGGGAACCAGATTTACAATATGAGCCGTTCCATCGAAGCGCGTTATTTGCAGGAGCTAGGACAGCCTGCGGAGATGCCGGAGGACGGATACCATGGTGAGGATATCATCGGGTTTGCGAAGGAACTGGTGGCTGAGAAGGGCGATTCTTTGTTGTCTATGGAACCAGGAGATCGTGCCGCTTATTTCCGTGAATACGGTCTGGAAAAGGAACTGAATAAGATCAAGCGTGATCTGGAGCGGTTCCGTGTACCTTTTGATTCCTGGTTTAGTGAAACATCACTGTATGATAACGGTGAAGTGCTTAAAGCACTGAATGAGCTGCGTGACCGTGAGGAAATTTATGATAAGGACGGAGCTACTTGGCTGAACACGACTAAGTATGGTGACGATAAAGACCGCGTATTGATCAAAAATGACGGCACTTATACGTACCTGACTCCGGATATCGCCTATCACCGCGACAAATATGCTCGTGGGTATGACACGATCATCAACATCTGGGGAGCGGATCACCACGGCTATATTCCACGGATGAAGGCCGCAATGGAAGCACTGGGCAATGACCCAGATAAGCTTAAAGTACTGATTGCCCAAATGGTCAGCTTGTTCCAAAACGGTGAAAAAGTAAAAATGTCCAAGCGTACTGGCAAGGCCGTAACGATGGAGGATCTGATGGAAGAAGTGGGCGTAGACGCGATTCGTTACTTCTTCACCATGCGTAGTATGGATTCGCATCTGGATTTTGATATGGATTTGGCGATTTCTACCTCCAATGAGAATCCGGTATTCTACGTGCAATATGCACATGCACGTGCATGCAGCGTATATCGTCAAGCCGAAGAGCAGGGTATTGCTGTACTGCCATTGGCAGAAGTTGACTTGTCGAAGCTGACGGCTGAGCATGAATACGATTTGTTGCGCAAAATTGGCGAGTTGCCAGAGGAAGTATCGGTGGCAGCTGCAAACTTTGCGCCGCATCGTATGATTCGCTATGTCTACGAGCTGGCATCCATGTTCCACAGCTACTATAAAGCAGAGCGTGTCATCACGGAGGATGCCGCTCAAACGCAAGCTCGCTTGGCGTTGTTTGGCGCGGTCCGCACGACCATTGCCAACGTACTGAAGCTGGTGGGCGTGTCTGCACCGGAACGTATGTAAAGTAAACAACTGCAACATAATGATTTTGTAGTCATATGTATAATGGTTAAAGGAACCGTTCGTGCTGCCCTCTAGGGAGGCTCGTTCGGTTCCTTTTTTTGGTTTGAATACAATAAGTTTGAGTAGCTTAATAGCGTTCCAGTACCAGATTCGTTTTCAGGGAATCGGCAGGAATCAGCCATCCTTTGGATTGTAGCAGATTCATCAGCTTGGTGCGGTTGCTTGCGGCAGTATTGTAATCCGAAGTTTTGAAGGAGATTTCGATGATATTGTCGGTACCCGATCCGTTGGCGCTGCGAATAGGCCATACTTCAACGTCAGTATCCAAGCCCTGAAAGCTGCCCTTATATTTGTTGACCTGTACAGGACCGCGTACTCTGGAGTTTGCCAAGGTATGTTTGCCCCAGTTGCTGCTTTTCCAGTTTTGCAGCTTGCCCGGAAGATTGTCCTGCAATTGTTTTAATGCCTGATCCGGGGAAGGCAGAGCTAATCCTTTGGAGGCGTTCGTTTTCTTGTCATTGGAAAAGCTTAATGTCTGCTTGCTGTATCCCCAATCCACCTCAGCCTCATAATTATCATCAGAGGCACTGAAGCCTTCTTTATTCGCTTGGGTAAGTGCTGCGTCGATATTCCCGTTTGTGATCGTATATCGCTTTTTGTAGGTTAACTCATAATTTTTTTTGTCCTCTTTTTTGCGAAATCTAACGTTCCAGCCCTCGTCATTCAATTGCAAGGAGTCTGTATCAAAATACTCGACGCTTAATCGTTGCGCATCTTCACTGATTCCGAACTCATTTACAATACCGCTTTTTAAAGAGCCATCCGCATTGAGGACCTGAGCTGTATCCAGCAGCAGCTTTACCTCATAGCTTGGTGTGGCATTGGCAGCGGCTTGTACGGGCTCTGCACCTTTCCATCCTGTTGCGAGCAGCACTGCACTCAGAGTTACTACTGACATGAATTTAGTGATACGCAGGCTTGTTTTCATTTCATCCTCTCCTGTTCGTCCGAATAGGTTACACGCTTCACTTTACGGGTGATTTGTCAGTCGTATGTCAAGCTAAGATGGTATTCTGGTTAAAAAATACCATAATTTTTATATGACAGCTAAGATTTAATCTTGGTTCCATCATAAATATTTAGTGAATCTGTGAATCAGCGCGGAGCGATGACGATCTTTGTTGCTGACCATATAAATATGCCGCTCAACAGGCTGTCCCGGAATAGGTCTTATGATCAGTAAACCCCGCTCAACCTCTGATTGAACAGCAAGGCGAGAGACAAAGGAGATGTGTTCTCCCAGCATAACCGCCTGTTTGATAGCTTCCAGTGAATCCAATTCCAGATAGGATGGAAGTCGGCGCCTTCCGCGCTCCAGCCATTTGTCAGTCACGTGGCGTGTGCTGGAATCCTTCCCATGCAACACAAAAGAGGAAGAAGCGATGCGCTCGGGTGTTAAATCGGTTTCGTTAGCGAGCGGATGAGTGGGTGAGCAGATGAGCACCAGTTCATCTTCTCCCAAGGATTCTGAGAGCAGCGTTGGGGATTGAAACGGCTCTGCCGAAATAATGCCGAGGTCAATTTCGTGGCGAGCGAGCATGTCCTTGATCACGGGCGCTGTTTTCACGGACAAGGCAATGTGAATGCCCGGATGCTCGCGGGCAAACCGATGCAGCACGGCAGGAAGCAGATAGGTGGCAGGTACATAGCTTGCGCCAATCCGTATACTCCCTCGTTGGAGCGTATCGAACTCACGGACAACCCGCTCAGCCTCAGCCGCAAGTGCATTAATCTTGGTAGCATAGTGCAGCAGCGCATTTCCGGCATCCGTCAGGATGATTTTGCCCATACGTGTATCAAATAGCTTTACTCCAAACTCACGCTCCAGATTTTTCATATGAAAAGTAACAGTGGGTTGCTTTAGGCCGAGAACCTCGGCTACGGTGGTAATTTTATGGTGCTTGTTCAGCAGCTCTACAATATGTAACTTTAGAAGACTTAAGTTCACTTAGAATGCCTCGCTTTCAGTTAAGTCAAACAATCATGCTTATTCTCTGGGCAACAGCATCAACCGCCTCTATATAGATTAAATCTATGAGTGTTAACACAATTCATTGAAATAATTAATTTTGTTTTAACTTCCCAATAACACAGGTTGCGAATTCAAGTTTTACACTGGGGTCAGTCACAAGAACAGGCAGGTAATGCGATGAATCAGGATCTATATATTCGCGGATTAAGTAAAACCTTCGGCCATACCACCGCGTTGCATGAGACGAATCTGGTCGTACGACAGGGCAAGTTCACCACACTGCTTGGACCGTCCGGTTGTGGGAAGACGACGCTCTTGCGCTTGATTGCTGGTCTGGAGACACCAGATACCGGCACAATCACGATGGGAGAGGAAATTCTCTTTTCAGCTGAACGCAAAAAGGATGTTCCCGCACATCTCCGCCACTTTGGTATGGTCTTTCAGGATTTTGCGCTGTGGCCGCATATGACGGTGTTTGAAAATGTGGCCTTCGGCTTGCGAGCGAGCAAGCGGGGAAAAGGGGCTGTTAGCGCTCAAGGCAAGGAACTGCGGGCAGTGGTGCTGGAGGCGCTCGATAAGGTGAGGTTGTCAGGGATGGAGGATCGCTATCCCCATCAGCTGTCCGGTGGTCAGCAGCAGCGGGTTGCTTTTGCAAGAGCAGTTGCTATCCGGCCTCGACTGGTTTTGTTCGACGAGCCACTCAGTGCACTGGATGCCGTACTTCGGGAGGAGATGCGCATTGAGATGATATCACTTGTGCGCGATCTGGGGCTGACCGCCTTATATGTCACTCATGATCAGATCGAGGCCATGTCCATGTCTGATGAAGTAGTGGTTATGAAAAGTGGACATATTTTGCAGACCGGAACACCAGAGGTGATCTATGGTTGTCCGTCTCATCCAGAGGTGGCAAGCTTTATCGGCAAATCCAACTGGATCGAGTTGGAACGGACACTATTTCGACCTGAACATGTCCGATGGGACCAGGAGCAAGCGGATCAGCACACTTTTACAGTAGAGATCCTGCATGTCAGCTATGTTGGCGATCGCTATGAAATCCGTCTAGTAGCCGAAAACGGCGAGCAATGGACTGCCTATCACTCCACCCGCTTGCCCATAGGCGAACAAATGCATATTTGGGTATCACCGCAATACATCCACCAACTTGAAACATAGGGAAAAGGGGTTATATAAGATGATGAATAGGCGTGTTTTTCGTACAGGATGGAAAAAAGGGGCTATGCTTGCTTTAACATTGACTTTTGGACTGGCTGTGGCAGGCTGCGGAACGGCTACGACATCGAAGGATGGGGCACAAGCCGATGGATCAGCAAAACCAGCGGGCGCAGCGGCGTCCACCGATCAGAAGCTGGTTGTTTACAGCGCAGGCCCGGATGGACTGGCGAAAAAGCTGGTAGCGGGGTATGAGGCGCAGAGTGGAGTTAAGGTAGAGTTATTCCAGGGAACGACAGGTAAGATTTTAGCCCGCATGGAAGCGGAGAAAACGAATCCGGTAGCAGACGTGGTTGTGCTGGCATCGCTTCCGTCTGTACAAGGCTTGAAAAAGGAAGGACTCACACTCCCCTATCCGGACGCTAAAAATGCGGACAAGCTAAACCCGGATTGGTCTGATAAGGAGGGTCACTATTTCAGCACAAGTGCTTCTGCTTTGGGTATTGCATTTAACACGAAGTTAGTGAAAACGCCACCTACTTCATGGGCCGATTTGGCGAAGCCTGAGTACAAGGATCAGGTTAACATTCCCGATCCATCGCTGTCTGGCTCAGCGTTGGATTTTATGACAGGCTATCTGAGCGCCAAGGGCGATGGAGGCTGGACGTTGTTTGAGCGGTACAAGGCTAACGGTGTGGCCATGGCCGGTGCCAATCAGGAAGCGCTGGATCCAGTGATTACGGGGGCTAAAGGTGTAGTCGTCGCTGCGGTCGATTACATGACCTACAAGGCTAAAGCCAAAGGCGAGCCGATAGACATCGTCTATCCGACAGAGGGAACGGTCATTAGCCCGCGTCCTGCCGCAATCCTCAAGTCCACACAGCATGAGCAAAATGCTAAAGCGTTCATTGACTATCTGTTGTCAGACGAAGCACAGAAACTAGTAGCAGATGCTTCCCTACTCCCTGGACGCACGGATATCAAAGCTGACAAGCGTGCAAACCTCGACGAAATCCCATTGCTGAAAACCAACTGGGAATGGATGGGTGAACACGGATCAGACGTGACGGAAAAGTTCACGCAAATGTTCAAATAAGCCGATGGGAGGTTTGTCTGTTAAACACATCAGGGGATGGTCCCTGACACTTGCTCTGATCGCGCTTTTTATCCTAATTGTACTGCCGTTGCTGCAAATCTTCATTCAAAGTGTGTATGTTGATGGGACATTTCAATGGGCTGCGCCTTTTCGAACGTTAGCTGCTTCTCAATTTGCAGGAGTGCTATTCAACTCGATCTGGCTAGGCATCTGTGTGATCGCAGGAACGACCGTCCTTGCACTTCCGCTAGCCTGGATCATGTCCAACACCCGACTCGCACACTGGCGCTGGTTGGATGTCGTGCTGCTGATTCCGTTTATGACTCCGCCCTATATCGGTTCCATGGGATGGATCCTGTTTATGCAAAAAAACGGGTATATGGAGCAGTTGCTCCCGGATATGCATTTCTTAACGGCTTCCTTCTTCAGCCTTGGCGGCATGGTGATGATCATGAGCCTGCATCTGTTTCCATTCCTGTACCTGCTGTTACGCGGGGCGCTGGTGAGGATT
Organism: Paenibacillus sp. DP01; assembly: GCF_044784315.1. Lineage (NCBI taxonomy): Bacteria > Bacillati > Bacillota > Bacilli > Caryophanales > Paenibacillaceae > Paenibacillus > Paenibacillus sp. DP01. Next base: position 160,817 of record NZ_CP173059.1, read on the forward strand.
GGCGGCAGTCTGGAAGAGGCGGGTGCTGTCATGGGCGGAGGCTTTCTGTACAGGTTCCGTCAAATCATTTTACCGCTGCTGCTATCGGCATACGGAATGGGTGCGCTGCTCATTTTCGTTAAAACGATTGCCGAGTTTGGCACACCCGCTACCTTTGGGAGACGTATCGGGTATGAGGTTATGACTTCTGAAATTCACAAATATATTTCCAGCTGGCCCATCGATTTTGGCAAAGCGACGTCCATGGCCTCGGTGCTGTTAACGGCCTGCCTGCTTATGTGGTATGTGCAATCGGTGATCAACCGAAAGTTCACATACAGACTGGTAGGGGGTAAAGGTTCCCGTCCTTCCCGTCTTCGTGTATCCAGCTGGACTACAGCACTGAGTGTCATGTTCATCCTATTGCTGCTCATCGCAGCTATTGGCATCCCTTACTTTTCAATTATTGCGGCCTCCTCCATGAAGCTGCGGGGAATCGGATTGGCATGGAACAACCTTACACTCGACTATTACAAGGAACTGCTGTCGTGGGGTTCAGAAAGCATGGAAGCGCTACTGAACAGTGTATTTCTCTCTTTGGGTGCATCGACGCTTGCTGTGGTGCTGGGCACCTGGTTTGCGCTTGTTATCGGTGGATCACGCACGAAAATCCAACGGACAGTTGATGCATTCAGTTTACTTCCGAATACAGTGCCGGGAATTGTTATGGTGGTGGGTCTGATTTTGTGGTGGAATTCGCCGTGGATGCCCATTCCATTGTATAACACATATGGCATGGTCATTCTGACGTATGTTATTTTGTTTGTTCCTTATACGGTGCAGTATGTCAAAAGCGCCTTTACACAGGTGGACACTGGTCTTTTTCAGGCGGGACAGGTATTCGGCGGGCGTCCGTCTTACATATTCCGCCGGATTGTACTGCCGCTGATTGGACCGGGGATGCTCGCTGGTTGGATGATGACCTTTACCATTGCTTCACGGGAGCTGGTAGGATCGTTGCTGATTTTACCGCCATCCGTCCAGACGTCTGCAACCTATATATTTGCCCAGTTTGAGCAGGGACAGGTGTCGCTTGGCATGGCGATGGCTGTTATATCGGTTGGTTTGACCACATTGCTACTGATCTTAATGGAAAGCTTAAACTCGCGGAGAAAGTGGAAATGATGATGACCAAGCTTAGGATTTGGGGTGGAGCGGGCGAACATGGCCGCTCCTGTTATGTTTTTGAAGGAAAGCAGCATCGTATCATGCTGGATTGTGGCGTAAAAAAGGAAGGAACCGGGCAATATCCGGTTTTTCCGCCACAGAAGGTGAAGGAGCTAACTACTGTTTTGCTGTCTCATGCACATGAGGATCATTCCATGGCGCTCCCCTTACTGTACAAGTATGGATATCGGGGAGAGGTCTGGACGACCAAGGCTACCGCTGAGCAGCTGGGATCCTATTTTCGCTCCTGGCAAACTTATGTTGAATCGAGAGACGGCGAATTGCCCTACAGTGAACAAGATATCCAATCTATTACCTATCGCTATCTAGAAGACGAAACGCCGTCAGGAGTGTGGCATGAAGCTTGTCCGGGTGTGAGAATGATGTGGGGACGCAGTGGACATTTGGCTGGTGCAGTGTGGTATATCGTAGAAATGGAAGGGAAGCGGCTGTTCTTTTCTGGAGACTATAGCCGTGAATCTGAGCTTCTTGCTGCCGATGCACCGGACTTGTGTATGGGAGAGGGGGTAGATGACCTTCCTGGATGCAAGCCAAAGTCTAATCTAGTGGACATATCAATCATGGACAATGCTTATGGTATGGATATAGACCCGCAGCCTGTTAAGCTGGAGCGGCTGAGGGTCGAGATGGAGCAGGTATTATTGTCTGGCGGCCATGTGTTGTTGCCAGTGCCTGCCTTTGGCAGAGGACAGGAATTGATCGTATGGGCCAGCGAGCAATTTCCTGAACAAGCAATAATTATAGAGCCTGACCTGTGGCACGGATTGAAACAGTTAAATCGATGGAAAGAGTGGCTACGTCCGGGAGCTTCCACGCGAATAAAACATGTGTTGAACAGTGACAGGGTGTTTGTGCCTCGTGATACTGCGGGACGGATAAGTCTGCTGGAACGGAACACGGCCACTATTATCGTAACAAGAGACGGCATGATGGATTCCCCGCAGGCGCGTTGGTATTATCAATATCTGTCGGATCACCGCAGTATGCTGATCGATGTGGATAGCGGGGAGGATATTAGGAACAGTGTGATATTGACCGGGCATGCTTCCAATGGTTCTTTTGGTAAACATCTGTTGGAACGTGCAGACGCCAATGACATCTGTATAGCTCGGCATTTGATTTACAAGGTGCACCAGGGATTATCGGATGTACGGCAAATGCTGAAGGAGATGCCTAGCAAACAGGTTGTACTCGTTCATGCACCCAAATTGCAGACCGACCTTGTACGAGATGAGTTAATAAGAGAAGGAAATAATGAACATGGAGGTCCTGCCAGAGAAGTTCACTCTTTGGAGCCAGGTGCAACGATAGAGGTTTAGTATTCATCAGATCGTGGTTCACTTTGTGCCCTCTTGCATCAATCGGAAGGCATCCACTTCTCCAAGCTTGGTGGAGATGGAAGTGCGTCCAGCACTTTTACGAAGGCGTAGCGGTGTGGCAGTGCGCTTAAGCAGCGCTTTAATTTCTCCGGGCTCCAGTTCCGGTCTCAGTGAAAGGAGAAGTGCGATGCTCCCGGTCACATGGGAAGTAGCCATAGAGGTGCCGCTCATTTCATGATGCTTTCCATGAATCCAGGAGGATCTGATCTTCTCACCAGGTGCGTACACGTCTACGAATTGCCCCCGATTGCTAAAAGGAGCGATACGTCTGTATTTGTCGGTAGCTCCGACTGAAATCGTCTGGGAATAGCGGGCCGGATAGTCAATACTTCGACGCTTACCCTCATTTCCCGAGGAAGCTACGATTACAATGCCGTTATGATATGCTTTATTCACCATATCAAGCAGTGCCTTGCTACGCGACTTCATACCAAAGCTCATATTAATAATATCGACACGATTTAATACACACCAGTCGATACCAAGAATGATGTCAGAGACATAGGCGGCTCCATTATGATCAAATGCTTTTACAGGATGAATTAAAGCCCGTGGTGCTACGCCAACCATACCTTCGTCATAGTTGGATGCCGCGATGGTTCCTGCAATATGAGTGCCATGGCCGTTGTCGTCATAGGGTAGCATGGTCCGGTTCAACAAATTGATACCTCTGGCAAGGGAATGGCGAAGATCAGGATGATGAAAATCCGCTCCTGTGTCGATCACACCGATTCTGACCCGATTCCCTGTCGAGGAAGGCCAAGCCTTGTATGCACGTACCTGTTTGACTCCCCATGGCATAGAAATGCTTTTCTCTGCTTTCGGTATATAAGCCGTTTCTGCGTGAACCTTTATGCGGGTATCTTCTTCAACGGTAACACCGTGGTGATATTTGCCCAGCCTGTCTCCCCCTGAAAGCGGAGCGATGAGAGCACGGATTAGCCTAGCCGGTTGTACTTGCCGTAATCCCGCAAGCTCAGGTTTCAGCTTCCTGAGATAGGACAGGCATTCCCGGTATTGGTGAGGCTTATCGAACGTGATAATCTGTTTGTTCCGTCCACTGCCGGACGGCTCCGAAATACCCTCATGCAAACGCTGCAAAAAATCCGGATAGTCCATTTGAGACGGTCCCCCTCCGATGAGCCATGCTGAGGTATTGTATGAGCAAGCGTCAGCTACGGCATGGGAAACTTGCCCCTTTTTTATGGAAATAGGCCTGCTTGTCGTGTCAAAGTAGCTATGGACACATACGATACATGGAGGGCATAAGCTCTTGTGCAACAACTTTGGGAGGCCTCTCCCGGAGCGGGTACAGTCGGAGGCGGGGGGAACCCCGTCTTTTTACGTGTGCCGTCTTGTGCAGAGGGATATTCTTGGAAATTATGACGATACCCATGTTTAACTTGCAATTTGCTTCCAAATAGGTTTTACTTAGTTTTGATAATGGATATGTTAGTATTGCATGTATCGTGTATGCTCTGAAACATGTTCTTGTGAATTACGTGTGAGAGGAAGTGTCCCTAGGTGAGTACACCACTCAACTTGAAGATTGACCCGGAGAAAGTCCACGAGACTCCAATGGTGGATTTGGCATTTATGGTATTGAAAGCAGCCAATACTCCATATTATTACCGTGACCTGATGAATGAAGTCGCCAAATTGCGCGGCTTGTCCGACGAAGAAATTAATGACGTTATTGCTCAGCTATATACTGAAATCAACATTGACGGGCGTTTTGCCTGTGTCGGTACGAATCTGTGGGGCTTGAAACGTTGGTATCCGGTAGATAAATCCGAAGATGCCCTGACAGGCGCCAAGCGTCCTCGTATCATTAACGATGAAGACGATGACGACGAAGATGACTATCATGAGGAAGAAGAAACATACAACTCCGATGACGACTTCGATGCAGATAGCGAAGACGAGGATGGCGAAGACGAGCTGTTCGACGGAGAAGATGACGATGATAGTGACGATGACGTAGTTATTGACGATGAAGACCTCAGTGATGAGGAAGATACAGATGATGAAAATGACGATGAGTCGATCGAAGACGACGACGATTCACTTCGTTAGGAACAGGTTGCAAGGGGAGATACGCTCTCCCCTTTTTCATGACCGTTTTCTTGAAACCCCTGCTGATTTATAGCTTTCAGATAGATTTATTCCAATCAGGTTCAAAGGACAAATTAACACAGATAACTTCCTTGACAGCGGATTGGACACGGGGTAAACTATTGCTTGGGCTTATGATTGATTCACTTATATGTTTGCTTTTTGTATAAAAGTGCCCCGTACTACGGGAGTGCTTTTTTGTTTTTTATAGGGGTGTTTTCACTCATGAAAGAGGGCTAAGGGCGGCGGATTGGAAAATATAACCGCTGCCTTCTTCATGGATGATAATCCGTGCAAACGGGTTACGATAACATCATAATGTCGCCTGAATTTTTGCATCTTATCTAGGAGGGTTTTGAACAGTGACGAAGTATATTTTTGTGACAGGCGGGGTTGTGTCTTCCTTGGGCAAAGGGATTACGGCAGCTTCACTGGGGAGGCTTTTGAAGAACAGGGGACTGAAGGTAACGATTCAAAAATTTGATCCTTACCTGAATGTCGATCCAGGTACCATGAGCCCTTACCAGCACGGTGAAGTGTTTGTAACGGATGATGGTGCGGAAACGGATCTCGACTTGGGACACTATGAGCGCTTTATTGATATTAATCTGTCCAAGAACAGCAATGTCACAACAGGCAAGGTATATTCCAGCGTGATCAGCAAAGAGCGTCGCGGAGAATATTTGGGCGGTACCGTACAGGTTATCCCTCATATTACGAACGAAATCAAGGAGCGCGTGTACCGTGCAGGCCGTGAAGCGGGTTCGGATGTCATTATTACGGAAATCGGCGGTACTGTAGGCGATATTGAAAGCTTGCCATTTTTGGAAGCCATTCGTCAGCTTAAAAGTGAAGTTGGGCGCGAAAATGTGATGTACATTCACGTAACGCTCATTCCTTATATTAAAGCTGCTGGTGAGGTTAAAACCAAACCAACTCAGCACAGTGTGAAAGAACTGCGCAGCATCGGCATTCAACCGAATGTCATTGTTTGCCGTACAGAGCATGAATTGTCCTCCGATATGAAGGCTAAAATTGCATTGTTCTGCGATATTGATGCGAATGCAGTGGTAGAATGCCGCGATGCTTCGACTCTCTACGAGGTTCCGTTGAACCTACGTGAAGAAGGTTTGGACGAAATCGTAGTTAACCACCTGAAGCTGACAACACCTGCACCGGATATGACCGAATGGGAAGGGTTAGTTGATCGAATCAGCAAGTTGGACAAAACGGTTGAAATTGCTATTGTTGGTAAATATGTTGCGCTACATGATGCATACTTAAGTGTTGTTGAGTCACTTTCTCACGCTGGATTTGATGCGAATGCAGACGTAAAAATCCGCTGGGTGAACGCTGAAGAAGTAACGGACGAGAACGTAGCTGACATGCTGGGCGGCATTGGCGGTATTCTCGTACCAGGTGGCTTCGGCGATCGCGGAATTGAAGGCAAAATCAGCACCATTCGTTATGCACGGGAGCAAAAAATTCCGTTCTTCGGTATTTGCCTAGGTATGCAGGTATCTGTTATTGAGGTTGCTCGTTCCCTGGCTGGTCTCGAAGGAGCCAACAGCTCGGAAATTAACCCGGCTACCGATTATCCTGTCATTGACTTGCTTCCTGACCAAAAAGACATCGAAGATTTGGGCGGTACCATGCGTCTTGGCCTGTATCCATGTAAACTGGTGGAAGGTTCCCTGGCAGAGGCTTGCTACAACGACGAGCTGGTGTACGAGAGACATCGTCATCGGTACGAATTCAATAACGAATATCGTGAAGTTATTGAAAAAGCAGGTCTTCGTATTTCTGGTACTTCACCGGATGGACGTTTGGTGGAAATTGTCGAGCTTCCTGAGCATCCATGGTTCCTGGCGGTACAATTCCATCCAGAATTTACTTCCCGTCCGAATCGTCCACAGCCTTTGTTCCGTGAATTTGTAAAAGCGGCATTGCAGCTTCAAGGTTAATGCTGCAGCTTGAAAGACCTCCTTTGGGAGGTCTTTTTTTATCCCATGCTTCCTGATTATGAAAGAATATTCCACAATTATGTATAAGAGCAGGATTTTCTTTTTGCAGGAGCGAATATAGTTTTAGGTATGGGACGGATATTGTACGTCATCGGACGCTGTTATGGCAATAGCTGCATGATCCTCGTTTTAAGATCTTAGGAGGTTAAAACATTGGAAAAGAAAAAAGTATTAATCGTCGATGACCAGAATGGAATACGGATTTTACTGATGGAAGTGTTCGGAAGTGAGGGTTATGAGACCTTTCAGGCAGCGAACGGGAAAATTGCTCTTGAGATTGTTGAGAAGGAACCACCTGATCTGGTTCTGCTCGATATGAAAATTCCAGGTATGGACGGACTTGAAATTCTGAAGCACCTAAAAAGCATGAATCCCGACATCAAGGTTATTATGATGACAGCGTATGGAGAACTGGACATGATTAAAGAGGCGACGGAGCTAGGTGCACTTATGCATTTTACCAAGCCCTTTGATATTGATGAAATGCGGATCGCCGTGAACAAACAACTCAGAGGTGACTAGGGAAGTCATTTTGGTTGAGAACTCTGTTAACAAAACAGGGTTTTTTGTTTGTGATTATGGGAAATACTGAAAGTAAATCCTCTCCTTATACAATTCTATGGAAAAACGGCGTCCTGAGCGTGATTTTTGTATGTGTTGATATGCAAAAGCTTGTTTAGTATTTAACATGGGTTGTGGTATAATAAGCCCGTATGTGATGTCGGCTAAAAATATAGACAAACCCAAACACCTTTAGGAGGACTGTAACCATGCCATTGGTATCTATGAAAGACATGTTGAACAAAGCACTCGAAGGAAAATATGCAGTAGGTCAATTCAATATTAATAACCTGGAGTGGACTCAAGCTATCTTGGGCGCTGCTGAAGAAGAAAAATCCCCAGTAATCTTGGGTGTTTCTGAAGGCGCAGCACGTCACATGGGCGGATTCTACACTGTTGTTAAAATGGTAGAAGGTCTTATTCATGACATGAAAATTACGGTTCCAGTTGCAATTCACTTGGACCACGGTTCTAGCTTTGACAAATGTAAAGAAGCAATCGACGCTGGTTTCACATCTGTTATGATTGACGATTCCCACAGCCCAATCGAGAAAAATATCGAAACAACGAAGAAAGTTGTTGAATATGCACATTCCAAAGGCGTTTCCGTTGAAGCTGAAGTTGGAATGGTTGGCGGTCAAGAAGATGATGTTGTAGGTGACGTAATGTACGCTAAGCTGGATGATTGTGTACGTATCGTTAAAGAAACAGGCATCGATACACTGGCTCCTGCACTGGGTTCTGTTCATGGACCATACAAAGGTGAACCAAACCTGGGCTTTAAAGAAATGGAAGAAATTCGCGATGCTGTGAAACTGCCACTCGTTCTTCATGGCGGAACAGGTATCCCTACACATGACATCCAAAAATCCATTTCCCTGGGTACTTCCAAAATCAACGTAAACACTGAAAACCAAATCGCATTTGCGAAAGTGGTTCGTGAAGTGCTTGCTGCAAAACCAGATGCTTACGATCCACGTACATTCATCCAACCAGGTCGTGAAGCAATCAAACAAACAGTTATCGGTAAAATCCGTGAGTTCGGCTCCAACAACAAAGCGTAATAATTTCCAACTAGTCATGCCTCTGCATAGACTGGATGCATTTCTTCGTTGTAGCTGTAATTATGCTGCACAAAATATTTAAATCTGTACAGTTGAATAGTGTGGTATGGAAAGCACACCGCTTAGCCGGTGTCTTTCCATTTTAACCACTTAAAAAGTTGAAAGTTTATGGTTTCAGTTCATTGTTTGACCGACTGCAAAACACGTAGGGGGACCCTCAAGCTTATGGAAAAATTGATGATCACCGGTGGACGGCCGCTTCAGGGTACAGTTTCCATCAGCGGTGCCAAAAACAGTGCCATCGCCTTGATTCCCGCAGCCATTCTGGCAGAGTCGGAAGTCATTTTGGATAATTTGCCGCTGCTCAGTGATGTGGCGGTGTATTCCGAAATATTGGAGGAGCTTGGCGCAAAGGTTACCTGGGAAGGTAGCCAGATGAAGATAGACCCTTCCTCCATTAAATCCATTCCTATGCCGAATGGACCTGTTAAGAAATTACGAGCCTCTTATTATATGATGGGGGCCATGCTGGGCAGATTCAAGGAAGCGATCATCGGTTTGCCAGGAGGATGTAATTTTGAACCCCGGCCCATTGATCAGCATATCAAAGGTTTTGAAGCGCTGGGTGCCACGGTTACGAACGAGCACGGCGCTATTCATTTGCACGCCAAAGAACTGCGCGGCACCAAGATTTATTTGGATGTCAGCAGCGTAGGAGCAACCATTAATATTATGCTGGCGGCCGCACGTGCCAAAGGCGCCACAACTATCGAAAATGCGGCTAAAGAGCCTGAGATTATAGATGTAGCAACTCTGTTAAACTCCATGGGGGCGATTATTAAAGGCGCTGGTACGGAGACAATTCGTATTGAAGGTGTGTCGGAGCTGCATGGTTGCCGTCATTCCATCATACCTGACCGTATACAAGCAGGCACTTATATGATTGCTGCTGCGGCAACCCGTGGAAATGTATTGATTGACAATGTAATCCCCAAACATATGGAGGCTCTCACTGCCAAAATGCAGGAAATGGGCATCGGCATCGAGGAATATGATGAAAGTATTCGCGTACTGGGTGCACCTTCCTATGGGCATGTCGATGTTAAAGCCTTGGTATACCCCGGCTTCCCCACAGATTTACAATCTCCCATGACCAGCTTGCTAACCCAAGCTCAGGGTGTCAGTGTATTGAGCGATTTTGTGTACAGCAATCGTTTTAAGCACGTCCCTGAACTGGTGCGAATGGGGGCTAAAATTCGCGTAGAGGGTCGGTCTGCCATTATTGAAGGTGGTCAACTGAATGCGGCTAAAGTGAAGGCTGCAGATCTGCGCGCCGGAGCGGCCCTTGTCATTGCTGGACTTACAGTAAGCGAAGGGGTAACCGAGGTGGCAGGTGTCGAGTATATTGACCGTGGTTATGATCATCTCGTTTCGAACCTGCGTCTTTTAGGCGCAGATGTGTGGCGGCAGACTGAGTAATTAAGCCATGTACTTTGTTTGAATTTACTGTAACCAAAGCGGAATAACGGGTAACGCCTATGCAGCCGCTGCTTGGTATAAGATTTGGTCCATACCTAACAATCTTTTATCAAAAAACCGGAATAATTCGGTATAATTCAGGCAGCTGGCTGCATAACTTTATTTGTTTTGGTTAAAATTATGTTGATGGTGTTTATGATATCATTGTCTATCATTTAATTGTATGAATGGACTTAATAATTGAATAGGTGGTTATTATATGGATCTGCAAATTTCCGATCTGGAAGAAATGAAGCTGACCGACCTGTACAAGCTGGCCAAGCAATACCAGATCCCGTACTACGGAACGCTCAAGAAGAAAGAATTAATTTTCGCCATCCTGCGCGCACAAGCTGAGAAGAGTGGATTAATGTTTATGCAGGGTGTTCTGGAAATACTTCCTGAAGGTTACGGCTTTCTGAGGCCGATCAACTATCTCCCGAGTACCGAAGATATTTACATCTCTGCTTCACAAATCCGCAAGTTTGACCTGAGAACGGGCGATCTCGTTTCCGGTAAATGCCGAACGCCGAAAGAAAATGAACGGTATTTTGGATTGCTTCAAGTTAACGCCGTCAATGGAAGAAGTCCTGAGCAAGCTGCTGAGCGGCTACATTTTCCTGCACTGACTCCACTGTATCCGCAAACCAAATTAGTCCTTGAAACTTCCCCCAACCATTTGTCTACGAGAATTATGGATGTACTGGCCCCTGTCGGACTTGGACAGCGCGGACTTATTGTGGCACCTCCCAAAGCTGGGAAGACGCTTCTCCTCAAAGAAATTGCCAATAGCATTTCTACCAACAATCCCGAGATTGAGCTATTTGTCTTGTTGATTGATGAACGCCCTGAAGAAGTGACTGACATGCAGCGTTCTGTCAAAGGTGAAGTTGTGGCCTCTACATTTGATGAACTTCCTGAAAATCACATCAAAGTGGCAGAACTGGTGTTGGAGCGTGCACTGCGTCTCGTAGAACATAAAAAGGATGTTGTCATCCTGTTGGATAGCATTACACGGTTGGCTCGTGCGTACAATCTCGTCATCCCTCCTTCTGGTCGTACTTTGAGTGGGGGTATTGATCCGGCAGCATTTCACCGTCCAAAACGCTTTTTTGGCGCAGCTCGGAATGTGGAGGAAGGCGGTAGCTTGACGATTCTTGCCACAGCGCTGATTGATACAGGATCTCGTATGGACGATATTATTTACGAAGAGTTCAAAGGTACAGGCAACATGGAGCTGCATTTGGACCGCAAACTGGCAGAACGTCGTATCTTTCCTGCGATTGATATTCGTCGTTCCGGTACACGTCGTGAGGAAGTGCTGTTGAACAAGGAAGAATTAGATACGATCTGGGCTATTCGTAAAAATATGACGGAAAGCCATGACTTTGTGGAAGGCTTCCTCAAAAAACTGCGTAACAGCAAAACTAACGCTGAGTTTTTAGCCTCGTTTGATTTGACAGCACCTTCTTCCAGCGGCTCGCAAGGTAGCTCTGGTGGCCAACAACGAAGAACTACGCGTTCTACCACAGCGTCGGTTCCCGCCACAACCAATTAAACCCAAACCATGTATTTTATCTGTTCCGTAAGTAGACAGCCATTACTATTCATTTGTTAATGGCGCGTTTAATGGAACGAAAGGAGCTCCATAATGTATTTGGTGTATGCCGACGAAAAAGGCAATGTATATGATCATGCTTCTTTGTATGGGCTTGCCCGTAGTGCAGACATGATTGTTGAAATCATGGAGGATGAGCTTATTCCGTTGCCGGAAGGAGCCACACTGGTAAGCCTGCCCAGCACCCGCCCGGTCGGTATGAACCCTGAAACAGGGGAAATGGTCTCTCTTCCGGGAAATATGCAGGCAGTAGGGGCTTTGTTACCGCAAGGCTTTACACGCCTGTGTCTGCCGGGATATGTGAAGACGGACAAGGAGTATAAACTCCCCTTGTTCGGTTATTCAGCCGTTGTCTGGAAAGATGGGGCGTTTTATGTAACAGCAGAGCAGAGTGACAGTCCTTCCAAATGGAATCCCGAAAACTGTGACCGCAATCAAGTTAAATTGGGAGTTCAGCGGATGACAGAGCAGTATCCCGAAAATAGGCTGTACCAGCATTTGTCTAACTGTGCGCTGGGGTACGAATGCCTTACTTCCTCGAATACGTTCCTGAATCGCTGGGAGGGGGGAGTTCCGGTATCTTATTCTTGTAATGCGGGCTGCTTTGGTTGTATATCTGAACAGCCGGATGACAGTGGTTTTGTATCTCCTCAGACAAGAATGAACTTCCGTCCCCGCGTGGAAGAGATTGTAGAAGTTATGTTGGAACATTTGAAGACACCTGAGTCTATCATCAGTTTTGGGCAAGGTTGTGAAGGTGAGCCCTCCACTCAAGCCAAACTGATTATTGATGCGATCAAAGAAGTACGTTCCGTTACAGATATGGGATATATTAATATCAACACCAATGCGGGATTGAATGATCATATCCGGGGAATTGTGGATGCGGGTCTTGATCTCATGCGAGTAAGCACAATTAGTGCATTGGACGACCATTACAATGCGTATTACAAGCCGCGCGGATACACGCTGGCTAATGTGGAAAAGTCACTCCGTTATGCGTCCGATCAGGGAGTGTATACGTCCATCAACTATTTGATTTTCCCGGGTGTAACAGACCGGGAGGAAGAAATTGAGGCAATGATTGAATTTGCCAAACGCACTAAGCTCAAGCTGATTCAAATGCGTAATCTGAATATTGATCCTGAAAGCTATCTGGAGTTGATTCCACCGGCTCAAGGGGAGATACTTGGTATGAAGCAAATGCTTGAGATTTATCGTGAGGAACTGCCGGATGTGGTTATCGGTTCTTACACTCATGTGCCGCCGCAAGGGCTAGCACGTCCCAAATTTGCCAGAACCTAAACGGTCGGGAGTTATTTGAAACACACTGATCTTACACTGTTTTGTGTGCTAAAAAGATGTTGAAACACTTATATTCAAGTGCTATAATTTGAACATGTGTTCATACAACTCTGGGCTGATAGGACGTTCAGGGCGGAAAGAGGTGAAAGTTAATGCAACAGGCTATTCAACCGAAGTATAACGTAACTAATGTTACTTGCGCTTGCGGGAATACGTTTGAAACTGGTTCTGTAAAAGAATCTCTGCGTGTGGAGATTTGCTCCGCTTGCCATCCGTTCTTCACAGGTAAGCAGAAGTTTATTGATGCTGGTGGACGTGTGGATCGTTTCAAAAAGAAATACGGTATGTAATAAGTTGCCGCAAGAGATAAAGTTATTAGAGCCTTCTGCAATTGCAGGAGGCTCTTTTTGTCGTTATTTGCTATTTGCATTTTGTGCAACCATGAGATATACTTATTTTCACCGTGCTAGATGGGGAGGTAGCGGTGCCCTGTAACTCGCAATCCGCTATAGCGAGGTTGAATTCCTGTTAGAGGTGTTGTTGATGTGAGGCTGGTCCCTGCGCACAATGTTGACGGTTGGGTCCTCCGCAATGAGTACTTGTGAACCTGGTCAGGTCCGGAAGGAAGCAGCCATAAGCAAGTCCACTCTTGTGCCGGAGGGTTGCCTAGCCCGAGTTGTTGCTCAGGGTTGCCGCTCGGATCACAACGATCAATAACAGGTGCACGGTATATACTTAGGGATTGAAACATCTTGGCGATTATGCGAAGGTGTTTTTTTGTGCTTATAATTTGAAATGTGTCTGGTTTAGATTCGGACGGGAGTATAGTATAATGAAGTGACCATAAATGGTCATGAAAGTGAATGGGAAAGAGGGAACGCGCATTGGAACATATAGCGTTGTACCGTGCTTGGCGGCCGCAGGCTTTCAAGGACATGGTAGGACAACAGCATATTATCCAGACATTGCAGAATGCCATCCGCGAAAATCGCACGTCCCATGCCTACCTGTTCAGTGGTCCGCGAGGAACGGGTAAGACCAGTGCGGCCAAAATTTTGGCCAAGGCAATCAACTGTGAGCATGGACCTGCGCCGGAACCTTGCAACGAATGCGAAGCCTGTAAACGGATCACGGCCGGAGCGGTCATGGATGTGCAGGAGATTGACGCAGCCTCTAACCGGGGTGTTGAAGAGATTCGTGATTTGCGCGATAAAGTCAAATATGCGCCCACAGAAGTGCGGCACAAGGTTTATATCATTGATGAAGTGCACATGCTGACGACGGAAGCGTTCAATGCGCTGCTCAAGACGCTGGAAGAGCCGCCGCCACACGTAATGTTTATATTGGCTACGACAGAGCCGCATCGGATTCCCGCGACAATTATTTCACGTTGCCAGCGTTTTGACTTTCGGCGAGTATCGCTGGAGGAGCAGACAGAGCGGCTTGACCTGATATGTCAACAGGAGAACATCCTGGCTGATTTGGATGCACTGCAATATATTGCACGTCTTTCAGATGGCGGGATGCGAGATGCGGTTAGCGTTTTGGATCAGATATCCTCGTTTACTGATGGCCGGGTTACGTATCAGCAGGTGCTGGATATGACGGGCGGGATCGCATCCGAGCAATTCGGTAAATTGGCCTTGGCATTACTGAAAGAAGATGTGGGCACAGTGCTCCAATTGATCGAGAACTTTATGCAGGAAGGTAAAAGTGCGGATAAGTGTATGGAGAATCTTCTGTACTATTTCCGAGATCTGCTAATGATCAAGATGGTGCCGCAGGCGACCAAAATGACAGAGCGAGTGCAGAATCCGGAGCAGTTTAAGGAAGTGGCAGATGCTTTTACCAAGGAGCAGCTCTTTGCAATGATCGACACCCTTAATCGTTATCAAGGTGAGATGAAATATGCCGTTCAGCCCCAAACTTTATTTGAGGTAGCTCTACTGAAGTTATGCAGCATTCCGGGGGAAGCGGGAACTGCTGCTCAGCCGACTGTACAGCGCTCTGGTGCTGCTGCTGGTCAGGAAGAAGTGGCCGTGTTAAAGCGCCAGCTTGCTGAGCTGGAAAAGAAGCTGGAACGTGCAATGCAAGGTGGCTTGGCCGCTGGAGCGGGTCAGGAGGCATCTTCAGGCGGTCGCCAGGCTTCTGGTGGTCGTGCCCCTGCTCCACGTCTTTCAGCGCCAGCTAAACTTCCTTCTCAGTTGGATCGCTATATCGCTGAGAAGTCAAGCGAAGCATTCGCAGCGGTGGGGCGCAAGTGGAGCCAGATTTTGCAAGGGGTAAAAGAGGCGAAAGTTACGGTTCATGCTTGGTTTATGGATGGTGAGCCGGTTTCTGTGTTAGAGGACAGTGTGCTGGTCGCGTTTAAAAACAACATTCATCGTGAAACTACCGAAAAGCCTGCCAATAAGCAGGTCATCGAGAAGGTTTTGCATGAGCAGTTGGGTCATCCTTATCGTTTGGTAACGATGATGCAAAAGGATTGGAATGCTGCGATTGAAGGAGTTTCTGACCAGCCTGCCGAAGAATTGCAACTGGAGCCGGAGCATGATGCGCCGGGAAAGTCCAAGGAGCCCTGGATTGATGAAGCGATTCAGCTGTTCGGGGAAGACCTGGTAGTCATTAAAGAATAATGAAATGTAGATGTATACTTCATTAAAGGAGATGATTGAAATGAACAATATGAACCAAATGATGAAGCAAGTGAAAAAAATGCAGGAACAAATGCTGAAAGCCCAAGAGGAGCTTGGTGGGAAAGTAATCGAAGGTTCTTCTGGTGGCGGTGTGGTAACTGTAGAGGTAAGTGGACATAAAAAAGTGTTGTCCATCACAATCAAACCGGAAGCTGTAGATCCTGATGATGTAGAAATGCTGCAAGACCTCGTACTCACTGCAGTCAATGATGCTTTGTCCAAAGCGGATGAACTGGCTAATGATGATATGGGTAAATTTACAGGTGGTATGAAAATTCCGGGCTTGTTCTAGTCTACTCATAAAGGAGAAACACGCTATTGCATTATCCCGAGCCGATTGCAAAGCTGATTGATGCTTTTACGCGCCTGCCGGGAGTAGGCCCAAAAACAGCTGCCCGGTTGGCTTTTCACGTACTGAAAATGAAGGAAGATGATGTGATTGATTTCGCCAAAGCGCTGGTCAATGTAAAACGAAATCTTCACTTTTGTTCAGTCTGCGGCAATATTACGGACACGGACCCTTGTCGGATCTGTCAGGACAAGACGAGGGATGCTTCCGTCATTTGTGTTGTTCAGGATGCCAAGGATTTGGTGGCTATGGAGCGTACCAAGGAGTTTGATGGTTTGTACCATGTACTTCACGGGGCAATCTCTCCGATGGAGGGGATTGGTCCTGAGGATATCAAACTCAAGGAGTTGCTGACCAGGCTCAGTGATGAACGCGTCAAGGAGTTGATTCTGGCTACGAATCCGAACATTGAAGGAGAGGCCACGGCTATGTACATTTCACGGCTAGTGCGTCCTTTTGAAATCAAGGTTACTCGTATTGCTCACGGTTTGCCTGTGGGCGGGGATTTGGAGTATGCCGACGAGGTCACCCTGTCCAAAGCGCTAGAAGGCCGCAGAGAGCTCAATTAGTAGGTGTAGTTATAAGTTCTGAGTCTGAAATGTCCTTGGGACATCCTTGATTTGCTTAGGGAGCCGTTACGGCTCCTTTTTTATTTGCATGAATAGATGGCTTTATAGTCGTTTCTGGTTCTAAGTTTGTCCTTTGTTCAATAAGTATGAATAAGGTGGTCTTGCAGACTGTACACATAATTCAGCTTGTGAGGAGGATGAATGAATGTGGGAACGGATGAAGCAAAATTTCCGTCGTCAGGAGAATGGGAAGACAGAA
>NZ_CP173059.1:182500-432500 GCF_044784315.1 Paenibacillus sp. DP01
GAAGCTATGAACCGAAGCCCCAGTAAACGGCGGCCGTAACTATAACGGTCCTAAGGTAGCGAAATTCCTTGTCAGGTAAATTCTGACCCGCACGAATGGCGTAACGACTTGGGCGCTGTCTCAACGAGAGATCCGGTGAAATTTTAATACCTGTGAAGATGCAGGTTACCCGCGACAAGACGGAAAGACCCCATGGAGCTTTACTGCAGCTTGATATTGAATTTGGGTACGATCTGTACAGGATAGGTGGGAGCCGTAGAACTTTGAGCGCCAGCTTGAAGGGAGGCATCCTTGGGATACCACCCTGATCGTATCTAGGTTCTAACTTGGTACCGTAATCCGGTACGAGGACAGTGTCAGGTGGGCAGTTTGACTGGGGCGGTCGCCTCCTAAAGAGTAACGGAGGCGCCCCAAGGTTCCCTCAGAATGGTTGGAAATCATTCGAAGAGTGCAAAGGCAGAAGGGAGCTTGACTGCGAGACCTACAAGTCGAGCAGGGACGAAAGTCGGGCTTAGTGATCCGGTGGTACCGCATGGAAGGGCCATCGCTCAACGGATAAAAGCTACCCTGGGGATAACAGGCTTATCTCCCCCAAGAGTCCACATCGACGGGGAGGTTTGGCACCTCGATGTCGGCTCATCGCATCCTGGGGCTGAAGTAGGTCCCAAGGGTTGGGCTGTTCGCCCATTAAAGCGGTACGCGAGCTGGGTTCAGAACGTCGTGAGACAGTTCGGTCCCTATCTGTCGTGGGCGTAGGAAATTTGAGAGGAGCTGTCCTTAGTACGAGAGGACCGGGATGGACGTACCGCTGGTGTACCAGTTGTTCCGCCAGGAGCACCGCTGGGTAGCTATGTACGGAAGGGATAAGCGCTGAAAGCATCTAAGCGTGAAGCCCCCCTCAAGATGAGATTTCCCAGTATGTAAGACCCCTTGAAGACGACGAGGTAGATAGGTTGGGGGTGGAAGTGCAGTAATGCATGGAGCTGACCAATACTAATCGGTCGAGGGCTTATCCTAAAGATAAGACGCAATGAAGTTTCGGATCCAGTTTTCAAGGTGTAACCTTGGAATTACGCTTGATATTCAATATCATTTTATTGATAATCTGAATATCTTGTAGAATTTCACTAAGCGAGTCCGTTTATATGGAGAGATACCCAAGTGGCTATAAGGGGACCCTCTGCTAAGGGGTTAGACTGCGTAAGTGGTGCGAGGGTTCGAATCCCTCTCTCTCCGCCATTTAGGACAAGCTAGTAAATTATGTTATGGCGGTGTAGCTCAGCTGGCTAGAGCGTACGGTTCATACCCGTGAGGTCGGGGGTTCGATCCCCTCCGCCGCTACCATACATACCCAGGAGGCTTAGCTCAGCTGGGAGAGCATCTGCCTTACAAGCAGAGGGTCGGGGGTTCGATCCCCTCAGCCTCCACCATTGTGCCGGTGTAGCTCAACTGGTAGAGCAACTGACTTGTAATCAGTAGGTTGGGGGTTCAAGTCCTCTCGCCGGCACCATTTTTTTTGAAAAATATAGGGAACTGTGGTGTAGAGGCCTAACATGCCTGCCTGTCACGCAGGAGATCGCGGGTTCGAATCCCGTCAGTTCCGCCATTTTTCAGCTTAGTATTTTCGCCGTACTAAAGTGGGAAGGGGTATCCCTCCGCACTTTATTTTTTTGCCAATGGATATGGCTCGGTAGCTCAGTCGGTAGAGCAGAGGACTGAAAATCCTCGTGTCGGCGGTTCGATTCCGTCCCGAGCCACCTTTATATGGAGGATTAGCGAAGTGGCCAAACGCATCAGACTGTAAATCTGCTCCCTTACGGGTTCGGTGGTTCGAATCCATCATCCTCCACCAGTTTTACGAGCCATTAGCTCAGTTGGTAGAGCACCTGACTTTTAATCAGGGTGTCGAAGGTTCGAGTCCTTCATGGCTCATCAGAAGTCATCAACTATAAGTTGATGGCTTTTTTTGTATTGTTATAAGTTATGTTTTTATATAGCTTTTTATTTTAAGGTATCGACGGGTTATAATGAGTTCATTATGTTCGCTTAGTGTTTAATCTATATTCTAAAAAAAGTGAAGTGGTGATCGCGTGACTTTGGATACAGAATGGATTCAGCAACAGCTTCAGAATATAATTCAAGCGCCTTTTACCATAGTGCCTTGGTGCCCAGAAATGATGGCAGAAGGAGAAACAGCCGATTCAGTTATACCGGATAGATCGTTTGTTAGTGAGAATAAATTATATTTTCCGTTTCGTGCATCGGCAGGTGAACTGGCTGCTTTTGCGGTAGAGGACAGATATTTGACGGATCGAGAACGGAAGTTGATAGAAGCGTTACTGGGGAACATGGAACAAGTCTGGCAGAATGGTTCACGCTTGTCGATCAACCCAGCCTATAGCGAGGAAGAGCGGATGAATCGTTTTGGACAATGGCTCATACAGCAGGCTGCCGACCTAAACAGTGAGGAAGAAGTTCCCACTGAATTGGAGCTTCGTGATTCGTTATCAGCGTGTATGGTGCCTTTTTTACTGAATGGCGAGGGAACACAGGATGGGGCTATTACTTATACGCAGCTTCACCGATTGTTAGCGAGCTATTTTGGAGGGAATGTGCTGCTTACTCCATTAGACGAACAATCTTGGCTGATTCTCGCAAAAAAGGAGCTTTTATTAGGGGCCGACGATGAACGGGATAAAGATCCTGAGACTAGAGAGGCAGATTTTGCGGAACCACTTGAGGAGGTACTTACGGCTTTTAGCTTGGGGTTATATGAGCTTATCGCGAATGAATGGGTCGGTGTATTCCATTTGGCAATTTCCAAGCCTTCGGTCCCTTTGCAAAGTTTCCCCCACGAGCTGAATTTATTATGGGAGACGATCCATCTTGGCAAGCTTTTTCATGTAACAGAGCACATCCACCTTTCATGGGAGCTTCATTTGGAGAGACTGTTAAATCGCATTCCCAAGGAGCAGCGTGTACTATTTTTGGAGCAGGTAATGAAGTCATCTGTCATACTGGAAGACTCAGAAACGATGGCTACATTGGATATCTTTTTTCAACTGGATTGTAATGTGAGTGAGACAGCCAAGCGTCTGTATGTTCACCGTAATACGTTGATTTACCGTTTGGACAAGATTAAACAGGAGACCGGATTGGACGTGCGGACGTTTAATGATGCAGTTTTGGTCAAACTATATCTGTTATTGTACAAAGTGACAAAAAGGAAATAGCATTTTTGTGCAGTTTGCGAATAGCCAGGGTTTAGGTACTAGGGTAAGATACAAGTAGAAAATGTATTCGATTTCAAAACTTGACCTTGGGGAGGCAAAAGCTATGGCTGGCGTACGTTTAGAGCATATTTTTAAGAAATATCCGGGTGCAGAAAAAGCTACGGTTGTTGATGTCAATTTGGACATTCAAGATAAAGAATTTCTCGTATTGGTTGGTCCTTCCGGTTGTGGGAAGTCTACTACACTTCGTATGATTGCTGGTCTGGAGGAAATTTCAGACGGTAAATTGTACATTGGTGATCGTGTTGTGAACGATGTGGCTCCAAAAGACCGCGATATCGCGATGGTATTCCAATCCTATGCCTTGTATCCGCATATGAATGTATACCAAAACATGGCTTTTGGTCTGAAGCTCCGCAAGGTTAAAAAGGAAGAAATTGATAAACGCGTACGTGAAGCAGCTAAAATCCTTGATATTGAGCATCTGCTGGATCGCAAGCCGAAAGCGTTATCAGGCGGTCAGCGTCAGCGTGTTGCCTTGGGACGTGCGATTGTGCGTGACCCACAAGTCTTCTTGATGGATGAGCCACTGTCCAACTTGGATGCCAAGTTGCGTGGTCAAATGCGTGCAGAAATCACGAAGTTGGCTAAGCGTCTGGAAACGACCGTTATCTATGTAACACATGACCAGGTTGAAGCCATGACGATGGGTGATCGGATTGTAGTTATGAAGGATGGTATCATTCAACAAGCTGCATCCCCGGATGAACTGTACAACCGTCCAGTGAATCTGTTCGTTGCTGGTTTTATCGGCTCTCCTACAATGAACTTTATCTCAGGTAAGCTGGTTGAAAAAGAAGGTGCATTGCATTTCACAGCACCAGGTCTGGATCTGTTTGTACCTGAAGGTAAGGGACAGATTTTGAAAGCGAAAGGCTACATTGGCAAAGAAGTGATCTTGGGCATTCGACCTGAGGATATTCATGAAGAGCCTGTATTTTTGGAGGCTTCTCCGAACACGATCTTTACATCCACTGTGGATGTAACGGAAAATCTCGGTCATGAAATGCTGTTGTACCTGAGCGGTGCTGGAAACGATACGATTATTGCCCGTGTAGACGGACGTTCCAATACTCGTGATGGTGTCAAAGCGAAGTTGGCTGTTGATATGAACAAAGTTCATATTTTTGATAAGGAATCGGAATTGAGCATTCTGGTTGGCGAATAAGATCAGCCTCTGGAAGAGAGTCGCAGTTTTCCCAAGCGGAGAACTGCGACTCTTTTGTATATCATATCCGCTACTAGCTTCGGCATTGCATTCAATGGAAAATTCCGATACGATGGGTGTACAATGGTGCAGGTCTAGATTTAGACAAGGCTCGTTGGCAGGAGTTCCAGATTGGGGCCTCCAACTGTCAGGATAGGGATAGCCTGGAATCCTATTGTTAAATCAAGTGAAGTGTGGACTCATTCAGGATAGACTGCGTGGGGTTGTATGGTTAATAGAATAATGCTACATAAATCAAATGGCGTATAGAATCCGGTTTTTGCAGATGAGGAGAGAATACAATGGCTAAACAGGTAAAGGTATCCGAGCTTGTACAGCAATTCCAAATGGAGGTTATTTCCGGTGAAAAGGGTCTGCGCAGACTGATCACCGTGGACGATTTGAATCGCCCAGGCCTGGAGATGGCCGGGTATTTTGAATATCATACACAGGAGCGGGTACAGCTTTTGGGAAGGTCTGAGCTGGCCTTTCTGGGTATGCTGCCTCCTGAGGAGCGACGGGATCGAATGGAGCGTTTGTGTACAGAGCTGACTCCATGTATTATCATCACACGTGGCCTGGAGGTACCGGCCGAGCTAGTGGAAGCAAGTACAGAGCGAGATATTCCTGTACTGCGGACTAATATGGCGACGACGATTTTATCGAGCCGTATCACAGGTTTTCTGGAAAGAAAGCTGGCACCTACGGCAACTATTCATGGCGTATTATGTGACGTGTATGGCGTGGGAATGCTTATTACAGGCAGTAGTGGAATTGGTAAGAGTGAAACAGCACTGGAACTTGTCAAACGTGGGCATCGCTTGGTAGCAGATGATGCGGTAGAAATCCGGCAAACGTCCGATTTTCAGTTGCATGGAACAGCACCTGAACTCATTCGTCACCTGCTTGAAATTCGAGGCGTAGGCATTATTAATGTGATGACACTGTTTGGTGCTGGTGCAGTTCGTAATAATAAGCGAATTACACTGGTTGTCCGCCTGGAGGCATGGCAACAGGACAAGCAGTATGACCGTCTCGGTCTCGATGAAGAAACTACACGCATTATTGATACAGATGTTCCACTCGTTACGATTCCAGTTCGTCCAGGCCGAAATCTGGCTGTTATTATCGAGGTAGCGGCGATGAACTATCGTTTGAAACAAATGGGCGTTAATGCAGCCCTGCAATTTACAAACAAGCTGACTGCTACGATTTCTGAAGATATGGAAGAGATGGATTAAGGTTCGTTCGGTTGCAAGGAAGGACAAGGAGTGAGAGAAACATATGTCAACGGCAACATTACTGCTGAATCCGATTGCTTTTTCGATCGGGGCAATCAAGGTCCATTGGTATGGGCTTATTTTGGGGCTGGCGGCGCTTGTGGGTTTATATCTCGCCATCCGTGAGGGAAAAAGATTCGGTATTCCGCAGGAATTCTTTATGGATATGCTGCTTCTGGGTGTTCCATCGGCCATTATTGGAGCGCGTATTTATTATGTAGCCTTCAAATGGGAAGACTACCGGGATAATCTATGGGATATCTTTAAAATTTGGAATGGCGGTATCGCGATATATGGTGCCTTGATTGGTGCTATTATATGTGCGGTTATTTATTTCCGTTATAAAGGATATAACTTCTGGCGTGTTGCTGATATTTGTGCGCCGGGTCTATTAATCGGTCAAGCGATTGGACGCTGGGGTAATTTTGTCAATCAAGAGGCTTACGGTGGACCAACGGAGGAGACTTTTTTGCGCAGTCAGCTGCATCTACCGGATTTCATTGTGAATCAGATGAACGTTAACGGGGTGTTTCACCACCCTACGTTCCTGTACGAATCGCTGTGGAGTATTGTAGGCGTGATTTTGCTGCTTGTGATTCGCCGGATGAAATTTGTACGTGCGGGTGAAATGTTTGCATTTTACTTCATTTGGTACTCTATTGGTCGCTTTTTCATCGAGCGGGTGCGGACGGACAGCTTGGCCTTTCAGGGACCGGACTGGCTGGCTTCCTTTGTGAATGCTCTGTGGTCCCCTATGGTATGGCTAGGGTTTGAACCGGGGTACTTGGACCCGAATTACGGTAATGTACGGATCTCACAGTTGCTTGCTATTTTCATCATTGTGGCTGCCGTGATTTTTATCTTGGTTCGTCGTCGGAAGGGCTCGGCCGTTGCGAGATATAGCGACCCGATTGTCTCCAGCAAGACGGGGATTGATCAGGTACCTGATATGACGCCAGAACAAGTATCCCGTCCTGGGCAGGATGCGGTTTCTCCAACAGCCACAGCGGATAAGCTATCTAAGGAAGACACGGATGAGGACAAGAAGGAGCATCTATGATAAATACGATTTTGTTTGATTTAGACGGTACCATTATGGATACGAATGAGTTGATAATCAGCACATTTTTACACATTTTGAACCATCCAGATGCGGATCCGCTAACGCGGGAGCACATTATTCCTCATATGGGGGGAACGCTGGACGATCAACTCCGTACTTTTACGGGATTAACGGATGTATCTGGGCTAGTTAAAGACTACCGTGCTTATAATCAAATTCATCATGATCAAATGGTGAAGCCATTTCCATATGTTATTGAGGTTATTCAGGAGCTACGTGCACGAGGAATTAAGTTGGGGGTTGTGACAACTAAAATACGACCATCCACGATACGTGTACTTAACCTGTTTAATCTGACTTCCTCTATGGATTATATTGTTACGGTAGACGATGTGGAGCATCCGAAGCCTCACGCGGAGCCAGTGCTCAAGGCTTTGGCAGGTTTGAATGCTAAAGTGGAACATACGTTGATGGTTGGAGACAGTTCCTTTGATATTTTGTCAGCTCAGGCGGCAGGTGTGAAATCTGCGGGAGTGGCCTGGTCGCTCAAGGGTGAGGAAACTCTGCGCGGATATGGACCAGACTACATGCTATATGATATGAGGGATTTGCTGAAGCTGGAGCTTCAAGGTGTCAATGTATCGTGAGAAAGGTGAACCGCTATCCTGTAGAAGGTCCCAATGCATTGTGGCAAATTTATCGGACGGTGAGCCCTTGGAAAGGCGTTAAGAACTTCATTTTTATACAGATTGCCCGGTATTGTCCTGTGCTTTCTCTGAAAAATGTTATCTACCGCAGAATGCTGGGGATGAAGGTTGGGCAACATGCAGCCTTCGGTCTGATGGTGATGGTGGATGTTTTTTTTCCAGAGCATATCACAATCGGGAACAATTCGGTCATTGGATATAACACGACCATACTGGCTCATGAATACCTTATACAGGAGTATCGCATCGGTAAAGTGGTGATCGGGGATCGTGTGCTGATCGGCGCAAACACAACCATTTTGCCGGGTGTTACCATCGGTGACGGGGCTGTGGTAGCGGCCGGAGCGGTTGTGCATAAAGATGTACCGGCAGGTGCTTTTGTAGGCGGTAATCCATTGCGTGATTTAAGACGCTCTGGTGTGGATGAGTAGGAAATAGGATAAGGAAAAAGCCCTTTAAGTATAAAGGGCTTTTTGCGTTACGCCTATGGTGCATTAAGTAGGTTAATCTGTGTTGTCCATATTTAAGGATAGGTTCTTGGAACATTAATAAAGCCCCTTCGGTCTCCTTGTTTCGAACCATAAGGGCTAAAAGTGCGCCTTCTTGTTCTTTCGAAGTACTGAATTCAGGTTAATAATACGTTGTTATATGATATATTAGATGTTCTGTCTTTGCCTATGCACAAAAAATTATTATTTGTATAAAGTTCCTTGGTATCTGACAGCAACAATACCATCTTTAATTTCATAGCTAACCATAATAATAGTTCCTACATAGCCATCCTCAGATTTATAATTTGTAATAACTTTTTGTATTCCCCATCCAACAGGAAAATATAAAATACCATCGAAGGGCTTTGACTCGAGATTTGGGCTAACATTATGTGACTTTGGTGCGTTAGTAGGAGCGTCCGCGAAAACAGCGGCAGTAGAAAAAGAGGCAGTTAAAGCAAGGGATAGTGCGGCCAAGCTCAATGTTCTTTTAATCCTCAAAATGATCATCTCCTAATAAAATATTTAGCTACGCTTTCATTATATATATTGTAGAACAACAAAACAACAATAATTGTAAAAAATATATTTTATATGGTAAAAAGGTCATATCACTTACAAATGCAACTTAGTATTTGGGCTAAAATATCTGATACTTAAACTCTAAAAAGTTTTAGGTTGGATGCTTTGAAGTTTCCATCGCGGGGTAAGAGTGAACAAATGAGTGGTTGAATAGTGGTTTGACTGTTGGCTGAAAAGCTGACAGTCTTTTTTAGATTATAGAATTTATAAGTTTTCAGCGGAGCTAAACAATTCTATAATCGCAAGAAAAACTTCCGCTAAGCGATACCTTCCCTTCCGTGAAAGTATACCGATAGATATTTTCTTGTAAGGTTTATGAATTCGGCATTGAATAAAATATGATGAGAGGCAGCGATTTGTTTAATCTGTAAAAATGGGCTGCTACGTTTGGTTGACGTTCATAAGTAGGGCATGATAATATATCGAATATACTTTAGTTTGTTAGCACTTTACCATGATAAAGATATTGTGAAATCATGAGGTGATAGAGATGTCTAAGCCAAAAGGATTTGAGATTCCTGTAGGGGTTCGAGATTATCTTCCACGTGCAGTGTCGAAGCTGCGGGCCATTGAACTGAATGTACTCGCATGTATGGAGCGTTGGGGTTACCGTCAGATTATGACGCCTACGATGGAATACTACGATACAGTGGGAGTGGCTAGTTCTACTTCTGATCGGAAGCTGTTTAAATTGCTCAACAACCGGGGGACTACGTTGGTACTTCGTTCTGATATGACTGCTCCGATTGCACGGGTGGTGTCTTCGTTGCTAAAGGAAGAAGAAGTACCGCTTCGCCTGTCCTATCACGCCAATGTATTTCGAGCGATTGAGGAAGAGGCAGGAAGAGAGGCGGAGTTTTTTCAAACAGGCGTGGAGCTGGTAGGGGATGATTCACCTGAGGCTGATGCAGAGGTTGTAGCATTGGCCATTGCATCATTGCAGGCAGCGGGTGTTAACTCTTTTAAAATTGCCATGGGACATGTGGGATTCCTGAACGGGTTATTTGAAGAGATCATTCCAGGTCGCCAGGCTGAACAGCAAGCACTAAAAGAACTGTTGCTCAGTCGTGATGTAGTGGGCTACCGAGCGGCGATTGAAGCTTTAGGTTTGGCCCCCGCGCATCGGGATAAGCTGGAGGCCATTCTTCGGCTTCGTGGTGGGAAGGAAATTTGCGAGCAGGCTACTCGCCTTAGTGTGGAGCAGCAGACGATTCAATCCATTGCACATTTGTGCGAGGTGTGGGAAGTGCTGGAGGCATACGGCGTATCTGAGCATGTGTTAATTGACCTTACCATGATCGGTGATTTTTCATATTATACAGGAATGACTTTTGAGGGCTATGCAGCGGAAATTGGGTTTCCGGTATGCAACGGAGGTCGTTATGACAATCTGCTTCAGCAGTTTGGGCGATCGGTACCGGCAACGGGATTCGCATTGAAGACGAACCGAATCGTCGATGGTGTGGATGGTATTTCAATTGAGACGAAGCGTCCGATATTTATCCGTTATGACGAGCAGGAACGACAAGAGGCGCTATCCGCCGCAGCACAGCTACGTGCAGAGGGTTTTACTGTGGTGACAGGACTCACGGGGGGACCGGAGGATCGACGTCGTGAGCAGCAGGATCTGTACGCAGAGGTATACAGCTATACAGCTGAAGGAAGACGGCCCGTACAAAGGGGGGAATTGTCATGACGGAAACATTGAAGGTAGCCATGCCGAAGGGACGGATTTACAAGCAGGCTTCCAAGTTGTTCCGCCAGGCAGGGGTTCCAATTCCACTGGATGTGGATGAAACCCGCAAGTTGGTCATCCCATTGCCTGAGCTGGGAATGGAATTTATTATGGCGAAGCCCGTCGATGTTCCTACGTATGTGGAGTATGGTGCAGCTGACATCGGCATTGTCGGTAAGGATGTTTTGCTGGAAGAAAACAAGGATGTATATGAGCTACTGGATCTGGGGATTGCCCGTTGCCGGATGTCGGTAATTGCTTTACCTGATTGGCAACCAGGTATTCGTCAGCGGGTCGCTACCAAATATCCAAATGTGGCTTCCCAGTATTTTCGGGAACAAGGTCAGCAGGTGGAGGTCATTAAGCTGAACGGCTCCATCGAGCTGGCGCCGTTAATTGGTCTGGCAGATCGCATTGTAGATATGGTGGAGACGGGACAGACCTTGCGGGAGAACGGATTGGTTGAGCAGATTAGCATACTGGATATTACCAGTCGTTTGATTGCCAACCGGGTCAGTTACCGGATGAAAAATGGTCCGATTCAGGCATTGTGTGATCGATTGCATCAGGTGATCCCAACTGAAGTAGTACCGAAGGATTAAAGGAACGGAGCAACAGTTCAGGAACATTCTGCAAGCAAGCAGCAGGTAGGGGGAATGAGCAAATGAAGATCGTAGCAGCCCGTGATTTCAGCCTCCAACGAGAGGTGGATTACGGAACACCGGAGCAAAACGAGGCTGTGCGTACGATTATTCAATCGGTACGCCAAGAGGGGGATGGGGCTGTTCTGCGGTATACGGAAACGTTTGATGGTGTATCGCTGACAGCGGAGCAGCTTCGTGTGACAGATGAAGAATTAAAGTCGGCCTATGACAAGGTAGAGCCTTCATTTATACAGGCAATTCGAGAAGCGGCGGATCATATTCGCGCTTTTCACCTCAAGCAAAAGCGTAACTCATGGATGGATTTACAGCCGGACGGTAGCTTACTCGGTCAAATCATCCGGCCGTTGAAACGTGTAGGCGTGTATGTTCCAGGCGGTAAAGCCGCCTATCCATCCTCGGTGTTGATGAATGTCATTCCCGCTCAGGTGGCTGGAGTACCGGAGATCGTCATGGTGACACCCCCGGCGACAGGCGGCAAGGCAGGGATCGACCCCTATACACTGGTAGCTGCGGCAGAGGCTGGTGTAACGGAAATATTCAGGGTTGGCGGAGCGCAGGCCATTGCCTCTCTTGCATACGGGACACATAGTATTGAACCGGTCGATAAAATTTGCGGTCCCGGCAACATTTATGTAGCGCTGGCTAAGCGAGAAGTATACGGTGCAGTGGATATCGACAGTATTGCAGGACCGAGTGAAATTGTCGTATTGGCTGATGACACGGCCAATCCCTCTTATGTAGCGGCTGACCTACTTTCACAGGCAGAACATGACGAAATGGCCTCAGCCATACTGGTTACGCCCTCGCAACGCTTGGCCGAAGAAGTATCAGCCGAGGTAGGGCGCCAATTGGCGGAGTTGCCGCGCAGAGATATTGCTGCTGCATCGGTAGAGGCATACGGAGCCATCATTGTCGTTGACAATTTGGAAGAGGGCATTCGTATTGTCAATCGGCTTGCGCCCGAGCATTTGGAGATCATGACAGAGCAGCCGATGGAACATATGGGGATGATCGAAAATGCAGGAGCTATTTTTCTGGGAGCGTACAGCTCGGAGCCGGTAGGCGATTATTTTGCCGGACCTAACCACATCATCCCGACGAATGGAACGGCGCGTTTTTCCTCGCCAGTGGACATTGATGATTTTATCAAGAAGTCGAGTATGATCTATTACAGCAAGGAAGCACTGCTGCGCAATGGAGAGACCATTATGCAGCTTGCCCGGCATGAAGGGCTGGAAGGCCACGCACGGGCGATACAAGTTCGATTGGACAATGAGAAGAAGGCGGTGGATGGCGATGGGGAACGAAAATAACGAAGCAGGGCGTACAGGCAGTGTCAGCCGGAAAACGAATGAAACAGACATTCAGCTGTCATTTGCAGTAGACGGGACAGGGCAGGCAGAGATTGAAACGGATGTTCCTTTTTTAAATCACATGCTAGATTTGTTCACCAAGCACGGACAATTTGATCTTAATGTACAGGCCAGAGGGGATGTGGATATCGACGACCACCATACCGTCGAGGACATTGGGATCTGTCTGGGGCAAACCTTGCTGGAAGCATTGGGTGATAAAAAAGGCATAAGGCGCTATGCCAGCGTCTTTGTACCGATGGATGAGGCGCTCGCGCAGGTTGTTATTGATCTGAGTAATCGACCTCATTTTGAGTATCGTGCAGAGTACCCGTCTCAGCAGGTAGGCAGCTTCTCGACAGAGCTGGTGCATGAATTTCTATGGAAATTTGCGTTGGAGGCTCGCATGACGTTGCACGTCATTGTTCACTACGGGCAAAATACCCACCATATGATTGAGGCGGTGTTCAAAGCGCTGGGGCGTGCTTTGGATGAGGCGACCTCCATTGATCCGCGGGTGACAGGAGTGCCTTCAACGAAGGGAGTGCTGTAGTCCATGTCCATTGCCATTGTGGATTACGGCAGAGGGAATCTGCATAGTGTGAGCAAGGCGGTTGAGCGCCTTGGCTTTGAGGCTGTAGTGACAGGAGATGCTCAAGTGATTCGTGCCTCCAGCGGTGTGATTTTGCCGGGTGTAGGGGCCTTCGGGGATGCGATGGAGCATCTGCGTTCCAGCGGATTGGATCGGGTTATTCAGGAGGTTGCAAGTGCTGGACAACCGCTGCTCGGTGTTTGTTTGGGAATGCAGCTATTGTTCACTCGTGGTGAAGAATACGGCAGTCATGAAGGACTTAATATTTTACCAGGCGAGGTCGTTCGGTTTGCTCCTGATCTGGGCGTTAAAGTGCCGCATATGGGCTGGAATCGTCTGCGTATGACTCAGCCGGAGCACCCGCTGTTGCAGGGCTTGGAGGAAGGGCATGTGTATTTTGTGCATTCCTATCATGCGAAGCCGGAGGTCGAAAGTGATCTGCTGGCGGTGACCGACTACGGTGGGCCCGTAACGGCTATCGTGGGCAGAGGCCATGTGTATGGCATGCAGTTCCATCCAGAGAAAAGCGGAGAAATGGGGATGCGCCTGCTTCGTCAGTTTTTGGAACTAGCAGAAGCGAAAAAGCGAGCGTAACGATTCGTGAGTCTGCATTTTGTGGTACGCCAACTTTGGTCGCTGATTGATGTAAAGGCATATAGATGTTGAATAGCTCACAAGGGGGTCTTAACTTTGTTCACGATATACCCGGCGATTGATATTCGCGATGGCAAATGTGTACGACTGGTACAAGGTGATTATAACCAGGAGACAATATACAACGAAAATCCGGTGGAAGTAGCACGAGAATGGGAGCGCTTGGGCGGCTCCTACATTCATTTGGTTGATTTGGACGGTGCCAAAGCAGGTCAACCGGTGAATGATGCGCTCATTGGACGGATTGCTTCTGCGGTGCAAGTACCTGTACAAGTGGGCGGCGGCTTACGTACGCGCGAGCATGTGGAGCGGCTGTTGTCGCTGGGCGTGAGCCGGGTGATTTTGGGCACGGCAGCTATTGAGGATCGTGCTTTTACGGAAGCGGTATTGGGTACCTACGGTGATCGGATCGCCATCGGTCTAGATGCGCGAAATGGCTATGTGGCTACACGTGGATGGCTCGAAACCTCGGAGGTTCGAGCAGATGAATTGGCTGCTGAGTTGGCCTCCAAGGGAGCGGAAACATTTATTTTCACAGATATTTCCCGTGACGGCATGATGCAGGGCCCGAATGTGGAGGCAATCGCAGCGCTTGCCAAAAGCAGTGGACGAACCGTGATTGCATCCGGCGGAGTCAGCAAGATGGATGATCTAATCACACTGAGCACCTATGCGAAAGAAGGCGTAGGCGGAGCTATTGTGGGTAAAGCATTGTATACAGGGAGCATTGATTTACAGGTTGCCGTACAAGCTGTAGCAAAAGCATAGGGGGAGTAGGCATGCTGGCTAAACGTATTATTCCCTGTCTGGATGTAAAGGATGGCAGGGTGGTTAAGGGCGTTAATTTTGTGAACTTACGCGATGCAGGTGACCCGGTGGAGCTGGCTGCGCTTTATGACCGGGAAGGGGCGGACGAAATCGTGTTTCTGGATATATCCGCTTCGGTTGAAGGTCGCGCCACGATGGAAGAAGTAGTTCGCCAGACAGCCGGGGAAATTGCCATTCCTTTCACTGTAGGTGGCGGGATATCTCATGTCGATGATATGAAACGCATTTTGCGTGCCGGTGCTGATAAAATTGGCGTAAATACGGCGGCTGTTCGTAACCCGCAGCTGATTGCGGAAGGTGCGCGCAGCTTTGGTTCACAATGTATCGTTGTTGCCATTGATGCCAAGTACAATGAGGCGTGGGGCGAATGGGAGGTATACACGCACGGAGGCCGCACGCCATCGGGTATTCGAGCCTTGGCCTGGGCTAAGGAAGCAGAGCAACTGGGAGCCGGTGAGATTCTGCTGACCAGCATGAACGCAGATGGAACCAAGGATGGCTTTGACCTGCCACTGACTTCCGCTGTTTCGGATACCGTAGGGATTCCAGTGATTGCTTCCGGCGGAGCCGGCAAACAGGAACATTTCTATGACGTTTTTACGTCAGGTAAAGCAGATGCTGGATTAGCAGCAACGATTTTTCACTATAAAGAAATCGGAATCCCTGAGCTGAAACGGGATTTGAAGCGCAGAGGAGTGGAGATACGATGAGCAGTGAATTGAACCAACAGCTAACTCTGGAGCAGATATTGGATAATGTCCGCTGGAATGAGGCGGGGCTTGTCTCGGCGATTGTGCAAGATGATGCTACGCTTCAGGTGTTGACGCTGGCCTATATGAACCGCGAGTCGCTGAAATTGTCTTTGGAGTCAGGAGAGACCTGGTTCTGGTCACGTTCCAGACAGGAGCTATGGCACAAAGGCGCAACTTCTGGGAATACGCAAAAGATCTCTTCCATCCAGCTGGATTGTGACGGCGATGCTCTATTGGTGCGTGTCATTCCGAGCGGTCCGGCCTGTCATACAGGCGCAACGAGTTGCTTTTCTCGTGATATTTCCGTGCCAGGAACAGCTGTAGCACCTGTGGCAGGAAATGCAGGCGCTCAAGTTTTGGAAGCTCGTACCAATGCTATTTCCAATGCTTCAGAAGGCCGCTTTGAGGTGCTCGCCCAATTGGAGGCAATTATTAAGGAGCGCGAGGAGACACGTCCTGAAGGAGCCTATACGACCTATCTTTTTGATAAAGGCGTAGACAAAATCCTGAAGAAGGTTGGCGAAGAAGCCTCCGAGACGATTATTGCAGCTAAAAACAAAGATAATGAGGAGCTGCGCCTGGAGGTCAGCGACCTGATTTATCACCTGCTGGTGCTGTTGCAGGAGCGCAAGCTTCCACTCGATGACGTGCTGGCTGAGCTGAATCGCCGTCATGAACGCCCTCGTCGTGATTAGGAAGAGTATTGTAGGGTTTGAAAGGGGGAGGGCTACATGAAAATTGACTATCATACGCATCATTCCCGCTGCGGGCATGCGATAGGAAGTCTGGAGGAGTACGTACAGCGGGGAATTCGACTGGGGCTGGATCAGCTCGGTTTGTCCGATCATATGCCGCTGCTGCATGTAGAACCGGCCAACTATTATCCAGAAATGGCGATGCCTATGGATGAGCTGCCCCGATACGTGGAAGAATGCTTGGATCTGAAGGAGCGCTATAAAGGGCAAATTGATATTCGTGTTGGCTTGGAAGGCGACTATATCGAGGGCTGGGAACGCGAAATTGAAGATATCATCCATGCATACCCATGGGATTATGTGATTGGCTCCGTCCACTTTCTCGGTGAGTGGGATGTCACCGACTTCCGTCAGGTACACCATTGGGAAGGCAAAAATGTGCTGGAGGTATACCGCACATATTATGATGCGGTTTCCAAGGCGGCCGCTACGGGTTTATATGACATCATGGGTCATTTGGATGTCATTAAACGTTTCGGCCATCATCCGAAGCCGGAGGAAAAGGAGGAGCTACGTGAATTGGAGCGCTCCGCACTCTCAGCCGTAGCCCGCAGTGGTCGGGCAATGGAACTGAATGCATCAGGGCTTTCCAAACCCTGTGCCGAAATGTTTCCGAGCCGACGCATGCTAGAGGAAGCTTTCACGCTAGGTATCCCGTTGACCATCGGCTCGGATGCCCATGATCCGGCAAAGCTGGCTGAGCACTTGGAGAAGGCGCGAGCGCTTTTATATGAAGTTGGCTATCGCGAGCTAGCTGTATTTCAGCACCGTGAACGTTCACGGGTTCCGTTAGCACTATAATACTTATTTATTGGGTCTTAATGTTATATCTAGTTGCTAGCCGAACGCGCCTTTCATACAGGGGAAATGCGCTCGGCTATTTTGCGTATTTTTGCATATGTATCTATTGGGGTACGAGTACGGAACCGTTTTTTGGAATGAGGTAGGATCGACTGTCAAGTCGTTTTGAAGTTGTGGTATACTGAAGGGTATGAACATGCCAGTTACTTTTAAAGGAGGTGCCTTGGTTATTTATGAAAGGGAAACATCTGCGAGTTTCGGAACCTAGCCCTAAGATTATTGCTTTGCGTTTCGACGCATCTTTCTTTTTTGAGAAAGCTGTGCGCTCGCTTGATCGCAATCATTATGACAAGGCATTGAAATATTTTCGCAAAGCCGTTGAATATGAACCGGATAATCCGGTGAATCATTGCAATATGGCGGGTATATTATCAGAGATGGGGGATTATGCAGGCTCGAATGAGATCCTGTCCTCTGTTCTGAGTGACGTAGACTCGTCGATGACAGAATGTTATTTCTATATGGCGAATAATTACGCTAATATGGAGCAGTTTGAAGAAGCGGAAAAAGCATTGGTCACGTACCTGGAGGAGGACGAAGAAGGCCAGTTTCTTGATGAAGCCGAGGAAATGATGGAGCTGCTCTATTATGAGCTGGACCGTCCAACGAAGCTGAACCGCATTAAGGCCCGGCAGGGAGTGGTCGAGCATGATCAGGCCCGTGTTCTGCTGGAGGAAGGAAAATTTGCTCAG
The DNA here is from genome assembly GCF_044784315.1 of Paenibacillus sp. DP01. Lineage (NCBI taxonomy): Bacteria > Bacillati > Bacillota > Bacilli > Caryophanales > Paenibacillaceae > Paenibacillus > Paenibacillus sp. DP01. The sequence goes on from NZ_CP173059.1 coordinate 200,010, forward strand.
GCAGCCCAACTGCTCAAGCAAATTTCGGAGGAGCAACCGGACATGTTCGCTGCGCGGAATAATCTGGCGCTAGCGTATTACTACATGGGATTGTTCCAAAATGCTAAGGCTACCATTATTCAAGTGTTGGAGGATGAGCCGGGTAATTTACACGCATTGTGCAACTTGGCGATTTTTTATCAGCACGAAGGCGGCGGCCCAGAATTGGATCGTCTGGTTCAAACCTTGGCGGTCACTATACCGTTTCAGGAGGAACAGGTGTTCAAGCTGGCGACCACTATGGGGATTCTCGGGCGCCATGAGGAGGCCTACAGGCATTTCCGCAGGTTGCTTCATAGCAATGGAGAGAACAATGCGGACGCTTCTTTGTACCATTACACAGCGGTGGCTGCCAGCAATACGGGAAGATATGCGGAAGCTCGGCGGTTATGGAGTCATTTGCAAAAGCAGGATGCTTCCTCGGAGGTTCCAAGGTTTTTCCTATCCAGATTGGAAGAGCTTCAGCAGGAAGGTACACCGCTGCAAGTGCTCAGCTATCACTATCATCTCCCGTTTGAGGAGCAATTCCGCATGTGGGAGAAGTTTGGCGCTGAGCAGGTGCCTGACAGTATGAAGAAGGACCCGCTAATCCGATCATCTTTCTTCTGGGCCTTGCGCCACGGAGACCGAGCGACTCAGCTACAGGTTATTCAGGCGTTAAGCTTGATCGGTGACGATGAAGTGCGTCAGGCACTGGAGTCCTTCGTAGAAGATCCTGATCAGGAGAGTGAACTCAAACGCCGTGCTTTGCAAGTATTGCAAGAGCTGGCAGAGCAGGATGTGCAGCATACACACACGGAAACAGAACATCCTGAGCGGTTAGAGGCTGAGCAAGATCCGCATACAACTGAAGGTGACATTTCTGCTTCACCAGTTGATCCACAATGGCAGGCCGTGCTGGACAAGGTACTAACCGTCATGAGCAAATCATCCGATCCGGCCATGCAGCATGATTTGAGATCACTTTGGCAGGAGTATTTGGATCGGCTTGCTCCAGAGGTCCCGATGGTTCAGCATACTGAGGGATGGGCAGCTGCACTAGAATATTTGACAGCCAAAATGCATCATCATTCCGTCACCTATCAGGAAGTAGCTGACCGCTATGGTATTTCCGTATCGACCGTAAGCCGCTACGCACGTCAAATTGACAGCGTGTGTGGTATCAAACAGAAGCTAAAGCAGCCGCTCTCCACGTTTAAAAAGCAGGTCTAACATCTGCTCCAAACATCACTTAAAGGAGGCAACAAACGTATGTATAAATCCATAATTATTGGTACAGGTCCTGCAGGCTACACAGCCGCTATTTATTTGGCACGCGCCAACATGAATCCGCTGATCATTGAAGGAATGCAGCCCGGTGGGCAGCTTACCACAACGACTGAAATTGAAAATTTCCCGGGTTTTGAGCAAGGTATTCTCGGACCTGAGCTGATGGATAACATGCGCAAGCAGGCCGAACGTTTTGGCGCTGAGTTTACTTCCGGTTGGGTAGAGGAAGTCGATTTCAGCAAGCGCCCTTTTAAAGTGAAGGTAGAGGGTAAAGGCATCATTGAGGCGGAGTCGGTTATTATTGCTACAGGCGCGTCCGCCAAATATCTCGGCATTCCGGGTGAGCAGGACAATGTAGGTCGCGGAGTTAGCACATGCGCAACTTGCGACGGCTTCTTTTTCCGTGGGAAAAAGATTATCGTGGTCGGCGGTGGCGATTCAGCCATGGAGGAAGCGAGCTTCTTGACCCGTTTCGCTTCCAGCGTAACCTTGGTCCATCGTCGTGACGAATTGCGGGCATCTAAAATTATGCAAGACCGCGCACGTGAAAATGAAAAAGTACATTGGGCATTAAATCGTACTCCTCTGGAAGTTGTAACAGGGGAAACTGGCTTAAAGGGCTTGAAAGTACACAATAATGAGACCAACCAGGATGAGCTGATTGAGGCAGATGGCGTGTTTGTGGCGATTGGCCATACACCGAACACAGGCTTCCTGAACGGACAAATTCATACCGATGAACACGGCTATATTGAAGTGAAGCCAGGCACGACGGAAACGAACATCCCGGGTGTTTTTGCCTGTGGGGACGTGCAGGATAACCGTTATCGACAAGCCATTACGGCTGCGGGAACGGGATGTATGGCGGCTATGGATTGCGAGAAGTATCTTGAAGGCAGCGCTGTCCACGACTGGAGCGAAACACTGGATCAATAAAGAGTGTCTATAATACACAAAGTGGCTCATGTGAGGGGCTAAGCCCCCTCTGTTAAGCCCCGTTGTTTGTTCAGGAAGAGAAAGCCTGGTGCATTTGCACAGGCTTTCTCCTTTTTATGATTATTGAATTTATAAATTTTCAGCGGAGCTGAACAATTCTATAATCACAAGAAAAATTCCGTTAAGCGTGGTCTGGCTTCCTTGAAAGTACGTCAATAGACGTTTTTCTTACGGAGGCATGAGTTAAAAAGTTCAGCTAATCGTACATTTTTCAACAGGTAAGTGTCCTTGACCGTAACGGGGGCTTCAATTATAGTTGGAACGTAGGATTACTCCTACGAGGCAGGAATTTTAAGCATATATTTTATACCAGTTTTTTAAGTAAACATAAAGGTGGCTTGGAACATGTCTGAAAGTATCTATGTAGGTGTCGATTTGGGCGGTACCGCGATTAAAGTCGGCATTTGTAATGAAGACGGACAGCTTTTGCACACATATGAGGGACCAACCGAAACCGATAAAGGTGTAGACGTTGTCATCGGTAATATCGAAAAATATGTGCGGCATATTGTTGAGCAATCTCCTTATGAGTGGGATCAACTAAAAGGTGTCGGTGCAGGTGTTGCAGGTTTTACGAATGTTCGTGATGGTATTATTGTCCTCGCTCCTAATATTGGCTTTCGTGACGTACCGATCCGTGCGCTCCTAGAGAACCGGATTGGCAAGCCTGTAAAAATAGACAACGATGCGAATGTTGCTGCGCTGGGTGAGGCTTGGGCTGGCGCAGGCAAAGGCATAGAAAACTGTGTATGCTATACCCTGGGAACAGGTGTAGGTGGCGGTATTATTATAAATGGTAGAATATACCAAGGTTCTTCGGGTATGGCTGGGGAATTTGGACATATCAGCGTCGTGCCTGATCTGGAGGCTATTCAGTGTGGATGCGGCAAAATGGGTTGCTTGGAAACTGTATCTTCCGCAACAGGCATCATTCGTATGGCCAAGGATGCTGTGGAACGTGGCGACCGGACCTCTCTGGCGCTGGAAGATCACATTGCTGCCAAGGAAGTATTCGATGCTGCTAAAGCTGGGGATGAAGTCGCGTTGCGTATCGTGAACCGGGCTGCCTTTTATTTGGGGAAATCGATGGCAGCGGTTGCCGCTGTGCTTAATCCAGAGTTGTTTATTATAGGCGGCGGTGTTTCTAAAGCAGGCGACTTTTTGTTTGAAGAGATGCGTCGCGTATACGCCAAGCTGGCACCTGAGCCGCTTCAAAAAGGGGTATATATCGTACCAGCGGTTTTAGGCAATGACGCGGGTATCGTAGGGGCTGCTGGGTTGCTGCTGCGCTCTTAATCCGGGGTTGACGATAGGGGTACTGACATAGAGCAAAGAAGCAAAAGGAGAGGGAAGTCCATATGACAGATAATTTAAAAAATGCTGCACCGTGGGCAACGCTCATTATTATTACAGGGATGTCAGGCGCAGGGAAGACCATTGCGGTGCAAAGCCTTGAAGACTTGGGCTTCTTCTGCGTTGATAATCTGCCCCCTGTGCTGATTCCCAAATTTGCCGAGTTGATTGAGCAGTCTAACGGTAAAATTGGCAAGGTGGCTCTCGTCATTGATCTACGCGGACGAGAATTTTTCACCGCCTTGTCAGAATCGCTAAATTATATTAAAGATCATTTTACGATTCATTGTGAAATTTTATTCTTGAATGCGAATGACGGTGTTCTTGTACAACGGTACAAGGAAAGCCGTCGACGGCATCCGCTTGCTCCAGATGGTATGCCTTTGGACGGGATTCGATTGGAGCGTAAGATGTTGGAAGAACTCAAAAGCTCCGCTACACAGGTTATTGATACCAGTACGATGAAGCCCGCAACCTTAAAGGCGAGGATTATTTCGAGATTTTCCCATCTGGAGAGCAGTATGCTGTCCGTGAACATTACATCTTTTGGCTTCAAGTATGGTATTCCCATTGATGCCGATCTTGTATTCGATGTGCGTTTCCTGCCTAATCCCCACTATGTGGACCAACTACGTCCACACACGGGACAGGATAGCGATGTATATGATTATGTTATGAAGTGGCCGGAGACCCAGGCGTTTCTAACCAAGTTGTTGGATATGTTGCACTTTTTGATTCCGCAGTATCGCAAAGAAGGTAAAAGCCAGGTCATTATCGGTATTGGCTGTACTGGAGGTAAGCATCGTTCAGTTGCAATATCGGAGTATTTAGGAAAAATGCTGGGTGCCAGCGAGACAGAATCCGTTTCTGTTTCGCATCGGGATGCTGATCGGGACCGGCATTAATGAGGTGAAATCATGAAAGAGACCGGATCACAACGGGAGCGCCCACGTATTGTTGTTATGGGCGGCGGAACCGGCTTGTCCGTCATGCTGCGGGGCTTGAAGCAAAAGCCGCTGGATATTACGGCTATTGTTACAGTCGCTGACGATGGCGGAAGCTCCGGGATATTGCGCAGTGAGCTGCAGATGCCCCCTCCAGGGGATATCCGCAATGTGCTGACTGCCTTGGCTGACGTGGAACCAGTAATGTCAGATATGCTAAAATACCGTTTCGGTGCTGGATCAGGATTGTCAGGCCATAGTCTGGGGAATTTGATCTTAGCAGCGATGACTGATATATCGGGGGATTTTGTAACGGCGGTGCGTGAGCTTAGCCGTGTATTTGCTGTCCGGGGGCGTGTACTGCCAGCGGCTGAAGAAGGCGTTGTGCTCAGCGCCGAGATGGAGGATGGCACGGTGATCACCGGGGAGTCCAAAATCCCGGAAGCGGGCGGACGCATCAAACGTGTTTTTCTTGAACCGACTCACGTGGAGCCGTTGCCTGAGGCTGTGGAAGCCATTAATGAAGCCGATGCGATTCTGATTGGTCCCGGCAGTCTATATACCAGCATTTTACCGAATCTGCTTGTGCCAAAGCTTGCTGAGGCTGTGGTGAAATCAAATGCGATCAAAATATTTGTCTGCAACGTGATGACCCAGCCAGGGGAAACCGACGGCTATACAGTGGGAGATCATCTGCAAGCGATCTATGAGCATGTTGGGCATCACCTCTTTGACTATGTCATTGTGAATAACGGGGAAATTCCACCCCAAGTACAGGAGATGTATGCCGAGCAGGGAGCTAAGCCTGTTCAGGTAGACATGGGCGAGCTGGCTGATCGAGGATATAAAGTAGTGGCAGATACGTTAGTTCTGTTCCGTACGTATTTACGGCATGATGCCGACAAACTGAGCCAGCATATTTACCAATTGGTACAAAACTGGATGTTAAGAAGGAGGTGAGTCCCTTGTCCTTTGCGGCACAAACGAAAAAAGAGCTTACGATGATTGAAAGCCAGCCCTGCTGTGAAAAAGCGGAACTGTCTGCGCTCATACGTATGCTCGGATCCGTACAACTGTCGAATAAAAGGGTGATATTGGACGTGTCCACAGAAAATGCCGCGATTGCAAGGCGGATTTACTCCTTGATCAAAAAGCATTTTCAACTTCACATCGAACTGCTTGTACGGAAAAAAATGCGCTTGAAAAAAAATAATGTGTATATTGTCCGTATCCCCAATGGTGTACAAGAGCTGCTAAAGGAGCTTTATATTGTCTCAGAAGGTTTCTTGTTCACTGACGGGATTAATCGTGATATCATTCGGAAAAACTGTTGTAAGCGGGCTTATTTGCGGGGTGCCTTTATGGCAGGTGGCTCTGTGAATAATCCAGAGGGGTCGTCTTACCACCTTGAGATTTCTTCGATGTATGAGGAGCATTGTCAGGCGTTAGTTGATCTCGCTAATGAGTTTCATCTCAACGCCCGCTGTATTGAGCGAAAAAAAGGCTTTATCCTTTACATCAAGGAAGGCGAGAAGATCATTGAGCTGCTCAGTATCATTGGGGCGCACCAAGCCCTGTTCAAGTTTGAGGATGTACGCATTATGCGCGATATGCGCAATTCCGTAAACCGTATTGTTAATTGCGAAACAGCGAATTTGAACAAGACGATCGGAGCCGCTGTCCGGCAAATTGAGAATATCAAGCTGCTGGAGAGGGAAGTTGGTTTGGAGACCTTGCCGGATAAGCTGCGTGAAGTGGCAGAAATTCGACTCGCTCATCCCGATTTGAATTTGAAAGAAGTCGGGGAAATGCTCAAAGGGGTCGTGAGTAAATCGGGTGTAAATCATCGACTTCGCAAAATTGATGAGATGGCTGACAAAATCAGGGGGGAAAACGGCCTGATTCCGTAAAAAAGGGTCTGTGGGGCTCTTAGCCCCGGTTTTTTTAGTTTTTTTTCTAGTGTCTGTCCCGGGTTAATGTTATAATGTGATAAATAAAATGGAGTAAATAGCGTCCAGATTTATTTGATGAGGGGGTAAGCTGACATGTCAAAACATCCAGTAGTCGTACGCTTGAAAACAGGACTGCACGCCAGACCTGCTGCGTTGTTCGTACAGGAAGCGAATAAATATTCATCAGAAATTTTTGTGGAAAAAGAAGACAAAAAGGTTAATGCCAAGAGCATCATGGGTATTATGAGCCTCGCCATCAGTACAGGTACTGAAATCAATATTAGTGCCGAAGGTGCGGACGCCGAACAGGCTGTAAACGCTTTAGTAAGTCTGGTTAGTAAGGTTGAACTGGAAAATCAATAAACGAACATCTGCTTTGTGATATGATGTACTCTTAGTGAAAGCCCCCTCGGGGGCTTTTTTTGTATCCAGAGAAAAGCATTCAACCCGTCCCACCATTAAGCTATTGATGTATATTTATTTGAATATAGCGACCGCATTAAGTCCAAGCTACAAATAATTAAAACCCCTGTGGTATGCCTTGTTTCGGAAATTTATACCGCTTGACTGCAACCTTTTACCGTTTTTTCCGTCTGGAAGGTACAAACATTTTCAAGAAAGAGGTTGAGTACGATGAGAGTTTGGACAAAAACAGTAAGCACAGCAATTCTTGCAGGAGCATTATTAGCTGGAGGAGTAGCAGGAGGGCTGTGGACGGGAGCTGATCGCGCTTATGCTGCAACGGCGACGACGGCGAATGGTGTAATTAATGTGAGTGGAAGTGGTGAAATAATGGCTAAGCCAGACATCGCTTATCTCTCCATTGGGGTGCAATCGGAAGGAAATACTGCTGCTGCTGCTCAAAAAGCTAATGCTGCGAAAATAAACAAGGTCACACAGCTGTTAAAAGGAAAATGGAGTATCAGTGCAGACGATATTCAGACAAGCCAGTTCTCTGTACAACCTAACTATACCTATAACGAGAAAGAAGGACAGAAGCTCAAAGGCTACATTGCTAACCATACACTTTCTGTGAAATATCGCAACTTGGACAAAATTGGTCAGCTGCTGGATGAGGCTACAAACTCCGGTGCAAACAACGTAGATAATATACAGTTTTCCGTAGAGAATCCTTCTTCTTATGAGGAAGCTGCTATTGCAAAAGCGTTGGATAACGCTCAATCCAAAGCCAGTGCCGTAGCAAAATCAGCTAAACGCGGCTTAGGGGCTCTGGTGAATGTGACAGTAGATGGCGGGGAAGCTCAGGTTTTCACACAACGTGAGAATGCCATGTCCAAAGCGCTCATGGATATGAGTGGCGGAACAGAGATACAGTCGGGCCAAGTAACGGTGAAAGTCCAAGTGTCTGCCCAATATGAGATGAACTAGTATAGGCCATTAAACGGAGCCGCAAGCGCCTGCAACATTGCAGGGTGACTTGTTGGCTTCTTTTGTCTATTGAAACCGTTTTGTAATGAGTCTGTCATAGCTAATGGCTGTTAGGTGTACAGATTGAAATCAGTGAGTGTACAGATTGTAAACCACATACAATAGGGTATAGATATAATAAGAAAAGTGATCAAAACACATAGATAATACAGATTCACAATAGGAGGAATACTTACGATGAACAAGCATACGAAAAAATGGGGCTCAGCACTGCTGGCAGCGGGAATCTTAGCAGGGGTTGCGGTCGTTCCCGTTTCCTATATTGAGGCAGCTTCGACCAAACAGCAGCAAGCGACAACACAGCAACCAGGGGTCACCATCCAATGGAATGGTAAAACGTTGGCCGCTAAAGGTGTACAAGTGAACGGGAACACAATGATTCCAGTGGCAGCACTGCGTGATAGTTTGGGAATTCCGGTGAGCTATGACACCAAGGAAGGGACATATACAGTGGGGAGCGGGTACAACAAGCTCTATATCGTGGTCTCCTCCTCGGATGCCTATGCCAATGTGAACGGGATCAACACGCGCAGCATGGATGCCAAAATGATCGCCGGGAAGCTATATATTCCTATGAGTCTGCTGAAAGACTATCTGGGTATCGATGCGCAGTGGAATGCAACTCAGAAAACAGTAACATTGAGTAAAAGCCAGCTAAATCCGATCACAATTGCATCTCAGACGCTTCCAGCTTCGAGTAATGCAAAGGTATCCTATAAGATTAAGTATCCGCAAATCAGCGGCAGCCAGCTGAATCCTGAGGCTCAACAGGCCATTAATAATATGCTTAAAAAGCATGCAGAGACAGTATTGGCAGCAGGCAAAAAGATGGTGGCAGAGGGAGAGGTTACAGCAGAAAGACCGTATGATTTCGAAAATGATTTTGCAATTGCCTATAATAAGGACGGTATTCTAAGTGTGATTATGCAGGACTACTCGTATACAGGTGGCGCACACGGTATGACGGCACGTAAAGGATATACGTTCTCGCTTGCTGATGGTAAGCTGTTGCAATTGTCTGACGTATTGAAGGCAAATCCTAACTACAAAAAGTTCCTGAATGCTGATTTGAAGAAAAAAATTGATGCGCTCCAGGCTGGCGAAGGTTTTGAGAAATTTAAAGAGTTGGCCTCAGATCAGAATTTTTATGTGACCAACAGTGGAGTAACCATCGTGTTTGATTTGTATGATTATGCGCCATACGCTTATGGAATTCCGGAGTTTACTTACTCGTTCGCTCAACTGCTGCCTCAGGGCGGTAAGCCTTTTGCGGGACAAAATCAATAATCTGGATTAGTTATATATTGAAAATTAATAGTAAATAAAAAAGACTGCCTACCGGATACGAAAATCCGAGGCAGCCTTTTTATTTACCAGCTATTCAGAAGAAAACCACTTTTCTTATACACCTTCTGGAGAGGAGCTAGTTAACACTTTATCAATAATACCGTATTCCTTGGCATCATCAGCGGACATGAAATAGTCACGGTCTGTGTCTTTTTCGATGCGTTCCAGTGGTTGACCTGTGCGATCTGCGAGAATGCGGTTCAACTTGTCACGCATTTTCAGAATGCGACGGGCGCGAATTTCGATATCCGTTGCCTGTCCTTGTGCACCGCCTAGTGGCTGGTGAATCATAATTTCACTGTTTGGCAAGGCAAAACGTTTACCTTTGGCACCTGCATTCAGCAAGAAAGCACCCATGGAAGCAGCCATACCTACACAAATGGTAGATACGTCAGGTTTAATGTATTGCATCGTATCGAAAATGGCCATACCAGCTGTGATGGAACCGCCAGGGCTGTTAATATACAAGTGAATGTCTTTTTCAGGATCTTCAGCAGCCAAAAACAGCATTTGGGCAATAATTGAGTTGGCTACAACGTCATTGACGTCCGAGCCCAACAAAATAATGCGATCCTTCAACAGTCTGGAATAAATGTCATAGGCGCGTTCGCCGCGGTTACTTTGTTCTACTACCATAGGAACATAGCTCACGTCAAAAAACCTCCCTTAAATCGTTAGTGGATTTGGTGGATATGCCGAATACACATCCCTATTTATAAACTGTTACCGTATTAACCACATGATAAACAATTTCAAACAAAAAGTCAAAGAAAGTCAAACTATTGATTAAAAAAAAGAACGCTTAGCGCTCTTTTTGGTTAAAAACATTATATGGAACATTTAGCCAATCATATAAAACGACGCGCCCGCGAGGAATCGAACCTCGATCTCAGGCTCCGGAGGCCTACGTCATATCCGTTGGACCACGGGCGCAAAGATGAATCATTACAAGCAACCAACTAATTAATTGGAAACAAAGATGATTATATGATATACGGCATTGAATTGCAAGCTTTTATTACGTGCGCATATTCACATAAAAAGTTGAGAAATATAGGTTCAGATAGACTTGCATGTGAAGCAAATATTGGGTAAGATATACGTGGGACTTAAAAAGTTATCCCGGGACATTTTAAGACCAGTTAGAGATATAGCATAGAGACAGAACTTAGAAGTGTGCGGGAGTGGAAAGCATGCGAAAGATATTAGAAATACAGAAGCAGCTTCTGCCCGACCTCATGGATGTTTTGAAAAAAAGGTACACGATCCTGCATCAGATTATGTTGTCCGAAGTTATCGGACGCAGAACACTGGCAGCTTCACTGGATATGACCGAGCGCGTACTGCGCGCTGAGACTGATCTCCTTAAAGCGCAAGGGCTAATTGAGATTGAGAGTGTGGGCATGAAGGTGAGCAAAGCAGGACTGGATCTGCTGGAACAGCTGGAGCCGATTGCGAACAACTTGTTCGGCCTGTCCCAATTGGAGGATCAGATTCGTCAAGCCTACGGTTTGAGGAAGGTGGTTGTCGTTCCAGGGGATTCGGATGCTTCACCGTTAGCGAAGCAGGAACTGGGCCGTGCTGGCGCAAAGGCGCTGCTGAGTGTTATGGATGACGAGGACGTGGTCGCTGTAACAGGTGGCACGACGATTGCAGATGTGGCGGAACAACTGGCATTACCTGCTAACGGCCCGCTTAAGGGCGGATGGTTTGTACCGGCACGCGGGGGTTTGGGAGAGAGCATGGAAATGCAGGCAAATACAATTGCCTCCACGATGGCTCGCAAGGTCGGCGCTCAATACCGTCTGCTCCATGTACCGGATTTGCTCAGCAATCATGCTTACAACTCCTTGCTTGAGGATACGAATATTCAGGATATATTAAGCCTGATTCGAGAGAGTCGTATTATCATTCACGGGATAGGCAACGCCATAGCAATGGCCCACAGACGCAAGCTTGACCCTGAAACCTTTGCCCAGATCAGCAATGAGGGTGCGGTCGCCGAATCGTTTGGTTATTATTTTAACGAAGACGGCGTCGTTGTTCACAGAATGCTGACGCTCGGACTCCGTTTGGAGGACATCAGGCGTACGGAGACGGTGTTAGGTGTGGCTGGAGGCAAGAGCAAGGCTGCTGCTATTCATGCAGTATTGCGTTTCGGACAGGAAGACATTCTTGTCACCGACGAAGGCGCTGCTGCCGAGATTGTAAGCCGTTATTTAAGAGATTGATAAGGTTTTTTAATTGTGTTGTCTTGACGGGCTTTCGGGTCTGTCTTGAATATATAAAACTAAACTAAACGAACTTTGGGAGGAACTCACTCATGACAGTTAAAGTTGGTATTAACGGTTTCGGACGTATTGGACGCCTTGCTTTCCGCCGTATTCAAGACGTAGAAGGTATTGAAGTAGTAGCAATTAACGACTTGACAGATTCCAAAATGCTGGCACATCTGTTGAAATATGATACAACACAAGGTACTTTCCAAGGACAAGTAGAAGTACATGACGGTTTCTTCAAAGTAAACGGTAAAGAAGTTAAAGTTTTGGCTAACCGTAACCCTGAAGAATTGCCTTGGGGAGACCTGGGCGTAGACATCGTTCTGGAATGCACAGGTTTCTTCACAACTAAAGAAGCTGCTGAGAAACATTTGAAAGGCGGCGCTAAAAAAGTTGTTATCTCCGCTCCAGCTACTGGCGACATGAAAACTGTCGTTTACAACGTAAACCATGAAATTCTGGACGGAACTGAAACTGTAATTTCCGGTGCTTCTTGCACAACTAACTGCTTGGCTCCTATGGCTAAAACACTGCAAGACAAATTTGGTATCGTTGAAGGCTTGATGACTACAATTCACGCTTACACTGGCGACCAAAACACTTTGGATGCTCCACATGCTAAAGGTGACTTCCGTCGTGCTCGCGCAGCAGCTGAAAACATCATCCCTAACACTACTGGTGCTGCTAAAGCAATCGGTCTGGTTATCCCTGAGCTGAAAGGTAAATTGGATGGTGCAGCTCAACGTGTTCCAGTACCAACAGGTTCCCTGACTGAGCTGGTAACAGTTCTGGAGAAAAACGTAACTGCTGAAGAAATCAACGCAGCGATGAAAGAAGCTTCCGATCCTGAAACTTACGGATACACTGAAGATCAAATCGTTTCTTCTGACATCAAAGGTCTGACTTTTGGTTCCCTGTTTGATGCAACTCAAACTAAAGTTCTGACTGTTGGCGACAAACAATTGGTTAAAACTGTAGCTTGGTATGACAACGAAATGTCCTACACTGCACAATTGATCCGTACGTTGGAATACTTCGCTAAATTGGCTAAATAAGAATTCCTTATCGAGCAACATCATAGAGCGGAAACAGGTGTTATTGTTTCCGCTCTTTATATATCAAAATGTGCCTTAAATTCCTGTTTCGTAAAATTATAAGGGTGCGGAGGAATATGGAGATGAACAAAAAGAGCGTACGTGATATAGAACTGAATGGAAAACGGGTGTTTGTTCGTGTAGATTTTAACGTTCCGGTTGAGGATGGTAAAATTACCGATGACAAGCGTATTCGCGAAACCTTGCCAACCATTAACTACCTGATTGAAAAAGGTGCAAAAGTTATTTTGGCGAGTCACTTTGGACGTCCAAAGGGTCAAGTTGTTGAATCCATGCGTCTGACTGCTGCTGGTGTGCGTTTGTCAGAACTGCTTAATAAGCCTGTTGTTAAGGTGGACGAAGCAGTTGGCGAGGCTGTTAAAGCGAAAGTGGCTGAACTGAAAAACGGCGATGTGCTATTGCTTGAAAATGTACGCTTCTACCCAGGAGAAGAGAAAAATGATCCTGAACTGGCGAAGCAATTTGCTGAGCTGGCTGACATTTTCGTGAATGATGCTTTTGGTGCAGCACACCGTGCTCATGCTTCTACAGAAGGTATCGCGCATCTTCTTCCGGCTGTTTCCGGCTTGCTGATGGAAAGAGAGTTGTCTGTTATTGGTAAAGCCCTGTCGAATCCAGATCGTCCTTTTACAGCCATTATTGGCGGTTCCAAAGTAAAAGACAAAATCGACGTAATCGACAACCTGTTGAACATTGCAGATAACGTAATTATTGGCGGCGGTTTGACTTATACATTCTTCAAAGCTCAAGGTCATGAAGTGGGTCAATCTTTGCTGGATGAATCCAAACTGGACGTTGCTCTTGGATTTATTGAAAAAGCGAAGAAGCTTGGCAAAAACTTCTACCTTCCTGTGGATATCGTTATTTCTGACGATTTCAGCGCTACAGCGAACACGAACATTGTGGACATCGACGGCATTCCTGCAGATTGGGAAGGCGTGGATATCGGACCGAAAACTCGCAAAATCTATGCAGATGTTATCAAAAACTCCAAATTGGTTGTTTGGAATGGACCAATGGGTGTATTTGAAATCGAGCCTTTCGCTGGCGGTACTCGTGAAGTAGCGGAAGCTTGTGCTACAACAGAAGCATACACCATCATTGGTGGCGGTGATTCTGCGGCTGCGGCTGAAAAATTCCACTTGGCTGACAAAATGGATCACATCTCCACTGGCGGCGGCGCATCCCTGGAATTCATGGAAGGCAAAGCACTTCCGGGTGTTGTTGCACTTAACGATAAATAATCAAACGCATTACGCGTAATAAAGGCTTTAGGGCACCTAATAGTTAGGAGTTGAAACCATTGAGAACACCGATTATCGCGGGTAACTGGAAGATGTTCAAAACCGTACCAGAAGCTAAAACCTTCATCGAAGAGATCAAAGGTAAAGCAGAGGTTGCAGGAGTGGAGAGCGTTATCTGTGCTCCATTTACAAATCTTCCTGCTCTGGTTGAAGCAGTAAAAGGTACATCTATTAAAATCGGCGCACAAAACCTGCACTTTGCAGAAGATGGCGCATTTACAGGTGAAATCAGCGGCGGAATGCTGAAAGATCTGGGCGTAGACTACGTTGTGATCGGACACTCCGAGCGTCGTGAGTATTTCAACGAAACAGACGAAACGGTGAACAAAAAGGTTCATGCAGCATTCCGTCATGGATTGACACCAATCGTATGCGTAGGCGAAAAGCTGGAAGACCGTGAAGCAGGTCAAACCAAAGAAGTTGTAAAAGTGCAAACTGTAGCAGCTTTTGCTGGTCTGGCTAAAGATCAAGCGGCACAAGTTGTAGTTGCTTATGAGCCAATCTGGGCCATCGGAACAGGCAAATCCTCCACTTCGCAGGATGCGAATGAAGTGATTTCCTACATCCGTAGTTTGATTAAAGAGCTGTATGATGAAAATACAGCAAATGCTGTACGTATTCAGTACGGTGGTAGTGTAAAACCTGAAAATGTTACTGAGTACCTGGGTCAAAGCGATATCGACGGCGCGCTCGTGGGCGGTGCCAGTCTTCAACCGGCGTCGTACATCGCGCTTGTTGAGGGGGCGAAGTAAGATGACAGCACCAAAACCGGTAGCTTTAATTATTATGGACGGATTCGGACTGCGTGACACTGTGGAAGGCAATGCGGTTGCACAGGCCAATAAACCGAATTACGACCGGTATTTAAAACAGTATCCACATACTACTTTGACGGCTTCTGGTGAAGCGGTGGGTCTGCCGGAAGGACAAATGGGTAACTCCGAAGTAGGTCACTTGAACATCGGCGCAGGCCGAATCGTATATCAAGATTTGACTCGTATTTCGAAGTCCATCCGTGAAGGCGAGTTCTTCGACAATGAAACATTGGTTAAAGCCGTGCAGCATGCGAAGAAGAACAACACTAAACTTCACTTGTACGGACTTCTGTCCGACGGTGGTGTGCATAGCCATATCAGCCATCTGTTCGCTATGCTGGATCTGGCTAAAAAAGAAGGATTAACCGAAGTGTACATTCATGCTTTCATGGATGGACGTGACGTTATGCCTGATAGCGGCGTAGGCTTTATGCAACAACTGGTCGCTAAAATTCAGGAAGTGGGCATTGGCCAAATTGCAACCGTACAAGGACGCTATTATGCAATGGACCGCGACAAACGTTGGGAACGTGTTGAGAAATCTTACCGTGCAATCGTATACGGTGAAGGCCCTCAATATACCGACCCACTCGAAGCATTGAAGGAATCGTATGAAAAATCAGTGTTCGATGAATTTGTGGAGCCAACTGTTATTGTGAAGGCTGATGGAAGCCCTGTAGGGCTGGTTGAAAGCAATGACTCTGTCGTATTCCTGAATTTCCGTCCTGACCGTGCGATTCAATTGTCTCAAGTATTTACCAATGAAGATTTCCGTGGTTTTGACCGTGGGCCACAATGGCCTAAAAATCTGCACTTTGTTTGCCTGACCTTGTTCAGTGAAACGGTTGGAGGCTTTGTTGCCTATGAACCGAAAAACCTGGACAACACGTTTGGCGAAGTGCTGGTACAAAACAACAAAAAGCAATTGCGTATTGCTGAGACAGAAAAGTATCCGCACGTTACTTTCTTTTTCAGTGGCGGACGCGATGTGGAGCTTCCTGGCGAAACTCGTATTTTGATCAACTCGCCTAAAGTGGCTACATATGATCTGCAGCCTGAAATGAGTGCGTATGAAGTAGCGGATGCTGCTGTTAAGGAAATCGAAGCCGACAAGCATGATGCGATTATCCTGAACTTTGCCAATCCGGATATGGTTGGACACTCCGGTATGCTGGAACCAACAATTAAGGCAGTAGAGACGACGGATGAATGTGTTGGACGTGTTGTAGATGCAGTTAAAGCCAAAGGCGGCGTGGTAATTATCATCGCTGACCATGGTAACGCGGATATGGAAATTGATGAGCAGGGACGTCCGTTCACAGCTCACACAACGAATCCGGTTCCGTTCATTTTGACTGACGAAAATATCGTTCTACGTGAGCATGGAATTCTGGCTGACGTAGCTCCAACGCTTCTGGATTTGATGCAACTTCCGCAACCTGCGGAAATGACAGGAAAATCTATGATTGCATCCCGCAAGTAAGCTTGATTTAATAAGTATAGGTTTGACCAATAAATTATGAATTACAAAGGAGATTAAGTACAAATGACTATTATTTCTGACGTGTACGCTCGCGAAGTCCTCGACTCCCGTGGTAACCCTACGGTTGAAGTTGAAGTATATCTGGAATCCGGTGCGATTGGTCGCGCTATCGTTCCTTCTGGTGCATCCACAGGCGCTCACGAAGCTGTAGAGCTTCGCGATAACGACAAATCCCGTTACCTGGGTAAAGGTGTTCTGCAAGCAGTTAAAAACGTGAACGAAATTATTGCTCCTGAAGTAATCGGCTTGGATGCTGTGAACCAAGTAGAAATCGATACACTGATGATCAAATTGGATGGTACTCCAAACAAAGGTAAACTGGGTGCAAATGCAATTCTGGCTGTATCCATGGCTGTCGCTCGCGCTGCTGCTGAAGCTCTGGGCTTGCCACTGTACACTTACCTGGGTGGATTCAACGCTAAACAATTGCCAGTACCAATGATGAACATCGTTAATGGTGGTGCTCATGCCGACAATAACGTTGACGTACAAGAATTCATGGTTCTGCCTGTAGGCGCTCCTACATTTAAAGAAGCTCTGCGTGTTGGCGCAGAAATCTTCCATAACCTGAAATCTGTACTGAATTCCAAAGGCTTGAACACAGCTGTTGGTGATGAAGGTGGTTTTGCTCCTAACTTCAAATCCAACGAAGAAGCTCTGTCCACTATTATCGAAGCAATCGAAAAAGCTGGTTACAAACCAGGTGTTGACGTATTCCTCGGTATGGACGTTGCCTCCACTGAGTTCTTCAAAGATGGCAAATACACTTTGGAAGGCGAAGGCAAATCCTTCACTTCTGCTGAGTTCGTTGACCTGCTTGCTTCTTGGGTTGATAAATACCCAATCATCACAATCGAAGATGGCTGCTCCGAAGATGACTGGGAAGGTTGGAAATTGCTCACTGAAAAACTGGGCAACAAAATCCAATTGGTTGGTGACGACCTGTTCGTAACTAACACCGAGCGTCTGGCTAAAGGTATCGATGAAAACATCGGTAACTCTATCCTGATCAAAGTAAACCAAATCGGTACGCTGACTGAAACATTCGATGCTATCGAATTGGCTAAACGCGCAGGATACACAGCTGTAATCTCTCACCGTTCCGGTGAATCCGAAGACAGCACAATCGCTGATATCGCTGTTGCAACAAATGCAGGCCAAATCAAAACTGGTGCTCCTTCCCGTACTGACCGTATTGCGAAGTACAACCAATTGCTCCGCATTGAGGATCAACTGGGCGAACTGGCTCAATACCATGGCCTGAAATCTTTCTACAACCTGAAAAAATAATATTGCGAAAAATGCTGACAGCGTCTTAGATTGATGGTTTATGATCACGAAGTCTGAGGCCCGAAGCTTTTACGCATGAATTAACCAGACCTGCTCGCTATATGCAAGCAGGTCTGGTTTTTGTTATGAATAATGTATCTATTATCTACACAAGCTTAATGGCTAAGTGTCTTACTGTAGCTGTTGTTATCTACTGGAAGCTGTGGTAGAATAAAAATAGTGTTTTGCGTTAATTTCCGGCTATTTAAAGCATGATATGTGCATGTTTTCATAAAAGAGGCTGTGTTGTTTTGCAAAACAGATGTATAAGCTCAGGAGGTGGGATTTTTCATGGAAATCTTTTTGAAAGTGCTGCTCGTTGTGTTCTCGATTGCTGTTATAGCGGTTGTTTTACTGCAAAAGGGGAAAAGCGCAGGTTTGTCCGGTGCCATCTCTGGCGGTGCTGAGCATCTGTTCGGCAAGACCAAAGCTCGCGGTATGGATTTGATTTTACAACGCGTAACTGCTGTTTTGGGTGCATGTTTTATGATCGTTTCCGTTTTGGTTGCATTTTTCGCAAAATAAGATAAGTATATACCTTAAGCCTTCGTTTCATGGGAAACGGGGGCTTTTTTGGATTTTGGACAGGCAGGGATGCCGTCGATTAAATTCGTGTATACTAGGGTATGAGTATATTAAGAGCCTTGTATCAGGAACAAGGAACATGCGGATTTATTACTGAAAATTAAAGGTCACCCGAGGTGGACAAAATTATGATAACAGAGCAACAACTACTTGATTTCATGCGCGAGACCGCATACAAGCCTATGACATACCAGGAGCTGGAGCAACATTTTGATGTTAAGGATGCAGAAGAGTTTCGTGAATTCCTTAAGCTTTTGAACGCATTGGAGGAAGACGGGAAAATTTTGCTGACCCGCACGAACCGTTATGGTGTTCCAGAACGGATGGATTTGCAGCGCGGGCGTTTGCAGGCCCATGCCAAGGGCTTTGCTTTTTTGATTCCAGAGGACCGGGAGCACCCGGATGTATACATTCATGCTAACGACTTAAAGAGCGCAATGAATGGAGATACGGTACTGGTAAGAGTGACGTCAAAGGGACCTGCGGGTGGCCGATTAGAAGGCGAAGTTGTGCGAATCGTGAAGCGCGCAGTGCTTCAGGTAGTCGGTGTGTTTCAGAGCCACGAAGCATATGGTTTTGTTTTGCCGGATGATAAACGTATTAATCGGGACATTTTCATTCCTAAGGACAGCTTCAACGGAGCTGTGAACGGGCAAAAGGTCGTCGTACGTATTGTGAGCTATCCAGAAGGACGTGCAGCGGCGGAAGGCGAAGTGCTGGAAGTGCTGGGTCATAAGGATGATCCGGGCGTCGACATATTGTCCGTTATTCGCAAGCATCAGCTTCCGGAAGCCTTTCCGGATGAAGTGATGGCGGAAGCGGATCAGGCTCCTGATGCGATTACGGAAGAAGAAATTATACGTCAAGGACGGCGTGATTTGCGCGATAAGGTCATTGTTACCATCGACGGTGAGGATGCCAAAGACCTCGATGATGCGGTTAATGTAGAGCGCTTGCCGAATGGAAACTACCGTCTGGGCGTTCATATTGCTGACGTAGGGTATTATGTGCGTGAGAACTCCAAACTGGATCAGGAGGCATATAACCGCGGTTGTAGTGTGTATTTGGTTGACCGCGTCATTCCGATGCTTCCACATCGACTTTCAAACGGAATATGTTCATTGAATCCTCAGGTGGATCGACTGACTTTATCCTGTGAGATGGAATTCAATGAGCATATGAAGGTCGTAAAGCATGATATTTTCACCAGCGTGATTAAAACAAAGGAACGGATGACCTACACGAACGTTCGCAAAATCCTCGAAGAGGAAGATGCAGAACTGATGGAACGCTACAAGGACCTGGTTGATGTATTCCGTACGATGAAGGATTTGGCGTTGAAGCTGCGTGCAAATCGGATGCGCCGGGGTGCGGTTGATTTTGATTTTGATGAGGCCAAAGTGATTGTAGATGACGAAGGCAAAGCTGTCGATATTGTGAAAAGGGATCGTACGATAGCCGAACAAATTATTGAAGAGTTCATGCTGGCGGCCAATGAAACGGTAGCCGAACATTTTCACTGGCTTAAGGTACCGTTCTTGTACCGAATTCATGAGGACCCCGATCCAGAGAAGCTGCAAAATTTTATGGCTTTCGCAGCTAATTTTGGTCATCAGATCAAAGGTCGAGGAAATTCCATTCATCCGCGTGCACTGCAAACATTGTTGGAAGACATTCAGGGTACGAAGGAGCAAACGGTGCTTAGCACGATGATGCTGCGTTCGATGAAGCAGGCAAAGTATGATGCAGAGTCAACAGGACATTTTGGACTGGCCGCGGAGTATTACTCTCATTTTACATCACCGATTCGTCGTTACCCTGACTTGGTAATTCACCGTGTTATTCGTGAGGTGTTGGAGAATGGCGGGGCTTTGACAGATGAGCGTCAGGAATACTTGACTGCACGCATGCCAGACATTGCTCAGCAATCCTCCGAGCGTGAACGTGTGGCTGTGGATGCAGAGCGTGACACAGAGCAAATGAAAAAGGCTGAATACATGCTGGACAAGGTTGGCGAGGAGTTCGAGGGGATCATCAGCAGTGTAACCAGCTTTGGGATGTTCATTGAGCTAGACAACACTGTCGAGGGTCTGACGCGTCTGAGTGCACTTACGGACGACTATTATCATTTTGACGAGCAGCATATGGCGTTAATCGGAGAACGCACCTCTAAGGTGTTCCGCATTGGGGATGAGGTTAAGGTTCGCGTCGCACGTGTGAATATGGAAGATTACACAATTGACTTTGAACTCGTCGATATGAAGCAACGGCAACGCCGTGAACGGACGGGTGGATCGAGCCAGGGCGGAGATTTTGCACGTGGCGAGGGCCGCGGTAAAGGCAGGGGCCGAGAAGGACGTGACCGCAAGGGCGGCAAGGACAAGGCTGGTAGAGAGCGTAAAGGCGGTCGTGAGGCGGCTGGAAAGCCTAAAGAGGGCGGTAACGGAGGCATCAGCACCGCAGGGCGTTCAGGGCGCGGCAGTGCTAACGGAGCAGGAACTGGTTCAGCTAGCAGCTTCGGCTTTGGCAGTGGCAAGGGCGGGTATAACTCGCCAGCATCCGGGGCAAGCAAGCGGCGGAAGAAGACGTCTGCCAGCGGGATCTTCATTGGTGATGCAGCTACCCCAGGTAATGATGCCAAATCAGGCGGTGAAGGCGCAGCACGTCGCAAGCGGAAAAAAAAGGGCGCTAACGGTGGAAATAGCACCGCTGGGTTTGTACGGAAAAAGAAAAAGTAGGTTGATATAAATTATTTGTGAGGTGACTATGGCTTCCAAGAGTAGTGAATGAAGCTTACGGAGGCTTAGGTATATGAGCGGTTTCTGTCAGTAGTAATGGATAGAAGCCGCTTGATTTTAATGTGCTATGGGGGTAATTAGAAATGTAGCAGCCCTGACCTTTCTTGCTTTTACCATCTGAAATTTGTTACAATATATTTCTAGGGTAGCTCTTTGTAGCTGGATTTCTAGTTGAATTAAGTTATGTATAAGGAGTGGTATTCATGGGTAAGAAGGCAGACGGGAAAGTGCTCGCCCAGAACAAAAAAGCTTCCCATGACTATTTTATTGAGGACACCTACGAGGCGGGCATGGTGTTAACGGGAACGGAAATTAAGTCTCTGCGGAATGGTCGCTCTAACATAAGTGATGCTTTTGCTACGATCCGTAATGGTGAAATTCATATTCACAATATGCATATCAGCCCTTTTGAACAAGGTAATCGTAACAATCCGATCGATCCGACGCGTACGCGTAAGCTGCTGCTGCATAAAGAGCAGATTCGTAAGCTTATTGGTCTGTCCAAACAGGAAGGCTACACCATCGTGCCGCTCAAGATCTATGTTCGTAACGGTTATGCCAAACTGCTACTTGGACTGGGTAGAGGTAAAAAGCAGTATGATAAGCGCGAAACAGCTGCCAAACGTGATGCACAGCGTGATATCCAACGTGCTTTACGAGAGAAGCAAAAAATTGCAAGATAAGCAGTCTACTTACTCTGTATGGTACAAATTACGTGGATAAGTTACTTGTTCCTGTAATGGTGCTATTTTATCGAGCCTTAATGGCCTCATTCCGTTTCGTTATGACATGTAATATGTTATACTAACGTAGTAGTAAATTTTCAATGCATCTTGATTTAACTTGATTCGAGTGTTGAATCTTAGGATTCAGCTTTTGATATTATGCACTTATGCTCCGGTATTTCCGGATTTATCCGTGGAGCCCTTTTATAATAAGGGGGCGTTTATGGATTCGACGGGGATAGTTCGAGCATGGGTAGCGGGTAGTGGGGACGCGTCCACTTCATCAACGCTAAAGCCTATTAAACGGCAAACAACAAAACAACTACGCTTTCGCAGCTTAATAACCTGTGAGCGTGCTCCTCTCCTGCATCGCCCATGTGCCGGATGTAGGGGCTAACCTATAGTGGGATACGCTGTCACATCTCCGCCTGGGGTGTGCTGAAGAAGACAATCAGGCTGACCCAACGTATAGCCGGTTACGGGGCGATACTCGGGTGACATCAAAACTGTGACTACACCCGTAGAAGCTTATGTGTCGTTATCTTCGGACAGGGGTTCGACTCCCCTCGCCTCCATTTGAGTAAGACAAGAAAGCCATCAGCCAGTGTTTCTGGTTGGTGGCTTTTTATTATCATTTATTGCTTAGAAATCAGTCATTAATCAAGCGATTCCACGCTACAATATCTACTTTTTTTACATGCGGATACGCCTCATGTTTTCTAAGAAACCTTATGGAATATTTCCCATGCACAAGGCTACTTCTCGATAGTACCAACGGTCTCTTTAACGATATGCTTTGAAGCGAAGGAAATAATACTTGTCTTCAATAAGTTCACTCATTTGGGATTAGGGTAGAACTAATGTGAATGTGATTTGCTATTTTAATATCTATTTCCTTTTGTACCATTACAGTTCATGCATTCATCCGTTAGCCATGGTAATTCAAAATAACAGAATTGATGGGGCTTTCTGTAAACAAAGTCTTTATTCTATCCGATACATACATAAGAATGGTTTACTGTTAAAAATAACCTCTTAAACTCATGTTTGAATGGTGTGATAGCTACGAACACATGTAAACACAAGGTAGCTGGCGAACGTGCCTTGTGCCGCTGGAAAGGAGATATGAAAGCATCTGGACGTACTGCAAAACGGAATAGGGTATGAAAGTCTACGCTTATACGGTCCTTTTCAACCTCAGCATATGGAACAACTGCGAATTATCAGGACCGTTAACGATCATGCATACCTGTACGTGAGCGGAATGCTGTCGGAAGAACAGGGAGCCGCGTGTGTTGGACAGAGCATGGAGCAGGAACCGATTGTCATACGTCAGTTGAATGAGCAAGGACAGTCGCTTAGACGTTTGTTTCATGGGTTAATTACTCGCATGTCTGTGCACTGCATACGGGGAGTATACACTTTTGAACTGGAGGCGGCCTCGCATTCCTATCAAATGGATATCAAGACGAAAAGGCGCTCCTATCAGGACATACATCGTACCCATGATGATCTGGTCACTACAATGGTTCGGAAGTACATGTATGGAGATGCGATTGATACGGTGACCAATTATGCTAAATTAGGTACTTTTGTTTTACAATATGAAGAAACCGACTGGGCCTTTTTAAAGCGTCTTGTCTCTCGCTTTGGTTCGGTACTTGTACCGGAGATTACGGCTGTGTCACCTAAGATTTTCTTTGGGATGCCAGAAGGCAAGCAGTATAAGGTGGAGCGAGATGTATTTTATAGGGTACGGAAAACATTTCATGAGTTAGATACAGGAAAACCAGGGGAACGTGTTGGCGCGTATGTCACCTATACGATTGAAAATCTGCAATACTATGCGCTGGGTGACTTGATTACGTTACCCATTGGACAAGGCAAAGAGCTGGTCGTTGTGAGGGCAGTGACAGAGTTAAAGGACGGTTTACTCCAAACTCGTTACGATCTCCAAGCCGAACAGGATATTCAGTATGCTCGGTATGAAAATGATCAAGCCATCGGGATTTCACTCACGGGAACGGTGTTGAAAGTACAACAGGATTTGGTACAACTTCAACTGGAAATTGATCCGAAGCAAGACCCAGCTAAAGCTTGTTGGTTTCCCGTAGCTACCCGTTATGTCGCGGAAGAACATAGTGGCTGGTATGACATGCCTGAAGTTGGGGAACAAGTGGAGCTGTATTTACCTACACACTGTGAACAGGAAGCCTATGTGACCGATTCCTTACGACAGCATCGCCACGCCAATGGACAACCAGATGTGAAGGTATGGAAACACGTACAAGGCAGCGGCATCGAAATGTCTGAGCAGGAGCTGATCCTGTCCACTTCCGATGGGTTTTCGATTACACTACATGAGGATGCGGGTATCACCGTCAACAGTCCGGGGAATGTACAGATTCAGGGCGGTCATGTAAAGCTGGATGCAGGTCAGGAACTATCATTGGAAGCTGGAACCGCAATATATTTAAAAGGTGGAGCCAGCAGTATGGTGCTAGATGGTGAGACGGACACCAAAGCCCCTGTGATTTATCAGGAAGGTACGGTAAAAGCTCCAATTTTCGTAGCTGACCTCCCTCCTGTACCTGAGCCTCCATTGATGAATATTAAGGCGTATGAGGCCGCGCAATCTGCCGCAGCCAACGCTTCTTCCAGTAGTGCGACTTCTGCTCCTACGGCAAAGGTTACAAGTCCAGCGGTGCTTCAACAGGCCAATGCTTTACTGGGTACAGTATCCAAGCTATTAGGTTCCATTCCAGCAGTCGGGAAAGTAGCCAATGTGATGTTGAATACATCGGGTGGACTAGCAGGTAAAGTGGCGGCAACGGTTTTACAAGTATCCGCAGCAATCCCTGTCCGAAGCAAAGGAACGCCTACCTTGGGAGCGTCTAAAGAAGCACGCATACATCCCTTAAAACATTGGGCAGGTTTGGCGCTTCAAGGATTGATTACTCAGTATGAGCATGAGCAAGCGAAACAAGCCTATTATAGCAAGTGGATTTTAGGCAAAGTATATACGAGTGCACGTCATGTAGCGCATTCCGGTGGTCCCCTAGAGCTCGTTCAAAACTTGCTGAAAGAATCGAACACTATAGTTTATGCTTATCAGCAAATTCCCACCGAGTTGAGACAACGCTGGAGGGCGAACTACGACAGTTACATGGCTCAACAGCCGCAGCCGAAGCAAGAGGAAGAATCTCAGTCCTGGTGGGATCTTATGGCGGAAGCCCAGTTCCAGAATGCGGAAAACGAAGCCATTATGGCGAAGCAGATGGCGAACGAGTTGGAGTATGCCGCAGATGTGAGTGGAGAAGTTGTATTAGGAGCAGGATCAGCAGTTGTAACAGATTACTCGTATGGATTAATGAATAAGGAATACGCCTCAGATCATCCGAAGGCACGTAAAACAGGTGAAGTGATCGGACATGCCTTAACAACTGTAGCCGGAGCTGTAGAAACGGTTGGTGCTGTGGGGGAAGGATTCTTAGGTGGTTTGATAACGACTACGGGAGTAGGGGCACCCGTAGGTGTACTTGCTATGGCACAATCTGCCTTTATGGGAGTACAAGGAACAACGGTAATGTATACCGGAGCATCTAATAGTGTGGAAAGTACTAAGGATCTTTATCGAATGTTTGAAAGCGAGGGGCCAAGTCCCAATAGATCAACGCCGTCTAAACCTTCTGGCGGAAAGCCAAGCAAGAGCGAAGGAACACCTGGCTCACAGAGACCGAGTAAACCCAACGAGAAGCCGTCCGGGACTAAGGGGAAGGATAAAGCTCCTACTAAGGCTTCTGCCGATAATCCATTTGATGATGCAGGGAAACTTAAACCGAATGTGAAGTATAAAGCTGGTGAGCACCAATATGATTATGAAACAGATCATCTGGGTAGAATTGATAAATTTAGTACTGATGATTTAAAATTAACAACAAGAGAAGAACGTTTACCACATAATCCGAAAACGCCAGGCAAAGAGCCAGGCGACCATGCGGGTCATTTAGCAGGAGATAGATTTGGTGGTTCACCAGATCTGGACAATTTGGTTTCACAGTCTAGTAATATAAATTTAAGCCAATACAAAAAAATAGAGAACCAGTGGGCTAAAGCCTTGAAAAATGGAAAACAGGTGAAAGTCGACGCAGAAGTTAAATATGAGGGGGATAGTTTGCGACCGTCCGAATTTAATGTACAGTATGAAATAGATGGTGAGGTTTTCACCAAGAGTTTATTAAATTGAAAAGGAGATTAATATGACTAAAGTTTTTGAAGATAGTTTTAGTGAATTACAAGCAGACATGGTTTCAATTTGTATGGAATATGTCAGAGATAAAGCTGAAAAAATCTTTATATATTGTTCATTTGAAGAAAGAGTTATTTCAAACGATTTTTTTTATTGTATCAACGGGAAAGCTGTTAAGAAGCATAAGCTTAATGATGCAGTAGATGCTATTACAGAAAATATGGAATATAATACCTCTGTAGAGCGTCAAAAGGCTGTTATGAATATTATTAATGATGATATCAAAAAAATATACAAGTTATGTAGTGAATACAAAAGAGAAATGCCCACAGAGATTAAATTAGTTTATGATGTGAGGGAAAATAGCCTGAAAGCTGAGTATAAATATGATTTAGTATATTCCAATGATCCGGTTAAAACTGCTGATGACATTGCTATGGAGTGGTTTGAACAGATCGAAGCGGATTTTAACAATAAATAAACTCTTAATGTATATATTTCATCTGGGTGTGCTAAAAATTTTGTGTAAATCAGTTTACAATCACAATAATAAGATGGTATAGACAGTATGACCAACAAACTAAACACTAAGAATCTTGGTAAAAACACTTGATAAGCTTTAAAAGGTTCATTCCAACTTGAATGGTTAAGAGGAATGAACCTCTTTTGCATGTTTAAATATAAGGGGGAAGCAAACAATGGCGGAACTTTATATGAATAAGCTTGAGGGAATATTTGGTCAGGAAGACGTTATAAGAAAAGTAGATCCTTCAGATGAAAGTGCGCCAATACATGTGTTCTTTAACTATGATTTACCTGAAGAAGGTATGCTAACAGCGGTGACGTATGGTTTATCTGATGGTGAATTTATAGGCTGGAAGAACGCGAAACCAGAACTAATCATAAGTCTAGAAACGCAAGATGAAAGTTGGGGGCTGGCTGCTGCCTATTTTGCTGCTGAATTTAGGGGAGTAAAGGCATTCTCTTATGCAGATTTGTTTACTTTAGATGAACCTATATCACAAGAGTCTGATATGACAGGTTATTTTGTTTTTGCCTCTGCAATACTAGAAAAAGAAGACTCGGTGATTGAACTGCCCGATAAAACAATACAGTTAGTTGGGATGTACCCTTTGTACAAAGAGGAATTTGATCTAATGAAAAGAATAGGGATCAAAGACTTTTGGCATAACAAGGACTATGATATATACAGTGTTAATAGGGTTAACCTAGCAAAGGCGAATATTTAAAAGCCCTTAAAGGTGAGAAAGGCTCCTCTAACGTGCAGAATAATTTTATGACTGTCTTCGAATTGGACTACGTTTTGAGATGGCTGAAAGCAAGAACAGGGTGTATCTCTTTTCTCTTGTTGCAGAGATTGCCTAGTAATGAAAAACATACTGTTTTAGAAAAATATGATGATGACAGATTAATTTCAATAGGGCTAAACCCACTATGATAAGACTGGTCATAGTGGGTTTTCATTATGCACTCGGTATGGACTATAACATAGGGATGAAAGTCTGATCACGCTGGGAAGGAAGGGGTTTAGGACTAGGGATGAAGTAGAAGAGATAAAGCCAATTCAATTTCAAAACCTAAAAAAGGGAGACCATAATGAAGCCTATAATGATAACTAAAGGATGGAATAAACACGATCTTTGGAAGGGATGTATAATTTCATCTATTGCGCACGCAATGGGACTTCCTTCGATAGCTGGAGGGCCATCTGCCCATTCTTTTTCCAGAGTGAATTGGATGCTGTCTTCGCCTATCATCACAAACAAATCTGTACCGTCATAATAAGGGTTTACCGTATCTCCTTCCTGAAACGTAAGAGCGACCCGTACTTGGTGTACGGGCCGCTCTTTTTCTTGGACTTGGATTTGTGTTTCTGTAATTGCCAGGAAGTGAATGTCGCCTTCGGGATTGAAGGCTGTTTCAAGTAGTTTCAAAATTTGATTGTGTTTTGTGTTCATAGTATCCCTCCATGATAGTATTTATAGTTATCCCAAATAATTAAGGAGCTTTTCTTGTAGATTTCACAAAAATGACATACTAAATTGAGATCAGGAACTCGTCTTAGTAATCATCATTAGATGCGTTCTGCCATTGTGAATCTAAAATCATTTCAGATCATACATCAATCGAAATATTTGCTTTCATGTAAAGTTTGTTCAACATGTGTTTTAATTCATGTTCTGAGTAGAGACCGTCATAATAGTCACTATAGATTGATTCTAGATTATTTTTCACTTCTTGAATATTCATAGGTTCCCCCTCAATAAGTCTATTTTGATAATGTTTCTACAAGACTATGGATTTCTTCTTCTGTGTTAGAGGGTGACAATGATATTCTAATCGTTGATCTTAGTTCTGATAGCGATAGTCCAATACTTGTAAGCACATGTGAAGGTTTTGTCGAGCTACATGCTGATCCAGAAGAGAGATGAAATCCTTCATGGGCTAACTTTTTAATAAGTAACTCATTTATTGTGCCTTTAAATTGTATGCTCACTAATCCAGGAATTTTATTTTCTGCATCGTTGTTGAACAGAACACTATCATTGAAACGTTCGGTTAGCTGCTGGAAGAGGACATCTTCTAAAGCGAATAGAGCAGCTCTGTTTTTGTGTAAGTTACTGTTTGCAATTTCTGCAGCCTTCCCAAATCCGACTATGTTATGAACTGACAGTGTACCACTGCGATAATCATTTTCTTGGCCGCCCCCATGAAGTAGCGGGGTAAGCTTAGTTTTGAGTCCAAGTTTTTTACGAATGATACAGGCCCCGACTCCTTTGGGACCATGTATCTTATGGGCAGAACAGGATAGAAAGTTTATTGGAAGTTTGGATAATTTAATTTCAACTTTCCCAAGTACCTGTGTAGCATCTGTATGAAAGAATATATTTTTCTCATCACATACACGCGCTAATGAATCAATATCATTGAGTGAGCCAATTTCATTGTTTCCCCAGAGGATACTGGCAAGGATTGTTTCACCTTCAATTATTGAATCTGAAAGTTGCGATGCCGTGACGCGCCCAAATTTATCAGGATGTAAATACTTAGTCGAAAACCCCTTGGTTTCTAAATACTTAATAGTTTCTAAAACAGAGGGGTGCTCTACTTCAGTCGTTATTAATTGCTTACCTGCTGTTCCGTAGTAGTCAGCTATGCCTTTTATAATGGTATTGTTACTTTCCGTAGCACCACTAGTGAAGATAACCTCATCAGGTCGGCAGCCAAGGAGATCAGCAACCTGTTCTCTCGCCTGTTCCACCGCTTTTTTTGCATTCTCAGCCAGACTGTAAAAACGACTTGATGGATTTCCGTATTCTTCTTTTAAATAGGGGAGCATTGCCTCCAGTACCTCAGGATGAATTGAGGTTGTTGCACTATTGTCAAAGTAAATCATTGAGCATGTCCCTCCTTTGTGACATGGATCAGGTTGAGTATTAATTTCTCTGAGTTTCCAGCGTAGTTATACTCGCTAGCTAGAATGCGAATTCCACGCTCTAAATGAGCATTAAATAGATCGGGGAAAAACTCTTCATCTGTAATGTTTTTGCTCTCATGTTGTGCGATCAAAGCTTTGAAAATAAAATCGTATTCACCCGTAAGGGTATTACGGTTAAACTCTATTCCTCCCATATCTTTCACTAGTTTTGTTATGGGCTGGGGATCGCGAAGTGATAGGCATACAGCATATCTAGCTAGAATGTTAGGTGTTAAACCTGTTGAAGCATTCAAAAGCTTGAGTTTTTCTGCAGTTGATTTAGACGTTTTGAGTCGAAAGTTCAACAGGATTCACCTCCTTGAGTGTTTGTCCAAAATAATTTTCAGAGATTAGAACATCATTTTTATCCTTGTTGTACTCGATGGTATACGTTTGAGAAACGCTATTATGAATAAATTTGAAGTGCTTCTTGTCGATTTCAGAGTCGGTCGAAAGAATTACCACCTGCTCCCCACATCTAGGAATAAACTGTTCAATCAAACTTTTCTTGTGAGATTGATCCAAGCGACCAAGCAAGGTATCAAATACAAAAGGTAATCTCCGATTTGAACAAGTGGACATAGCCCAAATTATAGAAAGAAGCAGTAGCTGCTTTTCTCCAGCGGAGAGAGTATCTTTACTGATTTCCTCGCCATTACTATCAAATAATCGAATTTCAAAGGTTTCCGGATGAATCCAGAGTTTAACTACAAACATCTCTTTTCTAAATAAGGAATTGAGCATTTTAGCCGATTCAATTTCGACCTGTTGAAGTTTCTTCCTTGTCTGGAGATCACGAAATGATTTGCTAATACTAATAACCTGATCACTAATATTTACGATGCTTTTTGATTTTTTGGACTGCATAAACTTATTGCTGAGCAATTCCAACTCTTTTTCTTTTAGCGAAAGTTCTTCCTCTAAAATCACGAGTGAGGACTCCAAATGTTCTTTTTCAAGACTCATTCGGTCAATCTCAAGCGACAAATTGTGGATGCCCTTCAACATGTCTTTTAGTTCATTTGTAGAGTCGTTAGCATCAATTTGCCTTTTAAGCGTCTTGATCTCCTTGAGTAACTTTGTATTACTACTATAGTTTTGAGCGATTTCATCTGGATTGAATGACTTTAGTCGTTGTAGAATTGATTCAATCTGTGCCCGCTGTTCATAAGAAGCATAATGAATGAAGGAACTTTCATCTACAATAGTGGACGTATTAGAAAAAGCTTCATGCATCATTTCAGCAATACCACTAGAGCTAACTTCTGACTGTAACAATCCTTTTTTAATCAATGGTTCTAATAGAGACTGAAAGAAAGGAGCATTTAGAATAGACTGAGCTTCTCTTGCTGCTAGTAGATGAGCCTCATTCTGCATCGTTAGAGAAATGGACTTCAAATTATCGTGAACAAGCATAAAAGGGAAAATTGTTGTGATAATTTCACGTGTCTTATCCATCATTATATTTCTCTTGTTATCTATTTCTTTCATTTTGAATAGTAAGGAATCACGTTGTTGTTTTTGAAGTCCACCATGAGTATCAAATAATTTTTCTAGCTCGCTCAAAGAAGCTTCTTTATCCTGAAGACTTTTGTGAAGTATATCCAACTGTGTCAGAAGTTCAACTCGTTGGTTTTTCTTTTCGGAAAAATCCTCTTTAGCCGTGAAGTAATGTTGTTCCTCTTTACTTAGGTTGTTATACCTGTCTTCTGACTTCAGATAGTTAGTAAGGTCTGACTCTAATGATTCAAATAGGTCAAGATTAAACAGTACACGCGAAGATTCTTTCAAGTAAGCTGCAAGTGAGTTCTCAGTTACAATTTGTGAAATTTTTTCCCCATCAAAAAGAAAGAGCTCCAACAAATGAGGTGGAGTTTCTTCCCTGATTTTTGTTTGAAATATATCCAATGCTTGTCCGGAAATAGTTTTTCCGTTGCAATGAACCTCCAAGCTTTCTCGATAGCCATTCTTATATTTCTCCCAATACCTACGAATTGTGTAATACTGCTTTTCGTAGTTTTCAACCAATTCAATATCAAGCATGATTTGATATTTTGTTTCTTTTGCTTTAACTGCAAATGAGTTTAATTTTGCTTGGATTTTTTCAATGTAAGCAGGTGAATCCACTTTGAAGCCATAAGCTAATGGACCATAAAGAGCTAAGCGAAGGGCTTCTAAAATAGTAGTTTTTCCAGACCCGTTTTTTCCACCAAATAATATAACTTTCTGATTAGAATTTTTAGGAGCTAGATTGAAATCGTAATCACCGTAAAAAATACCAAAATTTTTAAGACGAAGCCGGTTTAGTTTCATTGCTTATAACCATCCACTTTCTCATAATGTAACCAATCTTGTTGTAATGTTTTATCAAACTCTTGAAGCAAGCCTCTTCGGATGCGATAACCGGAATGATCTTTTTCTATACTGATTAGTTTCTTTATCAGACCGATGCTAATGTCTTGCTCCTTGCATAGTATTTCAAGGTCAGTAAGTTGATCTGGCTCGAATAAGGGACGATCATCATAATCCCAGTCCAAATCCTCACCAAAAATTTCATTATACATAGTAGGAAGAGTATCTGCCCACTCACCATCTTTTAGCCAAAGTTGTCGTATGGCCTTTAATTCTTCAGGTAAAATTAATTCGTAATTCGGATCATATGGATTCTTGACATTCTTTTGAGTTTCCAAAAGTTTGCGAAGAATCATTTGACGAGCTTCGAGTGTAAATGGCCCAAGTCCGAGTTTCCGATCCTCGTCCTGTCCTACGAAATAGATTGTTCCATCCATACGGTGTTTTTCCCTGTATTCTCGTACATCTCGAATCTCAGAGAGCCAGTTGCGGAATTCGAGTAAGGGAGTCAACCATTCTTCTCCGTTATCAATGAATCCGATGAGCGCTTTATCTTCTTGAACAACAGTACAAACCCAGCAGCCAAATCTACTATTGCCGCAAGAACCAGCACTTTCTTTAATATCTTTATCAATGATTAGAGGACATTCACCGCTTTGTGAATTCTGGTATAGAGCCATCAATTCATGATTGTCATTGCCCCAGGGAGAATCTTCATGAAGTAGATAGCTCCATACATCATCGACGGAAAAATTACGTATCGGTGCGAAGACATAGGCATTAGATAGCGTAGAATGTTTCATTAAAGTTTTGCCTTCAACTGTATGAGATTCTAGGACTTGAGCTCTTGTTACACTCTCATCATCACGAACACCTAATAACATTACAACCTTACCGAATGTAGAAACTTTATCCATAATAAAACGATTAGCAGGATCAATTTTCATCCGATCAGTACACCAACGGAATTTTTGTCGAGGAGAAGGATAGCCTTTACCGATTAAAGAAACCCAGAAAGTCTTGTCAATCTCTGGACGGACTTTATGGGTTTCGAAGGGCAGACCGAGTTCAAGCGCCTTCTTTTGGATACGCATTAAGGTTGTGTCGATGGAAGATATAATTAATGGTGTTTCAACAAGAGTATCGGAGGAAATCACATATACCTTTTTATGAAGTTGAGCCTGTTGTAACTCACTTAATGCTTGGAAAACAAGTTGTACAAGCACGGTAGAGTCTTTCCCGCCACTGTAACCAACTACCCAAGGACGTTGATCTTGAAGATATATATCTTTAATAAGTGACTTGGCATGTTCTATTTTATGCTGATTAAGCAGATCGGTAATCATATATTTGCGCTCCCTGTCATGAGTTTTTCTTCAATACGCAGTTCATTCTCATCTAATGAAAGATTTAATTTTACCTTTATTAAATTAGCCGTTAATTGAATAGTATCGTTATTTTTATTAATTCGACCAGTTGAACCGACAGCTCGTCCGAGCCATTCAGTTGAGTTGGTTCGGTTCCAATCAAAAGCCGATAGTTTCTGGAGGTACTTTTTCCAATCCGTTGGGTGATTATTGTAGAGATAATTCCCGATTATCCCCATAGCTTCAAGGAAGACACCATGAGCATTAATAAAATTAATTCGTAGTTCGCTTGGCGAAAGCTCTTTGCGAAATACTTGCTGCCATTCAACCATTGCATCGCACAGTTCAAGCCAAAATTCTTTTAAGAACTTTTTCTCTTGATCAGAAATGAATTCACCTTTTTTCTTATTCAGGATGCGACAATTGGTATGGAAAATGTTATTCAAAGCAAAAATCTTTGGTGACAATTTTGATAGTGAAGGTCTCTCTTTATCGGTATACCTATCCATGAGCGGGATCTCAGTTATGATCTCCTTAGTAATATTAGCAAGCTGATCTCGATGCTCATATAGAATACCGAGTGATGAAGTTGTGTTCACCGCATGGCGATTTAAATCTGCGAACATTTGTTGGCTTTTCGTGAGTCCAATATCTTTAAAGAACACCACAGAAATGGTCTCTTGTCCTAATTCTGATGAAGTACGTAAAGCTTCTTCAATGGCAGCTCTTCTATGTTGACCATCGTTAATCAAGAAGCGAGCATCCATTGATATAACCAGACGACCAATGTCACTGAAATGTGGATCGTCCGAATATGGCATAAATTCCATATCACCGTCAACAGATGCCGTAAGTGAAGAGAAGACATAATCGTTCTGGTTGTTCAGTATATAAGAAGTTATCTCAGGAATCCGAGATTTATTAAGCGTTCTTTGTGCTCTATGTTCAGGCCCTACTTCTTCTTCATCAAAAGAAAAGATTTTCGGGATAACTCGCAAGGGACACATTCCAACATAATATTCTTTACCTGCCTGAGTCCCTCGCAAAGCTGGGAAACTGTAACTGAAGGTAGAATCCATAGTAAATCACATCCTTTACGTGCGTATTATATATATGATACAAGATAAACATTTTTTTGTCCAAAGGATAAACAAACCCGATTTAACTCAAAAAATAGCCTAGATTAATAGATTTGTTTGATTCATATTGAACAACGAAATATATAATTTGAACAATTTTAAAAATAAATTGCGCAATTATTTGACTAACTTGTACAATTATATTATAGTCAAGATATAAATACTGGAATATGAAAGGGGTCAAGGATGAAAGATTACGAGTTTAATCTAGGATTAGAATATTCGGTTCCAGAGTTACCAGGGGTATACTTAATTCAAGAGCAAAGTTCACCTTATGTGCTCTACATCGGTAGAACTAATAACTTACGAACACGATTTAAAAGACATCTTAAAAAGACTCATAATTGGCGTTTGAAAAAGAATATATCCGGTAATAGCAATGTTTCATTTTCGTATGAAATTACTATCTCTACTAAGGAAATGAAACAAAAAGAGAAAGATTATATTCAGAGATACAATCCTGTTTATAACGAAATACGTTATCAAGAGTAGGAGGAATGAAACATGGCAAGGCTATATCCATCTTTAAAAGGAAAATTGGGGAACACAGAATACTATTTGACAGTAATGAAAGCAGCCGATGTTATCCGAGATATTCGTTCTGCTGATGAGCTTGCAGAATGGAAGGACTTTACCATAGAAGAGAGGCTACAACGTGAAATTAACTGGGGTAGAATAAAGTCGGAACTGGCTCCTTATTTAATAGAAGAGGAAGATAGATTTTTTGGATCTTTAATTGTGGATATCTACAACGATCAGGGAGTTGAGTTTGAGCCACTTTCAGCTACATTTAAAACTAATAACAAGTTTTATGAAAGTGCAGCACAAGCATTTGGCTTCTTAGTTATGAGTGGGGGTGAGAGTCTCTTTGCTTTGGATGGCCAGCATCGTCTTAAAGCGCTTCAGGTAGCGATTACAGGCAAAGGGAAGGATGGAGAGTTTATTGATGATCTGAGCCATAATCCAGATCTTGGACAGGAAGATATAACAGTAATCTTTATTCGTCACGAAGGAAACTCTCAAAAAATCAGAAAAATTTTCAATAAAATTAATAAAAACGCCAAACCGACTTCTAAGGGAGATAATATAATAACCTCAGAAGACGATCCATTCGCTTTAATTTCACGCAAGTTAATAGGGCCTGATGCTCCTTTGAAAGAAGCCCAGGTTAACTGGAGATCTAATACACTATCCAAGACATCAAAACAGTTTACTACGATCGGTACTCTTTATGAAAGTGCTGAGATACTTCTTCGTAAAAAGAATTTAGTAAAAAACCAATTACCAAAGGATCTTTCAAGATACTATAACCACGTAAAATCAGTGTGGGAGCAACTGGTTAAGGAATTTGAACCTTTTACTGAAATGATTCACTCTACTGAAATTGGAAAATTCCGTGAACAGCTTCTGATCGGTAAACCAGTTGGTCAGATGGCTTTAGTGGAGGCAATCCAAATTTGCTTTGAACATGAATATGAAGACTTATCTCAGATTATTGCTAGTTTGAATAAAGTGAATTGGCAAGCAGATTCAAACGTATGGCTTCATGTCATGTATGAGCCTAGTGGAAGAATAAAAGCTAACAGTACGTCACGTAAGCTAGCTGCTCGTGTGATTGCTTATATGATAGGGGTGAATTATAGCGACGATGAAAAAGCCCAACTCATAACCGACTTCCGAGGTATAAAGAAAGAGCCTAATGCTATGCTTCCTGATCCAGTCGAATGAAGTGTTAGGGAGCGCAAATAAGCTGTTATTTCTACATTTCACAAATTTTGTTGTTGGAAAAATTCCCCTAAGTTAATCCCAAGTGCGGAACATATGCGTAATAAGGAAACTAATGTAGGGGATTTTTCACCACGCTCAATATGACCAATAAAATTCTTATGAAGAGCTGAAAGTTCCGCAAGCTCAGATTGGGAAAGTCCGTTTCGCTTTCGCTCCAAACGTAGACCTTCACCAACTTTTCTTAGGAATTCATTTTCATTAAACACAAATTCACCACCTGATTTTTCGATAACACATTAAAGTGTACCAGACACACTAAAGTGTGTCAAATTAAGCGTTGTAAATAAAGTGTGTACAAGCTAAATTAGTTTTGTACCAAAATTATCAAGGCAATCGCCGATCCAGCGATCAGCTAATGACCAGGAGGATGTCAAATGAAAAAAGTGCAGTTCAAAGTCGAGAGTCTTCGTAAAATCCCCAATCCGTATGGTATGTTCAACGATCAGAGAAAGACCCCCGAGATGTACGTAACATTGGTTGATGTGCGGAATATTCCGGATGACTTACCGACAAAGACGAATCCGCGCGAGCAAAACATGAGGACTAAGGTAGCAAGTCGGATTTGTGAGGGGCTTCTGGCTGACAATAGTGCGTTTTACCTTTTTAACAGAGGGATTTTATTATCATCTAAAGAAGTGAAATTCGACAATATTAACTCCGAGCTTACCATCTTTTTTGAAGACGAAGTGGTTCATGGGGTTGTTGATGGTGGGCATACATATCGAACGATTAAAGAAAATCGTCATGAAATGGACCCTAACAACCAGCAATATGTCAAAATTGAAATCTTAACTGGCATTGAGGATATTTTTGAAGATGTTGCGGCGGCCCGTAATACATCTGTCCAGGTTCATGATAAGTCAATTGCTGAATTGAAGAATAAGTTTGATCTCATCATTAAAGACACCATCAAAGATGAGCCGTTCAGTGACAATATTGCTTATAAGGAAAATGAAGATAAGGACATTGATATCTCTGATATCCTTACGATTTTATATATGTTTAACCTTGAGAAGTCCCCTAATCTTGACAAGATGCCAACAAGTGCTTTTAGTGGAAAGCAAACATGTATCAAAGCTTATACGGAGGCGTATGACACTAATCAAGATCAACATGGAAACCAACATCAAAATCCTTACTTTAAGATGCGTAGTATTATGGTGGATATCTTTAAGCTATATGATTTAATTGAAATTAAGATGGAGCGAAAGTACCGGGAAGCTAATTCAACTGGGAAGTATGGGAGCGTAAAGGGTGTTGAGAAAGCAATTGGGACTTCCAAGTTCTATGGAGAACCTGTTGAATACCGTTCGCCAAAAGGCTTCATCTACCCCATTCTTGGTGCTTTCCGGGCTATTGTCGAGGAAAAAGACGGGGTATATCAGTGGAAGGCTAATCCATTTGATTACTTTGAGGAAATCGGTAAGGGCTTGGTGTTTGAAACGGTTGACCGAAGTAGGACTTTAGGAAATAACCCAGGTTCGGTTGGTAAGGATAATGGACATTGGAAGCAATTGTATCAGAATGTGCTGACTAATTATCTACTTAAACAAATGGTATAGCCCTTTAGAGAGGGCCTCCAGTTCATACCGAAGAGGATGCACTGGAGGCTTTTTATGAAAAATAATAAATGAAGGGGAAATAGCTAAGTGAGGGAGACGCTACCAACTAAAAAACGAAAAATAATAAATAGTGCTATAGAACTGTTGCTTGATAGACCTGAGGGTTTGAGATACTCCGAGCTTAAGAAAAAGATTAACGAACAATACTTTGAGATAGGTAACAGTACAATAGGATCAACGATTGTAAATCTTGAACAAGAGACAAAAGGAGTCGTAATCAAGGTTGATAAAGGGCTTTTTAAGCACTCCCGATATGCTGAGAATCAGAATACAGTAACCGAAGGCTCGAATTTTTTACCGATATCTGAAACTATTGAAAAGATAAGGGAAGAGAATTTTTATTCTTCTTTTGCTGATTGGCTAACAGATGATATTGAAGAATGCACACATGCGATACCTTTAGGAGGTAGTAGATTTCGAGATAAGTGGGGTACACCAGATGTAATTGGTATTCGTGAATCAAGAAGGAGTGCTGTTATTCAATTTCCTATAGAAATAGTTTCGGCTGAAATAAAGGTCGATACTAAAGATTTGATAACGGCATTTGGTCAGGCGAGTGCCTACAAGCTCTTTTGTCATAAGTCGTACATTGTAATTCCTAGTCAATCAGACAAAGCTGATATTACACGACTTGATGGACTCTGTCGTATATCAGGAATAGGTCTAGTTTTGTTTGATAGTAAAAACCCAGAGACCCCAAACTTTGAAATACGGGTCCGCGCAAATAAGCATGAGCCAGATATGTTCTATGTGGATAAGTATATTAAAATTATTGAAGAGGACTTATTTCCACGTAATCAAAAAAGACGTTAGAGGGTGGAACGGTATGCAGCTATTTTATGAGGAAGAAGCTAAAAACATACCAGACCCGATTATCTATACGATGTCTGGACATACGCTTAAAGGACTTGATAGGATTTGTAATGATCTAGCTGAAATAATTGTCTATTTTGATGGGGGTTATTACGGTGAACTCCCCAACAATTCAGACGAAGTTGAATGGTCCGACGTTATTCAATGGCTGCAGTTGGCGATGGCTGTCAATGATGTTTCGGTTAGCTTTACAAAATTTGATTATTCGGCGGTGTGCTGTGAGAATATTTGGGAACTGGAGCAAGGTAGAGGAACAATGACATCGGGGATTACTACCAACTTACTGAGGTTTAATTTTATATGGGGAGCCCTTGAGTCAATTATTACTATTATAGATACTCCTTCAAAGTATCCCTTTAAAGAAAGTAAGGGTAAATATAACTCAGCTTGTTATTACTTAAAGACCTTGTATGAACCAAGAGTTGTACCGTTATTTTATAAAGAGTTCCTCAATGGTCTTTTTGAAAGACTAGAAGGCCGCAATCAGTTTAATAAAGTGATAAAAGAGTTCTGCTACAAAGATTATGTGGGTTTTTCGGGTATGGGTTTAAATGTAATAAAGCGAATCAGAAACAAGATAGCACACGGTAATATGCGATTCCCTGAGCCAGATGATCAGGGATATATTTATGAAGAAATAATAGAGATAAGTTCATATCTACTAGCTATCAACATACAGATGCTCCTTGTATCTTATCTTCAAATTAGAAATTACATTATTGGTTTTAATGAAGATGGAACTATAGATGATACTTATGAAGAATCAGTGTCTGAGGTTTCGCTTGAAATATACTTGCGTTCGATACATTTAGAAATTGAGGAAGAAGATTTAAACCAGCTTAAATTATTTTGAAGAATTTTCATATATAAGCAGATGCCGAAAAGTGTATTTCCTCAATAAAGTAAGCAACCTCCTTCCAATATGGGTAGAGGTTGTTTTAGTGTAAACGTAGTTAAAACAACAAAACTCATGACAGTATTCTTGAAGACTCTTGACTGGAGATAGTGCGTGATGTATGATTATAAACATAAACAGGAAGGAGGAGACAACGGATGGAGAACAATTTCCAAGAAATTCTCAATCAGCTTTTTAAAACTGATCCTGAGATACTAAGAGCTCGTTTGAGAGATTTAGAAATTGAGCGCAGAATCATACTATCTATTTTGGAAAAAGATGATGCTTCTTTCAAATATCAAAGTTCACCTGTCCATGAGTCTCCTATTGAAACCTCTGAAGATCCATCAACTGTTATTGAGGTCCTTGGGGAAGCCACACTTACAGATGCAGATTTAGCTTATAACAATCTAAGATTCAAAATAAAGTCCAATATGGCTAAGAATTTACCAACAAGTGGAACGGTTAAAGTGGTCTATGAAGGTGTATCCATTGAAGGGACTATTCCTCCTTCAGTAAGAGGACGCATTAATGGCGTCCACTTATATAAGAAATTTCCAGATGTATTCAAGGTAGGTTCTAAATTGAATGTTAAATATTCAAAAGTTGATTGTACATTAAGTGTTTTAAATGTTGAGAACTGAGGTCTATGGGAGTGATGAAAAAGGCAAGAAGTTGGGAAAGTGATAGTAAGGAACTTATTTCGAGTTCAAAATGTGCTAAATTCTAAGCCACCTCACCAAACAATCTCAGCAGCAATTGGCGGCGAATTGTGGATTTGCACAGCCACGGTTCGCCTCCATTCTAAAAACCCGCTCAGTGAGCGGGTTTTATTTATTAATAATGAGTGATGAAATGTAATTTGGATGTAGAAACAACAAGGAATCGTTAAGGACTTGTTCAAAGAAGAACTAGAGCTGAAAATGAACTATAACAGATTTTTACATAGTACAAGATGATTGATTATAATCAAAAGGCACTGGTCACACATTTAGTATAAAATAGACCGTAAGAGAAGGTGTCTGCAATAGGTACCTTAATATAATGGGGGTTACAATATGATTACAGGTGAGATCAAAAACAAGATCGATATTATATGGACAACATTATGGACAGAGGGAAATACAAACCCTTTAACAAATATTGAGCAATTAACATACTTACTCTTCATTAAAGGCATAGATGAAGGCGAACTTAAGAAAGAAAACGAAGCAGAATTCTTAGGGCTTGAATATAAAGGGATTTTCTCGGAAATGCCAGCAGACTTCAATGAAGTGCAAAAGAAACACTGGCCAATGATGCGTTGGACACAGTTTAAGAACTTACCAGCCCAAGAAATGTATGAAGTAATGGTGAGTACGATTTTCCCATTCATCAAAACGTTAGGTGGTAAAGAAGAATCTGCATTCTCAAAGTACATGAAAGATGCAATGTTTCAAATTAATAAGCCTGCTACACTACAAAAAGTAGTAACAGCACTTGATAGCATCCCAATGGAAGAGCGCGATACAAAAGGGGACATTTACGAGTACTTATTATCGAAGCTACAACAAGCGGGTACAAACGGTCAATTCCGTACACCACGTCATATCATCAATATGATGGTAGAACTCATGAAGCCGTCACCAGAAGATATCATTATTGATCCGGCAATGGGTTCAGCGGGGTTTCTTGTTTCAGCAAGTGAATATTTACGAAAGAACCATCAAGACTTATTTTTAGTACAAGGGTTAAATGAGCATTTCCACAACCACATGTTCTATGGTAACGATATGGATACAACGATGTTACGTATTGGGGCTATGAACATGATGTTGCACGGGGTAGACGCTCCAAATATTGATTATCGTGATTCACTATCTGAGGAAAATAAAGATGCGGACAAATACACATTAGTACTAGCGAATCCACCATTTAAAGGATCATTAGACTATGATGCTGTATCGAATGACTTGTTAAAAGTAGCAAAAACAAAGAAAACAGAGCTATTATTCGTGTTGCTTATTTTACGTACGCTAAAGGCCGGTGGACGTGCTGCTGTGATCGTACCGGATGGAGTTTTGTTCGGCAGTTCAAATGCACATAAAGCCATTCGTAAAGAAATTATCGATAACAGTAAGTTAGAAGCAATCATTTCAATGCCAAGTGGCGTATTTAAGCCGTACGCAGGAGTTTCAACAGGGATTATGATTTTTACGAAAACAGGTACAGGTGGAACGGATCACGTATGGTTCTATGATATGAAAGCAGATGGATACTCGTTAGATGATAAACGTGTACCAATCAAAGAGAACGATATTGATGATATTATTGCACGGTTCAGTAACCTACAAGGTGAAGAAAAACGTAAACGTACAGAGCAATCATTCTTTGTGTCAGTGGATGAGATTCGTGAGAAAGGGTTTGACTTGTCGATTAACAAGTATAAGGAGATTGAGTATGAGGAAGTGGAGTATAAAAAGCCTAAAGTTATTATTAATGAAATTCTAACACTTGAGACAGAAGTTCTTAATGACCTTAATGCTCTTAAGGAGTTGTTAGAGGATGAGTAAAATAGAATTTCAAAAAATTAAAGATGTAGCCACCGTTTATTCAGGTACAACTCCAGATACTAAGAATAGTGAAAACTTTCTGGGGGATATAAACTGGTATACCCCTGCAGAGATCAATGGTATAAAACCGGAATATGTATATCATTCTGAAAGAAAGATCACTGAAGAAGCTAGGAGTAAAAAGAGCATACCTTTACTTCCTAAAAATACAATTTTA
This sequence comes from Paenibacillus sp. DP01, assembly GCF_044784315.1. Lineage (NCBI taxonomy): Bacteria > Bacillati > Bacillota > Bacilli > Caryophanales > Paenibacillaceae > Paenibacillus > Paenibacillus sp. DP01. The sequence goes on from NZ_CP173059.1 coordinate 242,405, forward strand.
CTTACTTCCAGAGCGCCAATTGGTAAGGTCGCGATAGCAGGGAGTGAATTCTGTACAAATCAAGGATTCAAAAATATTGTTTGTGACGAGAATAAAGTGTTTCCAAAATATTTAGCTTATTGGTTGTCAGATAAAACTGAATATTTAAATAGCCTTGGAAGAGGTGCTACATTTAAAGAAATTTCTAAAAAAATAGTTGAAGAAATTAAGGTCCCTATCCCTAGTATTGAAGTGCAAAAACAGGCAGCTATCGTATTGGAAAATCTCAATAATATTATAGAAAAACGCAAATCCCAAATCACAGCATTAGACGAATTAACACAAAGTTTGTTTTTAGAGATGTTTGGAGATCCAATTCAAAACATAAAAAAATTCAAGCAGATGCCAATAAAAAATGTTATATCGGACATACAAACAGGGTGGAGCCCTGTTGCTAGTAAAGAACCAGCTACTAATAATGAACCAGGAGTTTTGAAACTAAGTGCTGTTACGGGAGGCAGGTATAACTTTAAAGAAAATAAAAAGTTACTTGATGGGACACCTTTTAAAAGTGAGTATGAAGTGAATGCCGGGGATATCCTTTTAACAAGAAAGAATACAAAAGAGTTAGTTGGGGCTTGTTCCTATATATTTGAAACGTCTTCAAAACTGATGTTTTCTGACTTAATATTTAAATTAATTATTAAGAATATAACTTTGATAGAACCGATTTATCTATGGAGATTATTGAATAACAATTCAATGAAAAAAGAATTAAGTAAACTAGCATCGGGTAGTTCAGGGTCGATGCCTAATATATCTAAGAAAAATTTAAATGAGCTTCTAATTGTAGTACCTCCTATTGAATTACAGAAGGAATTTGTTAATAAAATTATTTCTTTAGAAAAGATAAGAAATGATTTTATTAACAGCCTATCTTCATATGAAATATTATACAATTCCCTACTCCAAAAAGCCTTCAAAGGCGAGCTCTTCCAAGAACAATAACTATCTAGCATAGGAGAAAAGTATATGTTGAACTTCGATTTTTTAAAGTACAAACAGTTATTCACTAGCTTTGCCAATGCCTGTTATGAAGCGGAAAAGGCGATGCAAGTTAGCCCAGCCACGGTTGCGATTTTATCGCGCCGTGCGCTCGAGCTTGCGGTGAAATGGGTCTATCAGTTTGATAACGATGTGAGAATACCCTATCAAGATAACCTCTCAAGCTTGATTCATAATCGTCACTTTTTGGGCATCATTGATGAAGAACTGTTGCCGATGATGAAATATGTGGTGAAGCTTGGAAATGCAGCTGTACATACGAATGTGGCAATTACTCGTGATGAAGCGGTGTTGTCTTTACATAATTTACATCAGTTTGTGGCATGGATTGATTATTGTTACGCCGAGGAACATACCGCATCTACGTTTGATGAAGCGTTATTGTATGATGCAGTATACAAGCGAGAGCGTCCAGAGGAACTAAGTGATTTATATGACAAGCTAAGTGCTAAGGATCAGTCACTTGAAGAGCTTCGTAAGCAGAATGAAGAACTCCGGGCACAACTAACGGCTAATCGTGTAGATTCACAACGAGATTACAATTTTGATGTCGATACGATTTTAGAGTTTGAGACGCGTAAACGCTATATCGATTTAGACTTAAAGTTAGCTGGATGGGAAATTGGCAAAAACGTTGAGATAGAATATCCGGTAACAGGTATGCCAAATGCAAAAGGCGAAGGTTACGTGGATTATGTGTTACGCGGTACAAACGGTAAAATTTTAGCTGTTGTTGAAGCAAAACGTGCTTCACGTGATCCCAAAGAAGGGCGCAACCAAGCAAAACTGTATGCAGATTGTGTAGAGCAGGTGCAGGGGATACGACCTGTCATCTTTTATACAAACGGCTTTGAAACGCATATTTGGCATGATCACTATGCAGCACGTAAAGTGTCAGGCTTCTATACACAAGATGAGCTACAATTGTTAATCGACCGTCATCAAATCAAGCAGCCTTTAACGAATATTGAAATAGATGATGATATTACGAACCGATATTATCAAAAAGAAGCGATTCTAGCGATTTGTAATACGTTCAGTAACAACCAACGAAAAGGCTTACTCGTAATGGCAACAGGCAGTGGTAAAACACGTACAGCGATCTCATTAGTCGATGTGTTAACGAAAAATTATTGGGTAAAAAATGTACTGTTTCTTGCAGATCGTACATCTCTAGTGAAGCAAGCTTTTCGTAACTTCAACACACTGCTTCCGAACTTATCATTAAGCAATATGCTTGAAAAAAATTCGAACCCTGAAGCTGCTCGTATGGTGTTCTCGACGTATCCAACGATGATGAATGCGATTGATGAAGTAAAGCGTAGGGACGGCAACCGTTTATTTACAATAGGGCATTTCGATATAATTATTATCGATGAGTCACACCGTTCGATTTATCAGAAGTATAAAAGCATTTTTGATTACTTTGACGGGATGCTTGTCGGTTTAACAGCAACGCCTAAGGATGAACTTGATAAAAATACGTACACGATTTTTGATTTAGAAAACGGTGTACCGACCTTTGCCTATGAATTAGCGAAGGCTGTAGAGGATGGCTACTTAGTTGATTATCGCACGCGAGAAACCACGTTGAAAATTTTAGATGATGGTATTCGTTATGATGATTTATCCGAGGACGAAAAAGAAGAATTTGAAGAGATTTTTGAAGATGAACCGCAAGTAAGGGATATTGATAGCTCAGCCATTAATCATTTTGTATTTAACAAGAACACAATCGATCACGTGTTAAATGACTTAATGGAATATGGCTTGAAGGTTGAAGGTGGAGACAAGTTAGGAAAGACTATTATTTTCGCCAAAAACCACAAGCATGCGATGGCCATTAAAGAACGCTTCGATTTGAAATTCCCTGAAAACGATGGTGATTTTGCCGAGGTAATCGACTATAGTGTGGAATATTATCAGACGCTTATTGATGACTTCTCAACCCCGGACAAGATGCCACAAATTGCGATTTCGGTTGATATGCTAGATACGGGAATTGATGTGCCGGATGTATTAAACTTAGTCTTCTTCAAAAAGGTACGCTCAAAAACGAAGTTTTGGCAGATGGTCGGTCGCGGAACACGTCTCCGTAAAGACTTATTTGGACCAGGATTGGATAAGGGCTACTTCTTAATATTTGATTATTTAAGAAATTTTGAATATTTCCGTGTGAATGAAAAAGGTGAAGAAGCCAAAATAACTCAAACATTAACGGAAGGGTTATTTAACACAAAGGTTGACATTGTACGTGAATTACAATCGCTTCAATATCAAGAAGCACCGTTTATATCTTATCGAGAACAGCTATTGAAGGAAATCGTATCGGACGTTCGAGCATTAAATGATGAGAACTTCCGGGTGCGCCAATACTTACAATATGTGCACAAGTATCAAAATGAGGAGAGCTGGCAAGCGTTATCGGTGGTACAGACCAATGAAGTGAAAGAAAACATTTCACCGTTAATTGCTCCGATTGAAGATGATGAGCTGGCCAAACGCTTCGACCTGTTAATGCTGACAATTGAACTAGCGAGCTTGCAGTCGAATAATGCTACAAAGTCTATTCGCCGGGTTATTGATACTGCAGAAGCACTTTCAAAACTAGGTACAATTCCACAAGTATTAGCACAAAAAGATGTGATTGATGACGTACGAACGATGGAATTCTGGGAAGAGGTTTCGCTTACTGATCTAGAAAGGGTTCGTGTTGCACTACGTGATTTAATTCGCTATATTGAACGTTCAAACCAGAAAATTTATTACACTGATTTCAAGGATGAAGTGATGACTGTTGCAGAAAATACGTCGATTTATAATGTGAATGACTTACAAAGCTATCGTAAAAAGGTAGAGCATTACTTAAAAGAGCATCAACATGAGGATACATTAGCGATTTATAAGCTGCGTAACAACAAACCATTAACGAAGCAAGATGTAGAATACTTAGAGCAAATTTTGTGGAGTGAACTTGGTTCCAAAGAACAGTACGAAAAAGACTATGGGGATACCCCTGTCACAAAGCTTGTTCGTAAAATTGTCGGTCTTGACCGCCAAGCTGCTGTTAAAGCATTTTCAACGTTTATTTCTGAACAGATTTTAAACTTACAACAAACGCAATTTGTTGAGTTGATCATTGATTACATCGTTAAGAATGGCACATTAGAACGCCAAGTATTGCAGCAAGATCCGTTTAGTTCAGTAGGTGGGATTATGGTTGTGTTCAAGGACCAGCTTCCAAAAGCTCGTGGAATTTTAGATATCATCGATCATATTAACCGTAATGCGGAGGATATATCTTGAGGGCTATTTACAAAGTCTTTTTGCATACCAGGTGAATCCTTGCTTATATGATGACACCAATTATAGTTTTGCAAAGCCGTGGTTCGCCTCCAACAACCCGAACACCATCTTTTAAGGATGGTGTTTTTCATATTTAGGGCATAACTGTAATAGGGAGTGGTGTCAGGAATACTTTAGCGGGATTATGCGGTACATAATCCTATGTTATAATTAATAAGTACAATATTTTTTGAAAAATCACATTTCACATTTCTATATATAAATCCATTGGACAAGGAGTACATTGACTAACTGTGCACGATGATCAGACTTTATTGCACCACAAGTTAATTATAATCGGTGCAGGCGCATCAGGACTCATGGCCGCCGTTACTGCGCGGGATTTAGGTATTGATACCGCCATTCTGGAGGGGAACGACCGGATTGGGAAGAAAATCTCCATGACAGGCGACGGTCGTTGTAATATTACGAACGATTCCACTGCGATGGGTAAGGATGACGAAGCGGTAGCCTTATCGCGCAAGTATTACAGCAGTCAGGCTGAATTTACGCTGCCTGTGTTGCAACAATTCGGCATCGGTCTTTCTTTCATGTGCTCGGGCTGCTGCTTACTAAATTGAAAGAGGGTTTAATGTACTACAGGCGGCATCTGTGGTGGATATTTTCGAGCTTGCTCTAGAGGACCGGAACATTCCGGTATACCTTAACAACAAAGTGCTTGATGTCACCGTATCAGCAGATCATCCGCGATTTAAAATTACATGCCGAACGGAAACAGAGGAGCAGGTGGTCTACACTAGCGAATATCTGTTTCTCTGTACGGGTGTTCTTACCTGCCAGAATGCGGGGACGGATGGGTCAGGATATACAATCGCCCAGCAAATGGGGCATTACTTGGGGGAGCCTGTTCCAGCCCTCGTGCAATTGAAGGTGAAATATCCATATCAGAAGGCACTTTCCGGTATTAAACTCCAAAGACGTGCCGACATCCTCGTGAACAGCAAAGTCGCAAGCAGTGAAACAGGGCGGAATACATTACACCGATTACGGCTTCTCCAGTCCCACCGATACTACAGCTTGGCTGGACGGCAGCCGTTCATCTCGCGAAAGGGGACACCGTATCTATCCATCGATTTGATGCCGAACCGCACGGAGGAAGAGGTTATCGAATTTCTGGAGACGAATCAGAGGAAGTTCCCGCACCGAACGTTCGCGGAGTCCTTTGTCAGTTTTCTACACAAGAAAATCGTCTCCGTCCTGCTGAAGGAAGCTAAGATTGATCAAGAGCCTAGGCCTGGAGCTCCGGTTATTCCGCCGCGAAGGCAATTACTGATCAACTTGGCAGGCATAGTGTATAAAGATGGATAGTTGTTTGGCTCTCACACAGGAAACACGCATCGGCGGATTGTGGATTTGCACAGCCACGGTTCGCCTCCATTTGAGTAAGACAAGAAAGCCATCAGCCAGTGTTTCTGGTTAATGGCTTTTTATTATGGTTTTAATAATTGAGATAAAGAGGCCTTACAACTGATTTTGGTACTAATTATAGTTAAGTCACGACGATTTGCCTTTCATCTATTGTTTATATCAAGCGATTCCACGCTATAATATCCACTCTTTTACATGCGGATACACCCCATATTTTCTAAGAAACCTTATGGAACTCTCTCATGCACAAGGTACTTTTCGATAGTATCGACGCCCTCTTCAACAATATGCTCTGAAGCAAGGCAATAATATTTGTCTTCAATAAGTTCATTCTTTTGGGTTAGGGAAGAACCGATGTGAATGTGATTCGCTATTTTAATATCTCTTATCTTTTAGGGGCAAGACGGTTTTGGGGAGCTTCATGCATTCATTCGTTAGCCATGTTAATTCAAAATAACAGAATAGATGGGGCTTTCTGTAAACAAAATCTTTATTCTATCCGATACATACATAAGAATGGTTTACTGTCTGTGCACTGCATACGGGGAGTATACACTTTTGAACTGGAGGCGGCCTCGCATTCCTATCAAATGGATACCAAGAAGAAAAGGCGCTCCTATCAAGATATTCACCGTACTTATGATGATCTGGTCACTACAATGGTTCGGAAGTACATGTATGGAGATGCGATTGATACGGTGACCAATTATGCTAAATTAGGTACTTTTGTTTTACAATATGAAGAAACCGACTGGGCCTTTTTAAAGCGTCTTGTCTCTCGCTTTGGTTCGGTACTTGTACCGGAGATTACGGCTGCATCACCTAAGATTTTCTTTGGGATGCCAGAAGGCAAGCAGTATAAGGTGGAGCGAGATGTATTTTATAGGGTACGGAAAACATTTCATGATTTAGATAGAGGGAACCTGGGGGAACGTGCTGGTGTGTATGTCACCTATACGATTGATAATCTGCAATACTATGCACTGGGTGACTTGATCACGTTACCCATCGGACAAGGCAAAGAACTGGTTGTTGTTCGGGCAATGACAGAGTTAAAGGACGGTTTACTCCAAACTCGTTATGATCTCCAAGCTGAACAGGATATTCAGTATGATCGGTATGAAAACGATCAAGCTATCGGGATTTCACTCACGGGAACGGTGCTGAAGGTACAACAAGATTTCGTACAACTTCAACTGGAAATTGATCCGAAGCAAGACCTAGCTAAAGCTTGCTGGTTTCCCGTAGCTACCCGTTATGTCGCGGAAGAACATAGTGGCTGGTATGACATGCCTGAAGCTGGGGAACAAGTGGAGCTGTATTTACCTACACACTGTGAACAGGAAGCCTATGTGGCAGATTCCTTGCGACAACATCGCCACGTCAATGGACAGCCAGATGTGAAGGCATGGAGACACGTACAAGGTAGCGGCATAGAAATGTCTGAGCAGGAGCTGATCCTGTCCACTTCCGATGGGTTTTCGATTACACTGCATGATGATACAGGCATCACCGTCAACAGTCCGGGGAATGTACAGATTCAGGGCGGTCATGTAAAGCTGGATGCAGGCCAGGAACTATCACTGGAAGCTGGAACCGCACTATATTTAAAAGGTGGAGCCAGCAGTATGGTGCTAGATGGTGAGACGGACACCAAAGCCCCAGTGATTTATCAGGAAGGTACGGTAAAAGCTCCAGTTTTCGTAGCTGACCTCCCTCCTGTACCTGAGCCTCCATTGATGAATATTAAGGCGTATGAGGCCGCGCAATCTGCTGCAGCCAACGCTTCTTCCAGTAGTGCGACTTCTGCTCCTACGGCAAAGGTTACAAGTCCAGCGGTGCTTCAACAGGCCAATGCTTTACTGGGTACAGTATCCAAGCTATTAGGTTCCATTCCAGCAGTCGGGAAAGTAGCCAATGTGATGTTGAATACATCGGGTGGACTAGCAGGTAAAGTGGCGGCAACGGTTTTACAAGTATCCGCAGCAATCCCTGTCCGAAGCAAAGGAACGCCTACCTTGGGAGCGTCTAAAGAAGCACGCATACATCCCTTAAAACATTGGGCAGGTTTGGCGCTTCAAGGATTGATTACTCAGTATGAGCATGAGCAAGCGAAACAAGCCTATTATAGCAAGTGGATTTTAGGCAAAGTATATACGAGTGCACGTCATGTAGCGCATTCCGGTGGTCCCCTAGAGCTCGTTCAAAACTTGCTGAAAGAATCGAACACTATAGTTTATGCTTATCAGCAAATTCCCACCGAGTTGAGACAACGCTGGAGGGCGAACTACGACAGTTACATGGCTCAACAGCCGCAGCCGAAGCAAGAGGAAGAATCTCAGTCCTGGTGGGATCTTATGGCGGAAGCCCAGTTCCAGAATGCGGAAAACGAAGCCATTATGGCGAAGCAGATGGCGAACGAGTTGGAGTATGCCGCAGATGTGAGTGGAGAAGTTGTATTAGGAGCAGGATCAGCAGTTGTAACAGATTACTCGTATGGATTAATGAATAAGGAATACGCCTCAGATCATCCGAAGGCACGTAAAACAGGTGAAGTGATCGGACATGCCTTAACAACTGTAGCCGGAGCTGTAGAAACGGTTGGTGCTGTGGGGGAAGGATTCTTAGGTGGTTTGATAACGACTACGGGAGTAGGGGCACCCGTAGGTGTACTTGCTATGGCACAATCTGCCTTTATGGGAGTACAAGGAACAACGGTAATGTATACCGGAGCATCTAATAGTGTGGAAAGTACTAAGGATCTTTATCGAATGTCTAAAAGCGAGGGTCCAAATAGTTCAACGCCGTCTAAACCTTCTGGCGGAAAGTCAGGCAAGAGCGAAGGAACACCTGCTTCACAGAAACCGAGCAAACCCAACGAGAATCCGTCCGGGACTAAGGGGACAGGTGACGTTGTTAGTAATATTAAACTTACAGAACCTTCTTTACCAAAGGGTAGTAAACCTAAAGGTAATTATGGAGCAGGAGATTCACATGGAATAAAGAAACAAAATGAAACAGCCGATTTCTTGGCTGACAAAGGTTATGACATTAAGATGTTGGATGAAATTGATGGTGGAAATGGTTATGGGATTAAAGAAGGATCGAATCCAGATTTTTTAATCGAAGGGAAAGTATTCGATTGTTATGCGCCTAAGCCAGATGGTAAGGTACAAAGTATAATAAAAGAAATAGCAGGAAAGACAAAGAACCAATCTGGAAGAATTATTCTTAACTTAGACAACTTTCCAGATGAAAAAATTGCAGAAATTACTGGAACAATTTTAAGGAAAGCAAATCCGAATGGTGATTTAAAAAGACTTGAAGAATTAATTAGTGTTAAAGATGGCACAATTACAAAAGTATTTGGAGGAGAAAAGTGAGATGGACTGTGAATTACTTTTAGTTTCAAATTTAGGACCTGAAGCATTAAAGAGAACAATTTATAACATAGTAAGCGAGACAGTTAAAGATAAAGTAATTAATTACGAAAACTTTTCTCGTCTTAGCTGCAGATATTTCACAATTGATATTGAAACAGAAGATATTACTAGCATTGATTTTTTAAGAGAAGAATACGGTATGAAAATAAATACAGAAATTAGTGTTCAATTGTTTGGGAAAACATTTTATGAAGGACTGGAGGTCTTATTTCAAACTATTGGGAAGATTTTAAAGAGCTTTAATCCTGATATGGTGTTTTTGGAAAATGGTACAGATCAACTATTTAGAAAAGAAAATGATACTGTAATTGTAAACACAAATTTAGACCAGTATCAAAAGAACTATCTATCTAATAGAATAATTGATTCGCTAAAATATCCATATATTGAAAAAGATTTATCTAACTAAAATAAATTTACAATGTCAGTTCAGGAAATTATTAATGAGTCTAATGAAGGTATAGCTAATTATGGACTTCATTCTCACGAAGAGTTTGAAAAGTATATAGCTAAACAAAAGTATCCGAGTGAAAATGTATTTTGTGTGCTATTAAAAGGTATAGATTATAAAGCATTGATTATTTCAGAGGGAACAAGCAAGTTTGTTGATTTAAAACATGGTTTATATATGCTTGATAGAGAGTATGCTATCTTCATTTATTAGAGAACAGAATTAAGGTTTAAAAAATGGTAAATTGTTACAAGTCGAAGATTTTATTAAATTCAAATCAGAGCTTTCTGAACATAATCCTAGTAATCTAAAAAAATGAATTTATTCTAAGTAACCTCCCCCAGTAGTTCTGAGCATCACAATACGCCAAATTGTGGATTTTCCATGCCATGATTCGCCTCCATTTGAAAAACCCGCTCATAAAGTGGGTTTTTGCTTTTTAGTAGGATCGATTGCGGACTAAGTATATTCCAACTCTACAAACCCCCATTATCCAAACCGCTTGATAAAATCACTTGCATTAAGGGAGCGGCCTTTCCAAGTCATAATAACTACTTTTACTCTGAGCAAGGAAGGTTTCAATTCGATCCATTGTCCGTTCCGATATCAATCTCCTTCTCCATATTAATTTCAGAAATATACATTGAAAATAACACATGGGATGGTTCTTTCTGTAAACAAACTCTCTATTCTGGCCGATACATACATAAGATGGGTTATTGTTAAATATGCCCTTTTGCTTTTATATTTTGAATTAAATACTTATCTTTTTTACGAAGAAGGGACTAACCCTATGAGCTATATGGACGATCATATTTTAAGTCTAAAAAATAGGCTTAATTATGATGTTGCATCTAATAACGTAAATACGAGTCTTTCTCAAACTGCTATATCTGATCAGGATCAATCCGTGTCTGGAAAAAGTATGGCGTTGCGGTTAGGTGATGAGTTCATTGCGTTGGAATGGAGAATGATTTTGGACGGACAATTGGAGGTAAGCGTCCCAAAATCTTTTAGCTTGATGCCACTGGAGCAGGCCAAATTTAAGTATCCATCAGAGTATCGTCCAGAGGTCATTTATACCTCGGAGGATGGAACGGTGAATATCACTTTTAATCGGACAGAATCATTTTTGGCGGACGAGGAGCTTTCTGAGTTTGTGGAGCAAATGGCGGACACTTTGCGAGCTGTACAACCAATCCGTAACTGGTTGGGCACTCAAGTGATCGTAAATCAGTCTGGTCTATCCATTGGCATGATCCGTTTTATAGCTGCAGGCGTGGATACGAATTTGTACAACGAAATCCTGCTGTTCACCCATGCAGGACAGGTGATGATGGGAACGTTTAACTGTACGGAATCGGACATGGAGGTATGGATACCTGTAGCGGAAAATACAGTGCAGTCGCTTCATGCAGTTTCATTGCCCTTACAAACTACGCTTGAGAAAGGAGCGGATTCGCTATGAGTCTGGGCTACGATAATATCCAAATCCATCCCTACGAGCTGGTTGAGTTGGAGCAGCTTACCCTCACGAAGAAAATCAACGAGCATACTCGGCTCTATTTTACAGGGATCATCCCGGAAGACATGCAGGACAGCTATGTGGAAACGACGGAAAAGAACACGGTGATTGAGGTGAGCCAACGCAATGAATCGGGTGAAAGTAAGCCGCTATTCAGCGGGATTGCGCTCTCGGTCGAAGTGAAGGTTGTGCGGGATGTGTACTATCTGGAGGTAGAGGCCATCTCCCATACTTATCGGATGGATATCCAGCAACGCACCCGTTCTTTTCAATATACCAAAATGACGATTCCCCAGATGCTGGAGCAGATTGGTAAGGATTATGAAGGGTTGGATGTGATTGATGGAGCGACAGGTGGAGAGCCTATCGGACGGATTGCCATCCAGTATCAGGAGACGGATTGGGCTTTTTTAAGACGCATGGCTTCTCGCTATCATACGAGCCTGATGCCTGTGGCGCGTTTTGACAGTCCTAAATTTTATTTTGGCATTGAAGACAGCCCTGCACAGGCCGTGCTAGATCATACCCGTTATACAGTACGCAAGCAGATGCTGCCTTTTCGCTACTTTCAGGAAAATGAGCAGGCGAAGGTGAACGAAAATGATTTTATTTTTTATGAGGTGGAGACAGACGAGGTGCTGGATCTGGGCGCTCAGTTGACCTTTCAGGGACACAGTTTGTATGTTATTGAGGCTTATACAGAGATGAGGCAAGGGCTGTTGCGGCATCAATATGTGCTTGCCTCGTACAAAGGCTTACGGCAGAAAGGCTATTATCAGGAAAATCTGGCGGGTGCTTCATTAGGCGGGGTGGTCGTAGACGTACGTCAGGATCAGGTACGTATCCATCTGGACTGCGACGAGAAGCAGGCGGTCGATCAGGCGCATTGGTTCAACTATTCGACGGTGTATAGCGGTGGGGGACATACAGGATGGTATGTGATGCCGGAAGAAGGGGACCCGGTTTCACTCTATTTTCCGGGCAGTCGTGAAGAGGATGGGGTAGCAGGCAGTGCAGTCCGACGTGCAGACAGAGGAAGCGGGCATAACAAGCTTTCCAATCCGCAGATGAAAATATGGCGAACACCTCATGGAAAAGAAATTCGTTTGGGACCGGATGAACTGGTCGTGACGGGTAAAGATGGTGCTATTTTTATCAAGCTGGACGATAAGGAAGGCATTCATATTATGAGCAATAAACAGGTAAGTATCTCGGCGGGTGGTAATCTGAGCTTGTCGGCTGGGAAAACGATGAATTTGTCGGCAGGCAGCGAGCTGCGTATGGATTGCAATGGCAGTCATATTCAATTGAGTGGATCAGCGGATATGAAGGGCAGTGAAGTGAAGTCGAATTAGGCTGTAGGGCAGCGGACGAATGGCATCAGCCTGTAGATATGAGTATATGAAGAGCTTTGGGTGGTGGTTGAGTACAAATGGAGAAGCCTATGGATGAGTTAGAACCGCAATGGCAAGCCATTTTGAATCAGGCGTGGTTTCTCATCCGCAGAGACTGGGCACTGAAGTTCAAGGGGACGCAGGAGCAACGGATTCAGGCCTGTGTCGAAGAGTTTCGGGGATATTGCCAGCACATTCGGCAAGAGCAGCTTCAAGGAAGAAAAGGAAGGATCGGTTATATCACGTACTCTATGCTACGTACCATGTGGCTGGAAGAACGGCCTGGTTATCTCGTAGAGATTTCCGATGCCTTATGGATGCTTGATCCGCAGCCGATCCGATTTGAATGGGATACAAGCTGGACATATTCCTACTGGACCGATTTGCAGCGACAATTGCGAGGGGAGGTAGAGAAGCAGCATGTTTCTCTATCGGAGCTTGAATGGGAGCAGATAATGTTGGAGGCAGCAGTACACATTCATGCGCTCGTTGTGAATGCGTTGCGTTTGGCGATGAAACAGGCGGTGTGCTTGCCGGAGTTTCAAGAGCTGGAGCGAGATGAGACGTTCGAGATTCGTGTGGGGGAATATATGGATCATAGTGTGTCGGTATATCGAGAAGATCGCAGAGCCATGGGGGCGAATGAGATTCGGTCATGGTTGGAGGAAAGAGAAGAACATGCGTACAGCTATCAGGCGTTGACCCAAGTTGAACTATCGGATGGGGATTACAGCCTGTTGGATTTACGTTATACAGCCTTTCGCCAAATCAGAATGGAACACAGCCGTCTGCATGGTTGTATCCTGGTAGGAACGGTGTGGCAGGAAAGTCAGCTAAATGGAATCGATTTGACATACAGCGTACTTCATGGAGCCAATTTTAGCGGATGCTCGTTGAAAGAGGCCATATTGGATGTCGTTATAGGTAACGCCGGATATGGATCAGATGCTTCACTAGATTGGGAGCCATTGGGTTTTGCTGGCGTAGATTTCACAGGGGCGAGCTTGCAGGGGGCCCGTTTTCAAGATGCACAGTTGCGGGGAGCCATATTTCAAGAGGCGTTACTACAAAAAGCGTCCTTGGACGGGGCAGACCTCACGGATGCCTGCTTTGTTGGAGCAGATGTGACAGGTGCATCCTTTAAAGGGGCTTGCCTGATCGGGACTGATTTTACGGGTGCAAACGTACAAGGAGTCATTTTAACCGATGAACAGCGTAGAGGAGCCATTGGTTTGGAGTGGTCTACACAGGTCAGGGATGCTGCTAGTAAAAGGGGGTGGCTGCACTGAGATGTTTTCGACTGATGGTAGACGAGCGGGTAAAGCATCGGGTGGAGCCTGCTGCGCTGTCTCCTTTGCAAGTAGAAGATATCCTGACGGAGGCCGAGGGACAGCAACAGCAGGATGAACCTCTTTTTTTGGCTGTACATACCGATCCACGAACAGTGTACCCGGATTTTTTGGAATTTCCCCTACCACTGGTGTCCGATCGGATGAAAGTATTATTGGAGAAATATATGCCGGAACTGAAGTGGAAAGCAGCCATCCTTACCGATTTCCAGCAGGCCAGACAGGAGGTATACTGGGTGCTTCGTCCGCCGATGGTGGACTGTTTGTCCGCACAAACGGAATGGTACCTCAATGGTACGTTGAAGCGTTTGCTACTGAGACAGGGGGAGATAGAGCCTCCTGTTTTTCGGATTGAGGGACTGATCGAACCTTATATCTATATCCATTTGGCTGTGGCAGAAAGCCTGCTGCGCCGATCTTTTACAGGTATTCGAGTGCTAAGAGTCGAGATAGAAGCACTAAGGAGGATGGGGTAAGTGGGAGAAGCCCAGGTGAGACCGGGAACGGGTGCAAAAAAAAGCTATGTCGTGGCAGGAGCGATCTTAAGTTGTAGTTATGGCACACAACCTACCCGTTTGAAGAGACCTTTTAGCCATGGAGTCTACGTAAAAAACAAAGCACAAATGAACATTGGAGATTACGTTCCAGGAGTGAACATTCAGTCTTTTGGAAATTGCTCCAGTCCCTTAAATCCAGCTGTGCAGGCTAGTGAGATGGTAGACATCTATGGCGTGAAGAAGGCTCCGTGTGTTCCAGTCCTGACCATGCCGTGGCTGAATGGGAAAAGTGATGTGAAGATCGAAGGACAGCCGGCTTTGACACAAAACTGTACCCATCAATGTCTGTATTGTGGTCATATTCAAATTGAAAATGATGGACAGGAGCTGGACTAAGGGTCTGTTTCAAAGCTGTTAGGTTTCGAATTGTATTCGGGACGTGTATACAGTTGAACTGAAGGCTGCTTCGCATTCGTATCCGATGGATATCCAGATAAAGAAGCGATCTTATCAGGATATCCATCGTACCTACGATGGTCTGGTCACTGCAATAGTACGTTTAAAATACAAGTAATATCAGTATGGAGATGGCCTTGATATTATGGGGGTGAGAAGCAACTCAAGAGTTCATCATCTTCTTCTCTTTGTAATAAAGTATTGACAAGAATAAAAATATATTATATCTTTATATCGAGATAAATAAATTAAAGATAAAAACAAACAGAAAATTTTGCATAGGGAGGTATACACATGATTGCGATTTTAGAAAGAATTAATCAGTTGGCAAACAAAGCAAAAGAAGTTGGGTTAACTGAAATTGAAAAAACGGAGCAAATGGATCTTCGCAAGGAATACCTTCAAATCTTTCGGGGATCTGTACAAAGTATTCTCTTGAACGCTACGATTTACGATCCAAATGGTGATGATGTAACTCCTGAAAAACTTAGAAGAGAGCAGGCTAAAATCGTTAAACCATGAATTTAGCTTTGCTAAATATCTCTAATTTAAAAATCTTTAAATAATAAATATAATATGGAGCGTGATTTTATGTTGGCGAGTGGATTGTTGTTGATACGTTTGGTAGTAGGATTGCTATTTGTGGGGCACGGGGCTCAGAAGCTTTTTGGCTGGTTTGGCGGTTATGGTCCAAAAGGTACCGGTGGTTGGATGGAATCAATCGGGATCAAGCCCGGAGTATTGATGGCCGTGGCTGCTGGGTTGATGGAATTGCTGGGAGGAGCTCTATTTGCTGTAGGACTGCTTACTCCACTGGCTGCACTGTTGATTACGATGACGATGCTTGGAGCGATTGTCAAAGTACATGGTCAAAACGGGATCTGGGCCACCGCTAATGGCTATGAATATCCGCTGGTTCTTATTGCTGTCGTAGTCGGTATTGCGTTGATAGGCGCAGGTCCATACTCCATTGATGCAATACTTCATTAATACATGAACTAAGTCATTATAAATTACCAATGATAAAAATAAGGATTTCTACAATTAAAAGGAGGATTTTATATGTCACTTCAAACTGCAGGTATTCATCATATTACAGCTTTTGCTGGTAATCCGCAGGCAAATGTCGATTTCTATGCAGGTATTCTTGGACTTCGGTTAGTGAAGAAAACGATCAACTTCGATGCTCCTGAGGTTTACCACTTGTATTTTGGTAACGAGGCAGGAAGTCCTGGAACGATTATTACTTTTTTCCCGGCACCAGGAACTCCCAAAGGGCGAGTCGGAGGCGGTCAGGTGGGCATAACCTCGTATGTGGTACCGCCAGGTTCACTTGATTTTTGGCAGCACCGTTTGCAAAGCTTTGGTATTGAAGTTACGAAAACAAGCCGTTTTAATGAACAGTATCTTCAATTCGAGGATAATGAGAGCCTGCGTCTTGAGCTTGTTGAACGTGCAGAAGGAGCGAACAGTACTTGGTCTTACGATGGCATTTCGGCTGATAATGCCATTAAAGGGTTCGGAGGCGCCGTACTATTTAGCGTCAATCCACAGAAAACGATGTATGCATTGGAGAGCATACTCGGATTTACGAAAATCGACGAAGACGTCGAATATGCTCGTTATCAGTCCGCTGGAGAAATCGGCAACATTGTGGATGTTCCGCTGGTCAAAATGGGCTTAGGCTTTGGTGGAGCAGGCACGGTACATCACATTGCATGGCGCGCAAAAGATTTCGAGCAACATGAAGAGTGGAGAAGCACAGTCCAGCATTATGGCTATCAGCCGACCCCAATCATCGACCGCCAATATTTTAATGCAATATATTTCAGAGAAGCGGGCGGCATACTATTTGAAATTGCTACAGATCCACCGGGATTTGCTAACGATGAACCTGCGGAATCTTTGGGGCAGAAATTAATGCTACCAGAGTGGTATGAACCGCAGCGGGCTCAGATCGAGGCAAACCTGCATCCTATTGAAGTGAGAACATTAACAGATAAACAAAAGTAAATGAAATGGCTGCTGTTTTGCATCCAGATGAAGTCACGTAATCCACAATCTCATTCGATTGTGGATTTTTCATTTGATAGATTACTCCCTGAAAATAAAATCCTCCGCAATTAACCTATATTTATGATTTGACTAATCTAATATACGACATTATCTATCCAAGACAGAACCTGCTTCCAGGTATATATCTCATGACCTTCCGCCCTCTTGTTATTACACCAGCTTTTCAGACTTTACTAACATTTCTCGTAACACATGAGCGACTCGGCTTTTCCGGTTCTCAGCTTTCCTTTGTATCGCTCGTAATGATTGTTGGTATGCTGGGGTGTTGTTGTGATAATAAAACTGCTTGGCAGCAATGCGTAGTGTCCTTCTCAACAACATAGCTGATGAACGTGTTAACCTGGAACGGAGTCCCCTGCGCAATACTCGCAGCGTATTTTTGTAGGTCTCAAAATCCTCGGATGGAGGAATCAGAGCAAATAAATTTAACGAGGAGTCATTGAACCCGTAAGTTTCATACATGATTCTTAGATTTTCCGTATTTAAAACGTTACCTCTAAGATGGGTTGGATGCTCCTGATGATACCCGACCACCTCTTTGATGCAATAAAAAGGGATTTTTAAGCGATGCAGTCTATAGCCAAGATCCCAGTCTTCGAGTCCGTACAGCACAAACCGTTCATTGAAACCTCCAATACGAATTAAGTGGTTGCGTCTGATGGCCACACAACGAGTTACTAGCATCATCCAGGGAGCTACGTCCGTTGAGGCAAATTGTTTCTGCGTATTGGGAGGAACCCTTGTGGGGCTAACGACTTTAGACAGTGCACCCGTTTGATGAAGGACATCATCAGGGGTGATGATTGGAACAATTTCATTCGCTGTTTCAAAGTCAGGATTCCATAAGCCGGATTGTGTAAGTATGCTCCGACAATGTTCTTTTTCTTCCACAGAAAAATCAGGGTGATAGTGGGTAAATGCATCGTCCCACGAGTGCGGAATGCCTGAAAGCACAGATTTGGGATACTTGCGGTGATAACGGCTCACGGTTTTAATGAAATGAGGCAGCACCAAAAAGTCAGCGTCACAGAAAATGATGTATAGCCCTTTTGCTCGGCGCAGTCCCAAATTTCGAACGGCAGATCGACCGCGTTGTTCAGGGTGTGACACATAGATAAGAGGATAGGATGCTTTGAAGCCTTCGACCATTTCTTTCGTTCCGTCTGTAGAACCATCATCAGCTACAATGACTTCGAATAGTTGCTTCGGGTAGGTTTGTGATTCAAATGAAGCGAGTGTGAGCAACAGCTGCTGGGCGCGATTATAGGTTGGAATGATGACGCTGTAGCGGATAGCCAATGTGATCTCCCCCCCACCATTCTAATTAGACAACCTTTGAACGAGATAAATAATAACAATGTATTCAAGGATTTTAGCCTGGTCTAGTCAAACAACCCACAAAGTTCGAAACAGGCTTGGTCCTATGCGGATGTTAATGTGGGAGTGCTGTATTTTTTGCTGATTTGCAGATATGTTTCAGTGGTGTGATGTATATGTCATGGTAGCATTATGCATAAGGATGTAAAGTAGAAGGGACACAAACAAACATGAGATGAAATGGGCTTGTTTATGGTAAACTATATGGAGTTATAGAAGACCTGAAAGAGGAGTACTATATGACACAATTTGTCTATAAGCAAATTATTGACGATCTTAAAATGAAAATTTTCGCTGGAAAGTTTGCAGATATGAGATTGCCAGATGAACGTAGTCTTAGTGAGACTTACCAGGTTAGTCGTAGTTCCATTAAACGTGCTCTGACTAAAATGGAGAGTGTCGGAATTATTTTCAAAAAACAAGGTTCCGGGACATTTATTAATCCCTTATACATAAGAAATGAATCTATCTTTAACTACGAGGGCTCTAATCTAGGAGTTACTGATAATTTTCAAATGCATGGCAAAAAGCCAAAAATCAAAGTATTGAGTTTTGAGGTCATTCCACCGACAGAAGAACTACAGCGCGATTTGTTCTTGGACACTCATGATTTTGTTTATAAAATCGTTCGCTTGCGTCTGTTTGATGATGATCCATTTATGATCGAAACGGGCTATATCCCCATTAAAATTGTCCAGGATTTAAATCAGACCATTATTGAGGGTTCCATTTTTAATTATTTGGAGGACTCACGGAACCTGGCCGTCACCAAATCCTTTTTATCTATTTTTGCAGAACCGTCTGAAGAGAATGATCAAAAGCTACTGCAATTGAAAGAAAATGAACCCGTAGGCATTATGGAGGGTGTTTTCTTTTTGGATAACGGTACCCCATTTGAATTTTCGCATATGCGATTTCACTACAAATATTTGAAATTTAATACCTTTGTATCGGTACACTAATGAAAAGACTGGAGAATTCTCCGGTCTTTTTTTTATAGTTTTGAAAAAGGATTAGAGTCTGCAAACTTTTCATTTATCACAAATTTTATTGGTTTATCCTGCTATATATTTTAATGTAAGAGCTTTTTTACTGTCTTTTTAATTTATATTTCATAGTATGTTCAAAATTTCACAAAATTGGACCGTATCACTTGTGAGAAAGGTTGAATTAATTCAGTGTAGCGTTATGATGTACATGTAGATGAAATTTCCGGAAATAAATTACAAACAAAATTACTAGGGAGTGGACACCATGGCTTTATCACCCGTGTTAGAAGATTACTCGTCTAAAACATATTTGGAAAAACTTGATGCATACTGGCGTGCAACGAACTACATTTCAGTAGGTCAGCTTTATTTAAAAGACAATCCTTTGTTGAGAGAACCTTTGAAAGATTCGGATGTAAAGGTTAAGCCTATTGGACACTGGGGCACGATTCCAGGCCAAAACTTTATTTATGCTCATCTTAATCGTGTTATTAATAAATATGATTTGAACATGCTTTACATTGAAGGTCCTGGTCACGGCGGCCAGGTTATGGTTTCAAATTCATATCTTGATGGAAGCTACACTGAAATCTATCCACAAATCACTCAAGATATCCCAGGCATGAAGAAACTGTTCAAACAATTTTCGTTCCCTGGCGGTATTGCTTCGCATGCTGCTCCTGAAACACCTGGATCTATCCATGAAGGTGGAGAGCTGGGCTATTCCCTTTCTCATGGTGTAGGTGCTATTTTAGATAATCCGAATCTGATTTCGGCTGTTGTTATTGGGGATGGTGAAGCCGAAACGGGACCATTAGCCGCTTCGTGGTTCTCTAACAGATTTATCAATCCAATCACGGATGGCGCAGTGCTTCCAATCTTACACTTAAATGGCTTCAAAATTAGTAACCCAACGATTATGTCTCGCCAATCGAAAGAAGAGTTAACCTCGTTCTTTAAAGGTTTAGGTTGGGAACCTTTTTTTGTTGAAGGTGAAGACCCTGATCACATGCATCCAGAAATGGCGAAAGTATTGGATACTGCCATCGAGAAGATCGAAGCTATCCAGAAGAATGCGCGTGAAAATAATGACCTTACTCGTCCGGCGTGGCCAGTACTTATCTTCCGTTCACCTAAAGGCTGGACGGGTCCAAAGGAATGGGACGGAGTGCCGAATACAAATTCGTTCCGTGCCCATCAGGTTCCAATTCCGGTTGATCAAAAAAATATGCAGCACGCGCCTGCTTTATTAGAATGGCTGAATAGCTATAGACCAGAGGAATTATTTGACGAAAACGGTCGTTTAAAAGCTGAGATTGCTGATATTTTGCCTACAGGCGATAAACGAATGGGAATGAACCCTGTTGCGAATGCAGGTCACCTTATTAAAGACTTGAAATTGCCAGATTTCCGCAACTATGCGCTAGATAACTCCACGCCTGGTAAAGTGATTGCGCAAGATATGTCGGTTTTGGGCAAATACGTTAAAGATGTGGTTGTATTAAATGAAGAGAATCGCAATTTCAGAATCTTCGGACCTGACGAAACGATGTCTAACCGCTTGGCTCCTGTTTTTGAAGTAACCAAACGCCAATGGATGGATCAAATTATTGAACCTAATGATGAATTCTTGTCATCGTATGGTCGTGTCATTGATTCCCAGTTATCCGAGCACCAAGCTGAAGGATTGCTGGAAGGTTACGTGTTAACAGGTCGTCATGGTTTCTTTGCAAGTTACGAAGCCTTCCTGCGTGTGGTTGACTCGATGATCACTCAACACTTCAAATGGCTGCGTAAAGCAACGGATCAAGGATGGCGTGCAGACATCCCATCATTGAATGTTGTAGCTACTTCAACGGTCTTCCAACAGGATCATAATGGGTATACACACCAAGATCCAGGTTTGTTAGGTCATTTGGCTGATAAGAAACCAGAATTTATTCGTGAGTATCTGCCAGCTGACGCCAACTCTCTGCTAGCTGTTTTTGACACCATTTTAAATGACCGTCAAAAGATCAATCTGGTTGTTTCGTCCAAACACCCACGTCCACAATGGTTCTCTGCTGATGAAGCGAAAGAATTGGTAGACAAAGGATTGAAGATTATTGACTGGGCAAGTACAGATCAAGGTGGAGAGCCTGATATTGTCATCGCTTCTGCTGGTACAGAGCCAACGATTGAAAGCTTAGCTGCAATCTCGATCTTGCATAAAAAACTGCCTGACTTGAAGATTCGCTACATCAACGTAGTAGACTTACTGAAGTTGAGAAGCCAAAAGTTAGATCCTCGTGGATTATCTGACGCTGAGTTTGATCAATTTTTCACAAAAGACAAGCCAGTCGTATTCGCTTTCCATGGTTACGAAGGTCTGATCAAAGACCTGTTCTTTGATCGTCACAACCATAACCTGCATGTACATGGTTACCGTGAAAATGGCGATATTACAACACCATTTGATATGCGTGTATTGAATCAAATGGATCGTTTTGACTTGGTGAAAGAAGCTGTTCTAAACTTACCTGACGCTGGAAAGTACGCGAATATTGCGGATGAAATGGATGCAATGGTTAAGAAACATCATCAATTCATTCGTGAAGAAGGCATTGACTTGCCAGAGGTAGAGAACTGGGTATGGGAAGGTCTAAAATAAAAAGTACAGTACATGTACTTTTCAGCTTTATGTTGGACAGCCAAGCAGTCAAGCATGAGCTGGAATATATGATTTGGTAGTAGTATAGAAGTGCCTGACCCCTTGACTTCAAGTATGATTTCAACGGGGATCAGGCACTTTTTGATGTAGCACACTGAGAATTTAATAGGGAAGTCACGAGCAAGTGGGTAATAAGTATATGGGAACTGAGTGGTTCGCTGCATTTTGTCTGAATATTGAAGAGGTGTTATGGTATAAGGGAATAGGAGAGGAGGCTGTTAATATGAACCATCAAATTCCGGAGAAGGTATTGAATGATGGCACTAAGGTGCCTGTTATTGGATTTGGAACTGCTGGATTGAAGGGTGCAGATGGAGTAAAAGTGATAGCCGCCGCGATTGATGCGGGTTACCGTCTAATTGACACAGCTTTTAACTATGAAAATGAAGGCGCTGTCGGGAAAGCTGTCCAGCAGAGTTCTATACCGAGAGAAGAATTATTGATTTGCTCCAAACTGCCAGGTCGTCGACATGCGTATCAGGAAGCTATTGTCACGATTGAAGAGTCATTATATAGAGGCGGTTTGGACTATTATGATCTGTATTTGATCCATTGGCCGAATCCCCAAATTGATCGTTATGTTGAAGCCTGGCAGGCGTTGATTGAGGCGAAGAAGCGGGGCTATATTCGTTCCATCGGGGTCTGCAATTTTCTGCCTGAGCATAATGAACGTTTGATTCGGGAAACAGGTATCGCACCGAGCATCAATCAGGTTGAATTGCATCCATTGTTTAACCAGGAGCATCAGCGTACCAAAGATGCTGAACAGGGCATTGTGACGGAATCGTGGAGCCCTTTGGGTCGCGGTCACAGCATGATGGAAAACGAAGAGATTGGGAATATTGCTGCTGCTCATGGCAAAACCGCGACACAAGTGATTTTACGTTGGCATATTCAACTGGGAGCGATCCCAATTCCTAAGGCTTCTTCTGTAAAACATCAGACGGAAAATCTGGACATTTTTGATTTTGAGTTGTCACCAGAGGAAATGAACGTGATTTCAGCGCTTAGCAGGGAAGATGGACGGCTATGGGACCAGGACCCCAATTCCTATGAAGAACTGTAATCTACAACAATGAATTCGAAGGGTTCAAAAATCTGTAGAGGGTTTTTGAACCCTTTGCTTTTTAGTAATAGTGGAAAGGATGCGATAAGTCTGGATATAGCCATGATGAATGATGAACATTTTTAACCGGATTTGATGTATGATATGGGGGAATGTAGTCCTTTCGAAGGAGGTCATTATGGGGATTTTGTCAAGGTTTAGGGATATTATGAGGGTGAATATCAGCGCCTTATTGGATAAGGCGAGCGATCCGGAGAAGACCATTGATGATTATATGCGGAACTTGAACAGTGATCTGGGCAAGGTGAAAGCGGAAACGGCCTCGGTACTAGCTGATGAGAAAAGAGCGAAAAGAGCACTGGATGAATGTAGAGCTGAGATCAAAAAGCTCCAGCATTATGCAAGTAAGTCTGTGGAAGCTGGCAATGAAGATGAGGCTCGAAAGTTTCTGGAACGTAAAATCTTGCAGGCAGAGAAACTGGAATCGTTACAGACCTCTTATGACTTAGCTTCGGCAAACGCCGTACATATGAAACAAATGCAGGAGAAATTGGTGTCCGATATAGGGCGTCTGGAAGTGCGGCGTGCCGAACTTAAAGGGAAGCTGGCGATCGCCAAAGCACAGCAAGCCTTGAATTCTATGGGCGACCATGATTCTGTATTCGAAGCCTTGGAAGAGAAGGCAAACAAGGCATATGATGAAGCGATGGCGATAGCTGAGCTCCGGGGAGAGACGAAGGACGACCTGGATGCGTTATTCACGCAATATGAGAAGAGTACCAATGCAGAAGATGAGCTGGCTGCAATCAAGCAGAAAATCAATTCCAAAGAATCATAATAGTTTCTACATGAAGAGGTGAGCAGATGCCGGTTATCGAATACAAATGCCCCAACTGCGGCAGCGGTATGGTCTTTGACAGTGAGACAGGAATGTTATCTTGCCATAGCTGCGGAAGAGAGGACAACATCGATACGATTCCTGATCCTCTGACCAATCGTGTTTTTTCAGAAGATGAGGCCCATGAGTATCATTGTAATAACTGTGGAGCAGTAATTATGACCGAAGTGGAGACGAGTGCAACGGTGTGCAGCTTTTGTGGTTCTGCCGTGGTACTGGGTGATCGACTGACCGGGAAGCTGGCTCCGGCGCAGGTTATTCCCTTTTCGATCAGCAAGGAAGAAGCCATAGCTGCGTTCAAAAAATGGTGCAAGAATGGCCGTCTGACACCGAACCGATTTATGATAGCTGATCGAATCAAGGGAATAACCGGTATGTATGTCCCCTTCTGGTTATATGAATTACATAATCAAATTGAGGTTCAAGGTGAAGGTAACCAAGTGAGAACCTATACGAGCGGAGATTACGAATATACAGAAACGAAGCATTTTGATGTATATCGGAAAATCCGTTTGAATTACGTGAAGGTTCCGATTGATGCTGCGGAGAAAATGAATGACGAGCTGATGGATAAATTGGAGCCTTTTCCTTATGATCAGCTCAAACCTTTTAAAACGCCATATTTAGCGGGCTATATTGCGGAAAAGTATAGTTATAACGAAGAGGAGCTTTTCCCGCGCGTGAAAGACAAAGTGAAGGAATATATTGATGCTTATATTCAGTCCACGGTGTCAGAGTATACGTCTGTGAGTTACACGGAAAAGCAAATTGATACTACATTAAAACAAGCGGATTATGTCCTGCTCCCAGTATGGGTCATCCACTATGACTACAATCAATTGGAGCATACGTTTGCGATGAACGGTCAGACGGGCAAAGTAGTTGGTAAGCCTCCGATTAGCAAGTTCAAAGTGACAGCTTGGTTTGCAGGCATTTTCGGCATAACTCTCTTTTCATTAAGGTTCATAACTTGGCTAATAATGGGGGGAGAATTCTATTGAAAAAATATAGAGCGATTGTGGCTGTGTTGTTGTTCTTTGCTGTTTTTCTAGCGGTTCCTATGGAAATGAAGGGCGAAGCAGCAACGACAGAGATGAAGCCATTGATTTTTGACGAGGCAGGTCTACTTAATCAGGAAGAGTATGATGTGTTGAACTCTATGGCTAATCAATACGGAGCTGAAAGAGAGACAGACATTATTATTTATACGACCAACAATCCCGACAATATGGATGTTATGAAAATGACACAGGATTTTTATGATGATCATGGTCCGGGTTATGACAGGGCTCATGGAAATGCAGTCATTTTAACGATGGATATGAGGAATAGAGAGGTGTACTTGGCCGGATTTTATAAGGCAGAACGGTATCTGGATGACGACAGGCTTACTAAAATCCGCCATGAAATTACCCCGGATCTGACGAATGGCAACTATGGACTTGCCTTTCAAAAGTATATTCTCGGTGCGCACAAATATTTGGCCATTCGCCCAGGGGTGAATCCGGACAGTATATTTTTCAAAGGCTGGCTTCACTTGGCGATTGCGCTGGGATTGGCGTCTATTATTGTAGGTAAGATGGTTTCGAGTTCCGGCGGTCGGGTTACGGTAAATCGGCAGACCTACGAGGATGCAAGCACGTCAGGGGTTCTTGCACATCAAGATCTGTACACTCACACCACGACAACGAAGCGGAAGATTGAAAAGAGCAGTAGCAGCAGCTCATCAGGCGGAGGGGGTGGAACCACCAGCGGCGGTCACTCGCATAGTGGCAGCAGAGGATCATTTTAACGGAAGGGATGGATACAGCACATGGGATTCTTCAGAAATCAATTTGCAAATGTAGTAGAATGGGAAGAATTTAGGGATGATATGATTTTTTGGAAATGGAGCAATCGTGAAATTAAAAAAGGCAGTAAATTAATCATCCGCTCCGGTCAGGACGCGATTTTTGTTAATAACGGCAAGATCGAGGGTATCTTTGAGAATGAAGGGTCATATAACATGGACTCGGATATTATTCCATTTCTATCGACATTAAAAGGGTTCAAGTTCGGTTTTAACAGCGGCATGCGGGTGGAGGTCTTGTTCGTTAATACGAAGGAGTTTACGGTCAAATGGGGAACACAAAATCCGGTTTTGATCCCGACTCCCCAATTGCCAGGCGGGATGCCGATTCGGGCCAACGGTACGTTTAATTTTAAAGTAAACGATTATGTTACGCTTATTGATAAGATTGCCGGGGTAAAGGACAGTTATCTTGTAGAGGACGTTAAAATACGCATTACTTCGGTGTTGGATCAGTTATTGATGAAGTGGATCAGCAGAGAAGGCAAGGACATGTTTAATCTACAGGCAAATGCTTCTGATATTTCGAAGGGCATTCAAGAAGACCTGGATATGCAAGTGATGGACAACGGTATGACGATTACAGGCTTTCATGTGATGAGCTTCAATTATCCTCAAGAAATTCAGGATATGATTACGAAGACAGCTTCTCATGAAATGATCGGTAATCTGCAAAAGTACCAACAAGTGACGATGACTGACGGTATGGCATCGGGGAATGTAAAAGGCGGCGGTGCTGCGTCGGATATGGCGAGTATGATGATGGGCATGAATATAGCCAATGAAATGATGAAAAATTTGAACCCAAGTCAACAGCCTCAGGCTGAGACTCAGCCTGCACCCGATGCCCCCACTCCTTCTGGCGACGGTAAAAGGCCAAATTTTTGTCCGAATTGTGGTACAAAAAACGAGGGAGCTAACTTTTGTCCGAATTGTGGACAGAAATTGAACGGGTAGCTTTGTAAAACAAACAGCAGTTGTTGCAGAGTATTCTCTGTGATAACTGCTTTTTTATTGTAGTTTGTTCAAGCATTTTCTTTATAAATCTGATTTATTGGATTGAAAAAAGTACACAGGATAAGGTACTATAGCTATATAGTACGCATTTATATTAACTAATTAGGTATTACATTAATAAACTATAGGTATAGGAGCCACAAAGATGACCAAATTCCAAGATCAAATCATTGCGCGGTACAAGTTTGATGATGCAGAGAACGTCGGCAAGGATAGCTCCGGACAAGGTAATGACGGGATTGCTTCAGGCACAGCAGCACCTACGATCTCCCATGCTACCGGAAGAGCGGCTTTGGCACTTGAGGGAGGACCCAACGGAACATCTTATATTCAGCTCCCTTCCGATCTATTTAAAGATGTAAGCGATAACACCGGTGTTACAGTGACGGCTTGGGTAAACTTCGGCAGATTCACGGATATGTGGGAACGTGTTTTTGACTTTGGTAAAGCGCATACTGGGCCTTATATGTTTATGACACGGAATCTGCGCGGAACTCTTTTCACTGAGATGGATTTGTCCGTAGACCCAGGAAGAGGCTTTGTCAGGGATGAGTGGATGCACATCGCCCTGTCTGTCATCGGCACAAAAGGCGGTACATTAAGCAGTGCGGGTCCAGTGGTATATGTCAATGGTGAAGTGGCAGCGGACGGCTCCATCAGCCAAACCTCCAGTGGTAACTATGCCAAGCTGCGCAAATGGTTCGAAACATTTGCAGATACGACCAACTATAGTAACAATTTTATCGGTCGTTCCCAACATGCAGCCGATGTAGACTTTGCTGGCTCGGTTTCGGACTTCCGAATTTATAAAGCAGGTTTGACGGCGGATGAAATTATTGAGGTCATGTGCGATTCATTGACAGATGAAGAGATCGTGAAGCTTGCCCGAGATAAGTATTTATCATTTCCGACGACAATTATAACCAAAGACATAGCTCTGCCAACGGTTCTGATGGGTGGAAGAGTAGAAGTGACCTGGAAATCCAGCCAGCCTAGCATACTCTCTGACCATGGTCAGGTTCAGGCGATTACTTCCGCACAGGGAGTCACCGTTACGGCTCTTTTGACCAGAGGTTCAAACAGGATAGAAGAAAGCTTTGAAGTTTCCGTTCTTCCAGAACAGTTGCCTCCATACACGCTGACCATTCATGGGAATAAAGAAGTTGTGGATGTCAGCGAAGTGATGTACGGCTTGTTCTACGAAGATATCAATAACGCGGCAGATGGCGGGATATATGCAGAACTCGTGCAAAATCGCTCCTTCGAATCCTTTGAGTTTGATACGTATTCCCATGCTTCTGGTGAATGCGGCTGCTCTACAGGACGGAACCGCAATCCATTGTTCGCCTGGTCTGGTGATACGGACAAGATGGCTCCACAACATAGCGGTGGATTAAATGAGTTTTTGGGCGCAAAAGACAAGGATGTGAACTCTTATTACGTAACAGTAGCGGATGGGGCAACGATTCGGAACAAAGGGTTTTCTGATTCTAACCAGAATTGTGCCATGTCCATCCAGGAGGGTGCCAAGTATGAGTTTACCATCTGGGCAAAGGCCGAATCTGCGGGTACAATCACACTGCAACTTCAAGACTCGAAGGAGAAGGCCATCAGTGATTCGGTAACCGTACAGGTGGAAGGTGGCAACACGTGGAAAAAGTACGGCGTCGATTCCAAGCTGGTGCTGACAGGTACAGCTACGGTTCTGGGACAACTGGCGCTTACATTTGAAGGCGACATTTCCATTGATATGGTTTCCTTATTCCCACAAGATGTATGGGGGGCGGGAGAGGAAGAGCACTCCCCATCGGCACACGCCAACTATCAGGGTAATCCGAACTACCGATTGAGAAAAGATCTGGTGAACGCACTGGTCGGCATGCATCCGAAGTTTTTGCGTTTTCCAGGGGGATGTATTTCCGAAGGATCGTTTATATGGGAAAACGTATATGACTGGAAGGAATCCATTGGAGATATCGAGCTGCGCAAGGAAAACTTTAATGTATGGGGCTATATGATGACCATGGGTCTTGGTTATATGGAATACTTCCAGTTGGCAGAAGACCTCAATGCAGCTCCGCTTCCAGTTATGGCCTGTGGTGTGCTCTGCCAAGCCCGCTCGGATTATGCTCATCCGGCTGGCGGCGCATTAAGAGAATACTATATCAAGAATTTTACGGATCTGATCGACTTTGCGATCAGCGTTGATTTTGAACACAATGAATGGGCCGCCATGCGTAAAAAAATGGGCCATGAAGCACCGTTCGATCTGCGTTATCTGGGCGTGGGGAACGAAAACTGGGGCACAGAGTTCTTCGCCAACTTTGAAGTGTTCAAGACATCGATTGATGAGTACATGGAGAAAAACTACCCAGGATATGAGCTGCACATCATCTCTACGGTTGGTGCTCAAGCAGACGACGATGCCTACCAGCAGGGCTGGAAGTTCCTGAGCGGTAATATGAAGGGCTCTGCCAAGGTTGCTTTTGCGGACGGTAACCAGGTGACGGAAGAAACTGTAACCTGGTATGAGAAGCAAAAAGACTATATGGACACCATTGCCGATGAGCACTATTACCGTTCTAATGAGTATCTGTTGAATAATGTGGACCGCTATAATTATTACTATAGAGCTTATAACGCTGATGGCAGTGTCAACTGGAAAGAAACATCGAAGGTTTTCGTTGGGGAGTATGCCTCGACAGATAAAAATACATTGGCAGGCGCAGTAGCAGAAGCAGCAGTGATGACGGGCTTCGAAAATAATGCCGACGTCGTCCGGTTGGCCGCGTATGCGCCGCTGTTTAACAAAGTCCTGACGGACGGAACGTACAGATGGACACCGGATTGTATCTGGTTCGATGACGAAACTGTATGGTTTACACCAAACTATTATGTGCAGCAAATGTATGCCCAATATTTGGGCAATAAAGTATTGGCCACTTCGTTCTCTACTTACAAAAACGGCCAGCCGATCGACCTCATTCCTCAGGGTGGAATTGAGATCGCGACAGGTAACGCCGAGGTTGTGGTTAAGCGTGTGACTGTTACTTCGAATAAGGACGGCAGTGTGCTGCTGGATCAAGATTTTACCAAGGCATTGAATTCAGCCTGGAAAGTTATTCCTGGCTCCGTGGGATATACGGTGGAGGAAGGCAAGGGGCTTGTCCTCAAAGCCCAAGATAGCGGGCTGAACGGCCTGTACATCTTGAACGACAGCTGGAACAACTATAAGGTAGAGGTCGTTGCTTCCCGCATTTCCGGCACGGACGGTTTTTATGTGGGCGCAGGTCTCACGGATATTACCGCTGAGAAAAAGAACGTCATCGAATACGCGATTGGCTATGACGGCAATGCTACCGGCGTGAAGGTTTACAAGCAAGGCATAGAAGGCTATACCATGGGTGACTACTCTTCCAGTACAGCTACGGGCAACTTGAGAGCAGCCAGCTATGAAGAACTGGCCGATAATACCGACTACACCATCACGGTGAACTATGGGGGAGAAACGGGCAGCAACCTGATTTGCTCCTACACGGACGGCAAGACAACCAGCAAAGTGCTGGATTACAAGCTGGAGGCTTATAACAGGGACGTGTTTCATTCGGTGACCCGAGATGCTGAACATGTATATGTGAAGCTTGTGAATGCCGACAACGTAGATAAGGCAACGCAGCTGAATCTACAAGATTTGAATGTTGAGTCCAGCGCCAAGCTGATTACACTAACCGGCGATTCCTCGCTTGTTCATGTACCTAACGTGAATAAGAAAAATGATGAAAAGGTAGTGCCTACCGAACATCAGGTCACACTTCATACGGATTCTGTCCTCTTACAATTACCGGCTAATTCGGTAAATGTACTGGTACTGGATCTTAAAGCGTAGGGTACGAGATAGTTAGGGTAAGGATGTTGGAACCTTTTCCCGCTTAAAAACAAAAAGGGGTGTCCCAAGCAGCCGTTTTATGGCTTTTAGGACACCCCTTTTTTCTATGGATCAAGTCAGAACGTTGTCGTCTCGATTTCCCTGACGGGCATTACTTCGTGCTTCTGTTTACCAATTCACGCGGATTGGTGCCATCGTCTATCGTTAGCGGGGTAGGAGCACCTGTAGCAATTCGTTCCCAAGGTACCATTTTAAAGTTCTGATTTAACTTCTTGCCGTTTTGGAGATTTTCGTCATCTTGTGCAACGAAGATACCATGAGGGAAATTCTTGCCTAATCCATAGCCAAGAACATCAATACCGTCTGTGACAGACGTACCATCTACGGTAGGGCTGTCGCCGATCGTGAAGTTGCTAATATAGGCATTGTCACCTTGTCGTTCATAGATCGCATAGCTGCTGTTGCCTTGACTGGAGGCCATCAGGTACCCCTTGCCGTCCTTGCCATAATACAATGTGAGTCCCTCTATGTCATCGTGAAGTCTGCGCCCATCTGCAATATCAACACGTTGCAGCGGCTTGGATGAACCGTCTGGCTCGGCGCTATATTTCCAAATGGCGTAATCCTCTTCAGCAATGTACAGCGTACCATATTCATCATCGGCGACCATGCCCTCGGATTGCGTAGCCAGCTTAAACTGGCGGACAAGCTTGCCGGCAATTTTGCCGTTTCCGTTGTCAGTCAACTCATATTGCTCGAATTCGCCCTCTTTGCCCAAAACGAGCGCGTAGAACTTATCTGTCTTGAGGCTATGGTATAAACTAAATCCATATACTTCTTTCATGGTTGCTTTAATAGGTTTGCCAACCACGTTGGTCAATGTTCCTGATTCACCATCAATGGCAAAGATATCGATCGTATTGTTGGTTCGATTGGTTGCGCCTGCAATATCGATCTTTTTACCGCCCAGTGTAAAACCGTAACGAAGATCCACGTTGTTCATTTTTCCAACTTTGATGTTCTGCAGTTGCTTGCCATCCAGATCATAGACTAAAATTCCGCCGCCTTTATTGGTAGCTAGAATTCTGCTTTTATCCGGATCAACCGGATTGAGCCAGATCGCAGGGTCATCAGCTGCATCTTCTCCATCCTCCACGGCTTCTGTTTCGACAGAGGGGGTCACTTTATAGGTGGGAACTGCGTCTTTAGGATCTGCATATTTGCTATTTTCTGCTTCAAGCGCAGTAATCACTTTTGTAGGAAGATATACATTTCCATTGATTATTTTAATTTCACGGTCTGCTTTTCCGGTTTGGCCGGCTAGACGATATTGCTTCTCACCGACTGTAAAAGTTCCCACAATGCCATTTTTCAGCTTGACCAACACTGAATGGTCATCACTATCCCATGTAATAGTTGCCCCCAATTTATCTGCTTGTGTTCGTAGTGGTGCATACCCAGATGGTTGAGTGTCTGCCGCATGGATCAGGTCTGGTGATACTAGAATCCCTGTTAACATGGTTAATAATGCTAGTTTAGTTGACTTCATATGTATGCCCCTTTTCTGATGTAAAAATGATATAACCGACTCAGTATAAAGCGACAATATCAAAAGAATACAATCGAAATGTAAAAGAAATGTAAAAGAGACGTAAACATTCAATTGGTGGCTGGTTTCCAGTATTGCTGTCTGTAGTTTTTCGGCGACATTCCGAATCTTTCCTTGAAGCACTTTGAAAAATAGCTGGCTTGGGAGAATCCTGTTTCCTCCGTAATTTGTTGGATGGACCAGTCGGTTTGCAGCAAAAGACTGCGTCCCTGATCCAGACGGTAGTCCATTAAATACTCAAGTGGTGTGCGCTGAAAGGTGGCCTTCATGCATCTAGCAAGATAATTTTGATGTACGTGAAAATGCGCCTCCAGGTCTTTATTAGTAATCGCATTTCTGTAGTTTTGTTTTAAGAAAATTTCGATCTGTTCAGCTAACTTGGAGGAACTGCTTTTATAATTCTCATCATATTCCAAACTCTGAAAAATATTCACAAATGTTTGTTGAGTCTCCCATAGAGCCAGCTTTCGGGTTTTTAGAGTAGAGGCTAGTAAATAGTCCAATTTGGAGAACAGCTCATGGGGATTAATTAATTTCTGATATTTGGGTAGATGGATGGTGGTATGTTCTGAGTGAAAATGCAGTTCAGGAATGGGGGTGCTAGGGATAATAAAATTCGGCGAGGATTGGGCACACCACATACTGTTGGTTTGAAAATGAAACCAGTAAAAGGAGGTTTGTTCTGTACATGCCTCTATGGGGAAATGGTGCTTGTCCGGCTCAAGAATGAGAGCATGATTTTCAGTTATCTTCCACGATTCATCTTCCTCACCGATGTGCAGTAGTCCTTCTTTAATGATAATTACGTCAAAATAACCCAAGTTATAGCGATTCGGATGCCAGTCCCCTTTTTGATATGTAGTAAAATTCCCCTCTATGAAATAGGGCAATGGAGGGACAAGGAAAGATAGAAAGTCTGTTTTGCTCATAGAAGTCAGCTCCTTTGTGTGTGAAATCGTATAAGTTTTAGTTAAAGATCGCGATTTTTTTTATAAATTCAGGTTGATAAAATAAGGACTGTAGCAAGGGGCGCTCAGGTTAGCCTGTTCGATATTATCATTACTTTATCCTTATTTTTTCAAAAATGAAAGCGTTCTATTTCCAGGAAGGGATGTTTATTCAATGAAAACGGCAAAGCCAGTAAAGCATGTCATCGTCGATGATTCATTTTGGAAAAAGTATAAGCAGGTTGTGGCGGAAGAGGTCATTCCCTATCAGTGGAAAGCATTAAATGATGAATTACCAGATACAGAACCCAGTCATGCGATTGAGAACTTTAGAATTGCAGCCGGGGAATCCAGTGGGGAGTATTATGGAACCGTTTTCCAGGACAGTGATCTTGCCAAATGGCTGGAGACGGTCGCTTTTAGCTTAAGGGATCATCCAAATTCTGCGCTGGAAGAGCGAGCCGATGAAGTTATTGAACTGTTGGGAAGGGCTCAAGCTGAGGATGGGTATCTGAATACGTATTATCTGCTCAAGGAACCCGATAATCGCTGGACGAACCTAAGAGATAATCATGAGCTGTATTGTGCCGGGCACTTTATAGAAGCGGCTGTTGCTTATTATGAAACGACAGGTAAGACGAAATTTCTTCACATTATGGAGAAATACGTAGACCTGATTCAGCAGACTTTTGGTACAGAAGAAGGGAAAAGGAAAGGCTATCCGGGCCATGAAGAAATTGAGCTGGCCTTGATCAAATTATACGACGTAACGGCTAAGGAACAATATCTTAAATTAGCGCAATATTTTATCCAACAGCGGGGACAGCATCCAATTTATTTTGTGGAGGAGCAAGAAAAGAGAAAGCATATTCAAACAGAGCCCACCTGGAATGATGATAACAACATTAATTTTGGCCTAGGCTTTGAGTACCAGCAGGCACACCAACCTGTACGGGAACAAAAAGAGGCGGTCGGTCATGCGGTAAGAGCAGTGTATTTGTATATTGCGATGGCGGATCTGGCCGCAAAAACGGGAGATGCTTCCCTGTTACAAGCCTGTGAAACGCTGTGGGATGATGTCACGAACCACAAAATGTACATTACCGCCGGAATCGGGTCTACGGTGAACGCGGAAGCGTTCACTTGCCATCATGATCTTCCCAATGACAGCATGTACTGCGAAACTTGCGCCTCTGTAGGGCTGGCCTTCTGGGCTAACCGCATGCTGCGCTTAGCGCCGGACCGGAAATATGCCGATGTTTTGGAGCGTGCGTTATACAACGGAACGATCAGCGGAATGGATCTGGATGGGAAACGGTTTTTCTACGTAAATCCGCTGGAAGTCAATCCTTTTCAAAAATCGAGAAAAGATCAGGAACATGTAAAAACAGAGCGGCAAAAATGGTTCTTCTGTGCCTGCTGTCCACCCAATTTGGCGCGAATGATTGCATCGGTGGAGGACAATATGTACACCCAGACCGAGGACACATTGTATACGCATCTGTATATTGCCAGCAAGGTGAACATGAATTTATCTGGCCAAGACGTTGAAATTAGACAAACTCATCATTATCCGTGGGATGCGGATCTCGCTCTTTCGATCCATGTAGCAGAGCCAACTACATTTAAATGGGCACTGCGAATCCCAGGGTGGTGCAAGCAGGCAGAGGTCAAGGTGAATGGGGAAGTTATAGCGCTAGACCAGCTTGAAAAGGGCTATGTCGAGATTCAGCGCACTTGGAAGGACGGCGATGTGGTCACTTTGCATTTGGCTATGCCGGTCGAGCGCATTCGGAGCAACCCGCTTGTCTCCATGAACCAGCAGCAAATTGCTCTCCAACGCGGTCCAGTCGTGTACTGTCTGGAAGAAGCGGATAATGGGGCGAACCTGGCAGGGCTAAGATTACCAAAGGATAGTCCTATTACAGAAGAGTTTAGCGAAAATCTGCTAGGTGGCATTGTAAAGCTGACCATAGAGGGACATCGGGTAAAAAGTTCGAATGCATTATACAGCTCCGAGCCCCTTGAACTTGTTCCTCAACAAATTACCGCTATTCCTTACTACGCCTGGTGTAATCGGGCCAAAGGGGAAATGCGTGTATGGGTTTATGAATCATAATTCATTCGCATGAGGAGAGGAAAGATCATGAGTACGAGAATTGTGAGTACGGAACCACCTGAAAAAGCAACCAGTACCGTTCCTTTTCATCGTAAAATCAGCTATTCATTAACGGATACGGCTGGCAATCTACTATACTGTGTCATCTCCAGCTATCTGTTATATTTTTATACAGATGTATTCGGTCTTTCTATCGGGATTGCCGGAACATTACTATTTATCACCCGTTTTATTGATGCCATTGATGCCCCGATCTGGGGCATCCTGATTGACCGGACCAAGTCCAAATACGGTCAGAGCAGACCTTATTTTCTATGGCTAGCTGTTCCGTTTGCCGTGTTCATGGTCCTTACGTTTACGACACCCAATTGGAGTGAATCGGGGAAAATTGCATACGCGGCTATCACTTATATCATAGCGGGTATCCTGTATACGGGAATCAGTACGCCGATTACGTCTATTCTGCCTAACCTGAGCACCAATTCCAATGAACGTGTGGTCTTGAACTCTTTCCGTATGGTCGGGGGAAACGTGGGCTTCTTCATCGCCACGACGTTCACATTACCCCTCGTAGCCTTCTTTGGACAGGGAAATGATCAAAAAGGCTTTTCTTTAACACTCGTTTTATTTGGAATCATGGCGATTATTATGTTTTTCATAGCGTTTGCCGATTTGCGTGAAAATGCGGCAGTGAAAACGAAAGCTGTCCCGATTGCTAAAAGCTTTACAGCTATCAAGCGAAACTGGCCCTGGATGCTCGTTGTAGCTGCTAACCTGTGTTACTGGATCGGCTTGAATATTCGTTCTGCCACGCTCATTTTTTATCTGCAATACAATCTGGATAGTAAGGACTTGGTGCCTTTAATCAATGGATTGACCTCTTTGCAATTGATCTCGATGGTTCTGATTCCGTTTTTCGCCAGAAAATTAAGTAAAAATACGATCATGATTATCGGATTGATATTAGCTGCACTAGGTCAAGTCGTGATTTTAATGGGAAGTACAAACTTAACCCTTATTATTGCTGGTTGGATCATAGGTGCCTTAGGATCAGGCTTTGCGTGCTCGATGCCATTTGCCATGTTGTCCGATACAGTAGATTACGGGGAATGGAAAAATGGAATTCGGGCAAGTGGATTCCTGACTTCTATTGGAAGCGCATTCTGTATTAAAGCGGGGAGCGGAATTGGCGGATTATTGCCAGCATGGGTTATGGGTAGCACAGGCTATATTGCTGGAAAGGTTCAGACCCCGACTGCTTTGTCTGGCATTCAGTTCAGCTTTATCTGGCTACCGTTTATCGTCTTCTTAATCGGAATCATTCCTATGTTTTTCTATAAGAAATTCGAGAAGAATGAAGCTTCTATTCAACAAGATTTAATTGCGGGAAGATCATAATCATTCTTATAACAAGAGGTTAATAACGTTTCATAGCATGGTCATACTGCTTAAAAACCTGTTCATTAAGCTGAGCAGGTTTTTTCGGTTTTTTCTATTCAAATGTGAGCAAAACCATTGACAGGATTTTCTTTTAGAGTGATACTTCTATGTAGAGAAAAGTGTACAGAATCAAGAGCCAGAGACATCTAGCCTTGCAACTTTATACATTTTTTCGCCATGAAAGACTCTTCTGCTGAAGGGTTTTTTTCAATTTGATAAAAAAGAATGTGATAATATGAGTCAACTGAGTGTAAGGATGAGAACGCATGGCTTTCTAAATAGACATTTTTCAGGAGAGTCCATTGATTATCGGCAGATTATCGCCCTGTTTATCCCGCTTCTGATTGATCAGGCTTTTATCGTAGGTCTTAATTTGGTGAACACGGCTATGATTAGCTCGTCAGGAATGGCGGCGGTCAGTGCCGTAAATATGATTGATTCATTAAATATTTTTCTAATTAATGTGTTTGTGGCTGTGTCTACCGGGGGAACGGTTGTCGTGGCGCAGTATAAGGGGAGCGGTAATGACCTTATGGTCTCTAAAGCAACCTCCGGTACCATATCCTCCGTTTCCTTGCTGGCCTTATGCATCAGTCTGTTTATGATCGTGTTGTACAATCCAATTTTAAGTGTGCTGTTTGGCTCCGCCTCGCCTGATGTATTGGCTAACGGCAAGGTGTACCTGCTGGGAAGCTGTATGTCCTTTGTAGGGATTGCGATTGTTGAAGCGGTATGTGGAGCGCTGAGAGGGATCGGCAAGACGAGGGCATCGCTGGCTCTTTCGCTTATCATGAACTTTTCGTACGTACTGCTGAATGTCGTATTTATTAACTTGTTGGATATGGGTGTACTGGGCATGACGATTGCAGTCAATGTGTCCAGATATGCAGGGGCTGCCTGCGCGTTGATTTATTTGGTCAGGGTAGATGATGACTTGCGTGTCCAGCTTAGGGATATGCTTTATTTTAATCTGGCTATGCTTAAAAAGATTCTGTTTATTGGTCTTCCTTTTGCGGCGGAACAGATGTTTTTTAATGGGGGTAAAATTTTAACCCAAATTTTCATTGTGAACCTGGGGACCAATGCATTGGCGACGAATGCCATTTGCTCATCCCTAGCTAATGTGTTCCAAATTCCTGCAAATGCTCTGGCTCTTACAATTGTGACCGTGGTCGGTCAATGCATGGGACGGCGAAATGTACACGATGCCCGCAAGTTTACCAAATCGTTTATTTGGCTGTCGTCCGCTTCGTTTATTGTAATGGGGCTAATCCTAATGCCTTTGTTTAAGCCGATGGTAGGGCTGTTTCATCCGCCTGCTGAAATTGTAGATGACATTTTTATGGTCATGCTGATTAATACGTTGGCCCAGATTCCGCTCTGGTCCATCGCCTTTATCACACCTTCTGCGCTTAGGGCGGCAGGTGACTCCAAATTTACGTCCCTCACCTCAATGCTGTCCATGTGGCTATGTCGGGTAGTGCTCGGATATGTTTTGGGTATTGTGTTCAATTGGGGAATTGTGGGTGTTTGGCTGGCCATGGATATTGAATGGGGGGTGCGGGGGATCGTTTTCCTCTGGCGCTTCCGCGGCAACAAATGGGTTCAGCATCGTTTGATCGACTGAATAGGTCCACTACTATAAAATTGACCTCGGATGAGGCCCTTTATAGTAGTGGATTTTTTTCTAGACGCATATGGTTAGGTGCGTATTACTCCATGCTGATCCCTATATTGCCTACCTGCGCTCCCTGCTGCATACGGTAAAAGGCTTGCGCCGTATCTTGTAGAGGGAAGACGCCGTCTATAATGGGATGAAGGGAATGACGCTCCATGAATTGGAGCATATCTGCGAATTCCTCGCTGCTCCCCATAGAGGTACCGATGATGCTAATCTGTGGGAAAAATATGGAGCGAAGTGGAATCTCTATGTGATCTCCTGAGCTTGCGCCAAATGTAACGATTCGACCATCCGGTTTGATGACATCCAGATATTTATCGAACGTAGCGGGTCCGATGCTGTCAAGGATCAGATCCACGGTGTCTCCGTTCATACTTTCTTTCCAATCGCTATCACTGTCGAATGCATGATGAGCGCCATGGGCGAGAGCAGCTTGTTTTTTGGCTTCGCTACGTGATGTGACGCTGACCTGTGCGCCCGCCGCTAAGGCCATAAGCATGGCATACGTGGCTACCCCGCCGCCAATACCGGGAATGAGGACATGATCCCCTTGCCGCAATTGGCCTCTAGTGAAGAGAGCGCGGTAAGCGGTCAAGGCAGACAGAGGCAGTACCCCTGCTTCTTCCCAAGACAGGTAAGCTGGCTTGCTGACGGCATTTTGAGCGGGAATGATGACCGATTCGGCCAATGTTCCATCCGAAGGACCGCCCAGAATGGCAGGAACCAAGGGAACGAGGTGCGTCTTTTCCCATCCGATACAAGGATTGATGATTACTTCAGTGCCAACCAGCGAGTTTGGAACGCCAGCGCCTATAGCTTCGATCACGCCTGCTCCATCCGATCCGAGAATGAGTGGAGCGTCGTTGGCGGTTCGATCCGCCAAGAGGAACAGATCCCGATGATTCAAGCCCGCGGCTTTGAGTCTGACCTTCACTTCGCCGTGCCCCGGATGTCTGTCCGTAACGTCCTTATACATCAGGCCCTCAAGGCCGCTTTTGCCGGTATGTATTACAGCTTTCATTTTAAAGCCTCCTGTAGTCGATTTTAGATGCATTTGCATGTACTTTGAATTGTACAGAGCGGCAAGCATCCGGTAAAATGAACAAAATCGAACGTCAGTATCATAAATGATCATACCAAGCAGGTGACGTGTACATGGAAAGCAGTGATTTGAAAATTTTTCGGGCGGTTGCTCGCGAGGGCAGTATCACAAGGGCGGCACAAGTGTTGAACTATGTACAGTCCAATGTGACCTCGCGGATTCAGCAGCTTGAGGCACAATTGAACGTACCGCTATTTCGCAGATCTAATCGCGGAATGACGCTAACATCGGCAGGAGAGAATCTGCTGGAGTATGCGGAATCCATACTTACCTTGCTCGACGAGGCAGAGAAGTCTACTCAATATTCGGCTCAGCCTGCGGGACCGTTGCGACTGGGCTCGATTGAGACGACTGCGGTTACGCATCTAACCTCATTATTGACGGGATATCACGCTCAATACCCTGATGTGCATCTGTCGCTTATGACCGGGGGGACGCATGCTCTTGTACAAAAGGTATTGAATTACGAATTAGATGGGGCATTCGTCTATGGCCCTGTCGATGATCCCAATATAGAGCATGTGGCAGCTTTCGAAGAGGAGTTGGTGCTTATTTCGGAACCGGGAGAAAGTGATATGAGCAAGTTGCTCGCCAAGCCTATGCTGTTCTTCGATATAGGCTGCACGCATCGGGCAAGAGCGGAAAGCTTTCTGAGCGAAGCAGGTGTAGATGCGTATCAGACTATGGAATTTGGGACATTGGAAGTCATTGTGGGTGGTGTAGCCTCTGGCCTGGGGGTGTCCATGCTTCCACACTCGTCAATTGTAAAGGCGAAGGAGGCAGGAAGGATTGCTTCGCATCGTTTACCCGAAACATATCGCAAATTAGAGGTGTGGTTTGTTCATCGGCGGGATTCGGCTTACTCCAGTGCGCTGTCAGGCTTGCTCCACTGGATGAAAAAGGATGCTATACTTAACTAGGATTAAATTGACATCAGGGGTGTATCATTTGGAAGAACATCATTTATCGAAAAACCCATCTACAGTAGCACCGGGAGAATTTGTGAGGAATGGCGGCTATCAACGACGAGAACCAGATAGGATGGCGGTATTATCAGAGACATACGGAGCCTCTATCTTTTTCAGAAGATGGGCCGCCTGGATGATTGACTTCATTCTTATCGTCTTTGGGTATGGAGGGCTGGTTTATTTCGCAGCGAAGAAACTATCTGAAACGGAAACTCCAAATCTGGGCATGGTAGTGATTCTCTTCTTGATTGGCTCTTTCTGCTATTATCTGTTACTGGAAGGACTTACAGGCTATACGCTGGGCAAGTTTGTACTTCGTATTCAGGTTGTGAATGGAGAAGGAAGGCCGCCAGGCATGATTAAATCGTTGATCCGTACGCTCATATATCTGGTGGATACGAATCCGCTGCTTTTCTGGGGGCTGCCCGCCGGCATCTGTGTGCTGGTGACACCTCGGAAACAACGAATTGGAGATATGGTCGCCAATACATATGTAGTTAAGGTACGGGATTTGGGGAAGGTAGGCAGAAAGAAAAACGGAATTATTGCAGGAGCAATCATCCTGATGACGATCGCTTCGATTGTCTTGGCTGTATCCTTAATTTCTACGCTCATTACTCAAATCGTGAAGCCAGAGGTATTTATCAGTAAGGATAACCAGTTTGCGATTACGGCTCCGTGGAATTGGTCACGAGATAATATGATTAATGAGGAAGCGGATATTTCCATTAAAAATGAATTTACCGATAGATATTTGATTGTATTGTCTGAACCGAAAAGCGACTTTGACAGCAGTATGACCCTTCAAGAATATAAAGGGATCATTGAGGATCATTTGGTGTCAGGAATTACGGACCCCGAATTGGGGCTGACCTCCGACAGGATGGTGAATGGATACCCAGCCATTGAATTCACCCTAAAAGGAGAAGTGGACGGGATTCCGATCATGTATAATGTGACCACGATTGAAACGCCTTCGCATTATCATCAAGTGCTTGCTTGGACCTACGCTTCCCGGTACGGTCGAGCCCAGCAAGAGCTGCGCAAGATTAGAGACAGTTTCCGTGAAATGAACATGATGTAACGTGAACATGAAGCAGCCACTATATTCGAAGTTATTAGGGTAAACAAAAAAAGCAGATAGCTCATAGGAGCATCTGTTTTTTTTGTATTTAAGCTGAATTTAAAAGATGAACATCAAAAAACGGAGCAGGCAGAATAGTGCTGGAC
This sequence comes from Paenibacillus sp. DP01, assembly GCF_044784315.1. NCBI lineage: Bacteria > Bacillati > Bacillota > Bacilli > Caryophanales > Paenibacillaceae > Paenibacillus > Paenibacillus sp. DP01. The sequence goes on from NZ_CP173059.1 coordinate 284,262, forward strand.
AAGCAAAGCGGTGGAGTTGGGAAACACTATCCGCCTGCGTAGTGGCGTTATCGTAGATTTATATAGATCATTTGGTCATACAATAGAATGTCTGATCACTCGTAATCCAGCCACTTTCGCCACCTTGCCTTGTGGATGGGCTTTGAATTGAATTGTCACTTCATTTTTGTGGCTCGTCACAGACAGAGGCAACTCATAGGCAAACGTCTCGAATTTATTCATTTCCTCGGATTCCAGCTTGCCTTCTCCCAAATTCTGACCATCTGCGATGATGTCAAAGTCACGATGAGAGCGGTCGGAGTCCTTCAGATAGGTCACTGCTAATTGGACAGGCTCATCAGGGAGCACCTTCATGACAAAAGAGAACCAGCCCCCAGGCCATGTATCGCGATATTTGCGGTTATAGATGGACCCCAAGCCTACATGTTCGCCAGTAAAGGCATGATCCCGTTCAGGCTGCATTTCGGCAGGCTGCACAACATCCACTGTACGTCGTTCCAGTTCCAGCTGGTACGCTAACGCGGTACGGTATTCTGCCTCTGTTGATGTCCACTCCTCCTTGGAAAAGAGATCCCAATAAACGGTATAAGAACGATCATATATCTGATAAAACGGACGAAGCTTCAACTCTCCGATATAACCCAGGTCGCTTAGATGGAATGTATTCGGCTCGATCCTGTCAGCAGTCAGCTTGGTTGCCAAGGAATCAGCCGATCCGATCAGAACAGATGCCAGCAGACGTTCCTCGTTGGACTCCTGTTCAACAGGACCCAGATCTCCAGCCAGCACAAGTGGACCGTACATGAAGGCAATTCGTCGCGGATTATCTGGCATTTCCTCAACTCTTACTGTCATAGGAATATCGTACTCGACCGTATCTCCATCGTTCCATTCCCGTTCAATTACAATATAGCTGGTAGGACATGCCTCTGCGGCATACTCTTCCCCGTTGATCTTAATCATCATGCCCTGCTCCGCCCAGTGTGGGCATCTTAGCTTGATCGTGAAGAACTTGGGCTCCTTGCTTATGACACGCAGCGTTCCTCGCCCATTTTGCGGAAAGAGAGTTTCTTGTTGGAGCTGTACATCCATTTCCCCCCACGTCACAGTAGAAGGGACATATTGGTTAACATAGATTGTATTTGCTGTGTGAAAATAAATCGCGGTGCCGTACATAGAGTGACTCTCCATACCGGACCCGACACAGCATGTAAAATCCTCATATTGAGAATTGAAGGACTTGTGTCCACCCATTTCCAGCGATACAAAATAGCAAACACGTCCATCTACAGGCTGCTGTGAAGCCAGAATATGATTAAACATTGCCCGTTCATAGTAGTCGGCATAAGCTGCGTATGCGTCCCATTCGAACATATGTCTTGTTAATTTCAGCATATTGTAGGTGTTGCAGGTTTCACAGGTGCCCTCACCCAAACGATCATTCAGCTTGCCAGGTTCACCAAAATGTTCATTATAGCTATTGCCGCCGATTACGTAGGAATGCTTGTGAACCACCCGATCCCAGAAAAAGCGGGAGAGGTCCGCATATAGAGGTTTGCCTGTCACTTCGAACTGCCGTGCTGCACCAATGATTTTAGGAATTTGCGTATTAGCATGTCGTCCTGCCAGCGTATCGCGGCTGTCTGCCAGATCATTCAGCACTTCTCCATGATAAAAGCGTTCCGCCAGATTCAGAAAGCGTGTCTCTCCAGAATGTTCCGCCAGATCGGTCAGCACCTCGTTCATGCCGCCAAACTCGCAATGGAGCACCTGTTGCACCTGTTCATCGCTCAGTCCTTGGAATACATCCTCCAGCCAGTCGCCGAGTTTGATTTCCATCGCTAATGCTTTGGGATGATGAGCGAGTAGGTGGGCATCACGCAAGCCTGCGAAGAGCTTGTGCATCGTATATAGCGGTACCCAACCTCCGTTAAGATCAAAGCCCTGGGAACGAATATCTCCGGATTTGACCTCTTCAAAAATCTCTTTCCCGCGCGGGATACCGGAAATGTATCCGTTTCCATGACTGTTTTGGCATATCTCCAACTCGTCGATCACATAGTTTACTCGTTCCAGCAATCTTTTATCGCCTGTAGAGGCAAACATTAGTGCACAGCCAGACAGGTAGTGCCCAAGTGTATGTCCACTGATGCCGCGTGCTTCCCAGCCTTCATAATGAGCCGCTTTGGGTTCCAAGCCCGCATATTCACGAAAACGTGACAATAAACGGTCGGGTTCCAAACCCAGCAGATAGGTCGTATTCAGTTCCATAGCGTGGTAAAGTGGGCCGGAATCAATACTTACTTTATGCAAGTCAAAAGCTTGTGCTTTCAAAATCATCGCTCCTTAGCTAAGATGGAAGTGTATATTTCTCCACTACATTAGCATTGCAACCGCGGTATGTCAGTAGCTTAACCATACAATGGGTGGACAAATCCGAACATGAATCTAAAGAGGCGATAACATGACCTATCTGAAAGTGAATGTAGATACTCCGATCCAACTAATCTCGGCAGGCGAGTTTGTTTCCGAGGTGCCATGGAAGCATATGAGCCGTTCCATTGAGAACTTTGAGTTGATCCTGGGTGTCCAAGAAACGGTATATATACGGGAGGAACAGGAGGATTTTGAAATAGGGGAAGGAGATATTCTATTGCTGTACCCTGGTCGTACGCACCGAGGATACCGGGAATCATTGCCGGGGGTTAAATTTTATTGGTTTCACTTCGATGTGCCTGCGACCCCGAATGTATTATCTAGTGAGGAAATGAAGCAGGAAACAAGTGCTATGGACGGGCTTTTGCAGCGTCATGGCGTAATGCGCGATATCTATTTACCGCAAAGTGTACAGGCAGATAATGGAGATCGGATTCATATTATTGTCAATCAAATTTTGCATGTCGCCAACTCACATTATCTTACATATCACAGTGCTAACTATTTGTTCACCTCACTGCTGATTGAGATATCTGAACTGGCCCTCAGTCGCTTGATCTCCAATCCTGTCCATTCACAGGGGAACGTGAGTATGAACAAGATTATCGAGTGGACTCGAATTCATGCTGAGGAACCGCTGACCGTGACCGATCTGGCTCGGAAGTTCAATTACAACAAGGATTATATATCTCGTTTATTCAAGCAAAATACGGGCATGCGCCCCTTGGAGTTCATTCACAGTATTCGAATCAACAAAGCGAAGGAACTAATTTCCCGTACAGATATGAGCATTAAGCAGGTTGCGGAGGAAGCGGGATACACGGATGAGAAGTATTTTATGCGATTGTTCAAAAAGCGAGTCCATATGACTCCCTCGCAATACCGGAATGCCTATCACAAAACATTTATGAACAATGTCTAGTCCATTTCCGCTTTACAGCAGGCATGGCTTATCAGACTATAATTTGATAATCTGATTTAAGAGAGATTGAATGAGAGTGCAATACATAATACTTTGTTAAAAGGGGCGAGTGAGATGCTACAACCACCATTAAAGGAAGAACTGACTCGAATACTCGAAGAGCATTCACTTGGTGAAGAATTAAAAAAAGAGATCAATCAAGAAGCTCAAGCTGCTATACAATTTCATCTAGATCATAAAGAAAATTACGAGCGTGTTGGCAATAGTCGAATTGCTGGCTACCCGGATTTGCCCCCCTCAATCGAGTGGCCGTGTGATTCAGACGGAGAATATTATACGTTTATTGCTCAGATCAATCTAAGCGAGTTGCCTTTTTCACCATTCGAGGGATTGCCTCATCAGGGCATATTATACTTTTTTCTTGGGCTGGATGAGCCAGCTTATGATATTGACCATAAAGTCTTTTACTATAACGGTGACAGCAGCGCTTTGAAGAAAACTTTGCCGCCGAATGGGAAGGTTGAAGTATGTGCCGAGAACAGGGATTTCACCTCGTATGCAATTTCTTTTCAGCCGATCTTGACGCTGCCATCGGAGGGTGAGCTGGGAGATATCCTTTTAGATCAGTACGAAGAGCTTTATGAGCTTCTATATGAACATAGCGACACGGTGTGGGGACAGCATCAGTCTTTTGCCGGGAATACTCGTCGGGATGCTTATCTACGCCGAAACGGGCTGGAGGGTCTTCTATTTAACTGGCATAAGAGTGAGAGTCAGATCCACCAGGAAGCCGAGCAAGCTATGCATAGGGGAAGTACGGAGTATGCGGAGCAGTTACGATCTGAAGTGCTGCCTCAGCTGCAAGAATACCAGGCGAATCGGGAAAAGCACGATCAAGCTTCGGAAAATTGGCATGTTTTGCTCTCTGTATCATCCTTGAATGAGGTCGGTATGTGCTGGTGGGACGCAGGGTATTTGGAGTTTTTTATAGATCAAAGGGATTTGAAAAACCTTGATTTCACGCGAACGTATGTCAATCTGGCTACGAGCTAGCCGGGGCGCCGATGCTGTCATTGAGAAACGTGATACGTCTAAAAATTGGGTCACACTTCATAAACCTAAAGAAGAGAAACAGTTCGCTGGCCTTAAAGCGGACGGTTATCAAATTGATTTTGCATACTATACAGAGGGAAAAGATTTGATTGTCGAATCGAAATCCGGTTCCCCTGGCTTCAAAGGTGTCAGCCAAACAACGATGCGAATTAACGGCAAAGAAGTAGTACCTGAGATCATTGCGAAGGGTATGGTATCCACAGGCGTTAATGTTGATCGTTATAAAGATATTAAATTAGACGGAAGATTGGAACTAAATCCTGGCATCTACAAGTACAGTGATCCTGGACGTGATATTGAAGTTGTTTTGAAATAGATAGGGCGTCCGCCGCCTATTCTACAATTACGTAAATACAAAAGCCCTTCCGGCTTTCCATGAGGGAAGCAGCGGAAGGGCTTTTGTTATATATACTTGCCTATGCGGGGAGTGTATTTATACCCGCTGCACGGTAAACTCGAATTCCAGCTTTTGATCGGCTGGGATTTGATATTCTTCATGTACTGGAGCACCCCAGCTGTCGTCGCCGCCTACGCCCATTTGCTTGCCAGCTACGGTGACAACGGTGTAATACACGTTTGGTAACTCATACACATGGTATGCACTTTCCAGCTCGAACGCTGTATACGGCGATATATTGCATTCCACCGGCGCGGTGGCAGGTGCGGTAATGCGGATGCCCCGCTGGGAATCGTCAGTAATATCGACACGGCGCACGCCTGTACGATTGCCGGATTCCTGTGGCACGACATACCCGGACACGTTATCCGCAGCTTCGTTGCGGAATACGCCAAGTCTAGCACCGAAGGCCCGGTCGATGTAATTCTCCTCTGGTCCCATCGCATACCAGTCCAGATGGCGGTAGTCCGCTGGAACCTTGAACGAAAGGGCAAAGATCGGCAGGTTAGGCAGTCCCGATACACCTTCATAGGTGGATTTTACGTTCAGACTGCCATCCGCCAAGACGGTATAGGCTACCGTTACCTGTACGTCGGCATGAATGCTCAGCGTGTAGCGGAACGTAATGGTCACACGGTCTGCCTGCTCTTCCGTGACCTCGATGTCCACACATTTACGCGTCAGACTTGCAGCGAACCAGCCACCAGCTTCAAAACCGAGTGCGGTACCCCGATCATTGTCTGTGGTCGCCCGCCAGAACAACGGGGCAGGAGGCGTAGCGATCATCTCACGTCCCGCGTAGCGAAGTGAAGTCAGGCTGCCTGCTCCTTTGGAGAACATGATGCTGAAATCTGTACCGTGAACGCCAATATTTACATCGCCATGCACCACTCGTAGGGCTCCACCTGTAGGAGCTTTCAGCGGATTTGGATTTTCCACAATGAAAATATGCTGTCCGAAGGCTACTTCATGCCCAGCCTCAGCCCAGAGCGTCGCTTCCTTCAATACAAGCGCCGTGTGAATGACATATTCCCCAGGCTTCCCGTCTGTGCTTGGGAACGTCAATGGAATATAGGCTTCGGTCTGAGCCGCCACATCCACATGACTCACATTTCGCGTGATCTCTTGACCTTCATGCAACAGGCTGTATACCAGTTCATAGTCCCCTGTTCCCTCGAACAGGTTTTCATTGCGAATGGTCACACCTTTGGTATCCGGGATGAGCTTCAAATTTTGGTACAGGAATTTGACCTCCTGCATCTTCGGTGAAACCTTCCGGTCCGCATAGACAATTCCGTCCGTACAGAAGCCATAGTCTGTTGGACGGTCGTCAAAGTCGCCGCCGATCGCGAGGTACTCGCGTCCGTAACGATCTTTTTTCATGACCGCTTGGTCGATGTAATCCCAAATAAAACCGCCCTGATACAGCTCGTATTTGTTCTCCAACTCGGTATACTTGTGCATGCCGCCCACAGAATTGCCCATAGCATGCATGTATTCGCAACTGATATACGGCTTTTGTGGATTGTCATTCAAGTATTGCTCGATATCAGCGGGCTTGGCGTACATCCGGCTCTCCATATCGCTGGTATCATCATACGTACGATTGTGAAACACGCCTTCGTAGTGTACCAGACGGCTCGGATCGGTGGACCGGAAATAATTAGCGACATTGCGTAGCACTTCGCCTGCATACGACTCATTTCCGCAGGACCAGATCAGAATGGATGCATGGTTTTTGTCCCGTTCCAGCATGGAAATAGCGCGATCCATAACGATATCCTGCCATTCAGGCAGATTGGCCGGAATATTCCACGAAGGCTCGACCGCGCCGAGTTTTTGCCAGGAACCGTGTGTTTCCAGGTTCATTTCGTCAATCACGTATATCCCGTACTCATCGCACAGCTCATACCACAGTGTCTGATTCGGATAATGAGAGGTACGTACAGCGTTCATATTGTTCTGCTTGAGTGTCCGAATATCCCACAGCATATCTTCACGGGAAATTGCACGCCCGGTACGAGCGTTAAATTCATGACGGTTCACGCCCTTGAACACAATGCGCTTGCCATTCAGATGCATGACCTTGTTCACCATCTCGAATTTGCGGAAACCAACCTTTTGTGGGATCACCTCGACGAGTGTTCCATCGGCATCATAAATTTGAATGAACAACGTGTACAAATAAGGCCTTTCCGCGCTCCAGCGCTCTACTTGCTCCAAAGTTGCTGACAGCGAGGCGATGCCATCTGTAAAGTCAGCTTTCAAAGAAGCTACTATATGTCCGGTGGCATCCTTCACATCGACAGTTGTATGGGCTGTTGCTGGTTGCTCCAAAGTCAGTTTCAATTCCAGCAGGCCCTGCGTGTAGGTAGCATCCAGGTCCGCCTTGGCATGCAGGTCGCGTACGTGAACAGTAGGGATCGTGTACAAATATACGTCTCTGAAAATGCCGGAAAAACGCCAAAAATCCTGATCCTCCAGCCAAGCTCCCGTACTTCTTTGATATACCTCTACCGCCAGCTTGTTTTCGCCAGCTTGCAGGTAGGGTGTCAGTTCAAAATCAGACGGTGTAAAGCTGTCCTCGCTGTAACCGACAAATTGTCCGTTCAGCCATACATAGAAAGCCGACTCAACACCTTGAAAAGAAATGAACACAGGCTGCGCGTCAGAAGCCATATTTTCAGGCAAAACAAAGCTTTTGATATAGCTACCGACCGGATTGTGGTCTTGTGGAATATGAGGTGGACGAACGTCCGAATGTCCGTCCCACGGGTACATCGTATTGGCGTACTGCATTTGGCCGAAGCCTTGCGTCTGAATATGACCTGGTACCTGAATATCGCTCCAGCCGCCATATTCAAAGTCAGGGGCATAGAATTCTGCTGGGCGAGTGGCTGGATTCGTCGCATAGTTGAACTTCCAACTCCCATTCAGGCTGTGACGCCAGACCATATCGGCCTGGTGTTCTGCTTCCTGAAGCGTGGTGTAATATTTATGATCGGAATAGGCAGGCAAGCGATTTACGGCGAATTTGGTTACATCGGTGAGCCAGTCCAGACTAGGGGTATGAATGGTCAAGGCGAACACTCCTTATTTTTAAATTGAATGAAGACCGTATACAGAAATCTATTATTTTACCGAGCCGACCATACCTGCGACAAAGTGCTTCTGCATCAGGAAGAATACCAGTGCAGTCGGCAATGTGGACAGGACAATGGCAATCATAATAACGCCGTAGTCCGGTGCATAGCTGGAGCCGAGGTTCGAGATCAACAGCGGGATGGTTTGATTTTCTGGCGTTTGCAGTACAATCAGAGGCCAGAGGTAGTTGTTCCAGCTGGACATGAACGTGATAATTGCGGCAGCGGCATAGGTTGTTTTCATCGTAGGCATATACACCCGGAAGAACAGACCCAGCTCGGATAATCCATCCATCCGGCCAGCTTCCAGCAGATCCTTGGGAAACATCTTGGTGCTTTGACGGAAAAAGAAGATCAGGAACGCCGTAGTTACGGTTGGAATAACGACAGAAGAGAGCGTATCAATGCCGATCCACGGTATCACATTAGAAATGCTGCCGAACATCCGGTAAAGCGGGATCATAATCGCCGCAAACGGAATCATCATCGACATCAGCAGGATATTGAAGACAACGTCTTTCGCTTTACTTCTGTAAATTTCAAAGCCATAACCAGCCAGTGATGCAATGAGCATAGCCAGCAACGTCGTTGAGATGGAAACCTTTGCAGAGTTACTGAGCGCAGTAACGATGTCTACTTGTTCGAGCAGATTGTGCATGTTATCCATCAGGTGGGAGCCAGGCAGAAGCTTGCCTTTGGTCACATCGACTGACAGGTTCGTGGAGCTGGATAGCATCCACAGGAACGGGAAAATCGAAATGAATGACACAAGAATCAGAAAGGCGTACGTAAATGCTCTTTTTGTTTTCATCATTTTTTCTCACCTGCCACTTTAAACTGGATAATCGACAAGATAATGATCATAATGACGATGGAATAAGATACGGTCGCCGCATAACCAAAGTCGGATGAATACTTGAAGGACAGATTATAAATATATTGCGAAATAGAAGATGTCGCGTTACCTGGTCCACCTTTGGTAATATTCATGATTTCATCGAAGAGCTGAAGTGTACCAATCGTCGATGTAATCGAGGTGAACAGGATAATCGGCTTAAGCAGTGGAACGGTAATGCTGAAAAACTGCCGGATCGGGGAAGCTCCGTCAATACGGGCCGCTTCGTAGATGGAACTGTCAATGTTTTGAAGACCCGACAGGTAAAAGATCATGTTGTACCCTGTCCAGCGCCATGTGATCGCGATAATAATCGTTACTTTGGCCCAGAAAGGATCTGTAATCCATTGGATTGGCGTGCCAATCACGTGCAGGTTCAGCAACAAGGAGTTTACCAAACCGTCAGCCGAGAACAGATACTTGAAAACAACCGAATAGGCTACAAGGGATGTGATACACGGCAAGAAGATGGCGGTGCGGAAAAAGCCTTTGAATTTCAGGTTTTTATCATTCAACAATACGGAAATAAACAGAGCCAGAATGACCATTAAAGGTACCTGGAAAATTAAGTAGATAAACGTATTCTTCACAGCGGTAATGAACATTTTGTCAGTGAACAGACGCTTATAGTTATCAATGCCGTTAAAGCTCAGATTAGACCCAGTACCCGTCTTAAAGGATAAGATTAGCGCCTGAATCATCGGATAGAAATAAAAGGCGGCAATCATGATCACTGCGATGGATATGAACAACCATCCTGTCATACCTGCTTTAAGACGTGTTGTAGTCATTTTGGGCGCGGCTGTCTTCATACCATGTCAACTCCCTATGCAGCAATAAAACCTTGAACTCGCAAGCCCAAGGTTTTAAGTGCTTATCGTTTTATTGTTTAGCCTTGGCTAGATGGACTGTCTTATTTAAGCTGTGCTTCCGCTTGTCCTTGAGCGTCCTTCAGAACTGCATCTACATCTTTTCCGTTCAGGTAGTTTTGAATTTCAACAGTCATGATGTCCTCAATTGCATAAGTGTGCAGGCCATAATTGACTTTTGGAACTTGTTTAGTCCAATCAGCAAATTTCTTGTATACTTTGTCGCCACCGAAGTAAGCATCTTCCACGTCATAAGCTTTACCGCTGGAAGCTGCGTTCAATGAACCAACAATTCCGATTTTGCTCAGCATATCTTGATACAGCTCTGTATCTGAACCAAATGTTTCTTTCAGGAAATCAGCAGCGGTATCTTGACCGTCCGAGTTGAGGACATACCAGGAGCTGCCGCCGAGGCTGGAAGCATTCACGGATTCAGGTATATTTTTCAGTTTAGGGAAAGGTACAACAGCCCATTTACCGGATTGCGAAGCTTCTGCCTTAATTGAAGGTGTAATCCAGTTACCTGTAGGTACAGAAGCAACTGCACCGCTGTTGAATGCGGCCAAGAATTGACTCCAGTCGGCATTCATTTTAACAATGTTGGCGTCGAACAAGGCTTTGTACGTCAAGAGCGCTTCTTTCAGAGCTGGATTACCAGCCAGGTTTGGTGTTTTACCGTCTTCTTTTAGGTACCAAGAACCTGCAGTTTGGATCATGCCACGGATCAGACCGAGGTCATTCGGATCTTGAGTCAGCATATCTTTGCCTGTTTTTTGTTTTACAGCTTTACCGATTTCAATAAATTTGTCCCAATCAATATTGGTCAAGTCCGCTACTTTGTAGCCGGCTTGTTCCAGATAATCCGTTCTTACATACAATCCCATAACGCCGGAATCGAAAGGAACTCCATATTGCTTGCCGTTGTAGCTAGTCGGTCCGATTTTATAATCAGCGAAGTCGGATGCTTTGATCGAATTAGTCATATCATGGAAAGAATCGGGATAGGCTTGCAGGAAGTTCTGTGCCCGGTAATCCTCAATTAGAACCACGTTTGGCAATCCTTTAGTAGAACCGGAGTTGAGGCCGGCATTCATTTTTTGAACGATATCGTTTTGAGCATATTCGACAATGTTTACGGTTACATCTGGATGTTTGGCAACATAGCGATCTTTTGCCAGCTTCAGGGCTGCGATGTTGAAGTTCGGGTCCCAAGCCCAGACTGTAATTTCTTTCTTGCCTGAATCTGTGGTCGTAGCTGCTTTCTCAGAATTGCTGGAGCATGCGGATAACAAGATCAAGCTTGCAATCAGCAGAAGGAAAGACATTTTTTTCATTTTGTTCAACCCCTACTCTTTTTTTATATGTTGCTAACCATGTAGAACTTTTTTTGAAAGCGGTTACCTTGTTTATGAATTTAGTTTATCATCCTTGCTTTACTGGCAGTTAGGAATATCTTTATACAGATTGGTCTTATTATTATGATTTATCCAAAAAGGTACCGCTTACATTTGTGTTTTCTTTAGGTTTAGGTACTTTTTATAGATTGAACTAAAGATTTTCACGAAGCGCCACTGCGCGGCCGGATGGTGCTTCCCATCGCTGTTGTGCCTAGATGGCTAGCACCATTCCGCCCACTCCATTCTTGTTTCACTTCTTTGTTTCGTTCAGCCTATATTTTTTATGAGGTAGGAGGAGCGGGTTTTACGATCAGTGGCAGTGTCATTCTTACTTTGGTGCCCTCGCCCTTCTTGCTGGAGATGGTCACACCATATTCTTCTCCATATAAAAGGGTAATGCGATTGTGTACATTCTGAATGCCGATGCCTGTAAATAGTTGGCGTTTGCTCTTGGGGTTCGGCAGTCCGTCCTGCGCTGTATGCCCGTCCAAATCCATACCATCTCCATCATCGACCACCTCACAGATCAATGTATCCTCTGTTTTCGACACCAATATATAGATGTGCCCTGTGTTTTTCTCATTAAACGCATGGAAAAAAGAGTTTTCGATAAAAGGCTGAATGATCAGCTTGGGCACATGATACTCCAGACAATCGGGTGATACAAAATAATTTACCTGTACCCGTTGCCCATAACGCACATGATTAATGAATACATAATTTTGCATGTTGGCCATTTCTTGCTCGATGGTGATCGTTTCGCTCACATTGCTGATTGTATTTTGCAGCAAGGAAATGAGTGCATTGATCGTCTCGGCGGCAGTTTCCTTGTTTCCTTTGAGCACTAGCATTTTGATTGAAGCCAATGTATTGTACAGAAAATGTGGATTGATCTGCCGTTGTAGTGCAGCTAGCTCTGCATTTCGTTGGCCTTTTTGGGTTTCTAAAAGCTTACGAATATAATCATTTAGTTCATCAAGCATGTAGTTGTAAGCATGACTTAACTGTCTGACCTCGTAGCTACCCGTGACCGGGATATAATTATCAAAATTTTTCTCGCGTATAGTCGACATTTGCTTGACCAGCCGAGTCAGAGAACGAATCAGGCGACGTGAAATGAGAAAAACAATCACCAAAGCAATCAGTACAATGGCGATACAGATCCAGACAACAGATTTAACGTCAATAATTTGCCCAACTGCGGTTTGCCTATCGATCATGTTCACCAGATAAAAATCAAATGAAGGGATATAGTTGGAAAGAACGATACTTTCTTTATTCATTACATCCGCATTAATATAGTTTAGTCCCTGTTCATTGATTTTGGTGGCATAGCCCAGCAGCTCACTGGAGCGTTGTCCGACTAGGTCCTGACGGTTGCTCGATACAATCAGTCCTGTTTTGTCCAAGATCAGCACATCATTACCGTTACTCGTGAAATTGTTATAAAAACGCCGAAATTCTGGCTCCCGAATGGCAATGTAGATCATTCCGTACAAGGTGCCACTGGTTCGCTCCATAAATGGTTTAGAGGCGATGATATAGGGTGTGGGTTTTTGCATGGTGCTAGTCATTTGTTGATGAAACAACTCCGTATCCATTTGATACATAAGCTGTGCCGGGCGTGCTACACTTCGGGCCGTAATAGCACTGCTCTTAAGCTGCTCCGCAGTTACAGGCCAATAGGAGGAATCGGAGTAAAAGCTCCGTCCGTTCAGACCTGTTACAGCGACACCGACATCATAAGCATCGACGTTCGATTTAATTTGCTTCATTTGCTGTGCCATACCGAAGTAAATCCTTGCCGAGTTAATCGAGTCAGATTGGCCGCTAGTCAAATAGTTTTTGACGGTTCCATTTTCCGAAGCGTGGGTTACAGCATTCACGATAGAGTCATTGAAGGATTCAAAGCTGGATTGAATCTGGCTAAGCACCTTGGCATTGGTAATACTGAATGTCTCAGCGAATAGTCGTTCAGACATTCGAATCGTCACCAAAGAGGTCAGCAACGATACCGCAGTGATGCTGACCACCATAACAATAAAGATTTTGAAGAACAGACCTTGATATTTGATCTTGTGGATATATCTTTTCATATTCGATCTCTTTTCTGCTGGCAGATATGCGCTTGCTCTCTAATGGAGATGCTCCCGGCGGTACTGGCTGGGCGAGTAGCCCTTCACTTTTTTGAACACTTTAGTAAAATAGCTGGGGTCCGAATAGCCTACTGTACTGCTAATATCTGAAATGGGCAGCGTCCCCGATCGCAGTAGTTCAGCAGCTTTTTCAACCCGAATTTTGTTCAGGTACTCGCTAAATCCCTCTGTATGGTGTGCCGTGAAATAACTGGACAAATAAGAGGGGTTAAAATGGAAATATTGCCCAAGGGTCGTCAAATTGAGTGTTTCAGCATGATGTTCCTCAATATACTCCAGCAATTTTTTCATGCTTGCACTACTTCCTTGCTGCGTCTTAGCCAGGATCTGTCGGTTCGCTTCCTCTAAAAAAGTCTCCAGCAACCGTACGGCTTCATGTACATGAGGGGCATCATTAATTGTTTTGAAATACGAATATTTCGCCGCATCCAGTTCCTTCATATCATACCCCTGATTCCCGAGCAAAATTGTAATGTTGAACACGATATTTCCGAGCAGCGATTTGAATTCAAAAGCGGTCGATGTGTAGTTGCCGGACATGGCGGCTACATAGGACCTCAAATCCTGAAAAGCTGTATCAAAATGCTCACGCTTCATCTCTTCCGTAAACTGTTTTAAGTTAAACGAACGATTCACCTGAACAGGCTGAGGGAGTTCATCTTCGATCAGCAGCGCTGTCTCTGGGAAATAAAAGCGGTAGCTTAGTAATTTGGGCAGTTCATCCTGATAGACACTGCTAATCTGATTAAAATCATCAAATAGATGACTGACCGCCCAGCCTGTCTGTGGATCGAGCTGCTTTGTCTCTTGAGCAACTTCCCTAACCGCAGCCATCCAGGCATCTAATTCCCGTGGCCCCAGATTGGCTAAAAAAACGGCCGCATACCCATCCGATGGCAGCTGTCGCAGAACGATGTGTTCACAGGCAGAGGCTACTCGGTCTGTAAGCTTGGAAAATAGGTCCGAAGCCGAGGGATTGGTAGAGCGTCCCTTATCTTGCTGTACCGACTGTTCTATACCTATGAGCGCAAAACGGGCGTAAGGAAATGCTTGCTTCACCAGCTCAACGTCATAATCTATGCTATAGCCAGAGATCAATTTTTCGATCACATGATCCATCGTGATTTGATTATTCCCGGCATCTTCCTGATATTGAATGGATGGAATTTTGCGGGCTGTTCGCTGGAGCACCTGAAGCAGCTCATCTGTGTCCAGCTTGGGCTTTAAAATATAGTCAGCCACACCTTGCTGAAAGGTGGAGCGTACGTAATTAAACTCGCCGTAGCTGCTGAGCACAATCACCTCGATATCTGGATAGTTCTGTCTGACGATGCGTGTCAGCTCCTCACCATCCATGATCGGCATTACGATATCCGTAATGACAATATGAGGACGCAAGGCTTCAATCAGCTCCAGCGCCTCTTTCCCATTGGAGGCCTCACCTACAATTCGAAATCCGTATTGTTCCCACGACAAATGATGTTTGATCCCTTGCCGTACCAATATTTCATCATCTACAATTAAAATGTTGCATAGCTCATTCATGACAGCACTCTCCATAATTATATCTATTCAAAAAAGACGCCATTAAGGCGAGGGCCTAATCATCTGACGGACATAGTTGATAACGCTTCCAACTTTAACTAAAATCTAAAGCTTTTAATCTTTACATGCTAACATAAACGGCAGGGTGATTCCAAAGATAATTTAGTTCAAATGGCATACAAAAGACAAAAAAGGCTGCCGAGAAAATCTCGACAGCCTGAACAACCGGGATTACTTTATACAGTACCCCATGTCCGATCTCCTGCCAAATATTTTTCAGTCAAAATAGACAGCAGTTGAATACCAACCTCGTTATGTCCTCCCTCAGGCAGGATCAGGTCGGCGTATTTCTTGGAAGGCTCAATAAATGCCTCGTGCATCGGCTTAACCGTCGTCAAATAGTGATCATGGATCGAATGGATGGTGCGACCGCGTTCCTCAATATCGCGAAGAACCCGACGGAGAATGCGCACATCAGGGTCCGTATCCACAAATACCTTAATATCAAGCAGGCTGCGGAGTTTTTCGTCTGACAGCACGTGCAGACCTTCCAACATAACGATATGATTCGGCAGAAGCTCTACCGTCTCGTCCGTGGAACGAGCATGAACCGTAAAGTCATACACGGGCGCTTGAGTCGCTTGTCCTTTTTTTAGACATTGAAGATGCTCAATCAGCAAGTCGTTGTCAAAGGCAAACGGATGATCATAGTTGACCAAAGCACGTTCGTCATAACTCAGATGTGAATGGTCTTTATAGTAGTTATCCTGAGATATGAAAGTCACTTTATTAGATCCCAGACGCTCAACGACGGCGCGTGCTACCGTCGATTTACCGGAACCTGTACCGCCGGCAATACCAATAATAAGCATGGCGTTTCACTTACCCTTCCCTAAATGTATCCCGATACAACTCAAGTATTGTAGCACAATGCACACTTTTTTTCATCACTGTTGCACGTTGTATTTCTTCCATTTCCGTATCTTGGCTCTGAATGTTTTAAACGGTGCTACGGAGTTGATGTGAATCCATCTCGCCATAGGCCAGTTCGGATTAGTGCCTGTCCACTTGTGAATGCCCTGGGTGAAGAGCTCTTCATGACTGAGTGTGTCCACCCAATCCAGCCACGTTTGCTCAGCCAACTTGAACTTATCGCGTAATTCATACAGAGAGTAGTGGGAATAGGTCTTGTAGAATGATTGGTATAGTTCGCCTAGTCTATTCCACTTATAATTCGGGGCAGGCATGATGACGGTTTTCCCTTCTCGTTCGTCTCTGTCCCAACTCATGACAAGATGAAGCCATCCGAGCTGATAGGCTATCATTTCTGCGGGTGTTTTATCTACTTCGTCGATTCGAGTATCCTTGTGGCTTTCGTCGATCTCCTGGAACTCACCGTCAAATCGTAAGTAGGAGGTATGAATGGCTTCTTTTAACTCTGATTTGGAAGCGTAGTCGTAGCTAGACATCTAATCGCTCCTTTACATGATATTGGTGATACTCACCCCTTTATATGTACCATTCTCAATATGACAACCGTATGTCTTATTCAAAAATAAAAAAATCTCGTTTTTTGTGATTTTATGAAACATCATTTGGTGTGTTCGCGAAAAAGAACGAAAAATTAATAGAAAAATTAAGACAAAAGATAAGTAATTAGACATATTTTAATATTTATTTAAGTGCCTATAATTATTGGAGTATAGCGATTAGGGGCCCTCATTGGTGCATGGATATGATTTCCTCCATCAATACGTTATATACCGTTTGCTTTAGTATTCATAAATCCAATTGAGAAGGGAATTGTGATATGAAATCGAGTTTGTTAAAAAAATGCGCAAGTGTAATGTTAAGCAGTACGTTGGCACTGTCTTTATCATTACCGCTATTAGGCCACGCACAGGCTGATGAGAATGTACAGGTAAGTGATGATTTTGAACAAGGAGAAGCTCAAGGCTGGTCTGCAGATTCGGGGAACTGGTCTGTGGTCAAGGACGGGAATGGTTCTACATACCAACAATCTAGTCGAAGCGAAAGCCATTCCGTAAAAGGCAATACCTCATGGACAAATTATAGTGTGCAAGCAGATGTATATGTAAATGATTTTAATGGCTCTAATCGAGTATATGTGGCAGGTAGATACACGGATTCTAACAACTTCTATGCAGCATCGTTGTACAACAAGAAAGGCGGAGCCCTTGAGATTCGTAAAAAAGTTAATGGATCTATGAAGACACTGGCTACCAATAAAAAATACAAACTGGACACCCATACATGGTACAGAGTGAAGCTGGAGCTATCTGGTCCGGAAATCAAAATGTATGTTAATGATCAGCTGGAGCTGTCCGCAACAGACACCAGCCTCACAGCTGGAGCCATGGGTCTGGTAACGTCTAAAACAGTTGCTCAGTTCGATAATGTGATTGTATCCGGTGCTTCTTCAGAAGGGGGTACAAGTACACCACCTGTGAAGCCGACACCGGGTACAGAACAACCGACTCCTGGGGTGGAGCCTAGTGTAACCTCCAAAAATAACTATAATTTGACTGGCTTTTCGTATGGTAATACAGGCGGAGGGAACATTGCCAATACGGATGCCAATTACAAAAAGGTGTACAATGCTGTAGATCTTAACGAAGCACTGAAAAAAGGCAGCAAGGTTAAAGTGATTGAGATTATGAATGATCTGGACCTTGGCTGGAATGAAATTCCTAGCGCTGCGAAGACAATGCCATTTAGCGCCAACAATCCTGTACAAACACATCCTGTTCTGAAAAAGACAGGGGTGAGCAAAGTCTATATCGAGAATATGAATGGAGTTACAATCTTCTCGGCCAATGGTGCGAAAATCAAGCATGCCGGTTTTGTCATCAAACGAAGCTCTAATTTGATTTTCCGTAACCTTGAATTTGATGAACTTTGGGAATGGGATGAAGCAACCAAAGGAAACTATGACAAAAATGACTGGGATTATATTACAATCGAAGGTGCAAGCTCCAAGGTATGGATCGACCATTGTACATTTAACAAAGCCTATGATGGCCTGGTAGATGTGAAAAAGGGAAGTAACGGAGTTACGATTTCCTGGTCCTTGTTCAAAGGAGATGACCGCAGTTCCAACAGCTGGGTAACCCAACAAGTCAACGCGATGGAAGCAGATAAGTCCTCCTATCCTATGTACGCTTATTTGAGAAGCAGTGCAGTAGGCATGAGTAAAGAAGATATCATTGATATTGCAGCAGGACAAAAGAAAGCGCATCTGGTGGGTGCCACGGAAATGGCAGGCGACAATGCGGATTTGGAAGTGACGCTGCATCATAATTATTATCTGGATATTCAGGACCGTATGCCACGTTTGCGTGGTGGTAATGCTCATGCATATAACATCGTTATGGATGATGCTGGATTGGCCAGATCCAAAAAAAGAATTACGTCCGACATGACCAAAGCGATCGCTGCCAAAGGGTACCATTTTGACGTCGTGGGTAATGGTGCGATTTCAACAGAAAACGGCGCGGTGCTGCTAGAAAAATCGTATTTAATAGATGTGTTTTCTCCGGTGCGTAACAATCAAAAAGACCCTAATAAAGCGGATTATACAGGTAAAATCAAAGCCGAGGATGTTATCTTGTCGGACAACGGTGCCGTGTTCAGAGGCGGCAGTGACGCTGCGAATAGCCCATTAGCTCCTTATCCAGCAAAGGCTAAGAGCTTCTCTTGGAATGGGTTCACAACGTTGCCATACAGCTATACAGCCGAAGACCCTGCCAACTTGGTTGCTCAATTGCAGGCCAAGGACGGAGCGGGCGCAGGCAAGCTGAACTGGTCGAGTGAGAACTGGCTCAAAACGGTGTACAATACAGCCGCTACGAAAGACGTACAAGTGGAAGAAGATTCCGAGTAGGTAGGTAGTTTGAAAAAAGCAGTCAGGACAGATGCGCTCTGTTCTGACTGCTTTTTTTGTTAAACACGTTTAGGCTGCGTTCGGTACGAACTTAACCAATAACGACAAATGAGGACACGCCAGCAGGTACGGATCTAACGCGGAATAATACTCCATCATCTCTAAAAGTACGCAGAATATAAGGCTGGTTCGTAGGTGTGCGGACTCTGTTGAATCGGGCAGTACCAAAGCGGTCGAAGCCTGCAGCTTGCACAAAGGTTCCATCTAAACGCCGGAGTGTTGCAAAAAATCCAGACGTGTTAAAAGGTACACCATCATTGTTAGCCCAGATAACTGTAAATCTACGAAGGGTTTGTGTTGGACTCACATTGCGATATCTCGTAACAGGAACCTTTCTGCCCGTAGATTTCAGCGTTTGTGGAGGACGAATGGCCACTTCAAATCAACTCCTTTGTTGTGATGAGATATTAAATGCACACAAAGGAGTGTTGGACCGTGCTATAAACTACTCTTCCTTAAAATAGGCATATAACGAACTTAGCACCTCATTATGCCCAATCGCGCCGTAGCGTGAAGAGGTCTTTTAACGCGTCTGTAGACAGCTCAGTAATCCAGCCCTCGGTGCTGGTGATGATTTGGTCGCTGAGCTGCTGCTTGCTCTCCAGCATCTCGTCAATGCGTTCCTCCAGCGTACCCAACGAGATAAATTTGTGAACCTGAACATCTTTGGTTTGTCCCATCCGGTAGGCTCGGTCTGTAGCTTGATTTTCCACAGCTGGATTCCACCAGCGATCAAAGTGAAAGACATGGTTGGCAGCTGTCAGATTGAGGCCCACCCCTCCGGCCTTGAGCGATAAAATAAACACGGATGGTTGCTCGTCAGGGGGAAGCGTGTGCGATTGGAATTGATCAATCATTCGGTCACGCGCAGTTTTGGATGTACTACCGTTCAGATAGAGCACGGGTTCTTGAAGTTCCTGAGCGAGTACCTGCTGAAGCATCTGACCCATACCAATATACTGCGTAAAAATAAGACAGCGCTCGCCCTCTTCCCGCAGCTCCTTGACCATAGCCAGAATGCGCTCCAGCTTGGATGAACGGCTAATAACCGCTTCAAGATCGGGCTGACTATAACCAGAAGCTGCTGCATCCAGGAGCGCCTCCTTGGTTAAGAGAGCAGGGTGGTTACAAAGCTGCTTCAACTGGGTCAGGGCTGATAAAATAGCTCCTTTACGCTCAATCCCCTCCAGCTTCTGCATCCGTTCCATCAGTTCTTTAACAATCTGATCATAGAGCGCACCCTGCTCGGAGGTGAGGTGAATGTACGTTTTCATCTCATTCTTGTCAGGCAAATCAAGCTGTATCGCAGGGTCCTTCTTTTTGCGACGTAGCATGAAGGGCTGAACCAGCTTTTGCAAATCCAGCGTGCGCTGCTCATTATGTTCTTTTTCAATAGCATTCATGAAGCGATTGCTAAAGGCGCGTGAGCTGCCCAAATAACCTGGATTGATAAAATCATAAATGGACCATAGCTCGGACAGCCGATTTTCAATAGGTGTTCCTGTCAACGCGATACGATGACGTGCAGGGAAGCTGCGCACAGCTGTGGATTGCTTGGTTTGAGCATTTTTAATGTTTTGCGCTTCATCCAGACAGATCGAATCCCAAGTCATGCTCTGCAGCAGCTCTTGGTCCAGAGTTGCCGTAGCGAAGGAGGTCAGGATGACATCAGCTTGCTCGACTTTTTCGCGGAACAAGTCTCCTTGTTCTCGCTTGCTTCCATAGTGCAGCATGACCTTCAAGGAAGGAGCGAAGCGGCTGAGCTCCTTCTGCCAGTTGCCCAACACCGAAGTCGGGCAAATCAGCAGCGAACTGGAGCGCACACCTGTCTCGGCGGCAATGTCCTGTAGGTGCAGTAAATAAGTGATAAACTGCACCGTTTTGCCGAGTCCCATATCATCGGCTAGGCACGCGCCCAATCCGAAGCGTCGCAAAAAGGCAAGCCATGCATACCCGTCCTGCTGATACGTCCGCAGCTCGGCTTGCAGCCCATCGGGTACGTCCAAAGCGGGCCATTCCGATTGCCGTCCGAGCTGGCTGATCAGCTTCAGTAGATGAGCGTTCAGCTCTACTTCCAGTCGGAAGCGTGCCGGGTCCTCCGGCTGCTCGCCCGAGGCGTCGCCTTCAGGCTCGTCGGTGTTACCAAGCAGATGCAGCTGCAGGATGTCCTGAAAGGACAATCCCTGAGTGCTGTCGATCCCGGCCATGGCGCGGCGGATTTGCGCCAGCAGCGCAGGGTCGAGCGCGATCCATTGGCCGCGGAAGCGCACCAAGCGCTCGTTGCGAGCCACGAGCTCGGCGAACTCCGACTCGCTCAGATCGGCATCGCCGATGGCCACACGCCAATCGAACTGGACAATGGAGTCCAGTCCGAACAGCGAGCTGCCCTTCGAGCGCTCTCCCGCACCTTCGCCTGGGCGAACCTTGGCCCGCAGCTTTGGCTTCTTGCGGGTGGCTGCCTCCCACCAGGCCGGCAGCAGTACCTGCCAACCGCTTTCCAGCAGACGCTGGCTGTCGGTCGTCAGGAATTGCCACGCGGCTTCGTCAGAGAGCGGGCGGCTCAGTATGTCATCGCGGCTTCCGGCACGCTGCCCTGCGGGCAAAATGGCGGTCAAGCTTTCCAGCCATCCGCCTGAGCGCTCACGCACATGCGCCGTCCATGCATCAGGCCATGATCCGGATGCATAGCCATCAGCGGCGAGCTGTACAGGCACCAGCAAGGCCGGGTCCTGCTTGTCCTGCAACACAAGCTTGAGCTGCCAGGACGGCTCGTCGTCCTCCAGCTCTGGCTCCAGCAGTTGCAGAAGCGGACGGAACGGCGCCGTATCGGCCTTCCAGCCAATGGCGATTAGCCATGCCTGAGCATCCAGGCCCGCCGCAACCTGTCGATTGGGGGCGAAGAGAACCGGATACTCTCTTCGCAAATCGGCGGCTTCCGCTTCGGTGCCGTACCAGCGCTGAAATACAGCGGCCGAGAACGCCGCTACCAGTCCATCGCGCTCGTTCTCATCCAGGCTGTCCAGCAAGGCAAGCTCTGCCGGTTGGACATTTTCCAATGCTTCTGCATCCCATTCCCATTGCAGCTTCCCCGCTTGAAACGATGTGAAGCTGGGCACATAGGCTTTCGTTTCAATGCAGTGAGCCAACAGAGGGATCAGCCGAAGCCACGGGGCATTGGCCTCGTCCCAGATCCATTCGATGTGCTTCAGCAACTCCTGCTCTGCCAGAAAAGGAATCACTTGCTCCGAGGGCAGCACGATAATATCTGTGTCTTGAACATGCTGAATCTCTAGCTCGGTGCCATAGAATGAAGCCTCATGCCAAGCAAACAAACGTTGCTTCAACATTTGACCGGAAATGCTATAGTTCATGGAGGAATCGCCATAAATTAGCGCGTCTCCATAGGTAGTTAATTGGATGTGCACCGTAATCGTTTCGGTATATTGGCTCATGATAACAATTTCCCTTTCCGCAATTCCTCCTGTAGCGCACGCAGGCGGCTGTGACGGCTGGTAAAGGTCGTGAAGAACAGCTCCCAGCGTGTTTCTTGCTTCATTTTTTTGTACAGCTTAAACAATCGCTTTAACAGCTTAACGGCTGCTTTGTAGCTGGCCCTGTTTTTTTCCAGCACATATCGTTCTACCGCTTGATGGTAAAAGGGTAGCAGCAACTCGGGAGCATTCTTTTCAATAGGTTGCAGCACGCTCACCCGAAAACTTAAAGGTTCACTGCGTATGCTTAGCTGATAGTCGATCCATTGCCGCCATTTCTCATGAGCAAGCAGGGCCTCTTCATACAGCCCACCCGCAAATGGAAGCATATCCACCAGCGTGTTCCACATGTCCTGCTCTGCTTCTGGGAGATGTTGCAAAACCAGCTCCCAATGATGCATATAATCCTGTAAATGATCATCCCGATGACTATGAAGCAGGGGACCGATATGTCGCAGGCCGTCTTTGAGACGTATCCAATCTTCGCCCTGTCGCAACGCATGTAAGAACAATAGCAATTGGCTGGAGGAGATGTTTAGTGGAAAAGCTTGTTCTGCCTCATGTAGCAGCTCCCAGGCTTTAGGATCCTGCGCTTGGTAAACATACATCCAGCTCCGAGCCAGCATCCACGGAAGGCGTGCCAACGTAGCACTACGCTCCTCTTCAGCTGCATGTAAATGCTGTAATTCTTCCGTATATATGCTAGAGTCCCGCCTTGCAGGATGCACCCAGTACAGCCAGAACTGATAATATGCGTCTGAAAAATAAGTACCGTTCCGCGACTCTATCAGCATTTTCTGGCGCAAATAAGCTAAAGTTTCTGCCATACGGGCTTCGTGCATCGGTTCATCAGTCAGCTCCAGTGGACTTTCAAAATCACGCTCAATCGCCTCTTTCAGCTCATCTGCGGCAATTTGTGTGTAGTAGCCCATATAGGTATGAGTGGGGTAACCCGTCCTGGGGGCCTGAGGTACCAGCTTCTCCAGTACACGCAGATGGGCATGCAGTCCATATAGCTGCTGCATACCGGGTGAGAGCGGCGGCTTCACAGCATAGATCGAAGCTAAAGCACTTTGCACATATTGGGAATTTTGAGTGTGCACATGATTAAGGGCGATACACTGATCGAACAGATCATGCCATTCGGAAACGGGCATGTCCGGTAGGTTGCTTGCTTTTTTACGGAGAGCATCTCTTGTTGCTTCCTTGTGATCCGGCGAAGGGTTCGACCGGAAAGCAGGTGTGGTACGGGTGTCTGCTTTTGTAGCCAACCGTGCAAATCCCGCCGAATGAGCGTTCACTAATGCGTGTACCGAACGTTCCTGTTCATTCGCGTAATTCAGTAATACAGCGATCATATGCTTGCAGTTGGTGCGAACAGGGCATGTACATCTGCTGGCAGCAAAAGCGCTCAAGTGAAGATCCACTTCATAGAGCTCGTTCCCGTCCACGACAGCCGCGATATGGTCAGCATTAGGCATTACGAATTCTTTGACCTTTCCCTGCTTAAAGTACTGAAAACCTCGTTTGATTGTCACATCATTAAAATGGTCAGCCACGTTTTGAATGAGCTGCTGCCACTGTATATCATCCATAAGATAGGTTGGTTTCATATGCAATAGTCTCCTAAGAGAGAATAGTTGATCTGATATTGATCTAATAGTAGCTTAACTCTTCCATTATATCAGTTCACGAATGTAATTGAGTGGAGGGGGCAGTTGGAAAATTTCGAGGAATAACCGCTGTCTAAAAAGTAAAACCCCTTACGCTATAGCATAAGGGGGGCATTGGCAAGAACGAGGAGGAAGTATCCTCTACTGTTTCCCATCCGGACTCTCTGTTCGATGGAAGACCATAGAGATGACAAGAAGCACTGAAGGTACTGCTGCACATACAACAATTCCAACATAACCTATTATTTTATCGAAGTTGCCTATTTCAATAAAATTTTGGGGATACATGCTCAGGCAAAATAATATAATTAACGGGAGATAACAGATATACTTGTTCCACTTTTGGGTGAGCTGGCTGATTCCAGTAACAATATAGAAATAATAATTTGAGGCGGTCATGAAGATTTTGATCGTCCACAAAATAATAAATAATATTTCAAATCGTTCCAGGAACGCACCGGGGAATTCAATTTGCTGTGCAAAAGAAACGACGGGCCACTGCAATCGGGAAACTTCTTCTACTGACATACAGCCAATGACCATCGTTACCATTAAAATATACAAACCCATTGCAATCGAGTAGCCAATCCACCCAGCCTTCCATGCTTTTTGTGGGTGGGTCATCACATTAGTTAATATAAGGATCGATTCAAAACCCATTGTAGAGAAAGGTATAACTTTAAGTGATTCAAAGATCGGACGCCAACCTTTATGGAAAACAGGGCGCAAATTATCAAGATTAAAATGGTTGATATTAAGAATGATCAACAATAAAAAAACAATAAAGGTTAAAGGAAAAAAAAGCTCGATCAATCGAACCATTGCATGGAGACCGCCCCAGGTCAAATACCCAATAAGCAGAAGAAACGGCAAGAGAATCATGCTTATTGGGGTTCTCTCCAGTGCAAGACCTTTGAGGAATTCCGCCATCATTCTACATACAAGAGAGCAGATCATCGTGCAAAACACAATAAATGCGATATTGATCAGAAAGCCGATGAATTTACCTGCAATCACAGGATTGAACTCATAGAACGTCTTCCCTGGGAATCTATGGCACAATTTAACATGGATAAAAATGACAACGATTCCAAGCAGAGTTGCCAGCAAAAGTCCCTGCCACACGTCGGGCGTGTGCGTCTTCTCCGCAATGGTTCTTGGTAAGCTGACAATACCCACAGCATACACGGTCGAAGTGACGGTAAATAAGGCTTGCAGGGTGGATATTTTTTCCTTTTTCATGGAAGGTATATTAGACATTATTCACCCTCTCCTTTTGTATAAGCACCAGTTCGCTCGATCTGTACTTTAGCCTTAACATCGATTGGTATTTGACTGAATGTATCTTGCCAATTTTCCTTTACCTGATCCCAGTAAGCGGGATAGTTCACTTTTACTTTTGTGCCAAAACCGACCACATCTGCTCTCATTTCTTTCTGGAGTGTGTTTAGCGATTGGGATACGGTATGTTTGATTTCATCCTGTGCCTCTTGTGTAGCGGTTCGGATGAACGATTCCTTCAAGAAGTCCTCAAGATCAACCGAATTTTCGTTTAATTTGATATCTGCTTTAATACGAACTGTGAATGAGAGATCCTGTCCATTGAGGTGGGGAATAAGTTTTCTATGGACATCCTCAACTTCAAAGACCATGTGTTGTTTCGTTTTTGAGTCCTCAATTCTAATAATTGAGCCCTTCGTTTTTCCCAGCATCCAGTTGATTCCGATGACATCCTCTTCGTCCAGCCAATAAGCAAATTTCTTCGTTTTGCCGCTGACCAGAGCTGCGCCAGAGAAGTGGTTGCCTCCATTGGTTTCTATGCCTTGAACGATGAAGTCAGCTCCTTGTGAGATATGCGTAGAAATTTCCCCTAATGTTATTCTATAAGGTATTTTTGAGTTTAAATTGCTGTTTTTAGCCATTGCTTCAAGGTCAATAGAAGGGATCTCTTGATGTTTACCGATCTTATTGAGCGCTTCTTTTGCATTGCCTTTTATGATCATAACAAGTGATTTTCGACTTGGTTTATAGGAGCGAGTAAACGTATCTAACAACTGGTCGATTCTTCTTTTTTGTATAGCTTGGTCACTAATCAAAATCAGGCGAATAAAACTATATAAAGGAGCACGGGATACCTGCTTGGCCTGTTCCCTGGAAGCAGACTGGATGGAATCCTTGTTAAAGGTTGTTACGTTGCTGTACATATTTTTTTTGGATTTCTGCGCGATTAAGTGCTGGTAGGTAAGTTCCAGCATATCCTGCTGATCCATATCAATGGCGACACCTTGAATAATACTCAAGTTATCGATCTCTCTGCTATCCCAACAACCGGTGAGGAGAGCACACACGATCCATGCGGCAAAGCATTTTTGCACCCAGAGGGTGCGACGAAACAGAAAGGCGTAAGAAATCATAGGTTTACTTCCTTTTCCTGTTAGAATGTGTTTCGTCCTGTGTTTTTAGCATGATCGGACGCTTTCTGAGGTATTTAAAAGGAACCCGTATCAAGGTGTCTTGTTGATCTCTTAGCCGAACAGGGGCCAGGGGTGACATGTAAGGAACTCCAAAGCTTTTGATCTGGACCATGTGTACGCCTAAAAAAATAAAGGCTAAAATTACTCCATACAGCCCATAAACCCCTGCGATCATCATAATGGGAAAACGAAGAAGCCGGATTCCGATACTGCCGCTGTACTGCGGGCTTGCAAAGGACGCAATGGCAGTAAGACCAACAACAATAATCAGAAAAGCACTTACAACCGCCGCCTCGACAGCTGCTTGTCCAATAACAAGACCGCCTACAATACCGATGACCTGTCCTATCCCTTTGGGTAGCCGCAGACTTGCCTCACGCAATATTTCCAATGCCACTTCCATAATTAAAGCCTCCACAAAAACGGGAAAAGGGATTCCCTCCCTTGAGGCAACGATAGATATGACCAGCTCAGGCGGGATTAATCCAGGATGGAAAGAAATGAGTGCAACGTACAACGAAGGCAGGAATGTTGCAATGAACAACGCCATTAAACGAAGCATACGGAAAAATGTTCCTAAAGGAAAACGCTCATAATAATCCTCTGGGGATTGAGCCAGCATCCAGAAGGTCATGGGAGCAATTAGGACAAAAGGGGTGCCATCTAGCATAATGACAACCCTCCCTGACATTAAGGCCGTTATCGCTTTATCCGAGCGTTCAGAGGCTTGAATCTGGGGAAACGGAGACCATGGATGTTCCTCGATCCATTGCTCAATAACCCCGGTATCAGAAGCATCATCCACATCAATCGTTTTGACTCTTCGCTTCACTTCCTGAACTAGCTCCGGATTTGTGATATCCGATATGTACAAGATTGCTAATTTACGGGAGGATCTCCTTCCAATGGTTATTTTGTCTATTCTGAAACTAATATCTTTGATGTGCCTTCTAACCATTGCCAGGTTACTTTCCAAATCCTCAATAAAACCTTCCCTTGGTCCTCTAACCAAAGTTTCGGTGCTGGGTTCATCAACACTTCGCGAAGGAAATTTGCCTGTAGAAGCAAAAAAAACATCATCCGTTCCTTCGATCAGCAGACAAGTATATCCCGATAATACTTTGCTTACACACGTCTCAAGGTCTGTCCCTTCTGTCATATCGATCGTAAATGCTGTCTGCTGTATCAACTCCTCCTTTATTTTCTCAGGATTAACTGGGGAGTGGTTTTCACGGACTCCAGTTAAAATGAGCGGCTTGACGATTTGTTCGTTAATCATACTTGTATCCGCAATACCGGAGAGATAGATCATAATGACATGAATTCCCGTTTGGCCTACATTCATTTTTTTGAAGACGACATCAGGAAGATGACCCAGGGTCTTTTTTAGATGGTCCAATTTCGCCTTGAGTGGTCTTGCCAATGACGTTTCCCCCTTCAAAAAACTTAAGCATGATATGCATGTAATATGTGTAAAATAGTGATAAATATTCATGAATCCTTTTGTACAGTACAAGAAAAAAACGAACACCTAATGGTGTTCGTCTCTAGTCATACATAACGTCATATGAACTTAATCAGAATGAGATCATTTTTTGAACTCGTAAAAATGTTCCTCCAGCATACTCAAAGAAAGCTCGGCTGTAGTGGCTACCACGATATCCGCACCTTGCATTTGCGAAGGCGTTCCTACACCGACCGCGAACATCCCGGCGCCCTTGATCGCCTGAATGCCGGCCTGTGCGTCTTCTATGCCGATACAATCGGCAGGCTGAACGCCCAAATTCGCAGCTCCGGCGAGGAAAATTTCTGGGTCAGGCTTGCCATTCCGAATGGCCGTAACATCCACCACACTGTCAAAATAGTGTGCTAGCTCCAGCCGATCCAGTATAAACGCTGCATTTTTGCTCGCAGAGGCGAGCGCGATGCCGATTCGGGCTTCACGAAGCTCCTTCAGAAGCGCTTTAATACCGGGAAGAACGTCTGCGGGAGTTAAAGCTGAGATAAGCCGCTGATACTCGGTGTTTTTTTGCATGGCCAGTTCTTGCTTGCCTTCTTCTGATAACGTATCGGACAGGTTACCACGCACTAGTATTTTTTCGAGTGATTCCGTACGGCTGATTCCTTTTAACTGTTCATTAAATTCCCGATCAAAAGGGATGCTGAGCGCTGCCGCCAAGCTGCCCCATGCCTGAAAATGATATTCAGCCGTATCTGTAATGACTCCGTCCAGATCAAAAATAACTGCTTTCATATGCTTTCCCCCTGTCTGGTCCATTTATGAAGCACTGTTCGCCATTAACGATTGCCCACTGGTAATGTGCGTTGGCTGTCCATACAGCTCCAGCGTCAGCGGTTCTCCGTCCAGCAGGGTAATGATTACTTCACCCTCCTGTACGAGAATACTTAGCAAGCGGCCGCGATAGTTGATTTTAAACGTATATTTGTTCCAGTCCTTCGGTAGAAAAGGGGAAAAGCTGAGTGTTTCATTATAGGTTCTCATCCCGGCAAATCCCTGTACAATCGCCAGCCAGCTTCCTGTCATGGAGGTGATATGGAGTCCGTCTTCGGTATCGTTATTATAGTTATCCAGATCCAGACGGGCCGTCCGTTTATACATTTCGACTGCCTTATCTTCCATTTTGAGTTCAGCGGCCAGCACGGCATGAATCGAAGGAGATAGACTGGATTCATGAACGGTCATCGGCTCGTAAAATGCAAAATTTCGCGCTTTTTCCTCCAGCGTGAACTGGTCTCCAAAGAAATAGAGCCCTTGCAGCACATCTGCTTGCTTAATGAAGCAGGAACGTAGGATTTTATCCCATGACCATTTCTGATTAAGTGGCAGATTGCTCGGATGCAAAGTGGATACAGGCTGCAAATCTTTATCCATAAAAGTATCGTGCTGTACGAAGACGCCCCGCTCTTCATCATACGGATAATACATGTTGTTGATGATATCTTGCCAATGTGCAAGCTCATCAGCTGTAACTGCCAGACGCTGCGCTTTCTCAGTCGAAATTTGAGGCAAGACCGATAATGTATATTTCAGAACCCACGCAGCCAACGTATTGGTATACCAGTTGTTATTGACGTTATTCTCGTATTCGTTCGGCCCGGTAACCCCGTGGATCATATACTGCTGACGACTGTTAGAAAAATGAACTCGATCGGCCCAGAAGCGGCTAATTTCGACTAGTACATCGATTCCGTAGTCATGCAGATAGGTCAAGTCCCCCGTATAATTGGTGTAATTGTAAATGGCATAAGCAATCGCACCGTTACGATGAATTTCCTCGAAGGTAATTTCCCATTCGTTATGGCATTCCACGCCTGTAAAAGTGACCATAGGGTACAATGCCCCTCGAAGCCCTTGCTGGGCTGCGTTATGCTTGGCACCTTCCAGTTGTTGGTGACGGTACAGCAACAGATTTCGCGTTACGTCCGGGTCTGCAAGCGCCAGGTACATAGGTACGGCATATGCTTCTGTATCCCAATAGGTGGCACCGCCATATTTTTCACCCGTAAAGCCCTTCGGTCCAATATTTAGACGGGCATCTTCACCGTAGTACGTAGAGAATAGCTGAAAAATGTTAAAACGTATTCCCTGTTGGGCCTCCGTATCCCCCTCAATTTCGACATCTGCCTTGTCCCAGCGTCTGGCCCAAGCGTCGATATGCTCTTGCTTTAGAGAGGTGTAGCCTTTGTTGACAGCTTCCACGGCGATGCGTTCACCTTGCGGAATCAATGCATCCTTTTCCATATCGCGTGAAGTGGTGACGGCTACAATTTTTTGCAGTTGGATACGGTCACCTGGCGAGACGTTATATTGATAGTGGCGTGCAGCATACAAAAAGCCCTCTTCCGTCGTCTGCTCATCTTGCCCCTCGGTTACAATACCCATGGTAGCGTTTACGGTAAAGCGCGGAATACCGAAGGGATTATCTATCGTCGTTGTGGACAGGCTGATGAATTGCTCTTGAACCTCACGGGCCTCTTCCAGCCAAAATACCTCGTCATAGTTGGTGTCCTCATTTTTCGTATTGCCGTCCAAATAAGGAACAAGCTCAATGCTTAAAGGCTGATCGCTTATATTTTCGACCTGATAATCAATCAGGCATAATTCACGTGTAGTAATGCTCAGAAAACGCTCTGTAGTGATACGAACCTGGTCGTTCACAGTACAAGCGCGCCGCAGGATTCCCTGCTTCATGTCCAGCTCCTGCACAAAATCGCTGATCTGTGCCGTAAATAAGTCCACTTCCTCTTGGTTTACAATCAGACGGATGCCGATGAAATTCATGGCATTGATGACCTTGCCAAAATATTCAGGATAGCCGTTCTTCCACCAGCCTACCTTTGTTTTGTCAGGGAACCATATACCGGAGATATACGTCCCTTGATGATGATCCCCTGAATAAGTTTCTTCAAAATTGCCGCGCATGCCCATATAACCGTTGCCTATGGACGTTAAGCTTTCCTGTAATCGCATGTGTGTGCTATGTAGAGTGTGTGTTGTCAGCTTCCAACTATCTACGTCAAATAATCGGTTGTAAACCATGATTGCGTACCCCTCTCGGAAAATGAGATCGTTGTTTTAACGGAACCAATATATGAGCGAGTTCAGTATATAGTGCAACCGTTTGCCCTGTCAACGCAAAAAAAACTGATTTTATGAATATCCACAAAATCAGTTCTTGTTCATTTCTTAGAGATTCATAGTGTCTGGCTTGATTTGCGCTCTACAATTCGGTGGGGAACAATGATGTGCTTGGTCAATTCTTTCGGGTCTTTAATTTTTTCGATCAGACTTTTGGCAGCCTGATAACCAAGGCTGAAGATATCAATATCCACGGAAGTAAGAGGGGGATTCATCAGCTCAGCCAGCATCAAGTTATTAAAGCTCACCATGGAGAGCTGCTCTGGCATGGATACGCCTAACTGAGCAAGCATTTTCTGTACGGCCATGGCTACAAGGTCATCGCTAACGATCATCGCTGTAGGTGGCGGGGAAGCCTGTAATAACGTGCGCATGTCCTCCAGATTAAAGGGCTCCCTAACCACGTATTCTTTTGGTAGAGGCAAGCCAGCCTCTCGTAGTGCATCTTGGTAGCCTCGGAGTCTTTCAAGATTTACGATGTGTTCCTGATCACCGCCAACATAAGCAATGCGCTCATGCTTCAGCCCCGTCAAATAAGTGACCACATCTTTGGCAGCCTGGTAGTTATCGTTGTCTACATGGGTAGTTTCACTGACAAACTGCTGAGGCTTGCCGATGACGGTATAGGGGATTTTCTCTTTATGAAGATACTCCACGATGCTGTCCTTTTGCTTGGAGTACAGGACAATGTAGCCGTCAACGCGTCCGGTCCGGGTCATCAACTTTACGCGGGATAGCAATTCATCACTCGTCTTGCCTGTGACAATCGACAGTGTATAGTTGTGCTCGTTTACCCATTCGCTGATCCCGCGTAGGCTTTCTGGAAAGAAAGGATTCTGAAAGATCGCCACGTCCGATTCAGGCATAATAATGCCTATCGACTGTGTGACACGGTTAGCCAGGCTTTGAGCGGAATAGTTGGGTTCATAGCCAAGCGCCTTCATTTCTTTGCGAACGCGTGCCTTGGTGGCTTCGCTGATTTTGGGGCTGTCTTGAATGACACGGGATACGGTGGAAGTAGCAACTTTAGCACGTTTTGCGACATCTTTGATGGTTACTGCCATCGTCTTCGTCTCCTTTTGCTATCTCAAGCAGAAAATATTATGTTCTATCATACGATATTGCTCCAATTTCAACAAATTAGCGGCTTTTTCGAGTATTTCTATCATCATTAACCAAGATATTTATAACTAGGGTATTGCCAATAGAAAGCGATATCATTATAATAATCGTGCAACCGATTGCATAATATTTTTTATTGAGCACTACCCATGCTATACATACTATAAGGGATGGAGACTGAACGAGCATGAAAAAACTTCTATCATTTGATTTTTGGCAAAAGCTTGGGAAGGCACTTCTTGTGGTTGTTGCTGTCATGCCAGCAGCCGGGATTATGATTTCACTTGGTAAAGTAGTAGCGATGTTGGCTGGCGATATTCATTTCTGGGTGACTGTCGGCGGGGTCATGGAGAATCTGGGTTGGGGTATTATCAACAACTTACACATCCTGTTTGCCGTGGCGATTGGTGGTTCCTGGGCTAAGGAACGAGCGGGCGGAGCTTTTGCGGCCTTAATTGCTTTTGTTCTCATCAATATTTCAACAGGAACGATTTTGGGCGTATCCTCGAAGATGCTAACACAAGAGGGAGCAACTACCCATACCCTCTTCGGTGCAACGATTCCAGTTAGTGGTTATTTCACCTCTATTTTGGGGGCGCCTGCACTCAATATGGGCGTGTTTGTCGGTATCATCTCCGGCTTCGTTGGGGCCGTGGTATTTAATAAATATTATAATTACCGCAAGCTCCCCGATGCTCTAGCTTTTTTTAACGGTAAGCGTTTTGTTCCTTTTGTCGTGATTTTATGGTCTGTAATCGTTAGTTTGATCATGTCTGCTGTCTGGCCATTTGTCCAAGGAGGGATTAACCAATTTGGCGTCTGGTTGGCGACTTCGGGAGAGTCGGCTCCTTTTGTAGCGCCGTTTGTCTATGGTACACTAGAAAGACTGCTGATTCCTTTTGGTCTTCATCATATGCTGACCGTTCCTATTAACTATACTCAACTTGGTGGCGTTTACACGGTGCTCACGGGTTCTGGAGCAGGAAGCGTTGTTGCTGGGCAAGACCCGCTGTGGCTGGCTTGGGCTAGTGATCTCAGTGCACTTCGTGGTACGGATCCGGCAGCCTACAACAGCTTGCTGGGAGACGTAACGCCTGCCCGCTTCAAAGTAGGACAGATGATCGGCGGAGCGGGTATCCTTATGGGGCTGGCCGTGGCTATGTATCGCCGCGTAGATAAAGATAAACGCAGCAAGTACAAGTCAATGATTTTCTCTGCAGCAGCAGCCGTCTTTTTAACAGGGGTGACGGAGCCGCTGGAGTTCATGTTTATGTTCGTAGCGCCCGTGTTGTATGTAGTTTATGCTATTCTTACCGGAATCGCGTTCGGAATGGCTGATATCATACATCTGCGTTTACATTCATTTGGTATGATTGAACTGCTGACTCGATTGCCATTGTCTATAAATGCGGGGTTGGTACAGGATATAATCAACTTCGTGCTGACTTGTGTTGTGTTTGCGGTAGCAACCTACTTTATCGCGTATTTTATGATCGGTAAATTCAAAATGGCTACGCCAGGAAGACTGGGGAACTATACGGATGAGGAGCCTCAAGCGACTTCCGAGGCAGAGAGTACATTAACGGATGGTGTGGCAGCGGTTTCAACTCAAAATCAATTGGCTGCGGATATCATCAAGACACTTGGGGGTGAGCAGAACATTGTCGAGGTGGATGCTTGCATGACCCGTCTGCGTGTGACGGTGAAGGATACAGAAGCTGTCGGGGATGAAAAGACGTGGAAAGCGCTAGGCGCCTTGGGCTTAATTAAAGTAGATAATGGGGTACAAGCGGTTTACGGACCAAAGGCCGATGTGCTTAAATCAGATATACAAGACATACTCAATAGGTGATTAGCTTGAAATTGTTAACCTTAAATGCACATGCTTGGATGGAAGAAAACCAGCACGATAAGCTGAAGCAATTGGCTGCTTTTATTGATGAACAGCAGTTTGATGTCATTGCTTTGCAGGAAGTGAATCAGTCCATGAAAGAGACTCCTTTGTCAGCGGACGATTTGGGCGCGTACTATAGTGCAGATCCTGAAGTTGTCATTAAACGTGATAACTATGCTTATGTACTGAATGGGCTATTGTCCGATGCCTATCACTGGACGTGGGCTCCTGCGCATGTGGGTTTTGCCAAATATGACGAGGGTTTGGCGATTCTGTCCAAAGCACCGATTACAGCTACGGTGAACGAATATGTTTCCTCGGTACAGGACTATGACAACTACCGCTCGCGTAAAATTGTGGGCATTCAGACTGTGGTGGACGGAGTGCAGGCCTGGTTTGTCAGTGGGCATTATAACTGGTGGAATGATGAGGAATCCTTCCGCGGACTATGGGATCGTACAATCGAAGTGCTCGCTCCTTTAGCTCCGGCTCCTATGTTTGTGATGGGGGATTTCAACAACGCGGCTGAAGTGCGCGGAGAAGGATATGACTATGTGTTGCAATCCGGTTGGTCGGACACCTATTCGAATGCAGCTGTACGTGATGCAGGACACACGGTTATCAAGGCTATTGCTGGCTGGGAAAGTAATGCGGAGCCGCTCCGTATTGACTACATCTTTTCCAATAAGGCCGCACATGTTCAATCTTCAACGGTCGTACTGAACGGGAAAACAGGACCCGTTGTATCCGATCATTTCGGCGTTGCAGTCGAGTTGGAACTGTGATGAACACAAAGGAGGCCAGTTGCTTATGCGATTGGCCTTTTTTTTACGGAGTTCGATTTTAATCGAATGACATATTGAATAACAATCGCAATCAATACTAATATCATATTGTAATAAAAGGGGGTACTGAGGCTAAAACGTTCCATGAGTGCACCTGCGATGATCGGAGACGCAATGGCCCCCAATTCGGATAAAGATACGACATTGCCGATAAATGAGCTTCTATTGTCTTCAGGAATAACATCTCCTAGCTGCGAGTAAAAGGAATCCAGATAGCTGGCTCCTCCTATACCTCCGATGAACATCCCTAAGTATACGATCCACGGTTCTGTGAACCACAGAAATAGGATGATTTCCATCATGATCAACAATAGACCGATGATACATAGCAGCAAGCGATCCTTGAGTATATCAGATATTTTGCCAATAAAGGGTGCTGATACAAAGGTTGATATGCCGATGATTGTAAAGGCTAAGCTGATTTCTGCTGGACTCCAATGGAGCTTGTAGGTCGCATATACTGAGAAGTATGTTAAAAATATAGCAAATGCACTCATTTCAAGAAAATGAACGGTGGAATAAAGCAACAACTGTTTCGTTAATTTGATTCTTCTCTGCGATTTTTGAAAGGGGGGATGCTGTGGCTGTGGCTTTAAGAGAGAATTAGCGAAAGTCATTCTTGAAACGGCAACGAAGGATATACAGGCAAAAAAAGCAACGAAATAGAATGGAAAGGATAAAGAAAAATAAAAAACGATAACTCCACTTATAAGAGGGCCTAAAATCATACCAGCACCTTCACTGCTGCTGATATATCCATTGAGCGTGCCTCGATTCTCTGCGGTGCTCATATGGTTGATCGTGACTCTGACGAAGACGGTTAGCCCTATAGCCACCAAGCCTTGAAGAAGTCTAAGTATAGATAAAACAATGAAGCTTCCTGCAACCGGGAACAGAAGCATACAAACAATTTCGGCGATGAGTAAGCTCAACCCCAAGCGTTTTGCACCGATCTTTTCATATATTTGTCCTGCCATGCCTCCACCAAGAAATCTTCCCACATAAAACAAAGAAAATAAAATGCTCATGCCAAGTGTTGATATCCCGAATTGCTCTACATAAATAGCAAAGAGTGGAAGGATCATGCTTCCACTCATGTTAGCAATAAGGCTGATCACGATCATACAGGCAATATTACGATTTAAATATAAGTTTCTTACCATATCCTAGAAGCCTCTCTTTGAGCTTGCATTATGGGAACCGTTTTTCCGATGACTCCTGATTATGCATGAACGGCTTCCATTCGCTAGCGGGTTCCTTCATAGGATACGCAGGCGTACTCTACGCTGTGCCTAAATCCCAATGCCATTTTGGAGTTGTGACACGTATGGCAAGGGTAGGTGTGCCTTTATGCAGGAAAGCCGCCTCCTGGTGGTGGCCAAGCTCCATAAATACGGCGCAGCAGTACAATTTCACCCAAATGATAGGAATTGTGGGAAGCGATATTTCGCAGCAATCCCGCTTTTGTTTCACCTGGGAAATGAGCCAGTGATTCATCCAGTTGCGCGGTTTCGGCAATTTGCACTGCCCGATCTACGCCTTGTAAAAATTCATTAATGACAGCCTGCCATGCCTCTTCGCTTTGCGGTCCAGTTTCTTCGGGCCAGCTTTCCATGACATTGCCCGGAAGCTGGGGCTTCCGTCCTTCCAAATGCTCCAACATAAATTGCTGCCAGTAAATCATATGTTTCAGTAGTTGATAAATGCTGTAGGGCATTTCTGCGTTTTTCTTCCCTGCTAGCTCGACGTTAATATCTGGCAAAGCCCGAGCCACGCGAATATGTCCACGTTCCCCGACCAGTGATTTAACCAGCGCTTGACCGAATAATTGGTTGGCATCCGACATGTAGGATCATCCCTTCTATGAGAGCTTGTTTCTAGCTTAGTCTTATTTTACGATTATACAATTATATTTTCCAAAATGTAAATGAATACGTGGTTTAAAATAAAGGGCAGAAATCATTTTAATAAAGTAGTTGATAATTGTTCTCAATTAAATTACAATAGTATTGTTTCAACGGAAACAATAAACGACATTTATATGTGTTGTTTAGTATATACGGAAACGTTAAGGGGAGCTTTCTGTATATATATATTGTTTCTGTTGAAACAATATGTGGTGGGAATAAAGTTTTTAGATAGGGGTGTGAACATGGATTACGAAGTGATTGTTGTAGGCGGCGGACCCGTTGGGATGTGGTTGGCTGCTGAGTTGGCATTGGCGAGGGTAAGCGTATGTGTAATTGAACGTTTGGAGGAGCCTATTCGCCAGTCGCGTGCGCTTACGCTACATCCACGGACACTTGAGATGTTTGATATGCGTGGATTGAAGGAGCGGTTTATGAAGCACGGCAGACCTATACGTACAGGTCACTTTGCCATGCTGGATACCCGCTTGGATTTTTCTGTGCTTGATAGTTCCTCCAATTATACATTGTTTATCCCACAGGTGATTACAGAGCAGTTGATTGAGGAGCATGCGCTCAAGCTGGGAGTTGTCGTCCATCGTGGCATGGAAGTGGTATCTGTACGGGAGCAGGAGCAGGGCGTAGAAGTGGTGAGTGTACGCGCGTCTGGACCACAAGCCAATGTATCGGTGATGACTGCTGCCTATGTCGTAGGAGCGGATGGGGCCGGGAGCATCGTGCGGAAACAAGCGGGGATTGCTTTTCCGGGCACGGATACTACTCTGACTGCTGTATTAGCGGATGTAGAGTTAGCCAATCCGCCTGAAAATGGCGTACATTCCGAATATAGTAAACGAGGCGGGGTGATGATTGCCCCCGTGTCTCCAGGTATTTATCGGGTTATTTTGACTACACTTCGATTGATGGATGTCCCGAAAGACGCACCTGTAACGCTGGAAGAAGTGCGCACAGAGCTGTACGATCTGCTTGGTACGGATCTTGGCGTATCCAATCCTCGCTGGTTATCTCGATTTGGGAATGCAACGCGGCAGGCGCAGACCTATCGTAAAGGGAGAATCCTGCTAGCAGGTGATGCTGCGCATATCCACTTCCCGGCAGGTGGGCAGGGAATGAATGTTGGCTTGCAAGAGGCTGCGAATCTGGGATGGAAGCTAGCAGGAGTGATTCGTGGCTGGGCTCCAGACACGCTGCTGAATAGCTATCATGACGAACGCTATCCGGTTAATACGCAGTTTTTACGGAATACCGAGGTTCAGACCCGCTTAATGGATTTTACGCCTGCTGTCTTGGCGCACCGCCAATTACATGAGGAATGGTTCCGCCATCCGGAAATTAATCGGTCTATGGCAGAGCAGATTAGTGCACTGGATGTATGTTATCCAGGGGCTGGCAATATACCGCAGCATCCGCTGAACGGGAAACGGTTTGCTGATTTTGAATTGCGGTTGCCTAACGGAGTGACATCGTATGCTTACGATCTTCTTCATGAAGGCCGATTTGTGCTTCTCCATCTTGCACAGGATACTAAGGTATCGAATGAGTTTCGCCATATCTCACTTTCACATATTTCATATGTGGAGGCCGTAGCTGAAGAATTGCCCGTTGGATGGAGAGATGTGCATACGGTTCTCATCCGTCCGGATGGGTATATCGCTTGGGCTGTTTCTGTGAAACAAACGGATATATTGAGTGTTATTAAGGATGCATTGTCACGTTAATATAAAGGAAAAAGGTATGATCATGACCATATTGTTTCCTGTGAAACAAATGTGGGCTATAATGAAAGGAGGAGTATGCCAAAGGAGTGACTACTTGTTCGTATGGAGAAGGCGACATCGGTTCAGCATGTCTATGATTTGCTTATTAAGATGAATCACCAGCTGGAGCAGCATCAGCAGAGAGAGGGCATGATCTTTCTCGAGGAAATCCGCGAGCACTTTGACGGAATGACTTCGCTCAATATGACGGATGTGCACGTTATGGATTGTATTGGGAGGCATGAGCCGATCAATGTTACAACCTTAGCGGAACGAATGGAGCTGAGCAAGGGGACCGTTTCGAAAGTTAGCACCAAGCTGCTCAAGGAAGGCTGGATTCGCAGAACCCAGCTGAACGACAACAAAAAAGAGATTTATTTTCGGCTAACCCCGTTGGGGAAAAAGCTCTTTCTTGTACATGATCGGCTGCATGCTAAGGCACAGCATCAGTTATTTCAATTTTTAGATCGTTACAGCTCGGAAGAACTAAATGTCTTGAAGCGTCTGCTGTCCGATGGCGTAGGTTTCTTGGAAGCTATGGAGTAGCAGAAGATGAGTCTCAATTCAAAGGACATTTAAATCATCGACAATGTGCACCTGTTTATTCTTCATGTGATAGCCACATGGAGAGATGCGGGTGCTTTTCTTTTAATGCAATAGCCGTTTTGCTTCCATATAGAGCACCTGCACGAACTTTTTCGTATTAATGCGGGCTTGAGATAGTGAAGGCTCCACATTGTTTTGCAGTTCCAACATTTTTTTGCGGATTTCTGTAAAATCAAAAAATTTGGATGCATAATTTTCAAACTTAGGAT
Organism: Paenibacillus sp. DP01; assembly: GCF_044784315.1. Classification (NCBI taxonomy): domain Bacteria; kingdom Bacillati; phylum Bacillota; class Bacilli; order Caryophanales; family Paenibacillaceae; genus Paenibacillus; species Paenibacillus sp. DP01. Next base: position 323,758 of record NZ_CP173059.1, read on the forward strand.
GGGTATAGTCGGTCAACCCGAGCGATACAATATGGCTTAATGTCTGGAAAATAGCGCGGCGGACACGCTGCTCCGATGCCTTGATTTCCTTGCTTAGCTCTATTGCTGAAGCTGAGTCTCCTAATCGTTTCAACGCTATATTAGCAAATATATCCTTTAGCGAGGGAAACAGATAGGGGGATAGATTGCCTGTTTCCTCCTCATATTGGTCCAAGTATTCCAACATATCCAGTAAATCTACACTTCCGGCTTCGCCAATCATCCCCATTTCGGAGAGCAGAAACTGTCCCGAACTTACAATGTTTCGAGTCGGTTCCAGTGTAGATGATGGGCTATTCGATGTGAACATCGACAGTCCTTGCAATGTGCGCTGAATATCTGTAATCGACTGCTGCATGCGCAGGCGTTCGGTTACTTTTTGGATAACTGCAATAATTTCCAGTCGGTTTAAGGGCTTGGCAATATAATATTCAATACCGAGTGAGTACGCCTCACCGATCATGTTTTTGGATTCAATCCGAGAAATCATAATGATTTTTCCGCTAAATTGATCACCGAGTGCACGCACGGTCTGAATGCCGTCACGAAGCGGCATCAGCAGGTCAATCAGCAATACATCAATTCGGTTCAGCTCCAGCAGGCCGCTATTCACGTAGGAACCATCCTCCGCTTCCCCAACAACCTCTCCTAAACCCTCGTCTTCAATAATGTCTGCCAGCATCGAACGAATCCCCTGATCGTCATCTACAATATAAAAACGCATCCGGGCTATCTTCCTTTCTCCGTGAGTTTCCGTAAAGGTAATATGATTCTAAAAGTGGTCTGTAATTTATCTGTATGCTCATCTTCATTCTGTAGTAGTTCAAGCGTTCCATCAAGACTCTCCGCGACTTCACGCACATAAAATAAACCCATGCCGGTCGAAGGCTGTCCTCCCTCATCATACTTGGTCGTGTATCCCGGTGTGAAGATCATTTCCCGTTTGCGCTGAGGAATACCTGGACCGTTATCGGTGACACTAAAGGATATTATATCCTCTTGTCCTGGTAGAAAATGAATGGAGACGTCAATCCTTCCACTGTCTTTCATCGCTTCTACTGAATTGGAGGTCAGATTGTTAATCAGAGTGAGAACTGTATAAACATGCAGTTTGGGCAACAAAGGATCGAAATTCAGCGTGAAACGGATAGACTTGCCTAGCGATTGAGCGTATTTGCTGTTCGTTCGGACGATCAGCTCGCCAAGTTCCTGTGAGGTCATATAATGCACGTCGCTTTCCGAATCAATGAGCTTGGACAAACCGGCAAAAATCCGCTGGCTGTCTTTTTTAATCTCATGGACTTGTCCGGAAATACGAAGTGCCTGTCTGGCGTAATGTTCTCTATCTTTCAGAGATTCATCCTGCTGCAGCTCGCGGTATAGCTCATAGCTTTCACGGGTGATTTGCTCTGCATGTGACAAAGTTTTGCCTAACTGGACTGACTCCTCATACAAGTCCGATACCAGGAGTAAAATTCGCTCCGTTTGCTGTCTTTGTGCCTCTTCATGCTGAACAGATTGATTTAATCGAATCATATTATAGAACCCAAGCACAAAGAAGCTGCGGATCATGGCCATAAAAGCCACTTTGCTGATCTTAACGATGTCCCAGAAATCACCGTCAATGCTTCGCCGGACACTAAGCTCTGCCACACTTGCGGCAACCTCAATTCCCACAGAGAGGATGCCCACACGCAGTGCGCGGTAAGGCTCAGCATTAATGTTAAGAACCTGAAAGAGCAGGCCATAAACCATATAATAAAAAAAGGTAGGTCCATGCAAGGTCATTAATTCTTCAAAGGAAGAGCCGGGATGAAGGTAATGATTGAGTGAAATACGAAATGCAACTACTGCTATCCCTGCAAACACTCCCGATAATGCAGGTGGAATATGACGTATAGATAACAGAAAGAAAAAAAATACGGGCGTACCAAAGCTGAGACGAAATGTATTATCGAACGGGTGAATATTCAACTCACCTGCTAGGGGTACAAAGATAAGCATCAGCAGGAAAAGAAGGGTATTTAGCTTCATCCATATTCACCTCCGGGTATTTGTTTCAGAAAGTCAATGTAAGATAAATTCACAGGCTTAGCATTAATACTTGTGAATTTATAGAAAAAAACAAATACATGTGTAGATAACTGTCGGTTTTTATAGTTCGGATTGTAGTATAAATAACATCATCTGAATATTAAGAGCTGCATACTGCAAAAATATACAAACCAGCCAGGGGGGACATGAAGTGAAAAAGATTAATTTAACAATGCAAATCTTTATCGGTCTGGCTTTAGGTATTATTGTTGGTGCCTTATTTTACGGCAATTCAGGGGTGGAAGTCTACTTAAAGCCGATCGGTGATATTTTCATCCGCTTAATCAAGATGATTGTCGTACCTATTGTAATCTCAACGCTCATTATTGGTGTAGCCGGCGTCGGAGATATGAAGAAACTGGGGAAACTCGGCGGGAAGTCGATTCTGTACTTCGAAATTGTAACGACCATTGCGATCCTGTTTGGTCTGCTTGTTGCCAATCTGGTTCGTCCCGGTGAGGGCGTGGACATGTCCCACCTGGCCAAGAGCGATATCCATTCCTATGTGGAGACTGCGGAAAAGTCAGGCCATAACTTTATAGATACGATTGTGCACATCGTACCTACCAATGTTATTCAAGCCCTGGGCGAAGGAGATATGCTGGCTATTATATTCTTCTCTGTATTGTTCGGACTAGGAGTGGCAGCGATTGGTAACAAGGGCAAGCCTGTGCTGAATTTCTTTGAAGGTGTAGCCGACGCCATGTTCTGGGTAACCAATCAGGTCATGCGCCTCGCTCCGTTCGGTGTATTTGCACTGATTGGCACGACAGTGGCCAAGTTTGGATTAGCCTCGTTATGGCCGTTATTGAAGCTTGTACTGTCAGTGTATGGCTCCATGTTACTGTTTATTGTGGTTGTCTTTGGAATTATCGCCAAGCTTTGCGGTACCCGTCTCTGGACGATGGTTAAAATTTTGAAAAGTGAGCTGTTGCTTGCATATTCGACGGCCAGCTCGGAAAGTGTTCTGCCTAAGATCATGGAGAAGATGGAGAAATTCGGGTGTCCGAAAGGAATCACATCCTTTGTCATTCCGATCGGATATTCTTTTAATCTGGACGGCTCCACGCTGTATCAAGCACTGGCTGCAATTTTCATTGCCCAAATGTATGGCATTGATATGCCGATCACGACCCAAATCACGCTGGTACTCGTGCTGATCATTTCCTCCAAAGGGATTGCAGGCGTGCCGGGCGCTTCCTTTGTCGTGTTGCTCGCTACGCTGGGAGCAGTGAATCTCCCGCTGGAAGGTCTGGCCTTTATCGCTGGTATTGATCGTATTCTGGATATGGCGCGTACGGTAGTCAATGTTTTAGGAAACTCGCTTGCGGCTGTAGTCATGTCCAAATGGGAAGGACAATATGATAAAGAAAAAGGCGAGGAATACGTTGCTTCAATTAAATAAGATACATTGAACCGAATAGTGGATACCAAGAGCACCTTTGCGAAGTAATGCAGAGGTGTTCTTTTTGTTTCCAGACTTGTTAACATACTTCCTTTTTCGACATTTTTCGATGTTTTTTGTATGGATATATAGGTATATGGACACGAAAAATAAGTCTTAATACCTATACGATTATAGATTTATTTATAATGATTCTTAATAAAATTCCGATATTAAATTATACCGTTTTATATAACTGGCTTAGAAGGGAAGATCATATATGTTTCTCAAGAAAAATGAGTCTCAATCACTTGCTCCTTTAGTAGAAGAAAGCCGCAAACTCTCACAAAGAATACAGCAAAAGGATTATTCTGCTGCAATACAGGTTTCCTCAGCATCTCCTGAAATTCAAGAAATCGCAAACAATGTCAACCAAGCGATAGAGTCCATGAAAAATGATGCTCAACATGTTGATATCCGTTTGAAGCTTGTTACCAAGGCGATAGAGATTGGCTTATGGGACATGGAGGTCATTGCGGGTGATCCCGTCAATCCAAGTAATACGTTCACATGGTCCGAAGAATTCCGTTCTATGCTGGGATATCAGAGCGAAAAGGAATTCCCCAATGTATTGGACAGCTGGTCATCTCAACTACACCCCGAAGACTATGACAGATCTTTGGCAGAATTGTCTGATCATTTACTGGATACTACGGGGAAAACCCCTTATGACGTACAGTATCGTTTGAGGCTGAAGCATGGAGAATATCGCTGGTTCCGGGCTACCGGAACGACGATCCGTGACCAGCAGGGAGTGCCGCTTCGTATTGCGGGCGCTCTGTTGGATGTGCACGATCAGAAGATTAAGTCCGAGGAGCTTCAGGCGCTAGTTACCAGATTTGATCTCATCAATCGTGTTTTGGTGGAGGCACCCTATGACGTCATTTTGGTGGATGGAGACATTGAGCACCCGGATAATATATTTTGGTGGTCCCAGCAATTCCGCAACACCTTGGGCTTTACAGACGAGAAGGACTTTCCAAGTGTATTAAGCAGCTGGAGTTCGCGTATACATCCTGATGATGCCGAACATGCAGTTAAGGCTGTAGTCGATCATTTAAATGACTATTCAGATCGTACGCCATATGATATGGTATGTCGCCTACAAAGTAAAAATGGAGAATATCGCTGGTATCAAAACAGTGGAAGAAGCATACGCGATAGCAAAGGAGTGCCTATTCGCATTGCCGGAACCATCCGTGATATCACAGTGGAAAAGGAAAAGCAGGCTGTTGCAGACGAGCTTACGCTCAAAATTCAGCATCTCTCCGATTCCATTACAGAAATGGTGAACGGTGTTAACTCGGTTAGTAACCAGGCACAGGAATTGGCTACGGCTCAAGAGCAATCGACAGAGGCAGCGAATCAGGCCAAAGTCAGTGCAGAAGAGACGCAAAACATTTCGAACTTCATTAAAGAGATTGCGAATCAAACGAATCTATTGGGTCTGAATGCTGCAATCGAGGCATCGCGTGCAGGCGAGCAGGGACGGGGGTTTGCAGTAGTTGCAGATGAAGTCAGAAAACTTGCCATCCATAGTGCGGATGCGACCGGGAATATCGAGACCAGTCTGGACGAAATGAAAACACTCATCGAGCGAATTCTGCACAACATCGGGAATATGTCTACGCTGACACAAACACAAGCCGCGCTAACACAGCAAGTCAATGCATCTACGGACGAGATCAACAGTATGTCCAAAGCTTTGTTGGATTTTGCGAGAACGATGTAAGGCTTTAGACTTCATGTAAATAGTAGACCGGGCCATAGGCTCGGTCTCTTTACTGCTTTTGGTAGATGAACTATACTTTTGAGGATCAATCTAAGATGACCTCAGAGTAATTTCATGTGGAAAAGAGGAAGCGATTTGAGCCTACTTAGTTCAATATTGGTTGGAATTGTAGCGCTGGAGCACGTGTACATTTTAGTATTGGAAATGTTTTTGTGGACGACTCCACGCGCGATGCGTACGTTCGGTACCTCGAAGGAACTGGCAGGAGTGACCAAATCCTTGGCAGCCAATCAGGGGCTGTATAACGGATTTCTGGCTGCTGGATTGGTGTGGGGCTTGATCTATCCCGATCCTGTGATCGGGCAGCAAATCGAATTATTTTTTGTCATTTGCGTAGTAGTGGCTGCAGTGTATGGTGCATTAACGGCTAATAAGTCTATTTTATTAAAGCAAGGTCTGCCTGCCATCTTGGCATTAATCAGTTTGCTGGTCTTCTAAAAGACGCCCTTAACGGGTGTCTTTTTTGCTAATTCGATCACATAATGTCTGCAATGCTAATGACAAGGGGAATAAACAGTTTTTGAACGATTGTAAATCCGACTATTCCGATTTATAATATTTTTCAATACATACTTAAAGAATTTGGAGGCTAGAGCGATGCGTCGTAATTTGACAGGTATATTCGTATTCATCGTATTAATGTTGGTAGTAAGTGCATGCTCCGGCGGAAATTCGGGATCTTCGTCTGCGACGAATGGTAGTGCGTCTGGCACAGATGCAACTACAGCCGATAACGGACAGCCCAAAGATGGTGGCAGCCTGATTATCGGCGTGCAAGCCGATCCGGTGGTGCTGAATCCGAACTATGCGGGTGACCGGGTAAGTCTGACGATAGATCAAGCGATATTTGCACCTTTGTTCCAAGTGAACAATGGCAAGAAGACGTTTTATTTGGCAGATAGCCTGACTCCTTCGGCAGACAAGTTGACCTATACACTAAAACTGAAAAAGGATCTGACTTGGCATGATGGCGAGAAGCTGACAGCTGACGATGTCGTTTTCACGATTAACAAAATTTTAGATGAGAAGCAGCACAGCTTCTTGAGAAGTAATTTTATGGTCAACGGCAAGCCGGTACAGGCGAGCAAGGTTGATGATACGACGGTGGACTTCAAGCTTCCTCAGCCAGCCCCAGCTTTTGAGGCGGCCCTGGTACAGGTATCCCCGATTCCGAAGCACATTTTTGAGAATGAAGCGGATATTGAGAAAAGCACGAAAAACAACACTCCGGTTGGATCAGGTCCTTTCAAATTTAAAGAGTACAAAACTGGCGAGTACGTTACACTTGAACGGTTCGATAACTATTTTGGCGGCAAGCCGCATCTGGATTCTGTGACATATCGAATTGTTAAAGATTCGAATGCTGCCAATTTAGCCCTGCAAAATGGTGAAATCAATGTAAACTATCTCGACCCACAAAACGTAGACACCATTAAAGCGACAGATAAGTTTGACATTTTCCCTTACAGCGAAGGCCGCTTGGCTTACCTGATGTTTAATGAAAACAGTGATACAAAGCAGTTGAACAAAAAAGAAGTACGTCAGGCGCTTTCTTATGCACTGAATCAGGATGAATTGATCCAGGTATCGTATGGCTCCAAAGATTATGCAGATACTGCAAAGTCCGCTTTGACACAGGATGTACTGTATCACACGAATGATGTTGCATTTTTCAATAATGATGTGAACAAGGCGAAGGAGCTGCTGAAATCGGCCGGCGCTGAAGGGCTGAAGCTGCGCATTATCATTCCGGGCGGCAACAAGGTTCAGGAAGCACAGGCGCTGTATATCCAGCAGAAGTTCAAGGATATTGGCGTTCAGCTGGATGTGAACAGTATGGATTCCTCAGCGTGGTCGCAAAAATTCGTTGATACGAATGCCAAGGATTTCGATCTGGCGATCAGCGGCTATATCATGGGGTATGACCCTGATGCGTATCGTATTTTGTATAGCACGGGATCGTCCTCCAACTATTCGCATTATTCTAATAAAGAAGTAGATAAGTTGTTGGAAGAGGGCGCGGGTGAGTCGGATACGACTAAACGTGGAGAAATTTATAAAAAGGTACAAGAAATTTTGGCTGATGATGCGGTTATCTACCCAATTGCATACACCAAAACGATTGTGGCCTTCGACAAGCAGTATGGCGGTATTGATCAGGCTGTGTTGAAGCCGGTCGTGATTTTCGAGGATTTGTCCAAAATTTATCACAAATAAGACAGGGTTTTCAAAAAATAAGCTGGGGTAACCAGCTTATTTTTTTCGAAAACAGCAAGGGGAAGGAAAACGTATGAGACAACTCATCGCCAGAAGGTTGCTGCAAGTTATACCGATGCTATTTTTTGTGTCCATCGTCTGCTTCGGCTTGATCAAGCTGGCTCCAGGTGATCCGGTTCTCTCTTTTGTTACACCGAATATGCATCTGGAAGATATTGAAAGAATGAGGCATAGCTTGGGGCTGGACCAGCCCGCTTATGTACAGTACATATTATGGCTTAAAAAAAGCCTGACAGGAGATCTAGGTTATTCGCTAATTAATCATCAGCCTGTACTGGATCAGATTCTCGACCGTCTCCCGGCGACAGCGGGGTTAATGGGCGCCTCCATCATACTCGCTGTGTTGATTGCAATTCCACTTGGTTTGATTGCTGCGGCCAATCGGAATCGCTGGATCGACAAGCTCATTAATTTAATGTCGTACATCGGTATTTCAGTCCCATTGTTTTGGCTTGGCATTTTGCTTATTTATCTGTTTGCAATTTATTTGCATTGGCTTCCAAGTACAGGGATGCGTACGATCGGAACGGATTCGGTGCTGGATGTGATCAAGCATGGCATTTTGCCATGTTTTGTACTGGCCTTTGGCTTTCTATCTGTCTATGTGAGGTACATCCGTTCCAGCACGATTACGCAGCTTAAGGAAGAGTACGTGCAGATTCAATACGCGTTCGGGTCTGGACAACGACTGGTTTTGTTTCGACACGTGCTCAAGCATGTGCTGCTGCCCATCATTACGCTGCTTGGTATGTCGGTTGCGGACCTGGTGGCGGGAGCCATTGTGACGGAGACGGTATTTTCCTGGCCGGGCATTGGCTCGCTGGGTATGACGGCTGTAAAAGGAATGGATTATCCCGTCATTATGGGGATTACTTTATTTTCCGCTTTGCTGCTGATCCTGGGCAATCTGCTGGCAGATATCTTGTACAGCATGGCGGACCCGAGAATTAAATCAACGAGGTGAAAACATGAATCGGAGCAAATGGCGCAACATCGGGATCGAGCTGATGACGAGCAAAATGGGCGCCGTCGCCCTCATACTATTGATCGTATTCTCGCTGGGAGCGATTTTCGCATTTTTATCACCGCAGGACCCGAATAAGCTGAACGTACTGGAGCGCCTCCAACCACCCGGAGGCGCACACTGGTTTGGAACGGACGATTACGGTCGGGACTATTTTACAAGAGCGCTGTATGGCGGTCGTGTATCATTGCTGGTTGGCTTTGCGTCTATGATTATTGCGACCAGTATTGGTGCAGTGGTAGGCATTGTGAGCGGCTATTTTGGCGGGTGGATTGACAACCTGCTTATGCGGATTTTGGAGCTAATCATGTCGATTCCGTCTTTTCTGGTTATATTGCTGCTTAGTGTGTTTTTGAAGCCAGGCGTTGGCAATATCATTGTCATTATCGCCCTGCTCATGTGGATGAATATCGCCCGGGTGGTGCGGGCAGAGACGATGACGCTGCGCGAACGGGAGTATGTACTATACGCTAAGGCTTCAGGACAAAGTACATTTGGCATTATCCTGAAGCACATCGTTCCCAATCTGATTCCAGTCATTATCGTAGGAGCGACGAACAATATCGCTTCAGCCATTATGATGGAATCATCACTGAGCTTTCTCGGCTTTGGTGTTCAACTGCCGAACGCTACGTGGGGCAGTATGCTGAATAATGCCCAAGGTTATATTGCACAGGCACCATATATGGCATTGTTTCCGGGACTGCTTATTTTACTGACCGTGTTGAGCTTTAATGTACTGGGAGATGTACTGCGTGTAGGCTTTGAGCCCAAATTAGTAAAACGGTGATTTACAGCATAGATCCATTAACAATGGCTCCAGGAGCGACAGGAAGGGGCGAAAACACAATGACAGAACATCTGCTGTCCGTCGAACAGCTGGAGGTCTCGTTTTTCACTCGTGAGGGGGAGAATCAGGCCGTTCGAGGGGTTAGCTTTCATATTGATGCTGGAGAAACGGTAGGAATTGTAGGAGAATCCGGTAGCGGCAAAAGCGTTACGGCGAAAGCGATCATGTCGATGATTGCCCCGCCCGGCAAGCGGCTGAACGGCGATATCCGTTACCGTGGAGAAAGTTTGACCGCGCTGACAGAAAAACAATGGCGTAAAATACGCGGTAACCAAATCGCAATGGTGTTTCAGGACCCGATGACCTCGCTGAATCCGGTCAAAAAAGTAGGCTATCACCTGGTCGAGGTGATTCGCAGGCATCGAGGATTGAGCAAGGAAGCAGCTACGCAGGCAGCTGTGGAGCTACTGCGACAGGTAGGTATTACTGAACCGGAGCGTCGAATGAATCAATACCCGCATCAATTCAGCGGAGGGATGCGTCAGCGGGTGATGATCGCAATGGCGCTCTCGTGCAGTCCGGAACTGCTGATTGCAGATGAGCCGACTACAGCGCTGGATGTGACGATTCAGGCGCAAATCTTGGAGCTGCTCAAGACGCTCAAGCAGCAATCCGATATGGCGATTGCCCTGATCACCCATGATCTGGGCGTCGTCGCCCAGGTGTGCAGCCGTGTCATCGTAATGTACGGAGGCATGGTGATGGAGGAGGGGCGTGTGGACGATATCTTCTATCGTCCTGGGCATCCATATACGCAGGGTCTGCTGCGCTCTGTACCCCAGCGTACGAACGGCTTCCGTGAGCGGCTGGTGCCGATTGAGGGCACGCCCCCCGATCTGCTGAACTCGCCATCAGGCTGTCCGTTCATGGAACGGTGCCCGCACGCGTTTGCCCGCTGTGCGGAGCGGCCGCCGATGGTGGAGCTGCGCCCTGAGCAGCGAGCAGCCTGCTGGCTGAACGAGCCGGACGCTGTGCCTGCCGGAGTCTACGAGACGTCCGAAGCGGATCGTGCAGAGGAGGGGAATGACGGTGAATGAAGCGTTGAGAGAGGCCAACCATGTGGCGGGTGAGGATCAGCCCTTGGTGGAGGTACACCAGCTTAAGAAGCATTTTGTGACCGCAAAGGATTTGTTAGGGCGCAGCTCCGAGGTGCTCAAGGCGGTTGACGGCGTAAGCTTCCACATCAAGCGCGGCGAGACGTTCGGATTGGTTGGTGAGTCCGGTAGTGGCAAATCGACAGTTGGACGCTGCCTGACACGGTTATACGATTATACGGAAGGTACGGTACGCTTTGACGGTCAGGATATTTCCAAGCTGAATGACAAGCAGCTCAAGCCGCTACGTCGGCGTATTCAGAGCATTTTTCAGGACCCATATTCCTCGCTTAATCCGGGTATGAACGTGCTTGACCTGATTGGTGAGCCGATGGATATTCACAGATTGCATCAGGGCAGTGAGCGTAAGGATGCCGTAGTGGCTTTACTGGAGAAGGTAGGGCTGAAGCGAGAGCACCTGTACCGCTATTCGCACGAGTTTAGCGGCGGTCAACGCCAGCGGATTTCCATCGCTCGTGCCTTATCCGTGAATCCCGAGTTCATCGTCTGTGATGAACCGATTTCGGCCCTGGATGTGTCCATCCAGGCGCAGGTCATTAACACGCTGGAGGATCTCCAGCAGGAGTTCGGACTGACGTATCTGTTCATCGCTCACGACTTGTCGATGGTGCGGCATATTTCGGATCGAATCGGCGTGATGTATCATGGACGGTTGGTGGAGGTAGCCGACGCAGATGAACTGTATGAGCAGCCCGCTCACCCCTACACGCAGGCGCTGCTCTCCTCCATCCCTGTGCCTGATCCGAGAGCGGTCGGCGAGCGGCAGAATAGCTTGGCTCAACCCGACGGTTCATGGGTATGGGACAAGGATAGCAACGATGCTGGCGAGCTGAAAGAAATTAGTCCCGGACATTATGTGGCGTACCCGGTTAGCCGTTAGGTTAAGATTGGTTGTACGTGTACATAACCTATAGGAGGTAAAAAACGATGACTGAATCAACGAATAGAGTACGTATTTCCCAGTGGGACGCGCTCATGCTGGAATCTTTACGTTCATTAGGCTGGTCCCCTGAGGAACTCATCCGTCGGGTGCAGCAAAATGAGCTGCCAACGGACGGACAATTTGATTATGCGGAGCTTGCCACCGGGCTGGCGGCCAATGAACCGGAGGTGTTTGTCAGCGCGGTAACAGACGGGTATCAGATCAAGTACAATACGATCCGTGGCATTCGTACGTGGATTGCCGTGGCGCTTGGAGGTGAGCCAGAGCTGTCTCTGGAGGAAGGAAGCGAAGCTGTCACATCCGAACTGACGCAGGCCGAATATGATCGGCTGGAGCAGGTGCTGTCGTTAGGTTGGGTCATTCAGGAGGTACGGCCCGCAACTGGCGATACTGCAGGATTGTACCGCATTGTGCCTGCTGCACAGATTAAAAGTTGACTTTGTAGAGCTCGTTCTGCAAAAGCAACAGATGTGGAAGGTTGCGGTATAAATGTTACTATAAGACATAATCTTTCTGGATAATACTTTATTTCGTTTTTTTATTATGAATAAATATATATAAGGGGATTTCACCTAAATATATGCGAAATTTACATCAAGACAAAAAAATCTATTTTATATAATGGTGAAGTGTTCGGGAATTCAAAACCCCTGTGAAATATGGAGCAAAAAACTCGTTCGTGACTAATGTAGTTTATTTAAACGTAGTAGGTAGGATTCTTCTAACTGGCTATTATACCACCTAAGAGATAAGAGAGGGCGTAAAGACGAATAATCTGACTATGCAGGAAGCGCATGATCTCATATTTGCTATATGAGGAACTAATAATTGTCTAAATATTTTGCTATAGGCTAAGCCAGTATGTTTAAAATTTTTTTACCAAATTCCGAAACATTTACTGGGGAAAATAGGCGATATAATTAGGTTGATGTGAGAGTGTCTAGGCCGATTAGGTGCACCGGTTTAGGCACTCTCGCGCTTACCTATCTGCGGACAGAAGACCCCGATTTAGAAGGTGTGTGGATTGAAGCACTACGTTATTCATAATGTCTATGCGCAATAATTTAGAAAGACATAGCCTTTTTTTGGTTTATTTTTGTTCGCCTGGGATATCAATGAAGAAATTTGTTGGATCAACTAGTTTTTGTCCCTGGGTTATTTCCTTCCCATTATTGTCAATGACACTGTAACTGATTTCTCCAATGGCGGACATAAAGTTAAAATGGGCTACTCGATTTTGAATCGTAGGTCTCAGACCATCTTGTTCTAATAACTTATATGGCAAAAAAGATAGACCATTGCTTTCTTTTTTTGTTGAGTCAAAGCGTGCCGTCCATATTAATTCAACATGATCGTTGCTAGCTTTATAGAAAGAGATTACATCCATTTCCTGAATGAAAAACGAATCTGATTTACCTTCAGGAAAATAATAGTCTGTGTTTAGATTTTCGTACCCTTTGGGGGTAAATTCTTTTAAATTGCTAATTTTAGGGAGTTTGATTACTGCTCCTCTGGATACATTAAGCTTATCAGATGTATATTTCTTTTTTATTTCATTGCTTGCCTTTGCTACATATGCCGTTTGAGATTTTTGATTCCAGGAGACATACGCACCGGATGAATCGGCTATAAATCGCAGAGGCACCATAACTCGTCCGTTTCTTAAAGTTGGAGCAACAGGCAATGTAATTTTTTTTGAACCAATGGTTATATTTTTTTGTCCAACTTTCAAAATTGTTTTTTTACCACTACGATCTATTATCACTGTTTTAGTAGTATTATTCCATGTAATGGATACCTCGGGTAAACTTTGAACAGCATTTAACGGGACCATCGTAGTGCCGTGAGATTGATAAACATCATCAGAGGGGATATTCAAATTATTTACGATAATATGTACCGAAGAAGCCCATACTGCTCCCGCACTTAAAGTAAGACTCAAAACAGAAATACATGCAATTTTTGAGATGAAATTCATTCTTTTTACCTCCAAAAATGTATTTGTTGTTATAGATGGATAAAAAAGATAAATGTTGCCTCCATTTAATGATTATAACATAAAATGGATTATATGAATCAAATTCCGTGACTCTTCTTACTGTTGTAGATCCTTGTTTTAGTATCTGACAGGCTTACTTTATTCCTGATTTTCCCTTAAACCAGTGCAGTTCCGGAAATCTTGCTTCACACTCTAATTTATTAATATAAGATTGTAACATCACTTTGTTATCAGATTCTTCCGCAAAAGAGGGCTGGAAGAGGTTAGGACTGCATTCCATAGAAATTTCACGTTTGTGATCACGTCTTTCCCAATACCATATTCGCTAAGCAATTCTATAAAGTTAGCGTCTATACTGTTCAATAACTTCTAACGAAATTTACCGCCCTTATGTTCATACGTGTACATAGGGGAGGGAGTTATCAATTTAGTTAACAACCGTTAAATAGAATGAACATCCCTTCTTCTTCGCCTCTACTTCCATAGCACAATGATGGAACGCAGCGGAATCATGGTACTGCCCTGTGCATGCATACATGATGATTAGCGTAGCGGTTCATGATGTGTGCTTGCCATCTTTGATTCCGCCCACGGCTCTTACGCTCCCTGGGCTGCGTGAAATGAACGACAGGAACGTAAAGCGTTTTGGCCGGGGTGTTCTCGCCCGGCCTAAGCGTCTCTAATTATCGGCGTGAATAACGGACCAGCGGTGCGTACTGACTCTTAAGCGGGCGTTTAGAGTCACTAGCATGAGCCAGCTTCCCTGCTCGCTCCCTTACTTGCCGATCAGCGAGCCTATTTGCTATAGATACCCCGGCCGGTTAAAACCAGCCTTTAGGGTTTCAAACGGCTCATAAAAAAAGGGGTGTTCCTGGATTGATCCAGAAACACCCCTTTATCGTGACAAATTACCTTCTTTTGAGAAGTATGTTTATTTTATGAAAATTCTAAACGGATAATGTATAATAATTGTAAATGGAGTGAGAGGAGAGAACTATGCTGACGAAGCTGAAGAATCCCATTTTTCTTATTTTGATGATTTTCTTGGCTACCTTCACGGTGCGAATTGTATATAATAATCCGCCCGACTATATTTATGATTGGTTGATGGGTGCATACGCCGTTCGTTTGATTGGTCGAACGATGTACGAAAAGTATCAGAACAGTCATAGAACCAGTATTATAACCGACACGATTGTAGAACTGATTATGCTTATGATCTCACTCGGAATTATCCTATTTTTATTTATGTCACAAGAAACATGGTGGCATAAGTCGCTTTTTCTCATAGCAGAATCATATTTCCTCATTCACATCGGCATAAATTCTAAAGAAATCATAAAAAAAGGGTGGAATTGATCCACCCTCTCTTTTTGTGTGTTACTTCTTAGGCTACATCATAGGAAACTGTCGTATAGTAAGTGTAGTATCCCATTGTCGGGCCTTCATGCCATTCCATCCAAATTGTTGACACTACTTTGAATCTGTTGAACTGTCTAGGATTGTCGATAAGATTTTGCAGCAGGCCTACAAAATCCTGTCTTTCAGTATAGGTACTGATATCACGAAGAAGGGCTGCACCAGCTACAACTGTAGTAATAGCCCCAATCCATGCATAGACCACAGGCGGAAGTTTTGCCTGAATAGCTTTAGCACACATTTTAATTCCAAATGAACCGATTGCCCATCCTAATGAAGAAGCCGATTTTCCAGTATATTGTTCGACCATTTCCTTTAATTGATCTTTTGAAAGATATTGTGTGTGTTGAGAATGAACTTGTGCCATATTTAGCTACCTCCAAATTTTTTTTAGACGAGAATTGATGGAGTCGCTGACATCTAAATGGCTCCACATTTATTTGATATCAGTCTTCAATTCCCTTTCACTTATGTAGGTGATTTAAGGCTGTAAATTACAACCAAATTGCGGAAACTGCGAAGACATAACCTTTTGAGATTCATGTACTTTGCCCGATTTATCCCCTACACTTATATAGGAGTTGGGGAGTGTAACTACACAACCGCACAATGAATTTTTTTCTGATCAAAGAAAATGCCTTTTGAACTGTTTAGCCCATGCTGAAGAATGTCGAAGCAAAAACGAAATAAGCTGCTTCCGGTAGGTTCCAGAAACAGCTTTCGATAAAGGATTTCTTATTTTTTCATGATTAGTTTAAGAAGTTGGGTTTTCATACTCTGAGTAGCATCCACTTTTGGCATACGTAAAAGTTTGCTTAATCGTTTAATATCTTGATCGAAATATTGAAAGATTGCATTCATGGCCTCTACATCGGATTGGGTTTGGGCAAGTTTTACTAACTTTATAAACTCATCATCTGACATAATTCGCAAAGAGCCTTTTTCTTCCATTTGTTCACCGCCTGTTGAGTGATTTTGAGTTCTCTGGCTACCTGGGCCTCTGTTTTGTCGTTTATGTAAATTTCATAGATGACCTTTTTGCTTGTTTCACACTCTAATTTATTAATATAAGATTGTAACATCACTTTATTATCAGATTCTTCCGAAAAAGAGAGTTGGAAGAGGTCAGGACTGCATTCCATAGAAACTTCACGTTTGCGATCACGTTTTTCCCGATACTGCATTCGCCAAGCAATTCTATAAAGTTCGCGTCTATAATGTTCAATGGCTCCCAACGAAATTTACCTCCCTTATGTTCATATACGTGTATATAAGGGAGGGAGTTATCAAATTCTATTTAACAACCGTTAAATAGAATGAAGATTCCTTCTTTGTAAAAAAATATATTTTGTTTGCTGTTATTGTAACATTATCGAAAATCTCCTTTTTGCTCTTGTAGGCTGTGATAAGTGAACACCAGGGAAAATATCTTGCAGCGAAGCAAGTCATGTTCCTAGATTTCTTCAAGAACCTCCTTACTTCTCTTCAAAATTCCTAGGGATTTAGCCTTTTACAGGGGCACGACGATGGAGTGCAGCGGAATCATGGTGCTGCTCTTTGCATGCATACAATGTTGATTAACGAAGCTCCGGCGTAGCGTCTCATGATGTATGCATGCCCTCTTTGATTCAGCCCACAGCTCTTACGCTCTGTGGGCTGCGTAAGACGAACGACAGGAACGTAGAGCGCCTTGGTCGGGGTGCTCTCTCCCGGCTTAGGCGCTCTAGTTATCGGCGTGAATAGCGCCCCAGCGGTATATACTGGCTCTTAGATGGACTCTCTTCCCGCCTTAGAGCAGTAGCATGAGCCAGCCTCCCCGCTCTTGTCTTGGCTCACTCCCTTACCTACCGATCAGCCATTCTACTTGCTACAGATACCCCGGCTGGTTTTAACCAGCCTTTAGGGTTGCAACCGGCTCATAAAAAAAGGGTGCTCCTGGAATGATTCAGAAACACCCTTTTATTGCGAAAAATTACCTTCTTTTGCGAAGTATGTTTATTTTTATGAAAATATCAAATAGATAATGTATAATAATTGTAAATGGATTGAGATGAGAGAACTATGCTGACGAAGCTGAAGAATCCAATTTTCTTATTTTGATAATTTTCTTGGCTACCCTAACAGTGCGAATTGTATATAATAATCCACCCCATTATATTTATGATTGGTTGATGGGTATATACGCCATCCGTTTGATTGGTCGGATGTTGTACGAAAAATACCAAATTAAGCATAGGAGCAGTAATGTAACCGATACGATTGTAGAAGTGATTATGGTTATGATCTCATTGGGAATTATCCTATTTTTAATTATGTCACAAGAAACATGGATACATAAGTTGCTTTTTCTAATCGGTGAATCCTATTTCCTCGTTTACAGTAGCTATATTTTTAAAGAGATCATACTAAAAAATAAGGAAGTGAATTGATGAAGAATCGAACTATTAAGATTGCAGTTGTTATTGTTTTAGTACTAGCATGGGGCATTTATGGCACTTATTATTTTTTGAATTTAAAGACCTCTATTCAAAAAGCTGTGTTAGATCAGGTCGATATGGATAATGTCTACCTTCAGATCATAAGAACGCACACTAAAATTACTAATGAACCAACCGATTATAACGTGCATGTGATGGAAAAGAGTGGAGTTAAAACAATATTGGATCAATTATCTGGCATTGAGCTTAAAAAAACAAACGGAATGAATAACGGGGATAAAGTTCCTTTTTACTATACTATTATCATCCGCCCGAAAAGCAATCAGGATTCAACATCGAAGTATGAAATTACATTTAAGAATAATAAGTTAGTATCTATCTTTGATCAGGAAAAAAATAATAGGCAGGAATATATGATAACAAACGAATTCGACTACCATTCGTTCAAAAATTCAATCGATAAACCTTTCCAGAAGGAGTAGTTAGTTTGTATAAAAAAGGTCGGTTGTCAAACTCAACCGACCTTTTTCTCAGTTATTTGGGAATCATTCTTAGAAAACTTCCCATCCATTTCCGGAGTGTGCTTTTTGCACAACGCCATTACCCGAAATAAAACGGATAACGGTACCGTCTTGTAGAGTGTACTCAAGGAACGGGAATTTAATCTGATAAAGATCGTATCTTCCACCGTAAAGGGCAATTTGATTGTTGATTTTATCAATGCCCGCAATACCGTTGCTAATGACATTTTCGACTGTCGAACCCGTGCCTGAGGCAAATAGCGTAGAGGCGAGGGAAGCAATTCCCATTGCTACCCCTACTGGTGTGCTTGCAACGAAGACCAGCCCCAGAACCGTAGCTGTTATTCCTGTCAGCCCTGCTACGATTGCAGCTGTGTTGGCAGAACCACCTCTGAAATTCCCGCTCTCTAATGCGACACGTTGTGCTTCACTCATTTTTAGTAATTGATACGGACTTGCCGTTACTGTTGCTGCATACTCTCGTGATCTTGCCATAATATATCACCCTCCTGATTTTTTGTGAGGAATTGATGGAGTCGCTACCATCTAAATGGCTCCACATTCTTTGATGCTAGTCTTCAATTCCCTCTCACTTATGTAGGTGATTTAAGGCTGTAAATTACAACCAAATCATGAAAATTGCAAAGTACATAAATTTTTTAATTCATGTACTTTGCTCGATTATCCCCTACACTTATATAGGAGTTGGGGGCTGTAACTACACAACCGAATATGAATTTTTTCTAGATTAGGAAAATTCCCCTCTGAATTTGAATAGCCCCTCTAGCTAGAATAGGTGCTGGGATAAATCTTTAATTTATCCTGTATTATGTTCAAGATGTGAGAAGAGTTGAGGAGTCCTTTTCAACTTGACTACAGCAAAAGCTAAATAAGCTGCCTCTGGTAGAGTAACCACAAGCAGCTTATCGCCAAGGACACATTATTTTTTCATGATGAACTCTAGAAGTTCAGTTTTCATGGTCTGGATGGCATCCTCTTTTGGCATCCGGATAAATTTACTTAATCGTTTAATATCTGGATCGAAATATTGGAAAATTGCATTCATAGCCTCTACATCAGATTTGGTTTGAGCGAGTTCTACTAATTTCATAAACTCATCATCTGACATAAATCGTGAAGCGCCTTCTTTTTCCATTTGTTCACCGCCTGTTGTGTAATATGGAGTTCCTTGGCAACTTGGCCTTCTGCTTTATCGTTTATGTAAATTTCATAGATGACTTTTTTACCTGTCTCAGACCTTAATCTATTAATATATGATTGCATCATTATTTTGTTATCAGACTCTTCCGAAAACGAGGTTTGAAAGAGATTAGGCTTGGATTCTAAAGAAATTTCACGTTTCCGATTGCGTTTTGTACGATACTGCATTCTCCAAGCAATTCTATAAAGCTCGCTTCGGTAATCTTCGATAGCACCCATCTGAAATTTCCTCCCTTTTATTCATATACGTACATATAAGGTAGGAGTTCTCAAAATCAATATAACAACCAATTTATAGAAGTAATATTCTTTTTTTAGCGAATATAATATTATTTTGAGACTATTTGAAATTTCAGTGTAGAAACCATTGAAATTCTGTAAAGGGCTTGGGCGATATGGGAAAGCTACTACTAGAAGATCAAGTGTATGCTGGTATGGCTGATGAGCAGGAGCAAAAAGAATCATTTCCGGCAAGCGGAAGGAACCGCTGTTGCAAAAAAGAACAGATGAAGTCAAACTCTATTTTTTTATGCTATATTTTATACATAAAAAAATAGAGTTGAGGTGCAGCATGACATCAATGACGATTGTCGATCCATCCGTCAAACCAGGATTAGTGGCTTATCAGGCAAGTAATGAAGATCAGGCTGAGATTCAGGAGTTAATTTTAAAGACGGCCAGATGGCTGCACAGCAAGGGTTCCACGCAATGGGGCAAATTACTAAAAGGAGAAGATGATCACAATCTGGGTGGTGCTATTTCACGCGGAGAAGTGGTTATTTTCCGAACCTCAGACGATCATCGCTTGGCAGGCGCAGTGATCTTACAGCAGCAGCCCAGTGCTTGGGATTGTAGATTGTGGGGATTAGACGGGATGAATTCCGAGGGAGGTACCTCTGTGTATCTGCATCGTTTGGTTGTAGATCGCGATAACACGGGGAAGGGACTGGGCCGTGAGCTTATGCAGTGGATTGAGCAAGGTATCCGCTTCGCAGGCAAGGATCGAATCCGTCTGGATTGTATTGCGGGCAATGACAAGCTTAGCGGTTTTTACCAACAATGTGGCTATACTTATATAGGCGAAACAAATGGCTATAACACTTTTGAAAAGATGCTAATAAAGTCATAGAAAACGGAATCATAATTGGAGGAATACAAAAGAAGGAAGCAGGTGATCTGCATTCTTCTTTTTTTGTTGTGCAGACCTTTACGTCCTCGTGATGTCTTTCTCTTGGTTACTGTCATATCAGAGCCACTCAAAAGAAAAAAATTTATATAAAAATGAAAATGGGGATATCGCGCTTTCTCCTTCTACATATGATGATAGGGAAAGTTTTGTAAGCGCTTCAAAAAAAGGATGATATACAACCATGCGAAGCTACAGGAGGCGGTTAAGGTGGACAATTACATGAGTTGGATAAAAATTGGATTTTTCCTCAGCATTCTGTTTTTACTTGCAACGGCATGCAGCACTTCCCCCAAAATAGAGAATACAGATGGACAAAAGGTGCGGCTTGCGATGCAGGTTTGGGGTAACCCTGCGGAGGTGAAGGTGTATCAGCGGGCACTGGATGCATTTGAAAAAGAGAATCCGAATATCGAAGTTAAGCTGGTACCAGTACCGGGAGACCAATATGAGCAAAAGCTGTTGACACAGCTACAGGGAAGTCGCGGACCGGATGTCTTTTATTCATATGAGTCGACGATTGCGCGTTTGATCGGAGCAAAACAGGTGCAGCCTTTGGGTGAATTTTTAAAAAGTGAGGCAAGTGACGTGAAGGCCGAGGATTTTCCGGAAGGATTATGGGGTCCGGCCAAGCGTGATGGGGAAATCTATGGGGTCACTCCTGACTCAAACCCGATGGTCATGTACTACAACAAAAAGGTATTTAAGGAAGCAGGTGTGAAAACACCGCAGGAATACTATGATGAGGGCAAGTGGAACTGGGACGCCTTTGAGGAGGTTACATCCAAGCTGAAGGCCGCCGGAAAGCAGGGCTATATTGCGGAAAACTGGTGGGCTCACTGGTATTCATGGGTGTGGTCGAATGGTGGCCGGATCTTTGATGAACAAGGCAAGTATGTGCTGGACCACAATGAAAAGGGCAAGGAAGCGTTCGCTTTTATGTACGATATGGTGAAAAAGGGAAATGCGGTATACCTTGGCTCACTCCCAAAAGGGCAGGGGGCAGATGCCATGTTCATGTCCAATCAGGTCGGCATGCTGGCGGCAGGAAGATGGCTGGAGCCCTTGTTTAGCCAAAATAAAAGCCTCGACTTTGATTATATCTACTGGCCCTCCAACACTGGTAAAAATGAGCCTGTCGCCATCCCGGTTGCATATGTAGCTGTCAACAAAAACAGTCCGCATGTGCAAGAGGCCATGAAGCTGGCAGCTTTCTACGTCTCTGTGAAAGGGCAGGAGGCGCGGCTGGTTGAAGGTGGCAATGCCATGGGTACGCTTGCTGCCGCAGATGAGAGCATCATGAAAAAGGCGACGATTGAGCACTCGGGCTATCTGACTGAGGGACGTGATAAAGGGCATGCTTATGGTTCCGCATTGGCATATGATGCACAGGTGCCCGGGTTGAACTCCGATATCACGGAAACCATTGACCTGATGTTCCTGGGCAAGCAGGATGCTGCGACAACTATTGAGAAGTTGAACCAGATCATATCCAAGGCGGTCAAGTAAACACGGGATGCGCCGTGACCAGGGAGGAAGGTGACAAGATGCAGAAAAAGCATCAAGCGCTGTGGGGCTATCTATTTATTGGCCCCCAGTTTCTTGGTCTGTTATGTTTTTCACTGCTGCCCTTGCTGTATGCGTTTTACTTAAGCTTTGTCAATTGGGATGGTTTTGGGGTACCTTTGTTTGTCGGCTTGGACAATTTTAAAGGTCAATTATCTGATCCTGATTTTTGGAAGGCACTCATTAATACGGTGTACTATATGGTGCTGGTCATTCCGGTGGGGATTGTGTTGGCTCTGCTCGTAGCCATCGTACTCAATAAAGTGAAGGGCAGGGAAATCTATCGCTTGTTTTTTTTCATGCCTGTCGTAACCAGTTCGGTATCGGTGGGGGTCATCTGGATGTGGATACTGAATGGTGAATTTGGCATTTTAAACCACTTGCTGCGAGCGATTGGGATTGTAGGCCCGATGTGGCTTACCGATACGCATTGGGTGATCCCATCGATTGCCCTACTTAGCATATGGCTGGGACTGGGATACAACATGGTCATTTTTTTGGCAGGACTTCAGAGCATCTCCAAAAGCTATTACGAGGCAGCCGAAATTGACGGGGCCAGCAAGTTCCAGCAGCTAAGGTATATCACATTGCCGCTATTGTCACCAACAACCTTTTTTGTCACCATTATGATGGTCATCAGCTCTTTTCAGGTGTTCGATCAGGCGTTCGTCATGACAAATGGCGGACCAGCCAAAGCAAGCTATACGCTTGTGTATCACATTTACGATCAGGCATTCATTGATTTCACGATGGGAGAAAGTGCGGCAGCGGCAATGATTTTGTTCGTTATTATTCTCATATTTACACTGCTGCAATTTAAAATGCAAAAGAGGTGGGTGCACTATGGAGATTAGTTGCAGAGGCAGGATGCTCCTGCGCCATGTGCTGCTCGCTGTCGGCTCTTTAATCATGTTTTTTCCATTTCTATGGACCATCCTCAGTTCTTTAAAGGATATCTCTCAAATTTTTGTCGTTCCGCCACAATGGATTCCCGATCCGTTTGTATGGAGCAACTATCCGGCATCGCTGGAGGCCATGCCCTTCGTGCAGGCGTACATGAACAGCTTTTACATTACGTTTATCATCGTGACAGCGACGCTGATTAGCGCATCTATGGCAGCGTATGCCTTTGCTAAAATCCGTTTTCCGGGTTCGGATATATTGTTTATTTTGTTCCTCGCTACGATGATGGTTCCTAAGCAGGTAACGATGATTCCGCTTTACTTGGTGATGGATCGTATCGGCTGGCTGGATACGCATTGGTCTCTGATTGTACCTGGAGCCTTGTTTAATGCATTCGCGGTGTTTTTGCTCCGTCAATTCGTCATGGGAATTCCACGCGATCTGGAGGAAGCAGCAGTCATGGACGGGGCGGGATACATTCGCATTTACTGGAGTGTCATTCTGCCACTCATTCGTCCGGCATTGGCGGCGATCGGGATTTTCACTTTTTTGGGTGCCTGGAACAGCTTTCTTGATCCGCTGATCTATCTCAATACACCAGAGAAATTTACAGTTCCACTTTTGCTCAACAATTTCAAAGGACTATATACCGCCGATTGGTCACTGATGATGGCAGGTACCACCATCTCCGTCGTCCCGGTGCTCATCGTCTATATCATCGCCCAAAAGCAAATTATTGAAGGCATTACCTTAACAGGAATCAAGGGGTAGGGCATTTCCCTACTCCTTTTTGTGTACTTTCCGATACTGTAATGGAGTACGCCCGGTGAAATGCTTGAATACACGGCCAAAGTGAGCAATGCTGTCAAAGCCCGTCTTTTCAGCAATGGCGGTCACTTTCCAGTTTGTTTCCTTCAAATACGCCCGAGCCTGCTGGACCCGTACATCCTGAAGATACTCGACCAACGTAAAACCTGTGGTCTGCTTGAAAATGCGGCACAGATATGTGCTGCTAATATAAAAGTGTCCTGCCAGTTGCTCCAACGATAGCTTCTCGGCATAGTGGATATGCAGATACTCAATCACCGAGTACACGCGCTGCTGCTTCTCGCTGCGTTCCGGCGCTATGGTCTCAGGAGCCGCTGATTGTATGCGGCGGATTCGTATCAGTAGCTGCAGCAGCAGGCTTTGAAGATACATATATCGGTAGGCATGCTCTTGATGGTATTCATCCAGCATTTGCTGGAACAGATGCTCCAACTCGCGTTGTTCTGCTGCAGAGGGGCGAAGCAAAAAGCTTTTTTCAGGCAATAGCAGGTGATTCTGATCGCCGGATGGAGTGACAGACGTGGACGAGCCTACAAACGCTTCATCAAAGTTGATCAAAATTCGCTCATGGCTGCCGTTCCCTTTGTTACTCGTACGGTGGAAATCATGTTTGCTAATCCAGATCAGATCGCCCTTTTGTAGTGCGTATACACGCTGATTAATGTAGTAGTAACGCTCTCCTGCCAGCAGATAATAGATTTCATGCGCTTGATGGACATGGTCAGCAGACATGCTAAATGGCACCGTCCGAAGCGCTTGCTCGATAGCAAAATGGGGAGTGGCGATCATAACGACGTGCTCCTTTATGAAAATATTCATGAGGATAATATATGCATACTTTTTGGACCGATTCACAATAAAAGCGAAGATTTCGCTCTTTCTTATACTATAAAATAGAAGTAATTCATGTAAAGGGTGTGAACCTATTGGCTAAAATCAAATATGCACTTGTGGGCACCGGAGGAAGAGCTGAATTTTTTTACGGTGAAGTTGTTACCGTTTTCAAAGATACATCAGAGCTGGTCGCGTTCTGTGACGTCAACCAGACGAGAATGGACTATGCCAATCGGCTGTTGCAAGAGAAATACGAGCACCAGCTGATTCCAACCTATAAAGCTCACGAATTTGATCGGATGATCGCGGAGGTGAAGCCGGATATCGTCATCGTCACTACCATTGACCGGGTGCATCATCGGTATATTATCCGGGCGATGGAGCTGGGCTGTGATGTCATTTCCGAGAAGCCGATGACAGTTGACGAGGACAAATGCCAAGACATTCTGGATGCTATAGAACGCACGGGACGGAAACTGCGCGTCACCTTTAACTATCGCTATGCCCCGCATAATACGAAAATCCGTGAGGTTATCATGGACGGGACACTGGGTGACATCTTATCAGTCAATTTTGAATGGCTGCTGAATACCCAGCATGGCGCGGATTATTTCCGCCGCTGGCACCGGGACAAGCGCAATAGCGGCGGTCTGTTGGTGCACAAATCAACCCATCATTTTGATCTGATGAACTTCTGGCTTGGCTCGAAGCCGGAGACGGTGTATGCGCTGGGTGATTTGAAATTTTATGGCCGGGAGAATGCGGAGCAGCGTGGCGTGACGGAGTTCTATCAACGGGCTTACGGCAGCAAGGCGGCGGAGAATGACCCTTTTGCCTTACACCTGGATCGTAACGAGCATCTAAAAAGTATGTATCTGGATGCGGAGCATGAGGATGGATATGTGCGGGACCAAAGCGTATTTGGCGACAATATCAGTATTGAGGATACGCTCAGTGTCATGGTGAAGTATCAGAATAAAACGGTAATGAACTATTCACTGAACGCTTATATGCCTTGGGAGGGCTTTATCATCGTATTTAACGGCACCAAGGGACGGATGGAAGTTCGGGTGTCCGAGCAATCCTATGTTAATTCCGGTGGCAGCAAGGCAGATGAGGGGGCGCTAAAAGAGAAAACCATCACGATCTATCCTCACTTTGCAGCACCTTACGAGGTCGAAGTAGAGGAAGGCGTGGGGGGACATGGCGGAGGAGATCCGGTCATGCTGCGGGATATTTTCGATAAGCCGGCAGAGGATCGGTTTCATCGTGCGGCCTCCCATATTGATGGCGCATGGTCCATTTTAACAGGCATCGCTGCCAACCGCTCTATGCGCACAGGTCTGCCGGTGAAGGTGGAGCAACTGGTGCGATTATAACGATGGTAAGTAGACAGCAACTTTAATAACAAGAAGCCTCCTCTATCAGATGGATGAGGAGGCTTCTTGTTTGTATTATATATAAGGCGGCCTTTATATTTGGTTTATTATATAGAAACCATAGAAACAGTATCAAGATTTAATACTGACAGCTGGGAACCTGTTCCTGTACCAGTAACTTGGAATTCTAAATTAAAGACTGAACGGCCTAATAAAGAAGCTGCTGGAATAGTCAAACTATAACTTTGGTATCTTCCTGAAGGAATACTTATGAGGTTTAGTACTCCACCTGAAAATGTGCTACCTAGAAGTCTAACCCGGAGGATACCAGTGGAACTTGGTGATTCAGCAAAAAATGTTAATCGATATGAACGAAAGGGACTTAGAGAAAGAGTTTGAGTTAATGATGCACTTTGACCTGGCAGAACCGAATAGCGGGCATTTGCCCTGCCTGTATGAGGACGAACGCGCGAGAGAGATACATTACCTACAGGACGCCATGGCGAAAAGGAACTATTTTCAAAACTCCCGTTACGTACTTGAGTAACTCTAAATTTAGTTTGACGTTTAGTTCGATATCTAAGAATTGGAGGGACAACTTTTTTAGTCCGGCGGCTAACTCTTTTAACAGACATCTTGCCAACTCCTTTACTATAAATAGTTAGTATAAAGTATGTGGCTCTCATTTAGAGAGTGTTAGTTATCGGCACATAATTTCTACTATATTCCCGTTTATATTATAGTGAGTGACAAGGCAACCGGTGGGAAAGACACAGTGAAACTACCCGAAAGAGGGGGGCTGTGTCTCTTGATCTGATCGTGAAGATTCCTGACGCTGTGATGAAGATGGTCAGTATTACTACTGGCCTGAAGACTTTGGTCCAGACATATTTTATTATTTATCGGTCTTCAGCTCACGGGTTCCCAGCTGTTGTACAGGTCGATGGTTGTCGGGAAAAATGGCAGCAAACTGATTGATTTGGTCTGCGGACATTTCAATAGGCTGTTCCAATACCGTCCAATTCACATGTTCTGTACATGGCGGGGTAGTCAGTGATCCGTTGTAGCGAACGGAGTGCAGGTCTTTTGGCAGCAGCGAGGCAAGATTTATTTCTCCCTCCAAGTTCGCTTCTTGAGAGATACCTTTTGGCAGTTTGGACCAGATGCGGTTGAAGGCCTTGTTTTCTTTGCCACTTTGTATAAGAACCCCTAAGACAGCTGTGCTTCCGTTGTCGCTTTGATGAACAAAATGAAGCTCCATTTCAGCATTTTTACCGTCTATTTGGTGTTCACTTGGATGATGAAAATGGAACTGCTTTAAGGTGAATGTAGTGCCGTCCACGACAATATTATTGCTGGGACTAGCCGCATTGACTTGGACGGTATGTCCATTATTTAGTATGGATACTTTAGTGGTTGAATAATGAACCTGCAACGGCTGCTGCGTATGCGAAGCTTCCAGATGGGAATGCTCTATGTTGATGGGAGATTGTTCCTGACCGTTACCACAAGCGACAAAATCCTTTTCCAGCTCCCCCCAATGCTCCGGTCCTTCATCCCCTTCGTAGGACCAGTGCGGGCTTTTCTGAACAACTGCATGAGCGCTGTTAGCTGATGACGATGATGCGCGAGTAGTACTAGAAGTGGTGGGTGATGTACATCCTGTTACCGACAGTGCCAAGATTATGGAAAATATGCTGAACAAGCAACCTCTCCAATGTTTTTTCATGTTTCTTTATCCTTCTTCCAAATAGAGTATGTGAAACTTTTTACATTGTAAATTATTGTACAAAGTTCCTGCAAGGGTACAAGGACTTAGGAAAAAGGTAGAAATGGTTGCTTATTATTACCGGGATGTAGAGAGAATAATGGAGTGGTGAAATATTTGTTTGTCCTCTTTGGGGGAAGTAACTATAATAGTGGGGTGTGCGTTACAAAATAATTCCATATCCACTCAAAGGAGAGATCTACATGAAAGCAGCAATTGTTACAAAAGACAAGAAAGTTAGTGTAGAAGAGAAACCTTTGCGCTCCCTGAAACATGGGGAAGCGTTAGTCCAAGTTGAATATTGTGGGGTTTGCCACACAGATTTACACGTAAAAAATGCAGATTTCGGTGATGTCACAGGCAGAGTTCTGGGACATGAAGGTATTGGGAAAGTCATTGAATTAGGTGAAGGAGTGACCAGTCTTAAAATTGGCGATCGCGTAAGTATTGCCTGGATGTTCGAAAGCTGCGGTCACTGCGAATATTGTTTAACCGGACGGGAAACTTTGTGCCGTGAAGTTAAAAATGCCGGATACACGGTAGATGGTGCAATGGCAGAACAATGTATTGTCACAGCTGACTATGCGGTCAAAGTACCAGATAATCTTGATCCTGCCGCTGCGAGCAGTGTAACTTGCGCAGGGGTTACAACATATAAAGCAGTTAAAGTAAGCGATATCAGACCAGGACAATGGATCGGTATCTTCGGTATCGGCGGCTTGGGTAACCTGGCTGTGCAATACGCTAAAAATGTATTCAATGCTAAAGTTGTAGCCTTTGACATCAGTGATGAAAAACTCGAACTGGCCAAAAAAATTGGTGCTGATTATATTGTTAACAGCATGAAAGAAGATCCAGTCGCCCGAGCTAAGGAATTAACGAACGGTGCTGGTCTGGATGCAACCGTGGTTACTGCTGTTGCCAAAACACCTTTCAACCAAGCTATTGACGTTGTGAAGGCTGGCGCGCGTGTCGTAGCTGTAGGTCTTCCAACCGATAAAATGGATCTGGACATTCCGCGTCTGGTTCTGGACGGCATTCAAGTAATCGGTTCTTTGGTCGGTACTCGTGAAGACCTTAAAGAAGCGTTCCAGTTTGCTGCAGAAGGTAAAGTTGTTCCTCTTGTACAAAAACGTCCGCTTGAAGACATCAATGAGATCTTCGAAGAGATGGAGCATGGCAAAATCCAAGGACGTATGGTCATTGATTTTACCAAATAAAATGATGTCCAATTCGTAACTCTTGGAATTGTAAGAGAGAGAAAGCGCCTGCTAATCTAGTGCAGACGCTTTTTTTTTTCTTTACAGCTTATTCAGAATGTTATCCTCCAAAACCGCAGATTTATCCCCGTATTCTTTAATAATATGTCTTTCTCCCCAGGCACAAAGTGAATCCAAAATGCTTTTCAAACTACATCCATATTCACTAAGCTCGTACTCCACTTTGGGTGGAACCTGATTATAGCTAATCCGATTGACAATGCCGTCTTCCTCTAATTCACGAAGCTGTTGAGTCAGCATTTTTTGTGTTATGGAAGGCATCATTCGCTTTAATTCACTTGTTCGCATCTTTCCATGGGTCAAATGACACAGAATCACACACTTCCATTTTCCCCCGATCACCTCTAATGTCGCCTCAACAGAGATATTGTATTTTTTCTTCCCCAATGCCGATCCCTCCGTGTATGTCACCTGTAGGGTACTTTTTGGTACCTATATCACTAAAAAGTACGTACTGTTCATAATTGATTGAATAACTCATAATAACATCTGCTGGTCGAAGATTACTATAGATAGGAGTGAAAAACATGTCGCCAGAATCCAAACGAAGTATCTGGCCATTACTGGCTTTAGCCGTAAGCGCCTTTGCCATTGGGACCACTGAGTTCATCAGCGTAGGATTGCTTCCCCTGATCGCTGAAGACTTGCACATATCCGTAACAATGTCCGCACTAACTGTAACGCTGTATGCATTAGGGGTTACCATTGGGGCACCTGTGTTGACCTCGTTAACATCGAGTGTTCCTCGTAAAACGCTACTGCTGTGGATCATGATTGTGTTTATAGCAGGCAACAGCCTTGCTGCGGTCTCTAGCGGAATCACCCTGCTGCTGATTGCACGTGTCATCTCGGCATTCTCCCATGGAGTGTTCATGTCCATCGGGTCCACCATCGCGGCCGACCTTGTTCCCGATGATCGGCGGGCGAGTGCTATTTCGATTATGTTCTCCGGCTTGACCGTTGCCACCGTGACAGGGGTACCATTGGGCACCTACGTTGGGCAGCAATGGGGTTGGCGGGCTGCATTTATGGCTATTGTGGTCGTCGGTGTTGTGGCCCTCATTGCCAATCTGATTCTGCTGCCCTCTACGCTCCGAAAAGGGAATAAGACTCCTTTCAGCGAGCAGGTCAAACTGGTTACGAATGGTCGCTTGCTACTTGCATTTATCATTACTGCCTTGGGATATGGGGGCACATTTGTCGTGTTTACTTATTTATCTCCATTACTTCATGACATAACCGGTTTTGGAGAAAATACGGTAACGTTCATTCTCTTATTGTATGGAATCGCCATTGCTATCGGGAATGTCATCGGTGGAAAAGCTGCGAACCGCAGACCGCTTTCAGCTTTGTTTTACATGTTTTTGATTCAGGCTGTGATCCTGTTTCTGCTGTGGTTTACCGTGCCATTTCAAACGGCAGGTCTGGTGACGATTTTCTTTATGGGATTGCTTGCGTTTATGAATGTGCCTGGTCTACAGGTGTATGTAGTTATGTTAGCCGAACGTTTTGCACCCAAAGCGGTCGATGTCGCCTCTGCTGTTAATATTGCGGCCTTCAATGCAGGGATCGCAATCGGAGCATATGTGGGAGGTATTGTGACAGATTCAATGGGTCTCATGCATACAACTTGGGTCGGTGGGGTAATGGTTTTGGTGGCGGTTCTACTGACAGTCTGGAGTCGTATGCTCGAAAAAAGGGATACAACCGCCTTGGTAGGCTAAAACTTTTAAAAAATAGAGAGGAAGATACAAAATGACACAAAACCTACAAAGCACAACAACATTGCACAACGGAGTTCGCATGCCTTGGTTTGGCATCGGGGTATTTAAAGTAGAAGAAGGTTCAGAGCTGGTCAATGCTGTGAAGGCTGCTGTAAAGCATGGCTACCGCAGTATAGATACAGCGGCAATCTATGCGAATGAAAACAGTGTAGGACAGGCTATTCAGGAAGCCCTCTCGGAGAATAATCTGTCCAGAGAAGAACTATTCGTCACCTCCAAAGTGTGGAATGCAGATTTAGGCTATGAAGAGACACGAGCGGCTTATGAAGCAAGCCTAAACAAACTGGGACTGGACTATCTGGATCTATATCTGATTCATTGGCCGGTTCAAGGGAAGTACAAAGAAGCTTGGAGAGCTTTGGAGTCCTTGTATAAAGAAGGACGGATTAAGGCCATCGGAGTCAGCAACTTCCAAATTCATCATTTGGAAGATCTCATGCAGGATGCAGAAATCAAGCCAATGGTCAATCAGGTGGAATTTCACCCGCAGCTAACCCAAACCGAGCTGCTGCAATTCTGTCAAAAGAACAACATCCAAATGGAAGCCTGGTCCCCGCTCATGCAGGGTCAATTGCTCGATCATCCGGTGCTGCAAGACATAGCGAACAAGCACGGTAAATCGGTGGCTCAAGTGATTTTACGCTGGGATGTACAGCAGGGAGTCGTCACTATTCCCAAGTCCACCAAGGCGCATCGAATCGTCGAAAATGCCGATATTTTTGACTTTGAATTGACGCGTGAGGATATGGATCAAATTCAGGAGTTAAATGCCAATCTTCGGGTAGGTCCAGATCCGGACAACTTTGATTTTTAAAATTCAGTCCATCATAAAACGCCGTTTCCTTCTTCATGGAAGGGACGGCTTTTTGTGCATAGTGAAACTGAAGCTACAGCAATCCAATCCTGCCATATGGTATTATAGAATTATATGAAATGAGAAGTTTTGGACGCTTATGAAAATGAAAATCTCCGGGGGACCTCATGAATAAGACAATTGCAGATATAGCCCAAATGGCTGGTGTATCCAAGAGCACCGTATCCCGTTTTTTGAACGGCGGATCTGTCAGCCTGGACACTAAGCGTAAAATTGAAAAGGTGGTTAAAGCCACGGGGTATGTGCCCAATACCTTTGCCCAAAGTTTGAAGGCAAAACGAACCAACATTATCGGAACCGTCGTGCCACGGCTGGATTCCTTTGCGACATCCCATACGTTAATGGGGATTGATGAGGAGCTGCGTTCCCAACATTACCAGATGCTGATCTCTAATACGAGTCAGGATGTAAAGCGTGAAATCGAAGCGATCTATGAGTTTGCACGACAAAAAATTTCAGGCATCATTCTGCTGGCTGCTCAAATTACAGACGACCACCTGACCGCGATTCGAGATATCAGTATTCCGGTATTGCTGGTAGGCCAACAACATGAGCAGATCCATAGCCTTATCCATGATGATTATCGTGCCGGATATGATATCGGTGCATATGTCCTGTCACAGGGCCACCGTGAAATTGCCTATGTCGGTGTTACTGAAAGGGACGTTGCTGTCGGTGTGCAACGCAAAGAGGGCTTTAGGCAGGCTGTTCGCAATGCGTTATCTGCTACGTGTTATACGGACGAGGCGATGCGAGCCGCAGGATATGATATCAGGTACTATGAAACCGGATTTAAAATGTCCGATGCACGGATTGCCGCATCCGCCATCTTAGACCAATTCAAGCCATCGTTGATGGTGTGTGCTACGGATAATATCGCGCTTGGGGTAATCAACGCGGCTTATTCCAGAGGAATTACCATTCCGTCGGATTTGTCGGTCACTGGCTTTGGGGGGTACGATATTACGGAGGTCATTCACCCTGCGCTAACAACTGTTCAATACCCGTATATGGAGGCTGGACGTGTAGCAGCCCAAAACATTGTACGGCTGGTAGAACATAAAACGGTAGAGCAAGTGACGGTCATGGATTATACCCTTATTGAAAGAGAAAGCGTTGACAAACGCTGAGCAGGTGGATTATAATTTCTTCGAAACCGGTTCCATTGCACTATTGCACAATTGGAATCGGTTGCAAATCCATGGATGAGTATATTTTTTTCATTGTATAGGAACCGGTTCCGTTTAATTTTTTTCATTGCATTGGAACCGGTTCCCAAAAATCTAAGTTTTAAAAAAATGAGGTACACCTATGAAAATGACAAAAGAACAAAAGTATAGATTGATCGAGCAGGCTGAGCCCGGTGAAATAGCAAGCTTGCAGAAAAAGGTGGGGCAATGTCCGTGGCGGCAGTCGTTTCATATCCAACCACCGACAGGCTTGCTCAATGATCCGAATGGATTTTCATATTATCAAGGCGAATACCACTTATTTTATCAGTGGTTCCCACTAGGAACCGATCACGGAATGAAATATTGGTATCATTTGAAATCCAAAGATTTGGTCACATGGCATAGTGCAGGCATTGGCATCACACCTGGAGACTACTTCGACTCGCATGGGGCTTATTCCGGCAGCGCGCTGGAGCATGAGGGCAAATTATACATGATGTATACAGGAAATACACGTGACGAAAACTGGATCAGACATCCTTATCAATGCATGGCTGTTATGGATGAGAGCGGTCACATTACCAAGTGGGAGCATCCTGTTATTGGCCATGTGCCAGAAGGTTATACAGACCATTTTCGTGATCCCAAGCTATGGAAGGACGGCGATAGTTTCTACTGTGTGATTGGTGCACAAAGAACAGATTCAACAGGCTGCGTTGTCCTTTATCGTTCAACGGATCTTCACACTTGGCAGTTCGAGGGAGAACTGAGCACGGGGCTGGAATCGTTTGGATACATGTGGGAATGCCCGGATTATTTTGAACTGAATGGAGCGGGTGTGTTGGTCTTTTCTCCACAGGGCTTGGAGCCTTCAGGGGATGAAAACCACAATATTTATCAATCGGGCTACGTCATCGGCAAACTGCTGGATACAGAGACAAGAACACTGGAGCACGGCGCATTCCACGAGCTTGATCGGGGCTTCGACTTCTATGCACCACAGACGATGATTGACCCGCAGGGGCGTCGTATTATGGTGGCCTGGATGGGGCTGCCGGATATCGAATATCCGACAGATCCGAACGGATGGGCCCATTGTCTGACGTTACCGAGGGAACTTACGCTTCATGAGGGAAAACTCTTGCAGCGACCTATCCCCGAATTAACCACACTGCGTAGAAATAGTGAGGATCGGGTAGCTGACACGTTGTCCTCAGAGAGCAAAACCTACGAAGGATTTAAGGGTACTGCCTATGAGATGATCTGCGAAGTAGATCTTTTGGATGCCAAGGCATTCGGTATTGAATTCCGTGCGAGTGAGACGGAGAAAACGGTGATTAAATATAATGCCGTTAGCCGTAAACTTGTATTGGATCGTACGCAATCGGGTGAGCCTGTAGCCACTTCGTACGGTGAAGTACGGCAGTGTGCATGGGACAAGGATCATATTAAACTTCATCTGTTTGTAGATACATCTTCAGTTGAGATTTTCGTCAATGATGGGGAAGAAGTGTTCACCAGTCGTATTTTTCCGCACCCAGAGAGTGACGAAATACGCTTTTTTGCCGACAAGGGAGAGGCTCTCTTCCAAGCGGTAAAATGGAATTTTACATGAGTAGGCTAATTCATCAAGTGGATCGTTAATCATCAAACATAACGGAATGAACGAGGGGATGAACATCATGGCGGAAAACAGAGAGATAGCTAAAGAAGTGATCGAGGCGATCGGTGGAAAGGAAAATATCGCTTCGTTTGCTCACTGTGCAACGCGCCTGCGCATTATGGTGCATGATAAAGAGAAAATTGATCAGAAAAAGGTTGAGGAGATCGACAAGGTTAAGGGGGCTTTCTTCAATTCAGGTCAATATCAAATTATTTTTGGTACAGGAACGGTAAATCGGATTTTTGATGAGGTTGAAAAGCTTGGCGTGACGGGTTCATCTAAAGAAGAGGTGAAGAGTCAGGCGAAAAAGGAGGGCAACGTCTTCCAGCGGTCTATCCGCACCTTTGGCGACGTGTTTGTACCGATTATTCCAGTGCTGGTCGCTACGGGGTTGTTCATGGGACTGCGCGGTTTGCTCACTCAGCCGCAAATTCTCGCATTGCTCGGCATGACGCCGCAGGATATTTCACCTAACTTTTTATTATATACACAGGTATTAACGGATACGGCTTTTGCCTTTCTGCCTGCTTTAGTCGCATGGTCAGCCTTTAGAGTATTCGGCGGCAGTCCGGTGCTGGGTATCGTTCTCGGTCTGATGCTGGTAAACCCAGCTTTGCCTAACGCGTATAGTGTTGCGGACGGCTCAGCCCATCCGTTGACGATGTTCGGTTTTATTCCTGTGGTGGGCTATCAAGGCTCGGTATTACCAGCCTTCTTCGTGGGCTTGATCGGAGCCAAGCTGGAGCGGGCGCTGCGCAAACGGGTGCCTGAAGCACTGGATCTGATTCTCACACCATTTTTAACATTGTTGATTATGATCACTTTGGGACTGTTTGCTATCGGTCCAGTTTTCCATTCACTTGAAGAATGGGTGCTGCACGGAACCATATTTGTACTTGATTTGCCTTTCGGTATTGCAGGGATCGTCATCGGCTTTTTGCATCAGATTATCGTCGTTACAGGTGTGCATCATATATTTAATTTTCTGGAGATTCAACTGCTTGAAAAGAACGGCGTAAATGCCTTCAATGCTATTATTACCTGCGCAATGGCTGCACAGGGAGCTGCCTGTCTGGCAGTTGGTCTGAAAACGAAGGACAGCAAGCTGAAAGCGTTGGCGCTTCCTTCTTCGTTCTCTGCTTTCCTAGGAATTACAGAGCCGGCTATCTTCGGGGTCAACTTGAGATATATGAAGCCTTTTGTCATGGGTCTCATCGGCGGAGCGGTTGGTGGTTTTATTGCTTCGGTCTTGCATTTAGCGGCTACAGGGATGGCGGTTACGGTTATTCCAGGTACGTTGCTCTACATGAACCATCAGCTTCCGTTTTATATTTTGGCGAACTTGGCTGCTATGGCAGTATCCTTTGTCCTGACTTGGATGTTTGGCTTTAACGATAAAATGCTGGACAAAGTCAAAACAGCGGGTTCCTCCAAATAATATCATTCAGTCAGCATCAATATACGCAGATTCATGCGTGTAACTATAAATATAATGGTCGCTTTTACACGGAGCGCTCTTGTCCCTTAATGAAAAAAAGGATAACTAGAGCAGCATTCGATGTGAAGCGGCCATTTTTTTATCTGTGAAATTCTGCTTCAGGCTATCAGATTAGACGATGGAGGAACGTTCATCCAGAAACTCGGACGGGGAACAGCCTGTTAAGCGTTTGAAGATCCGATGAAAATAGGACACATCACTATAGCCCACATACTCCGAAATTTCACGAATCGTTAGCCGCGACTCCGTCAACATGTAGATGGCGGTTTTAATACGTTGCGTATGTACATGCTCGCTGATCGTTTGGCCTGTAACCTCACGCAGCAGTGTCGCGGCATAATTGGGGGTTTTGCGAATGGCATCACCAAGCTCTTCTTTGGTTACCTTTTCCCTGTAGTGATTCTGAATGTACTGTTTCATATGTTCTACATGCCGTTCTTTATCGCGAGGAACGGTACCTTTGTCCCATTCCTGGTTCATATAAATCATGGCTTCGGTCAGCAGACAGTCAGCCATCAGGGCGTAGTAGCTTGGGTGTTCAGTCCATTGATAATACATCGATTTGATCCGTTCATGCAGCAAATCGTAGCATCCGGGCTTGATCCATAACGGCTGGTCTGTATTCAGTATGGGAAGTGTGCTGTTCGTACATGTTTTGCGGCAATGTATCACATACTTGGTATGGAAAAGCGTAGGAATGCTCTTGCCATAGTAATTCAGATGAGCGGGTAAAAGCAGTGCTTCACCCTTGCCCAGAATGATCTTGCTATCGTTCACCCAATATACACATTTGCCAAAGGTGACCAAAATAAATAGCAAGTCATCGTTGTCGGTATTTGCACCAGCCTTTTCATACCAGTCTACGCCATTGTCCTGCCGTATACCCGTCAATGTAATCACAAAACTCACTCTCCAATGTCTTCAACATTCATCATACTGTAATACATCCATCATACTATAGTTCATAGTCTTGGTGAACGGGTACAGGTAGAATAGGACTATATAAGTTTAATGTAGATAGAGAAGCAAAGTGGAGAAGAAGTTATACAGTAAAGACATTCAGGAGGATGACATTACTATGCTTAAAACGAAAATTATTTGTACTATGGGACCTGCCTGCGACTCCATTGATTTGTTAAAAGAAATGATCCAGGCTGGTATGACTGTAGCTCGCTTGAACATGGCTCATGGGGAGCTGGAGGATCATGTTAAACGTATTGAAAATGTGAGACAGGCAGCGAAGGAAATGAATACCTGTATCCCTGTCATGATGGATATTAAAGGACCGGAAATACGGATTGGCAAGCTGAAGGAGGCATCTGTTCTACTGAAGCCAGGCAGCCAGCTTATTCTGACCACGGAAGAGATTTTGGGGGACGAGCATCGTATTTCGGTGAATTACCCAGATATGCCGAAGGATATCAAAGCAGGTGACCGCATTCTCATCGACGACGGTTTGGTTGATCTGACTGTAACCTCCATCGAAGGAACCGAGATGATTTGTAACATCGTAAGCGGCGGTATTTTGAAGCCGAGAAAAGGTGTGAATCTGCCAGGGATTCATACAACTCTTCCAGGCGTAACAGAGCGCGACGTAAAGCACATTCAATTTGGGGTGGAGCAGCGTATCGAGCTTATTGCGGCTTCTTTTGTGCGTAAAGGCGACGATATCCGTGAAATCCGTGAGATTTTGAAGGGACATCATGCCGAGCATGTACAGATTTATTCCAAAATTGAAAATGCCGAAGGTATGGAAAACCTGAATGATATCATCGAAGCTTCGGACGGTATTATGGTAGCTCGTGGCGACTTGGGCGTGGAAGTGCCGATTCAAGACGTGCCTGTGATGCAAAAAGAAATGATCGACAAGTGTAATCTGGTCGGCAAGCCCGTTATCGTTGCTACTCACATGCTGGAGTCCATGCAGGTGAACCCGCGTCCGACGAGAGCTGAAGTTAGTGACGTGTTCAATGCCGTTATGCAGGGAGCTGACGTAGTGATGCT
Organism: Paenibacillus sp. DP01; assembly: GCF_044784315.1. NCBI lineage: Bacteria > Bacillati > Bacillota > Bacilli > Caryophanales > Paenibacillaceae > Paenibacillus > Paenibacillus sp. DP01. Next base: position 361,673 of record NZ_CP173059.1, read on the forward strand.
GTCGGGCGAATCTGCTGCAGGTAAATACCCTGTTGAATCCGTACGGACCATGGCTGCGGTAGCTGCCAGTGCAGAATCACAATTGGATTACCAGGAGCAGTTCGATAAGCGCAGAGCACGCCAAAGCACCAACATTACTGAAGTCATTAGTCAGGGTGCGGTGAGTTCGTCTCTGGAGCTGGATGCCAAAGCGATTATTACCTCGACTGCCAGTGGATTCACGGCTCGTATGGTGTCCAAATATCGTCCGAAGGCACCGATCATTGCGGTTACTCCGAATAACACGGTATTCGCTAAAATTTGCCTGTTGTCCGGTGTATTCCCGATTAAAGGGGATAAGGTAGCCACAACGGATGAAATGTTCGAATCTTCCATCCGTAACGCGCTGAATGCAGGATATATCCATAAAGGAGATACTGTAGTCCTGTCAGCAGGTGTCCCTGTCGCTGAGGCAGGCACGACCAATCTGATTCGGGTATATCAAGCGTAAGTTATATCAAATACAGAAAAGGCGCTGATCCTCTATGGGTTCAGCGCCTTTTTGATGTTCGGTCGTGTCCTAGGCTTATAGCCCGAACACACTTTTGGCAACGACTTGTGTCAGTTCTGCCTTATGGGCTTGGTATTGCTCTGGGGTAATGTTCTTATTGGCCAGTCGTTGATCCAACTGCTCCGTCAACTGAGCTACCTGTAGATCAACGATAGCCTGAGCATCCTGATTATGGGTTTGTGCAATATCAGCCAAGGTTTGACCATTATATAACGCATCATATAATTGCTCATCCGAGGATATACCCAGTGCTTTCAACAGATCATCATCCTTGGAAGCTTCATTGTCCTGTACATGCAGGGCTCTCTCTGGAGCCAGTGCAGCAGCATTAGCCCGACTTCCCCAAGTAGATGACTGCCCAATAGATAACGCCAGCAACAGTGTGCAGATGACCAACATTCGTTTTCGATTCATAAGTGTAAATCTCCTTTTGTAGTTCATTAAATTTCTGAGGGGGTGGAACGGTATATGGATATCCAACGGGAGTGATGTTTATGCCTTTAGCCCATCCGGCTTATGTAGTTACCAGATTCTTAAATACATCATACACGCCCAATCTTAGCGCCAGCTTAATACTCGTTTAAAATAAACTAAAAGAGGAGATTGTAAACAGGTAGCGTTAAAAAAATTCGCAGATAACGAAAAAAGAGTGTGATTTACCCTTTGGATGCTGTTTTTTTCTTTGACCAGATTGTTCGTATCCCATGAATACAGAGCAGCAGTAAGGGGAAAAACAACCCAATGGATAGAGAATAGGGAATCCACGTCTTTGTATCATAGGTTTGTTGGTAAGGGACATTAGGATACACGATGATGGACAGGATGACTAATAACATCCCGAGAGGAAGCACCAGTTGCCGATCGCTTTTCAGACAAAAGATTTGGGCTATTGCTGTCACTGTGGTGTGCATATACAGTGTGATTCTAAAAAAAAGTGAAATAAACCACATTGTAGCCATAATGGCTTCGATGCGCTGTAGAAAGTTGCCAATGCTAATTTTTTTGGCTAACGCATAGCTAGGATATATATTCCTTGCCGTTAAGTCAGGACCAAATACCAAAATTGTCAATGCAACCACCACGACCAGCATCAATCCGCCAATCAGGCTTCCTATGAAAAAAGCTTTACGGGTTTGATCGGAACGATTTATAGAAGAAGGGAAAATCATGAGCAAAATAATATGAGGTATAAATACTGTGCTAAAAAAGGACAGGGCAGCAGGCCAAATCGGCCCTACTCCTGCCTCCAATACAGGTTGGACATTTTCCAGCTTAATGTTGGATACCACTAAACCTACAAAAGAAATATACAGCAGAGTAAATAAAGGAAACAACAGTTCGGCCGAACGAGCCAGGACTTCGAGACCCAGCCGAGCAGCGAATACTATGATAAGTGCAAAAAGAATATTTACCGCTAGAATCGGCGTTTCCGGTATCATTTGAGTAGTCATAAAATTCCCTAAATAAAATAACACCGGTACAGGAGCATTAATGAATAGTAGGGTGAAAAATAGAAAACCTACGGTTTTGCCTAACCATTTTCCGAGTAGGGTTTCCATCATCTCAACCAGGGTCATCTCTGGATAAAGCGCCGCAAGCTTGCTGTACATATACAAGATAAGAAGCCCAGCCCCGACCCCCACGAGCGCGGCAATCCACGCATCTTGTTTGGCTACAAGTGCCATCCCTGAAGGGACGATGAGGATTGCACTTCCGACCGTAAATAAAGCAGATATGATCATGATTTGTCGTGCTGAGATTTTGATTTGTGCGGGCACTTGTTTTTCACCTCCTCTTATTTTATTAGGCCCATATGGATCAGGAAATTGCTGAATGGTCTATAAATGGCTGTTATCCAATCCAGGGGGGTGGGAATGAGCCAGTGTAATACCTTGGCACAACTAATTCCGACCGCAAAAAAGAGTAGGATGAAAAATAACCAAAGCTCTTTTTTAAATCCTTTTTTCCACATGTCGGGGACTTCAATTAAGCTAATTACAGCAGCGACGAGGAATATGCCGATGATTTTTACGATTTGAGATAGCACTTTGCAAAACACCTTCTTTTGTGGAGTGAGGAATTACTCTTTCATATCATTCATAAAGGAGCTACCGATGGTGCCCAAGCGCCGAATCTTGAAATCGACTTTGATCGTTACGGGTAATTCTGTAAAGTGTTCCTCATCCCAGTTTTGTTTCAGTCTGTTCCAAGTCTTCGGGGCAGCGCGATGAATGGCTTCACCGAATCCGAATATGTCCGTTTTGTAGGATTGCTGGGCCTTTCTAACGGCCGACTTCATAATATCTTCTATTTTTTCTTCTTCTTGCTTTTCAATGTCATAAATCGTTCCTACCTTGGTCAAATCGAGGTCAGTACACTCGACTTCTCCCACGTTGGCCTCAACCTGCATTTTAATATGAATTTGGGGCTCTCCCCTATAGGTGCTTCCTTTTACAGTGGTTTGGGTGCGAATGATTTCGGAGACGACTTTGCCGCCTCTAGGGCAAGCAACGTAACCGACAGAGCTTTGCACTTTGCCAAGGATAAAATTATAGCCCCTACTTTCAGTTTCATCTAACCATCCGATTAGTCGATCTTTTCTGAATACAGCAAGTCCTGAATACTGTAAACGACTGAATGGAGCGATCTTTTGCACATTGTCGCTGGTTTCTCCCATTTCTTTATTGCCAATGATCCGAAGTCCTGTCAACACAGGCTGCTTTCCTTCACTAGTCATAGCTGCAATCAATTCATCCAAGGTTACCGTCGTACTAGGCGACCAGTTTTTCTGTGATGTTTCCAGGGAAGAAAAAAGGTCATTGGCGGGAATCGGATTTAAAGGCGTCATAATTTTCAACGTATCCTCCGCACTAACGTCCTTGGACACTACAATATAAAAATCAGTGCGGAACTGATGATATCTGGAGAGTAAATCTAAAGATTTTGCCATCCCTTCGGCAGCTAACGACTCACCGATAACACATATGCGCAGGTGAGAAAAATACATTCTCCGGGGACTAATTGTTGTTATTTTCCGGATCGCTTCAAATATGGTGTCCGCCTCCTCTGTATACAAGGTGGCTGGAGCCCCGCCTCCTGCTCCTTTTTTAGCCGATGCCTTGCCAGGGTCCACCACTTGGATAGAGACCCGGAATTGATCCCCTTGCTTATCGATTCCCATACCGACGGCGATGGCAAGCTCATTCAACTCTCTACGATTCCAACAGCCTGTCAGAAGTAAGACGAGTGCAAGAATCAGGAAGAGAAACGCCTTCTTCCGCTTCATGATGATCACTCCTTTCTGACGGTTTCTCTTTTTTCTATTCCCGTGATTTGCGGGGCGGAGTGCTGTTTCGACGCTTGACATTTTTTTGATCGACTAACCGGGGACGTGACATCATCATCCAGTGAGGGAATCGAAAGATGGTATCTTTGGTGTCTGACGGTATGAGAGGTGCAAAAGGAGTCATATAGGGAACGCCGAATGAACGAAGGCTGCACATATGCAGGATCAGGGCAATGCCTCCGACGATAATTCCGAACAGCCCAAAGGAAGCGGCAAGCCCCATCAGGGGGAATCGCAGCATACGAAAAGCGATGGACATATTGTAGGCAGGAAGAACAAAGCTGGAAATAGCAGTAATCGATACAACAATAACCATTGCCGCAGATATGATGCCCGCCTCGACAGCAGCTTGTCCAATGACGAGTGTGCCGACGATAGAGACGGCTGCCCCAATGTACTTGGGCATGCGAACGCCAGCTTCCCGCAATATTTCAAATGTCAGTTCCATCATGAGTGCTTCAATAAAGGCAGGGAAGGGGACCGCTTCGCGCTGTGCTGCTAGACCGATTAGCAGTGAGGTCGGCAGCATTTCCTGATGAAACGTAGTGATGGCAACATATAAGGACGGACCGAGCAAGGAAATAAAAACTCCGGTATAACGAAGGACACGGATGAAGCTGCTAATGTCTGCACGCTGATAATAGTCCTCCGCCGCATGCAGGAAGGAGACAAATAATGCAGGCACGACAAGCACAAAAGGGGTACCATCCACCAGGATCGCAATTTTTCCTTCCAGCAGCTCGGCGGCGATCACGTCTGGGCGTTCCGAATTGTATACTGTCGGAAAGGGGGTGAAGGTTTTGTCTTGGATTAATTCCTCGATATATCCGCTTTCGAGAATGCCGTCTACATCAATGCGATTCAATCGTTCATGTACTTCCTCAACCAATTTAGGGTTCACAATCCCCTTTATATACATGACAGCGACATCGGTCTGGGTTACACGACCGATTTGTTTGGTCTCCAGCCATAGATTCGGATCTTTAATTTTACGTCGAATCAAGGCTGTGTTCGTACGCAATGTCTCAGAAAATCCTTCCCGAGGCCCACGGACGACATTTTCTGAGGCAGGCTCGGTGACCCCCCGATCCTTCCATCCACGTGCGCTGGCCGATATTGCCTGCGTCTCACCCTCAATCAAAATGATTGCATCCCCCGACAACAGCGCGTTATATAAGGCTTCAAAGTCATTAATATCCTGGATGCTGCCAATAGTGAGGGCGTAATCTTTCAACATTTGCATGACGTTAGAGGAAGTTTGAATCCGGCATTCCACGTCCTTGGACAAGCTGCTGTCCAGCATCATTGATTCCATAATGAAGTCGGAGACTATATTTTGGTCCACCAAACCGTCGGTATAGAGGATCGCAATGGTCTGGTCACCGTCCTTGCCGATTCGAATTTCTCTTATGACGATGTCGGTGCTGTTGCCAAGCGCTTGTCTGATCTGCTGAAGATTGGTTCCGATATTTGCACTGAGCTGTTCTGCGCGATGTTCAGACTTACTCTCGCTTTGCTGAACGGGTGCCTTTCTAAATTTGTTAAGGGGGGTTCTTTTCCGAAAACGCATGCACGTTCTTCCTCTCTTTGAGGATACTTTTTAATCCAGTATGGACGCTGGAGTCTCTTGGTAAACTTATAGCTGGAATTTCGATAGGGGAAAAGCGGGTATAAAAAAACCTCCTTCACAAAAGTGAAAGAGGTTTTAGACCAACTACATCAAATTACAATTTAGGATTTTTCCCATACTTATTGTCGCCAGGCTGACTGTCTAGGCATGCGAATACAAGCAGTACAATGCCACCGAATGGCACAAGAGCAATCAGAATCCACCAACCGCTTTTACCCGTGTCGTGCAGTCTGCGAGCAAGAACTGCCAAGGATGGCAACAGGACAGCCAGAGAGTAGATGAGAGTCAATATTGGAGTTAAGCCCAAAAGACCATCGATCAGACCGACTATAAAACTGGCAATTACACTAAATAGAACAAACATCCAGTATTCTGTACGTCTTGCTCTACCTTGGAATCCTACATAGTTTTTTAATCCATTTAAATACCATTGCATATATTTTCACCTCCTCATAAAATGTAAATATTTGTATTATGTTCATCGTAAAACAATTCTTTTTAGATATATCGGCAGGTAACATATAGAATTTTACTTGTCAAATTATAACTTTAAACTAGGAATTAAAGCAACACATTTATTAAGGTTAATAATTAAATGAATAATTCATAAAAATATAAAATTACATATTGAATTTTCCATATTCATTGAATAATATAGAGATACGATTAACCGTCAGGTTTGAATCGTCCTTCTTAACAGAAGGAGGTTTTATTTTTCACATTAGTTGAAAGCGCTTTAATTAAAAGAGGGGGATGATCAACATTTAATTTAAGAGTGGAGAAGTTAATACAAACATAATCCTGACCGTCTTATTCATTATTGTTTTATGTTAGCAGGAATGTTCAAAACGAGAGGAGATTGATTTATGAAGCAATTATTTGTTCGTAAAGTAACGGCTGCTTCTCTGGCAGGTGCACTGTTGTTGCCTGCTTCTTTGGTGGGCGCCGAGTCCACACTCAATTCAGATACAGCTGGGATTCAAAGTCTAGAGCAAACCACCCTTCAAGCTCAAGGTCTGGATAACATTTTAAGCCAAAGTAAAAAGGCTGTTTCCTTCAAGGAGACTTCCGTACATGATCCATCCATCCTGAAAGTGAAAGATACATTTTACATTTTTGGTTCACATCTGGCGGCTGCCAAATCCAAAGACCTCATGAATTGGGATACAATTGCGACAGGTGTGGCAAATGGTAATGCATTGATTCCCAACGTCAAAGAGGAATTAAAGGAAGCGCTGGATTGGGCGCAGACAGACACGCTGTGGGCAGCGGATGTCATTCAACTGGCGGATGGTAAGTTTTATATGTACTATAACGCTTGTAAAGGAGACTCCCCGCGTTCAGCTATGGGCCTAGCGGTTGCTGATAAAATTGAAGGACCTTATAAGAATAAAGGAATTTTCCTGAAGTCCGGTATGTGGGATCAACCGAGTGAAGATGGGACGATCTATGACGCAACCAAGCATCCCAATGCCGTAGACCCTGACACTTTCTATGATAAGAACGGCAAGCTGTGGATGGTATATGGCTCCTACTCCGGAGGCATTTTCATTATGCAGATGGATGAAAAAACAGGGAAGCCTTTACCAGGCCAAGGCTACGGGAAAAAACTGACGGGCGGTAACCATGCTCGTATGGAGGGGCCGTACATACAATACAGTCCACAAACGGACTACTATTACTTGTTCCTGTCCTATGGCGGATTGTCAGCGGATGGCGGATATAACTTGCGTGTGGCTCGGTCCAAAACACCGGATGGTCCTTTCTACGATGCTGAAGGCAACGACATGATCAAGGTTAAAGCGAATCCTGACAAACCTCTTTTTGATGACGCTTCCATTGAGCCATACGGCGTCAAGTTAATAGGTAATTACCTAATTCCAAGAGAAATTGGTGATCCGGGAACAGGGCTGGGTACAGGCTATGTGTCGCCCGGACACAACTCGGCTTATTATGATCCCAAGACGAAAAAGCATTTTGTCATTTTTCATTCCCGTTTTCCGGGGAGAGGTGAGCAGTTTGAAGTGCGGGTACATGAAATGTTCATGAACGCTGACGGTTGGCCTGTAGTTGCTCCTTATCGTTATTCAGGAGATGAGGATTCACTGAAAAAGCTGTCAGAGAAGGATGTCATCGGCCAATACTCGTATGTAAATCACGGGAAGGAAATTTCGGCCAATATTAAGCAAGCTGTTACCGTCAATCTGGATCACGGTGGCAAACTGTCTGGCGGAGTGAACGGTACATGGAAGCTGGGGGCAGACAATCAGCTGGAAATTACAGCAGATGGTGCGAAGTACAAAGGGGTATTCCTGCGGCACCGTGATCCAGACACGGGAGCCAAAACCCTTGCTTTTACCGCACTGTCCTCCAAGGGTGTTGCAGTATGGGGTTCGCTAAAGCCTGACCTGAAGGCCAGCAAGATTGTAGCTGCGGTGCAGAAGGATCTGAGTCTAGGCGACACAAGCAACGTTTTTTATGATCTCACGCTACCTACTCAAGCTGCACAAGATACCACGATTTCGTGGGAATCTTCCCGCCCTGAGATTATTTCTGTCACTGGTGAAGTGTACCGTCCAGAAGCCGGTTCCCAGCCTGCAGCAGTTACATTGACGGCGACTATTAAAAAGGACAAAGCTACAGCAAAGAAAAGTTTTAGTGCCATTGTTCCCGAGCAGGCTCAAGGCCCTCAGCTCGCACGTTACTCGTGGAGTGAGGATCAAGGAACTTCGGTTGTCGACAGCACATATAATCAACTCGACGGTAAGGCCTATGGTGGTGCCACATGGGATAAAGATGGGAAGCTTGGCGGTGCTCTTGCCCTGAACGGCAAGGATGGTTACGTGCAGCTGCCCAACACGGTAACGGATGCGAAGGACTTTACCTTTTCCGCGTGGGTGAACTGGAAGGGCGGAGCCGCTTGGCAACGGATTTTTGATTTCGGCAACGGCCAGGCTCGTCATATGTTCCTCACCCCTTCCCAAGGAAGCGGTGTACTCCAGTTTACAATCCATGAAGGTACGGATCAGAGCCTGCTCTCCAAATCATCATTACCTCTAAACCAGTGGACCCATGTGGCGGTTACACTGGAGGGGAATACAGGGAGGCTGTATGTAAATGGTGAAGAAGTAGCTGTAAATGACGGTATTACCTTTAACCCTAATGAGTTGCTGACAAACGAGGCGTATCTCGGTAAAAGCCGCTTTGTCGCTGATGCCTACTTTAACGGCAGCATGGACGAGGTACAGTTATATAACAAAGCGCTGACAGCAGAGAAAATTAAAGCACTAGCGGATTTGTAATTAAAATGAGCAAACAAAGCAGGGGATGGACTTTTTCTCAAGAAGTTCATCTCCTGCGCAACGTTGTGTATATTTATTTCTTGATTACTGGTATAATAGGAAGCAATTGCGGATATAATGTTTTAAGTAGGCGTTAATGACTCACTCTTGTCTAATGAAGACAGCTTGAGGCAGCAATAGATGACATAAGCACTCTGCATAAATTAAATTCTCCAGTGCTTGCGTTTTCAATACACTTATGGTAATATGAGTATATTGAAATTGTGACCTGAGATTCACATATTGTAGAGGGTTATTGTTTTAGGTTGAAATAACCTTGTGCAATATGTGAATTTTTATTTGTAAAAAATAAAGGTCATATAAATATATTTTGGAGGTAATTCCATGCAAACAGGTACAGTTAAATGGTTTAACGCAGAAAAAGGTTTCGGTTTCATCGAAGTTGAAGGTGGAAGCGATGTATTCGTACACTTCTCCGCAATCCAAGGCGAAGGTTTCAAATCTTTGGACGAAGGCCAACGCGTAGAATTCAACGTAGTTGAAGGAAACCGTGGACCACAAGCTGAGAACGTTGTAAAACTGTAATTTTAAATTACAGCCTACTTCAGATGCCCCGAACATAGCGTTTGGGGCATTTGTTTTTATCTGTTCACAAGACCGTTTTTGAACTGATTACATCTTATCGCTTTATAAATCATGAAGAAAGAGGGATGTTTATGTACAATTCACGGAAAAAGCCAATGGATGAAATTCCTGAGGAAATTACAACTGTTTGGAATTGCGCCAGTGATACATGCAACGGCTGGATGCGGGATAACTTCGCTTTTTCTGTCGAGCCGACATGCCCCATTTGCGGTTCTGCCATGGTGAAGGGCGAGAAAAAGCTGGCTGTTTTAAACAATACGAGCTTTAATCATACCAAACAATCCTAAGCGGATACATGTTTGTAGTAAAAGATGCCCCATAGCCATAACGGCGCTGAGGCGTCTTTTTTGTTTTTCTGAGAACAGGCTTTCAATTAGGGTGTATAGAGGATGGGGATAGTATGCTCAGTAAGGTGGAATTAAATTCAGGTAGTGCCTCATAAAATACACCGTGACCACTTCGTTCGAAAGGAATAAGCCTGGAGCCGGCAATTCCTTTTTGAGTTTGGAGCGCTAGAGGGAAAGGGCAGACCCGATCCAGCTTGCCGTGTAGAATCCACGTAGGCACGTGTATACATGGCAAATCGGGCCGTAAATCAGAGTCACGCAGTGAATACAAAGTACAAGCCATGCTATGAACCGAAGCCGCAAAGCCCTGATCACGTAACCAGTCACGTAAACTCTGGCTGACGGGTTTGGCGAACAACATTTCGCCAAATGATGTTACCAGTTGCGGACGATCTGTATAGGCTTGTGTGATGAGTTTATCTACCTCTGCGACAGGAGTGCCGTAAGGAAAGTCGCTGGTTGGGGTAAACCGAGGCGTGGCAGCTCCGATCAAAATTAGCTGATCAACACCCCATCCCCTATGTCTGCTCAAGTAGCGCGTGACAATTGCTCCCCCCATAGAAAAACCGATTAGCCGTATATGGCTTAATTGAAGGGCCTGTATAACAGCCAGGAGATCGTCTGCCAGTCGATCATAATTGTAGCCATGCCATGGTCGATCAGACTTCCCGAACCCCCTAAGATCTACTTGAATACAGCGGTATCCGTAAGCAGGCAACAGGGCAACCTGGTATTCGTACATTCGATGGTCCAGTGGCCAGCCGTGCACCATCATAACAGGGATGCCTTCTCCTATATCTTCTACATACAGCTTAACGCCACGTTCCACTTCAATATAATATCCCATGATGCTCCCCCCTTTAAAAATCACGAAATTTCGTTCTCTCTCACATATATGTAGTCAGGGCTTAGCTCATTCGAAAAAGGGGTGAGGTCGTCGCTATACAAGTATAAAATTAGTAAAATATGTATGTCATCCTGCATGGGGATAGGATATACTTATGGAATGAAACAGCATTGGGAGAGTGGAACAATGACACCATCAAAAACATTAAAATGGATTACGGGCGGATTGGAGCTATTTTTTGCTATTCCTGTTTTGGGCGGGTTGCTCGTCATAAATTCTGCGTATACTGTATTGTTCTTTATGTTGATTTTCCACATTGTTACGTTGGTACTATCGGTGACTAATAAAGAGACTTATTATGGATCTATTTTAGGGATTGTGACCTCGGTTGTTGGGTGGATTCCATTTGTAGGCTGGTTAATGCACCTGCTCTCAGGCATATTTTTGATGATTACCGCAGCCCAACAGCCGCGAGACCATTATCGTAATCGCAATCCCTACGATGATTATCGCTACTAGGGCCAATATCGCCTCGAAATGATGAAAGATCCTGTGGAACAGGATCTTTTTTAGTTATGGAATCTTCCCATGATTATGGTGTTGTAGTATTGACCATCTGAGAGAATCTTGTCGTTTTTTAATAACCCTTCGATTTCAAATCCATGCTTTTTATAAAGTTCAATGGCTTTATTATTGGTTTCTAGAACTTGTAGGTTCATTTTCTGGATGCCGTTAGAGTCTGCCCAGGAAATAGACTCTTTCAAAAGATTCGTCCCGATTCCATACCCCCAGAAATCCTTTAGTACACACACACCGAATTCAACTTTATGAGCGAATCGACGCAGAACATGACCTTCACATCTTGAAAATCCAACGACTTTATCATGAACGACCGCAACTAAAAATAGATTTTTGGCGTGCTCTGTATCGGCTTTAATAAGCTGTTCAAAACCGGATGTACTTATGAATGCTTCTCCCTTTTCTCTGTCTAAATTTTCAGTCTCTCCATCCAACCGTAAGCGGATTTCAGACAAATTCATCGCATCTTGAATCATAGCCGATCTAATGATATAGCTTACTCCTTGTGCATGAAATTCCTGTTTATTTATTTTCATTACATACTCCTTTTGCTGAATCAGGATAAAAAATGTGATCTCTGGCTTAAGTTAGTTTACCACATATTGTATGAAGTGCATGAAAAATAAGCCTGTCCTCTTCTGTTGTATCGTAGCAGAGGGCAGGCTTATTCATTCTCGATCCGTACAGGGAGGCCGGATGGAGATTTATTATTGTGGAGTGGCTGTGTCAGATTAACAAATCGTTCTTATGAATGTGACTTATCGAGCTACAGCTTTTGGAAAACAGAAGCTGTAGCTATTTTTGCTTATCAGAGGCTTTAGCTGCATTTGGCTTAGCAGGAGCCTTAGCCGCATCTGTTTTAGCTGGAGCTTTACCTGCTTCTCCTTTAGCCCCGTCTACTGGTGGCTTAGAGGGCTTAACGCCATTCACCATATCGGTAATCATTTGCTTCAGATTGGAAACACGCTGATTATATTCGCTTGCGGTAATCTTGCCATTTTGTTTTTCCGTAGCGAGTTTTGACTTCATATCCGAAACCATCACATCAATTACGGAGTTTACGCTCACGCCTTGTGCTTTGGCGATCGTAGCAAGGGATTTACCAGCCTTCAACTGTGTATCCAACTGACTGGAGGACAATTTCAATAGTTTCAGGAGAGCCTTGTTCTCAGCATAGTTTCCTCCTGCGATTTGTGGACCGTTAGCATCGCCAGGGTTTCCCTTAGGTGCCTGTGCTTTGCTTGCAGTAGGAGCCTTCTCAGGTGTAGTTGAAGCAGCATGGGCTGCGCCTGTGGAGTACAGCGCTCCGCCTCCTAAAAATGCCAACGCCAACGTTCCGGCCAAAATTGTTTTCTTGGTGCTCTTCATCTTCATTTTCCACCTTTCGTTTATGGTTTGTTTGGTACGTGATACATCATAAGGGATTAACTTGAATGCTATCTGAGCGCAAGCTGAGCATTTACTGAATGGAATTTGGATGGCAGGACTAGCATTTTAACGAATTGCTATTGTATTACGTGTATTAAGTGATATAATACACTACAGGCACGATAGATACAGCCGAATTAGGGGGAAACACCCATGGAAGAACAACGGGTTGGCTCGTTCCGATTTTTAATAGACTTTAGCCAGCCATTATATGAACAAATATTAAATCAAGTACGAAGCTCCATTGCTAAAGGAGAGATTGAAATGGGAAGCAAAATGCCATCTGTGCGTGATCTGGCGCAGGAATTGCGTATGAATCCGAATACCGTGATGCGGGCGTATCAGGAGCTGGAACGGGACGGATTGACTGAGAAGCGACGCGGTCTGGGTACGTATGTAACTTCGTCCAGTGAGCGGATTGCCAGCTTTCGGGAACAATTGGCTATGTCGTATATCGATCAGTTTCTCGGACAGATGAGCAGCCTGGGATTATCCTGGGAAGATGTACAGCAATATATAAGAAGCCGACAGGACGGAGATCACAAGGAAGGAGGCGAAAAGGCATGACGGAGTCTGTGGTAACCGCAAAGCAACTGATGAAGCAATATGGAAATAAAAAAGCATTGGACCAACTGGATGTCGTCATTCCGGCAGGACGTATTGTAGGTGTGCTTGGGCCCAATGGCTGCGGGAAGTCCAGCCTCTTTCGAGCCATCACGGGGTTAATTCAGCCGGACGGGGGCGAGCTTCAGGTGCTGGGCCAACAGCCTGGCTGGGAAACCAACCGGAATATATCTTATCTTCCTGACCGGGCACGCTGGTATCCCAATCATACAGTTCAGCAGACGCTGGAATGGGGGAAGTCCTTTTTGCCTGGCTTCAATATAGAGGATGCCTATAAACTTGCTGACCATATGGATGTGGAATTGGAGCTAAAGATGGCCGGGTTGAGTCGCGGACAGGAGGCACGTGTGCTGCTGATTCTGTGCCTGGCACGAGAAGTACCGCTTATGATCCTGGATGAACCTTTTGTAGGCATTGATGTCCTCTCTAGAGAAGCGATCGTAGCTGGGATTATTGATTATTTGGAGGATCGGCAACAATCTATACTCATTAGCACACATGATATTCAGGAAGTGGAAGGCTTGTTTGATTACACGGTCATGATGGACCGCGGGCGAGTGATATGGTCTGGTGAATCGGATGATCTGCGTGCAGAGCATGGCTCGCTGAACCAGGTGTTCCGCAATTTGTACAAAAGGGAGTGGAAGGCGTGAATTCATCCGGGCTGTTCAAAGATTTAATACGCCATGAATTTCGAAATAAAGGAAGCTGGAGAAAGCAAAGCCGCAATCGACTGCCCAGATCGTGGAGACTTGTATATTTCTCACTATTTCTAATTGCAGCGTTCGCGATTTCCTTGTACTTCGCTCTTCACAACCAACTCGAATTGACAAGGCTGTGGTACGTCACCCTGGGCTTGCCGTACATGATTGTTTTCATGGGTGTGGGAATGCTGAGAAGAGAATGGGAAAATGACACCTACGGATGGTGGCTGACCCTTCCCTATCCGCGTATGTGGCTAATTAGCGCCAAATGGATTGCTGCTATTTTACAAACCATTGTCGTGATATTGCTCTTGTTTGTAGTAGGTTCTCTATACGCGCTGTTTATCTCATCGACCATACAGGCTTATACGTTTGCGGATGCAGCGTCTTTTATGATAGCCGGCTTAAACTGGTTTGTAATGATTATCGCCTTTACGCCGTTGGTTATTGCGCTGGGTCTGCTGACGGCCAGTACCAAATACAGCACCTTGCGGCCGCTTAGCCCAATCCTGTGGATTCTTTTGATGGGTGGAGGAAGCGTCTTTTATTGGTCAGGCGATCAGCGGATTTATGAGCAGTTTCATCATGTTCACAACGGACAGTGGTTTCCTTTTACCTGGCATTTTCCGGTTGCGGTGTTGATTAGTTGGGTTGCTGCATATGCATTGATCCGCTTGAACGCTTATTTGCTGGAGAAAAAACTGTCGATTTAACTTAGGATAAATGACTCTATATTAGAAAGGAATTTCACCATGGCGACAATCTTTATCTATGCATTGATGGCTGTTCTGGTGGGTCTGATGATTTGGTTGAGAACCAAAAGACGAAGGGGCCCGGTAAAGGGAAAAGGATTTCGGATTTTGCTTCCTATGTTTATCGCTTTCCCAGCTATGATGATATCGGTATATCAATTGATGCATATTCCTGGTCAAACGTACGCGCCTCCCGCCTTTTGGGAGCTGCTGGTTGCTGGGTTATTAGGGGCTCTGTTTGGCTACGTTATTTTGCTGCATACGGCGTATGAAAGACGAGATGACGGTCTCATCTATCCCAAGCCGAACCAATATTTTAAGTA
The DNA here is from genome assembly GCF_044784315.1 of Paenibacillus sp. DP01. Taxonomy (NCBI): domain Bacteria; kingdom Bacillati; phylum Bacillota; class Bacilli; order Caryophanales; family Paenibacillaceae; genus Paenibacillus; species Paenibacillus sp. DP01. The sequence goes on from NZ_CP173059.1 coordinate 376,750, forward strand.
TATTATTATCGCTATTATTTTGATTCGGGTTGTTCTGACTCAATACCTCAGTAGTTTGGGTACGACCGAAATTAGCATGCTGGCCATTACGATGGCGCTGGTATATATCTCAATCTGGCGAATTGGGAGCTTTATCAAGTTTCGGAGGACGTTATCTGTATAACAATATGAATGAGGTAACAGCGGCTTTCTATTCAAAAAACGTCCATTCGCTTGGTGATAGGAGCCGCTTTTTTTGAGCTAACTTCATTAGTACATGTTATTTATAATAAAATGATGAGGATGATCATACATTGTTATTGCTTTCCATATCCTTTATTCGAAGGTTTGTGACTTGCATGACAACGGTCATAAGTATAAAAATTCAAAGGAGGGTTAATAAGGTTTCAAATGATTTAAATGGGGTTTAAAGTTAGATAGGTGGGGAAGAGTTCATACCTTCGTAGTTAACTGCAACCACATTAGTTACATAAAGAGAAATTGCGTTCCATACTCTATTTTACAGGTTGAGAGGGGCTTACATTCATGAAAAAACATACGGTTACTGCTGCACTTGCTGGCTTGCTCGTTCTGTCTTCTGCTGTACCGGCTTTAGCAGCCGACGTAAAACCTACTACGGGTATCCAGGTTTGGGTAGATGGCAAGAAGGAGGCTTACAAAATTGCGCCTATCGTGAGAAATAAGCAGGTGTTGATCCCCCTGAGACAATTGGCTACTAGTTTAGGAATTCCGCTGGACGCCAAGCATATTACATTCAATACGGCGCGTCAAAGTACGACGATTCGTTATGATCAAGCGACGGTTGTACTGGTATCAGGCAGTCCGGAAGCGCAAATCAACGGGATTAAGGTACCACTGTCCACCTCGACCATTTTGACCAAGCAAGGGGTAACCTATGTACCAGTTGATGTCGTCAAAGAAGCGTGGGGCAAGCAAGTGATTTGGGACCCGGCCAGCCAGACCTTGCAAATCGGGGTGAGTAATAAGGATAAGGTTGTAGAGATTCTGAAGAGCTTTGAAACGGGCGATACGAAAGCAGCTGAGGCTTGGATCAGCAAAGATCAGTACATTCAGCATAATCCGAGCTTTGCTAGCGGGAGAGATGCCTTTTTGCAAGGGATTAGCCAATCCAAGGGAGCCAATGTGCTGGTTGAAGTCCAGCGGGTTATTCAGGATGGCAATGATGTAGCAGTACATTATAAAAAGTCTATTGCAGGGAAAACGAGCATTGCTTTTGATATTTTCCGCTTCGATAGCAATGGTAAAATTGTTGAGCATTGGGATAACATGCAGGACTCGGCTCCAACCAATCCAAGTGGACATACCATGATTGACGGAACAACACAAGTCACGGATCTCAACCAAACCGAGACAAACAAGACGCTGATCCGCAAGTTTGTAGATGATGTGCTGGTTGGCAAAAATCGTGCAGCATTGGAAAGCTATTATAATGGGGATCAGTACATTCAGCATAATCCTCTTTTTGGTGACGGTGTATCCAGTCTGAAGCAAGCATTATCCGCTACGGGTCAAGGAGCTTCTATTGGATATGATCAGGTGCATATGGTTCTTGGAGCAGGCAACTTCGTGCTGGTTGTAAGTGAACTGAAATCTCCTAAGGGAATCTCAGCCGCTGTCTATGATCTGTTCCGTGTGGAGAACGGCAAAATAGCCGAGCATTGGGATGTAGTTCAGGAGATTCCAGCTAAAACAGAGTGGAAAAATACGAACGGTAAATTTTAAAGAATACGCTCTCGTCGTGTGATCTGATTGGCACTGTCCAGACCGTCAGGTTCCTGTTAAAATGGGGCAAACATATCAGGGGGTTGGACGGTGGAAGACTTGAAGCAACGTGTGGGTTGCCTGCATGCGCATCATTCGAACATTGCCTATGTGGAACGAGCTTTTGCTTCTTATGAGGTGGAGCTGGTACATTTTGTGGAACCGGGACTTATGCGCCGGGTATCGTCGGATCCGCATTTTTCTTCAGATGATGCCAGTCGCAAGGTAGAAGAGCAGCTGAGCTGGATGTCTCAAAGCGATCTAGACGTTATTTTGATAACGTGTACGAATTATATTGCTTTGGCGGAGAAGGCTCAAGGGTCAATGCCTACGCCAATTGTCGCACTGGATGAGCCTCTATTTCATGAGATGTGTGATGATTTGCTGCCACGAACCTTGGTATTCACGAATCCGGCTACCGTAGAGGGCACGATGAAGCGTCTTTATCATACGGCCAATCTATTAGGCAAGCCGGACCTCTCTTCTTTAATAGAGGTCAAGGTGGTGGAGGGCGCTTTTGAACTGATTATGCAGGGACGTAAAGATGAGTATGAGGAATTGCTGGTTCGTTCATTGCATGAATTGAGGAAGGCTGATCCCAGCAGAGGGCTGGCTGTAGCACAGTTATCGATGGTTGATGCTGCGTTGCAGGTGGAGTTGGAGACAGGGCTGACGATTGCCAATCCCTTACGGTCGTTGGCGAATTTACTTGAGGTTTTGTTAGGTTAAATAAGTATAGCTAAAAGAACTTCCTACCCATTTTGGGACAGTGGAAGTTCTTTTTTTTGGAAGTGGGTAGGTGGGGGCACTTCTGTACGATTCATTAGTGCTCCTGCTGGTCTTGGGTGATGAGCGCCGCGCCTGCCGATTCTCTTTGGACAAGCGTAACGTACAACCGTTCATGCTCCACGTCTTCCCCGGCAATGATTTTGAGAACCTGTTCAGCGGCTACAGCGCCCCATTTGCGCTTGGAGTAGTCTATCGTTGTCAGCCGGGGCTGAATATATTGCGCCAGCTCGATATTATCAAAGCCGACGATATGAACATCCTTGCCAATGGTAAGCTCTGACTGAGCCATTCGATTGTAAAAGCCTACGGCCATTTCATCATTGAGACAAAATACAGCTACAGGTTCCGAATCTGGGCGAGCCTGCTGCTGTAAAATGATCTCAGCCGCCTGCTCACCGCCCGATTTCTCGAAATTGCCGTCAATTTCAATCATCTCGGCGACGCCGCTACGCTCAATGGTCTGCTTGACCGCCTGCATCCGCTGCCAGGAATCATAAGAACCTTCTGGTCCGGTCACAACATATAGCTTGCGGTGTCCCAATTCCAATAGATGCTCTATGGCGAGCGCGGCACCTGCTTTGTTATCCAGCAGCACCTGGTTAATGTTAGGATGATTCAGTTCGCGGTCCAATACGACAATTTTATGTCCGCGCTCGGCGTAGTTCAGCAGCTCCTGACTATCAAACGTCTGATCCAGTACGATGGCACCGTCAATCATGCGTTCTGGCAGCATTCGATGTGATTGCTTGCCGCTGCAGACAATGAGGTCATAGCCCTTGCGGTTCAAAATTTCCTTGATGCCGTACAGCAAATCTCCATAAACGTCTCCGCGAAAATCAGTCAGGAATACGCCAATAATTTTGGTCTGCCTTTTCTTGAGATTCCGTGCGGCGGCATTGGGCACATAGTTAAGCTCTTTGGCAATGGCCAAAATACGTGCGCAAGTCTCTTCTGTTACCTTATCGCTACCGTTCAAAGCATATGAAACGGTAGATATGGAAACGCCCGCCTGTTTGGCGATATCTTTAATGCTGACCACAACGTCACCTCCTTGTGTTCGTCTTATATGTGCTATTGTATATGGATTATTAACCACATATCTATTCAAAATGTCGTAGTTCTACATGCAAGCAGCAAAGGGCGATCCCGCAAGATCGCCATTCCTTTGTTGCCTATACCTGATTTTGCTTATGCATCATTCGATTTATAAAATAATCTCCAGACGGTGTACACCATCATGTTCTGCTAACGCCTGCTCGAAAGTCTCACGTTTGATGCGCAAGGCACCGGAACGATAGCGATTATCATCGGCTGGCTCACTTTCCAGAGGGGCACCGTTCAATACTGCACGGCCTTGCTCACCGCTCGTATGCTCTTGCAGCATGCGGTAGACGAAGGTGATTGGCTTTCCTGCAAAGGAAAATTTAAATTCCAATCCGTTGAGATCGTCCGGCAGCACAGGGTCCAGGATCAGGTCCTCGCCTGACTGACGAATACCAAGGACATTCGATATGAGCTGATTCATGTAGATTCCCGGACCGCTGGAATAGATTCTCCAGCCACCCTTGACGGGTACGGCTCCTTCCCGCAGTTCACCAAACCGTTCCTGTGCTTCATAGCGGGTGTTAAATTTACCGTCCGAGCTGCTGAAATACGCGTTGCTTTGGCGCCATTCGGCATTCGGTACGGTCGCGCGGATGCCGACCGGATTGATGAGCTTCAGGCTGTGCCAAGCGTCATCCTTGCGTCCTAACTTGGCCATGGCTTCCACAAAGCGGATATGAGCGTGCACATATTGCAGCCCCACCTCACGTCCAAAGTTGGCCGCTTGCTCTGCGCGCTTGAAGTGCGAACTCACACCGCCATCATATTGAGCAGGGCGGTTCATCAGACGCACACCATCCGGGCAGAGGAACTGCTCGCGGATGAGCTGCTCATGAGCCAATGCTTGCTCAGGCGTGAGCAACTGGCTGATCATGCTGCGTGTCATCGGCAGCAAACGGTAGTGGATTCCCGTCTCGGTGTCGGACGGATGGAGCATGAGCTTGGGTTGACCAGGCTCTTCCATATATACAAAGCCTGGAATAATTCCGCTCTCCAGCATGTAGCGATTGAAGTCTTTACGGATGCCGTTCGCCATCTGATGTAGATCTTGTGCGATCTTATCAGCTTCGCTTACTACATTTACTGGAGCTTGCTCCAACGCAGCAGCAAAGTTACGAATCACTTGGTAGGTGAGTGCAACCGTCCAGCTGCTCGCCATGTATTGCTTCAGCTGCGCATTGGCTGGCTGGAGGGTGTCATCCCAATCGCCATCGCCATAAGCCGATAAGTACGTATCATGCAGAAAATTCTCTCGAATATATTCGATTTCCTTCAGGGCATGTTCCATAAGGGGCGCAGTCTGCTTGGTATAATCGAAAGTATGCCGATGGGTGTAAGGCACATTTTCTCCCAGAATACTGTAATCACGGGTAGCGGTCAAATAATCGCCCAGTACCTTGAGCGGCCAAACGATAATATCCCCATGGCTTTCTTCTTGCTGCACGTGAGTATAGTTGTCAAACATAAACCATTGCGGCCAGTTTCCGCTGTCTTCATACTGATGGCTGAATACAGTTAGCAAAATGGAACGAACCTCATCAAAATTTTGCACTGCCGAAAAATATTCGACAGGCCCCTGACATACATCACGTGTTCCCCAGGCTGCTCCGCCGTATTGCTCCAGACCGTGAGGCACAGAGTAGTGGACGAGCATGTTGTGGGTGTACCACCAGGCCACTGCGTTCACACGGAATAGCTCGCTGGTTTCCTGTTGGCCAAGCGTCAGATGGAAGCCATTCATAAGCTCGGCAAAATACTCCCGGTAGCGCTCGCGCTCATCTTCAAAGGAGGCGTGTAGCTCCTTGTGTGCTCGGTCCTTTCCGGTCGAGCGGCCATGCAGCCAGCCCTGTACAATGCAGGTCCATTCGCTGCTGTCGCCCAGTTCCAAAACGACCAGGGATGCATCAGGAGAGGCTCCACCCTGTAGCAGTGCTTGAGCGTCGCTCACATGCTGTAATGGAGCGCCCTCTACGTGCATTCGGTAAAGCAGGTCGGGATAGGCCTCGGCGCTCAGGGAAGCGGAATCAGCTCTAAAGAGCAGGTCATCACCTTCGTGTTCCATATGAAACGGAAGCTCATATTCGTTCACATGCATACACATTTGCTGAGTGATCAGGAATGGATAGGCTTTACCACTTGCCGAGCGCATGTGAAGCCGCACTTCTGGGCTATCAGCATTCGTATGGTTTGTAATAATGAATGTATCGTCAGCCGTTTTGTAATACCAGCGCACATAATTAAAGCCAATCTCAAACAGGGAAGGCATGGTGAGCAGGCGATATTTTCCTTGAATTCCGACGTAGATACGTTGAGCGGATGTCTTGGGAATGTTGAGCGCATTACGAACGTTGGTGATCATTTTGTTGAAATTCGTATTGCCGATCACGAGTTGGGAATTGAATACCCCGTACATATAGGAAGTGGTTGTAATGGTTTCTTCCTTACCTCCAGAGTAATGCCCACCCATTAAAATGTGTCCGTGAGGACGCTCTACACGAAGCTCTTTGGATTTGAGTACGACATGCTCATAGCTATCCGTGAAAAAGGAAAGTAGTGTATCGCCATCCCGTTCTTCTTCCTGGCGTTTCGGGAAAAGCTGATTCACTTCGGCATCGGTCAAGTCCAGTGTGCGCAGCGGTTCACCGATGGTTTGAGCTGGGGCCACACGCCCTGCCTGAAGATCACTTGCCGCGTGTGCTGGTATGCTGGTCTCAGAAGCGTCCGCTAGAACGGCAGCTACTTCATCGCGTGCTTTGGTTACCAGGTCCTGATACTCCAGCTTCGTCACTGCAGCCGGATGGCTCGGCTGGAACAGACCGTAAAACGTAAAGCGAGCTTCCCCAGCGAGTTTTACCCGCTCAGATTGCAGCGCCGTATAAGCGAATTCGTATTGATACACTTCATTGGCGAGCGTGTCGCGGCGCAGTGCTTCCGGCTCATTCGTTTCCTTGTAAGAAAGTCCAAAGAACTGAAATCCGTCTGTCGAGTAACCAACAGTGCGGGTTAACGAGCCTTGTTGAATGTATGGGAATGCCTGACTTTGAGGCTGGTTTTGACGTGAGCAAACGGTATAGCCTCTTTGTTCATCATGATAGACAGTATGGTCAATATATTGAGACAAATAAGCTTCATTACTGCGCACAGCAGCGGTATCGGCAATGCCGATATCCTGACCGTACACAATATCTGCTTCAACATCATCGCCCTGTAGGGTTACATCCCAGAACCATACTCCCAGGCGGCTGAGTGTGAAGGTCACCTGATAGCCTACACCGGCAGTGAACCCTTCCCATATAATCTGCTGATCCGTTTGTCGGATTACGCCGGGCGAACGAACTCCCAGCAGAGGAGTGATGCTTACGCCGGAAGGACGATACAGTCTCAAGTACAGATTGTTCAGGGAACCATCGACTGAATTGGTCAACAGCTGGTTGATCATCGTTGAGCCGTGAGCGATCTTGTACACATCACCGCTGCTTAGGAAGGTAAAAGACAGGTCTCCGGCCCGCAGCAAAATATTTTGGTCTAGACTTGTATTCATCAAAGGGAACGCCTCACTTTCCTGTTTCTTTTACTAACCGAAAACGGCCTTCAGTAGTATCTCGGCTGTTAGGTCCTGTAAAGACGGCGAATTCACCGCTGTCACTGTCAAAGCTCAAATCTGCATGATGATAGCGCAGCTGAGGCTCGGTCAATGTAAACTCCACTTCCCGGCTTTCGCCTGGGGCAAGCAGGATTTTGCAGAAATCTTTCAGTTCCTTCATGGGGCGAACCGTATCACCGCTGATATCACGGACATAGAACTGAACGGTCTCCTCGACTGGACGTGTTCCTGTGTTCGTTACCTGCACTCTAACGGTCAGTTCTTGACCGGGAATAAGAGTATCGCCTGAAAGTTGTAAGCTGTCATAGGCTACATCGGTGTAGCTCAGGCCATAGCCGAACGGGAATAAAGGTTCGTTCGGTACGTCTAGATATTGAGACACGTAGCGTTCTGTTGTGTTCGGATCTAACTGCGGACGTCCAGTATTAAAATGATTGTAATACACTGGCACCTGTCCGACCGATTGCGGGAAGGACATCGTCAGACGACCCGTAGGTTCAGCATCACCGTATAACAAATCGGCAATTGCCGCGCCGCCTTCGCCACCAGGGAACCAGGCTTCCAGTACAGCGTCTGCTTCTTCAATGACGCCGTGCAGATCCAATGGACGACCATTAAACAATACGGCTACCATGGGCTTGTTCAGTGTCTTCAGGCGTTTCACCAATTCCAATTGAGCCTGCGGCAGGCGAATATTTGAACGGCTGCCTGCTTCACCACTCATATCTGAGCGCTCGCCAAGCGCTAGTACGATGATCTCTGCTTGACTGGCAGCATGCAGAGCTTCTGCATATTGCTCCTCTGTTATGTTGTCTACAGAGCATCCTGCCGCCACCGTGAGCAGCGAGGAGGATATTTTCGATTGGAATCCATCAACAACACGAATGGCTTCCTCTTGTGAACCGCTCCATGACCAAGAGCCCAGAATATCGCCGCTCTCTGCAAAAGGCCCGATCAATGCAATATGTTGATTGCGATTCAATGGAAGCACAGAATCATTTTTGAGCAGCACGCATGATTTAATGGCTAGTTCTTTAGCAACCGCACGGTGGGCTTCGCAGAATACGACTTCACGTTCACGCTCAGGGTCTGCGCCGCGTAGCGGATTCTCGAACAAGCCCAGCTTTTGTTTGAGCTTCAATATACGCATCACGGCTTCATCAACGAGCGCTTCATCCAGCTGTCCGCTGCGAATCAACTCAGGCAGGTGCCCATTGTAGCAGGAGGTCATCATTTCAATATCTACGCCTGCCAGCAATGCTTTTTTTGCTGCCTCCCGTTCATCCTCGGCGATGCCGTGAGGAATAAGCTCTTTGATCGCGGCCCAATCCGAAATGAGCACACCGTCAAAACCCCATTCATCACGAAGCAGATCACGCATCAGGCGCTTGTTGCCCGTTGCCGCTACGCCTTCTACGGTATTGAAGGACGTCATCACCATTTCGCAGCCTTCATCTAAAGCAGCTTTGTAGGAAGGGAGATAATACTCTCGCAGCTGCCATGCAGATACATCTACGGTATTGTAATCACGTCCACCTTCACCGGCTCCATAAGCAGCAAAGTGCTTCACGCATGCGGCTACCCGCTCGGTATCATTCGTCAGATCATTACCCTGAAATCCGCGCACAAACGCACGGGCAAATTGACTGTTGAGATAAGGGTCTTCCCCAGTAGATTCCATTACACGACCCCAGCGTGGGTCACGTACCAGATCGACCATAGGAGCGAATGTGACGTGAACACCGGATACGGCTGCTTCCCGAGCAGCGATAGTAGCGCTCTCTTCTGCAAGTTCCATATCCCATGAGCAACCCATAGCCAGCGGTATAGGGAAAATCGTTTTGAAGCCGTGTACAATATCTGCCATAATTAAAAGCGGGATACCCAGACGGTTTTTACTCAAATGAGCCTGCTGAACACGAATTGCTTCCTGGGCTCCTGCAAGGCCGAGCACGGAACCAACGTTGTGAACCGTCTGCTCTGTGATGCCGAGAGAAGCCATAGGCCCAGTAATTTGGCCCTCTGTACCCGCTTCTTCAAAAAAGCCACCCACAAGCTGAAGCAGTTGGTCAACTTTTTCTTCAAGAGTCATGTTTTGTAAATAGGAATTCAGGTGTTGTTCCATCATAATCCTCCGTAAGCTGTATGGTTGGTAAAACAGCTCTCTTTTTCAGATTCATGAGATTTTTTGGATAAAGTTGATTCAAAAAAGTGCTGAACAGGCTAATAGCTAGTATAGAAGCATAATCTTCTGTTGTATTATTAATCGAAACGTTTCTATTGTTGGACTCAGTTGGATTATATACGCTTCCAAATGGAGAGTCAAATGCAAAACGGGGGTTTTTTATAGGACAAATAGCGTAATAAAGATTGAAATAAATGAAAAAGAGATGTGATTCTAAGTAAATAAAAAATAATATCCCTATTGAATACGGTTTCAATTTGTTCTATAATGACTATCGAAACGTTTCTATTGATGAGTATGGTCCTTAGGCTTTAAACATAATTGTTATAACGGTATGCTTTAACTGCTATGTATTTGCATGTATCAGGATTTTGCAAAATTCGATTTTAGTCGCTCCAAATTGCAATATTTGGTCATTGGAAGTCGCTTATTGAATTTTTGCAAAATTCATGTGCTTGAATCCGTTATCATATTGCATGATCGGTAAACTGATCATCTCGGGAGGAATTCGTATGATGAAAAGAACATTGGGGATCATTTTGGCAAGCACCTTATTACTGGGGGGTGCGCTGGTAGGTTGTTCATCCAAGGATGATTCGTCGGGCAAAGATGCAAATGGCAAGACGACCATCACCATGTGGGGAATGGGAGCGGAAGGGAAGTTGCTGCCTGAAATTGTAAAAGATTTTGAAAAAGAAAATCCAAATATTCACGTTGATGTACAGGCGTTGCCTTGGGATAACGCTCACGACAAATTGCTCACGGCGGTTGCCTCAAAATCAGGTCCAGATGTTGTCCAGCTCGGTACATCATGGGTGCCGGAATTAGCATCTGCGGGTGCACTAACAGACATCACGCCTTACATCAGCAAATACCCTGAGCTTGAAGCGAAAAATTTCTTCAAGGGCGCTGTGAGTACGGCTCAATTTGAAGCTAAACCGGTCGCCGTACCTTGGTACACTGAAACGCGAGTTTTATTCTATCGTTCGGACCTACTAAAACAGGTTGGATACAATGAAGCACCTAAAACGTGGGAGGAACTGTCCGATGCTGCTCAAAAGCTAGCGGCTCGGGGTAAAGGCAAATATGGTATCTCCTTTAGTGCAAAGGAGCAGTCCATGGGCTTTATGTTTGCTCTCCAGAACGGTTCCAAGCTGGTTGACGAGCAGGGCAATCCGCTATTCAACCAAGCACCGTTTGTAGATGCTGTGAAGTATGTAAATACCTTTTTCCAAAATGGCTCTAACGCAGTGGATATTGGAATTGATTCCGTTCAAGGTTTGCAAGGCGAGGGGATCGTTCCAATGTTTATCAGCGGTCCTTTCATGATTAAAGAAATCAAGAGCAAGGCACCAGAACTGGAAGGCAAGTGGAATATTGCGGAGCTTCCTGGCAAAGTAAACAACCTATCCGTCTTGGGTGGAGCCAACCTTTCAATTATGAAATTCAGCAAGCACCCAGAGGAGTCGGCCAAATTCCTGGCTTACATGAGCAAACCAGAAACACAACTGAAATGGATGGAGCTGTCCAGTAACTTGCCTGCGACTACTAAATCGTGGGAAGATGCCAAACTGAAGAGTGATCCGATGCTTCTGACGATTCGCAAACAGCTGGATCATTCCGCAGCATTGCCGCAACTGGCTGCATGGGAAGAGGTTTCTCAACAATTCATCAAGAGCTTTGAGCGTATTTACCGCGGTCATGCCGATGTACAGAAGGAAATGGATGACTTTAATCAGCAGGCTGCAAGTATAATGAAAAAATAATGATCCATATCCGTCATTGTCAAAGGGAGTGAAGGCATGAAAGGAAGCTCGCAGAAGCTTGCGCCATACTTGTTTATCGGTCCCTCCATCATCCTGTTAACGCTGTTTTCGTTATTGCCGATACTACTGGCGCTCGTGATCAGCTTCACGGATATGGATCTGTCCGGACTCGTTAATTATGAAAGTATTCGCTTTATAGGATTGGAAAATTACACGAACGTGCTTTTGGACCCTTCCTTTTTGAAGTCCATTGGGAATACGTTGTTCTTTGTTATCATTGGCGTTCCGCTGGTGCTGATATTTTCACTCAGCATCGCGATTCTGATTAACATGGGTAAATCACGTGCTTTCAAAGTATTCCGCGTCGTGTTCTATCTGCCGTCCGTAACGAATGTGGTTGCGGTGGCAGTGGTTTGGAGCTATCTGTATAATCCGACGCTTGGATTATTCAACTACGTACTTGGTCTGGCGAATTTGGGTCCCGTCCCATGGCTGACCGATCCAACAGTAGCGAAAATTTCGCTGATTGTGTTAGCGGTTTGGCGGGGCATCGGTTTAAACATGATTATTTTTATTGCGGCTATTAAAGGCATTCCAGGCTCTTATTATGAAGCGGCCCAGCTTGACGGGGCCAATACATGGCAGCAAATTCGTTATATTACGCTGCCGCAGCTTCGTTACGCTATTTTCTTCGTATCCATTACGACGATGATTGGCTGGCTGCAATTTTTCGAGGAACCTTTTGTCATGACCAAAGGGAAACCGCTGGACGGTACGCTGACGGCATCCTTGTTCATTTACAATAACGGCTTCCAATTTAGTAAATTCGGGTATGCCGCGGCGGGATCGTTCATTCTGTTCTTCGCGATCATCGCGGTAACGCTGATTCAGTTCCGTTTGCAAAATAAAGCGGAGTCCTGATAGAGAGAGGTGATGAGCGTGAAAACAGCTGTTCAGCAAGCCCGCGCCAATACGCGCAGTGGTGAAAAAACATTTCAATGGTTCGTGGCGATTCTCCTGACTGTGGGAGGTCTGTTGATGGTGCTGCCTTTTGCGTGGATGATTTTATCCTCCTTTAAGACAGAGGGCGAGGTAACCAAAATTCCTCCAACCATCTGGCCGGAGCATTTTACACTGGATAATTTTAAAATCCTATTCGATAGCATGGCGTTTGGAACCTACCTGACGAATACGCTGATCATTGTCCTAGCTTCCTTCTTCGGATTATTCCTTAACGCTATGGCGGGTTATGGTTTTGCCAAATTTCAGTTTAAGGGCAAAGGTTTCCTGTTCTATCTGGTGCTGGCAACCATGATGATTCCAGGTCAAGTGACGATGATTCCCGTCTATTTGATTCTAAACCAGATGGGGTTGACCAATTCCATGCTGGGGATTGTGCTTCCTGGATTGGTGGGCGCGTTCGCAATCTTCCTCTTCCGGCAGTTCATGTCCGATATCCCGGAAGAACTGCTGGAGGCGACACGACTTGATGGAGCAGGGGAGTTCCGCACTTTTTTACAAATCGTGCTGCCCATTTCGACGCCGATTATTGCGGTACAGGCGATCCTGACCTTCATCGGTGGATGGAACAGCTTCTTATGGCCGCTCATTATTGCGAACGATGAGAAGCTGTACACCTTGTCCGTAGGTTTATCACTGCTCAAGGGACAGAACGAAAGTCAATTTGCCCTGCAAATGGCGGGTTCGACCTTTATGGTCGTTCCGATTATGATTATCTTCATTATTTTCCAAAAGTATATTATCGAGAATTATACAATTTCGGGAATTAAGTAGGGGTATAGGGTGAAAGCAAGTTTAGTCACCAGAACGAGTAGCGGAGCTTCTCTTTAGGAGAGAAGCTCCGTTTTTTTGCTTTACATGGATATATTTATATATGAGTTAGACAATATTGATGGGATAATGTACGAATTTTTCGTTTTAGTCTGTAAATCCGGGTCGTTGTCGCCGTAACTGAAATATTATATTTTTCAGCGAGGAAGGAAACAGGCAGTTGTTGACAAAAGTAATCCTGATAGAGCGTATATTCAATGTTGGAAAGCTGCGTCAGTATGCTAACAATCACCGTATCCACATCTTCCAGCTTTTGATTCTCCCACTCCTCCTCTACCGAATTCGAAAAACCACATATTTTCTCACATTCAAGCGTAGTTTCATGCTTTCTTTGCGTATAGTAGCACCTAAATGATTTATATATGAGATTCCTAGCCGTAAGGTACAGCCATCCCTTAACATTGGGGTGATGCTTGAGCTTGACCAATTGCTGTCTTGCCGCTACAAAAGTATCTTGTGTACATTCTTCTGCCATAAATTTAAAACAAGATTGATTCTTGATTAAATGCATACAGAACCGATATACCTCACTCAGATACAGTTCACAAATTTTTTTGTAAAAGCATCTGGAACTACCTCTGCATTGATCCTCTTTGCAACAGTCAGTAACCATCATGGTCGGCATTTGTTCAAGCCCCCTTTGGACGGATAAAAAGATAAATGACTTTTACATGTTCCAATCGTATACATTAATACCAATTTTGAAGAATGACAAAAATCATATTTAATCTCGCAAATGTGGAATTACTAGAACAGTTAAGAGATATTTTAAGGTGATTTTGATTCCGATACGGAATTAGTTAATAGGGGGAGAGGGCGCACCAGCTGAAGGGGGAAAAGGATGAAGGATTCTGTAGTATACAAACACTTGGCAGCAACCTTTAAACCTCATTTGAAGACAGTCGTGATCATTGTGACATGTCTCATCGTATCAGCGGGCTTGAATATATTGTTGCCTTTGACAAGCAAGACTATTGTAGATCAAGGTCTCTTGAAAGGAGATATGCGGGCTGTAGTCCTGTACACTTCTGCTGCGTTCTTCATCGTTTGCTTGGACAAGCTGCTGAATGTGTGTAAAGAATTCTTTCGGGCAGGCTTAAGCGCACAGGTTACTTTTTCCTTATTTGAAAAGGCGTATCTGCATCTGACAAGAGTCCGAATGAGCTATTTTAAACGAACCAACGAAGCTGAACTGTTGAACCAGATTAGTACAGATGTAGGTAATGTTTCAAGGATCACAGATAGTGGAGTGTTTTTTACTATTATGCAGGCGTTCAGTATGATTGGTGGTTTATGTGGTCTGCTGCTTATTAGTTGGAAAATGACTGTAATTGTGCTGTGCTTTTTGCCTATCAAATATGTTGTAGTGAAGTATTTTGTGAAGCGCAGAAAAAGACTGGTGGGGGATTTGATTGAAGGCAGCAGTAATTTTGCCCAGTGGTTTGGGGAATCTGTCGGGGGTATGAAGGAGCAGCGGATGTTTGGTCTTATCCCTGGTAAGCATCAGCAATTCTCATCCAAACAGCGGCGAATTGTAGATTCGGAACGGAAACTGTCTCTTCTGGATGCTTGGAATATCGCTTCAGAATCGATTGTAATTCAACTTCTGATGATGCTTGTGTATGTTGTTGGAGCTGATCTTATTTTTCGTTTACAGCTCACTGTAGGTGGTATTTTTGCCTTTGTTACTTACAGTGCTTATGTTACCACTCCCATTTTCGCTATTTTAAACATTGGCTACATGCTGGCCGAAGTTGTTCCTTCTGCCGTGCGATACTATCAGTTTTTGGATTGGGCAGAGGAAGAGACATCTAATTCAGTCCCTGTTGCGTCTGTTCTCCCTGAGCCGCCTCCTGAGGACCACATTTCGTTTCATCATGTTTCTTTTTCATATACCAAGGATGAGCCGATCCTATCCGACGTGAACTTTAGGATTGCCCGGGGGGAAAAGATAGCTATCATAGGAGCAAACGGGGCAGGAAAGTCTACGCTCTTGGATTTGATGATGAGGTTCAGCCAGCCTGATCAGGGGATGATCACTTATGACGGCATGGACGTTCAAAGCTATGAAATAGATGAGTATCGAAGTCAGATAGCCTTGGTCAGCCAGCATTTATATTTATTTGATACTACTCTTTTTGAAAATATCCTCTTAGGCACAGAAGTCAGTAATGAAGCGATAGAGGGAATTATCGCGGAGGTTGGTCTGAAAGATTTGGTTCACAGCTTCGCAGATGACTTCCCAATAGGCTCGAATGGCTCCAAGCTGTCGGGAGGGCAAAGACAGAAAATAGCCATGGCCCGGGCATTGGTCAGAGAAGCGCCATTGTATATTCTCGATGAGGCGACTTCCCATTTGGATGTGGCAGGCAGGCTAAATGTCCAACAATTGTTGAAGACCCGATTGCGTGACAAGACCGTAATGATCGTTACCCATCACAGTGAGATATTAGCGCATGTCGATAGAGTTATTTTGTTGGAACGTGGCAAACCACTCCAAATCGGAACACATTCACATTTTATGACCTGTCATACGGAATACAGAGGATGGATATCAGAGAAAGAAGAGGTCCCCATAAAATGATGAAAAAAAACAAACGCTTTCATCGTGTGATTTAACACTATGTAAGGAATTAGTATGGGTGAACACCCGTTTTAATCATATTAAAAAATGAGAGGAGTAGTTTTACATGCGCAAGCTTGTGAAAAGAAGTACGAATGTAGGCGACACGATTGAGGCATTTGGCTGTGGTTGTTCCTGTTATTGTCCTTGCTCCTGTTATTGTGCTGGCAGTTTGACTCGAAGCTCCAATACATCGCGAGAAAGTGACGGTTCTTATCGCAGAGATAATGGAACGGGAATTGGTAATTATTAAGTTTATATTTGTATGGAGGAGCCTGGAAATTGCAGGCTCTTCTGTCCACATCAAAACAGAGTAGGTGTGAATCATGAACATGTGCCAACCTTTTATATACACGTTTCAGACGAGACTCCACCATTATGTATATGATGTAAATACCAATTTAATCTTACGGATTAAAGAGGAGGCTTATCATTTTCTGAATTCGCATTCCAGTTTCGACCTGGATGAGATGGATGCTACACCGGAGTTGCAGCAGTATATCCGTGACTTGTTGGATAACGGATTTTTATCTTCGCAGCGTCCACAGATTATGATGCATCCGAAGACGAAGCACTTGGAGCATATGCTTCAGCATCAGTTGAAGACCCTAACTTTGCAGGTCACTCAAAATTGCAATCTTAGATGCTCTTATTGCGTGTATTCAGGAGGATATGAGAATCGGGGTCATACCAGTCTGATGATGGATTTTGAGACAGCGCGCAAGTGTATAGATTTTGTCATTGATCGGTCAGTGGACAGTGACCGCTTGGACTTTGGTTTTTATGGGGGAGAACCGCTTATTAATTTCCCTTTGATCAAGCAATGTGTTGAATATATCAAGGAGCAGGTAGCATACAGAGATGTGGGTTTTCACTTAACGACCAATGGTACGCTGCTTAATGAAGAGATTTTGGACTTTTTGGATGAGCATCATTTTGTGCTGACGATCAGTCTGGACGGAGATCAGGAGAATCATGACAGAAACAGACGGTTTGCTGTTAACGGGCGGGGCTCGTTCGATACGATCATTGCCAATGTAGACAAAATTAAAAGGAATTACCCTGCTCTCTTTGAATGGATTAATTTTAATGTGGTGCTGGATACTCGCAATGATTTTGGTTGCATTAACGACTTTTATACGAACTATGAAACGTTCGAAAGTCTGTACAGTGTGAGGTCTTCCTACATTAATGATGCTTATGTGAAGGATGAAATCTTGTACAGGAATGAATTTATTGAGCAGAGGGGTTATGAGGTTTTTAAAATGATGCTCTCCAAGTTTGGAAGAGTAGATGAAAGCCATGTCTCCAAACTGATTAAAGACTATTATATTCAGATTTATTTCCGAATGTTTCATTATAGAAAGCCTTCGGCGGGGATGCCTATAGAAGCACATCATGGCGGACCCTGTGTGCCCGGTGTTCAACGCCTGTTTGCTGATGTACATGGAAACTTGTTTCCATGCGAACGGGTGAGTGAGCAGTCGGAGGTCGTGCAGATTGGAAAGGTGGACACTGGCTTTGAAATAGATAAAATCAGCCAAATTTTAAATGTAGGGACGGTTACGGAGGATGCATGTAAAGACTGCTGGAACTTCCGTTTTTGTACGCTATGTGTGGCTGTAGCAGATGATCTGCACACCTTGTCTAAAGAAAAGAAGCTGAGTCACTGCTCTGTAGTTAAGAATGATATCAGGCATACCTTACTTGATTTTTGCATGATGAATGAGCTGGGATATGATTTCTCTGAGGATACGATCCTTGATTTTGAAAAAGCATGAGGGGTGTCTCCATGACGAATAAATTAATCATTTTTCCATTTGATTATGAAACGATAGCTCTGGTTAGAAACTTGAACTTATTAGGAAGTTATGGGGAAGTTGTACTTATTTCTTTTCAAGGGTCGGGTATGATCGGGAAAGATGCCTGTGTGGTGGACAAGGGACAAGTAACAGGCCTTATCGTGAAGCCGGTGTCTTGCTTGGAACAGGAATTAGAGAGCTGTGATGACATTTTACTGGTACAATCTAACTTCAAGCTGGATGTAGCTGAGGTGTATCTCCCAGTGATCAAGAAGGCTGGACAACTTGGAAAAAAAGTTATGTTTAATTTCACTTTGCCAGACTCATGTATGGAACTCATTCAGCCCGGTGA
Source organism: Paenibacillus sp. DP01 (assembly GCF_044784315.1). Taxonomy (NCBI): domain Bacteria; kingdom Bacillati; phylum Bacillota; class Bacilli; order Caryophanales; family Paenibacillaceae; genus Paenibacillus; species Paenibacillus sp. DP01. The sequence continues at coordinate 394,608 of NZ_CP173059.1, forward strand.
GGAGCATGGCTACAAGCTGATTTTAAAAAATACATTTGATGTGCGCACGGAACATATTTCACCACCGGACCCGTCTTCCGCCATACATGATTTTTTTACACCGGTTTTGTTTGTAATAGGTCTGAACGAGCGAACCCATAAGCTTAATTTGCAGCTTAACATCCGGCAGAAGCTTGAAGCACAAGGATATCAGGTATCGCAAGTGACATCTAACGGATGCGGAGAGCTGATAGGTGCGCATTCTTTCCCGCAGTTTATGTTTGAGGGCGGGATGACCGAGACGCAAAAGATTATTATGTTTAATCGATATTTGAAAAAAATAGAGCAGAGTGAAAAGCCGGATTTGATACTCGTAGGTATCCCAGGCGGGATTGTTCCTTTTAATAACACATTCACGAATTATTTTGGAGTAACCTCATTTTTGGCATCCCGTGCAGTTAGACCCGATGGGCTGATCTGTTGTCTTCATTATGATGAATATAATCTAAAATACCTGGAGCATGTCAAACAATACATGGAAAATCGCTTTTCCTCTTCATTGCTGGGATACGCCTTGAGTAACAATGTATTCGATAGCTATTCTTCTTCCTCAGTGAATTTGCAATATGCTTCTGTTAATCCTCGTTTTGTGGAAGAGAAAAAACAAGAGTTTTCCAGTTATCCCGTGCCTATACTCAATCTGTCTAGCGATGAGGATATGGGCAAGCTGACGGAGGACATTTTACACTATTTTTCGGTCGATCATCATGTAGCTCAGTTCTAATGGAGGGAAGAATATGAACTTTACTCAGGATGTAACAGAAACACGAGCTAAGCTGGAAAATGTATTTGGGGAACTTTTTAACATCAAAGCGAGCGAGATCAATAAAGAGGCTACTTTATTAGGGCCAGAAATGAGGTTGTTTCCCCGAGATCTGGTATATCTATTATTTGAGGTGGAAAAAAGATTCGCCATCCAAATTCCGGAGGAGCGTATATTGGAAGGGGGGTTGCTTACATATAACAGCTTGTATGAGACGATAAAGGATTGCTTGGCAGTGGAAAAGGAATGAAGGATTTGTGAAAATGATGATAAAACATACAAAAACATACAAAAAAATCCGATATACCTCTAGAATCACTTATTAGAAGAGAATTGGAGGTTTTAGGATGAATGTATCTTTTACATCATCTCACCAATCGCCGTTCCGCACCGCAGATAACAACCGACTTGAACTACGGCATCCACTTTCCGCGCAGGCTGAAAGAAAGAGTATAGGCAAGCCGCAAAACAAGATTATTCAACAATTGACAGAGCAAAAGCAAAATTTAATGGAGAGGCGTTCGGACTATGTAAGTAATGCCCTCAAGCGTGGTCTCGGTCCAGAAGCTGTAAAGGCTGAAATGGAGGAGATCGATAAGCAGATTCAGCAAATTGATGAGAACATTCAAAAACAGTCACTGGAAGAACAAAAAAAGGCCTTAGGCATGGATGAGGACAGTAAAAAAGAGGCTCAGGAAGGTAAAAAGGAACAATATATACCCAAGACTGCTGAGGAACAGAGACAGAATCTGATCACCTATACCATGCATGGTATAGTATCTGCAAACAATGAGTTGAAGAATGCCAAAATAGCTAAAATGGCACAAATCACATTGGGAAGCGAGGCTAAGGGCTGGGAAAGCACTAACCCTGCAAAATCAGCGGCTTTGCGTGAGAAGGCAGAAGGGCTTGACGGAGAAATTATGGGAATCGCAGCGAGTATTAATGAGCGCATCAGTGAAGCCGCGAATAATGCACCGACGATGACTGAACGGGATGAGCCAAAGGATGAGAAGGAGGTAAGTCCAGAGGCCGGCAGAGTGTGGACTGAACAAGAAATCAATGCCTACCAGGATTCGGCTAAAAAAGAGGAGAAGGCTGCAGGTACGAACGTAAATATTGCAGTCTGATCCAGTTATTTTGCGTATAGTACACGAACTAGGAGGGTGCTTATAGACGAACGCTAACGTTCGTAGAGGCACCCTCCTCTTACTTAATGAAATGGAACAGAGCAGTGAGAACCATTTCGCGATCCGAAGGAGGAGGGGGAGAAACAATGAATGCCAAGATCCATGTAGCCATCATTGACGATGGGGTGAATGCTGACTTCCTGAACTCTCATTTATTATACGACGTCGAAATAGCGCATGGGGGCGCAGAAGATGGGCGTAGCTTAAATCACGGTACGCTGTGTGCTGCTATTGTACAAACGTATTTCCCGGATGCGATGATTAGCAGTGTGAAAATAATGAACGATAGAAAAGGAAATGCGGTGCAGCTTTGTGCCGCACTGGATTGGTGTGTAAAGCATGGGGTACAGGTAGCGAATATGAGCCTGGGAAGCATAAAGTATCGGGATCGAGAAATGCTGCGAGAAGCTGTAAATGATGCAGCTAGAGCAGGACTGATTATGGTATGTGCTGCACAAAACGGGGGGCTTCTTACTTATCCGGCTTCTTTTGCTAATGTGATTGGAGTACGCTGTGACCGAAGCGGCATACTTATGGTAGGGCAATATACATATGATGCTGAAAAAGCTTATTCAAGTGGTATTGAATTTACCGCTTTTGCCAGACATGAACTGGTAGATTCAACGGGAGGGATTGTGCGCTGCTCCAATTGCAATAGCTATGCCACTCCATTCGTTACGGCCCAGGTGTGTAAAGCTTTGCAGCAGTCCAAGCATGTTCCTTCTATAGAGAAGCTAAAATATATACTGTATGAGAATAGCTACCGTCCGATACAGGATACGGATTTACCTGTAATCCAATACAAACATCCAGATTGGATACGACGTGCACATGTGTTTAAGGGGGAGGGCGTAGTTGGCTCGGTAGCACCTTATTATTTTCAGACCCCATATGAAGCCCAAATTCCTCGCACAAAAGTAGCTGCATTCATCGAACAAGCGATCCTCCGGGAGCAGGAGCAGCAGCCGGATTCAGCCTTTAGGACGGGAAAATGGAGTGGGGATCTGACAGATACGATTGTCTTGCTGGGCACAATGGAACCAGAAGAGTTGCAGGAAGTGGAGCAATTGGCTGTGCATTATAGAAAACATGTCGTTTATATCTCTACAAGTCAACGCCACACTCCTGCCCCGCCCTTTTTATCTGACCATTTGCGCTGGTGGCAGCAAGAGGATCATTTCTTTATAAAGCAGGAGGAGACGATTGCGATAGAAGCTTCTCACATTCCGCTTATTTGCATGTATTATAGCAAGGAGTTTGATATCCTATATTTTTTGCATGTGCTGAGAGATTTCTTTGCCCGAGATGGATATCAAAGCTGGATCGTGGTAGACCAGCCTACCGCTATGCTGCATGATATGGAGTATTTGCCTCTTAAAGCTGCAATCCATGGATTACAGGCATTAATAATCGCTGCCGGGGCAATGGCTTATAGTGCGTATACGGATATTGCCATTTTCTGCGTAGAGGCTCAGCATATTTCAAATTGGAGCAAAGAGCAAGATGTATCAGTGGTTGATATTGAGCTTTCTGTGATATCTGTAGCAGAGGCTGACAGCATTCAAATCTCTATACAGACAGAGCAGCGATATTCGCAAGAATGGGTTTTTCCGGAGTTAAACGAGGGAGATATAGGTCGTTTTTATACAAGTTTAGAGCAGCTACTGGTAAACTGATATATAAAATACGTAACCAAATACTTATCGTTTAATATTATTTTATTAATATATATATTAAGTATTTAATAATAATATTGACTATGTTAATTATGGTGTGTTATATTGAAAGCGTTAATAAAATGGCTTGTTAGCTTTAGGTACAACAAATTTTATTTTCGCATTCAGAGAGGATGGTTTAGGTGGCAGCAGCTGTAAAAGCAAAGATGATCGTAGACAAGTCTTTTCGTATTGCTGAAGTCGATAAACGCATTTATGGTTCTTTTGTAGAGCACCTCGGGCGTGCTGTATATGGTGGTATTTATGAGCCTACTCATTCAACTAGTGATGAAAGCGGTTTCCGTAATGATGTTAAAGAACTGGTAAAAGAACTAGATGTTCCTATTATACGCTATCCGGGCGGTAATTTTGTATCCGGTTACAATTGGGAGGACGGCGTTGGCCCTGTCGCATCCAGACCTAGACAGTTAGAGCTGGCGTGGAGAACGGTCGAACCGAATGAAGTAGGGACGAATGAATTTTTTAAATGGGCCCAGGATGTTGGCTCCGAAGTAATGATGGCGGTAAATCTGGGTACGCGTGGTATTGATGCGGCGCGTAATCTGGTGGAATATTGCAACCATCCAGGGGGCTCCTATTGGAGTGATTTACGTCGTAGTCACGGTGTAGAGCAGCCACATAAGATTAAGACCTGGTGTCTTGGCAATGAAATGGACGGTCCATGGCAGATTGGTCACAAGACAGCAGAGGAATATGGTCGTCTGGCTGTAGAATCTGCAAAAGCTATGAGGCTGATTGACCCTGACATTGAACTTGTATCCTGTGGGAGTTCCAGTTCCACGATGCCGACGTTCCCGGAATGGGAGGCAACCACACTGGATCATACGTATGAGGTAGCTGACTATATTTCCCTGCACCAATACTACGGCAACCATGACAATGATACGGCTAATTATCTGGCACGTTCTATGGACATGGATCATTTTATTCGTACAGTAATTTCGACTTGTGATTATATCAAAGCGAAGAAACGCAGCAAGAAAAAAATGATGCTCAGCTTTGACGAATGGAATGTGTGGTACCACTCCAATGATGCGGACAAAAAAATTGATCCATGGTCTGTGGCACCACCGCAGCTTGAGGATATTTACAATTTTGAAGATGCATTGTTGGTCGGCAGCATGTTGATTACGTTCCTGCGTCACGCAGACCGTGTAAAAATGGCTTGTATGGCTCAACTGGTCAACGTTATTGCACCAATCATGACTGAAAATAACGGAAAAGCGTGGAAGCAAACGATCTTCTATCCGTATCTGCATGCCTCCCGTTATGGTCGTGGGATATCACTGATGCCTGTAGTGGACTCCGAAAAATACGACTCCAAAGACTTTACAGATATTCCTTACCTGGATAGCGCAGTAGTTTATGATGAAGAGGGAGATGCGCTGACGGTCTTTGCAGTGAACCGTCACTTGTCTGAATCGCTGGAGCTGACGGTAGATGTACGCAGTTTTGAGGGTTACCGCATTGTCGAGCATACTGTGCTGGAACATGATGATCTCAAAGCGACCAACAGCCCAGCTGGTGAAAAGGTTACACCTCATAACGGTGGCAATGCCAAGCTTGAAGACGGAATTGTAAAAGCCCATTTGGGTAAAGCCTCGTGGAACGTGATCCGTCTTGCAAAGTCTCATTAATTCTCATTAATTCTCTTTCTAAAAGGAACGCACTAGGCTATGCCTAATAAGTCCGCATTCTCTCTTGTAAGGCTACTACAAGAGCAGGAATGCGGGCTTTTTGTATAAAATGAGTCATTTGTCCCTCCATTGATCTAGTGCTCGAAAGGAAGAGATAAATTTAATAAATATTATGTTTATTCCTAAATTTAACTAGGCAAAGATGATCCTTATTCACTAAGTATTCGTGCTTCATTCATTTTTGTGAAGTTAATTAGACCCAGGTCCGACATTCCCGGGTGAAAAAAGACCCTGTTATACCGTTGTCAATGAATTGATATCTGAAACGAGGGTGTGTAATCCGACTTGAATCCACGTTATACTTTAAAAAGTGGCTATTTATTAAAAAAGATGGCTGTAGCATTTCGAGAAAGGAATGATCTCTATGAGTCAAACGGACGAATATCGTTTTCAAGTGAATTTGGGCGGCATGATTGATATTTTGGCCAATCATTTATATAGCAGTCCACGAGTGTTTATACGTGAAATACTGCAAAATGCAACAGATGCGATCACAGCTCGCAAGGAGCTGGGGAAGGCTGCTGCTGAAAGTAAACCAATGAAAGAAGACAATACTCTTGGAGATACAGCTTTTGAGAGTAACGACTATGAAGGCAAAGTCATCGTGGAGCTATCCGGTGCCGGGGACCAGCAGGTATTGATGATTCAGGATAATGGGATTGGATTGTCGGAAGAAGACATTCACCGGTTTCTGTCGATCATCGGGCAGTCTTCCAAGAAGGGAGCTGACTTGCTGACCTCGGAGACTTCATTTATCGGGCGTTTTGGGATTGGTTTACTGTCTTGTTTTATGGTGAGTGATGAGATTGTAGTACTGACCCGTTCGGTGAAGGAAGGCGTCTCTATGGAATGGAAAGGGAAGCCGGATGGGACATATACAATTCGTCGATTAGAGACTGAGCTGCCTACAGGGACGCAAATTTATTTGCGCTGCAAGCCAGGGAGCGAGTTTTATTATGAGCCAGCTCAGGTGAAAGATTCTTTATTTTATTATGGAGCCTTGCTTCCCTATCCTGTCCTGCTGTCTGTAGACGGGGAGACCAAGCAGGTCAATCTTCCATCGACAAGCTGGATGCAAGACCCGGAACAATTACGAAGCCGCCGCGGTGAGGTGCTGGATTTAGGCTATCGTCTGATGGGTGAGCGCTTCAGTGATTTTATACCGCTACGGACAGCATCGGGTAGAACAGGCGGGATTGCATTCATTTTGCCTCGCAGTGTTAATCTGAACAGCAAGCGGCAGCATCGGGTGTACCTGAAGCATATGCTCGTGTCTGACAAAGCGGAAAATGTATTGCCAGAATGGGCATTTTTCATTAAAAGCCTGATTTGGACAGATGAATTGCAACCAACGGCATCACGTGAATATTTTTATGAAAATGAGCAGCTTGATGCGGTTCGTTCTGAATTGGGGACCTGTATTCGCGAAGAACTGCTACGCATGGCGGAATATGAGCCAGACCGCTTGCAGCACTGGATTCGTTTGCATGAGCTGTCCATGAAGGCGCTCGCGGTTGAGGATGATGAGTTTCTGCGGATTATGCATCGCTGGTTTTCCTTCGAAAGTACATTTGGGCGGCGCGAGCTGAGTGAACTGATCCGAGAGGCGGGCGGACGTCCGCTCCATTACACGGCGACCGTGGATGAGTATCGCCAGATTACGCATGTGGCGGCAGCGCAATCGATGCTGGTGATCAATGGCGGATATATCTATGATGCAGAAATTTTGGATAAGCTGCACTGGATCGACGCTACCCTGCAAACAGAGCGACTCAGCCCTGAGGATGTATCTTTATCATTTACCGGACTGACGCAGGAAGAGCACACAAAGTATTACGGTGTGCTGCGTGTGATGGATGCTGCATTGCAGCCAATGCGTTGCCGTGCTGAGTTGAAGCGTTTTGAGCCTGCGAGCTTGCCTGTGCTTTACACCATTTCACAGGATGCACTAACCTTGCGCTCCATGGAACACACAGTTGAAGAGACAACTTCACTTTTTTCCAATGTGCTAGATAGTCTAAAAGCGGGAGTCCAGCAGAACGCGGGCTACTCGACCTTGTATTTTAATTTCAACAACCCGGTAGTGGCGCGAATTTTTGAAGCTACTGATACACAGATGATTACGGCTGCCACAGAAATGATGTATGTGAATGCACTTATGATGGGTCACTATCCGATGAACCGCAGTGAGCTGGAGCTGATGAACCGGAGTGTGCTGCATTTTATCAATTGGGGATTAGGGAACGGACAGAATACGTAATTGCGTAATAAAGGAGGATTCAAATGGAAGAGACGATATATGAATTGATGGAGCAGGCGCAGGATATGCCCGGAGGGGCGGCGAAGCTGGCGATTCTGGAAGAGGCTGTTCGCTTGGCGGATACTTCAGGTTTGAAGGAGCTCGCTTATGAAATTCGGGGAGAGATTGTAGACTGTGCTATTTTTAACGGATATCCATTGAAATCACTGATTGCTTTTTCATGGCAGCTGGGTCAATTTGACCAAAATCCAGAGGAGTACGACCCCGTTGAGCTGTTGTGGAACTACAAATGGATACTCGGGAAGGTGTGCAGCTTTTCCAATATATCGAAGACTCAAATCGAAGATTTGGTGGAGGATATGCGCAGACGTTATGCCGAATACGGGTATAATGAGCGTCCATATTACTATTATAAGTTCCGCATCGCGATGGACATGGGGGAACTGGATGAAGCACGGCGGTATCTGGATATGTTCCGCGTGATTGAGCCAGACAGTATGAGCGATTGTGAAGCCTGTGAGCAGAGCCAGATGGTGCGGTTCTATTACTTGACCGGAGAAGACGAGCAGGCGCTTGCCGTGGCAAAACCGATTTTATCGGGACGGATGAGATGTGCAGAAGTACCGCATGTGACGCTCTCGCAGGTGCTATTGCCGCTGTATCGTCAAGGCGAGGTTGATCAGGCGAAGGAGCAGTATCGCAAAGGCTATCGCCTGGTTCGTGATGACCGAGACTTCCTGAAAACGATCGCAGAGCATATTGAGTATTTGACAGTTGCAAATCCGATTGAAGGCATCGGAGTGGTGGAACGTCATTTGCACATCGCACTGGACTATGAGAGCGGATTGGAGCAAATGTATTTTTACGCAGCGATGGTGGGGTTGCTGCAAAAGCTGGATACTTCGAGCAAACTTCGTTTGATTCGGATGCCTGCGTCTTTTGAATGGGGCAAACAGGAACGTACATTAGAAGAGATCATCGCATATTTTAAACCTCTGGCAGAGTCAGCAGCAGCCGAATTTGATCGACGGAATGGGAATACATTTTATTCGGATTGGATCGGGAAGATTGTTCAACCAGCGTAGAAGAACAGGCATCTGGGATGAATATTTTATACAGCCCAAACAATGAACGAGTACAATGTTCTTGTTTGAAATGACAGGAGGGATTAGATCGTGACTATGACCCAGAAGGTGATTAATTTTGCACATCGCGGAGCTTCAGGGGTATGTCCTGAAAATACGATGGTGGCTTTCCGCCATGCGTTAGAACTGGGAGCAACGGGTATTGAAACGGATGTGCAGCGTACCCAAGATGGGCATTTGGTGCTAATTCACGATGAGTCGCTGGAGCGCACGACAGGCTGTCCACTAGATGTAAGAGATATCACGCTGGAAGAATTAAATAAACTGGACGCAGGCAGTTGGTTTGATGAGAAATTCCGAGGCGAGCGGGTACCGATGCTGGATGAGTTATTGGAACTGGCCCAGTCCTCGGATACCATTATTAATCTGGAATTGAAAAATAGCGTTCATCTCTATCCAGGGATGGAGGAAGAGGTTATTGCCGCTGTGAAGCGTTTCGGATTGGAAGAGCGGGTGATCTTATCCAGCTTCAATCACGAATCGCTCGCGCTCTGTGCGCAGATAGCCCCTGAGATCAAGACGGGAGCGCTATATATTGAAATTATGGTTCGCCCATCGGAATATGCAACCCAATTCGGGGTTACAGCACTTCATGCCTATAAGCAAGTGGTTACACCAGAAGCTGTGTCTGAGGCCTTGGCATTAGGTGTCGTCTACCACCCATGGACGGTGAATGAGCCGGAAGAAATGGAACGTCTGCTGGAGGCTGGAGTGAACGGCATCATTACAGACTACCCAGATCGATTGGCGCACATTCTAGCTGTCCACTCTTCTTAAGAGGAAGGCGCAGCAAAACTACACTACTACTAGAGATTGTACGGAAATAGTAGTAGAAATGTATTGAATGAAAAAAGACTCTCCTACGTACTCGCTTTCACGAGACAAGGAGAGTCTTTTTTTGCTTGAGCCGAAGAGAATATGATCACGACAATTTTGATCCCGTTCTATTTGATGCCAAGTCTCATACGATAGCTGAACAGGATATCCAGTGTTCTGCCTTCAAAATGATTCTCTACCAGCTTCACGAAGCGAGCTATATCGTCATCAAGTGTTCGATTGCCAAGTTTGAAAAGACTCTGAATCCCCCCTTGGCTAAGAGCGAGCCCAGTATAACGAGCAGCGTCACATTGCTCACGATTGTGGAAGACAATCTCCCGAGTATAGCGAAATTGTCCGCTGCGGTGCAGATTAGCTAGATGCTGATCTTTACTCCATTTATGAGCTCGTTGCTCTACTGGCGCTTCCTGTTCCAAAGTGGCATCTGCTTTGGTGATAAGCTCTGTATAAGCTTGCTCTATCTGCCATTGCAGCACTGGAGGCCAGTCACAGTCAAAGGCCGCAAACACACCGCCTTGAGCCAAGACCCTGCCTGCTTCCTGAAGCGTGCTCTCGGGGTCCATCCAGTGAAAGGATTGAGAGCAGGTAATGACGTCTACAGTGCTGTCCTCAAAGGGCAGGTTGTTGGAGAACCCGCTCTCGAAGGAAATAGCTCCTGCCATTGTCGTTCCTGCTCTCTCCAGCTTGCGCTGCGCTATTCCTCTCATGTCCGGGTTAGGCTCGATGCCGACGATTCGCTGAGCGCTGTCTTTCCATATGAAAGTTGAAAGTCCGGTACCGCAGCCAATATCGGCAACTAGCTCTACGTTCCGATCCAGATAGCGGCTGATGATTTCCACCACGAGTGATGGCGCTTCTGGACGGTGCTGATCGTAGTTGTCGGCAAAGCCATTGAAACGATCCACATTACTTTGCAGATTTCCCTCAGGAATCATAGGGTCTTTTCCTCCTTAGCTTCGGCCGGGCGACCGAACAAATTCCGATGTTCTGTACTCTTACATTGTACAAGTTTATGTGCTTAACCAGCTACTTTTGTGTTTTCACAACATCATCGGATTTCGGTGGAGGAAAGTCTCCTATTTTATCATTGAAGCAAGCGCCCACTCACGCATCATAGAGTCAAGCATTGGACGTAAATCTTCGCGCTGCATGCCCATGTGGAGCACCGCTTCCAGATAGCCGGCTTTATCACCAATATCATAGCGTGTGCCCTCCAGCTCCAATGCGAGCAGTTGGTTCTGCAATGCTACTTGATGCAGAGCATCTGTCAATTGGTATTCACCGCCCGCTCCAGTCGACATGTTCTCTAATATGGAGAAAATAGAAGGCTCCAATACATAGCGACCAATGACGGCCTGTCGCGAAGGAGCATCTGCTGGAGCGGGTTTTTCAACAAGCCCGCCGACTTCATGAATAAGACCATTCTGGCGGATAGAGTCAATAATGCCGTATTTACTTACATCCTGTTCTTCCACTGTACGCACGCCGACCACTTGCTTGCCAGTGGCTTCGTATACATCCATCATTTGACGAATCGCCGGAGTGGAGGAATTCATAATATCATCGCCCAGTAACACGGCGAAGGGCTCATCGCCAATGAACTGACGGGCGCAGCGTACCGCGTGCCCCAACCCTAGGGGTTCTTTTTGACGGATATAATGAATGACTGCTTTGCCCCCGATGCTTTGTACTTCACGCAGGAGATCATATTTACCCTTGCTCTCCAGTACTTGCTCCAGCTCTACGGACTTGTCAAAATGGTCTTCGATGGCTTTTTTATTACGCCCCGTAACGATAATGATGCTCTCAATTCCGGATTTGATGGCTTCTTCTACGATATATTGAATCGCTGGTTTGTCTACGATGGGAAGCATTTCTTTTGGCAAAGCTTTCGTAGCTGGCAAGAAACGGGTACCTAAACCGGCGGCAGGAATAACGGCTTTTGTAATTTTTCTCATAGGGACTCACTTTCCTTTCAGGATGGGGAACCGAACACCCAGTATCGGCTCCCGATATAATTGATGATCATTCCGGCTGCAGTGGCGATCAGCTTGCCTAAAGCAAGCGGCAGCTCGGTTTTAGTGTGAAGCACTTGGAGTAATAAGGAGGTTATCCCCAATACGATGAGGTTGATGACGATAAATCTGAGTAACTGACCTTTGCTTGTGTTGTTTGCTTGTTGTTTGCTGAATGTCCATTTGCTGTTCAAAATATAACTGTTGGCTGTGCCGCAGCTGTACGAAATGATCTGCGCCACCACGACCGGCACTCCAGTCCAAGCCAGCAGCATGAAAATGATATAATCTACACCCGTATTCACCAGACCTACGATGCCAAATCGGATCATAGGAAGCAGCTGGGCCATGTGACTTTTCATGGGTTAGGCTCCATGGCCGGATTTGGGTTCAGTATATACCGCGCTGTTGCCGCGTACTGTACGTGCACCCGAAATCAGACTGTCACGGGCTCCTTGCATGTACAGGGAGTCGCGTTGTTCAGGAACCTTCATAGCATGCGTCGGACCGTTATCGTATTGTCCACCCAGACGCTCACGGACAATGTAGAGTGGACGCGCTTTGGTTTCGTCATAAATCCGTCCAATATATTCACCCATAATACCGAGGATAATCAGAATCACCCCGTCGAAGATCAGGCTGATGCTAATCATGGATGACCAGCCTTTCATCACATAGGAATCGGTGAAAAGGTTAAGAAACAATACATACATCAGATACAGGAAGCCGGACATGGATAGAAGTGCGCCGATATACCCTGCCAGCTTGAGCGGCTTAATCGAAAAGGATGTGATCCCGTCGAGACTGAGCTTGATCATGCGTTTTAGCGGATACTTGGTTTCGCCTGCGAGCCGCTCATCGCGCTCATATTCAACAGCGGTTTGTTTAAAACCGATCCAACTGACCAGGCCGCGTACGAATCGGTTATTTTCCGGCAGTCGTTTCAATTCATCTATGACCTTGCGATCCATTAGGCGGAAGTCCCCGGTGTCAACCGGGATATTAATATCCGTTGATGCTTTAAGAACGCGGTAGAAGAGGCTGGCAGACCATTTCTTGAAGCGAGTTTCGCCATTGCGTTTGAGCCGTTTGGCGTAGACGACTTCATAGCCTTCCTTCCACTTGTTAGCCATCTCAACGATCAGTTCCGGCGGGTCCTGGAGGTCGGCGTCAATGACGACGACCGCCTCTCCCACCGCATAATCCATCCCGGCGGTAATAGCTAGCTGATGACCAAAGTTGCGAGAGAAATCAATCAATACAATCGTATCATCTCTGAGACTGAATTCCTTAATAAGCTGGACGCTGCGGTCCGAACTTCCATCATTGACGAAGATTAGCTCGTAGGGCTCTCCCATTGAGCCCATGACTTGTTTCAGCCTCCGATAGGTTTCCGTAATAACGGCTTCCTCGTTGTACATTGGAATAACTATGGAATAACGGATGGGTTCACTCATTCGTAGTTCCTCCTCATTTATAATGTGATTTCGTATAAAGTACCGCTTCCGCCACGCTCGTCTCCGCCAGGTCCACCTTGGCCATTCTGAGCGCTCGCATTGCTGTTTGTGGTGTCGTTTCCGCTGTCGGTTGCTTTCGCTGCTGTACTTGTTTCCCCTGTTGTTGTTTTCCATTCATCTGTAGGGATTACTTTGCCGTGTTCCTTGATCCATGCAGTGACTTCGGAGTTGCCGCCATCCGGTCCACCGCCGCCACCAGAAATCATAAAGTATTTCACTTGCCCACTTTCAACCAGCGCCTTGATTTTATCGACGGTATAGACCGGATCGGAAGACACAAAACCGTTCATAATAATTACCTTTTGTCCGGCTTCGATCAGGTAAGGAGCGGCTGTTGAATAATTACTTGCTGCGAAAAGATAGGTTTCACCTGTGTTGTTTTTTTGCAAGTAGCTCAACGTTTTTTGATCTAAACTTTGACTGCCGTTCGGGCCTCCCATTCCTCTGGAGCGGGTAGAAGATCTCTGTTCCGTGTCAGTACTTGTTTGTGTGCTTGAAGTATTTCCGTCAGAGCTGGAATTGTCTGCATTATTGTTCTGGTTATTCGCTTGTATTCCTTCAGCTTGTTGTCCATTGAAACCTGAACCTCTGTTGCCGTCGTTGCGGCCTGTCATTCCGCCACCGCCGCCGCCAAATTGAGTCGGTCCAGCTTGTGGAATCATGCTGTTCCCCCCGTAGACGATTGGTGTCAATGCCCAGTACACAGGGCCGATAAACATAGCAAGTACACTTGCGATAATGGCATATCTTGTGAACTTCTCAGATTTCATTCGTGCTACCACCAGGAGTGCTGTGCCGATGATCCCTAGGATCAATACCGCGATGGACCAGCCGCTACCGATGGTGTCGTTGTAATTTTGTAGAATGAACCAGCTAAATACCGATGTTGCCAATACTGCCACGGGTAACAGCCAGGAGAGCCAGTTGGAACGCTCACGATACTGCTGCCACAATTCTACGAACCCTGCTCCAAAGAGCGCTGCAATCGGTGGTGCAAGCATAATCAGGTAATAATGATGGAAGAAACCTGCTACGCTGAAAAATGCAGCTACGGGAATCAACCAGGCGAGCCAGAAGATAACCTCTTTATATTTCTGTGTGATATTACGGCGTCGAATACCGGCAAGCAAGCCGATAGAAGCAATGATTACGAACGGAAGTAGCCAGCTGGCTTGGCCTGATAGGGAAGATTGGAACAACCGCAATGGCCCCTTTTCACCAGTACCGAACATGCCGCCACCGGAATTTCCACCCGGGCCACCACCAGGACCACCCTGTCCGTCTCCACCAGGAGCGCCTTGTCCGTTCCCACCGAATCCGCCCGGTGGCATTTGACCACCTGCACCAGGTCCGCCTGCTGTCATGTTGTTGGCACCAGAATCATCTGTAGTGGTAGTGCTGTCGGATGATGGAGTTGTCTGGATCTGATCCGTGTTCGTATTGTTGCTATTGGTTGCAGCGTTGTTGTTCTGCTCTGAGCGTTGACCGCCACGATTTCCACCTGTTCCCTGATCTCCTGTCAGGCGGGACAGGCCGTTATAACCGAAGGCCAAATTCAGTACAGAGTTGGTGCCGCTACTCCCCATATAAGGACGTTCATCTGCTGGAGTGGAGTCCACTATGACTGCCCAAGAGAGCGATACAATCAAGAGGACTACTGCCGAGCCTGCCAACGTAATTGCTTTACGTTTCCAGTTAAACTTGGAAGCCAGCAGATAGAACAGGCCCAACGCCGGAACGATCATATAGGCTTGCAACATTTTTTCGTTAAAGGCGATGCCGACGACTGCAAAAGCAGCCAGGATCAACCCAGTTTTGCTATTTTTAAGGCCTCTGAACAATAGCCAGGTTGCGAGCAATAATGTGAAGACCAACATAGCGTCAATGTTATTCGTGCGGCTAACCGCTACGGCTATCGGTGTTGTTGCCATGGCGAAGGCAGCCAGGCGTGCGGCCAGTGTACCAAAGCTCGGTTTGACGAGTAAGTAGATGAGCAAGACCGATCCGACCTGAGCCAGCGCCTGTGGCAGGATTACGCTCCATCCGTGAAGTCCGAATATATAGGCGCTCAACGTCTGAATCCAGAACACCACTGGCGGTTTGTCTACCGTTACCGATCCTGCAGAATCAAGTGAGGCGAAAAAGAAATTATGAAAGCTCTGCAGCATGCTTGCTACTGCCGTCGTGTAGTAGGTGTTTACGTATTTGTCTTGCCAGATGTTGTATCCGTTCAAAAATGCGGATATCAGCATAATGATGATCAGGGGGATGTCCGCCCTGGTCTTGAACCATTTCTTAATCATGTTCATTCCACTCCCTGTGAAAATTCTTTGTTTTTATTCCGTTGTTCTAGCCGCTATCTTCAGGACTGCGGAATGACCAGTCGCTTCCGATCTTGGCCCGGTGAACTACCGGCTTGCTATTATCATGCCATACGTACCTTAATGAGTTCTGAGCGCTCCCTGAACGTTAGCTGAAAGCTGAGATGAGGTGCTTTTTTTACGGCAGGATTCAGGTATATTAGATACAGGTAAGAAATGAACCGACTTTTAATGTGAGAAAAATGCGCCAATATGAAAGGGAAGATTAATGATGAATCCAATACACGGAGTTAAGATTATGCTGGCGGACGATGAGCCTCATATTTTGCAATTTTTAGAGCTTGGACTGATTAATGAAGGGTATGAAGTCAGAACCGCCGAGAACGGGAGTGCAGCGCTCGATCTGGCTAGAGAGTTTCGTCCGCATGTAGCGGTGCTGGATGTTATGATGCCTGAAATGAACGGTTTTGAGGTATGCCAAAGTCTTAAGGAGACAGAGGATAACATCGCAGTTATTATGCTGACAGCCAAGGATGATGTGGACGATCGGGTAAAAGGGCTCAAGCTCGGCGCGGATGATTATATCGTAAAGCCCTTCAGTTTTAATGAACTGCTGGCTCGCATCGAAGCGCGTTTGCGAAATCAGTTCCCAGACCTGTTGGGGGAAGTGGTTCACGGACCCTTTCAAGTGGATGACCGACGGAAGGAGATTCGCTATCAGAACCAGGTGCTGGAGTTATCGCCTACCGAATACGAACTATTGAAGTTTCTGGTGTTGAACCACGGAATTGTGCTGAGTAAAAGTCGTATTTTGGACCGAGTCTGGGGGTATGATTTTGGGGGCGAGGATAATATTGTGGAAGTGTATATTCGCTCCTTGCGTGAAAAACTCAAAGATAAGGAGCATCGGGTCATTCGGACGCTGCGTGGTGTTGGGTACCGAGTGGATTTGTTATGAAGGCGGGAGGGAAAAGTCGGAGAAAATATGCGCTTCGTTCTCTCCGGTCCCAGCTTTTGGCCAGAACCTTACTCATTTTGGCTTTATTGCTCGTATTGATCGGTTTTCTCCAATACTTTTTAATGAAAGATTTTTTGTATCGCAGTCGGGCGGAAGCTATGGATACACAGCTGAATTCAATACCTGCCGACTTATTGATTAAGGATTCGCAGGAAAAGAGCGGGGCTGGGGTCACTGTTCCTCAAGATGAGACCAATCGGAGAAGTAATCGACCGGGACCATTTCTGTTTTGGCCGGATATGTCGCTTGCTTCTATAGGTATAGACGGCACCTTCCAGAGCTTGTCCAATGAAAATGGACTTAAACCGCCGCGCCTCACCACTCAGCAGTATCGAGCAATGCAGCAGAGCAAGCGCATGCGTCACGGCTATCAATTAATTACGGATGCTCAGGGAAAAGAACAGCTGGTTGTGTTTCGCCCACTCGGACCACCAGACCGTTCGTCAGGGTTACTTCAAATGGGCGTATCCACGAATTCTATGCAGGCGCAGTTGATCAATCAACTCCGCACCTTTATTTTATTGTCCCTGATTGCACTTGCGATTGGTTTAGCACTTATGCTTCCTGTGCTTCGCCGCACATTGGTTCCTCTTTCCAGAATGGTCGAGGCAGTCAAACGTATTGATGCGGGCAATTTGGACGAGCGCTTTGACGCAGAGCAGGGTCAGTATGAGGTAGATCGCTTGGCAGTTTCATTTAATGGAATGCTGGAGCGGTTGGAGCATTCTTTTGCTGCCGAGCGGGAATTGCAGATGCAAATGCGACGATTTATTGCGGATGCCTCCCATGAACTGCGTACCCCGCTCACATCCATTCACGGTTTCTTGGAAGTGCTGCTTCGTGGAGCAGCCTCCAATCCAAAGCAGCTCCAATCAGCACTAGAGAGTATGTATGGTGAATCCAAGCGGATGAATAAGCTTGTCTCTGATTTGCTATTGTTGGCTAAGCTGGATCGAACACCGGAGTTGAAGCTGGAAGACATATCACTAGATGCATTGCTGCTGGAAATGAAACCGCAGCTCCTTATGCTGGCAGGCACACGTAAGGTAGTTTTTGATATGACAGCAGGTGTACGGGTATTGGCAGAAGGCGATAAGATCAAACAAGTCGTGCTTAACCTGTTTCACAATGCTGTTCAACATACCGATATGGAGAAGGGCGTGATCCATGTCAACCTATCGGCTGGTAAGAAACTGGCAGATATTCAAATTCGTGATAATGGACCCGGCATGGAGAAGGAACAGCTGGAGCGGATATTTGAGCGATTTTATCGTGGAGATGAATCGCGTACACGCAGCTCAGGCGGAGCGGGCCTTGGTCTGGCTATTACACAATCGATCGTGGAAGCTCACGGTGGGAGCATTACAGCTGAAAGCACACTGGGAACGGGGAGTATATTTAAAGTAACGTTGCCTTTAGCAGGAACAGTATAGTATCGCAGATTATGGTCTAACATAAGAATAGCCCCCCAAACCGCGACTTTGGTTAAATAACGGCTTGGGGGGCTTTTTTAATTGTTAGTTAATCAGCGCAGCTTTTTTTAAAAGTACATGCAGCACCTTGGCAGATGCCTCACGTGTTGTAGGCGCATTCGGCTGGAAGTAGGAAGAGCCTTTGATCGTGGCTCCGTTAATAATACCTGCTGCACTTACTTTTTCAATACTGTCCTTGGCATAGCCTGCAAAGGATGAAGTATCATGGTACGGTGTGCGTGCAGGACCATCGGTTGCTGTTTTGATTTGAAGCAAGTCCACTGCTTTGCCCAGCACAACAGCAATTTCTTGACGACTGATATTTGCTTGCGGATCAAACTTGTCGTTATTGCGACCTGTAATCAATCCGGCCTCATATGCGGCTGCCACATCCCCGGAATACCAGCTACCTGCCGGAATATCACTGAATGGTGCAGCAGTACCTGGTGTCAGGCCAAGTGCCCGGGTGATCAAGGCTGCAAATTCTGCACGCGTCACGTTTTGCTTCGGTGAGAATGTTGTATCGGTTGTGCCGTTAATTAGCAACTTATTCGCTAGCGATCGAATTTCGGATTGGGCATACGACGATGAAATATCTTCAAAGCTAACAGGACGTGTCGCCGCTGCATACGTGGAGAAGCCTGGACGACTTACCTTAACGATGGTAGATCCATCAGCTTGCTTGGTGAAAACGGATGGAACGGGATAGACATTTCCATTCGCCGTATAGAGCACACCGGCTGTATTAGGATCAATTTGACCAGGTACGGTAAAGGATCGGCTAATGAACTGTCCTGGGACCACTTTAAGCGGTTGATTCTTGCCACCAGTGACAACGTTGACCTCAAACCCTACCGGGGTGCCGATCACATTCGAGCCTTTAAGCTTGCTTGTAAATGTGCCGCTCGCCTCTGCCTGGCTACTGATGACCACTTCAATGCCTGCACCTTCAGGTGCATTTTTTAGAGCAGATACCGGCAATGCCAGGGAAGAACCTGTATTGCTCACAATCAGGCTGCTTCCTGCTGCGGCTTTGCCCAGTGTTGCCAGCTGTGACGAAGTGAGTGATGCCTTAGTCGTTTGGCCTGCTTGGCTAGTAGCCGACAATACGATAGCTGTCGGACTGGAGCCAGCTGCTGTCACGGCAGCCTGCAGGTCTGCATCAGCTACTGTCAGTGACTGTACATTATTGTTTAACGCAACGGCTGTAGGCACAGTTTTTACAGCTTGTCCTTGCTTCACTACGCTTTGCAGTGAAGGTGCAGATGTAGCGACAGGGGTGGATGTTTTCGTTGCAGCAGAAGGTGTAGTATTGCTTCTGCCGCCACCTCCACCACCTCCGCCGCCGCTACTACCACCGGATGCGGCACTATTATCCACACGGATCGATTTCGTGGCAGTGAACAGTTTAGGACCATCGGTATTACGTTCAACTTCTCCCTTTTCATTCAGTTCTGGAGAGCTGACTTCCAGCTTGTACACGCCATCCTTCAAGTGTTGAATAACCGGCTGACCGTTAGCATCCAGAACAGGCTTGCCATTGTCATCAAATTCAACATAACTTCCGTTAATCCCCTTAAAGGAATAAGCACCTTGTTTGAGGCGAGCGTTAGCTCCTTGTTCCTTGGTAGTGGCAATCCCATCAATCAGACCGATTAGCTTATCATCTAATCCGTATACATAGAGCGCGATCTGATTGGTTTTATCTGTGGTCAGACGGAAAGCCAAATCTGTTGTGCGCTCCGCACCTGTACGACTTGGATAAATAATCGGGTTCGTGAAACTTAGATCCTGCAAGCCGAAACCTGTCGTTGGATTTTCTTTGCCGACATGCACAACGAACGGAAGATGAAGTGTCGGCTGTCCAGCGCTTTTTAAAATAACCTCTCCTTCATATACACCTGTAGCTGCACTCGAACTTGGTTGTACAGACAGGAAAAACGGTTGTGACTTGCCAGGTTCTGCCGAGATGGCTCCATTCGCGCCAACACCCTGCAACTGAACGGCAATGTTGCTCACATCAGGGGTAGCAATAGGCTTAGTCGGATCAGAGGTGACATTATCATGTAAAACGTAGCTGGCTTCATACTGCACAGGGTTTGCGGATAAGTTTTTGAGCTGAAGCTGGATCTGCTTCGCATCACTACCCGGTCGTAACACCCCGAAGCTGGCGGAAGGATTGTAATTCACAACCTCCTGCCGATTAAAGTTCTTGTCAAGAATCGTAATCTTTTCAACGGTTTCCAGTAGGGCTGGAGTCTGAATCGCATTTGCAATGTTTACAAGACCTGCACCTTGGGAATACACATCATATTGGATTTTATCCTCATCAAAGAGTGTAACCGAAGTGTTTGCCAGAGCAGCGCGGATATCAAACGGTGTCCAGTTCGGATGCTGCTGTTTCAGCAGCACGGCAAGTCCAGCCACATGCGGAGATGCCATACTCGTTCCGTTGCTGCGTTTGTAAGCTTGCTCATAGGATGCATCCGGATAGAACTTGGCGAAGGCAGGGTACGTCGACATGATGCTAACCCCTGGTGCGCTCACGTCCGGTTTGATGCTCAGCAGTTCATCGCCATTGGGTCCGCGGGAGCTAAATCCCGCCATGGTATTACCAGGATTGTCAGTACGACGATACTCTTCTCCAAAAGCAATAAAGAATTTTTGTTTGTGGTTTTGGCTTTCAATGATTTGTCTTGCCAGTGCTCTACCTTCTTTTCCTGTCATGTCAAAGGTAGGGATATAATCTACATTGTCTCCTTGATTTGAATTAATGTAACCATCGTAACCAGGGATAGCTTCACTCAGATTGGCTTGTGTGCTGTCGCCAGATTTTGCTTGACCATTAAAAATAATAATAGCCTTTGCACCATTTTGTTGTGCGTTTGCGATCTTGTCTACGAAGCCCAAGACGCCACGCGATACGATCACAACCTTATCTTTTACATCTTTAGAAGTGAAATCATCTGGATATCCCAAATTGGCATAAACTAATTCCAATGGTTCTGTCCCCAAAATAGAAGAAAAATCCTCATGAAATGTTTGCCAAGCCATCATATTAAAATTGTAATAGGTATCTGATGTAACTGTTAAAGGCTTTTCATCATCACCATAGGTTACAAGATTGACGGATGCTTTATTTGAATAGCTATGGCTCGGTGAAGTGGCTGCACCAACGGAAATCGCTAGTTGAGATGTTGCGGGAGAACCCATGGAATAAAAATAGGGTCCTTGTTGTGCAGCGTTACCGTTCGCGATGACCGCGACTACCCCGGAAAGTACCGCATTATTGATGGCGATGGCATCCGGGGAGTTGGGATCTTTTTCAGAATCTGAGCCTAGCGACAGGTTGATGACATTCATGCCATCCTTGACAGCACGTTCAATACCGTCAATGACCTGAGCCGAGGAACCGGAGGAACGACCGGTCTTGGTATTGCGTCCAAGCACCTTATACACGTATAAGTCCGATTTATAGGCAATCCCTTTTTGCACAATATCCGAGGATTTATTTGCGGCTTTCCCGGCAATGGTACCGGAGACATGAGTCCCATGTGTCGTTCCACTAAAACCTGTGCCGTACGGATCATTCTCTTTTTCAAGGAAAGGTTCCTCGTAAGGGTCGTTGTCCTGTTCAAAAGAGTCATATCCGCCTTTGTAGGCTTCTTTCAAATCTGGATGCTCATAATCGATACCGGTATCAATAACCCCGACCTTGATTCCCTCGCCATGCAATCCTTTGGCCCAGGCTTCAGGCACACCAATTTGGTCCAGTGGTGCGTTGTCATAAGTGGCTTCATTGGCTGTAAGTGTTGGCGGGTCCTGCACGGGGATGGAATAATACGTTTTGTTTTCGTGAATGGATTTAACGCCTGGTAGTTTAGCCAATTCTGGAATTTTATTGGCTGGCACTGTAACCTCCAGTCCGTTAAGCACCGTATTGTACTGGTAATTCACTTGAAGGGAAATGCCGTGCTCAGCGGCTTGGTCTACGAACGTTGTTTGCTCGGTGGCGATCGCAGATTCGGCTTTTTGCTCGGATTGAGCGGTGAAAGCTTTGGCGCTTGAACGTGCGGCATATTTGTCCACAGCTAGGGGCTCACCATCAAGCTGTACGATGACTCTGACCTGACGAGAGGAGTCTGTGCTCAGCTCAGGTGAGATAAAGGCTGGAGCCGACTCAATAGTTAATGCTTCCTGAGCTTTTAAAAATGAGTCGATTGGCAGATCTGCAGTAGCGGCAGAACTGAAAGACGGTAGAGATAAGCTTACCGTCAAGGCAAGAGCGAGTGATACGACAGGTATTTTTTGCAAAATGATCGGCTTTTTCAAAGATTTCCCTCTTTTCAATCAAAATATGATATCTCTACATACTAGGATTTGAAGCCACTGCCGTTGTTCTCACGCCTCCCTTAATATCTAAAATAATAGAATTGACCACTGGTGACTAACTTGCCAGTTTTGAGGCATATCTTACCATATTGGTGGGATATATTACTATATGTTTTTTATATTTTTAGAAAAAATAAGGTTAACTTCACATATAGATTCCATGGAAATGTTATGAATTTACTAGATTATTTTTGAAATCAATCGAAGAGGAATGGGAGAATGCAAGATTTAATGATATAATCTGCATTGGAATTGTTGAGGTTACACAATCACGTAAAATGCTTAAGGTGAAGGAGTCGATTATGTTGGCAAAAACATTGATTTTTGGGCATAAAAATCCGGATACGGATACCATTTGCTCAGCTATTGCTTATGCAGACTTGAAAACCAAACTGGGCGCGGACGTAGAGCCGGTTCGTCTGGGCGAGGTTAACGGGGAAACGCAGTATGCGCTGGATTATTTCAAAGTGAGCGCGCCGCGTCTGGTTGAGCAGGTTGCTGCCGAAACAGACAGCGTCATTCTGGTCGATCATAATGAACGCCAGCAAAGCGCGACTGACATTGACAAGGTGCGCGTAACTGAAGTCATCGATCACCACCGGATCGCTAACTTTGAAACAAGCCAGCCGCTGTACTTCCGCGCTGAGCCAGTAGGTTGCACAGCCACCATTTTGAACAAGCTCTACAAGGAAAATGGTGTAGCCATTCCCAAAGAAATCGCAGGTCTGATGTTGTCCGCGATTATTTCTGATTCCCTATTGTTCAAGTCTCCGACCTGCACAGATCAGGACGTAGCCGCTGCCCGCGAACTGGCCGAAATTGCTGGTGTGGATGCAGATCGTTACGGTTTTGACTTGCTTAAAGCGGGTGCTGATTTGAGTGGCCACACGATTGAGCAGTTAGTAAGCTTGGACGCCAAAGAATTCCAGATGAATGGACGCAAAGTGGAAATCGCACAAGTGAATGCAGTAGACGTAAACGACGTATTGTCCCGTCAAGCTGATCTGGAAGCTGCTTTGTCCCAAACCATTGCAGCCAAAAATCTTGATCTGTTCTTGTTCGTCGTAACAGACATTGTGAACAGTGATTCCATTGGTATTGCGCTGGGAAGCCAGGCTCAGGCAGTTGAAAAAGCCTACAATGTACAGTTGGATGACAACAAGGCTGTTCTGAAAGGCGTCGTATCGCGCAAATCGCAAATTGTACCTGTATTGACCGAAGCTTTTAACAGTTTGTAATGATAAAAAATAAGCCTCCTGAACCCGACTGCATGAGGGCAGTGGAAGCAGGAGGCTTATTTTTATTTTTATTTCTTCAGCTCTGCCAGAGTGTCCTCGATACGAAATTCAAATGCTAACTTCAACTGATCGCTCATCAGGTGCCAGGCACTTTCAGCTACAGCGAGATCCCCGCTATGAGTAAAAGCATGTGCGGCGCCCATATATTTCTTATATGTTACGGGCACATCCGCTTCAATCAGCCGCTTGGCGTACAGCTCAGCTTCCTCAGCCAAGGAGTCCAACTCGGCTGTTATGATCAGCGCAGGAGGAAGATCATGCAGCGATTCTGCATAAATAGGAGAAACCAACGGATTTCGTGCCTCATCTGGCGAGCGCAAATAGCTTTCATTGAAGATTTTTGCCACGCGAGGCGGGATCGCCTTCTCAAATTGGGGCTTCAGCTTGGGATCTGTAGCAATATCCAGTGATGGGTAATCCAGCACCTGATACACAATTGGGAATTCTTTGCGATCCCGGGCCATAAGACACAGCGCTGCTGCAAGATTACCTCCTGCACTATGTCCGCCGACCGCAATGCGTTGGGGATCGATGTTTAGTACGTCAGGATGCTTGTACACCCATTGGGTCACATCATAACTTTCCTGTAGCGGAATAGGGAATTTATGCTCCGGGGCCAAGCGATAATCGACATTAACGACGACACAATTCGCTCGTTCGGAAATGACCGGGCACCAGGGGTCATCCATTTCAGCGCTGCCCATTATGAATCCGCTACCATGAAAATTGACGAATACAGGGAGTGGATCAGCAGACCGGAGGGAAGGTTCATATACAATTACCCTGGAATCACCTACAGAGGTGGGGATCATTCTCTCAGTCCGATGTACTTTGGGAGCATGCGAAGGCTTAAAATCGGATGCTGTTATCATTCGGCCAGCCGATCTGCGGGCAAGTTTGACGAACAGATTTTGTCTCAGTCTTCGCACCATTTGTCTTTCTCCTCTCTGAGGGCGCTGGGGGTGGTTAGACGCGAACCTTTAACATCTTCAAAAGCATCTCGTACGCGTGACAAATAGGTCTGAAACTGGCAGAGTTCTGATTCAGTAAAGTCTGACATCAGACGTGAAGCCAGCCCTATGAAAAAAGGGTCCATCTGCTGGATTTTACTTCTTCCTTTATCATTCAGAGAAACAAAAACTCCCCGCTTGTCATTGGGATCGTCGTATTTATTTATGAATCCTTCTTGCTCAAGAGAAATGACCATAGAACTGATGGCTGCCCGGCTGACACCCATCTTTTCAGCCAACGCTGAAGGAGATGACATTTCATCTCTTTGCGCAGAAAGTACACAAAGTGCAATATATTGCCCATAGGAGAGACCAAACTCACGTGAACGTTTTTCCATATTTTTTCTTATTTCGTATGTTATAGAAAATAAATCTACCAAAACACCAATCGGTTTATTGCCACCTGGAAATAGGTTATAGGCCAGTTGACGAATTTCGGAGTCCAAAAAAAAGAACATGCGATCCACCTCGATGTAGTTAATTAGTTAACTGTAATTTAATTAACCACTGGTTGCAATGATTTATACAAACTTTGTTCTGCATTTTTTGAAAAAGTATCGGCAAAACGTCACTTCCAGGGTCCGATGCACTGTTCAATACCTTGATCCACAAGAGCTTGGATGGAGGGCTGACGCAAGGTACGTCCTTCTTGCCACCGCCACTCACTATATTGAATTTTGGCGGTAAACATTGGCTTCACCCAAAATGCGTCTTGATGCCGATCCGGTTTGTTAATAAAAGGTCGCTCCGATAGAGTATGTGGCATCAGGCGCTCGGTAAGCTGACGCCAATCTCCACGAGTCAGCTTACCTGTACCCACGTGCCCGATATAGCGCAGCATTCCTTGCTTATCATACTGGCCCAGCAATACAGCGTTGATCACACCTCCGTTCAGGGTATAGCCACCGATAACGGCAATGATATCGCCATAATTTTTGACCTTGACCCATCGTCTGTCCTGTCCGCCCAATGTGTAGGGACTATCCAGTTTTTTGCACACAATACCTTCCATTCCTTGGCTACACATAACCTGAAAAAGAGCCTGTCCATCAGGATGAGCAGGAGCCAGTTGGATCCGTTCATTCGGTATGATGATCTGATGCAGCAGTTCAAGCCTTTCCTGTAACGGTTTGCGATGAACCCATTCCCCATTTAGATATACAATGTCAAACAACATGTAAGTAGCGGGTACGGCTTCATAGGCTGCCTGAATTCGCTCCGTCCGGCGAATCAGATCCCGGCGCATAATTTCATGGAACGACGGTTTACCGTCGGCACCAAGTGCGATCATCTCCCCGTCCAGTATGACTGAATCTGCCCTACAGTAGGAGGAGAAACGAGCAAGCTCCGGGTACAACAGCGTTCGTTCATGCTGCTTACGATTGAACAGACGCGTGTTGCCCTGGTCGTGATACGTTAAAATTCTTGTACCGTCCCATTTTATTTCGTAACGCCAAGGGCCTGCATCTATAGGGACTTTTTCACTCAGTTCTGGTTCAAACGGGATGACAGGTTTCATTTCCGTACCCAATACAGCACCTCCCTTTACCTTAATTGGAATAAATATAGTGTCGACGATAGTTCCTTTTTTATGTATGTGATGTTTCGCTATCCCCTAAATAGGGGAATGATAAGGATATCTAGCGTGGGTAACAAGTGAATGCAGCGTTCGTTCGCATGGAGTCGTTACGGCATTTCTTCAGTCAGAAAGGGGATTGGTCTCATGAGACAAATTCGCGAGGAGGACCATGCAGTAGTCATGGTGGATGATGGACAGGTAGTTGCAGAAGTAGGTTATAAATCCGTAGATGACCACTCTCTGGTCATTGACCATACATTTGTATCTGAACAGTTACGGGGTCAAAAAATTGGCAAGGAGCTCATCGACAAAGTTGTTGCTATGGCGAGGGAACAGCATAAAAAGGTGATCCCGGCTTGCTCGTATGCGCTGGCTCTGTTCAAGCGCCATCAGGAATACAGTGACGTCTGGCAGCAATGAATATTGCTATCAAGGCGCGTTATTGCATAGCCGACACAACACCGGAGTGGGGAATGATCCCTTCCCGGTGTTTTTTGTGTGCATAAAGCTTGTAAAATGAATGCATTCTACCGTTGATATTGGGAAGTAAGAGTGGTTCCCAAATGGATGAAGCATATTTCCTGGAGAATGGCTGTGAAATTGTTCATACTGTTGTCACTTCACAGGCTATCTATGAGTTCTATATAATATATTATGGTTATGACCGCAAAAATAACGAAAACCTGAATTTAAACGAAGGAGACGCTCATGATGAATAAAGCGAGTGAGGACAAGCAGTACGTTCCAACGAGCAATCGTAATTTTACAGCCTTGATTATCACCGTTTCCATTATAGCCAATGTGATTATTTTGCTGCTGTTCTTTTCGCCGATCGGATACCAGGGGAGTGTTAGTTTTGATCTCACTATTTTCCCAAGGTTGAATGCGATTTTTAACAGCTTCACATTTATTTTCTTGGTGGCTGCATTGGTTGCGATTTTCAAGAAAAACATTAAGGTGCATAAAACCTTTATTCTGCTGGCCTTCGCCAGTACCGTTTTGTTTTTGTTTTCCTATCTGACCTTCCATTACATTTCACCGGAGACTGCAAAATATGGCGGTGTGGGTATCCTTCGGCCGATTTACTTTACGCTGTTGATTTCGCATAGTATATTGGCGGCGATTATCGTACCGTTGGCGCTATTCACAGTTGTATGGGGATGGACGATGCAGGTAGCAAAACATCGTAAAATTGCCCGTTGGACGATGCCTATTTGGCTATATGTGAGCTTGACTGGAGTTTTGGTGTACGTTTTCATGGCTCCATATTATTAATAGATATGAATCCTCTGTGGGTTGATTTGGCAAACATGGCGTCTCTATTGAAGAGGCGTCTTTTTTGTATCCAATAAAAGAAAAATTATTCCTTCTAAATTTATTTTATTGAAAAAATGTTCCTTCTATAACGGTATTTCTGTTATAATTTACCTTAATCAACTAAGAACAAGGGGGTCACCATGTGACAAAGAAAGCGAAAGGCAGGTTACGGTTGCTTGTATCTATGCTGGCGCTGGTTGTACTGCTGAGCGGCTGCGGTGGCGGAGGCTCAAAGCCGGAAAAGGTAGACGGAGGGAAAGTGACACTCCAATTTTGGACCATTGCGCTACAACCTACATTTACCCCGTATTTTAATCGGGTCATTGCCGATTATGAGCAGAAGAACCCTAATGTCAAAATTGATTGGAAGGATTACCCGTATGATGCAGTGACCAATAAGTTGTTGACGAGTATCGCTAGCAACAGCAGTCCGGATGTAGTGAATCTCAATACGGAATTTGCTAGCCAAATGGGCTCTAAGGGCGCTGTTGTTGATATGAATGAACACTTGTCGCCTGAGGAGAAGGCTGCTTATTTCGAAGGTATTTATAATTCGACTGTTATTAACGGTAAAGCTTATGCACTCCCCTGGTATACAGGCACGGAAGTGCTTTACATGAATACTAAGTTGGTTAAAGCTGCTGGATTGGACCCTGCCCATCCGCCCAAAACGCGGGAGGAATTGTCAGAATGGGGCCGCCAAATCAATAGAAAAATCGGTAAGGCCGGCTATGCTCAGCAGCTTGTATCCAAGCTTTTTGCGGTTGACGGTATTCCTATCTTAAATAAAGAAAAGACAGCAGCTGCATTCAACACACCAGACGCAGTCACCATGATTGATAATCTAAAAAAACAGATGGAAGATGGAGTCGTGCTTAAGGAAGATGCTGACTTCTCGCAGCAAGTGAAATATTACGCTGGCGAGCAGGTTGCCTTCGAGCTGGCGGGCCCGACATTCATTAATTTTATCAAAACGGCAGCGCCGGACGTATATAAAAATACGATTGCTGTTCCCGTCCCAACCGGCAAAGCTGATTTGCGGCTTTCCAACTCTATGGACCTGGTCGTACCTACCAAGTCTGCACATATAGACGAGGCGGTGAAATTTGCTGTTTTCTTAACAAATGCAGAGAGTCAAACGGCATTTTCTAAAGAGGCCAATACACTACCTTCCACGAAAGAATCGATTAAAGACCCGTATTTTACTCAGTCTGACCAATCATTAGAGGCACAAGCCAAGGTAGTATCTGCACAAAGCTTGGATAAGGCGACAGATTATATGGTCGGTGTGCCTAATGCCAAGGATGTGAACAGCGCGATCGCGCGAGCCTTGCAAAATATTTTATTGAACGGAAGTAATACGAAGGAGACGCTTACTGCCTTGGAGCAGGAAGTGAATGATATTTTAAAGCAATAGGTATGACAGGGGAGTAATGCGAATACTCCCCTGTTCATTTATCAAAATCAGGTGGTGATGCAGCATGATCAAATGGTTGAGGTCGGAGTCCTTTACGGCCTGGGCCTTTATGACGCCGGGACTGTTATTGCTTGCCGTCTTTGTATTTTGGCCTATTATTTACAGCATTCCGCTGGCATTGACGGACTACTCTGTCATATCAGATACCCATTTTGTCGGCCTGGATAATTTTGAAGCAGCGTTTAAGGACCGTAACTTTCTTATTTCGATTTGGAACTCATTGTTGTACGTGCTCATTGTCCCCTTTCTTCAAATATTCTCTATCCTGATGGCCGTGCTGGTGAACAGTCGTATCCCCGGAATTAAAATATTTCGTACGACCTACTACATCCCTGTTGTGACTTCGATGGTAGCTGTGGCCTTAATTTGGAGTTGGCTGTTGGGCAATAACAGCGTAGTGAACTATTTGCTTATACAAGTCGGTTTGATTAGCAAAGACATACACTGGTTATCGGACAGCAATTTAGCCTTGTATGTACTGATGTTCATCACGATGTGGAAGGGACTCGGGTATTATATGATGCTCTATCTGGCAGGATTACAAAACATTCCTCAAGATCTGTACGAAGCCGCTAGGGTGGATGGAGCCAGTCGATGGCGTCTGATTGTTCATATTACACTTCCGCTGCTGAAGCCATACGTTCTGTTTTGTACCCTCATATCGCTCATGTCAGCTATTCGCGTATTTGATGAGGTATATGTGTTAACCAAGGGTGGACCGGGAACGGCCACGTTGACATCCAGCTTGTATATTTTTCAAAAGGGGATGGAGCAGTTTAATTTTGGGTACGCTTCGGCACTTGGCTTAATTGTCGGTGCAATGATTGCAGTACTCAGTATTATCGTATTCCGATTCAATAGGAAAGGCGGTGTCAATCCCTATTGATGAATCTACAGAATGATAAAATGCTACGCTCGTCTCTTCCTAAAAAAGAAAGCAGTCGCATCATGCGTAGTCTTGGTCGAGTGCTCAGAATGACGGTAATGTATGTGCTTTTAGTGCTGCTAGCCCTCTTTTTGATGGGACCGTTTCTATGGCTGCTTAGTGTATCCCTCATGCCAGGCCGTAATATTTTTTCAACGCCGCCTGCGATCTTCCCGACCTTTATTGATTTCGACAACTATGTTCAGGTGTGGCAGTTCATGGATTTTCCTAAATATATGCTGAATACAGTCATCATTACGGTGTTGGGCGTTGTGCTCAATGTGGTACTGGCCAGTTTGACGGGGTATCCCTTGGCTGTGTTTCGCTTTAAGGGTAAAAATGTGGTGTTTACGCTGCTGATTGCTACAATGATTATTCCTTCTTACACGGCATTTATTGTGCATTATCTGACCATTCAAGGGCTTCATCTGGGCAATACATATATGGGTGTGGTGTTGCCTGGGGCAGTCTCTGTGTTCAACATTTTTCTAATGCGGCAGACGTTTATTCATATTCCCGCCGATGTGCGTGATTCGGGTAAAATGGACGGCGCTTCGGAGTTTCGAATTTGGTGGCAACTGGTGCTTCCGCTGGTCAAGCCGGCGCTTGCTGTGATTTCTCTGTTGGAGGCCATGTCGTTCTGGAACAGCTTCCTATGGCCTATCGTTATTCTGAACGATACGGAGCTATACCCGCTGGCAGCTGCACTTACGTATCTCAATGGTCAGTTTGCCTATAATTTTGGCTGGATTGCTGCAGGCACAATGATTTCGGTATTGCCGATCATTATATTGTTCCTGTTCACGCAGCGCTATTATATGGAAGGCTTGGCGGGAGCGGTGAAAGGATAATTCAGAAGTCTCGGCTACGGAGAGCCCGTAAATGGAAGGAGACGATTGCGATGGAACTGTCCAAAAGAATGAGACCTAATTCGGATGTAGGGCTAACACCGCAGGAGGTTCAATATTATTTTCGTGATGTGTATGACAGTGGGGACAAACTGGTTATCTCTGAACCGAACCTGATCTGTGAACTGTCCTCTCGCTTCGCAATGAATCAGGAGTATGAAGGTGTGCTTGACCCCGAGGGACCGATCCGACTCATTGCACCTCCGGGGCCCGGTGTTCCGACTGAAACAAGGGGAAGCGTGCAGTTGATGCTCGAATATGACGGAACGCTTACTGCCGATGGATATCGTTTGGACATTCAGAAGGAAGGGAGAATTGAAATCCATGCGTCCAATAAAAGAGGGCTTAAGTACGGCATGGATGCCCTGCATCTCCTGCTTCAAGTAGAACAGGAACGATGTGCGCTACCGGTGATGTCTATTCGGGATGAGCCTTCCTTTCCGGTCAGAGGAATCATTGAAGGTTTCTACGGGAAACCGTGGAGTTTCGCAGATCGGCTGGATTCCGTTCATTTTATGGCTGTGCATCGGATGAACACGTTTATGTACGCTCCCAAGGACGATCCCTATCATCGCGAGCTATGGAGGGAACCGTACCCCGAGGAGACATTTGCCCAAATCCGCGAATTAAAGGAAGCCTGTGAACGGCACGAGATTGATTTTCACTATTGTATTAGTCCAGGGAATGACCTGAACTTTGGTAGCGCTGAAGATTTTCTCAAATTGACGGAGAAGCTGGCAGCCATGATAGCGATAGGCGTACGTCATTTTTCTGTATTAATGGATGATATTGATTACGTCCTTAAAGGGGAAAATCGGCATTTGCTGGGCCGCTCGGGCCACGCTCATGTCTTTTTGACGAATAAGGTTCATACATGGTTGGCTGAGCGGCTGCCTGAATTTACGCTGACAGTCTGTCCATCGGAATATTGGTCCTATTGGGATACCGAATACAAAAAGGATTTCCGGGAGCGATTGCATCCAGATATTAAGGTATTCTGGACGGGATACTTTGTATTTGCTCCACAGATTGGTCGCCAGCATGCTGCCGATAACCATGCATTCTATGGGCATGAGCTGTGGTTATGGGATAACATCCCGGTGAATGATTGTGACCATGATCGGTTATTCCTCGATCCGCTGCGCGGACGGTATTCCGGGCTTCCAGCTTGCGGACATACCGGCATGGTGGCCAACCCAATGAACCAATGGGAGTGCTCCAAGGTGACGCTTATTACGATGTCCCACTATATGTGGAACAGTGAGCGTTATATGCCGGAGCTGTCCTGGGAATGGGCTGTGCGGGAGTTAGCGGGGGAGCATGCAGATGAACTGATGTTTTTCTGTCGCCAAAACAAGAACAGCCGACTGGGCAGCAGCACGTATGAGGACGTGGACCTTGCCTTGCAAATGCGCGATATCCCTGCGCTGGATATCTACTTCGAGCGGCTGCTTCACGTTGTGAGCGTCCTACAGAATATATCTGCCAATGATGCGGCGGCAGGCTTCGTGGCACAGGCTACGCCTTGGCTGGAACGTGCCAAGTTGGATGTGGACCTGTGGCAAGTGCTGCGCCAAGCTGCGCTAGGCAACGAGCGCCAGAACGATGTGCAGTCGCTAGGAAACCTCATGCAGAGCGAAGCAACTGGCGGACAAAAGCCGCCGCCTCTGGCGGACGAGGTCGTGGACGAACTACGACGCGGTATCACGGCTTGCCTAGAAGCAGAGACTCGACTGGGGAGCAATCCAGCGATCCGTGCCGCCGTGCAGTGGGGCTATGTCGATCAGGATGAACAAGGCAAATATCGACTGATCTTGTGAGAATTGGTGATGGTTAAGAAACAAGACAGCATAGCTGCCTTGAAAATTACCATTTGCCGTTAGAATAACGGTAATTTCCAGGAGAGGTGGAGCGTATGGTGAAGCCAAATACCCGATTACTTTTTGTACCGCTGGATGAGCGGCCCTGCAATTATCAATTTCCTTACTTACTAGCACAGGGCACAGACCTTGAAATGGAGCGCCCTCCTTTAGAATGGATGGGACAAAAGAAAATCCCTGGCGATACGACCAGGCTATGGACGTGGCTCGAAGAACGTGCGGCGACTGCTGATGGAGCGATTATTGCGATGGATACGCTGCTGTACGGGGGAATCGTACCCTCCCGGCTACACGGAATGTCGAGTGAGCAGGTCAGGGACAGGGCTAATCGTCTTCGCAGGTTGAAGCAGCTATACCCGCAACTGACTTTGTATGCCTTTCAATTGATTATGCGTTGTCCGCAATACTCTTTGGCTGATGAGGAACCAGACTACTATGCTGATTGGGGTCGTGAAATATTTAGAAAAGGCTTCATTGAGCATCGTCAGGAGCTAGCGATCGCTACCGCAGAAGAGTTGCTGGAATTAGCGGACATCAACAAGCGTTTGCCTATAGAGATTTTGGACGATTATCTAGGGCGTCGCCGTGTGAATTTGGAAGCTAATCAAGTAGCACTGGAACTGGTAGCAGAAGGCGTGATTGATTTTCTGATCATTCCACAGGATGATTCGGCTCCCTACGGCTATACCGCCAAGGATCAACAGCGACTAAGAAGTCGTATTTCCGAGCTTGGGCTGGATTTGAAAGTATACATGTATCCGGGGGCAGACGAAGTGGGTTGTACGTTGCTAGCTCGTTGGGTGAATCGGACGAATCATGTAGTTCCACTGGTATATCCTCGATTATCTGCTTTGCAGGGGGCGTTCGTAGTCCCGCTTTTTGAGGATCGTTATTTTTACGAAACGTTAAAGTATCAGATTATAGCGGCAGGTGGGCTGATTGCTTCCTCAGCAGCGGAGGCTGATTTGATTTTGCTGGCCAACACACCTGGTGACACGATGGCAGAAGCTTCATCCCAGCAGCATGCGATGGCCGGATATGATGTACATCGGAATCTGGTAGAACTGGTGGAGTACGGTGCTCATATGCAGCATGATGCCAATAAACATATTGCAATTGCTGATGTAGCTTACGCCAACGGCGCCGATCTCAAGCTGCTTAGACTATTGAAGCAAAAAGGACTGCTTTTTAAGCTGGCAGGCTATGCAGGCTGGAATACCAGTTCTAATACGCTCGGTACCGTCATTGCCCAGTCCATGCTTTATGTCCGCTATGGTCCTACGGAGGAACACCTGGATTTTCTGGGGCTGCGCTACGCTGAGGATGCCTGTTATTGTGCTGTGGTACGTACAGCTATGAATAATGGAATTGTGGAGCAGATGGGTTTTAACAAGTTTATGCTCGATGGCTCTAGAGGATCGGTAGCTGCGGTCATTCGCGGACGGCTGGAGCAGGCGCTCGATGAATATGTGAACGGGCCGGAGGGTCGCGTGGAAATTACAGATTGCTACATGCCGTGGAACCGTACCTTTGAAGTTGGATTGACCGTTCGGCATTATGCTGAGGAGAGGGAGTGATTCCTATGGAGATGGAAGCTATATTATCCAAGGTTCGGCATGGACTAATCGTTTCCTGTCAGGCGCTACCTGGCGAACCGTTGCATGGAACAGATTTTATGGTCAAAATGGCACGTGCTGCACAGGAGGGTGGAGCTGTAGCGATTCGTGCCAATGGTGCATCGGATGTACGTGCGATTAAACAGGCGATCCCTCTACCAGTCATTGGTTTGATTAAACGGAATTATGATGATTCTGATATTTACATTACGCCTACCCTCCGTGAAATGGAGGAACTAGTGGAGGCAGGTGCGGATATCATTGCGCTGGATGCCACATTACGACCGCGCCCAGAGGGGGGCAAGCTGAAGCAACTCATAGATTACGCTCATGAGCACGGAGTCACCTCCATGGCGGATATATCGACACTGGAGGAGGCGCTTCATGCGGCTTCCCTTGGTGTGGGCTGCGTGTCCACGACGTTATCCGGTTATACGTCATATTCTACTCAGATAGAGGGTCCGGATCTGGAATTGGTGCGGAGAGCGTCAGAGCTGGTTCCTGTTCCTGTCATTGCAGAGGGCAGAATCCATGATCCGGCACAAGTAGAGGAAGCATTTCGGCTGGGTGCACATGCAGTGGTTGTAGGCTCGGCGATTACTAGACCCCAATTGATTACGCAGCGGTTTGCCGATGCCGCAAGGAAGGCAGTGAAATGCATCTATGGAGATGAACGACCGAATTAACACGTATTATCCTTCATTAACGAAATCGGAGCAAAAAGTCGCTTTGTGCGTACTGGAGTGCCCCGCTGACATCATATATTTCTCCGTGACGGAGCTAGCTGACTTCGCAGGTACAGGCGAAACGACGGTTATGCGTTTTTGCCGGAAAATTGGTTTTAAAGGGTATCAGGATTTCCGACTGTCGCTGGCACAAAACCAGACTTATCGAAAAACCGATATGAGCGAGGAGAACATCGACCCAGATCACGAACATGATATTACCCGCACGGTGTATCACAATATGCTCGATATTTTGCACTCCAGTATGGGGCTCTTGGACCGTTCGGAGCTTAGTCGTGCGATAGCGTGTCTCGATCAAGCGGGTTATGTTCAATTTTTCGGTGTAGGTGCATCGGGAATTTCCGCACAGGATGCTAAAAACCGATTCTTGCGGATTGGGCGGCGCGCCGAGGCTGTGGCAGACGGACATATTCAGTCGATGATGGCCGTGTCCATGAGTCCTGGTGATGTCGCTATTGGCATCAGTGTATCAGGAAGTACACTGGATACCAACGACATGCTGCACAAGGCCAAGCAGAACGGAGCAACAGTTATCGCAATTACGAATTATGCAAAATCACCTATTACCTCCATTGCAGATATTGTTTTACTGACCGCAGGGAAGGAAGCTCCGATAGAAGGCGGTTCAATCGGCGCCAAAATCTCGCAGCTATTCGTGATTGATCTCATCTGCGAAGGACTTGCTCGCAAGCACACAAGTCACACCAAACAGATGAAGGAAAAAACAGCGAGAGCGGTGATTGAACGAAGTTATTGAAATTCTGCGATTGCGGATTGGAATAGGGCACGCTCCGACAGTTCATCATGTTTTTCTATCCATAGAAGGTTTGTGCTAAGAGCTCGTAAGGTTTTATGTGGGGGAACAAGGAGGATATGGTGGTGGCAGTTGCATTGAACAAAGTCATTGGGATCGACATTGGAGGAACTTCCGTAAAGGCCGCCATAGTGGCGCGGGATGGATCGGTACTTGATGAAATCCGAATGGATACAGATGCCTCACGTGGGCGTGAATGGGTGTTGTCGCGTGTGTCTGAGGCTGTATTCGGACTGATGCGTTCATTTGGAGATACCAGTGTGAGTACCCCTATAGGTATAGGCGCTTTAGGCATTGCTACTGCTGGCAGAGTGAACGTGGAGAGCGGTGAAGTTGTGTACGCCACAGATAACCTGCCTGGCTGGCAGGGGACATCCTTGGTGGAGTGGGCTAAAGAAAAGCTGGCGCTACGTGCGGTTGCAGATAATGATGCGAACGCTGCGTTACTAGGAGAAGCGTGGCAGGGAGCTGGGAAGGGCAAACAGCGCTTGGTCGTGCTCACCTTGGGAACAGGGGTCGGAGGCGCGTATATGGAAAATGGCCTCTTGTGTAGAGGGGCTCACTGGAGCGGCGGCGATTGGGGGCACAGTATTTTATTTCCCGGAGGTCACCCCTGCAATTGCGGGAAAAAGGGATGTGCCGAGCAATACGTATCAGGTAGTGCCCTGTTACGTCGAGGCAGTGAATACACCGGAAAATTGTACCGTTCGGGGAACGAGATTGTGACAGAGGCCACTCACGGCAATCTGAAGACAATTCAGGCGCTGGATGACTACACGGCAGATTTGGCTGTGCTTCTGGCTAATATTTCGGTGACCCTCGATCCTGAGTTGATCATTGTTGGGGGAGGAGTAGCGGATGCGGGGGAGGTATGGTGGCCCTTGCTCGAAAAGCATTTGTACCAACTGGGAGTTCAAACAGAAGTAAGTCGGGCAATGTTGGGCAATCGCGCTGGATTCATAGGCGCTGCTAGACTAGCTTTTGAAGTGATGGAATCTTAGTACAAAAATGAAAGGGGAACGAACCATGACGCAAAAACGGCTTGATGCCGATGTTGTTGTGATTGGCGGAGGTCTGGGAGGGACATCGGCAGCCCTTGCGGCGGCGAAAGCTGGTATGAGAGTCATCATGACAGAGGAGACGGACTGGCTGGGAGGGCAATTAACTTCACAGGCTGTTCCCCCAGATGAGCACCGATGGATCGAACAGTTTGGTTGCACAGCAACATATCGTCAGTTCCGTAATCGTGTACGCGAGTATTACCGTCAGAACTATCCGTTAACCGAAGAAGCCTACAATGATCCGATTCTTAATCCTGGGAACGGCTGGGTAAGTCGTCTGGCCCATGAACCACGGGTAGCTCTACAGGTGCTTGAGGATATGCTTGCTCCTTACTTAAATACGGGACGCGTTCGTGTATATTATCACACCGTGCCTATTGCTGCTCAGACAGATGGAGATTGTATTACTTCTGTTACCGTCCGTACCTCGCATAATCCTGATCATAAGAGTGGCCTCAGAGTGCTGCATGGAACGTTTTATCTGGATGCCACAGAGTGTGGTGATCTCCTTCCCATGGCGGGTGTGGAGCATACGAGTGGAGCGGAGTCACGGGCTGCAACGGGGGAGCCTCACGCACTGGAGTGTGCTAATCCTCTTGATATGCAATCTATCACGCATGTGGCTGCTGTAGACTATATCCCCCAGGAAAGCTTCATTATAGAGCGACCGCAGCAATACGATTTCTGGAGAAATTATATCCCGTCATTTTCCCGTTTTCCGATTTTGAGCTGGTTTGCTACAGATGCAGATGATACCAGTAAGCTAAAACAGTTCACATTATTCCCTAACGATCAGGGTATTGTATCCTTATGGGATTATCGTCGTATCGTAGATCCCTCCATATGGAGCGAACCGCTAA
>NZ_CP173059.1:437500-445000 GCF_044784315.1 Paenibacillus sp. DP01
CCCGCACGAATGGCGTAACGACTTGGGCGCTGTCTCAACGAGAGATCCGGTGAAATTTTAATACCTGTGAAGATGCAGGTTACCCGCGACAAGACGGAAAGACCCCATGGAGCTTTACTGCAGCTTGATATTGAATTTGGGTACGATCTGTACAGGATAGGTGGGAGCCGTTGAATCTTGAGCGCCAGCTTGAGAGGAGGCATCCTTGGGATACCACCCTGATCGTATCTAGGTTCTAACTTGGTACCGTGATCCGGTACGAGGACAGTGTCAGGTGGGCAGTTTGACTGGGGCGGTCGCCTCCTAAAGAGTAACGGAGGCGCCCCAAGGTTCCCTCAGAATGGTTGGAAATCATTCGAAGAGTGCAAAGGCAGAAGGGAGCTTGACTGCGAGACCTACAAGTCGAGCAGGGACGAAAGTCGGGCTTAGTGATCCGGTGGTACCGCATGGAAGGGCCATCGCTCAACGGATAAAAGCTACCCTGGGGATAACAGGCTTATCTCCCCCAAGAGTCCACATCGACGGGGAGGTTTGGCACCTCGATGTCGGCTCATCGCATCCTGGGGCTGAAGTAGGTCCCAAGGGTTGGGCTGTTCGCCCATTAAAGCGGTACGCGAGCTGGGTTCAGAACGTCGTGAGACAGTTCGGTCCCTATCTGTCGTGGGCGTAGGAAATTTGAGAGGAGCTGTCCTTAGTACGAGAGGACCGGGATGGACGTACCGCTGGTGTACCAGTTGTTCCGCCAGGAGCACCGCTGGGTAGCTATGTACGGAAGGGATAAGCGCTGAAAGCATCTAAGCGTGAAGCCCCCCTCAAGATGAGATTTCCCAATTAGTAAGACCCCTTGAAGACGACGAGGTAGATAGGTTGGGGGTGGAAGTGCAGTAATGCATGGAGCTGACCAATACTAATCGGTCGAGGGCTTATCCTAAAGATAAGACGCAATGAAGTTTCGGATCCAGTTTTCAGGGTGTAACCTTGAAGGTATGTAGAAGTACATACGACAAGCGTATGGCGATTCATTCACAGAATCTGTGATGAACCGAATAACCTTACGGAAGAATTTGCAGAGCAAATTCATGTTTGGTGGCGATAGCGGAGGGGTTCCACACGTACCCATCCCGAACACGACCGTTAAGCCCTCCAGCGCCGATGGTACTTGGACCGCAGGGTCCTGGGAGAGTAGGACGCCGCCAAGCAAAATCCTTTAAAGGATGATAAAATTTAATGAATTAGGGCCTTTAGCTCAGCTGGTTAGAGCGCACCCCTGATAAGGGTGAGGTCGGTGGTTCGAGTCCACTAAGGCCCACCATTTCTAGATTGACTAAAAGTTTGGGGCTATAGCTCAGCTGGGAGAGCGCCTGCCTTGCACGCAGGAGGTCAGGGGTTCGATCCCCCTTGGCTCCACCAATATTCCCTGATAGCTCAGTTGGTAGAGCACTCGACTGTTAATCGAGTTGTCACAGGTTCGAGTCCTGTTCGGGGAGCCATATTTCAATACTTCTGAATTTTATATATAAGGTGGCGGCGTAGCTCAGCTGGCTAGAGCGTACGGTTCATACCCGTGAGGTCGGGGGTTCGATCCCCTCTGCCGCTACTCGGAGAGATACCCAAGTGGCTATAAGGGGACCCTCTGCTAAGGGGTTAGACTGCGTAAGTGGTGCGAGGGTTCGAATCCCTCTCTCTCCGCCACAAAATTATTAAATCAGAATTCATTTTGCAAGGCCCGTTGGTCAAGGGGTTAAGACACCTCCCTTTCACGGAGGTAACAGGGGTTCGAATCCCCTACGGGTCATAATTATGGAGGCTTAGCTCAGCTGGGAGAGCATCTGCCTTACAAGCAGAGGGTCGGGGGTTCGATCCCCTCAGCCTCCACCATTAATAATATTGTGAAATATCTTTGATGTCGCGGGGTGGAGCAGTTCGGTAGCTCGTCGGGCTCATAACCCGAAGGTCGTAGGTTCAAATCCTGCCCCCGCAATTAATTTCCTATTGGAAATGCCTCTGGAACTGTGGTGTAGAGGCCTAACATGCCTGCCTGTCACGCAGGAGATCGCGGGTTCGAATCCCGTCAGTTCCGCCATTTTAACTACATATAGTGTAAACTATATGATATAGTTGTAAAATAAAACATGGCTCGGTAGCTCAGTCGGTAGAGCAGAGGACTGAAAATCCTCGTGTCGGCGGTTCGATTCCGTCCCGAGCCACCTTTCAAGTGGGAATTGGCAATGTGCCGGTGTAGCTCAATTGGTAGAGCAACTGACTTGTAATCAGTAGGTTGGGGGTTCAAGTCCTCTCGCCGGCACCATTTTGGAGGATTAGCGAAGTGGCCAAACGCATCAGACTGTAAATCTGCTCCCTTACGGGTTCGGTGGTTCGAATCCATCATCCTCCACCAGTTTTATTGCCATGGTGGTCGTGACGAATGGGTTAACGTACTGAATTGTGGCTATGGCATTTGTGGGTGCAAGTCCCATTAATCGCCCTGTTGATTACATAATGGGGATTAGCCAAGCGGTAAGGCAACGGACTTTGACTCCGTCATGCATAGGTTCAAATCCTATATCCCCAGCCATTAAGAGCCATTAGCTCAGTTGGTAGAGCACCTGACTTTTAATCAGGGTGTCGAAGGTTCGAGTCCTTCATGGCTCACCATTTATAAGTTATTTTGCGGTCGTGGCGGAATTGGCAGACGCGCACGGTTCAGGTCCGTGTGGGCTAACCCCCCGTGGAGGTTCGAGTCCTCTCGACCGCACCATATTTTGCGGACGTGGCTCAGCGGTAGAGCATCGCCTTGCCAAGGCGAGGGTCGCGGGTTCGATTCCCGTCGTCCGCTCCATTATCCATACGGCGCCATAGCCAAGTGGTAAGGCAAAGCTCTGCAAAAGCTTCATCCCCAGTTCAAATCTGGGTGGCGCCTTGACTGCTCATTATGGAACTAAATATGCGCCCTTAGCTCAGCTGGATAGAGCGTTTGACTACGAATCAAAAGGCCGGGAGTTCGAATCTCTCAGGGCGCGCCATTTATTAAAAAGTGTATAATGTCGGGATGTAGCTCAGCTTGGTAGAGCACCTGGTTTGGGACCAGGGGGTCGCATGTTCAAATCGTGTCATCCCGATACTGATTTGCGGGTGTAGTTCAATGGTAGAACTCCAGCCTTCCAAGCTGGTAGCGTGGGTTCGATTCCCATCACCCGCTTTTTGCTATAGCGGATTCTTGTTGCCTCAGTGGTGACACCTTATAAATAAAGAGAGCCTGTCTGGGGACAGAGCTCTCTCTTTTTTTGTATGTTTATCTTCCATAGATTCTACAAAGTGTTGACTATCGATAATCCTTGCTATCGGTGTATTCCTTCTGCTCCTGCAGTGAGTATACACCGATAACTGATCTAGTACACAGGTTTTACACTGGTATGGTCAGCTGTATGGAGGTTCCCTGATTTGAAGCAGAGGTCATGCTCAAGAAGCCGCCTACTCCTCTAGCTCGTTCTTCCATGCTGAACAATCCAACTCCCTCTCCTTTGGATTCTCCAGAGAAGCCCATACCCTCATCCCGAATAGTTACTTTTATTATTTCGTCTTGATCCTCTACATCAACGTATGCTTCTGCTACATCTGCGTATTTAGCCACATTCGTCAGTGCTTCCTGTACAATTCTATAGATTGCTATTTCTTTTCGGATATCAAGGCGTTTACGTAAAGTACATTGAAAATGCACTTCGATTCCGTAATGCGAACAGAAATTTTCAATATAAGTTCTTAGGGCCGGTACGACACCCAAATCATCCAGAACTGAGGGACGAAGTTCCCACGCTAGGCCACGAACATCTTTAATGATATCGGTTACCTGTGCACGCAAATTTTCCAAAGTAGCGTTGGGTTGTTCAGCTAGTTGGCTATCTAGTTGAATAATAAGTGAAAACAGGCTTTGACCAATCCCATCATGAAGCTCTCTTGAAAAGCGTTTACGCTCTTCCTCCTGTATTTGCATGACTTGCGTCATCATGGTCTGAAGCTCTGCCTCTACTTTTTTTAATTTAGTTACTTCATTTCGGATCGCTAAGTACTGATAGGGTTTACCTTCCTCGTCCATAAATGGAACAATCGTAGTATTCACCCAGTAGTAGCTGTTATCTTTAGCACGATTTCGTATTTCTCCCTGCCATACCTCACCAGAACGGATCGTAGTCCACAGGTTCTTCATGAAGGCTCGAGTATGATAGCCCGAATTAATGAGACGATGATCCTGCCCGATCAATTCTTCACGACTATATTGCGAAATCTCACAGAACTTATCGTTTACGTACTGAATAATTCCTCGATGATCGGTCAGAGCAACGATGGAAGATGTATCTAGAGCAAATTTTAGATTGGATAGCTGGTGGAGAGAACTACGCAGTACATGGAGAAAAGGAGAATCTGGTATATGAATTTCCAAATCATTCAGTAGTTTATCGGTTGACTCCCCAAAGGCGGGCTGCAGTAAAGGGTTAGAAGGTTCATTCATAATGGAGCAACCCCTTTTTCAGTGCAAATTTGACCAACTCAGGCCGTGTTTTCAAGTTAAGCTTCTCCATAAGGTTGCTTTTGTGGGACTCTACGGTTTTGACGCTAATCACCAGGTGTTCGGCAATTTCCTTGTTGGCATATCCTTTGGCTACCCATG
The DNA here is from genome assembly GCF_044784315.1 of Paenibacillus sp. DP01. Taxonomy (NCBI): domain Bacteria; kingdom Bacillati; phylum Bacillota; class Bacilli; order Caryophanales; family Paenibacillaceae; genus Paenibacillus; species Paenibacillus sp. DP01. The sequence goes on from NZ_CP173059.1 coordinate 442,167, forward strand.
ATAGGATCTCTTTTTCCCGCTCAGACAGGGATTCATACGGCCCGGTTATGCCCTCTTGTTTGATTTTGTCCAGATATTCACTCATCAGGCGTTTGGTTGCATTGGGATACAGATAGGCACTGCCTTCGGCTACAGACTGGATGGCAGCGAGTAATTCCTCATGAGGTGCACTTTTTAAAATATATCCAGATGCTCCGGCTTGAATGGCTCGGAACAGATATTCCTCATCATCATGCATCGTTAAAATAAGCACTTCTGTATCCGGCAACTGTTTTTTTAATTCGGTGGTTGCCGTGAGGCCATCTTTGCCAGGTGGCATACTAAAATCCATGAGCACGACATCAGGTTGTAGCTCCACCGCTTTGCGGATTGCTTCATCCCCGTCTGCTGCATCTCCTACTACCTTAATACCGTTTTTGCCGTCCAATAGGGCCATGAGGCCAGAACGTACGACAACATGATCATCCACTACTAGTATACGAATCAATTAGTCATCCCCTCGAACGGTAAAAAAACCGTGCGTTTTGTCATAATCATAGCAAATTTTAGGGATTTCAATCAACAGAGATAGTTAGATGAGCTGTTCATGTTCACTTATATTTATAATTTTATTTTTCTTCAAATATCAATCTATGGAGTGAGAGGGAGGGCACATAGCTGGCCAAGGCGATGAGCGACTTGAGTGGCCTTGGCTACATCAGATTCGGTGAATGTTCTCACTTCACGGTTACCGACAAGTAGCACACCGTTTGGCAAGTCTCCTGTACTGGAAAAGGGAATGGCTACTGCAGAATGTAACTGTTCGGCCAGCATAAGCGCACATTCTTGACGTAAACGTATACTGCCTGATATTAAAGCGCTAACGGTTACGGTACGCCCCAGACGAACAGCCATCCCGGCAATCCCATGACCGACTTTAAAAGAGATAAGGCGATAGCGATTGTTTCGGCTGCCGGAGGCATAATACCAATGCAACTTACCCCCTGACCTGGACATAAATGCAAGTGCAGTGAGATCCCCATAAACATGATCTCGCAACTGGTTCAGTTCATTTCGCATTTCATCCGTTATTTGTAGCATAGAAGACACATCCTTTATCTTAACCAACTGTAGCTCTAATTTATTGTAATTCCGACAGGTACAAAAGTAATTCAGGGAACCCCCTGATCTATAGGCGCAGGAAACACTGACTTTTCATTAGACTGGGTAATCAATAAGAGGTGGGGCGATAAATGGGGCGTTAGATAATCCTGGAAGTGATATTTATCACTGCAAATCAGGGAGTAGGGAGGTGCAAAATCAGGTGTTCTCCCGATAACAACCCAGGAATTAAAACATTATGATAAAGATATCAGGTAAACACGAGGAGGACGCTAATATGCAAGCCACTTGTATGGAACGGTTTAGGGACGAAACGCAGCGCACGGGGATTCAGCTTTTTCTGACGGAAGAGCATTTTGAACTGTTAAAAGATATCATGTCCTGGAAGAAGGTAAAGGCAGGCGTTATGCTTTTCCGAGAGGGTGATGATGCGGAGCAGCTTTATTATATACATTCGGGTCATGTTAAACTCCGTAAGTCGACAGAAGACGGTAAAGAATTGATTCTGACTATTCAGCACCAAGGCGATTTAATCGGGGAGTTTAGTGGGATAGATGGGGAAGAGTATAGTTGCACTGCAGAAACAGCCGATGTGTGTGAATTAGGTGTCGTGCTTGTTAAGGATCTGGAGTCGCTCCTGTCTAAGCATGGGGAAATGGCGCTTCAGTTTATACAGTGGATGGCAATGAAGCAACGAATTATGCAATCACGGTTTCGGGACTTACTGTTGTATGGTAAAACGGGGGCACTAGCGTCTACGTTAATCCGTGCAAGTAATACATGTGGGGTAGCTGTGAAGGATGGCATTTTACTGAATATGAAGTTAAGTCACTCCGAACTGGGTGAGATGATTGGAGCAACGCGCGAGAGTGTGAACCGGATGCTGAGCTCGCTGAAAGAGCAGGGTACCTTGGATACGAGAGACGGAAAAATCGTCATTCACGATCTCAAGGTGTTGCGCGCTATGTGCTGTTGCCCTTCGTATGGCCAATGTGCCCATGAGATTTGCAGACTATAAATTTATGAGCTTGTTAGGCGGGGGCTAAAAGACTCCGTCTAATTGTAAGTCTTCTGACAACAAGCGATTAAAAGGAACGAGTATCGTAGATATCTTAAAAAGAATCGACGGCGCGTTTAGCGGCAAATCAACGATATAGTGTTTTGAAGTAGCCATCATGTTGAAATAGTTGACTAGTAGTAAAGAAATTTTAGATATTGATTTATTGTGAAATATTACAAGTTGTATTCTGTAGTTAAAAATGATATATTATTTGAGCTGACAACAAAACAGCCGTTTCTAAAGAGAATAAGCAGGGTGAAATGATCTTCGAAAAAAATAACCCTTGCATTTTTGGAATGAACATGATATGATCTTATAGCTGCTGAAAAACGCAGTGAAAAAGAATTTGATCTTTGAAAACTGAACAACGAGTGAGTAAATTGATTTTGTTCGCAAAATCAAACAATGAGATATTTTATCTCGTCAGTTTCAAAATGAGCTAATCGCTCTTTCTATAACCAACTTCGGTTGGTCTTTAATGGAGAGTTTGATCCTGGCTCAGGACGAACGCTGGCGGCGTGCCTAATACATGCAAGTCGAGCGGGGTTAATTAGAAGCTTGCTTCTAATTAACCTAGCGGCGGACGGGTGAGTAACACGTAGGCAACCTGCCCACAAGACAGGGATAACTACCGGAAACGGTAGCTAATACCCGATACATCCTTTTCCTGCAT
>NZ_CP173059.1:447500-940000 GCF_044784315.1 Paenibacillus sp. DP01
TGAAGGTGCGGTAACACGCACTGGAGGCCCGAACCCACGCATGTTGAAAAATGCGGGGATGAGGTGGGGGTAGCGGAGAAATTCCAATCGAACCCGGAGATAGCTGGTTCTCCCCGAAATAGCTTTAGGGCTAGCCTCGGAAAGAAGAATCGTGGAGGTAGAGCACTGATTGGGTGCGGGGCCCGCAAGGGTTACCAAGCTCAGTCAAACTCCGAATGCCATAGATTTAGTTCCGGGAGTCAGACAGTGAGTGCTAAGATCCATTGTCGAAAGGGAAACAGCCCAGACCATCAGCTAAGGTCCCCAAGTGTGTGTTAAGTGGGAAAGGATGTGGAGTTGCACAGACAACCAGGATGTTGGCTTAGAAGCAGCCACCATTGAAAGAGTGCGTAATAGCTCACTGGTCGAGTGACTCTGCGCCGAAAATGTAACGGGGCTAAACACACCACCGAAGCTATGGCTTGATGCTTTGCATCAGGGGTAGGGGAGCGTTGAATGCGGGTTGAAGGTGTACCGGAAGGAGCGCTGGACTGCATTCAAGTGAGAATGCCGGTATGAGTAACGAAAAGATCTGTGAGAATCAGATCCGCCGAAAGCCTAAGGGTTCCTGAGGAAGGTTCGTCCGCTCAGGGTAAGTCGGGACCTAAGGCGAGGCCGATAGGCGTAGTCGAAGGACAACAGGTAGAAATTCCTGTACCACCGTAATCCGTGATGAGCGATGGGGTGACGCAGTAGGGTAGTGACGCGGACTGATGGATGTCCGTCTAAGCAGTGAGGCTGGTGTGTAGGCAAATCCGCACATCGTAAGGCTGGGCTGTGATGGGGAGCGAAAATTATAGTAGCGAAGGTCATGATCTCAGACTGCCAAGAAAAGCCTCTAGCCAGGAGAAGGTGCCCGTACCGCAAACCGACACAGGTAGGCGAGAAGAGAATTCTAAGGCGCGCGGAAGAACTCTCGTTAAGGAACTCGGCAAAATGACCCCGTAACTTCGGGAGAAGGGGTGCCTCGGTAGGGTGAATAGCCCGAGGGGGCCGCAGTGAAAAGGCCCAAGCGACTGTTTAGCAAAAACACAGGTCTGTGCGAAGCCGCAAGGCGAAGTATACGGGCTGACGCCTGCCCGGTGCTGGAAGGTTAAGGGGAGTGGTAAGCCTTCGGGCGAAGCTATGAACCGAAGCCCCAGTAAACGGCGGCCGTAACTATAACGGTCCTAAGGTAGCGAAATTCCTTGTCAGGTAAATTCTGACCCGCACGAATGGCGTAACGACTTGGGCGCTGTCTCAACGAGAGATCCGGTGAAATTTTAATACCTGTGAAGATGCAGGTTACCCGCGACAAGACGGAAAGACCCCATGGAGCTTTACTGCAGCTTGATATTGAATTTGGGTACGATCTGTACAGGATAGGTGGGAGCCGTTGAATCTTGAGCGCCAGCTTGAGAGGAGGCATCCTTGGGATACCACCCTGATCGTATCTAGGTTCTAACTTGGTACCGTGATCCGGTACGAGGACAGTGTCAGGTGGGCAGTTTGACTGGGGCGGTCGCCTCCTAAAGAGTAACGGAGGCGCCCCAAGGTTCCCTCAGAATGGTTGGAAATCATTCGAAGAGTGCAAAGGCAGAAGGGAGCTTGACTGCGAGACCTACAAGTCGAGCAGGGACGAAAGTCGGGCTTAGTGATCCGGTGGTACCGCATGGAAGGGCCATCGCTCAACGGATAAAAGCTACCCTGGGGATAACAGGCTTATCTCCCCCAAGAGTCCACATCGACGGGGAGGTTTGGCACCTCGATGTCGGCTCATCGCATCCTGGGGCTGAAGTAGGTCCCAAGGGTTGGGCTGTTCGCCCATTAAAGCGGTACGCGAGCTGGGTTCAGAACGTCGTGAGACAGTTCGGTCCCTATCTGTCGTGGGCGTAGGAAATTTGAGAGGAGCTGTCCTTAGTACGAGAGGACCGGGATGGACGTACCGCTGGTGTACCAGTTGTTCCGCCAGGAGCACCGCTGGGTAGCTATGTACGGAAGGGATAAGCGCTGAAAGCATCTAAGCGTGAAGCCCCCCTCAAGATGAGATTTCCCAATTAGTAAGACCCCTTGAAGACGACGAGGTAGATAGGTTGGGGGTGGAAGTGCAGTAATGCATGGAGCTGACCAATACTAATCGGTCGAGGGCTTATCCTAAGATAAGACGCAAGGAAGTTTCGGATCCAGTTTTCAGGGTGTAACCTTGAAAGTATGTAGGAGTACATACGACAAGCGTATGGCGATTCATTCACACAATCTGTGATGAACCGAATAAGCTTACGGAAGAATTTGCGGAGCAAATTCATGTTTGGTGGCGATAGCGGAGGGGTTCCACACGTACCCATCCCGAACACGACCGTTAAGCCCTCCAGCGCCGATGGTACTTGGACCGCAGGGTCCTGGGAGAGTAGGACGTTGCCAAGCACAGAAAAAAGAGCACAGCCTTAATGGTTGTGCTCTTTTTGTATAACCGATTTATTTATCGTCCACATGAAAGGCTCATGCCATGCCTTTGGTTAAAAGCACTAATATATTCTGGTTGTTCCTTGTATAGGGCTGCTTGACGTGTGTTTCAACTGAGATCCAGCACTGTGCGATGTTAATCTATTTCAACCTCTTCTGTCTGGAGGACACTTAAGGCTTGAAGTTTACGGGTAATTTCCTTTTGCCACTTTGTATCTCCGACTTGTACGGCAAGATTGAGAAGATCCAAATAATCATCGATATGCAGGGAGGTTTTACTAAAAGCTTCTTTCACTGCGGTCCTGCCTCCTTTAAAGTCTATGTGTATTTATCCTTTAATAATGATAATCATTATCAAATAAAGATCTTATTCATATTATGCCTGTCTTCTAGATAAATTGCAAGTTATGATATGAATGAATTTTGAAGCACGCAAATGAGGGCTTAAAAAAACAAACCCTTCTCCTTAAGTTCACGCATTGTTCACGTCTTTTCTATGTAACATAATGAAAAGAACAAGCGGGCATTGAGTGTCCACCGACTAGGAGGATAAATTGCGCAATGCTTCAACCAGAGGAGGAAAAGGAACATGAGCAGAGTAAAAATGAAAGCGTTTGCCGTTGTGGCGGCGGGCGCCTTGGCATTGACGCTGGCAGCTTGTAATAACGGACAGAGCGCAAGTCCGGGAAATTCAGGGGAAAAGGGTGGAGGCAATGTAACGAAGGATGTGACGATTACCTTTCAAAACATCAATCCTGATCCGAGCACCCCTTCATACAAAATGATAAAGCAGATTGTAAGTCAATACGAGCAGAATCATCCTCATGTCAAAATTGAGTTGGATTCGCTAAATACAGATCAGCAAAAGCTCAAGCTGAAAACACAAGCAGCAGCGAAGGAAGTACCGGATATTACGATTGTAAATCCGGCTGCACAGATGAAGCCATTCGTAGATGCCGGGCTACTGGCACCATTAAATGATGTAGCTGATAAAGAGGGGTTAAAAGATACGTTTCAGGATGGCCTTCTTAACTACTATAGCTTCGATGATAAGCTTTACGCTTTTCCGGATGGTAACAATATAGAAGTGGTCTTTTACAATAAAGAACTGTTCGAGCAGGCGGGAATTCAAAAGTTGCCGACCACCTTTGATGAGCTGATAACAACGGTGAAGACACTGAAGGCAAAGGGAATTACTCCAATTGCTATTGGGGAAAAGGATTCATGGACCGGTTCCCTCCTTTTTATGAATATTCTGTTGCGTACAAATGAAGGACCAAACTTCCTCAATGATGTGCTGGATGGCAAAAAGACGTTTAACGACCCGGCTTTTGTGGAAGCTGTGGATGCATTTCAGGAATTAGTGCAGGCCGGGGCTTTCCCGGATGGAGCTACATCTATTGACTATAATGCAGGCGGTAATATTTTTAAAACAGGGAAAGCTGCGATGTATATTATGGGCACCTGGGAAACAGGTTCTATTGATGCCTCCCCAGTAGCGGGTAAGGTCGGAGCGTTTCAATTTCCTACGGTGAATGGCAAAGGGAATGTGAATGAGTATGTCATTGCGCCGGGTAGCGCGTTTGCGGTATCTGCGAATAGTGAACATTTACAGGAGACGAAGGACTTTCTGCACTATTTTATTACAGAGATGCCCAAGATTCAGTTTGATCTGAAGAATGCAATTGGCAGCGGTCAGAAAATGAAAGGCGATCTGAAGGAAGCGGGTTATTCCGAGTTAGCCATTAGTCTCAATGAGCTGTTCAAAAATGTAAAAGGAGGGGACCTTGCTTTTGATAATACGATGAATCCGGCTATTGCACAGGCGCATCTAAGTAGCATTCAAAACCTGTTTGTACAACAAGAAGACTCTGCGCAAGTTGCGAAGGAACATCAGAACACTTTTGAAGCGAATAAATAATTGAGAATTTTGCAAACATCCAATAGGTGACTTCCAATGAAGAATGTATAGATCGAAATGGCCTAGTTCGTCTAGATATTGCACTTTGGAGCGACTGGAATCGAATTTTGCGAAATCCTGGAGTAGCAGACTTGAGGGGAGGGAGCGAAAGTTCCCTTCCCTGATTCGGAATCACATATGGCTAAGCATTTCCCAGAAAGATGCTTCGAATCAACACAAAGGAGATTAGAGCATGAATGTACTGAAGGTGCCGGCACGCACGATTGCCGTTTTCGTGCTGCCCTGCCTGTTGCTGTATACCTGTATGGTATTTGTTCCGATTTTGGTATCTGTGTATTGCGGGTTGCTGGATTGGAACGGGATTGCAGAGGCGAAGTTTGTGGGGCTGACTAATTTTAAGCGTATTTTCACAGCCGATCCAGTGTTCTGGCCGTCCGTGAAGCGAACGATGATGTTCGCTGTATTTTCTATGCTGGAAATCCCGCTTTGTCTACTGCTGGCCATTTTACTCAATCGCTATGTGCGTAGGGCAAATACATTGGTAACGATGTATTTTTTGCCGGTCATTCTATCGGTGGTTATTATTGGCCAGTTGTGGAAAACGATCTATAATCCGGCCTCGATGGGTGGGATGCTGAACGGTATATTGATGGCGGTCGGACTGGAAAGCTGGACACGCTCTTGGCTGACAGAACCGCAGATAGCAATGTATGCTCTATATTTTGTATCGTTGTGGCAATATTTTGGCTACCATTTGCTTATCCAGTTTACTGGGGTACAAAACATACCCAATGAGCTGTATGAAGCAGCTAAAATTGATGGGGCAGAAGGATTCAAAGCAGACCGTTACATTACGTTGCCACTCATTGTGCCTATTTTCAAAATATCTATTGTATTAGCCTTTATCGGGTCCTTGCAATCGTTTGATTTGATCTGGGTGATGACGGGTGGAGGACCAGCCCATGCGACGGATACAGTATCCACGTATATGTACAATATGTCCTTTTTATCTATGAAATACGGGTATGGCAGTGCATTGGCTTCGTTTCTCGTAGTAATATGCTTGTCATTTACAGTTGTGATAAATTTTGTTTTCAAACGAATCGAAAATAAGGTAAGCTAAAGGGGATGGGACTGTTGAACGCCTTGAAAAAAATGGGGGTTTTCTCCCTGTTGGCCGTCTTAGTGGTCACCCAGCTGTATCCACTCTTTTGGCTGCTGACCTATTCGTTGAAGACGAATGAAGAGATATTAAGTTCAAGCTTCTTTGCACTCCCTCAAGTGCCCCAGTGGCACAACTACCAGGAAGCCTATGAATCAGGGAGCTACTTGCGTTATTTAGGAAACAGTGTGCTGGTGACCGGGGTTACAATGATTTTTGTCATTGTATTAAGCTCGATGACTGCTTATGCAATTACACGTTTTCGCTGGCGTTTCGGGGCTGTTATGCTGACATTGTTTTTGGTCGGGATGATGATCCCCATGCAAGCTACACTGCTACCGCTGATGGTGATGTTTAAAAACGTCCATATTCTGAATACGTATTTCTCGCTGATTTTACCCTACATTGCTTTTCAGACACCGATTGCGGTCTTCATCCTATCCGGCTTTATGCGGTCCATTCCCCACGAAATTGAAGAATCCGCCTACATTGACGGAGCGAGCATCTATCGTATCTTCCGCAGTGTAATCTTACCCATCTCGATTCCGCCTATCATGACAGTGTGTATTTTAACCTTCATTAATATTTGGAATGAATACATTATGGCTGCCACCTTTATCTCGTCCGAAAAGCTAAAAACGCTCCCTTTCGGCGTATATACGTTCGTCAGCCAGTATTCTGTGAATTATGGCAACATTGGTGCTTTTTTAGTCATGGGGGCCTTACCAGTCATTATTATTTATTTTGTCCTGTCCGAAAAAATCACCAAGGGCATGGTTGCAGGAGCGGTTAAAGGATAGGCGGCCGATGCGAAAGGAGCGCACAGAGGTATGATGCGCCGTTTTCAATCCATTCAATACCGCTTGTTTGTTCTGTTCCTATTGAGCATGTCCAGCATTGTGCTGGCGGTCAGTCTATTATTTTACAACCGTACTACGGTGCAGTTCCATGATAAGATCAGTGAGCTTGCGCGTAAAAATGTATCTCAGACGGCAGGTCTGTTCGAATTGCTGCTCGACAGCTATAACAGTCTCTCCAAGTCGATCAGCAACAATATGGATTTGGTTCGTCTGCTGACGACAGATCATAGTGATTTACCTGCTGTCAATTACATCAACGAACGTACGATTACGAATATCCTTGGAGCCATCTACTATTCGCGCGAGGATCTAATCGGCATTCATGTCATCACAGACACAGGCAAGGTATACAATTATGGGAATTATATGAATGTCATTGATACTCATTACGAGCATACGGAATGGTACAGGGAAATTCGAAGGTCGGCAGGCAAAATTGCATGGCTGGGTGTTTATCCTCACTCTGTCATCGACCAAGTGGAAACCAGGCCTGTGTTTGCATTTGGACGGCAGCTCTATGATCTGGATGAACACAAGCCGATTGGTATTGTTCTATTTGAGGCTGAACCGCGTTCAATATTGTCCGCTCTCCACAATTTACGGCTGAGCACTAATAGTCAGGTCTATCTGTTGGGCCATGAAAATCGAATTGTATCGGCTACTTCTTCTGATCCACCACCAGATTCGCGAAATCTAGAGCCACAGGTCCCGGAGGAGGATGTAATTGTAGATCGGAATAATGAGAAAGTTGTAATCGCTTCCAAACTTCCGTTTGCCGATTGGTCGGTGATTAGTGTGACACCCAGCGAGGATCTGAATGTGGAACTGGCTCAAACTCAAAGGTACTTATTTATCGTGGCACCTATACTCATTATGGTATCGGCGCTAATTGCGTCTATCGTCTCCAGGGGCATCTCCCTTCCGCTCAAACGAGTTATTCGGGAAATGAAACGGGTAGAGACAGGCAATTTCCGCCACACGGTAAACATCGAATCCTATGAAGAAATCAACCAGTTGGCTACCTCTTTCAACCATATGGTAAGGCAGATTGCAGAACTGATTGAGTTGGTGCGTATATCATCGGTCAGCGAGAAAAATGCGGAGCTACACGCTCTGCAGACGCAGGTTAATCCACATTTTCTATACAATACGCTGGATATGATCTATTGGATGCTGGATGAAAAGGGGCAGGATCAGCTCGGTGAGGTGGTTCTCTCCTTATCCCATATGTTCCGTTACAGCAGTCACTGGGAAGAGGGAGCTGATGTGAGCCTTCGGGAAGAAGTAGAGCAGGTCGGTCACTACCTCACCATTATCCAGGCTCGGCTGGAGGGCAGGGTATCTGTTGACGTCCACATTGAAGAACGATGGCTGGATATCCGTTTACCTAAAATGACCTTACAGCCGTTGATTGAAAATGCGGTGAAACATGGGCTGGAGCCTCTTCATGCAGATACAGGTGGCACACTGCTCGTCAGAGCGGAGGAGTATGGCGGTGTATTGAGCCTGCACATCATCGACAACGGTGTAGGGATGGAATATGAACGATGGGGGGTGGTCCAGGTCGCTTTGGCAGAACCCGGCAAACAGGCGGGCAGCGGGCAGGCGGGAGGCATCGGCCTGCAAAACCTAAATTTACGGCTACGGCACATGTTCGGAGAAGAGTACGGCCTACGGATCTCCAGCGCACCAGGGGCCGGAACGACAGTCACTGTAAGTGTGCCTCTGCCACAGAAGGAGGAGAAACATGAATATTCTGATAGCTGACGATGAGAATATGATTCGACAGGGGATTCGGCGTACTATTGGCCAAGCACTACCAACCTGCGGCATTCATCTCGCTGCTTCCACCGAGGAAGCAGCAGGCATTCTGGCGGAGCATCCTGTAGATATTGTGTTAACTGATATCCTGATGCCCGGTATGGATGGTCTGGAATTCATGCGTATTTCCAAGCGAAAGCATCCTCATCTGCAGTGGGTTGTCATTTCGGCCCATTCCGACTTCCAATATGCGCAAAGAGCAGTAAAGCTGGGTGCCAAAGACTACCTGTTAAAGCCGATCGGTAAAAAGAAGCTACTGGAATGCATTGAAGTGTTAGCAGCCGAAGCCCTTGTGGCCTCGCAACAGGCAAACGAGGGCAGGCTTCTTAAATCCAATATGGTTTATTTGCGTGAAGCTGTTTTCCAGCGTTATGCACTCGGATTGGATACAGGTAAGCTGGATATACAGCCCTTCGTCGAAAATTATCCAGAATTCCATCTTTTTATGGTTCGCATGGAACCTGACCACAAGCAGACGCATTTGGAGCATTTTATGATTGAAAATGTACTGTCCGAGCTCATTGAGGCTGGAGGCAGTGGCTTTGTCGTTAGTCTAGACCGCCATAGTCTGCTGGGGATTGCAAGGTTAAGGGATGAAGCAGAGGCTGCACGGCTAGAGACGTTGCTTGAATCCCATTTGAAGCGTTATGTCAGGGTGCCTCTGCAAATTACACGTTCAGGTGTTCACCACAATTTCTCATCCATACCTGAAGAGGTAGCGCGACTAAGACGAACACCAGAGGAGATTGCAGCCGCAGCAGCGGATACAGGAGAATGCCTCCGCAAGGGTATGCATACGGTTGATGTAGCATTGCAATATATTCGGGCACACTTTACAGAGGAGCTGTCACTGGAAAAAGTGGCCTCAATCGTATTTTTAAATCCGGTGTATTTCAGCCAGTTATTCAAGCAAAAGACGGGACAAGGCTATAAGGATTACGTTATTTCATTGCGTATGGAAGAGGCAAAGCGGCTGCTAAATGATCCTCATCTACGGCTGGCTGATATTTCCGAGCGGATTGGATATCAAGATATGAGGCATTTTACACAGGTATTTCGGCGCAAATGTGGAATGACTCCGACCGAGTATCGGCATCAAGGAGTTAAATAAGTTGGTATCAACGACCGAATGAAGGAAGTTCATACAGCATCAGACTGTTTCAGGAGTAGAGCGGTAGAGCATCTACTCGGGAACAGTCTTTTTCGTGTCTCCAGCTTGTAGCAGTTCAACAAATTTGCGAGCTGCATTGGATAAATAACGATCCTTGCGCCATACGACGGCAGGCTGTGTGAAAGGGAATGGCTCCTTAATGGAGAGTGTGCGAAATCTGTCCCCGTATTCTTGTCCCAAGCCAGCGTCTGGAATAATGGTAATTCCCATGCCTGTGGAAACGAGCGAGAGAATGGTCGATATTTCTGGACAGTCCAATACGACGCGCGGAATAAGATGGTGTTCCTGAAATTTGCGGATGACGGTTTCGTATAGTCCGTATCCTTCTGTTCGGCGTCCCAACAAGAGGTCATAGCTGGCAGCTTCCTGTAATGTAATTTCCCCACTGGGATGGCGATCTGCCCATTCACACGGAAGAACCGCAACAAAAGAAACGCCCTCCAGTTCAATCGTATGGTACGATTTGTCGTCTACCGGAAGCAGCAGCAGGGCCAGATCGACTTTATTTTGATGCAGCAGCTCTTCCAGATGATGTGTGTCTCCGTGTCCTATTTTAACGTATACCTCTGGATAAACCTGATGAAAGTGACTGAGTTGTTCAGTAATCAGAGACATACAGGCGGATGACGTGCCTATGGCAAGTGTGCCGATTACTCTGTTTTCAAACTCCCCAATTTCTCTACAGGTGTCCTCCATTTCAGCCAATAATCTTTTGGCGCGTGTATACAGTGTATATCCGGCCTCGGTAACTTCCCACTTCTTTCCTTCACGGTAAATCAGCTTTACACCAAGCTCGTCCTCCATATTTTTGAGTTGTTGACTCAGTGGAGGCTGGGCCATGTTGAGCGTTCTGGCGGCCTTGGTGATTTGCCCTTCCTCCACGATGACGCAAAAGTAATGCAGATGCTTCAAGTCCATTGGGGATTCCTCCTCATTTCTAAACAACGCTTCGATTTGAATACTTTTAAAGTATGCATTACATATATTATATATATTTTTCGTGTGCAGGGAACGGGCGTATAATTTTTGACAGTAATGCATGGGTGAACATAAAACGATGGGATGGAAGGAGGAGACATATGAAGAAAATCATTGTAGGAATATCGGGAGCGACAGGGTCAATCTTTGGTATCCGTATATTGCAAAAATTACGGGAGGCTGGAGTCCAAAGCCATCTGGTGCTATCCCCGTGGGCTATTGCCAACATTCCCTATGAGACAGGCTACACGGTGAAGGATGTGGAGGCAATGGCGGATGCAGTCTACTCGTATAAGGATCAGGCCGCACGTATTTCTAGCGGCTCCTTCCGGGTAGATGGTATGGTCGTCGCTCCTTGCAGTATGAAGACTCTCGCCTCTATTCGTATCGGTATGGCGGACAACCTGCTTACCCGATCAGCGGATGTGATACTGAAGGAGCGAAAGAAGCTGCTGCTCATGACCAGAGAAACACCATTAAGCAGTATCCATCTGGAAAATATGCTGGAGCTGTCACGTATGGGCGTGATGATCCTGCCGCCGATGCCTGCCTTTTATAATCATCCTGCAAGTATCGAGGAATTAGTGGATCATATTGTTTTTCGCGCATTGGATCAGTTCGGTATTGTCACAACCGCAGCCAAACGCTGGGATGGGATGAAGCAGAATGACTCCAGGCTGCACCAGAATTGAGAAATCGAAAGACGAAGGAGAATGAATGATGGCTTATAAAGACTTTCGCGATTTTCTACACACCTTGGAAAAGGAGGGACAATTACTCACGATCAGCGATGAGGTAAAGCCGGAGCCGGACCTCGCAGCAGCTAACAGAGCATTAAACAATCTTGGAGATAAGACGCCTGCTCTCTTTTTCAACAACATCTATGGATATACGGATGCTCGTATTGCAATGAATGTGATGGGCTCCTGGCCCAATCATGCCCTCATGATGGGAATGCCCAAAAATACGCCGCTCAAGGAGCAGTTTTTTGAATTTGCCAGACGCTATGAACAATTTCCGGTGCCCGTGAAGCGGGAAGAAGCCGCTCCTTTTCATGAAGTCGAAATTACGGAGAATATTAATTTGTTTGATATTTTGCCGTTGTTTCGTTTGAATCAGGGGGACGGAGGGTTTTATTTGGATAAAGCAATTCTAATTTCACGCGATCTGGATGACCCGGACACCTACGGTAAGCAAAATGTCGGCTTATACCGGATGCAGGTGAAAGGCAAGAACCGTTTGGGCATCCAGCCTGTACCACAGCATGATATTGCGATCCATATCCGTCAGGCTGAGGAGCGTGGCGAAAATCTGAAGGTGGCTATTGCCCTCGGATGTGAGCCTGTGATTACAACGGCTGCTTCTACGCCGCTGCTGTACGATCAATCCGAATATGAGATGGCGGGCGCCATTCAGGGCGAGCCTTATCGTGTGGTCAAAGCGAAGGATGCAGATCTGGATCTGCCTTGGGGAGCCGAGGTCATTTTGGAAGGCGAAGTGTTAGCAGGTGAACGTGAGTATGAAGGTCCATTCGGTGAATTCACAGGTCACTATTCCGGCGGTCGCGCGATGCCAGTCATTCAGATTAATCGTGTATATCACCGCGAACAGCCTATCTTTGAGCATCTGTACATCGGGATGCCTTGGACGGAAACGGATTATATGATCGGTGTGAATACAAGTGTACCGTTGTTTCAGCAGCTTAAGGATGCTTTTCCTAATGAAATCGTAGCTGTTAATGCCATGTATACGCATGGGCTGGTCGCTATTATTTCCACGAAAACCCGGTATGGCGGCTTTGCGAAGGCTGTGGGAATGCGTGCGTTAACGACTCCGCATGGATTGGGGTATTGCAAGCTGGTGATTGTGGTGGACGAGGAGGTCGATCCGTTCAATCTGCCGCAAGTCATGTGGGCTTTATCCACCAAGCTTCATCCAAAGCATGATGCTGTCATTGTTCCTGGCTTGTCTATTTTACCGCTTGACCCCGGCTCTGATCCGGCAGGTATGACGCACAAAATGATACTGGATGCGACGACACCTGTAGCACCGGATATTAGAGGCCATTACTCGCAGCCGCTCGATTCCCCGCTGGGTGTAGCGGAATGGGAGAAAAAGTTGAGCCAAATGCTTCGCTAAATATTTTTAAAAACAAAGAAAAATTAAAGGAGTGCTGACAGATGCATATTTGTCCCCGTTGTGAGTCTAATCGTTCAGAAGTCGTTTCCCATTCGCCGGTTAAAGGTGCCTGGGAGGTTTTGTTATGCCCTGTATGCCTGTTCACATGGCGAACCTCAGAACCGGATAGCATTACTGATCCAGCAAAGTATAAATCGGCGTTCAAGGTAAACCCCCAAGATATTCCGGATGCTGCTCATGTTCCTCCTATTCCAGAGCGGATATAGGGTCGTTCGTAAGTAGCCGTAAATTATGGTATTTTGAAGTTATAGGCCAAATGTAAAGGGGATTATACTTCATGCAGACGCCAAGGATCGGTAAGGAACTGTTCACGCTGCTGAACGGCAAGGAGTTGGAGCACAAGCAACAGGAAGCAATGATGCTGTTGACGGTTACGGAAGATCAGTGGCCGCACATAGCGATGATTAGTGTGGGTGAGATTGTAGCGCTGGACGAGAAAAATCTGCGTCTGGCACTGTGGCCCGGTACGACCACGACGGGCAACATGATCCGTACGGGGAAGGCGACACTTGCGGTGTTCACCGGGGGGAAGGCTCATTATGTGCGATTGTCTCTGGAACATCTGCCCGCTTTGCGTGAAGCCAAGCATGTGCGTGAGCGATTTGCGGCACGGGTTTTCGCAGCTAGAGAGGATTCGGCCCAATATGCGGATATCTTGACAGGTGTCACAATTCGCCTGAAGGAGCCGGAATCGGTGATCAATCGCTGGAAAGAGACGGTGGCAGAGTTGTTGGTATAAAGCTATCTGATGATGACAAATCATCTTTGTAATTACCAAGTTTACCGTTAAAATAGATGCAAGGGAATAAGCGCTTACAAGGAGTCAGGTTGAGCTTGTTGGAACAGGAATTAGAGCGTGAGGGGAAGCTTGTTTCTTTTGAAGGAAAATAGGAGGGATGAAAATGTCTCGTTTTGACAAGGTAGATCAGCTATTGCAACAATTCTTAGCGAATGGACCGGCAGGGTGTGGTTGTGCCATTGCACAAAATGGCCAAGTGTTGTATGAAGGATATCATGGATATGCTGATGTGGAAACTCGGAAACCGATTACTGAAGATACCGTGTATCGCTTGTTTTCCATGACAAAGGTTGTTGTATGTGCGGCTGCCCTTATGCTGTACGAACGCGGACAATTTTTATTGAATGAGCCTTTGTGTGAATATTTACCTGAGTATCGCGATTCGTATGTATTCAAAACTGCTCCTAACGGATACACCTACGTTGACAAGGCGGATAATCCTATTTTAATTAAGCATATATTCAATATGAGTGCGGGGCTTCCTTATGCTTCCGAGTTTTCAGAAACAGGAAAAGCTATGCACAAGGTCATTACAGCATTAAAGGACAAGCAAGGGAAATATGACCTGCGTACAGAAATTAAAGCGCTTTCTGAAGTTCCGCTTGCATTTGAACCGGGAACACGATGGTTATACGGATATGGGCATGATCTTGTTGCAGGTCTAATTGAAGTTATTTCAGGTAAATCATTAGGACAATTTTTGAAGGATGAAATCTTTGATCCACTTGGAATGAACAATACAGGTTACCGTTATCGTGGAGATATTAAATCGCGGATGGCCTCCATGTATCAACGGACAGACGCCGGAAAACTTGAAAAAATTGAAGGTTTCTTGGATGAACATCATCAGCCAGATGCTATATATGAAGGTGGAGGCGCAGGCTTATATTCGACAGTCAAAGAATACCTGACATTTTCACAAATGTTGTCAAATGGCGGCATGGTAGACGGTGTGAGGCTATTGGGGAGAAAAACCATTGATTTAATGCGCACAAATCATCTGAGTACAGCCCAACTATCGGACTTCACCAATTCATACCATACAGGTTATGGCTATGGACTGGGCGTGCGTACGTTAATGGATAAAGCGGCTGGTCATGCAAACAGCTCGATTGGGGAATTTGGCTGGACGGGAATGGCAGGCACATGGGTTTCTATAGATCCGAGCGAACAGTTCTCCGTCGTTTATATGCATCAGCTTGATCCCAATATGGAAGAGTATCACCATTTGAGAATACGTGCAGCAGCTTATAGCTGTTTGTAAAAGTAAGGGTATATTTAACGATTTGATCTTCGGTAATACCGATTCTAGTTAATAAGGACCAAATTTTCTTTAAAGTCTAAACTATTCTTTTCCATATGACGACATAAAACGTAGGTGTAGGGATTTTGCGAAATCCTCAATTTTTAGCATTGAAATGGGAGGGAATTAGATTTTGAAGAATAGATGGTCCGGATTTCTGGCGTTGGTCATCCTGATTTCAAGTTTTACATCATATGCAGGGTTTGCATCTGCAGCAGATGCAGTGCTTTCCAAGATTGTCCTTTCCTCTAACGAGGTAACTTTGCAGCAGGGAGATACGGCTGCGCTGACGGCTACGGCTGTTTTTAGCGATGGGACGACCTCGAATGTAACCGTAAGCACGGATTGGAAAAGTGATAATACAGCTATCGCTACAGTGTATAACGGTACGGTTTCAGCCAAAGCTGAAGGGGAAGCGACCGTGGTAGCGACCTATAAAGAGAAGGTACAATCGGTTCAGGTACATGTTACGAAAAAGGTTAAGGCGCTGACATCCAATGTACAAAGCCTGAACTTACGTTCGAGCGGCACAGGACAGATTGATTTGACAGCGACTTATAGTGATAATACGACAGCTCAGGTTTCAGGTGATGCGACCTGGACCTCGGATAACCAAAAGGTAGCGACTGTAGTCAACGGATTGGTTACTGCTCAGGGAGCAGGTACAGCTAATATTAAGGCTGTTTATGGTCAACAGACTGTAACGATTGCTGTACAGGTAGAGCAGGTTAAACGTCTCGATGTCAGTTCATCAGAGGTTTCTCTTTTGTTGAAGGATACAGAGAAGGTTAAATTGACAGCAACGTTCCCGGATGGATCGGTACAGGACGTGACAGAGTCTGCTGAGTGGAGCTCCAGCAATGCAGCTGTGGCAGATGTACTGAAAGGCACTATTACCGGCTATAGCGCGGGTAAGGCGACGATCACAGGTAAATATGGCACGATGTCCGCTACGATTGCGGTGGATGTAGATCAGACGAATAAGCTGAAAGCCAGCGAAACCAATATTTTTCTCCGTTTGGATGAATCTAAAAAAATTCAGGTATCTGCTGTCTACCCGGATGGAACAGTAACGGATATCACAGATAAAGCTACTTGGGCATCAAGCGATGAAAAAGTTGCAACGGTGAATAAAGGAACGATTATGGCCATTGGAGCGGGTTCAGCTACAGTGTCTGCTAAGTATGGAGATAAGACAGTTTCGATCAAGACAGATGTCGAAACCTCTAGATTTCTGGATTTGAGCGAGGACAAGCTGAGCTTGAACGCCAAGGAATCCAAAAAGCTCAAGCTGACTGCAACGTACGTAACAGGTACGGAAGAAGATATCACAAGTAAGGCAGAGTGGAAATCCAGCAATGAAGATATCGCTTTTGTCAGCGCGGGGGAAGTCACAGGTTATAAAACAGGTGAGGCTACGATCACAGCTTCTTATGGCGGCAAAACAGCTACAGCTACAGTATCCGTAAATGTGCCTGGTGATCTGTCTTTGTCTTCCAAAACGGCAACGATTGATATTAATGAGGACTATACTGCAACTCTGACGGCTACTTATGCGGATGGACGCAAGGAAGACGTGACACAGGATGCGGAGTGGGCTTCAAGCGCGGAAGATATTGCTTCTGTGTCCAAAGGAACGATTACGGGTAAAGCAGCCGGTAAAGCGGTTATTACAGCGACCTATAACGGCAAAAAACTGACAATAAACGTACAAGTGGGTCTTGTGGACCGTCTGGAAACAGACTCGCGTGTAATTGCGCTTGGTGCTCAGGAAACAAAGCAGCTGAAAATAACAGGCGTTAAGAGTGGTGGCACAAAAACAGACGTAACCAAGGACGCCACTTGGACTACTAGTAATGTAAAAGTAGTTGAAGTTAGCGAAGGTTTGATTAAAGCGAATGCAAGCGGTAAGGCAACGGTCACTGCTTCATATGGCAAGCAAACCATTACGTTTACGGTAGAAGTGGACGTAGCGCAAAAGATTGAAGCGGATGCCATTGCGTTATCACTAAAATCCGGGGATCAAAAAACGATTGCGATTGTAGTTAAATCCAGTGATGGCAAAGAAAAGGATGTTACAACCCAAGCTGAATGGAAAACGTCCAACTATAAGGTAGCCACCGTCAAAAAGGGTCAGGTTACCGCGGTCAGCTACGGTAAGGCTAACATTCAGGCGAAGTTTGGCGGTAAGGTGATCAGCGTACCTGTTGATGTTGATACGCTTAAATACCTGCAAACGGACGAAGTCGCCTTGACTTTGAAGGCAGGGCAGCTGGCCAAAGTTACGGCTACAGCCACGTATAAGGATGAGTCGGAGAAGGATGTTTCCAAACCTGCTGTCTGGTCCTCGTCCAGAATTATTGTTGCGACCGTCAAAGACGGCAACATTAAGGCACAGGGCAAGGGCAAAGCTGTAATTACAGTGAAATATGCAGGTAAAATGACGAAGGTACAGGTAACCGTTCAGTAATCTGTTAAAATGAAAAGAAAAAGAGCAAGCATACGTCTAGAGACGATATGCTTGCTCTTTTATTTTTTAAAGCTTAGAAGCTACGATTTATTCTTCTTGGTTGATGTGTTGCGTGTCAGTGATTCGGTCAAACGCTTGCCAGTGGGTGTCTGGGCCAAGCCGCCTTTGGCGGTCTCGCGGTGCTTTGATGGCATTGCGCTGCCGACTTCAAGCATCACGTCAATGACTTCGTCAGACGGAATGGCGCTGCGTACACCCGCCAAAGCCATATCCGCTGCGGCAAGTGCGGTCACGGCTCCCAGCCCGTTGCGCACGATGCACGGAATCTCGACGAGTCCGGCGACGGGGTCGCAAATCAGACCGAGCGTGTTCTTGAGCGCTAGGCCTACGGCGTGAACGGCCTGCTCAGGTGTGCCGCCGCGTAGCTCGACCATAGCTCCAGCGGCCATCCCGATGGCTGAGCCAATCTCAGCCTGACAGCCTCCCTCCGCGCCGGAAATGAAGGAATTGTTGGCGATGACGTAGCCAATGGCTCCGGCTGCGAACAAGCCGTGCACCATATGCTCATCATCCCAGCCGAATCGCTCCTGCGCACTAATGAACACACCGGGGATGACTCCACAAGAGCCAGCAGTGGGCGTAGCCACAATACGCCCCATGGACGCATTAACCTCCGACACGGAGAGCGCATAAGCCATGGCGAGTGCGGAGGCGTCGCCGGAGCAGGTTTCCCCTGCCCGCAGATACTCGGCCAGACGCTTGCCGTCACCGCCCGTTAATCCACTGCGGGATACGGTGTCTTGTGTCTGACCACGATGAACGGCCTCCTTCATGACTTCATAATAATCAGACATTTGGCGGAAGATCTTTTCTTCCGTTGTATTCGTCTCTTGTACCTGCTCTTGAATCATCAGGCGGCCAATCGTGGTGGATTCCTCCGCGCATATGGCGCTGATTTCATGCAGATGGCTAAATCGCATCAGATTCAGCTCCTTTTTTCAAATTAATCATTTTAATTTCGTACATATGTGGTAAGGATCGTAGTTTTGCGATCAGTTCAGCCGTAGGAGGACTGTCCGTTTCGATGGCGGTAAGTGCTTCACCATCTCGGCCTTTGCGATCCACATGCATATAGGCAATGTTAATGTCGGCAGCGCCGAGTGCTGAAGTCACCGCACCTAATGTGCCGGGCTTATCCGAGTGAAGAAGCACCAACGTAGCCAGCTCCCCGGTCAGGTTGACTCGGAATTCGTTGAGCTGCTGGACATGGATGCTGCCGCCGCCGATGGAGGAGCCCAGCAGTGTGCGCTGATTCTCACCCTTCCACAGTTCAAAACGGACGGTATTTGGATGGGGCGCGGGTAGTCCGCTGACGGCAAACTCCACGGCCATTCCAGCCTGCTCCGCCCATTGCTCGGCATCTGGAATTCGGTGGTCGTCTGTATCGTAATTGAGCAGGCCTGCGATGAGTGCTAGGTCTGTACCGTGTCCTTTGTAGGTGTCGGCGAAGGAGCCGTACAGTGTCATGCGGGCACGGTCCGGCTGCATCCCGAGCCAGTGACGGGCAACGCGTGCAAGCCGCACCGCGCCTGCAGTGTGTGAACTGGAAGGTCCGGTCATGGCCGGACCGATAATGGAAAATACATCTTTGAAACGCATGGTGTGGCCCCCTGTATGTTCTAGTACCATAGTATATGGTATTTCCGCGTTTGTGCGCAGCTATGACGGTTCCTAATGCTGACGTACAATGTGAGCGCAAAAAAGGACAGGATAAGGAAGTTTCCCTTATCTCTGTCCTCGTTACCTGAGAGTTTCGTGCGGTGTCCTTACCGCCTTACCCCTTGGGTGGCTTGCGCTCTCTCCAGAGTTGCGTCAGATGACGATACATGGACCTGAGAGATTATCCGCCAGCCGGGTGCTGACGTCTTGCTCCTTCGGTGCCGCCAGCGTGTAAGCCCCTGGACAGACTCTCCCGTCATCTTCATTCGCGTATACCGTTCTACATATCTTTATTAGCGTAATGTATGCCGTGCTCGGTGTCAATCGCAGGTTTCAATTTTTACATAAACAGGCGAGTTTCCGATAAAAAAGATTAAAATTTACATATTTATGGATGAAATCAGGAAGGAATTAGAAGATTGACAGCTAATCTGATAGAGGACAAGTACATTTATGGAATTATAGGAGGGATATTGACGTATGGTAAAAGGCTTGCGGTTCACAGGTTCACGCTTGAAAGGGGTGCTGCATCTAGCAGCGATCGTATCGCTGTTGATTGGGATCCTCGTTCCATTCGGTCAGGTCAAGGCAGAGGGAGCATTGACAGTAGACGAAGCACTTCAGCGCCAAGGCAGTGGAGGTACAGTGACGGTGGAAGGCTACATCGTCGGACATGCTACCGGATCGAAAACAGCTAATTTTTCTGCTCCGTTTGCGAATGATTTTAACGTACTGATTGCTGACCAGGCCAATGAACGTAGCACATCTAATCTATTGGATGTGCAGCTGACATCTGCGTACAGAGGGCAATTTGGGTTAACAGGTCATCCTGAACTGGTCGGCAGCAAAATTCGCGTGACAGGTACGCTTGGTGCCTACAATAATTTTGGTGGAGTAAAAAGTCCAAGCGCTGTGGAACTGGTGAGTGGAAGCGAGCCGGGGGAACCAGGTCCTGGCGAACCTGAGCCTGGCAACCCGGGTCAACCCGGTACTACACTGCCGGATGGAAAAGGCAAAAAGGTGCTGTTCGATAATACGCACGCACAGACGGCTGGTGCAGCAGATTGGGTCATTGAAGGCGCCTTCTCCGACTTTGCCAATGGATTGCGTAATGTAGGCTTTACTGTGGATCAATTGAACCGCCCTATTCCTTTTACTTATGGAGAACAGGCCATAACCTATGATAAGCTGCGCCAATATGATGTGTTCATCATCGGTGAAGCGAATGTGGCCTTTAAGGCATTCGAGCAGGCTGCCCTGCTGCAATATGTGAATAACGGGGGAAGTGTCTTCTTCATCTCCGACCATTATAATGCCGACCGTAACAAAAACCGTTGGGATTCCTCCGAGGTTATGAATGGCTACCGTCGTGGAGCCTATACTAATCCGGCCAAAGGCATGACTGCAGAAGAAGCTGCATCGCCGGCGATGCAAGGATTAACAAGCTCCGATTGGCTGGCGACCAACTTTGGTGTTCGTTTCCGTTATAATGCGCTTGGCGATGTAAATGCTACGGACATCGTAGCCGCAGATCAATCCTTCGGCATTACCAAGGGTGTACGCTCGATTGCCATGCATGCGGGATCTACGCTGGCTATTATTGATCCTACCAAAGCCAAAGGAATTGCCTATATCCCGACAGGTACAAAAAAATGGGGCAATGCAGTAGACCAAGGAGTCTATAACGGCGGAGGCCGTGCGGAAGGTCCTTATGCTGCGATCTCCAAGGTGGGTCAAGGCAAGGCAGCATTTATCGGTGATTCTTCCCCTGTAGAAGATGCTACTCCGAAATATGCACGTGAGGAAAACGGACAGTCGAAAAAGACATATGATGGTTTTAAGGAAGTAGACGATGCCACCTTCCTAGTGCAAACGGTTCAATGGCTTGCGTGGAAGCAGGACTACACGAAATTATCCGATGTGGCAGGTTTAACGCTGGATCAACCGACGAAGCTGCTGCCGTTTGAAGAGCCTGCGGCTTCCACAGAACCGCAACCGGAGCCTTGGTCTGCTCCAGCAGCAGGCTACAAATGGTACGATCCAAGAACGTTCAAGCCGGGCTCCTATGGAGCGGCTTCATAATAAACGCAAAAAATAATTCAGTGTGAGTGGTTGGGTGCTAGTTAGCCGTTTGGTCCTCTGTAGGGGATCAAACGGCTTTTTTGTGATGAAAATTAACCTGTGGTTGGTTATTTTATTACATTTTGTGCCAGGAAGGTCGCGCTACGGCTGGATCATTGATTTTTTAAATGATGTTGATAGCATAATCTTAATTGATATATCCATATACTGGTGATAGGATGTATTCAAATTATTCCGACAAAAACGGTATGTAATGTTTGTGGAAGGTTTTAACATCAAACATGGTGAGAATAAGCAGGACAAGACCATGGAGAATGGAGGAAACGCGCGCATTGAATATCGAGCCTGTGTTGGAGATTAAAGGATTATCCGTATCTTTTCGTATCAACGATCAATACCACCCGGCAGTCGATCATCTGGATCTGACGGTCAACCCCAATGAAGTGCTGGCTGTAGTCGGAGAATCCGGTTGTGGCAAAAGCGCGCTGGCGCTTTCCATCCCACAATTGCATGACATGGAGCGGACACGTGTCGAAGGAAAGGTTCTTTTTAAAGGCACGGATCTGATCCGTCTCTCCTCAGGGCAAATGAATAAAATCCGCGGAGCGGGCATTGGCATGATCTTTCAGGACCCGCTGACAGCACTGAACCCGTTAATGAGCATTGGCAAGCAGATCGAGGAAAATCTCGATTATCATACGTCCCTATCTACGAAGCAAAAAAGGGAACGTGTACTGGAGCTACTGGAAAGCGTGGATATACCCAACCCCGTACGTGTGTATGAACAGTATCCACATGAACTTTCAGGAGGGATGCGCCAGCGTGTGATGATCGCGATTGCCATAGCTTGCCGACCCTCACTTATTATTGCAGATGAGCCGACGACTGCGCTCGATGTAACCATTCAATCGCAAATTCTTGACTTGCTCAAACAGCTTCAACAGGAGACTGGAAGCGGAATTATTCTGATTACGCACGATCTTGGCGTTGTGGCCGAAGTAGCTGACCGTGTGGTGGTCATGTATGCCGGAGAAACCGTGGAAAGCGCTGATGTTTTTGAATTATTCCGGCATCCACAGCATCCGTATACGCGTTCCTTGCTAGCCTCCATGCCGGGATCGCATACCAAGGGAGAATCGCTGCATGTCATTGGTGGCATTGTTCCCTCATTGCAAGATATTCCTCGCAATAGCTGTCGCTTTGCTTCGCGTATTCCCTGGATTCAGCAGAGAATGCATGAAGACCATCCCCGATTAAAAGAAATTTCTCCCGGCCATTGGGTCCGCTGTACATGTTACCAGCATTTTCATTTTGAAGACGAAACAAAGGGAGAGGCTGCTCATGGCACTACTGGAGCTAAATGATTTGAAGGTTCATTATCCGGTGCGCGGTGGTTTTTTCCAGCGTGTTGTTGATCAGGTAAAAGCAGTGGATGGCGTGTCGATCAGCATAGAGGCAGGCCAAACATATGGGCTAGTGGGAGAATCCGGCTGCGGAAAAACGACGACAGGCAGGACGATTATCGGCCTGAATAAGCTGACGAGCGGACAGATTCTTTTTAATGGAAAGGACCTTGCGGCTTTGAGTCGGAATAACCGCCATCCGCTGCGTAGAGACATTCAGATGATTTTTCAGGACCCCTATTCTTCGCTTAACCCGCGCAAGCGCGTATTGGATGTCATTGCTGAACCGCTGCGGAACTTTGAAAGGCTGAGTAATGAGGAAGAGCGTCGAAAAGTGCAGATGCTGCTGGAAAAGGTCGGCTTGAACGCTGATGCGGCCTACAAATATCCGCATGAATTTTCCGGAGGCCAGCGGCAACGAATCGGGATTGCGCGTGCGCTGACATTAAATCCAAAACTGATTATTGCTGATGAACCGGTATCGGCGCTAGATGTTTCTGTGCAGGCACAGGTGCTTAATTTTATGAAGGATGTGCAGCGAGAGTTCAAATTGACGTATTTGTTCATTAGTCATGACCTGGGTATTATCCGCCATATGTGTGACCAAATCGGCATCATGTACCGAGGTCGCTTAGTGGAACAGGGAAGCGAGCAGGACATTTATGAGCGTCCACAGCATTTGTATACCCAGCGGCTTATTGCCACCATTCCCAGTATTGATCCTGCGAAGCGGCTAGAAAATGCTCGAAAAAGGCAGAAGCTTTTATCCTCTTACAAGTCAGAGCTGCCCAAACATTTAGATGCGAGTGGAAAGCCGTTTGCACTAAAATCAGTAAGTCCATCCCATCAAGTCGCGCTACCTTAAGGGAGGTACAGAATATGTGGAAGTTTACAATGCGCCGGCTGCTGGTTATGATCCCTCAACTTTTTGCACTGAGTGTGCTTATATTTTTCCTAGCTAAGGCTATGCCAGGGGATGCCCTGACAGGGCTCATCACTTCAACACCCAATCTGAATCCGGCTGCACTGGAAGAACAGCGGCAAAAACTGGGACTCAATGACCCGGTGTGGGTGCAATATGGGAACTGGCTTGTCCAGCTTGCTCATGGGGATCTGGGTAAATCTTATGTACATAAAATTAGCGTTACCGATTTGATTGGCAGTCGTTTGGGGAACACGTTCTTTCTGGGTGTAGTGATTCTGGTTCTGACGTATCTGATCGCCATTCCGCTGGGAGTACTCAGTGGTCGGTATCAGCATAGTCTGCTGGATAAAACCGTGGTGGGGTATACCTATCTCAGCTTTGCAACACCTCTGTTTATACTCGCGTTGCTGCTGCTGTACGTGTTTGGATTCAGACTTGGCTGGTTTCCAACCAGCGGCAGTGTGGATGTAGGTGTTGAACCGGGGACATGGTCATATTACGTGAATAAATCGTATCATCTCATACTACCGGCGGTTACAGGCGCATTGCTCAGTACGACGGCTACAATTCAATATTTGCGCAATGAGGTCATTGACACACGTCTGAAGGATTTTGTGAAAACAGCACGTTCCAAGGGGGTACCCGAAGGAAAGATCTATTCCCGTCATATTTTCAAGAACTCTTTATTACCCATTGCTGCTTTTTTGGGCTACGACCTGACGGGTGTGATTGCCGGCAACATTTTCCTGGAATCTATTTTTGGTTATCCGGGATTGGGCCAGTTGTTTCTTCAGTCTATCACCCAACGGGACTTTTCAGTCGTGAACGCGCTGGTCATGATCTCCGGCTTCTTGGCACTATTAGGAACCCTTTTATCTGATGTCATCCTGAGCAAGGTCGATCCACGCATTCGAATTGAATAGCGAACAAGTCTAGAGAAAAGGAGGGGTTATGGTGTCTATGCAGGTGGAGGAGGTCTTCTCGCCGGAAATCATTCGTAAATCACCATCCAGTTGGTCTGTACTGCGTCGTGAGCTGGTACGTGACAAAATGGCCTTGATTTCCATTGGATTTGTGGCTCTGTTCTTGATTTTTATATATGCCTCTGTCCTGTTTGTCAATCAGGATGTAGTCACGACGGTCGATTTGGGCGCGATCCGCGAAGCTCCCGGCTCAGTGCACTGGCTGGGTACGGACCGAGCGGGCAGGGATATATTCGGCCAGTTGGTCATTGGGGCCCGCAATTCCTTTACCATTGGCTTTACGATTACTTTGTTATCCGCCGCCATTGGCTTGACGCTGGGCTTACTGGCTGGGTTTTATGGAGGAATGGTCGATAACATCATCATGCGAATCATTGATTTTATCCTAGTGCTTCCATTCTTGATGCTGGTTATCGTATTTGTCAGCATTGTGCCCAAAAGTGGCATAGGGTCCTTTATTTTCATTATGACTGCCTTTTTGTGGATTGGAAAAGCGCGCCTGATCCGGGCCAAGGTACTGTCGGAGCGGGAGCTGGACTACGTGCAGGCTTCCAAAACCCTTGGCACACCCAATTGGAAGATCATCTGGTTGGGTGTGCTGCCCAATCTCAGCTCTGTTGTGATTGTTAATCTAACGCTCAGTCTTGCAGGAAATATCGGGATTGAGACCGGGCTGTCCTATCTCGGCTTTGGCTTGCCAGAATCAACTCCAAGCTTGGGTACACTAGTGAGTTATGCCAATGACCCGGATGTATTGCAGAACAGCTGGTGGATGTGGTTGCCTGCCTCACTGCTTATATTAGTGCTGATGCTGGCGATTAATTTTATCGGTCAGGCGCTCAAACGTGCCACGGATGCCAGACAACGATTGGGTTAAACCGAAGTTCAAGGATAAGGACAACGACAAGGAGGGGTTTACAATGATTAAAAGCTGGAAAAAAGGAATTTTGCCTGTTCTATCTGCCATTTTGGTGCTTTCTTTGGTCGCATGCAGCGGCTCGCCTTCCACTTCGAGTGGAGTAAAATCGTCTGACGGTACAGGTGGGTCAGGGTCCGACAACAAGCAGGTGAATACGACTGCGCTGGCAAAGGCGGTCAAGAACGATAAACCCCCGATTAAGGGCGGCATCATCAATTATGCACTCGTGTCCGACACCCCTTTTGAAGGTATTCTGAATCCTGTATTTTATGATGGAAATCCGGATTTTGAAGTCTTCCAGTTTTTCTACCCTTCCATGTTTTCGATTGATTCCAATCTGAATATTGACGATAAAGGAGCGGCGACGATTTCCTTTTCCGCAGACAATAAGGCGGTGACTGTCAAAATTGATCCCAAACTGAACTGGACAGATGGTAATCCCGTAACGGCAGAGGACTATGCCTTTTCCTATGAAGTGATCGGTAACAAAGACTACGAAGGTCCGCGTTATGATAGTTTTATGACCAACATTGTAGGGATGGAAGATTATCACGCCGGCAAGGCCAAAAACATTTCTGGCATCAAGGTGCTGAATGAGAAAGAGGTTACCATTCATTTTAAGGAACCTAATCCTTCGGTAAAGTCGGGACTCTGGTCCACACCACTGGAGAAGAAGGTATTTCAGAACATTCCTGTGAAGGACATGGCCGGATCTGATCCTGTCCGTAAACATCCGATTGGCTATGGGCCATTCAAAATTAAATCTATGGTCACAGGTGAATCTGTAGAATTCGTCAAAAATGAAGATTATTTCCGCGGTGCGCCCAAGTTGGATGGCCTTCATCTGAAGGTGGTGAATCCGAATGTCATTACCGAGGCGTTGAAAAGTGGAGAAATCGACTGGGCCAGCTATCCGACCACCCGTTACAATGAGGCCAGTAATCCGAAAAATGTACAGTTTCTCGGTCAGGAGGAATTGTCTTATAGCTATGTAGGCTTTAAGCTGGGCAAATTCGATCAGGCCAAGAGTCTGAATATCATGGACCCGAACGCCAAGCTGGCGAACAAGTCATTACGTCAGGCCCTTGGCTACGCGCTGAATAATGAGCAGGTTGGCAAGCAGCTCTATCATGGGCTTCGGACTCCTGCGACATCCCTGATCCCGCCCGCCTTCAAGGGATACCATGATGTGAATGCGAAGGGCATTGCGTATGATCCAGACAAGGCGAAAAAGCTGCTGGACGAGGCAGGATATGTGGATACCAATGGAGATGGATACCGTGAGGACCCTAAAGGTAAGGAACTGGTGCTCCATTATGCAGCAATGAGCGGGGATGCGACAGCTGAATCGCTGGCGAAGTTTTATTTGCAAAATTGGAAGGATGTCGGGCTTCATGTCGAGCTGGTGGACGGTCGTCTGCTTGAGTTCAATTCTTTCTATGACCGTGTGCAGAAGGATGACCCTGGCATTGATATTTTTGGCGGCGCATGGAGTACGGGTACAGATGTAGACCCTAGTGGGCTGTATGGACGCGGAGCCAGCTTTAACTACTCGCGCTTTACCAGTGAAGAGAATGATAAGCTGTTGCAGGAAGGGGTGTCTGTGAAAGCCTTTGACGACAATTATCGTAAAGATATATACAACCAGTGGCAGGCGTATATGAGCGAGGAGGCGCCCATTGTACCGACGTTATTCCGTTATTCGCTGGAGGCAGTGAATAATCGGGTAGCCAATTACGATATTACCCGTGGTAAGGAGTACGATGCAGACGCGTTTGCGAATATTACGTTGACTTCGGAAAAAGCAGAAGTAGGTCAATAATCTAAAAAAAGCGCAATAACCTGCGAAGAAGCGCGAACCGGAATGATCCGATCTCGCGCTTCTTTTGACCTGTTCATGCAAACATTCTTGGATTTTCGAAGGGAGAGAAGGAAGACGGAAATACGTCAGCTTCAATACTTCATAGCCGTATGCGAGGAACTGCATTTTACGAAGGCTTCGGAAAAGATCGGTATCTCTCAACCCACACTTAGCTTGCAAATTAAGGCGCTGGAGGAGGAACTGGGCATGACGCTCTTTGACCGCGCAGGCAAGAAAATTAAAATGACAGATGCCGGTAAACTGCTGCTACAACACAGTGCCCATGCGCTCAAGGGATTACAGCAAGCAAAGGCATCCATTGAGGAGCTGCGTACCGAGCAACGCGGAAGTTTACGGATTGGTATCGCATTACCTGAGCTGGAGGAACCTTTGCAAAAGATGCTTGCCCATTTTCATCGGTCATTTCCTAAAATCAGCTTGCACATCTGCCCATCCTTTGATGTAACAGAACAGCTGCTGGATAACCGTGTGGACGTTGGCATCACCCTACACTCGGGTACAGATGAAAGGCTTGTCCAGCTTCCGCTCCGCACAGAGAACTACTGTCTTATTGTCCCGGTAAACCATGCATTTTCCAACCGTTCTTCCATTATGCTGGACGAATTGAGGCATGTACCCTGGGCGATGCAGCCAGAATGCCATCCCGGCAGGAAGCTGATTGAGAAATGCTTTCGTGATCGCGGGTATCCCTTTGCAACCGTCTTGGAAACCAATTCTATAGCTTCAATCCTGCGCTGGGTGCAGGAGGAACTTGCCGTAACCTTACAGACGAAGTCTCTTGCGGCCGAACTGGATCGTTCGCATTTTTGCACGGTGCCTATTTTGCGTGGTGCGCCTCAAGGACAGCTAGAGTTGATTTATCGAGCTGACCGTTACCAGGGAGAAGCAGTGAAACGATTGATAGATAAGATACAAGCTGTGCTGACAGAGCGCTCCAACTAATGGCAACCGTGATGAGTATCACAAGCCTTAATGTGTACGAACCTCCAACCTGCGTGCAATCAGTGACATACTGTAATTAACGGCAAAGTACAGGAAAGCAGCGAACAGCAGAGCTGGAATGACAAAGGATTGATTTTGCCCACCGACGATCTGAATGTTATGCGTCAGCTCCGGCAAACTGATAATGACAGCCAGTGACGTATCCTTAAATAGGGAAATGAACTGGCTGACAATCGGGGGCACCATGCGACGAAGCGCTTGGGGCAGAATGATATGCCATAAGGTTTGAGAATAGCTTAGACCGGAGGAACGTGCGGCTTCCACCTGTCCTTTATGGACCGAATTCAGACCACTGCGCACAATCTCGGCGATCATGGCTCCCTCGAAGATTGACAGTCCTGTAATGGCTGCCCACTTGAGGGAAATTGAAAATCCGATGGATGGCAAAACCATGCCGATGAAGAAAATAATGAGCAATAAGGGCAGATTGCGAATCAGATCAATGATAAAGGCTGCAACCTGTGAGAGCACAGGTAAGCGGGTATAGCGCAGAATGCCGAATACGATACCAAGAGCGAAGCTGAATATGATAGAGTAAATGGCGACTTCCAGCGTGAGCAGGAAGCCCTCCAGTATAAAACGCACATTAGGCCATGCAAACAATCCACCGAAATCCATACGGGCTTCCCTCCTTAGGATGTTTTGGACAAGCGTCGCTCCATAAATAACACGAGAAAGCTGAGCGGAACCGTCAATACAAGATACAGCAGCGCCGTGATCGCATAGACTGTGATGGGCAGGAAGGTATCCGAGTTAATGAGATCCGAGTAATACATGAGATCCAGTCCGGCCACAATGGCCAGCACGGAAGAGTTTTTGACCAGATTGATGAATTGGTTGCCGATTGCAGGCAGTACAATTTTGATGGCTTGCGGTAAAATAATGCTGATCATCGTCTGGTTGTAATTCAACCCGGAGGATATTGCCGCTTCAAATTGTCCTTTGGGTACAGATTGAATGCCGGCACGTATAGCTTCTGCAATGAAAGAGGCTGTGTACACAGTCAATCCAAGCGTTCCAGATACAAAGCCATCCAAGGGGATGCCCAAAGTGGGAAGACCGAGATAAAAAAACAGTACGACAATCAGCAATGGAATATTGCGGATGACCTCTACATAGACAGTACCGATCCAGTTTAGCCATTTAAAAGGTGCAATTCGGAAGATGGCAATGATAGCGCCCAGAATAAAGCTTCCGATCAAGGCAATAACACTAGCTTGAACGGTATGAAGCAAGCCCTCTCTAAAACGGTCGCCATGATCGAGAAGTACGTTGATATCAAAAGTAAGCATCTACGGGTATACCTCCTTATCCAGAGCTAAGAAAGGAAGGAGCACGCAATCGCGGCTCCTTCACAAGATCATTATTCGGGTTTAACCCCAAGCCATTGCTCATGCAGCTTATCGTATTCACCATTGCTTTTCAGTTCCTTGATCGTATCATTAATGGCTTGCAGCAGTTCGGTTTGTCCCTTCTTCACTGCGATACCGTAAGGTTCCTCTGTGAAGTTCCCGCCTACTAGGGTATAATTCGGATCTTGCTGCTGCATGCCAAGCAGAATAGAGTTATCGGTCGTCAGCGCTTGCCCTTTACCTGCCTTGAGGGCGTTGAAGGCATCCTGATAGTTTTCAAACTCTAAAATCGTTGCTTTAGGCGCTTTTTCGCGGATATTTTTTGCGGAGGTAGAGCCTTTAACAGCGAGCACCTTGGTATCGGGAGTCAGGGACTCCAGACCTGTGATCGGGCTTCCCTTTTTCACAAGCAGGGATTGCCCTGCATTAAAGTAGACATCGCTGAAATCGACCTGTTTTTTGCGTTCATCCGAAATGGTCATCGTGGCGATAATAGCGTCGATGTCCCCATTTTGCAGTAAGGTGATTCGTGTTTTGGACGTGACTTCCTTGAGCTCAAGCTTGGTTTCATCACCAAAAATATGCTTGGCTACAGCCTTGGCGATGTCGATATCAAAGCCCTCGACCTTCCCGCTAGCCGGGTCTTTTAGTCCGAACAACTTGGTATCGTACTTCACCCCAATGACCAGCTTGCCACGCTGTTTGATGGCTTCCAGCCCGTTGGAAGCTGCTGCCTCATTTCCTGGCGTTGTTGCTTCTTGCTTGCCTCCACAGCCTGCCAAGACGAGCAGACAGGATAATGCAACCAGCACCAAAGTACTCCACTGAAATCTTTTTCTCATCAAGATGATCCCCTTTCGATTTTTATTCCATTAATAGTCTGTTTAATGATGAATCAGACGGCTCAGGAACAGGCGAGCCCGTTCTTCACCCGGATTCTGAAAAAACTCAGCAGGTTGGCTGTCTTCCAGGATCTGTCCTTTGTCCATAAAAATCACGCGGTCTGCCACTTCACGGGCAAAGCCCATTTCATGAGTGACGATGACCATCGTGATGCCCTGATGGGCAAGCGAGCGCATGACATCCAGCACCTCTCCGATGGTTTCGGGGTCCAGGGCTGAAGTAGGCTCGTCAAACAGCATAATTTTCGGATTCATGGCGAGTCCACGGGCGATTGCCACCCGCTGCTGCTGTCCACCGGACAATTGGGCGGGGTAGCTCTGTGCCTTTTCCTCGATTCCGACACGCTTCAGATAGGTGAGGGCTGTTTGAATAGCTTCTTCTTTCGGGATGCCCAGTACCTTCATCGGTGCCAGTACAATGTTCTCAATCACCTTTTTGTGGGGATACAGATTGAAATGTTGGAATACCATCCCGATATTGCGACGGAAGGCGTTAATATCAATCTTTTTGTCATGCACAGGGACATCGTTAACGATTAGCTCCCCATCGGATATCGTTTCCAGACGATTGATGCAGCGAAGCAGGGTGCTTTTACCTGAGCCGGAGGGACCGATGATGACAACGACCTCGCCCTCCTTAATCTGAAGATTGATGTCTTTAAGTACATGAAAGTGACCGTAATGCTTGTTGACATTGCGAAAATGGATCAGAGAGCTCACCCCTTTTTTGACTTGAATACATCGCTTAGTAGACGACTGACATGATTAAGCTCTATTAGAATTTCAAAATTTCTCTCATGATACTATAAGCTTACAATAAAAAACAAGATTTTATGTCAATAAACTTTACGTGAAATATGTTTTTGAATGTATTTTTACTAGTTTACTGTTATTTATATGATGAAAACGAGTATGAATCCACAAATTTAATGTTATTAAATCTGACATAGTTTGTTGACCTTCGACATGCAGAGGGAGAAACGTGACAAAAGCAGCGCTATGTTTTACAGTAGGGGAGAAGGAATTTAGGGTAAAGGAAGGATAGACAATGACGAAAGCTATTTCACCGCTAGTCACGGCATTGGGCATGGAGCCCCATCCAGAAGGCGGCTGGTACAAAGAGATGTGGAAGGCCAATTTTCAAATTCCGAAGCCTGTACTGCCGGATGTGTATTCCGGTCCGCGCTTTGCAGCTTCGTCTACGTATTTCTTGCTGCATCCGGGTGAGTTCTCCGAGTGGCATGTGGTCCATTCTGATGAGCTGTGGCTATACCATAGCGGAAGTCCTATAGAGCTAAAATTGGGTGGAAGCGGAGAAGAACCTGGCGAAGAAACGGTCATTATCGTTGGTGCAGATGTGGAGGCAGGACAACATCCACAAGCACTCGTACCAGGAACAGTATGGCAAACGGCACGTCCGCTGGGGGATGAGCCTGTGCTGGTAACCTGTGTTGTTGCACCAGGATTCCACTTTGATGATTTCAAGCTGATTGCCAAGAATTCAACTGAAGCATGATGTGAACTATGGCGGGTGTATTTCTGTAAACGAGCAGGAATAGCCCGCCTGATTTATTTTATCCATAGGAATGGGCGATTTAGCTAGGTTTAGGTGCTTAACTTGGCTTGAACAATGAGACGATGGGTGGGATTCACGAGAGGGTCGCATGTAATTAGCGTGAGCAGCTTATGGTTTTTGAAGCTTTTCAGAACAGACACGTCCATTGGATCGACTACCTTTATGCTGTAAACTTTATACATATACTGGCTACCTTGAGCGTTAACAACAATTTTATCTCCAATCTTCAGTTCATGAAGACGATTAAATAAACGTCCAGGAGTACGGGCTCGATGAGCAGCAATAGCAGCATTCCCCACTTGTCCCAGCTTTCCCGTTTCCGGCATATGTACTGCCGCATATTTCATATTTTTCCTCGTCGCGCCTTCCAACACAGGGAGCTTTAAAGCAATACGACTTATGCTAATAGTGGCTATAGGAGTTTGTTCATTAACGCTGGCATTGGGAGCGGGGGATGGAAAGGTATGTTGCCGTACCTCACTAACCGGAGCTTCCGCTACCCGAGTGGACAAGCGAGCATAGCTGTCTGCAAGACTAGAAGGCAATACCGAATTGCTTTTTTCTAGTGATAACTCCGCTGCTTGTAACAGCTTGTGTTGTTCTCGTTCCTCATTCCATTCGGTCGCTTTAGGAAACAAAATAAAGAGTAAGCCCAACCCAATAAACAGATAGGAAAGTTTACGCAGATTCAGCAACCTCATCTCCCCTAAGCAATGTACGGATGATACATACTTTGAAAAAAATGCCCCATTTCCGTCTCATTCCAACCGGGAATGAGACGGAAGATCAGGGCAGGTAGATTGCATTTATTTTTGGTTTGTCCGTCTAAATTTCAAAAATACGCCGCTTATAATCATGGCAATGCCTGCCAAATAAAACGGAACAGGGCTACTTTCACCTGTTTGGGGCAACTGATGCACTGCAGGTGGCTCCTCCGGCTCTTTCTCCGGATCATGGAGACGGATTTTAGGTTTGGGCTCGTCGTTCGGCTCCACTGGAGGAGACGGATCTTGATGAGGCATGACGGCTGGTGGTTCAGGCAGTGCTTTGGGTTCCTCCCGGGCTGCTGGCGGCGGTGTGGGTGCGGGTTCCTCCCGTGGAGGGACAATGTCCTCCGAAGGCCTTGGCAGTGACGGAGGAACGGTTATAGATGGTGTCACGGGCACCTCGGGATCTTTATCATGTTTTTTTCCGGAGCCTCCCGCTGGGGGAGACGGCTCTGGGTGGGTAGGTGTGCCTGGGTCTACAGGTGTTTCGGGTTCGTTTTTCTTTTCTTTACGATTGGTGATCACAACCTTCTTTATGCCAGAGCTTTGTTGGAGTGGTGCGTCTATTCTGATCTCAAGTTTACCCTCTGTTATTTCATACCCCTCCGGTGCTGCCAATTCTTCCAAAATGTAATCGTCATGAAGCAAGGAGGAAAAGATGATTTTGCCTTCCGCATTGGTCGTTTGTATAAGCGGTGCTCTTTTTTGTCCCTTATCATAGAGCGCAAACCGGGCGCCAGGCAGTACCCTGTTGGGAGCATCCTGATCTACCTTGGTCAGCTCAAGGGTTTCGGTTACGCCCCCACCAGAACCGGAGCCGGAAGACGTTCGTACGATGATTTCCTGACTGGTTTCCCGCAGTTCTGTCGTCAAACGATCTCCTGCAAAAGCAACCTTGTTGCTCACCTTAGCTTTATCCTCAGCATGAATGAACGATTGATATTCAAGAATAAAAGCAGTGGAAATATCCTTGGCAAAAGTAAGCTCAAAAGTTTGCTGGCCCTGAGTGTCTGTCTTGATGTGAAGCCAGTAATCTCGGTTTTTGATTAATTCGGTGCCCTTGGTGGTATTTCCATTGGCAGCCATGATTGCAGAGTATAAATGAAAGGAATCTTCAATTAAGATTTGGTTGTTGCTAGGCTGATCGACTATTTTAGCGTTGGACACATGTGATTGTCCTTCATTGATACGAATGCTCCAGTCGATCTTATTTCCATTTTGTGCGCCGGCCTTAGACACATATTCCCCGCCATGAGGTACCGTAACTTGGGCTGCCCAATCGGAGACGGTTTTTTGTCCATCCAGTAGAAGAGCGCGATTATGAATTTCCTTTTCAATCAATTCTCCTTCCAATGAAGTTTGAAAGGTAATCCAGTACGGAGTCTGTATCGGCTTCTTGAACTGGATACGCAATTCATTACTATTTTGTTTAGTGGGAGGAATAATTGTATATTGATCTGCCGGGATTTCAGCCCCTTTTTGTACGCCATCCCACCATCCCAGCAAGGTCATATCGTATACTTTTACGGAGCCAGGCAGTAACCTCTGACCTTGCAATAAGACATCTCTCACTTCCGCATGATTCAGGATCTTGCGATTATAGTTGGCTTTAATATCCCAGGTAATGAGTTTGGAGCTCGCATCATAGCTTCCTTGCTTGGCCCCGTTCCGTTGTGTCATAAAGTCCGGCCAGATCGGGCATTCCACCTCATGCGACGATGTTTCACCATTTTCATACTGATAATCTATAAAGGATTTGTTGCGAAATTCGGGCTTCGTCGTATCTGTTTTCCAATCATTGTTGTAGAGAGTTGAATATTTGATCGTATAAGCTTTCTGAATCGTTTTATGAAAAATAAGTGTAAACCCTTCTTTATAGTCCGCTGATCGTGGAACTAGCTCATAATCCATGGGCGCGAGTAGTTCCGTTGTACCGTCAACACTTTGAATTTTCAGGGTGTCGGGCAACAAGGCGAGGCCCCCATTAGGGAACACATCCTTAATGACAATATTTTTCATGGTGTATGAGTCTGTATTAATGGTGATCACCCAAGGTATGACTTTCGTGTTGTAATTGGGCGTGTCATACATTTTAGTCATAACTCCGCTTGTGATTTCCGTCGATATGATCTTCTGGGTTCCATCTGTGGTGATGATGTTTGTAATTTTTTCATCTTCATAGACGCGGCCTCTAGCCTGGGTCTGATATCGGATGGTATAGGCTGAATCTACGTCGAAGTTGAATTGAAGTTTGAAGCCGTTACGGTCGGGATAGTCAACCGGGATGACGGTGTACGCCCACGATGGAAGCTCCTCCAGTGTATTTCCCTTAAATACTTTCAAAGAACCGGGCAGCAATTTTTGAGTTTTGTTGAAATGATCAATTAAAAGGGCTTTGGCTTCGGGGATTTTTGTCTCGCCAAAGTTATATCTTATGGCCCACGAGAGTGTTTGTGTGGCATGATCATACTTTTCAACTTTTTTGGACAAAAATTCACCACGCTCCACCTGAACCGTAGCGGTGGCAGCAACGTTATCTATCGCATCCCCTGAAAGCGTCGCTGTGTTGGAAAAGCGAGTTTCGTTGCCAGTAATGCGGGTGGAGTATTGGATCTGATAGGCAGTGCTAATGCTAGCATCTTGAAAACGAATTGCAAATCCGGTCCCGGCTTGATCCGATTCAATGGCGTATTTACTCGCATTCACTAGGTCTTTGACAACGGTCGTGCCATCGATATTGACTTGCAGATGATAGAGTCGGATAGAGCCTCTCACGAGTTCCAGTCCTGAAGGAGTTGGATCGGTAATGAGGGCGTGTTTAACGGTGTTTAGCTGTTTGTTCACATCAATGGCCCAGTCGATCTGGTGGGTGCCATTTATTTTTCCTTGCTTGCTTAAAGTTGGCCCTGA
This sequence comes from Paenibacillus sp. DP01, assembly GCF_044784315.1. Lineage (NCBI taxonomy): Bacteria > Bacillati > Bacillota > Bacilli > Caryophanales > Paenibacillaceae > Paenibacillus > Paenibacillus sp. DP01. The sequence continues at coordinate 483,088 of NZ_CP173059.1, forward strand.
CTGGGGTTTCACATTTACGATGACCGTTTGAACCCCGCCCTTAATTGGAATCGCAATGATGACTTCTGTGCTGCCTTTCACCGTTTCTTTTGTGAATTCGGTTTTAATTTGCAGTTTGCCGCTGACATGGGAATGGTTCTCTACATATTGGTTAAAGGTCATGATGACCTTACCCTGACGATCTACTGTAAAGAACCCCACGGTCCCGTCTGTAGTCACTAGCGGAGATGAGATATCAGTGTAGATGACAAACTGTTCTGGTAAGTGAAAGGTGAAGGTATCCCCTGCTTTATAAGCATCATCAGGAAGCTCCCATTCATAGCCAAGTTGGATGGCTGATCCAATGTCGAACGTACTACCTGGATTATATACCGCATCAATGACACGTCCGGCTTCGTCCGTTAGAATCAACTTCGTTAGTATACTCTGGGGAGCTGCTTCCTTTTGAGACTTTGAATGAGCTGCTCCTTGCACGGAAGGGACAGTGTTTGGCGGAACCTCCTTAGGGGGTTCAGGGTTTGGGACCGCATATACAGCATCCGTAACGGTTGTAGGATCGGATACAGCACTGTGCGGCAGTTCAGGGGCAGGAGGATCTGCGTAAGCCAGTGTGGTGCTGAAAAAGCTTTGGACAATGAGCAATAAGGCAATAATCATGACATTTATTTTGGTTCCCATGCTCCAAGTGATTCTCCTATTCATCGTAATATGGCAAGCTTCGGCGGTTATGTTGTGTTATATTGTTTTCCTTCCCTCCTCCTAGTTCGAAATTAGTATATTCAGCATGCTAGGTTGACATGACTACCCCAACAGAAAAAAACCTTGATCATAGTGATCAAGGTTTTTTCTTCGAGAGAGGTATAGCAATTTTGTGATGGAGCTATGTAAAAAGGCATAATAAAAAGCTCGTTCACCTGGTAACTGGCTGCCATCCGAGTAGGAAGGCCCTATAGTTTTGCGTCACTGTCTTTCGACAGCTTTGCCATTAGCTTGAATAGCTTGTGCGTCTATCGTCTATCAAACGGAGTACAGGAGACCTCCTATTTACAATTTGGAGCGGTTTCCCCATTTTTTACGGAAGGAATGAGGTGTTTCCCCTACATGTTCCTTGAATAGGTTGATAAAATGGCTCGTATTGGGAATCCCAACGTACCTTGCGATATCCACAATGGATATGTCACTGGTTTTAAGCCATCCCTGAGCGGCTGTGATCCGGACATTAATGAGATAATCAATTGGAGAAAATCCAATCTGTTTTTTGAAATTTTTAGCAAGATTAAATTTGTTTAGGTTGAACATGTCTGCCAGCGAGTCCAGCGTAATTCGCTCACAGTAGGACTGGTCCAAATACTGCTGCACCTGACGTACTTCGCTGAGCGTTCCAGCATTTACATACCGATGATCATAAGGATGCTGCAAAATATACGTCAGTATTTCACCAATGAGTCTGGACGTCAGCAGCTCGCCGGAAAGGCTTCGATCAGACTGCCCGCAGATTAGAGCATGCAGCTTGTCCAATATAACATATGGATTGTGCAGGGATATTACCGGTTTATTATGCTTGGCAAATTGTTCGTAAAAATGTTCGATCAGGTTGCCGTACAGGTATAAGCTGATAAACTCCCAGGCTTCATCACCGGAGGTGCTATATTGTAAATATTCATCGCAATTAATAAAAAACAAATCATGAGGCTTTAAAATATATTTCTTGTCCCGGTACAGTAATTCTCCCTTACCAGACAGCGTAAAAACAAGCAAAAAGGAGGTGAGTTCTTTCCTTTCTATTGTAAAATCAGAGGTTTTTTGGAAATAGCCTAATTCCTGAATATATAAAAGGGATTGCTTGGCAAAAGCGGAGGGAGTGCGCACAATTACGACAGGTTCGCCGTTCCAGAGGCCCTCGATGTTTTTTTGGTCTGTTGTCATATTCAATTCCTTTACAAAAAAGCAATTTTATCTAGCTTATCTTGGTTTGATGTACCAATATATAATGGCTGATTAAACATGATTTACTATTTAATAAAAGTTTATTTTATCACATTAAATATGTCTATATATCAAAATTTGTGTGTGAGCTTTATAGAAGCCTCGCTTCTTATGGATATTCAACCTGGTTATCCGTATAAAAGGTCGAATATTGTTGAAAGAATTCTGTGGTCATCATGGATTCAAATCCTTTCCGGGGTCAAATATAGGATAGTGTTGAAAAAAATATCTTACATGCCCATTCAACTTTTCCATTCACTTCTCCTTTCGGTTTACGAAATTTAGGACTTGGTTCTGATAAAATGGTTCGTAAGGCTTATTATTGAAAATGAGATTTTGGACCCAGTGTTGTGATTTGGTTCACGAACATGAATGTAAAAAAGAGAGATATATGCATAAAAAATTACGCAAAAAATGTCCTTATGTGTTGAATTATAAGTGCTCTCAACTTTGGAAATTACACAGGCAATGATATGATGGGTAATATATGTATAGTTGCTTAACTTATCGATAGTCAGTTTGGAGGATTACAGGATGGAAAAACCCAAAAATACGAAAACCGCAGCGGCTTGGTCGCTCGTTATTCTAGGGGCAGGCTTTGCAGCCACCGTGCCCTTCCAGCAATATGGCTGGGCTCGTTTGTTAGCCGGAGCCTTTGAGGCAGGACTTGTAGGGGGACTGGCGGACTGGTTCGCTGTCACAGCATTGTTCCGTCATCCGCTAGGCATCCCGATACCACATACGGCGCTTCTCCCTAAAAATAGGGACAAGCTCACGAATGCATTGGTGAATACGGTGGAAAATAACTTGCTGAACAAAGACAGCATTGCTTCTAAAATCGCGGACATTCGTTTGGCGGAGCTGATGCTGGGCGGTGTGGAAAAAGGATTGCGTACACCAGAAGCGGCAGCGTCGATAGATGTGCTCGCCAAGCGACTCGTCCAGTCACTCCCGCTCGCGGAATTGGCTCCGATTATCGTGGCTGAGATCAAGCGACAGGTGACGGACATCGATGCCGGACCACTACTGGAGGCGCTTGCCCGCCAATCCAGTGAGAAGGGCTATGATATTCGCGCACTGGATTACACGCTGGAGCAGGCGGAATCCTGGCTTTTGCGACCGGAAACAGGCTATACACTTGGCACCTTAGGGATGCAGGCTGTCAGTGGTTTGCAGGTGAGCGGGCTGATGCAATTTGCCTTGAACGCCTTCCTCGGCTATCTGAACGAAGAGCGCATGGGTGAAATGATTCGTCATTTCCTGCTGGATCAGGTAGCAGAGCTGCAAAGGGAAGAGCATCCGCGCCGTCTGGCAGTGATCGACGGTCTGAGAACACAGGTGACCCGATTGGCAACGAAGGAGACGGTTCAGGAAGGGCTGAACGGCTGGAAGGATAGCCTGATTGAAGCTTGGGAAGGCGAAGCGTCCGTGCTCGGTAAAATGGAAGAGCTTCGTACCCGCTTATTGAACTATATGGAAGACGAAGACTATGTGCCGACCTACATTTTACCGTTACTGGATCGGATGCTGGCTGATTTAAGAGGGAATACCGAATTGCTGGACAAAATTAATGCACGAATCGTGGAAGGAATTACTAGTCTCGTGGAAGCCAATCATAGCCGGATTGGTAACCTGGTGCGCGAAAATGTAGACAAAATGGATAACAAATCCCTGATTGCACTGATGGAGGACAAACTGGGACAGGATTTGCAGTGGATACGTATTAACGGCGCAGTAACAGGCTTCCTGATCGGTATTGTACTGACAGGTATCCGTATGCTAATCCAATAATACAGAAAAAGCTACAGATAAGGTTGTGGAAGCATGAGGCTTTGGCATGAACAATTGATTGGCAAGCTGCCTCGTCCCCAACTGTTGGGACAACATCGTGAGTGTTGTGCCCTGCGGGGGAACGGGTGGGGAAAGCCACACGCCACAGTGAATTATGTGTTCGACTATCACCCCATGCTGCTGGTACGCTATCATAAGCTCATTATGGACGAAATGAAAAGCAGAGGATACAATGTTGATCCACTATGGGAACAGCCATTGTATCGTGGTAAGCAGTGTGAACCTTGGGAAGCGGAGCTAGGCGAGGAACTGGCAGGCGCGGACGCATATGTGGAGCATGATGACGAATATATGAAGGAGTGCCTGGATAACCTGGCTTCCAAAGGAATTTTAATAGAGATTGAAGTGATCTAAAAAAGCGGGCTACGGTGTGTTCATCATTCAGATGAAGCGCCGCAAGCCCGCTTTTTAGATGCTTTAATGTCCTAGGTTTGGAAGGGTATGAGTCGCAGGTTACAGGACCCAACGTGTAACTTTCTCCAGTGGTTGTCTGGATTTTTCCCGCTTGGGTTCATGAGCACGATAACCGAAGGCAGCGATGACTGAAATATCCAGCAGCCCGTCCTCCAGCAGGCCTTCTTCCTCCAAAATGGCATGCACCTGATCATAGTTAAAGCCTTCAATCGGGCAGGAATCAATGCCGATCTGAGCTGCCGCTGTCATCATATTACCTAAGGCAATATAAGTTTGCTTGGAGGCCCAGTCGAATAACGTGCGTTCGTTTTCCAGCAGGCGTTGGTTTTCACCTTGGAAAATCTTATAGCGGCCTGGTAGGGAGGCAAAGTCTTCGTCAGACATACCCTTCACCTCTTTATACATGTACTCCACGTAAGGTGAATCATAACGGACATCCTTACGTGCCAAAATCAAAACGACATGGCTGGCCGCTGGGATCTGCTTTTGACCACCACTGGAAACCGCAGCCAGTTTTTCTCTCAATGCCTGGTTTTGTACGACTACAAACTGCCAAGGTTCAAATCCTACGGAGCTTGGGGAAAGTCGTCCAGTTTCGAGAATGAATTGAAAATCCTCCTCCGGTATGATGCGATTAGGGTCGAATTCTTTCGTGGCATGTCTGAATAGAAAGGCATCCAGAATTTCCTGTTTTTTAGCTGATGTATTGGACATGAAATGTACTCCTTTAGATTTGGGTTTAGTTGGTGCTCCATTGGTTTTCTGCTACTATAATGAGAGTTGATATCGAATATATAGTCATCATATAGAAAGTTTATTGCGGGAACAAGTACGCACATATTTGTACCTTGTAGGTCTGGGGCTATTAGTCTACAACCTGTAGAAAGAAGGGGAATACATGGCACAGGAGATGGAACATACAGTTAGCGTTAATTTTGGGTGTCCTGTCGCGACAACTGTTGGGATTATAGGCGGCAAATGGAAGGGGGTCATCTTGTATCATTTGACCACAGGACCACGGCGCTATAATGAAATTCGACGGACCCTCCCTAATATTACACAGCGGATGCTAACCTTGCAGTTGCGCGAATTGGAGCGTGATGGCATTGTGCACCGTGAAATTTATAACGAGAACCCACCGCGTGTGGAGTACTCGCTTACCCCGTTGGGAGATACGTTAAGACCGTTGCTGGATTTTATGAGAGACTGGGGTGTCTTCTACGGAGAACAGGGTTGCGAGCCTGTGGCGACAACTTCCAAGTCAGGCAAGCATTTTGCTAAAATAGACATGAAAAAAGCCCACCGATGATTTCATAGCAGACGCATGAGAATCATTAGCGGGCGGAATAAGGACGGGATATCTTTATAAAATATAATATTATTTAAACTCGATGGCTTCGTTCATCTGTGCCCAGGCTGTTTCTCCGATGATGCCCAGACGCCAGATAGCGATTCCTTTGAGGTCATAACGTTTGGCTAAACCGATCTTGGCGTTAACGGTGCTGTCTTTTTCGCTACCCATTGAAATTCCCAAAATGAGCTTATCCCGCGAGGTTTCCTTCAACGCCAGTTTTATGGCTTCGTCCACTTTATCCAATGGCTCAGGCGTAGATTTTTGTCCGTAATCATAGGCCATGATGATCAGATCGTCCGCCAGATTACCCAGCGTCTTGTAATCATAACCAGTGTAAGAGCTATTCAGCGGATGCAGAACGACGGTGAGCTTGAGTCCCGCTTGATGCGCTTTGGCCGATAACTTTTTAATAAAAGCGTTGTAATCAGAACGAGCTTTGGCCTTATCACCGCTCCAGCCTAACCCTTCAAGATCTAACGTAATGCCCTTGAACTGCTTATCGGTGGCAGTGCTGACGATTTGGGAAATGGTCTGTTCTTGAAGCTGCGCATTTTCCAAAACTTTGGTTAGCTCATGATTACCGTCGACAGAATAAACCATCAGGTAAGGGGAAGTCCCCTGGCTATCTGCCTCCTGTAGAATAGACTCAGGCGTTACAGCTCCAGCAGCTTGAGGCCATTTATATTCTTTGCCGGTCGTCGTGAACTGTCCGTTTGTATCAATTCGGCTCCAGCCGAAGGCAACGGCATTAAAATTCGGTATTTTGGATTTTTGGTCAAAGGAAGACAGCGCATAGAAGCCTACAGTATACATAGCTTCACGTGGCGATGTAATAGAGACCGTCCGTGTTCCCTGATTCCAGTTCACTGTGGCTCCAAACTGTTGCCCGAAAAAGCCCAGCGGAATCATCGTGCTGCCGCGTACGGTTTGCGGTGCTGCTGTTAGTTGAACCGTTTGTCCATCTACTGTGGCATTGCGGCTCCCCATTTTGAGAACTACCTGCTTGGTTGCACTGCCTTGCGTTTTGGTAGCGGTGATGCTTTGGCTGGCTTGATCCCATTTCACTGTAATGCCCAGAGCCTCAGAAATAGCGCGAAAGGGAACCATCGTCGTGCCGTTCATCATGGCAGGCTGTACAGGGAACGGCAATGGATATCCGTCCAGCATGATGCTGATCTTACTCGCCTCCGCTTGTGCCATGGGGCTATAGATGCCCGCTGCGGTACTCAGAAGGATAACGCTAGATAATAGAGCCTTATTTACGATTTTCATCCTATGATCTCCTATGCTCAATAGATTGCAATGCTATCATGTTAGAATCGTGAGGTTTCTACCATTTTACCAAAAAAATGATAGATAGGTGAATGTGAAATGATAGGATGAGATAAATCTGAGTATGTATTTAAGCTGAATAGTATAAGAAGAACATCGTTATTTTTCATATAAAAAAAGCTGACACCTTTTAAAACGGTGTCAGCTTTTTCTTTTTAAAACAGTTTTATATTTTATTGTAACCCAGATTATTTGCGGCGTTTGAGTGCAATGCCGACAGCTACGGCACCAAGAACGACTGCAATGATCGAGAGGACAAGTGCTGTGGTTTGTGTAGCAGAGCTTGCTGGAGCAGAAGCAGCAGGGGCAGCCTCAGCAGCATTGTCCGAGGTAGGTGCGGTGCTGCTGCTATCTTTAGCCGTATCTGTGCTTGCATGACCCTCTGCGGTGCCTGCCGAATCATGTCCGCTGTCTGCGGCAGGAGCAGGAGTTTCCGGTGTGGCATCCGCCGTGATTGTAGTAATGGAATGAGGATTGTTACTTCCTTCATCGCCTGTCCATTCCACAATACTTCCGTCACTGTAATATTGGAAGGCGTCCCAGGCTGCTGCAGTATTCTGATCTGCATTTTGTGCTACAAAGCTGAACCGTTGGTACTGACCCGCTTGGATTCCGTCTTTTTCGGACGTCCAGGTGACGGTAGTTATTTTGCCGGAGCTGTCTTTTTCGGTGGCTACCTTCCATTCCGGTACAGGCTCGTATTGTTTGAAAACGACCTCTTTAGGAATTTTTAAGGCGACTTTAGTGGTTGGAATGTTTTTTTCCACAGGCACTTTCAACGTGTACGTTTCCCACGCATTAGGTTGTGAAACGGAAGGCTTGACCGTCACATGCGCACTGGCCATACCTGCAAAAAGCAAGGCACCAGCCGCAATTAAACCCATGGAAGTTGCTAACCTGGAAAACCTGAATTTTGCTGTTTGAATCGTTGTATTCATATTTATTTCGCTCCTTTTAAGAATAAAATAATTATTTTTTACCGTCTACTTGCAGAGTGAATTCAGCATCAACCGCATCGAGTGATGCTGTCAGAGCATGTACTTTTACCGCCCATGTTCCTTCGGAGGTTATCAATTCCTGACTGCGGAAAGGCTGTTGCTGCTTCACGGGCAAGACAAATTCCTGTTGATCTTGGTCAGGATTAGCTGGGATAAGCGTTAATGTGACCTGCTGGATTCCTGAAACGGCAGCCCCCTTGCTATCCTGAACGGATACCTTAAATTCATTGCTGCCCACAGCATTAGGGCTGACTGCCAGTGTAACGCTGTATTCGCCAGTAGTGCGAGTCTCCTCAAACGGTACAGCAGGTTCCTGGTCAGGTGACAGGTGAGTGAGCACCGCTGCCAGTAGCATCACGAGCAGACCGACGGACAGCTCGGTACGCAATCCTCCGGCGGCTCGCTTGCTCGCCGCCGCTTGCCGAGCGCTGCGAAACTGGCTGGCTGCGAAGACCAGCATCACTAGCAGTAGCGCTGCTTTACCAAGCAGAACGAGTCCATAGGATGTGTTCAGCAGCATGGAGGGAGCTGGAATGTACAGCACCGCTCCATAGATACCAGTGGCGAGTAGCGCCGCCACCATAGCCATGCCCCAGCCAGCGAAGCGGCGCAGGACCGTTTGTCGCAGAGTTGCCTGCACGGATACAGGGAGCTCCAATCCGGCAACAGGCAGGCACACCACCATGACGGCAAGTGATCCGATCCAAAAAGCTGACGCTGCAAGATGGACGAAATCTGCCACAATGGCTGGAGCCGGGTGGGTGGCTGCTGCCGGATGCCCGACAAAGGCCTTGGACAGTATGAGGCTCAGCGTGAGTAAAACGGAGCTGTAGCCCCAAACACGGCGCTGGCGATCAGAAATGCTGGGATCGATCGCATAAATTAGCGTTACGCTTAGAAGCAGCACGAGAATCATCTGGATAAACCAGATTTGCCCTGCTCCCGTAAATTGAAGAGCTTCTCCCAGAATAGGGAGTGAGAAGCCCTCCCCGATGGAAACTCCGGCATCCCAAGACGCCTGAAGCGGTAGGCTAATTAAAATGACAGCAGACGTTATGCCGTAGCCGCTCCAGAGCAGCTTAGTCCAACGGGGTAATGTGTCAGAGGGTCGATGACTAAGCGTCTGCTGTTCACTGCGATTCTTGGCTCGGTTTATGCTCGGTAAGAGGAACAGTCGGAAACAAATCGCTCCAAACAGCAGCGATAACCCTATGTAAAGGAGCCAACGGACAGCAATTAAGTCGATTCGTGATGTCCCAGAGCTTTCAGAAGGGGTAGCTTGATCGGTATACGCATTGGAACCGCTACCTACTTGAAATGGAATCACTCCATTGACTGGGTGTCCATCTGCGGACAAAGCTCTCCAAGTGATGGTGTAAATTCCATTCTTCACCCCTGGAATCAATTGGATCTCCATGGTGGATTGGTGCTCTGGATTGAGCTGTGCTTTTCCTGTGTCGACCCGCTTGCCTGTTTCATCAGTCACTTTGATGGACATGAAGGCAGACTGCAAATCTTCGTTGAAAGTGATAGTCACCTGAGAAGGGGACTTGTCCAAAACCTGATTTTCGGTCGGGCTGGATTCAACGACAAATGCATGAGCCCACGATGAGTGAGGAAACAGGAACAGAAGAGGGAGACACAGCAATAAAAGACAAGCCACACGGGCTGGTCTGGACAGGTACAACATGCCTGTGAAGTCACCTTCTCTCGATTACTTGAAGCGAGGATATCCTCATTTGTAGCATTTTATACGGACAAACCAATTCCTATCTTAATCATAGTGCATATAGCGTGAATAGATGGAGCGAATTATGACATTTATATGAAATTTGAAATAATGAGTATGATGCAAAATGCCGCTCTTATGAAAAGTCCCTACTGTGAAAGAAATCGCCTGGATTTCTTTCACAGTAGGGATAAAGTGGAATAGTGTATGAGACATTAGATGCCTGCTTCTATAGACTGCGTGAAAGCAGGTTGCTTATGTTGAATATATTGAATAAAAATAGCCGTTAGATCGGGATCGAATTGGCTCCCCGAACAAGTACGCAATTCTTCGATGGCCTCCTCGAATGTTTTGGTCGGTTGATAGGGACGTTCTGTTGTCATCGCGTCAAAAGAGTCGATGATCGTCAGCATCCGACACAGCCTTGGGATTTGCTCGCCCTTAAAGCCAAACGGATAGCCTCCCCCGTCATAACGTTCATGATGCAGCTCCACAAAAGGAACTAAATCTATGAATCGTTCATTGGCTTCGACAATACGTTTGCCCCACATGACATGAGCTTGTACCATCCGCCATTCCTCGCTAGACAGCTTCTCTTTTTTATTAAGAATATTCCAGGGTATTTCCAGTTTGCCAATGTCGTGAATGAGGGCTCCCAGTAAAAAACGTCGCTTATCCTTCGGACCGAGCTGAAGCACATCGCTCATGTCCGCTGCATATCTGAATACCCGTTTGGAATGCTTGAAGGTGTTAATATCCTTGTACAAGAATAGATTAAGCTGCTGCTCCAGATCACGAATATCCTGTCCGAGATCGACCTCGCGTTCCACTTCATTTAGACTGCCGTGTGTATGAACGATATTTTTGCCCTGTTTCTTGGCATAGTACAGTGCTTTATCCGCTAGATCGACCAGCTGTGATTTGTCGTAGATGTCAATGCGGCTTTGTGCAATGCCTGCGGAGAAGGACAGACACCCGTGTGGGAAAATTTCAACTCCCTCGTAACGGGAATCATTCAGTTTTTTTCGGATAGCATTGACCTTTTCATAAGCTTGTTCAGCAGTATGATCGGGCATAAGCAAAGTGAATTCTTCTCCACCATAGCGGGATACGGTAATATGAGTACCGAACGTTTCCTTTTTGAGAAACTCACCGAGAAACCCCAGTAGCTGATCGCCCTTGAGATGACCGAAGTGATCATTGTATTTTTTGAAATCATCAATATCAATCAGCGCCAGACTTAGGGGAGTATTCTGCGATCTGGATGTATTTAGTTCAGCTTCAAGTGTATTTTCAAAGTAGCTGTGATTGTACAGCCCTGTTCTGCGATCCGTGTTGGCTTTTTCTTCAATCTCACGATACATCGTGAACATTTGCTTGAACGCGTGGGATAAGAGCATGCTTAGCCCCAAGAACAGCAAAAGTCCTAAAATGCCGTTGTAATAAATCAGCGTGGTCAAGACCAAAGACAGGATGAGTGTACATAAGTATACAAGCAGGGATTCTGCCAAAAAAGCCTGTTTGAGCTCATTGAACGACCCTTTATATGCGATATAGAAGTAGATGCCCAAGGTGATTGTGTTTACCGTAAAGTAGCAGATCAATGCGAGCAGGTAGGAAGCAAAATGGTCCTCGTTCAAGGCTCCCTGCGTTCCGCCGCTTAGTTCGAACACGGTTGACGACAGGAAAATGGAAAGTGCGTAAATGGAAAAATTGACGGCATGTTTCCACCAGGACAGTTCTGTATGCCGAAACGCAGCAATGATCACATTGAACAGCAAAATCAAAATGGCAATTTCAGTGCCATGCACAAAAATACAAGCGAGGTACACGGAGGAATCCATGGACTGCTTGTTACTGGCTGGTGGCAACTGGAATGTAAAATGCTCCAGAATCAGAACTGCTCCCAACAGGGAATAGATCGTGACCCACTCTGTCGTCGAATAGTGCAAAAAGGACCAATGGTTCGTATACAAGAGAACGATCAGGCCTACCATACACATGAAAAATACGTATATTCCCGTCGTGGTAACCCGTTCTTGCAGCTTTTTTAATATACTCATCATTTTTTCTCCTGCCTTGTCGTATCTTGATGTCAAAGCTACCAGGGGTGAATGGGATAATTTACAATTTTGTAATCGAAAATTTCACATGAAAAAACAGGCCGGAATCCAGCCTGTTTTGTTGAGCCTGTGCTTCCTTTTTTTCTTTATCGGTGACTAGCCTCCAATTTTGTAACCGGAAGTCAAAGCGATTACGACAGAAGCAACGATAATAGCATTGATAATCACACGGGAGTATTTCAAGTTTTTCATACGGTTCCCTCCCTTCCTTGGAATAAGCTCTGAACTAGGCATGGTGGGGGTTGGTTTCTTGTTGATTATCCTTATTTCTTTTTACGACCATCACATTTTGGATAAACAGGAACATCCCGAAGTTCATGACGACATCTCCAATACTAATCACCTGCGTGCGGGGATAGGGCTTGGAAAGGGGAATGATGTCACCAAGCAATGATAAACGTGTGCTCGCTTCCATCATGTAATGTTTCGAGATGACACTGCCGGATTTAAGCATATCAGTATAATAGGGACCCAGTACTTCAGAAGCGCTCAGCGAGACCGGCATCCTGCCGCCATTCACTGCCATAACGATAAAATTCATCAACACGCCGATTAAAATAAGCTTGAATCCCTTATGATGTCTGTTCAACCAGAGAAATACCAATCCGACCACGTAGACTCCCATAAATAGATACCCATTAATGGCTGCCAGCCAAGCCCACTTTTCCTGAGCATAAAAAATAATGAATTGAACCACCAGCAGCAGGGGGAACATCCAACCGGCTATAAGGCGAATATGACTGAAACGGATCAGACCTTGCCGCCAGCCTCCTCTAAACAGGCCTACAATGAGACCCAGCAGCACTCCATCATAGACCATTATCATTCTCCAGATTCTACAATTTTTTTGTTTTGGTTACCGTGTAATTCGACCTGAAATTGGTAAATTCCTGCCTGATTTATAGCAATTTTGAAAAAAAATCGCGGATTAGCGTGTAATTATTCGAAGCCAGACGAAATGAATGATATCATAATATATTGAAGTCATTATTTATATTTTAGTGAAAAGGATGATTATTATCATGAATCGGTTATCCAATACGGTAATGGTTGCCGCAGATATGACCAAATCACGAATATTATGGATTGCCTTTGTTCTGGGTGCATTAAGTGCCTTCGGACCATTGTCCATAGATATGTATTTGCCGTCACTGCCTACATTAGCCGACAATTTGCATACGACTACTTCGCTAGCGCAGCTTAGTTTGACAGCCTGTCTGTTGGGACTGGCCGTTGGTCAGATCGTTGCTGGTCCGCTTAGCGATGTGAGGGGTCGCAGAGGACCGCTGGTGATTTCGCTTATTCTGTACGCCGCGGCATCGCTGTTATGTGTGTTTGCTCCAAATATCGCTGTGCTCATTGCGCTTCGCTTTATTCAAGGGCTTACGGGATCGGCGGGGATCGTGATTTCCAGAGCAGTGGCCCGTGATCTGTACTCGGGCAAAGAATTGACACGCTTTTTCTCACTGCTCATGCTGGTGAATGGTGTGGCTCCCATTGCTGCACCTGTGCTGGGCGGTGTCATTTTGAATTTTGTTTCCTGGCGCGGTGTTTTCATGGTGCTGTGTGTAGTTGGTGTGGCCATGCTAATTGCCGTTGTATTGGGTCTTCCAGAAACGTTGCCAACGAACCGTCGTTCATCCGGTGGCTTGAAGCAGACGCTGGGAACACTCGGTCATCTATTTGCAGATCGGCGCTTTATGGGTTATGCCCTCTCGCAGGCACTGATTACAGGGGCTATGTTCGCGTACATCGCTGGCTCGCCTTTCGTGCTTCAGGATATTTTCGGGGTTTCTCCCCAGACGTATAGCATCATTTTTGCGGTGAATGGTTTGGGGATTGTACTGTTTTCCCAGTTGACGGGTAGACTCGTGGGTCGATTTAGCGAACGACAATTGCTCTTGTCAGGTCTGATAATTGCGGCTGTAGCCGGGATCAGCTTGCTTACCGTAGCTTTAACCGGTGGCCAATTGTTAGCTGTATTAATTCCGATGTTTTTTGTCGTATCCTGCGTAGGTATTGTGAGTACAACGACGACTTCACTGGCCATGCAGAGTCAGCAGCGTTCCGCAGGCAGTGCGTCCGCCATGCTTGGCTTGCTGCCTCTATTGCTGGGCTCCATCGCTTCACCGTTGGTAGGCTTGGGTAGTGGAACAACCCCCGTACCGATGGCGGTTGTTATTGCTATAGCTGAGCTGGGTGCGCTGTTAAGCTTTGTTGTACTTGCCAAGGAAGCACGCTCAAAAGTGTGAAACAAGGCAAAATGGTGACATTTTTCAGGAATGTTGACATACCCCTCGGGGGTATATTATGATGGGATTATATTAAATGCATGAGTGCATTACACCACACAGGAGGCTGATGTATGGCTGAGGAGCAACCTGTTTCCCACACTGAAGTCCACGGGACTCATTGTGGAACAGATGGGGAGAAGACAGTTAGAAAAAGTCATCATTCGGCGGAATTCAAGAACAGCCTTGTATCCCGGTTAAACCGTATTGAAGGGCAGGTACGCGGGATTAAGGGCTTGATTGAGAAGGACACTTACTGTGACGATGTGTTGAACCAGATTGCGGCTGTTCAGTCGGCCCTGAATGGTGTCGGCAAGCTACTGCTGGAAGGGCATATGAAAAGCTGTGTCATTGAGCGCATGCAGGCAGGAGAGCAAGAAGTGATTGATGAGCTACTAATTACGGTTAAGAAGCTAATCCGTTAAAAGTAGCAGATATACACATTATGGGTATGGACGTACCCTTGAGGAGGAAACGAAAATGGCACAAGTTACATTGAACGTAGAAGGCATGAGCTGCAATCATTGCGTGAAAGCCGTAGAAGGAGCTTTGGAAAAAGTAGGCGCTACCGGCAAGGTCAGCCTCGAAACGAAACAAGTAAGTGTAGAATATGACGAATCCAAGCTGAGTGTTGAAGCGCTGAAAACAGCCATTGAAGACCAAGGCTATGATGTTGTTTAAGATTAAGATGCTGTATGATGCGTGAACAGATTTGTTCGAAGAAGAAGCTTCCTTGTAAGGAGCTTTTTCTTTTTGAACACAATATACCCCACTGGGGTATGTAGAAGGAGGACTACCATGGAAAACCGTGCGACCGACGGTGATAAGCATACAACGCTTCATATTACGGGGATGTCCTGCGCAGCCTGCGCAAGCCGTATTGAAAAAGGTTTAAACCGAATAGACGGAGTGGCGCAGGCTAATGTGAATTTGGCATTGGAGCAGGCGTCTATATCCTATGACCCCAAGCAGGTGGAAATCCCTGAATTCCGCGATAAAATTGCTTCTCTTGGTTTTGGAACTGTGAGTGAAGAAGCCAATTTGAATGTGACGGGCATGACTTGCGCAGCCTGTGCAGCTCGAATTGAAAAAGGATTAAACCGAATACCAGGCGTAACAGGTGCTACGGTTAATTTGGCGATGGAAACAGCTCATGTGGAATATTCTGCTGGGAGTACTACGGTTAGTGATCTGGTAAGAAAGATTGAACAGCTGGGCTACGGAGCGATCCCACAGAGTGCTGAGGACAATATTGCGGATGTTCGCAGTAAGGATATCCAACGTAAAAAATGGAAGTGGATAATATCGGCAGTGCTGTCGCTTCCGTTATTGTGGGCGATGGTGGCTCATTTTTCCTTTACCTCATGGATTTATGTACCGGAACTGTTCTTGAATCCATGGTTTCAACTTGTACTGACAACACCCATTCAGTTCATCATTGGATGGCAGTTTTATGTGGGCGCGTATAAAGCGCTTCGCAACGGCAGTTCGAATATGGATGTGTTAGTTGCACTGGGTACGTCTGCGGCTTATTTTTACAGCTTGTACCTTACCCTGCGTCCGTCTGATGTCATGGAGGGAATGGCGGGAATGCCTGTCATGACCATGCCAGAGCTGTATTACGAGACAAGCGCGGTACTCATTACGCTTATTCTAGTCGGTAAATGGTTCGAAGCGGTAGCCAAAGGACGTTCGTCTGAGGCGATCAAGAGCTTGATGAACCTACAGGCGACAACGGCACGTGTGGTACGTGATGGACAAGAGCTAGATATACCGATTGAACAAGTGCGTGTGAAGGATATCTTTATTGTGCGTCCAGGGGAGAAAATTCCCGTCGATGGTGTAGTCGTGGATGGGCGTTCGGCAGTGGATGAATCCATGTTAAGTGGCGAGAGTCTTCCGGTTGAAAAAGGAGAGGGTTCCCCAGTCACAGGAGCCACGCTCAATAAAAACGGAGTACTTCGTATCCAGGCTGAGCGTGTGGGTGGTGATACGGCGTTGGCCCGTATTATTAAGGTCGTGGAAGATGCGCAAAACTCCAAGGCCCCGATTCAGCGGATTGCGGATCAAATCTCGGGTATCTTTGTTCCCATCGTAGTTGCTATTGCCGTGATGACGTTTCTCGTCTGGTTTTTCCTTGTGACACCGTCTGATTTTGCAGGATCATTGGAGAAAATGATTGCAGTTCTCGTCATTGCTTGTCCTTGTGCGCTCGGATTGGCTACCCCAACGTCCATTATGGCAGGATCGGGACGTGCCGCTGAGTACGGTATTTTGTTCAAGGGCGGCGAGCATTTGGAAATGACCCGTTCCGTCAACGCAGTGATTTTGGATAAGACAGGTACGGTTACGAACGGCAAGCCAGAGCTAACGGATGTTATGGTTGGCGCAAGCAGCCTGGCTGAAACGGATTTGCTGCGACTGCTCGGTGCGGCAGAAAAAAGCTCGGAGCATCCGCTGGCAGAAGCTATTGTAAAAGGGATTGCTGATCGAGGTATTGAGCTAGTGAGCCCGACGGATTTTGAAAACATTCCGGGTTATGGTGTAAAGGCCTCTGTGGAAGGCAAGCAGGTATTGGTGGGCACACGCCGGTTAATGAGCAGGGAAGGCATCGCGATTGATGACTCAACCGAGCAGCAAATGAATGAACTGGAAGGCGCAGGGAAAACGGCGATGCTTGTCGCTGTGGATGGTTCCTATGCCGGATTAGTGGCCGTCGCGGATACAATTAAAGAAACGTCACGAGAAGCTGTTGCCCGTCTGCGGGCGATGAACATTGAAGTCATCATGATTACGGGTGACAATGAAAGGACGGCGCGGGCCGTTGCCGCCCAGGCGGGAATTGAACGGGTGCTGGCGGAAGTGTTGCCTGAAGGAAAGGCCGAAGAGGTAAAACGACTTCAGGAACAGGGCAAGATCGTAGCCATGGTCGGGGACGGTATTAACGATGCGCCGGCGCTGGCTACAGCTCAT
Source organism: Paenibacillus sp. DP01 (assembly GCF_044784315.1). Classification (NCBI taxonomy): domain Bacteria; kingdom Bacillati; phylum Bacillota; class Bacilli; order Caryophanales; family Paenibacillaceae; genus Paenibacillus; species Paenibacillus sp. DP01. The sequence goes on from NZ_CP173059.1 coordinate 500,139, forward strand.
ATAGGGATGGCAATGGGTACGGGTACGGATGTGGCCATGGAGGCTGCCGATATTACGCTCATGCGTGGTAACCTAAATAGCATTCCGGACGCGATCGAAATGAGCCGGCGGACCATGACAAACATACGGCAAAATCTGTTCTGGGCGCTCGGTTATAACGTGATCGGCATTCCGATTGCTGCTTTGGGCTTTCTTGCTCCATGGTTGGCGGGAGCGGCCATGGCATTCAGCTCTGTTTCGGTCGTGCTGAATGCGCTGCGTCTCCAGCGCGTGAAGCTGTAAATGTTTTGATGTATTAGGCAGACGCATACTGCTGGATATTTGTAGCGAGATCATTTTGTAATTAGAGCAAGTACGCACAATTTTAGCTTTGTGCGTACTTGCTTTTTTGTTGTGTATTTCATTTATTTAATTCATGCAATCCCTCTTCATCGCGTCAGGTTGCTTATCATTGGCGAAAGTTTCATAATATTTGTAGGAGTGCCATGCAAGTATGCAAGAACCTTTTCGTGTACTCACAGCTTGAAGCAGATAAAGAGCTTATATTATGGATTAGGAGTGAAGCCGTCATGAATGATACGATTTCCTTGTTGATGAACCACCGGTCTGTGCGAAAATTCAAGTCAGACCCCATTACCGACGAGCAGCTCGCAGCTATTGTGGCAGCTGGCCAAATGGCATCCTCGTCCAGCAATGTGCAGGCATATACCGTTATTGCCGTTACCGAGCCTTCCTTAAAAACAAAACTGGCCGAGTTGGCAGGAGGGCAGGCTTATGTTGAGCAATGCCCTACATTTCTGGTGTGGTGCGCAGACCTGTATCGTTTGAAGCAGGTGACGATTCATCATCAGCCAGGCCAGCCTTCCTACGAAGGGTCCGTCGAAAATTATACGGTTGCAACCATTGATGCCGCGTTAGCTGCACAAAATGCAGCGGTGGCCGCTGAATCACTCGGCTTGGGCATCGTTTACATCGGGGGCATTCGTACTAAAATAGCAGAGGTATCCGAGTTGTTAGGGTTACCAGAGCTGGTATATCCAGTGTTCGGTATGTGCATTGGTGTACCGGATCAGGAAACGGGCTTGCGTCCACGACTTCCACTGTCCGGTGTTTTGCATATGAATGGTTACGATAAAAATCAGACGATGAAAGCTGTAGAGGTATACGACCATACATCAGCTGAATATCTGAAGGAACGTACGGGCGGTCAACGCTCTACACCTTGGTCTGAGCAAATGGCGACGAGATTGACCGAGCCAGCGCGTTTGCAGTTGAAGCCATTTTTGGAACAGAAGGGTTTCTTGAAGCAATAAAGTGGAGCAACGTCAAAAAACGTTGCAATGGATGAGCCGCATTTGAGCAACACGTGTATGTAAAATTACAAGAACCTCCTTAATTACGCATGATAAAGTTTCGCGTATATAAGGAGGTTCTTTGCTTTGACTACAAGTTATGGTTGTGAGCCTTTTAGTAAATAGCTGATATGCCTTTATGAATTAGACAGGGAGTAGAAGCGGCTCGTATTATCATAAAACAATTGACGGACAGTAGCTTCATCTTGACCGGTCAGCTTGCTATACTCGCGAATGACCTCGGCAGTCATCCGTGGATGTGTCTGCTGTCCGGTAAAAGGGCCCTCGAATGGCCATGGGCCGTCTGTCTCTGCCATGACCTGATTAGACGGATACTGCCTTGCCAAACTGCGGATTTCTTCTTCGTACAGGAGATCCGGTGTGAAGGACACATAATAGCCATTACGGGCCATACGTTCGGTCGTGGCGGCAGAGCCCTTGAACCAGTGGAAATGCGCCTGCGTAACGCCGTGACGTTCCAACAGGTCGCAGGCCATGTCTGCATCTTCATAAACGGCGTGCAGCACGATGGGCTTGCTATGCTTGCTTGCAAACTGGATAAAACGCTCCAGTAGCACTATGTAGGGAGCGAGGTAAAAAGCATCTCCGTTGCGTGAGGCTTCCAGCCGATTGTAATAGGGCAAGCCGACTTCACCCACCGCGACCATCTGCTGTACATGTTCGTCCATCCAGTGGAACAACAGGTCAAGCTCGGCTTGTGATGGCAGAGCCTGTTCTGGATGAAAGCCGAAGGCTGGACGTACTAGCCTGGGCCAACGCTCAGCCAGGCGCAAGTTGGCTTGACTGGAGGCGAGATGCATGGACACAGCTACGATGGCTTCTACATGGTTGTCGACAAGCGAAGCGAGCAATAGCTCCTGTTGTTCAGGTGGGTAACTGTCTACATGAATGTGTGCGTCGATTAAGGGAACAGTTGCTGCGACGTTCAATCTCAATGCAGGGTGCACATTCCAATCATTCATAATGGTTTACCCCGCCGGCAGAGGTGTTTTTACGGACACTTTCAGCGGTGTCCATATCGCCGTCCAGTTTGTGCTTTTCCTCACGCATCCAGCCAGTCATTGTCCGCTTCCATTCCATAAAGCGTGGATCGAGGGTGATTTCTTCCCTACGCGGGCGAGGAAAAGGAACGTCTACGACATGCATCACTGAAGCAGGTCGCGCCGACAGCACATAAATGCGGTCGGAGAGCAACAGCGCTTCTTCAATGCTGTGGGTAATGAACAGCACAGAGCGGCGGTTCTTCTCCCACATCCGCAATAACCATTGCTGCATGTCTGCACGTGTCAGCGCATCGAGTGCGCTGAACGGCTCATCCAGCAGCATTAATTCCTGCGGGCTAAGCAGGGCGCGGAGAAAGGCCGCACGTTGCTGCATGCCACCAGATAGCGTATGCGGATACGCCTTCGCGAACTTGCCCAGCCCAACCTGCTCAAGCCATTGCAAGGCTTCTTTGCGCCGTTCACGTTCGCTGACGTATCGGGACTCTGCTACTGCATCATCCTTTCGCGGTGCGTTTTCCTGCCCGAGTAGTATGTTGTCCAGCGTGGTGCGCCAGGGGAAAAGGGCGGGCTGCTGCGGCATATAGCTAATATGACCGCGTTCACCAGTCACGTCCTGTCCATGCATACGAATACGTCCCTGCTGCGGCTTGAGCAGCCCGCCGATGATGTGAAACAGCGTACTTTTGCCACTGCCTGACGGACCAATGAGGGAGACAAATTCGCCTGGCTTAACGGTAAGGGATACATCCTGTAGTACAGGCAGTGAGCTTCGCTTTTCCCGGAAGGCGAGGCTGATCCCGTCCAATTCCAAAGCAGGAGGAGCAGGTGTCATTACCTGCGGTTCTCCGGCTTGTTGCTGTTCATCAGCCACAGGTGGTGATGTCAAGTCCGTCGGATGCAGACTCATATGTGCCACGTCCTTTCATTAATGCTTTAATGCAATATGTGGAGGCTATTCTTGATCAGGCTTCCAGCGCACCAACCATTTCTCCAGTAGTAGAATAACGACAAACATCAGTAAGCTGAGTGTAACAATAATCCCGATAGCGGCAAAAATGAGATCCGTACGATAGGCAGATTTTTGCAGCAACATATAATATCCAATTCCTTCACTGGCCCCAATCCATTCGGCAATAATCGCGCCCATCACACTGTAGGTAGCAGCGATTTTAATGCCAGAGAAGACTTGTGGCAGGGAGTGTGGCAGCTCCAGCTTCATAAAAATAGCCCTGCGGCTTGCACCCGACATCCGCATGTAGTTCATCATCATACGGTCTGTCCGTGTCAGCCCGTCCATGGCTGCTACAGCCACGGGAAAAAAGCATACTAATGTAATGACCATAAGCTTGGGCAGCACGCCAAAACCGAACCATACCATGAGCAACGGACCGAGGGCGATAATCGGAATGTTTTGGCTAAGGATCAGGAGCGGGTACAAAGCAGATTTGAGAAAAGGAATCGTATGAAGAACGATGGCGATCAGCAGTCCCGTTGCTGTCCCTATAGCAAACCCCGCAAGCGTCAGGCGAATCGTAGCCCATGTATGGGCACCAAGCAACGCCGACTGCGCCATACCCTCTTGTACGATTAGGGATGGAGCTGGCAGCAGCCAGGATTCAATATGTAAATAGGAAACCGCTCCCTGCCAAGCCGCTAAAAAGAAGAGGACCGCCACAAGGGGCGGCCATACGCTTTTCCACCAGGATGCGTTCTTGCCTTTCGGATTCATGGGCGATACTTCTCGGTCAGCTTGTTCATGCTGATACCCTGTGGGTTATGTGCAATTTTGATCTGTGAAATGACGCTGGGACTTCCAGCTTCCGTCAAAGCCTCGTGCATTTCTTTAACCACTTTCAGCAACTCGTCGAGCTCGCCCTCCATGGTCGTATCCAATGGATTCACCTGATGTTTGACACCGGAACGCTGGATGACCTCAATCGCCTTGTCTACATAGGGGTAAGAGTCTTCGTTATTAGGTGTTTTAGGGATTACTTGAATGCTGAGCAGTGTATTAGCCATGTGAATTTCACCTGTCCTTTATTGTTTAAGTTATTAGGAAAATAAATTGGTTTAAGGCGGGGAGACCGCTTCGCGTTTCATTTGATCTTACGATCGCTGTTGCCGCGGGATTCTTTGAATTAAATTTAAAAGGTAAGAATCCCACCGCAAAGGCGAACGCTTCGCTTCTCCAGATTCAAATGAATCGCTACGCTGCCAATCGCCTTAAAAGCACTTTAGTTTTTTGATAGGTTGTGTGGCATTTTTACACACAAAGCGCGTATTTGCGCTTCGTTCACTTCTCTAGTTCAGTCTTATATAGTTGGTAATTTAGCGTTTTAACAAAATGATCAACGCTTGGGCAAGAAGTCGTTTGTGAAGGCCTTATCGACTTCCAAAGGTTTGCTGAGCAGCTTGCGTTCATACATCCAATCCGAGTAGTTTTGCCATACCTCTGCTTTTTGTAAACCCCATTGCGTGGCATCGTCCTGATAACGCGGGCTTAGCCATTTTTGGCTAGCAAGTACCAGTTTTTTGTCCAGCTCTGGCACAGCTTTAGTTAAGATATTCGCCGCTTCTTCTGGATGGGCGATAGTGTATTCATAGCCTTGTGCAGTAGCGTCCATGAACGCTTTGACTAGGTCAGGATCGTTTTTTATCGTCTGTTCATTGCTCACAATTACAGGTGTATAGTAATCGAGACTTTTGGAATAATCTTTTACATACAGCATATCCAAGGGCTCGCCTCGAAGCTCGGCCTCAATCCCGGTCCATGCGTAGAAAATCCAGGCAAAGTCAATATCCCGCTTCACGGCTGTAAAATAGTCTGCATTGCCCATATTGACGATTTTCACTTTGCTCACATCACCTTGGTCTGAATCCATGATGGATTTCATGACCGCTTCTTCTACAGGAGAACCCCAGCCGCCGTAGCTTTTACCCTCGAAATCTTTCGGGCTTTTAATTCCGCGGTCTACCGGAGCTGCGAAGCCAGAGGTGTTATGCTGAATCACCGCAGCGATGGATACGAGCGGTACGCCTTGGATACGAGCCTGAGTGACGCCTTCTTGATAGCTGATACCAAAAGGTGCAGCATTCGAAGCAACCATTTGGTCGGCTCCGCCTGAACCTGGTTGAACAATTTGGACATTCAAGCCTGCTTTTTCGTAAAATCCTTTGTCCTTGGCGACATAGAGTCCCGTGTGATTCGTATTGGGTGTCCAGTCGAGCACGACTTTAACATCTTTGAGCCCCTTTGCCGAGGTAGACGTTGAAGTGTCGGCAGCAGGAACCTCCTTTTGAGATGTAGGGGGATTGCCGCCGCAAGCGGTCAGAGTCATAGCCATGAGCCACAGACTGATCAGACCCAGGCTTAACATTTTCATGCGCTTCATCGTTGTGTTCTCTCCTTTTTAATTACCCGTTATCCGTCCAATCAGACAGTTTATATTCCCCATTTTCACAAAAATCACATCTGCCGGAAGCAATCTTTCCAACAACTTTATCTTCAACAAAAAAAGCGTCCCGAGATTCCGGGACGCTTGCGCTTGTATATACCAAAGTAAGGGATGTCCTGTTTTAATAAAAGGCACATCTTGCTTAAGCATTCCTACGCTGGCATTACCCAGATCAGGTTGTAAGGGTCAGTGTCTTGGGACACACTCTCAGCCGGCCGATTCCAGCACCCCTGGCATTGTATGGTTTAATGGGTTCGTTTATTCGGGTTTACTACGACGATTATATGCCTTGAAAGCAGGTCTGTCCAGCCTTGAGGGAGCGCTCACGGTTCATTTGTCGAACGACAGGGTACACTTTTACTGTGAGCTTTGATCTGAAAATGGACATGAATCATTCAGATCTGTTTCGGTCATGTTATTTTCAGAACAGCTACACTGTATGTTTAGGAGAGCTGGTGCCAAGTGGCATAGCCCTATAGAATTCTAATTCGTAAAAAGGAGTTGTTGTACTGTGGGTAAAACGGAGACACTGGATCGCAGTCAGCTGGAACAAGCCATTGTGAAGGCTTTGGATAACAACAAATTTTGCTCGTTAGGTACGGTTGAGGGCGGAAAACCGAAAGTACGCTATATGGCCCTTTTTAACGATGGAATGAACATTCATCTGGCGACGGATCGCAAAACACATAAAGTGGATGAGCTAAAGGACAATCCGAATGCTTATCTGTTGCTGGGCTATGAAGTGGGTGGCACGAAGGAAGTCTTGGAAGTGGAGGCTACCGTCCAGATTACAGCTGATGAGGGGTTACGCAAACAAGTGTGGAATGATTCTCTGAAAAAATGGTTTTCCGGACCAGATGATCCCGATTATGTCATCTTAGACGTCAATCCGACTCGTATTGAGTACGTGGGTCAACAAACGGAGCGCCAGGTGTGGACGAAATAGAAACAATATAAACGAACAAGCCAGTAAATTTCCAACTTTTTCAGGAGATTTATTGGCTTTTTTTATACGCAAAATAATTATTTTTTCATAAATATTTTAAGCAAATGACTACTCTTTTGTCTGGCGTTGGATTAAAATAGGAATGGTGGGTTCAAAGCTTACATATATGTGCAAAAGTATGTATATGAGGCATACACCTTAATGAGGAGGGGTATATTTTGTTATTTCGTAAAAATTGGTTTAAAGGGTTTACAGCAGCAGTTGTAGCTTGTAGCCTACTGGTGTTTTCAGCCGCTCCATCCTGGGCAGCTAGCAATTCTCGCGATAGCGCTACGGTGAATTTGCGGATCATGGAGACAACGGATATTCATGGAGCGCTCATGAATTATGATTATTATTCGGACAAAGAAACCAACGAATATGGCTTGATTAGGACAGCAAGCTTGATCCAACAAGCGCGTAGTGAAACAAGAAACAGCATGCTGTTCGATAACGGTGATTTGCTGCAGGGCAATCCATTAGACGATTATATGGCCCGCAACAAAACCTTTGAGAAAGAAGGCGGTGTTCATCCGGTCTATAAGATGATGAACTTGATGGGCTATGATGCGGCTACTGTCGGCAACCACGAATTTAACTACGGTCTCGACTTTCTGGACAAATCGCTCAAGGGTGCTGATTTTCCTTACGTAAATGCGAACGTTTATGTTGATAAAGGGGGGCAAGCTACTAAAAATTATTTTACCCCTTATCAGATTCTTGATAAAACAGTAACAGATGAGAAAGGCGAAGAGCATACACTCAGAGTGGGTGTTATCGGTCTAGTAACACCTCAAATTATGCAGTGGGATGAAGCTAATTTGAAGGATAAGGTCGTTACAAAGGATATCGTGGAAACAGCCAAAAAGTTTATTCCACAAATGAAAACAGAAGGTGCTGACATTATTGTTGTGCTTGCACATACAGGCTATGAGGATGTGCCGCAAACACCAATGATGGAGAATGCCGTTAAGTATTTGAGCCAGGTGGACGGAATTAACGCGATTCTGTTTGGGCATGCTCATAAATCTTTCCCTGGCCCTGATTTTAAAGATATGAAGGGTGTAGATCTGGATAGAGGAACCATTAATGGCGTGCCGGCCGTGGAAGCTTCTTCATGGGGTAAGGATCTGGGGATTATTGACCTGAGCCTGGAAAAGAAGAAAGACGAGTGGAACGTAATCAACTCTCAGTCTCAAGTGCGTCCAGTTGTGAGTACTACCAATCAGTCTGTGCAGTTTACTCCTGAATTTAAACTGATTGATGCGATCAAAGAAGAGCATCAAGGAACGCTGGATTATGTTCGTCAACCTGTCGGAACAACGACTGCACCGATTACCAGCTATTTTGCATTAGTACAGGATGACCCGTCCATTCAAATTGTGACAAATGCACAGAAATGGTATGTTCAAAACCATCTTAAAGGAACCGAATACGAAAATCTTCCCGTATTATCGGCAGGCGCTCCATTCAAAGCCGGTGGTCGCAACGGTGCCGAGTATTATACCAACATTCCTGAAGGTACAATAGCGATTAAAAACGTGTCCGATCTGTATGTGTACCCGAACACGGTTCATGCTGTAGAAGTTACTGGTGCTGAAATTCAGGAGTGGCTAGAGTGGTCTGCGGGTCAGTTCAACCGCATTGATCCTAGCAAAACAGAGGAACAATCATTGATCAACAAAGATTTTCCAACCTACAATTTTGATGTGATTGACGGTGTGAATTACCAGATTGATGTAACTCAGCCTGCACGATATGATGCCAAGGGAACTATTATTGATTCTTCAGCCCATCGTATCAAGGATCTGCAATACAATGGGAAGGCTATTGATCCTGCACAGAAATTTATCGTTGCGACCAATAACTATCGTGCTTCCTCCTCCAAACTGGCCAACCCAGATGGCAAACGAATTGTGATGGCAGCACCTGATGAAAGTCGCCAAGTCGTTGTTGATTATATCCGTACGAACGGAACGATTAATCCGTCAGCGGACGGCAACTGGTCTATTGCTCCTTTTGGTCAGGCCAAGGTTACCTTTGAGTCCTCTCCTGATGCCAAAGACGTGCTGGCCGGAAATCAACAAATTTCATACTTGAGCAGCGCGGCAGACGGGTTTGCCAAATACAGCTTGAAAGCTGGCGCTAAGCCTAGTGCAGCAACGACCTCTGTGAAGGAAGCTGCGGCACCTGCGAAAGCAACCGCGAAGCCAGCTGTCAAAACAACTAAGCCTGCGGCTGCAAAACCAGCTAAAACAACGAAGCCAAAGGCGTCCAAGTAACTTGGGATTTTAGTTTCCATATCCATAACAGAATGAAGCAGTAAGTCTCTTTAAACAAGAGATTTGCTGCTTTTTTTGATGCCCAATACAATAGTACCGTGTTTATTATGAGTGTAAAAAAGGCTTTGTTTTTGTCGAATATGTACTTAAGTCCTAAGTTGTTGTTCGGAATAAGCTTATTTTTTGTCAAAACACGTAATTATATAGTACTTTTGTTCTAATTGTTTGTGATATAATGGTGAAAAAACCGGGAAATTGTTCCGAGGAGGACCATTATGACTTGCAGCAATTGCAGCATCATATTACCTATTAAGGATCAAGGATTGCTGAAAATTAGGCATTCTAGGGTGTCGCTTACTCCAGCATTAGAGGGCTTGGGTATGCTATCGGAACAAATGAAACCAAAACATTGGTGTGAGGATAACATCGTGTTTCGCTACGACAGCCGTTCACAGTTGGAACAGTTGGTTAACGGACTGGCTCGTCTGCCGCAGGAGTGCTTGGACCGAATGCAAGTTGTGGTGACTGGTTTGCAACATGTTGAGGGATTTGAGGACTGGCTTTTATTTAGTCAATTGCAAGCTCGACTGCAACATCCGGATCTGGTGAGTATTATTAAGAATCAAAACTTTACCAGCCATATGCAACCTATTGTTGACTACAAGCTGAATATCATCGGCTTTGAGTTTTTGCTGCGTCCATCACAGCCCGATAAGTCTTTTCAGCCTTTCCGACTGTTTGAAGTTGCTCGTGAAGCTGGCTTGCATGCTCATTTGGATCGCTCGGCTCGTATTTCCGCCATTGAAAAAAGTGCGACATGCCTTCCGACGGGAATTAAACGATTTATTAACTTTCTCCCTTCAACTATTTATAATCCGACTTATTGCTTGAATCACACCTTTGAGACAATTGATCGGTTATCCATGAATACGGAGGATTTTGTGTTTGAGGTCGTAGAGACGGAAGAAATAGACGACCTGAATTTTTTGCATCAAATCTTTGAACAATATCGTACACGGGGAGTTTCGGTGGCACTGGACGATGTAGGGGCAGGCTATTCTACGACAGAGCTTATGAATTGCCTCCAGCCCGATTATGTTAAAATTGACCGCAGTATAATTGATGGCTGTCACAGTAACAGTGATCAAAAACGCCAAATTACTGGGATAGTGGAATCCGCTTTTCGTTTTGGTGGTCAGGTGTTGGCTGAAGGTGTAGAGCAAATGGAGGATTTTGAATTTTGTCGTGATGCAGGTGTGTCGCTAGCCCAGGGTTATTTGTTTGGTAAGCCGGAGCCTACTCCACCATCCAATTTTATACTTAGTAGAGTAGTGTAATCTGAAATAGCGTATTCTATAAAGAAATCGACACAAATAACCCGATGATCTATGGTCACCGGGTTATTTGATTTTTTAGAACAATTACATCTTAATTATATTCTTTGCACTATTGAGGCGACCCATGTGTCCATCTAATGTTATTACGATTATAGTGTGATCACGTATAAACCCAGCGGAGTAGTCGCGCTACCTGCAACCATGAAGCTAAGAGAATAGCTCGACTGGCCAGGCGGGACGCGGATGTCAGTCAGTCGGCATACCTTGGTATTATCTTGTAGTAAGGGGATACCGTATACATGACGATCTATGCGTACAGACCCGGCGAATGCACCTCCACGTGGATTAGCGTAGATTCGTACGGTACGTACCTCACTACTGTGATTAACGATAGGAATGGTTGCGTTATATATTGTTCCGAATTGTCCGCGATTATCAAGCGCAGGCCCCAGCTCGCTGCGTTCCCCTGTAAACAGTAGATCGGCAGGAGTTTCGCCGTTCAGTTTCTTAGTGGCACATGCTCGGTAGTTGGCGCTTTGTCCTACTACATACTCCGGCATACGCGCATTTGTTTCAGAAAAGGACCATACGCCCCGTGGATGCGCCTGTGGCGGGGGTACAGGAGGGAGCGCATCCTCATGAATCTCGCGCAGATCAGTCTGCGTATCTTTGCTGACTACGGTGCGAATCACATAGTCCAGCGTACCGTGACCTTCGGCATATTCTACCGTGAGGTCATAGATGAATCCAGCCAGCGATCCTACGAGTAGCTCAAATTCCTCCAGCAAGGCGGTGTCTTTGCCGAATTTGTGACGGTCTACTGGCTTTAGACGTTTCATTGTACCTGCCAAACAGCTTTTGGCAATAGATTGCCCGACATCAATAATCCAGTTGCCATCCTCAGGTACAATCTCCAGGGCACGTTCAATATGGCGTACTTCCAGGCGGGCCGTGCTTTTATTCTCTATGGTGATGCCCAGTTTAACAGGGCTGTCGATTTTGTTATAATGCCAGCCGAAAATCCGGTGCTTGACTGTCCGGGTGGTGGTGCGAACCACATCATGCCACAAAGTGGCTTGCTCGGTAGGTACCGTCACGTGGGTAAGCGTCTCTGGGTTATCACTAAGCATCAGGCGGCGTGTTCCCCCCTCCGTGGCTGACTCCACATCCACATGGATGTTGGGCGGGATCACAGCTGACTCCACAATCAAATCCTTTGGCTCCTTGGGTCGAAGGTTCATATCAATTCCTCCCTAAATTCAAGAATGGCACCGCTTTTGGTTCAAGTATATGGGTAGTTCATAAATATAGGTAACGCCAAGTCCATGTATACAACCTGTTTTTCAAAAAAATAAATTAAAAAAATATATCGTAGGCTATAGCAGCTCTGCTTGTGTACCTAAGCAAGCTTACAAGTCCCTCATTTCCCTGCACCGACGATTCGCATACAGGTATTGCGTGTATGTTAAGAGCATAAGCTATTGGATGTACAGAGAAGATACAGGAGGGAAACATGCCTAAAAAAATATGGTGGAAGGAAGCTGTTGTTTATCAGATATACCCGATCAGTTTTCAGGATTCTGACGGAGACGGAAAAGGGGACCTGCGCGGCATTTTGTCTCGGCTGGATTATCTGTCTGAGCTGGGTATTGATGTGATCTGGATTTGCCCGATATATAAGTCGCCCAATCATGATAACGGATATGATATTAGCGATTATTATGCCATTATGGATGAGTTTGGAACGATGGAGGATTTTGATGAACTCCTTCATCAGGCGCATGAACGAGGTATCAAAATTATGATGGATTTGGTATTAAACCATACGTCGGATGAGCACCCGTGGTTCACGGAGTCACGCTCGTCCAAGGATAATCCGAAGCGGGACTACTACATATGGCGAACAGGCAAAAATGGCGGATATCCGAACAACTGGGAATCGTATTTCTCCGGTTCTGTATGGAAATATGACAAGCTTACAGACGAATATTACATGCATCTATATTCCGAGCATCAGCCGGATCTGAACTGGGAAAATGAAGAGATGGTGGGTGAACTCTATCGTATGGTGGAATGGTGGTTAAAAAAGGGAGTCGATGGCTTCCGCTTTGACGCTATTGCCCATATTGTCAAAGCCGAAGGACTGCCGGATGCGCATAATCCTGACAAACAAACCTTGGTGCGTGCCTATCAGCTCTTTTCCAACCTTGAACAGGTACATGTACTTCTACGGATGCTGAACGAAAAGGTACTGGAGCGTTATCCCTTAATGACGGTTGGTGAAACGTCCGGTTTAGGGCCAGAGCAGGCACTGGATTATGTGGGAGATCAGCGGCATGAGCTGAATATGGTGTTCCAGTTTGAGCACATGTTTATTGATGCCCAAGGGTTAGGAACGGAAAAATGGAAGTACAAGTCGTGGACGCTGGTGGAACTGAAAAAAATAATGAGTAGTTGGCAGACGGTGCTTCATCAGGAAGGATGGAATGCCAATTATCTGAACAATCATGATCAACCGCGGGCTCTCTCGCGTTTTGCGAATGATGGCCAGTACCGTGCGGAATCAGCTAAAATGCTGGCAACCTTCACACATATGCTTGAGGGCACGCCTTATATTTATCAGGGTGAAGAGATTGGAATGACGAATATTGCCTTCCCGTCGATTGATGATTATCGGGATGTGGAAACGTTAAACTATTATGAGCAGCAACGAAAGGTCGGTGAGCCAGAGGAGCAGATTATGGCCGCGATCTGGCGAAAAAGTCGGGATAATGCACGCACTCCCATGCAGTGGAATGCCGGACCTGCAGCCGGATTTACCGATGGAGAGCCGTGGATGAAAATTAATGATAACTACACGCACATTAATGCAGAGGCGGAAAGAAATAATCCGAACTCGATTTTTCACTATTATCGCAAGTTGATTGCTCTGCGCAAACAACATGAGGTCATAGTCTATGGCGAATACAAGCTGTTGTTGCCACTTGATACAGAACTGTATGTATTTGCGCGCATGCTGGGACAAGAGCGTTTGCTAGTCATTCTGAATTTTTTTGACCGTGATCCAGTGTTCCACTGGCCCGACGGTGAGGAGTTTCCTATCGCCAAGGCGGAGTTGCTTCTCTCCAACTATGAACCGGTAAAAGGAGAAAATTTGCACGCTTTGAAGCTGCGCCCTTATGAAGCTAGAGTGTATAAGCTAACCTTAAAATAAATGTTCGTTATCCTTAAGATGATAAAAGAAGGGGAGGCTCATAGAGGAGCCTCCCCTTCCTTAGCGTTGGACTACACAGTTACTGTTTCAGCCAATTCACGTATTTTAGCGATAATCCGTTCTTCTTGATTTTCCCCCTCATTAGGGATAGATTCAGTCGCGTAGGCAGCCAGTTCAGCATGATGATGAATCATGACGGCATGGTGTGCCTCTTTGAACATTGGAATATCATTCGCATCATTACCAAAGGCGATAAATTGACGAGGCTGCACACCTAGCTTCTGAAGCGCGTTCCATTTATGGATATTCTGTGGGCTAATGTCCAGTACCTGTTCATTGCGGTGTTGATGAATGACCACACCCAGCGGTAGAAGCTTAGCAGCCAAGCCTTCCATATCGTCAGCAGTTAAAATGAGTATTTTTACAATAGATTTCAGGGCCGCCAAAGGCAGCTTTTGCGCCAACTTGCTAACATCCACATTGTTGAGTATGGGATGATCAGCTGGGCCTGTATAAGCATAATCCCACTCACTGTCAATCAAGTAGGTAGCTCGGTGTTCCTCCAGCAGTGGGAGCAGAGCATTCTGTACTTCCGGAAGAAAGGACTCTACGTATTTTACACTGCCATTTTGGGAGATCATTGAGCCGTTACCGCCAATCAGGGTATAGTTGTGAAAGCGTTCAGGAAGTACAGGCAGCATGTCGCGGATTGGTCGTGCCGAGGCAAAAATGACTTCATGTCCCGCTTGAGTTAACTGTTCCAAACAGCCTGCAATCTTATCCGACACACACTGCCCCTTGAAGCAGATCGTCCCATCCAAATCAAATACAAAGTGCATAATAGATGTACCTCCAAAAAAGTGCTCTCCAAATCGTTTCTTACGTCATTATATCCATGACCTTCCTTATTCGTAAACTAAAAAGCCCGATTCACACTGTCTGCTAAAGCAGATATGGATCGGGCTGATGACGGTATTAAGTCATTAAGTTAGAGCTATTTTTAGTGATAATGCTTAACTTTAAGGTCATCCAGGCTTTTGAACTCATATCCTTGCTTACGAGCCTCGTCAATGATCGAGCCAAGTGCCTCGGCATTATCCTTGGATACGGAATGGAGCAAAATGACCGCTCCAGGGTGGAGCTGCTGCATAACTTGACGATAGGCATAGTCTGTCCCTCGCTGAATATTCGTGTCCCAATCCTTGTAGGCTACCGACCAGAACACACTCGTATATCCGGCTTCTCGACAGGATGCCAATGCTTTTTCATTAAAAATGCCGCGTGGTGGCCGGACATATTTCATTTCCTTTTGCCCGGTCAGTTCTGCAGATGCAGTTCGTACCCGATCCAGCTCAGATCGAATCTCTGCCGAAGAGATGGTGCTCATATCAGGGTGGCTCCATGAATGGTTTCCGATGATATGGCCTTCACTCGCCATGCGGCGCATCAAATCCGGTTGGTCTTTTACAAAATGCCCAGTAACAAAGAAGGCGGCCGGAACCTTTTTTGCTTTCAATACATCCAGTACCTTGGGAGTATATCCATTTTCGTAACCGTTGTCGAAAGTAAGAAATAATTCTTTCTTAGTCGTATCCCCCAAAAAGATGCCGCCTTGTCTTTCAATCAGGTGCATAAAGCCTTCTTGTGCGATGGAGGGCAGCTCGCCTCCTTTGCTTTTTTTAAACCCAAAATGATACGGTTGTCCGTCCACAGCTTGGGTAGCTGATGCCGATTCTCCCATAACTGTGGACATTCCCATCATTGCAATGCATAGCCACAAGGTCAATATTCGCTTCATCTATGTTCCTCCGCTTCCGCCCCGGTTCGGGTAAGATGTGTATACTTCGGCATATTCCATACCATCTGCAATATCATGTTCATTTATGCAAAGAAAGAAATGCTTGCACCAAACTTAAAACACATATTGACATCAATATAAAATCGAAGTAGTATACTCTATAAAACTTACTAAAATACTCGGATTTAATTCGAGTATTCATGCCATAGGAAAGAAATCAACTCAGAGAGATCTTACATACTTGATGGAGCGGAAGGAGTTAGGAGCTATGATTGAACTTAGGAATGTATCCAAAACCTATGTAAGAAAAGGCTTAAGCATTCAAGCGTTAAAAAATATAAATATCACAGTAGATAAAGGAGATATCTTTGGTTTTATCGGATTTAGTGGTGCAGGGAAAAGTACGCTTATCCGTTTGGTCAATCGTCTGGAGAAAGTAACGACTGGTGAGGTTCTTGTCGAAGGGGAGAGCTTAAATGCCTATTCGACCTCCGGGCTGCGAAAAGTAAGGAAAAAGATCGGAATGATTTTTCAGCATTTTAATCTGCTGGAATCGAAAACAGTATTCGAAAACATTGCCATTCCATTGGTGTTGCTCAAGCGCAACAAGCGGGAAATTGAGAGGCGTGTAACAGAGTTGCTGGCATTCACAGGATTATCGGATAAGGCAAATAGCTATCCCAGCGAGCTTTCCGGCGGGCAAAAGCAGCGTGTCGGGATTGCGCGGGCGCTTGCGAGCAACCCGTCCATTTTGCTCTGTGATGAGGCAACCTCGGCACTTGATCCGCAGACCACGCAGTCTATTCTTGATTTGCTTCGCAAAATCAACAAGGAATACAAGATCACCATCTTGATCATTACCCATGAAATGTCGGTGATTCAGCGGATTTGCAATAAGGTGGCCGTCATGGAAAAGGGAGAAATCATTGAGCAGGGCAACGTGCTGGAGGTATTCGGACAGCCGAAGCATCCAACGACGCAAAGCTTTGTACGCACAGTTATTCACGATCAAGTGCCGGATAGTGTGCTGCAAACGTTCGAGCAGCAAGAGTCGCAACGCATCTACAAGCTGGAATTTATCGGACAGGCAGCTTCCGACCCAGTGGTTCATGAATTGATTCGGAAGCACGATATCCATGTGAACATTTTGTTTGCCAACATGACGGAGATTCAAGAAACGACGATTGGCTATATGACACTTCAATTGCGCGGTGAGCAGCATGCCGTTCAGCAGGCTGTTGATTTTATCAAGAGCAAAGGAGTTCATATTCAGGAGGTGGAGAGTCTATGATGATTACAGGTACCACGATAACTTGGGATCAACTGTGGGAAGCTTTGTATGAATCCGTGCTCATGGTCAGCATATCATTATTTATTGGTGCTCTGATTGGTATCCCTATCGGTATTTTACTCGTCGTCACCCGTTCAGGCGGAATTTTGGAGAACAAATGGCTGTACAGTATTTTAAATCCGATCATTAACATTGTTCGTTCCTTACCGTTTATTATATTGCTAATCGCGATCATTCCGTTAACCCGTCTGATTGTGCATACATCCATTGGGACCAGTGCGGCAATTGTCCCCTTAATTATTTATATAGCACCTTATATCGGTAGGCTGGTCGAAAATTCGCTGTTGGAGGTCAATCCGGGGATATTGGAGGCAGCAGATGCGATGGGAGCGACTCCCTTTCAGGTCATTCGATACTTTTTGCTGCCCGAGGCATTCAGTTCTCTGATTTTGTCGTTAACGACAGCCGCCATTGGACTGATTGGTGCAACGGCTATGGCTGGTGCGGTCGGCGGCGGCGGCATTGGCGATCTGGCGATAGCGTACGGCTATCAACGTTTTGATACGCTGGTTATGCTCATAACCGTCGTCATTCTAGTCGTGTTTGTACAAGGGGTTCAATCCTTGGGCAACCTGCTTTCCCGCAAAGCACGCAGGGGTTAATGAACAAAACGGATATTCAACATATGTAGTTGGCATGTTAGGTTTTAGCATTATTCCATTATCCAAGAGCATCCTCGCTCATTATGAGCAAATTGCAAATATTTAGATTTCACCTCCTCATTTCTGATCAAGAACGCCCTATATCAATGGATAGGGCGTTCTTGTCATTTCTTATATTAGAACGCTCATAGCGTCATTTTCTACCGCCTCACCCATCCACGCTAGTTCTGTCTAAATAACCATTCGCAGCAATAAATTAAATGAATACAAGCATATTAGGCCATGTGTAGTTAGCTCCAAGTCAAGCAATATTCTACGAAACACGTTGTATAGGTCTAATTGTTCAGAATCGGTTCAGTGGGATTTCATATAATTCTTTTAGAATAGTTCCTTGGTTGCATAAATCGTAGAACTAAACATGACTAAAGCCTTTGATATAACAGGATATATGCCAATAAATAGCGTCTAGGAGTGAAAATATTGAAACTTGTAAATCGAAATAAATGGATTGCATCTGCAATGGTGCTGGGGATTGCTTCAGGCTCCATTGTATCTCTGCCTTGGATGGGTGGCGCCCAGACTGCTTATGCAGCGACAGCAGATACGCAAAGTGAAACTGGATTTGTAGCACAAGCTCGCACTTTGGGTTTGATGACAGGTGGTAATCAGGGCGATTTTATGGCACAAAAGAATTTGACCCGCGCCGAAGCGGCTAAGATTTTGTGCAGTCTGTTCCAGTTGGAAGTTAACAATCAGCCGCAAACTTCTTTTATGGACGTATCCTCGGATGCATGGGGTGCTCCCTATATTGAGGCTGTACGTGCAGCCGGGTATATGACAGGCAACGGAGAACTGTTCCGTCCGGGGGATGCCATTACCAAGGAAGAACTGATCGTATCGCTAGTACGCGCAATGGACTTGCAGGATGCAGGTAATGCGGACGCACAGCAAAATGCAGTTCAGGTAGCTCGCAATTATGGTCTATTATCAGAGGATGCTTCTGCAACAGATTTGAAAAATCCGTTGAACCGGGAGAGTGGTGCCGAAGTATTTGTTAGCCTGTTGGATCATCCAGTAGGAGAAGTGAAATCAGAGGGCAATACGGTTCGAATCGGAAATATCCCTTACCAGCTGGAAGGATCTTTGCAAGGTTTGTTCGGTGAAAATAATAAAGCGGTATTAAAAGGGGCAAAAATCGATCTTAACCGTAATTTGCGTACACTCACAGGTGTAAATAAGCTGGAAATTAACGCAGACGGTGGCGTATTTGACGGTAAGGGTGTGTCTTTTGATGGACGCCTAATCGTCAATGGTTCGGTAACCTTGAAAAACATGTCCTCCACAGGCGTATTAGAAATCAAAGGCTCAGGTACCCAGCCGGTATCAGCCATTTTGGAAAATACGACATGGTCTGGTGTTGAGCTTGGCTCTCAAGATGCACAATTGACAGCAACTGGGACGACAAAGATTGACAACTTGACGCTGAAAAATGATGCATCGATCGTGACCGAAGGTAATGCCGCGATTAGTCGTGTTTCATTGCAACAGGGACTTGGCAAGCTGTTGGTTAACGGTAGTATTGGTTTGCTGGATGCATCTCAATATGTGGGCGTTCCTTTTATTACGTTGGCTAAGGGAGCAGCAATCAGCCAGCTTAACCTGCCGGAACAAAAACAGCCACAGGATGTTATTATCAACTATAATGCGATGAAAGAAGCTGTTAGTCTCGTGAATGGTACGACGAAATCGTCCTCTACTGGAGCGGTTGTCACGGATACAGACAGCAAAGATAAGAAAAAACACAACAGTGACATTATCAGCGTAGACCGCAGTCGGCTGGAGACAGAAGTCCATGCAGCCAAAGAACTGCTGGAGCGTGCAGGCGAGGGTGGAACGGATCAAGCACTTTACCCAGCCGGAGCGAAGGAAAACCTGTCCATAGCCATCCATCAAGCTATGCTGGTACTAAACAATACAGCAGCTACACAAGTAGAAGTAGATCAAGCGCTCAGCACATTGAAACAGGACGTTTCTGTGTACACAGCCTCAGCCACAGAACCGGTGATTGGAACACAGGAATTAACTAGACTGATTCAGTTAGCTTCGACTACCCTTGAACAAAACCGAATGATTGGTGACGAATTTCCGCCTCTCTGGGATGACTCACTAAGTCAAGCGATTCGATTTGGCAACAATGTGTTGGAAGGGAATGCGCCTCAGAATATTGTGGATCGGGAAGTAGAAAGCTTGGATCGAGTAATCAAGGTATACAAAGCATCAGTAAAACTCAGAGATGCCTATCTGCATTTTCTCGATGTAACGGATCGTGTGGAGAATTTGAAAACGGACAAAGCGCGTTACAAGTCCATAGTGAGGGAAGGATCAAAAGTATATCTGAATCCATTATCTACAACTGAGCAGTTGGAGGAATGGACACAAAAAATAGAAGGTGCCACAGAATCATTCCTGGCACTGCAAGCAGCGGACTTCTCAGTGCTTAAAAATACTTTACAAGAAGCGCAGGTTATCTACGATCAGAGTGGTTCTCAAAATACTGAACTAGACAACCTCATTCAGGAATATACAGAGAAGATGCACACCGCTATGACGCAGCTGGATGTATTGAACTTGAACATGGAGCTGAGTCAAAGGCTTACGGAATTCACTGCGCCAGTGCCTGCTACAGCTCGTGAAAAACTACAGCAGTTGGTTCAAGATGTTCAACTCAAGCTGCTGTCTAACCCTGTGGCTCGTAATTACTTGAATACGGAAATGCAGCTTTTAGATCAACAAACAATGCAAGCCCACTTTGCACTCATGTTTCCGCTTACTCCCGAGGAGCAATTGGTGATCTCTTATAACCAATTAAGTCAGGCTAAAGAGACCTATATTGAAAAATATAACGAGAAAAGGCTACAATTGAGACACGAAATCATTGAAATGCAGACATCGATCAATGAAGTTTTGTTGCAAAACTCAGGAGCGTTAAGCGCTGAAGCCCAACAAGCCCTGTCTTTTGCTTCTGAGCATGCCTCCATCTTCTTGGGGATGTCCAGCTTTGAATTGCAAGACGTTGTTCCCGTATACGAGGAGCTGCAACGGGTACAGAGCCAGTATGCTGCACCAATAGCAGTGGATACCATGTTGTTAAATTTCAACATAAGTATAGCTAATAATGAAGTTCAGACGTTCGGTCGTCATTATACCGAACAAGATAACGTAGAACTTCAAGGACAAATTAATCAGGCAAACCTTGTGCTTAATACTCCGTATATTACACAGCTTCAGGTAGATCAGGCTAACACAGATTTGATTACGGCGATTTCAAACTACCAATCCAAATGGATCGTAACTGATCTTGACATCCAAGAGCTCAAGAACATTGCGAACAATCTGCTTACAGTAAATGGTACAGATCCTACGACGGTCTACTTTCACAGAGTAGTGGATGCATTCAATCGTCTGGACCCGTATTATCCTATGCCGGAAGTTAAGAAAAATTATATGAATCTGGAAGATGCGATTCAGGAGTATAAAGATTTTATAGACAGCCAGCAACAAAGTAGTGGTGGAGCAACGCCGCCAAGCGATAGCAGCGGAACAGGAAGCGGCGATAGCAGCGGTGGAGCAACGCCGCCGAGCGATAACAGCGGAACAGGAAGCGACGACAGCAATGGTAGAGCAACGCCGCCAAGCGATAGCAGCGGAACAGGAAGCAGCGACAGCAATGGTGGAGCAACACCGCCAAGCGATAGCACCGGAACAGGAAGCAGCGACAGCAATGGTGGAGCAACACCGCCAAGCGATAGCAGCGGAACAGGAAGCAGCGACAGCAATGGTGGAGCAACATCGCCAAGCGATAGCAGCGGAACAGGAAGCAGCGACAGCAATGGTGGAGCAACATCGCCAAGCGATAGCACCGGAACAGGAAGCGGCGACGGTTCAGGGTCGATTCCTGGCGGTGGCAATGATGACGGTTTGATTCCTTAATAGGAAAAGTTAGGAACTACAAGGATGTATAGAAGGGGACGATTCCGCACAGATTTTATCTGCGGCGGGCGTCCCTTTTTGTATGGACAACGCTTCTAATGTAGCTGGATAGAATAACCGATACAAAAAGATAGACGTTATTGAAAAGAGCGGGGGATTTATGAAAAAACAGGGTGTTTTATTTTTTATTATACTTCTGCTTGCGGTTGCGTTGCCGGTGTATCCGTTAGTGTCGGGCGTATTATCCGGAAACAGTCATTGGAAAGCTCACAACGGTGTTATTGATTTGCGTAATTGGGACCCCGACAAGGAAGGCGCTGTACAGTTGGGAGGAGAGTGGGAGTTTTATCCTAATCAGCTTTTGCAGCCTTCATCTTTTCAGGAAACGCGAGATCAGGATTGGGGAAATCGTCGAAACTCCTCCAAATTGGGATCAGGCACCGGATCTTCCGCCAAAATTGTGGATGTGCCTGGTAGATGGAATCAGTGGATGCCTGGGGGACAGGCGACTGGATATGGTACCTACCATGTTCGTGTACTTTTACCTGAAAAATTGGAAAATCTGTACGGCATCCATATGCAAAACATTCGCAACTCTAGCCGAGTATGGATTGATGGAGCAGAGGTGGGGGCAAGCGGTATTCCCTCTGTTTCGGCCGAAAAAGGCAAACAGGGCAACGCCCCCTTTGTTGGATTTGCTGCAATAGATGGACATGCGACTGATATTATCGTGCATGTGGCTAATTATAGCTATTCCTCCGGGGGAATCATTTATCCGCTGCTGTTTGGTGATTATGCCAGTATTACGCATAGCCGGGAAGTAGCGATGGCAGAGGACACCGTACTGGTCGCAGGATTTTTTATCCCTACTGTATTTTTTATCATGCTGTACCTTTTACGTAAAAAAGAGAAGGCCTTGCTTTACTTAGCATGCTTTTGCGTCGCGGCAATATTTTACATTCTGACACATGGAGAGAAGCTGCTAGTCTGGGGAATGCCGGATTTGCCTTATGAATGGATATTGAAAATTCAATCGTTCTCTTCGACGCTGTTCTACTATTTTCTGATTCGGTATGTTCATCTTACGACACAGATTGTTATGAATCGGATCGTGCTGCGTCTCTATAGTATTACAACCGCACTGATGCTGGGTATGGGGCTATTGTTGCCTACACTGGTACTCTCATCCTTTGAAACGTTTATCCTTCTTTTTGGTGTAGTCAGTGTGGGATATGTATTACTGATCCTAATTCGTGGACTTGTTCAACGGACGGACGACGCTGCACTGCTAGTCATTAGTATTATGAGCATTCTTATGATTGTGGTGACCAGTTTTGTGTATGTTCTGGGATGGGGAGATGTACGTGGGGTAACAGCCTATGAAATGCTCATATTCGTATTGGCTCAAACGCTGCTGCTGGCCAAACGTTTTGTACATTCGTTCATGGAGGTTGAGAACCTATCACGACGTTTGCTAACCCTGGATGGGTTAAAGGACGAATTTCTGGCGAACACGTCACATGAGCTGCGTACTCCTCTACATGGAATTATTAATATCGCTCAATCCATGCTAGACCGCTATGGGACACAATTCAATGAGCCGCAAAAGCACAATTTGGTCTTGATTGCGAATGTAGGGCGCAGGCTTTCCTATTTGATTAACGATATTTTGGATTTTTCTAATTTGAAAAATGGAAGATTAGCCTTAAACCGCCGGCCTGTAAACGTACAAGCTGCAGTGAACTCTGTGCTGGAGGTATTGGGTCATTCGGTAGGTAAGAAAAAGCTCCAATTCGTCAAAGAATGGCCTAATTCGTTGCCTAAGGTGGATGCAGATGAACATCGCCTGAATCAGATCTTATACAATTTATTGGGGAATGCGATGAAGTTTACGGAGGAAGGCGAAATCGTAATCTCTGCCAAGACCAGGAACCGCGAAATGGAAATTAGTGTGAAGGATACCGGACCAGGTATTGCCCCAGACTATCTTTTGCACATCTTTGAACCTTTTAACCGAGGGGCGAATGCTGAGGACGAAGGATATAGTGGAACTGGGCTTGGGTTAGGCATAACCCGTCGTCTGGTGGAGCTGCATGGAGGCCATATCCGAGTAGAGTCCAGATTGGGTAAAGGTTCGACCTTTTATTTTACACTGCCCTTAGCGGAGACTGGTACGTCGGCACATGAAGCTCAAAAAAATGTTTTGTCTGAGGTTATATTGCAGCCTGGTGTGACCTCGAGTCAGGATGTGAATCCGCTTGAAGAAGATGGATTGGAGCAAGTGAGGAATGTTCCTTACAGAGTGCTGGCTGTAGATGATGATGAGGTTAACCTTCGGGTGTTGGAAGAGCTGTTATACACCACAGGTTGTAGTGTGGTGGCTGTGGAACATGCTGAGGAGGCGCTTCAGCTGCTGAATAGCCGTACCCGATTTGACCTAGTCATTACGGACTGGATGATGCCAGAAATGTCCGGTATTGAGCTGTGCCAACGGATTCGCGAACGGTATTCTCTCTCCGAACTACCCGTGTTGCTGCTGACGGCACGCGACCTGCCCGGCGATATCCGTGCAGGCTTCATGGCTGGAGCCAATGACTTTCTACGTAAGCCTGTTGATGCTGAGGAATTAAAGGCGCGTGTGCGCACCCTGCTGAACATGCGCCATTCGGCAGAGGAAGCGGTGCGTTCGGAAATGGCCTTTTTACAGGCACAAATCAAGCCGCACTTTCTGTACAATGCATTAAATGTCATTGTTTCGACCGTAGCGGTAGACCCGGACAAAGCAGCGGAGCTGCTTATGGAGCTGAGCCAGTATTTGCGGGGAAGCTTTGATTTTCAGAACAGGGAGAATACAGTTCCGCTATGCAAGGAACTGGAATTGGTAGAATCGTATGTGGCATTGGAAAAAGCCCGTTTTGAAGAACGTTTGCAGATGACTATAGAGGTAGGGAGGAACATCCGGTCGCTGATCCCGCCATTAAGCATTCAGCCCATTGTGGAAAATGCAATACGACATGGTGTAATGCAGCGGGCCACAGGTGGAACGGTGCGGGTGATTGTACAAGAGGCTGGAGCCGATTTTGTGGTCAGCGTGACCGATGACGGCGTAGGGATTCCGCCAGAGCGACTGCGACACTTACTGTCGGAGGAGCATGTATCCTCCAGTGTGGGGCTGCGTAATATCCATCGCCGTCTGATCCATATGTATGGAGAAGGATTGGAGATTGAAAGCAATCCTATGCAAGGGACGACAGTAAGCTTCCGTGTGCCGGAAATGACCTTATCTCGCCCTAGTGAATGAATAAAAAATACAGTGCATCTGCCGAAAAAAGCTAATGTCGCGCCCGAGTTTATACGATATATAAAATATAAGAAATTAAAAATCGGATGGTAAAGCAGACAGCTTGGTCATGGAGCAATGTAATGGATGGTTGCAGCAGGAAGGGAGCGCGGACACAGATGAAGGCGATATTGATTGATGATGAGAGGTCGGCACTAACCTACTTGGAACGGTTGCTGGAGGCGGACGGACGATTAACGGTCATGGGCAAATATACGTCTGCACAAGCTGGGTTGGATCATCTGGCGGCAGAACGTGTGGATATTGTTTTTATAGATATCGGAATGCCGGAGATGAACGGACTGGAGGCCGCCGAGTGGATTCAACAGCTGGACTCGCATATTCATATCGTCTTTGTGACTGCGTACTCGGAATATGCTATTGAAGCATTCGAACTGCAAGCACTGGATTACTTGTTAAAACCTGTTCATGCCCGGCGGCTTAATAAAACGTTGGATCGGATTGTAGCCACGCTGGCAGATTCCCGTCCTTCCAGCTCGGTCGTCGCAGCAGAGCAATTACCCAAAGTGCGTTGTTTTCAAAGGCTTGAAATTTTGGAGGATGGACAAGGAGCCGTGGGAGCAAAGCCATTCAAATGGCGTACATTAAAGTCGCAGGAGCTGTTCTCCTTTTTACTACACCATGAAGGGGAATGGGTTAGCAAGGAGCAATTGCTGGATGCGCTGTGGCCCGAATATCATTTGGACAAGGCTGTTGTTCATCTACATACGTCCATTTACCAAATTCGCAAGGCGCTGAAAGAACGGATGCAAGATACGAAGCTGGAGTACAATCTGGATCGCTATCGTTTGAACCGTAATGGCTGGGTTACAGATGTGGAGCTATTAGAGCGGGGAATTTCCGAATGGGCGGCATCTGGCAACGGCGGTACGCCGCGTATCGAGAGCCTGTTGGCTCTGTACCGTGGCAATTATCTGGAGGAACACGATTACCCATGGGCGTATGCAAAAAGAGAAAAGCTGCGCAATATGTATCTGGCATGTGCTTCAGAACTGGCTAGAGAAGAGCTCCGTTCAGGTCGTGCCCGGCAGTCCGTCCAACGCTTGCTCAACCTACAGCAGCGTGAACCTTATTCAGATGATATCTGCGGTTTGCTGCTGACTGCTTATGCCCAACTGGGAGAGTATATAGCTGCTCAAAAGCATTATGAAAGCTTCGTCAGCTTACTGGAAGATGAGTTGGGTATTGAGCCGCAGCAGGTGACACACCAGTTGTACGTGCAATTGAAAACACAGACGCTACCTGCGTAGACTGTTGTACTGTTTCAGGTAGCCGCTCAAAAACCGCTTCAAAAGGTACTTCATTTGAAGCGGTTTTTTTGTGTGGATAAAATCATTTTAATCGCCTCTTTTCGCTATGATCTGATATTCGCCGAGACCTGCTTTTTTCAGCGGCATATGCATATAGCATATCTCTTCACAGTTAGGTCATATTGAGAGGTTTATAAGCCACGAAGACTTAAGGAGGCCATGGCATTGGGAAAAAGGAGACGAACTGGCTTTAAGGGCAAAAGAATTAGGGTGGACTTTAGACAATCTTCTTCAGCTCACACAGGGCAAGGCGGTAACCCCATTTCGATCAATGCTTCGGATGTTGGGGTAGTAAGAACAGATGTCAAAAATAAATAATCAGCTTGTGCAAAAGCTACATCCTCGACGTAAAAAGATCGCCGGCAACAAATTATCTAACTTGTTCCCGGCGATCTCGTTTTTTGCCATAGTCGGCAGGTGCTTTCATCAGCATCCGCGCCTACATAACTTATGCCTTTCTTCTCGTCTTCACACCACCATCTTAAGCAGGTTTTACTGACCGGGGAGGTGCTGCCTTCAGCACAGCGTATCCGTAGGGTGGAAGCTCGACATGCAGCCCCTCCGGTCCTACGGACCACTGGCTTTCGCCAAAGGCTACCTCCCATTCCTGCTCTGGAATAGACAGTTCAAAAGTGTGATGCTCATCGGAACGGTTGAATAGCACAAGCAGCACTTCTTCGTCGCTGCGGCGCTCGTAGGCGAGTGAAGCGCCTTCCGGCTGTGCCTCCAGGAAAGTGATGCTTCCTTGATCACGAAGGACAGGGTGTGCCTTGCGAAGAGCGATCAGCTCACGATAAAAGTCGAACAGCTCGTGGTCCTGCTTATCGGTGTCCCACTCCATGCACTGGCGGCAGCCTGGATCAGCATCTCCATCCAGACCGACCTCATCGCCGTAAAAAATGCAGGGCGCACCCATGTACGTGAACTGGAACAAAGCAGCCAGCCGCATCAGTCGCTTGTCGCCCCCGCACAGTGTCAACAGGCGCGGTGTATCATGACTATCCAGCAGATTGAAGGCAACCTCGGATGCCTGTTGTGGATAGCGGGCAAGCTGTCGCCCAATGGCAAAGGCAAAGCTCTGGGCATCGGTCACTTTTTTGACGAAAAAATCATTCACCGCATAGGTGAACGGATAATTCATCGTCGCGTCGAATTGGTCCCCCTGAAGCCATTCAGACGATTCATTCCACATTTCACCCAAAATATATGCATCTGGATTAGCCTGCTTGACCGTCGTACGGAATTCACGCCAAAAGGCGTGATCCACCTCGTCTGCCACGTCCAGCCTCCAGCCGTCGATACCGATCTCTTCAATCCAATGTTTTGCCACATTCAGTAGGTACTCTTTTACCTCAGGATGCTCTGTGTTCAGCTTGGGCATCATCGGTTCCAGCCCGAATGTATCGTAGGTCGGTGTGCCATCGTTCACTTCCAGTGGAAAGCTATGGACATGGAACCAGTCCTTATAAGGAGAGGCTTCACCTTTCTCCAGTACGTCAACGAATGGCTTAAAAGTACGCCCCGAGTGGTTGAACACCGCATCGAGCAGGACCCTGATTCCCCGGTCGTGGCACGCCTCCACCAGCCTTTTTAATGTCTTTTTATCCCCGAAGTGCGGGTCCACCTCCATATAATCCTCGGTATCATATTTATGATTGGTCGTCGCCTTGAAGACAGGGGTCATATATATGGCGTTAATCCCCAACTCGCTCAGGTGATCCAAATGATCCAGAATTCCTTGTAAATCACCACCGAAAAAATTGTCCTTTTGCGGTGTGCCCCCCCAGGGTTCAGCACCTTCCGGGCTAATGGAGGGGTCACCATTGGCAAAACGTTCCGGGAAAATCTGATAAAAAACAGCATCCTTCACCCATGCAGGTGGCTTCAATATATCAATCGGATTTAGAAACGGGTATTGAAACAGACTGTCTGCATTTTGAGGTTCCTCGGTGGTGAAATCGTTCTCGTTCATCCAAATTCGTTCCTCGCCATCTTCCAGCAAAAATCCATATTTCAGCCGACGGTGAGTAGGCTTTACAGTACATTCGTAGTAATCGAACCTGCCATCGGTGGCAAATTTAGACATCGGAATAAGCTGCCGAGTACGATCCCAGTCGTACTTATCTACGGTAAGAACGTGAACAGCAGTCAGGTCATTTTTCTTTGTACGGAGCCGTAAAATTATCGTTTCATCATCATAACCAAAAGCCCAATTACGTTTCGGGTGGTGGTATATCGCTTCCAGCAGCATCAGATAGGCCTCCTTGTTCACCTGCATTCAAATTTGAAATTGTGAAGCGTATGTCGTATAAGGTAGTTATTAACCTTTTTAAGTGGGTTATGTACCATAACTGCTATAATGCCCATTACATAAAAGAAAAACGATAAGTAGGTGTCTATTATGAAAACAAATGTGCTATACATCGAAGATGATCAAGATATTGGTGCTTGGACGCATCAGTATTTGGAAGAGCGGAATTACGCTGTAACCTGGCTTCGCAGTGGGGATGGAGCTGTGGAAGCAGCTCGCGCGTGCCGACTCGTGATTTTGGATGTGATGTTACCCGGCCTGGATGGGTTCACCATTGGGAAGCGGCTCAAGAAAGAGTACCCGGAGCTTCCCATCCTCATGTTGTCTGCCCGTACGTCCATTGATGATAAGTTACAAGGACTGGATTTTGCTGACGATTATGTGACAAAGCCCTTTCACCCCGACGAACTCATAGCACGTATGGAGATTTTGCTGCGGCGTTCAGGAAGTGTGTCCGAAGAATCTCTACAACTGGGGCATCTGTCTGTGTTTCCTCCAGATAATCGTATTGTGAATCGTGATACCGGGGAGGAAATTACGCTGACAGGAAAGCAGTATCATATCTTTGCTTATTTGCTGCGGCATTTGGGCCAGATTATGACGAAGGAACAAATGTATGAGGCAGTCTGGGGAGATCCGTATATCGACGGAGACAAAACCTTAATGGTACACATTCGGCACTTGCGGGAAAAGCTGGAGATTGATCCTGCGGCACCCCGCATCATTGAGACGATCCGTGGTGTAGGTTATCGGGTGAAAGCATAATGAGCGGTATGCGTAAGAGGTGGGCATGGTGGCGTCGCAGTTCCCGTCCAGCTCAGAGAGGGCGGTTTCGTAATTCACTGTTGTTCCGCTATTTGGTCATTATTGTGTTGGCTATGATGCTGTTGCCCATTGTATTGCCTGTTACAACCTTGATATATAGCATACTGTTGAATTTGCAGACGGATATCAAGCCTAAGAATCCTTACTATCCCTCTACGACCCAAACTGAACATAGCTGGCATCGAGAAGCTATCGCCTTGAAGGGAGCTAGTCCAGAGCAAATTTCAGCCCATCTGCGCAAAATACAGCAGGATATGTTCCCAGATTCACAAATATTTTGGGTCGATACCGCAGGGTTAACCAGACTGGAGCTACCGACACAACCTACCATTCCAAAACAATGGAGTGCGGCGCAAGCTATAGCTTTTATGAAGCAAGCCAGCTCTGAGGGGCCGTTTACGGTCGTGGCCTTTATTGGCGGGGGCAAGGATGATGTGAATCAGGGCTATATGGTATTAAAAGTGCCTCGTTCGTTCTTTGAACATCCGACTAGTGACAATGGCATGTTGATGTATTATCTCCTTTTTATTCTATTGGTTCTGGGGGCTTTTATATTCGTATCGCTTCTGTTTTTTGGAGGCATTCGGCGGAGACTGCTGCGGCTTCAGGCCGCCATGTCACAGCGAGGAGAGGATGGATTGCCCATCCTCGTTGCTACCGGACGCCCGGATGAAATCGGCAAACTGGAAGAGTCGTTTAATCGGATGGTTGAACAGTTGGCAGAGAGTCGAGGACGTGAGCGTCAGGAGGAGGAACTGCGGAAGAGACTAGTCGCCGATCTGTCACACGATATTCGAACACCACTTACGGTTGTGCGCAGCCATCTGTATACCCTGGATGCGGAAAATCTCAGCAGCAAAGGGAAGCAGTCGATTACACTGATGGAAAATAAGTTAAAGGACCTTGGGAGTCTGATCGACAACTTGCTAACCTATAATCTGCTATCCAGTGGCAAATACACCATGAATAACGAGCCGCGTGATATCTTGCGGCTGGTGCGCGAGTGTGCAGCCAGCTGGTACCCAGTGTGGGAAAAGGAAGGCTTTGAAGTGGATATCGACCTGCCTGAGCATAGTTTGGTATGGAATGTCGATGAGCAAGGCTTTCGCCGTCTGCTGGACAATCTTTTTCAAAATGTAGTTCGGCATGCCGCCTCCGGTCGATATATCGGCATTCAAGTACAGAGGGATAACGGGAGAGAGGCATTGGTCATTGCAGATAAAGGCCCGGGAATGGAGCAGCAATCCAGTGAAAAAGGAGCTGGAATTGGCTTGGCGATTACAGAGCTCTTGGCGCGCGAAATGAATTTGGAGAGAGAGATTTCTAGTTCATCAGCCGGGACACAAATCCGTTTTTTAAACAAAACTTAAACTCAGAGTTCCCTTGGCTTTAAACTTGGCACGTTACGATAGGTGTCGAGGTGAGGAACTTGAACGAAACAATTATTGAAACGAACAGTCTCAGCAAAATATACAAAGGCCGCGCCGCGGTTAATCAGCTGGACCTGAAAATAGCACGGGGAGATATTTACGGATTTCTCGGTCCCAATGGAGCAGGGAAAACGACAACAATCCGCATGCTGCTTGGGCTTATTCGCCCAACTCGAGGAACGATCCGTATATTCGGCAAAGATATCCGCAGACATAGACTCGATATTTTGCGTAAAGTCGGTTCGTTGGTAGAGTATCCTTCATATTATGGTCATTTGAACGCCATCGAAAACCTGGAGGCTATCCGTCGTATTTTGAATGTACCGAAAGAGAACATTGCGGAAGTATTGGAGGTCGTTCGCCTGACCAAGCACGCCAAACGCTCGGTTAAAGGCTACTCGCTGGGCATGAAGCAGAGACTTGGTATCGCAGCAGCCCTGCTCGGCAATCCCGAAGTGCTAATTCTGGACGAGCCCACGAATGGCTTGGACCCCGAGGGCATTCAAGAAATACGCGAATTGATACAGGCGATGCCCAAGCAGCGGGGGATCACTGTACTGGTATCCAGCCATCTGCTGAGTGAGGTAGAGCATATGGCTAATACCGTCGGTATTATTCGTGAAGGGCAACTAGTCTTCCAAAATACGATTCACAATCTTCGACAGGAGTCCGCAGGGGGGATTCGGATTGTAGTATCGGAACCCGAAGCAGCCCAATTGATTGCACGTGAACAGGGCTATCATTCAGTGAAGGATGGGTCAGCACTGAATTTTGACAACATGAATGATGCGGCTGTTGCGCTGCTGGTCAGAAGATTGGTGGAAAACACACATGCTGTATATCGTGTAGAGGAACGCCGCAAATCGCTGGAGGATATGTTCATGCAGGTGGTGGGCAAAGGAGGGGGTTCCCTATGATGCGGCGAGCGCTGACAGCGGATTTGCTTAAAGCACGCAGAAAGGGAATCTGGTTCCTGGTATTCCTCGGTCCTCTTGGGCTGGTGGCCATGCAGGGACTGAATTTCGGACTCCGCTATGACTATCTGATTCCACGATATAAGGGTCGCTTATGGGAAAGCTTGATGGATAACATCGCGTTGTTTGTCCCCCTTGCGCTGGTGCTTGGAGCTACGATGGTCGCTTCCATGTTGGCGAATGTGGAGCATACATCTAACTCCTGGAAGCAGCTGCTGGCTTTGCCTATTTCCAAATTTAGTGTTTATATGGCAAAGCTAACATTAGCCATTGGAATGCTATGCGTGTCCTGTCTACTTTTGACGATTGGGACTTGGACATTAGGAATGCTTCTTGGCTTTGGGGGAGAGCCTGCACCGATAGGGGAGCTACTGCGGCTCGGATTTTGGCCCTTGGGCGGCACGTTGCCTATACTCGTATTGTTGTTGTGGCTAACGGTCACGTTCCATAATCAAGCGCTACCTGTAACACTGGGCATTACGTTAGGCATTGGGAGCTTGTTTGCTTCCCAGTTGTCCGAATGGTTTCCGCTGGCTTGGCCGCAATTCGCATGGGTTGCGCCACAAGCGTGGATATTTGCGTCCATCGGATGCGGAACAGGTGCAATTCTCAGCCTGCTGACTGCAGCTCATTTTAGTCGAAAGGATGTGGCGTAATGCTTGGAGGATACGTGCGGCTACTTTCTGTCGAACGCATGAAAATAGCAAAATCGCCCGTCTGGCTGCTCGCGCTCGTCAGTCCAGCGATTGCCGTCCTGATTGGTTTGCTGGCGAATCCGGGAGGAAACTGGCTGTTGCTGCTGGCTGCTATGCTTACAATACATGCGATGCTGTTTCTGCCGATGCTGACCGCCGTGTTTGGGTCTCTTGTCTGTCGTTTTGAGCATGGAGGTGGCGGCTGGAAGCAACTGATGTCGTTGCCGTTGTCTCGCACGGGGTTGTACGCAGCCAAGCTGACCATCATCATGGCTATGGTCGGACTGACTCAGCTGCTGTTTGGAGGAGCGCTGCTGGGTGTTGGAGCTGTGCAGGGGATGAACGGACCGATCCCTTGGGCCGTGATCGCCCAAAGCCTGCTTGCAGGCTGGGTTGCTTGTCTGCCGCTGGCTGCCCTGCAGCTGATGGTGTCCTTTTTGTGGTCTAGCTTTGCTGCACCGCTTGCATTGAATTTCGTCTTCACCGTGCCCAATATGCTGGTCGCCAACTCTCAGACCTATGGTCCATACTATCCATGGACACAGCCTCTATTGGCGATGATGCCGAGTGGGGGAGACAATTTCGGGGCGTTCATGGTGCCAACGGATACACTGTTGATGGTGGTACTGGGTAGCTTTGTCGTGTTTGCGTTTGCTGGCCTGATGATATTTCGTTATAAAGAGATATAAGACGAAATGTGGAAACTGCAAAAGCTCCTTATCCTAAAAAGAGGGTAAGGAGCTTTTTTGCTGTGCTGCAGGTTCGTGTTCTGAATAAGACACTTACTCTATGGGCTTACACTAAGCCTGAAATAGCACGAATATTATCGCTGATCAGGCGGCAAGAGGCGTCAAACTTGGCTTGTTCTTCTGGACTCAGCTCAAGCTCGATGACCTCCTGAATTCCTCTACTGCCGATGATTGCTGGAACGCCCGTGCAGACATCAGTGTGACCGTACTCGCCGTCCAATACGGCAGAGATCGCTATAATTTTACCATCGTCATTCAAAATGGAACGGGTAATGTACGCCAGCGCATTGGCAATACCAAAATAAGTGGCACCTTTGCGGGTGAAAATCTCCCAACCGGCATCCCTTGTTTTACGGGCGATGTCATCCAGATCAACGTGTCTGAATCGTTCCTTATGCTGACGCAAAATGTGCAAGAGCGGCTTGCCGCCAATCGTAACGTGAGACCAGGCCACGAATTGCGATTCGCCATGCTCGCCCAAGGCATACCCCTGTACACTGCGTGGATCTATGGAAAACACCTCAGAAAGCAACGTCTTGAGCCGGGATGAGTCGATAGAGGTGCCCGTGCCGATCACCTTGTTGCGCGGCAGACCGGATATACTCTGCACCAGATAAGTAACAATGTCGACAGGATTAGCGGCAATAACGAAAATACCGTCGAAACCGCCCTCCATAATAGCTGTTACAATCTCTCTGGTGATATGCACGGCATCGTCCAATACAGATAGGCGGTCTTGACCCGGTTTAGGATTGGACCCAGCCGTTATAATCACAACATCCATATCCGTGCAGTCTGCATATGTGCCTGCACGGACCTTGGTGCGTGTAGACGTAAAATCCATACAATGGGACAGATCCAGTGCATGGGCCAAAGCCCGGTCATACGTGCGGTCAATCATCATGATTTCGTCACAAATGGACTGATTGACCATTGAGTAGGCACAGCTCGAACCGACCATTCCCGCGCCGACAATCGCTACTTTCCTTGCCTTCCCCTTCATTTATGTTTCCTCCTCGTTCCAACGAACGTTAATATGCTACAAATTATGCCTGAAATCCATTTTACGTTACATAACATAACATATTGCTGATCTTTTGAAAATATCCATTTTTTTGCCCTCATTCCGATAAATCAAAAAAGAACGGTGAATAGGGGGAGCAATTTAGGATTAATCAAAGAATAAGTGTAGATTATCCATATTCTTTTATTGGAAGACAGGATGTAAGTTATCTATTTATTTATAAGTGGTTTCCGTATAAATCATAACATGAGCCATATCCATGGAAGAAAAGTTTACGTAACAATATTGGGAGTATGACATTTATGTGACGTATCTTAATGAGTCTCAAGAGTATACAGTGCAGGAGCATTCTTAGCGATGTCGCTTCTTGTATTTTTATAATGTATTCGTTTATGACAAAGGTTCTTAGTAGTCTGCAATATTAGAACTTTTTTGCCAAAGGATTTCCAATGGTTTCCGCGAATTCTACATATACAAGCTTATTTCTTTCCATACCATCCGGGGAGGTAATGATTAAATGGAAGAAAGCAAGTCGACGACGGAAGCAGCAAAGCAACTGGGAATCGGGGCGAGTACCCTTCGTAAATATGCAGCGGCGCTGGAGGAACAGGGATACGTGTTTCAACGTTCCACTAATCAGTCAAGAATGTTCAGTGCAGAGGATGTTGAGTGCTTGAAGGTGATGCGGAGGGCGTTGCGTGAGCAGCATATGACAATGGAGCAATCCGTTCAGGTGGTACTTGAGAGAATAACCGCTCCCTTCCAATTGGAGGATGAAGAATTCCGCTTGCCACCCATCTCGGATGCTGAGTCACTGACCGCAACCTGGCAAGAAATAATGGCGGCGGCTGAGGGTAGGGAAGAGACGGTCATGCAGGAGCAAGCTGCTGCTACGGTTGAGCTGACAGAGATAGAGGATGAAATGAATGTTCAGGAGCTATCAGAGGAACCCATGCAGTCGCAGGAACAGTTCCAGACTTTGACCCCAACCATGGAGTATAGATTGGAGCAAGCACCTGTATCCGTACAAACGCAGGAGTCCGTAGAGCCACAAGAACTGGCGCAGATGCAGGATATGGTGCAAACCGCTTTGTTGGAAATGCGGAGCCGTTTGGAGGAACTGGAAGCAGAGCACAGCCGTTTGATGGAGAAGAATGTTAGCTTATCTAACCAACTAGAGGACCATAAACGTTGGATGAAAGAAAGGGTCGAGGAAGAACGGGATCGGCAGTTAATCACTAATCTACGTACCTATCAGGGCCGGCAACGCAAAACGCGCAGTTCGCTGTTGTCCTGGCTCGGTCTGACACCACGTAGCCGCAGAGAGGCATAACGATCATTATCTTGTCTAATAAGACCATCAGACCTACCCGGCTCTGATGGTCTTTTGGCGTGGATGATATAATAACGGAATACAAGAATACGAGGACAAGTCGCATAGGAAACGTGGCTGCGGCATGTATAGGAAAGGATCTAAGTATGTTTGCTTGGTTGCGGAACATTTATGAATCATGGATAGATTATCCCAAACAGCCTGGTGATTTGCTGAGCGGACGTTATTGTGTTCGTTCGCTTTTAGGCATGGGTAGCTATGGTCTAACCTACCTTTGTCTGGATCGGCACAGCGGACAGGAGGTGGCGGTAAAACTGCCCAGACCGAGCAAACGAGCGCAGGCAGTTCAACTATTGCAGCGCGAGGCTCACATTATGCGAAAGATGGAGCACCCTTTTATTCCAAAGTTGCTTGAAATTGACCAACATTCGGACGGAATGTATATGGTCATGGAATACGTCTCCGGTATGACCTTGGAAGAGCTTATCTTTGAACAGGAGCGTTCCTTTACGGAACAGGAATGTATCGTCTACATTTTAGAGTTAATGGAGCGAGTTCTGCATGTGCATGAACGGGGATACATCCATCGCGATATCCGTATTCCTAACGTAATTCACCGCGAAGGGAAGCCGTACCTAATCGACTTTGGGCTTGCTTTGGCCGTGGGAGAACGACAGGAGGATGTATTCACCGAAGCCATGCTGGAAAAGCGCGCACCTGAGCGACAAGATGTCACCTTCTACAGCGATTTGTATGATGTCGGGCATTTCATGCTTTTTATGCTGTATAGCAGTTATGAGCCTCAGCCGGATCAACCCCCTGGAAGCTGGCAGGAAGAATTAATGCTGAGTCAACCTGTGCGTCATATACTGGAGCGGCTTTTTCAAATTCGTCCACGTTATGAACATAGTCGACAGTTTATGCAGGAGTTGGAGGAAGCATTGTTGCAGTTAGAGGTTAATCCATAACTTTAATCCCTAAAAATAAACAGGCATTCGCCGCAAAAATGGGGGAATGCCCCTTACGCATTTGACTAGGTCTACATACAATGATCCTGAAATGAGCGAAGGGAGTGTTGTAAATGAGTCATATGTGTGGAGTAGGCGGTATGGGTTGCGGCGTAGGAGCCTGGACCTCTGTAGGAGCGATTCTGGTACTGTTTATTTTGTTGGTGATTATCTCTAAAACCCTATTTCTGTAATTTCGGTTATAGCCGATTTCCTGTAATATGCACTGATGTTGCTCTGCGTAACGAAGGGCGCACAACAATAAAGCGAAGGCCCTTGATGAGAAGGGGCTTCGCTTTATAAGCTTAAGGAGCCTGTGGCTTGCTTCTTGTGTTACGTTGTACTCCGCCACTGCTTTTTGTTGTGTGTCTAGGAACTGGAATAGTGACGGCGTTTATCCTTATAATATCGGTGACCGTTATGGCTGTTCTTGTATCCGTCTGATGAAGAATGGCGTCTACGGTCGTAATAACGATCTGAGCTGCTGTATCGCCGCTTATGGGAATGAGAGGTGGAATGTAGCAGGCGGTGCAGTAATTTTTTGAGCATCGTCTAATCCTCCTTCTTATCCTATCCAACTGAGTATAGACAGGTCTTATAAAACGATAATACGCAACAGTGTTAGAACAGGTTCCATTAATTTAAGACTGTAGGGACTTGGCCTGAAATTCTGCAATATCCTTGAACTCTTCTTCAAATTTACG
The DNA here is from genome assembly GCF_044784315.1 of Paenibacillus sp. DP01. Lineage (NCBI taxonomy): Bacteria > Bacillati > Bacillota > Bacilli > Caryophanales > Paenibacillaceae > Paenibacillus > Paenibacillus sp. DP01. Next base: position 537,253 of record NZ_CP173059.1, read on the forward strand.
TGAAATGCGAATATAGATCGGCAGTAAATCGCGATAGATATCTACGTGCTCTGCCGCAGGTTTATGCTGATGAGTGGTGCCGATCATACCGGATACTGCATCTAGCGAATCAATTCGTCCTAACGCGTACAAGCCTAGAATAGCTGCACCTAGACATGAGCTTTCCAGACTTTCGGGGATAATGACTTCCTGATCAAAAATATCTGCCATGAGCTGTCTCCACAGCTCCGAGCGTGCAAATCCACCCGTGGCGTGAATGACAGACGGTCTGTCAATGACTTCCTCCATAGCGAGCATGACTGTATACAGATTGAACAGTACACCTTCCAGTGCGGCGCGAATCATATGCTCTTTTTTGTGCCGCAGGGACAGGCCGAAGAAGGAGCCACGCGCATTTGGGTCCCACAGAGGAGCGCGTTCGCCAGATAGATACGGAAGGAAAAGCAGACCGTCCGAGCCTGGACGCACCTGTTCTGCGATTTGGGTCAGCACATGATACGGATCAATTCCTAAGCGTTTGGCAGTTTCCACCTCAGAGGCTGCAAATTCATCCCGTATCCAGCGGAACACGATACCGCCGTTGTTCACCGGGCCGCCGATGACCCACAGCTTTTCGGTCAAGGCATAACAGAAAAAGCGCCCTTTCGCATCGGTGAGAGGCTTATCAACTACAGTACGGATGGCTCCGCTGGTGCCGATGTGTAACAGCGACAACTCCAGGTTTGATTGCATTCACACCGAGGTTGGACAAGACACCGTCACTGGCCCCGATCACAAAAGGGGTCGTCTCCAGCAGGCCCATGTCATGTGCATAGGCTGCGTCCAGTCCTTTTAGCACATGAGTTGTCGGTACCAGCTCGGACAGCTGCTCCTTCGTCACACCTGCAATAGTGAGCGCTTCCTCGTCCCAATCCAGCTGCTTCAAATTCATGAGTCCGGTAGCAGAGGCGATCGAGTGATCCACGACATATTGGTGGAATAACCGGGCAAAGACATATTCCTTTATAGAAATGAACTTGTACGTCTGGGCCGCTACATCCGGTAAATCTCGTGTAATCCACATCAGTTTTGTCAGCGGTGACATGGGGTGAATGGGCGTTCCCGTGCGTAAGTAAATATCGTGTCCATTGTATTTATGTTTGAGCGCTTCAGCCCATTTGGCACTACGATTATCTGCCCACGTGATGGAGGCGGTCAGTGGTTTACCGTTCTTGTCCACCGCCAGTACGCTGTGCATAGCCGAACTAAAGGAGACGAACAGCACATGTTCGGCGGGTACTCCGCTTTGTGTCATGACCTCTTGCACCGTCTCTACGACAGCTTTGAGAATATCTTCAGGGTCCTGTTCTGCCGCATCTGGCTCAGGTGTATGGAGTGGATAGCCCACATGATGCTGCGCGGCAATATTGCCGTTTTCTTCAAAAAGCACTGCCTTGGTACTGGTCGTGCCAATATCGACGCCGATCATATATCGGGTTTCAGTCATATTCATTCTCCCCTTCACTTACCTTATTAGCTATTATCGTTAAATTAACACATCCAGCAGTATAATCAAACCGAATGCGACTAGGGAGAGGATGGTTCCATAACATTCAAAGAGTAAAGGTGCTAATATGTATAGTTAATTGTATACTTGTCGACAATTTAGTCTGAAAAGAGAACCGCGTCAGTTGGAGTGGGCATAAAGACGCGATACAATTGGCTCTTTGTCGGGTATGTTCCGGCTAGGATAATGTCTTTCTATAGGAGGACAAAACACTATCGTTAACCGCGTTGCGAGTGTCTCGGTAATGTTCCTCAATGAGTCGGGATAATTCTTGATCATTTCCTTGTTTTAAAGCATTTGCAAAGGTGCGGTGCTTGTGAATCGTGACTTGAGATTCTTCGATGTTAGACGCAAAACGTTGTTCTGTCGCAGCCAGCATAACCGTCAGGATCAACTGTCTCATACCATTCCAGGTATGGAGAATACGGGTATGGCCTGCTTCCAGAACCAGAGCTTCATGAAAATTAAAATCCTGAAGTGAAAATTCAGCGATATCTCTGTGCTTGAGAGCGACTTCCATTTTGTCGATCATCTGATTTAAAGTGTTTACCAATATGGTATTATCCCTATGTACATACCTTTGAACAACAAAATGCTCAATCAGCATTCGTACGTCGAATAGCTCCTCCATATCATCGGGTGTCATGCCGATCACAACCGCCCCCATGCGCTCCAAGCGGATAAGTCCTTCGGTTGAGAGCACTTTCATGGCTTCACGCACAGGAGAACGGCTGGTACCAAAATCGGTAGCAATCTGATTTTCAGATAGAACAGTGCCGGGTGTCTGCATACCACGTATAATCTGAAGTCGGAGTTCACAAGCAATCCTCTCTCCAAGCGATGCGCCCTGTAACCAGGTTGTTGGATATTTCATAGAATACTCCTATCTTGCAAATAATTTTGCATACTTGTATACAAATTATGGAGTATTATAAACCCCGTTTAAGCCCTTGTAAACGGTATCAATTGACATCGGTTCCATTTCACTGCTTTTAGCGTTACAATAGAAGCAGAAAAAAAGAAGCAGTGAAAAGTGGAACGAACATGGATAAGAAGGAGAACATTTAATGATTATCATTAAAACCAAAGAACAAATTGAAAATATGAAAAAAGCCGGCGAAATTTTGGCTGCTTGCCACCGGGAAATTGCTAAAATGATTAAGCCAGGTATTACGACACTGGAAATTGACGCCTTTGCAGAATCATTTATGAAGAAGCACGGCGCAACGCCGGAGCAAAAGGGTTATAACGGCTACCAGTTTGCAACTTGTGGTTCCCCTAATGATGTGATTTGCCACGGTTTTCCGAACAAAACACCATTGAAGGACGGCGACATCGTGACGATCGACATGGTTGTGAACCTGAATGGCTGGCTGGCAGATTCCGCTTGGTCGTATGCGGTGGGGAATGTGTCTGAGCAGGCCCAAAAGCTGTTGGACGTTACCAAAGAGTCTCTGTATAAAGGGATTGAGCAAGCTGTTGTTGGTAATCGGATCGGGGATATTTCCCATGCGATCCAAACTTACGCGGAAGCGGAAGGCTTTTCGGTCGTACGCGAATTTATTGGGCATGGCATCGGGGAAGAAATGCATGAGCAACCGCAGGTTCCGCATTACGGACCTCCGCACCGTGGACCACGCTTGAAAGAGGGCATGGTCATTACAATTGAGCCGATGCTCAACACAGGCACATACCGCAGTAAAATTGATGCGGACGGCTGGACCGCACGTACGTTGGACGGTGGTTTGTCGGCACAATACGAGCATACGCTGGCAATTACAGCAGACGGTCCTATCATCTTGACCCAGCAATAAAAGCAGGCATCCATCAGTAACCTACAGACTAGCGAATTAAATGAGTTAGACCTATTACAGAAAAGAGGCTGTCCAGAGGACAGTCTCTTTTGCCGCGTGCATTCTAAAAAGAATTTTCTGACGCGGATTTGATTCTGTTAATGGCCCCATATCCCCGTTTCTGCATGTAGTGAGGATGACCGGACTGACAGCCTATAAAAGAAGGTCGTTTTTCTGATGAAGAAAAGACGAACCTGGCACTGATCCAGAGGTACGGGGGATATAGGGGGATGCGGACGGTGATGGGAAAGCGTATATGTGAATGTAAAGGATGCTATTTATTGGGGGAAGTAATTTTAAAAAGCATCAAGCCACCATCAATCGTTAACTTAGATCCAATTATATTATATAGGAAGCTTCGTCAGAGAGAAGCCAAGCAATACCTTTTGCAACTTTTGAAATCGCCAGCTGGCTTCAATTGGTACAAATACAGCATAACTGCTAGCACTCCTTGATATTCAACTGCCCTATTGGGTTGTCGTGGAGCTACAGTATTGATACGAATGCCTTGACTTGCATAATCAAGCGCAGTTGCATTGGTAAGACTTTGAATTGCATGTTTTGATGCCACGTAAGCACCGTATGCCAGAAATGCTTTCAGACCAACTATTGAAGAAACGTTGACAATTGATTCTCTGCAAGCATTTGTTGGATCTCAATTTTCATGTTCCAATATACACCTGAATGCATTAATTTTTATGGTACTCAAAAAGGAAGGTCATTACCCTGACTTTAGCTAATGGTGCTTGCTCTAAAGCACCGCCTGCATTATTGATCGCCCAGTCTAGGCCTGTAATATATCTAATCGCTATGCATGAAAAGCATTTTTCAAGTGCAATAGATCCAGTCAAATACTCACGATAATTATAATGAAGAAAAACAAATTCAAAAGTTTGATGGATACAGTAGTAGAGCCGACTTTCAAAAATCAGTTAGTGGTTTTTAATTGGTATTTTTTACATGTTGTAATCAGTAAAGCGAAGTGGTATATTATTTGAGCTGACAATAAAACAGCCGTTTCAAAAAAGAATAATTAGGGTGAAATGATTTTAATAAAAAAGAATAAAATAACCCTTGCATTTTTGAAATGAACATGATATGATCTTATAGCTGCTGAAAAACGCAGTGAAAAAGAATTTGATCTTTGAAAACTGAACAACGAGTGAGTACGGATTTTATTTATAAAGTCCAATGCTGAAATTTTGGTACATGCTATCTGGCTGTATGAAATGGAAGCAACAAAGAGATATTTTATCTCGTCAGTTTCAAAATGAGCTAATCGCTCTTTCTATATTGTTTCATCTTCGGTTCTTCTCATTGGAGTGGATGAAGATGAAACAGGTTGACGTTACTTTGTAACGTCTTTAATGGAGAGTTTGATCCTGGCTCAGGACGAACGCTGGCGGCGTGCCTAATACATGCAAGTCGAGCGGGGTTGTTTAGAAGCTTGCTTCTAAATAACCTAGCGGCGGACGGGTGAGTAACACGTAGGCAACCTGCCCACAAGACAGGGATAACTACCGGAAACGGTAGCTAATACCCGATACATCCTTTTTCTGCATGGGAGAAGGAGGAAAGGCGGAGCAATCTGTCACTTGTGGATGGGCCTGCGGCGCATTAGCTAGTTGGTGGGGTAAAGGCCTACCAAGGCGACGATGCGTAGCCGACCTGAGAGGGTGATCGGCCACACTGGGACTGAGACACGGCCCAGACTCCTACGGGAGGCAGCAGTAGGGAATCTTCCGCAATGGGCGAAAGCCTGACGGAGCAACGCCGCGTGAGTGATGAAGGTTTTCGGATCGTAAAGCTCTGTTGCCAGGGAAGAACGTCTTGTAGAGTAACTGCTACAAGAGTGACGGTACCTGAGAAGAAAGCCCCGGCTAACTACGTGCCAGCAGCCGCGGTAATACGTAGGGGGCAAGCGTTGTCCGGAATTATTGGGCGTAAAGCGCGCGCAGGCGGCTCTTTAAGTCTGGTGTTTAATCCCGAGGCTCAACTTCGGGTCGCACTGGAAACTGGGGAGCTTGAGTGCAGAAGAGGAGAGTGGAATTCCACGTGTAGCGGTGAAATGCGTAGAGATGTGGAGGAACACCAGTGGCGAAGGCGACTCTCTGGGCTGTAACTGACGCTGAGGCGCGAAAGCGTGGGGAGCAAACAGGATTAGATACCCTGGTAGTCCACGCCGTAAACGATGAATGCTAGGTGTTAGGGGTTTCGATACCCTTGGTGCCGAAGTTAACACATTAAGCATTCCGCCTGGGGAGTACGGTCGCAAGACTGAAACTCAAAGGAATTGACGGGGACCCGCACAAGCAGTGGAGTATGTGGTTTAATTCGAAGCAACGCGAAGAACCTTACCAGGTCTTGACATCCCTCTGACCGGTCTAGAGATAGGCCTTTCCTTCGGGACAGAGGAGACAGGTGGTGCATGGTTGTCGTCAGCTCGTGTCGTGAGATGTTGGGTTAAGTCCCGCAACGAGCGCAACCCTTATGCTTAGTTGCCAGCAGGTCAAGCTGGGCACTCTAAGCAGACTGCCGGTGACAAACCGGAGGAAGGTGGGGATGACGTCAAATCATCATGCCCCTTATGACCTGGGCTACACACGTACTACAATGGCCGGTACAACGGGAAGCGAAGCCGCGAGGTGGAGCCAATCCTAGAAAAGCCGGTCTCAGTTCGGATTGTAGGCTGCAACTCGCCTACATGAAGTCGGAATTGCTAGTAATCGCGGATCAGCATGCCGCGGTGAATACGTTCCCGGGTCTTGTACACACCGCCCGTCACACCACGAGAGTTTACAACACCCGAAGTCGGTGAGGTAACCGCAAGGGGCCAGCCGCCGAAGGTGGGGTAGATGATTGGGGTGAAGTCGTAACAAGGTAGCCGTATCGGAAGGTGCGGCTGGATCACCTCCTTTCTATGGAGAATCGTTTCCTGCAACGGAAACATTCAAATATGAAGCGTAAGCTTCAAAACTCAGGTTTAGGCCTGTTACTCACTCGTTGCTCAGTTTTGAGAGTTCAAACTCTCGAATTGCACCTTGAAAACTGGATACCGAAACGAAATTGCGTTTTAGAATATTCCTTTAAGCTGATCTTGTGTAAACAAGTGAAATAAAGGTAGCAAATCGTATTTACTATGTAGATACTAGGTTAAGCTACAAAGAGCACACGGAGGATGCCTAGGCGCCAGGAGCCGACGAAGGACGTGGCGAACAACGATAAAGCCTCGGGGAGCTGTAAGCAAGCTTTGATCCGGGGATGTCCGAATGGGGAAACCCGGCTGTCTTCATCGACAGTCACTACTCACTGAATTCATAGGTGAGTGAGAGGCAGACCAGGGGAACTGAAACATCTAAGTACCCTGAGGAAGAGAAAACAATAGTGATTCCGTCAGTAGCGGCGAGCGAACGCGGATTAGCCCAAACCAAGGAGCTTGCTCCTTGGGGTTGTGGGACGTCTCACATGGAGTTACAAAGGAACCGGTTAGATGAAGAGGTCTGGAAAGGCCCGCCAGAGAAGGTAAAAGCCCTGTAGTTCAAAACCTGTTCCCTCCGAGACGGATCCCGAGTAGTGCGGGGCACGTGAAACCCCGTATGAATCCGGCAGGACCATCTGCCAAGGCTAAATACTCCCTGGCGACCGATAGTGAAGCAGTACCGTGAGGGAAAGGTGAAAAGCACCCCGGAAGGGGAGTGAAATAGATCCTGAAACCGTGTGCTTACAAGAAGTCAGAGCCCGATCTATGGGTGATGGCGTGCCTTTTGTAGAATGAACCGGCGAGTTACGTTCCCGTGCAAGGTTAAGGTGAAGAGCTGAAGCCGCAGCGAAAGCGAGTCTGAATAGGGCGAATGAGTACGTGGACGTAGACCCGAAACCGGGTGATCTACCCCTGTCCAGGGTGAAGGTGCGGTAACACGCACTGGAGGCCCGAACCCACGCATGTTGAAAAATGCGGGGATGAGGTGGGGGTAGCGGAGAAATTCCAATCGAACCCGGAGATAGCTGGTTCTCCCCGAAATAGCTTTAGGGCTAGCCTCGGAAAGAAGAATCGTGGAGGTAGAGCACTGATTGGGTGCGGGGCCCGCAAGGGTTACCAAGCTCAGTCAAACTCCGAATGCCATAGATTTAGTTCCGGGAGTCAGACAGTGAGTGCTAAGATCCATTGTCGAAAGGGAAACAGCCCAGACCATCAGCTAAGGTCCCCAAGTGTGTGTTAAGTGGGAAAGGATGTGGAGTTGCACAGACAACCAGGATGTTGGCTTAGAAGCAGCCACCATTGAAAGAGTGCGTAATAGCTCACTGGTCGAGTGACTCTGCGCCGAAAATGTAACGGGGCTAAACACACCACCGAAGCTATGGCTTGATGCTTTGCATCAGGGGTAGGGGAGCGTTGAATGCGGGTTGAAGGTGTACCGGAAGGAGCGCTGGACTGCATTCAAGTGAGAATGCCGGTATGAGTAACGAAAAGATCTGTGAGAATCAGATCCGCCGAAAGCCTAAGGGTTCCTGAGGAAGGTTCGTCCGCTCAGGGTAAGTCGGGACCTAAGGCGAGGCCGATAGGCGTAGTCGAAGGACAACAGGTCGAAATTCCTGTACCACCGTAATCCGCTATGAGCGATGGGGTGACGCAGTAGGGTAGTGACGCGGACTGATGGATGTCCGTCTAAGCAGTGAGGCTGATGTGTAGGCAAATCCGCACATCGTAAGGCTGGGCTGTGATGGGGAGCGAAAATTACAGTAGCGAAGGTCATGATCTCAGACTGCCAAGAAAAGCCTCTAGCCAGGAGAAGGTGCCCGTACCGCAAACCGACACAGGTAGGCGAGAAGAGAATTCTAAGGCGCGCGGAAGAACTCTCGTTAAGGAACTCGGCAAAATGACCCCGTAACTTCGGGAGAAGGGGTGCCTCGGTAGGGTGAATAGCCCGAGGGGGCCGCAGTGAAAAGGCCCAAGCGACTGTTTAGCAAAAACACAGGTCTGTGCGAAGCCGCAAGGCGAAGTATACGGGCTGACGCCTGCCCGGTGCTGGAAGGTTAAGGGGAGTGGTAAGCCTTCGGGCGAAGCTATGAACCGAAGCCCCAGTAAACGGCGGCCGTAACTATAACGGTCCTAAGGTAGCGAAATTCCTTGTCAGGTAAATTCTGACCCGCACGAATGGCGTAACGACTTGGGCGCTGTCTCAACGAGAGATCCGGTGAAATTTTAATACCTGTGAAGATGCAGGTTACCCGCGACAAGACGGAAAGACCCCATGGAGCTTTACTGCAGCTTGATATTGAATTTGGGTACGATCTGTACAGGATAGGTGGGAGCCGTAGAACTTTGAGCGCCAGCTTGAAGGGAGGCATCCTTGGGATACCACCCTGATCGTATCTAGGTTCTAACTTGGTACCGTAATCCGGTACGAGGACAGTGTCAGGTGGGCAGTTTGACTGGGGCGGTCGCCTCCTAAAGAGTAACGGAGGCGCCCCAAGGTTCCCTCAGAATGGTTGGAAATCATTCGAAGAGTGCAAAGGCAGAAGGGAGCTTGACTGCGAGACCTACAAGTCGAGCAGGGACGAAAGTCGGGCTTAGTGATCCGGTGGTACCGCATGGAAGGGCCATCGCTCAACGGATAAAAGCTACCCTGGGGATAACAGGCTTATCTCCCCCAAGAGTCCACATCGACGGGGAGGTTTGGCACCTCGATGTCGGCTCATCGCATCCTGGGGCTGAAGTAGGTCCCAAGGGTTGGGCTGTTCGCCCATTAAAGCGGTACGCGAGCTGGGTTCAGAACGTCGTGAGACAGTTCGGTCCCTATCTGTCGTGGGCGTAGGAAATTTGAGAGGAGCTGTCCTTAGTACGAGAGGACCGGGATGGACGTACCGCTGGTGTACCAGTTGTTCCGCCAGGAGCACCGCTGGGTAGCTATGTACGGAAGGGATAAGCGCTGAAAGCATCTAAGCGTGAAGCCCCCCTCAAGATGAGATTTCCCAATTAGTAAGACCCCTTGAAGACGACGAGGTAGATAGGTTGGGGGTGGAAGTGCAGTAATGCATGGAGCTGACCAATACTAATCGGTCGAGGGCTTATCCTAAAGATAAGGCGCAATGAAGTTTCGGATCCAGTTTTCAGGGTGTAACCTTGAAGGTATGTAGAAGTACATACGACAAGCGTATGGCTATTCATTCACACGATCCGTGATGAACCGAATAAGCTTACGGAAGAATTTGCGAGGCAAATTCATGTTTGGTGGCGATAGCGGAGGGGTTCCACACGTACCCATCCCGAACACGACCGTTAAGCCCTCCAGCGCCGATGGTACTTGGACCGCAGGGTCCTGGGAGAGTAGGACGCCGCCAAGCATAAGCCCCTTCTCTGGGGATTTTTTTTCGCCTGTAAGACTGACCTCTACATAGTCAGAATTAATTGTTATTTCTAAGATGGGGCTATAGCTCAGCTGGGAGAGCGCCTGCCTTGCACGCAGGAGGTCAGGGGTTCGATCCCCCTTGGCTCCACCAATATTCCCTGATAGCTCAGTTGGTAGAGCACTCGACTGTTAATCGAGTTGTCACAGGTTCGAGTCCTGTTCGGGGAGCCATATGGAGAGGTGTCCGAGTTGGCCGAAGGAGCACGATTGGAAATCGTGTAGGCGCCAAAAGCGTCTCGAGGGTTCGAATCCCTCTCTCTCCGCCAGAATTATTTTATAGCATGGCCCGTTGGTCAAGGGGTTAAGACACCTCCCTTTCACGGAGGTAACAGGGGTTCGAATCCCCTACGGGTCATAGTAGTATGGAGGCTTAGCTCAGCTGGGAGAGCATCTGCCTTACAAGCAGAGGGTCGGGGGTTCGATCCCCTCAGCCTCCACCATTAATAGTATTAAGAAATATCTTTGATGTCGCGGGGTGGAGCAGTTCGGTAGCTCGTCGGGCTCATAACCCGAAGGTCGTAGGTTCAAATCCTGCCCCCGCAATTAACTTCCTGTTGGAAATGCCTCTGGAACTGTGGTGTAGAGGCCTAACATGCCTGCCTGTCACGCAGGAGATCGCGGGTTCGAATCCCGTCAGTTCCGCCATTTAATTTAATATGCCGGTGTAGCTCAACTGGTAGAGCAACTGACTTGTAATCAGTAGGTTGGGGGTTCAAGTCCTCTCGCCGGCACCATTTTGGAGGATTAGCGAAGTGGCCAAACGCATCAGACTGTAAATCTGCTCCCTTACGGGTTCGGTGGTTCGAATCCATCATCCTCCACCAGTTTTATTGCCATGGTGGTCGTGACGAATGGGTTAACGTACTGAATTGTGGCTATGGCATTTGTGGGTGCAAGTCCCATTAATCGCCCTGTTGATTACATAATGGGGATTAGCCAAGCGGTAAGGCAACGGACTTTGACTCCGTCATGCATAGGTTCAAATCCTATATCCCCAGCCATTAAGAGCCATTAGCTCAGTTGGTAGAGCACCTGACTTTTAATCAGGGTGTCGAAGGTTCGAGTCCTTCATGGCTCACCATTATCATTGTATGCGCGTGTGGCGGAATTGGCAGACGCACTAGACTTAGGATCTAGCGTCTTTGACGTGGGGGTTCAAGTCCCTCCACGCGCATACCTGTTTTTGCGGACGTGGCTCAGCGGTAGAGCATCGCCTTGCCAAGGCGAGGGTCGCGGGTTCGATTCCCGTCGTCCGCTCCATATTTGCGCCCTTAGCTCAGCTGGATAGAGCGTTTGACTACGAATCAAAAGGCCGGGAGTTCGAATCTCTCAGGGCGCGCCATTAATTTCATAAGCCGGTGTGGCGGAATTGGCAGACGCGCGCGACTCAAAATCGTGAGGGAAACCGTGGAGGTTCGAGTCCTCTCACCGGCATCTATTTCGGGATGTAGCTCAGCTTGGTAGAGCACCTGGTTTGGGACCAGGGGGTCGCATGTTCAAATCGTGTCATCCCGACCACTTTTTTTGCGGGTGTAGTTCAATGGTAGAACTCCAGCCTTCCAAGCTGGTAGCGTGGGTTCGATTCCCATCACCCGCTTTATATAGATGAAAGAAGAGATGGCTTATGCCATCTCTTCTTTTTGTATTTATTAAGCTATCGTTTCCCGTTAGATTACGACCGCTTATAATAGCTCTTCTTATTAATCCAGTTAATGCACGGGGCGGACCTTGGTTAATATTTATTTTTTGCTCTAAAAGGTTTGTAGAAGGCACGAATGTCCTGAGCTAAAAGCTCAGGCTCTTCCATGGCAGTAAAATGCCCGCCGCGAGCGATTGAAGTCCAGCGAGTTACATTTAGGTTGCACACGCCCATTCTCTAGGCGTTAACAATATATCTGCTAGGGATAATACAATTCCGGTTGGCACTTTTATGTAGCTCAATGACGGCAAAGAATGTGAATTTTCATAATACATACGTGTAGTAGATGGCTTCATTGGTCTTATGCGAAAAATAAGGGTGTCATAAAATGAGTCCAATGTTCGATATCTTTGTTCAAGATCTGAAGCAGTCAGGAGTGTCCGATAGGAGCGTATTGGATGGATAAGAAAACAAAGACTATATAGCAGCTTAGAAAAATCAGCGAGACAAGCAGAATTCAGAAAACAGTCAAAGGAATCCCAGTTTCGATACTGGGTGTTGCTAAAACGGCGGGGGATAAGTCCCCCGGATAATCCGGGGGAAAATAGCAAGGAATTAGTTCCTTCCTTATAACTCTGTTCAATGATTATCTTATTACCCTAGTTAATCTAGACACCTTCTGTAGGCTTCTTATACAGATAGAGAACTTTTTATCTGGTATCTTTTTTGATCAGTCCGTTATATAGAGTATCAAGAAGGTTATCTACTTTACTGTTTGTGAGACTGGTTGGGTAGAGCTGAACAATCGGTCAAAGCGGCGCATCAATCCTTCAAGCGGACCAACAGGACGCTGAGCAATCAATAATCCTAGTAGTAGTGTTGCAACTGCGATCATTACGTTGCCGAACGGAATTCCATCCAGACTGTGCCCAATCTTTGTCAGATCAAGAATCCACACCACTACAAACTGAAAGGCATACATGGTCAGGGCGACACGTCCGACTGCTGCGAAAGGCATTAATACAGCGGAAGTTTTTTTGGATACGAGGCACGTAACTCCCATTACCAGAAATGAAATTCCTAATCCTATCATCGTCTGGAATGTCGAAGCGGTGTGCGGAGCCGTTCCCAAAAGGAGCTGCCACATCGGTGATTCCGTATTAAGAGGCCAAATTGCGTATTCATCCGGCTGTACAGGAGCAGCTCCTTGCACACTTATAAGCCATTGTTCAAAGTGAAGATTCCAATTCGGAAGCACAAAAGCGGCCATTACTTTGCCAATAACAAGCATAACGATACCGCTGCCTGCGAGTGAGAGGGCTGTACGTAATCTGGTGAGGTCAACGCGGCCAATGGCCATACCAGCAACAAATGCAGGAGTCAAGGCGAGGGCAGACATCGGACCTCCCGCGATATCACCAAGAAGATAAGCTTTTGAGAAAATGCTTGATCCAAGAATCATTAGCGGCGGGGCCGTTACGAGCAAAACTATTGCTGTTGTGACAATGGTGCGGGTCGAACGACGAAATAACATGAGGGCCAACACAAACATAGCTGCATAGGCAGGCAAAATGATGCCGTATGAAGTGTTCAGCATAATAAGCAAATAACCAATAATATCAACAAACACCGCACGGGCCAGCATTCGTGCACGAAAAGCGGTCGCCTCTGCTCCCCGATCCATCATACGCTGTCCCATAATAGAATAGGAGATACCGCCGCACAACACAAATAATAGGGTGGTATTTCCGGAAACAATTGCAGAAACGCTTGGATTTGATCCGAAATGCTGCAAATACATTCCCAGCACGGCCAGTCCGCGCGCAGCATCAAGCGCAACGAGACGTCCTTTGATGCTGTGTGTCTTTCTCCGTGGCTCTGTCACAGAGCTTTGGGGGAGATTATCGGTTTCTGTACTGTCGTGAGATGAGGTGGTCCCTGATGTGTCCGCTGCTTTATTATCCATGTTATTAGCAACCGGATCTTCAACCTTTGTGTCCCCCTCATATTTTCTGACAGATCTGCTTGTCAGTTTGATGCTACTTAGCAAATTACATTCCTCCCTAAAATATTGAATTCATACATTCCATAAATCCCTGTTGTAAACAGGATTCATGTCACGTTCTAATCCAAATATAGCCTTCAGATGTCGCTAAAATTTGATCAAGTTGTAAACAAAATGTCACAGAGGACAATAACCCTTATCACAAAAACAACCTTACTCACGGCTGATCACCGGAATAAGGTTGTTTGCAAAATCATTCAGGGTTTGCTGGGAACGGCATTGAAAATCGAATTGGCCAGTAGTCGGAATTGATGCTGCGGATGAGCGCCATTGGTTAGATCGTTGGAGAAAACTGTGATATTCTTTTTGTTTTCCATATAGGTGAAGGCCATGATCTTTCCTCTTGCAGCATCGTGACCTGGCCACCAGCCCGCTTTGAAGAAGTTTTCTTTATTGCTAATGGTTGCAAGAACTTTTGCGGCTTTAGGTAGCTTCGTAATGTAAGAACCTGTAACGGTGTAGAAATATTCTTCGTTATCGTAAGGGGCTGTAATCACATGATCCTGTTGGACATTCGCCAGGAAGACCCCTTCGTATCTTTCCCATGTCGGTCCAGCAAACGCAAATTGAGGAATCCAGTTTTTCACGTTACCCATCCCCATATTCCCATAAGCAATGTATGGCTTTCCTTTCTCAACAAGTTTGTCGGAATCGAATGTATTCACGAGCACATCGGCATGCTGCTGATCATCGGTCACTTTAAAACCGAGATTTTTGAGCACATAAGCTGGTTCGCCGAGAGCGGCTACCGTAGAAGGTTTAAGAACTTTGCCAACGGGTTTGTTATTGCCGAATGCCGTGACATCAAGATAGTATTTTGACACCAGCGGATGCAGATCATCATAGGCCACTGCAAAGTCACCCGCTTCATATCCTGTTCCGCTTTTGGATAGCATCGTAACCACTTTGCCGGATTTAAGTAATTCATTGACCGTTTTGATGGCATCGTTATTGGTGTTGCGGATTAAAACATAGGCAGAATCATTCGGCAATGATGTGGCCGGAATCGATACGGAAGTCACCGGAGTCGTTTTGCCCGCAAACACGCCGGCTTCTCTAATCACATCACGTTCAAATCCTCGCATGACGGGAAAGTCCTGCACAATCTCGCCAGCTACCGAAGCATAATCTGAGACGCTAATACCGTCATATAAAACCATGTTTGCGATGCCGTGTTTAGCCTGATGCATATTTATGATAAATGAACCCGCGGGGTAGGTCTTGCCAGCAGTACTTACAGCCTCTGTCGAGCGTTCAACCGTTACTCCATTGCGGATAAGATACTCAATCATCCGATAGGCTTCCAGCGGATTTTTTTGAAGACTTTTATCGATCGGCAAAACGTAATACTCAGGAAAAAAATTCTCATTACCGTGACGGGGGCGACCAATGACTTGATTTTTTGCATTGACTAGATACCGATCTACGGATCGATCATCGATATTATTGATTCCACGTTCATATACTTTTAGCTGGTTCAAAAATAACTTTTCTTTCTTTTGCATAACAAAATCAGTTGCTGCAGCGACACTATAATACAATGCTTTGGTCGACTCTTCATTCGATTCAGGTGTTTCCAGCGTATGTCCCATTGCACCATGGTGCATGGCGAAGACAGCTGTATAGGCTGGAGACGCATCGTCCCATCCTGAAGAAGTCCCCTTGGAAACATATTTAGGATTTTCAACTGTTTTACGATGTTCTTCATAAGGAATATGGTAGTAATCATACTTCGTGTTTGCTATACCTGCTTCACCCATCGCTTTGGCCTGTTCTACCATGTTATCCATAAGTAGATCGTACTCAATATTCGGATCGTGAGGCGGTGTGGTAGGCTCGATCAGAAAATTCTTATCAAACCCATGCAGATCTAAGAAAGAAATCGGCGACCACTTGGCGATTTGCTCTGTGATACTGCGTGTTTCAGGCTGGGTTTGATATGAATTATCCCGATTTAAGTCAAAATATTCAGCATTATAACGTTCGGTATGAACCCTTCCATCTGGATTTTCTGTATACAGGAACAGGAAAAACACATGTTCAAGCGCATCATCCATATTGAGAGTTACCGTACTCGATTTTCCATTGGACAAGGTGGTCTTGTACGTAACATTTTTATCGAGTGCCATAGTCTTAAAATAATTGATAATCGCATCAAAGCCCGGCGCTTCATTCGGATGAATATTGTTGATCCAGATGGGCACTTGATAATCTCCGAATGCACCGGATTGAATATCGTTCTCCAGCTTTGCAGGATCATTTAGCATGGCAGGGTGAGTTACATTCTGATATTTGTCAATCGTTGCTTGATCTTTGGCAACCATAGTCATAAAAATATCGCGGCCTTCAACGGATTTGCCGATCGACAACGTTTTAATGTATCTGTCGTTTTTTTGAGCTGCCTGTGCCGTAATCGCATCAATCTCCGGCTTCAGTTCATCATAGGTACGGAAGCTGTCGTACGGGACCAACTTAATAGGTGCTTGGGCAACGGTTTTGCCGTTGACTACTGCAGCCAGTTCATAGGTTCCCATCAATGATGCGTACAGTGGACGCTGCAGACTCGGTTCGGAAAGATTCTCCGTACCATAGGTAAGACCGAAATTGATACTGGCAGTGACTTCTGCGTGTACGGCTTTGACCTGAGTAACGGTGATAAAGGGGGCGCCATTATAACCGCGATTCTTGTACGATTTCCATTCCGATAATGGCTTGCCACCATAGGTCCAGCTTATTTTCTTTATATCGGTACCCTTCGGAAGCTTAAATCTAGCCTTAATGGTTCTTTTCTTCGTCATGGATGCCACATGGCTATCCAATTTTAGTGTCGGGGTATTTTTAACCTGCGTTGAAATTATTTTTGTTGGTTCACTCTTATCGTTCAACAACGTGCTTTTTGCACGTTGCGCAGCATCAGCCATAGCCATGTGCGGAGCAGTGATCTCCAGAAGCATGGCGGCGGATATAGTTAATGCCAAGCAGAACCTTACGATCTGTTTTGTACCCATTCTTTTTCCCCCTATAGATAACCGGAAGATCATGTTATGCTCTTCTTTATTCACAAAGAGCATTTAACAGACTATTGTCCGGCAAATACGATCTAATATATTGTCTAACCCTATTCAAAATCTGTTTTCTGCTCCTGCCCCGAAGAATTGTCTGTAATCGAATTTGAGGAGTCGGAATTTATGATACTTTGCACAAATTGCTTCAAATCCGTTCGACTTTTTACATCCAGAACAGCCGCCTTGCCCACATAAGTTTCTTTTAATAGCTTCATTGGCGGTATTTGTTCATTTCCGTTTAATGTACTTTGGTACCCTACTGAAGCCAAATTCCACATATCAGAGACTGACAAATTGGTATCGATATACGGACTGATTTCCTCAAGAATAGAAGGGAATTTCATAATGGAAGTCGTTGTTTTTACCTTCTCGGCTAATGCCGTAATAAATTGCCGTTGTCTTTTTGTTCTGGAATAATCGGACATAGCATCATGACGAAAACGGACATATTGAAGCGCCGTTTTGCCGTCGAAATGCTGCTGTCCCTGTTTTAAATTAATATCATACTCATGCAGATCGGCCTTGCTTTCATAGTACATATCCTTTTCGACATAAAAATCGAGTCCGCCTACAGCATCTACGAGTTTAATAAACCCCTGGAAATCCGTGTATACATAAAAATGAACTGGCACTCCCAGCAATTCGCTGACTGCTTTCATCGCCGTATCAGGTCCATGCGTAACAGCGGTATTAATTCGATTTTTGCCGTGCCCAGGAATATCCGTATAAGTGTCTCGAAGAATCGAAAACACATGAATATGCTTATCGGTAGGATTCAACGAAACGACCATCATGCTATCGGATCGGGGTACACTGCCCTTGTTGTTCTCGCGAGTATCCACGCCCATCAGCAAAATATTTACAGGTTCGGTTCCCCCCCATTCCGGTGCTTTTAGTGCTTCGACTTTATCAGTGCTCACTTTAACAAATGGGGAGTTTTCCGGGGTTTTACTAAGTCCTTCTAACCCTTTGTAAATGGAAAAGAAATAATAAAAGATAAAGCTTACAGTAGCGACCCCAAGTAACAACGTTACAATCAATATCCTCTTTTTCCTCTGTGTCATGTCATTCTTCCTTTCCAGATTTATAGACGCGCAGGCCCCTTTCTGTATTAAGATTTTTGCAAGGCTGCTACGAGGAGTGAAGTGTAATATCGGCTACCATCTGGTTTTAAATGGACACCATCTTTATAAAAGTATTCGTCTTTGCCTACACTGGCCGAATACCAGTCCATCACGCTGACGTTGTTAAACTCATCGGCGACCTGTGCAATCGTGTCATTCACCGTGTTTTGCCATCCTTTCGGAACCCGGGTGGTGACCAAGATTACCTGTCTGGCTCCGGAAAGGGATTGCAGTACGTCGTGCAGTTGGTTTTTGCTAAACGGACCATTGGTGCCGAGTTCGATAATGACCTGGTCTCCCAGTTTGCCTTGGGCGGCCAATTCATTAATGACTTTTACAGCTTGAGACATCTGCCGGCCAACCTTACCGTCAACCGTCATATTCGGAAGCTGCTCTTTTAAATAAGGCTCAATTCCGACCGTAACTGAATCTCCAATCATCGTGACGCCCTCGCCGTTTAAGGAAGCAGATGATTGAGCTTGTTCCCCGCTGGTGCTAGAAGCCGCACGCTTTTGTGCAGCAGTCTGCATCTTATCAAGATTGTATAGAGAAGAGTCCTTGCTGCGGGATTCGTGATCATCTGAATTTTGCTTTGCGTGCATATGGAGAACTATGGCACCTAAAAAGATAAGGATAATCATAAATCCCCATAATCCGCTTACCATCCATCCATTTTTTTTGTTCATAGCTAGTTCATCCTTTCCTTTAACATGCTAGTAGGTTTTATCTTGTTTGATAGCATCAATTAACAACGAGGCATAATACTGAGCGCCTTCTGGTTTCAGGTGGACACCATCACCATAAAATAGATCGTCCCGGTTTTCGCTGGCTGAATACCAGTCGATAAGCTGGACATTTTGAAATTCACCAGCAATTTCACGCAGATTGTCATTTACGGTATTCTGCCAACCTCTTGGTACTCTAGTTGTTATCAGATAAATTTGCTGGGAGTCCTGCAGTGAAGCCAGTAAGGACTTCAGTTGACTCTGGTTAAAAACGCCGTTGGTGCCGAGTTCAATAATAATTTTATGGCCAAGTTTACCCTGTTCCCGCAGGCCATCAAGCACATCACCTGCCTGTGACATTTGCCGGCCCACCTTGCCATCAATGATCATACCGGGGAGCTGCTTTTCCAGAAACGGGGCGGCATCCAGAATAACGGAATCTCCGATCGCAGTGATCCCCGCTCCTTCTGCGGAGTGGCTTGTATTTTCAGCGGGATGATTTTCATCGGAACAGCTGCATTGCAGTTGTTCTGTCTGGACGGGGTCCCGGCTTACGGCCGCTGGTGCATCAGGTACAGGATATGGAGCTGGTGAATCCGTCTTCCATGATGCCAGGACCAGAATGATGGCGATAACAATGACGACAAGGCCTAGCTGGCTGCCAGCGCCTGACCTGCGGAGTGATTGCAGGCCAGTCCAAAAGGTCCCACGGCGGATGGGCTCTTCGATGTATTTGTAGGAAAGACCCGCCATTATGAAACTGGCCGTCACCTGCAGAGCCATGCGCATATAGCTGGCATCATCGGTATTTACCACGGGACTTGATAAAATAATGATTGGATAATGCCATATATACAGACTGTAAGATCGCTTACCGATCCAGCTTAGAGGCCGGCAGCCGAGTAATCGTTCCAGTCGGTTGGCTGGATGAACCAGTACAGCGATAACAACCACAGTAATGAGTGATAAATAAAGAAAACCGCCGCGATACAGCGAATCATCATACTCGTTGGTCTGAGCAATCAGGATAAACAGCATTACAATGCCCAGCACGCCAGTCATATCCAGCATGGTGCGGGATGAAGAAGATACATTGTTGCTCAGTCTCCAACTGGGCCAGACAACCGCCAGAGCCGCTCCGATCAAAATAGCAGACGCCCGCGTATCCGTCCCGTAATATACCCTGCTCGGATCGGTTCCGGGTTCGTATATAACGGCCATGGCTATGGCGGATACGACGGCGCAACTCAGAATGTATAACATCAGTCTGCCTCGTCGCGGCGCAAGGCACAGACCGATCAGTAGAACAAGCGGCCAGATGACGTAAAACTGTTCCTCAATGGAAAGTGACCAGAGGTGCCCAATTGGAGAAGGCGGGCCAAAGCTCTCAAAATATGAAACATGATGAAAAATGAGATACCAGTTGTTTACGTAAAAAAGCGAGGATACAAAATGGCCTTCTAATGCTTGCAGTCTGGAAAAATCGGTAATTAAAAGCCACAATGCCACTGCAGTCAGCATAAAGAGCATTGCCGGCAGTAGTCTGCGCATTCGTCTGATCCAGAACCGCACAATGGAAAAACCGTTGCGTGTCCTCCATTCATAAAGGATCTGATCCGTAATCAGATAGCCTGACAGGACGAAGAAAATCTCCACTCCTAGCAGCCCACCCTCTGCCCATCTAAGATGAAGATGATAAGCAATAACAGCAAGCACAGAGATGGCCCTTAGCCCATCCAGACCGGTCATATAACGTTTTATGGGTTGATTTAGGTGCAGATTCGGATTTTCATTCACTATGGTCCATTCCTTGTCCTTATAGGCTAATGATCTTGCTTCATTTACTATAGAAAAAAGATGTCGCGAAAGTTTGATCAACATGTAAACAAATTGTCACAACGGTTGCAAAAAGAAAAACCTTATTCCGGCTGAACAACCGAAGTAAGGTTTTTGACATCCACAAATATAGAAATCCTAATCGCTATTTCAACTCAATGATCAATGACTCCTTACTAGGAGAATCCGTTGGCGCAGTCTGCGAGGAATCCAACTGTTTTTGTCCTTGAAGTAGTACACTTTTATTGTTCGGATTCCAATACATATGCGTTGGCACAATTCCGCGATACACCGGTTCGTTGTACAGTATATTTCTTCCCTGCACCTTGGCTACGTAAGTGACATTTTGATCATACACGGTGTATGCGATATTTTTCCTGTCAGGCGAAAATTCAAAATCAAGCACTTTTTCCAAAATGACAGAGAGCTCGCCGTTTCGCTGATCATATTCGTACAATGAATTATCCGTTCCGAGAAACACAAACTGGTCGTTATTCATCCAGGCTACTGAATCTCCACCAATCTGACGCTCGTATTGAAATTCAATATTCTTTCCCGAAACCTTCCCAAGGGTTAGCACCTTTTTCTGGCCTTGTTTTGCACCAAATAACTGTAGCAGTACGCTGCGGCCATCATTTGCAAGGTTAACACTCAAAAGTGTGTCTTCCTTTAGGATCCCTTTTAACTGATATTTGCTGGAAGTTTGAGACCCAACATCGTAGATGTATAGGCTATCAGTTCCATGATCAACCAGGTTTTCTACCAGGTAGCTGATATACGAACTGTTGGACGACCAGGAAACATATTGTACATAAGATTCGTTTCTGGTGCTGATCCTGTCTATTTCCTTTTCCTTGCCATCCTGCAAGGAAATAAGCTTTAAGGTTGTCTCCGAGGAAGAAGGGGAAACTTCGCAAATATATTTCCCATCGGGGGAAAGTATTGTATTGGAAGTTACCTTGTCGATTTCGGATATGACCTTGCTTTGCTCATACGGATAAGTTAAACGTTCCAGCGTGCCTCGCTTCAGTATGGTCATGGCCCCGAACGATGCGATGATGGCATCTCCAGACGACCAGCCCAGCAGCTGGCCCCGATTTGCAAAACGATCCGGAAGCCGATATATTTTTTGGACCTGAAACGGACGAGAGCTTTGATCGGTACTGGAAACTTCATTGCTGTCGGCGATGACGACAGTCTCTGTTTTTGGTTCTGAACCGCATCCTGACAGCAGTAATATCACGAGAGATACGACCAGCGGCATTACAACATATTTATATTTATTGCCCATTATTCATTCTCCGTTCCCCGCGGTTTCCAGCGCTTTAAATTCTACCGTAACGATAGTTTCATTATGCTCATTTGTAATTAAGATGGAACCCGCAAGTTCTTCAACGATAGATTTCACAATGCTGAGTCCCAATCCTACACTGCCTTCTTCGGCGCTGTCGGAATGAGCCGGATAAAACGGCTGTAATAGGCGTGACAGATGTTCTGCTTCAATTGGATCGCTTGGATTGCTGAAGATCAAGCGAATCTTTTCTTCTGCCCGCACCGCTTTTACCGATACTGCCGAAAAAGGCAAACTGTATTTAATCGCATTATCTATCAAATTGATGAACATCTGTCTGATTCTGTCCCGATCGGCCAACATGATCAATTCCTCATTAATCTCATATTCAATGGTTTTTTTATAGCGCTGAGAGCGGATCATCATTGATTCACACACATCCTGCAGGATCAGCCCGATATCCACCCGTTCAAGCTCTTGGAGCATGATATTTTTGCGTGAAACTTCCAGTAGTTTTAGCACCATCGCATGCAGGCGCCTGCTCTCCTCGATAATATGATTCATTCCTTTATCAAAAAAAGCACGGTCTTTCTCACCGTTAAGCCTGATCAGCTCCGCATATCCCAAAATGGAGGTTAACGGCGTTTTCAGTTCGTGAGTAATATTGTCAAAAAAGCGCTTTTCCTGCTGGTGAAGCTGCTTTAAATGGTCCCGATCCTTCTCAATAATATGAATTTGTCTGCTAATTTGACCAATCATATCGTTAAAATTCTCAGCCAGTCGGCCAATTTCATCCCTGCGTTTAAAATGTAGGCGGATATCCAGATTTCCGTTTTTTACCTCGGTGGAGGCCTGCGTCAGTCTGGTCAGCGGGATGGTAATATGCCTGGAAAGAATATAGGAAAACAGAAAGGCTGCCGCAAAAATCGCTAGGGCAATATAGAGGGTAATCTGTCGAATCTGTCCAGTTTGTTCGTAAAGTGAGCTGAAATCTTTGTAAAAACGCAGGATGCCCACCTTTGAACCGTCTATAACAACCGGATAGGAGAAAAGAACAGTCGTCTTATTACGATCATAAGTAATGCTGTACGCTGTATTGCCGTCAATCGCTTGCTGCAGATCGCTTTGCATTTGCTGCTGAAATATGGAGCTGTCTGGGGCATAAAGCAATTTGCCTTCCACCGTATACACGCCAATACTGCTGTCCGTGGTATGGTTCAGATTAGTGGCTATCTCCCTGGCGATTTCTCCAAAATACAGCTCATTGCTGCTGAAATGGTTAATCAGGAAAGCCTGGCGTACATACACATTGCTATTATTTTTCAGTCCGACGAGTTCGGAGGTAACCAGATTCTGATTGCTTGTCCGGATAAATTCCTTGACTGTCTGATTAAGCACGACAAAAGAAAGCGAAAAAATCAGAAAAAAACCGATCAGAAATTTGATGCTGATTTTACGTATCATGCTTAACCACCCATTTTTTAAAATTTGTATCCGGCTCCGAAGACGGTAGTAATGCATCCGGTGGTCCGTACGAAGGCAAGTCGGTAATCGGAGCATCATTTTCAATAATAAGAATCTTTGCTTTATTCATCGTAATCCTCATCTCTAATTTTAATACGGCAGGTTCATAACATCGTCCATTATATTAATCATTCAGGAGAAAACAATCAAATGTAAAAAGAGAGAAGCGGCAGCCCCCGATAGACTAAAAAGACCAAAAAGACACGGTTCCTGTGGGGAGAACGTGTCTTTTTGGTCTATACAGCAACATGCGAGTGTGCACGTTAAATATCCGTTGGTCAGATGCGGACTTCCGTCTCGTCCGGAACGAACTGACGATATTGAAAATACATACGAAGCCGCCAGTGTAACAAGGTCCCGAAGGCTAGGATGAAAAATAGCCCTGCTGTTTGCGGAATGGTAATGTAATGCTGAATAAATTCATGCAGCAGCAATCGGACGATCAGTAGGCTGATCAGGATAAAAAAGAAGGTGCGTGAGCGTTGCACGAAAACCAGCCCTTCTTGCAACTCAAATTTAGTGCTGCGGATCAACGGGTAGGAAAAAATAAACCAGCCGACCAGAAAAGCGCCCAGCGCCCAAAGCCAGGGAACCCGTACTTCCGGTACCACAAACATCATAAAACCGGTGCTCATGCCGAGCGGAGGAATGATGATTTTTTTGGCATTAATCGGGCGATGACCTGTCTTCATACGGATGAAAATAGCCGATATAGCGATTAAGATCATACCGAAAGTTGCGCCATATTGCAGCAATGGGGTGCTGATATGAAACATGGACTGGCCCCCTCTATAAGGAATATAAGCGTTATTGGACAGACTGCAAACCTTCTACATTATAGCACATATGCAATGGATATATTTAGTTACAGTCTTTCCTCCGGCAAGCGGATTATACGCCTCTTGGTGGTAACCGGCCCTATAATCGGGTCTCTTTCATCTTATGCGAGTTCTTGTGCTTGTACCTCTCCAGCAGCAGATTTTTTCTCTTGGCGCATGACATAACCCATCGCTACAATAATAAGGATAAAAGCAATGAGTGCAAGCAAAGGAATGGTGATGAAATCCAGCCAGTTCAGATAATCCTGTTCGCAGGATACTCTACCGCAAGCCGTCGAAGTTTGCGTGGCTGCTTTGGCGGCTGCATGGATACGCTGAATGATAAAATGATAGGCCGAAATCGCACCTCCAATGATAGCTAACGGCATAACGTAAATCCGTATTTTTGTGTCACCTCGAAAATATGCGATTCCGAGTAGAAGGGTCAGGGGATACATCAGAATACGCTGAAACCAGCACAGTTTACAAGGTTCATATCCCAAGATCTCGCTGAGATACAGACTGCCCAATGTCGCCACACAAGCTACTACCCAGGCGGCAAATAAAGCAATATCCGTTTTTTTAAACGATCCGATCATAGTAACGCTCCTTTTTAAATTCAAATGAGAACAGTATGAACTCATCGTGTCTTGTCCCATCGGCAGGCATTTGCCGATATGCATGTCTTTATCCGTATTGTACTGTATTTTGAGTGCGGGGTCATACTTAAACATATTGACATCATTCACTATCATTTTTATAATTGCAGTAGTTTGGGAAGTTAATGAAGATTCAAGATATATATTAAGAAATTAGGAGTGTGCCCAGAATGTCGAGCAGCCGGAAAAATGAAACCTTATCTGTTATTAGTGAAAGACACGCGGTAAAAAGCTATGTAAAGGATTTTAAAATGCCAGAGGAAGATATGGAAGCAATCTTGACTGCCGCGGTAGAAGCTCCTTCCGCATGGAACCTTCAACATTGGAAATTCCTCGTTATCGAAAGCGAAGCAGACAAACAAAAATTGTTGCCTATCGCCTACAACCAAGGTCAAGTAGCAGAGAGCTCTGTTACGATTGCCGTACTGGGTGATCTGGAAGCGAACCGTAATGCTGTCATTTATGATCAAGCGGTAGAAGCAGGAGCATTGCCAGCGGAAATCCGTGACGCATTGGTAGGACAAATCAATGGCGCGTACCAAAACCCGCAGGTAGCTCGCGATGCAGCGATTCTGAACTCTGCTCTTGCAGCACAAAACATTATGCTGGCTGCTAAATCTTTGGGCTACGATACTTGCGCAATGGGTGGATTTATTCCAGCACAATTGATCGAGCAATTCAATATTCCGGCACGTTACCTGCCAACCATGCTTATTAGTGTAGGTAAAGCACAAGTACCAGCACGTCCATCAGGACGTTTCCCACTGTCTGACGTTGTTGTAAAAGGCAGCTTCTAAGACGAATAGTGAATATAAAAGGGTGTTCCTGCAACCATTGTGGCGAGGAACACCCTTTTTTACGTCGTTTTGAACTGTCAAAATCCTTTTATTTCGTACCTCGTTTAGTCTGAGCGTTTGGACACGAGATACACCAGTTCCAGCGTCAGGATCGGTAGAAAAACAGAAGCTGGATAGGCTAGATAGCGCGGCTCCCACTGCGGCTTGAACTTATCCTTGAAGCGTCGGAGCCCCTGGAAGCCGTAAAAATGTCCCCCGTATTGAAAAACAAGTCGAGCCAGCTTTTCCTCGCGCAGTGCCTTTTCGCTTTGTCCTACCTGGGACAGCGGTGCCATGCCCAGATTAAATGTCGTATATCCACTCTCCTTGGCCCACTCAATGACCCGTGTGAATAAGTAATCCATCGTTCCATTGGGTGTGTCAGGCAGGTGACGCATCAGATCGATAGAGACCGTCTGCCCATGATCATAGGCAGGGGCCATCGTGGCGAAAGCAATAACCTTCCCTTCAGAGTCTTTCAGCAATGCAATTGGAGCCAACTGAAGGTAAGGTTCTTTGAACCAGCCGAGTGAATATCCCTTCTCCTTGCGCCCGTCCAGCCAAATATCCGAAATATGACGCATCTCCTCAATCAATGACGCCTCTAGAGGAGGCTGGATCATTTCGAATGAATAGCCTTCGCGGTCAAAGCGATTTTTGGCGCTTCGCAGCGCCTGATTGCTTTTGCCCGTTAGTGTAAAGGACTCCAGCGGCACGAGCGCTTCCTCGCCCAATTTAAAAAAGCGATAGCCGTTCTCGTGATAGATGGACAAATATTCCGGTGATGCTTGATAAAATACAGCCGTCAAAGCATAGCGATCCGCGAACCGTTGGAATTCCTGAATGGCTTCACTCACACGTTCCTTTGGACCGAGGGGGTCACCTAATACAATCAGTTTGTCCCGACTGCGAGCATAGGGGAGAACTACCTGTTCGTCCTTGGTCCAATACAGATATTTATCGCCGAGAAAAAGCATATGAGAAACGAGATTACCACCCTGTCGTTCCAAAAATTCTTTTAGCTTAACCAGCTCCAGTGCGTCGGGTAGATTGCTGATGCTACGTTGAGGACGAAGAAAGAAATACACCGTCAAGAATACCCATGCCAAAATCAAACTAAATACGGCTGTAACTCCGTAATCGCTGCGGTTCATAAAAAAGTCCAGGTGGACCTTGGCATGCAAATGACGCATAAATGGAGTATTGGAGCCTGCCCCGATTATAAAATAAGCACCAGTTACGAGTAGAGATAATCCGCCCCATATTAAAATGTTGTGCCGATTCAGCGGCGCACTGACCCGATAAAATCGTGAACGCGAAATCCACAGCATTAACGCTACGAACAGCAAAAATAAGGCTTCTTCAAAATCCAGACCTTTCGTGAAGGTGAAAATGGCTCCTGTCAGCAGCAGTATCAATGTTAGCCGCAATGCTCTGCGAATACGCAGAGAAATTCCGTGGGACAAAACGACAAGCATAATTCCGATGATGACCGAGATTTCATGCGATAAGCGCATAACGGGTAGAGTGAGCAAATGTTCAGCAAAACGGAGCCGATACAGTAGACCAGGCGTAGCGGCCGACAACAGAAGCACTACGCCAGAGATGAGTACCAGCTTGCCAAGCGCCCACACCCCCAGATCGGCTAAAAACCGAAATTGACCAGGCCAGCCCCATACCTTCTGCCAGGCATTCAGGGAGTAATCCCAGCCTGTCTCAGCGAGCTGGCTCAGGCGCTCGTTACGCGGGATCATTTCCAGCGCGGCTAATACCAGGCCGATGAGCCACGGAATGATGAAATAAAAGACGCGAAAGACCAGCAGCACAGCCAGCGCCCGGTCCGAGTTGGCTCCTGCCATTTGCAGCCCAAGCAAGGCAATAATATCGAATGCGCCGACGCCTCCGGGTGCAAGACTGATTAACCCTGCAATTGCGGCTATCACATAGATACCGAACACAGCATGGAGCGGCAGCTCATGGAGCAAGTGCGAGCCGATCCATGCAAAGGTAAGACCAGCCAGAAGCCATTCCAGCAGAGAGGCGCCAATGGAGGCAGAGATGGTGAACCAGGAGAGCTGTCCTTCTCCCTTGTTGAACCAGGTGGCATACTTTTTGGAGCGCTGCATGATCAGAAATAGAGGCAGGTATAGTGCCATTCCCCACAGTGCCCAATGAAGCCATGGGTGAGCATCCAGCACAGGCTGCACTGGATATAGATGGACAATAGCGCCCCAAGCCAGCAAAGATAGTCCGGTAATAACGACAGGCGAAAGAAATACGACCGCCGAGGTGATAACACCCAATGGCACACCGCTCTTTTTATACAGCACAGTGCGCAGTCCAGCTCCTGTAAAGCCGGCGAAGCCGAAGACATTATTGAAGGTATTGGAGATCCAGGCGTACCGGAATGTCGTTCCAGGCTTAACCTGAAGCTTAAAATGATGCCTGATTACATAATCGTAAGCACTCATAGCTGCCACGGCTGCCAGGGAGAACAAGCCAATTTCGATGAGAAACGTGGCATCCATTCGCCGCAGCTCATGAAGCATCCGTGCCAGATTAAAGTCTTTTAGCTCTCGTCCAGCCTCCCATATAATAAAAGCCAGTACAGCCAGCGGTAGCAAAATACGCGTCAATCGCTGCCTATAGATGGTCATCATATACTGTACGATTTTAAAGGATTGGATCGGTTTGTGATTTGACTTCATAGATTCACCTGCTTGAAAAAGGATAAGATTGAGACTGATAATGCGCGAAAAATTTCCTGCCCAAATAAAAGGCTTCGTTATATTATACCTGTAATAATAGCTTGAATAACAACAGAAGGGTTACGAAATGGGAGTTCAGATTGATTGCTGTAAATAATTCCAATATAATGATGGAATACCTAGTAAATTGCTTGGCATTGGAGCTGACTGGATATGAGTATATGGGATCGTAATCTTTTTATACGTCGATTGGAGCTATTATGGCCTCCAGATGCTGACAGGAGCCAATACCCTTTTAACTTAAAGGCTCTTCAACAGTGGAATGAACTCAAATTCCATCCTTTCGTTACCTATATTGTTGGAGAAAACGGTGTAGGTAAATCGACGCTTATGGAGGCAATCGCGGTCGCGTGGGGATTTAATCCGGAGGGTGGCACTAAAAATTTTAACTTTTCTACACAAGCCACGCATTCCGCGCTGCATGAGCATATTCGGTTGGTGAGAGGGATCGAAAAGCCGAGAGACGGCTTCTTTTTCCGGGCGGAGAGCTACTATAATGTGGCGACTCATATCGACGAGCTGGATCGAGAAGGAGGAGGACGGCCCATTCGAGATTCGTATGGGGGGAAGTCGCTACATGAGCAGTCGCATGGCGAGTCTTTTTTTGCTGCATTTGTGCATCGGTTTGGAGGACAAGGATTGTATATTTTGGATGAGCCAGAGGCAGCACTCTCGCCCTTACGCCAGATGGCCATGCTTGCACGGATTCATGAGCTTGTGCAGCAGGGATCGCAGTTTATCATTTCTACACATTCCCCCATCTTGATGTCTTATCCAGATTCGGTCCTGTATCATCTGACACATGAAGGGATCGACACACGGACGCTAGAGGAAACCGATCATTACATCATCACCAAACAATTTCTGAATAACAAGGAAAAGTTGTTGCAGGAGCTATTCGAAGATTCACCATAAGGATATAGGAAGTTTGGTAGTATCCACTTGATGAGGAGGAAACCGTATGAGTTCAAATCTCGATGTAGTTATTCAGCGGATATCGGCTTTCAAGGTAGCAGCGCTGACTGCGCAAGCCCCTTTTGCAGAATTGGGTGATGAGGTACGCAGACAGTGGCAACAAGTGCAACAGAACGTTCCAGAGAACCACTCAGGTCGTTTGGACGCAGATATAGGCTATGTGTTAACTCCCCAATGGACAGTTGTTGAAGAGAATGGAAGTACGGCAGTCAAGGTGGGTGTTAAAGTGTTCTCGTGGAATGAAGTGCCGGATAGTCTTGAACGCATTGAGGTGCCTGAAGGAGAGTATGCGGTGACCCGTTTTCAGGGAGATCGGGAACGATTAAATACGATTTATGATGACTTATTTGCTTGGTTGGATCGTAATGGCTATGAGCGTAATACGACAGAGGGGGTATATTGGATCGAGTCGAATCGGCTGAAGCCGGTGAACCCTTTTGATATTCCATCCTCAGAAATTCAGAAATTTGATTATGATATTGCGATCGCTATTGTACAAAAATAAAGGATGGTGAAACGTTATAAGAGGGACAACCTCATGATTTAGTGGTTGTTCCTTTTTGCTACCTTGTCAAAGGTAACATTCAGGGTTATCGGAAGTATTTTATGATTGTTATTTGCCTCCCGCTCTATTAATATAATGAAGAGTTTTGCTGAAATAGTTGCAAAATAAGAAATTCGTATACGAAATAAAGAACCTGAGGAGGACAAAACGCAACATGTCGGATTCACAACAGTTGAAAATGGGGCCGCTCGTCATTTTGATGATTAATATGTTTATTGCCATGCTGGGGATTGGACTCATTATTCCGATCCTCCCCAAGTTCATGGGTTCCTTGGGAGGCAGTGGTGAAACGGGAGGCTATCTGGTTGCCGTGTTTGGCTTGACCCAGTTTATATTTTCGCCGTTAGCTGGGGAATGGTCCGATAAATACGGACGTAAAAAAATGATTATTATCGGTTTGGTCATCATGACGGTGTCTTCTGTATTGTTTGCGATTGGACACTCGTTGACGATGCTGTATATTTCCCGTTTGCTCGGGGGTGCAGGAGCGGCATTTATGATCCCTCCAATGATGGCTTATATTGCCGACATCACAACAGTCCATAACCGAGGCAGAGGAATGGGGCTGTTGGGGGCCGCTATGTCGCTTGGTTTTGTGATCGGTCCTGGTGTAGGTGGTTTGCTGGCAGATATCTCGCTTCGTACACCCTTGTACGTTTCGGCGGCGGTATCCGGTTTAGCGGCACTGATTTCATTGATTTTACTGCCCGAAACCTTGTCGTTGGAGAAGCAGTTGAAGTTTCGAAATGTTAAGGTAAAACGTGACAATGTGATTAAACAGTTTGCGCTGTCTTTCCGCAAGCCGTACTTTATGCTGCTGATTATGATATTCACGTTAACTTTTGGCCTGACGCATTTTGAAACGATGTTTCCGTTCTTTGTAACAGGCAAGTTTCATTACAATGAACGTGATATTGCTATCATTATTACGGTAGGTGCATTGGTCGGGACCGTGATTCAAGCTGCGGTCATTAGTCCGATGTTGAACCGTTTTGGTGAAAAAGGTGTGATTATCGGTTCTTTTCTGTTTTCCGCGATTTCCCTTGTGCTTATGCTGCTCTCAGGGAACTTTTATTATGTACTCGGAGTATCACTTATCTTCTTTACCGCTACATCGTTGCTGCGACCAGCCATTAATACGGCCTTATCCAAAATGGCAGGAGATGAGCAGGGAGTTGCAGCCGGGATGAACAATGCTTATATGAGTATTGGTAATATTCTGGGACCTGCGCTTGCGGGTACATTGTTTGAGGTGCATATCAATTTGCCGTACATTTTTGGGGCGGTCATTCTCATGCTTAGTTTGGGGCTGGCTGTAAAATGGAAAAGTAGAGATACGCAATCCACAGCGGTTTAACGTTATTTTCTCTGTAAACATAGTCTCTTTTGGTGTGAACTGTGACGTTCTTATGAACCACAGGTTGCAGCGGAAGAGGCTATTTTTTTGCATACATAGCCACTTGTTAATGAAACGGCAGAATCTTGGGTAATAATGCATGATAAGTTTATAACCAGATAAAAAGTAGAACTTAAAAGTCGGATAACATGTAAGTAATACGCTAAAAGGAGCTGAGATCGGATGGAAGAGCGGAATGAGCAGTTGTTTTATATAGGAACTTATGCGTCTCGTGAAGAAAGAGGAATTTATATAGGCGCTTTGCATATGGACAATGGTGATTTGCGTATGGTTGGAGGTGTGGAAGGAATCGAGAGACCTTCTTTTCTGGCACTGCATCCGAATGGGGCGAAGTTGTATGCTGCCAGTGAGACAGACCAAGGCGAACTGTACACATATCAGGTGAACACCCAGACGGGGGAATTGCATCCTTTGGATCGAAAAGGAACGGAGGGAGCACATACTTGCTATGTATCCGTAACAACAGATGGACGCTATGTGCTGGCTTCTAACTATTCTGGGGGCAATGCCGTTGTATTCCCTGCGACAGAAGCAGGAGGACTGGGAGACATGTCGGGGCAGGTTCAGCATACGGGGTCAGGGATTCGCCAGGACCGTCAGGATGCGCCACATCCACACTCGATTATTCCTGATCCTTCAGGACAGTATGCTATGGTATGTGATCTGGGGCTGGATCAGATTATAGGTTATCGTTTGACAGAGGATGGGAAATTGGTAACCCACCGTGAGACAGATTTGCCACCTGGTTCCGGCCCACGTCATCTGGTTTTTCATCCCTCGGGTCGATATGCCTTTGTCGCCAATGAATTGAATAATACCGTCGCTGTGTTTGGTTATAACGAACGTAATGGTAAGCTTACCTTGCTGCAAAGTCTGTCCACACTGCCAGAAGGCATTATCGATGTAGAAAATACAGCAGCGGATATTCGGATTACTCCCTGTGGACGTTTTCTGTATGTATCCAATCGAGGACATGACAGCATCGTACTCTACCATGTCGATCTAGACAGCGGGAAGCTGAAGACGATTGAATGGGTCGAGAGTTTCGGCAGTACGCCGCGTAACTTCAACATCTTGTCTGGTTATTTGCTAGTGGCGAATCAGGAGGGAAACAACATTGTATCCTTTGCTATCCATGAGGATGATGGACGGCTGACCCGAACGGGATATGTATTGGAGGTTCCTTCACCGGTATGTATTGAACCTGTACGTTAATTACACAGCGCATGGCAAAAAAGGGTCGAAGGACCAGTAAAAGAGGATAAAGTAAAACACGGCGCTTTGTCTCCCAAGAAAGGCATGGGCAAAACGCCGTGTTCAGGTTTTGAAGGGGTCTAATGATTACTTGCTGCTCTCGCCAGCTTCTACCGTTGCTGTTTTGGTATGGTTTTCCGCAGGTTTGTAGTACAAACGGAACAGGATATCCTGGTTATAGTTACCGAATCCGGTACCGAACAGGGTTACCCCTCCAATATGCTGGGCATCATCCAAAATAGCGATACGGAATTTCCATTGCTTCTGGTCAATCAGCACGTCGCTTAGAGTCACATCGGATATCTGCTTGCCATCCATAAAGGTGCCTTCAGACGTAACGCGAAGTCTCTTAAGTAGGCCATACTGATTGATAAAATCAGGCCACCATGAAGGTGTATATTTACCACGATTATCCCCAAAATCCCCTGGACTGGTCCAAGTGCCCAAATTCACATCATTTAGGAAAAATGTGATGTCTGAAGGCCAATTATCATTGGTAAATGGGGCTTCTGATGATAATTCCATTGAAATTTCCAGTTCCTCAGCTTTTTGACTGGACAATAGGAAATTCGGCACTTTATAATCCATATACCCTTGGCTAAACCACAGAATTTTGGAATTGAAGCGCTCAGGGTCCAAGAATGAACGAGGCTCATCAAATTCTCCGATAATCTTTTCGACGGTGGCTAGACCGCAGGTGGACTGAATCTCAAAATCTGTAAAGTGTCCGACGGAAATCTCCGTCTGATGAAATTGCCGTACATCCTGCTGATAGCGTGGCATGGCGATTTCAATTTTGTCCGTAGCCAATGAGCATACTTTCTGAACCCCGCCTCGTCCGGGCAGCATTTTAGTCGAAATAATGGATGCCCTTTCCAGTTTCTTAACATGCATTGTCATAATCGCACTACTGAGTCCCAGCGCTTCCGCTAGCTCACGTATATTCATCGGTTTCTCCGCAAGCAGAACAATCATATTCAGCCGAACCTCACTGGCCAGCGCTTCATAAACGGGAAGTGATTTTTCAGAAATGTCCAGTTGCATAATTCCTCCAATTCTAACGCACATCATAAATTGATGGTAGTTTAAC
Source organism: Paenibacillus sp. DP01 (assembly GCF_044784315.1). NCBI lineage: Bacteria > Bacillati > Bacillota > Bacilli > Caryophanales > Paenibacillaceae > Paenibacillus > Paenibacillus sp. DP01. Next base: position 570,713 of record NZ_CP173059.1, read on the forward strand.
ATATATGGATTTTTTTCAATATTCATACATATAAAACGATATGATTTACATTTATATAAACAATATACCCTTTCCTTGATCGCTGGCACAAGCCTAACCCGGCAAAAAGCCAAAAATTGTTCAAAAAACAGGACACCCCATGAACTCTTTCTTTGTGTGTTGGGATGTCCTGTGATGGTATGTGATTTGCGGGATGTATACGGGATCTATTTCAGGCGCACCTGGTGTTTAGGACCGCATATGTTCATCAGCCACAGAAGTATCAGCGGTTGTATCTTTGTCAGTTGTGTGTAATTCCTGGTGCTGCGAACCATCGGACTTCATCAAGCCGGGATGACCCACATAAGGACGATCACTTCGCGAGCGACCTCGGGTAAGTCGGAAGCCAATCAAGAACAGCACAAGCTGTGCAGCCAGTATGTAGGGAGATGCTTCTGGCCCGAGCCACTGAAACAGGGCGACAACGGCGATGACCATACACAACAGGCTTGTTGGGAAATGGGATGCCGTCACGTCCAGATCATTTTGTTTACGCAGGGTCATCAGACGATAGACATACAGCAAGGCGATTAAGCCAGAAACGAACCTTATCCATGCATACCCTATAAGCCATGAGGCAGATTGTGTGGTGTCGGGTAGACTAACATCGACATGACTGTAGGTTATCAGTTCTATAACCAATCTTGAGATTAACCAGACCATTCCCGCCAGCGCCAGCGGACCGGCCGCTGGGCGCAATAGTTTCCATAATGCTGTTCCCCAGCCTGGAGCATGGGATTCCAGTAGAACAAGTCGTCGTTCCTCGATCAGTTTGTTCATTTCACGCTCCAGTGATTTGAGAAGCAATTCCCGGCGGAATGGATCACATTCCCGAAGGGATGCTTGAACCTGCTCTTGAAGGTGAGGGGTCAAATAGGGGGCGGCCTTAGCCTCCTGAAGAGCATGGATTAGTCCATTCTGGTGCTGCTGCTTTTCACTGTTGTTGATCGCGTTCTGGGTAGCCGTTTGGAGATAACCAGCTAACCGGCCATAGATACGCAGTGATTCCTGTAATTCCTCGAGCCGCTGCTGACGCGAATTGCGAAGCTGGGCTGCACTGTGAACATACAGCCATACCAGCAAGGACAACGCCAGCAGGAAGGCGATCAGACCGGGTGAGATATATGCGGCTAATGCCGCGAAGTCCGTCGGGGACACCCGCAATCCCTCCTTCCATTGTTCTTTCTACACTATTGCACAGACCACACAGGCATTTCAAGGGCTTGTATATCTCTAAACCAAGAACTATGAAGTATTTTTTGGTAAAATAGACAAGATTACAGCAGGAAGGAAGATTCGGCATGAATAAAAAAATTGAATTTGCAACAGAACATCATGAGATATCGAATCAACCGTACGAGCTGCTTCGCGTAGATTACGCCATTCCAGCCGTCGAGGAATATCGGGCTTTACGCAAGGAGGCTGGTTTATCGCAAATTACGGAAGAAGCGGCAGCTAAGGGCCTGCCGAACAGCCTATTTACTGTAACGCTACGTCTTGGACAGGAATTGATCGGGATGGGCCGGGTGAGCGGTGATGGCGGTGTGTTTTTTCTGGTTACGGATATTGCAGTCAAGCCTTCCCATCAGGGGAAGGGCTATGGGCGTAAGCTTATGGAAGAGATTATGGAGTATTTAAGACGGGAGGTTCCGGCGGGCAGCTTTGCAACGCTGATTGCGGATAAGCCAGCCGACCGGTTATATGCGCAGTTCGGCTTCCAACTGGTCAGTCCGGGGTCAGAAGGGATGTACTGGCGCCAGCCGGGGGGACTGTAAGCTGAAAATCCCGTACGAGTTTGAGCTAGTTATAAAACGGATAATTAACAGTAAGAAAATTATAGATAGGAAGAAGGCAACTTAATATGAAAGTAATTATTTTTGGAGCGACAGGAACAATTGGCAAAGCGTTAGTAAAGGAAGCGATCAAGCGTAAGTATGAGGTGACGGCGGCAGTGCGCGATCCGCAACGAGTGACGGAGCAAAGTGAATATTTGACGGTGGTTCAGGCGGATATTCTAAACCCGAATTCCGTTACAGAGGTAGCCAAAGGGCACGATGCTATCATTAGCGCCTATGGTCCCAAGTTTGGAGCTGAGGAGGAACTGCTCGAAGCAACTCGTTCTTTACTGGAAGGAACACGGCGTTCCGGCGCGGAGCGCATACTTGTCGTTGGCGGAGCGGGCAGTCTGAAAACAGAATCCGGTGAGCGTCTCATGGATACCGCTGAGTTTCCGGAGGAAGTGAAGCCGCTGGCGGCTGCGCACGCTGATGCCCTGGAGCTGTACCGTGCTGCGGATGTAGACTGGACCTATTGCAGTCCTGCCGGAATTATTGAACCAGGTAAACGTACAGGACAGTTCCGTATTGGCTTGGATCATTTGGTGGTTGATGAATTAGGTCATAGTCGCATCTCTGTCGAGGATTATGCGGTAGCCCTGATTGATGAGTTAGTAGAAGGGGAATTTGTCAATTCCCGCTTTACCGTCGGATATTAATCAACAGGGATGGCTATATGGGAGGCGAAAAAGCATGTATATGGTGACCGCCGAACAAATGCGGCAACTGGATCGGTACACGATTAACAAACTGGGAATCCCGGCCCTGATCTTGATGGAAAATGCCGGGCGAGCAGTAGCTGACGAGGTACTGAAGCTTTGTGCGGAGAGACGTGGAACAAGCGATGGCATAAATGAGGTCACACACACAGGACCGGGGGATGTACCAGGACATGGCGGCGTTATACGGACGGATTCATCGAGCGGTGGGCAATATGGCGTACGTGAACGAGCACACTGGTATATCCTCGTAGGTAAAGGCAACAACGGCGGTGACGGACTGGTGGCAGCCCGCCATCTGACCGATGCAGGTCTGCGCGTCACCGTTGTGTATGCCGAGCCGCCTGCAACGCTGCGCGGTGAAGCGGCTGCCCAGCGCGATATCATCGCGGCGCTGGATATCCCGGTTATCCTCTATGGTCGGGATAACCTCGACCTGCGCGGTGCCTCTGGCATCGTCGATGCCCTGCTGGGCACAGGCACGCAAGGTCCACCGCGCGAACCTTACGCCTCGCTGATTCACGAGGCTAATGCCAGCGGCGCGCCGATCGTGTCGGTAGACGTGCCTAGCGGACTCGACGCCGACACAGGTGCGCTGCACGAGCCGTGCATTCATGCGCGTGTCACCGTATGCCTTGCCTACTTGAAGTGTGGGCTCGCCCAATATCCGGGCGCCGGAAACGCTGGTGATGTGGTGGTACGCTACATCGGTATCCCGCCCGGCCTTGCCCGTGAGCGTGGCGTGCAGCTGCGGCTCCTGACCAGCGATACGCTGCGCGACGCGCTGGACGTGGACGTCAGCCGCAGCCGTGTGCCGGACGGGCACAAGGGCACCTACGGCCACGTTCTGGTCGCAGGCGGAAGCCTGTGCATGAGCGGTGCGGGCCTGCTGGCCGCACGTGCCGCCTTGCACATAGGCAGCGGGCTTGTGACGTGGGCGGTGCCAGAAGCGCTGTTGCCACGCGTCATTGGCGCCGCACCAGAGCTGATGCTCGCTGCCGCAGCAACAGGCAGCGACGGCGAATGGAACGCCGACTCCGCAGATGAGCTGCTACAGCTCGCGCAGGCGCGCGATGTGCTGGCCGTCGGGCCTGGCCTCGGCCGCTTCGCAGGGGACACTGGCTGGCTGCGCCGCCTATGGGAGGAATACAGCGGTCCGCTCGTGCTTGACGCGGACGCCTTGAACATCCTCGCCTCGGCGGGGCCTGAGCTGGATGCATGGAAGTCGAGAGATGCGGCAATCGTGTTAACGCCGCATCCCGGTGAAATGGCACGTCTGCTGGGAATATCGACAGCGGAGGTGCAGCGTGACCGTATCACCCATGCCCGGGAGTACGCCCGGACACATGGAGTCACGCTGGTGCTCAAGGGAGCACGCACGGTCATTGCGTGTCCCGACGGAGCGACCTACGTCAATACCACAGGCCACGCCGGGATGGCGACAGGCGGTGCGGGCGATGTGCTGACAGGCATCATCGCAGGGTTGTTGGCCCAAGGCTTGAACGCTTCACAGGCAGCAGCCTTTGGCGTGTATCTGCATGGTGCGGCTGGAGAAACGGCCGCGCGCCATCGCCAGCATCCCGCCTCAGTGGTAGCTGGCGACATCATTGAAGCCCTATAATCCATAGCAGCAGTGGCAGGAGGAAGGCCAGCATGATCTGTACTCCATATTCACGGTTCAGCCAGTGCCTTCCGCCATAATAGAGCAGTGTAATCCCTGCACCTGCCATGCCGTTGCTCAACGAGATGCCCGTTCCAGCAGGCGACATCAAAGATCCTAGCAGAAGAAAGACACTGAACCCTACGGCAAGATATAGCGTGAACTGCTCAGGCTTGCGAAGCCAGGGTAAAAGATCACGTAGTGCATCAGCGGCAAGAGCCGCCGGAAGGGCAAAGCCATAGGCCCATAACTGCGCGGTAAGTTCACCGCTATTGCCTGCTATACTCACAGGCAATCCCGTTATTTCCTCTGTCAGATAGCAGTAGACCCATAACAGACCAAAAACCAATCCTCCACAGGCAAGCTTATTCAGCGCATAACAACCAAGCTCCATCCGCCAAGGCATTTTAGAATTAAATTCATTCCAAGGCTGTCTCATATTGCGACTCCCTCCTCATTTCAATCGGTAAATCAAAACCATTGAAGGAATTTATTCTCAATTACAATCCGCTTACCGTTTACGACATTTGAGTTTACGTTAGCTGTGTATCATGTTCCTAAGCAAAATAAAGATTGCGGATAGCCGCGGTACGGAAAGGCGGGGATTGCATGATACAGGCGGTTATTTTTAATCTGGAAAGTACATTGTTAGACCCCGGAGGTCGGGGCTTAATCCAGGGAATGTGCGACATCTTCAGATGGAAGGGTATACAGGTAACTGAAGAGCAGGTATCTCATGGACGGGGACTGCCCATCCGGGATCATATTGCGAATGTGCTCGGACTTTCAGAGGTTCGTAGAAAATGGTTGGAGTGCTTTGGTGCGCATCCTGGCAGAGTGGATATTGAGCATATTTATCTTGAGCTTGTCCCTGTTCTTCGCTCTTTGATCCAAGGGGCTGAGACTGCTGTCGGTATAGATAGGGCGTTGCAGGAGCTTCAAGATCGCCGCATTCAGTCAGGCGCTACTGCATCCTGCCCGATGGAAATGCTAAGTCATGTATTCACGCCTGCACAGTCACCCTATACGCTGGATTGTATGGTAGCCCCATGTGAAGTTTCGCAGGGGAGGCCTTATCCTTGGATGATCTATGAAATTGCACATCGCCTGCAGGTATTCCCGCTTAGCGATATTGTGAAGGTAGGAGACACAGCAGCCGATATGCAAGAAGGACGGAATGCCGGCGTTTGGACGATTGGTGTGTTGAACCATAACGAGAGTGCTTTGGCCGCGAACCACACTACAAGCTGTGAAGTGGACGATAGGGTAGCCGAGGAACGACGCAGACAAAGTATATATGGTTTGAAAAGGGCAGGGGCCCACATCGTGATGAACTCGGTCGCTGACTTGCCGCGTATTTTGCGTGAAATTGAAATGCTCCAGCATACGGGAGGCTATCCTTCTTATATGAAGCCGAAGAAAACAGCTGCGACTCCCCCATCGTGGGCATAACGGCTATAACTCTTAAGTGCTTATATAGACCTTTAGGTTATATATGTATGCATCTACCTGGATAAAGGTGTACTCAGCTCGGCTTTCTAACCTCAAAGGAGCATTCGCTATGTTAGCGAATGCTCCTTTTGAGTGTACTCCTTTTCGTCTGTAAAATGACCCGTAAGATGGACACTTTCAATCAAGTGTCCATCTTACGGGTCACAGTTCACCGAAATCATTACTGGTCGGAATTTTTCACCCGGAACTGATCAGCATGACGTTGTAGATTGTTGGAGAGTGTGGTCAGATTACGGGCTACTTCGGATAGTTCTTTTACCGCTAGGGCCTGCTTCTGTGCGCTTGCGGATACATCTTCTGTCATTCCGGCAGTTTGCTGCGCCGCGCTGGCTGTGTGCTTCAGATGTTGATCTACGCTGTGACGTACCTCCTGCATTTCTGTAGTCAATTGGGCCAGATGTGCAGCCAGTTCCTCAACTTCCTCTGATACCTGGGTGACTTTATCAACAGACTGTAGACATAATGCAATTTGTTTTTCTTGTTCATTGACAGTGTTTATATTTTCATCAAATTGATCGCCCATTTGCTCAATTTGCTCGACAAAACTACTTAAGATTTCGTCAATTTCACGAATAGATATGGCAGATTGTTGGGCAAGTTGTCCCATTTCATGAGCTACGACAGAAAAACCTTTACCAGCTTCCCCTGCACGCGAAGCTTCAATCGAGGCATTAAAGGATAAAATCTGCGTCTGCTTTACGATGCCCTGTACCTGCTGTCCAATGTTAGCTGCTTCGCGGGACTTTTCAGTTAGCGCGTGTGACATACGCTGCATTTGCTTGATTCGCAGAGCGCTTTCTCGTCCCTTCTCCAATAGCAGTTCATGTTCACTGGCTACCTGATTACGGACTTCATTGAGATGGCGCGCCGTATCCGTAAATTGGTGCACATGGCTTCCGACTTCATCCAGCGTTTGTCCTAAGCGGTCAGATTGCTGAACCGACTCTATCGTTTGATCTGCTTGGTTTGTAGATACATCGGCAATTTGTTGGAGTGTGCGGGACAGTTCCTCGGTTTGGTGAAGGGTTCCTTCTGATGTCACGACGATATTCTCGGATGCTTGCTGAAGTGTACTCGAACTGCTTTGAATGTCCACAATCATATTGGACATGGCTTCTACCATCCGGTTCGTCAAGCCGCTGATTTCACCTAGCTGATCATACGTAACTTGCTGCGATGTAGCCGTAAGATTGCCATCAGCTACTTGCTCCAGTGTATCTTTAATAAACCGCACTTGACGTAGTATTCGACGTGTTACCAGCATCATTGCCGCAATGGAAATGATCAGAATGATGGAGACCACAGGGATAACTAGCCGATAGGCCTCAGGCAAGGTTTTCTCGTATACTTCAGTTACAGAGGCTAGGGATCTGTCGATTCCCAGATAGCCTATGATGGTTCCATCTGTATCTTTAATGGGTGTAAAGGAAGAAAACATCGTTCCCCAATCAGGGTCCGTTGTGATATCTGTAGTTACCGTCTCCCCTTGTTTCAATCTATCTGCCGTTTCTTTACGGGTAAAACTTACAGGACTTCCAAAAGGACTGTAGTCTTTGTCGTCCCAAGCAGCTCCGTCCACTGTAAGCTTCCACTCATCGCCAACACGATTGTACATATACATATACAGGACTCCGCTTTGCAGCCTGAGCGTATTTAACTCGTTCCGAAGTTTTTTATACTCACTGCTCTGCTCGGATGGATTCGTGTTTAAGCTTTTGACGGCTGATTTGTCCAGTAGCTTGGCCGTATTCACCGCCAACGCTTCATTGTTTAGCTGCATGGTTGATAGAGAAGCATTCTGAATAGATAGTTTGGTCGTCCACAGAATCATGACGCCAATCACAACTAAAGGAATGAGCAAGATGAAGTAGAGTTTGGATTGTAATCCCAATCTTTTTTTGACTTTGCTTTTCATAATATGCTCCTTACTATATTATTTCACCTTCCTATATATCGTGTTTAACTAGGAAAATATGAATAGTAATTCATATGTTTCATGAATTTTTTGCATATTTACGCAAGTTTCATCCCCATAGAAAAAAGCCTTAGCTCAGCAATAACCGAGTTAAGGCTTGTAGTTTATGATTTACAAATCGTCAAATCCGTTGTCATCTCCGACCTTGCCATAATTGCGTGATTTTGCTTCAAAAAAGTCCGTTTTTGTTGCATTCAGCGCTTCATCGGAAAATGGCTTGATCCAAGGCATACAGTTTACATCTACACCTTCGTATGCTTTGTCCATACCCAGAAGTCTCAGGCGCATGTTTGCCATGTATTTGATATAATCGCTCAGCTCGTTCAAGTCAATGCCGCGAACCTCTTTGAGCGTGTAATGCGCCCAATTCGTTTCCAGTTCCACAGCGCGGTTGATCATACGATAGACATAGTCCGTATTTTCCTTGGTATTCAACTCAGGGAAATCAGCCAAAAGCTGCTTGAACACTTCGGCAAAGAAGTAGCAATGCTGATTTTCGTCGCGCTGAATATACGAGATCATCTGGCTGGTGGCCATCATTTTTTGGTCACGGGCCAAATTGTAAAAGAAAGCAAATGTACTGTAAAAGAATATGCCTTCCAGAATCAAATCCGCTACCATGGCTTGGAAAAAGGTTTGCGGGTTCTGCTCATCGCGGAACTCTTGATAAATGTCCGAGATGAATGTGTTACGCTCCAGCAGGACAGGATCATTTTTCCAGTATTCAAAAATTTCCTTCTGCTCCTGCTCTGATACCAGGGAAGACAGCACGTAAGAGTAGGACTGGTTATGCACGACTTCCTGTTGTCCGATAATGGCCGAAATAGCTTCCAGCGAGGAATCGGTAAAATATCGTTTTACATCTCCGACAAACATGGTTTGCATGGAATCCAGCACAGCTAGCAGGCCAATATTAATTTTGAATGTGCGCTGCTCTTCGGCATCCAGCATAGGGAATTGGGACGCGTCCTTGGACATCGGAATTTCATCTGGAATCCAGTGGTTCAGCAGCAGTACTTTATATAGTTTGTACATATGCGGCATCCGAATATCGTTCCAGTTCAGGATACCGGAGTTTTCGCCTTCAATAATACGGGTAGAGCGGTTAGGCGCTTCCGTGTTAAAAATCTTTTGTAACTGCATGAGAGCCTCTCTCCTTTAGTTTAGGATGCGCAGCTTTCGCATTCTTCAATCGTCAGTGCGCGGCTGCGTACATAATAGGTCGACTTCATACCCGATTTCCAGGCATGAATATGCAGCGCTAAAAATTCGGTAGCTTTAATATCTGGGCGTACATATAGATTAAAGCTTTGACCTTGGTCAATATGACGCTGACGTGCAGAAGCCATGTTGATTGAAGCGTGTTGATCCAGCAAGAAAGCTGTTTTGTAGTACCAGATGGTTTTTTCATTCAAATCTGGTGCAGGGTTAGCGATCTTGTAGGTTGTTTTCTCTTCATAGGAAAGCAACTCATACAGTGGATCAATACTAGCGGTAGAGCCTGCGATAATGGACGTAGAACCGTTAGGCGCAATGGCGAACAGCCATGCGTTACGGACACCGTTTTGTTGGACTTGTTCCGCAAGCTCGCTCCACTCGGACGTAGTGACGAATTTGCCTTCACGTGTACCGTCTGTATAGCCACGGGAAGTGAAATAATGCCCGGTCGACCAGTCAGAACCCTCGAATTTGGCATAACGGCCTTTTTCTTTCGCCAGCTCCATGCTGGATTTTACGGCCAGGTAGTTAATTTTTTCATACAAATGATCATTATAGGTTACCGCTTCATCGGACTCCCAGCGGATGCCCTCAAGTGCGAGCAGATGATGCAGCCCAAATGTACCCAAGCCGACAGCACGATATTGGCTGTTTGTGTATTGTGCTTGCAGCACCTCAATGTTGTTGATATCAATAACATTATCCAGCATACGTACCTGAATCGGTACGAGACGATCCAGCACACCTGCCGGAACCGCACGAGCCAGATGGATGGAGTTCAGGTTGCACACAACAAAGTCGCCAGGAATTTTGGAAATAACAATGCGTGTTTGTCCATCCTTGGTGACCAGTTCTTCTTTTTCCACTACCGTTGCAGATTGATTTTGCATAATTTCCGTGCACAGGTTGGAGGAATATACCATACCATGGGCGCGGTTTGGATTAGCACGGTTTACCGTATCGCGGTAGAACATGTACGGCGTACCTGTTTCCAGCTGTGATTTCATCAAACGCTTCATGATGTCAATGGCAGGCACCGTAATACGAGAGAGGATCGGATGCTGTGACGCCTCCTCATACTTCTCACGGAAGGAGCCTGAACCGAAGGCTTCATCATAAAAATCCTCCAGTCCCAGTGGACGACCCTTGTCATCCTTCCAGCCCATCACCTTCTTCACTTCATGCGGACAGAACAGATTCCATTCGCCCCGTGCTTCGACCCGCTCCATGAACAAATCGGGCAGACATACGCCGTGGAACACGTCATGTGCACGCATCCGCTCGTCACCGTTGTTCAGCTTCAGGTCCAGGAACGCCAGAATGTCTTTGTGGAATACGTCCAAGTAAACGGCGATTGCACCTTTGCGTGTACCCAACTGGTCTACGCTAACAGCTGTATTGTTTAGCTGGCGAATCCAAGGGATAACGCCAGAGCTTGTATTTTTATGTCCACGGATATCGGAGCCGCGCGCCCGTACTTTACCGAGGTATACGCCGATACCGCCACCCATTTTGCTAAGACGGGCTACATCGGTATTGGAATCGAAAATACCTTCCAATGAATCGTCTACGGTGTCGATAAAGCAGCTGGAGAGCTGTCCGGCCACCTTTTTTCCGGCATTAGACATGGTTGGTGTAGCTGCGGTCATGTACATGTTGCTCATCGCCCAGTATGCTTCCTTGACCAGCTCCATACGCTTGTCGGCAGGCTCTTGATGCATCAGGTACATTGCAATAATCATGTAGCGTTCCTGTGGAAGCTCCATTACGCGTCCGTCAAAATCATTGGCCAAATAGCGCTCAGACAGCGTCAACAGTCCAATATAGTCGAACAGCAGGTCATTCTGCGGCATTATGGAATCGCCGAGCTCATCAATCTGCTCCTTGGTGTAGCAGTCAAGCAGTTCCTGACGGTAGATTCCTTTTTGAACTAAATCAGTGATCAGTGGATAAAAAGCGCCGTAAGGCTCGTCTGCATAGGATTTGTAACGGCGGTGAGTAGCCGCTTTTTTATATAGGGAAGTGAGCAAAGCACGCGCAGCGGCAAATTTCCAGTCCGGTTCTTCCTTGCTAACCAGTTCTAGAGCAGCCATTGCAAATGCGTTGCTAATCTCATCTCCAGTGACTTCGTCCCGGCGGAGCTTACTAGTTACACCGCGAATGAGTCGATCTTTATCCAGCTTGTCCAGCCCGCTGAGTACACGGTCAGCATATACGGATATACGTATTTCATCAAAGGCCAACTGGCGATTGTTTGGTTTGGTTACGAGTTGTGGCATAGGATTAATTCCTCGCTTTCTTGATTTGGAATTCATACTTAGGGAATAGGCATGAAAATGATCTGAGAAAAGAAACTGGTGAAAAAAGCGATGGTCAGACAGCATTTTGGGGCTGTATGTAATCCAATAACATAGAAATAGCGATGCGCCTGCCAATGAAGGAAAAAAGATGGTTTCCGTAGGAATCATCGGCTACATCACTATATTTAGAGGTGTTATGAATATTTAACCCAACATATTGTGTATATAAACTTAAAATTTCAAATAAGTGCAAGGAGTATTATAGCAACATTCGAAGCCATACGTAAAGGAAAAGGAATGGAAAATCAAAATATGCAGAGAAGTCGCGGGCTGTATTTGAATTGAGACGGAGTGAACGGTACAATAAATGATAAAGATGTTTCCTACTAAAATAAGCCGTATACATATGGAACTTTTTTGAAGAACAAGGTTGCTTTATCGACTGAGTTTTTAGAATTTTAAAAAAGATGATTTTTTCAATTTAAAGGAGGAACTTGGTGATGGCCATTGCAGAAGTGACAGTAATCCCGATTGGAACGGGGAGTACGAGCCTGAGCGACTACGTTGCTCAAATGCAAAAAGTGTTGAAGACGCAAAAGGGAATTACCTATGAACTTACCTCTATGAGTACGATTATTGAAGGTTCGTTGGACGATGTGTTCACCGCTATTGCTGCGCTACACGAAGCGCCATTCCTAGCAGGAGCCAAACGCGTTTCCACTTCGGTCAAAATCGATGATCGCCGTGACAAGCCTTCCTCCAGTCGCCAAAAGCTGCGATCCGTCGCAGATAAGCTATCCGGAACCACGGCAGGGAATGTTACAGAATTAAATCCAAATCTTAGTTGATAAAGTTGATGTAAGTGATTGATTTTTATGTAACTAAGAGTATAATAGTTTTTGTTGTCAGTCACACTGACCTGCTGGTGTAGCTCAGGGGTAGAGCAACGCACTCGTAATGCGTAGGCCGGGGGTTCAATTCCCTTCACCAGCATCTTATAAAACTCAAGCACAGCGCGGCTTCCAAGCTTTTTGGAGGCTGCGCTTTTTTGTGATTTTGGACAATCTTCTACCATTTTTCTACCCTTTAGTATAGTAAAGTGGATTTTTCAATGTTCATGGGTTCCCCTGTAATTAGAATTCCCAATGTTTCTTAATGCCGCTTCTTGAATGCTAATAGTGGATCAAGTAAGAGAAATCTTAGAAGCGGTTGATTGGATTCATCTTGTTTTAAGTTGGTTTTGAGTAAACTTATTGAGCGCTATTATGCCCGTAGTGTTTGGAATTTGATAACACAAGGCTTGTGGACGCATGCAAGCAGGACGCAATCTATGCGTAAGGACGGAATGGGGATAAGTAGTGTTTTAGTGCGACGGTCGAACTGTGAGCAGGGACAAGGGTAAACGAACTTAAAACGGATGCTTCAATGCCAAGTCGGCAGGAGTGGCCTATGATAAACGTAGCCTTTCCTCATGATTCGCAAAAAAGATATTGACAACTGGTTAATTCCTTTACAAAAATAGTAAATGATTATAAAATACTGGAATTTCTATGCGAAGGGTGGCTATGTCATGAAGCATACACCTACGATTCGAGCGGAATTAGATAGATATTTACAACAAGAGGGCATGAGTCTAACGCAGTTTGGGCATATAGCAGGCATGAATAGGGGAATCGTAAGCGCCATTGTGACAGGGAATAAGTCCATGTCTGTTAACCAGCTTGATTTAATCACTGAGGCTATGGGCTTACCAGAAGGTCACTTTTACGACTTGTTCGTGGAAAATTACATCGTCGACCATCCTCCGAATATGAGGCGAATCGAGCCATTTTTGTATCGCTGTGCAGAGTTGGACAAGTTGGATGTGATTCGTCGAGTGGTGGGAGCCATCATGGACAATCTGCTGTATTCACCCAAGCTATTTGAAATTGCAGAGGAATTGTTGTCGCAGGGAAGAAATGCGGCTGCATTACTGCTCTATGAGGGGGTAGCTGAAGCGGAGAAATATCAACATTCTGAACGCTTGGCAGTCTGTCAATATCGCATATTCACGATTCAAATTGGAGACGATCAAAGTCGTAACATTAGGGCGGCAGCGGTGTTTGAAGCTTTTGTCGAACGGCTGGATGAAAGTGACCAGCTTGATGCGTTGAAGGATTTGGCTAATGTATACAGGTCTTTGCGTAAATGGGACAAGGTTGACGAAATGGCGAGGAAAATGAGAGCCAAGGCAGAAATCCAATATTCAATGAAACATGAACAACGGAGTCGAGAGCGGGATGAGTCTGTCAATAAGCTAAGTCGACCGTTGTTTGTATATATTTCCTATGCTGACCTGTTGTGCGCAAGTGCCTGTGAAGCCAAAGGCGATTATCAACAAGCTCTACAATATACATATGCCTACGCTGATTTAGGTTGGGTCAAAGAGACGACGGACGAGGCCACCCAACACTGGATTGGCTTGTTCCAAAACTGGGCAGAATGCAATATTTATGTTAATACACTCCTGTCCGGGGAGATAAGTGTACTTCCGGATTATGTAGAATACATTGCTGCCTCAAAGGTCGATAATGAAATGGTTACTAAACTGTTGAACTTAATACTTGCTGCTAATCGGTACCAGTTAGACGTGAATGATATACTTAAACGGTTTGAAATGATTATTGATTCTTTTGTGCAGCAATCGTCATCTGATATGTATACGAAACAAGTTATACCAGAACAGTATGCACGTTTGAGTTATGAGTTAGCGTATTATCATTTACATCGAGGTACATACGACGATGGCTTCAAATACTTGATGTATTCAATGGTAAGTTATCATACACTAAATAATGAGAGTTTTTATATAAACTGTATAGGGCAGTTTGAGCATTTCCGTACTCATGCGGTTCCTGAAACAATACAAAAATTCTCAAAATTCATTGAAAAGGTGTGGTTAGATAATGTTAAAGAAAATGGTACTGCTAATCATTGCGGCTAGCTTTTTGTTTATTGGTACTATACCTGTTCAGTCGAATAACCATAGCCAAATCGTACAATTGTTTGACCAAGTTGGCGGTGCTTAAACGTAAGTAAAGCAAATACCCGCTAACCTTAACTGGTCGGCGGGTTTATACATTGAAGGGGTTTCTACACAATCCATTAATTACCTATCCTGAGGTGATCAGCATGAACCATACATATAAAGTGTTAAAGTCCGATATCGGACTATTTGCTGCTGCTTTAAATCAAGCAAGAGTGTACGTTGTTCAGTCGTTGAGAGAGGATATGGTGTCGGTTGTAGATTATGGTGGCACTATAGAAAAGGTTTCGCCTGATTCGGTCAAGATTGCCGGAGCTTATTACATACGGAATCAATTTGAATTTAGAGTAGATGTGAAGAAGGACTCCACTGGTATGTAACCAGTATGGAGTCCTTTGTTGTTTATTTAGTTGAATACTCGCTAACATCAAACGTAAGGATTTTGTTGAAGATTACGTAGTCTTTACGGGTACTAAATGGACCTTTGTTATTATTGTGCTTATCAATAGCATAAGATGCTGTACCTGATCCAGATTGTTTACCTTCGTACCAAGAAATGAAAGAGTTTACTTCTTTCATGCTCAGGTCGAATTCCTTTTCCAACCCTGTATCCAGTGTCACAACCAAAATTGCGCGGTCACTAGTTGGTTGTGATGGTTCGGTTGGAACGCTAGGATTAGACGGTTCAGGTTTAGGGTTTGGTGTTGGGTTCGGATCGGGAGTTGGCGTTTCGGTACCAGGGAAATCTGGATCGATGGGTAACTCACTCATAATACCAAGCGTTACTTCATGAATGGAAGCCCATGATGAGCGGGCATCAACATTAATTCTAATAGCGCTGTACACGCCCTCAGTAATATCAATACGATCTAATACTCTCATTTGTGTATTTGCGCTCACAGTTCTAGTTGAGACAGGGCTTACTTGAGTCCATTCTCCATCCTTTAGTCCAAAAATAGTATAATCAACTTGAGCTTGAGGCGTTGTTTGGGCAGCTAACTGAATAAAATTCATTTTCAAACGCCTAGGAAAATTTAACTCAAGTGAAGCGACAGGAACTGACGCATTCCATTTTGTATCTAAACTTTTATCCAATGCTTTATCTGCGGTCTGATTACTATAAGTGCTAGTTGCCTTGGCAGTTGTACCGATGGGAGGTGTGAAGCCTTCCATACTCTCAACGGCAGCATAAGGAGGAGTCACACTATAGTCTTTAGTAGCATAGATTAAATTGCCTGAATCATCATATGCTTCAATCTTATAATAATATTTTTTGAAATTAATAACATCGGTATCACTATATTTAAGTTGTTTTAAATCGTCGACTATTGTCTTATAGGGGCCGCCAGAAATCGTTGATCTTTTAATTGAATATGTAGTTGCTAGTCCCATTTGGCCCCAGTCCAGTACAACGCTTGATTCTTCAGGAGTTACGTTCACTCTTTCGATGATAGTAGAATCACCCAATAACCCGTCCTTACTAATATCAATAGCGTCAATGGAAGAAACTTTTGTTTCAGTTGTTGTGATTACCACAGTATGCCATTTATTAGTTAGGTTAAGTTTTTCATAGACCAAGTACTGTCCTCCAGCACTTCTATTAAGTGTGAAGCTTTCTAATGCACCATCAATCTCAATATTTAATTTGTTTGTATGGTCTGTATTTGAATCGGTGATAATCCTTATTTTATCTCCGAAAAAAGGAAAAGAAGCTGTATCACCAATGCTACTTGTGAGTTTCATACTTGAGGAGTAGTATAAAGAACCAGGATTATCTCTCCAATTTCCTCGGTATATGATATTAGGGTCTTTGTCATCAAATCTTGTCCAACCAGCTTCGGGAGAAGTTAATTTTTCACCTACTGAAGCGGCGTAGATATTCTGATTAAAACCAAGTAAAAGAAGTAAGGATAACAAAGATGTTAATGCTAGTTTTTTCATAAATATGCCCCTTTTGTTTTATTTGCTTGGTAAGCATACAAAAAAGAAAAAGGTATGTCTAAACATTAATGTATATATATTCAAATAAAAGTTGAAATGAGAATTTAAATTTTTATAGCAGTAATTACTCTCTGTCACTCTATACACTGATAGGCTTTTTTGTTTTGCGACAAGCTATGCGATACTTCGACATGTCTCCCAATATAGTATTGAGAAGATTTGAAATACTATGGAGGTGTCGTATGATAAAAGGAATCGTAAGAGGATTAATTGTTTTTTACTAGCTGCTATTTTCTCGGTACAAGGTGTTTATGCTGAACCGACAGCAATCAACCAACATACAGCAGCTGGGTATACGTTGGAGTTCCCAAGTTCACGCTACCCTGAAACCAGGGCGCATATTAGAGATGGAATAGCAGCTGGACATTCTGCTGTATGTACGATTGACCGTGATGGAGCTGAAGAAAACAGAAGGGAGTCGCTCAAAGGCTATCCGACTAAAAAAGGATATGATCGCGACGAGTGGCCAATGGCAATGTGTGCTGAAGGTGGCGCAGGTGCTGATATCAGATACATAACCCCTAGTGATAACCGGGGAGCAGGATCATGGGTAAGTCATCAGTTAGATAAGTATGCTGATGGAACAAAGGTAAGATTCATAGTGAAATAAGGATGAGAGACTCTAACGGTTGACGGCCAATAGAGTCTTTTTTATACCCAATAAAAATTAAATATGCAAATATATAGATTATATTTATAGATAAGCAAGTTTATGTTTAGACTCACTAGATTGAATCGAGTAATCTTATGCATACAAGAACACGGAGGGGAGAAATTGTTTTGAAAAAAGTATTTACCGTTTTTATTATTTGCATAGTTTTTTTGTCAACAGGAACACAAATATTTGCTGAACAAAATGAATGGACAAGCGTGACCGATTTAACTAAAAAAATCGACAGAGTAAACCTTTTAGCTATTGATGGAAAGATATATTCAATAGGGGGACATGACCAGAACAAATTTTATGACACGATTGATGTTTATGATCCCGAAGCTAAAACGTGGACACAAAAGGGAAAACTTCCAGCAGTGAGAGGAACGGTTAACGCTGCTGTATATGATGGTAAAATATACATTGTAGGTGGCGAGCCTATAAATAACAAATTAGATATCTATGACCCGTTGAAAAATGAGTGGACACAAGGAAAATCATTTCCTAATGATGTAGCTGGTTATGCTGCTCAATTTGTAAATGGAAAGCTTCTTGTAATTGGTGGATTCACCAAGTATACCGATTCATCAGACAAAGTTTACGAGTATGACCCAAGTACCAACATATGGACAGAGAAGGCTCATTTATCCACTCCTCGTAGATATACAACTTCTGTATTAGTAAATGGAAAGGTGTATGTCATAGGTGGTATTAACGAATCAAAAGGGATGCTTTCTTCTATTGAAGTGTATGATCCTCAGAATAATACCTGGACAACAAAGTCACCGATGTCCACTCCACGTATGGGGTTGGCATCGGCTGTACTAAATAATGAAATATATGCCATTGGAGGTAATACAGCTACTGATACAATAAGCGGACCAGGAACAGCTGAAGTTGAAAAATACAATCCTAAGACAGACACTTGGTCTAAAGTAACCAGCATGCCGACTGCAAGGGGATTCTTGTCAGCAATTAGTTTGAATAATTCAATATATGTTGCAGGTGGCTCTAATAAATCCGTATACTTTTCAGTCTTTGAGAAATATACGCCTGGCGATAATGGAACCTCTCCAAGCCAACCAGGAGATCCAGGAACCTCTCCAAGCCAACCGGGAGATCCAGGAACCTCTCAACCCAATAACCCGGTGGGAGATCGTGCTATTCTGGTAGTCACCATGACAACCGGTTTAGAGAAGGAATTTGATTTGAGCATGAAAGAGGTTAATGACTTTATTGCCTGGTATGAAGGCAAACAGGCTGGTTCTGGATCGGCTTCATATGCCATTAATAAACATGATAACAACAAAGGTCCATTCAGCAGCCGTAAGGACTACATGCTTTATGATCGTATCCTTACGTTTGAAGTAAGTGAATACTCTAAATAAATTAAAAAGCTCTGCTAACCTTAAGGTCGGCAGAGCTTTTTAGTTGGAAAATTGCTTACAGACGGACATTTAAGGCGGAACTGATATGAACCAACTTTAAATGTTCGCAGAAAATAAAGTTTTGATAACTACAATAAAAGAAACAACGGTAGGCTAGGACGAGAAAATATGCCCTAGACTGTCGCTGCTTCATCTGTTTCATTGAACTAACGTTTCCCGTTAGCGTAATGGGTTCATTGTCATTAGCCTCAACCGCTTACCTGTTTGCTCAGACTCCTGGCAACAGCTGGGGCATGATGCTTTTGCCATAATCCAAGACGTACTTATTAATCTCTGAGACAAGTTTTGTGTCCTTAGTTTTGTAGTGCACCTTGTTAATTACGAAGTAACCTGTACTAGAATATTGCTCATCACTCGAAAACATCAACGTAAAACGATAAAACAAAAAAGCCGCTAAAATAGCGACTTCAAATGGGACTATGCTCTTGTCCCCCGACAGTTAATCCAGATACAAAATCTCAATCTCGCCCGGAGCGAAGGATTGCTCTGCGTAATTCCCCCCCCAATCACAAAGCGATCTCAAAATGGGTTCAAGTGATTGACCCAGTTCCGTCGTTGAATATTCCACCTTAGGCGGTACCTGATTGTACATCTTTCTGCGAATTAATCCGTCTGTTTCCAGTTCCCGAAGAGTTTGAATCAGCATCTTTTGCGATATATTATGAACGAGTCGCTTGAGCTCTCCCGTCCGTTTAGGTCCTTTTATTAAATAGTACAGAACAAGCCCCTTCCACTTTCCTCCGATAACCTCTAGTGTAACTTCCAGTTCACAGAAAAATGTTTTCATATCAATGCACCATCTCCCGATCTAAGAATATCCCCTTCATGTATCGCTTGATCCTTCAAGGATCACTGAAGGAAAAATTGAACGTTACATGGAGGGGATAATACAATCGCATTTAAGTTGATTTAAAAATCTTTGTCGTTTGAAAATTATTATGTCCTGGTTAAACTTGAGCTACTCCGCCATCTACGAATAATTCAACGCCGTTCATATAGCTGCTTTCATTAGAGGCTAGGAACATGACAGCATTGGAGATCTCTTCAACCTGCCCCACTCTGCCGAGCGGAATATCATTTTTTGCCTGTTCCAGTAAATGATCTAGTTCAGAGCCAAATAACTCATCGTACGCCGGCGTTACGATTGTTCCCGGACTAAGGATGTTTATACGAATTTCGGTCCCTCTCATATCAAGAATCCAGCTGCGGACGAGCTGTCTGATCGCTGCCTTGGATGCACCATAGATACTAAACGCTGGCATCCCCGTCGAGCCAGCAGTGGATCCCGTTAGAATAATCGAACCTCTTTTATTTGGAAACAAAGCTAATGCCTTTTGTACTGTAAAGATGGTTCCTTTCACGTTGACATCGAAAGTCTTGTAGTAGTGTGCTTCTGTAATTTCTCCTAATGGAAGAAATGACCCTAGTCCGGCATTTGCAAAGAGAATGTCCAAGTGTCCCTTTTCTCGCTTAACTGTTTCGAATAATATATCTAGATCTTCCGATTTAGATATGTCACCTCGGACACCTGTAACATTCTTTCCGATCTGCTTTACTGCTTCATCCAGTTCACGTTGTCTGCGTCCCGTGATAAAAACGTAAGCCCCTTCTTTTACGAACTGTTGTGCCGACGCGAGACCGATGCCGCTTGTACCTCCGGTTACAACTGCTACCTTCCCGTCAAATTTCCCCATTCTATTACACTCCTTTTATAATGATTTATATGGTATAGAATGCTCTGTCTGTTTCATGAACCTCCTATGAACGATAGTATGGGGGAAAAGTTACAAGAAAAATAGTACCCACTTTTTTGTGATATAGTCACCAAAAAGTGATAATTGAGGCGGCACAAGCGTTTGTTTTTACAGCCTAACAGATGGAAGTGAGCTCCATTAATTACTCACCACATGATACCATGTATTTGAACTATCCTGCCCGTGGGACTTGATCCCGAGCGCTATAGTGTTCGCCCTACTTGTCATGACCATGATTGAGGCTGGTTGGGACGTAAGATCCCGTATAACAAGCGATGCTATGGAGCGACAAGAAGAACCTTAGGGATGCCGGGGAATCTAAACTTACAGGGAGAGATGAAATGAATCCAGTTGTCGGTCTAGATATTTCAAAAGAAGAAAGTCATGGACAAGCCTTTTTAGCGCGCGGAAAGCCCTTCAGAGGGACATTCCACTTCGAGCACACTCGTGATGGCCTAGCAAATTTACATCAAGTTTTGAAGGATGTTGAGACTGCATCCAAACTACGTCCTCTGCTTATTCTAGAAGCAACCGGCCATTACCAAAGTCCCGTTGTTCAGTTCCTAGAAGAACATCACTACATTTACATTATCATTAATCCGCTCATCTCAAATCGGCTTAGAAAGTCTCAACTTCGTAAAGTAAAGACGGATGCTGCGGACGCTTACCTATTGGGAGAGTTGTACTACAAGGAAGAGTTTGAACCTTTTAAAAAAAGAGGTGTGCAACTTCTCAATCTGCGCTATCTTACAAGACAGTATGAGTCCCTTTCAAAGATGTGTGTACAGACGAAGCTGCAATTCCAAGCCGTTTTAGATCAGGTTTTCCCAGCTTACAAAGGCGTCTTTGGAGCTATGTATTCCCGTATTTCACTACGGTTTTTAAGTAAATTTCCAACCTCATATTCAGTTTTGCAGACGGATGAAATTACACTCAAAGCTAAGATGAAAGAACTACTTTCTTCGAAACGGGGGCGTTCAGAGGGCTGGATTAACCAACGGGTTCAGCGACTGCTAGACGCGGCAAAGCAAAACCCATTTCAGCAAACCATGTATGCAAGCCACTTAATCAATTTGAAAGTTCTTATTACCCTTATTCTTCAGTACTAAGAGCATCTTGCTGAACTGGAACAGAACATAGATGCTCTGGCTGAAGAAATTGAAGAGTATGAATTAATTCAGTCGATTCCCGGTATTGGGCATAAAATTGCTGCAACAATTTTATCTGAAATTGGAGAAGTCAACCGATTTGATCATCCTAAAAAGAGTGGCTTTTGCAGGCATTGACCCGAGTGTCTTTGCTTCCGGTAAATTTACAGCAACTCGAAACCGAATCACGAAACGTGGTTCCAGGCAGTTGCGTTACGCACTGGTAATGGCTGTCCAGTGTGGGCTTATACGCTCCCGAAATATGCGAATCAAAGCGTTCTATGATCGCAAGAGAGCAGAAGGAAAACCACATAAAGTAGCTCTAATCGCATGTGCAAATAAGCTCATCCATTGGCTTTATGCAATCTTGAAAAACAAAAAGGAATTTCGTCCAATTTAAAAGATTATCATTGGCATAACCTTCCAAGACACAACGGAAATTGGAGGGTTATTTGGCATGCTCATTTTAACTATACCACATGATTTAGAATCACTTTACTGGTAATCTTGACAAGCTATTAGCTGGTATAGCTTAACGTCGCGGTTCAGCCTACAGTTTTCAGCAGGCGACCGTAGGATGCTGCTATGAAGGATCTGGAGATGAGACGGAGGGACTTGAGACCATTAAGGCATCTGCCTTGTACTTGTTGGCTCAATTATTTTCTTCTACCAAATCTTCTACCGAAATACGGATATCTGTAATACCTGACGGAACCCTATTTATTGTTGGATAGGCTATAGGAGCCTTGTAAAACCCATCAAAACTCTATTCCAACGCACTCGTAATGCGTAGGCCGGGGGTTCAATTTCCTTCACCAGCATCAAACATGTATAGATAGACCCTATTTATTACCTCTAATTGATTTAAAGGTACCAGATAGATATTATCTGGTACCTTATTCTTTTATATATTAATTTAGTAAGAAAGGTGTTCCCCTTTTAATGAGGAGCACCTTTTCAAAATACTTTAAAACTTTTTGAATTTGTGGCTCTTCCAAACCGTTTTTATCTAATCCGGAAGGTTCAGCAGTGATTCCTTTATCAAGTGTCTCCTCAACAAAGGATAGAACAGCCTTTCATTTTATTTATTAACTAAAGCAGACAATTCACCTTCAAAGACTTTCTCTTCTTTGTCATTAAAAGTGGTCAGCAAAACAGTAACTATTCCTGTTTCACTTCGTTTTTCCCTAAGCTCAGTCACCTCCACAATTGTATGTAATTCATCTTCCGGGTACACGGGTTTTATAAATCTGATATTGTTAAAAGCAGTTCCCGCAATGACATCGTCACCATAAATACCTGTTTCAACCCAAAGCTTAAAAGAAACTGCTAGCGTTTGGATTCCTGAGGCGATGATTCCATTAAATCTTCCCCGCATTGCTTTATCTTCGTCCAAGTGCATGTATTGCGGGTCGAACTCAGCTGCAAATCTCGTGATATTCTCTTTAGTTATCTTTATGGACTTGGTTTTAAATGTTTGTCCGACAAAAAAATCATTAAATTTCATAAATGTACTCCTTTGCTGAGATTATGTGCTGGGTGGACTCCATTAAAATTTATGGCTTGATTATAACACTTGATAATAGTACTTAGTACTAATTATAAAAATATGCCCATTTAGAAAAAACACTAGAATATATTGTAGCGACATCAGCGACTAACGAAAACGAGAAGATATCAAATCTGCTCAATGTTATAATTGCCGCAAACCAATATAGCATAGATGTAGAAGAAATACTCCTCGATTTGAAGCGGAGATTAATTCGTTTTCTGAACAGCCTTTATGATTATCGCGGCTAGCTTTTTGTTGTTTATTGTAACTGTGCCTAATCAAGCCTTTAACCACCACCATCGTATCCAGCCTCAAGTTACCGTTGGAGGAGCTTAAACGTAAGCAAAGCAAATCCCCGCTAACCTGAACTGGTCGGCGGGGATTTTTGTTGAACAATCTAAGGACAGTATGTTGTACAGTACCCCTTGTACAAATTTATGATTCCCAGAAGTGAAAAATTTATGTGTAATTAAAAGCAATGCTGCCTTACAAATAATACAAAATAAGCTGTCTGGTGCACTTCAATGATATGAAGGTCTTTTAGTTTTATTTTAGAACAGAAACAGCTACAATTATCGCTGCTGTCTCCTTGTGCTTATTGAGCATCGTTTCCCGCAAGCCCAATAGTTGATGGTTATTTACCCCGCTTATTAACCAAAGGGAAAAATAGGAAACTTCTCGAAGTCTGGTCTTTAGTGCACTGATATGCTTGACCTCTGGTATAGGCATGCATGTTTCTATTTCTACTGACCACTTCTACCGTTGCGGGCAAATTAACATGTTCGTAACTAGAACAGCTGCTAATTATAAGCCCTTTTCTTCTTCTTCCGAATTAGCATGGTCAGGAAAAGGAGGACAGGCAGTGCAATCTGAAAGATAGGCCAGATCTGAATCAAAGCTACATGGAGACCGAACCACAAAAATTCAGTTAACCTTGGGGAGAGAAACGTAAGAGCATATATGATGATGCTTAGCAACAGTAACGCAGGCTTATATCTAAAGGGGGTTATCGTTTGAAGTCCAATGACGGCCCCATACATAAATCCAGCTGTTTTGACTCCGATTCCAATAAATAGAACCATCGAAAACAGGACATCAGCTCTCTCAACGATCTTCGGAAGATGAATTAGTTGAGTAACCTCAAATAAGGGATAGGTGCTTGAGGCTGCCCATTCCGGACCTAGAACCAGGATTGTTAGTTCATTCATTACAATAAGGAACACAGCAGTGATCCAGTAAGCAATGACGATCGACCGCTGTAATTTACGTTTATCCGTGACAAGCTTGAACAGCACAAGAAAAAGAACCGTCTGCCCGAAGGGAAAAGACACGATCTCGGGAATGGCAGCCTTCACTACGGGAGTTAAACCGTTCTCCAGTGCAGGAAACAAAAATTCAAAGTGAATAAGTCCCGTAAAAGGAGTAAGCAATAGTAGAATGCCGTAACCCAAAGCCAACAGAAGCAGAAATATATGACTTGCAAGGAACCAGACTCTCGGTCCAAACCGTACCCCATCAGCACAGACAATTAACGCTATAAGCGTAATGACTTCAGTAGGGGTTTTGTTCAGCAATGTCAATGCACCGAGCTCACCAATGTCCCTGACACTCCTGGAAGCTTCATAAGCAAAGTAACTGATGAACAAAAGCCCACCCAGACTACCAACCCATTTTCCCCAATAATGGCATAGAAGCTCATACAAATCCCGGTGTGGGTCAAGCTTATGCATGTATAAGTACATCATAAGCAGTACGAAGCCTGCAAGTGCACCGATCAACATGGCTAGCCATGCATCCTGCTTGGCTTTACCCCCCAATAGGAATAACGTTGTACTGCCTACCTGAAACAAGGAAAAGGCGATAGCTAACCCGGATACCTTGGTGACGGTTTTATTCATACTGTTTAAGCCCCTTTATACAAATGGGTTAGGATTGACTTCCGATATGCTTCTGTAGGAGTCCAGGACGTTGAATCCGTGCTTCCACTCGAATGTCCAGTTCTATCTTCTTAAACTCCTGATCCCAGTTGCTTTTCACAGTCTCCCACTCCCCTGGGAACTTCCGGTGAATTCGATCAGCAAAACCAGTTGCGTCTACACCAAGTTCCTGAAGTTTAGCCCAACCCTCATTTATCGTACTGGTCACTTCTTTAGCAATCTCTTCTTCCAGATCATGCATGGTCTGCGTCTTGGACATATCCTTAGTGCATGTAGTTTCATTTAAAGTCCCGTTAATTTTCACTCTAACCTGCATAGTGTAATGAGAACTCGTTTTTCTGGGTGTAAGCTTTATATTAGCAGAGTTTACTAGTATGGAAGAGTACATTTCCCTACCTGGTTGTTCGCTGCATGGGAACGAAATTTCGGTGTTGTTAACCTTTTGAGACAGGTAAGATACACCCAGACTCTCTTCCTTGCCGAGAAACCCTTTGAGCTTTCCGTTTTGGAATATCGCCAATTTAGTTAATGCCAGCTTGAGCGGGGCCGAGGTTTTTTTGAAGACATCCAGACTCTCTGCTTCCTTCTCATCCTGATAGTCCCTTTCTCCGATCATCTCGGCGACAGGTACTCCAATAGATTTGGAATCCGAGTCCATGCTTAATACGAAATCATAAACCCTAACCTTTGGAAACACCGATAAAATATCGCTCTCCTTATCGACCAATTCAGCCATGGCGGCGCCTTGAAGTTTATCAGGCGGCAACAATTTCTTTAATAGATCGGATGCTAGTCCATCCGTTACAATCATATTTACCATCTCCCTCGCTTCTGTATTACGAAGATAAAAATCGATTAAACGGTCCATTCCTTTCTCAGCCGCTCTTTTACCGATAAATACAACACGATTATGTGCTAAGTAAATTTGTCTTGATGTTTTCAAATTGCTGTAAGATAAGGCCTGGTTATAGGTTTTCGACTTTACTGAGAATACATGGGATGCCGGTTGAGAAGACCCTCCCGTTCCTCCTCCGATACCACTTGCAAGGGCGGAGGGAACAATAATCTGATAGGACATCATCCACTTTCCGTCGTCCATCATATCTACTCCTGTAGCCGCAGTTACCCACAGCTCATTCAGTTCGACTCGGTTCCAGCAACCTGCCAAAATGAATAATATGATCAAGGCCAAAATAAACCTGCCTAATTGGGACATATCGGTTCCTCCTTACGCCATGGGATCTCTTCCGTGTTCCCCCGCTTGTTCTGCATATGATTCCTGTTCCGTTGCCTGTCTTACTGGATTGACATCCCCAATCATTTCCGGCCGGTTCTTCATTTTCCACCAAGGTACACGCACTAACATGTCTTTCATATTGCTCTTATAGAAAGGTGCGATCGGTACCATATAAGGAACACCGAACGAATTTAAAGCTACTAATCGAATGAGGATGGGGACCATTCCCGCCAAAACGCCGTATAACCCAAATAAACCTGCCACCAGCATGAGTCCAAATCTGAGCAAACGAACAGACCCCGCCATATTGATGGCAGGTAGCACAAAGTTGCAGATAGCTGTGAATGATACCACAATGACCATAGCTGCGGAAACCAATCCCGCCTGTACAGCAGCTTGTCCAAGAACCAATGCCCCAACGATAGAGATTGCAGGCCCTACGGCGCGCGGCATTCGTACACCTGCTTCGCGGATAACCTCGAAGGTCAGCTCCATTAACATCGCCTCAAGCAGGGCTGGCAATGGTGTGTTTTCTCTCTGTGCAGCCAGAGTGATAAGCAGTGTTGTAGGCAGCATTTCCTGGTGAAACGTAGTTGTTGCAATGTAGAACGAAGGTAATAGCAATGCCAAGAAAAAGGATGATGTCCGAACGATCCGAAGAAAAGATGCCAGATCATAACGCTGGTAGTAGTCCTCACTGGATGCTATAAATCGAAAAAAGGTTACGGGAGCAATCAGCACAAATGGAGTCCCATCAACTAATATCGCTACCAGCCCTTCAAGCAGGCTACCTGCTACAGTATCTGGACGCTCAGTGTTATACATGGTTGGAAAAGGTGTCCATACCCCATCTTGAATAAATTCCTCGATATATCCACTTTCGAGTATACTATCAGTGTTGATGGAGTCTAACCGTCTGGAGATTTCCTTAACCACCTCTGGATCTGCAATGCCTCGAACATATGCTACCGATACCTTCGTCTGTGTGTATGATCCGATAATTCGAGAATCAAAGTGGAGTTCAGTTGATTTGATCCTTCTCCGGAGAAGCGCAATATTTGTGGAAATATCCTCCGTAAACCCCTCTTTAGGGCCGCGAACTACTGTCTGTGATGTTGGCTCCTCAACTGCTCTTTTAGCCCCTCCACTGATAGAAGCAGCAAAGGCCTTGGTGCTGCCTTCGACGAGGAGAGCCACCTGTCCATAAAGAACGGCATGGATAAGCGATTGCTCATTGTCAAGACAAGTTATACCCCCAATAGGAATACGATCCATCAACCAACTTTCGACATTATGATCAGAGACATCTCCATCACGAATACCTGCAGTGAGTTCCTCTAGCAGTGTCGTTAAAATTTGCTGATCAATCAGGCCTTGAAGAAAACCTATAGCGAGAACCGGATTGCCCTGCTTATCATTCAAACAACGAAGAATGAAATCCCCGCTATGCCCTATTTCCTGGTTCAGTATGGTCACATTTTCCTTAAGCGTGCCACTCAGCTCTTTGGATATTTTAGTCGATTTTTCGTCATTAACTGGTTCAGAGTTCATGCCATTTTTAGATCGTGAAGGCTGTTTAAACAGCCATTTTTTTAACTTGTCAACCATGCCATATAGTTCCCTTCTAGATATCGGTCAACTGTAATATGCTGCTATTCCACAGTTTATATGTACTGTTCTTGTCAAAAGATGGTCGCATACCAATCCATTGCAACTATGTTTATATTGTGGAGAGGTCCATTAGCTTAACGTCGCCGTTCAGTCTACAAGCTTTCAGCAGACAGCCGTAAGATGCCATCTATTAAGGAGCTGGAAGCGTACAGAGGACATAATAGTTAGGTTTATGGGGGCGGATAACTATACTACGGGATATCGTCATCTGGAGGGCTGGGATTACAATCAAAAGAACATCATGCTCGCAGGAGACGAGAAGGGGACTTTGGAGAGCATTAGGGCGAACGTAATTCAATAATTACAGACTTTGGGGGTATGTGGGTACTAACGGGAACTGTACCGGAACGCACTCGTAATGCGCAGGCCGGGGGTTCAATTCCCTTCACCAGCATAGCTATCAACTCAAGCACAGCGCGGCTTCCAAGCTTTTTGGAGGTCGTGCTTTTTTTGTTTACAGAAGTGCTCCTATGACAAACGTAGTATTTCTACATAATTCGCAAAAAAGATATTGACAACCGGTTAATTTATGGACAAAAATAGTAAATGATTATAAAATACTGGAATTTCTAAGCGAAGGGTGGCTATGACATGAAGCATACACCTACGATTCGAGCGGAATTAGATAGATATTTACAACAAGAGGGCATGAGTCTAACGCAGTTTGGGCATATAGCAGGCATGAATAGGGGAATCGTAAGCGCCATTGTGACAGGGAATAAGTCCATGTCTGTTAACCAGCTTGATTTAATCACTGAGGCTATGGGCTTACCAGAAGGTCACTTTTATGATCTATTTATAGAAAACTACATCATCGATCATCCACCCAATATGAGGCGAATCGAGCCGCTTTTGTTTCGATGTGCGGAGTTGGACAAGCTGGAGGCGATCCGCCGAGTAGTGGGAGCTATCATGGATAATCTACTGTATTCACCCAAGCTATTTGAAATTGCAGAAGAATTGTTGTCGCAGGGAAGAAATGCGGCTGCATTACTGCTCTATGAGGGGGTAGCTGAAGCGGAGAAATATCAACATTCTGAACGTTTGGCAGTCTGCCAATATCGTATATTCACGATTCAAGTTGGAGACGACCAAAGCCGTAATATCAGGGCAGCAGCAGTGTTTGAAGCTTTTGTTGAGCGCCTTGATGAAATAGACCAGCTTGACGCATTGAAGGATTTAGCTAACGTGTACAGGTCTTTGCGTAAATGGGACAAGGTAGAGGATATTGCTAGAACAATGAGGACTAAAGCTGAAATTCAATATACTTTGGAACACCAACAGCAGAGTCGAATACGTGATGAGTCTTCCGAGAAACTAAGTCGTCCACTGTTTGTGTACATCGCTTATGCTGATTTGTTGTGTTCAGGTTCTTGCGAAGCTAAGGGCGATTACCACCAAGCCCTACAGTATACATACTCCTACGCTAATTTAGATTGGGTAAAGGAGACTGACGAGGATACCCGACACTGGATCAGCTTATTCAAAAGTTGGGCAGAAGGTAATACTTACATATATAAGCTTTTATCTGGGGATGTAAGTGTGCTAAACGATTACGTTCAATACATTATTGCATCAAGTGATAAAGTCGATAAGGAAATGATTGTAAAGCTTTTGAACGTAATGTTTGCAGCTAACCAATATATGTTAGATGTTAATGATATAATTAAACGGTTTGAAACGATTATTGCTTCTTTTGTGCAACAGCCATCAACGGATATGTATACGAAACAAGTTATACCAGAGCAGTATGCGCGTTTGAGTTATGAGCTAGCTTATTATTATTTACATCAAGGTTCATACGAAGATGGTTTTAAATATTTGATGTATTCGTTGGAAAGTTATCATACACTAAATAATGAGACTTATTATTTAAACTGTGGAGGAATGTTTGAGCATTTCCGCATCCATGCAATTCCTGAAACAAAGGAAAAATACTCAAAATTCATTGAAAAGGTGTGGTTAGACAATGTTAAAAAAAGTGGTACTGCTAATCATTGCAGCTAGTTTTTTGTTAATTGTTACTGTGCCTGTTCAGTCGAATAGCCATCAGGTTACTCCATACTATGATCCAATTGGTGGGGCCTGAACGCTGTATCAGAATTTGAGGAGTGGATGAACTATGTTAAAAAAATGGCACTGTTGATCATCGCGGCTAGCTTTTTGTTAATTGTTACTGTACCTGTTCACTCGCATGATATACAGCCTCAAGTACAACATGGAGGGGCTTAAACGTAAGCAAAGCAAATCCCCGCTAAACCTTTATTGTTTGGCGGGGAATTTTTTCCTTGCAGGAGTTACCACACTATTCACCGAATGAATTATCGGGGTGATCAGCATAATCTATATATAGTATTTACAAAATAACCCAAACTAATTATGCTTATAACAACACATACGGAAGCACCGTTGTGCAATCCAAACCCATAGGGGCACTTTACTGACTCAAGTTGGTGGGGTGTCTTTTATTTATGAATTCTTAAATTTATTTTCCAGAAAATTCTTGACAAATTTATCTGTGGTAAATTATAGTAAATCTATATCTGAGAAAAGGGGACTTATTATGAAGAAAATGTTTATTTCATTATTTTTAGGAGTGCTTATAACAACTGGTTTATCTGTATCAAGCTTCTCTTCTTTTACATCAGTTGCTGATGCAAAACCGCTTAGGTATACAGTTACTCTTCATCCGAATGAGACTTATCAATTAGGATATGGTCCAGGTTATTGGTACTACATGGGGAGTGGAAAATCAAATGATTTTACAGTATCCTCAAGAGGGCTTATTGAAATATTCCCAGACCCAGAAAATATTTCGTATGTTGGAGTTGGAGCATATGCTGGTGAGATATCGGTTGTTGATAGATTTGGTGATGAAGTGGAAACAGTAACGATTAGAATTAAATACTAATATTGTATCTAATAACTCTTATTTTCGTTTATAAACAATTTCACACGTAAGAAAACAACGCTCTTCAATCTGAAAACATCGGTGACACCCTACTGCCTAAGTTGGTGGGGTGTTTTTATGTTTTGAATATTGTAGAATTTACTTCTAAGGAGTTGAATTTGTATGCAATATTTATTAGGCTTCCTTTCTTTTATTGCTTTTCTAGTAATTTTGTTTTGGCTTTTAATGTTACCTTTAAGACGCGAAGAAGCAAGAAATTTAAAGAAACCCAAAATTGAACGAGTTGCAAAAGTTGTTGATAAAAGAATGAATTGGCTAGAAAATAGTTCTGTTCGTTATTATTATTTTACATGTGAATTTCAAGACGGAAGTCGAGAGGAAATAAGAGTATCCGAGTCTGAATATGGTGTTATTATTGTTGGGGATTTTGCAAAAATCATACAGCAAGGTACCAGCATAAAGGCAGAGAGAGTCACGGTATAATCATTAATCCAAAACCACTAAAAAGGATCTACCCAATTGTTCGGTACGAGCGCCTTTTTTGTAGTTGAAGGAATTACCACAGAATCCATCGAATAGCTAATTGAGGTGATCAGCATGAACCATACATATAAAGTGTTAAAGTCCGATGTAGAACTATTTGCAGTTGCATTAAGCCAAGTGAAAGTATATATTGTTCATCCGTTGGGTGAGGATTTGATAGATATCGTGGACTACGGCAGACCGGTCGAAAAATACACACCGGAGTCGATCAAGATTAACGGATCTTATTTCTTCCGTAAGCAGTTTGAATTTAGAGTAGATGTCAAGAAGGGCTCAACTGGTATTTGAACAGTATGAGCCCTTCTTTCATACCCAATAAAAAATAAATATGCAAATATTTAGATTATATTTATAGATCAGCAAGTTTATGTTTAGACATGTTTTGAGGAATATATTACCTTAGTATCTGTTAACAGAGATTAATTAGGGGGATTTTTTGATGAAGATACTTTTAAGAAGAATTGGATTATTAATGAGTGCATTTTTATGCTCCGTTATTATCTTTTCCACTGCCAACACATACGCAGCTTCTATTGGAAGCCGGCTAGAGACTCCTGAAGACGGATGGGAAAGATACAATGATACTGCTAAACAAATCAAATATATTGGCACAGGCTGGGGCTATTCAGAAAATGTAAGCGGAAGATACAAGGGTGATGGACATCATCAACTTGGGCCTGACATTAGTGGTAAAGTGATGTTTAAATTTCTAGGAACGAAACTACGATTAATGAGCTTTGTGCATAATGAAGGCAGCTTTAGATTTGCCAAAGATGTTAAAGTTACGATAGATGGAATTGATAAGCATTTTAACATGAACTTGGATAAACAACAGGAGCAAACATTGGTTTTTGAAACTTCAGGACTAGAGAACAAAGTTCATACAGTTGAAATATCTACAGTGGTCCGTACTGAAACAAGAGGAATTAACCTTGATTCAATTGATATTGATAAAGATGGAGAACTAATAGATATTGATGTTCCCACTAATCTCAAAGCAACGCCTGGAGACAGCCAGGTTACTTTAAAATGGGATAAAATTGAGAATGCAGAAAGCTACACAGTAAAATACGGAACAGAATCAGGTAAATACAACGAAACTGCAACTGCCACAAAAGACGCATATGGAAACTTCGTCATTCCAGGTTTGACCAATGGAACAAAATATTATTTTGTTGTTAGTGCTAAGTTGAATGGTGTTGATTCTGAGTACTCCAATGAGGCATCTGCCACTCCACAAGGAGGAGGGAGTCAACCTGACCCAGAGCCAACTACTGGAGATCGCGCAATCCTGGATAGTCACCATGACAACTGGCTTAGAGAAGGAATTTGATTTGAGTATGAAAGAGGTCAACGACTTTATTGCATGGTACGAAGGCAAACAGGCTGGTTCTGGATCAGCTTCATACGCAATCAATAAGCACGATAACAACAAAGGCCCATTCAGCAGCCGAAAGGATTACATGCTGTATGATCGTATCCTCACGTTTGAAGTAAGTGAATACTCTAAATAAATATAAAAGCTCTGCTAACCTTAATGGGTCGGCAGAACTTTTTAGTTAAAAAATTGTTTACAGACGGATATTCAAGGTGCTAAGCATCCACTTTTTTAAATGTTCGATAAAAATAAAGTTTTGATAACTACAATAAAAGAAATAGCGAAAGTCTAAGACGGGGAAATATGCTCTAGACCTGTCGCTGTTGCATTGAATAACGTTTCCCGTTAGTTCAATTATTTCAGTGCTGCTTCTCTTGCCATCAATATCTTCTTATTGTTGAAAAATTTATTTTCTAGCGAGTGTTTGATCCGTCGTTGTCTAATCTTTTCGAAAAGTACTTAGGAGCCTCTTTATAGCCTTGACGCTCATAAAATCGGTGAGCATCTATTCTTCTGGAATGACAATGAACTTGGATGCTCTCACATCCCCTTTTTCTAGCAGAAGCGGTGGCAAATTCCTCCAACTTTTTTCCAATTCCTTTACTTCTAATTGTGGAATCAACAACAAGATAACTAATCAATGCGGTATCTCTTCTTATCCCTAATTGTGGGGTAAAATGTATCGAGATGCAGGCAACGATACACCCTTCATCTTCTTAGACCATTAATTCTTCGTCAGGATGAGTAAGAAGCCGTTCCATATTATCTTTAATAAAAAATTCGGTATCTGGGTAACCTAATTGTGTTAATAGTTTGGATATACCTTTCCAATCTTCCATTTTAGCAGCTCTAATCATAATCTTTACCTCCAATCGATTGTGAAAATTCATTAAGTATTGTCGAAGGGTATCAACGACTTAGTATATACTGAACTCTGACTTTATAGAGGCCGATTCCATAAAATCGTATTTTGGTATATAAATTTAGACGACTATCCGCAAGTTCTTTTATCTCTTCATCCTAATTATGACATTATTTTAGCGAGATCACTATAACCACGGTCTGATTGTTTTAAAGTGGATGTGGTTGATTATTGTCAGGCTATAACTCTTATAGACTACCCGTTAACTTAACGTCGCCTTTCAGTCAACATGCTTCAATAGGCCACCGTAAGATACCAGCTATTAAGAAGCTAGGGATAAAGATGGGAAGCGCACAGAGGACATAAAAGTTAGGTTGCTTGTCTTAGAGCAAGATACCTAACTTTATGGGGGCAGGATAATTCTAAACTACGGGATATCGTTATCTGGAGGGTGGAAGCTTCACAGTCTCACGCTTCAAGCAGACGAGAATGGTACGTTTTGCAATGTGGCCATTTTCGAAAGGGCAAATAGCAAAGGAGCATCCTGCAGGGTGCTTTTTCTCTTGCTAATGCTCAGTTTTTTTGACTCATTACGTGTAACGGCGCCGGAAGAATTCAAAACTGGGCTAAAACACAAATATTAACTATGCATTAACGCCTAAGGGAAAATTGAATAGCATACACCGTAACGAAAAAATTCCTGAGGGAGTGGGTAAAATGAAGAATGCAAATCAGAATAGACAAAGTGGGAAACGTGGGTTAGGAGGACCGACGTATCTACTAAATCCAAATCAAGTGGCCTCGTTTATAAATCAAACGGTTGACTTTACACTTAATAGTGGGCAAAGAGTTTGTAGAGTCTTTATACATTCTGTATCACCCGAGACTAACCCTCAAAACTCAACTTATGGAGACTTCACCTATCTAGTTTTCCAAAATGGGAAGTTCTATATGATATCAAATAATGCAGCTAACATCTCACAAATAGGATTGGCCGGTTCAATTTGTATGTAAAATAAAGTGAGCACTCTAAACGGAGTGCTTTTTCTTTTGCATTTATTCGACAGGATGTAAGCCATTTTGAGTGCTCTTTCCGTTACATGGGAATGCCGGAAGGAGTGCAGAAGAGAACAGAGAGAGGGCATGCACACGCTCTGACAGCCTATTAGCCACCCACCCGAATAGTGGAAACCAACCCCAATAACCTTTTGAACATTTACACTACCTCTTTCATAGTATACGGCAGTTGATAAAGAGAGGAGGCTACTGATGGAAATACCAATAACAGGTTTTGTTGTTCATTCCGGTGATTCCGGTTCTAACCATTCGCATAAGCTTTTTATTAGTTCGTGGGATGGTAGACCAGTTAATGTTCACGTACATCCTTTTAAAGGGAATACATCACTTGATGTGGGACACTACCATCATTACGCTGGGGTAACAGAACCAGCTCCAAGTGGTGTTCCGCATGTTCATAATTATTATGCAGAAACATCATTTAACGATCAACATACGCATTTAATTAGAGGAACTACAGGACCAGCTATTCCCTTGACTGGTGGCGGGCATTACCATCATTTTGAAGGGTATACAACAGTAAACGGTAGAATTCCTCATGCCCATAGGTACAGTGGAAATACTGGAGATGAGAAAGAATATCGATAGTAATCAATTAGAAAAACTCAACCCGCTACAAATAGTGGACTGATGGAGTTGGTGCTGACGCTCAGATAGCAATTTGGATGGGAGTTTCAATTTAGAAAGCACTAGAATTTTAACTGCAAGGACTTATTGATGAAATGAGTGTATATTTAGCTCCTGTAGTAGAGGCAGGTACGAACCAGCAAACAATTGTTGAAGTAATGCCCAAATATGGTGAAGCTGCGGCCGCTATACTGTAACGTCCCCCTGATTATCAGCGTATCCTCCGGCTGAATAGCGGCCCGCCACGCGTGGCATTTTTGCGGACTTCCGCTATTGCCGTGCCCCAGATGAACTTTAATTAAACCAAGCTATCAAACAAAGGAAGAAAGCTCCAACCTTTTCTGGTTCGGGGCTTTCTTTGTTTTGCCAAAGGTCACATCATATTATTAAATAAATTAAAATAATTGCATTTACATTCGTGGGGGTGGTGATTGTGTAACATGGCGAGAGAACGGAGTCCTGAGCGGGACAAGGCAAAACAGATGTGGCTAGAGAGTGACGGAGCGAAGTTAGCATTGGAGGAGCTTAAACATAAGCAGAGTAACTC
Source organism: Paenibacillus sp. DP01 (assembly GCF_044784315.1). Lineage (NCBI taxonomy): Bacteria > Bacillati > Bacillota > Bacilli > Caryophanales > Paenibacillaceae > Paenibacillus > Paenibacillus sp. DP01. Next base: position 606,341 of record NZ_CP173059.1, read on the forward strand.
CTCGCTAACCTTAACTGGTGGCGGGATATTTTCTTTCTATTTACCTGCATGCCCAGTCACAGTGTGTATTCACACATATATTAAGGTGACGACAAATAAAGGAGGGCTAAAGTTATGAGTGGATGCGCAGGTCCAGCTGTTTGCGGTGCGTGGACTTCTACAACAGCAATCTTGGTGCTCTATATCCTTTTGGTTATCATCCTTAAATCATGTTGGGTGTAACTTTTTGAAAAGATTGTATACATCCCGCATTCATCAAGTTTCTTCCGAGATTTGCCCGAAATTAAATTAGATAGAGAGCTCTGCTAACCTTATGGTTGGCAGAGCTTTTTAATTAAAGAAATTGCTTACGTTACGGAGAATTTTAGTTCGCCTGGGTTCGTAGGCGCCGTTTGTTGGTCCCTGTGTTTATGGAAAAGAACGGGGAACAGGGTAATAATTGAGAGAGGACAAGTTAGGGAATTATCTACGAGACAGACCCTATAATCCGAGGTCTAGGATACCCGTTACGGATTACTGCCGGTTAGTTTAACGGTGTACTTTACTTCCAAATTACAGGGCGATGGGCTATTTATTATTTAAGGCAGAACCAATATTGAATTCTATGTCACGCAGGTGACTGATATCTCTCATCGGTGGGCGTCCGAATAAGCGGGCGTATTCTCGGTTGAACTGGGAAGGACTTTCGTAACCGACGCGAAATCCTGCCGTAGCAGCATCGTAGCCTTCCTTGAGCATCAGCCGACGTGCGCTCTGCAATCGAATGATCTTTTGATACTGTAGTGGGCTCATACCCGTTACTCTTTTAAAATGCTTGTGAAAGGTTGTTGGGTTCATGTTCACTTTTTTTGCTAACTCTTCAATGACTAACTGTTCAGAATAGTCACGATTGATTACATGTATTGCATTTGAAATACCTTGTGCATAGCTTCCGATCACAACGAACTGCCTGAGGAGCGCTCCTTGCTCTCCCTCCAGCACACGATAAAATATCTCCCGGATGTAGAGTGGAGCTAGTATCTCGATATCCGTGGGTGAATCTAAAAGATTGACGAGGCGTAGAATCGCATCTAACAGAAAGGAAGTGGACGGATTAACCAAAATGCCCCTTCCTGTGTCTCCCTTTTTCTGTGAACTAGATTTCTTGCTTATATCTATAATGACATCAGGGCTAAGTGTTAATTGTAAACTTAGGTACGGCAACTGCGGAGAAGCATGAGTAATTTTCCCAATCACTGGTAGATGTACGGATGCGACCATATAACTGGACGAATCGCATATGAAGCTTTCCCCAACAAATGTGACGGTTTTAGAGCCTTGGGCAATTACGTAAAGAGAGGGCATGTTGAGGGTATGCGTCGGTTCCGTTTCCGCGGATGTGCGCCTGAAACAAAGCTCTGAAATCGCAGTTTGGTGTAAACCGTCCGTAGACGTATGCCGTGCAATTTGCTTAGCTAACTCCGTAATGAGTTGGTTCAAACTTATTCACCAATCCTTTTTCATTTAAGCTGATATGAATATTGTAACTCAAACTAGACAGGATTAGGCAAGGAACGCGTATGAATCGTCTACCTGCTTTATTTTGATATTTCTTATAATTCAAGGCGAAAGACAATTTCCAGATGAAAGAAGGATTCGACTATGAGATTAATCCAGAATACAACCTTGTCCGGAATCAAAGATAAAGTTGTTGTTATTACGGGTGCAAGCAGTGGGATTGGTGAAGCGACTACGCTTTTACTGGCTGAGCATGGGGCAAAAGTCGTACTTGGGGCACGACGACCTGATCGTCTTGAAGCTCTTGCGGCCCGTATCGCGGAGGCTGGGGGTGAAGTCGTGTATGCTAGCACAGACGTCAGACGGCGGGAGGACGTAAACAAGCTCATCCATTTGGCATGTGAGCGATTCGGCACGATTGACGTTCTCGTGAACAATGCCGGCGTGATGCCGATTTCCCCCCTTGATGACTTGCGTGTAGAGGATTGGGAGAACATGATCGACGTCAACATTAAAGGTGTTTTGTACGGCATCGCCGCAGCACTGCCTGTCTTTCGCAAGCTGGGTTCCGGACATTTCGTCAATATTGCTTCTACAGCGGGACATAAAACTGTACCAAACCAGTCCGTTTATTCCGCCACGAAATTCGCCGTCCGCGCCATCTCCGAGGGTTTGCGACAGGAAGCTGGTGATAAGGTGCGGGTAACGATCATTTCACCCGGTTTGGTTCGGACGAATTTCGCTGAAGGTGTGACGAATCTGGAGGTGAGGACCCGGCTCGAAGAGTCTCGTGACCAGTTCGCAATGCCACCGGAGGCGATTGCCCGTGCCATTGCGTACGCGATCGAGCAGCCGGTTGACGTTGATGTGAACGAGATCGTAATTCGCCCCACATCTCAAGTGTAAGGTATAAGGGGGATGATAAGTAAGCCAAACGAGCAAATGTACTCGTTGAGGCTTGCTTTTTTTTGCCCCTATAGGAGCTGAGCAACCCACATTAAGAACCGGCTGAATGGCTTTTATTTATTTTTAAAAAGGCATTGAAATCTTTGTAACCCTTAGTTATAATACAAGACATAACAAATTAAAGCGCTTACATGAGAGGGGGTGAAGCAAATGAAGATTGCGGGAATGAATATTACGTATAGGCATTTTCCTTTCGAGCACTTCCTAGATCACGTGACTGAACTCGGGATCGAGCACATCGAGTTGTGGGCGGGCGAGCCTCATTTATACGTCTATCGGAATGTTCTTGGCAACTTGAGGCACATAAGGCAGCAACTGAAATCCCGAGACATGAAGGTCGTCTGTTATACGCCGGAACAGTGTGTCTATCCCTTCAATATTGCTGCTTCCGATTCCCAACTGCGGCAGAAGAGTATCGTATACTTCATAGATAATCTGTACGCGGCTCTGGAGCTGGAGACCAATATGATGCTTGTGACTTCAGGAATAGGGGACTTCGCTGTATCACAATTGGAATCATGGAAATATGCAAGCGACTCCATCTATCAGATATCCAGGGTGGCGGAGAAGGAAGGGGTGACTTTAGCGTTGGAACCTCTGACCCGATTCGAATCGAATCTAATTATCGATGCTAAGGGAATCAAGAGGATGCTGGAGGAGATCCGTTCTCCGTCATTAAAAGGGATGATCGACACCGTAGCGATGCAGCTCGCTAACGAGACACCCGAAGATTATTTCTCCCTACTTGCGGAGATGGTTCATTTCCACCTGATTGACGGTGACGGCTTGTCTGATGCGCATCTTGCTCTGGATGATGGGGTGCTGAATTGGCGGGAATATCTAACCAGTCTTCAGAGCCATCATTACGAGGGAGCTTGTACACTAGAGATTATGGGGTTCAATTATTATCAGAATCCACAGGAAGTACTTAGGGAATCAGTCAGGAAAATAAGGGGAATGGAAGTCTTATCACCTTGATTTGGAGGAACTCGTTATGAGTAATGACTCTCTTACACGAAAACTGGGCTTTTGGTCGGCCCTAGCCATCGCTGTTGGAACTACGGTAGGTTCCGGAATCTTCGTCTCTTCCGGTGATGTCGCAAAAGCTGCGGGTATGCCTTCGATCTCAATTCTAGCCTGGATTATTGGTGGAGTTATTGCGATTCCTCAGGTCATGGTGCTGGCTGAGTTGGCGACTGCCTACCCGCAAAATGGAAGCGGTTACGTATACTTGAATAAAGCAGGATGGAGGCCTTTGGCTTTTCTATACGGATGGGCAACCTTCTGGGCCCTCGATCCTCCGTCCATTTCAATTATGGCTCTGGCCATTGTTGCATACCTGGCGAGCTTCTTCCCTTTCTTCGTTGGAATTGCCGGTAAACTGCTAGGAGTAGCGATCATTCTGATCATCACGTCCATCCATTACCGTAGTGTTAAGGCAGGCGGTAGTTTTCAGGTCATTATTACGGCTATCAAAATCATCCCTTTCCTGATTGTCATTGTGCTGGGCCTCATGTATATGAACTTTGACAACTTTGCTTACACGCCCGTCGCAGGAGCGACAAGTTCAAGCTTAATTGGTGGCGTATCTGCCACGACGTGGGCTTACACGGGAATGGCCGCCATTTGTTTTATGGCTGGAGAATTCAAAAATCCAGGGAAAGTTCTCCCTCGGGCCTTAATTAGTTCGGTACTGATTGTATTGGGTTTATATACGCTGCTTGCGGTATGTGTCACCGGCCTAATGCCGTTCGATAAACTGATGGGTTCCAGCTCCGCTGTGTCCGACGCCGTCAAGTACATCCCCGGATTATCCGGCATGGCCTCATCTTTTGTAGCTGTTACCGCGATTATTGTTATCCTGGGTTCCTTGAGTTCTTGCATTATGTTTCAGCCTCGCCTGGAGTATGCCATGGCGAAGGATGGGCTGTTCTTTCAGCGTTTTGCGAAAGTTCATCCCAAATTCGAAACACCAAGCTTTTCGATTATTGCTCAGGTTACGTTGGCCTGTATTCTTGTGTTCTTCAGCAATTTAACCGAACTGCTGGGTTATTTCACGCTGATTCAGCTGGTCATTAACATTCTGGACTTTGCCGCGGTCTATAAATGCCGTAAGAGAGAGGATTATAACCCGATTTACCGCATGCCAATGTGGAGAGTAACTACTATCCTGGCTATCCTTGGGGCAGGATGGCTGGCTTGGGGAACCTTTACGTGGGCTCCAGTGCAGGGCATGATTGCCGCGGCGATAGTCATCGCAACGGGGTTGCCTGTGTATTACTACTGGGAGAAGAAGTATGGATCTAAAAGCAGTCATGACAGTAGTAATATAGTGACTTAGTCCGGATGAACTGAAGGGGGCCGATGCTGACTCGCTGATTTCCTTCAGATTTTACAAAAATAGTTGTTATAATTGTACTGTCTGGTTATGATACTATATATAATAAATAAAAATGGATGATATTGGAGAGGAACCGATCCAGTATAGGGAGGGAACGTAAATGTTGAATTTTGACGAACAGTTATTCCTTAAGCTTGTGGAACAAGAGGGCCTGGCCTTTAGAGGACAAATTGAAGAGATTGTAGACGGGATTGCCAAGAAAGGGTACAGCAATATTTTTCTGATTGGTGCGGGTGGCACAATTGCGATGATGTATCCTTATGAGTATATTCTGAAATCAAGCTCGACCATCGATGTGCATGCGGCGATTGCTGCTGAGTTTATGGTGATGAACAACAGACATTTCAGTAAGGATTCCGTATGTATTTTTACGTCTGTGTCGGGAACCACGCAGGAGACTGTTGCGGCAGCCGAGTTCTGTAAGGAACGGGGAGCGACTACGATTGCACTTGTGGCAGAAAGGGATACTCCATTAACCAAAATTGTAGATCACTGTATCACAACCGGCTCGGAGAAACATTCCTTCGATACATTCTTCATGCTCCTGTACATGGTTGTGTTCCGGTTCATGTATAACAACAATGAGTTCCCTCAATATGAACAGTTCACGAAGGAAGTTGCCTTATTGCCGCGTGCGATTCTGGACGCAGTCAAAACCTTTGACCCTAAAGCGGAAGCTTTTGCAAAAGAACATAAAGATACTGACTATCATATGATGGTTGGCTCCGGCAACCTGTGGGGGAACACGTACTCCTACGCGATGTGTATCCTGGAAGAAATGCAGTGGATTCATGCGAAGTCGATTCATGCGGCGGAATTCTTCCATGGCACGCTTGAGCTTGTGGTTGAAGATACCAGTGTTATTCTGCTGAAAGGCGAAGATGAGACAAGACCTCTAATGGATCGGGTGGAAAGATTCGCTGAGAAGATTACGAAGAAGCTGACCATTATTGATACCAAAGACTTTGCCATGGAAGGCATTAGCGAGGAGTTCAGAAAGCATTTTGCCGTAAGTATCAACTGGTCTGTACTAAGCCGTATCAGCGCCTACCTGGAGCGTGAGAGAAATCATCCGTTAACACTTAGAAGATACTATCGCCAAATGGAATATTAAGATACGCAGCCTTAGTTCATTCTATATTGATGCATTTGATTTGAGCACTACTTCGTAGTGCTCATTCTTTAATAGCAGGGAAGGCGGGAGCAAGATGAGAATCATTACAGTCGGGGATAATTGCATGGATGTCTATCAAGCAAGCGGCAAAGCCTATCCTGGAGGCAATCCGGTGAATGTTGCCGTCTATTTAACTGAAATGGGTGCAAAGACGGCCTATCTGGGCTGGGTGGGCACCGACATTTATGGGGAGATCATGATCCAGGCTATTCAGGACAAGGGTGTGGATACTTCCCGAATTTTAAAAAAGGACGGAAAAACAGCGGTAACCCACGTGGAGATGGTGGAGAATGACCGGAGGTTCGGCGAATACGACGAGGGAGTTATGGCACAGTTTTTCCTTACAGCAGAAGAGATCGATTTTGCTGTCAATTATCAGCTTGTCCACTCAGGGATATGGGGCCATGCCGATCCGTACTTTCCTCTCTTTAAGGAAAAGGGCCTGATCACTTCCTTTGATTTCTCGGATCAGTTGCAGGATGATCGGGTACAAACGTTAACGCCCTATGTAGACTATCCATTCTTTTCGTACACTCAGGATGATGATTATATCCGCCAACTTTTGGTAGAGGTCAAGCAAAGAGGAGCGCAGATTGCTGTAGCTACCTTGGGGGAGAACGGTTCGCTTGCTTACGATGGGGAACAATTCTTTCCGCACGGCGTGGGTAAGGTGAACGTCGTGGATACGATGGGAGCTGGGGATTCCTTCATTGCCGGGTTCCTTTACGGCCGATTGAAAGGGCTTTCAGCGGAGGACTGCCTGGAGCTTGGGACAATTACAGCTGGGAAGACGATAGGTTATTTCGGTGCATGGTGACTGGAGATGATCATCAATGTATAATACTTATTATAATCATTGATGGATAAGGATGAATTTACCATGAATTTGAATCCTTCAACCCCGCAGCCGCTGTACATGCAGATCAGGCAAATGTTGAAGAACGATATCCAGGACGGACGATACAAACCGGATGAACAGATTCCAACCGAAGCAGAACTCTGTGATACTTATAGTGTAAGCCGAATCACTATACGGAAAGCAATTGAGGAGCTCGTGCGGGAAGGAACCCTGACGCGAATTCCTCGTAGAGGCACCTTTGTAGCCTCCAACAAATTTCATAATGAACTGTTATCCGTAAGCGGTTTCTCAGAGTTCAGCCACCAGCTGGGCATGATTCCAAACTCACGGATATTAAGAAGCGAAGTAATCCCGGCATCTGAAGAGGTGGCTGGACATCTTCTTATTGAAGAAGGCAGCCCTGTGTTGGAGCTTGAACGCTTGATGTATGTAGATGACCGCCCGCTTTTTTATGATATAGCCCATTATTCACTGACCCGGTTTCCGGATTTGGAAAAAAAGATCGCAATGAAAGAATCGACTTACAAGATTCTGGCGGAGGATTATAACACCGAGATCGTGAGCAATGACAAGATCATTGATGTGATCGGTGCGACTAAAGATTATGCGAAATTTCTGGAATGTGATATCGGGGCGAACTTATTCCGGATATTGAAGATTGCTTTTGATGCAAACGATGAGCCTGTTCATCTCTCCACATTTATGTGTGAGACGAATCGGGTCAACCTGACGGTCCACCGGGCAAAATAGGTTATGCCCATCAGGCTTATTTTCCAAAAAGGATTTAGCTTCGAAACGATTATACGGGTACTCCAGGACGTAGCTTTATTCATCAGAATTGCTTCTTTTACTTGGACCATGGAGTCATAGGCTCTGCTGGCTTACCACCGGCAGGCCTTTTTTGTGTGTTGAAATACGAAATCAAGTTTTTGTAAGATGATTGCAGGGGTGGTATAGAATTAGATATTTCAACCATAATAAGACAGCCTGTTTAATCCAAACGTAAGAGGAGCAGAAGAATGTGAAAAATAAATGGTTACTGGCATTGTCGTTAACCTTGGCGCTCGTTTTTAGCATGAATCCACTAGTTGTCGTGCAAGCGAAGGCGGGGGAGGATAAGGGGAACATTTGCCTAATCCCCAAAATGGTGCAACTGAAAGTCGATATGCAGAAGGTATGGATCGATCATACGATATGGACGAGAAGCTATATTGTCAGCGCCATATCTAATCGTCCAGACCAAAAGGATGTATTGGACCGACTTTTACGGAACCAACAGGATATAGGTAATGTGATCAAGCCTTATTATGGGGAAGCTGCCGGTAATGAGCTGGCTGATCTTCTGAGAGAGCATATTCTGATCGCAGGGAAAATCGTAGCGGCTGCCAAAGCGGGCAATCAGGCGGACGTGAAAAAGCTAGAGGCGGATTGGCATACAAACGCCGATGATATCGCCAAATTTTTAAGTGAAGCGAATCCGAACTGGCAGTTCAAAACGCTACAAGATATGCTGTATACGCACCTTCAGTTGATTACGGAAATAGTCCTTAACTGTATCAAAGGAGACTGGAAAGCAGATATTGCCGCAACCGATAAAAATGAGATCCATATGATTCATTTAGCGGACTTCCTGACAGAAGGTATTGTCAAACAGTTTCCTGAAAAATTTTAAGCGAGTGGTGCAGTCGCCGCAAAGCAGATTAGCTTTTTATAATCACCCCAAAGGTGGCTATGGAAAGCTTTTTTCATGTTATGAGATAGACATTACCTGACAGCTAGCGTTTCTTTGGAAAAGCATAATAATTAATGACTTTTAATTAGAGTATGAACAAGGTGTACACTAAAAATATGGATCTTAATCCAAATCAAGTTGGAAGGCAAGTGTAGGTTTATTGAAAATAGGCGGTTTACAAATCTTTTGCCTAAAAGGTATATTGTCCGTAAAGCAATTTAAGCGTGACTTAGATATGAGTAGATGAAAAAAGGACTTCAATGGCATATTAGCTGATATGAAGTCCTTCATAAAGTTTATTTGGTTGAATACTCACTTACTTCGAATGTGAGAATTTTGTTGAAGATTACGTAGTCTTTGCGATTGCTGAACGGGCCTTTGTTATTATTATGTTTATCGATGGCAAAGAATGAAGCACCTCTGCCCGCATCTTTAGCGTCATACCAAGCGATGAAGGCATTCAATTCTTTTTTACTCAGATCGAATTCTTTATCAAATCCATTGTCCATCGTTACAGTTAGAATGGCGCGGTCACCAGTTGGTTGTGAGGAACCATCTGTATCCGATGGATCAGGTGTTGTGGACGACCCAGGTGTTGTAGATGAACCAGGCGCCGTAGATGGATCAGGTGTTGTAGATGGATCGGGTTTTGTAGATGGATCCGGTGTTGTGGACGGATTAGGTGTTGTTGATGTACTTGATTCTTGGTAAGGCAAAAATCCTTCGGGAATTGGATATTTAAAATCACTTGCCCCAAAATTAGCAGTATAAGTAGCAGGTTGATCTTGAGGGTTTCTTATATAAGGATATACAGTCTTACCTAGTGAAGAAGGAGTATATTTCGAGACCCCTTGTGAGATACCATTTTTATAAAAGGTTAGTGTGTCATTTTCTAGATTTAAAGCAACAGATATAACATCATTTACTGTATACACATTCCCGTAACTATAACTTCCAGCTTTAATAGAGTCATTTGTAGGCCCATAATTTACTCCGTTATACCCTTCATACCTAATTGGTGGTTTGCCTGGACCGAATAATCCAACTTCACCATATCCACCATCAAGCTTTATCTCCCAATACCATTTCCCTGAGCTTTTACCTACATTAGCAATATCGGTTTGGTTCCATTCAGTTATGGTTTTTGTTAGAGATCCATCGGACCAAGTCACATTTGTAGTCTCAGCTTTTGTAACAGTGGGGAACAATGAGAACACCGAAGCTCCAATAAGAAGAGCTAACACTATTGTTCCTAGTTTTTTATAAAGATTTTTCATGACTTCCTCCTAAAATTATGTAATAACAAGTGAATTATAGAACTTGAGTGGGATAATTGTCCAAACATTAAATGATATATATTCAAATATGAGTTATATTATGGAATTTAATTTTTCGTGAGGATCATGGGGGAATAGTAGAGGAGATTAAGCCAGAATCGGCCAAGATAGCAGGTAAAATTTTTATGAGAGACCAGCTTGAGTTTCGGGTAGACTTGGTAGCGGAAGAAAACCCTGAATGATTTAATAACTCCGGCTCAATTTCGGAATTGGATTCGTATGAGACGTTGAACTTCGATATTCATAATGACCTGTCATATCCCATATGACTAAGTAAGTGCTTTTTTGCTCATTTAGAGGAGGGATATCATTGGATGCATTTGTTTCACGCTCATTAGATGAAATACGTTTTTGGTCCAGGATTATGAAGGAGCATTCCTTTTTTCTGGGGTTAGGCTTTAGAGCGGAAGATACTCAACTTAAAACAGAAGCCAATCGGTTTTACGCTATCTTTGAGGATATTGAGAAAAGATCGTATGAATTTAATATCAATACAGATCCTTATACAATCAAAGGGTTTAATACGGAAGTACAGAATGCGGCGACAAATATTTGGGCATTTAAGAGAATGGTATTGGGGCTTATATTACAATGCAAACTTCCTGGACAAACCAATTTCCCCCTGCTGGTAGATCATGTAAGCCGGGAAGCGAATTATTTCAGAAATCGTTTAGGGGAACTCAATTCAGGAACGCTTGAACCATTACCTGATGCTATTATTGATGAAAATATTTTTTTCTTAAAGATCATGGCCGATCACGCAAAATTCATAGGCCATTTGCTGGATCCATCCGAACGCAAACTGGTTGAACAAGCTAGGGAGTTTAGTAATGACTTTGATACACTGATGTTTCAGGCGATTGATTTAAGTTATATGCGTCCACAGTCGCAGACCGTTCCACTTCTGAGTCAATTTGTGGATGAAAACCGTATCTCTGTTAAGTCCTTGCGAGATTTTAAGAAAACAGCGCGTGATTTGATTGACGAGTGCCGAATAAAAAGCATTATCCATCCTCTATTAGCTGATCATGTATTTCGTGAAGCTGAGCGCTTCCTCTTTATTCTCGAAATGTTTGATCAGTCCTTATCCGGCGTTAAGGTGAATAAGAAAGAAATCATGCACTGAGATTCCCAGCAAAACGAATATAGTTTCTGTAAAATGTGCATTGGAAATAAAGTTTTAGATTGAGCAAAAATTCAAACAGCGGCAGAACAAGACTTAAAAAGTAAAGTCTTAGACTGTCGCTGTTGTCATTCAACTAACGCATTCTAATAGGTTGTCATAACTTTTCTTTTCCATTAACTTTCGAGACCAATATTCACTAAACTTAGATATCCTCTGATGGATTGATAATCGCCAGAACCTGATGGTCCTCCCACTTTCCATTAATTTTTACGTTGCTTCGAGAAATGCCTTCTTTGTGAAAGCCAGCCTTCTCAAGCACACGGATGGACCCTGGATTCCGAGGAGAGGCTTCTCCGACGATCCGATGAAATTTTAGTTCATCGAAAGCGTAGCGAACCACCTGCTTCACCGCCTCCGTCATATAACCCTTGCCGTTATAGGCTTGGTCTAGGCTGTATCCGATCATACAGCTCTGAAGTGGTCCCCTTACTACAAAAGATAGACCTATGCTGCCTATAATCTGATTGTCTTCCTTGTGGCACACTACGAAGGAATATTTCCGATCCTCTACCATGTCAGCCTTACTCTTAATAATCGTTTGGAGCTGGTGCTCCTCCGTATAGTGCTCTTCTTGGTGGTTTGGCGAAAACGTATCAAAGAACTCCCGATTGCGTCTGTACATTGCTGTCAATTCTGCAACGTCCACCTCTTCTGGGAACCGGACGTATACTTGTTGCTCCACATCTGTATCCTCCTTCCATACGATAATACTGAGAGAATTATATCATAGGGTGAAGATGTAGAATTGATTGGATGAGTGGTGTATGCCAGGTAGCATTTCTCAAGATTTCAACTAAAAATATATAGCGAAATGATCATATTGGATATAGTATTTTCTAAAAAAGGGAGGTTAGGAATTATGAATAATGCTTACGAAGTGCTCGAAGAGCGAATATTCGAATGGGAAACTTCTAATGATGAAATATAGCGATTTATATCGTAGGGTCCCGGGCAAGAGAATAAGCCCTTTGATGAGTTTTCTGACTCGATAAGACGGGAAATGGCAACCACATCATCCCTCAAACCACAATAATCCCAGATACTCCTCCGATATCTGAAGAGGCTTATCTACAGGTTGTTAATATAAGAGTATAAATATGCGTATCCGGATGAATTGTTTTCCCATATTCAAACCTGGTTAGGGGGCAACATGATAAGCATAGATAAGAAGTCGGACACCCTCATTGTCGTGCTGCATGAGATTTATGGAATTAACCAGCATATACAAAATTATTGCAGCTTATTATCAGATGAGGGTTATGACGTGATTTGTCCAAATTTAATAGGCAAAGAAACGCCTTTTGACTATTCGCAAGAGGAAGCTGCCTATGCCCATTTCATAAAAAATATAGGATTCGAACGTGCTTCTTATCATATTGAAAGTTTATTGTTAAGTATTCAAGCTCGCTATAAAAAGGTATTTATCGTCGGGTTTAGCATCGGGGCAACGATTGCCTGGCTGTGTAGCAAAGAAAAATATGTTGATGGAATCGTAGGATACTATGGCTCTCGTATTCGAAATTATTTGGAAATAACTCCACATTGTCCAACACTACTTTTTTTCCCACAGGAAGAAATATCATTTAATGTGGATGAGCTCATTTCAGCTTTAGACAACCATAATATCCGGGTACATAAATTCAGCGGACAGCACGGATTCAGTGATCCGTACTCTCCCCGATATCACGTACATTCAGCTCAGCAATCATTTATCGAAATGGTAGAGTTCTTTAGGAAGGCTGATCAATAAAAGCAGTCGTTTGCTTCCAGCCCACACCTTTTTCACTGTTCTGGGGAAACGCACAGTCATGATGTGCGGATTAGTCATATGTATATACATCATTGACTATGAAAAGGAGATGTATGTGGCTGTGGCTACCTTTTATCAAGCCTTCAAGCTGAAGAGTCGGATATGGCGAACGATGCTCAAACGGAACGGAGTAACAGGGATTGGAGTAGGTTATGCTGATCCCAATAGACCGGCAAAGGGCGCGGCGATTGTGGTATACACCTTGAGAAATCTTTCGGCTGTGACGCAAACCAAATTGCAGGCAGTAACCCATAATATAAGTCAGGCTTCTGCGGTACCTATCCGAATTTTAGGTGTGGGTTCCTTCAAAAGGGAAGCGGCGACTCCTACCCAAACGAACCCACGCCAAAGATGGCGCCCCGTGCCCGGTGCGGTCAGTGTAGGAACGACGGTTCCCACCACTGCAGGAGGAACCGGAGGACTCATTGTTATTAAGAATAATACTTTGTTTATTTTGAGTAATGCCCATGTCCTAGTCCCAACGAATACAAACCAATTTCACAATACCATTCAGCCTTCTCCGGCAGATGGCGGCAGAACGGCGGATCAGATCGGGAGAGCTTTTCAATTTGTCCCGCTTACTACGACAGGTGTTAACTTTCAGGACTCTGCCATAGCTATTGCCAATTCAAATAGTCTGCTTAATCCGAGGTATCTGATTAACCAAAGTGGTGGTCTTATTACCGTGCCTGGGCACTTATTGAGCTATCGTCTGGGAATGACGTTTAAAAGAATGGCTAAAACAAACGGCTTCGCCAGAGGAGTCGTGGAGGCGATTGGCGTGGAACAAAGAGTGAGGGGCGATTCGGGAATCGAGATTTTCCGTGATCAAACCGTCATTCGTTTTACCCAGGGACGAACTGGACCTGGAGATTCGGGTTCCGTATGGCTGAATGACAGTAACGATCGGCTGAACAATTATGCAGCCGCAGTTCATTTTGCCGGATCTACCGATGGAATGCGTTCTGTATCTTTCCCAATTGAACGGGCGATGAGAACCTATGGAACCTTGGTTGCCATTCCGGCTGCTGCTGGAGGATATAAAGCAGGTGTGGCAAAAGGAAAGGCTCCAAAAAATAATTATGCCTATGTCCGGCCATTGACGAGAAAACAAAGGTCTTTGTCCCCAGTCATAACATTCAATGCGGAACAAAAAAAGCATTAGAACTATGATTATCTAGCTGATCTCTATCGAAAATACCTCTTTAAAACCTCTTTTACCCTCGGCTGTAATGCGTATCGCTCGGGTTGTGGGCAGATGCTCGACCCAATGTAATTCGAATAATCTGTCCAGAAGAGCACTTCCTAAAGCACCGGCAAGATGATGGCGTCGTTCACTCCAATCCAGGCATTTATGTGAGAAGGAGCGACGCTTTTGTCTTGTATTCTTGAGGTTGATCTGAAAGTCAGCAAAGAAAATCTCTCCTTGTTGGGTGATATGAAGTCCGTCTTGATCCTCGGAAAGAATCCCCTTTTGCATGAAAAAACTCATGATCTGTACGCCTAAATGACCCGCAACATGGTCGTAGCAAGTTCTTGCCAACCGTATGGCCTCGTTTTCGGAGGCTTGCTTCAATGACTTGATTGGAACAGGTGGAGCTATGGACAAAAGTGACTCCATCACCTTGGCAACCTCGGGGTCTTGAATGCCATAGTAACGGTGCCGCCCTTGTTTTTCTACAGTAATGACTTGTGCTTCGGTCATTTTAGCCAGATGGAAACTGGCGGTTTGCGGTTTGATGCCTGCCATATGGGCCAGTTCACTTGCCGTGTGGAATCTACCATCTAATAAAGCGGTGAGAATAGCTGCACGGGAAGGCTCGCTGACGAGAGAAGCAATCATGGCTACATTCGATTGGGTGCTCATGGCACGGTTATCCCCCTTTGTAATCCATACTTCGATGAAGGTTGAAATGTTTACATTTTACAATAAGGAGGCAGATCTGAACAGAAGGAGAATAAAACATGGACCCAATGAATCCAATAAATCAGATGAATTACAGCCCAAGCATACAAACGATAACCCCTAGCATTTTATATTACGGAACCCCTGTGATTTTACTCAACACGCTGAATGAGGATGGAACGACCAATATTAGCCCTATTTCCTCCTCGTGGGCATTAGGAGATTGTGTGGTGCTAGGTATTGGAACAGGTGGCAAAGCATTAGAAAATATGGAGCGTGATCCCGAATGTGTAATCAATGTTCCTGGGCCTTCCATGTGGGAAAATGTAGAGCGTTTGGCTCCTTTTACAGGTAAGAATCCCGTTCCAGTGGAAAAAGAGAAAAATGGATTTTCATATCAAAAAGATAAGTATGAGATCAGCGGACTGGCTGCGATTGAATCGAATAGAGTCAAGCCCACCCGAATCAGGGAGTGCCCTATTCAAATTGAAGCCAAGGTGAAGGAGATGCGGATTCCTGACCATTCTCCTTATTTTGCGATCGTCGAAACCCAAGCCATACAGGTGCATGTTCATCAGGATATCATCCTCGGAGAGAATCATATTGATCCAGCAAAGTGGAGTCCGCTCATCTATAATTTCCGCCATTATTTTGGTCTGGGCGAGCATTTGGGCAAAACCTTCCGATCCGAAACCTGATGTTTCAACAAAATTATTATATCCTACCTGAATAATGAGAATTATCTTCCCAAATCGTTCTTTTTGTGCGAGAATAGTTGAAAAATCATCCAAGACTACGCATACAGGAAGAGACGATTCATACAGCACGTATAACAAGGGAGGCAATAATCATGTCAGAAGAACGCAAGCTGTCATTCGAAACCCTCGCTGTCCATGCCGGACAAGAGATTGATCCTAATACCTTTGCCCGCGCCGTTCCGTTGTACCAGACCACTTCATATGGATTTCGGGATGCCGAGCATGCGGCTGATTTGTTCTCGCTGAAAGAATTCGGCAACATTTATACGCGTCTGATGAATCCGACTACGGATGTATTCGAGCAACGAATTGCCGCACTGGAAGGCGGAGCTGGCGCGTTGGCCACAGCTTCTGGAATGGCGGCGATCTCCTTTTCCATTCTAAATATTGCGGGAGCTGGAGATGAAATTGTATCGGCCTCCAGCCTGTATGGCGGTACATATAATCTGTTTTCTACTACACTACCGAAATTGGGTATTAAGGTGCATTTTGTCGATTCGGATGATCCGGAGAATTTCCGCCAAGCCATTACGGATAAAACGAAGGCCATATTTGCCGAAACGATTGGCAATCCACAGGGAAATGTGCTGGATGTAGAAGCTGTAGCAGCGATTGCACACGAATATGGTATTCCGCTGATTGTGGATAACACGTTCCCAAGCCCCTATTTATTACGCCCTATCGAACATGGAGCGGACATTGTGGTGCATTCGGCAACCAAGTTTATTGGCGGACACGGTACGTCTCTTGGCGGGGTAATCGTGGACAGTGGCAAGTTTGACTGGAAAGCGAGTGGTCGTTTCCCCGGACTGACTGAGCCGGACCCAAGCTACCATGGAGTTATATACACCGAGGCGGTGGGACCCATCGCGTACATTATCAAGGCACGGGTGCAATTGCTGCGTGATTTGGGAGCAGCCATTTCTCCGTTCAATTCATGGCTACTGCTTCAAGGCTTGGAAACATTGCATCTGCGGCTGGAAAGACATAGTCAGAATGCCCTGAAAGTAGCGCAATACCTCGAAAGTCACAAGGATGTGGAGTGGGTCAGCTACTCTGGATTGCCGAGCCATCCATCCTATGAGTTGGCCCAAAAATATTTGCCAAAAGGACAAGGGGCAATCTTGACCTTTGGTATCAAAGGCGGGAGTCAGGCGGGAAGCAAGCTGATTGCGAATGTAAAGCTGTTTTCTCATCTGGCGAATGTGGGCGATTCCAAGTCTTTGATTATTCATCCGGCAAGCACAACCCATCAGCAGCTGAGCGTAGAAGAACAGGTGGCTGCTGGAGTCAAACCGGAGCTGTTACGTTTATCTGTCGGGACCGAAGCGATAGACGATATTTTGTATGATCTGGAGCAGGCAATCGCGGCCAGTCAACAGTAATAAACAGTAGTTGGCGGCTAGTTAGCCCAGTGAGATAGGGCATTTTTGCAGCAGTCGCAAGTGATTTGTGATTCCAATAGGGTTTTGTTTAGGGTTTGAGCAGGCGGGGGGTAACCTCTGCCTTTTTTGTTTGTTGACATCATACCCCCATAGGTATATATTATACCCCATAGGGTATATGAGGAGGGGAAGAAATGGGTAAGAGGATAGTTATTATTGGCGGGGTAGCAGGTGGAGCTTCTGCTGCGGCGAGATTGCGTAGATGGAATGAGGAAGATGAGATTATTCTGTTTGAACGCGGTGAGCATGTTTCTTTTGCAAACTGTGGTCTTCCCTACTATATTGGGGGGACAATCCAGGCACGGGAGAAGCTGTTTCTCCAGACGCCTCAAGGCATTAGAGACCGATTTAATATAGATGTTCGGGTGCTGAAAGAAGTAATACAAATAGACCGCGAGCATAAGCTTGTCCGTTACCGCGATATGATCACAGGAGAGATGGATGAGCAGCCGTACGATATTGTGGTATTGTCGCCGGGAGCCAAACCGATGATACCAGACATTCCCGGACTACATGAAGCTACAAATGTATTTACGTTAAGAAACATTCATGACACCGACCTTATTAAGGCATATGTAGATGAAAGGCAACCCAAGCATGCCACGATAATTGGTGCTGGATTTGTTGGGCTGGAGATGGCTGAAAATTTGCGGGAGCGTGGACTTGCAGTAACCGTTATGGATAAAGGACAACAAGTGTTGAATCCGCTTGACCCTGAAATGGCCAAACTGGTGGAACAGCATATGCAGCTGAACGGGGTGGAGGTGCGTTTAGAGGAAGGAGTCGCAGCTTTTGAAGAACAGGGTACACGGCTACGTTTGACCTCTGAGGAGATGCTTCAGACGGATATGGTTATTTTGGCGATTGGCGTGGTGCCTGAAAATGAGTTGGCCAAGCAATGCGGATTGGAACTAGGTTTTCGCGGCGCTATTCAGGTGAATGCACAGCTGCAAACCAGTGATCCGTCCATTTATGCGGTAGGTGATGCCATCCAGGTCAAAGACCGCAATCATGGGTTTGCAACGATGGTATCGCTGGCCTGGGGAGCCAATCGGCAGGGGCGTTTGGCAGCGGATCATATTAATGGTCAACCGATTTCCTATGATGGTGCGCTCGGAACATCCGTAATTAAGACCTTTGCATTGAACGCAGCTTCTACAGGTAACAATGAAAAAACATTGCAGCGGTTGGCTGTTCCTTACCAGGCTATTCATATTCATCCTGGTTCACATGCCGGTTATTATCCCGGCGCATCACCCATTTCGATGAAGCTGCTCTTTCATCCGAAGACCGGGATGATCTACGGAGCGCAAGCTGTTGGTGCTGATGGCGCAGACAAAAGGATTGATGTTATTGCAACGGCGATTCGCGGCCGTTTAACCGTCCGTGAGCTGGCAGATATCGAGCTTGCTTATGCACCTCCTTATTCTTCAGCTAAAGATCCTGTGAATATGGCGGGTTACGTAGCCTCGAATATCATGGATGGACTGGTCCAGACAATACAGTGGCATGAAGTTGATGATTTTCACCGCAATGGTGGCCTTGTTATTGATGTCCGGGATGCGGTGGAGCTACAAGGAGGAACCATTCCAGGTTCTATTCATATTCCTCTAGCCGAAATCAGAGAGCGGATGTCGGAAATTCCCCGTGATCTGGAGATCGCGGTATCCTGCCAAGTCGGGCTACGCGGCTATCTAGCGGCCAGAATTCTAACCCAATCCGGATATCGGGTGAGAAACGTTGATGGCGGCTACAAGACGTATTCAGTTATGGCTAAACGTAATCATCTTTTGAAATAGTTCATCACCCATCCAATTTGATTCAGATGATCCGTTACTTCGCCGTGCAGCGCACCAAAGAAGGTATCTTGTAGTTCTACAGTGATGGTGCCTTTTTCGGATAGTGCATGGTAAGCCTGTTTAAGCTCATCCTCACTCTCACAGTCGAGAATGATTTGGACATGCTGTGCTTTCAGTGGTTTACCATAGGAATCGGAAAAATGGATATGGCTGCTGCCCAGGTGCAGTTCGGCATGTAAGAGCCTGCCGTCCTGCTTGTTCAGTACTTTGATTTTCCCGCCTAAAACAGATTGGTAGTAGTCAACCGACTGCTGCACATCGTTCACAATGACAAAAGGACTTGCACTTCTCATAAGATCAATTCCTTTCATTTCTTCTATGTAGGTTTGTCTGCTACTATACATTATTTACATTGTCGGCAGGGTTTAGCCCTTTTCTAATCAAATTATGGCTTGGTTCACTGTGTGACGTCTGTTACAATAGAAGAGGTATATATGATGGATAGAAAAGAGGTCGAACAGGTGGGCACTTCAGCGATTTGGGAAGCAGTTATCTATTGGGTGATCTTGGTGATTTCTGCTCTGTGTGTAATTGCAGTATCTGGTAGTCGTAAGACCGCAAGCACAATTATTTTGGCACCCGTTGTTTTGTTCTGTACCATATTTATGATGCAGGGCTCGGTGTTTACTGCTATGAAGCACCCGACCATGGGGGCTAATGTCGGCTTGGGTATGGCGTTTCTGACCACATGGGTAGTCAGCGGAATATTGTTTGCTATAGCGCTTGTGATTGCTTTTATTAAATATAGCAAAAAGAACAAGGCGTAGTTCAGCCTTAACCTCAGATGAACAAAGGCTTTCGGTGATGTACCGAAAGCCCTTTTTGTATTCTCAGTTAACCATAGAGGATGTCTTCGTTCATCTGCGTCTTCTCATGAGCAAAACAACGATCAGCGCAATGATGATCACGATCAATAGAAACTTCATATTCGATAACCTCCTTGATCTGTCTCCTATTTGATATTAACCATTTTTGATAAGTGTGCACCGATGCATCCTAAGCAAGTATCTATTGTCAAATGTTTGGCGAAAATGTGATTGTGGGATCAAAAAGAGGTTTACAGGCTTAGCTGGAAAGTGTATACATAAAGTAAGGAGGCGATTGCCATGAGTGATCGTACATTTCATTTATTTTATATTATTTTCTTGACGGTTTTGGCGCTTGGAAGCGTTGGAGGAATCTCTTGGTGGTTGCGCTCTATCGGTCGTCAGGAAAAGGAAAAAAACTAAATTCAGCATGGGCATACAAGCCCGTATGCATCTTCCAGTAGGAGGGTGCATTTTTATGTGTTATAATGGGAACATATGTTCTTTGGGAGGGGTAACGATGTTGCCGGATTTGGAACGGAAGCTACTACGTATTTTGTATAATTATTTTGCCCAGCATCGCCATATGCCTACAATGGCTGAATTGTCAGCAAAAACGGGTAGGCGAGACTCTGAAATTACAGCTGCATTGCGACATATGGAACAAGAGCGCTATATCACATGGGAAACTAACACAGGTACCCAGCATATTGTTTTACTGGAAGGATGGGAGCGTCCTTCCAGCTACAAGTCTGCCCAAGTGGAAGCTGGACGCCCTACTACCCAAAAGATACAGTCCGGTAGTATGGAATATTGGACGAACTATTAGTAGCCATATAAAGCTGGAAAATTAATGAGTTTTTAAGGTGCATATCATTTTGTTTTAAGAAAGCAAGACTATAATGACCCTATTAACCCCTTTTTGATCAAGCTATAGGCCCTGTCGATGTATCGGCAGGGTCACTTTTTTGTTCATAGATGCGTTTTCCGTATATGAAAAATCCCCCGGGGATCATCCGGAGGATCTGCGCAGCTTGCGTATACTGCACGGCCTGCTCAAACTTCATCGTTTGACGGCATAATATATATTTAACCCCTGCTACCTTGTATTATATGGTCAGCATGTTCATAAGGGGCAGTTTGATTCCTCTGTTCATTTTCCAAACGACAAAAGCCCTACCTCTCTTTCGTCCTTGCGGCTCCGATGACCGCGCCAGTGTGAATGTGAAAATCTTCGGCAAAAGCTCAAAATTCTACATTAGGGTTATACATAAAATTTGGAGAAGCTCCATGCGGTGATAGGAGTATAGCTTCTTGCGTGGAATCCTATGGGGTTAATACATACTAATACAGTATAACAATAATGATTCTAAAACACAAGGGATTTTTGGTTTTTTTGATTGTAGACTGGAAATAATGCACTTTCTGCAATGGATTAGACTTATTTTCATTTGCAGAGAATAGAGGCTGTGATAAATTGCCCTGACAAAGCACTTGAATTTTGAAATAGTGTAGTTACACGAAAGATGGAAGGAAACAAGAACTATGACTGCCTCAAGGAAAGACAAACAAACATCACAGAATAACTCGCCCTCAGTCTGCACATGCATTAATCTGCGTCGTGCCTCGATGGCTGTAACAGGGCTGTATGACCAGTATCTGGCTCCAAGTGGACTCCATATCAGCCAGTTTTCGCTGCTCAAGCACTTAACGGTACTGGGACCGGTAAGCGTAAGCGAATTAGCATCGGAGATGCGACTCGACCGAACCACGCTTGTGCGCAATTTGAAGGCACTGGAGCAAAGCGGGTATGTGGAGGATACATCCGCTGAGGGAAGCCGAAATCGCTGCCTTACCCTGACAGAGAGAGGAAAAGCGTTATATAACGATGCAGCAGAGCTCTGGGAGGAGGCGCAGTTATTTTTACAGGAGTCACTGGGAAGCGCCGATTTGCAGATATTGACCGCACTGTTATCCAAAATTGAAAAATTGAGACTGTGATTAGCCTTCGCCTAATAAGGGAGGCCATGTTGACCTATTCGTGTATATACACGAATAGGGGGTTCAGATATGTAACGCAGCCACTCATCGGTCACCGGGTATCCGCCAGGAATTCGAGAGAATCACAATAACTTAAGAAGAGGGATGTGGATAGGATGGTAACGCCCGTACCAGACATGAAAGAACTTATCGCAGCCGAGATGAAGACCTATGTGAGCGAAGACAAGCGCAATTTCTGCGAAGAATTACAGAGCCCTTACTACGAGGAACCGATTATTCAATTTGCAGAGGCCAATGATCCTTTGTTTGAGGAATATAAAAGAGTGGTGGGCCCCGACCATGCTACGCCGCAGGAAGCCTTCGAACGGACCTTCGGCACAGGAAGTTTTGGTGGAGGCACCGTTGTCAGTGTTGTGCTGCCGATCAGTGAGACGATTCGCAAGGCCAATCGTGCGCAAAAAGCAAGAGCCTCCAGAGAGTGGGCGCTGCTGCGGACCTTTGGCGATGAATATTTTGTGCGTTCGGCAAGGCACCATTTGGCGGGATATCTGACTGGACTTGGCTATCGAGCTGTGGCGCCGCTGGATACGGATTGGTACAACATCCACGGTGCCACAGGTGGTCCGGTCTCTAATTGGTCGGAACGGCATATCGCGTATGCAGCCGGTCTCGGCACCTTCAGTATCAACGATGGCTTCATCACCGAAAAAGGAATTGCCATCCGCCTGCTGTCTGTAGTAACGGATCTGCAGGTGCCGCCTGATGTAGGAGCATCCTCGAACCTGAGCCATACAGGAAATTGCCTGCTGTGCAGCAAAGGCATTTGCGGTGTGTGCATTACCCGCTGTCCTGTGCAGGCCATCAGCAAGGAAGGCGGTCATGACAAAATCGCCTGCATGAAATTTGTGTACGGCGAGGAATCTCGAAAGTGGGCAGTGTTAAACGGCGGTGAGACTGAATCGGGTGCCGGTTGCGGACTTTGCCAGACCAAGGTGCCCTGCGAAAGCCGCAATCCGATGCGGACCGCTCACTAGTGTTATTTTCCTAGGATTCATGCAAATTGCTCATGGAAGAAGGTTAACTTTTGACGGCTGGACTCCGATATTGAATACAAAGATATTTTATGAGCGTACGGATGAAAAGAGGGGTAGCATTTTGCCGATCTATAAGCGCTTTATTCAGCATGTTATCCTGAACTATATTATAGGTTCATTTATTGCTGTACTACTGGTATGTATGATTTTTGTATTTTCCACGTTAAATGTAGCCCACTATGAGCTTTTGGGTCTTGTCAAAATTGTTACATTTTCCAGCGTCATTATGATTGTCTGTGAAACCATAGTGTTTCGAATGCACTTAAGACCCGTTCATCGTTTTTTCCAAGGCAATCAGGAGACGCTCAAGGATGTAGAAGCGGTGTATATCCGGGTTCATCATCTGCCTAATTTGTCCGTTTTACGTATTGTTGGACCGCATTTGCTAGGCTTCTCTATCCCGGCAGCCGTCATTGCATTATGGATGATACATACTGGACAACTTACCTTTCCCTTTTATTATGTAGGAATCGCCTGTATAGGAGCTTGTTTGGTCGCTTCCATGCATGCACTGGTTGAATTTTTTCTGACCATGAGAGCAATCAAACCGCTGCTGGAGGAGATTCGGGATCGAACCTATCAGCAATATGGATTGAACCTGTCCCTGCGAGGTCGAGTTTTGCTGTCACTTCGGCATAAATTTCAGTTAAGTGCAACGTTAATTGGTGCTTTTCCTCTATTTCTGTTTTGTTTAGCTACGCAGATTCGGCTGGAACGTTTGGAGGCGGCGGATTCCGGCTCCTATTGGGCATGGGCGGGTACGATTTTAATATCTGGTGTAGCCTTTGCTTATTTGGGAGGCAGGCTGCTAACCCGTGAGATCGAACAGCCGATCCATCACTTGTTGGAAAAAATGAATGAAGTGAAGGAAGGCCGCCTGAACAGTAACGCCAGTGACTTGTATTCGGACGAATTTGCGGAGCTGGTCGAAGGATTTAACATGATGATCGAGGGCCTGAAGGAACGAGAGGAAAAGAACGGTCAGCTATTAGACAGTTACTTTGCCACCTTGGCTGCAGCGCTGGATGCGCGGGATGCCTATACCGCAGGACATTCGTTGCGCGTGGCCGAATACTCTGTACTCATTGGGCGAAAGGGCGGCTTGGGCGAGACGGATCTTGACTTGCTGCGTAAAACAGCCTTGCTGCATGATATCGGTAAAATCGGTGTGGCTGACGCTGTGTTGTTTAAGGATGGCAAGCTGACGGACGAGGAGTTTGACCAGATTAAAATGCACCCGGTTATGGGGGAGAGTATTCTTCGGCAAGTGGAGCCGGCTTATGCTATGGCCCCTTATCTGCCCGGCGTGCGCTCGCACCATGAGCGTTATGATGGCAAGGGATACCCTGACCAGCTCTCCGGGGAAGACATCCCACTATTTGGGCGCATCATAGCCGTAGCAGATGCCTATGATGCGATGACGTCGGATCGTCCCTATCGGAAAGGTATGAAGGAAGAGAAGGCGGTTATGATATTGGAAGAGGGTAAAGGAACCCAGTGGGATCCTTACTTTGCCGAATTATTTGTCAAGGAGTGGCGCCGGAACAAAGGCATTCCAAGCTGACTCTATAGATACTCCCACTAGGGCGAGCCGTTGCGGTTCGCTTTTTTTATATACACACGCAAGCCTCTTGGATATGTCGAAAGATGGGGCTTCATGTTATGATGTACGAGTAAGGCAGAATCGGCTAGCATAGGCCTGGCATCCAATTTCTCGCGCAATGGGAGTGTGAATCCATGCAATTTTCAACGATGTTTATAATGAATTTGGGGATGCTGATTGCCGTTGCCTATGTGGCGAACGTGATTTATAAATATGGTTTGAGTCGTACGTCTACGCGGTTCAAATATGTCAGCTCAGTGTTGCTGGTGGTATTTGGCGGATGGGTCAGTTCTTGCTTTGGCTTTAATTTCAATGAAACGGTTATTTTCGATCTGCGTTTTGTTCCGCTCATTATCGCAGCATTGGTGTATCCCCGTTCCTACACGCTGATTATTATTGGGGTAGCAATCGGTCTTACAAGATTTACCTTCGGTCTGAATATGGCGGCGTGGGTCGGCTTTCTGAATATGAGCATTTTGGGCATATTATGCGCCGGTTTGAACTACTGGATGCGCCGCTCCACTTGGCGCTTGATTATTAAGGCATCTGTAACCATTTTAGCGGTTAATATTGTAAATACGTTAAATATTGCCTTCCTGGGCGTCATTCCCTGGCGCTATTATGTAGCAGAGGTCGTTCCTCTTACACTGCCTATCGGCGTTATCCTTAGCTTTTTATTTGCACTGATATTACGTGATTTTCAGATGGAGCAGCAGCGAAACTATCAGATTCAGCAGGCGAATGAGTTGTTGTCAGAGCAGCGTGATCAGCTGCAAAAGGCAAAGATTATTTTAGAGGAACGCGCCAAGCAGCTGATGATGGCTTCCCAGTATAAATCGGATTTTATGGCAACGATGTCGCATGAGTTACGTACACCTCTTAACAGCATCATTAACCTGGCACAGATTATCAATGAGCAGGGAAAAGAGCTAGATGAGGACGAGCTATACCAGTACAGTGATCTAATTTATGCCTCGGGCCATGATTTGCTCCAACTGATTAATGACATTCTGGACTTATCCAAGGTCGAGGCTGGGCACATGGAAATCGTAAGTGAGCCAGTCAGTGTGCGTGAAATTGCGCATGGGATGATGATGCATTTTGATGTCACAGCGAAGGATAAAAACCTGGAATTCAGCCTGAACGTGCATGAACATGTACCGGATGAAATCCGATCCGATTCCAAACGAGTACAGCAAATTTTACGCAATCTATTGTCCAATGCCTTTAAGTTTACTCATGAAGGGCGTGTATTGCTGGAAATCAGCACACAGCATCTGGATCGAAAGGGTCAGGAGGGAGACTGGGTTGTATTTGCTGTAAAAGATACAGGCATCGGTATATCCAAGCTTCAGCAGCATGTTATTTTTGAGGCATTCCAGCAGGCGAACGGTTCGATTAATCGTAAATATGGTGGAACTGGGCTGGGGTTGTCCATCAGCCGTGATTTTTCCCGCTTGTTAGGCGGATTTATCCGTCTGGAGAGTGAAGAAGGCAAGGGAAGTACTTTTTCCCTGTACCTGCCTATGTGTCCGTCCGACAGCAAGGAGGCGGACGAACAGCCGTTTAAATTAACCTGATCACAATCATGGGACAAGGAGCGTTAGGAGGTATATCATGGAACGTAAAGCGGTCGTTGTGGGTGGCACAGGGCTTGTCGGGGGTTATGTTGTACGGGAGCTACTGGTGCAAAAAGAATACACCCGCGTCATGGTTTTGGGCAGGCGTCCATTGGACATCAAGCATCCCAAGCTAGAGCAGGCGCTCATCGACTGGGAACAACCACAGAAGTCGGCCTTCGCCCTCGAAGGGGTGGATGATGTGTTTTGCTGCCTTGGGACAACGATGAAAAAGGCTGGCTCTAAGGAGCAGTTTCGACAGGTGGATCTGGACTATCCGGTTCTGACAGCCCAGTTGGGCAAAGAGGCTGGAGCAGTACAGATGCTTGCGATCTCTGCGATGGGCGCTGACCCGGATTCACGTGTGTTTTATAACCGTACTAAGGGTGAGGCTGAAGAGGCGCTTGCCGCGATCGGATTGCCTGCACTGCATTTGTTCCGTCCGTCGCTTATTTTGGGAGCGAGATCTGAACGACGATTTGGCGAAGCCGCTGCCACGATTGTCATGAAAGCGCTAGATGGCCTAATGACGGGCAGGTTCGCTTCCTATCGCGCCATTCCCGCTTCGTTCATCGCACGAGCTATGGTACGAATTGCTCTCGCGCAGGCGAGCGGTGTACATATTTATCCGAATGACATCATTCGGGTCATCGGTGCAGAACTAACCTCCGATGATGAGGAACCTGGTACAGGAACGACTCCTGATGACAATGTCTAAAACCACGCTTAGGATTAGAAATGATAATAACGCCGCTGTTGCCCGATCATTCGGACAGCAGCGGCGTTATTCGTGTTTTATGGGTGGTTTGTATTTTGTGGCACATCGATCGTAATTTCTAATTCATCGATGTAATGGCGTGTCCAGTTACCTTTAGCATCGAGTAGGGCGCTACCTCCTGATTGGGTTGGCAAGATATATGGCTTGAAAATGATCTTCTGGGGAGTGTCCACAAAAGGAGTAAACAGTGTGATCATTTTGCTGTCACGTTCTTGGGTATGGGGAACTCCAGAACCGCTCAGCAATTGAAGTTCTCTTCCCTGCTCGTCGAATACAGCATAATCGAGTATATCCAATTCCTTTTTGGTGTACTGGTTCGTGTGTCCATTCTTCATGTTATTGTACTCTCGTTCCACGGTGTACTCATCCGGCATATGTGCAATATCAGTCAGCATTTTGAACGATGTTGTAATCTTGGTCGTGATAGGGGTCATTTCTAACTTTTCTACCGTAAATGCAAGATACGGATTAGATTTGCTCATTTGCGGCTGAAGTATCTTGTTGTTTATTTTAGTTTTGTGAACCGTGGTTTGTATGCGGAACGGCTCGGATACACCTTTTAACTTTGCATATACCTCTAGCTCAAACTGATCTGGTAAGGCGGCTTTACCACTGGCAGGGTCACGCATATACGCAATCAGCATAGAATTATTGTCTTTGCCCGGACGACCATACATGAGATTAAAGGCGCTACTGTTGCTGTCGACCGACGTCCCATTGATGAACAGGTCTATTTTCTCCACTATATCCTCTTCCTGCCCTTGCGTATTGGTAGTGGGATACAGGGGTTCATGTTGTGAATCCCCACCGCTTTTTTCCAACGCTACGACCAAGCGTGTCCCGTCAAATATGATTTGAGGTACTTCCAATGTAATACCGCCATGGGTAACGCTGAGATTCGATGAAGTGGCCAATCCTTTCTGATCAGCGGTTTGCAGCCCCAGATCCCCAGCGAGCTTGAAGACGCTATCGACAAGGGGGACCTGTTTCAATGATTCCGCCATTGTAGGCGAAACATAGGCGCTGCCAATGATCATAACGCCAATGAGCGCTGCAGAAGCAGCGGTAATTGCAGTTCTCCGAAGAAACCTTTTAACGGGTCGATGAGAGGATGAACGGTCGGGTAGCAGGTCAGAATCTGATTCCATTTGTGCATAAAATGCGTCTAGGCGTTGCCTTACCAAATCAGGGATGTCTGCCATATCTGCTTCCAAGTTTTCTTTCTCCAATTGTAATTTCTCATCCAGCTTTTGTTCCTGATTCTCATACTCTGAAGGATTCATTGAAAGGTCACCTTCCTTTCTCCGCGATTTTGTAGCAGATCCATTAATGTTCTGCGAGCACGGTGCAATCGTGTTTTGACGGCACCCTCTGATAGGTCCAGTAGCTCTGAAATTTCCCTGATCGGCATATCACGCAAATAGTGCAGGGAAATCACGGTTCGCATGGATTCCTCCAAGTGGTCGATGGCCTCGCGCAGCTCGATTTTTTCGTATCCGCCCGAGGTGGACGGTTCCTTTATAAATTCCGCGACGGGTACAACCCGTTTTTGCTTGCGGATCATGAGATGGCATTCATTAATGAGAATACGAAGCAGCCATGTTTTAAAATAGCGAGGTTCACGCAGCTCACCCAGAGACTTGTATGCTTTGAGCATCGCTTCTTGTATTGCGTCCGCGCAATCCTCATTGCTGCGAAGAATGGAACGCGCCATGCCATACATATCGGATTCCATCTGTTTCATCAAGGCGACGAACGCCTTGCGATCCCCGTGCCTTGCTTGGTATACGTTTGTTTCGAGATTCAAAGGATGGTGCTCCTTTCCCGTCTATACTAGCTATGATCAATGTAATTGTACCTGTATTTGAATTTGTACAATCTATTGTGTAGCAGGTTACAAGAATTAGATGATACATGGGCGCTAAAGGTTACAGCGGAAATAAAATTATGTAGCACCATCGCAATAAGGTTTCTTTAGAGAAACCTAACGTGTCAAACCGTCGCACGGAATAGTGGCTTTGGACTTCACATGCTATAATACGGTGAACCAGTATCAGGAAGGAGAATCCAACCCCTATGAAAAAAACAATTGCTACTGAAAAAGCCCCCGGCGCGATCGGGCCCTATAGCCAAGCGGTAGAGGCAGGCGGGTTTATTTACACATCAGGACAGCTTGGGCTGAATCCAGCAACAGGTGAGTTCGGCAAGGATGTACAGGAGCAGGCTCGCCTGTCCTTGAGCAATGTACAAGCCATTCTGGAAGCGGCAGGCAGCAACATGAACCAGGTTGTGAAAGCGACTGTATTCCTGAAGGATATGAACGATTTTGTCAGTGTCAATGAGGTGTACAGTTCCTTCTTCGAGCAACCATACCCAGCACGGAGTGCGGTGGAGGTAGCTCGTCTGCCTAAGGACGCACTGGTGGAGATTGAAGTCATTGCATTGAAGGGCGAATAAGTTACCAGGGTTCGTTTATTAAATACAAAGTCTGCATGGAACCGGGTGTCACTACTATAGTGGCATCCGGTTGTTTTGAATGTAATGCGTGTTGTTCGGAGTGTCCAATACATAGGCTCTGAACAAGGGATTGAAAGAAAACTGATCTCTGGATTAGAAGATGTGTGTTATTTTAGTGTCGCAACCGGGAAATTACGCAGATATTTTGACTGGAATAATGTTAAGGACCCTTTTAAAGTGCTTAAGGGAATTTCTCAAGCATACCGAATTATAAAGAAAGAAAAACCGAATATTATTTTTTCAAAAGGCGGGTTTGTTTCCGTTCCTGTGGTATTGGCTGGGTGGTTGAACAGAGTCCCCGTCATCATCCACGAATCCGATCTTACCCCTGGATTAGCGAATAAAATTTCCAGCATGTTTGCTACCGAAATTTGTACTACTTTTCCTGAAACAGCTGAATATTTTCGCTCAAAGAATACCCGATATATTGGTGCTGTTGTGAGAGATGAGCTAAAAGAGGGGAAGGCGGCCAAAGGGTTAGCCTACTGCGGTTTTACTCGAAATAAGCCCATCATGCTCATCATGGGTGGGAGTTTAGGCTCCAAGAAGATCAATGAGCTGGTTTGGCTGAATTTAGAGGCTTTGCTCGCTCAATTTCAAATCGTGCATATTTGTGGTAAGAACCAAGTGAATGATTCTATTCGTACGAATGGTTATCAGCAATTTGAATACATAAACGATGAACTGGCGGATGTAATGGCGATGGCAGATATGGTTGTTTCCAGGGCAGGTTCAAATTCCATTTTTGAATTCTTGACGTTGCGTAAGCCTATGCTGTTGATACCTCTTTCAAAAGCAGTCAGCAGGGGGGATCAGATTCTAAATGCAAAATCATTTAAAGCACAAGGCTTGTGTGAAATTTTAGAAGAAGAAGAGCTGGAATCTGAACGCTTTGTCGATATGATTCTTCGTTTGTATGAAAAAAGGTTGGATTACATTCACAATATGGAGAAAATTAATACGGATCAATCGACAAGCAAGCTTTTAGATTTGATTAAAGTCTATGCCTGATCATATTTTAGAAAAAACAAAGCAAGCGAGCTTGGGCTAAATGATTCAGACCCATGCTCGCTTGTGCTTGTGCTAGGAGATGATATTCGTTTCCTTTAATCCCGGTCTCGATTACGGGCAAAGAATAGCCATAGCGCGTACACCAGGATGATTGCCGACAAGACCCATGCAGCCAGCCGTACATTTTCATTGTTTGGATGCTCGATGGCGATGGCGACATAGGCCCATACAAATACAAGTGGGTAGATGCTGTCACGATAAGGAAAGCTGACCAAGATGGCCAATACGGTGCCAATAAACAGGATGATGATCGCCCATAGCGTATCGCTGAGACCCCAGCCACTCCATTCATTCTTTTCCAATGCTACTGCAATGTTGATGATGGTAGCCACAGATACCCAACCGAGATTCAGACTGAAAGGAAGCTTGACGAACCACATTTCTCCGCGAGTTGGCTGCGGTGTACGAGTACGTGTATATACGACGAATAGGGAGAGCAAGTATAAAATAATGACGATCACGCATAGTTCTACGTATACATACTGCCATAGGAAAATCCAGATGATGTTGAAGAGACAGCTCAAAATAAAGAAAATACCGATAGATTGAACGCTTGTCCTGGCTTGCCCTGTAGATGTAGATTGGTACACGGCAAAACAGGCGAGCAGCACGTAGATGACCGACCAGATGGAAAAAGCGTAACCTGCTGGCGTAATTAAGGTAGGGTACATGTTGGATACAGCAGCGGTGCTTCTTCCGCCAATAGGAAGTGTAGAAGCCAAAATATTAACGAGAACGACAGCGATGAATGCAATAATATTCCACCATTTATACGGATGGCTTCGTGACATAGGAATAACTCCTCCTCAACGAATGATATTCAAAATGACCGACTGGTCACTATCTTCTACTATGAATATACCCACTTTGCTTTCAAATATGTCCGAACGGGGAAAAGTTTCTTGATCCCAATAAAATCATAAAAAGTAGTATGTATATGCATTCATATGTAGTACAATGGTAAAAATTTTAAGCACTATATAAGCTGAAGGAAAAGTTCACATGGCGTGCCAACTATGCAGCCAGAAGATGCTTCCGATGTGCATTTTCTCAAATCAGCTTATATAGAAGTAAGGGGATCAGTAGAATGAGAGGATTAGAGAAAGTAGGAAAATTTGTAGGTGGGACCTTTTCCATCTGGGTGCTTTTATTTGCATGTTTGGGATTTTTCTTTCCTACGGCGTTTACAGGGTTGAAAGGATACATACAGTTATTTCTGGGCATTGTCATGTTCGGGATGGGGCTGACTTTATCTGCGGCCGACTTTCGTGAAGTGTTCCGGCGTCCAGTGGATGTGGCTATAGGAGTGGTAGGGCACTATCTGATCATGCCGTTTCTCGCCTTTGTATTGGCATTAGTATTGCAGCTTCCACCGGATATTGCGGTGGGTGTCATTTTGGTCGGCTGTTGTCCAAGTGGAACTGCATCCAACGTAATGACGCTCTTATCCAAAGGAGACGTGGCGCTTGGCGTATCGATCGCTTCAGTGTCGACGCTGGTTGCTCCACTGGCAACCCCAGCGATGATTAGTCTGCTTGCCGGACGCTGGATGAATATTGATGCGAAGTCGCTGATCATGGATATTCTCATCGTGGTTATTGTCCCTATTGTGCTGGGTGTAATCGTCAAATCGCTATTCCGCAGACAAGCGGAAGCCAGTGTCAAGGCGCTGCCGCTCATTTCAACCATGGCGATTGTACTTATCGTGGCTATTGTGGTTGCAGGCAGCAGAGGCAAGATTTTGGAGACAGGTCCGATTATTTTTGCTGTGGTTATTTTGCATAACGGTATCGGCTTTCTGCTCGGATATTGGTTTGCCAAGCTATTCGGCATGGATCTTTCCAAGCGTAAAGCCGTTACGCTGGAAACAGGAATGCAGAATTCCGGGCTGGGCGCTGCGCTGGCAGCGGCTCATTTTAATCCGATTGCTGCTGTACCGAGTGCGATTTTTAGCGTGTGGCATAATATTTCCGGCTCGTTGCTCGCGACCTGGTTTTCACGCCGGGAGGAGAAAGATAGCATAGCCGGAAGCAAATAAGCGACTGTCAATAGCTGATGTAAAGTGGCTAAATTTCGGACTTTTCGGACAGTTTAAGGGAGGTCAAAAAGGTTGGATTTGACTTTATAGGGGCGGATCATTATACTGTGGTTATTATAACCACTGTATTTAAGTAAGCAACAGCAAAGAGGCTTCGTCATGGAAGGAAAATGACATTGAATTCGTATTCGTTTCATGCTCAATAGCCCTATATGATCTGATCTGACTTAAACTGAAGGAGAGAGAACGAATGAACCCGAAATATAATCCTTTATTTGAAGCTTATACCCTGCCATCCGGTGTTACATTGAAGAACCGCATTACGATGGCTCCTATGACTAACTTTGCTTCCCACGAAAATGGCGAAGTCAGTGACCAGGAACTGGCATACTACCGTGAACGCTCCGGTGGTGTGGGCGCGGTTATTACCGCTTGTGTGTATGTAACTCCAGATGGCAAAGGATTTGTTAATGAGTTTGGTGCGGACAAGGATGAAATGATTCCTAGCCTGCGTCGTCTGGCGGATACGATTCATCAGGAGGGCGCGAAAGCGATTCTGCAAATTTATCATGGTGGCCGCCTGTGCCCACCGGATCAGATTCCAGACGGACAACCGATCAGTGCAAGCGCAGTAGCTGAGGAAAAAGAAGGCGCACCTGTGCCGCGTGAAATGACATCTGACGATATCCACCGCGTCATCCGCGCCTATGGCGAAGCAACTCGCCGCGCGATTGAAGCAGGCTATGATGGTGTAGAGCTTCACGGAGCGAACGGTTACCTGGTGCAGCAATTCTTCTCTCCGCATTCCAACATTCGTACCGATGAATGGGGAGGAAGTCTTGAGAAACGCTTGACCTTTCCGCTGGCAATTGTTCACGAAGTGAAGAAAGTAATCACAGAGCATGCGAAGCGTCCATTTATCTTCGGATACCGCTTGTCTCCTGAGGAAGGACACACGCCAGGCATCACGCTGGATGATACGATGGTGCTTGTAGACCGTCTGGCGGATGAAGGGCTGGATTACCTGCACATTTCCGTAAATCATTTCTTCGGCGGTTCGTTCCGCGACCGTAGTGACGAACGTTCACGTACGGTTCTGATTCATGAGAAGGTTGGGAACCGTGTACCAGTCATGGGAGTGGGTTCCCTGAATACACCAGACGAGGCGCTTGCAGCACTGGAGACAGGTGTACCGCTTGTTTCACTGGGACGTCCGTTGCTGATGGAGCCGCAATGGGTTCAGAAAGTGCAGAACGGTACAGAGGATACCATTCGCACGACATTGTCCAAGCAAGCCCAGCAGGAGCTGGTCATTCCTGACTACTTGTGGGGTGCGCTGACGACTATTCCTGGCTGGATGCCTGTTACGGACTAAATTTTAAATAATAATACCCTAGGCTGCTTTTATGCGCCTGGGGTATTTTCTTGTCTCGTGACTGTGAATTACAATTACGTAGGAATAACACAGAGAGAAGGTAATGATAATGTCCCATGAAACGAATGGTGTGATTTCGATGAAGTCCACCCATCCAGGTCTACAGATTCGGCTTTTACAAGTAAAGGATGCAGAACGTTTATTAGAAATTAGACGCCAACATTTTGAGTTTTTCAAACCATTCGAGCCAGAACGACCTGAACATTACTTTACCCTGGAAGAACAGGTGCGTCTGATTTCCAACGGCTTGGAAGCTGCACAAGCCGGACAGGGATATACGTTTGGACTTTTTTTACCGAAAAATGATAAGCTGATCGGCAGAATGGAGCTGTCTGGTGTCGCTAGAGGTCCCTTCCAAAATGCCAATCTGGGCTACTTCGTAGATCCTGCATATCATGGACAAGGCTATGCTACCTCCGCAGTGCAGGATATTGTCCGCTACGCCCTGAATGAGTTGGAATTACACCGTATTCAAGCTGGAGTCATGCCAAGAAATTCGCCTTCCCATCGAGTGATGGAAAAGGCGGGATTTCGCCGCGAGGGGCTGGCTCTCAACTATTTGAAGATTAATGGTGTGTGGGAAGATCATGTGTTATATGCGATAACGGCTGAGGATTTGCAGAATGACGCCTTCTGAATTCGCCAGGCGTAACTCCCTCAAGTTTTTTGAACACCTTGCCAAAGTATTTCTCATCCTGATATCCGACCATACCGGCAATATGGTGAAGGCGCAGCTTGTCATTCAGCAGTAACAGCTTTGCCTTGCTCATCCGGATCTGGCACAAATAATCGGACAGATTAACCCCGTACTCCTGCTTGAATTTACGAGAAATGTATTCCCGGCTGAGGTAAAAGCGGCTCGCTATATCCTGTAGGGAAATATCCCCGTCATAGTGAGCATCCAGATAGCGGGCAATATCACGGATCGTCGGGTTGTTTGGGCTATGGCTTGGCGTAAGTGCCTGACCGGCTGCCAGCAATCGATTTTCGATCTGTTTTTTCCATAAAGGTAGGGAAAGCACCCCACGGTTGTCGACTGGCAGGGCAGGTATGGAGTTGGACTCATCTGTCAGCTCCTCGCCTTCGGCATCTCCAGGTCTGTCATTCAGCCAGCGAGCCAGCATCCAATCCAGCTCTTGATTCCAGCCAGCGAGCTGCTCTGCTGTAACCGAAGGCAGCACGGCTACGGCTGCCACCCAGTCGCCTACCGCTGTAGATACGCGACTGGCATTACAGCTGAGCGCACTAAGCCGTAGTTCCTCTTCCATTTCAGACAACTGGGGAAGACGAACGGTCTGCCGGGCCGGAGAACTCTCATGTATCCAGTCGGTGGCCTGCAACATATCCCGTTTCCAGAGCGCTTGCCGTGCTTCTTGGTAGGCTGTGGCTGC
The DNA here is from genome assembly GCF_044784315.1 of Paenibacillus sp. DP01. Classification (NCBI taxonomy): domain Bacteria; kingdom Bacillati; phylum Bacillota; class Bacilli; order Caryophanales; family Paenibacillaceae; genus Paenibacillus; species Paenibacillus sp. DP01. Next base: position 641,624 of record NZ_CP173059.1, read on the forward strand.
CCCCATCGGAAAGGTTCCGAAAGAACCAACCCCGATGTGCATATAGCAGCGCAGCGCCGTTCTAATCCCTGTGTGAATCTCCTGCAAGAGCACTGGCCAACGAGCCGGCTCGGCCCAATACAGCAGAATAATTTCGTCCGTACGCTCCAGATGACGGAATGCAATTCCGGTTTGAGAAGTACCCAGAAATTCGTTGCAAATGTTAATGAGGGAAAAGCCTAGAAGCGCGCGGCGCGTTTTATATTTGTCCAGTATATCGGCATCCAGTTGAGTGGTACTCATCACTGCTGCATTACAGATCTGAATAGCTGTGGGAAGACGTAGCTCCTCACGTAAGGGAGTGATGGATAGCGCCGTACCGGAAATGAGTTCGGTCAGGAGTTTATCAGCATAGTGCGGCCTCATCCGGTTGACCTCCATAGCCTGCATGGTCTGCCTGTTCCGGTCTTGCTCCGCTGTCCGCCAAGCTTGAGTAGCTTTACTGAGCGCCTCATTGATCTCTACCGGATCTACAGGCTTAAGAATATAGTCCATACCTCCCCGGCGAATGGCCTGCCGAACCAACTCAAAATCATCATAGCCACTGACCACCACGACTCTGGTAGCTGGAGAATTCGCCTGAATCCACTCCATCAAGGCTACTCCATCTCTACCAGGCATTCGCATATCCGTGAGTACCACGGGCGGGGAAAGTGCGGTAATGACCTCAATCGCCTGATCCCCCGATTCAGCCTCAATCACCTCGGTTACACCGTAAGCTTCCCAATGTACAAGCATCCGAATGGCGTGACGTACATGCTTTTCATCATCCACTATCAGGACCTTCATTGACAGATCACTCTCCCTTAATATGATTTTCTGTATGGGGCTCGGTGCGAATTTCAAGTGTGAAACGAACGCCATGAGGCAGAATATTGTCTACACACAGGGTATTAGAACCATCCTCCGAGTGAAGTTGGATACGTAATAGAACATTACGAAGACCAATGGAGTTCTGCTCGCTAGTGTCTGATTCTTCATGGGCTTTCAGCGGACGTTTCAGCATTTGCTGGAGCTGCTCCAACTCGGTTGGTGGAATCGACGCGCCGTTATTTTCCACTTCAATCCTCACAATGCCTTCCCGGATTCGGCAGGCTGTAATACGAATCTTACCGGGTCCCAGCCGGGGATCGGCACCGTGTTTAAAGTAGTTTTCCACCAACGGCTGGAGAATCATTTTAGGCACCCGATCATTCAGAACTTGATCATCCCATTGATAGGTGACTTCTAATTGCTCACCGAAGCGTTCCTTTTGCAAATCAAGATATTGTTTTACATGCTCAGCCTCTTCCTTGAGTGTAACAATCGTATGGTCCCGCATGTTATAGCGGAGCATTTTGGCAAGGGAAGAGAGCAGCGAATAGATTCGCGGCACCTCATGCTGTAGAGCCAGTGTTCCAATAGACTGTAGCGTATTATATAAAAAATGAGGATTAATCTGTGCCTGAAGCGCTTTCAATTGGTGTGTCTTGTTTGCCAGTTCCAGCTTGTATTCCCGCAAAATGAGGTTGTTGATGGTATCCATCATCTGTCTAAAACGACGCGAGAGCACTCCAATCTCATCGTTGCTCATGGCCCGGATGTCTACATCCAGTTGACCAGACTGAATCTGGTTTATGTAGCGAGTCAGCCGCTTAATCGGTTCCGTAATTTTTATTGAAATCCATAACGTGGCGACAATAACGAGCAGCAATGCGGCGCCTGTAATGACCGCATTGATCTGGGTCAGTTGGGTAGCTCGCATATAAAGCGTCCGATGAGGGATTTTCTTGACGAGTGTCCAGCCTGACAGGTTGGCATCCAGTTTGCCATATACGTGCAGTGCTGTATCATCTTCAATTACACCGTGCTCGTCTTCTTTAGAAATTCGCTTGAGTAGGCCAGATTCCTTCCAGTGTGTTCCAATGGATGATTCTTTTCCACTATAGATGATCGTTCCGTTCCGATCAATTAAAAACAGCTCCTCTGTATCTGCATCATACAATTGACGGCAAATACTGCGCAGTGCCTCCAGATCAACGTCTATAGCCAGTACCCCAAGCGTTTCTGAAGACGGAATGTTCCGAATCGCCCGGTGGAGTGTAAATACCTGCCGCTCTGTGCTGTGCTCCGCATAGGAAACCGCCGAAAAGCCGTACAAATGCTTTATATGCGAGGGTTGTATGAACAGTCCGGAAGGGCCGTAATGGATAGAACCGGTAAAGGGCTCCAGCCGGAACTCCCGTAAAGGAACCGTGCTGGTAATCAGCGTAGATTGCCCAGCCTCAAACGAATGCAAGTACACCTGGTCAATACCTGAGGAAGCATTCATCATCGTTTGCAGCGTGGTGTAAATCTCGGCAACGGCCCGGTAATCATCTGGAATTTTAGCCAGGTTGCGCAGAAAATGAGGGTCATTATAGACTCCGATCGATGCGCGATTTAATCCCTGTAAATAGTTATCCAGATTCGTAATTCCCTGAAAAATAAGCCGCTCATTTTCTTGGGTGGCCTGCTCCCGTAAGGATTGCTTGGTGAGGATGAAGGTCATGGTCATTGAAAGCAGCAACGGAATGGTGACCGCAATGAGTAGAAACCAGATTAGGCGAGAACGAATGCTATGAAATTTCATGCAGGTAAGCTCCTTTCACAATTCAAGGCAGGCCTGAGGTCAATATTTTCCCCCTTAATGGTTCACGATCTTGCGTGTTCTCCAGAGCGCTAATTCGACATAATGAACATGTGAATTGCATATCCATACGGATTCAACGTCCACACTGCTTGCAAGGATGCCGTAGAGGAGCGTTCCAGACACCAAAGAGAACAAAGGGGGGATCGGTTTGAATCGCGCCAAGTCGTCGCAATGGCTCCAGCAATGGATTTTTGTAGGGCCATCGACGTTATTTTTCGTTATCATTATTGTAATCCCTTTCATGCTAGGAATGTACTATTCTTTTACAGAGTGGAATGGGGTAGCCAATCAGGCAAAGTGGGTCGGGCTGGATAATTTCAGTCACATTTTATTAAATGACGACAAATTCGGGACAGCGTTCTGGTTTACCGTCCGTTTTACGGTGATTGGAGTGGTGGCAGCCAATATCTTTGGTTTTCTGCTGGCGTATTTTCTAACCAAGCCGCTAAAAACAAAAAATGTGCTTCGAACTATTTTTTTCATGCCTAATGTGATCGGAGGTCTGTTGCTCGGTTTTATCTGGCAGTTTATTTTCGTCAAGGGATTTGCAGCGATCGGCGAGAGTACGGGGTTATCCTTTTTCAACCTGTCCTGGCTGGGAGATGAGATTACGGCCTTCTGGGGCATTGTGATCGTGTTTATCTGGCAAACAGCCGGTTATTTAATGGTGATTTATATCTCTTCCCTGACCAACGTGCCCCGGGATATGCTGGAGGCAGCCGAGATTGACGGAGCGAGCCGGATGCAAATCTTGCGGTCGATTATACTGCCTTTGATCATGCCCGCCATTACGGTATGTCTCTTCCTGGCGATATCATGGTCGTTTAAAATGTTCGATCTCAACCTGTCATTGACGAAGGGTGGTCCTTTTGGTTCAACAGAGTCAGTGGCGCTCAATATATACAATGAAGCGTTTGTCAATAATCGTTATGGGTTGGGAACGGCTAAAGCACTTATTTTCTTTATCATTGTTGCTCTCGTTACGAGCCTTCAGGTACGCCTGACGAAAAGTCGGGAGGTGGAATCGTAGATGGAAACAAACAATCGCTACCGCGTTGGAACCTGGGCGACTGAGTTGGTGATGATCCTCGTCGCATTGGTATTCCTCGTCCCGTTTTACTTTTTGTTCGTGAATTCGGTCAAAAGCTTTGGTGACCTGCTCACGGATTCTGCGGCCTGGCCACAAACATTTGTATGGAGCAACTATGCTAGAGCTTGGAGCATTACGCGTTTTCCTGAAGCGTTATGGAACTCATTCGTGGTTACGGTGGTCAGCAATCTGCTGCTCGTACTGATCAGCTCAATGGCTGCTTATCGAATGGTTCGGCATCCAACACGTTACAATCGGGTGCTGTTCAGCCTGTTCGTGGCCGCGATGGTCATTCCTTTTCAATCGGTGATGATCCCTTTGGTCAAGGTTGTAAGTACGCTGGATTTAATGAACAGTATTAGTGGTCTGGTAATCTGTTATCTGGGATTTGGGGCTCCTATGTCCATCTTTCTCTTTCACGGATTCGTCAAAGGTGTGCCAGTCGAGGTGGAAGAAGCAGCTACAGTAGACGGTTGCACGCCTTACGGGGTGTTTTTCCGGATTGTATATCCGTTGATGCTGCCCATGATGGTAACAGTTATTATTTTGAATACACTCTGGATTTGGAATGACTATCTACTGCCTTCTCTCGTGCTGCAAAAGGCTGAATTGCGCACCATTCCGATTGCAACCTATGCCTTTTTCGGACAATATACGAAGCAGTGGGATTTGGCATTACCTGCTCTGGTGCTGGGTATCTTGCCGGTCATCGCGTTCTTTCTGGCCATGCAAAAATATATTATACAAGGGATTATGGCAGGTTCGGTTAAAGGTTGAGTGTTGATTATGGTGCTATGAAACCTAGAATAGAAAGGAACATAAATATGAAAACGCATACTTTTAAAAAGAAAGCCCAAGCACTGATTTTGCTTTTTGCAGCTTTTGCTCTGGTTTTGGCGGGGTGTAACAGCAGTGGGGGGCAAAATGCAAGCAATGAGGAAGTTAAGGAGAAAACCATTCACATTTTTCAGTTTAAAGTAGAGATTGCAGAAGCACTAAATCGCATGAAGGGGGAGTATGAAGCGACTCACCCCGGGATTAAGCTCGACATTCAGACCGTAGGTGGGGGTAGTGACTATGGGGCGGCGTTGAAGGCCAAGTTTGCTTCTGGTGAACAGCCGGATATTTTTAATGTCGGCGGATATCGTGAGCTGGATACGTGGATGGAATATTTGGAGGACCTATCCGACCAACCTTGGGTTGGTGATGTGGTCGATGTCGCCAAAGAACCGATGACCAAGGATGGCAAGCTGTACGGTCAGCCAATGAATCTGGAAGGATACGGCTTTATTTATAACAAGGATTTGTTCAAAAAGGCTGGAATCACCGAGCCTCCTAAAACGCTGTCTGAGCTGGAGGTTGCTGCGCAAAAGCTGCAAGCCGCAGGGATTACACCTTTCTCCAATGGATACCAGGAGTTTTGGGTGCTGGGCAATCATTTGCTGAACGTGGCATTTGCTAATCAGCCAGACCCGTCGGGCTTCGTCAAGGGACTGAATGATGGCACAGCCAAAATTCCGGGCAATGCTGTATTCGCCGAGTGGATCAAGCTGCTCGATCTGACGCTCAAGTATGGCAATTCGAAGCCGCTCACGACTGATTACAATACGCAGGTAACGAACTTTGCCACTGGCAAGGCTGCCATGATGCAGCAAGGGAACTGGACTCAGGTCCAAATTGACGGAATTAATCCGAAACTGAATCTGGGTATTCTGCCTATGCCGATTGGTGAAGATGCAACAGCCGGAGATAAGCTGTTTGTAGGTGTCGCCAATAACTGGGTGGTTAATAAAAATTCGTCTGTCAAAGCTGAGGCCAAAGAGTTCTTAAATTGGATGGTGACATCCGAGCAAGGGAAAAAGTATATCACCAAGGAATTTAAGTTCATTCCAGCGTTCAAGAGCATCAAAGGAGAAGAGGCCGATATGGGCCAACTGGGTGCCGAAGTGGTGAAATACAGTCAGGAAAATAAACTGCTGGGCTGGTTCTTTAGCCGTTATCCTGAAGGAGCGCAGCAAGAATTCGGAAGTCAGATGCAAGCTTATGTGGCAGGTAAATCGGATGCTGGGAAGCTGTTCGAGGATTTCCAGAGAACATGGGATAATTTGAAGACCAAATAATTAAATAAAATACGCAGAAGAGCCTTCGTATGTCAGGGAGATTGCATGATCCTGAACATCCGAAGGCTTTTTTTGTTAACATAATTATACATTATAATAAAGCAGTACAATATCCCCGCGGCGTTCTATTTCTTGGAGTTCAAATGTACTTGGCAGTGTTCCTTCTGGAAATAACGGTATTCCTTGTCCAAGCACTTTAGGAATGATCGCAATGATCGCCTTTTCCAGCAGTCCAGCCTGCATGAAGGCCTGAACTAACTGACCTCCACCTACTAGCCATACCAAACCTTCCGATTGTTTTTGCAGACGCGGAACTAGCTCAGACAGAGCCTCGTCCGTAAATGTAACATGCGGTGCTTGCTCATGCTTCGCTAAAGACCGGGTGAGTATATAACAAGGCTTGCCAGCATAGGGGAAATCATCGGAAAGCTTCAATACCTCTTCATACGTCAGCCTGCCCATCAGTAGCGTGCCTACAGTGTCGTAAAAGTCGGCATATCCATTGTCGCCACCATCCCCTTTGACATCAAACAGCCAGTCCACCGAGCCATCCGGCAGTGCAATATACCCGTCAAGACTCACGGCAATATACAATACGACTTTGTTGGATTTTATAGCATCCATGGTTCATCACTCCTTTCTATCACCTATGTTACAATCTATTTATGACATACTTTGTCGTAGTAAAATAATCGTTTAAACTTTATTTTTATTAGAGGAGTACCTTATGAACGAACGCAGAATCGCACTTATGAGGATACTGGATTCCCGAAAAAAATATACGGCACGTGAGCTGGCCGAGCGGTTTGGTGTCTCCGTCAGGACGATTCAAAGAGATCTCGACTATTTGCAGCAGACCGGGTTACCCCTGTATACCGAAACCGGACCTCATGGCGGCTATCGGGCACTTCCCAATCGACTTCTTCCTCCCCTTCATCTTGCTCGCGATGAGGCTTTTGGTCTTTTTCTCATGCTGCAGCTGCTGGAAAATATCCCGGACATCCCCTTCGGGTCGGTGCGGGAGCATTTATCCGAGCACTATTATGCCGAGCTTCCTCAGGATGTGCGGGATAGCATCGATCAATTCAAGGACTATATCGCTTTTCGGATGATGCCGACTCACGCAGAATCACCCTACACCTCGCTCATTTTGGAGGCTGCGTTGAATAAACGTCGGTTGAACATGCTTTACCGCTCCGCTTCTGGGGACAAGTGGACGAAAGTATATCCGGTGGGGCTCTATTTTGATCACGGATATTGGTACATGCCTGCGCAAAGCGGAGATCGGATCATTTTGTACCGCTCAGACAGAGTGATGACAATGACCATACTGGAAGACACCTTATCCGGCCTTCCCACCCTTAAGGAATGGTTGACTGCGGAGGATTCGCGTACGGGAATTCCGTCAAAAATAGAATTTACACCATTAGGTGCTCGGCTGGCGGAATCAGACCCCCTCTTCCAAAATGTTTCTCATGAGAAATCGCGGGGTCAGGAATGGTACGGACATATCCCGGTCGAAGAGTTTAAATATGTATCCAGACTTCTGTTAAAATACGGGCCGGAGGCCGAGGTTATATATCCGAAAGAGCTGCGCATGCAAGTCAAACGGCTGCTGCAAGACAGCCTGAATCCTTATCTGAAGGATGATGAGGCCGATCAGGAAGGATAAGTCTCTTAATTGTTAATTACATGAATATTTAAGGTTATTAACGTATGACTTTCCAATTATTTTTGTGATAAAGTTTTGAAAAGAGCCCGTTTTCGTATATGATGAAGAGTAATAATTCAAAAGGCTGGACGGGAGACAGATATGAATCAACCGCTTTATGGAATATGGCTCGGAGATGTGTTTTTTTGCTTTTCTGGTGAGACGTCGGAACCACGTATTGATGCGTGGAGCAGTGTGATCCGCAGGCTGACGCTGAAGGGAGACCTTCGGCCGTTTCGGCAGGCTGCGTTGCGTCTTGCCGAGGTGCGGATACCTAACAATGCTCGCGTGGAAACCGCGGGCAGAGGTGGCAAAAGACGTTCCATGCTGGGGCGTACGCTGGAGGGTCTGGCACTGGAACCTCGCGAGACGATGGCTCTGCTGACTCGCATGGACGAGAAGGGCTGTGCGGCTTCGGGCATTACGCTTGGCGAGGAAATGCAATATTGGCAAAAGGCTGCTTATTTTGCGCTAGAGCTGATGCAGCGGGGCGAAATCGTGCCATCACTTACAGAGGCGCGTCCCTCTGGACCGCGACGACGCGGTCCGGATGCGGCGGTAGGGGTGTGGATTCCTCGGCTTCGCGAAGAGGAGGACATCCGCCGCTTTCATGAGCTGGCAGCTGCGATGCCGGCTGTTTGTATGGCATCTCCGGCCGTTTTTGCGGGCAAGGAGCCAGAAACACGTGAGGATGCAGCTGGAATGGTGCTGTATTCCTTCTTGTGTGCGGTCGTTCATGCAGAAACGACCGCGGTGCTGGCTGCGTCAGATCGTGAGTTGGGACGATATCGGGCAGATTATCGGCGCGGAGGATCACCGCTGGCGGAGCTGTGGTGGAACAGTCTGTTGACAGGTTCGCGTCAGGTTGCGATTCAGGGAACGCCTGCTGAGATGGAGGAGCTGGTTCTTCAGGCGTCCTCTCTTGAGGGAAGCACGATGCCTGTCACCGAACGGGAAGCCAAGGAACCCATTGAAGGGCAATTGCGTCTGTGCCTTCGTTTGGAGCCTTCTTTGGAAGAGAGTATCCAGGAATGGCGCATTACCTTTTGGGCAGAAAGCGATGCAGAGCCCGGATTACGACTGCCTGCTCTGGCATTGTGGGCATATCCTGAACGTGATCTGGTTCGCGGTGAAATTGTGTACCGTCAAGTGCAGGCGCAACTGCTGACGAGGCTCGGACAGGCGGCTGAAGCGGCACCCATATTGCAGGAAGCATTAAACCGCCCTTATCCCGAGGGGTTGACCCTGGAGCCGGAGATGTTCTTCCGCTTCCTGACGGAAGCCGTACCTTCTTTACAAAAGAACGGTATTACTGTGCAAATGCCTTCACGCTGGAGCCGGGAGGGGCGAAGACGTGCAGGCTTGCGGCTTAAAATGCGCTCGACAGAGCAGGGGACCAAGCCAGATGGTGTGATCGCCGATACATCGTCTGTTGGCATTAACCGCATGATTTCGTTTGATGCCGAGGCTGTGCTGGGGGATACGGCCTTGACGATGGAGGAACTGGAAGGCATCGTCGCGGCCAATTTGCCATACGTACGTCTCGGAGGGGAATGGATCGAGGTAGACCCCAAGGAAATTCGTCAGGTGCTACGCTTTATCAAGCGCGGAGAAAACGGTGAAATGAGCTTGTCCGAATGGATGCATTTGGCTGCGGAAAATGAAAGTGCAGGCGAGGCCTCATGGAAGGGCTTGTCTATCTTTGGCGCGGAATCCGCCGGATTGCTTGCGTCGTTGGCTGAGGGAGGGGTACTCCGTTCCGTAGAGCCGCGTCCTGTGCCGGAGACGTTGCATGGTGCACTACGGCCGTATCAAGAGCGGGGTTTTCAATGGCTGGCTGCGATGCGCGGATTGGGTTTTGGTGTGTGCCTGGCGGACGACATGGGGCTGGGTAAAACGATTCAGGTTATTACCTGTCTGCTCGATGGTGGCATCGGAGCAGAGGATCAGCGTCCGGCGTTAATCATCTGTCCGACGTCCTTGCTTGGCAACTGGCAGCGGGAATTGAAGCGCTTTTCACCGGATTTGTCGCTTTATATTCACCATGGCAACCAGCGACTCCACGGGGAGCAGTTTCAGGAAAATGTACGCGAGTATGATATCGTCCTCACTACCTATCATTTGGCGGGCCGGGACGGCAGCGATTTATCTGCGGTCTACTGGTCTTCCATCGTGTTGGATGAGGCGCAATATATAAAAAATGCACGCACTAAGCAGGCACAAAGCGTCATGAAGTTGTCCGCACCACATCGGATTGCCATGACAGGTACTCCGGTAGAGAATCGCTTGAGCGAACTGTGGTCTATTTTCCAATTCCTGAATCCAGGGTATCTTGGTACAGCGTCTTCATTCCGCCAGCGGTACAGTCTGGCAGGAGAGGAACGGGGGTCCGCGTTGCGTGAGCTTCATCGTCTCGTCTCCCCGTTCATGCTGCGTCGGCTCAAAAGTGATCCGGATATCCGCAAGGATTTGCCAGAGAAGCTGGAGTTGAAGTCCTATTGCGTACTGACACCAGAGCAGGCCGGATTATACCGCGGTGTGGTGGATCAATTGTTGGGAACACTGGATGGACAAGTCGGTATGGCCCGCAAAGGGCTTGTCCTGTCGTCGCTGACCAAGTTGAAGCAAATCTGTGACCATCCGGGTTTAATTATTCCAGGCCGTGCTGACAGCAGTAAAGCCGAAAACTCGGGCAAAATGGAGCGACTGCTGGAATTGGTAGAAACCATTCGCGAGAACGATGAATCGGCGCTGATTTTCACCCAATATGTGTCGATGGGAGAACTACTGGTTTCCCGTTTGGCCAAAATTTTGGGAGAAGAACCATATTTCCTGCATGGGGGACTGGCGAAAACCAGACGGGACGAAATGGTTCACAACTTCCAGCAGGGAAAAGGACCGAATATATTCGTACTTTCCTTGCGTGCAGGTGGCGTGGGTCTGAACCTGACGCGTGCCAGCCATGTCATTCACTATGATCGCTGGTGGAATCCTGCGGTGGAAAATCAGGCGACAGACCGGGTATTCCGTATTGGTCAAAGTCGCAATGTACAAGTGCACAAGTTGATTTGTCAGGGGACACTGGAGGAAAGAATCGATGAGCTGATCGAGAGCAAAAAGGCACTGTCCGAACAGGTTGTCGGCTCGGGTGAACATTGGCTCACCGAAATGTCTGATGATGAACTGCGTGGTCTGATTGCGTTGCAAAATGATGTATGGATCGAGTGAGCAGAGAAAGGATGAAGGCGATGACGAGACCGCGAGTGAAGCTGGACGTAACTGACGGTCGATGGATCGTGGGATTTGACGGAAATGGGCCGGAAGGTGAATCGACGGGTGTACCTTCCGCACAACCCGTCCAATGGACTGGCCCAGTGCCTGTACTGAACCTGGAAGAGCGAGGGGCATGGCTGGAGCAGCTAAAAGCGGAGCCTTTGGACATCTACCGTCTCCTGAAAGGAGAAGCCTGCCTGTCGCTGGATGAAATTGTTCAACTCGCAGCTGAGACCGCCGTTTCCAGCAGAGAGAATGGAGTGGGTGCAGTCGAAGACGTGAAGGAAGCTCTTCAGGCTGGACTGAAAAACGAGCCCCAACACTGTCCGGCGTTGATCGGAATGACGCCGGAAGAGCTGCTGGAGTACGTGTTTAGTGCTTGGGCTGGAGAGTTATCCCATGTGCAGAGAACCTCCCCCGCGCTTGAGCCTACCTCACGCGCGGAGGGCGGACGCAGCGGATCGGCAGCAATTAGCGAATGGATTGCAGAATCCGCAGCTGAAGGAGCATTGCATCGTCCCGGAGCAGGCTTTCATGCCATTGAAATCCATCTGCCACAGAAACTTGCTTTCAAGAAGGAAACTGATATTACGTCTTTGCTGCCGAGGTTACCCCGTGCTGAAGAAGCATTGAAACTCATACGTGAACGGGTAGCCGAGCGAGCTCGGGCTGCAATCCCGCAAAAACGTCATAATCCGTAACAATTCGGGGATATGCTTCCTTTTTCGAGACTGTTCACCTTCATTGGATAGGATAACAGCTTCGAAGTGTGTCCAAAGTTCAGTTACAATGGGGAAACGGAAAAGTTACTGCAAGTCATGTATCAATTGCAATATTGGAGGAGATACCAGCATGAAACGACATATACAACAGACGCGCACATCTCAGCGATGGACTAAAGCGCTTATTCCGGGGCTGATCCTGCCGGGTCTATTGCTAGCAGCGTGCCAGCAAGGAGGATCAGGTGGACAGGAAAGTGAGCCATTAAAATCGTCTACAGCGGTACAGGAGAATGTACAGCCTTCCACCCAGCCGGATGCGGGGAATGGCAGCGCTAGCGCTGAACAAGCCACCGCGGGTACTGGAAGCGGACAAGCCGACCCTGTAATGGCGTTGCGGAGCCAGAGTGCGCTGCAAGCTACGGTTAAGGAAGAGGATGGAACAGCGGTTGTCACCAATGCGACTTCAGATACAGTCGTTGTGAACAAAAAGCGCAGCTTGCCCGTGGGCTATGTCCCGGATGATCTGGTGGAGCCGCAGGTGCCTTTTTCCTTCGAGGGACCGCATGAGAAGCGGCATTTGCGTAAGGAAGCGGCAGAGGCACTGGAGAAGCTGTTCGACGGTGCGAAAAAGGACGGCATTGAGCTGCGTGCGGTATCGGGATACCGTTCCTATAAGCGTCAGGTGTCTATTTTCAACAACAATGTAAAGACAAAGGGGCAGGAATATGCCTCTAAAGTCAGCGCCGTACCAGGTACGAGTGAGCATCAGACGGGATTGTCCATTGACGTATCCAGCCCCAGCGTAGGCAATGAGCTGGAGCAATCCTTCGGTGCTTCTAAGGAAGGTGAATGGCTGGAACAACATGCACCGGAATACGGATTTATTATTCGTTATATGAAGGGTAAAGAAGATGTGACCGGCTATGTGTACGAGCCTTGGCATATCCGTTATGTGGGAGTAGACATTGCAGAGGATGTTGCCAAGCAGGGGCTGACACTTGAGGAGTATTTCGACGAAAGCAATATCAAACTATAACCGCTACAACCAAGCCGTAATCCTGAGGATTGCGGCTTTTTGTCGTATTTTTCTTCCAAATTGAACCTTTTCAAGGTAGAATCTCGTATAGTGAACGACGACAGATGCTTGGATTTATAGTAAACCTCATGACAGAAGCGTACAGGAAGGGAAGGGAATCATCATCTATTATTCATTAACGTATCGCGAATGGTCAGAAGACACTCAAAAGGAACTGCGCAGCCTAACACGGGAGTCCGTATCGGGAGATGAGCTGTTCCTGCGCAAGCTTGTAGACGCTACGCGTCTCCATGACAAGCTGTGGGCGCATATCTCGAATGAAAGTGAGGAGCATACGGATCATTCCGTCTATGTAACCGAATTTACGGGGGAACGTGCGAAGCCTTACGGCGCGTCGATCACAGACCTCGTCCTGGCTAGTGAGGGAGGCTACAACTCCACATTCAGCGCCATGTACTGGGTATGGCATGAGCCTGCGTTCCGTAGCATGGATCAGCGGGAAGGTTCGGTATTTACCTTGGAGCTAGCCCAGCGGCTACTGGATCACTATACGGTTTTGGGTGGCAAAACATACGAATTTATATATTCAGTATTGGACCCTCAGCTGAAAAAGGTGCATTTGTTTGTGAAGGAGGTCGATCTGTGATGGAGCATTCTTGGGAAACCATGAAATCCAAGCCCGGCTCTCGTGCACGGATGGCGGCCTTTGCCCTGATGTTGGCTGTCCCAGCCGCTCTGACGGGTTGCGGTGACGACGAATATTATGACTGCGACGAGCTCCCCGTATCGGAGCAAACGGCCTGCCGGGATTCAGGCAGCAGCGGGTATTATTATGGCGGATCGACCTATTATAGCGGAGGCTCCTCATATCATAGCAGCCGTTCATCTTCCAGTTCTTATCGCAAGAGCTCGTCTTCATCTTCCAGCTCACACAGTGGTTTTGGCAGCAGCGGCTCACACAGCGGCTTTTTTTCTGGGGGTTAAGATGAGCATGCGTACGATTCGTCAATTACCTTATGAACATGACGAGCTTTTTCAGGGTGAAATCAGCCGTATGATTCCGTACCATCGTATGTACGGCAAGTCCTATTGCGTGCCGGCCTTAACGGTGTATCTGGAAAGCGAGCTGGCAGAGCTTCAGGCTGCTTCTGAGGCGGTACATCGTATTTATCGCAAGGTTCAGCAATTCATCCAGCGCTATATGCCGGATGAATACCTGGTGGAGCGGTTGGGAATTCATCCAGGCTTGCTGCGTGCTGCACGTATGGAGGTCGCACCGGATGGGATCACCCGACAGGACTGGATTGTGGGGGAAGCGGGGATCAAGTGCATTGAGAATAACACCGATACCCCAACCGGGATTCCCGAGGTGGCTTATCTCGAAGGAAAGCTGCTGGAGGTGCTGCATAGTGAGGGAATGTCAAGGGATGACATTGCTCTACATGGACCCTCATCTGGAATGGATGAGGCGATTCAGTCTGCCTTGACGGAGCTCATTCATTTTTATAGCCGCAAGGGTTTGGGGACAAAGGTGCACTTCACTTGCTATGATTGGCATGTTGAGGATCAGACGAATACCAAATATATTATGCGTTTATGTGAACAAGCCGGGTTTGAAGTGGTTTATGCGCCATTGGAAGAGCTGGAAATTATCCCGAACGAAGGATTGTATCACCGGGGAGAGCAGATTCACATCCTCTATCGCCTGTATCCGCTGGAATACCTGATTGATGATCGGGAAGAGGACACGGGGCTTGAGGTGGGGCAGGCGTTAATGGATATGGTGGCAGACGGGAAAATAGGACTCATTAATCCGCCGCAGCATATCATTACCCAGAGCAAAGGGTTCACCGCAACCGTATGGTCACTGTACGAGCGCAATGAGCAGACACCAGCGTTCTGCGGTTTTCGTTTATTTGACGACCGGGAGCTGGAGGTCATACGAACCTACCTGCTACCTACATATTTTGAGCCATCCGTGTTTCTGCAAAATCAAGAGCCTTATGTGGCGAAAGGTATATGGGGACGAGAGGGTAAAGGGACGCATTTGATTGAGCAGCCTGAACCCGAGGAGAGACTGGAAGGCGTCTTGGGAGTGGTTGAAAATGTGAAGGCTGACCAGCCTGATCTGCTTCATCAAGTTGATGCTCCACTAACGCCTGAACAGGAGGAAGCCGCACATATTGCCGCTTATTACGAGGGACAGCCTAAGATTTATCAGCAGCTGTGGCCCATGCAGAGCGCAGAGGTGCAGACGGAGGAAGGGCTATTTCACGGCTACGTGCTGACAGGCATATTCGTGATCGGGGGGCGTTTTGCGGGGGTCCTGCCGCGAATCGGTGAAAAGGTAACAGGGGATATGGCCTATTATTGCGCTGCCTCCGTTGCCAACGAACCTTCTAATCCACCCGCTGTATAGGCGAATTGCACAATGTATACTATTCGAACAGATCTGTTCCCTATTCATAAGTATCATAAGGAGGAAAAAAATTGGACTCTCATATCAGTTTGGGCAACGCATTGGGCAATGTAGGTATCGGCCTGCTTATCTTGTTTGCCATCTTAATCGTAGGTTATTTTGTGTTCAGCTTGCTGACACGTTATAACGATAATAAGGAAATCGCACGCGGCAATGAAGCGGCAGGTATCTACATGGGGGCAAAGCTGCTAGGCCTGTGTATCATCGTGGGAATGGTGTCGTATAGCAGCCATTCATGGCTCGATATGCTGACCTGGTCGGCCGTAGGCATTGTAGTGCTGTGCCTGGTCTATGTGATTTTTGATCTGGTAACGCCGCGTACCAAGGTGTGCGAGGAAATTGCTAAAGGCAATGTGGCTCTGGCACAACTGCTACGCTCAATCATCATCGGGGTATCTTTTGTCGTAGGTACATTTTTGATGTAGTCGAAATGATGTAGTTAATATAGAGAAGAGGTACAAAGAATCTGCAAAACCGGACAACGGAGCTGCAGATTCTTTTTTTTACGGGGAATTGTATTCACTTGGTGGGGACTATTCTACAAAGGTAAGGGTGATACTGCATAGCAAAAAGAAATGTGCTCCAGATATCAAACCAAATTGCAAAGAAGGGAATTCTGAACATATGAGTACCTTTACCTCCCCAATCCTACCCATTCGGGTGGGGATCATCGGCTTGGGCTTGATCGCTGAATATCATATCAGATCATTACACAGCATGTCGGGGGTATCGATTGTGGCCGTTAGTGATGTAAACGCGAACCGCCTTCAAGTCATCGGAGAGCAATTGCAACTGCCTGCTTCCAAGCGGTACTCCCATTATGAAGCATTGATCCGTGACCCAAAGGTAGATGCGATTCTGTCGCTGACACCCAATGATGTGCATTTTGACATTATTAGGATTGCGCTGGAAGAACATAAAGCTGTACTGGCAGAAAAACCATTGACGCTCACGTGGTCTGAGGCAGGTGAATTGAAAAAGCTGTATACTGCGAATCCCGTGCCTTTGCTGGTTCACTACAAGCATCGCTACGGAGCGGCCTTCCAATATGTCAAGCAACTGCTGGAAGAGCATAAGCTGGGTAAAATCTACAATATTCAATTCCGCTATCTAATGGATTCATTTTCACCGTATCGTCAGCATCCGTATACATGGCGACACAATTTAGCCAAGGCCGGCTCTGGAGTCGTGGGGGATACTGCCTCACATATTATTGATCTGGCCCGTTTTCTGATTGGTGAATTTAAAAGCGTCGCGGCGCTGCTACATATCATTACACCTGAGCGGCCCGATCCGGTCACGGGTCTGCCTGTAAAAGTGGATGTGGAAGATCTCGCCGCCTTTCATGGTATCATTGGCGATAATACCGTGGGTACCTTCATCACTCACAAAAATGCCATCGGCAAACGTCACGATATCGAAGTGGATATCTACGGCGAGGTCGGTACGCTGCACGCTAGTCTCAATAATCCGGAAAGTATTCGCATCGTGCTGCGTGACCTGGAACACCCGGATGCCGAATACGAGAATTGGGCTGTCCCACCAATCTATAATCATACAGCCGATGGCGATTTTGTTAAGCTGGCAAGGGGGGAGTTCGTGGACCGAGCCCCATTATTCGATGACGGATACAAGAATCAGTGGGTACTTGAGAAAATACTTCAATCCTGGAGAGAGAACGGGCGTTTAGTAGAAGTGTAAGGAGGCCCTAACTCTTTTCTTGTTGCGTTCTTGCCCGTTTAGCCCCGATCAGCCTCCAGCCTGTTAACAATGCCGACACAAGACAGATGGAGGCAGACGTCATAAAGACTACATGCATGCCTGCCAGAAAAATTTCAGGGTGACCCGGAACCAATCCGGTGACCCGATAACCAGCCTCTTTACTCATAATATAAAAGAGAATGGATGTGGCCAGCGTGATCCCCACAACCATACCGACGTTGCGCACCAGCGAATTAACACTTCCGGCCGAGCCAAGCTGTGTGCGGGGTACCTTGGACATAATCAGCGAGTTGTTCGGCGATTGGAATAAACCACTGCCAATACCCAGCATGGCAATCCACAGACCGACGAGCGGGATGGAGCTGCCTGCATGCAGCTGGGCTAATCCAATTTGGGCAACGACCATAACGACCAGCCCGGCGAAAGTGAGCAGTTCAGACCCGATTTTATCGGAAAGCGCACCGCTGAGCGGGGCCACAATAACCATAGAGATGGGGAACAACATCAGCAGAAATCCGGCATAAAAAGGCGACAAGTTCAGCATATTCTGCGCATAGAAAGGCGAAATGATGTTAAAGCAGAAGTTAGCGACAAACACCAGAAAAGCACACAAAATACTGAGCGAAAACAGCGGATTTTTGAATAGTGCGAGCTGTAACAGTGGCTGTGGACGACGCAATTCCAACCGAATGAATACGGCAAAAGCAACTACAGCCACCACCAGTGAAGCAATAATACGTGCGTCTCCATACCCGACCTGCTGTCCCAGCAACAATCCGACGAACAAGGTCAGAATAAAAATGGCAAACACCAGGCTGCCGGGAATGTCAACCTTATCCTTCACCTTGATCAGATCCTTCGGTAGAAGCTTCCAGCCAAGAAAGACAGCGACCAGGCCTATCGGTACATTGACCCAGAAAATGTATTGCCAGCCCAGCGAGGAGACAATAATACCGCCCAAGCTCGGCCCGGCGATACTGCCCAGAGAAACGAAGGTTCCGATGAGGCCAAGCGCTTTGCCCCGTTCAGTGGACGGGAAGATATCTGTTACGATCCCTTGGCTGTTCGCCATGGTCATGGATGCTCCAATGGCCTGAATGATGCGGGAAATCAGCAATAGGGAGAGTGAAGAGCTAAGACCGCACAATAGGGAGCCGAGAATGAATATGATTGTGCCGATTTTGAATATTTTGATTTTACCGACCATATCCCCCAGCTTGCCGAAAAATAAAATAGCGGTACATATCGCCATTAAATAGGCGGTTGTCACCCATTCAATTTGTGCCACGGGTAAATGTAACGTGCGAGACAACACAGGAAGAGCAATATTAACAATGCTTCCATCCAAAGTGGACATAAACGTAAACAGATTTAAAACAATCAAAATCATCCAACGTTTCTTCTGAACTTCGATATTCTCTTGATAGGTTGCAGCAGTTGTAGCAGTTGAACTCATTATGAACACCTCTTTATCGTTGAAGGCCCTTTTTATTAGTTGCATGCGCAACTAAATGAACGGTTCTAGTGTACAGCAAATTAGTTGCGTGCGCAACAATAGTATTGTAAACTTTGTTTTGGTCCCAGCTGGGGATTGCCATTTTCAAGCCAATGAGGTGTATTTGATGAGGAAAAAACCGATTGGAAAGCTAATTTCCCACCTGTACCGTCGAAATCAAAAAATACTGTCCAAAAAACTGGCTCCTTATGGAATCGGCAGTGGGGGACAACACAGTTTCCTAAAGCTGATTTTGCAGCGGCCGGGCATTACACAGGAGCAGCTGACGAATGAACTTAAATTTGACAAGGCAACCACGACACGCTCTGTAAAACAATTAGAGGAATCAGGCTACATTGAACGTAAAACGGACCCCAATGATCGTCGTTCCCAACTTGTGTCTCCTACGGCCAAGGCGTTAGAATTCGCTCCTGTCTTACAAGGGATATTGGACGAGCTCAATGCCGGTCTTGCCCGCAATTTATCCGAAGAGGAAGAGGACCTTCTAATCGACTTACTGCAAAAGATTAGTACAGATCCTGACGAATAAATAAATCAGGAGTTAGCATAGAGGATCGGCGGGTAAAAGAAAAAGGAAAAAAAGAAAAAGGAAATAGAAAAAAGCAGCTATCACAGAGAATACCCAGTGGTGGCTGCTTGGTGCAATCTAAAGGTTTATTGCACGGTAGAAATGATCCCGCTATATGGCATTCGCAATTCAGTCCAAGCTAATCCCTTCAAACGCATTCATGACTAATTGTCGCACATAGGCATCGTCTAATGGATAACCAGTTACCAGCAATCGATAAAAAATCGGCCCATAAATGAGATCGATACATAATTCAACATCGAGATGCTCCTTCAATTCCCCGCGCTCAATTCCTCGCTCAATTAGATGCCTGGCTTCAAGTCTTCGAGGATGGAAATATCGTGTTCGGTATGCCTCTGCTAATCCTGGATCAAGTTGCCCTTCACCAATTAACTCCGTAATGATTTTACCTTCTCGACTGATTAGGAACCGTACTAAATTCGTAGCATGAATGAGAATATCGTCCAATACACGACCTGTGTCGGGTACGGGCAATCTTGCCATGGTAGCTGACAAGAAACCATCCATTACTACGGCAGCTTTGTTAGGCCACCATTTATATATGGTGGCTTTGCTCACTTTTGCTCGCTCAGCAATTTTTTCTACCGTAACAGCCCCAAATCCTTGCTCCAACAGTAGTTCATAAGAAGCGGTAAGGATAGATTTTTGCGACTCAACATTACGCGGACGTCCTCTTTTACTCTGCACTGGAATGCTCACCTTCTTACATAGATATAAGAAAACATAGAAAAGTAAACTATACGTTCAGTATATCAAATATCGGGTAAGAATAAAAATTTGAATTTGTCTATTTACAAAACGAAACGTTCAGTATATTATTTGATTATCGAATTAATGAACTATACGTTCAGTATTTAAATTATTGAGGAGGATTATCATGCAAAGAGAACAACAAGCCGTAGAAGGTAACCGTATTTCAAATTGGATGATGTTTCTGTTGGCAGCAGCATGTGGCCTTATTGTTGCCAACCTTTACTATGCTCAAACTCTGGTAGGGCCTATTCATGTGGCGCTGGGTCTTTCTTCCACAACAGCGGGCTTCATTGTCACCTTAACTCAAATCGGTTATGTTGTGGGATTGCTGTTTATCGTACCGATTAGTGACATTATTGAAAATCGACGTCTAATGATCGTATCGCTCATCATTACAGTCTGTGCATTGCTCGTTGCTGCCTTCGCCCCCAATGCCACGTTGTTCCTTACTGCATCCTTGTTCATTGGAGTTGGATCTGTAGTTGCCCAAATACTGGTGCCGTATGCTACCTATTTAGCATCCGAAGAGCAGCGCGGACGGGTTGTAGGGAATGTTATGAGTGGACTCCTGCTAGGGATTATGTTCGCACGTCCATTGGCAAGCTTCATAACCAGCATCTGGGGATGGCAAGCCGTATTTATTATGTCAGCCATTGTTTTGACGTTGTTGACGATTCTCCTGTCGAAAGCACTTCCGGAGCGCAAGCCTGTGCCTACGGTATCTTACAGTAAACTGATTTTCTCACTAGGTACTCTGTTCAAACAAACGCCTGCATTGCGCCGGCGTGCCCTGTATCAAGCCTGCTTATTTGGCGCCTTCAGCCTGTTTTGGACGGTTGTTCCTCTACGCTTGGCGGATGATTTCGGCATGTCTCAGCAAGGGATTGCACTGTTTGCTTTAGTAGGTGTAGGCGGCGCAATAGCTGCTCCGATTGCCGGGAGATTGGCTGACAAAGGCTGGAGCAAAGTATTAACCGGGCTAGCTATGGTCATTGCCGCCTTGTCCTTTTTGGTCATCTATATTTTTCAAAGTCATTCGACGGCTGCGCTCATCCTTCTCTTTATTTCAGCCATTACACTGGATATGGCTGTATCGGGAAATCTTGTGCTTGGACAGCGTGTTATTTACTCCTTGGGAAGTGAAGCGAGAGGGCGTCTGAACGGATTATTCATGTCTATCTTTTTCATAGGTGGAGCGATTGGATCATCATTAGGTGGTTGGTCTTACGCATTAGGTGGTTGGAATTTAAGTGCTCTGATTGGAGTCATCTTGCCTGTGCTGGCTTTACTGTACTTTTTCACTGAGAAAGAAACGAGTGGAGACGTACGAAAGAAACAAAACGGGTAAAGATCATCTTTAGGCTATGCCGTACGCAAAAGCATGATCATTAAAATGGCTGTTCCCAAGAGAAAACAAAGGGGCGAGTAGAGCACGGTGTCCCATTTTGCAAAAACAGTTCCTTTTTTTCTCTTGAAGAACCCAACCCATTTGAAATCTCCTATTGAACGTAAAATAAATAAGCTCGACAACAAGCCTGCACCGTAGGAATAGAAGGAATGAAAAAACCGAAATGGTGCAACTCCCCCTAGCTGCAGGACGAACCAAGCGGCTAAAGCTAGTAAAAAGGCAACAATTGATGTCCCTATTTTGGAGGGTATAAAGAGCAAATCCGTTCCCGTGCTTGGGATCGCTGCCTTAGCACCTTTTTGTCCGCCGAATACCCAATATACATGCATGCCGCTCAGTATAAATAAAATTCCGCCAACTGCCCATGTAAGTAACTCCAACATCTGACTTCCCTCCTTAATTTGAAATCCACTCTGTCCAAATCATATGAATATGCTGCTGAATGGCTTCTTCACTTAACGTCTCTTGCTTGTGACGCTCATACCAACCCAAGTAGTAATGGTACAATATCCATGATCTCTGAAAGGCTTTTTCTGGCTGCATTCCCTTCTGGATTAAAAGCTCTTTCATAAACTCCATTCTCATCTGTTCAACTTCATCGAGTAAAGCACGGTAACTATCATCCTTCAATGACAGCCTGCGTAGATAAAACAGAAAATCTCCCCGTTTCGTCTTGCCGAACATCTGGGTTAGCACTTCTCGAATCCGCTCATCTGCGGCAGCATGGGTGATGGACGCGGCCATAACCTGTTGCGTCGTCTGTGCCTTCCATGTCTCTACAATCTGTCGAATATAGCTGTTGCGATTGTTAAAATACCAATAAAAACTGCTCTTACTGCACCCTAAAGCAGCGGCCATTTTTTCAACAACAAGTTGATCGATCCCACCCTGCTCAAAACGTTCCATTCCTTTTTGAATCCATTGTTCTTCTGTGACAATAATCTTAGGCATCTCTCGCGCTCTCTTTCTGTACGGTATCGTCTAGATAAAATGATTTTACAATGGTTTTAGTGGTGTGTAAATATAAGCCGATTCGTCTCCACAGCCAGATGATCAATAACGGGCATAAAATTACATAAACGCCCACTTGAAATACCTGTGAATTTGAACTATAATGCTGAAGCATATAGTAATATTCAAGGCATTGACCAAAGACATGATTTCCTTGAAGGGCCGTTCAGAGAGAAAAGACGAGGCTGAGAGCTTTTCCGGCAACCGCATGTGAAGTTACCCCTTTGTAGCCGTGACGTTGAACATGTAACTGTGCAAGGTGGCAGTGACATCAGTAAGCGCCCACCGATTTATCCCCGTTAACGGATACCAATGGAGGGCCACGCAGGTCGTGCATGAGCATGTTCCGATGAACATGAATGTACGTACAGTAGCGAGCCGAACTAGGGTGGAACCACGAGCTGAACGCACTCGTCCCTTGAGGGAGAGAGGCGTTTTTTTGCGTTCAATTTTGATATAGCACACAATTTGAAATGGAGGCTTTAATCGTGAGTATTCAAGTGAAATTGCCGGATGGAGCCGTACGCGAGTACGAGCAGGGTGTATCCATTGCCGACGTGGCGGGTTCGATCAGCTCCGGTCTGAAAAAGAATGCAGTAGCAGGTAAAGTGAACGGGAAGGCTGTAGATCTGAACACCGTTTTGGATCAGAACGTTGACCTTGAAATTATTACGCTGGACAGTGCGGACGGCCTGGAAATTTATCGTCACAGTACAGCGCATTTGCTGGCACAGGCGCTCAAACGCATTTACGGTGAGAAAAACGTGAAGCTGGGTATTGGTCCGGTCATCGACAGCGGATTCTACTATGACATTGATATCGAAAACCCATTGTCCGTTGACGATCTGGCGAAGATCGAAAAGGAAATGACGAAGATCGCGCAGGAAAATCTGCCGATTACACGTCGTGTGGTCAGCCGTGAGGAAGCCACTCGCATTTTTGGTGAACTGGAAGATCCATTGAAGCTGGAACTGATCCGTGATTTGCCGGAAGAAGCGGAAATTACGATTTATGATCAAGGCGAATTTTTTGACCTGTGTCGTGGTCCGCATTTGCCATCAACTGGCCGTATCAAAGCGTTTAAACTGTTAAGTGTAGCGGGTGCATACTGGAGAGGCGATTCCAACAATAAGATGCTGCAACGGATCTACGGAACAGCATTCCCGAAGAAAGCGCAACTGGATGAGCATCTGCACTTGCTGGAGGAAGCGAAAAAACGCGACCATCGCAAGCTGGGTAAAGAACTGGAACTGTTCATGTTCTCCGAAGAAGCACCTGGCATGCCGTTCTACCTGCCTAAAGGTATGGTTGTCCGTACTGCGCTGGAAGATTACTCCCGTGACATTCAACGTTTGCATGGCTATGAGGAAGTACGTACACCGCTGATGATGAACAACCGTCTGTGGGAACAATCAGGACACTATGACCATTACAAAGAAAACATGTACTTCTCCGAAGTAGACGAAACTACATTTGCTCTGAAACCGATGAACTGCCCGGGGCATATGCTTGTGTTTAAAAATGAACTTCATTCTTATCGCGACCTGCCGATTCGTATATCCGAATTTGGACAAGTGCATCGTCATGAGCTGTCCGGTGCGTTGAACGGTATGATGCGTGTTCGTACATTCTGTCAGGATGATGCGCATATTTTCGTGACACCAGAACAGATTGAAAAAGAGATTACAGACGTAATCAAGCTGATTAACGAAATGTACAGTGTGTTTGGCTTTGAATTCACAGTGGAATTGTCCACTCGTCCAGATGACTTTATGGGTGAGCCAGCGCTGTGGGATCAAGCGGAACAAGCTTTGCAAAACGTGCTGGAACATCTGGGCATGAACTACCGTATTAATGCGGGAGATGGAGCATTTTATGGTCCAAAAATTGACTTCCACATTCTCGATGCACTCAAACGCAGCTGGCAGTGCGGAACAATCCAATTGGACTTCCAAATGCCTGAGAAGTTCGACCTCACTTATGTGGGCGAGGACAACCAGAAGCACCGTCCAGTCGTTATTCACCGTGCCATCTACGGTTCGATTGACCGCTTCATGGGCATTCTGACTGAGCATTTTACAGGTGCATTCCCATTGTGGTTGGCTCCTGTTCATGCGAAGCTGTTGCCTGTATCCGAGAACTATATCGAGACTGCCAATGAGGTGCAGGAAGCGTTGCTGAAAGCGGGTCTGCGCGTCGAAGTGGATACTCGGAATGAGAAGCTTGGTTATAAAATCCGTGAAGCGCAATTGGAGAAGGTTCCATACATGTTCGTTATCGGGGAAAATGAAAAAACAACCGGTACTGTAGCTGTGCGTAAACGGGGCGAAGGCGATCTGGGATCATTCAGCATTGCGGACATCGTAGAGAAAATCAGCACAGAGATTCACGAGAAGCAGTAATATTGGATTAAAAAATATATAAAAGAGCCGTCAAAACCATGATCATAGTGGTTTTGACGGCTCTTTATTTATACATCATACATAAGTTCCTAAGCTTCAGCACGAGAGAGGGAACAGCCTCGATTGAATGCTTTAGTTATCCTGTGCCTGTATGCCTAGCACGTCTGCGACCGAGAAGTGGCGTGATCTGCGGGGAGGGAAAGTGCCTTCAAAGCTGACTCCTCGGCTCGTTTGACCGAGGCCTCTTCCACATCCTGTTCCTCGCTAAGCGATAAAATTTCGCCACGCAATTTGAGCATTTTCTGATCCAGTTCGTAGGTTGCACGTGCAGCTTCGGTCAACCCGTTAACCACGTGTTCGGGCACTTTCTTATCAAACTTATAGTACAAAATATGCTCCATACTGGCCCAGAAATCCATAGCCAATGTGCGCAATTGAATTTCGACCTTAATCCAGCGTGTGCCCTCAAACAGGATTAGCGGAATCTCCACAATGACATGTAGGCTCTGATAGCCGTTGGGCTTAGGATGGGCAATATAGTCCTTGACCTCTAGAATCCGAATGTCTTCCCGTGTGCGGAGGTGATCCATCAGACGATAGATATCTTTGACAAAAGCACATACCACGCGCATGCCTGCGATATCATGAATTTCACGCAATATATTGTCCAGGGTGACCTCATGCCCTTTGCGCCGAACCTTTTCCACAATGCTGTGGGGTTCTTTGATCCGGGTTTTAATGTGCTCAATCGGGCTAAAACCATCTATCAGTTTCCATTCCGTCTGGATCAGCTTAATTTTATTCTTTAACTCCTCCAGAGCGAGTTGATAAAGGACGGGAATCTTTCTCCATTCCTCTAGTTGCTTGGCGTCAACACTGTTCTGGTCCAGCTGTAGCTGAAATTCCTGCAAGGGCAAAGGGACAGCATTCAAGTGCTTCCAATCCGGTTCATTCACAGAGCATTCTCCTAAATGAGGCTTACGATGTCCTCGATCTATTTCGTAAAAATGGATTACCGTATATATTGTACACTATGTCAAAACGTACAGGCAAAGGAGAGACGGACAAAGAAATAAGAAATAAAATAATAATTATAGTGGTAAAACCGAGTAATCCGATGTATAATTGCAAAAATGCTGATTTAAAGCATTAAATTTTTTCGAAAATAGCACAAATGTTGAGTAGTCGTTATTAGATCAAAAATATAAATTATAGAAAATGAGGATGAGCAAAATGGCAAAAGTAGAAAGCTTTCAATTAGACCACACGATTGTAAAGGCTCCTTATGTAAGAGCAGCGGGAGTAGAGCATGATGAAAAAGGAAGCACGGTACAAAAGTATGACTTGAGATTTCTGCAACCGAATGAAGACGCACTGCCAACAGCTGCTGTACATACGCTGGAGCATTTATTGGCGACGTATCTGAGAGACGAAATCAAGGGAATTATTGATATTTCTCCAATGGGCTGCAGAACGGGATTCTACTTGATTTTATGGAATGAACACGAGCCTGAGGAAATTGCACTTGCTTTGGAAAAAACGTTGAAGAGAATTCTGGAAACGACAGAAGTCCCGGCTGTTACTGCTTTGGAATGCGGGAACTATAAGGACCATTCTCTTTTCTCCGCGCAGGAATATGTGAAGATTGTGTTGGAGGCTGGCATTAGTCGCGATCCTTTCAAAAGAGTATTTTAAAATTTATGATTTCAATAGACCTATCTCATCAGACAGCAGTAGTGACAGGCGGTAAGTCGGGTATAGGCAAGGGGATTGTAGAGCTTTTCATTCAAAGTGGAGCTAAGGTGATTTCTGCTGATATTTCATATGAAGAGCCGTATAGAGTGATCAATTCACAGTTGGTTGAAACTCAATTGGACATATCCAAGCCGGATGATATCGAAAGATGGTGCAATCTGCTAATCAGCGAAACGGGAGTTCCTGACATATTGGTGAACTGCGCAGGTACTTCTACGATGGATTATGTCATTGATAGTGAGTTGGCTGATTGGGAGAAAGTATTTTCGATCAATTCAACCGGGCTGTATGTAGCGTCCAAACGGTTTGCCAAGGAAATGGTGGATGCGCGTAAACCGGGGCGAATTATCCAAATTGCTTCACAGGCTGGAAAAAATGGATATCGGGCTATGGGCGGATATTGTGCATCCAAACATGCGGTTCTCGGCTTGACCAAGGTGATGGCCATTGAGCTTGCTCCGCATCAAATTTTGGTGAATGCGGTTTGTCCAGGTATCGTAGAAACGCCGATGAAGCATCGTGAGCGGATTGAAGGGGGCGTCATTCGCGGAATGACCGCCCAGGAGATATATGAAGAAGATTGTTCGCAGGTACCATTGGGGAGAACCGCCGAGGTAGAGGATGTCGCCAATGTGGTGCTGTTTTTGGCAAGTCCGCTCTCCGCATATATGACAGGACAAGCGATTAATGTTACAGGTGGAATGACGATGCACTAGCATACTAGCATGATCTGGGGGAAAACAACATGAAGAAATCGTTCGTTTTACTATTAGGGATTAGTTTATTACTCGTAGCCGCAGGGTGCGGTAATAAAAGTACAGACAGTAATGGCTCCAGCTCCGCTTCCGGTGCGGAAACGCAAAAGGTAGTCATTGGCTCCATGGGGTCTGACGCGCAGATTTGGAAGCATATTGCTCAATCCCAGGCCGCCAAGGATGCCAAGCTGGATATTGAAGTAAAGGAAATTAACGGTGGAATCGAAACGAACAATGCGACTAAACAAGGCGATGTGGACGTAAATGCATTCCAATCGTGGGCGTATCTAGTGAGCTATAACAAAGAGAGCAAAGCCGATTTGAAGGCGATAGCCACTACTTATCTGGAGCCGATGGGGATTTATTCGCAAAAGTTCAAAAGTATTGATGAAGTGACCGACGGAGCGTTGGTGGCTCTGGCGGACAATCCGGCGAATACAGCAAGAGGTTTGAAGCTGTTGGAAGCATCCGGTTTGATTAAACTTAAAGCTGACTTTAATGATGCTTTAGGTACAGTCAATGATATTACGAGTAACCCAAAAAACTTGAAATTTGAACTCATCGACGACAAAACTGGTCCACGCGTGATTCAAGATGTAGGCTTGGTGTTGATCGGGAACACGATTGCTTTAGAAGGCGGTCTGAATGTACTGAAGGATTCCTTGTTCCACGAAGAGATCAGTCAGGCAACAAAGAACAATATTAACGTTCTGGTAACTTCATCGGATAAGGCAAACGATAAGGGACTACAAAAATTAGCGGATCTCTATCATAACGAGGATACTCAAAAGTACATTAAGGATGAATTTGGCGGTACCAAAGTAGAGGTTAAAGAACCTGTTTCTTATTTGGAAGGACAAACTGCAAAATAAACATAAAAGAGGTCAGCCAGTTTTCTGGTTGACCTCTTTTATTCGTTAGAGGCTTCTACTGGTAATTTCAGTAGTCGGTTTGCATTTGAGCATGGGTTTCGGCCCGATAATGTTTGGGAGAGAATCCCTTTACCTTTTTAAAAATTTTTGAGAAGAGTAAAGGGTCATTATAGCCGACTGAACGGGAAATATCGCCTATCGAAAGTTCAGCGTTACCCATCATTTCACAAGCTTTGTTGATCCTGTAGCGAATCAGATAGTCCTGAATGCTGGTGTTTACTCGTCGTTTAAATAACGAACATAAATAACTCCGATTGAGTCCGATAAAATTTGCAATATGCTCGATGGTAATTTTCTGAGCATAATTCATTTCGATAAAATCCTTCACTTTTTCAACGTAAATTTCCGCCCGACCTTCCTTTTGTCCAGAGAACGTTGCCGGACTGAACTCAATTAGCTCCGATAACATTGAGTAAAGCAGCCCGGCCAGTCTGGTTTCCCGAGCTTTATGATACCCGCTTGATTCGTTCATTTGCTGCAAATACTGATAAATCAAATGCTCTCCTTCAAAGTAGAGGATTGGGGACATCATCGTCAGGCCTGCCTGCTTGAGGAGTGTTTCTGCCAGTGACCCGTTAAAACCAAACCAGCAATAAGACCAAGGATTCACTACATCGGCTTGATAATAAGTGATGACTTGCGGGCAGATTAGGAACCATTGTCCTTTCCGTAAGCGATAACTGAACCCACCGACCTCGAAGGTACCCTCCCCGTCCAAAATATAATGGAGCAGATAGTGATCTCTTATAGCAGGTCCAAAAAAGTGACCGGGTATGCATTCCTCTATGCCAAACTGAGTTAGATACAATTCAGAGTGCTGTTTACTACGTGGCAAATACTCAATCACGGTATATCTCCTTATGTAAATTATCAAGCATTATAACATAAATAGTGAGTACCATGCCATGTACTTCATATCTAAAATTAATATATGATTTTTATAGAACCTATTGCTATATCATTGAATCTTATCAAGCTTTACACCATATGGACTTAGTTGATGGCTGTTACAAAAGGGTTGTTCTAAGTGCCATTTTAGGTGTGGATCTCCGATGATTATTATCTAAGAGAGGGGTTATTTTCCCAATGGGTATCATTGTTCAAGAGCAACCGGGGCTGTTTCATTTGCAGTCGTCGGGCATGAGTTATATTATTCAGATTGTCGATGGATTTCCTGTGCATGTATACTGGGGAGACAGGTTGAAGCACCGTGAGCCCATGGCTGATCTATTGCTTCACACTCCCGCGACGGCTGGATTAGATCGGCTGCCGCAAGAATACCCGCAGTATGGGAGTGGAGACTTCCGTACACCGGCGTATCAAGTAGAGCTTGAGGATGGAACACGCATCACGGAGTTAAAGTACGATGGTTACCGGATCATTAAGGGAAAGCCATCTTTACCCGGGCTTCCGGCCGTTTATACCGAGAATGAAGCCGAAGCGGATACGCTGGAACTGGAATTAAAAGATGCCTTTTCAGGTCTTAAAGTGGTTCTTCTTTACACCGTCTTCGCGGATCGAAACGTAATCGCTCGTTCGGCTCGTCTAAGTAATGCGGGGGAACAAAATCTTCGACTCCTCCGCGCGCTAAGTGCCAGTGTCGATTTCGCGGGGAAAAGCGATTTAGAGTTCATGTATCTTTCGGGAGCATGGGCTCGGGAAGGGAATATTACCCGCAAACCGATTCTTCAAGGTGAAACCCGAATTGATAGTAAAAGAGGCATGAGCAGCCATCAGCTCAATCCTTTTACTGCATTAGTCACGCAGGAGACCACGGAAAGCCAGGGTGAGGCATTCGGCTTTAGCCTTGTGTACAGCGGAGGCTTTGAGGCGGGAGCAGAATTAGATTCATTTGGCTCTACACGGTTTAGCATTGGCGTAAACTCGTTTGACTTTTCATGGTTACTGAATCCAGGGGAGAGCTTCCAAACGCCAGAAGCCGTTATGGTTTATTCCGGTCAAGGACTGGGAGAAATGTCGCGTACATATCATCGCTTGTATCGGACTCGGCTTTGCCGAGGGACATATAGGGATGAAGAACGCCCTATTCTGGTCAATAACTGGGAAGCTACCTATTTTGACTTCAATGCGGATAAGTTGGTATCGATAGCGAAAGAGGGGGCTGAGCTAGGCATCGAACTCTTTGTCCTGGATGACGGTTGGTTCGGCAAACGGGATTCTGACAATTCGTCTCTTGGTGATTGGTACGAGGATCGCCGGAAGCTGCCAGACGGACTGGCCGATGTTGCCAAACGTATCAATCAATTGGGGCTTAAATTCGGGCTCTGGTTCGAGCCGGAAATGATCTCTCCAGACAGCGAATTGTACCGCAAGCATCCAGACTGGTGTCTTCACGTTCCAGGACGGCGGCGTAGCGAAGCCAGATGGCAGTTGGTACTGGACTATACTCGCAAGGAAGTGCGCGATTACATCTACGATTCGCTGGCGGCCATTTTCTCCAGTGCCCCAGTCTCTTACGTGAAATGGGATATGAATCGCTGCCTGACGGAAATTGGTTCCGCTGATCTGCCGCCGGAACGCCAATCCGAGACTGCCCATCGCTATGTTCTTGGATTGTATGAGCTGTTAGAGCGCGTCACCACCGAATTTCCGCATATTCTTTTTGAGAGTTGCTCAAGTGGTGGAGGACGTTTTGATCCAGGCATGCTTTACTACATGCCTCAAGTCTGGACTAGTGATAATACCGATGCGGTGGAACGCCTGAAGATTCAATATGGAACTAGCCTTGTCTATCCCGTAAGCGCCATCGGAGCCCATGTGTCGGCCGTTCCGAACCATCAAGTTGGACGCATAACGCCCCTTGATTTTCGAGGTGATGTCGCCATGTCTGGAAATTTTGGATATGAGCTTGATCTCACGAAATTTACTGATGAGGAAAAAGAGACGGTTAAACGTCAAGTCACAGCATACAAGCAGATTCGTGGCTTAGTACAGAAGGGTGACTTGTATCGCTTAAAGAGTCCGTTTGAACATAACGAGTCGGCTTGGATGTTTGTTTCCGAAGACCAAGAGAATGCCGTCGTCTACTATTTCCAAGTGATGGCTGTCCCGAACGCGCCTTGGCGAGCTCTGCGCCTTGATGGACTAAATCCAGAGCTCGAATATGAAGTTCAGTCAGGAAATAGCGGGCAAAAGTCTATCCATGGGGGGGATAGGCTTATGAAGTTGGGCCTCCCTCTTGTCTACAGACAGAAAGACTATGAAAGTGGATGGTTCAGGCTTCGGGCCATAAGGTCCAGCAAGGCTTAGGGCTTAAAGGATCAGTACAACAGTACAATTGGCGAAAGATAGAAAACAATTGATTGAGTTATGCATGCCCCTTTTTATATGAAAAGGGGCATTTTGCGCGCAGCAGCCGTACTGATCGGGGAGGGCAAGCCATGTTTTTTATACGAATGATGAATGATATGAAACTAAGGAAGAAGATGACGCTTACATTCATTTCGGTAGCTGTTCTTCCCTTGCTGTTATGCGGCCTGTTTCTGACGGGGAAGCTTCGAGAGGCCGTCATTAAGGACGCTTTTATGCAAGTATCCAACAATGTCGAGCGGGTCCAAAATCGTACAGAAGAACTGATTAAAGTACCACTGGACATCTCGTATCGGCTAACCAATGATAACCGGATGAAAATGGTGGCTAGCCAGAAGTATGACAGCTACATTGAAGTCATTCAGGCTTACCGGGAGTATACAGGTATTCGTGACTACCTCCAATTGTACAAAGAGATATCCGGCATCCGAGTCTATGTCTCTAATCCTGGAGCATTGAACAACTGGGAATTTATTCAGCCGGACGAAAGAATCACAACCGCAGATTGGTACAAGGAGGCCATCGCACAGAAAGGATTGGCTGGCTGGAACTTAATCAAGGATGAGAGGGACGATGCCGATTATCTCAGCCTGATTCGTTCATTCGCAGTGAATTCACTAGGGCAAAAAGGAGTATTGGTCATCAATGTTAGTAAGCGCCAATTAAATTCAATCCTGAATCAGGAATCGTTCCCTACCTTGATCGTGGATAACCGGAATCAGATCGTCGCGTCCAATGAAGCAGAGTTGTTCGGAAAGAATCTATCTGAAATTCATGCCGACGAGAATATACTTTTCCAACAGGAAGGAAGTTACAACACACTCATTAACGGAAAAGCGTCAAAAGTGGTGATCGCAAATCTAACGCCACAGAACAGCTGGAATGGACTTCGCATTATTTCCGTTTTTTCCGTTTCCGAGATTACCCGAGATGCTAATCAAGTGATATGGCTCGGTGGAGTCGTGATCACGGCCAGCCTGATATTTGCAGCCTTACTTATCTATGCTTCTGCTTCGCTATTATCCAGAAGGATTCTCCGCTTGAGCAAGCATATGACCCAAGTAGGGGCGGGCTCATGGCAAACCTATCTCCATATCGACGGAAAAGATGAAGTTGGTCTACTATCGAGAGAATTTAACGCGCTCGTCAGTAACGTAAACCATTTGGTCCAGGAGGTTCAAGAAACGAATCGTCAGAAAAGTCTGGTGGAGCAAAGACAAAACGAGATCAAGTTCAAAATGCTGGCAAGCCAGATTAATCCGCATTTTCTCTTCAATTCTTTGGAGTCCATCAGAATGGAAGCCCACATTCGCAAACAGGACGATATCGCCAAAGCAGTATGGCAGTTGAGCGCGTTGTTACGCAGCAGTCTGGAGGCCGGTAACGACAAGATTCCGCTGCGTAAAGAGCTTGAGCGGGTGTGCTGTTATCTTGATCTTCAAAAGTTCCGGTATGAAGAGCGTTTGGAGTATCGCTTAACGATTGATCCGGATTTGGAGGAAATGTTGGTTCCACCTCTGATTATCCAACCATTGGTGGAAAATTCTATTGTACACGGTCTGGATAATCAAGCAGAAGGAGCTGTCATTGAAGTGAAAGTAAAGGAAATCCCAGAAGGGGTCCGAGTTATGGTATGTGACAACGGCGCCGGTTTCACAGGTGATCGTCTCGTCCTTGTACGAGAAGAGCTTGCTGCATCCGTACATGAGCAGGAGGTCCAGCGAATTGGATTGCGAAATGTAAACGATCGTCTTGTCTTATTGTATGGGACCTCTAGTGCCTTAAGCATTGAGAGCGAGCCGGGGAAAGGCACTTGTATTCAGTTTTTCATACCTGGGGGTGAATCCAAATGATTAAGGTAGTTATCGTTGACGATGAGCCGAAGCTTCGTCAAGGCCTTCAAACGCTGATTCCATGGGAGAGTCTTGGGTTTACCGTTACAGCTACGGCAGCCAATGGAAAAGAAGCATTGGAAGTCATCCAGGAAAAGTCCCCCGATGTCGTAATCGTCGATATCCGCATGCCGGTTATGGATGGCTTACAGTTGATTGAGCACTTGAGATCTGACGGTCATCATTTACATTTTATGATCCTCAGTGGATATGCCGACTTCGAGTATGCCAAGCAAGCGATCAAATACGGGGTGTGCGGCTATCTCCTTAAACCGGTGGACATTGTTGAAATGTCGGCCAGTTTAAAGCAGGTACGCGAGCGGATCGAAGAGGAGCGCCTTCAACGGGAGTGGCGTAAGAAGGAGGTTATAAATCGGGATTTATACCTGCACAGCCTGCTCGTCTCTCAAGAGAGGACGGAAGATCCCACCAAGTTGAGAAGTAAGGCAGTAGAAGCAGACTTGTTGTGGACCCACTACGAAGTTGTGGTCGTGTATCCGCGCGTTTCCGAAGTGGACCGTTCCGATGTCGCATACCAGCTTTCGAATGGATTGAAGGCAACGATCGAGGGGCAGATGATGGGGCTTGTCACAGTAATCCCGCCGTATACGGTCCTTTTGCTCAACGAGCCGCTGCGTGGAAGACAACGACGCGAAACTCTGTACAACGAGATTCGTAACGCTGCGGATAAGGTCCGGTTCGCCGCTGCAACCGGAGGGGGAGTAACTGCTCCCGAAGATATTTGCAAATCTTTTTTAAAGGCCCAGGAAGCGGTAAAACGATCCTTTTTCAGCGAGAAGAACCGACTGCTAGATCCGTATCCTTTCTTTTCTCCTTCGCTGGCTTCCCCCGGATTGTCTGTCGATAAAGCTGAAGAAACGATGGAGGAATTCATCTTCCGCCTGTATTACAGTCTGGAAGTAGGAAACCAGAATGTCATACTACCATTGTTGAACGAGGTGGCAGCATTTTTTCTCCAACAGGGGCAAGATGAAAAGTCGATCAAAGAGTCGTTCTTCTTTCTATCCAATGCGATCATTCACAAGCTGACCGCGGGGTTCTGTATCGAGTTGAAAGAGACGGAGGAAGTTTCCCGTTTTTTGAATGGGATATACCAGCATGATCACCTAGATGACCTTTTGGAAGAGACCTACCGTTTCCTGCTAGCTTTGGCGAAAGACTCCGAACCTCGTGGAAAGGAGCAGGAATTCAAAAAAATGATCGACTTTATTCACAAGCATTATGCAGACAACCTGAGGCTGGAAGCGTTAGCCGGACTACTAAACTACAGTACCGCCTATTTGGGCCAGCTCTTTAAGAACAAGACAGGGGAGTACTTTAACACCTATCTGGACAGAGTCCGTATCCACAAAGCAAAGGAGCTACTGGATCAGGGAATGAAAGTTTACGAAGTCGCTGAAAGCGTGGGCTACACAAGCGTCAACTACTTTTATAGCAAATTCAAAAGGTACGAAGGCTGTTCACCGTCGGAATATAGAAATCCATAATTTGTGGATGATTTTTCCCGAAATCCGTTATCTGGGCTCTGACTCTCCTCTGTTTTATGATGGATTTTAAGAGAGGGGATGAGAAAATGAAAGCGGTAACAGCAAATTCGGAAAACGTATACAAAAAACCGAAGAGGAATGCTTGGAAGGTATTTAAAAGCCAAAGGTATCTTTACTACATGTCTATTCCGTTTGTTATTTGGGTCTTCGTCTTTCAGTATTTGCCGCTATGGGGCTGGACAATGGCATTTCAGAAATACAGACCCGGTTTGAGTTTTTTTGAACAGAAGTGGGTGGGCTTGGAGCATTTTCGTACTTTGTTCCAAGATGATCATTTCTACCAAGTACTGCGGAACACGTTGGCTATGAGTCTTATGGGACTGGTCGCTGGTTTTATTGTACCGGTTGTCTTTGCTCTATTACTCAACGAGGTCCGCATACAAGTGATAAAACGATTTGTTCAGACCGTATCTTATCTGCCACACTTTGTTTCATGGGTGGTTGCTGCAGGCATCGTCACCAAAATGCTTTCAGCGGATGGCGGTGTCGTAAACGATATGCTCATGGGTCTAGGCATCATCGATCAGCCAGTCCAGTTTATGGCCCAAGGTAAATTATTTTGGTGGGTTGTAACTTTCGGAGACATCTGGAAGGAAACGGGTTGGAACGCCATTATTTATCTGGCTGCCATCGCCGGTATTGGTCCTGAATTATACGAGGCTGCGCGGGTGGACGGCGCTAGCCGATTCCAGCAAATGTGGCACATTACGCTGCCGGGAATCCGGCCGACCATTATCATTCTCCTAATTATGTCTATTGGCCATCTGCTCGGTACGGGATTCGAGAAACAATTTCTGCTGGGCAATCACCTGGTCATCGATTACTCTGAAGTACTTGATTTGTATGCGCTTAATTATGGTCTGGCGATGGGACGTTACTCTTTCGGAACGGCCATTAATATTTTCAATTCGGTGATCAGCCTAGTCCTATTGTTTGCGGCTAACGGAATCTTTAAGCGCTATACCAACGAGAGCATTATGTAAGGAGGAGAATGGACATGGAGGCTGTCAAAAGCACTACGCCGGTCGGCGGATTAAACAACAAGCTTCAGGCGAAATCGCCACAAGACCGAATCCTGGGGGTAGTTGTTTATCTTTTCATGATTGTGGTCACCGTTCTGACGATCTACCCGTTCTTAAATGTGCTGGCTATCTCTTTTAACGATTCGGTAGACACAATTAGAGGGGGAATCACCATCTGGCCAAGGCAATTTACGTTGAAGAATTACGATTTGATTTTCACCTATGAGGGGTTAATTACTGGATTCAAGATCTCCTTTCTGCGGACCATCATTGGCACCGTAGCGGGTTTGGTCAGCGGCTCGATGCTTGCCTATACACTTGCCCGAAGTGATTTTCAAGCTAGAAGGTTCATCTCCATCTTTCTTGCCGTCACTATGTATGTTTCCGGGGGATTAATTCCAGGTTTTATCCTGATGAAGGAACTGCATTTAATTGATACATTTGCCGTCTATATTTTACCAGGTCTTGTAAGTGCGTTTAACGTCTTCATTATTCGTTCCTTCATTGACGGTCTGCCTTATGCGTTACAGGAATCAGCCAAGCTGGATGGTGCCAACGATTTCACAATCTACTGGCGCGTTATACTTCCTCTTTGCAAACCGGCATTAGCGACCGTAGCGCTCTTCTTGGCGGTTGGGCAATGGAACTCTTGGTTCGATACTTATCTGTTTAATGGGTCCAATGAATCGTTGACGACCCTGCAATATGAATTGATGAAAATTTTGCAAAGTACGACAACAAGCGCAACCAATTCCCAGGACGCTGCCAATATGGCGGAGCGTATGGCACAGGTATCCCCGGAATCGGTTAAAATGGCAATTACCATCATTGTTACCGTGCCGATTCTTATCGTCTATCCTTTTTTACAAAAATATTTTGTTAAAGGTATGACGCTTGGAGCGGTAAAAAGCTAAAACGAAGCAGCAAACATTCATTATACAGGGAGGGTTCGCTCCATGAAGTCAAGAAAAAACAGAATGATCGTATCTTTCGTAATGTCACTGACTTTAGTGGCTACCCTAGCAGGGTGCAGCGGTAATAATCCGTCTGAGGCTACCAAGGCCGTAACTACAGGTGACATCACGCTTACTTATTTTTCGGAAGACTCCAGCACGAATTGGAATAATATGAAGGATGAAGTCGGCAAGGTCATCGCGGAAAAAACCGGAGTAACTCTAGATGCTGAATTCGCTGTCGGTGACCCGGTCCAAAAGATTTCCTTGATTGCAGCCACAGGAAACTATCCTGATTTAATCGCTGCTAAGGCGGATGTCGGCAAACTTGTCGATGCTGGCGCAATCATTGATTTGACGGATTTGATCGACAAGCATGCACCAAACATCAAAAAAATGCTAGGAGACAAGCTTGTTCGGGCGAAGTACAGTTTAGATGACCAATCCATCTATGTTATTCCGACCTGGTCCGCTGTCGAAGAAGAAAAAATCAAACCCGACGTAGGATTTAAACTCCAGCACCGTGTCGTCAAGGAAGCGGGATTCCCGGACATTCGTACAGTACAGGATTTCGAAAAAGTCATTAAGGACTATATAACCAAGCATCCGACGGACGAAAATGGCAACAAAAATATCGGACTGTCCCTAAATGCCGACGATTGGCATATGTACCAGGTAACCAACTCAGGCTTCCAAACGACCGGGGGACCAGACGACGGCGAATACTACATTGATCAAAAAACACACCAAGCGACTTATCATTTCCGCCGACCGGAAGAAAAGGAATATTTCCGTTGGTTAAATCACATGAATGCCATTGGATTGCTTGATTCGGAAAGCTTCGTGCAGAAGACCGATCAGTTTAAGGCAAAAGTGGCTTCTGGCCGCGTACTGGGTCTAGCCGATCCAGAATGGGACTATGGCGATGGACAAA
Source organism: Paenibacillus sp. DP01 (assembly GCF_044784315.1). Lineage (NCBI taxonomy): Bacteria > Bacillati > Bacillota > Bacilli > Caryophanales > Paenibacillaceae > Paenibacillus > Paenibacillus sp. DP01. The sequence continues at coordinate 679,307 of NZ_CP173059.1, forward strand.
ATGCACTGAAGGCGGAAGGCAAATTCGACCAGACTTACGGTCATTACCCAGTCACCATGAGCAAGGAGTACAAGGATACCAACTTCTGGCTGCCTGGTTTTGATGGGGGATACGGAATTTCGATCTCAAGCAAGTGCAAGGACCCGGTACGCGCTATTAAGTTCCTCGATTTTCTGGCATCGGAAGAAGGTCAAGTCCTGAATAACTGGGGAATTGAAGGCAAGCATTACACGGTTAAAGACGGCAAACGGACGATTATTCCGGCTGTACTTGAACGGATGAACAATGACAATGCGGCTTTCCAAAAAGAGTCCGGAATCGGTCTATATTGGAACTTGATGGTCCATTATGGTGATGGCATCAAGGACTCAACTGGCAACTATTTTACTCGTAGTTATCCGGAACTGCTGACGGCGACTTATAACAAGTCGGAGAAGGAAGTTCTGAAGGGCTATAAGATTGAGCACTGGAAGGATCTATTCCCGAAGGAAGATGAATTCCAACCGAGAGCATACGGAGCAGCTTACACGATGTCTCTTCCCAATGACGATCCGGCTGTTATTCTCGGAGCCAAGATGAAGGATATTACATGGAAACGAATTCCGGAAGCTGTCATGACCAAGCCGGAAAACTTCGACAAGGTTTGGGATGCCTATATGGCAGAACTGGAGAAAGCCGGAGTACAAGAAATGGAAGAATCTTTTACCAAGCATATCCAAGACCGAATTAAGCTGTGGTCCACTAACTAACTTGATTCACATAAAAGAACGGGACCGTTTCCACTTTCCTGCCGGAAAGGAGACGGTCCTTTTTTCATAATGGTTTGCCATAGACGACTTTTGCTCAAGGCACAAACAAACAGCGGCTACCCCGGTTATTTTTAGAGGTGGCCGCTGTTTGTTTAAAGTAGACTACTTCGTTACTTCATGACGCTGACGGGACGGTATAGTTACGGATACGATAATTCTCATAAAAGCGCCTTACTCCGCTTTATTTTTGAATAAAGTAAGCAGGTCTTGAGGAAGCTCATCCCTCGTGATCACGTAATCGCTGTTGAACACTTTTATGAGATGATCCAGGGAGTTATATTGTCCATTGCGGATGAAGTCGCCCGTCCACGTAGTGAAAAAGAGCCAATGCGCTGAATAGGTTTGAAGCAATTCGGGATCGCTAATCGGGCCGTTTTCAGACAGACCAACCAGCTTCTTACCCTGCACGAGATTTACCAAACTGTCGTACTTTCCAATACTTGGGCTATAATTAGCCGCCTGGTTGTAGATATCCACACTTACAATATCGACGACATCATCCCCTGGATACCAGTCGGGACTCTCGGAGTTCCAAACCCAGATCAGGTTGTTCAGGTGATGGTAGTGTGTTAGGCGGTCGTACATGATACGGTACAGCTGCTTGGCGGAGTCTGGACCTTGGGCGCCCCACCAGAACCATTTGCCCTCCGCCTCGTGCAGCGGTCTCCACAGCACCGGAACGTGAGCGTCTTGGAGGCGTTTCAACTGAGCAGCAATGGCATCGATATCCCTTAGGATAAGCTGATACTCTTCCGACTCGGGATGACTAAGTGCATATTGAACGTCGAATGTAGTAGCGTCCGTGTAAAACCCGCGCCACCATTCTTTACCGGGAATATCATACAGTCCCTTAGGAGCATTCCAGTGCCATGCGAATGTGACAAGTCCACCTTCTTGGGCCCATTGAATTGCCTTTTCCACCTCAGTTGAGGTGGCGCCATGCTCGATGCGAGAGGGGGAATAATCCATCATGTCCATTGATAACATGGCAGGATACTTTCCAGTTTGGTCTTTAATCCACTGTGCATCCTCCAAAGTGTGCTGACCGGAAAGAATGTGGCTGCCGTAACTATCCACAAGATAACCCATGAGTGCCGTGGTTTCCGCAGTCGCATTCGGGTTTACTGGCTTTTTCTCAATTTGATGCAGTTTCGGGGGGGACACTGCTGATAGCTTGACGTAGTCGATATGATATTGGTCCGAGTCGACATTGAACTGTAAGATATTGTTTCCCGAATTCAGCATCAGTTTACCGCCGGATACCTCTGTGTAGCTTGCTGTTGTCGGCAGTGATATTTCGCTGGTCTGGCCGTTGACCACCAATTGGGTCTTTTTGTCTCCATTGGGGTTACTGTAACCGATTGCAAGATTGTAAAGCCCGCTTGAAGGTGCATTATAGGCAAAGGTTAACGAGCCTGTGCTTTTGAAGGCGGCGTAACCGCTACCCGAATAGCCTGTATCAGCAGCTTCGATGTTGACCTCACCAGTAATGACTCCGTCTTCGGCTTCAATTTTGCTAATTGCAGCAGGCAGATTGGCGAATTCAACCTTCACGTATTCGATCCCGTAATATCCCCAGCCTCTTGCAAAAGTAAGCTCGTTTGTGCCGGCATTCAGCATGATCTTGGTTAATATTTTCTCGTTCACTGCCGCACCTTTCGGAGGAGCAGCCAGCGTTATGTTCTCAGACATTGTGCCATTGACCTCGATGCTGGTATCCTTGGAGCCAGTGCCCGCCGGAATGTAGTAGCCGAGGCTCAGTCTATAAAGACCTGCTGTAGGCACGTTCACTTTAAACGTGGCCGTCCCGTCGGACTTGCCGGAATTTGGGTCGTAGTCATAAAAGAAGGATACATAGCCATCGCCTTTATAAAGCGTATCGCCGGTATAGGGGGTATCCCGTTTTTCTACACCGTAACCTTGAAGAATTGCATCTTTGGAGCTGACGACGATAGAAGAGGAATTGTCGTTAGTGGATGAATCTTGACTTGCATTCATCAACGTTCGGTCTTCAACATCGGTGACCAAGTGAGTTGATTCTGCTTTAGCTAAGCTTGGAATTAAACCGAGAGATACCAACAAAAAGGATAAGAGAACAAAACTGAGAATACTGAAAAACCTTTTTTTCCATGGATCTGGCATATGACTCACTCCTTGAATTAGTAGATGATACCGCCTCAATTGACCTGCAACATGCATTACGGAAAACGCTTTCATTAGTGCGTACATATGAAGTACACTTTGAAGTAATCGATGACAGGTGATTAAGGACTAGCTTGCACTTGTAAGCATTTTTTCTTCATTTGTATACGTTTTCAATATTTGGTATTCGTTTTTTGGCACCTCACCTCTCTTTAATTTCATCATAAATTAGAGGTGAGGCAGGAACCATACAATGAATTTCGGAGAAAATCATCCTTAAATTATGGATTTTTATACTCCGGTGGCAAGCAATCTTCATATATTCTTTGAGATGTATAACACAAGATTATTAAGGCTATATGGGGTAAGCGGGAAGGATAGTTTCAATTTGTGGTATCATGCCAATAAGAAGATTACCCACATGGAAATGAAAGGGACTAATACATGATTTCTCATCGACTGCTTACCTACGAAACTATTTATCAATTAACGGACCAGATTCATAGGGATCAACACTTGTTATTCTATAGCTATTTAACTCAACGTAAGGAGCAGGCTAAATTTGTTGGTCAATATGTAGATGACAAGCTGACAGGGGTCTTAGCATACTTTTGTGGGCTCTCCTTCCCTGCGTTTTCTTTCCACTGCATAAACCGATTGAAACTTAACTTTTCAGCTCTTATTGCTTTTACAGAGGAACTCATTCAACTTAAGAAAAATACCGTTTGTGGTACAATCCTGTGTGATTGTGACCTACAACTTTTTCAGTCTCATGGGCTCATAACGGGTAACCCACAACGTTTCTTAACAATGAAGCATAGGGATCAATCGAAACTGCTCGATTCAAACGTGGCTGAGCTAGTTAAGGAAAATGACATTTCAGATATAGTGGATTTATTGCGAAATGGGGGCATGAAATTTTTTACGAGCAGCGAACTTGAACAATATCCTTTCCTTGGGATCAAGGAATGTGGCCATTTTATTGCCGCAGGCGGCTTCCACTTTTATGATTCTAAGCTTGTGGAGCTCGGGAACATATATACAAGCCCTGCTCACAGGGGGAAAGGACTAGCAAAGCACTTGACGAGCCAACTTACAAAACTGGGTAGAACACTATCATCAGATGTCTATCTGGGAGTAATGGAGGAGAACCAGGCTGCTGTACAACTTTACAAAGGATTAGGATATGAGGTTACGGCTGAGCAAACGATTGTTGATTTTAAACTATCTATTGATTGACGAACGAGGAGGGAGAAGGCCCTGGAACAGAATGATATTAATGTTCATCAACTGGCTGGCGAGATCCGTCAAATTTTACACAAGAGAATGGATAAACTAGGTATAGCATACGGCATCGTTAGCGAATTTAGTTATAATCCTGAGGAGCCACCATCTTGGATTATTAGTATCGAGGATTCTGAAATCGTACTCACCTCGGCCATCTTGTTCCAATATCTGAAACGGCATCAAAATTTGAAGGATGCGTTAACTCATTTTATGCGCGATCACTTTTCATACTTTAATTAAACAGTATCCACTGGATTATATAAAACTTACTTAAAGGTACATATCATATAGTCAACAGGAGGGTACAAAATATGTGGTTTGAGAAGAAAGAAACGCAACTGGATCGAATACAAAACAAACTGAATCAGACTATGAGCAAAGACGCAGACTTCTCGGTGTTTGGAGCATCCTCACATCAATATAAGGTTAATGAGAAACTTACAGCAAAAGAGCTGGCGGACTGGCAAGCCCACAATCAGGTCACACTTCCTGAGCCTTACGCCCAGTTTTTAACGAACGTCGGCAACGGAGGCGCCGGACCCTATTATGGAATTTATCCGATTGAAAAGACAACTTCCTATACCGAGCACCGGGCACTCCTTGCAAAATCCGTTTTGCATCCCGGGATGACCAAAGAGGAATGGAACAACCTGATTGAGCCCCTGACCAAGGATGAGGACATCCCCGACGAGGAATACGATGACGCCCGTAATAAGGTGCTGGGCGGCATGTTGTGCATAGGCACCCAAGGTTGCGAATACGACATATATATCGTACTTGAAGGGAAATACAGGGGGAGAATTGTGTACACCTCCGATTTTCATCCCGATCATCCCTTTTTCTTTGTCTATGAAGACAGCTTTCTGGACTGGTACGAACGCTGGCTGGATGAAATTATTCTGGATTATGATATTGGGTGGTTTGGCAGTCGAATGCCGGGTGATGAGAATGCGCTGATCCAGATTTATCAGAGCGCTCCAAACGAAGAAATCCAAGCAAAAGCGCTTGATGGAATGTTCAAATTTAAAGTAGTTTCTCAGCCAACCCTTGTTTTTTTGAAAAAAATTGCGGAGCAAAGCCCAAAAAATCGAGCCACAGCTGTTCGGCTAATCTGCAAAACTTCTTTTGACACGGGAAGAAAATATCTTCTGGAGCTATTGCAATCAGATGAACATGATGATTTTCTGCAAGCTTTAATGATTCTGCACGCTTCCAGTAAAACAGTAAATTTAAAGGAATTTATTCCAGCGATTTTGCACAGTCTTGATAGGATTCACGACCCGGAAACGTTGCGTTATGCAGGATATATCCTGGAGGATTACGGTGCGATTACGCTCCAGAACTTTGCACCTTTCTTGTGTGACGCCGATCCGAAAATGCAAACCACTGCCATCTATGCCGCACGCAGTTGCGAAAACAAGCTGGGAAGCTGGCAGATCATTGAACAGATGTTGGTGGGCGACGACCCGCATGTTCTGAAAAACTCAATTTTATATTGGGGCGTTATTCCACATGAGAAGTTGCTGCCTTACTATCAGGCGGTATGGCCGGAATATAAAAGAAATCCGAATTTCAAAGAAAAATTTATCAGTTGTTTGCAAGAACTGCATTTGCCAGATGATTATTTTGACAAGGGCGAATCGTGAGAAATGAGATTTGGAAATGACGATGATAACGTGCTAGTCAATCTACTAGGTAAATCAATAAAAAGCGAATTGAAAAAAGGGCAATCCAGCAAAAGGACAGCCCCATAAGCGAGCTATTTTATTGAATTTTTCGTTGCCTTATACATATTTTCTACGTGTTCGTCTACTTCGTCTCGTGACATGCGTAAGCGAGGCACAGAGGTACCAAATCCGATTTCTATTTTTCCCTCTTCTAATCCTTTGAAAATTCCATCTGCGAAGGCATCTAACGGCTCTCCATGCGTATGCAACCCTGCTCCACCTAAATCTGTATTTACTGCTGGCGGGACAACTTCAATTACCTCTACAGACGTATCAGAAAGCTGGTGTCTTAGGCTGATTGTAAAGGAATGAAGTGCCGCTTTCGTTGCTGAATAAATCGGAGCAATCACAAACGGCGTAAAAGCTAACCCAGAAGTGACGTTAATGATAGTCGCCTCTTCTTTTGTTGCAAAATAGGGAGCGAACAACATGGATAGATGGAAGGGTGCTTCAATGTTAGTGGTGATTTCTTTACTGAAATAATCCCAATTGCTTTTTACATCCGTTTTTAGAACGTTAAAGCGTTGTTGGATACCGGCATTGTTAACTAACACATTTACTTCTGGATAGTTGGCTGTTACCCAATCCGATAAAGCTATACGCTCGGATTCCATATTCAAATCACTTACATGAGTAATAAGGCTAGGCAATTTCTCTTTCGCTTTTTGAAGTACATGTTCACGCCGTCCAGAAACAATGACTTTATTTCCAGCTTTTAAAAATCGTTCTGCAAAGGCTAATCCTATTCCAGTACTTCCACCGGTAATTAGTATTGTATTTCCTGAAAGTTTCATTATATGTTCTCCCCTTTTATTAGTTTTCGTTCTTGTTTCCTGAATGCGTTGTGCCTAAACTGTAACTTTAACTTAGATAAAATTATATATAAAAAAACGGCAGACTAGGATTTTATTCTCACATCCTAGTCTGCCGTTATTTATTTTATTTAGTCTGTCCAAAACTTATTTTCGCAAAAGACAGTTCCATCCGGCTATGTGCGCCTCACATTTATCTGGCCGGGATGTTGCGCGTTCCCTCCGTCATCGGGGAGGAGCAAAGCGGACACACCGGCGGCGTGCCTGCACTGGCCCCCGTTGTGCGGCGTCCACCTACTGTGTCGCGCCGCATCCATGCCTTGCAGGCAGCGTCCGTGCATTTCCACACAGGCACATTGACGCGTGGCTCTGTCTGCGACTTAGCCGCCGCCGAAGCCGTACGTGCTGTAGGGGTTGCTGGGGCTGGTCCCGGCCTGCTGCTCACACGGGTTGCCGTGCCAGACATTGGCGAACCACCGCCAGCCCGGCTGCCATACCCCGAAGTACCCTTCGGTTGGCCGAAGCTACTGCGGCGCGTTTCTGGTTTGGAGACTTCAGGGGTGACCCCATAGGCTTCCAGCAGAAAACGCGACACGGCGGCAGGTTTGCCGTGATTGGAGGCAGGGGAGGTGATATACAGCAGCTCCTTCGCCCGGGTAACGGCTACGTAAGCGAGGCGACGCTCTTCCTCCAGCGCAGCATCGTTATCCACGGCTGTTGCGGGGGCGGCGCCTGCCCGACGATCCTCTGGCAGCTCGCTGTGTAGAGCTGAGCTGTGCGGCAGGATGCCTTCGCTGGCCCCGATCCAATATACGCAAGGGAACTCTAGTCCCTTGGCTCGGTGGATCGTCATGAGCCGAACAGCATCGCTGTCTTCCTCTCTGCGCAGAGATTCCATCTGGCGGTGGCGCTCGGAAAGCTCGTCCGCAAAGTTGACGAATGCCTCTACCGTGTCAAAGCGCTTGGCTGCCGTTTCGAGCTCCTCCAGACTTTCTTGCATCGTTTCCTTATAATGTGTCCATGCGCCTGTATCTCCGCTTTCCAAATATTTGTCATAAAAGACGCGCCGCATTTCTTGAATGGCATAGGCAGGCTTCATGGTAGTGAGACTGCGAATCAATCGAATGCGTTCTTTCACCTGTTCACGCTGAAAATCACGTAGTCGATCCCAACGGCTGAGGTGGATTAGCGGGTATTTTTTAGCCTGCTTCTTCTCTTCACGCATAATCCATTCCATTCCGGCCTCACGAGAGACATACAGCGGTCCAAGGGTGCTTGGAATAGATTCCATTCGCCGGGGATTCAGCGACAGACGCAAGTGGTCCATTAAGGGACGAATCAGAGATTGATCGTAAAATACGGCTCCCGCTCCGTACTGAATAAATGGGACATCCCGCATAATCAATTGCTCAAAAATAGATCGGCTTCCGCTGGCTGTCCGGTGCAAAATAGCGATATCCCGGTAGCGAAGCCGACCTTCCTCTACCTGTCCGAGTAGATGAGTAACAATATGTCCCGCCTCTTCCTCAGGCCCGGATGGGGTGGCAAACTGTGGCGGCAAGCCCTCACGCCCAGCAGCCGCAAGACGTTTGGAACGTCGATGAACATTTTTAGCGACGATGTTGGAACCCAGCCCCAAAATGCGCGCATCACTACGGTAATTAATATCAAGGGTGATGACCTTTGCATCTTTATAGACCTTGTCAAATTCCAGAATGGATTCCTGGCGGGCTCCGTTAAAGGTATAGATCGTCTGGTCATCATCTCCGACGACCATCAGATTGCGATGCCTCGCAGCCAATCGCTGCACCATTTCGTATTGTAGGGCATTCGTATCCTGGAATTCATCGACCATGATATAGGAAAAACGCCGTTGAAGCGGCTGAAGCACATCCGGGTCACGCAGGAGAACAGAGGCACGTAGCAGAATATCGTCAAAATCCATCTTATTGCGTTCCTGTTTCCACGCTTCATAGGCGAGCATGGCACGCTTGGCATCCGCTTCCTCGCGCATGGTTTCCGGCAACTCGTCTGCGCTACGGCCTTCCGCTTTCCAGGCGGAGAGTGCGGACAGCAGGCTTTCCGGCTGGAAAGCCTCACTCAGTCCAAGCTGGCGTAGCATCATTTTCATAACGGTATGTTGGGCCTGCGTTTCGCCGAACACTTCGTCTTGCACGCCGCGATGACGCAGCATCGCCAAAGCGAATGAGTGGAAGGTACGCGCCTGTACTGCGCGTGCAGCGGCAGGTCGCACACCGGGTAATCCCGCGATGCGCAGCTTCATTTCGGCAGCTGCTTTGCTGGTGAAGGTCACCAGCAGGATGGAAGATGCAGGGACATCCCGCATCGCCATAAGGTAGCCTGCACGGGCTGCCAGCACCGTGGTTTTGCCGCAGCCAGCCCCTGCCAGGGTGAGAAGGGGGCCTTTACCATGGCGTACAGCCTGAATCTGCGGGCGGTTCAGATGAATGCCCGCGTTCTCTATAGCACGAAAATAGGCCGCGTCTTGGTCGCTGTCGGGTACCAGCGTTATACTGGTATCCATAGAAGCTCGACGTGCCTGAGGGCTCGTCGTTGAATAAGGAACCCCGATGGGTCGGGGGTAAAATGCAGGATTTGGGTTCATGATCCTGAAACCCCTTTCGTTCTTAAAATCTTCCATTTTCACAAATGGGGGTAGTTTTTGGTATGATAGAGTTCTAGTCAGCTTTAAATGATGATAAGAACAAGGCGATGGACTAAAATGATACTGAATTCATGCGGATCTAGAGCTGGAGCGTCAGAACGTTAATAGGTTGACGCCAATGCCTATAGCCTTCAAACAGGCAATATGACCGCATTCCATTATACAGGAGTTCGAGGCTTGCCAACAGAAAAAAACTTTGGGATATACGGACGGTAAAGTGAAATCCGGCTGGATATGGGGAGGAAATAACGATGAAGCTGATTCAACGTATAAAGGAAGGCGCTAATCGCGCAACAGAAAAGGCGCAGCATGCTGTCGAGATTAGTAAGATCAATTCGCAAATTACAACAATTCAGCAGGAAATGGATGTACACTTTTTACGAATGGGTCAAATCTTTTACGAAGGTTACCGGGCATCCGATATGTCAGTGGCTGAAACCGAGATGACACAGTTGTCTACTGCTTGTGATGAGCTTCAGGATGAAATTGATGAGCTGCGCAGCAGAATTGCAGAATTGAAAAATGCCCATTTATGTACCTGTGGTGCAGTTGTGCCGCTGGATGCGAACTTTTGCCCTAAATGTGGGCGCAAGCTGAATGAAGGGCAGGCTGCCTCCAAGCAAGTAGCGGCCGTGCGGGAAGAGGTGCCGACAGACGCCTATTCGTTTGATCTGCGCAAGTCAGAGGCAGTGAAGGATGCTGCGCCTGCTTACACGGAGTATGCAGTAGATGAAGTCATCGATCGGCATGAACAGGATGAGCGGTATGAAACGCATGATCCAACGGAATTAGACCGCAATTACACGGTGTCTGATTTTACTCCGGAAGAAAAAGCGGCATTTGATGAAGAGTGGGAGCGCCGTCGTCAGGAAGAACTGGAGAAAGAACACCAGCGTCTTGAAGAACTGGAACGTGAGCGGGAGCGTCAAGAGGAGCTGGATGAGCGCATTCGATATTGGAAGGCCAACAATTCCGGGTCCGAGAAGCCGGCAACACCGTCTACGCAAATACGCGAAAATGTAAAATGTCAAATCTGCACAGCGGAACTACCCAAAGGCTCCAAATGGTGTCCGCGCTGTGGAGCTGAACAGATTTGACGCAGCCGAACAGGCTGCCGCAGGACACAGACATAACGCCGGGCAGCATAGGGGGAACAGAACATATGGAGCGTTTGCTGCAACATCTGCGGAATCTGGGTTTTACGGAGATGGAAGCCAAGGTGATGGTCGAGCTTTCGAGACAAAATGCAGCGTCCGGCTATGAAGTGGCTAAGCGTTTGGGGGCATCGCGCTCCAACGTGTACGCAGCTTTGCAGCGTTTGGCCGGACAGGGATATCTCAGAGCGAGTGCAGGAGAACCTGTACGCTACAGCATGCTGCCGCCAGGTGAGCTGACCCGGATGATTGAAGGGCAGATGCGGGAATCCCTGCTGGCGGTGGAGAAGGAGATGCCACGAACAGAACCAGCCAAGCCGACCTTTTATAATGTGGAAGGTGACCGGAAGGTGCTGGAAAGCCTGACACGCGAGCTGGAACGGGCTAAGCATGAGATTGTGCTGGATTTGTGGCGTGAGGAAGCCGAACTGCTGCGGGAAGAGTTGAAAAAAGCCGAGAGTCGGGGTGTGCGACTCCTATGGTCCTGCGACAACGGAGAAAGCATGTTGGGGCCGTGGCTACCGCGTGCATCTGGTACAAACGGCCAGGAACCGTCAGGGCGCAAGTTTTCCTTTGTTATTGACCGGCGTTGGTGCATGCTGGGAATGCGGGGAGAGAATTGCCCGACACAGGCGCTTATTACCGAGCATCCGGTGATGACAGGTTTGCTGCTTGATCATTTTGCCCAGGATCTTATTTTGTATGAGCTGGAGCATGATATGGGCAGCGAGCTGTCGACCCGATATGGCTGGCGGTATGAAGGCATTGTCGGCAAATATATGTCAGCCGGAGAATAGGGTTAAGGATTACTGGGAGGGAAGTTCCATCAGAGCCCGGCATACAGATGTAATATAGCCCGCTTGATGAGGCACAAATTGATCCGGTGTAATCAGGCGGCGAGTTTTTTCCGGGTTCGGCCCCGACGTAATACCTTGGGCTTCGATAAATGGAATATGGCCTTCAAACAGGGCCAGTGCTTGCTCAAGGTCTGCTTCGTACAGTCCAGCTACTTCTTCCTGCTGGAGACAATAGGCTTCCAGGGGCTGGTTGGACAGCAGTCCAAACACCGAGCTGATCTCCCGATCCCAAAAAGAGGTGCCCTGTGCGGTACCTTTACTTTCATACCGAACGGTCATCAGCGGTGTTAAGGAGTTAAAGGGAACATGAATGCCCAGTTCTTCCTCCAGCTCGCGAGCTGCCTGGGACATATCTTCGCCTGAAGTCAAATGCCCAGCTGCTGTAATATCGTAGCATCCGGGGAAGGTGTCCTTTGTATCCTGACGCTGTTGGAATAGCAAGCGGCGGCCTGTCGAAGTGTCTCGTGCCAGCCAGCAGTGAAAGGTATGGTGCCAGTATCCCTTGGCATGTGCTTCCTGTCGAGAGGCTGTGCCAAGGGGGTTGTCTTCATCGTCATAGATATCCAGAAGCTCGCTAGTCATCGTGGTTCCTCCTATAATCAGCAGAAAATCAAAGTCTTACTTTACAGTATAACGTGTTTTCCACCCTGACGATATGATGGTCGATGTGGAATGTGGAGTAGCTTTTGGGGTATGCTGGGAACATGGAGATTTGCGCCATAACATAGGTTTATGATTGAAAGGAGCGATTTTACATGGAATGTATTGTACATTTCCGAGTGATGCATCCAGAGGAGCCCAAAGAACTGCGCGGGCTGATTATGCTGGAAAGCGGAGGCAAGCCGGGGATTGACCAAATAACAGATATGTTCAAAAATATGGGCTATGATGTGCGTCCAGACAACCCGGAGGAATTGATTTTTAAACCAGTCGATGCCAGAGCGAACTATACATATATCCGGGTTATTGAGCTGGATACGGGTGAGGAAGTTTACCAAGAAGACAGAGATTTGCGCGCGATTTTGGAAAATTTGTTGAATAAACATTAATTAAAGATCAGGAGAGCTAACCAATGGAATGAGACCAAGCGATCCTGTCGCCATTCTTAGGAACGGAGAACCAATGATGAGATTGTATATTATCCGACATGCAGACCCTGATTACCCTAACAACACTATCACGCCGGAGGGACATTTGGAAGCCAAGGCACTGGCCAAACGACTGTCCAGTCACGGATTGGACCGTATTTACGTCTCTCCGCTAGGGCGGGCTTTGGACACAATGCGCTACACCACCGACTCTCTCGGTATGACTTATGAAGTGGAGGACTGGACGCAGGAACTGGCTTTAAAGCTGGAGGATACTCCATACGGTCGTCTTTCCCATTGGGATTTGCCTGGTGAAGTGATTCGTTCCGGGTCGCCTCTGCCGACTCATGACTCTTGGAAGGAAATTTCCTATTATCAGGGGACGCAAAGTCCCGAAACCTTCGAGCGACTGAAGGTTCATTCTGATGAATTCCTGAAGCGGCAAGGCTTTGAGCGGGTGGAGGGCAGGTACCGAATTTTGAAGCATACCGAAGACAGGGTAGCCGTATTTTGTCATGGCGGCTTCGGGCTGACCTGGCTTGCACATCTGTTGGAACTACCTTTGGCTTTGGTCTGGTCCGGTTTTTGGATGCCGCCTAGCTCTGTAACCACCATCTTGTTTGATGAACGCTCCAAGGAATGGGCAGTTCCCCGTTGCATTGGCTTCGGTGATGTCTCCCATTTGTACGCAGAAGGTTTGCCAGTCAGACCTCGGGGTATTATTACCAACTTCAATTAATGGGATTTCTATACGATGCCAAAACGGCTTAAGACGAACCACCGTCTTAAGCCGTTTGTTGTATTCATAGGAGTGTAGGTTGAGTCAGCGTGATTCAACGAATCCCTCTAGCTTGGATGTGCAATGTGCACAGCGGGTAGCAGCTATAGGAATTTCCGACAGGCAATGTGGGCATTCCTTGATCGTTTTTTCCTCCAGAGGTTTTTCTTCCTCTTTGCGCTTCAGCATGTTAATCCCTTTGACCAGCATGAACACACAGAAGGCCACGATGAGAAAGTCCAGCAGGACATTAATAAACTGACCATAGGCAAGGACCGCAATTCCTGCTTCTTTGGCTTGTGCTAGGGTTTTGCGTGTACCGTCAGCATTTAGAGGATCGGCGGCTTGTAAAGCTACATATAAGTCTGGAAAATTCATGCCGCCCAGAAGTTTACCAATCGGAGGCATAATAATATCGTTCACCACAGAAGTGACAATCTTGCCAAACGCACCACCAATGATAACGCCGACCGCGAGGTCAATCACGTTACCCCGTACAGCGAATTCTTTAAATTCTTTAATAAAACCTTTTCCGCTCATGTGATGTACACCTTCTTTACATAAAATCATTTATTTATAATACATGCTATGCCTACTGAGGGCAATTCCAAATTGATGTATTGCACTTTGTCACAAAACCACATGTTCATTTGTCTTCTATATGTAAACTAATAATGGAGGCGATATATCGTGAGTTTAAGATTTAATCACAGAGCAGTGAGTCCTAGTACATTCAAGGCAATGATGGAGATGGAAAAATATATTTCCGGCCGTTTTACAGACAAAGTATTGTACGAACTATTGAAAATTAGAGTATCCCAAATCAATGGCTGTTCCTATTGTCTTGATATGCATGCAAAGGATTTGCTAAAACTAGGCGATTATGCTGACCATATTTTGCAGCTTGCTTTATGGCGGGAGGTTCCTTTGTTCACGGAAAAAGAACGTGCTATGCTTGAATTAGCCGAAGCGGTCACTCATATCTCAGAGCAAGGGGTACCTACAGACTTGTATAATCGGGTCAGAGAACATTTTACAGAGGAAGAGTACGTAGATTTGATTACCGCAATTAATGTGATCAACAGCTGGAACCGGATTGCCATAGCGACCGGAATGTATCCAGGCAGTCTTTAATGAATGGGGGCTATGTTTTGTCTGGCAAAGAATACGGAATTGAACAAGAATCGGTGGATGTAAGTCTGGAGGAGCTGTATCAGAAATATCGCAAATATTCTTTTGCCATTGCTTATCGCATGCTTGGAACGGTGACGGATGCCGAGGATGTCGTTCAAGACTGCTTTGTCGAGCTGGAGCATAAGCCCCTGAATGACATACAGAACCCCAGAGCCTATGTAGCCAAAATGACGATGAATCGGTGCTTGAATCTGCTGAATTCTGCGCGCAAGCAAAGAGAGACGTATGTAGGACAGTGGCTGCCGGAGCCGCTGGGTGAGAGCGCGGATCTTCCTGCCGATTGGTTAGAACGCAAAGATATGATATCTTACGCATTTCTGGTTCTGCTGGAGCAACTAAAGCCGATAGAGCGGGCTGTTTTTGTGCTGAGAGAAGCTTTTCAGTATGATTATAAAGATATTGCGGAATTACTGGGCAAGACCGAGAGCAATTGTCGTCAGTTGTTCAGTCGCTCCCGCCGTATTCTATCTTCCGGAGAATCTGCTCCTGAAGCTCCAAACAGTCCTAGTATAAATAACTCTTCCCGGGTAAAACTGCTGGAACGTTTTACAACTGCTTTTCTCGCCTACGATGTGACTGCTATGCTGGAACTACTGGCTGAACAACCTGTATTCGTGTCAGATGGTGGAGGTAATGTGCATACGGTGATGAGACCGATGGTTGTACGCAAAGGCGTTCTCGCCCTGTTGACCTCTCGTCGGGTATTAACTGTTTTACGAGAAAGAGATGTGGTCCACACGGTCATCAATGGTGAGGTTCAGCTGGCATTTCTGAAAGACGGTGAAGTGAGAGAGACCTTGTGTCTCAGACTGGCACCGGACGGGGAGCATATTCAGAATTTTTATTTAATGGTTAATCCAGATAAGCTAGGACACATTCATATAAGGACAGAAGAAGCAAGCGTAAAAGAATGAACTGCCCAAACGGAAAAACCTTGAATCCTTGTTTAGGATCAAGGTTTTTTGCTGTCTTTATAACTGCCGGGCTTGATGAAGAGCCAGATCGCCTATCCAGGGAAGCTTGAGCCACTTTCCTTGTCCCGCACGAATTAACAAGATAATCCACATGGCAAGGCTTGTCAGCGTTACCAGGGAAGCGAGCAAAGGACCGAGTAGCGGAATGAATCCGACTAGCACATGCCCGATCATGAGGGCTACAAAAAGAAGTATGGATTGCAGTGCGTGAAATAATACGAATCGGCTTTTCTTTTCCAGCATGACAAAGGCCAGCGCTCCAATAAATGCGAACAAATAGCACAGGACAGCTGCTATATTTTCATCCAGTCCTGTGGAAGACTTATAGACTGACATGTCAGGCATATCCTCCTTTATAAATGATTCAAGCTAAGTCTCCGTACTATACAAGCTATGAGGACAGGATTGAAGGATATGCCCGATCTCGGTAAAAAAGTTAACTCTACATATTGAACCACTTTCACCTTACGAATTGCCTGATAGTCTTTCCCGAGAATCCGTTTCTGTTCCCGCCAAACGTTTTAGAAACGTATTTCTCCAGTTTACGGACAATTCTTCCACTTCGAGAATTTGTTTAATACCCTCGATATGATCCTTCTCTTGATGCATAATTCGATTGGCAAATGAAACCGTAATTGCTTTCGGATGGCGATGAAGGAGGGATAGTCCGTCGGCTTTAGAGACAACTCCCTCTTCCAGAACGCGGAAGTAGAATCCCGTGTAGCCTGTTTGCTGTACCTTTAGGGGCATGTCGGGTACGCCGTACTTGAGGGACAACTTGTAGCAAGGCTGTCTCGGCTGGCTAACTTGAACGATAGCTTTGCCAAGCTTAAAGACGTCTCCAATGCAAACGTCGGATTCTAGCAAACCCTTTATCGTTATATTTTCACCGAATGCGCCGTAATCGAGCGGACTCCGCAATTCATTTTCCCAGAACGGGTAGTGCTCGTAGGGATAGACGCATACAGCTTTCTCGTGCCCTCCGTGATGAACTAGATCGCCCTGCCCATCCCCTTCGAAGTTTAGATAAGATAAATACAGATATTCATCTGTGGCCGACTTGAATATCCCCGTAGAAACATCCTTCTGATTAAACCGGATCTGCTTGGGCATGCCGACATTAAGAGAAAGGATTTTAATAGATGCCATTCGGATCACCTCTACTCCAAATTTTGGTCAACGAGTTTCGCTAGATGCTTCTATATTCACGTTCCTGCATTCCTGTTCCGCTTTCATCACGTCCATGATGACACCGCATTTTTACATTTCGGTAATTCCTCTTTTGAATCTGTTTGTCCCCGTTTCCATTTTACACTTCTCCATGTGCTATTTGCGAATTAGAGAATGTGTATAAAAATACGAAAAAGGCTGAACGAAAAAGATTCGTTCAGCCTTTTAAACAGTTATACACATGTTTTGCACATGTTGTACGCACTTTATCCACCGCATAATAGTGTTTATCCACAAAAACAACGTGGTTTATACACAACTTGTGCACAAACTGTAGACAATATTACAATAATTCATAGTTTGCGCACAGTTTGTCCACAAACTATCAACATATTGGTAGTAATTGTGGATATACTTCCGTAATTATCGGTCACCAGTTTTTAAATGACGGCGCGGGTGTGTGATTTTACCCATTTTATTCTTGTCATCCTCTTTGGGGATAAGTCGTTCATCGGTACGTCCTTCGTGATGGTTCTCAAAGGCATATTCGGTCATTTTCCACTCAGAAGTACCCAAAACAACATCAGCGGGAAAGTGCTGGCCTCTGTGCAAATGCTGCTCATGTCCATCCTCATCCACATAAATACCATCCACTTCTACCTTTTCACCCGTTAGTGGGAGTAAATCCTTTCCTTTGTGTTCCATTGGTATCCCCTCCGTCTGGCTTATTCTTCGTTAATTTGTCCGGACGGAGGTTCTTTTATCCACAAGCTGCTGTAAAATATCCTCGGCAATCTGGTCTGCGGGATGAGGTTTGCGAAGTAACTCAATCGCCTGCTTCATTTCCTTAGCAAGAGAGGGAGTGGAGATCAGATCCAGACAATGTTGAATCAGTTCCTCCGTTGTGCGAGCAATGCGGGCAGCTCCTTTTTGCTGCAGATACAGAGCATTATTTAGTTCCTGACCGGGTACGGGTTTGAACACCAGGATAGGCAAACCCGATGCGATGCTTTCCGAGAGTGTGATACCGCCGGGCTTTGTAATCACCAGACTGCTTGCTCGCATAAGTGCTGGAACGTAGTCCACAAATCCGTAGGTGTAGATGTCGGGGTGGTCTGCATACAGCGCATCCAATTCTGCTTTCAGCTGCTGATTGCGTCCGCAGACGATCAGCAGTCGAAGCTGCGGCAGCTGGCTTAAATGATGACAGATATCCAGTATACCGGATAACACACCATACGCACCTGCCATAATGAGCAGCGTGGTCGTCTCAGCCTGTAACGGTGGGATTACCTGTTGCTGATCAGGTGCTTCGTTGACAGATAGGCTATAAAAAGAAGCGTGAATCGGAATTCCAGTCGCGGCAATACGTTCGATAGGTATTCCCCGCTGTGCGGCCTCCTGCTGCAGATCCTCAGTAGCTACATAGTAGCGGTCAATATCGGGATGTAGCCAGCGCCCATGCAGGTCAAAGTCTGTAACCACGTTGACAATAGGCAAATTCATCCCCATTTTGCGGCGTAACGCTGGAAGAGCGAGCTGCGGGAACGTATGGATCACGAGATCCGGTAATTCCTTTTTCAGTGTGAGAGCAAGTTGACGCATTCCGAATGAATGCAACACATGGCCAAAGGCTGATTTAGCCTGCATACCGCGCGTGATGTTATAGACCCAGCCGTAAAGCTGTGGAATGGTTTTGAAACTTTGCATATATACAAATTTGGTCAGCCCATTCAACCATGGATGAGATTCAGCCATCAGGTCGAGTAGTTGTACCTCGCAGTGTCCGAGTCTTCGCAGACTATCCATGATTGCCCGAGCGGCCTGCACATGGCCTTCCCCGTAGCTGGCGTATAAAATTAGAATTTTCGGTGCTGAGACTTTCATGATTGTTTAGCCCCCTATATTCAATAAGCACATGTAGCTCATTTTAGGAACGTTCCAAGTTGAGGGAGGATACGGCTGGCAAGACGAAACGCTCTAGCAGTGTTCGTGGGTTTTTCCAACGGCTCACCTTGCTGTCTGCTGTAAATACCACGACTGCATTCGCTTCCGGTATCAGATATATTTGCTGTCCTCCATGTCCGTGTGCACACGCATAGTCAATGCCGTGGAGTCGTCCAGTCCACCATTGGAATCCGTAATCTCCGAATTCTGGATAGCCTTCAATCTGTCGCTGCGTCGCCTGATGCAGCCAATCGGCTGGAATCAATTCTCTTCCATTCCAGATGCCTTGATGAAGGCAGCAATCGCCGAATTTAGCCATGTCTCGCGACGTCAGATACAGTCCGATATGGCCCATGGTGTAACCCTCTGGATCTTGTGCTCAACCACTTCTCCCGAAACCTAACGGTTCGAATAAATGCTGGAGAGCGTACGTATAGGCGTCCATGCCACAGCAACGGGTCAGGAGCACGGACAGCAGATGTGAATCAACACTGCGATATTGGAATACCCCGATTTGATCCTCCTGTACAGGTAAGCGAAGGGCAAAGGACGGCCAGCTCTTGCTGCGATGAAAACGGTGGATAAAGGCTTCGCCGAGCTTTTTGCCCGTCTGCCAATACAAGCCTGACGTCATAGTCAACAAATGACGAATCGTAATCCGCTCTAGCAGTGTTTCCTTCCGCCGGGGCAAATACTCAGGCAACAGCTTATGCACAGCCGTATCTGGTCCGGGCATATCCCCACGTGCCATAGCCATGCCGACGAGCGTGGAAGTGAAGCTTTTGGTCGCGGAACGCAAATCGTTCAGAGCGCTTGCTTCATGACCGTTGTAATAGCGCTCCCAGATCAGCTTGCCGTGGCGAAGCAGGAGAAAGCTGTGCATTTTCGGAAATTTAGCTCGGATTTCATGATCTGCCTGATCAAGTAGGGAGGCATCGATGCCTTCCTCTTCACAAGTTCCGAGGTTCAGCGCAGACAGACGGGCAACAGGTGCAGTGAACAGTGGAGCATAACGGCTCATCCCTTTCCCCCCTTTTTATGTTTATTTATTTTACCCCAAACACATACGCTCCAAAAGCCGATAAATATGGTATACCTCTATGCAGCAGCTAATTGAGAACTCCAAATGCTATGAAGCGTAAAAGATAGGTGAAATCAATGTAAATTTACTGGAAAGCTGAAAGCTGTATCTGAATATGGTATAATGGGGTAGTGATTCAGCCAATAGAAAATCGGTTAATAATAGTGTCAGGTACATGCCTCGCGTAAGGCATTCCCGACCTAAGCTGCACTAGACATACTACTTCACTGCATAAGGACATCAATACTTTTCGGCATTCTCTTCAACGGAGCACTTATTTTCAACGTTTTGGGAGGGAGTTACATGGCAACGAAAGGTCACAATGAAGTTAAGGAAAGTCTGCGGGAAATGACTCGAATTTTCCGGCCTAAGGATCCCAAAAAATTTGTAAAGGAATATGTGCGAAAATACCGGATAACAGGAGGGTATGAGGAAGAGTTGACCATGGTGGTGGAAAACGAACTCGGCCGCATCAATTCTTCAGTATCTTAAAGGGTTCGCTTACCCGAACAACTAGAAACACGACTTTTATAAACCGTCTTTCCCTAGAGGAGACGGTTTTTTTGTGTCCGTCCTGCATACAATGGGATAGGTTTAGTGAATTTGTATGCTCAAAGGAGGCGGATTCCAATAGAAATAGCGATACGAACACCGGAGGAAATCGGCTACATCAGGGAGGCCGGGCGTATTTTGGCAGATTGCCATCGTGCGCTGGAAAGTCGTATTCTTCCGGGAATCACAACGCTTGAAATCGATGCTTGGGTGGAGCAATTTCTATGCAAGCGTGGAGCTACGCCTGAACAAAAGGGCTACAAGGGGTTCCCTTATGCGACCTGCGCTTCAGTCAATGAGGTGGTATGTCACGGCTTTCCCTCGGAGCGGGTGCTTCATGATGGGGATATTGTAACCATCGACATGGTGGTTAACAAGGACGGATGGCTAGCTGACCGGGGATGGACCTACGCAGTGGGTGACATCAGTCGGCCGGTAGCAAGGCTGTTGCGGCAGACCCATAAGGCGCTGATGCGCGGCATCGAGGTTGCCCGCCCCGGCCGGACATTAGGGGATATTGGGCATGCGGTCGAAAAAGCGGCAGGCTGGCGACGGTACGGTAACGTCAAATCTCTGATCGGGCATGGGATTGGCCGCCAAATACATGAACCGCCGGACGTTCTCCACTACGGTCGCGCTAGAACGGGATTGCCACTGCGCGAAGGGATGGTGATTACCATTGAGCCGGTATTTACCCTCGGACCCGAAGGCGCGGTGCTCTGGGGGGATGATGGTTGGACCATCAGCACAGCAGACGGCAGTTGGGGCGCTCAATATGAGCACACCATTGCGATTACAAAGAACGGTCCTTATATTTTGACCTCATAAAAGAGTATTGTGCCATAGGGAGTCCAATGTGCGGGTTGTGTGCATAAGACTCTCTTGGTAAGTTTTTTTAGGATAGCATATCCGCTTCACCAAACAATGAGCTTCTTGTTATAGGTCATAGATCGCGATTCGGATCGTCGGTATAATAGGAGGCATAATATTGGAAACTAGGAGTGGAACCCACATGATAATTAGGGAAGCGATGATATCAGATGCCGAAGACATCGCCAAGGTGCACGTAGACTGCTGGAGAACGACATACAAAGATATCATGCCTGCCGAGGTTCTGGAACGGCTCTCCTATGAGCAAAGAACAGAATTGTGGAATGCGAATCTATCTACTGAAGACGGTCATCTCGTATATGTGGCTGAAAATGAGAAGGGGGAAATGATCGGATTTGTGAGTGGAGGTCCAGAAAAGTCAGGGGAATATCCCCCGTACGGGGGAGAGATAACGGCTCTTTATGTTTTGAGTGAATACCATAGTTTAGGGCTCGGCAAGAGACTATTTCTGCGGTTGCTTCAACACTTTAATAGTATGGATATTCACTCTGTCATGGTGTGGGTGCTGGCAGATAATCCAGCGTGTACTTTTTACGAAAAGCTAGGGGCCAAGCCTGTAGTCGAACAGCATATTATTAATATGGGCGGCAAAAACCTGAACATGGTGGCTTATGGCTGGCTGCTATTCTGATAGAATACGCTTTTGTCCTTCCAAGGCGCGAATAGGCGCGATATTTTGCGTGAATTCCAGTGTTCCCAAATAGCGTCCTTCGGAATCACGAACGGCAAAATAACGGATGTAGACAAATTTGTCCTTGATTGGAATCCAAAAATCTTCAACATCCTTGCGTCCGGCCTTAAAATCCTCCAGCAGTTTCTCAACGACATGCACGCTTTGCGGCGGATGGCAATTTTGCACGGTACGACCAATGACGGCCTTTGTGCGGGCAAAGATACGTTCTTTACCGTGAGAGAAATAGCGAACAACATCATTTTCATCGATAAAGGTCAGATCCACAGGCAGGTGATTCAACAGTAGCTCCAATTGTTGTACGGATACAATCCCTGTCTCGAATCGCACGAACCCTTGCGGAGTACCAGAAGTGGAAGTGTCTTCTGTTTGCTCAAGGGCTTCTACAGGTTCCTCTGCCCGTTCAGGTATCCATTCACGCTCAGGAGCGGTCAGGCAGAACCCGATTTCCTCGCTTTCCCGGGCTATTTTCAGCCATTCATCCTCGGTCAGCTTACTGAGTGCCATCGGCAGCAAAATATTCTCTTCCTTGAATATCATTTCATTCACTTCACTCATGATATGAGCAAGCGCCTTCCCAATCTGATCACGATCTCCGTTATATTCGGTAAGCAGCTTCTTCGCATCCTTGATTGCGGCGCGAATGCCGTCGTCCACCCCCCACATCACTTTGGTTGGACCAAAGATTCCATAGCGTTCTAGATAAGGAAATACTAGATTTTCTTTGCGGCTATAGTGTTTGTCGACATCCATCAACAGACTTAAATCTTCAAGCAGCTTGTAAATAACCTTGGGGCTGTCTTCCTTTTGAAACTGCTCTGCATGGAGGGCCAGCTTAAAGTTGACCAGACGTTCGATCTCACGATTTTCCAGCTTGAAGGTGTGAACAGGATGTCCTGGTTGTTCCTCCGGTCCCGAAGGACGATGAATATCCTCAATAGAGCCCTTGAATATCGATGTATGAACGGAACAGAGACGTTGGACTTCCGACACCGGAATTCCCTCTTCGGTCATCAAGGCATGCTCCATCGCTGAAATTTCCGCCACGCTTACCCCACCAACAGCCTCTGCAAAACGCGCTTTAACTTCCTCCACGCTTTTCCCGGCATGTAGTTCTTTAATAATTTCCTTCAATGTTCGCTGACGCTCCGTTAATTCCTGTGCTGTATGTTCACGGTTGTTAATTAGCTCGCTCATGATCGTTAACCCCTTTATTTTTGAATGGTAAAACCATGTTGCATAAACGTCTGCTGCATAGTTTCCATACTTATTTTCTTCAACGCAATTCCTTTGGACAGTGTCATAAAACGTCCTGCGGTTTGGAGCATGCCGGGCTTGGCAATATCGTGAAAACCCAGTTCTACCATAATGTCCTTCACTTCAGGATAACGATTAACAAGGTTAAATATGGACTCATCCCAATGCAGTATTTTATCCATTTGTTCATCCCCTCAATTGAGAACGTTTTTCATTTACAGAGTAGCATAGGTCCAAACGAGCTATTGTGATTGTACGCACAATATTGTTCAGGTAGTTGACAACGGTAAATCTTGGTTTATATACTGTGTATAAAGATATATACAGTAATAACACTGAATACTGTGGTAACACCTTTGAAATGAAGAGCGAACGAAGTTGTTATTACACAAGCAGTGCAGAAGGGATCAGGATAAGAAAATGACAATCATGAAGCAGGCATGGATGATTACCCGTCAGGATTTTCGCAAGAATCCATATGCAGGACTATGGACGTTGCTGTTTATTGCGTATTTGGGATTTACCATGAGTTTTGCGGTAAGTGTGCAATGGGGTGAGCATGCAGCCTTGAGTCCAGTAGCTGATTTCATCATGCTGACGTTGATTCCGTTTTTAGGGTTCATTTATAACCGTCGAGCGTTCAAATATTTACAGGAAGATTCTTATACGCACATGCTAGCCTTTTTCCGCACCTTGCCTATACCGATGAAAGCGGTAATTATGAGTCGAATTCAACAGGCGGTGTTGGCGTTTGTTGCGAATAGTGTGATATTTTTTGCTCTTTTGTTTACATTGTCAGGTACGCTTCGGATATATGCCAGCACAGGATTCTTTGTATCGTTTGCTCTGACCTGGATAGGCTACGGAATGCTCATTCAAGCCATTTATATTCACTTGGAATTTTTGAAAAGAGGAAAAGAGTACTTCTGGCTATCTATTGTGATCATGCTAATGTGCGGGATGGTTACGATTATAGCTCGAGTATGTGGGGCCAACCTGGTATCGATAACGGCTTCTTATAGTAAGGAATGGTTGCTGTTGTCCCCGGTGATGTGGGGAGCATTGTTAGGAGGAGTTCTGGCTATGTCAGTGTCCTATCGGGTGACACAGCGTAAGCTCATGAAACGGAACTTAACTTAGTAGTATGTGTACAAAAATAACTAAAAAGGGGGGGAAAGCAGGTGAATATTCCAGTGCAAATTGATGAGAATAGCGCGGAACCGCTGTATGCGCAGATTGAAAAGCAGCTTCGTTCACTCATTGTAACCGGACAGATTGCAGCGGGAACGCTGCTTCCCTCCATTCGTGAGTTTGCGGGAACGCTCCGTTGCAGTGTAATCACCGTCCGGCGAGTCTATCAGGATTTGGAGAACGAAGGCTTGCTTCGTACCCGGCAAGGAACGGGCACCTTCGTAGCTCTGGTCGAGGATGATATGCGCTCAGGTTACCGTCTTAAAGCGGTGACTGAGGCATTGGAAACGGCGATTGCCACAGGCATCGCTGTACAGATGAAAGAGCAGGAATTATTGGAGCTTTTTGCAGAAATGGTGAAAAGAAGGTATGAAGTCCAGGTGAGGGAGTGACAGCCGTGAATAATCATGTGGGAGTTCCTACGGAAATACAGATGAAAGCACCAATTATTGAGATGAGCCAGGTCTATAAAACCCGGGGTGACCGGAAAATTGGACCGATTAATTTAACGGTTGAACCAGGATATGTGGTCGCTTTGGCTGGACATAACGGATCAGGGAAAAGCACATTGATTCATTTGCTGACTCAGCTTGTTCATCCGGATTCCGGTGAGATTCGTTGGTTCGGTCAAGCATACCCCGACGGCATGCCGGCAGATACACGACAATGGGTTGGGTATATACCGGAGCAGCCGGTTCGCGAGGAGGATCGACTAACTGCAGAAGCAGCAGCAGCTTTTCGAGCATTGTGGTATCCCGGCTGGGATGAAACACGTTTTCAGCGTCTAATGGACCGCTTTCAGGTTCCAGCACATACGAAATTATCGAGTATGTCCAAGGGACAGCGCCGGAAATTCGAACTGGCTGCTGCCTTGGCGCCGCACCCCCGTGTGTTGCTACTGGATGAGCCTTCATCGGGTCTAGACCCTTTTGCCTGGAAGATCATGCTGGAGGAACTGCGGGATTGTATGAAGAACGGTAAAACGACGATCATTATTGCTACCCATATCATGGACGAGATCAAGCGTTTGGCGGATTATATTGTCTTGATGCACGATGGCAGGCTGCTTGGCAAGCTGGAAAAAGACCATCTGCTCGAAAATGGCAAGGAAATGTGGTTTGAAGGTACACCAGAGGAGGCATCGGAGCTTCCGGGAGTTGTAGAGACGGAGAGTGATGGGAATTTACAGCGAATTATAACGCTGGCAGCTGGAGAGACCAGTGCCATATTGGAACAAGCGGGTATTCGCCCCATCCGTGTGCGCCGTCTGGAGCTGGATGATATTTTAGTACATTGGTCTGCGGGACAACTATCGGCGGATACAGAGACATTCATGAAGAAGGAAGGGGTAAAGCAATCATGAGCATGCTGCAATTGGAAAAGGTCGTGAAGCAATATGGGAATCATACGGCGGTAAACGGAATATCCCTGAATGTGAACGGTGGCGAGATTTACGGACTGCTGGGAGGCAATGGAGCAGGCAAAACGACAACGATGCGCATGGTGCTCGGCCTGATTTACCCTGACGGGGGAAGCATTCAATATGAAGGCAAGCCCTACAGCAAGGAGCTTCAGCGGACAATGGGCTATTTGCCCGAGGAGCGTGGACTGTACCCCAAGGTGAAGGTGAGCGAGCAGATTAACTATTTGGGCAGGCTGCGGGGAATGTCGGCCAAGGAGGCAGACAAAAGTCTACGCTACTGGCTAGAGCGCTTTGGAGTGCCGGAATATTACGACAAGCGGATTGAGGAGCTGTCCAAGGGAAATCAGCAAAAAATGGGCTTTATTGCGGCTGTTGTGCATCGCCCGACGCTGCTCATTTTGGATGAGGCCTTCAGTGGGCTGGACCCGGTGAACGTCGAATTGCTCAAGGATACGGTGAAGGAACTACGGGATGAGGGTGCTGCGATTTTATTTTCAACCCACCGTATGGAGCATGTAGAGGAACTGTGCCGACATATTACGATTTTGCACCGCTCGAATACCGTAGTACAGGGAAGTGTGCAAGAGATTAAGGGCCGTTACCCACGTGAAAAAGTTCGCCTCATCACTACAGGTGAAGTGAACGGACTGGAACAGCTGCCGGGCGTACGCCGTGTAGAGCATTTGGATCGTGGCTGGATGCTGCATATTGAGCAGCCGGATGCGGCGAAGTTAATTTTGCAAACAGCGTTAGGGCAAACGGATGTGGAGCATTTTGAGATCAAGGAACCTACGCTCAACGAAATTTTCATAAGAGAGGTGGGGGATTCCCATGAATAGACTGGGTACGGTGATCGGGTTTACGTTTCGTCAGAAGGCGAGGACCAAATCCTTTATCATTACGACACTGGTATTGGCCTTGCTCATTACGCTGGGCATGAATCTGCCGTATTTGATTTCTTTGTTTAAAGGAGAAGGGGCCGGAGGTTCCGACACAACTGCAGCCGCACATCAACGCTTGGGTCTGATTGCCGGGAATCAGACAGAAGTGGCAAATCAGCTGGAGCGATTTACCAAGGAGCAGTCCAACCCGGCAGCCATCTGGGTACGTTATGACAGCGTACAAGCGCCGACAATGCAGCAAGCCTTGAACAACGGAAAGCTGCAAGGTTACGTGCAGTTCACGGAGCCTGCCGCCAAGGGAGACACGTTTCCTAAAGTGGAATACGTCTCTGTAGAAAAAGAGCCATCTCCGGCTGTCATTACATTGGTGCAAACGGGACTTCAGGAAGCAAAGGTCAAGGCTATTATGGGCGACAAGTCGCTGACCAGCGACCAAATACGTGAAATTAGTGCACCTGTATTGGTGGATAGCAGGGAAGTAGACAGTCCGTCTGAGGCAGGGGGAGCTGCGGGGAAAGAGGAAAAAGCGACCTCCATGATTAACTATGGTTTGGTCTATGTATTGATGATTTTATTCTTCACCTCTTCCATGATGACGGGGAATATGATCGCCGCAGAGGTAACATCGGAAAAAAGCTCACGGATCATGGAGATTCTCATCACAAGCGTGTCGCCGTTGACCCAAATGTTTGGGAAGATTATTGGCATCTTCCTGGTAGGTCTGCTGCAAATTGCCGTTTTCGCAGCTGTTATGTGCGCCAACCTCATGCTGCCGCATAATAATGTCATTCTTAGCTCGGTCGGACTGGATTTGTCTCAACTGAATATTGCGGTGCTCGGCTATGGTCTGATATTTTACATTCTCGGCTACTTTCTGTACGCGGTATTGTTCGCCGCGGTGGGCTCCATTGTTAGCCGTACCGAAGAGTTGGGGCAGGCAATCATGCCGATTACCGTGCTGTCACTCGCAGCCTTTTACATCGGGATCTTCAATATTGCCGCACCTGATACGATTTTCATTAAGGTGGCCGGATACATTCCGTTCTTTTCTCCGACCGTCATGCTGCTACGCATCGGGCTGGAACGGGCGAGTCTGCTGGAAATTTGGCTGTCACTAGCCATTCTAGTTGCTTCCATCCTATTATTTGGCTGGCTGGCCGCCAAGATCTACCGTACGGGTGTCTTAATGTATGGCAAACGACCTTCGTTCAAAGAGCTAAGAAAAGCGATGAAGGCTTACAAGATTTAATAAATGTAGGAGAACATTGTGAGTAACCATTATAGTTGAGACAAATGTATTAATAAATGAGATTTTTTCAATATATAGTTGAGACAAAGTGAGAGCCTTGATTCATCAGAAGTACCGATGGATCAAGGCTTTTCTGCTTTATATGGTGATGATTAATAATTTGGAGGAACGAAATTGTAAAGGAGGAAATTAGTGGTGTTTCTAAACAGAAGCATCAATTGGGTGAACTTCTTTCCAAGATAGCTGCCGATGATACCTTAGTTGTGGACTGGAATGGAAGGTCTTGGTCGAAATACTGACAGTTGCTGCAGCTGGTTGAACAACTTCGTGAAAGAAACATACATTTTATTATCTTAAACTTAGGAATTGATACAAGAACACCTACTGGTAAATTCTTTTTAACTGTTATGGCAGTATTCAGTGAGCTAGATCGAGAAATGATTAAATAAAAGCAACGTTCGGGGATAAAATTGGCTAAGCAAAAGGGCAAATATCGAGGAAAGGTAAAAAAAATACAGATAAACACCCAGGAATGAACCATGCAATTGAATTACGAAAAGCAACAGATAAAACTGTAAAGGAAATTTGTACTATTACAGGGGTTAGTCAGGCAGCGTTTTATCGCAAGCTAAAGGAAATAGAGGAAAAAGGGGTATAATAACTGGGGATTATTTTATATGTGGCCTCTCAATCCCCGAATCGTTTCCGTACCCCTCTTAGGAACTAACTACAGGTATTGAACGAATATATTTCATATCCGGTTATCTCCTTACCATTGTTAAATTTTATTTTACTATCCAAAGGAATAATATAAATGGGTATGTTGGATAGCTGATTAACTAACCAGCCAATGACCGATCTGTCTGAAAAAACCTTCAGTTTCACTCAGTACTAGTTTCCTTTTGCTGTATTAATATTGTTTGACATGAATCCTTTTGTAATCACAGTCGCTAATAAAAGAATAAAACAAATATTTATATTAAATATAATAACTAATTTACTAAATAATGCTACACCAATACTCATACCGATAAAATTGCATAAATTATAAACACCAATACTTATTTTCTTGGATTCTTTCAGTTCCAAATCTAATAAATTATTTAAAGCAACTTGTACAACAGAAAAGGCAATGAAGCAACAAACACTTGTTAAAATGTATACTATGCCTATTTTTGAGTTAAAAATACTAATTAAATAACCTATGAAAAAAATATATAATCCTATTCTATAGAATTTTTTCACATTTTTAGTAGTCAAATTCTTCCCAATCCCTATACTTACAAAACCTCCTATTAAAGCACTTATAAAAAATAGGATTCCAGACTGTATGGGATTAAAAGTATAAGAAAAAATATAAGAGAGAAGAAAAACATTTGCTCCTAGCAAAAAAAATAACAAAAAACTAAGACTAGTTATTCTAACAAAAATTGTATTATTGAGTATTTTTTTATCAATAATTGGGTAAGAAACGGTATTGATATGGCGAATAAATAATAGGGGAAATAAACTACAAAAAACAATAAAAAGAAAATTAATGTTCAAGGCACATAATAAAAAGAGAATACATAATAATAAATAAAACGTCCCTAACCAATCAAATGGAGTCTTATTTTCTACCTTATTTTCTGGAAAAGTAAAATATAAAATTGGTATAAAAATTATTGCACAACTCATAAATAAAAATAACATGTGCCAATCCGTTATGGATAGAATAATACCACTCAGTAAAGGTCCTAAACCTGATCCTAAAGCCATAGCAAAGCTTATAAAAGCAAGGCCTATCGGTAATAATGCTCGATCGAGTACATCTATAATTGCAACCATTGTCAGTGAGATAAAGGCTGCCCCTCCGACTCCTTGTGCAATTCTACATAATACAAGTAGATAAAAATGATCCATAAAAAAGCCGAAAATAGAGAAGAAAACAAAGATAACTAAAGCAAAAAGATATAGTTTTTTTAATTGAATGCTTTCAGCAAGCTTACTGTATACTATTGAACCTACTGTGACCATAATTGAATACCCTAGGATAAACCAGCTGCTAAAAGATATAGAAATATTTAAGTCTTTAGCAATGGGTACAAGAGCTAAATTAAAAAAGAAACTATTCATTACTCCGAGTAATACAGTGCTTAGTAAACAAAACAATATAATCTTATTCTTCAAAGACAAACCCTCCGTTTAACTATTCCATAAAAATAAGACCTTCTTTCTTTTTGTTATAGTTCTAATAAAAATATAATTGAATTGCGGTCCGGATAATCATATTTAATTGGCAAATCCTCTTTATCAATCTCTTTAAATCCAACCTTTTTATAGAAACCGTGTGACCTAGTGGCTTTAGATGGGGTATCTAAAATTATCTTAGAAAAACCTTGTTTCTTAGCAAAATCAAGCAGAGCTTCATAAAGCTTTTTGCCTGTCCCAAATTCTTTGCCACGGTAGTCTTTATAAACAAAAAATTTCTTTAATACAGCAACCTCCTTATTTTTCTTTTGCAAACCAATTGAACCTACGACCTCTCCGTTATCATTTAACGCTATCCAAAAATTACCGCCATCATTTATATAATTTGAATGAATGTCCAGAATGTCTGGTTGTTCTTTAACACTAATACCCACTTCATATTCGACATTCTGTACATGCAATATTAATTTAATGACTTCTTCTTTATAACTATCATCGTAAACCGTAATCATTTATGAACTCCTCCAACCGTGTTTATTAAAAGAATGCTATTATATATACCTTTTATTAAGATTTCGCTGCTTTTGTTGCTCCCCAAAGTGCACCTGGAGTTGCTATCGCTCTTGCATCAGGGAAACGATCTAAAAGCATCTTTATACCAAAGAAATGATCACCATGACCATGAGTGATAAAGATTGTGGTTAGGTTTTTACCACTTTTGACAACCCAATCTACCAATGTACATCCCAGTTTAGGAGAGTTTTTTGGTTTTAACTTCCGTCATGTCCTTTCTCCTCCCAGCGGTGTAAATACCTTAATTAAAAGGTACGTCCAGAATCGTTTTCACATAATATCCTTCTGTTTTCAATTTTCCTTAAGATTAACCCGAAACTAATTATTAGTAAAATTGAAATTCGAGAAGTTATCCATTGATTTTTTTGATACTATTAAAGTGAGATTACATTGAAAGTTGGTGAAGTGGTGGAAATACGTCATTTTATTACGTTTAAAAAAGTTATTCAATTTGGTAGCTTTACACAAGCAGCAGAACATTTAGGTTACACTCAATCCACGGTGACTTCTCATATTCAAGCACTTGAAGAACATTTGGGTGCACCTCTATTTGATCGAATGGGTCGAAAGGTAAGATTGACTGATATAGGCAAGAAATTATTGCACTATACTCAAGAAATTTTGGATACTTACGGGAAAATCGAAAGCATTGTAAATGATGGTGATGAAATAAGAGGCGAGTTAAGGATTGCTGCTCCTGAATCTTTAACGGTTTATCGACTTGAACCTATATTAAGAGAATATAGAAATAAGTTTCCCTATGTAAGCATCATTTTAAGTAACGCTACTTGCGGAGATAACAAGAGAGCAATACTTAATGGTAGTGCAGATATTGCATTTCTTATGATGCCAACGTTTCAGGATTCAGATTTAATCGTACATTCTTTATTGGACGAGCCTATTGTCCTTGTTGGAAGTCATGACAATCCGCTGAATGTTTTAGATCAAAGCTATGAAAACCAAAAGTTAAACGAGTGTTTGATCACGAATGAGAAAGAATGCAGTTATCGAACCATGTTTGAAGAATACCTTCGAGAAAGAGGGATCGTACTTTCCAACACGATGGAACTTTGGAGTATTGAGGCGATAAAACGTTGCGTAATGAGTGGGCTGGGTATTGCTTGTTTACCATTAATAACTGTAAATAATGAAATCAAGGGTGGAAGGTTAAAGATTATTCCTTGCGAAGGTGATCTTAAACAGATCTCAGCCCAAGTTGTTTATCATAAAAATAAGTGGATTTCCCCCGCTCTATCAAAGTTTATCGATATTACATTGAAACACACAAGAGACTGGTCAATGTGAGGAAATTATTTGTTAAGGCAACCGGAAGCCTTAGTTACATTTTCTCCTCCATAATAGCAGCTTAAAGCATGAAAAATAGGCAAATGATTCAGACTCAAGCGACCCTCATTTAACTATAGCTAAACCATAAACGGTTTTTCTTGAAACGGGCGCTGTAATGTAGTGACAAAAAAGTCTTATTTCCCATCATTTGTTGAAAAATTAGGATTTTAATAATAGGATTTCCTTAACGTTGTAATTCCGCATTTTCCTGACGCTACCCCCTAAAGAAATAGTTGAAAAGGTAAAGAGGGGCACACATATTGATAAAAAATGAATTAAATTCAGTATTTTAATTATATTATTAGTACTATTTTTTTTTATAAATGTATTACAAATAGTGGATTAAAGCACACAACTTTATTGTATACCGCACAGGGGGGTAATAATTGTAGTTGACTCGCTAGTACACAACTTTATTGTTCGAAGAAAGTGGTGTCATATTAAATAAGAAAATTTTTAGATTAAACGAGAAAATTATCATAATTGATGTTCGAAGAAAATAAAGTTGTAGACTGGAGTTGCTGATTTTACGCGATTATCCATTTCAAAGGTCGTCAGCTTTTGAGAAATATGTTTTTCGACTGATCCGACAAATGCAACAGCGGCAGATAAGGAAGCGAAAATAAAATCCTAGACTGGCCGCTGTTGTGGTCAACATTCAACATTGTGTCCCGTTAGCCAAATAACACTGCAGTTTGTAAGAGAGCGTCCAGCCGCTCTGGTTCTATGTTCTGCAGCGACGCCCCAATCTCATGCATGTGGCGCCTTGCTTCCTCCAGCTTGGCGACAAGCTGCTTCTTGCTCTCTGGCTGAGGAGGCGTATATTGCAGGTCGGGGTAGTACAAGCGAAGCTGTCACAGCCCGTAAAGTAAACCAGTGAAAAGTTCCGGTTTTTGTTGGTATCATAACCATAGTTCTGCTGTGCACTCGTTATTCTGGTTCAACGTAGTTTCCAAGGCGCAAACTGAATTACTTTTATCATATGAGAGGGCTCAAGAAAAAAGATTATTCGTAGTTTATATCTTTAATGCTTTATTTTCCAGTGAATCAGGATTATTAACAATTTTAGTGCGAGGTAATGACCCGTCTGTACTTCTGAAAAAACTGTTAGCGAGGGTGCGCCTTCAGTGATTCCGACTTGGATCAGTTCTGGTTACCTGACTTGCGGAAACAGAATCTTTTTCAACACAACATAGGTGCTCGTTTTGCTTAATGTTGTGTTATGGCGACTTTTGTTGTTATCAAAAAATCCCTTTGGCCACAAGCAAATGAATTTCGTCACTTTGTAGTTCAAGGGGACAGCGTATGGTTCGTCTAGTTTATCTATTCATTCGATTGGCAACCCTCTATATCTCCAAAGCGTAGGCAAGCGCTTGAGCTTGGGTCATCTCTTTTCCTTTGTTCCACCATCTATACCATTCCTGTTCCTGCAAACCCTGCTGAATGGCGCTTACACTCTTCCGATGTTCGTCAGGAAAATTAGGTATGCTACCCTCATCATAGGCTTGACGACCTTTCTCGGCTGCCCCAAGAAGGATCGCTGCTTCGGTCAGCGCTCCCTGAGCGCATAAGGTAATCCCTAACCCCTCAATTCCTCGGGAGAGAACCCAGGACCCACGATATATTTGGCTTGCGGCAATGCATTTCTTGAAATATTCGATTGATTGATCCAGCTTCCCGAGTTTCAAAGCGGTATACCCAAGACATTCATAGGGACCGGACACTTCCCACTGATCCTGTACCGTTTCAAAGAGATGTACACTTTCTCTCAGCAATACGGAAGCATCATTGTATCGGTGCTGTTCCAGCCGTATTTTGCCGTATGCATGCAGAGAAGAGGCAAGATTCCATGAGTCATGAGCGCTTCTCGCCAAGTCTGCACTCTGCTGTACTACCGTTTCCGCTTCCTCGATACAATTCTGCTTAATGTGGAGAAAAGCAAGCAAACGCAGGGATGAGGCTAACAGGGAAATCTCTTGTTGTTCACGGGCAATTTCCACACTTCGTGTCGCTGCTTCCATAGCTGTTTTTGTATGGCCCTGTATAAATTGAATAATACCCAATCCATGCCACGCTTTGGCTGAATCCGTACGAAAGACATAGCTTTCCTCTTCTGCGTACAGAAATCTCTCCAGCCAGAACAACCCATCTTTCAACCTGCCTTCGTGAAGCCAGAACCAATACAGATGTGCCGCCATATGAAGACCACTAGGACGGGCCTGAACACTTGAATAAGACCATTGAAGTGCAGAACGCAAATTGGCATATTCCCGTCTCACCGCCTCAATGCACGACTCACGTTCAATGCTCCTAAATTTGGATTCAGCCTGTAACAGGTACTTCATGTAGTACCTCACATGACGCTCATAGAGAGCATCTCGCTTGCGATCATCGGATTCTTCACGGAACTTGTCACTCGCATATTCCTTGATAGCCTCCAGCAGAAAATAGCGAATGGAGCCATAGTGCGAGCTGATTTGGGTGGAGACTAGAGACTTGTTAACTAGGCTCGACAAGAGAACAACCACGTCTACAACAGTTATGCGGTCTTCCCGATCGGGTATGCCTGGTTCACAGATGCAGATTCCTTCCACCGCCTCCAGTGTGAAACCTCCTTCGAATACACTAAGCCGTCTTAATAAAAGACGTTCCCTGCCCGTAAGTAGATTATAGCTCCAGTCAATTGTTGAACGTAACGTTTGGTGCCGGGGCGTGGCTGTTCGTTTGCCCGCGGTCAGCAGGGTCAGCTGATTCGTCAGACGTTCTTCAATCTGTTCCAGGGTCAGCATATTCATTCGTGCCACAGCAAGCTCAATCGCTAACGGGATGCCCCCAATTTTCTTGCATATCGAAGCAATCCGTTTCAGATGGGGAATGGAGACCGCGAAATGGGGAGCCCGAATGCTGGCTCGTTCCAGGAACAGTTGTACGGATTCATAGTTCATCAATTCCGTTTCGGAAAGTTCATCCAATGTGACTTCATCCACGGGAAAAGAAAGCGGAGGGATTCGGTAAACATACTCTTCTGCAATGTTAAGTGGCTCTCGACTGGTCGCCAAAATGGATAACTCTGGTGCCTCTGCCAGAAGAGACTCGGCCACCGTGGCGATGACATCAATGAGATGCTCACAATTATCGAAAATAAATAGCATATTACGGTTGATTGCCGTTTCCAGTACAACTTGTACATCGGGCTGGCTCCCTTGGTTTGACAGCCCCAGCGTGGATAAAAGAAACGGACCCACGTCATGCGCTTCACTGATTGCACCAAATTCAAACATCCAGATGCCTTGCGGAAAACGTTCCGTAAGCGTCGAAGCCAGTTCGACAGCAAGGGACGTTTTGCCGATTCCACCAGATCCAATGATGGAAACTAGCGAGTGGTGAGTTAACTGCTCCGCCAAGGCATCTCTGGATTGATGTCGTCCAACAAAGGTGGATGGCATCTTCCGTAATCGAGCTGGTGCCGTGACCGCGGTACCTCGCTTTTCTTTGCCTGTCTCCGGCTGTATAGCTTTGGTTGTCATCAGCGTATCAAACCAGGCCTTATCAAAATCCTCAAACTCGCGTCTCGTGGCTGAACGCGCTTCCGATAAACGCTTTACAGCCATCCAAAGCTGTTCAGCTTCCTGGCGAGGATCTCCCTTCAGAAACAACCCTTCTTCCCAAAAAACCTGAATAATCTGCTTGAGGTTTCCGATGCTGGGTAGACGATCTCCACTTTCCCATTGCTGTACCGTCCTTGGATCAACACCAACCCGCTTCGCCAGATCCACTTGCCGCATCTTTTTTGACGTCTCTCGTCTGGAAGGTCTCGTACGAATTTTTTTGATCCATTCATGGGGCCAATCTTTTGCGTATTTACTGTCATCCATTCAATCACCTGAATTTCATAGTTTGAGCAACTTGAACACACGAACAAACACGAACTTATGTACATTCGTGCTCTGGATTGTAGCAGATAAAATAATCCATATCAACATAAACAAAACAAGGAGGTAACACTGATGCCTTTAACTCGCATTGTTACACTGAAGGGTCGTCCGAGTAAAGAGAAAACGCAGATCAGGGAAGTTGTCTTGCAAACTGTCGTGGATAAACTGCATGTACCTGCAAACGATCGGTTTTTGATTATTGAAGAACTGGATCGCGAAAATTTGAGTTTTGATCCAACGTGTCTCGACATTGAAAGAAGTGATGGATTTCTTATCATTCAAATCACTTTGAACATCGGTCGTTCTGATGAAGTGAAAAAAGATTTTTACGCGGCACTTGCCGAGCAGTTACATCAAAAGATTGGTATTCGTAAAGAGGATGTATTCATCAATCTTATTGAGGTTACGAAAGAAAACTGGTCGTATGGCAATGGTCTTGGTCCATTCATAGCCTAACTCATTACCCATTATAAATTTCGTTTATAAAAGAAAGGAAGTCATAACCATGTCAACATTATTATATATTACTGCTCACCCTGGTAACCCGGAAGCATCCTACAGCCTTGCTGCCGGCGAACAATTTGTACAAGCTTATCGCGAAAGCCACCCACAGGATGAGGTTATTCATGTGGATCTGTATCGACGCAACATTCCGTACATTGATGCTGACGTATTGGAAGCGTGGGGCAAGCTGCAAACGGGCGGTACGTTCAATCAACTGACAGTGGAACAGCAGCAAAAAGTAACTCAGTTAAATGAACTCCTGGAGGAGTTCGTGACCGCAGACAAATATGTGTTCGTGACACCGATGTGGAATTTCTCATATCCTCCGGTGATGAAAGCATACATTGATTCCTTCTGTGTCAGAGCTAAAACATTCAAATACACCGAAAACGGCCCGGTCGGTCTGCTCAAAAACAAAAAAGCGTTCCACATCCAAGCTAGTGGCGGCGTGTACTCCGCAGGTCCTGTCGCTGATCGGGAGAACGGCAGCCGTCACCTGAAAACCGTACTGAATTTTGTGGGAATTACTGACGTGGATCATCTATACATCGAGGGTATATCTTCAGCAGGAGAGCGTGCGCCTCAGATCAAAGCCGAAGCCATTGGACAAGCACGTACAGCAGCGCAAAACTTCTAAGCAATGATGAAGCATGTATCGTAAAACATATATCGTGTGACTTAATTCTTTTCGCTTCTCATCCTGCCCATCAAACGTTCGCCGGTCCATTGTAACCGTTATGATGGGCATTCGCATATACGCTAATTCCGCTCAAAGGAACGTGAAACCATTGCTATCATTTTGGGTGCCCTGGCGGCGCTTGCGCCAATTTCGCTGGATATGTATTTACCTGCTTTGCCATCGCTCGCCAATGATTTGGCGGCTACGCCTTCATTTGCGCAGCTCAGTCTTACAGCCTGTATGATCGGACTTTCCCTAGGACAACTTGTCGCCGGACCTCTAAGCGATATGCATGGTCGCCGCACACCGCTACTTATCGGATTACTGCTGTATATTAACGTATCCGTGTGGTGTGCGTTTAGCAGAACGATCA
The DNA here is from genome assembly GCF_044784315.1 of Paenibacillus sp. DP01. NCBI lineage: Bacteria > Bacillati > Bacillota > Bacilli > Caryophanales > Paenibacillaceae > Paenibacillus > Paenibacillus sp. DP01. Next base: position 716,770 of record NZ_CP173059.1, read on the forward strand.
GTTCGTTTATCGCACTGCGCTTTGTACAAGGATCGGCAGGCAGTTTTGGCGTTGTCATCTCGCGTGCCATAGCAAGAGATCTGTTTAACAGGCCAGATTTGACACGCTTTTTCTCACTCTTGATGCTGGTCAACGGGACAGGTCCGATTTTTGCGCCGATTGCTGGCGCGGACAACTTATGCGCGTAACCTCCTGGCAAGGTCTCTTTGTGGCGCTAAGCCTGATCGCAGTGGTACTGTTCGTTGCTGTGCTCACCCGTCTGAAAGAGACATTGCGAGACGAAGACAGAGTCACTGGCGGCTGGAGCTGACACAATCCACGTTTTGCAGTCTGACCCAAGACCGGACATTCATGGGATATGTACTATCCCAAGGTTTTGTGTTGGCCGTCATGTTTGCATACATCTCCGGCTCACGTTTGTCATTCAAAATCTGTTCGGTACGTCTCCGCAGCTATATAGCATACTGTTTGCCCTGACGGACTGGGACTATCATTCCAGGTCAGATTACAGGGCGACTGTCAGTGAGCATTAGCGGGCAAACTCTGTTTATAACTGAAATTACGCTGGCAACTCTGAGTGGTTTAATCTTATTCATTGTGCTGATCAGTAGTGGTGGGAGACTGTATGCCGTTTGCACCCCACTATTTTTCACCGTTTCTAGCGTCGGTATCGTAACCACAACCGGTTTCTCCCTTGCGATGCAAAACTATGTACAAGCGGCACCTTTGACCAGCCTCGGTGGGGGTAATTCGGCCATACCCATGGGCCTAATTATTGTGTTATCCAACATGGTTGCGTTTTATATGATCTTCACCCGCAGAAAACCCGGCAACAATCAATGAATTCAAGGAGGAAACATAATGAAGGTGACCTATCATGGACATTCTGTTGTAAAAATTGAGACCCTCGGGAAAATCATTCTGATCGATCCGTTTATTACAGGGAACGCCAATACGGACCTGGATGCATCCACGGTAAAGACGGATGTGATTCTGTTAACCCATGGGCACGGCGATCATGTGGGAGATACCGTAGAGATTGCCAAACGTAACAACGCGCTGGTTATTGCTTCGGCAGAACTGGCGGACCTGCTCGGATGGGAAGGCGTACGTACACATGCAATGAGCATTGGCGGAGCGTATACATTTGACTTTGGGAAAGTAAAATTGACACAAGCTTTTCATAGTTCAAGTCATGTATACAAAGAAACAAAAACAATTATCTATACGGGGATGCCCACGGGAATACTGTTTTCCGCCGAAGGCAAAACGCTGTTTCATGCCGGGGACACAGGCCTGTTTTACGATATGAAGGTGATTGGAGAACGCAATGCAATTGACCTGGCTTTTCTCCCCATCGGGGACAATCACACTATGGGTCCAGAAGACGCCGCAGTGGCTACAGAATGGCTTCAGGCAAAACAGGTTGTACCAATCCATTTCAACACGTTTCCGTTCATTAAGCAGGACCCCCATTTCTTTGTTTCGTTACTGCCGACCGGGGTAGGGGTAGTTCTTGAAACTGGTGAGGGAATTGAACTTTAAACGCTGATCATTTTGACTTTAGCACGATAAATCGGCCGAAAACAAGATAAACAACGAAGTCCATCTTATACGATTGTCAAGAGTTATTTTGAATAGCCCAGTAAGGTAGGGGGTTGAATCATAGAGAACATATTATAATAGAAAGGGGGACTCACGGGAATAAGGAAGGACGGCCGAACCGTCCTTAGTATATTTCATTGTTTCTTTTATAGTTTGCGAATTTTCTATTCCAAACCACACACAGAAGGATTCTAGTGAGTGTCATATTTATTAGGGAAATTTTCAGACTAAATGAGAAAAATCATCATAATTGACAAAGAAGAAGTTATAAAAATAATATTAGTTGTATAAATACTCATTTTTAGAGATGCGGATAATCTCATGAAATATGAAAATTAGGGTAGGTCGAATAAATTAGAGTCAATGAGTTCTCATTAATTATGAGAATGATCCTCAAATAATGCATGTATTCGCTGTTGTTTTCTCACTAATTATGACACCACACATTGTGAGTAACCATTATAGTTGAGACAAATGTATTAATAAATGAGATTTTTTCAATATATGTTTGAGACAAAGTGAGAGCCTTGATTCATCAGAAGTACCGATGGATCAAGGCTTTTCTGCTTTATATGGTGATGATTAATAATTGGTGATGTTTTGAGAGGAGAAGTTAGACTTATCATTAAATAAATCAATAAAGCTTATGACTGAGACAAGATTCCTTTAACAAACAATGAGACACTGTGCTTGTAGAACTCTTCCTCGGTGACGAGTTGGGACTGATATTGCCGGTGAATCAGCTCGCTCATCTGAAATCCGTAGCACATCGAGAGGAAAGTCATGGCGGCAAGACGCTCATCCTGTCTGGCTATAACTTTTTTCTTCTGCAGGCGTTCAAAATATTCAACTAGCAAGGAGTGCAGCTTCACCGGCGGATCGGCCAGCACTCTGTCCAATTCGGGAAGCATTCCTTTGTCACGGATGCCAATCAAAATGATGTCCGCATTTTTATGGAAAAACAAGCGGTACTGCTGACTTACATTCAGCAGATCTACTTCCGGATTATCGGTCGCATCCTCTTTTAACAGCTTCTCAAATTGCGGGATATCCGAATGTCTTTCAATAATGGCTTCCAATATGCCTTGCTTGCTTCCAAATTGCCGGAAAATCGTAGATTCATTGACTTTAGCTTCCGTTGCAATGGCTTTGGTGCTTACTCCCCGATAGCCCTTCTTTTTGATGAGCCGTGTCGCGGCTTCAATGATTCTGTCTGAAGTTTGCATTGCATTTCTCCTTTTACATATGTTAAACCTATTCTACTACAAGATTTTGCATATGCAGCAGGGTCGGGGTTCATCATTTTCATAAACGTTTATTTAAGGCAAATCGCTTCTTTTTTCCCAGCGGCTTGGTTCAGTAATCTTGACATGATCAGGCACCAATTGCGTGAGCGAGCCTAATTTATCAAATGTAATCTGGATTCGGTCAGAGGGCAACAGCCATTGTTCGGTCTCGATTGCGCAACAATCCGGTATCGTCCCCATTCCTATAATCGTGCCTGGGAGCGGCGTGAAAACTTTGAGAATCTCCTCCATCACTTTTGCAGGGTGTACAGAATACTCGGATGTGCTTCCCTTCCAATGCAGTCTCTCCCCGATCCGTACATCCACATCCAGTGCCAGCGGGTTGCCGATTTCATCCGGCGTAGCCAGAAATGGTCCAATTCCTTTGCTGCGGGCAAAATCTTTGCAGCGCGTCGGTCCAGTCAGCGCCAGGAAATCAGGCCACTGCACATCGCGAACAGTACTGTCGTTAAAAATAACATAACCTGCAATGCAGTTCCCCTTCCCTGTAACAAAGGCCAGCTCCGGCTCGATATCCAGGTAGGAAGAGTACGAAGGCCAATGTATCGTATCCCCATCGCCAATTAATGCGTTATGGTTACACTTGTAATAACTGAAAATTACTTTATTCGGATCTCGCTGGAATTTTTCAGCAATTTTTCGTTTAAGTTCTTCTCTTTCCGGTCCTGTGTATTCTCTTTGCAGCAGATTTACGCCAGCATTTCTCAGATGTCTTGGCGTCAGCCCGAAATCGATAAGCGCAGCCGGATGTGGAACCGGCGGCAGCAATTTTACCGCTGCAATCGGGCAGACTTCATTTTCATTGAATTGATGCGATAGTTCGACAGCATATTGCATCAATTCCTTAGCGGCATCATAACTTGCCGGCAAATAATGAAGATAGCTGTCCATACTTTCAAGACTGTCAACGAATGTTCCCTGCTTTTTCATGATTGCGGCAAAAGACACGACAAATTTCTCGTTAATTACAAGCCCAAATAAAGGTTCCTGAGATGTCTTGGTTTGAAAGGTTACTAGCTTCATGTTGCAGCGCCACCATCCATGTTGTTTGATGTTGTTCTATTACTATCATATTGCATAACATAAATGCATGCAAGTGCTTGCTTGCATTTATGTTTTCGATTCTCTATATTAAAGACATAATCAGTGTGCTTTACCCCAAAAACATATACGCAAAGGAGAATTTCCATGAAGTATGGACGTATTATCCAAAAACCTCGCGTTAAATTTTTTGAAGTCGCAAATGGCGTCTTTGCCGGTATTTCGCCGTATCGCGGCATCAGTTGGGCCAATGCCGGGTTCATCAACAAGGGCGGAGGGCTGGTGTATGACACGTTCTTCGATTTGTTCCATGCGCGGGAAATGCGGGAGGCTTTTAAGGAAGTAAGCAACGGCGGCTCTCCCGCATATGTGGTGAATTCGCACTATAACAGTGACCATGCCTGGGGAAACAAAGTGTTTGAAGATGCTTGCATTATTATGCACAAGGAAGCGTCCAGAGAGCGTCTCACCGAAAATATCGCCTGGATGGATAACGTCATCAGAAGAGGAAAGAATTCTCCGGAATCGACTTCGGGCGAGCGGTTTTTTGCAGCGGAATTTGAAGGATTCGACCTGGAAGGCGTAGAATGGGTGCTCCCGAATATTGAGATAAAGGACGATATCAACATCCGTCTTGGCGATATGGAAATTATGATTTACAACGTAGCTCCGGCCCACTCTGACAGTGACTTGCTGCTGTGGATGCCAAAAGAAAAGGTGCTGTTCGCCGGCGATGTCGTGTTTAACGGTTGTACGGCATACAGCGAAGAGGGAACCCTCAATTGGGTTAAAGTGCTTGATCGCATTATTGATGAAATTAAACCCGAAATCGTTGTTCCAGGACATGGCGCCATCTGCGGCCTGGACTTCGTGAAGGAGCAAAGAGACTACCTCCTGAACCTGATTAGCGAGTTTAACAAGCATTACAATGACGAAATTGATACCTTGTCCCTGACCAAGCAAATTGATATTTCCCGCTTCCTTCATTGGATTCAGCCAGAACGGTTGTATGTTACAGTGGATATCCTATTGAAAAGCAAACGAGGGTTACCACCCCTTCCAATTTGGAACGAGGTGCCTTCTAAGCTGGAAGACATGAAGGCTTTTTTGGCCGGAAAATATGGCGATCAGATCAAGCCATGGGACCCTATGAGTGTTTGGCAAGAATAGCAAGTTGAAGTTAGCGTACGAAAAACAAAAAACGGTCTTGTCGCAAACGATGCGAACAGCGGCCGTTTTTTTTATTGTTCCACGGAATTAAAATCGGCGTTTAGAACCGATTATAAAGAAATGGAGATGGACTTATGACTAACTTAACTTTCGCAGCTCAATCATGGGAGAAAAAACAGAGAGTGGTAAGGCAAGGCAGTGTCTGAGCTTGGAAGTTTTCCACCCATTCGGATACGGGTCCCGGATTCGCCGCAGTACACACCGCAGCAGCCGAAGAGTTAAGGAGCAGTTTATAGAAGGACTTCGTGGTGTAGTGGAACGGATGAAACGTACTGAAATCACCTTGCGTCAGGCACCCGGATTTGAATAAAATCCTTCATCCCGGTTTCGATGCATTTAATGCTACAGAGCGGTTTTTACTAGTTAAAATGCAATACAGCATCATCTATTGCAGCTAGGGCGTTTGTAACATTTTTTAGAAAATAACGATGTATAAATTGCCAAGTAGAAGTGGTGTAACGATGTTAAATGTAAAAAAACAGCACCAAAGTCGCGGCTGGAATGGCGTTGTATCTGCTTTGAATGTTCTATATGTTGGGTTCGCGCAGCTCTATCATGGCAAAGCCCCGCCCGAAGTGATTCTTCTAAATTCATATTTTTTACAAGAAAGCAATTCTAAAACCACGATAACATTGTCCCGCTGAAAGTCGCTATTTTAAGTTGAAATTAAACATTGAAAAAGCTTGTCGCTGGCAAGCTTTTTTTGATGTCTTTGAGCTAATAAAGATAATATGAAACCTATACAAGGTGGATGTATACTTATGCATTACAGTAATGAGGATATTCTCATTAATTATGATTTTTATGGCTTACATGAGTTGGATAGCGATAATTTTCTCACTAATTATGACACTGCACATTGTGAGTAACCATTATAGTTGAGACAAAGTAGGGACCTTGATTCGTCAGAAGCACTGATGAATCAAGGTCTTCCTACTTTATATGGTGATGAATAATAAAACAGCAATTTAGTTTAACCCCGGAAAAAATTATGGGGAACAAGTGTTCTTTACATATATTATGTATGAGTATATAATCAAAACGAAACGGAAACGGAGATCTGGTGTGCTAGATAAAGCAATGTAGATTTTTCTTTAGTATAAGCACATTATAAATATATCAATTGGAGGAGTCTGTATGCCATATTGTAAAGTCAAGAATGCCAATATATATTACGAGGAAATTGGTACAGGCAAACCGATTATAATGATCCATGGTTTTACACCAGACCATCGGTTAATGAGTGGGTGTATGGAACCGATATTTGAAGATATCCCCGGTTGGCGTCGTATCTATCTTGATTTGCCTGGAATGGGACAAACAATGGATTACGATCAAATATGTAATTCAAATGATATGCTAGAAGCAGTTATAAATTTTATTGAAACTCTTGTCCCAAACCAAGATTATCTCATAGCAGGCGAATCATACGGTGGTTATATTACAAGAGGAATAATTAATAGACATAAAGATCGTATTGGTGGAGCTGCACTGATTTGTCCATTAATTGTTCCTGAACACAAAAGGAGAATACTTCCCGAGCATTTTGTTGTTCATCGTGATCGCGAGTTTATGGGCACCTTAAGTGAAGAGCAAATAAGTGATTTTAGCGCAAATCAAGTCGTTCTCGATGAATATAATTGGAAGAGGTATTCAGAAGAGATCGTGGCAGGTTGTAAGATCGCTGACTACGATTTTCTTAGCAAGATTCAAAGAAACTATGGATTTTCCACCAATATAGATGAATTAGTATTCGATAAACCAACAGTATTTACTCTTGGACGACAAGATGCAGTCGTTGGTTACATAGACGCTTTTAAAATTTTAGACAATTATCCTAGAGCAACCTTTGCCGTTCTAGATCGAGCAGGCCATAATCTTCAAATTGAACAGGCTCTATTATTTGAGTCACTTATTCGTGAGTGGCTTGAAAGAGTAACAGAGTTTGGATTTTAGTTGTATATGAATCCATTGAACTAACGGGCAGGGAATTAATCTGTACTTTATTCAGAAAGCTCTGAAGCGTAAGCTACCGATCTTGGAGCTGGAATCGTTCGAATCTCAACTGGACATCTACTGAAGAATAAAGGCTATGCCGTCGTACGTAAATAAATAGTCACTTCAAAAAGATGAGTCGCTTGGCTCGTCTTTTTTTGTTTTGAATGATTCAAGTTCTCATCTCAGGCGTCGATAAGAACTTGAATCGATGACTAAATGCTAAACAGGTACCTCTTCAGTGAAATAATCCAACACCATACAACCAGCTCCTTGAGCCACAATATTGTAGGCTTCAGTGGACTTAATGATTTGAACATGACTATCAGGATAAAATTTTAGTCGATCTTGTGCTGTTTTAGCTGCTACCTCAAAAAAACGCGGTTTTGGTACTAAAGTTCCTCCGAAAATCACGATCTCAGGACGTAACAGAAAAATCAGATTACTGAGACCCACACCAAAATAATAAGCTGCATCCTCAACAACTTCTAAACAGAGCGCATCGTTTTGCTCTAAAGCATATAAAATGTGGTGTAAATTGATCTCTTCGAAATCGTTAACTTCGGTCGTAAGCATTGAAGGCTTGCCACGCTTCATGAGCCTAACCATTTCGTCACGAATAGCAGGCAAACTACTGTATGCTTGGAGACACCCATATGAGCCACAAGAACAACGTCGACCATGAATATCAATGATGATGTGCCCAAAGGTATCATCCATATCTCTTTTTCTGCTAACCAATCTGCCTTGAAAAATAGTACCGCATCGAATTCCAATATCACTGGATACAAAGACTAAATTATCTGTTTCTTTCCAAAAGTTCATACGATATTCAGCTAGCGCAGCCAAGTTGGTCCCATTCTCCAGAAATACAGGAGTGTTGGTTTTATGTTTTAAATATTCAATTATATTTATATCCCATCCACCTGCAGGAAAAAGTTGGGGATGTGAAATGACTCCCATTGCCGGATCAAACGAATCGAGAACCCCAATGCCGATGCCCAACAATTTCTCCCTAGGAACGTTATGTTCAGCCAGTAAATCCTCAACGCACTTTGCTACATAATTTAATGTGTACTCTCCAGTACATTCGGTGGTCATCTTTAATTTTTTGACGCCTATAATATTTAGCTTTAAATCAAGCAGCAAGACAGTTGTGTATAAGCTTGTAATCTCAACCCCAATCAAGTTGTAAGCATCCGGTTTGATCACATAGGCCAGAGGTTTACGTCCACCACTTGATTTTCCAATCCCACTATCATAGATAAGATCTTCTGCAACAAGTTCGTCAAGTAAACGCCCACATGTTACATGCTTAAAACCAGTGTGCTCAGCTAACGTGTTAATGGTTACAGGACCTAATTTACGAACTAAGCTATATAACAGTTTTAAGTTTTTCGCTTTGGGTGATGATAACTCTTCAAATTTATTTAACATATAACTTCCCCTTGATCTTTAATACAAGATGTTGTTTTCAGACATAAATATATAGTTACAATTATTATCGGGCTTTTTTGATGATATATCTACTCTGATTATTAAATCTGTACAATTTTGGATGTTTTAGATACACGTTGAGCTAATGAAGAAAACATGAATTAACTTTTGATAATTAGTATAAAAAGAACTGGAGATAATGACGAATTATTTAACATTTAGTTAGTCTTTTTATATAAATTATAAATAGTTATTTACAAAAGGTAGTTAAGCTATTACACTAATCAATGAAAGCTGTTGGAGCAGCAATTTGAAGTGATTGATACAGATAGCTTACAGCAAACTATTTTAGGAGGAATTAAATATGCATAAAATGCAAGATATTTTGGAAACCAGAGACTTTATCATGAGTAAAACATCATATCGTCCGACGATCGGAATGATTTTGGGGTCCGGATTAGGGACATTGGCTGACGAAATTGAAAACCCTTTCACAATACCTTACAGCGAAATTCCTCACTTTGCAAAATCTGAAGCGTTAGGTCATGCGAACGAATTAGTTATTGGGGAGCTAAAGGGAAAAACTGTATTGGCAATGAAAGGACGTTTTCATTACTATGAAGGCTTTTCTTTGGATGAAGTGACTTTTCCGGTGCGTTTGATGAAGGCCCTGGGTGTAGAAAACTTGCTCATCACCAATGCTTGCGGCGCCGTTAATAAAGACTTTAAACCGGGTGAGTTAATGTTGATTACGGATCACCTCAATTTGGTAGGTACGAATCCATTGATTGGACCGAATAATAACGATCTGGGTACTCGTTTTCCTGATCTTTCTCAAGTGTACAATGCTGAATTGCGACAAATTGCTACGGAAGTTGCAAAAGCACAAAATACAACTTTACGCGAAGGCGTATATTCCTGGTGGAGTGGTCCAGCTTATGAAACCCCAGCTGAAATTCGCATGATTCGTACATTAGGCGCAGATGCTGTTGGAATGTCAACCGTACCAGAAGCCATCGTAGCTGTTCACGCGAATATGAAGGTTCTTGGAATCTCCTGTTTAACCAACATGGCTTGTGGAATTCTAGATCAGCCTCTAAGTCATGACGAAGTAATTGAGGTAGCGGCCTTGGTAAGAGAGAATTTCATTGCTTTAGTTAAGGGAATTGTAGAGAAGGTTTAGTAATTATATAAAATCCGATGAAGAAAAAGGCGAGGTTATGAAAGGGTATATATATGTCATATTAGGTGCAATTTGTTATGGTTTATTATCGACTTTTGTGAAATTAGCCTATAAAGATGGTTATATCGTGAATGATGTTGTTGGAATACAGCTCCTCTTAGGATCGATATTATTATGGGGCGGAGTGCTTGTTACTAAAGGCACGAAGAGTACAAAACAGAAGAAGTTTGTAACGCCAGGTAAAAGGGAAATAATATTATTAGTTACCGTAGGGGCTACAACGGGGCTTACAGGAATGTTTTATTATCTCTCACTTCAATATATTTCAGCTTCTTTGGCAATTGTACTCCTTTTTCAGTTTACATGGATCGGTGTGTTGCTAGAGGCAATTTTCAATAGAAGAATTCCTGAAAAAGGAAAGCTACTATCCATCATTCCTTTACTTATCGGAACGATAAGCGCAACTAATATTTATTCAACTGGAATTTCAGCCGTTCATTGGCTTGGCTTTTTGTATGGTCTGCTTGCAGCATTATCTTATTCTATTTTTATGATCGTTAGTGGTAGGGTCGCCGTTCAAGCAAATCCGATGATGAAGACAGCTTTCATGACTACCGGAGGCCTCATCGTTTGTTCGATCATTTTACCTCCAACGTTTTTAACAGACGGAAAGCTTTTATTACAACTGGCTGTACAATACGGGTTTGTTTTAGCTTTTGTCGGTCCCTTCCTCTCCACACTGCTTTTCTCTAAAGGTGTTCCGTTAGTGGGATCAGGAATAGCATCAATATTAGGTGCAATGGAGCTTCCAACAGCCTTATTAATGTCTGTCTTTGTCCTGAATGAGCACATTGGTGTTCCACAATATGTAGGGATCGTTCTTATCTTAATTGGAATATCATTACCAAAATTACTGAAAAAAAGTAAAAAGGACATCTTAACCATTTGAAACGTCCTTAGATGGATAATAATCATAGATTAGGGAGGCATATAGAATGAAGAACAAAGATGAACTCTTTATGAAAAAGGCAATTGAGATTGCTCTACAATCCCGAAATGAAGGAAATGAGCCCTTTGGTGCAATTTTGGTCAAAGGGGAAGAAGTCGTAATGGTTGGGGAAAATAAAATTAATACGTTTTGTGATCCAACACATCATGCAGAAATTGGTTTAATCCGGAAATTTTGTTCTGAAAACAATGTATTTGATTTGAGCGAATACACTTTGTATACAAGTTGTGAACCTTGCGTTATGTGTTCGGGCGCCATGGTGTGGTCTAATCTGGGCAAAATAGTATACAGCGTATCACATGATCAGTTAGCTGAAATCGCTGGGAGCAACATCATGATTGCTTGCAACGAAGTGTTTGAGAAAAGCCCTCAAAAACCTGAACTGGTTGAACAAGTACTCAACGAAGAAGGTTTAAAAGTATTTGATGGATACAAATTTTCTCATTAAATAACTTTTTAAAAATATGAGAATCTATGAATTCATTGGGCAACTTCACTGGATAGTGAAGCTGTCCTCTTTTATGTATCGTTTTACTGCTTGAAATCTAAAAAATAATGCTTCAGATAAAACAAAGGTGCGTGTTGAGAGGAGAGATTGATATATGAATAAACGATTTCAACGAATTCATTTAATTGTCCTAGATTCAGTCGGTATTGGAGAAGCACCGGATGCTGCGGCTTTTGGAGATGAGGGGGCTGATACGTTGGGGCATATCGCAGAAAAAATGAATGGACTGTATATGCCTAACATGGCTGCACTTGGATTGTCCAACATTAAAGAAATTCAAGGAGTACCTAAGGCCGATCATCCAATGGCTTTTTGGACCAAAATGCAGGAAGCCTCTAAAGGGAAGGATACGATGACAGGGCATTGGGAGATCATGGGGTTACTTATAGATGTCCCCTTTCAAGTGTTCCCGAATGGTTTCCCTGCCGCTTTGATTGAAGAACTTGAAATAAAATCAGGGAGAAAAATCATCGGAAATAAACCTGCCAGCGGCACTGAAATATTAGATGAGCTTGGGGAGGAGCATATGAAAACGGGGGCTTTGATTGTGTATACATCAGCGGATTCCGTTCTGCAAATTGCTGCTCACGAAGAGATTGTACCATTGGATGAATTATATCGTATTTGTGAGATTGCGCGTGAAATGACTAAAAACAATGATTATATGGTTGGCCGAGTCATAGCTAGGCCGTTTGTAGGAGAGCCGGGACAGTTTAAACGAACGGCTAACCGGCATGACTATGCACTGAAGCCTTTTTCCCGGACGGTCATGAATGAATTAAAGGATGCTGATCTGGATGTAATCGCTGTAGGGAAAATTTCAGATATTTATGATGGGGAAGGCGTTACTGAGGCGATCCGAACGGTATCCAACATGGATGGAATGGACAAGTTTATTCAAGTTGCACAAAAGGATTTTACGGGCTTGTCTTTTTTAAACCTGGTTGACTTTGATGCCCTTTTTGGTCACCGCCGAGATCCGCAAGGGTATGGCAATGCACTGGAGGAATTTGATGCTCGGTTGCCAGAACTGTTAGAAAAGCTTACCGAGAAGGATTTGCTTATATTGACTGCGGACCACGGAAATGACCCGGTTCATCACGGAACCGATCATACACGTGAATATGTGCCGCTACTCATCTACTCCAAAGCGTTTATGGAAGGTCGAGAGCTGCCTCTTCGCAAAACGTTTGCAGACATTGGAGCATCCGTTGCTGACAACTTTGGGGTCAAACTGCCAGACCACGGTACCAGTTTTATGCATGAATTAATGATAAAAAGATAAACGTTGTAGCGTGCTAATCCAGCACTTGGATTAAACGAATTAAACCAAATAACTTCCGCTTCTCCGGAGGTCATTTTGGTTTGGAAAAAAACAAACTTTTATTATTTTATGTAAAAAGTATAAAATGAATATGTATATTATAAGTCATTTATTATGAATAATTCATTACTTTTTATAAAATATATATTTAGTTCTTTACTTTAATGACTTTACCTATTACACTATGAATAACAAAATGTAAGCCTTTCCAAGTGTGTCCGACAGAAGAATCGACGGAAGAGTAGTAACACAACAACTTGAATATTCAAGCTCAAAAGGGGACAGGAAAAATGGCAATGAAAACACGGCTTAGAATAATGAATTTCTTTCAGTTTTTCATTTGGGGATCATGGCTTGTTACGCTAGGCTCGTATATGATCAATACATTACATTTTACGGGCGCACAAGTTGGAATTGTTTATAGCTCAAAAGGATTAGCCGCGATCATCATGCCTAGTCTTGCAGGCATTATTGCGGATCGTTGGATTAAAGCCAATAGATTATATGGAATATTCCATGTTCTAGGTGCGATTTCTTTATTTATAGCAGCACACATTTCAGATCCAATGACTATGTTTTGGGTGATATTTTTCAATTCGTTGGTTTACATGCCAACAAGTGCTTTGACAAATGTTATATCATACGTTGCGCTTGAGAAAGCGGGATTGGATACAGTAAAGGATTTCCCACCAATTCGCGTTTTTGGAACAATCGGGTTCATTATTGCCATGTGGGTAGTTAGTCTTAGCGGATTTGAGTTAAGCAACATCCAGTTATATATAGCTGCGAGTATCTCGCTCTTGCTAGCCCTATACTCACTTACGCTGCCTGATTGCCCAACCTCTAACGAGAAGAGAGAAAAGTCATGGATTAGTCTTTTAGGCTTGGATGCGTTTGTACTGTTCAAACAGAAAAGAATGGTTATATTCTTTCTTTTCTCAACACTTCTAGGTGTTGCCTTGCAAATAACCAATACATTTGGTAATCCGTTTTTGCATGATTTTGGACTGAATCCTGAATTTAAAGATAGCCTGGTCGTACAGTATCCATCTATTTTATTATCAGTATCACAGATTGCTGAGGTGTGTTTTATCCTTGCCATCCCATTCTTTTTACGTAACTTTGGAATTAAAAAGGTTATGCTCATTAGTATGGTGGCTTGGACATTACGCTTTTTATTTTTCGCATATGGTAACCCATCTGGTTTGGGATTCACTTTCCTTCTGTTATCCATGATTGTGTACGGCTGTGCATTTGATTTCTTTAACGTCTCTGGAGCCATTTTTGTAGAAAAAGAAGTCGATCCTCGTATTCGCGCAAGTGCGCAAGGCTTATTTTTAGCCATGGTTGATGGAATCGGAGCGTATGTAGGCGCCATCGCAAGTGGAAAGGTAGTAGACTATTTCACGGTAGATGGTGTGAAAGATTGGCAAAGTATTTGGTTAACCTTTGGAGCATATACACTCGTACTTGCAATTATTTTTGCTGTAAGCTTCAAATATAAACATGATCGAAATGCTATGAAAGATGTATCTACAGGCCATTGAAATCAAGAATAAAAGAAGGTTAATGTTTTTCTGCATTGCTGTTTATGATTTTAGCTCTTTATTTCATATTTAAAGGAAGCAAAAGATCGAATGAAGTGAAATTGGCTTCAGATCAGCGCAAGATATTTTTACAACAATAAAAGAAAAGCTTGGTGAGATGGCGAGCCTTTATCTGTTATGAACAGTGAGGGGCTCGCCATCTGTATAAAAGCACACCGTATGTTCAAACATATTAAGCCGTTGGGTTGCATCATGCCATTGTATACATATAAGTCCTGCTGACAAAAATTTTAAAGAAACTGACTCAAATGTATTGACTTCGAGTTACACGAAGATGGTAGGCTACTACTTATAAACAACATACTACACTCATTAAAACACCATTTTATTGTAAAGCGAGGTCAATTCCATGGAATTTGTGAAGCTTGGAAATACCGGCTTGGATGTATCACGGATTTGTCTCGGCTGTATGGGGTTCGGCGATGCGAAACGTTGGGTTCACCAATGGGTACTTGATGAAGAGAGTAGTCGCCCGGTTATTAAAAAAGCGCTTGAGCTTGGCATCAATTTTTTTGATACGGCTAATGTATACTCTCTTGGGACAAGCGAAGAAATTTTGGGACGCGCGCTCAAGGATTATGCCAGCCGGGATGAAATTGTAATCGCAACGAAAGTTCATGGACGTATGCATCAAGGACCTAATGGCGCCGGTCTTTCTCGCAAGGCAATCATGAGCGAGATCGATAAAAGTCTGAAACGGCTAGGTACTGATTATGTAGACCTGTATCAAATTCACCGTTGGGATCACAATACGCCTATTGAGGAAACGATGGAAGCCTTGCACGATGTAGTGAAGGCAGGAAAGGCCAGATACATTGGGGCATCCGCTATGTATGCTTGGCAATTTCAGAAAGCATTGCATGTTGCCGAGAAAAATGGATGGACTCGGTTTGTATCCATGCAGAATCACTTGAATCTCATTTACCGTGAAGAGGAGAGAGAAATGCTTCCATTGTGCAGGGAAGAAAAAATCGGTGTAATTCCATACAGCCCGCTTGCATCGGGAAGATTGACCCGTGAGCCGGAGGAAACAACCTATCGATCTGAAACCGATGATATTCAAAAATCAAAATATGATGCAACAGCAAATGCCGACCGATGGATTGTGGAGAGGGTTGCAAACATTGCAGAAAAACATGGTGTTCCCCGCGTACAAATTGCACTTGCCTGGTTGTTGCAAAAAGCACCGGTAACTGCTCCTATTATCGGCGCTACAAAAATATCTCATCTTAAAGAGGCTGTAGCTACACTTACTGTGAAATTAACAACGGAAGAAGTAGCATTCCTGGAAGAGCCGTATGTGCCGCACTCTATTGTTGGTTTTAATTAACTGATATAGGCCGAAAATTGCTGTTTCGGATAGCAAAATTTAAATACCTGATAGAAATGATGAAAAACTACTTTCCGGGAGGTTTATATGCAAAAAGTAATACTGAACAATGGTGTTGAAATGCCTATCATTGGTTTTGGGGTATATCAGATTAAAGATGCGAATGAATGCGAACAAAGCGTTTATGACGCTCTTATGGCAGGCTATCGTCTAATCGATACCGCTGCGGCTTATCAAAACGAAGAAGCAGTTGGCAGAGCTATCTAAAGGTGCCACACTTATGAAGGAATACAATGTACAGATTGAGTCTAATATGTTCCATAATGGAGTGTTGGTGTCACTGGCTGAAAAGTATCAAAAATCCGTGGCTCAGGTGATTTTACGCTGGTTAACACAAAGAGAAGTCGTCGTAGTTCCAAAGTCCGTCCATAAAGAATTATTGAAAACTTCAATATCTTTGACTTTGATTTAAGCATAGAGGATATGGAGACAATTGCTGCATTAGATATGAAACAAAGCAGCTTCTTCTCACACAATGATCCGGAAATCGTAAAAGCGCTTGGTACGACCCGATTTGAGATTTGATGCTATCATTCTATTACAAAAAGTCGACGCAAAAACCTCCTAACAAGTCTTCAATGGGCAGGATGTGATCGGCGTTTCTTTTGACCAATAGGCAGGATTGGTATCATCCGAGATTACTTGATTTATAATGTCACGGTAGTGCTCTTCTTTGTTGGTAATAAATTCTGCCATAAATTTTACTTCTTCTAGTTGAGCTAGAACCGCTTCTTTTTGCTTGCGTATTATTTCATAGCGTTCCTCAATGGTTGCATCGCCTTCCAAACATAGGTCTACATATTTTTTGATGTCTTCGACGGACATACCACACTTTTTTAAGTTTTTTGCACCTGTAAGCCAGTGTATGGAATCGTCATTAAAAATACGGTTATTGTTTTTATCACGCTGTAAACCTGGAACTAATCCTTTATCTGTATAGAAGCGAATGGTGTGTACAGTTAAGTCAAGTAGTTCTGCAACTTCTTTCACAGTATACATGTTACCCCTCCCCAATTTCATGTTGAATGAAGCTATTTAAATTATTATTTCCTTCGTGTTACTCGAAGGTGATGGTTTAAATAATACTTTAAGCTTCGATAATTGTAAATTCCGAATACAGAACAAAACTTTTTAACATTGTTGACTTCGTGTTACTCGAAGGTTGTATGATTTTAATTGTGTGGGGCTAAGATGATTGGATATTTAAAAACGAATGACAAAAGCCGAGGGTAAAAGGGATGAGTAAAATTATATGAAAGCAATGATGTTAAGAGAATTTGGCGGACTCAACCAACTGAAGCTGGAAGATGTAGAAACGCCTATACCTGGTTCGAAAGAGGTTGTCGTGCGATTAAAAGCAGCAGCTCTTAATCGCCGGGATTTGCTAGTCATACAAGGCCGATATCCGGGGACCAAGGTACCTGCTATTCCCGGCTCTGACGGCGCAGGGGAAATTGTTGCGGTTGGAGATGAGATTTGTGATGTCTCAATCGGTGA
Organism: Paenibacillus sp. DP01; assembly: GCF_044784315.1. Taxonomy (NCBI): domain Bacteria; kingdom Bacillati; phylum Bacillota; class Bacilli; order Caryophanales; family Paenibacillaceae; genus Paenibacillus; species Paenibacillus sp. DP01. The sequence goes on from NZ_CP173059.1 coordinate 733,903, forward strand.
TGAAGTGATCATCAATCCAGGTTTGAACTGGGGCAACGATATGAACAAAAAAAGGGCTGAATTCACAATTCTCGGCGTTCCTACTAACGGAACGTATGCCCAATATGTAAAGGTACCAGCGGAAAGTGTCTATTCAAAGCCGTCCCATTTATCTTGGGAAGCAGCAGCAGCGCTCCCGCTCGCCGGTTTGACCGCCTACCGTGCTCTCGTGACGAAAGGCAAGGTAAAGAAAGGCGAAACCGTTCTGATCCCCGGCGTTGGTGGAGGTGTAGCTACCTATCTCGTTCAGTTTGCAGCCGCACTCGGAGCTGAGGTTTACGTGACATCCAGCAAAGAAGAAAAGATCGAAAAAGCAAAAACATTGGGTGCAACCGGAGGTGTCAACTACACAGCAGATGATTGGGTGGAGAAATTGGAGAAACTAACTGGTGGCATTGATCTATCCGTCGACAGTATTGGCGGCGAGGTGTTCAATAAACTGCTGTCACTTGGCAAAATCGGAAGTCGAATCGTCAGCTTCGGGGCGACGAGAGGTCCGATTCCGAATCTGCTTCTACCCAATATGTATGTGAAAGAAATCTCGGTGTTAGGCTCAACGATGGGAAGCCAGCAAGATTTTGCTGATATGGTCAAACTCATAGAAAAACACAAGATTGATCCTGTTTTGGACGAGATTTATCCGCTGGAGGAAGTGACCGAGGCACTGTTCAGAATGGAAAAGGGAGAAAATTTCGGGAAAATCGTTTTGACCATTCCACAAGATTAACGAGAGCATGGAGTCACCAATTGCTGAAGAATAAGGGCTATGACGTCGTACGTAAATAAGCAGTCACTTCCAAAGATGAGTCGATAGGCTCGTCTTTTTTGTTTGATGATTCAAGTTCTCATCTCAGGCGTGGACAAGAAATAATCCAACACCATACAACCGGCTCCTTGAGCCACAATATTGTAAGCTTCAGTGGACTTAATGATTTGAACATGACTATCAGGATAACATTGTAATCGATCCTGTGCTGTTTTAGCTGCTACCTCAAAAAAACGCGGTTTTGGTACTATAATAAGCCGCGTCCTCAACGACTTCTAAACAAAGCACATGTTTTGCTCTAAAAAGAGTATGAGCCGTATAGGGAAAGTCCCTTTCTTTTATGAAAGACCTGGATGAGACTAAGCGGAATTGTGTTCAATGAAATAAAAAAAACTCTGCCAATGAGAGTGTAGAAGCGACATGGGGGAAAATACGTAACTTTCCTAATCTAGTAGTGGAAACAATCGAGTCTGTAGACGCTTTTGTTAAGGGGGATGCAGTTGTTTTAGTTAATCGACAAACAAACGAGATATTGACTTTCTTAAATAAAAAAGGAGATCGTTTATCAAGTAAGTTAAAATCAGAATTAGATTTGACTAGAGAGTGAGGACGACTATGAATAACTATATAATATCGTTTACAAAAAAGTTTGATTATTTTTTCGAGCAAAAAGAAATCTCAAATATTATCTATTTACATGATGAGGATGATAATGAGAGATTAGACCATGTCCTTTTCCTTGAGAAAGGTGATGGTAATGTTATAGGCTTATATATAAGAGGCATGAATCCGTTAATCTCAGTGAATAGAATTTACGATTTGGATGATTTTAATTTATTTGCAAGTTATGAAGGATTGATTGAATCTAAAGAGAATATTAAACTCAGAGTAGAATATATAGGTTTGTTTTTTAGTACTCAATACAACGAATTATTGGGTTTCTATTTGGCGAATAACGATGTATCTAGTTCTATATTTATATTATTTTCACAAGATGAAATTTATGTGGAAAAGGATTGTAGTAAATATGAGGCTAGTAGGGCGCTTGAGAAAAGGTTTTCGACTGAAGGTTTTATAACATACGAAAAAAAATGTGAGACTGACTGGAAAAAAACAAACTTCTAATCGGAAAAAATTAAGTATATAAGCCTAAGCTTCGCTCTACTCAGAAATAATATTTTAGATTCCTAATATTGGACAGTGTTTTAAAATCAAAATAATATAATTGAAAAGATCACTGAACACAAGAATATAAACACATAAAAAAAGCTGTCGAGAAAGTTTCTCGATACTCTGAGCACCGGAGAAATCTCCGGTGCTTTTTATTATTCGAGAGCGATAATATTACTCCTTTCTACATAGCAACTAACCATATGGCTGGGATAAAGCAGCAGTTGTATGTTGAGTATAAAAGGAATATAATTTAGATATCTAATATTTAGATATCTAATTAAAATATCTGAATAAATAAGATTTGAGTAAATTGATAATGATAAAAGGAGATATCAACATGAATAGACTGGCAGGTAAAATTGCTATTATCACAGGCGGAGGATCAGGGATAGGAGAACGGATGGTCGACCTCTTCAGTGAGGAGGGAGCTGTAGTTATTGCTGCAGACATCAATGATCAAGCTCTTGAACGGGCTAGTAATAAAACGAATGTGTACGGAATGAAACTGGATGTTTCTTCTGACGAGGATTGGAAGGCTCTTTCCGCAGAAGTGAACAATAAATTCGGTAAAATTGACATTTTGGTTAACAATGCAGGAATAACTTCTGAGAAAGGATATCAGGATATCGACCTAAATGACTGGCATAAATTAATGTCGATTAACGGGTATGGACCGTTTGCAGGTATTAAGCATGTAGCCCCGTATATGGCTGCCCAAAAGAGCGGCGCTATTATTAATATTTCTTCTTACACCGCTCAAATCGGTCAGGGATTTAATCATTATTCCGCTTCAAAAGGTGCTGTACGTGCTTTGTCGAAGGCTGCGGCAACAACGTTCGGCCGGTTTGGGGTCCGTGTAAATACGCTTTTTCCGGGCATTATTGAGACACCAATGACTGAAGCCCTTAGCACATCTAAAGAAATGCTTACCCACTTAATTCAAGCGACTCCATTGCAGCGACTTGGTCGACCTGATGATGTAGCTAACGCTGCTTTGTTTTTGGCTTCGGACGAGTCTTCATACATTACGGGATCGGAGCTTGTTATTGATGGCGGTTTTTCTGCCCAATAAAATTAGAATTCACTTTACTGGGAAATGGATTATGCCTGACCTTCTTTCAGTAAAGAATGACTTTTATACAAGCCCCCTATACAATATAGGGGGCTATTACTTCATTTGAGAAAGCAGGTTAAAGAGTATTAATGAAAGAACAAAATATATTTACGCTGATTCATGCTATGGACCAGGTTACCAATAACCTATTAATTAAGTGGAATAAAATGTTTAATGAGAATCTAGGGGTATCACATATCCTTATTCTTTCGTACTTAAATAGTTACGGAAAGTGCCGCCCTTCTGATCTGGCCAGGTTATTGGGGCTAACTCCTCCGACATTAACCCATCTATCTGGAAAGCTTGTAAAAAAGGAGTTGGCTGTACGAGTGGCGGATGAGGAGGACCGGCGGATTGTGTACCTGCAAATAACTGACGCTGGTGTCGGAATGCTAAATAAAGCGCAGGAAGACGGACGACAGCTTAGAAGAGAACTATTTGAAAACCTAACTGAAGAAGAAAGAGAGGCCTTGTTGTCTGTTTATGAAAAACTAAATAAGGTCATGAGTGAGGATTGATACAGGTAATCATAAAAAAGCCGCCATGTTGGCGGCTTCTTTTTATTAATGATTGTAACCGCTCCGACTTTAGGAAGCAGAGAGCGTACTGCGCTTATTCTTAGCGTTGGCGCGGTCGCGGCGGCTCAGCAGAAATCCGACCAGAGATGCTGTGGATTGCTGAAAAATCATTCCGAGTACAACGGGCAGTGCTACGGGAGCCGGGAAATAGGTGATGGCTAGCACAGCCCCCGCGCTAATATTGCGCATGCCGCCGTTGAAGACCAGCGCCGTTCGGTCTGCATTATTCCACCGCATCAGCCATGATATGAGGTAACCAATCGCATATCCAGTGGAGGCAAGGATAATGATGGAGAGACATACTCCGACAAGCTTGAGATTAAAGTCAACCAGGTAAGGTGCGATGACAGATCCGTTAATCATGACGACCAGAGCCATAGCTAGCTTGGAGAACGGGCCCAGCCGAGGCCCCCATACCTGCTTAATCTTTCCTTTGGTCCATTCGTTCAGCACCATGCCAATTAATGAAGGAACGACAATCATCCAGAACAGGCTTTGCATCATTGCCCAGGTGTCGAGCTGGACATTCGCTCCGATCAGCAGGGACATAATGCCGGGCACAGCGAACGGGGCCAAAATTGTATCGATTAGAATGATCGCCAATGTAAGGGCTGTATTGCCTTTGTAGATATTAACCCAGACGAAGCTGGAAATGCCAGTAGGGATAGCTGCACCAAGAATCAGTCCAGTAATCGTATAAGGATCGTCACTGAAAGCCAGATGCCCAATCAGCATGGCGAGAAGCGGCATGGCTAGGTGAAGAATAAACAGACAGGCGATCAGCGGACCCGGATGCTTGATTATATGGATAAAATCCTTGAACCCCATGCTGATGCTGCCCGCGAAGGTCATGAAGGCAAATAGCCAGGGAGAAAGCTCAGTATATTGGGACAACGGCGTACCGATCAGGACGCCGATTAGAATGCTGATGGGTGTGATTAGCGGCATAGCTGAATTGAGTCTACGATTTAACGTTAGGAGCATACAAAACTTCCTTTTTTGTACTTAAGTATAGACCTTGCCCCTTGATCCGTAAATGATCCGTGTAGGGGGAAGATCATCTATGGATCAGCCCTTTAAATTATTTCGGTACGCCAGAGGAGAGCAGCCCATTATTTTTTTGAATAGCCTGGAGAAGTAATAAGGGTCCCTAAAACCGAGTTGTATGCTAATTTCTTTAATAGAAGCATTCGTTAAATCCAAAAGCTGACTGGCTCTTTGAATTTTCATTCTTAAATAGTAATCGACAGGGGAATACCCGGTTGATTGCTTGAATATTAGGTTTAAATGCTGTTTGGATACCTGAACATGCTGGCTAAGCTCATCAAGCGAAACGGTGGATTCCAATTGTTCGCCCATATAACGTATGGCCTTATCGACATGGCTCTGGTACGTGCTGTCTTCCTTGCGAGCTGCAACGGATACAACAAAACTCAGCAGATAGCGGATGGTTTGCGACACTTGAACTAAATGTATCATGGAGTATGATTTGTTCAGTAAAAGGGCGCAACACTGATGAAATAGCTCCAGCAGTTTGATTTCATCACTGGCAGCCAGCGAAATATACATTTTAAACGGCTCAAACAAATCCATAAAATCATCCATTTGATCCCCTTTAAGATGAAACCAGTAAATTGTCCATGGATCTTCATCGTCAGCCCCATAAGCATGTGGCATGTCCCTAGGAATGTACGCAAAGCTTCGCTCTTTCAGGACAATGGTTTGGTTATCCTTGGTTCGTATCCAGCCCTTTCCACTCGCACAGTAAATGAATATATGAGAGTCGCAGCCATTTGTTCTTTCACGAAAATGATGACGGGCATGGCTAAAGCAGCCTATATCCGTAATATATAAATCTTTCGTAAGCGGATTCATTTTTAATTTTCTCAGCATATAGGGAGGAAGGACATATACCTTTTTACGTTCAAAATCATCGGCTTTCTTAGTCATAATCTATTTATCTCCCAGCCGTAGGCGGCTCTAATGATGAAATACGTATATAGTCCATCATAAACAGTGGATTGTCAATTGTCTGTGATACCGCTTACTTGTAAGCTTTGATATAAGAGCGATTATGAGGGAGTGATGAATTGAAAATGAAGGTAACCGGTCAGAGTGAACAGGCTGTAGAAGGGCTGCGGAAGGCTTGTAGATTAAGGAGCATTGAACCCTATGGACTGGGGCTGGGAGGGAAATCACATGAGTAATCTGATGAGAAATGTACCGCGTAAATTGACGATCACGATGTGGGACTTCTCTTGGTATACCATGACACAGGAGGGGGAGCCCTACAGCGACCTGGCAGCTCGCTTTCAAGAAGCAGTCGAAAGAGGCTACAATACGATCCGAATATGCGCTATGCCCTTCATGTTGTTTACGGCGGATGGCAAACGCCCAGGTCCATTGGAGTTTGCGAGTCTTGGAAAAGTGGGCCAGCGTACGCGCTGGTATAACTGTCGCGGCGGTGCAGTGCTGGATGGGCATGCTCATTTGCTCGAACTGTTTAGACAGGCAAAGGCTCATAATTGTTACATTATATTATCCTCTTGGGAATATCAGCAGAGTCCGACCTTCCTGGCCCATGCTGAGCTTAGAGATGAATTAGCTGCGATCCCACCTAAGGAAAGATTCATGACGATTGCAAAATCAATGGATCAGTTGATTCGTTTTGTTACAGCAGCAGGCTATAGGGATCAGATTATCTATACAGAGTTACATAACGAAGTGGAGTTTGGGCAGTTAAACGCTGTCGGAACGTCTGAAGGCATATCGGAAACAAACATACCAGCGCTTATTGAAGCAATGCAGCCCTACGTAGAAGAAGCGATTGAATATCTACGCCAAAGCCATTCAGATATTATGATGACAGCCAGCTATACGTTAAATGAAGCCTACCCCAAAGCTTACGTCGCGCGCAATATGCAGGTGGCCCATTTTCATCTTTATATTAAAGGGGTGCTGAATGAGCTGATGGAAGCGGCAGGGCTTGATAATGAGTTGGCGACATTCCCCAATTCATTCGTCCAATCCCTATTGAGGGAAGATGCCCCTCCATTTCCAGAATGGGCTCTGCCTCCAGAGCAAAATTGGCGGATGGAGGGCAATCCCGTTGGCATGAGGCTTATTTATTTACACGACTGGGTAGATCCGGATCAATGGGATTTATTTTTGTACGATCGGTACGGAGATCATAAAATGGCCATGTTGCAGAAGGCCGACTCCCGATTGGAGGAGATTCATGAGTGGACCCGTCGTTCCGGTATTCCAATTGTCATAGGAGAAGGATATGTAGGCTATACGCCCCTGCATGCCCAATTTGAAGAAGGTCCGGTCGGTAAATATATAGCCGAATATGTGTTGCGAAAAGGAATGGCACTGGGGTTCTGGGGAATGACCCTCTGCTCCAACTGTGCTCCGCATCATCCGTTCTGGAATGATATAGCCTGGCAGTGCAAGTGGAACCAATTTATCCTAAATTCAGATTAGAGGTTCCTTCCTAGACAATCTATTGTCTCTGAGATAGCTGGTGTCATTCAATATGAACGATTGAGGGGAGTGAACTTTATGAGAAACTATCGAATTACGGTCCAAGATGATCATAAGCATATTGTGAAAGGCCAACTCAGACTTGGCGGCATCAATCCAAAGGGAGAACAAATCGGCTTCACCAACTATTTTATGGAGAAGGATGGAGAGCTTTTTTTCGGGATTTGTGGTGAATTCCATTATGCACGCTATGATGAACGCTATTGGGAAGACGAAATTATTAAAGTAAAAATGGGTGGCGTCAATATCATTGCTACTTATGTTTTTTGGAATTTACATGAAGAAGTCGAAGGTATTTTTAATTGGAGTGCGAACAAAAACCTCCGCTATTTTATTGAGTTATGTGGCAAACATCAGCTCTATGTCATTATCCGAATCGGACCCTTCAATCATGGCGAAATCCGAAACGGCGGTATACCGGATTGGCTATTTGGCCGCCCATTTGAGGTTCGTTCTAATGATGAGGGATATTTGTTTTATACGAGAAGAATGTATAACGAAATCGGTATTCAGGTTCAAGGGTTGTTATATAAGGAGGGTGGGCCGATCATCGGCACCCAAATCGAAAACGAGCATCATCATTCCTCTGCTCAGTGGGGATTGACTGTAGGAATTAATGATATGTGGTTAAACTCTGGGAGTGACGGTAATTCGCATATGTTAAAACTTAAAGAAATAGCTCTGGAAGCGGGTATTGATACTCCGATCTATACATGCACAGGATGGGGAGGAGCGACAACGCCTGTTCCTGATATGCTGCCCTTATGGGGCGGATATGCCTACTGGCCGTGGATCTATTATGAAGAGGGACGGTTGGAGGGGAAGGATGAGCATCCTGCGACACCGGAATACATTTTCCGAGACAAGCATAATAACAAGATTCCGAAAAGCTACAATTTTGAGCCCCTATACGCCCCGGAAGACTATCCGTACGCTTGCTGCGAAATGGGTGGCGGTATGGTTCAGTTTTATAAATACCGGTTTGTCTTTCCCTATCGCAGTGTTCCAGCGATGACTGTCATGAAGGTTGCAGAAGGCTGTAACCTGATCGGATACTATATGTATCATGGGGGTTCCAATCCGCGAGGTAAGGTTAACCCGTTCACAAACGATATGGCTACACCTAAAATATCCTATGATTTCAATGCCATGATTGGAGAATTCGGTCAAATAAGGGAGTCATACCGAAGAACAAAGCTACAGCATTATTTTCTTTCAACGTTTCAAAAGCAATTCTCTCTGACGAAGACTATTCTGCCAGAGGACACGTCCCCAATGGACCCTTATGATGTGGATACCTTACGATATGCGATTCGCTCCAGTGCCGGGGCGGGGTACCTGTTTCTAAATAATTTTCAGGACCATGTTGAAAATTACGACCTGTGCAATTTCAATGTAAGCATTGACCTGCCTGAGGAAACGATTGTAATCCCTAGTCAAGGTGAACTGACATTAGGACGGGATAGCTTCGCTATTTTGCCTTTTAACCTCAATTTGGATGGAATAAAGCTCAAATATGCAACAGCCCAGCTGATAACAAGGATAGAAGAGGATGGAGAAATATATTATTTTTTCTTTGTACCAGACGGGATAAAAGGAACGTATGCATTGGAATCAAAACATATCATCCGTGCCACAATCGACAAAGGTTCGATAGAGCAATTGGATGAGAATATGATCATTCAGGTTGCTGAAGAGGAAGAGAGTGTCATTCGCCTGGTATCTGAAAGTGGCCAAAAAGTTGTCATTTACACGATGACTGATGGACAAAGCTTGGAGTTTTGGAAGGTCAACCTGCAAGGTCGAGACAGAGTTATCCTGACAAGTGCCAATTTACTTGTATCTGGAGCTGAGGTGAAACTGGAATCAACAGATCAGGAGATTGTAACACTGAGTGTATTCCCGGATTTTGACGACTCAATCACATCCATATCCGGTGGAGAGTTGCTTGCAACAACAGAAAGTGAATTATTTACAACGTATCGGTTCAGAGTTCCTAAGAAGGAAATACACTTTAATCTGAAAAGGGTGAATCATGATAAATTCGTCCTTGATTTTGAAACAAATGCCCTTGATGGGGTCAAGGAGGCTCTGCTGCGTATCGATTATACGGGAGATATCGGTTATGCATTTATTGATGGTGAACTGATTCACGATAACTTCTGCAACCATACGACCTGGGAAATAGGTTTGAAGTCATTTGAACATCGGCTTATCGAGCGAGGGATGTACGTATATGTTTCTCCAATTCGAAAGGGCAAGGTTCTTAATAGCAATACGACCATGGCTGGCTGGAAAGAGACAACGGAGGAACGAATTGCGGACATTGGCACGGTCAGTATTGTGCCTGTGTATGAAATCCAAATCACCGTATAAATTAGGGAGTGCAAGAGCAGAGGCGCTCAGCGAATACTTTAGTGCAAAGTATTAAAAATGAATAGCTCATAGATTGATTCTTTTTTCTAAAATGGCGCAACAATGCACCCTTTTGCACGAATCAATCCATGAGCCTTTTTATATTCTCATTGTCTTTTTAGTAGATACCGGCTTTTTTCGATGTTTCTTTGATACCGTTGGTTCCTTCTACCACAGTGCGGCCCCAATCGGTCAGATTGCCGTTAGGTCCTGTTACAAGATCAAGATAAGAAAGGTTGGAGCTATTACCGTACCAGGACCAAGCTAACCAGCCTATGCCTTTGGATTGGCCGTATCTCATGATTTCTGTCTCGTCGACGTCTGCACCCTGGTGGTAACCGCCAAATTCACCAATAATCAGAGGGAGTCCTTGATTCAGAACGTTATCAATATTGGTTCGAACAGTTAGAACATCTTTACCAGCGAACTCATACATATGGATGGAGAATACCGTATTCTTCAAAGAATCAGCTGCAAATACAGACTTACCGAAGTCATTGATAGATTGAGGATATTGCCCCCAACCAGCACAATCGACGATGAGCGTATTTTTAATACCTGCGTTTCTCAGCTTGGGAATTGCTTGCTTATACCCATCTGCCCAGCCGCCTCCATTCCAAGAGCCATACCATTCGTTCGCAATGTTCACGATAACCCGATCTTCCTTGCCGATCAGGGCATCTTTTATGCTAATCCAGTAATTCACAGCCGCATCCAAAGACGCATAGTCGTCTTTACCCGTAGCGTCATGAACCTCAAGTACAGGAATCATTTTATAACTTGTGACTAGGGAGATAATATTTTTTACGGAATTTATGTCATCCTTGGTGTATTGTGTTCCGTTAGAAAGGACAATCCGAACGGTATTAGTACCTGTCTTGGCAATGGCTGGGATGGCAGTATAAAGATCGTTTTTGTACCAAGTGTGAGCATGATTGACGCCTCTCATAACGAACGGCTTGCCTGTAGAGTCATACAATTTGGTACCGCTTACATAGAAACCTGAAGCAGCTTGCGCCTTGGAGAAGAATCCCCCCAAACCAATCATGATAAGCAGACCAGCGAGTCCAGACAATAATGCTTTTCTTAACAATGCTTTCACTTTTATTTCCTCCCTAAAATATATTATTCAACTTCCTGCTATGTAGAGGTGGAGTAGGTATGTAAGTATGCAAATAGCAGTAAGCTAAACACAATATAAAGCGCTTCCATTTTTGAAAAAGTTATTTTTCGTTATTCTATCATTTGTGAATTTGTTATTCAATTGATTTTTTTAGTTTATTTTTGTTTTCGGAATATTTATGTACAAATTTCTTATTAAAATAGTATTTTCAAAGGTTATATTATGATTATTCTCTCTAATATGACATGTTTTCTTGATGATTTTTATTGATGAGTTAGCTAAAAATAATAAAATAAAACCTAACTTTTTATTATAATAGATTTGTTTTATGTAAAATACCTAACAATATGTTTGGGAAGTTATCAGGGGTCATGTGAGCACCAATGATATAGTCGATACCCAGCTTCACCCCGGTATTAAATTATTGTATGATATTCTCGTAATACTTTTACCAGAATGGATAGGGGCAAGATGATGAGAAAACCAATCATAGCAGTCGATATGGACGATACGATCTGTCATCTCGTCAAACGGGCTATATACCATAACAATAGTGAATTTCCCACTCATCCGCTTCGTTATGAAGAAATGTTAGATTGGAACACCGATCATCTACGTCATCCCAAAAGCACACATGATGTATTTTATGGACGACCGGGTTTGTTTGAGGAACTTGAACTGTATGACGAGTATGTCGTAGAAGAAATGGAGAAGCTTTACAATGCTTTTGATGTCATTATTGTGACAGCGGCAGAACCAAAAACCGTCGTGGAGAAATGGAATTGGCTTCAAAGACATATGCCATTCATTCCGATTGAGAACTTTTTCCCATGCAAACGAAAGAATCTGATTAACTATGATCTCCTGATTGATGATGGTCCTCATAATTTAGTGCCTGCACTGCAGGAGGGGAAGCAAGTGCTTTGTATTCCTCATCCATGGAATATGAAGGCAAGAGAGCAATATGAGTTCCCGGTCATGGCATCTTGGCAAGGAGCAAAAGAACGAATTGACTCCATTTTGGGAGTTCTGAAATAAAAAAATAGATGCATTCGTAAAACAGCTGGCTCACTTGGAGCTGGCTATTTTGCTAGAAATAATAGACCCCATAATAGAATAAAATGGTACAATTGATACATATTTTTCATGGGGAGGGATACGTGTATGACCATGACTATGGGGCAGATGGTGAATCATCTGACAAAGGGAATAGACATACCCAATACGACCGTAGATCTGCTTAACCCAGAGCTCAGGGATATTGAGATTCAAGGAATTGTAACCGCTTTCTGTGCATCGCAATATGTGATAGAACAAGCTATTTCGCTTGGCGCGAATTTTATTATTACGCATGAAGGTATGTATTATAGCCATCACGGTATCCAGGAATGTTTACTACATGATCCTGTCTATTTGCACAAATCTCGCCTGGTCGCCGACTCAGGCGTAGGGATTTATCGTTTTCATGACACCATACACCGTTATCAGCCGGATGGAGTGATGGTTGGACTTCTTCAGGCGCTTGACTGGCACGCCTACGTTGTAAAACAGCAGCCTGCTTCCGCCATTTTGGCTATTCCAGCTATGGAAGTTAAAGAGATCGCTGAATATATAAAAGCCAAACTTCATATTCGTTATGTACGAGTTGCTGGCGAGGTATCCATGCCGTGTGAACGAGTGGGAATCTTAGTCGGATATAGGGGAGGTGGTGAACTAGCCATACCATTATTTCTACATGAAAATGTAGACCTGATCATTGCTGGTGAAGGGCCCGAATGGGAAACACCGGAATATGTGAAAGACGCTGTCTATCAAGGGCAAAATAAAGCACTTATCATGCTGGGACATGCTGAAAGTGAAGCACCTGGTATGAAGTATCTTGCTGAAACACTTTCCGTCCAATTTCCAACGCTCCCCGTCTACTTTGTTGAGGATCGCCCTGTGTTTGAAATATTGTAAGAGAGAACATACCTATGCTGATGATCATCCCGCACTGTTGTTTATATCCGTTCATCTACTTTATGAAATGGAGGCAAGATAATGGGAAGCAGAGTGATTATGCCGTTCAGAACGGACTGGAAATTTATAGAAGGCAATTACACAGGCGCTGAGAAGACAAACTATAACGATGGGCATTGGCAGGACCTTCATATCCCTCATGATTGGAGTATTGAAAAGTCCTTTGATCCACATATGCTGTATGGCGGCAATCAAGCTTATTTGCCCAGGTGGTCTGTTGGGTGGTACAGAAAGCATTTTAATGTGAAGCCCTCCTCTCCAAAACAGCGCGTATACATACAATTCGATGGCATTCACAGTAATAGTGAGGTTTGGCTCAATGGGCATTTTGTGGGCAAGCGGCCCTATGGGTATGTTAGCTTTCAATATGATTTGACTCCATATATTCGGTGGGACGAGGATAACGTAATTGCGGTCAAAGTGGACAATACGCTTCTTCCGCCTGACAGATGGTATTCGGGGGCCGGTATTTATCGTAATGTGTGGCTGATTTATACGGATTATCTTCACGTAACCGAATGGGGAACTACTATTACCACACCTGAAATTTCGCCAGATGAAGCCAAGGTGAGTGCCAGAATCAAGATCAGCAATCACCATGAGCATGCCGTAGAGTGTACGATTAAGACTGAAATACTGGATTCACAGGGACAACTAAAAGGAAAAATTGAAAACCGAGTAGCTCTTGCGGGCTTTGAAACAGAGGAAATTGAGCAGAGAACGAGAGTTATAGAACCAGAATTATGGTCACCGGACAACCCGGTGCTCTATGAAGCCCAAACGACGATCTATTGCGACAATACTGAGGTGGATCGTTATCGTATCCCTTTTGGCATAAGAGAAGTGATCCTCGAATCTCAAAAAGGATTATTGCTAAATGGAAGCAGCTTGAAGCTGAAGGGAGTGTGCATTCACCATGATTTAGGCTGTCTAGGGGCTGCTTACCATGATACGGCCATGAAGAGAAGGCTGGAGAAGCTGAAGGAAATGGGCTGCAACTCAATCCGTTTTGCGCATAATCCTATGGCGCCCGAATTATTAGACTTATGTGACCATATGGGTTTCTTGGTGGTGGACGAGGCTTTTGACAAATGGAAATCTCTTTCCTATGAGCATATATATGATGAATGGTGGGCAAAGGATCTGGAGGCCATGCTTGTTAGAGACAGAAATCATCCTAGTGTTTTTATGTGGAGCGTTGGTAATGAAGTGGAGAACCAAGGTCAACCGTCCATGCTAAACATGTTGGAGCAGCTCGTTGCCTTTTGCCATGAAAAGGATCCAACCCGGCCTGTTACCTGCGCGCTTGAGCCGCATAATACACCGATCAGCTTGCGTGATGGTTCGATTGAGGCCAAGGTGGAGCATACCAAGCTGCTGGCCCAACGAGTGGATGTACTGGGGCTGAACTATCAGGAGCAGTGGTATGAACACTATAGAGCAGCCATGCCGGATACGCTTATCCTTGGAACAGAGACGTTCCCATATTATCGGGGGAAAAATAACCGGGTTAAAGGTTATTTGCCCCTGAATCCCTGGTTTGATGTCGCTAATCATGATTATGTGATTGGTCAATTTGTTTGGAGTGGAATCGACTATTTGGGAGAAACAAGCTACCCCTCCAAAGGGTGGTCCTCCGGCCTGATTGACACGTGTGGGTTTCGCAAACCTGTATCTTATCTCCAGCAAAGTCTTTGGTCTGATCAGCCAGTTGTGCACATAGCCGTATTTAATGAGCATATGAAATCGGAGTATAATCCGACATGGAAAATGCACTGGAAATCGCCAGCTATGGAAGATCATTGGACATTTCCTGAATACGCAGGAAAACTGATACAGTTGGTTACCTTTACCAACTGCGAGAGCGTAGAATTGATCGTGAACGAGGAATCATACGGTGAGAGAAAGTTGGCTGATTACCCTAATCATTTAATCCTATGGGAGCTCCCCTATACACCAGGCAAAATTCGGGCTATAGGCCGCAATGGGAATCAGCAGGTTTGTGAACATGAACTGACTACCGCCGAGCTTCCTTATGCTCTAAAAATGGAGGCTGATCGGGCGACTCTACCTGCTGATGGGCATGAGATATCTCATGTGGAAGTAACCGTTATCGATCAACACGGGATCGTTGTACCTAACCGGGATGTTGATTTGAGCTTTGAGCTGCATGGTGATGGCCGTATCCTTGGTATAGACAATGGGGATCTCACCAGTGATGAACCTTTCAAGGGAAAAGGAAGACGAACACACAGAGGAAGGTGTCTTGTAATCGTACAATCCGGGGATGTAGCTGGTGAACTGTTGCTACAAGCCTCAGCAGATGGGGAATTACAGGGAGAAATCAGCTTGAAAGTGGAATAAAGGAGAAAATGAATTTTTGCCAGCTCTTGCAGCTGGCTTTTTTGCGTGAAAACTGAATATATTTCAGAATTGACATGAAAAAAAGGAAGATTTATAATTTCGTTATTAATATTAAAGAAATCAATTGAATAGTATAGTGAATGGGGTGTTTAATAGTGAACGAACGAGATTTCAAAGATGGACTTTTCACCGAATACGCACGGATCGGAAAATGCTTGTCCAGCCCGAAAAGGTTGGAAATTCTTGATATTCTCATACAAGGACCCAAATCAGTTGAAGTTCTATCTAAAATGACTTCGATGTCCGTTGCCAATGTTTCTCAGCATCTACAAACTCTATATCAGGCTAAGTTGGTTCAATCCAAAAAGCAAGGAAACTTTGTCTATTATGAACTTTCTGACTCATCTGTTTTGCACTTTTTAAATTCATTGTATGACCTGTCTGAAAAGCAGTTAATTGAAGTTCAACACATTAAAGAGCAATTTTTGGGTCAATTCTCAGATGTTGAAGGAGTCACAATGGAAGAATTGGCAATGCGGATGGAAAAAGGGGAGGTCACACTTCTTGATGTACGGCCGCGAGATGAATATGAAACTGCTCATATACCGGGAGCTGTTTCCGTTCCAATTGAAGAATTAGCGGAGCAGTTATCTCTGTTGCCAGCCGACTCGAAGATTGTGGCTTATTGCAGAGGCCCGTATTGCTTAATGGCGGTTAGGGCTATTGAATTGTTGCAAGCTCATGGCTTCAAAGCTAGACACTTGGATAAGAGTGTTCACGATTGGAACGACTTTATTCTTAACGAAGTGACAGGATCATGAAGCTTGGAATGTTTTTCGTTCTGCAAATGTAGCTTGTCGAGTGGGCCGATAAGACCGTCGCTTTTTGATGAAAAAAATAGATAACTGTTCTGTAGGGAATCAGGGGAGGATGTTAGCCTTAATGAATTTGACGAATGCTTCCCAGAAGAAGCAAGCGCTTATCAATTCCTATGTGGAATCTTCAGATAAGCAAAGAAAACTGTATCGTCGTACGCTTATCACCGTTATTTTCTCTCAAATTTTTGGAGGCGCTGGACTGGCTGCCGGAGTAACCGTTGGTGCGTTGTTGGCGCAAGATATGCTGGGCACGGATAAGTTTACGGGGATTCCTACAGCATTATTTACACTTGGATCAGCGGTTGCAGCACTCCTCGTCGGTCGGTTTTCCCAAAGATTCGGCCGACGAATGGGATTGGGACTTGGTTTTATCGCAGGGGGAGTTGGGGCGGTTGGTGTCGTTGTTGCAGCTCTTATGAACAGTATTACCCTGCTTTTAATTTCCCTTCTTGTTTATGGATCGGGAACGGCTACAAACTTGCAGGCTCGTTATGCCGGTACAGATCTCGCAAATTCAAAGCAGAGAGCAACAGCTGCGAGTATGGCTATGGTCTTTACAACGATCGGAGCGGTAGCCGGTCCCAATTTAGTTAACGTTACGGGAGAGTTTGCGCTATCCATTGGAGTTCCCAGTTTAGCGGGACCTTTTCTTTTAGCGGCTGTAGCCTATACATTAGCAGGCATAATATTATTGCTCCTTCTTCATCCAGATCCTTTATTGGTAGCCAAAGCGGTTGCGAATCAGACAGCACCAGGAAGCCAGTCGAATTCTGATCTTGAGGCTACTCGTGACGGCAGAAAAGGAATTACTCTTGGCGCTTTAATCATGATAATAACTCAAATTGTCATGGTTGCGATTATGACGATGACTCCCGTACATATGAAGCACCATGGACATGGACTCGGTGAAGTAGGATTAGTCATCGGTTTTCATATTGGTGCTATGTATCTTCCGTCCCTGGTTACGGGTATTCTTGTCGATAAGATTGGTCGTATAGCGATGGCGATGGCTTCAGCTGTAACGCTACTTCTCGCTGGCGTAGTAGCTGCACTGGCTCCCACTGATTCAATGGTTATGCTTATTGTGGCGCTTTCTCTTTTAGGGATAGGGTGGAATTTTGGACTGATTAGCGGAACCGCTTTGATTGTAGATTCGACAACAACATCTAATCAAGCTAAGGTACAGGGATCGGTGGACGTACTTATTGCTTTGGCTGGAGCTTCGGGAGGAGCACTGTCCGGGATGATTGTAGCAAATTCAAGCTATTCCATACTTTCTTATGCGGGAGGAATTCTGGCACTGGCATTACTTCCTATCATGTTATGGATGCGTCCAAAGAGAGCATAGACTAGAAAAAAACGACCATTTGGTCGTTTTTTTGTGTTTACCTAACTGTCAGGGGGAAGGAGCTTGCATGAAAATCGAATAGAGAAAGTCCTCATTTCATAATTTGCACAGGCTTCTATCTTAAAATTACACAGTTTAATTGCCCTTCCTACTATTAATATATTTTTGTAGGAACGGTGAGGCGCTACTAGGAACAAGTGGTGCACAAGCTAGAGCAGGCAAAAGCATCTACCAAAACTAGATCGGGTCTGGCGATCTATCTAGATGCCCAAATACACCATAGCTATACACCGAAATGCTAACGTTGCATAATTTACCTGTGGTAATCAGTAAAGCAAAATGGTATATTGATTGAGCTGACAATAAAACAGCCGTTTCAAAAAAGAATAATTAGGGTGAAATAATTTTAATAAAAAAGAATAAAATAACCCTTGCATTTTTGAAATGAACATGATATGATCTTATAGCTGCTGAAAAACGCAGTGAAAAAGAATTTGATCTTTGAAAACTGAACAACGAGTGAGTGCGGATTTTATTTATAAAATCCAATGCTGAAAATTTAGTACATGCCATCTGGCTGTATGAAATGGAAGCAAAATGAGATATTTTATCTCGTCAGTTTCAAAATGAGCTAATCGCTCTTTCTATATTGTTTCATCTTCGGTTCTTCTCATTGGAGTGGATGAAGATGAAACAGGTTGACGTTACTTTGTAACGTCTTTAATGGAGAGTTTGATCCTGGCTCAGGACGAACGCTGGCGGCGTGCCTAATACATGCAAGTCGAGCGAGGTTAATTAGAAGCTTGCTTCTAATTAACCTAGCGGCGGACGGGTGAGTAACACGTAGGCAACCTGCCCACAAGACAGGGATAACTACCGGAAACGGTAGCTAATACCCGATACATCCTTTTCCTGCATGGGAGAAGGAGGAAAGGCGGAGCAATCTGTCACTTGTGGATGGGCCTGCGGCGCATTAGCTAGTTGGTGGGGTAAAGGCCTACCAAGGCGACGATGCGTAGCCGACCTGAGAGGGTGATCGGCCACACTGGGACTGAGACACGGCCCAGACTCCTACGGGAGGCAGCAGTAGGGAATCTTCCGCAATGGGCGAAAGCCTGACGGAGCAACGCCGCGTGAGTGATGAAGGTTTTCGGATCGTAAAGCTCTGTTGCCAGGGAAGAACGTCTTGTAGAGTAACTGCTACAAGAGTGACGGTACCTGAGAAGAAAGCCCCGGCTAACTACGTGCCAGCAGCCGCGGTAATACGTAGGGGGCAAGCGTTGTCCGGAATTATTGGGCGTAAAGCGCGCGCAGGCGGCTCTTTAAGTCTGGTGTTTAATCCCGAGGCTCAACTTCGGGTCGCACTGGAAACTGGGGAGCTTGAGTGCAGAAGAGGAGAGTGGAATTCCACGTGTAGCGGTGAAATGCGTAGAGATGTGGAGGAACACCAGTGGCGAAGGCGACTCTCTGGGCTGTAACTGACGCTGAGGCGCGAAAGCGTGGGGAGCAAACAGGATTAGATACCCTGGTAGTCCACGCCGTAAACGATGAATGCTAGGTGTTAGGGGTTTCGATACCCTTGGTGCCGAAGTTAACACATTAAGCATTCCGCCTGGGGAGTACGGTCGCAAGACTGAAACTCAAAGGAATTGACGGGGACCCGCACAAGCAGTGGAGTATGTGGTTTAATTCGAAGCAACGCGAAGAACCTTACCAGGTCTTGACATCCCTTTGACCGGTCTAGAGATAGACCTTTCCTTCGGGACAGAGGAGACAGGTGGTGCATGGTTGTCGTCAGCTCGTGTCGTGAGATGTTGGGTTAAGTCCCGCAACGAGCGCAACCCTTATGCTTAGTTGCCAGCAGGTCAAGCTGGGCACTCTAAGCAGACTGCCGGTGACAAACCGGAGGAAGGTGGGGATGACGTCAAATCATCATGCCCCTTATGACCTGGGCTACACACGTACTACAATGGCCGGTACAACGGGAAGCGAAGCCGCGAGGTGGAGCCAATCCTAGAAAAGCCGGTCTCAGTTCGGATTGTAGGCTGCAACTCGCCTACATGAAGTCGGAATTGCTAGTAATCGCGGATCAGCATGCCGCGGTGAATACGTTCCCGGGTCTTGTACACACCGCCCGTCACACCACGAGAGTTTACAACACCCGAAGTCGGTGAGGTAACCGCAAGGGGCCAGCCGCCGAAGGTGGGGTAGATGATTGGGGTGAAGTCGTAACAAGGTAGCCGTATCGGAAGGTGCGGCTGGATCACCTCCTTTCTATGGAGAATCGTTTCCTGCAATGGAAACATTCAAATCAGCAGGTACATGTACCTGCGATCGGATATTCAATTCGGTTCATCACGTTCGTGTGAATGAAATGGATATCCTGAACTTACTCACTCGTTGCTCAGTTTTGAGAGTTCAAACTCTCAAGATTCGACGAATGTTTCATTCACACATCGTGTGGAACCGAAATATTCATCGGGCTTCGCTTCGACGAAGCGAATTGCACCTTGAAAACTGGATACCGAAACGAAATTGCGTTTTAGAATATTCCTTTAAGCTGATCTTGTGTAAACAAGTGAAATAAAGGTAGCAGATATCGACATTTTCTTTTTATGAAAGAAAAGTCTAGGTTAAGCTACAAAGAGCACACGGAGGATGCCTAGGCGCCAGGAGCCGACGAAGGACGTGGCGAACAACGATAAAGCCTCGGGGAGCTGTAAGCAAGCTTTGATCCGGGGATGTCCGAATGGGGAAACCCGGCTGTCTTCATCGACAGTCACTACTCACTGAATTCATAGGTGAGTGAGAGGCAGACCAGGGGAACTGAAACATCTAAGTACCCTGAGGAAGAGAAAACAATAGTGATTCCGTCAGTAGCGGCGAGCGAACGCGGATTAGCCCAAACCAAGGAGCTTGCTCCTTGGGGTTGTGGGACGTCTCACATGGAGTTACAAAGGAACCGGTTAGATGAAGAGGTCTGGAAAGGCCCGCCAGAGAAGGTAAAAGCCCTGTAGTTCAAAACCTGTTCCCTCCGAGACGGATCCCGAGTAGTGCGGGGCACGTGAAACCCCGTATGAATCCGGCAGGACCATCTGCCAAGGCTAAATACTCCCTGGCGACCGATAGTGAAGCAGTACCGTGAGGGAAAGGTGAAAAGCACCCCGGAAGGGGAGTGAAATAGATCCTGAAACCGTGTGCTTACAAGAAGTCAGAGCCCGATCTATGGGTGATGGCGTGCCTTTTGTAGAATGAACCGGCGAGTTACGTTCCCGTGCAAGGTTAAGGTGAAGAGCTGAAGCCGCAGCGAAAGCGAGTCTGAATAGGGCGAATGAGTACGTGGACGTAGACCCGAAACCGGGTGATCTACCCCTGTCCAGGGTGAAGGTGCGGTAACACGCACTGGAGGCCCGAACCCACGCATGTTGAAAAATGCGGGGATGAGGTGGGGGTAGCGGAGAAATTCCAATCGAACCCGGAGATAGCTGGTTCTCCCCGAAATAGCTTTAGGGCTAGCCTCGGAAAGAAGAATCGTGGAGGTAGAGCACTGATTGGGTGCGGGGCCCGCAAGGGTTACCAAGCTCAGTCAAACTCCGAATGCCATAGATTTAGTTCCGGGAGTCAGACAGTGAGTGCTAAGATCCATTGTCGAAAGGGAAACAGCCCAGACCATCAGCTAAGGTCCCCAAGTGTGTGTTAAGTGGGAAAGGATGTGGAGTTGCACAGACAACCAGGATGTTGGCTTAGAAGCAGCCACCATTGAAAGAGTGCGTAATAGCTCACTGGTCGAGTGACTCTGCGCCGAAAATGTAACGGGGCTAAACACACCACCGAAGCTATGGCTTGATGCTTTGCATCAGGGGTAGGGGAGCGTTGAATGCGGGTTGAAGGTGTACCGGAAGGAGCGCTGGACTGCATTCAAGTGAGAATGCCGGTATGAGTAACGAAAAGATCTGTGAGAATCAGATCCGCCGAAAGCCTAAGGGTTCCTGAGGAAGGTTCGTCCGCTCAGGGTAAGTCGGGACCTAAGGCGAGGCCGATAGGCGTAGTCGAAGGACAACAGGTAGAAATTCCTGTACCACCGTAATCCGCTATGAGCGATGGGGTGACGCAGTAGGGTAGTGACGCGGACTGATGGATGTCCGTCTAAGCAGTGAGGCTGATGTGTAGGCAAATCCGCACATCGTAAGGCTGGG
The DNA here is from genome assembly GCF_044784315.1 of Paenibacillus sp. DP01. Taxonomy (NCBI): domain Bacteria; kingdom Bacillati; phylum Bacillota; class Bacilli; order Caryophanales; family Paenibacillaceae; genus Paenibacillus; species Paenibacillus sp. DP01. The sequence continues at coordinate 755,462 of NZ_CP173059.1, forward strand.
CTGTGATGGGGAGCGAAAATTATAGTAGCGAAGGTCATGATCTCAGACTGCCAAGAAAAGCCTCTAGCCAGGAGAAGGTGCCCGTACCGCAAACCGACACAGGTAGGCGAGAAGAGAATTCTAAGGCGCGCGGAAGAACTCTCGTTAAGGAACTCGGCAAAATGACCCCGTAACTTCGGGAGAAGGGGTGCCTCGGTAGGGTGAATAGCCCGAGGGGGCCGCAGTGAAAAGGCCCAAGCGACTGTTTAGCAAAAACACAGGTCTGTGCGAAGCCGCAAGGCGAAGTATACGGGCTGACGCCTGCCCGGTGCTGGAAGGTTAAGGGGAGTGGTAAGCCTTCGGGCGAAGCTATGAACCGAAGCCCCAGTAAACGGCGGCCGTAACTATAACGGTCCTAAGGTAGCGAAATTCCTTGTCAGGTAAATTCTGACCCGCACGAATGGCGTAACGACTTGGGCGCTGTCTCAACGAGAGATCCGGTGAAATTTTAATACCTGTGAAGATGCAGGTTACCCGCGACAAGACGGAAAGACCCCATGGAGCTTTACTGCAGCTTGATATTGAATTTGGGTACGATCTGTACAGGATAGGTGGGAGCCGTAGAACTTTGAGCGCCAGCTTGAAGGGAGGCATCCTTGGGATACCACCCTGATCGTATCTAGGTTCTAACTTGGTACCGTAATCCGGTACGAGGACAGTGTCAGGTGGGCAGTTTGACTGGGGCGGTCGCCTCCTAAAGAGTAACGGAGGCGCCCCAAGGTTCCCTCAGAATGGTTGGAAATCATTCGAAGAGTGCAAAGGCAGAAGGGAGCTTGACTGCGAGACCTACAAGTCGAGCAGGGACGAAAGTCGGGCTTAGTGATCCGGTGGTACCGCATGGAAGGGCCATCGCTCAACGGATAAAAGCTACCCTGGGGATAACAGGCTTATCTCCCCCAAGAGTCCACATCGACGGGGAGGTTTGGCACCTCGATGTCGGCTCATCGCATCCTGGGGCTGAAGTAGGTCCCAAGGGTTGGGCTGTTCGCCCATTAAAGCGGTACGCGAGCTGGGTTCAGAACGTCGTGAGACAGTTCGGTCCCTATCTGTCGTGGGCGTAGGAAATTTGAGAGGAGCTGTCCTTAGTACGAGAGGACCGGGATGGACGTACCGCTGGTGTACCAGTTGTTCCGCCAGGAGCACCGCTGGGTAGCTATGTACGGAAGGGATAAGCGCTGAAAGCATCTAAGCGTGAAGCCCCCCTCAAGATGAGATTTCCCAGTATGTAAGACCCCTTGAAGACGACGAGGTAGATAGGTTGGGGGTGGAAGTGCAGTAATGCATGGAGCTGACCAATACTAATCGGTCGAGGGCTTATCCTAAAGATAAGACGCAATGAAGTTTCGGATCCAGTTTTCAGGGTGTAACCTTGAAGGTATGTAGAAGTACATACAACAAGCGTATGGCGATTCATTCACAGAATCTGTGATGAACCGAATAACCTTACGAAGGAATTTGCGAGGCAAATTCATGTTTGGTGGCGATAGCGGAGGGGTTCCACACGTACCCATCCCGAACACGACCGTTAAGCCCTCCAGCGCCGATGGTACTTGGACCGCAGGGTCCTGGGAGAGTAGGACGTTGCCAAGCAAGAAAAAAGGCACATCCCATTAAGGGGTGTGTCTTTCTTTTTGGAATCGAGTCAATCTTAGAGATGCGATTTCATTTACGCACTTTCTTTATAAAATATACAGTAAGATATCTCATGTTACTAATCCTGTGCTTACTTAACCATTTACTTCTACTTTTCCAGTAAGTATAGAAGTGTAAACCAGCAATTACATGCGTGCTTTATAAGAAAAACGACCAAGGGAGGTACCTTCCTGGTCGTTTTTCTATACTTGTTATTTCCTTGTGTTATCAACCATTCTCTGAAGCACACTCTCAAAGATACGAAGATCGTCTTGAGAGATCCCAGCAATGGTGTCTTGCTTAAACTTCTCAGCAATCGGCAGAAGCTTAAGGCAAACCTGCGTACCAAGATCGGATAATTGAATTTGTTTCATTCGTTTATCTGCATCATCAATACTTCGAAGTAAATATCCTTCGGCTTCTAGTTTTTGTAGCAGCCGCACTACACTTGGCTCCTTAATCGACAATTCTTCTGCGAGTTCCCGTTGAGTCATGGATTTGTGTGTATTGATGTAATACATCGCAATCCATTGACTCCTAGTAATGTTATAAGGTCGAAATTCTTTCTCCAAGGCTTCCGAAAAGATTTTTCCACTACGATTGGTAATAAAAGCAAGACAATCCTCTAAGTTAAACATGGCCACACCAACCCATTCAACTGAACTATATTTCTTATACATCAACTTAAGTATAACAGACCTTTGTACTTTTCATCATATCAGATACTAACAACTAAAATAAATTACTTAGCTAACTATTGATTTTCGAAACTAAGAGTGCTACAATTTCCCTGAATAAAGTTACTTATTTCACAAAGTAAACGGGAGGTTATATTTATGTTAACTACATTTAAAGCTACTGCAAAAAAATTACCTGAAGGGTTGCAAGTGGAAGCTCAATCCAGAGGGTTCAAAATTGTGATGGATGAGCCTGAAGATTTTGGTGGAACCGACAAAGCGATGAATCCGGTTGAAGCACTTCTGTGTGCGCTTGGTGCATGTCAGTCGATCGTTGTTGCTGCTTTTGCCGAAGGCTTTGGGTTCTCATATGAAGAATTCCATGTAGAGCTGGAAGGAGATTTGGACCCGGATGGGTTCATGGGGTTAGCGGATGTTCGATGTGGATTTCAGGAAATACGTTTTGCCATGCACTTTAAAACGACAGAGAGCCAAGAAAAAGCAGAAGCTTTTGCAGCGTTTGTCGAAAAGACTTGTCCGGTTGGGGATTGTTTGGCTAATGGGGTTAAATTGGTACAAGCAGGCGTAGTCAGACATTAAATTTTTCGCTAAAAGGGCTCAATGAATTCTCTTTTGGTCGTGAAGGGGTTTGAAAAAATTATGGAAGTTAAAATGTCAATGATCCCTGGAGGAAAAAAAGGGAAAGCTAGCAAAAATCACGTCCAGCTCGGACAGAACGTTTCCTTTGGGGATGTACTTCTTGAGGTTGAGACAGGCAAAGGTGTTCGAGAAATTACAGCAAATGTCGAAGGAAGTATTAGTAAAATCCACTTTGAAGAAGGCGACGAAGTATCCTCTAATCAGGCCTTATTTACAATTGAAGCTGCTACCGAAGAGGGGACGTCTACAGTAGCATCACAGGCTATCAAGGTGGAACAACCTATAGTGGATAAGAACGTGGATTTGCTAATTATTGGAGCCGGACCTGGAGGGTATGTGGCAGCGATTTATGCCGCTAAAAAAGGAATAAAGGTGGCCTTGGTGGAAAAAGAGGAATTGGGTGGCACCTGTCTTAATGTAGGTTGTATTCCAACTAAATCCCTGGTGAAGTCTTCTGAGATTTGTCACCACATCAAGGAATCGTCTTTGTTTGGTATTCATGCGGGAACAGATCTTCAAGTCGATATGAAACAAGTCATTCGTCGTAAAGATGAGATCAAAGGAAAGTTGATTTCGGGTATTGATTATTTAATGGAAAGAAATAATATTGAAATCATTCGCGGTCAAGCTGCCTTTTTATCTGCCACACAAGTAAGCGTCAAAGGACTACGACATTACCAGGTTACAGCAAAAGATATCATTATTGCGACAGGTTCCAAAATTACCAAAGTGAATATTCCTGGCATCAATCTTCCTTTTGTAATGAATAGCACCGATGCCCTTGCCTCTACTGAACTACCAAAAAGTATTACGATTATTGGCGGTGGTGTGATTGGTACGGAGTTTGCCTTCATTTATCGTAATTTCGGCGTAGAGGTTCACGTTGTAGAATTTATGGATCGTTTGTTGACCATGGTTGACAGTGATATTTCAGAAGAAATTAAACATTCGGCAGAAAATGCTGGGATTCATATCCATACCCAATCCAAGGTATCTAAAATCCAACAGGCGGACGATGGACAGGCTATTGTCACCTATGAAAACAAACAAGTTGAGCACTTGTTAGTTAGCGAGAAAGTGCTTGTTGCGATCGGACGTGAGCCCAATTTGGACGGACTGGATATTGAACAAGCGGGTATCCAGCGCAATGAGCGTGGGAAAGGCATTGCCGTTAACGAATATATGCGAACAAATGTCGAACATATCTATGCCATTGGTGATGTGACGGATATTATGCAGCTTGCCCATGTCGCCTCCCATCAGGGGATCACGGCTATTGATGCCATCATGGGTGGATCGGAAGGTATGCACTATGCTGCCATTCCCAATGTCATCTTCACTTCACCCGAAATCGCAAGTGCTGGTATATTAGAGGATCAATGCAAGCAAGAGGGAATGGATTTCAGTGTAAGCAAAGTTTCGTTCTCCAGCAATGGGAAAGCATTAACGATGAATGAATCGGAAGGCTTTATTAAATTGATAAAGGATAATGTGTCACAAAAAATTGTGGGTGGATCGATCATTGGTCCAGATGCATCATCTTTAATCAGTAGCCTGACATTGGCGATTGCCAATGAACTGACGGAGCAGCAAATCATGCAAACCGTTTTTGCTCATCCAACGACAGGAGAAGTGATTCACGAAGCCGCGTTTGGCCTTAGCATTGGAGCGCTCCATCAAGCGTAATATCAAAAATAAAAGGAATACTTCTAGTCTGAGTAAGCGGACAAGGAAGCATTCCTCTTTTATTATTGGATGTTCATGTAAGGTACATATACGAAACTGGTCATCATAATGCTTTTGGGGAGAAAGCGGAGAGGATTGACGAAGGAAGAGAGCTGTACAGATCCATTATTGTAGGAACTGGCCCTGGGGGATGGAGAAAAAGCTTGTAATGATGAAGCACTAAAAACTGGAGGCCGCTGCCCTCAGCTTATCATACTGCCCAGGTATTTTTGACAAAAAAGTGCTGGATGCGATCAGAATAATATATTATAATACTACTTATTAAAAGATTTATAAAAAGTCTCGCTAAGGAGCTCATCGATGACAGGAGAACCCTCCATGAATCCTAGGATAGTTCGTAATATTTTATTTTTGTTATTCGCTTTACCGGGTGTAGCTTTTGCTTCCTGGGTGTCCCGCACGCCTGTCATACGGGATATTTTGCATGTCTCGACTGCCGAAATGGGGATTATTATTTTTGGATTAGCCGCGGGTTCCTTATTGGGATTACTTAGTGCGGGCAATGTTATTTCTCGTATAGGTGGACGGTCGGTCATTCTGGGAAGTGCGCTTTTGATTGTGAATGGTTTTGTCATTGTAGGGTTGGGAACTGCATTTTCGCTCACGAGCATCGTGTTTGTTGGTTTGGTCATCTTTGGTGGTGGCTATGGCACAGCAGAAGTAGCTCTTAACGTCGAAGGTTCTGCGGTAGAAAATCAGTTGAATAAAACGCTCTTGCCCGCCTTTCACGGTTCGTTTAGTTTGGGGACCCTTGCAGGGGCTGTCATCGGTTCTGGAGCAGCTGCACTACACATACCTGTTGTGATTCATTTTGGAGCTATGGCTGCCATGATTGCCACGGTAACTTTGTATTTGTATCGTTATTTGCCCCACGATACAGGTAAAGAAAAGGTTATTTCTACGTACAAGGTTGGATCTAATATCAAGGTTCAGCTTGCTGTCTGGAAAGAAAGGCGAATCCTACTGATTGGTATCATCGTGCTCGGGATGGCGTTTGCAGAAGGGGCCGCGAATGACTGGCTGCCGCTAACGATGGTAGATGGTTATGGCGTGGACTCCTTAACAGGCTCCTATATGTATGGGCTATTTGTGGCAGCGATGACCATTGGACGTTTCACGGGTGGATTTATACTGGATAAATACGGCCGCGTCCCTGTGTTGAAAGGAAGTGCTGTCCTGACTGCTGTGGGTATTACTCTAGTGATCTGGGGGCAGCATGATCTCTTAGCCGGATTGGGTATCTTGCTGTGGGGGCTTGGAGCTTCACTTGGTTTTCCTGTAGGATTGTCAGCTGCAGGAGATGACCCTCATGGTGCAGCTATCCGGGTAGGAGCCGTAGCCACAATTGGTTATATTGCCTTTCTAGTGGGTCCTCCGGGATTAGGGCTTTTAGGTGAACAGGTGGGTCTCCTGCATGCCTTAATTGTAGTGCTTATTGGCGTTATGGTGGCTGGTTTGATATCGGGTGCTGCCCAGCCTGTGGGGATGAAAGAAAAGAAATGAATTAAAATATAAAGGAGATTGTTACATGTCTATGAAAACGGAAAAACAAAAGATGCTGGATGGGGAGCTGTATGTAGCTGCTGATCCTCAATTAACAAGTGAAAGAGAGTATGCGAGAAGATGTGTACGTCTCTTTAATCAGACGACGGAGGCGGATAGCGATTATCGTGAAAAGTTACTTAAGGAGCTTTTCGGATCAACGGGTGAAAATATAAACATGGAACCCAACATACGCTGTGACTATGGATACAACATCCATGTTGGGGAAAATTTCTATGCCAACTTCGACTGTACTATTTTGGATGTTTGTGAGGTGCGTATTGGAGATAATTGTTTTTTGGCCCCAGGAGTGCATATTTACACAGCGACTCATCCCATTGATCCATTTGAAAGAATCGCTGGGGCAGAGTATGGAAAGCCTGTAACGATTGGTAACAATGTATGGATCGGCGGTAGAGCTGTTATTAATCCCGGTATTACGATAGGCGATAATGTCGTAGTGGCATCAGGAGCAATAGTAACCAAGGATGTTCCAGATAATGTAGTTGTAGCTGGAAATCCAGCACGAATAATTAAGCAAATTGAAATCTCCTAAACACTATACAGGTCTAATCATTTAATATTTGTACCGATGATCCTATTAAAAGAGCTCCTTATTTTAATAGGATCATTTAATTTAAGGGCTTTTACATGTATGCTCTTTAAGAATTGAACTATACAGAGTAATAAATGATCATATTCATCCGTACCAGTGTTTCTCCCGAATTATAGTATATATGTGGACGGTCTGCTTTAAAGCGGATCGAATCTCCAGCTTTCACCGTGTACATTTCTTCGCTAACTTTTACCACCATTTCACCCTCAAATACGGTAATAAATTCTTCAGTACCCTCACGGTGTGGGGCAGAACTCAGTTCCCCGCCTGGTTCAATCTCTACGGTATAGACCTCAAAATTTCTATTTCCTTCATAGGGGAAAAACGGATACAAGCGATAGTGATTGCTTTCTTCAAGCACTTGTACTTTGCTTTTAGGAACGACTATGGCATCGGCAGGCGGCTCGCTAATCAGGGCAGTGAATGATATTTTCAGACCGTTCGCAATTTTCCATACCGTTGTAATCGAAGGATTAGATTCTCCGCGTTCAATCTGGCCGAGCATCGTTTTACTGATCCCCGTCAGGTCAGCTAATTTATCTAAACTCAATTTTCTTTCATTTCTTAGATGCTTTAGATTTTTACTTAAAATCAAATTAATATTCTCCATCATTTTTCCGCTCCCTATTGTGCTATATAAAGAACATGATGTACAATCATGAAGTACAAATGTGCTTTTCAACGCACATTTTATTCAATTATAACACACTGGAGTTGATTGTTGCATGCCGTTTATTCCATTTTTATCTTATGTACTGGTTACTAGCTTTACGCCAGGCCCCAACAATATTATGTCATTGGACAGTGCCAGGCGGTTAGGTTTGAAGAGAGCTTTTCCATTCTTACTGGGAATAACAGCAGGCTGTTTCGCTATTATGCTGTTAGCCTGCTATTTTAATCTAGCTTTATATCATTTCTTGCCTCGGGTTAAAATCTGGATGAATGTTCTTGGTAGTCTGTACATGCTTTACCTGGCAGTAAAAATAGCAAAGAGCAAATCTACTTCGGAGGATAATGACCACAATGAAGGATATTCCTTCAGATCGGGACTGCTGCTGCAATTTATCAATTTAAAAATCATTTTGTATGGTATTACGGTCATTTCAACGTTTGTAATGCCGTATGATGTGTCATATATGACAATGATAACGATCTCGTTAATCCTGACCTGTATTGGTTTTGTAGCTGTCATGTGCTGGGCGATTTTCGGCGCCATGTTTCAACGCTTTTTGAATAAGTATGAGCGCTCCTTCAATATTATAATGGCCTTATTGCTCCTTTATAGCGCACTATCTATATGGATTTAAATAAATACCGTATTCACGATTTAAAAGATGGGTTCCTGACTTATAAGCAGGAGCCTTTTTCGTGTGAAATAGAGTTTATTGAAAGAGTCATGAAATACAATCGGACAGAATGGATGAGTTTCCTGGTCATTTAGCTGTAAAACGGGTATTACCTTAATACATAAAGTATATTGACAACTTGTATATACATGATTTAATCTTGTATATACAAGAAGTTGAAAGCGTTATATTAAATTCTTTTACGCTACTTCATTTCGTAAGAAAGGAATGAGCATGAATGGAAGCAATGAACAAGGCTTTAATTCCTGAAGATCAAGACTGGTGGCGCAAATCGGTCGTCTATCAGGTTTATCCCAAAAGCTTTAACGATACGACGGGCAAAGGAACCGGTGATATAAGAGGTCTGACACAAAAGCTGGATTATCTGCAAGGACTGGGTGTTGATATTATCTGGTTGCAGCCTGTATATGTCTCGCCACAGCGCGATAACGGGTATGATGTAGCCGATTATTGCCGGATTAATCCTGATTATGGAACAATGCAGGATTTTGAAGAATTGAGCCAGGAAATTCGGGCGCGTGGGATGCACTTGATGATCGACATCGTGGTTAACCATTCTTCCACAGAACATGTCTGGTTTCAGCAGGCGCGGCTTTCTAAGGATAATGAGTACAGGGATTATTATATCTGGCGTGACCCAGCACCCGATGGAGGACCTCCGAACAACTGGATTTCCAAGTTTGGTGGACCGGCTTGGCAGTATGACGAGGCGACAAACCAATACTTCTTGACACTGTTTGATAAGACGCAGGCGGATTTAAACTGGGAAAATCCCAAAGTTCGCCAAGAAGTTATTAATGTGCTGGAGTTTTGGGCTGAGAAGGGAGTTAGTGGCTTCCGACTTGATGTCATTAATTTGATCTCCAAGGATCGGCAATTCTCGGACGATGATGGAAGCACGGCTCCTGGGGACGGGCGTAAGTATTATACGGATGGTCCGCATGTGCATGAATACCTTCATGAATTACATGAGAAAGTATTCTCAACATATAACAGCGTCACTGTAGGGGAGATGTCCTCCACCTCACTGGATCATTGTATCCGTTATTCCAATCCAGAGAGAAAAGAATTATCTATGACCTTTAATTTTCATCATTTGAAGGTGGATTATCCTAATGGGCAAAAGTGGGAACTCATGCCTTATGATTTTGAAATGCTGAAAAGGCTATTTTCGGATTGGCAGATTGGCATGCAACAGGGTGGCGGCTGGAGTGCATTGTTTTTTAACAATCATGATCAGCCAAGAGCGATCTCTCGCTTTTTGGATGATGGTGAATACCATGTGGAAAGCGCCAAGCTACTGGCCACCACGCTACATGGACTTCAGGGAACACCTTATATATTTCAAGGTGAAGAGATTGGAATGCCCAATCCGCAGTGGTCAGATATTGAAGAGTTTCGGGATGTTGAATCGCTGAATATGTATCGTATCTTGCAGGAGCAAGGCAAAAGCGCAGAGGAAGCGTTGGATATCATTCGAGAGCGGTCCCGTGATAATTCGAGGACACCGATGCAGTGGGATAATACTCGCAATGCAGGTTTCACTACAGGCACGCCTTGGATTAAGGTAGATGAACGATATCCACATATCAACGTTCAGTCCCAGTTAGAGGACCCGGACTCGATCTATAATCATTATCGTAAGCTGATTCATCTGCGTAAGACGGTACAGGTCATCACCGATGGGGATTATCAACGCTTGGATGAAGCCCACCCTCAGGTCTATGCCTATCAACGCAGCAATGAACAGGAGACTTTGGTCGTCATCTCTAATTTTAGCGGGCAGGATGTACAGTTCCGTATACCGGATTCATTTTATTCATCATTAGATAATCAAGCAGGGGTTGCGGCTGAGCTTTTAATCGGTAATACCCAGCACGCTCCGCAGCTAAATCAGGTGGTCTCTTTGACTCCGTATGCTTCCTATATGTGGATTGTTCGTTAACCTGAGTGAATAGTATGGAAACATCTAGTAGTACCCCGGTAGTACATTTATTTTTAAGCCGGGGTGCTGCTTTAAAAATGAGCAAACGTCGAGGGAGTGGACTAGATGGCGATTGAAAGAGCACAGGTGGAAGACATTGTAAAAGCCGTTGGTGGTAAAGACAACATAGAGGCCTCTACGCATTGCGTAACTCGTCTGCGATTTGCCCTTTATGATGATAAGCTGGTCGATAAAGAAGCACTCGAACAAAATGATCTGGTCAAAGGCCAATTTTCTTCACAAGGACAGTATCAGGTCGTGATTGGTCCAGGTCTGGTGGATAAGGTATATGACGAAATGATCTCCATTACAGGAGGCAGTCGGGCTTCTAAGGACGATGTTAAAAACGCCGCTAGTAAAAAACAAAACCCGATTCAGCGTGCCATCAAGACGCTGGCAGATATCTTTATTCCGATTTTGCCCGCGATCGTGACTGCAGGTTTATTACTTGGGATCAATAATATTTTGACAGGCAATGGAATCTTTTTCGAAGGAATGTCTCTGGTTCAGGTCTACCCTCAATGGACCGACTTTGCAGCAATCATTAATACCATTGCCAGCACTGCTTTTACATTTCTACCTGCTTTGATTGGATGGTCGGCTGTTGTCCGGTTTGGCGGTAGTCCTTTACTCGGGATTGTACTGGGTTTGATTCTGGTTCATCCAGATCTACTGAGTGCATACAGCTATGCAGATGCCGTGACCAAAGGGACCGTTCCGGTGTGGGATTTGTTTGGCTGGCACGTGAACAAGATTGGTTATCAGGGACAGGTTCTACCCGTTTTGGTATCCGCTTACGTGCTCGCACAAATTGAGAAATTCTTAAATAAAAAGATAGCGGATTCATTTAAGCTGTTGCTTGTAGCACCGATTACCTTATTAGTAACAGGATTTCTTGCATTTACAGTGATCGGTCCGGTTACTTTTATGATTGGTAATGCAATTACGTCTGGTCTTGTATACGTTTTCGATTTGGCTCCTGCGCTGGGTGGCTTGATTTATGGAGGCTTTTACTCCTTGCTGGTCATTACGGGAATGCACCATACTTTCCTGGCGGTGGACGTGCAATTAATTGGTACGCAGGGTGGCACGTTCCTATGGCCGATGCTGGCACTGTCCAATATCGCTCAGGGGGCCGGAGCACTGGCCATGATGCTGGTATTGAAGGAGCAAAAGGGAAAAGGATTGGCTCTTACCTCCTCCGTATCTGCGTTTCTGGGTGTGACCGAACCTGCCATATTCGGGGTGAATATCCGGTATAAATATCCGTTTGTATTTGGAATGATCGGTTCCGGTATCGCAGGTATACTGCTCACCGTAAATCATGTGTTGGCTTCTTCCATTGGTGTAGGAGGGATTCCAGGCTTCCTATCCATTTTCCCAAACAACTGGGGCGTATTCTTCATCGGGATGGCAATTGTATTGATTGTACCGTTCGCTTTAACCTTCATGTACGGGAAACTGCTAAGTAAACGCCGTCAGACTCCTGCTACACCAGCTAACGATTCCGTACAGAAAGATTCGGGCCGTCAAAATTCTGCACTGGATGTGCTTGAAGTAAAGACCCCGGTATTGGGGCATGTGGTGCCATTGGAGCAGGTTCCTGATCCGGCTTTTGCCGAACGGCAGATGGGGCAAGGTATTGCCGTGGAACCGAGGGATGGTCGGATTCTTGCCCCTTTCAGTGGAAAAGTCATTCACATCATGGTGAAAAGCAAGCATGCCTTGATTTTGGAGCATCCAACAGGTGTACAGATACTGGTACATGTAGGAATCAACACGGTGTCATTGAAGGGAGAAGGATTCACCATGCATGTGGAGACAGGTCAAACCGTGGAGCAGGGCCAGCTACTGATGGAATTTGACCGTGAGCTGATCCAGAAATCGGGATATCCCATCATTACACCGGTTATTGTCCCCGATGGGCAGAATATGATTGAATCAGTTGAGGAATTGCCAGGTGAGGCGAACGATTTGCAATATGTCTTAATGAAAATTCATTTGAATTCTTCATCGAACAAAACGGATTAAGTCAGATTCATCCTGCTAGCCTATTTTAGTAACCTGGTCAGTGAAAGAATGCTACAATAAATGTGGTGATGAAAATTGACTAAGAATATATTTTTGCAAATTTATCAAGAGTACTCGGGACGAATCCAGACAGGCGAATTGGCTCCTGGTTCGAAAATGCCCTCTGAAAATGAATTGGCCCGGGAGTATGACACTTCTCGTGAGACCGTGCGTAAGGCACTTCACTTGCTTGCACAAAATGGGTATATCCATAAAATAAAGGCTAAAGGATCTTTTGTTCTGGATATAGGACGGATGGATTTTCCCATAGGGGGATTGGTCAGTTTCAAAGAAATGTCTGAGCGTATTGGGCGTAAATCACAAACGATTGTTCATGAAAATCAGTTGATTCCCGTTCCAGATGATATAGCTACTCATCTTGAGATTGACAAAGACAAGTATTTGGTCTGGAAAGTCATTCGTGCACGTGAAATAGAAGGTGAATGTGTCATACTGGATAAAGACTACTTTCGATCAGACATTGTCCCCGTGCTTACCGAGGAAATTAGTCGTGAATCTATCTACGAGTACCTGGAAGGGGAGCTCCATCTTCAAATCAGTTATGCTAAAAAGATCGTTTCTGTAGAAGATGCAGATGAAGAAGACCGTAAGCTGATGGACCTCCAAAACTATACTCATGTGGTTGTAGTCCGTAACTATGTTTATTTGGAAGACACCACATTGTTCCAGTATACCGAATCAAGGCATCGGCTGGATAAATTTCAATTCGTCGATTTTGCCAGACGTTCTCATGGTGAAGAGAGAAAATCTGAGTTTTTAAGCTGACCCATTAGAGTTGACCCAAGAACGAGTGATTAAATTGGAATAGTTCAATGTGGTGGAAAGCCCCTCTTCTAAAGAAGAGGGGTTCTTTTTTGAATCCAGGACAAATTTGAGTAGATGTTGACTATTCGGCTGAGGAACCTAAATCCGTAATGGTTAGCTTAACATCGAAGGTTACAGGGATTTTACTGAATTTATAATCCCAATCATCTTTTACTTTTTTCCACACCTGTGGTTCTTCAATTTTCAAGTGATCACCAAAACCAGCAACATCGACTTTATATTCGGATTGTAATTTGTGCATAAGAGATTTAACCCTTCTAGTCACTTGTTTTTCAAACTCTAGCTCAGCTTCTTTCATGTTTCGCGTCTCAGTTGGGTCTACCTTCTCATCCCAGTTTTCGATTAAACGTCCTTTGGATTCAATTTTTACGTGAAAAGAGATGTCATCGTCATCGGCCACTTTAGTTGTTATTTTGCTCTTTACCGATTTGATTTCATAAGTTATGGCTTCATTTCGCTTGTCATACGTTTTGACAGCTCCGCCCTCAACATCACCCTTAATCCATCCAATACTTTCCACGTCTTGTTGTCCCAAAGTACCGATCCAGTGGCCAGTTTCTCCTTTAATAATACCAGCCCCTGAAAATTCTAATTCACCCTCAGACTCAATAATGTTTTGCAGTATGTAGCTTTTTTTGGAGTGCATTAACCCATCCAATTCAGACAGATTGACTCCCTTCATTACCTTGCTGGTTCTGAAATGGTTACGAAGCATGTTCAGAATATGAATGGATGGGATTTCGCCCGTATATTTGGTAACTAAGGTTTTGGCTGCTCGTTCCTTACTTAAGAAAACCATACAACTCGGACGAATATCATTATCACGTAGCACAAAATCCATCAATTGCTGCATCGTCTGTTGTTTTGCCAGTTCGGTCGAAACCACGATGACTTTTAGGTGGTGACCAATAACGGGACGATCCAAACGAAGAGAGAGCTGTCGGAAGATTTCAAGCAAAGAATCTCCAGTACTAGCTATATTTACATAGTTTAGTTCTTGTCCACCGCCGCTGCCTTGTTGGTTTGTGCTTCCAGATGATTTCTTGGGGACGATTTGTACGCTGGCCGTAATTTTGTTTTTCTTGAAATAACGGCTGCCTTTCTTCTCCAAATCCTGTTCCAATGGACTGAGCTCTCCCTGATCGAGAGCCAATCCTGTATATATGCTAAGCTCCTCCACTTCCTTGCTACTCCAACAGCCGACTTGAGTCATCAGAAGAATGAAGGCAAGCAGTAAGGATAGGGTAGATTGTCTACACATTTTACTTCAACCCCTTCTTCCTGATCATGAACACGATGGAGAGAAATACAGGGATCAGAAAAAATAATACGATTCCCATGTATCCGATCTCATCGCCAAGACTAAACACTTCAGTCATACGAACAGGAGTCATCGTGGAAATAAAGATAAGCGGGATTAAACCGAAAATCGCATAACGATATTTAAGACCAAACACCTCTGAGACACCTAAGGAAGCATTGAAGAAAAAACTGCAGAAATTACAAAACATTTGCATCACCCAGATTACCAGCAGTGGAAACTCCAGACGTTCAAAAAGAAATCCGGGGATCTCAAAACTGCGCATCAAATTAATGGTAGGCCAAGTACTTGTCACAGTAGAATCTACTGATAGCCCGCCGATCACCATAACTACAGTCAAGAAATACAAAACTAAAGGGATACTGATGCCCACTACCATGGCCTTAAATGCTTTTTCGGGGTGCTGCAAAAAAGCGACCAGTGTCATGACAACTTCACATCCAGAGAAGACAAGAATAGTTGATTTCAGCCCCTTGATGACGGGGAATATTCCGTCACTCAATACGGGGCGAAGGTGATCAATTTCGAAGATTCTTAAGCTAAAGAGAAAACAGAAAAGCAGAAAGAAGAGGCTGATTGGAAGTACAATTTGGTACAGCCGCGCGATGGGATTAATGCCTCCAAAAACCAAATAACTCCCTACCCAGATGAATGGAATCACAATCGCCCAAACGGGGGTTCCTTCAAGTAGGAAAAACATGGTCACTTCAGCTAAAACCCGAATCTCAAAGCCAGCTATGATTATAAAGTATAGGATCAGTAGCACGCTTAAAATTCCACCCGGAATTGTGCCCACGATTCTTCTGGAGTATTGATACACGGTTTTTCCGGGAAACTGCTGACTTAATTTCACCATAATCCAGACGACGAATATGACAATACCTCCACCGATGAGGACAGAAAGCCATGCATCAGGAGTCTGTACCTGTTCAGTTACACCTCTCGGCAGTGTCAAGATCCCTGCGCCCAATACGGTATTGGTCAGGAATACAGCCCCCTGCTTCGTTGTGATCTTATCATCAGAGCGTCTAAACACAGTAGCTCCTCCTTCGTATTGGGCATCATGATCTGCGTTTGCGTTGCTGCGTTTTCATCATGACAGGTCTTCGTTTCATCAGAGATATAGGAGCCCGGATGTATAAATCCTTCCAATCGCTTGGTCGCATAGGGGAAAAGGGAGTTACATACGGTACGCCAAAGCTTTTCAACTTCGTTAGATGGATACAAATTAACAGAAAGAACAATATGGTCCCAAACATGCCGAGGATTGCTGCAAAGAGCATTCCGACAAAACGCAAAAGGCGCAAGGTAATGCCCGCACTGTATGTCGGTATCGAAAACGATGAAATGGCAGTAACCGCAACCACAATCACTAGGAATGGACTAACGATGCCCGCATTTACAGCTGCGTCGCCGATGACCAAGCCCCCCACAATGCCCATCGCAGGGCCAATGGGTTTGGGCAGGCGAATGCCGGCCTCTCGTAGAATTTCGATAGAGATTTCCAAAATCATGACCTCTATAACGGATGGGAATGGGACGCCTTCACGGGTTTCGATAATGCTAATGACCAGCTTGGTCGGAATTAAACCGGGATGAAACGATATAAAAGAAATGTACAGAGCAGGCCCCATAAGCGCTATAAAAGCCCCGCTAAAACGCAGCAGACGTAAAAGTGTTCCTGGAATCCATCGCTCATAATAGTCCTCGGGAGATTGAAGCAGCATACTGAAGGTCACCGGGACAATAAGTGCAAAGGGAGTACCATCCAGTAAAATTGCAATTCTTCCTTCCAACAAGGCATTAATGACACGGTCGGGACGCTCTGTGTTATGAGCCTGTTGGAATGGACTTAAATAATTGTCTTCGATAAGTTGTTCCACATACCCGGATTCCGGTAAAAAATCCATGTCTATTTTTGATATTCTGCGGCTTATTTCTTCAAGCAGATCCGGATTCACAATATCCTTTATATACGCGATAACCAGATCCTTTTTGATTCTGCTTCCCACTTGGAATTTCTTCATTTCCAGACTTTTATTTAACCCTTGGCGTCGAAGCATCGAAGTGTTTTCACTCAATACTTCCGTAAAACCGATTCTGGGACCCCGAAGCAATGCTTCAGAAGTTGGCTCATTGACGGAGCGAATAGCGCCGTTAGGCGGGCCCACCAGTAGCGCTTCCTTCATTCCTTCAATTAATAAGGCGGTATGACCTAAAAGGATGAACTCGTACAGATCCTCCATACAGGTAACTTCACTAATTTGCGTAAGTGGCATCAGGCTTTCTTTTATAAAAGAGTTACTTAACCCTTCCGGTTGTTCCTGTTGATCCTGACCCTGCTGGCCCTCAAACATCAAGACCTCTAATACCTGCTCGCTCATAAGCTTTTCATCCTGCATACCATCTATGAAGACTAACATGGACCGAGCATGAAATTTCTTCACCATAAACTCACGAAAATGCACATCACTATTTTCGCCTATAGCTTCACGAATTGCCTGTAAGTCGGAATCATAATTTCCTGTAATTTTAGAGCTCGGTTCATGCTGCTGATCCATGGGACCTTCGTTATGTTTGGATTTGGCTCCCTTACTGCCGACAAACGAATAAATCGAGGTGTTTATATAATAAATTCCTAAAGGAATAATCAACGCGAGACCAGCTTGAAAGAGTGTACTCCAGCTAGGAAAATAAGAAATGATTTTAGACCACATGATGATTACCTCCAAGCAATTCAATTCATTCTCCCATAAGATACAAGTTGTTCATAAAGTATTCCTTATAACGGTTGTATTTACGCATGAATTGGAAAGATTCATTCGATGACACTGCTATGATTCCCGGTCCTTACCTTAATCCCTTGAAATAGAATAGGGAAATCCCTAAATATTCATAATTTTAACTACATTGTGATTGAAATCACATATAGACCTATCTGCTGTATTAGAATAGAAGCATAAACAATATTCATTAGAAACGTAGAGATGTCGTCGGATAGGAAGTAGCGTCGAATGAATGGAGGAACCGGTATATGATAAACAGTAAAAAGAAGCTTGTGGTTATAGGGAACGGGATGGCTGGTATCAATACGGTCGAACAAATTTTAAAATTAACAGATAAATATGAAATTACAGTCCTGGGAAGTGAGCCGCATCCGAACTATAACAGGATCATGCTCTCTTATGTGTTGGAAGGTAGTAAAACAATAGATGATATTATACTGAACGATTTGCAATGGTATGCGGATCAAGGAATTACTTTATATACAGGAAAAATGGTTAAAAGCATCGACGGTGAGCACAAGAAGATTCGCACCGAAGACGGACTGGAAATTGACTACGACGTGGCTTTGGTAGCTACCGGCTCACAATCGTTTATTCTGCCTATTCCGGGTAAAGAATTACCAGGCGTTATTGGTTTTCGGGATATCGCCGATTGCTCAGCCATGCTGGAAGCGGCAAAGACCTATAAAAAGGCGGCTGTCATTGGCGGAGGTCTATTGGGGCTGGAGGCAGCTAAAGGCTTGGTCAACCTAGGAATGGATGTTACGGTCGTTCACTTAATGGAAGATTTGATGGAACGTCAGCTGGACCGGGAAGCGTCTGCGATGTTGAAAGCAGAACTGGAACGCCAGGGAATCAAGTTTGCTATGCAAATGCAAACTGCGGAGGTGTACGGTCAAGATCGGGTACAAGGACTGCGCTTCTCGGATGGAAGTGAGCTGGAAGCGGATTTGGTCGTAATGGCCGTCGGAATCAAGCCTAATATCCAGGTAGCTGTGGAAAGTGGTATGGAAACGAACCGTGGGATTGTGGTCGATGATTTGATGAAAACATCCTTGCCGGATGTATATGCCGTAGGGGAATGTGTTGAACACCGTGGGGTCTGCTACGGTCTGGTAGCTCCGCTGTTTGAACAGGGAAGTGTAATTGCCAAACATTTGGCAGGCGCGGATACCGAAGGTTATGCAGGATCGGTAGTTTCCACTAAGCTCAAAATTTCAGGGGTGGATGTTTTCTCAGCTGGTGAATTCATAACCCAGCCTGAACATACGGTGATTGTAGCAAAGGATGAGTGGAAGCGCACATACAAAAAAGTGCTGCTTCGTGATAATAAAATTGTGGGGACTGTACTGTTCGGCGATGTGAGCGAATCTGCTAGTCTTCAAAAGTATGTGCGTCAGCAAACGCCAATGACAGATGAAATATATGGACAGCTTATGGGTACTGGATGCAGCAATCACGGGGCGAAAACATCATCCGCTGAAACGATGGCCGATGACGAAATTGTGTGTGGCTGTAACGGTGTAACTAAAAAGGCGATTGTGGATGCAATTAATGAAAATGGACTAACCACAGTCGATGAAATTAAGGCATGTACCGGAGCTACGCGTTCCTGTGGTGGATGTAAGCCAGTTGTTGAGCAAATTTTGCAATATGTTCTTGGAGACAGCTTCAAGACGTCAGCCAAGCAAGGAATATGTGGTTGTACAACATTGAGCCGGGATGAGATTGTGGAAGCGATCAAAACCAAAGGGCTGACAACTACGCGTGAAGTGATGAATGTACTGGGTTGGCATAATGATGAAGGATGCTCCAAATGCCGTCCGGCGCTGAATTATTATTTAGGGATGATTAACCCAGATACCTATGAAAATGAGGGAGATTCCCGCTTTGTAAATGAGCGATTGCATGCGAACATTCAAAAAGACGGAACGTTTACAGTGGTGCCAAGAATGTACGGCGGTGTAACGACTCCAGAGGATCTGAAGAAAATAGCTGATGTTTCTCTTAAATACAACGTTAAAGTCGTTAAAGTAACTGGGGGACAGCGGCTGGATTTGATTGGTGTCCGTAAAGAAGATCTGCCTAAAGTGTGGGAAGAACTCGATATGCCTTCAGGATATGCCTACGCGAAATCACTTCGTACGGTTAAAACCTGTGTTGGATCGCAATTTTGCCGTTTTGGTACACAGGATTCGATGGGAATGGGTGAAGTGCTGGAACGGAAATTTGAACGACTGGATTTCCCAGCAAAATTCAAATTAGCAGTTAATGGCTGTCCACGCAACTGTGCGGAATCATGTACAAAAGATATCGGAATCGTAGGCAATGACGGGGGCTGGGAGATCTTTATCGGTGGAAACGGCGGTATTAAAGCACGGTTGGCTGATTCACTCTGTAAAGTAAAAACGGACGCTGAACTGATTGATATTGTAGGAGCCGTGATGCAGTTCTATCGGGAAACAGGGCAATATCTAGAACGTACTTCGGAGTGGGTGGAACGGATCGGTTTGGAAGAGATTCAGAAGGTTGTCGTTCACGATACCGCTAATCGACAAGCTTTAGTAGAACGTATTGAATTTGCACTACAACAGGTCGAAGACCCGTGGAAAAAGATCATCAATGATGAGGATACACGTAAAAATCTATTTGAAGTTGTCACTCCATCTATTGTGTAATTGTATCTAAAATGCCTGAGGAAGGGAGCAATCAAGCAAATGATCAAGAATGCCGAATGGCTTGTCGTCGGTCACAGTAAGGATTTTCCGACTAGAATAGGACGTACCATCCACATCAAAGGGACTGAAATTGCTGTTTTCCGTACTTCGGAGAATGAGCTATATGCTGTTGAAAATATCAACCCACATCCCAAAGGAGGTCCTCTTACAGAGGCGATAGTATCGGGACATTATATTTATGATCCTTTGTATGACTGGAAAATTGATTTGCGGACGGGTACCGTTCAAGAGCCCGATCACGGGCAAATTAAAACGTTCGCCGTCTGTGAAGAGGGAGAAGAAGTGAAAATATCGCTCGAAACGGTTTAATTTATTTGAAGGAATGAAAATAAAAAGGGCTCGACAGGAATAATCCTGTGGGCCCTTTTCGTTTTGGATTAGGTAATGGTAACGCCTGCACTTGCGTAGCCCACCACGGTATTAACGAGAGAAATTCCTGTAGCTGTGGCAGAGAAAACCATAAGCAGACGGGTTTGTGCGGTTACGGGTATTGCCAACCCAGTAGCAATACCACTAGAAGTCGTTCCTAATGCAACGATGTCAGTTAGCGGGGGGGTCAATGTAACGGTAGCTCCGGGAACGGCTATAAAGGTGTTATTAGGTGTCGGGGAACTAAACAACTGGGCAGTAATGCTAACGGATGATCCCAAGAGGGTTAGAGCAGCAGTTGTACTGAAATATCCGGCAATGGATGTGATTACACCACCCCGTGGAACGGAGAAAGCAAAGTTAATGACTGGTCCTACAAGCGTACCTGTGAGATCAATGATACCGCCTACGAGACTAATACCTGTTGCTGAGCTTCCAAAGCCGATTAAACTTGTGGTTCCAACCAGGCCGCCGGCAATGGTTGTCAAAATTGCTGGTCCACCCGAAGCAAATGGGATGATTGCGCCCGAACCGGTGGCTCCAGTAACGCCTGTAACCCCTGTGGCTCCGGTAGCTCCGCCAACACCTGTTGCGCCCGTGGCTCCGGCGAGTCCGGCCGCACCCACCGTGCCCGGCAGCCCATCGGCGCCAGTCGGTCCAGTGGCTCCAGCAGGACCGACCGCGCCAACTGCGCCCGGCAGCCCATCGGCGCCAGTCGGTCCCGTGGCTCCAGCAGGACCGACCGCGCCCACCGCGCCTGGCAGGCCATCAGCGCCAGTCGGTCCCGTGGCTCCAGCGGGTCCGACCGCGCCCACCGCGCCTGGCAGGCCATCAGCGCCAGTCGGTCCAGTGGGTCCAGCGGGTCCGACCGCGCCCACCGCGCCCGGCAGGCCATCGGCGCCAGTCGGTCCAGTGGGTCCAGCGGGTCCGACCGCGCCAACTGCGCCCGGCAGCCCATCGGCGCCAGTCGGTCCCGTAGGGCCTGTTACACCTCCGGGAGGTCCAGCAGGCCCTTCAGGTCCGGCGGCCCCGATAGGCCCTGCGGCTCCGACAGGCCCGGCAGGTCCGGCAGGTCCAGCGGCACCTACAGGTCCAGCAGCTCCCGGAGGCCCAGCAGGTCCAGCAGGTCCTTCAGCTCCGACAGGCCCAGCGGCACCTACAGGTCCTGGAGACCCGGGAGGTCCTGGAGGGCCCGGCACACCTGCTGGACCAGGCGCACCACCAGGCCCCACAGGTCCCGGAGGCCCTTGTGGGCCGGGCTCCCCTGACAAATACGGTTCACTTAGTGCGTTGCTAACCGTCGTTCCCGCAGTTCTGATTGCACGGATTAAACTGTCTTTAAGAGTTGGACTGAGGGATTCCTGTAGAACGATGGATAATAGGGCATCCAGCAGTTGCTGTAATGTAGTACCTACGCTGATCGGAGAGAAAGGCGTGGCTTCTAACGCTACTATAGCAAGCTCCAACGCCGCCAGTAAATCTGCCCTAGCCCCGCCTCTAAGTCTTAAACTTTTCGCCAGAGACAGCAATTGTCTTAAAATCTGTTGCAATAAAGATACATTAGCCGTAGAAGGGTTTGCGAATACAAGTGGGATGATCGAGGTCAATTCATTAATAAGTTTGAGAAGCGTTTCGATACTTCTAATATCTCTTGATGGTTTGCAGTCCTCATCTTTTTTTGAAGCACCACTGAACCTGAACGGTCTTTTATGTTTCATGCTCAAGTATCTCCTCCTCATTCTGCCTACTGTAGAGGTGACAGATGGTTAATCGCCCCGTTTTACAGATATTCATAATATATTTATTGAAGTGAAAAGGGTGAATACACAAGCAAAGCTTAATAAAATATTGATAACAAAAGCGCGGTTCCCAAATGCCTGGGACCGCGCTTTAGTGTGTAGTCTATTAGATTATATGTCTTCGGCAGATTTATTTGAAAATTCGTACCAGCAGTTCAGCCATCTCGCCTCTGCTAATGGCGGCTTTCGGTTTGAGCGTTCCATCAGGATACCCGCTGATCCAACCCGAGCCTATGGCTTTCTCGAATGCTGTGGAAGCCCAGGAAGCAATCTGCTGATTATCCTTGTAGGATTGCAGTCCAGTAGGACTGGAAATGGATGTCTGATTCTGTATCGCGTGTGACAGGATCACCATCGCCTGTTCACGGGTAAGGCTCTCATTAGGTCCGAACGTCTGAGCAGTTAGCCCTTGAATCCATCCCTGACGGTAAGCGGCATCCACGGCCGATCCAGCCCAGTGCCCCTTCATATCTGTAAATGAGGTAGACAGGCTCTCGTCTCCAGTAGTTCCTAAAGCCCTGATCAATGTGGCTACAAATTCTGCACGGCTCACCGCACGCTCAGGGCGCATGTTGCCGTCTTTATAGCCCTGCATCCAGCCTTTGGCTGCAAGAGATTGTAAGGACTTCGCTGCCCAGTGACCTTGTAGATCCGGCCATACCTGAGCTGGTTCTTGTGAATCTGACGAATGGAGTGGGTCATTTTGTACACGGGTCTGATCTACCTGAGACGCGTTCGTAGAGACGGCAGCGGCAAAGGTACCTAATCGAGACGTATTCAGACTCACACCCGACAAAATCCCTTGTGAATTCACCACAGCAGTACCTTTTAGAATCTCACGTTCACCATTTTCATACATCACAAGAATGGAGAATTGAGGTTCAACATTTTGCAATTCACTTGAGGATACGCTATCCAGCGGCAGAACGATGGACGAATTCCCTGTCACGTTAGCTTTAATTTCTACAGCCGGCCCTATCAGCTTCAGGTTGGGTTGCTGCTCGGCCCAATCGCGAAATTGCTGATCTGCCTGCTGGAATGACATGGTGACGTCCTGCTGACCTGAGGCGGCCATGCTGGTTAGTGTGTCACTGGATACCATCAGCGTCCCATATTGGGATATCACTGAAGCTCCGAGCTGATCCCATTTATTTAGTACAGAATGAGTGAGGAGAACACGACTCATTTGCTTTTCCTGCTCCAAACGAATGTCAGCGTATGCCTTGCCTTCACGAAGTGCTTGTTGGATCTGTTCATCCAGGAATGCCGCAGGAGGAACAAAGAGGGAGACTGTTTTCCCTTGCTCTAAAAATCCTATCTGTTGTATGCCAGCAGACAGATCCTGATCCTCATTTTTATCTTTGTTAGACTTGCCTGTGTCCACACTTACTTTGGCAGGGACGATGACTTCTATGGCCTGCGTCAAAGCATGAGAACCATCACTTACCTTCATGACATTCAGCATGACAGTGACAACGGAAGGAGTGTCTGCTTGAACAATAGTTCCGTCTGTACGCACAATGTCTGGCTGACTACTGCTGCTGATGGTCACACGGAAGCCATTAGGTACGGCAGGCAACCTAAGCAGTGTATCACTTGTTGTAGGAGCAGGTATGCTTGTGATGGAATCCGCGACACGCTGCGCGGTTAATCCTTGCGGATACACTAGCCCTGAGGGAGCGCTCTTCATGCCATTTACGTTCTGCAGCACATAGAAGCTGGCTCCTTCGGGTACAGGTGTAAATGTATATTTTCCCTCACTCGAAGCGATTCCTTCCGCTATAAGCTCCTGCTGGGCATTATACAGCTCAAGCCGTGCGCTCGGTAAAGCGCCTGTGACAATCACAGAGGCAATATCCTCGTCGCCTGCTGCGGCTGCAACAGCACGGGGCAACACGTTTATACGGCGTTCTGCCGGTTCTGCGGTCCAACTTCCATTGTCGCTATAAGCATAGTTCAATACGTATACACCAGGTACATTCGTATCGACATTGCCGATCCCTGAAAGATCGGGGACCAGGATATTGCCGTATACACTGTCCAATACACTGGCTCCCGGATCCGTGAAGCTGTCGCCGGTTTCCAAAACAATTGGATTATTGCCGTTCAGTCGTACATAAGGTGTATTCGGCAATGCTTTCAGCACGGTGATCGTGAATGTTCTTTGGACAGAAGCTATGCCTTTAGAAATCATAGCAATTAACTGTACATTCATATCACCGTCTGTATATTTAGGCCGATTTACCTGACCACTATCACTGAGGATATCCGGTTGATCCGAGGACCAGTCGATCTGGGTATCAAATGCCCCTGTACGAGGCAGGGCGATGGAATCCTTAATCCCTTGCGGGTAATCCAGATTCAGTGTATTTGCCGCCAAATTCACTGCTTCATCAGCGCTTACGGGCAATGCAGGTACGAGCAGACTGAAGGTTTTTCGAAGCTCAACCCCACCTCTTGACACAACCGCCTCCAGCGTGATGGTCTGATCGCCCTGTACATAGGTTGGGAATGTTACATGTCCAGTATGATCCAGGAACTCAGGTTGACTCGACGCCCATGACACCTGAACACCATTCAGCGCATCCTTTGCCAAATATACGTCTCCGGTTACTGTCGTTAGCGGTAGTTCTAGTGCTCTGTATGCTGCGTCCACGGCTTCAGTGTCGCTCATCGGCAGACGGAGTACGTGTGCAGTAAAATCCTTTGTTTTCGTTAAGCCTGCAAGTTGCAGGGTAGCCGTTAGGGTAACGTCCGTATCTCCACTACTATAGGAAGGTCTGGTAAGTGTTCCATCTGCTGCAATGACAAGAGGTTTGGACGAGGACCATTCGATCTGCACTCCACCATAACTGGAGAGAGGGAGAGATACATTTTGTTGTACCGCAGACAAATCACCAAGCGATAGGGCATCTGCTGCTTGATTTAATGTATCTTGAGCAGTCATCTTTGAAACGGTAACTTCGAAAGTTTGGGTATCCGAGGCAGTTCCTTTCGCAATCGTTGCTGTCAGTTTTACTTTTTGGTCACCCAGGTCGTATCGCGGGCGTATTACAGTTCCTTCGTTCGTAATGACGGCAGGAGTATCCGAACTCCAGCTCACCGTTGTATCATTCAACCCAGTGAGTGGCAGTGTCAGCTTTTGGGATACCGACTCTACTGTATCACCAGGTGCTAGACCTAGAGCGAGCGCGGCTTTTGCCTGTGCAACTCTCTCGGCATCGGTAAGTATGGTCACTTTGACCTCTGAGGGAGTGCTCTCCCCCTTAGCATTCACGGCCTGAACCGTGTAAACTGCTTCACCTGGCGGCAATGCTGATGTGTCTATGAACTGGGTTAAGT
Source organism: Paenibacillus sp. DP01 (assembly GCF_044784315.1). NCBI lineage: Bacteria > Bacillati > Bacillota > Bacilli > Caryophanales > Paenibacillaceae > Paenibacillus > Paenibacillus sp. DP01. The sequence continues at coordinate 780,996 of NZ_CP173059.1, forward strand.
TGCCTGTATAGAGCGTTATACCATCACGCACGACTTTGTAGGAAGTTGCATAAGGAACGGCATCCCAGCTTAACTCCACCGTATTTCCATTTTTAGTACCTGTAAAATGACCCGGAGCCTGTGGAATGGGGAGTCGTTCCCCATAAGCTGCGAATTCCATGATGGAGGCCCATTGATTGTTTCTTGCATCTCCTTGATCAATATATAATCGAAAGTATCGTGTAGTTACAGGAGTAATGCTCTTTTGAAAATTAGAGCTCACATTATTCTGCACAGTATCCACAGTCGCCCAATTAAATCCGTTGCTACTCGTCTGCAATCGGAAACTGTATGGATCACGTTCATCGTTCCATCCATAATGGACACCCATACCTGTAACAACGTATCGATCTACGATATACCAGTCTCTCAGATCTACCTCGATCCATTTTTCACCGTTGCTGGCTTGATACCAGCGGCTTGTCGGTTCGATTGACCCATCCACAGCCTTGGAGGGATCATAGGGCTGGGTGTAGCCACTTGATGTTGTTGGTTTGTTAAGCACTACATTTTCCCAACCGGCAGCATTGGTTTCATTCGTCCCTATGAGCAAAGCCGCACCGCTGATAAATGGCAGCAGTGGAATCAGCACACGGTAGGGTTTTAACTTGTTGCGTGTGAAGTTATTTCCTTCGAGCACGCTATCACCTCTTCTTTATTAAATAGCACACCACTTGAGCGTGTTCATATTATGGGCGGGACGGGTAATCCCCTTCGATTGCGATGTAGTAGTTTACATTCGGCAACGGGGAAGCTCCACGCAAGTCAGGCAATGCAAATGTACGCACTCCATCACCGCCAAAATTAGTGCCCAGCAGACTGTATAATGCTGAATACTGAGCAATGGGCAACAGCTGGCCCTCGCATTTTAGCCAGCCCTTAGGGGCGAACGTGTACGGGTACATCGTTATTTCCCCCATATAAGGCTCATAACCTGCGTGTGCCTGTTTGGGACTAATCGCTGTTCCTCCTAACAAAATGACCGCCAGCAGACTCAATACGGCGGCTTTCTTCCAAAAATGATTCTTCATACCTACAACTCCTTTAAGATTCGAATAATGGACCACGAATTCAATAAATTTGTGACATTAGTCATAGAATGAATAGATATTATCATGGTTTTCCACATTTGGCACTACAGTTCATCTATCAAATTCACCTTTTTATTCCTTTTGTGAGTAAAGAAATTTATTCCATCTGGCCCATTCTCCATGCATCTTTTTTCTAATCCAGGTAAATCTATATACAAATCCTATGGAAGTGAAGGAGTGAACAGCGTGTGGCAGGTCATCGGAACTCATGCGCCCAAATGGAATGTGTGGGTGGAAGCCTTCTTTTTGTTCATCATACCTTTGATTATTTTTCTGGCAGTACGACAACTCAAAGCGCTGGATGGTCGAGAGAGCAGACGTATGGAACGATTAAAGCTTATGGAAGAAGAAGATCGTTCGGAGCAGGCAGATCATAATCCATCTGTCAGTGAGGCAGAGAAGGAAAAGGGGACCTTTACCGAAGATTATGAAGCCAACATAGCAAAAATCAGACAAGCAGTTGCAGATATGGCAGACGTAAACGAACGCTCGATTTTTCTGGAAAATCTGAACGCTGTAAGCACACTTTTTTTTGTGGATGGATTAACGGACAAGGTTGGCATGGATCAGAATATATTAAAACCGCTGATGGATTGGGGCAGCTCCGGGCAAGAGAGGGGAGAGCTTCCGCGAGGAAAAGAGCTTCGGGATATGATTGTTCACCAGGTCATGCTGGTATCGGAGACGGAGTATACGTTAGAGGTGCAGTTCTCCTTGCAAAAGGTGCTGTTTGGTTCAGTCATACTCGTGATTCAGGGCATACCGGGTGCTTTTGTACTGGGTACACCCAAAGGAAATACACGAGGGGTGGAAGATCCTATATCGGAATCGGTGCTGCGGGGACCGCGTGTCGGTTTTACAGAGACCCTCAGCGACAATACAGCGATGCTGCGCAGGCATGGAGAAAGTACAGAACTGGCCATGTCATCCTTCAAAGTCGGCAAAAGAGTGGAAAAACAGCTGATGGTAGTGTATTTCAGAGATATTGCCGACCCGGAGCTTGTAGATGAGGTGAAGCGGCGGGTCCAAACCATTGATATGGATGAGGTACTGGAGTCGGGCTATGTAGAGCAGCTTATTGAAGATAATTTTCTTAGCCCATTTCTGCAAATTCAAAATACGGAGAGACCGGATCGGGTCATGGCTGCATTGCTGGAGGGACGTGTCGCGATTCTGCTGGACGGTACACCTTTTGCGCTTCTTATGCCTGTAACGTATGGGATGATGCTCCAGTCTCCCGAAGATTATTATGAGCGATGGCTACCGGGGTCGCTTATTCGATTTCTTCGGTTTATGGCAACTTTCATATCGTTATTTGCTCCAGCGCTCTATATCTCCTTTATCTCGTTTCATCCCGGACTGATTCCAACCAAGCTGGTCATTTCCATTATCAGTGCTAGACAGGGAGTGCCGTTTTCGACGTTGATTGAGGCCCTGATTATGGAAATTTCCATTGAAATTTTACGCGAGGCAGGACTTCGGCTCCCCAAACCCATCGGTCCAGCGATGGGTATCGTCGGCGGTTTGATTATTGGACAGGCGGCTGTTGACGCCGGGATTGTAAGCCCGATCCTCGTCATTGTGGTGGCAGTCACAGCGATTTCTTCCTTTTCCGCCCCTGTATACAGCGCTGGCATATCCATGCGTGTTCTTCGTTTCGGTGCCATGTTCACGGCGTCCATCTTTGGCTTGTATGGCGTGATCATGTTTTTTCTGATGCTGAGTATTCATATGGTTAAATTACACAGCTTTGGTGTTCCGTTTCTTAGTCTAACGACCCCCCGTTCGTTCAAAGACTGGAAAGATTACTTCGTACGAGCACCGTTGCAATTTATGAAAAACAGACCCATTCTTTTGAAGCATAAAGACCCTAAGCGACAAGGATGAGCTCAACACAGGAGGGAGCAAGATGGCCCGTGGGAAAAAAGCGGATAAGATTACAACGTTACAGACAACGGCAATTGTGGTTTGCTTTATGCTGGCTGCCGGGTTGCTTACCCTTCCAAGAGTAGCAACTGAAGCTGCAAAAACACCGGATGCGTGGATATCTGTCATTTTAGCAGGGGTGGGCACTTTTCTGTTCGGATGGGTTATAGTCAAACTAAGCTCACGGTTTCCAGAAAGTACCTTTTACCAGTATGTTCAGCAAATAACAGGCAAATTCATTGGCAAAGGGATTGGCATGCTGATTGTTATTTATTTTGTTTGTATAGCCGCATTTGAAATCCGATCTGTGGAGGAAGTCACGTCGTTCTTTCTGCTTGAAGGCACTCCGGCGTGGGCGATTTCAGCACCTTTTATGTGGCTCTCTCTGTACCTATGCATGGGGGGAGTGGGTTCATTAGGAAAGATATGTCAACTGATATTTCCGGTTTCGGCGGCTATCTTTTTGCTGATCTGCTTGCTGAGTTTAAATGTTTTTGAATTGAATAACTTGCGTCCTGTCTTGTCGGAGGGGGGAATGCCAGTGCTTAGAACGCTCAAGACTACAATCCTGACATTAACGGGGACAGAGTCCTTGCTGATTATTCTTTGTCGGATGGAAAAACCGGAGAAAGCAACCAAGGCAATCGGACTGGCGATTGGGATCGCGGTCGTTTTTTATACAGCTACGTTGATCCTGTGCATTGGCGCCTTTTCAATGGAAGGGGTGTTGAGCAGAACCTGGCCATTTTTAGATTTGGCCCGCAGCTTTGAAGTGGAGTATCTGTTGTTGGAACGGTTCGAGTCCTTATTGCTGACCATTTGGATCATGCAGATTTTTGCCACATTCAGTATTGCTTTTTATTGTGCTTCGCTCGGAGTATCTCAAATTTTGAATAACTCTTATTCCAAGATGTTGTTCATTTTGCTTCCGTTTATCTACCTCTTGTCCCAAATTCCGAAAAACTTGAATGAGCTATTTTCTTTTGGAACGGTTATCGGAAATGTAGCGTTCGCTTTATTCGCGCTACTTCCACTGCCCCTGCTGCTTATTTCTCGCTGGAGAGGGGTGGGGTCATGAAGAGAGTCCAGTCAGGATTACTCGGATTGATGGCTCTCCTGATGTGCTGTACACTTTCAGGTTGCTGGAGCAGTTCCCCAGTGGAGGATCTAAATCTGGAGACAGGTATTGCTTTGGATATAGCGGAAGAATCCTCGCAAGAAAAACAAATTAATCAGGAAGGGGGAGATTATCCAAAAAAGGAGTTAATTACAGGAACCTTTCAATTTGTCATTCCAGAGGAAAGTGGCGGCTCCAACAGCTCCTCTCCACAAGCCAAAAAATTTTTTAATATTACGGAAACAGGCGATTCCGTTTTTGAAATGATAAGAGAAATTTCTTTACGGACCAATCGTCCTCCCATTGGGCAACATTTGAAAACGGTTATTATCAGCTCCAGTCTGCTTCGCAAGATTCCGTTGTATGAGCTGCTGGAGTTTTTCTTGGGGGATAATGACATTCGGCCGAGTGTACTGCTGCTGATTAGTACAGAAAAGGCGGGAAATACACTCCAGGAGAAAATCCCTGGTCAGATTCCTGCCTATATTTTAAAGGATATTTTCCAAAACCGGAAACGGAACGCACGGTTGATAAAGCCTATGGCCTTGGTTAAAGTGATCGGACCCATGAAGGGCGGAAGAAGCTTTATATTACCCAATGTCATTACGGCGGAGAATGAAATCAAGCTCGCAGGTGCGGGAATCATCAAGGGAAAGACACAAACATACGGTGGTTATCTGAATGAGTCAGAGGTTGAGGGTCTAATGTGGATCAAAGGCGAGCTGAAGGGAGGCGTGCTGAAAAGCAGGGATCCGAAGACCGGTAAAAACATAGCATATGAGATCAAAGCGGGTAAAAGCAAGATCAAGGCCATCGTCCAGAGGGACGACATTTTCTTTCAGGTAAAAATGACCTCAGAGGGACGTGTTTCGGAGGTGCATATAAAGAATGAAGATTTGCGCAACAACAATGTGCTTGGACAAGAAGAGAGTCTCTTTCAGGAGAAAGTGAATTCATTAGCTGAACAAACCGTAGCTAAGATGCAAAAACTGAAGGTTGATGTCGGAGGTTTCGGAGAAGCCTTGAGGATCCAACATCCTAAAGTTTGGCATAAGGTCAAAAAGGATTGGGATACCACTTTTAGCACCATTCCTGTACGGTTCAGCACAGATATTCATATTGAAGATTACGGCTCTTCGATTACGACGGCAGACTAAAAGGAATTTCGTTTGCATCTGTTATAGAAAAACCTTCAATACCACGAACCTAAGTGGAATTGAAGGTTTTTTAGTCTATTTAAACAGAGACAGTGTTTCTTTCAGCCACGTAATATAGCTTTCTTCCCGATTAATGGCACGGCTCAGCACCAAATAATGACCGAATTGACTAGAGCCGGGTACTTGAAAGTTCTCGTCCAGCCGCTGGAGAGAATTTTTACTTTCGTACAGGTATTCCAGCTTTTCTTCACGTTTGGCAATCTGATCCTCGAACAAGCGCTTACTTTCTTCCTTGGGGATGGCTGCTGAGAAATACAGCATGAGCATAAACTCATCCTTTTCTGTTTCCGGTAACTCTTTGGCGCTTAGCAGCCATTCGGTCAGCTCTTGGGTCCCTTTGGGGGTAATACAGTACAGCTTCTTTTCCAGCTTGGCTCCTGTAATGGAGGTGCGATATTCAATGAGTCCCTCTTCGGTCAGTCTTTTGAGCTCGGGATAAATCTGACTGTGCTTAGCACTCCAAAATTGTCCAATTTCCTGCTTGAATTGGCTCGTAATATCGTAGCCGCTCATTTCCTCTTTGTGAACCAGACCCAAAATGGCATATTTTAATGTGCGTTTCAACGTAGCTCTCCTCGCAATGGGGTATTTGACAATAGTATATCACAGCGCTACAATTTATATGTATCTTAAAACATGTTTATATTTACATGTTTGAATGATTATTATTTATTATTTTGGTGTCTTGTTCAATTCATAAACTCATAATAAGGAAAGAAGGATGCAAGATGGACAAGTTTATCGGCAGTCACATGATTTACACCTATGAGAATGGTTGGGAGTACGAAATATATATTAAAAATGAGGATACGATTGATTATCGCATTCATAGTGGTATGGTAGGCGGACGCTGGGTACGTGATCAGAAGGTCAATCTGGTGAAGCTGGTAGAGAATGTGTATAAAGTATCGTGGACCGAACCGACAGGCACAGACGTTTCCCTAAACTTTATGCCTGAGGAAAAACGTATGCATGGCATTATTTTCTTCCCTAAATGGGTTCATGAGCATCCAGAAATCACGGTACGCTACCAAAACGATTTTATTCCGCTGATGGAAGAATCGCGTGAAAAGTATGAAACCTATCCGAAGTATGTAGTTCCTGAATTCGCGGATATTACATTCATTGAAAATGCAGGTGTGAACAACGAACAATTGATTTCTCAGGCACCTTACGCTGGAATGACAGACGACATTCGCGCAGGGAAGTTGCAAGCATAATCGAACATGGTTAATGGAAGTTGTACAGCCTGAGCCTGTGGTAAGCAGTCTCAGGCTTTTTTACGTAAACTGGAGAGTGGATTACCTATGCAGTGGTGGACGATAGCTAGAATGAATAGTAGACCAGTCCATGCTCGATAAGATATGAACGACTAATCCGAGGGTGGAGGGTGGTCGCTGTTGGGGAGAGAATGTACGAGTTCGCATGGGCAGCCAGATCGGATAGGGCAGATAGAGCCAGCTCTGTTTTAACAGGTCCCCAGTGATCAGCGCGGTGTTTAATATATTGTTCGGTCTCGGTCAAGGACAGACCTTTGAGCGAGGTAAATACGGAAGCCCAGCGGACGAGATCAAAGGTGCCTTTAATTTCAGGCAGCTTATATTCCGCCACGCCTTGAGCGCCGTTACACGACATAGTAAACAAGCCACAGCAATGGTGTTGGTACTGTTCAGGATCAGGAAATTGACGATGGTCGTATTGGATAATTGCCATGGAACCAATGCATAATTGCGTCGTTTGCAGCGTTGAGGGCTGGGCAAGCGTCAGGCTCATACTGGAACGGCCTCCTTCTCGGGATCATTGTAATAGGGATGGAAGAATCATACGTCACAGCGGATGTAATGTAAATCATGAATATAAGCGTAAAAAAAGAATATGTAGCGGAAAACGGATTTTAATGGCAATGGAAACGGATACTTGTATCCGTCTCTTTCATTATCTTGACGATGGTCTGTATATTACAAAAAACAACCCCAGGTCACCCCAGGGTCGTCTTTACAAGAAATATATATCTGCATTGCAAAATGCTTGTTTAGCTGAATCACACGGGTGTTACATCCTGAATGGCTTCTTCTTTTTCCTCTTTCCAGATCACGTTCTCGCGATAGTTAGATCCCCAATCGTACATCGCTCGCAGTACCGGGATCAGGCTTTCGCCATGCTCCGTCAGTGAATATTCCACATGTGGAGGGACGACAGGATAGACTTTACGCAGAATGAGTTGATCTTCTTCCAGCTCGCGCAATTGGTTGGTCAGCATTTTTTGCGTAATGTGGGGGATCAGCTTCTTCAATTCACCGAACCGCTTGGTGCCTTCCATACCAAGATGCCACAAAATAATCAGCTTCCATTTGCCACCGATGACCGCGAGAGTCAATTCTTTATCACAATTAATCAGCTTCAAATCAATCCGGTCTTTTACAGTTGTGATGTTCATCGACCTCCTGTCCGTAGTTATTCCAAGTATACTATGCATAACTACAGTACGCAAAAGGAGATACATCCATTTTGGAAACTATGCATACGATGGGATACGAATCGACTGAAATCACAATCTGATGATGTGCGCCAGGCTGGAAGCTTCCAGAAATCTACGACGTTTAAGAAGGAATAACGATGGTGTTAAAGGACTCCGGCTCCAGCCCTAAACGGTGTGTTATTTCTCCGACAGACAGATTCAGCACGCGAGATTCCTTGAACGGGTTGGCGATGACCAAAGCCCTTTGTCCGCCTGTATTTTGAAAAGCAACCGCATTTCCAGCCCATGAACCTTGAATTCCAATGCGTCTGGCCCCTGGCAATACAAAATGAGAAAAGTGCTTCATAACGTAATATTCCGGGTTCAGCATAGGTTTTCGATCTGCTGGATCAACGGTGATCATCGAATTTTGCTCCCAGCCCCATGTGCTCTTGCCTCGCGGTTCCAAAACCATATTCCAGTAAATATAAGCATTCACGCCATTGGTGAAGTAGTGTTGGTACAGGTTATATACATATTTGGCGTAGTCCCATGAGTTTTCTCCGTTTCCGCATTCATTTTCGGTCTGCATATAACGAAGCTCAGGATAGCTGGCTACGGTACGCTGAATGGCATTTTTACCTGCCCACTGATAACCTACACCTTTAATATATTTATAGGCCTCGGGGTCACTCAATACGGTATGGGCATACTCATCGAAGCCAGTTGAAGTTTTCTTCATTAATTCCTCCCACGGATCGGGAGCGTTAATAGTACCCAGCCAAATTTCCGTATCCAGTCCGTGTTCTTCAAAAGCAGGCCCCAAATAGTCGCGAATAAATTCACGTAGTTGTTCTCCGGTCCATACGCAGGAAGGGAATTTCTGATCAGCAATGACTTCATTTTGAACATGAACCTGATGAATCGTAATGCCTGCCTCACGGTATGCCTGAACAAATTTGACAAAGTACAATGCATACGCTTTCAAGATATCCTTTTCCCAGCGCAACGTTCCGTAATTGTAGGCTTTCGGTGATTTCATCCATGTCGGCGGACTCCAGGGTGAGGCGAACAGCTTCAAGTCTGGATTGAGTTGTAACGCTTCCCGAATAAAAGGAATGAGATATTGCTGATCGCGCTCAATGGAAAAGTGCTTCATCTCTATGTCGCCGTCCGTTTCATTATGGCTGTACCATTCCAGCGCGTAGTCACTCGCTCCAATAGGAAGTCGGCATATCGTGAATTTGTGCTCGCCCTCCGGGTGAAAGAGAGCATGAAGCACCTGATCCCGCTCTTCGCTGTCCAAATGATTCAGGGCCACATAACCCAATTCATTAAAACAGCCGCCAAAGCCTTCTACAAGCTGATATGTTTCTCCTGTAAAGGTTAGGTTGGCACTCTCTTGGGTTTGGGTCAAATGATGAGCTTGGGATTGCCAAGCATTAGCTTTGGAAGTGGAAAACCACTGAATGGTTTGATTGCTCATGTGTACCCCTCCTGTTCAATCTTTTTGTATCTCTACTTATTATAGGGTAGGATCGTAGGGGAAGAGATGGTCTGAGCGAAGACAAATTTGCCCTTATCCAAGGTGAAATTTGCGGATGAGAAGTTTCCGTAAATAAGAAGTGGCGAGAACACATAAAGTACACATCTCTTTGATATGCTGTTGTCCTAGAATGACCGAAAGAGGGAAGTCGATTTGAATAAAAGAGTTCTTCTCGTGGAGGATGAGATACGTATTCGTGAAGTGATTGCGGATTATTTTAAACAAAATAATTGGGAAGTCTATGAAGCAGGCAATGGAAAAGATGCACTCCTCTGGTTTGATTCGGTGCAGCCGGAACTCATTATACTCGATATTATGATGCCTGAGCTGGATGGTTGGGAAGTATGCCGTCAGGTACGCAGCCATTCAGGTGTACCGATTATTTTGCTGACGGCCAAATCCGGTGATGATGATAAAATATTGGGCTTTGAGCTGGGGGCAGATGACTACGTGACCAAGCCTTTCAGCCCCAAGGTGCTGATTGCTCGCGCGAACGCGCTGATGAAACGGGTAGAGGGACATGTGCAGCCGGAGTCGCATATTTTGCGGTTCGGCAGTGCTATGCTCAACACGATGGCTCATCGGCTTGAAGTGGATCAGGCGGAAGTCGAACTGACGCCCAAGGAGTATGAGCTGCTGCGGCTGCTTATACATAACAAAGGCATAGTTGTTTCACGGGAGGCGATACTGAACCGGGTGTGGGGTATCGACTTTGAAGGGGACACACGAGTTGTTGATACGCATATCAAAAAGCTGAGAAGTAAGCTGGGCCGTGAATCACGCCATATCCGCACGGTTTTTGGTACAGGCTACAGGTTCGAGGAGGAAGAATGAACAAACGGGGAGTTACCTTTAAGTTGTTCATTATGACGGTTGTGTTTTTCCTGTGTTTTTACGGAATGGTGATTTTAAGTCAATTGCTATTTTTTGAAAATTTTTATCAGAAACAGAAGATTGGGCGTGTGGAAAGTCGTTTGCAAAGCTTCGGTCAAAGTTATGTCCAGGAAGCTTGGGGGTCTGGCAGGGTTTCGCGTGAGGCAGCTCGTTTTATGCTTCAGAATAAAAATCAGCTGGCGATTGTAACGCTGGACGGCAAAGTAAAGCTGGATGATGCGTTTCATATCAATCTCAGAAAAGCAGATGGTAAAATCGTTAAAATATCGTTGTCTCTGTTTATGAGCGAATACGGAGATGAACTGAGAGCTGCGCGGATTCAGCCTGGTGACACGGTGACCGTTGAAGGTGAAATGTTGGGAACTGACGGCATCTCCTCTGCCTATTTAATTTATCCATCAGGCATACAGAAGCTTGGTTTCAAAAATATAGGATCAATTTCAGATGAGACAAGCACAGATGACAGTGTAAGACTGTCCGGTACGGTGACAGAGATTGTGCTGCCGGATCTGAAAACATGGAGTCAGCGCCAAGGTCTGCTGTATAGTGCGCTGGAGGAATGGTTTCCTTTATCCCAGGATCATCTGGAGAAACTTAAAAATTTCGAGGTGTTGGAGGAAGAGTGGACGGAACCTTGGACAGGGGTACGAAATGCCGTTATCGTCCATCCTGTTCGTCAGAGCACAGGCGAGATCGACCTCTTGTTCACTGTGACATCGTTGCAGGAAATCAGTGAGACGAATGAGGCTCTACGCTGGTTTTATCTGTATCTGGGGATCGGCGGATTTGCACTTATTCTGATTTTGTCCCTGTTCTATTCCCGAATGGTAACCCGTCCGCTTATTACTTTGAATAATACCGCCAAGCGGATGGCCAAGCTCGATTTTACAGCCCATACGCCAATCCGGCAGAATGATGAGCTGGGTAGCCTGTCCTACAGCATGTATACCCTGTCCCAGAACCTGGACACAGCTTTGCGTGAGCTTCAGGAGGCCAATCAGCAATTGGTCGAGGACATGGAACAGAAGCAGAGAATGGAGGCTGTACAACAAGACTTTTTTGCCAATGCTTCTCATGAGCTGAAAACCCCGCTAAGTATTATCAAAGGGTTTGCAGAAGGACTGCAAGATGGAGTCAGCGCCGGGAAGCAGGATCATTATATGAAAGTCATTGTAGAGGAAGCGGACAAAATGGAGCGATTGGTCAAGGATATGCTGGACCTTGCCAAATTGGAATCTGGAACCCTCAAGCTTCGCAAAACGACCTTTATTTTGAGCGAGCTGGTGGAGGAGGTTGTGGATAAGCTATTCCATCTGTTGAAGGAGAAGCAGCTGGAAGTGGTCATTATTCCTGCCAATGAACTGCCGATTCATGCCGATATAGGATGGATGGAACAGGTGATTATCAACTTTGTTGTCAACGCCATACGGCATGCCGAGGAAGGAAGCTCGATCACGATCCGTATCGAAGGCTCCGGGGAAGTCAATACGTTTTCCATTGAAAATAAGGGGGAGACCATCCCAGACGATCAGTTGGAGCTGATATGGAATCGTTTTTACCGGGCCGAGCTCTCCCGCAGCCGCCAGACAGGTGGGACAGGACTCGGGCTATCGATCGTTAAACGAATTCTGGATTTACACGAATTCCGCTATATGGCGGAGAATACCAAGGACGGCGTCCGTTTTGTCGTTATATTCGGAGGCTAAGCTATGGCAAAGGAGTTAACAAGTATGAAATGGAATTGGTTGCCCTCACTTTGCACACTTGCAAACCTGGGGGCAGGGGTCCTATCCCTATACTTCACGATTCATGAGCAATATATGACCGCCTTTACCCTCGTGGTAGTGGCTGCTTTATGGGATGTACTGGACGGTTTGCTGGCAAGGCTGCTGCATTGCTCCAGTGATTTTGGCAAGCAACTTGATTCACTGGCGGATGTGGTCTCATTTGGTGTTGCTCCTGCTTTTCTAATTTTGCAGTACAGGCTGGGGGATACCCACTGGATAGGACCGCTTGTAGCCGTGTTGTTTGTGATATGCGGTGCGGTAAGGTTGGCGAGATTCAACCTAATGGCTTTTAGCAAAGGCTTTGTGGGTATGCCTATTACGGCTGCGGGCGTGATTTTGTCCTTTATGTTTTTATGGAGTGAGCATTTGAAGCCGGGATTGTTGCTGGCACTCATGGTGGTGCTGTCGTTCCTGATGGTTAGCCGTATTCCCTTCCCGTCCTTCAAAAAATAATCGGTCAGGAGGTGGCGCCTCTATGGAATGGGCCATCAGCATGATTACACAATACGGATATATTGCTATTTTTGCACTGCTTGCCCTTGGAATTATAGGGCTACCCGTTCCTGATGAAATTATTATGGTGTTTGTCGGCTACCTATCCTCTATCATGGTACTGAATTATTCCGTGTCTATATTAGTCAGTTTCATTGGGGCGATGACAGGGATGATGATCAGCTACACGTTAGGCAAAAAGCTGGGTCAGCCGCTGGTAGATAAGCACGGCAAGTGGGTGGGACTGACACCAAAGCGGTTTGCAAAGGTAAAAGGGTGGTTTGCGCGCTTTGGATTGTGGACCATTTTGTTCGGTTATTTTATTCCAGGAGTCAGACATGCGACAAGCTATTTGTCGGGGATTAGCGCGATGCCTGTACGAAAATATATGCTGGTGGCCAGTGCCGGTTCTCTGGTATGGACACTGATCTTTATCTCCATTGGTTACATTGCCGGGGCCAATATAAACTTTCATTAAGGTGACCGCAAAAGTAATGTAGCATTTTTCACGTATTGCACCGATAATATAAATAAAAGAACCTGTATAACCAGTGAGGGGATCTGTATTGAATGCATTAATGAAGTATATTGAAAAGTTACCTGGTTTTCTGCAAATGATCTTGAATATCTCGCTGTTTCTGGTCGGGCTGATTTTAAGCTTTTTACTTCTAAAAGAAACATGGGCCATATTTTCATATGTGTTCTTGTCTACAGAAGACGACAAAAATTACTATGAATTTACGGAAGAACTGCTTGTATTCTTTTTGTATTTTGAATTCATTGCATTAATCGTTAAGTACTTTAAAACCAATTTTCATTTTCCATTACGTTATTTCATCTATATTGGGATTACGGCCGTCATCAGGCTCATTATTGTGGACCATGATGATGCTAAAAATACATTCTGGTGGTCCATTGCTATCCTAGTCATGGTAGGTTCTCTATTGATTGCTAACAGTAAGTTGTTAAAGAGAGAAAGTTGATGCCGAGGAAGATTGCAAGGGTGACAGTCAAGTGGGAGAGAGGGAATAAAGACGAATGGTAAGAAACTGGATGAATCATGCGGGCGTCAGGCGGGCAGCCGTCCTTGCGATAATCGTTTTACTGCTCTTCATGTTAAGAAGCATGATGAATATTATTTTGTTAACACTGCTGCTTACGATTTTGATTGGCAGCATATATAACGGTGTGAATAAGCTGATCAAGCGGTTCGCCAATGTACCGCCTATGATCGTGCTGCTACTGGTATACGGGTTGCTGATTCTGATTATCGTGTGGGGAGTTTACCGAATGGTGCCGCTAATCAGCGTACAGGTCAAGCAGGTATATCTCATGATTCAGCAAGCCTACATGTATCCTGATCGTAACCAATGGAATGAAACGATTATTGAATTTATGGACACGCTCAATGTTCAGCGGTTATTTGAGCCTGGCTGGAATGCGGTAATGAAAATTAGCCAGCTGGGAACACAACTGCTGGTATCAATTATTTTGAGCTTGTTCTTCCTGATGGAAAAATCCTATATTACACGCTTTACAGCTACGTTTGTGGATAGTAAGCTGGGTTGGTTCTTCAAGGAAGTGGGCCATTTTGGACGCATGTTTCTGGGGACATTCGGGAAGGTGCTGGAAGCTCAGCTATTGATTTCACTCATCAACTGTATATTGACGACGACGGCTCTTTGGATTATGGGTTTTCCCAATCTGCTCGGCCTCGCGCTCATTATATTCTTGTTGGGGTTGGTGCCAGTGGCGGGTGTATTCATTTCCCTGATCCCGCTCGGTCTGATTGCTTTTAGCGTCGGGGGAATCAATTATGTGATTTACTTGGTTATTCTGATCGTAGTTATTCATGCGATTGAAGCCTATTTCCTGAACCCGAAGCTGATGTCATCCAAAACCAATTTACCGATCTTCTTTACCTTTGTTGTATTGATCTTCTCTGAGCACCTGATTGGGGTGTGGGGCTTGATTGTAGGTATTCCGTTGTTTGTTTTCTTCCTTGACCTGATCGGGGTACAACGCAAGCAAGAGAAGGATACCTAATCTATTTACGACAGATACGAACATAGTAATGACCATTGATTTTTCATGACGAATGCCTGCGAAGCCGCAGGCATTTTTTGATTTCCTGGTATTCCTCATTTTATTCATGGGAAAGATGGCTGACGCTCATCATCGTTTCAGGAGGAGTCCAACGGTACGTTTTACTTCCTTTAAATTTTCACATCCATTTTACAACTATGATTCCGATTATAGCTATGATTACACCGCACATTTCCGTTCTACTCATTGATTCTTTCAGATAGAAACGAGCATATAGCAATACTACAACAACACTCAAGGCGATAATTGCAGAAACAACCCCGGTAACCCCATTATTAAAAGCAGCAAGTTTAAGTACCATGGCTAAAACATTTACAAGACCAACTCCTATTCCTAAGCATAAGGTTTTAGAAAGGGTCCAACGGTTCACAATTTCTCTTTGTTTATTAATTCCTACTTGAATTGAAGAAGGTCTTTGTCCACTAAAATTAATTAGGAAAGCTCCAGAAAATAATATACTGCTTGTTGCAAACATCAATGTTAGGAGTGGTAGGATAGAAACACCATTTAGTAAAGCTTGTTTTGATGATAAGTCCGTAAAGCTATAAAAAATGATCGCCAATAAACCAAACTGCCAGCCTTGATACGTACCTTCCTGTAGATCTCTTTTATATCTGATGATGAGCAGAGAAAGGATTATGATACAGAATCCAACCAATTGCACGGAACTCAGCTTTTCTGCCCAAAGTAATGCAGCTAAAAGGACAACAATTACAGGCGTCAATCCAGAAAAAAATGCAATGACTGAAGCCCTCCCCACAGCATATCCCTTATACAGAAATGTGTTGGCCAAAAAAGAGAAGACGCCCATTAAAACACCAAACCAAACTTCGTTACTCCATATTTGATTAACAAATAAGTTTATGATTAAAACTAAAATTGCACTAGAGATATATACACCAATAAACATTAGATCTCGATTAATTGTTCGTTGAGAAGTCCATTGGTAAAGAATGCCTCGTAAGCCAAAGAAAAAAGCAGCCCCTACTGCGTATGCAAACCACATTGCTTGTCCCTCCAAATACACTCAATAAAAATGTATGACTGAAATGAAACGTAATGAATTGTTAACTTCATAAATTATAAATATCCATTGGACTTTCCTAAAGGACCAATCCCGACACAAATAACCAGTCCAATTTATTTAAATCGAATTTAATAGTTTATTTACTAGATATTTGTCCGACACTTTTTCGCGGTCGCTTTCGTTAAAAGACGGAGTAATCACAACACACTTGTTTGCGGCAGTATATCTATTGTTTTACCCGTTATCTCATCTTACTGGCCAACTTTTGTAGTACACTGAGTATCAAGATTAGATCAAGTGAAAAGAAACGAGATGAGATGGATGGAACAAAAGATTAAGGTATTGGCTATATCGGGGAGCCTTCGTCAAAAGTCTTCCAACACCGCGCTTATTAAGGCTACTATTGGATTGGCTTCTGAAAATATATCATTCATAGTTTATGATGGATTGGGGGATCTGCCCCATTTTAATCCTGACTTGGATGTAGAGAAAGGGCCAGCTTCCGTAAGAGAGCTACGGGAGCAATTGAAACAAGCCGATGGAGTGCTGATCTGTACGCCTGAATATGGGAATGGTGTGCCGGGTACTTTGAAAAATGCCCTGGATTGGCTCGTATCTTCAGGTGAATTTGTAAATAAGCCTACAGCGGTCATTAGCGCTTCGCCGTCCCCTATGGGCGGTAACCTGGCTCATGCTTCGCTGCTGCTCACATTGCAAATGATCAATGCAGAGATTGTGGAAAATGGAAAGGTCATTATTCCGCATATCACATTGAAGTTGAATCAAGAGGGCACCATAACAAACGCTGATACTAGACAGGAGCTGAAAGCATTACTTCAAGGGCTTGAGCAAGCATGCAGAGGACAGGCATAGAAAAATTCAAAGCAGATCCTTCATCATAGAAGGATCTGCTTTTTCGGATGGCCACCTACTACGTATGCAGCAGCAGGTATTCATCAGTTATCTAAATGTTAGAGGTGTTCAATAAGCTCTCATAGACCTTTAATCGGGCATACACCGTTTCAAGTATCGGATATGAGACATTACTGCCAGAAGCCAATGCCAGAAGTGCACCGTGCAGATGACTTGCTTCAACCGGTAGATTTTTCTGCATATCACGTTGCATGGATGACATCATCTCAGGCTTTAAGGAATCCATCGTTTTTAGTGTATGTGCTTCCATTTCTGAATGAATAGGCATATCGGCGTTGCGTGCGAGTGTGACGATCTCATGCAGTAGCCTTTCATAGATTGCACGCGATTCGGGCGTGGCGAGTATAGCTCCGACGGAGCTACCCATGAGGGTTGTGATTCCGCTCATGCTGGCAATAAATATATACTTCTGCCAAATTTCACGCTGAATGTCATGACTGTGTGTGACGGTGAAGCCTGCATGATCAAGATGGCTACATAATAGTTGCGTACGCTCTGAATTTGCTCCATCCCATTCCCCAAAAACAATGCGATGGAACGGGCTTGTCTGAACGATAGTGCCTTTGTGATTTAACGTCGTTTCGATATAACAAAGCCCACCCAGCACTTTTTCAGCTCCGAAATATTCGCGCAAAGATTCAAAATGTTCATAACCGTTAAGTAAAGGAAGAATCATGGTATCTTTGCCGATATAAGGCGCAAGGTCGGGCTGCAATAGAGGCAGATGGTACGCTTTGACCGCGAGAATAATACAGTCAAATGGCTCAGCAGCTTCACCATAGGTAATAGCCTGGATCGGTGTCTGAAAATCTCCGTGCACACTTTGAATCGTCAGACCGTTTTTTGCCAAATGAAGCTTCTTGGAAGGACGCACGAGAAAGGTTACATCTTCTCCCTTTTGAACCAGGCGTCCCCCAAAATAGCCTCCAATAGCTCCTGCACCCACAACTAGAAACCGCATCCTAGGGTACCTGCCTTTACTTTTTGTTTCATTTCCTTTAGTTGCAAAACATTAAGCGCCTTCGAGTTTGTCATGATTCATTCAAATCCTTTCCTACCTTGGTTTTGGAAAAACAAAAAACCTTCCAGCACATTGCTGAAAAGGTCCGAAAGGCAAAAAAAGAGTCAATTTGCGACCGTTCTTTTGTCTCGGTCCTTTCGGATCAGAGCAAAATCCAACGAGTTCACCTCCATAGGCTCACGCTTATACTTATTAAATTACACCTTACCAGAGTACCGTTCGAATATATCGATACAGCCTCTCAGGGAAGTATACCAGAATATCAGGTTCCTGTCCCATATAAATCCAATCCGAACAGCGTGTATACGATGGTATCCATAATGACTTTCTTTTTAGTACATGTAGCACGGACCTGATTTATTTGGAGCGCATGAAGGTGATATAATAGGGCGCAAATAAGTTTATAGACCGATAACTTGGAGCAGAGGAGAGAAGGCTGGTGTTTGAGCAAATTGTAGCGTATGGTCTGAGCCAAAAAGAGGCCGTTAAGGATTATCCATTTGGAGCTGATCCCCTGGTACTAAAGGTAGGGGGCAAGATGTTTGCTCTCCTGACTGAAAAAGATGGCATTAGCCACGTATCCCTGAAATGTGATCCAGTCATTGCAGAAAACCTGCGTCAGCAGAACAAGGCAATTAAGCCAGGCTATCATTTGAATAAAAAGCATTGGAATACGGTAGAGGTTGATAATAGCTTTCCGTTGGAGGATTTGTACAGCATGATCGACCATTCGTATGAGCTGGTCTTCAAAAGCTTAACCAAAGCGCAACGCGAAGCGATTACGATGAGGATACGGGCTACGGATCTGTAAAGGGCTGGTGAAGCCCTTAGTAACACTTTTATAGTTTTACTTGACAGAAAACCACTAAAGATATATTCTTAATTTAAAGATAATTTATTTGAAAATAATATCAAGGAGTGGACCTGAATATGAGCGAACTGGTGAATGTTATTCAAGAGAGAAGATCGGCTTCTAAATTTATTCCTGATGTTACTATAGATGCAAAAGAACTGGAAGAGATATTTCAACTGGTGAAGTTTGCTCCATCGGCTTTTAATTTACAGCATGCGCGTTATATCGTAGTGCAGGATGCAGAGATCAAACAAAGGCTGCATGATGAGGCAAGTAAGCAGTATAAAATATTAACCTCTTCGGCTACCATTGTAGTGCTGGGTGATACAGAGGCTTATACCAAGGTAGCTGACCTCAACGAAGGGTTCCTGAATTTGGGTGTTCTGAGCAAGCAGGAATATGATAGCACCGTAGAATCAGTAACTCAGTTTTATCGCGAGCGAGGACCTGTCTTCCAGAGGGAAGAAGCGATTCGTAATGCCAGCCTGTCGGCTATGCAATTTATGTTGATTGCCAAGGACAAAGGCTGGGATACTTGCCCAATGATCGGTTTTGACCCGGCGAAGGTGCAGGAAGTATTGAATATCCCCGAGCAATTTGTGCCTGTGATGATGATCACCTTGGGGAAAGAGGACGAATCGGGGCAACGGGCAAGAGGATATCGCAAGCCGGTTGGACAGTTTGTTAGCTACAATGGATTTTGAAATTTGTAAATCATCATGTTCATTAAGGAGTGATTGAGATGTCTTTGAAAACCGCTGGAATTCACCATATTACGTCCTTTGCAGGCGATCCACAGGGCAATGTTGACTTTTACGCAGGTGTGCTTGGTTTGAGATTGATCAAAAAGACAATTAACTTTGACGCTCCAGAAGTATATCACTTGTATTTTGGGAATGAAAAAGGCAGCCCGGGCACGATCATTACCTTTTTTCCGGCTCCGGGTACACGCAAGGGTAAAATTGGAGGCGGACAGGTCGGGATTACGACGTATGTTGTGCCGCCGGGCTCAATGGATTACTGGGAAAACCGTCTGCACAGCTTAAAGGTATCCTTCACGAAGGCTACTCGTTTTGGCGAGTCATTCATCCAGTTCCGAGACAATGAGGGCTTGCATCTGGAACTGGTGGAGCGCGAGGAAGGCCCGGTGAATACGTGGACAGCCGGAGGCGTGCCTACAGATAAAGCGATCAAGGGCTTTGGAGGAGCAGTGCTCTACAGTGCGGATTCCAAGCACACCCAAGGCGTGCTGGAGAATGTTCTGGGCATGACTCCCATCGGAGAAGACGCAGATGCAGGCTATATCCGTTATCAGACGACTGGGGATCTAGGCAACCTGATCGACATTCCGGTCAAAGATGTACCATGGGGGAATGGCGGCGCCGGTACGGTTCACCATATTGCGTGGCGCGCGCAGGACGATACTGAGCATCAGGCGTGGGACGAATGGGTTCGTCAGCATGGTTTTGGGACCAGTGGCATTGTAGATCGCCAATACTTCAATGCCGTATACTTCCGCGAGCAAGGCGGTATTCTATTCGAGATCGCAACCGATCCGCCCGGATTTACGGTGGATGAGGAATTGAATGAGTTGGGGCACAAGCTGATGCTGCCTGAATGGTATGAGCCTCAGCGCGCCGAGATTGAGTCTAATCTGGTTCCCATCGAACCTAGAGTACTCCAACAGGATGAACCGGTTTAAGCTGGACAATCACATACGGAACACCAAAAGGTCCAATGCGGGAAGATTTCCACCCTCATTGGACCTTTTGGTATCTGAATGTCATTAGTGTAAAAATAAGCGCGGAAGAGCTGTTTAGATCATGAGCAGCTCACGAATTTCCAGTTCGGTCAGTGCTGAAAGGCTTTCTTGCCCCGGCTGAATGACCTGGTCGATCAGATTTTTCTTTTTTTGCTGTAGCTCATACATTTTGTCCTCTACTGTACCTTGGGCGATGAGCCGAATAACCTGCACCACTTTTTTCTGGCCCATTCGGTGTGCACGGTTGGTAGCCTGCTCTTCTACAGCGGGATTCCACCACAGGTCATATAGAATGACGGTATCTGCACCGGTGAGGTTCAGACCCGTACCTCCTGCCTTGAGGGAAATCAGGAACAGCTCGCGTTCTCCTTCGTTGAAGCGACTGCACAGCTCGACTCGTTCGGGGGCGGGAGTCTGTCCATCCAGGTAAAAGTAGGGGACCCCCTCACGAGAAAGCTCACGTCCGACCATTTGAAGCATCGTGGTGAACTGTGAAAAAATGAGCATCCGCTTCCCGGAGCTGAGACATTCCGTAATAATCTCCAGCAGTTGTTCAAATTTGGCCGAGCTTCCCGTATATCCTTCGATGAATAAGCCCGGATGACAGCAGAGCTGCCGAAGTCGGGTCAGACCTGCGAGAATTTTGATCCGGTTTTTCTGAAATCCTTCTTCGTTAAGATGCTTCAACGTTTCATGCTGGAGCTTGGCCAGATAAGCCGTGTACAGCTTTTTTTGCTCTGGCAGGAGGCGTGATACCTGCACGGATTCGATTTTCTCCGGCAGTTCCTTAAGAACATCGCTCTTCAGACGGCGCAGCAGGAACGGACGAACCCGCTTGGCAATCACATTTCGAGGCAGGTTGTGAAACGCTCTTTTTCCGCCGGGAAATAGCTCAGGAAATACAACGTCGAAGATGGACCAAAGTTCTTCCAATGTATTCTCGATTGGCGTTCCTGTCAGGGCAAAACGGTAACGGGCTTGTACATCCTTAACGGCCTGTGCCGTCTGGGTAGCATGATTCTTGAACGCCTGCGCTTCGTCCAAAATGAGCGTATGAAACGATGGCTTGCTGTACACATCCGCATCGCGTCGCAGCAGCGGATAGGAAGTAATAATAACGTCATAGCTGGTGGCATCCCGTATAATTCGGCTCCGTTCCTCCGGGCTGCCATCAGCAATAATGACGCGGATATGCGGGGCGAATTTCTCCAGTTCATTCCGCCAATTGTACACCAGTGATGCAGGGGACACGATCATGGCTGGAAGCTGCTGACTGCGAATTTCCGGCAATACTGACACGAGGAAGGCAATGCTTTGCAGCGTTTTGCCCAGCCCCATATCATCTGCCAAAATACCTCCAAAACGGTAATGTGCTAAGGTCTTAAGCCATTGGAAACCGTAGACCTGATAATCTCTCAAGATAGGGGCAAGCGTGACGGGTACTGGAAAGTCGAGATGGTCAGGATTGCGTATATTTTCTAGCAGCTGGCGAAAGGTTTTACCCAAGGTCAGGCTTTTTACATGATCGTGAGGATCAATTAAATACAGACCCTGCGTGACCGGGATTCGAATCTGCGCTGCATCCAGATCGCTTTTGCGGATACCTGTTTCGTTCATGAACCGAATTAATTCCTTGTACTCCTCTGTTTCCAGTGGCAGCAGGGCACCATTCGGCAGACGGTGATATTTCTGTTTTTCTTCCAACGATTGGAGCAGCTTGCGAATTTCCGATTCCGGTATACCCTCAATATCAAATTTAAATTCAAGCCAATCCGTACGTTCATCCCACTCCGCCCGTATTCTTGGGACAGGCAGCGTATTATTGATTTTCGATTTGACTGCACCCGTGGCATAGACGTCCAGCAACTTTTCCAGTTGTGGAACCGTATGGTACAAAAAGTCATACTCCGCATCTTCATCTTCCATAAAATATCCGCTGTCTGTTCTGGCGAAGGAGCTATGCTCCATCAGTTCCAAAATCCGTTGCTCCTGTTCCCCATCACGTATCAGAATCCGGTCGTTACCTGGCGTTCGTGCATCTGTTTCCAACGGGTTGATGATGATGTCTCCATATTGGAATTCCAATCCTGCCAGTAGTTTGTCTCTTACCCGGTCCAGATACAGCTTGGCCTTCAACGGATGCTGGGCGACCCGCTCTGAGACAGAACGGGTCATATGGACACGTCCGAGCTTCATTAACCCGGGCACGACCTTATCCATAAAAGCTTCCATCTGTTCTGGTGCGATCTGGACTGCTCGTCTGTGATGTACCTCGACCATTCGTTTTAACTCGGACAAACGCCGTAAGGAATCATCCTTCTGCTTGACAAGCTTGCCATCGGCAATGACGACACCGTAGTCCTCCATGATGGTCAAGTCATCTAATCCTTGAATGCTTAACTGGTAGCCTTCGCTTGTGGATTCGGCCTCATCAAATTCAAATTGCAGCGGAAGCATCAGGTCGGACTGAGGAATACCTTCGCTCATGTTACCGTGAATTTCAAAATAGACGCCCTGTGCTGCTGTCAGCAAGGGGAACAGCCTATCCCAAGCGGCAGGCGGGATGAGAAGCATTCGCTCGCCACTCATATGACTGCCGGAGGCTGAATACGTACCAGAGGTTTCCCGAATCATGCGCTCCTGATGGCATACCTGGGATAATTGCTGTAGGATCGCATCATGTTCAGCTCGGAAGCGGTACAGCTCAGGCTCGTAAGAGAAGCTCTTCGTGAACATGTAGCTATTCCCACGGTCGATACTGTCCAGAAACGGACGGATTTTCTGAACGATGTATAATCGTTTGGGTCCAGCCTTCATTTCCAATCCAAACATATATTTTTGGTAACCGTAGGCAAAAGGCCGGATGACGAATTGAAAATCCAAGATCGCACGAGTATCCAGCAGCGTAGGAGTGCTGCGAAGCGGTCTCTTGCGGCCGAATAGTTTTAACATACTGTCGGTCAACTGGAGATCCCCTTGTGCGATGCCAGAGGATCGTGAAATTCTAGCAGTGTGTTCATTGGGGGCATCTGTAGATGTGTACATCCCGTCTGAACCCATGCTCCCCGCTGGATCTGGGGCAGTGCCGGGATGAAGTCTGGAGACATAGGAGCGTACGGATAGACTTTTTCCACGTCGTATATCATAGGCGTTAAGGAGAACAGCAGCAATATGTTTGCAATAACGTCCGGTGGTCTGAAATGAGCTACAGGTACATTCCGCGCGGATACTGCCGTTGGGCCGGATCATTGCAGCAACGGCATAAAAGCCGTTTCCTTTGACTGTAGCTTCATACACACCTTCATTATGATCTATTTGTGTAAAGGCCACCTTTTTGGCCCGATAATAGGCATCCCCGTCGTCATAAGCAGATTGACTGCATAGTTGTCTGATCGCTCGCCGGGTAAGTTCAAAACTCATGGTTCGTAATCCTTTCCTGAGTTATTCCGTTTTCTACATGATAACAGAACAGACCGGGTGAAGGACACTTGAGTGCGGAACGTAACTTTAGGAAAAAGAAGAGAAGAAAAAAAGCAGGTCTTGGTCCGTCATTGAACCAAAGCCTGCCAGGTGGCTATAGCTATATTATATGTCGGGCAACCCTTCTCCTTGCTCATGAACTCCCAGCGCATTACGTGCCATATCCATATACTCTTCCACACCAGACTTAAGGGCGAATTCGGCGATAAGCACAGGGTAAGCTGAAGTTAATTCGACGATATGATCGCTCATACGCGGCCATACACGTCCGCCTGCTGTCTCATAAAGCTTCAATAAACGAGCAAGCTCTGCTTCTCCGAATAAAGTATAGTAACTCGTAAAATCAATTGCCGGATCAGCTACTTCGGCCTCGGTCCAGTCTAGTATTCCAGTAACCTCTGTATTCGAAGAGACTAGAATATGACCTGGGTGCAGATCGCCGTGCACAAATGCGGAATATGCCGGCCAGTAGCTATCGTCAGCTAGCCACGTCTGCCATCGTTGCCACAGCTCCTCGGATACACCAAAGACGCGCCGTGTTTCTTCCATTCGCTGAGCCATTAATTGCCGAACTTCGTCGTGCTGCTTTACGCGAACACCGAAATCAGCTGCCCGTTGGTAATCTATCCGGTGCAACGCGGCTAAGGCTTTAGCGAGTGAAGCAACGAATCTATCCGTCAGAGCGTCAGGGTTGATGAACCATACATAGCTTTTTGTTTCCATATCAATAGTAGCAGCGGGAGTTCCCCCCAACTGAGGATAGGCGATGAGCTTTGGACTATATATTTGCCAATCAGGTACCGCTATAGGAAGAGTATCACGAATCATCCGAAGCACCTTATGCTCGTAAACGGCAGATTGAATCACATCTGCTCGTCGCGGTGTACGTAGAACCCAAGGGGTATCGTGGATGTCTTTGGCGAATACGGCTCGGAAATCCAGCCCGGATTCATTGAGTTCCAATCCTTCATGTTGTATGTGAAGCCCATTGCTTTGGGCAAGGGCCAATATATCGCTAACGTCATTCGGGTTAGTCAAGGGACGCTTTTCAGTCATATGAAACACACCTCATTGTTCAGATTTGGCCTTAAAAAAGGTAACTTAAACAAGCTTCAACCCTTCATGTGAAAAACGGGTTGAGCTTCATTGAGAAGTCTAGCCTTTTATCTGAGACGCATGTAGTGAGTACACATGAGTGAGCAAACCTCCTTTTACAAAATAGGGTATCTAACCCAGCCCTAATATACCATCCGACATTGGAGGATGTCTACAATATGCGGAATAATGTACATGGCTTCCCCAGTTCGCTTATCTGTGGGTTAGAGAAGTTTTTACAAGCTGCACATTGCAGGATACAATGGAAGTATTAGAGAAAGGAGACGGATACGTTTGCAAAAAGAAGACAATAAGACCGATTCCAAATCCGGCTCATCCAAATGGTATCTTGGTAGTGCAGCAGCATTGCTCCTGCTGAAAGGCAAATCGTTACTTGCCCTTTTAAAATTCAGTAAATTTGGCGGTGCGCTGATATCTATGGCATTTACGATTGGCACGTATGCGATCATATACCCGTGGGGATTTGCAGTTGGGTTCGTGTTGTTGTTATTTGTGCATGAGTTGGGGCATGTATTGGCTGCCAAACGCAAGGGGCTTCCGGTGTCGACACCGTTATTTATTCCATTTCTCGGTGCGTTAATCACCATGAAACGACAGCCTTTGGATGCCCAGACAGAGGCTTACGTGGCCATGGGCGGCCCGTTATTGGGGACAGTTGGGGCTATGGCCGTATACGCAGGAGCGTATGCAACAGACAGTCCACTTTTGTATGCACTAGCATATATCGGTTTTTTCCTGAACCTGATTAATTTGCTGCCGATTCATCCGCTTGATGGAGGACGGATTTCTACAGCAGTGACACGCTGGTTATGGCTGGTGGGTCTACTGGGTGGGATTGTAGTCATCGTGTATTTGAAATCCATTTTATTTTTCTTAATTTGGGCACTATTTGCCTATGATTTATACAAAAAATATGTCAAACGCAATAAAGAAGGCGTCAAGGTTCAGTCGTTATTACAGAAGCCGCTGGTTAACGTACAGCATTTGTATGAGCAAGGATATCCGCTACCAGGACCGGAGCATACGCGCAGATTATCCTTTAATACCTACTCGGATCTGGAGGGGCAGCAATATGTAACGGTATATATGGAGAGTCTGGATGTGGAGCATACGCTTCTGCTGCCACAGCAGTGTCTTGTCCAGCATGTATGGCTGAACGGTGTAGAACATCTACCGACCCCAGATGCGTATCAGCTCAGATTGCTGTGTGGGATTGACTACATTCCGTTTGAAAATGATAATTATTACGAAGTACCCGCATCATCACGCTGGAAATTCGGTATCGGTTATATGGGCTTGGCCTTATTCCTGATAGGGATGATGTATGTTGTACACCAGCACATAGGAGATATCAGGCTATGATTCGCAGGATAGGAACTTCACCATCAATTTAGATTATTAAGGCAATGAAACTCATTAGAAAATAAAATAGAAAGAGCGCGACAGCCGAATATAGGGTGTCGCGCTCTTTTTCATATGATATTAACGCAGTGGAGCCATTGCTATCCTTCCTTATTCTAGCTCCTCTGCTCATCAGTAATCGGTTTTAACGTCTGGCGGTACTTAAGTGGGCTGGTGCCTGTCCAGCGCTTGAACTGTCTGCTGAAATGAGCCAGACTGGAGTATCCCAGTAGGGAAGCTACCTTGTTTAGCGGTAGATTGGGCTGCTGGATCAGCACCTTAGCCTCATGCAGCTTGGTTTCCGATAGATAGTGACGTGGTGAATAGCCGTAAACCTTGCGGAACACTTCCTGGGCATAGCCTGGACTGATTCCAAGGGAAGCCGCCACATCTTCAAGCCGGAACGTCTGCTCGCCAGATTCATCCTCTCGATAAGGTTTGAACCTCGATTGAATAGCTTCCATAATGGCCTTGGCATATTGAACGGATGAAGGTGCAATTCTCGGCTCCAATCCCGTAGAAATCATTTGCGAGAATATCCCGAATAGCTCAAACAAAGCAATCTGCATGCGAAAGCGGTCCGCTGTCGTATATTCTCCGTTCTCCCGCACCATGCTGATCCAGCTATGGACAACTTTCTGCAGCTTGGTATTGGTTTCAGTGCCTGCCGGGAAAAAGAGCTGATTGCTTTTAATCATCTCTTGACGGAACAATGGATCATCGACATTAAAATGGGTGCTAAAATAATACATTCCATCAGGGGATACACACTGGCTCACATGCTTGAACCCCGGCGGAATAATTAAAATATCGCCTTCCCCCACCGAGTATACGTTATTCTCCATCATCGTTTCCTGACGACCTTCTAGAATGAGTGCAATTTCAAAACCGATATGGGACTCCTCAGGCATGCACCAATCCGCTTTGACCCGGTGAATATGGGCACCAAAAAACTTCACATTCCAATCAATAATAGGTAGCCATTGGCAATCGTGGAATAGCGCTGGATCAACATCAGGATTTAATATCATCAGATCACCTTCGATTAGGGCAAATTTTACACCGCTTAGACAATCTCATTGTACCTAACATTTATCTATAATAAAAGAGCGCTTACAAGTGTTCTAGTATAAGCCTTTACATAAAAAAATCGCTTATATGTAGTGATTTTGAAAGCGATGCCATATTGTAATTAGGAGGAGCTATGGAAACAACATCGAAAGAACGTGTGTCATATTACGTTTACTTTTTGGGGAGTAACGCAATTCTCTGTCTGGTTGCCTCTTTTGCAATGCTATTTTATACGGATTATGTTGGCATATCTGTTTCTATTATTGGTACTTTATTCGTACTAGCCCGTATATGGGATGCGCTTAGTGCTCCGATCTTCGGTGTGATCATAGACCGGGCCAACCTAAGGGGTGGCTTGTTCAAACCCTGGACGAATCTGGCTTCTATTATTTTGCCAATACTTACTGTACTTATTTTTCTCGTTCCGAGTGACGCGTCACTCACCGTCAAGGTGATTTATATTGCTGTCACGTATCTGGTATGGGAAATGTGTTACACGATCAGCGATGCGCCTGGGTTTGGCTTGGCTACACTGATGACGAAAAATACGCATGAACGTGATCTATTAATGTCCAGAGGCCGAACGATGGTTTTCTTGGCATTTATGGTCATCTCCTCCTCTTCGGTAGCCGTAGCCAATCAGATCTCCTGGCCAATTTTGGCGCTAATCGTTGCTGTAGCAGGTTTGATTTTAATGAACTTTACTCGCTTTAATGTCAAAGAGCGTTATTCCAACAAGGCAGAGAAGGTTACGCTCAAGCAGATTATGACGTATCCCATGCAAAACAAGCAGCTTTTATTTTACCTGATGTCGTTTATGACACTGTCCATGACCAATCTGCAAGGGATTGTCGTCAGCTATTTTGCCTTATATAACTTGAAAAATCCTATCTATATTTCAATTCTCATGTTCATTTCCTTGGGTGTGCAGCTGCTCACCGCTTTAATTTTACCGCCGATTATTAAAAGATTTGGCAAGTGGAAAGTGAATGTTATCAGCTTGCTTGGATTGTTTACTACAGGCCTGTCCTTATTTGCAATCGGTTACAGCAACCCCATTGTAGTATGCGTATTTGCAGTTCTTTTTGGCCTGTTCAGCTCTGCACCGCAGCTCATGGTGCCGATGTTTACCGCCGATTGCGTGGAATATGGCGCATTCAAAAAAGGGGTGCGTGCCAGCGGAACCGCCTTTGCTACCCAAACGTTTGCAGGAAAACTGGGGGGAGCAGCAGCCAGTGGAATTGTTGCCTATGCGCTTGCCTTTGTCGGCTACATTCCGAATGTACCGCAGACCGGACAGGTGCTTACGTGGATATTTGCGCTTTATGCGGTAGTGCCTGGTGTGGGGGCCTTAATTACGGCAGGGCTGTTCGCATGGCTGTACAAGATTAAGGAAAAAGACGTAGAGGGCTGGCTGGCAAGTGCGAAAAAAAATCAACAGCAGGTGGATCTCACGAAGCAGGATGTTGCTGGTAATACGATATCTGTTCCATCCCTGAAAAAGCCGCATAACAGCCACGGTATTTGAAACAAAGCTATATAAGTTGAACACGAAAAAAATCCCATGGAAAACGGAGTAGGCGAAATGGGATATGACAATTACCATGAACTTATAGGAGGACGACTCGATGAAAAAGCTGCTGTACGGTGTTGCCTATTATGATGAATATATGCCTTATGACCGTTTGGACCAGGATATCCAAATGATGAAGGATGCGGGAATTAACGTGGTGCGGATAGCCGAATCTACTTGGAGTACACATGAACCGCAAAATGGCGTGTTTGATTTTACCTCCGTGGATCGGGTGCTGGACGCTATGCATAAAGCCGGTATTGAGGTCATAGTGGGCACGCCGACCTATGCTGTGCCCACCTGGCTGGTGAAGGAGCATCCCGATGTATTGGCGACAACGCCTCAGGGGCCGGGCAAATACGGAGCTCGCCAGATTATGGACATTACGAACCCGGTGTACCTGTTCCATGCTGAGCGAATCATACGCAAGCTGATTGGACGGGTGAGTCAGCATCCGGCGGTCATCGGCTTTCAGACAGACAATGAGACGAAGCATTACCATACGAGCGGTCCCAATGTGCAATTACAATTTGTGAAGTATTTGCGGGAGCGGTTTGAATCACTGGATGAGCTGAACCGCAAATTTGGCTTGGATTACTGGAGCAATCGCATCAATAGATGGGAGGACTTCCCTTCGGTGGTCGGAACGATTAATGGAAGCTTGGGCGCAGCCTTTTCCCAATTCCAGCGCAAGCTGGTAACGGACTTCCTGGCCTGGCAGGTTGCGCTTGTCAATGAATATAAGCGGGCAGACCAATTCGTTACGCAAAATTTTGATTTTGAGTGGAGAGGTCATTCCTTTGGGATTCAGCCGGATGTGGATCACTTTGCTGCATCTCAAGCCTTTGATGTGACAGGTGTAGATATTTACCATCCATCCCAGGATGATCTGACTGGAATTGAGATTTCCTTTGGTGGTGATGTGGCACGTTCAACAAAACAGAATAATTACCTGGTGCTGGAAACGGAGGCGCAGGCGTTTACACACTGGGTTCCTTATCCGGGACAATTGCGACTGCAAGCGTTCAGCCATCTGGCTTCCGGGGCCAATATGGTAGCTTACTGGCACTGGCATTCCATTCATAATTCCTTCGAAACCTACTGGAAAGGTCTGCTCAGCCATGATTTTGAACCGAATCCTGTGTATGAGGAAGCACAGACGATAGGGAAGGATTTTGCGAGATTATCCCCACATCTGGTCAATTTGAAAAAGAAAAACAAAACAGCCATCCTGGTCAGCAACGAAGCGTTGACATCCATTAGCTGGTTCAAGTTTAATATGAACAGTCCATTGAATTACAACGATATCGTACGCCGTTTGTATGACGAGCTGTACAAGCTGAATATCGGGACGGATATCATCCATCCGGGTACGGAATCGTTTGATGACTACGATCTCTTGATCGTCCCGAGCCTCTATTCTGCGCCAGATACACTGCTGGAGAAGCTGAACCGCTATGTCGAACAAGGCGGTCATGTAGTTTACACATCCCGAAGCGGATTTACGAATGAGCATGTGCAGGTAAGAACTTCCCAGCAGCCGGGTGTGATTAGCGAAGCCTGCGGCATTCATTACAGCTTGTTTGTGGAGCCAAAGAACGTGACGCTTAAGGATAATCCTTTTAAAGTGGCAGCAGAGGACAATCAGGTAGATACGTGGATGGAGCTGATTACCCCAACGACAGCGGAAGTATTAGCTTATTATGATCACCCGCATTGGGGCAAATATGCTGCGATTACGCAAAATCGCTATGGTCAGGGCACGGCGACCTACATCGGCTGTATCGTCAGTTCGGCGGTCATCCGCGAACTATTGAGCTCTGTAGCCAAAAAGGCAGGCGTATGGGGACTAGATCAGGAAGCTTCTTATCCGATCATTGTCAAATCCGGTACGAATGATTTGGGGCGAACGATCCGGTACTATTTTAACTATTCCGAACAAGCAGGCTCGGTGATATATCCGCACGGAGATGGCAAGGAGCTGATCGGAGAGCAGAGGGTTACCCAAGGACAAATGCTCCAGTTGGAGCCTTGGGGTGTTATAATTATCGAAGAAGCGTAAATGATGAATAGTGAGCTGAAACCGACGTACGAATCATTTTATATAGTATCGGCCGGGAGTATCCGGCAAGTGAAGCGCCCCTGCGAATTGCGGGGCGTTTTCGCATATGGCTGAATAGAGGAGTGCATCGCTATGCCAACCCGAGCAATCCGCTGGTTCCGGGCGCTGATGGCCCCGTATCGACGTAGCATTCAGCTCAAGCTAGTCTTGACGATGATTGTTCTATCTGTGCTGCCGGTCATTGCTGTCACGGTGCTGGCTGCGGAGAAAAGCAGATCGTCTATGGAAACCGAAGTGGTCGAGACGAACATGTCCAATATGAAATGGACGGGCATTTATATCAGCGACCAGTTAGATCGTCTGAATCATCTGATTTACAGCATTCAGATCAGCCCTGATCTAAGCGATTATTTGAATGAACGAGAACCCGACAATCTTTCAAGCCAATTTAATGCCCAGCGAAAAATGCTGAATACGCTGGCGAATGTGTATTATTCAGCCGGGAGTCATGTCATCGGTATTCAGCTATATCTGAAGCAATCGCAAACCGTGTTCACCTTCAATAGTATGCAAAATGAAATTACGACAGTGGGCGGTATTCCCCCGCAGTATGCTGAGATGTGGCAAGCGAATAAGGATTATTCGATTCGACCAAGCTCCGCTGACCCGGAACGCTTTACACTGACACGCAGTATTCGGCGTTTTGAAGACCAGAAGCAGACGGGGGCTATTTCATTGGAGGTGCTGTGGTCACAATTCGATCAGACGCTGGGTCTGCTGGGACGAGGGGATCAGCATCAAGTGTTGATTACAGATAGGGATGGCAGAGTTATGTATCCAGTGCAGGCTCGGCAATCGCCTCCTCCTGCAGGAGTGCTGGCTGCTCTTCGTGACGTTAAGCCGGGTCCCGGGATGCTTCAAACTGCCGAGCATTATGTGTTCTACAATGATCTGGATGTGGTTGGACTGAAACTGGTCAAAATCATACCGACT
Organism: Paenibacillus sp. DP01; assembly: GCF_044784315.1. Lineage (NCBI taxonomy): Bacteria > Bacillati > Bacillota > Bacilli > Caryophanales > Paenibacillaceae > Paenibacillus > Paenibacillus sp. DP01. Next base: position 812,961 of record NZ_CP173059.1, read on the forward strand.
TCCTCCATTAACCACAGTGCCTTTTCAACCATGCTGTATGGTATTGTCGTAGGCGTAATTTCAATCCTGGTTTCCATTTGCATCGCCGTTTTCATCGCATGGCGGACCGCACGCCCGATTGTCCGTTTGGCGCGTTCGGTGCAGGAACTGGATATGATCAAGGGACCGGTTGGAGAACCAAGTATACGACCGGATGAGATTGGGTTGCTGGAAAGAAGTTTGCATGGGATGGCAGGCCGAATACGCGAACATATCCAGACAGAATACAGTATCAATTTGCAAAAAAAGACGGCTGAATTGAAAGCGCTCCAGGCGCAGATTCATCCTCATTTTCTGCAAAATACGCTGCAAATGATCGGAAGTATGGTGTTTTCGCAAAAGCCGGAGGATACCTATGAAGTCATTCGTTCGCTGAGTGAGATGTTCCGTTACGTGGTACGGGAGCCTCAGGATATGGCCTCTCTGCGCGCAGAGCTCGATCATGTGGGACATTATATGCGCATCCAGCAGCGTCGTTTTCCGCAAAGATTGGTATTTCAGGTGGAGACAGAAGAGCAGGCAATGGATATTCGTTTGCCGAAGCTATCGCTTCAACCATTGTTGGAAAACGCATTTCAGCATGGTCTTGATCGCAAGGCAGGGGCGTGGCGAATGGCAATCCGCGTGGAGATTATGAAAGAAGATGTGTGCATTACGGTCAGCGATAATGGTAACGGTATGCCCCCCGACAAGCTGGAAAAAGTTCGAGCTAGGCTGGAAAACGCATCGGAGGAACCAATTTGGGCGCAGGGTAGTCATATTGGATTAAGCAATGTGTCTTCACGTATAAGGATGAATTTTGGAGTGCATTACGGAGTGACGATAGATAGTGAGCAAGGAGTCGGTACATGTGTCACTATTCGTATTCCATTCACCTCAGCAGAGGAGGGCAAAGTATGATCAAGGTATTAATCGTTGACGATGAGCCGTGGAACCGCGATATTTTGAAGACGTTTGGCACATGGGAAAAGCTTGGAATGGTGGTGGTGGGCGAGGCAGAGGACGGAGATGAAGCATTCAGGCTGGTCGGGGAGTTAGCTCCCCACATTGTGATTACGGACATGCACATGCCAGGTGCGGACGGAGTGGAGCTGCTGCAAGCGCTAAATAACCAATGTCCTGATGTGAAAATCATTGTCGTGAGCGGATATGATGACTTCGCGTATGCCAAACATGCGATCCGTTACAAGGCTATTGATTATTTGCTAAAGCCTGTCAATCCTGTCGAGCTGAATGCGGTGCTGCTCAAATGCAAAAACGATCTGGAGGTCAAGTTGGCCGAACAGCAACCAGAAGCAACAGAACTGGATTATGAGTTTTTTCACAAGTTAACCCGGTATAAGCAACTGCTGCGTCTTTATTTTAATGAGCTGAATCGTGATGGGGTGAACTTAACATGCAGACAGGTTGTGCAGGAGTTGGAGAGTTATGGAGCACCAGGTCAAACTATGCTGGGCAGGCTGGTGCAGGAGCTGCTTTCTCTGCTGAAAGAGCTGTCAGCGGATAACGGGCTGAATACTTCTACGGCAAAGGGTGGATTTCCGCTTTCGCAGGCTGTTCTATCCTCTGTAGAACATGCGCTGGAATTCGTATCGTCATGCTATGTTCAGGAACTGGATCAGCTGATTCGGCAGCGGAAATACAAAAACAAGCTGAATTTGGAGGAGGTACGGCGGTATATCGATAGTTACTATGCTGGGCCGATCACACTGGAGCAGTTGGCGAAAAACTTTTTTGTGAGCAAAGAGTATATGAGCAAGGTATTTAAGCAGGAGTACGGTCAGAATGTAACGGACTACATTGTAGAACGGAGAATGGAAAAGGCGCGGGAATGGCTGGCCAATAAACAGATTTCAATTAAAGCCGTTGCAGAGATGGCTGGGTACGAGGATGTGTCTTATTTTTATCGGGTATTTAAAAAGCATTTTGGCATGGCCCCCGGTGAAATGAGAAAGGAAGTTTAAAAAAATCCAATTCAATATGCTAACGGTGTCCAATGGCAGAAGTGGCCTCCCATCCTATAATGAAAACGTATACAAAATCGTTATTTTCAACTTAGGGGAGGTCATTTTGCATGAAGATGTGGAAAGGTGTATTGAGTACGATGCTGGTTGGCACGTTGTTGGCCGGATGTGGAGCGAATTCTTCAGGCAGTGACAGCAGCGGTTCCGGTGGAGACGGCAAAACCGTAAATCTCAAAATGTTTATTGCCCAGCCCCGTTTGAAAGAACACTACGATAAATACATTAATGCGTTTGTAGCCAAAGAGAAGAAAGATAAAAATATCGACGTTACCGTTCAACTGGAGATGCCGCCTGCTGACAATGCCGCACAAATTTTGAAGACAAGGCTCGCATCCAACGATGCACCGGACGTATTCGCACTGCATGCGGTGAATGAAATTCCACCGTTTTACAAAGCGGGATACTTGGAGGATTTGTCCGGTCAGCCATTTGTCAGCAAATTGATGGACAGCGTTAAGCCCTCGGTGACAACTCAAGACGGCAAGGTTGTAGCGGTTCCTTTGGAAACGATCTCCTGGGGCTATTTGTACAATAAAAAGATATTTAAGGATTTGGATTTGAAGCCGCCGGGAACGTTGACCGAAATGAAGGCTGTCGTCGAGAAGCTGAAAGCGAATCATGTGAAACCGTTCCTGTTGTCCTACAAGGAATCCTGGATTCCACAGTTGTTCGTGCCGCTCACTGCAGGTGCAATGATGAACACACAGAATAAGGATTTTATCGAACGGATGAATCAGGACAAAGGCTCTTTCTCCGAAATGAAGAGCATGTTCGATATTATTGATCTAGTGAACAGCAACGGTACAGATAAGGCGCTGGAAATTGGCGGGGATGATGGGTCGGCGGCCTTTGCCTCAGGTAAAGCGGCGATGTGGATTCAGGGGCCGTGGTTTGCGGAAACGATTTTAAAATCGGATCCGAAGATGGACTTTGGAGTAGCCCCGCTACCGATTAATGACGATCCGAATGCGACCTTGATCAATCTGTCCACTTCGACTTCGCTGGCTGTATCCTCTACAAGCAAGAATAAGGAGGTTGCACTCGATTTTGTTAACTATGTGTTGGACGACAAGGATTCCAGCGCGTTCTATGAAGCATTGAAATTTAACCCTATCTCCAAAGTCCATACGTTCAAAAGCTATCCTTGGGTTAATGACGCTACCGAATATGTGAAAGCAGGCAAGTCGTATCAAGATCCATCCATCCCACAGGCGGTCAAGGACGAGGCTGGCAAATCGCTCCAATCCTATTATGCTGGTCAGCTCTCACAGGATGACGTCATTAAGGCGCTGGATAAGGCATGGAAATCGTATAACAAAGTGAACAAGTAGCGGGAACCTACAGAATGACATCGGGAGGGAGAGACTCCATGCCTTTTAAAATCTACAAAAAATACGTCATGCTGCTGGCGTTTACTGCCCCGGCACTGATCTTTTACGCCATCTTCCTGCTTATTCCAACGATCAGCGGCATGTACTACAGCTTTACAGACTGGAATGGATTGAATCCCAATTACAACTTTATCGGCTTGGGGAACTTTGTGGAATCCTTGAAGGAAGACCCCGATTTTCTCAATTCCCTTTGGTTTACACTTAAATACGTGTTGGTCATGATCGTGCTACAAAATGTACTTGCGCTAGTACTGGCAGTGTTGATTGAATCACGCACACGCAGCAAAGGATTTTTTCGGACGATATTTTTTATGCCCAATATGATCAGTACCATTATTAGCGCATTTATGTGGACATTCGTTTTTTCCTCCGTGCTGCCGCAGATTGCTGAAAAGACGGCCATCGCCTTTTTAGGTCAATCATGGCTGGGCGATCCGAAAGTATCGTTCTTTTCCATCATTATTGTCTCGCTCTGGAATGGTGTGGGATATATGATGATCATCTATCTGGCTGCGCTTCAGGGTGTACCGCAGAGCTTGAAGGAGGCTGCTATTATTGACGGGGCGAACGCATTTCAGACATTGCGAAGTGTGACGCTGCCGATGATTACCCACGCGATTACGATCTGTTTCTTCCTGACACTTAACGGTGCCTTCAAGGTGTACGAGGTCGTGTATGGGCTGACTGGCGGGGGACCGGGACGCAGTACACAAGTCATTACAATGAACATTTATGAGGAGGCGTTCTCCAACAACTTCCGTTATGGTTATGCGAGCGCTAAATCCGTTATTTTGTTCGCCATTGTGCTCATCTTTACTCTGATCCAGCTGCGTGTCATGAAGAAGAGGGAGGTGGAGGCATGAGGCTGAAAAAGGCTAATTCCTTGCTGATCACGCTGATGCTGTGCGTGGGCGCAGTCGTGTCCTTCTTCCCAATCTACATGGCGGTCATTAATTCGTTTAAAACACAGGGTGAGATGTTTGCATCCTTTACGGCGCTGCCGACGAAGCTTCACTTTGAAAATTACAGCCAGGCCTTTCATCAGACCCATTTGCTGAACAGCGCTCTGAATTCTACGATTATTTCTTTTATCGGCATTGGCGGGATCGTGGTCTGTTCGGCACTGGCAGGCTACAAGCTGTCTCGTACAAGTGGAAAACTGAGCAGTGCGATTTTCTTCCTGTTTGTTGCGTCCATGCTGGTGCCTTTTCACTCTATAATGATACCGCTTACACGAATGGCAAAAGATTTGTCTGTTCAAGGCAGTACGTACGGCTTGGCTTTGATCTATATCGGTTTGGGCGTGAACATGGCCATCTTTTTGTATCATGGATTCGTCAAATCCATCCCGCGTGAGCTGGAAGAATCCGCGCAAATGGACGGCTGCAATGAGTTCCAAACGTTCTTTCGCATTATATTTCCCTTGCTGCTGCCGATCACCGTCACAATTGCCATTTTGGATTTCCTGTGGATTTGGAATGACTTTTTACTTCCACTTTTGATGCTGACGGATGTGAACCATTACACCCTGATTCTCTCGACCAATATGTTGTTTGGAGAATACAACAAGGATTGGTCGCTCATTCTGGCTGCGCTCGTGCTGACCTCCATCCCGGTTATTCTGATCTATGCCTTTTTTCAAAAATTCATTATGGAAGGCATTGCGGAGGGAGCAGTTAAGGGATAAGCTGTGCTTCTCATTGCTAAAAAAAGCCTTTCTTAACCACGAACGTTTTCAAAAGAGACTAAACAGCCTGAGCCCCTACGAATATGGGACTCAGGCTGTTTAAATAGGGCTTATTAATAACTGGCTGCTTGATAGGGAACTTCAGTTCATAAGGGCATGCTTTTTTGTCGTGCTTGATGACGTCCTAATCTTCCAGGAACTTGCTGTCTTCTTGGGATAACACGTACGATGCCTTGCTGCCGAACCGGGAGCCGGACGCTTACTGTGAGCTTTACTTCGCAAACAGCGTGCTGCTATTCGTATTGTTCTGCGGAGCATAAGCGCCGTCCCAGGTGATAAAGAAGCTTGCTCCAGTGTAGACCTCATTCAGGGCATTGCTCCAAAGCGAATAATCGAATTCCTTGAGCTGATTATTGTTGCGATCCACATGGTCGCCGCCCACGGCTGGTCCAATCTCACAGAAGCCATAAGTTTTGCCAAGTCCTTTGATGTCATTGTAAGCCATCTTGATTTCATTGTCATTGGACGGATCGTCGCTGTAGGCGTCGATGCCAATCCAAGTGACATAGCTGGAGCCGGGATAATAAGCGGCCGCGTTGGCTCCTTTATTTGGAGCATAGACAAAATTGACGTTGGACATGCCATGGGTCGTCACGATGTAATCGTACAGATTGATGTACAGGTTCTTATAGTCTGTCGTGTTCTTGTTTCCCCACCAGAACCAGCCTCCGTTCATTTCATGGAAGGGTCTGTAGTAGACGGGGGATGAGTCAAACTTTTGCAGGCTAGTCACGACATTGTCAATCTGAGCCTTATAATTTTGCAGCCATGCGGGGCTGGATGAATTGATGGATGAAATGTCTGTATTGGCCAAGATCTTAAAATCGGAATCAGACATCGGGGCGTTTACATTTCCACCCTGGGGATTGGGCATGTGGGTAGAAATGGTAACGATTTTACCTAAGCCTTGGATGGCTGAGGCGCTATGGGAGGTAATAGAGGCTGCATCGCTCCCCCCGTAGTTCCAGTTCAGCAGATCATAAGAGACGATGTCAGGGTTGTAGGTCTGGACAGGACTGGTGTCTACACTTCCGTCATAGCCCAGGAACATGCCAGTATAATTGATATTACTCTCCGCTCCTGCCGTCATGGGTAGCGCGAATAATAACGCAGCCCCGGTCAGGGCGGTAATCAAGCTCTTCGTTTTCTTGAATGAATTCATATTGGTTGGTTATCCTCCTAATGTTTTATATCTTGCTATCGGTTAACGCAAGATAAGGTGTGTTAAGTGAAAAATGTTCTAGTACACTACCTCCTCGGATCGGCTGGTTGACTTTTACTATCAATCACAACGTACATTATTTTTAGCGAGTTGATCCCATCTTCCTATAGGAAAGGGCTTTTTAGCGAATCCTCAATTATATCGACTGCAAGGAAAAAAACTAAAATAGTTCTATTGAAGTAAAAATTATTTCATATAACAATAAACTATCAATTTCTGCAAACAGTGGTAGAGGCTAAGTATGTGAAAAAGAAAATATTTCCGGTTCATTTTTATGAATTTTTAATTCACTCTTATGAATTTTGATTGCAATTATTGTTATTCTTGTACTATATAGAGAATTCATACTCGCACACTTGACGTTACATCTATTTCTACACACCATTGTTTTTAACAGAAATTAAGCAGCCTAAGACCGTATGAATATCGGACTTAGGCTGCTTAAGGTTGCTTTTTTATTACGGTCTACTTAACAGAGATCAGTTCAATTATAGAAAGGCCTCTTATTTTGGAATGACCACACATCTAACTTTCACTTCGACAAACAGCTTATTATGAAAAATAAAAGCGAAATGATGATTATAAATAGATAAATACTAGAAACTCGTCTTCCAATAAGAGCTCCAAAATCTTCAGGATTTTTATATCCAATGATGAAACTAGGAATAAAAAAAATACTCGATACAAAAATAGTGTAGTGGAACCCAGTATTATTAACAGGATTGGACCATGCTGACATTCCTAAAAAGGAAAGCAACTGGTCTCCGAATATGTAATCGCCAAATTCAAAAGAAACAGCCATGCCAAGAAGAGATAGCAGCAGTGAAAGTGATCCCCGGCCTATTTTCTTTCTGTTGTTTCTCAACATTGTGAAGATAATCAGTAAAATTACAATTGTCTGTATGCTGTATGTCAATATCATTGAAAACATGAAATACCTCCTCGAACATTAGAATCAAATGATCGAATGCCAATTTCGCGAGTGATTATACCATATTTTGTAATTCTTTCATATATAGTTCGATACGGAGTTCGGTAGCGCAGCGGTTCATTTGGCTCTAGAGAGCAACAGCGATCGTAAGATCAAATGGAACGCAGAGCGGCCTTAGCCATACAATATTTCATCTGAATGTAAAAGGAGATGATTATGTTGGCTACCTTCTCGGCCGCGCTTCAAGTGAAAAAGCGGATGGCCAAGCGAGTCTTAAAAATGTCCGGTGTTCACGGCATTGGCGTAGGCTACAGGGACCCTGCGCACCCCAAAAAGGGAGCCGCTGTCATTGTGTACACGGACCGTCTAGCGTCGGCCTCTACTGGACTCTTGTCGGCCACTGCCTTAGGGAAGAAATCGAACGTTCCTGTCCGAATTGTAAAGACTGGAAAAATCAGGGCTAATGCTACGGACTACAAAGTGCGCATCCGCCCGGTCATCGCCGGCTACAGTGTCGGGACGATTGAAGGCTCCGGTACAACCGGACTTATCGTTGCCCCAACTGGAGCGCCGGCTACACGTTATCTTTTAAGCAATAACCATGTGCTCAATCCCTCCAATACAGACAATCGGGAGGCTACAATTCAGCCAGGCGGAGCCGATGGGGGGACGGTTGCCCAGGATCGTATAGGACGACTGTATCGTTACGTACGCTTAAATCCCACTGGAACGAACCTGATTGATGCAGCGCTTTCGCTTCCGACCCGCAACAACCTGCTCAATCCCCGTTATGCTACAGTGGGAGCGATTCCGGGTCATGTTACCGCCTATCGCATAGGAGAAAGATTGAAGAAGGTAGGGCGTACGAGCGGGCGGGTTAATGGCACGGTAGAGTCCGTCTATACGGACTTGCAAATCAATTATGGTGGTGAGTTGGGCCTGCTGACCTTCGAAGATCAGACAGTTATTAGAGGTACGACTCCTGTATCACTACCCGGGGATTCCGGCTCTGTATGGCTCAGACAGTCCGATAATTATGCAGCCGCGGTCAACTATGCAGGCACGGCAGATGGTCGCTTATCCATAGCCTTTCCAGTGCAGTGGGTCATGCAGGTATTCAACACACGAGTAGCCCGCCCCAGCGGGGCAGGCAGGGTGCTCAGGGTAGATACAGGATCTTCCCCTCGTTCCTATACTAGACAACTCACCAGTGAGGAGCTCGTTCGCTTAAGACCAAGAACGACACGTATTAGACGAAGCTAATTGCTCTGCAGATGGAAGAGCTACGGCTAGACCCCTCGGTAAAGTGGTCGATTTACCAGCTTTCCATAGGAAGGCTCGCTTCGGAAGCATCATCTCCCCGGATTTCTCCCCTGATTGCAGAATTGAGATAAGAAATCCGGGGCGGAGGCGATGGGAAGCACCCGCAAAAATAATTCACGATACCAATCATTTACGACGCCAATGATTCACGGTACGAATCATTCATAATACAAATCATTCACAATCTAAAACGTTAATGGCATGAAAGGAATGCATTAAATTAAATTTATAATTACATTCTACTCGGCCCCTTCAGCATATGCTTGGACTCTCAAATCATGGGCTGTAATGGTGCTGCTTGCCGAGGCCAAGCCCCTGATTTCCTGAGCAGTCAGAGCTCTGTTGTAAATGATCAGCTCATCTACTGCACCGTTAAGATAAGGATCATCAAACTGGGATTTCCCAATGTAGTTCCAATCTGTCAGTCCAAGGCTGGAAGGTCTCAGCGTCATACCCGTGTTACGTGTCGCCTCTATACCGTCCACATACATAATTCCCGTAGTGCCTGACAGAGTCACTGCGACATGCTTCCACACCCCTGTCGCCAGTTCCGGGGCGTTCAGCTGCTGTTCCTCTCCGTTCCCCAAGACAGTGATGGCAAAACGCATACCTGTCCCTTCGGCCTTCGGGGTCAAAAACATATACCGATCTGTTCCTGCTCCAAAATCAAACAGACGAGCCCAGCCATTATGCGTGTTCACTCGTACCCATGCTGCAATCGTAAAGTCATTTAAACTGCTAACTATTCCGCCGGGCAGGCTGGCATAGGCGCCAATACCGTTAAGGCGCAGGGCATTGCCATTCCGCCCCGCGCTCCACGAGCCGCCAATTACACTGGCCTGCTGCCCATAACCTGACGAATCGGCTGCGGTTGATCCGGCCGTTTCGTTAAATTCATAATGGGCTATAATGTCCCCAGCGGGAGCTGGATTGCCTGTACTGGACTGAATGTGGATATCGTAGTTGGCTGCCGTACCGATATTCAGGCTGGTTGTAGTCGCAGCACTGTTAACAGCAGTGACTGAGCCGGTTTTTGTGCCGTCTACCAGTACGTCATACGTACCTGTCGCGAGTCCGGTTATTGTCACAGTAGTAGTATGAGCTGTGCCTGGTGTCGTATTTTTCAACATCAGACGGATGTTGTTCTTGGATTTGGACACGACGGCCAAGGTATATTGGTCCCGGTTCAACTCCAGACTCAGCTTCTGGGTGATCAGATGCAGACGCTGGAATACGCCATCTTTTGGAGTAACTGTATAGCTGTTATTGCTTTCTGCAACGTCACAACCATAACCGAACAAACCAAATATGGGATCGACAGCAACATCCGAACTTAGGACTTTAATGGCTCCAAACAGTCCTAGATCGGCTTCCCCGGACATGCCACGCCATCCGTTAAAGAGAGGGCCGCCGTCCAGACCAAGGGCGCCGTAATTGCCCTTACCTGCCTGATATGTCCAAGATACTGCCCCGATATTGGCAGGGTCCGGGCTGATCTGTCCTGAATTAATCGCCCCGATGTTCGCCAGTTTGGCGGCATAGGATAGGCGCTGGTCCACTTCTGGCTTGGACGAATAACGACGTGTCCAGTCATCCATCGCATAGCCCGCCAGCGAAGTGGTGTACTGGAAGTTCCACCAATTCTCTCCGGTGATTGTGACCGGATCGGCGTAATAGTACCAGACAGGCATATGTCCGCGTGCGGCGCGTGTTTTGGCATTGATTTTGCTCATCATTGTCGTATTGCCGTTCATTTTGGCAAGTGTATATACCGCCTCTTCGCCAGTATTGTCATAGTTGTACTCAGAGCCATAGGGATAGGTGGTGTTTTTGAAATTGTTGTACTTGGTAGCCATTTTGGCAATCATGTCGTTAGCCTCAGTAGTCAATCCTTCTTCCTGAAGCGCCTTAATCATATCAGGTGTGGTCAGTTCACCCATAAGCCCTGTGTTCCAGTTATAAGCAACAGGACCTTCATACAACGCTTTAAAAATACGATAAGCACGTAGCAAATATGTGTTTTTGCTATTGCGATAGCTGACCAGGTTGGGATACAGCTTGGCAAGTTTATACATGCTGAAAAACGTATTATAAATGTGCGGATAGGCATAGCCCCGGTATGTTGGTGTCGTATTAGGTTGTGGCATCAGGAAATCAGGGACCAAATAATCGGTATGATGGCCTTCCATCAGATTCGTCCAGATAGCCACCTCCAGATAATCATCGACAGCCTTGATCTCAGACGCCACGGGCTTCTGGACATTTTTCTCCGCTAGAAACTGGCCGTGAGTTAATCCCCAATCATCACCCCAGCCCCAGTAGCCAGCAAAGCTGTTGCGTTTGGCCTTATATTGCATCATCCAGTCGTCAAATACCTTGTCCCGCAGGTCTCCCGGTACGTTCCATTGGGTGCTGTTGACCATGAAGGTGGAGTGACGCTGAAGTGCAGTGTCAACCGGCTCAATGGCATAGAACTGGATAACGGTTTTTTCGCCGTTACCGTAATTTACTGTAATATTGTTGTGACCCAATCGTCCCAGTGTAAGCTCATATATTTTGTGGTTTGTAGGGGCATTTTCCAAATAGCTGATGGTCGTTTCGGAGGGATACTGCGCTGTGACAGAGGTAATGGATTTACGGGTATGCAGATCGAATTTAGCTTTGAGATTGGTCGGGACAATCATACCCGGAACCACAGTCACATCCACATGCCCCTCGCTGTATAGCCTGTCCTTTACAGCCTGCTCGTCCGTTACCTTGTAGAATTTAAAGGCATACGTTTTGCTTTCACCAGGGGCCAGCGACAGACTGGTGCTTCCGAGATAACCACGGTTGGTGCTTTTGATGACATTGGAGTGGATATAGAACACATTCAGTCCCTCAGACCAGCCGCCTTGCTCCATAGCCCATGTACTGCCAGGATGCTCCTCGACTCTCCAGTGGTCCTGATATTCGAGACCAGCACCCGTTGCGGCATCAGGTAGCAGCAGGATATACGGTCCGATGCCGCTAGGTCGTCCAGCTGTAATAAAGGAACTGTGATGACCTACAAAGGAGTGAGAGAGTACTCTGGTTTCATAGATTTGTTCATTATTGCCACCGGACCAGTATTCGTTAAAAGGAAGCGGCAGCCCCCAATCTCCGATTTCCAGTGCTTGATTAGAAGTATTCGTTACTTTCATTTGCCAATGTAAATAGTCGTTAACCAACGAATAGGTTTCTTGTAAAGTGAAGTTGCGTATTCCCTGATGGTTGGAGGAATTTTGATAGGATACCTGGACGCTGTTACCAGAAGAGATGATCTGGCGCACATCAGCAGAATTGCTTGTCCATGCCCGAGTCCACGCACCGTTACCGAGACGATAGGTGAACATGAGTTCACCCAGCCATTGATGATCTGACGTATTTTGTTTAGGTGCGTTAGAGCCGTTCATGACATAATTCGTATTGAAGGTGTCTCCTGTCAGACGCAAGGAAGAGATATCCCCATAATCCCCGATTGAGATGGAGAATATTTGATTAGATAGCTGTACTGCCATGCTATCAACCTCCTAACAAAGGTTCGTGAGTGTGCTCACATGTTAATATATGTGTCAAATATACTTTTGCTACCCTATGCGTGAGAATTGATAGAAAATAGATTCATATAGATATCCTAGAAATCTATTCATAGTGGAGGTAGAGCTATAATGAAAAATAAAATGGAGTCACCGAAGATTCCTGCGGACTTGCCCGTATTAAATGAAGAAATACGCTCCATACGATCCAAAGACGAACTTAGTACAGGGTCTGTAGAGGATATTATTTTGGACAATATGGAAGCAGTTAAGGTTTCATTAGAGAAGATGGTCTTCAAAAATGTCACCATCATGGAATCATCATTGCCGGAAAGTGAATGGACAGACATCATTTTTGATAAATGCGATCTGTCTAATATTAATTTTTCCGGCTCCTTTATCCATCGGGTAGAGTTCAGAAATTGTAAATTGCTCGGAACGGATTTTTCGAGAAGTAGGCTCCAAAACGTTCGTTTTCTGGATTGCCTAGGGGATTATTCGATGTTCCGTTTTGCTAATTTCAAGCAAGTTGGTTTTGAGGATTGTTCTTTGATAAGTGCAGATCTTTATCATGCAACACTACAAAAAACCTCTTTTGCCCGTTGCAATCTGGATCAAGCCATCCTGTCGGGGGCCAAGCTCAAGGGAATTGATCTCAGTGATTGCGAATTTGACGGATTACAAGTGGAGATAGAAGACTTGAATGGTTGCATCATCTCACCGCATCAGGCTTCATCCTTTGTTGGCCTTTTGGGGCTAGTGATTAAATAAGGGGTTCAGGGCAAAGGTAGCCATAACAAAGAAAAGATCCGCCTAAGCGGATCTCTTGCATTTATTGATAGCTTATTTCTTTTTAATCACCGGACGTACAGGCTTCGTTGTCAAGACATTAAGCGCGTCACGTACTTCTGTGGCGAAAACAAGCGGCTTTTCTACTTTTTCAAAGTGGATGTACCAAAGGTTAGGGTTATCGAATAGCCAGTGATTGTGGAGTGCCGTCACTTTGATATCATGGTTACGAAGTCGAGAAATAAACGGATTAATTTCTGCGGTCAGAATCACAGTTTCGCCAAGACATAAACCTTTTCCGTTACGGCCAATGCTTTCGAAAGAAAAAGCTTGGGGGATGGCAAGAAAGGATCTGGCCCTTTTCCCCAAAATGATCGGCTTGATGTTATTTCTGACTGTAGATGCAGTACAAACTCCGTTAATGATTTGAGGTGTTGCTTTTAATATATCGGCAAACCGTTTACAAAGTGGACTAACTGCCATTTCTCTCACTCCAATTCTTTTAAGTTACTAGCATCATATGAAAGAGTGAGGGAATGGAAAGGGCAAGTCTTCTTTATCGTTAGTCTAATTTGCTATATACAAAGTACGAATGGAGTACCCTTTTAATGCCTTAGCGTTGCTCCGTGATACTGATGTTTGATACTGTCCCAGGCCTGGCGCAGACGCTTAACACCTTCGATAATCTGCTGCTCCGTTAAGTGAGCAAAGTTAAAGCAGGCTGAAGGAGGTCCCGGTGTCAGTTGGTAATCAGCAGCATCACGCCATGTGACTCCATAAAATCGTGCTGTCTGCATCAAATGATGATACGGGGCAGGTCCATGCTTCCAGATGGCATAGGCGTGTAGACCGCAATCGTTCTGCTGCCAGTGAAACAGCTCACTCAACGGCTGTATTTCATGCTGGAATACGTCGTAGCGTGATCTGTATATTCGAGTCATCCGCCGCAAATGACGAATGTAGTCTCCGCGCATCATAAAACGTGCCAGTGCACGCTGTTCCAAGCGGGCAGGCGGCAGGGGATCGTATAGTCGTTTGGCAGCAGTCAGCGCTTGAGCCAATGCCACAGGCAGGATGGCAAACCCGAGTCGAAGGCTGCTGAACATGCTTTTGGAAAAGGAACCGACATAGATGACACATTCCGCGCGGTCCAGTGCTTTTAATGGTTCAATGGGGCGTCCTGCCCAGCGGAATTCACTGTCATAATCATCTTCAATGATCCACGCCCCCTTGGATGCTGCCCATTGCAAAATATGTTGACGGCGCGTTAATGGCAATACAGCACCGGTTGGAAACTGTCGTCCAGGCGTAACAAACAGGAGCTTGGCATCCCAATCCTGTGGAATAATTCCATGCTGATCCAGCTCAGCAGCGTGTATCTGTCCGCCTGAGGCAGTAACTGCACGGTAGATGCCGGAATAACAGGGATTCTCCAGTACAATGTTATCTTGTTCATGAATAAGCAGCTGACTTAATAACGTGATCACTTCCATGGAACCACTGCATAATACGACTTGATCCGGGGTAGCCGTAATTCCGCGTGTTCTGCCAACATGATGGCAAATCGCTTCACGCAGCCCTTTATCACCGTTCACTGGTGCAGGCGTCGAGTCATCCGAAGGCTTTTGCAGGTCCTTGCCAGCGGCAGCCAATGCACTTTTCCATGCGATCTGTGAGCTGCCCTCCAATACATCTTCTTCTGCTTGAAAAGAAATCAAAGGCTGCTGTGCACCGTCTCTACCCGTAGCAGACACAGGAGCCGAGTATAAGGCTCGTTCTCTTTCGAGCTGCATTATTCGTTGTCCCCATGCTGACAGAGCAGGGGCTTTTTGTTTTGCAATAGGCGGGGTTTGGTTCTGCTGATCGATTAGAGATTCGTCTGGCAACATTGCAGTCTGTTCCATAACAAAGGTTCCTCTGCCTACTACCGAATTCACATATCCTTCTGCCAACAGCATATCGTATGCTTCTTTAACACTTCCGCGCGAAATGCCATACATCACAGCCAGATCACGACTGGAAGGCAGGCGCGTACCGCTGGCAAGGGAGCCAGTGAGAATTCCCTCTCGAAGAGCGTGATACAATGCCAAGTATTTCAAATGATATTTTTGAATTGCGCGCTGATAAGCAATCGTAATGTCCATACTTTTCTCCTTATATTGGACCAGTCATTTCCGTTCATATTGGATCTTTTTAATAATCCATTTTCAACATAATCTGAAATGTATCATTGGTCAATAGATGGAAGGAGAGTCCCCTATGAGAAGAAAGGAATTTACGGTAGAAGAACTAGAGGAAATAGAGCAGTTTCTAAGCGAGGTCAGTTTCGGATTTTTAGGCATGAACAGCGAGGATGGTTTTCCGCGTGTGGTTCCCTTGAATTTCGCTTATGGAAATGGCGTTTTTTATATTCATGGCAGTCGTGCTGGAGAAAAGATGGAACGGATGAAAGAGGATAATCGGGTTACTTTTTCAGCCGCCAAAGAATATGCGCTCATTCCATCTTATTTCACGGATGAACATATGGCATGTCCTGCGATCTCATTTTTTAAAAGTATTACCGTGCGTGGTCATGCGGAGCCTGTAGTGGATTTGGAAGAAAAAGCATCAGCATTTTCCACTTTTATGAGTAAGCTGCAACCGGAAGGCGGATATGACACGATTGATGCCAGCGATTCTCGGTATGCCTCACGTTTGAAAGGGGTCGCTCTGATCAAAATTGTACCCGAGGAATGGACCGCCAAGTTTAAATTCGGACAAAATGTTAAAGATCAGGAGCGTCAGCAAATTATCGACGGCTTGCAACAACGGGGGCTGGATGATGATCTGATAACGATTGAAATGATGCGCAAATATGCTCCTCATCACTGAGATATATCGAAAGTCAGGATTTCACAAAATTCTCAAGTATAAAAATTAAAATTCGGCGTAATAATTCCTGCTCGTTCATCCATCTAACTGGTTAATTATACCTTGAAGGGGGATACCCTTGATTTTCCATAACATTCAGTCCTTCTATATTAGGACTTTTGAAGGAAAGGTATATATCATCCTCAAGCCCGTTGTTCTTACTGCAAAGGAACTTTATAATACGATAGATTTGTGGTGTAAGGGGGCAAAACCGTGATAAGAGCAGGAGTCAGAAGTCGGGAAAGTCGGCGGTTGTTACTGGAAGCGGGGGCTGAAGAGTTCGCTCAGACGGGGTTTTACCAAACTAAGGTAAGTTCGATTGCGGCACGTGCAGGATTGACGCAGCCGGATTTTTATATTCATTTTGAAAGCAAAGAACAAATGTATGAGGAGCTTGTGGAGAGCTTCCGTACTTTGGTGAATGAGACGGTACAAAGTATGAAGATTGGCCCGGACCTAAGCGAAGCTGAAGTTTTGAGACGGGGACAAGCTTTTCTGGAAGCTATTTTTCGCATGTTGTCTAATAATCCGGCGATCACTCGTGTCGGTTTTTACCAGGCGGCAGACTCGGTACACATCAAGGCGGAAATGGCGGAGCACATCAAGAAGCATCTGCTGGCGGCACAACGATGGGGTTCCTGCCGTGAGGAACTTGACCCTGAACTGACAGCAGAATGTGTGATCGGTTTGATAGAACGGCTGACGTTAACGAAATTGCTGCCTGGACGTGAAAGCCCGTCTGTACTTGCCAAGCAGGCAAGAAATCTCCTGTATCACGGAATGCTCGCATCCGAAGAATAACTGGACCCCAAACCCATATTTGGGCAGCAGGCGCGGCATTTGTCCCTATCATGGACGGTGGCATAAGCATAAGATGCTTTTGTAAACCATGAAGGGAGGAATCACCATGTCTGGAGTAGGCGCTGGTTATGGAGCTTTTACATCTACAGGAGCGATTCTGGTACTTTTCATTCTGCTCGTTATTATTTCCAAAGCATTCGTTATCTAATTCTCAGTTGAAGAATTTGATTTCGGGCGATTTGTTGTAATCGACAGAGGGAGGAGGAATTTGAGATGGGTGAAGTAGATAGAAGCTGTGGCTGTGGCGGTGGCGGCTACGGCATGTGGACTTCCACTGGTGTCATTTTGGTACTCTTTATTTTGCTGGTTATCATCACACGTACTTTCTTCATCTAAAGTGATATTCATGGGCTTGAGCGCCGATGCTTCGGGTCTATGACTATGCAATCCCAAATAGGAACCGTCTCTAACAGAGGCGGTTTCTTTGTGTTTGAAAGTTTACGTTGACGTTAACGTTATATAGGCGTAGTATTTATATATAATCTTTTTCATAAGGTGGGTGTCATGGTTACGTATAAAATTGATGAGGTCGCGAAGCAAAGCGGTTTAACCAAGCGAACTATTCGTTATTATGAGGAAATCGGCTTATTGCCCTCCCCGCAGCGCAGTGAAGGAAATATGCGGCTGTATACGCAGGAGGATGTGGATTTACTAAAAAAAATAGTGAGTGCCAAGGAAGTGCTTGGCTTTTCTTTGCAAGAACTTCAGCGGTACATGTCCGCAGCAGAAATGCTCAAGGGGCAGCGGGAGGAATATCGCGAGCGCACAGAGCATTTGCAGCCAATCGAGCGACGGACCATGTTGGAGGATATGGAACGTACGCTGAACGAACAGTTGGACTTAATGGAGGGAAAGATCAACAGTATCCGTATGCTCCAGACAGAGCTGGAGGAGCTGCGGGTTAGGGTGCGTGAACGTAAGGTTCTTCTGGATGAGGAACTTGAGCACGACCCATCATAACAAGAACATTTACATTCAGATGTGGAGGTAACATCCTATTATGAGTTCACAACATGCATTACCTGAAGAGTTAAAAGAACGCTCAGGCTTGCTGTCTCAACCTAAAGCGGTATGGGCGGTCGCCTTTGCCTGTGTTATTTCATTTATGGGTCTGGGATTGGTCGATCCGATCCTGCCGGCCATTGCCGATCAGCTTCATGCTACGAAAAGCCAGGTGTCGCTGCTGTTCACCAGCTATAATCTGGTGACGGGCGTTGCGATGCTGATTACGGGCGTTGTATCTAGTCGATTGGGTGTCAAATGGACGTTATTAACCGGCATATTATTTATTATTGTGTTTGCCGGACTGGGCGGCACGGCTAGTACAGTTGGCGGAATTGTGGGCTACCGGGCAGGCTGGGGCCTGGGAAACGCTTTGTTTATCGCAACAGCGTTGTCTGCGATTGTAGGTCTGTCCACTTCTGGAACAGCTAAAGCGATTATTTTGTATGAAGCGGCCTTGGGGCTTGGGATTTCAGTCGGCCCGCTGCTAGGCGGTGAGTTAGGTTCCATTTCCTGGCGCGGTCCATTTTTCGGTGTAGCTGGATTGATGGTTATTGGCTTTTTGTTCATTACGTTTATGCTGCCTTCGATTCCAAAGCCGAAAAAACGCGCTTCCATTGCGGACCCATTCAAAGCGTTAAGTTATCCTGCCTTGTTCACGCTCGGCATTGTAGCATTGTTATATAACTTTGGATTCTTTACGTTGATGGCGTATTCTCCATATGTCATGCATTTAGACGAGCATGGTTTGGGTTATGTGTTTTTTGGTTGGGGAATTATGCTGGCCTTTACCTCGGTGTTTGTAGCTCCAAAGATTCAAGCACGCTTGAGCGTGGTATCTTCCATTAGTATCATGCTGACGTTGTTTGCCATTGATTTAGGTGTTATGGCGATTGGGACTTTAGCTGGTTCGCCAACGACTGTCATTGTCGCGGTCATTGTGGCTGGTATTTTTCTGGGGATTAACAATACATTGATTACAACCGCTGTTATGCAGGCTGCTCCAGTGGAGCGCTCCACAGCATCTGCGGCTTACAGCTTTATGCGTTTTTTGGGCGGGGCCATTTCACCATGGCTTGCAGGGAAGCTGTCAGAGTGGTATGCAGCAGAAACTCCGTTTTATTTTGGAGCATTGATGGTACTGATTGGCGTAGCTGTGCTGATCGTACGTCGCCGACATATGCAGGATATTCAGGTAGATGCACACTAACATTGAACTTCTGGGGAGGAAAAGAGTATGAGCGAATTCAAACAGATTCTGGTCGCGATTGATGGTTCGGAACACGCTATGAAGGCATTGGAGACAGCCAAAACGTTATCCAAGCAGCTTCAGGGAAACCTGCATCTGACCGTATTGCATGTAAATCCGACTTTATCCATGAATGAGCCCCCGGTTGGGATTGATGTGGATGAGCGGATCGAAGAGGAAGGTCGTCATATTCTGGAGCCTGCAGCCGACTATTTGAAGGACGACGGCATTTCGTACCGTATGCTGGCAGGTCATGGTGATCCGGCGAGTTTCATTTGTAAAATTGCAGATCAGGAAAAGGTAGATCTGATCATTATGGGAACACGGGGACAGGGACTTGTTTCGGAGCTGATCCTGGGTAGTGTGAGCCATCATGTGATTCAGCACGCACCTTGTCCAGTGCTGACAGTGAAATAGTATTAAATGAGACATTGATATAGAGCAAAGGAGGAAAAAAGCATGCAGCAGCACTTATTTATTGGCGGTGAATGGAAAGCAGCTTCATCATATACGACGCTGAAATCACCGTATTCCGAGGAAGTCATTGCCGAGGTAGCAGAGGCCACTGCTGAGGATGCCAAGACCGCTATTCAGGCGGCTTCTGATGCACGTGCAGAGATGCGGGCCATGCCAGCGCACCAGCGGTCAGCTATTTTGGAGAAGCTGGCTGACCTGCTGGAAGAGCAGCGTGAGGATGCAGCGCGTACCATTGCACGTGAAGCGTCCAAGCCATGGAAGGCTGCGCTTGCGGAAGTTGATCGGACGGTACAAACCTACAAGTTTGCAGCCGAAGAAGCCAAGCGCATTCACGGAGAGACCATTCCGCTGGATGCAGCACCAGGCGGCGAGGGCCGTATGGCCTACACGCTCAAAGAACCCGTCGGGGTAGTAGGAGCTATTACACCATTTAACTTCCCGATGAACTTGGTCGCTCATAAAGTGGGCCCTGCGCTGGCAGCAGGCAATACGGTCGTATTGAAGCCTGCGGAGCAGACACCACTGTCGGCTTACTTGATCGCGGAGCTGTTGGAGCAGGCCGGGTTGCCTGCGGGCGCTCTTAACGTGATCAGCGGCGATGGCAAAACCATTGGCGACGTACTTGTCACTGATCCACGTGTCAGCTATATCACCTTCACCGGTAGCCCGGCAGTCGGTACAGAAATTCGCTCCAAGGCTGGCTTGAAGCGGGTTACGCTGGAGCTGGGTTCCAACGCGGCTGTTATTATTGACCGTGATACAGATGTGGACGCGATCATCGACCGTTGTGTGAGTGGAGCCTTTGCCAATCAGGGGCAGGTATGTATCTCGGTTCAACGTATTTACGTTGTCGGTGAGCTGTATGATACGTTCGTGTCCCGATTTATAGAAGCGACTCAACGTTTAAAAATCGGAGATCCGCTAGACCCGGACACGGACGTATCGGCGCTCATCTCAGCCAAGGATGTCGAGCGTGTTCGTGTGTGGCTGGAGGAAGCAGTCCAAGCAGGCGCGAGAATCGCTCTGGGTGGTCATGCCGAAGGTGGGATTCTGGAGCCGACCGTATTGCTCAATGTGGACCCGACTTCCAAGGTGTCTTGTCGCGAAGTGTTTGCCCCACTTGTGCTGATTCATTCCGTTAGCTCTGTAGATGAGGCTGTGAGCCATGTGAATGATTCAATTTATGGCTTACAGGCGGGAATTTACACACGTAATATCACGACCGCGCTGGATGCAGCGGACAAGCTTGAGGTAGGGGGCGTGATGATCAATGACATACCAAGCTTCCGTGTTGACCATATGCCGTATGGCGGTGTGAAGCAAAGTGGCACTGGACGCGAAGGTGTAAAGTACGCTATGGAAGAAATGTTGGAAACCAAGCTGATCGTTATTAAACGGTAAATAGCTGTATAAAAGCCTATCTGATGGACATGGATAATACGTTTTACGTATATCTGCTCATTAGATGGGCTTTTTTTTCTCATTATTTGCGCGAATGTCAGATGAAAATAAAGTGTTAGACTGAAAAATATTTGGATAAAGCGTATTTAGCTTGAGTTTTAGACCGTTGGAACTGTTCCACCGTCAATATTATATTCACTTCCTGTAATAGAAGCGGCCCGGTCGGATACCAGAAAAGCAACAAGCTCAGCGACTTCTTCTGGTAGTCCTGGACGACCAATTGGAATTCCTCCCAACGAGTCCATTAGTTGCTTTAATGCACTTTCTCGATCGCCTGTAGTCTCAGCAATCCGATCAATCAAACTTTGTGCTGCCTTCGTTTCGATAAAGCCTGGCGCAACTGTATTAATACGAATGCCTTGAGGCGAAAACTGCTTGGATAATCCTTTGCTGTAAGTAGTTAAAGCTGCTTTGGCCGCAGCATAAGCCAATGTTGCATCATATAGAGGCAAGCGACGTTGAATAGATGAAATATGAATAATAACACCTGAACCCTTTTCCACCATAGCCGGCAGCAGTCCACGGTCTAAACGGACGGCAGCAAACAGATTGGCGTTAAAAGTTTGCTGCCAATGCTCGTCCGTCAAGACAAGAGCTCCCCCGGATGGGGCTGACGAGCCTCCAACATTGTTGACAAGAATATCTACACCGCCTAGGCGCTCAAGAACGCTGTTTACCACTTTATCTACACCTTCAGGCGTACTAATATCGGCTGGAATAAATAGGTCCGCATTTTCTAAATTAACTGGAGTAGTTCGAGCCGTAGTTATTACAGTAGCACCTGCAGCTGTAAGTCTCTTAGCAATAGCCTCTCCCATTCCTTTGGTACCGCCTGTGACCAAGGCCTTTTTGCCTTTAAACTCACTTAAAATGCTTTCTAATTGAAAACTCATGTGAATAATTCCTCCTAATTTTGACAATAGGGTTGAGAACTACCTCTAGGTATCTTCACTCCGAGTTCACTTGTTTTGCGAACCTTACACACTATCGACAATGATACCCCGGTAACGCCCTCCGCGCAGTCGATGCTTTAGGGCTTTTTGATAGGCTGGACTAAAGTACCAAGCTTGTGCTTCCTCAAAAGTGGGGAATTCCAAGATGGCCAGCCCTTCAATATTGGGTCCTTCCAGGACCTGGTATGCGCCATACATTGCTAGGGGGTTGACGGAATGTCCCGCCAAACCTGCCGGTGCCAATTGAGAATAGAGTTGGAGTTCAGTTTGATCGGTACTCTGTTCACGTATAAAAACAACATAAGCGGGCATATACGTTTTCCCTTTCTTATTTTTTAATTTTTTTATGGAAGTGTAATAATCAGTTCTTTAATTTTATTGTTGTTTACTAGAAATTGATGTTTAAGTAGGAGTGGGTCGGGAAGATTCGATTTATCAAAGTCTCCGTCTACTTTCGCAATTACGACGATGGTATTATTAATGTCATATCCAAGATCAACGCATCTTTATCGAAAGCGGAAGTAAATGCTTCAAGCCGGGATTTGTTCGCTGATGTAAAGTAAGTCTCTACTACTGGTGGCAGGGATCTATGTGGATTCATTGATTCTTCAACCTCCTATGGTGAGTATGTTGTGAGCGATAACTTCAAACTCATCATAGCAGTAATAATATGACTACATGATGTCATATTATAGAGGATCATTTAAATTTCTTTTCATCGTTTCTAAATGAGACAATATTCTTGTACGTACTTGTTCGGGGCTAACCTCTATAAGGAGGGGACCAAAGGATAGCAGATAACTGTCCAACCAATTGCCTACAGGAAATTGTGCCGTGACGGTATAAGAGCCGTCTTCCCTCTGAGTAATTGTTTTCTCGGCAAATTCATCGTATACGCGGTAAGCTCCTTGAGCAGAAATGTGAAGAGTTACTTCAATGGTATGAAGCAAGTCGTTCACCTTTGTATCTGTAGCTGCTACGACTGTTCTTGGCTCATAACTAATTTCCGTAACTACAATCTCTTTCATTCGGCTAATCTTAAATACACGATAACTTTCGGTATTTAAACAGTAACCCTCCACATACCAGGATTTATCTTTAAACAAGAGCTTGGCAGGTTCGATGCTACGATAACTCTGTTCCCCGGCGACGTTATAATAGCGGAACTTTATAACACGGTTTGTGATTATCGCGTTGCGTATAAGAGTGAATAGCTGTCTCTGGCTGTTTTGGCTTCCCCATGGCGAAAAATCTACTTCGATCCAGTTTCCCATTTCTTTTTTAAAAAGCCTACTCAACTTGCTTAGCACTTCTTCTACCTGTGGAATGGTAGCTGTAGCCACACTCTGAAGGGCATCAACTGGGGGACTTTATTTTCTTTGGACAGCGATAATAACACTGCCTTGGATCAGATCTTTTTACAATTCTTTATATAAAGTTGGACCAAAAGCACTTGCGAAATAAAAATGAATAAACTATACTGAGACCAATCAATTAGTGATTGATCAATTACTAACTGATTAACAATCAACGTAGGTGACATTTATGAGCAGCATACGCTTCAAGTTGACTGAACGTATCTTTATTGGAACTATGAATTGATGCAGATTCAGTTAGATGAAGATGTATGAAGCTAAGTAATTGATCAATCACTCATTTTATTAGTAAATGGAGGAGAAGAAAATGAAACATCTTATTATTTACGCGCATCCATCACAAGAAAGCTTTAACCATGCAATTTTGACCACAGCATTGAAGGGGCTAAAGCAAAAAGGGCATGATGTGGTGGTTCGTGATCTATATGATATCGGCTTTCAACCTGTAGTCAGCAGTAGCGAGATTATTGGAGGAATCGGAGAAGATATTGTGCGGGAACAGAAGTTTTTGCAATGGGCAGAGGTGGTCACCTTTATTTATCCGATATGGTGGACGGGGATGCCAGCCATAATGAAAGGGTATATTGACCGCGTATTCTCTTACGGGTTTGCTTACAAATATGTAAACGGGGTGCAGATGGGGCTACTCAAGGGGAAGAAAGTCATCATCCTCAACACCCAAGGGAAATCACATGCGGAATATGCCAGCAATGGCATGGATCAAGCACTTCACTTGACGTCCGACAAAGGCATATTTGAATATTGCGGACTTGACGTTATGTATCATATATTTTTCGAGTCGGTACCCCAATCCGATGAAGATACACGTAAAGAATGGCTTCGCCAGATTGCAGGCATACTTGGATAAGGGCCTTGAGCCTGACTGATTTGAGTAACATCAATATAAGACTGTGTACCGGAATTAACCAAATTACTTACTTCATTAGTGGTTGCGAAGTGTGGTTGTGGCGATCCTATCGAACGATTAGAAAACGTACTTGTTGGAATGGGCAAGTTCCTATAAGATATTTTTTTGAAACTCACTGTCACTAAAAATCATATCTTTACAGGTAAAAGTATTTTGGATGAGTTGAAACAACATTAAAATGAATAAATAAACGAAATGGCCTTCTTTACGTAGAGAAGGTCATTTCGTTTAATTTAGGCGTTACTATTAATTGGCATAGTCTTATTAATAAGGCGTTGTCGCTTGCAAGTCATCTAGTAGTTCTTTGTACCTAGTTCGAGGATTTCGCAAATGTGTTTCCTACTTTTTGTCGGTTAGCTATGATGCTGCGTATCACGGTTCAAAATTAGCTGTACATGATGAAATCTCTGGTGTATACCTATGTAGGATAGCAAGCTGTAGTTATAGCATTTTTTTGAGCTGGGATATACGGGCTTGGGAAACCTCAAGCATTTTGGCATATTCGTGCTGTGCTGCATTGGGTTGCTTTTGCATTAATTCTTTGAGGCTTTCAATCATCTGCTGTGTCGATCTCCGTAGACGTTTGGACTCTTTAATCGACCGTTGTCCGTTGGCTAAAGCCGATTTGGCTGGTCTTAGGACAGGGCTAAAATTTAACCCCTTCTTTAAACTTTCAATACATTCTTTACAAATAAAACTATCTCTAAAATAAGTCAATTGTTCTGCTGAACCACACATTTTACACGTCACCCCGGTATATTTTCGAAAGGCGAGAATACCGGTTTCCTCATCTGCGAAAATCTCAACGGGGTCACCCACATTAAAATCCATAGAAATTCGCATTTCTTTGGGAATGACGATACGGCCTAACGCATCTAGGGGACGTGTCATACCTGTACTTTTCAAATGATAACCTCCTTTTTTTATATCCTTATAATACTAAATAATTATAGTAAAAAAGAATAGGCTTAGAGAAGCAATCGCATATATTAAGTAAACTGTTGAAAAGTATACAAGTAATTCCCAAAATATGTTTTTTTAATCATGGAAAACGTGTTGAGAAATTATAGGGGATTACCGATATATATTCAGAATGAATATTCTAGTTGGCGAAGGAATTTTTAGTAATATACGATAAGGAGCTGTGAATTACATATGGCAATCGATTTGGACACTGCTATTCCTGCAGTCATTATAAAGGTCGGCGGATTAGTAGATCAGCCCGAGCAATTCACCGCCGAGGCGAAGAAGGCTGCTGCTATGCTGGGAGAAGAGGCATTGCCTCTATTCCCGCGTTATTTTTTTGGAACTGAGTTGCAGAAGCCTGAGAGTTTGGCAGGAAAGTACGAAGGGTTGGGCGACTGGCTGCATATTCAACAGGATGCGATTTTTGAGATTATCTACAATTACAGGGAAAAAGCGATTCCCATGCTGTATGAGGTGGCGTTCGGGGTGTACGATTGGACGCAGTATAAGGCAGTGAGGATACTAACTCGGTTAGCCCGTGAAGGTGTTCAGACCGAGCAGATTGTGGACGATATTATCAGCCATGTCGATGATTTTCGTTATGAGGCACAAATGCCTACATTTTATTTTCTGTCGGGACTGACGGGCAATAAGAAGGTTGCCGCACTGCTGCAAAGGCACTTCCTTGAGAATTTGGAATACGATCCGATTGATGCCTTTGATATTTTTGAGAATTTGTACCGTTGTTCGCCTGATGTTGCTAGGAGACATGCCGATTTTCTCAAAGCCATTGCCCGTGGTGAAGGCCTAGAAGGTCGTTCCCCGTTACTGGATGGAGCGATAGGGACTACCGATGAGAACGGCAAGCAAGAGTACCACTGGCCTGGTGATGAACCTGTCGAAGAGCAGCACCAATTACGAGCGGCCATATTCTATTACCAGTTGAATTCTCAGGATGAGGAGGTCAATCGGCGGTTAGATCAATGGGAAGTGAGCCATCCAGAGGAGAATGTAAGGAGTTATATTGGGAGATTACGAGGGGAAGGACAGGGAGAGAGCTAACTGTTCAGTTGGTGAATAGAGAAATGTTAATTTTGCACTCTTTTCTATGAAAACTTATACTTATCGTTACAGCTGGCTTGAAGCGAAAATAAAAGAATCAGGAGGGGATCAACCATGTACTCCATTAAAGAAGTTGAAATCAGGAGTGGATTGCCCGCATCTACCCTTCGTTATTATGAAAAAGAGGGCATTCTACCTGATGTTGGTCGGGATGAGGGTGGGAGAAGGGTATATACCGAGAAACAAATGGATTGGATCAGGTTTCTTATGGCTATGAAAGATACGGGAATGACCATTGAAGAAATTAAGGCATATCTTGAGCTAAATGTAAAAGGAGAAGCCACAATCCAAGAGAGAAGAGACTTCCTGGTTGCCCACAAAAAGAAAGTGGAAGAACAGATGGCCCAAACGCAGCGCAATTTGGAGAAAATTATTCAAAAGATAGCTTTTTACGATCATGTGGTCATGGGAAAAAGCTTCTCTTAGTTGCCAAATCGAATTGAATATATGAAGCCCGCAGCCTATTTGAAATACGCTGTAGGGCTTTTTTTGCATAGATATCTAAAGATACCTACTGTAGGTCGCAAGTATGAAAAATCGTTGGCAATTAGCGGTTCATGATGTGCTTACAGGGTAAAAGTGTATTACCAAGGTGGGGAAGTGGGGGCGTTGACTCTCACGCCACGGGAGGCTGTAGACTGTGAAAGCAAGGGGGGAAGCGGAATGGCTTATACAGTAAAGGAAGTATCTAATCTGTCAGGAATCAGCGTTCGAACTTTGCATTATTATGATGAAATTGGATTGCTGAAACCACATCATATCGGAAATAATGGATATCGCTATTACGAGCAGGAACAACTGTTGAGGCTTCAACAAATCATGGTGTACAGGGAACTGGATTTGCCTTTATCCGAAATTGGCAATGTGCTAAAGCAAACCAAGGAGCAGAAAGCCGAGGTTTTGCAGGTGCATCGAGCCAAGATTGAGGCTAAGGTCTTCCGCTTGCATACTCTCCTTCAGACCATTGACGAAACGGTGGCTCATTTGAAAGGAGAACAAACGATGAAACCAGAGCAAATGTACCAAGGGTTTAACCCGGAAAAACAGGAAATGTATGAACGTGATCTGACGGAACGTTATGGTTCACAGGTCGAAGAAAAGATCCAGGAGAGTAAGACCGCGACGACGAACTGGAGCAAAGAGGATTATTTGGATTCACAGGCAGAGGCAGATCAGATTCATCGGGAGCTGGCTGAAGCCATGCATAAGGGATTGAAGCATAACAGTGCAGAAGTACAGGCGCTGATCCGCCGTCATCTTCAATGGGTAAGCCGATTCTATACCCCTACAGCAGAAATTTATAGCGGGCTGGGAGACTTGTATGTAGAACATGAGGACTTCAGTAAAATGTATGAAGGCTATCGCCCTGGGCTAGCTGAATATTTGCGAGACGGAATGAAGGAGCTGGCCAAACGGGAATTAACCTAGAGCAACAGCTGATGAAAAGGGCTATAAGTAATATGAAAAAGGGTGAACAACAAACCCATCGACGGCCTGCTGTTCACCCTTTTTTGTGTAAAGCAGCTTACATGCTGCTTGGTGCTGTTCTCATGCTTTGCTGACTGCTGTTTCCGTACTGCTGCATGCTACCACTGCTTGCAAAATGCTGCCCGGTCGTCCCCATGTGTTGCGGAAAGCTGTGGTTCATGTGGCTTCCTGCACTAAAGGTGGATGGTTGCATACTGCGAGAAGCATAGTTATCGCCAAATCCAGGTTGAGTCATTTGGCTGCTTGAGCGGATGGAGTTTTCCAATTGGCTACACAGTTGAATGACTTGCTGGTATTGCTGCATCGCTTGCTGGTGATGCTGAATTGCGGTTTGAATCATTTGAGCTGCGCTACGTTCGCGTTGCACTAGGCTTTCAAGGCTGGATGCGTTTTGTTGCTCTTGTTGCAGCAATTGCTGATACATAGCAGTTCCTTGCTGTGTTTGTTGTACCAATTGCTGCATAATTTGTTCACATTGATGAAGTTGTTGTTGTGGAGCCATGTTGTTGAACATTGATCATCAATCTCCTTCGCCGGATAGTTTAGGTTTTAGGACCCTCATATATTGTGGCGAAGGAAGACTATATATATGCACAATTTTTGGTTACAGGCTGGACACCAGAATAGCCGTAAATTCTTCTAGGAATACACGATCTTCTTGATCAAATCGGCTTTTTAGAGGGCTATCAATGTCCAGCACCCCAATCAGCTCCTCATTCTTGATCAGAGGGATAACGATTTCGCTATTGGAAGCAGCGTCGCAGGCGATATGTCCTGGAAATGCATGTACATCGTCTATGACAAGTGTTCGCCGTTCAGCTGCTGCGGTACCGCAAACGCCGCGTCCCAGTGGAATCCGTATACATGCGGGTAGACCTTGGAAAGGACCTAGTACAAGCTCAGTGCCATCATAAAGATAGAAGCCACTCCAGTTCACATCTGGAAGAAAGTGACCCAGTAACGCTGAAGCGTTCGCTAAATTGGCAATCCTATTGGATTCATCGTGAACAAGTGCCCGGAGTTGTCCGAGAACGGATTCGAATTGTTCCTGACGTGTTCCTTCGTAAGGAATAGTTTGAAACATGTAGAGTCCACGCTCCTAACATTAAATTTTCATATAAACTGTTGTATATACAACCAAAAATAGGTAATTGTGCAAATCGCTTTTACCATTGGTTAATTAATTTAAGATATAACGATTGTACATATTCAGTCAAGTAGAAAATAGCACTATCGCCTTGGAATAATCTCCGTACTCTAGCAGCACAATTCCCTATCTGTACAAGTAACGCTGACGGCAAAGCTTTACGTTTTAGCGGGACATATAATATAGAAAGTAATTCAGCGAGGGTTGCCCTCATCTGTTTCCAGCTTCTCCCCTATGGGTAAAAACAATGTAACATGTTGGCTTAGGCCAGGGAGGAGTTACAATTATGCATGCAGATGTTCAGAACTTGTTTATCCGTATACAGATGCTTTCTTATGCACATCAGGACGATTTGACGGTAAGAGATATACAACCTGTACTCGAAGAACGCGGATACCGCGTAGGAGAACGTGAAGTCAAGCAGGAGCTGGAAAACCTGACACAGGAAAACTTTCTGACACCGCATGATGATATGTTCAGCCTTACCGGCGCAGGGATCGAAGAATTGCAGGAAATTCAGTCGATGCTAGGCGTATTGTACGAGGATGTTGTGAAAAATCCAGCGCATGTCACTGCCCGTACCTCTTCTTAAAAGGATTAGAGACACAAAAATCTTATAACAATAAAAGTAGCCCTCTTCATTCCTGATACCAGGAAGCGGAGGGCTAATTTGATTTATAAGGGCCTGTCCACTTTAATAAGGTTGTGTTTGTTGGAGGTGTATGCTTAAATGTAGCGTGTATTTGTTGTTATTTGGATGCTGGAAGGATGATGGAATTTGTGTGCATATGCATGTAAGGGGCATATACCACTGCTGGAAAGCCCGCGTCTTCGGCTGCGAAGGATGGAAAGCCGGGATGCGGCTACAATGTTCGCTTGCTGGTCTGACCCGGAGGTTCACCGTTATATGAATCTTTCCGGTATGTCAGGACGTGAGGATGCAGAGGATATGATTGAGCTATTGAATGAGCTGGCGAAGACGGAAGATGCGCTGCGCTGGGGGATCGAACTGAAGGAGAACGGGAGGCTGATTGGAAGCTGCGGCTTTAATTATTGGCAGACGGAGGGAGCTTATAAAGCCGAGATTGGTTATGAGTTGGCCAAGCCTTATTGGCGACACGGTTATATGACCGAGGCGCTTCGCTTAGTGCTGTCATTCGGATATAACACGATTCGATTAAATCGGATCGAAGCGCTGGTGGACCCGCGCAATACAGGCTCACAAGCCCTGCTGTCCTCGATGGGCTGGTCCCAGGAAGGATTGTTACGGCAGGTACAGCATACATCTACAGGCTTTAAAGATATGCTGATGTATTCAATACTGCATGAAGAATGGCTTAGACTGGAGGCACAACGAAATGCTATTTCAGTATAACGGCGGTTCGTCGCCGCTGCACAGGCTTGGACCGTTAAGTAAGCTTATATGGGTGGGATGCTTTAGCCTCCTGTCGATGGCATGGGATTCGACGATACGGGAAGCGGCACTCCTGGTGGTACTGATCGCTGTGGCTGGCTTCGGCGCACGTTTGACGCTGGCACGCCAACTTCGCGCTATGTCGTTCCTGATTGGTTTAGGTATTCCGTATTTTATTCTGTCTATCCTAGCGATTCGAGAAGGGCATACAATCGCTTCATGGGGACCCATTGTGATTACAACTGAGGGACTGGATATCGCGGGGGCATTAACGCTGCGGATTTTTGTATTGTTTTTGGCATCCTATATCTATCTCTCGACGACCGATCCCCGAGATTTTGTGCAGGCTTTGAATATGCGCTTGCGTGTGCCTTATCGGTTTGCGTTCGGTATTTCTGTGGCGTTGACTTTTCTACCCTTATTGGAAGAAGAGGGGCAAACCATTATGGCTGCACGGCGTGTTCGGGGGCAGATGCCACCACGAGGATGGGGCAATCGCTTATCATGGTGGAGCGGGTATGCGGCTGCTGTGTTGGTGAATGCCGTGAGACGCGTTCAGCAGACGGCGTTGGCTATGGAAGGCAAAGGTTTTGGCGCATATGCAGAACGGACGTATCTTCGAACACTGAAGAATGGGCGTTTAGGCTACGTATATGCTGTGATTGCTGTATTCGCTACGGCTGTTTTATGGTGGGTATGATAAAGAAGCAGCCCCTTTTTTTGCTCTTATTGTCAACTTGTTAAATAAAATTAGGTTGACAATAAGATGGCGGATGAATACATTTATACAGTAACAGTTTGTACAAGGGCCAGAGTCTATGACCTTGTATACTAGATTATGGAGAGGAGTCAAGAATTATATATGAAGGGATCTCGTGTTTTTGCCAAGTTTACAACGCTGGATATCGTGTTAATGGCCATGCTGGCTACGTTGAACGGCGTCATGACTGTGTATTTGTCGATGATTAACAAAACGTTAAACAGTCTGGGAGGGCCGATCGCAACTTCCGCTATTGTTGGGCTGTACATGATATATGGTTTACTGGCCTATTATATTATTCGTAAGCCAGGTACGGCGGTAATTGCTTATGCCTTTGGCGCGGTAGTGCAGTCTTTTATGGGCTCTGCCTATGGGATTGCATCTATCATTGCGGCAGCTGTCTGCTATATGGTTGCGGCGGAGCTTGTATTTGCTCTATTGCGGTATCGACGCTGGAGCACAGTTTCACTGATGCTGGTGGGCGGGGCCATGGTTCCCCTGTGGTTTATTGTGGCAGCCAATATGTTTGGCTATATGCATTGGGGATGGAAGGTGCTGACGGTTGCACTGGTCGTTCGTATCCTGAGCGGCATTATCCTGTGTGGTCTGCTGACAAAAATACTAGGCGATGCCTTGAATCGTACAGGTCTATTAAAACGCTTTGAACTGGGCCGCGCTTCACGTGCATAACCAAGGCTTACATAGTTATAGCCTGAACAATAGGGATCGAGGGTATTTCGGTTATGAATGAACGTAGTGATCATGATGCAGAAAATAGAATAGCTGTCTCCTTAAGGGATTTTGGCTATCGGTATGATGACCAGCTGGAGCCAGCGTTACATGGTCTGACGCTGGACATTGCGGTGGGTGAGCACGTAGCCATTGTTGGAGCTAGTGGAAGTGGAAAGTCTACGCTGTGCCAGCTGCTTCATGGCGGGTTGTCCCGTTCTGGCGAAGGCGAACGGACGGGCGAGCTGACCGTGTTCGGGATGGACCCCGACACCGCTGAATTGGCTACGGTCGCCACCACTGTCGGCGTCGTGCTTCAGGACCCGGATGCCCAGCTGGTGCAGGGGATCGTCGAAGACGAAATTGCTTTTGGACCGGAGAACCTGCGCGTACATCCGGCAGAAATAGAGCAGCGCCTTGCCGCTGCGCTGGGGGCCGTTGGCCTGGCATCCGAGCGAGGCTCCTTCGTGCGGCGCCTCTCGGGAGGCCAACGCCAACGCACCACCATTGCTGCGGTGCTGGCGCTTGAAACACCGCTGGTCGTGTTCGACGACGCAGCGGCGCAGTTGGACCCGCCGGCGGTACGTGAATTCGTCCTGCTATGTCGGCGGCTCCATGCCGCAGGCCGGACGGTGATCACTGCGTCCAGCCGCATAGATGATGGTGCGCGTGCAGCGCAGCGCCTCATCGTGCTGAAGGGCGGGACTATGCTGCTGCAAGGCCCGCCCGAAAAGCTGCTGCGCGAGCATGGTGCGCAGCTGGTAGCCTGGGGGCTGCTTCCCTCTTCCGCGGGGAGGGAAGACATGCCGCGTGAGCCGGAAGGGAATGCCGGCTCGGCAGCTTATTGCGCTGGGCAGCCGTTGCTGGAGGTGAAGGGATTACCCTTCACCTACCCCGGCAGCCAGCGCGCGGCGCTCAAGGGCGTGAGTCTTGCCCTTGCGCCTGGCGAACGAGCCGTAATGCTGGGCGAGAACGGCTCTGGCAAAACCACGCTGGGCAAGCTGCTTATGGGCTTGCTCCCCGCGCCGAAGGGATGCATGTGGTGGGAAGGGCAGGATATGTCGAAGCTGCCCATTCACCGACTGGCCGCCGGGATCGGCTATGTGTTCCAGCAGCCAGAGCATCAGTTTGCAGCTGCAACGGTGTGGGAAGAGTGCTTGTACAGTGTGCGGGTCAAGCTTGGTTTACGGATCGGAGATCCGGTTCCCGCCGCCTATGAGGAACGGGCGCATCGCTTGCTGACAGCCGCCAGGCTGGATCACCGACTGGAGGTCTCGCCGTATCTGCTAAGTGGAGGCGAAAAAAGGCTTTTGAGCGTTGCGGCACAGTTTATCCTCCCCAAAAAGCTTTACATTTTGGATGAGCCGACTGCGGGAACGGATTACGAAGGGGCAAACATCCTGCTCCATATGTGCTCAGAGCAGTCTGCTGAAGGCGCGGCTTTTCTGATCATTACCCACGATTTGCAGATAGCTGAACGCTTTGCCAGCCATGTTCTGCGCATGGAAGAGGGGTATCTCTATAAAACGGAAGATAGCTGGATTAATCATACGATTACAGTTGACAAAAATTAAGGATATGTAGACAATAATATATATACATCGTACATAACAGGCGGCCTATATAGGCCGCCTGTTTACGATTATACAGTGCGGATAATCATTCAAGCTGGGAAGGAAAACCGTACAGATACAGCACAGTTTATACAAGGAAAGGATTTGTGATTTGCTTGGGAAACGATAAACCTATGAAGCGCGGACTCGTGCTGACAGGTGTTCTATTGGCCACCTTTCTGGCCGCGATTGAAGGAACGGTTATCGGTCCGGCGGGACCGACAATTGTTAGTGAACTGGGCAGTGTGAATTTGCTCAGCTGGATTTTTACAGCATATTTGTTGACGATGGCTGTAACTACGCCTATTTTCGGCAAGCTTAGCGATTTGTTTGGCCGTAAACCCATTTTTCTAATTGGGTGCTCGTTATTTGTGATTGGCTCTTTGCTTTGTATGCTGGCTGGTAGTATGGAGCAGCTTATTTTATACCGAGCCATTCAAGGGATTGGAGCAGGCGGTGTCATTCCTGTTACCTTTACCATTATCGGTGATATATACAAAATGGAGGAACGTGGTAAAGTCCAAGGCATGATCAGCTCGGTATGGGGGATTTCTTCCCTTGTCGGGCCTCTCTTGGGCGGTTACGTGGTCACCTATTTTGGCTGGGAATGGATTTTTGGCTTTAACGTTCCCTTTGGATTTCTGGCTATGTTCTTCATCGCCCGTTACCTGCGGGAACAGGTAAGCAAGCGTACCGCACGTATCGACGTGGCGGGAGCAGTTACCTTTACCATCGGGATGACGGCACTCTTGCTCGTATTGGCCCTGGGGGGACAGTATATCGACTGGACTTCTCCTGAATTGCTGGCCTTGGCTGCCGTGGCCATTTTGTTTCTGGTTTTGTTTTTGGTTATCGAAAAGCGCGCTCAGGAACCGATGGTCCCTCTGAAGCTGTTTCGGATACGGGATATCGCTTTTTCCTGTGCCGCTGCACTACTCGTCAGTACCCTGCTAATCGGGCTGACTAGTTATCTTCCACTATGGATTCAGGGCGTACACGGTGGAGATGCCGCTTCATCTGGTCTGGCGCTGGCCCCAATGTCGGTAGGTTGGTTGTTCGGCTCCATGATCGGAGGACGCATTTTGCTGACGCTGGGCTCGCGTCGAACCTCTTTGATCGGGCTGACTCTGATTGTATTGGGAGCCTTCGTCATGACCTTGATGAACCTAACAACTCCAATCTGGCTTCTGTTCCTGTCTACGTTATTGTATGGACTGGGATTTGGCTTCTCGATAACCGTGTTCACGATTATTGCTCAGTCCTCGGTCGGATTCCAGCTGCGTGGCGCGTCTACAGCCTTGAATACGTTCCTGCGCACATTGGGACAAACGATTGGGGTTGCAGCCTTCGGTTCATGGCTGAATTATCGTATTGCTGCCCAGACAGCGGACGGACAGCTCACTCAGCAAGGGGTTACACAGGAGGATATTAATGGTCTGCTTGCCCCGCATGCTTCACAAAGTCTAAGTGACAAGGTTGCCGGATTACTCCGGTCTGTACTGGAAAACAGTCTGCATTCCCTATTCGTGATCATGGTCGTTATTGCGGTGATTAGCTGGTTTGTTGTCCTCGGATTGCGGAACCGCCCACCGGGTACGGAAGAAGAGGCAGATCAGCGTGTGAAGACACCACAAAGAGAACACGCATAAAAAAAATATACTTCTTTCATATTAAAGAGACAGTCCGGTACACCAATAAGGGGCCGGGCTGTTTCTTTATGCTAAGGTCTCTTCTCCTACTGATTTAGCAAAAAGCCACCTCGTATAGGACCGATAAATTCCCCAATATACAAAAAGTAAAAAAAATCCCCTAGAGATTGCGATATATTCATATGATATAGGTTACAAAGTGGTAAAAAAGTCTTAAAAAATTGTAACAAAAAAGCTGTTTCTAAATTGAGCTATAGGGTACTAAGGAACCATTTTTTTGCACCCGCTTACAAATCGAGCATTTTATGAGTATATTTTGAACAATTTTGCATGTGAATGAAGCAACCAACCAAGCAAAATGGGATACGGAAAAAAATCAAGTAACAAATTTTTCTGAATGTAATAGGAATGAAAAAAATAGGTATTTTCAGAAAATTACTAGGAAAATATGAGGATGAAATTCATAGAGGAATCTGTTTTCTTCCCTCACATAATAGGGCTTTTCAGTCTATATCAATCGTTTGACATACCATATAAAATGGCCCTAGCCAACGAAAAAGTTGGGCTTCAACACTAGAAAGCATAATTACATTAAGGGAGATGGAGTACTTGAAGTTTAACAAATGGTTCAGTAAAGCAGCCACTGCAACAGTAGCAACTACCTTGCTGTTAGGAGGCGGCGTTCAGGCTTTTGCAAAAGAAAATGATAAGGCTGATTTCAATGCAGACAATGCATTTACCCAAATTACGCGTAATGACATGCTGAATATTTTCAAACAGCAAGGCAAAGAGAAATATGAGGTTCCATCCTTCGATGCCTCTACAATTAAGAATATTCCTTCTGCTATTGGTCACGATAGCTCAGGCAAGCAGATTGATCTGGATGTTTGGGACAGCTGGCCGTTGCAAAATGCCGATGGTACAGTAGCTAATTACAAGGGATATAATATCGTATTTGGACTGGCAGGCGATCCTAAACGAGGCGAGGATACATTTATATATCTGTTCTATCAAAAAGCGGGTGATACTTCACTGAGCGGCTGGAAAAATGCTGGTAGAGTCTTTAAAGACAATGATAAACTGCTCTCCAACGATCCGATTCTCAAAAATCAGTCAGAAGAATGGTCAGGTTCTGCTACCTTAACCTCTGATGGACATGTACGTTTATTTTATACCAGCAGACAGCCCTATGATCCGAATAACAAATTATACGGCAAGCAAACCTTGAGCACAGCTCAAATTAATGTCTCTCAGCCTGATGATAAGACACTGAAAGTAGATGGAGTCGAGGATTTGAAATCGATCTATGACGGTGGAGATGGTAAAACCTATCAAAATGTACAACAAAGCGTCGGAGTGGATATGGATAATCATACCCTTAGAGACCCTCACTATGTCGAGGATCAAGGGCACAAATATATTATATTTGAAGCCAACACAGGGACAGAAACAGGCTACCAGGGCGAAGAATCGCTTCAAAACTCAGCTTATTATGGTGGCAATAAAAAATTCTTCACGGAAGAGCAACAAAACTTGCAACAAAGTCCTAAGAAAAAAGGAGCTGAGCTGGCGAACGGCGCACTGGGCATCGTTGAATTGAATGATGATTATACATTGAAAAATGTAATGCCCCCTTTGCTTGCATCCAATCTGGTAACAGATGAAATTGAACGGGCAAATGTGTTCAAAATGAACGGTTTGTGGTATTTATTTACGAGTACAAGAGGTTCCAAGGTGACTGTAGATGCGATCGGTGACGATGATATTTACATGTTGGGTTATGTTTCTACTTCCTTGACAGGGCCTTATAAACCCCTGAATGGAACCGGTCTCGTTCTTCATCAGGATCTGGATCGTGATGATATTACCTGGACATATGCTCATTTTGCTATCCCGCAAGGCAAAGGCAATAACGTAGTCGTTTCGAGTTATATGACCAATCGTGGACTCTTCCCAGATCACAAATCTACTTTCGCACCAAGCTTCCTGCTGAATATTAAAGGCTCGAAAACCTCTGTTGTGAAAAACGGTATTCTGGAGCAAGGTCAAATTACGATTGATCCAGGAAATGACAAAAAAGATAACCAAAATGAGTATGGAAAGAAATAAGTAGTTATAAGCAGCATGTCCGAAGGCGACAGCTTTGGTAGATTACCGATCTGTCGTCCGTCGGACGATACATAACAATGCAATGAGGGGTAAGGAGGATCGTCATAATGAGAAAAAAAGCTTTCAAGAACATTGGAATACGATCCGTAGTAGTTATCACAGGCTTAACTATTTTCATAGCTATGGGGTGGAGTATGTACCAACAGGATGCAGGCAAACCTCAAAAACCTGCAGCAGCTCCAAAAAACCAAGCCAATCAAAGCAAGCATACAACACCGACCTATCGGGCCGCCTATCATTTTACCGTCCCGGATAAGTGGAAAAATGATCCACAGCGGCCTATTTATATGGATGGGCAATATCATTACTACTATTTATATAATCGTGATTACCCTCATAAGAACGGTACAGAATGGCGACATGCCACATCCACCGACCTGGTTCATTGGAAAGATGAAGGGGTGGCAATTCCTAAATATACGAATCCGAATGGAGACCCTTGGTCCGGTTCGGTCGTGATCGACAATAATGGCACCGCAGGTTTTGGAAAAGGCGCACTTGTAGCCATTGTCACACAGCCCTCCGCAGATGGAGGAAAGCAGGAACAATTTCTGTGGTACAGTAAGGACAAAGGCAAGACGTTTACTTCTTATCGCAACAAGCCCGTGATGTCCAACCCTGGCACGAAGGATTTCAGAGATCCCAAGATCATCCGGGATATTCAACGTAATCAATGGGTGATGGTCATGGCGGAGGGAACGAAGATTGGCTTTTATAAGTCGAAAAATTTAAAGGATTGGCAGTTTACGAGCGGCTTTCAAACGGAAAATATCGGACTTGTAGAATGTCCTGACCTTTACCAGATGCGCGCGGATGATGGGACCTATCAATGGATTCTAGGTGCAAGCGCCAATAGTAAACCAACCGGCGGAC
Source organism: Paenibacillus sp. DP01 (assembly GCF_044784315.1). Classification (NCBI taxonomy): domain Bacteria; kingdom Bacillati; phylum Bacillota; class Bacilli; order Caryophanales; family Paenibacillaceae; genus Paenibacillus; species Paenibacillus sp. DP01. The sequence goes on from NZ_CP173059.1 coordinate 851,131, forward strand.
CCAATACGTATGCCTACTGGGCGGGAAATTTTAATGGAGAAGCATTTCTCCCTGATCGCAATGATCCTGATTGGCTGGATTATGGCTTTGACTGGTATGGTGCGGTTACGTTCGAGGACGGTAAAGCCAAAGACCAATACAGTCACCGTTATGCGCTGGCCTGGATGAACAATTGGGATTATGCCAACAACACGCCTACTCTGAAGGAAGGCTTTAATGGCATGGATTCGGTTGTTCGCCAAATTCGGTTGAAGCGTACAACTGATGTCGGCTATCGCTTGGTTTCACAGCCTGTATCAGCTTTGGAGCAATTCCCAACTGCAACGGAGTCATTGGGGAAGATCCAAGTAGAGGGGACCCACAAGCTTCCGGTAGCAGGTGATGCCTATCAGTTAGAAGCAGATGTATCTTGGTCAACGATCAAAAATACAGGCTTGAGACTTCGAGAGTCTGCGGATGGCAAGCGTCATGTAGATGTGGGTGTTTCGGTGGAGGGTCAATACTCTTATGTAAACAGAGCGAACACAGGGCAGCCGGATCAGAGTGGTAAATATGTAGAGAGTAAGGCGCCTTTTGATACCAATAAAAAAAATGTCCACTTGAAGATTCTTGTCGATAAAACCAGCATCGAAGTCTTTGTAGATGATGGAGAAGTAGCTTATTCCTCCTTAATATTTCCACGCTTAGAGGATCAGGGAATTACTCTTTTTTCAGATGGCGGTAAGGCTATTTTCAATAATGTAGTGATCAAACATTTTAGTCGATAACAGGTCTTATGCTGCTCGTAAGCTTAGGCATATTTCGCTCAGGTATATATAAAGTCCACCCATAAATATAAGGGTGGACTTTTCTGTGTAAATCTAAATTTTCGTTAGCACAGCTATAGGATTGTTCTTTTATTCACAATTGAACAGTTGCTAAAATTACTATTCATTCTATTTGTGATAAGGTGACAGATTATCAGCGCTACGGCCCAATTTTTTGAGCAAGCCGATGAGTTGATCTCTTTCGGTTTCGCTGATTCCGCTAAAGGCACGTTCAATCTGACGTGTATAATCAGGATAAATTTCGTCCATGACGCGTTGTCCTTCGTCCGTCAACTCTGCATATATAATACGACGATCTTGGTCGCACGGGTGACGGTGCAAATAACCACGGCTCTCCAGCTTGTCGATAACATAAGTGACATTTCCGCTTTGCAGAAGCAGTTTGGCTCCAATTTGTTGAATTGGTTGTGCTCCCTTGTGATATAAAACTTCCATCACGGCGAAGGCCGTTGGGTTGAAGCCCACCGTTTTGATGCCAGCAACCGCATGTTCGTTTACACTTTTGAATGACTTGGCAAACACGCTATACAAATGCATAGATTGCTGTGTCACCAATGTTCGGTAATCTATCATCTTCATTCCGCCTTTATGTATGGATTTGGGCATCCTTTGACCGCTCGGTTCGGATGACCGGGCAACCATACCCTTACTACTAGCATAAAGGGATTTACGTAGGGAAAACATGCGATTTGTCACAGTAGCTGCTTTTTTAATTATTTAATTTCAAAGCTTTAAGGTAAATTTTTGAAAAATAAAGGTTTCGAATGTAAAAATACCGTTCCGATTGGTTATATTAACAAATAACATACCTAATGAACCCAAATAACAAAATAAGATAAATTCAGAGGAGATGAAGCACATGGATACGGGTTCTTTCCGTTTTCAATTTCGTGATCCGCAGCAAGCCGCCCAAGCCTGTGAAACATTAAAGGAAATTGGATACTCTGCCAGCACGAACGGTGATACAGGCCTCAGTGTTCACGTTGAGAACCAGGATGTGCTGTCTGCATTAGAGATTTGCCAAGCTTATGAAGGAAGTATAATTGAGACAGGAGTTCTCACTTATCGTCCAGGTAAACAAAGTAATATCGGTGTGCAAAATCCAGGTTATAGCCCGGAGGATTGGATTATTCCAGCACACATCATTAATGAGGACTGGAGCGAGGCGTATAAAAGCGGCTCTTCCCAAACGTTTACGAACAACACAACACAGGAACACAACGTCAGCTCTGATCAACAACCGGAAGACGATGTGGACGGTTTTTCAGGTAGCGTCCATACCTAAATAATGGTGTTCACGCTTGCTGCTCATTTTGGAACAAAAAGGTTCCTTCAAACCATGACTAATGGTTTGAAGGAACCTTTTTTCATAATGAGAAAAAGCTGAAAAGGACATTGTGAAAACTAAGGTTCTTGGATCGTGCATAAGGGCAGTAATCGTAGGAAATACCAAAAGAAGTTCAGAAAGGAGGTTTTGATCTTGCAAAAACTCGGAGTTCACGAAAAATTGGAATTGCATGAGCTGCTTACGTTTAAAACAACTTGTATCACAAAAACTCAAACCATGCTTCCTTTAGTCTCAGATTCAAATTTAAAAAATATTTTACAGCAGGACATTAGTTGCGGTACACAAGATATTCAACAGCTTAGAAATTTGCTTGTATAATTTAAGGAGGAATAACGTGAATTCTTTTATTGAGAATATAACCGGTACGACCCCTATGACCGATCAGGTGATTGCTTCAGATCTGTTAATTTCAGCTAAAAGCGGGATCAAAAACTACGCCGCAGCGTTAACAGAGTCCACTAGCCCAGAAGTTCGAAATGTCCTTTGTGACCAATTGAACAAAGCTGTTAATCTTCATGAGCAAATTTTTAATTATATGAAGAACAATGGTTACTACAACGCCTATGATCCAGATCAGCAAATTCAAATGGATATTCAAAATGCAGACAAGGCACTTTCTTTGCCCAAAATGTGAAACGTTTAATTATAAAGAAGCACCAGCAAGCTTTATTCGAGTTTGCTGGTGCTTCTTTATTACAAATTGAATGAACTTCACATGAAATATGGAGAAGAAGGGAATCATGAAAAAACAAGGTATCGGTCTCAAATTTAGAATAGGGTGATTTTCTTATGGGCAATTCGTCAGCGGGCAAACAAAAAGATCAAAAACTAAAATGGTGGCAGCTGAGCTTGTTAGGAGTTGCAGGAACTATCGGTACAGGGTACTTCCTCGGGTCAAGTTTAGCGATTTCCATTGGTGGTCCAGCTGTGCTGATTGCATACTTCTTGGCAGCAGTTGGGACGTATGTGGTGTTTGACGCCCTTTCGCGCATGACGGCAGATCATCCAGAACAGGGCTCTTTCCGTTCCTATGCCCAAAAAGCATTTGGTAATTGGGCAGGCTTTGGCAGTGGCTGGGTGTATTGGTTCTCAGAATTGCTTATTAATGGGAGTCAACTAACCGCGCTGTCTATATTTTCACGTTTTTGGTTTCCTCAGGTACCGATGTGGATTTTTGCAGCATGCTTCGGGATCTTAGGGCTTGTGATTGTTTTTTTTGGCAATAAGGGCTTTGATCGTGTAGAAAATGTACTCGCCATTATTAAAATGGCGGCTCTTGTGATGTTTTTGGTCCTAGCGGTGGCGCTTTTGGCAGGCTGGATCGGAGGAAGTAAATATAATCCGAAGTTTCCCCTCAGCTACAGAGACTTTTTTCCAACCGGTGGCATAGGATTATGGTCATCTTTTATTTTTGCCTTTTATGCATACGGAGGTATCGAAGTGCTTGGAATTATGTCTAACCGACTTCAAAACCCGGAGGAAGCACCCAAAGCAGGAAAGGTCATGCTGATTACGCTGGTTGTAGTGTATGTGCTATCAATTGGGCTGGCTGTATCTATGGTACCATTAAGTGCTTTTAATCCGAAGGAGAGCCCTTTTGTGCTTGCGCTTAGTAGCGATCATCTGGCCTTTGTACCTCATTTGTTTAACGGAGTCCTGATTATTGCAGGATTCTCAACGATGACAGCATCGCTATATGCAGAGACTTCGATGATGATTACTCTTGCCCAGGAAGGAGATGCGCCCACCCTGTTCTCACGGAAGTGGAAGGGCAAATATCCTCTGTATGCACTTAGTTTGATCTCTGTTGGATTAATTTCAGCAATCGTATTATCGTTGCTGCTACCAGGAAAAGTGTATGAATATATTACAACAGCTGCGGGCTTAATGCTGTTATATAACTGGTGCTTTATTTTGCTGTCTTCAGGTAAGTTACTGGAATCAAGCACATCAAGCAATATCAAACGCTGGATTGGATTATTGCTGATCGCTTTGGCTGTAGTAGGGGCCTTTTTTCATAAGCTTAGCCGCCCTGGGGTTTACGTCAGTTTGCTGTTAGTCTTGTTAATTGCCATATGTGACTTCATTGTACAATGGGTGCGTCGAAAGCACGGCAAGGAACCTCGTTAACTTTATCAAGAAGACAAGCGTTAGCGTAAAAAAAGTAATTGAAATGCCTGTACACCAAAATAAAAGCCAAAGCCTACAAGAGACAGACCTGACATCCAAGAGATGGTTTTAAGCAATCCGGGTCTGAGAAATCGACGGAAAACACTTGAAGCGGCTGCCATCGTCACATCCCAGGCCAATACGCCTAGTACAATCGCTCCGCTGTAAATCAATAGCTGTTGTACTGGATATGTATTAGCGACGTTGGCCAGTATGGATCCGTAAATCCCAAGCCAGAAAAGGATGGAGAGAGGATTAAACAACGACATCAGAAAGCCGGCTACAAAGGAGTTGGTCAGGGTATTTCCATTTCCCCTTAATTCGGATTCTGAAATCACACCAGCATTTTTGATGCTTTCAAGACCTGTATACACAAGCACGAAAAAGCCAAACAGCCATAAAAAAGCTTTGACAAATGGGGAATTAAGAAGATGGATCATTCCCAAATAGACAAGCATCATATAGATAATGTCTGCTGTGATTGCACCTAGCCCAATAAACCAGGCGTGCCAAAATCCATTTTTAATACCTCGATCTAATTGCGCAGCATTGATAGGTCCAATGGGAGCTGAAAGAGACAGACCCAGAAAAACATAACTGATAAATGTATTAATGGTGTTTTCCTCCTTGATTATTTATTGGACGTTATGTATTAGTCTCATTTAGTTTATTCGGACAAACCCATGTGTAAGACCATATTTTTGTGCGTATATGTAGCCACAGCCTCGTTATTTGCTAACCCAATGAATCCAATCCCAAAGGAGCTCTAATCCTTATACAAAAGGGTTAGAGCTTTTTTTAATGAGAGGCTTGACACTTTTAATGAAAGCGCTTATATTTATCTCGTAAACAATACGTTATATAACGTTATATAAAAGGAGAGATAAAAAATGAATGTACAACAGACGGTTCAGACGATTTTTGAACAAGCGAATGGGAAGATTTCCGAGGTTTATTTAGTGGCCTGCGGGGGCTCACTAGTGGATATGTATCCTTCAAAATATTTTCTGGATAGTGAAGCAAGAAAACTGGTAGCAGGCATGTATACAGCAAATGAGTTTGTACATGCATTGCCAAAACGATTGGGGGCACACTCAGTGGTCATCGTTTGCTCTCACGGTGGAAATACTCCAGAATCGGTCGCGGCTGCTAAATCAGCCAAAGAGAAAGGTGCTTATACCATCGGCTTAACCCACAATAGTGAAGCTTCCCTGCTCAACTATTCGGATTATTCCTTCCTCTACGAGTGGGGGGATGAGAGCGATGTTAAAAACAACCCGATGGCCATTATTTTAGAACTTACGGTTGAACTGCTTCAAATCGCTGAGGGATATGCGCATTACCCGGCTTTCCAGAACGGATTGGGGGCAATCAATGGGATTATTAACCGGGCCAAAGTCCAAGTTGAACCACGTGCCCAAGTATTCGCAGACAGATACCGCAACGAGGAACTCTTCTATATCCTGACCAGCGGAGCGTCTTATGGACATGCTTACGGATTTGCCATCTGCTCGCTGATGGAAATGCAATGGCTCCATGCAGCTTCTATTCATTCCGGTGAATTCTTCCATGGTCCGTTTGAAGTAACGGATAAGGAAACTCCATTTATTCTGATGATCAACGAAGGACGTACACGAGCGCTGGATGAGCGGGCACAGACTTTCCTGAATCAGTATGCCGAGAAAGTGGAAGTGATTGATGCAAAGGAGCTTGGCATCGGAACGATTGCAGACGAAGTAGTAGAGTTTTTTAACCCGGTGTTATTCTACAGCATTGTATGTGTGTATCGTGAAGCACTAGCAAATGTACGCAATCACCCATTGGAAACTCGCCGTTATATGGGCAAAGTAGCTTACTAAGCGCACCTACCAACAGGAGGAAACCATCATGAAGGTTCTAGGCATTGGCGATAATGTGGTAGATAAATATGTTCATCTGCGTATGATGTACCCTGGCGGCAATGCGCTTAATTTTAGTGTGTTTGCCAAAAAAGCGGGAGTGGATGCAGCCTTTATAGGCGTGTTTGGGGACGACAACGAAGCACGGCATGTAGAACACACCCTGCGTGAGCTTGACATTGATATTTCACGGTGCAGATATCACAGCGGTGAGAACGGCTGCGCACGTGTAACCCTGGAAGATGGAGACAGAGTATTTCTCGGCAGTAATGAGGGGGGAGTGACACGTCTTCATCCATTGGAATTGAGCGAAGATGACAGGAACTATCTTGGCGGGTTCGACCTAATTCATACTGGCTTGTACAGTCATACAGGTCACTTGCTGCCTGAATTAGAGACGCTAGGAATCCCTATTTCTTTTGATTTTTCAGATGATTTTACAGATACACAAGTAGAACAAAATATTACGTATGCCGATTTTGCATTTTTCTCTTGCAGCCATATGACGGATGAAGAGACACAGAATTATATCCGCTCCAATCGAAAAAAAGAGGGACAAATTCTGGTCGCCACACGTGGCGGTGACCGATCCATCGCCTATGATGGTACGAAGTTCTATTTTCAAATGCCTGATTCCGTTGACGCTGTGGATACCATGGGGGCAGGCGACTCTTATATAACTGCTTTTTTACTAAGCTTTTTGGAAAAAGGCAACATGCAGGATGCTATGGCAGAAGGCTCAAGGCTTGCCGCCCAGAGCTGTCTGGTAGAAGGTTCCTTCGGATACGGCGTTCATTATTGACGATCTTTTTCGAATATCTTCACTTGTAAGAATATGTAACCTTTGATACTCTAAGTGAGAGTGATATAACGTTATATGACAAGTGAGGGTACATGATGTTAAATTCAGACCAAGCGGAGCCATTATATATTCAATTACAAAAAGCGGTCAAAACCGCTATTCATAATGGAACATTTACGCAGGGAAGCCGTATACCGACCGAAACAGAGTTAAGCGAGATGTATAATGTAAGTCGTATTACCGTAAGAAAAGCAATCGCCGAATTAGTTCATGAAGGATATCTGACCAAACGTCAGGGAAAGGGCACCTTTGTCAACATCCCCAAAATTGGACGGAAGATTGAACATGTCATCAGCTTTACGGCTGCTTGCAAGTCCAATGGTCTTTCTTCACATAGTGTGGTCACAAAACGTGAAATCGTAGAAGCAGATGAGGAAATTGCACATCAGTTGCAGCTATCGCCAGGAGAAAAGGTGCTATTTATCCAGCGTAAAAGATATGCGGATGATCGCCCCCTGATGCTGGAAAACAATTTTTATCCTTATGACCGTTTTGCATTTCTAATGAACGAGCAGTTGGAGGGGTCTGTATACGAGCTGCTGCGGCAAAAATACAGCATTGATCCTAACCAGCCGGGAGAGACGATATTACAAATTGCTTTGGCGGATGAAAATCAGGCCAAGCTGCTGGAGACAGCGATCGGACAGGCGTTGTTTTACATGCATACAATGATCTATGACCAGCATGGAAGCCCGGTTCATGTAGGAAAGCAGTACATCATCGGAGACCGTTATCAATTCTCCATATAATCCGTTGCCTGTTATGCAAGGTAGTTCAGGTATGTGTGGCTTCTGCTTCCATCCAGTAGGGAGAAGCAGAAGCTCCAACATAACGTTATATTACGTTATGCTGTTAGATGAATCAATCGTGAGGTGGTGAAACTGTGCGAGGGAAGAACGATACATTAGCAGACAAAGTTTTACTCTCCCATGCTATTTTTAATGGATTGGAAGATGAAGCTTCGCCCGGATTTGTTGCAGTCCGAGGAGAACGTATTGCAGCGGTGGGGCGTCCGGAAGAGGCACAAGCCTGGATAGGAGCCGAAACGGTTGTCTATGATCTGGGCGATGCCTTTATCATGCCGGGAATCCATGACAACCATGTATTTTTTACCGGATACATGTCAATGCATCGGGGCGTGGATCTGGCGCATACGGCCTCCAGTGAAGAAGCAATGGAACTCTTGCTACAAGAGGCAAACAACCTTCCGCCAGGGAAAGATGTAACCGCTTACGGTTGGAGCGAGGACAGATGGGGGAAGCTGCCTGAGCCAAGCTTATTGGATAGATTGTTTCCCGATCGGTCGGTCATCGCCATTAACCAAAATAAAAGCTACTGCTGGATGAACCGATTGGCTGAGGAGAGATATCGGTTTTCGCCGGATCAATGCAGTGCCGAAGCACGAGCTTTACTGCTCCAAGTTATGATGCAGGACCGTAGCCTTGTCCAACAAGAGTTTATGGAATTTTGCCGTATGCTGGCTGCACGAGGAGTTACTTCTATAAAAGATATTGGCTTTGACCGGCATAGCGAGCTGCTTCCCATTCTAGAAGAATTGAAAGAAACAGGTGAATTGCCACTGAGATTTCATTTCTCGCTGGAACCAGTTGTTGAACCGTTTGATATGAACATTGGTATCAAATATAAAGCACTTTACAATGGAGACCTTATTCGTTTCCAAGGTTACAAGCTGATGCTTGACGGCGTTGTAGCAGATCATACAGGGGACATGTTGGAGCCTTACGCAGATATGCCTGGGGTGACGAATTTGAGGACAGTTGATTATGAGAAGATTGAAGCCTCTGTTCTGGAAGCGGACAGCCAGGGGATCAAATGCTGCCTAACTGCAGAAGGCGATGCAGCAATTCGCCAAGCAGTATCCATGATTGAAAAATGCCGCTTGCAGCAGGGCAATCACCTTATCAGACATTCGATCAGTGATCTGGAGTATCCTCATCCAGATGATCTGACCAGAATGGGAGAGAACGAAATTTTTGCCGAGGTCTATGCCCAGATTCTGCTGCTCAATCCCTCTTACGAAGAGGCTTATATGTCTGCAGTGGCAGGCAAACAGAATGAAAGCCGCTTTTATAATTATAAGTCCATGCTGGAAGCTAACGTGCCGATCACCATAGGTACTGATTTGCCTTTATTTATCACCAGTGTCCCCGATTCGCTGTATGCAGCCTCTCACCGATTATTCCCGGATGGCTCGCGTGCTGGAGGTTGGTATCCTGACCAAGGAATGCCGCCATCCGAAGTTTTAAAGGCATGGACAATTAATGGAGCCAAACATTGTTATATGGAAGAGGTGACAGGTACGCTGGAGGCTGGAAAATATGCTGACATCGCCGTTTTTGACCGCGACCTCCTTAATGCATCCGCTGATGACATCAGGGATGCCCAAGTGATATTGACCATTATGGGAGGGAAGGTTACGTATAACCATTCTTGGAATGAGGGATAAACATGAACATCACGAATAAGAAATTGAAATTATCCTTGCCCCATAGCTATACCTTAATATTTTTGATTATTATTACAGTCGCCGCGTTGACATGGATTGTACCCAGTGGTCAATTTGAGCGTCATGAAGTGACAGTGAACGGTGTGACCAAAACGGCAATCGTTTCAGGAACCTATCACTCTGTACCCAAAACGGGGGAGAACGGTGATTTGAGACAGGGTATCCCCCAAATCCTTAGCGCCCCGATTGAGGGGATTATCAATGCCGCCGATGTTGTCTCTTTTGTTCTTATCGTAGGCGGCTCCTTCGGTATTATTCTGCAGACAGGGGCCATTGATCGTGCGCTGACAGCTCTTGCCAGGCGGCTAAAGAATAAGGGGATTTTGCTTATTCCCATTGCTATGGTGATCTTCAGTCTCGGAGGTTCTACTTTTGGGATGAGTGAAGAAATTATCCCACTTTATGCGATTTTCATTCCGTTAATGTTTGCCTTGGGTTTTGACTCTATGACAGCGATTCTTATTTTATTTCTGGGAACGCAAATTGGCTATGTTGGTTCGACGGTCAATCCATTTTCGGTGTTGATTGCCCAGGGGATCGCAGGAGTGGAGGGGAATCCTCAGCTCTGGCTGAGATTTATCGAATGGCTTGTATTTACGGCGATTTCTATTGCTTTTACGATGTGGTATGCGCACCGGGTTAAGCGAAATCCAGAGAAATCCATCGTGTTTCAGAGTGATATTATAAACCGCGAGCAGTTTATAAAGGAAAGCACAGATGAGGACGTCGTCTTCACATTTGGGGACAAATTAATTATAGGTGGATTTATTTTAACGCTTGGAGCAATTGTTTGGGGGATTTTGGTCAAAGGCTGGTATATGACGGAGATCGGCGCCCTTTTCTTTGCCCTTGGTATTTTTGTTGGGGTTGTCACCAAAATGAGTCAGAAGGAAATAGCTGAGAATTTTGTAAAAGGATGCGGTGAATTTATCTACGCCGCGGTGATCATAGGCCTCGCCCGCGGAATTCTGATTATCGCAGAACAGGGGATGATTATAGATACCGTATTGAATGCACTTGCAAGCGTCCTGGAAGGATTGCCAAGTTATTTATTCACGACTATTATGCTGCTTGCGCATAATATCATTACTTTCCTCGTTCCCTCTTCTTCAGGGGAAGCTGCACTAACCATGCCTGTACTTGCACCGCTTGGCGATCTTGTAGGCATCAATCGTGAAGCTGTAGTCACAGCGTACCAATTTGGTAACGGGTTAACCAATCTCATTTCACCCACAGGCGGAGTGTTGCTGGCAGGATTGGCCATTGCCCGGATCAGCTTTGGACAGTGGCTGAAGGTAATCTTCAAACTATTCCCGATCCTATGGCTGATTGCTGCTATTTTTGCTGCTATATCGGCTGCGGTGGGTATCTAATCAATCAAGTGAGGGCCCCTGTCTGTTAGAGACAAGGGTTTCTTTTTGTGTTGGTGAAACAAGTCCTCTCTTATGTAGGAAGGCTACTCATTTCTTTCCCCATAGGGTGTATAAGTTTACGTGGAAAATAAATAATATGGATAGCATTTTCCTAAGGAGGAAATAAACTTGATGCTTGCTGATAACAGATTACTCATTGCTGCTTTAGGCGGTGTTAATGAGATTGGTAAAAATATGTACCTTATCCAATATGAACAGGATATTGTCGTCATTGATTGTGGTTCCAAGTTTCCTAATGAAAATTTGCCTGGTATTGACCTCATTGTACCAGATGTCACCTATCTACAGGAGAATCAGGATAAAGTCAGAGCGCTCATTGTAACGCATGGCCATGAGGATCACATTGGGGGAATTCCTTATTTACTGAAGCAGATTAATATCCCCGTATATGGCACAAAACTCACTATCGAATTGATTAAAATTAAGCTAAAGGAACATAACCTTTTACGTGATGCTGAGCTTCATCTTATAGATGCGGATTCAACGATTCAGGCGGGTTCGATTCAGGCATCCTTTTTCACCACTGTACACAGCATCCCTGATTGCTTGGGCGTCTTTTTCAAGACACCAGAAGGAAATGTGGTTCATACCGGGGATTTTAAATTCGACATGTCTCCTGTCAGCGGACCTTTCCCTGACCTTCATCGCATGGCTGAGATTGGAAAACAAGGAGTTAAAGTGCTTCTTTCCGAAAGTACAAATGCCGAAAGACCAGGCTTTACTCCTTCGGAGCGTTTGGTTGGCGGGCATATTTTGGACGCTTTCGCCAGAGCCAAACAGCAAGTTTTCATTTCTACATTTGCTTCCAATGTTAACCGTGTCCAACAGGTCATTGATGCGGCTGTGGAGACAGGCAGAAAACTTGTTTTACTGGGACGCAGTATGATCAATGTGGTGTCCGTGGCTAAGGAGTTGGGATTCTTGCACATGCCGGAGGACTTGTTGATTGAGGCTGGAGAAACGGAGCGGTATCCTGCAGAAGAAATTGCAGTATTATGTACAGGAAGTCAGGGGGAACCGATGGCTGCACTGTCCCGACTTGCCAATTCTCTGCATCCCAAAATCGAAATTTTGCCTGGTGATACTGTGATCATCGCTGCAGGAGCTATACCCGGGAATGAACGAAATCTTTCCCAAGTCATCGATAACCTGTACGTACTGGGCGCCAACGTGATTTATGGATCGGGCAGCGCCACGGGGATGCACGTATCCGGTCATGGCAGCCAAGAAGAGTTAAAATTAATGATGACCCTAATGAAACCCCAGTATTTGATTCCTATACATGGTGAATTCAGAATGCTGCATCAGCATCGTCAGCTAGCAGAGTCAGTAGGGATTCCGATGGAGAACGTATTTATCGTCCAAAACGGTGAGACGATTCAAATCGCAGAGGGAAGGGCATCCTTGGGTCCCAAAGTACCATCCGGCAATAGCCTGGTAGACGGGCTGGTAACTGGTGATGTAGGTAATATTGTACTGCGGGACCGTAAAAAACTTTCCTCAGACGGTATGCTGATTATTGTGATGACTCTGAGCAAAAACGAGAAGCAAATGCTCGCTGCGCCAGAGGTTATATCCAGAGGCTTTGTATATGTTAAGGATTCCGAAGAGTTGATGAATCAGATTCGCGACACGATTATGACCACAGTGAACGAGTTAACAGAAATCGAAATGAGTCAGTGGGGCCTGATTAAGCAGATGTTAAAAGATAATGTGGGTCAGTTTATTTACAGCCAGACCAAGAGAAGACCTATGATTTTACCTATCATTATTGAGGTATAGGCATAGCGGTAAACGTCAAAACAAGATAGAGTTTGTTCAATACGCGACGACTCAAAAAAAGACTTAAATCAGCAATGCAACTGATTTAAGTCTTTTTAATTTCCTTGTCCTAAAAAACGCGGTTGTAATGGCGGGTTGTAGCGCAGCGTCTTAAGTGTTTACGGCCGCTTGCGTCCCTGCTGTATGCCCTGTCGTAAACGCAGCCGTAATATTATAGCCTCCAGTGTAGCCGTGAATATCCAGAATCTCACCGCAGAAAAACAATCCAGGCATCAGCTTGGATTCCATTGTTTTCGGATTAATTTCCTTCAAGTTCACACCGCCCCCGGTAACAAATGCTTCCTTTAGAGAGAGCGTACCATTCACACGAATGGGAAACGCCTTGATTCGCTGGGCGAGTTCTTGCCATTGCTGCTTGGGAATATGATCATAGGTCAAATCTTCACGCAGTTCAGCTTGCTGAAGCAATAACGGAATCATGCGTTCCGGTAAATAAGACTTAAGTACGTTTTTGATCGCCTTTTTTGCATCGACCGATGCCAGTTCCAGCGTCTCACGGTAGACTTCATCAGCATGTTTATGAGGCTGTAAATCGAGAGTTAATAACACCGTGTTTACCTTATCTTTTTTCATTCCCTTGACGACAAACTGACTGCAACGCAAAGCAGTTGGACCAGACAAACCAAAATGTGTGAAAATCATATCTCCTTCATGAACGACAACCTTCTTTTGTTTCGCATTCCATACGGTCAGGCTGATGTTTCGTAAGGAGAGTCCCTGAAGCTCTTTTGTCTGGATGAATGTCTCGCCTGACGTTAGAGGGACCTCTGTTGGATATAGTTCCGTAATGGTATGCCCTGCTTGCTCTGCCCATGCATAGCCGTCACCTTCCGAGCCTGTATGAGGGACGGACTTGCCACCGACAGCGACTATGACGTTACGGCTACGCAGCATTTCACCGGAACGCAGCCGCACGCCAGCCGTATGACCTTCTTTGTAAATCACTTCTTGAACAGGACAGCTTGTCCGAATTTCGACTCCTTGAGAGCGTACCTTATTAATCAAAGCGTCTACGACCGTTTTGGCTTTGTCCGTCACTGGGAACATGCGCCCGTTGTCTTCTTCCTTTAAGGCTATACCTAGTTGTTCAAAGAAGGCGATGATATCCCGATTGCCGAAAGCAGCCAGGGCACTGTGCAGAAAACGGCCATTGCCGGGAATGTGGCGAATGAGTTCATCCAGCTCTTTTGCATTCGTGACATTGCAGCGACCTCCGCCGGAGATCCCCAGCTTTCGTCCGAGTTTATTTCCCTTTTCCACTAAAAGCACCTTGGCGCCCTCGCCACTAGCAGCCGCCGCGGCCATTAAGCCGGCTGAGCCGCCTCCGATCACAATTACGTCGTAAGTCATAAACCTCTTCCTTTTCGTCGACAAATTTTCAAAAAATTCAGAATCGCGTAACAAATTTTCCATCATATCGTAATCCCGTCTCTTTAGATAGACTCTGAGCACAGTAGCTGTGTATATCTTCTATTTTATAGGAGTAAGTAAAAAAACGTAAAAACGATCCTCTTATATATATCCGGTATTTAGCAGAATTTGTCGTTCTACACCGGGATTTTAACACATATATTGTAATATATTGTAGCCTGTGCTTTAATTCAACTAACGGCGTCAAGGAAAGATGATGAGGGGGAGAAGTCCTTGTTAATTGCGTTAAAGGAAAGTGTGCTCCAAGTTCTCCTTGCCGTTATATCGGCGGGTTTTTTCTCTATATTAACGGATTATGGAGACAAGAAAAAGGTTTGGGCAGGCCATCTGCTTCCCGGACCTCATCAAGGCATACTTTATTTGTGTTGCTTGCCAGCCATATTGCTATGTTCGCTCTTTCAATACCAGCCTCCATATGGCCTACCTTCCAATCTCGGTATTATTCCCCTTACTGTGGGCGTCATGTACGGTACACGTCGCACTTCCTTTGTACTCGCTGCTTCTGCATTGACGGGTGTCCTAATTATAGCGCAGTCGATAGAAATGTCCCCAATGTATGTGGGCACTGCTTTTATCCTTTTTCCTTTTATGCTACTGCATGTCAAGTTTTTTCAAAGAGGAACATTGTTGGACAAAAAGCTCGTAATTTTCACATATGTTGTGGCTGATATGCTGCTTAAGGCTTTATTACCGCTATTGTGGGGCAAACAGAACATTTCAGTATACATTCCTGATCTGCTTACAACGTTTTGGAATGTTGCTGTAGGTGTGTTGGCAAGTTTTGCGGTCGTAAGTCTGATGCATAATTCCTTTGAGAAACTGACGCTGCGGCGAGATGTAACTGAGTTTACGAGCAAATATTTAATCGAAGTGGATAAGCTGCGTCAAGTCATGGATTTGATGCCGTTATCTCTTGTTACTTTGGACAGCGAAGAACGAGTTATACATATGAACAAAACGATGCTGGAGCTCTACCGGGACTTCGATCCCTATATTACGCTGCCTGAGGTCGTAGGGCGTCCTTTAAACACGTTGTACGGTTTTAGCGCTTCGCCTGTAGTTAACGAACGAGTTGCGAAAGCATTGGAAGGAGAAGCAGGCGCTGATTTTATAAATGTATCTCCCAAAGTATTCTTTTCAAGTTTCCTCCCTTTTCGGGATAAACATATGAATCAAACCACAGGCGTAATTATCGCCTTGCAGGACATTACAGAGCTGGAGACGCTCCGCAGTGAGCTGGGCAATTTTGAGAGGCTCAGTCTGGTCGGGCAGATGGCCGCGGGCATTACTCATGAAATACGTAATCCGATGGCGGTTGTGCGCGGGTTTTTACAGCTTATGCGCGAGAAAAGCCCTGATTCTCTAGGCCATTACTACCGCATCGTAATGGAGGAGCTGGATCGGGCGAATGGGATTATTAATGATTTTCTTTCTCTGGCCCAGAATCGGATTGTCGAGAAGGAGCAGTGTCATCTGCATGACATCATTCGTGAACTAACACCTCTATTGTGGGCAGATGCCAACCTGAGGGGACAGACGATTGAGTTAAAGCTGGAGGATCATGTAACGATGCTGCATCTGAACCCTAAGGAGATCAAGCAATTGCTGCTTAATTTATCGCGTAATGCGATGGAAGCTATGGGGGAAAAGGGCATGCTGACCATTTCTACTCATGAGGAAGGGGATTTTGTCGAACTGGAAGTGAGGGATACAGGTCCGGGAATTCCGCCAAAACAGCTTGAAAAGCTGTTCCAGCCTTTTTATACAACCAAAACGAAAGGTACAGGTTTGGGTCTGGCCTTATGTCAAAGTATAGTGGAGCGTCATCACGGTACGATTGCCGTAGATTCGGTGGAGGGAATGGGCACACAGTTTAAAGTCCGTCTGCGCAGAACCATTCCGACTTATCGGGAGCATTCTGAGCCTCCTGTCATAAATTCGATACAGAAATAATTGTGCAAAGATGTAACCGGATTTTTTGCAAATTACGTGAAAAAGATTGTATAATGGGCTTTAGATGTCCATGCCTTTACTACGGCACAGGATGAAATTAGAAACGTAGTATACATGATTTAATGAAAAGGAGTGAAAGAATATGTCTATGTCTTTCGATCAATATATGAGAGATTCAGTTCAGCCTATGCGCGATGAACTGACGAATCTTGGGATTCAGGAATTGCGTACTTCTGAAGATGTGGAGGCCAAGCTGCCTGATGCTAAAGGTACAGTGCTGGTGGTTGTGAACTCGGTATGCGGTTGTGCCGCAGGCCAATGCCGCCCGGGTATAGCTGAAGCGCTGAAGCATGATATTACGCCGGATCATCTGTATACGGTTTTTGCGGGACAGGATAAGGAAGCAACGGCGAAGGCTCGCGAATTTTTCGCACCGTATCCGCCATCTTCCCCTTCGATCGCGCTGCTGAAAGACGGCGAACTGGTTCACTTCATCGAGCGTCATCAGATCGAAGATCGTTCGGCAGATCAGATTGCTGCTGATTTGACCGGTGCATTTGACCGTTTTTGCCGGTAAGACTGCTCAAGCTATGCCCCCGCATTTTTCGCCTGCGAAACTTGCCGGGGCTTTTGCGTGTTGGCTTGTGAAGGAAATTCCTAAAAAAGAGGTGCTTATCTGATGAGTTTGCAGGAACAGATTATTGCTGAATTGGGAGTACAGCCTACGATCAACGTAGAGGCGGAGGTCCGCAAGCGTGTGGATTTCCTCAAGTCGTACGTAACAAAAACAGGAAGCAAAGGGCTGTTGATCGCCATTAGTGGCGGGATTGACAGTGCCGTAGCTGCCGCCTTGTGCCAGCAGGCTACAGATGAGTTGACGCAGGAGCAAGGGCAAGAATACAAAACGCTAGGTGTATTCCAGCCATATGGTCAACAGGAAGATATCGATCATAGCTACGCAGTGGCTAAAGCGTTCAATTTGAAATATGCTGGGGAAACGAACATTAAGGAAGCCGTGGATGAGGTTGCCGTGGAAGTGGAGCATGCATTAAAGGATATGGGTCTGGAACGTTCCATCACTCCGCAAGTGAGAGGGAATGTAAAGGCAAGAACACGTATGGTGGTTCAGTACGCACTCGCGAATGAACTGAACCTGCTCGTCGTGGGTACAGATCATGCTTCAGAAGCCATTACAGGCTTTTATACCAAATGGGGTGATGGTGCAGTCGATATTACACCGCTCAGTACGCTCAACAAACGTCAGGTACGTTTGTTAGCCAGCTATCTTGGAGTTCCGCAGGCTATTTTGGACAAAGCGCCTACAGCAGGATTGTGGGAAGGCCAGACGGATGAAAAGGAACTGGGAATCTCCTACGAAGCAAACAGCGACTATCTGGAAGGCAAGGAAATTGATCCGGCGGCCCGCGAAAAGCTGGAAAGCTATTTTACACGTACAGCACATAAGCGGACAAGCATTCCAGGAGTGTAAGTATGAATCATTTTGGATTTGTAAAATGCTAAACTAAATAAATGCGGCGATCCGCCCGGCGGATCGCCGTTTGTATTGTAGGGGCTATTGCCTAATTGGTGATCCAGTCAATGAAGCGGCGGGTTTCGGTAATCGCCTGATCCAGTTGAAGACTGCTTCCCTGGAATGGGTGAACCGTGTTAAAAGTATGATTGCCGCCTTGAATTTGTACCCACTCGATATCGGGACGAACGGAGGTGAGCTGGGCAGAGCCTTCCCGTAGACGTTTGGAGTCTTCGGTTCCCTGAATAAGCACAACTGGGAGCTGGCTGTTGGCAAGTCTGTCTACAATGGCAAAACGCTCGCGATTGTGCTCCAGGTCGTCCAGTATGACAGCATCCAGCGGAAGCTGTTGCCCGGTTCTGGCGTTTTGCACATAGCTGCGTCCCTTGGAACGCATTTCTTCTTTTTGCGGTAAAGTAAACAGATCAAGATCTGTTACGCCATTCCATGAAATGACGCCAGCAATCTCGCCGGGATGATCTAGAGCATATACAAAGCAGCTTCCCGCACCTCGGCTATGTCCTAACAGAAGCAACGGCAATTCTCTGAATTCATGGCGTGCTCTCAGATTGGACAGCAATAGTACCAAATCTTCTTGTTCGCGGCTATAGGTATTGCGTGCGAACTTTTCCAGCTCGGTAAAATTCTCCAGATCCTCACCTATGCCATTATGTGAAAAGTTGAAGGTTACCACATGGTTATCCATACTCAATGCTTCTGCTATAAAGGGGAACATACCCCAATCCTTAAATCCTTTGTAGCCATGAGCGATGATGAGCAGGCTTTTGGCCGTATTTTTAGCGGGAAACCAGGAGGCACGGATCACCGCATCTGTTCCTGCATCGGTACCTGCTTCAACCACAATCGTTTCTGACATCCTATCCTTCCTTTCTACGGGAGTTTTTAAACCGGCATATCCGCGAATTTCAAGCATTCACTGATTGCCTCTCTCATTTTAACATATTTTGGTGACGCTTTTACGCCTTTGCGACTCGCCAGGGTGTGGACGCACTGTTACAATAGATCCAGTAAAGTAAAAAAAGGGCGGGGAATACCCAAATGATCTACGGAATTGGACATGATGTGCTGGAAATAAGCCGTATGGCTCATATTCTGGCAGGTAAGTATGCAGATGCATTTTTGAATCGGGTGTTAACCCCGGCAGAACGCGAGCTTGCAGTGGAACGCAAGGGGAGGCTAGCGGAGTTCGTAGCAGGGCGCTTTGCCGCCAAGGAAGCGGTAACGAAAGCCTTCGGCTGTGGAATTGGACAAATCATCGGGTTCAGTGATATGGATATTCTACCTGAACCTGGGGGGAAGCCCGTAGTTTATTTGTCTTCGTCTGCGTGGGATCGACTGAGATTGCCGAATACGGGTGACTCGAATTACAGCATTCACTTGAGTATTACACATCAGCCTAACATTGCCTCTGCTTTTGTGATTGTCGAATATAAGGAGACGTGATGGGATGACTACAAATACATTGGAACAAAAGCGTTATTTTAGCTTTGAACTGTTGAATTGGTATACACGTAACAAACGCGACTTGCCGTGGCGCCGCCATCGCAATCCTTTTTATATCTGGATTTCGGAAATTATGCTTCAACAGACACGTGTCGATACGGTCATTCCGTATTTTAATCGCTTTATTGCACGTTTTCCGACGATTGAAGCGCTGGCGGAAGCGCCCGAGGAGGATGTGCTCAAGCTATGGGAAGGGCTGGGGTATTATTCACGGGCCCGGAATTTGCAAACGGCAGCGAAACAGGTAGTTGAGCTTCACGGTGGGCAGGTGCCGGATGATACGCAGGCTGTTGCGGCACTGAAAGGTGTAGGTCCATATACGACGGGGGCCATTATGAGCATTGCCTTTAATCGACCAGAGCCTGCTGTAGACGGGAATGTGATGCGTGTGCTGTCACGTTATTTCCTCATTGAAGAGGATATTATGAAGGGTAGCACGCGGTCGCATATGGAAAGTCTGGTCAGGGAGCTGATTCCCGAAGGGAGAGCCTCTGATTTTAATCAGGCGCTGATGGAGCTGGGAGCGCTAGTCTGCACGCCAAAGTCGCCCCATTGCCTGACCTGTCCGGTCATGGAGCATTGCTCGGGCAGGCTGGCAGGCCGCGAGGAGACGCTGCCAGTCAAAACAAAAGCGAAGCCGCCGCGCCTGGAGCCGCGTTCCGTCGCCTTCATCGAGGGCAGCGGCGCGAACACAGGTCGCCTGCTTGTACGGCAACGCCCGGCCAAGGGCCTGTTGGCCCGCATGTGGGAACTGCCGCATGAGCTTGCCGGGCCGGAGGGTTACAACGGCCCGGTGCCGGATGAGCCAGCCATGGATCACCTGGCGGCTCATTTGTTGGCAGAGGGCGTGCATGCGCGCCCGGTGCGGTTTGTACGTGAGGCGGAGCACACGTTCAGCCACATTCACTGGAACCTGCGTGTGTTCCAGTGTGAAGAGGTCGCCTCCCCTGCCGGGAAGGCGGGCGAACAGCCGCTGGCTGCCGAGCAGCGGGCCAGCTACAGCACCGCGGCGAAGCCAGGTGCGTTGATTGCGCTCGCTGAGCAGGCGGATCAGGCGAGTAGCACCTTGCCAGCGGGGTACCGCTGGATCAGCGAGGCGGATATGTCCACCTTGGCGTTTCCCAAGGTGTTCCTTGATCTGATCACCGAGTATTATACGAAGCAAAATGGGAACTGATGTTGATAAAATAGCGGCAGTATGGACTTAAGGTTACTCCATGCTGCCGCTATTTTTTTGTTTCTGGAATGAAAATGCCTAACTTAGTTACGAACAAAGCGTGTTATTTTTGGTGATTTTTTCGGTATTCGGATGGAGTTAATTTGTTGACCGTTTTGAACATCTTGGAGAATAGGAGTACATCTTTATACCCTACAGACCGAGCAATATCTCCGATTTTCAGGGAAGTATTTTTTAATAGGGAGCATGATTTTTCAATCCTCAAATGCAATAAAAATTCCTGTGGTGACTTATTGAGTTGCTGTTTAAATAAACGGTGCAAATATGAACGGTCAATTGAAATGTATTTGGCAATGTCACTTACGGTAATGAAATGTGAATAGTTTTGCTGAATAAAGAGAAGCGCTTCTTTAATATACCGCTGCTGTCTTACCTCATTGTTGACTTCCTGATTAGGATAAAGTTCAAACATCAGATATAGAAATTCATACAACTTGGATGCAAGCAGCAGGTCTTTGTTGGATTTCAGCGTAGAAGAAACGACGATGCTCTCCATACAGCGGGCAAGGCTGCCCTCGGCTTCGAACTGGAAAATGGGATTATCCCTATTGATACAGGTTCGGCTTAGATATTCTTTGGCTTGCACCCCATTAAAACCGATCCAGGCATATTCCCACGGGTCGACTTCATCCGCTTCGTAGTAAATTAAAACCTTCGGCTCAATAAAGAAAGCATCGTTTTTCTCCAAATGATAGATTTTATCATTGACTTTAAAGATCCCTTTTCCTTTTAAAATAAAATGCACCATATACCCGCTTCGAATGGCTGGACCATAAGAGTGTTTACTGGTACAGCTCTCTTTGCCACATGTGTATAAATTAAGATCCAGGTTGTTATAGGAATGATTGGAAAAATGCGAACTCATTTGGTTTCACCTCTTAATTCATCTCTGCATATTATCACACCGTTTCATATAGAGTCTACATTATTCCATATAATTATTAAAACTATTCAATTATTATTAGGGTGTAAGAAACAAGGAAACAACATAATTTATATTTTTTGAAAATATTACTATTGGCGCTACAAGGGGGTTACTATGGCTATATACATTGATAAAGAGAAGCTTTTATTCCATTTACAAGGCAGCAATACGAGTTATGTCATGCAGGTTATACGTGATGGTTATTTAGCTCATCTGTATTGGGGGAAGAGAATTCAGACCTATCGGGGGAGCAACAAAATCATCTTCATGGATAGAGGATTTTCACCTAATCCCGATGGGGCGGATCGAGCCTTTTCACTGGATACCATCCCACAGGAATACCCGTCATTTGGAAATAGTGACTTCAGGATTCCTGCGTATCAGCTTCAATTGGAGAATGGTTCTACAGTGACAGATTTTCGGTATAAAGAACATCGGGTTTACCAAGGCAAACCAAAATTGAAAGGGCTTCCTTCTACGTATGCGGAGGATGATGGCGAAGTAGAAACACTGGAAATCATCCTTGAAGACCCATTAATTGATGTAAGGGTTGTACTATCCTATAGCCTATATCAAAAAGGGGATGTCATTACCCGTTCAGTCCGTTTCGATAATGAAGGTCAGCAGCAGCTAAAGTTGCTTAGAGCATTAAGTGCTAGTGTGGATTTTCGTGATGATGAGTACGAACTCATTACCTTGTACGGTGCGCATAATAATGAAAAAAATATAGCAAGACGAAAAATTTTACCCGGGATTCAAATGGTAGACAGCTGCCGCGGAGCCAGCAGCCCTCAACAAGCACCCTTTATGGCACTTGTAAGGGAAGGAACAGATGAAGAACAGGGCGAAGTGTACGCCTTTAATCTGGTGTACAGCGGGAACTTTACGGCCCAGACTCAGGTTGATTCCTATCGGAACACTAGAGTTACGATGGGGATTAATCCTTTTGATTTTACATGGTTGCTTGAACCAGAGGAATCCTTCCAAACGCCAGAAGTCGTCATGGTATACACCGAAAATGGCTTGGGTGGTATGTCGAGAATTTATCATGATTTATACAGGAACAGATTATGTCGTGGACCATTTCGTGACAAGGAGCGGCCGATCCTGATTAATAACTGGGAAGCCACCTATTTTGACTTTGATGCCGACAAGATTGAGCAGTTGGCCAAGGAAGCTCAAAGTGTAGGAGTGGAGCTGTTTGTATTGGATGATGGATGGTTTGGAAAGCGTGATGATGACAATACTTCATTAGGCGATTGGGTGGTGGATCGTCGCAAACTTCCAGATGGCTTGCCGGATCTTGCCAACCGCATTCGAAATTTGGGTATGGAGTTTGGCTTGTGGTTTGAACCTGAAATGGTATCCATAGACAGCGATTTATACAGAAAGCATCCCGATTGGTGTATCCATGTCCCTGATCGTCCGTATACGTTGGGCAGAAATCAGCTTATGTTGGATTTATCGAGGAAGGAAGTGTGTGAGTACATCGTTAAGTCGGTTTCCGACATTTTATCGGATGTTCCAATTACTTATGTGAAATGGGACATGAATCGTCACATGACAGATGTGGGTTCGGCCGCTTTACCACCTGAAAGACAAAGGGAGACGGCGCATCGTTATATTCTGGGGCTCTACAGTGTTATGGAAGAGCTTACATCGAAGTTTCCTCATGTCTTATTCGAGAGCTGCTCTAGTGGAGGAGGCCGTTTTGATGCCGGTATGCTCTATTACATGCCTCAGACCTGGACAAGTGATAATACGGATGCCATTTGCCGACTGAAAATTCAATGGGGAACAAGTCTTGTCTACCCTCCGATTACGATGGGCGCACACGTCTCCACGGTACCTAACCATCAAGTGGGCAGAATAACTCCATTGGAGACCAGAGGTTATGTCGCCATGGCCGGGAATTTAGGATATGAGCTGGATCTGACGGCATTAACCGTTGAAGAAAAAGAAGTGGTAAAACAACAGATAGCTCTGTATAAAGAAATGAGATCGCTCATTCAGTTTGGAAAGTTTTACAGAATTATTAATCCATTTGATGAAAATGAAGCCGCATGGAGCTTTGTGTCAGAGGATCAAACGGAAATGGCGGCCAGCTATTTCAAGGTTTTATCCCAACCGGCTGCTGCGATTAAAACGTTAAAATTCAAAGGTCTGAATCCAGACTACGTTTACAGAAATATAGAAACGGGTGAGCTGTTCGGTGGTGATGAATTAATGCATGTTGGCATAACGCTTGCCAGGGTGAAGCAGGACTTTTTAGGCATGTTCTGGAGATTTGTTAAAGAGGACATCTGATTCAGCTAGAGGAGGTTTTACTAGATGGAAGCAAAAGAAAAGCATTATAAGCAAATATCTCAAGAAATTTTAAAATATATCGGTGGTGAAGAGAACATTATCGGTGTGGCCCATTGTGCCACAAGACTAAGAATTGTCCTTGAGGACAATGAAAAAGCGGAATTAAAGAAGATTGAAGATATTGATCTGGTTAAAGGTGTTTTCATAGCAGGGGATCAACTGCAGATCATTTTTGGAGCAGGGTTGGTCAATAATATCTATGCTGTGTTCTCCAAACTGACTGGAACGGAAGATATGTCATTAAGTGATGTCAAATCGAAGTCCGCACAAAAGCAAAATCCTTTTCAGAAAGCGATTAAATCCCTGTCAGATGTCTTCATTGAGATCATGCCTGGAATTCTTGCCGCCGCATTGTTAATGGGGATAACCGGTCTTCTAGGTCAAAAGGGGCTATTCGGCCCTAAATCGATTGTGGAGATGTATCCAATTTTCCAAGGGATCAATCGCTTTGTTCAGATCGTTTCCACAGGGATTTTCACCATCCTCCCGCTGCTTGTTGTGTATTCTGCAACCAAGAGATACGGTGGTCGTCCAATTCTCGGGCTTGTGCTAGGTGCGATTATGCTTCATCCGGCCTTGGCGGATGCTTTTGAGGTAGCTAAAGGAAGCCAAAATCCGGAATCAATCAGTCTTTTCGGGCTTCCCGTACAGTTGGTTGGCTTTCAGGGCGGTATTATTATTGCTCTAATGATGGGATATGTGGTAGCCAAGTTGGATCAGTTTTTTAACAAAAAGGTTCCAGACATGATTAAACTATTTTTGGCCCCTTTGCTGACGGTCTTTGTTTCTTCCCTGCTTCTGTTTACCATTATCGGCCCTCTTGGGAGAGAGTTGGCCAGTCTGGTGACTGTTTCGTTGCTCTGGATGACGCAAAACCTAGGGATATTCGGCTTTATGTTTTTTGCAGGTATTCAGCAGATCATCGTTATTACGGGTTTGCACCATGTTATGGGCGCGGTAGAAGCACAGTTGTTAACCGATACAGGCAGAAATTTTATTAATCCGTTGGCATCGGTAGCTTTGATGGCTCAAGGGGGCGCCGTTTTGGGGTATGTTCTTTTGAATCGCAAAGACACCAAGGTTAAAGAACTGGGTTACTCTGCATTCGGGTCTGTACTTTTTGGAATCTCGGAACCAGCCATCTTCGGGGTCACTTTAAAGTATAAATTCCCTTTAATTGCTGGTTGCCTTGGAGGAATGGTTGCAGGGGCATATGTATATTTAAGCAAGCTGACAGCCATAGGATTCGGAACCACGGCTCTTCCTGGCTTTGCAATTGCAGCATCAGATAACCACGGTCATATCAATTATCTTGTTGCTCATCTGATTGCCCTGTTATGCGGAGCATTATTTACATTGGCTTACGGTATGATCAAGAGCAAGAGGTCAAAAGTAATATCTTAAGGAATGAATCGAAGTTTATGAATAAAAAGGAGTAGAAAGAGCTTGCAGGCTCTTTTCTACTCCTTTTTATTTGGGGGTATCGTACTTATAGGGAGGGATCGCTCTCAATCAGCCCTTTGCCGATTACATTGGCTGATACCGGAGGCTTGCCGAGCTCGCGCGACCATACGGATAACTGCCCGATATGATGAATCTGATGGGCAATGACATGGCGCATTACCTCGCCCCAGGCATCAATCGCAATTCTGCCGTCCGGGAGGTGATCTTCAAACCTTTTTCGTTCCAGACCTTCATGCCAGGCGAGTACGAACGGCTCTACATCGAGTCGAAACTTTGCATCCAGCTCGCGGACTTTATTCAGCGTATTATACTGAGAGAAGTCTTCCTGAAAATCAGGTTTGCCTTGAATGATTTGAATCCAGCTCCATTCTACATCAACGATATGAAAGAGCGTTTTTAGAATCCCGCCAACCCCGCCGATGCGTTCTTTCAGCAGTTCCTCCTGCGGCACCTCTTCACACCAGCGGTACCATTGTTCCCGAACCATCCAATTGTAACGAAAAAAAGTCTGCATCCATTACCCTCCAGGGACTGTAATAAAAAATGATTTCCACCAGTTTACCACAGAATGCCAAAAGGGCTGTCTCATTCGTAGAAAATCTACTTTTGAGACAGCCCTCGTGATTCAGGATAAGAATGTTGCTACTGGCTTATTTCTTTGCAGCAGCGTAACGTTTGTTGACTTCATCCCAGTTGATTACATTGTAGAAAGCTGCAATGTAGTCTGGGCGTTTGTTTTGATATTTCAGGTAGTAAGCATGCTCCCAAACATCCAATCCAAGCACCGGAGTCAGACCTTCGAACAGCGGGCTATCTTGGTTTGGAGTGCTAGTGATCGCCAATTTGCCGTCTTTGCCGACAACCAGCCAAGCCCAGCCGCTACCAAAACGAGTTGTAGCTGCTTTAGTGAAGTCTTCTTTAAATTTGTCATAGCCGCCCAGTTCGTTGTTGATGGCTTCAGCAATTGCACCTGTTGGCTGTCCACCGCCGTTAGGAGCGATAACTTCCCAGAACAGGCTGTGGTTGTGGTGTCCACCACCGTTATTGCGAACCGCAGTGCGGATGCTTTCAGGAACGCTGTCCAGATTGGAGATCAGATCCTCCAGGCTTTTGCTTTGCAGTTCAGGAGCGCTCTCCAGAGCTGCATTTAAGTTCGTAACATATGTGTTATGGTGACGATCATGGTGAATTTCCATTGTCAGTGCATCAAAGTGTGGTTCCAGTGCGTCTTTTGCGTAAGGAAGTTCTGGTAATTGAAATGCCATAATAAAATCCCTCCTGGTTATATGGTTGGGTAAGTGTTCCTATGTAATAATACCCTCGATAGTTATATTAAACCGCATTCGGCCTATTTTTTCAACATTTTTGTTTGTAAAATACCAAACTGAGCAATAGGGCCTGGTAGCTAGCATGTCCAAAAACCCGATTGGAATACGTAATACATAGGTAATAAGAGGTAAATTTGCCCCTCAAAAATGTAAACGCTTTATATACAGCGCTTACATGAGAAAAAAGGATGTATTCCGTCAAAAAGTATGGTTTAATGGTCAAGGAAGCAGAATTTTGGGCTTTTTTGTCGTCTGCTATAAGCTGTCATGTCTATGACATGACGAACTTGAGGGCACACACCCTTTTCCTGTTCTTCATTTCATATATAGCAGATCGTATGCATTTTTATCATAATGCCTTGTGATTAACACCATGATAAGCGCTTTATGGATTTATGTAAAAATGACGGTGCTGTCTCAATTTTTTTATTATGCTTACGAAAAGGGAGATATTACTTATGCACGTTCGTTCCTTTCAATTAAGTGATGTGAATTCAGTAACGGAACTCATGCAAATTGCCTTGTCAGAGGAGTGCTACAAAGAGACGGTGGGTGCTTTTGCCCGTCAGCTTTCGTGGGATTCCGGTTTGATCGTCGTTGCCGAAGAAGAGGGAGAGATCGTTGGTGCCCTGATTGGCACGATTGATCAGAATCATGGTTGTTATTATCGTATTGCTATTCACCCGGATCATCGTCGGATGGGAATCGGGAAATCGCTTGTGGAGTCCATGGAGCAGCGTTTTCAGCAACGTAAGGTTAGCCGTATTTGGGTAGCAGGGGACAAGCATAACAGTGCGGCCATGCCGTTGTACGAAGCTATGGGCTACGGAGCAAGCCAGATTTTACAGGCGTTTCAGAAGCTGAGTATTTTGGCACCTCATTAATCGGTATTCGATATACAGAAACGAAGTATAATATTTACATTTAGAGCATATCTGAGTAACCGTTGCAATCGGGTACGGGATATGCTTTTCTATTTATAACAGGGTTGAGGAGGTTAATTATGGACGCTTTGGCTCCTTCGTCAGACCCGCTTCCTTCACCGGAAACGTCCAAACAGGCAGGTCGCTCTGGTTACATACGCGATTGGTTAGTCACTCTGCTGATCGCGATGGTTGTCTTACTGCTTCTGAACCTGTTTGTATTTAACTTGTCTACGGTCAGAGGACATTCGATGCAGCCGACGCTAATGGAAAGCCAGCATTTGTTCGTTAACAAGCTGGTTTATAATTTTCATGATCCGGGAAGAGGGGACATTGTGATTTTAAAAGATCCCGATTCCAAACTGTCCAGCCCAAGATTTTTAGTGAAAAGAGTCATAGGTATTCCCGGAGATGTCATTCGGATTGAGCATAATCATTTATATGTAAACGGTGAGCTGCTAAATGAACCGTACACCAACTCGGACGTGGAGGATGGTGATTACGGTCCTTTTACGGTGGAGCCAGAACACTTCTTTGTCATGGGAGATAATCGCCATACGGCTGCAAGCAAGGATAGCCGGTACTTTGGCAGCGTTAAGTCTGAAGATTTACTGGGACGTGCAGAGTTTATATTTTGGCCGATCTCGGAGTGGAAGTGGCTATAGAGCAGTTATGAGTCTGAAATCAATGCGGAATACGTGCGACCCGATCAGAGCTACAACGGATCAGCGATTCCCAATCAGGAAAGGAAGAGGACGATGAAAGAAGTGATGGTTTATACCGACGGTGCTTGTTCGGGGAACCCGGGCCCAGGGGGCTGGGGGATTGTTTTGCTGTATGGAGAGCATCGTAAGGAGCTGTCGGGTGCCGAAAAGATGACGACAAACAACCGCATGGAGATCAAGTCGGTGATTGAAGCGCTGAAGCTGCTCAAGGAGCCGTGCCGTGTAAAAGTACACAGTGACTCTGCCTATGTCGTCAATTGCTTCAAACAAGGCTGGATTAAGAATTGGCTCCGTAATGGCTGGCGCAACAGTAAAAATCAGCCGGTGGAGAACAAGGAACTTTGGGAAGAACTATGGGCACTAATGGGTAAGCATGAGGTTGAATATGTGAAGGTGAAGGGCCACAGTGACAACGAACTGAATAATCGCTGTGATTTTCTGGCGACGAGTGCTGTTAAAAATTTACGGTAGCATCTGCTGCTATTTTCTGTTGAAATTTGAGATAGGAGAATGATACATCATTCTCCTATCTGTCACGAAGAATTGTGAAAGAGAGGTGAGTATCGGATGCAACGCGAACTAACTCGGACGGCGACCGGAACGGCTTCGACTTGGGCTTCGCTCAAGCAGGAAATTATTGAGGCAGCTCCAGGGCTGGGGATTGATTCCATCGGGTTCGCATCCGCCGATCCCTTTCTGTCTCTGAAAGCTATATTGGAAGAGCACCGTGCTAAAGGCTATGAATCCGGCTTTGAGGAGCCTGATATTGATAAGCGTATCTATCCAGAGCTGTATGGCTCGCAGCCCGCATCCCTGATTGCCATTGCGGTGGCGTATCCTTCGAAAATGAAGGACCCGCCGAAGTCGGACAAGGGCAAATACCGTGGTATTATGGCGCGTTCAGCCTGGGGCAAAGATTATCATCTGGTACTGCGCGAAGCGATGGAAAAGCTTGAGGCTTTTATAAGTGAGCGGGTACCTGATGCACTGTTGAAAAACATGGTGGATACCGGAGAATTGTCGGACCGAGCCGTTGCGGAACGCGCAGGAATTGGCTTTAGCGGCAAAAATACGATGATGATTTCACCGACACTGGGGTCATGGATTTATCTCGGGGAGCTGTTGACGAACATTCCCTTCCAGCCCGATGAACCGGTTACGGATGGTTGCGGAGAGTGCACCAAATGTTTGGATGCATGTCCTACCGGTGCGCTTGTAGGTCCGGGACAGCTGAATGCCCAGCGGTGTGTATCCTTTTTAACGCAAACCAAGGGCTTTTTGGACGAGGAGTTTATGCTGAAAATAGGGAATCGGCTGTATGGATGTGATACGTGTCAAATCGTATGTCCCAAAAATCGAGGCCTTAACTGGGATCATCATCCCGAGCTTACACCCGATCCTGAAATTGTAAAGCCGTTGCTGTTACCATTACTGGATTTGAGCAATCGCGAATTCAAAGACCGGTTTGGTCAAAGTGCAGCGGCTTGGCGGGGGAAGAAGCCGATTCAACGCAATGCAGTCATTGGTCTTGGAAATTTCAAGGATGTTAGCGCGGTGCCCAAATTGACGGAGGTTTTATTGGATGATCCGCGTCCCGAGCTGCGAGGCACGGCGGCGTGGGCTTTGAGTCGAATAGGAGGGGAAAACGCTATGACAGCGATCAAGCAAGCATCAGAGAAGGAACAACATGAGCAAGTACGCGAAATGATCGCGCAGGCGCATTCCAAGCTAGCGGAACAAGAGCAGGCAGAGCAGCAAACTTCTGCTGAATTAAAGACGGAGGATTCACAGGGTCCAACTAAGATTTATTATGACGAAATGGAGACGCCTGTGGGCACTCTGACGCTGTGTGCTACGGATCGAGGGCTATGCCGAATTGACTATGGCTCTTTTTATGCGAAGGAAGCATTGCTTCAGCAATGGGCCCGGACATGGGTCGGGGAATATGTCTATGTACAGGAGCCGGAAAAGCTGCGCGAAGCTGCAGAACAACTGCGTGAATATTTTGCGGGAGAACGACGGGAATTCAGTATAGCCTATGATTTGAGAGGCACTCCTTTTCAAGAGCAGGTATGGCGCGCACTGCAAAATATTCCGTACGGACAAAGTGTGTCCTATCAAGATATTGCAGAATCGATTGGACGAGCCAAGGCGATACGTGCTGTCGGCGAAGCCAATAACAAAAATCCATTGCCTATCCTGTTTCCATGCCACCGTGTATCGGGTGCAAACGGTAGTTTGGTTGGCTATGCCGGAGGCTTGCCAGTCAAAATGAAGCTGCTGGATTTGGAGAAGGAATAAGGACATATGTTTGCAAAAAGTAATTTGCTAGCTGTCCCATGTTTTGCTATGATAAGTTCGTGTAATTCAAGATGTCTCATATAAATATACAGAGGTGACGACTTCGTGGTGTGGAATATTGTCATTCCGATTATTACCCTGATTGTTGGCTTGGTCGGGGGATTTTTCATCGGTGCTTATTATCTTCGCAAACAGCTTGAAAAGATGCAGAACGACCCTGAAACGCTGCAAAAAATGGCCAAACAGATGGGCTACAACCTGAATGGGAAACAGATGCAAAAAGCCCAGCAGATGATGAAGAACCAACAGTTCTCCAAAAATCAGCCTGGTGCGCGTAAAAATCAGGGCCGTCGGAAATAATGAGCAACGTGAGTACGGATGCCGCATGAGGTTGCTGCATAGAGGAGGATTACTGTGGCTGGCGTAAAAGATTATATTAACCGCAAAGCTGCGGATAACCGGGATAAAATCGAGTACCATGTGGAGCAGATTTTAAAACTGATCGGTGAGGACCCCAAGCGTGAAGGTTTGTTGGAAACACCGGCACGCGTTGCGCGCATGTATGAGGAAATATTTGCGGGTTATGAGGTTGATCCACGGGATGCGCTGGGTGTGACATTTGACGAGAATCACGAGGAGCTTGTAATCGTGAAGGATATTGTCTACTACAGTCAGTGTGAACACCATATGGCTCCTTTCTTCGGAAAAGTGCATATCGGCTATGTACCCAGCGGTAAAATTGTAGGACTAAGCAAGCTAGCCCGTTTGGTGGAGGCGGTGACCCGCCGATTGCAGGTACAGGAGCGTATTACATCGCAGATCGCTGATATTCTAAATGAAGCGGTCTCCGCTCACGGAGTTATGGTGGTCGTGGAAGGCGAACACTTGTGCATGTGTGCCAGAGGTGTCAAAAAGCCTGGCAGCAAAACGGTAACATCTGCCGTACGCGGTACGTTCCGTGATAATGCAGCACAACGCGCAGAGTTCTTGTCCCTGATCAAGGAATAATTGAACAGAATGCAATGGTTAGTGATAAAAAAAGGTGGTTTACGCATAGGCGTAGCCGCCTTTTTTTGTTAACATCGGTAATAGTGACAATGGGATAGCTACTGTGAAGAAGATGAAATAAAAAAATAGCAGCATGCTGCCTTGAAAATTACGATTAGCCTATGGATAACAGTTATTTTTAAGATAGGGGATAACGTATGGATCATTTACATAGCTCAACAGAAACAACAACAGCATTGCCTGAGTTGCAATGGTTGGAAGCGCCACTGATGACTACTCAGGAAGACGTATTGTTTCCGCTGGCTTGGGAGGAGCTGGCTTGTCGGCAAGTAGGGAAAGGAGCTGCGCCCATTTTGCATGTATGGCGGCATCCGGCAGCGCTTGTGATTGGTCACCGGGACCGCAGGCTTCCCAACGCTCCACAGGCGATGGAGCGAGTGCGCAGTTCAGGAACGTCGGTATGCGTGCGTCCTTCAGGTGGAGCAGCTGTCATGCTGGACAGGGGGGTACTGAACCTGTCCTTGATCCTACCGAATCCGCAGCGGGCCATCAGCCTGCATGAGGATTTTCGGCTCATGGCAGGGCTGATTGCCGATGCGCTGGCCCCGTGGTCTGCCGAGGCGCAGACTGGAGAAATCATCGGGTCCTTCTGTCCCGGGGATTACGATGTGAGCGTCCGAGGACGCAAGTTTTGCGGCATTGCGCAGCGGCGTCAGGCCAAGGCGTATATCATCACGGCCTTTGTGATGATTGAGGGCCACGGAGCAGAGCGCGCACAGGCGGTGCAGCAGTTTTATCGGGAGGCAGCCGGGGATACACCGGCAGGCGTGCAGCAGCCGGATTATCCCCGGGTTAATCCGGCAACGATGGGCAGCCTGGCAGAGCTGGCCGGAGTGCCGTCTGTCGAGGCGTACACAGCATCGCTACGCCGTGTAGTCGAGAGTCGGGCGGCCATTTTGCCTGCCGATGGCTCGCTGGTGCAACTGGAAGGATTGGCAGAACAGATGGCAGCGCTCAGAGAGCGATACGATTTGCAGGTGTAGTTTATTTTAGCTTAGAATGGTTGCCATCTCAGCTTGGAGGCTTGAGCGTAGCGCGCTTCCACTTCAGGCCAGTTGACGACATGCCACCAATCTTCGATGTATTTATTGCGTTCAGCCTGATGCTTTAAGTAATATGCATGTTCCCACACATCGATCGCCAGCAGCGGAATAGACTCCCATTGAGTCAGGTTCTGGTGCTTTTCGGCCTGCAAAATTTCAAGCCGCCCGGCGCGCGGACTCCACACCAGAATGGCCCAGCCGCCGCCTTCGACCTTTTCGGCTGCTGAACTAAATTGCTTTTTGAAGGCATCGTAGCTGCCAAAATCCTTTTTAATCTGTTCAGCCAGCGGTCCGCTTGGGTTTCCACCGCCTTGAGGGCTCATGATCGTCCAAAAAAGAGTATGCAGATAATGACCTGCACCGTTAAATGCCAGTTCACGTTCCCAATGCTTTACGAGGTCAAAATCACCTGTTTTTCGGGCTTCTTCCAGTTTCTTTTCCGCTTTATTCAGATCATTCACATAGCTCAAATGATGCTTGTCATGGTGAATACGCATCGTTTTTTCATCAATGTACGGTTCAAGCGCATTATAAGGGTAAGGAAGCGGAGGGAGCCGATGTCCGCCAATAGGGACCGGGCGACCGATTAAGGACTTTTCTGCTGGCGAAGGTTGAGCCTGGCCGGACTGGACGCCTTTAGTAGCCCCAGAACCCTCTCCTCTCATGCCGGCATGCCGCTCTCGAAACGCTTGCTCCGGGTAATCCTCACCCTCTGCCGCTACATGATACAACCCAGCGGCTCGCGCGATGGAGCCGGGCTCTTGAAAGGGAGTGGTTGAGATCAGGAAATATTGACTTTCATGTGCTGCGTGTATTACAACTCCGGCGGATTTTGGCTGTTGACGCAATGCATGACTGTGTTCAGTCAGCAAACCTAGCTGCCGTACATATTCTTGTGATTGACGGTTCGCGGTTTGCAGCAAATCGTCCAGTCGACGATTTAATTCCTGTGAGGCAGGCTGTGAATTCAAGCCTGAAACAGACAACGATTTCTCTCCAGTTGCTGATGCGTCTGATCCCCTTGAATGTGCTGATGATTCATCCAGCTGGTGTGTATGTGCTTGAGGAACAGACGACTCTTTTTTCCATTGATGCTGCCATGCCTGTTCTGCCGGATCAAGCGCGCTCCGTTGCTCTTCGAGCAGCTCGATGGCGGTGCGTTCCGTTTGTTCAAATACGGTTCGCCAATCATCCAGCAGCCGCACATAAGCAGGCTCTAGCCCTTCAGTAGCAGATTTAATCACTTCCACGTGCCAACTTTCCTGCTGCTTCCAATGACGAATTTCCTCCAGCACACGTAAGGGCAGGAAAGACCCATAAGTACTCAGCATTCGTTTTTACCTCCCGTATCCCGCTATGGCTATCCGGCAGATCTAGCAGATCTGTCCTGGATGCATATGTACCCAGTATATTCGCCGTCTCACCGTGAATATGTCTATGAACTTCCTTCATCAGGTTATACCTGTTGCGCAGAACAATAATTACTCATGGAAAATAAAAAAAGAAGCCCGTCTACGGCACGGGTTAAGTGTCCATAGGCAGGCTTCTTTAAGGCGATGATTACTTGTTTTGAAAATAATTTCTTACTTCGTAGTCGTTTGTTTATGGGCAGCAGCAGTGGTTTTCTTGTCCTCCAGCTCCTGCACACTGCTTAGAAATGTCGATACCCGTCGCAAATATTCACGAGGATGCTCTCTGAAAATAAGCTCATGTATCCCGTTTTTGACAATCCATACACTGGAAAGCGGGTTGGTTTGATTGGCAGCAAGCTTTTCCGCAATGGGGTAAGGAGCCTTTTCATCCTGTGTACCATGCACAAACATGATTGGAAACGGATAGTTCTCCTTTTTAACCTCTTGATATGGAATCTGATGCAAGCTGGTGCCGTTTAAGACTGGAAACAGCAACTCCAAAATTTCCAAAGACGGATGTCTCGGCAGATTAATTTGATTGTGAATGTTATGGTACAGTGTATCTGGCTCCAGCAGGAAGGTACTGTCCAAAATCATTGCGTCCACATCCTTGGTTTGCAAGCCCGCCTGAAGAGCGGTTCCTGCTCCCATAGAAAAGCCCCATACGATAATTTCCGACGAGCCGCGTTGCTTCGCAAGCTGAATCGCTCCAAGAAGCTGCTGGGATTCCGCCTTACCTCCGGTTGCGACGGCCTTGCTGTTTTGTGACGCGAATCCATAATCAAACATGACCACATTAAAGTTCAGACTGTGGGCATAATGCGCCAGATCATACATAGGAATCCAGCTTTCTTCGCGATTAGCCCCGTAACCATGACTGAAAATAATGGTTTTCCGCGATTGATCCGCCGGGATATACCAGCC
This sequence comes from Paenibacillus sp. DP01, assembly GCF_044784315.1. Lineage (NCBI taxonomy): Bacteria > Bacillati > Bacillota > Bacilli > Caryophanales > Paenibacillaceae > Paenibacillus > Paenibacillus sp. DP01. Next base: position 886,193 of record NZ_CP173059.1, read on the forward strand.
TTGTACGATGCGGCTGCCATCCTTCGCTGGGAAGCTGACATCTTCATAAGGCATGCCTTTGGCCTGCATCGGATTAGAGTACAAGGGTGCGACGGTGGGATTCGTAAGCACCCAGGCGATGTAAGCATGCAAGGCAATAAAGCAAAACAACAGAAAAAATACGACCGACAGCAGCAGAGCAATCACAACGTGCTTGAACCGCAGCATACGGGGATTAAAGAGTGGGGTGGACGGCTCCTGAACAGCGGTCTGTAGCTGAGCGTTGCGCTGGGATGTCGAAATCATGTAAGAGCCTCCTTATATAAAATTGATCTTCGAATCATAAAATTTAGGTATAATTCCACTTGAAAATAGTAGGGTATGTCCGTATAGATACCTATTATCGTATGATGGCTATTATCCAAAGTCAACGCCTGAACCGGAAAAGTAAAAATGATGCAAAGAATTGTCGATGTTTGTTCTTGTTCTGTAATATGGTTGTCACAAAAACATCGGTTTACAGTAGCCGCGACTATTCTATATAATTTATGTAACCATGTTTCATAGTGTGAAACGAATATGGATACAAGAGGAGCGGTTCACGATGGAAGACCGTAAATTAACCGTCCGCGCTGTAGAGCGTGCACTTGATATACTGCTGTGTTTTACCGCAGAATCTGATCTTGGTCTAACGGAGATTGCCTCCCAAATTGGTCTACATAAAAGCACTGTTCATCGTCTTTTGACTACGCTGGAGGATCGGGGATTTGTCGTTCGGAATGCCGAAACGGAAAAATATAGGCTTGGTTTTCGCATATGGGAGCTGTCCACGCATCTGTCCCAAAGCGATGAGCCGGCGGTGTTGTTACAGCCTGCAATGGAAGGACTGCGTGATCGCTTAGGGGAAACGGTCAGCTTGTACCTGCGGGATGGAAGCATGCGTATTCGCATACAAGCCGTGCAGAGCAATCAGGCGATCCGCAGGGTTGCGCCTGTGGGTGCGCGTATGCCGCTGGCTGTGGGAGCCTCCAGCAAGGTGCTGGCGGCCTTTATGCCACCGCAGGAGCTGGAGGTTTTGCTAAGCAGTGAAGAATGGCCACCTTCGGTAGACCCGGAGGTTTATAAAGCCCAGCTGCAGGACATTCGTGAGAAGGGCTATGCGACCAGCTATGAAGAACGTGAGCCAGGAGCTGCGGCTGTGGCCGCGCCTATTGTGAACCGAAAGGGACAGGTCACGGCGGCTTTATCTGTATCCGGCCCGGTCAGTCGACTTGCGCCCGAGACGCTGCATGAGTTTGCACCGATTTTGATCGAAGCAGCCAAGGAAATGGGGCTTATGCTTCCGTGACAGTAATCAATACAAAAGGAAATCATACAAGGGTTGCCAAAGCTATAAATTTAAAGTAGTCTGATAGAGATGGCGGGATGTTTGTTATAGCCGCCAATTCATGTGAATAGAAATTATCACAGTTACTGGGGGAGCCTGTAATGCGGGCTGAGATGGAATCAGGCAAGATTCCGGACCCTTTGCACCTGATCTGGATCATACCAGCGTAGGGAAGTAATCGGCCATTGAAATGTATACGCAGCTGCTGTCTACGACCGCGCATTGGAATATGATTATTCCACGTGCGATCGGTTTGGATAGCTGTCTCGTTTGATTAGCCGGTTCCCTAGGGAACCGGCTTTTTTGCATAGATCAGCGCCACCCTGGGAATGGTTCCGGATCGGTGTGTCATTTCAACGATACGGGAGGAATGGATCATGAAACCGACAGAAACAAAAGGAACAAAAGAAACAGGAATGAAATCAGCAGATGCAGGATTGGCGGGAATAATAGAAGTGGAGGGAGAGAAGGCCAAAGCGGAGCAAGCCAGTGGGCTAAAGCCCTTTCCGGGGAGCCGTAAGGTGTATATTCAAGGTTCTCGGCCGGATATTGCTGTGCCTGAGCGTGAAATCGCGCTACAACCCACACATACGCCGCAGGGCACCGAGCATCATGAGCCACTGCGTGTGTATGATACCAGCGGTCCGATGACGGACGAAGCCTACCAGGTCGACATCCGTCAGGGATTGCCACCATTACGGCGAGCTTGGGCACTGGAACGGGGAGATGTGGAGGCTTATGAGGGCCGCGCCATCAAGCCGGAGGATAATGGACTGAAACCCGGCTCCAAACGGGAGACAGTGGAATTTCCCGGCGTGACCAACCGTCCGCTACGGGCTTCGCAAGGGCGTACTGTGACGCAAATGCACTATGCGCGGCAAGGGATCATTACGCCTGAAATGGAATTTGCGGCGATCCGCGAAGGCGTAGAGCCCGAGTTTGTACGACAGGAGCTGGCGGCTGGACGAGCTATTTTACCTTCAAATATCAATCACCCGGAAAGCGAACCCATGGTCATTGGGCGCCAATTTCACGTAAAGATCAATGCAAACATTGGAAATTCCGCGGTTACGTCCTCCATCGAGGAGGAAGTGGAGAAGATGGCCTGGGCTGTACGCTGGGGCTCAGACACCGTCATGGACCTGTCCACAGGCCGTAATATCCATACGACGCGCGAATGGATCATCAGGAATTCTCCCGTACCGATTGGAACGGTGCCGCTATATCAGGCACTGGAAAAGGTGAACGGCGAAGCTGAGAAGCTGACGTGGGAGCTGTATCGAGACACGCTGATTGAGCAGGCGGAGCAGGGAGTGGACTATTTTACGATCCATGCGGGTGTATTGCTGCGATATATACCGATGACGGCGAATAGAATGACGGGAATTGTATCCCGGGGCGGGTCGATTATGGCAGCTTGGTGCCTTGCACACCATCAGGAGAACTTTTTGTATACGCATTTTGAAGAAATCTGTGAAATTATGAAAGTCTATGATGTGGCCTTTTCTCTCGGGGATGGTCTGCGTCCAGGGAGTATCTATGATGCGAATGATGAAGCACAATTTGCAGAGCTAGAGACGTTGGGCGAGCTCACGCAAATTGCATGGAAGCATGATGTCCAGGTCATGATTGAAGGGCCAGGACATGTCCCTATGCACAAAATCAAGGAGAATGTGGATTTACAAATGGAGATTTGTAAGGAAGCCCCCTTTTATACTTTAGGGCCGCTGACGACGGATATCGCACCAGGATATGATCATATTACCTCAGCTATCGGGGCGGCGATGATCGGTTGGTTCGGGACGTCCATGCTGTGCTACGTTACGCCGAAGGAGCACTTGGGTCTGCCGAACAAGGATGATGTCCGCGAAGGAGTTATTACCTACAAAATTGCCGCACATGCTGCCGATCTGGCGAAGGGTCATCCGCGGGCACAGCAGCGGGACGATGCTTTGTCCAAGGCGCGTTTTGAATTCCGCTGGCGCGATCAGTTCAATCTCTCGCTTGACCCTGAGCGGGCATTGTCCTACCATGATGAAACGCTACCAGCAGAGGGGGCCAAGGAAGCCCACTTTTGCTCGATGTGCGGTCCCAAGTTTTGCAGTATGCGTATCACGCAGGACATTCGTGCCTATGCGGCCGATAAGGGACTGAATACTGAGGAAGCCGTTGCCGCCGGGATGCGAGAGAAGGCAGAGCAGTATCGGGAAGCTGGGCAGTAAAAATCGGTAGCGATACAAAAGTCAATCAACTGGGAAGCCTCAACGAAAAGTACAGTTAAGCTCGTCAGAGGTTTATTTCCATAAACGTATGAGCAAGGTTTAGAAACGCGTGAGTAACAAAAAGCCGTGGTTCTCTACAGTCGATGTAGAAAACTACGGCTTTTCAGCTTATGTAAAGCGGGATCATGCTACCGGATTAACGGAGCTTTATTTTTTACCCATTTTTTCATTCAAAATGTCCTGAAAGCTGAGCTTCTTCTCCGAGCTGTCTTCTTTCTTCTGCATACTCACCGCGTTGGCACGTTGGTATTGGTGGTGAAAAGGCATCAGGGTGTGGACAGTTAAGTTCATTGTATTCATGTGGTCATTCCTCCAATTCCATTTTGTCAAATTCAGATTGAGTTGCTTAGGACGTCTGTATAGGACTATGTATATGTACTTGATGTCGTAATGCCGTGTAGGTTGCTTGGTAATGTTTCAATCATTATACCCGCATTTATCCAAAGTAAAACGCTTTTGACATAAAACAGGAAGATGGTCGTATGTGTCCAAAATGTGTATTAGGAGGATGGTCATTTTAGGGGAAAATGTGCCTAGGGCCTAAACAAGGGCTAGAGGCCCGTTTTCTCAGTTTAGTAGTCGGGATTGTGTTTTTTTGTCGAATAACCTTGTATTAGCGGAATTTTGCGGAATTCTAAGGTTGGACTAAGGCAGTCTGGTGGCGAATTAAAGTGTCAAAGTTGTATTGACTTTATGTTGGGTAGTGGATACCATGAACTGGTTGTCAGCGTATTTTGGCAAGAAGAGTCAGCCAATCCATCTGGCAATTCATCCGTTGAAATGTTAGAGAGAGGATTAGAGCATATATGAAAAAAAGTATTGCAGATATCGTATTTATTATTCTGGGTGCGTTTTTTTTCGCGCTGGCTGTTAATCTGTATGTGATCCCGAATGAGTTTGGCGAGGGGGGCGTTACAGGGGTCACGATCATCTTGTACTACCTGTTTCAGTGGTCTCCCTCGATCGTCAATCTGGTCATTAATGGCTTGCTGCTGATTGTCGGATATAAATTTTTGGACAAGAGAACGACTCTGTATACTATAATTGCGGTCGCTTTTAACTCGCTGTTTTTACATTTAACAGTCAACTGGCGGATTGATTCGCATGAGCCGACGATTAATGCCGTATTTGCCGGAGTTTTGGTAGGGGTCGGCATTGGCTTAATTGTACGGGTCGGTGGTACAACGGCAGGAACGGTCATTTTAGCCCGGATTGCCAACAAGTATCTGGATTGGAATATCAGCTATGCCTTGTTGTTTTTTGATCTGATTGTCGCCTTCTCTTCCTACTTTATTATTGGCCCGGAAAAATTAATGCTAACTATCGTTATTTTGTACGTCGGTACGAAAGTTATGGATTTCATGATTGAAGGATTGAATCCGAAAAAAGCGGTCATGATTATTTCGGAGCATCAAGACAAAATTGCCGAGATGGTCATTACACAAATGGATCGTGGAGTCACCGTCCTGTCAGGCCACGGATATTACACCAAAAATCCAAAAGAAGTTTTATATATCGTCATTAGCAAACAAGAGGTGTCAGCGCTTAAAAAGATTGTGAAAGCTATCGATACAGCAGCATTTATCACCATTCATGACGTACGGGACGTATTCGGAGAGGGCTTTTTGGATATTTCGAAGTAATTTAGCAATGCGAAGGCAAGGATATAAGAGAATACAGTGGCAAGCCGGTCCTGAGAGGATCGGCTTTTTTGCATTTAGCAGTGAGAATGTCTTTTGCTAATCGCATAATTTCTCTTTTACTTAGCCGTGGATATAAAAATATAAATTGCTGATATGTGTATAATATGAATTAAATCAGCTCTAAAAGGAGAACTTCCATGCGAAATAGATTAAATATTTTTAATATGTTGTCCTTTCTTGTGTCCGCTTTGCCTTTCGTCATCTACCTTTTCATGTATCCGACAATGCCCAGAAAGGTAGCAATCCACTACGGTTTTAATGGGGTGGCTGACCGTTTTGTTGACAAATCCTCTCCTGAGGTATGGTTGTTATGTGGACTTAGCCTCATATCATTTATGATTATGCTTTTGCTTCAGCCTATTCTCAGACGTCGATTCAAGAGCCAAGAAGGCTCTGAAATGTTGAAAAGCCTGCCTGGTCTCATTACAGTTCTTATATCTGTTGTATTCTCGACCATAGGCATGTGTTTTCTTCTGAATGCTTCGGGCATGTAAAAAATCCCCTCTCCATTGCAGTTTACACCGCATTTGAGAGGGGATTTTCATTATTCACTCGATCATTACGCTTGAATCATTTGACGCAGTACGGTTTGCAAAATACCACCGTTGTGGTAGTAGTCGATGTCAACGGTGCTGTCCAGACGAGCAGTGACCGGGAATTCGAACTTGGTGCCATCCTCGCGTTTGGCTACAACCGTAAGTTCTTGACCTGGTTTCACGTCATTGTCAATGCCGAGGATGTCGAAGGTTTCGCGACCGTTCAGGCCCAAGCTGGACCAGCCATAGCCTTCCTGGAATTGCAGCGGCAGTACACCCATACCGACCAGGTTACTGCGGTGAATCCGCTCGAAGCTTTCTGCAATGACGGCTTTAACACCTAACAACAGCGTACCTTTGGCTGCCCAGTCACGTGAGCTGCCTGTGCCGTATTCCTTGCCGGCGATGACGATCAGGTTCTGATCGGCTGCCTGATATTTCATGGACGCATCATAGATGGACATTTCCTCATCTGTAGGCAAGTACTTGGTCACACCGCCTTCGGTGCCTGGAGCTACATTGTTGCGGATACGGATGTTGGCGAATGTACCGCGCATCATGACTTCATGATTACCGCGACGGGAGCCATAGGAGTTGAAGTCCTTGCGCTCTACACCATGCTCCTTCAAGTACAGTCCTGCCGGGCTGGAAGGGGCGATGTTGCCTGCTGGTGAGATGTGGTCAGTCGTGACCGAATCATTCAGCAAGGCAAGTACACGGGCATTACGGATTTCCTTGATATCCTGCACACCATCCTGAAGCCCTTCAAAGAATGGCGGATTTTGAATATAAGTTGAGTTTTCATCCCATTCATACAGTTCGCCTTCAGGAACCGGAATGGAATTCCATTTTTCGTTGGCTGTAAATACATTTTCGTATTTGCGACGGAACATATCCGGGCTCAGAGACAGGCTGATCGCTTCCTTGATTTCTTCGGAAGTAGGCCAGATATCTTTTAGGTAGACAGGCTGATTGTCCTGATCGTAACCGAGTGGTTCGTTCACCATATCAATATTTACCGTGCCGGCGAGAGCATAAGCGACTACCAGTGGCGGTGAGCCGAGATAGTTGGCTTTGACTTGCGCATGCACACGTCCTTCAAAGTTCCGGTTACCGGAAATAACTGCGCCAACGGTCAGATCATTGTCTGTAATAGCCTGACTCACTTCGTCAGGAAGGGGTCCAGAGTTACCGATACAGGTCGCGCAACCATAGCCTGCCACATGGAAGCCGAGGGCTTCGAGCGGTTCGATCAGCCCGGCTTTTTGCAGGTACTCCGTCACGACAAGCGAGCCTGGTGTCAAGCTTGTTTTAACATAGCCTGGCGTTTTGAGCCCGCGCTGTACTGCCTTTTTGGCGAGCAAGCCCGCGCCTAGCATAACGCTTGGGTTGGAGGTGTTCGTGCAGCTTGTAATCGCTGCAATCACGACTGAGCCAGTACCCAGCTCACTGGTGGAGCCGTCCGGATGGGTCAGTGGAACCTTCTGTGCGATCTTTTCATCGCTCAGTCCATAGCCGCCTTTGTCTACCGGGGTACGGATAATGCCTTCGAAGGTTTCTTTCATGCGGCTTAGCTCAACACGGTCCTGCGGACGTTTGGGTCCGGCGAGACTCGGTACAACCGAAGCCAGGTCTAGCTCAAGCGTATCGCTGAACACAGGGTCTGGGGTATCGGATGTGCGGAACATGCCTTGAGCTTTGTAATATTCCTCTACAAGGCTGACTTGCTCATCGGAACGTCCAGTGCTGCGCAGGTAAGCCAGCGTTTCGGCATCAACCGGGAAAAAGCCGATCGTTGCGCCGTATTCCGGTGCCATGTTGGCCACGGTCGCACGGTCAGCCAAGCTAATGTTGGCCAGACCTGGGCCGTAAAATTCTACGAATTTGCCGACCACGCCTTTTTTACGCAGCATTTGCGTGACTGTCAGCGCCAGGTCGGTAGCGGTAGCTCCTTCCGACAGGCTACCTGTCAGCTTGAAGCCGATCACATCGGGAGTGACAAAATACAGCGGCTGCCCCAGCATACCCGCCTCTGCCTCGATCCCGCCGACACCCCAGCCTACGACACCGAGTCCGTTAATCATCGTCGTATGGGAGTCCGTTCCCACAAGGGAATCCGGGAAGACAACAGTTTCGCCGTCGATGGTTTTGGTGGCAGCCACGGAAGCGAGATACTCTAGATTAACCTGATGAACGATACCGGTGGACGGCGGCACCGCACGGAAGTTATTGAATGCCGTTTGCGCCCAGCGCAAAAAACGATACCGTTCTTCGTTACGTTCAAACTCTACATTAATATTGTAGTCCAGCGCGTCACTGGTACCGAAGGCATCAACCATGACCGAGTGGTCGATTACGAGATCGACGGGAACGAGCGGGTTGATTTGTTTCGGATCGCCGCCCGCTTTTTTCACCGTATCACGCATAGCTGCCAAATCGACAACCACCGGGACGCCAGTAAAATCCTGAAGCACGATACGTGCAGGAATGAACGGAATTTCCTTGTTGGTGTCACGATCCTCAGCCCAGCCTGTCAGCTGCTGCACGTGTTCTTCTGTAATGGCGCGTCCGTCAAACTGGCGAACCGCTGCTTCCAGCAACACTTTAATGGAGAAAGGCAGCTTGGCAACACCGCTTTTTCCTTGTTCCTCCAGTGCCTTAAGACTGTAGTAGCGATAAGGCTTCCCGTTAACTTCCAAACTACGGGCAATGGAGAATTGATCTTTTCCTGACATAAGTATTACCTCCTTGAAGTGGATGCTTGCGGGAAAATAGGGATGTCTTTTTTCGACGTCATGCACATTTGGTTTTAATTGGTTGCGTTCTCAATTTCATCTTCAGTGGTGCATTGTAAGTTAAGAGGTTGAGATGAATGTAATTCGTTTCATTAGATGAAACATGATTTCAAAATGATTGCTTTTGGATTAAGTATACCGTTTTCAGACGGTTCCGTAAAGTTTTTTTGACCTAAATTATGCGTGTTCAGACTGGAAAATAAAACGTTCCGTTCCCCCGCGTTTCGATGTTCATACCAAGCTTTAGAGATTCATACTTATAGATAGAGAGCATATCCGACCAGAGAGGAAAGAAGGAAGTTATATATCAGCGTGGTTATCCCCGAATAAGGATAGCGAGACGAAAAATGGAGGGATAGGGATGGGGGAGCGGGAATGGAAACAGGCCCTTTTTGCTTATGTGAATCAGTACAATCGCAGTGAGGTAAATGGTGTACCACAGCCGGATGAGTACCTGGAGGTGGGCCAGCGAATGGAGCGGGCGGCACGTGCGGCCAGATTGGAGCAGTGGTACAACGAACGGGACGCTGTTCCCCTGCGCAGCGAGACACGCGCCAAGCCGTTACGAATAGTGCAGGATACACCAGATGAGGCAGTGGTCGATGTACAACTGCATGTGCGGCTCTTTTATGAGAAGGGCGGGATGACGCACCGGGAGGATCGGATTGAACGGGAGCGTCTAACGTTTACACGCGAGGGCGAAGCCTGGCAGGTGACGAGGATCGAGCGCGATCCTGCAGAAAGAAAGCCGGCGGGAGGAGAGGTTCCTTTTGAACAAGCGTCTTTTAATCAGGGAGGAAGTCTGCCGCTGCTGAATCGTGGTGTGCTGGGCTTCGGCTCATCAGCACGTCCCAGCCGATATCGCCGTGAAGAAGCAGCGGCCTATGCAGATCAGTGGTGGGATAACTTTAACCCGGAGTTTGAGGCGTTTGATGTGGATTGCACCAATTATATCTCGCAGTGCCTCTTTGCAGGTGGTGCACCGATCCACTATACTGGTAAAAGAGAATCGGGCTGGTGGTATAAAGGACGGGTCGCCGGACGTGAGCTGTGGAGCTATAGCTGGGCGGTTTCCAACAGTTTGGAGCGGTATTTGGGCTCCAGCTCCTGGGGGTTGACCGCAGAGCAGGTGAGTCGACCGGAGCAGCTCATGCTGGGGGACGTCATTTTTTATGATTGGGATGGTGACGGAACTTTCCAGCACAGCACGGTGGTAACGGCCTTTGATGCTGGCGGCATGCCGCTAGTCAATGCACATACGGTAAGCTCCAGACATCGTTATTGGGACTATAAAAATTCGTATGCGTGGACGGACAATACGGTATATCGCTTTTATCACATCGCCGACTATTTTTAAATGAGATGATGGATAACAGGTACAGTGAAGCAAATCAGGCACAATGACGAAAGCAGGAAAGCGGAGGATAGGCATGGCAAATCAAAAATTGACCGTAGGGCTGGTGTACGGTGGTAAATCGGGCGAACATGAGGTATCGCTGCAAACGGCGTATGCGGTAATGAACGCTTTTAACTATGATAAATACGAGATTATTCCTTTTTATATTACGAAGGCTGGCGATTGGCGTAGAGGGACGTTGTTAAGTACGCCTCTGACTACTGTAGACCAATTGAAGCTGGAGCACGCTGAGGGTGGCACCAAGGCGGCATTAGATACGTTGTTCGGCAAGTTGTATGGAGAGCAGACGCTGGATGTACTGTTTCCGCTGCTGCACGGCACCTTTGGCGAGGACGGAACGATTCAGGGTCTGTTCGAAATGGCTGATATGCCCTATGTCGGGGCAGGCGTGCTGGCTTCGGCAGCAGGTATGGATAAAGGCGTCATGAAGAAGCTGTTTGAGCATGCAGGATTGCCACAAGTGAAATACTGCTATTTTAATAGTACACAGTGGGCACAAACCGGTCATGACTTGGTGCGTAACATAGAGACTGAGTTGGGTTATCCTTGCTTTGTCAAACCAGCCAATCTGGGATCAAGTGTTGGTATTTCCAAAGTGAGTAACCGGGAAGAACTGGAAAAGGCTGTTGATCTGGCTCTGCAATTTGACCTGAAGGTGATTGTGGAGGAGTACGTCGATGCCCGTGAGATTGAAGTCAGCGTACTTGGCAATGACGAGCCGATTGCCTCGGTACCGGGTGAAATTGTGTCGTCGAGTGATTACTACGACTATGCTGCCAAATATACCGATGGTCAATCGGAAATGCTCATTCCGGCACCACTGGACGAGGAAGTGGCAGATCGTATCCGTGAAGCCGCATTGCAAGCTTTCCGTGCTCTGGAAGGTTGCGGGATTTCCCGTGCCGATTTCTTCGTCAGACGCTCAGATGGACATATCCTTATTAATGAAGTGAATACAATGCCTGGCTTTACACCGTTCAGCATGTATCCATTATTGTGGAGAGAAACCGGTGTATCCTATGTAAGTCTGCTGGATCGCATGATTGCTCTTGCACTGGAGCGTTATGAGCGCAGGTCGGCACTGCACTATGAGAACTCATAAACGAAAAACGAAGGGGAGCTGATCACTCTCCTTTTTGTTCATATATATTGATGTACTTGAGCATTTTACTAAACCCTTAAATATGAAAGGTGGCGGCTACATGGGCTTTCAAACTGAATTTAATTCGGTGTGCAAATTCAAGAGTGAACAAGAACTTTATGAACTGCTGGAATATGGACGTGGCAAAATGGTTAAATCCGGACTGCGCGTTTTTCCGACAGGACAGAAGGTCATCGCTTATAGCGTGGACAACGTGGCAGTAGCCATCGTTCAGATTGTGGGCTGTATCGCCGAAATCAATTTCCAAGGTGACGAAGTGACCGAGGTAGAAATGACTCTCATTCGTAAGCTGAATGAAGAGGAGTCAAGAATTCAGACCGCGTTGGCAGATGAAATGTTTTTTGGAGCACAGCAGCAATCCTAGCTGTTTGTTTCTTTCAGTTTTGTGCAAAACACCGAATCAGCAGATGCTTTTCCGGGTATGATCAGTAGAAAAGGGGTTTAGGTCACATAATGAAAGCGGCCTTGCCATCTACTGCGAACTGCTGAAAGGAAGGACATCTATGATCGTAAGGTTCGGTTATGTTGCCATGTCAGTCACCGTGCAAAATGCATCCCCTTCTAAAACCATGACTATGGCCAGCTTTAACAAGATCGGAGACCGAGAAGCCGCGATCCGCAAGCTAGAACGAATTGCAGCCGAAAATCTCCACAATACATTGAGGCTGCTGCGTCATAATCGTGCGAGTGATATTCAGGTCTATCGTTTCTCATCCAAGCTGATTCCGCTCGCGACCCATCAAGATCTGAGGGATTGGGACCCATTTCAGGCGCTTGCTGCTGATTTTGCAGAGGTGGGGGACTATGTCAAGGCGAATAAGATGAGGGTATCGTTTCACCCCGATCATTTTACAGTGCTGAGCACTCCCCGTCCTGAAGTGTTGCAAAGCTCCATTCATGATCTGAAGTACCACGTGGCGATGCTGGAAGCTATGGGACTTAGTGCCGAAGCCAAGAACAACATTCATATTGGTGGTGCATACGGAGATAAGGTGACCTCAGGTCAGCGTTTTGTAGAGCAGGTTAGTGCGCTGGATCTTTCATTAAGAGAACGGTTAACATTGGAAAATGATGATAAAACGTTCAATGCGGTGGAAACACTGGAAGCTTGCAAAATAACAGGCTTACCAATGGTTCTTGATATTCATCATCAATGGGTTAATAACGAGGGAGAGAAGCCGTGGGAGCTTTGGCCGGATATATTGGATACCTGGAAAGGGGAATTGGCCCAAGCCGGATCTTCTGCGGATCATCCATTGCCGCCCAAAATTCATGCGTCCAGTCCCAAAAGTGAAAAAGACCCTCGTGGTCATGCAGACGGTGTTCTGGTGGAGCCATTGCTGACCTTTCTGCGTAATATTGCTGGATATACCGATCGGATTGATGTCATGCTTGAAGCCAAACTTAAGGATGAAGCGTTGTTCGGATTAATGAATGAACTGCGTCTTCAGGAAGATAACGGGGTCAAAGTGTTGGGTGGGGCTTCCATAGAAATTACGCCTTAGAAAGCAGTATTTCGCGGATAAAGCTTCCATATGGAGAAACTTTATGAAGCTTATTGTGTATACTAGAATGTGTAAACTAGCAAACTTGTACTGAAACAGAGATGGTTAAGAGAATGTCTGTTGGGCAGGCTCGTAAACCACGTAACAATGATATAGAAAGTAGAGTGAACACGTTGAACGAACATGAAAACGAAAAGGTTCCCTATATCGTATCAGGAAAAAGCTATACGGCCGTGGCTATTAATGCGGCATCCAAAGCCGGGGAATGGATTAAAAGCAGGCTGGGCACAGTTGAACAATTGAATACCAAGCAGTCGCCGACCGATCTAGTGACCGAGGTAGATAAAGGTGCAGAACAGATGATTCGTAGACTCATTCTCACCCATTTTCCCGATCATGCCATCTTGGGTGAAGAAGGGGTAGAGCCGGGAGCCGAAGCTTCAGCCCGAGCATTAGAAGCTGCCCGTGAAGAGGAATATTTATGGATTATTGATCCGGTAGACGGCACTACCAATTTCGTGCACAGTCTGCCGTACTACAGTGTGTCTATTGCCTTGGCTCATCGTGGTGAAGTGATTGTCGGGGTAATTTATGATCCGTCCCGTGATGAAATGTTTGTAGCGGAAAAAGGAAAAGGCGCATATGTCCACGGCAATCGCATGCAAGCATCGAGAGAAGAGACGCTGGGAGATAGCCTGGTGTGCATTGGCTTCCCGCCGGATCGTACGTATGCACAACCGTTGAATATGAAAATCACGCAGGTTCTTACACCTCAGGTACGCGGTATTCGGGCGCTCGGCTCGGCAGCGTTGCATCTGGCTTATGTGGCGTCGGGACGTTTGTCTGCTTATTGCGAAATCGGTTTGAATGCCTGGGATGTGGCAGCGGGCGCTTTGCTGGTACAGGAATCAGGAGGTACTATTACCGACACATTGGGCCAACCTTATGACCTGAGTGTACGGCATATTGTAGCTACGAATACAGCTATTCATTCTCAACTTATTCAAGTGCTGAAAGAAGCAGACGCAACCGGGTTATAATACTACGTAGACCATCATTCTGAAGGAGGAAATCGCGATGAGCCAGTCCGAAGAATTGGAACGCCAGCTCAGTGAACTGCTGACGGAAGGCGAAATTCGTGAGAATGAGGCCAAAAAACGGGAACGACTCAGACCCAAATATGAGGTGCGGGTTCAGACTCAAATGGACCCTATTGTCGAGGAGACGCGTAAATACCGGAGTATGGCACGTGAGCTTGATGACCGATATGACGAATATATGAGCAAGGCGGACAAATCGAAAGCAACCGATCAACGCTAAGCAAGCCCAAATACCTCTTGCCGAATGACCAAGGCATGGGGTATTTTGTATAATATATAGAGTTTTCTCCATTTTGAGCTGGACGGGCAGGACGTGCGAAGGAGGCGACGTGTACTGATCACCTATTTTAAGAGCGCTTACAAAAATGCTGGAATCCATCATAAGATGGTACTGCTGATTACGGTGCTCATGCTGGTTAACTTTGCGGTTGTTGCAGTCATACTTAAATACGTATTTCATATTTATGATAATCAAATGTACAAAAAGACATCTGAAGTACTCAATATTTCTTCGATTGGCATTGAAAATGAACTGAAGGATGTTGAAAAAGTTACGTTTAAGGTAATAACGGACGAGCAGCTTCAGCGTTATTTGCTCCAATTGGAAAAGGAAACATCACCTTATGTCAAAACGGTACTGCGCAAAAAAATAACGAATAGGCTTATTGCCTTCGCCGGCTCTGAAACCTATGTCTATTCTATGATGGTGATCGACAAAGAGGGACAGGTCATGAGTGCGGGCAACCGCGAAGGTATCCCCCAAGAGCTTCGATCCACCCTGTCGGAGTTGGCAGACGAATATGACGGCTCCCATGCATGGTATGCGGCAGGTCACTCCTCCTTGCTGGCCGCGCGGCAATTCAAATCCTTTACCGATTCCAATTTTACGCTGAACGGGCTCGGCACGCTTGCGATTCGTGTACGAATTGACCGGATTGTAGCGGATCGTGTGCAGACCTCCGGCCGTGACGGACAGTTGATGATTACAGACGGAAGACGGATGATTTATCCCGAAACACCGCTTTTGAGTGAGAGCGATATTCAGGCAGAGCTTGGGCGGAAGCAACCTTACGGAATCGCGACCTATACAGGGGGGACCTTTTTTGCTGCTCAAATCAAATCCTCATATACGGGCTGGACGTATTTACATATGACTCCCTTTGATGATATGTTCCGCAGTATTACGATAATCAAAGAAATTGTAAGCGCAATTTTTGTCATTATGCTACTTATTGCATTGGCGCTGGGCGCTAGGTTATCGGGCAGCATTACCCAACCGATCGTTCAGTTGATTCAGAACATGCGTAAAATAGAAAAAGGCGACCTCGACCGTCTGGAAGAGGAAGCGCTTGGGGCGGTACCCCTTTCCACACAGGATGAGGTTGGTCTCTTGCATCGGACGTATAAGAAGATGATCCGCCGTATCCGCGAGCTTATTAATGAGAATGTTGCCAAGCAGCTATTGCTGCGGGAAACAGAGCTAAAGGCGCTACAAGCACAGATTAATCCACATTTTCTATACAATACGTTAGAATCTGTGAACTGGCTCGCCAAGGCCAATAAGCAGGATCGGATTTCAGAAATGGTGGAAGCCCTTGCTTTTCTACTACGCAGCACGGTCAGTTTTGAAGAGCAGTTGATTCCACTTCAAAAAGAGCTGGATATCGTAAGGAGCTACGTAACGATCCAAAAAACACGTTTTGATGAGCGCCTCGATTTCCACCTCGATGTCCCGGAAGAGCTGATGGATGCACAAATTCCGAAGCTAACGCTTCAGCCCTTGGTGGAGAATGCGATCCATTATGCGCTGGAGCCGCGTATTGAACCGTGTCGGATCACGATTGTGGCCAGAGAAAGCGAGGGAGCGCTGTTCCTGCGGGTTGAAGATGACGGACCTGGAATGAGCCTGGATTTCTTGGAAAAGCTACGCAGCGGTCAGATCACAACCCGTGGGCGGGGCATTGGACTTGCGAATATTCAGGAACGGATTAACCTGACATTTGGTACACCTTGGGGGATAGAACTGCACAGCGAGTCAGGAACAGGTACGTCAATTCATGTCTGTATTCCATATGTGAAAGGGGATCAGGGTCGTGTACAAGGTGCTACTGGTTGATGATGAGCGTATGATTTTGGAAGGCATATCACAGGTGGTCGATTGGGGCAAGGCCGGAACACAACTGGTAGGTACGGCGCGTAATGGGATTGAGGCATATGATCAGATCCAGGCGAGCCCGCCTGATTTTGTGATCAGCGATATTTCCATGCCAGGACTGGACGGTATCGGACTCGTTGCCAAAACGACGGAGCATTTTCCAGACGTTCGTTTTATTCTGCTGTCTGGCTACAAAGATTTTGACTATGCCTGTCGGGCCATGCAATACGGGGTAAAGCACTACTTGTTGAAGCCCTGCAATGAGCGACAAATTCATGAGGCTCTGACTGAGCTGGGACAGGAGCGAGAGGAACAGGAAGAACGCAAGCAGTTTGTGAACCGGATGAAGCATGATTTTCAGCGTATGCTGCCGCATGTGAAGGAGCATTTTTTGAAGGAGTTTATTTCCTATAAAACTTACGGTAGCCGTGATATCGCTTTTTATGAGCGTTTGTTCGGTCTGGAGTTGCAAGATAAGCAGGTTCGAATGCTGCTGCTGCGGGTAGAGGAGTCCCACGAGCCGGAGCATTTGTTTGCTTTGCAAAATATAGCAGGGGATTTAATGGATCATGTCTTGCTCAGTACGACGATGCAAGGGCAGCTGCTGATTGTGCTGGAAAGTGCGGATGACACGTCTGGGTTTATGAAACAGATTGAAGCGGTACGTACGACGTTCCACCGTTTTTATAAGCTAGAGGTGACCGTCGCAGTTAGCGAGTCGGATAGCATGCAGCATTCGCGGGGGATGTACCGGGAGACATTGCATTGTATGAATCACCGCTTTTACACCGGGGAGGGCAGCCTCATTACGAAGGAAGATTTGGCGGCTGATGACACCCGGGAGATGGCAGATTTGGAACTGGACGAAGAGAAGTTCGGTCTGCTGATCAAGGCTGGAAATAGGGAGGAAGTTGCACAGGAAGTGGATCGGCTGTTCGGCATCCTGTCCCGTATGAAGCTGGAAATTTCCGTAACCCGTTCTTATGTGCTACAGCTATATGCTGCCATGATTCGTATATGTCCTGAAGAAGAGCGTGCGGCGTTCACGAGTCGAATGGTCGTGCTGGCAGAGCAAAAAACATTGGCATGCCTCAAATCTTTTGTACAGGAAGCCGCCGAACGAATGACCGCAATTTATTATAAAAGCAATGTATATCGCCAATCTTCCACGGTGGTTAAAATGATCACTATTATTGAGCAAAACTATAGAAAATCCGATCTTTCGCTGAACGGAGTGGCGGGTCAAATGCTCTATATGAATTCCGACTACTTAGGGAAAATCTTCAAAAAAGTGACGGGGGAAAACTTTTCACACTATGTTAACCGTTACCGGATCGAGCGCGCGGCTGAGCATATTCGGGAGACGGGAGACGTAAAGGTGTTTGAGCTGGCGGAATGGTTCGGCTTCGGCGGGAACGCGCAATATTTTAGCCAGGTGTTCAAAAAATGGGCAGGTATGACACCCTCCGAGTACATTAAATCACACGAACGGGGATGAGCTGCTGAGTCCCTCTGTTTTTTAAACCTTTGAAATCTGATTTGTGTATTCCAATGTTTCTCTGCTTTTGGGAAAATAACAACAGGAGCAAATGTAAACGCTATCAAAAAAGCGTAAGTACATTGTTACTCGTAATAAGGCTCCTTTCTAGAACAGCGAAAAGGGGAGAGATAGGTGGGCAAAAAGGGATGGTTTCTGGTCATAGCGATGCTGCTCGTGTTGACGACGGCATGTAGTGGAGCAGACGGTGGAGGCAATTCGGGCACAAGTGCAGACGGGAAAGTAAAGTTGCGGATCGCTTGGTGGGGATCGGATACGCGCCACGAATATACGCAGAAGGTTATCGATTTGTATAAGCAAAAAAATCCGAATGTAACGATTGATGTGGAATATGCCTCTTTTGATGACTACTGGAAGAAGCTCGCACCGCAGGCGGCAGCAAACCAACTGCCGGATATCGTGCAGATGGACATTTCGTATATTAGCCAATATGCGAAGAACGGCCAGCTGGAAGATATGGCGCCTTACTTGAATCAGAAAATCCAAGTCGCTGATGTAAACGAAAATGTACTCAAAACCGGAATCATTGCCGGAAAGCAATATGGTATTCCAACAGGTGTCAATGTGCTGGGCTTCCAGTACGATCCGGCACTGCTCAAAAAAGCGGGCATAGACAAAATTCCTGATGACTGGACATGGGACCAATACAAAGAGCTGGCTTTGAAGGCCGCCTCCAATAAAGTTTACTTTGACAGCTCCATGGCTGCGGATATTTTCTTCCACTACTATTTGCGGACACATGGAAAATCTCTCTACAATACGGAAGGAACAGGATTGGGGTATGATGACGATAAGCTGTTTGTTGATTTCTTCGGTGGTTTAGCTGAGCTGATTAAGAAGGGGGCGACACCGACTCCTGAAGTCATGAACCAAACGAAGGGAATTCTTGAGGAATCGGATATCGTAAAAGGAACAGGTATCGGCATTTGGCAGTGGTCCAATCAGTATGTGGGCTTACAACAGGTCGTTAATCGCCCAATGGCGCTTGCTCCGATGTTTGGACCGAATATGGAAAAAGGCGTGTATATGCAGCCTACCATGTATTGGGCGGTGGCTTCCCGTTCACAGGTGAAGGATGAGGCCGCAAAGTTTATTGATTTCTGGATGAACGATGTAGAAGCGAATAAATTGATTAAAGGCGAACGTGGAGTACCAATTTCCGCCAAAATCAAGGAAGCTGTAGCGCCGGAGTTGAGCGAGGCAACGAAGCAGGTGTTTGAATTTGTGGCTTCCATGGAGCCAAAAGCTTCTCCAATGAGCCCACCTCCGCCAGTTGGATCACCAGAAGTGATTGCTACTTTGACCGATTATATTGAGCAGGTCAATTTCGGGCAGATGACGCCTGAAGACGCAGCGGTCAAATTCCGGGCTGATGCGAATACCATCCTTGCGAATAACAAGCAGTAATAATGCAGGGTTGAAGGATCGATTCGTTAGGTTAACCGTGCGTAGTGCAAAGCATGACTTGCGCACGGTTGATCCGACGAACCCATTGCAGAGGCAACCTTTGTAGATATCACAAAATAATTCATATAACAACGCATAGTTTATATTTACACGTACGCAAATTCTTAAAATGCAACAGAAGGGAGGCTTGATGAGCTTGCGAAATCATCAGAGCTTGAAAGCCAATATGACCGGATATGCGTTTATCAGCCCGTTTATTGTGGGCTTTCTGGCATTTACGTTAATTCCAATGTTTATTTCACTGTATCTGTCCTTTACGAGCTACAATCTGTTCACCCCGCCCAAATGGATTGGTCTGGGTAACTTCGAAAAAATGTTCACAGGTGATCCGAAATATTGGAATTCGATCAGGGTCACATTTACGTATGTATTGGTCGGTGTACCGTTGCGACTGATTTTCGCGTTGTTTGTGGCGATGATTTTGAATACCAAGTCACGCATGGTAGGCACCTATCGGACGATGTATTATCTGCCTTCTATTATCGGGGGTAGCGTTGCAGTGTCCATCATGTGGCGCAATATTTTCAGTAATGAGGGCATTGTTAACAGCTTGCTTTCGGCCTTGGGGGCAACTCCAGTGAAATGGTTTGGTGATCCGAATGCTTCGCTCATGATGCTGATCACCTTGTCTGTATGGCAATTTGGTTCATCCATGCTTATTTTTCTGGCAGGGCTGAAAAACATTCCGCTTGAAATGTACGAGGCATCCAGTGTAGATGGCGCTACGCCAGTACGAAAATTTTTCAGTATTACGCTGCCACTGCTGAGTCCGATTATTTTATTTAACTTGATTATGCAGACGATCAGTGCGTTTATGACCTTCGTCCCAGCCTATGTTATCTCCAAGGGTGAGGGTGGTCCAATGGATGGAACGATGCTACATTCACTGTATCTGTTCCGGCAGGCGTTTATGTTCAGCAATATGGGATATGCGGCAGCTATGGCCTGGGTCATGCTCATTATGATTGCGATACTGACAGCGATTTTATTTATGACATCCAAATTCTGGGTGTTCTATGAAACGGAAAAGGGGCGCTGATACCAATGGCATGGAAAACGTTCAAATGGCCAATTTATCACATTCTGGTTGCTGCACTGGCGCTCCTAATGCTGTATCCCGTGTTCTGGATGCTGTTCAGCTCTTTTAAAGAAAGTCGGACGATATTCGTCACGGCCTCCTCGCTTTTCCCTACAGAATGGATTTGGCAAAACTATGTAACAGGCTGGAAAGGCACGACTGGTTATAACTTTGGCACATATATTCTGAATTCGCTCACGATCGTAGTGATTTCCACGATTGGTGCTGTGCTTTCCTCCTCATTGATCGCATTTGGCTTCGCACGTTTGAAATTCAAAGGGCGTAACTTGTGGTTTGCTCTGATGATGGTGACGCTGATGCTGCCGGGGGATGTAGTGCTGGTACCGCAATATATTATTTTCACCAAGCTTGGATGGATCAATACGATCTTACCGTTGGTAGTGCCATCCTTTTTCGGGATGCCGTTCTTCATCTTTCTGATGGTGCAGTTTATACGGACGATTCCAGCAGAGCTGGATGAAGCGGCGACGATTGACGGATGCGGCAAGTTCCGGTTGTATTTTCGAATTATTTTACCCTTGCTCAAATCCTCGCTGGCTACGGCGGCAATCTTCTCTTTCTACTGGAAGTGGGAGGATTTGTTAGGCCCGGTACTGTATCTGAACTCGCCAGAAAAATATACCGTATCGATTGCACTCAAAATGTTCCTCGACAGCGAGTCAGCCTCCAACTGGGGAGGAATGTTCGCGATGTCCATCCTAAGCCTGCTGCCTGTCATCGCTGTATTCTTCGCTTTCCAAAAGCAAATCGTAGAAGGAATGAGTACGAGTGGCCTGAAGGGCTAAGACCTAAAAAATGCATAGCGTGAGGATATAAAGCGTGCACATAAAAAGGGGATGCACCTGAATATGCATACAATTGATGGTGAGGATTTAAGGGTGAAGGCCGAGGGGTGAGTAAAATGTGGAAGTTTGACTTTGGTCCGGGGGAACCTGCGGAGGGCTACAAGGCCGTGTCCCCGGATTGCATATATACGGCTGAGCAAGGCTATGGCTTCGAGACTACGGAGCATGTGTATGGCCGACAAAGGCAGAATCCAGCCAAGGATGCACATACACGGCTGCGAAGCAGCTTTTGTATTCCACTGAACGCTTCGTTTGTTGCAGATGTACCGGACGGAATAGTTTTGGTCACCGTATTGCTTGGCGATCCACTGGCGGAAACGCTCACGCGGTTCCGGGCTGGTGAGGGCAAGCATATGCTGCCTCCCGTCCACACGTTGCCAGGCCAGTTCACCGAGGCAATGTTTACGGTGCCTATCCGGGATGGTAAACTGCGCCTCATCGTATCTGGCACCGCACCGAGACTCAATGCGCTGGAGATTGTGCCAGCACCACAGAATCTCCGGCTATTCCTAGCCGGAGATTCCACGGTTACGGATCAAGGGATGTCCGGCTATCCGTACACTGGCTGGGGACAGGCTTTGCCGGCCTTGTTCAAGCATGATGTGTGCGTGGATAATCACGCTGTATCGGGGCGAAGCTCCAAGAGCTTCGTGGACGAGGGACGGTTGAACGTTATTTTGGAGGAAATGAAGACAGGAGACTTCCTGTTCATCCAGTTCGGCCATAATGATCAGAAGCCCGATCTGGAGCGGGCCACGGAGCCTTTTACGACCTACAAGGAGCATCTGCGCCTGTATGTAGACGGAGCGAGAAGCAAGGGCGGAACCCCGGTGCTGATTACGCCTGTACATCGTCGCTATTTTAACGTGGACGGTACGTTGTCCGACACACATGGCGACTATATAACGGGGGTTCGCGAGCTGGCCGAAGAAGCGAACGTGCCGCTTATTGATCTGTCTGCCCGCACGCAGGAGTTATATGAAGAGCTTGGCCCCGAAGAGAGCAAGGAGCTTTTTATGTGGCTGCTGCCTGGGGAATATATGAACTTTTCCGGCGGTTTAGAGGATAATACACATTTTCATGAGAATGGCGCGGTTCGGATTGCAAATATGGTGACGGCGGCTGTGAAGGAACTGGATTTGCAACCGCTGCGCATGTACTTACGTTGACGGATGACCTTTTTTGGAACAGGTGGCAAGGAGGGCAACTAGCGTGAAGCTTACCAAGAGAGGAGACGTGGAAATGCCCGCATTGAGTTTTGATGAGGAACAGATTAAACAGGTGATTGACCGGGTAGTGGAACGCACGTTTCAAATGCACTATAGCTGGGATTGGCCAGGTGGAGTAGCCTTTTATGGAGTATGCGAAGCCTATGAAGCGACAGGCAATGAACAGTATTTGACCAAGCTGAAAGAATGGGTTGACGAAAATATTGAGGATGGACTTCCGCCACTGTCGGTGAACGGCGTTTCTGTCGGGCATTGTTTGTTGACGCTACATCAGGCTACAGGTGAGCAAAAATACCTGGATATCGCTATCGAGATGGCAGAATTTTTGACGAAAAAAGCTGAACGGTTTGCCGACGGCATTTTCCAGCATACCGTGAATTCACTACATGATGTATTTCCGCAGCAAGCATGGGTGGATACGATGTTTATGGCCGGTTATTATTTGCTGCGGATCGGTCATTTGCTGGGCAACAAGACATATTGGGAGGATGGAATCCGGCAATATCACGGGCATGAAGAATTTTTGCAGGACCCGGATACGAATTTGTATTACCATGGCTGGGATCATGCGAACCAAAGCCGCATGTCGGGCATATACTGGGCGCGCGGCAATTCATGGGCAGCACTCACGATGGCCAAGGCGCTGAAATGTGTCGAGGTGCAGCATCCATCCTACATGATCATTGACGGCTCACTGCGTGACCAACTCAATGCACTGGTGCGGCTGCAATCCCCCGAAGGGCTATGGCATACGGTGCTGAACGATGATACCTCTTATCTGGAAACCTCTGGTTCGGCAGGAATTGCGACTGCTTTGCTTATGCAGGGCCGATTGTTTAACAAATACACGCAAAAGGCGATTGACGGTATCCTTTCCCGCATTAAAGAGGACGGCACAGTGACTGGCGTATCCGCTGGAACTGCTGTAATGAACGATATAGATGGCTACCGAAACGTACCCTACAAACGCATTCAGGGGTGGGGTCAGGGCTTGGCGCTTGCTTTTCTGGCTGAACTGCTGCGTACCCAGGAGAATCCGTACGGGTAGAAAAGAGGCATAGAGATGTAAAAGTATTCATAGCTGAAAGGAGGCCATTGGCATGGGAGATACTGAACGGTCACAGGAAAAGGCGGCTAATCAGCCGCAAGGAAGCTTATTCTGGGTCATTCCCGACGGGTATATTCCACCGGAAAGCCGGGGAGAGCTGCTCAGTCATGAAAGTATATGTGTGCTGAACTGTGGAAACTG
The DNA here is from genome assembly GCF_044784315.1 of Paenibacillus sp. DP01. Taxonomy (NCBI): domain Bacteria; kingdom Bacillati; phylum Bacillota; class Bacilli; order Caryophanales; family Paenibacillaceae; genus Paenibacillus; species Paenibacillus sp. DP01. The sequence continues at coordinate 909,661 of NZ_CP173059.1, forward strand.
TGCGGCAAAGCTGAGCATAGACATTTATTTTGAAGACCGCGAGCCGTTGGAGGGAATGATCGAGGTGGTGGAAGGAAGACGAACCCGCCATATCCGAACAGCCTCGCTGGAAAAGTCCGGCGAACGGATTCCGACAGGTATTCCTTACGCAATTACGGTCACTAGCGATGTGCCCATCATCGTACAATATAGTAGACTGGACACCACACAGCCGGAGCTGGCATTAATGAGTGTCATGGCGTATCCGGTCTAGTCCGACGAAGGCAAAGAAGATAAAAAAAGAAATCTCCAGGCTGGAATTGCCCAGCTTGGAGATTTCTTTTTTAAGACAAGATTTGTGCCTGCTCTTAGTCCATTATTGCGATTTTGCCGAAGTTGTTTTGATCGGCGCGAAGCTTTTTCGTCCTCCGAAATTGGTGCCCACCACACCGATAATGATCACCACAGCACCAATAATGTGATAGTAGGCAAGCTGCTCTTTCAAAATGTAAGCACCGGCAATCATGGAGATAAGGGTGGATAAATTACCGATCACACTCATTTTGGAGGCTTCGATCCACTTCAAGGCAAAGCTCGATAACAGCGAGGTGACGAGGGTAGACAGTATGCCCAGATAAGCCAGTGCTAGCCAATAATCTGGCTTTACCAGCGGCGCGGTATAGGCGCTCATAGAGCCGTCTATGGCATGATACCCCAAGGCCGCCAGGTTAAAAACGATACATCCTAAAATGGAGGTAACGTAGGTCAACTCCATCGGACTGTACTTTTGCGTTAATGGACGAGCCAGCACGTTATAGCCAGATAGGCATATAGCAGAGAGCACGAGCAGAACAATACCGCCAAAGCTATTGGAAGCTAGCGGTGCTCCGCTCTTCATCACAAATATAAAAACCACACCAAAGACAGAGAGTAGTAAGGAAATCTTTTGAAGCACTGTTGTGCGCTCTTTAAGAAAATAGGAGGCTAACAGAAGTGTAAAGATAGGAACAGTAGCTTGAATAATTCCACCTTCCGATGAAGAAGTGCTCATCAGCCCGAACGCTTGCAAGGGGAAGAACAGTAACGGTGAAAGCAGCGCCAATGGCAAGATACGCAGCACATCACGCCACTTGATATTGATTTTAATCCAACCCAGCAGCACTGGAATGGTCAAAGCAATCAATGACAACGCGAAGCGGTGGGCGATCACATCCAGTGGGCTTGCCTCCGTCACTGTCAGTTTTACAAATAAAAATGAGAAGCCAAGTATAGCTGCATAGCTGAGAGCTGCCAGATAGGCGACCCCATTTCTGGAACGACTGTGCATAATAAACCTCCGTAATCATGATCTCAACTTGTGGTTCTCTCAATATAACCGGATGGTATAACCAGATACAATTCATAAATTTCACAACTGTACCGGTACAGTTGTGAAATGAAAAAGAGCTGGAACGCAGTCCCAGATGTCGGATACCCATCTTTAAGACTACTTCCAGCTCTCATTCTATTCATATTTTATCGCTTACTGCTCTGCTTATTTACCTTGTGACATCGCGCGGAACGAATCGTCCGCTGCTTCCAGCGTGGCATCCACGTCTTCGTCCGTATGCGCTGTTGTGAGGAACCAAGCTTCGAACTTGGATGGAGCCAGATGGATACCACGATTCAGCATGTGACGGAAGAAGGATGCGAACGCTTCGCTATCCGTGTCCTGCGCCTGTGCGTAATTCGTGATTGGATGATCGCAGAAATGCGTCGAGAACGCTCCACGAATGCGGTTGATCGTCAACGGCACGCCGTAGCGATCAGCAGAAGACTGAATACCGTCCGTCAGTCTCACAGCCAGACGTTCCATCTCTTCATACACGCCTTCCCCTTGAAGAACTTCAAGACAGGCGATGCCTGAAGAGATGGAAGCCGGGTTGCCTGCCATTGTACCTGCCTGATAGGCTGGGCCGAGTGGGGCAACCTGCTCCATGATCTGCTTGCTGCCGCCGTAGGCACCAATCGGCAGACCACCGCCCATGATTTTGCCCAGCGCGGTCAAATCCGGCTGAATCGCATCATGATTGTCGAGACCTGCATACGTTTGGGTTGAGCCGTAGTGGAAGCGGAAGGCGGTAATGACCTCGTCATAAATGACAAGGGAGCCGTTCGCCCGCGCCATCGAGCACAGCCCTTCCAGATAGCCTGGCTGTGGCATCACCATGCCGAAATTACCGACAATCGGCTCCACCATGACTGCCGCCACATCGTCGCTCCAGCGCTCCAAAGCTTGGCGCAATGCGTCAAGGTCATTGAAGGGCACAGTAATGACCTCGCTCGCAATGTTGGTTGTAATACCTGCGCTGTCAGGTATGCCCAGTGTGGAAGGGCCGGAGCCTGCGGCTACAAGTACCAGATCCGAGTGACCGTGGTAGCAGCCGGCAAATTTGATGATCTTGTTCCGCCCCGTATAGGCCCGTGCCACACGAATCGTCGTCATGACTGCCTCTGTGCCGGAATTCACAAACCGGACCTTATCCATAGAAGGAATGGCCTCTTTTAGCATCTTGGCCAGTTTGATTTCCAATGCCGTCGAGGTTCCATACAATACGCCATTCGCAGCCGCTTCGCTGATGGCCTTGGTAATATGGGGGTGAGCATGTCCGGTAATAATAGGGCCGTAGGCCGCCAAATAGTCGATATACTTATTGCCATCCTCGTCCCAGAAATGAGCGCCTTGGGCACGTTTCATGAATACTGGAGCGCCGCCGCCTACAGCTTTAAAGGAGCGTGAAGGGCTGTTAACGCCCCCGACAATATGCTCCAGGGCTTCTTTATATAATGCTTCGGAGTTATCCCGTTTCATCATCAAAACTTCCTTTCCGTTCATTAAAATAGGGTATACACACGCCAAAGGGCAGCGTTCACGGCTGCCCCTGCATACATCATTATAGCTCTTTTTGTCCTGTCTTTGTTGTTGATTGTGTGGAAGCATCCTCATTACTGGTTTTATTGCCTCCTGTAAAGGAAGCTTTATCCGTCTTGGAGGACGATGCACTATCCGGCTGTTTCGTTTCGTTCTGATCCTTATTTTGTTCCTGTGTTTGTGTAGGAGGATTATTAAATATATCCTGTACATAAGATTTCAGTTCTTCCGGATCACGGACGGTAAGAACTGCCGCGCCGCCCACATTTTCTTCGCCAAGCAGCTTCATCGGTGGAACCTGTTCGCTGCCTGCAAAGCTGCTTTGGTACCCCACATTCGCCAGCTTCCACATATCGTTAACACTGAGATTCGTATCAATGTACGGGTTAACCTGCTCTAAAATGCTTGGCAGATTAGCAATGGAAGTCGTGGTCTGCATTTTCTGGGCTACAGCCTCCAAAAATGCCCGTTGCCGTCCGGAACGGGAGAAGTCGGACATGGCATCGTGGCGGAATCGCACATATTGAAGCGCCGTCTTGCCGTCCAGATGCTGCATACCCTTTTTCAAATCAATATCGTATTCATGCTTATCCGCATTACTTGTATAATGCATATCCTTTTCCACTTCAAAATCAATGCCGCCTACTGCGTCCACCAGTTTAATAAAGCCTTGGAAATCCGTATACACATAATATTGCACTGGGATGCCCAATAGATCGCCAGCCGTCTTCATGGCCGTATTGGGTCCGTGAGTAATGGCGGTGTTGATCCGATTTTTTCCGTAGCCGGGAATATCCACGTACGTATCACGCAAAATAGAGAACAGGTGCATTTTTTTCTTCACAGGGTCCAGCGATACAACCATCATGCTGTCCGATCGGGGGACTTCCCCTTTCTGGATGCCACGACCATCGACACCCATCAGCAAAATGTTGACCATATCGGTACCTTCCCACTTGGGCGGTTCTGGTGTACGAACCTGATCGACCTGCTTTACATTTTTGAAGGGGGAGTTAGCACCCTCTTTATGCAGATTATCCAGCTGATTATAAATGGATGTAAAATAGTACACGGCAAAGCCAACAATCGCGACGATTACCACGGCTAGAACCGACCATATCGTCCTTTTGGTTCTGCTTGTCATGGATGCTCTCCCTTTCGCTTTTCAGTTCATTACATTATAATTTCTTTTTGGAGCACAATCAATTTAACTATGGATTTTACAAATCCTGATTGAGAGGTATAACATGCTGGCAATTGATGTGCAGGATCTGCGCAAAACATTTAAGGTTCAAAAAAACCGCGAGGGCTTAAAAGGCGCCTTCCTTGATTTATTCGCCCGCGAATACAACGAGGTGGCTGCGGTCAAAGATATATCCTTCCGTATTCCGCAAGGGGAAATATGCGGTTATATTGGTGAGAACGGGGCCGGAAAGTCCACCACGATTAAGATGTTGACAGGTATTCTCGTGCCAACATCGGGACATCTCAAGGTGGGGGGCTATGTCCCTTATGAGGATCGCGAGAAGTTTGTAGGTAACATAGGCGTTGTTTTTGGTCAGCGCAGCCAGCTTTGGTGGGACATCGGCGTGATCGAGTCTTTTCAACTGCTGCGCAAAGTATATCAGGTTCCGGCTATGGACTTCAAACGCAGGCTGGATGAGCTGGTAGAAAGGCTGCAATTGCAGGATTTGCTAAGCCGCCCGGTGCGCAAACTTAGTCTTGGACAACGGATGCGTTGTGAACTGGTAGCTGCTTTGCTGCACAATCCGTCGATTGTTTTTCTGGACGAGCCGACCATTGGGCTTGATATCATGGTGAAGTCCGAAATTCGTGAGTTTTTGAAGGACATGAACCGGGAACACGGGACTACTATTTTGCTGACGACCCATGATTTACAGGATATTGAGGCGCTGTGCTCGCGCGTCATTATGTTGGATGATGGGAATATCATTTATGATGGTGGACTGGATGATCTCAAGGCTCGTTGGGGGACAGGTCGGGAAGTACGGTTCCAATTTGGTACGACGACTGTGCTGGAGCAATTGCAGGCATGGACAGCCGATATGCCATTAACGTGGACTATGGATAACGATTTGGCTGCCAAGGTGTGGATTCCTCTTCATATTAATGTATCGGATGTGCTGGCTAGCGTAGTTGGCCGCACGGACATTACGGATATCAAAATCATTGAAACCAACACGGATGATATCGTCCGCAGTATCTATCAGTCTGGCTCGGCAGAACGCCAAGGCAATCCGCTAGTGGAGGCCAAAGTTCATGCTTAGCGTATATACCGATTTTATTCGTATTCGATTTCTCACGATGCTTGCTTATCGTGTGAACTATTATTCGGGCATACTTATTTATTCCATGAATATCGGCGTGTATTATTTCACATACAAAGCGATATATGGCGATGCGGGTAGTATTGGAGGTTTTACTGCTGCTCAGATGACGACCTATGTAGCCGTATCGTGGATGGCGAGAGCCTTTTATTTTAACAATCTGGATCGTGAAATATCGACGGATATTCGTGATGGTAGCATTGCTATTCAGATGATCCGACCTTATAACTATGTACTTGTTAAATTTATGCAGGGGCTTGGCGAGGGAATGTTTCGCTTCCTCCTATTTATGATTCCAGGTATGGCGATTGCGATGCTGCTGTTTCCCGTGAAGCTGCCTAGTGATCCGGTAGCCTGGATCGGTTTTCTAGTCATGCTGTTTTTCAGCTTTCTGATCAACACTCAGATTAATATTATTACGGGATTGACGGCCTTTTTTATCGAAAATAATGAGGGCATGATGCGCATGAAGCGCGTAGTCGTAGACCTGTTTTCAGGGTTGATTTTGCCAATTAGCTTGTTTCCGGGCTGGCTGGCAACAATTTCCCAATGGATGCCGTTTCAGGCAATTACTTATTTGCCGGGCTCTGTATTTACGGGACGTGTAAAAGGCGTTGGCATATGGAATGTGCTGGGTATCCAAATCATTTGGCTGGTCGTTCTGCTCGTGCCGATGATCATCATTTGGCGGCTGGCGCGCAGACGTCTGTTCGTGCAGGGAGGGTAAGCCGATGATGTACTATTTGGGTCTCATTAGCGAATATTTGAAAAATTACATGAAATCACGGCTCACCTATCGTGCCGATTTTTGGGTAGAAGTCATTTCGGATCTGCTCTTTCAGGCCACGAATCTTATTTTTATTTTAGTTATTTTTATGCATACGAACAGCTTGGGTGGCTGGAGTGAAAGCGAAGTTGTGTTCGTTTACGGATTTTTTATGGTTCCTTATGGACTGTTCAGTTGTTTCGTTAACCTTTGGAACTTTAGCGAGCGTTATATTGTAAAAGGTGAACTCGACCGGGTAATGACCCGTCCTGCGTATAATCTGTTCCAGATTTTCCTTGAAAATGTGGACCCGCCCGCGCTGGTCGGCTCAGTGATCGGCCTGATTATTATGGGGATCAGCGGCGCACAGATGGATTTGGCTATGGAGTGGTGGTTCGTACCGGCGCTGATCGTTTTGAGTCTAAGTGCCGTGGCGATCTATACGGGTATATACACCATATTGACTTCTCTTTCATTCTTTTCGGATGCGCCCACAGGAATTATTCCGCTCATGTACAATATTCAGGGCTACGGACGTTATCCGGTAACGATCTATAACCGTGCCATTCAGGTTGTGCTGACTTGGATACTCCCTTTTGCTTTTGTCGGTGTATACCCGGCTTCCCTGTTCCTTCAACGAGAGGACATGCGCCATATGGCGCTCTTAACTCCTGTGATGGGAATTGTTTTTCTGACATTGGGCTTACTGGCTTGGAACTGGGGGATTCGGCGTTACCGGGGGGCTGGCTCATAGGGTGGATGATATAAGAACCCCTACAAGATAGGAGATGATAAGATGTCCACGACATTGACCGTTATTGGACAAGCTGCACCAGACTTTGAATTGCCTGGTAGTGAGGGCAAGAGTGTCAAGCTGTCGGATTATCGCGGCAGTAGAGTATTGTTGTATTTTTATCCCAAGGACTTAACCTCTAGCTGCTCGACCCAGGCTTGTGATTTTCGGGATAAACATGTGGAGTTTGAAGGTTTGAACACCGTGATTCTGGGCATAAGCCCCGATCCACTTAAGCAGCATGACAAGTTTATTGCCAAGTACGGTCTACCTTTTCAGTTGTTATCTGATGAAGAGCATCAGGTGGCTGAGATATATGGTGTATGGCAGCAAAAACAAATGTACGGCAAGCAGTACATGGGCATTGTTCGCTCTACGTTCCTTATTGATGAGAATGGCATTTTAGTTCATGAATGGCGCGGTTTAAGAGTAAAAGGACATATTGATGCTGCGCTGGCTTACATTCAGGACATGGCATAAGTTATGAAAAACCTTTTGGAATCGCGTTATGCTTTTTAAGCGTCGGTTTCAGAAGGTTTTTTGTTAATGTGTAGATATGTTTTGCCGCTGCTTCCACTTTTGCCGGCAGAGGTAAACAATCCATAAAAGAAGTGGAATGATCAAGCCGTTCGTATAATGCCAGGCTGCCATGGGATAAACAAGAGTTCTTACATAATAAAACACATTGGGGGTTACCAAAATGGTCATTCCATACACAAGCGCCCCCGCAGGTATAATAAAAGGTTGAACATTAGAAATTCGAAACAACTGGGTTATACCGAAAGTAAAGGCAAAGAAGAAAATGACTCCCTTAAAATAAGCGACTAGTGCCCAGAGCAAAGCAACCAGTGATTCAATGCGTGTAATATAATTCAGCTCATTAATTTTGGTTGAAAGGGCAGATGAAATGTATGGACTGTAGTTGGTCACGAAGGGTCCAATCACAAGCAGGGAGAGCAGCAGAAAGAGGCTAATCAGTACTCCGCCTAGAAGCGATGCGAGCAGCATATCCCTTTTAAAATGACCTTTTTTGTTGACAAAAGGGAAAACCATGAGCATGATAGACATTCCGGCAAAAGGCATTGCCGCGCCTGGAACCATCCCTTTAGCAACTGGAGCGAGCCCGTTTTCCAAAACAGGACGTACATTAGAAAGGTGAATTTGTGGTAGCAGCGCTAGGATCAAGCCACTAAAAATGAATATATACACAGGTATCAAAATCTCGCTAACCCGACTAAAGGCTTCAATTCCCGCTAATGCAGCAAGCACAAGCATCAAAACTTCCATCGCCAGTAGAACGCGCAAAGGAGTGTCCTCAAATATCTGTGTAGTCAGATAATCACCTACCTCTCTCGCATTAAGGACGACACCCATGAAGAAATAAAACAAATACCAGCAGGAGATAATGGTTCCGAACACGGGCCCCAAAATTTTGCGAATCGCTTCAATAAGTGTAAGATTCGGGTGGAGTTCATGAACGCGAATAAGCACGTAAATAATGATTAAGCCCAGCGGGATGGACAGTATGGAGCTGATCCAGGCATCCTGATGAGCAATATGTGTAATCATAGTCGGATAGATTAAGAGCATATCCCCGATTAAACTCATAAACATCAGGACAGTCACTTGCCGAACGCTAATACGTGCTTTTTTTGACATGTGGCTGTCTCCTTTCTAAAAACCAAATACATGTGATACAAAAGCGTTAACAGGGTTGTAGATGATTTCAATCAGCACCAGGGGGCTTGGCGTAACCTCTGATTTGGCGGCAAGGACACTAAGCCATGTGCCTATTCCGAGCATAATGATGTACACGAACATATCTTTAAAGCGATGTTTTCGATACAAGCCTGGCAAATCTTTGGCAGCAATAGCTAGACCGATACAGATAATAACAGTGGTGATTAGCACGGTGAAGGCTCCTTCCGTTAAAGGGTGTGGATCAACTGGGTTCCAGGCTGTGGCGGCCTTTCGATCTTAACTTGTATACGATAAGCAGCAGCGAAGGAAGGACAACAGAATCCGTCAAATCCCAATAAATCCAGGCATGGACGATCGTATCCAGATAGTAAGTAATATTAGGCGCCGACACGATAATCAGACCAAACAGGATCATGAAGCTAGGACCAAGAAAGGTCCGAACATTATTTAATCGCAGTAGCTGAGTCATTCCTAAGGTAAAGGCATAGAAGTGTAAAATGGTTTTAACAAAGGTAGTGATAATCCAGGCAGTACTCATCATGGATTCAATTCTCTGCAAGAAATTTCCTATGTTGATCTTTTTAGATAGCGTATAAGAGGTGTACACGCTATGTTCGGTTACAAAAGGGCCCAGCACCAGGAGAGAAACTAGGAGTAGTACGCTTAACAGAATACTGGCAGCAAGTCCGGAAAGTAAAACGGATTTTTTTAGACCCGGTTTTTTGCTCACATAGGGAAAAATCATGAGTAAAAAAGCTAGTTCACCGAATGGGTAGGAGAGCGCAAATAGGCTGCCCTCCATAATTTTAGGAATACCTTGCTCCATAATGGGCTTAAGCTGCTGACTGTCACATTGGGGAAGCAAGCATAGGATTAAAAACAAAGCGAAAGCCAAGCATAATGGAAATAAGATTTGAGCCGTACGCGCAATGGGTTCCAATCCCATATACATCCCCCACATCAGCACAAGGATGAAGAGTAAATTGATCACGGGAAGAGGCGTCATCACATAGGTCTGACTGTTCATAAAATCTCCGACTTCTCTTAAATAAATCGCTGAATTCATCATTAAATGGAACAAATACCATATGGAGATGAGGGCGCCTAGCCACGGACCCAAAATTCGCTGGCAGAGCTGAACAAAGGTGAGATCAGGATACAGCTGATGTACCCGCAAGAGTAACAGTAGTACAGCCAGTCCTGCAGGGATGCTAAGTAATGAGCTGATCCAGGCATCCTGCTTGGATATGCTAGTAATGAGGGAGGGGTATACCAGTACACAGTCTCCAATAATACTCAAAAATACGAGTACGGCTATATTTGTAATGCTGATACGCCCTTTCTCCTCCACCAAGCTCACTCCTTTATTTCTTTTTGGAACGATTCAAACAAGGAACCAATTTTTTTGATCGTAGTCTTTGCCTTGTATTCAATCTGTAAATCCATAAATGGATTTTCTTTTTCTTCTTTTAGTCTTTTCCAAAGCTCTGGTTTGGACTGGTGGATCAGTTGACCAAAGCCGAATATGTCTGACTTAAACTCACGTCGAACAGTCTCTACGGAATGCTTCATAATTTCAACGATTTTTTCATTGCTTGCGGCCTCAATTTCTTTGATATCAGCCATACTGCTTAACTTCATATGCTTACAGTTGACCTCTCGTACTGTGCTGTCGTTAGTAACGGATATGGAGATAACAGGCTCTCCATCGCGAATAAGCACTTTTTTTTGGGTGTTACTGCTTAAGGTTAATAAGGCAATGTTCCCCCCTCCCTGACAGTCGGCATGTCCTGTAGTTGACTCCACTGTATTCCGAATGTAGTTGAACCCTTTGCTGTCTTGATTATTGATCCAGCCCAGCAAGCGGTCTTTTTCTAATACACCAATGCCAGAGAACCTTAGTATGGTTCCAGGAGATATGCTTTTGGTGGCATCTACACCTTTTTCATTGGACGATTCTATATCCCCCACAGCTTCCAATGCGGGCAGGGTGGACTGGATGTCTGGATTAGCCAAGTCGCTCAGCAATTGATCCATGGTTACTTTGGTGGCAGGAGCCCATGTTTTAGTTAACGTATCCAATGAAGCAAACATTTTATTGGCTGGCAACTTTTCCAGTGGAGTGGGGATCTTTAACATCGTAGAGGCCTTATTATTTTTAGCTATCGCAATATAAAAGTCGCTTCTGGTAAAAGGCTCTCGCATCAAGGCTTCAATCGCATCCGAAATTCCTCTTCTCGCGTACTCTTCACCTAAAATCAGCATACGAATATGAGATAAATAGATGGATCGCGGGCTTGTATCCGTCATTTTTTGAATAGCCTCTTGAATCGTGGGCGCAGTAGCCTCATAAGTAACAACTGGTGAGCCTGAGCTGGGTGAGGATTTGGAGGCTACAGCAGAAGGAATGACCACCTGAGCAGTCACCTGATATTGGTCTCCTTCCATGTCCACTCCGATCCCAATAGCGATGCCCAGCTCGTTTAATTCTTTACGATCCCAGCAACCACCTAATAGTAATGCAATCAGTCCCCAGACGAAGAACAAATGTATGGTCTGTTTCATGGCTGATCCCTTCTGGTTTTCGATTTATTGCCAATCCGTCTTTTTTTCGTTTTTTGACGAATTGTATTTTGGATAGAGATGGATTGAGGCCGTGTCTTCATGCGAGGCCAAGGTAGGCGAAACAGCGTATCTTTTATATCGCTTTCCACATAGGGACCAAACGGGCTCATATAAGATACTCCGAACGATCGCAGACTGGTTAAGTGCAACAAAAGTACGATTAACCCCATCAATATTCCAAGCAGTCCGAAGGCTGCCGCAAGCATCATTAAGGCGAAGCGTACAATACGAACCGCTATCGACAAACCATTTTCTGGAATAACATAGCTGGAGATCGCTGTGATTGACACAATAATGACCATAGCCGCCGAGACCACTCCTGCATCGACAGCTGCTTGTCCAATAACCAGCGTGCCTACAATCGAGACGGCTTGCCCGACGGTCTTGGGAATTCGAACTCCTGCTTCACGCAAAATTTCATAAGTTATTTCCATGAGCATCGCCTCGACAAAAGCCGGAAACGGTACGCCTTCTCTTTGTGCAGCGAGACTGACCAATAAGTTTGTAGGAATCATCTCTTGATGAAAGGTAGTTACCGCAATATATACTGCTGGCGCAAGCATAGCGATAAAAAAAGAAAAGAAGCGTAGCATACGCAGCAAAGTGCTGATGTCAGCACGCTGGTAATAATCCTCTGCCGACTGGAAAAATTGAACGAACAATGCAGGTATCAGCAGAACAAATGGTGTTCCGTCCACCAAAATAGCAATTCGCCCTTCCAGCAGGCTGGCAGCGACTGAATCCGGACGCTCGCTGTTATAAATGGTTGGGAATGGAGTGAAGGTCTCATCCTGAATCTCCTCTTCGATGTAACCCCCTTCCAGGATTCCGTCAATATCAATTCGGTCCAAACGATCTCTCAGTTCCTGAATAACTCCTTCGTCAGCGATTCCTTTGATATACATCACGGACACATTGGTATGAGTCACTTGACCGATCTGTCTTGTTTCCATCCACAGTCGCGGATCACGGATTCGCCTACGAATTAGAGCGGTATTGGTTCGTAAATTTTCGGTAAAAGCCTCCATTGGACCCCGTACGACACTTTGGGATTGGGGCTCGCTAACACTGCGATCCTCCCAACCGACCGCATCAATCCATATGCCCTTTGCGTATCCATCCAGCAAAATGATAATACTGCCGGATAGCATCTGGTTGAATAAGGCATCCATTTCATCCACACTACCCGAGTGCCCCGCAATTAAAACCTGATCCTTTAAATAGTCAAATGGTTCTATGCCCTCCGGTACATGATGTTCGTTTACGCGCATTAATGAACGCAGGACGGAATCATGAAGTAATTGAGTGTTGACCAGACCATCGATATAAAACAGAGCCGCTGGCCATTTCTGCATCCATAGTAGCTCTTTAATGATTACATCTCCGCTGTTTCCAAAAGAGCTCTCGATATGATTTACATTATCTTTCAAGTTAGAGGATACATGAGTAAGTGGACAACTTTTATTCTGATTTGGCATACGTAAAATCCTCCGATATTGGAGTTTGTTGGCTTAGTATGCTCTGAATATATGGATTTATGCCTTGACGACTGCAAAGTAATCTGATGATTAGTGCTAAATGGTTAATTATATTTTTGTTTAATTTATGGAGTCTGTCGTATTAGAACTGATTAGAATGGTAGGTTGGCAGTACAGGGAGTTATTCGCTGCAGGTAACATTAATGGAATTGGGGGGGCGTTTCTCCGTATCGTTTTGTTGGGTTTTAATATAACGGCTTATGGGTTCGGGATTTAGCGTAGGTGTCTTACTGTCTAGTGGGTGATTCCTTTTTTGGTCCTGTCATCTGCGGAGGGTCTGCTTATTACCCGCATATTTGGAGACATTATTAATGCAGGAGACCCCATTGTATTTACAGGGTCCATTGTTGGGTATGCTGACGACGTAGAACCAAGGTATCATCGGAATGTCTATGTTTGGAGCAGGGGTAGCTCGAATCATGAGCCGCGAATGTGGGCTCGGCTGAAGGAGTTTAACTATTCCGTGTCATCCTTGTGGCTGGTTTTTACTGATTTTTTGGATTTGTATAGCGATCCAAACAGGAAGCTTCTCCACCGATATATAAAATACAGCAGGATTACGAATCCAACCGCTGCTGCGATTCGTAGTGCGTACAGCTCTACCAAATGGAAAATGGCATCCCATTGCGGGCCAAACAGCTTGCCGATGCTTAGAAAGAGGACGACCCAGAATAAAGCACCGCTGTAAGCATACAGGACAAATTTACGGAAAGAAAGAGCTATAATTCCAGCAAAATAGCCGGTAAAATGCCTGACACCTGGGATGAAATATCCAAGGAAAATAAGCCAGTATCCATAACGTTGAAACCATTTTTGTGTTTTCTGTAGCTTGTCCGGCGATAACAAAACCCATTTGCCGTATTTCTGAATAAAGGGAAGTCCAGCCCATTTTCCAATAAAGTAGGTAATGGTCATACCGATGGTTGTGCCCAAAAAAGCTAACAGCACCAGCTTGCTGAAATCCAGAGTACCGGCATAGGAGAGATATCCCGCATAAGCCATTGTGGTTTCTCCGGGAAAAGGCAAGGCAATAAACTCCAGCAACAAGCCGAAAAAAAGGACGCCGTATCCATATTCTTCGAACAATTGCGCAATCCATTTCAGCACATCCATCGTGTACACTCCTACGGGCAGATTAAGTAATTTAGAATCAATTTATTTTATCAATCTTTTCATGACCACTCAACTATGGTTGATTTCTTGACGTGTTGTTTTATCGTTGCGTATAATGAAACGAACAATTGAGGGAGGCACGGTAATGAATAAGCCTAATGAAATCGTTGTAGTTCTCGATTTTGGAGGACAATACAACCAGTTAATTGCAAGAAGAATTCGGGATCTCGGCGTATATAGCGAGCTCCTTCCATACAATACGCCTGCGGAGAAGCTGAGAGAGCTGGCGCCGAAAGGAATTGTTTTCTCAGGCGGACCTTCCAGCGTATACACAGACAATGCTCCTCAGGTGGATCGAGCAATTTATGATCTTGGCATCCCTATCTTTGGTATTTGTTATGGCATGCAGCTGATGGCCCACCAACTGGACGGTAAAGTAGAACGTGCGGGCAAGCGTGAATATGGCAAAGCAGACGTGCAATTCAATGAGGATGCCCGTTTGACTAAAGGGCTGGACTCTCGTCAAACGGTATGGATGAGCCATGGCGATCACGTTACAGATCTGCCAACTGGCTTTACACTGGATGCGGGAACAGAGAGTGCTCCGATTGCTGCGATGAGTAACCTGGAGCGGAATCTGTATGCGGTACAATTCCATCCAGAGGTACGTCATTCTGTTCAAGGTAATGAGATGATTAACAACTTCCTGTATGAAGTGTGTGGTTGTGAAGGCAACTGGACCATGGAATCGTTCATTGAAGAGCAAATTCGTGAAATCCGCCAACAAGTAGGCGACAAGAAAGTACTGTGCGCTTTAAGTGGCGGCGTGGATTCTTCCGTCGTAGCCATGCTTATTCACAGAGCTATCGGCGACCAACTGACATGTATGTTCATTGATCACGGACTGCTGCGCAAAGGTGAAGCCGAAAGTGTAATGGAGACGTTCGTTGGTAAATTTGATATGAAAGTTGTCAAAATTGATGCACGTGAGCGTTTCCTGTCCAAACTGGCAGGAGTGGATGATCCGGAACAAAAACGTAAAATCATCGGTAACGAGTTTATTTACGTCTTTGAAGAAGAATCCGCTAAATTCGATGATTTTGACTTCCTGGCACAAGGCACGTTGTACACAGATATTGTAGAGAGCGGAACAGCAACGGCACAAACTATCAAGTCGCACCATAACGTAGGCGGTTTACCGGAAGACATGAAGTTCAAACTGATCGAGCCACTGAATGCTTTGTTCAAGGATGAAGTGCGTAAAGTCGGCGAAGAATGTGGACTTCCGGCCGAAATTGTATGGCGTCAGCCATTCCCAGGTCCGGGTCTTGCCATCCGTGTATTGGGCGAAGTGACAGAGGACAAGCTCAAGATTGTCCGTGATTCTGACTTTATTTTGCGCGAGGAGATTGCCAAAGCGGGTCTGGATCGGGAGATTTGGCAATACTTCACCGCTCTGCCGAATATGAAGAGTGTTGGCGTTATGGGCGATGCCCGTACGTATTCCTACACTGTAGGTATTCGCGCAGTAACGTCGATCGACGGTATGACCGCCGACTGGGCGCGTATCCCTTGGGACGTGTTGGAGAAAATCTCCGTTCGTATTGTTAACGAAGTGGACAACGTCAATCGTATCGTGTACGACGTAACTTCCAAACCACCAGCAACAATCGAGTGGGAATAATCAAGCGACACCTTCTACACTGACAAACGTTGATTTTACGCCGTTTAGGTAAAACTCATAAGACTTTTTGAGACCAAAATTCTTTTGAATTGTCTCCAAGATTGTCGCCAAAAACTCTCACCGAATGATTGTCGGTGGGAGTTTTTATTTATATGTTTTTTCTACATGAGAAATTTAGTTCAATGTTATAATTAGAAAAAAGTCATAAAAGGGATGAATAAAATGGCAAAGATTGAACCGAAGATTTTTGATGAGTTAAAAATAGCATTATCTTCTTTTGGCGGTAAGTATTTTGTTGGAGAGGAATTAAACCGCTCAAAACTCACGGATGATTTGCGAAAATACGATGAACCACTTCTTAGCAAATTGTTTGAAGTGGATTTAATTAAACAGCACTTTATTAAAGAGGTAGCAGGTCAGAAGTTATTCCAAATTGAGCAACTTGAGGAAGCGATTCTCTATAATGATTATTGGGACACAAGCTATACCAGGTACGAGAACCGTGTGGGCTTGGCTTCAAAAGGGAAATTCTTGCAAGATAGCCAAGATGTTGTCTTAGATTTTCCATTCAAAGATAGCGTGCTCACTGCTTCTATGACAAAGGAGGATAATGAGGAAGGTTATGATGACGCCTTCTTAAATCAGGTCATTGAGAAAGACGAAATTGACCGTTTAGTTGATAAAAAAGTTTTTGTAAATGTGAAACGCTACGGTGATAATCAGTCAGCACAGTACAGCGCAGAGGTAGATAATGAGATTATTTTCTTTGATAAGGAAAAAGACAATCTGATTATCAAAGGAAATAATCTTTTGGCGTTGCATGCACTCAGCGATTCGTTCGGTGGAAAAATTAAGTGTATTTATGTGGATGTCCCCTACAATACTGGAAGTGACTCATTTAATTACAATGATAAATTTAACCATTCAGCATGGCTGACTTTTATGAAAAATCGTCTTGAAATTGCCCAAATACTGCTTAAAGATGATGGAGTTATTTTCGCACATTGTGATGATAATGAGCAAGCATACTTGAAAGTCCTCATGGATGAGGTATTCGGAAAAGAAAACTTCATTGCTAATTTCATCTGGGAAAAAAGAACCAATCGAGAGAACAGAAAAATGGTTTCTGGACGCCATGAATATATTTTGTGTTATTCAAAGACAGTTGATTTGACTAACAAAGTTATTAACCAGTTACCAATGACTGAAAAAGCCTTATCGAGTTATAAAAATCCAGATAATGACCCTCGTGGATTGTGGAAATCTGACCCTGCAACGGCACAGGCAGGACATGCGACTCCATCGCAGTTTTATGAATTAGTTGCACCTAATGGAAAAATTCATCAACTACCGAGTGGTAGAAGTTGGTTGTATACCAAGGAAACAATGCAGGAAGCTATTAGTGACAACAGAATCTGGTTTGGTAAAGATGGGAATGGTGTTCCAAGAGTAAAAACATATCTAAATGCGAAAGAACGAGGATTGACAGTTGAAACGATTTGGTTCGCTTCTGATGTATCAACTAGCGAAGTGGCTAAAAATTCTCTTAAATCCTTGTTTGATGGGGAAGCTATTTTTCTTACACCAAAACCAGAACAGCTTATCCAACGCATTTTAGAAGTATCTACCAAGGAAGATGATATTGTTTTGGATTTCTTCATGGGTTCGGCAACCACACAAGCTGTCGCAATGAAAATGAATCGTCGTTTTATTGGGATTGAGCAAATGGACTACATCAATACTGTGTCTGTTCCAAGGTTACAAAAAGTGATTGATGGCGAACAGGGAGGAATTTCAAAAGAGGTAAATTGGCATGGTGGCGGTTCATTTGTCTATGCTGAATTGTTCCCTAAAAATATGGGTTACCTTCAAGATGTCATCCACTCAAAGACTATTGATGGGCTCAAGTCAGTTTATGAACGCATGCTACTAGGAACTGATACAGAAGAACCTGCGGATATTTCCTTCAGTGCTGATTTATCTAAAATTGATTGGGCTGAAGGATTTGATGAAAATAAACGTCTATTAGTTAAGTTGCTTGATAAGAATGGACTGTATTATAACTACTCAGAAATTGATGATGCGAATGTCCGTGATTTAGTTTCTGATGAAGATTACGCCTTTAATAAAGCGTTCTATGAAGGTGGTGAGTAATATGGCAAGAGCAAAGAAAACTCCTGCTAATGTTCGCCAATTTCCATTAATTGAGCAGGCAAAAGAAGCGGAACATGACATATTGAGCCAACATCAAGAGTATGTAATTCCAGAGTATATCAATCAAAATTTGTTCCATACATTACGTGATTATCAAGATGAAGCAATGCGTAACTACCACTATACACAAACTCAGATTAGCCCAAATCCGCAACACGTTCTCTTTAACATGGCGACTGGTTCCGGTAAAACGGATTTGATGGCGGGTCTAATTCTCTATCTTTATAAAGAACACAAGTATCAGAATTTCTTGTTTACAGTAAATACAAATTCCGTCCTTATGAAAACGAAGGACAATCTTGTAAATGAAAAAAGTGAGAAATATCTGTTTCGAGAGAAAATTGAGATTGATGGACAACGTATCCAGATTCGACAAGTTGAGCGTTTTCCACGTGTTCGCCAAGATAATACCATCTATATCAAACTTGCATCCGTTCAAAAGGTATCAGATGATTTGTTTGTGTTGAAAGAAAATACAATGGGGTTATTCGATTATGAAAATCATCCTGTCGTTATCTTGGCTGATGAAGCTCACCACTATTCAGCAAGTACAAAGTCAGAGAAAGAAGCCGAGAACACATGGGAATTTGCTATCAATAAGATTCTAATGGCTAGGGATGATAAAGAACACAAGAATCTCTTGTTAGAGTTCACGGCGACAGTGGATTTCGAGAAGGAATCAATTTACAACAAATATCGTGATAAAGTCGTTTATCGTTATCCATTAAGCAAATTTATGTTTGCTGGTTATTCAAAGCAGGTTAAGCGTATTGAAACATCCGCACGTGACGAAGATAAAATGCTGAATGTGGTGTTACTATCACAATTTCGAAAATATCGTGCCTACGCTGAGGGTGTCATAGGATCGTTTAAGCCCATGATTATGTTCAAATCGCCCCAAATTGCAATCTCACTTGAAGCAACAAAAGTATTTAATGAACTCATTGCCAACCTAAACGTAAATGATTTAGTGACATTCATTAAGCGTCAGCAACTATTGGATAGTAATGAAAGCTCTGCACTGGAATTAGCTTATAACTACTACTTGCAAAATGAAACGGATCTAGCAAAGATTGTTCGTGAGATTAAACAAGACTTTGACCCACGAAATATTTTGAATGCCAATGATACCAGTGGAAATATGCTTGAAAAAGGACAGTATGAAGCTTTGAACACGCTTGAAAGCCCAAATAACCTCTATCGAGTGGTCTTTGCTGTGGCAAAACTGACAGAGGGATGGGATGTACTTAATTTGTATGATATTGTTCGTATCGAAAAAGAAGCAGCTACGAACAAGAATGCTACAATGGTTGAAGCTCAACTGATTGGACGTGGGGCAAGGTATTATCCATTTGAAATTGATGGTGAGAAAAGCTATCAGCGGAGATATGACAATGATTCCTCAAATAAGCAATTATTTTTGGAAACCCTCCACTACCATACAATGAATGAACCTCAATATTTGAAGCAGCTAGTGGGCTCTTTGATACAAATGGATTTACCAACGGGACAAGATAAGAAAAATCCGCCTATTGAAATTAAAGTTAAACCTTCCTTCAAGAGAACAGATACCTATAAAACAGGGAAAATCTATTATAACGAAGCCGAGGACGTATCAGATGAATGGTTCGACTCTATTGAAAAATATGGAATCAACCATAAGTCAGATATTTCTCGAAGCTTAAACTATGGTAGTCGAGAAGTCTCTTATAAGGCTACTGTTGAAAGTATCGAAACAAAGACAATCGGAGTGGAAAAATTTGATGCTCGTTACATTAAGAAAGCCATTCAACGCCTTGAGTTTTATCAGTTTGATAATTTGAAAAAGTATCTACCGCTCTTAACTTCTATGAAAGAATTTATCTATGGAGAAAAATGGTTAAATGCAGGGAATCTGAAACTTTTCTTGACTGTCCCGAAAGAATACAAAGCGTCAGATATTTCCCCAAATGAGATTTTGAAAGTAACTATCGACTTATTGAAAGAGTATGAAGTGAAATTCAAATCTGGTTATATCAAACAACGGGGAACAAACAAATTTATTGGCTATCCGATTAGAGAATATCTGACAGATTACAAAAAACGTGTTCCAGACTATGATACGAGAAATCAATGGAATCAAGCAATACAAAAAGTACACCCTTATGAAATAAAAGATGATTTTTACGTATATGAAAAAGCAATCGTCAACAAGTTAGAGTATGAACTGATTGAGCGAATTAAAGCTCATGTGAATGAGTTAAAACAAAAGTATGATAAAGCCGTCTATCTATTCCGAATGGATGAAAATATGCACCGTGAGTCTGCCAAAAGTGAAAAAGTTAAATTGCACCAATATGGCTCACGGATCAACCGTTCAGGTGAAACGGTTGATATGCACGTACAAGGCTTTCAACCTGACTTTATTTTGTTCCTTGAGGATAGCGAATTTTATTTCCAAATATTTATCGAACCGAAAGGAATGAGCGGTGACAGGTTTGTAAGTGAGTTATGGAAACAAGACTTGCTATTGTATATGACCGACCATCAAGCAGAAATGGAATTTGAAGATGATTCAAAGAATGTCCGAATTAGTGGGCTGAAATTCTATACTAAGGGTGACGGTCAAAAAACTATGGCTCAACTTTCGGAAATTACTCAAGTGCAGGAAGTATCTGTTTCCTCCTCGGCTCAAGAAATATTAGAGTTATCTAGTGGAATTGATCTGGGTGGTGAGTAAGATAGCAAGAGCAAAGGAAACTATAGAACCATCCTTTGATAAAACATGTGAGTTAATTTATAAACTTGCTTCAGAACGGATTAATGAAAAGTATGACGAATGGAAGAAAAGTCGGGATATTTATAATGATATTATAGATATTTATCCCTCCGACAGAAATTTATTTGGTAATGTTCTGAGATGTAAAAGAACAAAAAACAATCCGTATTTACTAACTCCCAAACTGGTGGAAGTAGTATTAGATGAGTTGGATTTTAATGATGAATATGAAGTCTATTGGGGCAATGATGTGGCTGCATATCTGGAAGAATTATTTACCACTCTACTCTTAGAAATGCATACTTGCAAAGAGTATTCTAAGTTTTGGATGGAAACTCCCCTAACAACAGAAAGTGAAGTCAGAGACTTTTATCGACTTAATCGTGAATCCATTATTGAAAACAAAAAAAATGGAGATGGACAAAATGGTTATGAAGAATATAAGTCTTTGATAGACCGTTTTATTGATTTCACTAAAAATAAATACGATTATTTCGAATTAGTTGATGAGGTTGGGGAGTATACTGATGGGGCATTTGTGCATAACAAAGATGGTGAAAAAGTCCTGACGTTTTACCAACTACCACGAAAAGTTAATATTTTTGCAGAGAGGGTTCTACTTCCATTCGTGAGTGGTATTTGCCTTAATAATCTAATTGATTCCTTTGTAGAAGATCCAACTGAATAAAACACATTATTGTATCATATAGGCTCTCGCTTTGTGCGGGGGTCTTTTTGATTTGTACAGTTTTCTACCCCACACATCAGAACTGGAAACGTGTCATGCTGTCATTACGAAATGACAGCAAACATTTCGATGCTTTCAGGTCAGTATTGGTTGCAAACAATATTGATCCACAGGTTGGCTAGTTGCTGATAGCCAATAAATTATGAAAAAAAAGGTGGAAGCGCGATATGAAAACCAAAAACTCGCAGAATGCATATAACGAAGAAACGGCACGTCATTATATTTCAGACGACAAACCCATCATAAATGTTTCTTCCGAGATCGAAACAATATATAACTGGATTGGTGGGAAACGGACAGATGAGGTAACAGGATACAAACTCTTCTTCACTCAAGAGGGAGTCAACCCCTTCGCTGTGAAATTTGAGAAAAAACCTTCTCTTCCACCTTTTCTTTCGGAAATAAAGCTAGACAAGCTTGAAGCAATCGAAATCAAATCAAACGTGTATTTCCGATCGGAAGGAATAAGGTTGATAAAATAATGACAAAAACAGAACTTGAAGGCTACTTAATCCAGGCTCTGAATATGGCTCTGCAGATTAACGGAGAGACCTCTTACACAAATTCGTTTGATGTTCGAGTGGCGGATGAAGGCTTTTTCTTCATCCCCCGTCTCCCTGCAAGTTACGTTGTAGATGATGAGCTGTACCAAAAAATCTACCTAATCAGTAATGCCGTACTATATCCAGATTACACGCTGTTAAAGCAAACGGGATCGTATTTTGTCCCACTGGATACAGAAGATATTCATATAAAACGGGCTTTGTTCTTTCCGTGGAAGCGAGGCATTTCAAAACGATTGATTATACGGGATATAGAAAAATATGTTGATGATTTGCCATTTAACCAAGTTCCTGTAATGGAAAACTTCACTATCAACCTAAACAAAGTTACAAGTATTGCTATCGCAGGGAATTCAGGTTCAGGCAAGTCCTATGTGTTGACATATTTTTTATGCGTATTGAAAAAAAGTTCAAGGCTTGTGATTGTTGACCCTAAATACGATATGCCAAGTAGATGGGGCAGAGAAAACAATGTCAAGGTTATTGCACCGAGCTATAACAGGAGTAAGAGCGACTTTGTTTCAAGTGTGAATGATGAACTTAGTAAGTGCTTGGAACTAATTCACCAACGCCAACAGGTACTATACGTTAACCCTCAAGCCGATTTTGAACACTATACGGTGGTAATTGACGAGGTTCTTGCATTGAGTGATGGTGTGGCAAAGCCGATTAAGGAAGCTTTCTTTAGTCTACTGTCTCAACTGGCATTACTTGGCAGAACTTCAAAGGTCCATTTGCTACTGGTATCTCAGAGATTTGATAACAATGCGATTCCTATTTCTTGTAGAGAGCAACTTAATGTGTTGATTCAGATTGGAAATATTAATTCCAAGACAACACAATTTCTATTTCCCGACCTGTCACTTGAGGGAATAGTCATACCGCAAGGAATTGGGACAGGACTGATACAGGTTATTGACTCTGAGCACCCGTTTCAAATTGTTCCATTACTAACACCAACATTTAACGACTTGAAAGGAATCATGTAGATGAAAAAAACAAGTAAATCATTCTTCATTCTGACGTTCCATATTAATGGATTTCTGTTACTTATTTCATTGATACTCCTCTTAGTACGAGTTTCGTTCATGTTGATAGAGAGTCTTTTGCAAAATGAAATAAGTCCATTCCTGACAGAATACACAGGAATAATGACTAAAGTGTTGGGGTTAATCAGCAATACAATGGATGGGATGATTGTGATATCTGTCGCAACTTTGCTGATACTGGTAGTTCCTGAACTGGTATTAAGGATAGTTCATGACTCATTAGCGAATTGGTTCTATTCAATATGGGTTAGCTTCCGTTTGAGGAAATTCCTAATAAAACAGGCAGATCATGAAGGTGAAGGAACTTTCAAGCTTCAACAGCATAATAAAGCAATCCGAAAATCCATCATTGATGTTAGGGAAAAGAAAATCACTTATATTGTCAAGTTGCCAAATGGTGTTCAAGCACAAAAACTTATCTTAGAAACAAAAGAAATTCTTCGGGAAGAAATATCAAGTTGCTTTCCAGATTACACCTTCTCAAATTATGAGAGGTACAAACACTGGATGAGGATTGAAGGAACAAAAATTAGATAAAGAATAGCGGAGCTTTTGCCTGCCTTGGGCAGAAGCAAAGGAGCTCCGCTATTCTTGAAAGATGGCAGAAAAGGTTATTCCACGGGGCTACTACGACCCCCGTGGGATCAATAATCAATAATCGAGGAAATTGAACTATGGAAATGAAAAAAGAGCAGAGAAGTAATAAATGGGCGTTCATTTTCTATCAAGAGAGTGCCCCGGAAAACTATTTGGAAATTTTAGAAGAAATGCACATACCCTTTGTGTTGAGCCCTTGGCACGATAGAGACGTGAATAAAGAGACAGGGGAAATTAAAAAGGCGCACAAGCACGGTGCATTATACTTTGATTCTTTGAAAAGCTATTCGCAGGTTTCAAGCCTGATTAGCGAAAAGCTTAACGCTCCAAAGCATGTTGAGGTTGTGATGTCTCCAAAAGGAATGTATGAGTATTTCACACACGCTGAAAATCCAGATAAGACACCCTACCAAACAGAAAATATTGAATGGGGGTGTGGATTTGAACTTGGAAAATTCCTTGTTGAGCATAATACGGGTGAATTTTTGAACAGCATTATTGATGTGATTGTAGAACAAGATTTTAAGGAATTTGAAGAACTTGTAATGTACGCAAGAAAAAACGATTATTTGTTGCTTGAGTTAATCGTAGATAAAACGTATTTCTTCTCAAGGTTACTAGACTCAAGGCGTTACAGTTCAGAAAGACCCATAAAGAAAATTTATAAAGAAATGGGGGATGGCGGTGAGTAAAACAATGGTGAACTCAGAAGACTTAAAGCGTGCTGGTTTCTCACCTTACACGGCTTCCAATATCATTAGACAAGCAAAACACTATATGGTACAACAAGGGTATGAGTTTTACGAGGGACGGCGTATTTCTGTTGTTCCCTTACAGGCAGTAAAATCCGTTATCGGTGATGTCGAGTTGTCCGAAACGGAGGATTAAATTTGCCAAAAACTAGCTACCAAGATATCTATCAAGATGAAAATGGGCAATATTATTATGAGGTAAGCTTAGGTACGGACAAGATCACAGGAAAACGTATCAAGCGTAAAGGTCGCAAGTCGCAATCTGGAAAGAAATTTGAGTCAGCAAAAGAAGCCTATGCGGAAGCTATCCGTGTAAAAAATGACTTTTTGCAAACTCAAGGATATTCTGATTATGGCATGACCTTAGAACAATTCATGAACAATGTCTACATTCCACATTATAAGACGGAAGTGACGGAAGATACATTTGAGTCACGGAATCCATCTTTGAAAATTCTGCTCGAACGTTTTGGAAAGAAGCCATTACGGAAGATTACTTTGCACGATATTCAATTTTTCAGAACGTGGCTTCTAGATAAAAATGCGGCAGGATATTCACAGTCGTACGCTTCATTGGTCTTTGGAATGTTGAAAAAAATTCTTGAATTTGCCGTTACTCTCAATTACCTTGATAAGAATATTGCTCAGCAAGTGAAACCAATTCCTAAAGTGAAGACGGATGTTCCTTACTGGACGAAAGACGAAATTGAGAAAGTGATCTCAAAGATTTACACCGAAGATTTTTATGAGCATATGTGTTTTGTGATGTTGTGGGTCTACTATATGACAGGTGTTCGTGTGAACGAAGGAACAGCTCTCTGGTGGAATGATGTTGATTTTGAGAAAAAACAGCTTCGTGTTCATCATATGCTAGTTACTAAGAGTCGCAAGAATTACATTCGGAAGAACCACACGAAAACAGTTGATGGAAAACGGGTGCTAGCTTTAGATAATGATACACTTGAAGTGTTACGTGTATGGAAAGAGCGACAAGCACAACACGGAAATATGGACTTCATTTTCTCTTATGATGGCTTACCCATGATTAAATCAACGATTGCCCGAATTATTACTCGTTATGCTAAGCTTGCAGGTGCTCCAGTAATACAGGCAAAAGGACTACGTCATTCACATGTAAGCTTTCTCATCAATGAATTGAATGCTTCGGTCTTGGTTGTCTCAAAACGTCTCGGACACAGTTCGCCAGAAATTACGCTAAAACACTATGCACATTTGTGGCGTGGGATTGATGATGCTGTCGCCGAATCAATGGCAGGCATTATCAAAATTAATAATGCAACGAGTAAGCAATTTACATTTGTCGGTAATCAAACGGTGAAACGATTGTCGCCAAAACTGTCTCCAAAGTAGTGGAGACACCTTAGAAATATGATAACAACAGGCATAATAAGCCCTACCCGCTTCATCGAGTGGGAATAAGCGTGGAGACTCCCGCATCGTAACCACGAACCCTTTGAGATTTACCAATACAATATCAGGCTCCTCTGCATCGGCGAAATATCGCTATGCGGTGGGAGTCTTTTTTTACGGGGGCAAGGTCGAAACTTTGCTCGGGAAAGTTTCCTGCACGGCAACCTCAATCGACGAGGTTTAGCTAAAGGCGAACAGCATGGCCTCATGCGACGGATATATAAAGTCATTTGTTGTTACAAAACAGAATATGAAGTTGAAAAAAGGAGATATTATTCAATGGTAATGTCTCCTTTTTTTATATGATTTTATTAGCTTTAAGCTATAAATAGCTTAAATCAAGTATGGAATTAAACGTTTATTTTCATGTCATCCTTTAATGGTGTCATGTTTTGATACCAATATATTTTATAATTTATCTAGATTAAAGTGTTACATATCCCGGTTCATTAAACGCTACTAAGGAGAATAAAGAGATGAGAAAATTATTTTTGTCGTCCTCATTTAAGGATGTTGCACCATGCTTAGTTCATTTTGCCGATGAAAACTTGGAAGGAAAAAAAGTCACTTTCATCCCAACCGCAAGTATTCCAGAGAAAGTTAAGTTTTATGTGAATACAGGGAAAAAAGCATTAGAGAATTTAGGATTAATCGTGGATGAAATCGAAATCAGCACAGCAACATGGAATGAAATAGAGAGTAAAATTAGAGGAAATGACTATATTTATATGACCGGAGGCAACACATTTTATTTACTTCAAGAGTTAAGAAGAACCGGAGCTGACAAAATCATTGCTGAGGAAGTTAATGCAGGGAAGTTGTATATAGGCGAATCGGCAGGTTCGATGATTTTATCACCTAATATCGAATATGCCCGACTTATGGACAATGTGCAGGAGGCGCCTGCTTTGGATTCCTTTGCTGCACTCAGGGCAATTGAATTCTATCCAGTCCCTCACCATACGAACATCCCGTTTAAAAAAGCGGTGGAGAACATCATTGAGGAATATGGCAGCCAATTAAATTTATATCCAATCAGCAACGAAGAGGTTATTTTGGTTGAAGGTGATAGTATAAAAGTCGAGAATGCATGACTTCATTAAATAAAGGAGAATTTCAACTGCTAAATATTTTAAAGAACCTTCAATCCACATCTATCATGGTATTGAAGGTTCTTTTTTTAAAATTCTAACTTACCATACGATCTTTTTCCCAGTTGTAGCCGATTCCTCGATGCAGTCCAGTAACTGATGTAGTTTTAAGGCATGGTTGAAATCGGGGGCGAGACGGGTGTCCGTCAAAATATCCCTGGCAAATACATGATGAGCTTTGGCTACATTCAGGGTTACCCCTTCTTTTGGGAAATCCAGGGTACTATCAGGTTCATGAGCTATACTGATTGTTTCAAAATCACCGTTAGGCGCATGACTCTGCTCATTACTTGGCTCATGTATCAGTTTTTCAAGCGTCAGATTCCCAAATTGAATATGCCCAAGCGAAGGATTCTGTGACAAACGCAAAATGCCCTTTTTCCCCTGAATCTCTAGCTCAAACTTAGAATTCACTCCACCTTGAATGTGAACGGATGTCGGTGCTCCATTTTCCATTAGTCCGTGAATCAGAATTTGATCGGCAGTATCCTTGGAAATGACTTCACCCGTTTCATGAATAATGGCTTCATTATAACGGGAGGATGTGATGGCCGATAGCTCACGGAATTCGCCAACGATGTATTGTAGTGCATCCAAGGAATGCCCTCCGTTAATGGTCAGTAGGTTGGCACCACTGGCTCTATTCAGCAGATAAGACGTATCCTGATTTGTTCGTCCTCCTTTGCCGGGAGTAGCTACTTGCATATGACAGGATACTATTTCACCAATTGTCCCGTCTTCCACCAGCTTTTTCATCATTTGCACCTCAAAATCCTGACGTGCCTGCAAGCCGACGGTATGATGGATGCCCGCCAGTTCCGCCGCCTTAGCCATTTCAGTAGCTTCCGCAGTGTTGGCCCCCAGAGGCCACTCACAAAAAATATGCTTTCCCTCTTGAATAGCCGCCATCACCGCCTCATAATGATGGGGAACTTTTACGCTCACCACGACCATGTCCACATCCTCGGAAGCTGCGAGCTTTTTGGCATCGTCAAAAGCTAATGTTGCCCCTACGTCTTCTGCACTTTTTCGTGCACTCTCCATACGGGAAGTGCCGATGGCCGTGATATCTAAGCTCGGGTGCTTGAGCAAAGCAGGAATATGCGTTTGGCTGGCCCATTTGTTATTCATCGAACCTCCTATGATACCTGCACGAATCTTCTGTTTAACCATGTGCCATCCCTCCTAATTTTAAAATGTGAGTAGAAAATAACGCTTAAGCCCAATATAATACACTTAACTCATAAAGAATAATGCTTGTTAATGATGTGGATATCATTTTATTTGATGGGAGGTAAAGCGGTGGATATTCAAAATATGCAGGCATTCGTTTCGGTGGCAGAGCTGAGAAGCCTGACAGAAGCTGCCCAGAAACTGAATCATCTGCAATCGAATATGACGGCAAAAATAAAGAAGCTGGAGACCTATTATGGCACAGCGTTATTTTACAGAAAGCCTCGTGGTATGGAACTGACACCCGCAGGCGAAATTTTATACGCTCAGTACAAGCAAATTTTGCTGCTATGGCAAGACACGGAGATGAAAATGAGACCCCAGGAGGAAAAACTGCGCGTCGGCACGATGCAGTCCATTGTAGCAGGCGAAACAACAAGGGCGCTAACGAAGGTATATGAGATGTATCCGCAGGTTTCGGTGACATTAAAAACGGGAACCACAACGGAAATGGAACAATTCATCCTCGACGGAGAGCTTGATATTGCTTTTGTTACAGGATATCCTACCAACCCATATATTCATTATCAAAAAATATGCCGTGAAGAGCTGGTGCTGGTGGGGAAGGGTATACACGAAGGTTCGGATCTCCAGCAAGTACTACAAGGAGCTTCTATTATCATATTGTCGGATAGCTGCCTATACCTCACGCATTTAGAGAAGATGTATCAGGACATGCAATTGACCCATGGTGAGGTTGTCGAGGTTGGAATATTTGATACGATGGTGGAATTCGCTCTAATGGGAATGGGAATTACCCTTATGTCCAAAAAGCTGGCCCGGCAATTTAAAGTAGCATCCTATCTACTCGTTCCTCCGGTTTTTGGCTACATGGATACATATTTAATATCCCGTCCCAATCACGAAATGACATCAATCGAACATAAATTTATCGAAATCAACAATACGATCTAATAGATAGGAGAGACATCGAATGCCAATTAATCAAGGCAAATACCAAGGTAGCCATGCTGTATTTCTGGGCGATAGCATTACGTTTGGATATGAATTGAGTGATGGAGAAAAACCTTACCCCCAACTTTTTTGTATATGTAGACTTGTCTCATGGCTTGTTTATTTATAGTGAGGGTGTATAATACTTGATATATCAATTGATGGGTCAAGTATCAAAAGGAGGCGAGGTAGTCATCGAACATTGCTCTGAAAAAAGCCAGTTATTTTATCGCATGCATCTTTTGTGTAAAGAAATGAATAACGCTTTTGAAGCACAGTTAAAAACCAGCTTTACCAAGGTCGAAATTTTGTATCATATTGACCATCGTCAGGAATTAAGTCAGCTGGAGCTTCAACATCTGCTCGTTCTGGATGGTGCAGCAGTGACCCGGCATCTGAAAAGGCTGGAAGAGGAAGGTCTGATTTTACGCAGTAAAAAAGAGCAGGATAAGCGTGTAACTTATATACGTTTAACCGAATTAGGGATTCAAGAGCTGCAAGTTTTGACAGAGCAAAGACAAGCCTT
Source organism: Paenibacillus sp. DP01 (assembly GCF_044784315.1). Lineage (NCBI taxonomy): Bacteria > Bacillati > Bacillota > Bacilli > Caryophanales > Paenibacillaceae > Paenibacillus > Paenibacillus sp. DP01. The sequence continues at coordinate 939,095 of NZ_CP173059.1, forward strand.
TCAGGAACAACTTCTCTACAATTTTCAAGACGAGGAAATTGTGGCTTTAACAGATGCACTACAGCGTATGTCTAGCAATGTGAAGAATATGTAAAAATGTGCGAGGACAAAATGATTTTGGAGGCCACTCGATGAAGATTTTAGAAGACTATTTTCACTACTATGATTTAGCAAAAGATGATGAGACGAGCAGAGAACGATTAATCAGCCTTTTTTCCGAGAAGATTGAGTTTGTATTGAATGGTAATCGAAAACAAGGGATGAACAGTTGGAAAAGCTTTTTGAACATGTTCTTCGAGGGGACGCTCGAAATTAAGCATATGTATGAGGGGTGGAAGCTTGTTTCCGAAGAAGCTGATACCTATCAAACTAAATGGGCAGTGTGCGGTAAAAAAGTAACAGGCGAAGTTTATACACTTACTGGAGTGGACAAAGCCCGACTGGATACAGAAGGGAAGATCGTTTATCTGGAAAATATACCAGATACAGCGGATGCCTTTGATAAGTATAAAAATATCTGATTATCCTAAATAATAACCCGCCAGCTGTATAATAGCTTGCGGGTTATCTATTTTCCGAACAATACATATGTGTTCAATTTGTAACATTCGTTTTTTCTGTTGACAAGCCGTAGGCGAGAGCCTAAAATAACGGATGTAATATAGCGTATATGAAGGCGAATATTACAGCAATTGAACGACAACAATACGAGTATGCTTTGCGTAGGAGGAATTACGACTCATGGAGCGTTTCTTTAAATTAAAGGAACATGGCACGAACGTCCGCACCGAGATTATTGCGGGGATCACTACTTTTATGACCATGGCTTATATCCTGGTGGTCAACAATACCTTTTTGGGACCAACTGGAGCGGGGATGCCTAGTGAAGCTGTTTTCTTTGCGACA
>NZ_CP173059.1:945000-2497500 GCF_044784315.1 Paenibacillus sp. DP01
TAAGGGTTCCTGAGGAAGGTTCGTCCGCTCAGGGTAAGTCGGGACCTAAGGCGAGGCCGATAGGCGTAGTCGAAGGACAACAGGTCGAAATTCCTGTACCACCGTAATCCGCTATGAGCGATGGGGTGACGCAGTAGGGTAGTGACGCGGACTGATGGATGTCCGTCTAAGCAGTGAGGCTGATGTGTAGGCAAATCCGCACATCGTAAGGCTGGGCTGTGATGGGGAGCGAAAATTACAGTAGCGAAGGTCATGATCTCAGACTGCCAAGAAAAGCCTCTAGCCAGGAGAAGGTGCCCGTACCGCAAACCGACACAGGTAGGCGAGAAGAGAATTCTAAGGCGCGCGGAAGAACTCTCGTTAAGGAACTCGGCAAAATGACCCCGTAACTTCGGGAGAAGGGGTGCCTCGGTAGGGTGAATAGCCCGAGGGGGCCGCAGTGAAAAGGCCCAAGCGACTGTTTAGCAAAAACACAGGTCTGTGCGAAGCCGCAAGGCGAAGTATACGGGCTGACGCCTGCCCGGTGCTGGAAGGTTAAGGGGAGTGGTAAGCCTTCGGGCGAAGCTATGAACCGAAGCCCCAGTAAACGGCGGCCGTAACTATAACGGTCCTAAGGTAGCGAAATTCCTTGTCAGGTAAATTCTGACCCGCACGAATGGCGTAACGACTTGGGCGCTGTCTCAACGAGAGATCCGGTGAAATTTTAATACCTGTGAAGATGCAGGTTACCCGCGACAAGACGGAAAGACCCCATGGAGCTTTACTGCAGCTTGATATTGAATTTGGGTACGATCTGTACAGGATAGGTGGGAGCCGTAGAACTTTGAGCGCCAGCTTGAAGGGAGGCATCCTTGGGATACCACCCTGATCGTATCTAGGTTCTAACTTGGTACCGTGATCCGGTACGAGGACAGTGTCAGGTGGGCAGTTTGACTGGGGCGGTCGCCTCCTAAAGAGTAACGGAGGCGCCCCAAGGTTCCCTCAGAATGGTTGGAAATCATTCGAAGAGTGCAAAGGCAGAAGGGAGCTTGACTGCGAGACCTACAAGTCGAGCAGGGACGAAAGTCGGGCTTAGTGATCCGGTGGTACCGCATGGAAGGGCCATCGCTCAACGGATAAAAGCTACCCTGGGGATAACAGGCTTATCTCCCCCAAGAGTCCACATCGACGGGGAGGTTTGGCACCTCGATGTCGGCTCATCGCATCCTGGGGCTGAAGTAGGTCCCAAGGGTTGGGCTGTTCGCCCATTAAAGCGGTACGCGAGCTGGGTTCAGAACGTCGTGAGACAGTTCGGTCCCTATCTGTCGTGGGCGTAGGAAATTTGAGAGGAGCTGTCCTTAGTACGAGAGGACCGGGATGGACGTACCGCTGGTGTACCAGTTGTTCCGCCAGGAGCACCGCTGGGTAGCTATGTACGGAAGGGATAAGCGCTGAAAGCATCTAAGCGTGAAGCCCCCCTCAAGATGAGATTTCCCAGTATGTAAGACCCCTTGAAGACGACGAGGTAGATAGGTTGGGGGTGGAAGTGCAGTAATGCATGGAGCTGACCAATACTAATCGGTCGAGGGCTTATCCTAAGATAAGGCGCAATGAGTTTCGGATCCAGTTTTCAGGGTGTAACCTTGAAGGTATGTAGAAGTACATACGACAAGCGTATGGCGATTCATTCACACGATCTGTGATGAACCGAATAAGCTTACGGAAGAATTTGCGAAGCAAATTCATGTTTGGTGGCGATAGCGGAGGGGTTCCACACGTACCCATCCCGAACACGACCGTTAAGCCCTCCAGCGCCGATGGTACTTGGACCGCAGGGTCCTGGGAGAGTAGGACGCCGCCAAGCAACAAGAAAAAAGGACCATGATCTTTTTGAGATCATGGTCCTTTTTTGTGTTAAATATGAGTAGAATTTTTAATTAGTTTAAGTTAGTTATAAGTTCGACTGAATCTGTGGATATTAGCTAGTAAATAGATAGACATTTTTTAAAGAAAATTAGTACCAGGTATTAGTATCTGGTGGTATAATATGAATATGGATTATAAAGGAGAGTGATCAGATTGTTGAATTCAAAAGCAAAGTTAACGGCCCTTGGCACTTATGTACCTGAACGGATTTTGACGAACGCCGACTTGGAGAAGCTTGTGGAGACTAGTGACGAGTGGATTGTACAACGAACGGGTATGCGGGAACGACGAATCGCGGCCGAAGATCAGTATGTATCTGATTTATGTATACAAGCTATTAAACGTATGGTTAACCTTTATAACGTAAATGTGGACGATGTTGACATGATCATTGTAGCGACGAGTACACCTGATTACTATTTTCCAAGTACGGCTTCCCGTATTCAGGCTTATTTTAATATTCCCAATACAGGGTCAATGGATGTTAGTGCTGCATGCGCAGGCTTTGCCTATGGACTTCATTTGGCAAATGGTCTGATTACGGGTGGTCTACATCGCAAGGTTCTAGTGATTGGAGCCGAAACATTATCCAAAATTACAGATTATACGGACCGGACGACATGTGTTCTTTTTGGAGATGGAGCAGGGGTTGCACTTGTTGAATATGACGAGGATGAAGGGTCGTTTTTGACTTCAGATATAGGAACCTTTGGGCAAGGAGGAGCACATCTTTATCGCGCAGGATTATCTAACTATTTGGATGGAGAGAAGCTGCAAGATAATGGTTTTATCGCTCAAAATGGACGTGAGGTTTATAAATGGGCTGTACGTTCTGTCCCAGCAGGAATCGAGCGATTAATGGATAAGGCAAATATGGGGAAAGAGGATCTTGACTGGTTTGTACCTCATAGCGCTAATCTGAGAATGATTGAGTCCATATGTGAAAAGAGTGCAGTACCTTTAGAAAAGACGCTGACGAGTGTAGAGTTTTATGGCAACACTTCGGCGGCGTCCATTCCGTTGGCTTTAAAGTGTGGATTGGATGATGGGCGTTTAAGATATGGACAACATGTGGTGTTATATGGGTTCGGGGGAGGCCTGACGTATGCGGGTCTGTTATTAAAATGGAGTGTGCCTGATTTGTAAGCTGCTAACTAATGCATGAGCAATAGTAATAGTGTGTAAAGATCGTGTTAATAAAGAGACGTTGGTTGGCATTAGATTTATCGTAAGATGGCAGGATGGTATAATTAACATTATGAGAGAAAGGAGCGTAACATGAAGGTATTGGTATTGGCAGAAAAACCATCCGTGGCCAGAGAGATTGCACGTGTGATGGGCAGCCGTGAGAAGCATAAAAGTTATATAGAAGGACCTAAGTATGTAGTGACATGGGCTTTGGGTCATTTGGTCGGATTAGCAGAGCCTGAGGATTACGATTCTAAGTATGCGAATTGGAACTTAGAGGACTTGCCCATTCTTCCGAAGAACTCCAAGTTAAAGGTATTGCGGGAGAGCAATCATCAGTTCAAAGCTGTACAGCAGCTGATGAAACGACAGGACATTGGAGAACTTATCGTGGCAACAGATGCTGCTCGTGAAGGAGAATTGTTGGCGCGTTGGATTATACAAATGGCAAACTGGAGGAAGCCTTTCCGGCGTTTATGGATTTCCTCGCAGACGGATAAGGCAATTAAGGCAGGTTTCGCGAAATTATTGCCTGGCCAGCAGTTTGATCGTTTATATGAATCGGCTCGCTGTAGGGCTGAAGCAGACTGGATGATTGGTCTCAATGTAACCCGCGCGTTAACGGTTCGTTATAACGCCCAGCTTTCGGCTGGAAGAGTGCAGACACCGACACTGGGGATGATTATGGAACGTGAGAAAGAGATCACCCAGTTTCGTTCTCAAGAATATGATACGTTGACGGCGGATTTTGGTCATTTTCAGGCAACATGGCGTGCAGAAAATGGGGATTCACGTATGTTTGACCGTACTCAGGCAGAGACTTTGCGCCGCAGGCTTGAGGGGGCCAAAGGTACAGTTGTGAGTGTTAAAAAAAGTGAAAAAAGCGAGCCTCACCCGCTTGCGTATGACCTAACTGAGCTGCAAAGAGATGCTAACCAGCGCTACGGCTTCTCGGCCAAGCAGACGTCTAATGTTCTTCAGCGTCTATATGAGCAGCATAAGCTGGTGACTTATCCACGTACAGACAGTCGTTATCTTACCTCCGATATGGTGGATTCCCTTAAGGAAAGGCTCAGTAGCGTAGCCGTGGGTCCGTATGCTTCTTTAGCACGTCCGCTATTGCGTAACAAATTGCCAATCACAAAACGAGTTGTAGATGACAGTAAAGTCACAGATCACCATGCGATTATTCCTACTGAGCAGACGTTATTGCTTAATCAGTTAAGCCCAGAGGAGCGTAAGCTGTATGATCTGATTGCACGCCGTTTTATCAGTCTGTTCTACCCACCTGCACGTTATGATGCTGTAGCTGTATCGGTCATGGTGGGGCAGGAAACATTTCAGGTAAAAGGTACAACCATAAAAGATAGCGGTTGGCGTGCTGTGTATGACGAAAGTCATTATGAATTGGACGAGGAAGAGACAGATGACCGTGAAAGTAATGGACGGGGCGTTATTTTGCCTGAGCTGAAAAAAGGAGACTCCGTCCAATTGCAGCGTTGTATTGTACGAGCTGGACGAACAATGCCGCCGAAGCGGTATACAGAAGCAGCCCTGCTGGCTCAGATGGAAAAGCATGGCCTGGGTACTCCAGCCACCCGTGCGGATCTGATCGAGAAACTCGTCAGCTCGGATACGATAGAGCGCCAGGGGAACGTGATGCATCCAACTGGCAAAGGCAAGCAACTGATCGAACTGGCGGCTCCACAGCTGCGAACGCCCGAATTGACGGCACAATGGGAAGCGGAGTTAGAACGGATCGCCCGTGGTCAAGGACAACCTGAGCCATTTTTGAATTCTATCCGTGCTATGGCGAAAGAATTGGTTTCTACTGTGAAAAATAGCAGCGCTGAGTACAAGCCCCATAACGTAACGAATAGCCATTGTCCGGATTGTGGTACAAAGTTGTTGGAGAAGAAAGGGAAGAAAGGCAAGTTTCTTGTATGTCCAAGTGCGGATTGCGGTTACCGTCGTTCAGGCGAAAAACGCTTGTCCAATCGACGTTGTCCGCAGTGTCATAAGAAAATGGAAATGAAAGAGGGCAAGGCAGGTTTGTATGTAAGATGCTTATCCTGTGGCATTACGGAGACGCTGGATAAGGACAAGCAACGGGTAAACAAGCGGGAACAGCAAAAGCTGGTAAAACAGTTTGAAAAGAAGGAATCTTTTGGCTCCAGCTTGGGTGATTTGCTAAAAGCAGCAATGGAGCAAAAGCAGGGCGAATAAAGATTGCCAGAGCGTGCTTCAAGCTACACAATTAGCAGGCGTATGTCGGTATAAAAAAGCTTACTCCTTGGCATGGTAATCCGAGGAGGTGAGTATTTATGCCCAAACATAAGCCGCTTAAAATCAATAATCAGCAAAATAAATCAAGTATACTGGAGGAAGAAATCGCTGCTCATCCAGAGAAGCAAGCTAAATATCCTCCAAGCTTGAATGGGATTCCCAAACAGCAGTCTTAATGCTACCTGTAAGGGAAAACGAATGGCTGTATAAGACCAAGACGTTTGGATACCAGATGTAATCGTTATGGGTGCCAGACATTGTCTTGCATAAAAGAAGCAGCAGTACGGTGGTCAACCGTAACTGCTGCTTCTTTTTTATAATAATGAAGTTATATTTATTTGGTTTGGAATAACTGCCCTTAGTATTCATTAAAGAAAGATTGGATTTGATTAACATCATGCGTCTGGGTCAAAGCGAGCATGAGTAAAATCCGTGCTTTTTGCGGATTGAGCGAATCGGTGGACACAAAGTTCGATGCTGCGTCTTTTGTCGATGGGGACACAACTCCACTTCCTACGCGGCTGGAGCGGGCAATAATAACTCCTTTTTTGCCTGCGGCCTCTGCGCCTTCTGAGGAGGTCTTGGATAAGGAACCATTACCGGAACCAGCGACCACTATGCCCTTGGCGCCAGCTGCTACGGCAGCATCATACAGGTAGCGACCATTGTTTTGATACTCGTATAGAATATCTACTTGCGGCAGTTGGGTGAGATTAGAGACGTCGAATACAGAAGAAGTCGTATGCTTATGAGTGGATTTGTAGTAGTAGTATACTTGATCGCCCACTACAGCTCCAAGGTAGCCCTGCTCCACAGACTTGAACGTATCGACTGCAGTTGTGTTCGTTTTTGTGATGTATCTTGCTGCACCGATGCGATCGTTCAGCAATACGAGTACACCTTGGCCTTTGGAGGCCGAAGCTCCGGCAACTTTTACAGCATTATAAAGGTTGAATGGACCATCGGCACTGATGGCAGTAGCTGGGCGCATAGAGCCAACAACAACTACAGGCTTATCGCTCTTAACGACAAGGTTAAGGAAGTATGCCGTTTCTTCCAATGTATCTGTACCATGGGTAATGACAATACCGTCTACATCGTCTCTGGCAAGCAGTTCGTTGGTGCGTTTGGCAAGTTTTAAGAGGATTTCATTATTAACATCGGGGCTACCCACGTTAACCACTTGCTCACCACTGACATTTGCAATACTTTTCATCTCAGGAACGGCATTGATTAAGGTTTCAACACCTAATGCGCCTGCTTTGTAGCCGGTTGTATCCGTGTTGACGGAGGATGACCCTGCAATGGTCCCTCCTGTGGCTAGTATTTTAATATTGGGTAAATGATTAGTTTGTGGATTTTCAGATTTGTCTGAAGTTGTAGTGTTAGAAGTAGATACCGTTGTGCTGGTTGTAGCTGCTGCCGCAGCGTTAGCAGTAAATCCACCACTCCATAAGGTACTTCCGAGAATAAAGCTGGCCAACAGGGGAATCATTGTCATTTTTTTCATGTTAGTCATATAAAGCTCCTCTCCAATCTAAAAACTCAAAGTATTGATGATAGATTAACTGACAAATATTTTGTCGAATTACGTTAATATCACGCATTATAGAGTGAAAAATCGCTTTTAGTCAATATATATGTTAGAAAATATAACTTTAAAACTCGTTTTTATATATGTAATCGCTTTGAATGCAGCTAAATGGAAAATATTTATAAAAGAAAACAACAAGCAGAAATCTCATAAAGAGTCTGCTTGTTGCTTTTGATAAAAGGTGAACAACTGAGTGTACCTTTAATTTTATTTAATGAGAGTCAGATCCCATGATCAGGGGTTTTTGCTATGCTGTTTTGTTGGCAAGCTGGCGCTGGGAGTTCCTTTTCCTTGTTTACGGTTACGTTCTGCCTTTTTTGCATTTTCTCGTAGCTTTTCAACGTATTCATGGGTGCTTTCCATCGTAGTTCCTCCTTTAAGACAAAATAAATGCACTCGGGAATTGCCCTCATACACCGTTACTATTTCCGCAAAAACGTTTTCCCAGTCAGAGAAGGCGTTGTTTCTATAAAAGGGGTGAGGTTATAATGAAGAAGAGAGCCCTATATAAGTCCTAATACCTGAAACTGGTACGGTGTGCAAAAGGAGGAGAGACATTGCAGACAGGCTTGTTGGTATGGCTGCTGTTCATTAATGCAGTAGGCTATCTGGTAATGTCGGAAGATAAAAAGAGAGCACGTAAACACCGTGATCGTGTACCTGAACGGACGTTGTTTTTGCTGGCCCTGATCGGGGGCGCATTGGGTGTACTCATTGCGATGTACCGCAAACGCCATAAAACACGGCATATGACCTTCAGATTAGGTATTCCTGCGTTGCTATTCATTAACGCATTGCTCTATGGGTATTTTTTACGCTAAGGCTGGGAGTTTAGCTTCTCATAGGGAAGTTTAATGATGATTGAGAAGGCTATTCTCAGCCATTACATGATGTATGAAGTGAACAACCACAGGAATACATAATTTCAGGCTTTGATTTAACAAACTGAATTCGGAAGAGGTGCGTATTATGCTATTTTCAAAAGTATTGCTTGCTTATGACGGTTCGGATGCTTCCAACAAAGCTTTATTGAAGGCAGCTGAATTGGTGAAGGCATCACCCTCCTCGAAGCTTGAGGTAGTGACAGCATTCGATTTCCCGCGGATTTTTATGGGCGAAGGTTTGGCTCCAATTCCAGCTTCGGTGAATAAAGAGTATTATGATTTGGCTGAGCAAACTACGGATGAAGTTAAAAAGCGGCTTGCTGAGCAAGGTGTAGACGCCAAGGTAGAGCTGATTCAAGGTTCGCCGGCCGAAGTGATTTTGGATTATGCCAATGAGAATGGCTTCGATGTGATTGTGATTGGCAGTCGCGGATTGGGTGGTATTCGTGAATTTGTATTAGGTAGCGTAAGTCACAATGTGGTGCAGCATGCACGTATCCCCGTGCTGGTCGTAAAATAACGAAATAAAAAATTAAAAGTCGGATCACTACCTGTACAGGAAGTGCCGGCTTTTTATTTTTGTTGGAAAGATGTATTGCTGGCCGTTACCAGTGTAGGTAGAGTGATAGCTAAATGTAATACAATAGTCCTGAGGTGTGCATATAAAGGGCTTGGTTTTTGTTAAACACGAACATTAATTTGTATCATTATGACAATGTTCGTTTTCAAGTTGACACAGGGTGTAGGGAATTGTTAAACTATGAAGTGTATTGTCGATAAAAAATGAACTTTAGGTACAATTTAATTAGGTACACATGTTGGAGCCGAAATCCATCACGATTATGCTGAGAAAGTATATCGTTGGGTATGGAGTAAGCACAATCTTGACTCGTATAATGCCGGGGATATGGCCCGGAAGTTTCTACCTGGAAACCTTAAATTTCCGGACTACGGGAGACATACGGCTGAAGCCGCATTTGGATGCGGTGGAACAGGCTTGCTTTTGGCATGCCTTTAAGAGGCTCTGTCGTTTGTTTTTTCGTAGTCCGGTGTCTTGAAAATAACGTTATTTTCGAGTGCCGGATTTTTGGCGCTTATTGATAAACAGGGAGTGAAGGACATGTCAGTGCAGGTCGCTGTCATTATGGGCAGCACATCAGACTGGGACACCATGCAACATGCATGTGCTGTGCTGGACGAGCTTGAAATCGGATATGAGAAAAAAGTAGTATCAGCCCATCGTACACCGGATTTAATGTTTCGTTTTGCAGAAGAGGCCGCCGGGCGCGGAATAAAGGTCATTATTGCTGGTGCGGGTGGGGCTGCACATCTGCCGGGAATGGTGGCTGCGAAGACCTCCTTGCCAGTGATTGGTGTGCCTGTTCAGTCGAAGGCTCTGAATGGTCTGGACTCCCTGCTCTCCATTGTGCAGATGCCGGGTGGTATTCCAGTTGCCACTGTGGCAATCGGTAAGCCAGGCTCTACCAACGCAGGGTTGCTGGCTGCACAAATATTAGGTGCTTTTGACGAAAAGATAAGTCAGCGGGTTGTGGCAAGACGCGACCGTATCCGTGACGAGGTACTGGAAGGCAGTGACTCGCTATGAATGAAGCATGTGAATCCGCTGGCCGTATTCGCCCTCCTGGCACAGTGATTGGAATTTTGGGAGGCGGACAATTAGGCAGAATGCTTGTACTGGCAGGAACTAACCTAGGCTATCGCTTCGTGACACTGGACCCTGCACCGGATAGTCCGTGTGGACAGGTGTCAGAACAAATCCGTGCTGCCTATGATGATGAGCACGCGGCCAGAGAACTGGCTGAACGGTGTGACGTGATCACGTATGAGTTTGAAAATGTGGATGCGGGTGTAGCCGCGCTTTTGGAACAGGAATCCAGTGTACCGCAGGGCAGCAGTCTTTTGTACACGACACAGCATCGTCTGCGTGAAAAACGTGCTATTGAAGCAGCTGGTGTTCCTGTCGCTCCATATCGTGAAATTAGCAGTCCTGCCGATATGGTTCAAGCGGTAGCCGAACTGGGTGTGCCGTGTGTGCTCAAAACAGCAGTCGGCGGTTATGATGGCAAGGGCCAAGTGGTCATTCGCCAATCGGAGGAAGCCGCGAATGCCTACGAGCAACTGGCTGGAAGCGGTGCGGAACTGGTGTTGGAACAGTTCATCCGTTTTCGCTGCGAAATCTCGGTGATTGTAGCTCGCAGCACGAACGGTGAAGCCAAAGCCTTTCCACCTGCGGAAAACATCCACGTGAACAACATTTTGCACACGTCGATTGTACCCGCACGCGTACCTGAAGCTGTCCAGGAGGAAGCACGCAAATTGGCGCTGGCTGTGGCGGAGTCATTGGATGCGGTGGGGCTGCTCGCTGTGGAGATGTTTGTCACCGAAGACGGACAATTATACGTTAATGAGTTGGCACCACGACCCCATAACTCCGGCCATTACACGATGGAGGGTTGCGCCACCTCGCAATTTGAGCAACATATACGTGCGATTTGTGGTTTGCCACTGGGCAACACGAAGCTGCTGACTCCGGTGGTGATGGTCAATGTACTAGGTGAGCATTTGGAGGACGTAATTCGACGGTTCGGACAATCAGATGCTGAAGCTGAAAGATTGAGTGTTGTACCAAAACTACATTTGTATGGAAAAAGTGAAGCCAAGCCAGGCCGAAAGATGGGACATATTAATCTGTTGTGCCAGGACACGGAACAAGCGCTGGAATGGATTGATCAAACCAATATTTGGGGGAATAAATAGTCATGATCGAACGCTATAGCAGACCGGAAATGAGAGCGATTTGGACGGAAGAAAATAAATTTAAAGCTTGGCTGGAAGTAGAACTGTGTGCCTGTGAAGCATGGGCTGAGTTAGGTGTTATCCCAAAAGAAGATACCGTGGCTCTGCGTAAAAATGCAAGCTTTGATATTGAACGGATCTATGAAATTGAGCAGGAGACAAGACATGATGTCATTGCTTTTACCCGTACGGTATCCGAAAGTCTTGGCGACGAGCGCAAATGGGTACATTATGGCCTAACCTCTACAGACGTGGTTGATACGGCTCTGGGCTATCTGTTAAAGCAGGCGAATGAAATTCTGGAACGAGATATTCTGAATTTTATTGAAATTTTGAAGGAAAAAGCATTGGCTTACAAGCACACACCGATGATGGGACGTACACATGGAGTGCATGCTGAGCCGACCACATTTGGACTGAAAATGGGCCTGTGGTACGAGGAAATGAAGCGCAATCTGGAACGTTTCCGCTATGCTGCTGACCAAGTACAATACGGTAAAATGTCCGGTGCGGTCGGAACATACGCCAACATCGACCCGGCTGTGGAAGAATTCGTATGCCGCAAGCTCGGCACCAAGCCTGCCCCGATTTCTACACAAACGCTCCAGCGCGACCGTCATGCTGAATACATGGCCACGTTGGCGTTGATCGCCACATCGTTGGACAAGTTTGCTACAGAAGTCCGTGCATTGCAAAAGAGTGAATTCCGTGAGGTGGAAGAAGCTTTTGCCAAAGGTCAAAAAGGATCTTCCGCGATGCCACATAAACGCAATCCGATCGGAAGTGAAAACATCTCCGGTCTGGCACGTGTGATTCGTGGGCATATGGTATCGGCGTATGAGAACGTAACGTTGTGGCATGAACGCGACATTTCGCATTCTTCTGTAGAACGTATCATTCTGCCAGATGCAACGATGCTGTTGAACTATATGCTGAACCGTTTTGGCAATATCGTGAAAAATCTGACGGTCTTCCCTGAAAATATGAAGCGCAATATGGCGCGTACGTATGGTGTACCATTCTCCGGCCGCATTATGACGAAGCTGATCGACAAGGGCTTTAGTCGTGAAAAAGCTTACGATACCGTACAACCGCGTGCGATGCAGGCATGGGAAGAGCAACGCCAGTTCCGCGAAATTGTCGAGGCGACTCCGGAAATTACTGCCGTGCTCAGTCCGGATGAAATCGAGGATGCGTTCAACCCGGCTTGGCATTTGAAGAACGTGGATACGATCTTTAAAAAGTTGGGATTAGGGGAGTAGAGGACGGTTTGGTGCTTGGGAGAGGCTCAGGAGCGTGATGAGGCCGCTGCGCGAACGGATCATTCTTCCGATTGCTGTTGCCCCTGGTTTCCTGGAAAATCTGCAAAGGTTGGAATTCAGGGGCAAAGGCAAGCGCTAACGCTTCTCCAGAACGATTCCGTCCGCTCCGCTGCTTCCAGCACCAACCTTCGTGTGGGAGCAGAACTAGGGGAGGTGCGGCACATAAGATGCCGCACCTTCCCAAGAGCGATAGAAAAGCGTGTTCCACTGCTTTTCTATCACAGACCACGTGCTCGTGGGGGTTGCCGAATTTGCGCAGCAAACAGCCCGCAGTCCTCACGAGCACGCACAGGCTCAAGAAGCGAAGCCTTGAGCCAGCCGTTCGCACCAACGTAAAAGCGTTGCTGGATGAGGGCTTGTGCGAACAAGCCTTCATCCAGCGAAACGCGCTCACTTCACCATAGCTACAAAATACACGCCCTCACCTTGCCCATTAGCCAACCCTTGCGGGAGTCCCGAGGGCAGCAGCCCTGGGGGTCCTCCCTGAGGGGAGGATTTAGGAGGGGCAAAGGCTCGATTTAGGAGGGGCCATACTCTTTTGAAAGAGGTGTAATGAAATGTCATTGTCTACCGCCGAAGGTCTGATTCATGCGCCGCTTTTGTACAAAGGCAAAGTGCGTGAGTTGTATGATCTCGGAGAACATTTTCTGATTGTCGTGACGGATCGGATTTCAGCTTTTGATTATGTGTTGGAGCCGCCTGTACCGGAAAAGGGGAATGTTCTGAACAAGCTCAGTACTTTCTGGTTCGAGCAGACGAAAGACCTGCTGGAAAACCATGTCGTGCATACCGATGTAAACAAGCTCGGACATGTCATCGACGAACAGAATAAAGAGCTGCTAAAGGATCGGATCATGGTCACGCTGAAGGCTGAACGCATCGACATCGAGTGTGTGGTGCGCGGATATATTACCGGAGGCGGCTGGCGTCAATATGAACAGACCGGTGAGGTAAACGGTATTCCATTGCCTAAGGGGCTACGTAAGAATGAACGCTTTCCCAAGCCTTTATTTACACCGGCTGCCAAAAACGACGTCGGTCACGACGAGGACATTTCCCTTCATCAAATGAAGGAACTGGTCGGGGTTGAGCTAACAGGTGAACTTGAGGAAAAAAGCTTGGCATTGTACGAATTTGCGCGTGCTTTCTGCGAAAAGCGAGGAATCATTTTAGCGGATTGCAAGTTTGAGTTTGGACTTGTTGATGGCAAGGTGATTTTGATTGATGAAATTTTCACTCCGGATTCATCTCGTTTCTGGGCACAGGAGAAGTATGAGCTGGATGTTGAGATTGATAGCATGGACAAGGAGCCGGTGCGAAGCTATTTGGCAGCCTCCGGTTGGGACAAGAACAGCAAGCCCGATCCATTGCCTGCTGAGGTCGTAGAAGAAACAACTGCAAGATATACGGATATTTGGCGGCGTCTGACGGCACAGTAAATAGTAATCATAATTCAACCAATAGGATTCACTCATTCGGAGGAGGAACTGAAGGAACATGATGAAAGCAACAGTCTATGTCACGATAAAGCAAAGCGTTTTGGACCCGCAGGGGGTCGCGGTGCAAGGCGCACTGCATTCTATGGGTTTCGGAGAAGTGGACAGCGTCAGAATTGGTAAGTATATGGAACTGAATCTGGATACAACAGACCGCGAGAGTGCAGAGAAACGCGTCATCGAGATGTGTGAAAAGCTGTTGGCCAACACGGTCATTGAAGACTACCGCTACGAACTGGAGGGCTGATTCCATGAAATTTGCAGTTCTGGTTTTTCCGGGCTCCAACTGTGATATTGACTGCTATAAGGCGATAGAGGACACGGTCGGTGAACCTGTCGATTATGTTTGGCATACGGCAACGGATCTGTCACCTTACGATTGTATTCTTGTTCCGGGAGGCTTCTCCTACGGGGATTATCTGCGGTGTGGTGCGATTTCCAGGTTTGCTCCGGTGATGAAGGAAGTAGCCAAAGCGGCTGCCGAGGGCAAATATATTTTGGGGATTTGCAACGGTTTTCAAATTTTGACCGAAGCCGGGCTGTTGCCAGGAGCTTTGCGCCGTAATCTGTCGATGAAATTCCTTTGCCGTGATACGGTGTTGCAGGTTGCGAATAACCAAACGCCTTTTACAAGAGATTATGCTGCTGGTGAAGAGATCATTATTCCGATCGCACATGGTGAAGGCAACTATTACTGTGATGATGAGACGCTGGCTCGTTTGCAGGCGAACAATCAGATCGTATTTACGTATAAAGATAATCCCAATGGTTCCATGACGGATATTGCAGGGATTTGTAATGAACAAGGTAACGTGCTGGGCATGATGCCCCACCCGGAACGCGCAGTGGACGCATTGCTTGGAACGGATGACGGCAAACGTATGTTTACATCTATTTTGAATGCTTGGAGGGATCGTCATGGCGCAGCAAGTGTCCGCTAAGGAACCGACGGCAGAGCAGGTTGCCGAACATAAACTGTATCAGCAGATGGGTGTGTCGGACAGTGAATATGCGCTGATCTGCGAATTCATGGGGCGTAAGCCGAATTATACGGAGATTGGCGTGTTCAGTGTTATGTGGTCAGAGCATTGTGCTTACAAAAACTCCAAGCCGTTGCTGAGACGTTTCCCGACGAGCGGACCGCGAGTTCTGATGGGACCTGGTGAAGGAGCAGGGATTGTTGATATTGGAGACAACCAAGCGGTTGTATTTAAAATCGAAAGTCATAACCATCCATCCGCTGTAGAGCCTTTCCAAGGGGCAGCAACTGGGGTAGGCGGCATTATCCGTGATATTTTCTCCATGGGTGCGAGACCTGTGGCGGTGTTGAACTCGCTGCGTTTTGGCAAGCTGGAGAGCGACCGTGTGAAATATTTGTTCGAGCATGTGGTATCGGGTATTGCGGGCTACGG
The DNA here is from genome assembly GCF_044784315.1 of Paenibacillus sp. DP01. Taxonomy (NCBI): domain Bacteria; kingdom Bacillati; phylum Bacillota; class Bacilli; order Caryophanales; family Paenibacillaceae; genus Paenibacillus; species Paenibacillus sp. DP01. The sequence continues at coordinate 959,905 of NZ_CP173059.1, forward strand.
GAACTGTATCGGTATTCCGACCGTGGGTGGAGAGGTTGTATTTGACGAAAGCTACGAAGGCAATCCGCTCGTTAATGCAATGTGTGTTGGACTGATTGACCATGATAAAATCCAACGTGGTGTGGCAAAAGGGGTTGGTAACCCGGTGTTCTACGTAGGCCCACCAACAGGACGTGACGGGATTCATGGAGCAACTTTCGCATCCGTTGAGCTGACAGAGGAATCCGAAGCAAATCGGACTGCGGTTCAAGTGGGCGATCCATTCATGGAAAAGCTGGTTATGGAATCATGTCTGGAACTGATCGACAGCGGTATTGTACTGGGTATTCAGGATATGGGCGCAGCGGGACTTACCTGCTCCAGTGCTGAAATGGCAAGCAAGGCGGGCAACGGTCTTGAGCTGTACCTGGATCAGGTACCGCAGCGTGAAGAGGGCATGACACCTTATGAAATGATGCTGTCTGAATCACAGGAGCGTATGTTGTTCGTTGTTGAGCCTAAGGATGAAGCACAGGCGCTTGAAATTTTCGAGCGTTGGGGCGTCATTTGTGCCAAGGTCGGTAAAGTGACGGATGACGGTCGTTTGCGTTTGTTCCATCACGGTGAAGTGGTGGGTGATATGCCAGTGACGGCGCTGGTTGACGAGTGTCCGATCTATGACAAGCCTTCCGAAGTCCCTGCTTATTATGAGCAAAATGCTGCGATTGACACACTTCGGTATGCAGAAGTAACGGACTTGAACGGCGCGCTGAAAAAGGTGCTATCTTCACCAAGTGTAGCTAGCAAGAAATGGGTATACGAGCAATATGATTACATGGTTCGCACCAGTACGGCCGTTCGTCCGGGTTCGGATGCAGCTGTAGTGACCGTACGTGGCACCCGCAAGGGACTTGCAATGACTACAGATTGTAACGGACGTTATGTATATCTGGACCCTGAGGTAGGGGGACGGATTGCAGTCAGCGAAGCAGCTCGAAACATTGTATGCTCTGGTGGAGAGCCTTTGGCGATTACGGACAATCTGAACTTTGGTAACCCTGAAAAACCGGATATTTTCTGGCAAATGGAAAAAGCCGTAGACGGTATGGCAGAAGCTTGCCGTGTACTGGATACACCTGTTATCGGGGGCAACGTTAGCTTGTACAACGAAAATGCCAAAGGTTCGATCTATCCGACGCCTGTAGTCGGTATGGTCGGTCTGGTACATGACACAGATCATATTACAACACAAGGTTTCAAAGCCGAAGGCGATGTCATTTTCCTAGTGGGAGAGACGAAAGCTGAGCTAGGAGGCAGTGAGTTCCAGGCTATCGTGCATGGTGTATCCGAAGGACGTCCGCCTGAGCTCGATTTGAATGTAGAGAAAAAACTGCTGACTGCGGTACTAGGAGCGATTCAGGCCGGATTGGTACAATCCGCACATGATCTGGCAGAGGGCGGTTTGGCTGTAGCACTTGCCGAATCTGGAATTAGCGGCGGATTGGGAGCGCAGGTTAACGTAGAAACGTCTTTGCGCCCTGACCATGCTTTATTCAGCGAAAGTCAATCCCGCATTTTGTTATCTGCATCACCGGATAAAGCGTCTGCTCTGGAAGCACATCTGCGTGGACTGGAAGTACCAGTTACCGTATTGGGAAAAGTTGAAGGATCACAATTGACAGTTGAGGTGAACGGACAACCCGCTTTGAACGAGGCAGTCGCCAGTTTGAAGCAAATCTGGGAGGATGTCATTCCATGTCTGATGAAATAACAGCACGGACGTTGTGGACTGGAGATTATTATAATGAAGGCTCAGGTAAAGAGGGGCTGTTTGATAAATTAAAAGAGGAATGCGGCGTATTCGGGGTGTACAGACACTCCGATGCCGCTTCCCTAGCCTATTACGGCTTGCACGCGCTTCAGCATCGTGGTGAAGAAAGTGCAGGGATCTGTGTGAGCAGTGGCGACGAATTCCATTATCATCGTGGAATGGGACTTGTCAAAGAAGTATTTAATAAAGACTTAATGGCTTCGTTGACAGGCGATATTGCCATAGGACATGTGCGCTATTCGACAAGTGGAGACAGTAAGCTGACGAATGCACAGCCTTTGGTGTTCAAGTATCGTGATGGTGATTTGGCGGTAGCGACGAACGGAAATATCGTAAATGCTTTGCAAATTCGGCATGAACTGGAGCAGGGTGGGTCTATTTTTCAAACAACCAGCGATACCGAAGTAGTAGCACATTTGATCGCTCGGTCGTCCAAGGATTTAGTGGAGGCTGCCAAGGATGCATTAAAGCGTATTGTCGGTGGGTTTGCTTTCCTTATTATGACCAATGACAAGCTGCTTGTGGCCTCTGATCCCAACGGCTTGCGTCCATTGACGATGGGCAGATTGGGCGATGCTTATTTGTTTGCATCCGAGTCTTGTGCCTTGGAAACCATTGGTGCAGAACTGTTGCGCGATATCGAGCCAGGTGAACTGCTAGTTCTGGATAAAAACGGACTGCACGAAGACCGTTATACGGAAGATAAGCAGCGTAAAGCGCTGTGTGCGATGGAGTATATTTATTTTGCTCGTCCTGACAGTGACTTGAATGGTTCTAATCTTCATGCAGCACGCAAACGAATGGGCAGCCAGATGGCGCTAGAGGCTTTTGTCGATGCAGATTTGGTTACCGGTGTACCGGATTCCAGCATATCGGCTGCAATTGGTTATGCAGAACAAACAGGTATTCCCTATGAGCTGGGCATGATTAAAAATAAATACACTGGACGTACCTTTATTCAACCGAGTCAGGAGCTGCGCGAGCAGGGTGTGAAAATGAAGCTGAGCGCCGTACGCCGTGTTGTTGAAGGTAAACGGGTCATTATGATCGACGACTCTATCGTTCGGGGCACCACATCTCGTCGAATCGTAAATATGCTGCGGGATGCGGGCGCTTTGGAAGTACATGTACGAATTACCTCACCGCCTTTCAAAAACCCGTGCTTCTACGGTATCGACACACCGGACCGTCGGGAACTGATCGCTTCGTCCAAAACCGTGGAGGAAATTCGGCAAGAGATTAACGCCGATTCGCTCTATTTTATGAGCGCAGAGGGATTGATTGCCGCGGTAGGCGGACATAACGAACAGGATTACAAGGGCGGTTTGTGCCTGGCTTGTTTCGATAATGATTATCCGACACAGGTAGATTTTAAAGGCGAAGAAAAGTTCGGGTGTAGTTGTTAATATAGGGAACAAAAGAGGTACAGAGGTGCATGGAGGCATGGGATGGCGGTTCTGAGGGGACCACTCAGCGTGTGTAAGGTTCTTACGATCGCTGTTGCCGCTGGATTCTTGGAGTGGAATAACCCCTTACAGGGTTAGAATCCAGCAGCAAAGGGGAACGCTTTCGCTTCTCCAGAATCCTTCCACTCGCTGCGTTCCTCAGGTGTGCAGCATTTTGCAGTAGTGCCTGTACCTCTTCTGTTCCCACGGGGAAGAGAAGAGGTAAGGCTGTTAAAAACTCATGGCATAACTATTTCATGCCATGAGTTTTTAACAGGCGGCTTGTAAAGCCGCCTGTGAGCCAGCGAAGCCAGGCTCAGGCAGCAGGCAGGGCGGAAGCTGCCTGCCTCAAGGGCCAAAGAAGTAAGCCGCCCGTTGGCGCTGCTCACTTCTTTGGCCGGGCGCGTCCCCGCCTTTGCGAAGCAAACAGTCCGGGACGTGCCCCCGCCGCTGTCATTACCAAAGGCGGCCACGCATCAAAGCGTGTCCTTGTGAATTGCGGGAAGACCCGCAATTCACAATGGAAAACACGCGACGCTCATTACGAACCACCACCAAGCAGCACCCAATCCTACGCATCTGACCGACTCTTGAGGGGTCCAGGGGGAGCAGCCCCATGGAATCCTCCCTGCTAGGGAGGACTTAGGAGGGTCAATCATTTGAAGGAGTGTTCATGAATGTCCGAAGCATACAAAAACGCAGGGGTAGATATCGATGCTGGTAATGAAGCAGTAGAACGGATGAAAAAGCACGTTAAACGTACCTTCCGTCCGGAAGTGCTCACGGACTTGGGCGGATTCGGTGCGTTGTTCGGCTTGAATAAAGATAAGTATGAAGAGCCTGTACTCGTTTCCGGTACCGATGGTGTCGGCACGAAGCTGAAGCTTGCCTTTGCAATGGATCGTCATGACACCATTGGCATTGATGCAGTTGCGATGTGCGTAAACGATATTGTCGTCGGAGGTGCAGAACCTCTCTTTTTTCTAGATTACCTTGCTTGTGACAAGGTTGTGCCCGAGAAGATTGAAGCTATAGTCGCTGGAATCGCAGAGGGCTGCCATCAGTCAGGGTGTGCGTTGGTCGGCGGCGAAACCGCAGAAATGCCGGGGATGTACAGTGAGGGCGAATATGATATTGCTGGATTCACCGTAGGGATTGTAGATAAGAGCAAAATCATTAACGGCAGTTCCATTGTTCCTGGAGATACCGTAATCGGACTGGCTTCCAGTGGTGTCCATAGTAACGGCTTCTCACTGGTTCGCAAGCTGTTATTGGAACAGCAAGGCTATGATTTGCATGATGAAATCGAAGGCTTGAACGGCAAACTGGGCGATGTACTGCTGGAGCCAACGAAAATTTATGTGAAATCTGTGCTGGCGTTGCTAGACAAGGTAAAAGTAAAAGGCATGGCGCATATCACGGGTGGCGGTTTTATTGAAAATATCCCTAGAGTATTACCGGATCACGTCAATGTAGATATACAGTATGGCACATGGCCAATTCTGCCGATCTTCCAGCTCATGCAGGAAAAGGGCGAAATCTCTAACAAAGACATGTTCACTACCTTCAATATGGGGATTGGAATGGTGATCGTTGTTGAGGCAGAGCACGCACAGACTGCATTGGAAGTTCTGAAGGAACAGGGTGAAGCTGCGTATGTGATCGGAAAAGTAACGGAAGGCAGCTCGATCGTGACCTTTACGGGAGCCGAGGTATAATGGGCAATTACCGGATTGCTGTTTTTGCATCAGGCGAAGGGACGAACTTTCAGGCTTTGGTGGATGCGGCCGCACGGGGTGAACTGGGCGGCGCCTCGGTAGAACTACTTATCTGTGACAAGCCTGCGGCTCCGGCTGTAGCTAGAGCACAGAAAGCTGGAATTGCCTGTCATACTTTTCGCCCTAAGGAATATCCTGCCCGAGAAGACTATGAGCGTGAATTGGTGGCTTTGCTGGAGCAGAAATCGATTGACCTCATCGTGTTAGCAGGCTATATGCGTTTGCTATCCAGTGTCATGGTTGATGCCTACGCTGGGAAAATCATCAATATTCATCCGTCGCTGCTTCCGGCATTTCCAGGAAAGGATGCTGTTGGACAGGCATTGGCCTATGGAGTCAAGGTAAGTGGAGTCACCGTCCATTTTGTGGACGGCGGGATGGACACTGGTGCGATTATTGCCCAACGTGTCGTAGAAGTTCACGATCATGATACAGCGGAATCCTTATCCGCAGCCATTCAATCCGTGGAACGTCAGCTATATCCAGAGGTAGTTGGTAGACTGGCTCAAGGCAAAATCCAATTGAATGGCCGCAAGGTGAGCTCACTTCTCTAAAGATAACTGTAATTTGTCATATCATTGTCATAACAAGGATACTGTACAGGCATTTTCCGATATTTCTCGGGAAATAAATTGATAGAAGAGAAATTTGCAAAATTCTGAAAGAGCTAAAGGAGGAGACAGGGTGAGTATTAAAAGAGCGCTCGTCAGCGTATCAGATAAACGGGGAATCGTGGAGTTTTGTCGCGAGTTGTCCAAATTGGGTGTGGAGATCGTTTCGACAGGGGGAACGAGCAGCTTGCTGTCGAAGGAGGGCATTCCTGTCATCGGTATTTCAGAGGTAACGGGATTTCCAGAAATTATGGATGGACGTGTTAAAACACTCCACCCTGCAGTACACAGCGGTTTGCTGGCTGTTCGGGATAATGAAGAGCATCAGCGCCAGATGAAGGAGCTTGGATTGGATTATATCGATCTGGTCGTTGTGAACCTGTATCCTTTTGCGGAAACGATCGCCAAACCCGGTGTAACCTATGAAGACGCGATTGAAAATATTGACATCGGCGGACCAACAATGCTTCGTTCTGCGGCAAAAAACCATGCTTTTGTCAGTGTAGTGGTCGATGCGGATGACTATAGCACTGTACTGGAGGAAATACGTAAGGATGGCGACACGGAGCTAAATACTCGTAAGCGTTTGGCTGCAAAAGTGTTCCGTCATACGGCGTCATACGACGCTTTGATTTCCGATTACTTGTCGAATGTGACAGGTGATCCTCTGCCTGAGCGTTACACTGTAACCTATGAAAAAATTCAGGATTTGCGTTATGGCGAAAATCCCCATCAACAGGCGGCATTTTATCGTGAGCCTTTGGCGGCCAAGGGTACACTAACAACAGCAAAGCAACTTCACGGTAAAGAGTTGTCTTACAATAATATCAATGATGCGAATGCAGCCCTGCAAATCGTCAAAGAATTCAGCGAGCCGACAGTAGTTGCAGTTAAGCATATGAATCCTTGCGGTGTGGGAATTGGCGGCAGTATTTATGAAGCGTACAGCAAAGCTTACGCAGCAGATCCAACATCGATTTTTGGCGGCATTGTCGCGGCTAACCGGATTATTGACGGCGATACAGCAAATAAGCTGAGTGAAATCTTTTTGGAAATTGTATTGGCACCGGGCTTCACGAAAGAAGCATTGGAGATTTTAACGAAAAAGAAAAATATCCGTTTGCTTGATCTGGGTGAGCTTTCCCCATCTGAGGCGAAGAGCCGTTTCGTCGTGACTTCCATTGAAGGCGGCATGGTTGTTCAGCAAAATGACGTTCATGCTGTGGACCCGGATGCACTTACAGTTGTAACAGAGCGTACGCCATCCGAGGAGGAACTGAAACAACTTTTGTTTAGCTGGAAAGTGGTTAAACATGTGAAATCCAACGCTATCGTACTGGCGGCAGATAATATGACTATTGGCGTAGGCGCAGGACAAATGAACCGTGTCGGAGCAGCCAAGATTGCGATCGAGCAGGCCGGTGACAAAGCAAAAGGTGCCGTATTGGCATCGGATGCATTTTTCCCGATGGGCGATACGCTGGAGTTGGCAGCTAAAGCAGGCATTACAGCAGTCATTCAGCCGGGCGGTTCCATTAAAGATGAAGAATCTATCAAGGTTGCTAACGAATATGGCATTGCTATGGTCTTTACAGGCGTACGTCATTTCAAGCACTAAGTTGTGTGAGTGGTGGAGGCAGCACACCTGAACGATCATAATGGGGCGGGAGGAATCACCTGAATGGATATTTTGGTTATCGGAGGGGGCGGCCGCGAACATGCAATTGTGTGGGCGCTGAAGAAAAGCCCCAAGGCCGGACAAATCTATTGTGCGCCAGGTAATGCTGGCATCGGACAATTAGCGGAGTGTGTGCCGATTCCGGTGAGTGAGTTTGACGCGCTGACAGAACTGGCGGAATCCAAAAAAGTCGGACTTGTCGTAGTGGGCCCCGATGATCCACTGGCAGACGGCATTGTGGATGCCTTTGAAGCGAAGGGCATTCCAGTATTCGGACCGCGTAAAAATGCAGCGGAAATTGAAGGCAGTAAAATCTTCATGAAGGATTTGCTGCACAAATATCAAATTCCGACAGCAACTTACCGCAAGTTTTATACCTATGAGGAGGCACATGCCTACTTGAAGGAACAGCCTATTCCGGTGGTCATTAAGGCCGACGGATTGGCAGCAGGCAAAGGCGTGACAGTTGCTTACTCGATGGAGGAAGCGGAAAAGGCGCTGTCCGATATTATGGTAGCGAAGGTTTTTGGAGAAGCGGGTGCACAGGTCGTGATTGAGGAGTTCCTTGCTGGACAGGAAATGTCGATTCTCTCCTTTGTGGATGGTGAAACGGTTCGTCCAATGGCAGCGGCCCAAGATCACAAGCCGGTTTTTGACGGTGACAAAGGACCGAACACAGGTGGCATGGGAACGTATTCCCCGTTGCCTCACATAGCCAATTCCATTATTGAGGAAGCCATTGAGACGATTATTAAGCCGACGGCCAAGGCTATGGTTGCTGAAGGACGCCCGTTCCGTGGTGTTTTATTTGCTGGACTGATGATTTCGCCGGACGGCAAGCCGAAGACCATTGAGTTTAATGCACGTTTTGGTGATCCAGAAACACAAGTCGTATTGCCTCGCCTAGAATCCGACTTGCTCGATATTTTTCTCGCTGCTGTGAACGGCACACTGGATCAGGTGGAGATCGAGTGGAAGGATGAAGCTGCGGTCTGTGTCGTTCTGGCATCCGGAGGTTATCCCGCAGCTTACGCCAAAGGGGTACCTATCCATGGACTGGATCAGGCTGACGAAGCCATCGTGTTCCATGCCGGCACAGATATCAACGAACAGGGTGAGTGGGTAACGAACGGCGGACGCGTATTAGGCGTGGTTGGTTTGGGACGTGACATTGCCGAGGCACGGGACAAAGCTTACGAGCAGGCGGCTCGTATTACCTTTGAAGGTAAGCAAAACCGTACAGATATTGCAGCAAAAGCATTGCAATAACAGCAATATATAGGATAAGAGAACCTCTGCGGAGGTTCTCTTTTTTCGTTTGACAAAAGTATACTTATCCTATAGGATTAAAAATACAAAACTGACTGACTGATCAATCGGGAGGAGGAAACCCATGCAGCCACGCAAGGCGAAGCAATCCAAAACCCTTTCGAATGACTCACCTGTTGATCACGGGGGAGAAGAAACAGACCGCAGGACTCAGCTTCTTCACATTGCGTTAAAGCGGTTTGCTGAGCAGGGTTACCACCAAACGAAGATTTCAGATATTGTGGTGGAGGCAGGAGTAGCTCAAGGCACATTTTATTGGCATTTTAAAAGTAAAGAGGCTCTGGCGCTGGAGATTATCGCTACAGGCCGTGAACAGCTTTTGTCAGCGATCGGGCAGGGGTATCGCCGTGATGCAGGAACGCTGGCTGATATGGTCAAGGCATCGGAAGCGCTGTTTGTTCGGCTATTTCATTTTGCATTGGAGAACCGTTATCTGATGGGTTTGCTGCTGATCGGCAGTGGTGTCGATGAACCCGTGCGGCAGAGTATCCGTGAGACCAGGACTGCAATGGAGCTTGCATTCAGGCGCAATATGGAGAGAGCGATCGAGCTGAACATGTTGCCTGCCGAATTAGATGTCGAATTAAGGGCAGCACTACTCATGAGCATGATCGAAGGGATCATTATACGCTGGTTATTCGGTTCAGAGGGAACACATGACCACATCAAGCAGGTATCCGCTACAAGATTGGCAGAAGAGGCTGCTAATTTTGAATTTTACGGACTATTAGGTCAATGCTAGACGGTCAACATCGCATGAATGAGTAGTGGGCAACAAATAATATAGCCAAATTACACATACAAACTTAAACATTTACATCTAGACAGGAGAGAACAATACATGAAAACACGTAAAAAAGGATTCTTGGTGACCACACTCATGGCTCTGGCATTGTTCAGCCTTGTGCTGAGCGCTTGCGGTACCAAACAGGAAGCTTCCAATACCGGAACTGGAACGGGCAGCAATAATGAAGCAGCCGCCAATCAGCTCGAAGCCATCAAGAAGGCCGGTGTAATGAAGGTAGGCATGATGGGCACTTACCCACCGTACAATTTCTTGAACGACAACAAGGAGTTGGACGGGTTTGATGTGGATATTGCCAAAGAGTTGGCGAAACGGATTGGAGTAAAAGCGGAATTCACGGCCCAAGAATTTTCGGGATTGATTCCAAGTCTGCAAAAGAAAAAATTCGATGCAGTGGTTAGCCAGGTGGCGATTACAGAGGATCGCAAGAAGGCCATTGACTTCACAGATCCCTATATCACCAATAATGTGAATATTATCGTGAATAGCAAAACAAATGACATTACGAAGTTGGAAGACTTTAAAGGCAAAACCATTGGTGTCGGCTTGGGGACAAATGATGAATCTTATCTGCGCAACGAAGTGCTGCCAAAGGTAGGCGATTTTGAGATCAAAACATATGATGATGTCATTACTTCATTGAAAGATCTAAACTCTGGTCGTATTGATGCAACCATTAACAATCTATATGCTCTCAAACCCATTATCGACAAAAACGGGTTCCAAATTAAAGCCGTAGGCGAGCCGATTAAATCAGACCTAGCAGCTGTAGCCATTAACCAGAAAACTCCTGAGCTCAAGGAAGCCTTGAACAAGGCTCTGAAGGAAATGAAGGAAGACGGCACTTACAAAACAATTTTCAAAAAATGGTTTGGCGAGGAGCCAAAAGAATAACGTAAGCCTGTTACAGGCGTCTGGCTCCAGTCTTGGCTTTTATGCTGACATGGGGCCACTCGTCTGAAAGAAGGGAATATAATTGATGCTAGAATTAATGTGGGAGAACGTCCCTTTTTTATTGAAGGGCGCTTATTATACGCTGTATATAACGATTGTTTCTATGCTGTTTGGTTTAATTATTGGTTTGATTGTTGCTGTAGCGCGCTTGAAGGGGAATCGACCTGTTCGGTGGCTGGCTCGTATGTATGTATCAATCATCCGGGGAACGCCGGTTTTGGTGCAGATTGCGGTCATTTATTATGGTCTGGATGATTACGGAATATCTTTCGGATCGTTAACGGCTGCTTGTCTCGCGCTTAGTATTAATACAGGGGCGTACTTATCGGAGACGTTCCGTGGAGCTATTTTAGCCGTACCACAGGGACAGACCGAGGCTGCTTATGCGACGGGAATGTCGCCTGGTCAAACGATGTGGCGTATCATTCTTCCACAGGCGTTGCGCATTGCAATTGCACCGATGGGGAATACGTTCGTGGGTATGCTTAAAGAAACGTCGCTTGTGTCGGTTATCGGGGTTAGTGAATTGATGCGACAGGCACAGCTTTTACAGGCGCAGTATTTGCGCTACATGCCGTTTCTGCTCGAAATTGCCCTGATGTACTGGATTATGAGCATTGGATTCTCCGCTATACTGGAGCGGGTGGAAAAGCGTCTGGCTCGAGCTTATTAAGGTGGAGATGATAGATGATGATAACGACAAACGGATTAGGTAAACGATTCGGACAGGTAGAGGTTCTGAAAAGCATAGATTTTCAGGTTGCCGCTCGTGAAATCGTCGTATTGCTCGGTCCCAGCGGTTCAGGTAAAAGTACCCTGCTGCGTTGCCTGAACGGACTGGAAGAGTTGTCTTCTGGCAAGTTTGAGGTGAACGGGATTGAGGTTAATGCTATGGCTCCTGTTCGTGCCCGCCAAGCAGCCATTCGTGATATTCGCAAGCAGACGGGGATGGTGTTCCAGCAATTCAATCTGTATCCGCACAAAACAGCTATCGGCAATGTCATTGAAGGACTGCTGACAGTTAAGAAAATGCCGCGCGACAAGGCTATGTCTATCGGACAACAGCTGCTGAAGCGGGTGGGGTTACTGGATAAGCAGGATGTACATCCATCTCGTCTGTCCGGTGGACAGCAGCAACGGGTAGCTATTGCACGTGCACTGGCGATGGACCCGGCGATTATGCTGTTCGATGAACCGACATCGGCGCTTGATCCCGAACTCGTGGGTGAGGTGCTGGGGGTTATGCGGGAGTTGGCTCAAGATGGAATGACGATGGTCGTCGTGACGCATGAGATGAAATTTGCCCGCGAGGTGGCAGACAAGGTTGTATTTATGGCGGACGGTATCATTGTGGAAGAAGCTGCACCACAGGCTTTTTTTGATGCTCCCCAGCATGAGAGGACACAAAAGTTTTTGCGTCAACTTAGCGAGTTTTAAGTTAGAGGATGAATCATAGATTATTAAGATGGAAAGAAGGCAATTGATTATGAAAGTATCTACTACTTGGCACGGCAAACGCGCATTTACATCGGAAGGACCATCCGGTTATTCCGTAGGGATGGATGCTACGGCGGCTTATGGCGGCGATGGTAAAGGGATGACACCGATGGAACTGCTGCTTGCAGGTCTGGCGGGATGTATCGGTATTGATATTACGATGATTTTGGATCGTTTTTTGTCAGACATTCAGCGAATTGATATTGATGCAGAAGGTACACGCAAGGAGCAAATGCCAACAGGATTTACAGCGATTGATCTGACATTCCACGTAGATGGAGATATTCCAGATTACCGCGTATGGAAAGCGATTCAGATGGGTAAGGAAAAATATTGTGCAGTATCTGATTCCCTAAAAGCGGAAATTCGGATGCACCTCATTTTGAATGGAACAGAAGTACCCTATCCAGCGTAAGTGTTGAGGGGTGAAGAGAGCCAGCTTGTGTCATATACAGGCTGACTCTCTTTTTTTATGTTGTCTGACAATATGACGCATAATGAAATCTTGTGTGTGGAATGCATATCGAAGTTACTGTACGATGAATCGTTTAGAAAAGAAACCAATCAGCGGATCGGTGTACAGGTTTCCTTATCCGCTGCTTTTTTGTTTGCGTTCCCGCAGCAAGAGATACAGGAAATAGGGCGCGCCAATTACGGCTGTCACGATGCCGGCGGGGATTTCGAGCGGCGGCTTCAGCCCCCGTCCGAGCGCATCGGCAAGGACGAGGATCAGGGCACCGATCATGGCTGCGCCGGGCAATAGATAGCGGTGGCGATTACCAAACAATCGCCGTGCCAGATGTGGTGCCAGCAGCCCTATAAAGCCGATGGAACCGATGGCAGCGACACAGGCAGCAGCTAAGGCCACAGATACGGCCAGCAGTCCTGTGCGCATACGCTTCACGCTAAGTCCCAAACCAGCGGAGCTTTCCTCATCCAGACTCATAATATCCAGCTTGTGCTGTAGTGTATAGGCGAGAGGCAGCAATACAATTAACCATGGCAAAAGCCCATATACTTCATCCCAGCCTTTGCCCCACAAGCTTCCAGCTAGCCAAGTCAGCGTATCGCTGGCTTCGAGTGGATATTTGACCAGAATATAATCGGTCGCAGCCTGGAAGATAGCACCTACCGCCAGCCCGGTTAAGGCTAGCATATTAGGACGCATGCCTCCCCTCATCGAAAGCTGTACGAGCAGTAGTGCAGCTAACCCGGCACCGACAAAGGCAGCGACAGGCAGCAGCGCCACCGGGGATGAGGGGAGCAGCACGATGACGAGAACCGCAGAAAAGCCGGCTCCCTTGGATACACCCACCACATCCGGCGAAGCCAGTGGGTTGCGAATCATGCCTTGCAGTAGCACGCCGGCTACAGCAAGACCAGCACCGGCCATGATGGCCAGCAGGTCACGAGGCAGTCGATAATGGTGAACGATGAACCAGGAAGAGGCATTTCGGTTAGTCAGCGCCGTGATCAGCTCAGCGGGCGTAATGTAGGTGCCGCCCACGCCGATAGCTATAAAGGAAACACCCATCATTATCACGAGTAAAATCCACAGTTTTTTCATCGTGAAGCCCTCCCGTTCTTGTGCGCCAGGTATAAAAAGAAGGGCGCGCCCACCAGCGCAGTTACGATACCAACGGGCGATTCATAAGGAAAGGCAATAAATCGTCCAAGCACGTCCGCATATGTCAGCAGCAGAGCTCCGCAGATTGCAGACAGGGGGATGACCCGTTTGTAATTGTTGCCTGTAAATACCTTAATGATATTCGGCACCATCAGACCCACAAAGCCGATGGCCCCGGCTACCGCTACAGCAGAGCCTGCCAGCATAATAACTGAAACCGAGGCTAGCAAGCGGACAAGCCGTACGTTTTGCCCCAGTCCTTGTGCGACCTCTGTACCGAGGCTAAGCACAGATAGCGAGGGGGCCAGCGCCAGTGCAAGGATCATACCGACGGCGAACCATGGCAGCACCAGACGCGTGTCGGCCCAAGTAGACCCGTCGATGGCTCCGGCGAGCCAATACAGTACATCGGATATTTGCTCGTTGAACACGAGCAGTCCCTGAGTGACAGAGGCCAGCAGCAGATGCACAGCCATCCCGGCAAGAGCCAGCTTGACTGGCGTCATGCCCGCCGTTCCGGCCAGCGCATATACGAAGGAGCCACCTGCGATCGCTCCGGCAAAAGCAAAATAAATGCTGCCGGACGACCCGATATTAGGCAGCAGCACGACCGACAGGACGACAGCCAGCGAAGCGCCAGAGCTGACCCCAAATACCTGTGGCGAAGCCAGCGGGTTGCGTGTGATGGCCTGCATCAGCGCTCCGGCCACGGCAAGCCCGGCGCCGACGATCAGACCAATGACGGCACGTGGCAGGCGTATCGTCAAGATAATGAGCTGATCCTTGGACGGATGCTCGGTGAATAGCGCAGTCAGCATGGTGGGGATGTCCATCCTGACTGGGCCAATCGCCACGCTCAGCAATAGTCCAGCCAGTAGCGCGAATAGAAGTGCAAAGAAGACCGGCTTATTTAGCCGGTCGCGTAAGGCTTGTCCGATCAACGGGAGCCGTCTCCTTTAGTTTGCGCGGGATACAGAAGCGAAATCGCTTGCTCCAGTATTTTCTCGGCAGAGCCGAGTCCACGGTACCGGGTCCACAGTGCCCGGTTTACTTCGTAAACTTCCCCTTTTTTCACGGCCGTAATGTTTTGCCATAACGGATTTTGCTTCCATTCTGCAAGCAGCTTCTCATCGGCTTCCACTAAGAAGATCACGTCCGGATCAGCTTGTGCAATCTGCTCCAGTGTCAGCTTGACTGTAGGCTCGCTTGTATTTTGAAGGGCATTGTGGATGCCTGCTTGCTCCAGCAGTTGTCCATCAAAAGATGAAGCGCCGTGAGCCGATAGTGAATCAGAACGAAATACCCCAAGCAATACGCTACGTGACTCACCAGCTTGGATGCCTTCTTTCAGCTTTGCCATTGTAGCTTTATGTGCTGCGAGAATTTGCTCACCCTTTTCCTTCTCACCCAACGCGTCAGCGATAACGCCGAAGGATGCCAGGTTTTGCTCATAAGAGGAATTGCGGCTCTTTAGAACAATGGTAGGAGCAATCTCACTTAGTTCTTTGTAAATGCTCTTATGACGGTTCAGATCAGCAATAATCAAATCGGGCTTCAAAGAGCTGATCGTTTCCAGGTTCGGCTGTTTGCGTGTGCCGACAGGTGTAAAGTCGATTCTTTTGCCACGCAGCCCATCGATATCATCATCATTTTCCTGAGCTATGCCGACAGGCATCACGCCCAGTTGGGTAGCAGCATCGACAAAAGAGAATTCCAACGTCACAATTCTTTTGGGTTTGCCTGTAACTTTGGTTTTTCCCATCTCATGTTTGATCGTTCGAGTGTCGCCTGTGGTTTGAGGTGCTGCTGCGTTATTATTTTGTGACTGGCCTCCACATCCCGCCATAACGGCTGTCAGTAGTACCAGAATCGCTGCAAGCAGCACGCCTGTGCGTAGTGGCTGTTTCGGTGTTGCCATATGTTGTCCCCCGTTCCAAATATGCTTACCAGAGAAACTGATAATCATTATCAATTAACTAACTGTTGACCATTCTAGCAACCGGGAAAGGGGACGTAAATAATGTGATCATTTAAACCGTTTTAGCCTATTATGAGAATTAAGTTCATTAAAATCATGAGCGAGATGAGAGGATGGAAGAGACCAGACGTATGAATTGGTGGTTTATGCATTTTCCTGCCGTCTGCGATAGATACGCTCCGGTCTGCCGACAGTTCCGTATACCTGATCGTGGTGAGCATCGCCACTTTCCACTAAATATTCCAGATACCTTCTGGCGGTAGATCGGCTCATACCTAGCTCAATTCCCACTGTACCCGTAGTTACCTCACCTCGTCGGTTCAGGAGATCAAGCACCTTTTCGCAAGTGACTTTATCAATGCCTTTGGCCCATAGCTCTCCTACTCCGTTACCCGTCATCCGACCCGTGCCCGCGCTTTGAAGCAGACGGTCAATTTCCGATTGCTCCACCGTAGATTGTTCTTCTTGCCATGTTGTGACTTGGCGGCGAAAACGAGCATATTCCTCTAAGGTCGCCCGCAATCTCTCGAATACGAGCGGCTTTACGATAAAATCAAATACTCCTGCTCGAACCGCTTGTACCACAGTTTCAGCTTCTTTGGCGGCAGTCAGCATAATGACATCTGTACTTGGATAGTGCTGTTTGATGAACGATAGCAGGGTTAGACCATTCGTATCGGGAAAATAAACATCCAGCACGGCTAAAGACGGACGCAGAACATCTAGTTGAAGCTTTGCCTCAAATTCGTTCGTTGCTATTGCACATACGGTGAATCCATCCACCTTTTCAATAAATCGTCGGTTAATCTCCGCAATTCGCGGATCATCTTCAATAATAAGAACCTCAATGTCCGATAAAACCCGCTCATTCATGGCCGTAACCTCCTTTTACATCATGATTCGTGTCTGTTCTAATTAAAGGAATGTATACTTCAAAAATGCTACCTCCACCAGGCCGTTCATGTACTTTTATGGAGCCACTCATTCGTTCGGTGTACTCCTGCACGAGAGCAAGGCCATATCCGTGTCCTGCCTCTGCTTTAGTTGATGCTCCCTTAACGAACAGTTTTTCCTGGATATCCTCCGAAATACCCGATCCATTATCCATAACTTCGACGACGATGGCTTCAGTCATTTCTTCAAGCCGGAACCAGACCTGTCCGTCAGGTATAGAGCCTATTGCAACTGCTTACATAGCATTGTCCAGCAGGTTTCCGGCAATGGTAGCAAGAAGCGACCACTCCAACGCAGGAGACGGGGTTGAAAATGCTCCTTTTATATATGAATGGAGTACAATCCCTTTTTCCAACGCCTGTTTTTTCTTGCTGATCAGCAGGCTGGCGATGATTGAATCGGGTGAAAGAGAAGACGAAACGGAACTATGTACACGATACTCTTCCGATTCCTGAGTAATAAAGTCCACTGCTTCGTCATAACACTCCAACTGAATCAGGCCGGATATGAGATATAGCCGATTGGTATATTCATGTGTTTGTGATCGTAACACGTCCGCATAATCCTTGACCTCTGTCAACTGCCGCGTCATGCGAAGCAGCTCTGTTTTGTCACGCAGGCTGGCAACGGTGCCTAGCATTCGTCCGAATCGATCCTTGATCGGTACACGGCTGACGACTACGGCTCGTTGTTGGATCTCAATTTCCTCATTGAATACGTTTTGTTCCTGATCCGGCTTCATGCTAGGATTCTTTTCGATAAAATCTGTAGCAAGTACATCTGCCAGCTGATATGCGGCGCCCGCCAAGTGACGAAGCTCGCATCCATAGAGGCTAGTTTCCGGAGGAAGACCAAGCAAACGAACGGCTTGTGGATTGGCAAGTGTGACTTGTCCACTGCTATTAACCGCGATAATCCCTTCACCTATGGATTCGAGAATGGCTTGCTTTTCCTGATACAAACGTCCAATCTCCACTGGCTCCAGCCCATGCAGTTCGTACCTTACCCGTCGTGCTATAGCCAGACTTCCTAATATGCCGATCATTAGCGCGCCTACCATGAACCACAGCCATGTATATGTGTATGTACGAATATTTTGCGCCACATCTGTCATCAGGAAACCTACAGAAACGAGTCCGATAGCTCGGCCTTGTTCATCATAGACTGCGGTTTTGGCTCGCAGTGACGGTCCGAGAGAGCCGGTGGATTCCGTAATAAAGGACTGTCCTTGCAGCACCTTATTATTCAGCGGGTCCATCATAGGCTGCCCGATGCGTTCCGGGTTAACATGCCATTGCCGAATGAGATGACGATCTGCAATCGTAATAAAATCAGCGCCGGTGCTGGCTTGGACAGGTTTCACTGCTTCGTTGATCCGAACACGTAATTGCGTCGTGTCGGTCTGTTCTAGAGCATCCCTGACCTGTGCATCTACCGCAAGCGTATTGGCCACAGTCAGTGCCCTTTTCCCAATCTCTTCGTACAAGGCGGAGGTAATCATATAACGCAAGGATAATCCCAACAGCCCGGTAACGACTAGCACTAAAAGGGATATGAATACCATTAATTTTGTCTGAAAACGCACATGCCTTCACCGCCATTAAACAAAATATAGGAGCAGTTGATCAGCGGATAAACACCCCAATATGAATCATTTTACTGTATTCCAGAAACGGCCGCACTTTTAATCTATCGAAAGAATGGTCTATAATAGAAATAGTTACATAATACGAGGAGGGAAATATTATGATTATTATTCATGCAGATATGAAAGTTTTACCAGAAAAGAGAGAGACCTTTTTGCAACAAACCCAAGGGTTGATCAGCGCATCACAAGCTGAAGAAGGCAATGTACGCTATACGTTAATGCAGGATTTGAATGATCCCAACGCATTTACGATGGTTGAAGAGTGGAAGGATGCTGCTGCTGTAGATTTCCATAACAAGTCTGCCCATTTCCAGGCATTTGTTGCTGCAGCTAAAGAATTGTTGGCTGCTCCGCTTGAAGTGAATGCTTTTCAGGATGCGACTAAACTGTAATTATCCCGTTGGATAATTTATAACTAGGAATAGGAGGAGATAGACATGGGGAATATTGCGGATACAGCTTTACTAAATAACGGAGTTCAGATGCCTTGGCTTGGTTTTGGTACGTACAAGGCGGAAGGCAATGAGGTTTACGAAGCAGTCAAAACAGCTATTAAGGTCGGTTACCGTCACATTGATACCGCGGCGATCTACGGCAATGAGGAACTGGTTGGACAAGCCATTCGTGACAGTGGAGCGGACAGAGACAATCTGTTTGTGACCACTAAGCTATGGAATCAAGATCAGGGCTACGATTCAACACTGCGTGCTTTCGAGGAAAGCCGCAAGCGGTTGGGCCTGGATATCATTGATCTGTACCTTATCCATTGGCCTGGCAAGGACAAGTACAAGGAAACTTGGAAGGCGTTCGAACGGCTGTATGAAGAAGGAAGCGTACGCGCGATTGGAGTAAGCAACTTCCAAATTCACCATCTCGAAGACCTCCTGAAAGACAGTAATATTGTACCTGTCATCAATCAGGTTGAGCTTCACCCGCGTCTGACTCAGCAGGAGCTGCATCAATACTGCCGGGAACACCAGATCCAGCTTGAATCGTGGAGTCCTCTGATGAAGGGGAAACTGACGGAGCAGCCAGATATCGTTGAGATTGCTGCCAAATACGGCAAAACGACTTCTCAGGTTATTTTGCGTTGGCATCTGGATCGGGGAATTGTAACGATTCCCAAATCGGTTACCGCGCATCGTATCCGCGAAAATGCCGATTTGTTCGATTTTGAACTGACGACTGAGGATATTGACCGAATTAATGGTCTTCATCTGGATGAGCGTGTGGGTACTCATCCCGATAAGCTGTTGTTCTAATGGAATTTGTAGATGTACAAAGAACCTCCCATTCTGCGTTTATCGTGGTTTGGGAGGTTCCTTGTTTATCCCTACTGATGATTTATTTTGCGATGCAGTAGGAAGGAGTAGAGTACAGGAATGACGACGGATATAAACAGCCCGGTGAGAAAAATGACGGTGCCCGCCACTCCATCGACCCATGCCGCTACCAAGCCCGAAGCACCACCGAGCATCATCATAGGTCCGCCCAAACGGTGCGTTTTACGCCATACCTCCGGATTGGACAGAGTCCATGGCGTGCGGATACCGAAGGTATAGTTTGGCTGTACCTGAGTCATATAATTACCCAGCACCAGCAGCATCAGACCCAGCACTCCATAAAGGATCGTAAGCATCTGTAGCCGATAATTCAGGTTATACAGCAGCATTCCCCAACCGGCTATAGCGAGAATGAGCGAAGTGCCTACACGCGTAACCTCATAGGCTTTAGTAAATTTCTTGAAATTTGCTCTGTTGGGGTCCATGTAGCGGGATAGCCGAAGGAGCAAAGGCACCAGCCCCAACAGCACCAGCATGAGAATAGAACTGTTTTTACTCATATACCCGTCTGCGGTATTGTCCATGCTAAAATGAGAGGCCAGCACATCGGGAAGCCGGTTATACATTAGTAAAGCGCCTATAGCAGGTGATAAGGCAAGCAAAGTCGTCAAAACATCCGTCAAGCTCCAACGTGTTCGGAACTTCATTCAGACCCCTCCGTATCCTTAATATCATTCGAAGTTGGTTTTACAGGGGCATCCGATTGGGCGATACTGAACATCCAGCCGATGACATCCGCCACAACTGTTGTATGCAAGGTGTAAATAATGCTTTGCCCCTGTCGCTCATCCAGCACAAGCCCCGCCTGCTTCAGCAAATTCAGATGGTGCGATATGCTGGGCTTGCTGATTTGAAAATGCTCAGCGACGTCGCCCGCGCTCATGCTTTTCTCTTTCAAAAGCTGCAATATTTTGCGCCGGGTCGGATCAGCCAAGGCTTTGAAGGCATCATTCAAAGTTTGCTCACTCCTTTAGATATTTAGATAATTTTCTAAATATCTAATCACATAGTAAAATAAAGCTATACTACATGTCAATGGAACAAGACATCATTTTAGAAAAAATTAACGAGGTCAATTATGTTTGTATAAAGCAGTGAAATGGGCTATAATCAAATTATACAAAAATAAGATTCTTAATTTAAAGTTAATTAGAGGAGGGAATAGATATGAAACACGTCTTTCGTAAAGGAAATGATCCGCAAGCTCCGGTTATTTTGCTGTTGCACGGTACCGGTGGGAATGAACAAGACTTGCTACCATTGGCTGATTTGGTTGCACCAGGCGCATCTGTGTTAGGCGTGAGAGGTAATGTGCTGGAAAATGGAATGCCGCGCTTCTTTCGCCGTTTGGCAGAGGGTGTGTTCGACATTGAGGATCTCGTATTCCGTACCAAAGAACTAAGCGAATTTGTTGATTCAGCTGCAGAGCAATATGATTTTGACCGTAACAACGTGGTGGCTCTGGGCTATTCCAATGGAGCCAACATAGCAGCCAGTATGCTCTTCCATGATGCAAAAGCGCTACGTGGGGCCATTCTCCATCATGCTATGGTGCCATTGCGAGGGCTGGAACTGCCGGACTTGAACGGTGTCCCTGTATTTCTGTCTTCCGGTGAAAATGACCCGATTGTTCCAGCGGTGGAATCTCAGGAGCTGCAAGCCCTGCTGGAAGGGGCCGGAGCACAGGTAGAAGCCTACTTGGAACGCAATGGTCATCAATTGACTCGCACTGAAGCCGAAGCCGCAGGCCGATGGTTTGGAAAGCATTTTAATGTATAAAATAACTCGATAACGATCAAGCTACGGTTTAGCGCTCTAGTGAGCGATTCTATGATTAGGAGGCGTCAAACCGATGGCAAAACCGGATAATCGAGCAGATAATGTGGAGCATTTGCAACAAAATATTCAGAATACATTGCAGAATCTTCACGAGGCTGAAGGATATCTAAACGAATTTTCCTCTGAAATCAGCAATGAGGAGCGTCAGCAAATCGAAGAAAAAAATAATCGTCGTAAACAAAGTATTAGATCATTTCGAGAAGAAGTGAAAGACGAAGCAGCACATTCGCAAGAGTAGTTAACATAGCGCGACCCAACTCCGAGTTTCAATTGGAGTTGGGTCGTTTTTTTATGCAGAAATCATCATATTCCCATCCAATTCATTTTCCCCCTATAATGCAATGAGATCTGTTTTACACAAAAACGAATTTTTTTTGAATAATGTTGTTGTAAACTAATTTGTATTGATGTTAAATAATAAAAGAAAGCGCAATCATTTACGAATTAGGATTTCATCATGCGAAGGGGGAAGGATATGCTGCTGCGAAGAAAAAGCATGGCTTTGATGCTTATGGCGGTGGTTTTGATGGCTGGACTGCTGCAAGGTTGTTCTTTCAAGACTGATGAAAAGGATGGGCCGGGAACAGAACTTGTATTATGGACATTCAATGAACTGCATGAGAAGTTTTTTCTGCAAATGGCTGACCAATGGAACCAACAGCACCCTGATGAATTGATTAATTTGAAAGCGAATACATTTCCTTATGACAACCACCACAGCAAGCTCTCGATTGCGTTGCAATCAGGGGTGGGAGCGCCGGATATCGCGGATATTGAGGTCAACAAAATTGGTAATTTCCTCAAAGGAATACCGCAATTGGTCCCGCTCAATCCGGTGATTGACCCTGAGATCAATAACATTGTGCCTTCCAGAGTACAGATTTATGGCAAAGACGGTAAGTATTACGGCATTGACTTTCACGTTGGAGCCGAAGTGATGTATTACAATAAAGAGATTATGGATCAGGCGGGGGTAGACCCGGATTCCATCGTTACTTGGGCAGACTACGCTGCTGCTGGCAAGCAAGTGCTGGCCAAAACGGGCAAGCCGATGGCGACCTTGGAGACCAATGACCTGTGGAGCTACTGGCCGATGATCTCCCAGCAAAATTCAGATTTTTTGAATGACAAGGGCGAATTGACACTGGATAACGAAACCAATATTAAAACACTTGAGTTTCTCCAACAGATGATAAAAGACAAGATCGCTATTCCCGCACCGGGCGGCGGGCATCATATGGAGGAATACTACGGGTTTATGAACAAAGGCGGAGCCGCTTCAGTGTGGATGCCGATGTGGTATATGGGACGTTTTACGGATTACATGCCTGACTTGAAAGGAAAAATCATCATTAGACCGATGCCGGCGTGGGAAAAAGGCGGCTATCGCTCAGCAGGTATGGGCGGGACCGGAACGGTAGTCACGAACCAATCGAAGCACCAGGATTTGGCGATGCGTTTTCTAGCCTTTGCCAAGCTGTCCAAGCAAGGGAATGTGGAGATTTGGAAGCAACTAGGGTTTGATCCCATCCGCAGTGAAGTGTGGACTATGCCGGAAGCCAAAGCCAAAAATAAATTTACGGATTATTTCGGAACGAATATTTTTGATACGCTGATCGAAGTAAAAGATGAAATCAATGCGGTGCATATTGGACCGAAAACGCCTGACATCGCCAGTGCTGTACGTAATAAAATACTTTATCGGACACTACAGAGTGGCGAAGATCCAGCCACGGTGCTGCATGAGCTAGCAGATGAACTGAGATAGACCCCAACAGGAAAGGGAGTGAGATTCATGGCAACGCCCGTTCATACGAACGCTAATGTACCGACAGGTCAGCCGCCAAAAACTCAGCGTCCGACCAGAAGCCAATGGAGCCGCTTTATTCATTCCAGTCGTACGGCACCGTATGTATTTGTCCTTCCATTTTTACTGTCCTTTGCGCTGTTTTTTGCGTATCCGGTCATCTCGACGGTCATTATGAGCTTTCAGGAAGTCTTGCCAGGGATAACAACTTATGTTGGCCTGGAAAATTATAAGGATTTAATGAATCCTACATTTGGAAAAGCAATATTGAACAGTGTCCTGTACACGCTGCTTACACTGGTCGTGTTGATTCCTCTGCCACTGGTACTGGCGGTATTGCTAAATTCGCCTAAAATGCCGGGTAGAGGGCTGTTTCGTTCCGTAATGTTCATACCCGCACTTACCTCAGTGGTGGTAGCAGGAACAATCTTCCGACTCATGTTCGGGGAATTGGACGGCTCGCTGATGAACTCCCTGTTGGGGATATTCGGTCTTGAGCCTTACAAATGGCTAATGAATGCGAACACCGGCTTTTTAGCGTTGATCGTGCTGGCCTTATGGAGATGGCTGGGGGTAAACATGCTGTACTACATGTCGGGGTTACAGAACATTCCTCCCGAGTTGTATGAAGCTGCTCAGATCGATGGGGCCAGCCGCTTTGATTCATTTTGGCGGATTACGATTCCCATGCTAAAACCCGTGACAATCTACGTATTTACGATCAGTATTTATGCCGGGTTATCCATGTTCACCGAGAGCTATATGCTGTGGAACGGAAACAACTCTCCGAATGATATTGGGCTAACGATTGTTGGCTATCTCTATCGCCAAGGTCTGGAACAGAACAGCATGGGCTTTGGAGCAGCGGTGGGTATTGTATTGCTCGTATTCACATTAGTACTGAACCTGATCCAGCTCAAATTTTTTGGCATGTTTCGGAAGGAGGATTAAGCGATGGCTCAGAAACAAAAAGGCCCGTTATCCGCATTTCTCGTTGTCCTGTTCATTCTGTTTGCCGGGTTCGCCCTGTTTCCGCTATTTGCCGTGACGCTTGCCTCATTCAAGCCATCAACGGAGTTGCTGCGCTACGGCTTGAATCTCAAGCTGGAGTGGGCCATCATGTCCTTAAAAAACTATGCGTTCATCTTTCAGGGGACGACGGATTATTTTCAATGGTACTGGAATAGCCTTGTCATTACCGTCTTGTTTACGGTGTTATGTCTAATATTGTCCGCGATGGTCGGGTATGGCCTGGAGATGTATCGTTTTAGACTGAAAAATGTGATTTTTACACTGGTGCTGGTCGTGATGATGATCCCGGTAGAAATTATTATGCTGCCACTTTACAAACTCATGATCGGTATGAAGCTGATCAATACGGTATGGGGTGTGATTTTGCCATTTGTCGTCGCACCGATTCCGATCTTTTTCTTCCGTCAATATTTAAGCGGAGTACCCAAGGACTTTATGGATGCTGCACGGGTTGACGGCTGTTCAGAGTATGGTATTTTTGTGCGGATTATGATGCCTCTGATGGCACCTGCCTTTGCGGCAATGGCTATTTTACAAGCTATGAACAGTTGGAATAACTTCCTGTGGCCGATGATCGTATTGCGTACTAACGACATGCTGACACTGCCAATCGGTCTGTCCAGCCTGCTGACGCCATATGGCAACAATTATGATGTGTTGATTGCCGGTTCAGTCCTGGCTATTTTGCCGATTCTCGTCGTGTTTCTGTTCTTCCAGCGTTACTTTATTGAAGGGATGACTGCAGGCGGGGTGAAAGGATAATCATTGCGGTGCTGAATGAGTCGACTGAAGACAAGAAATATATAGAGTCAGGAAAGGCGGGTCGGGCATTGTCTCGGCCTGTTTTTTTATGAACTCAATGATTTTCATTCTCATTTTCATGACTATCAACTGCACAAGCTATAGGTAAACGTGGTATGATGTTTGAAAGATTTCAAATACAGCACTTTGCATAATTCGATTCCTAACGCTCAAAAGTTTAATATATAGACGAACTAAACCGATTCGATCTATATATTACTGATTTGAAATCGCTCTTGGGATTTATGCAAAATGCTCAATACAGAAATATTCAGGCGGAGCGTGGAGAACCTATGGAACCAACAGAAACCCAGAAAACTGAGCCGGCCACAGCGTCAACCGTTGGCATGGAGGATATTGTACGGGCGCATCATATGCTGCGTGAGGTGATTGTTCGTACACCTTTACAGAGGGATGCCGTCCTATCGGCCAAATATAACTGTAATGTGTATCTGAAACGAGAGGATCTCCAAGTTGTGCGGTCCTTTAAAATCCGTGGAGCTTACAACATGATCCGCAGCCTAACTCCTGAGCAAATGGAAAAAGGGATCGTGTGCGCGAGTGCGGGTAATCATGCGCAAGGTGTGGCTTTTTCATGTAATGCGCTTGGCATCCACGGTAAAATATTTATGCCGAGCACAACGCCCAATCAGAAGGTGAAGCAGGTACGTCGCTTTGGCGGAGACAGTGTAGAGGTCATTTTGACCGGAGATACGTTTGACGATGCTTATGACGAGGCCATGAAGGTATGCAACGAACAGGAAATGACCTTTATCCATCCGTTCGATCAACCGAAAATTATTGCGGGCAATGGCACGATTGCGATGGAAGTGATGGAGAGCCTGGATACACCTGCGGACTATATGTTCGTGACGATTGGCGGCGGCGGTTTGGCGGCAGGCGTAGGCACATATGTTAAAACTGTGAATCCGACCACCAAAGTAATCGGTGTAGAACCCCTGGGCGCAGCATCGATGACGGAAGCGATGCGTTTGAACAAGGTCGTTACACTGGAGCACATAGACAAGTTTGTTGACGGGGCTGCGGTGAAGCGAGTAGGTCAGTTAACATATGACATTTGTAAACATACCTTGGATGATATTGTGAAGGTACCGGAAGGCAAGGCATGTACAGCGATTCTGGCGCTGTATAATGAAAATGCGATTGTTGTGGAGCCCGCGGGTTCGCTGCCTGTAGCAGCACTTGATCTGTATCGTGAGCAGATTCAAGGCAAAACAGTAGTCTGTATCGTTAGTGGTGGCAATAACGACATTGATCGTATGCAGGAGATTAAGGAACGCTCCCTGATTTATGAAGGACTAAAACATTATTTCATGGTTAATTTCCCGCAAAGAGCAGGGGCACTGCGTGAGTTTCTTCAGGATGTGCTTGGACCGGACGATGACATCACAAGGTTTGAGTATACGAAAAAGAATGATAAGGAAAACGGCCCGGCGCTGGTCGGCATTGAGTTGTTCCACAAGGAGGACTATCTTCCTTTAATTGAACGAATGAATCGCAAGGGGATTCAATATACGGAATTGAACAAAAATGAGAATCTGTTTAATATGCTAATCTAAAAAGGAGCCTATGGGCTCTTTTTTTTGTATGTGCAATGTTATTGTAAAAAGAAAATAAACCATTAGACTGGGAACGGCATTAAGCTACCGGGCAGGATAGCTGGTTCGCGAAAAATAATAATGACTACTGTTAGGCGCAATAAGGTACGCCTATTTTTAATCTAGGGTAAGGAAAACTACTGTATTACATTTTTGCTTTTAAAATCATGGAATTTTCGTGAAAATAAAAGTATTTTCCTCTTAATTCACTTCATCCCCCTTTAATCATCCATGTAAAAAAGTGTTTTATTTATATAAGCTTATACGGAAGCGAAAGCTTTTTTAAGCGGCAAAAAATAAATAAAGGAGATTTTTTTCGTGAACTTAAACACTGCTCTTATAAGAAAAGGCGGTGCAAATGTGTCGTCTTCCAAACGTCTCCCATGGGTCGGGTTGCTGGCTTTAGCCATGGCGGGATTCATCTGCATTCTTACGGAAAGCTTGCCTGCTGGATTACTGCCGCAAATTGCACAGGATCTAGGGGTCACAGAAGCTCTTGCCGGACAATTGGTTACTCTCTATGCGGTTGGATCTCTTCTAGCCGCCATTCCTTTGACAACGGCTACCCGTGGGTGGAGGCGCCGACCGCTTCTGCTGCTGTGCATCATCGGCTTTCTTGTATTTAACACCATCACCGCGTTATCTTCCGTTTATGTGCTGACGCTTGTCGCGCGTTTCTTCGCAGGTATCTCAGCAGGTGTTCTGTGGGGGATGACGGCCGGTTATGCGCGGCGCATGGTGCCTGATTCGCTGAAAGGAAGAGCGATGGCCGTAGCCATGGTCGGCACCCCGCTGGCATTGGCGCTGGGCGTTCCACTTGGTACTTTTTTCGGAACATATACTGGGTGGCGTCTCATTTTCGGAGCTGTATCATTACTGACTGCAGCCCTTATTGGCTGGGTGCTCTGGAAGGTGCCGGATTATGCAGGTGAGCCTGCCGGTGATCAACTCCCTTTTCACAAGGTTTTCCTGATTCCCGGTGTACGGACGATTCTGTTTGTCGTTTTGGCATGGGTACTAGCTCATAATATTTTGTACACTTATATTGCACCGTATCTTGCGGAAACCGCGTTTGCTCAGCGAGTGGATTTGGTTCTTCTTATTTTCGGAATTACCTCGGTAGTCGGCATTTGGGTGATAGGCATGCTGATTGACCGTTTTCTAAGAATGCTGGTTTTAATCAGCATCACAGGATTTGCTGTGGCTTCTGCAGCCTTAGGAATAGGAATAAATCAACCTGAAATCATCATTCTTGGTGTTACAGCGTGGGGGCTTACGTTTGGCGGGGCAGCCACTTTACTACAAACAGCAATAGCACAAGCTGGGGGAAAAAGCGCAGATATAGCCCAATCGATGCTGGTTACTGCATGGAATGTGGCAATCGGCGGAGGAGGCATTATCGGCGGGCTTCTTCTCGAACTGCTTGGAGCCGGATTTCTTCCGGGCTCATTAATCATCCTGCTGCTTCCCTCTTTGCTTGCAGTTTGGCTAGCTAAAAAGCATGGCTTTCCTTCCTAAAGAAATCCATGAGTATGTGTAACATAAGCAAAAAAATGAATCCGCTGCATGGCGGATTCATTTTTTTGGGATTAGAGAATTACATCTTATGCAAGCAAATTCGTTTCTCCAATGAAATTTTTATAAGCGATCGGTGAAGACATTACGATCAGAGTCGTATAGGTTCCGTATTGATCGCACCGGTTTTCAAACTCTTCCAGCTCCTGGGTTGTTTCCGTAAGGACCTTCAATAAATAATTATGCTCTCCGCTTATCCGGTAACATTCCGTTACCTCCGGTGATGAACGACAAAAATCAAGGAAAGGATAGCAATTCCGGGTCCGAACAAGCATATAGGCTGTGCATTGCTTACCCACTTTTTGCGAAGAAATGACGGTTCGGTATTCCTCGATAACCCCCTTTTCTTCCATGCGTTTTACACGTTCCGTTACGGCTGGCTGAGACAGTCCCACCAGCTTTCCTAAATCTGTCATTGATAATCTCGCTTGGTTCTGCAAATGGAGCAGGATATTTTTATCGATTTCGTCCAAAAAAATCGACTCCTTTGTTTTAAAAGTTATTTCTTTCAAATACCTTTAGAATCATCGAAAATTTCTTTATTTAACTTGTTTGTTTTATGCAAGACGGAAGAAATTATTTATATAATAAACACACTTGCTATAAATAATCAAGTAAATTACAGCAGGAGAGGATGAGAAGCATGAGAAAAATAGATCTGGAATTGCTGCATAAAAGCGTCAATGAGGTAATTGACCACACACTTGAGGAAAAAAGGATTGTGGGTACCGTTGTCCAAATTGCATTAGGCGGAAACCTTGTTTACAACAGACCTGCTGGTTGGGCCAACCGTGAGCAGAAACGACCGATGCAGGAGAATGCTTTGTTTAGATATGCTTCGGTAACCAAGCCGATCGTGTCAACGGCAGCCTTAGTATTAATTTCGCAAGGGAGATTGCAGTTAAACGATCTGGTGGAAAAATGGTTGCCCGCCTTTCGTCCCAAACTGCCAAACGGAAAATATGCCTCCATGACCGTTCACCATCTGATGACCCATACCGCCGGCTTAACCTACCGTTTCTTCCAGGAAGAAAAGGGAACTTATGAGCTTGCCGGGGTATCGGACGGCATGGATCTGGCGGGAATTACACTTGAAGAGAATCTGCAAAGACTCGCTTCTGTCCCACTTCTATATGAGCCGGGGAAAATGTGGAGGTATTCCATAGCAACAGACGTGCTCGGAGCGGTCATCGAAAAGGTTACAGGAATGCCGCTAAGTGAAGCTGTACGGTTGCTTGTAACTCATCCGCTTTCCATGATGGACACGGATTTCAAGGCCGTGGATACGGACAGATTGACCACGGCTTACGCAGACAGCGCTGGAGAGCCCCGGCGCTTGCAGGATTTTGATACCGTTCCTTTCGTGGAGGGGACGGCAGGATTCCTCCTTTCGCCTAACAGATTTACCGATAAGACAGCTTATCCTTCCGGAGGAGCCGGCATGATTGGCAGCGCAGGAGACTTTCTTAAACTGCTGGAAGCTTTGCGGCAGGGAGGAAATCCGATTCTGCCTCAGGCTCTTGTCGCAGAAATGACAACCAATCAAATTGGTAACCTTGTGATGCCCTATTGGCCGGGGAGAGGCTTTGGACTTGGTTTCACGCTGCTTAAAGACCCAGCGGATGCCAATACACCGGAATCGCCGGGAACATGGCGGATGGGCGGTACCTATGGTCACTCCTGGTTTGTTGATCCGAGTGAGGAGCTTAGTGTTGTAGCGTTCACCAATACAGCACTTGAAGGAATGTCAGGCAGGTTTACAACGGAGCTGTGCGAATCTGTCTACAAGGGTATTCGAGGAGTTAAGTAAAGAGTAAAAACGTTATCTTGAACAAATATTCGGAATCAACAATTCCAGCTAGAACTATATTTTCTTCATACAGTTATGCGTAGTTTATGAATTTCTTTTTATTCGAAATAAAGCGTTTACAAAACTGAAGTTAATAGGTTAATATATGTGTAACTTCATAAGCGAAAACGCTAACGTAATAGACGTATCACCAGATTTCTCATTATAAGATACTTATTCGGAGGTGCGAAAGAATGTTGAAAGCATGGAAAAAATCAGTACAGGGTAAATTCGCCCGAACAGCGTTTGCTGCCGTAACTTCGGCTGCTTTGTTGCTGTCCGTGGTGCCGTCCACATCGGCCGAGCATTGGGCGTTAACAGGCGATGTGGCAGTACATGATCCGTCCATCACGAAGGAAGGCAATGCATGGTATATTTTCTCGACAGGGCAGGGGATACAGGTTCAAAGATCGGATGACGGACGCAATTTTTACAGATTGCCGCAAATCTTCTTGTCGCCGCCATCATGGTGGAAATCGTATGTACCTAAACAAACCCCAAATGATGTGTGGGCACCGGATGCTCAAAAGTACAATGGACGTGTGTGGGTGTACTATTCCATTTCTACTTTCGGGTCGCGCACTTCGGCCATTGGCTTGACTTCAGCAACAAGCATTGGTGCAGGAAGCTGGAGAGATGATGGACTAGTGCTGCGCACGACGGATTCTGACGATTATAATGCGATTGACCCGAATCTGGTCATTGACGCTTCCGGAAACCCGTGGCTTTCCTTCGGTTCATGGAATACGGGCTTGAAAGTGACTCGACTGGATAAAAATACGATGAAGCCTACGGGCCAGATTTATTCTATTGCTAGACGTACGGCTGGAGGTTTGGAAGCACCGCATGTTACATACCGCAACGGCTATTATTATCTGTTTGCTTCCATTGATAACTGCTGCAAAGGCGTAAATAGTAATTACAAAATCGTTTATGGTCGCTCCACCAGTATTACCGGGCCGTATGTGGACAAGAGCGGAAAAAGCATGATGGACGGCGGTGGAACGATATTGGATGCGGGGAATGATCGCTGGAAGGGGCCGGGCGGACAATCTGTCTATAACAACAGTGTGATTGCGCGTCATGCCTATGATGCCACCGATGGCGGAAATCCAAAGCTGCTGATTAGTGATTTGAAATGGGATTCCGCAGGCTGGCCTACGTATTAAATAGCGGATTACTTGAAATCATTCACAGCGATCTCACATAGGTATATCTAAAAACTGTTCCTCCTAATGGGGGAACAGTTTTTGGCTTGCAATGTCATAGAAACATGCTATTATGTATCAAGTTGATAATCATTATCATTGACGTTATCGTAATGAGAGCCATGATGGCTTTCAGGTATGGAGGGAGTGACCTCACCGAATGCAGTCTAAAGACAGCATGGACAAACATACAGCTTCGACAGAGAGGACCGCTCCTGAAGTAGCCTCTGTAGCCCGTCCGGTGCTCCGAGCGGGTAGGATTCGGCAGGCGTTGTTGTTTACAGCTTCTGCTGTATTGTTGGCCTTGGCCATATTCGCTGCCATTTCTTTTGGAGCCAAAGACCTGACCGTAAGCACGGTATGGTCGGCAGTATTTCACTATGATCGTTCGCTGATGACACACAGGATCATTCATGAGCTGCGATTGCCGCGTGTGCTCGGTGCAGCTATCATTGGGGCTGCGCTGGCGGTTGCAGGCTCTCTGATACAAGGCATTACACGCAATCCGTTGGGGGATACAGGTGTGTTGGGCATTAACGCAGGAGCGATGTTTGTAGTTGCAGTGAGTTTTGCTTTTTTCCCCGATCTACCTTATGGGACGTTAATTATATTGTCGTTCCTGGGGGCACTGATGAGTACCTTACTGGTATTCGGGCTGGGAGCATCCGCGCCGGGAGGACTGACACCCATGAGACTAACGGTGTCTGGAGCTGTGACAGCAGCCTTGTTAGGTTCCATGACTTCGGGAATTGCGATTTATTTTGATCTAAGTCAGGATCTAGCCTTCTGGTATGCGGGTGGTGTTGCCGGAATCAAATGGTCGCAGCTTAAGATTCTTGCGCCGATTTTGCTTATTGTGATCGCTTGGTCTATGGGGCTCGCACGCTCCATGTCATTGATTTCAATGGGCGATGAGGTAGCATTGAACCTGGGACTAAATCTCAGGCGTATCCGGCTGTTGGGGCTGCTGACTGTGGTGGTCCTGGCTGGGCTATCTGTATCGGCTGCCGGGGCCATCGGCTTTGTAGGCTTGGTCGTTCCACATATTGCTCGCAAGCTGATCGGTGTGGATTATCGCCAGATCGTACCATTGTCTGCAATATTGGGAGCCGTGCTGCTAGTGCTGGCTGATTTGGGAGCGAGAATGGCGAATCCACCGGAGGAGCTAGCTATTGGAATTATGGTGTCTTTTATCGGAGTACCTTTTTTCCTCTTTCTCGCTCGTAAGGAAAGGAGGGAATTATAGTGAGTCGCTCTCTAGGGACAGGGGATACAAGAACGATCAAGGCTTGGCTCGTTTGCTTCGTATTGGCTGGAATCAGCTTTGCTGTTCTTGTGCTGGGTTTGAATACCGGAACGATTCGTATTCCACCGCTACGCGTGCTAGATACACTGTTTGGCGGCGGGAGCGGACGTGATCACATGGTCCTGTTTGAATACCGTCTGCCGCGGATTGTTGTAACAGTGCTAGCTGGAGCGGGACTGGGTGCAGCCGGGGCAGTCATGCAGGGCTTATCGCGAAACGCACTAGCAGATCCGGGAGTGCTGGGCCTTCATGCGGGGGCTGCGTTGGGCCTGGTGATGTATGTTAGCTTTTTTCGCGATCTGGAAGGATCAGTAGCCTTGTTCATTCCCTTGTTTACCTTTGCAGGAGGTGTCGTTGCGGCGGTACTGATTGTTATGTTGTCCTATAGTGGCAGCAGAGGAATCGTGCCTGTGCGATTGATTCTGTCCGGTATCGGTGTAGCCTCAGGGCTCAGCGCCATAACGCTGTATTGGTCGTTGCGGCTGGATGAGGATACGTACGCATTTACCGCACGTTGGTTGGCTGGCAGCTTATGGGGACGGGATTGGATACATGCAGTGGCTTTACTGCCGTGGATTGTCATTATGCTGCCCTACGTTCTATCTCAGACACGTAGCCTAAATAATCTGTCGCTGGGTGATGAGACCGCAGCTGGAATTGGTACAAGTGTGAAGCGCCAGCGCTTGATATTGCTTGGCGCAGCAGTGGCTCTATCGAGCGCCAGCGTATCCATGGCCGGAGGCATCGGTTTTATTGGGCTGATTGCGCCTCATCTGGCTCGCCGTCTGGTTGGACCGATGTATCAGCATTTGCTGCCAGTAGCCGCTTTGGTCGGGGTCGTTATTCTGGTCACAGCAGATACGATTGGTCGTTCGGTATTTCAGCCGAATGCGATTCCAGCAGGTGTAGTGGTTGCTGTGGTAGGAGCTCCGTATTTTTTATTCTTGTTGTCCCGAACCAAATGACAATAGGATTAGGTTACATATGAAATCTAAAGCTGCACATGATGCAGCGTGCGGAACAACAACGAAGTAGAAGTTTTGACGATTTAACATTATAAAATAGAGCTTCTATAGTATAGGAGAGAATATTCATGAGAAAAAATAGATTTGAGGGTTCAGGGCTTAAACGTTCATGGGTAGCCCTGTCTCTTGTGGCATGCATGATCATGCTGTCCGCTTGTGGACAAGCAGCAGACAAACAGGCTAGCGATACGAAAGCGGACGATAGTGCCCAAACCACCATTAGTGCGGATTCGCGTATTGCCTCAATGTCTATTCATTTGACAAATAATCTTCTGGCATTGGGCATTACTCCAGCAGGTTCAGTTATTGGTGGAGATGTGAAGGATTTTCTGCCCCATGTAAAAGATCGTCTTCAAAATACTCGTAAGCTGGGAGTTGTCACAGACCCTGATATGGAAGCGGTACTGGAGCTTCAACCTGATCATATCTTCCTCGACAAAAAATATTCGGGAACTGATGTGGCCAAGTTTGAAAAAATTGCACCAACCGAGGTTTTTGATTTGGATGAAGGTACATGGAAAGATCAATTGAAAAAAATAGCTGCTATGGTTAAACATGAAGCACAGGCAGACACTTTTCTAAAAGATTATGATACACAGAGGGAACGGGTCAAAAAGCTCATTCATTCCAAAATCGGAGACGGGACTGTCATGGCTGTACGTGTCACAGCGAAAGAAGTTCGTGTCATGGGGATGAAGCGTCCAGTAGGACCGTTATTGTATCAGGACTTAGGCTTGAAGCCAGCCAAAGGTGTGGAAAAGATCAACAAGGCCTACCAGGTTGTATCCCAAGAGGTTTTGCCGGATTATAATGCCGATGCCATCCTGGTTATTATTAGTAAAGGTACGGATGCGCAAAAGGTATACAAGCAGCTGGAGGGGAATACAGTATGGCAAGGACTTAAGGCTTTGAAGCAAGGTCATGTCTACATGCTGGACGGACAGCCTTGGCTGGACTATTCCGCGATGGGGCACAAAATTGCATTGGATAATGCAGAACAACTATTTTACAAATAAATGCTAAAGTACAGCAAGCCGTATTTCCCATGCATCTTCTTGCAGGTGGGGATACGGTTTTTCTGACGATCCCAAGCTTCAAGTGAGATAGCTGATTGCAAATAAAAAGGAGCTGCTACGATTCCGTTATGAGGCAGCTCCAGCACTGTGAGAATTGCGAGTTTATGAATGTTTTTTACGCAAAAAAATCGGTTTGAGTCCAATAAAGCCAATAGCCGCAAACACTAAATTCATCCATGGTGAGATTTTGAATACCGGCAGCACACTACGCAGCGCAAGTCCGGCGACAAGAATGACAACAACCAGTACTACATACATCAAGATGGATTTAAAATTCATTTGGGGCTTCACGGGAGCATGGTCTGGTTGTTGTGTCTCCTCGCCTTCTTCAGGACGATCCATGAAATTCATCAATGCTTCAACCAGCAGAATGGCACCTGCGGCGATGATGATGAGGGTGGAAAGGCTAATTTTTTCAAAAGGTTTGATATCCCCGCCTGTAAATGTGATAAACCAACCGATAATCGCCTGTGTCAAGAAAAACATGGACAAGGCAACCCATGCAATAAGCGTATAATTTTTTGCTTTATTCATTGCTTCCTCCTGCTTTATGATCGTATTCCAAAC
This sequence comes from Paenibacillus sp. DP01, assembly GCF_044784315.1. Lineage (NCBI taxonomy): Bacteria > Bacillati > Bacillota > Bacilli > Caryophanales > Paenibacillaceae > Paenibacillus > Paenibacillus sp. DP01. The sequence continues at coordinate 995,066 of NZ_CP173059.1, forward strand.
TGATGGAATCGCCATTTTGTAACAAAGACAGTATACGTGAGGAAACGCCGGATGGCAAAAGGCTTATCCATTATGTATATTACCGCCGCATTCTCCTCAAACTGGATACAGGGTGAGCGCATGGAGCAACCTGAATATAAAACGTTGAGAGGATGTGGCATCATGGAACTGGAGAACCAGGCAGATTATTCGGTCCAAAAACGACTGACAGGTGCTCCGAACGGGAACAGTGGGGGAGCCTTGCTTGCAAACGTGAGTCACCGGAGCGTTCAAGGGACATCTCCAACGTACCGTATATTGGACGATACTGAATTGGCTGAGGACACAGAATTTGCAGGTGAACTGGGTGAACAGAGCTACCGCAGCCTGTGGCATGAGGATCAAAATAACGGCGCCTCTTGTAAACTGGAGTGGGAGGGACGAGTCGAAACCCACCAAATGTTCAGGCACAGCTACGAATAGCAAGTCGTCTACTTTAATGTAGAGATTGCACTCTAATAAGCGAGTAGTATGGCGTTCTCCGACAAGCATTGGGGAGCGCCATTTCTTTACTTCCATATCGGTATGAACTGACAGGTTGACAAGGAAGCAGGGCGATGATAGACTGACTTTACTATAAAACTTATTAAACTTATCGGAATTAAAGTGAATGAATATTCTGGATGGATATTCCACGTTACTATATGAGCTTGAATGATGAAATGCTGTAATGAAGCTTGAAACAGGGGGAATCAGGATGGAACGGCAAATTGGAATTCGTTTTGAAAATGAGGAACTGGCCGCTACAATTCATTATCCAAACCGTACAAATGAGGGAGAGCGTCAAAGACGTGTTCCACTCGTTGTTATTTGCCACGGTTTTGTGGGCAATCGAATCGGAGTCGATCGATTATTTGTCAAGACTGCGCGTGAACTGGCTGAAGGGGGGTATTTTGTACTGCGCTTTGATTTTGCCGGTTGTGGAGAAAGCACTGGTGAATACGGCAAGCAGGGGCTCGAATCCATGATCAATCAGACACGCACCGTGTTGGATTACGCCGTGAATTGCGCGGACATTGACCCGACTAAGGTGACGCTGATCGGTCACAGTTTGGGGGGCGCAGTTGCCCTTCTCACAGCTGTTCGGGACAAGAGAGTACAGAACCTGGTCCTTTGGTCAGCTGTCGGCTATCCGTTCAACGACATTGTCAAAATTACGGAGCGAAGCGTATACGACGAATCTGTTAAAACCGGTCATGCAGACTACCTGGGCTATAAGTTCACACCAGCTTATTTTGAGTCATTAGCTCAATTCCAACCGTTCCAGGAGGCCGTTAAATTTAACGGTGATGTGCTCGTTATTCATGGCACCTCGGATGATATCATTCCTGTGGATTATGCGTTTCTGTTTCAAAAGGTATTCTGGATGCGACCAGAAGGACGCTGTGATAAGGAAATTATTTTTCAGGGAGATCACACTTTCTCATCAGGTAAAGAGCGGCAACAGCTGATTGACCGCACACTGGAATGGCTGGATGAACAAGAAAATATTCAACGGGATTGGCAGCACTGGATGATCTGATTTCAGGGTGTAACGGTTTGTATTGGAAATTGTGCCTCCGCCGGAGTAAAATGAAAGAGTAACACTATACTGGCGTGTGGAGGTTGGCAGCGATGACATTACCCTCAATTTTTGTTGCGCATGGTTCACCGACACTGGCTGTAGAAAATAACGCATATACCAGTTTTCTTGCAAAGCTGGGCGCGAGCCTGCCCCGACCCAAAGGAATTGTCATTTTTTCCGCGCATTGGGATAGCCCCGATCAATGTATCGGCGCGGATGATCAGCATGCAGCGTTGCACGATTTCTACGGCTTTCCTGAAGAAATGTACACTCTTGATTACCCTGCACCAGGCGATCCAAAGCTGTATGAGGAGATAGGGCATCTGTTCAGTCAGCATAACCTGTTCCACCAGCCGGTTCGGAACCGGGGACTGGATCATGGAGCATGGGTGGTTTTGCGACATATATATCCTGATGCGGACATACCGGTCGTACCCTTATCCATTGATTCACGGCGCGATCCTCAGGAGCAATACGAGATTGGACGGATGCTGGCGCCACTGCGTGATCAAGGGATTTTGATCCTCGGTAGTGGAGGCTTGGTCCACAACTTGCGGACACTCAAGCAGACGAGTGAGCCAGCCGATTGGGCCGTTCAATATGATGACTGGATCGCACAGCAGCTTCAAGACTGGAATTTGCGTCATCTGTTCCAATATGACAAGAAGGCTCCGTATGCCAAGCAGGCGGTTCCTTCGTATGGAATAGAGCATTTTTCACCTTTGTTTTACGTGATGGGAGCTGCCGATCATGATCGCTCCGCGCGTAAGCTTTTTCAGTCGTATGTCCTTGGCTCATTGAGTCTCAATTGTTGGGCTTTTGGTCAAGAAAGTGATCTGTAAATGTAAGAATAAGAACTTCCGAAACCACATGATGTGTGGGGTTGGAAGTTCTTTTGGTCTGTTCCTCTTTGATTAATTAGCAGGCACGTTCTTTTTTAGCCAGGCGGATACTTGCGTAGTTCGCTTATCTTCATTTTGATCTAGTAGTGTCATAAATGCCTTTAGCTTTTGAATGTAGGGACTCTTCGAATCCCTGTTGCGCTGAACGACGAGCTGATATCCTTTTTTGGCATTGGGGCGAATCTTGTTGGTGTCATCATCGAATAATGGTGTATTGTTCGTACCATAAAAAGTATAGAAGAAATAGAGATCATGTAATGATTTGACTGCTTGTGTACGATTGGAATGTGGATATTGGGTTATAAACGACTCTTGCGCCAGCACTCTTCCGGCTAACTGTTGATAACCGATGTGTAATGCTGCATCCTTGGTAGCCGGCTGTCCAGATTCCGTCGCCATGATGTCAATATAGTCGCGGATATCTGCGGTAATGTTATTTCCGAATACTTTATATTTCTCATAATTGATGACTGGGTAAAACATGCCTTCTGCGGTTTCAAGTTTGTAGCCGGCATCTCTTGATTGAGTGAGTAGCTTTTTCAGCTTTGTATCACTTGTCCGGCTCATTACATTAGTGAACGAATCACCAGGTTTATAGACTTGATTAATCTTAGTTTGAATAGAGGTCGGATATAAGGCCTGTGCATATGAATCCAATTGCTGTTTCTGTGCATTTTCCAAGTGTAGTACTAGGATGGTAGCTTGAGAGGCCGGAATGGATTGGATATGCTTTTGTAAATAAGTGAATGCCTGAGGTAGCTTGCCTGGTTGGCGTAGTAGCTGCTCGAAGGTTTTCGAAATATGTTGCACACCTTCTGCTTGAGATATTGTAGAAGATGTCGCTGCTATGGCTGATGTCGTAGATCCCAATCCGATCGTCTGTACTGTGAAAGTTACTGCTGCGAGCATGAGGTAGGCTTTGGTGATTTTTTTCATGATATAACCCTCCATTGCGTTCTTTGATGTAACTGTAGTGTACAGGGTAAATGTATCGTGAACATTCCATGTTGTATCCAACTTGTAAACGTTTGTGGGGGAAGATGAATCCGAAAAAGGAGTCTCCAAGTCAGAGTGGACTTGAGGACTCCTTTGTTCATTTAAATAGAGGAGGGGCAGCATGGTCACACATACAAGCAGCATAGCTGCACAAAAACACCGAAGAGAAGGAGCATAGCTGGCAAAAAACACCGAAGAGAAGGAGCATAGCTGCAAAAAACACCAAAGAGAAGCAGCATAGCTGCACAAAAAAACAACCATTAGCCAGAGGATAACGGTTGTTTTTTGGGTAGTTAAGCTATTTTTCGATTGGGGTCCGTTTGATAAGTATCTTTATTTTTACCAAACAGTCCACGCAGGAAGGGCAGTACCCAACGGTCAAAGCCGATTCTTCCGGCATTTGCACCAGCAACGATAAGGAAGATTTCAACCAACAGGTAGATTGCATTGGTGCTTACTGTACCCGAGAACAGGAACGAGAAGTTCATAACCATAGCCATCAAAGTAGCCAGCGTAGTCAATGTACCAAGCAGTAGGCCAACCCCGACCAAGAACTCACCCAATGGGATCAGGACGTTGAATAAACCGACATTCGGCAGGGCAAAGGCTTCAAGGAACGATCCCCACCAGCCTTGTACAGCGGGATGATCTCCACCTGTTTTAGCAATGGCCCCCGAGATAAATCCACCTGCATCGAATCCGCCAGTCAGCTTCTCAAGTCCGTGGGTCATCCATTCATAACCTAGATAAACCCGTACTACAGTCAGCAGCCACATTGCTACTTTGTTCTCACGTAACCAGTTGTTAAACATTTAAACCACTCCTCTTTCTTAATCTATAATGATGGGTTGTATTTCATTTTGTTTGGGATGATCATCTTTGCTACACCTTTATTGTATTAGGTTCAGTTACAGTTATTTGTGATAAAAATCACAAAGTCTAAATATTTTTTTAAATTTTAATGTCTTCAGATAAGTATTCTATAGAGAGGTAATGCCTCAATCAAGACAAAAACAGGAAATAAAGCTTATAATGAGAAAAATAACTATGTGGAGGGATGAACTTGTCCGGGCCCATGTCTCAACGAAATCATTGGCTGCGTGTGATGACCTCAGCTCTGTTATGCATGACAATGATGTCTTGTTCTGCTTTGTCCAATACGGGTGAATCTGAATCCGTTCCCAAACCAACCCAGCAAGAAACAGAGAAAAAGGTGCTTGAACCACCTAAGGAGCCATCTGTTCCGGCATTTACAGCTCCGCTTACCGGGCTTCCGGTGGAGCAGCCTGTTATAGAGCGGCCGCTGGCTGTCATGATTAACAATGCTCCGGCTGCGCGTCCACAGGCGGGGCTTAGCCAGGCAGACATGGTATATGAAGTTCTTGCAGAAGGCGGAATTACCCGTTTGGTAGCTTTTTTCCAAAGTCATGGTGGTGATGTGAAGATCGGTCCGGTCCGAAGCATCCGACCGTATTTGATTGAACTGGGCGAAACCTATGGTGCGTTGCCGATACATGCAGGGGGAAGTACAGATGCCTATGCGATTTTACAGCAGCAGCGGAAGGAGCATCTGGACGAGATTTCAAATGGAGGGGCTTACTTCTGGCGAAGCAAAGACCGTCGTCCTCCACATAATTTATACACAGATGTGAGCAGACTGCGTAAAGGAAGCGATAGCAAAGGGTATGCCAAGCAGACGGAGGTTCCAGTATATCGTTATCTTAAAACTGGCGAAACTCCAGTTATGGTGGACGAGAGTGCCGCCTCTTTGCACATCCGATTTTTGTTAAAAAGCTATCGTGTATCTTATACCTATGATCCAGCTGATCAACGATATAAGCGTTTTGTGAACGAAAAGTCACATCTAGATCAAAATAATAATCAACAGCTCTCAGCGGCCAATGTGATTGTGATGAGCACGAGGCATCGAACGTTGGATGATGTAGGTAGACTAAGTGTTGAGCTGGACGGTAGCGGAGAAGCCATGGTGTTTCAACAAGGAAAGCTAATACGTGCTGAATGGCAGCATATATCTGGCGATGCGATTCGGTTTATGAAAAATGGGGTTGAAATCCCGTTAACGCCAGGTACATCCTATATACATGTGGTACCTGAAGATACTTCACTAGCGGAACATGTAACAACAGAAGCAAATTAGAAAACGTAATACTCCTTTTTAGGGAAAAATTGTCGGATAATGACCTTCCATGTCGGGCATTGTATACGTATATCTAGAAATTTGCTTTTACAAACATTACAAAAACATTGATGAGTGTGATAAGATAGCAAAGGTTGTCTATTGCAGTCGAAACAGGTTGCGGATATTTTCGTAAAGGGGTAATCGTTATGAGATTGAAGAAAAAGGATATATTCTTCGAGACGTTGGAAAATATGGCAGATACGATCGTGCAAGCAGCCGATTATTTTGCCCAACATACTTCAAATCTTCAAGATGTGACTTTGTTTACCAATGAGATGAAGAAGTATGAAAATAAGTGTGATGATTACACACACACGATTATTACTGAGTTGAACAAGACCTTCATTACGCCGCTCGAACGCGACGACATCATGGAACTGACAACGACCATGGATGATGTGCTGGACGGTCTTGAAGCGACAGCCTCTCGTTTTTATATGTACAACATTACAGAGCCGGACGAGTATATTGTGCAGTTCGCTGATATTTTGCGTCAATCAGCTTACGAAATTCAAAAGGCTGTACATTTGCTTTCACAGAAAAAATTGCTGGCTATTCGTGAATACACCATTCGCCTGAATGATTTGGAAAATCAGGGGGATGAATTACTGCGTATTTGCATCAAAAACCTGTTTGCAACTGTAACTGATCCTATTGAGCTGATTAAACGCAAAGAATTGTACGAACGCCTTGAAACGACAACGGATTCATGCGAGGATGTTGCAAATATGCTGGAATCCATCATTATGCGTAACTCGTAAGGGAGTCCTTTTACATGGATACAAGTTTACTGGTACTAGGTATTGTTATTTTTCTTGCTCTGGCATTTGATTTTATTAATGGATTTCATGATACGGCGAACGCAATTGCTACTTCGGTCTCGACCCGTGCATTGACGCCGCGACGTGCGATTATTATGGCTGCGGTTATGAACTTTCTCGGAGCGATCTTGTTTACCGGGGTTGCCAAGACCATTGGTGGAAGTGTCGCTGATCCAACCAAGCTTACGAACGGAATTGATATCGTCATTGCGACGTTGATCGCCGCTATTATCTGGAATCTCTTGACTTGGTGGTTCGGTATTCCTTCATCCTCTTCCCATGCATTGATTGGTGCGTTGGCCGGAGCGGTGTATGTAGGTGCAGGACAGGATAAATTAAATTGGAGCGGCTTTATCGGGATTGTTGAGGGTCTTATTTTCTCCCCGTTGATTGCTTTTGTTGTCGGTTACATTGTGATGATGATTTTGAAATACATCTTTGCTTATCGCAGTCCGCATACGGTGAACAAGGGTTTCCGTACCATGCAGGTGATTACGGCAGCTATTCAGTCGTTTACGCATGGTACGAATGATGCTCAGAAGGCGATGGGGATTATCACGTTCGCACTCGTCTCGGCAGGGTATCAAGACCATTTGGAAGTACCTATGTGGGTGAAAATTTCAGCTGCAACAGCCATGGCGCTTGGTACGTCTATTGGGGGCTGGAAGATCATCAAGACGATGGGAACTAAGATTTTTAAAATTGACCCAATCAATGGATTTGCAGCCGACGTTTCGGGGGCTTCCGTTATATTCACAGCTACTTTGCTTCATTTGCCAGTAAGTACCACTCATGCTATTACTTCGGCGATTCTGGGTGTAGGGTCTGCGAAGCGTTTTAGTGCGGTTCGCTGGTCACTAGCTGGCCGTATTGTAATAACCTGGGTAATAACGATTCCAATTTCTGCGCTATTGTCAGGTTTGATATTCAAAATTCTTTTCTAGTTTTCTTCATGGTTTCTAGAAAAAGAACATACAATATAGGATACACAATAAGCTTCCGTCCGCTTTTTGCGGCAGGGGCTTATTGGCATTCTCGGGCAAAAATGCATCTCTAAAGTTTACACATCCAGATAGTTCCATGAGATGTTTTTTAAAAAATACCTGACATCAAAGTAGTCAATTTTTAATAACTCCTGTAGAATAAACAGAAAACTTTGAACCGTTCAACTGACTGGAGGATCTTATGCAAAAACCAAGAAAACTAATAGCACTCATGATTTGTTTGTTTTCTGTGGTTGCCCTGGCCGGTAATTTCGGTGTAGTGGCCCACGCAGAAAATAAAACAAAGTATGATATCGGCACGGATACAACGTTCGCGCCTTTTGAGTTTGAAGATGTAAATGGTAAATTTGTCGGAATTGATATGGATTTACTGGCAGCTATTGCTAAGGACCAGAATTTTGAGTATACCGTTAAGCCACTTGGCTTTAACGCGGCAGTGCAGGCCCTTGAAACGAATCAAGTGGATGGTGTCATTGCCGGGATGAGTATTACAGATGAACGCAAGCAAAAATTTGATTTTTCTGAGCCCTATTTCGACTCAGGTGTTGTCATGGCGGTCCGTAAGGATAATGATACGATTAAACGCTATGAGGACTTGAAAGGACAGCGTGTCGCTGTCAAAACAGGAACACAAGGCTACACATTCGCGGAATCCATTAAGGCAAAATATGGATTTACTACCGTTCCGTTCGACGATTCTTCTCAAATGTATGATGAAGTTAAAACAGGTAACTCGGTTGCCTGCTTTGATGATTATCCGGTACTGGCATACGGTGTGACTCAGAATAATGGTCTTAAGCTGGTGACTGATAAGGAAAAAGGTGGCTCTTACGGTTTCGCTGTCAACCAAGGCAAAAATGCGGAGCTGCTAGAAAAATTCAATGCAGGGCTTGTGAATCTTCGTAACAGCGGGGAATATGACAAAATTATGTCCAAATACCTGGGAGAATCCGGCAAAGGTGTGGCTCCTGTAGAACGCAGCCGCTGGGAACTCATTTCCGCTTCGCTGCCTGCGTTGATTAAAGGGATGGGAAATACGCTGTTGTACACCCTGGTATCCTTGCTCGTAGCCTTTTTGCTGGGACTGGTGTTTGGCTTTATGAAAGTGAGCCATAACAAGGTGTTCCGCGGTATTGCAACTGTTTTCGTTGATGTATTCCGTGGTATTCCACTGATCGTACTTGCATTCTTTATTTACTTCGGTATCCCACAGGCACTCGATTTTAAAATGCCGCTTTTTGTCGCGGCGGTGTTGACGTTATCCCTAAACGCTGGTGCTTATGTGACCGAAATTATCCGCGGGGGTATTCAGTCCATTGATCCGGGACAAATGGAAGCAGCTCGTTCGCTTGGTTTGCCATACCGGACAGCCATGCTGAAAATCATTTTGCCACAAGCTGTGAAAATCATGATCCCGTCGTTTATCAATCAGTTGGTTATTACGTTGAAGGATACGTCGATTTTGTCGGTTATCGGTCTGGTTGAATTGACCCAATCGGGCAAAATCATTATTGCACGGACGTTCCAATCCTTTGATATTTGGCTGGTCGTTGCGGTGATGTATCTTATCGTCATTACAGTCCTGACCAAAATTTCCAACCGTCTTGAAGGGAGAGTTCGCCGTGGGTAAGATTATCGTTAAAAACCTGAAAAAAAGCTATGGCAGTAACCAGGTGCTAAAAGGCATTGACATGCAAGTACGGGAAGGCGAAGTTGTATGCGTCATTGGACCTTCGGGTTCAGGGAAAAGTACGTTTTTACGTTGTATGAATATGCTGGAGGAAATTACAGCTGGTGAGGTCATCGTCGATGATTACAAATTGGGTGACAAAAACGTGGACATTAACAAGGTCCGTGAAAATATAGGGATGGTGTTTCAGCATTTCAATCTGTTCCCGCATATGACGGTGCTCAAGAACATTATGTTCGCGCCGACTGAGCTGGGCAAACAGACGAAGACAGAGGCACGTGAGACAGCTATGAAGTTGCTGGATCGCGTAGGTTTGGCCGATAAGGCAGATGCATTGCCAGGACAGCTTTCCGGCGGCCAGAAGCAGCGTGTGGCGATTGCACGTGCGCTTGCAATGAACCCAGACATTATGCTGTTCGACGAGCCAACCTCGGCGCTTGATCCTGAAATGGTGGGCGAAGTGCTCGGCGTAATGAAAGATCTGGCTCGCGAAGGCATGACGATGATGATCGTAACGCATGAGATGGGCTTTGCGCGTGAAGTAAGTGACCGTGTCGTATTTATGGACGGTGGTTACATCGTGGAAGAAGGAACACCGCAAGAGGTATTTGGTAATCCGAAAAACGAGCGGACCATTAGTTTCTTGGAGAAAGTATTGTAAGTGGGACAGGGTTTGCCGGGAGTGCAGGCGAAGACATAGGAGACCGCTCCGCGTTCCATTTGATCTTCCGATCGCTGTTGCCCCTGAATTTTTTTGGATTGTATGACACATGAAAAGGCTAGAATTCAGGGGCAAAGGCGAGCGCTTCGCTTCTCCAGATTCAAATGGACCACTACGCTACTGCCCGCTGAATCTGCTCCTTTGTCGCAAAACCTGCGCCACTTTTAAATAGGTGGGGATAGGCAGAGGGAATTGGCGCAGCGCTTTGCTTGTTGCGCCGAGGGGGATATAGCGAGTAAGCATCATTCGATTTGAATGGTGGAACCGGGCATCCCACAACTGTATAAGAAATGAAAAAAGATTTAAGGGGTAACGAATGAATTATTTTAAGGATATCTTCGGGAGCGTGCTGGCCCGGAGATATCCTTTTCTTCATTAGAGCATATGAAACCTAGAACTTGAGATTTGTATAATGTGGAATGGCTTATATAAAATATAAATAACACATAAGACGGCAGTATATGCGAGGGGGACGTACGGTGATACGTACATTGACTATAGGGCACGATCATCAGGTGACGGTGGGACAACCGTTAGAGCAGATTGTCATGGAAGATTACATATGGATCTGGGCTGACTTTAACGAGCCTACAGATCAAGAGTCAGAGCTGCTGACGAGTTATTTTCATTTTCACCCGCTGGCTGTAGAGGATTGTATGCATGTTCTGCAACGTCCCAAGTTGGATTATTACGAGAATGTACAGTTTCTGGTGGTACATGCGCTTGATGTAGATACATTAGAGGCGGAAGAGGTAGATATGTTTATTAGCAGCCGTTTTTTGGTTACATATCACCATCATGAACTAGAGGAGCTGGATCAGGCTTGGGAGCGGATTGTCGAGCATGCGAACGAACGTAAAATATGGTCTCGCGGACCGCTGGCTGCAGCTTATACGGTGATGGACAAGCTGGTAGACAACTATTTTCCAAGCCTTTTCATCATTGAGGATGAATTAGCCGAACTGGAAGGTTTGGGCGCACACGAATCGGTAGAGGAATTAATGAAGCAGGTATTTGACCTGCGTGGCAGGTTGCTCAAGCTGCGCCGTACGATCGTACCGATGCGTGATCTGATGTACCGAGTTTTGAATTCGCAGCATGTGCAGGGTCAAGGGGATCATATGGCTTATTTTACGGATATCTATGATCATTTATTGAAGCTGACGGACATGCTGGAGGCCGACCGCGAGATGACAGCCGACCTGAGAGACAGTTACATATCGCTTAATTCCAATCGCATGAATTCAATTATGAAGACGCTGACCGTAATTACGACCGTTTTTATGCCCTTGACGCTGATTGCAGGAATTTATGGTATGAATTTTTCGAATATGCCCGAGTTGGGCTGGAAATATGGATATTTTGGCGTACTGTTCTTTATGTTCTTATTGAGTGTTGCGATGGTGGTGTGGTTTATGCGCCGAGGTTGGTTTAAATAAAATAGCCTACTTTCTTGTGCGTTTGCGCGGACGTCTGCGCGGGGTTGTGGTACTTTTGCGCTGTGTCTTTTTCCGGCGTCGGCGTGGTGGGGTATATTCATCCAGTTCCTCAGTAATTGGTGTTGTCGTTTTTTTGCTTGCGTTTTTGTTGAATGCTGGGAGCGAGCCCATAATCAGTTTTGCCATCGGAGCAAATTGCTGCACGCTAGACATGATCTTTTGTACCTTGCCGACCGTAGCAACAATCCCGTCAATACCGCCCATACGGTCAATAATACCTTTAATATCGTTGAGATTACCAAGATTGCCAAGACCGCCAAGCAGGCCTCCTTTGGCTGGGGCGGGGTCTGGCGTGACCACGGCGGCATCTGTTATGCTCGCTGGTGCCTCATAAGGCACCACGGCGGAGGAATCGACTTGCGGAACCTCGCTGTAGGGATCGAGTCCAGGGTAAGGAGTTGAACTATACGGATCGGAAATGGAACGCGTTTGCGCCCTCCGATGATAGTAATGTCCAGGCATGAGATCACATTCCTTTGCAGATTGATACTCTACTGTATGTTACAAACGCACAGTGGGTTTAGGCACGTGTCCTGAAATGAGGTATAAAAGCGGATTTGGGCATTCGTACAGGAAGTTTCTGTAGTCATGTAATGTTGTTCTGTAATGCGTGAAACCGTTAATGCTTGAAAAACTAACTATTTGTCGAGTACAATGAGGAGAGATTGTAACCTTTGGGAGATGATAATCTATGCAGCTTAAAAAGCTTAATGATAAAAGTATTGATCAATTGTTCGAAGCTATTTTAACTCTTAAAAATTTGGAAGAGTGCTATGTATTTTTTGATGATCTGTGCACAATTAATGAAATTCAATCCCTCTCCCAACGTCTGGAGGTTGCCCGTATGCTTGGCAAAGGCAGCACATATAATCAGATTGAAGCTGAGACAGGCGCCAGTACAGCCACCATTTCACGTGTGAAACGTTGTCTGAACTATGGGAATGACGGGTATAAAATGACTTTGGAACGTCTGGGCCGCTAATGCAGAGCCCTGGGATACTAGTCATCAGCCATGGCTCTAGAGAGCCATATTGGGTGGAACAGGTGGATCAGGCAGTTGCAAAGCTTCAATTGCTGGAAGAAATGCCGATAGAGGTTTCATTTTTGGAAACGGTTAAAGGAAGATTGATTCAAAATGGGATTGACCGTCTGGAAGCCTTGGGGGTAACAGATTTACTGGTTATTCCTTTGTTTGTGTCGTCAGGCAGTACGCATATAGATGAAATTAGCTATGCGCTGGGAGTCAAAGCTGCGCCAGACAAAGAAACAGATTTGGAACCCTTTCGATTGAAGGCACGTGTGCATTTTGGTAGTCCATTGGATGATGGCGAAGATGTTGCCCGCATGGTGTGGGACAAGGTTCGCTCGTTGTCAGTCGATCCTGCGCGCGAGGTCATTTTACTCGTAGGACACGGGAGCGCGCACAACGGCTTTCTTCAGCGCTGGGAGCAAGGGATTTCCTCGTTGGCCCGTACGGTGCAAAACGTGAGTGGTATCATCACGGATTACGCTTTGCTAAATCCTGAGGGTGTGCATGACAAGGCAGCGTATTGGAATCAGGAGCGGGGTCATGATGTTATTGTGGCACCGCTGTTTTTGAGTTCGGGTTATTTTACAAGTCATATGATTCCCAAACGCTTACAGGGACTCGAATACCGTTATTCAGGAGATCCTTTATTGCCGCATCCTTTGCTTACAAGCTGGATGGACAGACAAGTTTGTGAACTGTTACAGAGTATGCAGAAACAAGCAAGGACTGACAATAGATAAGATGGTCTGAATTCGGTGATAGCGTTTCTAACCTGAAATTCCCTTATTTGGATAGTGACTGGCTTCTTTTATTGTAAAAGAGGTCTTTTTCCAGTATGATGATATTTTGTACAGACTGAATGTGATGAACTGCGATGTGAATATAAATATCATTAAATATACGGGTGGCGTAACGGAATGAAAAGAGCTAGATTAATCTATAACCCGACCTCTGGGCGTGAGGAAATGAAACGTCGCCTTGCGGATGTCTTGCAGCGCCTGGATGAAGGTGGTATTGAGGCCTCTTGCCATGCAACTACAGGAGAAGGGGACGCAACGCGTGCCGCAACAGAGGCCGTTGAGCGTGGCTATGATATGATTATTGCCGCTGGTGGCGATGGTACATTGTATGAGGTCATTAACGGGATGGCTGAACGGGAAAACCGCCCGCCTCTGGGTGTGTTTCCTCTGGGAACGACGAATGATTTTGCCAGAGCACTGGGCATTCCCAAGCACTGGGAGGATTATTGTGACCTTGTTATTCGTCAAAATCCGAAGCCACTGGATATCGGAAAAGCCAATGACCGCTACTTTATCAACATCGCAGGCGGCGGAACTTTAACCGAGCTTACGTATGAAGTTCCAAGCAAGCTCAAAACGATGATTGGCCAATTGGCGTATTATTTTAAAGGTATGGAGAAAATGGTCAGCCTTGCTCCACAGGAGCTGATCATCAAGGCAACGGGTCAGGAAGTGATCCACGACGAATTTATGCTTTTCCTGATCGCGAATACAAATTCGGTGGGCGGGTTTGAAAAGCTTGCTCCTGGGGCGACAATAGATGATGGACTGCTCGATGTCATCGCTGTGCGCAAATGCAATTTGGCGGAAATGATCCGCTTGGTTACACTTGCGCTGCGCGGAGAGCACTTGCAGGACAAAAAAATCGTTTATTTCAGAACAGATTACATGGAAGTGACCTCACCTGGCTATGTCCAGCTTAATCTGGATGGCGAATTAGGAGGCACACTGCCAGCGACCTTCCGAAATCTTCCGCATCATTTGAATGTTTTTCGGTAAGGAAATGAACGGGAATGAATTGGTTCCCAGTTGGTTGAGCAGTGCGATATACAGAACGCAGAGTAGATAATTGTTTATGTAGGGAACATATCGGTCCTTGCCGTTCTCCGTGGGGAGTAACGGCATTTTCGAGTTGATGTTTAAACATCGTCTAGATGACGATTTGAATGATGTGGCTGAATGAAGATAAGCATGAAAAGAAGAACAGAAAGAAGTGACCATCATGACGAATAACCGTAGCGGACGTGGAAAAAGCCGCCGGAATACAGCAACAGCAACTCCAGTTCAAGGAAAGCAGCACCACAAGACCATACAGGCGAAAAAAGAGAGAGAACTGGAACAGTCACGAGTTGGAGCTGGGAATAGAATGCTTCGGGCTGGAACCGAAAGCAAAAGTGGAAATATGGATAATTCGGATCGAAAAATGCGGGAGGATGAACGGAAATCTCGTCCATTTTCCGATGATGAACGGAGTAACGATAGACGGAATCAGGAAGCTTCCAATCGTAGCAGGTCTAATGCAGAGCGTAGCGATCTGCCTGTGCAAAAGAATGATGAGGCCGTGATAGACATCATCGGCATGAACCATGATGGCGAGGGCGTAGGGCGTGTCGAGGGTTTTACGCTGTTCGTTCCGGGGGCGTTACCGGGTGAAAAGGTACGGGTCAAGGTGCTGAAAACAAAAAAGCAATATGGCTATGCCAAGCTTCTGGATATCGCGCAATCTAGCCCTGACCGGATTGCAGCTCCGTGCGCCATCTATGATCAATGTGGCGGTTGTCAGATCCAGCATATGAGCTATGAAGCGCAGCTCAGCTGGAAGCGACAACATGTAGTGGATGTGCTGGAACGTATCGGAAAGCTGAGTGTGGCTACGGAGTCCAGTGAGCATATTGCAGAGGTTTTGGCTGACTCTGCGGATGGAAGTGCAGACCACATGTCGCGTGTACAAGGCGTAGTCGTGCATCCTACACTCGGTATGAGTGAGCCTTGGCGGTATCGCAACAAAGCCCAGGTGCCGATTGGTGTCACCGAAGGTGGGCTTGTCGGCGGCTTCTACGCACGCGGCAGCCATCGCATCGTGGATATGAACACTTGTCTCATTCAAGACGAGCGCAATGACGAAGTTGTCGCACGTGTGAAAGAGATTGGCCGAATGCTGGGCATCAGTGCATATAATGAAGAAACCGGACGCGGGCTGTTACGCCATGTCGTTGTGAAGACCGCTTTTCGCACAGGTGAAATGATGCTGGTCCTCGTCACAAATGGGCGAGATATTCCGCACGCAGATGCGTGGATCGGCAGTATTCGTGAGCACATCCCACACGTGGCAAGCATATGCCAGAACGTGAACACGAAGCGAACGAACGTTATTTTTGGCGACGAGACTCGTGTACTGTGGGGTCGTGACGTGATCTACGACTACATTGGAAACGTACAGTTTGCGATTTCCCCAAGATCCTTTTATCAGGTGAATCCCGTACAAACGGAAGTGCTGTATAGCAAAACCGTCGAATATGCCGGGCTCACAGGCAAAGAAACGGTGATTGATGCCTATTGCGGCATCGGTACGATTTCTCTGTTCCTCGCTCAGCATGCCGACCAGGTGTATGGGGTGGAGATCGTCAAAGAAGCCATCGACGATGCACGAAGTAATGCGCTATTGAACGAAATGCGTAATGTGAAGTTTGAGGTAGGCGCATCCGAAGATGTCATTCCTGCTTGGAAAGAACAAGGCATCACCGCCGACGTTATCGTCGTCGATCCACCCCGCAAGGGCTGCGATCCACGCCTGCTCGACACCATTCTGGAGATGAAGCCAGAACGCGTGGTGTATGTATCCTGTAACCCAAGCACACTGGCGCGGGATTTAAGGATATTGGAGGACGGCGGGTATAAAACAGTGGAAGTACAGCCTGTAGATATGTTCCCGCATACAGTGCATGTGGAGAGTGTTGCGCTGTTGGTCAGAAAAGACTAATTGTTGAGGTGCATTGGCGTTTGAAAAAGGTGAAAATCAAAACAAACTTACTGATAAAAACATCAATAAGATTATCGAAACGTACCGAAATCGTGTAGATGTTGATAAATATGCTCATGTGGCATGCAGCTGAAAATTTTGGGTATTCATGTGTAGAAATTGACGAAAAGGGTCAAGGATATTATTCCTCGGCTCTTTTTTTAAGCCATTCGCTTGGGAACGGCATAGGCTGGGGAAAGTTATGCCGTGCAGTTTTCTATGAACTGTGGCGCAGTACGTTTATAGAAGATGACAAGGAGGGGCGGCGCTCTTCCTTTTTTTGTGAGCTTTTGGGGAGTACGCTCCTCTATTGAGTATGATATACTCATTTAGATGTCTATGCTTAACATATACTGCCGTTTGAACTACGTTGCTTAAACATGTGATATGTGAAGAAGAAGCAAGGACATGAGCAGGTTAGCTTTATCATTTTGGGACCACAGATTTGTCCTGGTATTTATAGAGGAGTTTTTGATATGACGAATAATTTTTGGCGTGATTTGCCGCGACCTTTTTTTATACTGGCACCGATGGAAGATGTGACGGATGTTGTGTTTCGCCATGTCGTAAGTGAAGCAGCCAGACCGGATGTGTTTTTTACGGAGTTTGCGAATACAGAGAGTTATTGTCACCCGGAGGGGAACAAAAGTGTACGCGGGCGTTTGACTTTTACAGAGGATGAACAGCCCATGGTGGCCCATATCTGGGGAGATAAGCCGGAATATTTCCGTGAAATGAGCATCGGTATGGCGAAAGAAGGCTTCAAAGGCATCGATATTAATATGGGTTGCCCTGTAGCGAATGTAGCCGAGAATGGGAAGGGAAGCGGCCTGATCTGCCGTCCCGAAATCGCAGCGGATATCATTCAGGCCGCCAAAGCCGGGGGACTGCCCGTCAGTGTGAAAACAAGGCTTGGTTTCACTGCCGTAGACGAATGGCGCGACTGGTTGACCCATATTTTGAAACAAGACATTGTGAATTTGTCCATTCATCTGCGGACAAGAGAGGAAATGAGCAAAGTAGACGCCCACTGGGAGCTGATTCCGGAGATTAAGAAACTTCGTGATGAGGTGGCACCAGATACACTGCTGACCATTAACGGAGATATTCCGGACCGTCAGACCGGCTTGAAGCTCGCTGAGCAATATGGAGTGGATGGCATTATGATTGGGCGTGGTATTTTCCAGAATCCATTTGCGTTTGAGAAGGAGCCGAAGGAACACAGCAGTGAGGGATTGCTTGGACTGCTGCGGCTTCATCTAGATCTCCATGATCATTATTCAGCGCAGGAGCCACGTTCGTTCAGCCCTCTCGCTCGCTTCTTCAAAATATATGTCCGTGGATTCCGAGGGGCAAGTGAACTCAGAAACAGCTTAATGAACGCCAAATCAACAAGTGAAGTGCGTACATTGCTTGATGAGTTTGGAAGCAAGGATCATGATGAGGTAGAGGAACGTGGAATTTAAATTGCCAAGTTGGAGGACGGGCTGTTAGTAGGCATTGAAAACATAGGAGGATATATGTCCTGGAGTAAATTGAAGCAACAACTGGAGAGCTTCCTCTCTCCTGCTTTAGACGGAAGGGTCGAATACCGAGCTACCAGTTACCGTTATTTATCTGATAAGTCTGGAATTTGTTATATAACTGTAGATAAGAAGAACATACTCAATATGAATGATATCACTAGTCCAATCAAATGGTATCAGACGGAGTTGGAAATCAAGAATGATCCAGATATCCAAGTTCCTATCAGCAATGAGGAAATTGAAGCGGTCAGAAAAGATACTAATGGGAACGTTCCGGAGGATCGTCTACAAGTAATTGCAAGAGGTAGAAAAATATCAGAACATGCAAAGGAGCTTTTGTCAGCACAGGCCTCATTAAGCAAGTCTAATTTTAATGTTGTAGCTAATAACTTTTTAACTACTTCTATAGAGGACAGCTTAGAGAGTAATGATATCTTATTGAATATTCTAGCTTTAGTGGACAGACGAGTAGGGAAAAAGCGAATTTTAAACATGACCGAGAAGATGAAGTTAAAGCATCCGATTGTTCAGTATTTTTATGAGTTACGGCATAGTACGTTATGAAAATAAATAACTTTTATTGGTGGAGGCCCATCGTGTCAGGGTTGTTCTCACTGAAGATATGAATATAGGATGTGAAAGAAATTTGGGAAAGGTTGAGTGGAGAACGGGGCAAACCGGCTTCTACCATGACTTTTCCCTGTTTTTTTGTCTCGGCTATATTCTAGAATTCCCTGCTTGGTAGCATAAGTCTATCTATACAGGTGCGGCCATACAACGGAATTATTACCTATCGTAAATGTCAAAGTTTCTGTTATCTTCCTCCGGTTTGACAATCAAAACCACCGAACTACACTAAAAATGAATGAATTATTCATTATTGAATGAGGGTGCTCATCATACAGGCCAAAAAAGATGAAGTGAAAAAGGAAATTGAATCAGCCGCTTTAAAGGTGTTTTTTCGAAAAGGCTTTGTAGATGCCAAAATGAGCGATATTGCGGATGAGATACAAATTTCTGTCGGAAATATTTATACTTATTTTAAGAATAAAAAGGAGTTATTTTATTCGGTTGTTCCGCCATCTTTAGTGGATTATTTGAAGAATGTGTTAGTGGAAAGCATTCATATCGATAACCAGACTTTTTTTGGAGAAACCCATAACGAAAAAAAATCGGCGATTGTTCAGGAGCAAATCAACCTATTAACTCAATATAGCATGCAGATTGTCATTATTTTTGAAAAAAGTAAAGGGACAATCTACAGCAATGCAAAAAAAGAACTAATTGATCTGATGATCGAAACCAAGAAGCCCTATTTGAAAAATACTTATAAAAGATATGAAATCGAAACTGATGAAAATATGATTTTGCTCAGTATCATTGCCAATAGTGTTATCAATATGATTTTGGATTTGTTAAAGAGGGATATGAGCGCTGATCGCCGGAAACGGATTTTTGAGGCGCTTAACCTGTACAGACTGCATGGACTAGAAGGCTTGAATGAATAATGTCTACACGTAGGGAAATATTCTCGGGACAGTCTATCATTTTTTTGACATCAAGATAGTCCCTATTTTTTTTGTTTCAAAAATGAATGGGTAATTCATTATTAAACACCATGAGCGCAACAGGAGGGAGAAACGATGGGGACAGGTTATGCACTTAAGAACTGCAATGTGATTTATGGAGATACGAAAAAAGACGTTGAAAAAATGATGACGATTTTAATTCATGAAGACGGGCTGATTCAGGAAATCGGGAAGGCAAACAATTTGGCTATTCCCAGCCATTATCAAACGATTGATTTATCGGGGAAATATGTGATGCCTGGTCTCATCAACGCGCACGTCCATCTATTCGCAGATGGAAAGCCGTTTACGCTGTCTGTAAGCGAAGGGCTGCTGAATTTTGCATTCCATCATATTTTGGATACGAGACTAGGGCGAAGTGTGTTAAAAAAACGGGTGAAGAAAAATGCTCTGACGGCACTACATTCCGGTGTAACCACGATGCGCAGCGTCGGTGAATTTTTTTACACTGATGCACAGCTCCGAAATGAAATTAATGCAAACCAGTTTGTCGGTCCCAACCTTTTGGCGTCCGGGTATTTCCTGAGCGTAACGGGCGGTCATGGGGCACCTTATTTGGCCTTGACTGGCGATTCGCCATGGGAAGCGAGAAGAAATGTAAGAATTAATGTGAAAAACGGAGTAGACCTAATTAAAATATGCGTGACTGGCGGGGTTACCGATGCCACCATGGTCGGCGAAGCGGGCCGCTTGCAAATGACGGAGGAAGAAGTAGCCGCCGTCTGCGAGGAAGCCCATAAAAATGGCATGCGTGTAGCAGCCCATGTGGAAAGTACCGAAGGCGTAAGAATCGGGCTAAAGGGCGGGGTGGATACCATTGAACATGGTGCGGAGAAGGATGAGGAGATCATAAGACTGTACCAAAACAATCCTAGAGCATTAAAGGGCTATACCGCCTTAATTCCTACTTTGCAGGCTGGGTATCCCATTGCAAAATTGGGCACAAGCCTAACGAAGGTGAATGAAACGGTTAAGGAAAATTCGCGGCTTGTGTACGACTCCATGCTAAAGGGGCTGCGTCAGGCTGTAGAACATGAGATCAAAATTGGGATTGGAACGGATGCCGCAATGTCTTACGTCACTCACTATGATATGTGGCGGGAACTAGACCACTATATGAGACAAACGAAACTGAATGCGGGTCAGGTCATCGAATGGGCAACAAAGTCTAATGCGGAAATCCTAGGCATTGATCACCTTACAGGGAGCATTGATATCGGAAAACAGGCAGATTTAATCGTGCTGGAGCACAACCCTTTGGACAACATAAAAGCTTTGTCAAATGTAGCTATGGTTATGGTGAAGGGCAATCTTATACCAACACCATCAGTGACCCGAATTCAGGAAGTGGACGAGCTGCTGGATTCAGTTTGGCAAAATTAGACCCACCCCGTAAACTCCAGTATAGACGCTTTCGCGGATTGTGCTTCGGATTGCGCTCCTTTACGCCATTCTTTGGGGGGCTCTCCCATAAGCTTGGAGAAGCATCGGTTGAAGCTGGAAATGGAGCGATAACCGACTTGCTCGGAGATCGAAAGAATGGAGTCTTCTGTGCTTTTTAACTGCTTGCAGGCCTCTTCGATTCGGGTGCTGTTTAGGAAATCGAGGGGCGACGTTCCCATAATCTCATGAAATTTTCTGCGGAAATGGGTTGTACTTAAATGGCATAGATCAGCCAAAAAATCTATGGTAACGGGCTTCATGTAATGTTTAGTGATGTACTCCAAAGCCGGAGAAATGACAAATTCGCTTTTCAAGCTATGCTCTGTTTCTTGATTTGCCATTGGTTCATTCCTAGAATGAATTCTAAGGAGCTCTATATAAAGGGATAGCAATAAGCCGTAGGCGCTTTCCTGGTAGTAAGGGTTCTGTTGTTGTAATTCCTCTACGACCGAAGTCGCAAGTGTATACACCTTGGGATGCTGCTCCTTGTTTAATATACAGTTCGTTCCCTTCATCACCCACAAATTGGGCTCAAAGTTTCTGTAAGCGCTTTTAAAAGAATGTTGGAAAAGGTCCTCTGGCGAAAAAAAGATATAAGACCAAAGGCTGGCTGTATTTGGCGAACTGTACGTGGTGTGAGGAAGATACCTGGGAATGAAAGTTACATCCCCGGCTTTGAAGGGGACAGTTTCTCCTTTGATCTCCATGAAGCCGCCATCCGAATAGCAAATACCAATCTCCAAATGGTTATGAAAATGAAGGTGCTCACTTTTAATATCTGAAATCTTCCAACGTTCACCACTTAATAGCAACACAGGAAAGTTGATGGGCAAGCTGTAATGTCGGTATTCTATAACGGGCTTCTTTTTTCTGGGCATATTCGATACTCCCATAACTTGGATTTGAGTTGATTCTAGGTCAACGTTACATCAAGCTTAGCCAGCAGGTATACATCAGGATTTTGCAAAATTCGATTCCAATCGCTGCAAGGTGCAATATATAGACGAACTAGACCATGTCGATCTATATATTGTTTATCGGAAGTCGCTTATTGGATTTTTGCAAAATTCTCACATAAATGATTGAAATTGCGCAGTTTTGTTGCGAATGTGCTTAGATTGAGACTATTTTACTGCGTACAATGGAATAAGTAAAGCGTTTCCAAAACAGTGACGAACCGCTCTCAAGCGCCTTTGGGGGCGTGTGCACTAAGAGAGGGGAATAACAATGCTTCAATCAACTTATGACAAGGAAGAAATATTAAGAGTTATTGATAAAGTCGTCAGGAAAACGATGGCGATGGATTTAACATGGGATTGGCCCTGCGGTGTGGCTTATTATGGTGTATCCAGAGCCTATACCCAAACAGGAAATAAGGATTATTTAAATATGCTTGCCCAGTGGGCAGATGAATACATCGAGCTGGGTCTGCCGCACTGGACGGTAAACACATGTGCCATGGGCCATATGCTGATCACATTGTATGAAGAAACAGGGGACCAGAAATATTGGGATATTGTGATGAGCAAGGTGGATTACATCCAAAACAATGCTCTCAGGTTTGGAGACCATGTTCTGCAGCATACAGTATCCGTTGCTAATGACTTTCCAGAACAGGCATGGGCAGATACGTTGTTTATGGCGGCATTTTTTCTGCTTCGAGTAGGAACCAAATTAAAGGACGAGAAAATGATCCAGGATGCCTTAAATCAATATTACTGGCATATCAAATACCTGCAAGACCCTAGCAGTGGTCTCTGGTACCATGGCTACAACAATGTCAAACAGGATCACATGTCCGGATTTTTCTGGGGAAGAGCGAATGCTTGGGGAGCATATACCATGTCGCAAGTCAAAATTCATTTGAAAGACTGGTATTTGTATCCGCCGTGTATGGACGTGGAATGTTCCCTTCGGGATCAACTGGCGGCACTGAAAGGTATCCAAACAGAGAACGGCTTATGGCGGACGGTACTGGATGACGAGGAGTCCTATGAAGAAGTATCTGCATCTTGCGGTATTGCGGCGGCCATGATCAATAACGGCAATCCGCTGCATACCAAATACGTGCAAAAGGCACTGAAGGGCATCTTGAACCATATTAGCGAAGACGGACGGGTACTGGGTGTATCGGGCGGCACAGCGGTTATGAAAGATCGGGAAGGGTATCGCAATATTCCAAAAGACTGGATTCAGGGCTGGGGACAAGGCTTGGCGTTGGCTTTTCTATCCGATATGTTGAATTAGGAGGGATCGAAGTTGTCTAAACAAGCAACGGGGGCCTTTACACTACCGGGGGAATCTGGTTATGAGGCGCTGACCCTGAAATTAGCTGAACGATGGGGTGCCGATGTCATCCGTGACAGTGATGGCACGCAATTGTCCGATGAGATTATAAACGCTGGATACGGCATTTATTCTACAATCTGTATCATCAGAGATCATAACGAGTGGGCGTCCCGCAATCTGGATAAGCTGCAGCAGTGTTTTTTAATTACGAATCCGAAGGTAGCTGTACAGGATTATGTATCCATCTATCTGATGGAGGATTTTTTTGCAGAACAATTCAAAGTGAATGATTCCAAAGAGGCGCTTAACTACTGGCAGGTTTTTGACAGAACGACCGGGGAAGAAGTTCCAAGAGAACAATGGAATTATGAAAGGGAATCCGGAAATGTGGTCATTACCGGAATTGCTCCTTGGCATAAATACACGGTAAGCTTCATGGTCTACCGGATCTGGGAAGAGATTTCCATGTACAATCACACCACGAACCATTGGGACAAAGAGCATTTGATGCAGATTGATCCTATTTATACAGAAACGCAACAGTATCTGCTGGATTGGATGGAAGATTGGTGTCTTCATCATAAGGAAACCACGGTTGTCCGGTTTACCTCCTTATTTTATAACTTCGCCTGGATTTGGGGCAGCAATGAGCGCAATCGCCATCTGTTCTCTGATTGGGGGTCATACGATTTTACGGTAAGCTCAAGAGCGCTTAATCTATTTGCCAAGAGATATGGGTATTCGATGACTGCCGAGGATTTTGTGAATGGTGGAAAGTATCGCGTCACACATATCCCGGCTGAGCAGCGCAAGCTGGACTGGATGGCATTTATCAATGATTTTGTAATCGAATTTGGCAAGAAATTAATTGATATCGTGCATCAGCACGGCAAGCTGGCCTATGTGTTTTATGATGACAGTTGGGTTGGCATGGAGCCTTATAATGAACGTTTTCAAGAGTTTGGATTTGACGGATTGATCAAATGTGTGTTCTCAGGTTATGAGGCGAGGCTGTGTTCAGGTGTAAAAGTGAATACGCATGAGATTCGGCTGCATCCCTACTTATTTCCGGTTGGCTTAGGCGGGCTTCCTACCTTTATGGAAGGGGGCGACCCCACGCTGGATGCCAAAAAGTATTGGATTAATATCCGGCGCGCCCTGTTGAGGGAGCCTATTGACCGGATTGGACTGGGTGGATATTTGCATCTTGTAGAGCCTTACCCGGATTTTTGTGATTACATCGAAAAGATTGCCAACGAGTTCAGAGAAATCAAAGAACTGCATCATGAAGGCAAACCCTATCACATGAAGACGAAGGTAGCTATTCTGCACAGCTGGGGAAAATTGAGATCGTGGACCTTGTCTGGTCATTTCCACGAAACATATACGCATGATTTGATTCATATCAATGAGGCTTTGTCCGGATTGCCGGTTGAAGTTCAGTTCATTGATTTTGACGATATCCGTCAGGGAATACTACAGGATTGTGATGTAGTGATTAATGCGGGCTCTGCTGGTACAGCATGGAGTGGCGGAAAGCACTGGGATGACAACAAATGTGTAGACTTACTGACCCAATGGGTTTATGAGGGCGGCACCTTTATTGGCATCAATCAGCCTTCAGCGGTTGAAGGTCATGACAGCTTTTTCAGAATGGCACATGTCCTCGGTCTGGATGAGGATACAGGCTCCAGAGTAGCTCATGGAAGATGGACATATGAGGTTAGGGATGAGCATGGTTTGGTGCCTGAAGGGGCAAGTATAACGCCGAAGAATAGGATTTATCTTACGGATGGGTCAGCTGCGATAGCGGGTGAAACGAATGGAATGATAACACTATCCACTCATGCCTTCGGTAAAGGTAAGGGAATTTACCTTCCTTCCTTCGAATTCAGCTGGGAAAATACAAGATTGCTGCTGAATATAATCCGCTTTGCGGGCAATGAGCTCAATGAAACGAAGTATATTACGGATAACTTATATACAGAGTGTGCTTATTATCCAGAAAGTAAAATGTTGGTTGTTATTAACAATAGCGATCAACTGCAAAAAACAACGATTGAAACGGACTATGGCAAACAAATCATGGAATTAGAGCCCTATGACACCATGATCACCCATATCGGCTTAACAAAATCGGTATAGGACATAAGAAGTAGCGGTATCAAGCCCTCCTTTATTTTAAGAAAGGGCTTTTTGTTTCAGCACCTCCAGAAAATCCAGCCAATTTACCGGGGATTTTGTCCATTCAAAAGCATTTAGTCCTTCATTAACTATAAGTATAACAATGAAGGAGATGATTTCTTTGCGAAAGGCAACTTTAGTGAAAATTAGAAAAGCGGAAGCAAAATTGGGGAAAAAACTGAAAAAAAGAAGCCATGTGGTTATGAATGTTAAAAAAGCCATTCGTGTAACTCAACTTGGAGATGGGTTTGCACGCTTCACTTTCGCTCCGGTCACTATTTCTCCTAATAGCTTTAGAAGCACTACGATTAACGGTAACGACTACAATCTGATTAGCGGTTCATGGATTTTCTCGGGAAATCAGCAAGGGTTTCTGCTCGATAACTATTCTGCGGCGGAAGACAGATGGTTCTTTACTGCATGGAATCCAACGGGAACCACAAGAACGGTATCTTATGCTGTTATCGCCAAACGGAAGCCATAATACCAATGTCATCGTTAGCAGGGAAAAGGAGCTTGAGGCTTCTTTTCCCTGCTAAAATGTAGAGAGCATTTTGAACAAACCTTCGATGATCTTATAATTTTTGATAATGGTTTAAGAGGTGCTCAACTCTTTCTTTAATAATCTGTTTTAAAGATTCAGGCTTCACGGATCGTACATAATGACCATATCTCATAAAGTAATTAGCGATAAACTCTTCTTCTCCAGGATTATAAAATCCTTTTATGACTGTTTTATGACCCTGTTCTATTTTCATAGAAGGATAATGTTCTTTATAAAAGATATCCTTGGCTTGTTCTACAATTTCTACTTCAAAATCAATGCTCTTCTCAGATTGATACATTTCTAATGAACGAATAATGAGTTCATCTATAGAAAAGTGAGAATTGATTTCCTCTTCTTCTATTGAGGTGATTCGATCACATCTGAAAACCCTATATTTGTTCGTATTTAACTCTATTCCAGTAGCGTACCATTGGCCAAACTTAGCGGAAATCTTGAAAAATTGAACATGATAACTTTTGTTCTGGTTATTTTTTGAATATTGAATCTTACAGTACGTCTCATTAAGAACGCTGGTTAGAATTTTATCTAAATAACGACTAACATGATTATGCTGATATATTTCAAATTGTAGAACCTTTTTCATTTTATGAATCTGGTTTATTTGTATTTTAGAAAGACAGTGTTCAAACTTTTCATTGAGTTTATTAACACTCAAATGAAAGGGTGTAGATTGATAAGCTTCTAAGGTCAACATTGCAAAGTATAGAGCATACACTTCATCCATCGTAAAAATAATAGGGGATAACAGTCTATTTTTTAAGATACCATATCGTCCATGTCGGCCATGTTCCGAATAAATAGGCATACCTAATTGTTCTAATGAACTAATATCACGTAGGGCTGTACTTTTTGAAATGTGGTATTTATCCATGAGATCATTTAAATTAAAGTACTCTCGACTGTTTAAGTATCTGATCATGTCATTTAATCTTTCGGATTTCTTCATACATAAATCTCCTTATAAAAGGTGTCATGTTTTGATACCTTTACAAATGATAATAGGTTCAAGGGGATATATCAAATCTATAAGATATCTACCTAAAAGCATGATAAAAAAGGAGATTGAACCCATGAGTACAACACTGGAAATAGCTATTTTCTTATCCATGAACGGAAAAGCAAAGGAAGCTATAGCTTTTTACAAAAAACATTTTAACGCAGAGGAACGATTTCTTGTTACTTATCAGGACATGGCCAAACGTGACAGCTCAATACAGCTTACTGATGAAAATAAAGATTATATTTCTCATTCTGTCTTATTGATCGGAAGAACAAAGGTTATGATAGCAGAAGAACCAATGAATCCCAATGAGGAATATACCGTAGGGAATAACATTTCATTATGTATTCAAAGTGCTGACAGAGAAGAAATTGAACAATTTTATCATAGTCTCATAACAGATGAGCGAGTGAAAATCATTGTACCTTTATCTGGCAATGTGTTTAGCCAAGCCTATGGTATTATTGAAGACCCGTTCGGTATCCAAATACAATTCATGTTTGACCAGCGGTTACAATAAAAAAGTAGGTTAAAAAAAGCACAACAGCATGGTGAAAAGTGGATAATAAATGGATAGAAGTAAAAACTAAAATGGGCAAATCCAAGATACCACAGCAGAAAAGGAGACACTATGACGGAGAAAAAAGAAATAGCTGATAAAATAGGGTGGAACTTCGACAACAGTTATTCTCGTCTGCCGGAATCCATGTTTACGAAGCTCAATCCAAATCCTGTTCGCTCACCAAAGCTGATCATTTTAAATCATCCGTTGGCAGTCTCACTGGGTTTGAACGAAAATGCGCTGCAAAAAGATGATGCCGTAGCGATATTGGCCGGCAATCAGGTTCCCGAGGGTGCTACGCCTCTTGCTCAAGCTTACGCAGGACATCAATTTGGGCATTTTAACATGCTAGGAGACGGCCGTGCTCTACTGCTCGGCGAACAGATCACTCCCTCGGGCAAACGAGTTGATGTTCAGCTCAAGGGCTCAGGCAGAACGCCGTACTCCCGTCGTGGTGATGGCCGTGCGGCACTTGGGCCGATGCTCCGCGAATACATCATCAGCGAAGCGATGCATGCGCTAGGTATCGCTACCACCCGCAGCTTGGCGGTGGTAATCACGGGTGAGGCGATCGTCCGGGAAACTGAGCAGCCCGGTGCCATTCTGACTCGTGTGGCTGCCAGTCATCTTCGCGTCGGCACCTTTCAATATGTCTCAGCATGGGGCACTTCCCAAGATCTGCGTACTCTGGCTGATTACACATTGGAACGACACTATCCGGAAGTTGCCAATGACGAAAACCGTTACCTTTCACTGCTTCAGGAAGTGATTAAGCGTCAGGCGAAGCTGATCGCCCAATGGCAGCTGGTGGGTTTTATTCACGGAGTGATGAACACTGACAATATGACTCTTAGCGGAGAAACTATTGATTATGGTCCTTGCGCCTTTATGGATACCTATAATCCTGAGACGGTGTTCAGTTCCATCGACATGCAGGGCCGCTATGCTTATGTCAATCAGCCGCATATCGCTGCGTGGAATCTCGCGAGATTGGCAGAGACCCTCTTGCCACTGCTGCATGACAACAGAGAGCAGGCTGTCAAAATGGCCGAGGATGCAATTTCAGATTTTGCAAACATGTTTCGCCATCATTGGCTTGCGGGAATGCGGGCCAAATTGGGGATCTTTAACGAAGAGCCGCAGGATGAGTCCCTTATTGAGGATCTTCTTAAAATCATGCAGAAGCATCGCGCGGACTACACCAATACCTTCCGTGCTCTCACTTTAAAAAAGCTGGAGGATGCGGTTTTGTTCAGCACGGCGGATTTTACCCAGTGGCACGAGGAGTGGCAGGCGAGGCTGGACAGACAGCAGGAATCCGAAGCCACCTCGTATCAGCTGATGCGCAGCAGCAATCCCGCAATTATCCCGCGCAACCATCGGGTAGAAGAAGCACTGGAGGCTGCGGTGGAACGAGAAGATTACCGAGTGATGGAGCAGCTTCTTGAAGTTCTTTCGAACCCTTATGCTTATTCTACCGAACAGGAAATTTACTCTACATTGCCTGAGGAATCCACTTGTCCTTACCGAACATTTTGCGGTACCTGATCTGTAGTAGTCATGCTGAACAATTGGCTGATAACGTATTTCATGCGTTGGTGGAGAAGAACAACTTTCTCTCACCAACGCATTTTGTTTTTATTTTGAATCTGTTCATTTACAGATGAGATCCACCACTTGCATCAATCAATTGACCCGTTATCCAGCGGCTATCCGTTGAGGCAAGAAAGGCAGCTATATCTGCAACATCTTCAGGCTCTCCCCAGCGTTTAAAGGTTGATAGGCCAGCGGCAAATTTCTGTCCGTCAGGATCTTGTAAGGTTCCGCTATTCATCTCTGTATTGATAATGCCTGGTTGGATGGCGTTGACGGTAATATGACGGCTCCCAAGTTGATGAGCCAAAACGTGCGTTAGTGTGTCGATGGCCCCCTTTGACATGCTATATGCGAAAACACTAGGGGAGGCCACGCGTGTAACAAACGATGAGAGATTGATAATGCGGCCTCCATCTTTTAGACGCGGCAAAGCTTGCTGGGTAACAAAAAGAGGTGCTTTGACATTCATGTTCATGACTTCGTCAAAAGATTCTTCTGTTGCCTCTTCCAGAGGGACAATTTGACCTATTCCAGCGTTATTGACGAGAATATCAAACCGATTATCGCCTGTACATTCCCGAAGCGCTTCATCCAATTTCGCATATAAATCATGAATGCCGTTCAGGGCACTGAAGTCAGCACCAATCGTAAATGCAGCCCCTCCAAGTTGCTCAATTTGATGAACCACCTCATCTGCTTCTCTATGCCTTTTTCCGTAGTGTACTGCGACAATGGCCCCCTCCCGAGCCAGACGTAATGCAATGCCACGACCGATTCCTCGACTTGCACCAGTTACTAAAGCGATTTGACCTTTTAACTTACTCATGTCTTCATCTCCTTGTTTGGAATTCATGCATAGTTATATCACAAGGGTATGTTTGAAATGTTGCTCTTTCATTCGGAGCTTATGTTTTACACTGTATGGATATAGGCTTTAAACAAGCTTAATATCGTGATATTTATCATTGAAAAAACACGTATCTTCAACGCTCTAATGCATTACATTGAATTGACCAATGTTCAGTAAAATGAATCTCCTTCCTTTCCATTTCATGTCTAAAAATGTCTGCTAATTAGCAGTTGTATTTAGACGTTTTTTGTCATACAATGCATCTAATGCTACGGACTCGGTCTTAGAAACAGTAAGGTTTGGACGGCAAATAGGACGTGGTTGACTTTGTATATTTATGAATCGTGGAGCTACTGTGTAGTCGTTCGATCAACCACGTCAGTCTGAAAATTAATAATGTTTGGGGGCAGTTTTCCGGATCATTAGCATTTGATGACGAACATATACGAAGGGGAGCGTTCTTTTGGAATCGAAACAATTAACGAGAGGGCTGAAGCCACGACACGTTGAGTTGATTGCGCTTGGAGGCACGATTGGCGTTGGCTTGTTTATGGGATCGGCAAGTACGATAAAATGGGCAGGTCCTTCGGTGCTGTTGGCTTATCTCTTAGCTGGGATTATTATGTTTTTTGTCATGCGGATCATGGGGGAAATGCTGATTCTTGAACCGGTGACGGGCTCATTTGCTACCTTTGCTCATAAATACATCAGCCCTTTGGCCGGTTTCTTGACCGCTTGGAGCTATTGGTTCTTATGGGTTACTGTAGGAATGGCGGAGGTCACTGCGATTGGGGTATATGTGGGCTACTGGTTCCCGGATATCCCGCAATGGTTGCCGGCTTTGGCAGGTGTAATTATTATTGCGCTGGCCAATTTAGCGGCTGTGAAATTCTATGGAGAATTTGAGTTTTGGTTTGCGATGATTAAGATTATCGCTATTATCTTCATGCTAGTAGTTGGTACGGGGATGATCTTCTTTGGCCTCGGTAACGGCGGACAACCGATAGGTCTATCCAATCTAGTCAGCCATGGTGGTTTTTTTGCAGGAGGGTTAAAAGGGTTCCTATTTGCACTATGTATTGTAACGGCGGCTTACCAGGGGATTGAGATGGTAGGCATTACAGCGGGTGAAGCAGAAAATCCGAAAATGACCCTGCGAAAAGCTATTAAAAACATCATCTGGCGTATTCTGATTTTTTACGTAGGGGCAATCTTTGTCATTGTTACGATTTATCCTTGGGACCAAATTGGCGAGATTGGCAGCCCGTTTGTTCTGACTTTTGCCAAGGTAGGAATTGTAGCTGCTGCGGGTATTATTAACTTTGTCGTACTTACAGCTGCGATGTCAGGTTGCAACAGTGGTATTTATAGTGCGGGCAGAATGTTATATACATTGGCTAAGAACGGACAAGCTCCTAAGTTCTTCGGGAAGGTTTCCGCAAGCGGTGTCCCTAGAAATAGTATAATAACGACCATTTCCTTGCTACTGGTAGGCGTGTTATTTAACTACCTAATGCCTGATTCCAAACTGTTTTTGTATATTTACAGCGCTAGTGTTCTCCCGGGTATGGTACCGTGGTTTGCATTAGCCATCAGTCAATTTAAATTCCGGAAAAAGTGGAAAAACGAAATGGAAGATCATAATTTTAAGTCTCGTTTTTTCCCGATCAGTAATTACATCACTATTATCTTTTTGTTGCTCGTAATCGTTGGAATGTGGTTTAATCCGGATACACGCTTGTCGTTAATTGTCGGGGCAACCTTCATGGCGATCGTCGTTGTTGGATATTTTGTCTTTGGTATAGGAAAGCGGCAGAGAATTGAAGAATTAGAGAAACACGAATAGGCTGCTCAAGATGTAGTATTTGCCGAGCGTAATTCAGATGTCCTGAGTTGCACTCGGCTTTTTTTTATGGAGAGGAATAGAGCAATGGAAAGGCTGTGAGTGAGCTACAGAAGGGTGTGATCATTGCAAAATAAAGCGAAGGTACCCCCAAGCTATACTTGGAGACACCTTCAATTAAAACTGCTTTTACAACTTATTGATTTACCTAGCTTACATTGTGCTAATGTCAATCACGAATCTGTACTTCACATCAGATGCTAATACTCGTTTGTAAGCTTCGTCAATCTGGTCAGCTGATACCACTTCAATTTTAGGAACAATATTGTGTTTCGCACAGAAATCCAGCATTTCCTGTGTCTCGCGGATACCTCCTATCATTGATCCTGCAAATGAACGGCGATGTCCGATAAGGGACATCACATTGAGTGACATCGGCTCCCCGGGGGCACCGACATTCACCAAAGTTCCGTCAAGAGTGAGTAGTGCAAAATAAGCGTTCAGATCTATGTTGGCACTTACCGTATTAATAATCAAGTCAAAGCGTCCAGCCAGTTCTTCAAATGTTTCTGGTTCGCTTGTGGCATAATAGTGATCCGCGCCAAATTGCAAGCCATCTTCTTTTTTCTTTAATGTTTGTGATAGAACGGTTACCTCAGCACCCATAGCATGTGCGATCTTGATAGCCATATGGCCAAGGCCTCCCATACCCACAACTGCCACTTTCTTATCTGGGCCAGCTCCCCAGTGGTTTAACGGCGAATAAGTCGTAATACCTGCGCAAAGTAATGGAGCAGCCACTTCAAGCTCAATATTATCTGGAATTCTTACTACAAAATCCTCAGTTACGACAATGTGGGTAGAATACCCGCCTTGTGTAGGCTCGCCGTATTTGTCAACACCAGCGTAGGTAGGGACATTTCCTTTAAGGCAGTATTGTTCCTCTCCTTTACGACAGTTCTCGCATTCGCCACAGGAATCAACCATACAGCCAACTCCTACCCGGTCACCAACTGTGTACTTTGTAACTTTAGCTCCTACTTCCGTAACAATCCCTGCAATTTCATGTCCAGGTACGAGTGGGTAGTTCACGGGTCCCCATTCGCCGTGAGCAGTGTGGATGTCAGAATGGCATATGCCAGCATATTTAATTTCAATTAATACATCATGTGAATCAAGATCCCGTCGTTTAATTTCAGCCGCTCGAAACGGTTTGTCTGGGCCGTCGACAGCTCGTGCTTTAGCAGTAATCATAAATAGCCTCCTAATTACTTATATTTTTCAAGAGAAAGTAATTGTATTGAATACAAAGTGAAAACTAAGTGAAGTCGATTGAAGTTTTCCTCTTGCAGATCAATGTTAATCCTTATAGTTAACTCTAAGTCAAGCAACTACCTATATTCCTTTTAAAAAATTATGCTAGGAGACTTTGACACTCAACCAATAGCTTGATAGAATCCCTTTATACCTAGAGTTAACTCGAAGTCTATATCATTAAGGATAGGAGATACATGATGAAGACATATTCGATCAGCGAAGTTGCTAAAGAATTGAATCTTACAGCATATGCCTTGCGTTACTACGACAAGGAGGGACTTATGCCTTTTGTAGAACGGACATCTAGCGGAACAAGATTATTTAAAGAATCCGATATTGACGCTTTAAAAATAATTGAATGTCTAAAATCCACCGGAATGCCGATCAAAGAAATTAAAAATTTCATAGATTGGTGTTCTGGGGGAGATTCCACACTACAACAAAGATATGACATGTTTATCGAACGAAAAGCGACTGTAGAAGCACAAATGGAGGAACTAAAAAAAACAATGGAGGTTATTGAACATAAATGCTTATATTACAAAACTGCATTGGATGCCGGAACGGAAAATGTTCATAAAAACAATAATATAGGGAGTCACATGACTAACTAACAGAAAAGACATAATTTATCCACACTTCCTTCTAATATTTAACTGTTAGTAGAATTATTGAAAAGCTATAATTCTAATGATGATTTGAGTGTATATGAAGAAAAGAGGTTGTGGGTATGAAGTTGAAAAAATGGCCAGTAGTATTCATGCTAGGTATTATCATGCTGGTATCTGTAGGCTGGAACAGTGGAATATCTTATGCAAAATATTATTACGAATACACTTGGGATCAGTACAAGGGGACTGAAATCAAGACCTACAGGCTGACACCAGTAGCTGGTAGAGCCGGATCTATGGATCAGGAAAAGGCCCTTGCTGCTATTGGCAAAACTCCAAATGTGTATGGAAAGTTCAGTGGCTATCAAACAGATAAAATAACTGAATTTGCAACCAAAAGTGTAACGGATGAGGTTTATCATTATGCGATTGTTGATTTTAATACCGATAAGGAGCCAGCAATTGTAGAATACGTGAATCCAAAAGGCGGAATTCCTCATACATGGAACGGAACTGATGAGATTCGAATTTTTATGAGAGGATCTGAGGCTGCTTCTTTGGCTGAGCTGTTTTATGAGGGAACTCCAAGTGAAGGACGCTATCATTTTAATGCTAACGATGTCTACTTAGTTACATTATGGTCCAGCACAGCACAATCAATCACGGGAATGTCTGCTGAAGCACTAGTTGAGGAAGGACCCTCTACGCTTATAAATCGAGAGTGGGTAAGTCAAATAAAAGACAAAGATCCTGCTGCTTATCCGCAAAACGGAACTCTAAAGGGCTACTTTTATATTTATAAGGGTTCTGAGTTGAAAAAGGATTAACGAGCAGCCAGGACTTAATAAGTGTATCTTACACAAAAAATGAGATAACATTTTGTATTCAGACGAATGCGGATACAGATGTCATCTCTTTTTTTATTTATGGTGTACATGATTAAAATGATAGGTCCAAAAGGTGATAAGTATTTAATTGCCAATGAAAACCATTGTTTAGTGATAGGGAATTAAGGCTTAAAAAATATGGTGAAAGAGCAGGGTAGCAGATTGCTCAAACCACTTTTTTTGCTGGCTTTATTCAATCCTAGGGAGATTATTCCGATAATTCAAGTATATACAGTTTGGTGTTAACAGTAATGAAAAACCGTTTGAAAACAAAAGAGGA
This sequence comes from Paenibacillus sp. DP01, assembly GCF_044784315.1. Lineage (NCBI taxonomy): Bacteria > Bacillati > Bacillota > Bacilli > Caryophanales > Paenibacillaceae > Paenibacillus > Paenibacillus sp. DP01. Next base: position 1,029,896 of record NZ_CP173059.1, read on the forward strand.
TGATTTTCAAAATTGATATGAAGGTACAGGTGAAAGTGGCCCAGTGCTATCTCGTAAAGGAGGTGTAATGATCTCAAATAATGAATTATGAAAAAAAGTTAAAACAAATTAGGCATTACATGGCTGGTTTACTGGCTGTCTGGATGTTCTGTATACATAGTGCGCCTGTTTTTGCGGACAGAGCCTTTAACGATATCGAACATTCCTATGCAGCTGATGCGATTGAGGCCATGGCTGCTCAAGGTTATGTTACGGGTTATCAGGATGGGAGCTTTCGACCTTTACATTTTATCTCGCGTCAGGAATGGGCAAGCATTTTCGCTAAAACCTTAAAGCGAACATCGAATAACAGAGGCGTAACTTCTTTTCAGGATGTGTCACCATGGGCTTTACCTTATGTACAGGCCTTGCAGGAAGAAAGCATTACGAAAGGGATTAGTGATCAATTATTCGGTGCCAAGCACAATATGACTCGTCAGGATATGGCCGTTTGGTATGCCCGGTATTTTGGTGTTACTGATGATACCCGATCAACTGGTATATCCAGTTTTGTGGATCAACCTAATATATCAAATTATGCACAAACGAGCGTATGGATGATGGAACGGTTGGAACTGATTGAGGGGGATACAAATCATTATTTCCACCCTAAAGAGTCTGTGAGTCGGCAGGACGCCACGCTGGTTGCTTATCGGATATGGTTAGGCGGTGACGTTCTGAAAGAACGTGCCAAGCGTTTGCTGGAGTCATTAGGAAATGGAGCTGCGACGCTGCCTCAGACGACCAGCCAACAAGAATCGAAGAAGATTGCGGTCGATTTGACACCGGAAATTAGGCAACAACCTGTGAATTCGGAAATTGAGGAGCCTAAAAGGCATCGCCCAAGGCCTGATTCACCAGTATCTCCGGTGACACCACCGGAGCCGAAACCGGAACCGCCAATCACACCACCGGTGCCTAATCCCAAACCACCAATAATTCCGGTTGACCCATCGGTGATTCCACCGGATCACTCTTCGGATTTTTTGGTCGATGAAGTCGTAATCAAGGCGCAGGAGCTAGTAAATCAACTGGAAACGTACCCTTCGTATCAGCTATCCTTTCAGCTATACAATGAAGGACGACCAGTAAGCATTCCTGCTGCCAGTGTCACAAATGTTACGTACACATTTAGTGATGGGTTAGGTGTTTTTGATGTACAAGGGAAAATCACACATCCCGAGAAAATACCAGCTGTGGACAGCTTCATTCCGGTAGAAATGAAGGTCACCATTGCCAAACCTTATCGGGTTCTTACAGCTCAGACCAAGCTGATCGTAAAAGGGAAGACTCCGCCGGCAGAACCACCGAACGTAATAAGGTCTGTATACTTGGCCACGTATACCATTTCAGAGGCGGCTACTTTAGATCCGGCTGCTTGGAAAATGTCCTACGTATTTCGTAATGCTAAAGGAGAGATTATAGCTCCTGAAATGCTGCCATCAGACTTGATACTTCGGATAAAGGATTCCAGAGGAATATTTGAAGAGGATGGAAAGATTGCCAACCTGCATTTGATTCCAGCAGTGAACTCGGTTATTCCATTAAAAATCACAGTCGAGTCTCCATCCCAAGGGATTCTCTTCACATCCGATGCGGAATTAACGGTAGAACCCGGGGAACGTAAAAAACAATACTTTGCTGTCTCCATCATGCTGCAGGGAAGCGCGACTACCGTAGATCAAATCAAGCAATCTCGTCAATTGCTGATGGATCACTTTGGTCCCAACATTAAAGTGACATGGGCGATGCAAAACGGATTTGTTTTTGTAGAAGCGAATCGGCCGCAGCTTGAACAGGTTCTGGCATTTGTCGATCAGTATGGAGATGAAGTTGGGATTCTGGCGGGGTACCCGAACCAGTCCGAGCCCGGGCTTCCTGTTTGGGAAGCAAAGATGGATGAGTGGCTGTATATGTATCGTTATAATGCATTTAATGAGCTGCACCAATCTGGTTCGATGGGATCACCATCCGTGTTTGAAAGCATGGATACAGACCAATATCGGAAGTATCTGCCGAAATCATTGACCAGCTTTACGGTGAATCCCGAACAGACTCAATGGCTTAAGGATCACTATAGAATTACATCGGCGATGGGATGGTCGGCTACACAATATAATGTCAACGGTATGTATGGTGAGGGCTCACCTTTGATGCCTTACTGGTCCCATAAGGACAATCCGATTGTTCCCGCACAAGGAATTGCTGATAATAGCGGTACCGTATTCATGAACTCGGTTACGATTGATCCAATTGGATCACGCTATACGAAAGATTCCTCACGCTGGACTCTTCATCCGGGTGATCCCTATGTGACGGAGACGGATGCGGCACCACAACTGTATATAGTACAGCAATATTTGGATAACCCTTATCAACGTATAAATACGGTAAACTACTTGTCCATTATTTTGGACATCAACGCACTTGCCAACACCCATAACATGGCTCCAATATGGGAGAACTTTGTGAATCATTTCCCGCTTGATCGCAAGGTCGAGATTGTGGGTGTAGACGGGCTGAAACAGATTTATGAATCGGTAGCAGGAGCCAATAATGATCATACCGAGTTTACGCTCATGTTTAGAGGTTCAGGAATAAAGACAGCTATGGATTCCAATAATTCACCGGCAAATCTGCGCTATTTGTGGACTGAAAATGCCTCACAGCGGATTATTTTAACCAAAGAGGATGGAGATGCGGTATGGTCCATTATTGACTTTACCGATTATACCCGAAAACCGGTTCCGAAGCTTGCTTACAGCCCGGAAAATAGTCACACGGACGTAAGCTATGTCACCGGAAGGAACTTCAAGCTATGTCCAACGGCTCCTTTAACAGCAGATGAAATTCAGCGTGTGAAAGCTCGTTTGAAGGAAATCTATTTCGTGGAAGAAGTGAATTATCAGTAGGCGTTATGAAGTGACAACACTTTTAGGAACTATAGTTTTATGTAAAGAGGGCGCCCCTAGCCATGGAAATGGCATGGAGCGCCCTTTGTTTTTAATAAGGATATTCCGCGCTTTATACCCACTCCACAATCTGATCTACAGGTCGCCGAGTTTTGTCGCGCGGCTCGTTCAGGCGGTATCCAAAAGCCACCATACAAGAAATACCGAAATGCTCGGCATCCATAATGCCTTCTTCGGAGAGGATGCGTTCAATTTCTTGTTTATTAAAACCTTCGATAGGGCAGGAATCAATGCCGATTTGAGCTGCGGCAGTCATCATATTGCCCAGTGCGATATAGGTTTGTCGGCATGCCCACTCGAACATAGCTCTTTCATTTTCCTCAAGCGCAAAATCTGATTTTAGGAAGGCGTCATATACCTTCTCTTTGCCTTGCATCACTTCAGCAGGTAATTGCTGCACGTTTACCATCATATTCTTGATATAATCGGATGAAGCTACCATATCTTTAGGCAATCTGGAGAGAATAAGTACGAAATGGCTTGCTGTTGGCAACTGTTTTGTGGCCCCCCAGGAATAGGGCAGCAGCTTCTCACGCATATCTTTACTTTGGACGACAACAAATTTCCAGGGTTCAAAGCCAAACGAGCTTGGGGATAAACGACCGGTTTCAAGAATAAACTCAAAATCGGAATCGCTAATTTTCTTATGACTATCAAATTCTTTTGTAGCATGTCTGAACTTGTATGCAGCCAAGATTTGATCTTTAGTGGTTGTTAAGGTTTCCATCGTGATTCCACTCCTTATGGTTGTGATTGAAATTGACGCTTACTAAGTGCATGACTAATATTAGAATATACATGACCATTTTTGAAGTACGCACATTAATGTGCTGTAGTATATAAAATGATACCAAGGAGGAGAAGGGCCAATGCGCAATCGGAAAGGCGGTTTTGGTGAATGTACCGCTGGGAATGATCAGGCGTGTCCTGTTGAGTACACGTTGGATGTGATTGGGGGCAAGTGGAAAGGGATTATTTTATACCATCTCATGTATGGGACTAAGCGATTTAGTGATTTTCGGCGGATCTGCCCGGGAATTACCCAGCGTATGCTGACACTCCAATTGCGCGAGCTGGAAGAGGACGGTGTCGTTCATCGTGAAGTCTACCAGCAGGTTCCGCCTAAGGTTGAATACTCTCTCACCGAGTTTGGAGAAACACTCATCCCGATTATTAATCTGATGAAGAATTGGGGAGAAGAATATAAAACAAAACAGCGATCACCGGAAAGCAGCCCTTCAGCAACCTAGCCCCAATTTGTAGGTTTAAGAAGCAGCCGCATCCAAAAGACCTGGCCATCATTTTGGCAGGTCTTTTTATTTTAAAAGTGAAATAATAAAAAGTTCGCTTTGCAGTTGACAGCAAGGATGACGCTTGATATATTTCTTACGATATTGATAATCATTATCATAATGGTATAAGGCTATTACCATATTACATAGGGGGCTAATAGGTTGAGGAAAAAATCGATATTTATGCTGGCTACTTTGATGCTTGTATTGGCTGTATTTATCAGCGCATGCGGCGGAAATAACACTGGAAGTAATCCCGTTTCATCTTCTGGAGATAAGCAAGAATCGGCTTCTACTGGAGAGACGAGAAGCTTTAAAACGGTTAAAGGGGATATTGAGATTCCCGCTAAGCCACAGCGTATTGTAACGGATTTTTACGGCGGAGAACTGCTGTCTGTTGGTGCTAACGTGGTGGGTGTGGAGCCGACTGCGTTTCAAAATCCTTTTCTGACTGATTTGCTAAAGGAAAAAGGAACCAAAGAGGTGGGTGATCCTACCAATTTGGAAAAGACGCTGGAACTCAAACCCGATCTGATCGTGGTTATGAAGGATACGAATTATGAAGCTTTGTCTAAAATTGCACCTACCCTGTATATTCCGTACGGCACCACGACTAATATCTATGATACGGTCAAGCTGTTCGGCGATATCACTGGGGAAAAGGAGAAGGCTGAGCAATTTATTGCCACCTTTGACAAAAAGGCTGCTGAAGGCCGCGCTCGTCTGAAAGGTGTTATTGACGAAAAGGCAACTTTCGGGTTGTATGAGCTGACGGACAAGAACGCACTTTGGATTTTTGGCGACAATGCAGGACGAGGCGGACAAGCCGTATACAATGCGCTCAAACTGAACATGCCGAAGAAGACAGCTAATTCCAAGGAACAAACTGTACAGCTTTCAATGGAGGTACTGCCGCAGTATGACGCAGATTACATGTTCCTGACAACCTATGATCCAGACAAAAAGGGAACCGCGCTTAAGCAACTGAAATCGTCCGCTGTGTGGGGCAATCTGCCTGCGGTGAAGAATAATAGAGTGTTCTTTAATGATTTTGATACGTACTATCGCTATGATCCGATCGCTATTACCGGACAGATTGATATGATTGTGGATATGCTGGTTGAAAGAGAGAAAGAGAATAAAGCTAAAAAATAGGTGAATTTTGTGTTGTAACGAAATGTCGAAGGCAGATAGGAAGTTGCATACTACACGCAGTATATAGCAATAAAAGACCAGTCCAACATAAATCATGTTTGGACTGGTCTTTTATATATTATTTCGTCGTAATTACGATAGTATCTTCTTTTTGTAGCCAATCTACCTTGGCTCCCAGTGTCTCGCTGATGAGCCTCAGTGGAAGATAACCAATACCGTTCACCATGAAGGGCGGATTGGTGCGTTCTACAGATTTACCGTTCACTTTTGTTTGGCTGGTTTTAAAATTAATTTCTAGAGAGACGGGATGGTCTCCCGCCTTGGACTGATTCATTTTCGCTATTTTGCTGTTGAAATCATAAGTGATGTCGGCCCCCAGTTGATCAAAAACAGAACGCAGGGGAATAAACGCCTGCCCATTGCGGGTAATCACACCGTTGCTTAGAGGGACAGGTGTACTGTTGAGACGGACGAGAATCGGCTTTTGTACAGGAACTGGCGTACTATAAAGAAATTCATAATCGCCTATGCCGAGTTGCGCGTGTTTGTTAACACCCCAGCCCCACAGTGCGTCGTTTGCCTTTTGCATGATGACGTGCCGTGGGCCTGCCTTGATGCTTTGAATATTTTGAGCAAGTAATGTAAAAGGGGCATTGGAAGATAATTTTTCGCCATCTAGAGATGCAACATATACATTACCAGCAGTGGTTAGAGCAAGAAGGGAGCGCTCAACGAAAAAGGCGTCTTTAACGTCCTTTACTCCTGTTAGCAGTACAGGGGTATTCGTGTTGTGATAGGTCGTATTGTCTAAGGCACCTGTAACTGTAGCCCCCCAGAACCATAGCCGACCTTGCTGATCAATGGCGAGATTGGAATACCTATTAGCCTTGATTGTCTTGATGCCTGATAAGGCTTGAATTTGCGATACGGATAGCGTTTCGGACGGAGCTGCATTTTTATCAAATTCTTTGGGCCACGTCCACACGGTACCATCCTTTTTTAAGGCTATATTTTTAGTAATTGCCGTAATGTCTTTTAATGGTGAAATAGGTTCGAAGCCCTGTAAGGCTGTTGTGTTTTTCCATACACTGCCGTCTTTCTTAAGAAATATCCAGCGTTCCTCATAATCCGGTCTTTCTTCATAGTAACTGACTATATCGGCAACCTCGTCGATGCCAGACAGAATTTGAAAAGGACTAAAGGTATTTTTATCTTCGAGTTGATCAGCGAGAAATATGCTGCCTTCGTTGGTCAGAGCGAGTACATGATCATTCAAACTACTTACAGCAGCGAGGTTCTGTAGTCCTTCCAGAGGAACAAACTTCACAGATTCAGAAATGTTGTTTCTAGGCACATACCAAGCAGAGTGGTCTTGCAAGGTAAATAGCAGATCACCTTCGTTGATGATATTAGAGAATGTTTTTATTGCGTTTGGCTTACCCTCTACACAAGTCGGTACGGATTGATTATAGCCCCACAGCCACAAGCTTCCATCGGATTGGATCAGACTTCCGGAATCATAGGAGCGAATATGCGATGTAGAATCATTTCCGGCCGCCCACACCCTGGGACTGATCAGTAATATCGTAATTATACTGAGTAATAGACCACGTCTTTTCATACGATTTTCCTCATTTCTTGATCAATGTGTATAAGAGAAAAAGTAATCTTAAAGAATATCCCTAATCCATAGACGAAGAAAGTATAGAAAAGTTTCCCAAATACAATGAATTGCAATAAAATAACCTCCAAACCCAACGAATAGAGATGGATTTGGAGGTTATTTCTGTTAGCAAGTAGGTAGAATATATGGGTTAGCACAGCTAGTGCGTAGTATGAGCTAACTACTTGCGATTCGACTGCGTACGGTCAACAAGGTTTGCTCTTTAATTTGTCCGATTTCACGGAGGAGTGTGGCTGTTTTGGCTTCGTAGGATTGTTTGACATCCAAGTCTTTTAGCGAGGCAAGGTTAATATCAATGGTGAGCAGGGCGGATTGAGCGGCTGCTTCAAACAGAATCGCACCGATGCCCAGATCAGAGATCACATTTTTATTGGATATTTCCACAATATTGTAGGCTTGTGATAGTCCGTCCCGGCATACTTCCAGCAGGCGCATAGGTACTTCAATGGCAGCAATCACAGCTGTTTGTAAGGAATGGGTACGATAGCGCTTTTCTTCGTCTGTTTCTTTGGGCAAACGCAGCGCGGTCATGTACTGTTCAAAGGATTGGATATCTGCGGCCATCAGTTCCTCACAATGCGTAGACAATCTTTCCATACTGCTAATGACTTGCACCATTTGTTCACGGAATTGCGTGTATTTTTCTCCTTGAGAAAGGTTGGCGGTCATGGAGGTCATCGCTGCGCCTAGTGCCGCAGCCAGCGCGGATACACTTCCTCCACCAGGGGTAGGCGCTGCACTTGCAGCTTCTTTCAGAAAATGTCCGATGGACTGGTTCCACGACAGTTCACTCATGAATAAACCACCTCTCTGGAGTAATGTTGCAGATGTATCGCTTTGAGCAAGTTTTTGTACAAAATTGCGGTCGTTAGGGTGCCCACACCACCGGGAACGGGAGAAATGGCATGTACCTTTTCTACAACGTCCTGAGCAGCGTCCCCCACAATTTTACCCTCCAGCGTCTCATTAATTCCTGCATCCACGAGAATCAGACCTGGATGAACCATATCCTGCGTAATCACATCAGGGCATCCGACTGCGACGAAGGCAATGTCTGCATGGCTCAGATGCTCTGCAATATCACGCGTACCTGCATGGCAGGCGGTGACGGTGGCATTTTCTCTTTGCAGCATGTGGAAAAGGGGAAGTCCCACCGTCTGTCCGATGCCGACGAGCGTGACATTTTTGCCTGCCAAGGAGTGGCCGTAATGCTTGAGCAGTTCAATACAGGCTTGAGGTGTAGCGGGGTATAGCCCTGCGTCACCCGTAACGGTAGCCAGCTTGTTATCAGGCGTAATTCCATCAATATCCTTGTAGGGGGCGATGGATTGTTTAATAACGGAGGCGGAAAGATGTTGAGGAAGCGGGAGTTCCAGCATAATGCCATGTACATGGGATGCATCATTTAGGGTGCCGATCAGGTGCAAAAGCTCGGCTTCGCTTACATGACGATTAAAAGTATGGAGATGAAATGAGATGCCCAGCTTCTCTGCTATTTTTTGCTTGGTCCGTGCATAGTATGCAGATGCCGGATCACCCTCTACCAACAGGGTTGCCAGATGGGGACGGTGTCCTTGCTGTTTCATTTGCTCTACTTGGGAACGGATCGTTGCATACACTTGCTCAGCTGCTTCTTTGGATTTCATGATAATAGCCATAGTCCGAGCCTCCTCTGAATTTATCGCATAATGGAATCAACAGGGTGTCATGGTCTTAGAAAACGAAAAAAAGTATTTGCACAAGGTCGTCAAGACAGACGAATCCTCTGCAAATACTTCTCCCAGGCGAACGGTACGCTTGATTGTATGCTCCCTCGTGGTTCATTCCACTGACTTCGCCAGTCACATACAGCGTTATATATCTTATATTTTAACAAAATAACAGCAAAAAAGAAACCCGTGAACATTTGCCAAACAGGTTTGGTTAGTTGTCTATATGACAAATGTCATATACCCGAACTGACGTTTATGACTACAGCAGATACAGCGGTCTCCTTATACTGAGCTTAGATCAACATGTACGCCTGACAGGATTAAGGTATGGGCTGCATTTTAAAGGAGGATCATAATGGGTATGACACAACTCCCGTTAGCTCAATTGAAAAAAAATATGGCTCCCTACGAGAAAATAAACACGAAATCCAGCGTTCTGCAACTGTTCAATACCTTGGGACCGCTGATCTTATTGTGGTATGCCGCTTATCTTAGCCTGGCGGTTTCTTACTGGCTGACGCTTCCCATTACCATTATTGCGGCAGGGTTTGTGGTACGGACGTTTATTATTTTTCACGATTGTGGTCATCAATCTTTTTTCAAAAGTCGCAAGCTGAACGATATTGTGGGAACGATTACAGGTATTATTACGCTCTGCCCTTATCACCAATGGAAAAATAGTCACGCGATCCACCATGCAACCAGCAGTAATCTGGATAAAAGAGGCACAGGTGATATGTGGGTGCTCACGGTAGAAGAGTACACAGCAGCTTCCACATGGACACGGCTGGCCTATCGTATATATCGAAATCCTTGGGTTATGTTCGGCCTAGGTCCAATCTATACTTTTTTGATTTCCTATCGGTTTAATATCAAGACAGCCAAACGTAAGGAAAAAATAAACACCTATGTGACGAATATATCCATTGTTGCATTGTATGCACTGTTGTGCTGGGCTATTGGTTGGCAGGCATTCCTTCTGGTACAGACGCCTATCTTTTTTGTCTCTGGTATGTTGGGAATCTGGCTGTTCTATGTGCAACACCAGTTTGAGGATTCGTATTTTGAGCATGATGAAGAGTGGAGTTATATTAATGCGGCCGTCGAGGGTAGTTCTTACTACAAGCTTCCTAAAGTATTGCAATGGATTACAGGTAATATTGGTTTTCATCATGTTCACCATTTGAGCCCGAAAGTACCAAATTACAATTTGGAGAAAGCGCATGAAGCGACACCGTTGCTGCAAAAGGCGACCACGATTACGGTGAGTAGCAGTCTGGAATCTTTGAAGTTCCGACTATGGGATGAAAGTACAAAGACCTTTCTGACCTTTAAACAAGTAAAGCCGCTGCTTAGCAAACGTGTTGGCACTTCAAAGCCAATCCCTACGCCTGTTGTAGGCACGGAACGAAAATAACGTTGTACGGAAATTGGTATGATAAAATAAGGGGTATCTAAAGTAGAAAAGGGTGGCAGGATGCAAAAGTGGTATCAGATTTTCCAAAGAAATACGGGACTTAGCCCTTATGTGTGGGTTGTCTTTTATATCCTGCCCTTTTATTATTTTAGTTCTTCATCTACAAGTCATATTATTCTGGGAACTGCTATTATTTTGGTGTTTTTTGCTTGTTATGTACTGGCTTTTGTCTCTCAAGGCTGGCTCATATACTTTTGGACCAGTGTGCAGATTGCTATATCGATTACGATGACGCTGCTATTTAGCTATATGTACTTTTCCATATTTATCGCTTATCTGATTGGTAATATGAAAAGTAAGGCTGCATTTACGACGCTGTATATTATTTTAATGGTGATTACGATTGGATTAATTAATTATGGGTTTGTTTCTCAAAATCCTGTATTCATTAAGCAGATTCCTTTTATCCTGCTCAATCTGATTGGTGTGATCCTCCTGCCGATTACGAACTTTAATCGCAACAAAAGTGATCGGCTTCAGGTCCAATTGGAGGATGCCAATAAAAAAATATCGGAATTGATTAAGTTGGAGGAACGGCAAAGAATCGCGCGTGACCTGCACGATACCTTGGGTCAGAAGCTGTCACTCATTGGACTGAAGAGCGATTTGGCGGGCAAGCTGCTGGACCAGTACCCGGAACGGGCTCATGCCGAAATTAACGATGTTCGTCTTACGGCGAGAAGTGCGTTAAAAGAAGTACGAGAAATGGTTACTCAAATGCGCGGCATGAGACTAGAGGATGAACTGCTGCGTATTCGGCAAATTTTAAAGGCTGCTCACATCGAACTGACCTTGGAGGGCGACCCGAAGCTGGAGCATACGTCATTAATGAATGAAAATGTGCTGAGTATGTGTATGAAGGAAGCCGTAACCAATGTAGTGAAACACAGTGGAGCTACCGCTTGCTCCATCACCATTGAGCCGTCTCGTAAGGAATTGACCCTGCGGATTCAGGATAATGGAGTTGGTATTATGGGAGAAAATGCAGTCTTTCGGGGACATGGTCTGCAAGGCATGAAGGAAAGGCTCGAATTCGTGAACGGATGTATGGAACTGCGTTCAGATCAGGGAACGACCCTGGTCATTAAAGTGCCTAACATCACTGAAAAGCCGAATGAGGAGGTGGGGCCATGATTCGAATCGTCATCGCAGAAGACCAGCGTATGCTGCTGGGTGCTCTAGCCTCCCTGTTGGACTTGGAAGAAGACATGAAAGTAGTCGGAAAAGCAAGCAACGGGGAAGAAGCTATAGAACTGGTGAAGCTGCATCAGCCAGACATATGCATTATGGACATCGAAATGCCGATCAAGAGCGGATTGGATGCGGCAGAGGAACTCAAAGGCTTGAATTGCAAGGTGCTTATTTTAACAACGTTTGCTCGCCCCGGGTATTTTGAACGAGCGATTAAGGCGGGCACACACGGTTATTTACTCAAGGATAGTCCCAGTGAAGAACTGGCTTCCTCCATTCGCAGTATTATGGCAGGTCGGCGTATTTACGCTCCAGAACTGGTTGATGATGCTTATGCCGAGGTCAACCCGCTGACTGAGCGTGAAAAGACCGTTTTGGCGCTTATTGCTGACGGAAAGAACACCAAAGAAATTGCTGGTGAACTGTATTTAACAACAGGGACAGTGCGGAATTATATTTCAGTCATTCTCGATAAGCTGGGTGTCAGCAACCGGATTGAGGCCATTACACGTTTTAATGAAAAAGGTTGGTTTAAATGAGAGACAGACAAAATATTAAGCAGGACAGGGCGCTATGAAACCAAACATAGCTGCTCTGTTTTTTTGTTTTATCCATAGATTTGTTATGCCTCTAGCGTACTTCCTTGTGATACAATAGGATAGTTGTCCACAGGATGGACCTGGAGTACAAGGAGGAGCAGAACCGCATGAAACAAGCCCCGTTTATAGCCGTTGAAGGGCCGATTGGAGCCGGCAAGACGACGTTGGCTTCGATGCTTTCAACCGAGCTACATTTGCCGATGATCAAAGAGATTGTCGAGGAAAACCCGTTTCTCGATAAATTCTATCAAAATATAGATGAGTGGAGCTTTCAGCTGGAAATGTTCTTTCTCTGCAATCGGTATAAGCAGCTAGAGGATACTGGCCTGCAATATATCGAGAAAGCTCAGCCTGTGATTTCAGATTACCATATCTATAAAAATCTGATTTTTGCTGAACGTACACTTAAAGGTGTAAAACTCGAAAAATATCGCCAAATCTATCATTTGCTCACCGATGATATGCCTAAGCCGGACATTATCGTTTATATTAGAGCAGATTTGGATACGTTGCTGAGCAGAATCCGTAAGCGCGGACGCTCCTTTGAACAGGAGATGGACCCTGCCTATCTGGAGCAATTAATTACGGATTATGATAAAGGCATTCAGTTTCTCGCCGAACAGTCACCTGCCCCGCGTATATTGACCGTGAACGGGAATGAAATTGATTTTGTAGAAAACCAGGCACAATTTGAACAAATTGTTTCCGATGTAAAGGAGCTTATATAGTGAATAATTACAACATTCCTGCAAATGCCCTGATTACGGTAGCGGGTACGGTAGGTGTAGGTAAATCCACGTTAACAGGTGCTTTGGCCAGTCGTCTTGGTTTTAAAACCTCGTTAGAGCAAGTCGATCATAATCCGTATCTGGAGAAATTTTATCACGACTTCGAACGATGGAGCTTTCATCTGCAAATCTATTTTCTCGCGGAACGCTTCAAGGAGCAAAAGAACATTTTCTTGTCTGGTGGAGGTTTTGTGCAGGATCGTTCCATTTATGAGGATACAGGCATTTTTGCGAAAATGCATGCTGATCAGGGAACAATGAACCCTACCGATTACGAAACATATACTAGCCTGTTTGAGGCGATGGTCATGACCCCGTTCTTTCCGCACCCTGATGTGCTGATCTATCTGGAAGGCAGCTTGCCCTCCATACTGAGTCGGATCGAAGAACGCGGTCGCGAAATGGAGATTCAGACCGAGCGATCCTATTGGGAGCAAATGCATCGCAGATATTCCAATTGGATCAACGAATTTGATGCCTGTCCTGTACTGCGTCTAAACATTGATGAGTACGATGTACATGACCCTGCCTCCATGGATGCCATTTTGACAGAAGTGGGCAAGGTAATCTCCACAAAGTAGAGATATAACCCCAAAAAGCATACAAGGACTGTGGTACAATCAGTATAAATTAAGCTGATAGACCGCAGTCTTTTTTAATATGTGGAAGTATGAGGGATGACAGGCAGTATAGTGGACAAGTCTTGGCTGGAATGCGAGAATAGGAACATATATTAATTGTAATGACTCACGGGAAAGGATGGGATACTGTGATGCGTTTTGGTATCGTTGGAACGAACTGGATAACGGAAAGATTTATTCAAGCTGCGATAGAGACAGACGAATTTTCCCTGACTGCGGTGTACTCACGAACAGAGGAGAAAGGCCAAGCCTTTGCTGATAAATATAGCAGCCAGCCGGAGGTTTTTACAGATCTGGCGCAAATGGCTGCAAGTGATCAGGTTGATGCCGTATACATTGCCAGTCCTAATTCCTTACATGCAGAGCAAGCGATCTTATGTATGAACCATGGAAAGCATGTGCTGTGTGAGAAGCCTTTTGCTTCTAATGCAGCAGAGGTGCAGAGCATGATCGAAGCCGCGCGCAACAACGATGTTCTGTTGATGGAGGCTGTTAAATCCACGCTTATGCCCAACTTTAAAATTATAAAGGATCATATGTATAAAATAGGCCGGGTTCGGCGTTATTTTGCAAGTTACTGTCAATACTCTTCACGCTTTGATGCTTTTAAGCAGGGTAAGGTGCTGAATGCCTTTAATCCGGCTTTTTCAAATGGTTCCTTGATGGATCTGGGAGTGTATTGTTTGTATCCGATGGTGGCATTGTTCGGCAAACCGGATGAGATCCGAGCGGTGGGTGTGCTGTTATCCTCTGGTGTGGACGGCGAGGGCAGCATCGTGATGAAGTATCCGGATATGGATGCGATCGTCATGCATTCCAAAATTACAGATTCCTATTTGCCTGCCGAAATTCAGGGTGAGTATGGAACGATGGTAATCGACAAAATCAGCCAGCCCTATGAGGTGAAAATTCATTATCGGGACGGCACGATTGAGGATTTGACCAAGGCTCAGACGCGTGAGCCCATGTATTATGAAATTCGGGAATTTATGGATCTGATCAAGAGTGGGGAACGCAACAGTTCTATTAACTCTTTGGAGTGTTCACTGGCAGTCGCTGAAGTGATGGAGGAGGCAAGACAACAATTTGGCCTTCGTTATGAAGCGGATTTGAAAAATACTTCTGCGCATTAGTTGGCTAGTGATTTAATAAAACCTTAATGATTTTCGAAGACTCGCCACTGTTTCTTATATGGGGTGAGTCTAATACTATATGTAAATAGCACCTAGAACAGGAATAAGGGCTCCCGGTTTAGCAAATTTTGCAAACATCCGGGGCCTTTTTTAGTTTATATACCTATTCTCATTTTTTACAAAGTACTATATTTCCAAAGACAACGTATTAACAATTGATTGTTATGATCATGTTTATAACTTTTACATATTAACTGCACAGAGGAGTGTACACATGTTTAAGAAGTTTCAAAAATGGTCAGCAACATCTATGTCTGTTGCTCTTGCACTAGGTTTGATTACTGGCATGTCAGCTTTGCCTGTTCATGCTGAGTCACCAGTGAACACAGATCAAGGTATTAGTAAAGTTACAGCTACATTTTATGGAGACACCAAAGCCTCCAAAGGATTTACCTGGTATACCTCAAAACTTTTCACGAAGAGCACGGTTCAAGTAACCAAGAAAACCGCTTCTGAAGCTGATTTTACGAGTGCTCTTACATTTGAAGGTACTTCCTCTCCATCGACCAATTCTGCAGAAGAGCTTGTCCATAAAGCCGTAGCTACAGGTCTTCAAGCGGACACAGCTTATTATTATCGTGTGGGTGATGCAGCGCGTGGGATATGGAGCGAAACAGGTACGTTTCAAACAGCTCCTAAGAGCGGTGAATTTACCTTCATTGATCTAGCTGATACACAAGCAAAAAGCGAAGATGAAGCCATATTGTCTTCACAGACGCTCGAAAAAGCACTTCAAACCGTAAATCATGCTCAGTTTGTAGTCCACAACGGGGATATCGTAGATACCGGTACCAAAGAAGAGCAGTGGAACTGGTTGTTGGGGCATTCACAAAAAAGCCTTTTGAATACAACCATTGTTCCTTCAGCAGGTAATCATGAGGATGAGAACTATGCTTTTTATGATCACTTTAATATTAACCAACCAGCTGGTTCAGCTACTAAAACAGGAGCGTACTACTCCTTTGATTACAGCAATGCTCACTTTATCGTACTGAACTCCAATGAGGACTCAGAGAAATATGCCAATTTTTCTGAAGACCAAGTCGAATGGTTAAAGAAAGATGCTGCGGCAGCCAAAAAGGCAGGTGCAAAGTGGATCATTGTGAATATTCATAAAGGTCCTTACACTACCTCTAACCATGCAACAGATGCTGACATCATGGATAACAATGGAGTTCGTAACCAAATCGCTCCACTCATGGACAAACTTGATATCGACTTTGTCGTGCAGGGGCATGATCATATTTATGCTCGGACGAAACCAATCAACCAAGAGGGTAAAGCAACAACGCCAACCAAATTAAAAGATAGATTAAATGAAAAGACGATTGAATATAGTGTGAATCCGGATGGAAGTATCTATGTCATTCCGGCAACCGCTGGCCCCAAGGTCTACTACAAAAACCCAAGTGAAAAACTTGGAGATAAGTATTATAATCTTTTTGAACTAGCTGAAGAGAATCATGCGGCAGTTTATGGCCCAGATCCGAGTGACAATCGTAGACCTGTACGAGGACAGGTACAAAATTTTGTGGGCATCACCGTAGACGAAAATAAACTTACAGCCGTAACGTATGAAATTGATCAAAACAAAAATGATGCCAAACCTTTTATTGTGGATCAGTTCGGGATTATCAAAAATTATTAGTATATTTTGATTCAATGGTTTCCAAATGGTCTCTAAATGATCATACAAGGATATCCTACAGTCTGTTTGGCTGCAAGGATATCCTTTTTCATTTCCTTATAGGGCCGGGACTTTCTTATAGAGAGACATCTGAAGTGGTGCTTGTAATACTTACGCCCTGTTCGGAAGCGGGTACATCGTACATAATGCTATTAACAGATCCAAAGTTTAAAAGTAGAGTATTCAATTTTACATAGATAATTTTTTTGCAAAATAAGGGAGGATACAACGATGGCTTATCAAGAAATGAATGGAGTACGCGTATGGGGAGCACCTGATCCGGGGGCACTATCTCAAGCCCGCACATGTGCCGAAAATGGCAATGTGATTCAGGCGCTGCTGATGGCAGATCATCATAAAGGCTACAGTCAGCCGATTGGTGGTGTGGTGGTATATGACGGACAAATTTCACCTTCAGGTGTGGGGTATGATATCGGCTGTGGAAATAAGGCGGTAAGAACCAAGCTGTCTGCAGCAGATATTATGCCGCGTATTTCAACCGTGATGAATGAGATTGCACATCAGATTTCGTTTGGCGTAGGTCGTGTGAATGAGGTTCAGGTAGACCATGAGCTGTTCGATGACCCGGATTGGGCGGTATATGCAGCGATTGGAAAACAAGAGCATAATAAACTGAAGACCTTGGCGAGAGAACAACTGGGTACAGTAGGAAGTGGTAATCATTTTGTTGATGTATTTGTGGAGGAAGCGACAGGACAGGTCTGGGTTGCCAATCATTTCGGTAGCCGTGGCTTTGGACACAAAACAGCAAGCGGGTTTCTAAATTTGGCCGCAGGACGGGAGTTCCTCGGAAAGGCGCCAGGAGAACATATGGATCAGCCGCCTGTGCTGCTGGATATGAACAGTGAGCTGGGGGACATGTACTACCGTGCGATGCGCCTTGCCGGACGTTATGCGTATGCCGGACGTGACTATGTGATAGAACAAGTGCTTGGTATTATGGGGACTGAAGCGGACTTTACGGTGCATAACCACCATAATTACGCGTGGAAAGAACAGCATGATGGACGCGACACCATTGTGGTCCGCAAAGGTGCAACCCCCTCGGCCCCTGGTCAAATGGGCTTCATTGGAGGAAGCATGGGCGATATCTCGGTGATTGTACGTGGAAAAGATTCGATAGAAAATCGGGATTCCTACTATAGTACAGTTCATGGCGCAGGGCGTATTATGAGTCGTACCCAGGCAGCTGGTAAAATGAATTGGAAAACCCGTACGCGTAGCGGTGGGCAGATTACGGACCTACAGATGAAGGAGGCCGTTCGAAACTACGGTGTCGAGCTGCGCGGAGCAGGTACTGATGAAAGCCCGTTCGTCTACCGTAAACTGCGTGAGGTGCTGGACGCTCATTCCGAGACCGTGGAAGTTATGCATGTGCTGAAGCCGATCGGGGTATGCATGGCTGGGGCCAATGAGGTTGACCCTTATAAGGATTAATGAAATGATTTAACAATAAAAAGGGACTATACCCGACAGGAATGATCATTCGTCGGGCGTAGTCCTTCTGAGTTATGTGGTGCCTCTCAATCTTACAGTTGATCAGCAAAAAGCTGTTCTTTAATATAAGCGACAGGCATATCTTGTCCTGTCCATAATTCGAAGGCAAGTGCGCCCTGCCACAGCATCATGCCCAGACCGTTAATGGCGGTTGCACCTACAGACTCAGCTTGTTCCATCAGCTTGGATTTGGCTGGGCTGTATACTACATCGGTCACGATCAGATCGGAACGAAGCATGGACACATCTTCAATGACACTTTTACCTTCCAGCGGTTTCATACCCACACCTGTTCCGTTAGCGAAAATATGACTTGTAAGAATCTCTTCACGCAGCTTCTCTTGATTCTCTAATGCATAGATATTCGCCTTGACCTGGGCATGTTTCATCTCTTCATTAATAATACGAACATTCTCTTCCGCCCGGGCAAAGAATTGGTCATTACGAGCAAAAATCGAAATTTCAGCAAGACCAGCTCGAGCGGCTTCAATAGCAATTGGCGTTGCAGCACCGCCTGAGCCGACGAGTGTCATTTTCTTACCTTTCAGATCAATGCCGTGCTCCTGCAAGTTACGAACATAACCAGATCCATCTGTACTGTAGCCCTTCAGCTTACCATCCGTATTCACGACGGTATTGACAGCACCTGTAAATTTAGCGCTGTCGTCCAGCTCGTCAAGGTACTGTAAGATCGCTGTTTTGTTAGGCATGGACACGTTGTAGCCGCGTATGTTTAGAGCGCGCATTCCCCGTACTACTTCTTCGAGTTGTTCATTGCCTACTTCAAAGGCCATATATGCGTTGTTCAGCCCCAGTTTTTCAAACGCAAGATTATGCATAGCCGGGGACAAAGAATGTCCGATCGGTGTAGCAAGCAGTCCGATTAATTGTGTTCTTCCGTCAATACGTCCAGCATTTTTCATAATAAGCCTCCAAGTGATCTGTGTAGTTTAATGAAACACTTTTTTATATCGATAAGCAACAAACACGGCCAGCAAAATGCTGACTACGGCAATCGCAATATCCAGAATGAATACCGAGGTAATTCCCAGACTTTTGGACATGCTCCCGGTAGCCAAAGGCATCAGGATGAACGATAGGCTGGCTGCTATGTTCACGAGAGAAGTCGTAGTTCCTTTGTTCTTGCGGAAAAATTCCGTCATAATCGTGAGGGCAATTTGGAATATGCCTGCGGTGGACAAGCCGATTAAGAATGAACTGATCAAAGTAGCGACAGGATTGTGCCATACAATTAAAGCCAGCAAAGAAAGCAGGGCAATAAGCGGGTACACAATCATGACGGTAATGGGCTTAATGAATCTACCAAGTACCACAGCCAACAAAATAACGGAAACTAGTGAACCTATACTGTAGTAGCTAAGCAGCTTAATGGCGCTGGCTTTGTCCATGCCCAGAGCCTCTTGTCCAAAGGTAGGAAGCCATAGCTGCACGATCATGAACAATACAGTGGAAGTAAAACCGATAATAATCAGAGACAAACCTTCTTGCCAAAACTTGGGCTCGCTGTGGAACGAATCCGTTGATTGACCAGTCTCGGTTAGAGCCTTTTGTTCCTCTGCTTTGTGGTTGGGGAAACCGGTCATCGACAAGAAGATCCCGTTCAGCAGATAAATTCCCGCAGGAATAAAGAAGGAATATCCATAGAACATATCGTGGTTAATAAAAAATGCAATCATGAACGGAATAACAATGGCACCGATCGAGATGGATGCTTTGACCAGGACGGTTGCAGACCCGGCTTTTTTTCCGAACCCTTCAATGAGTGCGGGATAAGTCCCCGCATCCATCATAGAGTTGCAGAGCCCTGCGATAATGGCAAACACGAATGCCAACGTGTAGTTAGGTGCAAGCGGAATACCGATTAGGAAGATTAAATAAGCAAATGATGCAATAACAATGAGTGGTTTCCTTCCGTATTTATCTGACATTTTTCCGGCTACTCCGAGAGCGAGCAGTTTACCGATTCCAATCGCTGACACCAGATAGCCGATGGCTGCTTTATCCGTGTTCAATTGCACGGTCAGAAAGCTCATATTCGACGAGAGAATAACATTAATCATACCCAGAAGAAAATAGTTGATATAAAGCCCTGTTGCCATTCTGATATAAGGATTTTTCATAAGTGTAACTCCCAACTTAAATTTTAGATCAATGGCCTAGATAGGCATCGTCCAGGTCTATTAAAGTACGCCCACAAACAAGTGAAAATATTCACATAATGTCTATGTTTTAATTATATAAGGGGTGTTATTATAAATCCAATGCATATTTTTATCGTTTTTCATAGTTTGAATCTATAATTTAAAATATGAATTAAAGAGGGAGCGTACATTCTTATGAATCTGAAGCACTTACAATATTTTCGTGTACTTGCAGAGATGGAGCATTTTACCCAGGCAGCTGCGCGGCTATGTATCACTCAACCCAGTTTAAGTCATGCGATTTCAGAATTAGAAAAGGATTTGGGTGTTCATCTGTTTGAAAAGCAGGGGAGAAATATTCGACTAAACAAATACGGGCGATTTTTTCTGAAATATGTGGAGCACGCGATGGATGAATTGGAAAAGGGGGAGCATAACTTACGGGAATTAGTGAGTCCAAGCCATGGGAATATAGATTTGGCGTTCATTTACACGTTAGGTTCACACTTCATTCCAGCGATAATCCAAGCTTTTTCAGCTCAAGATGCCCATAAAGACATTTCCTTTTCGTTTCACCAAGGGAATACGAACGATATTATTCAAGGTCTGAAGCAGGAACACTATGACGTGGCGTTCTGCTCTCACATGGAAAATGAACCAGAAGTGGAGTTTATTCCGCTGGCTCAGCAGGAACTGGTGGTCATTGTTTCCCCTGATCATCCGCTGGCTTCTCTGGATCAAATTGATCTTAAGGATACAGCGGATTACCCGGTGATCTTCTTCAACAAAAAGAGTGGGGTTCGGCCCATTATTGAAAATTTGTTCGCCAAGGCAGGCGTTACGCCACAGATTATTTGCGAGATTGAAGAAGATACGGCAATGGCAGGACTGGTGTCTATCAATTACGGGATCGGAGTTATGCCCCGCATTTCATCGTTAGATTATTTTAACGTCAAAACATTGCCTATTGTAAATCCAGAATACGAGCGTTTTATCTACCTAGCCAGCATTAAAAATAGATACTTATCCCCGGCAGTAGTAGAGTTTCGGAACTTTGCCCTAAGTTATGGCAAGGAGTTTTATCTGAAAACGCATCAGCGTGTCTAAGCCGGAGTCTCGCAATTTTTAAACTTGATAAATTTTAAATTGTGTTCTATACTTCATCATCGACACAAGCAATGTGAAATGATTCACGTTTTGATACTACAAGACTTACTTACAAAAGCAGGTGAATTCATGATGAAACGTTCTTCTATTCCAGTGGCGACAGGTCTTTATGTGAACTATCTTTTGTTCGGCATGTTTAATATTATGCTGGCGTCACACATGTCCTTTTTAACAGAGCATTTGCATACAGATCAGGCAGGCATCAGTCTCTTGGTTTCCGCGATGGGGTTTGGCAGAATGTTTACGCTGTATATATCCGGAGTGCTCTCCGACCGCTATGGTCGCAAACCGTTTATTGTGGCCGCAGGGCTGCTGATGACCGTATTCTTGGTCGGTATACCGCTGAGTCCCACCTTTGAGATGGCGATGGTACTGGCTGTGCTGGCAGGTGTAGCGAATTCTTTTCTTGATTCAGGTACTTATCCAGCTCTGATCGAGGCTTTTCCCCAATCCTCTGGTTCGGCTACAGTGTTGGTGAGAGGTTTTATATCCATTGGGGCGGCATTTTTACCGCTAATGATTATCTTTTTTATGAATCACGATATTTTTTACGGGTTCTCTTTCTTTATACCAGCACTGATATTTGCATTGAATGCGATCTACTTGTTCAGAATGAAGTTTCCAGACATGCGCGTACAGCCCGCCAAGGGGCAAAGTGGCGGTACTTCTGTATCTAGCGCCAAGCAGACGGGGAATTTAAAGGCAAATGATCCGAGTAAACCGCGGTTTTGGCAGGAAGGTGTGTGTCTTATCTTGCTTGGATTTACAGGACCTACCTTGCTGTATATTGTGCAGTTATGGCTGCCTACTTTTGGGCAACAGTTTATCGGCATGACGGAATCAGAGTCTCTGAGGCTATTAGTTTATTACAATATGGGTTCGCTGGTTTCCGTGTTTGTATTGGTCATTGTATTGAGAAAATGGGTTAAACCTGTTCATATCATCCTTATTTATCCTTGCATTTCCTTGTTGGCTTTTGGAGCGCTTCTTCTTTTCAAATCTGGGGCTGCCGCCATTATCTGTGCGAGTGTCATCGGGTTTTCCATATCGGGTGTACTTCAGCTGACGTTAACCGTAATGAGTGAATTTTTTAGTCAACGAAAAGGACAGATTACCGGGTTTATTTATACCGCAACTTCGCTGTCCTATACGCTCATTCCCGTGTTTACAGGCTTTCTTTTGAAGCATTCTCAGATTTCCAGTGTGTTTATGCTGGCTATTATCGTGAATGTACTTGGAATCGCACTGGCGGTATTTGTTAACTTTCGTTACAGTGCCGTTTTTCCTGCAAAACGAGAATTGTCTCCTCAAATTGTACTGGATACGAAATAACTAGCGACTGAACCTAATCATCTGCATGCTTATTCAGAATGCGTTATACTATGAATTATTGTGAATGTTCGACTTGAAACTGTAATTGGGGAGTGAGATAGATATGGGAAAAATCGTAAAGATAAATGATGTACGGATCGGTGAAGGAGCGCCTAAAATATGTGTTCCCATGGTGGGAGAAACGTTGGAGCAGTTGAAGGAAGAGGCTGCCCATTTACGAACACTCGACCTGGATATCGTAGAGTGGAGAGTCGATTTTTTCGAGCATGTGGAGGAGCTGGAAAAGGTAAAGGCTGCCTTACATGAGATTCGGTCTATTTTAGCCAATATTCCACTCGTATTTACGTTCCGTAGCGCCCGAGAAGGTGGAGAAAAGGAAATCAGTGCGGCAAGCTATGTAGAATTGAATCGTACAATAGCCGAAACGGGACAAGTAGATATGATTGATGTAGAGCTTTTTAATGAGGAAGCTGATGTGAAGATGCTGATAGAAGCGGCACATAAGCATAACGTGTATGTGATTATTTCTAACCATGATTTTCAAAAGACACCGCCGAAGGAGGAAATTGTGTCCCGGTTGCGTAAGGCACAGGAATTGGGCGGCGATCTGCCTAAAATAGCGGTGATGCCAACCAATACGGCCGATGTCCTAACCTTGTTGGACGCCACACGCACCATGGCAGAAGAGTATGCGGATCGGCCGATTATCACGATGTCGATGGCGGGAAAAGGTGTCGTGAGCCGTCTGACCGGAGAGCTATTTGGTTCAGCGTTGACTTTTGGTGCTGCCAAGAAGGCTTCTGCACCGGGACAGATTCCTGTCACTGAACTGAGAGAAATATTGCAGGTGCTGCATAGCCACTCTTAAAAGATGCAATTACTACCCACTAGCGAGCAAGGAATTCATAGTGAACACAAAAGGAGGACCCCATGCGATAAGCATGCTGGGGTCCTCCTTTTTGTAATGCTTAATTCAATCCCCGAGTAGGTTCATACAATTCCCAACCCAGATTCAGTGTTTGAATAATATAGTCTGCGACTTCTTCCGCATCCAACTGATCGGTATCGATCTTGGAGTGATTCACCGCGTAAATGTCCTGTCTGGAACGGAAAAGATCTTCAATTTCCTCTAACGTCTTGTTTTGCAGATTAGGGCGGGTGTCAATCAGCATCTTGAGCCGATCTTTCCAGGAATCCCAATTTAAATCCAAGAAGAACACAATGGAGGAAGCCAAACAAGCCTGCTTCACCTCTTCCTGTAGAAACGCGCCACCGCCAACAGAAATGATTTTAAGACGCGTATTGCTGCACAACTTCAAAATATGCTCTTTTTCAATCTCACGGAAACGCTTCTCTCCGTAAGTTTTGAAAATTTCTGTTGTAGGCATGTTGTACTCTTGTTCAATCTCCTGATCAATATCCACGAAATCGCGATACAGCTTGCGCGCTAGATGGGAACCGATCGTTGTTTTGCCCACGCCCATAAAGCCGATGAGCACAATATTTTGTTCTTTTAATGGAATCTCACTATTGTTTTGCACATAACCACTCTTTTCTCACCAGTAATGTTGAGATGTAACGCTTCAAAGCACTAAATACATTATACGTTCATCAACCGTGTCATTCAATAGTATAGAGCACATCAGCAATGAGGTATACGATAAAAGAGACTCTGATTACCAATGGAGTGATAAACAGCATGTAAACGAGATGAGGTATTCAAGTGTTATTTAATGCGTAAATGGAAGAAAAACAAACTTGTACAAGTATAAAAGAGGCAATATTGTGTACTTAATTGAAAAAAAGGACATATTTTGCCGAAAAACGTATTGAAATTATTGGAAGTAGGAATATAATAGAGTTATGCAAATTGTAAATGTAATCGCTCTATTTACAATTTGTGATTGATTTAATTTATAAAAATGAAGCTACTTTGAACCAAAAACCAAGTATACATATGCAAATAGTTAAATATCACTTTACGGACATGTATCGGTCAATGGGTTCATTGTACGAAGGTGGTGATACGGTCTACGCGCTTGCGCTCTAGTCAACGAAGAATTGGAGATAAGAATAAAAAACGATCTAGGAGAGGGATGAATTGAAATGAAAACAAACACAGCTAAAGTATTGAAAAAGGGCATGAGTATCGCTTTATCCGGTATGTTAATCGCGTTATTTGTCGGCAATTACTCTGCCCATGCAGCTCCAGAGGTCGTTCACAAGACCATACTTGTTAAAGCTGGAGAAGTATACGATGGTAAAGGCAAGACCGTAGTGGCTGACCCCGATACCTTGGGAGATGGAAGCCAGAAAGAGGCTCAAAAGCCTATCTTTAAGCTAGAAAATAATGCAACGCTGAAAAATGTGATCATCGCTGCGCCTGCTGCGGATGGTGTGCATGTATATGGCAATGGCACCATTTCCAACGTAACGTGGGAGGATGTCGGTGAAGATGCATTGACGCTTAAAGAACCAGGCACGGTGAACATTACAGGTGGTGGAGCGTTCCATGCATATGATAAAGTATTCCAAATCAATGCCGAAGGCACGATTAACATTAAAAACTTTAGAGCCGATGATATCGGTAAGCTGGTTCGCCAACTTGGGGGCTCTACGTTTAGAGTGAATATGACTTTGGATAACTCGGATATTTCCAACGTCAAGGATTCGATCCTGAGATCGGACGGTCCTAACAGCAAAGCTAAAATTACGAATACTCGTTATCATAATGTAAAACAATTGTTCAAAGGTTTTAAATCTGGCAATACGAGCGAGTCCGGCAATACTAAATACTAATCGTTAGCGTAGGATAGGAGTACGGATAGGAAAGGGGCTGTCCAACAGGTCGTATGATCTGATAGGACATGCCCCTTTTTTGGTATGTTAAGTTAACCCTAAGATGATCTGGGCTTCGTTCAGAACGAGGACTATGTTATGATCGTGCTATTACATTTTATACAAAAAAGTTGGGTGGCTATGAATCTATTTCATCAATATGTGAATCATGACGGTACTTTAAATGATACGCTGGTGCACAGTCGTGAAATTTTATATACAGGTACGAATGGCCGACATGTGGAACGTTTTTACGTGTCCTCCTCTGAAAGTTATATATTTAAACCCCTGACCAATGATGATCAGAAGGGACGGGAGAGATGGGTGTATGAGCATGTGCTTCCAGCATTATCACCCATCTATCCCCAATTGCTAGCTTGTTCCGATACAGACGCAGATGGCGGAGGAGAATGGATGGTGTTTGAGGATCTTGGTCCGTTACATCATCTACATGCAGATGAAACCCTATTGCAAGCTGTTGGACTTGTCGCAAGGTGGCATGCTTTGCCGCCGGGTCGTTTTGCCGGGATGCCATTGCGTGGACCGAAGCCGCTCATCCAGGAGATGGTTTCCGAGCTGCACACACGCAAGCCAGATATGTTAGAGCTTTGCAGCTCACTCGGTTTTTCGAAGCAGCAGATGCAGCGTATTTATGCACAGCTGGAGCATCTATCTTTTTCACACCAGCTTGTACTGTCTCATGGTGATCTTCATCCGGGTAACTATGCGTTGAGTGGGGAGAGGCTAAGGGTGCTGGATTGGGAGCATGCTCATCTAAACACACCGCTGTGGGATGTATATCACCTAATCGACATGTCGCATCCGTTGTTCCCTCGACGTATGACGTCTGAATTGCGTATTCGTATGCTGGACACCTATCTGGAACAGCTGGAGCTGTTGGGGATAAAGGGTGATCGAACGGCATTTATACAGGAGTATGGTATGTTTGCTGTGGTATTTTCGCTCTGGATGCTATTATTAATCACAAATGATTTGCAAAGGATTGGAACGGAACTGCATAGAAATAGCGGCAAATGGTCAAAAGAGCAATTAGAGTCCCAATTGGATGCAACGTTAGCTTGTTTAAACCAATGTACAGCGATGATGGATTGGGTACAAGTCCAACCATGCAAGTAGTGGCTTAAGGCACAGATTCTATATAGTCAGCCAAAGAAGGTAGGGAAATAAATCCATGAAAAAAGTCGGTTTGGTCATGAGAAAAATACAATTTGCTGAAGCGCAAGGGCCTCGTATTTTTGCAGAACGTCTGAAGCAGATCGGATTGGAACTGGGGGTAGATATCGTATTTGTATCGCCGGAGCGCCACGTAAGTAGCCATGACTGGCTTCCAGGCTATGAGCATGAAAAGAGTGACCTGGTCAATTATGACATCGTACTGGATCAACTGCATGAGCAGCAGATTGAGCACGTTATTTATACGGTATCTGGCTTTACTTATTTGAACATGTTTTTTAAAAACAGCGTACTCTTTCCACATAGTTTTCCAGATCCGGCACTGACAGGCTATGAGATGATGAAGCCTTTTTATCAGATTGTGGACAAGGCTATCGTACAGACTGCCTTTCTCAAGCAGGAGATGGCCTCGAAGTTTGGCGTAACCGATGTGACAGTCATCCCGATCGGATTTAATGAGCGGCTGGTGGAAAAGCATTTTGATCCCTCACAAGTGGTGGAGAACCGGGTGATGTGGATTGGTAGAGATGAAGAAAATCGGCGTCCAGATCTGGTGCTGGAGTATGCGCGGCATAATCCTGACAAGGATGTCTATATGGTGTTTGGTGGTGAACGCTACAAGGAGAGCATGAAGAAGTACGACATCCCGGACAATGTAAAACTTCAATTTGCATTGACGCAAGACGAGGTGTTTGCACTGATGAACACGGCGAAGGTGTATTGGAGCTGCTCCAAATTCGATACGTTCGCAATGCCGCTGACCGAAGCGCTCGCGATGGGGAAGATCGTGGTGAAACCCGAGCACCCTTGCTATGGGCACATCAGCTCTACGCATTCTTTTTCAGGAAATGAGAAAAACTGGTTCGAGCTGGTCAATATGGCTGCGGCTTCACCTCGCCGGGTTTCTGCGGAGAATCAGGCATACGCCATGGAACAGTTTTCGAGTCAGGTGATGAAGCAGGGATACCGAGACTTTTTTGATGATTGGTTAAGCTGAACGACGAGGCAGGATGCGTGGATGTAGACCATAAAAAAGGGACTTTCGCTCTAATGAACGAAAGTCCTTTTTCTTATGACTGTATCTCTGCTATCGCTTCAGTATGAGCGGTCTTGCGATCCATCATGTAGCTGACCAGCATCAGTAGCAGACCGCCGGCAGTAATGAGTGATGCAACCCATGGAATGGCGGGTAGCCCCATTTGGTTAATCACGACTCCTCCGATAAAAGCACCGCCTGCGTTGCCTAGATTCAATGCGGAATGGCTGGAGGTAGAGGCTAGCAAAGGAGCCTCATAGGCCAGATTCATGATACGAACCTGAATCCCCGGCATGATGCCGAATGCGGCAATCCCCCAGATAAAGACAGTGATCACGGCCAGTACCTTGTTTTGAAGCGTAAACGTCAGAATGGCCAGAATAATGGCCAGTACAGCATAGTTTGCAACCAAGGACGGAAGCAGCTTCCAATCTGCGAGCTTGCCGCCAACAATGTTGCCAATCGTGACGCCTAGGCCGAACAGGACGAGAATCCAGGTAATGCTGTGTTCGGCAAAGCCACTAATATCCGTAAGCATGGGCGTAATGTACGTAAAGACAGTGAACAAGCTACCACAGCCAACTGCACCTGTCAGCAGCATCAGCAGCACTTTTGGATTAAATAAGCTTTTGACTTCTTGTTTGAGACTGGAAGGCTTGTCCTGCTGAATCACCGGAATGTAACGAATAATACCGAAGAGAGAAATCAAGCCGATCACAACAATGGCTCCAAAGGAAGCGCGCCAGCCGAGCTGCTGTCCGATAAAGGTGCCGAAGGGCACGCCAATAATGTTCGCTACCGTCAATCCGGTTAGCACCATAGAGATGGCCCCTGCCCGCTTATCAGGACGGACCAGCCGGGCAGCGATCAGGGAACCGGCACCCAGGAAGGTTCCGTGCGATAACGCAGTAGCCATACGGGCCGCAATCAGAAGCTCGTAGTTAGGAGCAATGACGGAAAAAAGATTCCCTAGAATGAATATGGACATCAGCAGACACAGTAGCTTCTTTTGTGGAACCTTATGGGTTAATACAGTAAGCACAGGTGCGCCAATGGCTACACCAAGCGCGTAACTGGTGATTAATTGCCCGGCTTGCGGAATCGTAACATGAAGATCATGGGCTACATTGGGCAGAAGTCCCATAATGACGAATTCGGTCATGCCGATGGCGAAGGCACCAAGGGTTAACCATAGCAAGGAGGGGGGAAAGCGATTAGCTGTCATATTTTCTTGAGTACTCATAAGCTTCTTGTATCCTCCTGAAA
Source organism: Paenibacillus sp. DP01 (assembly GCF_044784315.1). Classification (NCBI taxonomy): domain Bacteria; kingdom Bacillati; phylum Bacillota; class Bacilli; order Caryophanales; family Paenibacillaceae; genus Paenibacillus; species Paenibacillus sp. DP01. Next base: position 1,058,839 of record NZ_CP173059.1, read on the forward strand.
AAATAGTAATGCGAGTATATCATTCCAGCCGACATCTGGCGACCCATTTTGCAAGAATTTTACATACTAAGTTGATAAGGTTTGTGTAATTTACAAAAGCGACAGGTTGGAAGGAGCCAATTATGTTATTTTGGTAGTATGATATGAAGATAGGGAATGACGTTGTAAGGAATAATCCGGGGAGGATATAACGATGACACTTAAAGTGGTACATAGGATTACGGACTTAATCGGGGATACGCCTTGTGTGCGGCTGCAACGGCTTACAGGACCGCAGGATGCGGAAGTATATGTGAAGCTGGAGTATTTTAATCCAAGCGGTAGTGTTAAAGATCGGGCTGCGGGCAATCTAATTGCCGAGGCGGAAAAGGCGGGGCATCTAAAGCCCGGAGGCACCATTATTGAACCGACCAGTGGCAACACGGGAATTGGTCTTGCGATGAATGCGGCAGCCCGAGGTTACCGCGCAATTTTGGTGATGCCTTCGAATATGACGAAGGAACGGATCAATATTTTAAAAGCCTACGGGGCTGAGGTCGTACTGACACCAGCGGAAGAACGGATGCCAGGAGCGATTCGCAAAGCTCTTGAACTGGGGACAGAAATTGAAGGGAGTTTTATCCCACATCAGTTTGAAAATGAGGCCAACCCCGATATCCACCGTACAACCACAGCACTTGAAATTTTAGAGCAGACGGAAGGAAAGTTGGATGTGTTCGTCGCTTCTTCGGGAACGGGTGGGACCATTACGGGAACAGGTGAAGTGCTGCGCCAGCATTTGCCGGATCTGCGGATTGTTGTGGTCGAGCCTAAGGGTTCGCCCGTACTGTCCGGGGGAAAGCCCGGTCCACATAAGCTGGTGGGAACGAGTCCGGGCTTTGTTCCTACCGTGCTGAATACGGAGGTGTATGACGAAATCATCCAGGTTTCCGATGAGGATGCGATTGCTGTGACACGAGCAATTGCTGCTCAGGAAGGGATTCTCGTCGGGCCCTCCAGCGGAGCTACAATATGGACGGCCATTCAGGAAGCTCGGCGTTTGGGAGCAGGCAAACGGGTACTCTGTATTGCCCCGGATACCGGAGAGCGTTATCTGAGCATGGGGATATTCGGATAAAAAGATGGGGATCGGGTCAAAGAGATTCGACTCATTTATATGTAAGATCCAGCCTCATTAATCGAAGTTACAGAAGTGAATTGGCGATATGGTAGACATAAACATTGAATACATCTTTGCCATATTCATAGGTTAATTTCACTCCTGACAAATCAATAAGCCACAATTCATAAGGTTATGGCTAATTAATTGTCGATTATAGCTTATATTCGTGAGAATTTTAAAAGTCTCACGGTTCATGTTCCGTTCTTCGACCTTATTTGTTTCTTCAGGATCCTCTTGAAAAAACCAAGTAATCAGAGAAGGAAACACCAAGCCTATTCTCCATTTCAGCAAGAGCTGCCTCAAACGGGTCAACTTATGAGATGCCGTGTACACGTAGTGCGTCGGTCAATTCCTTTACAGTCATGTCCTGTTTGAAAAAAATCGCAGTTCGTCCACAAGATCCAGCGTATCGTAAACATAGGGCGAGCGCTTTTTGCTAAGCATCTCTTCTTCAGCCGACTTATACGAGACACCTGTATAGGAACATACCGGATTCTTGCAAGCATCCGTCATGCTCTAAGCGTCAATCGTTCCGCTCTGTGTCGGTATTTTTTTTGTCATGCCGCATGGGAAGCAAAATGACTGCAATTTAGGAGGTTTGGAATACCTTTTAGGAATAAAGTTTAAAAAACGGGAGAATTAGATATATTCTTTATTCATCGACAGCAAGATATGACATACAGTCACTCACAATAAACATGATTAAGGGGTACCACTGAAATCATGTTTATTAGAATTTAATTTAGAGAGGAAGAGGAAAATGAAAGTAGATCAAATGTTTGACCTTGATTTAAGAAAGAGCTATGAGGCCAGTGAGCTTAGCCCACAAGCTTCAATCATCAAGACAACCATTAAGGTATCCAAAGCAGTATGTAAAACTCTTACCTGTATCTGTACCGGTTCTTGTTCCAATTGTAAATAATTCATAAGCGATTCGTAAGTCAGGGGTAGTGAAATGGGCTACCCCTACTTACATTATGGAGATTGCATGATAAAACCTAATATATATAATTGGCATGTAGCCCGGCTGACCGATCATTTTAGTTGTGGTGCAACTGTTGGTCAGCCGCTTACTATCCTGTTTATTGATACAGGCGTCGATAAATCCCACTCAGAGATCCAAGGTAATCTAGTTGAGGCAGAATGCAAGTCATTTGTACCTTATGAGCCTTGTCTAAGCGATTACGTCGGGCATGGTACAAAAATGGTTAGCTCTGTTACCGGCAAATATATATTGAAGGGGATATGCCCTTTCGCTCGGGTTGTTGTCTACAAAATTACGGACAAAAAAGGAATAAGCAAGCTTGAATGGTTGTATAGAGCGCTGGAAGAGGGTATTGCTAAAGGATATCCAATTATCAACATCAGCTATCGTACAGAATATGAGGTCGACTTATTCGAGTTCAATCGGTTTCAGGCTTTGGTTGACTGCGCTAATGCGCAAGGCATCTGGGTAGTCTGTTCCGCAGGAAACGATGGACGCGATATTACGCAGGAGTACAGAGTGCCTGCGAATTTAAAGGGAGTATACCCAATTGGATCAACTAATAAGAACGGGGATATCTCCGGGTTCAGTAATACGCTCAGCGGCCAATTTTTTGCGCCTAGTGGTGATGAGTATGAAATCAATTACAACAATGATTGGGTAATGGTTGCCAAATCAAGCTTCGACACAGAGGATTATTTATACGAAGTGCTGGGATTTGACAAAGCATACACAGTAGGTATCGGTACGAGTATTGCCAGCGCCTTATTCAGCGGAGTTGTTGCCTCTCTTAGCGGAGAGCTTATCGCGCAGGGGATGAATGCCGGGCGCAGAGAAATGGAGTGTCTGCTCCGTCAAGGCGCGAGACCGATTGATGTTCAGCGGAATTATTATGAAGTAAGCCTTGCCGGTTCAATTCGTGCTTTAAGACAGATGAGAGGTTGATTGCATGTTGGAAAACTTTGAAATCTCGGAAAATTACATGTACCGGAAGACGTTGCTTGGCATGGAGTATTATACGCGGATATTTGATCATGAACAACTAGACGATGATGAATATCTTGAAAGACTTGTACGGTTCGTTCAGAAGCAGGGGTTGATGGATTCCATTTATGTCTCCAGCCCCTCGACCTACGCTGCACTGCAAAGCCTGGAACAAGGCAGAACATTGAAGTCCAAAAAAAAGCGGAATCTTATCCTTAGTCTAAGCAAGTTCATTTCGCGGGCAATTTGTAGACCAACACCGTTTGGACTGTTCGCGGGAGTAGGCATTTCCCGGTTTGGAAACACGGGAGGCGCCGGAGAACATGTCGTCTGGGCAACTCCGGATTATAGCCTAATTTACCGCTTAATAGGGCTTTTCCATGGGGATGCGGATGTCCGCAATGAATTGAGACTGAGTGTAAATAACACCTCTTACATTGACCATCACAGGCTCGTCATCTCTTATCAGACTCTGTTTGCAGCAGATCAGGAGGAACGAAGCACTGAAAATATATCTATTCTCAAAACCCCGGTCATAGATTTCATCATGAAGATCCTTGATAAAGAGCAGCAGACTTTTCTGCAGCTTATGCAAGCTATAAAAGATGCCTTCGGCGTGGATGACACGATCAGCACAGATTTTTTGCAGCAATTGATAGAACAAGGCTTTTTGGTAAGTGAGATGATTCCCAATCCTCGGGATAGCGCTCCTTTGGAGCATCTGATCCGTACACTAAAGATGCTCGCTGCTCCCAAGGCAGCATATTACGCAGATATTTTGGAGAGAGTTGGACATGCCATTCAGGACATCACAGTTGCTGCGGTCAAACGCGAAGGCATTGAGGCTGTCCGAAAACTAGTCCAGCTTATCCTTCCCGAGTATCAGGGCGACTTGGTCAAAATAGACGTAAGGCTGAATCAAGCAAATGAAATTCACTTATCGGACAGCGATAGGCAAGCGTTGGCCCAAGTAGCTTCAATATTGAGCATGCTTTCTACGTACAGGAAAGAGGATACACTTTCCGACTATCGTCAGCAATTTACTGAGAAGTACGGAGTATATGAAGAAGTGCCTTTATTGCAGTTGTTCAGTAAGACGTTGGGGCTCGGCAAACCTGAAGAGTACAAGAGCCACTACCAGAATGGAGATAAGCACAGGCATAAGGATGAAGGCAGGTTCCGACAGCTCAAGGCGCTAATTGCTGAGTGGCAGACTGAAGCGCTTGCCAATCATTCGGATATCGTGCTTGACGAGGCCAAAATCCAACAGCTGTCTGAATTGAGTCTGGAGAATGTCCATGTCTCGTTCGATTTGTATTATTCGTGCATGGAGAATGAACAAGGTGAAGTTACGTTTTATTTAAACAACAGAGCCGGATCATTGGAAGCGTGTCAGAGCTTCGGAAGATTTGCCTACATGTTTGACAAAGATAGCCGTGATGAAATCTTCCGTTTTGTCAGGAACCCGAAGGATCAGAAAGCAGGGGAGAGCGCCGCTGAAATCTCATTTTACCCATTCAGCCCCAAAATAACTAATATTATGACGGCAGGCCCAACACCGGATCAATCCATGGATATGGCCACGTTCCCCGAGAATCGGAATTTGGATATTTCCCAATTATTGGTAGGTGTGGAGGATTCGGGATACTTTTATCTAAAGCACAGGGAAACAGGCGAACTGGTATTTCCAAAACTCAGTAGCATGTACAATACAGAGCTGGCTCCTTATCTGATCCGGTTTCTGAATGATATTAATCTGCAGTATCAGACCGGATGGTCCCATCTGGAGGAGTATCTCTATGATTCTTCTTTTACACCGAGAGTAACCTATAAAAATATCATCATCTGCCCTAAAAAATGGACATTATATGCGGATAAACGGCTCCAGAGCGAAGAACAGTTTTTGGCCTTTTTGGAGGATTGGATCATAAAGTATAACATTCCGCGATATGTATATTTGGTGGAGCTGGACAATAAGCTATTGCTGGATTTGGATCGCCATCATCATCGAAAGCTTTTGCACAAAGAATATACGCGGAATCCGGAAGGCAAGGCGGCTGTTATTATGGAGACGGAGAAAGAATTGTTCGCTTCCGTTAACCGGTATATGGAGGAGTGCGTATTTTTTTGCAAAAGCCCGATGTTTCAGTACTTGCCGATAGACAGATTGTCTGCACAGGCTACCGATAAAAGCTTAAATAAAGTGCTGAGTTCTTCGGTGAATGCTGTTTATTATCCAGGTTCGGATTGGATATCCCTGCAGGTATATTACAATCAGGAACTGCTAACCGATTTGCTGGGCAGTGCATTTAAGACATTCATGGACAATAGCGCCGAGTACTTCATTGACCAGGTTTTTTTTGTCCAGTATGCAGATAAGGAGCCGCATATCAGGCTAAGGTGCAAAATGTCGGGAAGCGTAGAGCATCAGCGTTTCACGGCCTTGAACTATGTTTTTGATTTCCTGAATACTGTAACCTCGTCCGGATTGGTTAGTTCCTATTCGGTTGTTCCTTACCGGCCTGAAATTTTGCGGTATGGCGGCACAGCCTTCATTGAACAAGCGGAGAGGTTATTTGCTATCGATTCTTATCTAGTTTCAGGCTATTATGCAGGGAAGAGGTCAATTAATGCAACCGATCAGATGTTATTTTGCTGCACCGGACTTTTTGAGGTTGTGAACTGCGCGTATCCGCTGGTAGAAGATCAATTGAAGGCTATGGCTGCGATTATTGATCCAAAGAAATTCAGACAGGAGTACCGGGAACACAAAGAAGCGCTATTCCAAAGGATTCAACAGACCCGTTCCATATCCATGCCAGCAAGCGATAAAGACGACAGGTTGCGGCAATACGCTGCATATTTCACGGCTATCCGGGAAGCTGACGACAGAACCAATTACTACGATGATATTATGTTCAGCATCATGCACATGTTCTGCAACAGAGTGTTCGGCCTGGACCGGGAAAAAGAAGAGCTTGCCCTACACCTATGCTACTTCAGTTTGGAAGATTATTTACAGGTAAGCAAATATCATGTTGCCTATTGAGGAGGAGCTTATGGCGGTCAAACAAGTCCCGGGAAATTTATCTGAAATAGTCAGGCAAAGCGCAGAAATTTACAAAGATATAGATACTGTAACCCTGCTAATCAAGAAGCACGCCATGCATGATTACCCTGAAATGGAGCTGATATCGCTGGCTTCAGGATACCCCGGGATCAGCCTTCTTCTGGATAAGCTAGATGAAGTTTACCCGGGGGAAGGGTGGGCTGCGCTTGCTTTCAAGTACAATCAGGAGATTGTGCGTTTAATCGGTAATATACCGTTCCATTCATTGTCACTGTATACCGGATTAGCAGGCGTTATTTATCTGTTCAACGAGTGTTCAAGAGGTTCAACAAGATATACAAATGTGCTCTCGCAGACGCTGGATATGTTTCTTAGCAGCTACGGGGAGTTCTATGAGGAGACAAGAGGGAAATTGGAAGACTCTTTGATTGAGGATAGCGACTTGGATTTGATTTCAGGCTGGACGGGGATTGCAGCTACATTAATGGAGGTTAAGGAACGCCAGGACAGATACGTTGGGAAGCTGGATGCAGTGCTCCTTAAGATACTTCAACTGATTACGGATGCTGTAGGCAAGCTGAGACATTTCGAGGAACTTCCCGAACAGACCATTTATTATAATCTTGGCATGGCGCACGGAATTACAGGAGCCATTAATCTGCTGGCCGTTGCACATCTCCGCCGCTACCCGTTAACTGGATTGAGAGAAGTACTGGAAGTTGCCAAGACTTTTCTACACGGAAGTATCAGGGAGTGGAACGGCACCCTTGTCATACCTAATATGTTCACACCGGATGAATCCGCAGAGACTAGTCGGAATCCAGGTTATCACAGAGATGCATGGTGTTACGGCACACCGGGAGCTTCTGTGGCTATGTTCCGGCTGGGATTGGCCCTGGAGGACAAAGCACTGCAGCAGCAGGCTCTGCAATTGTTCAATACCGTCTACTCCAGACCAGATTCGCTAAGAAAGGTAATTTCACCGACGATCTGTCACGGCTATGCAGGCTTGGTCCTGATTCAGCACCATTTCAGCCGTGCGGCAGCCATGCCGTTTAAGGATGAATTTTTGCATCGTTTGTTATCATATCGAAATACTGGTGAGGGAGTACCTTTTATAGACCTTGAGGGAAGCGTCGATGATCCGTTATCTCTCGATAAAGTTGGGCTGCTCGATGGATGTGCAGGTGTATTGCTGACACTGCTGACCTGTGATAATGAGAACTTGAGTACATGGAAGCAGATGCTGGTATTTAGCTAACAGGAGGAGACGGTAATGTTCATTTTATTAAAAGAAATTATTACAGTCATGGTGGGACTGATTACCGATTTTCTCTCTTTTCAACTGGATGCATATTTTTATATTTGGTTTCTGGTCCTGTTTATTTCAAGCTTGGCAGCGACCCTGGTTCAACGAAGCGAAGGGACTATTACCTACAGCACAGCCGAATGTGTCGGAATAAATGTGCTAGTTGTCGTATTATACCTAGTAATCGGTACAATTTTGGCCAGATACTTTGCAAGTTTTGAGGATCAGCAGATTGTTGCTGAAGATAAGATTATGCTGTATAAAATTTCTTTTATGCTTACATCCGCTGTAATTATAGTGGATATTATACTAGATAGGTTGAAGAGAGGGCGGAAATTCTCCTACTCTTTGGAGTTTCTTGCCGGAAGCGCCGTGTGCTTCTTACTGTTCCAGTTAAGCAACCAAACGGACTGGATAGGAACCAAGCTGTCGCTCTCCTATATTGTCATGGTAGCGATAGCCGCAGGTGTCTATACAATGGCAATGAAGTTTTTGCTAGAATACGAAAATCACAAAGAGAAATAGGTGATTAAGCCATAATGGAATTGAATATGGAGAGCACGGCATATAAAAAGATCGGTGAAGAAAAACAAACGGCCCATTCCTTGCTGAAGTTAATCAAAATTGCGAGATGGCCCAAGCTTGCGCTTGCTTGGAGCATCGTATTTACACTGATTTCCGCCGCTTTTTCATTAGTATTGCCGATCATGACAGGCAAGCTTGTCGATAAGATCTCAGCTATGGAGCTGACGATCCAGACCGCAGCTGTGCTTATTTCGCTGTTTCTGGCCGGAGGGATTTTAAACGCCGTGTCTTCTCTGCTCCTCAGATATGTGGGGAGCAAGTTTTTTCAGGAACTGCGACTGAAAATTTGGGAAAAAATTATCCATTTGCCGGTTAATTATTTTGATAACAACGAGAACGGCAAAATCATCAGCAGAATGACGAACGACCTTGCTATTGTAAGTAATTTTCTAGCTATCACTCTGCCTTCTATTCTGGCTGATGTCCTGATGGTCACTGGTTGCATCATCATGTTATTTGTGTTGGATTGGAGATTAATGAGTGTACTCGTTGCTCTGATTCCTATAACGGCGCTACTAATCTATCCCATTGGAAGAAGGATGAATAGGGTAGCGGTTGAGGCACAGGATGCAGCCGCAGACTTTTCCGGTGAGTTATCCAAAATTCTCTATAACATCAGATTCATTAAAGCGACGACGTCGGAAAAGCTTGAAATGAAATATACTCGGGAGATACTTGGACGTATCTTTCGCTTGAACATCAAAGAGGGAATATTGTCAGCTGTCATTGAGCCGATTGTCACAATTATCATCATGCTAGCTTTGGTAGGAATGTTTTGGTATGGAAGCGCCGGCATTGCCGCTGGACATATCACTACAGGTACTCTGGTATCCATGATCTTTTATTTGTTTACAATGGTTTCGCCTCTGACCCAGCTCAGCAGTTTTTTCTCGCAGTATCAAAAGGCCAAGGGAGCAAGTAAGGAAATTTATACCATATATAACCAGCGAGATGAGAAGCAAGAAAAGTTAGGCAGTGTGCCGGACATGAAAAGTCATGATCAGAATTCGGATATCCTGCATTTTGCCAATGTTTCTTTCTCGTACAACCAGGGCCAACCGGTATTATCCAACGTGGAGTTAACCTTCAGAGGCTGTACCACTACAGCGATCGTAGGGCCTTCCGGCTCGGGAAAAACAACAATATTTTCTTTAATAGAGAAATTTTACTCAGAATATAATGGAGAAATCTATTACAATAATGTATATTTGGATAAGATTAGGACAGAAGAATGGCGTCGCAAAATATCCTATGTTATGCAGGATAGTGACTTACTGGTAGGATCAGTGAGAGACAATCTGGTATATGGCCTAAACAGAGACGCGGATGACCATGAGATTTATGCGGCTCTTGATACAGTAGGCTTGAAGGAGGTAATTTATCAATTACCGGATGGTTTGGATACCTTTGTTGGAGAAAGGGGAGTCAAATTATCGGGGGGACAGAAGCAGCGAATCCAGATTGCCAGATGCTTGCTTTCAGACCATGAGATTCTGCTGTTTGATGAAGCTACCGCCAACCTGGATAGCGAGTCAGAGCAGCTCGTCCATGATGTAATCAAGCTTCTCTCCAAGAATAAAATGACCATTGTTATCGCTCATCGTTTGTCAACCATCTACAAAGCGGACCAGATAATCTTTTTGGATAAAGGAGAAGTAACGGGGGTAGGCACGCATCACGAATTAATGAGTTGGCATGATAAATATCGTGATTATGTTCAATTCCAGCTTCCCGCACAATTAAGTTAGGGAGGGGCGGTGGCGTTGTATCATCAATTGTCAACGTGGATCGTTGATAAATACTTTCAAGACGAAGAATTGGAAGCGGAGAAGCGTGCTTATGTGCTTTATTATCTGGAGAACATACTGGCTGGCACAGAAAAAATACTTCTTGTATTGATCAGTGCCTGTTTGCTCGGTGTATTAGCCGAAACGGCTGCGATGCTGCTTTCCTATACAGTGGTCCGGCGAAAGTCCTTTGGCTGGCATGCTCGCAAGTCGCATCATTGCACCTGGGTCAGTCTACTGACCTTTGTGTTTGTTCCCTGGCTCTTAAAGGAAGTAGAATGGAACCGCTTTTTTTTGGCGACGCTCTGTCTGCTTTCTATCATTCTGATTGTCAGATACGCTCCGGCCGATACGGAGTGCAATCCATTGGTAGATCCGAAGTTCAGAAGAGCATGCAGATTACAAGCTATCTTTTTAAGTATAGTGTTTGTTTTCATGGCCATCGCACTAGATTTTTATCCTTGGTTAATATTTGGGCTGTTTCTTGAAGCAGTTGTCATCACACCAGTATTCTATTCCATAATGAGAAGGAGTTATGCCAATTATGAACAATATCAAGAATATTAAAGAATACAGAAATAACCATACTCAGAGACTCAAGGCTAAGCTACTGGAGCATATGAGTAAAAGAGGTGAAGGAGGAGGGATTTGTTTCGGGTTGTTCTATGAACCAGTCAACCCAAAAGTTTGGAAATTGAACAAAAAATGATTACATCCGGCATTTATTTTTTGCAATACACCAGCTATCTTGTAATATATCATATGGTCAGCGGCAATGGTCTAAGCGTTTTCCGTATGAATTATAAGCTGCTGCTGTTTTTAGTCATGTATTATTTTATCGGAATAACAGCTCTGAATAACTTCGGACTGATTGTTTACCTATTTCTATTTGTGCTACTGGCATTATACGGGTGGTTGACCGACAAATATGAATCCTTGTGGGTCATAGGCTTCTACGCCATCCTTACCATCTTCATTACGACACTGCTGGGTTATTTCATAACGGTAATCAGCTATGCGGTTCCTTATGAATATAAAAACAAATGGACGGCGCCCTTCCTAACCGCTTGTTCACCTCCGCTGATCTACTTGGCGCTCCGAAAGCTTGTGTCTTATTTGTTTCCTACTCCGGCGGTCAGGCTTTTGAAGATATATCGGATTAAGCTTATCGTCGGAGCTTCTTTAATCTTAGTCTTGGGGATCATCGGACTAGGACTGATTATCTATTCGGAGTGTGAAAGCAACAATCCGTATCCAAGCAGATTAAAGATTGTGTTGATGCTGATCGGCTTGACCTCCATCTTCCTGATGACGATCAATTGGCTGTATCGCTTCCTGCGTGAACGTGAGCTAGAGAAGAACAAGACGGAACAATACCTGCAGCTGGAGGCTTATATTATGGAGATTGAAAAAATGTACGAAGACATCCGCGGCTTCAGACATGACTATACCAATATCCTGTTAATGCTGGACGAGGGGATCAGAACTGGGGATTTGGCGATGATCAAGCGGATATATGAGAGTTCTATCCAACCTACTGCCTCACAGTTGAACGGATATTCCTATAGTCTGGATAACCTGATTAATCTGGACGTGAGTGAGCTCAAGAGTATTATTACATCCAAGGTGCTGGTGGCAAAGAAGCGTGGAGTTGACGTAAAACTGGAAATTGATAGCGGTATCAGTGAAATGTATATGGATATTATAGACCTTTGCAGAGTAATCTCTTGTTTCCTGGACAATGCAATCGATGCGGCACTAGAGACCTGCAATCCGTCCATAAATATTGTGCTGATCCATGAAGACGATATTCAGACGGTGACGATACGAAACTCTTATAATCATTCTGCACTTGACGGGATTAAGGTGAATGATCTCTACAAACGGAACTTTTCAACGAAAGCGGACAATCGAGGTCTTGGCTTGTACAATATAGCAAAGGTGCTGCGCAGCAACAAGTATGTAACTTTGGATACCAAAAAGGAACCGGATTTTTTCACGCAAACATTAATTATAAAGAGAGCGACATCATGAATATTTTTATTCTGGAAGATCAGTTTATCCAGCAGCGCATAATGGAAAAGATGGTCCGTAAAAGCTGCGAGGAACTTGGCATCTGCTGCAGCAATCTCATTGCCACCAGTAAGCCGGATCTCCTGCTTTTTGAATCTAAAGCTTGTGCGAATAACTTGTATTTCCTTGATATTGAAATCTCTGGTTGTCAGATGAAGGGACTGGAAGTTGCCCAGGAAATCAGAAAATATGATATGTATGGGCATATTGTCTTTGTAACTACCCACGGTCATCTGTCTCCGCTTACCTTCCAATATAAGGTAGCAGCTCTTGATTTCATTATCAAGGATGCTACTCAGGATGAAATGGAAAAAAAGGTCAGAGAAGTTCTTGTTGTTGCCCATCAAAGAAAGCCTGTGTTGGATGTCAATGATTGGTTTATACTCGACAATAAATTTACGAAATTTCAAATTTCCTTCTCCAGCATTTATTACTTTGAAACAACCGGTGTTCCCCACAAAATCCGTCTGGTTTCCGAAAACAGAACTCTTGAGTTTTACGGCGATCTGAAAGATATTGAGGCTAAGGACCCAAGGTTGTTCCGGTGTCATCGGGCATTTATCGTAAACCTGATGAAGGTGGAATCTATAGATAAGAGCAAGAAGGAGATCATTTTTCAAACCAATCAGAATTCCGGAGAAGCAAGGCGCATTATTCCCGTTTCCCGCCAATTGTTGAAGCACCTCTTAGATAAGATGGGAGACCGGAGCCTCCTGAACAGACCTGTTTACGAATAGAATAGATACGGAGGGCATAGTTCTTCGGGAAGAAAAGGGGAGGAATATGGAACAAAGATTATCCGTTCAAGCAGAGGTGAAAGGCATTGATGCCACCAGTTTAAAATTAATTGCAGTATTGGCAATGCTAATTGATCATATTGGAGGGCTATTTTTTGCCGATTTTTTGGGCTTTCAGGTGGTAGGCAGAATTACATTGCCTATCATGGCTTTTTTTGTAGCCGAAGGATATATCCATACCAGAAGCTTCAAAAAATATACAATGCGCCTTGCTCTAACCGGGCTAGCCAGTGTGGTGCCTTACGGATTGGTATTTAAAGATTGGTATACTTCGGGAAACATCATGCTAACGTTGTTGATGGGCCTACTGGCAATATGGTTCTATGACAACACGACCAATCCTGTGCTTAAATACTTGGCTATTTCGGCTCTTTGCGTAGTCTCTCTTTTGGGAGACTGGAGTGTGATTGGAGTGTTCCTGGTTCTGGCTTTCTATGTGGCTCGCAAACAACAGAAGATTTACAACGGATGGATTATTGCAATAATTGCGCTTATGTTCATTTTCGGAGTCATCATTATATGGGCTGTTCCCGATTCGCTCAGCATCATGGGCATCAACGCCAGCACAATGAACGAATATCTTTATCCGTTTGCGATCGGCGGGGCCTGTATTTTTGCACTCCCTTTGCTATCCCGATATAACGGAGAGAGGGGAAAAGGCCCACGAACCTTCTTCTATTTGTTTTATCCGCTGCATTTGCTCGCGCTTTATCTGCTGAAGTTGGCTATTGATTATTACATATAAGAAGGGCTGTCTAATAAGTAACTAAAATAAAATCAGACGGGAAACGACATGTTTTCCGTCTGATTTTTGCGGTTTGACGAACTATTCGAATGTTGATGAAGCAAGGAATACTTTGAGGGTTCAAGGAGGAGCAGCATGAAAATTATGCCTTTACAGAAACGTGGAATCTCCGATAGTCGGCTGGTACTTGGCTGCATGCCTTTTGGTGGAGAATGGAGCCATGCACCGTATACACAGGAGCATGTCGTTGAAGCGGAGAGAGCTGTAGAAGCTGCACAATCCATCGGGATTACGATGTTTGATCATGCGGATATCTATCGTATGGGAAAAGCGGAAGAAATTTTCGGTCGGATTTTAAAGGGACAGCCCGGATTGCGTGAACAAATCGTAATTCAGTCCAAATGCGGCATTTTTTTGCCGGATGGCACGCTCCCAGGCCGTTTTGATTTCTCATATGATCATATTATGGAGTCCGTAGATGGTATCTTGAAGCGTCTGGGTACTGAGTATTTAGACATCCTGCTGCTGCACCGTCCCGATCCGCTGGTAGAGCCGGAAGAAGTAGCGAAGGTGTTCAGCGAGCTTAGGACATCCGGCAAAGTACGGCATTTTGGCGTTTCCAATATGAATGTAAGCCAAATTTGTTTTCTGGAGCGTAGCCTAACGGAGCCGCTGATTGTTAATCAGCTGGAGATGAGCCTGGCACATCTGCATTTTATAGATCAGACCGTACACGTGAACCAGCAGGCAGGGACGAATGTACATTTTGGCGAAGGATTGCTGGAATATTGCCAAACTGAGGATATTCAGCTCCAGGCTTGGGGACCGCTGGCGCATGGACGTTTTAGCGGAGGTTCTCTGGAAGGAGAGCCTGAGCATATCCGTAAGACGGCAGAACTGGTGCAGAAGCTGGCTTCTGAAAAGGGGACGACACGTGAAGCGATCGTCCTGGGCTGGCTGATGAAGCATCCGGCACGGATTCAGCCTGTCATTGGCAGCGCCAATCCTGAACGAATCAAAGCATGTCAGGATGCAGAACGCCAGAGCGAGCTGATGACCCGTGAGGAATGGTATCAATTGTATGTCAGTGCACGCGGACAAGCCTTGCCATAACTCGTTTAACAGGCCCTCCTTTCGTCTCATTAGCAGACGGAGGGAGGGCCTTTACGTGGATTCATCCTATATTTCTTCAGCAGCTATTCCTCTTCGTATCGTGCGAGGGCCTTGGCAGTTGTTTCCTTCATTCGCGATATTAATCGAGAGCCTTGAACGACCTTGACACGTTTGCCGAGGAAGCGGATTTTGGATAACACATATTCACATTCGTCTGCCTGGAAAGTGAGCGTAATACGATAGGTATCTGCTTCCTGATCATATTCGACCTCCTTTTCAAAACAGGAAAAAGCATATAAAATACGAGACATTTCACCGTTATATATAGGAATAATTTCGATGATGCCCTGTTCTTTGCGTGACTCCAGTATACCGAGTATTCGTTGGGTAAACGTCTCGGCTTCTTCAGGTCGGATCTCATCCTCCGTAACGGTTACGATGTTGGACAGTTTGGTGGACATAAATGCGCGGTGGCGGCGATTATACCACAGCAGACTCCATTCTTTTTTGACCATGGAAAACTCCAGCTTATATGGGAATCCGAACATTCGCTCATGCAGGCGTCCGTTGCGCAGTTTGTAGGTCATACAGATGCCTGAACGGGATCGCAGAATGGAACGCAATTCACGCAGGAGTGGATGATAAACCGAAGCAGCAGGGACCCCTGCTTTTTCGCGCAGGCTGCCATCAGCCTCCAGAGGCTCGTCATCTGCAAGTAATTGCCGAAGCTTATCAAGTGTAGAGGGGGTAAAAGCCTCTGTCGCTGCCGAGTCTGCAAGCATGGACTTAAGCCAGACTCTTTCCTGCGATGTGGTAGCAAAAGCGCCCGATTCATCCAGTCGTGAGACGATCTGATAGTTAAATATTTTCTCGAACAGGCTCATAATAGGCTTGCAGCTCCTTCCATTCCTGTCTGAATTCCTTACGCAGCCGCTGGGGCTCCAATACCTCACAGCTTGATCCGAAGCTGCGAATCCACGGTTTAATCTCAGTGATTCCATTCACTGTGATTTCATAGATAAAGGATTCACTTTCTTCCTCCGTAATCGTACCCCATTGTCCTTGTGACAGCACACGTTCCCGAATAAAGTTGCGTTTTGCCCCTTCGGGATTAAAAAAACGTACCCTTACCTTCACGGGACGACCCGTATCAACAAGCCAGCTGTATCGCATTTTTTCCTCCAACACGGCTAACAGGTCGGCATAAAGCTGTTCTGGGACAGGCTTGCCCTCCACCAATTGGGTCATGCCCTCCATACGAAACTTCATGATTCCTTTGCCGCCCACATGACCAAGCACGTACCAACGTCCATATTGATGATCATAGATGACTTGCAAGGGCAGAATGGTATGTTCACGGCCTTCAGTCTCTTTTTCAAATCGTGGGTTGGTGTTCTGTGACCCGTACATGCTTCGTTTGGATGCCGAAAAATATAAAAAGTTTACGCAGCGGCGTTGCCGAATGGCATGCAGAAGCGGATGAATATGGGCTTCGTCCAGAATGCGTGAATAATAATGGTATTTATATAAAAAAGGCTCTGCCATCTCCCGATCTCCGAGCTGACGGCGCATGGCCTTTTTAAGATGATCTCGCAACAGATATCCCTGCACAGAGGGGAGCTGAGTGTTGGCCATAATGTCCACAAAATCATATAAGTCCAGTAATTCCTCGTCCGTCAGTTCTGTCACCAGATCGTTACGGACAGCATAGCGATAGGGTCTGCCGCCAGGCTCCTTACGAACTACGCCGACTTCGACCAGATATTTCAGATCAGAACGGATTGTTTTTTCATCCGGCAGTGCACTGTCGGAAGGCAGCCCATTGCAGCAAGCGTCCAGCAGTTCCATGGTGGTCATAGGCTGTGATTGCAGCGCTGTCAGCAGAAGGGATAAGCGGACGCTTTCCGATTCCTTGAGCGATTTGGCCCGAAACAGGAATAACAATAATGGGTCAGCGGATTCGTAATAATTAAAGCGCAGCATCTCATTAAAATCATGTCCCTGTTCCGCAGGAAGCTGCTGTTGTACGGATTGGACGATTTCCTTGAGGCGCCGGATCGTCTTATCAAAGGTATGTACCGAAATGCCAAGTCTGTCTGCAAATTGCTGCCGATTATAAGCGCCGCTGGTTAGTGTGAGCATACGCAGGAATTGAATTTCTTTATCAAAACTCTCTCTCGCCATGATGCATTCCCCGTTTCTGTAGCCGTTCTCCGAAAACAAGTATCCCTTTATTCTAACAGGGAAGGGATGCAGGAAAAAGGTAATTTATTCATCTTTGTAATACTTTCACCATGTTCATGACTTCCAAAATAAAGGATTATAGGGATATAAGGTAGCACGATAAGTAAGAAGCAATACATAACAGAAGGGTGATGCAACATGTTTGGACGATTCAAAAATGAAGTGTTATATCCATGGGTAGGTAAGCTTTCGATTTATGAAACGATTAAGCAGGGACTGGACCCTCAGGGAAGGCTTACGGATGATCATTTGCCGGATGATGAAGAATACTGGGCAGGTCATACGATGCGTTGGGTGGCAGGGGGGCTGGATGGAGCGTTTGGGCATCACGGCGCTGGCGGAGATGGAGAGACTGAGAAAATTAAGGAGCTAGCACACTTGTTGTCCAGACAATGCCGCAAGCCAGGGATGAAAACAAGACGTGAGACATATGTACGCTTGATGGAGGAAAATGCGCTCAGCCTGATTGATCCGCTGCTAGATGCGGTGCGCGAACATCCAGCAATTCAGCCGGATCGATTGTATGAGGAAGCGCGTTGGCTGGCCGAACACGGAGCACATCGCAATGTGGTGAAGGTCGGTATTGCGCTGCTCGGATTGCTGGAGACAGAGCAGCACCACGAGCTTATTTTAACGCTAGCCAAGCATGATGAATTCACGCTATATGCGGCTGTAGCTATCCGTAATATTTCGGATCAGGCCAATGAGCAGTTGTATAATTTAGCCTTACAGGTACATGGTTGGGGACGTATTCACGTCGTGGAACGACTGGAGCCGGCGCGGCAGGAAATACGTGATTGGTTATTACGGGAAGGATTCCGTAACAATGTCATGTATGAGTACCTTGCTTATGAATGCGCTCATAAAGGCGAGCTGCATACAGCCATCGCTGTACCGCATATTGATCGGGAGTTGTTTGACGGAGCAGGCGATATACTGTCGGCTTTGCTGGCAGCAGGCGGACCTGCGGAAAGTATAGACGATTATGAGCATGCCACTATGGTCATAGGCAACTACCTTCGTCATGCTAAGACTATGTGTACGACTGTGAAGCATCTTACGATCATCATGGATATTGCGGACTTCCTCGATGAAGAAGACGATTCATGGGAGGCACGTTATGAGCATGAATGGACGCCGGAATTACGTAAACGTTACGCGTCGATATGCCAGCAGATGATGGACGATCCGCAGTGGATGAAGCTGGTAGAGCAGGAACTACATCATGCAGATTCACCGCATCTTCACTGTGCCATTCGCGCAGCTCGAATGCTAGCACTAGATGTATGGCCCGTGCTATTTGATCAATTAAGCAAACACCCAGTCAAGCCTAATCTTTACTTTGAACTTAGCAAGACAGAGGATGAACAGCGGGCATATAAGCTGGTGGCTTTTGCAGAAAAGCACTTGCCTCTGGGAGAGATAGCTTCCGGTCCTGCTGATGTACCGGGCTTTGGACCGGAGTATGAAGCGCATCAATGTCTAGGGATGCTGCTGCAACTATTGTCTTCTTACGAAGGAATGGGACAAAAGCTAGTTGCTACCGGACTTTGGAGCCCGGTGACCTCCAATCGCCGTGCAGCGCTTCATGTACTCAAGGAATGGCCTTCTGAGATGTTGGGAGAGGCAACGATAGAGCGCCTTCGCTGCTTATCGGAAGCTGAAACGGAGGAGTCGATCAGAGAACAGATTCGGGAAATACTTTAAGGATAAGGGAGGGAACAACATGACAGATGTGAAGCATGGGCAGGGTTTCATTCAACCGGAAATGCGCGACACGATTTTGCGTGAGCTGCGCGCGTTGGAGCAGGAAGAGCAGGTGCGCATTGTGTACGCCTGTGAATCAGGCAGTCGGGCATGGGGGTTTCCTTCACAGGACAGTGACTATGATGTACGATTTATTTATGTAAGACCCATAGAATGGTATTTATCTATTTTTGATAAGCGGGATGTGATTGAGCGGCCAATCAGCAATATGCTGGATATAAACGGTTGGGATTTGAAAAAGGCGCTCCATTTATTTCGCAAATCCAATCCGCCTTTGCTGGAATGGCTGCAATCTCCGATTCCCTATCTGGAGCAATATTCAGTGGCCGATCAGATCCGTGCAATCTCGCCGTTAACCTTCTCTCCGAAGTCCTGTATGTATCACTATCTGAATATGGCACGGGGAAACTATCGGGACTATTTGCAAAGTGAACAGGTGAAAATTAAAAAATATTTTTACGTGCTGCGTCCGCTGCTGGCCTGTGGCTGGATTGAACGTTACAACAGTATGCCTCCTATCAAATTCGTAGACTTGCTAGCGGAATTCATTCCGGTAGGTACCGAACTTTATCAGGTGATCGAGCATTTGCTGGAGCGTAAAAAAGCGGGTGAGGAGCTGGATATGGAGCCGCAGCTTTCGGTGGTGAATGACTTTATTGAACAGCAAATTGCTTATTTTGAACAGAAGGCGCCTTTGCTTCAGCATATGGAGGGCGGACGGGATCAGCAATTGGACGAGATGTTCCGCGCTGCGGTGAATGAAGTATGGAAAACATAAGCAGGGAAGGAGAAGTGGAGTATGCACATCACGCTAAAAGCAACCGGAAACAATGCCGGGATGATTTCGCATTTGCTCGCCAAGAACCCTTACAATACGTATGATCGCACGGAAAAGGGTGCACGTGTACGCATGGTGTACACCACTTTTACAGAGGAAGAGGCAGAAATCGCCATTCAGGCTTCACCAGATTCAATAGATTTGGTCAAAAACAGTCCAGATAGCTATGACATTACACAATATATTAATGACCGGGAGTTTGTAACCAGCAGCTTGTTCTGTACCTATATTCGCGGCGCGCTTGGCACAGCCCTGAACGGCAAACCCAAGGAAGACTATACAGCGTGGGTGACGCATCCTTTTGCGCTGGAGTTATCGTTTGGGCCTGTTGCGTCAGATTTGCCAGATGCTGTGGTGGAGGGACTATTTGCGCCGCTGGGCTATCAAGTGACCATCGAACGAGGGAAAGCGGATTATTCTTTTCAGCTGAAAAATCGAAGCACCGTCAGATATGTCACGCTAAGTGGTCATCAGACGGTGCAATATGCGCTGCGTCAGTTATTGCTGTTGATTCCAGTGTTGGATAATTATAAGCACTACTATATTAGCGAAGAAGAGTTTGATAAGCTGAAACGTTACGGTGAAGGCTGGCTGCAAGAGCATCCGATGCGCGAGCTCATCATTCGACGCACGCTTCATTTTACCAATCTGATTGAGCAATTTGAGCAATCTGATTCTGCTGCTACACAGACTGAAAAACATGCTGTCCAAGAACAAAACCATAATCACGAACAGGATCAGCAGCAAGATCAGTCACTGGAGGAAGGAAAGCAACAGCCTGTAATGCGGCTAAATGAGCTGCGGTATCAAGCCATTATGGATGTGATTCGCAAGCTGCCCCGAAGACAGAAAATCGTAGATTTTGGATCTGGGGAAGGGAAGCTTTCGGCTCGGATGGCTCGAATCAAGGGCATTGAAGAGATTTGGGCTGTGGAGCCGTCTGCATATGCACAGGTGAGGGCTGTGGAGCGTTTTGCCAAGCTGGAAAGGCATGCCGATGCAATTCGCCCTACACCTATGATGGGCTCTCTCTTTTATTATGATGAACAATTGCGGGGAAAAGATGTGATGATCCTGTGTGAGGTCATTGAGCATGTGGATGAGCATCGTCTGAACCGGGTGATGGATACGATTGTGACAGAATATCAGCCGGGTGTGCTGATCGTGACGACTCCCAATCGAGAATATAATGAGGTGTATCGTATGGATCAGCAAGAGCTGCGGCATGGCGATCACCGTTTTGAATGGAGCAGAAGCGAGTTTCGTGAACGATGCGAGCAATGGATTGAGGAAGCTCCCTATTCATTAGCGCTGGAAGGGATCGGAGAAGAGGTCGAAGGCTTTGGACAACCGACCCAAATGGCTGTATTTACGCGCAGAAAGGAGCCGAAGAATTCATGAGCATTTCATCCGAACGAACGATTAATCTACCGCATGCTGGACTGGTTGTGTTGGTAGGGGCCTCGAATAGTGGCAAAACCACTTTACTGGACAGGTTGGTGAGCGAAGGGATTCTATTGAAAACGGAAGTGGTATCCTCAGATCATTTTCGCCAGCTGGTCGGAGATACGGAATTTATAGACTGGAGCGGACTTCCAAGGCTGGAATCGGACGTGCTGTTTTATGAGTACCAGCAAATGTCAGCCAAGGCGTTTGAGGCGATGGATACCATTCTGGCTATGCGCTGTCGTCTGAATAAGCTGACGGTTGTGGATGCCACCCATCTGTATGCTGAGGATCGCCAGAAATATGTACAGCTGGCAGCCAAGGCGCATGTACCTGTGATGGCTCTGGTGCTGGATGTACCCGAATCTGTGCTGCTGGAACGTGATGCAGGTAGGGCGCATCCGCGTGGTCGCCAACGGGTCAAGCAGCAGGCACAGCTGTTAAAGCGGAACCTGCGCGGTATTCGGGAAGAAGGTTTTAACGCTTGTTATGTCCTCAAGGATGTAGAAAAGCTTAACTTCGCCCGCCGTGCTCAGCCGCTGTTTCATGATATAGGTGCAGGCATTGATATCATTGGTGACATCCACGGGTGCTACCGGGAGATGCTGGAGGTGTTAGAGCGGCTCGGATATATGGAAGATACGGAAGGACTATACCATCATCCAGAAGGCAGAAGACTGGTATCCGTTGGGGATGTGATGAGCCGTGGCCCAGAATCGTTACTAGCGGTGCAGTTTTGGAAAAAGCACGTGGATGCCGGACTCGCCTACATGATTGATAGCAATCATGGCTGGAAAATCGGTCGTTATCTTGATGGAAGAAAAGTAACTCTCAATCATGGAGATGAACGATTCGCAGAGGAACTGGTTCAATATGAACAAAAGGTGGGCAAGGCAGCAGCGGAACAGCTTAGAGGCGAGCTGAGGGATTTTCTGCTAAATGCGCCCTCTCATCTAATTTTCGGCAGAAATGGGTTGCGACACCTGGTTGTGACTCATGCGGGGATTAAGGATCATTTTATTGGCAAACAGTCGGCACGTATTTCTGATTACTGTCGTTATGGAGATACGGATGGTCAGGATGCAGACGGAAAACCAATCCGCAAAGATTGGTTCGTAGACCATGAATCGGGAGAAATAGTAGTATGGGGACATGATCCGAGACCGCAGCCTACGATTGTGAACCAGACGGTGAATATTGATCAGGGTGTGGTATTTGGCGGTATGCTGACCGCTTATCGTTATCCGGAAAAGGAATTTGTCAGCGTTCCGGCTCATGAGAATTATGCGAATGACCCCGATAGCCCACTTGTCAGGTGGCAGAAAAAACGGTTTTCCCCGCCGAATTTACGTAAGCTCATCGCTGGTTACAGCGTACTAACGGAATCGTATGGCGAAGTGCGAGTACAAGGAGAATGGGTCAAATCCGCTATAGATACCGTGTCACATGTGACAGTACCGATGGAGGAACTGGTGTACATTCCACCAACTATGAGTCCTGCTCCCACGGTTTCCGCAGAAGAAGGATATCTGGAGCATCCGCGTGAGGCGCTGGCTTATTATCGTGGTCAAGGCGTACAAACGATGGTAGCGGAGAAAAAGCATATGGGTAGCCGGGCGATTTTGCTATTATTCAAAAACGAACAGGCTGCTGTCGAATATGTAGGATACCCGACATTAGGCACGATCTACAGCCGCAGCGGCCGCCCTTTCTTTGGACCAGGCCTTGCGAAGCAGGTCCTGGAAAAGCTGAATGCCGATCTACAGACTGCCAGGTATTTTGAGCGGAATCAGACGGATTTCGTGTTGCTGGATGCGGAAATAGTACCGTGGAATCTCAAGGCTCGGGAACTGATTGCTGCACAGTATGCGCATGTGGGTGAGGCAGCTCTGCTGGATCGCAGTAAGCTGGTAGACAAGCTGAAGCAGGCGGAGGTTGCAGGCCGGGAGGTTGGAGACTGGCTAGAGGAAATGGAACGGAAATATGGCAATGCCGTAACGTTCCAAGAAGCTTTTCAAAAATATTGCTGGGATGTAGACGGGCTGGATGAAATTCGTATTGCACCGTTTCATACACTGGCCCACAGCGGCCGGACGTTTTTTGACCAATCTCATCTTTGGCATATGGAGCACAACCGGGAGCTAGCAGGACTGTCCTCGCTGTTTATGGAGACAGAGTATCGGGTCATCACGGACGAAGCAAGCGAGGAAGAGGTTATCCGCTGGTGGAACGAGATGACAGAGGATGGTCATGAGGGCATTGTGATCAAGCCGGAACGCTTTTTGATGAAAAATCGGGACAAGATGATTCAGCCTGCAATCAAGGTGAGAGGCCGGAAGTATTTGCATATCATTTACGGTATGGATTATCTTGCCCCTGAGAATTTAAAGCGTCTGAAGCAGCGCCGAACGAACAAAAAGGAGCGTCATGCCCTGATGGAAGGAGCGCTTGGTATGGAGGGCGTAGAACGTTTTGTCCGCAAGGATACGGTGGATCGTATTCATGAATGCGTCCTTGCTGCGCTATCTCTGGAATCGGAGCCGATTGATCCGAGATTGTAGTTTGCGAAGGAGGGATTGAGATGGATAGGAGTACACCGTTAATTGATATTGGTGTGAACTTGATGCACCGTTCGTTTCATGCAGATCGGGAACAGGTGGTAGAGAGAGCAGCGGCTGTAGGAATTACACCGTTGATTATTACTGGAACCAGTGTCCGCAGTAGTCGGGAGGCTGCTCAGTATGCGGCTTGTTATCCGGGTAAACTGTACACGACGGCTGGCGTGCATCCCCATGATGCCAAAAGTTGCAGCACCGATACAATTCAGCAGCTCCGCCAACTTGCGGCTCAGCCGCAGGTCGTATCCATAGGGGAATGCGGGTTGGATTATAACCGTGATTTTTCTCCGCGTGATGTACAGCGCCGATGGTTTGGAGAGCAGATTCAACTGGCGGGGGAGCTGCATATGCCTTTATTCCTGCATGAACGAGATGCGCATGAGGACTTTGTCGCTATGTTGCGAGAGCATCAGGGGCTTGTTGATAAAGCGGTGGTGCATTGTTTTACCGGTACTGCACAGGAATTGCATACGTATGTGGAGATGGGACTGTATATCGGTATTACGGGCTGGATCTGTGATGAACGGCGCGGCAAGCATCTGCGGGAGCTGGTCAGGGATATTCCATTGGACCGGTTGATGATTGAAACGGACGCTCCATTTTTGACCCCGCGTAATTTGCCCGTGAAGCCCAAAGAAGGGCGTAATGAGCCGGTGTATCTCGCTCACATCGCCGCTACGATTGCCGAGTGCACAGGCCGCAGCATGATGGAGATCGAAATTGCGACGACGGAAACGGCCAAACGTTTCTTCGGATTATAGGATTGTCAAAGCCATGGATGTGGTATATATTATAGTGAATTAAAAAGCATTGTCGGGAGCTTGAGATAGTCAGGCTGAGAGGGTGGCCCTTGCCGCCGACCGTGAAATCTGATCTGGGTAATGCCAGCGTAGAGAAACCTAGAACACCTTACAAGAAACAGGAATACCGCCGATTAGCGGCGGCTAGTCGATGGATACGTTTCATATCCTATATCAAGTTAATGAGCTACAGTCTGTAAAAAGTTGCAGACGGACAAGCGTGTCTTGTTCTGTACCTGACTTTGGCTTGGTTTCAGTGCAGTAGAATGCTGTGCTATATGAGATATGTCGACAACTGATAATGTATGGTGATCATTTTATGACTGCGCATAAAGCTTGCCTGGAGATTCAGCTCCGGACAGGCTTTTTTTTATGGCCAAATGGCCTATTTTAAAGAAAAAGGGGAGCGTATCAACAATGAATACGAATGTAAGAGCGTCCAAAGGGCTGAAGCTGACTGATATTTTGGTCACGATTGTAATCTCCGTGGTATTCGGGCTGGTCTACAAAATATGGGGACCTGCCTATGATTTGATGAAACCATTCGGTCTGCACGCCGAGCAACTGATGTATGGCATGTGGTTTATGGCTGGCACGTTCGCTTATCTTATCATTCGCAAACCGGGAGTCGCGATTTTGGCAGAGGTGGCCGCGGCAACCGTCAGTGCTTTTTTGGGAAGTGAATGGGGCATGTCCACCTTGTACTACGGTTTGCTGCAAGGCTTGGGAGCGGAGCTGTTCTTTGCGATTTTTCTGTATCGGAACGCCAACCTGTGGGTTGCTTCACTAGCTGCGGCAGGAGCGGCTGTCACTTCTCTGATTTTAGACTTCAGCTATGGGTATATTGATCAGCTATCGACCTGGAACTATGTTTTGTATATTGGATTTCGGATGATTGGCAGTATTGTGATTGCTGGAATATTCGCTTTCTATCTGGCTAAGGCATTGGAAGTAACCGGCGTTACGCGAAGTTTGAGACCGGCAACGGAACAAGATTATAAGGGGCTGGATTGATGAGTCCGACCAACGAAGATGTGGTGGCTTCGATCACCCGTCTTCGGTTGAAATTCCCCGGTGAGCAAGAGCTGCTTTTTCACAATATGTCCTTATCTGTTCGCAAAGGGGAAAAGCTGCTGCTACTGGGGCCGAGCGGATGCGGCAAATCAACGCTGCTTCAGGTGCTGAGCGGTCTGATTCCACGCACGATAGAAGTGCCTATGAAATACGATGCTGCCGTGATCCCGAGTCTCTCTGGTATTGTATTTCAAGATCCCGACACACAATTTTGTATGTCATATGCAGACGAGGAACTGGCTTTTGTATTGGAAAATAAGCAGGTTCCAAGGGAGCAGATGCCATCCCGTATTCGCGAGCTGCTAATGCAGGTTGGTCTTCCAACGGATGATATACATCTGCCCATTGCCAGCATGTCACAAGGAATGAAACAGCGGCTGGCGATTGCATCGGTGCTGGCTATGGAGCCGGAAGTGCTTTTTCTGGATGAGCCGACAGCCTTGTTGGACGAGGAAGGTACTACACAGGTGTGGGATACCATTCGCAACATTTCGGCAGACCAGACGCTGGTGATTGTAGAGCATAAAATTAATGAAATTGTCCAGGATGTGGATCGGATTGTGGTGCTTTCTGCTCAAGGGGAGATTATTGCGGACGGAAGGGCGGAAGAAGTATTTCATATACACCGACAAGCATTATCCGAGTATGGCGTGTGGTATCCGGGAGTATGGGATGAATCGTCTTCACCACGTTGGAATGATTCTATGACGCAGCAGAATGATGCGTTGCTTGCGGATAGTCCGTCCACTTCAGCATGTACAACAAATTTGCTGGAGTTGGAACATTTTAGCGGACTTCGGGGAGGGAGCTCAGTCATTTATGTGGAGCAAGCGCAGGTGAAGCCTGGCGACTGGATTGGTGTGGTCGGTGAAAACGGGGCTGGCAAAAGCTCGCTTCTGCTCTCTATGATGCGCTTACTTCACACGCAGGGGCGTTATCGCGTGTGCGGAGCTGAGGCAGGCAATACGGAGCAACTGGCTGAGCGCATTGGGTTCGCGTTTCAAAATCCAGAGCTGCAATTTGTAGCAAACACCGTGCGAAGTGAACTGGAGTATTCGTTACCCAAGAGTTTGTTTACCGCTGAACAGTGCAGGGAACGAGTGGATCGAATGCTTATGCAGTTCGGATTGGAGCGACTGGATGAACGCCATCCGTATCAGCTCTCGCTGGGCCAAAAAAGGCGGTTGAGTATTGCTACGGCTATGATCCGTGAGCCGAAAGTGCTGCTGCTGGACGAACCGACTTTTGGGCAGGATGCGCGTAATACCTTTGTCATGCTGGATATGTTGGAACAGCTGAGAGCGGCAGGCACGGCCATTGTGATGGTTACGCATGACCCGGAAATTGTCCGTCGATATTGTACCGATATATGGCGGATTCAGAAAGGAGAGCTACGGTATGAGCCTGTCCTTTCCTCATCATGAAACATGGCTGCATCGTGTGAATCCGGGCCTAAAGCTAGTGATGTTTTCCCTGCTGTTTGTGATCGTTATAGTCATCCATGATCCGAACGTTATGTTTAATGTTACATGTACTATGCTGCTGTTGCTTGTCTGGTCAGGCCATCCATGGAAGCGGCTGCTGCTGTACGGATCTCCCTTTATATTGGTGTTTATTTCAACCTCAACAGGCATGATGATGTTTGGCAAGGGAGTGACGACCTGGTGGACATGGGGCCTGATCCATATTACGCAGGAAAGCTTTTTCCGAGGGATGCATCTGGGTTTTCGTGCACTGAGTATGGCCGCAGCAGGGTTGCTGTTTGGTTTAACGACTCGTCCGGTGAGCCTTTTTTATTCACTGATGCAGCAATGGAAGCTCCCTCCCAAGTATGCGTACAGCTTTTTGGCAGCTATGCGGTTGATGCCGATGATGCTGGAGGAATTTCAGGCTTTGAGACATGCCCACCGTATTCGAGGTTTGCACCAGCATGTGTCCAAATGGAATATGTATGCCACGCTGCGCAGGTACGCAATTCCGCTGCTCGCTCAAAGTATCCGGCGTGCGCAGCGCATTGCTATAGCCATGGAAGCCAAGGGCTTTGCTAATGAAACCAAGCGTACGTATTATTATGCGATCGGCTATTCGGCTGTAGATATTATATTTATTTTGTATTTTGTGGTGCTGCTGATGCTAGCTTGGGGACTTGGTACCTGCTTTCCTTATGTGGGGGTATGGGATGTACGTTAATTGTTGTCAAAAGGCTTTGCCCGATTTCTGCTCTGTGGTATATTAATGCAATGGGAATTGACGGCTCGTACAGACCCGCCTGGGCTGGCGGGCTTATTACATTTTCCCGCAGTAATGGATCATCAGGAGGCCAAGTTTCATGATTACGCTGCATCAGGTAAACAAGCATTATACCACCTCAAGCGGCCCATTTCATGCGGTTCAATCCGTGTCTCTTCAAGTGGAGGAAGGGGAAATTCACGGTATCATAGGTGCCAGCGGTGCCGGCAAGTCTACGTTGCTCCGGTTGATGAATGTATTGGAAAGGCCGGATGAGGGAAACGTGGTTGTGAACGGGGAAGATCTGACTCGCATGCCGGAAAAACGTCTCCGTGAAGCGCGGCGATCCATAGGGATGATTTTTCAGCATTATCATCTTGTTCATAATCGGACGGTAAGTGGAAATGTAGCAATGCCGTTGGAGCTGGCAGGTGTCGCGAAAAAAGAGCGAGCGGAACGCGTGCGCGAATGCCTGCAATTCGTTGGTTTAGCGGATAAGGCAGAACAGTATCCGGCACAACTGAGCGGAGGCCAAAAGCAACGTGTGGCGATTGCCAGAGCATTGGCGAATCGCCCTGCGGTGCTGCTTTGTGATGAGCCGACCTCAGCCCTTGACCCGCAGACGACCGCTGATATTCTGGGCGTGTTAAGGGAGATCAACCGTGAACTGGGAGTTACGATTGTAATCGTCACACACGATATGGACGTGGTACGCGATATTTGTACCCGTGTATCCGAAATGCGGGACGGGAAATTACTTTCAACGAAACATGTAGCTGACCCTATGGTAGGTTCAACCTTGGAAGCAGGTGAAGCTGATGAATGACATGTTGAACATCATTGCACAGTATCAGTCAGAGATATGGAAAGCCATCGGGGAGACGTTTATCATGGTGGGGATTTCTATCGCAGCAGCTGTACTGTTAGGGCTTCCGGCAGGAACGATTTTATATTTGTGTGGTAAAGGGCAAAAATATGAAAATCGACTGCTCTTCACCATACTGAACAGTCTGGTCAATGTTATCCGCTCGTTTCCGTTTTTGCTGCTCGTGGTGTTTATGATTCCATTTACACGTTTGGTGGTAGGCACGGCGCTGGGCACGATGGCAGCTACGGTTCCCTTGTCAGTGGTAGCTATCGCCTATTATTCGAGACTGGTGGAACAATCGTTGCTTGAGGTGCCCAAGGGTGTGATTGAAGCCGCTACGTCTATGGGAGCATCCACCCTCCAGCTTATTTTTAAATTTCTATACGTGGAAGCCCGTTCCGGACTTGTACTGGGTTTGACCACGTCCACCATTAGCTTCATCTCCTACTCCACGGTGATGGGCATAGTGGGCGGCGGCGGAGTAGGCGATTTTGCCATTCGCTATGGTTACCAGCGGTTTGAAACAGGCTTGATGGCGTTCACCATCGTCGTTATGATTATTTTCGTACAAACGATCCAGTTCACCGGAAGCACCATATCCCGCCGGATCGACAAGCGGTAAACGGCAGATTGTATGGCAATTCACTTGCAACACCCACTATGGGAAATAAAAATGACCTTACAGTATCTCAAAAGCGGAGCGGGCAGAATTGTTCTGGAGAAGCGTTAGCGTTCGCCTTTGAAATGGGATTCTAACCTATCATCACTTTAAATGAGAGAATCCCATTTCAACAGCGATCGGAAGAACAATCTGCACGCGAAGCGGCTCGACCTCCCACTGTAACTCATTTTTTATCTTCCCAATCACAACTAATTTGGAGGTTCATCATCGAATGAGTCGGAAAAACAACATGAAAACGAACTTGAAATTACTTACACTATTTGCAGTGGTTATGCTGCTGGTTGCCGGATGCGGTGGTCAGAAGCAGGCTACACAAGAAACAACAACTAAAGAAGCAACATCCCAAAAAGAAGTGACCTTGAAAGTAGCCACGCTGATCCCACCGATGACAGATGTGCTGGATATCGTGAAGCCACTGCTTAAACAGGACGGAGTCAATCTGGAAATTGTTGTGCTGTCAGACAATATCCAACCGAACAACGCATTGGCAAGCCGTGAAGTGGATGCTAACTTCTTTCAGCATGCTCCGTTTATGCAACAATATAATGAAAGCAACAAATCTGATTTGGTAGCGGTAAAACCGATTTACAACGCCATTTATGGCGCGTACTCCAAAAAATACAAGAACATTAAAGACCTGCCCGAAGGTGCGACGATTGCCATTGCCAATGATCCGGCCAATACCGGACGTTCTTTGGTAATGATGGAGCAAAACGGTCTAATCAAGCTTAAAGAAGGTGTAGGCTATAATGCTACACAGGCTGATATTATTGAGAATAAGAAAAAGTTTGTGTTTAAAGAAGTGGATTTGTTGATGCTGGCGCGGTCGCTGGATGATGTGGACATGGCTGCCATGTATCCCGCATATGCCAAGCCGCTCGGTCTGACACCGAAGAAGGACGCGCTGATTACCGAAAAAGATGATACGCACTTTGCCATTAATTTGGTAGCGCGTAAGGATAATGCAGATTCCGATGCCATTCAAAAGCTAGCAAAACGAATGACCGGACCGGAAGTACGCAAATTTTTTGAGGACAATTACAAGGATAGCGTTGTTCCAGCATTTTAAATAAATAAGTATTGAAACATTATTTTTGATGATATTTGACCTGTATAATGGAGTGCAGTCTGTGAAGAGCAGATGGTCTCCCTTGTGCAGGTCTTTTTCTTTTTCATCCTTAATATGGGTAAAATTCATCGAAATCAGGGTACAAAGTCTTATTTTTTAAGATTTTAGTGTATTACAGCACTGTGAATTTTGGTCATAAAGGGTGATAGAGTAATGATAAGGAACCTATTAAAATAAATATACGAACAAACATTCGTTTTATGTTTTGTTAACGATGTTTGTAGGAGGGTCGAGAAATTCAGCTGACAACGGTTCAAAAGCGTCAATAAAAAGGAAGGGAAACAATATGAAGCTGTTTGTAACTGTAAAAAGTTTGGGAAAGCGTAAACCCGCACTCGCACAACAGGAAATAGAGCTGAGCCCTACTCCAGAAACATTGCGAGATTTGATTACAGCAACCGTTGCCCTGAATGTTCAAAAGCTACGGGAAAAGCAGGAGAGTGTCGCGCTGATTCCGTTCCTCACGGAAGAGGAAATTCAGGCACAAGGCGAGACAGGCAAAGTTGGATTCGGTTCCATATATAATGATGGTGTTCCTAATATTGAGGCTGCCGTGAACACGGCAATGCAGGCCTTTGAGGATGGTTTATACAGGGTTTTTGTATGTGATGAGGAAGCGATTGAACTGGACGCTCCTTTGTCACTTCATGCAGGGGATGAGATTGTATTTATACGCTTCACAATGTTGGCTGGAGGCCTATGGTAGAGGAGGAGACGAAATATGCATCAGGAGAACAATGAGCAAGAATATTTCGCCACACTGAAAGAGCGCGCGGCGCAACTGGGTGGACAACAGCAGGAGTTGGCTCAGTATGTTGTGGAACTGGGTAAGCTTCATTACATACAAGAGGTTGAGGAGCCATTTATCAAATGTCAGCAAATACTGAAAGAACGGGCGGCAGAAAGCGGAGAACCGCTGTTCAAGCCACTGGCAGAAGTGTTGCGTTCTCTAATTGGACAAACAGCTGGCGATGTGTTTGCACATCTAACCGAGCATGTGACCGAATATCCTTACAGCACTGGGTATGAGCGCAGACCGTTTCGCACTTCGGATATTACCGCTCATACTTCCCGGGTTTATAAAAAAATGGTGCAGTTGATCCGAATGGACTGTATCGGATTCTCTATAATGGATTATTTAACGAAAAAGGATTACGAACCAGGCAGGGATTACCGGATTCAGGAAACGATTGGGGAATGGATTGCTTACGAGCTAGACAACGGCAATTCACAGGTGCTAGAGGCGCTAAAAGCTATTATTTATGGGGATAATCAGGCGGCGCTACTTACGCGCAATATGATTAAAGGCATGCTGCTAAGCCATCAAGATGAGAATTATCACATGATTGGCGAGCTGCTGGCAGCGGCCAGGCTTCAAGAGGGATTACGCCAAAGCATTGTGGAGCAAATGGATGAAGGAACTCCTCAGGCTCTCATTTATCTGTTAAAGGTGATCATCGACCAAGGCTTCATTCGATACAGTTCGGTAGTGCGGGCACTTGCAGTGTGGACGGGCATGGGCTTGGAATCTGCCAATCAGCGGGTCGTTCGCCAGCTGATCGAGCAGGCATATGAAGCATTAACTCGCACTGAACTGCGCCAGGAATGGCTGACCAGTTCAAATGCTAACGAACTGTATATGAGCTTGTGGGCTACGGCAGTACATGAGGAACGTGATTTATATGGACAGGTTCGCCAACTTATGGAGCAGGGAGCAGCATACCAGAAGATTGTAGCACAGTATGTACTGTCTAATACTAAAAACAAGGATCTGCGCCTCGGAATTGCGAGAGAATATCTGGATGAGACGGACCCGGAGCTTCGCTATTGGATACTGACGAACTATACAACTGATTATTTTTATGAATGGGTAGAAGGCGGGACGGTCGCGGATCGAATCGTTAAAGTGGCGCGCACTCCTTTGCTGGATAGCAAAGAGGAGCGTCGTAAGGATTTTGAACGACTTCATAACCTGTTTGTACATATGAAAAAGAGTGAGTCTACCGAGCCTTCCAAGGTGCTGGATTATGTAAACCTGTATCACCGCTCGGATGCACCTATTCAAAAAATGCTGTATCTCGCTGGTTATGATATGGATGCTTCCTGGATTGGGGAAATTATAGCCTTAAAGGATCAGATTAGCCCTAATCTGCGCGGCGAGATATTGAATCATTTTGTGCAGAACCCTGAGGATGCGGTACAGCGTGATTTTATTTTTTCCAGCTTGTCTGACAAAAGTATGAGTATCCGTGAGTTCGCTGTGGCCAAGGCGCGCAAGCTGACGCTGTCGGAACCAGAAATGCAGCAAATGGAAGCTTTATTAAAGCTCAAGACAGGCTCGTTGCGACAAAGTGTCATTGGTGTGTTGCTTTCACAATCGGAAGATCCGCTCGCTGGCTCATTGGAACGCTTGCTTCGTGCGAAGGCGGAACTGCAACGATTGGGTGGACTGGAAATATTGACAAAGATATATGCAGACCCGGATCGTGCCCAGCAGTATGAAAATCTGCGGGCTTTAGCGGATATCATTCAGCAACCCACCGCCAAAGAGGAGCAACTGCTGTCCAAGCTGGGACAGGAGGATGCTTATACAGGGACAAACGGCTTTGGCTTGTACGATCCGAA
Source organism: Paenibacillus sp. DP01 (assembly GCF_044784315.1). Lineage (NCBI taxonomy): Bacteria > Bacillati > Bacillota > Bacilli > Caryophanales > Paenibacillaceae > Paenibacillus > Paenibacillus sp. DP01. Next base: position 1,091,769 of record NZ_CP173059.1, read on the forward strand.
TGTCAAGGAAGCTTGGTTGGAAGAGAAGGTTGATCTGGGTGATTTCCGAATGGCCGATGTTTTTGCTAGTCCATTGGAGAAGCTAAAGCAGTTCTTGAGTGGACTGGATGAGCTTGTTCATCATCATCGTGATGTGGAATATACTGCGGAGTATTATTCAGGCTACAAAGATACATTGCTTATTGGGACGAATCTTCGCCCTCTACGACTGGTTCAGGTCGATGAAGAAGTAGATTCCAGGCTGTCTTTATATCCTCTTTATGAGGAATGGGAACGTTATTTGCAGGAAAGCGGCATAGAAGCGCGTGATCTGCTGGAGCTTGTTTTTTATGATCGATTGGAGCCAATGGACCGAACGTTGGATCGCTACTATCGATATTTCTCATTTAACTTTGGCTATTCAGAACAAAGCAAGCAAAAGCTGCTAGAAGGATGGCGTAAAGACTTCGCCGAACAAATGTATCCTTTAGAGCGGATTAACGAGGTTCAAAAGTGGATGGCAGAGCTGACCTATTCCGATCAGGTAAGCACATTAATTAATGCTTATTTTATGGACACAGCCGGTTCCGAAACATTTGACGTAATCGACCTTGCCTTCAATTCACTAATGCAAAGTATGCCTAAGGATAGACCTGTAGAGGATATGGGAATGTTTCATTTATTGTCCGGCCCGTGGTTGGCATTGGAGAAAGGGCGAGTCCATGATAATGAGTCCTTTAAGCGCTTTTTCCATACCTTTGTGAACTACGCAGAATGGCCAGGCATGGAAAATCGTTTTTATTCTCCGCTGGATCTGGAGGATCACTTCAAAGCCTATGAAAAAGGACTGATCAGTGTAGGTGAAGTGTATCGGGAGCTGCTGGCCGGTAGTGAAAGCAGAAGGCATATGAGCACCTTAACCAATGCTCGTAATACATGGATTTCCAGCAAGCCAGAATTTTTGGAGATACGTCGTACGGTTATTGATCGACTGCTGGAGGTTGAATTGGTTCGAGGCGATTTGCCTACCGAAGCCACGTCAAAGGTGATGGGTCTGAGCCGGATTGAAGGCATGGATTATTTTATCCGTATTCTGGAGGGGCTCGACAAGGAAACGTTCGTGCGTGGTTATGTGTATGGCTACGGTGATCGTATTACCAAAAAAGAATCGTTCAGCCACTTGCTCAAGGCATGTTATCCAAGTGATGGCGAGGATGCTGCATTACTCAAGGAGAAGCTGAAGAAAACTAAAATTACAGATAAACGTTTGTTGGAGGCGGCAATGTATGCCCCACAATGGATTGAGATTGTAGCAGGCTATCTCGGGTGGGAAGGACTTCGCAGTGCAGCATGGTACTTCCATGCGCATATCAATGAAGGCTTTTCGGCTGAGAAGGAAACGATTGTAGCTCATTATTCACCGATAGCTCCGCAGGATTTTAATGATGGTGCCTTTGATATTCACTGGTTTCATGAGGCCTATGAGACGCTGGGCGAGGAACGATTTGATCTGCTGTACGACTGTGCCAAGTATATTTCGGCTGGAGCCAATCATCGTCGATCCCAATTGTTTGCGGATGCGACGTTGGGTAAGCTGAAACGAAGTGAAATGGAAAAATCAGTGGAAGACAAGCGAAACAAAGACCATTTGTTGACCTACAGTTTGATTCCACTTGCCGAGCCGCCTGAACCAGATGTCCGCGAACGTTATGATTTTATCCAGAAGTTTCTGGAACAAAGCAAGAAATTCGGGGCACAGCGTAAGGCTAGTGAGGCACTGGTTTCACGGATTGCGCTCGGGAATTTGGCACGTAATGCAGGTTATGATGACGTAACCCGTCTCGTCTGGGACATGGAAGCTCGCAAGCTGGATGATCTCCGCTCTTATTTTGAGCCCCATGCCTTAGATGAGGCTACAACGATACAACTGGTCATTGATGATGAAGGAACGGCAGATATTGAAATTGTCAGCAAAGGGAAGACGCTGAAATCCATTCCGGCTCGTTTCAAGAAGGATGAGTATGTTACGGCGTTGAAAGAGCTTAAAGGAGATCTGGTAGACCAATATCGCAGAGCTCGCAAAGAATTGGAACGCTCTATGGAGTCTGGTACGACCTTTATGGTGAAGGAATTAAGAGGATTGTTAGGCAATCCTGTGCTTGCTCCGCTGGTGAGGACACTGGTTTTCAAAGCTGGTGATCACCTCGGTTATTTTAATGGGGATACGTTGGTGTTGACTGCTCCTTCTGCTGAACAGCATACTATTGGAGAAGAGGATAAGTTGGTTATTGCACATCCACTTCATTTGTACGAAAGTGGTCGTTGGAGCGAATTCCAGAAGGACTTATTCGACCGCCAGATACGCCAGCCATTTAAGCAGGTGTTCCGTGAGCTGTATCTGCTGAATGCTGATGAACGTGCCAACGCGACAGTTTCCCGTCGGTATGCGGGACATCAGGTACAGCCGAATAAAACGGTATCCTTACTAAAAAGTCGCCAATGGACAGTCAGCTATGAAGACGGACTCCAGAAGGTGTACTATGCCGAGAATCTGATTGCGAACCTGTATGCCATGGCCGATTGGTTCTCACCAGCGGATACTGAGGCTCCTACACTGGAGACCGTGCAGTTCTTTGATCGGACAACATATAAGAGCGTGCCTTTGGAGGAGGTTCCACCTGTTCTGTTCTCTGAAGTTATGCGGGACGTGGATCTGGTCGTCAGTGTTGCTCATGTAGGCGGCGTTGATCCAGAGGCTAGTCTGACAACCGTTGAAATGCGTAAGGTCATTGTACAGGAATCCCTTCGTCTGCTGAAAATTAGCAATGTACGCTTAGATGGGAATTACGCACGTATAGATGGGAATCTTGGCGAGTATGCGGTGCACCTCGGAAGCGGTGGGGTCTACAAGCAAGCCAAGGGAGCACTGCACATTATTCCGGTGCATTCGCAGCATCGTGGTCGCATCTTCCTGCCGTTTCTGGATGAGGATCCAAGAACAGCCGAGATTCTATCCAAAATAGCGTTGCTGGCTGATGATCAGAAAATCAAGGACCCACAAATTCTTGAACAGCTTCAAGCGTAGAATAGAAATTGTAATATAAAGAAAATCATAATTAACTCAACGTTCGCATCTAGACAAGGCTTCAAATCATCGACTGTGCAAGTGGAAGCTAAGTTTAGCTGCGGAGGTTGAGTTATTTAATATCAGGTATGAATCGAGCTCGAATAAGGAGATATGCGTAAAAAGTTGTTCCTGGTTTTGAAGGGAAGCTTACGACATCACAATTGACGATAATAGGAGAATACAGCGATGGTAAATAGCATCCTTTTAAAAGAGTACGCAACCGAGTATCAATCGCAAGTTGTCGATTTAATTTTACATATTCAACAGAACGAATATAATATCGTCATCACTAAAGAAGATCAGCCTGATCTGCTTGATATTAAAAACTTTTATCAGCATGGTAACGGCAACTTCTGGGTGGCTCTTCATGAAGGAATCGTAGTAGGGACGGTTGCCTTACTAGATATCGAAAACCATAAGACGGCGCTCAGAAAGATGTTTGTAAAACAAAACTATAGAGGCAAAGCCTTTAATGTTTCAAATCAATTACTTCAGCATGCCATAGGATGGGCCAAGGAACGGTCTGTTGAGGGAATCTATCTTGGAACAACACCGCAATTCGTAGCCGCTCATCGTTTTTATGAGAAGAATGGATTTGTTAGTATAGCTCTTGATGAATTGCCAATGGGCTTTCCAGTTATGAAAGTAGATAAAAAGTTTTACAAATACACCATTCAATAAATGGCCTGAACCAAGACGATCCTAAAGGAAATTCCTGCTCAAAACTGACTTCGTGCTCGCCTCGCTGCCTTCCTGCCGAGCTGCAATACAAACTGCCGCCGAGCAGGAATTCCTTTTGTTTAGGACAGGTGTTTGCTAGAATGAAGAAGACCGTGTAAGCCAATGTTAACTATACAACTGGGAGGGATACAAGTATGAGCAAAAAGATTAAATGGGGAATTGTCGGTACGGGATGGATCTCAGATCAGTTTGTTGCCGATCTGCAACATGTTACGAATGGAGAAGGATACGCCGTTGGATCACGCAACATTGAAAGCGCTACCGAATTTGCAGCCAAGCATCAAATGGCACAGGCTTATGGTAGCTATGAGGAATTAGTGCAAGATTCCGAGGTCGATGCTATTTACATAGGGACTCCTCATCCTTTTCATAAAGAAAATGTTCTAGCAGCTCTACGAGCGGGCAAAGCCGTCTTGTGTGAGAAACCCTTCACCGTCAACAGCAAAGAGTTGGAGGAACTAATCCGTTACGCCCGTGACCATAAGCTATTCCTGATGGAAGCCATGTGGACGCGTTTTTTGCCTCCGATACGCCAAGTGCAGGAGTGGCTACATGCGGGACGTATTGGTGAAGTGAAGTTGGTGAAGGCGGAATTCGGTTTTCGCATAGATTGGAACCCAGAGGGAAGATTATTGAATCCCGAGCTGGGCGGAGGGGCATTATTAGATGCGGGAATTTACCCCGTTTCTTTTGCTTCGATGATCTTTGGCCCTGAACCAGAGCATGTATGGAGTACTGCTTATATCGGGGAAACTGGCGTTGATGAGACATTTTCAATCATGTTGGATTATGGAAAAGGACGTACAGCTATGCTTAATGGGGCAGTTCGTCTCGGACTGACGAATGAAGCTTATATCCATGGAACCAAGGGCTATATTCACATTCCGTCGTTCCTGAATGGTACATCGGCTACTTTAGTTGTGGACGGTGAAGAGGCGCAAAACTTTCAGGATGATCGTTCCTCTACAGGCTATGCTTTTGAGGCAGAAGAAGTTGGGCGCTGCTTGAACGAAGGTTTGCTCGAAAGCTCTACTATTTCTTTGGATGAATCATTAGGAATTATGAAATTGATGGATCAGATTCGTTCACAGTGGGGACTTCGGTATCCGTTTGAATAATCACATTGAATCCACAGTGCTTCCAGGGACCGTTCAGGTTCCTGGATTTTTTTGTTACCCAAACTTTTTTTATACATAAGTATTCCCAATTTCCTAAATAGAGGCTTTGGTCGCACGCTAAAAAAGACCATAGAAGCATGTCAAAGTGTGGGACATATGAATCATTTTTTATGATTATAAATAGTTAAAAATACGTCATTAAAAAGTTACAAAAGTGTAATCTTGTGATCGGTTAACTGAATTGTTAGCGTTCTCTTTTTATGAGAAAGAATGAAGGTCCTAGTGTTCTCCTTCCAAAAACTTTCAATGAAATTTCCGAAAATGTGCGGTAGGGTGGTAAACGTGTCACTTGAGCCATTGCGGCTTTTGCTGATTTGCTTGCTTACCCCGTGGCTCTGGATTTTTGTTGGAGCTCGCAGGGTCGAGAGCCTTTGCAAGCCTGTGAGCGTTGAATAGGCATTCACCTCATGACCAAACATCAAGGAGGAATTACAAACGTGAAAGTAAAATCAACATGGGTGTTCCGTATGGTGATGATGACAGTCATTGCGGCTGTTGTGATCGGACCTATGCATATTGCAGGAGCGGCAGGAAGCCGGACAGATCGGCCTTGGATGAACACGTCCATGTCGGCTGAGAAACGGACAGCATTGCTGTTACAAGAAATGACGCTGGAAGAAAAAATAGATCTGGTGACTGGTAAGGTCAACAATTATTATGGATTTTATAATAATTCGATGGAACGGTTGGGTATTCCAGCGTTAAAGATGGCAGATGGACCTGCGGGTGTGCGGATCGCCAATCCGGATGTGCAGGACAAGCAATCAACTGCGTTGCCGGCCCCTATTGCACTGGCTGCAACGTGGGATACTCAGGCTGCCAAACAGTATGGAGATTTGATTGGAGACGAGGCTTTTAATACAACTCATAATGTGGTGCTTGGACCGGGGATGGATATTGCCCGTATTCCATGGGGATCGAGAAACTTTGAATCTATGGGCGAGGACCCGCTACTGCAATCGCAAATGGTGACCGCTTATGTCAAAGGTGTACAAAGCCATCCTGTTTTGGCGACTGCGAAACATTACCTTATGAATAATCAGGAGACGGAGCGTTTCACGACAAATGTCAAAGTCAGTGACCGTGCGCTGCATGAAATTTACATACGCCCGTTTGAGGAGGCTATTGCCAAGGCAGATTTGGGCGGAGCTATGTGCTCCTTTAACAAGGTCAACGGCGAATCGGCATGTGAGAACAAGACCATCCTGACAGACCTTTTGAAAAAGGAAATGCAATTCAAGGGCTTCGTGATGAGTGATTATGGCGCGAATCTGAGTACAGTCGAATCGGCAAATAGCGGCTTGGACCTGGAAACACCGGGAACCCCTTATGGTAAATGGGGAGATCAGCTGCTGGATGCGGTCAAGACTGGTAAAGTAAGTGAACAAACGATTGATGATAAGGCTAAGCGTATTCTGGTGCAGATGTTCAGTAAAGGTTTGTTTGATCACCCGGCTCAAAATAATCAAATTGATGCCCGTGACCATGGTAAAACAGCCCGTCAATTGGCTGAGGAAAGTATGGTGCTGCTTCAAAATAAAAACAACGTATTACCGTTGTCTCAAGATAAACTCAAATCCATTGCTGTGATTGGTCCAGATGCAGATAACGGCACCGTGGCAGGCGGAGGCAGTTCGTTGGTGAACCCGACGTACACGGTGAGTCCGCTGGAGGGCATTCGTAATCGTGTAGGCAAAGGAGTTACCGTCCAGTATGCACCGGGCACGGATCCTATTTCTGCGGGGGACATTATGCCAGGTCCATCAGCTGTTCCGTCATCGTTGCTGACCACATCCGATCAGAAAGAGAATATCAGTGTTGGATATGCGACTTATGGCGATGCTGAGCAGGGACTGCGAGGCGAATACTGGACGAATAACAAGATGGAAGGCAATCCGGTTCTTGTGCGCAATGATGATCAAGTCAATATGAACCTTGGCTTTTATAATTATCAGGGTTTCAATGCGAAGTCCCCTAAAGTTCCCAATACACCAACGACCCTGAACGGTTTGATATCTGCACGCTGGACAGGGGCTATTGCAGCTCCCAAGGATGGTGACTATGCATTGTCATTAACCAGTTTGGGATCAAGCAAGTTGTATATTGATGACAAGCTATTTGTAGATAATCAGGGTACGAAGCTGGAAACAACGAAGAAAAACATCTCGTTCAAAGCGGGGGAAAAACATAAGATACGTATTGAATATCGTGCCGATTATCCGACAAATGGTCGCGATTCTGGCGGTATGGTTCGTCTGGGCTGGGAGCCTCCAGCAGATACGACAGACAAGCTGATTGACAATGCTGTAAAGCTGGCCAAAAGATCGGATGTTGCGATTGTGGTCACGCGTACGTATGAGAGTGAAGGCTATGTGGAGCGTTCCGATATGGAGCTGCCGAACAATCAGGATCGGCTGATCCGTGCGGTTGCCGCTGCCAATCCGAAAACCATTGTGGTACAAATGAGCGGCAGAGCTGTGCAAATGGACACCTGGCAGGACAAAGTTCCTGCGATCGTACAGGCATGGTTTGCTGGTCAAGAGCAAGGGAATGCCATAGCGCGCGTCTTGTTTGGGGATGTAAATCCTTCTGGCAAGCTACCGGTAACCTTCCCGGTTAACGAGCAGTCTACACCTGTATCCTCACCGGAGAAATTTCCGGGAATCAATGGAGTGGGTGACTATTCAGATGGTATTTTTGTAGGCTACCGTGGATATGAAAAATCGGGTATCCAACCTGCGTTCTCCTTTGGACACGGTTTATCCTACACGACTTTCGGATATAGTGATTTGAAGGTAAAACAGCATGCGAGTGGAAAGAAATCCGATCGTACAAGTTCAGTCGAGGTTTCGCTTAAATTGAAAAACACTGGGAAAAAAGCTGGAGCTGAGGTTGTACAGGTATACAGCGGTAAGCTCCCGACCAATGTAGAGACCCCATCCCGTCAACTGGCAGGTTGGGCCAAGGTGGAATTAAAGCCGGGCCAAGAGAAGAAAGTCCGCATTGAGCTTGACCCGAAAGCTCTCTCTTATTGGGATGAAAAATCCAAAGCATGGGTTATGCCATCTGGTGAAGTTCCGATTTATGTAGGCAGCTCCTCTCAGGATACAAGACTGACAGGAAGTGTTACGATTCCGGCAACCTCTACAGAAAAGGCAAAAAAGTAATCCCGTTATATTCCTTTTAAAGTGGTTAAATTTCAAGAGAGCACGGGCACTAGCACCGGCTCTCTTTTTGCTATAAGTAGGTAACCATTCTAATAGGATCTAATAGGTATGCAAAGGGAAAACCTAGTGAAAGCTGTAATAGTAGGAACGATGGAGACAGGATGATTATAGAGAGAGGAGGATATAGATGAAGAAACTCCAAAAACAACGACGTTCTGACTTCTTGCTGCTTATAGTTGCAGCTATCATCTTGATTGGTGCTATTCTGGTCAGTCTGGCTATGCAGAATGGTGTGAACACGGCAGGCGAAAAGAATGTCAGTATGTGGCTAACCACACCGGACCCCGCGAATCGTCTAACACAACAAGCCCCAATTCCATGGAGAATAGACGACAGTAACGAAGCTGCAGCGAGTGCGGATACACTGACGGTTGAGATTAGACCCAATATTCGTTACCAGACGATGGAAGGGTTTGGTGCAGCCGTGTCCGGTTCGTCCGCATATCTGATGAATCATGGCATGTCTGCCAATCAACGTGACCAGTTGCTCAATGATTTGTTTACAGCTGGCGGCATTCAATTAAGCTATATTCGCCATACCATTGGAGCATCAGATTATTCAGTGGATGAACAGGGACAACCTAGCAGCTATACTTACGATGATGTGGCAACCGGCAAGGACTATGAGCTAAATCATTTTTCCATTGCCAAGGATCGGGATGTGATCGATGTGCTGAAGCAAATTCTGAGAAGAAACCAGGATCTACGGATTATGGGGACTCCTTGGACGGCCCCGCCCTGGATGAAATATGGTGAGCAGATATATAACGGCTGGTATTTGGATTATACCGATCCGCGTGTCTATCAGGCGTATGCTGACTATTTTGTTCGTTATATACAAGCCTTTGCGAACGAGGGAGTCCCAATTCAGGCGATTTCCATTCAAAATGAACCGGAATTCACCACGTCCAAGTATCCCAGCATGAGTATGGGAGCAGTGGAGCAGGCGAAATTTATCAAGCAATACTTAGGCCCTGCTTTAAGTCGAAACGATTTGTCTACCCACATTATTGCCTTTGACCATAACTGGGATACAGGGAGTGAATATGCCAAGACCGTGCTGGGAGACGAACAGGCTCGAAGCTATACGCACGGAACAGCCTTTCATTGCTACCAAGGAGAGCCGACAGCGATGACAGACGTGCACGATGCTTTTCCGGATAAGCCTGTTTATATGACAGAATGCAGCGGAGGAGCATGGAGCCCAGGCTTTGGAGATGATTTAAGCTGGGATATGTCCAAGCTGATTATTGGTGCACCTCGAAACTGGTCGCAAAACGTCCTCTTTTGGAATATTGCACTTGATCCATCCGGCGGTCCGGCCAATGGTGGATGTACCAACTGCAGAGGTGTAGTGACCATCGACCCGTTAAGCGGTGCCGTTACAAAAAATGTAGAATACTATGCGATTGGACATGCCAGCAAATTTGTTCGTCCAGGTGCGGTACGTATTGATTCTACCCACTATAGTGGAAGTATCGAAACAGTCGCTTATCGTAACCCCGACGGTACGCTGGTCCTGATTGCCGCCAATACGGGAGAGAACACCAAGACCTTTAAGGTTCGGCAGGGAAATCACGTTTTCAAATCAACCCTTCCATCCAAGTCAGCAGCTACCTTTCAATGGGAGCCTACAACTTCCTGATACGGTCTCTACATCAATGTTTATAAAAATTTTAGAGTGCTTAGCCCTAATTGGCTAAGTGCTCTTTTTTTCTCTATCAATTTTCAATTGTGAATAAATAAAATTTTAATGTTGTTCAGAATCGGTTCAGAAGCGGATGATAAGATCTTTTCACTAACAAAAGAATGAACCGTGAACGAGGAAAAACTGGTGATCAAGAACCAATAAAGAATGGCAGAAGGCGCTAATTGTGACGTTGCTGGCAGGTATGGCATGAAGACCACAGCTTTGTTCATGTGGAAAAGAAAGGGGACACGTCAGTAATTGTGAGTAAAGCGAATACAGTATCTTTTACCGATCAATCCAATATGTCATCCCAAGCGTTGCAGGTGGTACAGGAGGCTGTGAAGCAAGGGCTGATCACCGGTTATCCAGATGGCTCATTTCAGCCAGATCAACCACTGACGGGTAAGGAAATGGCCGCTTTGCTGGCTAATGTACTTAAGCTTGCCGTAACGGCGAAAGCAGTAACTTTTAATGACACACAGGGGAGTTGGGCCCTTCCTTATATAGAGGCGGTGCGTGCGGCAGGTCTAATGACTGAGGACCCAACGGGAGCTTTCCACCCGGGTGCTCCGGTGAGTCATGAGGAATGTGGCAGTTCTATAACGAATCCAACACCCACACCTAACCATGTACCTGTTACAGCCACAGTTCCTCCCGATCAATATGGCATTGTAGGTTCTGAAGATACACTAGTAGATTTAAAAAATGTATTTTTTGGTGCTGATCAGGATGAGCTATCGTATCGTGCGATCACTTCAGATGTAAACGTAGTAAAAGCAGAAGTAGCAAGTCAACAGCTTACGTTAAAGCCCAAATCAGCAGGAAGCACACAGGTGTTTGTGACAGCAGAGGATGGGAAAGGTGGTAGAGCGAGCGTGTTTTTCACCTATACAGTCACTGGCTCTACTTATAGCTCAACTTTGATCTAATTAGATGTTACAAAGCTGGACGTTCACGTTGTATTTAGTGGTACCGCCTGGCAGAGCGACTATATTTCAGGTTCATTAGGAACCACAGGAGGCATTTTTTTTGTTCTTTTCACAATATGTCGATGGTGGAGACGGTCGCATCGTGCTGCAATTGTTTTACAACCGAGAATGTGACTTCTCTCATAAAATAGAAGGATATGAGCTGGAGGTTCACCAATTCATGAAAAATACGAACCGCATGAACGTGTCCAGCATAGCGCTATATCCGGTTAACCCATTAATACCGTATCTGATCATAAACAGCATCTTTTACGATTTTATAGATGTTACAAATGTTTCCTATTTTAATCAAGAGGGTCATTTTTATAACCCAAGCGAATTTAATACGGTCGCATATGTACTAAAATATCATGGAACTGTGGTAGATGTGCTTGGAGAGCCTCATTCGCAGGATCAATTGTTTCCTCAAGGTGGGACATTTGTTCGTAAACAAGGTATAACATGCGGATCGCCCGTTTTTAATCAGCAGAATGAGTGGATTGCATACCCGAAAGGTACTTATCAATATGTGGGAAGGCATACACCTTAATTGTGTATATTGGGGGGAGGCAAAAAAACTTCGAACAGAAAAGCTGAAGGTTTTCACTGCATGTATCTTACAATATTTGGCAGACTTACTTTTGCGAAATTAGTTTATAAGGATTGCTTGGTAAAAAATTAGAGATTTCCATACAGATTTGGTTGGGATGCTTCTAATGGAGAAAGATGTGTAGTTATGCATGAGTGATGCTTGGCAGTAGCTTGCTTTTCAACGTTTCCCATCAATCCACCGGGTCATATTTTCCGGCTAACACAAGAGTGGAAGAATTGTAACAAAAGATTAAGACTTCGATGAGCGAGAATTATAGTATCCTTGAATGAAAGTTCAACACTCCAAGGAGTAGTTTTCCGTCGCGGTCTCTACTCCTTTTGGCATTAAGCTAAAGGGAAACGTTTGTTTAATCAAACAGCGGTAGTCTAGGACTTTATTTTCTCGTCCAAGGCTGCTGCTGTCTTTTTTTTGGGGGACAATCGGATACTTATTTTATCGAGTTTGCCGATTTTGAAAATTGAAAAGACGCTAGACTAGATATACAGTTCCAAAAATTTTACTTACTTATGCTTATGCCAGGTATTTTTTATGATGTAGTTTTCCTATATTTGTAACCAAATCGTTTTTGCCTCTGTTAACTTCCCTCGTGTCCTCAATGCAATTGAAGTAGCGATCCGTTATCAATTTTGATTGATTTGTCTTCTGTTATTAGTACAAGCATTTTTCATCCTCTTAGCATGTAATAGAGCATGAGGGGAGGTGAATCCAATTGGCTAATACACGTCGTCCAGTAAAAAAGAAAATAACGCAATATAACTCTCCAGAACACAGATGTCACAGAAGATGTCGCAGAGCTTGCTGGTATGGTGACCACTGGGATCTTTGCGAGGAATGCAGAGTAGACCATAACGGAAACAACAACAGCTCGCGCAAAAATAGTGGTAAAAGCAGCGTTGTGAAGAAAGTGAAAAAAATCAAGAAAACTTGCAAATGTGGAAAACGATAAGTAATCAAAAACATCTGTTAGCGCTTAAAAGCCTTCTCTGTTAATACAAGAGGGGGCTTTTAAGGTTATAAAACCACAATAAAAAACATATCGGGGGATATATCATGGGATGGTTAGCAGAGGGCGTAAAGAAGAAAACAATGACCATTCGAGAGTCTACGACATTATGGAGGCATACAATACATATGAAAAATGTATCTATATCACTAAAGCGATGAAAATAGTAAACACCTGGATTAAAAACTGTGGTACTAAGATTAAAAATTCCATTTTTATTTCCTCCTTATTAAGACCCTAAACGATGTATAACTGTTTTCCTAAATTTCTAAAGATCAAAAAATAATGGTAAGAGGGAATTTTGAATGAAGAAAAATGGTTTACGCTACTTGCTACACTTACAATGGTGGCTGCATTAGGTACTTCTGTATCCGCTGCACCTGTTGTTCCGTCGGCTGATACTTCAGTTTCGGTTTCTGCTTCTGAAGCTTTAACAAAAGATCAAGCTACATCCGAAACTGCTGTCGATCAATCCGAGCAAGAGGCTCAAAAAGTTGTCACAAAATACTTAACTGCTATGCACGAAAAGAATTTTTCGGATGCAGTAATAGAACTGATTTTGACAAAATTGAAGTTGTTGGTGCCCAAAAAGAGTCCAATTCGAGTGTAGCAGTTACAGTCAAAGAGGATGGGGAAAAACAAAATTTGAAAGTAATCAAAGATGGTGAAGAGTGGAAGTTAGTTCTTGGTGATGGCAATCCTGCAACCGTTAAAGCACTGAATCCATCTGAAATTTCTACAAATGCGGCTGTAGACTATTATAGACTTAGTGGGGTTCAATATGGAACTGTACTAATTGGGGGCGACGCATTTTCTGTTGGTTCATCCCATTCGGCGACAATCAAAGGATGGCAAGACACAGGTATTAGTGACGTAAAAGCTGTTAATAGATATGAGATTGTGCAAGATGTATGGAATGGATGGAAAGAATGGAGTGTTCCACAGAAGGTATCTGGAAACAGTTCTGAAAAAGATTCTAGTACCTGGTACAGTAGATCTTTTGATGGTATCCCGGCAGGTAGTGGATATCATATCAGAATTTTGAATTGTTTTCATTCAAAAAAACGAACGCTACATTTGAAGCTGCAATGCTGATTGATTGAGAAGTAGGGGGTTCTGGAGAAATCCAGGAGAGCCCTTTTTAATACATGGTTGAAACTAAAGGCTGGTTTTAACCAGCCGGGGTATCTGTAGCAAGTAGACTGACTGATCGACAAGTAAGAGAGCGACTCCCTCTGTTTCATATTTAATAAATAAAAATTTGACATCAATCAAATCATATTTCCCTCGGTTGTCCTCCAAAAAGTCTTGAAGATATCCCATCTCCCACTAACCATTAATAATCCTACTTTTGAGAGCTTCTTTTTCACTAGGAACCATACCTAACAGGAGAGAGGCAATACCTGCTGCCAAGCTAGGTGCAGTGTATCCTTTTGTAAATGCGATCATTAATGATCTCCTTGTACTTAAAGTTTTTAGATGATTATAATGAAAATATAGTTTATATTTAGACTTTTTGAAGTTGTAGAGTCCTAATATATCCAAACACTTCAATTACAAAGGAGAGAATTCATTTCATGAGTATACATTTAGAGTTGGATTCCTTGTCGGTTGAAAGGCTAGCAATGGTCCTTTCAGGACGGCCAGGCATGTTCAAGTTGTTTTATGATACAGAGGATTGTGGATGCAACGGCGTACTTACCGTTTTGGTGATCGATGCACCGAATGCAACCGACACAGCAATTCAGTCCGATTCGTATTCTTTTTGGGTAGATCGGCAGCAGGAGCAGCAGTTCGATAGCCAAATGCGGCTTGAGGCAGATCCAAGTTACCCATCGTTCAAAGTAAGTAGCGATGCTGGTATATTGAGCAGCAATGTTAGAATTCAAGATCGGCGTGTAAACTCGTCCAAGGCGTGATATGCGGAGGTAATAAAAATATTAAGCACCAAAAAGCAATGCTAAATTAACACCAGCTTCCCAAAAACGAACCTTGTTAAGCCCATAGGGCAGAGGTTCGTTTTTACAATAATCTTTATGATAATTTCAGAAGGACGATGAGATGATGAAAAACTTGCTCGTTTCTGGCTATCGTGCCCATGAGCTGAATATTTTTAGTCAAAAGCACGAAGGTATTCCATACATTAAAAAGGCGATTGCAGGCAGACTGATTCCCCTGATCGAAGAAGGGCTGGAATGGGTAATTACCCCTGGTCAATACGGGGTGGACTTGTGGGCTTGCGAGGTCGTCATTGCATTAAAGGAGCAATATCCTCACTTAAAATGCTCTATTATGATGGCTTATCAAAATATGGAGGAAAAATGGAAAGAGGATAAAAAGGAATATTTTCAGCAGATTTGTGCCGAAGTTGACTATGTGGGAGTGGTTAGCCGCCAGCCGTATCAGGGAATATGGCAACTCAAGGCACGGGATGAACTCCTTTTCCGCAAAACAGACGGTTTATTGCTTGTGTACGATGAGGATGCCGGAGAGGGCAGCCCACGTTTTATGAAGGAACTGGCATTGAAAAAACAACAGGCAGAAGGCTATCAATATATCAGTATTAGCTCAGAGGATATCCAAAGCATAGCTGACGAAGAACGATTATTCATGGACCTCTGATTTTTAAAGCATTAGCCCGGATTTTTGAACAAAAAGGACGGAATCGTCCCTTTACAATGATGTAAGCGCTATCATAAGATTTAAACAACCATAACTTATCAGTCATATAAAATAAATTTATTGAAAATACAAACCATGAAAGGAGCTAATGATCAGATGAACAAAAAATTTCGGCATACTGTGTTGCTCTGTCTCGGTGTCATGTTGTGTGGAGTGGTCACTCCAATGGATAGCCCAATCTCAGCTGCGTCTACGAGGCAAATGGAGAAGCTGAACAGGGGAACTGTCGCAGTGAAGGTACCAGAGGGGATACTGGTGAGCTGGCGTTTATTGGGTACGGAAGCGGGTTCGGTTGGCTTCAATCTGTACAGAGGGTCAAGCAAGGTGAATGATGCGCCGATTACATCGAGAACCAACTTTCTGGACAAGGCAGGTACGACATCATCTTCGTATACCGTTCGTGCCGTGGTCAATGGAGCAGAGCAGGCCGCTTCTCCAGCGGTAAAGGTATGGAACAACAACTATCTGGACGTTCCCATCCAGCAGCCTGCAGGAGGCACAACCCCGGATCATGTGAACTACACGTACAATGCCAATGATGCCAGTGTGGGGGATCTCGATGGGGATGGCGAGTATGAGATTGTGTTGAAATGGGACCCTTCCAATTCTAAGGATAATTCGCAATCCGGTTATACGGGAAATGTATTTTTGGACGGATATGAGCTGGATGGAACACGCAAATGGCGAATTGATCTGGGACGGAATATTCGGGCTGGTGCACACTATACGCAATTTCTCGTCTATGATTTTGATGGAGATGGTAAAGCAGAGGTTGTATGCAAGACAGCAGACGGCACGGTAGATGGTACAGGAGTAAAGATTGGCGACGCATCGGCTGATCATCGCAACACGAGTGGATATATTTTGAAAGGTCCCGAGTTTCTAACTGTGTTCTCAGGTGATACAGGCAAGGCTCTTAGCACGATTGACTATGTACCTCCGCGCGGAACGGTGTCCAGCTGGGGAGATAACTATGGTAACCGTGTGGATCGTTTTCTCGCCGGGGTTGCTTATCTGGATGGCGTAAGACCCAGCATAGTGATGGCACGTGGTTACTACACGCGCACCGTTCTAGTCGCATATGATTGGCGGAACGGCAATCTAAGCCGCCGCTGGACCTTTGACAGCAATAGCTCCACCAACGCCGGGACGGCTGGACAGGGGAATCACAGTTTGAGCGTGGCAGATGTGGATGGAGATGATAAGGATGAGATCGTGTATGGCTCGCTGGTTGTAGACGATAACGGGGCGAAGCTGGCTAACACGGGGATGGGGCACGGCGATGCACTTCATGTAGGCGATTTGGACCCGGACCGTTCAGGTTATGAAGTGTTCAAGGTGAACGAGGACAAAAATGCCACTTACGGAGCCGCCATGTATGATCCGCGTAATGGCAACATTTTATGGGGCGTAAAAACAGGCAAGGATACCGGACGAGGCATGTCGGCAGACATTGATCCGCGTACCAAAGGAAACGAACAGTGGGCACCGGGCATCGAGTTACGTTCAGCCAAGGGAGAGCTCATTACCAACACGATGCCGTCCTCCATTAACTTCGGAATTTGGTGGGATGGGGATCTCCTCCGTGAACTGCTGGATCATACCTCCTCAAGCGCTGGTAAAATCGACAAGTGGAACTATACGAACTCGACGACTTCCAACTTGCTTACGGCCACAGGGACGAGTTCCAATAACGGGACCAAAGGAACGCCGTCGCTGCAGGCTGATCTGTTCGGTGACTGGCGGGAGGAAGTCATTTGGCGCAAAAGTGATAATTCGGCGCTTCGTATCTATACAACACCTTATGAGTCAGAACACCGCTTTTACACGCTTATGCATGATCCGGTGTATCGCCTGAGTGTGGCCTGGCAGAACGTAGCCTATAATCAGCCACCGCACACCGGATTTTATTTGGGAGAAGGGATGTCCAAGCCCCAGCAGCCGAACATATACACTCCTTGATGTGCAGCAGCTCGATAGTGGGGTGAGTGCAGGTTAAATGAATAGTATCAGATAGGGCTCCAGACTAATCGGGGCTCTTTTTGTTATGGGCATAGAAGAGTACGTATGATTTCCATAATAATGGGAACATTAGTTCTTATCGAGGTAATTTATGTATGGAAAAGGAGGCGGAATCTGTGAGTTCTTTAACGACAGAAAGCATGATCGAGCTCGTAACTAATGTCGGATTCCCTGCAGCATTAAGCCTGATTCTGTTAAAATACATTCTCGTCACCCTTAACCGTAGATTGGAGCAGTTGGACCAATCTATGAAGCAAATGTCACGATCCCTGGAAGAGATCGAGGAAAAGCAGGAGAAGCGGTCAGAACCTACGTTCCCGGCAAATACGGACAAACTTCGCGCAGAATGAACAAAAAAAGGCAAATAGAAACAATTTAGCAACCCAATCGAGAAACAAAATTCTTATAATAGAGACGTGTGCAGTTTATGCAGACATATGATTATGGAGGTGTATAGAAGTATGAAAATAAATACGAAACTATCCGCACTATGTGTTGCGGCCACACTTTTGAGCGCGGCACAAGTTGCCGCCGCTGCGCCCGCCGTGTCCGCTCCAGCGAACGCGGCGCAACCGAGCGTCGCCGCTCCGTCAGCTACCGTACCGGCCCAGGTGCCAGCACCAGCAGCATCTGCGTCTGTTACGACGCCGGCTCCTGCGCAAGCGCCGTCAGTTCCAGCAACAACAGCCCCAGCAGCAGGTTCCGTCCAAACGGCTAAACCAGCAGCTCCGTCTGCACCAGCACCGCGCCCATCTACGTCGGTAGCGCCAGCGGCTGTCCCGTCCGTACCATCGACTGCCAAGCCGTCCAAGCCGCAGCAGCCGTCCACTTCGGCGCCAGCTGCAGCTACGGCTACCAGCGTGAATCCAATCCAGCTGGACAAGCTGAACCATGAGAGTGCGATTCCGCTTGTGCTGGAGGCACAGTCTCGTTATCAGTATGCCACCAGCGGTGGCAAATCGTTGGGCCAAGCGTTCCAGTTGAATGGTAAAAGCTACCGCTATTTGTCCGAGGACATCGGCACGAAGACCAAATTGATCAACTATCTGACGCAGGCCTATACCAAACAGGCCAGTGAGCAATTTGTCAGTAAATTTTTTGTTGAGGTCAATGGCAGACTAGCTCAGTTGAATGCAGATGGCGGCAATTTGCTAGAGTTTAGCCGGGCTACGGCGAAAATGGTAACCATGACTCCGGTGAAGCGCAGCTACCTGCTGACCGTGCCTTATCCGGCAGAAGCCAAACAGCCAAACGAGAAAATCACCGTGAATTTTGAAAAGGTCGGCAGCTACTGGAAGGTTAGCTCCGCGCCGCATGTTATTTTCTAAATTAAGATTTTGCAACGTTCTTTATAAATAGGGTAAAGTGATGTTAAGGCTTGTTTCGTAAGCCCTAATTCAACGCAGGGGAGTGCTGTGCAATGATGACACCGATCAAGGTAAAAAACGTTAAGGATATTGAGAAGATCAATCAAATCGTATCCAATTATACGTATGACATCTGGATTCATGGCAAAAGCGGCATGGCAGATGCCAAATCCATTTTAGGCATGTATGTGCTCAAGCTGGATGAGCCGCTAACTCTGGTTGTACCTGACAACGTCAATCCCAAAAAGCTGTTCAAGGAGTTGGAGGAATTTATTCATTTTCCTGCTCAAGCAGAATAAACAGCAAAGAAGCACCTGCAGACACTGCATACGCTATTTTCAAAATGAATGCAAAGAAGCCATGGAACTCAGGTTCCACGGCTTCTTTTTTAATGTTCCTCCTCGTCCAAAAACGGGAGATTCACCGAATAGTACATAACCCCCATAAGCAGCACGCCACCCACCAGATTCCCAAGCGTAACCGGAACGAGATTATGGATGACGCCAGCGACAGAGACCGTACCCGGATGGTCCAGCACGAGCGCAATGGCGAAAGTACACATGTTAGCTACACTATGCTCATATCCCGAAATGAAAAAGCAGAATACAAACAGCATCATAGCGAACATCTTTGCGCCATTTTCCTTCATAAACATCGGCACAAAAAAGGCGAGGCAGACCAGCCAATTACACAAAATAGCGCGGAAGAATAGCTGCATTGCGGGCGCTTCCATTTTATGCTCAACTACGTTCAGCAGAAAGCTGTTCACGCTGGAGGAGTCAAACAGCCCTGTCAGGTATATAAGGAGTGCGAATACCCCCGCACCTAACAAGTTACCTCCATAGCTGGCAGTCCACAATCGAAGCACCTGACCCCAGCGCAGCTTTTTACGGAGCGCAGCATAGGTGTAATAGAAGGTGTTGCCAGTAAACAAATCACCGCCGCCGTACGCGATCAGAATGATGGCTGCCCCAAAGGTGAGCGCCGCCATGGGATAAGTGAATGGAGAATGCTCCATGTAAAAAAAGTTACCCGTCTTGAAGGCGACAATAACGCCGAATCCGATAAACATACTCGCCAGCATGGAACGCGCCAAATACCGGAGCAGGCTTTGCTTGTAAATTTTATACTTCTTCAGGGCTAGCTGTTCGACATTGCGTAAGCCTTCCGTTTCCATACCAACGACAACCTCCTATTTTCTCATATCTAAGTCATTAAACCGACTTGATTTTTCCCGAAACATGCTCAGCGTGTCAAACAATTCTGTTAGCTTAACAAACCAAGCTTTTGCAGTCCGTATAAAATACCGTCTTCATCTGCGCGTTTTGTGACCATTTTAGCAGCGGCTTTGGCTTCATCACAACCGTTCCCCATCGCGACACTGTTATGTATAGTTGTCAGCATCTCCACATCGTTTAATCCATCGCCAAAAGCGTATTGATTCTCATCGGCAATGCCCAGTCTGGACGTAATTTCGCGAATTCCCTTTGCTTTGGAGCCAGCGTGAGGAACAACGTCCACCGAACTTGGATGCCAGCGTACAAAGTCAAATGCTTTGAATACCGCTTCATAATAAGGCTCTTCTTCTGCTGCACACATCAACAGCGTCTGATAAATATCTCTCCCTTGGAAATAGAGCGGATCGTACCCAACCGAAATCTTGGCCTTAAGCGTTTGGACCGATTTCTCCACAAGCTCATCGTTAGGAATATTGGCCTTCATGTCCATATGATCCATATATACGAGAGCATGATTATGTGTGAGTGCCAGATCAGTCATCGCTTGCAAGGCTTCTCGATTCAGCGGATTGGTAGCGACGACTTCCCCACGGAGCACCACATATTGCCCGTTAAAGCTAACGTAGGAATCAATTTCTAACTGCTCGCGGATATCCTTGAACATAAAAGGAGCACGTCCTGTTGCGATGGCTACCTCATGTCCTTGCTCTTTCAAAGCAAAGACTGCTTTTTCTGCCGTTAACGGCATTTTCTTTTCATCGTCCAGTAATGTACCGTCGATATCAAAAAAAATAATTTTTTTGTCTGACATGTCCTTACACCTGACTTTCAATAATATATTGTCGAAATAAACTCATATGGATTCATTATATCAAAGGAACTGCTTCTGGATACACAAATACGTATAAATCCTCATGAATGTCCGACCTCTATAGCTTACAATATGAAATAAGGATTACTGTAAACTTTAATGTCTATCTCCTATTTTCGAAGATGGGATGTGATCACCATGACAAAAATCCAAGTCACACCGGAGCAGCTGGATAACGTGGCCTCCCAATTTGCCAATGCCCACGGCATACTGTATAACCAGCTGAACGGTCTGGATAGCACAATGAACCGCCTTCACAGCCAGTGGGATGGTATGGAGAGAAATCGTTTTTATAATGACTATCGTACAGCTAAATATACGCTTTCTTCTATATTAAATAAGGTTCAATCCATTGAAATTGAGCTGAAAAGCATTGCTTTGAAGTTTAGAAATGCGGATGCTGGAAGCACACGTGGCTTCTGGTCAGCCTTGGCAGCAGCGATGAACGCTAGTGCAGCGCTGGCGGGCAGCGGAGAGGCTGGAAATCATGCTGAAGATATCGTGAATTCACCAAAAAATATAGACGAGTGGGAGCAGGCAGACGCGGAAAAATATCATCAATATGAGGAACTATTGAAAAACGCGGAGACCATCGGCGACAAGCAAGTCATGCAGAAAATCCACGACCAGATGAATGTCCTGCGGCTGCAATACGAGGACTCGGTTACTCGCACAGATTACAATACAGGAGAGACCTCCAAGATCACATCCGATTCCCTTGTTGCCGTCACTGAACTGACAGGTAAAGACGGAAGCAAAACAGATATATCTATAGATAAAAAAGGAAATATTATAAGTTATGAGCAAAATACGGACCAATACGATTACTGGGTCCAAAAGCATACTCAATCAGCCGGAGAACACGCTCTAGGTAAAACGGCCCAGACCGTTACCGGATATGGAATGGGTCTTATTTTGTCGCGCGGGACTGGCGTCAGTGGAACAGGTTCGGGCGCAGCCTCCGGCTGGGGGGAACACGTTGTCGGCGTTGGTGGCGGTATGATCAGTGACAAGGTGCTGTTCTCTGTTCCCGATGAGGGAGAAACCCGTACCATGATCTACCGGACAAATAAAGAAACTGGGCATGTCGAGAACATGATCATCGTCACCAAAGGTGAGAATGAAATGAAGTATCGCTATTGGGAGGATTATAACTAGGTCTTGAGCAGTGAGAGATCACAACGTGAATACGAGTATCTATAAAATCTACAGACTTTTTCAAGACTAAGCGAGCGGAAGTGGAAGACTGCGAAGCTCATCAGTTGGTAAAATCTGTAGATTCTTTCGTGCACATATTTCTAAAATTCTATTAGAGTTATTTAATTGTTACATAGTATTTATAATTTAAGCAGCAATTTCATGGGGCAAAGGACATCTGACTCATGTAGTGTCTTTAATTTATGTTTTCAAACATAGAGCAATCTGAGCTTAAGAGCAAGGTTAAAAAAAGAGTATAATATCATAATTTGGATAAATACAATAATATAATAAGTGTGTATATTTGTTTATCTTTTAAAAATATTTAACAATTGCATAATTTAATTTTATTTATTTTTATGTAGTGAAAATAATGAAAAAAGCTATTCTTTCAAGAAAACGACTTTATTTAATGATAATCAACAAATTTCTACATTTTGCGACCTTTTATTTACAAAAATGTAACATTCAAAGGTTGACTTATTCATTGACTTTGTTGAAATAAATCGTTATTTTAATTCGTAAAAGGAGTAAAACATGGGTTTGAATAACGATTGATAAATTATTAATACAAGCTTATTAAATGCTAGTGCACGGTAATTACATATGATTTAATTTGTTTTTAAATGATTCTTTTTTTCATTAATTATGTCGATCATAAATTTCTGCTTTAATACTATAAAGGTTATAACTTGCAACAGAAGTTAAATTTGAAAAGTACACATATTCAGGAAGCTCACTGGAGAAGAGGTTTTCAGATGAATAAAGTATCTTTTATTTTTCCTGGGCAGGGTTCGCAATATGTAGGAATGAGTAAAGAACTATGGGATAATTTTACTGTGGTAAAGCGTTTATTCGATGAAGCTGATGATATCTTAGGTGTAAAACTCTCAAAACTTTGCTTTGAAGGAGATTCCCAAGAGCTTCTTCAGACCATGAATGCCCAACCAGCCTTACTTACTGCCAGTCTTGCTGCATACTATGCTAGCAGAGAAATACTGGAACTGGAACCTCAACTGTTGGCCGGTCATAGTTTAGGAGAATACTCAGCATTGGTGTGCAGCGGTTTTTTCTCCCTTCAAGATGGACTTCAAATCGTGAGAAAACGAGGAATGTTCATGCAGCAGGCTACAGCCAACGGGGTAGGGACTATGGTTGCTGTTGCGAATGTTTCTGCTACTATTCTGGAGAGCTTATGTCAAGAGATATCTACGGATCGTGATGTTATATCTATTGCCTGTCACAATTCAAACAATCAGTACGTGCTATCGGGATATACAGAACCTATGGCTCGAATAGTGGAGAAAATCAAACGTCTAGAACATAGTAAGGTTAACTATTTAACAGTAAGCGGGCCTTTTCACAGTATTCTGATGAAGCCTGCAGCAGATAAGCTTGCCGCAGAACTAAAAAAAATCCCGCTACGCAAGGGAAGGTGGCCGGTTGTTTCCAATGTAACAGCCTTACCACATGATGAATTCTCAATTTATGACTTGCTGTACAAGCAAATGATAAGCCCTGTACGTTGGACAGATACGATGGATTATTTATACCAGAATGGTATTACTGTTGCGCTAGAATTAGGTCCGAGAAAAGTACTTGGACAGCTAATGAAAGAAAGATATCCTAGTATCTCTACTTTTTCTATTAATACCAGTTCTTCTTTAAAAGAAGCGGACAAGTGGCTAAGTAAGCAGCAAACTACACGCAAATTTACACTTGAGCGTCTGGAGGAAGGCTTTGCAGCAGCGCTTATTGCACGAAATCGAAACGGGGATTACAAACAACATATGGAGGGAGTTGTTTACCCTAGTCAGCAGATCCGAAATAGGATCAATCAACTTCAAAATCATAAAAATGACACCGTTTATAATGCGGTTAATACAGAGGTGTTAGAGCTCATTCGTACTATTCTCACTACCAAGCAAGTGCCCGAGCAAGAACAACAGACGATTCTTAATATGATCTAAATAAGATTCATCAATGATGTTGGAAATTGTAAATTTATTAACTGGAAGCTAATAAATCTTACGATATACGGGGGGAATAGCATGTATACAAATAGGTTCAAAACCCTGGTTGATGTTATTACAGAACGGGGAAAGAGTGACCATAAATTTATAACCTTTATTGAGTCGGATCAAAACGAAACAACACTTACTTATAAAGATTTATATTGGGAAGCTCTAGCGTTTCTGGAGAATCTTCAGAATGCAGGAGTGAAGCAGGGACAGGAAATCGTATTTCAAATAGAAAATAATCGTCATTTTGTGAAAGCGTTTTGGGCTTGCATTCTTGGTGGTATGATCCCGGTACCTGTCAGCATCGGTAACAATGATGAGCATAGAATGAAGCTTTTTAAAATCTGGGATGTTCTTAACGATCCTTTTTTACTCATCGAGCCCAAAATATTAAAAGACCTTGAGAAATATACCCTGAAAACCAATCAGAATAACCTATTCGAAAATATCCGCCATCGTCATCAATTACTTCTTCAAGACCATGAACAACCTAAGCAATCCTTTGCAAAGATACACACCCCTCAATTGGAGGATATAGCATTTATTCAGTTTTCCTCCGGTTCCACAGGTGATCCTAAGGGAGTCATCCTTACACATCATAATCTCATTCATAACACAAGTGGAATTATAAATAGGACGGTCGTCACAGAGCAAGATTCGTTCTTGCAGTGGATGCCTCTAACCCATGATATGGGTTTAATTTACAATCATATTACCCCATTAGTTGCTGGAGTGAATCAGTACATTATGCCGACTTCGCTGTTCATTCGTCAGCCAGTACTTTGGATAAAAAAAGCTAGTGAACATCAAGTAAGCATTATATCCTCGCCGAACTTTGGATATAAGTATTTCATGCAATTTTTCAAACCCGAAAAAGCAATGAACTGGAATCTGTCCAAGATCCGTACCATCATCAATGGTGCTGAACCTATCTCTACTGAATTATGTGACGCATTTCTTGAGACATTAGCTCCTTTTGGATTAAAAAGAACGAGTATGCGAGCATCATATGGTTTAGCAGAAGCATCGGTTGGAGTTGCTATCCCGCCAATTGATGCTGACTATATAACCGTTTATGTTGATCGTAAGCACTTAAACATTGGAGAGTCTGTCTTGGAGGTAGACAAGACTTTTCATAATGCTCTGCCATTTGTTGTAGTCGGTCAGTCGTTAGATTATTGTGAAATCAGAATATGCAATGACGAGGATGAGGAAGTCGCAGATCGCGTTATTGGGCATATACAAATCAAAGGTGAAAATGTTACAAAGGGATACTATAACAACGAGAATTCGACATCCAAACTTTTGACGCTAGACGGATGGGTGAGAACTGGCGATCTGGGGTTCTTCCGTGAAGGTCAATTAGTCGTCACAGGGAGAGCAAAGGATATCATATTTGTAAATGGACAGAACGTTTACCCTCATGACATCGAGCGTATCGCTGAGGAAGTAGAAGGAGTCGAACTTAATCGTGTGGCGGCGTGTGGAGTTCGTGTTAATGGGATGGAATCAGAGGAAATTGTGGTATTTGTCGTATCCAAAAAGACGATAGAAAAATTTTCTCCAATTGCAACTCAATTAAAAAAACATTTGTATCGTCATGGAGGATGGGCGGTTCACGATATTATACCTATTAAGCAAATGCCCAAAACGACCAGTGGGAAGTTGCAGAGGTATAAGCTTGCGGCTCAGTATGAAGCGGGACATTATCAGGAGACTTCATTAGTTTTAAAAGGGATTATGGAGCAAGAAAACAAAAATCAAAAATTGCCTACACTTTCGTTTGAGATCGAAAAAGTACTTCACGATATTTGCTGCGAGGTATTACTTAGGCAAGAGGTTGATACGAGAGACAGCTATTTTGATTTAGGAGCCAATTCCCTACAACTGGTTCAGATTACAGACAAAATTGAAAATCAGCTGGGGATTAAGCTTGCAGTTACCGATTTGTTTGATCATCCCTCAATAGCTCACTTGGCAGAATTTTTAGCGAGCCCTACTGATTCTGAACAACAGCATATTCCTACGGATGATACGGATCACAATCATAGCAAGGACGTGGCTATTATTGGGCTCTCTTTGGACTTACCTGGTTCTTCATCTGTGTCACAGTATTGGGATCATATTGTCCAAGGCGATGACTGTATCGGGAACTTAGGCTCTCAACGTAAGCAAGACGCCATCGATTATTTATCGGTTGTGGATCAAAGGAAGGGAGCAGAAGAGTTTATAGAAGGCGGCTTTTTAGAAGAAATTGATAAATTTGATTATGCGTTCTTCAAGCTGAGTCCTGTGGAAGCTAGCTATATGGACCCTAATCAGAGATTGTTCCTTCAGACGGCATGGCATGCACTTGAAGATGGGGGTTATGCAGGGGATCGGATTCATGGACAAAAGGTAGGAGTTTACGTCGGCTTCTCAAAAGTGGGCTACGATTATGAACGGATGCTCTCTAAAGGAGAACCGGACAAATTTCACCAGTATATTGTTGGAAATTTACCGTCAGTGCTGGCAAGTCGAATTTCTTACTTTCTTAATTTAAAAGGTCCAGCAGTAACAGTGGATACGGCGTGCTCCTCTTCACTTGTCGCGATTCATATGGCTTGTAAGGCGTTAGCGACAGGGGATTGCAAGATGGCGATTGCCGGAGGAATCCGAACGATGCTATTACCAGTGAAGCTGGGACTAGATATGGAATCGCCAAATTACAGAGCTCGTACCTTTGATGCAGAAGCGGATGGAACAGGTGTAGGAGAAGGGGTTGCAGCGGTTCTGTTGAAGCCTCTCGATCAAGCTTTGCAAGACGGAGACCGTATTTATGCAGTAATAAAAGGAAGTGCGGTGAATCAGGATGGTACAACGGTAGGAATTACTGCGCCTAGTCCTTCCGCACAGGCAGAAGTGGTGGAGGCGGCTTGGAATGATGCGGCTATTCACCCGGAAACTCTGTCATTTATCGAAGCCCATGGAACGGGAACTAAACTGGGGGACCCTATTGAGATTGCGGGATTGACACAAGCTTTTGAAAAATATACGGACAAAAAACAATTTTGTGCAATCGGTTCGGTCAAACCCAATATTGGTCACTTATTTGAAGCAGCAGGAGTATCCAGTCTTATTAAAGCAGTTCTGATGCTGCAAACGAGGAAGAATCCTCCGTTGGTTCATTTTAAGAAACCTAGCTCCCGTATTAATTTTGAATTGTCGCCGTTTTATTTGACGACAGAAGTAGCAGATTTAAGTTCAAATGATGCCCCACTTCGCTGCGGAGTAAGTTCTTTTGGTTTCAGTGGAACCAATGCTCATGTTGTTATGGAGGAGTTTATAGAAACGCGAACACATGAGGAATCTGTAAACACGCCGGATGGTGTTCATCTTTTTACGGTTTCTGCAAAAAATGAGCGAAGCCTGCATCATTTGGTTGAGGAATATGTGGACTATTTACGCCTAAATCCAGCGGTTTCCTTGGAGCAGATGTGCTATACCACACATATCGGCAGAGCTCATATGGAACATAAATTAGCAGTTATCACTTCCAGCTTAGAGGATTTATTACACAAGTTGGAGCGATGGACTTCCGGGAACCAACAAGAGAATGTACCTGATATGTATATAGGTTCTCATAAACAGAGCGTTGATCATAAACGGGAAAAAGATGATACGGTAGGTCGATTGATTACAGCTATCAGAGCAAGTGCACATACAGATATTCACGCTCTACGTCAATTGGGTGAACTGTATGTCAAAGGTATGGCTATTCCGTGGCAAGCGCTTTATACGGATGAGATCAAAATAATCCAGTCGCTGCCTTTGTACCCTTTTGAACGAAATCGTTGCTGGTTTACTCCAAAAGTAGTGCAGATAAGTAACGTAGGCAGGGAGGAGAGACGTATGGAGTCCGCGTATCCAAAAGAGCTGCAAGCTACAGATCAGATCGACTACACAGCAAATATTTCCAAAGTATTAAAAGATGTAATCAGTAAAGTTTCTGGTTTTACGGTGGAACAACTGGATGAGCAGATGCATTTTCTAGAAATGGGCTTGGATTCAATTATGCTAGTTCAAGTTCAAAAAGAAATTAGAGAACAATTTAATGTGGATGTTCCCATGAACCACTTTTTTGAAAGTGTCACAAACCTGGATCGTCTAACAACGTTTATTTCAGATTTGACATATACCACCCAATCAGTTGCGGCTGCGGATGCTCTAAATACGGTCGATGATCGGACAGAAGTCAATCCGGAAAATACGGTTGCTGCAAAGCCTTCGTCCGAGTTGGGTGGCCTGGAAAAGTTACTCTCTCAACAAATTGAATTACTGAACAACCAACAGCTGGGACTTACTCAAGTGTTGACCAAACAACTGGAGATGCTTAGTGGCGGTCAAGGAGGAACTATTCAGGCAGCACCGTTAACCACAAACAAAGACACAGTCAGTGTTCAGCCTACATCTCTGCATGTTGTGGCAACTGACGTGCCTATCACTTCTACAATTAAAGTGAATCCAACTACTGAATCCAAACCCTTTGTACCCTATCAACCTCTACTGATCGGTGAGGAAAGTGGATACAGTGCGCGGCAAAATGATTTCTTACAGCGTTTTATTAAACGATATACTCAACGAACCCTTGGGTCCAAGAAATACACACAGGAAAGTCGACTGGTTCATGCCAATAATCGTCATGTGTCTGGGTTCCGATCCTATTGGAAAGAAATTGTATATCCTATCATTTCAGAGAGCGCTTCGGGTTCAAGGATATGGGATGTGGATGGGAACGAGTACATTGATTTAACTATGGGCTTCGGGGTTCATTTATTGGGTCATAATCCAGCTTGGCTAACCGATACTTTACGGAGCAATGTGCACGACCGTACGCCTTCGATCGGCCCTATGTCGAATACAGCAGGCGAGGTTGCTGCCTTGATTAGCGAGCTAACAGGAGTGGAGCGGGTTGCCTTTTACAATTCGGGGTCAGAAGCTGTTATGGTCGCTTTACGTTTGGCTAGAGCAGCTACAGGACGCTCCAAAATAGTACTATTTGCTGGTTCTTATCATGGAACATTCGATGGTGTACTTGCCGTGTCTGATCCGAACTCAAGCGGGGGAGAGGCTTTGCCCATGGCACCGGGAATCCCTTCGAGCATGATGGAGGATGTAATTGTACTCCCTTATAATCACCCGGATTCTATAAAAGCTATCAAACATTATGCACATGAACTTGCCGCCGTATTGGTGGAGCCTGTACAGAGTCGAAGACCGGATTTGCAACCAAAGGAGTTCTTGGAGCAAATTCGCGAAATAACAGCACATTCGGGAACGGCACTTATTTTTGATGAAGTAATCACAGGATTTAGAATTCATCCAGGAGGTGCTCAAGCCTGGTTTGGAATTAAAGCTGATTTAGTTACTTACGGAAAAGTGGCGGGCGGAGGTATGCCTGTTGGCATAGTCGCCGGAAGCTCAGAATTTATGGACACCGTAGATGGAGGTGTGTGGTCGTTCGGAGATAACTCCTATCCAGAAAACACGAATATTAAAACGTTCGTAGGTGGTACTTTCTGTACACATCCGCTGACCATGCATACGGCTCTAGCCACTTTGAAATATTTGAAGTCTGAAGGGCCGAATCTTCAGGAACAACTGAACCGAAGAACCAACGAATGGGTAGCAGAGCTGAATACTTATTTTAAACAAAATAGTGTGCCTATCCACATGGTGAACTATGGCTCATTATTCCGGTTTGTTTCGTTTGGCGACATTGAGCTCTTTTTCCATCTGCTGATTGACAAGGGAATTTACATATGGGAAGGTCGCAATTGCTTTTTATCGACTTCTCATACAGATGGAGACCTTCAACAAATTACACAGGCTGTAAAGGAAAGTGTGGAGGAATTGAGAAAAGGGGGATTCCTACCTGACCATACGCCATCACCAGATGGAAATGGAAGCCGAAAAAATGATGTGGTTCCCCTCGAATCCTCATCGTTCCCTTTAACAAAGGAGCAGCAGCAAATTTGGTTTGCTACGCAATCCAGAAGTGATTCATCTACTGCATTCAACGAGATAGCAGCATTGCGAATGCAGGGTCAACTGCAGCTTGATACTGTAAAACGTTCAGTACAGACAATTGTGAATCGGCATGAGTCGCTACGGACGGTTATTGACCCCGATGGTGAAGAACAGCATGTTCTTGAGAATGTGAATGTGGTCATCTCCCTGAATGATTTCTCAGGATTTCCTCCATCAGAGCATGAAGAAAAGGTCAAGCAATGGTTTGAGGAAGAGGGGCAAAGGACGTTTGATCTGACGTCCAAAGAACCATTGTTCCGAACTCACATTTTACGTTTAAAACCGGATGAACATATTGTAGTATTCACGTTTCATCATATTATTGCGGATGGTTGGTCAATGGCAGTGTTTATCCGTGAATGTGAGCAAGTCTACACTTCTTTCTGCAAAGGTGAAAATATAGTCAAGCTGCCTGTACCGCCAAAATTCAGGGAATTTCAAGCTTGGCAACAGTTGGAACTAGAGCGTGCAGGAGTGAGTGAGGCAGTTTCTTACTGGGCACAGACATTGGATTCCGTCTCTGTCGCCATGGACATTCCGTCAGAGGACGGTGGTATGAAGAAACCAGCGTATAGTGGAAGAAGAATAAATATTCGGGCAGACAGTACGCTGACGAGAAAATTGAAAAAATTTAGTATTAAAGCGGGTAACAGTCTGTTTGTCACACTTTTGACAGCATATAAAGTATTTCTGCACCGTTTAACGGGAAACACCACGATAGTAGTAGGTATTCCTACCTCTGGTCAGTCTAGAATGGAACAAGTTAATTTGATCGGAAACTGTGTTAATATGCTACCGATTGTGAGCCATATTACCAGCAAAGAATCATTATTTAAGTATATGACACAAGTTAAGCGAGTCATACAGGAAGTCGAACCGCTTCAAAACTACTCTTTTGCTGATCTAATTGAGCGTATAGAAAACATACTGATTCCTGAAATGAATGTCATCTTCAACATGGATCGACCGATGCAGAATTTTCATTTTCATGGACTGGATGTTGAATTGATACCGACACCGATCCTGTACTCCAAATATGACATGTTTCTCAATGTGATGGAGGTTGAAGGAGAGCTTTGGTTTGATTTTGATATTAAAGCTAGCTTGGCCGCATCAGAAACAATGCAGATTTGGGCAAAGTACTTTTTGCACATCCTGAACACGATTGCTGATGGGCAGGAACGGGATTTTGTAGATATCTCACTCTTAAATCAGGATGAACTGAAATATGGGGCTAAAAACTACAGGGACTATGTGGAACTCGAATCCAGCGACATTACGGACAATGATTCACCAAGAGCCATCTATTTACTGGATCATTATCTGCAACCTGCGCCTGTGGGGACGATCGGGGAATTGCATGTAGTACAGGAAAACGAATCGCCTTCCGAAAATTTAGTATATTTACCGACAGGAATCCTGGCTTTGCGAACCGCAAACGGTGAATTGCGATTGTTGGGACCTGTTCAGAAGCGAGCCTATATAAAAGGACATGCCATATATACTGAACAGCTTGAACGATTTATTACCTCTATTCCACAAATTAGCGAATGCCAAGTGATAGCCCAGAGCATAGAGGGCAGAGCAGACACACATTTGGTTGCCTATGTTACGAGTCCTGATGATGGAATAGAGGAAATTCTTCGCAAGCAATTGCGAAATCATTTGCAAGACCAATGGGTACCTCAACAGATCGTACAGCTTGAAAACATGCCCTTAAATTCGCAGGGATATGTAGACTTGTCGCAGCTTTCTACTATGAAACAAGCTGTTACCAAAGAACCTGTTGAGGCAGTTAGTAGCACGGAGAGAAAAGTAGGAGAAATTTGGGAAACGGTGCTGGGATTAAATCGTGTTAGATCTGATGACAATTTCTTTGATCTAGGAGGAGATTCGTTGAAGGCGACTCTCTTGCTTGCCAGAGTTCATCAAGAGTTTGGCAAACGAATCCCTTTGAATGTACTTTTCCATTCACCGACAGTTTCGACCTTGGCCAAGGTGATCGAAGGAGCCAAACAAGGAACAGCCGTTTCTATTAAAAAGCTCGAAGAATGTACGCATTATGCAGTATCAGATGCCCAAAGGCGTATGTTTGTCTTACAGGATATGGGGATAGGTACAGCCTACAATATTACGGGTCAGGTGCGTATTGATGGGGATCTAGATATCCCTCGTCTTCAGAAGGCTTGCCTGGATTTGATCCGGCGTCATGAATCATTTCGTACTTCTTTTAATATCGTGGATGGCGAAATTGTACAAGTTATTCATGATGAGCCGACTTTTGAAATCAAAGTCACAGAAATATTGGAGAAAGATGCAGACGAGATGAGTCGCTTGTTTGTCCGTCCGTTTGATCTGCGCCAATGGCCACTTTTCAGAGCAGAATTGTTTCGCTTTGAGGCTAATAAACATATGTTGGTCATGGATATGCATCACAGTATTGCAGATGGGCTTTCGTTATCCATTTTCCTTAATGAACTCGTACAACTGTACCGGAGTGAAATTTTAGCTCCGATCCAAATTCAATATAAAGATTTTGTTGCATGGCAAAAGGAACAGTATACCAGTAATCGTTTGTTTGAACAGGAACATTATTGGAAAAATGTTTTGAACGGAGAATTACCTATACTGGCAATGCCTACGGACTTCCCTAGACCATTACATCAAAGCTACGAAGGGGCTGTATTGTCGTATAACATCACTTCAGCGATGACAGAAGAATTAAAGAAGCTTGCCAAAAATACGGGGACTACAGCTTTTATGATCCTGCTTGCGGCTTATAATATACTGCTCGCAAAGTATACGGGTCAGGAAGATATTATTGTAGGAACAGCGGTGGCAGGGCGTCAGCATCCGGACACGGAAACGATGATGGGGATGTTTGTCAACACGTTAGCTTTGCGGAACCGTCCGTCTCCTCAGCGTAGTTTTCATTCATTTTTGCAAGAGGTCAAAGAAACGACTCTACGAGCTATGGATTATCAAGACTATCCTTTTGAAGCATTGATTGAGAGACTGGATATCCGTCGTGACCAAGGACGCAATCCTTTGTTTGATACGATGTTTGTCATGCAGAATTTTGAAATGAGTTCGCTTGAAGCCAATGGAGTAAAATTTCATCCAAGTGAATTCAATCCAGGAATTTCCCAATTCGATTTGGTACTAAGTGCTGACGAATGGCAGGAGGGTCTGGCCTTACGCTTCAATTATTGTACCCAATTGTTCCGATCAGAAACGATTGATCGCCTTGCTAGTCTCTATATACAAATACTACGCTCCATTTTGGAACAACCTTGGAGCGAGATTGGGAAGTTGGAATGGTTACCTGAGGAAGAGAAGTTACAGCTAATACACGGCTTTAACACTTTTGATCCGCCATCTTCATCGATAGTGAAGAAACAAGAAACGCTGCACTTGCAATTCGAA
Source organism: Paenibacillus sp. DP01 (assembly GCF_044784315.1). NCBI lineage: Bacteria > Bacillati > Bacillota > Bacilli > Caryophanales > Paenibacillaceae > Paenibacillus > Paenibacillus sp. DP01. The sequence goes on from NZ_CP173059.1 coordinate 1,125,188, forward strand.
GAGCAAGCCCTCAAAAGTCCGGATCATGTAGCTGTAGTTCATCAGGGACATGTGATTACTTATAAAGAGCTGAACGAGAAATCAAATCAGCTGGCGAGGGCATTAATGAAGCGGGGAGTAGGGGCAGACACTGTAGTCGGATTAATGGCGGGCCGTTCATTAGATTTGGCCGTGGGTATGTTGGCTATTTTAAAAGCCGGTGGTGCCTATCTTCCAATCGACAGTTCTTATCCAGAAGAACGAATTCACTTTATGCTTGAGGATAGCGGGGCTCCGCTCCTGTTGTTGAATGACTCATCTAATTACAATGCTACTACTTATGAAGGCTTAGTCCTAAATATGGACGATGATGAGTGGTATAAAACAGAAAGCAAGTTGTCTTCCAAGTGGGAATCGGATTCAAGTCATTTGGCATATGTGATCTATACATCGGGCTCAACCGGTACTCCTAAAGGAGTTTGTATTGAGCATCGAGCGATATTAAATACGTTATCTTGGAGAATAAATGAATACGCACTAGAAGCAACAGACCGTATCCTGCCATTGCTGTCTAGCTCATTTGATGCTTTTGTGGGTGCCTTTTTTACTCCGCTGCTGTCTGGAAGTACGGTGGTGCTGCCTACGAATGAGGAATTGAGTGAATTATCGGCTCTGAAGACCTTAATTTTATCAAGTCATATTACACATCTCGTGTGTACTCCTTCCATGTACATGTCTGTTATAGAGGGTCTGGCCCCAGATGAAGCCATGTCTCTCAAGGTTGTAACGTTAGGCGGTGAGAAAGCAACGAAACGGTTGGTAGAAGCCAGCCAAGCCAAACATCCCGGCATTCAATTGTTCAATGAATATGGCCCAACAGAAAATAGCGTTGTTACAACGATGTTACGAGATATGGGGCCTGAAGAAGTAGGGTGTATTGGAAAGCCGATTCCAAATACGGGTGTTCTCATTCTGGATCAATACTTGCAGTTGCGACCAATAGGACTTCCAGGAGAATTGTGTATTTGGGGTAAAGGTATTGCGCGAGAATATCGTAATCGTCCTGAGCTTACGGCGCAGAAATTTATCCCGCATCCTTATTTGGACAATATGAAGCTCTACAGAACAGGAGATTTGGCGAGATGGTTACCTGACGGAACGCTAGAGTATCTTGGTCGAGCAGATCAACAAGTTAAAATCAGAGGCTACCGGATTGAGCCAGGTGAAATTGAAAGCACATTGTTGGCTCACAGAGCGGTAAAAGAGGCAGCAGTAGTGATTAAAGGAACAGATGACAATCCGTATTTATGCGCTTATGCCGTTTTGCGGGAATCAGTTACAGTAGATATTTTGAAAGACTATTTGTCGTCAAGCCTGCCTCACTATATGGTACCAGCCCATGTAATTTTGTTGGATGCGATGCCGCTGACAGCAAATGGTAAAGTTAGTAAAAGTGCATTGCCTGAACCAGGTGGTCATCTCAACAAAGAATTACAGCACGTTGGGCCCCATAATGAAACGGAGCAGCTATTGATCGAAATGTGGCAGGATCTGCTGGAGATTTCGCCGATTGGTATACACGATCATTTTTTTGAAATAGGTGGGCACTCGATGAAAGCTACTCTGTTGACTGCGAAAATCAACGAGGTCTTTCATATCGAAATTTCGACTCAAGATATATTTGGGGCACCAACAATCGAAGCACTCTCCAAGAAAATACTTGCTGCCAAGCCAACAGATTATCGACGAATTGAGGCAGTGACTGAGGAAGCTTATTATGAGGTTTCTCCAGCACAATCCAGATTGTTGGCCGTGCTGCCGCTGGATGAGACGGGTGTGGCTTACAACATGTCGGCAGCATTGATGATCGAAGGACATGTAGATCGAAGAAGAGTGGAGCGTACCTTTGAACAATTAGTAGCCCGGCACGAAGCATTTCGGACCTCGTTCGGATATGTGGATGATAGAGCGGTGCAATTTGTACAACCAGAGGTAAGCTTTGAACTTGGCTTTGCCCGGGCTGCTGGTGATATTACGACAAAGGGTATAGATACATTGATTCGTAATTTCATACGGCCTTTTGATGTTGGTAAAGCCCCACTATTTCGGGCGGAGCTTCTTCAAATGGATCGGGATAAATGTATGCTTCTTATTGATATGCACCATTTGATAGCCGACGGTACTTCTATCGACACCATTATTAACGAATGGAACAAGCTGTACAAGGGAGAAGAACTGCCCGTTTTACCGCTTCAATACAAAGATTACTCTGCTTGGCTCAGATCGAATACAGAAATTCATGCAAAGCAGGAACAATATTGGCTTGAGCAATATAAGGGAGAACTGCCCGTTCTAGATCTACCTACAGACTATCAGCGCCCACAATTGCAGAGTTTTGTTGGAGATATGGTGAAAATTGAGCTGTCCGAAAAGCTTGTAGAACAGTTGAACCTCACTTGTCTTCAAACAGATAGCACTCTCTTTATGCTCTTATTTGCTGCCTATAATGTGCTGTTGGGGAAATATGCGGGACAAGAAGATGTCGTAATTGGTATTCCAACGTCTGGACGAACGCATGCAGATACCAACGGGATCGTAGGGTTATTCGTTAATACACTGGCCATTCGGAACCATCCGGCTAGTCATAAGAGCTTCAAAACCTTTTTGAACGAAGTAAAAGAAAACACGCTACAAGCTCTGCAAAATCAATCGTATTCATTTGCCGAACTGGTTGATAAGCTGTCCATCAAGAGAGACTTGAGTCGAAATCCGTTATTTGACACGATGTTCTCCTTTATGAATACGGATGCACAGCAGTGGCAAGCTGATAACCTTTACTTTGAGTTATATCCGTTCAAAACGGGGATTTCCAAATTCGATCTTGTACTGAATGCCGAACAAAAGGCTGGGAGAGTTCATCTAGAATTTGAGTACAGTACAAAACTGTATAAAAAAGAAACCATTGAGCTTCTCGTCGAGCATTACCTAAATGTATTAGAGGAAATAGTCCAAAACGCTGATATGGCATTGACTGATATTAATCTCCTAAGCGCAACAGAAGCGGCTGCTATAGAGGAGCGTTATAACAGCACTGATATAGCTTATCCACAGCCGAGACCTATACATCATTATATTGAGGAGCAGGCTGGCAAAAGACCTGATGCTAGAGCCGTTATCTATCAAGATCAGGTGCTGACCTATAAGGAATTAAATGATCAGGCGAATGCGATAGCAGGCGATTTGTTGGCTAAAGGAATTGGACTTGGAAGTTATGTACCTATACTCATGGAACGGAGCCTGGAACTGGTAGTATCCATACTGGCTGTTATGAAAACAGGGGCTGCTTTTTCGCCTCTTGATACAGAGTGGCCTATTGATCGCTTACAGAGCGCCTTGCAGGATTTGGGAAGTTCTATCCTATTGGTCAATTCAAGTACTCCTATCAGTTCAGAAATAAATGCTGGAGAGTATCTAGCTATAGACTGCTCTGTAGTCGAAAAGAGGAGTAACGCTATCAGTAACCCGGTAGTCGATGTAGATATGGAATCACCAATCTATGTCATCTTCACTTCGGGTTCAACCGGCAAACCAAAAGGAGTTATTGCTGCCCATAAAGGAATCACCAATCGTTTTCTATGGATGAATGACTATTTTGGAACATCGGCTGCACAAAGTGTTCTCCAGACGACTCATCATGTATACGACAGCGCGGTCTGGCAATTGTTCTGGCCATTAATGAACGGTGGCACAACTGTTTTGCCGGAAACAGGCATGACAGTGGATGCTACGTACATGACAAATATTATTGAACAGGAGCGTATTTCTTTTACAGACTTCGTTCCATCCGTATTTAATGCTATTGTCAACCAGTTAGATCAAAATTCAACTCGAACTAAGCAATTGGATTCTCTTCAACAAGTTATTCTTGGTGGTGAGGAAATTACGCCATCGACAGTTCATACATTTTTAACCATTTTTCCTCATGTTCAAATCACGAACCTGTATGGTCCAACGGAGGCAAGTATTGGCTGTGTTGCTTATCGAGTGACAGGAGATGAAGACAGAATTCCTATCGGAAAGCCAATTGCCAATACCAAGATTTATATATTGGACTCTGGACTAAAGAGGGTTCCCGTAGGAATTACAGGAGAAATGTATATTGCAGGTACACCACTTGGGATTGGATATTTGAATGATCCGATCAAAACGAAGGCCAGCTTTATAGATAATCCTTATTCAATGCCTGGCTATGAAAAGCTCTATAAAACGGGGGATTTAGCTAAATACTTGCCTGACGGTAATATTGCATTCCTGGGTAGATCCGATTTTCAGGTCAAAATTCGCGGGTACAGGATTGAACTTAGTGAAATTGAATATCATCTTTTAGGCATAGCTGATATTCAGGAAACTGTCGTGATGGTCAAAGAAAATAAGGGAAGTTCTTATTTATGCGCTTATGTGGTATCAGCTAACCCAGTAGATACGGATCGTATCAAAATACAGTTGGCTAAGGAGCTTCCTGATTACATGATACCTTCGGTGTATGTTCCGCTTGACATGATTCCCATAACACCAGGCGGAAAGATTAACCGTAAAGCATTACCTGAACCTGACTGGAGCGGTGCCTTAGAAGTAGAGTATGTGAAACCAACAGGTGAGACTGAAGTATTGCTGGCCCACATATGGGAGGAAGTGCTTGCCGTAACAGGCGTAAGTGCGACTCACAACTTCTTTGATTTGGGAGGAGACTCTATTAAGGGTCTGCAAATCGTCTCACGTTTGAACACACATGGCTACAAGCTAAGCATTAAAGAATTATTTTTGTACCCTCAGATTAGACAATTGAGCCCATTCGTTAAGGTGATCCGTCGGAAGATTAGTCAGGAAGCCATTGAGGGAGAGCTGCCTTTAACGCCAATACAGCAGCGATTCTTCCATCTACAGAAGGTAAGTCCTCAGCATTTTAATCAGTCCGTCATGCTATTTTCTGAAGACGGTTTTGATGAGCAAGGGATTATGGCTGCATTTGACTGCATTGTTAAACATCATGATGCCTTAAGGATGACATTCTGTCAGAGAGAAGATCGCATCGTTCAATACAATGAAGGACTAAACAATCAACCACTATCCTTGACGATAAAATCACTGCCTGAAGGTCTACCAGCAGAAGCATGGATTGAGCAAGAAGCGACGGCTATTCAAAGTAGTTTCGATCTCACCACCGGTCCTTTAATGAAGCTTGGATTATTCCGGACTGCTGAAGGGGATCACCTGCTCATTGCGGTTCATCACCTGGTAGTTGATGGGGTTTCGTGGAGAATTATTTTACAAGATTTTACGTCCCTTTATCAGCAATATCAGCAGGGGACAGCACTACACTTGCCAGACAAAACGGATTCTTACCGCTCATGGGCACAAGAAATAAGCCAATATGCAACAAGCGAGGAGCTGGCGCAGGAACTGGAATACTGGGCACAGCTGGAGCAAACTCAGTCCGGAGCGTTGCCTAAAGACAGCTCCTATGAAACCAACATGTTGCGTGATAGTGAAAATGTAAGTGTATCACTTGATAATGAGAACACTAGCAAATTGTTAAGACAGGTGCACCAGGCCTACAATACTGAAATTAATGACATTTTGCTCACTGCTCTTGGATTAAGTATCAAAGAATGGACTCAGCAGTCTCGTGTGTTGATCTATCTTGAAGGGCATGGGCGAGAAGAAGTGTTTCAGGAAATGAACATTTCCAGAACTGTTGGCTGGTTCACAACAATGTATCCATTTTTACTGGAAGTGGACAATGCGCATGATCTCTCATATCAGATTAAGAACATCAAAGACAGCCTTAGAAGGATACCGAACAAGGGCTTTGGGTATGGGGTATTAAACTATGCTCAAGTGAATGAGTCTGGTGTGACTGCATTTCAGGCCGCTCCTGAAATTGCCTTTAATTATATGGGGCGTTTTGATACGGAACTAGATACAGATGTATTTACACTTTCTAAATTTTCCTCTGGAGAAGAGGCTAGTCCCTTCACGGAAAGATCTGTAGCGTTAGATATCAACTGCATTATTAATGAGAGCGAACAATTAATTATTACATGCAACTATAACAAGCAAGAATACCAGCAACAAACCATTGAACAACTATTATTTTTATTCCAAAAACATTTGACGAATCTAATCGACCATTGCTGCAGCAAACAAGTAACGGAACAAAGTCCAACTGATTTTCTCTATGACAAGTTGTCAATCGATGAGTTTCAGAACCTGTCCCAACTCTTAAGTAACAAACTAAACTTGTAGCAAAGTGGTGAGCCGTATGAGAAACGCACTCATTCAAAATATTTATCCATTGACACCCATGCAGGAGGGGCTTCTATATCACTCCATTTTAGACGAGCACTCAGAAGCATATTTTGATCAAACGGTCATTACCTTAAATGAACGGTTGAATGCAGAGACGCTGAAGGAAAGCTTCCAAACCCTAATTGACCGTTATGATGTATTAAGGACTGTGTTTGTTTATAAAGAAACAGACCAACCGTTACAAGTCGTGCTGGCTAATAAAGAAGCAACGATTGATTATAGAGACATTACTGAATTAAATGAAGCAGAACAACGTTTATATGTTGATAATTTTACGATTAATGATCGGAAAATGCGTTTTGATCTTGAAAAAGATCTCCTTATTCGGATAAGTGTTCTTGCATTAAGTGACACAAGCTGCAAAATGGTTCTAAGCTTTCATCACATCATTATGGATGGCTGGTGTATTGGTACCATTGCGAAGGATCTGTTCCAAATTTACAGAGCTTATTCCATCAAGCAGAAGCCAGAATTGGACGCTGTATTTCCGTATAGCCGATATATCAGTTGGTTAGGGCAGCAAAATAAGAAGACAGCTCTTGCTTATTGGGAACAACAATTATCAGGTGTGGAAGAGCAAAGTGGCTTACCTCTTAGCAGCAAGTCAACTGAGGATGGAAGCTACAAGCTGAACAACCATATTTTCACCCTGGATGAGCAGTTAACCCGTGGTTTGGAAATGATAGCACAACAAAATCAGGTAACCTTAAGTTCTGTATTTCATGGGATATGGGGTCTGTTGCTGCAAAGATACAATAACACCAAGGATGTGGTATTTGGTTCCGTTGTTTCCGGCCGTCCAGCTGAGCTGGAAGGGTCGGAGAAAATGGTTGGATTATTTATTAATACGATTCCTGTACGTATTTGTCATAAAGAAGCACAAACATTTTCTCAAATAATTAAACAATTTCAGCAGAACATGATGGAATCGGGGAAGTACCATTTTCTATCCTTGGCTGATATCCAGATGCTAACCCCACTGGGTAAGAACTTGATCCACCATATCATAGCGTTCGAGAACTACCCAATTACTGAAGAGCTTGCGGGTGGCGAAGGAGAACAGCTTGTTTCAATTGTGGAAACCGAAGGTTTTGAGCAAACGAATTATGATTTTAATATTGGAGTCATTCCTGGTAAAGAATTGAAAGTTAAGTTCGGCTATAACAGTATTGCTTATCAAGCTTCAGATATTCAAAGAATTGAACTGCACCTAAAACAAATAGCTGAACAGGTAGTCTCTAATCCGCACATGGATGTGGACGATATTGATTTGCTTTCTGGCGAGGAAAAACACAGAATCCTGCGAGATTTTAATGATACAAATGCCTTGTATCCTCAAAGTCAAACGATTCAACAGCTTTTCGAAGAGCAGGCGGCACTGACGCCGAATCGTTTGGCAGCAGCATTCGCTGATGGGCGGTTAACTTATCTGGAATTGAACGAACGGGCTAATCGATTGGCTCGCGTCTTGAGGATGAAAGGGGTGCAAACTGGCCAGATTGTTGGGATTGCAGCCTATCGCTCACCGGAGATGCTAGTCGGGATCATGGCTATTCTTAAGGCAGGGGGGGCTTACTTGCCAATCAATCCAGAGGATCCTCTGGAACGAATTCAATATATAGCGGGTAACAGCGGAGCTTCCATCCTGCTGGTGCAGCAGGAAATCCAATCTACACTGAAGGATCTTTCACAGAATATCAGCGTGCTTGCGATCGGAGCAGACTGGGCAACTGAAAAAACTAATCTTGAACCTTACAGTGGGCCGGAGGATGTAGCTTACGTAATTTATACTTCCGGTTCTACAGGTAAGCCTAAAGGAGTTATGATTCGTCACACCTCTATAGTGAATCGACTTCATTGGATGCAAAAAAAGTATCCGATTGGTGTGGGCGATATCATTTTACAGAAAACACCTTACACCTTTGATGTTTCTGTATGGGAACTATTTTGGTGGGCTATAGCCGGAGCTTCAGTCTACTTTCTTCCACCTGATGGGGAGAAGGATCCCAAGCTACTGGTGAACACGGTGGCAGAGCAGAAAATTACAACCCTTCATTTTGTACCTTCCATGTTGTCTGTTTTTTTGGAGTATGTTGAGCAGCACCAAGCAGAGGGAAAACTCAGCAGTATTAAACGAGTTTTCGCTAGCGGGGAGGCACTAACAGTAAAGCAAGCCAGACGGTTTAATACTCTGCTTCGAAAGCCGAATGGCACAACTCTGCATAATTTATACGGACCAACAGAGGCAACAGTGGATGCAACATGGTTTGATTGCCCGGATGGAGATGATTTGCAGAGTATTCCAATCGGTAAGCCGATTGACAATAACCGGTTGTACATTTTGGATCAGGAGGGGAGACTGCTTCCTGTCGGTATTCCGGGGGAACTTTATATTGCTGGTACAGGAGTAGCCCAAGGCTACATTAATCAACCTGATCTAACGGACGAAAGATTCACAGATAGTCCCTTCGTTATCGGAGAGCGCATGTATAAAACAGGGGACTTGGCAAAGTGGCTTCCTGACGGCAATGTGGAGTATCTCGGAAGAACAGACCATCAGGTGAAAATTCGTGGATATCGTATTGAGACTGGAGAAATCGAAAAGGTCCTGCTCTCTCATCATGACATCAGAGAGGCCGTTGTTCTATCTAGAAAAGACCAAGAGGACGAAACGTATTTATGCGCTTATATTGTGTCTGACCGTGAACTCTTAACACAGGAAATACGATCCTATTTGAAAGCGTCTCTACCCTTGTATATGGTACCTGCTCATCTAATACAGATTGCTGCGATACCTCTTACGACTAATGGAAAGGTGAACCGAGGAGCGCTTCCTGAGCCCCATCATGTGATTCGGGAGCAGGGGTTTGTAGCTCCTCGTACAGATACAGAAACTCGTCTAGTACGTTTGTGGGAGGATATTCTGCATGTGAGCCCAATAGGTGTACACAGCCATTTTTTTGAACTGGGTGGACATTCGCTAAAGGCTACAATACTGATCGGGAAAATTATTCGAGAATTCCAGGTCGAGTTGCCTATGCGTGAAATATTTGAGTATCCAACTGTGGAAAGCATGAGCAAACTCATTGAACGTACCATCGGGAGAGGGGCAGGTACATTTACCGAAATTGCTCTACTTTCTGGTCAAACCTATTATCCGGTTTCCTCCTCGCAAAGACGTCAGATGATACTGCATCAACTTGAAGGAGCGGAACTGGTTTACAATATGCCTTCTGTCATGCTCGTTCAAGGCCATCTGGATCAGGAGCGGTTGAAAATGGCATTCACCACTCTGATTAACAGGCATGAAGCATTGCGCACTTCATTTTCATGGATCAACGGAGAGCCAGTTCAAAGCGTACATGACGAAGTAGAATTTGAGTTGAAGATTCATAGTCTGACCAGCAAAGAGGATTTAGAGGAACAGCAAATAGAAACGGTGCTAAGTGAATTTGTCCAACCGTTTGACCTGAGCCGTGCCCCTTTATTAAGAGGCGAGCTGATTCCGTTGACAGAGAACCAAAATATGCTGCTGGTTGATTTGCACCATATTATTTCGGATGGCGTTTCTATGTCTATTATTATGGATGAATTTGTAAAATCGTATGATGGACAAGCACTTCCGCCTCTATCCGTTCAGTACAAAGATTATGCTAGCTGGCATAATGAGCAAGTAAATCATGGATTTATTAAAGATCAGGAATCCTACTGGCTGGACATCTTTAAAAATGAGCCACCTGTACTGGAGCTACCAACGGATTTTCCAAGACCGTCTATTCAAAGCTATGAAGGTAACACGGTATCTCGAATTCTGGGCGATGATATAACAGAGCCACTTCATAAACTCGCAGCTGAAACTCAAAGTACATTATTCATGATTTTACTGGCTGTATATAACGTTGTTTTGTCCAAGCATGCACGACAAGATGACATTGTCATCGGTACGCCGGTTGCTGGGAGGAGACATCCAGACACGGAAAAGATCGTCGGCATGTTTGTCAATACGTTGGCACTGCGTACTAGCCCTTCATCGGAGAAGAGTCTTTCTGCTTTTTTGGATGAAGTTAAGGAAGCGGTTTTATCTGCTTTTGAGCATCAGGAATATCCCTTTGAGCAATTGGTCGAAAAGCTTGCGCTGCGGAGAGATGTGAGCCGAAGCCCGATCTTCGACACCATGTTTGTTATGCAAAATACAAAAGGGCAACCCCTACAATCTAGTGGGTTGGAATTCAAACCGTTTCCGTTCAATCCAGGTGTTTCCCGATTTGATTTAACCTTGAGCGCGGAAGAAACAGGCAGCTACCTTCATTTAAATTTGGAGTACAACAGTGCTTTGTTCCAAAAGGACACTGTCGAACGCTTCTTGGATCATATGGTGGTGGTGCTAAGGTCTTTTGTAGCTAATAGCACACAAACGATAGGTGATACAGATTTATTAACAACGGTAGAAAAAGAAGTGATTTTGAAGAAATTCAACGGGACGGCTGCGCCTTATCCAAGGGAGAAGACGATTCATCAATTGTTTGAGGAGCAGGTGGAGCGAACACCGGAACATCCGGCAGCCCTATACCAAAATCGGCAATTGACGTACCGGGAGCTGAATGCCCAGGCGAATCGGGTGGCTCACGTCCTGCGGAAGAAAGGCATCGGGCCCGACCAGATGGTGGGCATCGCAGTTCATCGATCGCTGGAGATGATCGTCGGCCTGCTGGGGATTTTGAAGGCAGGAGGGGCGTATCTGCCGTTACATCCAGAGGACCCGGAAGAACGGCTGGGATTCATGCTGGAGGATAGCGGGGCATCTATCCTGCTGACCCAGCGGGATCAGTTGGACCGCCTTCGTCCGCACGGAGCCGACCGCGAGCTGATCGCTATCGAAGATTTGCTGATGGAGGGGATGGAGCTTACAGGAGAAGAATGCGAGAAGAACCCGGAACCTGTTAACCGCTCGAGCGATTTGGTGTACGTGATCTATACGTCAGGCTCCACCGGCAAGCCGAAGGGGGTCATGATTGAGCACGCTTCACTGATCAACCGGCTGCACTGGATGGAACAACGAATTCCGTTTGGAGCGGAGGATGTGATCCTGCAAAAAACGCCTTATACCTTTGACGTATCGTTGTGGGAGCTGTTCTCGTGGGCGATTCAGGGAGCGACAGTATGCTTTTTGGAGCCAGGAGGCGAGAAAGACCCGGCAACGATAGCCGAAACGGTGGAGGCCAACGGAGTAATGGCGATCCATTTTGTGCCATCCATGCTGGGAGCGTTCCTGGAGTATATCGAGCACAGCGGAGCCGCCGGGAAAATGCGGAGTGTACGGCGAGTATTTGCCAGCGGGGAAGCGCTGATGACAGAGCATGTCCGCCGGTTTAACCGTTTGCTGGGGACCGAAGGAGCCACGCTGCACAACCTGTATGGACCGACGGAAGCGACGGTAGAGGTGGCGTATTACGACTGTCCTGCGGAACAGGAACCGGAGAGTATTCCGATCGGGAAGCCGATTGATAACGTGAAATTGTATATTTTGGACCATAAAGACCGATTGCAGCCAATAGGTGTACCGGGCGAGCTGCATATTGGAGGGGACTGCGTAGCCCGAGGATATGTGAATCGGAAAGAACTGACGGAGGAGAAGTTCGTAGAAGACCCATATACGTCAGAGGGACGGATGTACCGGACGGGAGATTTGGCGAGATGGCTGCCGGATGGAAACATTGAATATATGGGTCGGATTGACCATCAGGTGAAAATTCGGGGCTACCGGATCGAACTGGGTGAGATTGAAGCGGCAATACTGGCCTACGAAGGGGTCCAGACGGCAGTAGTGCTTGCTCGTGACGACCGTTCTGCGGGAAGTTATTTATGCGCCTATGTTGAACATGCCCAGGAGTTCAATATACAAGCATTAAAGGCTCGTATTAAAGAAGTTCTACCTGAGTACATGGTGCCTGCTTATATCGTATCTATGGAAGCTATGCCTTATCTATCGAGCGGTAAGATCGACAGAAAAGCATTGCCTGAGCCTGATCACAGTCTGTCGATTGAGGTAGATTATATTTCTCCTTCCAATGAGGTTGAAGCGTTGATGGCCGAAATCTGGCAAGAGGTTCTTGGCTATGCTCCTATCGGAACGAATCATAACTTTTTTGAATTGGGCGGAGATTCAATTAAAGCTATTCAAATTTCCACACGTCTAAGTAAGCACGGATATCGTATGGAAATTAAGGACCTTTTCCGTCATCAAACGATAGGTAGCCTGACTCCGGATCTAAGAGCAGTCAGTGTTCAAGCCGAACAAGGGATTATTGAAGGAGAGGCTGAGTTATCGCCTATCCAACGATGGTTTTTTGAGCAAAAGTTCACGGAATCGAACTATTGGAACCAGGCTGTTATGTTGTATAGCCAAAAGGGATGGAAGGAAGAACTGGTCGATCAGGTGTTGTGTAAGCTGACAGAGCATCATGATGCCTTACGAATGACATATACAGCGAGTCCGGACAGAATCACTCCCGTCATTCATGGTACGAATCGAAAGGCATATGCTCTTACTGTTCTGGATGTAAGCCATGAGGCATCCATTGAAGAAGCAATCCAAACCCTTAGCGAAGCGATTCAGCGGCGTATGAATTTGGAAGAGGGTCCACTTGTGCAAGCAGGGTTGTTTCACACGGCTCAAGGGGATCACTTATTACTCGCGATTCATCATTTGGTGGTAGATGGAGTTTCTTGGAGAATTCTATTGGAAGATTTGGAGCAAGGGTATATGCAGGCGCTTAACAATGAAGAAATTCTCTTCCAGGCGAAGACCCATTCATGGAAGGACTGGACCCATCGCCTGGGTGATGATGCAAAGGGTGCGCGTCCAGCTCGTTACAAGCGTTATTGGGAGAATGTGATCCGTCATGCCAGTAAACCGCTTCATAAAGACTACCCGGTCGCTGACAGAAGAGGGAAAGAGCTGAAAATCTGCAGCGTAAGGCTTTCCAAGCAACAAACAGATCGTCTGCAGAAGGATGTACACAAGGTTTATAGTACGAATGTAAACGATCTACTGTTGACAGCCTTTGGACTGGCATTGAGAGACTGGACTGATAATGATGAATTCACCATTTTGCTGGAAGGACACGGACGGGAACAGATCTTTGATGATATAGATATAACCAGAACGGTCGGCTGGTTTACTACGATGTATCCTATTCATCTGGATATGAAGCATAATGCAGATTTAGCTTACCAAATTAAGCTGACCAAGGAAGCGTTGCGACGTGTTCCTAATAAGGGCATTGACTTCGGAATTCTGGAATATATGACCTTACACGATTTGAAAAGTACTAATCAGGGACATTTTGCACCTGAAATCCGGTTTAATTATCACGGCCAGATTGATTCAGGCTCCGTTGCGCCTTTATTTGTCGAATCAAAGTATTCTCCGGGCCGGACAGTAAGTGAGGAGACCGAGACACCATTTGTGCTTGATATTAATGGCAGTATCGAACAGGGGATATTAACCCTCGGGATTGAGTATAGCAGTCGTGAATATGCTGAATCGAGTATTCAAAAATTGGGAAATTTCTTGCAAAGTCGTTTGCTAGAAATTATTGAGCATTGCTCTGAAAAGAAGGAGAAGGAATGGACTCCCGCAGATGTGAGCGATGATGAGAATCTTTCAATTAACGATTTGGATGAGATTATGGCCTACTATAAAAATAATACATCTTCCTAGGCGGTGGATTATGAGTAAAGATCTGCAAATTCAAAGTATATTCCGATTAACCCCGATGCAACAAGGAATCTTGTTCCATAGCCTGCTAGATCAAACTTCGTACGCCTATTTTGAACAGGTGAGTCTTACCTTGAACGGCTTACTCGAGGTAGAGCTTCTGGATCGAAGTCTTTCTGTTCTATTTGAGCGCCATGAAATATTGCGCAGCAATGTTTTTCACGTCAATATTGAAGAGCCTAAATTGATCGTATTTCGGCAAAAGCATCCAGCAATTCACTTTGAGGACATTTCTTCACTAACGCAATCTGACCAGGTGGCCTATATAGAACAGTTTGTTCAACGTGATAAGGCCAACGGATTTGATATTACCCGGGATGAGTTATTCCGGGTCTCCATATTGCAGTGTGCGTCTGATGTATACAAGCTGATCGTTAGCTTCCACCACATCATTATGGATGGATGGTGCTTAGAAATCGTTTTGAAAGAATGGTTCCAGATCTACACATCATTGCAAAAGAATGAGCCAGTTCAACTGGGAGAAGCTCCTTCTTATGAAAAATACCTCAAGTGGTTGGACAAGCAGGATACAGATATAGCGCTTACGTTTTGGGAGCGATATTTGGATGGTTTTGAACAGCAGAGTATCTTGCCTGCGAGTGGTAAAGGGAGCCACGTTGATTACGATCCACAGCAGCAAATCTTTAGCTTTGATTCGCAATTAACGGGTCAGTTGGAATCACTGGCCAAAGAACTCAAGGTTACTTTGAGTACATTGTTTCACTCTATCTGGGGCTTGCTATTGATGAAATACAACAACACCCGCGACGTGGTATTTGGCTCTGTCGTTTCCGGTCGTCCGTCAGATATTCCGGGAGCAGAAAACATGGTAGGCCTATTTATCAATACTATTCCAGTGCGTATATCGAGTGAAGAGGATCATCTTGTTTTTTCGGATTTCGTCCAGCATGTACAACATTCGGTTATGGAGGCGGGGCAGCATCATTATGTGCCCCTTGCTGATATTCAGGCGGGTAGTTTGTTGAAGAGTAATCTGATACACCATATTTTGGCCTTTGAAAATTTCCCGGGTATGGAGGAAGCTTCCGATCACGAGAACGAAAACAGTTTAGCGGTTTCGGAGATGGCTGGCTTTGAACAGACTAATTATTCGTTCAACCTTAACGTTGTCCCCGGTGAGAAACTGCGGATGAAATTCAGCTATAACGGTCTATTATACGAACCAGAATATATAGATCGATTAGGTCGACATGTTGAGGAAATCGCCCGCACTGTAGTTTCGTCTGCTGATATAGTTTTGCACGAAATAGATATCATTCTGCCAGAAGAAAAAGAAGTGATTTTGAAGAAATTCAACGGGACGGCTGCGCCTTATCCAAGGGAGAAGACGATTCATCAATTGTTTGAGGAGCAGGTGGAGCGAACACCGGAACATCCGGCAGCCCTATACCAAAATCGGCAATTGACGTACCGGGAGCTGAATGCCCAGGCGAATCGGGTGGCTCACGTCCTGCGGAAGAAA
Source organism: Paenibacillus sp. DP01 (assembly GCF_044784315.1). Taxonomy (NCBI): domain Bacteria; kingdom Bacillati; phylum Bacillota; class Bacilli; order Caryophanales; family Paenibacillaceae; genus Paenibacillus; species Paenibacillus sp. DP01. The sequence continues at coordinate 1,140,799 of NZ_CP173059.1, forward strand.
GGCATCGGGCCCGACCAGATGGTGGGCATCGCAGTTCATCGATCGCTGGAGATGATCGTCGGCCTGCTGGGGATTTTGAAGGCAGGAGGGGCGTATCTGCCGTTACATCCAGAGGACCCGGAAGAACGGCTGGGATTCATGCTGGAGGATAGCGGGGCATCTATCCTGCTGACCCAGCGGGATCAGTTGGACCGCCTTCGTCCGCACGGAGCCGACCGCGAGCTGATCGCTATCGAAGATTTGCTGATGGAGGGGATGGAGCTTACAGGAGAAGAATGCGAGAAGAACCCGGAACCTGTTAACCGCTCGAGCGATTTGGTGTACGTGATCTATACGTCAGGCTCCACCGGCAAGCCGAAGGGGGTCATGATTGAGCACGCTTCACTGATCAACCGGCTGCACTGGATGGAACAACGAATTCCGTTTGGAGCGGAGGATGTGATCCTGCAAAAAACGCCTTATACCTTTGACGTATCGTTGTGGGAGCTGTTCTCGTGGGCGATTCAGGGAGCGACAGTATGCTTTTTGGAGCCAGGAGGCGAGAAAGACCCGGCAACGATAGCCGAAACGGTGGAGGCCAACGGAGTAATGGCGATCCATTTTGTGCCATCCATGCTGGGAGCGTTCCTGGAGTATATCGAGCACAGCGGAGCCGCCGGGAAAATGCGGAGTGTACGGCGAGTATTTGCCAGCGGGGAAGCGCTGATGACAGAGCATGTCCGCCGGTTTAACCGTTTGCTTGGGACCGAAGGAGCCACGCTGCACAACCTGTATGGACCGACGGAAGCGACGGTAGAGGTGGCGTATTACGACTGTCCTGCGGAACAGGAACCGGAGAGTATTCCGATTGGGAAGCCGATTGATAACGTGAAATTGTATATTTTGGACCATAAAGACCGATTGCAGCCAATAGGCGTACCGGGCGAGCTGCACATTGGAGGGGACTGCGTAGCCCGAGGATATGTGAATCGGAAAGAACTGACGGAGGAGAAGTTCGTAGCGGACCCCTATGCGGCGGGGGGACGGATGTACCGAACGGGAGACTTGGCGAGATGGCTGCCGGATGGAAACATTGAATATATGGGTCGGATCGACCATCAGGTGAAAATTCGGGGCTACCGGATCGAACTGGGTGAGATTGAAGCGGCCTTACTCGCGTACGAAGGTATCAAGGCGGCTACAGTACTTGCCCTTGATGATCGAGATGGCGGCAAATATTTATGCGCATATGTTGAAAGCGGAGAGGGTTTGAACACATCTATTTTAAGGGCACATTTGAAGGCACTTATACCGGATTACATGGTGCCAAGTCATTTCGTTCGGCTAGATGTTATGCCGCACCTGTCCAGTGGCAAGGTTAACCGTAAAGCGCTACCCGAACCGGATCATGGGATGCGAGCCACCAGCTACGTTGCACCAAGAAACGAAACGGAAAGAAAACTAGCCGAGATTTGGGAGAAGTTGCTGGACATATCCTCCATCGGTATACATGACAACTTTTTTGAACTGGGTGGACATTCACTAACGGCGACTCGACTTATGTCTCGAATCAATAAGTTGCTGCAAGTTGAAATTCCACTCCGTGATATTTTTGCACATCCGACCATCGAAGAAATGAGTGTTTTGATCTGCGGACCAGAGGTTGCAGCTGGGACGATGATGGATATTGCTCCTGCCGAGCTACGCGATTCTTATCCAGTGACATCCGTTCAAAAGAGACAAATGATTTTACATCAGTTTGAAGGAGCAGAAACAGCATACAATATGCCCTTTGCCTTACTGATGGAGGGAGAACTGGACATCCAGCGGCTGGAGCAAGTGTTCAGGGATCTAATAGATAGGCATGAGGCATTGCGGACATCATTTGAGTGGGGCACAGAGGAGCCAGTACAAAAAATTCATAGTGAGGTTCTATTTCAACTGAGTTTCCAACAAGCTGATGATATCGGAATAGAAGCACAGGACAAACAGATTCAAGCGATATTCAAAACGTTCGTAAGACCGTTTGACTTAGGTCAGGCTCCATTGTTGCGGGCGAAGCTGGTGCGTATTTCGGACAATAGGCATATTTTGATGGTAGATATGCACCATATTGTTGCAGATGGTGTTTCCATGAGCGTTTTGGCTAATGATTTCACGGCATTGTATCACGGGAAATCGCTGCCACCATTGCGTATTCAATATAAAGACTACGCCGTTTGGAATAGTGAGTGGATCAAAGAAGGACACTTGATTAAGCAGGAACAATACTGGCTAGACTTGTTTTCGGATGAGCTTCCTGTCCTTAATCTACCAACTGATTTCACGAGACCTCAAGTACAGAGCTTTGAAGGTGACCGGTATTCTTTTCAAGCTGATAAGACACTTCGTGAAGGTCTACAGCAATTTGTTGCAGAAAATCGGACCACTTTATTTATGGTACTGCTATCGGCTTACAACGTATTGCTGCATAAGTATTCAGGCCAGGAAGATATCGTGGTAGGGTCTCCAATAGCAGGTCGTAATCATACGGATTTAGAAAATATTATGGGGATGTTCGTTAATACACTTGTGCTGCGTAACCGCCCAGCTGCTGACAAAACGCTCAAGCAATTTTTACTGGAGGTGCAAAGAAGCAGCCTGGAAGCATTCGAACATCAGGATTATCCAATAGAAGATCTTGTAGATAAGCTCGAACTTCACAGGGATTTAAGCCGAAATCCTCTGTTTGATACGATGTTCTCTCTAGAAAATACCGATTCGGTAAGCTTACAAGCTGACGGGATATCCATATCGCCCTATTCTGTTGAAGCTGGCATAGCCAAAGTTGACTTAACGTTAACAGCAGAAGCGGATCAAGAGGGACTCTCTTTTCGAATTGATTATTGTAATAAGCTGTTTCAAAAAGAAAGTATTGAGAGAATGTCGAAGCATTATTTGCAGATTTTACAGACTATTGTGGACTCTGCGGATGCACGGATTGGCGACGTAAACATGGTAACTGTATCCGAAGAAGAGATTTTGTTAACGAAATTTAATACGGTACCCGCTTCTAACGAGAAAGAGAACCGAAAATTGCTGCATCAGCTCTTTGAAGAGCAGGTAGCGAAGACGCCGGAGCGTGTCGCAGTATCGTTCGAGGAACAACAATGGACTTACAGCGAGTTAAACGATAAAGCGAATCAGCTTGCCAGAGTGCTTAGAGAAAAAGGAGTACAGGCCAATACGCTTGTAGGCATGATGGTAGAGCGATCTTTTGAAATGATAGTCGGAATCCTAGGGATTTTAAAGGCTGGGGGTGCGTACGTTCCTCTAGCACCAGATTATCCTGCGGAGCGAATTAGTCTGATGCTATACGATTGCAAGATAACACTATTATTGGCTTCCCATCATGTCCTGACTGAATCAACTTTCATAAAAGAGGCAGGAGCAGATGGGTTTGCAGGGGAAATCCTTGATTTGGATCAGCTCGATACTATCGTTAAGGATTCGGATTCTAGTAACTTACCTTATGTGAATGAACCGGATGATTTGGCATATGTGCTATATACCTCTGGCTCAACAGGTAAACCAAAAGGGAATCTGACCATGCATTATAACGTGGAGAGATTGATTAAAAATTCCAATTATATCAATCTTACGGAACAGGATATTCTCTTGCAGTTATCCAACTATGCCTTTGATGGGTCAGTCTTCGATATATTTGGCGCTCTGGTCAATGGTTCTAAGCTGGTTCTCTTACGTAAAGAGAACATGCTGAATCCAGAAAAACTGTCTTCCTTAATTCGAAATGAAAATGTCTCAGTATTTTTTATTACTACTGCTTTGTTTAACACGTTGATAGAAACAAACATTGAATGTTTTACTACAATTCGCAAAGTACTTTTTGGTGGAGAGCGGGTTTCGCTACCGCATGTGAGCAAGTTGTTTGAACATATCGGACCCCATAAAATGCTGCACATGTACGGTCCTACCGAAAGCACGGTCTTTGCTACCTGTTATGGTGTAGATCAGATTCATGAACGGAAAGGTACCGTTCCGATTGGAGCCCCGATTACAGGTACTACTGTGTACATTCTGGATAAAAATCTTAAATTGCAGCCTATTGGTATACCGGGAGAGCTTTGTATAGCAGGGGATGCACTATCCCAGGGCTACTTGAACCTACCTGATTTTACAAACGAAAAGTTTATAGACAATCCATTTAATCCAGGCGAGAAAATGTACAAAACAGGAGATATTGCAAAATGGCTTCCAGATGGAAATATTGAATTTGTAGGCCGCCAAGATCATCTGGTGAAAATTAGGGGATTTCGTATAGAGCTTGGAGAAATTGAAAATCGGCTACTATCCCATGAACGCATTAAAGAGGCAATAGTTGTAGCTAAACCGGATCCATCCGGTCAAAATCGTATTTCTGCATATATGGTGACAGATGGGGAATTAAATACTTCAGCTATTCGCCGTTACTTGGCGAAGTATTTACCAGATTACATGTTGCCATCCAGCTTAATCCTGCTGGACAGTTTGCCACTGAACGCTAATGGCAAGGTGGATCAGAAGATACTGCCAGAGCCTCATATTAACTTAGACTTGAGCACGCTGTATGAACCACCAACAAGCCCTACGGAAGAGAAGTTGGTTAAAATTTGGGAAGGCGTGCTTGGACAAGAGGGAATTGGAATTAGTCACAGTTTTTTTGACCTTGGAGGAGACTCTATTAAGGCCATTCAAGTGATCGCAAGGTTGAGCCAAGAGGGATTAAAGCTGGATATGAAGGACATATTTCAGCACCCTACTGTTCAGCAAGTAGCACCATATGTCCAACGTCGTTCCAGAATCATTGACCAGAAGGCGGTAACAGGTGAGGTACAGCTAACTCCAATCCAAAGATGGTTCTTCGAAAATGTACAGGATGATCGGAACCATTTTAATCAAGCAGTTATGTTGTTTACTAGTGGTGTATTTGATGAAGAAGCCCTAAAGACTGCTTTGGAGAATATTATTATTCACCATGATGCCCTACGAATGGCGTATGAAATCAGTCAGAGTTCTGTTTGCCAATACCATACGGGAACGCAGTTAAAGCCTTTTCATTTAAATATTTATAATCTACAAGGAAATAACGATGCTGAAAGCAAGATTGAGGAAGAGGCGAGTCGGCTACAGGCTACCATGGACTTAAGAGCAGGTGAGATGATCCGGGTGGGCTTGTTCCAAACAGATCAAGGTCAGCATTTGCTGATTGCTATTCACCATTTGGTTATTGACGGGGTCTCCTGGCGAATCTTATTGGAAGACTTGGAGAGCGCATATACCCAGGCATTACAGGGTGAAGCTATCGCTTTGCCGGATAAAACAGACTCTTTTCAGTATTGGTCCGACCGCCTTGCAGAGTATTCGAACAGTCGGACTTTACTGAAGGAGAAGGCATATTGGCAGCAAATTGAAGGTGTTCAATATGAGTCCCCATTTCCTCAGAAGAGCACAATTACCGATGAGGGTGGAGTGAAAAAAGAAAGAACGAGCATAGCTGTCCGGCTGGACAAGCAAAATACACAGCTACTGCTTGGAACTGCTCATCAGGCCTATAATACCGAAATTAATGACTTATTGTTATCAGCACTTGGTTTGGCTATTAAGCAATGGGCGGGTAGTAAAATCTTCGCTATTAATCTTGAAGGACATGGCAGGGAAGAGATTATGGAGGAGATTGATGTTACTCGAACCATAGGTTGGTTTACTTCGATGTTTCCTATTGTTCTGGATATGAGGGATAGTGAAGATATTTCATCTGTTATTCGGCGAACTAAGGAAATGATTCGGCATATCCCTAATCGAGGGATTGGCTACGGAGTTCTGAAGTATTTGACCGATGTGGAACATACTCAAGATTTAGATTTTAACATACAGCCACAAATTAGTTTTAATTATCTGGGACAATTTATGGATGGTACGCAAGAGGGAAGCTTTGAATCGTCACCGCTATCTCCGGGACGTTCTGTTGGTGAAGGAGCAGAAAGTCATTTTACACTGGACATTAATAGTATTGTTTCCCAAGACCAACTGTTACTTGAATTTGGATATATTCGTGGCGAGCATGCAGACCATGCTATTGAACAATTATCCCTTATGTATATTGAGCATTTAAAAATGTTAATTAATCACTGTACAAGCATTTCACAGAAGGTTCTCACCCCATCTGATTACCAAGACCATACTCTCTCTATTCCTGAGTTAGATCAGATTCTCAAGCAGTTTGGTGGGACTGAACAAGTAGAGCATATTTACCCGTTAACACCTATGCAGCAGGGAATGCTGTTCCATTACATGATGGAGCCAGAAACTACAGCTTATGTGGAACAAGTAGCGATTGAAATGGAAGGTGAACTGCAGCAGGAACTTCTGGAACAGAGTTTTCAAGAATTGTTGGCAAAATATGAAGTATTACGTACGAATTTTGTGTTTACCAGTATACGTGAACCTCGGCAAGTAGTGCGTAAACATCAACATGCAGAGTTTCAGTTTTATGACCTTACCGGGATGGATGAGCAAGAAATTACCGCTTATCTTGAGGATCACAAAAAACAAGATCTTCTGCGTGGATTTGATTTATCCAATGAAGCACTAATACGTATAAATGTATTAAAAACAACTCCTGATAAGTTCCTTATGATGTGGACCTTCCATCATATGATTATGGATGGATGGTGCGTAGGGATTGTCTACCACGATTTTATGAGCATGTATCTAGATTTGAAAAATGGTAGACCGCTTAAGTCTGAGACAGCCCCTGCTTATTCAACTTATATCCGTTGGCTGGAAAAGCAGGACAAAGGGGAGTCCATGCAATATTGGAAACAGGCTTTGGATGGATATGCGCAATGTGCAGTTATACCGAAGACGTTCAAATTGCAGGCTAAAGAAGGTGGTTACCGCACGAGTCAGCTGGAATTTTCGTTAGACCAAACAATGACACGACGATTAACAGAGATTGCATCTCATAATCGGATTACAGTCAACACGTTGTTCCAATCCATATGGGGGGCATTGCTTCAAAGATATAACAATACCAACGATGTAGTATTTGGAGCCGTAGTTTCAGGGCGACCGCCAGTAATCCCAGACATTGAGAGCATGGTAGGTATTTTCATTAATACTATTCCCGTGCGAATTTATGGCGAGGAGAATGAAAGCTTCATTGAAATGGCCAAGAGAGCTCAACAAAGCTCCATCGAATCTGTTAAGTATGAGTACACATCATTAGCTGACATTCAGTCCATAACCACACTGAAGCAAAGCCTGTTAGATCATATTATTGTGTTTGAAAATTACCCGGAGTATGGCGAAGAAGAGGCGCTACAGAAGCACAATCTGAAAATTCATGTGCGAGATATGGCCTTTTATGAACAGACAAACTATGACTTTAATCTTATTGTTTCCCTAAAAGAAGAACTGAACATTAAATTTCTGTACAACGCTGATACCCTAAGTAGAGAATTTGTGGAACGTATAAAAAATCATCTAAATGGCGTAGTCCGACAAATCGTGGATAATCCAGAGATGAGTATATCCTCGATTGAAGTAACTTCTTTACCGGAGAAAGAAGTGATCTTGAATGAATTTAACAATACGACAGCGATCTATCCGCGAGCGAAGACAATCCATCAATTGTTTGAGGAGCAGGTGGAGCGAACACCGGAACATCCGGCAGCCCTTTACAAAGGACGGCAGTTAACGTATCGGGAGCTGAATGCCCAAGCGAATCGGTTGGCTCATGTGCTGCGGGAAAAAGGAGTAGGACCTGATCGTGTGGTGGGGATCGCGGTTCACCGATCGTTGGAGATGATTATCGGACTACTAGGAATCTTGAAAGCAGGTGGAGCCTATCTGCCGCTGAATCCAGAGGACCCTGAAGAACGACTGGCGTTCATGCTGGAGGACAGTGGAGCATCCATTTTATTGACCCAGCAGGAGTTAGTGGAACAGCTTCGCTGTCATGGAACAACCAGGGAACTGATCGCTATCGAAGATTTGCTGGTACAGGAAAAGGAGCAGACAGAAAGAGAAAAGAATCCGGAATCGATCAATCGCTCGACGGATTTGGTGTATGTGATTTACACCTCGGGATCTACGGGTAAGCCTAAAGGAGTCATGATTGAGCACGCCTCGCTGATCAATCGTCTGCACTGGATGCAAAAGCGGATTCCATTTGGAGCGGAGGATGTAATCCTGCAAAAGACACCATATACCTTTGATGTATCGTTGTGGGAATTGTTCTCGTGGGCCATCCAAGGGGCAACGGTATGCTTTTTGGAGCCAGGAGGAGAGAAGGACCCGGCCACAATAGCTGAAACAGTTGAGTCTAACCGGGTAACGGCATTGCACTTTGTGCCGTCAATGCTAGGAGCGTTTCTGGAATACATGGAACACAGCGGAGCTGCGGGGAAAATGCGCAGTGTACGACGGGTATTTGCCAGCGGGGAAGCACTGATGACAGAGCATGTGCGTCGGTTTAACCGTCTGATAGGAGGCGGCGGTGCCACGCTGCACAATCTGTATGGGCCAACGGAAGCGACCGTGGAGGTGGCGTATTATGACTGTCCTGTCGAGCATGAACCGGAGAGCATTCCGATCGGGAAGCCGATTGATAACGTAAAATTGTACATTTTGGATAAAAAGGACCGTTTGCAACCGATAGGGATACCTGGCGAACTGCATATTGGAGGCGACTGTGTAGCGCGAGGATATGTGAATCGGGAGGAATTGACGGAAGAGAAGTTCGTAGAAGATCCATACGAGCCGGGAGGACGGATGTACCGAACAGGGGATCTGGCCAGATGGTTGCCGGATGGAAATATCGAATATATGGGCAGAATCGATCATCAGGTGAAAATCCGCGGATATCGGATCGAACTGGGTGAGATTGAGGCGGCTTTGCTTGCGCATGATGGAGTTCGGGCAGCGGCAGTACTTGCCCGTGCTGATGACCGAACGGGGATGCCTAGTTTGGGGGCGTATGTTGTTGCCGAACCTCATGTGACAACGGCAATGTTGCGACAAAATTTATCTGTCTCAGTTCCAGAGTATATGATTCCAGCCTATTTTGTATTCTTGGATCAGATGCCGCTCACGTCGAGTGGTAAGATTAATCGTCGTATGCTATTAGAGATTGAGCTGGAATTTGGTACCGGAACGGAATATGTGGAGCCAAGCAGTGAGCTGGAAAAGGAATTAGTTGAGATCTGGATGAGTGTACTTGGTATTGAACATGTGGGTATCGACGATAATTTCTTTGAACTGGGAGGACATTCTTTAACGGCTATTCAGCTTGCATCCAGGTTACAAGGGATTTGGAGTAGTGAATTACGGTTGAGCAGTATCTATCAATACCCTACGGTCAGAGAGTTGGCACTACATGTGGAAGGGATGGAAGAAAACCATTCTGCACTTGCCCAACAATTTGATCAAATTATAGCGTTGCTGCATCAAAAGCTGAACGTTAAGGGATGCTTACAACAAGAGCAATTCAATGGAAAATCTTATATCGTTCTGCATCTAGAAGATGGAGCCATTTCTTTTGAAAAAGAGATTATGGAACTGTTGGACATGAAATGCGATGAATCGATTCAGCCTCATTACATCACTTGGCATGGAGAAGAAAACCTGAGACTGGAAAAGGCCAATCTTGAAGACATTAAGAGCATATGGACAGAAAGAATTGACAATGATTTGGACGTTTTCTCCAAAGCTATTTTAAGCCTAGGAGTGATAGAGAGACTGCCTGTTTCTCCAACACAACGTTACCATCTCCAACATAGTGATATTTCTGGCACGATTATTCCGCTAGAAAAACATATGAACATGGAATATGTGGAAGAAGCGATTCGGCAGATTATTCGAGAGCAGGATTTGATGAGAAGTACGCTGTGTGAAGAAAACGGAGAATTGCAGTGGCAAGTAAGGGAAGCACCAGATCATCTTCCTGTACCACTGGTTGATATCTCTATGTACGATGAAGATACACAGCAAGTGATTCTGAATAATATCGTCTGGCCTTATTTTTACAAGCAGCATGAACTGAGCAATTCACTCTTATATCGGATATTGATTGTGAAAAAGAATCTGAAAGACTACATGCTTATATTACCTTTTTCGCACTCGATCTTTGACTTTATGAGCAGTGAGATTATTAAGCACCAGTTCAACACTTATTATGAATGTGTACGAGCTGGAAAGGAAACGCCTAAAGGGAGCAGAAATCGTTACTCTGATTTTACAGCTCATATTATGGAAGGACCTCAGGGTGTTGATGATTTGGAATTAGTTACTACCTATAATCTAGATAAGTTTGATCGTGCAATTGGTCTTATAACCGATTTTGTAAGTCAAAAAGCAGTACTTGAAGGGCATACAACTGTCATTTGGGATTTGAAATCTTCCGAGAGAGTAATTCACTTGGACAACACTAGTCATTGGGAGATTGCATTCTTTACGTTCACTGCTTTTTGTAAAATGTATTTCGAGCTTAGTCAGGTTCCCATTTGGGTAACGCAATATGGCCGAAGCTTTGGAGAGAAGCGTTACTATGATGTTATTGGTGAATTTGTGGATCATATCCCGATACTAACTAATTTAGACCAAAATCTGGTATCTCTAGAACAGCAGGTTCGCCAAAGTGTTCAATGGGCAGCTGAACATAATATCAGCTTTGCTAACTTAATGTATAACCCGGATGTACAGAATGATTATCCTTTATCTGGAGGATACTTGCAGCAGGCTTTGGATAGAATGCCAATTGTATTTAATTTCCTTGGTGAGCTGAGAAGTGAGCATCAACTCCTACAAACGGTGGATCTGGGTAATGTCAATGTTGAAGGAAGAACACGAATCTTATGCGAAGTTTGGCATGATAGCGAGTCTAATCTGTTTGTGGCACTAACTCTACCTTTTTCAGAAGACGAAAGTATAGTACGGAATCATCTACAAAGTGCCTTGGAGCAATTGGAAAGACGCTGGGCAACCGTTCTGTAACTCTTGCCCTAACCGAATAGGGGGATCTCATGAATCAGCCAAAGGAATTTTCGTTTTATGCTCGCCGGAACCTATTTATTTTTTCTGTGACTAGGCTTATATCGGAGCTAGGAAGTTCGATTTTTAAGTTTGCTTTAAGTCTATATATTTTGGATATCACTGGGTCGGCCACTGTATTTTCAATGGTGTTAGGCTTGTCCATTCTGCCCGGAGTATTTGTTAATATTTTTGCAGGTGTAGTTATAGACCGGAGTAATAAGAAAAAAGTGCTTGTCATTACCGAGATATTAAGCGGAATAGCGCTACTAATCTTTTTACCCATTTTCTTGTTGGATTCAACCAATGTTATGTTGCTTGCCGTGTTTTCCGTTATATTAAGCCTTATTCAATCATTTACGTTCCTAACGCTGAATGCTTCAATTCCTAACTTAGTGGAAAGAGACAACGTTCATAGCGTAAACTCTTCCTATCAAAGTATAGGAGCAATCATAAATGTACTTGGCCCGATCCTGGGTGCAATTACTTATCGTGCTTGGGGCTTGGAAACGATTGTGATGATTAACGGAATAACATTTATTTCGGCTGGATTAATGCAACTATGGTTACAATTCAGGAAGTCTGATGAACAAACGGTATCCTCAAGTTATTTAGACAGCGTAAAAGACGTGTTTGCGTATATAAACAAGCAAAAAGCCATAATGTATTTACTTGTTATCTTTGTTGGTATCAATTTTATGCTCGCTCCATTAGTCCAGGTTGTGCTGCCGTATGTGACTTATCAGGAACTTCAACTTTCAGCTCAGCAACTATCTGTTATTCAAGGAGCCTGGTTCGTAGGAGTCATTGCGGGAGCCATTGTGGTTTCACGTCGGAAAGTACATCAATTTGTTATTACCAAAATATTTATCCTGTTTCAGCTTCAAGCCATCTTATTCCTAACATGGTGTTTCCCATTATTGTTTCCCTCAACATCAGGAAGCCTGATACAGATGACGTTCATCTTCATTATGATTTTGGCAGTAACCGGATTTTTTAATTCAATGAGCAATGTTCCCATGATATCTTATGTGCAGCTGTATACTCCAGAACATATCAGAGCCGGGGTGTTTGGTGTAATCAGCTCGATCACTATGCTAGCAACTCCGCTCGGAATCGGGTTGTACGGAATACTATTGGATAGAATCCATTGGGTATACCTTCCTCTGGCATCGGGAATAGTTGCTCTGGTGATGGGGATCATGGCTCATAAGAACAAAGCATTACGTAACTTTTTCAGTCAAAATGCCGAACCAGTCCTTAATAGCGTAGGTGAAAAAGAACGAGTATCAGCATTATAAACTGAATTTCTGCTCATGATGATGTGATTGAAGGACCTGATGTTAATGGAAAGGCCAACTTATGTTGGCCTTTTGGTCTTTCAGTTATTTTTTGCTTTGAGTCACTTTCCCCTTCACATCACCGATGCTTACTTTTCCATTGCCGCTCTGAATAATGACAACATCTTTTGCAACTTGATCAATATCCAGAGAGCCGTCACCTAACTCAATATATGCAGTACCCCCTATTTTATCTGCTTGAATATGTCCGTTTACATTTTCAATATTGACATCAGATGAGCTATTTTGAATAGTAATCCCACCATCTCTGTTGGTTAAATCAATGGCTCCACCGATTTCTTTAAGCGTGATATTACCATTCACATTTTCAATGCTTACATCCGAGGCTAAATTCGTTACTTGAATATCTCCATCTCTATGTGGATGTTTAATTTCTAGTTTCATTTTTTCCGGAATGGTTAGCTTGACATCAACTGTTTGGGGACCTGTTGACATGAATTGGCCCTCGAAAAAAGTATTAAGAGTAGCTACACCATCTTTTCCCTCCAGACTTAATTTTAGCTTATCCATGTTGCTGCCATTAGCAACGACACTGGCTTGTATTTTATCTGTATTCTTGTTTCCGACAACTTCAATTTGACCGTTGCTATTATCTAGAACTAAGCTGGAAATACCGGCAGATGATAATTCAAGTTCCTTGTTTAAAGATGTTGCAGGTTTGGATGAACAGGCTGCAATTAACAGTAACATTGAGATCATCACTAAAGTAGTGAGCCATTTCATTACAATCACTCCGTTTCAGAATAGTTAGTATAGATTTAGATTACATCCCGTTTTGTAAAAATAGGATATGAAACGAGATGCATAGCGACCAGATGAAGTAGAAGGAGGAACAGTGAGAAGCCCAAGGTCATTCCTTCCACTGGCGTCGTTCCAAAAAAATAAGGATTGAGATCTGTACTGGAAAACACAAAGTATTTTGTCCAAGGCCATCCATTCATGGTGATACTCAGGACGAATCCTGCTATAGCTGCCAGCATAGAGAACACAATAGAAAATGTAACACTGCGAAATGCTGCAGAAATCATAAATGCAAATGTCAACACGATAACCATAAAAGGTATATTAAATAAAAACCCTCCTAACAAGGCTTGAATCATATCTGCCTGCTGAATGGTTTGATCCTTGACGAAGAAGTAGGGATCGCCGATCCCCTTAAAGCCAAACATTAATCCACCGAAAAATATGGCAGCCAGAAAAGTAAGCAAAACCAAAAATATTCCAAACAAGAGAGTTGCAATATATTTAGAAAAATAAATTTTTGAGCGTGTAGCTGAACGTGTCAGTAAAAATTTGATTGTACCGGCAGAAAACTCAGAGGCTACAATATCGCCAGCCACGATAAGAGCTAAAAGAGAGATACCTACAATTAAATTTCTGGATTGGCTCACTGTAAAACTCCAAGCATTGGATTGAGGAGCGATGTTATGGTCCAAATAATACTGATTCATCAAAATTTTTTCTGCTGCCATTTTTTTCTCAATGGGTAGAGCGTCTGACTTTGCTGCATCTCTCGTTAGCTTTGAATTTTCATGCTGTAAGAGTGTTTTCCATCCTTCATTGTACTCAGTCATACCAGAACTTTTTAAATTAGCCATCTGGATTAATACATACAAAATAAGCAGTATGATGATAAGCCAGGTACGTTTACGCTTATAAATCTTCATGTTTTCATTACGAATTAACTGAATCACTTTTCAATTCCCCCTGTGATTTCAATGAATTTATCCTCCAGTGTCTGTTTCGTAATCTGAACGCTGTATATGTTCACCCCCGTATCCATAAGTTTCTTTGTAATACCCGGAATTTGATCCTTTGTAATGTCAACTTGTAGAGTTTGTTGATCTGCAATAATTTCTTTCCCCGCCAGCATGGACTGGAATACAGGAAGAGCCAATTCGGGTCTGTCTACTTCAAACCGAACAGGAGCAAGCCGATTATCCATCATCTCAGCTACATTATGGATACCAATCAGTTTTCCCTTATTTAAAATCGCTACCTGATCACACATCAGTTCCATTTCAGCCATAAGATGGCTAGAAATAAGAACACCAACGCCTTCTTTTTGAGACAGATTGATTAAATGTTCCCGAAGTTCTCTTATTCCTGCTGGGTCTAAACCATTGGTAGGCTCATCAAGCACAAGTAAGGAAGGCTTATGGGCCAGTACAACGGCTAATCCCAGTCGCTGCTTCATTCCTAGAGAGTAAGTTCCCACTTTCTTATCAATGCTGTCCTCAAGTCCGACGAGCGAGATTACTTCCTGAATACGTTCCGAAGAAACCCCTGGAGACATTCTTGAGAAATGAATCAGATTGTCATAGCCGGATAAATATTTGTACAGATCTGGATTTTCGACGATAACTCCAACATGTCTCATTGCCTTTTCAAAGGAGCGATCAATATCTTGGCCGTGGATAAATACCTGGCCTCCCGATTTTGAACTTAACCCCACGATCATCCGAATAGTGGTCGTCTTGCCCGCTCCATTTGGGCCAACAAGACCCATGATTTCCCCCGCCTTTACATCCAAGGACAGTCCTTCAACAATGGTTTTCTTTCCAATCTTTTTACTTAAATTACGAATCTGTAATAGTGACAACAACGATTCCCTCCCCGCCAACAGTTTGATTGTCTATAAAGTATCAGGAGTGCAGTCATACTCCCTAGTGACAAAATGTCATGACCTTGTTATGATGTGAAAAGATTGAAAAAATTACCTTAATTTAAGAAGAATGGGGTACTTACATGCTTGGATGCAATATGCGCTGGTCTTGGCAGGAATGGATTGTTGCTGTATTCCGAATCTTGTGGTTGATTTGCTTTGTTTTGCTATCGTATCAAGACCGCCCATCTTTCCCTTTCACTGTTGTATTTATCTCTGTTCTCGTTTGCTATTCAATACCTTTGTTCATTGATCGAATTCATTACCGCTGGTATTTGTTGGCGGAAGTATTTCTAGTGGGTGGAATTTCTTTGCTATTTGCTCATCAATATGAGCTTGTCCGACTATTTCTGCCAGCTGTTTTTACGATTTCGTTTTATAGCCGTGGCCGTTCACATGCGGTAACTTTTCCTCTTGCGTTGGTGATGTTTTGCCTGGGAGGAAGAGGGGCGTTTCATTGGACGATAGAAGACGTATTCCAGAACCTAGTGGATGCTTCGTTTGTATACGGTATTGGTTTCGGATTACAAATGGCATTTCGTTCTATAGATCGGATCAAACAAAAACTCGAATTAATAAAAAAGCAGTATCAAACCCTGGAGCAGTATTCGACTCAGGTTGAACAAATGACACTATTGGAAGAAAGATACCGCATGGCTCGCGAGCTGCATGACTCGATTGGTCATACATTCACTTCCATTATCTTAGGTATGGAAACATTACGTCCTTATATCTCTTCTGAAGAGGGGACTGAAAGATTGCAGTCTGTTCTTCAACTTGGTCGCACAGGGCTCGAAGATATCCGAAAGCAAGTTCATCAGATGGACCCTATGGAGGAGGATCCATCTTTGGATCTATCCTTGCTAAATATCATTAATGAATTTAAAAAGAATACTGCCATTCGAGTTGTGTTCAGAACGATGGGGGAGCCGCTTCCTGTCATAAAACAGTCAAAACTGACCTTATACCGCTGTTTACAAGAATTATTGACTAATGCCAGCCGACATGGGCATGCCAATTCTATTCAGGTGCTTCTTCACTACGACCGTAACCAGATCATTTTGCAGGTGCAGGACAATGGGAAGGGAAGTGACGAAATTAAGTTCGGGTTTGGTCTTTCAGGAATGAAAGAGCGGCTTTCGTCTCTTCAAGGCAAGCTATACCTTCATTCCAAAGAAGGCGAAGGAACGATTGTGACCTGTTCTATACCATTGCTTCAGGATACAGATGTTAGTAATCCAGAGATCAAGGTATTGTTGGTGGATGATCAACTACTCATTCGGGACAGTTTAGGCCTGTTGCTCAAAAACGAACCTGATTTTCGAATTCAAACGGCGGAAGACGGAAACGTTGCTGTAGATCAATGTGCCAGCGACCCGCCAGACGTTGTATTAATGGATGTACATATGCCCCAGATGGACGGTATTACTGCGACGAAGCTAATTAAAGAAAGCTGGCCTAACACACGTGTAATTATGATCACCACCTTTGATGACATTTCGTATGCTACGAAATCACTTGCTTTGGGTGCTGAAGGTTATGTACTAAAATCAATTGATCCAAGAGAGCTGGCTAATACAATACGGCTAGTGCATCACGGAGGAACGATGATAACCCAAGAAGTAGCAAGTACATTGTTTCAGCAAATGACAGGGACGATGAAGAATCCTTATGGACTGACAGAGCGGGAGTTGGAAATTCTGCATTGTTTAACTGAAGGACACCGTTATAAAGCAATTGCAAGCAAGGTTCACTTGTCTGAAGGAACGGTTCGAAACTATATTTCGACCATATACTCAAAAATGCAAGTGCAGAGCCGTGACGAAGCAATTGAAAAAGCTAAAACAGAGTTGCTTACAGACTATTAATAAAATGCAAGATGGGTAGACTGCGTGTGTCACTTGTTTAAACAACGTGAAAGAGATATCCTACATTAGATAGAGGTTTTCAGCTTCGGAATTAAAAGAGTAGCTATATACGACCGAACCTAATAGATTGAAGTGAAAATAGCGTCGTCCTAAATTTGGTCGACGCTATTTTTGTATGCTGTGATCCGCAAGTATGTGCAACGTTTACCTTAGCAAAACCGTATATGTAGAATAGCAACTGTATTTTGTTGCATATCCATAGAAGTCTACCATTCTACAAACTTGCATTTGCGCTATCAAATGGGTGATAATGGAAGAGATACTTTCGACAGAATATAGGGCTAAAGATAGAGAGGATACCTACAAAAGGTAGATCGGATTTACCGCATTTTTGTATATTATTGTAGAATAAGATCGTAATTCAGGTTATAGTAAAGGAAGAAATTAACTAGGATAGATTATACCCAAATACGTAATTGTGGAGGGAAATATGAGTACATTTAAAAATTGGTTGAATACAACTAAAAAAGGACTGGGCGACCAGGTTAAGAAATTTAAGAACAAAGATTTTATGGAAGCTGTTGTTGCAGGTTGTGCATTAGTGGCATTTGCAGACGGTACTATTAGTCCGGAAGAAAAAACAAAAATGGCCGGATACATAAATATCAGTGAAGAATTGAAAGTGTTTGATATGGGTGAGGTCATCAACCGTTTCAATCACTATGTAGCAAACTTTGAATTTTCACCTGAAATCGGCAAACAGGAAGCGTTAAAAGCGATTGGTAAATTAAAAGGCAAGCCTGAAGTAGGTCGACTTGTCGTCGGCGTATGCAGTGCCATTGGTGCAGCTGACGGTGACTTTGATGCCAATGAGCAACGGATTGTTGCTGAGATTTGTGGTGCGCTTGGTTTGAATCCGTCTGAATTTAGTCTGTAAATTTTACGGAAGGGAGGTGTGTTAATCAGTGGCTGTAATTAATCTGGTCAAGGGCCAGAAAATTGATTTGACCAAGGGAAACACAGGACTAACCAAGGTTATAGCCGGATTGGGATGGGACCCCGTGCAGTCCAAAGGATTTTTTGGTTTCAAGAAGCAACCCAATATTGATTGTGATGCTTCTGCCATTTTGCTGGATGCCAACGGGAAACTAACTCAATCTGACAATGTAGTATGCTTCCATAATAAAAAAAGCCCGTGCGGCTCAGTCGTGCATTCCGGTGATAATCTGACCGGAGAAGGTGACGGCGATGATGAACAAATTATGATTGACCTGGCACGGATTCCGGCCAATGTCGATAAAGTGCTTGTTGTTGTGAATATATATGATTGCGTAAACCGGAAACAGGATTTCGGCATGATCGAGAAAGCGTATATCCGCATTCTGGACGGTGCTAATTCTAAGGAACTGGTGACGTTTAATTTATCTGATAATTTTGAGGGAATGACTGCACTGATCTGCGGAGAACTCTATCGCCATAACGACGAATGGAAGTTTGCTGCAATCGGTGCAGGCACCCATGCCGTACATATTGATGTGCTGGCTCAGCGTTATATGTAATTTTAGATTGCTCATACAAAACTAATGAGAAACGGGGTACTTACTCATGGCAATTAACTTATCTAAAGGTCAAAAAATCGATTTGACGAAAACAAACCCAGGCTTGTCCAAAATCACGGTTGGTCTCGGCTGGGACACCAATAAGTACGATGGCGGTAAAGATTTTGACTTGGACGTATCCGTATTTTTGGCGAATGCGGACGGCAAAGTGGAAACGGAAAAGAACTTCGTCTTCTTTAATAATCCACAAAACGAGAACGGTTCTGTCGTTCATACCGGAGATAACCGCACAGGTGAAGGTGACGGAGATGACGAGCAAATTAAAGTTGATCTGAGCAATGTACCTGCTAACGTAGAAAAAATCGCTTTTACGATTACGATCTATGATGCACAAGAACGCAGCCAAAACTTTGGACAAGTGTCCCGTGCCTACGCGCGTATCGTAAATGAGGCAAACAACGAAGAATTGGTTCGCTTTGATCTGGGAGAAGATTTTTCGATCGAAACAGGCGTCGTGGTAGGCGAGCTGTATCGCCATAGCGGTGAGTGGAAGTTCAATGCCATTGGCAGCGGTTACCAGGATGGTCTTGCGGGCTTGACACGTGATTACGGCTTAGCTTAAAAAATCTACACAAAGAAGGCAGGTATGCAGTATGACGATTAGTCTTTCCAAAGGACAACGTATTGATCTGACCAAAACGAATCCAGGCTTGACTCGTGTTGTCGTAGGTCTTGGCTGGGATACCAATAAATATAGTGGCGGCGCAGAATTTGACTTGGATGCTTCGGCTTTCCTGCTATATGAGGACGGTAAAGCGAAGGCAGCTGACGATTTTGTATTCTACAATAACCCAACAGGTGGAGCGGGTGCTGTTACTCATACAGGCGATAACCGCACAGGTGAGGGCGACGGGGATGACGAGCAAATTATTATTGATTTTGCAAAGATTCCTGCAAATATCCATCGTATCGGAATTACAGTTACGATTTATGACTATGAGGCACGTGCGCAAAACTTTGGACAAGTGTCCAATGCCTTTGTACGTGTGGTAGATGCGGCAACGGATCGTGAAGTGTTGCGCTACGATTTGGGAGAGGATTTCTCCACCGAAACAGCTGTGGTATTCTGTGAATTTTACCGTCACAATGCAGACTGGAAATTCCAGGCTATCGGTAGTGGTTTTGCTGGTGGATTGGGTGCGCTTGCTAAAAACTATGGCTTGGACGCTCAATAATATCCACATGGGGGTGGTGTCCAAAGGGCGCTACCTCTTTCTTTTTAAGCCATTGAAGGGCGTACGCTGAACACGACAAACGGACAGAAAGGTGACACAATCATGGCTGTTATCGTAGTAAAGGGGCAGAAGGTGGATTTGACCAAAACGAATCCGGGCCTGAGCCATGTCAACATAGGGATCGGTTGGGAGTCCTCAGCGGCTCTGGAACTTGATACTTCTGCATTTTTGCTGGGCCCTGGAGGGAAAGTATCAGGCGATGAGGATCTGATCTTTTACAATAATCCGACTACACCTTTTATCACCTATTCAGATGGACAACAGTTTGGTGACAAGAAACAATTTTCCCTGGACCTAACCAGAATACCTTCACATATCGAGAAGATTGCGTTTACGCTGACCATTTATGATGCGGATCAGAAACGGCAAAATTTTGGACAGGTTCAAGGCGGATTTATACGTTTTGCTCATCCGATAAGTGGAGAGGT
This sequence comes from Paenibacillus sp. DP01, assembly GCF_044784315.1. Classification (NCBI taxonomy): domain Bacteria; kingdom Bacillati; phylum Bacillota; class Bacilli; order Caryophanales; family Paenibacillaceae; genus Paenibacillus; species Paenibacillus sp. DP01. The sequence continues at coordinate 1,161,024 of NZ_CP173059.1, forward strand.
TTTACGATTTAATTTGGATAGTGGCTTTACAGTCGAGACGGCCATTGTAATAGGCGAGCTGTACCGCCATAACGGTGAATGGAAATTTAATGCGATAGGCGCAGGTTTTTCCGGTGGATTGGATGCGTTGTGTGAAAATTTCGGCATTGAAGTGGAAAATAATCCGGCCCCTCCGGTGCCGGTGCCTACACCACCTCCAGCACCTCGACCAGTACCCACACCGCCGCCTGCACCTCCTGTTCCAAAGCCAGAGCCATCTGCAACTCCGGTAAATCTGAATCTGCGGAAAATTGAGCTGAAGAAAAAGGGAGATACCATTAACCTGAAAAAGGGCTCAGGCGGATTAGGTGAAATCCTAATCAATCTGAACTGGAATCAGGTACAGCAGAGCAAGGGCTTTTTCAGTCGTGGCTCCAAGGGTGTCGATCTGGATCTGGGCTGCTTGTATGAGATGAAGAACGGGGATAAAGGTGTCGTTCAGGCGCTTGGGGAAGTTTTCGGTTCTCTAAATCGCTTCCCGTACATTGCTCTGGATGGTGACGACCGTACGGGCTCTGTGAAAACAGGGGAAAATCTCCGTATTAATGGGGCTAAAATTTCTGAAATTAAGCGAATTTTGGTGTTTACCTTCATTTATGAAGGAGTCACGAACTGGTCACAAGCAGACGGGGTAGTCACGCTGTACCAGAAGGACGGGCCAGACATTATCGTTCATATGAATGAACATGACAATCGCAAAGGGATGTGTGCGATTGCAATGATCCAAAATGTGAACGATGAAACGTTTAGTATTGAGAGACTCGTACAGTTTTATGGCGGTCATCGTGAAATGGATCAGGCATATAACTGGGGCATGCGCTGGACGCAGGGTAGTAAATAAATTGAATTATCGGAGGCACTCTTTTCATGTTGAATGATTTATTTAAAAATATCAGCGAGAACTACGGGCATTTCTTTTCATGGAGTGATGTGGTAGGTACGCTTACTGACCCGGTGAGTTGGGGGATTATTGGAACTCTCATTTTGCTGGAAGGTCTTTTGTCGGCGGATAACGCCTTGGTTCTCGCAGTTATGGTTAAGCATTTACCAAAAGAGCAGCAGAAGAGAGCCTTATTTTACGGGATTTTAGGTGCGTATATATTCAGGTTTCTGGCCATCGGCTTGGGTACCTTCCTGATTAAGTTCACGCTGATTAAGGTACTGGGTGCGGCTTATCTGCTCTACATCGCTTACAAGGGCTTATTCAAGTCCGAGGGTGATGGAGAAGTGAAAAACAAACCTACTTCTTTCTGGAAAACCGTATTAATGGTCGAACTGATGGATATTGCCTTCAGTATTGACAGTGTCATTGCCGCTTTTGGTGTGAGCGAGAAAGTATGGGTTCTGTTCCTGGGTGGTATACTCGGCGTTCTGATGATGCGTGGTGTTGCACAAGTGTTCCTCAAGCTCATTGATAAATTTCCGGAACTGGAACAGACAGCCTTTATTATGATCGCCATTATTGGGGGTAAAATGCTGGCTGCTGCTTTTGGCTTTCATATGTCGCAAGTATTATTCTTCGGCATTTTGATTGCCGTCTTTGTAGGCACAATGATTCTTAGCTCGGCGAAAAGAAAGAAAAAGGCCGACAAAGAGGCTTAATGTACAAAGTATAGCGAAATCCCTCCTGAAACTAAGGGGGGATTTCTTTTATACCCGAGGCACAGGGCTTCAGTCAGGCGAGATAGAGCAAGAGGAGGGGAAGGGCCCTGAAATATTTTAATGATTTAACCTCTGAGGAAGTAGAAGCGATCTTCTGTACTCCACCGATGGAGTTTCATAACCGTTCACCCAAAAGTATATTGGCTTATGCCATAGGAGCGGCTTTGTACATGCCGGCGACCCGCTCGGAAGTAGCGGAAGAGATCAAAAATGGAAAGCATGAAGGACTTACAACGGTCATTCTGGATTTGGAGGATGCTATAGGGGATCAGCAGGTCGGACAGGCCGAAGAATCGCTGGCACAGCAACTGCTTCAACTCTTGTCCTATGTACGGACAGGGATGATGAGTGAACAGCAATTACCTTTGCTGTTTGTACGTGTGCGATCTGTGGAACAGCTGGAACGACTGCTGAACAGTTTGGGAGAAACCCTGGAGCTGCTTACGGGCTTTGTCCTCCCCAAGTTCTCCTCTGATAATGGACGGGCGTATTTTGCACTCATTACTGAATATAACCGGACTATGCATACAGGGGCAGGAGACGCAAGCCGTACGCCTGTGTTGTATGGATTGCCGATTCTCGAAAGCTCTAAAATTATTTATCGGGAAACTCGTTGGAAAGAACTGCTGGCGATTAAAGAAATTTTGGATGAGGTTCAGGAATATGTGCTGAATGTACGAATTGGGGCCACCGATTTCTCCAGTCTGTATGGGCTGAGACGCAGCCCGGATATTACGATTTATGAAATTGCCGTCATTCGGGATTGCATCGCAGATATTATTAACTTGTTCGGACGCGTGGACTCGGATTATGTTGTTTCCGGTCCTGTATGGGAGTATTTCTCTCACCGAGAACGTATCTTTAAACCTCAATTAAGAGTATCGCCCTTCGAAGACGCATTTGGGAAGCCGGGACGCTACTTGCGAATGGACTTCATCTCAGATGCAGTGGACGGACTGATTCGCGAAGTCATGATGGATAAGGAGAATGGGATTATCGGCAAAACGATCATTCATCCGTCCCACATTAAGCCGGTACAGGCCATGTATGCGGTGACCCATGAAGAGTATATGGATGCACTTGAAATTGTTGAACGTAACGACGGTAGCCTAGGTGTATTTAAGAGCACCTATGCCAACAAAATGAATGAAATTAAGCCTCATTTGAATTGGGCTTATCGTATTATAAATAGATCTAAAGTATACGGGGTGTTACATGAACAACAACATTTTGTCAGTCTCTTACCCAACCACGAAAACACATCTGCTGCCAATTCTGGAGCAGTTCAGCGTTAAAATTACGGAGACTCATAATCCATTCCGTCTTCCTGTGGACAAGCTGTTTGCAATGGCGGCACGGGTCAACAAAAAGCGTTCGTTTTTGTTTGTCAGCAAGGTGCTGGGCAAGCATATTCCGGTAAATCCATACACCTCTCTGTTAAGTGGGGCGGCCCTGGCGATCCTCCTATATAAAGAGCTTGTCCCACAGTCAGGACAACAGATGGATAAACTGATTGGAGAGGCCGTGAGAGGACTCCTTGACCCGAATTATGCAAAAGAGGCCTATCAAAAGCTGATGGATGAGCGTTTGGCTTTTTCTTTTCCAGAACCGATTAAATTTGTTGGTTTTGCCGAGACGGCTACAGCACTGGGACACAGCATGTATCGGTTGTTTGATGGCGGTGCCACGTATATTCATACGACACGCGAGGATATTCCGGGCCTTCGGCCTATTATTCGGTTTGAAGAAGAGCATTCGCATGCTGTTGATCATCGTTGTTATGCACTGAATGAGGATGCTTTTGCCGGAGATGGACCCATTGTGCTGGTAGATGATGAGATTACGACGGGAAAAACAACGCTTAATATTATACGGGATATTCAGGAACATTTTCCGCGCAAACAGTATGTGATAGCTTCGTTATTGGACTGGCGGACAGACAGCGACGAGCGAGCTTTTGCTGATCTGGAAGCAGAGCTAGATATTAGGATTACGCCTCTAAGTTTGCTCAAAGGAAAGATAGAAATACAGGGAACACCGATACTGGATCACGCAGAATATGCCGGACAGACCGGGAACGCAGAGCATGCAGCCACTAGCACCGCAGAGGTTAATAAAGATTTGTCTGGAACAATTGACCGCTGTTTTGAAGAGGATGCTTCCGCTTTTGAGCGGATATCATATACCTCCATATCTACCGACGGGTACGCCAATACAGCTCCTTATCTTAAATATACTGGCCGTTTTGGTCTACAATCCGCCGACAATCCAGCGCTGGATGCAGAAATCGCGTACACAGCTGAACGACTGAACCAACTTCGTTCAGGACAACGAACACTGGTAATGGGTACGGGGGAATTCATGTACATTCCAATGCGGATTGCAGCGGAGTTAGGCCCGAACGTATATTATCAGTCCACCACACGCAGCCCGGTGTATCCCCATAGAGAAGAAGGGTATGGCGTCGCAAGTGGCGTGACCTATCCCTCACCTGAGGACAGTACGGTACGCAATTTTATTTATAATGTAGAGCCAGGTCAGTATGACGAAATATTCGTTTTGCTGGAAAGAGAGTCGGACCCAGAGCGAATGAAGCCCATGTTGGAGGCATTGAGCCGTCTGGGCTGTGATAAAGTGCATGTCGTTTATTTTAATGGTTTAACTAGGCAGGAGAGTAAAGGAGCGCGGATATGAAGCAAGCACTTATGGAGCAAATACAGCAGAAGAACATTCATCCGCCCGTACCGCTAGGCAGTTATCCTGCCTCGGATGTCACCTTTTTATTAAAGGATTTGAGCCGGGTTGCGTTGGAAAAAGGGACGGAGGATCGGGAAGAAGCGATACAGTCAGGCGTCCATTATTCAGAAATGCTGCCAGTGGAATATCAGCCCACAGCAGAGTATATTGGATTGTTTCACGAAACGCTTGCCCAATCTGCCGAAAAGGTTGCATTAGCGGCAGCTTCTGTAGCTGAGATGATTGTGAGAAAAAGAGGCCTAAACACGGCGATTGTTTCTCTTGCCAGAGCGGGAACGCCTATTGGTATCCTGATCAAGCGTTATATTGACTTGAAGTACGGCGTATCCTTGCCGCATTACAGTATTTCTATTATTCGTGGCAAAGGCATTGACCGGAATGCTATTTTATACATTCTACAGCAGCATGGGCTGGGGATTGAACTTCAGTTTGTCGATGGCTGGACGGGGAAAGGCGCCATTCGTCAGGTGCTGATCGAGGCCTGCCGTGAGATGAATGCAGATTACGGGCTGCGCCTAAATGATGATCTGGCGGTGCTGGCCGATCCGGGCAGCTGCTCGGAGACCTTTGGTACACGAGAAGATTATTTGATCCCGAGCGCTTGTCTGAATTCAACCGTATCAGGTCTGATGAGCCGGACGGTATTACGCGATGATCTGATAGGTCCGGACGACTTTCATGGGGCTAAATTTTATGAATCCTGGCGGTCGGTGGATCAATCCAATACGTTTGTGGATACGGTGTCCGGTTATTTTCAAGCCGTGGCTAAAACGGCGGCTGCCTATGCGGAACAGATGACATTGAATCCGCCTGTCGTGACGTGGCAGGGCTTACGGGATATTGAGGCGATTCAGCAGGCATTTGGGATTCGGGATATTAATCTGGTCAAGCCGGGAGTGGGGGAGACGACTCGCGTACTGCTCCGCAGGGTGCCATGGAAAATTCTGATTGACCGTGAAGATAATCCGAATCTTCAGCATATTATGCTGCTGGCCAAGGATCGTGGAGTGCCTGTTGAGGTATTTGAAGGATTGACCTATTCCTGTTGCGGAATCATCAAGCCGCTCAAGGGGGGACAAGAATGATCTACGCCAGTGACCTGGATCAGACGCTGATTTACTCCAAACGCTCGCTTGGCGTGCCGCTGGAGTCCCCTGGTCTGTTGCCTGCGGAACAGATCGATGGGGCGACGTCGGCCTTTATTTCTGCACAAGCTTTGCAATGGCTCAAGACACTACCGGCAGATGTCATGTTTATGCCTGTGACGACTCGGACCATGGAACAGTATAGACGAATCACCGTGTTTCAGACGGAGCTGGTTCCCGCATATGCCGTGACGAGTAATGGCGGAAACATCATCGTCGGAGGCGAGGTGGACCGAGAGTGGAATCGACGTATTCACGAACAAGTACGCCGCGATGGTGCTCATGCGGAAGAGGCACGTCAGATGTTCGGACAGGTTCTTCATGAAGACTGGGTCGTAAACGAGCGTTTTTGCGATGAACTATTTTATGCTTTTGTAATTGAACGGGATCGGATGCCGCTGGAACAGGTGCTGGAGAAGGCGCGGATGATGCATGAAATGGGCTGGGAGGTATCCATTCAAGGGCGCAAAGTATATCTGGTGCCTGCGGCCGTGAATAAACGGGCAGCCGTGGCGCATATCCGTAACCTCACCAATGGGGGAGCTGTGGTTGCATCCGGTGACTCTTTACTGGACCGTTGTCTGCTTGATTATGCCGACTATGCGATTGCCCCGCGTCATGGTGAATTATACCGGGAACAGCTGCGGGATAAGCTGGAGGTCAATTACCGATTTACGGAAGTGTCGGGGGTTTATGCAGCAAATGAAATTATGGAATATGTCTATGAAGTGCACGGGAGCGTGTCAGCGGCTCGTACTTCATGATTAAACTAATAGGGGACGTGGCGCTGTGAAGAAGGTCAAAGTGTATTTTAACCGCTGGTTTTCGGTGGTGTATCATTATATGAATGCTATTCGTAACAATGAGGACGGTATTCCGTTCGAGATCTATGCCACACACTCTGATCCGCAGCACATGGCACTGCAGGCCAGTGATGTAGCTGAAGTAGAGCCGCGCACGAGCGGTGTGGAGTATGCACAGTTTTGTGCTGATTTTTGCAGACGCCATGAAATTGATATCTTTATTCCGCGGTGGAATATGCTCGATATTAGCAAGCATCTTTATTTGTTCGACGATATTGGTACAGAAGTAATGGTGTGCCGGGATACCGAACTGCTGGAGCAATTGATGGAGAAGGATCTTTTTTATGAATCTATTCGTCAAAAGGATATTGTCGCCATTCCCGATTATGCCATTGCCAGTAATGCCGAGCAGTTTAAACAGGCTTACGAGTCATTAATAGCGCTTGGGCACAAGGTGTGTTTCAAGCCATGTAATGCAGAAGGTGGAATGGGCTTTCGTATCATTGATAATGAACGTGATCCGCTGGAGGAACTGTTCGGCCATGCACTGAATCATATTTCGTTCGAGGAGGCCTATCGCGTATTGTCTTCCACAGAGACGTTTCCCAATTTGATGGTGATGGAACTGCTGGAGGGATACGAATACAGTATCGACTGCTTGGCTGACCGAAACGGAAAATTGTTAGCAGCTGTTCCGCGTAGGAAGGCAGGAGGACGATTACGGCTGCTGGAGCAGCATCCTGAGCTGTTGAAGGTGGCAGAGAAGGTCGCTGAGGCGTATCACATTCCGTACAATTATAACATTCAAGTGAAATATAACGGCGAGCAGGCCAAGTTGCTAGAGATCAATCCGCGGATGTCTGGAGGACTTCATGTATCGTGCTTGTCTGGTATCAATTTTCCTTACCTGGCGGTGAAATCGGCTTTGGGTTATGAAATCGGTTCACTACACCCGCAATACGACATTCTAGCCAGTCACATCGAGCAGCCAATCACGATACGCAAATCCTTACATTGACATAGGCAAATATTGTTTTCTACAATATGGTAAGGGTTTACGTCAGGAGGTATAAGCTATGACTTCTAAAATGTGGGGTGCCACGATTGCTGTGGTCAGCTACCTGATTGCGCTTTTACTAAGTTATTGGTTGCCGTTGTTTGTGTGTCTGGCAATCCCGATCATTTGTATCGGAGGATACAGTGCTGTCATGGCTGTTCGCCATCCTCGTCCTAATCTGACCGGTTCCGTGATTCCGGTGATGCAGGAGCAGGCTGATCAGGCACAGCAACATAAAAAGGAAATCGCCGCACCGCGAGAGTCTATAACAGGACAAGCACGTTTGCCGGATCAGGTGAGCAGTGAATTTGCTCAGGTCATGGAGTATTTGGAAGTACTGGAGGATATGGTGATCTCCGAGGGGCAGAAAGATGCGCTTGATAACGAGATTGTCGAGAAGGCGCTGGCTCTATTTGCACGTTTGCAGCGGGTCATCCCGCTTTTGCATGAATTGAACAATAGTGAAGTGAATCACACGGTTCGGCGATTGATTTTGAAGGACTTGAATGGACTGATTAACCCGTTTCTTCGTCTCAGTGGCGACGCGAAACGGACCAACCGGAGGACGCTACTAAACGGATTGCGAGATGTAGATAGCAAAATATCTGTAATTGTATCCACGGTGGAGCATAAGGACCTGATGGAATTACAGAGCAAAGCAGAGCTTATTCACCAGCGGTACAGCAGCTCCGAATTGTAGGTTATTTTAATAGAATAAAAAATCAGCAGCATAGCTGCTCTGAAAAACACTATTAGCCTTGGGCAACAGTTGTTTTCAGAATAGGAGGTTAGCATCATGGCGACCCCATGGGCTGAATTGAAAAAAGAAGATGAACAAAAGGTGACTGAGGAGGCTTCACAGCTGATTCAAAAGGTATCGCAAAGCGATGTTATGAGTCTGGATACCTTAATGGATGACATTGGCAAGCTGGGGGTTAAAACGCAGGAACGGGCGGGACAAACCCTTAAAATGTTGGATCGTCCGGTAAACGACCTCATGTCCGGTGATCGGGCTGAGGTTTCAAATATGATCTTAAAACTCCGGGATGAATGCGAAACGCTCCAGCAGAGTAAAGATGTAGGTTTTTTTGGCAAGCTCCTGCGTAAAAGCCCGTTGAAAAACTATATCTACAAGTATCAGTCGGTGAAGACGAACATCGAGAAAATCATTACTGCCTTGAGAGATGGTAAGGATAATCTGGAAGAGAATATCGTCAGCATGAGACAGTTGAAGAAGGCTTCCATTGAAGAAATCTACAATTTACAGACGAAAATTGCCTTTGGTAATCGCTTGAAAGAGCTGTTCGAAACCGAGATTGCCAAGCCGGAAAATGAAAATCGTAAGCCTCATCTGGAGCGGGGATTGCGCAAAGTGGTTACTCGCACACAGTCGATGACTGAAATGATTTTGTTATACAATCAGGCGATTGCAGCAACGGATATTATTAATGATAACAATGATAAACTGATTGATTCTGTTAATAATGCGATTGATAAAACATCGAATCTGATCACCGTATCGGCTATGATCGCGATGGCACTGGCGGACCAAGATAAAATTATTTCAGCCGTTGATGCGACTAACCGTACGATTGAGGATCAATTCAAGGAAAATGCGAAGCTTCTCAAAACGACGACCGAGAGAACAACGGATCTGCTTAGCAAGCCTTCTATGTCATTGGAGGCTGTGAATCAGGCGATTGGTGATTTGGTATCTGCTTTGGATCTGTCTGAAAAATCGAACCGTCGAATTATTGAAAGTTGCCACGATTATACAAGTAAAATGACAGCAATCAATGCCAATCTTAGCCAGCGTTTGGGCATCGAAGGGAAAGAACAATCCAAACCACTGAAGGACAACCATTCTTCTGAGGGGCTAAGTTCGTTTTTGAACTGATAACTAATATTCAATAACACAATAATCTATGAAAAAAGACGCCAGGGTGATTCCCAAAGGCGTCTTTCTTTGGTTTGGCAGCGGAGCATAAAGGACATGATGAACATATATAGCATTCTCGTGCATAAACTCTTAAAAAGCGAAATGACAAAGGAGAGAATGAGCGTATGATGTCCTTTATTTTGGGGTGTGTGATTGTCTTTTTACTCGTGGCTGCCAGTAGTGAAAAAGCAGACTCTATTGTGGAGTTAAATGAAACTGTGAAATAAAATTTTTTATTGAAAATCATGCATTTTCTGATAGGATAGAGTTAAATATTGGAATCCCAAAGGAGAATGCATGCTGGAATTTTCATTTGAAATCATCGATGAATCGAAAATCAACATTGTATATCAGTATGGGAGCAGCAGCTTCAATTTTAATTTATTTTTTAACTACGGTGTGTGGACGCTACATCCCTTTGATGGGATTCTGCTGCAAAACAAGGAAATGTGCCGTCTGATCGTTACGGATCTGTTTAAGAACAAAGATTTTCATGTCATGCTGGCACGGGAAAATATTTTATTGTCAACCCTGCGTACCTCTATTGATCTCAATCCCGAAACTCGGGGAGAGCGATATCAGGAACAGGATTTTGATGAGCTGTCTGAATTTGCTGAGACACACAGCTTTGAAGATGTGCTGCAAATCGAACAGGATTCCATCCGCGAGCGTATGGATTTTTTCCAAAACATTATCCAAAGGATGTATATGGAAGGATTCGGTCCGGAAGACAATGATTTTAACAAGGTGCAAGCGATCCTCCGCATTTATAAGGCTGCACATGACCAACTCGGAGAATTGAGCGACTTTCCTCTAAGTGGCGACGAGCGACGACGCAGATGGTAGGTTAAATGGACTAGTGAAAACAGCATAGAGGAGCGTGGGGAACATGAGCGGTATTTCTTTACTTAAAAAGAATGCGCAATTGGTACTAACTAAAAAGAATCTAACGAATGTGACCGCGAGAGTTGGATTAGTGCTCGATATTTCAGGATCTATGAGAAGTTTGTACAAAAATGGGATCGTTCAAAAAGTGTTGGAGCGAATTGTTGCTGTAGCGAGTTCTTTGGATGATGATGGTGTACTGGATGTGTGGGTCTATGATCACCGTTTTTCACGGTTGCCATCCGTTACCGAAAATGACGTTGACAACTATGTGGAAAAACATATTTTGTCCAATGATTATTTACCCAAGTTTGGTCGAAATGATGAGCCTCCAGTGATGCGCGATGTCATAGCCAAGTACACCAAGGAAGAACCCTCTTCAGATCCGGCTTTTGTTATTTTTATTAATGATGGCGGTGTGAAGCGTGGCAAAGGGGACAATATTGACAACGCAGTTATTGATTCATCAGGAGAGCCAATTTTCTGGCAATTTATCGGTGTGGGTGAATCCGATTTTGGTGTGTTAAAGAAGCTCGACAACATAGAAGGTCGTGTGGTAGATAATGCCAACTTCTTTCAAATACAAGATATCGAATCTATGGAAGACAATCAATTGTACGAATTATTGCTTAACGAGTTCCCGTCATGGCTGCAAGAAGCGAAGGAAAAGCATATTTATTAAGGCTACTAAGTATTGTACTATGAGACTTTTTTCAAAGTTTAATATAAAAAATGCAAGAAGAGAGAGTTCCGCTAGCAAACGCTTTGCGGAACTCTCTCTTTTCATCTTACAAATCTCTAAAACGATAGAAGCATTATGGCGGTTGTTAGCGGAGCCGGCAGAATTGTTCTGGTGAAGCGAAGCGTTCGGAAGAACAATCTGCACGTGCAGCGCCCACCAACTGCAAGAAAGCTCCTCATCCCCCTAACTCATCCCCATTAATACTATCGAGCAAAATATAAGTCCCGTTCCGCACCCCGAAGTATATACCTTGAGGTGGCGGAACATGGATGTTTTCCAGGCTGACAGAGATTCATCGGAACGCAAACGTTCATTTTCCTCCTGCAATGCCTTGGATTGACGAATGAACAACTGCCCGATGTCGGCAAATCCCCGCAGAAAGAGGGTGAGAAAGCCACTTTGCAGGACATGGAAGATTGCACCGATTACCAAGCCTAGCAATCCTAACAGAAATAGCAGATTCGCGGTAGCCAGGTTTTCACGACCGTACACGAGATGGGGTGCGGCGGATAGAAATCCTAAGGTACCGACCATCAGGGTAGTGATCCCGAAACGTAAAATCATTATTTTTCGACCCGTTTTGCAAAACGGAGATCCGGGTTCGAACGAGCATCGAATACGATGCCTTGAATTTTAGGACTAATTAATGCGGTGTCCGCAGAGAACTGGATCGGAATAATCGGCAGATCTTCCATCAATACGTCTTCCGCCTGGTGAAGCTGTTCAAAACGTTTTGCCGGATCAAGCTCAAAGGTTGAGGATTCGATCAGCTTGTCATACTCCGGGTTGCTCCAGTTGGTAAAGTTGTTCGAATTTTTGGAAGTATAGTGTCCCAATACGCCAAGCGGATCAAGGAAGTTTCCTTCCCAGCCCATACGGGCAATCTGGAAGTTCTTTTGTTTAAAGGTATCAATGTATGTTTTCCATTCCTGATTCTCCAGCGTCACTTCAACGCCCAGGTTCGTTTTCAGCATTTCCTGAATGGCTTCAGCTACTTTTTTATGCTTGTCCGATGTGTTGTATTTGAAAGTGATCGGAGGCAGCTTGGTCAAACCTTCTTCTTTCAGACCTTCGGCCAGCAATTGTTTTGCTTTTGCTGCATCAAACTCATAGTATTTTTTCGGCGCTTCATCACGGAAGTCCTTGCCGGACGGTGTTGTTGTTCCGTATGGAACATAGCCGTATGCCGGAGTCTCGCCACCTTTGGTTACGTTGGTAGCCAGTGCTTCACGGTCGATGGCGTAGGCAATGGCCTGTCTGATTTTTTTATTGTCAAACGGCTTTTGTTTTACGTTGAAAGAATACGTGTACACACTAAAAGATGGGTGCGACAGGAATTCCTTGCTGCTCTTTTCCTGATCCAGTGTATCTACAGGAAGGCTCAGGATCAGATCCAAATCACCTGTTTTGTACATTTGATAATAGGTTGTGGAGTCTTGCACCATTTTGAAGTTAATCGTTGCCATCGTAATGGCATCTTTGTTCCAGTATTGATCGTTTTTCGTCAGCGTAATTTGTTCGTTATGTTTCCATTCCTTGGCTACATACGCGCCGTTGCCGACAATCGTGTTAGCTTCAGCTGCCCATTTGTCGCTTTTCTCTACAACAGCTTGGTTCACAGGTAAATAGGCGTGACCGACAGCAATCGTAGGGAAGAAGCTCAGCGGTGATTTTAGCTCAACGACAAGCGTCTTATCATCTTTAGCCGTAACACCTACGTCTTCAATTTTACCTTTGCCTGTGTTGTACGCTTCGGCACCTTTGATGTAGTAGAGGGCAGAAGGATCATAAGCAGCCGTTTTCGGATTCAGTACCCGTTTCCAGGAGTATTCAAAATCCTTAGCTGTCAGCGGGTCACCATTCGACCATTTTGCGCCGTCACGAATGGTAAAGGTGTATGTTTTACCGTCAGGAGACACGTCTACTTTGCTGGCAGCACCTTCTACGATTTTACCGGCTTTGTCGTATGTATACAGCCCTTCATACAGGTTATCAATGACAAAATAGGACGTTGTATCTGAGGCGAAAGCAGGGTCCAGTGTATAAGGCTCGCCACCTGCCAGATTGGCTGTAATTTCTTGCGGGACATCTGCTTGAGACGCAGCGGACGAGTCGTTGCTTGCTGTCTTGTCTGCAGTGCCAGAGCATCCTGCCAAAGCCGTTACGGCTAAAAGTAAGATGATCGTCATCCAATGCATTTTTTTCATCGTGGTTTTCCTCCATTATTATGGTTAGTTATTTGAACGTTGTGTTTAAATCCCAAAGCGATTTCAAATCAGTAATATATAGAGAGCGAAACGATCAGCCGGGATTTATTCAACCTCCTTTCCGGCAGGTATGCCGCGTGTGCGCACTTCCATAAAGGAACTGCCGTTTTTTCTGCGGTTAGGCGAGAAGCTGCGGATCATGTTGACACCCCTCCTTGTCCAATTTGGATATCTGTGTTTTTAATGCTGTGAACGCGGGTCAAGTGCATCCTGAAGCCCGTCTCCAAGTGTGTTAAACGCCAGCATGGTGAGCGATATCATCAGACCGGGGAAGAATAGACGCCACCATTGACCACTTAAAATAACGCCGAGCGAATCGTTAGCCATCGTCCCCCAACTGGCCGAAGGAGACTGAATCCCCAGACCAAGAAAACTCAGGAACGATTCGGCAAAAATAGCCGACGGAATAGTGAACGTCAAATTTACGATAATGATTGCTGCTGCATTCGGCAGTAGATGCCTGAAAATGATGCGTGAATGAGATGTTCCCAGGCTACGGGCTGCCAGTACATATTCCTGCTGCTTGAGCTGTAGGATTTGCCCACGTACTACCCGTGCCATGCCGACCCATCCAGTAATAGATAAAGCAATAATCATCGTGAGCAGGCCGGGCTTCATAATGACGAGCAGCAGAATGATGACCAGCAGATAAGGAATGCTGTACAAAATCTCAATAATTCGCATCAGGACATTGTCGATTCGGTCGCCCATTTTACCATGGCCTGCACAATAACCAGCTACACAGCCGACGAGAATGCCAAGCACTAAATCAATGGCAGCAGCAGCAAAACCAATCATAAGTGAAATTCTAGCTCCGGCCCATGTCCGTGCCCATACGTCCCTGCCCAGATCATCCGTGCCAAACCAATGCTCTTTCGAAGGAGAGAGATTCGTCTTCAAAAGGGACTGGTCACTCGGAGCATAAGGAACCATGGAAGGTCCGACAATCGCCAGCACAATAATGATGATAAGTAGGGAAAGCCCCAACAGAGCAAGCTTGTTGTTAAAAAGTCTGCGAAGCCGATCCCGCCATGGTGACTCTTGGGGTCTGGTCAACGCGGGGGTGGGCATCTGGCTGCGGTCTACAAGACTAAAAAGGCTGTCCTTTTCGACAGTAGGTGCTGCTTTCATGTTAATCTCCTTTGCTGACTAATTTGATTCGTGGATCGACAAGGCGATAGGAAATATCAATTAAAAATAAGGTGACGACCAGAATGGCACTGTAGAAAATGGTCGTACCCATAATGACTGGATAATCCCGGTTAAAGATACTGTCTACAAAATATTTACCGATGCCGGGAATGGCGAATATTTTTTCGACGACAAAGGTACCTGTAATCACGGAAGCGAATAGCGGTCCGATAAAGGACAGCACCGGAATCAATGCATTGCGTAGTCCGTGACGAATGACTACTGCCCAAGAGGACAATCCTTTCGCTTTGGCGGTGCGTATGTATTCCTCATGCATGACTTCCAGCATACTTGTCCGCATAAAACGGGCGATAACAGCAAGAGGTGAAACAGCGAGAGCTAGCGATGGAAGCACCGTATGCTGCCAGGTTCCCCATGAGGCGACCGGAAGCAGATGCCATTTGACGGCAACATACTTGATTAACAGTGGTGCCAATATGAAGCTGGGTATGGAAATACCCACAATGGCGATAAACATCGAAATATAATCCAGTGGTCGATTATGGTGTAAAGCAGCCAATGTTCCAAGCGCAATACCGGCTATAATCGCAACCACGATGGATTGAATACCCAGCAGTGCAGAAGGTGGAAAGCCTCTGGCGATAAGCATATTTACGTCAGTCGTTTTCGATTGAATAGACGGCCCCATATCCAGCACGACGAGATTTTTGAGATACAACACATACTGCACAGCGAGCGGCTTGTCCAGATTGTACCTAGCACGCATGTTTTGCAATACGGCCTCCGGAATCGTCTTGGAATCGTTCGAGAATGGATCTCCCGGAATGATGTGCATGATAATAAACGTTAAAGTGACGATAATCCATAACGTAATGAGCATCGTGAAAAGACGTTTTAAAATGTACATGGGACTTTATTTCTCCTGTCTATCAAGCTGATTTACATTCTATTGCTGCTGAATCTTCGAAATAAATAAAAGTATATAAGAATACTAGGAAATGATAAAACGGATAAGGTAACATGTCAAGGTAAGGTTTTACATTATAGAACACAGGTCAAATTTTCGTCACAAGTTTTCCATGTTTATAAGGCTAAGATTCCGCTGATTCCTCTCGACGAGTATCCTGCGGTATGTTATGATGATACTCTGATAACGTGTTAACGAACTAAAGCGTTTGCCACCTGTTTTTGAATACGGGGGTCACCATTGTTGGAGGGGAATAAGATGAGAAAAGCAGCCATGTTTACGATGATGATTGGGTTGATTATGATCGTGTTGGCCGGATGTTCCGGCGCTAAGGATAGCAGCAAGTTGATTATTGGAATTGATGATAAATTCGCGCCGATGGGCTTTAGAGATGAAAATAATGAGCTGACCGGTTTTGATATTGATTATGCGAAGGCGGCAGGGGAACAAATGGGCAAGCAAGTGGAATTCCAGCCGATTGACTGGTCTGCCAAAGAATCCGAGCTGAACAGTGGACGTATTGATCTCATTTGGAATGGATACACCATTACAGATGAGCGTAAGGAAAAAGTACTGTTCACGAAGCCATATTTGAAAAACAGTCAGGTCATTGTTGTTCCAGCTACCTCCAGTCTTTCCAAGCTGGCTGATCTGGCGGGCAAAACGGTGGGACTCCAGACGTTGTCCTCAGCAGCCGATGCATTGGATGCGAATCCGATTAAAAGTAAATTGAAGTCAGTGTCCGAGTACCCGGACAACGTTCTCGCTTTGACAGACTTGAAAACTGGTCGCCTGGATGCAGTTGTCATTGATGAGGTTGTTGCCAAGTATTATATGTCCAAGGAACAAGGGACGTATAAGCTGCTTGATGAATCACTGGCCCCTGAGGAATACGGCATCGGCGTGAAAAAAGGGAATGAAGAGCTGTTGACGCAGCTACAATCTGCTTTGGATGAGCTACACAAGAACGGAAAAGCAGCTGAGATTTCAAAAAAATGGTTCGGTGAAGATAAAGTATTAAATTAATATGTAGTGTAATGAACTAAGGGTTTAGGAGTCGAAGGTTATGAGTATGGAATATATTTTACGAATTATGAAGCCTATGCTTGAAGGGGCACAGATGACGGTTATTTTATTTTTCATTACGCTCATCTTGTCTATTCCGCTGGGGTTTATCGTTACACTGCTGGCCAAAAGTCGGTTTAAACCTATTGCCTGGCTGATGCACACGTACATTTATGTTATAAGAGGCACGCCGCTATTGCTGCAATTATTGTTCTTTTGTTTTGGTCTACCGATGTTGCCTGTCATTGGGGAATATCTGGTACTGGACCGTACAACGGCTGCGGTACTGGCATTTGTACTGAATTATGCGGCGTATTTTGCAGAAATTTTTAGAGGCGGAATGTTGTCGATTGATAAAGGGCAATACGAAGCTTCGCAAGTGCTGGGCTTGAGTAAGTCGCAAACGCTGATTAGAGTCATTGTGCCGCAAATGGTACGGATTGCTTTGCCTGCGGTAACCAATGAGGCGACGACCTTGGTGAAGGATACAGCTCTGCTGTATGCGGTAGCGGTACCGGAACTTCTGCATTTTGCTAATACAGCTGTAAACCGCGATTTTACGATTGTGCCTTATGTTGTAGCGGCCGTTATTTATTTGTTGATGGCTTTGGTGCTTACCATATTCTTCAGAGCGCTGGAAAAACGCTTTAAATTTGAGTAAAAGGAATGTCGGATATGAACACAAACGCAATAGAAGTAACCGATTTGAAAAAATCGTTCGGCCAACTCGACGTTCTGAAAAGAGTGAGCTTTAATGTTAAAGCGGGCGAGGTTGTAGCTGTCATCGGTCCTTCAGGCTCAGGGAAAAGTACCATGCTCCGTAGTTTGGTACACCTGGAAGATGTGACGGGTGGGACGATCCGCATCCATGATAAAGCACTGGTGGAAAATGGTCACTATGCTCCGGCAGGCGACATTAAGAGCATTACTACCGGAATGGGCATGGTGTTTCAGCATTTTAACCTCTTCCCTCATTTGACGGTGCAGGATAATCTGGAACTGGCTCCAAAGCTGGTGAAAAAGGTGAGCAAGGCTGAGCTGCGACGCCAAAGCGCCGAGTTGCTGGCTAAAGTCGGCTTGGCGGATAAAGCGGATGCGTATCCGTCCCGATTGTCGGGGGGACAGAAGCAGCGTGTAGCGATTGCCCGGGCAATGATGATGAACCCTGATATTTTACTGTTTGACGAGCCAACCTCGGCCCTTGATCCTGAGTTGACAGGCGAGGTGCTGCGAGTAATCAAAAAGCTGGCTGAAGAGCATATGACAATGGTCATCGTGACCCACGAAATGAATTTCGCGAGAGATGTGGCGGATCGCGTCATTTTTATGGACAATGGAGAAATTGCGGAATCCGGTACACCGGAGCAGATTTTTGGCAATCCGCAGTTGGAGCGGACGAAGGTGTTTTTGAATCGGGTGGAGGCTTAAAAACATAGTTCTTTCCAGGGGAGGCGCTGCGCGTGCAGATTGTTCTTCCGATCGCTGTTGCAACGGGATTTTTTCATTTATATGACACCTGGTAAGGTTAAAATCCCGTTGCAAAGGCGAACGCTCCGCTTCTTCAGAACAATTCTGCCCGCTTCGCTCACCGACCACTGTGCATGTAATATGTTTTTAAGCAGGAAGTGTGAGTAGGAATAAGAGAAAGGAGATGGCAAAGCGCCATCTCCCTTTTTTGCAGTTGTTAGGTTGCAATAAAAGCTGACACTGGCTAGTTCATTTCTTAATTCATGAATTCATTTCTTAATTTGCGGAATTCTTTAGGTGTTTTATTATAATGTTTTTTAAACGACTGAATGAAGTGATTTACGTGATTGAAGCCCGCTCTGTGGGCTATTTCAGTGATGGTATATTGTGTTGAGGTTAGTAATTCACTGCTTTTCTTGATGCGGTATTTAATCAAGTAGTCGTAAGGTGTCATATGAATGGTCCTCTTAAAACTACGAGTGCACTCTGAAACACTTAAATGTGCTATATCGGCAATTTCTTGCAGGGTTATGTTGTTGAAGTAGTTTTGATGGATAAAGCTAAGCATCAATTGAAGTCTTTCCTGTTGTATTTTCACGTATTTAGGTGCTTCCTCAGAAGAAAGCGAAATATTAGATATTAAGATGAACCATAATTGTGCTGTTTTGATGGCTACTTCATATTCCCATCCCCAACTTTTTTTCATATCAAACTTCTGTTTCATATCCCACAGCATTTGTAGTATTTGAATTTGCCATTCAGCATCTCCTTTAATTACTAGTGACAGTAAGGAAGAGTTTGTATAAGGCAGTACATAGTTTTTTTCCATCGCACTATCCGCATAAAAGGCCAACAGCTTCTCTGGAAAATTAAAGCTGACATATTGACCGTGATGTGAAAGCTGGGTAGTCACGTGAAGAACACCCTTATTAATTAAAATAGCTTGACCTGTGTCTAATTCATGATCAATCCCGTTCACTTGTATAACAAGTTTCCCCTTAGTAACCAAAGTGATCTGTAGTTCTTCATGCCAATGTAAATCGTTAAATCCTCTACCTTTAGGAATACTTTCATGAACCGAATGGGTGTACATGATGTATGGAAATGAAACATCGGGATAGAGAATGGTCTCGTGCAGTTGTTTTTCCATTGAAGAAAGATTCCTTTCTTATGACGATATTCCTATATAAATGAAAGATATACTTACACAAAATAAATAAAAGCGGTGATATTATTATACTCAGTTCAGTTTATTATTCAATTGTTCTGTGCACAGACAAGGGGTCAAAAACATCTGAGAGGGTCATTATGAAAATAAATAAAACATCGCTATCTTTGAATCCGTATTTTTTACTGTTCATCAGTATTTTGTCGGTTTCCGTCTCTTCCATCATGATAAAATCTTCACATACTCCAACCTCCGTGGCTGGAATGTATAGATTGTATATGTCAGTCATATTAATGCTTCCTTTTGTACCCTGGAAAATGCTCGGTACCTCAGATATGACCAAAAGAGATTGGGGTACCGTTTTCTTGGCTGGTCTTTTTCTCGGGTTACATTTCTTATTCTGGATGGAATCTTTGGTATATACCTCAGTTGCGAGCTCCATGGTCATCTTATCATTACAGCCTTTATTCGTAATGATTGGTTCATACTTTATGTTCAGAGAACGAGTAAACCTATTCACTATTTTTTGCTTGATCGCTGCTCTTATCGGTTCAATCATTATAGCTTGGGGAGACATAGGGACGTCGAAAGGGGCATTAATCGGGGATGGGTTATCCCTATTAGGAACAATCTTGGTTTCGGCTTATATGATAGCAGGACAGAAGGTAAGCCACAAAATAAGTGCAAATTTTTATAGTGTGATTGTCTTTTTTCTTGGCGGCAGTGTCCTGCTAGTCTACAATTTGGTGAATCATTATTCCTTGATCGAATATGACTCGTCGGATTGGACGTATTTCTTATTACTTGCAGTAATTCCAACTATTTTTGGTCAATATATTTTTAATCTGCTGTTGAAGTCAATGGGGGCAACTACGGTGTCAGTGGGTATTATTGGAGAGCCTGTTCTCGCCATCCTTCTCGCCTACTTATTCTTGGGAGAAATCATGTCTGCATTTCAATTCATAGGTGGAATCATGACTTTGTTCGGTATGGGGATGTATTTTTGGGCAAAATCGCTAAAGTTTGCGGTTGCAAAATATTAAAATTGTTTACGGTTTATCGTGAAATTTAAGAAAATAATGAGGAGAATACTTACATGGCAACGATTGATGATTTTTTGAAACTCGATGTTCGGGTTGGAACCATAATTAACGCTGAGTTTTTTGCAGAAGCTAAAGTACCTGCTATTAAGCTTGAAATCGATTTTGGACAAGATATTGGAATAAAAAAATCGAGTGCACAAATTACAAAAAGATATGTGGCGGAAGAGATTATAGGAGAACAAATCAATAGCTGTAGTCAACTTTCCTCCTCGGCGGATAGCAGGCTTTAATTCAGAGGTATTAGTCCTTGGAGGTATTCCCGAGAGTGGGGACGTGGTTTTATTGAAACCAGATATTAAACTACCTGATGGAACGCCTATTGGATGACAAATCGTTCCTTTTTCATCTGTGTCCTTTTCATAAAAGAAGGTAATTGGTTGCAAGTATAGAATTATTATCTTAGAAAACTACTAAATTTTGGAGGCTGGTAGCATGTCTGTAGTAGCTCAATATCTTCAGGAATGGCTAAGGCACAGATCGGTGTTGCAAGAATTGGTTGAAGTCATTCCTGATGAGCATATTGACTTTAAGCCTTGGGACAATGCGATGCCCATGGGTTCCCTAATCGTTCACATAGCCAGTTCTATGAAAATGTTCGTGGATACCGTAAAAAATGGTACCTTCACTCCACCGACAAAAATAGACGAATATCACACAATAGCCGATGTACGCAACATCGTCGATCAATTGACGGAGGAAACAATCCGAGAATTGAAGGAATTAAATGCTCAACAGCTAGAACAGGAGATTGAATTTAGGAACTTTCTCGGCACTGGGAGCTTCTGGCTATCCATGGCGAAAGACCATGAGATTCACCATAAAGGTCAATTGTTTACGTATGTACGAATGGTTGGAGTAGAAAATGTGCCTTTTATGATTAAGCAACCACCTCAAAATAAAAACTAACGTTCGATGTATTATCTAACGAGCTCAACACCTCAAACAGTAGATTCATAAATATAATGAAACGGCAGCCATAAAAACGGCTGCCGTTTTCTCCATTAAGGAGCAGCTTTATCCTAATGCCTCTCCATAAGCTTAGCTTACTCTGAGAGCGGGATATCTTCTTTTGATTGGTTATTTGAAGAAGGCTTTTTATTGAATGCCAATAACAATATCAGTCCGATGATACATATTACACCTACCCATTGAAAAAAACCAAAAGGCTCTTTTAACCAAAACACAGTTGTTAGAACAGCAGCTAGAGGTTCCAGACTACTTAGAAAGCTTGTTTCTTTTGGTGAAAGACTCTGTAAGCTTTCTATATAGAACCAAAATGCGATCATTGTGCCGAATATGATCACGAACGCTAGATATAAAATGGTTTCTAGTGACAAGCTTTGAAAGTCTATCTGCCAAGGTGGATGGACCAAGCTTAGTCCAAAACCGCCGATGACCATCGCCCAACCCACAATAACTAGGGAATCGTATTGCTTCAGAAGAGGTATTGCGTATAGGGTATAAAAAGCTAGGGCTATTGCTGATAAGATCCCCCAAACGATTGCGACCGTCGGAACGGATAGCTGAGAAATGGAGCCGTTTGTTAACAAGAAGAAACAACCCACTAAAGCCAGCAAAATCGCTGACAGATCCTTTCGTGTGAAGACAGTGTGCTTTCGCAGAATTAAATAAATGATAATCATTATAGGTGCTAAATACTGTAATAGTGTCGCAACAGCAGCATTACCTCGTTGGATCGATGCCATATACGTATATTGAACTGACAGCATACCAACCAAACCGTAGACAACGAGTTGGAAAGCAGTCCTTCTATTTTTCCACACACCCCATATTTGTGTACGGTCTTTTATTAAAAATTGAAGGGCCAAGAGTAAAACACCAGCAATGAGCAAACGTGTTGTTACAAGCCAATTTACATCGATTTGTTGAAAAAGTTTTTTTGCAACGGTCCCACTGATTCCCCAAAATATAGCTCCTGTGGTAACAAGAAATAATCCTGTTTTTCTAGCTGATTTATCCATGAATGTTCTCCACCTTGAAATATAATAATAGTGTTATAATAGGTGAAAAAAATTTTAAATTATACCTGAATTTGATGTTAAAATATAAATATATTGAGGTCGTGATGATTTGCAAATAAAAGATTTCATAATTGGCCAAAACCTAAAAGAACTAACCGAGCATCGGACGGTCGTACTACCGGTTGCATGTTATGAAACAACGATTAGCCAAAATATACATGGATACATACCACTTCATTGGCATGATGAAATTCAATTTGTTCTGGTTGTAAAAGGGGAGGCGATCTTCCAAATAAATGAGGATAAACGAATCGTACGACAAGGTGATGGGTTATTTATAAATAGTGGCTGCCTACATATGGCGGAAGATCAGAATCAATCGGGTTGCGTCTATGTCTGTTTAAATGTTTCTCCTCATTTCGTTTTATCACAAGAGCTTTACACACCTTACGTAGCTCCTTACATTCAAGCGACAAATTTACCTTATGTATACATAGATTCTAACGAGCTTTGGGGGAAAAACATTTTAGATGCCATGTTGAAGATTAATCAATGTATTCAACATAAATCTCCATACTATGAAATCGATATTACGATGTATTTAACATTAATTTGGAAAAACCTAGTCATGAATGGTTTTCCATTAGAATACGACCAGGTGGAAATGGTAAAGAATCAACGGATCAAACAAATGTTAAACTGGATCTATATACATTATGCTGAAAAAGTCACATTAGATGATATTGCAAAAGCTGGTCAATTGAGTCGTTCGGAGTGCTGCCGATATTTCAAACGAATTTTAAAGGTAACTCCGTTGAATTATGTAATGGATTATCGGATTCAAAAAAGCTTAGTCTTATTGCAACAAGCAGAATCTAACGTTACAGAAGTTGCCTATAAGGTTGGATTTAACAGTACCAGCTATTTTATAGAAAGATTCAGAAAAGCGATGAACATGACACCATTAGCCTACAAAAAATTAAAAATGGATGATTGATATTCAGGGCTTTTTTATCTACCACGCTAAGTAGCGGCGGAATCTAAAAAGACAGGATCGGTTAATGTCCTTATCCTGCCTTCTTGCATGTTATATGTTTTCTACTGTACTAAATGATCCAGCTCTGGCTGCAATCTGTTCCGCAGCACATACAGCATAATAGCTCCAACAAGGAACGCGACGGCATCCGCAATGACGAGCGACCAGACCACCCCGTGGAAGCCACTCATTCGATTGGCAATGTATAGCATGGGGATCAGGGTAATTCCCTGTATGACGGACATAATAAACGCAGCGGTTCCCTGCGCCGTTGCTTGGAAAATCCCCGTAAACAACGTGGTCATCCCCGTAATGAACAAGGATAAGAAGGTCACATGGAGAATGTAGCTGCCCATTACAATTAATTGCGGGTCATTGGTAAATAAACCAATTAGATGGTCGGAAATCAGATAGACGATGATGCCAAACACGACTGCCAAGGCCAAAATCGCTTTGATTGTAAATCCAATGGTTTGTTTCATTCGTAATTTATTCGCTGTAAAACTAAAGGCAATCAATGGTACAACACCCTCGCATAAGCCCATCAAAATAAACTCAGGAAATTGTAATAAACGTGAGGAAATTCCGTAAGCCGCTATGGCCTGATCCCCATACTCGACAAGAAAATGGTTAAAGACGAGTGACATTGCACCCATGAAGAGACTCATAATAAACACGGGAACTCCGATTTTGAATACATTGCTCAGAATATCCTTGGTAGCCTTGAACCATTTTATGGAGATGGTTAAAAATTGACTCTTATATCCCATATGGAAGGCGTAGAATATACTCGCAACCACATTAGAAATAACCGTAGCTGACGCAACGCCGATCACGCCCCAATGGAAAACGAAGATGACCAGCGCATCGAGAATAATATTCACGACAACACTGAGTATCATACCGATCATCGACGTAATTGCAGCACCCTCCGAGCGCACGATATTCTCCAGTGTGAAGAATAATACGACGAATGGCGAACCTATAAGCATAATCGTGACATAGTCCTTCGTGAAGCCGAAGGAGTCAGGTGTCGCCCCCAGACCCTGAACGAGTGAATCGATCAACGGGAGACCAAGGGCCATCAAGATAAGACCGAGAACTAAACTGCTGTAAAAGGCGAATGAAGACACATTCTTTACATCAGCATACTTTTTCTCTCCCAGCAATCGGGAGATAAATGCACCGCTGCCGATGCCAACCAAATTTCCTATCGCCATAATGGCCGCGAATAACGGCAAGGTTAGTGCGAGTGCGGTTAACATGGCGGTATTGTGGAGAGTGCCAAGGAAATAGGCATTTAAGATGGAATAGATGACACTCATTGACGTACCTAGCATCATCGGTACAGCGAAGTGAGCTACGGCTTTAGCGATCGGTGCTTTTTCAAAGTAATGGAGGTTTTCTGCATCCATGCGAGTCACTGCTTTCTTTATTTATTTGGCCTAATCTAACACCGTTAGATTGAACCTTACAGTGTTAGATGTTATCATGAATTAATAAATCTGTAAAGAATAAACTTACACTGTTAGATTAAAGGGCGGATAACCGATGAAAAAGCAGCAACCTCAGATTTCGGAAGATAAGATCTTAGAAGCTTCGTGGGAGCTTCTAGGGGAGGATGGTATCGAGAAATTCAGCTTGAGACGATTGGCCGATCGGCTGGGGATTCAGGCTCCCTCTCTATATTGGTACTTCAAAAGCAAGCAGAATCTCTATCAGCGTCTGGCCAACCAGGTATCGAAAACGATTCTGGAGGAGTTTCATTCCGAGGGGGACTGGAAGGAGCAACTGAGGGAGCTGGCGGTAACGATGCGGAGTGTACTGTATCGGTACCCCTGCTCCACGCAGCTCATGATGATGACGCTGCCCCACGAACCGGACATCATCCGGTTCACCAACCGTATGCTGCTCTGCGTGGAGTCGGCGCCGCTTGAGCAAGAGCAGAAAATGCAAGTGGTTACAACGCTTGTGAACTATGTCTCCTACTTCGTCCTGGACGATTATCAGCATGAACGTAATGTCTCCGCGATCCTTAAGGATAAGGGCAAGGGAGCACTTCCGGGTGAAGAGATGATTCACCTTCTGGATTCCATGAGTGAGACAGAAGTAGGACTATTCCGGCGGATGTTCAAAAATGGGCTGTTCGAACTGATGGGAACCGATAGAGCATTTGAGTTCGGATTGAGGCTGATTTTGTTGGGGATTGAGCAGGTGATCAAGGAGCAGGAAAGTAGTATGTAAAAAAACAGCCCATCCATTAATGGATGGGCTGTTTTAATTAGGTTTGCGTTTACCCTAAATTGTTATTGAATATATAACTTTATTCCCCACTATAGCAGCTCAATATAAATTTCTTGAAAAAATTTCGTTGCAACAGCGAGCGGAAGCACAATCTGCACGCGCGCGCTCACTTCCTTCGTCGTAACTCATCCCACGACACAATTAGGTTGAAATCCTATATAAATCGGTTGAAAATGTTGATTTTACCAATGGACAAGGCTTTGTACAATAGAGTTGTAGCGCTTACATTTCCAAGGAGGTTGCGGCGAAATGAAGAGACTTCAGGTGATTGGCAAGCAAATCAGGACCCCGAGATCAAAAAGGAGGCCGTGTTGATGAAATTTAAGGGAATATTGGCGGCGTTTTTGTTTTTAACCACAGCGTCTGTGTTGTTTGGGGCGCATACGGCAGAGGCCCATGAGCTATCCAATGACAAGCTGACGATTCAGACAGGAGAGCATGGGGAAATTTCATCTATTCGTATCAAAGGAGATGCTTTTCCGACGGAATATGTCATGAACGCATCGGTGACACCTGAGCAGAACACGGCAGATCATCAGTGGCTAGGGGAGCTGATGTTCACGTACCGACTGGATGAAGGTAGCTGGACGAAGGCGTGGACAAATAAGTCGGCAGACGCACGTAAGATTACGACCAGCGGCAACCGTGTTACGGTCACGTACGAGAACTCAAATAATGCAGAAGGCATACGCAATTTTAAAGTCATTGAAACCTATTCAGCGGAGTCGAATGGTTCAGTACTGTGGAATATACAGGTCCCTATGAGCCGTGCGCGTATTGTGAATCATCCGATTTTGGGACCCAAGCCAGAGCGGCGGCAGGTATCTTTCATGTTTGATGGTCGTCCCATGCAGGGATTGGCTGGAGAACCGCTAGCGGCAGCGCTCCTCGCCAGCGGTGTCCGTTTGCTGAGAAGGCATGAGGAATCCGGTACGGCCAGGGGCGTATACTGCGCCATTGGGCACTGTAACGAATGTCGTCTGACGGTTCATCCGTTTGGTACGGTTCGTTCCTGTCTGACCAAGCTGGAAGAAGGTATGGTGGTGGAAACCGGACGGCAGCTTTCGAATGAAATCACAGGGAGAATTGTGACATGAATAAAATGGCACATCTCATCGTCATTGGCGCAGGTCCGGCCGGACTGTCTGCAGCGGCATCGGCTGCTGAACAAGGATTGCCAGTCACGGTACTGGATGAGTTTACTGAGCCGGGTGGACGTATGCCCGGGCAATATCATGAGGAAGGCAGTCAAGGCTGGTGGATCGGAAAGCATGTTTCGGATGAGCTGATTACCCGCTGCGCGGAGCTTGGGGTGGACATTCGCTGTGGCGTTTCTGTACATGGCATGGAATATACGACAACGTGGGAAATTTCCACTTCCTGTGGGTTGATCACGGCTGAGTACGTATTGCTGGCGACTGGAGCGGCTGAGATTCCCGTTCCGCTGGATGGCTGGACGTTACCGGGTGTAATGTCCATCGGGGCTGCGCAGGTGCTGACCAATGTTCATTACGTCAAGCCGGGAGAACGCGGCATTATTGTAGGCATGAACGTATTGTCGATGGCGATTGCCCGCGAGCTGTCCGTCGCCGGGGTAAAGGTGGCGGCGATTACACTGCCGTGCGCGGGTCCGCTGGCTGGTGCAGCGGCAGATCCGACAGCCTCCGCGAAGCTGCTGCTTCAGCTGTCGGGGTTGGCGCCTGCCGCCTGGATGCGCGTCGGCGGCAAGCTGGCAGCGACGATGCGGATGGAGAAGCTCATCGCGCGCTGCTATCCCCACAGAGGCTTCCGTCTGTGGGATATCCCGATCCGTTTGCGGACAGCAGTGCAGTCCGTCAACGGGCAGGACCGGGTCGAATCCGTGACCCTGGTCCACGTTAAACCGGACGGCTCGCCGATTGCTGGCAGCGAGCGCGTCGAACCCGCCGACTTCGTGGCGCTGAGCGGCGGCTTGTATCCGCTCGCTGAGCTGGCGGCGGTAGCCGGGTGCAAATTCGTGTACAGCCCTGAGCTGGGTGGGCATGTTCCACTGCATGGTGAGCGAATGGAAACCTCGCTCAAAGGACTGTACGTTGCCGGCAATATTACCGGCATCGAAAGCGGGCTGGTCGCCATGGCTCAAGGGCGATTAGCAGCCGCTTCCATGATCCATGCTGCTGGACTTGGCGGAGCAGGCGGGGAACAACGGGTGCAGGAGGCGATCCGTGAGGTTCATTTTGCACGGAAACATGCGCTAATTCAATTTCATCCCGGCATTACAGAAGCGAGAACGCAGCTGTACCAGCAGTGGGGGCAAATCTCTTCTGGGAGCGGCGCGTAACGGCTCGTTAGGTTGGATATGCGTTTTTTACCCCAAATTCGCCTTAAAGGAGGAACGGAAGATGACTCTTAAAGCAAAGGCCCATATGAAAGCAGCACCGTTCGCACTGAACGAGGTGGTATTGGCTGAAGGTCCCTTCAAACAGGCGATGGAGCTGAACCGATCTTATCTGTTGGAGCTTGAGCCTGATCGTCTGCTGGCGCGTTTTCGGGAATATGCCGGGCTTGCGCCCAAAGCGCCTCAATATGAAGGCTGGGAAGCGATGACTATTTCCGGTCATACGCTGGGACATTATTTGTCCGCTTGCTCCATGATGTTTGCTTCGACCAGCGATGAGCGTTTTAAGGAAATTGCACATTACATTACGGATGAACTGGATGTTTGCCAGGCGGCGCATGGGGACGGATATGTATCTGGCATTCCTGGGGGAAAGGAACTTTTTGAAGAGGTATCTGCCGGAAATATTCGTTCGAAGGGCTTTGACCTGAACGGTGCCTGGGCTCCTTTGTATACACTACACAAGTTATTCGCTGGTTTGCGTGATGCGTATCATTTGACAGACTGTGACAAGGCATTAGGTGTAGAGCGCAAACTGGCGGACTGGCTCGAAGGAATTTTGAAGCCGATGAGCGATGAGCAGATGCAGCAGATGATGTTTTGCGAATATGGAGGCATGAATGAGGTATTGGCGGATTTGTATGCGGATACCGGGGAAGAGCGCTACTTGCGGCTGGCTGAGTGCTTCTGGCACAAGCTGGTGCTGGACCCGCTTAGCTCACAGGAGGATTGCTTACAGGGCATTCACGCCAATACACAGATACCGAAACTAATCGGGCTTGCCAAGGAATATGAGCTCACGAATGACACGAAGCGTCGGAAGACGGTAGAATTTTTTTGGGAGCGGGTGGTGGATCATCATTCGTATGTCATTGGCGGCAATAGCTTTGGAGAATATTTTGGAGCGCCGGATGGCTTGAATGATCGCATCGGACCGCATACGACGGAGACATGCAACACCTATAACATGCTCAAGCTGACTAATCACCTGTTTCAGTGGAATGTTTCTGCCAAGGAAGCGGACTTTTATGAGCGAGGTTTATTCAATCATATTTTGGCTTCTCAGGACCCGGTTCACGGGGGTGTTACGTATTTTCTGTCGCTGGCCATGGGCGGGCACAAGCATTTTGAAAGTAAATTTGATGATTTTACATGCTGTGTGGGCACAGGGATGGAAAACCATGCGAGCTACGGTAGCGGCATATATTTTCACGATCACGATAAGTTGTATGTCAATCAGTTCATTGCTTCTACGCTGGCATGGAAAGACACAGGTGTTATGCTAAAACAAACTACGTCCTATCCAGACACGGATCATACCACGCTGGAAATTCAATGTGATCAACCTGCACCATTTATGCTGCTCATCCGCTATCCTTATTGGGCTGAAAAAGGGATCACTATCTGTGTAAACGGCAAGGAACAGTCGGTTGAATCAGAACCGGGCAGCTTTGTCTCTATCGCTAGAACCTGGCTTGATGGTGATGTTGTTGAGGTGACAATTCCGATGTCGCTCAGACTGGAGCAGATGCCAGATAACCCGGATCGGGCGGCTGTCATGTATGGACCGCTGGTGCTGGCAGGTGATCTGGGACCCTTAGAAGATCCTAAAGCCAAAGAGTTCCTCTATACCCCGGTATTCATCCCTCCAACAGAAGAACTGGATCATTGGATACAGCCCGTGGAGGGCAAAACGAATACATTCCGTACCTTAAAAGCAGGGCATCCCCGAGATGTGGAACTGTCTCCGCTGTATAAAATGCATGACCGTACCTATTCAGTCTATTGGGACATTTTTACGAAGGAAGCATGGCAGGAGGCGGAAAAGGAATACACAGCAGCACGCGAAAAGCTGGCGATTCTGGAGCAGTGCACGATTGACTTTGCCCAACCCGGAGAAATGCAGCCGGAGCGGGATCACAACTTTCAGGGAGATGCTTCGACTCGCACCGGATATGTGAATAACCGACCTTACCGGAATGCGGGAATTGACGGCTGGTTCTCTTTCGATTTGAAGACAGATCCGATTGCTCCAATGCTGCTGGTTATCACCTACACGGCTACGCTGGAAATGCCAAACTGTGATTTTGATATTTGGATTAACGGTCATCTGCTTGAGCATTTTAGTGAAGGCTTTGATGAGGCTGACAAGTTTTACAACGTGAATGCCGCTATTCCGGCTGCATATCTGGAGGGTAAGGATATAGCCACAGTGACCTTCAAAGCCAAGCCTGGACAGCGTATCCGCAGATTGTTTGGGCTGAGGATGGTCAACAAGGACGTGTATGAGCAGCTATATCAAGCTGGGAGTCCAGGTGCACATGAATGATTTTTTGAGCTGTTTCGTGAGAAAATTAACGTTTGATTTTTAACCAGTAATGATTTATGATGTAAGAAATATTGGATGATGCTGGAATAATCCATAGGATATGAACTGATATATTCATAGTTTTTGCGCGTGAAGCACACGGGCTGTTTCTTCCTTCAGAGGGGAGAGGCAGCCCTTTTTTGATGAGATTTTGCAGAAATATAAGTTATATAAGGACGCAATTCTATGATTTAGAGCGGGAGATTTCTCATAGGAAATGATTTTTAGAGTAGTTATATTAGTTATTTTTCTTATAGATTTTGTAATTGGGAAACCCTATAATATATAAGTTGTATCCAGTATTTTCCGAAAGTGGGGATGCGATGAGTTTATGAGATTAGAGTTGATATACATAGTTTATAAGTTTAAGCAGACAAAGGGGATCGAGAGATGAGTATGAAAAAATGGGTGTTGAGTTTGACCGCAGTCACGTTGCTATGGGGCGGGGCAAGTACGATTCCAATGGCGGAGGCGGCAAGTAGCACCAAACCAATTGAAGTCTTATTAAATGCGAAAAAAATACAATTCCCGGATGCCAAACCTTTTCAGGATAGTAACGATTATGTGATGGTTCCAATCCGGTTTGTATCCGAGGCATTGGGTGCTAAGGTGGGCTGGGAGAAAACAGGCGGCCAATTAGCCGTGTCGATTAATAATGATGCACATGCTGTTAATATGACAGTGGGGCAAAACACCGCTACCGTAGATGGGCAAACGAAAACGTATGAAACGAAGATTATCTTGAAGCAAAACCGTACTTTTGTGCCGCTGCGGTTAGTGAGTGAGGGTTTGGGACAGACGGTAGAATGGGATAAGGTCAGCCGCTGGGTCTGGATTGGGAAGAAAGAAATCGCTGCGTTGGAGGATACGGGGCATCAGGCAGTTAGTATTGAGCCGTATAAAAAGGCGATTGCATCTAATTCTTACATACTCAAAAAGCCTTTTGGTGGAACTTACGATAAGGCAATGCTTTTTAAACATTCAGACCTACCAGTCAAGCTTCTTGAGGATATATACTCTATTGAACCGTACACTAACGCAAAAGGTACGCCTTACCTCAAGGTCAGAGCTAAAACTAAATCAACGGCAGGTGATATATTCTATATCACAAAGTTTAACGATACTCGTTTTCGTAATGAAGTTAGTCAATTGACGATAGATAACGGAGACGGAACGAAATTGCTGTATTATCCGATCTATTCTACGTCAGATGAGACGTTTCAAGGTGTGCAGAATTACAGATCCTTGAAACTTCAAGATATCCAATACATAGGCTTTGCTTACGCGGCAGATGACTATATACCGATAATGGTCAATCCGTGGAGGGTTAATTAAAGCACATGAAAAAGATGCAACGCATTCTGGCCGTATTTCTGGTGGGGGTACTGCTACTATTGCAACTCCCACCTTTTTCTTTCCCTACAAACAAGGCGGAAGCCGAAACAGAAGTTACACCGCTGTCCTATTTTGCAGATAAGAGTGACCGCTACTTTGTTGGTATGATGTACTTTGACATGTGGCGAAACACTAATGGTGAATGGGTAACTCAAAAGAAGGAGCCAAATAAGGGACTGCACGGAGAAGCAAATTTTACTTATAAGTTCCAATTTCCAGGCAGAAGTATAAAAAAAGTCGAAGCTTTTTTATACGATCCTATTAAAAATAAAGAAAACAGGGATTACATCAAATATTTTGAGAAATCTAGGCCGGATAAATACTCCCGTTATTTCGCACATATTAGTCAAGGCACTCTCAATTCAGATATCCGACCGCTTCAAATTCAAGGTATTGGTACTGATACTACAGTCATTCCAATCGTTGTTAACATGATGTTGAATGCTGATAGACCCGAGAATATAAAGGATGAGTTATGTCCTACCTGTGCTAAGGAAGTAGAAGCGTACCGCATCTACCAACCAATTCTATTTAAAATCGAACTAGAGAGCGCACTCATCGTCAAGCATTTTACAACTGACGGAAAGTCACTTAACAACGTATTTACACCAATAGAAGATGAGCTAAAACCTAATCAACCGTATGATTTCACCCCGCCAACCAATCCGAAATATGAGTATGTGGGTTACAAGAAAAGCACGACAGGTAAACCGCCAAGCGGAGATATTTTGCCGGGAATTGTACCCGGGTTTACCTATGACGGTTCTTTTGAGCAGTTTACCGCTTATTTGTATTACAAAGAAGCTCAGGGCTGTCCTAAGCCTGGAGAAAGCCAAGAGGGAGCGCCCTCAGATTGTCAAGATCATGAACAGCCAACGAAAGGTGTTGTCTGCTCACGTCCCGTTCCAGGTTTGCGCCTGGAAACCGCCGAACTGGACCCAGTAGTATCTGCCGTGATCAAAGCGGACCAGCGTGGTCGGGAACGATTTGACGTATCCAAAGGTATTCCTACCTCTGAAAGCCTGTACGGTCATGTACAAGCCAAGAGATACCTTTTTCAACATAAGTTTGTGAACATGACGGGTCAGTGTACATATACGGTGAACGTAAAACGGGAATATCGGTTGACCTGGCGGCCTAAGAAAAAGTCTCGGCGGAATGAGACTGTGAAGCGAACTTATACTTACCAAATCGTCCGTCCGTACTCCTATTGGAAGATAGACAATTTGGAGGTATATGGCATCAAGGAGGCTACACTCCGAAACTATGCGTTACCCAATGAAGCAATCACCCTGCGTCCGCAATCCTATACTCCCCCTTCTTATATTACGGCGACCCAGGGTAACTTTTATCCGCCCCCTGCACCAGGCACAGTGGACGGAGGTAGTCGCAGCAAAAATGGCGGCAGCAGCAAGCCCAGTGTGCCTGATGATCGCAGTGTACTGAAATCTAAGGCAGAGGAGGCAGTTAAGGAAATCGAAGTGGAGAACGATACTTTGACCTTTGAAAACAAGATCATTATGAATCCAGAGCGCGTCAAGGTAAATGGCCCTAAACCAGGTGTGATTCCCTCTTCCGGGGCGATTGGGGCCGATGTGCTGTACAGTCCGAATCATGTGATTGATAAGCATAAGATCAATAAGCCCAACACGCCCAGCAGTGGTAACATCACTTACGCTATTCTCAAAGGAAATATCAATGGAGGTGCGGATAAAACGTTGCCGATACAGGGAATCAATACGGTGACTGTCCACACTCCCGTAGTGAATCTGTCTATAGTGTCGGATGATGCTGCTCATAATCAGAAAACCCAACCTACGAAGGGGCGATCCGCACTTATTTTGGAGCGTCCTTTCCGGGTGACGATTTCGACAACAGGTCCGCATTTGAATATTCCCGGCTATGGTGATCGGGAGTATGCCAAATATGTACGAACCAAGCAGGTGCGCTTTCCGTTCGATGTGTACGACCAAGGAAAGACACATTTTTATCCGCGAGGTACCTGGATCGACATTCCGGTGCTGCAGCTGGCCACAGACTTTTATTTGCCCGTATGGGTCGATGAAGGCAATTATACAGTTGAGTTCCGCACCATTGCCGAAAATGCACCGGATGGATTCACCGAGCAGCGCCATGCCAACACGGATCTCGCCCATCATGTTGCTAATGATGTGGTGAATATTGAGGTCATCGGACGGATGTATGATTTTCATATCACGGATATTGCAGATTACCATTGGGAGCGTGTATTTCGGCAGCAAAAAGGCAGCCCAATGCATAGCGGTCTGTCCTATTGGACAGGGCTTGGCAATATTGACGGGGAGCCCAGAGGGAACACGCAGCTTTTCACATTGCCCGTTCGCCCAGGTAGTCACCCACATGAAGGTTACGCAAATGTGGCGGTCAAGACAGGCTACCATTTCAAGTTTGACCTCAAAACCAAAGGCAATATGTTCGGCGCACAGGATGGAATTCGCATTACCCCTTCATTTTATTGGGTGAGCAAAGATGGGCGACAGCGGGAAGAGGTGGATTTGTATACACATGCAGGCAGCCGAAAATTTATCCGTGTAGGATCGGCAGAGGACCGGGAAAAGCGATATGTTATTTTGAATGAACGGCTACGCAATGTCCCTATGGAGGAAATGCAGGATACAGCAGCCTACCAATATCAACATGGACTGAGTGAAGCAGAGCGAAGTCAGTTAATGCTGGAACATTATGTGGCGCTGTATGTCCAGCGTATTACACGCAGCAAGACCTGGGTTGGACGCTACGACTGGCTAGTACTGCCTGCTGCTGTGCGTACCTTGATCGGTCCAAAGACGGACCTGCCGGAGGGGGTTGATGCCGATCGTGCGAATGCGGCGATTCAGCGCTGGTATGGCGAGTATAGTCTGCCTGCTGATGTGTACGCCGTTACCAAAGGGACGGATTTGCACGAGGTCAGTCACCGTCAGGAGCTAAACGAGCATACAGATATATTCAAGAAGACAGGCTTTATAGTGGTTCACTTTAATTTGGAATCACTCCGTCAGGGGGACACCAAGCATCCACATTTGCAATATATTAATGGCCCGCTTTTGAACCAATGGCAACTGGAGGGATATCGTAGAGAGATAAAGGACCCGTACGGACACACCTTTCATTTACAGGATGGAGATGTCGTGTTTTATCATGCAGACCAGTCCAGCCGGGATGATTTTCGTTCATTTGTCCCTCACTAATTGGGAAATATACAAATTAAAGATAACCTAAACTTATCCTTTGCTTGTATAACCAGTAAAAAACAGTTGAATAAGCAGGAGAAGGGACGGGTTAATGTAAATCGAGCCAAATGAGCAAGCCTGGATTCTCATCCAGGCTTGCTTACTCTTGCATTGATGTTATTGGGCTGGCACAGGGATTTCCATTTCCAGTTCTTTGATATACGTTTTGTCGCCTTTCTTCACTTCGTTGCCAACCTTGTCATTCACTTGTCCCACAATGCTCCAGTCGGTAGGCTTGACGGTCAAAGTGAACGGCTTAATCGTCACGTATTTCGTGCCCGGTTTAAGAGCATCGTACAGCTCATCCACATGATATTTTATCTTAGGCTTGCTGTGGAAATAACCGAATTTGAGCTGCTCTAGAATGTTGCCCTGATCATCTGCAATATCGTAATACATCATCGTTGGCGCATACTCTCCCGTCTGCTCCTGAGAAGCAGGCACTTCACCTGTACTGTCCAGCACTAGACGAGTCGTTGTTGAGGTGGATTTCAGCTCCTTCACGGTATAGCTGAAGTTATTGCTGGTCTTCGTCTTATTCGGTTGGACCACAATCATGGTGTTGTCGATTTTCACCGGAACTTTGAATTCATAGGGCTCGTTGACACCTGTCATCGAAGTTTTAACCGTCAACTCAAACTCGTCCGGCAAAGATCCTAACTGCATGAATTCCCCAACGACAGAATTTTTTTTGTGCGGATCATCACCGTATATAAATTGTTGAGAGTCAACCTTTTTTCCATTAATCTGTACTTCGGGATGCTTAAAGTAGCCCTTAAGCTGATTCTTCTCAGGCACTTTATGTGCCTTTACCCATTCGCCATCGCTATTTTCAGTTTTGGCATCCATAGGTACATAAGGGCTTATAGAGCCTTCCGGCAAATTCTCACCTTTACGCTCAATGGAGAAGGACAGGCGTGTACCGTCATACAGAACATCGCTTAATGTCAGCGTAATTCCGTCATGCGTCACACTTTCATTAGGATGACTGAGAATGCCCTTATCTACAGCAGTCTGAATTTCATCCGAGCTCAATCCATAAAAAATACTGCCAATTCCGGGAATCTGCTTGAGTGTAGCCGCCATCGTGGGTGATACAAACCCGGCGCCTACCACTCCTGCCCCTAATATGCCAACTACGGATGCCGCCAGGACAGCCCGTTTTGCAAACTTTGGTTTCGTCGTCTTTCTTTGTATGGCTCTATTTTCAATCTCCTTCATAATTTGATCACTCATACTGCCTCTGGGCATGACAGATTCATGGATCCAATTTTCCAACGGGTCCATTTCACGCTCATAAGGTGGTGTTAGATGTTTGTCCATTAACAAGTTCTCCTTTGCTTCTGTGGTCCAGCAGCTTGCGCCGAAGCCGCTCATATTTTTTGCGGATGGTTGCCGACTTTAAGCCCATGATGCTGCTAATTTCCTCAAAGCTGTATTGCTCGACAGCCTTCAGTAGCAGAATATGACGTTCTTCTGGGGTAAGATAAGTCAGCAGCTCTTCAATCACACTTATATAAGGTGATACTTGGGCGATGGACTCTTGTTCCTTGACCTGCTGAACCAGTTTGAGCCAGCGGCTGTGTTTCCTTTTGATATTCATTAAGTGATGATAGGCTATCTTGTATAGCCATGCCGAGAAGCTGGTCTGTCTGCTGTATTGATGAAGATGCTCATAAGCTCTGATAAAAATGTCCTGAACCGCGTCCTCTGTGGCTTCATGATTCTTCAAAATATAAAAGCAGTAGGTGTACATCTGACGCTCGAATTGCCGAATAATGATTTCATAAGCCTGCTGTTCACCAGCCTTGATACGTTCTATGGCCAGCTCAATCTGGCTGTATTTGTCCTGTGTATCCCCGGGGATGGTTGCCTGCAAGAGCTCACCTCCTTGTATTTATGTCTATATAACAATCGCAACGGGTCATTTTGTGACATCATTTTTGTGGAACCTTGATAGGTATGTATGTTTGATCACAGCTCGTTCATTTTATCATTTTATGATATTCGGATATTCTCACTTCAACTAACATGGTCGACTCACAAATGGACCGTTTTAAACGGTCTAATGGGGTCATTTCAATAGAAACGGACAACAACACGGATTTGTGTAGAGAAATACTCGGATATTTAAACGCGTTTGGGGGAACAGCAAAACTATAATAATAAGGAATTTAAATTATGTAAGCGCAATCATTTTCTGTATTTGCTTGTCATCACAATACAATTGAGGAGGACGAATTGGATGGCTCAAAGGAAAGGCGCATGGCAAAAGGGAACCTTGACCGCCGCGTTGGCAGCAATGCTGGCGATGACGGGCACGACTGGAGGAGTGGCTGCGGAAGACTTATCCGAACCCACGCTGCAGGCAGAATCAGCAATCGCAGTAGAACAAAACCGTAGTGGCAGCATTCAGCTGGAAAAGCTGGATCGCGGTCTGGTAGCTGCGGCGACGCAAGAGGGTGTATTTTTAAGCTGGCGGTTATTGGCCCAGGAAGTGAATGGCTACAGTTCAACAGGGCTGACAGGAGCAGACTTTAACGTATACCGTGATGGCAAGAAAATCGCGACGGTGACGGACAGCACCAATTATCTGGATAAGGAAGGAAACGGAAATGCGGTGTACAGGGTCGCTTCAGTCGTTAAAGGGAAAGAAAAGGATCGCAGTGCCAAAGTGAAGCCATGGCAGCAGGGTTATTATGAGCTTCCTCTGCAAAAGCCTGCTGATAGCGTAACACCCGCAGGTGAATCCTATACTTATTCGGCCAACGATATGAGTGTGGGGGATGTGGACGGAGACGGCCAATATGAATTTTTTGTAAAATGGGACCCATCCAACTCCAAAGATGTATCTCAGAAGGGGTATACCGGAAATACGTATGTCGATGCGTATACGTTCGAGGGCAAGCTGCTGTATCGGATTGACCTCGGTGTGAATATTCGCTCAGGTGCCCATTATACACAGATGATGGTGTATGATTTTGACGGCGATGGCAAAGCCGAGCTGATGTTCAAGACCGCTCCGGGGACCAAGACGATTACTTTTGACAAAAAGGGCAAGCCCAAAAAAGAAAAATATATTACCCTGCCCCGTGAGGATCGCAAAGCCGGAATTACACATAAAGATGATTATCGTTTGAGCCGCACGGATTATTATGAGCATGTAGTGAATATGTTTATGAACTGGACGAAGCATGAAGAAGTGGTCAAGGGGCAGTGGCCTGCTACGCTGGAGGAATGCTTTGGTATTGCTCCAAAGTATAGCTACCCGTTATCCCGAAAGGATGCGGAAAGCCTGACGGATTACTTTATGGATGTGTATGCTCCTGCGCGGAGCGACAAAAACAAGCTGAGAGAATATGAAGGTTTCATTGTGGATGGACCGGAGTATTTGACCATTTTTAAAGGGAAAACAGGTACCGAGCTGGAGACGATTCGCTATGAGCCAGAGCGCCATGATGACGGTCTTATGTGGGGAGACTACGCTATGGCCCGGATTGAACCTGCTAACCGTGTAGATCGTTTTCTGGCAGGGGTAGCGTACCTGGATGGACGCAAACCATACGCCGTATTTGCACGCGGCTATTATACTCGCTCCACCTTGGTCACTTATACGTGGGATGGTCGCCATCTCCAAAAACATTGGATGGTGGACAGTGGCTGGGCACCGATGACCAATCCGTTTAATGATAGCCCGCACGGACGGGATGGAACGGACCCGAAATTCGGCACCTTGACTACACAAGGAGCGCATTCGCTGAGTGCCGCAGACGTGGATGGAGACGGCAAAGACGAAATTGTATATGGCTCCGCCACGATCGACCATGATGGCAGCCTGTTGTACAGTTCATTTGATGTTATGCCTCCTGAAAGCGCAATTCCGGGCCAAACCGCCAGATTGGGACACGGTGACGCGCTGCATGTGACTGATATTGACCCTGATCGGCCAGGAAAAGAAATCTTTATGGTGCATGAAGGCGGCACCTATGCCCCTTATGGTTATTCGCTGCGGGATGCCAAAACGGGTGAAGTCATCTACGGTGGGTATTCCGGTAAGGATACAGGTCGGGGGATGGTCGGTGACATAGACCCGGATCAGCGAGGACTGGAGACTTGGGCCATAGGCTTGTGGACCGCTGCGGGCAAACAATTGGATACCAAGATGCCGGGTACCAATATGAGTATCAAATGGGCGGCTGATATGACCACACAAATCGTGAACGGGGCGATCGACGTAACCCCAACCATTGAAGATTGGAAACGAGGCACATTACTCACCGCAGCAGGTACCAAAACGAACAATTATACCAAAGGAACGCCATCGTTGGTCGCTGATATTTTCGGAGATTGGCGCGAGGAAATGCTTGTCCGTACAGCGGATAGCTCGGCGATCCGTATCTATTTGAGCACCGAGCCTACAACGCATAAATTGTACACATTGATGCATGACCCGCAGTATCGTGCGGATGTGGCGCGTCAAAATACTGGCTATAACCAGCCGTCCTACACGAGCTTTTACTTTGCATCCGATATGAATTGGGCGAACGTGCCGATTCCCAAGCTCTATACACCAAGAGCCTTGATGAATGAAGAGAGCAGTGACGAAGCGGATGAGGTAGAGGCAACGGAGGTAGATGAAAAAGAAGTCGATGAAACGAAAGTTGATGGAACAAAAGTCGATGGGGCAGAAATAGATGAGAAGGAAATAGAGGGAGAGTCAGCGGTCCCTGTAGTTCCTGTAGTTCCAGCAGAGGATCTATAAACGATTAGCCGGAGACTAAAACTGTATCACCCCATCCATTAGTTAATAGAAAAATGGCAAGCCTCTAAATCATCAGAGGCTTGCCATTTTGTATTCTTAAAGTTTAAGAGTATAGACGATTCTATCCATAGTTGGTGTTTCTGGTTTTAGAACATCTCTAAAATAGCAAATTTGCTGAAAGCAGCGGAGAGAAACGGAACGATTGCGAAAAAGCGTCAGCGGTCGCCTTTGTATCCGGATTTTTACCACTAAGCTATTCAATAAAATCCAGATACAACAGCGATTGGAGCAACGTTCCGTTCGCGGAGCGTCGCCAGACCCCCTCTTTTACTTTTCTATTTGTAAAGGAGTCGATTCTCTAAATATCGGCTCAGTTCTGATATGCGTAATCTGATAAGGCCTGGAAGGATCTTTGACCCGCGCCAATAGCATCTCAGCCGCCATAATCCCCATTTCGTTGTTGTAAATATGCACGGTGGATAAATGAGGCTCTACAATCCGGGATTCAGGAGCGTTATCAAACCCAAACACAGCAATATCTTCGGGAATTTTCAAGTTTTTGTTTTTGAGCGCTTTCATGACACTGACGGCGATAAAATCATTGGCGCACACGAACGCAGATGGAAGCACGCTCATGCCCTCCAATTGTTTATCCATCCAATCCGATTCGGAGAAAAAATTTCGGTCCTGATCAACGATGCAGCAAGATAAATCCAAACTTTGGCCTGCTTCGATTAAAGCACGGTTATATCCAACCCACCGCTCGTTGAAGCTTTTGCAATGTTTATAATCCCCAACAAAACCGATCCGCGTAAATCCACGATCAATCAGGCTTTTGGTAACAGAATAAACGCTATGTTCGTTTTCCATCAACAATAAATCCGCTTTCAAATCAGGACAAAAAATGTCCACCGAGCAATCAATAAAGATTGTAGGCAGTCCCAAACTCGTAACGAGCTCACTATACTGTGGATCGAACATTTCAATACAAATGATTCCGTCAACCTTAGAGGCTTCAAAATTATTAGGCAGTGTTCCCGCTTGGATTTCGTTTTCCCGCACAATATGAATCGACAAATTATACCCTTCTGCACTTATTCTTTTTTCCAGCCCACTGATCAGAAAGGAGCCAAAATGCGAGCTGTTCGGCAGATTGCATGTAAACAGGGCAATGTTACCTTGGTTCTTAGGGATGATACTGTCTGTTTCCACATAGGCAAATTGCTTATATTTGAGCTCGATCGCTTTTTTAATGACTTTGTTCCGAGTATCAACCGGGATGCTCTCACTACCGTTAATGGCTTTGGATGCGGTGTTTCGGGAGATTCCCAAAGCGTCAGCAATGTCTTGAATGGTGACTTTTTCTTTCTTCATAGACAGGTTCCACCTTCACTTAATAAATGGATTGCCTGAGAGGTACAGTTGCCTCTGCCAGCTTTCCGTTCAGACCTAAAATGTATCCTAAATGTATAATAGTTCGCATAAAATAGCAATGTTGAGATTACAAATGAATAAAATATTTTTACATTTGTAAAGTTTATTTAATAGCCTGTATTTATCTTTATCAGATCGAAAAATGAACTGAAATTCAAATTTGTATAAGCTGGATAAAAAAATGCTCATTGAAACAGAGAGGGTACATTAGGGCCGAATAAGTGAAGCGGTCATTGTTAATGGGGAACTTTCAGATTTGGATCATAGGGGATGATTATTTTTGTTTTTGTTACAAAAGCTCAGAATGACAATAATATTTTGGTCAAATGTAAATAAAATATTTTACAAAAGTTATTGACGAATGATAATTTGATTTGGTAAATTGAAGATGAAAAATGTAAGCCTTTTCAGTTGTCTTGTACAGACGGTTATTACAGATGGGGGGAACGCACATGGCAAACTTGGCTAAGGCAGCTCAGAGACATGCCGCACTGGGGGAGCAAAGGTCCATTCGCAGCAAGCTAGACTATATTCGCAAAAACTATTTTCTTTACGTACTGCTGGCGCCTGCACTGATTCTTACGATTCTTTTTAAGTATGTTCCGATGTATGGGGCCATTATTGCATTCAAGGATTTTAGCCCGCTTAAAGGGATATGGGGAAGTGACTGGGTTGGACTAAAGTACTTCACTAAATTTTTAGAATCACCCAATTTTACAGATATCTTCTTCAATACGCTGAAACTGAGCTTCTATGGACTTGTACTCGGGTTTCCTGTACCAATCCTGTTAGCGGTCATGCTGAATCAAATCCGCAAGGCGGGATTGAAAAAGAATATCCAGCTTGTGTTGTACGCCCCTAATTTTATTTCGGTCGTTGTCATTGTGGGAATGCTGTTTATTTTCTTGTCTCCGACCGGACCTTTGAATCAAATCATTGCATCGGTGACCGGCAACCCTGTGATCTTTATGACAGAGCCTGAATATTTTCGCTGGATTTATATTCTGTCTGGAATTTGGCAGGGGGCGGGGTGGTCTTCAATCATTTATGTAGCTGCACTCGCTAATGTTGATCCCGAGCTGCATAATGCAGCAAGTCTGGACGGGGCCAACCTGCTTCAGCGCATATGGCATATTGATTTGCCGACGATTAAACCGATTATGGCGATTGTTTTTATCCTGGCAGCAGGAGGAATCATGTCGATTGGGTTTGAGAAGGCGTATCTTATGCAGACATCCATGAATTTGCCTACTTCTGAAATTATTCCTACCTATGTGTATAAAGTCGGCTTGCAATCCGGCAATTATGCT
Organism: Paenibacillus sp. DP01; assembly: GCF_044784315.1. Taxonomy (NCBI): domain Bacteria; kingdom Bacillati; phylum Bacillota; class Bacilli; order Caryophanales; family Paenibacillaceae; genus Paenibacillus; species Paenibacillus sp. DP01. The sequence continues at coordinate 1,203,479 of NZ_CP173059.1, forward strand.
TATTCTGCGGCGGTCGGGCTGTTTAATTCGGTGATTAATGTGGTTTTGCTGCTGACCGTTAACTTTATCGTCAAGAAGCTCAATGAGGGAGAAGGGCTTTATTAGGAAAGGAGCCTCTTTATGCATGTCAAACATTCCAATCTGGACCGCTTCATCCTAGGTGTGAATTACATTGTGCTCACTTTAGCTGTTTTGATTATTGTAGTTCCCTTGGGTTATATCGTGATTGCTTCGTTTATGGACCCGACCGTTTTGTTAAGCAAAGGCCTATCCTTCCGTATTTCGGATTGGAGTGTGGAGGGATATCGGAAAATTTTGTCCAACCCGGCGATGCTCCGTGGGTTTGCCAATTCGGTGTTCTATTCTTCATGCTTTGCCTTGATCTCTGTGACGGTTTCGATTTGCGCTGGCTATGCCTTATCGGTGAACAGCTTGGTAGGGCGGAATTTCTTTATGACATTGTTTATCATCACCATGTTTTTCAGTGGAGGTCTGATTCCAACCTATTTGTTGGTCAAAAATTTAGGGATGCTGGATACCGTATGGGCTATTCTTCTTCCCGGTGCAATCAATGTGTGGGATCTGATTTTGGCACGAACGTTCTTTAAAGGTGTACCTAATGAATTAAAAGAGGCCGCCAACGTGGACGGAGCCTCGGACTGGACGATATTTTTTAGAATTGTCCTGCCGCTGTCCAAACCCATTATTTTTGTCATTGCGCTATATGCCTTTGTTGGTCAGTGGAATTCTTATTTTGATGCCATGATTTATCTGGATAATGCACAGCTGCATCCGCTTCAATTGGTGCTGAGATCGATCCTGATCCAAAACCAGACGATGCCTGGCATGATTAGTGATCAATTAGCAATGGCGGAACTGAAACGTCTTTCGGAAATGATCAAATATTCATCGATTGTCATATCCAGTCTTCCACTGCTTGTGATGTATCCTTTTTTCCAAAAGTATTTTGAAAAGGGCGTTATGGTCGGCTCTTTAAAATAACAGATGCCGCACACTTCATTTGCTATATGTGCTTTTTACCATTATCCGATGGAGGTCATCCAGATGAAAACAGTCAAAACTGCCTCATTTGCCGCACTGGCGGCGATCTTAGTTCTTTCCGGCTGCGGCAGCAGCAATTCTTCTAATGAGAGCGATGCAACAGATGTGAATGGAAAAGTGACGCTCAACTTTATAACCCAAAGCTCTCCACTCGCTCCGGCAGATCCGAACGACAAGCTGATTAACAAACGGCTGGAAGAAAAAACGGGCATTCATATTCGTTGGAAGAACTTTACCAGTGACCAGTTTGTAGAAAAAAGGAATCTGGCCATTGCCAGCGGCGATTTGCCGGATGCAGTGTTCGACGCGGGCTACTCGGATTATGACTTGCTCAAGCTAGCCAAAGACGGTGTCATTATTCCAGTGGAGGATTTGATTGAACAGCATATGCCGAATTTTAAAAAGGTATTGGAGCAATCCCCGGAATATAAAGCGATGTTGACTGCGCCGGATGGACATATTTATTCCTTTCCGTGGATTGAAGAATTGGGGACAGGAAAAGAAGCGATCCAGTCCGTGGATGATTTGCCGTGGATTAATGTGGAGTGGCTGAACAAGCTGGGCTTGTCCATGCCAACAACGACCGAAGAGCTGAAGCAGGTCCTAATTGCCTTTAAAACAAAGGACCCCAACGGCAACGGGCAGGCGGATGAGATTCCATTATCGTTTATCGATAAGCCTGGCGGCGAGGATTTGGCCTTTTTATACGGGTCCTTTGGGCTTGGAGAGAACTGGGATCATACAGTAGTGACGAACGATGGGAAAGTCGTTTTTACAGCAGCGGATAACGGATATAAGGAAGCAGTCAAATATATTCATGATTTATACAAGGAAGGGCTGGTGGACATAGAGTCTTCCCAGCAGGATTGGAACACCTATCTAGCCAAAGGGAAGGATCACCGCTATGGTCTGTACTTTACATGGGATAAGGCCAATATTACAGGCCCGAATAAAAAATACGATCTCATGCCGCCGCTGGCTGGACCGGATGGACATGTGAATGTTACACGGACGAATGGCATCGGCTTCGATCGCGGGCGCATGGTGATCACCAGTGCTAATAAGAAGCTGGAGGCGACTGCCAAGTGGATTGACCAGCTGTATGATCCGATCCAGTCTATACAGAACAACTGGGGAACATACGGGGACACCAAACAGAAAAATATCTTTGAGTATGATGAGGCAAAGGGAATGTTGAAGCATCTGCCGCTGGAAGGCTCGGCTCCGGTGGAAATCAGACAAAAGACGAACATTGGTGGACCGTTAGCTGTATTGGATGAATACTACGGAAAATACACAACCCAGCCAGAAGATGCCACATGGCGATTGGGTTTGCTCAAAAAGGTGATGGTTCCGCATATGCAAGCGGATCATAATTATCCTAAAGTATTTTTCTCTATCGATGAGCTGGATCGTTTATCGACCATTGAAACCGATCTATTCGCCTATGTTCTTCGTAAACGTACGGAATGGTATCAGAACGGCAAGGTCGAAGAGGAGTGGCCGGAATATTTGCAGGAACTGAACAGTCTGGGATTACAGGAATGGCTGCAAATCAAACAAGCGGGTTATGACAGAAGCACAAGTAAATGAATCTTTTTTCGAGGGAGATGAGTATATGAACGTGATTAGGCAAGAGAAATACCGCCCATCCTATCACTTTTCACCAAAAAGCGGATGGATGAATGATCCGAATGGAATGGTTTATTATGAAGGGCGCTATCATTTGTTTTATCAGCATCACCCATTTGGCACCACATGGGGACCTATGCATTGGGGGCATGCTGTCAGCACTGATTTGATGAATTGGGAGGAGCAGCCAATTGCCTTGGAGCCGGATGAGCTAGGAACGATTTTTTCCGGGAGCGCTGTAGTGGATGAACAGGATACATCCGGATTTTTTGGCGGCAAGCCGGGCTTGGTAGCCATTTTCACCCATCATGCTTCGCTTCCGGGGACGGAACAGGTGCGGCAGTGCCAAAGCCTTGCCTATAGTACCGATTCGGGGAAAACCTGGATTAAATACACAGGCAACCCGGTGCTGGAGGATAAGGAATGCATTGATTTTCGGGACCCGAAAGTGTTTTGGCACAAACCTACAGAGCAGTGGGTGATGGTGCTGGCCTGCGGTCAGACGATTCGAATCTATCATTCTCCGAATCTGAAGGAATGGACTTTTGCCAGTGAATTTGGACACGGTATTGGTAGTCATGACGCGGTGTGGGAGTGCCCGGATTTATTTCCGCTATATATTGATGAGAAGCGCGAACAGGTGAAGTGGGTCATGCTTGTAAGTATTGGTGATGTTCCGGAGATTCGGGAAGGGTCCAGAACACAGTATTTTACGGGTGAATTTGATGGGACAACATTTGTGGCAGATGCGGAAAGTGAAAAAGTCCGCTGGCTCGATTATGGCAGAGATAACTACGCAGGTGTGTGTTGGTCGGATATCCCGGCAGAGGATGGACGACGCCTGTTTATGGGCTGGATGAGCAACTGGAGATATGCCAATCAGACACCGACGGAGCGCTGGAGAGGTGCCATGTCCATTCCGCGAGAACTCGCGCTGGAAACGAGAAAGGGCACAGTTGCGCTTGTTCAGCGCCCTGTTCGGGAGCTGGAGGGATTAAGAACCCCTGTCCTGTCACTCACAGAACCATCTTGGGAGGAAGTGCGAAACGCATTGTCTGCTTTGCAGCTGGATTGCTACGAACTTGTGGCTGAATTTGCAACCACTGGAGACTTTGGCTTTAAAGTGCGGGTATCGGATGAACAAGAAACACTCGTCGGGTATACTTCTGCCACGCAGGAGGTATACGTGGACCGGAAACGGTCAGGTCGCTCGGATTTTCATGAAGACTTTGCAGGCAAACATGGAGCCTCATTAACAATCTTACCGGATCGCATGGACATCCGTATCTATGTAGATCGCTCGTCTATCGAAGTGTTTTTCGATCGCGGACAGGTAGCCATTACCGATTTAATATTTCCTGATGCAGAAGCTAAGGGTCTTGAAATATTCTCAGCGGAAGAGCAGATAACTGTATTTTCACTGGAGCTTTATGCGCTGAAATGAGATTTTCTTCGTAATCCGTACTGGAGGGTAGGAAATTGGCGATGAGAATAGAGCTCACAAACACGCGCACGAATTTGACGAACTGGCAGATTAAAGGGCAGGGACACATAGAAAATAACATCCAGGGACTTTTGTTGAGGTCAGAGCCACAGGAAAATGTGATGGCTATGTCTGGAACTACATCGCAGGATTTTACTTTTGAAGCGGATGTGATGGTCACAGACATACAGGCAGACGCTACCCTAGTATTCCGTTCCAGTGAGGATGGATGGTCTTCCTATATGCTTCAAATCGTGCCAGCTGCCGGATTATTACGGTTGCGCGATGCTGCCGGGGATATCGAAAGACTCAAAGAGGAACGGCAGGTAAAATTACAAAAAGGAGATATTTATCATCTCAAGGTGAAGGTAGAAGGCTCGCGTCTTAAAGTGTACTGGGATGAAGGGTATAGCCCGATTATAGATGTGGTCGATACGACGTACGCATCAGGATATTTGGGACTGAATGTCTGGAATGGGTCGGCATTATTTCAGAACATTCAAGTCAGTGATATGGATACGAATGTAGATGAACCGTTCTTGATCCGTGGAAAATGGCAACCGGACCTCAAAGGGCAAAAAGCTGAGGGAACAAGTTCTGAAGGAGCATTGAAAATATTTAGTACGACAGCTGCCGATCTGGTCATGGAAGGTAGTGTGACGCTGAATCCTTCTGAACCGGGAATGGAAGCAGGGCTATTTTTCAGAGGGAATCCGAAGGGTACAGAGGGATATGTTGCTTCTGTGCAACGTGAGGATCAGCAGGTTCAGGTACATCTGAGAAAGGCGAATGGAGCGTTGGTTACAAGCTCTGTCATGGTGTATCCGAATACATCGGGCAGTAAATATAGTCTGGAAATCATCGCATATGGAGAGCGAATTCGCGTGTTTGTAGATGGCTACACGCCTGCGGCGATTGACATCGTGGATAACAGTTACTCCAGTGGTTTTATAGGTATGAAGGCAACTGGGGGTACGGCTTATTTTCAGGATATCTACCTTACCTCCGTCTCGAATTACTATACAGAAAAATATCGCCCGCAGTATCATTATTCCCCTGCCAGAGGCTCGGCCAGCGATCCGAACGGATTGGTATATTTCGAGGGAGAATATCATCTATTTCATCAGGATGGTGGACAATGGGCACATGCGGTCAGTCTGGATTTGCTGGATTGGAAAAGGCTTCCCTTGGCATTAAAGTGGAATGATTTGGGCCATATCTGGTCCGGCTCGGCTGTAGCTGATCTCACCAATACTTCCGGCTTGTTCAGCGACTATGGCGGAAAAGGGCTGATTGCATATTACACCTCCTATAATCCCGATCAGCCCAAGGGAAACCAGAGAATTGGCCTTGCTTACAGCACAGACCGGGGACGGACATGGCAATACCCCGAAAACAATTCAATTGTAATTGAGAATCCGGGCCAAAATGAAAACGATCCTGGCAACTGGGATTTTCGTGATCCGAAAGTGGTATGGGATGAAGCGCATCAGCGCTGGATTATGGTCGTGTCGGGAGGTGACCATATCCGCTTCTTTACCTCCGCCAACCTATTAGATTGGAGCTGGACGGATAACTTTGGCTATGGTGATTATATACGGGGCGGGGTATGGGAGTGCCCAGATCTATTCCCGCTCGCGGTAGACAAGAGCAACACCTCTAAATGGGTGCTAATGATTAGTACTGGAGCCAGCACGAACACTCAAGGCTCGGATGCGGAATATTTTATCGGTGAACTGACATCTGATGGCAAATTTCAAAATGATCTTCCGCCGAGAAAGGTATTGAGAACCGATTGGGGCAAGGAATTCTATGCCTCGATGTCTTTCTCCAATATGCCCTGCGGGCGGCGTATCATGCTGGCATGGATGACAAATTGGGACTACCCGTTCAGCTTTCCGACTTCACCCTGGAAGGGGCAGTTCAGCATCCCGAGAGAGTTATCGTTAAAAACAACCCATGAAGGCATCCGCTTGATACAGCATCCGATATCCGAACTGACTTCGCTACGTTCTCATTTATTTTCGCTAGAACATGCAAGTATCACGGAATCTTCTCCGAATATACTGGAAGGTTTAAAGGCGGGTGCCTATGAGATTGAGGCGGAGTTCGAATTTCCTTCCGTTGGGATGGCATCGACTTTTGGGTTTTGCGTACGGGAAGGCGGTGAGCAAAGAACGGTAGTTGGCTATAAAACAGATGTACAACAGATGTTTATAAACCGTACCGATTCAGGGCTTACCGATTTCTCTCCCCTATTTTCAACGCTTCATGAAGCATCGTTGGCACCGGTCGGGAATCGAATTCAAATGCGTATATTTGTGGACGAATCCTCAGTTGAGGTGTTTGGTAATCATGGGGAAGTCGTATTTTCTGATATCATTTTTCCAGATTCGGCGCGTAGAGGGATGAGCTTCTATGCTCAAGGTGGTGAGGTGAAAATTGTTTCTCTTCATGTGTATGCGCTACACAATAGCTGGAGGGTTACAGAGGTTTCACCCATCAGACTGATCATGGATTACACTCAGCTGGAGCTTGCGGAAGGACGGTCGAAACGTCTGTATGCGAGTGTGGAGGATCATTCCGGGAGAAAAGAACATTTGCTGAATTGGGAATCCAGCAACCCCGCAGTCGTCAAGGTGATCTCGTCAAATGAAGGCTACGCGATCACGGAGGCACTTTCCCCTGGAGAAGCCGTAGTTACAGCCTCCATTCCGGGAGATACGGTAAGAGCAAGTACCTCTGTCACTGTGCATGGCGGGAAGTTTTATACCAACCTTTCAGGTTGGGTGCCGGATGTCTCCGCATCCCGCTGGATGGTGACGACGGATGGTATGCGCGGAAGCTATATTAGCGATGCGAATTATATGGCTTCTGAGCAGGCGAAAGATTTTACGTATGAGGCTGATATGAAGCTGTATGGAAATGGGAGCGCTGGGTCCATGATTTTTCGTGCCAATGCTGACGGGGCGAGTGGCTATTATTTGAATTTGGACCCGAACATGAAATCCATTCGTCTTTTTTATAAAAAAGAGGGGCGATTTGAGGAGCAGCAAGTGCTGGCCAAGGTTCCAAGATTTGTACTGCCGGGAGTAACCTATCATATTAAAATCCAAGCAGAGGGATTACGCCTTCGTATAGAGATTGATAACGAACAGGTAATGGACTTGGAAGATGATACATTTGCCGAAGGGCATTTTGGTATCAATGTATTTGGAGGGCAGGCTTTTTACCAACATGTAAGGATCGAGAAAATGTGATATGAATTTCTTATGTCAGAAGGAGAGCTGTATTTTACGAGCTCTCTTTTTTGCGTCTTTTTTAGCCGGAGCCTGCAATTTGCTGGTTAAACGAAAACCTTCAGGGGGGTATAATAAAATATAGTGCTATATAAAGTGCGTATACATGGTGTTACAGCAGATTTGGATTCATACAACCATTAGATGCTGATCTGGAAGGACGGCTATGGGCCATTGGAGGAATGCTTGTGGGGATGATGTTCACTTTTCTAAAAAAATATCGGGTTCCAGCTATCGCGGCGCTCGTGATGATGCTACTGGAATTGACGGTAGAGTTATCGCAGCCGTATTTGATCTCCAAAATCATAGATGAGGGCATTCGACAGCAGGATTTGCCCGTCGTCTGGTTATGGGGCGGTGTACTGGTGGGCAGTGCCGTTATCGCTTTTATGGCAGGGATATCCAGCTCCTTTTTTGCTTCACATGCAAGTCAGGGTTTTGGCTATGATGTGCGGGAAAAGCTATATCAAAAGGTGCAATCCTTTTCTTATCCGGTGTTCAAACGGTTTGCTACTTCGTCGCTGATTACTCGCCTGACGGGAGATGTCACGCAAGTACAAGATACAGTGTTTATGAGCCTGCGATTTATGACACGAGTTCCGCTGGTGGTGATCGGCAGTATTGTGATGGCCTTGGTTGTACATTTTAGGCTTGGGCTGCTACTGGCGGTTATGGCCCCGGTGCTGTTCGTATTTGTGCTGGTGATGATGCGGAGGACTGTCACTTTGTTTAAAAGTGTCCAGCGGCGCTTGGATGACGTTAATGGAGTAATTCAGGAGAATCTGACAGGCATTCGGCTTATCCGGGTTTTTGCGCGGATGCGACATGAAATTGAACGTTTTGCTCATTACGGAAGTGAATTGATGAAAGGGACGGTGTTCGCTCTACGCTGGACAGAAACGACGATGCCGTTCATTTTGTTTACGATGAATGCAGGGATTATTGCAGTACTTTGGTTTGGGCGCGGCCAAATTTCCACTGGAGATGCCAGTGTAGGACAGGTGGTTGCAGTCGTTAATTATTCCCTGCGGACGATTGGAGCTTTGTCTGCTTTATCCGGTATCGTTGTGGTATTTTCCCGGGCTACTGCATCTACAGGGCGGATTCGAGAGGTTTTGGAAACACCTAATGAAGAGGGGAGAGAGCTGAAGGGTGTTCCAACACAGGATACACGGATTGAGGGACAGGTGGAAATGGATCGGGTGAGCTTTCATTATCCGGGCAGTGATTTGGCTGTATTAAAGGACATATCCTTTAAGGCACGACCGGGTGAGCGAATCGCTATTATGGGAGCTACTGGTTCGGGCAAATCCTCACTTGTACAGTTGATTACACGTCTGTATGAAGAAGATGCAGGTCATGTACGCTTTGACGGAAAGGACGCTCGTCAAATGGATGGCTCCATACTACGTGAGGCGATTGGCTATGTCCCCCAAGAGGTACTGCTATTCACCGGTTCGATTCGGGATAATATTGCCTGGGGGCTGGAGCATGCCAGTCTGGAGCAGATTCAGGAAGCCGCGCGCATGGCACAAATCCATCCTATGATTGAACGCTTGCCACAAGGCTATGACACCATGCTCGGACAGCGTGGTGTTAATCTGTCCGGCGGACAGAAGCAGCGGCTGTCGATTGCCCGCGCACTGGTGCGTCAGCCGGCAGTGCTGATTCTGGACGACAGCACAAGTGCGCTGGATGTGGGAACGGAAACCGCATTGCTGAATGCACTCGATGGCCTGTCCTGTACGACATTTCTCATCACGCAGAAGATTAGTTCAACTGCATCAGCAGATCAGATTTTACTGCTGGATGAAGGGCGCCTGATCGCAAGTGGAAACCATGATCATCTCATGGATAGCTCAGAACTGTATCGACGTATCTATGAATCACAATACGGAAAGGAGGAGTCGCATGCTCAAGGAACTCATTGAACCGTTCCGTCAGCCTACGCCGGAATCCGGTGTGCTGCGAAACCCGGCTGGCGCTGAAGGACGACGCAAGGCCAAAGCGAAGAACTGGTCTGGCACGGTAGGGCGAATATGGGCTTATCTGGCCCGTCGCAAGGCCAAGCTAATGCTGGTCCTGTTCATGGTGTTGCTCAGCTCCGGGCTGTCGCTGTTGGCTCCATATCTGGTCGGTGTAGCGGTGGATGATTTTCTCGAAGGGCCGGGTGGACGCACGTGGATTTATTTTCTCATAGGTTTAGGGGCTGTGTATCTACTGAACTCGCTGACCTCCTGGCTGCAAAATATCTGGATGATCGAGATTGCCCAAGAGACGGTGTACCGCATGCGTTTCGATCTGTTTTCACATTTGCATCGACTCCCCATTCCTTTCTACGGCAAACGTCAGCAGGGAGAGATCATGAGTCGTCTGACCAATGATATCGAAAATGTCAGTTCTACGCTGAACAGCTCGGCTATTCAGATTTTTTCGAGCATATTGACGCTAATCGGTACACTCACTGTGATGCTGTGGTTAAGCCCGCTGATGACCCTGCTAACCTTTATCGTGGTGCCGTTAATGGCAGCCGGGATGCGCTGGATTACACGCCGCACCGGGCCTTTATATAAGGAACGGCAGAAGAACTTGGGCGAACTGAACGGATACATTGAAGAAACGCTGTCCGGTCAGCAGATTATCAAGGCATTTTCACAGGAGAAGAGAGTCATCCGTGGTTTTCGTGAGCGTAATGACCGTATTCGGCTGTCGGGTTTCTGGGCACAAACGATTTCAGGCTTTATCCCCAAGCTGATGAACGGACTGAATAATCTCAGCTTTGCTATTGTAGCAGGGATCGGCGGGATTTTAGCCATTCGCGGCTCGATTACGATAGGGACGATTATTGTATTTGTAGAATATGCTCGTCAGTTCACTAGACCGCTGAACGATTTGGCTAACCAGTGGAATACACTGTTGTCCGCCATTGCCGGAGCTGAGCGCGTATTTGAAATATTGGACGAAGACGAAGAGTCCAAGGATGAACGCGGCGCAGTAAAGGTGAAGCATGTGGAGGGAGCTGTACAGTTTACGGATGTTTTCTTCGGTTATGATGAGGGAAACGCTACGCTGGAAGCCATCTCTTTTGAAGCTAAACCTGGTGAAATGATCGCGCTCGTCGGCCCGACCGGGGCAGGAAAAACGACACTGATCCAGCTCCTTTCCAGATTCTATAGCCCAGACAAGGGAACGATTACGCTGGACGGGCGTGACATTACGACCATAGAGCGTGAAAGCTTGCGCTCCCGTATGGCGTTTGTGCTACAGGACACCTTCCTGTTTCAGGGGACCATTCGTGAAAATATCCGCTTCGGCAGGCTGGATGCCACTGATGAGGAGGTTGAACAAGCATCGAAACTGGCCAACGCCCACTCCTTTATCATGCGGATGAAGGACGGGTACGACAAGGTGCTGGAAGCGAACGGTAGCGGCATCAGTCAAGGGCAAAAGCAGTTGCTGGCGATTGCTCGTGCGATTTTGGCCAACCCTTCTATCCTGGTGCTCGACGAGGCGACCAGCAGCATTGACACCATCACCGAGATGAAAATTCAAGAAGGACTGGAACGGCTCATGCAGGGGCGAACAAGTTTCGTTATTGCACATCGGTTGAATACCATTCGTCAGGCTGACCGGATTTTGGTCTTAAAGGACGGTCGTTTGGAGGAGCAAGGTTCTCATGAGGAGTTGCTGGCTCACAAAGGCTTTTACAGTAATTTATATTATGGTCAGTTGAGAAAACAAAGCTCATAAGCTGGCTTGATCAACAGACTTACAGGCATACTTAAAAAGGGCTACCGTGGGGTGGCCTTTAAGTATGCCTTTTTATAGGTATGTATAATTAAAGACTTTACATAGATATTGCACAATCCGTATTTGTGATCAGAGACGTTTGAAATTGAGATACTTACTGATTTCACATTTAATTAGTATACCCATACCCCGTATATGTATGTTAACATGGGCGTGCAACAATAAAATTTCGCCTCAAAGGAGAGAGATCCTCATGAAAGTCGCCATCATGCTTTTCGATGGAATCACAGCATTAGATGCCATAGGTCCATATGATGTATTTGCTGCTACACTGAAATGTGAAGTGAAGTTTGTCGCTAAGAAAAAAGGGTTAGTCAAACTGGACTCAAACATGGGCTATTTGCATGCCGATTATAGTTTTTCTGAAGTACCTTCAGCTGACATTCTTGTTATTCCAGGTTGCAGTCCGCCAAATTATAAAACTCCAATGAATGACGAAGAAACATTAAATTGGATTCGCCAAATACATGAAACTACAAAATGGACCACATCGGTTTGTAATGGCTCTCTGATTTTAAGCGCCGCAGGCTTGTTAAATGGAACCATAGCCACAAGTCATTGGGGTTCCTTAGACCTGCTCCAATCTCTTGGAGCCATTCCAACAGATGAGCGAGTGGTCCGTCAGGGCAAAATCGTTACAGCAGCTGGTGTCTCCTCTGGTATTGACATGGCACTCCAGCTCATCGCATGGGAACTGGGAGAAGATATGAGTAAGGGAGTCCAATTGATTTTGGAATATGATCCTCAGCCTCCGTTTGACACGGGTTCACCCCAGAAAGCACCTGCTATATTGGTAGAACAAATAAGAGGTATGCTGCAAGAGTTTGCAAAACGGGAGCCTTATGTGTAAGTCCTGCATTAGGTTCTGTATTTTTATTTACAAAGCCCCCTAATTCAACTAATATGGTTTACACATAGTAAAGGATTGCAAAGTGTAAACCATTGGAGGGGGTTACAAACATGAGCAGCTTACCTAAGTCTGCTACATTTCCGCTTTTCATTTTGATGCTGAATCTGTTTATTGCTTTATTGGGTCAAGGCATGGTGATTCCCATTCTGCCTGAATATTTGAAACAATTTAATGCGGCAGGAGCTGCTGCGGGGTATCTTATTGCCGCTTTTGGAGCAGCACAGTTTATTTTTTCACCTCTAGGTGGACAGCTATCGGATAGATACGGGCGTAAATCAATGATCATCACCGGTCTGTTTTTAACCGTCATTTCGGATCTCATGTTTGCTGTATCTACGACATTGCCCCTTCTATATATTGCTCGGTTTATTGGAGGGATAGGTATTGGATTAATGGTTCCTTCCAATATGGCCTATGTCGCTGATATTACCACTCCTGAAACTCGCGCTAAAGGAATGGGGTACTTGGGTGCTTCCATGAATTTGGGGATGGTGCTTGGTCCGGGGTTAGGCGGTATGATCGCTGAGTTGGGCATTAGGGTGCCTTATTTTTTTGCTGGTGGACTTGGACTTGTAGCAACGCTGCTTAGCTTATATATGCCAGAGACACTGCCCAAGGAACAACGAAAACCCGTTGGCCAACGGGTCCGTAGGGAGCCGATTCGAAAGCAAATTCTGAATTCATTTCGAACGTCCTATTTTCGTTATCTTCTCCTCATATTGATCATGACATTAGGCTTGATGAATTACGAAACGGTGTATGCTCTTTTTGTGGAACGAAAATACGGTTTTGATGCCACTAAAATCTCAATGATCATTACGGTTGGTGCCATAATAGGCATCGTGGTGCAGGTATGGCTGCTTGATTACCTCATCAAGAGACTTGGCGAGATGAAGCTTATACGCCTCTCTTTGATCATGACAGCCACTGCTTTACTGTTCATGCTTATTAAGATCAATTTAGGTTATCTGCTGTTGGTATCGGCTCTGTTCTTTGCTTTTAATGCCTTCTTAAGGCCCACAGTAAGTACAATGATTGCCAACTCGGCTGGAGATCGTCAAGGATATGCCGCCGGACTGAATACGACGTATACCAGCCTAGGCAGTATATTGGGGCCTATTTTAGCGGGTTTGTTGTTTGACAAACACATTCATATTCCTTATATTTTTGGTGCATTAATCCTTGCATCTGCCCTTTTCTTAACCTTTCAAACATCAAAAAATGAGAAACGGATGGTTGCTAATGACTGAGAACTGGCACCAGAACTTGAAAAACAAAAATCGGGAAGAACTCATTGCGGCTGCGAAGGAACTTTTTATGAAGCAGAGCTTTCTCAAAGTGAATATTAAGGATGTATGCCATGTGGCTGGTGTAAGCCGGGTTACATTCTATAAGCATTTTCAGTCCATGAATGAAATAGTTTTTGAGGTCCAAATGGAGATCCTTGAGAGCATGACTGAATTTGTTAGAAGAGCACCTACAGCCGAAATGAATGGTAAGCAGATGCTTACTTCGATGCTTGATGCATGGATTGATTATGCTGGGCAACATCCAAATTTCATCAAGTTTATTCTGTTATTCGACCTGCATTACGAAGCTTATGATTCAAATGAAGAACTCAAAGAACGATATAAACATTTTGTTAACCAAGGAAAGGAACGACATTTTCTGATAGATGCTCTGGAAGCTGGAATCCAAGATGGATCCTTAAAGTCGGATGCTGAACCGCTAAAGACTGCGCATTTTATCTTCACGTCTATGATGGCGTTACTCCAGAAAATGAGTTTGACTCCCAAGGAAGATTGGAATGGCGAATCTCAGGATGTACAAATGGCTAACCGATTTGTAGGGATGCTGGTTCAGTATTTAAGTTCAGAAAGTGATGAATCCTCTATTTAAGACAGGTGGACGCAATAGAATAACAAGGGTCAGTCTGCTAAACTGTGAAAATAGAACGGGTACATATACGTTGCCATATTAGCCTGATTTATTTTGCGGAGGTGCGGGGATGAACGGAAGTCTGTTTGAGCCAGGACTGCTGGACGGGGATTATATTCCCCGTTTTTTTGCTTACTATTACAAGCAATGGCGTGACTATACGATGTCTTACCACGATCATCATTCCACTGAAATTATGTATATGATTTCTGGCTTGTGCAGGATAGATGTACAAACCGGAAAGAATACGGAAGAAAGCATTACGCTGCGCAAAGGCGAGTTTATTATGCTGGATGCAGGCGTCCCGCATCGGTTGGTGGTGGAAGGAGAACAACCGTGCCGGATGCTGAATGTAGAGTTTGGCTTTAAGGAAGGGGTGAGGGTAGGACCATCTATCCAACAAATAGCAGCGGAGGAGCAGGAAGTCACAGCCTTTATGTCGCGTCCATTCCCATATCTGGTGCTATCAGACCCGGAAGAGGTATATTATGCGCTCAAAAGTCTCGTGCTGGAGCTGGATCAACGTAAAGAACAGCCGGGTGCCATGGCAGAAATGCTTTTTATGCAATTGCTTGTACGAATTGCACGTTTACGGGAAGAGGCAGAGCGCAGTAATACGCAGCAAACGGATATGTACGTCAAGCGATGCATTGAATTTCTCCATCTGAACTATGACCGGGATATTGCAGTCAAGGACATGGCCGCAGCCGTCAATCTGCACCCAGGGTATTTGCATCGAATTTTCAAAAAACATACGGGGCTAACGCTTACCGCGTATTTAACGATGCTGCGAATGGACAAGGCCTGTATGCTGCTTCAGCAAACGGACATTCCCATTCAGGAAATTGCCGATTATGTTGGCGTCGCCAGCAGACAGTATTTCCACATGTTGTTTAAAAAGCACACAGGCAAAACTCCTGTTGAATACCGCACCGCCGTCGAGCGTGATGTGAGGAATTATGCGGAGGAGGGAGGGGACTGAATATATAGGGAGTTTTATGATTTATTCATATTCGTGTGGAGCTTACCTGGTAAAAAAGGTAGGCTTTTTTGCTTTCAAAAATAGGCATTTTGATTTAGGTTCTAAAGAATCATTTTTTAGGAGTTAAAGCCCGTATGATGAAATTAAATTTAAGAGACTGATATGTAAATTAACTTTATATCGATGTAAAAGAAGATGTATTTTCGCAAATGTGGAAATGTAACCTTGGGTAAAAGGAATTTGAATGATAGCAAAAATTTCATTTTTGTGCATGAAAATAGGTCTTGTATCTTATTTCACTTATAATAGTTATAAATTGACAATCAGAAGAATGCTTCGTATGATACTTTTAATGTAAGGCATAAATTGGAATTCAAATGGTACTTTGGATTCATTTATGTTATTAAATTCCACAAAATGAATATCGAGATTGGACATAAAAGGAGTATTTATCGACGATGGGACATATGGATGAGCAAATTGTAGCCATGATCCATGCTGCACGGAAAGAACAACAGGATGCATCAGGTCTTCCGAAATCGGATTTACATCATGACATGGAGTCAGAGAGCAGCTTGGAATTGGAGAAAGGGGAAATGGAGCTTCATCCACTTATGATGCTGGATGGAGAACGAATCGCTTTTGCAGAACGTCCTTTGCTAAACGACAAAATTTCGATGTGGTTGCCTCGGACATTCACCGAGATGGGCGAGCGGGAGATTGAACTTAAATATCCTTCGAGTTATCGCCCACCAGTCATTTTGACCGATCCAACGGGGGAGATTAATTTTTCTTTTAACCTGACAGCAAGCGAACTGGCGGATGAGGAGCTAGAGACGTTCATCAGCGAAATGGTTTACATTTTGCACCACACGCAAAAGCTGACGGAATGGTATGGAGACGGTATGTGTGAGGTGTACGGACATAGGCTCGGATACTGTGAATTTATGACTCCAGTTTTGAATTCTCGTTTGTATAATCTGACCTTTTTTGCAGTTCTGGAGGGGCATGTGCTTATATGCTCGTTTAACTGTACGGAGGAGCATATGGACACATGGCGTCTGGTCGCTCAGCGTATGATGAGCACACTGAAAATTCTGCCCAGTAAGGCCAAAGGAGAAGAAACATGGAGCAAATAAGCACCACCTATTCTAATCTGAAAATCACACCATATCAGCTTATCAATGTACAGGAGCTCTATATGGTCAAGCGTCTGAATGACCACACTCGGTTACGCTTTACCGCTGTCGTGCCTGAGGAACTAAAGGACACGTATGTGGATATGACCAAATTTGATTCACCTGTCGGAATCTCACAACTGGCAGAGAATGGCACGGAGGTTCCCTTGTTTAGCGGAACAGTGCTGGCAATTGAAGTGAAGGCGGTACGAGATGTGTACTACCTGGAGGTAGAGGCTGTGTCGCATACCTACAGGCTGGATGTACGCCCCCAAAGTCGTTCTTTTCAGGACAAAAATATGAAGGTGGATGAACTGCTGCGTCGTATTTCGCTTCTTTATCCTGGCTTGGACATCATGGATTCGGCCACCGGGGGAGCGTTGATCGGGCGGATGTGGGTGCAGTACCGCGAGACTGATTGGAATTTTCTTAAGCGTTTGGCTTCCTATTACCATACCTCTCTTATGCCCGCAGCCATATTTGATACCCCAAAGTTCTATTTTGGCATTGAGGAAAGCGGAACAGCCGTTCAACTAGATAATTATCATTACACGGTAAGCAAAAGAATCTCGGCATATCGCTATTTTGCAGGCAATGATACAGCTTCGGTGAATGAACAGGATTTTCTCGATTATACCGTTGAAACAGAGCAGGTGCTGGAACTAGGCAATGAAATCCAATTCCGTGGCAAAACGCTATATGTATACGAGGGACAAACTCGTATGAACCATGGAGTACTGCTGCACACATATACCTTGACGACACATAGGGGGTTGCGACAGAAAACGTATTATAACGAGCAGCTGACGGGTCTGTCTCTGGAGGGAAAAGTGATCGCTGTTGAACGTGATCGGGTTAAAATACATCTGGATATCGATCCGGAGCAGGACAAAAATACAGCCCACTGGTTTCCTTATGCAACAGGGTATAGTGCAGAGGGATATAGTGGCTGGTATGTGATGCCTGAGTTGGGGGATAAAGTGCGTATTTATTTCCCGAACCAGCATGATGATGAAGGCATTGCCAGTAGCTCGGTCCGGCAGGATCGGGGAGATGGTGGCCACAATCATATGAAGCATCCAGATGTAAAAATATTTCGAACGCCACATGGGAAGGAAATCCGTTTGACACCGGACGAAGTGGTAATCACCGGCAAGGATGGTGCTGTTTTCATCAAGTTAAATCAAGGTGACGGTATTCATATGGTGAGCAACAAAGATGTTCATTTTTCGGCAGGCGGTAACATCCACATGGAGGCGGGGCAAAAGGTGACTATTTCCGCTGGTCAGGAAATCAACCTGTCCAGCCGCAGCAGCCATATTATACTCGGTGGTGACACATCGGTCGTTGGTAGCGAAGTCAAAACGAATTAACGGAGGAAGCAGACCATGGCAGAAGAAAAAGCATCCATGACCATTCAGGCCGGATCAGGTTCAAAAAAAGGATATGTGGTTGCAGGGGCTATTTTGAAATGCAACCGTGGTACACAACCCACCCGGCTCAAGCGTCCGCTTAGCCACGGTGTTTACATCAAGGACAAGGCCCAGATGAATGTGGGGGATCACGAACCGGGAGTTCATATATATGGGTTTGGTAACTGTTTTAGCCCGGCCAATCCGGCGGTTCAAAATAGCCAGATGGTGGACATTTTTGGTGTGAAGAAGGCACCTTGTGTCCCGGTTATTCTTCAACCCTGGATTGGAGGCAAGCAGGATGTGCTCGTCGAGGGGAAGCCTGCCCTGCTGGAGCATTGTACCAATGCCTGCCTGTATTGCGGAGCAATCACGATTGAAAATGACGGGCAGAATCTGGATTGATAGTGGGGGTTTCTCATTAAATGGACAAGGTGCAGGAAACATCCGGTTACCGTCATGTGGAATTGCTAAGTAAAGTTCCGCTGCAAACTATGACAGACATTCGTATTGAGCGTAGATTGGGCGACCATGTGCGTTTGGTAGTGAGTGGCATCGTGCCGGAGGAAAAGCAGGAACGGTTTATGGAGTTGGAGAATGAAGCCGAACCGATTGAAGTCATCGAAAAGGACAAGGATGGCCAGCGGCTGCGTACGTTGTTCCATGGACAAATGACGCGTATCACGCTGAAGCAGGTACACGGCATTCATTACGTACAGTTAGAGGCCATATCGCATACGATTCGACTCGATGTGAGGCCTGTGTCTCGGTCTTTTCAAGATCGTACCATGACATATGGGCAACTGCTGAAGCAGATACTTGCTAGTTATACAGGCGCTGATGTGATTGATACAGTCAGCGGGGATGCCCGGCTGGACGCTCTGATATTGCAATATAGAGAGACAGACTGGGCATTTTTGAAAAGGATAGCTTCCAGATTTGGAGCCGTGCTTGTGCCGGAGGCTGCCGCAGATGCCCCGAAGTTCTGGTTCGGTATTCCCGAGGGACGACCCGAAACACTGGATGAAGTACCGTATCATTCAAGAAAAAGCTTTGTCGGCGCAGATGGAGCTTTTTCTGACGGGGATCGGTTGACATACGGACCATCGTCGGTATACGAAGCCGAAGCAATCCTTGGCGGCCCTCTTCCGGGATCGAGGCATGTGAACGATGGAATAAATGATATTTGGAGTGATTCAAGCAGCAGTGAGCGGCTATCTGCTGTCAGCGTAGGTGGCTTCATGGGCAGAGCATTGCCTGGGAGAGCAGATCTGTGGCATAGAGAGCCGGGGATTCAAATAGGTATGTGTCATAACGAAGCCAACACCCCCTATGGTACCTTCTATACTGTGGAGAGTGCACGATATTTCCGACCGGGAGATGTACTCTCTTTTCAAGGCAAGGAACTGCTCGTTGTGGATATCGTGTCCCGGATGGATCGGGGGTTGTTTTTACATACCTATACACTGGTTTCTGAAAATGAAATTCAGCAAAAGCTGATCTGGAACGGTTCAATGAGGGGAGCCTCCCTAGAGGGTCGGGTACTGGAGGTTGCACGGGATCAGGTTCGTGTACATCTCACCATAGATGCTGTGCAGGAACGGGAAAAGGCATGCTGGTTCCCCTATGCAACAGGCTATAGTGCAGAGGGGCATAGCGGCTGGTATGTGATGCCCGAAAAAGGAGACATGGTGCAGGTACAGTTCCCGACCTTGCAGGAGTCGGATGGTTTTGCAGCCAGGTCTTTGAGGCGCAGTGGCAAGTCTGTACCCGAGTTGGGCAATCCGGACATTAAATACTGGGGTACTCCTCATGACAAGCTGGTTAAGCTAAGCGCGCAAGAGTTGCTGGTATCGGCTAAAACGAATAACGTATATATTTCACTTGATGCGAAGGGAATACAGGTACACAGTGACCATGCGCTATCAATTGCAGCTAAACGGGAGCTGACGATCCATGCGGAGGACACAGTGGATATTGCGTCAAACGAGGCCATTTATTTGCAAGCAGGCAGTAGCAGTATGGTGATAGACGGAGAGACGGATATTCGTTCGTCACGAGTGAAGCTGGATGGGATAATCAAGCGTCCGGTTTTCGTCGCTGATCTAGAGCCTGTACCGGAGCCGCCGCTGATGTCGATCAAGGCGTATCAGGCCGCCCATGCGCCGAAGAGTACTGGCGGATCTGGAGCGGGTTCACCTAAGGGGGGAAGCTCAGGTGGTGGCCAGGCGGGGAAGGCAGGTACTTCACCCACCACACCTGCATCGCCAAAGGCAAACCTGCTTGGAGGGGTACTAAACGTAGCTCAGAAGGCACTGAGCATTATTGGCACGATTCCTGTGTTGGGAACGCCTGCCCGGATGGCGAGCAACAAGCTCACTTCGATTCGCCGTGACGTCGCCAAGGGAGGGCCAACCCGTGCCTTGAAGTACGCAGCAGCAGGGTTATCCATGCTGGCAGGTGTGCCATCAGGAGGCTGGGCTGTGCTGGGTGGAAGGAGTCTGGCGCGGGAAGCCGCTGCTTTTAACCGCCGGGTAGCCGCCTATAAAAAGAACAGCGTCGGACAACGCTACGCCGCCGCTTACAGGGGCAAAGTATGGACGGCAGCCCGCAACGTCGCTAGTTCCAGATCATTAGGGGAGCTAGCGAAAAGTCTAGCCCATAATATGGACAAGCTGAACACGGAGTATCATAAAATTCCGCTTGAAGTAAGAGTGGGCTGGAAGCCCAAGAATATAGAACAGCCTCCAAGGCAACCTTGGGGAAAGATGAGTGTGCAGGAAAGGATAGAGCCTACTGAGGAAGATAAAAAGAAGTGGGGGATTCGTGGAACGTATGTTTATATAACGGTTAATGAAGACTACAGACCTGATATACCTGAAGGAAGTTATTGGGCAGCAGATCAAGTGGTGCGCAAAGCAAATGGCGATCCTGATCTTAAATATTATGAGGATTGGAAAAAAAGTTATCCTGGCGACTTTCTGATTTTATCGAATAAAGAAGGTATTTCTCAAGAAGAGCAAAAGTGGATGTCATTATCTAACATGACGGAAGGTCCTTTTATATTTGATGGACGAGGCGGAGGGCGTGGCCCAAGTGCGGAAGAATTTAAACAGTTTTTCTCACAGTCGAGCAAGAAACAAATAACGAAGGACATAATTTCGAATAGTGCCCCAGTGAAACAGCAATCGAAGAATATACTCGAGCAAGAAGTTAAACTTGGGACTAAGGGAACTCGTTATGCTAAACCAACTGACCTATTCAAAGAAGATACCTTTGCACCAAATGGGCAAAGAATCGCACCTAAGAATTTGTATCGAGAACTGAAGAAGTCAAATGTAGGAAAAGAAACAGTAGACTTAATAAAACAAAATAATATAAAAATCAAACTGGATTATGGTGAAATTCCTTTAGATGACTTTGGAAACCAAATCTTGGGATTTGCAAATGTTAATACAAACACTATAAGAATATATGTAAAAGGAACAGAGTCTGTTACTAGGACTACTCAAACAATTATCCATGAAGTTACACATAATTCTTTGAAAAATCCTACTTATACTCAACGCGAAGAGGTTATTGCGTTTTTAAGAGAAGCAAAGCATATTAAAGAAGATCTTTCATATAGTGAAATTCGTGCTATCCTCAAAGAAGTGAAACTTCTTTATCCTAATTTACCGTATCGTTGACTTTAAGGAGGAAAATATGGATAACAATAATAAAGATAAGAATGATATTGATAGAAAGGTCTTGAATGGTGAAAAAGTCCCCTGCCCAAATTGTGGAAAAATCCTTCTTTATCAAAAAGCAGAAAGTGGTATGCATCCAAGTATTATATGTCCATCTGGAGACTACCATGTGCGGTTAAATACTAATAAAAGCGATATATTAGACAGGTTGGGTTTAACAAAACGGAACAAGGGTAATAAATAGGATTACATTGTTTGGTTATAGATATATTTTATTGATTATATGAAAAAATATATTGTAGTATTGTCAACAACAAGAACGTGCAATACAACCAACAAACAACTTAATAAACTTTCAAAAGCTCTTTTCAACTTGAACCACGAGTAGGAATGAGCTTTTTTGCATGCAGAAAATGAGCTGAGGTACTGAACTAAATGACAAAACGTGAAACAAGTCATTCAACAGATGAGGCTGCTCACATAGACACATAAAACATACGAACAGCTTATGAAGGGAATTCGTGGTTACTGCAGCAAGCCAAGGAATTGCCCGAACAAGCGGCAGAGTTGCAGCGCTCAGGACGTATAGACTTTCAAATAAGAGATGAAATTAAACAGTTACTGGATCAGGCGGCGTTAATCAACGCTACGTCGTCTCTATCCATTAATCAAAAACAGCCCATTCATAATTTCAAGTGATTTAAGGAGAAGCGGGAAGGTAAATTACAAATGATCAATAAAAAACCTCTGAACCATTACCGATTTAGGTCGGTCGGTATGAATTCAGAGGTCGTGTGATTTCAAACATTATAAAACGTATCGGGCTTCTTGAGAGCTAAAGTTTGGGTCATTTTTCGAGCCACATATTTTCCATCTGTTCAAGTGATCTCCCCTTGGTTTCGGGAACTTTACGCCATATAAAGACTACGACGAACAGCGAGATGGCTCCGAATATCCAGAAGGTATTGGACGGACCAGCTGAACTCAGCAGAGGGGGGAATGCCTGGGAGACCAGATAATCGCCGGCCCATAATGCCATCGAAGCAATGGCGACAGCTTTGCCGCGAATACGGTTCGGAAAGATCTCCGAGATCATGACCCATACGATTGGCCCAAGTGATATAGCGTAGGAGGCCACGTAGATCAATATCATGATGAGCACGAGCGGTCCAGTGGTTAGACCCATTTTGAATGCGGCTCCAATAATGATCAAGCAGAGGGTCATCAACGAGGTACCGATCATTAGTAGAACTTTTCGTCCCGCTTTGTCGATCAGCCATACGGATACGATGGTAAACAACACATTGATCAACCCGATCCAGATGGTCTGGGTCAAAGAAGCGTCCGTACCGAGCCCCATTCCTTTAAAGATGACCGGTGCATAATACAAAATGGCATTGATGCCGGTAATATGCTGCATAATGGCGAGCATGATACCGATAAAGAGAGCGACCCGAATACCGGGAGCGAACAATTGTTTCAATGAGTCATTCTCATTTTTGAACGATTCCTTGATATCAAGTACTTCCTGTTTAGCGGCTTCTTCACCGTGAATTTTCAGCAGAATTGGCAGCGCTTCATAAGGCCGATTCTTTTTGATAAGCCATCTCGGGCTTTCGGGTATGAAGAGCATCAGGAGCATAAAGATCAGTCCCGGAACAGCTCCCACTCCGAACATCCAGCGCCAGGCTGTTGAGACACCCCAGGCTTCATCCCCCAGGCTGACGATCCACGAATTCTGAAAATAAACGAGGAAAATACCCGTTACGATCGCCAGCTGATTTAAAGCAACCAAACGGCCACGGTATTTGGCGGGAGCGATCTCCGCGTTATACACCGGACAAATGGTGGAAGTGATTCCTATGCCGACGCCGCCGATCATACGAAAGATAACATACCCGGTGAACGTATCTTGAATTGCAGAGCAGATCGAGCCGATGACAAATAAAAATCCGGCGGCCAGCAATACCTTTTTTCTGCCGATCCTTTCACTCATGTAGCCGGAGAGAGCCGCACCCGTGATGCTCCCTACAATCAGACTCGACACTGCCCAACCGACCTGAAATTCGCTCAGCGAAAAACGCTGCTGTAGGAATTCAACTGCTCCCGAAACTACCGCGATATCAAAACCGAACAGTATGCCTCCAAGCGCAGCTACGATGGATACCAACGTCACAAAAAGCATATTGGGTTTTTCTGATTGAAGCGCTTTCTGTTGAGCGCTTTCATTATGGATGATTACTCCCATATGATCATCTCCCCTCCAGATTCCTAGAACCTCATTCCGTTCTTCGAGGAGAAGTATAACATGCGCTTATAAAAGAAAGGCCGGTGATCGTCTTCAATAAACGGACCTTTTCACGCACGATTTTGGCTTCAGTTCCCGAATTGGAGACGGAGGGGCTAAATCTAGCATTACCTTGTCATTCGAGCTTAAAAAAATCCATGCCGATGGTCGGCATGGACGAAGCTCTACGATTTTTGACCTTTGAACTCCGTGGGAGGAACGCCCGTTATCTTCTTAAAGACACGGCTAAAATAGTTCGGGTCCTTATAACCCACTTCAAAGCTGATTTCCTTCAGGGCAAGGTTGCCCTCCTTAATTAAAGCAATAGCTTTATCAATCCTTAACCTGGTTACGAAGTCGATGAACGTTTCTCCATATTCCTGTTTGAAAATTTTACTGAAGTAGTGAGGATTCAAGTGGACGAAATCAGCCACTTCTTCCAGTGAAAGGTCATCGTTGAACCGTTCCTCGATATACATCTTTGCTCTGCCCAGCATAGTCAGTGTTTGAACCTCCCGCTGTTCGCGTATCCGTTGTAATGCTGACATGACGTACGTCTGCTGAAGCATTCCATTCTCCTCTTTGACGGCAAGCACAGAGGCGTTTCCAGCCTCTGACGACTTCAGTTCATCAAAGTGGCAGTAACCTCCATCGCGCTTGCGTAGGGTGGAGGCAAAAACGGCTTCGAAATAGGACTTGCGAAGTCCTTCCTCGCCGCTATGAAGCGAGCCGATTCCAATAGCTGTCTTTATGCCAAATTGCTGCTGGGCCAGCTCGGAGAGCTGTTGAACAAGATGCTTAATCCGCTGTTGCCAGTCGTTTTCGCTGGTGGCAGGCGGCTTTTGTAAAAAAGTGGCCACATGATGGTCGATCAGGGAGCTCACAATGGAATTGGGGCCATGTGTTTTTACATAGCTTCGGAAATGATCGTAAATTTTCTTTTTGTCCTGCTCGTCTGCATATCCTTCAAAGGCAGCAATGATGGCGCTTCCCTGATCAAGAGGAAAGTCCAGCCATTCCGACAGTTGAGAAGCGCTCGAATCCACCGTCTGGTCGACCATAAGCATTAAAGCCAGCTCATTTTCTGCGAGCGGCATCAGCTGTGAGATTTTGTGCCTAAGCTCCAATTCTTCCGTGCGTGCTCGCTTCTCGCATTCAATTTCTTCAATCAGTCGTTTCAGTGTACTGATGATTAGTTCTCGCTTCGCTGGCTTCAGAATGTATTCTTTTACGCCCAAAGAAAGCGCCTCACGTGCATAAGCAAAATAATCATAGGCGGTGACGAGCACGAAACGGGTATCAGGAAGACGCTCCTTTAATTCACGAAGCGCCCCAAGCCCGTCAATTCCGGGCATATTAATATCCAGAATGGCAATATGAGGCCGGTGCTCTTCCGCACATTCGATCGCCATGCGGCCGTTGTCGGCATGAATAAACCGAAATACCCCCGGCATTGCCCGTTCCACTATCAATTCCAGTCCTTCCCTCTCCAAAGCTTCGTCATCCGCGATCAACAACCGATACATTCGTCTGCTCACTCTCCTTCTTGACTGGAATTCGTATTGTTATGGTAGTACCTAATCCGATATGGCTTCGGATTTCAACCATTCCTTCCTTTTCGTAGAACAATTGCAGCCGCCTAAACACGTTTTGCATTCCAAGTCCTGTTGAACTGCTGCTTTCAGCTCCACCTTCTAAACGGAGCACGGACAGTCGGGTTTCCTCCGTCATACCCTTTCCGTTGTCTGAAATTTCAATTTGCACATCCTCGCCCGCTCTCGACAGCGTCAATGTGATAATGGCTCCGTTTTCCATATCAGCTACACCATGAAGAAAGGCGTTTTCAATAAATGGCTGGATCGTCAAGGCTGGAATTTGCTGCTGAAGTACGGAAGCGTCAAAGTGAAGATCAAAGCGAATTCTGTCCCGGAAACGCGCCTGCTGGATGGTTACGTATTCGCTTATATGGTCTAGTTCTTCCTGGAGCGTTACGGGTTTGTCCAGCTTTTGCAGACTGTACCGTAATAGATTGGACAGCGAAACGATCAGGTCGCTGGTCTTCTCCGCCCCTTCCAGGATCGCCAGTTTGGAGAGCACATTTAAGGTATTGAACAAAAAGTGCGGGTTAATTTGATTTTGCAGAGCCAAAAGCTCTAGCTCTTTCACAAGCCGCCGCATTTCCAGACTCTGTTTATCCTTTTCGATAAGGATGCTCAAATCAGCGGACATTTGCAAAATGGCGTCTGCCAATACGCCTAGCTCGTCATCTCGCCGCGGTTGGGGCTCGATATTCAGATCACCTGTGGCGATTCGCTTCGCCAGTCCGACCAGTCTGCCGACAGGGCCCGTAATGCTGCGCGAGACCCAGATGGCAAGCAAAACCCCCATCAGCGCGTTCATGCCGAACAACGCCACTCCCAATCCGTTCATTTGCTCATTCTTGTTCCGAATGTTCTCGATGAGCGGCCGGTAATAAGCCAGTTCAGCATCGATCAGTCGCTGGCCCTCCTCATGAATATAGCCGACGGTTTTCTCCGCTTCAATGTAATGCTCAAAAGCCGATTGAGGATCTTGTGCCTTTGCATCCAGAACTGCAGCTTGCTTCTGTTCAAGAAATGTGGCTAACAGATTCATGTAGTCCTCCTCGGCAAAAGAAGGATCGGTCGAGTCAGAGACTTCCTGGATTCTGCCTTTCAGCTGTTTCAATTGGTATTCCGTCGGGCCCTGCACACCCGTATCGTCTCTTGGATTGAGCAGATAGGTATAGAGGAGATTTAAGTTGCTCTCCGCCGATTCGGAGGTTTGCTCGATGAGAAGAATTCGGCCAAGCATTTCATCGTAGCTCTGTTGGACGACCTTCCCGCTTTGGAATACAAAGTAAGCGATGATATTGGCGAACACAACTAGAAGAGGGATGAACAGAAGCAACTTCGTTCTGATCGTCATCGTCTGTCATCTCCAGACATGTTGTCGGGAGTGTCCGCATGCACTTCATATACCCTGGTGTATGTTAATTCCTGGGGATCATGTCCCTTTAGATAAACATTCAGCAATTTTATAGCCTTAGCCCCCATTTCCATTGGCTGTTGAACAAGGGTGAGCTCGATTTTGCGATGTTTGATAGCTTTCAACGTCTCGGCCATATCGTCAAAAGCGAAAATCTGCAAATTCCGCACGCCGCGCCGCTCCGAGGCTTCCAGAATGCCAAGGCCGTCCAGCGCACTGAATCCGACCATGTAGTGAATCTGCGGATAATGGGTGAGCATGTTCTGAGCTTGCTGGGCTGCCTGAAGCCGTGAAATATTTGAGGAGCGAATCTCCACAATGCGGAGCTTGGGATAGCGGCTGATCACAGAACGAAATCCCGCAAGCCTGAGCCGCTGATTCTCGACGCGCTCGCTGCTGATCATAACTCCAATATCGCCATGCTCCCCAGAGGCCTTCGCCAACAGCATGCCCATCTGTTTTCCTGCTCCTTCGTTATCCGTTCCGACGTAAGCCAGCCTTCGGGAGTCCGGCTCATCCGTATCGATCGTGATGACAGGTATGCCGAGTGCGGCAGCCTTGTTGATTAATCGTCGATACTCTGGATCATTTATCCCTTGAACCAGAATCGCATCTGCCTTGGCGGCGATCGCTTTATCCAGCAGTTTGATCTGCTCGGACGGATTAATGCGGTCCGGTCCGATATAATCGAGCCTCATACCGTACTGCTCTGCTTCCTTTCGAGCTCCTTGTTCAATGGACCGCCAATAATAATTGTCCAGCTCTTGTGATATCAATACCACTTTTGTATCGGAACCCCCGTCGTTTGGTGAAACCGTCTTCAATTGTTCTGCAAATTGGTGAATTTGAAGAGAAGACAGAGTGAACTGAAACAACAGCCAGGCAAATAGCAGGAATACGGGAATAAGGATAAATGTCCATTTACGGTTTGACATGTCTTGCTCCTTTGGGAATATTTAGAGACACAAATCATTATACAGTAAACAAGAGAAGCACACGCAGCTTCGTCAACGGCAAGTAGCATCTGTTGATGCGAAAGTTAGGATTTTTGACACCTAAGTACGAATCTGGTCATGATTTTGATAACGCTTTCTACAGGCATATTGCTACAATGACGGTATATTACAATTCTAATTACCGGAGGTTGAATGCCGTGTCATTTAAAGTAGCTTTTATTGGAGCAGGAAGCATCGGTTTTACCCGTGGAATTTTGCGAGATCTGTTATCAGTACCGGAGTTTAACGATATTGAAGTGGCTTTTACGGACATCAGTCAGCACAATCTGGATATGGTTACTGAACTGTGTCAGAGGGATATTCGTGAGAATGGGTTGTCCATACAAATACAGTCCTCTACGGATCGAAAGGTAGCTCTAAAGGATGCCAAATACGTCATTTGTACAATCCGCGTCGGCGGTCTGGAAGCCTTTGCGACCGATGTGGATATTCCGCTAAAATACGGTGTGGATCAATGCGTGGGCGATACATTATGTGCAGGAGGCATCATGTATGGCCAGCGTGGTATCGCTGAAATGCTGGAGATTTGCAAAGATATCCGCGAGCTAAGTGCACCGGATGTGCTGCTGCTGAACTACTCGAACCCAATGGCGATGATGACCTGGGCCTGCAACAAGTACGGTGGCGTGCGTACGGTTGGTCTATGTCACGGCGTCCAGAATGGGCATCACCAAATTGCCGAGGCGTACGGTCTGGAGAAGCAGGATGTGGACATTGTATGCGCCGGAATCAATCACCAAACATGGTACATTCAGGCCTCGCATAAGGGTAAGGATCTAACAGCCGGACTGCTGGAGGCTTTTGAACAACATCCTGAATTTAGCCGCACCGAAAAGGTACGCATCGATATGCTTCGTCGTTTTGGCTATTACAGCACAGAGTCGAATGGTCATCTCAGTGAATATGTGCCTTGGTATCGGAAGCGTCCGAATGAAATTCTGGACTGGATTGATCTGGGCAACTGGATCAACGGAGAAACAGGCGGCTATTTGCGTGTATGTACGGAAGGACGTAACTGGTTTGAAACAGATTTCCCTAACTGGATGAAGGAAGATCCATTGGAGTACAAGGCAGAGCATCGAGGTGAAGAGCACGGTTCATACATTATTGAAAGCCTGGAAACAGGACGTGTGTACCGGGGGCACTTTAATGTCGTGAATAACGGTGTAATTTCCAACTTGCCGGACGATGCGATTATTGAAGCTCCTGGATATGTGGATCGGAACGGTATTTCTATGCCGCAAGTTGGAGAACTGCCGCTGGGTCCTGCTGCCGTGTGCAATGTTAGTATTTCCGTTCAGCGTTTGGCTGTTGAAGCGGCTGTACATGGAGACGATAAGCTGCTACGCCAAGCGTTTATGATGGACCCGTTAGTGGGCGCGGTGTGTAATCCGAAAGAAATTTGGCAGCTGGTCGATGAGATGCTGGTGGCACAGGAAGCATGGTTGCCGCAATACGGGGCAGCGATTGCCGAGGCGCGCCAACGCTTGGCTACAGACGATCTGATTCCAACCCGACCTTATGAGGGAGCAGCACGGCTTAAGGTGAAGACGGTTGAAGAAATGCAGCTGGATCGGGATGCTGCCAATAAAAACGCAGGACAATCTGACAAAGGCAAGGATCGCGAAAAAGTACAGAACAGCAATGCGTAACAACTATTTGGTACAATTGCAGTAACGCTCATTCCATGGACCTGCTAATGAGCAGAGAGGGATTGAACAACAATAAAAGGGTGTTTTCATGGTCGTAGGCCTGAAACATCCTTTTTTTGCTGTCGATAGGTTAACGATTGGCGTAGATAGCAGCCTAAAGTTTATCCTTGTCGATTTGGGCTGACGGAAATTAAAGAATACAGTCTTGTTTTTTATGAATCCACACTTTTACTGTCGACTCTGAATCTCCTGAGGGCTTGTCATAGCAGGGAAGTTCAACAAATGATAGAACCAATCTCAAAAAAAGAGAGACCATGCCGAACCGTCGGTGTGGCAATTCATATGCCGAATTAATAATTGTAGTCCTTAATTTATTCAATTTACAGCAGATTTCCAGCTCACTATAATCTAACATAGGAGGTGACAAAAAGGGGAAAAATGTGAGCGCATGAACAAATAGAAAGCGCTTACCTTTCGCAACTATGAACGCTACTTTTTCTAGGGAGAGAGTAGGCGTAACACACATTTAATCATATAACAATCAGGTGCCGACATAGGAAGATTCAACAAAATCTACGGAAAGATAGGTGAAGCAATTGAAAACAAAGCAAGTGCTTCGTAAAGGAATGAAGTATGCTTTTGCGCTATCACTCGTCGCAAGCAGCTTTCTACCAGGTGCAGGATTTACGGATAAAATACATGCAGAATCCCATGTCGATAATCCTTACCAAGGGGCGACAAAATACGTTAGCCCTGATTATGCGGCTAGTGTCGACACATCGATTGCCAAGGTTACGGATGCGAATCTGAAGGCAAAAATGCAAACGGTCAAAACATTCCCGACAGCCGTTTGGCTTGATCGTATCGCCGCTATTAACGGCGGTGGAGGCAAGCTTGGCTTGGAGGCACATTTAGACCAAGTATTGGCGCAAAAGAAAGGCAACACACCGATTACGGCGGAGTTCATTGTGTATGATCTGCCCGGACGGGATTGTCATGCCTTGGCTTCCAATGGTGAATTGCCGCTGACCCAGGCAGGTCTGGAAACTTATAAAAAGGATTATATTGACAAAATAGCTTCTATTTTTGCAAATCCCAAATATAAGGATATTCGTATCGTTGCGATCATTGAACCGGATAGCTTGCCAAATCTGGTAACCAATCTGGATGATCCGAAATGTGCGCAAGCCAAGTCCACAGGGATTTACGAAGCTGGTGTTAAATACACAATGAATAAGCTGAACGAGATTCCTAACGTGTACAAATACGTAGATATCGGTCACTCTGGTTGGTTAGGCTGGGATAACAACCGTTCAGCAACGGTATCCCTGTTTACAACTATTTTCAAAGACACGAGCAAAGGTCTGTCCAGTGTAGATGGCTTTATCACGAATACAGCCAATACTTCACCGCTGACAGAACCTAATTTGCCTGATCCAAACCTGAATATCGGTGGGCAGCCTATCAAATCGTCCAAGTACTACGAATGGAATCCTAATTTCGATGAATCGGATTTTGCAGAGTCCTTGCATAGAGATTTTGTCAGCGCAGGCTGGCCGAGCTCACTCGGTATGTTAATTGATACAGGCCGTAATGGATGGGGAGGACCTAACCGTCCGACTTCCGCAGTCGGCAATGATATTAACTCCTATGTAAACTCCGGTCGTGTAGACAAACGCTCACACCGTGGTAACTGGTGTAATAACAGCGGAGCAGGTATGGGAACGCCGCCACAAACGGCTCCAGCTGGTCATATCGATGCCTATGTCTGGGCGAAACCTCCAGGGGATTCCGATGGTTCCAGCTCACTCATCCCGAACGATGAGGGTAAAGGCTTTGACCGTATGTGTGATCCTACCTATACAACCAAGGATGGCACATTAACAGATGCTTTGCCGAATGCACCTATTTCAGGAGCATGGTTCCATGATCAGTTTGTAATGCTGGTACAAAATGCGTACCCTGCAATCGTGCCTTCCACTGGTGGTGTAGACCCAGCGCCTACTGCTCCAGCTGTACCGTCAGGCTTAAAGGCTGTTGTGGGCAATGCTCAAGTAACGCTGACTTGGAATGCGTCTACTGGTGCCGAGAGTTACACGGTAAAACGCGCGACTAGCGAAGCAGGTCCTTTTACAACCGTTGCGCCTCTTGTAACGGAAAGAGAGTACACGGATAAGGGGCTGACGAACGGAACAACTTACTTCTATGTTGTAAGTGCTACGAATGCGAAAGGAACAAGTAAGGATTCCGCAACGGTAAGCGCTGAGCCAAAAGGTACACCGACAGATCCAACGAATCCTACAGATCCAACAGGTGATCTGGTTGTAATGTATCGTGCTGGGGACACGGATCCAGCGAATAACGCTGCCAAGCCTTTCTTTAACCTCAAAAATAAAGGGACAACACCAGTGAAGTTGAGCGAGCTTAAAATCCGCTATTACTTCACGAAAGATGGCAGCCAAGAGCTGCAATCTGCGGTAGACTGGGCGCAAGTAGGTAATGATAACGTGCTGCGTACCATTAAAGACAACTATATTGAAATTGGATTCAGTGCTGCTGCCGGCACGCTTGCTGCTGGAGCGCAAACAGGTGATATTCAGATCCGCATGAACAATAGCGACTGGTCTAATCTGAACGAATCCAATGACTATTCCTTCGATCCAACCAAAACCTCTTATGCTGAATGGAACAAAGTAACATTGTTCCACAACGATAAGCTGGTATGGGGAATCGAGCCTTAGGAATAGGTGAATATATACACTTGAATAACTGATAATTGTTTGAAAAAGGGCTGCG
The DNA here is from genome assembly GCF_044784315.1 of Paenibacillus sp. DP01. Taxonomy (NCBI): domain Bacteria; kingdom Bacillati; phylum Bacillota; class Bacilli; order Caryophanales; family Paenibacillaceae; genus Paenibacillus; species Paenibacillus sp. DP01. Next base: position 1,235,631 of record NZ_CP173059.1, read on the forward strand.
GCACAACTGCTGTAGCCTTTTTTTAACGTCTTCAAATAAAGAATTCGATGACCAAGGGAATAAGCATTCAAATTGTGTATAATGAAGAAAGAATACTAATCTACTGTGGGGGTCAACAACCACTTTTAGCAACATCTCGGTAGAGAAGGCAATTGCAACTCACTGCTGAGCGATTTTTGCGTCATTTTCTTAGCCGGGTGGTATAAAAAAATAATCTAGAGATTGCCGATGAACCTGCATCGGCAATCTTTTGTGCATACATGTTTTAATGTCTTTCATATAGAGGAGGAGATTCATTTGTTTTCTGCTGCTCAACGACTGCCTTTGCTGGAACATATGTATAATCATGCCCCGACAGGAATCGTGATTTTGTCGAGGGAGGGGAAGTGTCTTTATGTCAATCCCGCCTTTTGCAAAATGGTCGGATATGAGCAGGAGGAATTACTGGATATCCGATATTACCATCTCTTGTATAATGAGGCTCAGGATCAGCAAGGGCTGAGGGAGGCCTATGCAGGTTGGCTAAAGGCTACGGATCAAGTCTACAAGACAGAGCTGCGTTTGAAGCATAAACGGGGAACAACTGTCTGGCTATCGCTGGAATTAACCATATTTGATGATGAGGCTACCGAACAATCTTATTTGATTGCGTATGCAATGGATGTCACGGAGAAAAAGGACATGGAGCAGGTGCTTTCGGACAATGAGGATTTGTACATGTTGATTACCGAAAATACGCCGGATGTCATCTCTTACAGCACGGCAGACGGCATACTTCAATATATTTCTCCTTCGGTGGAAAAACTCCTTGGCTATACGAAGCAGGAAATGCTCGGCAAAAAACGGCTTCAATTTTACCATATCGAAGATGCCGATTACATGCGTGTACATGGAATGTTCAAGGAAACAGGCATCATGAAGCGGCGTGTACGTCATAAGGACGGGCATTATTTGTGGCTGGAAGTATCGTACCGTATTATTCGGGATGAACAGGGCAAGATCAAGCGAGTTCTATCCATCGGACGAAATATCACAGAGCGCCAGAAGAGCGAGGAGAACCTGGCAAAAGCTCAACAGTTGGCGATGTTCGGCTCATGGGACTGGGATCTGGTCAACAATGTTATGCATTTTTCCAAGGAATTTCGCAGCATATTTGGCTATCGTGTCAAGCCGGTTGAAACAAGTATTGACGCTTTCATGAAGGCAGTTCATCCCGAAGATACTGAACGGATGAAGCAAATTATCAACAACGTGATCTTAAAGGGAATTCACGAAGAAACCTTTTACCGGATTGTATTGCCCAATGGGGAACAGAAGGTACTGCGCTCGATCTGGGAAGCTGAGATGGACGAGCATGCAGGCAAGCCTGTTCAAGTAGTCGGGATGATACAGGATGTTACAGAGCACCGGGAAATCGAGCAACGTCTTCGTGAAAGTGAAAACCGTTATAAGTCACTATTTCAGCATAATCCACTCGGGATATGCGCCATGAATATGGAAGGTCATATTTTGAGCGTGAATCCGAGTTTGGAGAAGCTTACGGGTTATACGAGGGATGAGCTTCTTGGAGCTGAAATACTTGTCATGGCTTCCTCTGAGGAACAGGACAAAATCAAACGACATATCGAAATGGCCAAACAGGGGGAGACACAAACCTATGAATCGGAATTCATACATAAGGAGGGGGAGCGTCTATTCATCAAGATGACGAATATCCCGATTTTCGTGCAAGAAGAAATTGTAGGCTGTTACGGGATTATAGAGAATGTTACCCCTCTTAAAAACTACATTGCTCAGATTGAAAAGCTCAGTAACGAACATTCGCTTATTTTGAATGCAGTATCCGAAGGAATTGTGGGTTTGAATACCGAAGGACATGTCCGCTTTATGAACCCGGCAGCTGTTGAGATGTTCGGCATAGGATCAGCCAACCCGCTGAACGGTTCATGTATAGACGTCATTCGCCATGCTGACGAAATAGGCAGCCATTTTCCGGACGAGCAGGCTTCTATTCTCCAAGCGATTCGCAGCGGCGCTTCTTATCAGGCAGAGGAAGCTGTATTTTGGAAAAAAGACGGGTCCAGTTTTCTGGCCTCCTATCGAATCAGCCCTTTGATGGATAACGGCGAACGAAAAGGAGCGGTGATGGTTTTTGTAGACAGGACGAATGAAAAGGAGATTATTCGGGCCAAGGAGTCTGCCGAACGCGCCGATCGAGCCAAGTCAGAATTCCTGTCTGTGATGAGTCATGAGCTTCGTACACCGATGAACGGCATTATAGGCATGGCAGGATTACTGGCAGACACGGAATTAGATGAGGAGCAGCGTAGCTATATCGATATTATTACCAGCAGTAGCAACGCTTTGATGCAGATATTGAATGAGATACTGGATTTGAGCAAAATCGAAGCTGGCAAAATGTCGTTGCTGCATGAGTCTTTTGTGCTGGAGGATGTGGTTGGCAGTGTAGCTGACCTATTTATGACGCAGGCTATGGAAAAAGGAATCCAGCTAGAATGGCATATAGATCAGGAAATGCCAGGGATGCTAGTCGGTGATCATGTGCGTATCCGACAGATATTGGTGAACTTGGTGAGCAATGCGATCAAATTTACGGAGCGAGGGCGTGTAAATATTTTTGTGGAGAGAAAGGCTTACAGCCGCCGTAAAAAGAAATGCCTGATTGAGTTTAGTGTAACGGATACTGGAATCGGCATCCCGGCAGACCGTCAGCATTTGTTGTTTCAGCCTTTTTCCCAGCTTCATCCGGCACTGAACCGGAAATATGGAGGGACAGGTCTTGGCTTGTCCATCTGCAAAAACCTGGTCAAGCTAATGGGGGGTTCCATTGGTGTAGATAGTGACGAGGCCAGAGGAGCAACATTCCGGTTCCAACTGGATCTAAAACTGCCGGAAGGGCACACACTTGCGAATATAAGCCGTGATCAGCCTTATGATTCAAAGGAAGGCTAAAAAGAAATAGCCGTGATGCATTCTGCATCGCGGCTATTTTTTGTAAGAAATGTCCAAAGAAAAGATTGACAAACTGTTCTAACTGTACTATTAATGATAGTACAGTTAGAACAGTTGAACATGTATACATGAATTTGAGCCAGTGTTGAAAGGAGGAAGTCCATGTTCGAGCTGGATATCCGCAGCCGTAAGCCGATCTACGAACAGCTTATGGAGAAGGTTAAGGAAATGATCGTGTACGGATCGCTTCAGCCGGATGAGCAATTGCCTTCTGTACGGGCATTGTCCGCTCAACTTACGGTGAATCCGAATACGATTCAGAAAGCGTATCGCGAGCTGGAACGCGAAGGATATATTTATTCCGTTCAGGGCAAAGGCAGCTTTGTCACGCCTACCCAGCAGCAGCCGCAACAAATAAAGCGGGATGAGATTCGGGCGGCATTGTTAAAACTGATGATCGAAGCTGTCCATTTCGGTTTTACACAGCAGGAAGTGGACGACATATACGTGGAAGCTATGCAAACAAAGGAAAGGGGGATGTCCCTTGATTGAATTAAGGGAAGTCACAAAGACATTTACGGAAGAAAAGGCTGTCGATCAGCTCGCCCTGACGGTAAAGAAGGGCTCCATTTTTGGACTGCTGGGCTCGAACGGGGCAGGGAAAACGACCTTGCTCAAAATCATTGCCGGGATTTACCGGCCGGATACTGGTAAGGTGCTAATCGGTGGACAGCCGGTGTATGAGCAGCCTGAAGCCAAGCAGCACATTCTGTTTTTGCCGGATACCCCTTATTTTTTCCCGCAAGCGACAATTCGTCAGATGGCCCGGTTTTACCGCTCCATTTATCCAAGTTGGAGTGAAGAACGCTACACACAGCTTACGGAGATTTTCAAGCTGGACCCGAAGCGCAAACTTCACCGTTTTTCCAAGGGGATGAAGCGCCAAGCCGCTTTTTTGCTTGCCTTGAGCTGCATGCCAGAGCTGCTGGTTTTGGATGAACCCATTGATGGTCTGGACCCCGTGATGCGTAGAATGATCAAAAATCTCTTGTTCCAAGAAACCGCAGCACGTGAGATGACCGTCGTGATCTCATCTCATAATTTGCGTGAGATTGAAGACATGTGTGATCATGTCGGCATTATGCACCAAGGTCGGATGCTGTTGGAAAAAGAGGTGGATGACCTTAAATCCGATACGCATAAGGTGCAGGTTGCCTTTCGGGACAGCATGCATGAGGAAGCTGTCTGTGGCCAACTTTCGGTTGTACATAAGGAGCGGAGGGGCAGTGTTCTGCTGCTTATCATCCGGGGTGAGCGAGAGCGGATTGCAGAAACGATTGAAGCGTATGAGCCGCATGTGTTCGATTTGCTGCCGTTGACGCTTGAAGAAATTTTCATTTATGAAATGGAGGACGCAGGTTATGACATCCAACCGATTCTTCTGTAGCGGCGGCGTAATTCGCCAATGCCTGAGACAGCATGGCTGGATCGGTCTATTGTACTTGGCAGGATTGCTGTTTACAGTACCGCTGCCATTGTTTATGAGCACTGGTGATGAACAACCGCGAGTGGTTTTAAAAAGCTTGTTCGATAGCACAAACTCGGGTAATGAATTGCAAAAATTAATTTTAATGACCGTACCCGTGCTGGCAGGTGTGATGCTGCTTCGTTTTGTTCAGCGACAGGGGCCATCCGATTTGTATCATAGCCTACCTTTGCGTAGAGAGCATCTATTAACGTCACATTTAATTAGCGGTCTTGTTCTTTTACTTGTACCTGTATGGCTGACTGCGGGAGTAACTGCTTGGGTTAACACGTCAGTCGAACTGCCTTATATTTTTCAAATTAATGACGTTGGATCGTGGGCTTTGGTTGTGTCCGTCCTTACGATTTTCTTGTTTACTTTTACTGTGTTTGTAGGGATTTGTGTGGGACAATCGTTGCTACAGACCGTAGTAGTGTATGTTTTGCTGCTATTGCCTCAGTTTCTATTCATGATGATAGGGCGTTTTCTGGAACGTAATTTATACGGATATGTGCGGGTGCGAGAAACCGTTGTTCAATATATTAACGGCTCGGAGTTTCGCAGCAATAATAATGTTTGGGAAAACTTATCGCCGTTTGTACGCATTATGGACAACTTGCCACAGCGCGCCTTTTCTTACATGGAGCTACTCGCCTATCTAGGTATCTCTGTGCTGTTTGTCGCCTTGAGTTATGGTTTGTATCGTAAACGCTTGGTCGAAAAGGCGACTCAGGCTATAGCGTTTTCTTTCTTTCAACCTTTGTTCAAGGCAGGGGTTATACTATGCGCCATGCTTGTACTAGGCGATTATTTTTATAATGCAGGTACAAGAGGAGCTAATTGGTCGATTTTCGGGTATGCACTTGGAGCTATTTTAGGCTATATCGTTGTAGAAATGGTCGTCCGCAAGACGTGGCAAATTGTGCGTGTTCGTGCTTTGGTGGAAATGGTCGTTTACGGTGTGATCATGGGGCTGGTACTGTATATCCCGATTTCAGGTTGGTTGGGTTATGAGGGACGGATTCCAACAGCACACTCCGTAGAAAAAGTTTATGTCGGGCAAGAGGAGCCTCTAGGGGGAGATGCAGAAAAAGAAGCTTATTACTCCCAAGATAGGGCCTATATCGCCTCTGTACTGAATTTACATCGAGAACTCGTACGTGCACATGCAGCTGGCGAGAAAATGTTGTCCAAAAACCTGGCCGTCGAATCGGCATTCATAGTCTACCGTTTGGATGATGGTTCCACCATGACTCGCCGCTATACATTCCCGGAGAAGCCTTTCCGGACAGAACTGACTAAAGTGATGGAAGCAGAGCCTTATAAAACGGTGAGATACAAGCTGGATAAGCTGCAAGGAAAAGCAGAGACGATCAATATCGAATCCGTAGATGATAATGAAAGACGAGTGGTTTTAACCAATCCCAAAGAAACTCGTGAATTTGAAGCTGTACTCAGAGAAGAAGTATTAAATATGAGTTATAGCGAAATGCAATCACATCGATACCCTCTGGGGAATGTTTCTATTACAAATAAAGAGTCATCCTCTACCAATAACGAACCGAGCTGGCATCGTGAAATTTCATTTAATTGGCCGGCTTCATATCACAAGCTTACAGATTGGCTAGAGCAAAAAGGGTATGCGGATAAGGTCATCATTGATTCCAAGGATATTTTTTCGATACGGGCTGTTCCTATTATTTCTCAGGAAATGGAGCCTTATCAACCCAATCAATATATTGAAGACTATAAAATATTTAGAAGCATTCAACAAAAGCACAAAGCAATAACGATTGAAGATCCGAAGCTGTGGAGCACTGTACTGGAAAAGCGTAGATCTAATAGCTATACTCCAGATATGGCGAAAGGCACTTACTTGGTTCAAGTCAAGATCAAACCTTTATTTAGTTCAGATCCCCATACACGCTATTACTATTTTACTCCGAACGATATGACACCGGAGCTTGCCAAGGCATTACCGGCAGTTCCTTAAGCTCCTACGAGGGACAGTATCTGGTTTAGAGGGAATATGGACGGAGGTAGATGAACATGGGATGGTTCGGACACGACATATAACAACCTCATCGACGGGCAAGAGCTCCTCCACATTAGAACGGACATAAATAGAGACCAGAGTGATACAACGTAGAACATACAGAGAGAAGAGTTCAATATTGTACAGTCCAATAGTGGAGGAGCAAAAAAATATGAAATATACAGAAGATCGTGAATTTCTACAGTTGTTGGATCATCATAAACAGTCATTTTCCGGATGGGATTTTTCATTCATTTCGGACACGGGACGAGTGGCGAGCGAGCCTTTGGACTGGTCTTATGCCAGCAAGGCTTTGGCGTTGATGCATGCCTCGAAGGCGATGCTGGATATGGGAACAGGCGGGGGAGAGTTCTTGTCGCAGTTGCGCCCTTTTCCAGAGATCATATGTGCGACAGAGGCATATGCACCGAACGTACCTATCGCCAAGCAAAGATTGGAGCCGCTGGGTGTGCGCGTGATGGCTATTCATGATGACGATTCCCTTCCGTTTGACGATGCTGGGTTCGACCTTGTGCTGAACAAGCATGAGTCATTTTCGCCAGCGGAAGTGCACCGTATTTTGCGTTCAGGAGGTACGTTTTTGACTCAACAGGCAGGAGGCTTGGATTGTGCAGGCCTTAACGCCCGCTTGGGAGCACCTGATTACGTGTATGCGGACTGGACTCTTCCTCAAGCAATTGCAGGTTTGAAAAGTAATGGTTTTGAAATCGTAGAGCAGCGGGAACAGTTTCCGATCCAGCGCTTTTACGATATTGGAGCGATTGTCTATTACTTAAAAGTTATTGAATGGCAGATTGCAGACTTCCAGCCAGAGAAATATATAGAACAGCTGTATAGTCTGTATTTGGATATTAAACGTGATGGTTATTGGGACGTGAAGCAGCATCGTTTTTTAATCCATGCCAGAGCGATATAGAGAAGATTCGATACCAAAGAGGCCTATCCTGTAGGGGAGGCCTTTTTGTCATTTTTACTACCCTTTCGTATACTAATCTTTACCATAATTGTACAATGAAGAAGCAATAGCTTACAGACTCATTTCATTTATAAGATATAGGGGGATGTACATGTCTGAACCAAAGGAAGTTATAAGCAAGCCGAAAGAGGGCAATTCTGTGCGGATAGCATGGTTTTGGCCATGGCTGGTCGGTACGTTTATGTTTGGATTGTTTTCAGTCATGTTTAATATTATTTGGAGTATGGTTGTAGCACCTCAAGTGCAGTATTTGCTGAGGCATGAAGGTGTGACGGATATAACCGTGGTTGTAATATTGCTGCTATATGTATGGCTGGTCGGTCTCATTTTTGCAGCTTATGGTGCTTTGAGTGCGCATATGTCCAATATGCATAAGCTTCTGCTGATGCTGACTGGGCTAGCATCCTTATTATGCGGGCTGTGGTTGTGGATTATAGGACTACGAGGATCTGGCGGCCAACTTGCCGAAGTATCTGGAGGAGCGTGGGAGCTTTTTTCACTCTATCACGCTTGGGCGGAACCTATACTGGAAGTATTGGGGTCATATACACAGCTCGGTGGAATCTGGTTTCTGCTGACCGCACTGCTGCCCATAGCTGGCATGGTAGTCGGTGTTGGGGTAGATCGCTATCCAGCGGTGACCGACCAGCACGGAAAGGTGGACCATAGATGGCAATGGGTTGTAGCTGCAATATCTGCTGCGCTCATCATTGTGCTGACGATTACGCTCATGCTTCCTCAGCGTCCGTACATTGCGGAGAGGGATTTTCCGGTAGTAGATGGCGCTACAGCGGCCATTCCATTCGCACAGGATATGCTGCATGAATTGACCGGAATGAACAAGGTTCGTGCGGCTCACGAACTGAGATTCAACACAACACATCAGGCTTATGTCAATCTGATTGAAAAGAAGGCGGATCTGATACTGGTGGCGGGTCCATCCGATGAGGAATTGCGCCTGGCGAAAAGTCGGGGAATTCAAATGAAGCTTACACCTATCGGGTGGGATGCGTTTATTTTTCTCGTTCATAAAGGCAATCCGGTTAACGGACTTTCTTCGGAGCAGGTGCGCAGCATATATGAAGGATCTATTCGTAACTGGCGTGAAGTAGGGGGCAAGAATCAGCCGATCGTTGCTTATCAGCGGGAGGAAAACTCAGGAAGCCAAACATATATGCAGAAGAAAGTGATGAAAGGTCAGGACATGGCTGAACCGCCTCGGGAACTCCGAATTGGTATAATGGGTGAGATGATTAATGCAATTGCTGATTTTGACAAGGATCACAACGCGCTCGGTTATTCATTTTATTATTTCGCAAATGTGATGCATAATCGTCAAGAGGTCAAATTTTTATCTATTAATGGAGTGGAGCCCGACAAAGAACACATTCGTTCGAAACAATATCCATTCACAGCCCAACTGTTTGTAGTTACACGCGAAGGCGAAAAGCCACGTGCTTCGATGCAACGATTACTCGAATGGCTGCAAAGCGAAGCAGGAACTCAGGCCATTGAAAAAGGCGGCTTTGTTCCTGTAAACTCGTAATCCTATAACGATTCGAATACAGTCAGTATCGTATATTCACCGCAAGAGTGAAACCAATACAGCAGGGTAATACATAGAATATGCTTTGCTGTGAATACAATACCCGCGCAGCAAGTATATCAACAACTTAAGGGGATGAACAAAAATGAAGAAAAAAACATCGGTTTGGGTGCTTTTACTCGCCGTAGCCATAGTAGCAGCAGGTTGTGAAACAGGATCACAAACAGGACAAACGGCTCAGAATAAACCAAAGGATTCTGCATCGACACAAGTCAATGATTCGGGAGCCACTGTAGATACACCGGAACAGCAGACTGCTTCTGACGGCAAAAGCAGCACATCCCCGTCCAGCACTGACAGAGCAGTGGAGACAGGAGGGCAAACGAAGACAGATGCTAGTATAGCGAACGTCCGCATGGACAATATTACCGCGCTTCGATTAATCGACGGCCAATCTGGCTGGATCGGCGGTAATGGATGGATTGCCCGAACAGACGCGGCTCCATCCGGTTCAGTCGGTTCAGCTTGGAATGTGCAGTATCAAGGCAAAGGTACGGTTCAACAGATTTTTGCCTTGAATGGAGAGCAGGCCTGGGCTGTTATGGAAGATAGTGGTTCACTGCTGGCAACTCACGATGGCGGCAAGCATTGGGAAGCTGTCGGGACTGTACCTGAGCAAGGACAAGCGGACTTTTTACACTTTGTATCATCCAAGGAAGGATTTAGTGGCAACCAATATACCAAGGATGGTGGACAAAGCTGGTCTTCGCTCCTTGTGCCTAGCCACATGGTAGGACAGCCATATTTTCATGATCGGCAAAACGGCTGGGCAGTAACCCAGAAAACAGATCGCTCGATCCAGATTTTGCACACCGTTAACGGTGGTCAAGATTGGACTCCTGTCATGTCGCGGACAACCGAGGGGCCTCTGAACGGAGTAACTATTCGATCGGTAGGACGGGGCAACGCATGGATTGAGCTGGTTGGAGATACGGGGATGAATCAGACGTCGTATTCGCTTTGGCATACGGCTGATAGCGGACAAAGCTGGCGTACTGTACTGGCGAATTCTACTGCCGGCGGCGGTCCTGCACCAGGTGTTAGCCAGCAAGACAATCAGGTTGCCAAAAATGAAGGGACAGCACCAGGCATGCTCTATGCGGTTAACATCAGTACCGCTTTGATGGGTGGCTACTGTGCACCGTGTGACAAGCCTAATACGATTGGTTGGACCAATGACGGAGGCAAGACGTGGAACAATGGCAAACAAGGCTTTGATGGTTATGGCGGTCAGCAAATCGGGATGGCCAATGCCAAGGAAGGCTGGGCTATTTTCTCGGATTCAGAGCAGGCCCCGATCCTATATACCACCTCGGATGGTGGTCAGCACTGGACGCAGAGTCATGTATTTGACAAGCCTGTGACACCAGGCTCCTAAGGAGGGAATGTAGTTGAGTCAACATAAGAGAAGTGCGATTACATGGGCGGACGGTCGTGAAGTACCACTCATCGGGCAGGGCACGTGGTATATGGGCGAAAAAGCCTCGCTTCGGCAGGAGGAGGTGCGTGCGCTTCAACTTGGCTTCGAGCTGGGGATGACGCTAGTAGACACGGCTGAAATGTATGCGGAGGGCGGCGCAGAAGAGATCGTCGGGGAGGCCATTCGAGGCCGCCGGGACGATGTGTATCTTGTCAGCAAAGCCTACCCTCATCATGCGGACCGTCAAGGATTGGCTCAAGCCTGCGAAGCAAGCCTAACCCGAATGGGAACCGAACACGTGGACATGTATCTGCTGCATTGGCGCGGGAATATTCCACTAGAAGAGACAATACAAGGTATGGAAAAACTGCGTGAGCAAGGCAAAATCCGCAACTGGGGCGTGTCCAATCTCGACAAATCCGATATGGAGGAGCTTTGGAGCCTGAGTAATGGCAAAGCCTGTGCTGTCAACCAAGTGCTGTATCACGCGGCTTCGCGAGGTATCGAATATGATCTGCTTCCTTGGAGCCGTACGCATGGGGTGCCTGTAATGGCCTATTGCCCGATTGCCCAAGGTGGACGCCTGCGACGAGGACTACTGGAGCATCCCGTTATGGTAGACATTGCTGCCAGCCACGGAGTAACTCCATCGCAAATCGCACTCGCATGGGTTATACGGGACGGTGATGTGTGGGCAATCCCCAAGGCGGTACAAGAATCGCATGTACGAGAAAATGCAGCGGCAGCAAGCATTCGGCTCACCCCTGAACAACTTCAACAAATAGACGAGGCTTTTCCTCCGCCAACGAGGAAGCAGCCGCTGGATATGGTTTGAGGAAGGAGGGGCCCGATGACAGAACCAGAGACAGAACTACACGAGGTAGATGATCATCTCGACTATGGATTATCCGTTGTATTTATCGGCTTTAATCCCAGTCTGAAATCCGGCGAGGTAGGACATCATTACGCTAATCCGCGCAACCGCTTTTGGCGCATACTGGAGGGGGCTGGCTTGACCCTTCGCTTATACGATCCATCGGAAGATCGGGAGCTGCTAAAGCTGGGTTTCGGTTTTACCAACATTGTCTCCCGTCCTACCAGAGGAGTGGAGGACATTACCCGTGAGGAATACGCCGAAGGACGTCTGAAGCTGCATGCGAAGCTAATGGAATACCGCCCGAAGGTCGCTTGCTTTGTCGGCAAAGGCGTGTACACCGAATATAGTAAAAAATCCAAAGCGGATTGGGGATTTCAGCCTGAACCGCTAATCCCCGAAATGCATGAATTTGTGGCACCTTCGTCTAGTGGACTGGTGCGCATGTCGCTGGAAGAAATCACGGATATTTATCGCCGTCTCCAAACGTTCCTTTCGTCAGAAGCCGTCTAAAATGCGGCTACGTTTGGTAGATGCAGCATACAAAGAACCATACACTTTAATCCTTACTGGGAAAAGTGTATGGTTCTTTGTGCTGCTTCTTTTCTATTGTAGGGTTTTGGTCTGCCATGCCTGTTCCACAGGAACATAAGGATACCCCAGATCACGGGCGACTGCTTCGTAGGTGATATGTCCGTTCAGGACATTGGTACCGCTAAGCAGCGGCTTGCTTCTGCGAAGTGCCTCTAGCACACCGAGATCCGCAAGTTGGAGAGCAAAGGGGAGCGTCGCGTTCGTCAGAGCGAGCGTGGAGGTTTGTGGTACTGCGCCAGGCATGTTCGCTACTGCATAGTGAATGACGCCATGCTTTACATAGGTTGGCTGATCATGTGTCGTGATGTGGTCAATCGTCTCAACAATGCCACCTTGGTCAATGGCGACATCGACGATCACTGAACCGGGTTGCATTGTCTGCACCATGGCCTCTGTTACGAGCCGCGGGGCTTTGGCACCAGTGATCAGGACAGCACCGATCAGCAAATCACTTTGCGCCACGGCTTCAGCAATGTTGGAAGGGGTGGACACCAATGTATGGAGCTGATTGCCAAAAATATCGTCCAGTTGGCGCAATCTTTGCAGGCTTAGATCGATCAATGTAACATCTGCGCCGAGACCGATAGCGACCTTGGCAGCATTGGTGCCGACCACCCCTCCGCCAATAATAGTTACTTTACCGCGTTTGACCCCTGGCACACCTGCCAGTAGGATGCCTTTACCGCCTTTTGGTTTTTCCAACAGCTGTGCTCCGATTTGTACAGCCATTCGGCCTGCAACCTCGCTCATGGGGGTAAGCAACGGTAGGCTTCCTTCCACATTTAGCGTTTCATAGGAAATGGCGGCCACGCCGTTGTCTGTTAAAGCCCGGGCCAGTGCGGGCTCGGCAGCCAGATGCAGATAGGTGAACAAAATCAAACCTGGTCGAAAATACCTGTATTCAGAGGGGAGCGGCTCTTTTACTTTGATAATCATATCCGCCTGGGACCACACATCTGCCGCTTGCTGAACAAGGATCGCACCCGCAGTGGCATAATCTCCGTCTGTATAGCCACTTTCAACCCCTGCATGGCTTTCTACAAACACTTGATGTCCGTGTTGAATCATTTGAGCAGCACCCGCAGGTGTCAGAGCGACACGATTTTCATTGTTTTTAATCTCTTTTGGAATCCCAATTTTCATTCGTTTCACCTCTCCTAAAAATAATTGTTATCCAACGGCAAATAATTGTTTTTAGGGCAGCTACGCTGCAGAATCAATGTTTGTTGAACGTGTTTTAGGGCAGCTCCCCCTGCTATGGTTTACTGTTGGATGCGACCAAACGAGCTTAGAAAATTGCACTATCATTTGTAAGCAGCCTGCTGATTAGTTACATGGACTCAAGCCGATAAATGCAATTCATGTTAGATTAGGTACAGTTTACAAGGGGTGCGACTCCTTCGCATCATACATTTTGTCGGATTATCTGACTTAAAGGCTCGACTTTTTGATGAATATATGTCATATAAAATGACATAAAGACATACACATAGGGAGAATGCCGATGAAAGGTAAAAAAACATTTACCATTGCGGATGTGCTGGAACGTCCTGTTTTCCGGCGGGCGAAGCTGGCAGCGGGGGAACAGGGCGTAAATCGCCGTGTGGGTTGGGTTCATGTGCTAGAAATCACCAATGTATCCCCCTTTGTGAGCCGTCATGACCTGATTTTGACGACCGGCCTGTGGTTAATCCGGAAGGGGGAAGAGCGCGCCGAGTATATGGAGCAGCTGATCCGCTCGGAAGCCGCAGGATTGTGTGTGGAGCTGGGCACGAGCATCCATGAGATCCCCTCTGAAATACTGGAGCTGGCGGAACGGCATCACTTCCCGGTCATCATATTTGAGCAGCCGGTGCGTTTTGTTGAAATTACACAAGATATTCACTCCCTACTTATTAACCGACATCATGAACTATTAAAAGATCTGGAGCGATTTTCACGTCAGCTTCAGCAGGAAACCCTACGCAGCACCGATATGAATGCCCTCTTGCGTGTGCTCCATGACTACGCTGCCCGGCAGGTCATCTACATGTCCTCCATTGATACCAATCGATTCGTGCCTTCCGTCCAGCCGGATGTGGCAGACCATATTGCGGATTTTTATGCCAATGAAGTGGAATCCAGTATGACTGCCGATCGTGAAGGGCACCTGCTGTTTCACCTAAATGAATCCACTGCCGTCTTGTTTCAGCCTGTTGTATGCTTCGGTCAGGTGTTTTCCGCTGTAGGTGTGGTACTGCATAATGAAATGCCGACGGAAGAAATGTCGCTGCTCATTGATTACACAGCCAAGGCGGCCGCTACATTGGTACTGAGAACACAGTTTCTTGAAGACCGATTGCTACGTAATCAAAATGAACTGATTCAGGATGTATTGAACGGCCAGCTTCCCAATGAAGAACAGGCCCAGACCCGGATGGGACTGCGATTGTTAACGAAGGGTCGGTATTTATTTTGGGCAGGAGTCATCGAGGTAGAGCATCAGGACAAGGACGCAAGTCAGGTGCGCAAGGAATCCATCAATCAGGATGTATTAGTGCTGCTTCGTTCTCTGTTGAAAAAAGAAGCGTTGCACAATCTGTTGATGATGAAAGGAAGTCAATGCTACATCCTTTGTGCCAAGGAGGAATTAACGCTGCGTTCCGAAGCGCAGATGAAAAAAGTGCTGGCCCATACGGTCCAATATATTCAGAACTATGCCGCAGGACAGCTTGATAAAGTGCGCATTCATGCAGGCTTTGGTAAGGTAAGGCACCGCATGACCGGGACGGACCGCAGTTTTGAAGAGGCATATCAGGTCATTGAAGTCGCGCGAAGCGTCCCGGTCATGCAGGATCAGCTATTTTACGACAGCATCGGAATCTATCAATTGTTGAAAGCAGTGCCTCGCATTCCTTTTCTACAAGAATTTGTACAGGACCATTTGGGCGAGCTGATTGCGCATGATCGTGAGCATCATATGCAGCTTCTGGATACGCTGGATGCCTACTTTCAATGTCATGGCTCCAAGCGTGATACCGCCGGAGTTTTGTATATTCATAGGCAGACTCTTTATAATCGACTGGATAAAATTAATGAAATCGTAGAGGGAAATTTGGCAGACCCTGACAAACGTCGCTGTCTGGAGATGGCACTCCTGGCTTACCGGATGCTTCAGGCTGAAAATTGATCCTAAATAACTAGTTCTATTTTCTATTCTACTCATTTACAATGCGTGTTAACACTGAGATAATAGAAGAGATAACGGAAATATCTTGAAAGGGGATTAATATGAATATAAAAAAATGGATTGCCGTCCCTCTTATTCTGTTAATGGTAGCTTTGACAGGTTGCCAGGCAGTAGGCGGATTTGATGTAAGTAAAAATTTATTGGGAACACTTGATGTGAAATCCCAGCAGACAACGGAGAAAATTTCTCTTAAATTAACTCCAAAAGAAGGAATCACGCAAGGAGATCAACAAATCGTAGATTTGATTAATTCGATTTCGGTGACTGTAGATGAAGCTAAGGTACAATCGGAGGAAGTTGCTTCCGCCAAGGGTACTTTACACATTGATAAGTATAATTTGCCATTTGAGCTTGCTTTGGATCGCCAAGGTATGGCTATTCACCTGGAAGGTGCCAAAAAGCCTTATTACATATCTCTGAACTCGCAAGAGCGTTTGAGCGGTCTGCCTGCTGGGTTTGATCCTTATGCATATTCCAAAGACGTGAGAGATCTGACCAAAACAGCCGCTGCACTTATGCTTAAGCATGCTCCTAACCCTTCGACCATTTCTGCAACATCTGTAACCGAAGAAGTATACGGTGAAAAAGACAAGGTGAAACTGACCCGTCTCCATACAGAACTGCGCGGTGATGAACTGGTTGCATTGGTAAAACCGTTCCTGACAAATCTGGCCAAGGATGAAGCTGGCTTAAAAGAATTGATCGGCCAAGCTATTGATGTGACTAAAACCATCGCTTCCGGCGTAGCTATTGAGGGTAGTGATAAAGTAACAACAGAACTAAATGAAAACAAAGAAAAGCTGGTCAACGAGGCTTACACTGAGGTTAAAAAGTATTTGGACCTGGCTGTGGCACAGTATGATGTAGGAGTCAGCACTATGTATGCACAGGCACCTGAAATCAAAACAGTCCTGAGTGCCAACACGGTGCTGAAAAACGACATGTATTTTGATGAAAAAGGAAATGTTCGCAAAGCGCTGACAGACTTGACAGTCGCGTTGCCAGATGTGGACGATCTTCCGGTGAAGTCCTTTACCATTCTGACCGAGACTCAAGCCTGGAACGTCAATGGTAGTGTAACGGCCGATAAAGTAGATCTTTCTAACGGCGTTATTGACTTGAATACACAAGCTGAATTAACTCCAGGAGCGACGCTGCGCAATTTTGAAGCAAATTCTCCGATCTACAATATTTTAAAAAATGATTTGGAAATTACAAAAGTAGAAACAATTTTCGATCCTAAAGACGATTACTACGTTTTGGAGAATCGTGGAGGTACGGCCTTCATCCCACTGCGTGAACTGACAGGTGAATTGAGCTCAGAACTAAAATGGGATGCAGCTGCAAAACAAACAACTGTAATTGATGATATTACTGGTAAAACGATTAAGCTGAAAAGCGGCTCCAAGCAGGCTGTACTGGAAGGAAGCACATTGACGTTGCCACAAGCTCCATACACGGATGAATATGGCACATTGTATGTTCCTTTCAAATCTGTTGCAGAGGTACTTGGCGCTACTGTAACTCGTAACAATGCTGGAGAATATGTACTGAAACGCGATTAAAAAGAAATCAAAGTACACCTTCTTCTTCTTAACGGTTATTACATGGAATGAATCAGGTATAAATACAGGAACCAGTCCGGATTAGGGGCTGGTTCTTTTTTAGTTATATTGGTAAAATGCTCATAAAAGCGATTAAAATAAGCGCTTACAGATTAAAATTGTGCCATACTTTTACACAGGAAAAATTGAGATAATTAAAGCATCATTCTGAGTGGAAAACACATACAAGTAGGGGGATATACGATGAAAGATATGGAGCTATTGAATTCCAGCGAGGGACAGATGGTGCTTGCTCGAATGTACGGTCAACAACAAGTTTCCGAGCAAACCTCTAGATATCAATCACTTATACAGGCGTATCAGGAGCATTTTGGTGTAGGGGATATTGAATTATTTAGTGCTCCAGGGCGATGCGAAATTGGAGGGAATCATACAGACCACAACCACGGGAAGGTGCTGGCAGGCAGTATTACACTTGATACGATCGCTGTAGCAGCTAGAGTGGAAGAACCTGTTATTACCTTCTTTTCTGAAGGCTACCAAACGAAATACGTCATTGATTTAAACGACTTGGTACCAAAACCGGAGGATGATGGTACGATGCTGCTGATCCGTGGCATTGCAGCTGGTTTACTTGAATTCGGGTATCGCATCGGAGGATTTCAGGCTTATATATCGAGTAATGTATTCTCTGCTTCAGGATTAAGCTCTTCCGCTTCGTTTGAAATGTTGATATGCACAATATTAAATCATTTTTATAACGAGGGAGCATTAGATACTGTTGCTAAATCCAAAATTGGTCAGTATGCGGAGAATGTCTACTGGAACAAGCCTTCGGGGCTGCTCGATCAGATGGCTTGCGCCTATGGCGGCTTGATTTCCATTGATTTTGAAAATCCCAAGGAACCGATCATTAATCCAGTCCATTGGAATTTTGAACAAAACGGGTACTCCCTGGTTATTGTAAATACAGGTGGAAATCATGCTGATTTAACGGATGACTACGCAGCGGTGCCGAACGAAATGCGTGCTGTGGCTCAGTCTTTGGGCGCTTCTGTTTGCCGTGACTTATCGCCTGAGAATCTGTATGCCAATCTCAAGATGGTCAGGGAAAAAGCTGGGGATCGGGCAGTACTTCGTGCTTTGCATTTTTTTGAAGAAAATAAGCGTGTGGATGAGCAGGTGAAATCGCTGGAGGAAGGGCGCTTTTCTGATTTCTTAAGGCTGGTCACCGAATCTGGAAACTCTTCCTGGAAATGGCTGCAGAACGTTTATAGAAGTGGGATTGATCGGGAACAAGATGTATCGGTTGCACTGGCTTTAACAGAAATGTATTTAAAATCAATTGGTGATAGCGCATGCAGGGTACATGGTGGCGGCTTTGCTGGTGTGATCTTGACGATTCTTCCCAATGATCATGTGGAGGATTACAAGGAGTGGATCAGCGGAATGCTGGGAACTCCAGTGCTCGTTGTCAACGTCCGTGAGGATGGTGCTGTTAATGTAAGCGAATTGATCAATGCTGAGCGGACTCGTAGCAAGTGTACTAACTAGTCAGTCAAAGACTTTAACCTATAGGTTAAAGTCTTTGTTCTTTTTATGGCCGATACAGCTTAGGCATGCGTTATAATAGAGAGATGGAAGTTCTAATGAAGGAGGGCCTGTCATGGCAATATATCCGTCCTGGTCCTATTCACAATCAAGGGCCCAAACGTTCGACGAATGCTTACGCAAATACTATTATCATTATTACGGATCGCATAATGGCTGGAATTCGGCACAGGGCACTGAAGAACAAGTTACGTTGTATCGGCTTAAGCAACTGAGCAACTTATATGTTTTATTCGGGAATATTACGCACCAAATGTGTGAATCGGTCATACGTGGGTGGATGGAAAAAGGGGCTGTCCCGCGCACAGCATTTCTGGAGACCGCTATGAAGAGCATGTTGAATGACAGCTACAAGGAATCCTTACACCGTGAGCTATGGCTGCAAGATCCCAAAAATCGGGTCATGCTGGCCGAAATTTACTACGATGATGAAGTGCTTCCGGAACGGATTGCCCGGATTAAGGAGCGACAGCACGCGGTGGTACACAATTTGTATCGTACCGCAGTTTGGCGTGAGCTGCAACAGGGCCAGGCCCGAATCGTTGAGGTGGAAAAATGGGATACGATGCTCCTACATGAGACAAAAGTATATGTCAAAATGGATTTGCTCTATCGTAGAGACAACGGAGACATGGTTATTGTAGATTGGAAAACAGGTAAGGAAGGCAACTTCTCCGACCAGTTATTTTTGTATGCTTCCTATGTGCAGGAGCATTATCAGCTTCCTTTGGAGAAAATTGAGGTACGGGTAGAGTATTTGATGACAGGAGAGCATGAAGTATATCGCCCCACACCAGAGGATATCGACAAGGTAGTTGGCAATGTAGGACGTTACATCGAGGAAATGAAGTCCTGCCTCGATGATGATTACTATAATCGACCCAAGCCCGAGTCTTTCTTTACCCCGATGCCTTCACGCAGAGTATGCGGCGGCTGTAATTTTCGCGAGGTGTGTAAGTACCGAGCGGTCTGAAATCGAAAAATTAACATCAAAACGGAGTAGGTGGAATGGTGCTGCACAAGCAATAGCGGTGGGAAGCACCATCCACCTGCATAATGGCTATAACTCTCTCAAATTCTGAAACCGCTTTCCAATTCGGAGAATACGAGGTATGATAAGGGTATTATTGGAAATTGTGAAGGGGGACAGTGGAAAAATGCCGAGTACAGGACACACACGTATTCTTTTTCAAGGAGATTCCATTACAGACGGAGGAAGGGGACGGAATGAGGACGCGAACCATGGGCTGGGTCAGAGCTATGTGTATCTGATCGCTGGGACACTCGGGAGTCGACTGACTGCTACACAACCGGAATTTGTAAACCGGGGTGTTTCGGGGGATCGGGTTTCGGATTTGTATGCTCGTTGGAATGAAGACACGTTTAGCCTACAGCCGAACCTGCTCAGTATTCTAATCGGAGTGAACGATGCCTGGCGGATCGTGGAGCAGGAGCCGTCCGGGGTGACGGACCGATTTGAACGAGCCTATTGCCACCTGCTGGAGGAGACGCGTGAAGTGATGCCTGATACCGGGCTGGTGCTGTGTGAGCCGTTTATTTTGAAAACAGGAGCTACCGAGGCGCGCTGGGACATTTGGCAAGAAAAAATAACGGGCTACCAGCGTATTGTACGTCAACTTGCCGACAAATATGGGGCCGTATTTGTGCCGCTCCAGAGCATGTTGAACGAGGCCGCTACCAAGGCGGACGCTTCCTATTGGCTGCATGACGGGGTTCATCCGACAGCGGTCGGGCACCAGTTAATAGCCGATCAATGGATAGATATCGTGCAAAAGAGTCCGCTGGCGATTCGTTAACAAAGACATACATAGTCTATTCCTTGTCATTTTTGGGTAATACACGATTATGGACATCATTACTTATGTTATGGTTCCAACCAAAAATGAATGTCAAAGGGGGTGCTTCTTGCTTCGGCATCAACGGAGCAAGAGAGGGCTATGGAAACGATAAATATCATTCTAGTTATTTTACTTATCACTTTAACAGCTTTTTTTGTGGCCTCAGAGTATTCCATTATCCGTGTTCGGGTATCTCGTATCAACCAATTGGCCTCAGAGGGCAACAAAAATGCGAAAGCTGTTAAAAATATTCTGTCTCGGCTCGACGAGTATTTATCCGCTTGTCAGCTTGGAACCACATTAACTTCAATGGCGCTAGGCTGGTTAGGGGAATCTACAGTTGAGAAGCTGCTACATCCCCTGTTTGTGTTGGCGCATATTCCAGCTGGACTAACGGGAGTACTCTCCTTTTTGCTGGCTTTTCTGATTTTGACCTATTTCGAGGTGGTCGTTGGGGAACTGGTACCCAAAACCTTCGCCATACAAATTGCCGAACCGATGGCATTGTTTTTTGCCCGTCCGATTACGGTATTCTATAAAATAACGTATCCTCTGAATTGGGTGCTCAGTCGTTCTTCACGTGTCATTACGGGGCTTTTTGGGCTAAAAAAAGTATCCGAAGAAGATGCAGCACTCAGTGAAGCTGAGCTTCGACTGGCATTATCTGAAGGGTTTCGTAGTGGTGAAATTACACCGACAGAATATCGATATTTGAACAATGTATTTGATTTTGACGACCGTGCAGCGCAGGAAATTATGGTACCGCGCATCCACATTCGTTCCATTTCCCACCAGGCAACAGTGGCCGAGTTTATGGAGCTGATCGAGGATAAGGTCTATAATTTTCTACCTGTCGCTGAACATGGGGACCGGGATCGTATTATTGGGATGATTCGTGTGAAGGAAGCTCTGCATGATTTGGCCCGTGGGCATAGCACAGGAAATACAACGATGGCTTCTTACATTCATCCGGTGCTTCAGGTGATTGAGACGGTTCAGGCTCGGGATTTGCTGATTCAGATGCAAAAACGACGTATCCCAGTAGCGGTGCTGGTGGATGAATATGGTGGAACGTCTGGGCTTGTCACCCTAGAGGACATTATGGAGGAAATTGTTGGAGACATTCCTTCCTATACGGATACCGAAACCCCCGCAGCGCTAACACCACTCATTACAAAAACAGATGATCATCGTTACATACTCAAATCACAGGCGCTTATCCATGAGGTCAATCGGCGCTTGGAGACAGATATTGAGGCCGGGGACGTATATACGATTGGCGGTTGGATGCTTTCCGAACGTTTTGATATCCAGCAAGGAGACAAGCTGACCAGCGGATTATGGGAGTTTACTGTACTGGAAAAAAACAGTCACCAAATAGACACAATTGAAGCGGTTAAAAAGGTGATTGTTGAACAGAAGGATGACAGTTATTCTCAATGATGGAAAATGGCATGGCGAAGCAATAGATCGCTTCAGATGTGGCGAATGTCCTGCAAATTAAGCGGCAGCGCGATTCGTCCGCTTTTTTGACGTAATTTGCTGCCTGAATAGCATGTTGTTTTTGTAGTTAGGTCAGGGGACTTAAGACTCTGCATCTTTATGCTTATAAATATAGGTGTCTGTGAAAAATACTACTAGAAATGTAGCAATTTTATGGTAAAATGGAATCAAATTTGAGTTTTTTGGGGTGGGCTACAGTACATGAAGATGTCACTAGGTACGAAAATGGTTACTGCATTTGTCTTGATTTCAGCAATAACCTATGGAACAAGCGCTTTTTTTATTTTTGTACTCAAGGACTGGCTTGCTCATGGTACACAGGAATGGGTATACACCTCGATTATTTTGTTATTGGGTGTCCTGTGGAGTGGCATTTTGGGCTGGTTGATCTCAAAATTACTTACACGGCCGATTGTTAGATTGGCCAAGGCGGCAGAGGAAGCTTCGGCGGGCAACCTGTCTGTCGTAATTCCAGAGCGTCGTTCAGATGATGAAATCAAAGTGTTGTACGATGCATTTCGGCATCTGATGTTGAACATTAAAGATATGTTCAATGAGATCTCGTATAGCACCAGAACAACTTCGCAAAGTGCAGAAAATCTGAGCTTGGCTATTGTACAGGCTACGGCGCAAATCGAGTCCATGTCTACGGTAGTAGAAGATATTTTGGATGGCGTGGAGCAGCAAAAGCAAGCATCTGCCCAATCTATTAAAACAGCGGATCGAATGCTGGGCGATTTTAAAATGATGCGTAGCAAATCGGGACATATGCTTGAACTGTCAGGCCATATGGAGCATTCGGTGGATTCAACGCAGACTGTATTTTCATCCCTGATGGATGGCATGGGTGAGCTGACAGCTTCACATAGTCGTTCACAGCAGGTGATTGCACGACTGGAAAAAGAAGCTTCACAAATTGAAGCGATTACAAGCACGGTGAAGGATATTGCCGAACAGACCCATCTGTTGGCGCTGAATGCTTCTATAGAAGCGGCACGTGCGGGAGAAGAAGGGAACGGCTTTGCTGTAGTGGCGCACCAAATTCGCGCACTGGCCGCCCAAAGTACGGAGTCTGTACAGCAAATTAATGCTATCGTTAGCCGTGTACAGTCACAAATCGTAGAGACTGTGGAGTTGATGCATCAGCAAACGTCTTTAGTCAGTGCTGAGGCGGAACGGACAAGCTCTGTCGACCAGACGCTGAACCGTTTGAACGCTATTGTACGTGAATTTGTCGAAAGCATTCGCACCATGGAAGAAGCCGTAACAGAGCAGACGAATCGGGTGGATCAAACCTTTGAGCAGATTCATCGTATCCAGCAAATGTCAGGGGCGTTCTCTGAAGGTGCTCACAAAATTTATACGGCTGCTCATGAGGAGACGGCTATTATGCAGGAAATTTCATCCTCTTCCGAGGACTTGAAAGTGCTTACGAATAAACTCATGATGAAAACACGTGGAATCAACTATAACTAAAAACGTCATGTGAGGCATGATGCATACCCATAAAAACGTAGCTGCTACACACCGGAAAACGAAGCAAAGTGGTTCTCCGGTGTGTGGTGGCTATTTTTTAATTTCAAAAAATTCACATTGTTTTCTGGGATGGTAAGCCAGGTCACTGACGCTAGACTGCACAACGATGGTCTGATCGTCAAAACGGATTATCGTCCCGCCTGAGCCAATCAATTGGTCATCTTGAAATACCCGGACACGAAGATGACGTTCCAGTGCCTCGCTGAAATCCTGATCTGTAATTAATCGGCGATTAATCGGCATGAGTGTTCTCCTTTGAATATAATATCTTTTATCATAAAGGTTAGGGTATTGAACAAGCAAGAAAGACGGCTAGAACATATTCGACTATTTGGTATAAAATAGAAGATGCAAAGAGAGAAAGAAATCGAAGGGGGCTTTCTATGGACTGGCTATGGTCAGGGTCTTGGTTCGATGCGTATGCGCCGGAAGGGTTCGAAGCCTTTACTCCGTCACATGCTTTGGCTATACTGGGGCTCATTGTATGTGCTTTGCTGCTGTGGCTAACGCGGGGATGGGTTCGGTCAAATAAGCCTGTAAGTGAGGGAATTCGCTGGTTATTAATTACGGTCCTCATTCTTTCAGAGGTGACTTTGAATATATGGTATGTGGCACAGCATATTTGGGATGTCCAGACATCATTGCCCTTGGAATTGTGCAGTGTGACACTGCTGTTGTCCATCCTGATGCTTATGTTCCGCAGCCGTTGGTTATATCCGGTCGTCCTGTTTGCCGGAATTGGAGGAGCGCTCCAAGCAGTACTTACGCCTAATTTGGCTTATGCCTTTCCGCACTATCGTTTTATCCATTTTTTCGTAGCTCATGGTGCTATTATTTTGGCTGCCCTATATATGACCTGGATCGCAGAACTCCGACCGACATGGAAGAGTGTAGGAGGAGTTATGCTATTCCTCAATGGCTTGGCGTTGATGGTGTGGATTGTAGACCGTGCGTTTGGTGCCAACTACATGTTTCTGACCGGAAAGCCGTCGACACCATCGATATTGGATGTTTTGGGGCCATACCCTATTTATATTTTGGCAGAAGAGGTCATTGCACTGCTATTCTTTTCTCTTCTGATGCTGTTGTTTGATGTGCTGCCAGGAGGCAGATTGTATGTCCGCCTTCGCAAAGGAGCTGTGCATGGTGCTGACAGGGCGTTATAAATAGTTGTAAAGCCATGCAAAAGCAGCCTTTTCCACTAGTAATGACTTGGGATAAGGCTGCTAAGAATGTCTGAGCAGTAGCTTATACGGGGACAACGATCCTCTTTATGCTTAACGCAGCAGCGATTCTGCTCCGTCTACATAGATCTCTGTACCCGATACATGAGATGATTCATCTGAGGCGAGAAACAGGACCAGATTGGCGACCTGCTCTGGCTCACCGGGAGCATCCTCCAGCGGATGCTCTCCGCCCTTCGGAAATTCGACTGGAATTTGTACCTTCTTCAAGTCTTCGGTAGGGTACGTGTTATCATCAATTTTCGTGTCGATAGCTCCTGGGCATATCGCGTTAACCCGTATTTTGTAACGTGCCAGCTCCAGCGCTGCCATTTTCATAAAAGCAACCTGAGCCGCCTTGGTAGAGGCGTAAGCTGAGAACCCAATACCCGAAAAGGTTCGGTTACCGTTGATGGAACTGGTGATGATAATGCTGCCGCCGTGTTCTTTCAGGTATGGAACAGCATATTTAACGGTGGCGAAGGTGCCGCGTAGGTTAATGTTCATCGTGCGGTCCCATTCCTCCAGCTCCATGGTCTCAATAGGGGCCATGGTGCCATTAATGCCTGCATTGGCGAACACGATATCCAGCTTTCCGTATGTTTCCACGACTTTAGCGAACCCCTGCTGAATCATGTCTGGCTTGGCAATATCACATTCCAGCACAAGTGCTTCACCGCCTGCCTGCTCAATGATTGCTTTGGTTTCCTCTGCATGCTCAGGTGTCCGATCCAGCATGACTACCTTGGCGCCTTGTTCTGCAAAACGAATGGCGGTTGCTTTACCGATTCCTGAACCGCCGCCGCTGACCACTGCTATCTTTCCTTGCAATCTCTGCTCTGCCATTGACTATTCCTCCCATTCCGTTCATAAGCTAAACCTGACTCGTTATTCCAATACCTCTGAACGTTGATGGTGAAACAGTAGCCGCTGTATTTCACCCCATTTGCGAAATATGGTAACATAGGCGAACCAGTAGAAACTTATAGCCCAAATATATAGATTCTGAGCAAGTATCGGAGAAGACGCGAGTGACGGAGGTGAATCGAATTGGACAATAAAAGAAATGACCGACCCGAATCGTCAGACGCTATAGCACAAATTGGAAAAATGAAACCATGGGTCATGAGCGGTTCCAGCATTCAAATTGATCCGTTGTTTCCCTATTATGCCAATCGGTCGCGGGATAGCATAGCGGATGAGATCGCCCTTGCAGGCTACCAGACCGTGCATTATTTTGTCGTGCGTGAAAATGAAGTGGACGGAGCGCTTGTTGCTGCTTTCCAGCGTAGAGGCATCGCGGTGTGGGCGATGGTGCTGGGCAACGGTTCTTTTGGTGTGTCCCAGCTGCCGCCAGCGTGGAAGGAATGGCGCATGGAGCTGCTGCGCGAGCCCAATGATGGTTTTCAGCGGCTTTCGCATTTTGCCCAGGATTATGTGGAATGGAAAAAGAAAGCCGCTGCCCGGCTCGTCACCGATATTCCGTTTGACGGCTTTGAGGTGGCGGAGCCTTATTTCCCCGAATGGAACGGGCTGCGCAGTGGAGTGTACGGGGATATTGGACCGCATGCGCAGCGTGCCTTCCGCGCGCGCTACGGTGAGGACATTCCGAATTTCCGCGATAAGCATGCGCGGAACTACTACCGGAAGGTCCCGAAGCTGTACGCGCAGTGGGTCGATCTGCGCGTGGACGCCGTGAATGGGCTCATCCGTGAGCTGGTGAACGGCGCAGGCGGTGTGCGTGATGTCCGGCCGGACATCTGCGTGGCGACATGGTCGCTCGCTGTGAGCGGGCGTGGCGATATTCCCGGTCAGCTGCGGGAATGGCAGGGTCTGGACGCGGTAGCCATGATCGGGAGCGTAGCCCCGGATATGCACGTACTCCAGACCCATTGGCCAGACTGGATGCGCCGCCGTCTGCCGCCACAGTATATTCGCGGCTATGCTCGCATCGCGCAGTCCATACGCGCCGCTTATCCGGGCTTGCCCCTCGGAGTGCAGGCAGATATCGGTTCGCTCGCGCGGATGTTTCGGGACCGCGAGTGGACGCGGCAATTCGGGGCTACCGCCCTGGAGGGCGATTACAATGCCTGGACTGCGTATGAATACCATCTGGGAGGCTACATGTACGATGAGCCTCCAGTACCTCTTAGGGCGGAACGTTCCGCCGAAGATGAGGTGGTTATTTCTTTCAGTAAGCGAATTGCAGCCCCGGTTGTGGGTGAACTTCGTATTTGGAGTAGGGAGAACAACGCAGATTCAACTCGCGCTGTGAACCGCAAGCTAGCGAATGATTCACTAACACTGCTAGAGCTTGTGGAGGCAGCAGCAGACGGAAACCGTCTATTGCTCCGTTTACGTAATTTACCATCGAGAACATTTAGTATGCGTATAGACGGTGTGCAGGATACACCAGAGCTGTGGCTGCTCAAGGGAAGAAAGGCACATCGCAATCTTCTCGAACACGAAGTAAAGGTTCCTTAAAATTTGGGTAATAACAAAATAACAGCTGTATAACGGCTCATTTGCCGGAGCATCATGAATTATATGTATTAAGGCAACATCTTTTCATAACATAAACAATAGTGGAGTGAAAAAGGTATGTGGGATTGGGATTACCTGATTCGGGTCATGTTTGCCGGATTGTGCGGCGCATTAATCGGCTATGAACGCAAAAGTCGGATGAAGGAGGCAGGCATTCGCACGCATTTCATTGTCGGGATCGGGGCGTCGCTTATGATGGTGGTATCCAAATATGGTTTTCAAGATCAGACTGTATGGTCTAACCTGTCGCTGGACCCTTCCAGAATAGCAGCACAGGTTATAAGTGGAGTTGGCTTTATCGGCGCAGGAATGATTTTTACACAAAAAAATAGAATCAAAGGGCTAACTACCGCTGCGGGCATCTGGACTACCGCCGGGATTGGTATTGCTGTCGGTGCAGGAATGTATGGGCTTGGCGCGGGTGTAACGCTGTTTATTTTGGCGGCTCAGTCCTTGCTCCATAGTCGTTTTTATCAGATGGCTACCCCGTCCACACGGCAAGTGGTAGTTCAGGTTGATAATGAGCCGGGTGTACTGAATCAAATTAAAGAACTGCTGGAGAACAAAAAACTGACCATTCACAGCTTTCACGCCGAGCGCATCAATAACGGTGAGCAGTTGATGGTTCATATGCTTCTAAAACTGTCTCGGTCAGAGGGAGTGGAGGAATTGTTGTCACTGCTGCAAGAGATGGAAGGCATCCGTTCAGTCGAGACCAAATCCAATTAGACGACTTTACTGCTTTTTGTCGAACGCTGTAGACTCATTTAACAGTAAAAAAATCTAAAAATAATGATTGAAAACGCTTCCTTTTGTGTATATACTCTTACTACATCACAGAATCAGCACCTTAGAAAGTATCAGGGGATAAGCAAAAACGACCTCATGCGTATGCACAAGGTCGTTGCGGTTATCCCGTTATGAAAGACGGATTATTTTACTTTGACGGGTTCAGGATATTTTTTACCCAGCGTATCTACAGTAACTTTTTTCATTGTAGCTGGTTTGGTAGGTTTGTCATTGCTATCCCGTTTGGAGTTGACGATAGCGTCGACCACGTCCATTCCGGACGTTACTTTACCGAAAGCGGCATACTGACCGTCGAGGTAGTCCGCATCGTCAACCATGATAAAAAATTGCGATCCGGCTGAATCCAGATCCGCTGAGCGGGCCATGGATAATACGCCACGTGTATGTTTGAGTGTATTGTTAACGCCGTTGCTCTTGAATTCCCCTTTGATACTGTAGCCGGGGCCGCCTGTACCGTTACCTTGCGGATCACCACCCTGAATCATAAAGCCGGGGATGACGCGGTGGAAAATGGTACCGTTATAAGCTCCCTTTTGCACCAAGGAGATGAAATTGTTAACCGTGTTCGGTGCTACTTCCGGATACAGCTCAAGCTTGATTTTCTTGCCATCGTTCATGACAATCGTGACAACTGGATGTGAAACAGCCTTGCTTTTGTCTTTAGTTGCAGCGGGAGTTGTGGTGCTTGTCCGGCTTGCAGCTTCCACATCGGTGGCTTTTGTGCCACATCCGGCAACCAGCACGAGCATGATGGCCAGCAGGCACAATGTGTACCATGGGCGTATCGATTTTCGGTTCATTAATATTCCTCCTGAAAGGTTGGATGGTGTAACATCCTAATTTATAGTTTGGGGACAGCGCAGAACACTTTTCCATTTACTATCATACCTTTTTTGTTGGGGATAAGGAAATACGGGTTTGAAAGCCGTATTCTTGACCCATACTGCTGCTATTCCCAAGGAAAGGGGCAGGATCATGATGGAGGTAGACAAAAAACTGGCTAAAGGTCTCATATGGGGTATGGCGTTCAGTCTGCCAGTTTGGGTAGGGGTGCTGTACTCAGTACAACATATTCGTGACTGGCTATAACATAAAGTGTAAAGATAGGCCAAAACCGCAATGGTTTTGGCTTATTTATATTTGTGCCAGTCCAAATTGCTGTTATTCAACAGATGTTCAAAGTTGTTGTCCAGCTTCTTTTGTTCAGCTTTTTTTGCTTCAAGGGCACGTTGCCGTTCGTCTTCTTTACGCTTGTCTTGCTCTGCTTGCGCTTCATTGGCTTGAGCCTTAAGCTTGTTCAGCACGTCCTGACTCAACAGATCCTTTAAGGTAGCAGGTTTGTCCTGAGCCGCAGGAGCAGCGAAAGACAAATTTCTCTTTTTAGCCATGTCATCATCTCCATTCCATTCGATTATATCAGCTTCTTCGTGGTTGTTCCACGATGAAAGGCTAAGGTTTACGGTAGACTTTTCTAATTTAGAGGGTAATAATGGAATGAACAGAAGGGACGTGTGGCAGCATGCATCTATATTGGAAGCGAAACCTGATTGTTTTGTGGATCGGAGTATTGTTTTGCAGCATGGCCTATTCCGTGTCGATTCCGTTTTTACCTATTTTTCTGAATACGGAATTGGGGGTTAACGATCAACTGGAATTATGGTCAGGAATTGCCTTTGGAGTTACTTTTTTAGCGAGCGCGCTGATTGCCCCGTTTTGGGGCTCGCTGGCAGATAAGTATGGACGTAAGCCGATGCTGATTCGTTCAGGGTTTAGCCTGGCTGTATTATATCTGGTATGTGCTTTAGTGACAGACCCCTATGTATTTGTAGGAGTTCGCTTGTTTCAAGGACTTCTCTCCGGATTTATTCCTGCGGCGATTGCGCTGGTCGGAACGGGCTCGCCTGAAGAAAAAACGGGCTATGCCCTTGGCATTATGGCGACTGCTGGAGCGACTGGCAGCATTATAGGTCCGCTGATCGGTGGTGTGGTGAGCCATTATTATGGCAATCGAAATGCCTTTTTTTTCTCAGCGGCTCTTGTACTGGTATCTGCGTTCATCGCGACATTTGGCGCTAGAGAGGATAGCTTCAAGGGCACCACTACCCGCTCGCATGTTCGGGATGATATCAAAGAGGCTATTGCTAATCGGCCATTATACTTTTTGCTTATTCTAGCTGGATTAAGTACCTTTTCCGTCATGATATTGGAACCGTTAATTACGGTGTATGTGCTTGAAATGGGTGTGGACCGTAGCCATGCGTCTTTAAGTTCCGGGATTGTATTCTCAGCTGTAGGCATCGCGGCAGTGCTGATGGCTCCCCGATGGGGCCGGATTGGAGGGAAAATCGGCTTTGCCCAAGTGTTGCTGATTGGGCTGATCGGTTCGGGGATTGGGAACATCTTGCAGTTTTTTGTAACCAACTTTGTTGGTTTTGGTGCGCTTCGGTTTGGATATGGATTGTTTTATGCGTCTGTCATGCCGGCGATTAATGCCATGACTGTGGAAGTCACCAAGCCGGAGTTTCGTGGACGAGCCTTTAGCCTGAATCAATCAGCTACCCAACTCGCGACGATGGCGGGGCCGCTGATTGGCGGCATGCTTGGTAGCTGGATGCCCATTCGCTGGATCTTCGTATTAAACGGTGGCATCTTGCTGGTTGCAGCGTTGTTGCTATGGGCGAAGGGAAAAAACGTTTTCCCGATTTCAGCCCAAAATAAAGCAACGGATCAGAATATTCATTCTGCCGGATAGGCCAATTAGATAATTATCCCAAACCCTTATTTTTAGTATATTATTCATAACCCTTTACACTGATCATATGACAGGGAGGGATATATTATGATAAGAGACGACATTTTGCGTCAACAGCTTGAGAATGCCCGTCAAAAGCTGTATATTTTACAAGCAAAACATGGCTTTAATCATGCCAGTGTGCTCAAACAGTCTGTAATTATGGATAACCTCATCAATCAATATAACCACCTTTTTTATATAAAAGAAAAAAAGCCGACTGCATAGATATAACCAACTGGGCGAGATCTTTTAAAAAGGCCACTCGCCCTTGTATTGTAGGGCTGCAATATTTTTAGGTACGGTTAGTTTGATGCGCACTCATCAAGACCCCTATAATAACGACCAAGCCGCCAATGATTTGGCGCCATGTAATCGTTTCGTGCAATAGTAAGACAGAGAACAACACCCCAAATATCGGAACCAAATTCATTAAAGAAACGGAACTGCTCGGTGACAGCTTGATTAATCCGTAATTATAAAGCAAAAATGCGATAACGGAGCAGAACACACCCAGATACATGAGCAACATAAACGATCCCGTTGTCGGAGCCTGCCAGCTATCCTTTTCTAATAGGGCTAACGGTATGAAAAAGATACTACCTGCAACGGTTTGATAAAAAGATAACGTCACCGGCGGATATTTGTCCACAACCTTACGCGTCATGAAAGTGTAGAACGCCCACGCAAATCCGGTGCCAATCAATATTAAATTTCCGATGAGTTGATTCTTACCATCCGAGCTTTCGCCAACGGAGGTTAAGAAATATACCCCGATCATGGCCAGTGCTATGCCGCAGACTTTATATTTGGATAATTTGACTTTATACAAAATAAATTCAAGCAGCGATGTAATTGCAGGATACGATGCGACAATTAATGCTGCGTTGGAAGCGGTCGTCAGGCTAACCCCTATATTCTCCATTGAAAAATAAAGAGTGATTCCCAAAACCCCACTAAACGAAATCGTAGCCAAATCCTTTGGCTTTACTTTGACATGTTCTTTTTTGATCAGCAGAACGATACCTAGTACGATGGAAGCTATGATAAATCTGGATAGACCCAAGGTAAGAGGAGGGAACGTCGTATAGGCTGCTTTGGTGGCAATAAACGATGTGCTCCAGATCAATAGGGCTAGAATCGTAGAAGTATAGTAAATCCGGTTGCTTTCGCTGTGATGAGCTATGACTTTGTTCAAGTTATATCCTCCCTGAGTTCATCCCCTATGAAATATGATAGTGACAGTAGCTACTATAGTTACTACTATGAAAATGCTACTAAAAAGATAATTTGTATATCAGTTTTTGTCAAGGGGAAGTGATATAGTAAGGAAGAACATGAATTGAGGAGAAGACGTCATGAAATCAAAACCAAACATATTAGAAATTCTACGTGATTTGAATTTTAGTGAATATGAAGCCAAGGCTTATGTGACCTTATTGGAAAGCTCACCACTTTCGGGATATGCCGTTTCATTGAACTCTGGAGTACCGAGATCCAAGATTTACGAGGTTTTGTCGGGAATGGTCAACCGTGGGGACATCATGGTAAGTCAAGAAAATACACCTCTATATGTGCCGCTTCCTCCACATGAATTGATTGCCCAGAGAAAGCGCAAAGCAGAGCAGATTTTCAACGTGGCGCAAGAGAGTTTGGAGCAGTACACAGCATCGTTTCAAAACAGAGAGAACATTTGGAATATTTCGGGGTATGAAGCCATTATCAATCGCATTAATGAAGGCGTGAAGGGAGCAAAACACCGAATTTTACTGGAAATTTGGAAAGAGGATGCCGAGGTGTTCCGGGATGCCTTAGAGCAAGCTGCTCAGCAAGGAATTGAGGTGATCCTTGTAGCATATGGTGATCTTAACTTTGATTTTGCTACTGTTTACCGCCATGATATGAGTGAGGAGATTACGTCCGAAATCGGTGGTCGATGGATTGTGCTTAGCGTGGATGACCGGGAGGTTGTAGCTGGCATACTTTCACTTGGTGATGACAGCCGTGCTGCATGGACGCTACACCCGGGTCTTGTAATGCCGATTACGGAAGTGATTATTCATGATATTTATATCATGGAAATCCTATATGAGTTCCGTGAAGAATTGGAGGCCAAATTCGGCCCTAATCTAATCCATCTTCGCAATAAATTCGCCATGGGTCCGAATGGAAAGGGATATTATGTTCCTTTGACTGAAAAAAGTATTAAACGTGTATAGAGATTGTCCGAGGTCCGATACGCAAAAATAAACAGGCCCATGGAGTATGATTCCATGAGCCTAATTTATTGAGTGCTGTCTTCTGTTATTTTACGGTTACAATCACACGCTGATAATGTTTCAAAGAATGTTTACCATTGTCCTGTACTTCTGCAATGATATGAATCGTATCCCCAGACTTCGCATCTGCCGGAACTGTAAAACTTGCAGTATTTGTGTCGCCACCTTGCAGGTCAATCGTGTTTACTTTCTCGCCTTCAGCTAATTCTCGGTGAAGCCCAAGCTGCATATCACCCAGCATTTCAGGTTTAACTTGCGCGGGTTTGACCTTAGAATCTTTATAGGTGTCAGCTTCGAAATATCTCCACCATTTATAGGTCAATGCATCACCGTCAGGATCTGTTCCTTCTGCATGTAGTGTTATGTTCTCCCCTGGACTAGCCGTTAGATCTAATCCTTCTTTAATGGTCAATGTTGGATTATGGTTGGCATCTTTATAGTCGGAAGCAATAGCCCAATCTGCACGGGCAGCAAAGTCATTTTGAATATCATCAAACCAACGCATCAGAGAGTACTCTGCTTCGAATTTTTTCGTATGCACATCATAATCTAACACCGTATTTCTAAATAATTTATCGTTAACGACACCAAAACGACCTCCCCAGCCACCATAGGTTGGGTTTTCCATGCTCCGTAATCCGTTATCAATTAAATAGAAGAAGGATGGAGAATCTCCTTCGGAAATAAAGTCATACTTGTCGTATTGTGGATTTTTCTTCAAGTAGGCTTCACTGCCTCTTTGTTCTTCATCCAATTCACCTTTGATGATATTGCCGTCGCCCATCAAGGCATACATATTCAGCAGCTTGCCATGACCGTCTTTAATGTTTTTGAAGTTCCATTCCCCGTGTAACTTGCTGTTTACTTCTTCCGTGTGCATTTTCCAAGCATAAGCGAAATGCCAGAAGTTAGATTGGTCATTGATAATTCTGATGTCAGGCCAATTTTTGGCGATGTAATTATTGTAGCTATCGTCCTGATCCAAAATGATGTATAGAACGAGTTTATCACTTACTTTTTTCCGAATCGTTTCCCATTGATCTGTATTTTTATATTCGTCTTCAATGGATTTTAGAGCTCTGGCTGTGGTATTGGTTCCACCCCAAGTTTGTACATACAGATCTCTTTGGTCATCGTCTAGGAAAAGTGTTTTCAGGAAATTCGAGCCTTCCGTTTCCTTGTCCATTTCACCTTTGTTTGAAATATTTCCGATCTTGGTAACGCTTTTAATATATTCTGGTTTTGGATATCCTTCAGCATGTTTGATTAGGTTGGGGTAAATCTCTCCGTAGGCATCAATCATATCTGTTACCCATTGGGTTCCGGTCCATCTGAATGGCTTGATGCCGGCCTTTTCATCACCTGCATAATGATATACGGAGCTAGTCAGTACAATCCCGGACAAATCCATTTCGTTAGAGTAGAGAAGAAAGCGTATGACTGAGTTCATATCATCTACTTCTCCGTCAGTAGTAATAACCGTTCTAGCCTTGGTCGCTTTATTTTCCACTTTATTTCCCGCTGGTTGTTCTGTTGGAGCAGCGCTTTCATCCTTTACGACGGCTGGCGACTTACCACTGCAACCACTGATGATTAAAATACATATCATAGCTAACAAAAAAATGCTTAACCCTTTTCTTTTTCTCATTTCTGTTCCCCTCTCTGAACGTTTCTATGATGATTTTTTAGGATTATAACCATGTAGGTATTGTTATTATTCAAGATTTAGGCATAAAAAAAACCTAAACATATATATGTCTCAACAAAAGTCGAGCATATATACATTTAGGTTTTGCCTGCATGATCAGTCACAATCCTGATTAGATTCTACATCATAATCTGACAAAATGAAAGCGGTTTATGATTCTTAGCACAAAATTAGTTTTACGCTTTGAATAAACCGGATTCTTTAACTTCAGACAGGAAGTTGTGGAATTCAGGGATGTTCAGCTGTTGCTGAGCATCGGACAAAGCGACTGCCGGGTTCGGGTGAACTTCTACCATGATGCCGTCGGCACCAGCAGCCAGGGCAGCTTTGGCACAAGGGGCCAGGATGTCTTTACGTCCTGTAGAGTGAGTTACGTCCACCAATACAGGCAGATGGCTTTCCTTTTTCAAAATCGGAACAGCGGAAATATCCAGCGTGTTACGTG
The DNA here is from genome assembly GCF_044784315.1 of Paenibacillus sp. DP01. Classification (NCBI taxonomy): domain Bacteria; kingdom Bacillati; phylum Bacillota; class Bacilli; order Caryophanales; family Paenibacillaceae; genus Paenibacillus; species Paenibacillus sp. DP01. The sequence continues at coordinate 1,270,758 of NZ_CP173059.1, forward strand.
TCCATTTTTCATACGTACGAATACCGCGTTCAATCAGCATGACTTGTGTATTACCACGGGATACGATGTACTCAGCAGCATGAAGGAACTCTTCCATGGTGGCAGCCAATCCGCGTTTGAGCAGAACCGGAGTTCTCGTTTCACCCGCAGCTTTCAGCAATTCAAAGTTGTGCATGTTGCGCGCGCCAATTTGAATGATATCGATGTAAGGGATCGCTTCCTCCAAATGTCTTGGATCGACGATCTCACTGATTGTAGCCAGCCCGAACTCGTCGCCAACGCGTTTGAGAATTTGCAGGCCTTCAATACCCAGTCCTTGGAAATCATACGGAGATGTACGTGGTTTGAACGCACCACCACGCAGAATCGGCACACCGGCTTCCTTGAGAGCTGCTCCTACCTCGCGCGTTTGTTGATAGCTTTCCACCGAGCAAGGTCCTGCAACCATGATGGAGGCTTTGCCACCTACCAGTGTGTCTTTAACCTTGATAACCGTGCTATCCGGCTGATTTTTGCGGCTGACAATCAAATGTTTTTTGTGTTCTTCTTTTTGATAGTTCAGAGAAGCCTTGAAAATATTTTTGAACAACTGGCGAATTGTAGCATCGTCGAAAGGTCCACGATTAGCTGCAATCAGCTTGTCCAGCATTTGTTGCTCGCGCACTGGATCAAAGTCAGGCACTCCTTGAGCTTCTTTCAATTTTCCAAGCTGTCCCGCCAGTTCAGCGCGTTGGGACAGCAGCTCCAGCAATTGCAAGTTTGTAGCATCGAGCTGTTCCCGCAACAGCTCCAAAGAATTTTCATTGGTTGACATACAGTACACCCTTCCCGAATTTAAATTGTTTTTTCTTTCAGCCCTTGGACTTTTTGCAGAAAATAACACAAAAAGGCACTCGTCGCAAGGGACGAATGCCGTGGTACCACCCTAATTACAGAAGTATACATGCAAGTCGTCAACGTCATTCAATCGACGGCAGTAACCTCTGAGCTTGATGCCCGTAACGGGGGCTTCCGGAAACCTCTACTGCGGTCAAAGGAATGAATCCTTCTGTCGTCGGTTCAAGGCTCGACTCGGGAGTGAATTTCAACGCGGGATAGCGGTACGCTCTCAGCAATACGTACCTTTCTGTGGGAATCCGATGACGCTTACTTGTCTCCGTCTATGTCTTTGTTCATGGTATTCAAAAGATTTGACCTTATTTTAAACAAAGTGGATGCAGAAGGCAAGCCCTGATTTCCGATTCTAGTTTTTGCATTCCCTATCTGTTCTTTCATCTTGCTTGATCCCTGGGTTCGGGCTTCGCTGATGCGACTCCTCGTGGGTTATCTTCGGCTAAGGTATCATCCGTATGAGTCTTGTCCGCAGTCCTGCGGTCATCCTCTTCTACAGGATTCAAGGCTTTATAGCGTTTGTACTCCATATCAGCCTGAGACATCGGATCTTTATACATAGGAGATTGGTCAACTCCTTTCGGTGTATATACTTCATTACCCGCATAGCAGGATGAGAAATCGCTTTCTTATATCCTATTATATGCAGTAATTAATCCAGAATATCGTCACTGTCCAGTTGCTCTTCTTCATCCCCGTCTGTACCGTTCAGCAAATCTGTACCATGCAGGAATTCAGCAGGCGCAGAGGGATCAACAGGACTATTCGGTGTTAGTTCATCGGCATCAGGCACGTCCTCCAGAGGAGTATCCGGCCCCTCAATCAGATTCTCCCAGTTTGTTTCTGCATTTTGCAGGGAAGGCTCAAAATCATGATCCTGTAGCTCAGTCTTTTGATTGTCGCGATTTGCCATCTAACTCAGCTCCTTTACTTTTTGTTGCTTATTTCGACCTTACCCAAACCGCAGAATGGCTAAACTTAGAGTTAGTGTGTCTGTAAAAAGTTAAAATCATGCGAATAGAGATATGCTCTTTCTCAATTAGCGTTTTTTTGGTAACTGCTGTGATATGATAAAGAGGAGTTGGAGGGATATGAATTGGAATGGTACATGTTTGGTCCGATGATTAGCCGAATCCGAGTAGGTCAAAAGGCGTCTACTCCAGGCTATTCGCGTACCGTTATTCGGCGTCCGGATGGTTTATATTGGACAGACGGCGGACAGGCCGGAAAAATAGTAGAAATACGCGATTATTTATTCTCCGATATTTGGACGATCTATGAGGATGAAGAATGTGAACCTTGGATAGGGCTTAGAGAGCAGATGGAGCGACGCGAACAGGAAATGATCATTAATCAATATGAAGATTTTACAAATAATGATTAAAAAGAACATGATACCCTTATTATGAAGAAGGTATGAACATCATCGTATAGAATAATATAATTTCAGGAAGATAAAAATGTTAAAACATATACAAATTTGTAAATCCTACTACGTAACTTTGAGGTGCTTAATATGAGGCATGTGCCCAAAGCTGTCGCCGCTCTGCTAGCGGTCATTGTGATACTATTGTCGCTGGACCACATTGGCTATGCGGCCAAAATGACCCCGGAAAGGGAGTATAAGATCCCCTCCTGGGATATGAGATGGGGAGCAGAAGACGAGGATGGCTCTTTAGATGAGGTAAATGATCACAGTAAGGTCTGGATGCATATTGAAGATGATACACAGCTACTCAAGCAGCCAGGCAATAGAGGCACCGCCTGGATTCGTATTAAGCTACCTTCGTTAAATGATGAAACACCAGCGGTGCTTTTTGAAAATATTTATGGCAGGCACATTACGCTGTATAAGGATGGTACCAATTTTTATGAATCGTACCGTGGCTATAATTATGAGAATAATCGTATTCTGATTCCGCTGAAGCCAGAAGACAGTGGTAAAACATTATACATATGGACGGAAAGCAGCAAAAATAGACTGGGCATTATCGGAAATGTGATGACTGGTGATTATCGTGACTTGTTGGGAAACTTGGTCAGAATGGATGTCTTGGATATTGTACTAGGCAGTACATTTATCTTTATCGCCCTGGTGCTATTGATTTGCTCGTTTTTCCTGTTCCGTCCAAGTATGGCGATGTGGTTGTCCCTAAGTGCGATTGTATTGTCTATCGGTCTGATGATTGTAACGTATTCACCGTTTTTATATACGTTCTATCGCGGCTATGGCAAGCTGTATTTACAACTTTTTGATGTGGCGCTATTTATTCTGCTGCCTTCATTAGCCTTCTTTTTTGAGCAAAATATCAATTCTATTTTACTGATTCGGAAATTCAGAAAATTGTTAACCGCCTACTCTTTGTTCTGCTTCATCATCATGATTGTGAATTTAGGAGCACAGGAGCGACTCAACGATGTATATTATTTCTTTAGTGTAATCGTCCTCGGTATATTGCTCGTAGCTTTGATGGTACTTTTGGTATTTGCTTCGGTTCGCATGGCGCTTAAGGGAGACCACGAAGCGATCATTTTATCGACAGGCTTTGCATTTTTTGCAGTCATCACTATCGCAGAACTCAGCTGGTTCTTTATCCGGGACGGACACTACAATATGTTTTTATGGAAATGGGGCGTGTTCGGTTTTGTCCTGGCATTGATTGTGATCTTGGGCAGAAGGCTGGCGGAAAAGCACAAGCAGGTGGTTCGGTATTCCAGAGAACTGGAGATGTTCAATAATGAGCTTCAACGTTCAGAGAAAATGGAGATTATTAGCGATTTGGCTGCATCTGTAGCTCATGAAGTGCGCAATCCGCTTCAGGTTACACGTGGATTTCTTCAGTTGATGAGCAAGCAGGAGGATGGTAAAAACAAAGACTATCTGCATATCGCTCTGGAGGAGCTGGATCGAGCGTCCGCGATTATTACCGATTTTCTGACTTTTGCCAAGCCGGAGTTTGACCATACCAAAACGTTGACCATATTGGATGAGTTCAAGCATATTGAAGGAATTATCAGTCCAATGGCAAATTTGCAAGGTGGCAAAATTTCGCTGGATATTCCCCAGGAAATTAAAGTGCGCGGGAATTCCTCCAAATTCAAGCAGGCATTTATCAATATTATCAAAAATAGTATTGAAGCGCTGCGAGAACAGGGACATATTCATATATGGGCTTATGTGGACAATGGAGAAGCAGTCATTCATATTCGGGATAATGGTGAAGGGATGGATGCTCAGACCTTATCCAGACTAGGTGAGCCTTATTTTTCGAATAAGACTAAAGGCACGGGTTTGGGGATGATGGTGACATTTCGGATTATTGAAACGATGAATGGTAAAATATCTTTTACAAGTGCAAAAGGGGTGGGAACAGAAGCGACCATCCGCTTCCCCGTAGCCGGATAACATCCGGCTTTTTTGCGTTCGGAGAAAACGGAGGGAAGCTTGCTGAGCCCACCCGCCTGAGATTAAGAAGTATAGATTAAATAAGCTACAAGTGCCAATCTACCACATCGAGCGAGGCTTCTGGGATGTAGCAAGCACACCTGAAGGGTTTGGAGGGATTACTAGATAGAACTGGTCAGACGTTTCCTCTACCGTTTTGATTTGGATATGATCGGGGATCACGACTCCTAACACATCACGAATTGCAGATTTGGGATCTGCCATCAGTTTTTCTCTGAAACTGGCATCCTCCCAAGCTTTTTGAATGACTTGTGTTTGAAGAACTTCAGTAGCCATCAAAAATCACCCTCTCATTCGATTGGTTATATTTACCTAGTCAGTATACCACGTAAGACTCAGAAAAATCTAGCATTACTTCATATTTTTGGAGAGCCAATAATCAAGCCCGCCTCTTCGCAAATGTGAGCGTCCGCCTTCAATTTCTGCTGCCTCTTCGCTGAGTTCTGCTGCAATGGAATGTGCGAACCTATGCAGGCCGTGGATAGTAGGCTCCATCGTCTCTAGCTCCTGAACGGCTTGATTCGCAATGTTCACATAGCTAGCGAGTGCGCCTCGCACATAAATCGCTTCCTGAATTTCTTGTGGTCCTAGTCCTTCACAATACGGCTTCTTCCGTTCGGCGCTAATATGGGACAATAGGCAGTTATAGCTATGCTCCATCAAATCCTCTGCCCAATCTGCCCAATCATCCGACATTTGGAGCACGAGCAGGGTCAAATCCGTCATCGCTGTAACGATCTCGATCAGGTCAGCATGGTCTGCGAGCAGTAGAGCACCCGTTCCGGCCATTTTTAATGGACTGGCTTTCAGTGCGACCTTATTTCTGTCACCTTGAAAATAGTCTGCTGCTCCTTCGGATACCACACTAACGGCCCATTCGTCCACATACGTCCGGGCATATGTCCAAAAAGGGGAGGTTGCCGGAAAAAGATCCTGATAAATGTTTTGGCACTCGGTATAGAAAAGCTGGCTTAAGGCAAGTTGCGTTTTACGGTTGTCTGCTGCTGTGTCCATCACGTCGTCTTGGATTAAATAATGAGCCATGACGAACACGTTGCCGAGTGACAGCTTGCGACATGTTTCGGGAGGCAGTCCGGTGAGTTCCTGCAGCCAAAATGGAAGCAAATAGCATATGTAATTACGAGTACTGTCTTCACGCAACGGATTAAACCGTGCCAGGTAGTCTAACCCCTCTTGCTGAAAGGGAGCCTGAAATGTGGCCGTCCGTTCCTCAGCTTGACGAAATACCTTTTCCAATTCTTCTTTGTATGCAAAATACCACTCCATGGCCATCACCCGCATCTCTTATAAATGTTTTTGTAGCGACTTCTAGTTGTTACCCGCCATTGTACAACAGATTGCAATTTTCAAGAATTTGTTATTTTTAAATAAGGAATGTTGTGAAAAACATATAAAATGAATAAAAAAAGCTGAAAGAGAAAATATAGATGAAAAAGGATGAAAGGAGGGGCCACAACATGAAAAAACAATGGAAATTGACCGCTGCTATCCTATATGGAGGAGTGATGATGTATGGTACTGCGAGTGCAGGAGCATCTGGTATTGAATCGGGTAATCCGTTGCAAGCTCTCACTCCCAACGATTCTGTCCAAGGAGAAGCCCACCAGTGGAATATTGATCCACAGGATGACCACGGGCATGGACATGTGCATAGACATAGACACGGCAAAAGGCCGGGCGGCTTGAATCACCATCTCAACGAGAAAGTAGCTAGGCTGCTGGGTATCACCCCTGTCCAGTTAGAGAAAGAGCTGGGGCAAGGGAAATCGTTGGCCGACGTTGCTAAAAGCAAAGGCATTCGGGAGGATCAACTCATCGATAAATTGAAGAATGAAATGACCGTGGATTTGAAGCGGCTTGTAAACCGTAAAGGTCCGATTACATTCGACCGTAAATCTGGAACTTCAAATGAAGCTCAATTGAAGCCTTAGTCTTCTGAAGAAGAATTGTTTTACGACAAAAAAGGATGGGGAGAACCCATCCTATCCTTATATTTCAACTTCCTTCATAAAGTGACTGTTGTGAGGAGAATCAGCTATCTTTAAAAAGCTTAAAAAAATCAATGGTTTCATTAAAATCTTCATCATCCGTATAAATGTTCATGATCTTGCCTATTTCGATTGCAAAATCTACATACTTATTGGGTTTAGCAGATATGATATTCTTGTGTATCTCCAGACCCGATGGATGACTCACATGATTTTTAGGAGAAACACCTGCTAGCTCCAATAGTTCAGTCGCAGAACAAATGGTCGCGATCACTTTATGATCATTATTCAGTGCTTTGATGAGAGCTAGAAGTTGTTTGTTTGTCTTTAATTGAGTGTTATCTCCACCAGGTATAATGAGGAGTTGAATGTCCTCCGCAGACACTTCATCAAGGGCTACCGCAGGTGTAACTTTAAAATCCTCATAGGAAATGACAGGATCTTTGGATACTCCAATTGTAACAATATCCCCTTTTGTTTTCATAAAATAGGTTGCTAGCATAATTTCAAAACTAACATAACCATCATAAATTAGAACATGTGACTTCATTTATGCACCTACTAACAATTTTTTAGTTTAAGTCCGTTAAAAGCGTCTTTAGGAAGATTACATATAGTCAGAATATATCATCTTGAAGAGTTTAAATCCATATTTTACAGCAATATCAATAAGTTTTGGTAATCTAACTTGTTGAATTTTGGTCAGTATGGATTCAAATTAAAAAAATAACCAGTCACCTTGAAATTAACAGCGACTGGTTATTGAGTTTTGCTCGGATGCGAGTGAAGTGAAACCTACAATAGCTTTTAAGCTGGGAAATACGGCTATGTGACACGCCAATCCATTCAGCATATTCGCCTTGCTTGGCTGTGGGATGCTCACGAATGAGGCTTCTTAGATGTTCAACCAAAGTTGTGATGACAATCAAATGACGCTGTTTCCTTTCAAATCGTGTATGCATTTTTTACATAAAAATGAATCTCTGAAATAGCTTAAATCCTGAACCGAATAGCATAAATGGCAGCAGACACCAATATATTTCCGCATACTTAACAATCCTGTTTCAACATCCAAGTAAAATTCCAAAGACTCGCCAGCTTGAATTCCCATAGAGTTTCGCAATTCCTTAGGAATAACAATCCGGCCTAACGTGTCCAAGGGACGTGTCATACCTGTATTTTTCAAGTGACCTTCTCCTTATCATAATAATCTATCAACCAATAATCTCCTAATAAAAAAATAAAAATCTATAAAGTAAAAGTATTTATCGATGTTCCAAAAGATGGTATTATCATGAATGAAAAACAATAAGTATACTATTAGTTTCAAAACTATATGAATTATTGAAATGGGAATCTATGAAGATGCTGAAAGGGTGGTTTATCCATGGAAATCACACCTACGATACAGGCAGAAGTTCAAACCTATCTAAAACGCAAAAGATTAACCATGACCGAGTTTGGTCACACGATCGATTTGAATGTAGGTACAGTTAGTGGTATTGTGACGGGCAATCGATCTATGTCGGTTCACCAACTGGATAGTATTACTGCGGGAATGAATTTACCACCGGATTATTTTTACGAACGCTATATTGAAGAATGCATTGAAGAATGTCCGCTCAACTGGAAAAAAATCAGCCCGTTCCTGTACCGATGCATTGAGCTAGGGCGATTGGACTGCTTGCAGCGAGTTGTAATTCTATTATTGGATAACCCTAATTATCTGCCATCGCTCTTTGAAGTCGCCGAAAATGTATACCAAGACGGTTACAACGAAGCAGCCGCTTACCTATACAAAAAGGTAGCTGAAAGCGAAAAGCAGCAACATTCAGAGCGATTGGCAATCTGCCAGTATCGCTTGTTCCAAATCAAAGTCGGACAGGATCGGGCAGTAAACCTTCAGGCTGCTATTGAATTCGCCCCTTTTGTGGATCGCTTAGATGAGATAGAGCAACTGGATGCTTTAAAAGATTTGGCGAATGTCTATAGATCATTAAGCATGTGGGATAAGGTGTATGAATTCGCACATCAAATGGGTCAGTTAGGACAACTCCAATATCATCTGGTTCACAATTCCAAGCGAAAAGGAACAGAGCCACGAAAAAAGCCAATTAGACCGTTTTTTACTTACATAGCTTACTCTGAATTAATGTGTGCTAGTGCTTGCGACGCAAAAGGAGATCATGGACAGGCATTAGAACACATTCATCGTTATGCCGATCTAGGCTGGGTGAAGGAAAAAGACCCCGAGTCTTTGTATTGGAAGAAGCAATATCAGCAGTGGGCGAAAATTAATACTTACGTCAACAGGCTCATGTCTGGTGATATTAGCGTTTTGCCAGATTACGTAGAACATATAGCTGCCGAAAAAGAGATCTTTTCCGAGCTATTAAACGTCCTTGAAGTGGCTAATCGCTATAATGTAGATGTTGACCATATCTTTTGGCGTTTTGAAACCCAAATCGAAGCTTATCAGGAACCGTTATCTTCGGATACTTATTCTCAACAAGTGTTACCAGAAGAATACGTAAGGTTTTGGTACAAAATGGCTAAATACAACCTAAATAAAGGCAGATATCCATATGGTTTCAAATGTTTATTAATCGCTTTTGAAAAAGCTGTTACAATTAACCATGTACTACTTATTGCCAATTGTTTTGGACTATTTTCTCACTTCAAAACACATGCGGCTCCTAAAACACAGGCACAGTTCCAATCTATTTATGAGGAGGTGTGGAAGAAAAATGATCAAAAGGATGGCTTTCTTCTTGGTGGTAATTAGTTCTTTACTGGTATTCACAGTACCAGTCCAAACTGGAAATCTAAGCCATGATACAATCCAAACACAAGGACACGTTGGTGGAATGTAATCAAAGTAAACACCTTCATACTCATTTTATTGGCCAGCTTATTGCTGGTCTCTTTTTGTATTATTTTGTAATTTTTTGCTTCAAAATTGATCTTGGCCTATTTGTACATCCCTTCTTAAAATGAAATTCATGAGGAGGTATGTAGGATGAACAAGGATGAAAAGGTAACGTTAATTCAACAAATGGAACATGCCAGACAACACATGCATGATCTTTACGCAGAGTATGGCCTAGGACATGCCTGTGTACTGGAGCAGTCTATGCTTTTGGATGAACTGATTAATCAGTTCAACCGTATGTTTCAGACCAGGAAGCAGCCTCACCAAGTTTTGGACCAGATCCTTAACAACGACGATGGTATGCTGAGTTCATCCCCCCATTCCTATTATGCAAAACTGTGATTTCTCCCACGTAATGCTTATAATTATTCAATATAATGACTTATTTTAAAATAAAATACATATCCATGTCATAAAATGTTAATCAGTTTGGAACATGATTCATCACACTTAGACAGCAAAAAAGCAGAGCTCAATACGTGAGCCCTGCAAAAGCCTTTGACGGTATTTGAATCCCTATGCTGAAACGCTGGGGCAGAAGATTAGCCAAGCTCCTGCGTGCTTTTGGAAGCACGTTTGGAGGAAAGGAACTGAAAATGAAGCCGCCAGTTCAATCGCTGTCTGCCTTTGGAGCCAACAATCCAGTTGCCGCCAGGCAGATGGGCAAAGAGCCAGCTGATACCGAGAGAAGCACTTGCCACGACGACAAACGTAATGAGCGTAGCTGTAAAATGATGATCCCCTAGGGCAAGCGGACGGGTGTAAAAGGATATGAAGGACAGCACGAGCGCATGGGCCAGATATCCTCCGAAGGAATAGCGTCCGATCCAGTTTAGCATACGACGAAACGGCTCGGAACGCTGGTCTTTTTGCAGATGAAGTAGCAGCCCATACAACAAAAGCAACTGCGAGACAATCAGTACGAAGGTGCTTGGCTTCAGATAGGTAGAAATATTGAGATTGATCGTATCGCCCGACTGGATCAGCATCGTATGACCCATGAGCATGAACAGACCAATAAAAACAAATACATTCCATGGCAACGTCTGCTGGGCCAATCCCCGCCAGGTGTCCGTCATATAGGCGCACACTGCGCCCAGCATAAAATAGAAAAAATACATAACAAAGTTATAAGTGCGGTAATCTAACAAAGTCTGCCCAAAGGACGGCAACCAAGCGCTCCATGCAGACATGTCATAGTAGGACCATTGTAACAGCAACGCATAAGCCGCAGCAGCAATCAGCATAACAGCCAAAACAAGCTGCTTGCGCTTTTTGATGCTATAACGACGTAGAAACGTTCGAATCTGCTCGGTTGCTTTTGCAAATAAAGGAAACCAAATATAAAACTGAAAGATCATGACCACAAACCATAGATGATATCCGCTGACGGGAATAATCATTTCCTCGAACATGCCTTTGTAAAAGGATATATTTCCCCACTGTGCGGTTGACCAGTTCTGAGTACACACCCAATAGACAACCGTCCAGCAGAGAAAAGGAACATAAATATCTCGAAACCGTCTGCCAATATAACGGGAATAGCCAATCGGTTTGTTACCATTATAAAATAGCAACGCCGCAGACAGGAAAACGAACGTCGGTGTGCCAAAACGTGTCAAATGGTACAGCATCGCGAGCATAACGGAATCCGGTTGTTGGATGTCGCTGCGATAAATATATTCGCCAATGCAATGCTGAAGCACGACAGCGAGGTAGGCAAGACCCCGTAGTTCTGTCCACTCCGCGATACGCGGCTTGCTCATCCATATCACTCCTTTTCCTCAAGATTCGCACATGTTTTTCCTAGCACAATTGTAGGTATTGTATCGTAGGAACATTAGTGCAGGATTAACGCTACCTGAAAGTATGGAGAGTGAAGTGGTTCCAATTTAATATGATTGCGTTTACAATCTAAATAAAAACAAAGTAAACTCAAATTTAAGGATACGCATAGGAAGAGGAGAGGAAGGATGAAGAAAACGCTGCTGGTGTACATTTTGTTAATTGCGGCCTTTGCTCTCTATGTGTTCAGATATGAACAATCCGAGCGGTTGAATGGAGCTTGGGAGGAAAAAGGGCTGCGAGGCAGCATCGGAGAAACGTATATGATGATTACGTTCCAGTCCGGTTTGGAGTATTGGAAAAGCGGGCTCAAAGGCTTCGAGGATGCTGGGGATGCCTTGGGGGTAACGGTGGAGTACCGGGGGGCGACCCGGTATGATGCACAGGAGCAGATGACCATCATTGAGCAGGCGATTGCCCGTAAACCCGCAGGCATTGCCATATCAGCGATTGATCCACACTCCCTGATCCCGGTCATTAATAAGGCGCTGGATGCGGACATTCCTGTCGTGCTGTTTGACGCTGGAGCGCCGGGGAGCCGGGCGTATACATTTTTGGGCACGGATAATTATAAGGCGGGTGTGACCGCTGCGGAAAAAATGGCTGAGCTGTTGGGACGTGAAGGCCAAGTCGCTGTTCTGACACTGCCGGGGCAGCAAAATCATGAGGAACGCTCGCGCGGCTTTCGCGATACCATTCAGCGGCAGTATCCTGCCATGAAGGTGGTGGAAGTGGTAGATGGTCGTGCTGACGTGATGGTGTCCAGGGATGAATCGCTAAGGTTGATGAAAGCTTATCCGAAACTGGCGGGTATTTTTGTGACCGAAGCCACCGGAGGAACAGGTGTGGGTGAGGCGGCACTGAGCCAAAAAGGCAGTCATCCGCTAAAAATTATTTCTTTTGATACGAATAAAGCGACACTGGATATGATTCGTGATGGGACCATCTCGGCAACGATTGCGCAAGGGACATGGAATATGGGCTATTGGTCACTCCAATATCTGTTCCATCTGCATCATCATTTGACAATTCCTGCACCTTCTTCGTCTGGAGATAACACCCCGCTGCCCGTGCGGGTGGATACTGGGATTTCCGTCGTCACCCGAGCGAATGTAGATGATTATTATGCAAAATAAATATTGGAAGCGCATCCACTTAGGGATGCATCAAATGATGCCGAGGTTACGCTTGCGCAATATGCCTTTACGCTATCAGCTCATGGTGCTGTTCTTGCTGTTTGGCATCGTGCCTTCACTGGGACTAGGCCTGCTGGTGAATTGGACGGTGGAACGGATTATTGAGCGGCAGGTGGAAAACCATACGATGCAGTTAATTGGCAAGGTGAACGAAGCACTCGATACCAAAATGGAAAATTTACAGAACATGACGTATCTGATTGCCTTTAATCCTGAAATTGGGGAGTTTTGGAAAGGGCGGACGCTGGCTGATGGTCACGCGGGTCATACGAGTAGTGTAATGCCAGAAAATCAGGGGGAGCGAGCCAAGAAACCTCTCCTTAACCAGGCTCCCGGCTCCAAGCAGGTTGTAAGTTCCGTACAGGAGCAGGATACCTTGTATGAAATGAAGCAATTTTTGCAGGGTTTTACCACGTTATATCCTGAAATTGCCGGGATTCTGATCGTGAACGAAAAAGGAGATTATATCAGCAATGAAATGTATGCTCGAAGCACACGCAGTCTGACGGAAGAAGACTGGTACGCACAGGCGGCGCAGCATGCAGGGATATTCACTGTGCTGGGACAGCCAAGTCACCGTAATGTGACCACTCATGTCCGGTACAAGGACAGTGAAATTGTCTCTGTCGTCCGTTCGGTCACGGATTCGGAGACAGGACATGTACTGGGTGTAATTATGATTGATCTCAAGCTGCGGGCTGTGTCGCAAGCTGCCAGAGATGTAACCTTGGGCAAAAGCGGGTATGTCATGGTGACAGATGCCAAGGGACGCAGTGTATATATGCCAGATATGCCTTTGATTGAGCGCATTCCGTCGCAATGGTTCGGGCCAGAGGATAGCGGGATGTTTACCCGTGAAGCCGGAGGCAGGGAATTGCTGTTCATGTTCCAGGCTTCCGAGTTCACGGGCTGGAGAACCGTGGGAGTATTCCCGGCACGCGAATCTACACTGGAAGTGCGGCAAATTCAGTTCTACGTTGTCTGTTTTGTTTTCATTGTATGTCTGTTTGGCTTAACGGCATCCTTGCGATTGTCCAGTTCTATCGCGCAGCCAATTTTCCGGCTTATGTCTTATATGCGTACGGCAGAGACGGGGGATCTTACGGTTCGCCAATGGAGTGAGCGCGGGGATGAAATCGGAATGCTGGGCCGGAGCTTTAACCGGATGCTGGAGCAAATCCGCCGTCTCATGTCGCTTAGCGAACTGAGGGAACGACAAAAACGGGATGCCGAACTACGCAGTCTTCAAGAGCATATTAAGCCGCATTTTCTATACAATACGCTAGATACCATTCATTGGATGGCCCGAAAAAATGGAGCAGACGACGTATCCGATATGGTGGGGGCGTTATCGAGATTGTTCCGCCTTGGACTGAGCAAAGGGGATGACTTTATTCCGCTACGCTCTGAGATTGAGCATATCTCAAGCTATATGCAAATCCAGCAAACCCGTTATCGTGACCGACTTCGCTGGGAATTAAATGTACCCGACGGGCTAAAGGATCTGTTTGTGTTGAAGCTTATGCTTCAGCCTGTGGTGGAAAATGCGATTTACCACGGCATTAAGGCCAGACGTGGTCCAGGCACGATTTGCGTAGAAGCTAAAGCCGAGGACGGCAAGCTGCTGCTGACGGTACGTGACGACGGTGCAGGGATGACGGCGGAGCGTCTGTGTGAGCTGCGTGAATGGCTGGAAATACCGCTGGAGGCGATGGAAGGAAGACGGAAACAAAAGGAAGTTCGTACAAATGGCAGAAGCTACGGCATGTTGAATGTACAAGCGCGTATCCGATTGTCTTTTGGCGAGGAATATGGAATTACATTGGACAGTAAAGAAGGGACAGGTACCTGCGTTACAATCACTCATCCGTTGCTGCTGGATATGGCGCAACTGAAGAAGCCTTATGACAAAGGAGAGGGTCAGGATGACGAAATCCAAGGGAACAGACAACGCGACAACGGCGAGTCTGATTGACCAAGCCATACCAGAAGTGACGATAGGGACGGCTAAACGTTATCAAGTATTGATCGCAGATGATGAGCCGATCATCCGTGAGGGGATTCGGGACTGCCTAGACTGGACGGCTCTGGGCATGGAGGTTGTAGCAGAGGCAGAGGACGGTGAAGAAGCGCTGAAGCTGGTTGGTCAGCTTAGCATCGACATCGTGCTGGTCGATATGAATATGCCATTCATGGATGGAATTGAACTGATTCGGCGGCTGCGGGAAGGACGCTCGGAGTGCCGTTGCCTGATCATTTCCGGGCATGATGAATTTGCTTATGCACAGGAAGCTGTACGGCTTGGCGTAGAAGATTATATTCTGAAGCCGGTAAATGCGGATCAGCTTCACGCTGCATTGTCACGGCTTCGTCAGCGACTGGACGAGGAGCACAAACGCGCCGCCTATGTAGAACAAGCTGCCGGGCAGATTGAACGGAATATTCCGCTGCTGCGTCAGCGATTTTGCCTGGAATGGCTGGAAGGACAGCACACGGGAAAAGACGTCATGGAGCAGTTGGCGTTTTTACGTCTTCCATCCCGGCCGCCTGTACAAATCGGCGCGGTACGGTGGCCTGCAGCAGAAGCACGGCAGACGATTATGCGTGAGAATGACCGCCAGTTGTTTCTTTTCGCCGCTGAAAATATTATTGGCGAACTGCTGGAGGACCGATCGCATGTGTTGTTTCGCGATGCGAACGGGCTGATCGGCATATGCCTGTGGCAGGAGGCACCCGAGACGATCGGCGCTTCTATAGAGCAGGCCATTGGACGCTACCTGAATATAGCGGTTCACACCCATGTGGAGTCCAACACGGGTGGGCTGGAAGGCGCAATCAATGCGTACCGGGTGAGCCGGGATCGGGTGTACGGTGAAGCGCAGCTATCTCCCATCGTACGCCGGGCCCGGCAGCTTATTCAGGAAGGTTATGCCGATCGCGAGCTGACGCTGGAAGCTCTTGCCTCGCGGCTACAGGTATCGGCTGTATATCTCAGCCGTGTGCTCAAAAAGGAGCTCAACGACAGCTTCGTGACCCTCGTCACGCGTGCCCGTATTCGCAAAGCAGTGCAGCTGCTGGACTCTACGACGTTATCTGTGCTTGATATAGCAGAACGCACGGGATACGACAGTCAGCACTATTTTAGCACTGCTTTTAAAAAAGCCATGGGCGTGTCTCCTGTGCAGTACCGTAAGGGCGGGGGAATTCAGGAAAATTCGTCGGAATAGGAATGTTGGATTGCGGAATTGCCTTGCGCCCTCTCATGATAATCTGTGCTAAAAAGTGTGTGTGTAATCACACCCGCACGTTCAGGGGTTTGTTACGCTGTAGATAACGAACAAATATCTATCAATATTTGGAGGAAAACGATATGTTTTGTTATCAGTGTGAACAGACGCCGAGTGGCGGGTGTAAAGTCATTGGGGTGTGCGGAAAAAATGAGACAGTAGCGAGCTTGCAGGATACAATGATTTTTGCATTAAAAGGGATTGCTGCCTATGCAACACATGCTCGTCAGTTGGGATATACCGATCCTGAGGTGGATCGGATCACGCATGAAGCGTTATATATGACCTTAACCAATTCTAATTTTAATGTACAAGAGCATTTGGAGATGGCAATGAAGGTCGGAAATGCAGCTGTACGGATCATGGATGTGCTGGATCGTGCCCATACGGATCGTTTTGGCATTCCACAGCCGATTACTGTCAGCCAAAATAAAATCGAAGGTCAATGTATTGTCGTGACCGGACATAATCTGTACGCGCTGGAGGAATTACTGCGGCAGACCGAAGGAAAGGGCATCAATATCTACACCCACTCGGAAATGCTGCCAGCGCACGGTTATCCGGCGTTGAAGAAATATCCACATCTCAAAGGGAATATCGGTAAAGCCTGGTATGATCAACGCAGATTGTTCGAGGAGTTCCCGGGCGCGATTCTTGCCACGACCAACTGTGTTATGCCGATTAAAGGCACATATGCAGACCGCTTCTTCTCTTATGAAGTAGCCGGGCTGGAGGGTGTTGCCAAAATTGTGAACGACGATTTCTCTCCACTAATTGAACGCGCGTTGGCCCTGCCAGCCGCAGATGTAGACTCTGAGCAGGTGCTTACGACTGGATACCATCATGAGACGGTCATCGGGCTGGCACCTGAGATCATTCAGGCCGTCAAAGACGGACATATCCGCCGTTTCTTCGTCATCGCGGGCTGTGACGCACCAGGCAAAGGCGGCAACTATTACCGTGAGCTGGCGACATCCTTGCCGAATGACACGGTCATTTTGACCACGTCCTGTGGTAAATTCCGCTTTAATGATGTGGACTACGGCACTGTTGGAGATACTGGCATTCCACGTTATATTGATTTGGGGCAATGCAACAATTCCGGTTCTACTGTGAAAATCGCTCTGGCTTTAGCGGATGCTTTTGGTTGTACGGTGAATGAGCTGCCTGTCAGCATTGTGCTGTCCTGGTTTGAGCAAAAAGCAGTTGCCATCCTGCTAGGCTTGTTCAGCCTTGGCATCCAGGATATTCGCATTGGGCCAAAGCCGCCTGAGTTTATTTCTTCTGGTGTACTGGATGTACTGGTGGAGATGTTTGGCTTGAAGCTAATTACGACCGCAGAGGAAGATATGAAAGCGATGCTGGCGTTGTCGTAAGAGGTAGGTGGGGAACTGCAGAGTGCAGTTCCTTTTTTTTGTTTCATCGTTCATCCATTCTAATAAATATATCCGTAAGAATCTTTAAGGCCAGCTCAGTATCTTTGGTTTCACGAGTTCTTAGGAGAGACAAAATGGCTTTTATACTCGAATCTTCTTCGGTAAGCTCATCATTTTCCTTCACATATGTAAGCAATTGATAGACGCCCACGTTCAATGCCTTCGCTATTTTCTCCAGATTTTTCAAAGATATATTTCTCTCCGCACGCTCAATGAAACCAATATAACTCGAATTGAAACCTGCTTTTTCGGCTAAAGCTTCTTGGGAAAGCCCTTTAGACTTTCGAATATCTCGAATACGTGTACCGACTAATTCTAATAGTTCTGACATGAATACACCTCTCTATAGTTAGAAGTGTAGAGAAAGAGTTACATCTAATTAATATGCGTTAGTAAGTAAATTGAATTAAAAACTACTATATAGTAATATTCATTATGAAGCTTGTCCGATAGCTAGAAAATTATACATTTTAGTGCTCTAATGATATGCTACGTTGCTCACATTTGTTTCAGGATTTTGCAAAACCCTTATTTATGAAATTTAAATTCAGGAGTTGATTCCTCATGAAACACTACTCCTTAAGTCCCCAACTACATAGTGAAGCTGATTTCAAATTGCCTAAGTATAGTGACAACCACATATTGAATTGCATGATGGATTTTCAAAAGCTTGCCCAATACCAAATGCAGCTTGCCCAGATGATGCGTGATCATAATCAATGGCTAAATTGCCTCATTCTTTGTGATCGCGCTATGTTTTCTATGGCGAAGGCCATTTATGTACATCGAAATCAAATCATGCCTTTATCCATTAGTCTATCCATGAACGATCTGCTTAGACTAATTCGCTCGGATGCTGAGCCGTGTTTAGATATGGTGCTGTTTATGGGTACCATGCATTATCTGGTCTCCGGAGAGGAAGAAGCATCCAGGGAGACGATGAAGCTGGAGGAAGTAGATATGTTGCTGTATAAAACAGACTCTATTCTAGAGTCTCTGTCACAACGGATCGTAGCTGATCCGTCTAAGCGGTATCCGTCTATTTTTAAAGAAAACCCGTTCAATTAAATTGTTGAATTTTTAAACTTCATATCAGAAAGGGTGTTATTTGAAATGCCTACATACAACAAGCTGGTGCGGGATCAGATCCCGCATATCATTATGTCTCAGGGTAAGGAATGTCGGACACGCATATTAGACTCAGAGGACTATAAGCAGGAACTGCGAACGAAGCTTCGTGAAGAGACTGAGGAGTATTTTGCAGCGGACAAAGATCGGGACGCGCTGGAAGAACTAGCGGATATGCTGGAAGTCATCCGAGCGCTGGCAGAAGTACATGGAGCGAATGTAGCCGAACTGGACAAGCTCCGGGCAGACAAAGCCGAGGCCCGAGGCGGATTCCAGGAGCGGGTGTTCTTAATTGATGTCGACGAAGCTTAACGTCATTAAGTAATACCTCCCCCACCACAAAGGTTAAAATTTTATAAAAAAGGTTCAAAACCTGCAAAGACCTTCCCCGGCCTGGAATGATACCATGTGTTTGCACATAAAAAAAGAGAGGTGCTCATCGCCTCGCTTATGTAAGCGCTATCTCATTTCAATTTTAATCAGCAATGACCTGAGGATTTTGCAAAATCCTTACCTTCAAATGACCTGCATCACATGAGGAAAGGGGAACTTCATATGAAAAAGGGAGCTGTTGTTGTTTGGCTTCTGGTTTTGGCCCTGATGCTTTCGGCCTGCAATCTGGCAGAGAGTGGAATGGGCAGCAAGGAAAAAGGCTATGTGGGTATTTCCATGCCAACCAAATCGTCCGAGCGTTGGGTAGGGGACGGGGAGAATATGGTTCGGTTGTTTCAGGAGCAAGGCTATAAAACGGATTTACAGTATGCCGAGGACGTGGTGGAAAATCAAATTTCCCAAATCGAAAACATGATCACCAAGGGCGTTAATGTTATGGTCATTGCTTCGGTCGATGGAAACACGCTGACGGATGTAATTCAGAAGGCACACGACCGAGGGATTCAGGTCATTTCTTACGACCGTCTGATTCGCAACACACCGTATCTGACGTATTATGCGACCTTTGATAACTTCAAGGTGGGCGTGCTACAGGCGGCATATATTGAGAAAAAGTTGGGACTCAAGGAAGGCAAGGGCCCTTTCAATATCGAGCTGTTCGGCGGATCGCCGGATGACAATAATGCATACTTCTTCTTTAATGGTGCGATGTCCGTACTTAAGCCATACATCGATTCCGGTAAGCTGGTCGTGCGCAGCAAGCAGATGACGATGGCGCAGATCGCTACACTGCGCTGGGACGGAGCGTTAGCCCAGTCGCGGATGGATAATCTGCTGAGTGCCTACTATTCAGGGGCCAATCTGGATGCGGTGCTCTCTCCGTATGACGGCATTAGCATCGGTATCATTTCATCCCTGAAAGGGGTCGGATATGGATCAGCGAATAAGCCACTGCCGATCATTACCGGACAGGACGCGGAGCTGGCTTCGATCAAATCCATTGTGGCTGGAGAGCAGACCCAAACTATATTTAAGGATACCCGCAAGCTGGCTGAGCAAACGGTCGTGATGGCCAACAGCATTTTACAAGGCAAGCAAGCGGAAGTGAATGACGTTAAATCCTATAACAACGGGAAAAAGGTAATTCCTGCGTACTTGCTTGATCCAATCTCGGTGGATCGGACGAATGTAGAGAAGGATATTGTCGGCAGTCACTATTACACCAAAGAACAAATCGGACTGAAATAAGAGTAGGAATCCAACCGAAAGGAGCGTATCCCATGACTGGAATCATTTTGGAAATGAAGGGAATTACCAAAACCTTTCCTGGCGTAAAGGCATTGGAAAATGTGAATCTCAAGGTCAAGGAAGGCGAGATTCATTCGCTGTGTGGCGAGAACGGGGCGGGAAAATCGACGTTGATGAAGGTACTGAGTGGTGTATATCCACATGGAACCTACGAAGGGGATATTATTTTCCAGGGCAAAACGTGTGAGTTCAAGGATATCAAGCAGAGCGAGGAATTGGGCATCGTCATTATCCATCAGGAACTGGCATTGATCCCGTATCTCTCGATTGCAGAAAATATTTATCTGGGCAACGAACGCGCCAGCGGTGGCGTGATTGATTGGAAAGAGACTTTTGTCGGGACACGCGAGCTACTGTCCAAGGTCGGGTTGAGTGAAAACCCCAATACCTTGGTTACGAACATCGGGGTCGGCAAGCAACAACTGGTCGAAATTGCGAAAGCGCTCTCTAAAAAGGTAAAGCTGCTTATTCTGGATGAACCAACAGCGGCATTGAATGAGGATGATAGTGAAAATCTGCTTAATTTGATGCTGGAATTTAAAAAACAGGGCATTTCCTGCATTCTGATCTCCCACAAGCTGAATGAGGTCGCAAAGGTATCGGATTCGATTACGATATTGCGGGACGGGAAGACGATTGAGACGCTGGATATGAGAAAGGATGAGGTCACAGAGGATCGGATCATTAGCGGGATGGTTGGACGCGATTTGACCAGCCGTTATCCAGAACGCCATGCCAAGATTGGCAAAGTCGTGTTGGAAGTAAAGGACTGGACAGTGTATCACGAGCATCATGCGGACCGCAAGGTGCTGGATCAGGTGAATTTGAACATTCGCCGTGGTGAAATTGTCGGCATTGCCGGGCTGATGGGGGCGGGACGGACCGAGCTGGCGATGAGTATCTTTGGCAAGTCATACGGGCGCAACATCTCGGGTCAACTGATTAAGGACGGCAAGCCGATCCAGAACAACACGGTTACGGACGCAATTAACAACGGCTTTGCCTATGTGACGGAGGATCGCAAGGAGTACGGCCTCATTTTAATGGATGATATCAAGCGCAATATTTCGCTGACCGGTCTGAACAAGCTGGCAAAGGGCGCTGTAGTTAATGAGCAGGAGGAAGTCGTCGTTGCAGAGGAAATGAAAAAAAGCATGAACATCAAAGCGCCAAGTATTTTGCAGAAAACGGGCAATCTGAGTGGCGGCAATCAGCAGAAGGTAGTACTGAGCAAATGGATTTTTGCCGGACCGGATATTCTGATTCTGGATGAGCCGACGCGCGGCATAGATGTGGGTGCAAAATACGAAATTTATACGATTATTCATCGTCTTGCCGCTGAAGGCAAGGGGGTACTGGTTATTTCGTCCGAGCTGCCAGAGGTACTGGGCTTGTGTGACCGGATTTATGTTATGAATGCCGGGCGGATCACCGGAGAGGTTAGCCGTGAGGACGCTTCGCAGGAAACGTTGATGAGATATATGACCAAGTCAGGAGGCGTGAAGCATGGAAACCATAACTAAACTATTTAAAAATAACATCCGCCAATATGGCATGATGATTGCGCTGGTCGTCATTATGATTTTGTTTGAGGTGCTGACAGGCGGCTTGCTGTTGAAGCCGATTAATATTACCAATCTGATTCTGCAAAATAGCTACATTCTCGTGCTGGCGATCGGGATGGTGCTGGTTATCATCACTGGGCATATTGACTTGTCCGTCGGCTCCATAGCCGCTTTTGTCGGTGCGGTTGCCGCCATTATGATGGTCGATTGGCAGCTTCCAGCGTGGGTCGCTGTGATTGCAGCTTTGCTGGTCGGAGCGTTAATTGGGGCATGGCAAGGGTTCTGGGTCGCTTATGTACGTATTCCGGCATTTATCGTTACCTTGGCGGGTATGCTGCTCTTCCGCGGATTAACAATGATCGTGCTGGAAGGCCAATCAATCTCTCCTTTTCCGGGGGGATTCCAGAAAATCAGTTCAGGCTTTCTGCCCGATTTTTCATCTACCGGTTATAACCTGGTATCCATCATTGTAGGTATTGCACTTACGGTATGGTTTATCGTGAACGAAATTCGCGAACGCCGCTCTCAGCTTAAATATGGATTTGAGGTTCCGTCACAGGTGTTATTTGTACTCAAATTGATCGTGGTGGCTGCTGTGATTAATCTGTTTACCTTCATGCTTGCGAGCTATGCGGGAATACCGAACATTCTCGTCCTGCTGTTCATCCTGATCGTGGTATACTCCTTCGTCATGAACCGCACGGTTATGGGGCGCCATGTGTATGCGCTGGGTGGAAATGAAAAGGCAGCGGGCCTGTCTGGTGTCAAAACGAAAAAAGTAACATTCTGGGTATTTGTCAACATGGGCGTACTGGCTGCCATTTCTGGTCTCATCTTTGCTGCACGTCTGAACGCGGCTACGCCGAGAGCAGGTACGAACTTTGAGCTGGATGCCATCGCAGCTTGCTTTATCGGTGGAGCTTCGGCGTCGGGCGGAATCGGCACGGTTTTTGGAGCCATTATCGGTGGCTTGGTTATGGGCGTACTGAATAACGGTATGTCTCTGATCGGTCTCGGTATTGACTGGCAGCAAGGGATCAAGGGCTTGGTACTGCTGCTGGCGGTTGCCTTCGATATTTACAACAAAAACAAAAGATCAGTTTAAGCTTATATTCAATATTGTAAAATAAGCAAACCTCCAGTCCCACTTGAAACTGTGGATGCTGGAGGTTTTTGCTTTGTTAGGTTTTATGGCTATTAGCTAACCCAACTAAGTCGTCACCATTTGTCCGCCGTTCACATGCAGCGTCTGGCCCGTAATGTAAGAGCCGTCATCTGAAGCCAACAGCACATAGGCAGGGGCCAATTCATAAGGCTGCCCGGCACGCTTCATCGGCGTATTGCTGCCAAAGGTGCGAATGACTTCAGTCGACTGTGTGGCCGGATTCAGCGGAGTCCAGATCGGACCGGGAGCAATGGCATTCACGCGAATACCCTGATCGACCAGATTATTAGCCAAAGCGCGCGTGAAGCTGACAATGGCTCCTTTGGTAGCTGAATAGTCAATCATATTTTTTTGCCCAACATAGGCTGTAACCGATGCCGTATTGACGATGCTGGCCCCAGCCCGCATATACGGCAAGGCTTCTGTAGTCATATGGAAGAAGGAAATAATATTCGTATCAAACGTGTCACGTAGCTGCTGTTCACTGATATCCAAATAGGATTCGCGCACAAACTGAATCCCCATATTATTAATGAGGATATCAATACGACCGAAGGTTTCCATCGTTTTTTGAACAACCAGACAGCAGTTGCTTCTAAGCCTTAGATCACCTGGAATTAGCAAGCAACGTCGGCCAAGCCGGTGAATGACATCACGGGTCTCCATCGCATCTCGATGCTCATCGAGATAGGCAATGACCACATCGGCCCCTTCCTTGGCAAATGCGACTGCAACCGCGCGACCAATGCCACTGTCCCCGCCGCTAATAATCGCCACCCGATCCTGAAGCTTTCCCGTACCGATATACTTTGGATTATCAAAGATAGGGCGTGGAACCACCAGGTATTCCAACCCCGGCTGTCTATATTGATGCTGGGGAGGAAAAGCAATCGGAACTTCTTTACATTGGGTTTCTGTACCATAATAAGGATGCTGATATTGCCAATTCATTGAATAATCCCTTCTTTTAGGCGTTTTGAAATCCAATATATTCGAAATAGGCGCAAACGGTGAATCGGGAGTTATCGCCTTATGTCGAAATCGTCGCTCCATCTGCCGGAATATGGACACGCTTCTCCAGACCTTCACGATGGATATGTTCCGTAAGCTCGGAGCGAGTCAGTACACAATGGTTGATGGCTTCCATATGGACAGCAACGACTTGGGTGTAAGGGGCATGCTGTGCAACAACTGTTACATCTTGGGCAGTCATAATAATGGGATCACCCACTGTAAACCGCGCTCCTCCAGCGTTCACGATCGTCCAGTCAGGACGGTATTTATCCAGTGCTTCCGCGACTTCACTGCACCAAATGGTATCCCCGGCCACGTAGACGACAGGCTCACCTGGAGCCTGAAATACAAAGCCGGATACGGGTCCCATCTGTTCCCCGATTTCTCCGGTACCGTGATGTCCAGCAGTACGGTTGATCTCAATTTCTCCCACAGAAACAGCCACTGAAATCGGAGTAACCTGTGTAAAACCGTCAGCCATGATTTGTTCTTCATTTCCGGGCTGGCAGAAGACGGGAAGCTGTTTGTCCAGCCAGCGTACTGCTGCCGGGTCCCAATGATCCAGATGCAAATGCGTGACGATGACAACGTCAGGCTGTCCAAGCGTTTGCCATTGTGGTGGCAAGGGAACCAGCGGATTGCGGAGAGTGTTTTCCGTATTGGGCACCGGCGGATTTATCCCGGCATCACTCAGCATCGGATCAATCAGAAATTTTACTCCAGCGTATTCGATCCATAAGGTTGCGTTGCGGATTAGTGTGATTTTCATATATGGAAGCTCCTTTGATCGTAAATGTTTTTTTGACCGAGTGTATTTTCGGCCGTTCTTTGTTTCTGCTACAATCATATCTGACGCAAGCAGATGCAGGCTACGGCCTGCTGAAAGGAAAACCAGCATTCTCGTTTCATCATGAAAGGAAAAATAACTATGGAACTATTCGTACCTGATGAGACCGACCTGCGTATTCTTCATCATTTAATTGAAGACAGCTCTTTAACGCATAAGGAGATCGGTCAGCTAGTTCATTTGACAGGCCAAGCAGTAGGGGCGCGTGTTCGAAAAATGCAGGATGCAGGCATTATTGAGGGCTATACACTACGCTGGAACCCGGAGAAAATTGGGCAGACGATTCATGCCTTTATTACGGTTTTTCTGAATTCAGGAACGACTCACAGTGCTTTTCAGACTTTTGCACGGGAGCATTCCTCTGTTGTCGAAATCCATCGGGTAAGTGGGGAGGGCTGTTATTGGATGCGGGTGCGCATGTCATCACAGTCAGAGTTAAATACCATGCTGGATGAACTTACGAAGTTTGGTAACTACAAATTGAGCTTTTCCATTGGCGAAATTTAATGATAAAAGCTTTCGGCATTTTGTGCCGAAAGCTTTTGTTTACGAGGGCTATTGAAGTCAGCGTTATAGGCTCATTTTAAAAATATGCTGCAAGCCGTGTTGTCCTATTTTAGTGTTACCTTCATCGATAAAGCCGCATTTGAGATATAGACTTTGGGCAGAAAGATTACGGGCATTGACGCCTAGTACAATCTCGCGAATATGTGGAAAGTGTGTAGAGATGAACTGTGGTAGCAGAAGCAATCCTTGTTTAGCAAACCCTTGTCCCTGATCTGCGTAGTTAATTGAAAATGCACGCAGTAGCAGTGCCACAGAAGTATTCGTATAGTCTGCTAATTCATCTCCATCGTATAAAATGAAAAATCCAACCGGCCTTCCAGTAGCCGTAATCACGACAGGATGGCGGTGTGGATCTTCCTTGGCCAGTGCCAGCATTTCAGCTGGCATTCCAGTAAATTGCTTCTGCTCCTCGGGCAAATAAAAGGTATGTAAAATCGCATCATGCTCACAATGGTAAGGGACAAGCCCTACATTATTCATCATTACACTCCGATCTGTACAAATTTTAACTTACTATACATCTCGTTTGCTAAAAAAAGAAACCTGAACTCGCCTTACTTACGTATTATCCATACATAAACTAGCATAGTCAAAAGGAGACGTCTACGCTTATGAAGCCGCTTATAGAATATCGGGAAAGTCAGGATGTATTGCACCAAGAGCTGAAGCAGATTGAAAAGTGGGAGAAGGAGCAGAAGGATATTTTTTTCTGGGAAAAAATTGGCAGATGGCCCTTTATGCTGTTGGATCGGCTAACGCCCAAAATCATTAAGGACAAGCTGGAGCAGCTGCTTAACGAGATGGGTAGCTTCATTCAAAATGGTGGCAAATATTTGGTGAAAGAAGAAACAGTCCTGAGTAAGCTGAACAAGATGGCCCGTGAATATATGATTCAGCAAAATGGTGCAGCTTCCGCCTCGGATACGGAGAATCAGCCCCATTCCGGGGAAAATGCAGATGCAGAACATAGCGCCGAATCCACGTGGGATTTGAAGCAGGCGGCTGAGCTTCCGCTAACGATCATGGATCAGACTGCGGACGAGATGACGTCGGGTCGCATTACCTTTGCCACCGCTCAGGGAGCAACCACGGGAATTGGCGGTGTGTTTACAATTGCGGCGAATATCCCTATTTTGCTTGGCTTGTCACTCAAGGTGCTTCAGGAAATCGCTTTGTGCTATGGGTTTAACCCCCATGATAAGCAGGAGCGCATTTTTATTATTAAATGTATGCAATTTGCTTCATCTGATATTGTGGGGAAGAAAGCTGTATTAGAGGAACTGGCCTTGTTCGATGATCCTTCACGTCAGGCACAGGTTTTTTCCCAGATGCAGGGTTGGAAAGAGGTCATTAACACCTATCGTGATCAGTTTGGATGGAAAAAGCTGCTGCAAATGGTCCCGATTGCGGGCATTTTGTTTGGCTCCATTGCCAATCGAAGCGCTATTAGTGACGTAGCTGAAGCAGGGAAAATGCTATATCGGAAGCGCCGTATTTTGATGCGTTTGGCAGAAGAAGAGAATGGAGTGGAGTAGAAGTTGGGAATTACGTTACTTTGCTACAAAACCTTTGCTATAAAGGTGTGCAGCGGCCTAGTTGGCCGCCGCATGTCAGCTTATTACACTTCGGCTCCATTTTCCTCCGCCCAGCGATTCAGGGTTTTGTCTGTAGGAAGTAAGAAGGTTAAAATGCCGAGCAGTGGCAAAAAGCCGCACAGGAACATAATGTTGGTGATGCCTACTTTGTCGATCCAGTTGCCGAGCACGAGTGCACCCACACCGCCAAGGCCAAAGGCCAGGCCCGTAATGAGACCGGACACCGTCCCGATTTTGCCAGGCACGAGCATCTGTGCGTATACGACTGTGACCGAAAAGCTGGACAACATAATAAATCCAATAATTGCCAGCAGGATCGCCGTCCAGAATTGGTTGGCATAAGGCAGCAGCAGCGCCAATGGTGCAGCTAATACCATGGACAAAAAAATCATATTGCGCTTGCCAAAACGGTCTGCCAGCGGACCACCAAAGAAGGTACCTAGCGCTCCAGCCCCGAGGAACAGGAAAATGTACAGCTGTGCATCCGCCAATGGCATTTTAAATACTTCCATCAGGTAAAACGAATAGTAGCTTCCCACCGAGGTCGAATACCACGAACGGACAAATACCAGCAGAATGAGGACAATCATGGCAAACATAATGCGGCTGCGCACTTCGGGCTTCATGCGGCGTGTCGCCACTTTTTTGCGTGCAATGCCTTCTGTACGCAGGACGTTACCGTACCAGCGGGCAATGAATGATTGCACTACAATCCCGGCTGCCGCAATACCTGTGAACCAGATGGCGCCAAATTGCCCCAACGGGATAAAAATCCAGCTTGTGAGCATCGGTGCCAGCGATTGACCTGCATTGCCGCCAACCTGGAAAATGGATTGTGCCAATCCCCGGCGTGATCCTGCCGCCATATGGGACACGCGCGAGCCTTCCGGGTGAAAGGCAGCTGAGCCCAGACCTACGAAGATGACTGCGATTAGCACCGCTTTATAATCGGCAGCATAGGCGAGCAGCAGCATGCCGGTCAGCGTAAAGCCCATACCGATGGGAAGGATAGCGGGCGTAGGTCGTTTGTCCGAAAACAAGCCAATGACAGGCTGCATGATCGAAGCTGTAAAGTTGATGGCGAATGAAATCCAGCCGATCTGCGTGTAGCTCAGGCTCATAGATTCCTTCAGGATCGGAAAGATCGCTGGAATGACCGATTGAATCGAGTCATTGAACAGATGGACGAAACTGATGGCAATCAGAATCGCAAAAACGGTACCTTTCGCTTGCGGCCCCTGGAGGGGGAGCGACTGGCCCGTTTCTTTTTTTGTAGCAGATTTAGTAGTCATGGCAACCTCCGGGTATGTATGTATATTTTAAGATATAGGAAGCAATCCATTTGCAGCAAATGGCTGAAAGTGGGATAAAGTCCCTATTTACTCATCGCTGCTTGCCCATCCTGCTGGATACTCTTTATTGCTCGGTCCTTTAATTTACAACAGATTATCTCGCTCTGAGTGTATTGTATCTGTATAAGATATCCTTTACTTATCATTTTACTCTCTAACATGTATGAATTGGTTCAACTCGTCTTCAGGGATTATTAGATTTCCACAGTAGACTAAATTGGAATGAAATTCCCATTCGCCATATGCCACCAAATGGTTATCATCCTTAACTCTTTTAATTAATGCCCAAATCCCAAGATTACTTTGTGCGTTTGCATCAAGAAGAATCCAATCCTTATATTGCAATAGCTGAGCCTCTCCAAACATATGAAATGAATCCAGATATCCTGTTCCATCACGGGGTGGCATTTCATTACATACATTTTTCAATAACAGGACTTCCTCCACTCTGACAGTGATCCAAGCTCTTTTTTCATTTTTCGATATGATGTCTTCAAATCTACATTTAATAAACGCAGAGAAGTTGATCTCATCAGGCTGCTCTTCCCAACCATTAAAATGTGAATAAGCAGGTCTGAATAAAGTCCAAAAAGTTTCTCCAACGGTCATATGAAAAGGAAAATATACTTGTACTTTTTTTGAATCACCTTTTACCGGAGGTATCAATGCTCTTTCCCATATTTCACTATTTAGATCTGGAGTATGATGTTTGAAATCCGCCCAGTCCATAGCATCTTCGATGGCTACAATCTCAAAATCTTTGTTTTCTAACACGGGTTTATCTGGTATCTGTTTACACGCTCCACATTTGAAAGCAATAGTTTCCTCGCTCATAAGACAACCTACCTTAATTAGATTTTATGGTCCAATACACCAACTATATTGATCATAAGCACATATCAACATGGTGAAAGTATTACAAACAATAAAAACTATTCTATGTTGAATGTTGTTGATATTCCTCTTACATATAAATAAGCAAGAAGAATTTAACAAAACTAGGCTCTTTATTTAACAAACTTAAGATATGATTCTTTATGTCATACAACTTGTTGTATAGATAATAGCTCCGTAGAAACAGGATGAAGAGCACAAGAGAAGAGAGGATCTGATTTGAGAATGAAATTGCTAAGAAAACCACTATCAGTTGCATTATTATCTGTACCATTACTTCTAGGTTCTCTGGGTGGAAATTACGCGAGTGCAGCAACACTGCCAACAACAGTAACTCCAACAGAACCGTCATGGGGATATTTCGTAGATCATTACAAAAATAATAGTTCTGCTAATAAGACGGAAAGCTCCAATCCGACTCTCGGGTTGCTCTCTGAATTTAATAAGCTTTGGACTCCTGGGGCTACCTGGGACACAGGGACCAAACTAAACAGCAGTGTACTGGACGCTAATATTCAAAAAGTGATTGATATTGCTGCCCGTCGCACTTCCAGTGAGGCCGATGCGGCTTATTTGGACGACCGCCGAAATCAGAGCTACAGTGTAATCGACGGTCTGGGTTCGCTGACTGATATATATCGAAAGCAGGCAGGTGCCACGACAACAATCAACGACGTTCCGGCCGATGCCACAACTAAAAAATATGAAGATGAGGGAACAAATGCAGGGGATATAAGCTCCAGTCTCGGCAACGTCGTGAATCTGGTCAATACCTTGCGTGGGGACTACTCTACGACGAACCCGGCCAAATCTTACTTTAGTTATCCTCGTCCGTTCCGTTGGAGCGATAATTCGGTGGTTGTCCCAAGTCTGATCCCTGCTCTCAAATCTGATGCTACTAATGATGGCGGCTTTCCTAGCGGTCATACCAATGCTGCATATCTCAGTTCCATAGCTATGGCCTATGCCATGCCGGAGCGTTATCAGGAATTGCTGACACGAGCTTCGGAGCTGGGCAATAATCGTGTTGTTGCTGGCATGCATTCCCCGCTTGATGTTATGGGAGGACGCGTCATGGCAACGGCGATGGCTGCTGCCATCCTGTCTGATCCAGCCAATAGCAGCTTGAAGAAAGCAGCTTACCAGGATGCTCATAAACAATTGCTGTCCCAAAAAGGTACAGCCCCAGATCGGTTCAGCAATTATGCTGCGAACAAAAAAAATTATAATGAACGATTAACGTATGGATTTAATCAAATTAACCCAACCACGACGCCAATGACAGTACCTAAGGGAGCTGAAGTGCTGTTGGAGACACGTCAACCTTACCTTGACAGCACACAACGCCGTTGGGTATTGGCCACTACAGGCCTTCCATCCGGTTATCCTGTGCTTGACGATGCCGAAGGATGGGGACGCTTGAACCTGTTTTCCGCTGCGGACGGCTACGGTGCTTTTGCCAATAATGTTACGGTGAAAATGGACGCTTCCAAAGGGGGTTTCAATGCGTTGGATCGCTGGCGCAACCCTATTTCTGGTACTGGAAAGCTGATTAAAAAGGGAACAGGTACGTTGAGGCTTATGGGTAGCAATACGTATTCCGGTGGTACACAGATCGATCAAGGCGTACTTGAAGGTAATTCGGAGACAGCTTTCGGAAGTGGTACAGTTACAAATAACGGGGGAACTCTTCTTAAAAACAATGCTGGAAAGCTGATTGTTGGCAGCAATTACAAACAAACAGCCAAGGGTAAGCTTGAACTCAATCTGCAAAGTAAAAATGATGTACTCAAAATTAAGGGAACCGCCCAACTTAACGGAAAATTACGCCTGAATTTTTCTAACAAATATGTACCAGCTAGCGGTGCCACCATTTTAACCTACGGCAAACGCACTGGGGCATTCTCTTCTATTGAAGCAGCAGGTTTGCCAAGCAATTATAAAGTGAAGATTGTCTATACGGCTGATCGTGTTCAGTTGAAAGTCACGAAGTAACCAAATAGGACAATAAAAAGTGCACCTTTGGAATACACCGGATAAACCATGAAGTATTATCCAGTGCCCATTCTGAAGGTGCATTTTTTGTTCCAGTACAAAGCCTATTTTTCGGAGTTATTTATAGCCAAGGGTATAAAAAGGTCAAAATTTGACCTTAATGTAGTAAAATAATCGCACTGTTTGAAAGCGCAGTCATGTTATTCTTAAGAAGCATATTAGTCCAAGTTTTAAAGGTTCAGACTAACTAAGAGGAACAGAGGAAAGGAAGAAGACTGATGAGTCTTGAGAAAGAATACGTTAAAATAGCCCAGGATGTCATTAAAGGGCTTGGCGGAGAAGACAATATTATTTCTATGGCACATTGTGCTACACGGTTGAGATTGATTGTAAAAGACAGGGATATTATTGATGATGAATTTATTGAAAATATTGATAAGGCAAAAGGGGTCTTTTTTACCTCCGGACAATACCAGATTATTTTTGGAACCGGTACCGTGAACAAAGTTTACGAAGCGATGGTCGGCCAGAACGTATCTGCGACATCAAAGGCAGAGCTGAAAGAGAAGGCCTCCACGCAAGATGATAACTTTTTCAAAAGAATGATCCGGGTTTTCGGAGATGTATTCGTTCCCATTATCCCTGCATTGGTAGCTACCGGCTTGTTTATGGGAGTTAGGGGCTTGGTAACTCAGCCTGCACTGCTACAGTTATTTGGACTTACACCGGATGATATTTCTGCGAATTTCATATTATTTACGCAAATACTGACCGATACCGCGTTTGCATTTTTACCCGTGCTGGTCTGCTGGTCTGCATTCAGAGTGTTTGGCGGGTCGCCGATCTTGGGAATTTTGCTCGGACTCATGCTGGTAAGTCCTTCTTTACCTACTTCCTGGGATGTCGCTCAACATGTGAAGGAACCTCTTTTATTTTTGGGCTTCATCAAAATCGCAGGCTATCAGGGCTCCGTTCTGCCGGCGTTCATTATAGGGATCGTGGGAGCGATGATGGAGAAAAGAATTAGAAAATCCGTTCCAGAGGCATTGGACTTGATTCTAACACCGTTTCTGACATTGTTGCTCACACTGGTACTGGGCTTGTTCGTGATTGGTCCCATCTTCCATGAAGTAGAGGTTTTAATATTATCGGCAGTTACAGCTATTTTGAAATTGCCATTTGGCATTGGCGGGTTTATTTATGGTGGCATTAATCAGATTATTGTCGTTACCGGACTGCACCATGCGCTCAACCTGATCGAAATACAGATGCTGGTGGATGGCGGCTGGAATATGGTTAACCCGATCAGCTCGGCCTCTATTTGTGCACAAGCAGGTGCAGCGTTAGCTGTCGGCCTGAAATCGAAAAGATTAAAAACCAAATCTATTGCCTATCCTTCTGCCGTGTCTGCACTGCTGGGCATTACAGAACCGGCAATTTTTGGGGTGAACATTCGGTATGGTAAACCATTCGTGATGGGCTTGATTGGAGGAGCGGTTGGAGGATTCTTGGCACGTATCTTTAATGTTCAAGCCACAGGCATGTCGATTACAGCTATACCTGGCTTGTTATTGTATCTGAATAATCAAATTTTTCTGTATGCTTTAGTTTGTTTAATCGGTTTTGGTGTAGCATTTGCGTTGACGTGGATCTTTGGATTTAAAGAAAAAATAGAGAACAAATAGAGAATAAATAAAATTTGGTGGAGAAAATCATGGACAACAAAACATTGCTTGAGAAATTGAACAGTCTTTCAATAGAAGAGAAGATCGGCCAGCTCATCCAACTGACTGGTGATTTTTTTGAAGGAGACATGGATACGGTTGTGACGGGCCCTTTGAAAAAATTGGGGCTAAACACGGACTATAATATTTATAACACGGGCTCCATATTAAACATTACCAACCCGGAAAAAATAATCCGGTTGCAAACCGATTATTTGGAAAAATCAGTTCATAAAATTCCACTGTTATTCATGGCGGATATTATCTATGGCTATCGAACCATTTTCCCAATTCCGATTGCTCAAGCATGTAGCTGGAACTATGAGGGGATAGAGAATGCGGCTTCGATTGCTGCTCAGGAGTGCTACGAGGAAGGCATTCATGTAACCTTTTCCCCCATGGTAGATATGGTTAGAGATCCTCGCTGGGGGCGGGTGATGGAATCACCTGGAGAAGATACCTTGCTGGCGCAGAAATATGCGCAAAGCGTAGTTCTGGGAATCCAGGGCAGCAACTTGGAAGATGGAGCCGTACCAGCTAATAAAATTGCTGCTTGTGTCAAGCATTTTGCCGCTTATGGAGCACCTGTAGCGGGACGTGAATACAATGCCGTGGATCTATCGGAGCATGCATTGCGAGAATATTATTTACCTGGATATCAAGCAGCAATAGAAGCGGGCGCCAAGCTTGTCATGACGGCTTTTAATACGTTGAATGGGATACCTGCGACTGGAAACGAGTGGCTTAACCGTGACGTACTAAGACAGGAAATGAAGTTTGACGGTGTATTGATCTCGGATTACGCCGCTATTGAAGAGTTAATCATGCATGGTTATGCCGAAGATGAGACTTCCGCCGCCAGGCTGGCACTGTTGGCGGGTGTGGATGTGGATATGAAGACGGCAGTGTACGCTAATCAATTGAAGAATGTAATATCTGGTAACGACTATATGCTGGAGCTTCTGAATGAGGCTGTATACCGTGTCTTACAGCTGAAAAATGATTTGGGGCTGTTTGAGGACCCGTTCCGCGGATTACAGGAAATCGTTAAACGTTCAACCAGCAGCATTCTGTCAGACGAACATAAACAAGCGGCACTGTCCTTGGTAGAAGAATCCGTTGTGCTGCTGAAAAACGAAAATAATGTATTGCCATTGTCAAAGGAAACGAAGATAGCTTTAATGGGTCCCTATGCAGAAGAAAATTCCACCCTGGGTATGTGGGCGATCAAGGGAGAGCAGACAGACACTATTAATTTGAAAACGGGGTTGTTACAGCTTGTTGGCCCCGACAATCTCTGGGTATGTAGAGGAAGTTATCTGCTACCTCTTGATGCAAGGGAAACCTTCGATAAATATGCGGACAAACTGGCTGTTGAAACAAGGTCCGAGGAAGCTCTACTGCAAGAAGCCATTAGGCATGCAAATGAAGCAGAAGTCATAGTCCTTGCCTTGGGAGAAAGTATTTATCAGAGCGGAGAAGGTGGATCACGAACGAATCCGACGCTGCCAGAGCCGCAATTGAGATTACTTCATGAATTAAGCTTATTGGGCAAAAAGATCGTTCTGATCGTATATAGTGGAAGACCTTTGATCCTTACCGATGTTGTTGAAAAGGTTGACGCTATAGTTCAGGCCTGGTATCCAGGAACGATGGGCGGAGAAGCGCTGGCTAATATATTGTATGGGAAAGTAAATCCGTCCGGGAAATTAGCAATGACTTTTCCACGTAGCGTCGGTCAGATTCCGGTCTACTACAATGAGCTGAATACAGGGAGACCGAATTTAAAGAAAAATGGATCTTACCGCTTTGCGTCCCGATATATAGATGAAGTAAACGAACCCTTGTATCCGTTTGGCTACGGTTTATCTTATACCTCATTTGAATACAGTCTATTAACCGTCAGCCAAAAGGAAATAAAAACAAATGAGTCAGTGGATATCCGTATTTCTGTATCCAACACTGGAACGTATGATGGAAAAGAAACGATTCAATTATATATTCACGATAAATTTGCAAGTGTTGCAAGGCCAGTGAAAGAATTAAAAGACTTTAGAAAAGTATTTTTACAAAGCGGCGAGACTACAGTTGTGGAATTTTCAATTGATGAAGACATGCTCAAATTTTATGGGCGTGAAATGGAATACAAGAGTGAGCCAGGTGAATTTGAGGTTTATATCGGTTCAAGCTCACAGGACATTTTGCTAAGCTTTAGTTTTACTTTGTTACCGGAGGATAAACATGAATAAAAGCGACGCTTATCATCTTAAATATCATATTACTCCTCCTTACGGGCTATTAAACGATCCTAATGGACTTGCCTTTTTCAATCAACAATATCATGTGTTCTATCAGTGGAACCCCAAAGGAACCGAACATCGAAATAAATGCTGGGACCATGTAGTTTCGAGCGATCTGGTGCATTGGCAAAGGAAAGGCATCGCGCTTGAGCCTTCGGAATGGTATGACAAGGACGGCATTTATTCCGGAGGCGCCATAGTCCATGATGAAAAGCTGTATCTGTTTTACACAGGAAATGTAATCAGGGAAGATGGAGTCCGAGAAAGCTATCAATGCGTAGCCATTTCGGAAGATGGGGAGCATTTCGAGAAAATGGGTCCTTTGTTTGAACATCCACAAGGCTATACCAGACATGTCCGAGACCCGAAAGTATGGAGAGATCGGAACGGGAACTGGTGGCTGATCGTTGGCGCTCAAAGAGAGGATTTGACTGGAGATGCGCTTATCTACAAATCTATAGATTTGTCTGATTGGGAATGCCAAGGATCATTTTTGGACCATGATCATGAATTCGGATATATGTGGGAATGCCCTGATCTACTTCAATTTGCGGAAAATGATATTTTTGTGTTCTCTCCTCAGGGCTTACCAGAAGCAGGCGAATATTATAGAAACCCTAACCAATCGGGATATGTTGTTGGGAAATTAACGAGTACAGGAAAATTCAACGGAAACCTTGCCCATTTTAAAGAGCTTGATCGGGGGTTTGATTTCTACGCGCCACAATCATTCAAGGTGAATGATAGAACCATTATGTTCGGATGGATGAGCGCCATGAATGAAGAAGCAGAGAGGGCTGTTCCCACCATTCAGGAAGGCTGGATTCATGCGCTGACTCTTCCTAGAGAAATCGTATTGTCTAACGGTGTGCTATACCAGAAACCATTGCCGGAATTACAATTGCTAAGAATGGACGGTGTACATTCCAAGGAGAACATTCACAAAAATAGGGTTTGGCTGCTGCCTTCCCTGCAGGTGGAGTGCAATGTTCATTTTTCGAAGCTTACAGAGAACTTCAAAATGATAGTCAGAAATGCTGTGGAAATTGCCTATGATTCGGAAGAAAACAGTTTAACCGTATGGAGAACCAACTGGTTGACGAACCAGAGAGAGTACAGAAAAGCAACGTTAGCCAGTCAAGTTGCAGGCATGCAAATATTTATAGAAAGCTCAAGTCTGGAGATCTTTGTGAACGAAGGCGAGGAAGTATTTTCTCTGCGTTATTTCCTGGAAGATACGGAACAACGCAGTATGGTGCTTGAAGCAGGAGACAATGAAGGAGAAATTGAGATTTATCAGTTGCAGGAATGTGATGCCATAATCAATCATTAAAACTTTATTCTTATCTTTTACCTGAGAGCTACAAGCAGGCAACGAAAGGCTGTTCATTTCTCCGTTTGCGAGAAGAACTGCCTTTTTTTGTCTTAGTCGACTGAAGAGATTTCAGCTTGTGTAGGCATTTTACTATCGGTATAGTATGAGTATTAGAGTATATGACTGAATATAATTACTGTTGATTACTCATAGCTGGTTGATGAGGTGTCGTATGAAGAAAATATATGAACATATTGAAATAGACAGAAGAAAAATGATTAACCTCTTTATGTTTCAATCGACAGATACAGAAAGAGTCATCCCTATGCATTTTCACAGTAATATGGAATTAATCTACTGTACAAGTGGAAGTCTTAAGGTGTGGCATGAAGGAAAAATAACCATTTTGATGGAAAAGGATGCACTGTTCATTAATAGCAATGTACCGCACTCCACCCAAAGTATTACGGAAAACCAGGTCGTTGTATTGCAATTTCCAGCTACCTTTTTTGCCAATGAACAAGTATTCATCCAATTAAACACGCAAGAGCAACAAGTTGAACATACTATACTTTCTAAATTAAGAGAGTTATTTATGGATATATATAACCTGCATATTTCCAAAGGGAAATATGACTATATTTTAGAGCAAAGCCGAATTATTGAACTTAAGTATTTGCTTGTTAATCATTTTAGTGAGGCAGCAGACCTACAGCCGGAGGTATTTAGTGAAAAGCAGCAAAAGATAAAGACGATCATGGACTTTATTAAAGAACATTACGCTGAAAATATTAGCCTAGCGAAAACAGCTCGAATATGTGGCTATTCGGAGGCCTATTTGTCGAGAATGTTTCATGAATATACAGGTCAGACGTTTACGGAGTACAAGCAAATTCTTTGTTTGGAAAAGGCGATTGATTTATTGGAAACAACGAATAAGTCACTTACAGAAATTTCTTACGAGGCAGGCTTTCCCAACGAGAAGTCTTTTAGAAAAGCTTTTAAGGAAGTTATGGGTAAGACCCCTTATGAATATAAAAAATCAAAATTTGATCTGAGTGTGTAAACGACGCCACAAGCGCAAATTTTTTATGGATTATTTTGATAGACTAGAAACATAGGGGCTGTCCTTGAGTCATTTTATGACTATTGGGACAGCCCCTTATTTATATTTGTAGCGAATGAGTTGAGGGGATCAGCCTATCGATTATCCACCGTCTCTGGATACATATCATGGTTCATCATACGGTGTTCTGCGATTTGCTCATACTTCGTTCCCGGCTTGCCGTAGTTGGTGTACGGGTCGATAGAGATACCGCCGCGTGGCGTAAATTTGCCCCATACTTCAATGTAGCGAGGGTCCATCAGCTTAATCAAGTCATTCATGATGATATTGACGCAGTCTTCATGGAAATCACCGTGGTTGCGGAAGCTGAATAGGTACAGCTTAAGGGACTTGCTTTCAACCATTTTAATATCAGGAATGTAGCTGATGTAGATGGTCGCAAAATCAGGCTGTCCTGTAATCGGGCAAAGGCTGGTGAACTCTGGACAATTGAATTTTACAAAATAATCGCGGTACGGGTGTTTATTATCAAAGCTTTCGAGAATGGCGGGATCATAGGCAAATGTGTATTGTGTGCCTTGATTGCCAAGTAGGGTAACGTCGGTCATTTCTTCGGGTTTTCTTCCGGTCATATTGAGTGAGGCTCCTTAAAGTTGGTTTAGTGGTAAAAGAGAGAGGGAGTTATGGTGGGGAGGTTCGGTTAGGCGACGCTTCGCGAAGGATTTGAGCTTCCGATCGCTGTTGAAATGGGATTCTTTCTGATAAAAGATCTATAGGTTA
The DNA here is from genome assembly GCF_044784315.1 of Paenibacillus sp. DP01. Lineage (NCBI taxonomy): Bacteria > Bacillati > Bacillota > Bacilli > Caryophanales > Paenibacillaceae > Paenibacillus > Paenibacillus sp. DP01. The sequence goes on from NZ_CP173059.1 coordinate 1,308,828, forward strand.
GAATCCCATTTCAAAGGCGAACGCTAACGCTTCTCCAGCTTCAAATCCTCCGCTCCGCTGCTGACCGCCGTCAACACCATAAAGTCCCTACCCGTTTACATGTGGGTTGGGCAGAAGTGAAATTTCGCTCCTTATATTTAAGGAGCGTTATTTTATTGAGAAACCCCGTCTCGCGGACGAGGGTTTCTCTCTTTTTATATGGCTTTGGGCGTCGAGGGTGTACTTCGACTAATTTGGTGTATCTTGTGTATCACATACAGCTCGCATGGAATATATTGTATATACGTGTTATACGCCGCGTTTGTTGCCCCATACGAGGGTGTGGAGCTGCGGGAGTACTCTTACATCGTTGAGTTGGGAATCGTCCATGATACGGTCGATAAGCCATTCATAACGATGTAAAAGAGACTCTGCGATCTGCCCGGTGTTCTCCGTGTTCACATCTGGATTACCCGTCTGGAGGAACAACGGTACGTGTGGATAGCGCTCATGAACGGTGCGGGCATAGGCGAGATCGGTGTCATCGAAGATGACGACCTTCAGGCTGCATGCTCCAGCATATAGTCTGACCGATTCATTATTTGATTCCTGGGTGCACGTTGTAACTGAGACGTTTGTTGTAGACTTGGACGCTCCAGCCATTTTCCGGTTGGTCAGACGGGCCACGATATCATCCAGCACGTCCCAGTTGGTCGTCATGCCAGAGCTGGGCGGCTTCGGGGATAAGGTCACCTCATCAATATCGTACAGCCATTCCTGCCAACGGGAGCCTTGTGTTTCGACAGCTGTAGCAATGCCTTGACTGCGTAACAGGGTAATCAGCGTCCCGAGCTGTGGCAGCAGGACGGGATTGCCTCCGGAAAGGGTCACATGCGAGAACCGTTCGCCGCCGATGGACTGTAGTTCCTGCCAAATATCAGTGGCACTGAGACGACGGATTTGATCCTTGGCGCTGCCGTCCCAGGTAAAGGCGGAGTCGCACCATGAGCAATGGTAATCGCAGCCTGCGGTACGAACAAACATCGTTTTACGACCAATGACCATACCTTCGCCCTGCACGGTGGGACCAAACACCTCCAGCACAGGAATAGGGGCTGCTTTAGCCCTGTCGGGGGTTGCCATAGGTTGGTGAGTAGTTACAGTATTACTCATCGTACATCCACTCCCGTCGGAATTCGGCGTAGCTGGTAGGTGTTTCGAACAGTCGTACAAACTCGGTACGTCCGCCTTCAACACGATTGCAGTATGCATCCGAGGTCAGGGCTGACTCCATTTGTTCAAAGATCCAGACGACCATGTTTTCTGCCGTTGTATTCATTGGCGGGAGCGTTTCATTCAAGTAACGGTGGTCCAGAAAAGGCTCAATTCGCTCTTTCCAGATCGTTTTGATATCACCAAAATCCAGCGTTAGACCTATCTCGCTCGGGATACCGCTTATGCCAAATACGACGATATAAGTATGTCCGTGCAGATTTTTGCATTTGCCTTCGTAACAGTGCAAATGGTGGGCTGCATCGAACGTAAATTGTTTGCTTACGAGTACACGCTTGCGGTGATAACGCAACTGAGAGCGTTCAATGTCTGTCCCGAACTGCTGGAGCTTGTCGACAATACGAAAGGTACCTGGCTCACGCATGGCCTTCAGCTCCTTGGGACGAAGCGCCGCGAACTGCAAGATACTGCTCCAGTCCAGCACGACGAAGATTGCAAGCAGGACATTCGCCACAGCCATCGCCAATGATGCCGTTATAGCACGTTAGTGTACGGGTTCTTACAAATTCAAAAGCTTTCAGCTCATCGGCCATTTGCCAGGTTTCGGCCTTGTTCAACCACATGAGCGGGGTGTGAATCACAAAGGGATAGTCCATCGAAAGGTTCAGTGTGACGTTCAGCGATTTAATAAAGGAATCCCGGCAATCGGGATAGCCGCTGAAATCTGTCTCGCAAACGCCTGTAATGATGTGGCGCGCTCCTTTTTGCTTGGCGAGAACCGCTGCGAAGCTTAGGAACAATAGATTACGACCGTCTACAAAGGTGCTAGGCAGTTCGCCTTCCTCTTGAGTAATGTCAATGTCGGTGCGTGTGAGGGCATTCGGGGCAAGTTGGTTGAGCAGGCTCATATCCAGTACCGTTTGCGGAACACCCAGCTCGCTGGCGATTCCGGCGGCAACTTCAATTTCCTGCTTGTGGCGCTGACCGTAATCGAACGTCACAGTTTCTACTTCGGCAAAATGTTTTTTTGCCCAAAATAAACAGGTTGTACTGTCTTGGCCGCCGCTGAATACGACGACTGCTTTTTCGTTTGTAAACATAAAAAAACCTCTCGATCTTCTTGGAATGGTGTAAGACACAGAGTCTTGTCACGTGGAAGAAGGAGAGTTCTTGAACCGGCTTCAACAAAAAACAGGCCTTGCCCCGCAAATTCATTTTTCAATGCGGAGGACAAAGCATCGTTAGTTTTTTATAGAGGGAGTTCGCGAACCTCTCCCATGCGTTATGCATGGATTTTCTTCATTAGCAGCTGCCACAAGGACAGACAGCTTCCTTGATAGCATTGCCATTATAGCATGGCAGGGCTATTTGATAAACACTCCACCAAATGGAATGACTTCCCTTAAAAATCGTTTGATCACGCCATCGTCGTTCATATCCTGCTGAAGTCGCCGATGATGCTCACCAGCATGAAATAGTACGGTACCGTGTCCCGTCATTTTAAAATGATAGTTCATATGCTGGCTGGCCAAATGGTTACCATATACGGTTAACTCCAGCTTGGCGTTTTCGGGATAGGCAATGACGCTGCTCGCATCGACGTAGATCGGCTCCGACGGATGAAGCTGTTCTTGACATACCAATCCCTGCGTCAAAATGCCAATGTGGCCGATACCGTCAAATTTCATTTTAATGACATCACGGCTAAACAACATGTTTTTCATGCTTAGCAGCTTGGTACGCATTTGGATGCCGGAGCTGTACCAGAACAGGTTGCGGAAATCGTATAGCAAATCGTCGCTTCCTTCCAGCTTGATCATCTTCAGACTAAAGCCAGGAGGAAGTGCTGCAATTAGCCGGCAAGCGCCTGTGAAATCGGCCTGAATCAGTTTGTGCTTGCGATACATGCCTTTAATATTCATCAGCTTATCACTGCGACCTGAGCTGGGTCCGCGATAGGCGATGATTTGCTGCGGATGCAGAACGTGCAGCTTTTCCCCTTCAGCCAGGTCGAGCGTTACGACCGAACCGACACTTTCATCATGGTGTTGTCCTGCTTGTATGTCCATTCAGACCCTTCATCCTTTCAGGCAGTTAGTATCTTCCCGAGCGTCGACGCATCCCGTAACGCAACAGTCGGATACCGATAAAATAACCGGCCAGCAGAATGATAGCCGTGATGATGAGCATTTTATTTCGGTGTGAAGTCTGATCGCGCTGGGTTTGGAGATTTTTCAGTTCTGTAACGGTGTCGTTCAGCTTGCGATTTTGCTCCAGCAGTTGGGCGTTTTGCTTCTGGTAGGTCTCGATGCTGGTACGGGCCTTTTCCAGGTCTTCCTGTGTTTGGCGGTAGCTTTCCTTGAGCTGATATACATCGCCTGGCAAACGTGAAAACTGCTCAAAGCCTTGATATACATCATCCCAATAAGCAGCATGAGCTTCGGGTACACGGGTTACTCCAAAAATAAACAAAAGCGCTATAGCAGCGCAGACAATGCGGCGGTACAAAGCAAAGCGATAAGTTGCTCGTGCCAAGTGATGTTCCCCCTTTTGAGAAACCAAGATGTTAGATGTTACAGATCATTACCCATATCACATGGTTACGTACAATATAATGATTTGGATGCAGCTTTTAGAATATATAGACGACAAATACGGGAAAAGATTATCAAAAAAACTCGATTATTAGTTTAAGTGTAACCTAAAACGGGTATATCAAGGAAGCGGCAACATTCCGGCATTTTTCCCAACAAACGAATTAAGAACCATCCGCACCTGATCAGGGCTTGAACAAAATATATGAACTAGAAATATTAAAATAGATATAGAAGGAGATCTTGAAAGATGAATGAGAGAGAACAAAACTATACAATTTTAAAAATCACTGTAAATGGCAAGCCATTATCGAAGGAGCTTATCGTGGATAGCACTACTTTTGCTCCAATATCCGATATTTGCACAAATACGAAAGTATCTTTAACAGAAACTACGATTTCATAATTTTAAATATAGAAGCAGACTATCATGTAGCCCGGCAAAAGCCGGGCTATTTTTGCGTATTTATGTAATTAGAATGGATGAAAATGTTATTTGCCGAATTAGGTCCCCTTTCATAAAGATTACCATGTATAATTTTCACAATCAAACATATGTTCCCTGACAATATAGTGTCAGATAACACTGTTAATTTAGAGTTACATGTTCTTTTAGGGGGAATTTACCAGTGGTGAAGTCAATGCTCAATGTAACGTACACATGGGACAAAGAGTCTATATCGGCGAATGGGTCCAAACAAGTAAATCTACTGATAGAATGGGGCTATGGGGCTATACGTAAAAGAAAAGGAAATCTAATACCGAAGGCAGCGGGATGTGACCTTCAACTTCAGTTCATTCCAGAAAACGGGGTAAATCTATTAAAAGCTGAAGGGGTGAGGCTCGGGTTTAAACAATCAGAAAACGGAGATTGCATGCTGGTTCACTGTGGTGATGTGCGACGGGGAAAATATAGACAAGCTATTTTAACGTTTTCTATACCGGCTCACGCGTCCGGAAGACATACGATTGGAATGATCGAGTGGAGCTGGCGCAAGCCATCGCAGGAAAAGCGAACGCTGATCCGCACAGACCAGCTTTATATCCATTACACGCACCATCTTGGTCTGCTGAGCATTCCATCCAACCCGAAGGTGGAAAAATACATAAAGCTGAATGAGACGTCCCCAATTGTAAAAAAGGCATTACGTATGTATGAGAAAGGGGAGCCTGAGCGAGGGGCGTTCATCCTTACGAGACAAGCAGATGAATTGCTTATATGTGCAGCTAGAAGCGAAGACATGGATTATCTTGAGGAAGCCGAGTTACTTCTATCCATACGCAATAAATGGAGTGGGTCTTTTGTATCGTTTACTGCGTATAGTTCTAAGGTCTTTTTTAATAAGGAAATATCGTTAGGAGATGTTCGTTTTACGAAGAATAATAGGTTGAGATAGGTAATTGTGCTAGTTTATTTGTGCAAATTAGTGAGTCTAATTTACTATCTTTTTGTAAAGGAGAGACTTCCTTGACTGATCGGTTGATACGTTTAATGCGGATTATTACTATTGTTCAGGCAAATCCAGGAATATTGGCAAGAGAGCTTGCCGAACGTTGTGAAACATCAGAACGTACCATATACCGAGATATGGAGGCGCTAAGCGCTATGCATATTCCGATTACGAATATGGGGCATGGCAAGGGGTACATTTTTATTAGCAATTTTGCTTTGTATCCTCTGAATTGGACAGAAGAAGAGGCAGAGGCTTTTACCAAGCTGGGAGAGATGATGGAAACGATAAAGCCTCTTCTACCGCCAGCCTTTGAAAGTGCTTATGAGAAAGTGATGGCCTCTAGTCAGAAAAAAAAGATGGACCAGACGAGCTTCGCGCAGGAAATGAAAAATATCATCCGGCTCGGCTCGACACTTGATCGGGAAAACCAGCCCTATCTGCTCAGGCTGATTGTTTTGGCGAGTCTTACGCAGCAGACAATTGAAGCGGAATACAGCTCGCCTCAAAATGAAGATGTATCATTGGTGCAAGTAGATCCTTATTGTTTGGTTCCTCAAGATCGGCGATTCTATATGCTTGGTTTTTGTCATAAGCAATCCGCCATGAGAACCTTTCGGATCAGCCGTTTTCGGAATATGAGGATTTTGCCGTATACGTTTCAAAAAAATACATCTGAAATGGAAATGTTTTTTAAAGGCACCTGGTCGGTGACCAAAGGAAATCAAAATATTCGGTTTGTCGTACGTTTCTCTGCCGATTCTGTATATCGGGTCAAAGAGGAGGAGCTGTTCATCAAGCCTCTTCTCAAGGATTTGCCAGATGGAAGTTTGTTGTTTGAGGTGACGGTCAATCATGACCGTGAATTTCTGGATTGGCTCACATCCTATGGAGCTGAGGCCGAGATTCTGGAACCTTTACGGTACCGCAAACGTATGCAAGAAATGCTGCGAACCTGGGGGGCGTTTTACTTCGATAAAAAGGCAGGAAATCAAGAATAACAGGGGGAAGATCCCCCGGAACGGGCCGGGGAGCTATCTGCTTAACGGTCCTTAAACAGGTTGGCGAGATTGCCGAAGGGACTGTACTGCTCCTGTTCTTCTTCTGGTGAGGAGTAGACGAGCTTTGAGCCGCGACTTTCCTCATCGTCGGCAGCATTATGAACTAATGTAAGACGATCAAAATGGTACATGAAAACCTGAGCGGTGTTCACGGCATCATCCAGTGCCCGATGCTGTTGACCGTCAAAGTCAATGTTGCACAATTCCAACGCCTGAGACAGGCTCAACTGACGATACTTTCCATTGGAACTAAACAGACGGGAAATTTGCTTCTGTATATCATTTGTATTATGAATCCAACCGAGATCTACATGATGGGTACGACAATGGGATACCAGCTTCTGACGGTCATCCGGTCCCCATGCGCATAAATAATAGGGCGAATCTGTACCGAGCCAGGCAATAAATTGCTTCACAGCTTCAGGAAAGAGTGGAGCGGCATCAATGTCTCGTTGAGTAATACCCGTGAATTGAACGGTATCTGTAGAGATCACAGGTCGATTCGATGGTCTCACAAAACTGTGAAATGTATCCGCAACGAATAGGCCATCGTCTCCCTGAATAACTTTGACGGCACCGATATCAATAATTTCGGAGGAATATCTGGCGTTACGGCTAACGGTAAATTCAAGATCATAAATAATGTATTGCATATAATGGACTCCTTCCACACACATAACTGATCCCGATGGATACCGGGACAAATGTTCTCTGCCCGAATAACTCTTCTCCATCATACCTCTCGGTTCACAACTTGTCAGCGGTTAAAAGGCTTGCTTTCAAAAAAAATATGCGATGTCCAAATGAGCTTGGACTATCGCATATCTAAAAAATCCTGACATATAGCAGCATCCGAAACCACTTGGATTCCGAATGCTGTTTATGCTAGCTATTGAATTAGGCCGGGAGGTCCAACTTTTGACCCGGATAAATGCGGTGAGGATTCTTCAACTTATTCAACTGCTGAAGCTGTTGCCAGGTAGTACCGTGTTTGCGGGAAATGTCATACAGTGTATCCCCAGATTTTACAACATATACGTGGCTATTTGCAGCTTGTGCAGTAGCCGAAGCCTGCTGTGGCTTGCTAGTTTGAGACTTGGCAGGTGTCGATTTCACAGGTGCTGGTTTCGCAGCCGATGTGGAATCGGATTGCGGTATCTCCTGCAGAGGTGCTGGCGTCGTGGCTGGAGCAGACGGTACAGCTTGTGTGGCAGGGACAGAAGTTTTTCCGTCTGCCTTGGCTTCCTGAATACGGCCGGCCGCTTGTACTTGCAGGCTAGTAGACCCGGCCTTTTGTATATAGCGGATTAACGCTTCATCCAGCGATCCGAACATACCTGCCTGTGGATATTTAGCGAACATCGTATATTGGTCACCACCTACGGCAGTAAAATCATTGGTAGCCAGTGTATATGTTGCCTCAGGATCAAGGGCCTTGCCACCGATCAGGATGGAGTGAACACGGCTGCCTTTGGCTGCTGAGGTGTCTATTTTGAATGAGATACCGGACACCTGAGGGAAGCCCCCGCTTGGTTCCGGGTAGGAGGCTGCGCCATTTTCCAGTGCGGCCTGAAGGTCAGAGCCTTTCACTTTCAGGGTGACGATTTGGTTGCCGAAAGGCAGTACGGTGATGATGTCTCCCTTGGTAATCGTTCCTGCTTTGATGGAAGCACGGATGCCGCCACCGTTCGTTAAAGCCACGTCTGCTCCCGAAACGTCACGCATAGCATCAGTGAGCAGGTCGCCGAGATTAGTTTCACCCGCACGTACCTTTTCGCGCGCGCCCTCCAGATCTACACTGGTTTGTGCTACAACCTCTTTAAGAATAGGTTCTTGCTCCTTCTGAATGGAGGCGATTAATGCAGCAATTTCAGCGTTGGGCTGCACGTCAGCAGCTTGAGTCGAATCGATCAGCTTCGCTTGCTTTTGGATAACCTTGCCGCCATCGACCCACAGATCCACCACACCTAGATACTTGGTGTATTCACCTGCACTAGCGATTAACGTGCCATTGTCACCGACCAGGCCTTTTTCCAGCACGGTATGGCTGTGTCCATCGATGAAAATATCAATGCCAGGCACTTCCTTCACAACCTTGAGGCTGGTGTCTTTGCTGGATGCATCTTGTCCCAGGTGACCCAGAGCAACGACGACATCTACTTTGCTGCGGATTTCGTCTACTGCCGCTTTGGCTTCAGCCGCAGGGTCGGTGAATTGAATGCCCTCCACATTTTTAGGATTGGTTTTATATGCTGTTTCAGGCGTAGTTAGGCCGATAATACCGATTTTAACGCCATCTACTTCTTTAATAGTATACGGTTGGAACAAGCGTGTTCCGTCGGTTTGCTTAATGTTGGCGCTCAGTACAGGGAACTGAATCTCTTTACTCAGCTCAACCAGATGCTTCCAGCCGTAGTTAAACTCATGGTTACCCGGAACCATTGCATCATAGCGCAGCTTGTTAATCACTTTCACGATACTCTCACCATTGACCAGAGTAGCGAAGGTCGTTCCATGAACGGTATCCCCGTCATCCAGCAGCAATGTATTAGGGTTAGCGGCGCGATATTGGTCGATGATTCCCGCCAGCTTGGCGAACCCCATTTCCTTGTCGTTAGCGACCACGTGAGCATGGGTATCATTCGTATGTAGGATAGTGATGTGTTTACCGCTGACTGGAGTCGTTGTTGTCCCCGTTCCCGCTGTTCCCGCATTAGTAGCTGGGTCCGCTGCTGCTGTACCGAGACATCCGAACAGAAGCGCGGCGGTCGTCAAGATCGACGAGAGTTTTTTCCATGAGTTCATGTTGTTCCTTCAACCTCCCATAAAATGAATGAATTAGAGAAACCGCTTACGTCCACATTTTATCAGATGATTGTAAAAATAACTCTTATTTTATATCAAAGCACTACATTTTTTTGAGATATCGGTTGTTAAACACACCGTCTAGTTACCTATATTGTAGAGGCAGTAATAGACAGCAACTCATAGAATAGGAACTATTGTTCTGTTTTGTGATCAAAAAAAAGGGCAGTCTCTTTGGGCAGCCCGATCCGGGGTAAATAGTGATCCAATGTTTCGTCAGCCAGCGGCGGATTGCCTGCACTCAGCAAAAGCACGGCAAAGCGATTAGCCTGCTGTTCAAATTTTCCTGGAGAAAAGTAGGAATGCTCCTCCATAAAAAAGCGACTAATACCTTTATGCAGTCGGTCATGTCCCAATTCATGCGCACAGACGAACCGTTCCCACTCTGGTGTAAGGCCATTGTGAATGACGATAAATCTTCTGCGCAGCTTGTGATAATACAACCCTTTGGTTGTGGAGCCCAGATCGCAGTATCGGATATGGATGCCTAGGGCTTTCGCAATATCGAAGGGGCAATTAGTGCGGTATTTTCGGACAAGTTGGTGAATGAGTTCCTTCATACGATCACCTACTATCCCTGATCTTTGCTCGCACCGGGATCGGCGGGCTTTTTATGTTTGTTCATTTGCTTGGCTTCCCAGAACAGGCCTGTCAGTACGTCCTTGATTCGTTGCCGGTCTTTTTCATCCAGCGGAATGCCATCAAACATTAATTCGTCGTCTTCCTCCAACATTTTTTTAAAATCCCGGCGGTCTTTGGAGTTTGCCCATTCTGGTACAGTAGAACGATAAAGTTCGTGTGGGTTTTGCTCTATTGAATCATCGTCCGCCCAATATCCGGCGGCCTTCATCATTTCGGTATAGGATACGCTGAGCGCGTCCGCTATTTTGCGGAGGGTGGAGGGTTTGGGCACTCCGCGCAGCCCATTTTCGATGCGGGAAATTTGTGAATTACTAATACCTGCGGCATCTGCTAATTGGTTGATGCTCAATTGCTTGTGCTCACGCTGCTGTTTTAGGTAAGTTCCGAATGCTGGCTGTTCCACAATGGAGCTCCTTTCTGCAATAGAATCATAGAATTAGCTTTATTATACCATTAGGCAAATAGTAAAAGCACGTAATATGCCAAAAGGCATAGAAAGGTAGAGCGAATATCCTGTTTTTGGGGCTATATTGCTTTTTTTCACGATGGATACCTATCCTAAATAATGTTATGTTATACTCAAGATACGAACAAAAGGGGAACAAAATGTAAACAAGTGCGTTTTTATTTGAAAATACATCATTGTCAAAAGGCATAATATAAGGAGTGTTGCTTTTCATGAGAAATAACTTACCCGAATTAGACCGTCGCAAAACGCAGAATGCATTGGAGGGTGTATTTGAGAAATACCGGATTTATAAAACAATAACCTTTATGGATCGGGAAAGCTTTATTACTGCTGGCTATACGGATCGCCCGAACGGACCCACGAATGTGACAAGCGACCCAACGGCCCGGACTGCTGTATATAATGTAGATGCTCCTGCCGCCCGCTTGGCCTATTGCCAAATGGTGGATGCCGTAGTGAGCCGCTTGAATGAACGTGAACAGTTGCTGATCCGTGAACGTTATTTAAAGGATGATGATGTGTTCGATTACAAGGTTTACAATTATGTGCTGGACCCGCCAGTCAGCAAAGATACGTATACGAAGCTTCGCACACGTGCTTTTTACAAAATGGCGCTAGCGCTGGCAGACCAAGGCGTTCTGAATCTGGCAAACTTGCAAAAGGGTGCGGATCGCAGACTGGGGTAGGTAAATGCATAGGGGTCACAACCTGTGGCTCTATTAACCTAGACAGCAAGGAGTATGAACCGCAACGGTGAATAAGAAGCATAGGTCTCAATTAAAATAGGAACGGAGGACGGATGTATTGAGAAGTGAACCAGAAATGATGAATATCCTTATAAAGTTTGCTATGAACGATAAAAGAATACGATTGGTCACGATGGAAGGATCACGTACAAACTTCAATATTCCTCCTGATTCATTTCAAGATTATGATATTTCTTACTTTGTAACAGATATGGATTCTTTCAAGGAAAGTGATCAATGGCTCCACGTGTTTGGGGATAGGCTTATGATGCAAAAACCCGAGGATATGGAACTTTTTCCATCAGAACTAGGTAACTGATTTTCATATATCATTCTTTTTGAGGATGGAAATAAATTAGATCTGACACTGATCCCTATAAACGAGGTAGAGGATTATTTTACGAATAGCGATGGTTTAGTTGAGGTTCTGCTCGACAAGGATGTGCTGATCCAAGAGGAAGTGATCGCAAATGACCATCAATATTGGATTAAAGAGCCCACGGCAAAGGAATTTGATGATTGCTGTAATGAGTTTTGGATGGTTTCAACTTATATCGTAAAAGGATTGGCGAGAAAAGAAATCCTGTTTGCTATTGACCATTTGCACGAGATAGCACGACCTAATTTGCTGCGAATGATGGCTTGGAAGATTGGCTCAGAGCAAGGGTACACCTTTAGCGTAGGAAAAAACTATAAATTTATAAATCAGTACCTTCCTAATGAAGATTGGGAAAGTTTACTATCCAGTTACTCTGAAAATGGCTATCGAGAAATGTGGGAGTCTTTACTTACTTGCTATGCATTGTTTAGAAAATACGCTAAGGCTGTGGCCAGAAGTTTGGAGTATGAGTATCCAGATTACGATGAAGCCATCACTAGGTATACTGCAAATATTTATAATTCATTGAATTGAACGATGTAATAACCGCCTTTTTAAAGGGCGGTTATTTTTTTGTTTGCACATCAACAATGAGATTAAACGCATTTTTAATATAAGAACAAACGTTCGCAAAATACCGCCTAACTTCATCCCTAGTCTCTACTTTTATCGTCCATTTCCCCGGCAACGCATTCGTTATAAGGGTGTAAGATTATATCATCGGGAATCAAGACAAGAGGACATACCGAAGACACACACCGTCAAACGTTAGCCGGCCAATAGGGCCGGTTTTTTCATGCGGTCATCGTCTTTGTCACTTCCCGGGAATTCGATGTATAGAAAGGAGGAGTCGTGTTGCCTAAGCAAGGGATGCTGCAATGCATGAGTACAAGGCTACGCCGGCTGAGAGCATGGAAGTGGAAAAAAGCCTGGCTAAACAGCCACAGCATGCGAGCACAGGATACGCAAGGGTGGCATGCCACAGGATGAGACAAGCCTTTAAGCAAAAGCTCATAGACATTATTCCGGCGCTGCAAGGGCGTGTATACGATGTTCAACCCCCGTCGCAGACGGCAGAGGAGCCGTATGCGGTTATGGTGCTGGGCGAGGAAATCTGGAAGTCTTCCTGGGCCGGTTACCGGCAGGTTGTCCGCATCAAGCTGTACGCAGGACAAGCGGGGCTGGCGCAGGCCGATGTATGGGCGAATACCCTGATTGCCGGACTGCACCGAGCATCGGTGACAGGTAAAGGTGAGGACACGTCTGCTTTTACCGCGCACTATTTGGGCGTGCGGGATGCAGAAATGCTGGACACGGTTACGGGCAAGGCCTATAGAACGCTGCGTTTTGGCGTGTATGTGCCTGAAACAGAAGGTGGATCGGCCGCTTCAGCACCTGATGCAGCACAGCCGGAAGAATGGCTGGCAGCACTGGTCGGCTGGACGCAGAAGCAACTGGGCGAATTGTGGTCGGTATACGCCGACGCATGGCCCGCACAGCCGGGAAGCCACGCGGTATTATGGCGGCTGAGCGGCTGTGAAACCCGGATGGCAGGAGCCTCCATGTATGAGCTCCGCAAACGGTTCATCGGGCATATCACTGCCCCGGTCACCACCGAAGAGAACCGCGCAGCTTCCGCGCTGGTCGAAGGCTTTGCCGCTCAAATCCAGCTTCCTCTGGAGCAGGACAAGGGCCGTTATATGTCTACGGCTGAAGCCTCAGCCGATTTGCAGGCGGATGCCATTTTAGACGGTCAGCTTCGGCTGACGCTGGTACAGCGGCGTATGCGTCCGGCTGAGGAAGCGGCATTGATTCGCAGAGTGGAAATTCATCCTATTTTGAAATGAGGTGGTCCGAGTGACCTTGGAAAGCCATGAGAAGACCCCGCTACATAGCGGGCAGGAAGCAAGTGGCCCACGCTATACGCTAGAGGAACTAAAGGAACACGCAGAACAATTATTTTCTGTAAAAGTAGAAGTGCTGGCAGGCGCCTTTTTTGGCACACAGGACAAGCTATTTACGGTAGCAGAAGCACACACTAAAATCGAACAATTTATGAAAGCGAAGGTGGATTAATTATGGCAGGCGGAACATGGGAAAACACGAATAAACCGGTATTACCGGGTTTGTATATGAATTTTCAGGCAGCAGCAGCTTCAGCGATTCAAGGTGGATCACGTGGTACGGTCGTTGTACCCATCAAGGCGAATTGGGGCCCTGTACGTGAGTTTGTAGAGGTGGGTAGCGAAACGGCTATTAGCCAAATCTTCTCCGGCGACAGTGAGAACGGTGCGACAGCATATTCCACGTTGTATCTGGCTTTGCTGGGCGGTCCGAAAAAACTGCTCGCTTACCGATTGGCAGATGACACGGCTGCTGAAGCGTCTGTAACACTAAAAAGCGGTGGCGAGACCCCGACCGACGTGCTGCGTTTGAAGGCTTTGTACACAGGTAGCCGCGGTAATGGTTTTGCCGTAACGGTACAGCCAACTTTGGGCGACGAGCAAGCTCGTGAGGTGCGCCTCTATGAAGGAACCAAACTGCTGGGTACGTACAAAGGCAGCGACGGTACGGCTGCTTCGATTGCCAAAGCGCTGAACGAAAACAGCGAAAACGTATGGGTGAAAGCTGAGGTTGTCGGCGAAGGCGGCATTCCAGCGGATGTCAGCGGCGTACATCTGACAGGTGGCAATAGCGGCAATAGCAAGCTGGTTAATGCCGATTACATCGCCATGCAGGAAGCATTGGAAGGACAGGAGTTTAATGTGCTGGCCCTGGATTATGCAGCCGATCTGGCTTTGCTGCAAAGCTTTGCTGCCTGGATCAAACGTGTCCGGAATGAAGGCAAAGGCGTCATCGCTGTATTCGGCGGTTCTGCGGCAGATGATGTGTCCAAAACGGCTGTCAGCTTGGCTTCTGCACGTTCTTTGGCACTGAACCATGAAGGCATCGTAAACGTGGGCACAGGCGTACGTCTGGCAGGTACGGACTACAGCTCCGCCCAAACGGCTGCCTATGTAGCCGGACTGATCGCAGGCCAACGGTTGAACCAATCCGCAACGTATGCGGTTACGCCTTTTGAGGATGTAACCCGCCGCTGGACACGTTCCGAGCAGGAACAGGCTGTCCGTAACGGGGTGTTCCTCCTGTTCTTCGATGGCCGTCAGGTCAAAGCGCTGCGTGGAATCAACAGCTTGGTGAACCCGTCTGCCGGACAAAACAATGCGTGGAAGAAAATCCGTTCCATCCGTGTCATGGATGCCATTAACGCTGACTTGCAGCGTGCAGCCGAAGAGACTTACATTGGCAAAATCAACAACACAGTAGAAGGCCGTCTGGCACTCATCGGTGCGATCAAAGAATACCTGGCACAGCTGTCGCTGAGCAACGTGATCGAGGCGGATGGCTACGATGTCATTCTCGATCCGGCTTACTACGGTGATGCGCCAGTCATCAAACCGGAGCCGGATCAAGTGTTCCTGCAATGGAATGTGAAGCTCACCGACGTGATGGAGCAGCTGTTCGGCACATTTTACGTGCAATAAATAAGCATTTTACGCGCCTAAGCATTTCGGTGGCGATCAGTAGGATTAAGGTAGCTTTTTAACAACGAGGATTTTGTGGAATCCCGAACTATATTATGAATTATTTTGAGGAGGAAAAAGAAATGTTGGATGCTTCAAGAGTTATTTTAGGTACGTTTGGTCAGGCGCATGTGGATGGGGTGTGGCAGACGAATATCAATAAGCTGGAAGCCAGCGTGGAAATGGAAAAACGCGAGCTGAATCTCGTGGGCAATGAGTGGAAGGTGCATAAGCGCGGCATCAAAAAAGGGACGGGGACGATGAGTGGCTACAAAGTTACGTCCGATATGATTCGTCGTGGTTTTAATCGTTTTGAGATTATTACGAAGCTGGATGATCCAGAAGCTTTTGGACATGAAAGTATTCGTCTCATCCGTTGCACTGCTGACAAAATCCAGCTAGCCAACTGGACAGCAGGCGAGGAAGTACAGGAAGAAACGACCTTCACCTTCGAAGGCTATGAGCTGCTGGATCCGATTGTAGCGAACTAAATTGGTTAACGGGGAATTGGGATGCTGTCAGGTGTCCCGTTCCCCAAATGAAAATAAGAATTTGTGAAAATCTGAAATTAACAATAAGGGAGAATGACCTATGAGTTTGAATGAGAATATGACAGAAGAACAAATTTTGGACAGTCTGTTTGAAGCCGCTGAGAAACTACCGGAAGAAACGGTTCGTATCAAGCGCCTCGATATGAAAATTGTACTGCACGGACTGACCTCTAGTAAGGTGGACAGCATTCGTGAGCGTTGCATGATTCGCCGAACCGTGAAGGGTGCTGTAGACGAAAAGGTAGATACCGAAACGTTCAACGCCTTGTTGATTTCGGAAGCCACCGGAAAGTTGGAAGTGAAGGGCCTGTCCCTTAATGGTTGGGGAGATCCCCGGATTACAAGCCGCTTGAAGCTGTCCGGTGGCGAACAGTCTGTCCGCCGTATGCTGCTGGCGGGTGAACTGGATGCAGTGGGAGATAAAGTGCTGGAACTGTCCGGTTTTGGCGTTGAGATTGCTGATCTAAAAAACTAATCGGCTCCGGGGGAATGACGACGATGCTGTACCACTTGTGGGTCCGGCACCACCTTCGTCCCGGAGACTTTTGGCGGCTTCCCCGCGGTGAGCGCATGCTGCTGCTGGCGTTTGCCGAACAGGAAATGGATAACATAGCAGCTTCAAAAGTATAAACAAGGAGGTGAACATGATAGATGGCAGAAGCATTAAATTACCGCATGAACCTTGTGATTGATCCTAAAAACGTCATTAAGGCGAACAGAGAATTGCGCGCAATGGAACGCTATTTTGAGCGAATTCAAGGACGTGTTTTGAAAATCGGCCGCACTCGCATGGCCCCGGAAATTGTGCTGAACGATATGGCTTCCAAAGGCTTGGATAATCTGTTGAACAAGATTAACCGGGTTAAATCTCAGATTATTAATGCCTCTGGGAATGTGAATGTGAAGGTAAATAGCGGCACTGCTAAAGCAGACCCGGTCAAGTCTGATAACAATCTGAGTACGGTTTTGAAAGCAAATACTACTGCTGTAGAGGCCAATACGAAGGCTATTGCGGATTTGAGTACTAAGTTGGGATCTGTGACACCAGCTGCAGAGAAAAAAGAAGAGCCTAAGACGGTTTGGGGGAAAACAAAGGATTTTTTTGGTAATCTCAAAAAAATTGGTGGGGGAATAAAAAACTTATCTGAAGCACCTTCAACGGGTAAAAAAGCATTGAAAGCAGGGAAAAAATTATTTACTCGACCTGTTGGAGCAACTACTGGAGATAAGATTAAAGATGTTGCCAAAAAGGCTTATTCTTTTGGGAAAAATAGTGGGGACTTCATGGAAAAAGTAGGTGGAGGATTCTCAGATCTCTTTGAAGGTGGAGAGGGGATGTTTGGAATCTTTAAAGGTGGTGGTAGTACTGCCACAGCCGCTTCTAGTGCCGCTTCCAGCCTTGTAAACCCTAGCACAGTAGCTGGTGCAGCAGAAGAAGCAGGATCAGGCTTGTTCAAAAACCTTTTAAAAGGCGGTGCGAAAAAGCTACTGGGTCCTTTAAGCTATGGGATGGATATTATGAACATCGCACAGGCTACCTCTGGTAAAGAACGTGCAGAAGCTATTGGTTCTACTGTAGGCGGGACTGCTGGTTCTGCAATAGGCGGTGCTATAGGTTCATTTTTGCTTCCGGGTATTGGTACTGTAGTTGGTTCTCAACTTGGAAGCATGGCGGGAGATTTTGTTGGAGGAAAAATTGGCGGCTTAGTCTCAGATTATGGTCCAGCTATGATGGAAAAGGCAAAGTCCGCTGGTAAACTTCTTGGAGAAAAGGCTTCCCAGGTCAAAGGTTGGCTTTCAGATAAGGCTGGAGACTTTGGTAAGAGCTTTTCTGATTTCTTTTCTTTCGGTAAAAAAGACGAACCTAAAAAAGAGCCAACTAAGCCACCTGAAGTTCATAAACCTTCAATCCCACCTAATTCAAATATAGGTGCGTCTCTTAAGCCCTTAGCAACTATGCCGCCTTTATATAGTGCATCCGCATTCGTGCCTCCACAACCGGGCGCCAAAGGCGTTCCTAATCCTTACGGACCGATGGCTATCGCTAACCAAGGGGTAAACCCAAGCCCAATGTTGAATACTGCGGCGCATGCTAACAATGGCGCCAAAGCTAAAGGTAAGGCCAACGGTAATCCCACTCCTCAAGTAGTACAGATCAGTCCTGAACAAATGGGAACATTGTCTGGCTTTTTGAAGGATTTTAAAACCGAAACCACCAATCAATTTAATCTTCCTGCGGGGGCTGTACAGGTCACTGTGCATGAGAACAAGCTGGATGTGGATGGTCTTATTACGCAGATTGGCTACCGCCTCAAAGCTGAAATTTTGCGTGCAACGCAGAATACCAAACCAACGGGCGCTGGAGCTATGTAATGCAGTAAATGGTAGCAGTAGGGAAGGAGGATAAAGATGGAATTTAGTTTGACGGATGGTAAGGGAAAAAAGTTTCAGTTTCCAGTAAATCCTGAGGAAGTAACGATTTCACGACAAAAGGGATTTGATACAACGACGATTTTATCCTATGGGGAGTTTGACTTTCCACAAGGGGAGAAGGTGAAGGAAATCTCCTTCTCTTCTTTTTTTCCGAAAGAATACAATCCAGCATATTGCACATATGAAGACATCCCTGATCCGCAGGAGGCCATGAACACGTTGAATGGCTTTTTGTTATCCAAGAGTCCGCTACGTTTTATCATTACGGAGACAGCTGTGAACGTACCCGTAATTGTAGCTTCTCATAATTCGACCTTTCGGGGCGGGGAATATGGGGATGTGAATTTTGATTTGTCACTGCGAACCTGGAGCGAAATGAAAGTAGCCAAAAAATCTGGTACCGGTTCGAAGTCTGTGACAGTCAACAAAAAGCCTCGCACGGATATGAAAGAAAAAAAGAAAACTTACACGGTTAAATCGGGAGATTCCTTGTCCAAAATTGCCAAGCTGGAGCTGGGAGACAGCTCGCAATGGAGTCGCATTTATCAGCTTAACAAAAAGACCATCGGGAAAAATCCGAATGCGATTAAACCGGGGCAAAAGCTGGTGCTGTCATGAGCTATAAAGTCATTTTACAGGATAAATATGATCTTTCGCCACTTGTGGAGAACATTAATTTAAGAGATTCGCTGGAGCAAATCGCCTATCAGGGGACGGTCAATTTGGTCGTTACGTCCGATATGCCGGTCATTTCTCCAGGGATGTCAATCCGGGTTAGTGGTATTCCTTATGGTAAAAAAGACTATGTTCCTTTGTTATCTCCAGCGGTGATCTGGGAAGTGGAAACCTCCAACAACGGGCTTAAACGTATGACGCTGACGCTATATGACCGTACGGTATATTTGGACAAGTCGGAGGATGAATATTTACTTCCTGCCAAGCAGACGGCTACCCAGCGTTTTCAGAAATATGCGAGGGATTGGAAGCTGAAAATCGCTTCTTTGCCAGACACAAAAAAGCAGCTTGGGCGCGCCGTATACCGGACGCAGTCCATTTATTCCATGATGCTGGGCGATCTGCGGGAGACGGCCAAGGCGGGCGGCAAGCTGTATCATCCACGTATGATTTCTTCCGGCTTGGAGCTGTACGAACTGGGCACGAACAAAGATGTATATGTTTTGGAGAAAGTGACCGATACGACACAATCCCGTACATTGGAAGGCGCAGCCACGAGAGTGAAGGTGCTGGCTACGGCGGCCAGTGAAACGGGGAAAGAGGTTCCTTCCAAGGTGATGGCGCTTGAGGAAAAGGATATTGCCAAATATGGAACACTTCAGGTGATCGTACAGGATGACGAGGTGAAATCGGGTGCGGCGGCACGTGAGTTGGCCAAAAGTAAGCTGAGAGGCATACAACAAACGATATCGGTAAATGCACCAGATATGAATACGATTCGAGCAGGAGACGCGGTAATGTTAGGGACCATGAAGCTGTTGGTGATTTCAGTAAGCAGGGAATTGGGCAACCCTGGAAGTATGTCGCTGGAGCTCGGAACGTATGACGATGTAAAAAGGAGGTTTTACCTTGAATAAGGACCCCTACGGGCATTTAGCCACTGCGCTGCAATCTTCATTTCATAAACACACCAAGCAAGCGCTTAGTGGAGTAGGTGCAGTATTAGGTACCATCACCTCCACAGGACTCAAGCTGGATGATTTTAAACATGAGCTTCAGGATTATCTAGTCGCCGAGCTGCCGGGGCTGCTATCTGTACCACGCCATATGTACAAAGGTACCTCAACCTCGGTGGAACCCGAAAATTGGGAGGGCAAAGAGCTGAAAACTTCCTTTTATATCGGGGAGGATGAGCTGGAGGATGTAAATCTGAGCCTGAACAAAGGACTTAAGCCCGGGGATCGTGTACTGGCGGTACGGGTGAATAGTGGTAACGATGTGGTGGTCGTGTGCAAGGTGGTGAATGGACGTGGCTAATTTGTTTCCCGAAACAGATGATATGATCTGGACAGACACAGATGTGACTGACCCGGATGTACTGGAGGATAACCGTGCTGTATTTGGGCGAAGCTGGAGATTTGATTTTGAAGCTGGGGAGTTTGTAATGAGCCCTAGCCGTAAAATCGTGACTACAGGCGAGAAAGAAGCTTGGGTACAGTGGTGTGAAAAAGCCATACGCACTCCTCGCTATCGTCATGTGATCTATTCGCCTGACTATGGAAGTGAGCTGGAGGAGCTGATTGGCAGCAGCTATGGGCACGGTGTGCAAGAAAGTGAAATTAAGCGCATGGTCACAGAGGCGTTGCTAGCAGATGCACGTACGGCTAGTGTGGATCAGTTCACGTTTCGCTGGGAAGGTGAGGCATGCTATTTTAGCTGCCAGATTACGAACGTGCGGGATGAGACAGAAATTGTGGAAAGTGTGGTGATCTAATGGCAGACTTGCCGGAATATTTGGTAGACCAGACGGAAGAGTCAATTTTAAATCGAATGCTGGAAAAAGTGCCTTCGGACATAGATAAGTCCGAGGGCTCTTTTATTTGGGATGCGCAGGCTCCAGTAGCATTTATGCTCTCTGAAGCGGCAATCTGGGCGCAGGAGCTGCTGCGTCGGGGGTTTGCCAGCACAGCAGCCAGTGATAACCCGGATTTTCGCTCGCCGGAACTGGATTTGCGGACAGCAGAGCATGGAGTGAAACGGCGGGAAGCCGTTGCTGCATCAGGTAAGGTCACGTTCAAGGGCACAGCGGGAACAATCGTTCCATCAGGAACGTTGGTGGCGACTCCGGCAGATGATGTATCTGGGGAAGCCTCCATTGAGTATGCGACCGCGACCTCAGTCACGCTGGATGAACAGGGTAGCGGGGAAGCGGCCATTCGGGCGGTCAATCCTGGACGTAGCGGCAACGTGCCAGCGGGTGTCATTCAGGTGATGGCTACTCCGATTAGCGGGGTTTCCTCCGTGATCAATACGGAGGAAACCAAAAGCGGCACAGACATTGAAAGCGACCAGCTGTTGCTGGAGCGTTTTTATGCCAAGGTGCGGAACCAGGGTACAAGCGGCAACAAGGCGCAGTATACCCAGTGGGCGAATGAGATTGCTGGAGTGGGTGGCGTAGAAGTTGTTCCACTCTGGAAAGGGCCAGGAACAGTGGGGTTATATGTGCTGGATACGGATAAACGCGCTGCCAGCCCGGAAATCGTGGCTGAGGTGCAGAAGTATATCGATCCGACCCAGGATGGGCAAGGCGAAGGGTTAGCACCAGCAGGTCCTGTGGTGACGATCATGCCAGCGGCAGAAGTGGAAATAAACATTTCGGTCAAGGTACAGCGCACCAAAGAGAAGCCGTCCACACTGGATGAAATCAAAAAGCTGATCGAAAACGGTGTGCGGACGTATTTGAAGCAGCTTGCTTTTTACAAGGCAGATCCATTGGTACGGTATACCCGGATTTCTGCTGTGCTGCTGGACATTCCGATTATTATTGATTTCTCTGAGCTGAAAATCAACGGACAGAGCAATCAGAATATTGAGATTGGATCAGGTCAGGTAGCCGTGCTGGGGACGGTGAGCGTCAGTGAGTAACAACGGAATAGACAGTTTTGAAGAGTTTTTGAATAACCCTGACGAGGGAAAACGTGTAAACCGTGGTGACACCTTTGCTAACCGGGTAGCAATAGCGAGAGATACAGTAAGCCAAATGAGCAGCGAGCGGGGACGCAAGCTGCTTTCCTATTTGCCTGCCTATTATGAAACCTCACGTGTGATGCGCTCCGATATGGATGCTAAAGGAAGCGAACTGGACGCCTTGTATCTTGCAATGGATGCAACGGTGGGACAGTTTTTCGTACGTACCGCCACCTGGGGGCTGGAACGCTGGGAAACGGAGCTAGGGATCGAAACCGATCTGGGGAAGCCGTTGGATCAGCGGCGCGCAGTGGTGGAATCGAAGCTGCGGGGGGCAGGGACTTTTTCAGGCAAGCTTGCCAAAAATGTAGCTGAGGCGTATGACGGAGGCACGGTAGATGTTACTTTTCACCCTACCGAATGGGGATTTACGGTCAAATTTATGGATACCATTGGGATTCCCCCCAACGTGGAGGACCTGAAAGCAGCCATTGAGGAGATCAAGCCCGCTCACATGGCAGTGGAGTACAAATTACGCTACCTGACCATTGCCGAAGTGGAGTCCATGACCTTCTATGAAAATGAACTTACAACACAGGATAGGTATTTAGGAGGTGGCGCATAACATGGCAAGCGAAAAAACACCGAATCTTGGTTTAAATCAAATTGACCGCACATCGCCCAAAACAACGTATTTTGATCTAGAGAAGTACTTGGATCAAAACTGGGGGGCTGTAGATGATTTTGCTGGTGACGTGAATGACGGTGTGAATGAGATTAGGAAGCGTTTGAATACAACAGAGCGTAAGGCGGTAACTTTGGAACCTGGGGTACAGATTGTTCATACGGAAAAGGCTGCGCCATTTTCGTTGACGGGGCTGAGCGGGCGTACGTTAGTGAATTTGTTGGGGCGGGCAGGCTCTTGTGACCGAATCGGCAGCCTTTTAGGTTGGGAAGCTGATCTTGCAGTTGAAACATCTAATAAGGCGCAGGGTGCAGGATCTATCAAGGTTACTGCAAAGAATGCCTCCGGTGTGTATAACGTGTATAGTACCGGATTGAAGTTTACTGGTGGAAGATACTATATCGCCCTAGCTGATGTTAAAAACATCAATGCTTCAAACAATATCTATGTAAACTTTTCAACAGGTGGTAATAAGGCCCTCAAGCAGTCAAAAGATCAAAGTCGATTCGTAACGATCTATACAAAATGTGCACCGACAAATGATACTGCGATAAACCTGGAAGTTTCATCGATTTCAACAGCAACTGGTCAAGCTTTTTATGCAGATGCTATTCGTCTTTATGAGGTCAGCGCTTCAGAATATGCTACCCTAGATAGCATGTCACCTGAACAAGTATCTACTAAATATCCATATGTAGACAGCATTATGCCTGTGCGTAATCCGTATGCGATTCGGTATGGCGAGAATTTATTGCCTAGCATTTATGAAGCTGAAAACAGCGTGACTGCAGGTTCAAAAAAAATTACTGCTCCATATGTCGCCACTATCACTAAAAGTACGGCGGGATATAGCTTGTATGCTTGGAACCTTCCTGCTACAGCTGGTAAAATTTATACTCTATCTATGAAAGTGTCAGTATCTAATATCGGCGGAGTCATTGGTGCAGGTGGATACTATAATATTCACGCGCTAGATGCTTACGGGAGTTACGTTGGAGAACCCTTAGACACTGGTCCATATGCAGTCGCTAACGGTGAGCATATTTTGTCACAGACGTTTACAACTCCTGCGGGGACATATGGATTGCGTATTATAGTTGGAGCGGACACAGGTGTTTTTGGTACGTTTGTCTTTTCAGAAATGATGCTTAACATCGGAAGCATTGCCAAACCATTCAAACCCCGTGAAGACTCCATGCTGGCATTACAAGCAGACCTGCATGCCGATCCTGTTACGGGCGAAAATGCTGATACGGTATTTGAGCGGGAGGGCCAATATTTTAAGTCTAAGAAGTGGAAAACCCTAGTGCTGGATGATAATCGGGAGTATGCATTTTACACATCGGTAATAGGGATTAAAACGGTAGGCTCACCAAACAACGGAATAATACCAGCCATAAATGGTACTGGGATATTTGTCAAGTTTGACGGCAAGGTTATTAAAGAATCGGATTATGCAACTGTAACTAGTCAATCTGACAGCCTCAATATAGGTTCATCGAGTAATAATGGCACGTACGATAATTTTCAAATAGGGGTGTCGGTTGCAGATAGCGGATGGGGAGACAGCTATATACCGACATCGGACGAAATTAAGGCGTATTTTAATGGTTGGAAGATGTATCTTGCGGGACAAGGGGATGTAAGCAAACCCTTTAATAACGAAGCAGCAGGCAAGGCGTGGTGCCCAATAGATTCAATTTATGTGGCTAACGGTACGCCATCTGCAACGTTTTTCGTTACAACATTACCAACAACAGATATAGCTTCCTTGGCATACACAAGGTATGGAAATTGGACAACGCAACAACTCACTTATCAGCTTGAGGCGCCTACTGTTGAACCTATCGTTAGCGAGGGACAGTTAACCTTTATGGAGGGTGAGAATCAGGTTGAAATCGGTACGGGAATTATACTACGTGAACGGTCAAAGGCTGTTTACACAAACGGGGCCTATTATATTAACGGTCGTACAGATGATCCGAGTATTTTAAAAAATAAAGTAAATAAAATCCTATCCGTCTATAAAGATGGTAAAAAAGATTTGTCATGGAGAACTGCTGCAGTTTCAGATCAATACCAATCCACCTATGGTAAAGAGCAAGTGTATACATTAGCTGCTAATTTCGATTTATCGTCGTCTTATAAAACTACCTACTTAATGTTTGATCGTTCACCCGTTGCCACCTTTATCGGAACTTACACAGCCAACGAAAAAACGCTTTTGCTTGACTTGGTGGATAGTGTTCAACAGAATAGTGCACTTTTATCGGTCGTTGAAAATGAGAGGAGAGAGCAAAAAAACACTTTAAAATGGATAGCACCTACGTTACTTAACGGATGGGTTAACTATGATAATACTCGTAGACCATTAGGCTACTGTAAGGATTCTCAGGGCTGGGTACATGTACAGGGATTTATTCGCGGAGGTGTCACTGCTTTTGGAACAAAGATATTTATGTTACCAGCCGGTTATGAGGCAGAAAGACCTATGGAGGTTGCGGCACTTTCTGCTGAAGGTAGTGTCCCTTATCCCTCAACTATATATGTAGGCGAGACCAGTATACAATGCGATAACGCAGTACACAATTCTTATTTGATACTTGATTTTAAATACCGTGCAAAATAAGGGGAGTGACCGAATTGAGAGCGGTTCCTAAAGTAAATCCAAACGGCCTCTATCTAGAGGATGAACTTGTGGACGATGCCTTTGTGGGAGTCGTCCCTTTTTATGCTTCATTAGAAACCATGAATCAGACTATGAAGGAAAAAAAACTTACTGGTTATATCGTAGGTATTCCAGTTCCACCGGGATTATACCAGCCCCATTTTGACATTCAATCCTGGCTAACCCATGAAGCGGAATATGATGAAAAATTGTTAGAAGCCCAGAAGATGAATGAGCAACTCAGCAAGGAATCTCAAGCTGCATTTCAGAAGCTACATGATGAATGGCAGAACATGCTGGAAAATGAACGTGGTGACGAGCCGGGATATCTTGCTCAGACATTTACAGCCCCAGAACGAAGAGATCCAACGACATTCTGGAGTGAAGGATTAAGTGGGGCAGCGATTAAAGAACTGACGCAAAAATCGGAACAACAGCTAAGTGAGACAGATCTATTGAAGCAGCGTATAGCAGATCTTGAATTAACTTTGACTCAGCTCATGCTTGGTAACACAGGAAATTAAACAAGTACTTACTCCTATTTAACTTCAAAAGACCTATTGAAAGAGGTGAAGTCATAACTATGACCGTTTTAACAGAGGCTCAGTTACGCATTTGTGCTCATGCCTGTATTACCCGCTATGATCGGGGAGAAGACCATGTAGCATCTATTATTGGAAGCTATGCTTTAAATGAACAACAACGTAAACAAGTGTTGGAAATGATTTTATCCCATCGTTCTGATCTGGAATTGGATAACGTAGAGAATTTACCATCTATGGAGGGTTCTAGTGCACAGCGAGAAACGGTTAAATGGTATAGCTCTATTTTCCGTAAGAAGACGGTATAGAGCACAGAGCAAAAATGCCTGTACTCAAAGGAGGAGTGAGTATGTATGAAAGAATGGATCTAATGTCCAGTTCGCGTGGACAAGAGCTATTCTCCTGTCTGCCAGCCTATTACGAAACCTCTCGCGTAATGTATGCAGATATGGATGCAAAGGGTAGCGAACTAGATGCTCTATATCTCGCGCTGGATGAAACATTGGCGCAATTTTTTGTTCGCACAGCCACTTGGGCGCTGGAAAGCTGGGAGATGGAGTTAGGTATCCCGGTCGATTTGGAAAAGCCGTTGGAACAGCGACGTTCTGTTGTGGAGTCGAAACTCCGTGGAAGCGGTAAATTTTCAGGAGACTTAGTACGGAAAATCATGAACTCTTTTGGTGTGGAAGGGAAAGTAGACTTTCATCCGATGGAATATAAGTTTGGTATAAGTTTTGAAAACCGTATTCCTGAAAATATGATTGATTTCAAAAAGATCATCGAGGATATTAAGCCTGCTCATCTTGCATTTTATATGAATAACAAAACTAGGCTTGCATTTCTTCATGAGAATGAAATGGTTTCTCGTATTCGATTACGTTCGAGAGCCCGCTTTTTTGGTGGGAAGCCATGGTACTTAGATGGTGTCGAGCTACTGGACGGGATAGCCTCTTTGTCCGGATGGACAGAGGAACCTATGCGATATTTCAACCGTACGAGACTAGTCATCAAGCATCGAATGGATCATCATCAGGAAGCCAACGTGAAAATTCGAAACCATTATTGGACATTAGATGGCAGCATGATGCTGGATGGGAGTCAGATGTTAAGCTCAACCGAGGAAGTCATTTCAATTTAAATATATAAAGAAATTATCTTAAAGATAGAAGGGATGATAAGTATGGCAGAACAAGTTCTGACAGTTACAACTGCTTACGCAAGGGAACAGATGGCACGTGCCCGCGCTGAAGGAGGAACACTGACAAAAGTGGTAAAAATGGCGTTTGGTAGTGGGGGTGTGGATCAAGCAGGGAAGCCACTGCCATTGGAGGGAACAGAACAGGTGTTGAGAAAGGAATTGGTTCAGAAGGATATTACCAATTCAGAATTCATTGCTCCTGCAACCATTCGGTATACCTGCTCACTGGCAGAAAATGAATTGGTGGGTGAGACTATTAATGAGCTTGCGTTGGTAGATTCGGCTGGTAAATTAACAGCTGTCCGTACGATGACTAATAAGGTCAAGGACAGTGATATGGAGTTTGTTTTCGAAATTGATGATATTTATTAAGGAGGATGAAGAAATATGAGCATACAACAACCACGCAGATTTGTTACTACCGACCAAGGACATGCGGACGTTCTGAATGTCCCCATTGATACTCTTTATGCAAACGATCAGGAATTGGCCGCGCAGGTTGAAAATATCAAAAAGGACCCGGCTGGAAACGGGATTGCTTCCAAGGAAGCGCTAGACAATCATGCCAGCAATACAGAGATCCATGTTACGGCAGCCAAACAAGCGGCCTGGAGCGCAGCAGAGGGAAATGCCAAGAAGTATACAGAGCAATATGCAGCTCCTAAGCAGCATAGTCACCCTGCATCAGATTTGCCTTCTGCGTCAACACAGGCGAGAGGGATTGTGCAGCTTAATACTTCCACAGGGAGTACAGCTACAGATCAGGCAGCTACGCCTAGTGCGGTAAAAGCTGCTAATGATCGAGCGAATGAAGCTTACAATCGGGCAGACCAAGCTTTTACACAAGCCAGTGATCTTAAATCAAAGATCGCTAACGCTATCACTGGCAAAGGCGGTAATGCCAACTCTGGTATGACCGGAGATCAGTTAGCGGCGGTAATAAGTGGATTATCCACCAAAAAATCTGCAAGTGGGAATTTTAATGGTCAGGTATCCGCAACATCTACTAATCCTTTGTTATCTTTAGCAATCTCAGGATTATCGTTTACACCTAGCATCGTATTGGTTAACATATCTATTTCCAGTAGTACTAGTGATTATAACGGTTATATCAGCAATCTTGCAGGTATTCGCACTTATAGAGGTGCAGATGCTTCTGTTTCTTATTCAGGAGTACCGGGTGGGTTTAATTTTAATATCAGTGCAACTGTTTATATATCTAACAATGTTAAAATACAAGCTTATCAATGGTATGCTTTCGAATAAGAACAGAGCTAAGTAACAACTAAATAATGCCACGCACCGCGTGTTTTAAATGCCCTTGGATTAACCGAGGGCATTCATTTTAAACCTAGATTCAAAAGGGGGAACAAACATGCATGAAAAGATCGATCAGATTTGGCTGGGGTTTTCCACGGGGACCTTGATCGGTTATTTTTTCGGGGGGTGGACTACAATGCTGACGTTGCTGTGGTGGATGGTCGTGATCGACTTTTTCACCGGATGGGCAGCGGCCTGGATTAATGGGGAGCTGAAAAGCCGCCAAGGATATTACGGTATTTTTCGCAAGGTTACCGTGTTTTTGCTCATTACGGTAGCCCATCTAATCGACGGTATTCTCGGGGATGCACACTATTTCCGGGATGCCGTCGTTTTCTTTTATTTAGCGAACGAGCTGTTGTCCATTATAGAAAATGTGGGCAGAATGGGAGTGCCGATGCCGGATATTTTGCGAAATGCGGTAGCCATTTTTGAGTCCAAGTCGAGTGGGGAAAAAATAAAGCCAACCGATCCTTCTGACAAGCAAAATAAAGCTTTATAAAGTGCTGACTGTCGCCATTACAAAAAAGGAAGACTACCTTTTCGCCCTTTTTCGGCGTAAAAATGGAAAAGCCCAGACCGTTTACTTGGTCCAAGCATATGGATAACAGAGACAGCGTGCTACAACATTATGAATGACAAGGAGGGAGCGCCTTATGCAAAATCGCATCCCTAATGCTGCCGAAGGCATTGACGTGTCCCGATATCAGGGAACGATTGATTGGAAACGCGTACGAGCCGATGGTAAATCGTTTGCATTTATTAAAGCAAGTCAAGGACAGCGTTACGTTGATCCA
The DNA here is from genome assembly GCF_044784315.1 of Paenibacillus sp. DP01. Classification (NCBI taxonomy): domain Bacteria; kingdom Bacillati; phylum Bacillota; class Bacilli; order Caryophanales; family Paenibacillaceae; genus Paenibacillus; species Paenibacillus sp. DP01. The sequence goes on from NZ_CP173059.1 coordinate 1,337,667, forward strand.
ACATTTATCATGAATGCAAAAGGGATCAAGGCAGCCGGGCTTCTGCTGGGAGCTTACCATTTTGTAGATGCAACCAGTGTAAACGCAGCCAAAGGGGAAGCCAGACATTTCGCCGAGGTACTGGATCAGGTGGGAGGCGCGAAAGCGCTCGGCTTACCAGCGGTGATGGATTATGAAAACAATCCGGGAAAGCTTAGCTCGGCCGCGATTCATGAGATTGCGCTGGCATTTTTGACGGAATTTGAACGAGTAAGCGGCCGCAAGCCGATGGTATATACGGGCAATGCTTTTGCTGCCCATTTTAAAGACCCGCTGGGTAGTTATAATCTGTGGATTGCACGTTATAGTACACGACTCCCTAGTGATACCACAGCATGGAAGCGCTGGGATTTCTGGCAATACAGCGATAGTGGACGGGTTGATGGCATTCAAGGGCCTGTGGATCTGAATGTATATGCCGGAACAGAGGCCGAGCTACGCCAAGCATTTGCAGGAGAAGAGGGGGATGAGCCAATGACAGCAGAGGAAAAAGCGGCATTTAAGGCCCTGCAGCAGCAGATAGACGCCCTTGAAAACAGCAAAGATGTGCTCAAGCAAACTTTAAATGAACAGAGCGCGTATATTAAAAAGGTGGATCAGCGAGTAGCTGAACTGGAGGCGCGTCAGGCTATGCCTGTACCGGTCTGGGCCAAGGAAGCGGTAGCTGCCGCCGTTGCAGTTAATCCGGCAAGTCCGATTGTGGATGCGAAGCTGCCAAGCAGTTATGATTTTTATCGCTTACTGGTCGTGTTGAACCGTCTGGGTGTGTTTAAAAAAGCCAAATGATCTTCGAAAGAACTTATACACTGCCCATCCCACTTTTATATGAAATGAGTAAAGAAACTACGAGCGAAGCCTAAATAGACAGGCGGTTAAATGCAGCCGCCTGCCCTTATGGTTAAGTGATGTTTTTTATGACCTCTGAATAGGTTGAATCCCAAAAAAAGGTAAATGGAAAATGCATCTTTACTCGAAAAGTAATTCAATATCCTCCTGACTAATCTGAGCGGTTTCAAAGTCCGAAGGAGTGAAATGAACATTCTGCTGACGAACGGTAAAATCAATGATCCGAATAATTGCTTGGACATACATATGCATAAATTCAGTTATACTTTCCTCTTCAAACATTTCTGTGCTGTACATCATATCGATCACCAATTGGTCGTTAACAATCAGGCTATTGACCTCGATGGCGGCTGTTAGATGATTGGCGTTGTCTACATTTTGACGGTCTGAAGTATCCCTATATACATAGTCTGAACTTTGACTTTCGTGATCGAATTGTCCCAGATAATTGAAGCGTATAGGACGAATGTCTGTATGCTTTTCAATAGCCCCTAGCATATATTTTAAGATGCCATAACCTATACCCTGATGGGGGACACGTCTTCGCAGGTCCTTGACATGTGCAAGGATACTGCCTATTTCTGTGCCCGGCATTTGAATACGTAAGGGATATAACGCAGTAAACCAGCCAACCGTTCTGGATACATCTATGTGATCTAGACTCCTTCCGTGATGCTCAACCTCATAAGTGAAATCGTCCAATCCGGTCCATTCCTTTACACTTAACGCCAAGGCAGCCAGCAGTAAATCTACAGGTTCGGTATGGTAAGCCTGAGACATCTCATGGAGCAGTTTGTGCGTTTGGACAGGAGACAGATGTTCTTCAACCACAGCGCATGAAGCATAGTTTACGGTAGCGGTTGGTAGGCTTGTGATAGATGCTGGAAAATAGCGGACTCCACCCTCTATTTCGCGCCAAAACTCTAGCTCTTTCCGTAGATCCGCAGTCGTGGAATAGTGATGGAGTTCTTGAGCAAAGGCTTGAACTGAGGCTGTTTTTCTTGGGAAATTTACCTCCTCATCTTCTTTTATAGCATGGTATGCATTCAATAAATCCTCCAATATAATTCTCCAGGAAACTCCGTCTACAACCAGATGATGGGCAGTGATGAACAGTTCCCGAGTTTCCTGTCCGTGATCGAATAGAGCTGCGCGGATAGGAAGACGGTGGGACAGATCGAAACCGGATTGCAGGTTATGCACCAGGTTATTGAATTCATGTTGCCGGGCCTCGGCTGAAATATGCATCATATCGTAACAATCCAGCTTGAACGAGACGGTGGCCAGTTCTGGATTATAAAATAACTTGCCATCAGGCTCCATGCTCATCCTTAAAGCATCGTGATGCTCGATCACCTTCTGAAAGGCCTTTTCCAAAGCGGAACGATCCATTTCGTTTTTCAGCAGAAGCATGATCGATTGATTATAGTGATGAGGATTGTGAAATGTCTGCGCCATAAACCAACTGGAGATAGGAGTGGGCAGAATTTCTCCGCTGGCTGGAGCTGAATCGTATAGCTGACGCTTTGGACGTGTATAATGAGCAAGCTCCGCGATATTGGGATGCGCTAAAATATCCTGTACGCCTATCTCCAGATCATAGTTATTTAATTTGGATGTCATTTGGATCGCCTTAATAGAGTCTCCGCCCAGTGCGAAGAAATTATCATGGATACCTATGTTAGCCATCTGGAATAGCTCTCCCCAAACCTGTACGAGAATATTTTCAACCTCATTATGAGCTTCCTCATATATGCTCGTTAATCCAGAGGACAAGTCTGGTACAGGAAGTTTACGCTTGTCGACCTTACCATTTGACGTAAGTGGTACGGTCTCGAGCCGGATTATATGGCTAGGCACCATGTAATGGGGAAGACAAGCATGTAAATAATTTTTGAGAAGCTCGGGAGAGACAGCAGCATCTGATACATAGTAGGCATACAACATAGGCTGGCTATTGTCTTCGTCCGATTCCACTACATTCACAACAACGTGCTGAATACCTTGATATGAGGATAGCGCGCCTTCAATTTCCCCCAGTTCGATACGAAAGCCTTTGATTTTGACTTGGTGATCTTTCCGGCCAAGGTATTCAATCAGGCCATTTTCCAGCCGTATTCCCAAGTCTCCGGTTTTATACATTCGTTCTCCTGGAACAAAAGGATTATCGAGAAATCTTTCTTTTGTGAGTTCAGGTCTATTCAAATATCCTCTCGCCACTCCGGGACCGGAAATGTAAATTTCTCCTTTTACCTGCATAGGAACAGGCTTTAAGTACGCATCCAGCACATATATAGCCACGTTATCAGAAGGTACGCCGATAGGAACGGATCTTCGGATATCTCGGTTCGAATCATAAATATGGATCATGCAGCCTACAACGGTTTCTGTCGGTCCGTACTCATTGTACAGAGTAACATTGCCACCAAATATGTCATGAACGTTCCGGGCAAGACTGACTTTGAAATCTTCTCCACCTACAATGAATTTGCGGACGTTCGATGTACGAATATTCGACTCTTGAAGAAGGGACAAATGGGCGGGAGTAAGCTTCACAATGGTTGTACGCTGGTCTTTCAGAATGCGAAACAATACAAATTCGCTGTAATCGTCATCCCTGTAGAGGCTCATGGCATGACCGCTGATTAATGGGGTGAATATGGAAGTGACGGTCAAGTCAAAGGCTATTGACGAATAACAGGCAAAGACCTCACGTGCGGCGGTAAAGTAGGTTTTATTCGCCCAATATATGTAATTCACAAGTCCCTTGTGGTGGACTGCGACTCCTTTAGGTTTGCCTGTAGAACCAGAGGTATAAATGACATAAGCGAGCTGGTCCGATCCGATTTTCGGCTCCAGATTGGAGTCATCACCATCGTACAGGGATGCATCATCCATACGATAGACTTCTCTGGAAAAAGAGATATCATCATCCAATGGTGCGTCGGTGAGCAGCAAGGCAGCCCCGGAATCCTCCAGCATAAAGCTAACACGGTCAGCTGGATAGTGTGGATCTATCGGCAGGTAGGCCCCGCCTGATTTCAATACAGCTAAGATCGAAATGATAAGTTCAAACGAATGCCCCGCCATGATTCCGACGATACTCTCTTGGCCAATCCCCCTACTTTTTAAAAACCTCGCCAGTTGGTTAGCTCGTTCGTTTAACTCACGATAGGTTAACGTTTGCTCTTCAAAGTAACAGGCAATTTCATTAGCTTTTTCAACGACCTGCTGTTCAAATAACTGAGTAATGGTTAGGGACGAAGGATAGGGGGAGTGAGTTTGATTCAGCTCATAGATTAGCTCATTGTGTTCCTGCGTAGACAGCATTTCAATTTCCGCAATCGGAGTGTATGGCTGCTCGATCATCTCGCGAATCATATGCATGAGATGCTCAAACATTTTGGCAATCTGCAGCTCGCTGAAAGTCTTCACTCTATAGTCAAAATCCAGCGTAATTTTTCCGCTCCCCTCCCAATCACGTATAACTAGCTGCAGGGCATAAGGCTGATAACCACTGAATACCTCCTGAACTTCATAGGGGCATCCATCAAATTGGGGACTAAATTTCATATTGTAATAATTAACACACATATCAAACAGACCGTTATATCCTTTTTGGGCAAGCTCCAAACCACCAGCCAGAAGATCATACGGATATTTTTGATGAAAGTAAAAATTCATTAGCTCTGTTCCCACCTGCTTCATCCAGGAGTAGGCATCTAAAGCTTCATCCACTTGGATACGAAACGGCATTGTGCTGGTGAACATGCCAAACGTATTTTTTTGTTTTTTTCCTGATCTGTTCAGGACAGGTGTCCCGATGACTACATCGGTTTCTTGAGTCGTTCGGTAGATGTAAAGCAGAAGGGCGGATACGAATAACACATTTACAGAAAGCTTGGAGCTTTGGATAAAATTCTGGATGATGCGAGAGGTTTCGCTATCGATGGCAAAGGATGAGCGAACGGCCGAAATATCTTTACTTTTGTTGATGGGTATCATATCAGGTAAGGTTTGAAACTTTTCATTCCAGAACATTTTATTTTTGATAAAACGTTCAGATGCTAGATAGGCTTGTTCTTGATCAATGATAGGTATGTAGGAATATTCTTCATCAGCAGGGAGAGGACGGTGGTTGACTAGTAGAGTATAATACTGCGAAATTCGTTCCGACACGATATGTAAAGCCCAACCGTCTGCAATAATATGATGAAATTTACCCAAATAACCAACATCATCAGGTCCCAGCCGAAAGATAACAAAAGAATATAGTTTGGAGTTCAACAGAGGCATCGCTTGTCCGCTCACGACCTTCAGCCATTGTTCAAAATGCTGTACAGGATCAGTCTCATGACTAAAATCGAGATATTCGATATTCTCCTTTTCATAGGGCTTAACGTATTGTACGGGTTCTCCATCTTGCTCTTCGATCCGGATACGGAGGCCTTCAGTTTTGGAAATGAAGAGCTGAATCGCATTCTCCAGTGCATCAAGCTCGAGTTCCTTTTGAATGCGTACTAGTCCGGTCAGATTATGCATGGCCGTCGTACCATGTATTTTTTCGTTATACCAAATCCTTTTTTGAGCATGCGTTAATGCATAGAACATACATTAGCCTCCTTATACATGCAGATTTTGAAAAACGTAGAGTCTACATAAAAATGATGCTATCCGACCAAATAAAAACAATCAAGCAGAAAAATTGTATTTTTATGAGGAAAATAAAACAGATTTTCGACAATTGTATACCAATTTAAACATACGAGTTCCCTTTAAAAGGTTTTTGTAGGTTTACTAGGGAATTTCGAAAAAGTGTGAATTAACTCACTACATCCGAACGGGATGAAATGTTAAGGTGTTAATACAAATTCAATTAAATTGATAATTATTAGTTTATTACGTATTTTTGGCAATTGACTCTCCGAATTAAGATCAATACCTGGTAATCTCCCGATTTTTCGTCACATAAACCCATTCCTATTTAATATATATTCATTATAAATTGCTTAAATATCCATAAAATAAATATAAAATTACGCATATTTATACGCCATATTGAATGCTTCGTTTTGAATACTATTTATCCTAGTGTTTTTATATAATTACTAGATAATTAGTCTTACATATATTGGTCAAGCATGCTTTGATTACATATTACAAAGAAAGCTGGAGCGATTATGGAATGTAAAAAGATGATCATGAGAAAAATGGCAGCGGTTATTCTGATTTTCGCTTTAGTGGCGGCATGTATTCTGCCTAATCACGCGGAAGCCGCAGCAGGTTTGGATCAAGCCACGACTCAACGTCTAGAAGCATTTATTCATGAGAAAATGCAGGAAGGTCATATCCCCGGAATGACAGTAGTGGTGGTTCGGGGAAAAGAAACGGCCTACCTCAAAAGTTTTGGGTATGCAAATGTGGACAAGCAAGCTGCTGTTACACCTGAGACAAGCTTTGAAATTGCCTCTTGTTCTAAAGGATTCACAGCACTTGCCGTACTGCAGCTACAGCAGCAGGGTTTGTTGAAGCTGGATGATCCTGTTTCGAAGTATTTTCCATGGTTCCAAGCCAAGTACAAACACCAAAATGTCGAGATTACACTGCGACAGTTGCTACACCACTCCAGCGGCATTCCATGGTATACGATTACCGACATTCCGATCTCCAACCGCGTCGATTCACTCGAACAGGTCGTGAGGAATGTGAATGGCTTAGAATTACATAACCGTCCTGGCGAACGCTTTGAATATGCCACCATTAACTATGCCATCGTGGGGGCTGTCATTCAAAAGGTCACGGGGCAGCCTTACGAAGATTATATGAAGGCCCATATTTTTCAGCCATTGGGTCTGCATAAGACCACTCTTTACCCCACAGAAGCCGCACCCACACTGGCAACAGGCTACAAGAACGGCTTTTTTCAAGCACGTGAATATCAATCCCCTGTCTTTAGGGGAAATCGTCCTGCTGGTTATATCATGATGGACGGTAATGACCTGGCTACCTGGCTCAAATATCAACTGGGCAGCCTGAAATCTCCCATGACTCCATTAATTATGGAAACGCATGCGCCTGACCGCACTGTGGCTCCCAGCAAGTTTGATATGTCGTCTTATGCTATGGGCTGGGCTGATTATCAAAGCGGAAATGGAGAGGTGTCGAAGGCTGGATTAAATCCGAATTTTTCTGCATATATGGTTTTTCGCCCTCAAGATCAGCTCGCTGTAGGGATTATGGCGAATAACGGTACCACTTTAACGTATATTACGGGTCACGGCCTGATGGATATTTTACGAGATCGTCAACCTGTGTCTCCGTATGAGCCGGATCAGAAAACAGATAATGCATGGTCCGTCATTACGATTATGCTGGCATGTTATGTGCTGGCTGTAGGAGTTCTGCTGATTACAGTTGTACGGGACATCATCCGCAAACAACGTGTTTATAAGTCTTTGAATCCAAAAAAGCTGCTTACATGGCTGGTGTTTTTACTTTGCAGTACACCGTTTTTGTATGGAGTTTATCTGGTTCCTACTGCGATGCAGGGGGTTTCCTGGACAACCGCGATTGTCTGGTCTCCGTTTAGCTTTCCGTTTGCGATTGGGGCCTTGGGCCTAGGATTGCTCTTGAGCTTTGTCTACTTGGTGCTGGGTACGCTTTTCCCTAACGCAGATGAAACTAGACGTTCGCTTCCTTTGTTGGTGATGATGAGCTTGCTGAGCGGTGCGGCGAATGCCTTTGTCATTTTTATCGTCAATTTCTCGATTGGCAGCGAGATTCCGCTCAAATACCTGCTGTATTATTTCGGGCTGGCGCTGGCAGTATATATTTTCGGCCGCAAGCTGATTGAAACCAAATTAGTGAAGATCACCTATAACATGATTTATCGAAAACGGATGGAACTCATTCAACGAGTGCTGCACAGCTCTTATGACAAATTAGAACGCATGGACAACGGCAAAATTTTAGCCACTTTAAATAATGATACGGAGATGGTCGGCTTCTCGGCTAATGTGGCGGTCGGGTTCGCAACCAGCTTGCTGACTGTCATCTGCTGCTTTGTTTATCTCGGTACGATTTCGTTTTGGGGAACAATTCTCTCGCTGGTCGTGATTGCGGTGATCGCCGCATTTTATAGCCTTGTCAGCGGTACGGCTAACCGTTATTGGGAAGAGGCGAGGGATACCCAAAACGTATATTTGGGGTTTATCGATCACATGCTCAAAGGCTTTAAAGAGCTTAGTATGCATGGTCGCAAAAAGGCGGAGTTCGGGAGCGATATTCAGGATAGCTGTGAACAGTATCGGCAAAAACGCTCGGTGTCCCGTATTAAATTTACCAATGCGCTGGTGCTGGGCGAAACGCTGCTGATTTTAATTTTAGGTGTAGTAACCTTTGTGTTCCCGACGATTTTCCCGAACATAAAGGATTACACATTAATTCAATTTGTTGTCGTGTTTCTTTATTTGATTGGACCGATCAACGGGTTGTTGCAGGCTGTGCCGGAGTTGTTCCAGATTCGGACCTCCTGGCGAAGAATTAAAACCTTTATTGCGGAAATGCCAACTAATGACAGTGGAGAAGTACATGATACTGCGAATGGGGTAGATGAAGAGGTTGCTGTGGAACGCATTGGTTTTCACAATCTTAGCTTTGAGTACAGCAACGTGACTGGAGAGTCCAGCTTTGTGGTCGGACCTATTACGCTGGAGGCCGCTAAAGGACAGATCATTTTTATTACAGGCGGCAACGGCAGTGGTAAAACAACGCTTGCCAAGCTAATGACCGCTCTTTACCCGCCACAAACGGGATACATCACGATCAATGGAGAAGTCATTGACCCACGTACCTCGGGCGAGTATTTCTCCACCGTGTTCTCTGATTTCCATTTGTTTGAGCGTTTGTACGACATTGATTATAAGGAAAAGCAATCTGACATTGTTCTTTATCTGAAAAGGCTGGGATTGGAGGATAAAGTAACGGTTAAGGATGGATATTTTAGCACGCTCAAGCTATCTGGCGGCCAGCGGAAGCGGCTTGCGCTGTTGATCTGTTATCTGGAGAATCGACCTGTATATTTGTTTGACGAATGGGCTGCGGATCAAGATCCAGAGTTCCGAAAGTTCTTTTATCATACACTTCTGCCTGAAATGAAGGCGGCAGGCAAAATTGTGTTCGCCATCACGCATGATGACCATTATTTTCATACCGCAGACCGCCTGCTGAAGATGGAAATGGGACAGATGAAGGAGCTGGAAGTACTGAGTGCTGAAGTCAGTGGCTCATAACCAATCCATTAAAATTTATAAAAAAGTGTGGGCTTAAACATGCAAAACTACATTGTTGTCAAAGGCGCCAGACAGCATAACCTGAAAAATATCTCTTTGCGGATTCCGCGTGATCAATTGGTCGTCTTCACGGGAGTAAGCGGCTCAGGGAAATCGTCACTAGTGTTCAATACACTATATGCAGAAGGACGGCGACGCTTAATGGAGTCGCTGTCCGCATATGAGCGAATGGGCTTGCGAAAAACGGAAGATGCGGATGTGGACTTGATCGAAGGGCTGTCTCCGGCAATTGCGATGGAGCAAAAGACGTTGTCCCGGAATCCAAGGTCTACGGTGGGAACATTGACCGAGCTTTCTTCTTATGTGCGGTTATTGTTTTCACGAACAAGTCAGGCCGTTTGTCCCTATTGCCAGGAAGCATTGCCTGTTCAAAGCAGAAAGAAAATCACAGAGCAGGTGCTCCAATATCCATCTGATACATCTATTGATGTATATGCGCCAATTCTTTCCATGCCACATGGCGGGCCTGTAGCGTTGCTGAAGGAAATACGAAAAAAGGGCTATACCCAGTTAAATTGGAACCAAAAATTGCTGGATGTACAGCAAGCAGAAGTTTTGTTCTCCAGTATGTCTCCACAGGTAGTACACCTAGGAAAAGAGTACAACCGGCTGGAGGTACTGGTTGGTCAAGTGACGATTTCAAATTCCGTGGAGCAAGTCAAAGATATTCAAGTTCTGGTAGACAAGGCGCTGGATGTGGGAGACGGATGGATGCAAATTCGACCTATGGTCGATAAACGATCTGCATGTACTCCAAACTCCGGGTGTTGCCGTTGCGGAATGATGGTCAGTGAAATCTCGGCAGGAGCTTTTTCATCCAATAGTCCTCTGGGTGCTTGTCCGACATGTACAGGACTTGGCACACATTATGAAGTGAATCTCGAACGTGTGATTCCTGATCGATCCAAAAGTGTGGCCGAAGGAGCGATCCACCTGCTTGGCTGGCAATGCGAGAAAGAGAAATTTCATAAAAATCGAAAAATTTTAGAGGGACTGGCGACCCGGTATCATTTTGACCTGAATACGGCGGTAAAGGATCTGCCGAATGAGGCGTTATACGCTGTGCTATACGGTACTCAAGGGGAAAAGATTGCCATTGAGAATCCTGCTACAGGTGGCAAGCCAATGCATGAAAAATTTGCAGGCATTGTGAATCTCATTTATGAGCGCTTCAACGCTAATGCCAAGGACGAAATGAGCGCCATGAAAGCGGAAGATAAGGCAGTCATGATAGAACAAGTGTGTCCGAGCTGCGGAGGAGCCCGTTTGAAGGCAGAACGTCTTCTGTATCGTGTAGGGGATCAAACGATCCGTGATTTTTCGAATATGCCGTTAGTTGAGCTGCATGCATACTGCGATGAACTACTGCGAGCGGCCCCCCGATTTTTCCAGAGTCTTGCGGCTGTCGCACAGCCTATTTTACGGGAAATGAAGACTCGTCTGGCGTTGCTGCTCGACATGGGACTGGACTATTTAAGTCTGAACCGTCCGGTGACGATGCTCTCGGGTGGTGAATCGCAGCGCGTACGCTTAACGACTCAACTAAGCTCAGGACTGATGGGGATGATCTACATTTTGGATGAACCCAGTGTCGGATTGCACCCGAAGGATACCGGCAAAATGATAGCAATGCTTCACAGGCTACGGGATTTGGGAAACACCATCTTGGTCGTCGAACATGATGAAGAGATTATGGCCCAAGCGGATTATCTTGTGGATATTGGACCTGGTGCAGGAGCGCTCGGTGGTGAAATTGTGGCACAGGGGACGGTGGAACAAGTCATGAGCAATCCCAATTCTTTGACGGGACAATATTTGGCCGGCCGGCGAGGTATTCCATTGCCCTCAAGGCGGAGAAAGGCTCGTGACGGGAAGTATCTGGAGGTGCTGGGAGCGAGGGAGAATAATCTACAGAACCTGAACATACGCATACCGCTCGGTTGCTTGGTTTGTGTCACAGGGGTATCCGGATCAGGGAAAACCACGCTGGTTCATAACGTTATATATGAAAAATTGCGTGCTCACCTGGATGGTAAGCCTGCATATCTGAAGCACGATGTAGAGATGAAAGGAGAAGCGTCGATTGATCAGGTGATTTGTATCGATCAGAAGCCAATTGGACGAACATCGCGATCCACTCCGGCTACCTATGTGGGGGTGTTTGACGCTATCCGTAAGTTGTTTGCCAGGACTGAAAGAGCCAGACAGCTGCAACGGAAGGATGCACATTTTAGCTTCAATTCACCGGGTGGACGCTGTGAAGTTTGTTCAGGACTCGGGGTGATCGTCACTGAAATGCAGTTTATGTCTGACGTTGAAATGATGTGCGAGACGTGCCGGGGCAGACGCTACAGCGAAGATATACTGGCCATTACATATCAAGAGAAGAATATTGCGGATGTATTGGAGATGAGTATTGAAGAAGCTGCAGTTTTCTTTGCTGACCAGCCTGTTATTTACAGCAAGCTGAAGCTTATGAACCAACTGGGTCTTGGTTATATGAAGCTGGGTCAGTCTGCAACGACATTATCTGGCGGGGAAGCCCAGCGTATTAAGCTGGTGGAGGAGCTAGGTCAGTTAAAAAAGGGGCGCAGCCAGTTATACATTTTGGATGAACCGACCACAGGCTTGCATCCTGACGACATCCAGCGTCTGCTAACCATCCTTCAACAGCTCGTAGATGAAGGTAATACCGTCCTCATCATTGAACATAATCTGCATTTGATCAAAACGGCAGATTATGTGTTGGATCTTGGTCCCGAAGGAGGGACCAGAGGTGGACAGCTGGTGGTGGCTGGAACCCCTGAGCAGGTTGCAGCCTGTGTGCATTCCCATACCGGCTCATTTTTGCGTAATGTCGGAATGGATTTCAACGAGGACGAGGTGAGAGCATGAGTAACAGATTGGACCATTTACGAATTCTTCCGACAGGCCCCTTAAATTATTATTTGCAAAAGCGATACAACGATCTGCCATGGGTGCACAAGTTTGGCTTGGATCATATCAAGGTGAAAGGTGATTTTCTGCTCATTCATGCATGGAAGCCTGGGTATGTGAAGCTAACACGGGAGCAGGCGAGTCACTTCAAAGCAGCCATTGAAAAAGGAGAGAATCCAGAGGACAAGCTTCCTAAGTTGCCGGAAGCCTGGTTAGTGGACGGGGAAGATGAGCCTGATGTAGAAGGACTCTTGGCTAAGGTTATCGTGCCCGAGTTGTTTGAACTTCTCTCCCCGGAAAATCTTAAAGAGGACGTAACCAGTCCGCAATCCATCCGGTTAAGAGCTATTTTGGAGCAGGTCGCTGAGCATGTACCTGTTTTTCCAGCCATTCAGAATCCCTATGAGCTGCGTCGTTTTCTGGAGGTCGTGAAGCGCCAAAAGCCTAAAACAGTCGTTGAGATCGGGACAGCCAGCGGCGGCGTATTTTATTGCTTGAGCCAACTAGCCGACCCGGAAGCCCTGCTCGTCAGTATTGATTATCCGGGTGGACCGTATGGAGGTGGTCAGGATGACAATGAGGTGCAGCTTTACTCCAGTTTCGGCAGCGCGAAACAGCAGTTTTCTTTTATTCGCGATCGTTCATTTCACTGCTCGACCAAACAGGATTTGAAAAAGGTTCTGGGAAATCGCCAGATTGACCTGCTATTTATTGATGGAGATCATTCCTACGGTGGTGTGAGTTCGGATTTCCGCATGTATCAAGAGTTGGTGGCGCCGGGCGGTATGATTGCTTTTCATGATATCAGCATGCGGCCTGAAACGTGGGGAAGAGGTTATGATGTTGGCGTTTTCTGGGATGAAGTGAAACAAAGCTATCCGTCCTTTCAGGAATTTGTAGACCCAACGGGCTGTCGAGAACCGTTTATTCGTCACCCGCAAGAGGGACTGTTCGCATATGGGATTGGCACCATCATTCAAATGTAAGGGGGAACGACCATGGCCCACCGTCCTTTGAACAAAACACATGTGGAGGATGTTATTGGTTTGACTCCCATGCAGGAAGGAATGCTCTATCACTATTTGCGGGACAAGGATACAGGAGCTTATTTTGAACAATACAGCTATACGCTACGTGGTCAGCTTGATCTATCTGTCTGCTGTGAGGCGTGGAAATGGACGATTCAACAGCATGAAGTGCTGAGAAGCGTATTCCGCTGGGAAAAGATCCAGAATCCGGTTCAGATTATCTTAAAAGGACGCGTACTATCTTTCGCGTTCCATGACCTCACAGAAATGGCAGAGATGGAGCAAGAGGTGGTATTGCAGGAGCTGCGAGAGGCGGATCGCGCCGTAGGGTTTGACCTGTCCGAGGGCCCACTATTGCGGATTACAGTGTTTAGGCTGACGCACGATCGTCATATCATGATGGTCAGCAATCATCATATTGTGATGGATGGCTGGAGTAATGGTATTGTGCTGGGTGAGTTTATCCACGCATATCGTACGCTGCGTGCAGGCCGAGAACCGGAACGGATAAGCAAGCCGCGTTTCCGAGAGTACGTGAAATGGCTTGGAAAGCAGAATAAGAGCGGAAGCAAGGCATTTTGGCAAGCTTATCTGGCTGGATATGAAGCTCAGCCCCTGTACCTGCTTAATACCACTTCTGCCCCACAAATAAGCGATACGGCTTGCGAATCGTATATATTGCCGCCAGATCTGGTGAATGAGTTGGAAGTTGTCGCGAAGGAAGAATCGGTAACGATAGGTACCCTTTTTACAGCGGCTTGGGGCGTTCTGCTACAAAGGGTTAGCGGTCGGCAAGACGTGCTTTTCGGCACAACAGTATCTGGCCGCTCCAGCAGCTTGCCTGGAATTGAACGAATGGTAGGTCTTCTGATGAACACAGTTCCTATGCGGTTGCAGTCTGGGAATAGCGATACGCTGCAACAAGCGCTGCTCGATGTTCAGCAAGCGAGTATAGCGAGGCAGCCTTACGAAACAACACCGCTTGTGGATATACAAACTTACGGAAATTTCAGAAGCACAGAGCCTCTATTTGATACATTGCTCGTGATTGAAAATTATCCCCTGGAGATCAATCGACAAAGTGAATTGACCTTGGAATCCTTTGCCGGGCATAGCGTAACGGATTATTCACTTCTAGTGAGTATTCATCAAATGGAGCAAACAGCCATCCAAATGTTGTATCAGCCTTCAACATATGAAACATCGACAATAGAACTCTTATGTGAACGTTATGTCGCTTTACTCAGGCTGATGGTTACAGAAAGAGATTGTGCTATTCAGGATATTCACTCCTTGACGGAGATGGAAAAGGGACTGCAAGAGGTCTGGGCGATTGAATTTGATTATAGCCCGGATACTTTGAAAAGGGGTGTATGAAGATGAGAAAGCCGAAGGACTGGGAACAAATGGATTCCTATCAATGGATGACTACGAAGGAAACTGCCCACTATTACCGACTCATTGCTAATTTAATGAAGGAAATTCACGCCAAAATTCCGGATGAACAGTATCATTTGGACAAAGTAGCGACAGAAACGGATATTCGTGAGGAAAACTTTCAAGGGAAAAACTACCAACGCGCAGTCATGTATTTAATGTCGAACGGATGCGAGTGGGCTCTGAAAAATGGAAACGGCTGCACCATGTGCGGTCATTTAGCCAAGCAAACGCGCAAAGACGGCCCTCTTTCCGCCCATTATTATTTGGAGCAATTTCGGAAGGAGTTCAATCGGATTGATTTTACCAAATATCCTTTACTCAATCTGTATAATAACGGTTCCATTCTCAACGACAATGAAGTTCCAGCTGAAGCATTGTGGGAGATCATACGCATGGTTGGGGAAAAGCCCGAAATCAAAATGCTGGTTATTGAAACCAGACCCGAGTTTGTAACGCAGGAAAATATGGCGGAAATTAAGCGCCTTTTACCGGATAAGCATGTGGAAGTCGCCATGGGACTTGAAATGATTGATGATTTTTTGCGGTATGTATGCATAAACAAGGGCTTTTCATTAAAACAATTTGACAAGGCCGCCCGCTTGGTGACTCAGGAGCTAAATTTACGCAGCTATGTGTTGCTGAAGCCGCCTTTTATTACGGAACAAGAGGCTATCGAGCATGCCGTACAAACGATTGAACATGCTTTTGAGATCGGTACGACGACTGTTTCACTGGAAAGCTGTACCGTACAGGATTATACACTGGTGCAGTATTTAAGTGATCAAGAGGCCTATAAACCGGCATGGCTCTGGAGCATCGTTGAGGTGGTAAAACGGACGGCGCATTTGGGGAAGATCATCGTCGGATTGTTCCAATTTTATCCTTCTCCTGTCGGGGTGCCTTACAATTGCCCGCAATGCAGTGATCGAGTGATGGAGGCGTTGAAGGAGTATAATCACACTCTTGATCCAAGCGTTCTGGAGCATCTGGATTGCAGCTGCAAGGCGGAATGGGAGAAAGAATTGAAGCACGTGCATCCTCCTTTTGAGGAGAGACTGAGTATTTTGAATAGTGAATTAATCAAGTAGTCCACCAATTAAAGATCATGTGGATTCGTCAGCTCATGAAGGCCGGGAACGGTTGACAGAGAGGGGAGTGTGTATGGACAAGAGTACGCATCTGAAAGACCGGATCATTGAAGAATATTGGATGAAAAAATGGTCTCAAGATCTGCCGCGGGAATTATTGCCTGTAAGCAAAAGCAAGTCTAACTATCAACCGGGAGCACGCAGAGAAACGCTAGAACGGGTTATTCCCAGGGAGACAATCCGCCAACTGGATCAAATGTCGAAAGGCTCGGAACTGGGACGTTTTATTTTGTTCTTGACGGCGCTGTCTGGGCTGCTTCATCGCTATTCGCAGTCAGAAGATATATGTATTGGCACGACGACGCTTGTACAGGCCCAATCCGAGCCAGGGAGTCTGCTTTTTCTCAAGCCTCGGGTTCAAGGAAGTCGAACGTGGCGTGAGCTAAACGAAGACATGAAGGCCGAGTTTTCCCGAACATTGAACCATCAGGCCAATTCTTTGTCCCTTCTCTATGACAAGTGGACATCTCTTCATGGGAGAGAGCTGCAAGAACTGTGGCAACTGGCATGTGTGGATGAGGGATTACAAACGGCGGTCGATGACCTGGATCGATTCGATCTGATAATCAAGCTTGTACCGAACGAAGAAGAAGGTCGGATACTGCAACTCGTTTATCGACCTGAGGTGTACTCGATGTCCTTGCTTGAATCCTTTGCTGCCAACTTGCTGTATGTTCTGGCTCAATGGCCTAAGAAATCAGCGGTTTCTCTGGAGGATGATGCGGCAAATATGCTGGCTCCACAGCAACGAGAGCTTCTAGTAAAGGGCTTAAATCAGACGGCTGTAGAACTGACGGATGTGAATATGCTGCATCAGTTGTTCGAAGAACAGGTGGTACAAACGCCTGAGCAAGCTGCTGTAGTCGAAGCAGAATATTGCATTAGTTACAGAGAGCTAAATGCAAGAGCCAATCAACTTGCCCGTGCTTTACAACGTCATGGAGTGGGTCCAGATGATATTGTCGGCATCATGACTGAGCCGACGGTGGAGATTATCGTAGCGATCCTGGCGGTACTAAAGGCAGGAGGTGCGTATTGTCCGATAGATCCGGCATTTCCAGCAGAGCGGGTACAGCAGCTTTTTACGGATAGTCGGATGGAGTTGCTGATTTCACCGTCACAGTATGTGGATACCCATCCTTTTCAAGGAACAGTGCTTGATCTGTCCAATCCCGCCTTCTATACAGGCGAGACGTCCAATCTGCCAGTTCAAGGCAGACCTGATCATATGGCGTATGTCATATATACATCAGGCTCGACTGGAACGCCCAAAGGCGTGATGATAGAGCATCAACATATTGTTAATCAATTGGCTGGGCTGAAACATAGCTATGATTTCCATGAAGAGTTGAGGCATGTTTTGATGGCTCCATTCACATTCGATCCTTCTGTGCAGCAGATTTTTTTGCCTTTAGCTACCGGAGGGACGTTGTACTTAGTTCCAAAAGAAGCCAAGACAGACCCAAGCGTCTTTTGGGGACTGATACGGAAGGAACGGATTAATGTGTTAAATACCGTTCCTTCACTAATGGAAGTGCTATTGGAGCAGGCACCGGATATTGAGCATCCTTTTGCTTTTATCATAATGGCAGGTGAGGTTTGCAGCGGCGAGCTGGTACAGCAATTACGCGATAAGCTGAACATAGACAAGCTGTTTAACATTTACGGCCCGACAGAAGCGGCTATTAATACGACTTTGTATGAATGCCAACCTGTAGAGCAACGGGCAACTCTACCCATAGGCAAGCCGCTATTAAATTATCAGGTGTATGTTCTAGATCCACAGCAACGCTTGCTGCCCTTTGGGGCGACTGGAGAGCTGTTCATCGCTGGAGCTGGATTGGCGCGAGGATACTTATACAATCCACGCTTGACGGACGAACGTTTTGTGCCGAACCCGTTTGGAATCCAAACAGAGCGGATGTACAAAACAGGCGATCTGGTGAGATGGTTGCCAGACGATAATCTGGAATTTATCGGCAGATCGGATGATCAGGTTAAAATCCGAGGAATGCGTGTGGAACTGGGAGAGATTGAGTCTCTTCTCAGAAGTCATCCGTCTATCAAAGAAGCGGTGGTCATCCCGCATGGATCAGGGGAGCACACCGAGGAACTTGCAGCCTTTTATACATTGAAGAGGCTGAAGACCTCGAAAGCATCTCCGTTAGGAACCAATGACATCCAATTGTACCTGAAGCAATATGTACCGGACTATATGGTTCCGGCACATGTAGTTTGTCTGGAGTCCATGCCTGTCACGGCAAATGGCAAGGTGGATAAAAAGGCGCTGCCTTTGCAACGGATTGGAGTAGCCCATACTCGTGCATATGTGGCACCACGTAATGAGTTGGAGGAACAACTGGCGGATATCTGGAAGAAGTTGCTGTCCGTGCCTGCCGTTAGTGTGGAGGACAGTTTTTTTGAAGCAGGTGGCAACTCGTTGTCTATCGTGCGACTGCAAAGCAGAATCCACCATTTACTGAAGACTCAGCTGACCATTCCGCAGCTTTTTACACATCATACGATCGCGATGCAGGCCAAAATCATTCAGTCCGGCGGTGTGGAGAAACCTATCAAACCCCTTCGCGAAATGGATACAAGACGGCAACATATCCACAGGGCTGAGCTTGGAGCCAAGGGAAGACACGGTGATGTTGCTGTGATTGGCATGGCTTGTCGTTTTCCCATGGCGGACAGTTGCGATGCCTTCTGGGACAATCTGTGTCGTGAAGTGGATGCTGTTCGCGACATTCCAACTCATCGGTTACAAGATATAGTTCATGGTTCAGATAATGTAGCTGGACAGTTAGGCTCGTTGCCGCAAGGGGCATATCTGGAGCAAATTGATGGATTCGATGCATCATTTTTTCATATAGCTCCTAATGAAGCACGAATGATGGACCCGCAGCAGCGCCTGCTGTTACAAGTTGTTTGGGAAGCAATGATGAATGCGGGATACTCGGAAAAAGAGGTGTACGGGTCGAAGACGGGAGTATTTGTAGGAACAGGTACACCGCAATATTTGGACCTGATGCCACAGATTGAGCCCTCTGCTATACCGGGGAATTTACAAGCTGTGATTGCCGGTAGGATTGCTTATGTCTTTAATTGGACAGGCCCGGCAGAGGTCATTAACACGGCCTGTTCCTCTTCACTCATGGCTGTGCATCATGCGGTACAGGAGATCACGTCTGGTGGCTGCGAAATGGCTGTGGCTGGCGGTGTCAATCTGTACCTGTCGATGGTAGATGAAAATCTCTTCAACATGGGAATCGCCGCGCCTGATGGCAAGACGAAAGCGTACGACGCATCGGCGGACGGTACAGGTGGTGGCGAAGGAGTAGGTGCTGTTGTACTCAAGTCACTGGAGCAGGCCGTGGCTGATGGTGATTATATTTACGCAGTGATCAAAGGAAGCGCGGCTAACTCGGATGGGCGATCCAACGGAATGACCGCTCCTAATGCCGCTGCGCAGGCTGATGTGATTGAGGAAGCCTGGAAGCGCGCGGGGATTGATCCACAGACAATTTCATATATCGAGACACATGGAACAGGCACCAAGCTAGGCGATCCTATTGAAATGGAAGGCATTGCGCGGGCTTTTGGACGCTATACAAATCGTAAACAGTTCTGTGCGGTAGGATCGGTCAAGAGCAATATCGGGCATCTGGATTCAGCAGCAGGGATTGCTGGGTTTATGAAGGCAGTGCTGGCCATGACCAAACGCCAGATTCCAGCATCCCTTCATTTTAAAGTGCCTAACCCGCATATTGATTTTGTCAATTCTCCGGTTTATGTCGCTCCGTCACTTCAGGAATGGATGCCTGAATGCGGGATTCGTCGTGCAGGTGTAAGCTCATTTGGTCTGAGCGGAACGAACTGCCATGTTGTATTGGAGGAATATACGCTCCAAAGAGAAGCTCCGCCTCCGGGCGAAGAATATTTGTTCACTTTGTCTGCCCGGACCGAACAAGCGCTCTACGCTTATGCCGAGAGGTTTGCGGCTTATTTGGGAAATAACCACGAAGCTTTGGCAGACATTTGTTACTGCACCAATATCAGTCGTGGAAACGATGCTTATCGTTTGGCTACCGTCGTCAGCTCGCAGGAAGAATTACAGCGTAAACTCAAGCTGTTTGCAGAGCAGGGCGATCAAAATGTGGCTTCCATATTACTAGATCGCGAACGAATATACGTAAATACGATAGGCAAAACAGGGGGAAATCCAGCGCCGTACAGAGTCCAGCCTGCGGAATCACTGGAACGTTTGGTGGAGGCTTATATGCAGGGCAGTGAGCTGGAGTGGGATGACTATTATCGCGGACAGAACCGGGTGCGTGTCCCTCTTCCAGGCTACCCGTTTGAAGAGAAGCGCTACTGGGTTGAACCTAAAGTTCAGCAATCACCGGATGTACCAGCCAGTGCGGAATTGATCGCTGACACGCAGAAGGGAGCTCCTGATTTCTGGCAGGCTACCGAGATGGTTTTTCAATTCGGTGAACGGTTATTGGAGGAGAGCGGATTCGCGGTAGTCCAGGGATATAAAGAGGCGGTTGATGAATTTGCGGCCCAGCTTATCATCGAACTATTCAGGCAATGGGGGACGCTCACAGAACCTGGAAAAGTATACAAAGAGTCTGAAATGCTGCATACGATAGGGATCACCTCC
The DNA here is from genome assembly GCF_044784315.1 of Paenibacillus sp. DP01. Taxonomy (NCBI): domain Bacteria; kingdom Bacillati; phylum Bacillota; class Bacilli; order Caryophanales; family Paenibacillaceae; genus Paenibacillus; species Paenibacillus sp. DP01. The sequence continues at coordinate 1,358,125 of NZ_CP173059.1, forward strand.
ACATATCAGCGTCTCTTCCGGTTCATGCTGCGTTTCGTAGAGAAGCAGGGCCACGTCCGCTTGGACGGTGAAAATATAATGCTGACCGTTGATCAGTCAGTTCCCGACCTGTCGGTGTTATGTACCCAATACATCGAGCAATATCCGGCATTTGCTGGAACCTTCAAGGTGTTGAAGTATTGTCTGGACGCCTATCCGGCTGTATTAACGGGGAAAAGATCGCCTTTGAGTGTACTGTTTCCCGATGGCACACCGCAATTTCTGGAGGGCTTTGCCAATCAGGGACGTACCCTGGGCGATCTGTGTGAGACGATGGCGCTGGACGCATTAAGGCAGCATATTTTAGCACAAGCGGGAAAACGGCTCCGCATTCTGGAAGTCGGGGCTGGCTCGGGAACGGTGGGTAAGGTCCTTTTTCCAGCTATAGCAGGTCACCAAGTGGAGTATTGCTATACCGATTTGGGACGAGGCATCATTTTGGAAGCACAAAAGCAGTTTGCAGCGTATCCGTTTGTTCAATATCAGACTTTTAATATTGAAGAGGATCCTTTGGCGCAAGGCTTTGTGCCGGAACAGTTTGATATCATTATTGGTCTGAATGTGATTCATGCCACGAGCCGTTTGCGAACCTCCTTGTCCCAGTTGAAAAAGGTACTTGCCCCTGGTGGAGCCCTGTTTATGATCGAAAAGGTGCAGAACGAGCCTGCGGAAAATCTCGTGTGGGGAATGACAGAGGGATGGTGGCTGTTCGAAGATCAGGATATACGAAAGGATTCTCCACTGGTTCCGACGGAAACATGGGAGCAGTTGTTGAAGGAAGAGCAATTCACGGAAGTACGGACCTTCCCTGTGCGTTTGTCAAACCGGGACAAGGCGGAGACCGCACTGATTATCGGTCGAATGAGTGAACAAGCACAGGTAAGTACAATCGAAGATTTAATGTACCGTGTTCGGTGGACTCCAAAAGAACTGAAGAAGACAAGAGAAGGTGCACTGGCTCAGGGGAACTGGCTAATCTTTAAAGACAAGCTGGGAATTGGTGACGAGCTGGCGCTTCGATTGGCGCATTCTGGTCATCAGGTGGTGATCGTAGAGACGGGGCAAATGTTTGAAAAACAGAGCCATCATCAATACACCATCCGGGCAGGGGTAGAAGCAGATTACCTTCAACTCATGAGTGAACTGAGACAACGTAATCAGCACCTGAACGGAATCGTTCATCTCTGGACTTGCACAGATCTCCCGTTAATTCCAGTCAATATTGAAACTGTTGATGTTGCTTTGGAGTCAGGTGTTTATAGCCTTTATTTTCTGACTAAAGCATTACTGCATCAGGGCTTACATGAAACGCTCGATTTGCGAGTGGTCTCGAACTTTACACAGCGGATTTCGGATGAACAGTATATATCACCTGAAAAATCTGCGATTCACGGTTTAGTGAAGGTTATTTCTCAGGAGCATCCACAATTGCAATGTTTCGGACTGGATGTTGATACGATCCATCACACAAGGGAGCAAGTTGCGGATCTGATCATGACCGAGCTGCAAGAAAATAAAACAGACTCATTCGTTGTCATCCGTCAGGAACGATATATCCAAGGCATGGCTCGTCTGGAATCGGACATGGTAAGCACCCCGGATACCCGGAATCATCCGAATATTCCAGCTCGGCGTTCCGTCACCATTCGTCCGGGTGCGGTGTATATCGTGACTGGTGGTGCAGGAGGCTTGGGACTTGAGGTCTGCCGGTATTTGTCCCAGCAAGCCCCGATCCATCTGGTCATTCTGAATCGGACAGAGCTGCCGGAAAAAGAGCATTGGTCACAAATTATAAATGATCCGGTGGAAAGACAAGCTGATGCTGCAACTTATCGTAAGTTGTCAGCCTTTGTAGATATGGAAAAACACGGCTCACAGGTCCATTACTACGCGGGAGATGTGTCTGATTTTAGGCAGGTGCAGCTGATTTTTGAAGATGTGCAAGCTCGTTTTGGCCCCGTTAAAGGAGTGGTTCATTGCGCAGCAGCTAGCGGCGATACCAGCCGGCCGCTGGAAGTTCAGAATAGGGATGACTTTAGGAAGGTACTTTGCCCTAAAATTCATGGCACGTTAGTACTGGATAAGCTTCTTGCTGAGCAAGAGACAGATTTCTTCGTTCTCTTCTCTTCGGTAGCTTCGCTATGGGGCGGAGCTGGCGGTGGTGATTATGCGGCTGCCAACACTTTTATGGATGCCTTCAGCGCACAGCGGAACATGCGGGGGCAAACGACGTTGGCAATCAACTGGTACGCATGGGAGGGACTTACAGGACCAGGCTGTATGGATTATATGCCTGTACCGGATGCACTGGCTGCTTTCCACATGAGCTTGTCTTGTCCGCTGGATCAAGTGGCTATTGGCAAGTTTGATACACAGAAGCTCCGTGAATGGGCGCCGATGATGAAAATTCAGCTTGCACCGGATATGCTGACGGATCGACATCGAGCTGTACCGCAATCCACTAAGGAGGTAGGAGCTCCGTCATTCGTCAAGCCTAACCGTTTGGTGACAGATGTGAAGGTCAGTCTGAAAGGGAAATCGACAGAACCTTACACAGAATTGGAACAGCAGATTGCTCAAATTTGGGCCGAGGTGCTGGGATACGAGGAAATTGATGTGAGTCAACATTTTTTTGAAATTGGTGGGGATTCCCTGCTTATTTTAAAAGTGCTGAGTCTTCTGAATGAACGGGTTGATCCTGAAGTGGAGGCCGGAGACCTGTTCTCATACGGTACAGTTTCACAGCTGGCGCAATTTATAGAAGGCAGGCTTGCTGCCAGTACGAGAGAAGTGATAACCGAAGGCCCGCAATCATCGGTCAAAGCTTCTGACCTTGACCATGCGGATGAGGATTTGCGGAGTCTGATCAAGCGGGTAAAGGAGGACGCTATTTCAGTGGATGAGGCTATGAAAGGATATGAAAGCATATGAGGGATACGTTTGTTGAAGCCATTTTGCAGCTTGTAGCCAAACAGGAATTATCTGAAGAGCATGCGTATTCTCTGATCAAGCAATATCAAGTTCAGCTCAAAGCTGCGTCATCGTCTGCAGTCCACGAGGGGATAAACCGCAACAGGGATATAGCCATCATCGGCGTAGCTGGACGATTCCCGCAAGCAGATACCAAGGAGCAATATTGGAACAATCTGGTTCATGGTCTGAATGGGATACGAACGTTTCCAAGCTCACGTTTGGAACTGATCCGTCCTTTTTTGGATGAACACAATCAAGGGCCGTATATGCCAGCAGGCTATCTAGACGAAATAGATACGTTTGACGCTGCATTCTTTAATATTCTTCCAGGGGAAGCCAAATATATGGACCCACAGCAGCGTATGTTTATGGAAACCGGCTATGAGGCCATTGAGGATGCAGGTTATGGCGGAGAACGTATCCGTGGCTCACGGATGGGCGTATATGTCGGCTATAGTGAAGCGAGGTACAAGGAGCTGATCGAAAGTGATTCATCCACCGCTTTTGTCGGGAATTTTCCGCCCGTGATCGCAAGCCGTCTGGCTTATGCCTTGAATCTATCTGGGCCTGCACTCAGTGTAGCGACCGCCTGCTCCTCCTCTCTTGTCGCTTTGCATCTTGCATGTGAAGGATTGCTTGCTGGAGATTGCAGTATGGCTTTGGTGGGCGGAGTAGCCATTGGCGCTTTACCCACCAGATTGGAACCGGGAGGGCTTGGGATCACCTCGTCGCAAGGACAATCACGCAGCTTCGACGCTGATGCCGATGGTACGGGATGGGGTGAAGGTTGTGGCGTTGTTCTAATCAAGCCACTGGAACAAGCTGAGAAGGATCACGATTATATTTACTCGGTGATTAAAGCAAGTGCTATCAATCAGGATGGTGCTTCCAACGGATTGGCATCCCCGAATGCCCGAGCCCAGGAAGAAGTGATTGTAGAGGCTTGGAAGCGTGCAGGCATTGATCCGTCGACGATCTCTTACATTGAGGCTCATGGAACAGGGACCAAAATTGGAGATCCGATTGAAATCAAAGGGATTACAAATGCTTTTCGCAGGTATACGCAAAAAAGACAATTTTGTGGAATCGGCTCAGTCAAAAGCAATATCGGTCATCTGGATTCGGTCTCGGGCATGGCAGGGCTAATTAAAATGATTCTGGCTTTACAGCATAAAAAACTTCCGCCTACCCTGCATTTTGCGTATCCCAATCCGTTGATGAACTTGCATAGTTCTCCGGTCTATATTCATACAAAGCTAGCTGATTGGCGAAGTGAGGACGGGATTCCGCTGAGAGCGGGTATCAGTTCATGGGGATTAAGCGGTACAAATTGTCACGTGGTGCTGGAGGAGTATCCGGTCAGCAGGCCCTCATTATCATCGTCCTCCGATGTACCTTGCAGTGAGGAACGAGTATTTACGCTTTCGGCATATAGTGAGGATTCACTGCGAAGATTGACTGCCCGATATATTGATTTTTTGGAGAGTGACGATATTCCGTCTTTGGAAAATATCTGTTATGTCCTGAACACGGGCAGAGAGCATCATGCTTATCGATTGGCAATTCCAGTTTCGGATCGGATCAGTCTTTGCTCAAAGCTGCGCCAGGCTTATAACGCATTGGTCTGTCAGGATGGAACAGGGCTGGAGCAACAGGGGATTTTTTGCACTATATATAGCGAGCCCCTGCCCCTGGCAGAAATGACGCTGGATACAGATGCACGAATGATTGCCCGGCGATATGTTAACGGAGAGAACAGACGCTGGTTGGAGGATTATTCGGCAGACGGATGTGTCAAAGTTCCTTTGCCTACATACGCCTGGGACAAGCAGCGCTACTGGGTAGAGCCGCCGATCCAACGTCGAAGCCGTGGTCGTAACGAACAGTTGACAGCCTATAACGAAGTACGTGTTTCCTTTCGTGATGGGTATGTTCCGACGGAAACGGAAGACAGGCTGGCACGCATTTGGGGACGGATTTTGGGTATTGACGAGCTCTCTATAGATGCTGATTTCTTCGAATTGGGTGGAGACTCACTGCTGGCTACGGATCTGATTACAGCCATCAGTCAGGTGTTCCACACGAGAATTACATTGGTTGATTTGTTTGGACACCCTTGTATTCGTGAGCTTGCCAAGCTTGTTTCAGGAGGAGAAACAACGGATTACCCGTCTATCGAACCAGTGTCTCCACAAGCATTTTACCCCGTATCCAACGCACAGCGGCGTCAGTTTATTCTGAAGCAGCTGGCAGAAGATAATTTGAGCTACAACATGCCCGGAGCGGCTATGATCACTGGGCGTTTGGACGTGGAGCGCTTAAAAGACGCATTTGCTGCGATCATTCATCGTCATGAATCCTTTCGGACAGTGTTTGATGTCGCAGAGGATGAAATTGTGCAAAGTGTTCTTCCGGAAGCTGAGCTTGCGATATCACTGGGAGTGGCTTCAGAAGAAGCCGATGTGCAAAAGCTGATGGAAGAATTTGTACAGCCGTTTTCCTTGGGAGAGGCGCCTTTACTTCGTGTATGCTTGCTGCGATTAACGGATCAGCGTGATGAAGAGGACAAGCATTTGCTGATGTTTGACATGCATCATATTGTTTCAGATGGTGTTTCCATGGAAATCCTCATTCGGGAATTTACCAGTCTTTATAGCGGGCAGAGCTTGCCACCGCTACGTATTCAGTATAAGGACTATGCAGTATGGCAAAATGCTTTTCTGCACAGCGAGCAGTTGCTGAAACAGGAGAAATTTTGGCTGAAGACGTTAACGGAAGGGCGGGAGGCAGGACTACCGGTTCTGAATCTGCCCAGTGATTATCCACGGCCGCCTGTGATGACTTTTGAAGGGGGCATGTATTCGTTCACGATTGACAAGGTAGCTGCTGACCGCTTGCGAGCCCTGGGACAAGAACACGGGGCTACGCTATATATGACACTTCTGGCTGTATACAATGTGCTGCTGTATCAATACACAGGGCAGGAGGATGTCATTGTAGGTTCTCTCATTGCTGGAAGACGTTATACGGGGGTAGAGCATACGATAGGTCTTTTTACGAACTATTTGCCTATTCGTAATACTCCGGCAGGAGAGCGCTGCTTTACAGACTTTTTAAAGGAGGTGGCTCATCGGACTATAGCTGCGTATGATCATCAGGATTATCCATTTGAAAAGATGGTGGAGCACCTGGATCAGAAACGTGATCTTTCACGCAACCCTATTTTTGACACCATGCTTATTTTACATAATCAGGGGATGCAGAGGACCCAATTTACGATGGGAGATGTGACGCTGGACATGGTGGACTGGGCCAAACACAGCTCAACCATGGATTTGAAGCTCGACATTTTTCAAGGGATGCAGGGAGAGCTAAATTGCACCTTTGAGTATTATTCCCGGTTGTTTCACCAACAGACAATCACTACACTTGCACGACACTTGCTCAGCCTGATCGACCAGATTCTGGACCAGCCTGAACAAGCTTTGGCGGAGTACCGGATTTTTTCACCTGAGGAAGCGGACAACATGAAGCGGAAACGACGAGCAAAGGACTCCACTTTTGCGATTCCTCCGATTTGTCCGCGACCAGAGGCTGAGTGGCATCCTTTATCTTTTTACCAAAAGCAGTTATGGCGACATCGGGGATCAACTCCTCATGTGATCGTTTGTGCAGCGTGGACAGGCAAGGTGGATCAGACGTTATTTGTCAGGGTGTTGGAAGAACTGCAAGCCGAACACAGTACGCTCAGAATAATCTTCAGGGAAGAGATCTCCGAGCCGACTCAGCAGGTGAAGACACATCTTCCGTTGGATTACACATTCACGGATGTCATAGAGGAGGATGCAGCTTCTTGGGCGGATTCTAGTGTGGCTGCCGAGTATCGTAACCCGTTTGAGCCACGACAAGGGCCGCTGTATCGGGTTCGCTTGGGGTGTGACAACAACGAACGGTGCCAATTGATCGTGGCTGTTCATCCATTACTAATGGAATGTCTGGACATGAAAGATTGGCTGGAACGACTGTTTATCCGCTATTCCGCCGCTGTTACGGATTCGGTAGTGGATGCAGTCCACACATTTCAGCCCATACCGCAGATTGACTTTACCTATTGGCAGCATCAGTTGTTGCAGGAAGGATATTTGGAGCCGAAAAAAGCGTACTGGACCGAAGCTTTACGAAATCCGCTTCCTCAAATCGGATTGCCGTTCAAACGAGGAGAAGATGCTTCTGCAACGTCTGAATGGGATTCCATCGAGTTGACCCTCGCCACAGAGGAGACTGAGGCTCTGCACACTTTTGCCTCCAGTCATGATAGTAGTGTTACAGACATTTTATTCGCCTGTTATTTCCTGCTGCTGCGGCAATTGACGCAAGCGGAGGAGCTTTTGATCCATGTCGTTCATCCCGAGGGACATCCGGTGCAGGGGAGCGGAGTACCTTTACGCATCCAGCATCCTGTGCCAGTCAGAGTTTCAATGGAGGGGCTTTCGTCGTTTAATCCTTTGCTAGAAAAAGTGAAGGACAAGCATCAAGCTGCACTTCAAGCCGTTTTATATCCGTTTCATTTGCTGCTGGACCCTAATGTGTTGAAGAGCGGGGCGGAGGATTCAACCCGTTTTAACGTCATCTTTTGCGAAGAGGACTGCACGAGCTCTTTACCTGTGATAGGGGAAGTGGGATTACGTGTATATCCCTCAGAACCAGCAGCACTGCAACTGTCTGTTGTGAGATTAACAACCGGACTGACCTGTTCCCTGAGGTGGAATACCGCTTTGCTGGAATCTTCTTATGTTCACTCTATGTTGGAGAGGTATCACAAAATAATCAAGACCATTGCTGGTAGTGTGTCTAGCCTGTCCAAAGTATCCCATTAACGTGCGTTTCATTCAAAGGAGGCAATTACAAATGGAATTGAGATCATCTATTGAATTTTACGACAATCGGTTTTTAATGTTCGTTCTGGATCAAATGGCTTATGAATTTGAGAAAAACGGCTCCAAGGAGGTCATTCGGATGACCTTGGGAAAATCCGAGCTACCTTTGCACGAGGATATTATTCAGTCGATGAAGGATGCATTAGATACCTTTGAAAAAAGCTCGCTTGTATTCCCACCGGGCTTGCCGGAATTAAAGGAAGCTTTGGCGGAGGAATACAAGAAAACCTACGATCTGGATATTAACCCTAACAATATCTTGATTAATGTGGGCACCAGTGCCTTGTTCCGGAATTTGTTTTATTTATTAGCGAAAGAAGGGGATGAGGTACTGCTGCCGCGTCCGTATTATTCCCTGTATCATTTCTGCGCTCAATTGGTAGGGGCGAACGTTCGCTACTATGATATTAATCTGGATACGCTGGCACTCGATCTGGATTCCTTCAGGGAAAACTTCACGGATAAAACCAAAATTGTGGTAATTAATTCGCCTGGCAATCCGTTAGGCAATATTTTAACGAAAGAAGAACTGTACGCCATTGATGAAATCATCGACGGACAGGCTGTAGTCATTAATGATGAGATTTATGCCAATGTTTGCTTTGATGAACGAAGCACCTCGGTACTGGAGCTGACGGATACCAAATCAGCTTTTATTACGACGAATGCTTTCTCCAAAGGATACCGGATGTACAGTCGGCGCGTTGGCTACTGTATCGTTCCTGACGAGCTGGTCACACCGCTCACGGTCATACAGCATCATACCTTGTTGACAGCTGACCCTGTCGTGCAGTTTGGCGCGCTCGAAGCATTGGCGCATCCCGAAGAGATTGAGCAACTGGTCAGCCTGTACAGAGCAAGACGGGATTATACGGTGGAGCGGTTCAATGAGGTTCCACTCGTACGTGCCATTCCTGCTCAAGGTAGCTTTTACTTCACACTTGATTGTGAGAAATACATGGACGAGCACGGCATTGAGACAAGTTTGGAGCTGGCGGAACAAATAATGAGAGCCAAACAAGTGGCGACAGTGCCGGGTTCTGATTTTGGATTGCCGAAAATGCTGCGCCTGTCCTACTCTACAACGCGATACAACGAAGGCATAGACCGATTAGTGGACTTTTTCACAAATAGCTTGGTAGGTCAATCGGCTGGATCTGCTGCAATTCCGGTTCAGGAGTAGCTCCTATGGATCTAGATTTTGATGCATTTGAAATTCTATCGGCAAATGAGGAACGCGTCATTGCGGAGATGAATCAGACCAGCAAGGCTTATGAGGAACAGCTGACGATTCCTGATTTGTTTGTCCGTCAGGTCGCGAAAACCCCTCAGCATACTGCTATCGAAGAATATGGTTCTTCCATCACATATGCCGAACTGGAGGAACAAGCGAACCGAATGGCCCGCCTACTGTACGCAGTAGGTGTGCGGCCTAACCAGCGGGTAGCGGTGGTAGCGGAACGGGGAATTGAGCTTTTGGTGGCTGTTTTCGGTGTATTAAAAGCAGGGGCGGCCTATGTACCTATTGATCCGGATTATCCGAAAAAACGGATTCAATATATGCTGCGCGACAGTGCCTGCAGTGTGCTGATCACCGAGTCTGCCAAACTGCAGACGATGCTGGAAGATTTGCCGGAGAGTATGACGACCGCTGTCTGCCTCGACGAAACAAAGGTGCAAACAGATAAGCTGACTGTGTATCAACGATCGGATTGGGAGCACCAGGGAAAGGCTTCATGGCACTGTCCTGCCTGTGAAAATGATCTGGCATATCTGATTTACACCTCAGGCTCCACGGGAGATCCCAAAGGAGTCATGATGACGCATAAGGCTGTGCTGAACACGCTTTTTTGGTTGCAGGATACTTTCTGTCTGGCCGCAGCAGATGTGATTGCGCAGAAGACTTCCGCCAGCTTCACCGACTCGGTATGGGAGTTCTTCTGGCCCTTGATTTATGGAGCCAAGCTGTCCATTTTCAGTTCGGATACGGTCAAAGATCCACAAAGGCTCTATGAACAGCTGCGAGATGACAAGGTTACCATTACCCAGTTTGTTCCAGCCCAGATGAGTCTCTTTTTGGATGCGATTCCGACCGATGAGACAGACCATCCGCTGCCGGAACTAAAGTGGGTATTCAATGGAGGCGAAGCTTTGCTCGTCAATGGGGTGCGAGACTGGTACAGCACGTTCCAGGAAGCCAAGATTGCCAACATTTACGGCATGACCGAGTCAGCTATTTATGCAACCTGTTACCTGATTGACGCATCTCCGGCTGAAGGTGAGTTGAGTATTCCATTGGGCAGGCCGCTTGCGAATACGCATGTCTATATTTTGGACAAGGAGGGGCAGTTGTGCCCCTTTGAGGTCAAAGGCGAAATCTGTATCGGCGGCATTGGTCTGACGGCGGGGTACTGGAATAAGCCGGAAGCCACCGACAAGGCTTTTACCCAGCATCCCAAAACCGGTGAAAGATTATATCGTACGGGAGATCTGGGCTTGTTACGACCAGATGGCATCCTGGAGTACAGCGGACGTAAGGATGATCAGGTTCAGGTGCGAGGATATCGCGTAGAGCTGAAAGAAGTGGAACGGGCTGTATCTGTCTTTCCAGGGATTAAGGAAACGGCTGTAGTTGCCCAAACTGATGAGTTTGGTGTAACCAATCTTTTATGTTATTTTACATCGCTGGAAAAAGGGCTTGAAGTGGATGATCTGACAACTCACCTGCGTGAATTATTGCCTGAGTATATGATTCCAGGATTTTTTATGGAACTGCTGGAGATGCCGCTTACTCCTAACGGAAAGATTGATCGCAAAAATCTGCCACAGCCGGAGCGGCGAGTTCATCGTTCAACCGCATATGTGGCGCCCCGTAACGAGAGAGAACATATGCTGGCGAAAATCTGGGCCGGAATTTTAAATATAAGTCCGGAGGACGTCGGCATCCATGACAGCTTTTTTGAAATCGGCGGCAACTCCATCTCGATTGTTCGACTGCATCGTAAGATGCAACACGCGCTGGGCAGCAAGGCGACGGTCGCTGAGCTGTTCTCCTATCCTACGATTGCGGCGTATATGAATCATTTTGAAAATCAGTCCAAGGATGACGAACAGCTGGATCAGGATCTCATGAGCCTGCTGGATCAAATTGAAGATGGCTCACTGGATGTAAGCCAGTCTATACGGGCGCTGGACCATCTGAAGGAGGGATAACATATGAAACGGGTTCAGAATTACTTGCTAGCTCAGGTGGCTGCAAAATATCTCTCCAAAACAGAAGCTCTGCCGATGCTAAAAGAGCTATTCGAAAATGAGGCCAAAACGGTAAAAGTCGATGATATTGCTGTTGTGGGGATGGCTTGCCGTTTTCCGGGGGCGAATGGAACGGATGAATTTTGGGATAATCTCGTAAACGGCATGGATGCCGTAAGAGAATTTCCGGAAAGTCGCAAGTCGGATGTAGATCGGCCTATTCGAGATTATTTTAAAGGTAAACGATATGCCCCTGAGATTAAGTATCGCAGAGGAGCGTATTTGGACCATATTGACCGTTTTGATGCAGAATATTTTAATATCACGCCAGCGGAAGCCCGTTGTATGGACCCTTTGCAGCGCATTTTCCTCGAAGTTACCTGGGAAGCACTGGAGGATGCTGGATACGCCGAAAAGGAATTGTATGGCTCACGTACCGGAGTGTACGTAGGGGATACGGATGCCGACTACTTGCAGCTGATTCAGAACATGGAGCCTTATGCTTTGCCCGGCAATACCATTTCAGTCGTAGCCAGTCGGGTGGCCTACCTGCTGAATCTCGCCAGCGGCAGTCATCTGATTGATACTGCTTGCTCGGCATCTTTGGCCGCTGTACATCATGCGGTTAAAGGGCTGATTACAGGAGACTGCGACATGGCTGTAGCTGGAGGACTAAACCTAACCCTGTTTCCTGTAGACGAGGGGCTGGTGGATATCGGCATTGCTTCTCCTGATTCTGTCGCTCGTACCTTCGATGCTGCAGCGAATGGAACTGTCTGGGGCGAGGGATTTGGAGTCATTGTACTGAAGACGCTGGAAAAGGCCAAGAAGGATCGGGATCATATCTACGCCGTTATTAAAGGGAGTTCCATGAATTCAGATGGAAAGTCCAACGGTATTACCGCCCCAAGTGCCTTGGCTCAGACGGAGCTGATGAAGGAAGCTTGGCGCAATGCGGGCATACCCCCTGAAACAGTAACCTACATCGAGGCTCACGGTACAGGAACTCGTCTAGGTGATCCGATTGAGATCGAAGGCATTACCAATGCCTTCCGCAGCTACACGGACAAGCGGCATTTTTGTGCTCTGGGTGCGGTAAAAACAAACATCGGTCATTTGGACACCGCAGCTGGTATTGCGGGTCTAATCAAAACGGTGCTGTTGTTGCAACAGAAGGAGATTCCGGCAACCCTACATTTTAACGAGCCGAATCCGCACATTAATTTCATCGAATCGCCTGTATATGTGAATACAGAGCTGGTTCCATGGGAGACGGAGGCAGGAGTACCACGGCGGGCGGGGGTCAGTGCTTTTGGTCTGGCAGGGACCAACTGCCATGTCATATTAGAAGAATATGAGCAGGATGAGCGGAGCCTGTCCGCCAGTGTAGAAGACGTGCCGTACGTATTTACGTTGTCTGCCAAGAGCAAAGCTTCCTTCAATGCTTTGGTTGACCGTTACCGTACTTTTTTGGACCGTACAACTCATACACTGCCAGATATTTGTTTCACAAGCAATCAGGGACGCGGGCACTATGCTTATCGGCTTGCAATTGTAGCTACAAGCCTTGATGAGCTTAGAGAAGGGATAGAGCGTTTTGCAAACGCAGATGAAGCTGTGCGTCCAGCTTTGGCGGGAGAGAGGATTTATTATACCCGTCTGACAACCCGTGAAGAGAAAAGCTTTAAGGTGCAGCCCGACACCAGTCTGGAGCAGGTTGTAGATGAATATATGCAAGGTAGCGAGATCAATTGGGCTGCCCTGCATGATTTGGAGCAAAGGCGCCGTGTTCCTTTGCCTGTCTATCCATTTTCAGGCAAGCGGCATTGGGTGGAGTATATTCCCGAGCATGCGCTAGAGCACGAAGCGACTTCTCCAGCCATGAAATCTGAACCGGAGAAACAGGTGGATCATTGGTTTTATGAACTGAATTGGATAGCCAGTCCTCTCACGGATTCTACCCTCCCAGAGCGGCCTTCTGCCGGGAAATCTTGGCTTATTCTTGGGGATGAAGAAGGGATAGCTGATTCACTTGGTGAGTTGATGAAGGCCCAAGGAGAAACGCCGATCATTGTAGAGGCTGCATCTGCTTTTTCGGCCGTAGATCCGGGACATTATCGGATTCGTCCCGGCTTTGCGGAGGATTATGCCAAGCTGCTTGCAGCCGTGGCAGAGACCGAAACGCAAGGAGGAGCAGAGCTTACCGGAATCGTGCATCTGTGGACATGTACCGAAATTCGCAGTCGCATGCGACAACTCGATGACTTGAATGAAAGTCAGGAGCAAGGAGTTTTAAGTCTTTTTTATTTAATGAAGGCAGTGCAAGCAAGTTCGATTCATCGCTCGTTAGAAATCAAAGTCGTCTCGAACTACGCACAGCTGGTCGTAGCGGAGGATACATATGTGTTCCCGGAAAAAGCGCCTCTGTGGGGATTGATGAAGGTCGTTTCACAGGAATATAGCCAGCACCGTTGTAGCTGTATGGATGTAGAAACGATCGGACGGGAGAATTCCGACATCGCTCGGGAAATCATGTTGGAATTGAATCGGGATGAAGCAGATCAAGGTTCAGCATGGCGTGGCGGTCAGCGGTATACACAACAGCTGGAACGGATGGTGCTTGCAGCCCTTCCACGCCGCAAAATTACGCTACGCGAGGGCGGTGTCTATTTGATAGCCGGGGGAGCCGGTTCGGTAGGACTGGAGACTTGCCGCTATTTTGCCCGCCAGGCCAATATAAAGCTAGTGCTGGTCAATCGGACAGAGCTTCCAGACCGGGGAAATTGGCAGGAACGAGCTGTAGGACCGGACACTTCTGCGGTTGTGAAGAAAATCCGCCAAATGTTGGAGATTGAAAGCCTTGGCTCCGAAGTTAGCTACTACGCAGCAGATATCACGAACCTGGCTTCCATGAAGAAGGTCGTTGAGGATATACAAGCACGTTACGGTCCAATTCATGGGGTTATTAATGCCGCGATGCATTTGGAGGAAATTCGTCTGGAGCAGATGGATACCGCCGCATTTCAGCGAACCATGGAAGCCAAGGTGACCGGAACATGGGTGTTGAACGAGGTGACCAAGGAGCAGACGCTGGACTTTTACATTCTGTTCTCGTCAGTGGCTTCGCAACTGGGAGGCGCAGGTTTGGGCAGCTATGCTGCTGCGAATGCATTTCTGGATCAGTATGCCCACTATCAGAGCCGTCGCGGCATGGAAGTGATGGCGATCAACTGGTCGGATCTGGAGATGGGGGATACACCGAACGAACTGATGGATCAACGGATGTTATCTCAGCCGATTTCGTCCGAGGACTATGGAAAGCTGCTTGATCGGCTTTTGCAATATAAACTGACCCAAGCGGTCATCGCCAACATTCGCAGCCAGAAGCTGGCTCAAGTGCTGACGCTGCTCAAGGTTCACTTTTCCCCAGACTTAACAAAGGAAATTACAGAGCAAGCACAGGGACATAACGAGCAAGAGTCAGAAGTCTACAGCCATCTGCTGGAGTCCTATCAGGAGCTGAAGCGGTTCATTACTTCTAATGAAGCTCTGAACGATATGATTCAGCGAAATGTGAAGCTGGGTGCTAAATTTGTTTCTTTTGAGGAAGAGCTATTTCATACGCTACAGCCCAAGTCACAGCTTGCGAACACTGGAGTGTACATGCAGTCTCACATCCAAGTGACCTTGATCGGCCGTGACGGAGAGGTCTATTCGGAAACAGAACGGAAGCTAGGTCAGATTTGGGGCGAGGTGCTAGGACATGAGGAAATTAGCATACACCAGGACTTTTTTGAAAATGGAGATTCACTGATGCTGATGAGTGTCATTGCTAAAATCAAAGACCAGCTGGCCATAGATGTGCCGATTCAGGTCTTTTTTCAGGAGCCGACGGTGGCCGGGCTGGGAAGTTGGATCGATGAATCCAATCGCAGCAGTTCTGAAGAGGAAGATATCATTCCGGTATTACCACGTCATTTTGCTGAGGCTGAACAATAAAACGGGTTTGTGTTGGGCTAACAGGTGAGGAGTGAAAGGAACATGTTATTCTGCGGACTGAAATTAACGCATGATGGTAGTGTAGCCTTGATTGAGGATAACAAGCTTATTTTCAGCTATGAAGTTGAAAAATTCAATAACAACAAACGCTACAGCGAAATTCCTGATTTAGATTTTGTTGAAGAAGCACTTAACCTGCATGGCTATACCTCGGCAGATGTGGATCGGTTTGTTATTGACGGCTGGGCCGGATTGAAGGAAAGCAGGGTGGATACGCGTTCTCATGGGCAGGAGTTGTCCCTTTCGGTTGCGCCTTACCGCGAAGTATCGCTTTCAGCGGACGCACTCCAAGCCTATTCGGGCAGTGGACTTGTTATTGGAGAGAAATCCTTCGATTATACCAGCTATATGCATGCAACCACACATATCGCCAGCACCTATTGTGCGAGCCCTTATGCGGTGAACAAGGAGCCGTCTTACGCGCTTGTATACGATGGAGGTATGTACCCGCGTTTTTATTACTTTGATCCAGCGAACGAAAGATTAGAAAACCTGGGCCCTCTCTTCATGTACATCGGCAACATTTATTCACTGTTTTCGCTGCACTTTGAGCCTTTCCTTCGCGGAGGACAAGGACCACGTGTGGATGATCTTTCGGTAGCGGGCAAGGTTATGGCCTATATAGCCAAGGGGCGGGTACGTTCAGAGCTGCTCGAACAGTTTGAGTTGACGTATGCGCGGCATTTTTCACCCTCCATGGAGTTTAACTGGACCTTTTCCCAGGAAATCAAGCGATATGTAGATGAGCATCATATTCCGCATGCAGACGCTTTGGCGTCTTTCCATCAGTATTTGGAGCAGCTTCTTGTAACCTCGCTGGAGGCGAGTGTGACCAAGCATGGGCGCAAAACAAAGAACTTTTGCTTTATAGGAGGCTGTTCTCTGAATATTAAATGGAACAGTGCGATTCGAGAAAGCGGGTTATTTGATGATGTGTTTGTTTCTCCATTTACGAATGACACAGGCTCGGCCATTGGTGCTGCTTGTTGTGAGATGATTCATCAGACAGGTCATCCCCATTTGAATTGGTCTGTATACAGCGGGCCGATGGTCATCCAAAATGATCCAGCGGAAGGCTGGGAATCACGTGCTTGTACGGTGTCACAGCTCGCAGAGCTGCTGCATACGACAGATGAGCCGGTTGTCGTGCTGAATGATCGGGCGGAACTGGGACCACGTGCGCTGGGGAATCGCAGTATACTGGCAGCTGCCGTTCGACCGGATATGAAAGACCGCCTGAATGCCATTAAGCAACGGGAGGACTATCGTCCGGTCTCACCAATCTGTATAGAGGAGCATGCGCCTGCTATTTTTTCGCCAGGAACCCGCGATCCGTATATGCTGTTTGACCATATGCTGCGTGACGAATGGGTGGAACGCATTCCGGCAATCCGTCATCTGGATGGCACAGCACGCTTGCAAACAGTAAGTCGGCAGGACAATCCGCTAATTTATGATTTGCTGCATGCGTACGAGAAATTAAGCGGTATTCCAGTCCTGTGCAATACCAGTGCCAATCTGCTTGGCAGCGGTTTTTTCCCGGATGTGCGTTCTGCAACCGAGTGGAACGGAACCCGATATGTCTGGTGCAATGAAACGTTATACGAAAAGCAGTAGCCTATCCTCGAATAATGTACAAGATGGAGGTTTAGACATGGGAGAGAAGCAGACCTATGATCTGTCTCATGGGCAGAAGCGGTTCTGGGTTCAGTCCCAACTGGACGCTCAGAGCAGCGCCTTTAACCAATCGGTAGCCGTTCGGATCAGACAAGCCGTGAATACCGCGTATTTACAGCAGGCCCTCCATATCATCGTTGAAAGGCATTTTATCCTTCGTACAGTGATTACAGTGGTCGAGGGTGTGCCGAAGCAAGTGGTGCTGGAGCAAATGACCTTAAACGTGCCTGTCTCGGATGTGTCGGACAGAGGGGAAGAAACAGCGTGGGCAGAGGTGCAAAAAGAAATACAGACCATGATGGATCAGCCTTTTGATCTGGAGCAAAGTCCGTTATGGCGGGCACAGATCTATAAACTGGCGGAAGATGACTATATTTTTCATATTTGTATGCATCACATGATTGAAGACGGTTGGTCTATGGATTTGTTTTTCCAGGAACTATTCCATATTTATCAGGCGTTGGAGCAAGGAACAAGCCTCCGTTTGCCAGATTTGCCAATTCAGTATATTGATTATGCACACTGGCAAAATCAGCAGGTGCTTACCGGAAAATTAAACTCACAGGAGCAATACTGGAAATCCCGATTGAATGGCGAATTACCAAGTCTTCAATTACCACTGGATTTCCCGCGTCCAACCGTCCGGAATGCTCCGGCAGCAGTAGAAAAGGTCACTCTGGATGCGGAATTATGCGCGGGCTTGGAGCAGTTGAATCGTAGGTACGGAACCACCATGTTTATGTCGATCGTGGCCAGTCTGAATGTGTTATTGGCTCGACTAACTCAGCAGGAGGACATTATTATCGGTACTCCTGTGGCGGGGCGGAATCAAAAGCAGGTGCGCAATCTGATCGGTTTTTTTGTAAACACGCTTGTGCTTCGGAATCGACTTTCACGTGACATTTCTTTTTCCCAATTGTTACAGCAAGTCAAAGATGAATGCGCAGGAGCATATGCCCATCAGGACTATCCTTTTGATCAGCTATTGCAGGTATTGAACCGTCCGCGTCGCTTGAATCGTGCTCCGCTGTTTGACGTTCTGATTAATTTTGCAGCTGGGTCTAAAAGTGAAGAGAACTTCGGGGGAATCCCGATGGAGCGAATCAAGCTAGGGAATGGTGCGGAAGCGAATGAATTTGACTGGACTGTGATTGTCGAGTCGGTGAACGACGAAATGGTCATCTCACTCAGCTATGGAACGGATCTATTTACACCTTCAACGATGCGCAGGATTGGAGCATACTTCCGTAATATTATTGCAGGTGCCATTCAGGAGCCGGAGCAGCCCGTTTGGAAAATGGACTATATCGGGGTAGAGGAACGGACCGAAATGAACCGCATTAATGATACACAGAAGACGTATCCGGCTGGAGTCACGATTACATCCTGTATCCAGGAGCAGGTTGCTCGTGCCCCTCATGCAGTTGGTGTCGTGGACGGTAGCAAAGCGGTGACCTATGAGGAAGTGAACCTTCGTTCCAACCAATTGGGCCAATTGTTTAGCCGTTATGGAGTTCGCCCCAACTCGCTGGTTGCCATAATGGGAGATCGGGATGTACCATTGCTCACCGCTATTTTGGGGATTATGAAGGCAGGCGGGGCCTATGTGCCCATTGATCCCGATTATCCGCAATCACGAATAGAGTATATGTTCAACGACAGCTCGTGCCGCGTGCTTGTTACGGATACACGCTATTTCGGGCGGATGTTAAACCATTTGCCTGCCAGCATTGAAACCGTCATTTGTCTGGATGAAACGGTATGGGGAGAATCGGAGTGGATCGTTAGGCTGCGTGAGGTGCGAGGACATGAAGCTTCATTTATTCCTGTTAAGGTGCAAGACATCCCCGTTCATGATCTAGGTTTGGAAAACATTCCAGGCGAGGATGATCTCGCTTATATCATGTACACATCCGGCTCGACGGGACAGCCCAAAGGGGTGATGATGACCCATAAGGCTGTGCTGAATACATTATTTTGGCTGCAGGATACCTTTGCTCTGGGGGCAGACGATGTCATCGCACAGAAGACGTCTACCAGCTTCACAGACTCGGTGTGGGAATGGTTCTGGCCGCTGATGGTGGGAGCCAAATTAACCATTGTACCCACTGATATCGTCAAGGACCCTGCACAGCTATATCCATTTATGAAGCGGGAAAAGGTAACAGTCACTCAATTTGTTCCCGCGCTTATGAGTGTTTTCTTAAGTGCTGTACGCAGTGCGGGAGAAGCTCATCCATTGCCCAATTTAAAGTGGATTTTTAACGGGGGCGAAGCACTTCCGGTGAACGTCGTGCAGGAATGGTATTCCCTTTTTTGCACAGCTAAAATCGCCAATCTGTACGGCATGACGGAATCGGCTATCTATGCGACCCAGCATATCATTCAGCGCAAGCCAGATGAAGGTACATTACGTATTCCGCTGGGATTTCCGATTGCGAATACTCGTGTGTATGTGCTGGATCAGGACGGACAGCTTGCTGGGTACCATGTTCAAGGCGAAATTTGTATCGGCGGGACAGGACTCGCGAGCGGATATTGGGGCAAGCCGGATTTGACAGCCAAGGCCTTTACTACGCATCCGTTGACTGGAGAACGGCTCTATCGGACAGGAGACTTGGGCTGTCAGACGCCGGACGGACAATTCCAGTATTTTGGGCGTAAGGACGACCAGGTTCAGGTACGTGGATTTCGCGTCGAAATGAAAGAGGTTGAGCAGGCGCTGGTCAGTCTTCCATGTATTCGTGAGGCAGCAGTGATTGCGCATATTGAGGAAACCGGAACCGGATTGATTGGATACTACACATTGCAGTCGTCCGAAATAACGGCAGAAGAGGTGCGCGAATATCTAAAGGAACGGCTTCCAGACTATATGGTTCCCGGTTTGTTAGTCCCGCTCGAAGCTATGCCTTTGACCCCTCACGGTAAAATCGACCGTAAGCATATGCCGGAGCCTGAGGGAAGAAGTCTCGCTGGAACAGAATATGTACCCCCAAGAGACGATATGGAGCAAGAATTGTCCGCCATTTGGGGAGAAATTTTGGATATAGCGCAAGTGGGTGTACAGGACCCCTTTTTTGCGTTGGGTGGACATTCGCTCAAGATGGCAAAAATGATTTACCGGATTCAGGAGCGCTTGCAAGTGAATGTGACGTTCAAAGAACTTTTTGACCATCAAACGATTCGTGAGCTGGCAGATTTACTTCGTCAGAAGACCTCTGTTCATGCGGCTTCTATCGAACCGTTGCCTGAGCAGGAATATTACCCCGTTTCTGCCGCTCAAAGACGATTATATGTACTGCATCAGCTGGAAGGAGAAAGCTTGAGTAATCACGTGTTCACTGCCTGGCAATTGGAGGGAGTGATCCAGCGAGAGCAGCTTGAGCGTATTTTTCATACATTATTACTCCGCCATGAGTTATTTCGGACGGGGTTTACCTTACTGGAGGGTGAGGTAGTACAACGGATTCACTCAGACGTGGCTTGGAAAATGGAATATACCGAAGGGGCGGCGGCTGATATGCCGCGAATTCAGCAATCGTTTTTGCGTCCGTTTGATTTGCAACAGCCCCCGCTTTTACGAGTAATGCTCGTTCGACTAGCGGGGCAGAGCCACGTGCTGCTGCTGGATGTACATCATATTATTTTTGATGGTATATCTGCGACAGTGCTTATTGATGAGTTTATCTCCCTAATGGAAGGAAGCCATCTGGAGATACCGCGCATTCAGTATAAAGATTTTACTGCATGGCAGCATACACAGCTCAGCGGGGAACATCTGAAAGAACAGGAAGCATACTGGGTGGGATTGTTCGATGAGCAGCACACTGGACAGGAAGTCCCGCTTCTGAATCTGCCAGGAGATTATCCAAGACCAAAACAGCGGAGCTTTGCTGGAGGCTCGTTAGAATTTAGCCTTCCTTCAGCAAGTGCAACAAGCTTGCGAGAGCTGGCCATGGAGAGTGGCGCCACGTTATTTATGGTTTTGCTTGCAGCATACAATGTATTCTTGTCCCGCTACAGTGGGCAGGAGGACATCGTGGTCGGTACGCCAGTAGCCGGAAGATCACATGTTCAGCTGGAACGGATGCTCGGTATGTTTGTGAATACACTTGCGTTACGAAATGCTCCCGTACAGGAAAAGACCTTCCGGCAGTTTTTGAACGAGGTTAGAGACAATGCATTGAACGCGTTTGAACATCAGGACTACCCCTTTGATATGCTTGTCAATCGCTTGCATCTTCAACGGGATTTAAGCCGCAATCCGCTGTTTGACACCATGTTTCGGCTGCAAAACTTTATGGATGTCAGCAGGGAGGTACCAGGGCTACAAGTAAAGCCTTATCCACTGGAAAGCTCTTTTGCTTCATTTGATTTGATGCTGACCGTCGTGGAGCCGATCGCCCAGAATGAAGGCGATGATGGACAGGCTGGTCTGCATTGTACCTTTGAATACAGCTCGGAACTGTTCAGCGAGCAGACTGTTCGCCAGATGGCGCAGCATTTCATTGAATTGGCGGCTCAACTGGCTTCACAGCCAGACCGTCCTCTATATGCTGCCAGCCTGCTGACTTCTGCGGAGCAATCGCATATTCTTGTCGCTCGCAATGCGACTGAGTTTGCGCTTCCGGCTGACAAGCTGATGCATCATCTGTTTGAAGAGCAGGCTGCACGGATACCGGATGCCATAGCGGTAGAATGTGGGGACCGCCGTATAACCTATGGTGAGCTCGATATGCTGTCCAATCAGATGGCGAGAACCTTGCGTAGCAAAGGAGCGGGCGTGAATACGGTGGTTGCCTTGCTGCTAGAACGATCAGTAGATTTGCTGATAGGGATGCTCGGGATCTTAAAGGCAGGAGCCGCCTATTTGCCGATCGACCCCGATTATCCTGCGGCCCGCATTGCCTACATGCTGGAAGAGAGCGGAGCGCAATGGCTTATAAGTCGGGACACGTTACTGAAAGGACTTGATTTTAGAGGCGAAGTCATCTCATTGAATGATGAGAATATATATCGACAGGATGGAAAAAGGCTGGAGATTACACAACCGGGACCCAATGACTTGGCGTATATGATTTTCACCTCAGGCTCGACTGGAAACCCGAAAGGCGTGATGATCCGTCAGGAAGCTATCGTTAACCTGATCTATGGGATTACCGAGCGTATTCCGTTTGCTGAAGGACAGACCTTCTTTTCGGTAACGACAGCCGCGTTTGATATTTTTGTATTGGAAACGTTGCTGCCTTTGGCGAAGGGGCTACGGGTGGTGTTATCTACGGGAGAAGAGCAGGCTAATGCTGAACTGCTCCTGGAAGCTATTCGCCGAACAGGCCCGCATTTGCTGCAAATGACACCTTCGCGGCTCCAGCTTTTGCTTATGCACCCGGCAGCCCAAGAGGGTCTGCACACATTGCAGATCATGATGGTGGGAGGCGAGGCTTTACCACAGTCGCTGCTACGTCAGGCACAGGATATGACGACTGCACGCATATTTAACATGTACGGCCCAACTGAAACTACAGTCTGGTCAACTGTGCAGGAGCTTACCCAGCAGGAGCGAGTGACCGTGGGTACGCCGATAACGAACACACAAGTATATATCCTGGATGGTCAGCTTCAGCCTGTACCTGATCTTGTAGCGGGTGATCTCTGGATTGGAGG
The DNA here is from genome assembly GCF_044784315.1 of Paenibacillus sp. DP01. Lineage (NCBI taxonomy): Bacteria > Bacillati > Bacillota > Bacilli > Caryophanales > Paenibacillaceae > Paenibacillus > Paenibacillus sp. DP01. Next base: position 1,380,726 of record NZ_CP173059.1, read on the forward strand.
CAAAGGGCTGTCAGCCGGTTATGACAAGCGCCCTGAACTGACAGCGGAGAAGTTCAAAGCTAATCCGTTCCGATTCGGTGAGCGAATGTTTAAGACTGGAGATCTGGCGCGATGGATGCATCAGGGCGAGCTTGAAGTATTGGGCCGGATGGATGATCAGGTCAAAGTCCGCGGCTACCGGGTAGAGCTAGGGGAAATTGAACAAGCGCTGCTGGCTCATCCCAGCGTTCGGGAAGCTGCAGTCATTCAGGACAAATCGGATGAACAGGGGAGCAGCCCTCTTTGTGCCTATTGGATAGGCGAACAGACTTTATCGGTGAGTGAGCTGCGTAATCATTTGCTTGCCCGACTGCCGGAATATATGATTCCGTCGCATTTTATTATGTTGTCGGAGATGCCTTTAACGCCGAATGGAAAAATAAACCGTCGAATGCTGCCTAAGCCGGATCATAACCGCCCTCTTCTCGAAGTGGAATATGCGTCACCTGCTACAGAGGTGGAATTGCAGGTCAGCCGGATTTGGGAAGAAGTATTGCACAGAAGCGAACTTGGCATCCACGATAATTTCTTTGAGCTGGGGGGCAATTCGGTTTTGCTCATTCAAATGAATGTTCGTCTCCAGCAAATCTATCCAGGGAAAATCAATGTGGCGGACTGCTTCGCCTATCCGACGATTGCGAGACTTTCCGATTTTCTGGAACAACAGCAAAAAGAACAAGTATGGACAGATGCAGAACAAGAACGCTATGAGCGTCAGGAGCGCTACTGGCGTCGTTATTTGGTCGAACCGTTACCTTCTATTCCGTGGAATGAAGCGATGCGAGCAGCTGGAGGGGCAGATGGTCAGGCTACGTTCACTTTTACCTTACCTACTGACCTGCTGACCGTGTTGCAGAAAGCCGTTTGGCGTCAGGATTTTGCCCTATCAGACTTGCTACTGGCCGTTTATACGTATGTATTGTCACAAATGACAGGTCAGCCTGAGCTTATAGTGCTTATCGGGGAAGGACACCTATATCCCAATAAACCATCAATGCAACGTGAACCTTCTGTTTACACGGCTGTACAGCCTACCGGGGAGAGCTTGTATCCACTGCGTGTACGATTGATGGAAAATGATGATTTTAGCGTCCTGTGCAAAGAGGTTGCGAGTCATCGCCAAAAAGCGAAAGAGACAGATCTTTACCCAATCCCCGTCATGTTGCCGAATGGGGGAGGAAACGCCGATCCATCTGCTTTTCACCCTTGTGTGTTTTTGAATCACACGCCAGCGGGACATGAAGTGACCCGACAATTGGACTGGGTGATTTATATGGATGTGCGTGCAGAGCAGGTACGGTTCCTGTGCGAATATCAAGCTGGAAAACTAAACAAGACTTGGGCAGAACAATTGATGAAAGCCTATGTCCACGTCCTGCACAAGATTGCTGACCTACTATAAGGAGGATGGAACGATGAAAAAATTAGGTTTTTTATTCCCGGGACAAGGCTCCCAATATGTAGGCATGGGTCAAAGCTTATACGATGAATATTCAGTAGCGAGAGAGACCTTTGAAGAGGCCGAAGATGCATTAGGCTTTGATCTGAAGTCCCTATGTTTCACAGGTTCCATGGATGAGTTGACTCAGACCGCTAATGCGCAGCCCGCCATTTTGACTGTGAGCATTGCTGCTTATCGTGTACTGATGCAGGAATTGAAGCTTGCGCCATCCCTGGTAGCGGGTCACAGTCTGGGAGAATTTTCGGCATTGGTCAGTACAGGGGCGCTTGCTTTTTCGGATGCGGTGAAAATAGTACGTCAGCGAGGTATTCTGATGCAGGAAGCCGTCGCTCCCGGTGCAGGAGCGATGCTGGCGGTAGTCGGGAGTCATGAGCGTGAGGTGGAGGAGGTGTGCCAGCAAGCCTCTTCAGGTGGTGTGTCGGTCGGCATTGCAAATTATAATTCCTCCGAGCAGCTTGTAATTTCAGGCCATACTCCCGCGCTGGAAAAGGCCAAAGAGGAATTAAACCGTAGAGGAATCAAAACGGTTCGTCTTAAGGTGGGCTTTCCATTCCATACGAATTTAATGCGGAGCGCTGCGGGCAAGTTTCGGGATGAGCTGGAGAGATATGATTATGGCCGTTTTCAATGGCCTGTTCTCTCTAATGTTACAGCGACACCCTATACGGATCGTCGTTATATCATATCTAACCTAACGTCGCAGATGGCCCAGCCTGTGCAATGGTATAAAAGCGTTCAATACATGTTGAATCAGGGCGTGAATCATTTTATAGAAATCGGTCCCAAAACTGTGCTGAGAAATTTAATGACAGGTATCACTTCCACAGCTCAATCCTTTGCCTTTGAGCATCCCTCCGGTCTGGAATTACTACGGAATGCTGATATGGAGTGCAAGCCGGATGGGTTGGGGCTGGTGACCTCCTGCATCGCGATTGCTGTTTCAACCCAAAATCGGAACTGGAACAATGATGAATATGAGCAGGGTGTAGTTGTTCCATATAAAGAATTGCAAAACATGCGCGAACAATTGATCGCGACCGGGACCGAGCCGACGATTGAACAAATGCAGCAAGCTCTGGACAAGCTAAAGTCCATTTTTGAAACTAAATTAACGCCTGCGGAACAACGGGCTGAGCGGTTTGAGCAAATTTTCAGCAATACGCATACACGCGAATTATTTCCCGCGTTTCAGGTCAGCTAATTGCAGCGAACATGAGGAACGGAAGGGGGTACGATGATGACCAAAACAGGATTCAATCTGGCGGCTCTTCAATTTAGTGAACAAGATTTTCTGGATGCAGGTCCGATCGCGGTCAATGAGCTGCGAGATTCGGATATTGCAGTCATCGGAATGAGCTGCAAAATTGCCGAAAGTGAAAATGTAGCTCAGTTTTGGGAGCTTCTACGGGCGGGGCAGGACGCTATACGTCCTTTTCCTGCCAGTCGCAAAAAGGAGCTGGAGAGTCTCTTCCAAGTCGGACTGTTGAATGAACAAACGGCACTAAATGAAGGTGGGTTTTTGGAGGAGATCGACAAGTTTGATTATCCCTTTTTTCAACTTTCTCCAGCAGAAGCACGGTTAATGGACCCGAACCAGCGGTTATTTTTGGAGTCTGCTTGGACTGCGATCGAAGATGCGGGATACGGGGGCAACAAGCTCTCTGGTAGCCGGACGGGAGTCTATGTGGGCTACAGTAGTGATTTTGGCGAGGAGTACAAGCGTTTTGTAGCAGAAATGGCGCCTTCCTTAGCTTCCTCAGCGATTCCAGGCAATATCCATTCTATGATTGCCAGTCGAATTGCCTATCTATTGGACTTAAAAGGACCCAGTCTGTTGGTGGATACAGCATGTTCTTCTTCTCTGGTAGCTATTCACCTAGCCTGTCGGGATTTGCGGCACGGGGATTGCGATACGGCGATTGCTGGGGGAGTAAAAGTTACACTCGTGCCTGTAAAAGAGGGAAAAGGCGGGGGGCTGGGGGTAGGCTCCTCGGATGACCGGACGAGAACATTCGATAGCATTTCGGATGGCACAGGCGGGGGAGAAGGTGTAGCTGCTGTTCTGCTCAAGCCCTTGAAGCGGGCCATTCAGGATCACGATCATATTTATGCTGTCATTAAAGGAAGTGCTGTGAACAATGACGGGACTTCCGCCGGGATTACGGCGCCCAATTCGCTGGCCGGAGAGGATGTCATTGTACGGGCCTGGAAGGATGCTGGGATTGACCCGGATACCATTACATATATCGAAGCTCACGGAACAGGCACCAAGCTGGGTGATCCAGTAGAGATTGATGGTATACGGAGAGCCTTTCGGCAGTATACCGACCGGAAGCAATTTTGTGCTATAGGCTCAGTCAAAACTAATGTGGGTCACTTGGATAACAGTGCGGGAATCACGGGCTTTTTAAAGGCAGTGCTTGCTTTGAAGCATGCAGAAATCCCGGCGAGCCTACATTTCACCTGTCCGAACCCGGACATCAGCTTTATTGATTCACCTGTATATGTGAACGATAAGCTGCAATCTTGGCCTAAGGAGAATTTTCCGCGACGCTGCGGAGTAAGCTCGTTCGGTCTGAGTGGTACGAACTGTCATGTCGTTCTGGAGGAAGCCCCGGCTTGGGCTGATATGCAGGACGGTGGTCAGTTGGGACAGGGAACCGCAGAGACGATTCAGCTTTTTACGTTGTCCGCCAAAAATGAAACAGTGCTTGCAGCCTATGTGAAGCAATATCAGCAATATGTCACAGAACCCCAAGCCTATCCGTTACGCGATCTTTGTTACACCGCCAATACGGGACGGGGGCACCATAGCTATCGTTTGGCGATTTTGTGCCAAGACTGGGCTGATCTGGGGGCAAAACTGGCCCAGATTCAGACCTCTGCCTTCGGCTTCAGCGGACAAGCACAACAAGGAGAGCTTATACCGGGCGTATATTTTGGACGTCATAAGGTGGTATCTGCCCAAAAGGAAAAAGAAGCGGGTGAGCTTACGCTGGAGGAAGCCAGAAATCTGACAGCTTCAGCCCAAGAGAAACTGACCCAGTCTCCAATCGAATTTCACACCCTGAATTCTCTGTGCCGTATGTATGTTGAGGGGGCAGATGTGGAATGGGAGAGGTTATATGAAGGCAAAGCTTGCCACAGACGAAGCATTCCCACCTATCCTTTTGAACCTAAGCGATGCTGGGTGGAAGTAGAGGAAAAAGCTATAGCCTCGCAAGCTTCCCAAGTTCGTAAATTCACAGAGTTGGAAAAAATGCACCCGCTTTTGGATCGTTGTTTGGCAGAAACCGAGGGACAGGATATTTATCTGACACGCTTCTCTGTGGGGAGTCATTGGGTACTAAGCGAGCACAAGATAATGGAAAGCTGTATTGTACCGGGAACCACTTATCTGGAAATGGTTAGATCAGGGCTGGAAAAATACAAGCGTCCAGGCAAGGTGCTGGAACTGTATGACGTTCAGTTTATTTCTCCGCTCATTTTGGAAGTAGAGGAAGAAAGAGAAGTACACACCATTTTGCAACGGGAAGGTGAGACGTTTTCGTTTAAGGTGATAAGCCGAACGGGACTCTCAGCTCAGCCGTGGGAACAGCAATGGGTAAGGCATGCACAGGGGCAGGCGATGTTTGTACAGGCTAGCCACCCTGTTATGAGTCTGGGCGATATTCGAACTGAATGTAACGACCAGGAAGTAGTAGTGGGCGAAAATCATGCTGAAGCAGCCGCCGCCTTTTCATTCGGACCGCGATGGGAGACATTGCGGACGATTGCAATTGGAACAGACCAAGTGCTGGCTAGACTGGAGCTGCCCGCAGCCTATCATATGGACTTGAACCAATACGTGCTCCATCCGGCTTTGTTGGATGTGGCAGTCGGGGTAGCAAGCCAGAGCTTGGGAAATGGTCTGTTCTTGCCATTTTCATATCAAAAGCTGCGTATTTACGACTCACTCCCACAGCATTTTTACAGCTATCTGCGTAAAAAAAGCAAGGTTAGAGAAAGTGGAGAAATTTTAACGGTAGATGTGCTCATTCTGGATGCTGAAGGTCAGGTACTGGTGGAAATTGAAGACTATGCTGTCAAACGAGTGCACGAGGCGGATTTCAAACGAAATCGGTACACAGAACATCATAAATATCATCAGCTTGTGTGGAAAAAGAAAGAACAGGCATATGCCGGGCATGAAGCAGACACAGCAACCCGAACCACAAATAATTCGGTATTCTCCGCACCGCTGGAAACGATTTTATTATTCACAGATAACCGTCCGATCGGTGTAACGCTGCGTGGACAGTTGGCCCAAGAAGGGTATGATGTGGTCGAAGTAAAGCGGGGAGTCAGCTTCGCTAAACTGTCAGACCATGCTTACTTTTCTAATGGTACCGAGGAAGATCATATACACCTGTTGACAGAGGTGCGATGCCGGAACGCTAAGAAACTGATATATCTCTGGAGCGGGCAGTCTATGGTTCAGCTATTTCATCTGGCCAAGGCAATCACACAGACCAAGCCTGCTGTTCAGGAACTGACAGTGATCGCTGAGCAGGCTTATCAAGTGAACGGATTGGAAAATGAATTAAAGCCGGAACATGCGGGCTTGTTTGGACTGGCCCGGGTCATCGGTCAGGAATATCCCGATTTGACTTGCCGTTGTCTTGATATAGATACGAACACCCGGATTTCCGACATCACTCACTCCTTATGGCACGGAAATGATGATACATTTCTGACCGCTTGGCGTAACGGAGAACGTTATGTAGAGCAAATTGAGCCCGTGGATTTGACGGAAAGTAAGGCTGACCCGATTACGATCAGACCGCAGGGAGTCTATGTTATTACTGGTGGTACTGGCGGGCTGGGGTTGGCAGTCGGCCAATGGCTTGCTACGAAAGGGAAGGTCACGCTGGGATTACTGGGTCGCACACCATTGCCACCCAAAGAGCAATGGGAAACCATTGCATACGCAGATTCGAACATCAGTCCAAACTTTAGGCAGAGTTCAAAGCCAAATATGAATACAAGAATGCTGAATACGATTACCGCCTTGCTGGAATTGGAGCGGCAGGGAGCTCAGGTAGAATATTATGCTGTCGATGTAGCTGACGAGGCGGCTATGAAGCAAGCCATGAATGAATTTCGCCACAAGTATGGGGCTATTCACGGCATCATCCATGCTGCGGGTGTGGCAGGAGACGGTTATATGGCGCTCAAGAGTCAGGACCGCTTCAACGAGGTATTGGCTCCCAAGATAACAGGCACACATGTGCTTGACCGAATTACAGCTTCGGATACACTGGACTTTTTTATTCTTTTTTCATCCGTCACTTCGCTGACGGGTGGACCAGGACAAAGCGACTATACGGCGGCCAATGCTTATCTGGATGCCTTTGCCGAGTGGCGGAATCAATCCGGCCATCGCACACTTTCCATAAACTGGGCTCCTTGGCAGGAAACCGGGATGGCTTTTGAGCACAAGGTTGATTTCCAGGAGAGCTTATTCCATGCTCTGTCCACACAAGAAGGACTGGCCGCTCTTGAACAATTATTGCTTCATCCCGTTTCGCGTGTCATTGTGGGTGGCTTGCACTATGCTCAGGTGGCCGCACTCGATTCTACTGCCATTCCTTTCGGCTTATCTCATGAAATGCGCGCTATTTTGGAACGTCATCGTCGGCTTCTACATAATCATGCGGTCATGTCATCCGATGCTGTGCGTCGTCCTGTACAGCTGCATGGTCGAGGGACAGGAGAATACAGCTCATCGGAAAAGGTGATCGCGAGCATATGGGCGGATGTGCTGGGGCTTGATGAACTGAACATCTATGACAGCTTTTATGAGCTGGGAGGAGACTCCCTGATTGCCAGTAAAATGGTGGGGCAGATGAATCAGAGCTTGTCTACAAAAGTGGATATCAGCGATATTTTCAATTATATGACGGTCCACGAATTAGCCCTGTATACGGATGGAGAAGCGAAGCAGCCCCTTCTGGCAGAAACGGAGCTGCCTTCACCCCGATCAGCCGGCTCAAATCTGATTATTCGTCCGCCGCAACAACGCGAGGTGTATCCTGCTTCATCGACACAGCGTCGATTTTATATGATGCGTCAGATGGCAGGGCACAGTACTTTGAACAACCTATGCAGTGCGATGACCATCACGGGTGATCTGGATCATCATCGGTTGGAGGAAGCCATATATGCGGTGATTCGGCGTCACAGTTCTCTGCGCACCGCTTATGAACTGCGGGATAACGAACTGGTACAGATCGTGTATCCAGAGGTAGATTTTTCGCTGGAATATAGTGAAGGGGATGGGCGCGAGTTGGAGGCGTATGTGGACGAATTTATCCGTCCCTTTGATCTGAATTGCGCGCCGCTTTTAAAGGCAAAGCTGGTCCAGCTGGAGGAGAATGTTCACCTCTTTTTGTGTGATGTTGACCATATTGCAGCCGATGGAGCCTCAATTGGTATTTTATTAAGTGAAATGATACAGGGCTATTCGGGATATGATCTATCGCAACTGCCTATGCAATATACCGATTTTATACTTTGGCAAAATCAGCGTCTGGACAGTGCCGAGATGAAAAAGCAGGAGGAATACTGGCTGGACGTATTTAAGGGAACGCTGCCTGTACTTGATTTGCCTACAGATGAGCCGCGGGCCGCGCAAATGAGCAATGCCGGGGATGTTTATACATTTGAGCTAAGCGAGGAACTAACAGCTTTGGCAAAAGAAACAGCGGTACAGCACGGGGTTACGCTTTTTATGCTTCTGTACGCTGTTTATAGTACATTATTGGCAAAATATGCGAATCAGGAAGATATCATCATTGGCACGCCAAGCGCAGGCCGTCAATCCGAAGAGACTCAGCACATGATTGGGCTGTTCATCAATACACTGGCCCTGCGGACTGTACCATCCGAAGATAAGCCGTTCTCGACCTATTTGCAGGAGGTTAAGAAACATGCGCTTGAAGCATATAAGCATGAGGATTATCCCTTTGAAATGCTGCTGAATCAGCTTGACGTGCCGCGAGACCGGAGCCGAAATCCGCTATTTGATGTTCAGTTTATTTCCCAGAACTTTAAGGGGGAACCGATGAGCATCGACGGGCTTTGCTTTACTCCGTTGGAAGCTAAAATGGAGGCTGTACAAGTTGATCTAACGGTCATATGGCTTGAAAATGAAGGCAGGCTGCGTTTTCACTTTGAATATGCGACCCAATTGTTCAAGGAAGAGACCATACGTCGACTTGCCACTTATTACGAAAATCTTTTACAAGAAGTCGTTGCGGATGCTACACGCCCGATTGGCCTCATTTCCATGAATCATGCGGAAGAAAAGCAGCGATCCCTGTACGAGTGGAATCAAACCCAGGTGGATTATCCGCAGGAAAAGCTGGTTCACCAGTGGTTTGAAGAACAGGCTGAACAGCACCCTGATCGGATTGCTGCCGTTTATGGGCAGCATTCACTGACATACAGACAATTGAATACTAGAGCGAATCAGCTAGCGCGGCACTTGCTTGCCTATCAGTTGGCACCAGACCAAGCTGTTGGTATTTTGGTCCCCCGTTCGCTGGATATGCTGACCAGCATGCTTGCTGTACTTAAAGCAGGAGCAGCCTATGTCCCTATGGACCCGGAACATCCGACGGAGCGGGTGGCCTACATGATGGAGGACAGTGGCGCAACTGTGCTCCTAACTTCTGTGGAAAGTGTCAGCATAACCTCACTTCGTTTTACAGGGGCTGTCGTTGATGTAAGTGATCCGGCCTTGTACAGCGGAGATGCGGATAATATAGCTTTGGCGGGCAAGGAGCTTCTGGCCTCTCACCATCTGGCGTATATTTTGTACACGTCGGGATCATCCGGTAAGCCCAAAGGTGTGATGGTAGAGCACAGAAATGTAACGAATTATATCACGGCTTTTCAGCATGAGTTCCATTTAACGGCTGAAGATGTGGTGCTCCAGCAGGCAGCCATTACCTTTGATGCATCCGTGGAGGAAATATACCCTACATTGGCAGCAGGGGGAACGCTGGCTATGGTTTCTCAGGATGAACTGAAGGACATCCAATTGCTCAATCAGTTCATTCGCCAGCAGCAAGTGACCGTGGTCAGTGCCTCGCCATTTATTTTGAATGAGCTGAATCAACTGCCCCCTTTCCCGCATATTCGTGTTTATATTAGCGGTGGGGATGTGCTGAAAAGTGAATATGTTACCCAGTTGTTGCGCTCCGCAAAGGTCTACAATACGTACGGACCGACAGAAGCGACCGTCTGTGCGACCTATTATCGTGTGCCGGATACTCCAGATGTTCATCCGCTGCCTATCGGACGACCTGTTGCCAATGCTGCGGTATACATCATGAATCGCAGGGGTACGGATGTTATGCCTATCGGGGTACCCGGTGAAATCTGTATTTCAGGTCGAGGGGTTACACGCGGCTACATGAACCGCCCCGAACTGACGGAACAGCAGTTTGTAGCAAACCCATGGATACCAGGCGAGCGTATGTACAAAACGGGTGATCTGGGCAGATACCTCGAAGATGGGCAAATTCAATTTTTAGGAAGAAAAGATCAGCAGGTTAAAGTACGGGGCTACCGTATCGAAGCGGGCGAGATTGAAAAATCGTTGCTCCAGCACCCGCATATACAGGATGGGGTTGTGCTGGTGCAGGAAGTTCTACCAGGTATGCAAGAGCTATGCGCCTACATCGTGACGGATCAGGAGTTATCGGTGGCAGAACTGAAGGCCCATCTGTCGGCAACCTTGCCTGATTATATGATTCCGTCTTACTTTGTTCGAGTCGATGAAATCCCGTTAACACACCATGGAAAAATCGATCGTCATGCTTTACCGCAGGTAAATGAAAGCATCAAGGTCGGTACGACCTATGTACAGCCAGCTACACTTTTAGAAGAGCGTCTGGTTGAGCTTTGGTCGGAAATCCTGCACCGGGAGCAGATTGGTACACAGGATGATTTTTTCCTGCTGGGTGGACAATCCTTACTGGCAACCAAGCTGGTCTATCTTATTAATCAAGAATGGAATGTAAGTCTGTCGCTGCGTGATTTCTTCCGGGCAGGCACGGTTCAAGGGTTAGCGAAATGGATCGAGGAAATTCAATCGGGTCGTGAACATGGAATAGTAGTGGAACAAAACGGATTAATTAAGCCCTTTAATCTCCGACAAAAGCCGTTGTTCCGCATTCAGGTTATTCATCAGCCCGCAAACCATCATTTGCTGTTCATTGATATGCATCATATTATTACGGACGGTCTTTCCCAAGAAATTATCGTCGAGGAATTTGCTCGTTTATACGGTGGTATGAACTTGCCGGAATTGATGATCCAGTATAAAGACTACGCTGTGTGGCAACGTGAATTTATGAACAGTGCGGAATTCCGGCAGCAGGAGCAGTTTTGGCTGGAGCTTTTTCAAGGGGAAATTACAGAACTGCAATTGCCTACGGATTATTCACGCCCCGATGAGAGAAGAGGTGAGGGACGAGCCGTTCATTTTGAGCTGGATCAGGAATGGACGTGGAGATTAAAACGCTTTGCCCTGCAACAAAATGCCACAGTATTTATGGTTTTATTGGCGGTCTACAACCTATTGCTGGCCAAAGCCAGCGGGCAGGAAGATATTATCGTCGGTATTCCGGTATCCGGCAGAACCCATGCGAGTCTGAGTCCCCTGGTGGGTATGTTCGTCAATACGTTAGCCCTTCGCAACACGCCGAATAAGGACATGACGGTGCAGGAATTTTTAATGCAGGTCAAGGAACATTCTCTTCAGGCTTTTGAGCATCAGGACTATCCATTTGAGCAACTGGTTGAGAAGCTGAATTTGGCTGGTCGAACAAGCCGTAATCCGCTGTTCGATACCATGTTTGCAATATTGAACGAGTCTTCCCGTACCATCGTGGAATTACCTGGCCTGAAATTGACCCCATGTGATGAGGTGGAATATACAGGAGCACAATTTGATTTAACATTTACCGCAGCCATGACCGACCAGCATATCGAATGTATCCTTCAATACGATGTAGATCTCTTTACTGAGGAGACGGTTGAACGCTTGAGCCGGGAATATCTTCAAATTTTACGTTCGATCCTTATCAATCCACAGCAAAAGATTGGAGAACTTCGAATAGAAGAGGTGGCTGTTAACCCGAATGAGCATTACCAAGAGAAAGAGCTTGAGCCCGCAAGTGTCCATAAGGAAGAGGGCTGGACGAATGAGCTTGCGGTTGCACTTTCGGATTCAGTGAGTGAGGCAGAATGGAAGACGCTCGTCCACGATTTCAACCAGACAGAGATGGATATGGGATCTATAAAGCTATTGCATCAATACTTTGAGGATCAAGCAAGTCGTAACCCTGAACAGATCGCTCTCATTTCCGGTCAACAGCAGATCAGCTACCAGGAAATGAATCGGCGGGCGAATCTGGTCGCACATACTTTACTGGACTCCGGCACCCAGCCAGAGCAAGTAGTAGCTATAGTTATGGAGCGCTCACCGGAAATGATTGTTGCTTTGTTAGGCGTGTTAAAAGCAGGGGCGGCATATCTTCCCATCCATCCAGCCGATCCGAAGGAACGGATTCGCTATATCCTGGCAGACGCTGGTGCCGAGTGGATTCTGACCCATCAGCGCTGCCATGACAACTGGATGGATGAAGAAATTCAGCGGGTCATCGACGTTGATTTATTGTGTCAGGATCAGCAAGAACGCGGTAATCCAGAGCTTGCCATTCAGCCTGATCATCTGGCCTATGTCATCTTTACCTCCGGCTCAACCGGGCAGCCCAAAGGGGTAATGGTGGAACACCACGCCTTTAGTTCACGAGTGGTATGGCTAGCACAACAGCTTGAATTAAGTGAGCAGGACACAGTGCTGCAAAAAGCATCCTATACGTTTGATGGTTCCATCGTCGAACTGTTCAGCTGGTTTATGGGCGGAGGGCGATTGGTATTACTGGAGGCTGGTGCAGAAACGGATACCCGTCAAATGCTGGATACCATTCACCTGCATCAGGTTACGGTGGCTTTCTTCATTCCTACTGTGCTGCAGATGTTTTTGTCAGAGCTTTCAGTCGAGGATACGCTTCAGGCAGCCACTTTGCGTTGGGTCATGTCAGGGGGCGAACCGTTAGGCCAGGAGCAAGTGCGAAACTTTAATTTAAAGTTCCCGGAGGCAAAATTACTAAATCTGTATGGACCTACGGAAGCCAGTGTGTTTGCAACAGCCTATACGTGTACATCTGTATCCCCGGAAGGTCCGATTTCCATCGGACGACCCGTGGGCAATACTCGGGCCTATATCCTAAACCAGGAACTGGCATTGGTAGGTTTGGGACAGGTAGGAGAGCTTTGTCTGGGAGGGCGCCATCTGGCACGCGGGTATGTACATCTGGATGAACTTACGGCAGAGCGTTTTATTCCCAATCCTTTTGTACCGGGTGAGCGAATCTATCGTACAGGCGATCTTGCCCGTATGCTGCCTAGCGGCGAGATTGTTTACTTGGGACGGTCGGATCAAATGGTGAAAATCGGGGGCTACCGAATTGAGACGGGCGAGATTGAAACAGCTCTTTTGCAAAATCCGGCGATTCAACAGGCAGCCGTGCTGGATTGGATAGATGAGCAGAGCAACAAGTATTTGTGCGCTTATCTGGTTGTGCAAAGCGACTGTACCGTTCGAGATTTAAGGGCATTTTTGCTGGAACGATTGCCGGAATATATGATCCCTTTACGTTTTATGAGGGTCGAGAACATGCCCCTTGGTTCAAGCGGAAAGCTGGACCGTAAGGCGTTAGATGCCTTGGGGATAGAGCTGCCTTCCGGCAAAGAGCTTACACCGCCACGTAACGAAATGGAACGGAAGCTGGTCCTGTTGTGGGCGGACATTTTCAAAACAGGTGCAGTAGGTATAGATGATCATTTCTTTGAGTTCGGTGGAGACTCGTTGCTGGCTCACCAGTTTATTTTGCGTGTGCGTCAAACGTTGGCCATTGAGATGACTTTAAAAGATCTTTTTGCAGCTCCGACCATTCGACAACTTTCGGATCTCATAAGCTCCAGAAGAATTGAATACCATCACGAGGTTGAAGAGACGGTCTGTTCCTTGATTCCTGCCGCCGCTCCGAGTGCCTATTATCCAGCCTCATCTGCTCAAATGCGTCTTTTTATGATGCACGAGCTGAATCCAGAGGATCTGAGTTACAACCTACCAGGCGCTATTATGCTGGAAGGAGAGCTGGACATCGCCAAACTTCAAGAAGCCTTCCAAGCGCTTATTCAGCGTCATGAAGCTTTTAGGACAACATTTGATGTGATCAACGGTGAAATTATCCAGCAGATTCATGAATCTGTTCCATTAAATATTGAATTTTTTAAAACAGAGGAAACGGAGATTAGCAACATACTTCGGGGCGCTGGAAAGCTAATAAAGGAAGTCGTCCCTGTACAGCAGCATGCACTGTCATCGGTAAAAGTAGAGAAAAAAGAACGCCGACGGAGGGAGATTTAGCATCATGCATTATGAAGGATATGAAACATCTTCGGCGCAAAAGCGGCTATATCTGATAGATGATCTTCTCGGACCTAACATCATCTATAACATGCCCAGCATTCGAATGATTAAAGGCCCGCTGAAGCAGGAGCGATTGTACAGGGCATGGTGTAGGCTGACAGAACGTCATGAAGGCTTGCGAACATCGTTCCTACAAAAGGACGGTGAGGTTTTGCAACTCGTCCATGAATCCATTGACGTATCCATCCCTTATAGAGAACATTCGGGTCAGAGTACGGATAAGCTTGTTAACGAGTTTATCCGTCCATTCAGCCTGCATGAAGTCCCTCTATGGCGGGCTGAGCTAGTACCCTTGGCTGATGAGGAGCTCCTGTTCCTGTTTGATATCCACCATATCATTGCAGACGCGGTAACCATCAACATTATATTTGAAGAGCTGATGGCTCTGTATCACGGGCAGGAGCTTGCTCCATTGGAGTTTCAGTATGTTGATTATACGATCTGGCAAAACGATCAATTAAGCGACATTCATATTCAGAAGCAGGGTGAATTTTGGTTGAACCAATTTACAGAAGATGTCCCGCTGCTGTCGTTGCCTACGGATGGAAAAGGGCTAAGATCCGATTACAGCGGCGGGGTTGTACCGTTTTCTATTAAAGCTGATACAGCTCACTCCTTGCGGGCATTATGCTTGCAGCACAATGTTACGTTGTATATGGTTCTACTCGCCGCATACAGCATCCTTCTATCCAAATATGCCGGGCAGGAGGATTTGGTCATCGGAACACCTGTCGCTGGAAGAACTCATTCAGAGTTTGAAGGGATTGTGGGCATGTTCGTGAACACGCTCGCCTTGCGCCAGAAGCCGCTGGGAAGCAAGCAGTTCTCTGCTTTTCTGGAAGAAGTGGCAGACCGAACCTTCGCTGCTTTTGATCATCAGGACTATCCCTTTGATATGCTGGTGGAGCAGGTCAATCCTGAACGAATCAGCGGCCGCAATCCCTTATTTGATGCATGCTTTGTATTGGAAAATGTACCGCAGCCTGTCGTGCCTGCAACAGAGGTCACGTTTTCTCCTTATAGCTTTGAGCATAAAATCTCAAAATTTGATATCACCTTGTATGCATACGAAATGCAGGAGGGTATAGGGCTGGAATTGGAATATCGCAAAGCGTTGTTTAAGGAGGAAAGCGCCAGCCGCATGCTGCGGCATTTTGCCAGAATTGTCGAGATCATTGGCGAACAACCCGATATTCGGATTGAAGATATTGATATGGTTACAGAAGAGGAACGCACTGTTCTCCTTCATACTTTTAATCAGACCAGCAGCAAAAATGCATATGAAAAAAAATTGCATGGAGTACCCATCCATCGTCTATTCGAACAGCAAGTGATACGGACGCCTGACCATCCAGCTGTGAACTGGAAAGAAAAGCAACTGACGTATGAGGAATTAAATGAACGTGCTAATCAATTAGCTCGGGTTTTACGGCAAAAGGGGGTTCAGGCTGAGGATGTAGTTGGAATTTTAGCTACGCCTGCGCTGGAAATGATTGTCGGTATATTGGCTATTTTGAAGGCGGGGGCTGCTTATTTGCCGATTGATCCGCTCTACCCGGATGAACGAATTCAATACCTTTTACAGGATAGCCAGGCGAAAATATGCCTTCTACCAACTGCCAGCACCAGACGTTTTCCTCAGGCGGAAACGCTGCTGCTCACAGACCCGAGTCTATATACGGGAGAGTCCTGTAATCTGGAGGACAACAATCAGGCGCGCAATGTGATGTACATTATTTATACTTCAGGGTCAACAGGACAACCGAAAGGCGTAATGATTGAACATCAATCCTTTGCCCGCCTGGTACTGGAGCCGGGACCGCTGAAGATTACGCCAGAGGATCGAATATTGCAGACGTGTTCCCTGGCCTTTGATGTGTCGGTTTATGAATTGTGGGGAACGCTGCTGAGTGGAGCAACCTTGTATCTCATTGAAAAAGAAGAGCTTTTATCTGCCGACATACTCGGAATGAGGATGGCACAGTATCAAATCACCATGGCATGGTTTACAGCCCCGCTTCTAAATCAGCTGATTGATGATAAACCATCCATCTTCACCGGACTTCGTCTGATCATGACTGGAGGAGATGCCTTGTCTCCCCAGCATATGAAGCTCCTTCGTGCCGCACAGCCGGATTTAACGATTGTGAATGCGTACGGCCCTTCGGAGAATACAATTTTTACGTCGTTTCATACGATTCAAGAAGACTATGACCATAACGTGCCGATTGGCAAGCCTGTCGCCAACACGCAGGTCTATATCTTGAACGCGTCCAATCAACTACAGCCCATTGGTGTGCCGGGTGAGCTGTGTATTGGCGGTGAAGGACTAGCACGTGGCTATTTGGCTCGTGAGGAATTAACGGCATCCAAATTTGTTACTCATCCCTGGTTGCCGGAAGAGCGAATGTACCGTTCCGGAGATTGCGCCCGCTGGCTGGCTGATGGAACGCTTGAATTTTTGGGTCGCATGGACCACCAGGTCAAAATTCGGGGCTTCCGTATTGAAACTGGCGAGATTGAGGCTCGGCTTGCGCACATCGAGGGGATTCAGGAAGCAGTCGTTCTTGTTCGCCAACACAACGATGGGATCAAATACCTCTGTGCTTACTTTGTCTCCGATGTAGAAATGTCACAGGCGGAAGTTCGACTGGAGCTCGCTACGTATTTGCCGGATTACATGATTCCTGCCTGTTTGATTCGGCTTTCTCGTTTGCCACTGAATGTGAATGGCAAAGTGGATCGGAATGCTCTGCCGGAGCCTGATCTTGAAGCACTGCGGGAAAATGAATATGTCCCTCCTTGTAATGAACTGGAACAGGAGCTGGTTCGCATCTGGTCGATGGTTCTGCCCTCGAACCTACCCATGGATCGCATCGGGGTAATGGACAATTTCTTCACCCTGGGAGGGAGCTCGCTCAAGGCTACCAAGCTGGTTTCATTGGTTTTGCGTGAGCTGGGAATCGACCTGCCGCTTACCAAATTATTTACTTACCCTACCATTCGTCAACTGGCAGATGCATTGAATGGAAGGGCGAAAAGTGAGTTTCCGGCCAGAGCAGATACGCTAGTCCTTTTAAAGCCAGGTACATCGCAGGATAAGCACCTTTTTTTCATTCATGATGGGAGCTTGGATGTCAGTTGCTACATGGAATTGGTAAACGAACTTACGGCTACATGGAATTATTGGGGCATAAAAATGGATGCTTCGATTCTTGCTAGAAATAAAACAGCTGGAATGAAAGAAGCCGCACATCGGTATGTAGATCAAATCAAAAGTATTCAAGAGAAAGGTCCTTATTATGTTGCCGGGTGGAGTATGGGGGGAACGATTGCTTTTGAAATGACCCGCCAATTGGAAGAGCAGGAAGAACGTGTTGAGCTCTTGGCAATTCTAGACACACTGCCACCTTTGAAGTACGGCAAGGAAGATCACTGGGACCGTCATATTCAAGAGCTGGAAAGAATGGAAGAGACTTTGGATTTATCGCTGTGGAAGCGAGCATTTCCAGCCAGTGTACTGCCCTTGCTGCCTGAATTCCATGAGTTGGGACGGAATGAATTACTAGAACGCTTTAAAAGCGTAAATCATTGGGTAAAAATGCAGCATATTTACCGGCCAGATCGAGTTGTAACAGCCCCTGTATGTTTGTTTATTTCAGAACATACCTGGGAATTAGGATATAAAGGATGGGAAATGTATTGTAGGGGGGAAATGTATACCCATAAAGTGCCTGGCGATCATTTTTCCATCGTAAAAGGCGCTCAAGCCGTATCTGTAGGTTTGGTACTGAATACATTTTTGAGGTAAAAACATGCTCCTGCCTGAAGGTTGAGGACCACAGGCAGGAGCTTTTATTTGATATGAACGTGTGAGTTGATTTGTAATATTAATTAACATGGTGTATAAAAACATATGGTAATGTATGAAAAAACCCCTTGTCTGCTTCCAGATTTTATAGTAAAGTATCCAATAATCAACTTTGTATGAAACTAATATTCACTACCTGTGAGTATTTATCACACATTCTCCATGACCTAACACAATCCTCTTCCTTTTTATGATATTACATCTATTCCACTACCCTACTGCATCTCTAACACCACTAGATTATAAATGCTTTCTGTGCCTGTATCCTTCAAAAAAAGCCTGTCCATAACCTACATACCTTCCCTACTATTACACCTATTTGATGAACTCGGAACTTGGGACTACAGCTTGAGGACAAGCTTGTCATGCCAATCCAAAGGAATTGGTATTCATCCGGTATCAACGAATTAACAATATATAAGGTGCGAAAGGGGTTCGCTGCATGAGCAAAAAGTACGTAAAACACAAGATCTGGGCCGTACTGCTGGTACTTGCGCTAGGAACGGTTTTGGTGCTTTCCGGTTGTGGGGGATCAGGTGAAGGAGCAAAACCAGAAGCAGGACAACCGCCAGGTGGAGCGGGAGAAGGCGCGCAAGACACGTTGATCTATGGGCGTGGCGGAGATTCCGTGGCATTAGATCCTGCCATTGTGACTGAAAGCGAGTCGTTAAAAATCGGAATACAGGTGTTCGATACACTACTGGAATACAAGGAAAGTACCACGGAGATTCAGCCGGGGCTCGCAGAGAGCTGGGAAGTATCACCGGACGGACTTGTCTATACGTTCAAGCTGCGTCAGGGCGTAAAATTCCATGACGGAAGTGACTTTAACGCAGAAGCAGTTGTATTTAACTTTGACCGCTGGGTTGATCCAAAAAGTCCATACAAATTTGAGGGTGACTCGTTTGACTATTATGATTCTATGTTTGGGCCTGATGGAAGCAGAGTGATTAAGGAGGTTAAAGCGGTGGATGCGAATACCGTCCAGTTTACACTGAACAAGCCGCAGGCTCCTTTTTTACAAAATATCGCTATGCCATCCTTTAGTATTGCAAGTCCCAAGGCTATTAAGGAGAAAAAGGCTGATTTTAAAAATAATCCGGTCGGCACAGGGCCGTTTGTATTTAAGGAATGGAAACGTAACGATACGATCACCTTGGAAAAGAATCCTACTTATTGGAAAGAAGGACAGCCAAAGTTGGCTAAGGTCATCGTTCGTTCCATTCCAGACAACACTGCGCGATTTAATGCTTTGCAAAACGGGGAAATTGACCTGATGGAAGATTTGAATCCGGATGATGCGAAGCAGTTAGAAGGTAACAGTGAGTTGGTAAAAATCGAACGTCCCTCCTTTAATGTGGCATACATTGGATTTAATTTAAAGAAAAAGACATTTAGTAATCCCAAGGTACGGCAAGCACTGAATCACGCAGTGAACAAACAGGCCATTATTGATGCATTGTTTGCGGGCGAGGCCAAGCCTGCAGTCAATCCGATGCCGCCTACGTTATGGGGATATGACGAAAGCATTCAGGACTACACTTATGATCTAAATAAGGCTAAATCTTTGCTAGCGGAAGCGGGTTTCCCTAACGGACTTCCAGAGCCGCTAACCTTCTATGCAATGCCTGTATCTCGTCCATACATGCCTGACGGCAAAAAGGTAGCAGAGGCCATTCAAGCTGATTTTGAAAAAATAGGAGTCAAAGTCAATATCCAATCTCCAGAATGGGCTACGTATCTGGATGATCTTAAAGCTGGAGAGAAGGATGATCTGTATATGTTGGGATGGAACGGGGACAATGGCGACCCGGATAATTTCCTTTACACATTGCTGGACAAGGACACGATCCCAGGCAATAACCGCAGTTTTTATGTGAATGAGGAACTTCACAAAATACTGGTAAAGGCGCAGGTTGAGGTTGATCAAGATAAGCGTGCGGAATTGTATAAACAAGCACAAGTCATTATTAAACAAGATGCACCTTGGATTCCCTTGGTTCACAGCACGCCGTTGATGGCAGGCAAAGCCAATCTTAAGGGTTTTGTACCTTGTCCGGCAGGTATTGAAGCGTACGGTAATATTTATTTTGAATAGCCCAAACGCAAGTAGGCGGTGAATAGCATATGAACTCATATATTGTAAAAAGACTGGCCATATTGATTCCCGTATTGCTGGGGATGACGCTTATCGTGTTTTCGATTATTCATGCTATTCCCGGTGATCCGGCGGAAACAATACTGGGGGACAAGGCCACGGAGCAGTCCAAACAGGCGCTGCGTGAGCAATTAGGGCTGAATAAGCCGTGGTTACAGCAATATGGGACCTATCTAAGTGAGCTGGCACGAGGGGACTTGGGCGATTCCATTCGTACCCGGCAGCCGATTGCCCGGGAAATGGTCCCTTATCTGGCGGCTACGCTAGAGTTGACGGTAGCAAGCATGTTTTTTGCCGTTGTCGTGGGTATGAATGCAGGCATCGTAAGTGCCTGGAAGCGTAACTCTTGGTTTGACTATGTCAGCATGGTCATTGCCCTGGTCGGAGTATCGATGCCGATTTTTTGGCTGGGCTTGATGGAGCAGTGGATCTTTGCTAATAAGCTGCATTGGCTCCCTTCCATTGGACGTATGAATTCTCGTGATCCGGTGGAAGCTGTGACACATTTAGCCGTGATTGATGCGGTCATAGGTGGACGTATGGATCAGGTATGGACCGTCATCAAGCATTTGATCCTGCCCAGTATCGCACTGGGAACGATTCCAATGGCGGTCATAGCGCGTATTACCCGTTCCAGCATGCTGGAGGTGATGGATGCGGACTATATCCGCACGGCTCGGGCGAAGGGGCTGGCATCTTTTCAAGTCGTGTACAAACATGCGCTTAAAAATGCTGCGATCCCTGTGCTTACTGTCATCGGTCTTCAGACCGGATCGTTACTGGGAGGCGCCGTACTGACAGAGACCATATTTGCCTGGCCCGGCATCGGACGGTACATTTTTGAAGCGATCAGCTCGCGTGACTATCCGGTTATCCAAAGCGGAATTCTAATCATTGCGTTCCTGTTCGTCATCATTAATCTGATTGTCGATTTGCTGTACGCTGTTCTCGACCGGCGTATTCGTTATCAGTAATCAAGTCGTCAATTGGTCAAGGGGGAGCATGTCCGATGTCACAATTTTCAATCGAACCCAATAACATACCGACAACACGCAATACATTGGCGCATTTGCCTGTGGTGTCGGGCCCTTGGAGAGACGCGTGGAGAGCTTTCCGTCACAATAAAATGGCGTTCGTCGGTCTCAGCATTATTATCTTCTTTGTCATCATTGCTTTGATCGCGCCCTGGATTGCTCCTTTTGACTATAAAGAGCAAAATTTGGTGAGCCGCTTGCAGCCTCCTTCCGCAGAGCATTGGTTCGGTACCGATGATCTTGGTCGTGATTTGCTGACTCGTACGCTGTATGGCGCCAGAATCTCATTATGGGTCGGTTTCTTGTCCGTTATTGGTTCCATGATTGTAGGAACTGCCTTAGGATTAATTGCTGGATTTTATGGAAAATGGGCTGATATGATCATCTCACGCCTATTCGACATTTTACTGGCATTTCCGGGGATTTTGCTGGCAATTGCTATTGTGGCCATTCTGGGGCCTTCGTTGGAAAATGCGTTATACGCCATTGCCATTGTCAATGTGCCAACGTATGGACGATTGGTTCGCTCTAAGGTGCTGAGTGTCAAAACGGAGGAGTATATTACGTCTGCCAGAGCGCTTGGAGCTAATAATCGGCGAATCATACTCCGTTATATTTTGCCTAATAGCCTGACGCCGATCATCGTACAAGGAACATTGGGGATCGGAACGGCCATTATTGAAGCAGCAGCGCTCGGATTTCTGGGCTTGGGTGCACAACCTCCTGAGCCCGAGTGGGGCAAAATGTTGTCCGATTCGCGGCAATATATCCAAAATGCGCCATGGACAGTTATTTTTCCGGGGATATCTATCATGCTGACCGTATTGGGCTTTAATCTGATGGGTGATGGCCTGCGGGATGTTTTGGACCCAAGAGCGAAGCGTTAGGGTAAAAATAGCGAGGTATATAAACAGCATCATTCCGTCTACACCGTTTTCCATGCACATTTTTTAGTTTTACTTATATACTTCTATTTAAATTGAAGAAAAGAGGTGTTCCCTGAATCTGGTAGCTGGGGAACACCTTTTTATATGACTTTGTTTACGTTTAGTGTACTTCGATTCATCCCGCTATGGTTTGCAATCTTCTCCGTAAGTCATGTGAACTTTCCTGAGGCGTGAAAAAAATGTATAATCACTCCAATTGAGTACGTAGGGAGTGGGCTTTATGACATGGCAAAATAAGAGAGAGCATCGACAATTTGCGGAGCAGACACGGAGCGACGCTTCACGGGCAGCATATGAACGAGATTATTCTCGATTGATCCATTCACCGACCTTCCGCCGGTTGCAGGGTAAATCACAAGTATTTGGCGCAGGCACAGGAGATTATTATCGCACACGGCTGACACATTCGTTGGAGGTAGCGCAAATTGCGCGTGAGGCGGCACGAAGCTTGCTGCGCCGTCATCCAGAGGTAGAGTTGGAACAGGCGGATAACGCAGGACTGATCATTGACCCTGAGGTGGTGGAGTGTGCTTCGATCGCGCATGACTTTGGGCATCCACCGTTCGGACACAAGGGAGAAGAGGTGCTGGACGGGATTTTGGATCAACTGATTGAGACGAAGGTAGAAAAGATATCAGCTGCTGGTGGCTTTACGCCAGAGTCCAAGCGTGGGCTTGAGGCCTATGCACGCGAGCGACGAATTTATGAGCATTTTGAAGGGAATGCGCACAATTTTCGGCTGATTATGTTTTTGGAGAAGCGTGAGAATGTGGATGGTTTGAATTTGTCGGACGCTGTATTGCTCGGAATCAACAAATACCCGTATCCAGGGATTCTGAACAAAAAAGGGTTGTACCTGCATGAGTGGGAATATATACGTTCGATCCGCGAGGATTGGGGCATCCCTGACGGTAAAAAAACGCTGGAGGCCCAGCTCATGGATCTGTGCGACGATATTGCTTATTCCGCGCATGATTTGGAGGATGGGATTAAGGCAGGGAAAATTGAGGTGCACGAGCATTTCTTATATGACCCATATTTAATTCGTCTGATCACGGAAAAAATCACTACGTTGGAGGATAGCTTCTGGCAAGGCTGGCAACTGGCTGAGATTGAGCAGAAGGTCGCAGCGGTACTAAGCGAATTTTTGAAGGTGTGGAATGGGAAGATGCCGATATGTGAACACGATTATTCTCGCACCCGCCGGGAGGTCAAAGCATACTGGGTCAGCCTGTTTGTCAGCAGCTTAGGTGTAATTGATGATGGAAACTGGAAAAAGGTAACCTTCGTACGGGATGGAAGCGAGGATTTGGATATGCTGCGCACGGTGAGTGTATTAAAAAGCTTTGCTTGGGTCACCATGATCCGCGATCTGCGCGTACAGCGTCTGCAAAAACGCAGTGAATGGATGCTTAGACGGTTATGGTTGGCTTTTCTGGACCCCGAAACATCCAAGTCCATTATTCCGACCGATTGGCTCCAGCGCTACGAGCGAGACCAGGCCAAGGCCAAACCAATCTGGACATGGGAGCATATGGTCATTGACTATATTGCAGGCATGACTGATGCTTTTGCTGAAAAAATTTATAATGAGTTATATGGCCTGAAGGTAGGTTCCATTTATGACCTGGACTAACGTTTTTATTTAACCCTATATAGTAGAAGAAACTTGTTTAGAACGGATAGAAGGGAGAGGAGAAGGCGTATATGCAACCTCAGTCTTTAGCTACTAACTCGTTGAATCTCGGTGTGCTTGATATGGTACCGCTGCTGCCCGGCAATCGTCCGGAGCAAGCAGTTCAATGGGCGGCAAAGCTGGCGAAACAGGCGGAAGCATGGGGATATACACGCTACTGGACCTCCGAGCATCACGATATGGAGGGGCTGGCTTCCTCCAGTCCGGAAGTGCTGTTGTCTCATATCGGGGCGGTGACGACGACCATCCAACTGGGGGCGGGGGCTATATTGCTCCCGCATTATAGTCCAGTCAAGGTCGCCGAATGGTTTCATCTGCTGGCTGCTCTATATCCAGGCAGAGTCGAATTGGGTCTGGGGAGGGCCCCTGGCGGGGGGCCTCATGCTTCGATGGCACTAAGCGGCAATTTTCTTCAACATGTGACTGAGCTGCCACAGAAGATGGAAGCTCTATTGGCTTTGTTGGAAGGCACATATGAATATGAACAGATCCCCGTGTTTGCCCGTCCAATGCCAGAACAGCCGCCAGCGCTGTGGATGCTGGGTACCAACCGAAAAAGTGCCGAATATGCTGCGCAGTATTCAACGGGCTATGTATTCGGCCAATTTATGAGTGAACAGCAAACGGAAGAAATGCTAAGCATTTACCGCTCTAGCTTTCAACCGTCCACACGGATGGACAAGCCCCGTACTATGGTTGCTGTAGGAGCAGTATGTGCGTCGACAGATGAGTTGGCGCAGCAATGGGCTGCTCAGATTTCATTAGGCGATCCAGCGATCCGAGCCAGTTGGCTGGTGGGAACACCATCGGTTATTGCCGAACGGTTGCGTAGCTTGCAGATCAAATATAATAATGATGAGTTTCTGTTGGTCACGCCCATTCCCGATTATGAGCAGCGGCTTCATTCCTACCGACTAATAGCGGAGGCTGTGAATTGTAGTCTTGATTCCAAATGAAAAGATGAAAAGAGAACTGACATGAATAAATACAAAATCGATACAGATAAAATGAAACCTCGCTACATATATACCTATGCGTGTCATGAGACCGAGCGTGAATTGTGTCTTTTGGAACTAAAGTGCTTGTTCGGTCAACAGCCTGTGCATAGTTCCATGCTGTCGTCCCATCTTCGGCTGGAGCCGGGGATCAGCCCGTTTATCCATCTTCGTCTGGATATCATCATCGAGGCGGACACGCTGGAGGAGCTATGCGAGGCAGCTTCCATGTTACAGCTTGAGGAAGGAAAGACCTTTAAGGTGCTGTGCCTTAAAGAAGGGGACAATGAGGCTGATTATGACGAGCGGCGCGAGATAGAACGCCGGATTGGTGCACGTATTCAGGGGCAGGCGCAAATGAAGACACCGGATGTAATCCTAGGAGTCATACGATTAGGAGAACGGTGGCTGATGGGCATGTGCGAGTATAGCGACAGATCGTGGCAGGAGCGTCGTCAGAAGCCGCAAAACTATTCTACTGGACTACCCGTTCTGGTAGCTAGAGCACTTGTGAATTTAGCAGCAACGGATATAACTGCATCTAAGGGAAAGTCAGACTCCTTGAAACTGCTGGACCCGTGTTGTGGTATGGGCAATGTAATGATTGAGGCATTGAGTATGGGCAAGGATATTCGCGGCTGTGATATCAACCCGTTGACGGTGCGTGGGGCACGAGTGAATTTACGCCATTTTGGATATGAAGAAGATCTGGTGAAACTGGGGGATATGAACATGCTCACAGGTAATTATGATGCAGCTATATTGGATATGCCTTATAACCTGTGCTCCGTGCTCCCTGCTGACGAACAAAAAAAGATGCTGCGCAGTCTGAGACGCCTGGCCGCGCGGGCAGTGATTGTGAGCACGGAGCCGATGGCAACATTGCTATCCGAGTCAGGCTGGACCGTTATGGAGCAATGCCGTATCTATAAGACAGGTATGAGTCGGGAAATCTGGATCTGTAAGTAGCTTGTTAATACTGAGTTTTGTAGTTAACCAAATTCAGTGGCAGCTTCTGACCAGTAGCATAGGCTTTCAAATTAGTGAGAAAAATATCTACCGCTCGTTCAGCATATCGGTCTGTATCCCCTGCAATATGCGGCGTAATCAGGACATTCTCTAGACCCCACAGTGGATGTGACGCAGGTAGCGGTTCTTCCTCGAATACATCCAGTCCGGCAAAAGCAATATGTTTTTGTTCCAGCGAGCGTACCAGCGCATCTGTATGAACAGTCTTGCCGCGACCGACATTTATGAAGAAGGCGCCTTTACGCATCGCTGCAAATGCGTTTTCGTCTAAGAAGTGATGGGTCTCTTCAGTGAATGGCAAAATATTAACCACAATATCCGCAACGCCCAATGCTTCATGTAGTTGTTCGTTTGTGTACATGTGTTCTACATGGGGAGCTTCCTTGCCGGAACGGCGAACCCCGATCACTCGCATGCCAAAGGCTTCTGCAATCCGAGCGGTTTCACGGCCAATTTCGCCAACGCCTGTAATCAACAGCGTTTTGCCACGTAATTCCGTCAGTTGACCTTCCGGTGGCTGCCATGTTTTCTGACGCTGCAAGAGAGCCGCTTGCTGTAAATAACGGGTATGCGATAGCAGCATTCCAAAGATCTGCTCTGTAATTGGAATCGCATGTACACCACTTGTATTCGTGAGTGCAATGTTGCGCTTTTCCAGTTCGGTAAGCGGGAGCTTATCAATCCCAGCCGACCAGGTTTGTATCCACTTTAGCTTGCTGTCTGGATGTAATGCTTCCTCGGCAATATGCTTGGACCAGCCTAGAATAACCTCGGCCTCACGGATCTGTTCAGTCTCCAATTCCTGGGCTTTGCCAATAATCAATTCGTAGCCTGGAGCCGCTGCACGAACCTGTTTTTTTTGATCATCCGTCAATTGATGTAAACTTAAAATGCTTCCCATGATTCATAGCCTCCTCGATGTTTGATTCCTTGGAGTTTCCAATATATTCTGGCGAACCATCCCTTCAAGGATAACAGATTGTCGGGAAATTTGCATAAGAAGGGTAGAAACAAGCCCGCGGTGTCATCATATATAACAACAAGTGGCTTTACCCTGATTGGGGACCAACCAAACAGCTACTTTTTGGGATATCCACGGGATATTCGTTAAGAAAGGAGAAGAGGTAGATGAAAAATGAATCGCAAAGACTCTTTACAGCGATAGCTCTCCCGGACCAGCACAAGAAGAAGTTACGTCATTGGGTAGAGCAGGATTTGAGTAATTTGTCTTTCCGCAAATGGAGTGACTTCAGAGATTACCACGTGACACTTCAGTTTCTGGGTGATGTGGCGAATTCGGTTATTCCAAAACTTGAGCAGGCTCTAGTTCATGCTGGAGCTGAGCATCGCCCGTTCACGCTTGGCATGGGTGAAGCAGGCTTTTTTGGACGCGAAGATTTTCCGCGTGTACTATGGAGGGGAGTGACCGGGCAGCGAGAGTCACTGGATCTGCTGTACCAGTCCATACTTCGAGCTACCGAACCGCTGGGTTTTAAACCCGAGGAACGACCTTATCGACCTCATATCACTGTAGCACGTTCATATACAGGAGGGGAGCCTGTTTCAGCGTCTGTGTGGCAGTCAGATGACCGAAGCGGCGAGCCTTGGGAAGTGGGGGAATTTGTATTATATGCAACCCGAATGGGACAAAAACCGATGTACCAAATAATTCAAACATTCCCATTAATGAGGTGAAACCCTTGATCTATCAGCGAATTTAGTGATATAGTGTTTCAGCGTTATTCAAAAAGCGCATTTTGGGTTACATATCTGAGGAATGTGCTTAAAGTTAACGGGAGGAACATTATGGAAATCGTTAAAGAACATCGTTGGTTTGCACCTCTTTTGAGTGTGCTGCTTGTTTGTATATTGGGGATAGGCCTCTACGCTGAGGTTCAGCAAACACAGAATAATCATAAAAATGCACCTATGCAATCTCTGAGCTGGTCAGGGAACACTTCGGTTCCTACATATGGCGACAGGATGGGGACCCATAACGGGTCAAACAGGACAAGCCCCATCTTTGTCGCTGCTCATGGGCAGCCAAGCTGGAAAGAAATCATGCCGACTCCGTTACCCGCTTCCCAGATGAAGCAGGTGGAACAAGCTCGGAATAACGCTGTTACAGGCAAGAAAAAGCCTGAGGTCCAGCATAGCAAGTCCGCAATCCTAACCCCTCCTACAACCATCTACTTTACGAAGACAAAAATGCTCACTCAGGATGACAAGGCGTTGTCTACCTGGAGCTATCCTGTCTCCGCTAAAGAACTGCTCCTGCTGCAAAAAATAGTGATGGCAGAAGCAGAAGGCGAACCGTACGAAGGCAAAGTGGCAGTTGCCAACGTTGTCTTAAACCGGCTGCGGTCAGCCTCATTTCCCGATACGATTCAGGCAGTGATTTATCAAAAAGCGCAATTTAGTCCGGTTGCGAACGGGCGTCTTCGTCGTGTTCAGCCTAACCAGGACTGCATACGTGCAGTTACGGCCGCTTTGAATGGCCATAAAGCCGTGCCTGATAACACCTGTTTTTTCCTTTCGCTTACGTTGGCCCAGGACCTTACGGTTCATCATTCGCGTACCAAGGTGAAAACTATCGGTCATCATACCTTTTATAAATGAGCATTTGGTATAAATCCCATGAGCGACAAATAACAGCCCTTTCTAAACAACAGGGTTCAGCTTTGTGAGCGTATTTTGTGTGCGCAGGTGAAGCAGGTATGCAAAAGAGGTATAATTAGGTAAAGGAAAGTAACCTAAATAATAAAAGTGACAAAGGAGGCGTAAATGTTATGAAAATCACATATTATGGACATTCAGTTGTGTTGGTGGAGGCAGAGGGGAAGCGGATTATTATCGATCCTTTTTTGACGGGGAATCCTAAAGCAACCGTACAGGCCGAAGATATTCAGGTGGATGCAGTACTGTTGACACACGGTCACGCCGATCATTTTGGTGATGCAGTTGAAATTGCCAAGCGCAATGATTGCCCTGTAATTGCGGTGGCGGAACTGGCTGAATATTGTGCATCCTTGGGAACCAAAGCTCACGGTATGAATCTGGGTGGTGGTCACCAATTTGACGGTTTTCATGTGAAATTTACGCTGGCGTTCCACAGTTCCTCTTTGACCGTGAACGGACAAACCATCTACATGGGAGAGCCTGCGGGGATTTTATTGACTATGGGAGGCAAAACATTTTTCCATGCAGGGGATACCGGCTTGTTTGGCGATATGCGTCTCATTGGAGAAACCAACTCCATTGATGCCGCAGTATTGCCGATCGGAGATGGTTATACAATGGGACCGGAGGATGCTTTGCTGGCAGCGAAATGGCTACGGGCAAGCCGCGTGATACCGGTGCATTACAATACTTTTCCCGGCATAGAGCAGGATGGAGACGGCTTCTGTGACCGTCTTCATAAAGAAGGTATTGAAGGGAAAGCATTGAAGCCAGGCGAAAGTCTCGAATTTTAATACGGTTTATCGATTTGCGGGAATGTACATGATGGTCCGTATGTATATTAAACTCCTTTGTCAGCCTTTTCTGTTCCTTGGGAATAGAAAAGGCTGACTTTTTTAATGAATATTTATACATAAAAATGATATATTTTTGCATTGGTACGTTGAAGCTGTAATGTAAAAGATTTATTATCACAACCATAAAAACTTTGAATTGCTAACACAATAGGTCAATGATAAAATGATAGAACTAATTAGATTCATCAGTGGAATCGACGTGTTTTTCAAGTCAAGCCATTGCATAATTATTGAAAAACATGCGCATTCGGCGGACCGTACCGCCTTGAATACGTCTTATGTTTTTGTCCCCCATTCCTCGTAGTTGTTCTTTGATTTACCTCTTGTTGCCACTGTCTTCTATTCGGCCGCCTGTATTTCAGGCCAGCATGACTTTATAACAGAAAGGTTGCGTTCCATGAGACAGACAGGTTTACCACCCAAACAGGGACTATATGATCCCCAATTCGAAAAAGACGCCTGCGGCATGGGCTTTGTTGCCCACATCAAGGGAAAACCATCGCACGATATTGTAAGTCAGGCTTTGACCATGCTCGTAAACATGGAGCATCGGGGCGGTCAGGGAAGTGAACCAAACTCCGGTGACGGAGCAGGGATCATGATTCAGGTTCCGCATCTGTTTTTTCAAGAGGAAGCGGAGCGATTGGGCTTCAAATTGCCTAAGGCCGGACAATATGGCGTGGGTATGCTTTTTGTATCCAATGATCCAAAAGTTCGTGAGCTGCATGAGCAGAAGCTTAGAGAAATCATTGTGGACGAGGGCCAGAACTGTCTGGGCTTTCGCGATGTACCAACGTATGACGAAATGCTGGGTAAATCGGCAAAAGCAGCTAAACCTGGCGTACGTCAGGTGTTCATCGGCCGCAGTAGCGATTTGAAGGAAGAACTGGATTTTGAACGGAAACTGTATGTCATTCGTAAACGTGCAGAGCTTGCTATTCGCTATAACCAAGAGGATATGAATGGTGAGTCGTTCTATATTCCAAGTTTGTCATGTCGCAAGGTTGTATACAAAGGAATGCTGACAACCGAGCAGGTAGGTAAATTTTATCTGGATTTGCAGGATGAGCGGGTGACATCGGCGATCGCGCTGGTCCATTCCCGTTTTAGTACGAATACGTTCCCGAGCTGGGACCGTGCGCATCCTTATCGTTTTATGATTCACAACGGTGAAATTAATACCATGCGCGGCAACGTAAACTGGATGCATGCGCGTCAGGCACAGTTTGAAAGCGAAGCGTTTGGCAACGATATCAAGAAGGTTAAACCTGTCATCAACCCAGATGGCTCGGATACAGCTATGTTTGATAATACCCTGGAATTTCTGTATCTGAGTGGACGTTCGCTTCCTCATGTAGCCATGATGATGGTACCTGAGCCTTGGAACAAGCATGAGACCATGGACCCGAAGAAGCGGGCATTTTATGAATATCATAGCACCATGATGGAGCCGTGGGACGGACCTGCTGCGATGGCGTTTACAGACGGTATCCAAATCGGGGCGATTCTTGATCGCAACGGCCTGCGTCCTGCACGTTACTATGTGACCAAGGACGACCTGATTGCACTGTCATCTGAGGCGGGCGTATTGGATATTGCTCCTGAAAATGTGCTTTATAAGGATCGTCTCCGTCCAGGGCGTATGCTCCTGGTGGATACTCAAGAAGGCCGCATCGTTTCTGATGAAGAGTTAAAGGAACGTATCGCATCCGAAGAACCTTATCAGCAGTGGCTGGATGAGCATTTGATTGATCTGGATGATCTGCCTGAAGCACTGGAGCAGCCAGAGCCGAAACATGAAAATGTAAATCAGTTGCAACTCGCTTTTGGATATACGTTTGAAGAACTACGCAAACTTCTGGAGCCGATGGCACTTACAGGTGCGGAACCGATTGGCTCAATGGGGTATGATGCTCCATTGGCGGTATTGTCTGACCGTCCGCAACGTTTGTACAATTACTTTAAACAAATGTTTGCTCAGGTTACCAACCCGCCGATTGACGCCATTCGTGAAGAAATAGTGACGTCAACTGCAACGACGATTGGACCAGAGCGCAATTTACTGCACCCAGAACCGGAAAGCTGTCGCCAGATTCGTTTGGATTCGCCGGTGCTGTCGAATGAAGAGTTTGCTAAAATTCGTCACGTACACCGTCCAGGCTTCAAATCCATGACCATTCCGATCTTCTTTGAAGCAAAAGAAGGTGCTGAGGGCTTATACAAGGCGCTGGAAGGACTGTTTGAGGCGGCTGACCGTGTCATTGACAAAGGTCATAACATTCTGATTCTGTCTGACCGTGGAGTGGACGCAGAAAATGCAGCCATTCCGGCGTTGCTAGCTGTTTCCAGCCTGCATCACCATCTGATTAAGCAGGGTACACGCACACGTGTGAGCATTTTGCTGGAATCCGGGGAGCCAAGAGATATTCACCATTATGCGGTACTTTTGGGCTACGGTGTGAGCGCGGTTAATCCGTATCTGGCGTTTGAAACGCTGGATGTCATAATTCAACAGGGCTTGCTGCGCGGCATCTCGCACGAAAAAGCAGTTAAAAATTATATTAAAGCGGCAACCAAGGGTGTCGTTAAAATATTGTCCAAAATGGGTATTTCCACGATTCAGTCGTACCGTGGAGCGCAAATTTTCGAGGCCGTAGGTCTGAAGCAGGATTTCGTTGACCGTTATTTCACATGGACGCCTTCCCGCATTGGCGGTATTGGTCTGGAGGAAGTGACGATGGAAGCGCTGGCCCACCATAACCGTGCTTTCACTGATAAGGACGGCAATGACAAGGTGCTCGATTCGGGCGGCGAATACCAATGGCGCAACGATGGAGAAGAGCACTTGTTTAACCCGCAAACAGTGCATTTACTCCAGCAGTCGGTTCGCTCGGGAGACTACGAGCTTTACAAGAAGTATACCAAGCTGGTACAGGGTGAATCTGAACAACATTTGACGATTCGCTCCATGCTTCAATTGAAGCCTGCTGGTGAGCCTGTGCCGCTGGATGAAGTGGAATCTGCTGCATCGATTATGCGTCGCTTTAAAACAGGGGCTATGTCTTTTGGCTCCATTAGCCAGGAAGCGCATGAAGATTTGGCGATTGCGATGAATCGGATCGGTGGCAAGAGCAACACGGGTGAGGGCGGGGAAAACCCTGCGCGTTTCATCCCGGATGCTAATGGTGATTCACGTCGCAGTTCGATCAAGCAGGTGGCATCTGGCCGATTTGGTGTCACGTCGAACTACTTGGTGAATGCCGACGAAATTCAGATTAAAATGGCGCAAGGCGCGAAGCCGGGCGAAGGTGGGCAACTACCAGGACGCAAGGTGTATCCTTGGGTCGCCGAGGTACGCGGTTCAACGCCAGGAGTAGGCCTGATTTCGCCACCACCGCATCACGATATTTATTCTATCGAGGATTTGGCAGAGCTCATCTATGATCTCAAAAACGCCAATCCACGTGCTGATATTAACGTAAAGCTGGTATCAGAGGTAGGTGTGGGCACGATTGCTACAGGAGTAGCCAAAGGCCGTGCTGACATTATTCTGGTCAGCGGTTATGACGGTGGTACAGGCGCTTCCCCGCAAGGCTCCATCCGCCATGCGGGTATGCCTTGGGAGCTGGGGCTGGCTGAGACGCATCAGACGCTCATGCTGAACAACCTGCGCGACCGCGTGGTACTGGAGACAGACGGTAAGATGCTGTCTGGACGTGATTTGGTCGTAGCTGCCCTGTTGGGTGCGGAAGAATACGGCTTCTCCACAGCGCCGCTCGTAGCGTTGGGCTGTATTATGATGCGGGTATGCCAAATGGATACCTGTCCGGTGGGTGTGGCTACGCAGAATCCAGAGTTGCGCAAAAATTATATGGGTGATCCAGCCCATGTGGTGAATTTTATGCGTTTCATCGCAGAAGATGTCCGTGAAATTATGGCGGAGCTGGGATTCCGCACGATCCAGGAAATGATTGGCCGTACGGATTGTCTGGATACCGTGAACGCCGATTCGCACTGGAAGAAGAAGGGCGTAGACCTGAGCTTGCTGCTGCATGTTCCTGAGTTGGAAGATGGAAGTGTACGTTACCGCGTACAGCGCCAAAACCACGGTCTGGAAGAAACACTTGATATGCAGAAGCTCTTACCGATGGCTGCGGAAGCACTGGAGAGCGGAACGCCTGTGGAGGGTACCTTGCCTATTACTAACGTGAATCGGGCGGTAGGTACGATTCTGGGCAGCGAGGTTACACGTAAGTATGGAGCGGCAGGTCTGCCTGAGGATACGATTCGCTTTAACTTCATTGGATCGGCAGGTCAGAGCTTCGGAGCCTTTATTCCGAAAGGTATCACGTTGAGCGTCGAAGGCGATAGCAATGACTATGTCGGTAAAGGGCTATCTGGCGGTAAAGTTATTGTAAAGAAATCTCACAAAGCGACCTTTAAGGCTGAAGAGAACATTATTATCGGAAATACAGCCTTGTATGGAGCGACCAGTGGTGAAGCTTATATTAACGGAATCGCAGGCGAGCGCTTTGCCGTTCGGAATTCCGGCGCACGTATTGTTGTTGAGGGCGTTGGTGATCATGGCTGCGAATACATGACGGGCGGACGTGTAGCTGTATTGGGTGGAACCGGACGGAACTTTGGAGCCGGGATGTCCGGAGGTATTGCATACGTCTATGATCCTGAGGGAACGTTCCTGAGCCGTTGTAATCTGGAGATGGTGTTGCTGGAAGATGTGGAGGACCCTGCAGAAGCAGCGGATTTGCGCGGCTTGATTCAGCGCCATGTCACTTACACGGGCAGTGAAGCAGGACAACGTATTTTGGATGAATGGCAGACTGCGATTCAGCAATTTGTACGGGTGATTCCAAAGGATTACAAGCGTATGGTTGAACAGATCCAAAAAGAAGAGGCGACCGGTTTGAGCGGGGATGAAGCTCTACTGGCAGCATTTGAAGCCAATATGCGTGAGTTGGCGCGTACCGGGGGCTAAAAAGCAGACCGCCAAATTCACTAAAAAGGACTTGCTGAATACCGCTGTTATAGTCACGGCGGTGCCAGCAAGTCCTTTTTTTAGACTGATAAAAATGTGATTTATTACCTTGACAAACGTCATAAATTCTGACATTACCCCCAAAATGTTTTCCTGAAACGGTAAATATGTTATAAAAAGTACCAATTTTTTTGGAATGTAACCGTTTACGTAAGAGTTTATGTCTTGTTATTTATTTTTGGATTGGTTATGATTTTTTTAGAGTACGCAAACAAACCTAATATGCCCATCGTCCCTTCAAAACACAGAATAGGGTGACAGGATGAAGTTGAAGAAGTCAGCAGAAGACAAAATGATTTTTTTATACCGTTATGTATCATTATCTTTAACATCACTTGTTTTTCTGTTCGAAACATCTAGATTAATGGTATGGCAAAAGCTATTACTGATTGTTTTTCTATTTTTATCCGTTACAGCATTTACTTGGATTTACCGTAAATACAGACTTCATGATATGGTATTGAAATGCAGTATTGCACTAGAAACCGCAGGGATCATTTTGCTGTTATTCCCGACCGGAGGGATCAATAGCCCGTTCAAATGGTATGTGATTACTCCCATGCTGGTAGCTTGTGCTCATCTATCTATGAGGTACAGCTGGACGCTCCTACTTTCTTATATCGGTTTGGTGCTTACATTTTGTTATATCTTTTTTACACCAGGTCAATATTTTTTGTGGGATCTTATATTGCAGAACATTAATCTGTTTCTGGTATTGATCGTAACCACTATGGCAATGCAGGTTATTCGCGTCATGAAGGACGAACTGAAGGTGGCTAAAGAACAAGCCAATGAGACGATGGATCATATCAAGTCGATTTACCACATCATGGAGACGACCAGCCATAATGAGGCATTAAATCTAGGTCAGGTCATCTCGGATTACACTGTCAAGTTAACCAAGCAGAGCCGTGCATTTTTCTGGCTGGATAGTCAGGAGGAAGATGCGCCGGCAAGCAGCCAAACAGGCTGGACGGTAGAGGAAGAGGAACAGCTATTCGAGGAACTGGAGAATTACCGGGAGGAGTTCAGGGAAGAGCGCGAACCATTTTTCAGACATCTACCGGAATGGGGCGACTTTCTCATGATCACCGTACCGATGACGACCCGCTTTGTAGCGACGATTGGCCTTAAGCTGGGACCGGATCAAAGTTTGACAGGAAGACGCTGGCTTGTGCAACAACTGATATTCTTAGCTGAGCTGAGTGCTGTGTTTTTGGAACGCTATGAGCTGGAGCGTATTGAGAATCAGTTGATTGTGACGAATGAGCAGAACCGGATTGCAAATGAAATGCATGACAATGTTTCACAAAGTCTTTTTGGTATTGTGTATGCAACGCATTCTCTCCGGCAGACTTGGTGCCATCAGCCTAAGGAGCAGGTGGAGGAACAAATTGAATTAATTCAGCAATCGGCCAACCAAGCGGTTAGAGAGCTGAAGGGGGCAATTCATAGTCTAAGCTCGAA
The DNA here is from genome assembly GCF_044784315.1 of Paenibacillus sp. DP01. NCBI lineage: Bacteria > Bacillati > Bacillota > Bacilli > Caryophanales > Paenibacillaceae > Paenibacillus > Paenibacillus sp. DP01. The sequence continues at coordinate 1,416,629 of NZ_CP173059.1, forward strand.
AAAAAGCGGAGGATCAACTTGGTTGGGGACGGTGAAAAGTCATCTGCATACACTCTCCAAGCTGAACCATGTACAAATTGATTTTGACATCCATGGTGATCATTATTCACTTCCGTATTTGTACCAAAAGGCTTTGTTCCGCATCATTTCCGAAGCGGCGGGGAACGCAATCCGTCATGGATTGGCCAAGCGAATTGATGTGAAGTTAAAATTGACGCCCCAAGTGATTAGACTGTCTATTCATGACGACGGAGTAGGGTTTGAGACGGCGAGAATGGTAGCAGGAGGTGAGGCGGTCAGTGCAGGCGGGGGCCTGGGCATGATGAATATGGAATATTTAGCTCAATCGATGGGAGGCGAATTTGATATTTCAAGTCGAATCGGAGAGGGAACACAGATCCGATTGTCCATTCCGGTAAATGCTTATGAATGAGGATTTTACAAAATCCTTGAATACAATGTGTGAACATTCTGCAATACAAAATCTGCGGTAACAATCGGATACATAGGGATTATGCAAATCCTGAACTGTAGACAGGAGGCCGAATCATGAAAATTGTCATTGTCGATGATCATCCTTTAGTACGGAAAGGACTCGCTGCGGTTATATCCATGCAGCCCAATGTTCAGTTCGCGGGAGAGGCCCAGAATCAACAGGAAGCACTTGCGGTGATCGAGGAAACGGATCCGGATTTGGTGCTGCTGGATTTGAAATTAGCTGATGAATCAGGTCTGGATATTATCAAGATAGCGCGCGGACGCGGGTTCAGAAGCAAATTTATTTTGCTGACCTCTTCTGCAACACGTGAAGATTTTCTGAAAGCGGAGGAAGCCTCTGTGGACGGTTACGTGCTTAAGGAGGCTTTGCCTGAGGAACTAATTTACGCGATTCATCTTGTCAACAAAGGACGCAAATATTATGATCCGGCTATTCTCGAAAATAAGCTGCGTGAAGATGCTGGCAATCTCACGGACGACCTGACACCCAAGGAAAAGGAAGTGCTGGTCGAGCTGGGACAAGGGGCTTGCAATCGTGAAATAGCATCCCGGTTATTTATCAGTGAGTTCACCGTCAAAAAGCATGTCAGTCAGATCTTGGCCAAGCTGCGACTGGCAGATCGTACGCAGGCAGCATTATATGCCAATGCGATTGGTCTAGCGAAGTACGAGCCAACCAATATGATGATGCGCTAACCCCATAAGCTACGCAGTAGTTTCAATATGCGAGTGGTATAGAGAAATCCTCAAAATCACCAACTTTGGTGGTTTTGAGGATTTTTTCTTGTGTATTTACCATAATCGACAAAGTATGGTACAAAAGTATACCATGCCGTGTCCAAAAGTATACATCCCCCTTCCTCTGTAGTGAGGGAGAAAGTGCCGTTCGGTTCCATGTCGTTAATACAACGGATTGTTACAATTAGATCATACTTAAAATAAGAAGAGAAATTGTATGGGAGGGAGGATTTTTGTGGAGAAAACCATTTTGGATTATCTAGTCCTGATCAAAAAAAGATTGTGGCTGATTGCGATTTTTGTCATTCTCTCATGTGTAACGACTTACATTGTGAGCGACAATGTCGTAAAGCCAGTCTACTCCGCTTCAAGCCAACTGCTGGTTAATCATATTTCCGCCAAGCAGGGGAGTAACAATCTGAATGACGTCAACACAAGTCTTAATTTGGTGGAAAGCTACAAGCAAATTCTCACTTCACCTAAAATTATGGACGCTGTGGTAGCGACTCATCCTGAGTTCAATTTGACGTCGCAAAAGTTGGCAGAGAAGCTGCAAATTAAATCCTCGGATAAAAGTCAGGTAATCGGCTTGACGTTTGAGGCAGGGAATTATCCCCAGGCCGCAGCGGTTGTAAACGCAGTAACCCAGAAATTCGTGCAGACGGTTCCGGGATTGATGGAATTAAATAATGTGAAAATTTTAAATGAAGCGGACCCGCAAGCCAATCCTGACCCGATTAATGGGAATCCGCTCATGAATATTGCGATTAGTTTTCTCGTATCGCTGATGATTGCGCTGGGCACGATTGTGTTCCTGGAAAGCATTAACGGCACGCTGCGCACGGAAAAAGAAGCGGATGCAGACATCGGCATTCCGGTAATTGCATCGATTCCCGTCATTCGCAAGAAGGACATCGATGGAGTGGCCGGAAATTCCAAAGAACGGGTAGGGGAGCGTAAATATGCTGCGATTGAATGACATGTTGATTACAGAAAGTAATCCATCATCGTATATCTCGGAATCATTTCGATCCCTCCGTACATACATCCGGCAGCAGGTGGTCGGGCAAAAGGACCGTGGGACGGTTCTTTTGTTAACCTCGCCGGAAAGCGGAGCGGGGAAAACAACAATGATCGCCAACATCGGAGTTTCCTTTGCTCAAGAAGGCAAGAAGGTGGCTCTGGTGGATTGCAATCTGCATAAACCAGCGCTGCACGAGATATTCGGAATGGAGAATACCGGAGGTCTATCGGCTTATTTGCGCGGTGGGGCTTCTTCCAAATCTATCGTTAGGCATGGTGGACTGGAACTATCAGTTGTTCCTGGTGGGGACAGTCTGTATAACGCAGCAGATCTGCTCGGTAGCGAACGTATGGCAGAGCTGTTGGAAGAGCTCAAACGTGAATATGACATCATATTACTCGATTCGGCGCCAGCGCTGAATTATACGGATGCTCGCCTGATTGCAGGCTTGACGGATGGTGTGATTCTCGTTGCCAAACATGGCCGGACCAAACGGGAAGATCTACGCAAAACGAAGCAACTCATGGAGCAGGCTAGCGCGACGCTGGTTGGAATTGTGATGAATCAGGTGAAGTAAGCAACACCAAAATTCGATGAAGCAAGGAGAATGAGTGCGATGATGAAAAAAGTGAAAAAGGCCATTATTCCAGCAGCAGGATTGGGAACGCGCTTCCTCCCTGCCACCAAAGCAATGCCTAAGGAAATGCTCCCGATTATCAATAAGCCTACGATTCAATATATCGTGGAAGAAGCGATTGCTTCTGGTATCGAGGACATCATTATCGTTACGGGTAAAGGTAAACGTGCCATTGAGGACCACTTTGACAACGCATTTGAGCTGGAATCCAAACTGCTCGAGGACGGTAAGCTGAAGCTTCTGGAGGAAGTACAGCGTTCTTCAGGTGTGGAAATTCATTACATTCGCCAGAAAGAACCCAAAGGTCTTGGACATGCGGTATGGTGCGCAAGACGCTTTATCGGGGACGAGCCATTTGGTGTGCTGCTGGGCGACGATATCGTAACAGGTCAAAAACCTTGCCTGCGCCAGCTGATGGATCAATATGAGGAAACGCAAAACTCTGTGATCGGTGTGCAGCGGGTACCACAGGAATTCACAAACCGGTATGGCATCATTGAACCGGACCAACAGGACGGACGATTGTACCGAGTGAATAATTTTATTGAAAAACCGGCTCCAGGCACAGCCCCATCCGATTTGGCTATTATGGGTCGCTATGTGTTCTCGCCGAAAATTTTCAAATATCTTGATCTTCAGGAAAAAGGAGCTGGCGGCGAAATTCAGTTGACGGATGCGATCCAAAAGCTAAATCAGAGTGAACGTGTTTACGCCTACGACTTTGAAGGCACGCGTTATGACGTAGGTGAACGTCTTGGATATATTTTAACCACTCTTGAATTTGCACTTGCCAGCGATGATTTGAAGTATCCGGTTATGGAGGCCATGAATGAATGGCTGAAAAAAACCGAGAAAGCAACCACAGCGGGTTGAGAGGAGGTACGTCAGCATGAGCATGGAAAATTTACCGGAGGATGGCGAGGCTGTCATGTCAGGTAAAGCGTTTTACATGCCATACGGAAATACACAAATTCAGGATAAAACGTCCTACCTGGTCACAAAACGCCTCCTTGATATGCTGCTGTCTTTCGTGGGCTTAATTGTCTTGCTTCCATTGTTTGCAGTGGTGGCCATTCTGATTAAGCTCGAAGACCCAAAGGGAAGTGTGTTTTTCAAGCAAACTCGGGTGGGCAAGAATGAGAAGTTATTCGATATGTATAAATTCCGTTCAATGGTGTCCAATGCCGAGGAACTGAAAAAGGACCTGATGGAGCTGAATGAAGTGAGCGGCGCCATGTTCAAAATTAAAAACGATCCTCGGATCACGAAAATTGGCAGTTTTCTGCGCAAGACGAGTATTGATGAGATTCCGCAGCTGTGGAATGTGTTGGTTGGAGACATGACTTTAGTCGGTCCGCGTCCGCCATTGCCCAGTGAGGTTGAGCAATACTCCGATTATGACAAGCAGCGCCTGATTGTAACACCGGGATGTACGGGTTACTGGCAGGTGAGCGCACGTAACAGTGTAGGCTTCGAAGAAATGGTGCAAATGGATTTGAAGTATATTCATGTTCGCAATACGTGGCTTGATCTGAAAATCATCATGAAAACAGGCGTTAAAATGCTGTTCTCCAAGGATGCTTACTGATGGATGCATTTAAGCGATGTCCCGCAGTGTCCGTCGTTATTTGCACCTATAACCGGGCGGACCTGCTGGAGAAAACGTTAATGTCTCTACTGAAGCTGGAAGACCTTGCACTGGCTGAGATCATTGTGGTCGATAACCGATCCACCGATCATACAGCAGCGACGATCAAAAGATTCACCGTTGCGCATGGTCAGCATATTCATCTTCGGTATCATTATGAGCGCGAACAAGGACTGTCTGCCGCTCGTAATGCTGGCATTACGTTATCAAAAGCAGACGTCATTGCTTTTCTGGATGATGATGCAATTCCGTGTGTTACATGGCTGCAAACGATTATGTCGGCCTTTGGGAACAATCCCGAGCTGACGGCTATGGGTGGGAAGATTGATCCTAAGTTTGAGACGGAACGCCCGAACTGGTTGACAGGGCCGCTTGAACTGCCTTACACGATTATTGATCTGGGGAAATCCGTTCGGGAATATCCAGCGGGCCTGAATCCATTTGGAGCGAATATGGCTATGCGCAAAACGGCTTTCGCCGCCGTCATGTTCCCGCTTCACTTGGGCAGAAAGGGAGATATCCTACTATCTGGTGAAGAATCGTGGGTATTCGAGCAAATCCGTAAAAATGGTGGAACGATTATGTATCATCCGCACATGGCGGTAGAACATTTTGTTCCGGCTTCACGCTTAACGAGAGAATGGATTTTGAATCGCTACTATTGTCAGGGCATGTCTAATGCTGCTCAGGCTGCAGGTCTGCGCGGCAACGCGGTGCTGATGGCAAAAGTGGCAGCCAAAGTGTTATACATCACGGTGGATTCCCTGCTGGCACGTACTGAGGGCAGGAAGCTGTTAAACCGGTGCAGGCTTGAAAATATCCGCGGAACGCTGGATACACTGCGCAACCGGAAAAGCGAGTCAGCTGCGGGGTGAAAGATTGAACATGAGTAACTATCCTTGGACTTCCAGAATAAACACGATACAGCATGTTTTTATTTTTCTACTAGGCGCTCTTGCTGTAGGAATTGCAGCTACCTATCAACCTGTGGTCAGTATTGCGGCGGTATGCTTACTGCTTTTGTTGGCTGTCTCTATCCATCATCCAGAGCGCATTAGCTATGCGGTTTTGCTAAGCACAGCGGTCTCGGTCGATTCTCTGTATCAGGGTGGCGTGTTCGGCATTGAGATATTGTCATTGTACAAATTGGGCATTTTGGCTCTGCTAGTGCCCTGCATGCTCGTGTATGGCATTCGTCTCAAGTTCAGTTATCCAGTTTGGGCATTGGTGATCATGCTGGGGATTACATTTGGATTTTCAGCATGGCTGCCTTTGTTAACGACCTCGATTGCCGTCAAGGCGTTCGTGGGACTATCACTGCCCTTCTTTTTTTTACTGATCCAGTGGAAAAAGGATGTGGCGGAAAAGCATATTCGACTGATTAGCCTGTTGCCGATTATTAGTGTGGTCATTGGATTAGGCTTGCAGGTTTTAGGATTGCACTCATTTACGGATGTGGAATTTACGGGCGCAGTCAGAGTACAAGGAGCGAACATACCGCCGCATTTGGCAATGCTCTCCTTTCTCGGAATTGCCGTCTCTCTGATTGAGGTCAAGCGCAAACCTAGGCAAGCTGCTTTTTATTACACGGTGTTGGCCCTGAACTTTCTAATCCTGATCGCCACCGGTACACGTGGGCCGATTCTGGCATTGTTATTAATGTTTGCTGTGTATCTGTTTGATATTGCCCGTCAGTACCTCAAGGGAAAAGTCAATTATTTGCTACCGCTGGCCGGATCGTTTTTGGTTGCTCTGGGGGCGGTGGCCCTACAATGGAACAATTTAAAAAAACGCTCCTTCGAACGGGAGACCGACACAGGCATTGACCTATCGGGACGCTCGGAGGCATGGGAATATTTTTTGAACAGAGTACATGATTACCCTTGGTCAGGCAGAGGCCTTGGCGCGGTAACGGTTGCGAACGACGGGACGTTATTCAATGGTTTTGTTGTACCGCATAACGAGTATATACGATTTTATTTTGATACCGGATATATCGGTTGCGGGCTATTAATGCTTTCATTACTGATCGTGTTCGCTCTCATTTACCGGTCACTTGCCAAGTCTATCAAACCTTATTTTGCAACTTTAATTGCAGGTTTTTTGATCTACTCGTTTTCAGATAATACGTTGTCGACGGTTCAGATGATTATTCCGTTTTGCTGGTATTTGAACGCATTATACCAGACATCTACTCAAACCGATTTTCGCAAAGAGAAGTGATACGATGAGCAGAGTGAACATGTTCGATGTCAACTTTGATAATTACGATTTTAATGATCTACTCGAATTTATAGATACTTCTATTGAGCATCAGCGTCATTCCTACATTTTGACCTGTAATGTCGATCATGTGATCAAGCTTCGTAAGGATGATGAATTCCGCAAGGTATATTCGGATGCCGGAGCTGTAGTGGCCGATGGAATGCCTATCATTTGGGCGTCTAAGTTGCTGAAAAAGCCCCTCAAACAAAAAGTGTCAGGGTCCGATTTGTTCACCCGGCTGGGAGAGGCTTTTGAGGATCGGGGCTATCGCTTGTTTTTTCTGGGTGCAGCTGACGGTATTCCTGAGAAGGCTATGCTTAATCTCCAGGAATCCTATCCAAACATGAATGTAGTAGGCTGCTATTCTCCTTCTTATGGTTTTGAGAAAAACGAAGAGGAGAACAGATACATTATCCAGTTGCTTCAAGAGGCTCGCCCAGACATCGTTTTTGTAGGTGTAGGAGCACCGAAGCAGGAAAAATGGATTTACAGATATTATGGGACTTACCGCGCTCCAGTTTCGATTGGGGTGGGAGCGACCTTTGATTTCCTGTCGGGAAATGTAAAGAGAGCACCGGAGCTGATGCAGAAGACAGGATTTGAATGGTTTTGGAGGTTGTCTCAGGAGCCTAAACGATTGTGGAAAAGATATTTGATTGAGGATTCCCAGTTCCTCGTTCTGCTGTTTAAAGAGATGTTCAAGCGGAAGCGGATGAAGGGAGGCCAGGGGTGAGAAACATGAGTCGGTTGGCAGATCAGCAGATTTCCTTCTGGCTAGGAAGTCGGCGTGGAATCGGCATGATCGGCATGGGGGTGCTGGCTTGTATGCTACCACTCGCCATCGGATTTGTCAGCGCCAAGATGAATCCCACCACGAGCCAGCAGGGAGCCATATTGCTGGCGATCGTTTTTCCAGCCTTCCTGCTGGCGATCTTGCAATCACGGCTATTGATTTCTTACACATTGGTGGTGTGGGCAGTAGGCCCGGAAATCCGCCGCATTGCAGATTGGTTGGAGGGAACGTATCACTCGGTTTCCTTATTGAGCGTGGCGCCGCTGCTGGTAAGCAGCATGCTGATCATTCCTGTGCTGCGGGGTATTCATCTGGCGGAAAAGCCATTAACCCGGATTGCTGTATTTTTCGGCATAGAGTTGGCCTACGGAAGTGTGGTCGGGTTATTCAAAAATGGTATTGTTTTTGCTTATGATTTGGCCAATTATGTGGTTCCATTGCTTCTATTGCCTTATCTTGCGATTAAGCCTATGAAAGCCAAGGAGCTGGACCGACTGCTGTATTCATACGCCAACATTGCTGTTCTAGTAGCGATATACGGCATTATTCAGTACTTGACGGTGCCTCCTTGGGATGCATTTTGGATGAATCATGTGGAAATGAATTCCATTGGCGTGCCAGAACCGCTTCAAATTAGAGTGTTTTCTTCCATGAACTCGCCTGGCCCATGCGCTATTTTCCTGGCAATGGCACTTGTACCAATGCTGATGGAGAAACGGTGGCGAGGCACTTTGGGATGGATTGGAGTCCTGCTAACAGTCGTTTGTCTCTTGGTCACGCTCGTACGTTCAGCATGGCTGATTGCATTCGTCATGTTGCTGGCTTACATTCTCAGCTCATCCTCCAAAGGAAAGTGGAAGACCCTGTTTCAACTTGCTATCGTCGGCCTTCTTCTCTATATCATCGTTCCAAAACTTCCGGGGGCAGAAGGTTTGGTGGCTCGCATGCAGACGTTGACAGATATTCAACAGGATCATTCGTACAATGAACGTTTGGATCTACTGCATACAATGCTTCCGGCGATTACTAGCAATCCGGTCGGGCAGGGGATCGGGAGTGTAGGTATCGGAACCAAGCTTGATAACGGCGGCGATCTCGGTGAACTTGGGATTATGGATAATGGTTATATTGCCATTTTCCTCACCTTCGGTATTTGCGGAGCATTCTTTTTCTTCGGTGGTCTGTTCGTTATCATCAAGCGCCTTCTCGTCCGTATTGCCGAACGGAATTCCAGTCAGCCTTATATCAGACTGGCGTTGGCTACATGGGCCGGAGCTGTAGCCAGTCTCATATCGGATAATGGTTTCCCCGGTATGCGCGGCTATTTGATCTGGATGATGATCGGAATAGGACTATGGGCAAAAGATGTCATCGCGGAAAGAAGGTAAAGGCTGTGCAAAACTTACAAGCATTATCCGCACCTGTCCGGACACTATGGTCCACGGTGATTCGGTTTGCCAAAAGCAAGGATAACAGCTCTGCAGCAGTAAAAACGATGATATTCAGTATGCTGATTCTCGTCGTGAATATGCTGACTGGTGTGCTGACGGCACGATTCTTGGGTCCTACTGGACGAGGAGAACAGACAGCGATGGTGAACTGGTCCCAATTTCTTGCCTTCTGCATGAGCTTCGGTGTTCCATCTGCATTGATTTACAATGCCAAAAGGAAACCTGAGGAAACGGGTAAGCTGTATGGTCTGGCCTTGCTGCTGGCTACGGTATTCGGGGGAATGGCGACACTCGTCGGAGTATTTCTAATTCCTTATTGGCTGCGCTCTTTTTCTTCATCGGTCATACTTTTCGCGCAGTGTTCTATGATGATGTGTCCGCTCATAGCGATTTCACAGATCAATAATGCATTGCTTCAAGTTCGCTCAGAATATAAACAATACAATTTATTCCGGTACCTGGTACCACTAAGTACACTGCTGGGTCTGGCGATTCTGATCCTGACGGGGACGATGAATCCGTACACCTCAGCATTGGCTTACTTACTGCCAGGCTTGCCGATCTATATCGGTGTCACGATACGAATGATTCGGCTGTACAAACCAAAGGTGAAGAACAGCTGGACGCAATTTAAAAATCTCTTTACCTACGGTATGGGTTCATACGGGAATGATCTCATGGGGCAGGTTTCCACTTACATTGACCAGATTTTGATTGCAGGTCTGCTCAGACCTGCTGATCTCGGTTTATATGCGGTAGCGGTCAGCCTGGCCCGGATGGTGAATGTATTTTCAACCTCGATCATTGTCGTGTTGTTTCCCAAAGCCTCTGGTCTGGATAAGGAAGAGGCAGTGGCCATAACATTCCGGGCATTTAGAGTGACTTCAACGGCAACCTTTTTGGCTGCGGTGATGTTAATGCTGGTTGCTCCGTTCGTATTTACATTGTTATATGGTCAAGAGTTTAAACAAGCGCTTACGGTATTTCGGTTTCTGGTGCTTGAGGTTGCTATCAGTGGAGGTACCATGGTGCTGGCACAACAATTTATGGCGCTGGGTAAGCCCAAACTGGTTACCATTCTACAGGGTGTCGGATTGGCGCTCGTCATTCCATTGCTGTCCATACTCGTGCCGAGATATGGATTGACGGGTGCAGGGATAGCAATGCTGTCTTCGGGGATTTTACGGTTCGTTTTCATTTTATGTAATGTTAAGTTCGTTCTAAAAATGAAAATTCCAAGACTGCTTATTTCCAAACAAGATTTTCAATGGCTCCGATCAACGATGTCACACTACATCCGGAAAAAGCCAGTTAACGGTTAGATAAAGAAGGAGGCACCCGCTAATGAACCACATGTCTAGCGTTCCCGCGGACAACCGGATATCCGTAGTTATTATCGCTCAGGATGATGGCACTCGAATTACAGCCGCCATTAAATCCTGTCAGCCCTTTGCGGACGATATCGTCGTCATTGACGGAGGGAGCAAAGACAATACGATTCAGGTAGCTGAATCATTGGGCTGTCGGGTGTTTTCCAACCCATGGCCTGGTTATGCCAAACAGCGCATGTTTGGTGTTGATAAAGCGGAATTTGATTGGATTTTCCTGATTGATACAGACGAAGTAGTGGATGCAGAGTTGCTTGGTGACTTATTGAAAGTAAAGGAAACGCTCCACGATCCGGCCAAAGCCTATTCTGTATTTCGCATTGGCGATTTTCTCGGCAAATGGATGAACAAAGGCGAGTATTTGGTTCGTTTGTACAATCGGCGAATTTATGGCATTACGAATAGTCTTGTTCATGAAATGCCGGATGTAGCCTCTTCCCAGATCATCAATCTGGAGGGCGTGTTATGGCACTATGGCTTCCGCAGCATCAGCGATCATATGACCCGTTTTAACAAATATACGGATCTGGAAGCAGAGACGGCATTTAACAAAGGAAGATCCTTTCGGATTACCAGACTGTTGTGGAGACCGCCTGCCCGCTTTGTACAGAAGTATTTTGTTCAAGGCTTATACCGCAAGGGGTTGGCGGGTTTTGCCGTAGCCGTTTTCTGGGTGATGTATGAGTTTCTCGTCTGCTTCAAGCATTATGAGTTAACCAAGCGGCGAAAAAAGATTGAAGTTGTGGATGGCGGACAAACCGAGCAGAAAGGAGAAACCAGCTATGTCGTACAATAACGGATTTCGTATTGCGGCAACCGGGCTGAGCTGGCCGTCCTTGCAGCCAGGAGGTCTCAACACATATTTCAAATCCATCTGTGAGCAGCTTACGCTAGAGCGCAATACGCTGGATGCTTTAATCTGTAGTGATGAGCAGCCTCAGGCGCCTGAACGTATTCGTATTCATTCAATTGGTAGCAAGCAGCAATCCATCTGGAAGCGTCGAGAGCTGATGCAAAAATATGCAGCAGAACTGTTCGACAAGCAACCGATAGATGTGCTGTATTCCCACTTTGCTCCCTATAGTGTCGGACCGGCACTGGAGGCGAAAAAAAGAGGAATCCCGGTCGTTACCACCTTCCACGGACCGTGGACGGAGGAAATGAAGATTGAAGGACAGGGAATTAAGCATTTTCTTAAAACGACGTTGGCCAAATCCATTGAAATGAAGGCTTATGGTCTGGCGGATAAATTTATAGTGCTAAGCGAGACTTTTCGGGATATTTTACACGAGCATTATAAAGTTCCACTTAGTAAAATTCATATTATTCCTGGTGCGGCGAATGTAGAAAGGTTCCATCCGGCAGAGGATCAGGAGGCCGTACGGAAGCGGCTGAATTTGCCGCAAAATGCGACGATTGTGCTAACCGTTCGTCGTCTTGTTAATCGCATGGGACTGCTACAGCTGCTCGAAGCATGGCGGCGAGTAACCGAGCGACACCCTGATCATCTGTTGCTGATTGGTGGGAAGGGCCCCTTGATGGAGGAATTGGCTTCCAAGGTGGCGGAATACAATCTTCATAATCACGTAAGATTGCTTGGTTATGTGTCGGATGAGGAGCTGCCCCTGTACCATCAAGCCTCGAACCTGTTCGTTGTGCCAACACAGGCACTAGAGGGTTTCGGTCTGATTACAGTCGAGGCGATGGCCTCGGGACTACCGGTGCTGGCCACTCCTGTAGGCGGCAACAAGGAAATCTTAAGAGGATTCCGTCCTGAGCTTTTGTTCCAGGGGACGGACAGTGAAGCCATTGCTGCTGGGCTGCTGCGTGTGCTGGATCATCGTGAACTTCTACCGAATGCACGGGAATGCCGGGACCATGTCCTGAGCAGATACACATGGGGACATGTAGCGGAGCAGGTAGAAGAGGTGTTCCGACAGGTCCTTGACAGAAAGGCGGCGGCGAAATGATGAGAGTAGCTTATATTGACCATACGGCAAGATGGAGCGGCGGCGAAGTCGCTTTGTATAACATCCTGACGAATATTGGGGAACATATCGACCCGCTCGTTATTTTGGCGGAGGAGGGCGATTTGGCGGATCGGCTTCGGCAGCGTGATATTGATGTACGCATCGTTCCACTAGATGATTCGATTCGCAATCGAGGACGAAATGCTGTTAATCTGGGTGCGCCTGCAGCAGCCTTTCGGTTGCTGGCTTACGGCAGAAAACTCGCGCCGTTGCTGCGTGAGGAAAAAGTCGTGTGTGTGCACACAAACTCACTCAAGTCTGCACTGTATGGTGCAGTAGCCGCCAAATCGGCGAAGCTGCCGTTGATCTGGCATATCCGTGACCACATCGGTCCGCCGTATCTGAAGCCGATTGTAGCCAAAGGGATTCGGCTGATGTCCCGCTTTTTGCCTAACGGTGTGATTGCCAATTCCAAATCCACGCTGAGTGCATTGGAATTACCCCCGGACAAAAAGACGCTCGTCGTCTACTCCGCTTTTGCCAAAGCAATTACGGCTCGTGATTCGGCTGCGCATTTGCGTGGCGATGACTCGTTTAACGTCGTATTGGTCGGCAGATTGGCGGAATGGAAGGGACAACATATTTTATTGGAAGCGGCACGTTCTTTTTTACCAGATCAGCGTGTGAAATTCTGGCTGGCTGGAGATGCGTTGTTCGGAGAAGAGGAATACAAACAACGATTGGAATCCACGATGCGCGAATATGGGTTGACCAACGTCAATCTGATGGGACACGTCGATGACATTCAGGGACTGATGCAGCGCTGTGACCTGCTAATTCATACTTCCATTACACCGGAGCCATTCGGTCAAGTCATTATTGAGGGCATGGCTGCAGGTTTGCCAGTGATCGCTTCAAACGAAGGTGGTCCCAAGGAAACGGTGGTACCTAATGAAACCGGGCTGCTCATTGAACCGGGAGACCCGGCCAAGCTGGAAGAAGCCATCCGCTGGATGCTGGAGCATCCACAGGAACGTCAGCAGATGGGTGAGAGAGGGATGGAACGGGTCAAGAAGCATTTTGTCATCGAGAACACTGTTAAGGATATAGTTCATTACTATAAGGGTTTGTTGGCAGGAGTCTGACCGACATTCGCGTTAAAGGATGATTCAGATGAAAATAGCGATAGCACATGATTACTTAATCCAAATGGGCGGAGCGGAAAGGGTAGTAGAGGTATTCCATGATATGTATCCGGAGGCTCCCATCTTCACAACGGTGTTCAGCGACGAGCGCCTGTCGCGCAACTTGAAGGATGCGGACATTAGAGCCACTTGGCTACAAAACGTCCCAGGAGTGAAGACCAATTTCAAAGGAGTGCTGCCGCTGTATCCCATCGCTATCCGTGATTTTGATTTTAGGGATTTCGACATTGTTTTAAGCTCCAGCAGCGCATTTATGAAAAGCATCCAGGTACCCAAACATACGTTTCACATTTGTTACTGTCACACACCGATGCGGTTTGCCTGGGATTACGATACATATATGGCCCGGCAGTCCAAATCCAACCTGCTCAAAAATATGCTAAAGCTGTACATGAACAGGCTGAAAACATGGGATGCCAAAACTTCTCGCAACGTAGACCAGTTTATCGCCAATTCTTCCGTCGTCAAACGGAGAATTCTGCACTATTACCAACGGGAGGCAGATGTTATTTTCCCTCCTATCAATACATCCCGTTTTAAACGTGCTACAAGCATCGGTGACTATTATCTGATCGTATCCCGATTGGTGTCTTACAAGCGTATTGATCTCGCGATCGAGGCATTCAAACGTAACGGTCTCAAGCTGCGCATCGTTGGCGAAGGACCAGATCGTAAACGACTCGAAGCCATGGCTGGCCCGAACATTGAGTTCCTCGGCAGGCTTGAGGACGAAGAGGTTAACAAGCTGATGGCCGAATGCCGGGCGCTTGTCTTTCCGGGGGAAGAGGACTTCGGTATTACGCCTTTGGAGGCGAATGCGGCTGGACGGCCAGTTATCGCTTTTCAGGGCGGGGGAGCGCTGGATACGATTGTTCCTCATGTGAACGGCGTATTTTTCCGCAAGCATCAAGTAGACGATGTGCTGGAGGCCGTCGCAAAGGTCGAGCAACATGCATGGAATGTGGACGATATCATTACCCATGCCCGCAAATTTGATGAAGATAACTTCAAGGATCAATTGAAAAAGTATGTAGAACAAGCCTATGTGAACTTTCTAAAAGGAGGATGAACGGAATGAAGCTGGCTGTAATCGGTACTGGATACGTTGGACTCGTCTCGGGTGTGTGTTTTGCGCAAAAAGGTAATGAGGTGATTTGTGTCGATCTGGAGCAGTACAAAATCGACATGTTGAACCGGGCAGAATCTCCGATCTATGAACCGGGTATTGAGGAATTGATCGCGTTGAATCTGGAAGCTGGCCGTTTGGAGTTTACCTCCGATTTGGCCGATGCGGTACGTCGCTCGGATATCGTTATTTTAGCGGTAGGTACGCCTTCACTGGCTAACGGCGAGGCGAATTTGTCTTACATTGAACAGGCGGCTGCCGATGTCGGCAAAGCCATGAACGGGTACAAGATTATTATGACCAAGAGTACCGTACCTGTCGGAACGAACGAAAAGATTAAGGATGTAGTGGCTCGACATACGAGTTTGTCTTTTGATATTGTATCCGCGCCGGAGTTCCTGAGAGAAGGCTCAGCCATCAATGATACGCTTCATCCAGATCGCATCATTATTGGTTTGGACAATACAGGTTTGCGTGAAACAATGGTCACTCTGCATCAGGTATTCACGGATAAAATCTATGTGACCGATATCCGCAGTGCTGAAATGATCAAATATGCCTCCAATGCGTTCTTGGCAACTAAAATTTCGTTTATTAACGAGATTGCTAATATTTGCGAAAAGGTTGGCGCGGACGTTACCTGTGTGGCAGAAGGTATGGGCATGGACAAACGGATCGGTTCCTCTTTCCTGCAAGCAGGGATCGGATACGGGGGCTCTTGCTTCCCGAAAGATACGAATGCGCTCATCCAAATTGCGGGTAATGTAGACTATGAATTTAAGTTGTTAAAATCGGTGGTCGAGGTGAACACTGACCAGCGCTTTATGATTGTATCCAAGCTGCGTGAATCGCTGGGTCAGCTAAACGGCGTATCGATTGGCATTTGGGGCCTCGCCTTCAAGCCTAATACAGATGACATCCGCGAAGCTCCAGCACTGGAAATCGTAGAAACGCTCATTCAGGCAGGTGCTATTGTCAAGCTGTATGATCCCATTGCGATGGATAAATTCAAGGAGCGCGTGGATCACCCGAATATTTTATGGTGCTCCTCCCCGCAGCAAGCCGCCGAAAGAAGCGATGCTGTGTGCCTGCTGACGGATTGGGAAGAGTTCAAAGAAGTTGATCTCGTGCAACTGGGCTCTATTCTACACAAGCCAGTTCTGATTGACGGTCGTAACGTATTCACCGAGGAACAGATTCAAGGCTCTGGACTGGAATACTACTCCGTGGGTCGTCCGCGGATGAGTGGATGGAACAGAGATAAAGTGGAAGTTTAAAAAGTGACAGAAGTGACCGAATAAAAAGTGGCTGTGGCAGTGTGGGAGGCGCTGAAGGCGCTGCGCGTGCAGATTGTTCTTCCGATTGCTGTTATCCCCGGATTTTCTGGATTGTATTAAACATTCAAAGGTTAAAATCCGGGGATAAAGGCAAACGCTGACGCTTCTTCAGAACAATTCTGCCCGCTCCGCTGCTTTTGCCGCACCAAGTCACGATGTTTAATCTCCCACCTTATGGGATGGGAGTAGAAGGGCGTATCAGAAGGAGCGGCATAGTTGAAGCCGCTCCTTCCGATTAAGGCGCCATGCGCTATACCGCGGCGCCCCCTGTAGAGCAAAGACGCCATTGCGGTTGTCGCAGCAATCTTGGCAAGGCGTTACGAAACCTCGATTACTAGAAGCTTGCAAGCCCCGAAAGTGTGAGATTTTAACAGGCTGACCAGACTTAATAATGTCCGGTCGTGCCTTTTGCACCACAAGGTATGATCGATATGATGCATTTTTGAGTAGCGCAGGAATGGATTTGAATCTGGAGAAGCGGAGCGTTCGCCTTTGACGTGGGATTCTTACATATAAATGTCTTACACAATCCGAAGAATCCCACGGCAACAGCGATCGTAAGATCAAATCCATACCGTAGCGGGTAGCAACTCATCATCAGAACGATCACCCACACATAATAGAGAGGAAGTGGAGAGTTATGAAGCTCGTACTTTTGTCTGGTGGTTCCGGTAAAAGATTATGGCCGTTATCCAACGATTCCCGTTCCAAACAATTTTTGAAGGTACTGGAGAGCCCGGAAGGGATTTCGGAATCCATGGTGCAGCGGGTATGGAGACAATTGGGAGACAACGGATTATCCGAATCCTCGTTTATTGCGACAGGGAGAGCGCAGGTTGAAATGATCCAGAGTCAGGTCGGACCGAATACGCGCATCATAGTTGAGCCGGAACGCAGAGATACCTTTCCTGCGATTGCGCTGACAGCGACTTATCTATATTCCATTGCGGGTGTTTCGCCTGATGAAATTATAGCTATATTGCCTGTAGATCCTTATGTAGAGGATGCTTTCTTTGCTTCCGTTGCCCAACTGGAACATACACTTCAGGAGAGCGAAGGCAAGCTTGCATTAATCGGGGTTGTCCCTTCCTATCCTTCAGAGAAATACGGTTATATTATTCCGAAAAACGATGCCACTCAAGGTAGCACAGGCTACCGCGAAGTGAGCCATTTTCAAGAGAAACCCGACCGGGAGCAGGCGGAGCGTCTGATTGAACGCAATGCTCTATGGAACTGCGGGGTTTTTGCATTCAAATTAAGCTATTTGCTGGATATCCTGGCATCCAAGGGTTTGCCGCTGAATTATGAAGAAATGCAAAAGCAATATGCGTCTCTGGAAAAAATCAGCTTTGACTACGAAGTAGTCGAGAAGGAAAAAGACATTGTTGTTCTTCCCTATGATGGTTTTTGGAAGGATTTGGGCACCTGGAATACGCTCACAGAAGAAATGTCTAATCAGCAAGTGGGCAGAGGTGTAGTAACGGAGGATTGTGTTAATACAAGCCTTATTAATGAGCTGGACATTCCGGTAGCGATCATTGGAACGAATGATCTGATTGTAGCCGCTAGCCCAGATGGTATTCTTGTGACCAATAAGGCAGAAAGCCCACGCATCAAGGAAGTGCTCAAGGCTCATGATCAGCGTCCAATGTATGAAGAACGTCGTTGGGGGCAGTATCGAGTTGTAGACTATGTAAAGTATGACGAGGGTAATGAGGTACTGACCAAACGAATCCGCGTACACAAAGGTAAAAATATCAGCTACCAGCTTCACTTCAAACGAAGCGAAATCTGGACCATTATTAGCGGCGAAGCGGAAATTATTTTGAATGAGAAGCTGCACAAAGTGAAGGCCGGTGACGTAGTCCGTATCCCTGAAGGAACCAAGCATAGTATTTTGGCTGTAACCGATGTGGATTTTATAGAGGTGCAGACTGGCTCTGAGTTGGTTGAAGAGGATATTGTACGCTTTTGCATGGATTGGAATGAAATTGCCCGTCATCAATTTATCTCATAATCGTTTTCGTAAAAACGAAATAAAGAAGATTTGATGAAAATTTATAGCCCAAACTGTCGAAATTGGGCGAAAACCTGTAAATTCATGAACATGACCTATTAAATTTTGGTAAAAAAAAGTCGATACTTAGGTTAAGAAGGAATCCAAACTCCTTCCAACGATAAACGCAGCCCTGTCGAAAGGCAGGTACGCAAAGCTAAAGGGCCTTCCCGTAAGGATGGCAGCCTGGCTACCGAAAGGAAGAGCAAAAGTGAGATTCAATTTTATTCCTCTGTATCGACTGATACGTCATGTACTCCCCGTAGTTATAATTTTTTCTTTGTTTCCCGTCGGATTTGGTGATTCTCTGTCTGTGGTGAATGCCGCTTCATTACAACCTGTTAATTCGGACGCTTGTACTCAGGCCCGTGAACTATACAATTATTTACTCAGCATCTCTGGAAAGAAAACAGTCACTGGTCAGCATGATTATTTGGAAAGTCCAGATGAATTAAGCAACAAGGTCCAAAAAATCAGCCAGGCGTATGTGGGTCTGCACGGCTATGAGATGGGAGCCATCTCTGGTCAATCTGACGCTACAGAAGCAGCACAACGTAAAAATGTCGTCGATAGCGCTATTCGTTGGAGCAGAGCAGGTGGCATTGTGACGATGACTTTTCATGAAGCGCTGCCGGGTAGACCGCTGACTTGGGCCAATGTGCAGGCCAAAGTAAGTCAGGCGGAGTTCAATAAATACGTCACGCCAGGCACTACGCAGTATAACCTCCTCATTGCCGATCTGGATAAGGTCGCTGTATCGTTAAAGCAACTTCGTGATGCAGGGGTTCCGGTATTGTGGAGACCTTACCACGAAATGAATGGTGACTGGTTCTGGTGGGGAAACAAAAACAATTTCAATCAGCTATGGAATATCATGTACGACCGTTTTGTTAACACGCATCAATTGAACAATCTGCTGTGGGTGTGGAGTCCCAATGCTCCCAATTCCTACACTGTCCCGTATACCCCAAAATATCCGGGGGATGACAAAGTGGATATTTTGGCAGTAGACATCTACAACAATGATTTTAAGCAAAGTCATTATGAAGGACTGCTCGAGTTGGCACGGAATAAGCCGATTGCCATTGGCGAGCACGGTGAGATACCTAGTTCTGAGGTGTTGCAGGCTCAGCCAAAATGGGTGTATTCCATGACTTGGGGCAAGATGCTGACCGAGAATAACACAACCACTCAAATACAGGATTATATGAACGATGCGAAGAGTTTGACACGGGATGATGTGAAAAATGGGCTGGAGGCCATCCAACAACCCGGAACAGATGTACCGACCTTACCGGATGAGGGACAAAGTGAGCCTCTCCCAGCTCCACCAGTAGTGATTGCTCCTCCAGCTCCGACTCCTCCTTCCGTTCCTGATGTAGTATATGTGAACGGGCTGCGGGGCGAATATTTCAACAATATGAATTTGAGCGGCAGTCCTGTTTTGATCCGTACAGACAGCAAGCTGGACTACAACTGGCGCGCCATTGCTGCTGATCCAAAGGTAAATGCCGACCAGTTCTCGGTTCGCTGGACGGGTAAAATCAAGCCACAATACTGCGAGACCTATACGTTCACAACCATATCCGATGATGGTATTCGTGTATGGGTAGACGGCAAGTTAGTGATCGATAGTTGGTTCAAACAAAGCTGGACAGAGCGAAAAGGCAGTATTGCTTTGGAAGCAGGTAAAATGGTAGATCTAAAAGTGGAATACTATGATGAAAAAGGCGATGCGATGGCACGTCTGATGTGGGAAAGTCAGCATGAAGCGAAAGCGGTGGTTCCCGGAAACGCTTTGTTTCTTCCTTGATAGATACTCTTTCCCGGTCAAAAATTTTGAGGAGAGAGGGTGTATCATATGATGAAAAAATGGTTGACCCATAGGTATACGGTCGTATTATCCGGATTACTAGGGGTCGCAACTCTAGCCATGATCGCTTGGTTTATATACACGCCTTCAAAAAGTGTAGAATTGCAGACAGATAAGGTAGCGGCGGCCAGTCCAGTATGGAAGCTGGGTCAGAGGGATGACTCCTCAGCGGAATTTAAAGGAGTGGTCGGTAGGGATAATATCGATATTTCTGCAGCATCAGCTTCTTCCGAATCATCTGCTAAAGCAGCATTTTCGGCGTTGTCGGAAGCAGAGAGTACAACAGTTCCGGTATTGCTCAGCAGTGGAGATATTCCTCCCGGTTTGAATGCATCCACGAATCCAGAACTAACACTTCAATATAAGCTGAATCAGGTTCCTCCCAATGGTATGATATTCCGTGTTCGGATTTTGGATGCGGGCAAAGCTGTGCCGCAGATGGCTGTCTTCTCAAATCATCAGTTGTCCGGAATCATTCAGATTGCCGGGGTATCCGGTACTGGGAGTACCTATAATTTCAAAAACAACTACGAGCTGTACATCCCCAAAGAACAATTGCAAAGCGGTGTTAACGTACTCAAGCTAAAGACAGCGCGCTGCCTATACTGCTCCTCTGCGGAAGATAAAAATGTGTGGTGGACTTGGGATGACTTGAGCTTGGAGACGTTAGCTTCCCCTGCGGCCGAACCGGTACATGGGAAATATATACTGACTGGTACGAATGTGAATAATAAAGAATTTTATTATGATCAGGGTGCAGTTAAGCATCTACCATACGTTCTCAAATGGCTGGGAATTGCCTATAGCGGCAACGTCATGAGGGTAACCTGTGCCAGTAATGTAGGGAAGGCATGCACAGACGTGGATGATTACTATCAAACGTTAAAGCAGTATAATATGCAATCGTCTGCATTGTATCTATACACAGGTGATATTAAGCTACAAAAAGATGGTACTCTGCCAGAGACGGCCAAGCAAAAGTTGCGTGATTATGTAAAAAAATACGGTTCATACCTTCAATATTATGAAGTAGATAACGAACCTGGATTGTTTAATCGCTCCAAGGCGGTAGACCTGGCTGTGGCTAAATGGTTGAATACGGAAGGCAAGCAATTGGCACCGCATCTCAAAACCGTAGCGCCGGGCTGGGCCTACTGGCCGACATACTCTACCAAGGCGTGCAAAAATCAAACCGGAGGCACGCAAAAATGCGGTGATCCGGATGGATGGGAACGGGACCCAGCGCAGCGTAAACAGCTAGAGGAAGTCACCGACCTGACCAACGGACACGCCTACGGTGAATCGTATAATGAAGAGGGCGGGGGCAGCTTCGTTCAGAATTTGAAAACCTTCGGTGGTTCGAGCAACGGACTGGCGAAAAAGATGCTAAACACAGAGTTCGGTACTAACGATACGCATCGAGACAATCCTGATTACGGGGCTAGTCAGCCACAAGCAGCTGCATTCGATCGGATTATGCGATCGCAAATCGGGTTTGCCGATATGTTTATCCAGCACGCTGCTTTTTATAAGGATTACACACTGTTTAAAACGGGTTTTGATCTGCAAAGTCACAACCCGGCTAACACGGAAATTTATCCGTTTGGGCAAGGACAGGACACTCGCGTTAAGATTATGAGACGCTTGAGTCTAGCCTATGCCACGCATGGTAAACCACTGACTTATACAATGTTGAATCCAGAGGAGACCAAGGACAAGATGGTCTATGTTCGCGCGGTGGATACGTCCAAGCTTAAACCGCTGGCAGGTAGCGGCGCTACCTCGAACAAATTGCTGGTGAACCTAGTGAATTTCGAATCCACTACGCAGACCGTTCGTGTACGGGTGACGATGCCGAAAGCTGGCTTGTACACGGGGGAACGTTTTGGGGCGGGTTCCACCTACAGTCAGGCGCAGCGTTCCATATCAGGGCTGAAGGCTTCTCCTGCCCTTGATTTTGAAGAAAAGCTGGGCCCTGGCGAATCGGTACAATATATTTTGGAATTAAAAAGTACAGATCAAACCACGGCCTCTGCCCCAACTGAGGTGAAAGCAGCCTCTATTCAGGATGGGGTGGTAAAGATTAATTGGCTTCAAGCAGAAGGCATATCTTCCTATGATGTGCTGCGTGCTGATCGGACAGATGGTGCCTATCAGGTGATTGCCTCGCAAGTAGAAGGAAGCACGTATACGGACCGCACTGTAAAAGCTGGAAGTCATTACGTCTACAAAGTCCGAGCGACCGGAGGTACTCAGGTTTCTCAGGCAGCCGAGGTCGCTTAGTTACACCGGAATGCATGTAGGACCTTACCTAATGAATATCTAACACCATTCCGAAAGAAAGCAAAAAAGAACCTATCAGGAGAAAATAGGACCTGACAGGTTCTTTTTTATTTGTAAATCGTTCTGAATTGCCAATACTTTACGTATAATGGAGAAAAAAATAAGAAAATCCTTTAATATTCTCGTCATAAGACGACAACATTGCAGGTATGTATTCATATATAATAGTTTTGTTCATGACTATACATACATGGTTTGTAGGGAATCTCTTTCTTTCCGGCGACCAAGACTAATAAAGTGAGGTTAGTGCTGAATGAACAAGGAAACAGAATTAGGGGGGAATGGCCCTCTTCTTCGAGACAACGCACGGAAAGCAGGCAAAGCAGCCATCCACTTGGACATCCGGAACATTTTGCTCCAATGTGGTATCACGACACCAGAATGGATGGAGGGAGACGCTGATAGAACTAAGTGCCAGAAGGACAAGCGCGTGTAATTTCAGTGGCTGGTCCTACTTAAGCCAAACATCAAGCAGCGGCGCTTTCTTTATTCCATCATTCGTTCCATTCGAACAAACGCGATAAAACGTTTGGCTTCTTCCTCAGACAAGGTGCGTCCGTCAATCGTCAGGTTAAAACGTTGCAGGATATCCTCGTCTGACAGTTCAAGCTGATCCACAAATTCCCTCACATCTGAATCCAATATGGCTGTCGGGTGGCTCGTACGTCCCACCAAATAATCGATGGTTACCTCGAAAATATCAGCGAGCTTGGTCAGGGTCTCAAAGTCTGGCTTGCGTCTATTTTTTTCATAGTGAGAAAGAGCCGCCCGCGTAATTCCGAGGGATTGCGCTAATTCCTCTTGTTTTAATCCCTTATGTTCTCGTAATTCAGCGATGCGGGTTCCATAATTCATCTGTTTTTCCTCCTGAAGGCAAGGTTAAGAAAGGTAAGAAAAGCAATTTTGCGCTTGACAAGATACAATTTGTATCATAAATTAATTATGTAAGTTACATAACGTATCCTTATTTCATAGTTTTCACTTATATCTTCATTTATATACCCTTAAGAGGCCAACGATGATTGAGCATTGTGTGCTTATTCGCTGGCTAGACCCTCTATGCGCTATTATACAACATTTTACTATAGATTAGAGGGTCATGCATCGTTCTTTTCCCCGTCATGCAGAGGATCAGTACAAGCGTTATTCATCGAAAACAAGTCAAGCAGGGAGGACTGGTCTTGTGCAGTTGAAAGAGTACATCCGTTTGATCCGCAAAAGAATGTGGTTGATTGGTAGCATTGTACTGCTGGTGTGTACTGTAGTAGGCATAAAAAATGTATATTTTACCCCGCAGGTTTATGAAGCTACCGCCAAGCTCATTATTAATCAGACGCCACGACCGGACCGTGCAGGTGTCGTCGATTACAGTGTGGTGCAAACCAATATAGCTCTAACGAACTCCTATAAGCAAATTATGATCTCCTCGGCGATTATGGATCAGGTGGTCGCCAGCTTCCCCGATCTTAAGGTTACTCCGTCAGCTTTGGCGCAAAAATTAAGAGTAAACACCGCAGGTGATTCACAGGTCATGGATGTTACAGTCCGCGACTTATCGTATACGAAGGCTGTGAAAACCGTCAATGCGGTAGCCAAAGTATTTAAACGGCAAATCCCCTCTATCATGAAAATGGACAATGTCACCATCCTAAGCGAAGCCAGTCTGAATGACCCAGCAGTTCCCGTGAACAATAATCCCGCCATACAAATTTTTATTGCTTTTACCATTTCTTTATTACTGGGCATAGGCTTGGCGTTTTTGCTGGAGGTATTGGATGATACATTTAAAAATGAGGAGGATATTGAAAAAGAACTCGGCCTGCCTACCCTATCCCTGATTACAAAAATGAAAAAAGAAGATAGACGCTCTGACAGCTCTACTACAACTCCTAAACAGGTAGGTGAGGGACAATATGCCGCGATTAATCAATAATCAGCTCGTTACATCCTTGCATGCTCAGTCTTCCGTGTCGGAGGAGTACCGCATGCTTCGCACTAACATCCAGTTTTCTTCTATAGACGAGCCGATTGAGGTGATGATGGTGGCGTCCGCTCAGGCGGGTGAAGGCAGAACAGTCACGATTAGCAATTTGGCTGTAACCTATGCGCAAGAGGGAAAAAAGGTGCTGGTTATGGATATGGATCTGCGTCGGTCCTCCTTGCATCATATGTTTGGTTTGCGCAATCATACAGGGCTGACACGGGTACTTGCCAATCAACAGACATGGCAGGATGTGGTTCAGGAAACCGGGATTGATCATCTGCATGCAATCACAGCTGGACCGAATCCACCCAATCCGTCCGAGATGCTCAGTTCCCGTAGAATGAAGGCTCTACTAGTTGAGCTAAAAGAACATTATGACGTGATTCTGATGGATACGCCACCCCTGCTGCCTTTTCCGGATGGCCTCATTGTAAGTGCTATGTGTGATGGTGTCATTTTGGTAGTACAGGCAGGGAAGGTCAAAAAGGATGTCGTTAAGAAGGCGAAGGCAAATTTAGAAAGAGTTAAGGCGCGCATTCTAGGTGTAGTGCTCAATAACGTGAAGCGCCGCGCCGAGCGTGGTATGGAGGAACGCAATCTGACATGAAAAATCGGGGAAAATAAAAGTATATAAAATTCTCTTAACAATGAATATATAATATTTATCAATAAGGAGTGAGGTGATGAGACGTGTCTTCTTCCCGCTCGAACGAGGCCAAAGTGCTGGGCGCGTCAGTAGATGTATATTCGGTCGCTCATGGGCTTGAACGACGACAAGGATGGAGCGTATATCCGTTCGTGAAGCGAAGTATGGACATTATACTGTCTTTTATTGGAATCATCGTACTGTGCCCGGTATTTCTGCTCGTCATTTTGTTGATCAAGCTGGAGGACCCCAAAGGAAGTGCATTATTTTATCAAATACGTATTGGTAAACATGAGCGACCGTTTCGCATGATCAAATTTCGTTCCATGGTGTCTGATGCCGAAGCCAGATTGTCTGCATTGCTGGTGGAAAATGAAATTGAGGGTGCGATGTTCAAAATGCGGGACGATCCCCGAATTACCCGTGTGGGTCGCTTTCTTCGCAGAACGAGCATCGACGAACTACCGCAACTCTTCAATGTACTGCGTGGGCATATGAGCCTTGTAGGACCCAGACCCCCATTGCCAAGAGAAGTCCATGATTACACCATGAGGGATAAGCTGCGTCTGACGGTTACACCGGGCTGCACCGGACTATGGCAGATCAGCGGTCGCAATCATCTAAGCTTTGACCAGATGGTAGAACTGGATTTGGAGTACATATCTAGATGCAGTTTCCGCACGGATATGATCATCATGCTGAAAACATTTCGTGTGCTGCTGGGCTCCAAGGATGCTTATTAAAGTCAATTTTAATAAAGAGGGGTAGGAGAGAAGGATGGAGCTTCATTCCAACATTTATGTGGCAGGGCACAATGGACTGGTGGGTTCCGCTATTGTCCGAGCGCTTCAGAAAGCGGGATATCGTCATATTATTACTCGCACAAGCCGTGAGCTGGATCTGCGCAATAAAGAGGCCGTAGATCATTTTTTTGATACAGAGCCCGTGGATTATGTATTTCTGGCAGCAGCCAAGGTGGGCGGGATTTTGGCAAATAACGAATATCCGGCCGATTTTATCCGTGACAATTTGCTTATACAAACAAATGTGATTGATGCGGCATACCGGAAGAATGTAAGCAAGCTGTTATTTCTAGGCTCTACCTGCATCTATCCCAAATTTGCTCCACAGCCGTTGCGAGAAGAATATCTGCTTACAGGTGAGCTTGAGCCTACCAATGAGGCCTATGCGGTTGCTAAAATTGCCGGGATTACAATGTGTCAGTCCTACAACCGTCAGTATGGAACCCGTTTTATTTCGGTGATGCCTACGAATTTATATGGTCCGGGCGACAATTTTGATCTCCAAACCTCTCATGTGCTGCCTGCGCTGATCCGCAAGTTTCATGAGGCAAAGCTGAATCAATCTCCGACTGTAGAAGTATGGGGCTCCGGTACGCCTCGGCGAGAATTTCTTCATTCGGATGATTTGGCTGATGCTTGTCTATTTCTGATGAATAACTATGAGGGAAATGAGATTGTAAATATCGGTGTGGGTGAGGATATTTCCATCCGTGAGCTGGCTGAACGAGTCAAGAATGTAATCGGCTATGAGGGCGAAATTACTTTTAATACATCCGTTCCTGACGGAACGCCGCGTAAGTTGGTAGATGTATCCCGGATTTCCGGGCTGGGCTGGTCGGCGCGTATTTCACTAGAAGAAGGATTAAGGTCTGTATACCAGGCGTTTCAAGGTCTGGATCTGGTTGAACAATAAATAACGGTGGGGGAATTGGAATGAAAAAAGCGCTGATCACTGGGATTACCGGACAAGACGGGTCTTATCTGGCTGAGTTGCTGCTGTCCAAGGATTATGAGGTGTACGGGGTGCGCAGACGAACCAGCACGCCGAACTTTGAAAATGTAGCGCATATCCAGAATGACATTCACTGGCTTTCCGGTGATATGACCGATCTGGCTTCACTGATCGAAGCCGTCCGTCAGTCCGACCCGGATGAGGTCTATAACTTGGCTGCTCAATCCTTTGTAGCGGCCTCATGGCCGCAGCCCTTGGCTACAGGGCAAATCACAGCATTATCTGTTACCAATATGCTGGAGGCGGTTCGAATTGCCAAGCCGGATGCACGCTTTTATCAGGCTTCAAGCAGCGAGATGTTCGGTAAGGTACTGGAGACGCCGCAGACAGAAACGACCCCATTTTACCCACGTAGTCCTTATGGTGTAGCCAAGGTGTACGGCCATTGGATTACAGTCAACTACCGCGAAAGCTTTGATATGTTTGCTTGCTCCGGTATTTTGTTCAATCACGAATCACCTCGCCGAGGGCTGGAGTTTGTAACACGCAAAGTGTCGGATGCAGTAGCTCGTATCAAGCTGGGATTGCAGCAGGAACTGCGCATGGGGAATTTGGATTCACTGCGAGACTGGGGTTTTGCAGGGGATTATGTAAAGGCGATGTGGCTGATGCTTCAGCAGGATCGACCAGATGATTACGTGATTTCTACAGGAGAAATGCATTCTGTGCGTGAACTGCTGCAAATTGCTTTTTCTCATGCAGGTTTAAATTACGAGGATTATGTGGTGATTGATCCGCAATTTGTTCGACCGGCAGAGGTAGATCTATTGCTTGGCGATTGTGCCAAGGCGAAAGAAAAGCTGGGCTGGCGATTGGAAGTCGGCTTCGACCAGCTCGTTCGTATGATGGTGGATGCAGACTTGGAGCGTGTAAAAAGGCAGGCTGCAGTTGAAGCTTCTGTCGTCGTGTAAGAGGTGGAGAGGCCGCCCGCCTGGCCGGGGGGTCTCTTCGTTGTACATGATTTCAGCTGTATGACAGATCAACAGATCATAAAGCAATGTTTAAGGTCATTTTTCAAGATGGAGTAGAACCTATGACATTAGTCAAGAAACGTGCCAAACCGCGCAGAAGCTTGCTGGTGAATACCTCCTGGCTGTTCGGTGACAAAATGATTCGCATGGTGTTCGGGCTGGCAGTCAGTATCATCATGGCGAGAGTGTTGGGACCAGAGGAACTGGGAAAATGGAATTATGCGGAATCCTTTTTCGGGATGTTCCTGATTTTCACGACCCTTGGCTTTGATTCTATATTAGTACGCGATCTTGTCAAACACCCCAAAGATGAGCACGAGCTATTGGGTACGGCAGTTCTGTTGAAGTTGTTAGGTACTCTGGTAGCGATTGTACTGTCTTATTCCTTTATTTCACTGCTCAGACCGGAAGACAGTTCAGTACGGCTAATCAATCTGATCCTGGCTACGGCCTCGGTATTTCAGTTGTTTGATATTATCGACTACTGGTTCCGTGCGCAGATGTTGTCCAAATATACGGTTGTTGCCAAGAATACCGCCTTTGTCCTCGGTTCCACCGTCAAAATCATTCTATTATTGTCCGGTATTCCAGTTTGGGCAGTGGCGTTGTGTGCTCATGGAGAGTTTCTGCTGGGAAGCCTGCTACTGCTGTATTTCTTCCATAAGGAAGGGCGGCGTGTGAACAAGTGGACGTTCCGCATCGCAACTGCTCGGCGAATCATGGATCACAGCTGGCCGCTTATTTTGTCCTCCTCTGCTGTATATGTACAGGCACGAATTGATCAGGTCATTATCGGAGAATTGTTGGGAAACGAGGCTGTCGGGCAATACTCCGTTGCACTCCGACTCATCGAGGTGTTGGGCTTTATCCCGGTCGTGCTAACGACAGCTTATGCCCCGGTGGTGACGCGTTCCAAGCAGAAAGGAAGCGACGAATACAGACGGACGTTATCTAACGTGTATCGGCTGATGTTTATATGCTTTCTTGTGACCTCAGTCCCCTTATTTTTTCTATCCCAATGGGTAGTCGTTGTGCTGTATGGGAGAGAGTTTGCTGAAGCAGGCTCGCTGTTGTCACTGTTTGCGATTCGTCTATTTTTCACCAACTTTAGTGTCGCCAAAAGCTTGTTTATCACCAATGAAAATTTGTTCAAATACACGCTGCTGACCTCGATAATAGGTGCGGTTACGAATATAGCTTTCAATTACGCGCTGATCCCATGGCTTGGTGTCCGAGGGTCTTTAGTGGCGACGATTTTGTCCTTTACGATATCTGTATTTCTATTGGATTTGTTGTTTAAGGAAGTCAAAGCCAATTTGGGTTGGATGATGAAGTCAATCCTGACCTTCTGGCATGTTCATATTACAGTACCGAGAGTTGGAGAGAACAATCATGATACCGATTAAACCATTTGTTCGGCATGAGGAACAGTGCCCGCATTGTGGAGACACGTTACGTGCTGGAGAGGTGCTGTGGCAGGGAATCCACGTATGTGTCAGTACTAAGTGTGAGGGTTGCGGACGTGAATATCTCGAGGACATGAGGGTTGGTCATGCGACGTATTCACCTTATCGTGTAGAAATGCCTGACTATATCCTGACCGGTAATGCGAAGTCAAGAAAATGGCTCGGAGAGCCTCTGCGGCAATCGTTGATGAATCCATCCTATGATTTGGCAGTTGGTATGACCGTGCATAAAATGAAAGCTTCTTCGCGGGTGATCATCATCAACACTATAGATTATTTATATGGTCATGCGTTGCTCAAGCTGCTGAATGTTCAGCGCGAATACGAGCAATCACCGGAAATGGGGATCATCGTTATTGTGCAAAAATCGCTGGAGTGGATGGTGCCGGCATATGTGTCTGAAATTTGGACGGTCGATGTCCCGTTCAACAAGGCGCGAAACTTTTATCCTCTGCTACATCATCGGATGATTGAGGAATTGATACGTTTTGATGAGGTGTATGTCAGCCCGGCATATTCACATCCCAGCCAGTTTGAAATTGAGCAATTTACAGGTGTCACTCGTTATGACGAGGAACGTGAGTCGGACCCACGCATTACCTTTGTATGGAGGGAAGACCGCTTGTGGAGCGGCAGCCATCATATTGCCAGAGCAGTGCAAAAATTTCCACAACTCAAACGTGGCCTAAAACCGCTAATTTATCATCAACGCAGCAAAATCATTGGACTATTCCGCAGACTGAGAGAAAGCTTCCCTGATCATTGCTTTACAGTTGCGGGACTTGGGCGCACGGGAAGCTTCCCAGCATGGATTGCTGACGAGCGCGTCTCACGCTTCGATCGGGATAGTGAAAAGCGGGTATGCGAGGTATACGCAGCCAGCCGATTAGTCATTGGTATTCATGGCTCCAATATGCTGCTGCCTTCTGCACATGCAGGTATGACGATTGATTTGATGCCTAAAGACCGATGGGGAAATTATGCCCAGGACATTTTATTTCACGAAACGGATCATCGGCTTACAGCCTACAAATATCGCTTTGTACCGATGGAATCGAGCGTGAGCTTGGTGGCGGATATGGCAGCCGCCCAGCTTAAAGGGGCAGACCATTTTAATATGCAGATGATGGAGGAAAGACAACGGCAGGGGGAACATTCAAGTTGGAGGGGAAAGGCCGCTACGGGAAGGATTTGATCTTCCGATCGCTGTTGACGAGGGATTCCTTAGGTTGAATAAAGCCCTATAGAGAGCGGAATCCCACGGGGAATATGCTTTCGAAGCGAGCTTTCCTTCGGAAAGCTTTGAGGCGAACGCTGACGATTCTCCAGCTTCAAATCCTTACCCTCCGCTACCCACCGCCGCCAAAAAAGATTTTCCCCCAGCCTATAAGGTGGGGGAGGGTAAGAGCCGCCTGGCAATAGCTTCGCCCTATCGCAGCGAACTTCACGCCGGGCATGTATGCCGGTGTATTAATGCTCTGTATAGTCCTCTCTCAAGCTGAAAGAGTTTGATGAATAAGTGCTTACGGCATGCAAAATCAAGCCTAGTTAGGGCATCTTGGTCAGCCTAGCAGTAGTATAGCCATGCTTGCTTGTGAGCGTGCCATAACGTGCCAAGCTTACAAGTCGTTTGACGAAGTCAACGCCCTGCATGCATTCGCACGCGTATATCCGCAGCGATGGCACTTCATGCACAGCATTCCCTTTTTTAAGATGGGGTGACTTTATGGAAACGGCGGTCAGCAGCGGAGTGGATGGAATCGTTCTGAAGAAGCGATAGCGTTCGCCTTTATCCCCGGATTTTACCCTTTAAAGGGTTTATATAAATCAGATGAAATCCGGGGATAACAGCGATCGGAAGAATGATCCATCCGCGTAGCGGACTCTAACCCCCGCGTGCCATAACTCACCCAATATGAAATGGCAGGAGTACTGATGATGATTCCAAAAATATTGTATCTTCGCAACTTTGCCAGCAAGGTGAATGGAGCCTCATACAATTTGCAGGAAGTCGGCTTGGGCAAAGCGCTCGTCCGTAAAGGTTACGATTGCGATATTGTTTACTACAACGATCGTAAGGAGACCCATCTGGAACAAGTCTATCGTCACGCAGGCTGCACCTTGCGCATTATCTGGCTGCACGGTTTCAAGTTTTTAAGCAACAGCATCTACAGAGATGTTCTCAAAGATTCTTTTCTGGCAGCTTATGATCTGGTTATTACTACAGAATACAACCAGATCATGACCTACCTGCTTTCCCGCAAATGTCCCGATAAGCTGGCGCTGTATCACGGTCCATACCGGGATAATACGCATGCGCTGATCCGCAAACTGTACGATGTTATGCTGCTGCCTAAGGTGACAAAGTCTCTACGCCGAACCTATGTCAAATCCGATCTTGCCAAGCGCTATCTGGAGAATAAAGGCTTTGACAACGTGATAACGATTGGGGTCGGACTGGACCGCAGCAATGTAGAGAAAGGATTCAACAGTGACGACCAAAGCGGAGAGCGTGAGGAAAACCGTGAGGTTGCGAATGAACTGCGTCGGATCGGTAATCGCCCGGTGTTGCTGTATGTCGGTGTGCTGGAGGAACGGAGAAATATACGTTTTATGCTGAATACGTTCAAAAGAGTACTCCAAAAGCATCCCGGCTGCCTTTTGTTAATGGTTGGGGATGGACGAAAGATAGATACGGATCGTTATTGGGCTTATGCTGAGCAACTGGGGTTGACGGATAGTATTATACATTTTCCAAGAGTGGAGCAACGTCATCTGTGGCAGATTTACGGAGCAGCGGATGTGATGCTGTTTCCGACCCAATACGATATTTTTGGCATGGTGCTGCTGGAAAGCATGCTGTTCCGTGTCCCGATTATTTCTTCGATGAACGGTGGCTCGGTTACCTTGATTGAGGACGGAGTGAGCGGAGTGATGCTGAGAAGCTTTTCGGAGGAGGAATGGGCTGGTCGTATAGGCACATTGCTGGATGATGCTGGGCTTAGACGAAGTCTGGCCGAGAAAGCGTTTCTTACGCTCGAGCGTATGTCGTGGGATCGGATTGCGGATGAAATCATAAGCCAGCAGCGGATCAAACCCATAAGCTCCAATCACGCTATGCAATCAACACAGGAAAGTGGGGCGGCCACGTGAGTCAACAGGTTAGCAGACGAATGACCCCGCCTGTAAGCAAAGTACTGATCATCCATAACTTTTACCAGCAAAGTGGGGGAGAAGACAAGGTTGTCGAGCAGGAATCGGCTATGCTGCGTTCCAGAGGAATAGAGACGGAGCATTACTATGTGCATAACGACAGCATTCAAAGCAAAGGATTGGCCAACATGGCAAAGCTGGCGGTAGAGGCAGCCTGGTCCTTCCCAGAATTCAAAAGAATCAAAGAGCTGCTTTTGCGAGTGAAACCGGATGTGGTACATGTGCATAATTTTTTCCCGGTCATATCCCCATCGGTCTATCATGCCTGTGAACGGCTGGGGGTTCCGGTTGTCCAGACACTGCATAATTACAGGCTGATTTGTCCGGCGGCAACTTTTATGCGAGGGAATGAAGTTTGTGAAAAATGCCTGCACGGCACGCTGCTGCACTCCATCCGTCATGGATGTTACCGAGGCTCACAGCTGCAGACGATTCCGGTGGCGGCGATGATTAAGTTCAATGAGCTGATCGGCACATGGCAGCACAAGGTAAGTCGCTATATTGCGCTGACGGAGTTTGCACGGGACAAATTTGCTGAAAGCGGCATTCCGCTGGATCGCATCGCAGTAAAACCGAATTTTATCCATCATCAAACAGTCAAAGCCAAGTATGACCCCAATGATCGTTATTTGTTGTTCGTGGGCCGGATTTCAGCTGAAAAAGGGGTTCGCAATCTGTTGCAAGCCTGGTCACAGCTGGAAGATCGAGGTGGATTGAGACTGGTCATCATTGGCGATGGTCCGCAAAAGGCTGAACTGGCTGCTGCTTATTCGCAGGAAGACATTCGGTTTCTCGGCAAGCAGGATGGAGACACGGTGCTGGATTGTATGAGCCGAGCCATGTATGTGATGGTGCCTTCCATTTGGTATGAAGGTTTTCCGATGACGATTGTAGAGTCCTATTCCGTGGGAACGCCGGTATTGTGCAGCCGAATCGGCGCATTGGAGGAAATCGTGGAGGACGGAGTGACGGGTTTCCATTTTCAACATGATGATCTGGAAAATATAAAGACCGTGATTCGCCGTGCAGTAGCCTATGAGAACTATGCAGCTATGAGACAGAAGGTGGCGGAAAACTATGCAGCACACTATACGGAAGAAGTGAATGTGAAGCAACTGCTGGCGATATATAGCGAGGCCATGGAGGAATGTGATGATGAAGCAGCTGCCCCAGTATAGAGTCGGAAGGATTGCGAGCACAGATGTTGCAGCGCTGACGTTTCAGGAGACGGTACATACGCTGGAACAATGGGCAGTCGGACGAAAGGACAGCTATGTATGTATTTGCAACACCCATTCCATTGTCACAGCCGGGAATCATCTCGAGTTCCACGAAGCGCTCACTCAGGCTGATTTGTGTACTCCAGACGGTATGCCACTGGTATGGGCACTCAAGCTGTACGGGTTCGAGCGTCAGGA
The DNA here is from genome assembly GCF_044784315.1 of Paenibacillus sp. DP01. Lineage (NCBI taxonomy): Bacteria > Bacillati > Bacillota > Bacilli > Caryophanales > Paenibacillaceae > Paenibacillus > Paenibacillus sp. DP01. Next base: position 1,450,494 of record NZ_CP173059.1, read on the forward strand.
TCGAGTAGATGGTCCCAGTTTGATGCTCAAGTTGTGCGAACGTGCGCCACAAACGGAGGTGAGCGTATATTTTTACGGCAGTACGCCGGATACGCTGGATAGCTTAAAAGACAGGGTAGGACAGGATTACCCTGGAATTCGTATCGCGGGCAGCTTTTCACCGCCATTTCGTGAACTTCAGCCAGAGGAGGAGAAGCGGATCATTGAGGAAATCAATGCTTCAGGTGCGCATCTCATATTCGTCAGTCTGGGCTGTCCGAAGCAGGAAATCTGGATGCATCGCAACAAGGATCGTATCCGTGGCGTGATGGTTGGAGTAGGGGCTGCCTTTGACTATATTACAGGCAAGGTTCGCAGACCGCCGCTAATGATACAAAGGTTGGGACTGGAGTGGCTGTACCGTCTGCTCTGTGAGCCAAAGCGTTTATGGAAGAGGTATGCCTATAACAATCCAATGTATATCTATCGTTTTCTCAAATCCTATCGGCATAATAAAAGGCTCACGCTCTATCATAATCGGCATACAGGGAGAGGCGTAGAGAAGTGAAGCAGGGCAAAAGTACAGTGAAATGAGACAGCATGTAAAAGGGGGAATTGGTTTGAAACTATGTGTTATAGGTGCCGGGTATGTCGGACTGGTGTCAGGGGTCTGTTTTGCCGCGCTTGGCAATAACGTCGTCTGTATCGATCAGAATGAAGACAAAATTCGTCAGCTACGTGCAGGCGGAGTACCGATTTATGAACCAGGCTTAAAGGCTCTAATTAAAGATAATGTCGAGCAGGGCCGGCTAAGCTTTACAACAGATACCGCAGCTTCAGTGCAGGCAGCTGAAATTGTTATTTTGGCGGTGGGTACGCCTTCATTGCCGAGCGGCGAAGCCAACTTGTCTTATATTGAAGAAGCAGCGTGCGAGGTGGCAGCTGCCATGAATGGCTACAAGATCATAGTTACCAAAAGCACGGTGCCTGTCGGAACGAACGAGCGTATTCAAAATTGGATCGCTAGCCGCACGAACTATCCTTTTGGTGTCGCTTCGGTTCCTGAATTTTTACGAGAAGGCTCGGCGGTCATGGACACCCTACAGCCTGATCGAATCGTCATTGGAGCTTCCGATCCGCATGTATCCGCAGTGCTAACTACTCTGCATGAGCCGCTGACAACGAATATTTTAACCACGGATATCCATTCGGCCGAGATGATTAAGTATGCGTCGAATGCTTTTTTGGCGACCAAAATTTCGTTCATTAATGAGATTGCGAATATTTGTGAAAAGGTGGGTGCAGACGTTACACGCGTGGCACACGGTATGGGACTGGATCAGCGGATCGGTTCCTCCTTTTTGTCTGCTGGTATCGGCTATGGTGGTTCGTGTTTTCCCAAGGATACGCAGGCTTTAATTCAAATTGCAGGCAACGTGGATTATGAATTTAAGCTGCTGAAATCCGTGGTAGAGGTGAATCAGGGACAACGTTTTAACGTGATTCGCAAGCTGAAAGAGGCACTGGGTGAGCTGGAAGGGGCTACGATTGGCATATGGGGGCTGGCCTTTAAACCAAATACAGATGACGTAAGAGATGCCCCGGCGCTGGATATCATACAGTCGCTGCTGGAGGCAGGGGCACACATTCGTGCATATGACCCGATCGCTACCGCTAACTTCCGCCGATTACTGGACAGCTCGGAAATAAAGTGGGCCGATAGCGCACGAGAAGCAGCAGAAGGATGCGATGCATTATGTCTCTTGACGGAATGGGAGGAGTTTGGTGAGGTCGGACTGGGTGAGCTGAACGAGCTGATGAAGTATCCCATTATGATTGACGGGCGCAATGTGTACAGCGAAGAACAAATCAGACAATCTGCCTTTGCATACTATTCTGTCGGCAGGCCACAGATGAACAATCTGGATATAGATCGTCATCAGTCTGTAGTGAATCCGTAAAGGGAGGCTGCGTATGAAACGATGGCTGAAGGTGACATTGGGGGCTGTGGCGTTATTGGTTGTAGGAGGTGCCGCCTATACCGTCTATGTGTATCATTCCTTTAAAACAGCGGCAAATGCGATGTATCATCCGCGCAGCATCGTGCAGCCCGGAGCGGTCTCTACCCTTGCAACGGGCGGAGCAGGGCGCTCCGTAGGTACAGACACTGGATCAAGTACACCCAATCCGGCAGCCATCTCTCAGTTCAAGCCGTTCACCGTGCTGGTGCTGGGTGTTGATCGGCGACCGCACGATCCAGGACGATCGGATACGATGATCGTTCTATCTGTGAATCCCGCCAATGGTTCGATGTTGATGTTCAACATTCCGCGTGATACGCGAACAGAGTTGGTCGGTAGAGGGCGTGAGGACAAAATCAATCACGCGTTTGCTTTTGGGGGCGTTGATATGTCGATCCGTACGGTAGAGCATTTTTTGAATCACCCGATAGATTACTATGTACAAATGAATATGGAAGGGTTTGCGAAAATGGTGGACCTTGTGGGAGGAGTAGAGGTCTACAATCCACTTGATTTTCAGTATGAGGGGCATCATTTTGCGCAGGGGAATTTGAACTTGAACGGAACTGAAGCATTGTCCTATGCCCGTATGCGATTTGATGATCCGCGTGGGGACCTCGGGAGAAACGCTCGCCAGCGAGAGCTGCTCAAGCAAATTCTTGCCCAGTCCATCAGCAAGGAAGGGCTATTGCGAGTGAAACCGATACTGGAGGCAGCGGGCGAGCAGATTTGCACAGACATTAGCTTTGACGATATGAAGACCTTTCTGACCCGGATCGGCCCGTCTCTTAAGCAGACGGATACTGTTGAGATAAAGGGACATGGGAGCAAAATCAAAGGTGTGTATTATTACATCGTAGATGAGCAGGAACGCCAACGTATCCATGGAGTGCTGGAGAAGCATTTGCTCACCACTCCCGCATCACCTTAGACATGACCTTAAGCAGACAGGTGTCCTCAGCAAGACCCGTTATTCTCTTCTAAACTCACCTTGTCCCACATACATCTGTAGAGTATTCGGTATAGTCCGACAGAGGGAGGGACAGGTGTGCTGCTTAGAAGGAGAGCGGCTTCGGCGTTCGTCCGTAAGCTAATGTATTTTGTAATTATATGTGGATTGCTATGGCTGCTGTGGATGGGTCTGCGTGGGGTGATGTCTACGGGGGAAGGGGATCAAGCCGTAGAAGCGCTGAACGAGTTCTACACGATGGAGCAATCGGGGAATTTTGGCGGCTCATGGGAGCTTTTTCATTCCCAAATGAAGAAGAAATTCGAGAAGTCCACGTATGTGCAGCAGCGTGCGCACGTTTTTATGCAGGATATGGGGACAGATACGTTTACGTTTGAACTGGGGGAGCCGCAGGCTGAATATGACATTCGTACCGATTCGAATGGGGAAGATTTAGGGAAGGTCTACCGCATTACGGTCACTCAGCACTACAAGACCCGATTCGGTACTTTTGATATCGTACAGCCTTGTTATGTGACGCAGGAAGATGAGGAGTGGAGAGTGCTTTGGATATACAAGGAGAAGGAACAGACGTGATAAGGTGCTCCCAAAGGTGTTTCTGACAGGATAAATATGGTACAATACTTCCAAAACCGGAAATGTACAGTAAATTGGATGACAGCTTCACTCCGGGTGGAAGGAGTTTCATAGCATGCAGCAAGCGACAGGGCAGGTTCCCGTCATACGGATGGAGGGTGTGAGTAAAATCATTTCCTCAAAAGCGATCGTGGACAATCTGACACTGGAGGTTCCGGCAGGACAGGTATTTGGTTTCCTCGGACCGAACGGTGCAGGAAAAACGACCACCATTCGTATGATGGTTGGCCTGATTTCGATCAGCAAGGGTGATATTCATATTTGCGGAGACAGCATTAATACCGATTTCGAAAAGGCTGTTTCCCATGTCGGTGCGATTGTTGAGAACCCGGAGATGTACAAGTTTTTGACAGGCTATCAAAATTTGCAGCATTTTGCGCGAATGTCTCCCGGGGTGAGCCAAGAGCGTATAGACGAAGCGATTCGTCTGGTGGGACTCGGAAACCGAATTCATGATAAAGTCAAAACCTACTCGCTCGGGATGCGGCAGCGACTCGGGGTAGCTCAGGCGATTTTACATCGACCGAAGCTGCTTGTGCTGGATGAGCCGACCAATGGCTTGGACCCGCAGGGTATTCGTGAACTGCGGGATTATTTGCGTCAATTGACCCGTACCGAAGGAATTACCGTGTTTGTATCAAGCCATTTGTTGTCCGAAATGGAGCTGATGTGCGATCGCGTGGCCATTATTCAGAGCGGGCGATTGGTTGATATTAAGCAGTTGAAGAATACAGAGGGAGAAGTGCAGACGGCGGAAATTGCTTTTGAAGTCAATGATGCTGAGCAAGCTTATACGCTTGCTGGAGCAGGGCGCGTCGAAGGCAATCAACTACTGCTTCACCTGGAGCGGGAACAGATTGCAGAGATGAACAGTCTGCTGGCTGCAAATGGAGTCAAGGTGTATGCGATTCGCCCGGTTGCCCGTACGTTGGAAGATCAATTTTTGGAAGTGACGGGAGGCGGGGCCATTGGCTGATTTCTTCAAGCTGGTACATAATGAAAATCTTAAAATCTACTTGCGTGTGCGCACATGGATCATGCTGGGGCTGCTGGCGGTCATCACCGCTGTGATTCCGATGCTGATTTCTCTAGTTTCTGATCAGGTTAGTGTGTGGGATGGCATCGCATTGACAACGTTGTTTACATTTTTCCTCAATACGACGTTTACGGTCATTGTAGCTGCTGATTCGGTGGCTGGCGAATTTACATGGGGAACGATTAAGTTGCTGCTCATTCGCCCTTGGACTCGCAGCAAAATTTTGTTGTCCAAGTATATATCGGTGATTTTGTTCAGCTTGCTTGGAACAATCGTTTTGGTCTTGATGGTTACGCTATCCTCCTGGCTGATGTTATCGAAGGACGCACCAGCGGGCTCTGTTCCGCTGTTCAGTGATCCGATATCTTACGTAACGCTGAACTTCTTGTATAGCTATATCGCCTTATTCGTGACCATGGCTTTTGCATTTATGTTATCCGCGGTGTTTCGTTCGAGCGCTTTGGCGATTGGTTTGTCCTTGTTTATGATGTTCACCAAAACGGTGTATAACTCTATTGGCTTGTTCAGCACAGATCGTTTTGAATGGACCAAATACGTACTCTTTACGCATATGGATCTGAAAAAATATCTAGATATGCCGCCGGGTACAGTAAGTTCCAATCTAACCTTTTCGCTCGCTGTGCTGGCCGCTTATTATGTGGTTTTTATCGCGATTGCCTGGGTGGTTTTTGTAAAACGCGATGTCTCCACCTAAACACGTATCTCTTAGCATGTGTGATTGAATGACACGAGGATTTTGGCAAAATGCTGAGATCACAAAAAGGAAGTCCAATGCCTAGCCATTTGGACTTCCTTTTTTGCTATGTTGGCACTGTTTTATTCAGTATCTATGTCATTTTTGCTACATATTCTGTAAGTGTGGGTATATTGTAATCTATTTTCAGCAAGAATCAATCAATAGGGTCGGTTTGCGTTTAAAGAAGTAGAGAGAAACAGAACAGGGGGGCGTATGATATGCTGCAAAATAATCGTTTTTTTCGTCTGACTTCAGGAATCGTCATGATATTGCTTATCATTTACTTGGGCACCAAAGTAAGCTTTATATTCAGTCCTCTTGTATCCTTGGTCAGCTTGCTGGTTGTACCGTTGATGCTATCTTTTTTCCTCTATTATTTATTGAGACCGATTGTAGATGTCATGGAACGGAGAAAAATCAAACGCTCAATTTCCATATTGCTGATTTATTTGGTTATTGGCGTGTTACTGTTCCTCTTCTCATGGGGAGTGTGGCCTACGCTCCGTGATCAGGTAACCAATTTATTTGAGAACGCGCCGAAGCTTATTAAAAGTCTGGTTGATCAATTGAGCCAATGGCGGCATAATCAATCCTTGAGACAAGTACTGCCTCCGGGTGAAGACCCGCTGTCACAACTGTCAGATACGTTAAACGAAGCTTTTTCAACGCTGTCAGATTATTCGGTAAAGCTGGTATCGTTCGTGTCCTACTTTTTTATCGTATTGGCTACCTTTCCCATATTGCTGTATTACATGTTGAAGGAAGGAAGCAAGTTTGGCCCCAAAATGCTTAACTTCTTTCCTAAAAAATATCACAAGGACGCGCTGGAAGTTATGGAGGATATTGATAGTGCGCTCAGCAGCTTTATCGTCAGTCGAGTGCTGATCAATGTCGCGTTGGGCTTGATGATGTTCCTTGGATTTTTGATTATTGGTTTGCCTTATGCCTTGCTGCTTGCCGTTATTTCGATTTTCCTTAATTTTATTCCCTATGTGGGGGCAGTAGCTGCTTCTATACCAGTGGTTATCATTGGATTTCTCGAATCGCCTTCCATGGCGCTCTGGTCGCTGGTGGTGGTGATCGTTGCACAGCAAATTCAGGATAATTGGCTGTCGCCGATTGTCTTTGGCAAGCAGCTGGACATTCATCCGTTGACTGTCGTCATTTTATTGCTAGTTGGTGGCGACCTGCTCGGGATCTTGGGTATCATTTTGGTTATTCCATTATATATGTGCGGCAAAATCGTCATACGCAAGGTGTACCATTTATTTTTGGAACGCAGAGTGGAGGATATTATGGAGTGATTGGAGGATGTACTGGATATATAGGAGTATAAGCCGGCCCTATCCCGCTTCAGGTTGTAGGGAGGCTTGGCTGTCCTCTATGTCTTGGCTGAAACTGGATTGATTTTCATCCTCTGATTTATCTATAGCAGCTGGCGACTCTGCATCCATAGTTTGGTTCATTTGACTTGTGCCGTTCAGTACGCCGCCTTCAGAAATGACCAATGTAGGGGTCGCCGTATTTCCGTACAGTTCGCCTGTTGATGTAATGGTCAGCCGTCCTTCTGTGGTGATGCTGCCGAATACCTTGCCGGCAAGAATGACGTCCCGTGCAATGATGTCCGAACGTACAACTGCTGATTCTCCAATGACGACAGTGCGAGTGCTGTAGATATCGCCCTGAAAATGACCATCAATGCGAATGTTGGCCTCTGCCTCAATCGTACCTTCAAAGCTGGTGCCGTTCGCGAGCAGTGTATCCGTCGTCGCCGGGGTGGAGAGCTTTTTTTTGGATTCCTTGAACATGATCGTTTTCCTCCAATCCTTTATTGTCGGTATTTTGCAAAACCCTTATTGTACATACAGCAATGGATCAACAGGTTGGTTATGCTTGACGATCTGAAAATGAAGATGAGGTCCTGTGCTTCTCCCGGTACTTCCCAGCAGGCCAATGGTCTGTCCTTTGTGAACACGGTCCCCCGGAGCCACCTGCATACCGCTTAGGTGCATATACCAGCTTTGAAGTCCGTCTGGATGCTGAATGATGATGCACTTGCCGCGAGCTCCGCTGGAAGCGGCCTCCAGCACAGTGCCTGCCCCTGCTGCATAGACAGGATCACCGGATTGACCGGCAATGTCCACGCCTGAGTGAAAAGCGGATTTCCCTGTAAATGGGTCGCTGCGATAGCCGAAACTGGAGGTCATGCGCCGCGAACCAACAGGCCAAATGGAGGGCCTGCCTTGTTCAGCAAGTGCCAGTCTTCGGGTCTGGAGCAGCTGCGCGGCTTGTTGGCGCTCCAGGTTCTGCTGTACGGCGTTTGCCTGTTGAATAGAGCGCGGAACCGTGCGCTCCACTGTGTCCAGCAGAGCTTCGATTTCCTGAAAATCATCCATGGCCTGGCGGGCTAGAAGAGCTGTATTTTCATGCACTGCGATCAATTCACCGCCGGTATGGCCGGAAGCATCCCAGGAGAGGGGAGTGATGGTTGATTTATTGCTGCTTGCGCTGGAGGAATTTCCGTGTTTACGAATGAATTGCTGCATTTGTTGTTCCAGCTCAGTTACACGTTGGAGACGTTCACGAATACTGGTGGCTTGATTCGTCAGCTCCATGACTTCCTGCCGCAGTCGCCCAATGGCTGCGTCTTTGTCTGCTACCGTGACCTCCATCTGCAAACTCTGGACAGCAAGATTGGTTTCCATTTGGGAAATAATATGGGAAGAACGGATTTGCAGCCCGATCACGAGCGTAGAGATTGATGCGATCACAAGGGTCGGGACGAGAATGACAGCGGCTGCGGAGCATTGTAGCTGCTTGGGCGGTTGCTGTGCATCCCGAATGACAAGCAGGGTCATCCGGCGATTTAGGCTTCCTTTTTTCATAATCGCTCCTTTCCGGACATCGCTCCTATAGTGCTTGGTTACTATCTATTCAGCTTAAGAGGCAAACATGTCAAAAAAATTGGAGCTTTGTATAAAACGTAGATATATAAGGAGGCTTAGACATGCTGTGGTTGCTGTTGGTTTTAATTATTTTTATTTTTCAGACCGGGACGATTCTGCTCTTTGAATTTCGCAAGCCGTCCAAAGCGGTAGCCTGGCTCTTTATTTTGTTTTGCTTCCCGCTTATTGGTTTTGTGGTGTACTATTTTGTTGCTCAGGATTACCAGAAGCGTAAAGTGGTTCGTAAAGCAGGATCGCAGCTATTTCGTGAATTCCGTGAACATCTGTGGGCGCAAACCAAGGTGATTGAAAATGTAGAGCAAATGCACAATCCCCATTTCAAGCATCAGGAGCGTCTGTTTAACCAGTTGATTCGTATGTCGGAAAACCCGTTGACTGGCTGCAACCGTACACGTGTGCTGACGAACGGGGAAGAGACTTTCGACGCCATGCTGAAAGCGATGGAACAGGCACAACATCATATCCATGTGGAGTTTTACATATTTCGGGCAGACGAAATCGGGAAAAAATTTCAGGAGGTCATGATCCGTAAGGCACGCGAGGGAGTTAAGGTACGATTCATTGTGGACGGCGTAGGGAGCTACCATTTACCCTATTCATTTATTCGCACCTGTAATGAGGCTGGGGTCGAATTTCATTATTTTCTACCGCCGTTTTTCGCCACGCTGGACCGCCGGATTAACTATCGCAATCACCGGAAAATCGTGGTGGTGGATGGCACGATCGGATTTGTGGGGGGAATCAATGTAGGCGACGATTATCTCGGAAAGTACCCCAAAGTGGGATTTTGGAGGGATACGCATTTGCAGATTGAAGGAGATGGCGTTTATTTTCTGCAAAATGTGTTTCTTAGCGATTGGAAGCTGGCTTCGGGGGAGAGGCTAATGGACGTGAATTTATTTCCTCCACATACCTGCACAGGGGATGAGGAAGTACAGATTTTGAGCAGTGGGCCCGATCAGGTATGGGATACGATTCAGGAATTGTGCTTTGGAGCGCTTACGGTTGCCAAAAAGCGGATTTGGATAACGACGCCGTATTTTATTCCCGATCCGGGGATTTATGAGGCACTGAAGCTGGCGGCCGTCAGCGGCATAGATGTGAAAATTATTATTCCCTACCAATCAGATTCGAAACTGGTCCACCTGGCGTCACTGTCCTATGTGCAAGAACTGCTGGAGGCAGGAGTGGAGTTCTACCAATATCGAAAAGGATTTATTCACGCTAAAGTGGTGATTGTGGACGATTTGCTCGGCTCGGTTGGGACCGCCAATATGGACATGCGTAGCTTTTTCTATAATTTTGAGTTGACCGCTGTACTTTTTGCAACTTCGGCGTTGGAACGGCTATCGGCAGATTTTGTAGAGGACATTTCCAACTCTTCCAAAATAGATTTGAACGTGTTCCGCAGACGCCCTCGATCTCAAAAAATAGCTGAAATTCTAACTCGCATGCTCTCTCCCCTCCTTTAGAGGCGGTTTTCGCCGTTTTTATCAATATAATCCCGCTTTATTGTGATTTATGTGCTCTTTGCTAACTTTTTTGCGCAAAATCACAGTTTTATGATATACTAATCACATAACTAAGCGCCGTAAAGGAGAGGGGACTGCGGAGAGCAGCCCCTTTTTCGGTCCAATATACCATACTGTAACGGGGGGATTTATATATGAGTGTAGTGAGCAAGGAAGTCCAAAATCTGTCTGAGATCACAGATGTAACCGGAGAGTTGACCAAGATCAGCAAAATTCCAGCTAATCCAAAGAACAAAGTAAAACGCTTATTGCAGCGTGCAGCCATGATCGTGGTTGGTGCAGCGCTGATGGCCGTGGGATTGGAAATATTCCTAGTTCCTAACGGCGTTATTGACGGCGGCGTTACAGGTATTTCCATTATGGCCTCCAAGATTACTGGTTATCCGCTCGGTATTTTCCTGACCCTGTTGAACCTTCCATTTTTACTTATCGGCTACAAACAAATCGGTAAAACCTTCGCTTTATCCACATTATTCGGCATCGTCGTTATGTCCATCGGAACTGCGTTACTTCACAATGTAAGTGCATTGACGCCTGGGGAACCGCTGCTTGGCGCTATCTTCGGGGGTGTCATTCTCGGCGTGGGAGTGGGTCTTGTGATTCGGTCCGGCGGCTCGCTGGATGGGACAGAGATCGTGGCTATTCTCGTCAGCGAAAAAACTCCTTTTTCGGTCGGTGAGATCGTATTGTTCGTTAATATTTTCATTCTGGGAAGTGCGGGTTTTGTATTCGGTTGGCCGAATGCCCTGTATTCCATGATTGCTTATTATATTGCTATGAAAATGATTGATATTACAATTGAGGGTCTGGATCAGTCCAAATCGGTCTGGATTATTAGTGATAAATACCGTGATATCGGAGATGCCCTGACGGACCGTCTTGGACGGGGGGTAACTTACCTGGAAGGTGAAGGCGGCTTTACAGGCGAGAGCAAAAAAGTGATTTTCGTCGTCATTACCCGACTGGAGGAAGCGAAGCTCAAGAGCATCGTTGAGGATTGGGACCCGCACGCCTTCATTGCAATTGGTAATATTCACGATGTGAAGGGCGGACGTTTTAAGAAAAAAGGAATACACTAGCGCAAGGGGACAATTTCTCAGCCTATGGCTGCGGGGTTCGTCCCCTTTTTTGTGCTTCAAAGCATGGATCAGGTTGGGTGTGTTTTGGAGCGCATATGTTTGAGGAGGTCCTCTACGGGCTGGGGAGGCACCTTGTCGATCAAGTCGCCTACCTGGTTTAACCGTTCCTCAATATTTAGCAAATGGTAATCAAGTGGTGACACATCTTGCCGTACCTCTTCCCAGGTTAGCGGAGTCGAGACCGTAGCACCGGGACGTGCCCGAGGAGTATAAGGAGCGGCTAGGGTTTTTCCCTGATAATGCTGCAAGTAATCAAAATAGATGGCTGTTCCACGATCCTTCTTTAACCGTTCCAGTGTGAACAGATGCGGGTGCTTTTCCGTCACAAATTGTCCAACCAACAGTCCGATGCTGCGTAGCTCGTCAAAGGTGATGCCTGTACGGATCGGGACGATAATTTGTACACCTGTGGCCCCGGAGGTTTTGGGGACAGAGTCCAACCCAAGCGAAGCCAATACTTCGCCTACAATGGAGGCGGCCTCCATAATACGTGGCTCGACTTCTCTGGATGGATCTAGATCAATCATCCATTCACAGGGCAGTTGGCTTCCTGTTCTGTGCAGAGAGGGATGAAATTCCAACGCAGCTTGATTACCGAGCCAGAGTAGTTGGGGCAGCTTGCCAAGCACGATATACTCAATGCCATCATGCAGAGCGGTTTCAATATAGTCTGGCCGAGGATGTGGGGCATTTTTCTGATAAAAAAAATCCCCATGAATACCATGTGGCCAACGGATGACAGTCAATAGACGCTGATGACAATATTTGAGCAGGTAGGGGGCCAATACCGCAAGCTTGCGAAGATATAGCGCCTTAGTTACACCTGCTTCGGGCCACAGCGGTTTATCCGGGTTTGTGATCGCAATTTCATGACCTTCAATCGTAATCGTACCTTTAACAGCTCGTCCCATAGTGCTATGCTCCTTTGGTTAACATGCAGCAAGATCATTATTTACAGACAACTGGCAGCATTTCTACATCTACATAAGGTTTAACATGAGCGTGCAGCACAGAATTTATCCATCAAAGGGATTGACAAGATACATTATGTATCATAAATTATAATAAAAATACGATATGTATCTATTAAAACGTCTTGAGCAGAGGTAGAGGAGGAGTGTGCTTGATTGAAAAGCAGGGCGGAAAGCTAGTATTTCTGTTGAGTGTCCCTCGAAGTGGAAGCTCGCTGCTAACTGCCATTTTGCAAAACCATTCCCGTCTGTTTGCCACGCAGGAAATGTGGTTTCTGCTCAGTTTATATGATCTTCCTCAGTCACATGCACGGCCATATGGAGGAACAGGAATACTCCGGCAATTTTTTAAAGGTATGGTCCCTCCACATGTATTGGAGCAGGCCGCTCGTTCGTATGCACTTGAAATATATAATGGCCTGCTTCAAGGGACGACCGCTGATATGCTTATCGACAAATCACCGCGTTACTATACAGTGCTTGAATTTGTAGACCGTTTGTTCCCGGCTGCCCGTCGAGTGTGGCTTATCCGCAATCCTTTGTCCATCGTGGCCTCGTTTAAAAAGGTCAATCAGCTCCGAAATGGGAACTTTCACCTGCTGAAGGAACTGGGAAGTCCGCATTTTAATATGAAAATGACAGATATTACGGTTGGTTTGTTCCGGTACGCTCATTATTTTGCCACACCTCATCCACTTGCATACCCGCTGATGTATGAACAGCTCGTAGCCAATCCAAGGATGGAGATTGAGAAGCTGTGTCATTTTCTGGAGATCTATTATGAGCCTGGGATGGAAAGGTACGGGAACTTTGCGGATACGCCCCAATCCAATCTTTTTTATAGCATGGGAGCGGGTGATCCGTTTGTCATGGAGCATGAACAGGCGCATCAGAATTCGGTACATAGTTGGCAATATCTATTGAGTACAATGGAAATTGAACTGTATTGCAGAAGTATTGGAGCTCGCTTGTTTAGGCAGCTTGGTTACGGAGAAGCGCTGGAACAGGCTGAGCAGATGACTGGAGTCCGCTTTGAGGATGACCCGGATGTAGAGCTGTTGAGTCGGCGTACACACCAGTTCCTCCAACAAAGTGGCTTTGAATGGAAGGCAGATTATCGGATGCTGGAAGATCGGGATGCAGATAACAAAGAATTCATGACAAATGCAACCTGTCATACTGCACCTCACAACCCGGCAAGGATGGATATGGCACAGATCGTGAGTGATCGACGAATTCAATCACTGGAAAACAGACTGGCACATAGCTTTGAGGAACGGAACCGGCTGATCGCACAGCTCCAAAGCTATCAGCGCCCAAGCCAAGGGTTCCGGTCCCATTTATTGGCCCGTAAGTTCGGGCGCTGGGCGTCTGAAGTATTATCAAGTATCGGAAAAGAAAAGGGGGGAGAACGTGAGTGCAATTGCCGGAATCTATAGATTTGGGCATGAGTCTGTATATGCTGAAGAAGGCGAAAAAATGATGCAAACTCTGCAAAAATATCCCGCTGACCGCGTGTGCGCTTGGTGTGAAGGTTCCATTTTTTTGGGATGTCATGCCCAGCATGTGACCCCAGAATCTGTTCATGAGCGTCTTCCCTTTTATGATGAGCTAAGAGATTTGGCTATAACGGCCGATGCGATCATTGACAACCGTTCTGAGCTGTTTGAACGACTAGCAGTTGAGCAGGGGCGGCGGATAGATATCACGGACAGCGAGCTGATTTTACTGGCATACGACAAATGGGGTGTTGATGCAGCAGGTTATCTGATAGGTGATTTTGCCTTTGTCATTTGGGATGCTAAGAAACATCGGTTATATGGTGCTAGAGATATGACAGGCAATCGTACGCTGTACACCTACCAACATGACGGAGGATTTGCGTTTAGCACGGTAGTCGCTCCGCTATTGGTTCTGTCCTCTCTGCGAAAAGAACTGCATGAACCATGGCTGGCCGAATTCTTATCTATCCGTGCAATGCAGGAATCCGTCGATATCGGGACAACCGCCTACAAGCATATCAACCAGCTGCCTCCTGCACATTGGTTCACTATGGAAGAGGGAAAGCAATCGCTCTGTAAATATGCATGTCTGGATGAGGTAGAGCCGTTGCGGCTCAAAACAGGCGGCGAATACATAGAAGCTTTCCGCGAGGTATTCTCCCAGGCGGTAACTGCCCGATTACGGACGCATCGCGCTGTAGGGGCTGCCCTGAGTGGGGGATTGGATTCCGGAGCGGTTGCCAGCTTTGCCGCGCCATCGCTGCACTTACAACACAAGCCGCTACATGCCTACAGCTATGTACCTGTTCAAGATTTTACAGATTGGACACCGCCTACATTGCTGGCAAATGAACGCAGCTATATTCAGTCCACCGCTCGCTATGTGGGCAACATTCGTGAAAATTATATGGATTTTGAGGGGAAAAGTCCGTTTTCTGAAATTGATATTTGGCTGGAGTTGATGGAGGCTCCCTACAAATATTTTGAAAACTCCTTCTGGATTAGAGGTTTTTATGAGAAAGCACAGGAACATAATGTCGGAGTTCTGTTGACTGGGGCACGGGGCAATTTTACCGTATCGTGGGGGCCTGCACTGGACTATTATGCCCGTCAGTTTCGCCGTTTGCATTGGCTGCAATCTTGGCAGGGAGTGAGGCGGTATAGCAAGCTTACAGGCAGTCGTATGTCTCATTTACTGCCCGTGATGTTGAAAAAAGCCACTTCACTTGACGCTCGCACATGGTGGGGACGTGGCAAGCAAAGTCCGATTCCTTCACTGATTCACCCGGAGTTTGCCAAGCGGATGAATGTAGAAGATATTCCCGTATTGAGTGGAACTGGCTGGAGAAAAAATGCCGATCAGACAAGAAAAGAGAAGTTTTCAAATTTGGCGATTGCCAACAAAAATGGTGTCATGGCGACCAAACTTTCACTCCGTTATGGCCTGTGGGAACGTGATCCGACCGGGGACAGCCGTGTCATTCGCTTTTGCTTATCGGTACCTTTTGAACAATATGTACAAAATGGCCGGGACCGTGCCCTCATTCGTAAAGCTATGCGTGATCATCTCCCCGATGATGTTCGGTTGAACCAGCGAGTACGCGGCGTACAGCCTGCGGATTGGCTACATCGTATGCTTCCTTGCTGGGACACGTTTATGGGAGAGCTGCAAGTGATGTGTCATGATTTACGAGCTGCCGAATATCTCAATATGGACTACATTAAGACGGCTATGGCGAAATACCGACATCCCCGTCCGGACCAGGCATCCGATCCGAATATACGACTATTCATGCACAGCCTGATCGTGTACCGTTTTCTCTGTGGTTTGAACTGATTTGGATCTAACCGATCAGACGGCGTGCCATTCGTGGGAGGGGAGGTGATGAGATGAGTAAAAAAGAATGGCAGGAACCGACGATTGAGGTGCTGGATATTAACCAGACTATGGCGGGTAAAGGCTGGAAACAGATTGATTGGGTGTCAGACCATGATGCCGATCTGTATAATCCGAGCTAACGGAAGATAATTATACATGAGCCGATGTTGGGCTGAGATCCAGATAGCTTACTGATCACGAGCCGTCTTTATTTCATTCGGGTTAGGTTGGACCGGAAGAAATAAAGACGGAATTTTAAGAACAGGGAGTGAGTCCTATCGCGCATGACAGGAGTGCCCATAACAGTTGGGTGAAATATACAGCCTTTGGACTCAGGATTGCCAGTGAGCTAACTCTGCCTGAGCTGATCCCAGCAGAACCGGGATTGGTAGAGGATGTGGTCATCCGGCAGGTTGATTTGTCAGCATGGAGGGACCAACTGGAGCAGGCCAATTTTGTAATGCAGGGTGAACGCTTTATGTTCCTAATACCGGACACGGCCATTTATGCCATCAGGGGAGGCAAGGAAATCGAGGTAAGTATGTTGCCTGGGGCTGATCCTGACACCGTGCGGTTGTTTGTACTGGGCACATGCATGGGTGTTCTACTGTTGCAAAAACGGGTTTTACCTATTCACGGAAGTGCGGTCGTCATCGGAGGTCGGGCCTACGCATTTGTAGGTGAATCCGGCACGGGAAAATCGACGCTGGCTGCCGCCTTTAGACAGGCTGGCTATCAGATGATCAGTGATGATGTGATTGCTATAAACGTGACAGCTTCCGCAGCCATCGTATATCCGGCATATCCGCAGCAGAAGCTGGGACTGGAAAGCTTGCTTCAATTGGAGGCATTACGGGAGAACAAGAAGCATGTACGGCAAAGAAAGCATGTTCTTTCCCTAACTGACGGTAATCCTGTAAGGGCACAATACCAAGATTTGCGTAGGATTGCAGGTGAGCTCAATAAATATGCCGTGCCTGCTGTGGACGAATTTTATAACGATCCGCTTCCCCTGGGCGGTGTATTCGAGCTTGTGAGCGATTCTCCAAACCGTGAGTCGATGCGTGAAGGGGAGCCAGTGGTGGTTACGGAACAGCCCTTGAACAAACTGGAGTGCTTGCATACATTACTACAGCATACATATCGTAGGGCGATCATTCCGCGAATGGGTTTGGGTGAATGGTATTTTGATACAGCGGCCCGGATGGCTCGGAAAGTGGAAGGCTGGCGGCTGCTGAGGGATAGCTCCTTCTTTACGGCGTCCGAGGTTGTACAACGCGTACTTGAACTCATTCATAAGGAGGAAAAGAGTTATGGCAGCCATTAATCCAGCTAAGGATCATTATCGCATCACGTATGGTGAAGAAGTCTATGTAAGTGATATGGACGGAGAAAAAGTGATGATGAGTATTCATACTGGAAAGTATTATAATTTAGGCTTCACAGGAGGACGGATCTGGGAACTGGCTGAATCCAGTCCTTCACTTGGAGATATTGTAACTGTCCTGACGAATGAATATGAAGTGGACGAGGAACAGTGCAGACAGCAGGTACATACCTTTGTAGCTGAATTGGAGCGGGAAGGATTGCTGAGGCTCCTACGGGAGTTGGACTAACGTGCGGATACAACGGCTTCTTCTCTTGTCTCCGGAGGTCAGGATATTGTTGCCGGAAGCCTGGCTGGAGCTGGGATGCGCGAGATTTCGCCAGCGTCGTTCTTTTGGAGATTACTCAGGGGCTTGGGGTATATGTATGGAAGAAACTTCTTGGCAGTGTGAGATCGGGCAGGAGAAGTCTATCCGTCACATTTCACAAGCTGTGGATGTAGCCAGCCGTTATACTCCTTGGCGCAGTAGCTGTCTTGTACAAGCCGCTGCCGCTATGACGTTGCTGGTACGCAGAAAACTGGACTGTACACTGTATCTGGGCACAGCCAAAAATGCTGCGGGACAATTGGCAGCACATGCATGGGTACGGAGTGGGCCGATCTATGTTACGGGAGAACGAGAGATGGGAGCGTTTACCGTGGTGGGAATATTCGGGAGACGTGCTGGGACAGCTACAAATACGAGGACAGCGGATAAAGGCAGTTCTCTGTTTTAGTTTTAGTGCGATATAAAAGGAACAAAGAACGTTCAAAGAATCGAAGGAGAAGAATCCATGACCACCAAGTCTATTTTGGAACTTGCGAATTGGAATGAGGATCAAGAATTAACGTTGTTACTCTCTCTACTTCGTAAAGACGTCAATCTATGGCAGAATACGATGACTGCTTTCCAGTTGCAGGAGATCGATTGGTCCCGCTTGCTGCGTCTGACAGAACACCATCGTGTGATACCTACGGTGTATCTCCAGCTGAAAACGTTGAATCACCCGTTCATTCCCGCAGAATTGCTGCGAAACCTTCAGGCGCAATATCATCGAAACACGCTGCGCATGCTCCATCTTCAAGCAGAAGCCGAGCGTCTGACCAGACTGCTCACAGCTCATGGAATTCGTGTGCTGATGTTGAAGGGTACTGCTCTGGCGCAGCAATTGTACGGGGATGTTTCCCTGCGTACCTCTAAAGACATTGATTTACTTATTGCCCCGGATGACATGGATGAAGCGGAGCACTGGATGAAGGAAGCTGGGTATGCGTCCAAAAGCGGAGAAGTGCGCGTCCTTGGCAGCTGGAAGTGGAAGGATCATCATGCCTCCTTCTTACATCCGCAAAAGAGGGTCGAAGTCGAGTTGCACTGGCGGCTTCACCCGGATGGGGGGCGGGAGCCCTCCTTTGACGAGCTTTGGGACTGCCGGCAAATGGGTAAAGCCCCAGCAGTTCGAGCCAGTCAGATGGCACCAGCGACGTCTGCCGACAGCAGGAATGTGACGACATCCTGCATGTATACGCTTGGCAGCGAGCATCAATTTCTGTACCTCAGCGCACACGGAGCGCGTCACGGCTGGTTCAGGCTGCGCTGGTTGGTTGACATCGACAGGCTTGCGGTACGTGCTGTCGATTGGAGGGCGCTACTGCCGCAAATGCGCCGTTACGGAGGCCTGCCCGCGGGCGGGCAGGCTTGGGCACTGGCCGCTGCGCTGTTCGGTACGCCGATCCCGGAGCCGATGCGTCCGATATCGGCTACCCGGCAGGCGCACAGGCTTGCGCTGAGCGCGCTGGCTTTTATGCAGGCCAGCGTCCCTGCGCCGTACCCGGTTGCCAATGGGGCGGGTACAGGCAGACTCGTTCGGCCAGAGCTATTGCCTAACGTAGCTTTGACCGAGTCAATGAATACCGCCCCTTCGGATGGCGGTATTTCAGCTAACGGAACCTCGGGCGAAGCTGTTCTGTACGCCGTCAGTAGTGCTGCTGGCATATCGAAAGATGCCAGCAGCATCCTTGGTGACCCGGTGAATACAGTGAACACTGCTGTAAGTAGCCTTGCCAAGCCTGTAGGTGCTGCTACAGTCGCCTCCAGTCCAGCCATTGCTGGAGCTACAACAACAGCGTTTACTCCTCAACCGGTTAGCCGCGCTTACCTGCTTTCCTTAAAGGAGCCAAGACACAGACTATGGTATCTCATCAGCCGTTTGTTTCCTTCTACGAGGGATTCAGTCATTTGCCCACTGCCTCGCCAGCTGCATTTTTTGTATATTCCTTTACGTCCATTTCTTTGGCTAAAACGTCGATTTTCAAAGCACTAACCCGATAAGGAGTGTACATGATGACTCATCTGCGATTATATATGACCAAGCTGTATAGCGTGAACGGCGGGGCGTTATTTCTTAATATTGGATGTATGATGATCGTCAGTCTACTGGAGGGTGTCGGCATTTATATGCTTGTTCCTATGCTGGCGGCCATCGGCGTATTTGGCGGTCATTCAGAGATGCCATTTCTGTCGGATGGATTTGATTATTTTTTGCCGTACATTCCTAAAAGCTGGCTGTTGCCGGGGATGCTAATGTTTTTCGTCATGCTGCTTACCGGGCAGGCTTGGCTTCAGCGTTACCAGTCCATTCTTAACTCACGGATTCAGCAGCGTTTTATGCGTTCCCTTCGAATAGACGTATACACTTCCTTTATGAAGGCGCAGTGGGCTTTTTATTTGCGTCAGCGTAAATCTGATTTTAGCCACGTGATGACGACCGAGCTGGCGCGTGTCAGTCAGGGAACGAATTTGCTTCTTCAACTGACCACGGCCGTCATGTTTACGCTAATCCAGATTGCGCTGGCTTTTTGGCTATCCCCTTCTTTAACCGGGCTGGTGTTTCTGAGTGGCTTGGTGTTGTTTGTCGTGTTCCGTCGCTCCATCCGAAATGCCAAACAATTAGGTGACCGTACCACTGAGCTGTCACAGATTTATTTTGCCGGAATTACGGATCATATGAACGGGATGAAAGATATTAAAAGCAATCTGCTGGAAGCAGCGAATATCCATTGGTTTCGCTCCCTGACGCAGCGGATGGAGGATAATACGACTCAGTTTGTCCGGCAAAATGCGACCACACAGTTTTTTCATCGCATAGCGGCAGCTGTTTTTGTCGTTAGTGTCCTATTTGTGTCGCTCCAGTGGCTGCATGTTACACCTGAAAAACTGATCGTGCTCGTTTTTATATTTTCCCGCTTATGGCCCAGGTTTGCCCTTATTCAAGCGAGCCTGGAATATATTATGTCTATGATCTCTGCTTTTGAGAGTGTAACTAAAGTGCAACGGGAATGCGAGGCTTTCTCAGATCCTTCTTTAATTGGGCTTACATCCTCTGAGAATCATGTCCCATTCGATTCATCGGTATATCATTTGTCATCTACATCTACATCTGCACGGCAACCCCTATCCTTTCGTAATGGAATAGAATGCTGCCATTTGGATTATTGCTACGAGGGTGCGGCAGAGCCTGCCCTACGTCATATTAATTTGTTGATACCTGCCCGGGGAATGACCGCCATTGTAGGGAAATCAGGAGCAGGCAAAAGCACAATGGTCGATGTTCTGATGGGTTTTTTACGCCCAACTGGAGGACAGATTAAAATCGATGGTCATGTACTGGACGACAAATTGCTGCCGCTGTGGCGGCAGTCGTTTGGCTATGTGTCACAGGACCCGTTTTTGTTCCATGCGACCGTCCGTGAAAATTTGAAGCTGGCCGATAAGGATGCTAGTGAACAACAGCTATGGGAGGCGTTACATTTTGCAGCTGCAGACAACTTTGTATCCAGACTGCCAGAAGGGCTGGACACAGTCATTGGTGATCGCGGGATTCGTCTGTCCGGGGGAGAGCGTCAACGGCTGGTATTAGCGCGGGCTATTTTGCATCATCCTCCTGTACTCATCCTGGATGAAGCGACAAGTGCGCTGGATGGTGAGCACGAGGCTGCAATTCAGGCAGCATTGGAACGGATGAAAGGTCAAATGACGTTGATCGTGATCGCTCACCGTCTGTCAACGATCAGACATGCAGATCAAATTGTTGTTCTGGATCAAGGCGAGGTCATACAGCAGGGGAACTACCACCAACTGGTAGAAGAGGAGCGGGGGGCGTTCAGTCAGCTACTTTCGTATCAAAGCACTGTCAGCGCCGCCCCTTAGTCATAAGAGAGTCACCCTCCATAAATATACTAAAAATTTTGCAACAAAAAGGCGCTAATATTTTATATTCTGATCCTTATGTTCCAGAATATAAAGTAATACAAAGCTTCAGTTTGAAGAGTACTGAAATTAATGAGGTCAAATCTTTATCCATTTTGGCATACCAATGTCTAATCCGTAAGCCTCACGGGGATCTTTTCGCACAAGAAATGAAGACGACTTATAAAGACTTGATAAATGATTTTAAAATACGGAAAATGACAAAAAGCTAAATAACAACCCCCCTTTTTTAACAAAAGGCGTGCATCGATATTAATATCGATGCACGCCTTTATTGATGGTACTGCTCCATACTAACCGCACAGCTGTCATCTCTGTCATCAACATGTCATCATTTTCTTTGTGACATGTTGGCGCTGATCAATACGTTAGCGAGCATTGCATGTCACATGAAATAGTGAAGATTTGTAACTAGCTTAAATGATAGCGAGTGAGTGACAATTGGATTACTGAAGACGACCCAATATGCTTGTATGCAGAAAGAGTCGTACTTCAAAAAAATCCATGAGGTGAATGCCGAATTTTAAATTGATGGTTAAAGGGGATTTTTAGGGAATTTAGAAAATAATAAGTAAGTATTTCAGGAGGTTTTTATGAAAAAGAAAATGATTATTGCACTTGGTGCTTCTGCTATAATGCTGGCTAATTTTGTAGGAAGTACTTATGCAGATTCGAAAACAGTAGTTCCTGTTACAGCTCCCTACAATATAAATCAAATAGCAGAATGGTTAGAAGCGCATGCAAAGCCTTTAAAAACAACGAATCCAACTGCACCTCTTAATGATTTAAAACCACTTAAGAATATGGTAGGTTCAGCTTCAATTGTAGGTTTAGGTGAAGCTACACATGGGGCTCATGAAGTTTATACAATGAAACACCGCATTGTTAATTATTTAGTATCTGAAAAGGGCTTTACCAACTTAGTTTTAGAAGAGGGATGGGACAGAGCTTTGGAACTTGATCGATATGTTCTTACTGGTAAGGGAAACCCAAGCCAACATCTATCACCTGCATTTAAGACGAAAGAAATGTTACATCTACTTAGTTGGATTCGGCAATATAATGCTAATCCAAAACATAAATCTAAAGTGCGTGTCATTGGGATGGATATTCAATCAGTAAACGAGAATGTTTATAATAATATAGTAGAATATATAAAAAGAAACAATTCAGATCTTGTGCCTAGAGTTGAAAAGAAGATAAGAGGGCTTATTCCTGTAACAAAGGATATGGATACCTTTGGCAGCCTTACGCAAAAAGAAAAAGAAAAGTATATTTCAGATGCTAAACAAATCAGTGCTTTATTAGAACAAAATAAAAGCTATCTAAATGGAAAATCCAGAGAGTTTGCATGGATAAAACAAAATGCCCGTATTATTGAACAATTTACTACAATGTTAGCGTCACCACCTGATAAACCATCCGACCTTTTTTTGAAACATGATATTGCAATGTGTGAAAATGCGAAGTGGACTGAAGAACATTTAGGAAAAACCATTGTTTGGGGACATAACGGACACGTTTCGAAAACAAATATGATTCCTTTTATATACCCTAAAGTAGCTGGGCAGCATTTAGCGGAATATTATGGGGAACGGTATGTATCTATTGGAACATCAGTTTACGAAGGGCAATATAATGTCTACAATAATGACGGTAAATTTGGCCCATATGGAACATTAAAATCAGATGATCCCAACAGCTATAACTACATCTTTGGACATGTCAAAAAAGATCAATTTATTATAGATTTACGTAAGACGAACGGAGTGACAAAAACTTGGTTAAACCAACAACATCCAATTTTCGCTGGAATAACTACGGAAGGCCCTGATATACCAAAAACTGTTGATATATCATTAGGTAAATCGTTTGATATACTTGTTCAAATTCAAAAAGTGAGTCCATCTCAACTACATCAATAAATTTGTAATAATGTGGCTCAACGAAGTGTAGTATTGATTGTAGTGTAGTGTTATGTCAATAGAGTTGATTAAAAATGTCAGTCATGTTATTCCATTAAAGGGGATGTAGGATAGAAACACTTCGCCATCCCCCTAAATGAAAATTTTCTGTCTCTACATTTAGTTATTTCCTTTCCTGTAAAGCTCACGTTTCTTTACGTTTAGCAGGGCTCCTTTTCTTTTTGACTGGAGCAGGAGAGATGGCGTCGCCTGCCACAGCTTGTTGTGCTGTCACGGCTGCTGGTTTACGCGCAGGACGTTTTTTCGCAGCAGGACCAGGATCGGTAACGACAGGCTTCACTGCCTCAATACTGGCTTGGAGGGCAGCCATTAAATCAACCACATTGGTCTGAGGCTGTGTTGGGGCAATTCGCACCTCTTCGCCAGCTACTTTATGCTGGATAAGATCCAGCAGACGCTCGCGGTACTGATCCGTATACTTTGCTGCATCAAAAGGGGTAGATAGCTGCTCAATCAACATTTTTGCCATGGTCAGCTCTTTCTCTTTAACCTCCTCCTGTCCAGGTAAGTTGGGAACTTGAGCAATGGGACGGATTTCGTCCGGGTAAAACATGGTCTCCACCGCCAAGCATTCATCCAGCACGCGAATGGCTGCCAGACTGCTTTTCGAGCGGATGGAGATTTGGGCAATCCCGATTTTTCCGGTATCCTTCATTGCATTCATGAGCAGCTTATACGCATTGGAGCCGGCCTGATCCGGGGACAAATAATACGTTTTCTGAAAGTAGATCGGATCAATTTCCTGTAAATCCACAAAGTCCAAAATCACGATATTTTTATCGGCTTGCCCGCTAACTTGCTCCAG
Source organism: Paenibacillus sp. DP01 (assembly GCF_044784315.1). Lineage (NCBI taxonomy): Bacteria > Bacillati > Bacillota > Bacilli > Caryophanales > Paenibacillaceae > Paenibacillus > Paenibacillus sp. DP01. Next base: position 1,474,305 of record NZ_CP173059.1, read on the forward strand.
TTCCTCCTTGTCGAACATGACAAATTTTCCTTTTTCATATTCGTATCCTTTTCCAATTTCCTCCCATTCAACCTCCTTATCACAAACAGGGCACTTCCGTACATAGCTCAGTGGACTCCCACATTCCTTGTGAATATAACGCATGGAAATATCCTTGTCCTCAGTAGCTGAAAACATTTTAACTGGCACATGAACCAGCCCAAAGCTGATCGCGCCTTTCCAGACTGTATGCATACCGCCAGTCCTCCTTTTTTACCCGCATATTTCATATTTCGATTCCGGACACCCGGGCTGTGAGCATTTCCTTTTTCACTTAGTATGCTTCGCACAAAGGAATGTATGAGGTGCAAATGTAGGCTACGAATTGCTTTCACTTGCGCATGGTTTCGGTTTTATTGGTGAATGTTAAGTCATATCCGATTCAAAAGGAGGTACACCATTGATGCCTAGAAAACCTTATCCTCAGCAGATCAGTCATCGTGTGGGGCAAAGTCAGATTGCCTTTCGAGGGCCTGCTGCAGGCGAACAGGATGCATTGCCACCCGAGTTTGCTCTTTCACATGGAACGCCGCCGCCTTTTCCCGTAGCTGTCGCTCATGTGGATTTGGAGGCTGTAGTTTCAACTTCGCCTTCTCATAGCTTTCCTTCATTGGATGTGGAACGGATTATAGACGAAGACTAGGTGACCTATATTTCTAAATATCACAAAAACAATGAGCAGGGGGAGAACAGTATGAATGTGGAGCGAGCAAAAGCCATTTATGATTCATCCGAAACGATTGCCGTCCAATTGGATGGCAAACCGATTTGGATTGAGCATGTAGATGAAGCGAATGGTATGGCAACGATACAGATCGGCAGCAGACCCGGCAATACACAAACCGTTCGTGTGGATCGATTGGAAGAACAATAGGAGAGGGAATCCAACCTAAAAAGGCTCGCAATTGCTCAATGAGCAATTAGCGAACCTTATTTTATATAATAAGTGATTGTGGAGACAAGTTAAACGCCAAACAAGTTAATTTGAAGGTGGAACTGGTTTTTACACTGCAATGGTCTTCAAATGTGGAGAAACCATTAACTCAGCCTCTGTTGCCATTTGAACATCTTCCACCGACAAACCTGGAGCAATTTCCTTGAGCATCAGCCCTTTACCTGGAATAACATCGATGACACCCTTTTCGGTTACGATGGTCTTTACCACATTTACAGCGGTTAGGGGCAGCTTGCATTGTTTCAGTATTTTCGGCGCCCCATTTTTGTTCACATGCTCCATAGCTACAATCACTCTCTTGGCTCCAACCACCAAATCCATGGCTCCGCCCATGCCCGGCACCTTTTTCCCTGGGATCATCCAGTTTGCAAGGTTGCCTTTCTCATCGACCTCCAGAGCACCCAGAACGGTAACGTCCACATGCCCTCCACGTATAATGGAAAATGAAAGCGCACTGTCAATATAGCAGGCTCCTTTCACGGTTGTAACGTAGTTTCCGCCTGAATCGATACAATCGAGTCTTTCTTTTCCCGGAGCTGCTTTGGGACCAACGCCGACAATTCCGTTCTCCGCCTGCAGCATAATATTAACGTTTTCGGGGATATAGTCCACTGCCATGGTAGGCAATCCAATACCCAGGTTGACCACTTCGCCGTCTTTGAATTCCTGGGCTATTCTTCTAATAATCAATTCTCTGTTATTCATTGTCTCCACCTACCTTTACAATCGCATCGACAAATATTCCAGGAACATTGATATGATTGGGGTCAATTTCACCGGCCTTAACGTATTCATCGGTCTGAGCAACTACATACTCGGCTGCGGTAGCCATCACCAAATTGAAGTTGCGTGAAGAGCCGTTGATGACAAGGTTCCCTGCTTCATCAGCTTTATGGGCTCTGATAAGCGCCACATCGGCTTTCAGCGGCAGTTCGAGCAGATATTCTCTTTCATCAATTTTGATTTTCTTTTTTCCTTCCTCTACAATGGTGCCTACACCCACAGGGGTTAAAATACCACCCAAACCAGCACCACCTGCGCGTATTTTTTCAGCAAGCGTTCCTTGCGGGAAGAGTTGAACGTCCGCTTCTTTTGTCATCAAGAGCCTTCCTGTTTCGGGATTGGAGCCAATATAGGATGCGAAAATTCGCTTGACTCTTCCACTTTTTACAAGTCTATAAATAGATAATTCCGGTGTGCCTGTGTCATTGGAAATAATCGTAAGATTATCAGCGGAATTGGTGTCGACAAGCGCACGCACCAGCTCCTCCGGAATGCCTCCTTGCATAAAACCTCCAACCATCACTGTGTCTCCGTCTTTAATTTTCTTAACTGCTTCTTCAGCGGAGTTTACTTTTTTATTCATGGTTCTGTCTCCTTATCTATTTTTTAGGAAGCAAGCTTTATTGGAGATAATCGTATAGGACTCTTCCATATGGAAGTGTTAAATCGGCAATAAAATGTTTTCCGCCAACATAAGCTCTAACCGGCAAATCTGCCACCGGAGCGTTGACATGGGGGATCAGGCTTAATCTGGCAGGTCCTGACCAGGCGCCTTTTACAGTAATATCTTCGAGATTATACGCCACTAACTGAGCAATTTTAGGGGTACCGTCCACATCAGGAATTAATTTCAGATTAACTTGCGTTTTTGCGATGGCTTTAGCCGTTTCCTTTTCATCAAGAACGTTATATTTGAAAGGGGTGGTTCCCATGGCTACCAGGGCGTTATTATAATGCAAGGTACCCGTCAGCGTCTCTGTATCCTCAACGATCAGGCAAGGTTTCGCCCATTTTTTCGGAAATCCCCAGATTTCACGTCCCCCCAGAATAGCAGGTGCGTTATCCAGATACATTTGGGCAACAAAATTACACGGTTCTCCATTATAAGTACACGGAATGACAATGCCGCTTTCCTCATAGCTTCCTAAACCGGATGAATCGGGCATTTTGATCCATTCATAGGAAACCGTATTACTTCCATCCGGCTGAAGAGGTTCAGGGACCGCCTGTCTAATCGCCGCGGGATCGGATTCATAGGTAATAATAAAGAATTCCCGGTTGATGAACCGGCATGGCGGACGTCCATAACTACCACTGGCCGCAGGCATGGATTGGAGTGAAAGTACATCTTTTTGATTCATAGCGATCTCCCTTCCTTTTTAAGAGGTATTTCAACAATTATCTTGAACAAGCACTTTAAATGAGAGCATTTTCAACCAGCATGGCTATTCCCATTCCCGTTCCAATGCATAACGAGACTACGCCATAACGTGAAGATCTGCGTACCATTTCATGAACCAACGTAACCAATACTCTAGCACCGCTTGCACCAACAGGGTGACCGATTGCGATCGCGCCGCCATTGACATTGACTTTCTCTGGATTAACTCCAAGCTCTTTTTGCACCGCTAGAGCTTGTGCAGCGAACGCTTCGTTAATTTCAAAGAGATCAATGTCATCTATAGACATTCCCTGTTTCTTCAGCAGTGACGAAATGGCTTTTACCGGTCCCATTCCCATATATGCAGGGTCAACACCAACAAGCGAGTAACCTTTGATATATGCTAACGGCTTTAACGCATGTTCCTTACATTTGTCTTCCGACACGACTAGCATAGCCGCCGCACCATCATTGATGCCCGAAGCGTTTCCCGCAGTAACCGTTCCGTTCTCTTTAAACGCAGGTTTTAACTGAGAAAGTTTTTCTTTCGTCGTATTTCCTCTTATGTGTTCGTCCTCTGTGAAATAAGTAGTTTCTTTTTTGTTTTTGATCATGACCGGAACAATTTGCTCTTCAAAAACCTTGTTGTTTTTTGCTTCGACAGCCTTTATCTGGCTTTCATAAGCAAATGCATCTTGCTCAAGTCTTGAAATTCCATATTTTTCTGCAACATTTTCGGCGGTAATTCCCATATGGTAATGGTTGATCGGGCATGTTAGGCCATCGGCCACCAAGGAGTCTACCAATTCACCGTTACCGAGCTTGTAGCCGTTTCTAGCATTTTTTAGCAGATAAGGGGCGTTTGACATGCTCTCCATGCCACCGGCCAAGACGATGTTTCCTTGTTCTGCCAATATGGAATCGTAAGCTAACGCGACGGCATGAAGCCCTGAACCGCAAACCGTGTTTATCGTTGATTCGGGTACATCAATGGGGATACCGGCTTTTAGTGCCGCCTGTCTGGCAGGATTTTGACCATTGCCCGCTTGAAGAACATTTCCCATAAAAATTTGATCAATCAAAGAAGGCTCTAATTTACTTTGCTGAAGGCATGCTGTCATCATGGTTGCTCCCAGTTCAGGAGCGCTTAGGGGGGCAAGAGCTTTATTAAATGAACCGACCGCTGTTCTCAACGGGCTTACTATAGCTACTTTTTTCATAATCACATTCCTTTCGCTGTGTTCAAGGACACAATACATCCATGACTGCACTTCCATTCGTAATTCCGGTCCTAACCTACGAAACGTAAAAACTGCAAGATACATTTACATGCGGGCATATCATGGTGCCTAAGACAGTGAGTATGACGGTCCGATCGCCTTCTTTCCTTTCTGGAAATTAAAACCAGAATTATCATAGTTCTAATACAGATTTTGCTCAATGTTCAAATCTTTACATAGATCCAAATACAGATGTTTATAGAGCCATATCGTCCACATTAAGTAGGTCATTCTAATGTTTTCTGTTAATTTCTTGATTTTTCTGAAAATAGTGATCAAAAATTGAATTTTATGTTAAATACGAAAGTGCAAATCAATCTGTGAAAAAAATTTCTTGGTAAATTTCATTTAGCTCATCGCAGGGGAAAACTCCCTCTATATGTAAATTCGCAACCGACTTATAGCATCTAAAAGAGCAAAGCAGGTTGCCAATCCAAATGAATACATTTGGAATTCGGATAAATATCAATCCATATATGTCTGGGCCACCTATAGCATTGACGTTATAACGTCAGTGTTTTTTTATTTGCTCGGGTGAACAAAAAAGAAGCCGACTGCTTGAAAGCAATCGGCTTGGAACGTAAAAATTTCACTTCAACAGCTCACGAAAAATGTACGTCTGCCGTCGTGAGCAAACGCGCAAAACGATTACCTAGCACTGCATTGTGATGAGCTACGATTTGTTCGCCGCTTAGTACCTTGCTATCAAATGTACTATGCGCATCCGATACGAGCACGTTGTTCTGGTATCCCAGACTATAGGCACTTCGGCAAGTCGTGTCGAGACAAAATTCAGTCTGCATTCCGGCAATAATCAGCTGGCTTGCCCCCAATCCCTGGAGCACATCACGCAATTCAGTTTGGTAGAAGCTGTCCCAGGATGATTTTCGGACAATTCGTTCCTGAGGAAGAGGACGCACCACGTCTGCGATGGCCCAGCCTAGACTGTTTTCCCGGAAATCCTCATCCGCTTCATCGGTATGCTGCACGAAAATGACCGGTGTACCAGAAGCTCTGGCTTCGGTTAAAAGCTGCTGCAAATGCGCCACAACTTCCTGTTCACGATACAGCTTCTCATCATACATGAACATAGCCTGCTGAACATCAATCAAGAGTAAAACGGTTTGTCCCATCAGTTCGATTCCCTCCCTATGTGTAACACTTAACTTACAATAGCATGTCTTCATGCCTTGCGGCGACATAAGGTGAACTATATAATAAAGAACAAGTTGGAACGGTCCGATTCGGACGAAAGGTGATTAAAAGAGATGACAATTTCGCAGGAACAGTTTGTATTCCGTTCTGTCTCAGAGGCACAGACCGGGACATTAGCAGGCTTTTTGGCAGCCCAAGCGGTTCCCGGAACCGTGATTGTGCTGGATGGAGATCTGGGAGCGGGCAAGACTGCTTTTTCCAAGGCTTTTGCCAGCCATTTAGGGGTGCCGGGTATCGTAAATAGTCCAACCTTCACCCTCATTAAGGAGTACGAGGGCCGATTGCCTTTGTATCATATGGATGTATACCGTATCTCTCAGGACGAGGCGGAGGATCTGGGGCTGGACGAATACTTTTACGGGACAGGAGTATGTCTGGTGGAATGGGGTAGTATTATACCGGATATGTTGCCGAATCAGCGGCTTCACATGTATATAGAAACAACGGATGTAGGGGAGCGCTTGATTCACCTGACCGGGTACGGCGAGCCTTATGAACAATGGTGCCGCAGCTTGCGGGAGAATGGAGTTTGAACCATGCAAAGAGAGCATACAGATGTAAATGAAAAGCCGCGTGAGCGGTTTTTGACGTTAGATACAGCGACGACTGTAATGGCGGCCGCCCTGATGAACGGAAAAGAGCTGCTGGGAGAAAGTAATGTTTATGGCGAACGCAATCACTCGGTGCATGTCATTTCTGAGCTGGAACGGCTTTTGAGCGAAGCAGGACTGACACGCGATGATGTGGACGGTCTTGCAGTAGGTGTTGGACCGGGATCTTACACTGGCATCCGAATCGCGGTGACCGCAGCCAAGACGCTAGCTTGGGCCTGGGGAGTTCCGGTGACATCCATTTCCACTTTGCAGGCTTTGGCTTGGGGTGGATGGAATCATGGTATCGAAATGAAGGGGCAAGAAGGTAAACATGAGTCTGCGAATAACGACTCGTCTGGGACGCAGGCAGCAGATTGGATTGTGCCTGTGCTGGATGCCCGCCGTGGTCAGGTGTACACGGGGCTGTTCACTGCGAATTCAGTTAACGACAGCGGTAGCCCGCAGCGGTTAGAGGCGGATGCTATCCGGTTGATGACTGCGTGGACCGATGATCTGCTGCAACGTTTGGAGGTTTTGCCTGTCGAAGAGCGTCCTGCGGTGATTTGGCTCGTCGGTGAAACGACGATTCACGCCGAAACAGCGGAGCGCTTGCGTGCATGGAGCGAGCTTCGTATTGTACCGTATGAGCTGGAAGGAAAATGGGTTGGCCGCCTTGGGGCGGATAAGCTGCTTCGTCAGGAATATGACGAGCTACATACGCTGGTTCCGAATTATACCCAGCTGGCGGAGGCGGAAGCCAATCTGCTTCGTCAGCGCTGAAGAGGCGGTGAGCAACATGGCAAAGAACATACAGCGGGAAGAGAAACTTGAGTTTCGCTTAATGCAACTGGATGACATCCCCGATGTGCTGGAGATTGAGCATGAAGCGTTCACGCTGCCGTGGACGGAGGAAGCCTTCCGCAATGAGCTGACGATGAATCATTTCGCTAAATATATGATTATGGAGCTTAATGGACGAGCTATTGGTTACGCAGGCATGTGGACGATTATGGATGAGGCGCATATTACGAATATTGCGGTTCGTGAGGCTTATCGTGGACGCAAGCTTGGAGACAAGCTGTTGGATGAGCTGATGCAGACTGCCTCTTATTTAGGGATGGAGCGTATGACCCTAGAGGTCCGGGTAACGAACCGGATCGCTCAGGGCTTGTATGAGAAAAAGGGCTTTAAGCCTGCAGGTGTACGCAAGGGCTATTATTCGGATAATAACGAGGATGCCGTGATTATGTGGGCGGATATTCCCGCACACGGGACATCCGGTGAACAGGAAGGAAGCGTGCAGGAGCAATGACGCAAGCGGAAAAAGCAGGTACAGGCTCTGTCTCTAGCGAGCCTTGCTATATACTGGCAGTGGAAACGAGTTGTGATGAAACAGCTGTTTCCGTCGTGAAAAATGGCACAGAGGTGCTTTCGAATCTGATCTCCAGTCAGATTGAAACACACAAAGCCTTTGGCGGTGTTGTGCCAGAGGTAGCGTCGCGCAAACATGTGGAAAGCATTACCTATATGCTGGACGAGGCTATGCAAACATCGGGAATCAGCCCCCGTGAGATTTCAGCGGTTGCCGTGACGCAAGGACCAGGACTGGTTGGCGCATTGCTGGTTGGTATAGTCGCCGCCAAGAGCGCTGCTATGGCGTTCGGCAAACCGTTAATCGGAACGCATCATATTGCGGGACATATTTATGCAAATCAGTTGGAGCATGATATTGTATATCCGTGCATTGCTCTCGTGGTGTCAGGAGGGCATACCGAGCTGGTGCTGATGGAGTCCGAAGGTCATTTTCAACTTATTGGTCGTACAAGGGATGATGCGGTTGGAGAAGCCTACGACAAAGTAGCGCGAGCCATCGGATTTCCATATCCCGGCGGTCCGCATGTGGATCGTGTAGCCCATGAATCGGAGGAAGTGGTTACTTTGCCGCGTGCATGGCTGGAGCCGGATTCTTATGATTTTAGCTTTAGCGGCTTGAAATCGGCGGTGCTGAATGTAATTAACCAGACGAAAATGCGCGGAGAAACCGTTCATGCGGGAGCGATTGCAAGAGGCTTTCAAGAGTCGGTCGTAGAGGTGCTGGTGGAAAAAGCAATTCGCGCTATGCGTGAATACGGTGCGAAGCAGCTGCTGCTTTGCGGCGGTGTTGCTGCTAATCGTGGACTACGTACAGCATTGCGGGAACGCTGTGAGCGTGAAGGCATCGAACTGCTTGTACCCTCCATGAAATACTGTACAGATAACGCAGCGATGATCGGTGCCGCGGCATACGCCAAGTGGAAGCGCGGAGAATTCACCTCATTGGACATGAAAGCTGATCCAGGGCTGTCTCTGGAAGAGTGGTCTGTTCAAACTTAATTGAGCGAATAGGAAGGACACGACACATTCAGGGTCGTGTCTTTTTTATTCTGCGCTATACATATATATAAATAGAATTTCAAGAGGATAAAATACAGGAGTTTGAGCGAATGATTGCCAGCATCTTATTTCCTTGCATGATTCGTCACAATTGTTCACGATTTTTCATGTTCCACCAAAAAAACATGAAAATTTTATACTGTCCGAATAATGATGTGATTTGTCAAGTTGTGAACAAAGTTATCCACATATACCGTTCGAAATGTGGATAAACAGGCTCGAAGCAAGCAGGCTAAGACTTTTAGGTGATAGTAGGATGGGGGATATTTCATAGCTATATTGATTGTGAAATCTGTGGATAATGTGGATAAAAGAGTGGATAAATTTGGTTTTCATTTGAAGGTGGCGTTTTATCAATAAAAAAATGGCCTAGAAGGCCATTTTTCAATATCGTCCATACACAAAAGTTGTGGATATTCTTGTGTACAAAAAATAGAAGAGGGAAATGTGAAATTTTTATGGCTAAGATTTTATGCAGCAGCTTTATGCCTCAAGCAGTTCCTCCCAGGATGCATAGGTTTCAGTCAATTCCTGTTTATGGGTGTCGAGTTGTGCCTGAATATCCTGAAGTGCCGTGTAATCCTGATAAATTTCAGGCATGGTCATTTGTTCCTCCAAGCCTACAATTTGTTCTTCCAGCGTTTTAATCTTGTTTTCCAATGCCTCCAGCTTGCGTTGACGACTACGTTCCTCGCTTTTGGCTTGTTTGTCTGCCGCATAGGTGGCCGCGCGTGATTTTGGAGTGGTCTCGTCTGCTACGGACGCAGAGGCAGATGGGGCCTTGCCACGATTGCTCTGATTTGCCTCGAGCGCTTCCTGTGCGATTTCCTCCAACTCTTGTTTCTTGGCTACATAGTCATCATAATTCCCCAGGAAATGTTCTATTCCTTCAGGATGAAGCTCAATGACACGTTCAGCCATTTTGTTAAGGAAATAACGGTCATGGGAGATGAACAAGAGCGTACCGTCATAGTCCATCAAAGCCGCTTCCAGCACTTCCTTGCTAAATAGATCCAGATGGTTGGTAGGCTCATCGAGAATTAATACGTTGGCTTCGCGCAGCATTAGCTTGGCCAGGGATACGCGGGCTTTTTCTCCTCCGCTTAATGAAGCTACCTTTTTCAGTACATCGTCACCGCTAAATAGGAAATTACCCAGCACTGTCCGAATCCGTGCTTCTTCCATATGAGGGTATTCGCTCCACAACTCCTCCAGTACGGTATTGGCGGGGTTCAGGTTTGTCTGCTCCTGGTCATACAGACCGATTTTGATTTTCGTACCCCAGTGGATGGACCCAGCAGCAGGTTTAAGTGAGCCAGTCAGGCATTTGAGCAAAGTCGATTTTCCGATCCCGTTCGGACCGATCAGTGCCACCGTATCTCCACGTTTTAAGTCAAAGGATGCATGCTGAAATAAAGGCTTTTTCCCCTCATACGCTACGGAAAGGTCACGCACCTCTAATACTTCCTTACCCGACATATAGGCAGTTTCAAAAGAAAAGTGGGCTTTTTTCAAATCGCCCATAGGTCGATCCATGCGCTCCATTTTGTCCAGCTGCTTGCGGCGGCTCTGGGCACGTTTGGTTGTAGAGGCTCGCACGATATTGCGTTGTATAAATGCCTCCATCCGTGCGATTTCCTCTTGTTGCTTTTCGTAATGCTTGATGTTTGTTTCATACTCGGCAGCCTTTAGTTCCATATAGCGGCTGTAGTTGCCTGTATAGCGGGTGGAGCGATGGCGCTCAATTTCAATAATCGTCGTCACTAGTCGATCCAGAAAATATCGGTCATGTGATACGACCAGCAGCGAGCCGGAGTAGCCGCGCAAATAGTCTTCCAGCCAGGTCAGTGTTTGAATATCCAGATAGTTGGTAGGCTCATCGAGCATAAGGACATCTGGAGCGAGCAGTAGGATGCGCGCTAGCGCAAGTCTGGTTTTTTGACCTCCGCTTAGGGTGGCTACAGGCGTTTCGGGTGCAAATGAACCAAAGCCCATGCCGTGCAGCACGCTGCGAATACGGGTCTCCATTTCATAACCACCGTGATCCTTGAACCAATCTGAGCGTCGTGCATAGCGTTCGAGCAGATCGGCATAACGCTTTTCGTTCTGCGCATTGGCCGGATCGGCGATTTCCTGCTCCATTTGCCGGAGTTCTCGTTCTGCTTCAATCAGCGGTGTGAACACCAGCATCATTTCATCCCAGATCGAACGGTCAGAATTTAAGCCACTGTTTTGCGCCAAATAACCGATGCTGGTTTCCTTCGCTTTAAAGATTTGTCCACTGTCATAGGATATTTCACCAGCAATGATTTTGAGCAGGGTCGATTTGCCTGCACCGTTCACACCTACCAGCCCAATACGTTCACGTTCCAATATTTGAAGGTTAATCCCGTCCAGAACGGGCTCAATTCCATAGGATTTAGTAATTCCGGTTACTTGCAATAGCATAGCGTATCGTTCCTCCATTACATTTTGCACAGTTCTTCCTGCCTTTTTCGCAGGTACCTTCCTTCCAGTTTACATGAAATTACCCACTATTGCACTGCTTTCACCCCCTAAACCCTTGAGCCTCGTATAGTCAATTTGTATAAACAATGATAAACTTAAACGAGAAGTGAAAAAGAATGAAAAAAACTTGCAACGTACAGCACTTACTGACAAATGGGACAATTGCAACGTTTTGATGATTATCGACGATTGTGCGGGAGGGCGTATGTGTGGATGTCTGTAATGTGAAGAACGCGCTGCGTGTACAGCAACGGGAAGCGCGTGACTCCATGGACCCGCTGACAAGGCAGAAGGCATCGGCTGTGGCCTGTCGGCATGCAATCGAGGCATGGGAGCAGCTTAGAATAGACAGAAACGGGGATAAGCTAACATTATTTAGTTATCTCTCTTTTGGCAGCGAGATTTCTACGACTCCCCTCATTGAGCATTGCTGGTCACAGGGAGATCGTGTCTTGGCCCCGAGAGTGGATTCGGTAACCCGAACCATGGAGCTGAGGGAGATGGATCAGTATGAAAATATGGTGCCCGGCGTATGGAACATCCCTGAGCCTGCATTGACATGCAAGGAATGGTTGCCTGAAATGTGGACGGGAATCGACTGGGTTGTTGTGCCCGGCTTGGCCTTTGATCGTCGTGGAGGCAGAATCGGCTATGGCGGAGGCTACTATGATCGCTTTACCGCACAGGTAGAGGCAGAGAAGCGTAATAACGGCTCTGTAGGTCCGCTTTATGTCTCGCTGCTGCTGCCGGGACAATTGTTGGCACAAGTACCCATGGAGCCAGGAGATTTGCGAGTGGACGTGCTGTTTACATCTGAAGGACGTTTAGATTGTAACCATGCAAAATCGACAAATGATGAATGAAGTAAAGTTGGGTATGTGAAAGGAGCTGTGAGGGAGTCGTGGATTCCTTTACTCATTTTAACGAACAGGGACGAGCTCGTATGGTAGATATTTCGGGCAAAACGTCTACGGTTCGTACAGCAGTCGCCGTGACTCAGATTACGATGAACCCGGCTACATTGACGGCTGTGAAAGAAGGCAGAATCGGCAAGGGTGATGTTCTTGCTGTGGCCCAGGTCGCGGGGATTCAAGGCGCGAAAAAAACGTCAGACTGGATACCGATGTGTCATCCGCTGGCTCTGACAGGCGTGAACATTACTTTTTCCGATAATGGACATGATGTGCTTCATATTGAAGTTGAAGTGAAGACCGAGGGTAAGACGGGTGTAGAAATGGAAGCTTTGACAGCGGCTTCAGCCGCAGCATTAACCGTGTATGATATGTGCAAGGCGCTGCAAAAAGATATGATCATCGGCCCTACCATGCTGCAATCCAAAACGGGTGGCAAGCATGGGGATTTTCAAAGGGAGGACCACCGGAAACCTTGACATAGACAACATTGTCGCCGAGAGGGTACTGTGATGTGATGGAGGATGCAGCGTGGCTGTTTCTGATTTTCAGAAGAGAAAGTATTCTTTCATGATAGGAGAAGGGTGATCTTATGGTGTGGAAAACGGCGATCCTAACAGCCAGTGATAAAGGGGCAAGGGGAGAGCGTGAGGATACAAGCGCACAGGTCATCCGGGAACTCGTCGAAGAAGAACTGGGCGGAGAGATTGTGGAATACCGGATCGTTCCCGATGAACCGGATGAGATTATTGCGGCTTTAATCGAAATGACCGATTATTTTCATGCAGACTTGGTGCTAACTACGGGCGGAACCGAACTGGCGATCCGTGATGTGACACCTGAGGCGACCAGACGGGTCGTGGAGCGGGAAGTGCCAGGTATGGCGGAAGCCATGAGAATGATCGTGATGCAGAAAAATCCGGCGGCCATGCTTTTTCGTGGAATCGTGGGGATACGCGGACGTACATTGATTGTTAATTTGCCAGGAACGCCCAAAGGCGTGCATGAAAACTTGGCAGCAATTATGGATCAGCTCCCGGAAGCGCTGCTCATGGTGACAGGTCAGTTCCGGTAGAAGGCAGCCCGTGTGTGTGGTATGATACCTGTAAGAATTTATATGGCCGTATATGGACAGAGGTTCTCATTTTGTCCGTCAACATAAGGAGGATTACTACACATGCCCAATATTGGAGCACCGGGTTATATTTTGTTAATTATTCTGGCGCTACTGCTATTTGGTCCGAACAAGCTGCCTGAGCTGGGCCGAGCTGTAGGGCGTACATTCCGTGAATTTAAAAACGGGGCACGCGATATTTTATCTGAAGATGAACGGACTGGGCGTAAAGAAAGCAAAGATAGTGTGGTCCAAGCATCACAGACGACGTCAGAAGTTCAACCTCAGCCTGAGGATAAACGCTTGTCATAGATTTAGTTATTCATTTTTGCTGCTTGTATAACAAACATGAGCCTCTTCTTCAGTGAAGGGCTTTATTTTTTAGGAGGCGCTGCTGCGTTCCGTTCAGAAAGGAGGAATAGGCTTGACCCCATCAGAGCATGAAATGCCGCTAATGGAACATCTGGGTGAGCTTCGTCGACGAATAATTTATGTGCTGATTGTATTTGTATTGGCGCTGGTTGGTGGATTGTTCGCGGCGGGTTCTGTCTATAACTGGCTTATTCGCTCCGGTTCGGCGCAAGCTTTTCAGTTAAATGCATTTTCCTTTTGGGACGGAATCGGTATCTACATGAAGATCGCCATGATCATTGGGATTGCAGTGGCGTTACCATTTGCATGCTACCAATTGTGGAAGTTTGTCAGCCCGGGATTAAGGCCGCAAGAACGGAGTGCAACCTTGCGATATGTGCCTTATGTGCTGCTTTTGTTCATTATTGGCGCAGCTTTTGCTTATTTCATTATTTTCCCGATGGCGATTCAGTTTACATCGTCCGTCACCAAAAGTATGGGATTGCAGGAAACGTACGGTATTGCGCAATATTTCACCTTTATGTTTAATATTGTGTTGCCTGTAGCGTTGCTGTTTGAACTCCCCCTGCTGATCATGTTTCTGACAGGGATTCGTGTATTAACCCCGATGAGGCTTCGCAAATGGCGGAAGATTTCTTATTTCCTGCTTGTTTTTGTCGCTGTTGTTATCACTCCGCCGGATTTTATATCCGATTTTTTGGTGGCGATTCCGTTGCTGGTGCTGTATGAAGCGAGTGTATACTTGTCATCAGTCGTGTACCGCAAGCAACTGCGTGCACAGGAGGAACGGGAGGCCCAATTGCGTGTAGCTGCGGAATAATAAGCAGGGCCTGAACGGCTCAATAACTAATTTCTCTAAAATTGATCAACATAGCTGTCTTAAAAATAACCATTAGCCTTGAGTTAACGGTTATTTTTAGGATAGGTGGATATAATCGTGAATGGCTGCCCATAAAAATTCCCATAAAAAATACATTAGGGACTTGAAATTCAATCTCAAGTTGAGTATCATAAAGTTGGTTGTTAGCACTGACGACTGTTGAGTGCTAATACATACAACATAACAACCAAATTACAGGATAAACACTTAATAAGGAGGCTATTTTTCATGATCAAACCTTTGGGTGAACGCGTATTGGTGGAAGCAATTGAGCAAGAAACAACGACTTCCTTCGGAATCGTACTTCCTGACTCTGCCAAGGAAAAGCCGCAAGAAGGCAAAATTATCGCGGTTGGCGCAGGCGCATTGAAAGACGGTGCCCGTATTCCTCTGGAAGTAAAAGAAGGCGACCGTGTCATTTTCTCCAAATACGCTGGAACGGAAATCAAATATGAAGGTAAAGAATATTTGATTATGAAAGAAAGCGATATTCACGCGATCATCGGTTAACCGGGACCCGGACAAGACCTAAATATAGGAATTGAAACAAATCATTCATAATCCATAGGGAGGTTTATCACAAATGGCTAAAGACATTAAATTCAGTGAAGACGCTCGTCGCTCCATGCTGCGCGGGGTAGATGCATTGGCTAACGCTGTTAAAGTAACACTCGGACCGAAAGGCCGTAACGTTGTACTGGAGAAAAAATTCGGTAGCCCGCTCATCACTAATGACGGTGTAACGATTGCAAAAGAAATCGAGCTGGAAGACGCGTTCGAAAACATGGGCGCTCAACTGGTTAAAGAAGTAGCAACCAAAACAAACGATGTAGCTGGTGACGGTACGACTACGGCTACTGTTTTGGCTCAAGCCCTCATCACTGAAGGTTTGAAAAACGTAACTGCTGGCGCAAGCCCAATCGGTATCCGTAAAGGGATCGACAAAGCGGTTAAAGCAGCAGTTGCTGAACTGCAAGCTATCTCCAAACCAATCGAAAGCAAACAATCCATTGCTCAAGTAGCTGGTATTTCCGCTGCTGATGATGAAGTAGGCGAACTGATCGCTGAAGCTATGGAAAAAGTGGGCAAAGACGGTGTCATCACTGTTGAAGAATCCCGCGGTTTTGCAACAGAACTGGAAGTAGTTGAAGGTATGCAGTTTGACCGTGGCTACATTTCTCCGTACATGATTACAGATACGGACAAAATGGAAGCTGTACTGGACAATCCATATATCTTGATTACTGACAAGAAAATCACAAACACACAAGAAATCCTGCCATTGCTTGAAAAAATCGTACAACAAGGCAAGCCACTCGTTCTGATCGCTGAAGACATCGAAGGCGAAGCGCTGGCTATGCTGGTTGTCAACAAGCTGCGTGGTACATTCAATGCTGTAGCTGTTAAAGCTCCTGGCTTTGGCGACCGTCGTAAAGCAATGCTGCAAGATATCGCTGCCCTGACAGGCGGCCAAGTAATCACAGAAGAACTCGGTCTGGACCTGAAAACAGCTTCTGTGGACCAATTGGGTACAGCACGTCAAGTGCGTATTACAAAGGAAAACACGATTGTGGTTGACGGTGCTGGAAACAAAGCCGACATCGACGCTCGTGTTAGCCAAATCCGTACGCAATTGGAAGAAACTACTTCCGAGTTCGACAAAGAGAAACTGCAAGAGCGTCTGGCTAAATTGTCCGGCGGCGTAGCAGTAATCAAAGTCGGTGCGGCTACTGAAACAGAATTGAAAGAACGCAAACTGCGCATCGAAGATGCTCTGAACGCAACCCGTGCTGCGGTTGAAGAAGGTATCGTATCCGGTGGTGGTGTAGCGCTCCTGAACGTATACAATGCAGTTGCTGCTGTTGAGCTGCAAGGCGACGAGCAAACAGGCGTCAACATCGTGTTGCGCGCTCTGGAAGCTCCAATCCGTACAATTGCTGCTAATGCAGGCGAAGAAGGCTCTGTTATCGTTGAGCGTCTGAAACGCGAAGAAGTAGGCGTTGGTTTCAACGCAGCTACTGGCGAGTGGGTAAACATGATTGACGCAGGTATCGTTGACCCTGCGAAAGTAACTCGTTATGCATTGCAAAACGCTGCTTCCGTAGCGGCTATGTTCCTGACTACTGAAGCAGTGATCGCTGACAAGCCAGAACCAGAAAAGGCTGCAATGCCTGACATGGGCGGCATGGGCGGAATGGGCGGCATGATGTAATAAGGGCCTCAAAACCCTGTAATCCCGCTATTTAAAGGGCTCCCGAGAGGGAGCCCTTTTCTATACCATTGCTACACCATGAGTGCTCATGTAGCTTACAGCAGAGTTTATGTAATTCAGCAGTTTACATTACATTCAATCATTTGCTCTAATAGCTTCTATACATATTGTGGTGTAGTATATATGCAAATTATCCAAAGGGGGAAGTTGTGTGGAGCTTCAAACTATATTAGCTTTTCTGGGAGCAGCAATTGTTCTCACCATTATGCCGGGTCCCGACAACGTGTTCACTCTGACACAGAGCATAGCAAAAGGTAGGAATGCAGGGATATTTACTACTTTAGGCCTTTGCACGGGATTGTTGGTTCATATTTTCGCAGCAACCTTCGGCCTCGCGGCAATAATTTATCAATCTTCCTTGGCATTTGCAGTAATCAAATACGCTGGAGCAGCTTATCTATTATTTTTGGCGTATAAGTCATTTAGAGCAAAAGATATGAGTTTTGAACTCAAGAGTGGTGATATCTTGAATTACAAATCATTGTATAAAAAAGGTGTCATCATGAATGTGTTGAATCCAAAGATATCACTCTTTTTCTTGGCTTTTCTTCCTCAGTTCGTAAACCAGGAAAGCGGTAATGTTTCTATTCAAATGCTAGTTCTTGGAGTGGTATTTTTAATACAAACTTTAGTGCTTTTTATTTTGATAAGTATTTTTGCTGGAAAAGTAGGCTCCTTTCTACGGAGAAATCCATCCTTTTCTAAAAAAATCAATTATATTCAAGGCTCGTTATTTACACTCATCGGCTTAAAAATCGCATTTACCCAAAAATAATAGAAGGTAGCACTTTTTAAACTAACCATTAAGGACTAGCTGTTGAGCTAGTCCTTTTTTTGTTGGAAAAGCATACAACACACGCCGAGAACAGGTGGGCGGTCACAGAGGTTTAAGATCATGACCAACGAGTTGGAGCATACGGACAGGCCTATGCCTATCTTTTCCTAGATGAAGTCAACAGCCCAATCTTTTTGGTTAATTGCACAATAAGCTAATTTGACTAGACTTTGGAGGTGACCATTAATTATGTTTAGACATTATTGTTGGCAAAAGAAAATGCATCGTAGAAAATTTAGAAGATGTTCAGTTAAAAAATTCAAAGTTTTGCCGAAGGTCATTGTTAAAGGAATTCAAGGGCCTCAAGGACCTCAAGGACCTCAAGGATCTCAAGGACCGCAGGGACCCCAGGGACTGCCAGGTCCACAGGGAGTTCCAGGTGCTCAAGGTCAGCAAGGGCTACAAGGTTTCCAAGGAATTCCTGGCCCTGCAGGGCCAGTAGGAGCAACGGGACCGGCAGGAGCAGTAGGACCAGCAGGACCGGCAGGAGCAATAGGGCCAGCAGGACCAGCAGGAGCAACGGGGCCAGCAGGGCCTGCAGGCGTCGGGATATCAGACTTCTTAAGTGTTTTCAGAGCAGATCCTGGTACGGGGACTGACACAGTTCCGGGTAACTCACCCATTACCTTTACTGGGGTTTTAGCGAATGTTGGTGGTGCATTTACTTTTACTCCTCCATCTCCAACGATAACGATTAACGAGACGGGGAGCTACTTCATCTCATTTTCTATCCACAACCAAGGTGATGCGGACTTCAATCTCACTGTTAACGGAACTCCTATAACACCCTTACCTTTTTCAGGCAATGGTGGGGGACCTACCGCAGCTGAAGTTATTATAACCGTTACAACAGTTCCAACTACAATACAACTGGTAAATGCCAATGCAACTCCTGCTCAGTTGCACAATAATATTAATACAACTATGACAATATTAAAGTTGACGCCTTAATATTGTTGCTTAGTAGTAGCTTATTCAGTAAAAGGTTTAAGGTTTATGTCTTTTATCCGGTCAGTTTGTCTAATTATTCAGAGACCTGAGATATGGAAATGCCTAGAGAGAGAATCCCTGAACGGGACAAAGCCAGACAGATGTGGTTGGAGAGCAGCGGGGCGATGCGACTTAAGGACATCGCCGCTGCTCTTTCTGTTCCTGAAAAGTCTGGTTCGCAAAGGGAAGTCTATGAACCGCTGGTAGGATACTTTGATTATTTTCTGTTTTTAAAAAAACATTATTTACAAAAAAACATTATTTACAAAAAAGTCTTATTTTCAGAAGATTCTTAAAATCGTACGAGTGGCGCATTAGCTTCAAAAGGATGAATGTTAGGTATTGAAATATAGCTGATAACGCGTTAGTATTGTGTATCTAAAATTTCATCTGGAGGCACATTATGAATGATATATTGGCATTTACGATACTGCTCATCTTTATTGTCATGTCACCAGGGATTGATTTTGCATTAATAACGAAAAGAACTCTCACTGATGGCAAGAAAGATGGTTTCAAAATTGCACTAGGTTTAACTAGCGGAGCTCTCGTTCATACATTGGCAGCCGCATTGGGGCTTTCTTTCATATTAATGAAGTCGGCTGTAGCATTTGAGGTAGTCAAATATGCAGGGGCAGTTTACTTGATATATATGGGACTGTCTTCCTTTATAAAAAAAGGAAAGAGTAACTTGGTTCAAGAGAAGCAAGAGAATTCTAGAAAATCAGCGTTTACCCAAGGATTGGTTTCCAATGCACTCAATCCGAAGGTTGCTATTTTTTTTCTCACGTTCTTACCGCAATTTGTTCTACCAGGCTATAATCCCAGTTTGCAGTTTTTACTGATGGGCTCTCTTTATGCTCTACTTTCGATTATATGGTTTACTACAATCGTATTATTGTTAAGTTACATAAGAAGATGGTTAATGTCACCCAAAGTTCAAAATATGATCGATAAGGTCACGGGACTCGTGCTGATTGGTTTTGGTTTAAATATGATCTTCAAAGTTCAAAAAACAGGATCATAAATAAAGGAACGGGCTATGGAAGCTCGTTCTTTTTTGTTAGGGGAGACGACCAGAAAGAGATACCGAGCGGCATAAGGCAAAACAGATGTGGCTGGAGAGCTACGGGCATATGAAGCTAAAGGACATCGCCGCTAGTTGAGGGTTAAACGCCTTAAGTGAAAGCGTTGACATAAATTTCAACCCTCTATATACTTAGCTTAGTTAATTGAAAATGAATAGCACTGGGATTGTTACTGTTACGCAGGCAAAACCTAAGGAACCAAATGCTAAGATCCAAGGATCTTATGTATTTTGTTATCTTAGGTTTTTTTGTTTATAGAGACAGGAAGGTTAAATATGGCGGTTTAGACAACCTGTCGAAGCCGTTTCTTCTATTATGATGTTCACATCTGAGAGGAGCGACAAACTTGGAATACAAATATGAGCTAGTTCAGGCAGACAATCATTTTCCATTAAAAATTATAGCTCATTCCTCCAATGAACCAGCATACATACCTAGGCATTGGCACGACAGCATCGAAATATCCTATGTACTCTCAGGAAAAATCGACAATATCTATATAGATGGCATGAATTATAGCTCCAGAGAAGGAGATATTGTGCTCATTAATTCGAATGCTATTCATTCCTTTTCTGTGGCTAAGGGCCAAGGTAGACAGGCTATAACCGTTCTGATTCCTTCAGGATTTATTCGAGAAAATATAAAGGATAGTAATCCCATTTTATTTGATTGTATATCCATTTTCGAAACCAACGAGCAGAGATTACAGCATTTTGAAGAGCTGCGTGATCTGTTAAACACATTATTTGTGGCTTACCTCAACCAGCACAATGACCCTTTAGTACATATTCACTTAACGTCCCTATCTTATAGATTGGTGTACCTTTTATTAATGCATTTTAAAATTGACGACGAATCGCTCCCTGGCTTTAGCACAAATAAATATTTGGAGCGGCTGACATTGATAACTGATTATATCAAAGAAAATTACGATCAGAGCCTATCCCTGGATTCCATCGCTCAGGTTTTTGGATTGTCTCCCGAATATTTGTCCCGTTTTTTTGTAAAGCATGTAGGGTTGACGCTCTTTCAATATATCAACGCCATCCGTCTGGAGAAATCTTTCCGTGTTCTTATGAGTACAGATCATTCTATTATACAAATTGCGCTGGAACACGGATTTCCGAACGAGAAGTCTTTTGCCAGGGTATTTAAAAAGGTTTATCACGTGACGCCTCATCAATATCGTAAAAAGCACAAGAGGCTTTCTGAAGCAAGGAGTCAGTAATTGACCTGAATTAGGCTAATAAAAGGCAGGATGCAAATAAAAAAATCGTTAAAATTAATAATGTAAGCGTTTTGTTAATGGATCTAGGAGGTAAGACATCATGTTTAAACAGTTTAAAAAGGTTGCTAAAACATCTATGTTATTCACTTTAGCTGTCAGTACGACCTTTGCTTTCAGTTCCGGTGCATGGGCCAAGGATGCCAAGATACAGCCCACCTCATACCGGACGGTTGCGGAGGTGAAGGATTGGGGAGCAGCCATTACGAAGATCATTGTTAACCTGGGTAAGCCGGTACCCAAAGATGCGATAACAAACGATACATTTAAGGTACATGTGGAAAGAAGCGACAATAGGTTGGTAAATTCCTTTATTGAAAAAGGTAACAGGAAGGTCACCAAGGCCTATGTATCGGACAAAAGCGGCAACCCTGTAAAGAAAACCGGAAGCTACGTTGTGCTGGAAATGGAAATCGGTCCGTCCTTAACATTGGGTTCCGCTATTCATTATGATGCAGGTTCCGGGTTTAACGGATGGAATGATAACAAATATACGATCACGCAGCAAAAGGCTATTAAAACCCAATCAGGAACAATTTCCGGATTGAAGATTGATACTTCCTCAGGTGAAATCCGGAAGCTTGTTGATCAGTTTACAACTGGCAAAGCTACATTTGATGGGGTTACTTTAACTTACGCGAACTACGTACCAGCAAAAGACAAAGTGAAGAACCCTTTGGTGATCTGGCTGCATGGTATGGGAGAGGGAGGTACAGATCCGACGATTCCAATTTCGGGAAATAAGACAGCGAATTTTGCTTCTAAGGATATTCAATCTTATTTTGGCGGGGCTTATGTGCTGGCACCTCAGACCCCAACCTACTGGATGGATGGTTTTACAGGCTTTGGAGACGGAACCTCGAAGTACGAGCAAGCATTGATGTCCTTAATTAAGGAATACGTGGCCCAAAACAAAGACATTGATACAGATCGAATCTACATTGGCGGAGACTCCAACGGCGGATACATGACTATGCTGCTGATCCGTGATTATAAAGACTATTTTGCAGCAGCTGTGGTGGCGTGTGAAGCCTTGAAGGATAGCCTTATCACCGATGAACAAATTAATGACATGAAGGACCTGCCGATCTGGTTTGTCGCCGCCAAAACCGACACCGTAGTTCCACCCAACGATTACGTGATTCCGACCTATAACCGTTTGGTGAATGCGGGAGCAAAGGATGTCCATATGTCGTTGTTTGATAATGTAGTGGATACTTCTGGTTTGTACAAGAAGAGCGACAAAACACCGTATGAATATAATGGCCACTGGTCCTGGATTTACGTATATAACAATGAAGTATCAAAGCTGATTAACGGAAAGAAAACAACGATGATGCAATGGCTGGCCTCCAAAACATTGGACTGAGAAGTATAGCTATGTAAAATAAGATGCGGTACTCACTATTGAGGTTGCGATTTCTCCTCTCACGAGTTAAATAAACTTGTGAGAGGTCTCTTGTATTATCTAATTCCCATGTCGATCCTGCATATTTTTTGCATAGTCAACGGCGAGCCCACTTTAATTCTTCTTGAAATATTTGTGTTTAGTTCATGTTATTTTGCTCTTTCACTTATTTACCTCAATCAGCCCATCCGGCTTTTCTCGATTAGAGAGTAATTCAGATACAGTGACGAAGGAATAACCTCTTTTCTTGAGCTCAGGGAGAATAATCTTCAAAGCTTCAACGGTTTGTGTGCTTTGATGTACATAATCGTGCATGAGGACAATATCGCCGTTACGGGCATTGCGAAGCACCTTATCAGCGATACGGTGTACACCGGGCTTTCGCCAATCTAGGGTGTCCTGATGCCAGGACCATAAAATAATTTTCAGTCCCTTCTCTTTGGATAGCTTGACCAGTGTATCGTTATAGGAGCCGCCTGGTGGTCTAAATAGATGGGTCCCTGCTCCAGTTGCCTGAACGATACTGGCCTGACCTTGATTCAATTCGGACAGAGCTTTATTGCGGGAAATATATTGAAAGGATGAATGAAGGAAGGTATGGTTGCCAACTTCATGTCCTTCCTCTCGTTCCCGTTTTACAAGGTGTGGCAGCTTTTCTACGCGGCTGCCGACGACAAAAAAGGTCGCTTTCGCATCATATTTCTGAAGTAAATCAAGAATGGCAGGAGTATTGCTTTCGTCCGGTCCATCATCGAATGTGAGAGCGATAAGCTTACGATGGGTAGGAACTTCCCATACAATGTCGCCCCGTTCTTCGTAATAGGCTCTTCCCTTTGTAGGAGCGGGAGAGGCGTATGATGTGTCTTGTGCATTCGTATATGGAATGGGACAAGGACTAATACTCAGCAAAGAAACAGCGATTCCAGCGCATAGCAAACGGTTATATTTCATCAGGCTTCTTCTCCGTTCTGACGTATTCTCACATTAGCTTGCCAAGAAGAAGCGTATACCATTCCTCATTTCTGAAATTCACATTACCAATCACCTAAATAAATCACCAAAATACTATCTAGTGTATAAGGTACAGATTGCTGATTTTTGCTCAATAACAGTGCTCGCTTGCTTGTTGATAACATCCTGTGCCCATGTTAAGTTGTACATATCCATCCTTGGTTTTAATGTGCAGTGGAGATCAGTCATTGTCCAGTTCTTATTCTGACGAAAAATGGAAGAGGTCGACGGGGCAAGCCGCAAAAGCTGATTTGAGGTCATGGAGCTGCGACTCGTTCCTGAACTTCGAACAGGAGATGAGACGGGATGAAAACAGATGAAAAAGAGCTACGAGCCATTAATCTGACGTTAGAAGCCGGCGAACACATCCGATCCTTTATTAGGTGTATGTATGATTTGCAGCAAAGCTCCGAGAAGATACCGCTTTGTGGAATGCTGGCAGTAACGTCCCAACGAATCATCTTTTATTCCTGCACTATGGGTATTCCTTGGATCAAATTCATTAATTATCACCATATTTCGCTGGCTAAGCTGGAAAAGGAATTGTCGGATACTAAGGGGAGCATCCTGCTGATCAATCAGGGGGTAAATGAGGTGTTCTGCCACCTGCCGAATGAAGAACGTATAGAGCGTTTTATAGCTGTACTAGAGCAGGAAGCAGGCATCTCCTGTGAGAACTAATGATTATAAAAACACAAATAAATAAAACCTCCAACTTCGTAATGTGCCAAGGGTAGGCTCCTTACGGATTTGGAGGTTTTTTTGTCTTTTAGTTAGACAGATTGCATGGATCGAGCGCTAGCTCAACAGGACTATAACCAACAAATTAAATAGCACCAGCGGCAGAATGACATTGTTGTAGGCATAGGAACGATCAGGGATCGGGGCTCCTAAGGAGGATGAGTGATACTGCTGAGGCACTCTCAAATACAAATGATCCGCATCCATATGCGCAATCGTTCCTTCATATACCTGATGATCCATCGTTTGTACCCTAACCGTGTGGTTCATGTAGGGACTCAATTGATAATGCAAATGATCGTGGACTTTTTTGAGTTCTTGTTGGAATTCCGGTCTAGCTTGATATAAGGTTTGCGGACTGACGGTGTTGTACGACATTCGCCTCTGACCTCCATACTCATATAATGATATATCGTATGCAGGAGCCTGTGCCCTTGTGCAAATACCCAAGTAAGACAGGTTTTACAAAGAGTCAAAACATTAACATTTTACTCCAGTTCACTTGATGTTCCCTTTACATCAAAACGATACACTTACTGAGGTTGGTTTGAAAAGAAAGGGGCGTTCCGTTTTGGGTGAACTTAACAAATCTTTGGGACTGGGGACGAGGAGCCAGCAACGGACATCGTCTAAAGCTCGCATACGCACGGGTTCGCTAAAAATTCAAAGACTGCGCGAAAACGCGCTGGCGTATACCTTTTTGGCTCCATCGCTTATTTTGTTTGCTGTATTTATGTTTTATCCGATGATAAAGTCCGTTTATCTCAGCTTGCATTCTACAGATCCCGCAGGAAACGTTGCAGATTATGTGGGGTTAGATAACTTTGCTATGCTGTTCAGCTCAGGTCAGTTTCTACAGGGGATTAAGGTCACGCTGCTTTTTGCACTATTGACGGTACCTGTGGGTATTTTACTGGCGCTGGTACTCGCTGCCCTTACACACAGTAAATTACGTGGAATGCGTATCTTCCAGTTTGCCTTCTCGCTACCGATGGTGTTATCGGTGGGTTCATCTGCGGTCATTTGGAAATTCCTTTTCCATCCTACACTGGGGATGTTCAACTATGTGCTTTCCCTATTACATATCAATCCAGTTCCATGGTTGACCAGCCCAGATTGGGCGTTGTTCTCCGTAGCCATAATGACCATCTGGATGAATCTTGGCTTCAATTACATTATCTTATCAAGCGGACTTCAAGGGATTCCAGATGACATGTACGAAAGTGCCAAAATGGACGGAGCCGGACCGTTGGTCACGTTCTGGCGTATCTCTATGCCGCTGCTATCACCGACGATCTTTTTTGTGACCGTAGTTTCCATCATTGGTGCCTTCCAGTCTTTCGCTCAAATTAATATCTTGACCAAAGGTGGTCCGGTGAACAGTACGAATGTATTTGTATATTCCATTTATCAGGAAGCTTTCGTTAATTTCCGGTTCGGAACAGGGAGTGCGCAGGCCATTGTCTTGTTTGCTGTCATTTTGCTGCTTACGATGATTCAGTTTAAGTGGGTGGAAAGAAAGGTGCATTACCAATGAAACAACACCTGAATTCAACATTATTGTATGTGCTGCTTACGATTGCAGCCGCTCTGATTTTGTACCCAGTTATTTATACATTTTTTATGGCGGTCATGTCACCGGAGGAAGCGAGCGCTTACCCACCAAGCTTTTTCCCGCATTCCTTTCATATGGCCAATTTTTCTGAAGTGTTTGAAATCGTTCCGATTGCAGCCTTTATCGGCAACACCTTTCTCATTTCGGGTCTGACAATGATCGGACAACTGATTACAGCCAGCTTGGCGGCCTATGCCTTTGCCAAAATGGAATTCAAGGGAAAAAACTTCATTTTTAGCATGTTTGTCGCGACGATGATGATCCCTTGGGAAGTTACTATTATTCCCAACTATCTGACGGTACGAAGCTGGAACTGGCTTGATACATATCAAGGGTTGACGGTTCCATTTCTGGCGACGGCGTTCGGAACGTTCCTGTTAAGACAATTTTTTCTCCAGCTTCCCAAGGAACTGTTCGAGGCTGCTCGTATGGATGGGTGCGGACATATCCGATATTTCCTGTTTCATGTGCTTCCGTTATCGCGCCCTGCGCTCGGAACACTGGCTGTGTATTCGTTCCTGAACATGTACAATTCATATCTCTGGCCTTTACTGGTCACAAATAGCGAGAATATGCGTACCGTACAGATCGGCATATCTATGTTGGAGTTTCAGGAATCGACTTCATGGAATCTGGTGTTTGCGGGTACGGCACTTGTCATTTTACCGTCTCTGCTCCTGCTGATCTTTGGATTAAAACAGCTGGTGCGTGGAATGGCAGCGGGTGCGCTTAAAGGCTAATTATAGAAGCAAAAGACAGCAACACCTGCGCAAGCAGCCTATATACAAAGCTTTAACACACAAGAGTACAAACATTTCATTCAAGAATCATTTAATCAAAGGGAGAGAAGAGAGATTATGAGATTTTTTCGTTTGAAAAGTGCTTTGACCCTGCTTATTCTGACTGCTATGGTGGTTGCAGCAGGCTGTAGCAACAATACAGCGGCGGAGAAGCCGAGTAATGGTAATGATACAGGGGCAGCAGCAACTTCACCTGTAAAGCTGACTTGGTGGCATTCAATGTCCGGCAACGGTGAAAAAGCGATCAAGCAGATTGCTGCTGACTTTAACGCTAGTCATAAGGACATTCAGGTAGAGCCAGTATATCAAGGTAAATATGATGACAGCTTGAACAAGCTGAAAGCGTCGCTTGGTTCTAATAGCGGACCAGACATCATTCAAGTATACGAAATCGGCAGTAAATTCATGATCGACTCCAAAATGATCACGTCTGTACAACAGTTTATTGATGCGGATAAGTTCAATTTGTCGCAGCTTGAACCGAATATTACACGATACTACACGATTGATGGCAAATTGAACGCCATGCCGTTCAATACGTCAAACCCGATTTTGTATTACAACAAGGATGCTTTCAAAGCCGCAGGACTTGACCCAGCTAATCCTCCGAAAACGTATGATGAATTCGAAAAAGCTGCCAAAGCCTTAAGTAAGGATGGTAAATCTGGTGCATCCATTGCCATTTACGGCTGGTTTATGGAGCAACTGTTTGCCAATCAGAACGCGGACTATGTGAATAATGGCAATGGACGTGAGCAAGCAGCTACGGAATCGTTGCTGAATTCGGATGCCGGTGTAAAAACGCTGACATGGTGGAAGAAAATGATCGATGAAAAGGTCGTATCCAATTTGGGACGTAACTCGGACGATACAGCGAAAGCCTTTTCCGCAGGACAAATTGCGATGACGCTGGATTCTACCGCTTCGCTGCGTAATATTGTGGAGCAGGTTGGCGATAAATTCGAAGTAGGCACAGGGTTTCTGCCAAGAGCCAATGAAGCAAAAGAAGGCGGCGTAGTTGTAGGCGGCGCGAGCTTATACATCATGAACAACAAACCTGAAGCCCAGCAAAAGGCGGCATGGGAGTTCATTAAATTCGTCGCTTCCCCAGCAGTGCAGGCACAATGGAGTGTGAACACCGGGTACTTCCCGATCACGAAAGCAGCTTATGACGAGAAGGTACTCAAAGATAATATGGTAAAATATCCGCAATTCCAGACAGCGGTTGACCAATTGCATGCATCGGCACAATCCACTGCTACACAAGGCGCAGTAATGGGTGTATTCCCAGAAGCGCGTCAGATTGTTGAAGGTGCGATTGAGGCTGTTCTGAGTGGCCAGCAACAGCCAAAACAGGCTCTGGATCAAGCTGCACAAGAAATTACAGGCAAAATTGCGCAATACAATCAAACGGTGAAGAAATAATCGGCCCTCCCTTAAAATCGACTGATAATCCGTAGATGTGCCCCCTTATTAGCCGATTTTATGAAATAACGGATCGAATGAGTGACCCCCTCACTTATTCGATCCGTTTTTGCATTTTCATTTTAGAATAATCGTTTAGACGAAGTGTCTAAAATGGTCATTTTTGCACATTTCCTATTGCTGGATAACTGAAAATGGGCTTATAATAAATACATAATTTTTGTACTGGACGGTCAGTTCAAAAAAGGAGGAAGCATGAAACAGCAAACGAAGGAAATTATTTTTAACGGCGCACTCAAGGCTTTTTCCGAACGAGGATTTAATGATACAAATATGGAGGAAATTGCCAAGGTATGTGGCATAGCCAAAGGAACCCTGTACTACAATTTTAAAAACAAGCAAGAATTGTACATTTACATTTTGAAGATGGGAATGGAACGTTTTGTCCAGGATATCCATGAAGCGATGGCTCAAATTCCTATGGATCAGGTAGAAGTGAGGGTTCGCAAGCTGATCCAAGTACATATTGAGTTCATTGGGAGAGAGCCGGATTTTTGCCGTCTACTGGTCAGTAAGGGATGGGTCTCGCAGGAACAGCATTTTAATATTAGGCAGGTGCTGGCAGACTATTTTGATTTTATGGAGGCAGAGATTGATTCCGGCAAGTTCTATGGAAAAATTTCGAGTAAGCTGGATGCAAAAACGACTGCAAATTGTTTATTCGGCATTTACATTTTTACTCCAATGCGGTCGATGGTATGGGGCGAAACGATGAATCTGCAGGAAGTTCGTGAAAGTACCGAAGTATTTGTATGTAACGCGCTGGGGATGCAACATTAAATAGACAAGTGGAGTGATGAGAACATGAAAGCCAAAAAATATGCGATTTACATCGTACTTATTATTTTAATCGCTGTAGGAATCTATGCTTTGACTGCTTTCCCACGAGGGAGCAGCAGCTTATCCGCAGATGAATCTTCTTCTATCCCTACGGCTTATGTAGAATCCGATACGCTCAATGCCAGCTTTAAGATGGCGGGACGTATTGATCAGATGCTGGTGAATGAGGGCGACAAGGTAAAAAAAGGGCAGGTGATAGCCCATCTGGAAAGCCGTGAGCTGGAAGATAAGGTGAAGCAAGCACAGGCTGCTTTGCTGGCAGCCAAGAGCAATGTGTCCAAAGCGAAAGCCAGCGTATTGCAGGCTCAAGCAGGCGTAGGCCAGGCACAGGCTACCGTGAGCGCCGCTCAGGCTAAGAAGAGCCAAGGTACGACAGCGGTCAGTGTGACTGCTGAGGCTTCCTCCAGCCAGATAGAACAGGCCCAAGCGGCTGCGAACGCCGCCAAAGCGAAACTGGATGCCCTCAAGAGCGGGGCAAGACCGCAGGAGCTTGAGCAATTGCAAGCATCTGTGAAGGTAGCGAAGGAAACGCTGGACCTGACTGTTAAAAATCTGGAGCGTGCCAAAAAACTTCAAGAAGCCGGTGCAGCAACTCAGGCCTCACTGGATCAAGCGACATTGGAACATCAACAGGCAGTGGCCAAGTATAATGCTGAGTCGCAAAAATTGGATATGGCGCGGGAGGGAAGCCGTAAGGAGGAAATTACGGCGGCTGAAGCCCAATACCGTCAAGCCTTGGCTGCAGTGAAGGAAGCACAGGCAGGAGCGGGCAAAGTGGCTGTGCAACAGGAAGATGTCAAAGCTGCTCAGGCTTCGGTAGAGCAAGCGCAATCCGCTGTGAAGGCGGCGCAATCGACGGTAGAGCAGGCACAATCTGCGGTTGAAGGTGCCAATGCACAGGTAGCCCAAGCGGAAGCTGCACTTCAGGAGGCTCAGACCTATTTGGGCTATACTACGCTGCGTGCACCTGAGGATGGGATCGTAAAATCCAAGTCGCTTAGCTTGGGTGAGATGGCTAGCGCAGGATTTCCTGTCTATACTATTGAAACATCCACACAGCGTTGGGCTAAATTCTATGTACCAGAAACGTCTCTGAACGGTCTTCAAGCAGGGGATACAGTTCAAGTTAAATTACTGTCAGGCGGTAAGGAGCTGAAGGGCAAAGTCATTCTGTTAGAATCGGCTGCGGATTTTGCCATTCAAAAACCGAGCCAAAGCTCAGGTGATAAGGATGTCCGTTCCTTTGGTGTGAAGGTAGCATTACCGGATCTTGCGGCTTCCGTTCCAACAGGCTCCACGGTTCTGTTTACAGGCAAAGGGGCGCAGTAATATGCAGGGTTCACAGGAAAGACTTCGTATCCGCGATGTGTTTCGCGAGGAATGGCTGAGTATCTTCCGGGACCGCCGCTTTATGGCTATTCTGCTGATTACGCCAATTGTGTATACGATACTGTTCGGCTTCCTGTATTCGCATCAGCGGATTACCGAGATGCCTGTTACGGTGTATGACGGAGATAATTCGCAGCTTAGTCGCCAAATCATTCAGGCGTTCGACGCGACTGATTCATTTGCCGTTACACGGCAAGTGACCAATCAGGATGATGTAGTCCGCCAGGTAGAGACTGGGGAAGCCAAGGTCGGAATTGTCATTCCAGATAACTTTACCACTCGGCTTAAGCATGGGGAAAATCCACCTGTGCTTACGCTGATTGACGGCAGTAATATGATGTATTCCAATAGTGCCAGTCGGATTGCCAATCAGGTCATTAGTAGCGTGAGTGCCGGAGTATCACTCAATTCCATGAAGCAAAAGGGAATGAACGCCGATCAGGCCGCTTCGACGCTGACTACCATCCCGTTCCGATCCAGAGTGCTATTTAACCCGGTATATGATTATAAGCTTTTCATGCCGTTGGGGGTTATTTCTGCGGCTCTCCAGCAGTGTTTGCTGCTAGGTATTGCGTTGTCTTGCACGCGTGATAAGGAAGCTGGGACTTGGGGAAGATTTGGCGCATGGAAAAACACCCCTTGGCGCTTGGCTATTGCCAAGCTAGCACCCTATTATGCGGCGGGAGCTTTTAATGTGCTGACTGTATTCAGTATTAGCGCTTTATGCTTCGATATTCCGTTTAGGGGACAGGTACTGCCATTGATTTTGGTTTCGCTGGTCTTTAACTTTGCTTTGTGTGGATTAGGGTTCCTGTTCAGTCTCTTTTCCAAGACCAGAGTGGATGCAACACAAACTCTGATGCTCATTGCTGTTCCTTCCTTTATGCTGTCAGGTTATACGTGGCCATTAGAAGCAATGCCCGGCTTCTTGCGAGGGCTTGCTGAAATATTGCCGCTGACGTATTATTTGGACGCAGTACGGAACATTACGCTCAAGGGTCTGGATATCACATACATCTTTAAGGATTTGATTGCTCTGGGCGTCATTGGTTGTGTGAGTCTGCTGGTGGCCTTCGTGATCTATCCGTTATTCTTTAGACAACATCAGACGACAGCACAGCATGCCGATGTGCCCGCTCAAGAAGGGTTCACAATCAAAGGCTGAGAGCAATTTTAAATTTGGATATCAAAAAGGCAGATCGGGAGTAGTCCTGATCTGCCTTCTACTTATTAGTAGCAATTAAAATTGGAAGAAGTATTATTGCGTTTTGAGATCCTCAATAGAATCAATGGGTACATAGGATGGAACGACAAGTCCGGACATAACGCCAGTCATGCTGGTTCCGATGTCATCTACTTTATCCTTGTATTGAGCCCAATAATCAGCATGCGTCAATGGAAGCCAGGCGGCTGCGGTAGCATCTACACTTCCGCCAGCCACGCCTGTCCACATTGGGCCGATTTCCACTTGCAGCGCGGTTACTTTATAGCCCAATTTTTGTTCTAATACATATTTCAATACGTTCGTACTGGCAATTTCCGAATCCCAAGCAGCGTAGCTCAGCTTCAGAGGATCGCCGTTGACGGGCTGCAAACCCTTGATCCATTCCTGTACTTTATCAGGATGCTTATCAGCCCAGTTCTTGGCAGCCTGCTGTGGGGGAGTACCATCTTGAATTGCGATCATCACTTCACCCATATCTTCAGCAGTCCACTTGAAACGGCTTAGAAATTCATAAGCCACAGGAGCATCCTGTTTCAACCCTTTGCGGGCAATGGTATGAATTTCTTCTTTATCACCATAAGCCTTTTTAGGATCTTTTAAGTATTTCAAATCATACTTGTTAAACATCCAGTGAGGAGTCCAACCGGTTACAACGATAGGCTGCTTGGCTTTGATAGCTTTATCCAGTGTAGCGGTCATTGCAGCTCCAGAGCTTTCAAGCAGTTTCCAGTCGGACAATCCATAGTCACTGATAGCTTTAGAAGTCAGCTTCATCAGTCCGGCACCAGGGTCGGTACCGACAATGCGGTAGCCGACCTCCTTGCCAAAGTCCCCAGTAGCGGCGGAGGCTGGAGCCACTTCGGCTCCGTTCCCCTGCAATTCAGTAATTGATTTAACATTCATGTAAGCTGGAACGACCAACCCGGTTTTAACACCAGTCATATTTGCACCTAGGTCGTCGAGTTTATCTTTGTATTTAGCCCAGTAATCCGCATGCGTTAACGGCAGCCATGCAGCCGGTGAGGCATCTACATCGCCACTAGCGACACCCGTCCACATAGGACCTGCTTCAACTTGCAGTGCGGTTACTTTGTAACCCAGATTATTTTCCATAATATATTTCAGCAAATTCGTACTCGCAATTTCCGAATCCCAAGCTACATAGCTTAGCTTAAAGGTGTCGCCATTGACAGGTTGCAGTCCTTGAGTCCATTCCTGAACCTTGTCGGCATGTTTCCCTGCCCAATCCTTGGCAGCTTGCTCTGGACTGGTCCCTTCTTGGATAGCAACCATCATTTCACCCATATCTTCAGCTGTCCATTTGAAACGTTTTAGAAACTCATAAGCAGTAGGAGCGTCCTGCTGCAAACCTTTACGGGCAATCGTATGAATACCCTCAGCTTCACCATAAGACTTTTTAGGGTCTTCCAAATATTTGAGATCATACTTGTTGAACATCCAGTGAGGAGTCCAACCGGTAATAATGATCGGTTTTTTCGCTTTGATGGCTTTGTCCAATGTGGCCGTCATGGCTGCACCGGAACCCTCGACTAGCTTCCAATCAGACAAATTGTAGTCTTGAATTGCTTTAGCCGTCGACTTCATAATGCCTGCCCCGGCATCAATACCAATAATTTTATAATCAACCTCTGCGCCAATCGGATTGGCAGCAGCACTACCTTTACCAGCAGCGGAATGATCTGTTCCAACAAAATATTGAGATGCGCCAGCGATCAGAATAACCGCTGTAACTGCAGAGGTGATCCATACTTTTTGCTTGCTGGATACACGACTTTTGCTTTTTTTTGTCGGTTTGAACAGATTTTGTGTAAAGCGGTCAAGTACAATAGCCAGAACGACCACAGCCAAGCCGGCTTCAAAGCCTTTACCAATTTGCAGCTGGGTCACAGCACGATACACAACTGCACCGATACCTTCCGCACCGATCATGGAAGCAATAACAACCATGGACAGTGACAGCATAATCGTCTGATTAATACCAGCCATTAAGGTAGGCAATGCCAGTGGCAACTGTACTTTAAACAGCTTTTGCGCCGATGTTGAACCAAAAGCATCAGAGGCTTCAATCAGTTCATCCGATACTTGCATAATCCCCAGGTTGGTCATGCGAATGGTTGGGGGGATCGCAAAGATTACAGAGGCGATAACACCTGGTACAACACCCAAGCTGAAAAAGGTAACCGCCGGGAGCAAGTACACGAACGCAGGCATCGTCTGCATAAAATCAAGTAAAGGCGTGATAATGCGTGATGCTGATTTACTGTATGCACACCAGATTCCGATCGGAATCCCGATAACAATGGATACAAGCGCAGACGTGATGACCAGTCCGAGCGTGTTCATCGTTTCACTCCAATAGCCGAGATTATCAATCAGCAGGAAGCCGATGACAGTGAACAGTGTAAGCTGCACCCGCCCGATCATAAAGGCGATAATCCCGATGATCACGATGAACACCAGAGGGTGCGGAAGCATGAACAAGCCAGAGAAAAAGCCTACTACCGCTTCAATTACCGAAGAAATAACATTAAACAATCCAGCCAGATGAATACCCATCCAGTCTACAATGGATTGAATCCACTCAGCGATTGGCAGTTTCGGTATCATGGGCATTCACCTCCTTTGTAGTAGGTACATCTCCACTTAGTGCACCCAATAAAGCTCCACGAACGATAACGCCCAGCAATTTCTGCTTGTCATCGACGACAGCCAGTGGCACCTTGGACGAGCTTGTAATTTCAAACAAATCATTAATAACAGTTTCAGCAGGAACCTGCGGTCCGTCCGTGATCAAAATATCTTCAATCTTCAAATTGTTGCGCAGTGCATGAACAGCATCCTCGGCATTAATAACACCCAGTAGCTTTTTGGTGCGGTCAATGACGAATAGATTGGAAATCCCACGCTCCCGCATCAATTCCAGAGCTACACGCGGACCGCGGTCCATAGTGATGGTTTCTGGACGAAGCATGACATGAGCAGCCGTCAATACTTTGGACAGATCCACATCCTCGACGAAGCGGGCTACATAAGAGTTAGCTGGTTGGATCATAATTTCTTCCGGTGTACCAATTTGTACGACCACTCCGTCCCGCATCAATGCAATCCGGTCACCAATCCGCAGCGCTTCATCCAGATCGTGGGTGATAAAGACAATCGTTTTCTTCATTTTATCTTGAAGCTCCAGCAGCTCATCTTGCATGTCACGGCGAATGAGAGGGTCCAATGCGCTGAATGCTTCATCCATCAGGAGAACTTCAGGGTCATTTGCCAACGCTCGTGCCAGCCCGACACGCTGCTGCATACCGCCACTCAGCTCATCGGGCATTTTATCGCCCCAGTTTTTAAGACCAACCAGTTCCAGCGCTGTTTGTGCCTTTTCCTGGCGTTGTGCTTTATCTACCTTTTGAATTTCAAGACCGTATTCTACATTTTCCAATACAGTTCGATGTGGGAACAGGGCGAACTTTTGAAAAACCATGCTGATGGTTTTACGACGAACCTCGCGGAGTTGTTCTTTGTTCATCTTACGGAGATCTTTGCCGTGGACCAGAATTTCACCGGAGGTAGGCTCAATCAAGCGATTTAGCATTCGCACCAAAGTGGACTTGCCGCTACCTGATAACCCCATAATTACGAAAATTTCACCTTGCTTAATTTGCATGTTGGCCTTGTTAACACCAACAGTAATCTGTTTTTC
This sequence comes from Paenibacillus sp. DP01, assembly GCF_044784315.1. Lineage (NCBI taxonomy): Bacteria > Bacillati > Bacillota > Bacilli > Caryophanales > Paenibacillaceae > Paenibacillus > Paenibacillus sp. DP01. The sequence goes on from NZ_CP173059.1 coordinate 1,509,474, forward strand.
TTTGGCCAGCTTTTCTTTGCCCCAGCCTTGCTCCAGGAGCGGAACACCTTGCTCTGCGTGAGGACCAAAGAGTTTGCTGACATTTTTGACTTCCAAAATCGTCATACATACACCTCTTCTTTCTATACTTTGCTTGGTATTAACCCCATGTTGCATGATGGATTGAGTATAAAAATCATAATTCTGTACATCCTGAACGGTTAATGACAAAATTAATTGTAACAGAAGCATCACTTACATTTCAAACAAAAAAACTGTTCGTAAAGTACGTACAGAAAAAACTGTACAAACTTTCCTTCGATATGCTCCTTCGTTCTTTAGAATGCTCAAACATTCGGAACTTTACAACCGATAGTGCTTTTTTTAAAATAGACAATGAAATATGACCATAACAAAAAGATTTATGTATATCCATAATTTTAAAAGTTTACTATCATTAGCAATTTTGCGAATTATGATTTTGAACGATCATGCTGTTGTAATATAGACAGAAGCTTTGCTTTTGAAACATTTCATTCGTATTGAAAGATTTCATATAATGCGTCAAAGCTAATCCTTTACGGGTAAGTCGTTCATACTAGGTTGTGCAAAATGCTCTAAAATTAGGAGGTTGCAAGCATGAGCTTGTACCAGTTAGGTGATGAGCAGCAGGCGTCGCTGCAAAAAATTCGCAAACGTGTCATAGAAGCTATAGGTAAAAACATGGACCTATATGGGATCACTCTGTCTGCGGGGCATTTGTACGGTTTGCTTTTTTTTGCGGATAAACCGATGACGCTGGATGAGATGGGCCGTGAAATGGAAATGAGCAAAACGAGCATGAGTACAGGAGTTCGAACGTTGTTGGATCTGAAAATGGTGAACAAGGTATGGAGCAAAGGCTCACGCAAGGACTTGTATGAAGTCGAGTATGACTGGTATCAAACCTTTACTGACTTCTTCGCTATTAAATGGAGAAAAGCAGTAGAAACAAATTTACTCGTACTGCGCAAAGCCATTGAGGAACTGGACAAATTGATGGCACAGGGTGAAGAATACGAGGAATTTAAGACCATTCTTCAGCAAGACCGTATGAAAATGAAGCAGGCCGTGGCTTATTACAAGTGGCTAGACCGATTGATTGATTCGATGGAAAGCGAAGAAATTTACAAGCTGATTCCGAAAGAAGAGGTTCAGGATTAAGCAAGATCCACTCATTCTGTCTACAAAATGCCGGAGCGCAAAAAGCGCTTCCGGTATTTTTTGGTTTGGTCCTGCGCAAAGGGTATAATAGAGATATGTAAAGATTGATAGTATACCGTTATGTTGAACATACAAAATAAAGGAGGGTTCATGATGGAGAGTAATACAGTACATACTCGTCTAGGTCAATTACGGGGAGAAACGGGGAATGGATATCATGTGTGGAAAGGTATTCCATATGCGCAGCCTCCTGTTGGAAAACTTCGTTTTCACGGACCACAGCCTTTGGAGCCTTGGGAGGGTGTACGGGCTGCGACGAGTTTCGGACCCATCTGTCCGCAACCCATGCCCTCCGCTGAAAGTATGACCGGAAATCTGGTGGAACCGCCGCAGCAGTCCGAGGATTGCTTGTATCTGAACATTTGGACACCGGCTTCGAAGGCTCCTGAGAAGGGACGTCCGGTGCTGGTGTGGATTCATGGCGGTGCCTTTGTCACCGGGTCTGGGATTATACCTTTATATGACGGGGAACGCATGGCGAAGAATGGCAATATTGTTGTAGTTACGATCAATTATCGGTTAGGACCATTAGGATTTTTGCATTTGACTCCAAAGGGAAATGGGCTGACCTCAAATGCCGGACTGTTGGATCAAATTGCTGCGCTGGAATGGGTTCGGGATCATATATCTGCCTTTGGTGGCAACCCGGATGAAGTAACGGTGTTCGGTGAATCGGCAGGCGCGATGAGTATTGCCGCTCTATTGGCGATGCCAGCCGCTGAGGGGCTGTTCCAGCGTGCAATTTTGCAAAGTGGAGCATCGCAGGTGTTGCCAGCTGCACAGGCTGAGCAAGTGGCGGCTGTGTATTTGCAGCAACTGGGTGTGGATGCTCAGCATCCTGAGCGATTGTTTACGCTGCCGACAGATGCGTTGATGCTCGCTATGGCCAAAACACATGAAGTCATCGGACCTGGGATGGCGATGATTTATCAACCCGTTGTAGACGGGGTGACCTTGCCGGATCTACCCCTGTCGGCAATCGCCCAAGGTTCAGCAAAACAGGTATCTGTTATGATTGGAACGAACTTGCATGAAGGGAACTATTTTATCCGCAAAGAATCCCATCTGATGAACAAGCTAACAGCACGTCAGGCATTGGAAATGATGACAGGTATGTCCGACATTGGCGACCTGATAGAACCTTTTCCAGTTACCATTGAGGGACAGGCACAAATGTTGACCGATCTCATTTTTTGGCGTCCCGCGTTGGCTCTTGCCGCTGCACAGTCGGTGTATGCATCGGTATGGATGTACCGTTTTGATTGGACACTGCCGGGCCATCCTACCTTTGGACAAGCGGTTCACGGTGCAGAAATTGCTTTTGTTTTCGATAATCTGAAGCTGCTGGATAAGCTGGGATTAGAGATTCAACCTTCGATGGAGAAGCTTGCTCATGATATGCAGCAGGCATGGGTTGCTTTTGCACGGGATGGGGAGCCTATGCTACCTGAGCGAGCATGGCCGATGTACGACAGGCAACAGCGAGCTACAGCCATTTTTCATCAGGATATTATGGTGGAACATGATCCAGAAGGGGATAGACGCCGCCAGCTAACGGGGCAGATGAGCATATAGGTAAGTACGAGGCATCGTCTAAAGGAATCAACGAAAAAGCCTTCGCCCGTATTTTGTATGCGGGCGAAGGCTTTTGTTACTAAACAGATGCAGTGCTGTTGAGCTTTCGTTGGTGAAATTTCAATAATAGCTGTGGAAGCTAAATCTTAAATCGCTTAACAAGCTCTTGCAGGTCCTGTGCCATGTTGGACAACTCCTGTGAGGAAGAGGCGATTTCCTCCATGGCTGCCATTTGCTCTTGAGCGGCAGCAGAGGTTGTCTGCGAACTGTCCGCCGAATTGCGGGATAGGCTTGCCAAATGGGTGACAGTGGCGGAAACTTCCTCTGTACTGGCAGAGATTTGTTCAGCAGCAGCGGACACACTTTGAATTTGTTCCACGATATGAGAAGTAGAGCGTTCAATATTCGTAAAAGCACCTTCTGCATCTTGGCTGATTCGTAATCCTTCACCTACCTGATTACGAACATTACCGTTCATCGTAGCGGTAGAGCGTTGAATCAAATCGAGCATCTGCGTAATGATCTGACTGATGGAATCGGCGCTTGCCTTGGACTGTTCCGACAGCTTGCGTACCTCTACAGCGACTACGGCAAATCCACGTCCAGCTTCGCCTGCTCTGGAGGCTTCAATAGATGCATTCAGGGACAATAAGTTAGTTTGCTTGGCAATGGCAGCTATAGCCGCATTCATTTGCTTCGCATCGTCCGAGAGCTGTGATAGCTCATCCATCAGGCTAGCCGTTTGGCTTACAGCTTCCAAAATGCGGTCCATTTGTGTCCGCACATGGCTGATCATTTGACTGCCTTGAGCTACGTCCTGCTCGGTTTGTCCTGCTGAATCCACGATGGAGCTTGCCGATTCGGCAATCGTGCTGACACCCTTCGCCATTTCTTCAACAGCATTGGCGGTTTGCTCGGATGCCTCGGCGCTGGTCACTGCATTTTCCGCGGATTCCATAACTGTTTCCGCTACGTGTTGTACGGACTCCGTCGTTTGCTCTGTGCTCTCCTTGATTATCAGGGAAGAGGAAGCAAGACGGGAGGAGGTTTGGTTGACTTCGGAGACCATTGAATGCAAGGAATGCGTCATCTGGTCAAAATTCTGTGCCAGCTCGCCGAACTCGTCCTTTCTAGACAGATTAACACGTTCGGTCAGATTTCCATCACGGACGATCCGTGTTCCTGCTTGCAGCTTTTTGAGTGGGATCAGGAATGAGCGGACCATAAGCACTATGATGATCGCAGCGGCCAGTATGGAAATAACAATTACAATCAGGCTTTGCTTCAGAATCGGTTGGGCTGCATCACTGTAATCCTCCAGATCCGATAGTGCAACAATGTTCCAGCCAGTGAGAGGGTCCTTAAGTGTAAAGGCCAGTACGTCCCGATTCATAAATTGAATTTGCGACACGGAAGGAGTATCATTTTCACCGGTTGCCGCCACTTCGGGAAGGCCCTCCATGGTGTCAGCCGGTTTTTTGCCTGTCTTGGTAAAGGCTGTTCCAGTCCCAGATACAACTTTATGATCAGAATCAACAATGATGAGTCCTCCGCGTTCACCTATCTTCACAGATTGGAGACTTTCACCCATCTTGTCCAGATTCAAAGCCAATGCAACAGCTCCTTCACCGTCCTTGAGCGTTGCCGATACATTAACCACTAAGTTTCCTGTCGTAACGCTGGCAACTGGAACGCCGACGAATACCTTGCCCTTATGTAGCATTGCGTTTTTGTACCATTTTCTCTCCCTAGGATCATAATCAGCCTCCTTTTTTATCGGAGAACGGATATATTGTCCTTCCATATTGCCAAGGAGCGCGGCATCTAACTCAGGATGAGCTTTGACGATGACGTCCAACTTTTTCTGAAGTGCTTCTTGGTTGGAACCAATGGAATCAGATTCGATCTCACTGGTAAGCACGTCTACGTCTTTTATAATCGGTGCTACATACTGATTAACATTGCTTCGGATCAGATACAGATTCGTGTTTACGGAAGCAGCCATCTGCTGACTGAGCTGTGTCGTGGCCCCCTGGTAAGAAAAGTATCCAATAAGTACGCTTGGAATCAATAACACAGCCAAAAAAGATATTATTAATTTTGTCCTCATTAAATAAAACTGCTTGAGAAACCTGTTCCACCACGGAACTGTTTGTTTTGCTTTAGTCATCGTTTTTTCTCCTCTGTGTCAGATGATCACTACATAGTTTTATTCGACATAAATCGACTAATTTTATAGATGTAATCTTTAAAAACAAGGAATAGTACACTTTTTTTGAAAAAATAGGTCTTAGGAACTAATGTTAATATGAATATGAATACATAAAAAGCCAAATCAGAGATGCAAAAGCATCTTCACGATTTGGCTTGGATGAGCATGAAAGAAGATTAAGCTATTAATTTTTCTGCTGACGAGAAATCATAAAGAGTGTAATCCAGATCAGCATAAAACCAGTCAATTGCGCTACGGTAACGATTTGCTGGAAAGCGATCCAGTTAATTACGACACCAACCATGGGGAAGCTCAATTCTGCCATCGTAGCATAAGAAGCTTTGGTTGTACTTAAGCCTTTGTAATACAGTAATAAACTGAGAAGACCCGGAAGCAATGCTTGCAGCAGCAAGTTGATCATTACAGCTGCGCCCGCCCATGTACCTGTAGGCATATTCCACGGAGCATGCTCCACCGAGGTGAGAACAATGAGCAGAGGGAGCGCCACCATGAAGCGGAGGGAGGTTACTGTCTCATATTTCATCGAACGAAGCAAGTAGCTACCCATAACGGTCGAACCGCCCCACAGAACCGCTGCACCTAGTGCGAGCAGACTACCAATGTGAACAAAATCATGAACATGCCCAAAGGGAAGCGACCAACCGAAGGTTAGAAGATACGTTCCGAACAGAGCGATGACAATTAATATTCCAAAATGACGCGGTAGCATTTCCTTCAATATAACGCGGGCCAGAATAATGGCGACCAAAGGCTGAAGCTTCTGGAGCAAAAGAACTGCATTCAGATCACCGTTGCTGAGTGCCATGGTGAAAATCACACTGGCCAGTGCCGAGCCGCCCCACGAGACGAACAAAATAGCGAAAACCTGACGAAATCGTATCGTTTTGAGCTCCTCGCGATGCTTCCACAGCATCGGCGTCAGAGCGATAAAGAGCAGCACATGCTCCATCAGTACGATTTGTGCTGAGGTGAATGACTTTAACAAAATAATACGAAACAGCGGGTCTGCACCCCACAAGGCCGCTCCGATCGCGACTAGCCAAAAACCGCTTTTCATGTGGGAGCTACGATCAAAACCTTTGGATGATAGTACAGTTGATGATTGACTCATACTTATTTAGCTCCTTGCGAATACAGGACCGGTGGCACAAAAACCCCCGTCCATGGCGAAAGCCATGCAAGACGGGGGTTGATCAAATAAACTTGCCGTTTGATACAAGTTAAATGAAGTTACTGCAAAAACTATAGCGCAGCATTCATTCACTTTGCGGCATGTTCATACTTCGATCTTCTTCCATCCGGACTTTACCGTCGGCTTTGGCATCTCACCAAATCAGTCCGTATCCTGTTGCCAGATACAGAGTCGCGGGCTTAGCTCCATGAGCCATACCGCCGGTTGGGAATCTCACCCTACCCCGAAGATCCTTATTCCGTTTTTTAATTTCTCCTATAGGATATACCTGTTTTAGAATGAAGTCCAGTGAAAAATGTGTGTATATCTAACAAGGATTTTCATCTTTTTTTGAAAGCGTTTCACTAAAATCTATATTACTAAGCAATATCCTTATACTCAATGCGCCGAATTGCCGCATAAGCCACAATCATTCCCAGCACAGAGAAGCTGATTTGCACGGGGGCAATGGAACTAAGTGTAGCGCCGTTATTATTGGAGAAAAGCAAGGCTACAACCAGAATTGAGGTCACAATAGTCGTGGGTACTGAGTATCTTCGCATTCCCATATACAGCGGAACCAATCCCATAAAGCTGGCGGCCACGGCATTGATTAGCGTCCGCGCGGATTGTTCGGCCAGTATGGAAAGAGTAAGCTTATCCGGTACAATCATGACAAACTGGTTGAGCAAATGAATCGCAGCCGTAATGATGATTTCCGATATAACAACAGACAAGAACGTAAACAGCAGCACAATCAAGAGTTTGGCGATCATCAGCTTTTGACGATGAATCGGATACATGAACAAGATTGTAATCGATTTGGACTTAAATTCTCCTACAATAAAACGGCATAGCAGAACGGAGGCAAATACAATAAATGTGGCTCTCACCATATTGTCCATGAGATCAAGAAGCTGAGCGTACTGTGTAAATTCGGGTACTCCTTCATTTTGGCTATCCAGCGCAATAATACAGAGCAACCCCAAAATACAGGCGTTGGCGATCAGTGCTGAACGGATATAACCCGCCAGATGAAGCTTTTTCATCTCCAACTGTATTAATCTAAGCATGGGGCTCACCTCCATGTAACAGACGTAAAAAGTAGTCTTCCAGCGTACTGCTTTTCTGATGAATGGAATCGACTTCTACATCATTTAAAATGAGCGTTTTCGTAATTTGCTTCTGCGGTACACTCATATCGTAAATACGTATACTCTGTTCATTGAGTACCTTTATATTATTCAGACTCAGATGATGGGAGAGGACGTAGGCCGCTTTTTTACAATCGTTGGTCGTAAATTCGATGTATTCTGTATTGGTATCCCGTACCTGTTCCATCGAAACTTCCTCAATCAGCCGTCCGTGATTAATCACGCCTATTGTATCCGCAATCTGCTCTATTTCCGCTAAAATATGACTGGATACGAGCAGCGTCATCCCATATTCCTTGCATAACATGTGGAATAACTGCCGAATTTCCTTAATTCCCACTGGGTCCAGACCATTAATTGGTTCATCCAAAATGAGTAGCTCTGGCTTGGTCGCAATGGCCCGGGCAATCCCGAGACGCTGCTTCATTCCTAGTGAAAAGTCTTTTACTGGCTTGTCACTCGCATTCCGCAAGTTCACTAATTCTAGCGCATCCCGGACAGCCTGTTTATTATAATAGCCCATGTATTCACAATGAAGTTCGAGATTTTGCTGAGCCGTCAGTCTATCATAAAAAATTGGGTATTCAATAATCGAACCCATCCGTCCGAGCAGATGATAAGAGTTTGGCGTTAGCTTTTCACCGAACAGTTCAATCTCACCCGATGTCGGCTTGAGCAGGTTGGTAATCATTTTCATGATCGTTGTCTTGCCCGCCCCATTGGGACCGAGAAAGCCATAGGTTTCCCCCTTGCGCACATTCATACTGACCCCTGCTACAATTTCATTGCCCTTCATGGCTTTGGTCAGCTGATGTGTACGTAATATGTAAGTCATGGGTGTTCTCCCTTCGTGTGCTGTTGATAATTCAAGAATAAAGGGCGAAATGTTCATTTTTCTTTCGTAATCCTTACAAATTTATTAAGTTGAGCAGCTCGCTTAATAGTTGATCTTCTTCAAGGTAAAAGAGAAGACGGTCTGCTCATAAGGTTTGCTGGTCAATTGCATCTCTCCATTCATGCATTCAACCAGGCGCTTGGCAATCGTAAGACCCAGTCCACTGCCCTGTACCGCCTTATTACGGGAATCCTCAAGTGTGTACATGCGTTCAAAAACCTTATCCTGCTCCGGCTCCTGTATGCCTTTTCCACGATCCCACACTTCTATACGCACTGTATCCTGCTGTTCTGACAGCGTCAGGCCTAGCGTTCGACCCTCTGCCCCGTAGCGAATGGCATTTGAAATCAGATTGCTCAGCACCCGCCCAATGGCTCCTTCGTTCCCCAAGGCATAAATGGGATGCTCCGGAATGTCAATATGTACCGTAAAACCCTGAGCCGTCAGCAGATCATAAAACTCCAAAATGCTGCGTCTGCACAGTTCTCCTATCTCCAGTCGGGTCAGTGGAATATCCGTATCGTTGGCTTCCAGCTTCGCCAAACTAAAAAAACTTCCGATCAGCTCAATCGCTTCGCTTGTCTTTTGATGAATTCTGGATAGCAGCTTTATACGTTCTTCTGACGAAATATCTGGATCGCCATCCAGCATCTCGGCATAACCAAGCACAACGGTAAGCGGGGTCTTGAGATCGTGAGAAATATTTGAAATCATTTTGCGCATAGCGATTTGGCTCCGGTTGTAATCGGCTGATACCCTCAAATTTAAGTCTAGTAGCCGGTTGATCTCCGTCATGAGTCGCTGCAGTTCAACGTCACCTGTGACATATAGCAGCTTTTCCGCATGATTCACGGTCACGATCCGCTCAAGTAGGGTTCGGACATTCTTGATTTTGCGCTTATAGGCTACACGTTCCCGCCAAAGCCATATGATAACGACGGACATCATGAGGACGACAATCCATTCGAAAATGATTTCGATGCTCATATCAACCATTCTCCCATTTGTAGCCGATGCCCCACAGCGTCTTAATGTGGACAGGGTGAGAGGGATCTTCTTCAATTTTCTCACGTAGGCGGCGAATATGGACGTTAATCACATTCTCATCACCCATATAATCGTCTTTCCAAATAAATCCGTATAATTGAGCTTTCGTAAAAACCCGGTTCGGATTGGATGCAAACAGCTTCAGAATATCGGATTCTTTGGCTGTTAGCTGAATTTCATTTCCATCGCGTATGACTGTAAAATGATCAAAATCAATGCGCAAATTTCCATAGGTCAACACTTGTGCTTGCGGCTGTTCCTCCTGCTGTTGCAGACGAGCATAGGTAGTCGATCTGCGGATTGCGGATTGAATACGCGCCGTCATCTCAAGCATCGAAAAAGGTTTGGCAACATAATCATCTGCCCCGAAGCCCAGTCCAAGCGCTTTATCCACATCACTGTCCTTAGCCGACATAATCAAAATCGGCACGGCGCTGCGGGTACGAATTCGGCGGATTACCTCCATACCATCAACCTTTGGCATCATCAGATCCACGAGTACGAGGTCATAGTTATGCCGTTCAAAGGTATTAAGTCCTTCTTCTCCGTCATAGGCGGTGGTTAAATTGTAGCCCTCCTTGGTGAGTGCTTTGAGCAGCATTTCAGCAATGGATAGATCGTCTTCAATAAGTAAAATATGCTGTGACATAGGTGTGGAACACCCCTAATTTTTAGATTAAGCTCGTGTGACGAACTGTACCTGAATTATATAGAGCGGTGAAGGGGATTTCCATAAAAAATATCCACTAAGAAAACGAAAATGCCCTGGATTGTCCCGAAGGAGCTACGTTCAACAGTGTCAGGTAATTAATCATTCCCCTATTCTATACTGAAATAGTCTATAATCCGATGTTTGGAATACGGTGTTATAATTTCCGGGGCAAGCCTAGTGTGAGAGATTAGGGATGTCAGATCACGAGCTACGGTACAGAACCGTCAATAAAGGAGAGCAATGATGTTTGTTATACGGGGAACCCAAAAACTGCTGAAGGAATGGGAGACTGAACCACTTCAAGTTGATATTTATCCGCCTTTGAATAGTTGGCATGCCAGCTTGTTTTTACTGAACCGGAGAAAAAATATTGTGTTTATGCATGATATTTCCCGCTTAAGCGTCACGCTGTTTGGGATTAAAAAATCGCAGTACAAAAACCTGCCGTCTCTTTTTGTACAAACCTTGAAGGAATTAATGATCAGCGAAGGGTTTGATGAACAGATCGTTAAGGCATACATACAGGAAGGCGAGCAGATGCTGGCGACTACGACGAATAGACATAGTGTGATGGTAACCTTAGATGAGATTATATTTATTATGAAGGAACTGGACATGGAGCATGGGTGCGAGCTGGAAAAGAACCAGTGGAATAACCGGATTGTGTTCAAAACGGATCAATACAAGTACCCGATTGACGTTTTTAAAGAACTGCTGGAAAAGCATTATAAAGTGGAGAGTAGTTGAGAGTTTAATTGCTTACATATGGATGGTTTGTAGTCCCAAGCTGTCCTGATTTCTAAAGGATTTCTGCTGATTAGGACATGCCAAAAGAGTATCCTCAAAGTTCATGCAGGCAGGGGATGCTTTTTTTATAACTCACAGGATAGTCATGCTTGCGATGAAATGAATCATAGCGCAATAAACCGTACACTTTGGTAGAATAAAATGATAAAGGGTTCGACACCATGGGTCAGACTTATAAAACGGGGGGTACATAACGAAAGATGAAGAGGATTATTGATATAGCCAAAGAAGCAGGAATTGAAGAAGAGCATCTGGAGACGTATGGCAAATATAAAGCGAAGCTGAATCCATCTCTGTGGGAGGAACTGAAGGATCGCCCGAATGGAAAGCTGGTGCTGGTTACAGCGATGAATCCCACTCCGGCTGGAGAAGGAAAAACGCTGACAACCATCGGGCTGTCCCAGGCACTCAACGCGATGGGGCATAAAACCGTTGCTGCGCTGCGTGAGCCGTCCCTTGGACCTTGCTTTGGGATGAAAGGTGGAGCCACCGGGGGAGGACAGGCCCAGATTGTTCCGGCGGAAGACATTAATCTGCATTTTACAGGGGATATACATGCGATTTCGGCAGCACATAATTTGCTGGCAGCGATGATTGATAACCATTTGTTCCATGGAAATGCTTTGCGGCTGAAGCCAGACCGAATCGTGTGGAAACGGGCTGTCGATATGAATGACCGGAGCTTGCGAAGTATTGTGACTGGATTGGGAACGGGGAATGGAGCGGTAAGAGAAAGCGGCTTTCTGATTACCTCGGCATCGGAAGTCATGGCGGTGCTATGCTTAAGTGAAAATATGGACGATCTTAAAGTACGGTTGGGTCGGATGGTGATTGGATATAACGAATCCGGTGAAGCGGTAAAAGCAGAGGATCTGCACGCGGTGGAAGGAATGGCTGTGCTGCTTCGGGAAGCATTAAAGCCTAATCTAGTGCAGACGTTGGAAGGCACTCCGGTTATTGTGCATGGTGGACCTTTTGCTAATATTGCCCATGGATGTAGCAGTCTGATCGGTACAAAGCTGGCGTTGAAGCTGGGAGAGGTCGTCGTCACAGAGGCGGGATTTGGGGCTGAGCTGGGAGCGGAAAAGTTCTTTGACATCAAGTGCCGCCAGTCCGGCTTGCAGCCGGATGCGGCTGTGCTGGTTGTAACCGCCAAAGCGCTGAAATATAACGGCGGTGTAGCTAAACAGGAGCTGGATGCGGAAAATCTGGAGCAATTGCAACTCGGATTAGCCAATATGAGCCGGCATGTACGGAATTTGCAAAAGTTTGGTGTGCCTGTCTTGGTGGCGATTAACCATTTTGTAACAGATAGCGAAGCTGAGTTGGATTTGATTTTCTCAGAATGCCGCAAGCTGGGTGTACCCTCAGAGCTTTCACAAGTATGGGCGCAGGGAAGCCAAGGGGGAGAAAAATTGGCCCAAAGCCTGCTGAACTTACTTCAGAAGGATAAAGCCCATTTTGCGCCGCTATATGATCATACGCTTGATTTGCAAGCGAAAATTAGTGTCATTGCCAAGGAGATTTACGGTGCGGCAGAGGTGGCTTACACGCCTGCAGCCAAACGGGCGTTGGCTGGTATGGAGCAGCTTGGTTTTGGACAACTGCCTGTATGTATGGCCAAAACGCCGTATTCTTTCTCAGATCAACCTTCCTTGCTAGGTGCGCCGGAGGGGTTCACCATTCACGTGTCCAGCGTATCATTGTCCGCAGGCGCAGGCTTTGTAGTCGTGGAAACAGGTAATACCATGACGATGCCAGGATTGCCCAAATCTCCAGCAGCTGAGCATATGTCGCTGGAGGCAGATGGGACTATTCAAGGACTCATGTAGCTTTTGAAAAATAACAGCATTTCAGCATCAACGAACGAGCAGTTTGGGCAGTGCAGTGAGCAGCTTTTGCCGAGTCATAGCATCGCTCCAGTTCCAGCGGTCTGCTTCTACGAAATATACCTGGCCTTGACGCACAGCAGGGAGGCTATGCCAGAGAGGGCTGTTGAGCATGCATTCCAGCGTATGCTTGGAGTCTGGTGCCGTAGGGACGAGCATAAATATGCGATCGCCAGCGTAATCAGGCAATTCGTTTGGATTAATTTCTGCGAAGCCCAGTCCCTCATCAAGCATCTTTTGGATTGGCTCGACAGGCTGGAAGCCGTGCGGGTGGTAGAGGGCCGATGAGAATCCGGACATGCCCATGACAAAGAGCCGATCGCCATGGTCGTAGATAAAAACAGAGGCGGTTTCTCCGGCTGTGATATGCGTGCTGAGCTGCTGCCACATCGCCAGATTACGAGCGGTGAAGGTCGCTAACCAGCGTTCGGCCTCTTGTTCCTTATCGAGCCAGGCGCCAAGTGTACGCAGTCGTTCCTCCAGGGCGGCAAAGGAGTTGAAGGTGACGGTGGGCGCGATGCTTGCAATACGCTCATATTCCTGTTCATCCGAGTTGGCGATGATAATCAGATCAGGATCAAGAGCGCTGGTCAAGCGGGTATCCAGCGGAAGTCCCACGTCAGTTACGTTCTCAAGACGATGCTTATAGACGCTGTATTCACTGAGCCGCAGGCTTCCGCCTATGGCTGTGGCTCCTAACGCGAGCAAATCGCCCATCGTTTCTCCGTGATAGATGATGCGGCTCGCTCGACGAGGGATATGAATATGGTGGCCAGTCCAATCCTTAACGCACACAGAACCGGGAGTGGAAAGCGCATATTTACCCGGTGGAACCCCGGTCATTTGCCTAAAACGCCGATTAAAATAATATTCGTCAGAGAAACCCGCCTGACGGGCAATTTCACGTAAAGGCCGTTTGCATTCCAGCAGCAGCCGCTTGGCATGGTTCAAGCGCAGCTCAGTGAGGTAATGCAACGGCTTTTTGCCCGTTATTTTGCGAAACAGCTGGGAGTATTGCCATATGGAAACGTTGGCCTGTTCGGCAAGCTGCTTGACGGTAATAGGCTTTTCGTAGTGGTTTTCCATATATGCAAGGGTGCTTTCCACCGATGCAGGCAATGTCGGATTAAAGCCCTCGTTATGCTTAATAGGGACGTGGGCTTCCTGCCACAGTAAGAGCAGCTCTTGAAACATGATTTGCTGACGCAATGCAGTGGTTTGTCTATGAGGCTGTATTGTTTGTTGGGTGCTATAAAATAACTCTTCGGCCAACTGAATAGGCTTGAAGGAAGAGGAAACGATGTATTCACGCGGGTCTGGCAGGACAGATCCGTGATATATGGATGGCATGCCCGTTGCGTTTTCAACCAAGGTCGCGTCCGATTGTGGCTCCAACGGCATGGTAATGACCTTGAACGTGATTTTGTAGTATTCAGGAACAGTTCCATCCAAGGGAGCGATGCGATAGGATTCGCCAGGAGTTAACCAATACCCATGACCTGAATGGAATACATATTGTTCTTGACCCACATCCACCCTACCAGCCCCGCCGATGAACATAAGCAGACAGTGATCGGAATTTGATTGAGATATTTGTCCAACGGTAGGCTCACTAACCAACACAATTCCTTTAAAATGAAAAAGCAGTGTGTTGGGTGGAGGTGAATTTACAGACGACGAAGGCTGATTCACGGTGTAAAGCTCCTTTTACTGAGAATGGTTATCATATATGCATAAGTATACCTCCTTTAGGTTCAACAAAAAAGAAGCCTATCAACAAGGACGATAGGCTTCTCCAATCTTATTTTATGAGCTTGGGCATTTCCTCCAGCAACCATTCCCGAGTAGATGCATCACTTTCGGTTTTGCCAATGTCCTGCATGTACACATGTCCCTGCTTGACAGCAGGGAGCTGAAGCCACAGCTTGCTTTTCATTAATTGTTCGGTGGATTGCTGGGCTTCTGAACTTGGAGTGCTTAGTATGAAAATCCGATCTCCAGCGTATTGTCCGATTACTTCCTGTGATAATTGCACGAATCCTTTGTCCTCATCCAGCGCTTTCTGAATAAGAGGAGTAGGCTTGAGACCATTCTCTTCATATAATATCTGTGACAGGCCTGTCCGTGCCATGACGAACAAACGATCACCGGGATAGTAGGTAAAGACCGAAGCTGTTTCACCCGACTTAACACCTTGCGCATGAAGTTTGGTCCACATCTCTGCTTCCTTGATTTTATATTGGGCAAGCCAGTCCTCAGCAGCCTTTTTCTTGTTCACAATGTCTCCGAGATGTAGCAAACGATCGTTCAGTGGAGCGAAGGTATCGAACATAATTGTAGGTGCAATTTTCGTTAACGCTGCGTATTGTTTTTCATCCGTATCGGCGGTGATGATTAGGTCTGGTTGTAGAGCCAATGTTTTTTCTAAATCAATGGGAAATCCTAGGTCCGATACATTCTGAACTTTTTTCTCATATATCTTTCCCTCGATCATAGAAGTCGATGTACCAACAGCCTGTACGCCTAAAACCAATAGATCCCCATAGTTTTCTCCGAAGTAAGCAATGCGCTCAGGAGTCGTGGGAATGTTTACTGTATGACCCTTATAGTCTGTGTAGGCACGAGTTGTGGCAGCTTCCGAGGTTGTAGATGCTGTTGTGTTGCTGCTTGCAGTCTGCTTATCAGATGCGCCGCATCCTAGCAGCAATGCCCCCATAAGAGAGAATAGACAGATCAGAGCAGTGTATTGTCGAGTAGATTTTTTGTTGGTCATAGCAGCCTCCGTATAATATGATAGTTCATAAATTTGCGAATGAGAATTATTATCACAAAAGCAATGATAAGTGCTGGAACCTCAATACTCAATGGACAAACTTGGTCAATGAATCCGATTTTGTACAAAATAAGTCTCATGTGTTTTAAGCTCATACAGGCTTCAACATTTTATTGATTTGTCATTTTTTATAATATAGAATAACGTTTTTATACATTTGAAAGGGGTTTTGAAATGGCATTGTTTATTACATATGTTTTACTAGGTTTCTCCATAGCATTACCTGTAGGTACCATTACGGTTGAAATGACGAAGCAAGGGCTAAAGAATGGATTTATGCATGGATGGATTGTGGGGCTCGGGGGGATGACCATCGATTTGTTATTAATCATTGGTTTATATTTTGGTCTGGCCTCTGTTCTGTCCTTACCTGTTGTACAGGTGATCATGTGGCTCGTTGGAGCCATATTTCTGTGCTACGTGGGGTACGACAGCATTAAAAATGCGGATCATGATATTGCACTAGAAGGAGAGAAAAAGACGAAATCATTATTTTCTTCCTATAAAAATGGGCTGCTTGTAGCTGTTTCACCAGGGAATTTAGTGTTCTGGGTAAGTGTTTTTGGGACTGTGCTGGCAAGTTCATTTGATCGGTCAAATACAAGTCAATTTTTGATTGTTGGCTTAGGTATTTTGTTTGGTATTCTTATTCATGATTTAGGTTTGATGACCCTCGTAGCGACAACACGAAAAGCCATGAACCGAACCGCCATCAAGTGGGTTACAATCTGTGCCGGTGTGGTTTTGATTGGTTTTTCAGTTTATTTCTTGTATGAATTTATGATCAGTCTCCAAAAGATTTTATAGCATGACACAAGGATACGCTCAAGCTTGTCATGCCAGTCTGCATAAATCGAACAAGTCCTTCATAGACATGTACTAATTCATTTAAAACATGTGCTGAAGGGGTTGATGACATGCGCCGGATTTCATGGATGCTTGCCATGGTCATGTGTGTAACGTTGCTGCTGGCCGGGTGCGGCAAGAAGAGCGCAGACGATGTGGTTAAAGATTTGAGTGACGTGGTGAGCGACCTGAACAGCTACCACGGTACAGCTTTGATGACGCTGCATACCGGCGACACGCCGCAGGAATACAAGGTGGATATTTCCTATCGCAAGCCGTCCTATTACCGAATTGCCATGACGAACGAGAAAAAAGATGTTACGCAAATTGTGCTTCGTAATGATGAGGGTGTATTTGTACTGACCCCCAGCCTGAACAAAAGCTTCCGTTTCAAGAGCGACTGGCCAAACAATCAGGGTCAGGTATATTTATATGAGACGCTGGTTCGCAGCATTATCGGTGATGCTTCCCGTCAGTTGGCTACCGACGATAAATCCTATGTGTTTGATGTGGCCGCGAACTACAATAGCCATGCGCTGGTAAGGCAAAAGATTTGGCTATCCAAAAACAACTATGCCCCTA
Organism: Paenibacillus sp. DP01; assembly: GCF_044784315.1. Classification (NCBI taxonomy): domain Bacteria; kingdom Bacillati; phylum Bacillota; class Bacilli; order Caryophanales; family Paenibacillaceae; genus Paenibacillus; species Paenibacillus sp. DP01. The sequence goes on from NZ_CP173059.1 coordinate 1,526,460, forward strand.
CTCAGGTACAAGTATCTGATGCGAATGCCAAGGTGGTTGTCGATCTGAAATTCGATCAATTTGCTTTTGATACGAAGTTTGACAAGGATTCCTTTGATATGGAGCGGAATATGGCTTCCGGAAAAACGAATGCAGGTAACGAGGGATCGCCATCTTCAGGGGCAGTGGATTCCAGCGGTCCGCTTGATACGACCGGTACGTTAGAAGGGACGACTGGCGTGACGTCCAGTGAAGCCGGACAAGAGCAGGGAACCGTAGGGGGCGATGTCCAGCAACCGTCTGGTGAAGCAAAGAGCGACGGAGCTGTCACTGGCGATACGTCCAAGCCGCAAGCAGCAGCTAACGCAGAGGAGCAGCAACAGACACCGGGCACAGCGGATGCTGCAACTGGAACGTCAGCGGGAACGGATGCCGCAGAAGCTGTGTTGGGTGAGTTCGGCTTGATTGAACCGTCCTACACGCCAGCCGGAGTACAAATCAAGGATACGCCGGAGCTGGAGGATAATGGTACACATGCAGTGATGCTGCGGTACAGCGGAACGTATAACTATACCATTGTGGAGGCGCGTCCAAAAGATCGGGCGGTCGCATTGACGGCAGGCGAACTGGTTGATATTGGAGGAAGTTTTGCCGTGCTGACAGGAAGTGAACAGCAGACGATGACCTGGATGAATGATGGAATAGAGTTCAGAATCACCAGTGCTGACTTGCCTGTGAGCGAAATGATACAAATTGCCGCTTCTATACAGGAACAATCGGGTAAATAAAATTTTATAGACGGATGCAGACGGTCTAGAGTGTAAAATGCTCTGCTACCGCCCGTATCCGTCTTTTGTTCATTCGCAGTCTAAGATGTGCATCGCTTGTATATCTTGTTCTATTGTAAAGATGGTAGAGGAGGCTGGCAGAGCCCCCTGCCATTGACAGCCACGTCTCTGAACATTACCATTAACCTTTGGAAGCAAGGATTTTGCTATATCCAAAATGGTAAAAGGTTACGTTACAGGCTAACAATTGAAGAAGGTGACTGGATTTTGCAAGCACAATACAGATCGACCCGGGCCGAAATCAACCTGGATCACCTTGGCGCCAACTATGAGGCCTTTCGCAAGGCATTGCCTGCGGATAAGCTGATGCTGGTCTGTGTCAAGGCTAATGCCTACGGTCACGGTGCCGTAGAAATTTCAAAGGAAATGGAACGCCTTGGTGCGGATTATTTGAGCGTCGCTTTTCTGGATGAGGCTCTGGAGCTTCGTCATGCGGGGGTTGGACTGCCGATCCTTGTACTCGGCTATACCTCACCTGAAGCTGTCCAAACAGCTTGGGAGCATGATATCTCATTGACTGTGTTTAGTGAGGAAGTGCTGGAGGGTATCTGCAGATTGGATCGCCAAGGAAGCGAACGCAAGCTGAAGGTGCACATCAAAATAGACAGCGGTATGGGAAGACTCGGTTTGCTGCCTGGAGAAACGGCTTTGGCTTTTGTCCGGCAGGTTCACGAATTAGAGCAGGTGCTGCTGGAAGGCATGTACACCCATTTTGCCCGTGCGGATGAAGAAGATAAAAGCTATACACTGCTACAATATGATCGGTTTCGGGGCGTGGCGGATGCGCTAAGGGAACAAGGTATTTCTATTCCCATTATACATACGGGCAACAGCGCGGCCACCATTGATACCCCTTCCCTTTCCCCCAATATGGTGCGGATTGGCATCAGTATATACGGTCTGTATCCGTCTGATGAGGTTAACCGGCAAGTCATTGAACTGTTGCCTGTATTGTCATTAAAGACGGCGGTGGTTTATACCAAGACGCTTCCTCCCGGCTGGGGGGTTAGCTACGGCACCCGGTATGTAACCTCTGATGAAGAGCGGATCGGCACACTGCCAATTGGTTATGCGGATGGATACTCCCGCATGCTAAGTGGGAAGGTCGAAGTGTTGATACGCGGTCGTCGCGTCCCTGTACTCGGTACGATCTGCATGGACCAGTGTATGGTATCCTTACAATCTTTCGCAGAGGATGCGGAAGAAATCCAAACCGGCGAAGAGGTTGTTCTCATCGGCCAGCAGTCCGGCGAAATCATTGCGGCGGATGAGCTGGCATCCAAGCTTGGTACAATCCACTACGAGGTGATCTGCATGATCGCAGACAGGGTACCGCGTGTTTACATGCGAGATCATGTTCCTGTCGTTCGGGTGAACTCGCTTCTTCCAACCCGCTGGAATTAATTTCATAACGCAAATTACCGGATAAAAGCAGGAGTTTTCGTAGAACGTCCCGAAATATGTACAAAGGAAAGAAAAGAGCGCTATAACTGTCAAAAGACGCACTAGGCTCCGCTGACACTTGTATTTCGGGGATCAAACGCCTGTACGAAAACGAACTGCGTAGTTTATAATGGAATGCAGCATAGATGATATACGCATATCATATACATTCTCTTATATTCCGTTTGAATAAATTACCGGGAATAACGTTATAATGGTACAATGGCGACAAGGTTTTGGGGGTGGAAGAGAAGTTGGCCAATTTGCAGAACACCAAAAGAATAATGATCAGTTTGCCAGATCATCTCTTGCAGGAAGTGGACGGGATCGTAGCTATGGAGAATTCCAACCGCAGTGAATTTATCAGGCAGGCAATGAAGCTTTATGTAGGTGAACGTAAAAAACGTTACATTCGTGAAGCTATGCAGCGTGGATACATGGAAATGGCTAAAATTAACCTGACCATGGCATCTGAAGCCTTTCACGCGGAGGAAGATGCAAACAGCACCTTGGGCCGTACAGTTAGCGGGGTGTAATCCATATTGATCGTAAAGCGCGGCGACGTTTTTTTTGCAGACCTTTCACCCGTAGTCGGTTCCGAGCAAGGTGGCGTCAGACCTGTGCTGATCATTCAAAATGATATCGGCAACCGGTTTAGCCCTACCGTGATCGTAGCAGCCATCACAGCACAGATTCAGAAGGCAAAGCTGCCTACACACGTGGAAATCGACGCGGCGACGCATGGCTTTGATCGTGATTCTGTTGTTCTTCTGGAGCAAATCCGGACGATCGACAAGCAAAGGCTTACCGACAAAATCACCCATTTGGATGAAGAAACCATGCGCAAAGTGAGCGATTCGCTACAGATCAGTCTCGGTTTGATTGATTTTTAGTATGATGGAACGACGAGTGAAACGGGAAAGGACAGCGCTCTAGCGCTGTCCTTTTGCATGTCCGAAGAAAAATACAGGTAGGGCTTGCTTTTACGTCACCTGCTGGCGCTTTGAATCATTTTTTGTGATAATAAAAGACATGATGTATGACAAGAGCTGTGAGGAAGAAGGGATAGGTTTGTCTAACGAGGAAATGAAGACGGAAATTGGGCAGGAGCCGAACGAAGCAGAACGCCAAGAACGGATTGTCAAACAAGTGGCGAGAGAGCTGTCGCTGGCACTCAAGCAAATCCGGACAACGATCAGTTTATTGGATGAAGGAAATACAATTCCTTTTATCGCGCGTTATCGTAAGGAAATGACAGGAGAGCTGGATGAAAATCAGCTGCGTGAAATTGAAGATCGTGTGCTGTATTTACGTAATCTGGAGGATCGTAAGGTAGAGGTCATCCGCATTATTGATGAACAGGGCAAGCTGACTGAAGAGCTGCAGGCTGCTATCACCTCTGCGGTTAAACTTCAAGAAGTGGAGGATCTGTATCGTCCATATCGGCAAAAGCGCAAGACTCGCGCCAGTGTGGCAAAGGAACGGGGGTTGGAGCCGCTATCCATCTGGATTTGGGGTCAGCCGAAGCAGGGTGATGCTTTGAAAGAAGCTGAATCCTATGTGAATGCTGAACTGGGAGTCGAAACCCCTGAGGCAGCCATCCAAGGAGCCATGGATATTTTGGCCGAAAATATAGCTGATGATGCGGCTATTCGCCAATGGGTGCGTCGATACACGCTGGATCATGGGATGCTGACCTCTGAAGCGAAGGATACCGAGCAAGAGTCTGTGTATGAGAATTACTACAGCTATCGTGAGCTGGCTAAGAAAATGCCACCTCACCGTATTCTGGCGATTAATCGCGGAGAGCGGGAGGGCATTCTCAAGGTTGGTTTGGAGGTAGCACCGGATTCCATCTACAATTATGTGGCAGGTCAAGTGATTAAAGGATCGTCTGTGGTGGAAGACCTGCTACGCAGTGTCATTGAGGATGCGTATAAAAGACTTATCGCGCCATCTATCGAACGTGAAGTGCGCGCTGAAATGACAGAGAAGGGCGAACAGCAGGCCATCTCTATCTTTGCAGGCAATTTGCGCAGCCTGTTGCTACAGGCTCCGATCAAGGGGCGTCGTGTGCTTGGAGTCGATCCGGCCTATCGGACAGGCTGCAAGCTGGCAGTTGTCGATGACACAGGCAAGCTGCTGGAAGTGGCTGTGACATATCCAACACCGCCGAACAACAAGAAACGTGAGGCTGCCGAAACGTTCAAGCAGCTGATTGCTAAATACGACATCGAGTTGATTGTCATTGGTAACGGAACCGCATCACGCGAGACAGAGCAATTCGTAGCCGAAGTTATCGCGGATATTGGTGACAACAGCCTCGCGTATCTGATCGTCAATGAGGCAGGTGCGAGCGTATACTCTGCCTCCAAGCTGGCACAGGAAGAATTTCCTGATTTGGACGTAGCTGAGCGCAGTGCGGCGTCCATCGCGCGTCGTGTGCAGGACCCGCTGGCTGAGCTGGTCAAAATTGAGCCGAAGGCCATTGGTGTAGGTCAATACCAGCATGATGTGTCGCAGAAACATCTGGATGAGAGCTTGAAGGACGTTGTGGAATCGGCTGTTAACCACGTCGGTGTGGATGTGAACACGGCTTCCTCGGCGCTGTTGTCCTACGTAGCAGGGATCAACGCTACTATTGCTAAAAACATCGTGAAGTATCGTGAGGAAAACGGTAAATTCAGCAACCGTCGTCAGTTGCAGAAGGTGCCGCGACTTGGCGCAAAAACCTACGAGCAATCCGTTGGCTTTATCCGTATACCGGGTGGAGAAAATCCACTGGATCGCACACCGATTCACCCTGAATCGTATGCTGTCGTAGACCGTCTGTTGGCGGAGCTAGGTATCAGTGCCCATGATCTGGGTTCGAAAGTTGCAACAGAAGCGCTGAATGTGTCTAATATTGATCAGCTGGCTGCGAAGCTGGAAGTTGGTGTACCAACATTGCGGGATATTTTGGACAGCCTCCAGCGACCAGGTCGTGACCCGCGCGACGAGTTGCCATTGCCTGTATTCCGCAAGGATGTGTTGAAGATCGAGGATCTGGCACCGGGTATGGAACTTCAGGGAACGGTCCGCAATGTCATTGATTTCGGTGCATTTGTGGATATCGGTATTAAAAGTGACGGGTTGGTTCATATTTCACAGCTGCGCAGTGGTTTTGTTAAGCATCCGATGGATGTTGTATCTGTTGGTGATAACGTAACCGTGTGGGTGTTGAATGTTGATTTGAAAAAAGGCAGGGTAGGTCTGACTATGAAACCTCCCGCAGATGCGCAGTCACAGGCATAGTGCTTTAAATAAAGCTGTATAACCTTTTGTGAGAGTAAAAAAAGCCGGAATCTCCGAATCATATTGGAGACTCCGGTTTTTCATTTCTGGAACTTTTCTGCTTCTACCCGTTGTTGGCGTCAAATTCTATACCAGGTGCTTTATGATAAAAAAACCAACAATCGTTCAACAGTTTAATTTGGCGTCGGTCCTTCTTGTAAAAGGCCCGCATGAGCTGGTTGCTGAGCCATTGAGGCAAGCCGATCTCCTCCTCTGCGTTACATCTGTATGTTTAGCATATGGGGTGGATACCTAAAGTGTGCTTATGAACCAGGGTTAGACTTCGGCCGTCATTTTATAATATGCTTGTCAGTATGAAGCAAAGGAGGGAAACCATAAGGATGGAGTCCAAGTCTCTGAGCAATTCAATGAACCCTTCCATGAGTAATAAAGAACTTCAAGAATGGGTAGAGCGCATCTCGCTGGAGAGCTTTGGCGTGCCGTTTCAACATCAAGCCACCTTTAATGCGCGGCTGTCTTCTACAGGCGGTCGATATTTTATGAAAAGTCATCATATTGAAATTAATCCACATCAACTCGCAGCTTATGGACGTTCTGAGGTGGAAAAAATTATAAAGCATGAGCTGTGCCATTATCATCTACATCTGCGCGGAATGGGCTACCAGCATCGTGATGCTGATTTCAAAGCATGGCTGGCTCGCGTAGGAGGAAGCAGGCATTGTCAGACCCTACCGGGAAGAGTGGGAAGAAAGCCTCAGCCTTATCGTTACAAGCTAGTGTGTGTTTCCTGTCAACAGGAGTATATGCGTAAGCGTAAAATGAATCCACAGCGATATCGCTGTGGGAAATGTGGAGGTAAACTTCGCTTGTTGGCACTTGACGAGGCCCCCTGATTCATGGTAAATTAACCATACTGTATGATAATTTACAGTAATATTCCCTGATAGCTCAGTTGGTAGAGCACTCGACTGTTAATCGAGTTGTCACAGGTTCGAGTCCTGTTCGGGGAGCCATGGAGAGATACCCAAGTGGCTATAAGGGGACCCTCTGCTAAGGGGTTAGACTGCGTAAGCGGTGCGAGGGTTCGAATCCCTCTCTCTCCGTTGGTATTTCAAACAGAAAAGGACGCTCCTATGCATGGTAACCATGCTTGCGAGCGTCTTTTTCGTCTAGATCTGCTTTTTAAGAATTGTTATATGTAAGACGGACATGTTGCGTACAGCATGAAACAGCGTTAGCCTGAGTTGTACGCAGTACGCAACTAATCCCTTCTATTTCACAGTGTCAGCCTCAACGGTGTTGAGGAGGTTCAACAGAGCATGAGCAACGCCATCTTCCACATTGGTCAGGGTAACTTCGGAGCAGACAGCCTTAATGTCGTCATTTGCATTGCCCATGGCAATACCTCTTCCGGCCATCGTCAGCATGGAAATATCGTTATAGCTGTCACCGATCGCTACGGCTTCCTGCATAGGGATGTTCAGATAATTCGCGAGATAAAGCAATGCATTACCTTTAGACGCATCCTTATGCTCGACTTCAAAGTTGCGATCTGAGGAGATGACCATGTTTAGACCTTGAAAATCTCGGTAACGTTTACGCCCCCGTTCCAATTTGGCATGATCAAAGGAGAAACAGAGCACATTATATATCTCTACATCCATTGGAATCTGCTCATATGAAGCGATGCGGGTATGCCCGGTCTGTTCATATTGTTTTTCAGCTGCATGTAATAAAGTATCCAGCGAAATATCTGGGTTGGCGCTCAGCAAGCGGTCCATTTCAACAGCAAGTAGCTGATGCCCCTTTTGTGGAGAATAAATAGCCCGGTCTGTCATGACCTCATAGTAGAAGTCGTTACCCTCGAGCCAGCTTAGCACTTCAAATGTTTCGCTCCGGCCCATAGGAGTAGAGGTTAGCTGGCGCCGATGCACATCGTGCACAGTGGCGCCGTTTGCCCCGATGACGGGAGTAACCAGCTCTGCTTCCTCTAGCTTTGTCCAGGCATCATAAGCGGCTCTGCCAGTGGCAATCGTCACTTGAACACCTTGCTGCTGTGCCTTGCGGATTGCCTCTGCGTTGGCTTTGCTTATTTTTCCTTCCTCGTTCAATAGCGTTCCATCCATATCAATCGCAAACAGTTTCATTTCTCTCCAGCTCCTGTCTTCTGATATCTCTGTTATACATATTGCGTCTAGTTAGAGCGATTGGCTTCAAGTTTATGAGGGGACAACAACTTCGATATCATGGTGTTGCAAAATTTCCAGCATCGCCGGTTCTGGTAAGCGATCGGTGATCACGATATTAACCTCAGACAAATCAGCAAAACGATACGGGAAATTGATTCCGAATTTCGAATGGTCCGCAAGGATGATCACCTGATCTGCCTGTTTCATCATCTGATGCTTCAGCATACCGTCCTCTTCATGAATCAGGCTTAGTCCGTGAGCTGATATGCCTCCAATCCCGATAAAAGCTTTGTCTACAAAATAGTGAGACAAAGTGGCGATTACGGACGAGCCGTATACATATCGGTGTTCTTTTTGGAGGCGGCCCCCCAATAGATGAATGGAGACACCGTCTTTTCCAGATAGTACGTCAGCCTGATTGATTGAATTGGTGATAACCGAACATTCCTGCACATTCAGTCTTTCTGCACACGCCTGTACGGTGGTAGAGGAATCCAATATAATACGATCCCTATCTCGTACCATACTGGCAGCCAATTGTCCGATCACTTGTTTCTCCTCAGATACAGTAAGCAGTCTTTCGTTATAATTTCCAATTGGATCGTGATGCAGTTTAGGGAGAAGGGCACCGCCGCGGGTACGAATAATTTTTTGGTGCTCCTCAAGTTTTACCAGGTCTCGGCGGGCCGTATCCCGTGAAACATTAAAAATTTCGCAAATATCATCCACCGAAATACGCTTGTGAAGCTGTAAGTAATCAACGATTTTTAACATTCGTTCTTCCTGATACATAGAAAGCTCCTCTAATATATAATCATTTCGGTATCTCGTAAGTGATTATAAGTAAATGTAAGTGATATTGCAATCGTTTATCGTGATTTTTCAGGGTTTAGATGATAATAAATAAGTTAATGTAAGTAAATGTGCATTTTACAATTATATAAAATAGCTTTTTTGAAAATTTTAAAAATAAGTATTGCCATTTACTATTCTATTTGATATACTCTTTCTTGTCGTCAAGTTGGTGTACATTCATAAGGCCCGTTGGTCAAGGGGTTAAGACACCTCCCTTTCACGGAGGTAACAGGGGTTCGAATCCCCTACGGGTCATTGTTGTCTTTACAGACTACATGTTGCATGCTTAAGGGGAATTCCTGAGGTCTGATCTAATGGCGGACAGCTAGGATGAACAGCATGAGCCATTAGCTCAGTTGGTAGAGCACCTGACTTTTAATCAGGGTGTCGAAGGTTCGAGTCCTTCATGGCTCACCATTTATATTTTGTTATGCGGTCGTGGTGGAATGGCAGACACGCTATCTTGAGGGGGTAGTGAGCGTACGCTCGTGGAGGTTCGAGTCCTCTCGACCGCATCAATGGAATAAACGGAAAAGTCTCTCGCGTTAGAGGCTTTTTTTATTTGTGCATGGATGCAATTAAACAATGATTATGATGAAATAATGATTCCATAGTATAATATAACGCCATAATGTTATAGAATAATAAATATATAAACTTATGAAGTGACGGTGAAAAATATGGACACTCAACTGTTAGGAAATATATCAGAAAATATTTTGGGCTTGTTTCCGATTGTGAAGAAGAAATTTTTCACCTACGGTCCGCTTGATTTTCCGTTGCATTTGTCGCCTAATAACTTTCAGGTACTCTTGCTTCTGCGTGAAGTGCGTTCGTCTACGGTATCCGATTTGTCCAAACAACTAAATGTCTCTCGTCCAAACATGACTCCTCTTCTGGATAAGCTGGTGGAGCATGGGTTGGCTGACCGTCAATCGTGCGACTCGGATCGTAGAGTCGTGAACGTAGCCATTACAGAAGAAGGCGACGCTTTTTGTGAACAGGTGTTTCATACCTTCTCTAATAAAATTCAAGAGAGACTGGTGTATCTGCCGGAAGAAGATTTATTGCACTTAAGTGAAACGTTGAACGAATTGAAGCGGATTTTACTTAAAATCGACAACTCTGCTACGTGATTGGCGTAAGCGAACTGACTTAAAGACCGCCCTTTCTTCGGAAAACAGGCGGTTTTTGTTGCATATTGTGGTATAATGAAAACCAACATACATAATTCGGTAATTTTAGCACACGCGATCTTTGAAAAGGGAACAAGGGACATGATATCGTTATTTGGAGAGCCTGCTAGGGAGGAAGGAACTTCTATGCAATCTATTTACCAACGCATTGAGGAGCTCATTAAGGAACGAGGTATGACCAAAAAGGCGTTTTGCCAGCAGTTGGGCATTAGTACAGGGAACTTTGGAGATTGGAAAAGAGGAAAAACGACACCAGGCACGAATAAACTCATAGAAATCGCTTCTTTTTTTGACGCTAGTCTGGATTGGATTATGCTGGGTCGAGACGTGCAGAGTAAGGTGCTGAAGGAGTCGCAGGACCCTTATTTTTTTGGAGCTTCAGGGCAACTGAATTGCCAGGGGGGATCGCTAAGTGAGGCGGAAAGAGATTTTATACTTGAGTATATTGAATTTACCCGCTTTCGTAAAGAGAAAAACCAGCCCAATTCAACTACTGATTAATGTTTGCTGTGGGATTTGATAAGGACATTCTAATGTGTACAATTGAAAATTAATTAGAAAAAGCTACAGTGTCGGAGGGGAAACGTTGTGGGAGATCAAACTATTTATCAGCGGATTGAAGCTTTAATTAAGGATCGAGGAATGACCAAGAAGGCATTTTGTGAAAAGCTTAAAATTAGCTCAGGGAATCTCGGTGATTGGAGAAGGGGAAAAACAACGCCAGGTACCGCCCATTTGATTCAGATTTCGGACTTTTTTAATGTATCGCTCGACTGGTTGATGAAAGGGATTAAGCCAGGGGAAGGCGTGCTTCAGGAGCAGAAGGCTGCTTATTTTTTTGGGGTGATGGGGCCACTGAATTGCCAGGCTGAAGATCTTGAGACAGAAGAACAGAACTTTATTTTAGAATACGTTGAATTTGCGAAGTACCGTAAGCAAAAAAGAGAGAAGGACAAAACAAAACTTGAATAATCTATGGCTAAACGCCTGGGTGATAACCCGTAAAACGAACTGAGGGTTCGGTTTACGGGTTTATTTGGTTTCCTGATAATATGGCGACGCATTGGTTGCTGAAATGCTTGTTCGGTTTAGTGTGGTGTCGCCTCCTTATAATCGTTATCGTCGATATTCAGAATTGCAGCAACTTGTTTTCTGTACCTTTGTGCTTTGCGGGTGCCGTGAATCAGATTGGACAAGCGTGAAGGTGGAATATTATGTGTCTCGCAAAATGTTTTCTGATCCAGCCGAAGCTCGACAAGCCTTTGTTTGATGGCCCACCCGAAGGAGGTGACAGGCATTTTGTTGTTCAAGAGAAATCGCCCCTTACGGATTCTTACAGAATAATTGGTGTGATATAATAATCATCAGTAAACATGTTAGAATTAACCATCTAAAACTATGATACACTTTTATACGTGTTTATACAATCTTAAATACGGCATTTTGTTAAAATAATTACTTAATTAAGTGCAAAAAGTGAAAATAATCCGACTATGGTCTGTTATTGGTGTGAATTTGGGATACATGAATAAAAATACTCTGCCGCTTGAGAAAAGGGCAGAGTATTTTTATTGTGACTGCTAGATTGGTAAACGACGCATCAGAGGGATGCTGGAAGGTGTTTAAATAGGACGGAGGAGGAAAAGGGTCTGGATGCATTCAATTGGCTACTATGGCTCATATAGGGTGGCTGAGTGATGTAGGAGCTGGTCCGATGGCTGTGGAAAAGATGGCGCTGATATGAGCTTGGCGTAGGTTTGTTAATCTTCTTCCAGGTGGTAAGCAACTCGCTGGTCATATGATCGATAAGAGGACTTTTTTCCTCATAAGGAGGATTGAGCAGTCTAAAGGCATCTTCGATACAGAAGGATACCGCTGTGGCAAAATAGCCGTGAATGGTCTGTTCTATATCGCTTCCGAGGAGGGAGTTAATCCAAGTGTGGACAGTAGCGAGTGTGCCAATTGCATTGTATTGAGTGAGTGTGTCTTCCAGTTGGTCAAATGCGAGCCAAGGATAGAGAGCCTTGGTGAGCTTGAGCAGTCGCTGGCCAGAAAGTCGCGACTCTTTTACATGCTGCGAGGAAGGATGTTGGGTGTGCAGCATTTTATCAATAAGGGCGATCCGCCAACCGTCATTCTGCTGGATGGCTGCATACAGACTTTTAATGGCCATGCCGTCAAGGGTTGTGATTTGAGGATACCAATCGTCTCGCATGTAATGTTTCAGATCCTGTAGACTGTTCAGGTGTCCAGCGCGGAAACGCTCCTCCAATCCGTAGAAACGGGTGAAACCACCAATAGGTAGGGAAGGGTCCAACAATAATGCGTAGTTTAGCAACCGGTTACCTTTATGCAGGACGGTTCGCCTCCTTGAAGTGAATATTTGTGTGATGTTATTTGACTCAAATCTTATTTATATAATAATAATTCAAATATTTATGTAATATATATTTACACTTCGAACTCAATTATGTCAAATTAAATAATTTTATTGCTTATATATGTTATATAAAGTTACATTAAAAATATTTATAATATTCTTGTTTACAAATTGTTGCTGAGAGAGTATAATAAATCTGTTGCCTCAATACATTATGACATGCGGTCGTGGTGGAATGGCAGACACGCTATCTTGAGGGGGTAGTGGGCGTATGCTCGTGGAGGTTCGAGTCCTCTCGACCGCATTATATGCAATACCCAGTTGAAAAAGCATCCTGACACGTTTTACGTGAAGGGATGCTTTTTTTGTTAAATACTTTTCGTCATATCCTCCCGTCACAGAAGCGGTCGTATGGACAACGGACCGCTCCTTAACTGTAGTGCAAGATTGTCAGTTTTTCTGCAAAAGCTTCTTAATATCTCCTACAAGTTTGTCTGGAGTGGTTTGCGGCGCATAACGCTTAAATACGTTACCTTCTCGTGTAATTAAGAATTTAGTAAAATTCCATTTGATCGCTTTGGAGCCTAATACGCCTGGAGCAGTGTGGGTCAGGTAGCGAAATAGAGGATGTGCCTGATCACCGTTAACATCTATCTTGGCGAACATGGGAAAGGTCACTCCGTAATTGAGTTGGCAAAACTCGGAGATCTCCTCGCTGGAACCCGGCTCTTGTTTGGCGAACTGATTGCTGGGAAATCCCAAAATTTCGAGCCCCTGTTCGTGATACTGGTCATATAGCTCTTGTAGCGCCTTGTACTGGGGGGTTAACCCACATTTGCTGGCAGTATTCACGATAAGAAGAACTTTCCCTTCGTATGTGGATAACGGAATTTGTGCCCCTTGTAGGGTCTGTGCATCATATTTATATACGCTCATGATATCCCTCCTAATTAAATATTCTACAATTAAATTGTGAACAATTCAACAAGGGGTTGCAAGTCCAGAAGAGTCTACAGACATTGTGCATTGTAAAATCGTCTTTTGTTCAAAACGGTAAATCGCACTTCAAATGGAGCAAATTGAGGTGTTTCTTCTCATAAAAAAGGCTTCATTCGATAATTATCTAGTACATATAGCGCATTTTCTTTCTTTTTTATAAATAAAGGGCAACCGTACCATACCCTACGCCAATATTGACATGCCTTTCATTTTCAAAAAGGGGTGAAATACAGAGTTTTAGAGAGATACGAGAAGCATAGGTTGGTTGTAAGCGTTATCCTTAATCTTCTATGCTCTAAAGGGTGATTTATAGCCTTGCCGTTGAGCTTTACAGTCTTCCTTGCACGGGTGTATGATTCAAGACGTAATTTCAAATTAACAACAATGAAGCAACAATGAATTGTCTAAAGCGCTGAATTTTGCAGTTGCAAAAGCGGGGGAACCAACGAGTATATACGGCTTTGCAAGCCGTGTGTCTCATGGGGTGAATTTTCCGGCCAAGTGCCGTAAATAGGGCGACTCTCACGTCCGAATCCGACAGCTAACCTCGTAAGCGTACAGGGAGAGGCAACAAACCGCCGTGTGCAGCCATGGTTTATTTTATCATGGAATGTATGAAGCCGGAGGAAGCCTTTTTCCTTCGGCTTCTTTTTGTTGTCTTTTTATACCGGGAGAGGAGCTACTGATGGAAGGTCGGTTAATTATTGTCACTGCACCGAATGAAGCGGGCAGAAGTTTTGTGAAATTGCTTATGTTCAAAAAATTGGCGTTTGCAGTTCTCACAAATAGCACCCAGGAGGAACGACAGCTCAAAAAAATGGGTGTGGAGCACATTGTGCGCATCAATACGATGCAAGCGGGAAAATGGAATTTTCCTAAAAAAGAAATTGGTAGTGTGTATTTGTTCGAAAACAGCTTGAATCTAACTTGCCGTTTCCTGCAAATATGTCGGCCACTAACATCAGAATTGATCTATGTTATTACGCACGGCTGTAATCCACAAGGAATTTATCGGGGATTGGGAGCGGACCATGTGATCTACACATTGAACGGAGAGGTGGGTTTCCTGCTGAACGGATAAGCACTTATAACATAGCTGGTTTATGATTTTATGATGGAATCAAAAGGGCAATCTGAAAAGCGATACGGAGGGTATGAACATGATGGATTTATACATGCTGCTCGTAATGGCTGTGAGTTATGGAGTGATACTGCTGTTTGTACGCTGGTGTGATGCGCAGACCTCAAAAGGAGGGCGAAGAGGATGATCGTTGTGCTAGGACTTACGGCTATTGTGTTCGTGTATTTAATCTACGCACTCCTGAATCCTGAAAAATTCTAGTCAACTATAGGATCGAGCAGGCGGGAACAGCAGATCAAGAATGCAGCATCAGAGATGCAGATTTTCGCAAACGTGTGCACTCAATGGATGGTCTGAATCAGGTCTGTTGTTCCAAATGCAGGAGCATTTTAAGGAGGAATAGAGGATGGAGCTACTGCAAATTGGGATTGTGATCATCATATTGTTGCTCTTGGTAAAGCCGATGGGCACCTATATGTATCACGTATTCTCGAATGAACCGAATCGGACGGATCGGATTTTTGGTGGAACGGAAAAGCTGATTTATAAGGCTGTAGGCTTGAAGAAACAGGACAGCATGCATTGGACCACGTACGCTATGAGTTTCATTGCAACCAATGTGGTGCTTGTGGGGATCAGCTACCTGCTATTGCGCTTGCAGGCTATACTTCCGGGCAATCCGGTTGGGAACAGTAATATGGAAGCATCATTGGCATTTAATACAGTAATCAGCTTTATGACCAATACGAATCTCCAACATTACAGCGGAGAAAGCGGGCTTACGTATCTGACGCAGATGGCGTTCGTCACGATGATGATGTTTACTTCGGCTGCTTCGGGGTTTTCGGTTGCTGCGGCTTTTATGAGGGGATTGACGCGGCGCGGTGAAGGGCTGGGTAATTTTTTTCAAGATTTTATTAAAGCCAACATACGGATTTTCCTGCCGCTTGCCTTTGTACTTACGCTGGTGCTGGTGGGATTAAAAGTACCACAGACGCTACAACCCACGGCGGATATTACGACTTTAAGTGGTACACAGCAGCAGATTGCTATGGGACCCATTGCCTCATTGGAATCCATCAAGCATTTGGGCACGAACGGGGGCGGTTTTGCGGGAGCTAATTCTGCACATCCTTTTGAAAATCCAAATCCTTGGACGAACGTACTGGAAATTTTGGCAATGTGGGTAATGCCGGCTTCGCTGCCGTATACATTTGGATTGTTTGCCCGTAATCGCAAGCAGGGCTGGATTATTTTCAGCTCGATGATGGTCTTGTTCCTTATTTTTCTATCCATAACGTATGTGTCGGAGAAAACAGGTAATCCGTTAATCCAGGCACTGGGTATGGATGCATCTCAGGGAAGCATGGAAGGGAAAGAAGTTCGTTTCGGTATTGGCCAATCGGCATTATTCACTGCGGTCACAACGGCGGCAACGACAGGTTCGGTCAATAATATGCATGATACATTGACCCCGCTAGGTGGTATGGCTGCTTTGGGAGAAATGATGCTAAACGTCATTTTTGGCGGCAAGGGCGTCGGGCTGATGAATATGCTGATGTATGCGATTCTGGGAGTGTTTATATGCGGACTGATGGTCGGAAGAACCCCGGAATTTATGGGTAGGAAAATTGAAGGCAAGGAAATGAAACTGATTGCGATTGCCATTTTGGTACATCCGTTTCTTATTCTTGCTCCCACTGCGCTTGCGTTTATGAGTCATTGGGGATATGATGCGGTCTCTAACCCCGGATATCACGGGTTGACTCAGGTGCTCTATGAATATGCATCATCTGCGGCAAATAACGGCTCGGGATTTGAAGGTCTTTCGGATAACAACGTGTTTTGGAATGTCACAACAGGTGCGGTTATGTTCTTTGGACGATATGTATCCATGATTGCATTGCTGGCTGTGGCGGCTTCGTTGAATGCCAAAGCGCCGACCCCGGTGACGATGGGTACACTGCGCACGGACAACAAGCTGTTTGGAGCCATCTTAATCGGAGTGGTCCTGTTGATTGGTGCGTTAACCTTTTTGCCGGTGATCGTACTGGGTCCTGTAGCTGAATTTTTGACCATGTGATGAAGAATGAGCATAGAAGGAAAATGAGAATGGATGAACGGGGTGCTTGATCATGAAGGAACAACGCAAACGCATGCTGGATAGAAGCATCTTGAAGCAGGCGGTCAAGGATAGCTTTATCAAATTAAATCCGATGATCATGATGAAAAATCCTGTCATGTTCGTCGTGGAGATCGGTACATTGGTCGTACTGCTCATGCTACTGCTTCCTGGTTATTTTGGAACCGGCAAGGAAATGGGCTTTAACTTGGCTGTATTTATTATTTTGTTGTTCACGCTGCTTTTTGCTAACTTTGCTGAAGCGCTCGCGGAGGGACGGGGGAAAGCACAAGCTGCTTCCTTGAAAAAATCCAAGCAGGACTCACAAGCTAATAAGCTCGTCGGGAATGAGATTCAGGTGGTCAGCTCAACAGCATTGCGTAAAGGTGACGTGGTAATCGTCTCTCAGGGCGAAATGATTCCAAGCGATGGTGAGGTTATTGAAGGCCTGGCCTCGGTGGATGAATCTGCAATTACGGGAGAATCAGCTCCGGTCATTAAGGAATCGGGCGGTGATTTTTGCTCGGTAACCGGCGGGACGCGGGTAGTCAGTGACCGCATTAAGGTGCGGATTACGACTGAGCCGGGTGAAACGTTTATTGATAAAATGATTTCGCTCGTGGAAGGTGCACAGCGGCAAAAAACGCCAAATGAAATTGCGCTGAATACATTGCTGATTAGCTTAACGATTATTTTTCTCATTGTGGTGGTGACACTGGCCCCGATAGCCCGCCATTTTAAGATTGATTTGCCTGTCCCCGTGCTGATTTCGTTGCTGGTCTGTCTGATTCCGACCACGATTGGCGGGCTTTTGTCGGCCATTGGGATTGCTGGTATGGACCGAGTTACCCAGTTTAACGTGCTGGCCATGTCAGGCAAGGCGGTAGAAGCATCCGGGGACATCAATACGATGATTCTAGATAAAACGGGTACCATCACCTTCGGTAACCGGATGGCGAGTGAATTCGTGGTTGTAGATGGTATAGAAAAGGCAGAGCTAGCGAAATGGGCAGCGATGAGTTCACTAAAGGATGAGACGCCTGAGGGACGCTCGGTACTGGAATTGATGCGTAAGCAGGAATACACGCTGGATGAATCCTTGGCAGCAGGTGGAACCTTTATCGAGTTCAAGGCAGAAACCCGGATGAGTGGTCTGGATCTCGCTGATGGACGAAGAGTACGCAAAGGCGCCGTGGACTCTGTCCGGCAGTGGATTATATCGCAAAAAGGCAGTGTTCCGGCCGATCTGGAGGAAAAAGCGAATCAGGTAGCCGCAGAAGGGGGGACACCGCTAGCAGTGGCGCTGGATGATCGGATATACGGCATTATTTATTTGAAGGATACGGTGAAGCCGGGCATGAAGGAGCGTTTTGATCAGCTCCGGGAAATGGGTATCCGCACGATTATGTGTACCGGTGATAATCCGCTGACCGCTGCTACCATTGCACGTGAAGCAGGGGTGGACGATTTTGTAGCTGAAAGCAAGCCGGAAGATAAAATTGCGGTTATCCGCCGGGAGCAGGAGCAGGGTAAGCTGGTGGCTATGACCGGAGATGGTACCAATGATGCGCCTGCGCTAGCGCAGGCAGATGTCGGTCTTGCCATGAATAGCGGCACAGTCGCGGCCAAGGAAGCTGCTAATATGGTGGACCTGGATTCTGATCCGTCCAAAATTATTGAGGTGGTCGCCATCGGTAAGCAGCTGCTTATGACACGTGGGGCATTGACAACGTTCAGTATTGCGAACGATGTGGCTAAATATTTTGCCATTATCCCGGCGATGTTCATGCTGGCTATTCCGCAAATGGGTGCATTGAACGTCATGAGGCTGGGCTCCCCGTTATCGGCTATTTTATCGGCGCTTATTTTTAATGCAGTCATTATTCCACTTCTGATTCCGCTGGCAATGAAGGGTGTAAAGTATAAGCCAATGAGCTCGGATCGGCTATTGGGACGGAATTTACTGATTTATGGTCTGGGCGGTATGGTGGTACCGTTTGTCGGCATTAAGGCCATTGATTTGCTGGTACATTTGTGGATTTAGTGCAGAAAGGGTGAGCGACATGAGTGGTTTTTATCGGATGTTGTCTGGACGCAGGTTTGCTGCACATGAGAAAGCCGGGTCTGGCGGACAAGGTCATAACGAGCGTACAGGGACGGAGGCAGTGCCGGAAAACCAACCGGAGAGACAAGAGATGCGAGGAAGCACGGTTATTGGAGTGGCTTTGCGAACTTCTGTGCTAATGATCCTATTGTGCGGTTTGGCATACCCGCTGGTCAGCACAGGAGTGGCGCAAGTCCTGTTTCCGCAGCAAGCAAACGGCAGTATGCTTCGTGACACGGAGGGGCGGGTAAGCGGCTCTGAGCTGATTGGGCAGTCCTTTACCAATCCAGCGTTTTTCCAAGGCCGGGTATCAAGTATCGATTATAATGGAGCTGGTTCAGGCTCAAGTAACTACGCACCCTCGAACCCGGCATTGGTGAAGCGGATCAAGGATTCTATTGCGGATTGGCAGAAGCATAACCCGGATGTACCCATCAGTCAGGTTCCAGTGGACCTGATTACGAACTCCGGCTCCGGTCTGGACCCGCACATCTCGCCACAGGCGGCACAGGCTCAAATTCCGCGTATTAGTGGCTTGACGGGGATGGGGCAGAACCAGCTGAAGGTGCTGGTGCAGGAGCAGACAGAAGGCCGCAGCGCCGGAGTGTTCGGCGAGCCGCGTGTGAACGTGCTCAAGCTGAATCTCGCGCTTGAAGCGCTAATGAAGGTAAAGCCAGTTAAGTCATAGATGGATGAAAAAGGTATCCCTGAGCGATAAGCTTGGAGGATACCTTTTTCTATGGATTAGGATGCTCTGGGATGGATAGCTGCAAAGGAAGTATTTTATTTCTTATAGGTGATATGAATTTGTTGTTCACTTATTTACTTAGCTTTATATTGTTTGATGAATTTTTGGTTTTCCTTAAGGCTGAAGCGAGTACCAACATGTATATTAATACAATCATACCAATGACTAAGTAAGATAATTGAATATTCATTAAATCGGTGAGAGTACTGCTCAAAATAGGGCCGATCATTAGACCAATCGAGTATGCCGTGTTATAGAGTGCAAAAGTAATTCCATAAGAATGAATGCCACTTCGTTGAGAAATATCAGCAAGTTGAGGTAAGCAGGGAGCAAGAACCATACCCATGCTAACCCCTAAAACAGCTAGAATAACAGCTTGAAGCGATAATATTGCTGGAAGTGCTGTCAGAGGAAGAGCAATGGATATCCATAAGTAGACCGAGGAGAATTCCATTTTTATAGCCGATCTTGCTGGAGAACTGACCTATAAAGGGTGTTGCCAGGCCATAAGCAAGTGTGGGAATAGCAAATAACAATCCGATAACTCCTGGATTAGCGCTAAAATTGTGCTGCAGGTGTAACGGTAATGTTGGCTCAAGTACGCTTGGGACAGATGCCCCGATAATTACAACCCCGATAACCAAAAGCAAATCTTTATTTTTCATGAACGAAAAAGGAGATACGTACTTTTCATTTTTCTCTTCCGGAATATCGTGCAGGAGTACTAATCGAAGTATAGCATCAACGACAGCCAATGCGATGGCAAAGTAAAAAGGGAGTTGGTAACTTCCCCATTGATACAACCAACCGCCAATTGTCGGTCCGAGAAGGGTTCCAGCGGCTTGCCCAGATAACGCCAAGCCCATGGCTTTGCCGCGTTCTTCAGATGGGTATAGCTCAGCCAGCAGAGCGAGCCCTGCTGTCCAGGTCATTGCGGCTGCGACCCCTTGAAGAGCACGTGCCAGTACAAGCAGCCAGAAGGTGTGGGCTATGGCGAACATTAAAGTGGAAGCTATGAGTCCAATTAACCCCCATAACAGAGGAGTCTTTCTCCCAATTCGATCCGTTAACAGACCAAAAATAGGAGTAGCTATAAATAGTGCAATTGCATAACTACTGAACAAAAATCCGATTTCGGTTTGAGTGGCTCCGAGAGAATCTGCGTATCTTGGCAAAATGGGTACGACTAATCCATAGATTAACATGTCAATGAATACAGCTAATCCGACAACGATTAGAGTAGCCTTTTGCTTATTGTGTACCCCTTTACTCATTTTCATTACTACACCCTCCTTATGAATTTCTTCTGATTTCCTCTTTAATTTGCTTAACAAATTTTAATTGAAGCTCGCATTGATCATAAATATTTTTGAAAATTAGCATGACGTTTACAGGGATATCCATAAGTTCAGCTTTTTGCTCTTGCCCTAGTTTCATTTCTTTATAGATTTTTTCAATGGCTTGATGCTGAAAACTTAAAGCTTCTTCTATTTCATGGAGGCCAGCCTCATCCATAAAAGTCAAAGCTGTGTACAGGGCTGTTGGAAACACAACAGAAGTTTCTTTAAATGATTCGATTAAAAGCCGACTAAACTCGCTTTTCCCAGCCTCCGTAATAGCATATATAGCTTTAGACCGATTCCCTGTCTGTTCCAATGTTTCTAAACGCACAATACCTTCTGAGTCCAGTTTTTTTAAGGCGTGATATATGGAAGCTGGTTGCACATAAGCCCATTTATCCGTTTGTGCTGATTGCATTTTCTGTTGTATTTCATATCCAGACATTGCTCCGTATTGTAGCAAGAGCCCAAGAACCATTACACGTGTCGTACTCAAGATGATATCTCCTCCATAACTTTATTGCTAAATGTTTTATACTAAATATTTAGTAAAGGATTATAGTCGGATTATATCATTACAATCCAATGATGTATAGGTTTACAAAAACAGAGAACCGTAAATATACGAAAGAAACAGTAGGTATTATGTTTTTTGTTGAACAGAATGCAGCGTTGATTCTAAGCATATTGGAAAAATAAATGAATAAAAAGAGGTATTCCATGGCTATTTCGGACTCCAGGAATACCTCTTTTTTTATTGGTTACTTGCAAACAGTCTGTCAACCTGTAATCGTCTGAATAATGAGGACTACATTCAAGATAATGATGACAGCAGTCACGATCCAGGTTATTACTTTTTGCCACATTTTATTTGCAAATTCACCCATAATCTTTTTGTCACTGGTAAAGAGCAGTAATGGAATGATGGCAAAAGGGAGCTGGATGGATAAAATAACCTGACTTAGCACAAGCAGCTCTTCTGCACCTTTTTCACCTGCAATCGCAGTGACGATGACTGCCGGAATAATTGCAATAAGGCGGGTCACCAAACGACGCAACCAAGGTGAGAGACGAAGGTTCAAGAAGCCCTCCATCACGATTTGTCCGGCTAAAGTACCTGTCACGGTCGAGTTTTGACCTGAAGCGAGTAATGCCACTCCAAACAGTATGCTCGCAAGTGTGGTTCCCAGTAATGGCGAAAGCAGATAATAGGCATCACTAATCTCTGCTACATCTGTTCTTCCTGCTGTATGGAACACGGCAGCTGCTACGATCAAGATGGCTGCATTAATGAATAGAGCGAACATGAGCGCTATACTGGAATCCCAAGTTGCAAATGTAATAGCTTCCCGTTTACCTGCTGATGTCTGCTCATATTTGCGAGTTTGTACAATAGAAGAATGCAGATACAGGTTATGTGGCATTACAGTAGCTCCCATAATACCGATGGCAATATACAGCATGCTTGGATTCGTCAATATTTGTGAGTCCGGTACAAAGCCACCCAATACACCGCCCCATTCCGGTTGTGCCAAAATGAGATTAATGCCAAAACAGCCGGCAATCGTGGCCATTAATACAATGACGAGTGTTTCCAATGCACGGAAACCTTTATTTTGCAGCAGCAAAATGAGCATAACATCAAATGCGGTAATGGTGACTCCGTATAGCAACGGGAGACCGAACAGCAGCTTCAGTGCAATGGCTGAACCGATGACCTCGGCCAAATCCATGGCTGCAATGGCAATTTCGCATAAAAGCCATAAGCCGATCGCGACAGGACGACTGTAAGCATCACGGCACATTTGAGCCAAATCTTTACCTGTAGCAATACCGAGCTTGCCAGATAAGGCTTGCAGCAGAATGGCCATCAGGTTGGAGATTAGAATGACACTAAGCAGTGTATAGCCGAATTTTGATCCCCCAGCGATGTCTGTAGCCCAGTTGCCAGGGTCCATATAGCCGACAGCGACCATATAGCCTGGTCCAGCAAAGGCAAGAAACTTCCGAAACCAGGTGCCATCCTTCGGAACGCTCAAAGAACGATTCACTTCCGATAGTGAAGCGATTTCCGCGAAGTTGCCCTTTGAATTTTTCATACGCTTCACCTTCTTTGTTCATATTGAAATATATTATTAGTGACATAGCGATTGCGTTATCCCTATTGTACACCCACAATAGTTTTTGTCTAGTGCAACTTTTATGTGGTTAAGCAAATTTATCGTATTTTTGAAGCAATTGGCCATCTTAATTAAAACTAAACAATGGAAAAAACCAAGCTATATTGCTCTCAAGGGGCAGCTTGGTCGTTTTGAATTTTCTAAGTGTAGGCGGCTCATCAAGTTAGGGGCTTATAACATATAGTGTAAACATAAAAGAAGTGGAACTAAACGGTAAATAAAAGGGTTATTATTCCTTTTAAAATGATTCATTTTGCGTGGCTCGTTTAAAGTACATACGAGAAGGAAATCATGTATTAACATGACGAGGATTCCTGCGGAATGCAAATAAGATGGATGAAGGAGAGATGAAATCATGGAAGCGTTATACACAGCCTCAGCAACGGTACATGGTGGAAGAGACGGTTCAGTGGCTTCTTCAGACGGAGTATTGAAGCATAAGCTGAGCACACCGAAGGAATTGGGTGGCGCAGGTGGAGATGCTACGAATCCGGAGCAATTGTTTGCGGCAGGCTATGGTGCATGCTATGAGAGTGCGTTGGCGAATGTGGCCCGCAAAGCCAAGGTAAAGGTGGACAATGTAGAGGTCACCAGCCACGTATCGATTGGTAAGGACCCAAGCGACGGCGGCTTCCAGTTAGCGGTGCGTCTGGATGTAAAAATACCGGGGATTGAGCGTTCCCAGGCTGAAGATTTGGCACGCCAAGCACATGATTTTTGTCCGTACTCTAAAGCCACTCGTGGTAATATTGATGTTGAACTCAACGTCATTTGACCGCATTTTTTAAAGATTTCACACACGGCCGCCGATGGATCGGCGGCTTTTGCACCTAAATCTTGATCCGCTGATATGTGCAACCATTTGACATCACCGCCAAAATTCATTAAGATGTCATAGGTGATTCTGGTCATCAGGTACGAAACAAATTTGAAAAATACGGGTGATATGATGTCTTACAGACCGAATATTGTTAATTTCACGCTGGCTGGTAGCAACGAAAAGGAAGGGCTTTATGAGTTTAAAATGAGTTTGGCCGATGGAACGGAGTGCCGCGTTTTTTCTCAACGTAATCCGGAGTGGACTTTGACGAATATTAGTCGACTGCTAACGACACCTTGCCCGGTATGCCATAAGGATTTTATCTGCAAGTGTATGGATCAGTTCCATGAAGAGTTTTTAGAGCAAATTAATGCTAAACAGCTGTTTGAGAAAGCATTGAGCTAGTTTTTCGAACAGGTAAGGATTATACAGTTCTAGACAAGCGTCGGATATTTTCGACGTTTTTTTGTTTATAATTGAATCGTTGCGTTTTCATGCCGTTGATTTCTCTGTGGAGGTGAAGTACGTTGATGAACCAGTCTAGTCATATCCATATCGAACATTCCATTGTATTGGTGGATGGGGTATGCCACTTTTGTCAGGGAGCAACCCGCTTCATTATCAAACGTGATCCTAAGGGAATATTCCATTTTGGTTCCCTGCAATCCGAGGCAGGACAAGAACTTTTACGTGCAGGTGGACTGTCTACAGATCAACTGGATACATTCGTGCTGATTGAAGACGGTACGTATTATACAAGGTCAACCGCAGCTTTACGGATTGCCAAACGCCTTCGTTTTCCATATCCGCTGGCTTATGTATTCATCTTGATTCCCCGCTTTGTGCGCAACGCAGTCTATAACTGGGTAGCTCGTAACCGATATCGTTGGTTTGGCAAGGATGAAGAAGATCAATGTCAGATCCCCCCACCAGAAATTAGGCAACGATTTTTTTAGTTGCTTTTTTTGTGTTTATTTTTGCGGCGATCATTACGAATCAGTAATATTACAGCTACTGCGATCAGTAGAAGACCCGTAACCGATACATACACGATATGGCGTACATTGGGTACGTTGACCGACAATTTTAGCTCGTTAGACTCTAATGGAGCAATGTCCCAATAGAGTGTCTTTCCGTCATCCGACACACGGTCTGCGTTACTGGAAGCAGGCTGGATGGGTAGGGAAAGGCTGAAGTTAAGATCCAGTTGCCGCTCTAGTAATTTACGTGCGAACACATTCATTTGTTCTAATCTATCACTCAGGCCACGAGCTTCTTCAGGAAGCATCCGAGGTAGATCGAGCTTAAGCGTAAGATCCATATTGGTTGTGAAAAAATGCTGGCTCACTGCGCGATTTATTTCTAATCCCTCAGGCAGATTTGAACCCTGATCGGGATTTTTTTGGTTTGTACTCCAATCCCCTTGATAATGCCCCTTTATTTGATAACCCTTTCTCCCCTGCTCCGATAACGGCTGTACGTCTACATTGTTGCTTTGTATACGTTGAATTAATCGATCGAGCAGCCCCGGATTGTCCAACATCATCAGTGTCTGGTTGTTTACGCTGAACGTTGCATCCATATCTACACTTTGATCCAGATGAACATCTACATGAATGTCACCCCGAGCACAGGAAGTTAGGGCAAGCAGACAACATACCAGCATAAAAATGAGCATTATTTTTCGTAACTGTATTTGCCGACGTTTGTTCCGATAAGGGCTGTATCCTGTTGGGTCCATGACCTGCACCTTCTTTGTATGGTTTCTTTGGTATAACGACTGGATATCTTCTATATATTACACATTCGGAGAGCCAAAATCGAACGATATAAAAGAATAGTTAAGATTTATATCTCAAAAATGTTTCCTTAGGTAAAAACTTTAGTGTATACTCTAAAATATAGCGTAGTCAAAAAATAATTGTCTCAAGGAAATAGTTTGTCCCAAAACAAATATTAAGAGGAGGATTTTAAAACATGAACAAGCAGTTTAAGAAGGCTTTGCCGCAATGGGTAGCGACGGTTGGAGTGTTGTCTCTGGTTCTAGTCCTAGCGACGGCATGTACAGATGCCAAGAAGACAGAGCAGGGAGCTGCGAAGGAGGCTGGGCAAAAAATAAAGGCTACAACTACCATCGGTATGATCTCTGACATTGTCGGGAAGGTCGGCGGTGCTCATGTGGAGGTCACGGGAATTATGAAGTCAGGTGTTGACCCA
Source organism: Paenibacillus sp. DP01 (assembly GCF_044784315.1). Taxonomy (NCBI): domain Bacteria; kingdom Bacillati; phylum Bacillota; class Bacilli; order Caryophanales; family Paenibacillaceae; genus Paenibacillus; species Paenibacillus sp. DP01. The sequence goes on from NZ_CP173059.1 coordinate 1,552,255, forward strand.
CATTTGTACAAGGCGTCTCAGGGAGATATGCGCAAACTGGATGAAGCCGACATCATTTTTTATAACGGGTTGCATCTGGAAGGAAAAATGCAGGACATTCTGGAGAAAATCAGCAAGCAAAAGCCCGTTATTCCCGTGTCCAAAAACATTGCTCAAAATCTATTGCGTGCAGCTAGCCCAGAAATGGGGTCTGAGTATGATCCGCATATTTGGTTTGATGTACAAAACTGGATGTCTGCGGTAGAAACGGTCAGAGATGAATTGTCGGAACTGGATGCTGCTCATGCGGAGGATTACAAGGCCAATGCCGAAGCTTATCTCGCTGAGCTACGAGAACTGGACGATTACACGAGAGAGCAGATTGCCAGTATACCGAAGGCTCAGCGCGTACTTGTCACAGCACATGATGCCTTTGGCTATTTCGGAGACGCTTACCAGATTCAAGTAAGAGGCCTTCAAGGTATGAGTACCGAGTCAGAGGCAGGCTCACAAGATGTGACCAAGCTGAGAGATTATCTGGTGGAGCATAAAATTAAAGCCATATTTGTAGAATCGAGTGTGCCGAGAAAGGCCATCGATGCCGTTATCCAGGGTGCAGCTCAGCAAGGTCATACCATAAAGGTTGGCGGCGAGCTGTATTCGGATGCTATGGGTGAAGAGGGTACAGAAGATGGAACATATATTGGAATGGTCAAGCATAACGTGAATACGATCGTTAGAGCTCTTAAATAAGGAGGCGTAGACACATGGGACATTCACCACTTGTTGTTCGTGATTTATCGGTAGCATATCAAAAAAAGCCCGTTTTGTTCGATGTTTCCTTTGAGGTGCCGGAAGGCAAGCTGATTGGTATTATTGGTCCCAACGGAGCTGGCAAATCTACACTGATCAAGGCCGTGCTTGGGCTAATTCCAAAGCTCAGGGGTGAGGTGCTGGTCTACGGCAAGCCCTATAAGCAACAGCTACTCAAGGTTGGATATGTACCGCAGCGGGAGTCGGTGGATTGGGATTTTCCGACGAATGCCCTGGATGTGGTTATGATGGGACGGTACGGCAGACTGGGCTGGTTTAAGCGTCCGGGAGCAGCAGATCGTCAGGCTGCGATGGAGAGTTTGGACAAGGTTGGAATGAGCAAATTTGCAGACCGGCAGATTAGTCAATTGTCAGGCGGGCAGCAGCAACGTGTTTTTTTGGCGAGAGCACTTGCGCAGGACGCTCAGCTTTATTTTATGGATGAACCGTTTGTCGGTGTGGACGCTGCAACAGAAAAAGCTATTATTTCATTACTTAACGATCTAAAACAGCAGGGGAAAACCGTGCTTGTCGTCCATCATGATTTATCTACAGTTACGGATTATTTTGACCAGGTTATGCTGTTGAACGGGCATCTGATGGCGTTTGGAGAGACCGCAGATATTTTTACCGAGGGAAATCTGCAACGTACGTATGGTGGACGTCTGAGTATACTCAAAACAGGCTCGGAATCCGGCACGATACTCGGAGTGAGGTGAGCAATATGACAAGCTTGGTGGCGCTTTTGACAGACCCGAACATGCAGTGGATTCTGCTAGGATGCATTTTACTCGGTTTAAGCAGCGGGGTGATTGGCAGTTTCATGTATTTGCGTAAGCAATCGCTTATGGGAGATGCTTTGGCCCATGCGGCTTTGCCGGGGGTATGTGTGGCATTTATGATCACAGGCACAAAATCCATATTTGGATTTATGATTGGGGCAGCCATTGCAGGGATTGTTGCTACCTTTGCCATCAGTGCGTTAACCCGGTATTCGCGAATTAAAAGCGATTCGGCGATTGCAGCGGTGCTGTCCGTGTTTTTTGGCTTCGGCATTATGTTGTTGACCGAAATTCAGCATAGTGGTGCAGGCAACCAAAGTGGGTTGGATAAATTTTTATTTGGCCAGGCTGCGGCAATGGTGTTGTCTGATGTCTATACGATGGCGGTAATTTCGGTGGTGCTCATCGGAATATGTATATTATTTTTCAAGGAATTTAAGCTGCTTAGCTTTGATCCCGGCTTTGCCCGTGGACTTGGTTTTCCGGCAGGTTTACTGGATAAGTTATTGATGCTGTTGATTGTTATTGCGGTGGTGGCTGGTATTCAAGCTGTGGGCGTCATTATGATGGCTGCTCTGCTAATTACCCCGGCCGTGTCGGCAAGATACTGGACAGATAAGCTGGGTGTTATGGTATGCCTCTCAGGCTTGTTTGGTGCTATAGCGGGTCTGGGTGGGACCGTTATTAGCTCTCTGGGACAAAACCTGCCTACAGGACCATTGTGCGTGTTGTGTGCGACTGTGGTATTTGGTGTAAGTCTGATCTTTGCACCACAGCGCGGAATGATTTCCAAGGCTATCGTTCGGTTGAACGCCAGAAAAAGTCTGGAGCAGGGAGTCGGAGCACAGCCAAGGGAGGAGCGTGCCCTATGAGTTCATTTTATGTGATTCTGACGGGAATGTTAGTGGCAGGGGGATGTAGTATCGTCGGATGCTTTCTCGTGCTTCGGAAAATGGCTATGATTGGTGATGCAATCAGTCATGCGGTACTGCCTGGTATTGTCATTGCCTTTCTAATCAGTGGATCGAGGGATTCGGTGTGGATGATGTTTGGTGCAGCCGTGCTGGGGCTTCTAACAGTGTATCTGATTCAGCTATTCCAACAAAGCGGTCTGCAAAGTGATGCTGCCATTGGCGTGGTGTTTACGACATTGTTTGCTATTGGTGTACTGCTGATCAGCGTGTTTGCTTCCAATGCCCATCTGGATATGGACCACGTTTTGTATGGGGAAATTGCTTATGTCCCGTGGAATACGATAGAGATTGCTGGCTTCGATATAGGTCCGAGGGCTGTGTGGATTACGGGCGCGATGTTTTTGATCAATCTGCTCGTGGTAGGGGGCTTTTTCAAGCAATTTAAAGTCACTTCCTTTGATCCTGCATTGGCAGCTTCATTAGGCATTCCGGTTATTTTTTTTCATTATCTGCTAATGAGTCTCGTATCGCTAACAACAGTGGCGTCATTTGAGAGCGTGGGTGCGATTCTAGTGGTTGGCATGCTCGTTGTACCACCTCTTACCGCTTATTTGCTGACGGAGAAGCTGTCCCGTATGATTGCATACAGCGTCGGAGTTGGAGCCATTAGCTCGATCGTAGGCTTTTATACAGCAACTGTATTGGATGCTTCTATTGCGGCATGTATGCTGTGTGTGTCAGGTGTGTTGCTGCTTTTGGCTTTTCTATTTTCCCCGTCTCATGGTGTAGTATGGCGAAAGTTATTTCAACAGCGAGGAATCGTTGGCGAAAATAGCAAGTGAGTCTCGTAGGAAGTGATCCTTATGAATTACTCAAAATAGCGTGCAGACGGGCATAAAGTGCCTGAATGCACGCTTTTTTACGCTTATGCTAAATTGTGCTGCTTTTTTTGAAGCAAGCTTGTTGGGTCATCTTGAATTAACCGGGACACGGGAGTACATTCTTTACAACCACACAAAAGGGTTCGGAACGAGCTGTTACGCTGCGGGGAGGAACGAAATTGGAGAGCTTCAAACGTAAATCACCAGAGGAAATACTGGATTCCATTAACAAACTGCATCGAGGCAGACTCAAAATATACATTGGTGCGGTCAGTGGCTCGGGCAAAACGTATCATATGCTGCAGGAGGGACAATCGCTGCAGCATGAAGGGATTGATGTTGTAATTTGTGCGGTATCGACTCTGCAGCGGCGTGAGACCGTGGAACAGGTCGGTTCCCTAGAGCGAGTACCCAGTATTCATTGGATGAAGGATGGCGAGGAGCAAAAGGATCTGAATGTGGAAGCTTTGGTGGCACGAAATCCTGAGGTGGTGCTGGTGGATCATTTGGCACATCATAACCGAAAAGCCGCCTCATTTCCAACAAGGTTGGAGGATATACGGTATTTGCTGGAGATGGGAATTAGCGTCATTACGACGGTCAATGTTTATGAACTCGAAGGGATCACGGAGTGGGTATATCAGCTGACAGGCTTTGAAGCGGAGTATACGGTTCCGGTTGATACATTGGAGCTAGCGGATGAAATTCGTTTAATTGATGCCACCCCGGAGATGATTCTGGAACGGCTGGCGAAAGGTTACATGCATACGCCCAATCCTGAGATGTTTCACCGGGGAAATCTGGGTAAATTGCGTGAGCTCGCTCTGCGATTGGTGGCAGAGGATGTGAATGATTCGCTGGAACGGCATCGGGAGGAGCTAGGCTTGCACGGGGCGTCAGGAGCAGCAGAGCGTATTTTGGTGCCTGTCCAGTATCATTGGAATGGGTCCATTTATGTACGCAGGGGGGAACAGGTGGCCAAGCGGTTGGGTGGAGATATGCTGGTGGTCTCCTTTGTCAGCTCGAAAAGCAAGTTGTCCAAGGAATCAGCAGCCTTCAAGCGCTCCATTGAGCAGTTGGCTGACAAGATCGGATCGACATTTGAAGAAATCCCGCTCCTTTCCCGTAGAAGGCTACCACGTCAACTTATCCATTATGCGGTGACTCACAATGTTACCCGAATTGTTATGGGTCATTCTCGTCAGACTCCATGGCAGGAACTGGTTAGAGGATCACTGGTGAACGGAATTTTAAAACGAATGAAAAATATGGACCTGCTGTTGATTGCGGACCGAGCCGAGCAGGAGGGTGAACGGATTTTGCCAACGATGAGACAGGAGGAGGGAGATACTGACCCGTATCATCGTTTGAGTGTTGAGGAAGTACAGGCTGAGGAAGCCAAAATCCTGAGGGGCAAGCTCAAAGTATACATTGGTGCTGCTCCGGGGGTCGGCAAAACATACACCATGCTGAGAGAGGGAAATGATCTGCTGGAAAGCGGGATTGATGTGGTGATCGGATTGCTGGAAACGCACGGAAGAGCAGAAACACTAGCCCAGGTAGGCTCTCTAGAGATGATTCCCCGCCAGTCTATCGAGCGTCATGGTGCACATTTGGAAGAGATGGACACTGAAGCCATTCTCAGGCGTAATCCTGAGGTAGTGCTAATTGACGAGCTGGCACATACCAATGTTCCGGGAAGTCTGAAATCTAAACGTTATGAGGATGTACTGGCCATTTTGGAGCAAGGTATTTCTGTTATATCCACAATGAATGTGCAGCACCTGGAGAGCTTGAATGACGCCGTAGAACAAATTACTGGCATTCGGGTGAGAGAGACTGTCCCCGACCATATGATGCGTCTGGCCGATGAAGTACAGCTTGTGGATGTGGCTCCCAAATCGTTACAGCAGCGTATGCGTGAAGGCAAAATTTACGATCGCGCGAAGGTGGAGCAGGCACTTAGCCACTTTTTTAAGCTGGGTAATCTAATTGCGCTGCGTGAACTTGCTTTGCGGGAATTGGCAGATGATGTAGATGAGCGGCTGGAATCCTGGGATCGGCATGAGTCACTTCGGGGACCGTGGCGCAGGGAGGAAGTGATTTTTGTAGGCGTGACGCTAAGCGAAAATGCTGAACGGTTGATTCGCCGCGGTTTTCGGATCGCCTTTCGCCTGAAGGCTGTATGGATTGTGACTTATGTTCATGTTGGTGAGCGTATACCGGAGAGGTTACTCCCTCGTCTGGAACAACTAAAGTTGCTGACCCACCGACTGGGGGGAACCTTTGAAATTCGGCTTGTTTCCAGCCGACGCGAGATTGCCGACATTTTGATTGCTCCAGTGGAAGGATATTCAGGCACGCAGCTCATTGTGGGGCAGTCTTCCCGAAGTAGCTGTTGGGGGAAGAGTGCGGTCGTGCCGAGGATTCTCCGTCAAGCACGTCATATGGATGTTCTTATCGTGGCGGATTATGATCCGGATATTAAGCTGGAGACAGATTATTAAAATGCCCAATCCATTCATAAATAGTCATATGCTGGTTACCGGTTGTTCACTGCTTCCATAGTATATTCTATCTCAAAGAAATGGAGGCGAGTTTGAATGTATAAACATCGTAAACATGATTGTCATTTTCCAAAGCCAAAAAAACGTGTTTTTAAGAAAATCATTAAGGTGACTGTCATTAAGTTTAAACCAAAATTTAAACGTGATCACTGGAAACATGAAGACTTTGATAAGAAATGTCATTGCCGGAAACGTCGTCATCATCGTCATCATCGCCATCATGACTGTCATCGTCGTCACCACAAATTCTACTAAGTTGAAGATCGTAGGAGGCGGGGCTAGACTTGCCCGCCTTCTCCTAGTACCAGGATTCTAGGAAAATACGTGCGCAAAAAATACTTGCTCTAACATAGGTGCTATGCTATTCTACCAGTAAATAGATTGCACGTGACGGAAGCACCGTTCACCAACCGTATGTACTTACGGATGGATGAACGGTGCTTTTTTGCGTTGTTGTGTTGGGAAAGGGGATGAGCGTATTGGTTCCGGTAAAAGTGGTATTGGCCGTAGAAGGTCGGGATTATATTGAGCCTCTGCTGAATTATGTTCACGGAAGCGAGTACGCCAGAAGGCTCAGAATAACGGCTTTTTCGCAGCCGGAGGCATTTCATCAATACATGATGGAAACCAGCGGAATGAAAAGGCCAGATGTGGTAGTAGGTGAAATGTCTTTTCTGAGTCTATGGACAGCTCGGGAAGATGCAGATATTCCTTGTTTGGTATTACATGAGGGAGAACAAGTAAGCGAATATGGGCAGCCTGTATTAAAATATCAGCCTTTATCTGAGCTGGTCGGTTTTATTTTGGAAACGGCGAGACAGAGGTCGAATGGTCGGAAAAGCGTAAACAGTCGGGAAGGTGGAATGATTATCGGCATGGTGGCAGCTTCAGGCGGATTGGGCAAGACAACGGCCGCGCTCAATCTGTCCAAGCAACTGGGGAATGAGGGATATTCGGTATTTTATTTGAATCTGGAAACGGTGGATTCAAGCTCGTTGTTTACTGGTTCAGACAGTTCTAGCGGAGCACAAGGAGAAAGAGAAGGACTGTCCAGACTACTGTATGACCTCAAGTCGGAGGGAAATGAGGGTACTTCGTTATCTATGGCTTCCTATTGTGTACGTCGTCCTGAAATTCAGGCTGATACGTTTCAACCTGTCTATAATCGCAAGGAATTGACGGATATGACTTGTGTTGAAGCGAAAGAGCTCATTCGAACGATTGGTGAAAGCGGGCAATATGATGTAGTGATCGTAGATAGCGATTCTGAACATGGTGAGCGGGCTCAAGCCGTGCTTGAAGCTAGTCATAAGCTAATCTGGTTGCTCGCTGACGATTTAATGAGTATGCACAAGTGCGGATTATGGCTGGATGTTTTAGAAACTACGCAGCCTGAGGGGCTTGAAGCCATGATATGCAAAACCAGCTTTGTGGTGAACCGCTACATGGGAACTATGATCAACTCGTTACCTCGTGACTTTATGGAGCTGAACGGTGCGTTACCCTATATACCTTCATGGAAACAGATGCAGCATCGTGAACTGCTGCTAAGTTCACCGATTTATCAGCGGGAAATCCGCCATTTGTGCCGCGAGCTGCTGGATATGGAGAGCGCTGCACAGTCGACGGCTGCTTGGTCTTAAGGGGATGATGAACATGAATGAGGAACAATTTAAGGCATTGCGCGCAGATATTCGTAACGGGCTGGACGTAACGTCCTCAGTAAAAGATACAGATCTAGTACGGCATATCGAAAAGCGAATTTTACACGACGTAGAGCTAGCGAGCTTAACTTCCCGAGAGAAGCATGCACTTGTCCGCAAAATTTTCAACTCTTTCCGTGGGTTGGATGTGCTCCAGCCATTGATTGATGACCCGACCGTTACGGAAATCATGATAAACAGTCATCGGGAAATCTTTGTAGAGCGGGCAGGTGAGGTGATTCAGGTGTCCGATCAATTCGAATCCCGCGAACGACTGGAGGATTTGATCCAGACAATTGTAGCCGGGGTGAACCGAATTGTGAATGAGGCTTCTCCCATTGTGGATGCCCGATTAAAGGACGGATCACGTGTAAATATTGTGCTGCCGCCAGTTGCTCTCAAGGGACCGACAATGACTATACGGAAGTTTCCCGAGCGTCCCATGACGATGGATGATTTGATACGAATAGGTGCGCTCAATACAGAATCCGCCGCTATGCTCAAAGACTTGGTACGCAGCAAGTACAACATTTTTATAAGCGGCGGAACGGGTTCTGGTAAAACAACTTTTCTGAATGCATTATCCCAGTTCATCCCTTCGTCTGAACGGATTATTACGATTGAAGATTCGGCAGAGCTGCAAATTGTGACTGTCCCCAACCTGGTTTCCATGGAAACACGGAACGCGAACACCGAGGGAAAGGGAGAAATCACGATTCGTGATCTGATTCGTTCCTCCCTGCGTATGCGGCCCAACCGCATCGTGGTGGGTGAGGTCAGAGGGAGTGAGGCGTTGGATATGCTGCAAGCGATGAACACAGGACACGATGGATCATTGTCAACTGGGCATGCGAACAATATCCGCGATATGGTCAGCCGGCTGGAAACGATGGTACTCGGAGGAGCAGAACTTCCGCTTGGAGTAGTACGGCAGCAGATCAGCTCGGCCATTGATATATTCGTTCATCTGTCACGACTACGTGACAAATCCAGAAGGGTGCTGGAAATTAGCGAAGTGATTGGCTTTGAGAATGGTGAGGTAAGATTGAATCCCCTTTATCGCTTCCAGGAACGCGGAGAAAGTAAAGGAAAAATCGTAGGGGAACTGGAGCGTTGTGGTGTGGGGCTGCAACATACATTGAAGCTGCAAATGGCCGGAATCAAGCCGGAAAGCTGGCACAGAGAAGGAGTATCGGCATGAGAACAGAAAAGGCGACTGGCAAGCAAGTGTCGCGTGAGGTCCCTTCTCTGCCGGATTATACGGTGTATACCTTATCGACTGTACAAAAAAGTATGTGCATTCTCTTTAGTGGAGTGTTGTTCGCGATGATCGGATATCTATTTTATCACCAATGGATATTATCGTTGCTGTGTGCTGCTGGAGCTGTGGTGATGCCTCGTTATTTTAGAAAGTTTTTGCTGCAACGACGTAGGTCTGCTTTAAGCATTCAATTCAAGCAGGCTTTATACTCGCTTTCTTCTTCTCTTTCAGCGGGAAGGTCGGTGGAGAATGGGTTTCGTGAGGCTGTAGAGGATTTGAGGTTGCTTAGTCCGGATGGAGATCACGATCTGATTTTTGAATTTAACATTATTACAGCCTGCCTTGAAATCGGACAGCCTGTAGAGGCTGCTTTGCAGGATTTGGCTCGTCGGGCCCAGATGGAGGATATTACGAATTTTGCGGACGTATTTGCGGCTTGCAAACGAACCGGAGGTGATCTGGTGGAAGTCGTACGACGGGCTTCAAGTGTCATTGGGGAGAAGCTGGAAATTCAGCAGGAGATCGGTGTAATGATTGCGCAGAAGCGCTTTGAATCGAGGGTTATGTTTGCAGCACCTTTTTTGTTTGTTTTGTTTATGACAGTGACAGCGGGAGACTACATGATGCCGTTATACAGCGGTTCAGGTAGGATTTTATCAACCTTTTGTCTTCTGGTGCTTGGTGGCTGTCTCGTGTGGATCAACCACATTATGAAGATTGAGGTGTAAGGAGTGATGGGTGTGTTGATGTTGGTTTGTCTGGTCATGCTGGTTCTGCAAGTGGGAGGTTGGGTGGTGCTGAACCAAATGTACGCTGCTAAGTATGCACATTTTCGCCATATGAAACTGGAAGGACTGCGGCTGCAAAAACTTTCGGTGCCTTTTGTACACATGCTTCATGTTTCACGTGCCACTCATAGGCTGCCTTTGCTGATGTTCAAGCTACAGCGTTCGATACAGAAGCTGTATGGTATGCGCCACAGCGGAGAAAAAACGATGCTTTTTCTGGCAGAAATGTTGGGTTACGGATATATGGTGGCTGCTGGTGGAGCTTTAATATCGCTTATGATGGGCGGGGAAGCGACTGGGCTGGTGCTTGGCTTGGGGCTCGGTATTCTGGTGCCAGTTGCGCTGGTCAAGGATTTACATGGGAAAGTACAGAAGCGGGATCAGCAAATCTTAATGGAATTGCCTGAATTATTGAGTAAAATGATGCTTCTAGTTGGTGCGGGAGAGACGGTACAACGGGCTTTGCTTCATTGCGTGGAACGTAAAGGGGCGGATACGGTACATCCATTGTATCGGGAATTGCGGCAGACAGTGGGGGAATGGGAAAGTGGCTATTCCTTTCAACAGGCATTTGAACATCTGAGCAAACGTTGTGGTATTCAAGAAGTGACGATATTTACAACGACAGTTTTATTGAATATGAGGCGTGGTGGGAGCGATTTTGTAATGGCTTTACGTGAGTTATCTCAGACATTATGGAGCAAGCGGACTTCAATTAGCCGCACAAGAGGGGAACAGGCTTCTTCAAAGTTAGTCTTCCCGATGGCACTAATTTTGCTAACGGTCATTGTGCTGGTGGGTGCTCCGGCTTTAATGATGATGAATATGTAGGAGGAATAAAATGATGATGACAATTGTAGCAGGTAGTATTCGTAAATTGTACAAGAATGAGGATGGTTTGGGGACGTTAGAAATGATCTTGATCATTGCGATTCTGATTGCGGTGGCGATTATCTTTAAAGATCAGATTAAGAAAATTGTAGAAGGGCTGTTGAAAAAGGCAGATAAAAAAAGTAACGACTTTATGGATTCATAATGCTGCGCAAATTGGTACAAAAAGAGGACGGGAGCTTCTCCTTGGAGGCTTCCCTCGTCTTTCCCATTCTGCTGTTGGTCATTTTTATAATGTTATTTTTTTGCCTGTATATATATCAAAAATCTATATTGGTGCAGGTTGCTTCTACTGCTTCGGAAAGAGCCGCTTACAGTTGGGATAACAGCTTTAAGGACCCACGTACGGGAGCATTTGCGCAAGGGCAACGGGATTCTCTCTATTGGCGCTTGAAGGATGATGTTATGTTGGGCGCCCTGTTTGGCTGGGCCGGAGCCAATAATCAGGAAACTGTACAGGTACCGGGCGGCAATGAAGGAGGCTCGTTACCTGCTCAGAAGTTGTCCAATGCAGAAAATAGAATGCCTGCGGGCATGCATGGGCAGATGACATATGAGAACAGTATGATTCACCGTAAGGTGACCACAGAGCTAAATAAAATCGTGGAGGTACCTTTGTTGAATCAGTTTTTAGATCATACAGATTTACAAGGAAAAATGAGCTCGGGTGTGGTGGAACCTGTGGAATGGATTCGTACAGTGGAATTGGTCCGTTATTATGGTGCGAAGTTTATGGGGAGAGGCTCAGGTGAAAAGGTAGATCCGGCAATTGTAGGGAAAGTATTGATGCAATATGGGCAAAACGGTCAGTAAGGAGTAAGTAACGGGAATGTAACTGGAAAGGAGGAAGCGGGTGTTTGGTAAGGGACGTAATACAAAGGACGGGGAATCAGGGGCTGTCACGGTTTTCCTCATTCTGATTTTGGCGGTCATGTTTGGTTTTATTGCTGTATTTATTGATTATGCGAGAATTGCTGCGCTGCATGTACAGACTGAACGGCTGACCCATGCGGCGGTTCGGTCAGTGATGTCTGCTTATGACCCGGCATTACAGCAGGAATACGGTTTGTTTGCTTATGGTGAAGGTGGCGGAGAACAAATAATGGTCAAAGTGCTGAATGACAGTACACGGCGTACGGCGCGCGCGGAAACGCTGCCGCTAATGAATATGAAGCTGGATTCCAGTTCACTGCAAATGGAAAGGGAGCTTGGTAAATATGCCATATTTAACGAGCAAATCCGTGAAGAGATGAAGTATAAAGCACCTGTCGATTTTACGATGGAAGTGCTAGAAAAGCTAAAGCCGCTCTCTCAAAATATGAAGGAGGCTTCACACACGGTAGATTTGCTGAAACGGCTGCAAAAGCTGTACGACAGGCGAGAGGCCAAACTGGATGACATGCTGGAGAAACAGCGTAAGGCAGGAGCTTATATGGAAGAGGTTCGCAAACGGATTATTAAACAGAGTGGGACATATATGCCCAATCAGTATATATGGGACCCACTTGAAGTTGTAGCCGACATTGCTGCTCAATATAAGCATTACGTGCATGTATATGAGGACAACAAGAAGAGTGTGGACGATGTTAAAATCATGCAGATGGAGAAATATGCAAGAAGGGCAAGGATAGCGCTGGATCGCCTGCGACAGGTCATGGTTCAGACTGGAGAGGAGCATGATAAGCTGCTTCTGGAAGCTAAGGAACCGTTGAATGAAGCTCGGCAAATTAATGAAGAAATGCGCAAAGTCATTGTCCAATATAAACAGAGAGCGGCCAATGCAGGTTATGACGAGGTTTCCGCAGCCCCCACCCCAAGCGGAGCAGGCTCCAACGCCGATCCGTCTGTAGGAAGTGCCCGGCAAAGGGCAGAGGATTTGTTGGTTCCGAACAATGAATTTGAGCAATGGGAAGCAGAAATCGAAAAGCAACGGACTGCAATAAATGCTGCTAACAATAGATTAACGAGTATGATGCGTACGCTATCTTTCTATACAGATCCATTTTTGAATGCAGACATGCTCAAGCAAGAAGTTGCTTCAACGCTCAAGGAGATAGATAAATACTTAAATACGTATGCTTGGGCGGGACCCGCCAATGTTCTCGACGGTGAGGCTAGAACGATGGATACGCGACGCGGACCGGACAAAGAACGCAAGAAAATGGAAAAAGAGGCGAAAAACAAGCTCAAGCAAGCTTATCGGATCATTGAGGTTCTTTCTAAAGGTAAACAAAGTGCTGAGCAATTCCGAGTGGTGGAGCAGTATTACAATGAAAGTATTTCTTTTAATCAGTCTTCATCCAGTCCATCTGTATCCGCTGATTTGTCCTATGACACCTATGATGCAGCGGGGGATTCCATGGATAGTATGGATGGTCTATACGAGGCGGCATCCAACTTGCTGACTCAACTGGGAGACGAGTTTTACCAGAATGAATATGCGCTTTCTTACTTCCATCATGTGGATTTCAGCCGATTTGGCAATTTGGCTGGATCAGGTGGAAATGTGGGTAATGCTGCACAGATTTTAGGGGACCAGTTGGAGGTGAATAATCAGGAAGTTGAGTACATTTTGTATGGGTTTCATAATCCGACAGGTAACCTGGCATCTGCCTATGGGGAAATTTTTGCTATGAGGCTTGCCATTCGAACGATGGAGGGACTGGTCAAAAACAGTTCAAAGGGTAACCCGTTGGTCGTTTTGGCGGCAGCTTTGTTATATGGAGTAGAGAAGGCGATTGAAGATATGATCATGCTGGCACAAAAAGGGGATGTGCCTTTGTCTGACTTTCTGAAATTTCGAATGACTTACAAGGATCATTTGCGATTGTTCCTGATGCTTCATAGCAATAATGAACGAAAAATGTCTCGTATGCTTGCTTTGATTCGCTTGAATACAGATGTCAATCCCGCTGAGCGACGGACGTATGCAAAGGGTGAGGTTAAGAATGGGATGAGGCTGTGGTTTCTACCTGGAGTAATGAAGATGCTCGGAACCGCCTCCAAAGAAGGCGAGAGTATTAAGGGAAGTGTGTACTATGTCACGAAAACAGCGCATTTTTCCTACTAATCAGTATCTACAACAGGTGTGTGGACAGAGGCAGCGTGAACAAGGAAGTATTGTTTTAGAAGCGTCATTGGTGCTGCCATTGTTTTTGTTTTTTATTATTTTTCTCATTTATATGGTCCAAATGACACTGGTCTCCACAGCTTTGCAGACTACTGCTTCAGAAACAGTTAAGCAGGTTTCGGCTAAAATCTACCCAGTGTCTCTAGCCGTGGAGGCGACGTCCGCGAAAATAGATGCAGTCCGCGAACCGCTGGATGAACTGCCCAAGTTATCTGTGAGTGAATATGCAAGCCAATTCGCTGCCCAACTGCCACCTCCAATCGGTGATTGGGTAGAAACTGCTATTCAAGGCGGCAAAAAGCCGCTGGAGGAGTTACAGGGACGCTTGACGGAGGCTGCACTTGATCCTGTTCTGAAGCCGATGCTAAAGCCTTTTATGGAGAAAAGTATTCTGGAGTATGACCGTATTCACATAACGAGCGTACATGTACCCTCTCTTACAGAAACTAAGGACCCTTATTTTAGAGTAGAGCTATCGTATGAACTGCCGATGAAGGTTCCCTTTTTGTATCGCAACATTGTGCTCCAAGCGGCAGCTGAGGAACGTCTTTGGATTGGTGATACAGGAGAGGGAGCAGGTACAGGTGATGCAACAGGGGAGAAGGATGCGCAGCATTCCATACAGTTGCTCGTCAAGCCTGAACCTGCTGTGAAGGGTGTATACAATTTGATCAAGGCCAAGGTTGAACCTGGGACGAATGCTGCCCTTTCTGTACTCTATAAGTCAGGTGAAAGCACAGCTCAGCACTTGGGCTGGACCTCGGCCGATGCAGACGGGATTGTTGAATGGAACTGGTTTGTGGGAACAAACACAACACCAGGTCAATGGAGCTTTGTAATTGAAACGGAGGATGGCCAACGTATTGAGGTTCCGTTTTCTGTGCAGAAGACAACTGATGGATAGGCTAGATATAGATGTATAGAGATAACTACAATGAAAAATGATTTAGCAGGCCTGTTAATTTTCATTGTTATAAGGGGGAAGATCGCATTGACGTGGATGTATATTGTGTGCGGAGTTCTGCTGGCGATCGCGCTAGTGACAGATTTACGAAGCATGAAAATACCTAATAAGCTTACATTGCCCGGCATAGCGGTAGGCTTGCTGTTCAATACTCTGTTCGGAGGTTGGCACGGTTTTTTATTTGCTATTGCTGGTCTTGGCACCGGCTTTGGATTCATGCTGATTTTGTACTGGATGGGAGCAATTGGTGCAGGAGATGTAAAGCTGTTCGGCTTAATTGGAGCCTGGACAGGAGCTGCTTTTGCATGGCAATCGGCTCTATATTCGATTTTTTTTGCAGGCATTATTGGTATAGGGATTTTGCTATGGAGGAGGGAAACCATCATGAGATTGCGACGCGTGGCGTTTAATTTGGGAGGGTTTTTCCTGTTTCGCAGCGGCAAAGCGCTGACAAGCGGGAGAGAAGCACACCTCAGATTTCCTTTTATGACAGCAGTTATTCCGGGAGCGGTCAGTGCTTATCTTTACTTCTTGTCATGACGTGTCCGATTCGTGAGATCATGCTACCTCAGGGAATAAGAATTTGTAAGGAGGTCATGAATTGTTTGGTTTAAGTAGGGATTTTGTTCGTAATGGCGGAACGTTTATGATACTAAACAAGGAAGGCGGGCTCAAGACCGATGATTTAAATTCTGTACAGACCCGAATGATGACTGGCAATCGGATTCCCGGTCTACTGGAACTTAGAATCAAAGAAGTCGATTTTCAGATCGAGTTACATTACGATATTTCGGCGCGACGTATGCTTTCCCAAGTATGGAAAGGTGGGAATGTGTCGATTTCTGATTTCTACCGGATTCTTTTTGAAATAGTAGATGCTCTTCATCGTAGCCCACAATATATGTTAAATATCCGCCAGTTTATTTTGCACGAGGATTACATTTTTATAAGCGGTTTAGGTACAAGGGAAAGCGTCAGTTTGACCTATGTTCCTTTGTGCAGTGTACAGTATACGGAACAAACAGGTAGTTATTTTAAGCAGATGGTTATTCGCTTGATGACTCGTGTGGCTCACCCTCAGGGAGAATCTATACAGCGCATACTCGATCTATGCGAGAGAAATGAATTTGAGTTGGGCGCGTTGAAGGAACTACTGTTGCAAGGGATGACGGCCAGTGAACAGAGCGTCGGGGGTCTGGATAAAGGTAGATCATCTGTTCATTCCTCTCATACCATACAGGGTAACGATACAGATCGTGGAGGAAGAATGTACGGGCAAGAACATCGGGAGACTCTGCAGGAAATTCAGGAGCTTAAGCGAGTCAATCGACTCAAGCAGTCCACAAAATCAGAGGAGAATGTCGAGTTAGGAGCCGACAACGAAATGGAAGATGAACAGGCGGAGCCTAAATTACAAAAATATAAAACATACATTGCTCTCGGATGTCTGCTCGCTTCGGCCATTGTTTGGCGTTATATTTATTTGGATCATCCTGAGACGGTGTCCTTGCTTATTTCAATTGTGCTGACTTCGGTACTTGTCGCTGTTGCTTATATAAGCTGGACGGGGAAATTAGAGCGCAATCGAGCTTCATCTCATTTTTATAGTGAAGCAGTACCTGTATTGGATTCGGAATGGTTAGGAACTACTCCTCCAGCACAACGAAAAAATGACCGTTATCAGGTAGATAAGCTGACTGGGTTTGTAGCGGGACGCCATCATCAAGACAAGCCATCAACTGATTCAAGTGATCAAGCACAGGAGAGCTGGCGTTGGACTTTTCCAGACTTAGAACCTAAAAGCATGGGAAGCCGAACGACGGAGGATAGAGGGAAAGTAAGTACAAATTATGACTTGCACGAGCCTTCGAGGAAAGGTTCCGCGCCGGGAAATGAATTGGACGACAGCGATACCAGCGAGGCTTATTATAAGTCCTTGTCCGGGGTAACGGAGCTACTCAATACGGTATCCAAGCAGGAAACCGTGCTGCTTCGTCCAGATCAAGACATACAGAGTCCAACTGTTCAGCACTCGCCAATTGCTTGCTTGGATCGTAAGTTACCTGGGAGTGGAGAAACCGAGCGCATACGGTTGCAGCCCGACCAATTCGTTGGAGGCAGCTTTATCATCGGTAGAGATCCGCAATTGGTCCAGTTTGTAGAGCATACGGATGGAGTTTCTCGTTCTCATATTGAGATTTGTATAGTTACAGGAGGGAAAAGCCACATTGTAAAGGATTTATCCTCGACGAACGGAACTGTGCTGAATGGAGAGCCTATGGTGCCTTATAAGGAGTATACCATGCAGGATGGAGACACTTTTAAAATCGCTGGAGTCTCTTATACTTATCGATTGGACTCTTTTAAATCCTCTAATGCATCTTGAGTAAACGTTAAATGGATATATGTTAAGAAGAGGCCTGTTATATTCTGGGCTTCTTTTTTATAAATAGAAGATTATTCATAGGCCTGAAGCAAGGCAACTCAAAGATCTCAAGTTTAATTGATAAATTATGTCTAAATCAAAAATGAACCCTAAGCTGGTAGAGATACAAAGATATTATCTATCCTCCATAGAGTTCATTTTTTAATTCAACGCTGCTTGTGAGGAGAATGAAGTTCCTCTAGCGCCTCCTTCAGTGAAGAATACTTAAACTTAAATCCGTGCTCCAGCGCTTTACGCGGTATTACCTTTTGGCCGTCTAATACAAGCGTACTCATCTCACCCAATAGCTTTTGAACTAGAAAGCCAGGAACGGGAAACCAGTGTGGACGACGATATACCTTAGCTACTGTTTTCCCAAATTGGTCGTTCGTCATAGGGTGTGGTGATGAAGCGTTCACTGCCCCGGAAATCTCTGGTGTATGAATGCAATACGAGATCAGACGAACGATATCGGCAATATGAATCCAACTCATCCATTGATGGCCGCTACCTATTTTTCCACCGAATCCGAAGACGTAAGGCATCTTCATGAGTGAGAATGCTCCTTTTTTTCTGTCCAGCACTAGGCTGATGCGTAACTTAATTAGACGGACATCGGCAGGGTAGGCATTGGCAGCTTCCTCCCATTGCTCAACCACCTGAGACAGAAAATCTTCCGAACGGCGCGGACTTTTTTCGTCAAATGTTTCGGTCAAGGAGGTACCATAGGCGGCAACAGCCGAAGCCTGAATGATAACTTCCGGTTTCTTTTGCAGAGCATTCAACGCTTGAGCCAACCGGGCAACGGAAAGCAGTCGTGATTGAAGAATTCTTTGTTTGGACTTGTCCGTCCAGCGCTGATTCAGCGTCTCACCTGCTAAATTAACGACCGCATCTGTACCTTCTAGTAATTCAGGCTTTTGTTTTAATTCGTTCCAGCTCATATATTGCAAGCGGGGGCTCGCTTCGTGTCCAACCAGCGGCTTGCGGGTAATGACTTTCACCGTATATCCGTCATCTAGCAAGCTTTTGACCAGCGCACTCCCCACCAATCCAGTTCCTCCGCATACGATGATGTTCATGGAGTCAGTTCTCCTTCCAATTCGAAAAAATAGTTCTGTTATAAAATATAACCCTTTTTGATACAAAAGCTTCATATTGAACATATCTGTGTACGCTAAGAAGATCCATTCACGCTTTATTCTACCTACATTTCAATAACATCTACTCTGATGTGTGCTATGTCTGTATGTTCCATAAAGGGAGTCATTTAAAAAGTTGCCATAAACGCTATGTTGTTTGATTTCAATAATCACGTTAAAATGATTAAATTAAAATAAGACAAGCATAACAGGATAGGGGGATGAATCAAAATCATGCTGAAAATTGGTTCTCATGTGTCCTTCTCGGACAAGGGTCTGCTCAGCGCTACAAAAGAAGCGTCTTCTTACGGGTCCAGCTCGTTTATGATATACACGGGGGCACCTCAAAACACGCGCCGTAAGCCGATGGAGTCCATGTATTTGGAGGAAGGCAAGCAGCTAATGGCGGAAAAGGGAATGGAAGATATCGTGGTGCATGCTCCATATATCATCAATCTCGGTTCCTACAAAGAAAATACCTATGAGCTTGCAGTCAGTTTTCTACAGGAGGAAATTCGGCGCACACATGCGATTGGTGTAAAAAATATCGTGCTGCATCCGGGGGCTTTTACAGATAAAGATGCAGAGTACGGAATTGGACGCATTGCTGATGGTTTGAACGAGGTACTGAACGGTGTGAAGGAGACAGATGTCAATATTGCACTTGAAACGATGGCAGGCAAGGGCACAGAAATGGGTCGTAGCTTTGAGGAAATTGCCTCCATTATAGATAAAGTAGAGCGCAACGAGCGTCTAACGGTTTGTATGGATACCTGTCACATTCATGATGCGGGTTATGACATTGTCAATGATTTGGATGGTGTACTGGAGCAATTTGACCGTATTGTCGGCTTGGATCGCATCGCAGTTGTCCACATTAATGACAGCAAAAATCCAGTTGGTGCGCATAAAGACCGCCATACGCCGATTGGATCGGGTTGGATTGGTTATCAGACTATTCATAACGTGGTACATCATGAAGCACTTCAGGGACGTCCGTTTATTTTGGAGACGCCGTGGATCGGGAAAGAAGCCAAAACTCAACGACCAATGTATGAGGTTGAGATTGCCTTGCTTCGCGGAAATGTAAAGGAACGCTTTGGAGATGAGTTTTTGAGTCAGGTGGAACAGTTGCATTCGTTTTTCAAAAAACAGGATGTGGATGTCCGTGAATTTGTACTGGATACCTGGACTCTGCTGAAAAATGATGCTAAAGCAAGAAAAGCAGATCCACGTGAGCCGCTGGAGCGTCTGTATGACATGATAATGGAAGCAGCACTCTTTCCAGAGATGAGCGAAGAACACATTAATCAACGGTTGATTGCCTGGTTTGCGGGTAGTCATCTGCCTGTGACGGTATAAGATAAGGGGGACTAATAGCCACATGGAAATTCACGTAAAACATCAGCCAAACAGCACTGTATCTACACATGAAAACCGTGCGCGCATGCTTGTATCTTGTCCAGATGGGCCAGGTATTGTAGCGACCGTGTCCCGCTTTTTGTACGAGCATGGGGCCAATATCGTCCAATCTGACCAATATACAATGGACCCGTCCGGCGGTATGTTTTTTATGCGGATTGAATTTGATTTGCCTAATTTGAGTGCAGCTCAGTCGCAATTGGAGCAGGACTTTGTCGCTGTTGCCGAGCAATTCCGTATGGAGTGGACGATTTCTGCGGTCAGCCGCAAGAAAAAATTGGCTATTTTCGTTTCCAAAGAAGATCACTGTTTGGTAGAATTGCTGTGGCAGTGGCAGGCAGGGGACCTGGATGCGGATATTTCACTGGTGGTTAGTAATCATGCGGATATGAAGGAGTATGTAGAATCCTTTGGCATTCCGTATCACCATATACCAGTGACAGCCGACACGAAGCCAGAGGCAGAGCGTCGTCAGCTAGAGGTCATTGGCGAAGAGATTGACGTGATCATTTTGGCCCGGTATATGCAGATTATTTCGCCTAAGTTTATTGAGCATTATCGCAACCGGATTATCAATATCCATCATTCTTTTTTACCTGCATTCGTGGGTGGCAAGCCGTATGCCCAAGCTTATAATCGCGGTGTGAAAATTATTGGTGCTACTGCGCATTATGTAACCGAGGAATTGGATGGTGGTCCGATCATTGAGCAGGACGTGCAGCGGGTGAGCCACGGAGATGATGTAAATGAGCTAAAACGGATCGGTCGCACGATTGAACGGGTCGTGCTGGCAAGAGCCGTGAAGTGGCATACAGAGGATCGTATATTGGTTCATGAGAACAAAACGGTCGTTTTTAATTGAACTTAACAATTTCAAATTCATGAAAACTTGTGAGTTTACATGTCAGATTAAACAAAGCCCAGTGCATAATGGGCTTTGTTTTTTTGTGTGGGGTAGGTATTTGCATTATATCTGGAACCTATAAAAATTTTTTTGCGATTTCTTTATTTTTTAAATGATGTTAATACATAACGGGTATATTGATATGAGGGCTGTACTACAATTCGACCATTTCGACAATCATCTTTATAAACGATCTGGCAAACTTTCACGGCAAATGGTACAATACTTAAGAATGTATAAGTCATATTGAAACATTCAAGCAGATTCACTCACTTCGATAGCCCTGTTTCTATATCGGACGGGAGCATTGGAGAGTATGACGGAATGCAATTGACATACTTTATACAATATGAGGAGGCAAACCATGACTGACCAGAATCAAGCGATTCAAAAGGATGAAAACTCCACCATTGACAATTTGTCCATCACAACGATCCGTACGTTGGCAATTGATGCCATCGAGAAAGCGAATTCGGGACACCCTGGTATGCCGATGGGCTCCGCGCCAATGGGCTACCAACTTTTTGCTAAAACAATGAACCATAACCCAAATCACCCAACATGGGTGAACCGTGACCGTTTTGTACTGTCTGCAGGACACGGTTCTATGTTGCTATACAGCCTTCTTCACCTGAGCGGATATGATCTACCTATGGAAGAGCTGAAGCAATTCCGTCAATGGGGCAGCCTTACACCGGGTCACCCTGAGTTTGGACACACTGCTGGTGTAGATGCTACAACTGGACCTCTGGGACAAGGCTTGGCAATGTCCGTAGGTATGGCTATGGCAGAAGCACAACTGGGTGCAACATATAATAAAGATGACTTTAAAGTTGTGGATCACTTCACATATGCTATTTGCGGCGATGGCGATCTAATGGAAGGTATTTCGCATGAAGCCGCTTCGTTGGCTGGTCGCCTTCAACTGGGTAAGCTGATCGTATTGTTCGATTCCAATGATATTACACTGGATGGCAAGCTTAATCTGTCCTCTTCCGAAAGTGTTGCCAAACGCTTTGAAGCATACAACTGGCAAGTGCTGCGCGTAGAAGATGGAAATGATCTTCCAGCGATCCAAAAAGCAATTGAAGAAGCACAAGCCGATTCGACACGTCCTACATTGATTGAAGTAAAAACAGTCATTGGTTACGGAAGCCCGAACAAACAAGGTAAAGGCGGACACGGTGGTACTCATGGTTCCCCGCTGGGATCAGAAGAAGCTAAACTGACTAAAGAATTCTACAAATGGGTATACGAAGAGGATTTCCATGTACCACAAGAGGTTCGCGAGCACTTTGCTAAAGTAAAAGAGCGCGGTATCGCAGCTAACAAAGCATGGGATGAACAATTTGCGAAATACAAAGCGGCTCACCCTGATTTGGCGGCTCAGTTTGAAACTGCTGTAAACGGCGATCTTCCAGAAGGTTGGGATCGTGACCTTCCGAAATACTCTACAGAAGACAAAGCGGTTTCAACTCGTGTAGCTTCTGGTAATGCACTGAATGGATTGGCTCCAAACGTTCCTTTCCTGACAGGCGGATCTGCTGACTTGGAAAGCTCCACAATGACACACTTGAACAACCTGACGAACTTTACGCCAGAAGACTACGCTGGCCGTAATATTTACTTCGGTATCCGCGAGTTCGGTATGGCTGCTGCGATGAACGGTATGGCGTTGCACCAAGGCGTAAAAGTATTCGGTGGTACATTCTTCGTATTTACAGATTATCTGCGTCCAGCCGTTCGTCTGGCAGCTCTGATGGGATTGCCTGTAACCTACGTTCTGACTCACGACAGTATTGCTGTTGGTGAAGATGGCCCGACTCATGAGCCGATCGAACAATTGGCTTCTCTGCGTATTATCCCGAACCTGACGGTCATTCGTCCGGCTGATGGTAATGAAACTTCTGCTGCTTGGGCTTACACGCTGGAAAACAAGAAAAACCCGGTTGCACTGGTATTGACTCGTCAAAACCTGCCAATCCTGGCTGCTACTGCTGAGCATGCACGCGAAGGTATCAAACGCGGTGCTTATGTGGTTGCAGATGCAGCAGACGGCAAACCGGTTGCTCAAATTCTGGCTACAGGCTCCGAAGTACAACTGGCTGTTAAAGCACAGGAAGCACTGGCAGAAGAAGGTATTCAAGTACGCGTTATCAGCTTCCCAAGCTGGGATCTGTTCGAAAAACAAGACAAAGCTTACAAAGATTCCGTTCTGCTGCCTGAAGTTAAAGCTCGTTTGGCTGTAGAAATGGCGTATCCACTGGGATGGGAAAAATATGTTGGCGACCAAGGCGACATTCTCGGTATCAGCACATTTGGCGCATCCGCACCTGGTGACCGTGTAATTAAGGAATACGGCTTTACAGTAGAGAATGTTGTTAGCCGTGTCAAAGCATTGTTGAAATAAAACATTGGAGCATCAGTAATTAGGAAGAGTTTGTCCATAAAGCAATGATCGTGTATTGCTGGCAAACGAATTACCTGCTGTGGCAATCCATGTATCACAAACAGTCGTAACCTGAGTAAGGCTTACGGCTGTTTGTTTCATACATTTGTTTTTTGCGATAAAATGTCTTTGAATTATCAGTGGATAGAGTACGCAGATACAGTGTGTATTTTCATACTGAAGCTGGAATCCAAATTATGTTATGATGCACCATATTCATTCACCATTGAGAGCAGATGAGGGGATAACGAATGACACAGTTCGATGGAGTAAGCGTAGTTAAAAAAGCAAATGTTTATTACGATGGTCAGGTTACAAGCCGCACAGTTATCCTAGGTGATGGTAGTAAGGTAACACTGGGGATTATGTTGCCGGGAACATACGAGTTCGGTACGGATTCCCGTGAGATCATGGAGATTTTGGCAGGGGACCTGAGAGTGATGCTTCCAGGTACTGAGGAATGGCTGGAAATACATGGCACATCGACCTTCCATGTACCTGCGAAGTCTTCCTTCAAGCTGGAAGTACGAAGTGTAACGGATTATTGCTGTTCTTATCCGGAATAATGAGCTGAAAAGGGTAAGAGCACTCAAGTTACAAGCCGAGTGTTCTTACCCTAAAGCTGTGTTATAAATACAAACACACAGCAGCATGGTTATAAAGAAAAGTACAGCTTACTCAAGAGGCTGACCACCAATGGTGCGGCCAATCCATGCTTCGTATGTCTTTACAACAGCAGATAGATCCTCGTCGCCATAGCCTTGTGTTTGTCCGGCTTGAAACAAGCTTTTGGCAATGGACAACATAGGCGTAGGGATGGACAGGCTGTCTGTTAGTGAGGCAGCGAGCTTCAAATCCTTGAGCATCAGGGCAAGTGAGAATTGGTTGCTAAAATCATGCTCGATGATTTTGCGCCCTTTCAGGTCAGCGGCCTTGCTACCTGCCGATCCGAGCTGTACCAATTCTAGGAAGCTGTCTGCTGGAATGCCGGATTTAGCTGCGATGGCAAAGCCTTCAGCCAGAGCGAGGTTATTTATACCGACCATCGTATTGTGAGCGAGCTTGGCCACGGCCCCGCTACTATTTGGTCCCATATGGAGCACCTTTTTGCCCAAGGTATCAAAAACATCTGATTGTGCCGCAATCGTTTCTGCATGACCGCCGACCATGAACACGAGTGTTCCATCTACAGCGGCAGGCTTGCTGCCTGTTACGGGGGCATCAATGAAGGAGCAGCCCAGCTTGTCCGCTTCGACGGCCAATTGTTTGACCAGCTCAGGTGAAATTGTGCTGTTGTCCATCACGGTCATACCAGCCGTAAGACCAGCAAACACACCGTCCTGACCGTAATACACGTCACGTATTGATTGATCATCGCTGACCATGGTAATGACCAGGTGCTGCCCTTCGGCCGCTTCACGAGGGGTCGAAGCTGCACGTGCGCCTTGCTCTACCAAGGGCTCGCAGCGCGAAGCGGTACGATTATAAACTGTGACTCCGAATCCCTGCTTTAGCAGATTGGATGCCATCGGGGCGCCCATCGTGCCCAGTCCGATAAATCCGATGTTTTTCATTGCTAATCACCTTTCTTGTTGGAAGTTGCCGTCCGATGCAGATGCGAGTTCGGCTTGAATTGAATATTGAAACAGATTGCTCTCAGTTCATTGTAGCATGGGCATGCTACCCTATCTACAGCAGGGTCTGTCGAGGCACAGGACACACAGGTAACGCAAGCTTGTCAGGCTCAGCAAATTAAAGTATCCTATTCCTAAGTCCTTATGTTCGTATTCATGGTCTTAGTAATACCAAACAGGAGGTTCCAAACATGTCTAAAAAAGTTATTTTTGATTACACTAAAGCGCTCTCCTTTGTAGGGCAGCACGAAATTGATTATTTTGCAGAGCCCATCAAGTTGGCTCATGAGCAACTGCACAATCAAACAGGTGTAGGTTCCGATTTCTTGGGTTGGATTGACCTGCCTACCAATTATGATAAAGAAGAATTTGCGCGCATCCAAAAGGCTGCTGCTAAAATTCAAAGCGATTCCGAGGTATTGATTGTAATCGGTATTGGCGGTTCTTACCTTGGAGCACGTGCTGCGATTGAAATGCTGTCGCATTCTTTCTACAATGCGCTGCCTAAAGACCAACGCAAGGGTCCAGCTATCTATTTTGCAGGCAACAACATCAGCTCTACATATGTGAATCATCTGTTGGAACTGATTGAAGGAAAAGACTTCTCTGTGAATGTCATCTCCAAATCAGGTACAACAACCGAGCCAGCTATCGCTTTCCGCGTATTCCGTGCGGCTCTGGAGAAAAAATATGGTAAAGAAGAAGCGCGCAAACGTATTTACGCTACAACGGATAAAGAACGTGGCGCTCTGAAAAAGCTCGCTAACGAGGAAGGCTATGAATCCTTCATTATTCCTGATGATGTGGGTGGCCGTTACTCCGTGCTGACAGCAGTAGGCTTGTTGCCGATTGCTACAGCAGGCATCAACATCGAAGAAATGATGCAAGGTGCAGCAGACGCTTCCAAAGAATACAGCAACCCGAATGTAGCTGAGAACGAGGCTTACCAATATGCAGCCGTTCGTAACGCTTTGTACCGCAAAGGTAAAGCAATTGAAATTCTCGTAAACTATGAGCCGTCTTTGCATTTCGTATCCGAGTGGTGGAAACAGCTGTACGGAGAAAGCGAAGGCAAGGATTATAAAGGTATTTATCCAGCTTCTGTTGACTTCTCGACAGATCTTCACTCTATGGGACAATTCATTCAGGAAGGCAGCCGTAACATTTTCGAAACGGTAATCCAAGTAGAAAATGTACCTAGTCACATCACCATCGAAGCAGATGAGGATGATCTGGATGGACTGAATTTCCTGGCAGGCAAAACAGTGGATTTTGTAAACAAAAAAGCATTCCAAGGTACATTGCTGGCTCACACAGACGGACAAGTACCAAACCTGATTGTAAATATTCCTGACTTGAGCCCTTACTCCTTTGGCTACCTTGCTTATTTCTTCGAAAAGGCTTGCGGTATCAGCGGCTACCTGTTGGGCGTAAATCCGTTCGATCAACCGGGGGTAGAAGCTTACAAAAAGAACATGTTTGCGCTGCTCGGCAAACCGGGCTTCGAAAAAGAAAAAGCTGAGCTTGAAGCTAGATTGTCTGAATAAGGGAACTATAATTTCTAATTCGAAACAGGCTTTCGGTCTGAAGCGTTATAGTGTATAGCATCAATTAAGTACAGGAAAGCAGTTCGCCAGCTGCCAGAAGCGGGGAACTGCTTTCTTGTAAAATGAAGTAAGGAAGGTTATACGTGTATGTTGGAACAATACCGAACCGTACGCGGTGCCGGCAACAAGGAAATTGTAATCCGAAAATCCCGTTTTATCGGCCATATTCAGCCTGTTCAAACTGAGGAAGAAGCAGTTGCTTTTATAGAGCGCATCAAAAAAGAGCATTGGAATGCTACCCATAATTGTTCGGCCTATATGATTGGGGAAAGAGACGAAATCCAAAAGCAATCGGATGACGGAGAACCGAGCGGGACGGCGGGTAAGCCCATTTTGGAGGTCATCCGCAATCAGAAACTGAAAAATGTCGCTATTGTGGTTACCCGTTACTTTGGCGGAATTTTGCTGGGAGCAGGCGGACTGATTCGCGCGTACTCAGATGGTGCTGTTGCAGCTATCGAGGCAGGGGATGCGATTACACGTGTGCTGCATCGTGAAGTTTTTGTGGAATTGGATTATACTTGGTTGGGCAAAGTGGAAAATGAATTACGTAATCGCAGCATCCGTACCGGAGAAACGATGTTTACGGATAAAGTTACCTTAACCTGTCTGCCGCTGGCTGGTGATGCGGAATCCTTCTGCAACTGGATAACCGACTTGACACAGGGACAATCGCTTGTGTCGGAGGGAGAGCAGCTTTACTTTATTGAAGGGGAATAAATAATATGGCTAGAAGAGCAGTAGAACAGGAGTTGTCAAGAGGGCGGATTCTGGAAGCGGCCAGGCACTTGTTTATCACCAAGGGCTACCGTGCGATTTCAATGCGCAGCATTGGCCAGCATCTGGGTTACAGTCATGGTTCGTTATACTATCATTTTAAAGAGAAGGCTGAACTGTTCTACGCCATTGTGATTGAAGATTTCAATACATTGCGAGGGATTCTACTGCAAGCAGCAACAGGCACGCCTGATGATGGCTTGAGCAGATTGGAGTACCTGATGCTGGAATATATCCGTTTTGGCTTGGAAAATCCATATCAGTACGAAATTATGTTCATGATGCACGATGAAGAACTATTTGCATACTGTCGGACAGAGCAAAACCGTTGTGTGGAATTATTTGCGTCTATGATTCGCCAGGAATTGAATGGTCAGGGACATTCGGAGGAAGAATGCTCAAGAGTACCGAAAAGTCTGTTTTTATCCATGCATGGCTTTGTGTCATTTTATATTCAGGACGGTTTAACATTTGAAGAGATCAGGCCCGCTGCTTTAGCACATGTAAAGCTGCTGTGCAGACACCTATGAGCGTACCTGCATTCATACGCTTCAGCCATGAACATGTAGGGCGCTTTTTTGGGTGTTTGCACTTCATGACGGTGACTTATCATTACGGTACTTTGCGAAAGCGACTAAGAATTTAACAGACGATGATGTATCCAGAGGGAGAACATCATCGTCTGTTTTTTTGCATGCCTCCGTCAGCCCTTCATAATTTTCACATGGTATTGGCGTCTGCGTGGGCCGTCGAATTCACAAAAATAAAGACCCTGCCATCGTCCAAGCAACAGCTTTCCATCATGGATGATAACTGTTTGTGATGGGCCTGTTGTAATGGATTTTAGGTGGGACGCCGTATTTCCCTCCATATGACGATATTGGGGATGTTCCCAGGGATAAACCTCATCCAGCCTTAAAATGACATCATGTTTGACATCTGGGTCGGCATTTTCATTAATGGCGATGCCGGCTGTCGTGTGGGGACAATAAATTAGAGCTGTTCCTTGCTGCACCCCGCTTTTTTCGATGAGTGCTGCAATCTCACGTGTAATATCACGCATTTCATCTCGCCGTGTAGTGGATAATTCAAAAGTATGCAACATAAATCCATCTCCTTTCTATGTATTACTTTACCCTTTTCATTCTTAAGATAATATATAGAGTTGACGAAAATTACTTTCCTTTGATAAAGTATCACATAAGAAAAACAAAGTAAGTTTATTGGAATAATTGAATGTTTTCAAATGAGGTGCGTGCTTTGCGATAAGCAAGGCTGCTGCTGTTCCTGAACTGGTCCAGAAGCGGAAAGGAAGTGTACGGATATGCATGTGGAAGTAAGAGGATTAAACAAGCATTTCGGTAATTTTCATGCGGTAAAGGACGTATCTTTTGATATTCAGACGGGTCATCTTATTGGTTTGCTCGGTCCAAGTGGCGGGGGGAAAACCTCCATTCTTCGCATTTTGGCGGGGCTGGAGCAACCGGATGCAGGAGAGATCCGCTTTCACGGAAAAAGGGTAAACGAGCTGACACCACAGGAGCGTGGAATCGGATTTGTATTTCAAAACTATGCTTTGTTCAAGCATATGAGCGTGTACGACAATATTGCCTTTGGTTTGAAAGTGAAAAAAAGCTCCAAAGCCCGCATCAAGGAAAGGGTCACTGAGCTGGTCGAACTCACGGGGCTCAAAGGCTTTGAGCATCGTTATCCGCATCAGTTGTCAGGTGGACAGCGACAGCGGGTTGCTTTTGCGCGTGCTTTGGCACCGGAGCCTCAACTACTGCTGCTGGATGAGCCATTTGCGGCTATTGACGCCAAGATTCGTCAGGAGCTGCGCACCTGGTTGCGAGAGTTGATTGAGCGGGTAGGTATTACCTCCATTTTCGTCACCCATGATCAGGACGAGGCGATTGAAGTAGCGGATGAGATTATGGTGATTAATCAAGGACGGCTGGAGCAGAAGGGAACGCCTTGGGATATTTATAAAAAACCGGGGACTCCGTTTGTAGCTTCCTTTATTGGGGAATCCACGGTGATTGAACAGGCGAGTAGTCTCAAGGGCTTTGAGGAAGCTGCCGGAGTGGGAACACGTGCCTTGATTCGTCCGGAGTACATTGATGTCGGACCGAGTGAGGAATTTGCGCTCCTGTCGGCAACCGAGGAAGGCATTGTGAAGCATTTACATTTTCGTGGGAGTGAATGGATGGTTGAAGTCCAGGTCGGGGATCAGCGTCTCATGACATACCGTTCATTGGAAAAGTCTACGCTGGAACCTGGTCAGCAGGTGCGAGTGTTGGTGCATCGGGCCTATCTATATAATGAAGAGTCTAGCTGGATGGTGGAAAATCGCCTGAAGGAAGACCCCATGCCTATTATCATTTGAAAATAAAAAGATCACATATAAGGGGGGTGTCTGGCCTGTTTTACGGCTTTGGACATGCTCCTTTTGTCGTTGGTCGCTGGGGTGATTTACGCAGGCTTGATATGTTCGTTATAATAGGAGTAAAAACACCCAGATAGATAGGAGTTAAATCATGAATCGGCTTATTTTTCTTGGCACAGGGGATGCAATGGGGGTTCCGCGTGTATATTGTGATTGTCTTGTGTGCACAGAGGCCCGCACGATAGGAACGAATGTAAGGTTGAGATCGTCTGTGCTGATCGAAAGCGAGACAGAGGATTTTATGATTGATTGTGGCCCCGACTGGCGTAGACAGTTAGAATTGCGCAGTTTGCGTTTTATCCCTACGATCCTCGTGACACATGCACATTTTGATCATATTGGAGGATTGCCAGAATGGGCGGATGCCTGTCGCTGGACCGGTAATAGAGGGCGCTTGTTCGCTCCACAGGAAGTGATCGACACGATCTTACGTCAATTTTCCTGGCTTCCTGGAAACCTGGATCTTATTCCAGTAGATCAGGGAGTCCAACTTGGCGGGTGGAACATCCGAGGATGGCGTGTGAATCACGGGAAGAATGGATATGCTTACGCATATCGTTTAGAAAAAGACGGCTTCTCATGGGCCTACTGTTCGGATTCGATTGGACTGAATGAGGCGGAAATTTTACCTTTACATAATCTGAACTTACTCGTGCTGGGGACGAGCTTTTACCATGAGGAAGCGGAGTATACCACCCGCTCGGTATATGACATGCTGGAGGCTCAGGAACTTGTAGGAAGACTGAAGCCCGGAAGCACGGTATTTACACATATGTCCCATGATGTGGATATCACACACAACTACGGGCTGCTGGAAGGGATCAGTTTGGCACATACAGGTATGAGTTTACCGTTAGAATAACGATGGTTTTACCTTTACATCGTTCGACTGATGCGTAGAAGTGTGGAGATCCCTTCTTTAATTTGCAGCTCATTGGCGTAAGAATAGGACAACCGTATATGCGTTTTACCCTCTGCACCGACGGGATCAAATACATTGCCTGGGACAAAGGAAACGGACTCTTGTATACTTTTGGCAAGCAGCTCATTAGGTTGTATCGTAGAAGGTAGCTGGAGCCACAGGTTGAGTCCTCCCGCCGGGCTGGTCCATGTCCAGCCGGAATCGCGGAGACTGGTCTCCATCGTTTCCTTACGAATCTGGAGCGCAATACATAGCTTTTTAATATGCTGCTGCATACGTGGGGATTGAAAGTATTGTAAAAACAGCTTTTGATTCAGCAGCGGCGATCCGTTGTCCACTAGCGCTTTGACGCTCAGTAGACTGTCCATGAGCTGAGGCCTACAGGTTACGGCTGCGATTCGCAGACCGGGTGCGACATATTTGCTGTAGCTGCGAATATAGACGACGCTCCCCGAGATATCATAGGAGAAAATCGGAGAAGGCGGCTTTTGCCCAAAGCTGATATCATAGGTGCTGTCATCCTCGACAATAAGACAGCCGTAGCGCTCGGCCAGTTCGGGCAGACGTTTGCGCTGCTCATCGGGGATCGTAAAGCCGGTCGGATTGTGAAAGGTCGGATTCACATAAAAGAGACGCGGTTTTTCCGTTTTCAGGCACCATTCAATCTGATCCATATCATAACCTTCTGGCCGTATATCAGTTACAGTTAGGCGGGCGCCTTGTCTACGGAATATTTCCATGGCGGGACCATAGACCGGACGTTCGATTAATACACGGTCTCCTGTACGGATCAGAGATCGGGAAACCAAATCGATGGCTTGCTGTGCGCCGGAGGTAATCAGTACTTCGTCCGTTGATACTGCAAAATGCTTATCTGTGCTAAAATGCTGCGCCATGGCATCACGAAGCTCAGCGTCTCCTTGTACAGAAGAATAGGTAGCTGCGATTTTTGGATGCTTTTCAAACACCTGCATCATTAATTCTCTCCAGTATCGGTTAGGCAGGAGAGAGGGATCAATCAGGGCCTTGGAAAATTGGAAGTCTGCGTTCACGGCATGAACCTGGGTGAGTCCATCCAGCCCCCTCCAGACGGAAACAGACGGATCGTCTGCCATGTAAGTGGATTCCGATTGGAAGATCCGCTTTGTGGATGATCGTTCCGAATAGGCAGTACATATTCCCAATTCTGCTGCATGGGAAGCATGAGCGTAATATCCCGATTTATCTTTTACATAGATGCGTCCTTGTTGCTTTAACTCCTGATATGCCCGGAATACGGTTAACCGATGCACACCCAGCTCCTGAGCCAGACTTCGCACCGACGGCAATTTAACGTCTGCTGGCCAGTCCCCGCGCTCAATCCGCACATTTACGTAATGGACGACCTGCTCATACAGCTTTAAGCTCGGATCGGCCGAGTTATTTTCTGTTGAAAACAATAATTCGCTGTTAACCTTGCCCATGCTGTCCACGCTCCTTTGTGTGTATTGTACTATACAGCACTTCAAAAACGTATACAACTGTTCTGTGGTTGCCCATCTGTTCTGTCTGTCTCCTTGTATGCTTGTGAATAACAGAAGGGAGAGAGAAGTGTCATGATTGGTATCGCCTTTACAGTTATGTGTCTTATTTTTGGCACCACATTTTTGGCTATCAAAGTGGGAGTGGAAGCCGGACTTCCGCCGTTTCTATCGGCAGGTGCACGTTTTATGGCAGCAGGGGCGATCTTGTTTATTGCGATGAGGCTGTCGGGAAAGGTTCGGTGGTCGTTATTATGGCGTAAGGAAATGCTGCTGATTGGGACGGGAACGACCTTCGGCACATTCTCAACACTGTATTGGGCAGAGCAATATGTCAGCTCGGGGATCGGCGCTATTTTGTCAGCCACCGGACCGATGATGATTGTGCTGATGCAGTCTGCAATACTGCGGCAAAAAACGACGAGAATTACGCTCATGGGCTGTATGATCAGCTTTCTCGGGGTCGTGCTGGTGGTATTGCCCGGCTTAGCGGTTCAAATCAGCGGCCTGTGGTTGGCAGGTTGCATAGCCATTTTGCTGGGTGAGCTATGCTATTCGGGTGGAGCCCTGTATTCCAAGCGAGTCATGGATGCATTTCGTGATACGAATCCGATTGCCTTAAATGCAGCTCAAATGTTCCATGGTGGTTGGATGCTGCTAGTACTGTCGGCTTTCACTGAGCCTTGGAATTCTGAGGGATGGAATCTGCTGCCTGCCATGGGCTCTCTGTTTTATTTGATCCTGTTTGGCTCCATGATTGCGCAAACACTATTTTACTGGCTTATGGCGCGTACGAATCCATTGTTTCCGACCACATGGCTCTATATTTCACCACCGATTGCTGTAGGCCTGGGTGCTTTTTTATATGGTGAACATGTAAGCTGGTGGATGCTGGCAGGGGTGCTGCTCATTGTGACCGGGTTGATGTGTATGAATAACGGAATCATCCGTCTAGTGAACAGACGCAAAGTACGCTCTGCTGCCTGATATTTCGAAGTTGTTAGAATATGATGTAATATGATAGAAAAAGCCTCCAAACTGCCGTATATTACTAAACATGCGGCGTTTGGAGGCTTTGTTGTTGTAATACTTTATTTAAGTATTATGGGTACAGTCACTTTCTGCTTATTCAACATTGAGTACAAATTTGTCGATGGCATGCTTTACACCGTCTTCGTTATTACTGCGAGTAATGTAATCAGCCAGCTTTTTTAAATCAGGAATCGCATTCTCCATCGCTATGCCAAGACCGGCACATTCCAGCATTTCATGGTCATTCCAAGAGTCGCCGATCGCAATGGTCTCCGACAGATCACAGCCAAAATGGTTTGCAAGGAAGGCAAGAGCGTGGCCCTTGGTGCCTTCATGATGCATAATTTCCAGGAAATGAGGCTTGGATTTTGTAATATGCACTTCACTGCCAAGCAATTCGCGAAGTTCGGGAATTAATTCGTCCAACACTTCCGGCTCGTCGATAATCAGCAATTTAGGAGCTGGTTGCTCAATAACTTTACTGAACACAGGCTCTACAAAATATTCTGTGTTGTTCAGCTCGGTGTAATCTTTAATTTTTTGATTATCTTCACGAGTGTACAATTTGTCATCTATATACGTTTGCAAATGCAGATTGCGTTCCACGCAGAATTCATACAGACGACGTGCAGCTACGAGTGGAACATAACGCTCATACAGCACGTTTTCGTCCAGCAGGTTTTTAACCAAAGCTCCTTGGTACGTAATGATCGGAACGTTCAACCCCGTCTGGCGTGCAATTTTGTGCGCGGAGGCATAAGCTCGTCCAGTAGCGAGAGTAACCACCACACCTTTAGCTACAGCAGCTTCCAATGCCTGTTGTGTCGCTGGAGTAACTTCTTTCTGGTCATTAATGAGAGTATCATCAATATCAATGGCAATTAATTTATACATATCGGTATTCTCTCCTTTATCTCTATCATGGGGCAATATTAAAATTGTATCTTATAATATTCAAAATGACAATATCGCATTGAAAAAGGGACGACGCCCATAAGAGCCTGTCCCCTTATAACCACTGAAGTATTGGCTTGAAACCATGGAAAAAAGTAACGCTTAGTCTTCCAGAAATACAAGTCCAACAAAGTCGTCCAGCTCAATATTACCAAAGTAATGCTTCAAATCGAGAGAGGATAAGGCTTGACGGACCTCACCTTCATCATAACGCTTGCCACGCAGGATATTTTCAATATCAGCGACATCACCTACACCGAAGAAATCCCCGTAGATTTTAATATCACGGATGTAGCCTTCCTTCAGATCCATGCGGATATCTATAATACCGACCGGGAATTTACGTGTGTGCTTGATATTGCTCTCAGGGGATAGACCATAGTTCCAATCCCACGATTGATAGCGTTCTTTGGAAATTTCATGGATTTTAGCCCAATCCGCATCGGTGAGCTTATATTGAGGCACCTGATCCAATTCTGAGCCAAAGATGGACCGCAGCAGTTCCTCGCGAAATTGTTCTATGGTCATCTCACGGTCCATCAGTTCGCTGATGTTAGCCACGCGGCTACGGACGGATTTTGTGCTTTTGGATTTAAATTTTTCGGGATTGGCGTGCAGCGATGCAGCCACATTGTCCAGATTCAGGTTGAACATCAATGTACCATGGCTGAACATACGTCCACGTGTGGCAAATTGAGCATTTCCTGAAATTTTACGTTCTCCGACTTGCAGATCGTTGCGTCCTGTCATTTCGGCTTCTACTCCCATTTGGCGGAGGGCGTCAATCACAGGTTGCGTAAATTTGAGGAAATTATGAAAGGACTCCCCGTTATCCTTGGTAATGAAGCTGAAATTTAAGTTACCGAGATCATGATATACAGCTCCGCCGCCGGACAGGCGACGAACGACTTGAATATTGTTGTCTCTCACAAACTCAGCATTGATTTCTTCAACGGTGTTTTGATGCTTGCCTATAATAATAGAAGGCTGATTAATGTAAAACAGCAGATAGCTGTCGTCCAGCGGTAGATGCTTGAGTGCGTATTCCTCAATAGCAAGATTAATGGCTGGATCGTGTATGCCCTGGTTGTCGATGAACAGCATGTCCATTCCTCCGTATATACAAACTGTGTATTTTATGTGTGCCTCCCCCTATTGTAACCCAAGTGAGCCATGTACAAAAGCTCATTTGCATTGACGGGACGCAAAAAGCAGCCTCATAATGGAGCTAAATGATTGAAAACGGGCGGAAAGGATATGAGGCAATGATAGAGGTTTACGGTCATGGCGGGGACAGGGAAACAGCTGCCGCGACATTTGGCGGAGCTGCGGCGGATTTTGTGGATTTTAGTGCAAATATTAATCCGCTTGGTCCGCCACCGGAGGTGCTTGAGGCACTGCAAAGCTCATTGGACACGGTGATTCGCTATCCTGACCCTGGGCATCGCCACTTTAAAAATATGCTGGCACGGCGGCTGCACGTTCCACCGGAGTCGCTGAGCATCGGTAACGGCGCTGCTGAAAGCATGGCGCTGCTGCTATTGGGCCTGGCTCCCAAGCGTGTGGGCACAGTGGAGCCGTGTTTTTCGGAATATGCCGAGCTGGCTGGCAAATTTGGAGCCGAGATCCACCGGGTATACGGGAAGGCTTCGCTTCAATGGAAGGCAGACGTGGAGGACATCCTTCAGCTCATGGAGCAGGTAGATGTATTGTTCCTTGGGCAACCGAATAATCCGAACGGTGTGCAATATGGTGAGCAGGAGCTATATGAACTGGCAGAGGCGGCTGGCAGAACGGGTACCGTGCTGGTGGTGGATGAGGCCTTTATTGATTTTATCCCACTGGAACGGCAAGTCTCATTATTGCCTGTGCTGGATCGCTATCCTCATGTGATTTTGATCCGATCGATGACCAAATTTTATGCCATTCCTGGCTTGCGATTGGGCTATGCGATTGCTCATCCGGACTATATCCGGCAAATGACGGCCAAACAGGTGACCTGGAGTGTTAATGGATTGGCGTTGCTGGCTGGAGAGGCGTGTCTGAGAAGTGGGCAAGCTTATGAGCGCCGCACACAGGAACTAATTGCGACGGAGCGCAGTCGCTTGCTGACTGCCTTAGCGGAATGGGGCTGCGGTGTCGTTCCCGGCGAAGCCAATTATGTGCTAGCAAGGGCGCCGGGAACGTGGAGTTCATCGGCTATTCAGCAGGCGCTTGGACAACGTGGGATTCTTATACGTAGCTGTGCCATGTATCCGGGGCTGTCGGCGAGCCATTTTCGAATTGCAGTCAAGGACGCCGAAGCCAATAATATGCTGCTGTCCGCACTCAGTGAAGTGCTGGAGGAGGAGCAGGGGCGTGATAGTTAGCTTGATCATAATGGCAGCCTATTTGCTGGACAGGCTAATCGGCGATCCGAGATGGTTGCCACATCCAGTCATTGGGATGGGACATGCCATTTCAGCATTGGAAAAAGCGATTCGTCGTAAGGTCCGCAGTGACCGGGGATTGAAACGTGCGGGTATACTGCTTCCACTCATTGTGGCAGGAGGCTCCTTTGGGCTTGCTTGGGGGCTATTGCGTGTGCTTGCCTGGATTCACCCATGGTTGTCTGTCGTCGTAGAAATTGTTCTGGTTGCAACCACAATTGCTTCCAAAGGACTAAAGGACGCAGGGATGGCCGTATACCGAGCGTTGCAGGCGAATGACCTGACTGTGGCACGTCGGGAGCTAGGCATGATTGTTGGGAGGGATACGCAGCAGCTTGACGAGCCTGAAATTGTACGCGGTACCGTCGAAACAGTCGCTGAAAATATCGTGGACGCCATTATTTCCCCGCTTTTTTATGCCCTGATCGGGGGAGCTCCCTTGGCACTGGCATATCGAGCTGTAAATACGCTTGATTCGATGGTTGGCTACAAAAATGAAAAGTATCTGCATTTAGGCTGGGCCTCGGCACGTCTGGATGATGTAGCTAACTACATTCCGGCTCGCCTGACAGCAGTTATGCTTGTGATAGCGGCGTGGTTGTATCGGCTGGATGCTGCAAGAAGCTGGCGCACAGTCAAGCAGGATGCGCGTCTGCACCCCAGTCCAAACAGCGGATTTCCCGAATCAGCGGTGGCAGGTGCCTTGGGGATTCGTCTTGGTGGCTATAACGTGTATCATGGCATACGCTCGTTTCGAGCATATATGGGCGAAGAGATACGACCACTGGAGTCGAAGGATATCCGGCATACCATCCGGCTGATGTTCGCCGTATCCACTATGTTTGTAGGGTTGTGTTTGTTGGGAGCTGCGGGGTGTTTTGCCTTGGGATGGATGCGGTGAGGAGTGACATTATTTTGAAACAAAATACAGAAGGGAAAAGAGTGCGAGAATGTGGACTAAGTCCGAACCCACAACAGGATAGTGAGCCGAATGATGCTAAAGAAGATCTGCAGTGGGACATGGAGCTCGTGCTAGTTCGTCATGGCACAACCTTATGGAATAAGGAACGTCGATATCTGGGACATGCCGATTTGAGTTTGCTGTCTGGAGCAGAGCAGGAATTAAAGCCTTTACGGGAAAAATTACAGGGCCAGTCCTTTGCTCAAATCTATTGCAGTGACTTGATGCGATGTCGCCAGACCTTGCAGATCATTTTGCCGGAGTCAGCAAAGACGTCTGAACGTTTCCTATCTGCTATGCCTCCCATGATGGAACCACGTCTGCGAGAACTTCACTTTGGCGAGTGGGATGGAAAAACGTATGACATGCTTAAGGATGTGGCGTTGTATCGCGCTTGGATTGATGAGCCGCAACGAATCACCCCGCCTGGAGGAGAGTCCTGGGTCCATTTTGTGAATCGTCTGCGTGAATTCCTTGACTCTCTGTTTGCGTGGCGCATTGCTTTGAAGGTTCAGCCAATAGAGTCGAATGCTGCACCGCCCTCTGTTTTGGTTGTCACGCATGGTGGAGTAATTCGCCAATTGGTTTGTATGCTGATACCAGGTCATGATTTTTGGAGTCTGAATCCAAAACCGGGAGAAGCGATTAGGCTTCAGTTAAGGCTGGCAGGACTGCACAATTGTATAGCAAAATTGCTTTTTCACTAGGGTAGTTGTGGCGAATCAAGCAGCTGTTTGGGTTGTAAGCTAACTCTTTTTAACCTATAATCATCAAGTAAAAGAACGGCTTGACTACACTACATCAAATATCCAGCAGACGAGGTCGGCGCCGTGTGAGGGAACTTGCTTTTCTTCATTGCGCTGTTAAAAGGGAAGTCGGTGTGAGTCCGACGCGGTCCCGCCACTGTAAATGGAAACATGCTCATTAGCCCTGTTACATGTGCCGCCAAGCATGTGAAAGAATATCAGGGCATGCCTCTTCCATAAGTCAGGATACCTGCCCGTCCGCCTGTCACCATAATCCTTCGAGGAAAGGATGACGTGTTCGCAGTGACTGTCCATGCGGAAAGAAGCTGCCCGCCTGCGCACGATCTGTGCTAACGTGACCCCTGTATCCTGATATGAGGATGCGGGGGTTTTTGATAGGAAAAGAAGGCTGGAATGAGGAAAATATCGGATGATGTTCAAGTAACGCTCTTAACGATTTTTGTATGAAGGGGTGCAAATCATGGCAGGCAAAAAAATAAAGGTATGGACAACAGGTCTATTGGCGCTGATATTGGCAGTTGTGCTGAGTGCATGTGGCGCGAATGGAAAAAATGTAGAAAATAAAGAGGGCCAAGCTTCTTCACAGCAGCCGGGACAGACCGTAACCGCACAAGAGCCTCCGGGCAAAACGGTTTACCCGCTAACGGTTAAGGATGCAACAGGACAGGAATTTACATTTAAAAAGGCACCGGACAAGATTGTTTCCGTCTCCCCGGCAGAAACTGAAGCGCTGTTCGCTATCGGATTGGATAAGGAAATTGTTGGTGTATCCGACTACTCTGATTACCCAGAGGCAGCTACGAAAAAGCCTAAAGTGGGCGGTATTATGAAACCGAACGAAGAGGCGATCATTGCTGCGAACCCGGAAGTTGTTTTTGCAGGAATTTCACTTAGTGAACAGGCTACGACTAAGCTGCGTGACATGGGAATTATGATTTTTAAAACGGAACCGAAAACCGTTGAAGATGTCACAGCTAACATCGAATTGTATGGGAAAATCACCGATCATCAGAAAGAAGCGAGAGCGGTGACCGACAAGATGAGAGCAGATGTAGCGGAAGTGAAAGAAGGAGTTAAAAATATCGGCAAAGGGCAGAAGCTACGGGTATACGTCGAATTTTCACCAGGCTGGACAGTGGGTAAAGGCGAGTTTATGGACGAACTGATCACATTGGCGGGCGGCGAAAACGTGGGTGCCACGCAGAAGGGCTGGTACCAAATCAGTGAGGAAAATATTATAGCTGCCAACCCTGACGTGATTTTATACAGCAAAAGTGTGAAGGATGACAAAACAGGCCAGTCCCTCGGCGATATCATAAAAGCTCGTAGTGGATGGGATCAAATATCGGCTGTTCGTAACAATCGTGTATTTGCCGTGGATGATAATTTGATTAGCCGTCCAGGTCCACGCGTAACAGAAGGACTCAAGGAAGTAGCCAAGGGCGTGTACCCTGAAATTTTCAAATGAACCGTAGACTGATCGGTTTTGGGGGGACTGGTCTTGTCTTGCTGCTGCTGACGCTGCTGCTCTGTCTTGGCATCGGCTCGGTCAGTCTTCCGGTCAGCCAGATCACAGGTATTTTGATCAACCACCTACCGTGGTTAGATGATACGTTTACACCGGATTGGAATACATCTGCAGAGCAGATTATTTTGAAGGTCAGACTGCCAAGAGTGTTACTGGGAATGTTGGTCGGAGCAGCGCTGGCGCTGGCGGGAGCTGGATTTCAGGGTGTGTTGCGTAATCCCTTGGCTGATCCCTATACCCTTGGGGTATCCTCGGGAGCTTCGGTAGGAGCGGCAGTGCTGATTTATTGGGGGCTTCAATTTTCATTTGTGGGTATATGGACCCTTCCGCTAGTCGCATTTATAACCGGCATGCTGACGCTGTGGATGGTGTTGACGTTGGCGCGTGAAGGTGGGAAAATTCCGACCCAAAGCCTCATTTTATCAGGTGTGGTGATGCAATTTTTTGGGGGAGCCATTGTTTCTTTTCTGGCAGCCATGTCGAAGGAAACAGTCAATGAAATATTGTACTGGACGTTGGGAAGTCTTAGTCTGCGAGGTTGGTCATATACGGGAATTCTTTTACCTTACGTGATCGTTGGGCTGGTGTTTCTATGGAACCGGGCACGGGTGCTGAATATTCTGGCTTTGGGTGAACGTCAAGCGGCTCATATGGGGGTTCATGTAGATGCGACGAAGCTATCTGTCCTGATCATATCTACCTTGCTGACAGCTGCCGCTGTCTCAGTATGCGGAGTCATTGGCTTTGTCGGACTCGTTGTACCACATATCATTCGTCTGGTGACAGGTCCCGATTACCGGATGATTGTTCCGTTATCTGCACTGGGTGGAGCTATTTTTATGGCTTGGGCAGATACGGCGGCTCGCACGTTGTTGGCCCCAACGGAAATTCCTCTGGGCGTTATGACGGCCTTTGTTGGGGCGCCGTTCTTCGCGTATCTCCTGTACCGGAACAAGAAGCTGCGCAGGGGGGATCTGTTGTGACCGAACAAAGTGAAACACAGAAGGTGGATGATCGGGCGCTAGAGGTAGCAGGTCTTACCCGTGCTTATGGAGAGTTCCATGTGTTGAAGAATATTAGCTGGAACGTAGACGAAGGAGCTTGGTGGGGGATCATTGGTCCGAATGGGAGTGGTAAATCGACGTTGCTGCATCTGCTTTCTGGCGTAGATCAGCCGACTTCTGGAAGTGTTCATATCTATGGCAAAAAGGTCGGTAGCTACAGCAGAAAAGAGCTTTCCCGACTTGTAGCCGTACTCCAGCAGGAGGGCATTCCTCCAGTGAGATACACGGTCAGGGAAGTTATAGAAATGGGGCGGTTTCCTCATCAGGACTGGCTAGGCAGGGAAAAGGGAGTTGATGTGGAGGCGATTACGGATCGGGTCCTAGAGCGATTGAGTCTAACTTCACTGGCCGACAGAACATTGGACCGCTTGAGTGGAGGGCAGCGACAGCGTGTAGCTTTGGCAAAGGTGATGGTGCAGGAACCACAGATATTGCTGCTGGACGAACCTACGACCTATCTGGATTTGCGCTATCAGCTTGAATTTATGGAGTTGTTGGCAGAATGGCGCCAAGAAACGGGCGTGACGATCATTGCTGTCCTGCATGATCTTAATTTGGCGGCACAATTTTGCGATAATTTGCTTGTACTTAAGGATGGAATGGTTGAAGGATTGGGTAGTTCATCGGATTTGCTAACAGAGGACCGGATTCGGCGTGTATATGGTGTGGAGCCTGTGATGCTTCCGCATCCCGATAGCGGTGTGCCGCAGCTCTTGCTGCGCAGAAGCGCTGCGTCTACAGCAGATCAATAGGAGATTGGGAACATACTAAAAAGAGCAGGGAGTGGAAGGTATGAACGACAAGCTGCGTCAGCTGATCGATAGCATAGCCCAGCCGGATGGAGTGGCGGCTTCGGCAGCGTCAGCACATTTGGACCAATTAACAAAGCCACCTGGAAGTCTTGGAAAGCTGGAGAGCTTGGCCATCCAGCTAGCAGGAATTACTGGCGTGGACAAGCCTGAATTTGATCGTAAAACGGTGATGGTCATGGCTGCGGATCATGGGGTGTGTGAAGAGGGAGTTAGCGCCTTTCCAGCTGAGGTTACGCAGCAAATGCTGTATAACATGCTGTCAGGCGGCGCAGCAATTAATGTGCTGGCACGTCATGCAGGCGCTGATGTCCAGGTAATAGATGTTGGCGTGAATGCGGACGTTGCTCACCCGGATTTGGTGAATCGTAAGGTGCGTATGGGCACTTCGAATATGGCTAAAGGGCCAGCCATGCTGCGTACGGAAGCGGAACAAGCGGTTTTGGCCGGAGCTGAAGCCGTAGCAGAAGCGGTTAAAGGTGGCACACGGCTATTCGTTACCGGAGAGCTAGGCATCGGGAATACGACAGCCAGCGCTGCGGTTGTATGTGCGCTCACCGGACTTGAGCCGGAAGTGATCGTGGGTCGGGGAACGGGTGTAGATGTGGCGGGGCTTACCCGTAAAATAGCCGTTGTCTGCCGCGCATTGGATGTGAATCAGCCGGATGCCAATGACGCACTGGACGTGCTGACCAAGGTCGGCGGTCTGGAGATTGCCGCTCTGGCAGGCGTCATCCTCGGCGCAGCCGCGCATTGCTGTCCAGTGGTGCTGGACGGCTTTATTTCCGGCGCGGCAGCCCTTGCTGCACGCGCGCTTGCGCCTGCGAGCGCGGCGTACATGCTTGCTTCGCACGCCTCGGACGAGCGTGGACACGCGGCGGTGCTTCGCCAGCTCAAGCTAGAGCCCAT
Organism: Paenibacillus sp. DP01; assembly: GCF_044784315.1. NCBI lineage: Bacteria > Bacillati > Bacillota > Bacilli > Caryophanales > Paenibacillaceae > Paenibacillus > Paenibacillus sp. DP01. The sequence goes on from NZ_CP173059.1 coordinate 1,594,629, forward strand.
GCTCCATCTGGACATGCGGCTCGGTGAGGGCACGGGCGGTGCGCTGAGCTTGCACCTGATTGATGCGGCGTGCCGCATTATGCGCGAAATGGCGACCTTTGCCGATGCAGGCGTATCGGACGGTCAGGGAGCCGCGCAGCTATGAAGGCGCTCGTGACCGGCGGGGCACGCAGCGGAAAAAGCGGCTTTGCCGAGCAATTATGCATGGCGCGCGCTCCGCGCGCCTGCTATATTGCAACGGCCCAAGCCTATGACGTGGAGATGAAGGAGCGTATCGCTCTTCATCGGCTCCAGCGCGATTCTGCCGGGTATGACTGGCAGACGCTGGAGGAAGCGCAGGCGCTGCCGGAGCTGCTGCGGCGTCTTGGCGACGATCAAGCGTTGCAGCCTGCGCCTATGGTGCTGGTCGACTGCCTGACCCTGTGGCTGTCGAACGTGCTGCTGGCCGCAGGTGAGGACGGCGAAGCTGCGGCCAGAGCCGCCATGGATGAACTGGCGGCAGCTGTGGAGCAGTATCCGGGATCGCTCGTCATCGTAACCAACGAGGTCGGTGACGGTATTGTACCAGAATATCCGCTTGGAAGGCTGTACCGGGATTTGAGCGGGATTATGAATCAGCGGATAGCCCGTGTTTGTGGCGAAGTTTTTTTAGTGACGGCGGGCATTCCCGTAGAACTTAAACAGTTGGAATATAAGCTATGAGCCGCGAACGTCAGGCTGTTGCTGCGGCTTTTCAATTTTTAACCCGTCTACCGGTCAAGGCGGAGCTGGATTTTTCCCCGGAGCTGCTGAAACGCAGTGCAAGCTATTATCCGCTGGTTGGAGTCATTATTGGTATTATCGTCTGGGGCATTGCGGCGCTTACGGCTATGGTGCTGCCACCGCTGCCGTGTGCGATTCTTACCCTTGCTGTCTGGGTGTGGTTGACGGGCGGACTGCATCTGGACGGGTGGATGGATGCGGCTGATGCCTTGTTTAGCTACAGGTCCCGTGAACGGATGCTGGAAATTATGAAGGATAGCCGTGTAGGAGCAATGGGTGTTATTGCTTGTGTGCTGCTACTCATGCTCAAGGCTTCTTTGTTGTATACCGTGCTGGTTGAGCGAAATGCGTCCGGCTTGCTGATACTTCCGATGGTTTGGAGCCGTTGGTTTATGGTACATGCGATGAGGCGCTGGCCTAAAGCCCGTAACGATGATGGGCTGGCGGCGCGTTTTGCTGATATGAACGGTAAACGTGTCGGACTGGCCGTATTCTGGGCAGTATTAGTGACGCTATGCGCTGCTGCAGGGCAATATATCTTTGCAGGTTTAGCTACAGTAACAGAGGAAGCAGGGGGCCTATCGTTAGCAGGGGCATACTTACAGATGCATCTTTCGAATTCTGGGTCTTTTCCAATCTGGCTAGGATTTGCATTGCTTCCGCTTTTGGCCTACGGAGCTGGAACCTTTGTTGCAAACCGTATTAACCGCCGCCTTGGGGGACTTACGGGGGATATATACGGAGCTTTGAACGAATTGCTGGAGACGGTTTTGTTGCTGTTTATTGTCATTTTGTACGGGTTGTGACCCAATTTGAAATGAATTCGTTAAAGGGGAAGAGGCAATTGTCAACTTTCGAACCGTCCCGCACGAACCCGGCAGCTATATTGATGCTTCAAGGAACAGCGTCGGATGTGGGCAAAAGCGTAGTAACGACTGCACTGTGCCGGATCTTTCTGCAGGACGGCTATCGTCCCGCACCGTTTAAGTCACAAAATATGGCGTTAAACTCTTATGTTACTGAGGACGGCAAGGAAATTGGACGTGCTCAGGGTGTGCAGGCCGAAGCCTGTGGTATTGAGGCGACGACCGATATGAATCCAATTCTGATTAAGCCGGTCAAGGACATGCACTCACAAATTGTTGTACACGGTGTACCTTATGCCTATATGAGCGCCTCTGATTACCGAAAGGATTTTTTGCCACAAGCCAAGCATACCGTTATGGATGCGCTGAATCGGCTGCGTGATACCTATGATATTGTGCTTATGGAAGGGGCGGGCAGCCCAGCAGAGATTAATTTAAAGGACCGCGATATTGTAAATATGAACCTTGCAGGCTGGGCGGATGCTCCAGTATTGCTGGTTTCGGATATTGACCGGGGCGGTGTCTTTGCCTCTCTGGTAGGGACTATCGAATTGCTGGAACCCCATGAAGTACAGCGTATCCGTGGATTTATCATTAACAAATTCAGAGGCGATTTGTCCCTGCTTCAACCGGGATTAGACTGGCTGGAAGAACGGACAGGTATTCCTGTACTCGGTGTACTGCCCTATTTACCGGACATTCGCATTGAAGCAGAGGATTCGGTCGTACTGGACAAGAAGCCTAAGCAGTCAACAAAAGATAAAGAATTAGATATAGCGGTGATACGCTATCCGCGTATTTCCAACTTTACGGACACGGATGCTTTGGCTGCAGAGCCTGACGTGAGTGTACGTTATGTCACAGAGGCCGGACAATTGGGCGTACCGGACGCTATTATCTTACCGGGAACCAAAGACACCATCGGAGACCTGCTGGAATTGCGTGAAAGAGGGCTGGAGGAAGACATTCGAGAGGCCATGAAGACGGGACGCACACAACTGGTTGGTATTTGTGGGGGCTATCAGATGCTGGGCACAGCGCTATTTGACCCCGATGCCGTCGAATCTGGGTTGCCGCAGCAGGCAGATGGATTAGGATGGCTAGCTCTATCCACGACCTTCTTAAAGGAAAAGCAAACCGTGCGTGTTCAAGGAACCCTGTCTAATCATTGCCCGCTTTTGCTAAGCGCTGCACCTGATTCAGATTCTGCCGCCAAGCCAATCATTGAAGGTTATGAAATACATATGGGTGTTACGGAGTATGTCACGGAACCACATGTATCTATAGACAGGACTCCAGACTCAACGAATATGAAAACATTATTCCAGATTAAGCGTGGGGAAGGGGCCGCCTTTGAGGAAGGTTGGGGCACGATTGACGGTAAGGTATGGGGAACCTACTTGCATGGTGTGTTTGATAATGACCGTTTTCGCCGGTCCTGGTTGGATGGATTGCGACAAGCCAAGGGCTTGGCAGCTTTAGATAGCACTTTTACTGTACGTGAAGCCAAGGAACAAGAGTTTGACCGTGTCGCAGAGGTGGTACGCGCTCATTTAGATATGGAGCAAGTTTATCGCATTCTGGGGATGGATTCATAAACTTCTTCATGGAAGATCCTTTAAATCGCTTTTAAAAAATAAAGAGGTATCTCTACAGTCATTTTTGTGACTGAGAGATACCTTTTTTAGCAGCTCAGCTTACTTAATTTTAAATTTTTGGACCGCCTTTTGCAGCTCAGTTGCTTGTTGGCTTAATTGACGAACAACCTCACTGTGGCTTTCCATTTCATTCAGTTGCTCGTCGGCATTTAAACCGATCTCCTGAATCATATGCTGTGCATTGGCAGCAATGAGAGCTGTTTCTTCCACGGAAGCAGATACTTCCTCCGAGCTGGCGGATACTTGCTCTGTTGCTGCGGATACGGTTTGAATCGTAGCGTTGATCTTTTGCATGAGCTCACTTAGCTGGTTAAAAGCGAAACTCGCCTGCTGAACCATTTCTGTTCCCGAGTGAATCTCACGGCTAACCTGGGTCACAGAGTCCACAGATTGCTGCGATACTTCCTGAATGGTAACCAAGTAGTCCGAAATTTCCTGTGTTGCTTCTTTGGATTGCTCTGCGAGCTTGCGAACTTCCCCGGCAACTACAGCGAAGCCCCGTCCATGCTCGCCCGCACGGGCAGCCTCAATGGAGGCATTCAGGGACAACATTTGAATCTGCTTTGTAATATCGAAAATTGCAGAAACGATGCTACCAATAGCTTCTGAGCGTTCATTCATACTATGTATGTATCGAAGCGACTCATCAGCGGCATGTCCTACCTGTGACATTTGAGCTACAGCTTTTTGAGCAAGCGTATTACCGTTAACCGTTTCTTTCGTCGCTTCACTGATTTGATCAGATACATCATTGGCAGAGGAAGCGATATGCTGAACACCTTGAGCAATCTCCTCCATAGCCTGCGCATTTTCAGCAGCAGCAGAAGCGATGCTGTTGCTGCCCTTGGCTACTTCTTCAGCGGCAGCTGTAGAGTCCTGCACTTTTACACTCATAGCCTCAGTCCGACGAAGCAGCTCGTCCGACCCTTTAACAACTGCACCTGATGTAGTAAGCACATGGCCAATCATTTCTTTCAAGTTATGAGACATAGATTGGAAGCTGCGGGCAAGTTGAGCGATTTCATTAACTCCATGAACCTTCGTGTCTTGTGAAAGATCACCTTGGGCAATTTTTTCGCTATGACGAACCAATTCGGCAATGGGCTGTACAACTTTACGTATGACAAGGGTAGAAATAACTCCGCCCAGTATAAGTGTTGTCAGTGTAATACCTATGCAAATCCATAGAATTTGTTGGGATTTTTCCTGTACGAATCCAACATCTTCGTTCACGCCAAGAATCAGATTACTGCCTGATATGGCAAAGAAGGCGGTTTTGTGTACTCCGTGCGAGTCGCTGTAAATGCCACTGATATTCATCTCGCCTTGTTTGGCTTTTTTAATATCCTCAACAGGAACGAGGGTATCCTTGACCTTATATGCTGATTTTACGTTTCGTGCGACAACTTCGGCCTTACCATCATCCTTCAGCACCGCAATATATGCGGATTCTAATTTGAGGGTGTCAACCTTGTCCTGAAGATAAGCTTCCATCTGCATAGCAGAGCTGGAACCAGACCCACTTCCTTGCCCAGCTTGAACAGCTAAGGAAATATTGAGATCCTGATACACATTTTTAGCCCCAGTTTCTAGCAATTGGTCTACTTGAGGCATGACACTGCTATTAATGATACTCATGGAAACTGCATAAAAACTGATGCTGAACAGAAGAGACGCAAAGAGCTGAATGAGCAAAAACATAATTCGTAGCTTTGCGCCAAGGGAACGATTAAAACGCTTCATGAAAATTCTCCTCTCACATGATGGTGATAAAACAGACGAATTGCCCTGCTTGATGTAGGCCGCTTGTCCAATGAGATACTAGACAGCCATGATCTACTTGTTTCCTTTCTTTGCTTGAAGAAAAGACTGAAAATGTTCGGATTCTATGTATATTTCAGCTGTATTCAAGGGACAAGAATGAGAAAGGGAAGTAATCCATGATTTACTAAAAAGTAGGTTAGACCTATTTTACATAATTAACAGACGGTTGAATAGTCATATTTGCCCAAAAACAAACAAAAAATATATAACTATGGTCTTAGGTGTTTAGATGTAAGTTTGATGTAAATTATCAGGAGTAAAAAATTAAAATGCTTTACCTGTGCTTTTATAACTATTGTAAAAAAGAAGGAATATAAGTAGTATAAGGAATGCTACTTTTTACAAGCTTCTTCTAAGCTAGCTTTAGTACGTTCGAATGTGGTCTTCAATATACATATAAAAGGGGTAAAGGCAGTTATGGATCGTGAATTACTTTCTAAGGAAATAAACTCGGAGGTAGAAGGAGAAGATAAACAGGAACCGACTAGAAACAAAGATAAAGCGAATAGAGGAGGCAATCCGTTCAGCCGCCTGTTTGATTTTATCTCAGGTGTATTCACTCCGTGCTTGCCATTGCTAATTGGTGGAGGAATCATTCAGGTGATTGCGCCTGTTTTATTGTTCTTAGATTTTTTTTCTGATACTCAAGTTTCCACTGTTTTAGGGTACATTGGTGGGGTCGTATATTATTTTTTGCCCGTTATGATAGCGGTAAATGCGGCAAGAAAGCTTGGTAGCAATTTATTTAATGCGGCGGCAATTGCGGCCTGCTCATTTCATCCTGGCATTATAGAACTGCTGCAATCCAGCCTAAAAATGAACTCAGACGATTTACCCGTGGTGGAGCCGCAGTATGTTGCTTCTTTTATACTGATCCTTATTGTTGTCTGGCTTGCATCAAAGATTGAAAAGGGATTGAGTAGGTTCGACCGCTATTCTATTCAACTATTGGTCGTTCCGACATTGACGCTTATCATTATTGTGCCTTTATTACTGTTTGTTTTTGGTCCGCTGTGGACGACCCTGGCTCATAACTTGTCAGATGGTCTTGCTTCACTGTTTGACGATGCGGAAGTATTTGCGGGTCTGCTGTTTGGCGGGACGATACCTGTGCTCAATTCTACGGGCATGCAATATATGATGTCGATGAACATAATAGAATCCATAGCTACGAATGGCTATGATTCTATTACTCCTGTTGTTGGGGCAGCAGTTATGGCTCAGGCAGGCGCGGCCTTTGGTGTATGTGTTAAATCCAAAAATGCCAAAGTCAAAACACTAGCTGCTTCCACAGGCATATTGGCTATGTTTGGAATCATTGAACCGGCATTATACGGCGTTAATGTGCGCTTCAAAAAACCGCTTATCGCGGGACTGGTCGGCGGGGCTGTTGGCGGGGCGTGTATGTGTCTGTTTGAAGTGAAATTGACTGCTTTTACAGCCTTATCTGGCTTGCTTAGCTTACCACTGTTTTCCGACGCTACATTTGTTTACGCCATTTTGAGCATGCTGATTTCGTTCGTTACGGCTGGCGTAATTACGTATTTTATGGGCTTTGTGGACGAAAAAGAGGAGCGATCCAAAATTGCATCCGATCCCGCATCAGTGCTTCTTCGGATTTGAATGTGGAAAAGAGCTCTAACAGTTAAGGTGCAGCGACAGCACTTAATTACATCATGAAAGTGTTTACAAAAAATCTTGTCAGCTCAGTGTTTATATGATACTATGATGACAGTTATTCAAAACTGCACAATCATGGATTGTTACTGAGCATATCGGGCAAAACCATAAACAGGCACTTTGTGTCAGTTTTGGTGTTGCCTTTTTTTTACTACTCCAAGCGGCTTAAGGTGATGGAATGAAGATAGCAAAGGTGCTGAATAATAACGTCGTAACGGTCATTGATGAACAGCAGAAAGAATTAGTCATTATGGGAAGAGGAATTGCTTTTAAAAAGAACACAGGCGATGAGATTGAAGAGGAGAAAATCGAGAAAATTTTCAAGCTTGAAAGTACCGAGGTTTCCCGTAAATTGATGACCCTGATGTCTGATATCCCTATTGAGTATGTTGAAATTTCTGATGAAATCATCCAATATGCCAAAACGATACTTGGTGTAGAGTTGCATGACAGCATCTATATTTCGCTGACAGATCATATCCATTTTGCCATAGAGCGTTATCGTTTGGGTATGGACATCAAGAATGCACTTTACTGGGAAATCAAACGAATGTACCGCAAAGAATTCGCGATTGGAACCAAAGCATTACACATGATTCAGGACAAGCTGGGGGTTACACTTCCAGATGATGAAGGGGCGTTTATTGCCTTACATTTGGTGAATGCACAGCTTAACAGTGAAATGCGTGAAACGATAACCCTGACTAATATCGTCAAGGATATCATAAACATTGTAAGCCGCTTTTTTGTAATGGAGCTGGATGAAGAGTCGTTAAGCTATTACCGCTTTATTACACATCTCAAATTTTTTGCCCAACGGGTTATGAACGGAACTCCTGTACAAAATACAGATAATTCGCTTCATGATATGGTTAAGGTACAATATAAGGACGCTTATGCTTGTGCGGAAAAAATAAGAGATTATACGTCTAAGATCTATGGTCGAAGCTTATCCCAGGATGAGATGCTGTATCTCACGATTCATATCGAACGCATCATTAAAAATCAATGATTTTATAGATGATCAGGGATTTAGGATTGCTACTTCTAAACCAGAAGGCAAAACCTGAATGCTGAAAGAAGATTGGCTTTTATAAAGCTGTCTGCTTTCTGTATTCAGGTTTTTTTTATTCCCAAATTTCACACTATATACCTTAAATAGAAAAGAGGAATGCCTCATGGATCGAAATCAATTATCCAAAGAGATACTTACATTGGTCGGTGGAGAAGAAAATGTAGAGCAGGTCATTCACTGTATGACGCGCTTGCGTTTCAATCTTCATGATGATAAGAAAGCTCAAAAAGAGCAGTTGCAAAAAACGGATGGTGTCATGGGAGTCATGGAGAGTGGCGGCCAGTTTCAGGTGATTATCGGTAATGATGTAGCTAATGTATATAAATCGTTGGTGAGCAACATGTCCAAGGCACCGCAAAGTGAAACAGGCGCAAGCACTGCATCCAAGAAAAAACAAAACCCGATCAGCCAACTGTTCGACTTTATTGCGGGTATGTTTACACCTATTTTGTCTGCGATCACCGGTGCAGGTATGATCAAAGGGATCATTGCCCTATTGGTAGCTATGCACTGGATGTCTGACAAGAGTCAAACCTATACGATTTTAGCCGCAATAGGTGACGGTGCGTTCTACTTCCTGCCGATTATTTTGGCTGTGAGTGCGGCTAGAAAACTCGGTAGCAATATGTTTATTGGTGCGGCGATTGGTGCTTCAATTTTACATCCAGACATTACAGCATTACTGGCTTCGAATGTGAAGGTTAGCTTTATTGGCCTTCCGGTGACAGCGGCTACGTATTCGTCGACCGTTATTCCAATTGTTATCGCGATCTGGCTGGCATCCTATGTTGAAAAATTCATTGATAAGTATACTCATGCATCACTGAAGTTGCTTGTTGTTCCAACACTGACTCTATTGATTATCGTACCATTGACGTTGATTGCTGTAGGGCCGCTCGGCTCCATTATTGGTAATGGCCTGTCAGGGGGGATATCTTGGTTGTTTGAAAATACAGGTGCGCTTGCAGGTCTGCTGCTGGGCGGTACCTTCTCCCTGATCATTATGACAGGTATGCACTACGCGTTGGTTCCTATTATGATCGGATCGATTGCAACGTTGGGCTATGATTACATGATTCCAATTATGGGAGCAGCTAACTTGGCTCAGGCTGGTGCAACACTTGGCGTATTCTTGAAATCCAAAAATGCCAAAGTCAAAACAGTGGCCTTCTCCACGAGCTTGACAGCTATTATGGGTGTAACCGAGCCTGCAATGTATGGTGTGAATATGCGGTTTAAAAAACCGTTTACGGCAGCGTTGATCGGCGGAGCTGTCGGTGGGGGCTTCATGAGTTTGTTTGGTACAAAAGCGTACGTCGTTGGGGGACTCGTTGGTTTGCCTGGTCTGGCTATGTTTATTGGACCGACTTTCTTGTACGCAATTCTTGGTCTCATTATTGCATTTGTGGTTGCTGCGATTGTTACCTATGTGATCGGTTTTACAGATGAAAAGAACGAAGAAGCGACACAAGCAGCAGATGCTGCTGGCGAGATCTCTACTGAGGAAGTAGCACAATCTGCGATAAGCTCACTGCCAAAAGGTGAGAAAATCCCGGTATTCAGCCCAATTGTGGGTGAAGTTAAACCGCTCAGTGAAGTCAATGATCCTGCATTTTCTCAAGAAATTATGGGTAGAGGATGGGCTATTGAACCCTCCGAAGGTCGGGTTGTTTCCCCAGTTGAGGGCACAGTGTTCTCCATTTCCAAAAGTGGGCACGCTGTAGGTTTGGTGAGTGATTCAGGACTTGAAATGCTCATTCACGTAGGGATGGACACTGTTAAACTAAAAGGACTTCATTTTACACCTCATCTTAAAGCAGGAGATCGCGTAAAGGTAGGCGATCTTATACTGGAGTTTGATCTGGTGGAAATCCGCAAGGCTGGATACGAAACGATAACGCCTGTTATTGTTACAAATGTAGATCAGTTTAGCGAATTGGAGCCCGCAGGGAATCAGCATAAAGTCGTTAAGGAACAGGAACTGTTATATACAGTGATCGTCTGACAGTCGAAAAATCTACGTATACATTGAATACGAATCGTTGTGTTCAGGATAACAAACAGCAAGCCTTCATCTTACGAAGGCTTGCTGTTTGTCGTTTTCATAAAATCTAAGGCTGAAGCAGTTTTATTATTTTTATTTCAATAAAACCTACAAAAATAGTTGGCTTTGTGATATAGTAATCTTCGGATTGAAGGGTCACTTTAGAAAACATCTTACGTTTAAGTTTGGAGGAAAAGATATATGGATACCTTCTTTATTATTTTAAATGTTATCGTGCTGCTTGCACTGCTCGGCGTGTTGGTCTGGATGCAGAAAAAGCGCATCTCTTTTACAAAAAGAGTTTTTACCGGGCTCGGCTTCGGACTGATCTACGGGGCTATTCTTCAGTACGCTTATGGGGCTGGCTCAGAGGTCATTACCAAATCGGTCGATTGGTTCAACCTTGCAGGTAATGGTTATGTCCGTTTGCTGCAAATGGTCGTTATTCCGCTTATCATGGTGTCGATTATTTCGGCTATTATGAATTTGAAGGGAAGACAGAATCTAGGCAAAATAAGCGTGTCCATTATTGCAGTGCTACTGATTACAACGGCGATTGCAGCTTCCGTAAGTATTGTAACCAGCCTGTCTTTTGATCTAAAAGCAATTGAGATTCAAAGTGGTGAAAAGGAGCAAGCGCAGGGACTGAAGATGGAAGAACGCCTGGGAACAGTTCAGGATATGACTATTCCGCAGCAGGTGCTGGAATTTATTCCTTCGAATCCTTTTGAAGATATGACAGGGGCACGCCGTACATCGACGTTGGCAGTGGTTATCTTCTCAGCCTTTATCGGGGTGGCAGTACTCGGATTGGATCGTAAAAAACCGGAGCAGGCGCAAACCTTCCGCAAAGTGATCGACGCAGTGTACGCTGTAGTGATGCGGATTGTAACGCTGGTGCTAAGATTGACGCCTTACGGTATTTTAGCACTGATCACGAAAGTTGTAGCTACGACAAATCCGGATGAAATCTTGAAGCTGATTAAGTTTGTACTTGCTTCTTATGTGGCTTTATTGGTCATGTTCGTTATTCATCTTATTTTGCTGGCCTTGTTCGGTTATAATCCAGTGACATATGTGAAAAAGGTATTGCCTACGCTGGTTTTTGCTTTTACGTCTCGTTCCAGTGCAGCGACCATTCCATTAAATGTTGAAACACAAACGAAAAAGCTTGGTGTGTCCGACGGCATCGCAAATCTGTCCGCGACCCTGGGTGCAACCATTGGGCAAAACGGCTGTGCGGGTATTTATCCTGCCATGCTGGCGGTCATGATTGCTCCAACGGTGGGCATAGATCCTACAAGCTGGGATTTTATCCTCACACTTATTCTGGTTGTTACGGTGAGCTCGTTCGGTGTGGCAGGTGTAGGCGGGGGTGCCACTTTCGCTTCCCTGATCGTGCTTTCTACCCTGAACCTTCCCGTGGCCTTGGCAGGATTGCTCATTTCGGTTGAACCGTTAATTGATATGGGCCGTACCGCGTTGAATGTTAATGATTCTATTACCGCAGGCCTTATCTCTGGCAAAGTACTCAAGGAGAACGATCAAGACGTGTTCAACAACCATGGCACGGATCTGGATGCAGCGGCACACTCTTAAGTAAAAGATAGACGAATGGTATACACTGCAGCCTCATATCGCATTTATCGCATATGTATATGTAACACATGCAGTGTGCACCTCCATACTCAGAGCCTACCCTAAGGTCGGCTCTTTATTTTGGGCTGGTGGCAGTGTAAATTATAGCTGTTCACAAATCCTAATCTATGATACATTAAAATAATGTTTTTCCGGCTTGTTCGGATGAACCGCGGTTCGCAACCATCCCGCGCTATCAAAACTAGGAGGATTTCATGTTTAATCTGTTATGGGGGGCAGCATTTGTCCTCGTCAATTTTATGTTCTTTTTGCTATGTTATCGGTTGTTTGGTAAAAAAGGGCTATACGCCTGGATTGGCGTTGCTACTGTATTGGCCAATATTCAGGTAACCAAAACCATTGATCTGCTCGGCATTACCACGACATTGGGAAATACAATGTATGTTTCTATGTATATGGCCAGCGATTTACTAAATGAAAAATATGGGCCTAAAGAGGCGCGAAAAGCTGTGTGGTTTGGCTTTTTTACTCTGATTATGACGACGATCACGATGCAGATGGTGCTGTTATTTGAGCCTACTGCAACCGATTTTGCCCAGACACCGATGCAACAGCTCTTCGGATTGTTGCCAAGGCTTGCGCTTGCCAGCTTGACAGCCTATGCGGTCAGTCAATTGCTGGACGTGCGTCTATATGCCTGGATTCGCAAGTTTTTCCCGGAGCGTCATCAGCTCTGGATTCGCGGCAATGGCAGCACGATGATCAGCTCGTTTATAGACACCCTCATTTTCTGTAGCATTGCCTTTTACGGCTATGCGTGGGGGATATGGATCGAACTGCTGTTCACCACCTACATCTTAAAATTTGTACTGACTGCGGCAGGTACACCGATTTTATACATCGCACGTAATTTCCGTTTGATAGAAGAGGAGGGGCAAACCCTCAAGCCTTAATTGGCTTGGGGTTGCCCCTCTTTTTTTTCGTACTTTTAACATATCAATATAAAGAATAGCAATAGATTACCCCAGCACGGTCAGTTCCTTCGGAAAGGAAGTCAGCACTTCAACACCCTCAGAGGTGACCAGAACGTCATCTTCAATCCGCACCCCCCCCAGACCTGGTACGTAGATGCCGGGTTCGATCGTGAACACAAACCCTTCATGAAGCAGATCGTTATTGCCTCCGTGTACAGATGGATATTCATGAACACTCATACCAAGACCATGTCCAACCCGATGGTTAAAAGCAGGGCCATATCCAGCGGCTTCAACAACGGCTCGTGCTGCCTGATCTACGGATGCGCAGGAAACTCCCGGGCGAATGGCGGCAATTCCGGCTTCGTTTGAGTGAAGAACCGTATTATATATCGTTTCCAACTCAGTTGACAGCTTGCCAAAGGCAAAAGTGCGCGTAATATCCGAAGCATAACCATCGGAATATACACCCATATCAAACATGAGCAGATCACCGTGTTGCAGCTTGCGGGTCCCTGGGACACCATGTGGCAAGGCTGTTTTGGGTCCAGACAACACTGTAGTGTCAAAGGATGGACCATCTGCACCGAGTTTTTTCATCTGGTATTCGATTTCGGCTACCAACTCGACTTCGGTCACCCCTTCGCGAACATGGGTTAGGCCGTGACGAAGAGCATCTTCCACCAAACGAGCTGCATGCTTCAGACGTTGTACTTCCTCAGGAGTTTTTCTCACGCGCATGTCTTGAAGCACCGGACCCAAGTCAACATATTGAGCAGCGCCAATGGCAGTATGTAGTTGTTCGTAACGGAGGACGGAGACGTGTTCCTTTTCCAGTGCGAATGCTTTCACTCCGGTACCTGTGCGTTGGCGTAACAGATCATACGGATTGTCCGTATCGGTGTGGGTGGATATACGCGTCACCGAGGAAGCAGCTTGGGCAGCTTCTGCGTCCAGGGCTGGTACAATTAGTTCTGGTTCTTGGTCACGAAGCAGCACGAGCCCTAGAAAACGCTCGTGCGGATCACTGGCGAAGCCTGTCAGGTAGTAAATATGTTTGGGATCGGTCACAAGTAGGCCATCCCAAGCTTGTGACTTCAGTTCATCATACAATCTGGTAATTTTATCATTCATAGAGTCTCATTCCTTTCTGTCCATTTATTCATTATAGCTCTTATTACATCATAATTTATATGGCTTATTCTCTTGACTGACTTAATGCTTGCAGATGTGCCTGCACATTCTGATCATAGTAACCACCATGGTAGCAGAGTACCTTATCTACATCCAATACGGTCAGTTTATCGAGGCTCTTCAGAGCCAACGGCATATCCGGCGTAGCCGACTCAGCGGGACCGACCAGCTCACCCTCGACTACACGCAGTTCATCTGCTGCCAACAGCAGCTTGTGTGCAGGCACATACAAGCTGATATGTCCGGGCGTGTGACCAGGTGTATGAATAATCTGTATGCCTCCACCATAAGGCAGATGTTCACCGTCCTCAAGCATATGAGCAAAGCGCAAATCTGGCAGGCGGCGAATCATATCCTCTGCTTGTTGCTTGAGTGCAGGCTCCATCAGATTGATGCGTTCCGGCGTCAGCTTTATAAATGGTCGTTCTCCTGTCATATATGGAATGTCATCCTTATGGGCCAGCAGGGCAGTGTTCGGTAGCAAGTCCAGCAGTGCTTGAACATTTCCGATATGGTCAATATCCTGATGCGTTATAATAATTCTTTTCAGACGGCTTATATCCTCACCCACATCTGAAATAGCCTTGCGCAGAGGCTCCAATTGGCCGAGCATGCCCGAGTCTATCAATGTAAGTCCATCCTCGTCCTTGAGCAGTACAGGATGAATGATCGAGTGTCCAAAAAAAGGTCCCATAGACACTTCCAAAATCAAAATTTGAGTTCCAATATTCATATTAAGCTGCTTCGGATTCCTTTGACTCCGAAGCATACCTCCCGTCTCATGTTGTTAAATTGGTTAATGTAGTGCTGGCTTATCTTCAAATTCTATTATAAGACCCTTTGGGGTTAATCCGCAAAACAACTCGATATGGCTGTTCCGGCGCTTGTCCTGTACAATAAATAAATCACCACAATAGGGGGCAGATACGATAATGAACAAGGACCAATCTTTTTCCATTGAATTTGCATGCAGGGAGGATCTCCCCGATATTGTGGATATTTATAATTCTACGATTGCAGGACGAATGGTCACGGCAGACCTGGAGCCTGTGACAGTGGAGAGCCGCATTCCATGGTTTGAAGCTCATCAGGAAAACCACCGCCCTTTGTGGGTACTAAGACAAAAGGGGAACATTGCCGGATGGGCCAGCCTTCAGTCCTTTTATGGCCGTCCAGCTTATAACGGTACAGCAGAAATTAGCATTTATGTCCATGAGGATTCTCGTGGAACCGGCACTGGAAGCCGTCTGGTACAGCATTTGCTAAATGAATGTCCTAGACTAGGAATTACAACGTTGTTGGGGTTTGTATTTGGTCATAATGAACCGAGTATTGCGCTGCTGCGGAAGTTTGGCTTTGAGCAGTGGGGATACTATCCACGTGTTGCCGTGCTGGACAGCATAGAGCGAGATCTGGCTATATTAGGTAAGCGAGTAGATTAATATTGAGCTACACAAAAAGGCTGTCCCCACCATCGTCTCATACACTGTCAGTGTGGCGATTTTGGGAGCAGCCTTTTTTACTTTGTTATTTCTTCGTTTTTAACGCTGAGGTTTAAAACGTACGTTGTGAAAGATTTGATTAAGCACCTCAGAGATCACCAAACCGACTGCTATTGCCCCGGCGATCATGAGTGTGCTCATGGCCAGCTCCAGTGCCTGAGGATAATGTTGTTGTACGAACTGGCGCATGGCATTATAAGCCATTCCTCCTGGCACCAGGGGAATCATGCCTGCCACGCTGAAAATAATCACAGGCATTTTGTACAGTCTAGCAAAACCTTGACTGACGATGCCGATAAGGATCGTGGCTAAAAGGCTGGCGCTCACAGGTCCCATGCTATCCGTGGTTGAGTAATAGACAAGCCAGCCCAGCATACCGACAAAACCACATTGCAGCAGCGAACGCCGAGGAGCGTGGAACAGTATACCGAAAGCAGCGGTGGCAATAAAGCTTGTGAATAATTGTGCAAGCATAAGCTTGAATCTCCTCCAAATTACATATAAGAAATGATAACTGCAACACCAGCACCAATGGCGAAAGACGTCAAGCAAGCATCTGCACCTTTGGAAAGCCCTGAGACTAGGTGCCCGGACATTAAATCCCGAAGGGCATTTGTAATTAACAAGCCCGGCACCAGTGGCATAACGGAGCCAATGATAATTTTATCCATCATCTGACCCCCGCCAACAATCACTAACAGAGCCGCCAGCAAGCCGATTAGAAAAGATGCAGAAAATTCTGAGAAAAACTTAACCTTAACGAGCCTGTGGAAATATTGTAAGGCTGCAAATCCGATACCGCCGCACAACACAGCTCCGGGGAAATCTCGCCACACTCCACCAAACATGATCATAAAGCAACCGCTGGCCAACGCTGCAGCGATCAGTTGTACACGATTGGAATAGCGGAGGGGACCACGTTCAATTTCCGAAAGCTCTTTTACGGCTGCGCTGGGAGACAAAGTGCCTGCGCTGATTTTACGTGAAATGGAGTTCACCTCGGTCACCTTGTGCAAATCTGTAGTCCGCTCTACGATCCGGATTAGCTTGGCAGGTTCCGAATCATTAATGGCAAAAAAAATTCCAGTGGGTGTTACATAGCTATGGGACTGGGATATGCCATAGGCTGAAGCAATGCGGGACATCGTGTCTTCAACACGATAGGTCTCGGCTCCATTTTGCATCATCAGTTTGCCTGCTAGCAGACAAACCTCAACGATTTCAGGAGTAGGATAGGAATGATTATTCATGCTCGCTCTCTTTCATGCGCCCCAGGTCGTTCGACCCTGTTGTTTTCATTTATTGTAGCACAAAAAGCCGCCTTTTCAGAGGCGGTTAAATTGGGGGAATCTATGGAGTTTATCGAGATTCTATCGTATCGGGAATAACGGTATAGTAGGACTCCTCTAGGTATGTTGCGGCCTCAGACAAGCCCATCAGCCTAAGCTGTCCTGTTACAAAAGCTCGAAGGGCTGAATGGGTGAACAGATGCCGTGTCTGAGCATCCCGAATAAAAGCTAGTCTGGCTTCACGCGAACCGCTGCGGAACAAATCACGTACAGCTTCACCTTGTTGTTCCCAAAGGAATGGCTCCGTTACGTTCAAGAAGTCGCTCTCAATAGAAGAGCTACGCTTTAAAGAAGAAGGTGCCTGAATACCCAAGCCATTCAGTGTAGGAGCAACTTCATTTTGCTTACGCTCTGTTCGCAAGCTGTCGATGTAGGCGGCCATATCTTGAATCGGCAGAATGCCAAAGCGCTCCCGAAAGCATTTGCGTACAAACGCGGTACGTTCATCCACAGCCTGCGGAGGACGCTGACCAGCATGTCCAGAATAGTCTGCTCCACTGGCATAGTATCGTTTTAATGAACTGTTTTCTGTATAAACAACACTTAAAAAATCCTGCAAATGGCGGGCAACCACCCATACCCCTGTCCAATCGACGGGAGAGACGCATACAATCGGAGCCTGTGAAAGGTCCTTTTCAAGACCAAAATCGGTTAAAAAGCCATAATGTATCCCGTCCACTCCAGCGTGGGCAAAAGGAATAACATCAGGCGGTGTAGCCATATATCGCGGAGCGCGGCCTTGTTCCATAATCAATCCCAAATCAAAACTCAGAGAATGCCGGTTCGCTTCAAGCTCCTGTTCAAACTCTATAAGTGCCTCAATCAAAGGTGTGGCTGATCCATAGGCTAGGTTAGAACCGGAATCCATTGTGTATACCTCCCTTATCCAAGTACATCTGTAAAGCGTTCATCCCTAAAAGGTACGTGATTTTACACGAAATGTAAACCTGTATGACGAATATTTTCAAAAATGTGACCTTTTACCCGTGTGCTATCAAAATAAAACGCTTTCGTTCAAATTAGGACAAGATGCCTATGTTAGCGCAGTAGTGAAGTAAAGTGAGTTTGCCAAAATGCAGTCTTTTCAGTGTATGTTATTATCTGAGAAGGGTGAATGACAGATACGGGCTGGGTAGGTCAGGGTGCAACGTAATAGGTCAACGGGTATAATATCAGGACAAGGTATAGAGAAGTGTCATCCAAAGATTTAACAGAAAGAAGTGGGCATATGAACTTGCAAAAGAAGGCTGTTTTTTTTGATGTAGATGATACGATGTACGATCATCTGCACCCTACACGTGATGCATTACGTACAGTATTAGGATTAAGTGAGCGTTTTCCATATGAGGAAGTCTACCACCGTATTCGCTATTACAGCGATTTACTATCGGCTAAAGGAGGACTATTGGAGGGGAAAGCAGGGCAGGAAGAACTGGATGAGATGAGGGAAGGTCGTTTTATTCTGGCTCTACAAGAATTCGGGGTAGATATTACCCGTGAGCAGGCAGTGCATGTCCAACAAGAATACTTGGATCGTCAGTACCGAATTGAGTCTTTTGAGGGGGCTACTTCGTTAATTGATGAATTGAGCTCGGCTGGCTATGTGGTTGGTTTAATTACGAACGGTCTTGAAGAACACCAGATGAGCAAAATTAAAGCCATGACACTGGAAAATCATGTTGCAGCAGAGCATATTTTTGTGTCTGGGACCGTTGGTTATGCTAAACCTGATCCGCGCATTTTCGAAATAGTGAACGAACGGACAGGAACTTTAGCAGAGCATTGCTGCTACATTGGGGATTCCTGGCGTAATGATGTGGCGGGAGCTATAGCTGCAAATTGGCAGGTCATTTGGTTCAATCACAGGAACGCTTTCCCGGAATCTGATGTGTCGGGGGCTTATAAAACCGCGGCAAGTTACACAGAGTTAAGAAAGCTGCTCCTGCCAGACGCACGTTAGACACGGTACATATCGTGTTATCCAAAAGAATCTAACCTATTTTGAAGCTATTTCAAAAGCTGGTCCGTAATACTATTTATCTGTTATAAATCTAACTTCATTTGAAATGGGTAGAACAGAGAAGGAGGGACCCGCGCATGGTAGAACCATGGAGGCAGGCAGACGACATCATAAGTCAAGTGACCGTATATAGTACGGAGGATAATGACCCAGTTACCATTAAAACAGCCACCCAAGGCGTACGCTGTATTGGCATTGGGACAGATGCGGCTGTATTTACACTCGATACGTTGCCAGGCTACGCGTTCAAGGTGTATTCAGACATGGCGATCGAAAAAAAAGATGCAGAAGCCGATGTATATGAGCGTTTGCAAGGGTCTGATTTTTTTCCTCATTATTACGGAAAAGGCGATAAGTATATTGTCATTAGTTACGAATCTGGTGTTACGTTGCTAGATTGCCTGCTGCAAGGAATTCCGGTGCCAGAGCAGGTCATTTTGGACGTGGAAAAGGCGAGGGAATTTGTTCGGTCCAGGGGACTGAATCCCCGTGATATTCATCTCAAGAATGTACTCATGCAAGACGGACGCGCCAAGGTATTAGACGTATCTGAATATGTAAAAGAAGGCGATGACAAGCGTTGGGAGCATTTGGTGTGGGCGTATCATACGTTCTATTCCGGTTTCTCTGAGGTTAAGGTTCCTTCATGGATTTTAGATACGATCAAAAAATGGTATTACAAGCTGGACAACTCCAGCATCAACCTGGAGGAGTTTGCCCAGCGTGCCAGTCAATTGTTTTCTAAATGGAAGTCATAACTGCTGTGAAGAGAATCGAAATACAGACCTAGCCTTCTATACAAAAGGATTGCACCCATTTTACGGGAGCAATCTTTTTCTTCTATCTGAAATCTCTAGGAACTCTTCTGGCTGTACCGCTCGCAATCGCAGCTTGAATCACCTTTTTACGCACCTGTTGTACGGCGCCCTCGTTAAATACACCCGGGATAATATACAGTTTGTTTAATTCATCGGGACGGATTGTGCTTGCGATGGCTTCTGCAGCTGCCAGCTTCATCTCTTCGTTAATTTCACGGGCGCGACAGTCCAGTGCTGCTCGGAATATGCCAGGGAAGCAAAGTACGTTGTTAATCTGGTTAGGATAGTCCGAACGTCCGGTGGCGATGACCCCTGCAATATCCTCGACCTCCTCTGGGTTAATTTCCGGAACCGGGTTCGCCATGGTGAACAGGACAGGAGCTTCCTTCATACGCTTCACGTCTTCTCGTTGCAATATTCCGCCTGCCGACAGACCGATAAACACATCTGCGTCCTTCAGAACCTCAGATAGCGTGCCGGACAGCCGCTCAGGGTTGGTATGCTGCGCATACCAGTTCCACATCGGGTGCTCATAGGTTTCATCAGCTGTAAGCGCACCGTGACGGTCTACACCAATAATGTTCACTGCCCCTGCAGATAGCAAAATTTTGGTACAGGCGACACCTGCAGCCCCGATACCGCAGACGACAATTTTGACGTCAGACAGAGCTTTGCCGACCACCTTGAGCGCATTAATCAGCCCTGCGTACAAAACAACAGCTGTGCCATGCTGATCGTCATGAAAAACAGGTATATCCAGCTCGTCACGTAATCGCTGTTCAATTTCAAAGCATCGTGGCGATGAAATATCCTCCAGATTAATACCGCCAAAGGCTGGGGCCAGTTGCTTAATAGCTTTAATGATTTCTTCCGTGTCCTGCGTATCCAGGCAGATTGGGAAGGCATCGACGGACCCAAGCTGCTTGAACAGCATGGCTTTGCCTTCCATAACCGGCATGGCTGCATACGGGCCGATGTTGCCGAGTCCGAGGACAGCGCTTCCGTCAGAGACGACAGCGACGGTGTTACGCTTAATTGTTAATCGGAAAGCTTTGTCTGGCTCCTCATGAATTGCCATGCATACGCGTGCCACATCAGGAGTGTATACCCGGGATAAGTCATCGCGGTTTTGAATCGGGACCTTAGGCTGCATTTCAATCTTGCCCCCGAGATGTAAGAGGAAGGTGCGATCAGAGATGGACAGTACCTTTACACCTTGTGCTTTTTTTATCCGGGCGATCATTCGGTCGATTTCTGCTGGATCAGCAATGGTGACTGTAATATCTCTCACAGTGGCCTTCTCAGAGGTGCGGATGACGTCAATGGCGATGACATCTCCGCCATGTTCGTTTACCAACGTAATCAATTGACCAAACTGGATGTGCTCGGTGGAAATTTCCAGTCGTAAAATAATATTTTTACCGCCAATACCGCCTTGCATGCAAATTCCTCCTTTGTCTTTTAAAACAAAATAGTGATCAATTGATTGCGCTTACAATCGGGAGCAAGTCTAAGATCTAGGCTGATAGTTTAAATTAGTGGTTTCTTCCCCTATCATAGTGAACATTCTTCCACTTGTACAGATCAAGCTGAGTAATATATATGATCTTGTATCCAAAAAAGACGAAAGCCCGGCTGAATTCCAGTCTAAGCAATCGTCCTTTGTATAACGAAATGATCCATTTTTGGTTTACGTCATATTTTTGCCGTAGTAAATTTCGTCCATTTCGATTTTGAGTCGTGTTGATATATTTTGTTGCTCTTTTTCACTCAGACTTTCTTTTGTGTAGCCGAACAGGTAGTTGTCCAGATCAAATTGTTTTAGCTTGCATTTGGTATGGAAAATATTTTCCTGATACACGTTTACGTCGATCATGTCATACTGATTGCGCACTTCGTCGGGAATATAGTTTTGAATCGAGGCAATGTCGTGGTCGATAAAAAGCTTATGACCATTCGTATCACGTGTAAAGCCGCGTACCCGGTAATCAATCGTCATAATGTCAGTGTCAAAAGAATGAGTCAGATAGTGAAGTGCCTTGAGCGGGGAGATTTCCCCACAGGTAGAAACATCAATATCTGCACGAAACGTGCTGATCCCCTCGTCTGGATGATATTCAGGGTAGGTGTGAACCGTAATATGACTTTTATCCAGCTGTATCACTACAGACTCAGGTAGGGGACCTGGTGATTCTGCATACGATTCATTCGGTACCTCCACAATCGGCCCTTCTGATATAAGCACTGTCACGCTTGCTCCTTGAGGGACATAATCCTGCTGAGCAACATTGAGTACATGGGCGCCGATAATATCAGATACATTTTTTAAAATAGCTGTCAGTCGATCCGAGTTATATTGTTCATCAATATATTCAATATACGCCTCGCGTTCTTCTTTGGTTTTGGTGTAACAAATATCGTACATATTGAAGC
Source organism: Paenibacillus sp. DP01 (assembly GCF_044784315.1). Taxonomy (NCBI): domain Bacteria; kingdom Bacillati; phylum Bacillota; class Bacilli; order Caryophanales; family Paenibacillaceae; genus Paenibacillus; species Paenibacillus sp. DP01. The sequence goes on from NZ_CP173059.1 coordinate 1,616,427, forward strand.
TCAATGATTTGGTCAAATTGTTAAATCCGTGCAGGGTAATCCGCTGTTCCGGTGTTATGGTCATAGGCTATTTCCCCTTATAGTCGCAGTATTCATACGTAATATTCCCAACGCGCCTTTTCATATACCGATTCATGCAATCCGTTTTGTAGCGGATAAAATAAAGACTTGAACATGTATGTTTTACCCGTTTGGTATCATTAAAAACAGGCAGATTCACTTGAGATCCTCTCGATTTTACATGTATGGGAATTAAACGTTAATATACTTTATTTCTTACTCAGCAATTTTTAAGTAACAGAGCTTATAATGTGGACTATGTATACAGGAAGGGAACGGAATTGGCAGAAGGTTCGTAGTACAACAAAAGATCTAGGTTCGTAATTCATGAATTTAATGTATGTTACCTTCATAATGCTGAAAGCTTAACCGAATATGATTATAGGCCCTAAAAAATAGTGATTTTGTACATTGCATAAAATGAGAAAAGCAACTTCAGCCACTGATATGCGTATAATGAAATAAACGTAACAAGCTAAGAATTATGAAGTTAAAATGAATTTTGATCGCAAACTCATTTTATAAACCTATCTCATGACTGTAAGAAAAACGGTGGAAGGAGTATCAAGATGCTGGCTTTGTCCGATCCGGCCTGGACTCTGCTCCAAGGCCCCTACGGTTCTTCTCAATACGTTCCAGAAATGTTAAAACAGCTCCAAGCCGGATATGATGGCGAAATGGCTGACACCTTGTATTGGGAGGAATTGTATCACCAAAATACGTTGTATACTTGTACTTTTGCGGCTGTACCTTACCTAGTAGACATTGCGCTAAAAAGTTCTGATATAGAGATTCGGGCAGATATATATACCATTTGCGGAATATTTGAAGCGAAAAATAATAATCCCTTACATACTAAAATCCCGTTGGAATTTGCAAGGGATCAGGTGGAAGTGGATTCTAGCCTGGCAGAATATATTTATACGCAATATCGAAGTGCCATCGTTCGCCTTGAAGAATTGACGGAAGAAATGGTGCTCTATGCGAAAGAACACGAAGAAGATGTCGGCAAGCGCTATGTTCTCGCTGCGGCTGCCGCCTTTGAGGGGTATCATTGCGTAGCCTATATGCTACAAACTTTTGATACAGGTGACGAATATATGCTGGATTGTCCCCATTGCGGTACCCCGCTCTATATTTGGCCTGATGAACAGGGTGACACTCTCGTTGTCTATGATAAAGACCCTGTCAGTTCAGGCAATCTAATCCCCTATCCGATTCGCCCCCGTTCTTTGGACCATAAAGGTGCCAATATACAGTGGCTATACGAATATGCTCAAAAAATAGATGAGAAATTACTTCTTGCCCAGTTACCTTACTTAAATGGCTGGGTAGAATGTCCAGTGTGTAATTCACCCATATATATATGGGATGAATTGATGAAAATGGCTGATGGTGTTCGGAGGTATACCGCTTAACCAACAAAAAAAGGGGGCTGTTTTTTACAACCCCCTAATTTCCTTTTGTGTTTTTACACTCTTCTTCGTGTGCTTCACTCCAGGCTACTCCCGAAATGGATTCAAAAAGCTTTTAGGAATGTCGGATTCAAAACGCAGCAATACTCCGGTGACGGGATGAATAAACGACAATACCTGTGCATGCAGACCAAGGCGGCCAATCGACTTGCTCTTGGAACCGTATTTTTTATCTCCAACAATCGGATGACCGATATCCTCCATATGCACGCGAATTTGATTTTTACGTCCGGTCTCCAAACGTACTTCCAGCAAAGAAAAATGCCGATTGGCCTGAAGCCGCTTGTAATGAGTGACGGCATGCTGGCCGTCATTCGGATAAGGACTGGAGTACATTTTCAGCGTCTTGCTTTCTTTCAGCCATGAGGTGATTGTGCCCGCGTCTTTTTTAACCTGTCCTTCTACGAGAGCAATGTATGTTCGTTCATACACAACTTCCTTCCACGCTTGTTGCATTTCCTGCTGTATGGCTTCGCTTTTCGCAAACATCATCACTCCGGATGTATCACGATCCAAACGATGCAGTACAAAAATACGGTTGTACGGATGCTCGCGTCGTACGTGGGCTGTAAGCTGGCGATACGCTGTGACTTCCTGTTCCTGCGCAGAAGCGACAGAAAGCAGCCCAGCATCTTTATGGATAACGATAATAGCTTCGTCCTCATGCAAAATACGCAGCCCGGTTAGCGGCACCACAGGAGCTACCTTTTCCTTGGAGAGCGCGACAGTCTGTCCTTGCTCCAGCGGAAAATTATGCACAGTACGAGGAATACCGTTGACGGAAACTTGTCCACGCGCCAATGCCGATTTAATGGAATTACGACCCATGCCAGTCACATGCTCAACTAAAAAGCTCAATAGCTCTGCAGGTTCCTGAACGATGTATGTTTTGGCAGGGGATTTATCCAAAGTATGGGTTTTCCGTTGAGCTTCCGGTCTATAGGAGCCAGATTTTCCGGCGGGTTTGTGATTGCGTCTGGAGTGGCTTGTGTTTGAAGTTGATTTTGTATGATTTTTCCTTTGAGGTTTCCGATTATTCATGGGTTCTTTCTCCTTCTTGGAGCCGTATCTCTTCATAGTTGTGGACCATTTGCGGCACCGTGTTCACTATATCATGAGAAAACAGCGAATGCCATAAGAGACTAAAACCCGATGGACAGACTTCCAGCGGTTGAACATTGCCCTTAACCCCGGTAAACTATAAGGTAACGAAAGAAAAGCCGATATGCGTCGAGGACGCTAGAAATATGAGGAGTTTTGAAACTATGAGTGTACAAGCACCAACATTGGAACGGGCGCAGGACTTGCTGCAAAAATTTTATGGCTATCCCGATTTCCGGGAGGGACAAAAGAAAATTGTGGCCAGTATGCTGGAAGGCAACGATACGCTGGGCATCATGCCGACAGGTGGCGGAAAATCGATATGCTACCAGATTCCCGCGTTGTTGCATGAGGGGCTGACCATTGTTGTGTCACCACTGATCTCGTTAATGAAAGACCAGGTGGATGCGCTGACCACGATGGGGATTGCAGCTGCCTATATTAATAGCACGTTGAGCGGTCGAGAAGTCAATGACCGTATACGCGCCGCACGGAACGGAGATTTGAAGTTGCTGTATGTCGCCCCTGAACGGCTGGAACTGGATTGGTTCCGGGATGAGATGGCTCAGTTACCGATCTCCTGCGTTGCAGTAGATGAGGCTCACTGCGTATCCCAGTGGGGTCATGATTTTCGTACCAGCTATCTGGCAGTGGCTCCATTCGTGGACGGGCTGTATGAACGTCCAATCGTAGCTGCGTTTACGGCGACGGCTACACCACAGGTTATGGATGATATCGTACGCCTGCTTCGTTTGCGCTCACCGGAAACGTTCGTTACGGGGCTTGGAAGGCCAAATTTGGCCTTCAGTGTGCTGCGAGGGGAGGACAAACGCAGCTTTTTACTGAATTATGCCCGTGAACATGAGGGTGAATCGGGCATTATTTATGCGGCGACACGTAAGGACGTGGATGATTTATATCAACGCCTGCGCGATGCTGGCATGGCAGCCGGACGTTATCATGCAGGAATGACAGATCAGGAACGTGCAGATAGCCAGGAAGGGTTTCTGTACGACGATATCCGTGTCATTGTCGCAACCAATGCCTTCGGTATGGGGATAGATAAATCAAACGTACGCTATGTCATTCATTACAATATGCCTAAAAATATGGAGGCGTACGTACAAGAAGCGGGACGCGCAGGACGTGATGGCGACCCGAGTCAATGTATTTTGCTGTTCGGACCGCAAGATATTGTGACCCAGAAGTTCCTGATTGAGCAAAATCCACAGGATGAAGACCGCAAGCGCAACGACTACCGTAAGCTCCAGCAGATGGTTGACTATTGTTACACAACTCGCTGCCTACGTTCAGCACAGCTGGAGTATTTCGGAGAAGCGGAGGAGCATGAAGCCTGCGGCATATGCAGTTCATGTACTGACGAGCGGGAACTGGTCGATATGACCATAGATGCGCAAAAGATTTTTTCGTGCATTCATCGTATGCGGGAGCGGTATGGGGTTTCCATGGTGGCCTCAGTGTTGAAAGGCTCGCGTAACAAAAAAGTGCTGCAGTATGGTTTTGACAGCCTGCCAACCTATGGCGTGATGGGCAACCGAACGGAGAAAGAAATTGCTGAAATTATCAATGTTCTTGTTTCGGAAGGCTATCTGATGCTGTCCGAGGGGCAATATCCAGTCGTCCGCTTGCAACAGCTTGCTGCTGAAGTGCTGAGAGGGCAGCGCGAAGTTATGCAGCGTGTGGTGCGGCATGCCACTGCATTTGCTGGTGGAGCAGGTTCACGCGGACGAAAGGGACGCGATACCTACCCTGCTGCGGTCAACGAAACTGTGTTTGAGCAATTGCGCTTAATCCGTCGCGATCTGGCCGCTCAGGAGCATGTACCGTCTTATATCATCTTCAATGATGCCACGCTGCGAGAGATGAGCGTAGCGAGTCCGCAATCCGAAGCAGACATGCTGCGGATCAAGGGTGTTGGTGAAGTGAAGTTCCGCAAGTATGGCAAGCCGTTTCTTGATTTCTTTCAAAATCAGGGGAATACCGGCGGAATGGTGAGCGAGGACGAGATTTTTGTAGACGATGTGTACGAGGATTTTGAATAGCTATACTAAGGATATAAGAGTTCATGCAAACTTATAGAAGGTTGTGACCTATGAAAGTCATTTTATCAACGTTAAACGCAAAATATATTCATACCTCGCTGGCCATCCGATGCCTCAAAGCATACAGTGAAAAGGATTTTGATATCGAGCTGGCGGAGTATACAATTAAGGACCCGGTGATGAACATCGTATCTGATCTGTTTCAACGGGGAGCAGATGTCATCGGTTTTTCCTGTTATATTTGGAACATTGAAGAGACGATTAAAGTCATTGATGTGTTGAAAAAGATTATGCCCGAGGTCAAAATTGTTTTGGGTGGCCCGGAGGTATCTTACGATACGGAGCACTGGATGAAGCGCTTGGCGAATGTGGATTTTATTGTTGTTGGTGAGGGAGAGGAAACCTTCCATCAACTGCTGCAGGAACTGGAAGGAGATCGCAAGTTTCATTTTGTATATGGACTGGCTTACCGTAAGGGAGAAGAGGTTATTATCATGCCGGGTCGCCCTAAAGCGGACTTGAACGAGCTGCCGTCTCCATATCGTTTTGCAGAGGATATCCCGGAGCTCGGGAAACGGGTTGTCTATTTTGAAACGAGCCGGGGCTGTCCGTTCAGTTGCCAATTTTGTTTGTCCAGCATTGAGGTCGGGGTGCGTTATTACGATATTGAGCGCACTAAGTCGGATATTCTGTATCTGATTGACAATGGGGCTAAATTGATTAAATTTGTGGACCGAACCTTTAATATTAAACGCGATTATGCACTGGAAATGTTCAAGTTTTTGATTGAAAATCACCGTGGCTGTGTCTTCCAGTTTGAGATTACGGCAGATATTATGCGTCCCGAGGTGTTGGATTATTTGGCGGAGAATGCACCACCGGGGGTATTTCGCTTTGAGATCGGTGTCCAATCAACGAATGATCCCACCAATGAACTGGTTAAGCGCCGCCAGAACTTTGCCAAGCTTTCACGCACCGTTACAAAGGTCAAGCAAAGCGGTAAAATCGACCAGCATCTGGATCTGATCGCCGGATTGCCATTGGAGGACTACAATACATTCCGTAAAACGTTTAATGACGTTTTTGCGCTTGGCCCGGAAGAGCTTCAGTTGGGCTTCCTCAAAATGCTGCGTGGTACTGGTCTGCGCATTGATGCTGATAAGTATAACTATACGTATATGGATGTTGCGCCGTATGAAATGTTGAGCAATGACGTCCTTTCTTTTGCCGACATCGTACGGCTCAAACGCTTGGAAGATGTATTGGAAAAATACTGGAACTCCCATCGTATGGACCATACGGTGAACTACCTGATTGAGCGTGAATTCTCGTCCGCCTTTGACTTCTTCCAGGAATTCGGGGACTATTGGGAAGGACAGGGCTGGCAAAAAATCGGACATCAGCTCGAAGACTTGTTTACCCGTCTCCAGTCCTTTTTAGAATCGCGGGGAACCAAGCGAATGGACATGGTACTTGGGCTGATGAAGCTTGATTATTTCCTAAACCATAAATATAAGCCGCGTAAAATCTGGTGGGAGCATACCTTGGAGAAGGACGATTGGTCCAGCTATATGAAAATGGTACTTCAGCACCCAGATGCGCTGTTGTCACCTGCGGCGGCAGATGTGAGCAAGGAAAGCACGGATGAGATGGATGTGGCTAGTCAACAGCCGCAGCCATACCGCGAGATGATCCCAGCCTTTGCTTCCTTGAAGCTGGGTGAAAAGGAACTGCAAAAGCACGCTGTGCTGGATGTCCTGCCGTTCAGTCTGGATCATATCCTGAGTGGTGGTAGCCCATTAACAGCCGAAGGCCGCACACTGTTGCTTGTAGTTTATCAGCAAAACGGACAGCAAAAACCGCTATACTACACCATGCCCATCGGTAAAAATATCGCCGCGATTTAATATAAACACCAGAAGACATCAACTCTTGGAATACCAGGAGTCGGTGTCTTCTTTTTTTATAAAATATAGATGACCACTTCAATTTTTTACATTCGGGAAACCTAGTGCTTTACGATTTTTTACAAAACCAATATATGATGAATTTATCATATATGAATATTAAATTTATTGGAGTGTGACCTTGTGAAAAAGCGTTCCATGAAAAAGAGTATCCTTGCGTTGAGTGCTGTGACTGTTTTGACTGTACCCTTATTATCTGCTGATATCCCTAAAGCTTTTGCAGCCGCGGCTCCTACGAAGTCCACTGTCGCAGAGTCCAAGGCACAGAAGGCTGTATCGGCTAAAGCGGATACTCCTAAAAACGTCATTCTTTTTATCGGTGATGGTATGGGAGAAGCCAGTCGTAACGCGATTCGCTTAGCAACGGTTGGAAAATCGGGATTGCTTGAAATGGACAAGATGCCTGTAACAGGCCTGGTTAGCACGAGTTCAGGGGACAACCTGGTTACAGATTCTGCCGCCGCTGCGACTGCCATTGCAACAGGTGTGAAAACGTATAACGGCGCGATCGGAATGGATTTGAATAAAAAACCAGTGACAACTATTATGGAGCTGGCTAAAAAAGCAGGCATGTCTACAGGAGTAGTGACGACAAGCCAAGTGACAGATGCGACGGGCGCTGCCTTTGGTGCGCATGTTGAGAAGCGCTCTGCTCAAAGCGAGATTGCCAAGCAGTATATTGAGAAAAGCAAGCTGGATGTGATTCTGGGCGGGGGTGAGGATTTCTGGTACCCTGCAGGAACAGCAGGCAAACATCCAGATGCACCGACAGAAGATCCTGAGGAAGCTAGTAAGGGAACTCAAGGAAATTTGGTGGAACAAGCGAAGAAGTTGGGCTATAGCTATGTGACAGACCAGGCTGAAATGAAAGCAGCCAAAGGCTCTAAATTACTAGGGCTGTTCGCCAATGAAGAAATGTTCCAAGCTCACAACAAACTAGGCAATTCTTACAACCCAACGGTTTCTTTACCGGATATGACAGCGAAAGCGATTGATGTTCTATCCAAAAACAAAAAAGGCTTTTTCCTGATGGTAGAGGAAGAAGGAACGGATGAGATGGCGCACGACAATGAAGGTGAATTAACCATCAAAGCCGGGCAGCAGCTGGATAAGGCTGTCAAAGTAGCTAAAGACTATGCCAAAGCGCATCCAGATACTTTGGTGTTAGTGACGGCAGACCATGAAACGGGCGGTTTGGCCATTGAAGGCGAAGATGCAGAGGATGAATCCGGTGAAGGTGTTTCCAAAGAAGACGGTCCTTTTACCGTAAAAGGCTCTGATGAGAAGTTTTATATCGACTGGACCACAGGAGGGCATACATCCGTTGATGTAGCGCTAACTGCAATGGGTCCGGGTTCCTCCCAATTTAGCGGGAATTACCCGAATACGGCCATTCATGATAAGCTGGTTAAGCTGCTTCAATTAAAAAAATAGCCTAGGGTGAGAGGGCTTATTCATCGCAGTATGAACCCTTAATTAATCCATTAATTTAGAAATTCGAGTAACAAAGACATGTAATTACGTAATAAAATCGGTTATAATAAGGTAAGAATAAATAAGGAGCCGTGCGCTAACACGACTCCACCATACAATAACTGCATAAAGAGCAGTCGGCCGCGTAAGATATGGTCGAGAATAGACCGTTTACCTTTGGTCAGGGCGGTCTATTTCTTTTTCATGTAGGTAAGTAACGCCAAAATGAACATACCAAACATGATCATTAAGGAGATAGCATCTTTGACCTCCATGGGCATCACCTCCCTTCTGGGAGACTAGCCGACCGCCCTTTATAGCCGCATATTGTATTAGAAAAGTATACCATAAATAAGGAATAATCAAAGTGATAAAATACTTAAAAACGTCTTTTTGACTTTGGTGAGCTTTATCTCAGACTAATCCTCCGTTGTTTTCTTCCCCCACACGAATTTCATTATAAAAAATATAATTGTCAGCATGATGAGAAGCAGTGCCACCTGCAAGCCATAACGATGAATCAATTCTCCTGCTGCTTGTACATGATCGCCAAAGAGACGTCCGAGCAAAAAGAAGATCAGCGTCCAAATCAAGCCCGTTGAATAAGAGAATAGAGCGTAGCGCTTAAAACTCATTTTATTGATCCCCACAATATAAGGGACAATGTGGCGAACGATCGGTAGCAAGTAGCTGATGCATATCGTGAAGTTTCCATACTTATGTACTAAATTTTCTGAAAAAGTAATGTACTTGTCCATTTTCTTCTTCCGGCGCAAACGATCCAAAATGGGTGTACCCAAGCTTCTCCCCAACACATAACCTAAGGATAGGCCTGATACAACCCCGAGATATACAATTAAAAAAGCAGGTAACGGATGAAGTATCCCCATGCTTGTTACGGCCCCGCCAGTCATCACTATAACTTCGTCTGGAATGGGCAGTCCCACAATTCCGAGCCATAGAGAGAAGAATAATGCTGCATAGCCATATTGTTCGATAATGGAAATCAAATATTCAACATCCATCCCCATACTCCTTTCTTAAGCTTTCTTTCGGCATACATACACGAATGCGGGTGGAACATTCATAGGTACAAACTTGATTTCTTCAATATCAAACCATTCACCTAACTGCTGTTTCATCTGTTTAGAGTATTGAAAGGCGACAAACATCCCTCCATCCCTGAGTGACCGATGAATTTGTTCTACGATTTGATCTCGCATCGCTTGTGGAAAGTTGAAGAATGGCAGCCCGCTGATTATACAGTCAAGCTGTTCAATTTGAGCATTTTTCATAGCAAGCTGAAGCTCACGCGAGTCGGAATAGCACAGATAATTCGGGAATCTTCTTTTTAAACTCTTCTGCATGGTCGGGTCCTTCTCAAAGAGCAAAACCTTAGGTTGAATTTTTGTCGTAGACGGGATGTATTGGGTAATTGCGCCTGTTCCAGCCCCAAGCTCAGCCACGGCATGAACATCACTCCATGGAATGGATTCTATCATATTTTTAGCTAAAAATCTGGAACTGGGTGTTACGCTACCCACATATGCAGGCGAGTACAAAAATTTGAATAGGAACATAAGTCTCTCGTGAACTAAATGACTAATACGGATCATACTTCTTTCCCCTACCTTCAATTTTCAAAATGCGTTCATTTATTCTCTGCTAAGAGTAACAAATTATCCCTTTACTTGCTCCTGTCTGGAGTAGGGCTCGGTTCCCCGTCCTGCGGAGGGGATTTTCCTTGACTATAGTCTAGGAAGAAAGAAAAGGAGTACAGTATGGGACAGTCCGAATTCATTCAGTTATCATTCAGCATTCTCTCAGGCTGCCTTCAGTTTTACAACCGATGAAAGAGAGGTGGGCAGCTAAAAATATTATGTACACTGAGAGGGGATCTACTTTGTCATTATCCATCAACAGGCATCTCATCACGACTTCGACTTCCTACGATAACTCGAATACGCTGAAGTCAAATGAGAATGGACTAAATAACGCGGGGCATACCACACACAAGAAATCCAGCGATTCACTCGAATTAAGTGCGGAATTTATGGAATACGCCGGAGGTATGCAGGCTCCGCTTCCTACGGAAAACTACAGTTATGGCTACAAATACGACCAGAATACTGTGGCGCTGACTATGGACGAACAGAAAGCGTTATTGTCAGATTTACAAAGTTACTTGACGTCTTCAAGTGCTTTATCTGAAACGAATGAAATCAATAACAGTACAAACAATCCTTTGGCTACAGTCAGCGACTTGTTATCCGGGGTGGATCTTTCGACAGCAACAGATGAGGAAGTATCAGATTTATTCGATAAAGTAGCTGAAACGATCCAGAATAACCGCCCTACACCGCCGCCTGAAGGTGACTCATTCCGACCTGAGGTTGATAGCAGCGGTCTGCCTCCAATGATGCAGGCGATGGGTGGAATTATGCCCCCATTCGCATGGAATATTCAGGAGATTACTCATCAAGAGGATAACACCACTACATCTGAAGAAGAGCATACCGTAGATGAAAAAAGATCCTTACTGAATGATTTGCAAAACGTCCTGAGTTCCGATCTTCTATCTGGCTCCATATCTTCAGAAACAGATGAGCAAACAGACCTGATTTCTGCATTAAAAAACGCTTGGGGAAACACAGATGAATCGAATGCGACAGATGAAGAAGTATCAGTTTTATTCGATAAAATTGCTAAGATTTTTGAACAATCTGTATCGTCTTCGTCATAATCTTTAGAGCGCAATAGCATACCTTAAAAACGCTTAGCCCACACTTGTAACTCAAACTTAGCTTTTAAAAAGGAGAATCCTTCTGTGAATATTTCAACCACATCTAGTAGCTCTATATCTATTGCCAATACTTCAACTTCATCTTCATCCAGTACCAACGATACAGCCAGTTTGGAAAAGCAAAAAGCCCAGCTTGAAGCAGAGTACAATAAGGTCCAGCAAAGCAAAGATAATAAGGATACAAAAGAAACGAAAATGAAGCAGCTTCAGCAGCAAATTAAGCAAATTGAAGCCCAGATTGCACAGCAAAGTTCTCAATCCAGCAGCACGTCAACACCAAAAATGGAAAGGTCCGCTCCAAGTAATATGGAAATGACTCGTACCAGTAGCTCGAATGGCAGTGATATTACTGGGGTTGGAAAATCACTGGATATTTCTATTTAGTCATCCTATCTCTTCTCCTGTAAGCCAGACGTTGGATAGAAAAGAAAGCAGGCTCTCTGTTACATAGGGAGCCTGCTTTTCACGTTTTAATTTAATTCAAAATGAATCATGTGACTAAACCTAAAAAAGTATTACAATAAATAACAGTGGGCAGATGGAAGGCTTTTAACTTTAGCATTTTATAGATTGTATCAGTAAGTGTCAGTATACATTCTAATTGGAGGATTTAAGCCATGACATTGGAACCTCAATGGAGTCGAAGTAGTAGGGATGAAGCTCGTTTCGTCAGAAACAAGTTGATTGAGTTTAATGCAAAACACGTCCCGGCAGATATTCAAACCCAATATGAAGAGATTAATCTCACGCTTAAAAATGGAGAAGGTCAGGTCATCGGTGGTCTTCTAAGTGTACTTTGTTGGAACTGGGTGGAGATTGATATTTTGTGGGTAGATCAGGGCCATAGAGGAAAGGGATACGGTTCGCAATTACTTAGTGAAATTGAACAAATCGCTGGAGATAAAGGATGTACTTTGATACAACTGAATACCTTTTCTTTTCAAGCACCTGAATTCTATGAAAAGCAGGGGTATGAAGTAGTCGGTGTCATTGATGAGGCTCCTAGAGGCTTTAAACATTATTATTATAAGAAAAATATCTACTGAGGACTTCATAAATGCGCGTACAGATTAAGGAAGTAAATCAAGATGAAAAGATTATCATTCGTAATATTGGCGAGGAAAAGATATACGGCTACTGGACATATTTTCGGCATGAACTGACCTCGGGATATGCGTATGTTGTTCCGTATGAACAAAGCTTGGAAAAGTTAATTCCCGGCTGTGTCATTTCGGTCGAGACTTCTCCATCCAGTATAGAAGGGTTCAGAAGACTGAGGCCTACGGAAAAGACAGGCATTGTTCAACCTCAACCCAAGCTAGGTGACTATTGGATTCAAGGGATGATACAACAAGTGATACAAGGCGAAGCAGGCGGGATAGACTGTTTGGAGATTGTTGTAGGAGAGGCTACGTTTGTTTTGGATTCTGACGAATTGAATGGTGATATCCACGTTAAAGCGGGTGACGGTGTCGCCTTTGAAATCATAGGTCTACAGTTGTTTGACGAGGGACTGTAATCGTTCTATGGTGAATACCATATTCAACCAAGATATGTCGGTGAGAAAGTTAAAAGCTAGATCATAGAGAATGTGAATAAAGAAAGGTATGATCGGATTGAGTACAGAAGTGACACACAAAATATATACCATGTGCATGATTCAAGATGGAAACAAGGTATTGCTAGTGAACAGACCCAATCGAAAGGGGTTTCCGGGTTATATTGCTCCAGGAGGAAAAGTAGAGTTCCCAGAGAGCATTGTGAATGGAGCCATTCGCGAAGTAAAAGAGGAAACAGGCTTAACGGTTACGGAAATTGTATTTAAAGGAATCGATGAATATTGCGATCCAAGGCAAGGGCTGAGATATATGGTCTTTAATTATTTGGCTACAGCAACGGAAGGTGAGCTATTAAAAAATCCTCCTGAGGGAGAACTACTGTGGGTAGATATGAAGGAAGCACTGAATTTGCCGATGCAGGATTGGTTTAAGCGGAGGTTCCCATTGTTTTTCGAGCCAGGGACGTTTGAGGTTAGCTCCGTGTGGCTGGCGGATACGGATGAAACATTGGAAGCAACGATGAAGAACTATGGGGTGTAGAGATGACGAGACCATTAGTAGATACATGGAGTGCTTAATGAGGGGGCGGTGAGTAGGATGCAGGCCATCAGATTGGTTGAGCCGGATCGGCGCTGGAAGGATGCTTATCTTTCATTTTATGAGGAATGGGAAAAAAACCAGGAGCATATGGTGCCTTGGGTGATTTCTATAGAACCGTATGATTTTGAAGGTATGCTGACGCTTTTAAGTCACCAGAAAAATGGAATTGGCTTGTCTGAAGGCTGGGTTAAAAGTTCGACCTACTGGCTGGTGGATGCAGATGATCAGGTCGTCGGAGCAGTGAATATCCGTCATGATCTTAATGAGCATCTGTTAAACGCTGGCGGTCATATCGGTTATGGTATCCGTCCTTCTGCACGAGGGAACAGGTACGCTGTGACTATGCTGGCCTTAGCATTGGGGAAAGCAAAAGAGTTGGGTATTTCCAAAGCCCTCGTCGTATGCGACTCCGATAATATCAGTTCCAAAAGAACGATTCTGCGAAACGGCGGAATACCGGACAAGGATTACATAGAGGAAGATGGCAACTGTGTAAACCGGTTTTGGATCGAGCTGTAAGTGAGGGAGGGGAACTCAAAAACTCATGAAAATATGGCCTGAATATGCGCAAAATATCATTGTCGGTGTCATGTTTCAGGGACAATGGAATTGGTATGTGACGGAAAGAGAGTATTGGTTTTTGAATACCGAGATGGAGGAACGGTTTGGCATCGCTATTTTGGATGAGACCACAGCCGGAGCATTTTTGGAACACATCTGTGAATATAAGGTGGCTGCGGGAGAACTCACTACAATGCTCCAAATGCTAGATGAAGCAATCCAGCATAAGGATGAAGTGTTGGAATTCTGTCCTGCTTTGTATGTTGATTTTGACCAGAAAGTTCTCTACTCCCTATTTCCAGAGCCAGCTTCTTTCGAACACTATGTCCCGGTGGGGTGGAAAGGGGAATATCTGAACTTTTTGGAAGAGGTCCCTCCTGCTGAACGATATTGGATGATCCACGGAAGTGACTTTTTCAAAAAATACACCTGAAAAGATAAAGGAGGAAATGAACATATGAATTCTTCCATGCATGAATTTAAGATCATATCCAAGCACAGAATGTACGATCAATACTTGGTTAAGCTGCGGGCATGCATCCAGCTTTTGGATGAAACCATGTTATGGGGCACTGGTGAAGCGGAACAGAACAGTATTGGAGGAATTGTCCATCATATAATGGTGCATGTGCGTAGAAATGCAGTCAAACTCATGGATTCGACGATTACATACAAGCAAGGTATGGAGGATAGCTTCAAGCCTTCAGTGCAAAACAAAGAACAGCTTATGGAGGAAGTTGAAGATGCTTTTTCTTCCTTCTGTGCAGCATTGGACAACACAGGCGATATAAATATGTATGACGTTTACCATGTGGTGGAGCATACGGCTTATCATCTGGGTCAGATCATAGATCGAGTTCAGAGGCTGGCAGGTCACCGTTTTCAATTTGTACAGACTGGGCTGAATGAAAAAGCATTGCGTGCAATAGTGCAGCAATCCCTGCCTAATCCACAAGGTTAACGAAAGCAGTAGCCAAATAACTGTATAAACGTAGTTCCAAAGTCACTAATACCTCTGTCACAGATATGTTTTTATTTCTTAATTGATATTGATAATTATTATCACTTATAATAGAAGCAGACATAATACGCTATGATAGGGAGAGTTGCAGAGTGACAGAGTCCTTGGAATTATATGATGTAACGATCATCGGCGGCGGTCCTGCCGGTATGTATACTGCGTTTTACAGTGGCATGAGAGATATGAAAACCAAGCTGATCGAAGCCAAGCATGAGCTAGGCGGACGGATGCGCATATACCCGGAGAAGATGATATGGGATGTTGGAGGGGTAACTCCGATTTTATGTGAAAAGCTGATTGACCAGCTGGAGCAGCAGGCACGAACGTTCGAGCCTACCATTGTATTGGGACAACAGATTACAGGTATGGATCGGCAAGAAGATGGTACGTTCCTGCTGACTTCTGCCACAGGGGAACAGCATTGGACGCGTACGATCGTTCTGGCTGTAGGTTATGGTATTCTCAAAATGGCTAAGCTGGAGATTGAAGGCGCTGACCGTTACGAGGTTACAAACCTGCACTATACCGTACAAGAGCTGGAGCCGTTCCGAGATAAGCATGTCCTGATTTCCGGTGGAGGCAACTCGGCGGTAGATTGGGCGAATGAGCTGGAATCTATTGCGGCGAGTGTGACAGTTGTACATCGTCGGGATCATTTTGGCGGACATGAGAAAAATGTAGCCCGTATGAAGTCCTCTTCGGTCCGTGTTCTCACACCTTATGCGGTAAGTCAGTTACATAGCAACAACGGAGAAACGATTGAGCAGGTGACGATCAATCATGTAGATACGGGCGAAATAGAGATGCTGAATGTTGATGCAGTTATCGTAAATCATGGCCTAAAATCCGATTTCGGCCCCCTGCGAGATTGGGGACTGGATATGGGAGAGTGGCATGCCCGCGTGAGCGACAAGCTGGAAACGAATCTACCGGGGATTTTTGCTGCAGGCGATTTTGTCGAGTATGGAAGCAAGCTGTATCTGATTGCAGGTACGTTCACAGATGCTGCTCTTGCCCTCAACAGCGCCAAGTTGTACATTGATCCGACAGCTGATAAAGCCGCATATGTATCTTCTCACAACAGCCGCTTCAAGGAAAAAAACCGCGAGCTGGGTGTCGTGGAATAAAATAAGGGAATCAGTTTAATAAAGAACTTCCGTTAACTACAGCTGATGTGGTTAAGGGGGTTCTTTTTTTTGCATAGTTACGGACTTGTCGACCTAAGGTTGGATACCATACACATATAGAATAAAATGGAGATAGCCTGTCCTTTTCAGGGATTAGATAATAGATTTGGAGTAGAAAAGATTAGGAGTGTGGAAAAATGAGCTTACAAGAGGTGCTTGAACGCCAAGCGATTGATCTACCTGACGATACGCTGGAAGCTTTACTAATCCATAGCAAGAAGCAGGAAGGGCGGCAGGTTCAGCTACGATTGCTAAATGAACAGGAGCTTGCCGAGAGTATCGAGTGGATGACGCAGATCAAGGTGTTCAAACATATCGTCCCGCTATGGACCGATGATCATTCTAATTATGTAGGTCTATATGTAGAGGGGCCACTAGCATATAAATTATGTTACATCAATCACGAGGAAACAGATTTGTCACCGAGGTACCGAAGTACAGCTTCGCTGATTGCAGAGTTGGAGCAAAACCCAGAGCTGGATTGGGAACAGCTGCGTCAGGATTACCCGTCTGACAACGACATAAGCACCGAACAACTAGCAGAAGATATTCGCTGTATGCATGAATTGCAGGCTATACTGGAAAAGGATTCATCAATGGAGGATGATGTGAGGTGCCAGCTTCTTTACAGCTTAATGGCGATTACACCTGTTAGTGAGGCGGATTCATTGCTTCCTTATGTGGATGATGAAGATATGTATGTACAGGAACGTGCATGTATTCTATTGGGATATCATGGGTATGAACCCGCGACCGAATTGTTAAAAGAAGTGATGAAGCATGGTAGCCCTAATGGGAAGCTAGCAGCCCGTAAGGCGCTCTCGATGATTCGCGCTAAGCAAATGGACAAGCATATAAAAAAATAAACCAACCTCACATAGCAAATATGGACGGGATTGAAAGGTGACTTATGAAGAGACGAACAGAGCAGCAGGAAGCGATGATGGAAGATATTATTCAAAAGGCAGAGCCGTATGTGCAGCAGCAGTTGGAGCATGACCACAGTGGTCATGATTGGTGGCATATTGACCGGGTGAGGAAGCTGTCTGTTGAAATTGCTGCAAAAGAAGGTGCAGATCCGTTCGTGTGCGAGCTGTCAGCACTGCTGCATGATGTAGCGGATGAAAAATTAAATGAATCCAAACAAGCGGGGCTGGATAAAGTTGAGCAGTGGCTGCATCTGCATGTAAACGATGCGGATGTGATCACACACGTGATGACCATTATTGCTACAATGTCCTACAATGGTGGACAAAATCCGCCTATGGAAACGCTGGAAGGTCAGGTTGTACAGGATGCAGATCGGTTGGATGCTCTGGGAGCGATTGGGATTGCAAGAACCTTTATGTATGCAGGCTCAAAAGGCAGTATCATGCACGATCCGGATCAAGACTATTCACAATATGATTATCGCGCCGCAGGTAAAAGTGCCATATATCATTTCTACGAAAAGCTGCTCAAGCTCAAGGATTTAATGAATACCCCTTATGCCCGAGAACTGGCGGAGGTTCGGCATCAATGGATGGAAATGTATTTGGAGCAGTTTTATAAAGAATGGAATGTGAATGATATCCAACAAAACAGGGAAGGCTGATGCTTCCTAATTGCAATGATTCCAGGGGGAAGAAAGCCCTCTTTTTAATAAATATTAGAAAAAATATTGCAATACGCCGATTTCTCTCCTACTATTGATAATAGTTATCAATGATAATGATAATTATTATCTGTAAATTCAAGTAGATAGAGGGGAGTCTTTCAGATTATGAAGAAGTTTGCAATATGGATGTGTACCTTATTATCGGCAAGTTTGCTGTTGACGGCATGTGGTGGAAAGGTGCAGGAGGTGGATAGCTCAGCTCAAAAGAATACCAATGCATCGACACAAACGTCTGTTTCTGACGTAGAAAGTGCCAAGACGATTACATATCTAGATAAGACTTATAAGCTGGCCAAGACGGATCATATTATTATAGCTAGTCTGGAAGCGATGGAAGATGCAGCTGTCCTGGGAGTGAAACCAACTGGGGCGGTTACTTCGGGCGGAAAATTTCCTGAGTTCATGGAAAAAGCGATGGAAGGAGCCGCAGACGTTGGTGACCGAATGCAGCCTAGCGCTGAAACGATCCTGAAACTGAAGGCAGATGTGATTCTTGGGAGTTCTAAATTTCGGCCTGCGGTGGCAGAACAGCTAGGGAAGGTCGCTCCATTGGTTCCAGTATCCCATATTTCAACGAACTGGGAAGCGAATCTATTAATGTTGGGACAGCTTACAGGCAAAGAGGCGAAGGCGAAGGAGATCCTGGACAAGTACAAGCAAGATGCGGAGGCGGCCCAACAGAAGCTCAAACCAATATGGGGAAATAAAAAGGTACTCATGGTACGGATTCGTACAGGCAATCTGTATGTATACCCTGCGGATGTATATTTCAATCCTTCGCTGTATGCTGATCTAGGAGCTAAGGTACCGGAAGAGTTAAATACAGTTAAAGCACAAGAGGCGGTTTCTCTGGAGAAATTGGCTGATATGAACCCGGATTATCTGTTCGTGCAATTCTCCGAAGGAGAGAACAAGGACCAGCCGCAGGCATTGGCAGATTTGGAGAAGAATCCGATTTGGAGCAGCATCAATGCCGTCAAGAATGGGAAAACCTTCGTCAACATTGTAGATCCCAATGCTCAAGGTGGTACTTCATGGAGCAAACTTGCCTTTTTGGAAGCGGTTATGAACCGACTTTCGCAGTAAAGGTAGGAACATGGGAAAAAAGTTGATCTCTCCT
Organism: Paenibacillus sp. DP01; assembly: GCF_044784315.1. Taxonomy (NCBI): domain Bacteria; kingdom Bacillati; phylum Bacillota; class Bacilli; order Caryophanales; family Paenibacillaceae; genus Paenibacillus; species Paenibacillus sp. DP01. The sequence continues at coordinate 1,635,074 of NZ_CP173059.1, forward strand.
TACCTTGTAATCTTCGTCTCTCCCTTGTTTATCGTTTTAACGTTACTGCTGTCTGTGATGTACGGAGCCAAGACGATAGAATGGGAGACGGTAACTGCTACCTTTTTCCATTTTGATGCTGGAAACGTGGACCATCAGGTCGTTTTAAACTCGCGTCTGCCTAGAGCGGTCGGCTCTATATTAATCGGTGCTTTTCTCGCAATTTCAGGAGCCATTATGCAAGGAATGACGCGGAATTTCTTGGCTTCACCCTCAATTATGGGGGTGTCGGATGGGGCGGCGTTTGTGATCACCTTAATGATGATCCTTGCACCGAACTCCACTTCGATGGGCCTGATTGGAAGTTCTTTTGTGGGATCTGCTCTGGGGGTGGCTATTGTGTTCGGTTTAGCCTGGATAATTCCCGGCGGTCTTGCCCCGGTTCGTATGGCCATTTTGGGAACGATCATTGGCACGTTTTTAAGCAGCCTGTCGGCCGTTCTCTCCATTTATTTTAATGTATCGCAAAATGTAAGCTTCTGGTTTAACGCTCGTCTGCACCAAATGGACCCCGGGATGATTCAATTGGCAATTCCCTTTGCTCTTGTGGCAATTGTAGGAGCAATGCTGCTGGCCAAGCCGATAACACTACTGTCTTTGGGCGACGACGTGGCCACAGGTCTGGGACAGCGGGCATTACCAGTCAAGTTGGGGGCGATGCTCTGTGTAGCATTGCTGACAGGTGTTTCTGTTGCGCTGGCAGGGAAAATTGCTTTTGTTGGCTTGTTGATTCCGCACATTACCCGATATTTAATCGGAGTAGATTACCGTTGGGTCATTCCATGCTCTGGTTTGATCGGTGGTGTTTTTTTGGGCATGTCTGATGTGTTGAGCCGTTTTCTTAATTATCCGTTTGAAACACCTATTGGAGTGGTTACCTCGGTCATTGGCATCCCTTTCTTTCTGTACTTAATACGTAGAAAAGGAGGGGGAGAGCATGCGTAAAATCAGTGTGAAACGGCTGTGGTTCGTATTTTCAGGTGGGGCTGCACTTATTTTAGCAGCCTCCTATGTTAGTCTGACCCATGGAGAGTTCGACATGACCCTTCAGGAAGTAATTCAGACATTGTTCCGTATCCACCCTACTCCGCAGCTGGATTTGGTGATTTTTCATTTTCGGCTACCGCGTATTGTGATTGCGGCCTTGATCGGCTTAGGTCTGGGGATAGCTGGGGCGGCGGTACAGGGAGTTACACGGAATGGTTTAGCCGATCCCGGCATTTTAGGCATTAACGCAGGGGCAGGGGCAGCAATCGTCATATTTATGTTCTTTTACCAAGGACAGATGGAGACGACAGGCTGGACTGCGGCGGTGGCTATGCCCTTTTTCGGCTTGATTGGAGGTTTGGTAGCTGCGCTGCTGATCTATTTATTTGCTTGGAAAGCAGGACGTCTGGATTCGCAGCGACTGCTACTTGTAGGTATCGCGATTGGCTCTGGCTTCGGTTCCTTAAGCTTATATCTGTCGCTGAAAATGAAAGCCTCGGATTTCGAGATGGCGACAGTATGGATGTCGGGCAGTATTTGGAGTGCTGATTGGAAGCTGGTTGCTGCCGTAATTCCATGGCTTGTCATATTAATTCCTGTTATTTGGTTGAAATCGTATGTGCTGGATCTATTTCAATTACATGAACATACAGCTAAAAGTCTTGGCGTTGCGACCGAAAAGGAAAAGTCTATTCTCTTGCTGTCCAGCATTGGACTGGTGAGTGCCTGTGTGTCTGTTTCTGGAGGAATAGGCTTTGTAGGATTATTGTCTCCTCATATCGCCAGAAGGCTTGTTGGCCTTCATCATCGTTTTGTGATTCCCGTATGCGGTATGGTCGGTATGGTACTGGTGCTGTTGTCTGATTTTGTTGCCAAAACGGTGGTTGCGCCTGCGGAAATTCCCGTTGGACTGATTATTGCGGTGATCGGGGTCCCTTATTTTGTAGTCTTGCTTATGAAAAAAACGGCCTAATTTCATTCGAATTCGGGCTCTAAAGGAGGTTGTTCCCATTAAAGATCTATTTACGCAAGCTTATCATTCCAGCGATGCACATGGAGCTGTGTATGTTCCTCGCAGTCAGCATCGAGTAATGTACTCGCAGGCTGAAAACCGTGAGTATCATATTTATATTGCCATTCCTGCCGAGGAACCTCCTGTATCTGGCTATCCCGTTATTTATGTGCTGGATGCCAATTCTGTTTTTGGAACCATGGTGGAAGCGGTGCGCGTTCAGGGGAGACGACCTGACAAAACGGGGGTTGTTCCAGCTATCATTGTAGGAATAGGCTATCCAACAGAGGCTCCCTTTCATCCTTCACGATATTACGATCTTACACTGCCTGGGACGGCTGTGGAGCTTCCGGTAAAGCCAAATGAAGATGCCTCCAAAGAAAGCGGGGGCGCCGAGCATTTCTTGTCATTTATTGAAGATGAGCTTAAGCCAATGATCGAGCGTGATTTTCTTATCGACCGCAACCGACAGACGATCTTCGGGCATTCGCTTGGAGGACTGTTCGTATTGCATACCCTGTTTACAAGACCAGACTCTTTTCAGGTGTATGTGGCGGGAAGTCCGTCTATACACTGGGGAGGACAAGTTATTATGGCTGAAGAGAAGCAGTTTGTAGCTTCCATTGCGCAGAAGCATTGGAATAAAAAGCTGCTGATTGCTGTAGGGGAGTTAGAGACTGGACATTTTAGTGGCATGCAGGAAAAGGCCAGGGACTTAGCTGCGCGTTTAATGACTAGGGACGATCTAGGACTACACGTAGAGTTCCGGGAATTTGCAGACGAAGGTCATATATCTGTGTTGCCGGTCTTGGTTAGCAGAGCGGTTCGTTTTGCTGCTGATTCTATGTAAATATGCAGTTAGGTATAAAATTTTTGAAAGTGCTCTTATAAAATAAATTGCAAGAAATCTGAGGCTGTTTCCTTTAACCGAGCGTATCGGAGAGGAAGCGGCCTTTATTTTTTTTGTAAATGTCATATTGATATTATGGATTATCTATGTTATTTTATTGTTAATAACAAATTGATAATAACAATATAGAAATAACAAAAAAATACTGTAAAGAAAGCGAGGAAGCGCTGATGTTTGGATTTAATTTTGTTAAATTTCAGCCCAGTGAGTATGTCATGAAGGTGAAGAACGGGAAGGTGGTTCGAGAGGGTGTTGGGTTATCTTTTTATTACTACGCGCCGACCACCTCGGTCGTTGTCGTGCCTGTCTCTTCCATTGATGTACCGTTTATGTTTGAAGATATGACAAATGATTTCCAGGCGGTAACCGTGCAGGGGCAACTGACTTATCGGATCGTGGATTACCGCAGAACGACGCAGATTTTAAACTACACGTATGATTTGAAGGAACGACGCTACATTTCGGACGATCCAAGCAAGCTGGCCCAACGGGTGATTAACATTGCCAAGGTGCTTACCAAAAAGTATTTGGAACGTGTCCCACTCAAAGAAGCGGTTCAGTCCAGTGAACGTCTGGCCCAAAACATGACGAAGGATATTGCTCAGCATACTGAAATGGAGAAATTGGGCATTGAGGTCATGGGGCTGTCCATTTTGGCGATTTTACCCAATAAGGAGACGATGAGAGCACTGGAAGCGCAGGCGAGAGAAGAAATTCTTCGCAGTGCGGATCATGCTTTGTATGAGCGTCGTAACGCATCCATTGAGCAGGAGCGCCGTGTAAAGGAAAATGAGCTGAATACGGAAATTGCGGTGGAGACGAAAAAAAGGCAGATCCGCGAAACCCAACTGGATGCCGAGCGTTCCGTAAAGCAAAAGCAAAGTGAGATGAAGGAGGAGCAGCTGCGGTTTGACACGGCCTTGGAAGAGAAAAAGCGCGAACTGATTGAGCTGACCGTAACGAATAAAAAGGCGGAAGCCGATGCCAAGGCCTATGAGCTGACAGCGGTGATGAAATCGTTGCAGGATGTCGAGCCTAACGTACTTCAAGCTATGGCCAACATGGATATGAGCCCGGATAAGCTGATTGCGATCGCCTTTCAGGAACTCGCAGAAAATGCAGGGAAAATCGGCCAGTTGAATATTACGCCTGATCTGCTGCAAGGTCTCATGTCAGATACGGGAACAAGTGGATCAGCAGGATCGAGAGGGTCTGGAGGAAGATCACGATGAGCAGCCGAATGACTGAGCAGAAGATTATTTTGGTGAAGCGTAAAACGCGACTGGAGGAACTGATTGTTCGTTACAATACGGTGCAGCAGGCTCGCTTCTTTATGGAACGGCTGGGTGCGGATTTTAGTGATTATGTGCTGGAGGATGAAAATTACCGCAGGGCGGTGGCAACGGCGACGTCCGAGTTATCGGCCTTGGGGCGTGTCCAGATTGTGGAGCGGGAACATGTGCCGAACTTTATTTTTGGTGAGCAGGATACGGTGGTGGTACTGGGTCAGGATGGGTTGGTAGCCAACACGTTAAAATATTTGACCGAGCAGCCGCTAATCGGCGTAAATCCAGATCCATTGCGCTGGGATGGGGTATTGCTGCCGTTTACTGTATCTGATCTGCGCTGGGTGGTGCCGGATGTGTTCGTGCACAGACGGCCGATTAAGGAGGTTACGCTGGCTAAGGCCCAACTAAATGATGGCCAATCCATATATGCTGTGAACGATTTGTTCATCGGGCGCAAAACTCATGTTTCTGCGAGATATGAGCTGAGATTGGAGGATCAGGTAGAGCAGCAATCGTCCAGCGGTATTATTGTTTCTACCGGGTTGGGGGCGACAGGCTGGTTGACCAGTGTGCTGGCTGGAGCGGCCGGTATTGTCGGCAGTGCTACACGGCATCCGGTCTCGCTTACTCCAGATCACCTGGTGTCAGGTGCTGCTTTTAGTCAGGAGGGGACAGTAGAAGGAATGGGGCAGGATCATCGTGCAACCTGGAGCTCGCCCTCGCTTTATTTTACAGTGAGAGAACCATTCCCCAGTCGGACGACTGCTGCGGAGCTGGTATTTGGACAGGTGGCCGTTGAAAGACCGCTGCGAATTGCTTCGCAGATGCCGGAGAATGGAGTTATTTTTAGTGATGGAGTAGAGAGCGACTTTCTGGAGTTTAATGCTGGCATTGAGGCGACCATTGGACCGGCGGAGAAAAAAGGGCATCTGGTGGTGTAGAGGTTTGTACAGGACGGCAATGGGTAATTATGAGTAAGGTACAACCATCAGATGAAATTAAAAAAGGAGGAATCAACATGAGCGACCACACTCAAGACGAAGCGAAAATCCGCAACAAGAAGAACGAGGACGGAGATTCCTTGATGGAGAAAACGAAGCTGGACAATGGCGTGGATATCGAGCCTGAGGCTGATGAATGGATTGCGAAGCCCTCACCAGTATCATACGATGATACGAAATCCTCTTCGCAGAAATAAAACTCTTGCGTCTCAATAGAGCAGTGATGCAAAGACAGATGATCCTTAACCGGGTCATCTGTCTTTTTTACATAATTAATTGAATCTGGAATATACCTTCCATACTAGCTCACGACGGCTGCTTACCTCTGTTTTCAAGAAAATGGCTTTCAGATGATCCTGCACCGTGTAGGCCGTAATATGAAGTGCACTTGCTAGTTCCTTGGTAGAAAAGCCTTGGACAATGAGCCGGACAAGCTGTCTCTCTCGTTCAGTCCATAAGTAGATTTCAGCCATAAGCGGCAACATGTCGGTTGCTTTAGTAGGCTCAAACCATACGGCCAGTTGCTTCTCGCCCATATGCTCGCGTCCGCCTTGCAGGAGAGTGGCTCTGATCGTGACCCAAGGAGTTTCAGCGTCTGCGGCAGGGATACATAGTCTGGCTGGTGCAGTAGAAGTGGATAGCGCTCGCAAGCTTACCGCCCGAACAGAGGCCGGCAGCTTGTCCTCATGGATTCCCTCCTGCTGCCGAAGCAGCTTTAGCCACTGCTCTGCTACTATATTGGACGAGAGGGGTTCTAGTTGAGCAGAAAGCGTCAGAACACCTGGCTCAAGTTCATGTTCCATAGCCATAGCGGGGGCTGGAGATACACCGACACTGGTTTGACGCAGATGATAGGCTATGGGCGGTGCTAACGCTTCAAGCAGTTGTTGCTCTTCCGTGCTGAATACAGGCTTTCCATAGTGGCGGAACAACGTAAGAAATCCCCAGCAGCTTCCTTTGTACATAAATGGAATACGCAGCTCATCGCCGAATCCAGCGGGTTGCAAAACATCTCTAAAACGTGTACTTCGATCCGGTTGGCCTTGTGTAGACTCATGAAGCGTTGCGATGGACTGCCCTTCTCGCACCAATTGATCGTATTTCATGATATCATCGTGCAGATACTCGTATTCTAGCAGTTTGCTATGAATGTCCTCTACACCCGACTCCGTAAATGCACCCGTGGAAAGCAGCGTTCGCGGATCTACTGAGGTACAGCATGCCGCATCAAAAGAAATCTGAGTACGCAAGCGGTCGATTAGCGTGTGCTTGTATGTAGGAGATGAGGGTGATTTATTTCCCATTTCCATGATTGGTTGTTGATCATTCTTAAGCTGTGCAAATTGAGTATAATGTGCGTTCATCGTTTACTCCTATCGTGAAAGCTGGAGATTCTTAAAGTGCCTCTTCCTAAATCCCATATTTATGGGATGGTGGATATTCGTATTGTCTTTATAATTGAGAATGATTCTTAATTAAATCTACAATAAACGAATGGTCGCTGAAGATCAAGGCTAAATGTTTGGAGGAGAGCATATATGAAACAACCTCATATTGGAAATACCGACTCAAATCAACCGATGAGCTGGAATCATCCGAATGTGCATAAATACGCGGATACGATTGCTTTAAAAATACCAGGATATGCCCATCTGTATGAGATGACAGATTGTTTGATAACTGCACAGGTTGCAGCACAGGCTCATACCCGAAAGATCGACCCGAATGTGCTCATTGTCGGAGCTGGGGGCGGTCAGGAATTGATTACGCTCGGAGGGCGGCATCAGACATGGTCTTTTACGGCAGTTGATCCCTCTGCGCACATGCTGGATTTGGCGCGTCAGCGTGTGTCCCAAGCGGGTATCAGTTCAAAAATATCATTTGTTGCAGGTACGTTGGAAGAGTTGTCTGAAGAACAGCCTGAAGAACAGCTCGAAAAGCATGGCGAAGAGTCATGTAGAGAAGCAGTCTATGATGCTGCTACCTGCCTGCTGGTGCTTCATTTTCTTCAGAGCTTGGAGAGTAAACAGGCATTGTTGCACCAGATATCCGCTCGACTCAAGCCAGGTGCACCTTTTTGCCTAGCATCTATTAATGGGAATCCGCAGGAGCCTTCTTTTTCCCTTCAAATGCAGGCGTGGAAAGCTCATATGCTGAGTCAGGGCATTTCACTGGAGGATTGGGAGCGATTCGCTGCTTCCATCGGCCGTGAGTCAAACCCGGTGTCCAATGCAGCAATTCAGGAACTGTTGATAGATGCAGGCTTTACCCACATCACCCGGTATTATGGTGCTTTTTTAGTGAATGCATGGTTTGCGGTTAAAGAGGGAGAGACGGCTTATGACAAAGGATAACATCATCATTATTGGCGGGTATGGCCATGTTGGAAAAATTGTATGTACAGAGTTAAGTGAAATGTTCCCCGGCAAGGTATTTGCCGCAGGCCGCAGTCTGGAACGTGCCACTGCATTCAGCCAACAATCGAATGGCAAGATACGACCCTTGCAGCTTAATATTCATGAACCGCTGGACCCGTCGATATTAAAGCAAGCCAAAATGGTTATTATGTGTCTGGATCAGGACAATACAGCCTTGGTACGCACCTGTCTTCAGCATGGGGTGCATTACATGGATATTACTGCGAATGCGGCCTTTTTGAGTCAGGTGGAGCAGTGTCATCAGGAGGCCCGAGCTTATCAGGCCACTGCGCTGCTAAGTGTAGGGTTAGCTCCAGGGCTAACTAATCTATTGGCATTGCAAGCGACACAGCTCATGGATCAAACGGATGAACTGAACATATCATTGATGCTGGGCTTGGGTGATCGACACGGTCAGGCTGCGATTGAGTGGACTGTAGATCAGATTCATACCGACTTGGAGGTGATAGAACAGGGACGCCCAGTGACTCGAAGAAGCTTTACCGACGGCATAGTGGCAGACTTTGGTGCAGGAGTGGGTCGTCATCGGGCGTATCGGTTTCCTTTTTCGGATCAACAGACACTTCCACGTACACTTGATGTTCCTACGGTCAGCACACGCCTGTGCTTCGATTCGCGCTTGACCACCCGGCTTCTGGCAGGGCTTCGGACAATAGGAATATCAGGTCTGCTCCGACTGCCAACGGTTCGTGAGGCAGTAGTTCGCAGCTTTGGCAAGGTGCATTTTGGAGGAAATGCTGTAGCGGTCAAGGTAGACGCCCAAGGAACTCTCAATGGTAAGGAGACGAGGGTCGAATGCAGGCTAAGGGGACATCATCAGTCTGATTTAACTGCTAAAGCTGCCGTCTTTGCAGCGCTTGCTCTGTATCGCTCAGAACTTCCATATGGTGTTTTTCACATGGAGCAGGTTTTTTCGTGGGATCGCATGCGGGCTTGGCTGGGACAGCAGGTAGACGTAGATATTCAGGTGAACGGACAGCAAGTATAAAAGTCATATATTCTGAAAAAAAGACTCTCATATCATCCAAGCTTATTCGGCAATGCCTTGCGGATAGGTCTTGGATTTCTTTTCCTATTGGATTACACTAGAAGGAAGTACATATTTCTGGGAAAGACCAGAGGGGATGATATGAAATGTGGAATCCCTATGAACATAGTAGGCAGCATCCGCACGATTTTATAGTAAAATATCGATTTTACACACCGGAAGAAGGAGGCAGGAAACAACTGCCTATTCAGGGTTATCGCTGCGATTTTTCCTATGAGGGCGACGATATTACAACAACGGGAATTTATGCAATACATCCTGAGTTTGAAGATGAAGAGGGTCAATTGATCATGGATACCAGGCACCCGGTTCACCGGGAAGGTCAGGCAAGAATGTGGATTTTGTTTGGAGAAATGAGGGAAAAGGTACACCGACACCGGATACATGTAGGAACCAGGGGATATTTTATGGAAGGCCCACGCCGAGTCGGTGAAGTTGAAGTTACAAGTCTGGTAGGCCTCTTGACCAATCCGCTAGACTAACTGCTAGAAATCAATCAGAAGGTGCAGTCAGACAGCGAATGGAGGTGTTCAAGCCAAGATGGATATCGCTTATATTATCGATTTATTACGTAAAGACGATGTAACCTTAACCCCAGGCTTATCCACCCAGGAGATTACTGAGGTCGAAGACAGGTATGATATTCACTTTCCGCCCGACTTAAGAGAGCTGCTGATGAACGTTCTTCCAGTTGGTAAAAGCTTCATCCCATGGAGAGATACGTCACCACAGCGGATGGGTGTCATTCAGCAAAGGCTGAATTGGCCGCTTGAAGGTATGATTTTTGATGTAGAACAGAATATGTTCTGGCATTCTGAATGGGGGAATAGACCAACAGATTTGGAGGAAGCCGTTGATACATGTAAACGTGAGTTTTTGCGTGTGCCCAAGCTGATCCCCGTCTATGGTCACCGATATATCCCAGAGCAGCCATGTGAAGAAGGAAATCCGGTATTTTCAGTGTATCAAACGGATATTATCGTGTATGGAGAAAGTTTGCAGGAGTATTTCAAGCTGGAATTTGGGGAGAAGACTTACGAACAGATTAATTTTGAGGCGGTAAAAACAGTTCGCTTTTGGAGTGATTTATGTAGCTGAATCGCCGAATCGTTAGGAAATTAAATAAGTCGAGATAAAGGAAGGAGAGACTAAGGTGAAATTGGAGCAGGATTTGGAAGAAATCAAAGAAAGGTTGACCCAGATCGAGACCAAACTGGAACAAAAGTCGACTTCCAGCAAAATCTTAAAGTACATGATCATCATTTTCTTGTCTATTTTTTTCTTGCTTATTATGATCGGAGTTATTCAATTTGTTTCGAGCTGATCGGTATAAATTTACGGACAGAAAGGAGCTTGTTATGTCTATAGAAGCCATTATTTTTGATCTGGATAATACACTGATTAACCGCAAACTGGCATTCGCGGCATATACGGAGCGGTTTATAGAACGATTTATTGTGGCAGAAGAACCGGCCAGCCGTGCGGCGGTCGTTGAACGAATACGTCTGGCAGATCAGGACGGCTACCGGGATAAAAGGGAGCTGTATACGGAGCTGCATGCAGACCTGAAACTGAAAAATCCCGATACGACAGTACAGGAGATGCTGGGCTTTTGGTATGGTGAATTTCATAAATTTACGGTACTGATGGACGGAGCGAAGGAAGTGCTGTCTGAACTGCGGTCTCGGGGCTTGAAGCTTGGTATGATTACCAACGGTTCACTCCGTACACAGCAGGCGAAGATTGACCGAGTGATGCTGAGAGATTATGTGGATTCCATTATTGTATCAGGCGGAGTCAACGTCGAGAAGCCTAATCCTCGTATTTTCGAGTTGGCTCTGAATGAGCTGGACATTGCCGAACCTGGTCATGCCTGCTATGTAGGCGATCATCCGACAAATGATATTCGTGGGGCGCAAAGTGCAGGATTGCATACCATTTGGCTGGAAGGCTTTATGACGTGGAATGAAGCAGGCATTGTACCTGATCATCAGATTCAGAGCCTACGTGAAATCACTGGCTGGCTGGATCGTCTCAGTTATCCATCGAATATGGAGGAGGGAGCATCATGAGTATCGAGCAGCAACCGAATCCCATTCTGTTATCATTCCCGGAACAATTCCAGACGGAGCGATTGACTATACGCGCTCCGCAATGGGGCGATGGTGCGGCGGTCAATGAGGCGATACGCGAGAGTGTACATGAGCTGCGGCCTTGGCTTCCTTTTGCGAGAAATCTCCCTACGGTAGAGGAATCTGAAATCCGTTCACGCCAAGCCAGACTTAAATTTCTGGATCGGTCTGACATGGTGCTGTATATATTTGATACGGCTTCGGGACAATTTGTAGCCAGTAGCGGTCTGCACCGAATTAATTGGGATGCACGAAGATTCGAAATTGGGTATTGGCTCAGAACCTCATGGACCGGAAAGGGGATTATAACAGAGGCCGTGCACGGTATTACAGATTTTGCCATACAGCATTTACATGCTAACCGGTTAGAGATTCTTTGTGATTCCAGAAATACGCGCAGCGCCAAGGTAGCGGAACGGGCAGGTTTTACATTAGAGGGGATTTTAAGGAATGTCGAGTATGATGAAGAGGGGAATATGGTACACCATATGGTTTTTGCCAAAGTGCGTGGTATTGAATTTTAGCAAGCGATTGTATGATATTGCGGGAGCTTATATGATTCATAATATGACGAAAAATACAGACAAGTTGGTGTGCATACAATATGACAGCAGCTTAAGGTTCAGCAATCTTGCAAGCGCTATCCCAAAAGAAGGATTGACAAAGTTTACAGCAGTATTGCGGAGATTTCCAGTGTCAGGAAAGGTAATTTAGTATGAGAAAACTTCGTAAGAGCAGCAATTGGGAAATTAATCGGGAAATAAAGGGAAAGTTCCACTGGAAGACACGCGCTGCGTATCTGGTTGCCGTGCTGGTCATGATCTTGTTGGGCTTGGGAAGCAGAGCTTTCTCCACCCGGTTACCTGCATTCGTTGCCAATCACTTTGGGGATGCCTTGTGGGCATGCATGATTTATTTTGGGCTGAGAATGTTGTGGGTGAATCGTCAGTTGTCTGTAGCCCTTTGGGGCAGTGTGCTGTTTTGCTTTGCTATTGAGTTCAGTCAAATGTACCAAGCTCCCTGGATTAACCACATCCGGGCGACCACTCTGGGCGGGCTAGTGCTTGGCAAAGGGTTTCTGACTGTGGATCTGATTAGGTACACGGTCGGTATTGTGATATCCTGGGCATTGGACCAAGGCTGCCAAAGGCTGGCGGGGATCAATAGACGTTAGACGATGACAAACCACTCAAATAATCTGAGAAGCGAGGGTTGCGCTTGAAACAAAAGAGAAAGCGTCACAGGTTGTTCGGTAAGATGATTGGGTTATGCGCAGGGTTCAGCTTGTTGTTTGCAACCATACTTATTCCAGGGCAGGCATTAGCGGAAAAGCAGCTTGCGGCGCCTCTTCGTTTTGATTTTGGCCCTGGGGATGTAGCAGACGGCTACACCCAGGTCACTGCCAAGGATGCTTACACGCCTGAGCGTGGCTATGGATTTACCGATCTTTCCAAGGTAAATGAAGAGAACCGTGGGGGAAGTGATGCTATCCGCTCAGATTTTGTTCGTGTTCAAGGCTCATCATTTGTCGTCAATTTACCGCCTGCGGATTACACGCTTTCTCTGATTGCCGGAGATACTGCCGGAAACACGAACATTACGGTTAAAGCCGAATCCATTGTTAAAGTAGAGCCTACCGCCAAAACAGCAGGACAATTTGTCGAGACTGGGTTTGAGCTAGCACTCATCGACGGTCAGCTCGAATTGTATTTTTCGGGAGATGAAGCGAAGATTAACGCCTTGGTTATCACTCCCAAGGAGGCTCGAACAGCTGGAGAGCATCCTTCCGTATACCTTGCAGGAGATTCTACGGTTCAAACTTATAAAGCCTCGATGAAGCCTCAGGCAGGCTGGGGGCAAATGATTGCTCCATTTTTTACAGATGAGACTATTTTTGTGAACCGTTCTATTGGTGGACGTAGCACGAAGACTTTTTTGGTTCAAGGGCGGTTAGATGATATTTTACGGAATATCCGTCCAGGAGATTATCTGTTCATACAGTTTGGGCATAATGATGCCGCGATCAATAATCAGGAGCGTTATGTTTCACCTGCCGATTATAAAGTTTACTTGAAAACGTACATCCAAGGAGCCACCCAACGCGGTGCGATCCCTGTGCTAATTACTCCTGTAGGCCGCCGCGATTATGATGCAGCAAGTGCTTCGTTTCGGATTAGTTTCCCGGAATATGTGCAGGCGATGAAGGAAACAGCATCAGAGACGGGGGTAGCACTGATCAATCTTAGTCAATTGAGTGTAGCCTACTATGATACACTAGGCCTGGAAGGAACACTTCCACTGTTTTTACATTTGGAGCCAGGTGTGTTTCCTGCATTTCCTGATGGCGTGAAGGATGATACACATTTTCAGGAGTATGGTGCGGAGCAAATAGCCCGCTTGGTAGCCCAAGGGGTTCGTGACTTGAATATTCCTTTATCCTCAAATGTAAAGACGGAGAATCTGCAATAGCACCGAATTTCCATAATGATATACTCAGAAAATAAGCTGGCCCTACCCAAACCCAGCATGACTTAGGCTTGGGTGGGGCTTTAATGTTCTGGACTTTAAGGAGGAAGTAGTATGACAGTAGCTCAACTTCATAATCTTATCAACGGTCAACTCCTGCATAATCAGCATCGGAGTTTATTTTATATGCGCGAGGGCTCTGTTCTGTTAGGACCATCAACGGAAATGACGTACTGGCTGACGCAGCGAAGCTCGGAACTGATCCTCATGCTTAAAAGCTTGAAGCGCCAGCATACATATCATGTTTTTGTGAAGGATGTAGCGGCCCAAATACTGTCCCAGTTTGTAAATACCAATCAGTATCTACATTTTCACACAGATCATGCGAGGGAGCTTGCGGAGCTGTATGATCGATTCTTCACCCGGATTGAAAAGCTGTTCCAAAAGAAGTCTATAGCAGGGGCAACTCTGGACTTACTGCTCCAGCAGCATTATGGGCATTTGAGAGATTTTTTAATTCGTACCAATGGACGTGAAGTGTTCGCTAAGTATGCAGAGAATGAATATACCTTTTGGATACCTTGTGAGGAATATACACCGGAGTTGCAAGCGAATCTGCTAGGATTGGACATTGCTCGTTTGCAAGAGCCTGTTCTAGATGTTGGCTGCGGATCAGAGGCACGGTTGGTTACTTATTTACGTGCCTATGGAATTGAGGCATACGGAACAGATCGGCTGGCTGAAACAGACGGTTGTATCACCCGAGGAGATTGGTTAGCGACTACTTATGAAGAAAGTACATGGGGAACGATCGTTTCACATATGGCATTCTCCAATCATTTTATACATCATCATCTGAAGACAGACGGTAATATTCATGAGTACGCTCATAAATATATGGAATTGCTTAGAGCCATTCGGCCAGGAGGGAGCTTTATTTACAGTCCATGTCTCCTATTCATGGAAGAGCTTTTGGATGCCCGAATGGGGTATCAAGTAGAGTATATCGAGTCCTCTAAAGGTTACAGAGCTACGAAAATAACGCGTATACATTCATAAGTGCTAGTATCAATCATTTGTCAGATTCACTCTTGGAATGGTAGTATAAGGATAGATATTACTCTATTTGGGATTCTGTTAATGATCGGGATTCCCATGACGTTAATTTGATAGCATAGTTGCCCTGAATAATAAATTATTGTATAGATAACGGAATTTTTCAGGGAAGATTAAACCATATTTTCCTAAAAGCCGATATATGGAAATGAGGCGAGAACACACTGTTATTATGCCCGCCGCAAAATGGAGGTATATAATTGGGTTAGGAGAGTAGAAGAAGTGTCCGATTTGTATACGAAAAAAGAAGTAGAAGATTATGTAACGAACGTGGTTTTCGAACGACCTTTAGGTGTAAGCATTGCAGCTATTTTACTAATTTTTAATGGAGCACTGCTGTTGGTGACACAGCTATTGACGCTCAATGCACTAAATGAGGCTTCTACGTTATTAGGCATGTGCAGAGGCATGTTTCAAGGGTTTATCGCGTTGCTTGGCTTGGCAGGAACGGCTGCCGGTATTGGTATGTTGTTCGGTAAGAAGTGGGCTTGGTGGCTGGCATTATTTTATTTTACATATGAGACCATGCGTTATGCGTGTGCAATTCTGTTTATTCCCGATGTCTCCCCAATGTTAGGCGGTGTGCAGCTAAGCCCTGCTCTATACTACGTTAAATATGGTATGCGTATTATTTGGAATTTATTGTTTACATTGTTTATGTGCCGTAGTACGGTAACCGGCTTTTTTCAAACAAGTAAAATCAACAAGTGGAGAGCATGTATCGCATTATTCTTCATCAATGGATTGATGGTGGGGATCGGCTGGTGGTTGACAAGGTAGGTTCTGTGAATGTGAAGGAGGAGATGAATGATGACAATGGAAACGTTTCCGATTCTGGAAACCGATCGGCTTCGTTTAAGACAGCTTACATTAGGAGACGCGAGGGATGTATTTGCCTATTTTTCCAGAGATGAGGTCACAAAATATTATGATTTGGAAAGTTTTACGGAGGTAGAGCAAGCTGAGAAATTTATTCGTTCCATGCTAACCAGATACGAGAAGCAAGCGGGTTTTCGTTGGGGAATTACGTTAAAAGAAGCTCCTGAGCAGGTGGTGGGTACAATTGGATTTCATAACTGGCAGAAGGAGCACTCTCGTATTGAAATTGGCTATGAGCTGGCGCCGGAATATTGGCAACAAGGGCTGATGACAGAAGCGTTGAGAGCGGTAGTGGATTATGGCTTTCAATTGCCGCAGGTTCACCGTATAGAAGCCTTCATTGATCCAGATAACGAAGGCTCCAGACGGCTGCTGCTCAAAAGTGGCTTTACTAAAGAGGGTCACCTGAGAGATTACTTCTATGAAAAAGGTCAGTTTGTTGACGCTGTTGTTTTTGGCTATCTTCGGACGGAGTTTCCCGTAAAGCAGTAAGTTTATAAATATCCTTTGTCTCCGTAAGGCTGGAGTCGATCAAGCCAGGTCTGCTCCAGCTTTGCCAATGCATCTTTGACATCAAAGAATTCCGAATCTTTTTTCTTCAAAACGTCCAGCACTTCAAATTCAAACGAATCTTCGCCATATTCATTCCATTCCTGTTGTAGTGGTTTGTTCTTAAATCCACCCATTTGCAGCTCAAAACGCCGTCCATTCAGCGACTTTAAATTCGGCGTGGAAGCGACAAAAATTTTCCCATTGCGTGTATTGCGAATACAATAGATTCCTGCCTCTGTCTTCATCTCCATGTATTGCTGAACTAGTTCTTTTCTTCGATCCATTGTCCAATCCTCCTATTTGAGCATTTTGCATAAATCCCAAGAGCGTTTTCAAATCAGCAATGTATAGATCGAAACGCTTTAGTTCGTCTATATATTGTACCTACGAGCGTCGAGAATCGAATTATGCAAAATGCTGATTTTATAAGCGCCTAGCTTCAAGATTCCTTCAACCAATATTCACTGCCATCCGGTTTGCGATCCAATAGACCGTATTCAATCATATATCTTCGCACCGTGACATAATCGTCATATACTTCCTGTAAAATCGCATTGATATCTTTCTCATGATATATTTGTCCCTTCACAAAACGGTCCGCAATTTCACGCAGCACAATCAGCTTGTGCTTTTCTTGCATTTTAAAGGTCTTTAGGCGCCCGTCTGTACCCTTCGGAAAATACTTCGTGAGTACCTTTTGCCTCTCGTCTTCCGTAATGTTGTAGCGTTCATCTACCATCCGTGCTCGTACGGGTACTTCTACCATGGCGGGAGCGTGATGGTCTTTCTCCTTTAACAGTTCCATTAATGTGAGAAATACTTTGGCCTGTCGTTCTTTTTCCTTGAGACCAAAGCGATGATTGCGTATGGTAGATGCGCTGCCGATTCCGGTTTCCTTTTGAATGTCCGTATCACCCATGCCTTGATAAAATAACTGAAGTAACCGATTCTGGTGATCCGTCAGTCCGGTCAGCTTTTTGTCCAGACCGATCAAATAGTCAAAGACCGAACCGTACGTCCGCTCAATATGAAGACGCATATACCGCTCCGCGTCATAAAATACCCCTTGATCCTGATATATGATGCCTTGTTCATATCGTTGTCCGTCCAGCAGGCAAACCACCTGCTCCCCTTGGCGAATATATCCGCGCTTCAGTTCTTCGATACCAGCATTCCAGAATAGTTCGGAATGGTCCATTTTAGCAAACACCTCAATTAAATGATGATTATTTTATAGACAATATAGCATTTTGTTTATTTTAAATCAATGGGTGGATATTTCTTTAGGATCTCGAACATGTTCGCTATATACAAAACAGATATAGGATTGTTATCATATGTAAATTGTTGAAATGCATAAGGTTGGATAGTTTCTATATATTGTAATAAGGCGGGGGACTATGAACAAAATGCGATTAGAAGAAGCCATAGAAAGTGGAGATTTAAAGGAAGCGATAAGGATTATAGAGGATGTGGGTGAAAAGCAGGATCATACATTCACTCCAATATTATTGAGATATTTAGTAACGACGGATAGTATATTGCTGAGAAATGCAATCGCTGTTACGTTAGCCGATCTAGGAGACAATGAAGCGGTGTTGCCTCTTTTCGACTTGTTAAGAAATCCCAAGACGAAGGGGAATAGAGGCACAATTTTATATGCTCTAGGATTCTTTGACGTATCTACTCATGTTATGGCGCTGGTAGATTTACTGGATGATACCTTTGAAGCGACAATCCTATCAATTGATAAGTACCGTGCAAGATAAAATCTCTGAGGCTCAAAAGGAACTATGTAGGCAAATGATAAGAAGAAAGCTGGCCGATCATAAAAACAAACATAAGCGTGATTTTTTGTTGGAGTCTTTAGGGCTTTTTACATGAGGACTTTAAACCTTATCGGCTTCAAAATAATTGATTATTCTACCTAAGAAGCTAAAAATGATACCTTAAATGCTACATTCCTTAAAATTATTGTGAGGAGATATGATACAAAATGAGGCAGAGATTTGCTGTCATGGATGATGAAAGTGGGCTCACAGTTGGTTATTGTCAAGATGTGGTTGGGCTAACGGGTGATATTATGGTCGAAACGTATGAAAAGGTCATTTTTGAACAATTTGTCTTTAATGAGGAATTCATAAGAAACATAGCAAAGACAAAACAATCTGTATCCAACTTGTGCATTGTGATTTTAAATGACGAAGAAAAAGGGATTGGAAGCTATTATTATCACCTACCTGAATCCTTTATAATCCATAAACTAAATTACAATAAAGGAAACTTCAATCTGGAACTAACCGGTATACTTGAAACGAAGCCTTCTCCTGTTGAATTAAGATTATGGGAGTTCTTAAAGTGCTCTCAGTCGCTTGAAAATAATATATGGCAAGGCTTTTCTAACGAAGAACGGTCTGGATGGCTAAATGTGACTAGAATACATTCTGCATCTAATCATTTTGCCAGACCGGATAAACGAGGAGAAGTCTACACCTTAGACGGGGAATACATATTTGATGTTACAACATTTTTTATAGCACTTGGTGAAGCGATTAATGGGCCCGGTGGGTACTATGGATTTAGCCTGGACAGTATATCGGACTGTCTCTGTGGAGGTTTTGGGGCAGTAGGACCGTTCACGATCCATTGGAAAAACGCACATTATTTCTTGGAAAGATTCGAGGAAGAATGGGATCAAGAAGAGAGAAGTTATGGATTTTCACCACAGCAATATTTTATGGATCTTTTAACGATCTTAGTATCAGGTGGTGTCACCGTGAATTTTTCTTCGAATTAAGATGGCAAAGCTAGAAGGGAATTTTGAAATGGAATATAAATTAATGCAACCACCTTTTTGCACATAGATATTGGGGGATGGTATCTAGGGGATGTACAGATTCAAAGTAAAAGTGCTTTGGAGTTAGAAGAGGAACATTCAGAAACCAAAGTCTTATTTTAGTGTAAATAGCCCTGTTAACATTGGTTTAGCTAAGGATATGGATGTGATCATGATCGTAATGAATAAAATGTATCGAGTTTTAGACGGTGATCGTAATCCTGATGCTTTATTGGACATTTATCATACGTGGGAAAAATATATTTAAAATTACCTTATAGAAAGGGATTACGGTGTGAAATCTAATTGAGTGGGAAGATCGGTAAAAAAGTATTTTAAATATTATACAAAGAACAGAGAGCCCTTAACATGTTAACGGCTCTCTTCGTCGTCTTCTGGCAAGTATTCGATCAGTTCACCAGGGAGTACGCCAAGGTTCTAAACCTAATTGAAACAGTTTCTCATAACAAGAGAAGTGCCATTTTACTAATTTGTATCATCCTCTACATACTCGATAACATCTTGAACATGGCAATCTAGAGCTTTACAGATTTTATCCAGCGTATCAAATTTCACACCGTCTGTTTCTTCGTTGTAAAGTTTGGTGATTCCGTTTCTATGTAATCCAGTCATGCGGGAAAGCTCGGCAATATTTATCCGTTTTTCACCCATAATACGGGAAAGATAAATCTTTATCATATTTTCCTCCAGCTTAATGCATTCTATAGTGTTAAAAAGAAACATCAAAGTATTGACAATAAACACTGTTGGATGTATTCTGAAAACAACAAAAGTAACACTGTAATGTGCATTTAGTTTGTTGAAATGTTATTTGTGAACGTCATAGTAATATGCTTATCGTATCAAAAGGTTTTGCAATTAGCAATTAATTATCGTTCAACAGCCTAGTTTGAAAAACTACCTGTAAAAGAAAGCTTATTGGCAAATAAGAAACTTTGAACAAAGGAATGGAGCGAGGATGTATGACAGAATCGGTAATAGAATTGGAGCGGGTATCCATGGTACAGGGGCCGTATGATTACCCTCATATGTATGAGATATTTGAAGGAGTTCTTTATGACTGTCAATATTTCTTTTACCTCGAAAATGGCATACTGTGTTTGCGCCATGTGAAGAAGGTGGAGCAGTCATATCATACGCATCTTTACCTGGATGGAGAGAGCGGAGGCTTGCAACTGGCAGAGGGTGTACAAGGGGAAGTTATGCAAGTTGTCACGGAGATTATCGAACGCTTACGCGCTAAGGATGGACTGACATTTTTATTCGATGAACTGCTGTGGTTATATGGTAGGGGCCCCATTGAATTAAACCTTCTTAAAAAAGGATGAAATGACTCCAGGCAGCAGGCAACTTGCTACAAAAAAATGATCCTAATGTTTTACATTATTGAATTTTCCAAATATGAAAAAAGGCTTATGATTTTAGCGAATGAATCAATTGATGACTAATAAATATAAGTGGGTCGTGAGTTAAGCTAATTAAGTCCTGCACAACAGCACTAACAGGAAAACTAAATCCCCAATCAGCTCCGAATAATATTTTTTGCTGTTGCTCAGATGTAGGTGGCTGAGGTTCTTCCAAGCCATATTGCTCTGCTAGTCTCTCTTTCGTTTTTTGATCTATGACAAGTTCATCCTGTGCAAAGGTATAGCACATAGGAATGCTTAATTGTACTAAAAAAAATAATAGTACTGCGGAAATGATTATTTTTTTGCTCTGCATGATTAGCTCCTGTGATCTCAGATTTTAGGTTATATTTTTTATCAATCAATCTAAATAATTCCTTTACATCATTTTATCACCATATTATAATGATAAATAACAGCAACGATTTACATACACTGGTTTATCGGGGTATAGCGCAGCTAGGTAGCGCGCACCCTTGGGGTCTAACTAACGCGTTAACGTAGTAAAGTATGCGTTATATCAACGTTTGTTGACCGCTGGACGAGACGGAAATGGGCGCAGGTGTGCGCGGCTAATTTTACAAGGGGTCTGCGTCTTCTATCGTATAAATTAACGGTAGGAGGCGTTTTTGTTTTGGATAATCGGACAGGCAAACGGTATAAAAACGAGAGGAAGACGAGGGGGTCAGCGAAGTCCCTTGACGAGTTGTTTGACATTTTTTGTCACGCAAAAATAGCGGAAGGACGCTCGAAACGGACGTTGGAAATGTATCAAGAAAGTTACAATTATCTCTGCGATTATCTGGATGAGGTTAACGTTGAACGGTCGATGACTGCGATAACGCCAGACTTATTACGGTCATATATCGCGTACTTACTCCATAGCAAGCGTAAGTTTGACAATCATCCGCACAAACACGAGCGGGATAAGACGATAGGGCTTTCGCCTGTCACTGTTAATACTAAGCTCAAGTCGTTAAGGACAATGTTCCGTTTCTTGGAAGATGAAGGTCATATTGACCGCGACCCGACTGCAAAGATAAAGAAGGTCAAGGAACCAGAGAAAAATATAACTATCATGAGCTCAGAAGATTTAAAGAAGATACTTGCACAACCAGACCAACGGACATATGCGGGGTTCAGGGATTACGTTATCATTAATGTATTGATCGACTCCTTCATGCGGATAAACGAAGTTCTCACCTTAAAGAAAACGGAGGTAGATACAGAAGAGGGCGTACTATACCTAAGCGAGTTGATAACTAAGTCTCGACGTGGAAGAACCGTACCAATACAGCAACGGACTGCGAGACTAATTCGTGAGCTGCTGAAGGAATGTGAAGAATTTGACTCGGAGTACGTATTTCTTACGAATTACGGAGGTCCGCTTCGTGACGACCGGTTTCGTGATCGGCTAAAAGGCTACGTAAAGGCAGCGGGACTCAAGATGCGTGTACATCCCCACTTATTCCGGCATACGTCTGCAACTATGTTTCTTGAAAATGGCGGGTCAGAACGATACCTAGCGGGTATTATGGGGCACTCGGACCTGCGCATGGTCGCGAAATACACACACTTATCGGATAAATCGATTAAGGAGAAACACGATCAGTTTACGCCCATGAATAACGTGATCGGTCCGTTACAGAAGGAACGTAAAAGAAAACGTTAGTATACAACGCTCATCTCTTCGGAGGTGGGCGTTATTTTTTTTTTGCGTCGATGTCCCAAATCCGATAATTCGTGTCCTTATATAAAGTGTACGAAGCAAAGCGGAAAGGAGACGGAGACATGGCGAGAAGGAAGCGCGTAGATATCGTAAAGATAATCCTAGACGGTGCGGAGGTTGACGCGAAGGCGTGTACGAAGTGTGGCGAGGTAAAGGCGTTGACCGAGTTTTGGGCTCGAGGCCAAGGTAGAGTCGCAGCCTGTGCGAACTGTGGGCGTGACCGCAGGAAAATCGGTAATAAAAGGCATTGGACGTCAGAGTCATATAGTAAACACGTAAGTGAGGCAACGGCGGGTGAGTATGCTGTGGTGGGTTCATACGTGGTGTCTGGCGTTGCGGTTTCACATCTACACGTAGGATGCAATAAAGAGTTTAACATGAGGCCTGCTTGCTTTTTACGAGGCCAACGCTGCCCTCACTGCTGCGGTAACGCTAAAAAGACGACAGCACAGTTTAAGATCGAGGTTAGAGAAATAGTAGGCGGGGAGTATGAGGTCGAAAGTGATTACCTAAGTAACAGAAGGCACATTACTATGTGTCACATAAAGTGTGGATATAGGTACCATGTAACTCCTACCAACTTCCTTCGCGGCAGTCGTTGTCCACAATGCACGGCAAAGTCGGCAGGAGATCTCCGTCGGAAAACCACAGATAAATTTAAAACCGAGCTCAAAGAGCTAGTGGACGACGAATATGTAGTCGTGGGTGAATACCTCGGCTGTCTTACGCCTATACGGATTAGGCATACTATGTGTGGGAAGGAATACGAAGTAACTCCTATATCTATCCTTCGCGGCAGTCGTTGTGTTCACTGTCAAGAGTCGAGAGGTGAGGTTGCGGTTCGTGAATGCCTGGTTGCGCTTGGGTGTTCGTTTGATATGCAGAAGCGTTTCGAAGGATGTCGCAACAAACTGCCCCTACCTTTTGATTTTACAGTCTATTCTAGGGTAGGTGCTGTCGCCATAGAGTACGACGGAGAGCAGCACACTCGACCGGTTGACTTTGCGGGTAAGGGTATGGCATACGCTCAGAGGTTATTCGCGGAGACGCAGAGAAATGACCGCATCAAAACGGACTATTGTCTCGCTAACGGTATCCCACTCATTCGTATCAACCATACGGAGTTCGATCGTATCGAAGAAATACTCATGCATCGACTCGCAGAATTAGGCGTAACAGGCAAACGCCTAAGCGGAAATATTGCGCAGAACTCTTCGAAAAAATCGTTTAACAACGGTAAATTAATCCCACGGGAGGGCGCAGCATGACCGATACACAACGCCTTGTCAGCGTAGAGACCCAAACGGAATATTCCATCACATCAGGCGCCACCGAAACGCGTATCTTCGTTAAAATGTACGTCGACGCCGCAAAGGCCGGACTCATCGCAAGTATGGGCGCACAAAATTGGACGACACTCTGCGTTATCGCTTCGTTCATGGATGCGGCCGGCAACTGTTACCCTACGCAGGATCAGATCGCGAGGTATCTCGGAGTCAATCGACAGACGGCGAATAAATACGTGAAGAATTTAGTTGCGTATAGATGGCGAGGGAGACCAGTTATTCAGGCGCTTAGGAAACGCGATAAGCACAACGGGCGGTGGGAGAGTACGAGGTATACGGTCCTGCCAATCAGCCAGCTCGCCATTTTCGAAGCTGAGGCAGAACAGATAAAGGAGGAACCAGGTTGATCAACATTACGCTTCCAAACTTTAACTTTGATATACCAGTTGTCGGAGAGGTAGACCCAGCAGGCAATGACAAGAGCAAGACTGACAAATACTATGAAATTCTCGTACCACACTTGCCGTGGAAAAAGGGAGGGGGTATATTTTCTCTACAATGATGAAGGCCCTGTTTACATCGGGAGATCAGTCAATCTAAATCAGCGCGTAACAATACACCTTCTTGGTAACGAAAAATCTACAAGACAGGTAGCGAGTAGAATTAAATCTGTAAAAGGTTTTTTCGTTGAGGACATTTGTGTCAAGAAATATATGAAAGTTACGCAATTAAAATATTTAAGCCACCCTACAATCGGGCCAAGACAGAGCGTATTAGAAGGAATTACGGTGCTGCTGATAAGTCCCAAGTACAAGGTTGCTGACATGGAGATTACTGACTTGGTAATCATGGCACTAACTATAACCACCTTTAACAAAAGCCATTAAGAACTAGATAAACATTACGCGTCGTCATTCGTTCCTCATTCCTAGCGACGTATCAGACCTTATTAATATCTATACGCGTATGAAAATAAGTCGGAGACGACAGTCGACGGCGAGGATGAACGAAGTGAATCGCGAGCTTATATCATTACGCATTTATAAACGGAGGTAATCGCGTATGAAAATAATCCGTAACGTTATCTTTCTTCGGTCTCGTCGCGTGTGTAATCGACGCGTATACGTTTCCTCACAAATCAATCGGAGGTGTTTCGCTAAATGAACGTACAACTAACCGCTAATTACGCACTACGCTCAGACGGCACGCAGTTTATCGTTAGTCAACGTAAGCTCGTCGACCCTACGAAGGCACCCGGCTATAAAGCGGTTGAGGGCGCACCGGTCCCGGAACTCCGCGAACGATGGGATGACGTGGCTTATTATCCGTTAACCTCCGGCGGCCTGACTGCGCTGCTCGATTCGGTTCGGATGCGTACTGTCGCGGCATCAGATGCGTCCAGCCTTATGGAAATCGGCGAAATCCTACGGCAGACTACGCAGGAACTTACCGACGCAGTTAACGCAGGATTATCCCCGCAATTTACCGTCAAATTAAGCGCGTAACGGTTAGGCGAGGGTATTCGCTAGGGTAACGAGTAAAGGCGCTAATTTGACGTAAAGGAGACGGGAAAATGATACGTGTAGGTAAACCGATGGCACCAGGTACGTTCGTAGTTTACGTAGGAACCGAAATCAAGGAGGTTGTTTACGCTAAGTCTCGTGGACAGGCGGGCGAGTGGGCGCAGCGTAAATACGGTTCGCAGGCGTACGTGTTTGAGAACGTTCATGCGCTTGATATTACGTAGGGAGTGCTGGTATGGATCGAAGCAAATTCATCATTTAGGCAGCATTTGTCCCGCATTTTTCCCGCAAATTATCCACCCATTTCCAGCACGCTATTTGCTATGATATTTATAACGAAAGGCTGAACGAAACATGAATAACGGAAAGCTCGAAACGGTCGACGATATCCTCGAATGGTATCGAGACAATAAAAACACGGAAGGGGTCGACATAAATGTCAAACGTCAATAAGCCGGTAATACCTGTAGCTACTGCGGATGCGATTGAGGAGCTTCGTGGGGAGGGCGTGGGTAATCGTGGCATTCTATTGCGTAGCGAGCGGATCGGTAACCCGTACTACACAGCGTTGATCTCAATTTCTTATGATACGTTGATGGCCGCTTTAGTCAACGGTTATGAACGTGAGTTGACGGAGGAGCAACGTAAACACGATATTCTTAGGGAGGCGTACTTCGAGCTACTTGGAACCGAATTTGCGTCGGGAATTAACTACACGTTGACCACCCTCGGTGTAGCTGTTAGCGGGGTGAACGCTGAGTGATTCGAATACACACCGCAGGTAGGGTGCTAACAACGGCATCTATACTATCGATATTCGTCTGTGTAGTTGTAGGGAGCGAAAATAGCGTACTCGTATCGGTAGGCGCATTATTCGTGGGATTTGCCCTCTCGGATGTGTCCGCATGAAGACCGATTTCTACCGTCACTTTACCGTGATAATAGGCGGCGTTGACGCTACGGAGTGCTGTCGTACTCTGCGTACGGAAAACCGCTATTTGCCCACGATTTTAACGGAGCTAGGCGTGTTCCCATCCGTGGGACAGATACGGCGGAATAGGCGGGATTTGATGCGAGAGGTTAACGGGAATGAGCGTATACGGGTAGGGCGAAAAGTGATCGATATTTACGAAAAAATGAAATCGTAAGAAAACGAGAGTATAAGTGAGAATGAGTGACTTAATAGCCTTAATTGGAAATCAAAAATAATCAATTAAGTATTTGCAATAGGCTGAGTTTTGTGTATTTTTGTGTACATTTGTCTATTTAATGTGTTCAAAAATGCTATTCCTGTGTTCATAAAAACCAATTAAAGTTTATCAGACTACTCTCTTAACCAATACTAAAAATCGGCGAATTTACGGTTTTACTAAAACATCTACGTGAAATTATAATGCGTATGTGGGACGGTAGACAGAAACTTTTATTTTTCCTTTTCTTTTACGAAAAAAAGGAAATGTTGCTATAATACTCCTTGCACTTATTTAGACCATAAGAAAGGAGAGGGATACATGTCATTGAGTAAAATTGACCGTACAGCCTGGCGCATATTACCGCACTCACAGTGGAACGTACGAACTGTACACGCAATGTTCGCCGATTTGAACCGCGAGCACTTCGGAGTCGAAACGTACCTACCGATGCGTAACTGGGGTTTCGAGCAGGGCGCAATTAAACGTGCTTTGACAGAGCACGGAGCAGACGTATTACACGAGGCTTTCACGTTAATCTTCCGTGAATATAAGCCTACATCGGACTATCCGATACTTACGGCAGGGTTCGCGATCAGCTACCGTCTAAACACGGTAATTCCCCGTATCCTTGCGGACAGGCAGCTCAAGGAAAAAGCGGAGAAGACCGTAGTTAATGGCGGGATGGCTGCGGAGGAAATTACGAGTTGGCTGTAAAGCACCGATTGACAAAACTATGTATAGATAGATAATAAATTACGTAAGGAGGAACGCAATGTCTAACGCAGACAAATGCATACTCTCGCCTCATTGCTCTCAGGCTGGCGGACCAAGCTGTAATAACCTATGTTCGTCTTGGATCGCAGTTCACGGATTTAACGGAGCGGGTGGGCGGATTGCGGCGGCAGACGTACCGAAAGAGTACGCGGGCGTAACGCTCCAAAACTCTCCGGCAAGAGGGGATCAATCGGAGGCCTATAAGGTTATGGACGCGTACGTTAATACGTTCAAGCGGCAATTCGATATTGCGGAAGAGCGTATAAAATCGCTATACCTCTATTCGGAATCTCCCGGCACCGGAAAAACTACGTCGGCAAGCGCAATACTACACGAGTACATCGTGCGCCATTATATCGGATCACTCCAGCGGGACAGGCAGCCTCTGGAAAGATGCGCATACTTTCTCGATGTTAACGCTTGGCAAACGTTATTCCTCGGGTTCAACCGTAGTCATGTTCCGGCCGAGACTGCCGAACGCCATGCCGCCGAGTATTACGCAATGGAATCGCGCGCCAAAGTGACGCCATTCGTAGTCTTGGACGATATAGGCGTACGGTCGGCAACCGATGCGTTCCGCGCGGATTTGCACAGCATCGTCAATTACCGCACGGCGAACGGATTACCGACGGTGTATACGTCTAACGTCGCGATCGGTGACTTGAATACGGTGTTTGACGCAAGATTAGCGGATCGTGTTCGGGATATGTGCGCAGTGGTTCCGTTTGTAGGCGGGAGTAAACGGGGATTAAGGAGCGGAAATCGGAGTAAAACGGCGTAAAGACGAGCATTAGTGAGCGCTAAGAATATAGACACATAAATGTCACTTTTGTTCGACAAATATAGACATAAATCTGTTCGCATTTTAACTACTTATTTCCTAAATCCGTCCAATAAGTGGTACTCTTTTCCGGTTATGTCGAAAGTACATTATGGTAAAATCGTCCTATTTGGTGTTTGACGCGCTTTGTTATTTAGATGTAAAACAGGAGGTGTAGGTATGAGTGTGTATGAGGAGCAGCTACTGTCAAAGATTGTCGATACAGGCGACGTTAAAGCGTTAACTCGCTTCGGCATTGCCCGCACAGACTTCTCGACAGCGGGAGGGCGTCAAGCGTATGACTTCGTACTCGCATATGCCGACTCAAACGAAGGTAAGGCCCCGTCCTACGCAACGTTAACCGCAGAGTGTCCCGATATAACGTATATACCGGGCGTGACGGATAGCTTCGAGTACCTTACGCGAGGCATAAAAGAAGCGGCTGCAAGGCGTATGATACTCGAAAAAGTTAACGGCTATGTAGACGTAGAGACGGGACGTAAGTACGAGTCGGAGTTTGCGCAGAAATTTGGCGAAGAATCGCCTGATGATTTCGGGAATTACTTGCGCGAATTAGCAGATGGCATTACAATGAGAACAAGCGTTCGTAACCAAATGGCAACGGACGTGAAACTAGACTTCGAGAAGTTCCTAACGGAGTATCAAGCGCGTAAATCCGGTGAGTCTTTTCGCATATGGAAATCCGCGTTTCCTTACATTAATACGCAAATCGGCGGGTATTTTTCGTCAAATCTTTATACTTTTTATGCTCGATCGGGTCGGGGCAAATCCGTTATCGTCATGGTTGAAGCGTTAGAGGCGGCGATTCAAGGCGCAACGGTACTCGTGTGGGCGCTAGAGATGTCAGCGTATGAGTGGCTGGCGAGAGCCTACTCGTACCTTAGCGCTAGGGCTGGCGTGTTCAATGCTAATTTTGATGGGGCTGATTACGCGGCGGGCTTTGACAACAAAGCGCTATTGATGGGCAAACTTCCTGAGGAGTCCGAAGCAAGGCTTGTCAAGTGGCTCCGTGAACTAAACGAATCAGTAGCCGGACGCATCCTCTTACGAGCAACGGACGATGAGGATTTTCGCGATAAGTCCGTACGCCAACTGGAAGCGGATATTCTCGAAACTGGTGCGGGTGTGGTAGTCGTCGATCCGATTTACTATATGGATTACGAGGCTAACACGTCTAAAACCGCGGGCGGCGATGCAGCAGCTACATCCAAGAAGTTACGTCTATTAGCTGGGCGCACCAAGAGCGTAATCCTCGTAATTACGCAAGCCGACGAGAATCCGTCCGAAAAAGGCGACGATGGCGTACGTGAGTTGAAGCCGCCAAAGCGTGCGGAGATCAAGAAGACGAAAGCCGTATTGGAAGACGCTGCAAATACGTTCGGTATCGATACGTTGGCCCACGAAGGGCGAGGCGTGATAGAGCTCGGTAAGGGGCGTAATGGTGGCGAGGATGCGCGCGTCGAAATCGTGTACTTGCCGAATTACGGGATCGTACGCGAGATTCAATCGGTGGAGGATGCGGGGAAATTTGTGTCCGGATTTTGAGTTGGAAAATTTACGTTGACTTTTTATTAAGCCTGGGATAACATGCATTTATAATCTTTCTTATAAGAAAACTTAAAGAAAACTTTAGGAGTGTTATCCCATGAAACTTAAGCTGACAACTCAAGACAAAGTACGGGACCTTGCGGTGAGGGTTTTAGATAAGCATCCCGAAGGTCTTCGGCAGGTCGAACTTTTTAAACTGGTTGGGGATGAGATGGTTTCAAAAGGCATCAACTTCTCGGACAGCATTATTAAAAATTCACTCTGGAATCTTGATAAAACCAGAAGTGAGCATGTGATCAAGAAACAAGTAGCACCTAGAAACGTGTTGTTATTCCCTAAAGATGTTTCGGAATTTGAGGCCGCACTAACTACCTATGAGGACCAAGAGGCGGAAGAAGATATTGAGTATGCAGTAGCTAGGAGTAGACTGTTTCACACTGTCCTGCCATTGGTCTATAAGCTTCAGAAAGAGGTTGAGACATCGTATTTAGTAGAGGAGATTTCAAGACTCCTGGATACTAGCGACCACTTTTCTCGGGAACAGCTTGAGGTTTTGTTTAAGTTGATGTCAACATTTAGTGATCTCCAAGCTCAAACGGTAAAACTGTTAGGCCTAAACAGAAAGTATAGGGACGAGCAAGGTAGAATTATCAGTTGGGACAACGGGGGTGATTAATACGAAGCCATCAGACTACTTTCTCAGTGTTATGGGAGAGCACGAGTGGGTAAACGCACGCTGGACGCCGGATAAATTCATCGCATGTTCACCATTCCGCGATACGGACGATACTCCGTCGTTCTTCGTCGATCTACGTGACGGACCTTATTACGGATGTTGGTTTGACCCAGGCGCGGAAGATCCGGAGTGGCGATCGGGAGGGCCCGCCAAGTTAGTCGCATTTTTACGTAACATAACCGAGGAGGAAGCACGCGAATTATTACACCAAGACGGTCGGGACGCTCCGGCCGATTACATAACGCTGCGACTTCAAGGCCCATCGGTAAATAAACGCCCACAACCGCTCGATAATGGAATACTTGCCGATTATCAGCGGGTTTCATCTACGTATCTATCTGATAGACGTATAACAAACGATATCCAAACGCTTTTTCAAACGGGTTACGACCAACATACACGAACGGTAACGTTTCCTTGGTTCGACGCTGCTGGACGCTTAATGAATTTGAAGCACAGAAAAGTCAGAGATAAGACGTTCTGGTATCGTAAAGGTGGTGCGCCTATTCGATCGCTAGTCTACGGTATCCATATCATAAATCAGCGTAAGATTAAGCGAGTTATACTCGTAGAGAGCGAGACGGACTGTTTGTACGCCTGGAGCTGCGGAGTGCCTGCGATTGCGGTTGGTGGTTCGTCGTTTACGGCGGAAAAGGCGGATATTATACGGAAGAGTCCGATTGAGGAATTGCTACTCGGCGGAGATAACGACCGTGCTGGCCGTGCGTTACGAGCACAAATACGGGAAAGGCTGGCCTCAAGCTGTGCGCTATATGACGTGAGGATACCGCCCGAACATAAGGATATTAACGATATCCAGGACGCGGAAACGGTGCGAGCGATATGTGAGGGGGCGGTACGCGAGAGTTTTTGCGTCGGAGTGCAACTTCCCGTTGGCAAATCGCGTCGAATAATGTAATATTAGGAACCGGTTGGACGTGAATCACGTTCATTAGTAGCACACGGAACGATTTAATCGCTCGTGCGCCCACTCGGTAATTCTTCATACCATTCGTAGAGATCGTAAGGAGACGTTAGTTCTAACGCCGATGCGATCGAACGGGCGTGTGCCAGATCCATTGGGTTAGCGTAACGTTGATTTACGTATGCGCTTATCTGGCTTTTGTTGATTCCCGTGCGACGCGATAACTCAGCCTGGCTCATTGGCTTAGGACCAGTTCGTAATAAGGTACCGAGTAGGCATTTAGTGACCGTATAAGCAGCCATAAATGCCTCCGTTAAAACTTTTTAAAAATATTATCTAGGCAATGTCCCAATATTAAGTTTTCATGTCCTTATATAGTATGTAACCAACAAGGAGCTGATAAATGGTGAATAAAGAACAACTGAATACTTTAGCAATCAGAGCTAAGGCAGGAGACACCTCCTCGATGTGGGAAATTAAGTTTCATTTCCAAAACACAATTCACAGGATGTCCGAGGCCAACAGAAACAAGCTCACAAGTCAGAGCAGGTTCGAGGACGAGTGCTTCGAGATAATCGAGGACACGGTAAGACGATTCGATCCTGACAAGGGGGATTTACCCCAACTGATTGTAAACTTTATTAAACGAAGACTAGGAAGGTCCGTTAAACGACACCTAATAAAAACACGAGAGAATGTAGTTATCCCTTTGGTAGCAAATACCGATAGTGAGGGATACGCGGAGTACGATATAAAAGACGATTTGGCGATCGTCGACGGAAATATCATGCTTAACGAAAGAATCACCGGCTTGGCGGCCGGTGACCTAAGGAAATTGGCGATCTTGAAATCCTGGACAGAACCGGAATACTGTGAGTCCGACACCGCATTGCTTTTGGCGAAGCAACTTGGGGGAAAACCAGAATCACACCGGAAGGCAATCACAAGATTTAGATCGGAGTGTCAAAAAACGCTGGCATGCGCTAATTGACACGAAGCTATACTCGATTTGGCAGTCGAGTGCTTCTCGGGGGATCGGAGCTTCAGGCATGAGGCCCGACCTAACCCTAAATGCATTATAACACAATGGTCAACAAACTAAACAAAAGGTTGACTATGCGAGTATGTATTTTTACTGGAAATTCGCTTACCTCACAATGAGCATTTTACCAGTGATGATAACGCTTGTCAACGTTATTAACCGGAGGTGCTTACGATGACACGTAAAAAATCGCATAAAAAATATGCGTCTAACAACGAGTATACGATATCAGAGCGTTATGCTCACGTTTACTACGAAGGATCGACCGCTCCATACGAAGACCCTGCGGACTATGTTCGCCTACCCACGTTAAAGGGGGTTCGCATCGCATGAGTATCGCAATTGACCCGAAAGCCGGCACGCATTTTATCGGAAAAATATTCGTATCTCCGCACGCTTGCGACCGCGCCGTTGAGCATTTCGGAGTGGAACGCGCGAAGGCTCCGATGTACGTAATGGATTTGCTGCGTAAGTCTTCGCTGATATCCGAGCACGTTATCGACGAAGACGGCAAGCCTGGTCGCATGTTTGCGTATCGGCGTACGGTGTTTATCGTTCATCCCTCGGAATCTACTGTTTATACGCTATACCCGCAACATAAGGCAAACGAAGTCATCCGCAACCCGATTGAACGCTTAATTCAACGCGCAGTTAAAGCCGCTGAACGCAAGGAAAAACGCGAAGCGAAACGCATAAACGTCCGCAAAGCGGAACTAGCGGTCGAGCGTGCGGAAGCAGAATTGCGTTGCATCAAGTCCGAATCCAACCGTGTTATCGCAGAAATGAACGCCCGTGTAAACGAAATTGACGTGGAATTACGAAATCTTGAGCGTGAACTTTTCGAGATTAAACGCGAGAAAACGAACCTTATGAAGTCCGTTGTTGCTTACGTTTGAAAAATCGCTTCCTTTATATAAGCCGGAATTTCTTACGCCGGCTACGCGGTGTCAACGTGAGGCTATGCCGATGATGCCGTGTAGCGGACGTAAGAATAAAGCGTGTAACAACGCTAATCTGAAATCCGAAAACTAACCGAAGGGAACGTGATTGAATGTCCATTTTCACACGTAAAGGCGAAGCGGCTGCGGCGGCTACGAACAATGACGGAGGAGCGCAAGAGAGTCCGATTGTATCGTTCAAGTCCGGTACAACGTTCAAAGTCGGAGTCAAGTCCGTTAATGACGTAGCTGAGTATTACGGTTACAGCGTGTTCAAAAAGGTAAACACGTTTGTGCCGAAAAACGGAGCTGTCCGTAACGCTCGCGGATACATCGAATCCGGTGCGACGGTGTGGGATCAGGCGGCTGAACTCCTGTATGCCGATGCTAAGACTGCGAAGGATAGCGGCGCGGGAGAGGACGCAGTCAAGAAGATTACGGATGAAGCGTATCTGTATCGAGGCAAACAACGGTTCCTGCGTGCATTCTTCGATTTGACGACGGGCAAGGACATCGTAGTCGACTTGAGTCCGAAGCAGGAAAAAACGCTCAAAGCCGTTATCGAAAAGTACGCGAAGAAGCTCGGTACGATCTCGTTCGAATTATCGAAGACAGGCACGAGTACAAACGCAGTTGTCGCATTGTCTCCAATTATCGACGCAGACGAAGACCTGACGGACGAGGAACGTAAGAACTTCGAGAAGCTGGCGGATGCTCCGTTCGATATGGAATCGTTCGAAACGTGCCTGTACGTAGCTGACGAGGACGAACAGGTTAAGAATCTCGTAGTGGCAGGCTTCGATATCTCGCGCTTGGGCTTGTCTATCGGAGCAGCCGCACAAACTCCGCCGACCGAGCCACAACAAACGGAAGCGCCTGTCGACATCAGCGAAGAAGATCTGCCATTTTAACCTACGAAAGGAGGTGAGTAATATCGCACATCAAACGGAAATCACCGGCAAATACTCCGAGCTGGCGGCGCGTCTTGCGCTGTTAGCTAACGGATGGACCGTCCATACAGCGGAAACAGCGGAGGCTTACGACGTGTTAGCGACGGAGCCACTTACGGGTCGCCACGTTAAGATTCAGGTCAAAACGGTGCGCCGACGTTCGGATCGTGAGCGCGGGGACGGCGTGGCTGACCTCGTAGTCTACGCGAAGAAAGGCAACGGTACGACGTACGACTTATCCGAGGCTGACTATATCGTTGGCGTATGGGCGGTCGATGGCGAAACTCCACGCGTGTTCATGTTCGAGAACCGATGCCTGAGCGAATACTGGTGCAGCGAGGCGAAAGCGTCCGAACGTTGGATCGAACTGTCTATCGCGCTGAACCGAAACCTCGACGAACCCGAACCGGAAGTAGCAACGCTAGCACTCGTAGCTTAGTTTACGTAAGTCCAAATAAATCGCGGGCCAACGTGCCCCTAAAGGAGACCGAATAAATGGCGAAATTGAACGTATCTGTACCGGCTGTAGACGTAGAGGTAAACGGCGTTAAGTATCGTAAGGTTGACCGTGACGCGCAAGTTGGCGACATCATTCGGTATATGGACGACGAGTCCAGCTACGTAACGACGGGCGCGTTTTACGAAGTTACACGGATTGATGAATTCGGAGACCCGCAAATCGTAGACAATGACGGAGACGAGCACGACCTTTGCGGTGAGGGATTCGAAGTGTATGCGAAAGTATCAGAGACCGCAGAATATCGCGAGGTAAAACGTTGGGCCGAGCCGGGAGAACGCATCCGTATTGTGCGTAAGGACTCCCAGGAGGATCGTTACGAGAACGGAGCCGAGTTCGTAGTTGATTCCGCAGACGGAGACGGTGATGTACGCGTTACAGTTGAATCAGAGGACAGGGTATTGGTAGCGCTGTGTGAATATGCGGTGCTGGAGCCGGTATGTGCTAGGGAATCCGCAGCTAAGCGATTGACCGTTGGTGATTACGCTAAGATCACGGGCGAGAGTCGCGGCCATCAGTTTAAAATCGGCGAGATCGTAAAAATCGTAAAGGACGACGAGTCTGAGCACCTTCCGTATAAGGGCGAAACCGCGGACGGACGGGATAGAATTGCGTCCTGGTTCGGTCCGGGCGAATACGAACCCTCAACCGAAGCGGAGTTCCTTGCGCAAAAACGCTTGAAGGTCGGCGATCACGTGAAAGTCACTCGAGATAACGGTCGCACTCATCCCGGAGTGGTCTACGTCATCGCCGAGACCGACTCGACTTCAATTCCGTACCGACTCGCCAAGCTTAACGGAGAAATCGCAGGCTGGAAAGTAGCCTGTGACGTAGTTCGCGCCACCGACGAAGAGGTCGCAGATGCTAAACGTAAACTTGCGGCTGAAACGACTCCAGACCCGCGGAGCCAGTTCGCAAAAGGCGAAAAGGTACGTTTGATTAGCGGTGGCGGGAAATATCCGTTGAACGGTTATGCTAACGGGGAGATTTACGAAGTTGATACGCCACTTTACGAACCGCACGATCACGGGGCTGTCATTCAACTTGTAGGCGGTGATATCCCTTACGGCTACGCAAAACCGGAACAGCTCGCTAAACTCACGATCGAAGTCGGATCTACCGTTCGCCTTACGATTAAGGACGGCGAGAAACCGGCGTACGGATGGGGCGGCGTGAGTAACGGAGCTATCGGAAAGGTGACGTGTATTAACGGAAATTCCGCTCGCGTAGAATTTCCCGCACAATCGCGTTGGGATGCGTTGCTGTCCGAGTTGACCCTCGTTACTGACGGAGAGAAGACGCAGCCACAACCGGGGTCCGTACGTTTCAAAGTTGGCGAATATGCGCGTACTCTCGTTGCAAAAGAAGACATTCCGATGAGATCTATCGTGAAGGTCGTGCGAGACGACGAGGACAATCATCCGTTTAAATCAACGTTGCTTGACAGAAGTGCATACCACTATTACAAGCAGGACGAACTCGAACGTGTCGACGCGGAAACAGCGAAGTGGGCGACGATTGGACGGAAAGTAAACGAGTTTAAAGCGGGCGACCTTGCGGTGGTTGTGGATACGTTAGGTGGGAAGACACGCGTAGGTCAAATCGTAGAGGTCTTCGAAGGTGACGGTACGGATGCTCCCTCCGTTTATGTCGACGGCGGAACAACATATTTCGCGACGGTCAAACTCGTAACTCCGGTCGAACAACGCTTTGATCGGATGGAACTTACGGAGGTAGAAGCGAAAGCCGCAGCGTAAGGAGGTGCCGCAACTATGGCTGACGTTAAATTAACGCTTAATCTCCGCCAGCCAACCGCAGACCCTGACGTAGCCGAGCGTGTAGCCGACGCAGCCAAACGTAAGAAAGCCGCAGAGGAAACGCCAGCCGAAGCAGTCGAACGTATTAGCACAATGTCCTTGACGGAGCGCGAACGTAACGCGGTCGAGGCGGTAAAAGTAGTGTTGACGAGGGAAACAGGCAATCCTTCGTCCGCTATTACACTTCGCTCCGGCGGGGGCTCCATTACGAAGGCTGACGTAGTTGCAGCGGGCGAGCGTATCTTGGCGGATGCGCAACGTCAGGAAAGGGCGGAAAGGATTGCGGAGACGTTACGGACGAAGCCGGATAACTTCCACATCATTACGGATGACGCGGAGTTGCCCGGAATGATGGCACGGCTTCGAGAAGAGGTACGGCTACAGAAGGACGACGAGTGGTTCCGTAAGGTATTCGTTCTCTTTAACGATACGTTGATTAAACGAAAATTGGCCGAGCGTGGGATTACGATTCCTGACGCTCAGTCACTAACCGTATGGGATACGGAGACATCCGGACTAGACAAGATGATCGACCTAACCGGCGGCTACTCGTTATGGCTTCCGCTATTGAACGAAGGTTATTACGTAGCGTACGGACATTTAACGGGGGAGAAGCAATGTACGCGGTCAAAGGCTCTCGGGGCAATCGCGAAGTTTATGTCGTTGCCTTCGCAGATCAAATCGTTTCATAACGCGCCGTTTGACTTAGCGATGTTGCTTAATGACGGTCTGAAGCCGCAGGGGGTTCGATACGATTCCGCGGAGGCAATGCGGACACTTAACGACCATGAGCCAACATACGCGCTGAAGCCGTTGCTCACGAAATACAAATCGGCTATCGGAATTGCTATCGACGATTTCACATACGAAGACCTTTTCGGGAATGAGTCTCCGATGATCCATCCGGTCGAGGTAGTTGGCATCTACGCGATTAAGGACGTACTCAAAGGATGGGCGCTTACGCGTTGGCAGATAGATAACCTCGTCGTAACGGACCAGCTCGCCACAGCGTTTTTCGAAATCACACAATATCTGTCCGAGGTCAACGTCGCAATCGAACGTACTGGTTTCGTAATCGACCTAGACGGGCTCAAGGCGTTGGGTGACGAATTGCGGCCGAAATTGGCGCAGGCTCAAGAAGAGGTAACCGCAGCATATGGCGTAACCGATCCGGAGTTTTTACGCAAAATGGATCGGACGTTAAACGCATCGAAAATTACGGATTGGGTTGATAAACAACGTAGGAAAATCGCGCGTAACCAAGAGGCACAACGGAAGCAACGTGCGATTATCACTGAGTGTGAAGCGGCCGGTAAGACTACGTTAAAAAAGTATACGAACGCCGTCGCCAGGCTTGCGGAACTTAAAGCGGAAGATTTGCCGCCAGCAGAGCCGGAATACGCGCCGCCATTTGTTACGGAATTTTCTTTTACCAACGACAATCACCTGCGCTATTTAATTTACGATTATCTCGGTATCGAAGACCGTACGAAGCAGATCGTAAAGGATAAATCGAAGACACGCGCTGTATCTAAAGACGTTCTCGATCGGTACTTTGAGGAGGAAGAAGCGCTCAAACCGCTGGCTAATGTGTCTGCTTACGAGAAGCTATTGAACACGTATATCGACAAGATACCGGAAGCACTAGACGTTGATGGGCGCTTGCATACGCAGCTTGATACCGTTTCTACCGGACGCTATTCCTCAAAAGGATACAGCGGGAAGCCTAACGAGTTGCAGACCGAACCGATCACGGACGAGAACTATCTGGACATGATGCGGATGCGTGTGGAATGTGCGGAGAAGTCCGTCGCAAAAGGAACCAACATCCAAAACATACCGGCGCGAACAAAAGAGGGCGAGCGTGTCCGTACGATGTTCATTCCTCCGCCTGGTCACACGTTCCTCGGTAGCGACTTATCGAGTATTGAGCCGAGACTTCAAGCGCATATCATGGCGGTTGAGCATGGCGATGAGATATTCGCGGAAATGTATCGCAAAGGACTCGATCCGTATGTAGAGTTTGCATCTATCATGTTCGAGGTTGACCGTGAGCTTTGTTTCGAAAAGGCGTACAAGGACGGGCTCACACCGATTCCGTACCGTAAGCTGACGAAAGACATGTTTCTTGCGAAAGGGTACGGACAGGCGGAGGATCAGTTCGTAAAAACAGCGATCAAACGCGGTATTACGGAGGAATCCGGTAAGCGTGCATATGCGAAGTTCGATGAGATACTGCCCGGCTTCAGTACGATGGTTAACGCGGCATTTGAACACCTACGTGAACATGGCTGGACGGCTACGTTGTGGGGGCAGAAACGCCGCTTTCCGGAGTATCGGAAGAACTGGCGCCGTCTATGCGAGATTATGCGACTCGCAGGCATCCGCGATAAGAACGATCCGGAGCTCGGTAAGAAGTCGTATAAGTTATCGCCTAATCTGCGGTCGGAGTTCTGGCAACTTATTCGCCTGACTGGACGCGACGAGAGAGCTGCGTTTAACCATCGGATTCAGGGTAGTGGTGCCGCCGTTTTGAAACTGTGCATGATCCGCAGTTACTACGAGTTAACGCTTGGTCGCGGATGGGAATTTACGTTGACGCTGCATGACGAGCAGAAGCACGCTGTACCGAACGAGGATGTTACGGAGGATGCGGTTGCACTGTATACGGATATCATGACGAATACTGTTACGTTCGCATGTCCGCTTGAGTGTGACACGGTGATTGAACCCCGTTGGATGATTGAGGTACGGGCGGGCGATTGGGACTTCGGGAATTGCCAACCAAAAACGAAGGAGGCTGCGTGATTATGGGAAACGTAATTGAGAAGCTGCGCGAATTGATCGGAAACGAGTACGAGGGTGAGGCGTGGGACGAGACGCATGAGGAAGTTGATGCGATCCTCGACCGCTACAAGCCGGTAGGGTATACGAGTGAGAGAGTCGATTCTTCGTTTGAAGACGGTGGTCGATGGACTAACTATCAAACGGACGTATACCGCATTACGCAAGATGACGGAAAGGTCGTGGCGTGAACTTCCCGCAACTGAAATGCAGGATGGCGGAGATTTTTCCGTCAACATCGAGGAAGTCATTCCGCAGGAAGTAACGGTAATCCGATACGTATCGGGGAGGGCTGCGTAGGTGGCTAACGGAAAGATCAACGTCTACGCATGTCCAACGTGCGGCAACGAGTATGAACGCGGATATTGCTACGATTGCCGTTGCCGCTGTCGCAAGGCTACGAGAGACAAACGCCAAGTCTTCGGTGACTTCACGATTGTTGACTGGTTCAGTTCGCGGTCAAGCGCGGGACTTATTGTCGAGGATACGCAATCCGGCCAGCGTTATCCGCTTTATATGTCCGATGTATTTGATTTTATAAACGGGTCTCAATTGACGAGCCGTACGCTAGAGGAAACGAAGAAGGGCTCCGCTTACGGCTGGAAGGTAATAACGAAGGAGGCGGTTTAACTGTCGCAACAACTCGCAAATAAGATCGCGCAAGACCTTACGCTCCACCTTAACGCTTGGCACAAGAGCCCCGAAGTGTACGACGATGCTCTCGACGCACAAATTCATCGGTGGTATGCGGATTTCCTAACGGACAAGTCTCGTAAGATATGGCCGCCGCGAGATATTCCGTATTTCTCTCCATCGTCGGCGAATGCGGATGCACGTGGTCTCTACGAAAAGATGCGTGGGGCTAAGAAAGAGAAGACGGGCCAGCCTGCGCACCAGGGACGATGGACGCGCATCGGGACGGCTATCGGAGACACAATCCAACGCGATATTCTTTTCGCTGCGAAACACGGCAACATGCGTTTTGCTTTCGAACTTAACGACCGGGGCGAGCCGATGTTTGAGGACTTCGCAAAGGTTAGCCGCGTGATTGGACACGGAGGGAAGACGTTCGCACTCTACGGAACATGCGACGGTATTATGCTCTACGTTTCCGAGGATGGCGAAGTGCTACGCGTCGGTCTCGAAATCAAATCGAAACAGACAACGTATTCGATGACGTCAGGTTTCTCTGCGCGAAAAGGTCCGAAAGAGGACCACGTTAAACAGTGCGTCTGTTACTCGGTGATGTACGGCGTTGACTACTACGTGATCCTCTACGTCAACGGTTCGAAGAAGTCGTGGAATATGACGGAAGATGAGTTCGCGAAGAACCCGGATATCTTGGCGTTCGGCTTATACATTACGGACGAGATGCGTAACGACGTACTCGACCATTTTGCGGGCATTGTTCACGCAGCCGAGACGGGCGACGCGCCAGCTCTCGACCTCGACAAGTGGACGTTTAACGACTTCAAGCGTACGATCGCGTTGTCTCTCACCGAGGCGGAAATTGCGAAGTTGGAGCGTAAGGTAGTCGCGCTGAACCATTCGTCATTGCCGGATTGGAAGAAGCGCGGACCGAGCGAGGCGTTGGCAGATATCATACGGATTAGAGCGGAAATGACGGAGAGTCATACGAAGGAGGCTGCGTAAATGAAATACGGGCGAAGAATCAGTAACGGAGTTATGTACGTAGGTGTGGTGTTCTCGGTATTGCTCGGTGGATTGTTCGCTTTAGCGTTAATCTTCGGGGAAGACTCGGATTGGTGGATGCGTATCTTCTTCGCGTTGCTCGCGATTTGGGCTTTCGTAGCGGGCTTTGTAGACGGAAGCGTTGAAGATAAACCGAAGGATGGCGGAGTATTCAAAGCCTCGCGTCAAGAGAAAGAGGAAGCGCGTAAACGCCTAGAAGAGCGCAGACAGGTCGAAGCCACGAATGAAACACGCGAGTACCTGGTTATCTCTGCGTTACTGATAGCGTACGACCAACATGGTGGAGACTTACGCGGACTGTTACCCGAGTCAGATGCGGACACGTTGTACGATATCGGAGCGCGGCTTGAGAAGACGTACACCGCGGAGAAGCAGCTAGAGATGTTGGCGGAACTCATCCGCGAGAAATCAGCGGAGGTGTTGCGAATTGGCGAAGACGACGCGGCCTAAGCCGTTACGTGTGCTCGGGCTCGACTTATCGCTAAGCCCCGGGATTGCTGCGATTGAGGTACGAAATAGGCAACCGTACCTCGTCGCTTGTTCCTCCGTTGCTACATCTACGGACGACCCGGATGCCGTGCGTAATTATATCGTTGAGTCGTTCGTAGCGCAATTTGTACGCGAATATCGGCCGTTTGACCACGTTGTCCGCGAGGATTTTACCGCCGGCCGAAACAAACGCGCTACACAAACGATATTCAGCTCGTGGGCTGCGGCGGATCGTGCGCTTTATTCTTACGGATACCAGGCGGCTGACTTAAAGCCTGCGCTGGCTCCGACGTCGGTTAAGCGGTTAGTTACGGGTAACGGAAAGGCAGAAAAGGCGGAAGTGGCGGCGGCTGTACGAAGATTGCTACGGTTAGGAGAGGATTACGCGTTCCGGGCTGGTTACGATGATAGCGACGCGTGCGCGGTGGCACTGGCTTATTTGATACGTGAGGGCTTAATAGATACGGAGGAGGTTGCGGCATGAGTAGCGTACTAACTGGAGAAAAATTACACGCGTTTATTATCTGCGGCGCATTGACCTTAGCGTTCCAAGAGTTTGGAGGCGATCCGTCGGAAGTCCTTACCGAAGCTGAAGTCGCAAAGTTCGAGGAACTAACGGACACACCTGAGTTAAACGCAATGACGGACGAGGAAATTGTACGAGTTATACGCCCGTTGATCCGCAAATATGCGGATGTGGCGCTGTCATGACTCGGGATGAAGAGGACGTTTACGTACGCTATGCACTTAGCCTACACCAGCAGATCGGCAGGCTTACCAACGCGCTTGCGTACAAGCGAATGGATGTCGCAGAGTATGAGAAAGCACTGTCGGAGGCACGGGCAGCGCTGGCAGTAGTAGAACGGAGGTTGACCGATGCTAATAGCGTACGCATCCAGGACGGGCAACGTTAAACTATTCGTTGATCGCCTGCCGTATCGTAACGTGAAAATTACGGAGGGCTTACGGCTGTCTGAGCCGTTTGTCCTCGTCACTTACACGGACAAAATCGGAGAGGTTCCCGAGAAGACACGCCAGTTCTTAGCGGGTAACAACGGACTTATACGAGGTGTGGCTGCGTCCGGTAACCGGAATTTTGGTCCGTATTACGGAGCCGCAGCGGATATTATATCGAAGCAATACGACGTACCTATCGTGTGCAAATTCGAGCTCGCGGGTACGCCGTCAGACACAGCGAAATTCATCGAAGGAGTTGACGCGCTTGACGTATAGACACGTGGAATTGAACAACGAGGTTACCGTGATGAAGGATGGATTTTACCAACTCGAAAAGGATCGCGAAGCTGTAGCGGAATATCTTCGAGAGGTAGCGGATAAGTCCATGCGTTTTGATTCCGCGATTGAGCGTGTCCGATATATGGTTGCGGAGGGCTATTACTACCCGGAAGTTCTCACGCAGTATACGTCGGAGCAGATTACCGAAATTCACCGCCAAGTGGACGCGGCCGGGCTTACGTACGCATCATATATGGCAGCTACGAAATTTTACCGTGACTACGCGCTTAAGTCTCGCGATAAACAGACATACCTCGAAACGTATCCGCAACGCCTGGCGATTGTTGCGTTGTACTTGGCGCAGGGCGATTACGAAAAGGCGCGTGAGCTCCTGTGGGGTTACATTAACGGAGTTCAACCGGCAACGCCTACGTTCCTTAACGCGGGTAAGGCACGCCGCGGCGAAATGGTATCGTGCTTTCTTACGGAAGTTGACGACAGCCTAAACGCGATCGGATTTGCGCACAATCTTTCGATGCAACTCTCGAAGATCGGCGGAGGCGTTGCGCTAAATCTCTCGAAGCTACGAGGACGGGGTGAAACGATTAAGGAAGAGGAAGGCGTCGCAAAGGGCGTAGTGCCGGTCGCCAAGCAGCTCGAAATGGCGTTCTCTTACGCGGACCAAATGGGCCAACGTAAAGGCTCCGGTGCCGTGTACTATAACATTTTCGGATGGGACGTGCTGGAGCTACTAGACGCGAAAAAGATTAACGCGGACGAGCGGTCACGGCTCAAAACACTATCTATCGGTCTTATCGTTCCGAGCAAATTCATCGAGCTTGCGGAGAAAAACGAACCGTATTACGTATTCGCGCCGCATACCGTTTTCAAAGCGTATGGTACACATTTAGACGATATGAACATCGCAGAAATGTACGACGAACTTGTCGCAAATCCGGCCGTCAAAAAACGCGAGCTTAATGCACGCGATATGCTTACGAAGATTGCGACAACGCAGCTTGAGTCGGGTTATCCGTATCTCATGTTTAAGGATAACGCGAACCAGGCGCATCCGTTACGCGAGCTCGGTCAGATTAAGATGTCGAACCTGTGTACGGAGATTTTTCAGCTACAAGAGACGTCGGTCATTAATGACTACGGACAGCCTGACGAAATCGGCCTCGATATTTCGTGTAATCTCGCGTCACTCAACGTCGTGACCGCAATGGCTTCCGGAGACCTGCGTCGTGTCGTGCATTCCGCGATGGACTCGCTGACATCTGTATCCGATATGACTTCGATCGCTAACGCACCGGGCATCGTTAAGGCGAATGAACGTATGCATAGCGTCGGGCTTGGCGCGATGAACCTACACGGATTCCTCGTTAAGAATCGCATATCGTACCAATCGGAGGTCGGACGTGACTTTGCGGATGCTTTCTTCGCTGCGGTTAACTTCTATTCGCTAGAACGTTCGATGCAGATCGCAAAGGAACGCGGTGAGACGTTCTACGGATTCGAACGCTCTGACTATGCAAATGGTTCGTACTTTACGCAATATCTCGAAGAAGACTTCCGTCCGAAGTTCGAAAAGGTTGCGGGGTTGTTCGTAAGCGCGGGTATTGAGTTGCCGAGTCCTGACGATTGGGAACGCCTTGCTGCTGACGTAAAACAGTACGGATTATGGCACGCGTACAGATTGGCGATCGCACCAACGCAGTCCATCTCATACGTCCAGAACGCGACATCCAGCGTATTGCCGATAAGTGACGTCATGGAAACACGTACGTACGCAAATTCGACTACGTATTATCCGGCTCCGTTC
Organism: Paenibacillus sp. DP01; assembly: GCF_044784315.1. Taxonomy (NCBI): domain Bacteria; kingdom Bacillati; phylum Bacillota; class Bacilli; order Caryophanales; family Paenibacillaceae; genus Paenibacillus; species Paenibacillus sp. DP01. The sequence continues at coordinate 1,679,132 of NZ_CP173059.1, forward strand.
TTGACACGGGAGAATATGATTTCTTACACGTCGGCGTTTAACACGGATCAGTATCGGATTATCGACATGGTTGCGACGATTCAACGACACGTAGACCAGGGCATTTCTACGATACTTTACGTGGACTCCAAAACGCCAACTAACGAGCTTGTCCGTTACTATCTGTACGCACACAAACGTGGCCTTAAATCGCTGTACTATACGCGTAATAAGCTGCTGTCCGTTGCCGAATGTACGGCTTGCGCGGTCTAAAACGAGAGGAGACGATAATTTGACGAATCTTAAAGCGGTAAACTGGAACCGTCCGGACGATGAATATACGGAAGACTTCTTGAATCAGAATTTTATGCAGATATGGCGCGAGCACGAAATACCGCTCGATGACGATAAGATGAGTTGGATTACGTTATCACCCACGGAGCAAGACGTATATAAAAAGGTGCTCGGCGGCCTAACGTTTTTGGATACGGAACAAGGCGCGGAGGGAATGCCGCTTATTATGCAGCGCGTAGAGAGTCCGCAGCGTAAGGCGGTCCTCGGCATCATGGGCGCGATGGAACATATTCACGCCAAGTCGTATAGCTCCATTTTCGCAACGCTCGTATCCACCGAGGAGTCCGATAAAGTCTTCGAGTGGGCCGATAGTAACCCGTTTATTCAGCGAAAAGGTACGATTATCAGCGGCTACTACCAGAATATCCAATCGCCCGAGTCGTTGTACATGGCGATGGTGGCTTCCGTGTTCCTTGAGTCTGCGTTGTTCTATTCCGGCTTTTATTATCCGCTCTTGCTCGCAGGCCATGGCAAGATGACGGCTTCAGGCGAGATCATCGACTTGATTATGCGTGATGAGGCGGTACACGGTCAATATATCGGCACGTTAGCGCGTGAAGTTTACGGAGAGCTTCCGCCAGAATCACAGGCCGCGCTCGATCGCGAAGTCGAGATGTTGCTACGCCGTCTATACGATAATGAGGCGGGCTATACGGTCGACTTGTACGCACCGATTGGGCTGGAGGAAGATGTGTTGCGGTTCCTGCGTTATAACTTTAATCGCGCACTTATGAACCTCGGACGACCTACGCATTTTCCTGACGAGGAGATCAATCCGGTTGTACTCAACGGAATCGACACGTCTACGAAGATACACGATTTCTTCAGCAAAAAAGGAAACGGATACCAAAAGGCGGTCAATATCGTGCCGCTTACAGATGCGGACTTTTGCGTAGGGGAGGCGATTAATTGAGCGAACTCAAAACGATAGGAGATACGATACTGTCCGCAGTGGACACGGATTTGCTGCGGGAGAATGCGAATTTAAACGGGGAATCTTTCAGCGGGAAGATGTCGAAGTTCGGCTCGGAATATTCGAAATGGTATGCGCGTGAGTACGTTATGCCGCGCGAACTCGTTGACGCAATAGACGGCGGTTATGTTTACGTTCATGACCTCGACCAATATGCGTTAGGTACGACAAACTGCGTCTTTATTCCGTTTGACCAACTACTCGCGAATGGGTTTAATACGGGCAACGGATCAGTACGTACGCCTAACTCCATTATGTCTGCAATGGCGCTCGTGGCGATCATATTTCAGTCGCAGCAGAACTCGCAATACGGTGGCGTATCCGGCAATAAGATCGATTGGGACCTCGCGCCATATGTGCGTAAGTCTTTCGCGAAACACTTCCGAAAGGGTCAGCACTATTTCGGAGAACAAGCGCACGTTGAGGAGTGCGAGTTGTACCTGGATAACACGGACCTATCCGAAATGTTTCCGTCCTCTTACGGATACGCTCGCCGTGAAACGGAAGCCGAAACGCATCAAGCGGCAGAGTCGCTGATACACAACCTCAATACGATGAGCTCACGTGCTGGCGGTCAGATTCCGTTCACGTCGCTAAATTACGGAATGTGTACGTCAACCGAGGGCCGCCTCGTATCATTCGCGTTGCTGGAAGCGGCAATTAACGGGCTGGGCGCAGGCGAAACTCCGATATTCCCGCAGCAAATATTCCAGTGTAAGTGCGGAGTAAACCAAGCGCCAGGCGACCCGAATTACGACGTATTTGTCAAAGCGGTCGAGTGTTCCAGCAAACGTATGTATCCGAATTTCGTCAACGTAGACGCTCCATATAATCTGCAATATTATCAGGCCGGTGATCCCAATACGATTATTGCAACGATGGGTTGTCGGACGCGTACGATTGCTGACCGGTTCGGACGCAATCATCAGAGCGGAAAGGGTAACCTCTCGTTTAATACGATTAACCTCGTACGGCTCGGACTTGAGTACGGTATAGCTACGGGAAAACGCGCGGAGCCAGACCTCGACGGCTTTATGGACGCGCTTGACCGTTGTTTGGGCGTTGCATTACGCGGCCTTCTTCACCGCTTCGAGATACAAGCGCAACAACCTGCGAAGGCTTCCGATTTCATGATGCGCGAGGGCGTATGGGAAGGCGGAAAGGCGCTAAGTCCTGACGAACCAGTCCGCGAACTTATTAAGCACGGTACGCTTTCGATCGGATTTATCGGACTTGCGGAATGCTTAGTGGCTCTCTACGGAAAGCACCACGGAGAGGACGACGGTGTACATCTCGGAGCTGTTTCGCTTATTCAGCATATGCGATATTTCTGCGACGAAGCTGCGGAAGAATACGACCTCAACATCTCGCTATTCGCGACGCCAGCGGAAGGCCTCGCCGGCAAGTTTACGAAGATGGATCGTAGGGACTTCGGCGAAATCCCAGGCGTGACCGATCGCGATTACTATACGAACTCATTCCATATTCCCGTTTATTTTCCGATCACGGCTGCTCGTAAAATCGAGCTAGAATCGCCATTCCACGTGCTTTGTAACGCAGGGGCGATCTCCTACGTAGAACTCGACGGGAACGCACGGAATAACCCGGCGGCATTTATGCGTATCGTACAATATGCGCTCGCTAAGGACGTCGGCTATTTCAGCGTGAACCATCCGATTGATCGCTGTCCTGCGTGCGGCTACGAAGGGATTATCGGCAGTACGTGTCCGTCTTGCGGCGTGCCTGAAACGGATGTGCCGATGTCACGTATTCGGCGCGTTACGGGCTATTTAACGGGTTCGTATACTCAGCGATTTAACAGCGCAAAACAAGCGGAGGTAAGGGATCGCGTTAGACATACGGGTACATAACGGAGGGCCTACGGGCTTCTCCGTTTTTTTTTTATTTACGATGTCCCAAATCCGCAAATTCGTGTCCTTATATAAAGTGTAAGGCGGAAACAGCTACGCAGAAAAAGCGACCGCCGAGTAACGCAAAACTAAAACGGAGGCGATTCGGAATATGGCAAACGTTAATTATCGTGAGGTTAAGCGTGGGGCAAACGTAGGGGAACGTATTAAAATCGTAAATCCGCAACTTGCGATTGGCTACGGAAAGGGCGACGAAGGTAGCGTAACAGAGACACGCACATCCGGAGTGTTCGCCCAAATTAACGGACGCAGATGCGGTGTGTGGCACGAAGAATACGTCGTACTTGAGCCGGTAGCTTCCACAAATACACCGGACATCTCAGACGCCTTTACGCAATTCATCCGTGACAACGCCGATGTGGTCCGCGCAATTCTGGGTGATGTAACCAAAACGGAGCCGGCCGCATTAACCCGCGCAGCCGTTATCGAAAAGGCACGCGCTGACGTAGCGGAGTTAGAGCGTGGGATGTACTCTCGCGTAGAGTTTCACGTAAATCGAGATAAACGCGTAGTGACAGCCGTTATCAAGCGTCGGAGCTCGGGGACAGTCCGCGCAAGAGGCATCGCAAAAGCCGCGCCTGACGACGTATTCCACGCAGAAATCGGCAAGGCGATCGCACTCCGCCGCGCGTTGGGCCTAGCGGTACCGAGCGAGTATACGGATGCGCCGAAACCGACGGAGAAGTTAGCGAACATGCTTATCAGATGCGTATCCGGTGAAACGCGTAAGCTTACGGATAGCCCCGCGGACTTCAATCTAAGAAATTGCGCAATGCTCCATTCGTGGAACGGACGTAACGGAACCGTCATCGACGACACCGACGTTGACTACAGCGTTATTACGGAAGGAGCTGCGGCCTAGTGATTTTACGTACATTTGGTTGGTTGTGTGCGGGGTATTGGGTGAGTGTCCTCGTTAGAGTCATCGCAGGGACTTACGTGTTGGACCGGGTCAGTACGGTGCTGACGTTGTTTATCGTTATCTTATTTTTCGCAGCAGTTGGAATCGAGGGGGACGAGTAAATGAACGTTAAAATCAAACGTCTACATCCAGACGCAGTTATCCCGCAATACGCAACGTCCGGCGCGGCCGCCTTCGACCTTGTAGCGGTTGAGGACGTAATCATCGCGCCAGGCGAGACGAAGAAAGTTCCGCTCGGCCTCGCGTTCGAAATTCCGGAAGGTTACGTAATGATCGTAGCGATGCGGTCGGGGGTTGCGCTGAAGACGAAGCTGCGGCAACCGAACGGAATCGGCGTGATTGATTCGGACTATCGCGGTGAGGTTGCGATGATGTTCGATAACATCCAGACCGTGTTGCCCATCGACGAATATTACGAATGGCCGACGTTTATTGACGGGAGCGAGGCCGTTGGGGTTAATTTGCTCAGTGGCGAATGCATCATCCGTAAAGGTGACCGTGTAGCTCAGGCGTTTATCCTCCCGATTCCTCACGTCAATCTCATCGAGACGGACGAGGAGCTTTCGGAAACGGAGCGTGGGACAGGCGGCTTCGGACATACGGGGGTTACAGCGGAGGTGTCCGCTAATTGAAACGAGCATCGATCGGATTCATCCGCACAGCAGTTCTCGCAGGCTGCGCTTTGTTTTGGGCGTACGTAATTCACGAGGCTATACGCTAGGAGGTGCGCTATGGAAACCGCGTTAACTATATTCGCTTTTCTTGCGGGGATCGCATTGATTTTTCACGGATTCAACTTCGGATTCATTACGATACACAAGCACTACCACGGTAAGGAGGACGAATAATTGCGTCAGTATCACGAACTCTTACGACACATCCTATCAAATGGCGTAGAGAAAACGGACCGTACCGGAACGGGCACGCTATCTACTTTCGGCTACCAAATGCGCTTTAATATCGCCGCAGGATTTCCGCTAATTACGACTAAACGCGTACACTGGCGGGCTGTCATACACGAATTACTTTGGTTTCTACGCGGCGACACTAACGTTCAGTATCTACGCGATAATGGCGTAACGATATGGGACGAGTGGGCGGACGAGCACGGCGAGCTTGGTCCGGTTTATGGTCAGCAGTGGCGCTCTTGGCAAATCGCCGATGTTGATTACGACGACGCGCTTGACACAACATACATTACTGGTCAAACCGTTGATCAAATCGCCAACGTAATCGAACAAATCCGTACGAATCCAGATAGCCGACGCTTAATCGTTAACGCCTGGAACGTCGGAGAACTCGATCAAATGGCGTTGCCCCCGTGCCACTTCGCGTTTCAATTTTACGTAGCGAACGGACGCCTATCGTGTCAACTATATCAACGTTCAGCAGACGTGTTCCTCGGCGTTCCGTTCAACATCGCAAGTTACGCGTTATTAACGCACATGATTGCACAAGTAACCGGGCTCGGCGTAGGAGAGTTCATTCACACGTTAGGTGATGCGCATATCTACTCGAACCACATCGAGCAAGTAAAAACGCAACTTGAGCGGGATTATCGACCCTTGCCGACGCTTCGCTTGAATCCTGAAATTACGGATATTGACTCGTTCACCTTCGAAGACATTACGTTGGAAGGGTACGATCCACATCAAGGAATTAAAGCGCCAGTGGCGGTCTAAGACGAAAGGAGGCGTAACATGGCGGAAAAAGAAACGCGATTAGCCGAAATCATCCCGTTCCCGAACGCAATCGCCGACGTACTTGAAGCTTGGGCGGCCGCAGCTCGGCGCGGTGAGATTGCCGGCGTCATCATCGCAGGACTCGGATCGGACCGGCTCGACGGGGATACGTTAACGGCGTCAGTTGGCGTCAATTCACGCGAGTACGGCGTGCTTGTCAACGACTTGAACGATTCGCGTATTATCGAGACGGTTGACGTAAATTTATTCGAATAGGAGCGTGGGAGAATGGCGGAATTAAGCGGAGTAGTGCGCGTAGGTAGTGCCGGCACCGTAATTTGCTACGAAGGAAAGGACTACGTAAAAGTAGACGGGCGGGCTCGGAAGGGCGATATCGTACTGATTAGAGGTGACATATCGGACTACCTTCGTGCTGACGAGTTTTACGGAGTTAACGCTGACGAGGACGGAGACGAATACGTACTGGATGTGGACGAGGATGTCTTTTATTTCAGCGAGCGAAACTACGATGGGTTGGTGGTATTCAGAGGCGGAGTTCCTACCGAAACCCTCCTTGCAGCCCAGCGTGAAGAACTCGCCAAGGTTACCGCGACCATTGCGGAGCTTGAAGCGAAATTAGCGGACGAGAAGACGCTGAAGGTCGGCGATTATGCGCGCCGTGTAGCTACGGGGCAAATTGTTAAAGTCGTGTTTGATGATCAAAGTTCACTACCATTTAAAACCATACCTGTGCTAGATTCCGAGCTAGATTCCGACGAATTGGACTTTTACTGGTGGAACACTGAGTCGCAACTCGTTAAACTCACGCCCGCCGAAGCGAAAGCCGCAATCCTCACGCAAGTTGAGGCGCAATTCAAGGAGGTGGCGTAGTCTCGCTAAGTGTAATCATCGCAGTAGCTACGTTGTTGAGCGGAATAAACGGCGTACCGCCTAACATGTCGGACACTGTAACGCAAACACCTTCGCAGGCAACAGGCAAGTCTACGAAGGTGGAAGCGGAGTGGACAACGTATGAGGCGACCGCATATACAGCGTTTTGCTCCGAGGGATGCATCGGAGTAACCGCGACGGGACTCGATGTCAGCCACACAGTTAAGCACCGAGGAAGGCGTATCGTAGCGGTCGATCCGCGAGTTGTTCCGTTAGGTTCTCAACTGACTATCCGTACGGCTGACGGTCGCATTATCGAGGCGATTGCGGAAGATACGGGCGGCGCGATTAAAGGGCGTAAGATTGACGTGCTCGTGTCGTCCGAAAGGAGAGCGCGTAAATTCGGGCGGCAACGGGTTAGCGTTAAGGTGTTGGAGTAGGCGGGTTCTGCTTGGCTTTGGCGGCGGCCCTCTCCGCTAGGACAATGTCGATTATCTTGCGTGTCCGCGTTGTTTCAACATTCCGGATAGACACTATCCGGCCCAAGTTAGTAATCCCTGCTATTCCGATTATGTAAACAATCGCTAAAGCAAAAGGCAAGATATACGTATTAACCTTCATCATGAGATTAGCCACTAGGCTTATAAATGAAATACCTATTGTAACTAGAGCAATTATTATTGCGGTCTGTTTATTGTCTTCCTCATCTGCCTCGTATCCTGCTTTCAGTAGTTCTAGCTCTTTTGTTTTAAACCTAGCATAGTACCGCTTTGATTCCTTTAGTTTCTCTAATGCCAATCTTTCCTTTTCAGGCTTCATTGCTACCTCCAAACAATACTTTTCTATTTAGTTACTATGTCGGACAAACTTCGTTCTTTTATTACAACTAACGAAAGCGAGTGATCTTATGTTATCAAATATCACTGTACTCCCCGACGTATCCCTCGGCGGCATCGAACGCGAATATCGCGAAGTCAATCGGAAAGCGTCCACGGGTGAACGGGTTAAAATCGTAAACCCGATCGCATCTTTCGGTGATTATAAAGAGGGCGACGTGCTGGCGGTCTATAACACGGAATGTGTCGGAGTACACACGGTCGAAACGGCCGGAGGATGGGGTGGAGACGGGCATATCTACGTATTTGACGAAGAATACGCAGTCCTCGAACCGACTAATGTCGTACAAATCGCAGGTGAACGACTCCGTATGGTCGACCGTAAGGCAACGGTGGGCGAACGTGTAATCATCATCAGCTCGGACAAAACGAAGTCAGTCGGTTGTGCCTTCCGACACAAAATAGGCGAAGCTGGAGACGTAGATTCGCGTTTGCCTGATCGCCCGCTTGTTAACGGTTGGTACATTTTGGACGGGGACTACCGCGTACTCGAACCGCTAACCACCGCGCCTCTCCTATCCGAACAGTCCGCGCAAGACCAAGCCGCAGCTACGATCAGTGCGTTAGCCTTACGATTGGATTCGCTAGAGGAAACGGTCCGGAGCCTGCGCATAGACGTACGAGTAGCACAGGAAGATATCGATATCATGGACGAGAGTATTGCGCATGATGTCCGCAACCTCGAAGCGAGAGTTGCTGCGTTGAAGGAAGCGGCAACAACGTATTCAAGGACGCAACCCGCGACGCCTGCGGAGGTTATCGCGTCGCTCGCACGTCACAGAACTACGCAGCAGAACATAAATGCTGCGAGACAACAACGCCGGGACGATATTGTTGAGCGTGCGAAGGCTGACGTTGCGGATTTGCGTAAGTATAAAGGAACGCCGATTCCGAACGATGATGTGAGCTTCTGGCCGTTAACAGAGCAACCGATGAGTTACGAACCGTTACACACGGTAGAATTCGTAGTTAACCTGAACAAGCGGACAGTCGTCGCAATCATCCGATGTACTTGCGACGGCTATGTTACACGCGGAATCGCAAAGTGCGCGTCGGGTGACGTATTTAACGCCCACATCGGTAAGGCAATAAGCCTACGGCGTGCGCTTGGTCTCGAAGTGCCTGCGGAGTACCTGAACGTACCGCAGCCTACGGAAGTTCGAAAGGGCGATGCCGTACGTTCTACTTCGGGCATCTATGCGGGCGTGAAGGGGTACGTAGATAAGATTACGTACGGAGATTCTTCGCCATCTGGCGTTTTCTTTAAACATAGTCGAGCAAACCGCCGAGACGGACGCATTTACAAGAGTATCCGTTTCGTTGAAGTCATTGACGATACACGCGAGGAGGTGGCGGCGTAATGATCCGACTATACAGCGAAGTATTCGTCATAACCGCGATAACCCGTAAAACAAGCGCAGAGACGTTTAGGGATTGGCGCGTAGGTGATCGAATTCGGTTTAGTACCGTTATGAAGGCGATGGCGGGCGCGTCTGGAGGCGGAGTTTACGCGTCAATGTACTGGGTTGACAATCTGACGCAAGGGACATCGACTACACGGACACAGACGAACATGAATAACGTAATCAGCGCGTTTGAATTGCGTCCTGAAAGCGAGGTGACCGCCGAATGACTACGCTCCCTAACATCGGACTTCTCGGACGTCTCCGAAGCGGCAAGGACGAAGTAGCTCGTTATCTTTCGTATAACTACGGATACACGCAATTCGCATTCGGTGGCGAACTCAAGCGTTATGCCCACGAATTATTCGGTGAGCCTGCGCCCGATGAGAAGCCGCGCGAACTCTATCAATGGTTCGGACAGACGATGCGTGAGCGTGATCCGGACATTTGGGTGCGGAAGTGTTTCGAAACGATCGAGCGCAGCCGCGACAGCATTCCGGAATATCTGCGGCGGGCACACGGGTACGTAACGAACGGAGAGGTCGTACTTTCCGTTCCTGCTCGTCCATTCCGCGCAGTCGTCAGCGATTGCAGGCAGCCAAACGAGTATGCCGCACTCAAGTCCGCCGGCTACGTACTCATCCGCGTAGAAGCTCCGGACGCCGTCCGCATCGACCGCGCTATCAAATCCGGCGACGTGTTTAACTACGCTGACCTCGCGCATGGTACGGAAACGGCGCTCGACGGATATGTAGCAGACTTCACCGTAGACAATAGCGGAAGCCTGGACAAGCTTCACGCGCAAATAGACGAGATAGTCGGGTATTTGTCCGGAGAGTGGCCGGAATGATTAACGAACTCATACGTAAGGCGGTAGAAGAAGCGGCTAACAACGGTTATATACGTGGATATGACGCAGGGTATGTGGTTGGTTATGCGGCTGCCCTGCGGAGTGTTTACGGGAAGGAGGACGGAGAGGATGACGTCGATGGATCGGTTCCAGCCGCCAGGCCTACGCGATGAACCGCGTATCTCCGCTTACTGCGCTTGGTGTGGCGGCGAGATTTACGCAGGCGATGAATTTACAGCGTACAGCAACGGAGACAGGACGCATATCGGACACTGCGAAAATGAGTACGTGATGGCTGAACTCGGAATCACGCGTGAAACTGCGGCTTAGTATTCGCAAAAATCAACGTATGAATAATTCACAATAGGTTAGCGGCGGTTCGGCGTACTTGCGGACAGGCAGCGTAAGTACGTTGGATGCTGCGCTCATTACGGAAAAAGGGAGGCGAGTGTTTGGAACATTACAGCGCATTAACTACGGTAAACACACGGCTTCCGAAAACCTCAGTCTTGGCTGCGGAGGAGTGGCACAAAACGGCTACGCTCGATTGGAAAGAAGAGCGCGCACTGAATCTCATACGTATGGTACTGCGCAAGGGAATCGAAGAATACGGAGACGCATTGAAGGTGGTTGTATCGTGCTCGTTCGGCGTCGATTCGTTGTTAACTCTTCATCTCGTTCGGCGCGTGTCGATGGAGCTTGGCATCTCGTTCGACACCGTTTGGAATAACACACTTAACGAATACCCACAAACTCGCCTATACGCAAAACGATTAACGGAAGAATGGTCTCTTAATCTCGTAGAGGCACGTCCGGATACGACGATTCGAAAGATATACGAAGAAAACGGAGTAGATACGCTGCTCAAGCGAAAGGGTGATCGGAGTGGCGACGAGGGCAATAAGGAGCCTGTAGTCGAAAAGTGCTGCGGATCGCTCAAACACAAGCCGATGCGTAAAGCCATCAAGGAAAACGGCTGGCACATTATGTTTAACGGAGTCCGCGCAGGTGAGTCTCGTCAGCGTTGGATGTCCGCCCGCCGTGACGGTGATTATTTCTACTCGTCTCATACGTGGAAGACGTGGGTGTGTCGGCCGGTCCTATGGTGGACTGCGCTTGCTGACTCGTTCAATTACGGAAATAACCGCCAAGAAGACGTATGGAACTACGTCCGTAAGCACGATCTTCCTTACAACGCTATCTACGACATGAATGCCGTCATTGACGACGCCTACACGGGAAAAGACGTCATCGTTGACCGTGTGACTGCGGAGTTCTTAGTCGCAAAGGGACTTAACGTGTTTATGCCACGTACGGGATGTATGGCGTGTCCGATACCGATACGGCGAGGCTACTTACGGTATCTTCGCGAAGTGTTTCCGAAGGTGTACCGTTCCATGCTGTTTCAACTCGGATTTGCCCGCGTCTTGATCGCTGAGATGCCGGAGGATACGCGTGCAGAGTTACTCGAAGAACTCAACGGATTCGGAGTTATAACGGAGAAAACGGAAGAGGCTGTCCTTGACCGCTTGGAGGACGTTATCGAATGGAAGCCGTGCGTATTTGACGACGTGGGCGTTGATAAACGGAAACAGCCGAAGAAATCGGCTTAAAACGGAGGTATATCGAATGGGACACGTTAAAGTAGACATCGCAAAATCTGACCGCAGCTACGCGGTAAAATACGCACTCAACGACGCGGCGGGGGTGCGTTCTCTCCTCCGTGACCGTCACCGGATCAGCTCCGCAAGATTTAGAGGCGATACGGCGGCAAGCGATATCCTAATCGACTTGCACAGCGCAATTAATTCAGCCGGTCTTACCGATGCCCAAATGGAGGTCGTTGCATGGGTGTCTGGCCGCGACCTTACACAAAAACAAGCTGCGACAGTTATGAAGGTTACGCAGCAAGCCGTAGCGAAAATGTACGATGCTGCTGTGGAGAAGATTGCGGGAGTTTACCGGCGTTGGGATTACGGAGATGTCGAAGTGGAATACGATGCGGCTAACCTCATACCGCTACTAAACGAACAGGAAAGTGCAGAGTTCTTGCGCATTCATAAGGGTATCGAGATCGAAGACGAATATACGGAGGAATGCGCATGATTATTGACTACAAAGTGAAATTTGCGGAAGAGGTTACGGAGCTGATTAAGAAGGATATCGAAGACCGGAACGCGAGAATGGCGGCAGTTAGCGCGCTCACCGAGGGCTACGTTATGAGATACGGAGAGTACCCCGACACAATACAGCTTGAGCGCCTGACTGACTACATTCTGCGCGAGGAACTAACGAACACCGACCGGATGAAAGCACGTAATGACGAATATCCGTTTTTATCTGAGCGGCAGTTTGAGCGGAGGCGGGAGCGCGAAGTACCGTTAGAGGTAGCGGAAGAATACGGGGCAGACGGACGTAACTACCGCGTACCTAAACGCAGAAAGCGTAGCATCAAGGAGCTTATTTTCGTAGATGAGCACGCTAAAATTCGTAATAAGCTACGCGCAGCCAGATACCGGAGGTACACTGCGCCTAGTCCGGTCACAACGTATAATCTTAACGAGACAGGCGGAGAGCTAACGGAAGAATTTACGCAATGTGTTGGTATTCTTGACCGTCTACCGGAGCGTGAGCAATTCGTCGATGCCGACGTCCAAATAGCTGCATAATTTCGCGAGCAGATCGCGCGGATAACGCTCCATTTCGTCATTGTACATCGTACGTACACTTTCGAAGCGGTAGTCGATATCACGCGCGATTTGTCGTACCTTTATACCGCGATCGTCTGCGATAGCCTTTAAATTCGAGTGAATGAGCAATTTTCCCGCCTCCTTAGAGAGAAATAAAATGAAGCTCTGACATCAGTATAAAATGACTCGAAAAAAGTGTCAAATAGTTATTGACACCTTAAACGAGTCATGGTATTATAAGTACATAAGGATGACACGTTAAAAGAGTCATCGGAAAGGAGAAACGCACTATGAAAGATTGGGTAAACCTGATTACGGCAATCATACAACTGGCTACAGCACTTGCTATCTGGAAAACACATCGCCGTAACAAAAAGAAAAAAGGAATCAATAAACGACGCGGGCAGCGCAGACGTTAACGATTCCTTGGTAGAGGGCGGCTTACACAGCGCCTTCTATCCCCAATCATAACACAAGAGTGAAATAAAATAAATCTCACGAACTCGTATTAAGAATTGGAGGTAATCGTATGGAGTTAGTATCGTGGGTCATAAGTATTGCAGCCCTGGTCGCTTCGGTTATAGTATTGATTATAGTGATTCGGAACAAATAACAGAGGTTTAACGCCGCGGATATTAAAAGGTATCGGGCATATGGAGGATCTAAAGATGAGAACATGGGAACGAGTAGGATATACGGTCGAAGAGGTTGAGTTTGATCACGATTTGCACGAATTTAACGTAGTACAGTCCGGGGAGATAATCGCAACAATAACACCCGCCGACTTGGATAATATGGACGATATTATCGAATCATTGGACGCAGGGGATGACGTGAACGGATGGGAAGATGGAAATGGTAACCTAGTATGCCTAAACGTATAGACCTGGTCGGGAAAAAATTCGGAGAGCTTACGGTTATCCAACTGAGTGATAGGAAGCTCGAAAACGGCACCCGGCTATGGGAATGCTTATGTAGCTGTGGAGATAGGGCGTACGTATCTGGAGTAGCTTTGAGAGCCGGATATTACAAAAGCTGCGGCTGCAAACGCGTTGAAAAACGAGACAAGGGTGTCGCCAACCATATAAAAGCGGATACCGTTGACGGCACACGAAAATCTGCTCTTATAGCCAGTCTACACAAAGGCAACAAGAGCGGAATAAAGGGCGTTCGGTATAACGAGCAACGGAATAAATGGACGGCACATATCGGGTTTCAAGGAAAGCAGATTAATCTAGGTTACTTTGACAGTAAGGAAGACGCCATAGCCGCAAGAAAGCGCGGGGAAGAGAAGTACCATAGACCGGTGCTAGACGCCGATTATAACTATAAATCGCACTAGGCCGGAGCTATTCCGGCTTTTTTCGTACGCTCTCCAATACTTACCGGATTCTTCTGATTGCTCAACGCGCTATAATCGGAGGGAGGTGGTTTTATGTTTATCTCCCCGATGTTACTCGAAACAGCGGCTGCTCCCTTTTCGGATTCGCGCTATATCTTCGAACCGAAAATAGACGGCCACCGCTTAATATATTCGCAACAGAACGGAATTGTACGCTTATTCACGCGCCATAACAACGACTGCACAGGCCAATACCCGGAGATAGCTAGCGTTACATTTCCGCATGATATTGTGTTGGACGGTGAGATTGCGTGCGTTGATCCGACAACGGGTGTATCGGATTTTGAATCCGTTATGTCACGCTTTCAGGCGAAGAAGGCGGACAAGATTACTAAGCTCGTAGCTGAATTACCGGCTACTTTCGTTGTCTTTGATGTCTTGAGTTTTAAAGGCGAGGACTTGCGGAGCCTTCCGCTTATGGAACGAAAGTCCTTACTCGCTAGTCTAACGCTCACTAGCCCTAGTTTCGGGGTTGTTCCGTATATTGAAGGCGCCGGTGAGGCGTTGTTTGAGCAGATAGAAGCGCGCGGTATGGAAGGCGTGGTCGCCAAACGTAAAGAGAGTACGTATGTCAGCCGTCGATCAGCGTCTTGGCAGAAGGTCATTAACTGGTCCTATGCCGATGTGTACATTACGGGTTATCGTAAAGCAGAGTTTGGATGGCTTGTATCTGTGCCTAATCAGCACGGTAACCTGCGTCCCGCCGGCATTATCGAGCACGGAGCCAGTCCAACACACAAGAAGGCGTTTTATGGCGTTGTGGCTCCGTTAAAGACCGACGAGGATCGCGAGTTTGTTTACGTAGAGCCGCGTATAAGGGCTCGCGTAAAGATGCGTAACTGGACTAAGGCAGGGAACTTGCGGATACCGGTGTTTACGGAATTCATCTTATAATCTAATCTACTTCATCATTGGTTTTCCTAGGGCTTTCAGCTTTTCATTTAGTTCTATTCTTCTAGTTTCAAGCTTCCTAGGGTATATAAAGTAAAAGTCGAATAACATTTCTAATACTTCAAGCAGCCACTCGGCTTCGCCGGGCTCTACATCAATTATTTCTCCCGTTCGAGTGTCTTTTAGAGGGTGGGCTGCGAAGTTTCCTATATTTCGAATTGCATCTACTGCATTAAGTATATAGCTCGGAACTTTTTCTGATTTGATAAACTGATCTATCTCTAGTGCAAGGCTACTCTTTTTAATGTTAAGTTTATTGTGTAAGAAATTTTGAAGACATCTTCTGCTGAGTGCAGCACTGGCTTTAGGGCTGATTTGGAGGACCTTTATTGCCTCTGAAAAGTCAGATGAATATTCAATTGGTATGTCGCTTGAGATGATATATCTATTTTTGTTCAAAGGAAAGACGATAGCCTCTTCTTCGCCTGAATGCATAATATAAGTTCCGCCACCGTTTTGGTTTATTTTAAGCTCGCCGGTGTAGCTAATTACAATAAGCTCATTGCACTCAGGACAGTAGCTTCCCTCGAATGTTCTACCATGACCTCCAGATGTTTCGAAGACCATTTCTTTTATAGGATCAAAGAAGATGCTTGTTGTGCAGCTCGGGCAAATCATTGATAGTCCCCCTCATTAGTTTAACTTGCATACTTGAACGTACAGTTCTCACGCATAAAGCGCTCGTTCTTAATCGTAACGGTGTAAGGCGTAATCTCCTTTATTAAACCCCCGCCGATCATCTCGCTCTCAATAAAAACAACGATGCGACTTCTTTCCATTTGCGCAGTGTAAAAATGAATATCCGCGGTAAGTGTGCGCATAAAACGTCCATTCTTCTTCATATAACGTAGTCCTTTCGTACTGGGTTACGCTAATAATTCGACAAATTGGTGCAGATTTCCTGCGTCTTTTTGCGTTATTTGGTTGTTTTTTACGGTGTTTTGCGGCTATACGTTATGAGGAAGTAGAACGTTGCGGGTACACTCCGCACGCCTCATCGGTAAATACGCGAACACGAAAGGATGACGTATACATGGCGGCTAACGAAATCAGCGCGCGAATTAACGTAGATGTATCCGAAGCACTAACCGGATTGAAGGCGGTCCAGCGCGAAGCAAAGAAGGCTACGCAGGCATTACGCGAACTAGAAGCGGCGCAAAAGGCGGTGCGCGCCGATGCCTAACGAGATCAAAACGTATTTGACCGATGACGGTCGTTTGGTCCAGGAGGTTCCAGTCGATGGTTACCGCGTTGAATCCGAAGAGGATATCGCCAGGAAACGTGAATACGCACAGCGAGCAGACGCAGCTTCGAGGAATACGAAGCATTATGTAACGTCCTATCACGGCGGCGTACGCAACCTTACGTCAATGCTTTCGCTAAATGAGCTAGGCGCGGTTATGAAGCTGCTTCCGTACATGCGGCTGGACAAAGGCGGCGACCTTTATTACGAAGGTAGGCGTATGGGTTCCGCAGAGATAGCGAGAGCAATCGGAAAGGCTACACGCTGGACTGTGACGCTTTTAGGAACGCTGACAAAGTGTGGAGTTCTTACGGAAGCCAAAGAGGGAAGACGCAAAGTATACGCGGTCGATTCGGAGTATCACTCGATCGGGCGTGCGCTTAAACAAGGCGAGTCCTTTACGAAAGTTTACCAAACAAAAACGAGGTCCGACGTCAAGAACTTAACGGTTCAGGCGGCGGGCCTTTTATATTGCATGATTCCTTACGTTCACTACGAAATGCTTTACCTCTGTACGAATCCGGACGAGAGAGATGTAAACATACTCGATCACATTACGCAGGCGTCACTTGCGCGAATCATTGGGATTGACGAACAGACTGCGCGCAGGGGTTTGCGTGAGTTGAGTAAGAATGGTTTCGTAATGCGTTCTGAGGCGTTTGGTGCGGTAGTTATCCGCATGAATCCCGACGTTATGTACCGGAAGAAGTTCGACGATGACGAGTATACGCAAAGTGTACGGTTCGAGTTTGCGCAGAATAAACGCGCTGCTGAAGCGGCTTTTGACGGGGATGACGAGGATCTTCCGTTTTAGGGGGTATCAAATACTGCATAGTTAGAGCCAAAAGGGTATCAAATACTGCATAGTTCAAAACCGGGGATCACCTTAGAGCGCCAAGGGTTTCAGCCGTTTTAGGGGTCGAGCAACTCTTTATCTTACACACTACGTGGTAAGCGCTGCGTCACTTCGTTCCTTGCGGATCACGCAGAAAAGTATATTAATCAATAATCTATATACGCGTTCGGAGCCGATAGGCGACGGCAAGGAGCGAAGCGACGCGCAGTATCCTTTAAGTTCTCGTAGATTCACTATGAATCAGCGTGAACAATACGGTATCTAGCGTAAAGCGAACGTACAGTGAGCGGAAGGAGGGCGTAAGTATCGAACGGTCAATATGGACGAAGGTAGACGGTAAACCTGCGTTAGTATTTAACAACGGAATTCCTACGCTTGTATTCGTAAGTCATAACGCAGATGGTGGTTACGATGAAACGTACGAGAACGGAGTATATGCGTACAATCTTAACCGGATTGATATCGCTTCTGGAGTCGATAGGATTACGGAATATACAGCGTTGAAATACCCGGTAAAATAACGTGAAATGAGCCGCTTTACTCTACGCCTTGCCTGAGCGTAGGGTATGCGGTTATTTGCGTTAAAAACACGTAAAACAAACGAGGGGAGGACGCAGGGGATGGCGATTACATTAACATCTGCGCAGCTCATAGCAATTGACTGGCTGTCACAACCGCACAGAGGCGGAAAGACCTATGAGGAGATCGCAAAGCTATGCGGGGTTACTGCACGAACTTTGGAGAATTGGCGAAAGAATCCAATGTTTGACGCGGAGTTTAGACGTAAAGTAAAGCGAGTAAATGACGATAAATTACCACAATTGGTTGATTCGCTCGTTGACATTGCTATACGAGATGGTAACGCGGCCATGGCTAAACTCGCGTTACAAATGGGCGGTATGCTTACGGAGAGTGTCGAGGTAACTACAAAGCGTCCGGAGGACATTAATGTGGACGAACTGCTGTTACAATTACAAGCGCTTGGCGACGATCCCGAAGCGGGCGAATAGCGGTGCATTATATGAAGTAACACATGCAGGCTATTTCGGATACTTTCGGATCGGGCGTGTTTTACCTACACGAAGCTCCTGGCGCAAGCCCCCTCCGAAACTTTCCGATTTACGCCCGCACGCTTCACCGTAACAACGCGTTACACTACGAATAGGCTACCGTGCTTCGAACGTTAGTTCGCTGAATAAGCGGTGCATAAACGCGATAGGGGATACGGGAAATACACGTATAATCTTCCAGTATGTAACGGGGCTAATCCGCATAACAACGCGGGTTGTCCGTATTATGCGCTGGAAATGTATATGCAATGTATAACGTGGATTTATGCAGCGTGAATGAACGCAAGCAGGGCGCGGGTTCCGGGCGCAGACATATACGCAAAAGCTGCGTTTTGTGAACATGTCCGTGCATACCGGTGTATATCGGTACCTTTACGATTAGGGAACGAAGAAGGGAGTCTGCGCTTCAATTGAGTAAGATTAACGCTTTAATACAACGCAAGATGACCGGACCCCCAAGCGCCCCCTCGCGCGGCCCGGAATCTGGTGTACGAAATTTCGGCGTATCAAAATTAACTTTTGATTTTTACGGAGGTGCTAACGCATGGGTGATCGCAAGTTCATCGTTGTTATTACGCAAACGAGCGAAGAGGCCGCTGACCTTAACGCTGCTTTTCCACTGGCTACAAGTGATCTTCGGATTTCGGCGTATCACTATGGCTACGCATTTTGCGGCCTCAACCACTACGGGATGCGCCCTAACGTCTTGCTGTCGTTTGTACCGCTCGATGATAACGATAAGTGGGTGCGTGAGTGCTTGCGCCCCGCGTTCCGGAATGAAGTACGAATCGAACCCGTAGAAATCACGTGAAATTAGCCTTTGAACACGTCGGCCCTAACGAGACTACTCGTAAGGTACGAAACGGGCTAATTTCACGGTAAATCCACGTCAAAACAAAGGGGGAGGCGGTATCTATCGCTTGGGTTAACGGTAAATGGCTCTATAGGGAAGAAAGACAGATAGTGATGGACGAGTTAAGAGGTTTTTGTAAAACGGCCCGAACTACGCTAAGTAGGCTAAAGGCGACGGATACCGCTGTCCCTGGAGAACTCACTACTGCAATAAAAGCAAAAAAAGACGAACTGGAAAGACTAGAGGCCATACACAATTCTGAAACGGATTTGATTGCGTTCGCTCTCGAATACTTCAGCGAGGCTAAAAATCCGGGCAACGCGGGCAATTGGGACGGATTCGACATAACAGACGTAGACGAGGCGCCTGATTTTCACCGCGAAATCTCCGTGATAATGGACGATGTATCTAACGTTAATACAAACGACAAGGTCGCGGTCGCTGCGCCCCGCTCTCACGCTAAATCTACGTATCTTTCCAAGGCGTTTCCCCTTCGTGAGATTTGTTACCGAAAACGTAAGTACGAAATTATCATATCGGAGACGCCGGCAGTATCAAGCGGCAACCTGGACTGGATTTCGATGCAGCTCAAGCATAACGAGAAGCTGCGGAGGGATTTCGGTCCTTTGTTGTCTCCGAAACAACAAGAGAACCCGAAGGATAACAGCTCGGAGTTTATCGCGTGGGAGCCGACAGACAGCGGAATACCGAAAATGCTCACGAAAGTTGAAGCGGCATCTACCGGCCAGGCGCTTCGTGGTCGTAACTGGAACGGTGTCCGTCCGGATTTGATCGTATGTGACGACTTGGAGGACATCAAGTCTAACGCGGCCACACCGGAGCTCCGCCAGAAGATGCGTGACTGGTTCGCACAGACCGTCGTACCGCTCGGTGATCCGAAAGGCAAGCGTACAGCCTTCGTATACATGGGAACGACGGTTCATCATGAGGCGCTACTAGTTAACGTACTGTATAAGCGTTCAGACTTTAAGAGCCGTGTTTATCGCGCGGTTATCGAATGGCCTGCGCGTATGGACCTATGGGAAGCGTGCCGTCTCGTCTACGTCGATCGAGACAATCCGAATCGAGCTGCGGATGCAAAAGCGCTGTACGAAATGAATCGCGAGGAAATGGACCGTGGATCTATCGTACTTTGGCCCGAAGCACAGCCGCTATGGAAGTTAATGACGTGGAAATGGGATAACGGGACGAAGGCGTTCAACACGGAATACATGAATAACCCGGTCGATGAGGAGTCGATGATCTTCAATCCGGAGTCCTTTACATATTGGGACCGTGAGGATCGCGACTTCTTCACGTCCGATTACGATATTTACCTCGGGATTGACTTTGCGATGGGTAAAACTCGGGGTGACTATTCTGCGATCGTTGCAATTGCGCGGCATAAACAGAGCGGTACGAAGTACGTAGTTGATGCGTACGGGGAACGAGTTAAGCCGGACGAGTTTATGCGTGTAATTGTCGATAAGACGCTGAAGTACCAACCGACAGCAATCGCGGCTGAAGCGCAGGCGGCGCAGGAGTTCTTCGTCCAGAAGCTAAAGGAAGCGTTAAGGGCTGCGGGCTATCCCGCACAGACTCGCGTTAAGGAAATACATCAACGGTCCCGTAAAGACCTCCGTATAGAAGCGCTGCTCCCGGATATCGAGAGCGGTGCTATTCAATTTACGCGAAAACATTCGTTATTACTTGAGCAATTCGAGCTGTACGGGTCGGGGTCACATGACGACTTACCGGATGCGCTCGAAATGGCCGTAAGTATTGCGAAGACCGGACGGAAGAAGCTTCGGAATAAGCCGAAATGGATGTAACGGAAAGGAGGAACGCAATGTCTGAGTTTTACGACGTAAAAGAAACGAAACTATTTTACACCGGAGCTCAATATCCGCCGGTTTATGAGATTCCTCGCTTGGCGAAGTATGAACGCGGACGGGCTATTTACCAAGGTCGCCACGTTGAGATATACGATCGCGCCTCCGGACTCCTAAAAGATACGCCGTTTGCGCCGCAGCTCAAAACGTTATTTATTGCGGTTAATCTTATGGACGTGTTGCTAACGAAGCCCGCGGATTTGATGGTCGGCGAGGCTCCTACGTTTGAGACCGGACACGATCCGGAATCCCCCGAACAAACAGCGCTAAGTCGTATCGTTGAAGAGAACGACCTAACGCAGATGATTCACGAGATTGTAATCGGAGCAGGCTTTCGGGGCGATTCGTTTCTAAAGACGTACTACGGACAACGTGCTGACGTATCTGAGACGCTTCAACTCGGTTTAGATGCGCCCGACGCACCGCTGGAGCCGATTATTGAACCCGTAGACGCTTCGATTGTATTTCCGGAGCTCTCGCGCGGCTCTAAAAAACGGTTTAAGGCTATGAATATCGCGTGGGTAGAGTGGGAGATAGAAAATAGTAGCCGAATCATGTCGTTCTTATCCGGAATCCCGACTACAGAGACGCCGTACCTGAATGTGGAGCGTCATATACCGGGCTACATCGTATACGAAAGGTATGAGCTTACGGAACGGGGCGTCGATGACCGATGGGGGGCGCCTATTCCAACGTATAACATCGGTGAGCAAGTTCCGACGGGACGGAAACAGGACGTTGTACCGACCGGAATGCCGGAACTGCTCGTCGAGCATATTCCGTACAAGACAACGGACGCAGATTGGCGCGGGGAGAGCGGTACAGAAAAGCTAGAGAGCGTATTGGCCGCGATTAACGATCGACTCGTCCAAATCGACTATATCCTCTGGAAGCACAGCGACCCAACTGCGTATGGCCCCGATTTTCAGGAGGATGACGACGCGACGGTACGCAGCGGTGGACGATACATTCCCGTGACCAAGGAAGATGCAACGCCCGGCTACATGGTGTGGGATTCGCAACTAGAGGGCGCGTTTAAAGAGCTCGATATTCTTCTTGGACTTGTTTACCAAATTAGCGAGACACCGCAATGGCTGTTTGGTACGACGCTCGCTTCAGATAAAGGCGGAACAGGGACGTCGCATACGGATGCTGGAGCGATTAAAGCCCGGTTTATGCCGATTTTGTCCAAGGTAAAGCGCATTAGAGCGCATGTTGACCGGGGTTTACGTAATGCGTTATGGAAGGCGATGAAACTGGAGAACCACGCCAACGATGGCGTCGACGACTTCACAGCGTACGAAGCGACGTACCCTACGATTACCTGGCGCGATGGGATTCCACGTGACGAGAAGGAAGCGGCAGAGGTTGCAAACCTACGCACTGGCGGTAAGCCTACGTGGTCGGTTACTGACGCAATCAAAGACCTCGATGGGGTTGATGACGCGCAGGCATCCGAACTTGTGCGCAGGATTGACGAAGACGAGAAGCGTGTGTCCGGAACGGTAGACGCTTCGATATTTAACGACCCAGGCGGTGACGCCTAATGGACGATCCGAATTACGACGGCCCCGTGTCTAAATTACTCGGGGCTTTTCGGCGTGCTCGTTCGGCTATTGGCTCCGCCGTCAGTCGCTTATTTACGCGAGGAGTTAACCGCAAGATGGCGGAAGCAGCCGCGAAAGAGGCGTCCGAAGCTCTAGCGAAACTGAACGCGGAGTCCAAGGAATGGGTAAAGGACAACCTTACGAAAGCTGCGCAGGATGGCGTAAAGCGCGCGCTGATTGACATTGGCGCTGCTAAAACGCTGCTTGAGGCCGCTGAAAAAGCGAAGCTGAATCGGGCTAATCGCGATATGTTGGCGGCTGCGATCCTCGATACTCACGCAGATGTACTCGCCGTAACTGCGAATATGGACCGTAAAACGAAAGCGGCCATACGTCAGGCTCTTGCGGAGTCGCTTCGCGCGAACCTATCGCAAGGAATAAACGGAAACACGACGCTTCAGCGGGACGTGCTCGACCGGATGCGAAAGTTACTCGGCGATGCGGTCGACACCGGGATCATTGACGCAAAAGGCCGCCGATGGAAGCCGGAAGCCTATGTCGATATGCTCGTCCGTACAAAAATGGCGGAAACACAGCGCCAGGCTACGATAAACGAGGCCCTCGGTCGTGGTGTTTATTACGCGCAAATATCAAGTCACGGAGCAAAGGACGCTTGCAGTAAGTGGGAGGGGCGGATTGTAAAACTTACGCCGGACGCCCCCGGCGATTACCCGTATTACGGCGATTTACCTCGGCGCGAGATATTTCATCCACGTTGCCGACACGTCTTAATGCCCGTGCGGAATCCGAAATAATTACGGACCTACGATACGTCCTAAAACTGACGGATACTATGCGCTACGCGGCGCTTAAACGCGGGAGGAATTATGAATAAATTCACTAACGTTAAGTATCCGCTAAATCTACAGCTGTTCGCGGAGGGTGATCCAGACCCAACGCCGGACCCGCCGATTGATCCGACGCCTTCGAAGACCTTTACACAGGAGGAGCTTGACCAAGTTATTGCGGATCGAATCGCTCGTGAGCGCAAAAAGTACGCAGATTACGATGAACTAAAAACGAAACTGTCTGACTTCGAGCGTGAGAAAGAAGAACGTGAGAAGGAGAAGATGTCCGTTACAGAACGGCTCGAAGCCGAGAAAGCGGCAGCGCTAAAAGCCGCCGAAGACGCGAGAGTTGAGCGTGACAAAGCGCTAACCTCCGCTAATCAACGTCTTATCAAGGCTGAATTTCGTACGATGGCGCGCGAGCTAAATATCCGACCTGATGCGCTCGACGATGCGTATGTTTTAGCGGACTTGAGTTCTGCGTCCGTAGGAGATGACGGAAGTATCAACGGCGTTGAGGACGTAGTAAAAGCGTTGATCGAAAATAAACCGTTCCTCGTTGAGCAACCGAAAAAAGAACCGTCGCCGATCGGAGGTCCTTCCGGTGGAAACCCCTACGACAAAGAGACACGCACACTTGAGCAGCAACTCGCGGAGGCAAAACGAGCTAGAGACTTTGCAAAGGTTATTGAATTATCTAACAAACTTACACGCTAAAGCTTCGGAAAATCCGAGGCTTTTTATTTTCCTAAATTTAAGGAGGAAATTTATACATGTTGAGAACTTACGATTTTCAGGACCAAGTACGCCAGCTAGAAGCAGGTATTTCGCTAATTATTGACGACGCGCCAAACTTGCTCGGTCTTATCGGGCTAGGTTCCAATCCGCTGTATCAGACAAAGTTCGAATGGATGTCCGATAACCTCAATTCTAACCGCGCAACTGCTGCTTCTGCTGCAGCAGCCGACGCTACATCGATCACGGTAGCCGAGGGTGACGGGCTCAAATTCCGCGTCAACGCGATCGTAGTTTCTGGCGAAGAGTATATGCGTGTAACTGCTGTGGCTGGTGACGTTATTACCGTAGTCCGCGGTTATGACGGAACAAATGCGGCGGCAATCACCGCTGGTGGCGAGATTAGAATCGTAGCACGCCCGCAGTTGGAAGGCGCTTTGCCTGGCGTAGATGAAGGTCACGACCGCTATGTTGATTACAACGTAACGCAGATCATCGAACGTTATGCGCAAGTATCTGGTACGCAACAAAACGTACGGACATATAACGTTACGGACGAGCTGAACTACCAAGTGCAGTTGCGCCTCAAAGAGATTCAACGCGAAATGAATGACTGGTTGATTTACGGTCGTCGTATTGACGGTGCCCCTGGTATGCCTCGTACAACTGGTGGCCTGCTCTATTTCGCTGATAAGAAAGGCGCAGCGAAGAAGAATGCGGAAGGTAAGGAAATTACCCCAGCGCTCCTTAACGACCTGTCCGAACAAGTTTATTTGCGTGGCGGATCGGTCAACACGATCCTGACTAATACTGCGGGTGCTCGCCAAATCAGTAAATTCGCATCGGACACCATTCGCACTGAGCGCACAGACACCGCAACCGGTCATAAGATCCAAACGTTCGTATCGGATATCGTAGGTGGCTCCGTTGCGACCGTAATTGTCGATCCGAACTTCCCGAAAAATAAAATTGCGCTGTTCGATCGCGACATTCTCTCTATCGACGCTCTGAATGGGCGTGCGCTGCATGACGTGGACGCTACTGTACCAGGCGCTGACTTCGTTGCTCGTCAGATTCGCGGTGAGTACGGCGTAACCGTCAAGAATGCAGGCGAGAAGATCGCTATCCTGGACAACATCAGCACATCGGTATCTTAATCGGAGGGGCTTCGGCTCCTCTTTAATTTTAACGGAGGTGACTGCGTAAATGGCGATTTCAGATCGCGACAAAGAACGTCTAAATCTAACTAGCCCGGCCGCGCATGACATCGGATTGGGCGATATCATCCAATCTATTCAATCCGGAGGTAGTGGCGGACCGTCGTCCGTAGCATGGGCGGATATTACCGGAAAGCCGTCGACCTTTGCTCCAGCAACGCACACGCATACCGCAGGACAAATCTCGGACGCAAGTACTGTTGGTAAGTCCGTTATGACCGCAGCAGATGCGGCAGCAGCACGTACGGCAATCGGGGCGGGAACGTCTAGTCTAGCTCTCGGTACTTCCGCATCAACCGCAGCGGCAGGCAACCACGCACATGCGGCCAGTGCTGTAACAGCTACGGCAATCGCACCAGGCACCGCAACAAACGTACAGGGTATCCTCGCAGAGCTTGCGGCTAGAATTGCGGCATTGGAGGCGAAATAATGGCGGAGTATCACGCAAGTCCTCGGTACTCACTTGATGGTATTGAATTTGACGTAAGCGGCGTTTACGTAACCGAAGATGCCGGAGAGATTGCACGTTTGGACGCGTTAGTGCCTACGTGGATTAGCCGTATTGACGTGAAAGAACCGGAGGAACCGAAGAAGCCCCGCGCGAAGAAGGCGCAGACGACGGAAGCCTCCGAGGAATAAACGGGGGTGTTACCGTGGCAACTACGATATTAGCGGCAGATGCGTACATTAACGCGTCCTGTCTTGACGTAGAGGATTGGCAAGCGAGCGATGCCGCGAGAAAACAACGGATGTTAAATGTCGCAGGACGAACGCTCACGATCGCTTATCCGAAATACGTCATTCCAGACGCCGCGACCTACGAATTTGCGAATGTACTTTCGATTTTGTACAACGATACCGGGCGGCTTCAGCGCCAGGGTACAGCGTCATTCGGCTTAACTGGCGTATTCAACGTCACGTTTAAAGACGGTTCGACCGGAATGCCTTACGATGACCTACGCAAGTTTATCCCGCAAACAGCGCTTGACCTAATCGGCGCGGAAAACGGCGTGAAGCTATCGAAGCGCTCCGCGAAATGGACGGTGATGTGACGTGCCACTCGTATCCATGCGGCAAACAATAACGATAACGAAGGCTGCGAAAGGTAGCGGATGGGGTCACACATCGCCTGGAGCGGAAGTAGCGGTATCTGCACGTGTATCCGAACAGACGAAGACGGTTACGAATCAGTTCGGAGACGAGACGGTATCTAGCATGACGATATTAATCGACAAGCTGGCGGACGTATCGTACGACGACGAAATCACGTATACGAACGAACTCGGCGTGACGATTAAACGCAAGCCTATCGCGATCCAGCCTAAACGGGGATTGTCCGGTAGGGCGTTAATAACGGAGGTGAACGTATAGATGGCGGTAAACAGACTTGATTTTGACGCCACACGCGGGGCTCCGTTTATTAAACGCGTTATCGGACGGTTCTTCAAGGGTTATCGTACGCGACTTGAAGACGCAGTTTCTTCCGGTTCAAAGACCGGAATACAAGACGTTATGGACGAGTGGCGGCGAGAATCTACGAACATTGCTCCGCTAAAGACAGGCACGTTGCGGCGTAGTATTTCAACGGACGTTACGAAACAAGGCGACAAGTGGGTCGGCGAAATTAGTGCGTCCGCAATCGAGGTTAAGGGGAAGCGGAAATTCGATTACGCTACGTATCTTAACGACGTGTATCCGAAAAAGCACGGCGATTCCTTCCGTAATCCAACTACGCCGGGCACTGTTCCGGGGTTCCTGGATAAGCCGGCGGAGGAAAACGAACGCGAGTGGCAACGTAAGATTGAGGCGGAGATCAAAGCCGCGATTAAGCGAAAGGGGCTGTAACATGGCGCTGATTAGCGAGATTGAAGCAATTGAGACGTTCATAAAGCGGAAATACCCGACCGCAACATACGAGAAGCAGACAGTCCCGGAGCAACCTACGCCGGGGCTTTTTGTTGTCCGCTTTTTGCGTGACGGCCGGACGCTTGAAACCGGGATGCATTACCGGATTGACCGCGATTATCAGGTCATCCATTTCGCGAAGTATCCGGAGGAGACGATGCCGGTCATGTCCGAGCTGAGCGCGGCTATTTACGCAGAGGGCGGACTGCCTGACGTGCATATGCGATTCGAAGGCTTTGGCTTCGCGCAACCGGTTCTTACGGAGAACAAGATATACGCGACGGTCGGTGTTTTACAGACGACAGTCCGCGAAATGAAGCCGCAACGACAGTACGACAAGATCAATCACATACATCCTCGTTACGTGTAGGGCGTCCAAATGGGCGCTCTTTTTTATTTCCAAAGGAGGTTTTTAGATGGCCGGAGGTTCCTGGGACCCTACTGCGTTACCTATTCAACCGGGTCTTTATATCAACTACGTCGAAGCGGCCGCAGCGCAGATTAACGGAGGCGCACGCGGCACGGTCGCGATTCCGCTGTTAAGTTACGGCGCAAAGGCGACAGCTAAGACGTTCTACACGGTCGAAACGGAGAAAGCCGCATCTGATTTGTTCGGAGCGTCGAATATCCAGTCGATCTTATTTGCGTTGCAGGGCGGTGCTAAAAACGTACTCGTCTATACGTTGCCGAAGACACCCGCGCCGGAGGACTACATCGCTATGCGAGACGCATACGACGCACGTGATTTCAACGTTTTCGTATTCGACGGAGAGTTTAACGCGGACGAGCAAGCGTTGACTAAAACGTGGACAATCCGCAATCGGACGGAAGGCAAGCACTTTATCTCCGTAATCGGCGGTGATGCCGCTACGGATGCCGATCCTGCGCTTGGTAACGCACGGTCCGTACTTAATGCGGACAACTACATTGTTAATTTGATTAGCGGCGTAGTCGTCGGTAGTAAAACGTACCACTCGTCTGCATTTGCTCCGTGGGTGGCCGGTTTGATTGCGGGTACAGCGATTAATCGCTCGACTACTTACGCGCAAGTACCGGCGGATGACGTTACTCGGCGTTTGACCAAGACGGAGTTTGACGCAGCGCTTACGGCAGGTTCGTTCGTTTTCGTCAACGACGGGACGAAAGTCAAGGTTAAACAAGGGCTCGTAACGTCGAAGCAAAAAGTCCGTAATATGCGCGCACGTCAGGCGATTTCTACGGACATTTCGAAGACTGCTGAGGACAACTACATCGGCAAGCTCAACAACAACGCGGACGGACAAGCGACGTTGATGGTTGCGATTAAAGCGTACCTGGAGCGGCTGGAGATTTCGGGCGTACTGTCGGGGCCTGCGGTCGGACTTGATCCGAATTTCCCATCCGTTGGTGATCAGGTATTTCTCGCGATCAGCTACGTTGAGGTCGACAGTATGGAACGCATCTTCATTACAGTAAACGTTTAAGGACGGTGAGAATAAATGGTACTAGATGCTACACGCGTCATTTCTGGCGCTTACGGTGCGGTGAACGATGCGGACGGTAACTGGATGTCCAACGTTTACTCTTGTGAGGCGAATATCGAGATCGGCTTCGAGGACGTCAAGCTCGCCGGTACACGTTGGACCGGAAATAAAGTAGTGTCGCTCAAAGGCTCCGGTTCAATCGGTAGCTACATGGTGACGTCGGAATGGATCGAAAAAATGGCGCAGGTTACGGACGACAAGAGTCCAGCATTTACTACGGAGCTTGTCGTTAAGTTGGACGATCCGGAATCGTTCGGTGCGTATCGCGTGCGGCTGAAAAACGTCACATTCGATAAAATTCCGATTATTCACTACGAGGTCGGTTCGATCGTCGAACAGGAGTTAACGTTCTTGTTCTCCGGATACGAGGTTATGGATAAAATTCGCGCGGCTTAACATACGGGGTCCTTCGGGGCCTCTTTTTAATTACGAAAATAACGGAGGTTGGCATAGATGGCTAAAGGACTTGAGGCGTTACTCGGAGCAACGACGGATTTGCAAGAAGAGGTGTACATTCCGCGTTTGAAGACGCATTTCACGATTAAGGCGCTGGACGAGGACGCGATCGAACGGGCTCGCGCGCAGGCAACCACAGGCAAAGACGGCTCTGTAGACGACGCATTACTTAACCGCTTGTTAATCGTAAAGAGCGCAGCCGATCCGGATTTTAACGATAAGGCGCTTAAAGACCATTACGAAGCGTCCGACGCAGCGGATTGCGTGAAGAAAGCGTTACTACCCGGTGAACAGGCACGTCTGATTCAGGCGGTATTGGCGCTGTCCGGTTTCGTAGGAGACGCGGAGCTTATCCAAGACGCAAAAAACTAATTAAGTCGGGCGACCCCGAGGCGTACATGCTGCACGAGATTTTTCAGCGTCACGGGATTCCGCCCGACGAAGTTTATGCAAAAAACCGGAGACACCGGATGTTTATGTACGCGTCGATGATGCTGCAACTCGAAAAGGAAGCGAAAGGTCGGCAGAACTAACGCAGAAGGGAGGTAATTCCGATTTCATTCGATTTAATCGGGCACTTGCGTCTTATCGACGACATGTCTCGTCCTCTCCGTAGAGCGATGGGCGGAATGCTCAAGTTCGGTGTAGCGGCGACAGGACTCGGTGTCGCAACTACGGGGATTGCGTTTGCGGCTGACTCCGTAAAGAAAGCGATGAGTTTCGAGTCACAGATGTCGACGATTCAGGCGTTAACCGGAGCGACCGACGAGCAAACAAAGGCCATGCAACAACTCGCACTCGAACAAGGCGCATTAACGAAATATTCCGCGCTCGAAGCCGCGCAAGGGATCGAAGAGCTTTTAAAGGCGGGCATGTCCACCGCGCAGGTCCAAGCGGGCGGTCTTAACGCAGCGCTTAACTTGGCGACGGCCGGCGGACTCGGCCTAGCGGAATCTGCGGAAATTATGTCGACCGCGCTTAACTCGTTTAAGAAAGACGGCTTAACTGCGGCGCAGGCTGCGGATATCTTGGCGGGTACTGCGAACGCTTCAGCTACGGACGTACATGATTTACGTTACTCACTAGCCGCGGTTGGTTCCGTTGCGGACGGCGTAGGGCAGTCGTTTAAGGATACGAATACAGCGCTAGGCTTGTTCGCGAATAACGGATTGAAAGGTTCAGACGCAGGTACATCGCTGAAAACGATGCTTTCGAACCTCGTGCCAATGACGGACAAGGCGTACGGTATGTTCGAAGACTTCAACCTCTTGACCGTTAACACGACGGACGCTCTTGCGTTTATGTCCAAGAAGGGAATAAAGTCGACCGGCACGTCCGTCCAGGCGGTTACGAAGGACATTGAGAAGTATGTCGCAGCGCAGACGGGGCTCAAGGTCGGAACGTCTAAGGCTGCGAAAGAAACGAAGAAGTTCCTAACAGCGAGTAATCTCGTACATTCCGCTTTTTACGATAATAAAGGCCAGATTAAAGACCTAGCGCAAGTAGCGGACTTGTTAAAGAACCGATTCGGGAAACTCACGAACGAACAGCGTCAATACTACTTGCATCAGATATTCGGGTCCGATGCGATTCGCGCGGGTAACATCCTCTTCAAAGAGGGCGCAGCGGGCGTTAAGAAGTTCCAACAAGAGATGGCGAATGTCACTGCGCTACAAGTTGCCAAGAAGAAGATGGAGGGTGCAGCAGGAAGTGTGGAGCAATTTTCCGGAGCCCTAGAGACATTGCAAATTTCAGCCTTGATGCCAACAATGCCGATTATTGCTAAACTTGCAGACGCTATGTCTAATCTTGTGATTAAGTATACTCCGCGAATCACGGCGGCCATTCAACGTGCGGTTGATACGTCTAAGGCGTACCTAAAAACGCATTTTATAAACAATCCGGAGTTTAACAAGCTTCCCGATATTAAGAGTAAAATTGCGTTCGTATTCGACGACGTAAAGAAGACGCTGTCGGAATGGTGGAACGGAGGCGCGTCCGAAAAGTTCGCGCAGTTCGGTAAGGAATCCGCAATGGCTATCGGTAAAAACTTCGCGAGTACGATCGTTAATAACCCGGAATTTGCGTTTATTCTCGGCTTATTTATTGCGGGGAAGGCGCCGAATCCGATTGGGCTTACAGTGGCGCTTGGTATTGCGGCGTCTCCGTGGGTTAAGAAAACAATAGATTTCCTGCGGACCGGATTGCGTGAGGTTAGCGGAGCAGCAGGCGGAGAGCGGTTGCTGGAGTATAATGCGCAACTCAATAGCACGCCGAAGGGCACGCCAGTAATTAAGGGTCCTACGGAGCTTAAAGCACCGTCGAGCAAAGTCGACCCTAACGATACAAGTTTATGGGCGGATTTCCGCAGAGCAACCGGGTTCGCAAGCGGTATTGATACCGTTCCGTACAACGGAATGCCCGCACGTCTCCACAAGGACGAAGCGGTCCTTACGAAGCATGAAGCGTCAGACTGGCGTGATCAGCAACGCGGCAAAGGCGGACATGGCGGTGTCGTAATTAATATGTACGGTACTACGATACGCGAGGATGCGGATATCGATAAACTAGCCCGTCAACTGGCGGTACAACTTGCGAGATAGGAGGCGATGATTTGCAGTTTTGGCTCAAGTACAATAACGGCGCGGAAGTCCTATGGCTCCCGGTTAATCCCGAGAGTATCAAAACAACGATGACCCACGGGTATGAGGACGTAGAGATATCGAATCTCGGCGAGTACACGATAATCGGCAATCAGCGCCTTCGTGAGTTCTCGTTTTCATCGTTTTTCCCGCGTGACTACAACGCCGGCTACTGTTCGTATTCGAATCTCAAGGAGCCGCGTGAGTACGTAGCGATAATTGAACGTTGGATGCGTAGTGGCAAGCCCGCACGGTTTATTATCACCGGGACCTCCGTTAATTTCGCGGTCACTATCCGAAGTTTTGAATACGAGGAGCGAGGCGGTGAGCCTGGCGATATCTACTATACACTGTCGCTGAAGGAACACGTATTTATCGAAATTGCGAAGAAATCGGACAACAAGAAGCTTACGGGCGCTGCGTCAAAGACGATGCCGAAACTCACGTCTTCAGCCAAGCGTCCGAACGCGACCGTAAAGGCGAACTCCTACACGGTCAAGGCGGGCGACTCGTTGTGGAAGATCGCGCAACGAGCGGACGTACTCGGCGACGGAGACCGCTGGCGTGAGCTTTACGCGAAAAATAAGTCCGCAATCGGTCCGAACCCTAACGTGCTCAAGCCGGGGCAGAAGTTGGTGATACCGTAATGGAAACGGGCGCAGCGCAGATTAAATTGTTGTACGACGGTAAGTATTGGATCGAACCGCTCGTTAAATCCGCCACATGGTCCGGAGACGTCTCGCAGCCACACCGTACGCTGACTATCTCGTATTCCAATACGCTGAACGCGGACGACAAAAGGATTGCGTTTGAGCTCGGGAAGGAACTTCGTTTTTACGTAGACGATGTTGGTCTCTTCCGCGGCGTTATTTTTACGTACGATATCGACGATAAAGGTGACACGACGATTACAGCGTATGACGAAAATGTGTATTTGACGAAAAACGTGGATACGCAGAAGTTCGTAGG
Organism: Paenibacillus sp. DP01; assembly: GCF_044784315.1. Classification (NCBI taxonomy): domain Bacteria; kingdom Bacillati; phylum Bacillota; class Bacilli; order Caryophanales; family Paenibacillaceae; genus Paenibacillus; species Paenibacillus sp. DP01. The sequence continues at coordinate 1,711,812 of NZ_CP173059.1, forward strand.
TAAAACCGCAGGCGCGATCGTGTCCTCGCTCTGTAAATCGTTCGGAATCCCGGTCGGTACCGTTGCAAACACGGGCTACGTTATCCCGAAGCTTATCCTCCGTGATATGTCGCTGTGGGATATGATAACGACTGCCTTAACGGAAACACGCAAGCAAAATAACCGTAAGTTCATCGTTTACTCGCGTGAGGGTAAGCTTTTTTTGCGTGAGAAAAAGGACGAAATTGTCCGCTGGATGTTGGAGGATGGCGTTAACATTACGTCAGCTCGACGGTCTCAGTCAATCGAGGAAATGCGGACAGCGGTCAAGGCGCAGGGCGGCACGGATGAGAAGCCGATTACGTCTACCGCGAAGGACGCTGCGTTGATTAAAAAATATGGAATGATGCAGCACGTAGAGTCTGCGGACAGTGACGCAACCGCTTCGCAGATTCAGCAGCTTGCGAAAGCGAAACTAAAGGAACTCGGTAAAGTCGGCGAAGACGTGTCGGTAGATGCGTTAGGTATTACGCAGGTCGTTGCGGGAACTGCCGTTTATGCCTTCGAGAGCATGACGGACATTGTCGGCGGCTATTACGTAAATGCGGATACTCATACGTTTACAAACGGTATACACACGATGTCGCTTACGTTAAGTAAAACCGATGACCTGCCGAAATTGGAGTACGAAGAATCAGAGCCGAAGAAAGAAGCAGCGAAGAAGAAGAAAAAGAAAGCGAAGAAAAAATCCTCAAAGGCAAATAACAGCGGTAGCGGCAGCCCGATGAAGGTTTTAGACGTTGTCTCTGAAATGGAATCGATACGGGGAGGAGCGAAGAAATGATCGAACGAATAGACGGAGGCGGCGTATCACAATTCCGCGACGTCATTAAGCAACTCGGACACAACGTTGAAGTCGATATCGAATACGCAACAATCCTCGCTCCTCCGCCAGCTCTCCGCGTACAAGTCGATAATATGAAGATTGAACTCGACGGAGGCGACGTAATTATACCGGAACATTTGCGTGAACATACGCGGAAAGTGTCCGTTAAAGCTACGACTCCGACTACGCTCGAACTAAACCGATATACGCGCGTAACAAAGGAGACCGAATCGTCTGCGCCTGTTAATTCGAAAGCGTTCAGCGACGTGTTCAACTTCGGAGGCTTCACATCGGGCGAATTCGAGATTACGTTTCATGACACGCTGAAGGCGGGCGACCGCGTGGCCGTTGCGTCGTTTGGCGCAGGTCAGCGTTATATCGTGTTGGATCGAATAGGAGGTGGGGCCGATGGCGCTTAGTCCATTGCCGGAGGTTGACGTCAATCTCGACGAAGATTTAGACGTAGTCACCGAATCGGACGTAGAACCGAGCCGGACGTATGCGCTAGATTTGGGTAGCGGGGTAGTCGGCGGAATTATCGACGGACGCGAGGCAATTCGCCAGTTTATCCTAAAAGCGATATTAACCTCGCGTTTTCACTTTACGATTTACGATGAGGACTACGGATGTGAGCTCGAAGACTTGATCGGGCAGGATGTTCCGATGGAACTGCTTGAGACAGAAATACCTCGAGTGATAACCGAAGCACTTATTTACGACGACCGAATTGACGACGTATATGGATTCGAAATTACGCAGGAGGCGAGCGATTTGTTCGTCTCTTTTTACGTGGATACAGATACCGAGACGATACCGATGGAGGTGACGCTATAGATGTACGAGGATCAAACGAAGGCCGCGATACTACAACGAATGCTCGACGCATCTCCGGAGGATATCGACAAGCGGCAAGGCTCACTGACTAATGATTTATTGAGTCCACCGGCTATTGAGATGACAAAAATTTATACGGAACTAGATACGGTGTTAGAGGTGGGATTTACGGATACTGCTTACGGCATGTATCTGGATCGTCGCGCAGCCGACTACGGAATGAGTCGGAAGATTGCAGTAAAGGCTTCTGGGATACTGCGGTTTACTGGACCTGCGGGTACGGTAGTACCAAAGGGAACAAGCACATCGACAAGCGTCGGTGTTCCCATTTATTTCGTTACAAAGGCGGATGTGACTATCGTTGGCGCCGGCGTGTCTGTTGCTGCGGAAGCCTTCGAGGCTGGTGCCAGTGGTAACGTGAGTATCGGTGCTATAGATACGATGGTCGGAGACTTAGTTGGCATTGTTGCAGTGTCTAACGTGCTTAACTTCGAGGGCGGCGTTGACGAAGAGAGCGACGAAGCCTTTAGGCAGAGATACTTTGAGCGGGCCCGCCGACCGATTACATCTGGCAACGCGAATCACTATCGCCAGTGGGCGCTTGAAGTTCCGGGCGTCTCCGACGCTAAGATATATCCGATAGGGAACGGACCCGGGACGGTTAAGGTAGTACTTCTCGGCGACGACAAAACTTCGCCCGACTCTGCCGTAATCACCGCAGCACAAAAGTACATTGACCCGACTCAGGACGGTATGGGCGAGGGACAGGCTCCGATCGGATCAATAACTACTGTTGTAGGCGCTACTGAGCTACCTATTAATATTTCGGCAAACGTAGAGATCGCACCAGGGGCTACGCTAGACGAGGTGCGCGTGTTAATAGAAGCCGGGACAAGGACGTACCTCTCTACGCTCGCCTTCAGCGACCCAATCGTACGCATTACGCGAATTGCAAACGTACTGCTTGATATCCCTCCGATACTAGACTTTACGGATCTTACGATTAACGGCGGAACTGGTAACATAATCACATCTGGCGACCAAGTAGCCGTATTAGGGACGGTGTCGATCACGTGAGGACAGCAACCGAGATAGCACGTACAATGCGCGATTACCTCCCGAAGTATTACGAGGAATCGCTATTAGCCGGCAATCTAATAAATCGTGAGGCTGATGGGCTAGCGCGTATAGACGCCGCAGTATATGACGTATTGGACCAGTTTTTTATCGGTACAGCTACGTGGGGGCTAGCGCGATGGGAGACTATGTTCGGCGTACCTACCGATACAACGAAGACGTACGAACAGCGACGTGAAGTTTTGCGCGGTAAATTGCGTGGGTCAGGCAAGGTCACTGCGGAACTTATCCGAAATGTAGCAGCCGCATATGCAAACGGTGAGGTCGAGGTATCTGCGGACGTTCCGCGCTATACCGTAATCATTAAGTTTATTGGCGTGTTTGGCCTTCCAAGTCAAATTAATGAATTGAAGGCTACACTTCGTGATATCGTCCCGGCTCACTTGGCGATCGAGTACAACCTCCGCTACTTAACTATTGCCGAAGTCGAAGCGATGACTATATACGAAAACGAACATACAACACAAGATAAATACTTAGGGGGCGGCGCGTAAGATGGCTAGCGAGAAGACACCGAATCTTGGATTAAATCAGATCGACCGTACATCGCCAACGACAACGTATTTTGATTTAGAAAAGTATCTGGACGAAAACTGGCGCGCAGTAGACGCCTTTGCAGGTACAACTCAAGGCAAGTTAGACAAGGTAACGAGATTTGTCGTAACGTCAGATATGTACGGAGCTAACGGGGACGGGACCGATCAAACGCAAGCCATTCAGAACGCGCTAAATTATCTGGAAAGTGTAGGCGGAGGGAAGCTCATCCTCGGTGCTGGTACGTTTCTACTGAGTCTCGCTAAAAGCACGCACAGTAAGGCTTGTATTGTAATCCCGGCAGGCGTAACGATAGAAGGCTCCGGAATGGGCGTCACTATCCTCAAGCGCTTGGAGAGCGAGCGAACACAAGACGGTATACTACTCGTAAATAAGAACTACGATACCAAAGGCGGGTACACGGCCGCGGGTAACATTACACTGCGTAATTTTACGATTACTGACGGGGTTGTCACCGCAACACCGAGGACTTATGGGGATTTAATCGCATTAGGACACACGGATAACGTATTAATTGAGCGTGTAGAGTCGCTGAACCACGATCAACACTTCGTTGATATCTGCGGATCGCGTAACGTGACTATACGAGACTGCGTTTGTAACAACCAACAAGATACTTATGGTACAGCTACAATCCAAGTTGATCGAGCTAAAAATCTAGGTATATGGGGCTTGCTATTGGATGATACAAACCCTGAAGAGATAGCGATATCTGACAACAAGATCACATCCTTGTCTGACATGGTTTTGCAACTTGGGCACGACGCGTCTACCGTAAAAGATATTAGTGTAGTGGGTAATATAATCGTCTGCGCGAATACGAATAAAGGTCAGATTGCAATCGGTAACGACGATGATACATCCATATCCACCGCGGATGTCGAGGACAACCAAATCGAACTCAATAATATCAATAGCGCTGGCGTTTACCTGGTCGGTGATCCTACTAATAAATTTGAGAATATCTCGATAGCCAGCAATATTATCACAGGTAAGATGAGATCGGCTGTCTTTGTCGGTAGCTCAACCATGCCAAGTAGCTTTGCAAACTTTAGAAACGTACTGATAACCAACAACACAGTTGATATGGATATCAGGGATTCAGTCAATACACATTATATCTCTGCTATCCGCGTTAGTAACGGCGTGAGCGCGTCAATTGTAAACAATACGGTTAGGTTCGCGTGCCAAGGCGGGAACTATGCGGAGGCTAAGATTATACGTGCGGACTCTTTTAAAGACATCCTCATCAGTACAAACCAGGTTATAATGTCGGACTCAAACTCACGACAAGACGCGCAGCTTTACGGTATTCAGATCGAAATGGATTCCGCAATAGCTAATAGTCTTTACTGTAAGGCTAAGGTTATCGGCAATATGGTCCTCGGTACGGGCTATCGTTGGGGTATTTCGGAGCGCGGCGGCGTTAACGTTTCAAACTTCCTGCAAGCTACGGTTTCCGGAAATAACGTTTACGACGATAGCCCGACGCAGGGTCATTACCACGAGTCCACCCCGAGCCTCGACGGAACGAACAACGTGCAGTATGTCAATTTCGAGTCTCTCGGTTTTTCGGCAACGGGGCACGTATTGGCGGTGCAAGCGGGTAAGACGTACACGTTCGTATCCCCTATACGTAAAAGCGGAATAACGCAAACCGCTTATATACAAAAAGGGGATTTTATTTTTAATCCCGTCTCGCCTACATCGTTTAATACAGACACGGAAGAGGTACGGGGAGCCTATTGGGTTGAGGGGTCTACCACAAAAACAGTAGGAATATCATTGAGCAAAACCGTACTTGGAAATGATGCTAATGGGCGCGTAGCAAACACTATTACGATAAATACAGGAGCGGACGGATGTAATATCGCAATAGACCCTACGAACCATACTGGCGTTATACGTTCAAATGGCTACTTAATGTTGCGCATCGGAGTGTAAATTTACCAGCATCATTGACTTTACTTCCCAATTATATGTAAGGTATTAACATCTACTATTACAAGGGAAGGTTGTTAGATGATGCGCATTAAGATGCACATGTTTTGCGTAATGGTTGCTTTAATTTTAACGATGGGAATTTCCTTTACATCAGCTAGTGCTTTTAGTAATAGTTCTAAATTGCACAAAGGAAAGAATCTTGTGGTTAAAGCCGCTATGTTTGGTGCTACCGGTAATGGCAGAGACCAGACCCGAGCCTTACAGTCAGCTTTGGACTACTTAGGAAAGGTTGGGGGCGGTAAACTTATTCTTGGTAAAGGTACGTTTCTAGTAAGTCTTGCTAAAAGCGTCCATAAAAAGGCGTGTATTATAATTCCGGCGGGAGTAACAATCGAGGGTTCCGGTATGGGTGCTACCGTCATCAAAAGGCTCAGTAGTGAACGGAAGCAAAACGGGATACTTCTCGTCAATAAGGGTTACGACACAAAAGGCGAATATAAAGCAGCCGGCAATATCACCTTGCGTAATTTCACGATTACAGACGGTGATGTTACCTCCAAGCCGAGGACTTACGGGGACTTGATTGCGTTGGGACATGCGAATAATGTACTTATTGAGCGTGTCCAATCGTTAAATCATGATCAACATTTCGTAGACATTTGCGGTTCGAGAAATATAACCGTGAGAGATTCTATCAGTAATAATCTTCAAGACACCTATGGGACGGCCACAATCCAAGTTGATCGAGCTAAAAACCTAGGGATATGGGGGTTGCTACTTGACGGAACTAATCCAAAAAATATAACTATAGAGAATAACAAAATCAACTCAATGTCCGAACTGGTGTTACAACTTGGGCATGATCAATCTACTGTTGAAAATTTAAATGTAGTAAGTAACGTGATTACTGGCGCGAACACTGCTAAAGGACAAAATGCGATAGGGAAGGACGTAGATACATCGATATTGACCGCAAACATTAAAAATAATCATATAAAGCTCAATAATGCAGATAGCATCGGGATTAATCTGGTAACCGACGCAGCCAATAGACTAGATAACATTTCGTTATCTGACAATGTAATCACAGGCAAGATGCGAACAGCTACGTTTATAGATAGTGCTGTTGCGTCAACGGGTTTTGAGAACATTTTGTATTCACTTTACATTGACTTGTCTTCTGCGATGAGGGTACTCTAGTAATAAATACCTTTTGGAAGGCGTTGAGTTGATATTGCGCAGAAAGATAAGTTTCTTGTTGGTGGCACTGATCCTAATTATGACTACATCCTTTGCTTATGCTGATAAGGGGGCTACATTTAAACAGAAACTTATATCTGTTTACGGTATTCATTTGAATAACGGAAAATTGCCGGATGCTCCGGAAATTATCAACGGAGAACAGAAAAAGGTAGATGGACTAGATGTAACAGATATAACCTTTTCTAGTTTTGATGGAGAAAAGATACCTGGAGAAGTAATCTACCCGAAAGGTTTTAAAACAAATAATAAGTATCCTACAATCCTAGTATTTTCTGGACACGGTGAGATGGAAGAACTTATTTCAAAGCCTGAGTCTTACCAACATGCCGGTGCAGTAGGCCTTGCTAAAAATGGTTACCTCGTTTACGCGATGGAAAATAGAGGGATGGGCAAGCTTGCAAAGATGGGCGATCACCTGGTACTTGACGCAGTAGCGCGTTTGCACGGCGGCTCGTGGTACGGAGATATAACTACGGACGCGTTGTACCTGAGCGCAGCAGTAAACGAAGTTCCATACGTAGACAAACAACGAATTGGAACTGCTGGCGTATCTACTGGCGGAGCTCTGAGTATGTTAGTTGCTGCGTTAGACGATCGAGTGAGCGCTGCGTACGTTCAGGGCTATCTCGGCACATACGCAAAAACGTTCTCAGACGGCACTCACGATATCTGTAATAACATTAGCGGCATCCTTAACGTAGGTGAGATGTGGGACGTTGGTAATCTAATCGCACCGCGTAAGGCTCTATATGTTAACGGGGAGATGGACCACTTCCTTATCGCTGATGCACAGGTCTCTTACGCTAAAATAAAAGAGCACTATACGCAATTAGGCGTAGAAGGGAACGTATCTCTTCTCTCACCGCGTGGTGTAACGCATGAGTTTTCTACGCAAGTTGCTACGGATTTTTTCAGTAAATCTTTATAATCTATACGTTAAGCACGTCTCTATCCGGGGGCGTGCTTTTTCGTTACGGAGGCCTAACGGATGGAACAAACGTTAATAAGCGCAGCACTAAAGGACGGTATCTTCGCCGTCCTTTTTGTCGCGCTCTTTTTATATCAACTACGCGAATCCCGGCGCATCCAGGACGACGGCAAAGCGCGCGAATCTCGTATCCAGGACGAAGCAGCCGCGCGAGAACTTCGCATCAATACCGAAGCGCGGGAACGGGAGGACCGCTTGCTAAAACTCGCGGAAGGCATTACGCAGCAATTCGAAACGCTTGCAGGCCAGTACGAGACGTTACGGATTGACGTCAACGATATCAAGTCCGCAATTAAACGGGAGGGTTAACGTAAATATGGCGAACAAACTCGCGCTAGAGCAAGTACGCGCAAAGTCAGCGAATCGAATCGCGGGTCTGTCCGAGCTACAGCGCAAGGCGGCCGAGTTGCTTATCGATTTTGCCTACGCGTGCGGAGTTCCGATTGTTATCACGCAAGGGCTCCGCACCATCGACGAGCAGAACGGACTTTACGCACAAGGTCGCACCAAGCCGGGTCAGATCGTAACGAATGCTCGCGGCGGTTACAGTTACCACAACTTTGGCGTTGCGATCGACTTTGCGTTGTTGTTGCCGGACGGGAAAAACGTATCGTGGGATATGAAACGTGACGGCGACGGGGATGGCATTGCTGACTGGGACGAAGTCGTTGAGGAGGCAAAACGGATCGGTTGGAATTGGGGCGGAGACTGGCGCTCATTTAAGGATTATCCGCATTTCGAAATGACGTTCGGATTATCAACCGCAGACTATCGCGCTGGCAAGCGCCCGAGCCAGACGCAACTTAACGCAGCGATGGCGAAGAATGACGCACTTCAAACGAATATAACGGAGGATGATGACGAGATGACAACGGAGGAGAAAGCCGCTTTTAGAGCGTTGCAGGATCGTGTAACTGCGCTGGAATCTACGAATAAGCTCGCGAAGGTGCCGGCATGGGCGGAGCAGGCGTGTGTTAACGCGAAGACGGCCGGGCTTTTGGATACCGCGAATGACGGCTCTTACGATTTCTATCGGATGATTACCGTACTCGACCGTGCCGGCGTATTTAAAACGAAGGGAGGTGTAGCGTAATGAAACAACGTCTAACTAATCCGTTATTTATCGCAGCAGTCGTCGGCCTCGCGTATCAAGTCCTCGAAAAGTACGGAGTTGCGCCGGATTTTGGAACGTGGCAGATCGGAGTAGATATCGTTTCGTATGCGTTGATCGGGACAGGCGTGTACTCGACGTTTAAAGCGGAGCAGAAGACGGAAGAGACAACGAAGTAATACGAGTATATGCGGACTCATTTACGCGGGAGATTGCGTGAGTGGGTCCGTTTTTCTTTTAGTGACAACGTACTAGTCCAATGGTATTATTTAGGTAAACGTGAGATGGCGGGGGAGATTTGGTGTGAAAGATCAAGAATCCGCAGTAGCGGCCAAGGCGACCGAAGAGGAAGACGATGACCCTAGTTTTTGGGACATGTTTCCGTTTGATAAGCTATACGCAAGACTAATTTCCGGTTTCATAATCGGAGGAATCATCCTGTGGTTTTTGTACGGATTATTACGTTACGGCCTTGTATTTAACATAACGATAAACTAAGCGCTTGTCTCTTCGGAGGCAGGCGCTTTTTCTTCGTTATACACTCTGTGTACGTTCAAGGCCGCAGCGTACTCCGAGCGGCGTTTACTTTGCGCGTGTCCAGTCCGAGATATTTACGCATTAGTATTCCGGCCTCTGCCGCCACGAACGAGTTGAGCATCATAAAGCGTCCGTGATAGCCACGGCATTGATATAGCGCAACTACCTGGACGGAATCCCGCGTTTCTTCGTATACCTTAACGCCGCGTTTGCGCATAGTGGCGCGTATGTCTTTTAGTTCTGCGCTTACTGCGTTCATTGCCCGTTCAACGACCTCTACGTAGGGGCCGGGCGTGCGTAATCCGGCTGACTCGGAAAGTATACGTTTGTCGCGTTCAAAAGCGGTAAGTACCATCGGTAATAATAAGTATGTACGGACGAGTGCGTGGTCCTCTGCGGTTATCTGCGTAGTCATGTTGCGAGCCTCCGTGTTAAGAACGTGTGTTCCTATTATATCCGGATGTCAGCGCGTTATTCAAAGGAAAAATTTACGCAAGGGTGCGCGGCGGTATGTGTATAGGAAACTCGTGTAACCGTGGGGAATTATCGCGCAGGTGTGCGCGGTTAATTATTGCAAGGGTGCGCGCCTATCCGCTATAATAGGAAATATACGGTAGTTGACCGCTGGACGAACGTAAAGAAAACGTTGATGCACCGCGGTTTTTCATCGGGGTATAGCGCAGCTAGGTAGCGCGCACCCTTGGGGTGGGTGAGGTCGTGGGTTCGAATCCCGCTACTCCGATTATAATCCAAATGTCCTGCTAGTGCGGATAGTGCACCTGCCGGGCATTTTTTTGTTTATTACATACTCTATCAGTCTTTGTCTCTACTTGGTTTTGACGAGCTAGTCGTAGACAACAAATGTATGTACTTGTGAAGTATTGAGGGGAGATAGGATGAAGCCACTTCTGCACGGGATTCGGAAGCAAAAGTGGCAAATCAACAATTCCTCAATGCTGCCATTTATGACTTTTTATTTTACCTATAGAGATTCCTGAAGGGTCTTAGAAGAAGTGCTGTAATCAGCATAACGGGGAAGCACAATAGTGTAATATATGCCTACCATAACGGTACAGACCCCAACTAATAAAAACAAAAGCTCAATTGAAATAAATGAAGGAAAGCTTACAGCAATGAAACCTAATGTAAGTGACTGGGACAGCATCATTAACGGATTAATCAAACCTTGCACACGTCCCATCATTTGAGGATCTACAATACGAGGCAGCCATCCTCCTATGCCGATGTTAATGAACGGAAGGATCAGTGCAATGACAAAATTGATAATCAGAAAAGCATAGAGGTGGTTAACAAATCCAAGTATGCACATACCTATTCCGGCAACCAGAACTCCGGCTGCAATCATTTGGTGTAGCTTTAGCTTGGCGGAGATGAGCGAAGCGATTAGGGTACCAAGTAACACACCAGCCCCAAAAATAATACCTGTCCAAACCATATACTGCTCATAGTTGCCTGGAGCTAGCTTATATTTAAGAATAAACATCGGTAAAACGCTAAAGCCACCATTTAAAATACCGAACATAAAAAAGCCTGAAACCAACCAAAGCAATAGTCTGTTACGTAATATGTAAAGAAACCCTTGTTTAAAATCGATCATGACAAGTTTGAATTTTAATTGTTTAAATTGATGTGCCCCGTTCGGAAGGCGTACTTCCTTGGGAATTTTGCAGGAACGAATAAGCAGTGCAGACACAATAAAAGAAACAGCATCAATGAGGATGGCTCCAGTAATTCCAAGGTGCCAGTAGACGACGGCCCCCAAAGTTCCTCCAAATAACATGAAAAGACTCCCCATCATTTGATTGAGGCCTGCGGCAATGGTGTAATCTTCTTCGTTTAATATCCCCTGTATAATGGCACTTTCGGCTGGGAAGAAAAATTTGGAGGCAGCACTACGGATGAAGAGAAGGGCAAATACCAAAGGAATCGAATCGACCCAAATAAAAATAAGTAAGCATAAAGATAAAAAAGCGCTAATCCAGTCACAATTAACAGCAATTTTTTGTCTGTCCATCCGATCTGCCAGCACTCCAACCACGAGAAATACTACCAACATCGGGAGCGAATACATTAACTCGGCAAGTGTTGCATAGTAAGGCTGATTTGTAAACCGTTTCAACAAATAAAACATGAATGCAGTAACCCCGATAATTCCCCCCATTTGTGAGGCGAAGGTTGCCAGAAAAAACCTGACATAATTCTTGTTTCTGAGTATTTGTTTTAGTCCAGTCACAGTTCCATCCCTTTCGCTTTCAAAGCGGTTTTTAGATGCCTAAGTAAAATAATAGTGAAAAGTAGGAAAATTGTACAGAAAAGTGACTTTAATGTCACTTTAAGTTTGAATTTGCATCGTAACGGCCATCTACCATTTTTATTCTGCTGTCAACGATAATCATAGTGGGTTGGACTGGAAAGTTGTTTTTAACTCGTTTGGCGTAGTATGAGAGCAACATAACTTAAATAACCAGCCGTCCGTTGATATCCGGTGGCTGGTTATTTAAGTTGCCAAGTGTTTGATTCCTGAAATTAAATATCGTCTCCATTGTGGTTTTGCCCATATTACCGATAACAAGCCTTACGGATAAGTTGTATGATCTGAAAGCGTTGTTAACTTTTTTTTGATTAGGATATCCTTCTATACCACATTCTAATCTTTAAATGATCAAGGCTGCAGAATTACAGAACAACCCGATTCATCTCATTTACGCATGGATATGTTGAGAAAAAGGAAATGCTCATAGCTAGAAAACTTTATACAATGGAAGAGAAATAAGCACTGTGAAATTCGACTTTTGATGATGGATTTCATATAATGTGAACATAGTGTGAATTACTCAAATTAAAGATTTAACAAAACATCAAAATGAAAATGATTTCCGTCCAGCTATGAATTTCAAAATTTGACGGAGGGAACGAGATGACAATGGAAGAGAGCAGCAGACAGGTACCTTGGCAGACGTATTACGGACCTAATCTAGGTTATGTGCAGGACCAGTATGAAAAGTATGTAGCGGACCCCGGAACAGTTGATCCGGCTTACCGCGAGCTGTTTGATCAATGGGGCGAGCCGCCACAATCCGAATATTCGGCTGCTTCCATGATAGACAACAAGTTGCAAGGCCCCCCTACAAGTGCTCTGGGGCACCTTGATTCAAACATATTACAGAAAGCGGTTACAGCGGGCAAAATGGTGTGGAATATCCGTGAATACGGACATTTGGCCGCCCAAATTGACCCACTGGGACTGGATGCAGAGCAGGATACACGTTTGCTTGATCCAGCATCTTACGGTTTAACTGAACAAGACCTGAAGGCTTTTCCAGCCTCTTTAATATGGGATAACGCTCCTGCGGGAACACTGAACGGGTGGGAAGCCATTCAACGGCTACGTGTAGCGTACACAGGACCGATTGCCTATGAATTTAGTCATATTCATAACGAGGAGGAACGTAGCTGGTTGAATAGCTATGCTGAATCCGGTTGGTCCTCCAAGCCGCTCACTACACAGGAACGCAAGTCATTGCTAGGCAGATTGGTAGAAGTAGAACAGTTCGAAGAGTTCTTGCATAAAACATTCGTCGGACAGAAGCGTTTTTCCATCGAGGGTAATGATGTGCTTGTCCCTGTACTCGACGAGATTATTCGTCTAACCACAAATGCAGGAGCAAGTCATGTCCTGATGGGGATGGCGCATCGCGGCCGTCTGAATGTATTGGCACATGTGCTGGGCAAGCCTTACAGCAAAATTTTCTCTGAATTTCATCACTCACCGAATAAGGATCTGATTCCGTCGGAAGGTTCTACGGGAATTAATTACGGCTGGACTGGGGATGTAAAATATCATCTGGGCGCGGATCGTTTTGTAAAAGATGGGGAAGCTGTGCAAGCCCGTCTGACGTTGGCGAACAACCCAAGTCACCTAGAATATGTCAATCCGGTTGTCCAAGGCTTTTCGCGCGCGGCGCAGGAAGACCGCAGTGAAGCAGGCTATCCGAAGCTGGATGTCAGCAAGGCAGCTACCATTATTATGCACGGTGATGCGGCGTTTCCGGGTGAAGGTATCGTAGCCGAATCACTCAATTTCACCAATTTGCGTGGCTTCCGTAATGGCGGTACAGTGCATATTATTGTGAACAATCGTCTGGGTTTTACGACAGAGAGTGTTGATTCACGTTCGACCCGTTATGCCAGCGATCTGGCTAAGGGCTACGAAATTCCGATTGTACACGTGAACGCGGATAATCCCGAGGCTTGTATTGCAGCGGCTCGTATGGCTGGCGAATACCGCAATCGTTTCAAGAAGGATTTTCTGATTGATCTGATTGGTTACCGTCGTTATGGTCACAATGAATCCGATGATCCGGAAACAACACAACCACTAGTGTATCGTAAGGTGAAGAATCATCCGACGGTTAGCAAATTGTATGCTCAAAAGCTGATGAAGCAGGGCATAGTTGATGAAGCATTTAGTACTGCTCTGATTGAGAAGGTCCAAAACCGACTGAAGGAAGCACATGAGCATGTGAAGAATCAACCAGAAGAGGAACCTGAATTTACAGCTGTGAAGGGGAAAAAAAATCAGAGCTCTCCGGTCCGTACTGCGGTTGAACTGAAAAAGCTGCGCCAAATCAATGAAAACTTGCTCAAATGGCCACAGGCTTTTCATGTATATCCGAAGCTGGAACGAATTTTACAACGTAGAAAAACAGCTCTGAACGAGGGTGAAAAGGTAGATTGGAGCTTGGCAGAGACGCTGGCTTTGGCCACCATTCTAGCAGACGGCAAGCCTATTCGTATGACAGGTCAGGATGCGGAGCGTGCTACTTTTGCTCACCGTAACCTTGTGCTGCATGAGCCCGAAACCGGGCGTACCCATTGCCCGCTGCATACATTGCCGGAAGCGCGTGCTTCGTTCAGTATTCATAACAGTCCATTGTCTGAGGCGTCAGTCCTCGGCTTCGAGTATGGCTATAACGTGTTTTCTCCCGAAACGTTGGTCATTTGGGAAGCGCAATTTGGCGATTTTGCCAACTGTGCGCAGGTTATTTTCGACCAATTCATTTCTGCTGGTCGTGCCAAATGGAGACAGAAATCCAGTCTGGTGATGCTATTGCCGCATGGTAGCGAAGGACAAGGACCTGAGCATACGAGTGCACGTCTGGAGCGTTTCCTCCAGCTGTCTGCACAAAATAACTGGACTGTCGCCAATTTGAGTAGCGCCTCACAGTATTTTCATCTGCTGCGCCGTCAGGCTGCATTAAGCGAAAGTGAGGAAGCTCGCCCGCTGGTGATGATGTCGCCGAAGAGCCTGATTCGCAACAATCGTGTTGCTTCGCCTGCTTCTGAATTCAGTGAGGGAACATTCCGTCCTGTGTTGGAGCAACCTGGTCTGGGATCACGTCCAGATCGGGTAGAGCGCATTGTATTGTGTAGTGGCAAGATTGCCATTGATCTGGAGGAAGCGTTGGAGAAAGATAAGAACGGGAATGAGGCAGAAGAGCACTTGCATATTATTCGTGTGGAGCAGCTCTATCCTTTCCCGGCAGAGGAAATTCGGAATATTTTCAATCGCTTCCCACATGTTAAGGAGTTCGTATGGGCTCAGGAAGAACCTAAAAATATGGGAGCCTGGAGTTATATGGAGCCTCGTCTGCGAGAGGTTGTGCCACAGGGAGCGGAAATTCGCTACGCAGGCAGACCGGATCGTTCCAGCCCGGCGAGTGGTTATCAGCAAGTACACAGCCTAGAACAACAGCGAATTATTCAATCGGCGTTGAAGCAGGATTCCAAAAACAATATTACACTGGGGAGGTAGCGGCTGTGAGCGACATTATAGTGCCAGCAATGGGAGAATCCATCACGGAAGGGACAATCTCCAAATGGCTTGTGAAGGAAGGAGATTCCGTAGGACAGGGAGATGTTCTACTGGAGCTGGAAACGGATAAGGTTAATCTGGAAATTAGTGCGGAAGAAGCAGGTGTGGTTCAGAAAATCCTTCGTCAGGAGGGGGATACTGTGGTTATCGGTGAAGCTGTTGGCTTGATCGGAAGCGGCAGTGGCGCGGAAGCAACCGGTGCCGGAGAAGCCGCAGCGACCCAAGCGCCTGAAGCGCCGTCCGTAGCAACTTCACCAACTTCCGTAGAAAGCAGCGGTAAGGCAGTAGAAAAGTCTGCGCCGCCAGTTCCCTCCAATAGTGACGGAAATGGTCAGACGGCATCACCATCCGCCCGGAAGCTGGCGCGTGAGCGCGGGATTAATCTGGAGCAGGTACAGGGAAAGGACCCGCTTGGACGTGTGTTCCAGGAGGACGTAAAAACGCATAATGGTGCTGAAGTATCACGTACAGCATCTGTACCTGCGCCTCCCGTTGCCAGCAAGTCTGTGTCACCGTCTCCAGCTCAAACAGAGTACAGCAAGCCTGTGGAGCGGCAGCGGATGTCCCGTCGGAGAGCGACGATTGCCAAGCGTCTTGTTGAAGCACAGCAAACAGCCGCCATGCTTACTACTTTTAATGAAGTGGATATGACCGCCATTCTTGATGTGCGTAAACGCCGTAAAGATAAGTTTAAGGAGAAACACGATGTAGGGTTGGGTTTTATGTCCTTCTTTACGAAGGCAGTGGTTGGCGCGCTCAAGCGCTTCCCTACTGTGAATGCAGAAATCAATGGCGATGATATCGTACTGAAAAAATACTATGATATTGGGATTGCTGTATCTGCTAAGGAAGGTTTGGTCGTTCCCGTTGTCCGGGATGCGGATCGTCTTGGTTTTGCTGAAATTGAGAAGAGCATTGCCGATTTGGCTAGCAAAGCTCGTTCCAATTCACTTTCTCTGGCAGACTTGCAAGGAGGAACCTTTACCATAACCAATGGAGGTATTTTCGGTTCCCTGCTGTCTACGCCAATTCTGAATACACCGCAAGTGGGTATTTTGGGAATGCATAAAATCCAACTTCGCCCGATTGCCATCGACGAGGAACGCATGGAAAATCGTCCAATGATGTATATCGCCTTGTCCTATGACCACCGTATTATTGATGGCAGCGAGGCGGTCCGGTTCCTGGTAACGGTCAAAGAATTGCTGGAAGATCCCGAATCATTGTTGCTGGAAGGATAAAAATAAATTAGGCGAGTGTATTTCCTCTGTACGTGCATGACAAAAGCAGACTCTTGCGGGTCTGCTTTTTTTCCTGCATAGTACTAACATAAGGCTATAGGCATTGCAGACATTCAGATATAGAGAAGGGCGGGAATTGTTTTGGACAAAGACTTGCGCTACCCGATTGGACCGTTCGTGGTTCCAGATACCATTACAGAAGAACAGCTGATCACATGGATCGACGACATTGCTGAATTGCCTGGACAACTGCGTCAGGCGGTCGAAGGACTGAATGAGCAACAACTAAATACGCCTTATCGCGAAGGAGGATGGACAATTCGACAGGTTGTTCATCATTTGGCAGACAGCCATATGAACAGTTATATCCGTTTTAAGCTGGCGCTGACCGAGGATACACCGACAATCAAACCCTATGATGAAGGGCGTTGGGCTGAAATACCAGATGCCAGAGAGCTTCCACTGGAACCTTCGTTGCAATTGCTGGAAGGACTGCATGCACGATGGGTGACCATGTTACGCTCGTTAGGGGAAGATCAGCTACACCGAACATTTATTCATCCTGAATCGGGCCAGACGATCCACCTGGAACGAAACATTGGCATCTATGCCTGGCATGGCAAACATCACATAGCTCATATTACTTCCCTGAAAGAACGAAATGCATGGTAATAACTTAAAAATGATGCTCTGATGAAATATAAAGGAATACAAAAGAAACCTTTAAAGCCACTTTTATCGTGCTTTAAAGGTTTCTTTTGCTTATTCCTCACTAGGATGATGACTTGGGCGAAGCTGATAAAGAGGGCGCTTCGGAGGCTCCAGACAAAACCGAAACAGAGGTTGCTCCTGTGTTAATATGACGGTCGAGCCAGTCCACGATGTCACTCATTACCTCGTTACGATTGGTTTCATGCAACATCTCATGGCGACCGTCAGGATAAAGGCGATACTCCACGTCTTGAAGCTTCAGGCTTCGATACATATCCACTAGCGACAACACACCTTTTCCAAACAAGCCCACTGGATCACGATCCCCGGCAAAAATATAAACGGGCAGTTTTGGATTAATGTTTTGCAGCGAGGAAGGCCAGTGGATTTCTTGTAAAAGCCTGAAAAAATCGAGGAAAAAGCCTGTCGTGCAAATAGCTCCGCATAATGGGTCGTGCACGAACTGATCTACTTCCTCAGGATCACGGGACAGCCAGTCGAACGCTGTGCGCACCGGACGAAAGGCACGGTTAAAGCCGCCAAAGACCATAGCGTTGAGCAGCATGCTGCGATGATCCATTCCTTGCAGTTTGGCTTGCAGCAGGGCAACCTGCTCTCCGAGTTTCAGCAGACTACGTCGTCCGTTGGTCCCTGATAAAATAAACCCGTGATACGACTGCTGATCATCATACATAATTTTCTGGGTTAAAAAGGACCCCATGCTGTGACCCAGTAAAAAACGAGATTGATCAGGGAATTCCTTGGCCGCAATTTCGCCTAGCTCCAGCATGCCTTTTGCCATTCGATTGAATGCATCGGCTCCCGGCATACCGAGCTTATCAGGATCACCAGCTGTGCGTCCGTGGCCGATATGATCGTTGGCATACACACCGTAGCCAGAAGCGGTAAGTTTTTCGGCCAGCCGAATGTAGCGGTAGGACGTCTCACACATGCCATGCGAAACTTGAACGATTCCCTTGACGGGAACATTCTGCTCGGGTAGCCATCGGTAAGCAAAAAGCTCTGTTCCGTCATCTTCAGCGATGGTGAAGGTGTATTCCCGCATGATTAGACATCACATCCTTTAAGCTTTAAGGAAGATAAGATCTAAGTACGGTCATTCCGTCATTCAGCGTGTAACCGCCCAGATTGGCAGGGAGCAGAAAGCAATCTCCAGCTTTACAGGAAAGAGACTCCGTATTATTGTTCCATGTTATGGTTCCACTGCCTTCGCAAATTACAAGGATAGTGAAGCTGTCTTCCGTTGTAGAAAGTGTCCAACTTCCCTCTACGATACCCTTTTCCACAACAAAATACTCACAGGATGCCAGTTGGAGCCATTCTCCAGGCTGCAAGCCGTCCGTTTTCATCGTTGTTGCACCTGCACCTTCGTAAGAAGTTACATTAAGGGAGTCCTCGATGTGCAACTCACGAGGTTTGCCGTCCAGACCGGGGCGATTGTAGTCATATAAGCGATAGGTTGTATCCGAATTTTGCTGAATTTCAGCAACCACAACACCTGCACACAGTGCATGCACGGTTCCAGCGGGGATGAAGAATGTATCGCCTGCTTCAACTGGAACCTGACGCAAACTGCCCATGATATCTCCGCTTTCAAGAGCTGTACGCAGACTTTCACGGGTTACACCTTCGGTCAGACCATAAATAATTTTGGCATCCGGCTTGGCATCAAGCACGTACCACATTTCGGTTTTTCCTAATTCTCCAGCTGGAAGTCCAGCGTAATCATCCGTCGGATGGACCTGAACGGATAAGTCATCGTTGCAATCCAGTAGCTTGATCAAAAGTGGAAAACGTCCGCCTTTTTTCGATACGCCCTTTGCCCCAAGCCAATCCTGTCCGTAGGTCTGGCGGATTTCATCCAGTCCTTTTCCAGCCAGCTCGCCATTGATAACCGTTGTTGTTCCATTTGGATGATCAGCAATCATCCATCCTTCACCAATATGTCCTTCTGGTGGGGTCAGACCAAATTGTTCTAAGGCTCGTCCACCCCAAACTCTCTCTTTGAACTCAGGTTGAAATTGCAGCGGGTATGGCTTTAGCATGATTTCTCTCCTCCATAATGAGTAATGAGTACGATCTAACAGAATGAGGCAATCAAAACGTGCCGCTGGGCAATAGACCAGGATGAATAGACCCATATGGCGCTAAAAATATATGTAAGGCGGCTAAGAAAGTCGCTCATTACCAAATATGCGAGTTTAACAACCCGACGTTATTTCTTTTCAACCGCGACTACGTAAGGCGAAGCGTCTCGTTGTAATTGACGGTAAATAATGCTTTGACCGCTGGAGACTGGGAGGGCAGAAGCCCATTGAAGGACCGCTTCCGCTTCTTCCCTGCCTCCGGCGTGTCCTGGATATAATACGGCAGTCAAAATACCGCGCGGGCGCAGCAAATGCAAGGCAGCTTCAAGTGCGACGAGCGTGCTGTCTGTATGTGTGATGACCGTAAGATCGGCGCCTTCGGACGGCAAGTAGCCAAGGTTAAACATGGCCGCAGCCACTTTACCATGCAGCAGGTCTGGAACGGCCTCCCGCATGTGCTCATGGCCTTGCAGCAATAGTGACACTTCCGCTAATGAAGGGGAGGTATCTTCTTCCAGCCGACGACGGGCGTAATCCAAAGCTGCCTGCTGGATATCGAAGCCATAGACGCGGCCTCGTTTGCCAGCAGCTTTAGCCAGAAACAACGTATCTGCTCCTGTGCCGACGGTGGCGTCTACGGCAGTATCGCCTGGCTGCACCCGCGCAGCTACTAATTGATGAGCATAGCTCAGAACAGACAGGAATCCCATTTAAGACTTCCTCCAGTATTTTCCCTGCCACGTTTCACGTGATTTTAGTTCATTATCAATGCCGTTGAGCACTTCCCATTTTTTAAGCGACCACATGGGCCCCATCAGTAAATCACGTGGTGCATCTCCGGTCAACCGATGAACGATCATTTCAGGGGGTAAAAACTCCAGGGTATCTACAATGAGCTTAATGTACTCGTCCTTTTCCAGAAAGCGTAGCAATCCGGCTTCGTACTGCTTGACCATTGGCGTTTTACGCATGAGATGCAGGAGATGGATTTTGATGCCCTGCACATCCATAGCAGCTACTGCACGTCCTGTATCGAGCATCATTTCATGCGTCTCCTGCGGTAGACCATAAATGATATGGGCGCACACACGGATATTCCGCTTACGTAGCTTTTCTACAGCATCCAGATAGCACTGAGTATCATGAGCACGATTAATCAGCTCAGAGGTCGATTCATGAACGGTTTGCAGGCCCATTTCGACCCACAGGTACGTGCGTTCGTTCAGCTCGGCTAGATAATCGACTACATCATCAGGCAGGCAATCGGGACGTGTAGCGATGGACAGACCGACAACACCGGGCTGTTCCAAAATAACCTCGAAATATTCTCGTAGTTCCTCAACCGGGGCATACGTATTGGTGTAGGCTTGAAAATAGCCAATATATTTAGCATTGGGCCATTTTAAATGCTGGCGATCCCGAATCGTATTGAACTGGGTGACCAAATCATCGCGGCGACGTCCGGCAAAATCACCTGAGCCGCGTGCACTACAAAAGGTACAACCCCCTTTGGCAATGGATCCATCGCGATTTGGACAAGTAAAACCCGCATCTAGCATGACTTTAAACACTTTATTTTGAAATTGCTCGCGCATTTCGTAATTCCATGTATGGAACCGTTTATCTCCCCACAGGAGAGGAGCAGGCAACAAATCTGTTTTCATGGGAGGACTCCTTTTTTTACGATCACCCTATTGTAACAAAATTCAATCTTAAATGGGAATCACTTGACCAAGAAAGTCATTAAAAAGTGCGGATTTTATCGCTTTCCGGATTGAAAAAGGTTACACAATATGTTATATTGTAAGCGGTACCAGACATATGATAAAAGGACTGTTTTTAATCCTGAAGATAAAAACTTATCAGCCGCTAATGATTATTCTTCAGGGAGACAGCTATGCTGTTTCTATCGCCTGCTTTAGGGGAAGTGCACGTCGGTTCCATCACAAATAACCCGTGAGGTGATCTTTTATGAATACGCAGGATAAGACGCGTATGGATAAAGTTACTGTTGAGTTAACCTTTGATGAGGCGTTAGCATTGACTGGTGTCCGTTTTGGGCAGGATCGTCAGATTGGAACGGCTGCACGTCAAAAAATCAGAGCCGCTTGCCAAAAGACAATTGATTTTTCACCTGCTGATGGGGTAGACTATGAACAATTAAACTAGTTGGACCCCAATCCAAATATATTGAAAAAGGAATTTCATTTCCGTATCTTCAAGCGGGGGTGGAATTCCTTTTTCCTTGATAACAGAGCATATGGAGGAGTAACATGCGTTTACGCGGAAGAAAAGGAATACGTGAAAGTCTGGAAGAACAGAAAGATCTGGTCATCTTGGAGCCATCACAGTATAAGGGGAATTGGCAGCAGCTTTTTGGTAATGATCGCCCCATTCATGTGGAATTTGGTATGGGGAAAGGGCAATTTATAAGCCAAATGAGCTACCGAAATCCAGAGGTTAACTATATCGGATTTGATATGTATGATGAGCTGGTTCGCCGTGCTACGGAAAAGTCCCGCCTGGCCTGGAGTGATTCAGAGGTTGTTACACCGCCCAATATCAAATTGGCACTGGCAAACATCGAACAGATCGAGAATGTTTTCGAACCAGGGGAAGTAGAACGCATTTATCTGAATTTTAGCGATCCCTGGCCTAAAGCCAAGCATGCTCGCCGTCGTTTGACGCATCCGCGTTTTTTGGACAAGTATCGTCAGCTTTTGAATAGCAGAGGACAAATTCATTTTAAGACAGATTCGGAGACATTGTTTGAGTTTTCTCTGAATTCATTCGCTGACAGCGGTCTGCAAATGACGAATATTTCGTTAAACCTTCATCGTGATGGAATCAATGAGGAGCATGTCATGACGGAATATGAACAAAAGTTCATGGGTAAAGGTATGAATATTCATCGCGTCGAGGTGCTGATTGGTAAAGACGCTTTGGAAGAGTACGGAAAAACACGGCTTGAAAAATACGGAAAGTAAAAGCAGACAAAATAAATAAAGTAAACAAGACAGGGTGCTTCCTTTTAGGAAAGCACCCTGTTTGGTTCCAGTATATCCAAAATACTCTGTGCGCTCTGAAGAGGATAATATCGCGCTATATTATGAATGTGCTCCTGTCGCTTGCGAACGATTTCTGGAAAATCGTATAGCAGCCGGTTCATCCATTTAACGACAACATCCAGCGAAGTAATCGGTTCTCCGAAGCCTTGAGCCGTAAAATACTGACAATTTTCCTCCTCCTGTCCAGGGAGAGGCTTGTGAAACAGCATCGGAATCCCTTTGGCCAACCCCTCGGTGCATGTCATTCCGCCGGGTTTGGTAATGAGCAAATTCGATACTTCCATTAATTTGTCGATTTCCCGTGTGAATCCGAAAATATGAATATTTGGATGATTAAACCGGGGATCTAGCTCCATTTTACGACGAATTTTATCATTATGCCCCAAACAAAAAATAAATTGAATCTTTTCTCTCCAATCGGTAAGTGAACGATGTATAAATTCGTCATTCATCAGGCCCCAGCCGCCGCCCATAACAAGTACTGTCGGGATGGGTTTAAGTCCAAATTGTTCCCTGATTTCATCGTGCCCTGGATGTTCCCAAAAATTGGGATGCACCGGAATGCCGGTCACCTGGATTTTTGATACGGGTACTCCGCGCGCGCGCAGCTTACGCATGACTTCAGGCGTAGATACAAAGTACCGGTCAACCTCAGGACTAATCCATGTTCCATGTGCATCGTAGTCTGTTATGACGGTACACAGCGGGACATGTAGACCTAAGCGCTTCAAACGTGAAATGACCGCGCTTGGGATGGGGTGAGTACATACCACCAAATCGGGACGAAGCTGCCGAAGAATATTTCGGGTCTGTGTGTAGAACAGACGGTGCAAAGCGAGCGTTGTAAGACGGTTTAATGATTTTTTGTATTGATGACGGTAAACCAATCCGACTAGGCGAGGCTGCGATACAACAGTCTTCTTGTATGCTGTAATAATGAGCGGGGCCATTCTCGGATTCAAAAAGCTCCCCAGCTCCAGCACTCTTGTCTGCACATCCGGAGAAAGCTTCCGCAAGCTGCTTGAGAGCGCGTAGGCAGCTTGAGTATGTCCGGCACCGAAACCTTCCGATAATAATAACACTCGTTTTTTAGCCACTCTCATTTCACCTGTTCCTGCTGGGATGTTCTCAATCATACCATATCGGCTTTAAGGCCAGAATGCAACCGTTCCTATTGCTGCAGACGTTCCGATGACTGCTCCTGCAAGTACATCCGTGGGATAGTGAAGCCCCAGATAAATTCGAGAAAAACCTACAATTATCGCTACTGGCAACAGCAACAGTGCTAGCATGGGTGACTGCAGCATAAAAGGAACGGTAGCCGAAAAAATTGCGGTCGTGTGTCCTGAGGGAAAAGAATGATCCGACAGGGGATTGCGAAATGTATTCGTACCTGGTAGCGCCAAGTACGGACGTATCCGCGGATACAGCTTTTTAACGATAGCCACGGGGATGTGACTGACCGCAAGAGCGATAGCTCCTTTCATGCCGGAATCTTTCCATGGATACGGAGCGAGCCACCAGATAAGAAGCGTAGAGGCTATAGTAAAGGTAGCGCCGCCTAAATGTGTGAGATAGTACAGCCAAAAGTTCAAAAAACGGTTGTGTAAGCGCCCGTTGATCCATTTGAACAATCGCTGCTCCAGATTTACAAGTTTTACGACTAGACGTTGCATTTGGTTTCCTCCGGTTGCCGGTTCAGGTCTGTCGGCAAATATTTTGAATCCATTTGACAGAATCAGATCTAAGTAATTATTCTCTTGCTCTCATCATATTTTTAAACGCTGTTCATTTCAAGAATCACCACTTATCTGGTTCAATTCTACACAAAAATGTTAATGGAATATAAGCAGTATTGTATAACTTTCTTTGCGTTCATCCGTCTAATAAGATAGAGTGATTAGAAGTGGTTGCTAATTGGCCCACAAAAAGGAGGGACCAAAGAAATAAAAAGTTAGCAAATGGATGAAAATAAGACCTAAGCGTCATGAATGAAAGGTCCAGCGCCGCATTCTCGGTTCAAACGGGAATTTGTCGTGTTTTTTTGCTGCTGAGACCCGTTTAGGGGCTTTGACAAAAGATTGAAAACCAACGAAAATCGTAATGGCATTCCTGTGTCAGCCAAAAGGGGGCTGCGCAGAGCCGAAAGAAGAAAGCAAGGGTCGGGTCAAAACTACAGAAAAGGCGCACAAAGCGCCGCAACTTGCGCTACACAGATAGAAAACAGACAAACGCAAGATTTTTAAAGGGGTATAAAAAGGGGGTAACAAGAGATCATGTTAGACGCTATTTTTGTGACGCTCCAGATTATACTGGCGTTGATCGCAGTCTATCAGTTTGCATTCTCCTTGTTCGGATTGGTTCGCAAGAAAAGGAAAGAGCAGGCGGCTCCAGAAAAATCATTTGCCATTTTAGTCGCTGCCCACAATGAAGAACAAGTTGTCGGAGCATTGATGGAAAATCTCAAGCAGCTTGACTATCCAAAGGAGCTGTACGACGTATTCGTAATCTGTGATAACTGCACAGATAAGACAGCGGACATCGTTCGTGCTCACGGCATGAATGCATGTGAACGTACGAATCCGAATTTGCGTGGTAAAGGCTATGCTATTGAGTGGATGCTCAAGGAGCTATGGGCTATGCCGCGTCAATATGATGCCATTGTCATGTTTGATGCTGACAATTTGGCGCATACCAATTTCTTGAGCGAAATGAACAATGACTTGTGCTCAGGCGCCCGTGTTATCCAGGGATACATTGATACTAAGAATCCTGAGGACTCTTGGATCACAGCCGCATACGGGGTATCTTATTGGTACATCAACCGTTTGTGGCAGTTGTCACGTCACAACCTGAATATGGCTAATTTCCTCGGTGGTACAGGCATGTGCTTTGAAACAAATCTGCTCAAGGAAATGGGCTGGGGTGCAACAAGTCTGGTAGAGGATTTGGAATTCACTATGCGTTGTACACAACGCAACGTATATCCAAGATTTAATTACGATGCCAAGGTTTATGATGAGAAGCCGTTGACGTTCAAAGCTTCGTCCAGACAGCGTCTGCGCTGGATGCAAGGTCACTTTACGGTTGCTCGTCGTTATTTCTTCCCGTTGCTGTGGCAGAGTATCAAGCATAGAAGCCTGATTAAATTCGATATGGCTCTTTATGGTCTAAACGTGTATATCGTACTGTTTACCTTCTTGATGACAGTAGCGATGTGGGTAGATATTGCATTATTTGGTGGACCTAATATTGAAAATATCTACGTACAATTCCCTGCTTGGACCGGTTTTGTGGCTGTGGGGCTGAATATTGTTACCTTTTTGATCGCGATGATCTTGGAAAAGGTCACGTTCAAAAAAGTATATTTGTACTTGCTGCTGTTCCCGGTCTATCTGATTTCGTGGTATCCGATTACGTTCTATGCGTTCTTTACACAGAACAACAAGCAATGGAGTCACACCCAGCATACGCGTGTCGTTCGTCTGGAAGAGGTTCAGAGCAAGCAAGGTTAATGGACGATAAAGTAAAACTTTGTGTCCTACAGAGGCTGGGCTTCAACTGTTTTTATAAAAGTGTTGACGACTCAGTAGTAACATGATATGATATTCGAGTATGTTAATTGAAAAGTATGGATTAACAAGTAGAAGGACCGACTTCTCACCTGTCCGGTATTGCCGGCTGGTCATGATCCAATGATTTGTGAATTGAACTTTCATGATGAATTGAGTATCAGACAGGGATGTCGGCTGCATAGTCGTCATCCCTTTTTTGTGCTTAAACACAATACAACAATAACAGGTTCTGGAGGTGGAGGGTTATTAGTAAGGAACATATGATCAATGATGAGATTCGAGTGAGAGAAGTACGTCTAGTTGGTGCAAACGGGGAACAAATCGGGATTAAACCGACTCGTGAAGCTTTGCAAATGGCGATTGACGCAAACTTGGATCTCGTGAACGTGGCGCCTCAAGCGAAGCCGCCCGTGTGTCGGATTATGGATTACGGAAAATTCCGCTATGAGCAACAAAAGAAAGAAAAGGAAGCCCGTAAAAACCAGAAGATCGTTGACATCAAAGAGGTATGGTTCCGTTCCAACATCGAGGAACATGACTACCAAACCAAGTTTCGCAATGTGGTGAAGTTCCTGAATGAAGGGGACAAGGTGAAATGCTCTGTTCGTTTCCGTGGTCGCGAAATTACCCATGCTAATGTGGGTCAAAAAATTCTCGAACGTGTGAAAACGGAAGTTGCTGATCTTTGTACCGTGGAGCGCCAACCCAAGCTCGAAGGACGCAGCATGATTATGATATTGGCTCCAAAGAGTCAATGACAAATTAAGGAGGAAGTTCAATGCCAAAAATGAAAACACATAGCAGCCTTAAAGGCCGCTTCAAAATTACCGGTACTGGTAAAGTGACGCGTTACAAAGCTTACAGAAACCACTTGCTTTCCCACAAATCCAAACGTGCAAAACGCGTTCTGGGTACTAACCCTGAGATGGCACCTGGGGACGTTAGACGTTTGAAACAAGGTCTTGCTAACCTGAAATAGCATAAGCACGGCAATAAATAAAGTATAAACATTATTTGGGAGGTCTTTTGATATGGCAAGAGTAAAGGGCGGATTCGTCGTTCGTCGTCGTCATAAAAAAGTATTGAAGCTTGCTAAAGGTTATTTTGGTTCCAAACACCGCATTTTTAAAACAGCTAACGAGCAGGTAATGAAATCGCTTGTTTACGCATACCGTGACCGTCGTCAGACGAAACGTAACTTCCGCAGACTGTGGATCGTGCGTATCAACGCAGCAGCTCGTTTGAATGGTTTGTCTTACAGCAAATTGATGCACGGTCTGAAATTGGCTGGTGTAGACATTAACCGTAAAATCTTGGCTGATCTTGCAGTCAATGATATTAATGCATTCAACTCTTTGGCAACTGTTGCTAAAGGCAAAATCAACGCTTAATTAAGGCGTGAAAACCGCGAAAGTGGTAACAAAGGTGTCCCGAGCAGTACGCTGTGTAGGGACGCCTTTTTTTGTACATACTTAACATTAAAAAAGACTTCATTTTCTTCAAAATACGAATAAATATGACGTATGATGATAGAATGTATGGTTTTTTCAACTTTGTAACGCTTACATTTTTAGAATTCTAAAAAAAATTGACCCAAGGTTATTAATTGTCTAGATTTTAGCCGATCATAATTGTATAATCTCTAAAGTAAGTCTTCTGTACGATCTGTCTCGTCAGTAAATGACATGAAAATGAAATACATTTTCTAAAGAAAAGAGACAGTCCAGGGATCTAACACTAAGGGGGAACAGTATCAGCATGAAGAAATTGTTTAGTATGTCTTTGGTTATGCTGCTGGCGATCTCGGTCATTCTCGCAGGCTGCGGTAACAAAAATCAAGGTGCTTCCAACGCAAATGGTGGAGAAGCAGGCGGTTCTGCCAAAACATCAAATGTCCAACTTGGCATGGTTACAGATGTGGGTGGAGTAAACGACAAATCGTTTAACCAATCTGCTTGGGAGGCACTTCAAGCTATTGAGAAAGAATCAGGCGTTAAAGTTAAATACCTGCAAAGTAAATCCGACCAAGATTATATTCCTAACCTGAACCAATTCGTTAAAGGTGATTTTAACCTGACTTGGGGTATCGGTTTTAATCTGGCGAATGCGATTGGACAAGTAGCAAAAGACAATCCGAACAAAAATTTGGCGATCATTGACAGTGTTGTGGATGCGCCTAATGTCAAATCGGTTGTATTTGCTGAAAATGAAGGTTCCTTCCTGGTAGGGGTTGTAGCTGGTAAGCTTACTAAAACAAACAAAATTGGTTTTGTGGGTGGACAAGACAGCCCGTTAATCAAACGTTTTGAAAAAGGGTTTGAAGCAGGGATTAAGGCTGTAAATCCAAAAGCACAACTGATTGTGAACTATACGGGTGCGTTTGATAAGCCGGATTTAGGTAAAGCTGCAGCAGCAACGATCTACAACGATGGTGCAGATATTATTTTCCATGCAGCTGGCGGATCAGGAACAGGCGTATTTAACGAAGCACTTGCACGTAAGCAGCAAGGTCAGCAAGTATGGGTTATCGGCGTAGATAAAGACCAATCCCTTGAGTTTGGTGATGAAGTAACATTAACGTCGATGGTAAAACGCGTAGATGAAGCAGTAAAACGCGTATCCCAAGAAGTAATTGACGGTAAGTTTAAGGGCGGTGTCGAAACACTGGCTCTGAAGGATAACGGAATTGGTTTGGCAGATACATCTACGAAAAACGTTCCTAAAGACGTGCTTGATCTTGTAGAACAATACAAGCAAAAAATCATTAAAGGCGAAATTACAGTTCCTTCGAAATAAGTTAGGTGAAGAACATAAAGGTGGCAACAAGGCTGGTTCATAAGACTAGCCTTGTTCTTACGTCTGGAGTTATAAGATTATAACGGTCAAAATCAGCTCATTGGAGCACATACTATAAAGTGTATAAGGGTGATCTCATGGATGCAGCGACCCCCGTCGTTGAGTTAAAGCAAATTACAAAACGATTCCCCGGCATCGTTGCCAACGACTCCATCAGCATCAAGCTGCATAAAGGAGAAATTCACGCCCTTTTGGGTGAGAATGGCGCGGGCAAATCTACGCTTATGAATATTCTTTTCGGACTGTATCAGCCGGATGAAGGGACCATTGAAATGGGAGGGAACCCCGTACAGATTGATAGTCCAAATAATGCAATTGATCTGGGGATCGGCATGGTGCATCAGCATTTTAAGCTCGTACAGCCGTTTACCGTAACCGAAAATATTGTCCTTGGGTCGGAGCCACGTAAGGGTCTGAAAATCAATTATAAAAAGGCTGCCGCAGAAGTACAGCGGTTGTCTGAACAATACGGACTTCAGGTAAATCCGAATGCCAAAATTGAGGATATATCTGTTGGTATGCAACAGCGTGTGGAAATTATCAAAACGCTTTATCGCGGTGCAGATATTCTAATTTTTGATGAGCCAACAGCGGTGCTGACACCACAGGAAATCTCTGAGTTGCTGGACATTATGAAGCGCTTAGTAGCTGAAGGCAAATCAATCATTCTTATCACTCATAAACTCAAAGAAATTATGCAAATTGCAGATACGGTTACGATTATTCGCCGAGGTAAAGTTATTGACACGGTCAAAACATCTGAAACAACACCAAATGAGTTGGCGGAGAAAATGGTGGGCCGTCGTGTGTCCTTTAAAGTGGATAAGAAGCTTGCTCAACCAGGACAAACTGTACTGGAAATGAACAAAGTAATTTCTAAAAACAAGGATGGCATTCATGTTCTGAATGAATTGAACCTGCAGGTCAAGGCCGGCGAGATTTTGGGGATTGCCGGAGTAGACGGCAATGGACAGAGTGAGCTAATAGAAGCTTTGACAGGCTTGCGCAAGGTGGATAGTGGAAGTATCCGTTTGCTCGGAACAGAACTGGCAAATCAGCCACCGCGCAAAATTTCAGAGGCAGGCGTTTCACATATACCGGAGGATCGCCATAAGCATGGGTTGGTGCTCGATTTTTCCATGAGTGAAAATATGGTG
Organism: Paenibacillus sp. DP01; assembly: GCF_044784315.1. Taxonomy (NCBI): domain Bacteria; kingdom Bacillati; phylum Bacillota; class Bacilli; order Caryophanales; family Paenibacillaceae; genus Paenibacillus; species Paenibacillus sp. DP01. The sequence goes on from NZ_CP173059.1 coordinate 1,741,658, forward strand.
CTGGAGACGTATTATCAGGCGCCTTACAGTAAAAACGGCTTCTTGAACAAGGACGCTATAGAAAAACAGGCAAAAAGTCTTATTGAGAAGTTTGATGTTAGAACACCAGATATTCATACCAAGGCAAGATCGCTATCTGGTGGAAATCAGCAAAAGGCAATCATAGCGCGTGAAATTGATAAAAACCCAGACCTTCTCATTGCGGCGCAGCCTACACGCGGGCTGGATGTCGGAGCTATTGAATTTGTCCAGAAACAATTGATTGCTCAGCGGGATCAAGGTAAAGCGGTACTGCTCATTTCTTTTGAGCTGGACGAGATTATGAATGTATCCGATCGAATTGCTGTTATTTATGAGGGTAAGATTGTCGGGGAAGTACTGCCTGAAGAAACGAATGACCAGGAACTGGGGCTAATGATGGCAGGAAGTGCAGTGAAGAAAGGAGTAGAGAATGGCTAACCTATTGAAAATATTCACAAAAGACTCCTTTGTTCTGGCTCTGGTCTCTATTATTCTAGGCCTCATTCTGGGTGCTATCGTGATGTTGATTGGCGGGTATGATCCTATTGTGGCTTATTCCGCTTTGTTTAGCCGTGTGTACGGAGATTCCTACAATTTTGGCGAAGCGATCCGTGAGATGACACCGTTGATTTTAACAGGCTTGGCATTTGCTTTTGCGGCTCGTGCCGGGTTGTTTAACATCGGTGGCGAAGGTCAGTTTTTGGTCGGTATGACAGCTGCTTCGATTGTAGGTATCAAACTTCATGGGCTGCCTGCTATCCTTCATGCACCGCTGGCTGTGATCGCAGGAGCTGTTTTCGGAGGCTTGTGGGCTGCGATTGCTGGCTATTTGAAGGCCAAGCGAGGCGTGAACGAAGTTATTACATGTATTATGATGAACTGGATCGGTCTGTATTTGGCTAATTTGGTAATTAATCAGTTCGCACTTATGGAAGGCGAAAATCGCTCTGTGGATATCCAACCTTCCGCTTCTATTTCCATTGATTGGCTGTCCCAGATGATGGGGAATGCTCGGGTTCATTGGGGCACAGTTATTGCTGTGCTGGCGGCAGTGTTTTTCTATATTTTCATGTGGAAAACAAAGCAGGGCTATGAGCTTCGCGCTGTCGGATTTAATCAGGATGCATCCCGCTATGCAGGTATGAATGTAAATCGTAATATCATAAAAGCGATGTTTATTAGTGGTGTTTTTGCCGGATTGGCTGGTGCCTTTGAGGTGCTGGGGGTTTTCCATTATCAATCTGTCATGGCAGGATCACCAGGAACCGGCTTTGACGGTATCGCTGTGTCTTTGATCGGGATGAATAATCCGTTCGGTGTGTTGCTCGGTTCTGTTTTGTTCGGAACGCTCACGTATGGTTCTGCGGGAATGAGCTTTAGCGCGGATGTACCGCCAGAAATTATCCGGGTAGTTATTGGCTCGATTATTTTCTTCATTGCGGCCCAAGGTATTGTGCGTTGGGTTGTGAAGCCGCTCTACTCCAAGCGGAAGAAAGAGAAGGTGTTGTAAAATGAGTTGGTTAACACTTGGTGAATTAATCCATACAACGCTCGTTTTTGCGACGGCGATTATTTTTGCGTCTCTTGGCGGAGTTTTTTCGGAAAAATCCGGTGTAACGAATCTTGGACTGGAAGGTCTTATGGTGTTTGGCGCGTTTGCGGCAGGTGTGGGCGGATTTTATGCTGAGCAAGCAGGATTAGGTGGCACCTCTGCGGCTTGGGTAGGTGTGCTGTCAGCTGCGGTGTTCGGTATTCTGGTTTCGCTAATTCATGCTGTAGCCTCTATTACATTCAAGGCTGATCAGGTAATCAGCGGGATTGTCATTAACTTCTTGGCAGCAGGTAGTACACTTTACATGGTTAAGCTGTTATTTGAGGGTGATGGGGACACCGGTCGAATTCAAGGTTTTAACGAGATATCCATTCCTTATCTTGTGGATATTCCGATTGCAGGAAAAGCATTCTTCCAAGCCTATCCAACGACATATCTAGCTATTCTATTAGTTATTATCGGCTACTTTACTTTGTATAAAACTCCGTTTGGCTTGCGTTTGCGTTCAGTAGGGGAGCATCCGGGTGCAGCCGATACCGTGGGGATCAAGGTCAATCGCCTTCGTTATATCGGTGTTATGATTAGTGGTGCGTTGGCTGGGATTGGTGGAGCTACGATCACTTTGACTACAACCAATATGTTCTCACATAATACCGTTTCAGGGCAGGGCTATATTGCTATTGCGGCTATGATTTTCGGTAAATGGAATCCGCTCGGTGCTTTTGGAGCGGCAGTGTTTTTCGGTTTTTCACAAGCAATTCGCAACTATGTGCAGTTGTTTGCATGGTCGCAAAGTATTCCCCAGGAAATTATTTTTATGTTGCCGTATCTCCTGACAATTATTGTGCTGGTAGCGGCAGTTGGACGTTCACGCGCTCCGGCCGCTTTGGGTCAACTGTATGATCCAAGCAAGCGTTAATGACTCATAGACAACTGAATGTTTTTAAATACACATATTGGTGTATATGAAAATCTGGTATCTGCATGTGCAGGTACCAGATTTTTTTACATTGTGCAGGCATTTAAACATACGCTTATGGCTTGAATGGAATAGACTGTGCTATGCAGATTGGACGGACGCTCGGCCCCTGTCAGCTCCAGTCTATTTTGTGGTGGTGGTAAGCTATCAAGGAGCCGTTCAATCTGTCCATCCGTTGAGAAAGAAGGAGGAAATACGATGAAACAGGCAGTAACCAGAAAGCAGGTGGAGAAGCTTGTCGGCAAAGTCATCTTCGCTACACGTAAGGATGGCTCCCGGGTCAGTGGCAAGCTGATTCGCATTTCAGGTAACCGACTGATTCTCCAACCAAACCGTAAGAAAAAAGTAAACACGAAGGCGATTATTCCTCTGGTGCTTTTTGATTTGCTTGCCATTGGCACAGCTCCATACGTGGGTGCCTACGGTGGCTACGGTCCAGGTTATGGAGGACCAGGCTATGGAGGGCCAGGATATGGTCCACAGTATGGACCGTACACAGACGGGGGCTACCCAGGGGTAGGCTATCCTTTTTACCCTAACTTTTTTTAGTTTTACAAAATCACGACCCTGAAAACCATACTTTTCACAGTGACTTTTCGAGTTCGTGACATCGGCTTAGAGCCACATATCGTAGCATGTGGTATTGATGGCGTAGATAAAAATGGATCCCTCGCACATTGTCTTCGTCCACCATCACTTTAGCCCGCTTGCAACGTCGCAGTCGGCCGTATTGCTCGGCATACTCCAGCAACTTTTTTCCGTATCTTTTACCTTGATGAGCCGAAGAAATTGCGATCAAATCAATGTATAATAGTTCTCCATGCAGCATAACATGAATGAAGCCAACAACCTGTGCATTATCCGGTCTGCAAGCTACAAAAGTGATGCCCCGGTTTAAGCGCCGGGGTAATTCTTTACGTATTTGATCCATTTCTTGGGCACTTAAATGCGATAGAGGGACAAGCTCTTGCTCGATTAGACGAAAGATCATGTTGTCATCTTGGGCGCATCGTTTGCGAATCATAAACGGGCCTCCTTTTTTACCCTTTTAACAAGATATGTCATGGCTTTGGAGGAGTACAAAGTCTCACTGTGCGGTCTTTTTTATAATATGCGGGTACCTCTTACAAGCGTGCGGCTCAGAGGGGCTTAAGCAGAGAAACATAAATTTTTATGAAATCTGGGTATTGACTATCCCAGATGGGGGACATATAATGTGTCTAAACATTTGAAAGAATGACATGAACACAACGGCAATGAAGAGGACGAAGTGATTAGGGCTCTTTTGTTCAGAGAGTGAGGCATTAGCTGCAAGCTTCACCAAAATCCCTTTTTAACGAGCTCACCTTGGAGCTGTTTTCCTGAAAAGTATTCGGGCCCCATGATATTAACGGTGCGCCGAATCGCCTATTAGGGAAAATCGTACGGTCTACGTTACAGACGCCAGATATGGAGATCCTTTGTGATTTCTGTACCTGCCAAGGTTCGATATTGCGAAATATCGGGCAAACACGGGTGGTACCACGGAAGCTACAGCCTTTCGTCCCTCAGTAACAGCAAGTCTGTTCTAGGGATGAAAGGTTTTTTTGTTTTTACAAATGTCAGCTGTATGTAAATTTTGTAAAGGAGGATGACCAATGAGTGCACAAATTCCTGAATTTAGGTCAACCGATGAATTACGTCAAAAGTGGATGAAGCCTGAGATGATTACAGGTTCGGAAATTTTACTCCGTAGCCTTTTGCTGGAGGGAGTAGAGTGTGTCTTTGGATATCCAGGTGGTGCAGTGCTTTATATCTATGATGCCATGTACGGCTTCAAGGATTTCAAGCATGTCCTCACTCGTCATGAGCAGGGAGCTATTCATGCGGCAGATGGTTATGCACGGGCAAGCGGTAAAGTTGGTGTCTGTATCGCGACTTCCGGACCTGGAGCGACAAACCTGGTAACTGGCATAGCGACAGCTTATATGGATTCGGTGCCGTTGGTGGTCATCACGGGTAATGTTGTATCTTCCCTGATCGGTACAGATGCTTTCCAGGAAGCTGATATCACGGGAATTACAATGCCGATTACGAAACACAGCTATCTGGTGAGAGATGTAGAGGATCTGCCGCGAATCATCCATGAGGCATTTCATATTGCCAATACAGGTAGAAAAGGACCAGTACTGATTGATATTCCGAAGGATGTCTCCGCAGCCCAGACGTTGTTTGTTCCACAGACGGAACCTGTGACCATGCGGGGTTACAACCCGAATGTGTTGCCCAACAAAATTCAACTAGACAAGCTGACTCAAGCTATCGCCGAAGCGGAACGTCCATTCATTCTGGCAGGTGGAGGAGTTGTATACTCCGGTGGACATGAAGCACTTTACGAATTTGTTCGTAAAACGGAAATTCCGATTGCAACAACATTGCTTGGTTTGGGAGGATTCCCAAGTGGACATGAGCTCTGGACAGGGATGCCGGGAATGCACGGAACATACACTTCCAATCAGGCGATTCAACAGTCGGATTTGCTGATCTGTATTGGTGCCCGCTTTGATGATCGGGTGACAGGCAAGTTGGATGGATTTGCTCCTCAGGCAAAGATCGTACACATTGATATCGACCCTGCGGAAATTGGAAAAAATGTGGCCGCGGATATTCCAATCGTAGGCGATGTGAAAGCAGTATTGGAATTGCTGAATCAGGATGTGAAACGCGCAGACCTGGCTGATGCATGGAGAGCGCAAATTCAGCAATGGAAGGCAGAGAAGCCTTATTCTTATAAGGATTCTGAAACGGTGCTTAAGCCACAATGGGTTATCGAATTGTTGGATAAAACGACCAAGGGTGGAGCAATCGTTACGACGGACGTAGGACAGCATCAAATGTGGGCAGCACAGTATTATAAATTTAATCAGCCACGCTCATGGGTTACCTCTGGCGGACTGGGTACGATGGGATTTGGTTTCCCTTCTGCCATCGGCGCTCAGATGGCCAATCCTGACAGATTGGTAATATCGATTAACGGAGACGGCGGCATGCAGATGTGTTCGCAGGAATTAGCCATCTGTGCAATCAATAACATTCCGGTCAAAATCGTAATCATCAACAACCAGGTACTTGGAATGGTTCGCCAATGGCAGGAATTGATCTATAACAATCGGTACAGTCACATTGACCTGGCTGGAAGCCCGGATTTTGTGAAACTGGCCGAAGCATACGGTGTCAAAGGACTGCGTGCTACGAATAAGGAAGAAGCACGTCGGGCTTGGCAGGAGGCGCTTGATACACCCGGACCGGTCGTTGTCGAGTTTGTAGTCAGCAAGGAAGAGAATGTATATCCGATGGTGACGCAAGGTTCGACAATTGATCAAATGCTGATGGGGGACGAGTAAAATGACGACAAAAAATACCATTGCTGTACTGGTAAATGATCATCCCGGCGTTTTGCAACGTGTATCTGGACTGTTTGGTCGCCGTGGCTTCAACATTGAAAGCATAACTGTGGGTCAATCGGAGGAAGTTGGATTATCCCGTATGGTCATTGTGACTGTAGGAGATGAGAACAACCTGGAGCAGATTGAAAAGCAGCTTTACAAGCTGGTTGATGTGATCAAGGTCATCGATCTCAGTTCCAAGCCGATGGTTGCTCGGGAATTGGCAATGATTAAGGTAAAGGCTGAACCGCCTCAGCGACCAGAAATTATGGGCGTGGTAGAAACGTTCAGAGCAGCTGTAATTGATGTTGGAACGACAAGCTTGATTGTTCAGGTCATTGGCGATACTGAAAAAATCGATGCGATGATCGAGTTGTTGAAGCCTTACGGTATTCGCGAGTTGACCCGAACCGGGGTTACAGCTATGATACGTGGAAATGCATAATATAAAGCTTTAACGATTTACCGCTTATAGCGCATTACATCATTAAAGAACCGCCCGCATAAGAGCGGGTGCTCGAAGAGATTTTTAGATACCAATCATGAGGCGAAGTCTCTTGGAGTACCCGCTCATTATGAAGGGTCCAATTAAAAGGAGGAAATTAACCATGGCAGTTACAACGTACTACGAAAAAGATGCAGAACTCAGCGTATTGAAAGGAAAAACAGTGGCCGTAATTGGTTATGGTAGCCAAGGACATGCTCAAGCACAAAACTTGCGTGACAGTGGTGTAAATGTTGTTATTGGTTTGCGTGAAGGCAAATCAGCTGATGTCGCAAGAAACGACGGTTTTGAAGTTCTGAACGTAGCTGATGCAACAAGCCGTGCAGATGTGGTTCAAATTTTGTTGCCTGATGAAACTCAAGCTTCTGTCTACAAAAATGAAATCGAACCTAACCTGAAAAAAGGCGCAGCACTTTTGTTCTCCCATGGTTTCAATGTTCATTTTGGACAAATCGTAGCTCCTAAAGATAGCGATGTATTGCTGGTTGCTCCAAAATCCCCAGGACATATGGTACGTCGTACCTATGTGGAAGGGTTTGGTGTACCAGGATTGATCGCAATTGAACAGGACGCAACAGGCCAAGCCAAAGAAATCGGTCTTGCTTACGCAAAAGGCATTGGCTGTACACGTGCAGGCGTAATTGAAACCTCCTTCCGTGAAGAAACGGAGACGGACCTGTTCGGTGAGCAGGCGGTATTGTGTGGCGGTGTGAGCGCACTCGTAAAAGCGGGCTTTGAAACATTGACTGAGGCAGGTTATGCTCCTGAGATGGCATACTTCGAATGCTTGCATGAGCTTAAGCTGATCGTTGACCTGATGTATGAAGGTGGATTGGCAACAATGCGTGATTCCATCAGTAATACAGCAGAATATGGCGATTATGTAACTGGACCACGTGTGGTAACAGAAGATACGAAGAAAGCCATGAAGGATGTATTGACTGACATTCAACAAGGTAAATTTGCTCGTGACTTCATCCTTGAAAATCAATCTGGACGTGCATTCCTGACGGCTACTCGTCGTAATGAAGCTAACCATCCGATTGAAGTAGTGGGCGGACAATTGCGTGAAATGATGCATTGGATCAAAAAGTAATAACCTTTTGTACTATAAGCTCGACAATATGAATTATTTATAAATATTAATTACAATGCGGCCCTGCTTATTGCGTGAGCCGCATTGTAATTTAAGGGTCCAAATCCTGAGGAGGTGCGTTAGGTTGCGCAAAATATATATATTTGACACAACGTTGAGAGACGGAGAACAGTCACCTGGCGTGAACTTGAATACTCGTGAGAAAGTAGAGATCGCTCATCAGTTGGAGAAGCTGGGAATCGATCGTATGGAGGCTGGGTTCCCAGCTGCTTCTCCGGGTGATCTCGCGGCTGTTAATGCAGTAGCAAAAGCTGTAAAAAATTCGACTGTTATTGGCCTTTCGCGTGCAAGGGAACAGGATATTGATGCGGTTCGCGAGGCACTTAAGGGAGCACAGGACCCGTGTATCCATATCTTTTTGGCAACCTCTCCAATTCATCGTCAGCATAAGCTGCGGATGGAGAAGGCACAGGTACTGGAAACGGCCCGTGCAGCCATTCGTTATGGATTGAAGTATTTGCCAAAAGTGGAGTTTTCATTGGAGGATGCAGGGCGAACGGAGCTTGATTTTGTGGTTGAAATGGTCACCATGGCTGTACAGGAAGGGGCTTCTGTCGTCAATATTCCAGATACGGTAGGTTACCTAACACCATACGAATACGGAAATATATTCAAACATATCAAGCAAAATGTGGTTGATGTGGAGAAGATTCAATTGAGTGCACATTGCCACAATGACTTGGGAATGGCTACTGCGAATACGCTTGCTGCCATCCTGAACGGTGCAGATCAGATTGAGGGAACGATTAACGGTATCGGTGAACGTGCTGGAAACACGGCCATTGAGGAAATCGCCATGGCACTGGAGACGAGACAGGAATTTTTCCAGGCCAAAACGTCTCTGCAACTGTCTGAAATTGCACGTACGAGCCGTTTGGTTAGCCGTTTGACGGGGATGGTAGTGCCGGGCAACAAGGCGATCGTGGGTGCTAACGCTTTTGCGCACGAATCAGGTATTCACCAAGACGGCATGCTGAAGGAAAAGACGACCTATGAAATTATGACACCGGAAAGTATCGGTCTGAAAGAAAGCAAGCTAGTACTGGGCAAACATTCAGGGCGTCATGCTTTCCGTGAGCGTTTGGTCGAATTGGGCTACGAATTGAACGAAGAAGATCTGAATCGTGCATTTGGTCAGTTCAAGGATTTGGCTGATAAGAAGAAGGAAGTATCGGATGATGATATCTTGGCATTGCTGGAAGAAAAATTGGCCGATGCACCTGAAGTCTTCAAGCTGGAAACCATTTTCGTAACTTATGGGAACAAGGCTACGCCTTCCGCACAAGTGCGTCTGGTTAACGATGAAGGTCAAGTAATCGAGACAGAAGCCGAAGGAAATGGTTCAGTTGATGCGATCTATAATGCGATTGACCAAGCCAGCAGCGAGAGTGTTGTACTTTCTGATTACTCCATCAAATCTGTTACCCATGGCAAGGACGCTCTAGGTGAAGTACATGTGGTGCTGACTCAAAACGGAATATCTGTACAGGGACGCGGGGTAAGCACTGATATTTTGGAAGCAAGTGCACGAGCTTATGTGGATGCACTGAATGGTTTGATCGACAAGCGTAAAAATTACAGCAATCGCGTAGATTATAAATCCTAAGTTTATACAAGCCTATGAAATGAATATAGACAGGATCGGGTGTTACCGGTCCTGTTTTCTTATTCTCTAATGAAAAAATCAGCTTATAGGCTGAGCCTATTGAATTGATAGATTCTATATCTTGGTCAAAGCCCTGCTTTATATGTTACAAAGAAGGTATGAGAAATACGGCTGTATGGCTGTATAACAAGAGGAGTGTACGTGATGGCAGACGTTAAAAAGATTGCAGTAATAGCGGGAGACGGAATCGGACCTGAAGTGGTCGCAGAGGCAGAGAAAATTTTGAAACGTACGGAAGAAGTATTTGGCCTTTCATTTGAAACAGAGCATGCGCTGTTCGGCGGGATTGCCATTGATAAGAAAGGGACTCCATTGCCGGAAGAAACACTGGCCGTATGCCAATCTGCAGATGCCGTGCTGTTGGGAGCGGTAGGAGGACCACAATGGGACAACAATCCTAAGGAGCTTCGTCCTGAAACCGGATTGCTCGGTATTCGCAAAGAGCTTGGTCTGTTTTCAAATCTTCGTCCTGCTGTTGTTTTCGATTGTCTTAAGGACGCATCTACTTTGAAACCAGAGGTACTGGAAGGAACGGACTTGATCGTGGTGCGCGAACTGACGGGCGGCATTTATTTCGGTGAGAAGTATAGACGAGAGAGTGCTCAGGGTGAAGAAGCGGTCGATACTTGCGCATATAATGTAACAGAAGTAGAGCGTATTGTTCGTCAATCCTTCGAAATTGCACAAAAACGTCGCAAAAAACTCGCATCGGTGGATAAGGCTAATGTACTGGAAACTTCCCGTCTATGGCGTGAAGTTGTTAACCGGGTCGCTGTAGATTACCCAGATGTCGAGCTTGAGCATGTATTGGTCGATAACTGTGCCATGCAATTGCTGCGTCGTCCATCCAGTTTTGACGTCATTGTAACCGAAAATATGTTTGGTGACATTCTTAGTGATGAAGCAGCTATGCTGACTGGGTCCATCGGTATGCTCTCCTCTGCATCACTGGGAGAAGGCAGCTTCGGTCTGTACGAGCCGGTGCACGGCTCAGCACCTGATATTGCTGGTCGGGGACTGGCGAACCCCATTGCAACGATTTTGTCCGTTGCTTTGATGTTCCGCCTCACCTTTGGGTACGAGAAAGCAGCTGACTCTATCGAGAAGGCGGTAGCTGAGGTACTGGATGCAGGACACCGTACGGCAGATATCGCAGTGGATAAATCACAAGCGATCTCGACAACTCAAATGGGCGATTTGATCGCAGCAGCTATTCGCTAAAGTCCCCGGAAACGTACTTGTTCTGAAAAAAAGCTTCCTATTATATAGTGAGGTTATACAGTATAACTTTACAGCAAATAATTAACATCGTAGCTCCTGAGCAATCAGGAGCTACTTGTGTATCAGAAAACTCCAAATGTGAATAAATCGTGAATTTTTAAGCTAGTTTAAAATAATTATAAAAAAGTAATGGTTATAATATTGACTTTGATTTCAGCGAATGATAACATTTATCAAGTAGGTTGTTTATTACAATACAGATGATTGAGGAAAGCACAATTGGTGTTTTTCTTACATATTTTAAAGGAGGATTTCACATTATGGCAGAAAGATTGGTAGGAAGACCCGCACCTGATTTTGCATTGGAAACAGTATCTGGAGACGGTCAAGAATTTGGCTCGGTGAAACTTTCCGATTACCGTGGCAAGTGGCTCGTATTTTTCTTCTATCCACTGGATTTCACGTTTGTATGCCCAACAGAAATTACGGCATTGAGCGATGCTGCTGACCAATTCAAAGAGCTTGATACTGAAATTTTGGGTATCAGTGTAGACTCCGTGCACAGCCACAAAGCATGGATCAACACAGCTAAAGAAAACAACGGTCTGGGCAAACTGAACTTCCCGTTGGCTTCTGACATCACGAAAAAAACAGCAAGCGACTATGGTGTTCTGATCGAAGAAGAAGGTGTTGCATTGCGCGGCTTGTTCATCATTGATCCAGAAGGCGAACTGAAATATCAAGTGGTTAACCACAATGATGTAGGTCGCAGTGTAGAAGAAACATTGCGTGTACTGCAAGCTTTGCAATCCGGTGGCTTGTGCCCAATGAACTGGAAACCAGGCGATAAAAATCTGTAATATTAGCTTTACAAGTTGAACTTAAACAAGCAAGCCCCCAACAAGCGGTTATTTTACCGTTGTTGGGGGCTTGCTTGCCTGCGCTATGCAGCGGAGATATAGGAATAGCCTGTCTGAATCATGTAATACAGAGTGAAGTAACAAATAATTATGGAAATGTTGTTGTGTTCTGGAGGAATTTTGCCTGATGAAAGCGAATAAGGTATTGTAGAAGATAAACAAGGCAGAACAGGTTTTGTTCAGAGGAGGCTGAGCCCGGATGAGTTATTGCTGTGGAGCAAGCATGGTAGGAACCAAGGGAACGCTGAAGCATTACCGCACCCAAGTCCATAATGTTCCTTTGCTGTTTTGCCCGGTATGTCGTCGCATTGAAGTTCATTATAAAGTCGAAAATGAGTATGAAATTTTGGCTGAGTATGCACATGGAGATGGGGCATCCGAGATTGATTTTCAGGATTATGTCATGGAAGACGATGATACGATATTTGAAAATTGTGTAAATCGTGAGAGTGAAGATGCAGTTGAAATTGTGAAGCGCCAAATTGACATGTCGCTGGATTTATTGACGGTAGCCAAACAAATGAATGATGAGAAATGGCAGGGAGAGCTTAAGAGAAGACTGGCTGTTATGAGTCAAAGACGATCCCGGCTTCAACATAATAAGAGCGGCAGTTGACATCCTACACACCAAAGAAGCTCTCAAATCTGGAGAGCTTCTTTGGTGTGTAGGGCGCTTATTTTTAACTTATTTTTTTATTTTGTAATGTTGCGCAGATATTATGACGAAAGAAAATAGGATAAAAATGTGGATTCGACACTTTTTCCGATTGACTGTGATCCTTAATCTTGTCTATCATAAAATAAGACTCGAATCGAAAAAAATGGTCGGAGTTGATTGAAACTGTTTTTTACACCATTTGAAGGGTGATCGATAGATCCCTTTCTCTTCTTCAAGAATATTACACGTCCGATACGGCCAGTTTATCATTCCGATACAAGGGGGAAGCCTGGCATGATCAGTGAATTCCAAGAAGCCTTGCTTGATACCGTGGGAGCTTGCCCTTCCACACAGATCGCCAATAATAAGTATGAAAATGTACTGGAGAACCTGGATAGTGGTATCATGCTGTTTGACAGTGACGGGGTACTGACCTTTATTAACGTGCAAATGGCGAGATTACTGGAGCTACCACGTAGTTCGCTCGCGGGTCGCAACCTGATGCAAATTTTGCATCATCCTGAGTTAAGTCGGTTTAAGAAGAAGAAAATCATGCGGATTTATAAAGAAACTATCTTTCATAGAAAGCGCTATCATGAGTTGATTGATGAGTATGGTCGGCATTGGTTGATAACAGTGACCTACGGTGATCAGATGGATGGCGATTTTTTGTTTAGTGTAAAGGATGTGTCGGATTATAAGCAGATTGAGCAGACGGCGTATCAAAACGACAAGCTGGCGATGCTAGGACGTATTTCGGCCTCTATCGCCCATGAAATCCGTAACCCGCTTACTGCAATCCGGGGTTTTATTCAATTGCTTCGGCCGCACTTGGTGGAGTTGGGCAGGGATGAGTATGCCCGCATTATTTTAACCGAAATTGATCGTGCGAACGACATTATTTACGAGTTTTTAAATTCGTCCAAGCCTTCGGCTCCGCAAAAAACGGCAGTATCTGTGATGGGACTGTTGAAAGAAGTAGTGATGCTGACAGAAAGCGAGGCGTTGATGAAGGGCTGCCAGATCGCACTGGATGAAAATGATGAACTCATGAAGGTTTCCATTGACGTGAAGCAGATTAAGCAGGTTATCCTCAATATGATTAAAAATGCGATGGATGCCATTGAAAGCATCAGCGGGGAACGAGAGGGATGCATTGATATCCATACCGTGCTTGAGGGCTCTTATGTGCACATTTGCATTGAGGATAACGGCTTAGGTATGGATCACAATACATTGGCGCGTTTATTCGATCCTTTTTTTACAACAAAAGAAAGTGGAACCGGCTTGGGATTGGCTGTGAGCTATCGTATTATCAAAAATCACGGAGGCTTCATTCATGTAGACAGTAAACATGGAAGCGGTACACAATTTAAAATCACACTTCCTGTAGTCTAATATGATGAGATTTTCGCAGAGGGGTCCTGTACATACTATTTCTGTTGTGGTGTGCAGCGTTGGGGTATAGGTATCACCTATTTGAAAAATGTCATCTGAAGCGCATGATCTGAAAAGATGATGCGCTTTTTTGGTACTGTAAGCATGTGCATTTGCATAAATGCGAAAATAAATTCATGAATATAGAACAAAAAAATGATTCACCTTTCACAGATTAAATGCTATTATATACCAGAATACAACATTTTTTTTGATACTATAGACTTAAACAACGGCTTCCAAAGCTGTCAAACGTCTTAGATGATCGGAATCTCCGATATGCAGGGGGCTGAAGAGGCTGAATGAATATACGGCTGGAAGTAAAAAAAACGATAGGCATTGGAATTGCCGCCATAGTTTTATTTGTCTTAGTGCAGTTATTTCACGTAACTTTGAATAAAATATACTCCTATAATGTATTTTTCTTGTTATATCCGATTATAGGATTTGCCTGTGCGGCGATTTGTTTTTCTATTTTTTATCAATCCTGGTCCGTTTTGCTGGAACAGTTAACCTGGCAGAGACTTCTTATTGCCCCAACGTTTTTGGTGGCTGGTCTGCTTTGTCTTGTTCATATCGTTTCGTTTAGTTTCGTAAGCCTGACGGACTTTGCTTTGTCTCCGGGCATTTCGTTGTGGCTGCTGTTTGTAAATCGTGCCTTTACCTCGGTCATGCTCTTATTCGTTTGTTCCCTTCCATTTAGAAAGACGAAGTCTGAATACAAGACAGTGGCTTTGTGGGCAGGGATAGGCTGCACGTTGCTGATTCTAGGAGTTATTAAGGCATATGATGCAGGCTTACCGGATCTACGTATACGGTACGAATTAGGTAACCTGGGCTGGACGTTGAATCTGGTTGTCATGATACTGCTGGTACTCACATTTATTTTTGGAGTACGAAAATATCGGAAAGTTCGCCCCGCGGAATTGGGCATGTTGCTTATGGTTCGTGGGATTGGGCTGTGTGTTGTGAGCCAGTTGTTCTATTTATTTGCTGAGCAAATGAGTGATATCAATCATCTTATAGGACTTTTGACTAACGTGATTGCATTTTATAATTTGTTGAGCGGTCTGGTCCGGCTTATGGTTCTGGTTCCTTATCGGAAAAAACAGGCGGCAGAATCTGAGTTTAATCATATTGCTTATAACGATGATATAACAGGCCTTCCCAATCGCCGTCGTCTTTCCCAGCGCCTGGATAAAATATTGCGCAATTCACTGAAATCTGATGAGACAGTAGCGCTTTTAGTGCTAAATATTGATCGTTTCAAAGCGATTAATGATTCGCTTGGGCATACGGCAGGCAATTATTTGCTGTATGCGGTAGGCGAACGCTTGGGGCATTTTTGCCGCGAAGGGGAAGCGGTCTTTAGCATGGGTGGAGATGAATTTGCCTTTCTTCTAATGGGCTACGAAGATTCAGATGTCATGAGAAATCGTATTGATGATATGGTGAAGCTGTTCGATCAGCCGTTTGATATTAATGGGGAGTCTTATCATGTGATGGTGAGCGTTGGCATAGCTTTGTACCCGTCGGATGCGAATCAGAGCGAACAACTTATTCAACAGGCGGATACTGCTGT
The DNA here is from genome assembly GCF_044784315.1 of Paenibacillus sp. DP01. Classification (NCBI taxonomy): domain Bacteria; kingdom Bacillati; phylum Bacillota; class Bacilli; order Caryophanales; family Paenibacillaceae; genus Paenibacillus; species Paenibacillus sp. DP01. The sequence goes on from NZ_CP173059.1 coordinate 1,756,780, forward strand.
ACATAGTGCCAAGGAGCAAGGGGTGAATTTTCAGCGGTATGCTAGTGCGATGCAGATGCGAGCGCATGAAAGACTCCAGTTGGAGAATGATTTGCGGCGTGCGCTTGAAAATGAAGAATTTTCATTGGTGTATCAGCCACGTGTCCACCTGCAAAGTGGCGAGCTAACGAGTTTGGAAGCGCTGGTGCGTTGGAATCATCCTCATCGCGGGATGGTGATGCCGGGTGATTTTATTCCAGTAGCTGAAGAAAGTGGCCTGATCGTGCCCTTGGGGGAATGGGTGTTGCGTGAGGCATGTCTCCAAAATAAGCAGTGGCAGGAGCTGGGGTATCCATCGATTCCGATTTCGGTCAATTTATCCATGCGCCAATTCCAGCAAAAAAAGCTGGTTGATGTCATTTGGGGCATTTTGTCCGATACGGGACTGGAGGCACGCTATTTAGAGCTGGAGATTACCGAGAGTATGACTTTTGATAAGGACCGGGCCTTTGAACAGTTGAAAAAAATAAAAGCTATTGGTGTTGCAATCAGTATTGATGATTTTGGAACGGGTTATAGCTCATTGCATTATTTAAAAAATCTTCCGATTGATCGTCTGAAAATTGACCGGTCCTTTGTAAATGAGGTACTGGTTGACAGCAAAAATGCGGCCATTGTATCTACCATTGCCTCTATGGCTCACCATTTAAAGCTGAAGGTTACGGCTGAAGGGGTGGAGAATGAGGAGCAGCTTCATTTTTTGCAGGCGCAGGATTGTCATGAAGGTCAGGGGTATTATTTTAGCCGTCCCATTCCGGCAGAAGTTTTTGAAAAATTGTTTTTACGTAAACCTGTGAATTGGCTGGCTCAGGATGGCGTCTAGTATGCTTGCATTTTACAAAAAGGTAAGTTATACTAAATACCATCCTGATTCAGTTAGTTGACAAAGGTTTGTGCATGTCATACATAAGAATCAAGATGTTATATAATGCGGGTGTAGTTCAATGGTAGAACTTCAGCCTTCCAAGCTGATAGCGTGGGTTCGATTCCCATCACCCGCTTACGATTTTTAAAATTTCGAAACCCTTGTGACTCAAGGGTTTTTATTTTGTTTGCAATAAGAATATATTTTAGCCGGGATACCAATGGGGGATCCCGGCTTTTTGCGTTCCTACGAACTATTTTCACGCTGATAAATAATACAATATTAAATATTTTTCTTATATGCTATAAATAAACAGATAAAAAGAACTATTTACCATTTTGCGAAAAAAGTATAGTCTCGTAATTGGAATTTAATATAAAAAAAGGATGGTGTAGCTGCGATGAGAAAAATCTCTTTTCTTTTAGCTTTAGCCTTTGTGCTTTTTACTTTTTCAGCAAGTGCTACGTTCGCTGCGACTGATTTCCCAAATACGTCGACGAATGGCATGATTGGTTTTGCTGGACAGGCTAAAAGCGAAACGGGAGCTTCAAAGCCTGCTACAACAGGGGGCAAAAATGGTCAGGTCATCTATATCAATAATCTAAACGAATTGAAAAATCAGCTAGGGGACTCAACACCTAAAATTCTGGTCATCGAAAAGAATATTTCTGCTTCTTCTAAAACCGTGATCAATATTGGTTCCAACAAATCGCTAATCGGCTCTTATGCGCAAAATAAGCTAATCAATATTCATTTGAAAACAACAGCTAACTCGGGAAATGTGATCTTTCAAAATTTAACTTTTGAGCACAGCGCCAGCATTAATGGTAACGATGATATCCAGCTATATCTTACTGCGGGCACAAATTATTGGATTGATCATGTTACTTTTGCAGGTCATAATTATAATGCAAATGGCTCGGATCTGGACAAGCTTTTGTACATAGGGCAATTGGCTGATTATGTAACCATTAGCAACTCCAAATTTGCTAATCATAAATATGGCCTTATTCTGGGTTATCCAGATGACAGCAATAAAAATTATGATGGCATGCCGCATATTACAATTGCTAATAATTATTTTGAAAACTTACTTGTACGCGGTCCAGGTCTGATGAGATATGGATATTTCCATGTAAAAAATAATTATATTAATAATTTTCAGTTGGCTTACACAATAGCAACCAATGCACGAATTTATTCCGAAAATAATTATTTTGGAAAAGGTAGTGAAAAGGGCGGTATTCTGGATGATAAAGCCAATGGTGAATTTAAAGATGTAGGTAGTTTTCCAGCCATCACCAGCCAAAAATCGCCTGTGACCCGATGGAATCCGAGCAAGAACTACAGTTATCAAGTTCAAACCCCTGAATATACTAAAGAATTTGTAACTAAGTATGCAGGTTCGTCCAATACAACGTTGGTATTTGGAAAATAAAACTGGTATTGCAAAAATACTGTGATCTGCTATACTGACTGCAAGTAAGTATCCCATAAAAAGGAAGGTAACCATACGTCCGATGAAGTAAGCACACTGATTTTCCCACTCAACTGCACGTTACTGGCAGGCGGCTGCAAGCTGCAACGGGAGAAGTGTGTCTGAAATGAAAGTAGGGACGTATGCGTATATTTCCGAAACGGGATTTGTTTTTTTCGTTCGCGGTGTTATTTTTCATATGCATAAGTTCTGAAATAATTCATAGCAGTCATTCTATTTTCCTGTATGCAAGCCGCAGCCTTCTGCGGCTTTTTTTATTGCTTCCGGTGTAAAAACCGGGCTGGGAAAGGATGATCGTGGTATGAAAACCATTTTGCGAGTTCGCAATGTAGTCAAGGAATGGAACGGGACATCTATATTTGAGAATGTGTCGATGGATGTGACGGAAGGAGAACGGCTCGCGTTGTTTGGGAGAAATGGAGCCGGTAAAACAACGTTATTACGAATATTGCTGGGAGATGAAGCGCCAACCTCCGGTCAAGTAGAACATGATTTGCCCATGGAAGAGCGAGGCTGGCTGAAGCAGCAGGATACAGTGGATAGGTCTCGAACCGCACTGGAGGCCGCACAGCAGGCCAGCTCTAGGCATTGGCGTCTCAAGCAAACGATGGGAGAGCTGGAAGCTGACCTAGCCGACGCTGGTAAGGATATGGAGCAGCAACTGGAGCGTTACGGCGAGCTGATGGATGAATACGAACGCCTACAAGGCTTTGCTTGGGAGTCTGAGGTGGAAAAGGCGCTCACCCGAATGGGAATGCCTGCACAGACGTGGTCCATTGCTTATGGTGATCTGAGTGGCGGACAGAAGACGAGAGTACGACTGGCTGGCCTGATGGTCAGGCAACCCAAGCTGCTGGTACTGGATGAGCCAACCAACCATTTGGATGCCGAAAGTATGCTTTGGCTGGAGCAGTGGCTGTCCTCGTATCCTGGAACACTGCTGTTTGTATCGCATGACAGAGCCTTTTTGGATCAGTTGGCTACGAGTATAGTTGAGCTTACATCCACAGGTATTGAGCGCTATAAAGGTGGTTATAAGGAATATAAAGCGCAGAAGGAGCGGGAACTGCGAGAGCAGGAGGCGAGCTATCGGAAGCAGGAACTGGCGAGACAGGCGCTGGAGGAAACGATTCGAAATTACAGGGAATGGTTTCATCAGGCGCATCGCAGCGCATCCAAGGTTGAAATGGCCATTACGCAGAGCTTTTACAAGGCCAAGGCTAAAAAAAATATTTCCCGTTATCATGCAAAGGAGAAGGAATTGGAGCGACTGGAGGCTAACAGGGTAGAGCAACCACGTGAAGCCCCGTCTTTGCACATGAAATTAAATGACAGCGGGTTTCAGGCTAAATATTTGCTGCGTACTGAGCAGGTTGACTTTAGCTACGACGACCATGCCATCGTGAAAAATCTAAATCTGAACGTTGCACGTGGGGATCGTTTGGCTGTTCGAGGGCCCAATGGAATTGGCAAAACCACGCTGCTTCGGTTATTAACAGGTCAGCTTGAACCGAAGACGGGAAAAATCACAGCCAACCCACAGTTGAATATCGGGTATTTTTCACAGGAGTTGGAGCAGCTTCCAGAGGATCAGACGTTGCTCGACAGTCTGCTTGCACTCCCAACCATGACCCAAACAGAAGCGAGAACGGTGCTGGGCTGTTTTTTATTTGCCAAAGAGGATGTATTCAAAAGGATCGGAACGCTCAGTATGGGAGAAAAATGCAGGGTAGCCTTTCTGCGTCTGTACTTTAGTGGAGCCAATCTGCTGGTGCTGGATGAACCGACGAATTACTTTGACATTGAAACCCGTGAAATTGTAGAGGACTCTTTACGCCGATATGATGGGGCATTGGTACTCGTCTCGCATGACCGGGAGCTGGTGCGTTGTACGGCAACTCGATTACTCGATATGCAGCCGGGGGGCGGATATGAAATCTACGAGGGGACGGCCGACGAAAAACAAGAAGATGAACGGAGAAGCATCCGAGAGCCAAAGGATCAGAGAGAGCGGGAGGAACGTCTACGATTACAGCTGCGTCTTACCGAACTGATGGGAATGACGGGGACGAGTGAAGCAAATGAGGAGCTCTTGAGCGATATCAGGCGCATTCGTGACAAGCTGGATCAGTTGAATGATCCCGATATCTGAAGGAATGAAATATAGGCGCTGCTTGCCAAAGTGCAGTAGTTTGCATATAATAATGAACAATAGTTCGTATTTAGAAAATGTCTTGATGGAGAAGAGTAGGCAGTGTCCGATTGAACAGGGAGGAAGCGCCGTAGGATTGAGAGCGTTTCTGCAAATATTGGGCTGTTGAAGTTCGCTCCGGAGCAGTTCCTTGAACCTCAAGCGTCATGTAAATGGCGGTTGTGCAAGTAGGGGATACCGGTTCACGACCGTTATAACGTGCAGAGCGAGATGATGATGCATAGCATGAATGATCACCCGTACTGATTGCCACAAGGCAATGCATCGGGTAGCTGAACTTCATTGTCTAACGAGGGTGGTACCACGGTCTTTTCGTCCCTTTTCGGGAGAAAAGACCTTTTTTTGTTGTCTGAAAAGCTGGATATGAAGAAAGGGGACTGAACAGGCGATGAGCGAAACCATCCAAATGAAGGAACATTTGCTGGCCTTGAAGGAAGAAGCACTGGAAGTATTGGAGAAGGTGGAAACACCCAAGGAGCTGGCTGATCTACGAGTTAAATATTCGGGTAAAAAGGGTGCACTGACCGAAATTTTGCGCGGTATGGGCAAGCTGAGTGCGGAAGAGCGCCCAGTTGTTGGCCAGGTAGCCAATGAGGTGCGTGAGGCGATTGAAGAGGTCGTTAACCGTAAGCAGGACGAGTTCACGAAAGCAGAAACGAATGAGCGCCTGCAAGCAGAAAAAATCGACGTTACGTTGCCTGGACGCGCAATGCCGCAAGGCGGGCTCCACCCACTTAACAAAGTGATCGAGCAAATCGAGGATATTTTTACAGGTATGGGATATCGAGTGGCTGAGGGACCACAGGCAGAGACCGATTATTATAACTTCGAAGCATTGAATCTGCCTAAAAACCACCCGGCACGTGATATGCAGGATTCATTTTACCTGACCGAGGATCTGTTGATGCGTACTCATACGTCACCAGTTCAGATTCGCGCGATGGAGGCGATGAAGGGTGAAACGCCTATTAAGGTGATTTGTCCGGGTACGGTATTTCGACGTGATGATGACGATGCAACGCATTCCTTCCAATTCCACCAAATTGAAGGCCTTGTGATTGGAAAAGACATTCGTATGAGTGATTTGAAAGGAACCTTGCTGCAATTTGCACGCGAAATGTTCGGGGAATCGACCGAAATCCGCTTGCGCCCAAGCTTCTTTCCGTTCACCGAGCCAAGTGCTGAAGTAGACGTGACTTTTGTGAAGAAAAACGGCGAGCGCGTGTGGATTGAAATTTTGGGCTGTGGTATGGTGCATCCGAAAGTGCTGGAAATGGGTGGTTTTGATCCCGAGGTGTACAGTGGCTTTGCATTCGGTATGGGTGTAGAACGGATAGCCATTTTGAAATACGGCATTGACGATATTCGCCATTTTTATAACAGCGATCTGTCGTTCTTGAAGCAGTTTGCGCGTCAATAAACAACTATATCAAGGGAAGTGAACCCATATGAAAGTATCATTCGAGTGGCTGTCCGAGTATGTATCACTGGATCAAGTGAGTGCGGAGGAGCTAGCAGAAAAAATCACCCGTTCGGGCATTGAAATTGATGAAGTTGAACATCGTAACCAAGGAATTACTGGCGTCGTTGTAGGCTATGTCAAAAGCAAGGAAAAGCACCCGGATGCGGATAAGCTGAATGTGTGTATTGTCGATGCGGGTCAGGGAGAAGACCTGCAAATTGTGTGTGGTGCCAAGAACGTGGATGCAGGTCAAAAGGTTCCTGTTGCAGTTGTAGGTGCAAAGCTACCAGGAGATTTTCATATTAAAAAGGCCAAGCTGCGTGGTGTTGTGTCCATGGGCATGATCTGCTCGGCCAAAGAACTGGGCATGAATGATAAGCTATTGCCAAAAGAATTGCAGGAAGGCATTTTGGTGCTGCCAGAGGATGCTGAAATTGGTACGCCAATTACGAAGCTGCTTGCCCTGGATGATCAGGTGCTGGATTTTGATTTGACACCCAACCGCTCGGATTGCCTGAGTATGCATGGAGCTGCATATGAAGTAAGTGCCATTCTAGGACGTGACATTTCGCTCGCTGACCCTGCTAAGGATCTGGTGGAAATTAGTGATGCTGCGGCAGATCACTTGTCCGTTAAGGTAGATACTCCTGAACTGTGCACACACTATGCAGCGCGTTATATCACAGGTGTTAAAGTGGGCCCTTCACCGTTATGGATTCAAAACCGTCTGATGGCGGCAGGTGTTCGTCCGATTAATAATATCGTAGATATTACGAACTATGTTATGCTGGAATATGGTCAGCCGTTGCATGCTTTTGATGCGGATAAGCTGGAAAATGGAAATATTGAGGTGCGACTTGCTCGTACAGGCGAAACTTTGATTACACTTGACGATCAGGAGCGTAAGCTGGAACCACATATGCTGTTGATCACAGACGGTGTAAAGCCGATTGCATTGGCAGGCGTGATGGGTGGAGCCAATTCTGAGGTTACGGATGCGACGGTTAGCATTGCGTTGGAATCTGCGAAGTTTGACGGCGGTACCGTTCGTAAAACATCCCGCCAACTGGGACTGCGTTCGGAAGCAAGTCTGCGTTTTGAAAAAGAGGTTGATCCAGGAGCTGTTATACCTGCTGTAAATCGTGCAGCTGCGCTGATTCAGCGTTATGCAGGGGGCACTGTACACCAGGGCATCGTAGAGTCTGCTTCTGCAAAAGCTAAAAACCACATTATCAAGCTGTCGCTAGATAAAATAAACCGATATTTGGGAACCGAACTGTCCCTGCTTGAGGTGAAGACGATTCTTGGTAGACTTCATTTTGGATGTGGCGATGCAGAACAAGGGGTGCTGGAAGTTGAAGTACCTACACGCCGTGGAGATATTACCATTGATGTGGACTTAATCGAAGAAGTGGCACGTCTGTATGGCTATGACAATATCCCAACCACGCCGATTGAGGGACCGACAACTCCAGGAGCTTTGACGGCATCGCAGTCCCTGCGTCGTTCCTTGCGCAGATTGCTGGCTCTTGGTGGCTGGCAGGAGACGATCAGTTACTCTTTTGTGCATCCGCAAAGCACAGCTTTATTTAATGCTCTGACAGAAGGCAGCCATCCGGTACGTTTGGCTATGCCTATGAGCGAAGACCGTAGTGTATTGCGTACAAGCATCATTCCGCAAATGCTGGATACAGCGGTGTACAACATGAATCGGAAGCAAGATAATCTGGCGATTTTTGAGATGGGAACTGTATTCTATACAGAAGAGCAAACATTAACCCGCCAGCCGCAGGAAATTCAAGTGCTGAGTCTGCTGCTGACTGGAGTGCGCCGTGAAAAACAATGGAACATCGGAGCCGAAAAGGTCGACTTCTTTGATATTAAAGGTGCGCTTGAAACAGTGTTCGACTATTTTGGACTAAGTGCCAGCATTCGCTATGTGGCTGACCAGCCGCAAAGCTACCACCCAGGACGTTCCGCTTCGGTATGGCTGGATGTGAACGGAAACTCCCAACGGATCGGTACAGTTGGGCAGATTCATCCTGAACTGCAACAGTCCTATGGGCTGAACGATACGTATGTAGCTGAAATCGCGTTGCAACAGCTCGTTGAGCATGCAAACTCCCATATTCAGTTCAGAGAGCTGGCTCGCTTCCCGTCCGTGGAACGTGACATTGCCCTCGTGGTGAATAAAGACGTTGAGGCAGGTGAACTGCTTCGTGTTATTCACGCTGCAGGCGGAGAACTGTTGCAGGATGCACGGGTGTTTGATGTATTTACAGGCAGCAAGCTTGGTGAAGACAAGAAGAGCGTGGCTATTTCCCTGACCTATCGTCATTGGGAGCATACGTTGACGGATGAAGAGATTAATGCGGCGCATTCTCCTGTCGTTACGTCTCTAGAACAAACTTTTGGAGCGGAATTGAGAAAGTAGCAGGAAATGCGGGAAGCCGTATCGAATCTTAGTGACAGAGGTTCGATACGGCTTTTTGGCCTATCATCATAGAAGCTCTCTACTCTGATATTCACCCGCTGCGGGGAAGCCGGACTAATAAGGTTGAACGCTTCACGGAAGGCGGGTTACCCTAGTACCGGACACACCTTAGAATCAACATACAGTAGTATTGAAGGAGGGCATAATTGTGACTACACCAGATCGTACTCGCGTCACTGTAGAGATCTACGGTACTTCTTATAAACTTGTCGGCAGCAATAGCGATTATATGAAGCAGGTTGCTAATTACGTAGATGAACGTATGCACAGCATTTCTCAAGCACATTCGCGTCTGGATATGCCCCGAATTGCCGTGCTGGCTGCGGTTCATATGGCTGAAGAAGCTGTACAAATTCAGGAGATTCAGAGCCATATGAACCGCTTGGCAGCGGAACGGGCGGAGCTCCGGGGAGATCTGGCCCAACTCCAGACGGCTCTAGGGGAACAACAGCAGAAAAATACAGATATGCACCAAGCCCTTGTTCAATTGAGGGAAGAAAAAGAAACGACGCAGAAGAAACTGGTGGAGACCGAATCTACATCAGCCAAGGAAATTGCCGAACTAAGGGCAAAGCTCGAACAGCAGGAGAAAAAAGCGGCTGAACTTGAAAATGCACAAAAACAAGCTAAGCGTGAATTGGAGGAATCTCGTCAAGAAGCTTCTCGTAAGCTGAAAGAGCAGCAAGAGGCTGCAAATGCGCGTGTCCGGCAGACAGAAGAGCAGTTGAAGAAGGAAATAGCCGAAGCGGCTAAACAGGCTGAAGCTAAGCTTTCCGCTGCGGAAAAGGCTCATCAGGAGCGAAAACGTATAGAGCTGGACAATTTGCGATCTACTTTGCAGCAAGAGCATAGCCAGAAGATAAGCGAATGGCAGATCAAGTGCTCCGGGCTGAATGATCAGCTGGAGCAGGAACGTAAACAGGCTGAATTGGCTCTAAATGAGGAAAAGCTCCAGCATGAGGAAGCACAGAAACGTGCTGAAGAAGCTGCACTGGAGCAGGAGATTCGGATGGAGGAGCTTCAGGAGCAATTAGAACAAGTACAAGCAGGAAATGCAGAGCTTTCTTCTCGTCTGGAGAAGGCTCGAGAGCAAGCTGTAGCATTGGAGCAACAACAGTCCGAGCTGGAGGCTCAGCTACAAGCACAGCAACAGGCGGCAAAAGAGCGGGAGCAGGCAAATACGCTTGCGCGTGAAGAACTGCAAAGCAGATATGATCAGTTGGTGAATGAAGCCAAGGCTACGCAGCAGCAGGCGGCTAAGCTGGAGGAAGAGCAGCGCCGGATGCAGAAGCTGCTGGAGCAAGCTCATGTATCTTCTCGCAAGCTGCAAAGCGAGCTGGCTACGCTGGCTGAAAGTGAGAAGTCATGGAAGAAGCTTGCAGAAGAACGTCAGTTGGCAGCCGATGAGTTGGAGCTTTCCCTACTGGAAGCGCGTGAACAGAAGGAAGCGACAGAGGAACAACTACAGCAGACTGTGGCTGAGGTTGAGGCTGCTAATGATAAATATGCTTCACAACAGCAACGGCTGGTTCAACTTGAAGCGAAAATCAAGGAGCTATCACCTGAGCTGATTCGTGTTCAGGACGAGCTTGAGAAAGCCCAAGTCCGAGAGCAAGAGAGTGCGAAGGCGTATCAATCGCTTCAGGAGCAATATGGAAGCATGAAGAGCCGAGCTGGACAGCTGGAGCAACATATTAAGCAACTCCAGCAGGAAAATCATGACCGGCAAAGTGAATTGGAACGTGCTGAGAAGGCCTCTGTGGAATGGCAGCTTAAATACGATCAGTTGAAGGCTGAAGCGGAACGTTTGGAAGCTGAAGATGCTGCCCGCAAGGAAGAATTTGCTTCTTGGGAACGGGAAATAGCGGTAACGATTGAACAAAAAGAACAGCTTCAGGAGGAGATTCGTTCCGCGGTTGAAGCTGCCAACACCGCAAAGGCAGAACAGCAGTCCATAGAGCAGGAACGCATGGCCTTGCAGTCTGAGTTAGATGAAGTAGGTCAAAAATATGAAATGGCGGCTCATCAGCTTCGTTTACTACAAGTACAACAGGACGTAGACCGAGAAAATGCAGAGAAGATTTCAACAGAATTACGTCAACTAAAGGAAGAATACACCAAGCTTCAAACCGAGTATAATGAATGGATTGAGCTTATCGAACAGGATCAGTAGATACGGATTATAAATGTAAGGCAATCCCCGGCTGCTCATGGCTGGGGATTGTTTGTTTATGGTATCGCTAAGAAGTATAAATGACAAAAAGCTGTCCTTTGGCAGATGAATCTGCTTCGGGACAGCTATGCTGGAAGTGTTTGCCGAAATTATTTCCCTTCCTTGCGCCCGGCTTCAAATGGTGTCGATACCGGAATGAAGAGATCGATAATCCCGATAACCAATGCAGCGAGCAATGCGCCCATAATCGAAACACTAACATGGGCCACGACATATTGAGCGACCCAGATAACCAGAGCGCTCACTAGAAAACCAACGATACCGCGTCCAAATGGAGAAACGCGTCGACCAAATATCGCCTCGACGATATAGCCAATCAAGGCAATGACAATGGCAAGGATCAGCGCACTCCAAAAGCCGCCTACACTAAATCCGGGAACGATCCAGCTTACGACCATCAGAACCAGAGCGGCAACGATGAAACGTACAATGTGCCCAAGAATGCTCACGGAATAACCTCCTTTGTTTTTTTGAATTAACAGGGTTAGACAAAGGTTAGTGTGTGGCATGAAGAGCTTTCTTATGTGTAAAGCAGAGTTGGCAAATAGCGTAAGTTTGCTGCTTTCGGTATAATATAGATATAAGTGAAAGGAGCAGTGAAGTTGGACTCTAAAATTTTTAAAACCCTTGAATATCAAAAAATTCTAAATAAACTAAGTCACTATGCCCAAACGGCAACGGGACAACAGACAGCCCTTCGATTACAGCCCAGCGATGATTTGGAGCATATCAAGAAATTGCTAAAAGGTACAGATGAGGCCTATGCTGCTGATCGGCTGAAAGGAGTGCCTTCATTTAACGGAGTGGTGGATATCACTCCTACGGTGAAGCGTGCCCGTATTGGAGGAACGTTAAGTCCGCAGGAGTTACATGGTATTCGGACAACGGTTCAAGCTGCACGCCGTATACAGGTGTATGTAACAAGTTTGCATGAGGAAAATCCGGTTGAAACATTGCTGTATTGGAGTGAGCAACTTTCGGAACAAAGAAGTTTGGAAAACTCCATTAAAGGCTGTATTGACGAAAATGCAGAGGTACTGGATTCTGCCAGTACAGAGCTTTCACAAATTCGCCGGGAACTGCGCTCCGGTGAAGTGCGTATTCGTGAAAAGCTGGATTCCATGATTCGTTCCTCAACTGTGTCCAAAATGCTTCAGGATCAGTTGATTACGATTCGTGGAGATCGGTTTGTCATCCCGGTCAAGGCAGAATACCGTTCTTATTTTGGCGGAATTGTGCACGATCAATCCGGGTCTGGCGCAACCTTGTTTATCGAGCCAGAATCCATCGTGACCATGAACAACAAGCTGAGGGAAACCAGGCTGAGAGAAGAGCGTGAAATTGAAGTCATTTTACAAAAGCTGACCGCACTTGTCGCAGAACAAGCGGATATGTTGCTGTATGATGTGGATATTTTAGGCAATCTTGATTTTATTTTTGCGAAAGCTCGTCTCGCTCGTGAAATGAAGGCAACGCTTCCCTTAATGAATGATCGCGGGTACTTGAAGCTGAAAAAGGGTAGACACCCTCTAATTCCGTTGGAGCAGGTCGTTCCCATAGATGTGGAACTGGGTAATTCGTACACCTCCATTATCGTTACCGGACCGAACACAGGGGGGAAAACCGTTACCCTGAAAACTATAGGTCTGCTAAGTTTGATGGCGATGTCTGGACTGTTTGTGCCTGTTGAGGATGAAAGCCAGCTATGCGTATTTGATGCAATCTATGCCGATATTGGTGACGAGCAGAGCATTGAGCAGAACTTGAGTACATTTTCCAGTCACATGACCAATATTATTAGTATCTTGAAAAATATGACACCCAAAAGTCTTGTATTGCTTGACGAAGTGGGAGCAGGAACGGACCCGGCAGAAGGTTCAGCCCTGGCTGTATCTATTCTGGAGCATATACATGCTCTGGGTTGCCGCATGGTGGCGACGACTCACTATAGTGAATTGAAGGCGTATGCCTATGAGCGCAAAGGAATTATTAATGCAAGTATGGAGTTTGATGTCGCTACATTAAGCCCGACTTACCGCCTTCTGGTTGGTGTACCTGGGCGAAGTAACGCTTTTGCCATTGCCGAGCGATTGGGATTACCAGGACGTATATTAGACTATGCCCGTGGTGAGGTAACCGAAGAAGACCAGCGCGTCGAGCACATGATTGCGTCACTGGAGCAGAACCGTTTGACCGCTGAGCAAGAACGGGAAAAAGCAGAGCAGCTGCGTAAGGAAATGGAAGTATTGCGTACACGTCATCAGACCGAGCTAGATAAGCTGGAGTCACAACGGGACCGTATGCTAGAAAAGGCCGAAGACGAAGCAAGAGTTCTCGTGGATAAGGCTCGTAGTGAAGCAGAGAAAATCATTACGGATTTGCGTAAATTGGCTCAGGAAGAGGGAGCCTCGGTGAAGGAGCACAAGCTGATTGCAGCTCGTAGAGAACTGGATGAAGCAGAACCGAAACAACGTAAGAAAAGTACAGTCAAACGTCCGGCGACTCCGCGTACTCGTTCCATCATGGCTGGCGATGAAGTATCAGTTCACAGTCTGAATAAAAAAGGCCATGTGGTTGAACTAACTGGCAGCAAGGAAGCTATCGTTCAACTGGGTATCATGAAAATGAAGGTCAGTCTGGATGATCTGGAGCTGCTGCAACCAGCCCCAACGACTACTCCAAAGGTCCAAAAGCCAGTGACTGGCGTTAAGCGGACACGGGATGATAACGTGCGAAGTGAACTTGACCTTCGGGGGGCAAACGTGGAGGAAGCGCTGATGGAAGTGGACCGCTTCATGGATGAAGCGTTTTTAGCCAATCTGGGTCAGGTATACATTATTCACGGCAAAGGTACGGGGGTCCTGAGAACTGGTATTCAGGAGTACCTTCGCAAGCATAAGCATGTGAAAAGCTACCGTATCGGTAACTACAATGAAGGCGGCACGGGTGTAACGGTTGCTGAATTGGAATAGATATGGGTTGCTGACCGAGAACGCTTGGTAGAACGGGAGGGACGAGGTGAAGATGGCGATTGATGAATTGCTATCACATCCGTTGGGGATGATGCTGGGTTATTTCTCCGTGGCGGTGCTGGAGTTGATTGTATTTTTGTCCTGCTTTGAGCTGGTAACCCGTTATAAATGCTGGGAAGAGATCAAGCGAGGCAATGTTTCGGTAGCCATGGCAACGGGTGGGAAAATGTTTGGTATTTGCAACGTGCTCCGCTTTGCGATGGAGGCTAAATCCAGCGTATATGATACGATGATCTGGTCATTCGTTGGTTTTTTACTGCTACTTGCGGCGTACTTTCTTTTTGAATTTCTGACACCGGTATTTTCTATCGATCAAGAGATTAAAGAAGATAACCGTGCGGTCGGCTTGTTCTCTATGATTATTTCAATATCGTTATCGTATGTGATTGGTGCGAGTGTAACTTGACACATCCTGTATACTAAAGCTTGGTATACGCTTCGGAACGGAAGGATGATAAAGCTTGGAAATGACTATTTGTCCATGGTGTAACATGGAAATTATTTGGGATGAAGAATTAGGACCTGAAGAAGAGTGTCCTTATTGCCATAATGATCTGAAAGGATACTCAGACATAGCCGATGACGAAGAGGAGTCTGAGTCTGTTTCTCCATCTGTTCACAGACATACGGATGGGCATGAAGATGCGACACACGATCATGCGGTTTCTGTAAGTCCGGCGCTCGGCGCTCATGGAAAAGAAGACCTCAAGGGTTATCGTACATTAAGTATTCAGCTCGGCGATGATGAGGAGCAGGATATTTTATACGAGGCAGAGGATGAAATCGTATCTGAAAAGCCAGCTGATGCACCGTTATTGCAGGATAATGAGCTTCATAAGCTGCCTGTGCTGCATACTTTACAAAAATTCGAAGAAAGCGGTGCGGATCTAATGGCTTATGAGCAAGGTGCTGAACAATTACTCGACAGACAAGATGAGGTTCTTGAATGTTCCCAATGTGGAGAGTATATGCTGCATGCGGGTTCACAAACCGTAACCAGAGAGGGCTTCGAACCATCGATGTCTCCGGTGCTCGGCAAACCTGTTCTGGACTTGCCGTTCGTCTTGAATGTTTATGTGTGTCCTAGCTGCTTCCATGTTCAGCAGACTTTGTCAGAGAATGACCGACTGCGAATGCTGGAGAAGCTCAGCGGTATTTCCAATAATTAAATGGCAATTCCCCGGATAGGTCCCATCTCAATACGGGCATGTTAAATCAAAGAAATCTTTGAACAAGCTGACTCGTAATAAGCTGATTGGTGATTTTTCCGTTAGGGGGAACTGCATTGAAATCAAACCTGAACGGACAATCCATTCTGCTATTAAGCTTGAATGGATTGTTTGTGTTTGCAGCAGCATTGTCCGGCACATTTCTTAATGTGTATTTGTGGAAAAGCAAGCAGGATTACGCGATGATCGGCTGGTTTAATGTCAGTCAACAAATTGCGCTGGGAATTATGGTCTGGGTAGCTGGAAAGTGGGTCAAAGAACATAATAAAATGAATGCCCTGCGCGTGGGAACCGCATTGTCCGGCTTATTTTATCTCATCGTGTTGTATACAGGACCGCAGGCTGTAAACTACATATGGCCGCTCGGAATGTTATTGGGTGCAGCCTTAGGTTTATTTTGGCTAGCGTTTAATGTCATCTTTTTCGAAGTCACGGATCAGGCAAGCCGTGATCATTTTAACGGATGGGTGGGTCTGCTGGGCTCGTTTTCCGGTATAGTGGGTCCTTGGCTCTCTGGTTGGATTATTGCGCGTATGGAGGATGACGCGGGTTATCGCGTGATATTCAGTATTTCTTTGGCCTTTTATGTCGTAGGAGTGGTGCTAAGTTTCTTTCTTCGCAAGCGTAAACCGACAGGAAATTACAATTGGAAAGAGCCTAAGCAGCGATTGTCGCAAAAAGGAAGTATGTGGCGTCCGTTGTCGTTATCACTTGTTACACAGGGCATCCGTGAGGGAGTGTTTGCTTTCCTGATTACGCTGCTCGTGTATGTAGTTACTCAACAGGAATGGAAGCTAGCACAGTTTTCACTTATTACATCGGGGGTTTCATTTTTCAGCTTTTGGGCTGTCGGAAAATGGCTCAAGCCACACTATCGCTCGGCTGGTATGTTGTTGGGTGCCGTGCTGTTGGTGATCGCGCTTTTACCATTATTGTGGCGTATGGAGTATAGCACGCTGCTGATTATGGGGATTGGCACCGCTTTGTTCATGCCCTTGTATTTAATTCCTATGATCTCTGCGAGCTTTGATCTAATGGGTACGAGTGAAGGAGATGCTAATCAGAGAGTGGAACTGGTTGTACTGCGCGAACTATGCTTAATGATAGGTCGGTTGACAGGAACACTCATTTTCTTGGGTGTCCTAAGTATCAGCAAGGCTCCTACAGCGATGATCTGGTTGTTGATTGGGCTGGCATTAATGCCAGTGATTGGATGGGTTTTTATGCGAAGTGTGCTGAAAATGGAACAAAAAACGAAGCAAAGCAAGTCTCATTCCCATGCACGACGCTTGCACAAGCAAACCGAATAATTGAAAAATTCAATACAAAAGAGCCTCCAAATCCGTTGATATAGGAAAAGGAGGTCTTTTTGTATCACATTTAAATCATCGGTTCTGTAGTCTCAGGCGAGGGTTTGGTGGGACGGGTCAGAGAAAAAAGCTCCATTTCAGGTCGGTGTGTGCCCGTCAGTTCATCAGCCAATAGCTGTGCGGCCACCATGCTCGTAACCGTCCCATTTCCCCCGTAACCCTCCAAAAAGTAGCAGTTAGGAAAACGCGGATGTGGACCAATATACGGCAAGCCGTCGTGAGAAGAGCCGAATACAGCCGCCCAAGCATAATCGATTTGAAATGTGACACCGGGAAAATGCTCCTGTAGTGCTTGCAACAGCTTGTGCTGTTGGTGTAACAGTCTGATTTCACGTTGCTTGGCGTCCAGTACAGGCTCATCCAAACCACCGATAATAATACGTCCTTCCTGTGTTGAGCGTATATACAGATAAGGACGAGCAGTTTCCCAGATCAGACACTGCTCATGCCATAAGGGAGCATCTCCGATTGGATTGGTGGCGATAGCATAAGAGCTTTCTAGCACGGCTCCGCGATCTGTTTTAATCTCTTGTGTTTCATAACCTGTTGCAAAAATGACTTTTTTTGCTCGGATAATCCCACCGTTAGTATGACAAACGACCTCATTATCGTTGAATTCAAAATGCTTAGCTTCTGTATGCTCATATAAACGAACACCGAGGCGGCTGGCAGATTGCAGCAGTCCCTGGGCAAACAAAAATGGATTAACCTCGGCATCTTCGTGCGTATACAAGGCTGCTGGTTTTCGAAATGGAAATCGGGCAGCAACCTGTTGCTCATCCCAGTATTCCACTGGAAATCCAAAACGGGTTAACTGTTTATATTCTTCCTGCAGCACCTGCACATCCTCTGCAGTACTTGCGTAGTACAGGCTGCTGCGGCGAATAAAGGAAGGGTCTCTGTCCAGTGTGGCAGCCAGTTGATCTAGCTGATTCAGAGCATCTCTACACATACGGTAAAACAGTACGCCGTTGGTCTCGCCAAACGTGTTAATAAAAGAGGTTAAAGTCTTGTCATTGCTATATTGCAGCAATCCAGTATTGGCTGAAGAACTTCCATGTACCAGCCTTCGCTTGTCAATAAGTACAGTGTCGACCTGTCGTTCTCCCAATAACCGGGAGCAGAGGGATCCACCCATCCCGCCGCCGATGATTAGTACATCACAATTTATATCCTCAGCTAAAGGAGGAAAATCCAGCGTTTGCTCCAAGGTACTCGGCCAATACGTATTCCCGCTTATTAATTCCATATAAATAGCACTCCCCATAGGCAATATGTAGTATCTCTTATGTGTACATAGTATTTCGCCAAACGGACAAGATAACCAGCGTGCAACAAAACATTTAAGGAGGGACAAAAAGACTATGCAATCTATGAACATGCAACCCTTGTCAGGCAAAGAACTGGAGTACATCGTTGACTCCATTTCCAATGAGGAACTCCTGTTAAAACAATGTGCGGCAACAGCGGCGTCTATTCAGCAGCCTGCCATTCAACAAGCCTGTTTGCAACTGGCGAAAACTCATGAGCACCACTTGAATGTACTTTTCAATGCTCTTCAACAACATCAACAGCTTGCTCCTATGCAACCGCAGCAGTAATTACTACAAAAGGAGGTTTGACAGGATGTATTCACAAAACAATATGTCATTTATGCCCGAAGAGGATTTGCTCTATAGCATTCTTGCTGATATGAAACGTACAGTACGCGAGTACACAACAGCGACGACAGAATCCAATTGTCCGTCTGTGCGTCAGATGTTCACCGACCTTACGAATGATACATTGCGTATGCAAGGTGATTTGTATCATCTAATGAGCCAGAACAATATGTACGCCGCCCCAACGAAAGCACTGCGCATTGATTTGGACAAACAGATTCAAGAAGCTCGCAAGACCCAACAGGAATGCCAACAGTTCATTCAGCAGAAGTCATCATCCGCCAGAGCATATGGCCAGCCTATGCATCAAGGCCAGTCTACTCACCAAAGTAACCCTTATTATATGTAAACGGGATTTTCCGTTTTTGAAGCAATTTCCCATAACAGCCGTCCGTCTGCCGGGTTTACCGGGGCGGACGGTTTTTCTTTGCAGGTTTAAAGGGCGTATTGTATGATGTATAGTAATCTCTTTCGATGGAGGCCTTATGTAGAATGACAGAGCTGAATGAATTAAAACTAAAAGTGCTGGAATTGTTAAAAGAAGATGCAAGAAGAACACCGACTCTATTGGCTACTATGCTGGGGGTAGACGAGCAGGATGTACGCACCTCAATTAAAGAGCTTGAAGACCAACATGTGATCGTCAAATACGCCGCTGTAGTCAATTGGGACAAAGTCGACGACGAAAAGGTTACCGCTTTGATCGAAGTGCAGATTACACCTGAGCGTGGAAGAGGATTTGAAGGGATTGCAGAACGGATTTATTTGTATCCGCAAGTTAAATCTGTTTATCTCATGTCCGGAGCATACGACTTGCTGGTAGAGGTGGAGGGCCGAAACCTCCGTGAAGTCGCTAATTTTGTGTCGGAGAAACTGTCGCCTATTGACTCGGTTTTGTCTACCAAGACTAATTTTACGCTTAAAAAATACAAGCAGGACGGAATTATCTTTGAGGACCATGAGGAAGATAATCGTCTGATGATTTCGCCGTAAAGGAAGATCATGATGAATCTCAAAACAGAAGCATTTACCGACAGCAACAAAGCCATGAGTTCTTATTTATCCCCATTGGTACGCGAGATCCCATCATCGGGTATTCGTAAGTTTTTTGACCTGGTGGGTGGAAACAAGGACATTATTACCCTGGGGGTAGGCGAACCCGATTTTACAACCCCTTGGCACATGCGGGAAGCCTGTGTCTATTCATTGGAGCGAGGCTTCACCAGCTATACATCTAATGCGGGAACGCCAGAACTACGTGAAGCGATTAGTGAGTATCTGAATGAGCAATTTGACGTCCGCTATGATCCTAAAAATGAGATTATCGTAACAGTTGGAGGTAGCGAGGCGATTGATCTTGCGTTGCGCGCCTTAATTGTACCTGGTGATGAAATTCTCGTGCCTGAGCCGTGTTATATCTCCTATTCTCCAATCACTTCGATTGGAGGCGGGATTCCGGTCGGCATTGAAACGTTTGCCAAGGACGAGTTTAAGCTGACGGCTGAGGCGCTGGAAGCCAAAATTACACCTAAATCCAAGGTGCTAATTTTATGCTATCCGAGCAACCCGACCGGTGCTACGATGACTTATGAAGATTGGCTTCCGATTGCGGAAATCGTGGAAAAACATGATTTGATCGTCATCTCTGATGAGATATATGCCGAATTGAATTATGGCGATAAGCACGTCAGCTTTGCTTCGGTACCAGGTATGATGGATCGTACGATTCTCGTCAGTGGTTTTTCCAAAGCCTTCGCCATGACTGGCTGGCGTATTGGATATACTTGCGGGCATCCTGATTTGATTGCTGCTATGCTCAAAATCCATCAGTACACCGTCATGTGTGCGCCCTCTATGGGCCAAGTTGCAGCCTTGGAAGGCTTGCGAAATGGTATGGGTGAAAAAGATCGAATGGTAGAAGCCTATAATCAGCGTCGTCGTCTGATGGTTGAGGGATTCCGTGACATTGGTTTGGAATGCCACGAGCCAAGAGGGGCTTTTTACGTTTTCCCGAGTATTCAAAGCACAGGCCTCAGCTCGGATGAATTTGCACAGCGCCTACTGGCAGAGGCCAAAGTTGCGGCTGTACCGGGCAATGTGTTTGGTTTGGGAGGCGAAGGGTATCTTCGTTGCTCATACGCGACTTCTGTCACTCAGCTGACGGAAGCTTTGGATCGAATTGGTCATTTTGTAGAAAAAGTGAAAAAAGAAGGTTAAATTTATTTTTTTATGGGTAATTCATAGAAAATAGTCTTTTATTTCTAAATTTCTATGCTATAATTTGAAATCGGAAGCAGGAAGTTCAATTTTTCAATTACAGGAGGAGTGCTCATGTCATATGTTGGATATAATTCGCCGAGTTCAATAGGATACGACATTTCCCTGGAAGATGAAATTTTGTTCCTGCGCAATGAGATGATGCGGACGTTTCAGGAAGAGCAGTCCTTGACCTCTGATCTTGTCATCGAGATTAGCTGCAAACTAGATTTGAAAATCAATGAATACATGAAGCTGTACGGTACGGAATGCAGAGTGTAACTGTGTGAAGTCACCATAGCTACGAAGAAGGCCGCAGGGCCTTCTTTTTTTGCGTTCACAACTTATGATATATTAGTGGCATGGAAGAGGGGGCGTACAGATGAAAGCAGGGCTAAAAAGGCTATCGCCATGGATCATCGGAATCATAGCACTTGTACTATTGGCTGGATGTGGGGGGCGAGACAAGGACAGCTTCTCCATATTTATTATGGATAAAGGGGATGCTTCAGTCATTCGTGACGAGCTGGCACAAAAGCTTAAGGATAAGCTGGGCGAACAGGCTCCGACAATCGAGATTTCAGTCAGCCCACTGTATAATCAGCAGAAGCTGGTCGTAGAATATGCGGCCGGAGAACATGATTTGTTTCTTTTGCCGGAAGAGGACATGAAGTTGTATGGACAAAATGGTTCGAATCTACCCTTAGATGATGCCTTTGACAAGAAGACATATGCCCGGGGTGTATTCGAAGGCGGCGTATTTAAGAAAAAGGAGCAAGGGGAAGAAGGAACGGATGTCATCAAGGAAACTCATTTGTTCGGAATTCCGGTGGAGCAGATGAAGATGTTTAAGGACCTAAAATATAACTCAAACACATTATTTGCTACCGTACCGCCACGCACAAGCAATAAGGAAGAAGCCATCAAGGTGCTGAAAGCACTCACAGAATGATAAAGGGGATGAAAAAGTATGGGGATTTATACCAGAACAGGTGATGAAGGACAAACTTCTGTGATCGGCGGTCGAGTGTCTAAAGATGACGACCGTGTGGAGGCGTACGGTACCATTGACGAGCTGAACAGCTTTGTAGGACAAGCGATCAGCTTTGCCGAAGGGGAAAAGTTTGCGGACATTCGGACTCAATTGGAAGAAATACAGCAGGAGCTGTTCGATTGTGGCTCGGATTTGGCGTTTGTTAAAATCAGTGAAAGTAAATATAAGGTCAAAGACGAGCTGGCAGAGCGGCTGGAAGGCTGGATTGATGCATGCCAGGAGGAAAATCCGAAGGTGGAACGCTTTATTATCCCGGGAGGCAGTACATTATCTTCGACGCTTCATGTTTGCCGCACGGTTTGCCGACGTGCGGAACGCCGTGCTGTTACACTAGGTAAGCACACAGATATCAATCCTGCGGTACGTCGGTATTTGAACCGCCTATCCGATTATTTCTTTGTTGTGGCTCGCACTGCGAATGTACGTCAGGGTGTACCTGATGTCGAATATGTTCGCAGCAAAAAAGTGTTCCGCAAATAAGGAGGCAATCAGGAATTTGTGATGAGCTTGTACTATGAACCTATCGTATATATGATCCCTCCTGAGGAGGAGGGCATGCTGCTGAAGACCATTCTACAAAAACGTATGAACATTTCTCGCAAGCTCATATCCAAACTCAAGCTGACCGAACAGGGGATCATGCTGAACGGGATACGTGTGTATATCAGCGTAAAGGTGAAGTCCGGGGATCGAGTAGAGATCCGCATGGAGCGCGAGCGTTCCGATGATATTTTACCGGAACCCATTCCTTTTGAGATTTTGTTTGAGGATGAACATCTGTTAGTAGTGAACAAGGCGGCGGGGATGATCGTCCATCCGACTCACGGTCATTACACAGGAACGCTGGCGAACGGGGTTGTGCATTATTGGCAGACCAAGGGAGAGCTGTTTCGGTTTCGGCCTGTTCATCGTCTTGATCAGGAGACGACCGGCGTGCTAGTTGTAGCTAAAAATCCGTATGTACACCAGCATATTTCCGAACAGATGATTGCGGGAACGGTGGACAAGCGCTATACAGCTTTGGTGCATGGGCGCCCTGAGCAGCAGGAAGGCAGGGTGGACGGACCGATTGACCGCAACCCGGATAATCCGCATTTGCGTATGGTGACTCCAGATGGTTATCCTGCCCTTACGCTATATAAGCTGGAGGAAGTATGGAGCGAAGGAAGCCGCATCAGTCTAAAATTGGAATCCGGACGTACGCACCAAATTCGGGTTCACATGACATATATCGGATGCCCGTTGATCGGAGACAAAATGTACCGGATTACACCCGATGACGCTGTGCAACGTGAGCGATATGATCAGCTTGATGCCAAGATGCCTCGACAAGCCCTGCATGCTTCAGAATTATCCTTGGTGCATCCTGTGACCGGGGAGCGAATGATGTTTTGTGCTCCTCTACCGGATGATATGATCGGAATGCAAGAGCTGTTAAGGGCTCAATATCCAGAATAAATATTCAACAAAGATTGAAACCAAATGGAGGTTAATCTAGCGATGAGCCAACTGAAAGTATACCAGTATTCTAAATGCAGCACCTGTCGTAATGCAGTGAAATGGCTGCAAAACAAGGGGCATGAGACGGAACTGATTCCTATTTTTGAACAACCGCCCGGCCCGGAGGAATTGGAAGACTTGATTAAAAAAAGCGGGTTGGAACTGAAAAAGTTTTTCAATACGAGCGGTGAAGTATACAAAGAGTTAAAGCTGAAAGATAAGCTTGGAAACATGAGCCGTGAAGAGCAAATTTCGCTTTTGTCCTCGAATGGAAGATTAATTAAACGCCCGATTGTAACTGACGGGAATAAAGTAACCGTAGGATTCAAAGAGGAAACATTTGAGGGGACATGGGGAGCTCAGTAAAGCCCAATTTACCCCCACATTATGTTATACTGTGAGGGTTAAATATTATGATGAATGGGAGCAATACAATCTGTGACACAACGCAATGAACAATCCGTAATGCTGGTTGACGGCATGGCCCTGCTTTTTCGTGCTTATTATGCAACCGCTGCAAACGGTTATATCCGTCGTACAAAAGCTGGAGTACCAACGAACGCCATATATGGTTTTATTCGATATTTTTGGGATGCAGTTCAAACCTTTAATCCTACACATGTCATTTGCTGCTGGGATATGGGTGGAACGACATTCCGTGGGGAACATTTTGCTGCGTATAAGGGCAACCGTGCCGACGCGCCAGATGATTTGATTCCTCAATTTACTTTGATCCGTGAAGTGACGGACAGCCTCGGCATTCCCAACATTGGGGCGGAAGGCTTTGAAGCGGATGATTGTATCGGTACGCTCGCACGTCATTATTCGCAAAATGAGGACATGGATGTCATGATTCTCTCGGGAGATCATGATTTACTTCAATTGGTAGATGAGCGGACACGGGTCATTATTATGAAAAAAGGGCATGGAAATTATATGGTATATACCCCGGAGACCCTGCTGTCAGAAAAAGGGCTTAAGCCGCGCCAAGTGGTCGACCTCAAAGGCTTGATGGGTGATGCAAGTGACAATTACCCGGGAGTACGCGGAATCGGTGAGAAAACTGCCCTCAAGCTGGTGCAGGAGTACGACTCCATTGAAGGCATTCTGGAAAATCTGGATCAATTGACTCCATCGGTTCGTAAAAAGATCGAGAGTGATTTGGATATGCTGCATCTTTCACGCAAACTTGCTAAGATTCACTGTGATGTGCCTGTTGCGTGTGCTTTAGACAGCTGTCTGTTGACGCTGGATCACGTGCAAATTGTCGATAAGTTTGAGCAGCTTGAAATGAAGAGCTTGTGTACGTTGATGGGTGTCGCAACCGGATCATAATGAAGCTGTTAGGCTTGTGCTGTGCATTTCAGGTGGACTAAGTTATATAGGGATACTGGCGCTTGGTGCGTTAGTGTCCTTATTTGTATACAACTAACTCAGCTTAGGTATATAACCATGTGAAGGATTTTATACAATTGTGATAAGGGGATTGACCTTAGGCTCGTTTCAGGTGAATATAATGGAGAGAGATCATGGAGAGGGGATTACAGCAGCTATGACAGTATTGGGAGCAATTGAGGCAGGCGGTACCAAATTTGTATGTGGAATTGGAAATGAACGAGGAGAAGTATTGGAAAGAGCAAGCTTTCCAACAACGACTCCAGCAGAAACCATGGAGAATGTCATTGCATTTTTTGAAGGCAAGGGGATTGAAGCGCTGGGTGTAGGCTCATTCGGACCGATTGATCCTATCGAAGGCAGTGATACATATGGTTATATTACAACAACGCCAAAGCCGCATTGGGGAAATTATAATCTGATTGGCAAACTGAAGGAGCATTTCGATGTACCTATGGGGTTTGACACGGATGTGAATGGAGCAGCACTGGGTGAGTCCATTTGGGGTGCGGCTAAAGGATTGGACAACTGTCTGTATATTACAATAGGTACAGGCATCGGAGCGGGTGCTTTGGTTGGCGGAAAGCTGGTACATGGATTATCCCACCCGGAAATGGGACATATTTTGGTACGTCGTCATCCAGAAGATCACTATGAGGGCACATGTCCATATCATGGAGATTGTCTGGAAGGACTGGCAGCGGGGCCAGCACTCGAAAAAAGATGGAAGGTTAAAGGGCATGAGCTTTCTGTGGATCACCCGGCCTGGGAAATGGAGGCGCATTATCTGGCCCAGGCTTTAATGAGCTATGTATTAATCCTGTCACCGCAAAAAATTATTATGGGCGGCGGAGTAATGAAGCAGGATCAATTGTTCCCGCTCATTCGTACCAAGCTTCAACAACTTTTAAATGGGTACGTACAGCATCCGAGTCTGACTACAGAAATTGAGCAATATATCGTATCTCCGGGCTTGGGTGACAATGCTGGATTGTGCGGTGCTCTGGCTTTGGCCAAGGAAAAGCTGAATTCTTAGAATTTATGGTTGACGGTACTCCAAGGTCCGGTTATCATATAGGCAACAGCATAGTACGGATCAAAAAGGGAAGCACCTTTCTTGCGAATACGCAGGATAGGTGCTTTTTTTTGCGTTGTGTATTGTGCGAGTCAGTCATTTTAACCTTATGAGGGAGGAAGAACCATGGAGATTGTATTTTTAAACCGCTTGTCCAAACAGAATGAAGAAGGCTGCGAGGACTTTGCGCAGGTATGGATCGGACAACATGAAGGGGGATGGAGTGCAGGCTGGAGCACACATCATGTCCCAGATGAAAGTATAGACGACCTTTGGTATGAAGGCAGTTTGTGGCAGGAATTACTGCATGTATACCGTCATGAGCTGGCACTCAAGATGGCTGAGGGCTATAGGCCTCTAATTCATGGCGTTTTTCATGAGCAAGAAGGATCATCAGGACGTGGACAAACGCTACAAAAGCTGTATTGCTATAGTGATTTGTTTCCGCGTGATGAGGTGTATGAACAATTAACAATGTGGAGACGGCAAAAGGCAGCAACTGAGCGAAAAGCACCTTATTTTATCGCTACGAATCGATTACTTCGACTCATCAGCGTCTATCTTCCTCATACCGAAGAAGAATTGTTAGAACTACCTGGTATGGGCCTGGGTAAGGTGTCGCAATATGGGACGGAGCTATTGGCTATAACGAAACAAAATGATCGGACCACGCCCTTTCCGCTGAACTGGGTAACAGAGACACTTGAAGAAGAAGTTTTTTTGTCATGGCTGTACAAGCAAAAAGAAAACCAGTACAGACAGGAACTGAATAAGTTTAGCCTGACTAGAGCGATTATCGAAGGCATTTCGGACGGTCTTTCACTGGAGCATATCGGAATGAAGACAGGCTTGCACCGTCGAGAAATGATTGAAGCTGTGGAGCATTTGGATAGGGATGGAATGGATATGGAGAAGCTGATCCGCAAGGAATTGGCACATGTGTCAGAGGAGGAGCAGGCAGCCATCTGGTCTGCTTATGCAGAGTTGGGAGATACGCTGCTCAAGCCCATTATGCTAAAAGTGTATGGAGAAGAAAAAGCGACGGAAGCAGGGCTGGATCAAATTTATGAGCGACTGCGACTGATTCGTATACGGTTCCGCCATCAGGAGGTACCTGACCGACATGTTGGATAATATAGAGACGATTGAAAGTGTCCTAAAGTACAAATAAGGTGCAACATAAAAAAGCAGCAGCGAGTTCCTCATAGGACTCGGCTGCTGCTTTTGATGACCAAGCTTGAAAACCAAATAATTCAAACCCAATCCTTCTTGCGGAAAATACAGAACATACTGACACCTAGTGCCACCATAATCCCAATGACGACAAAATAACCATAACGTGTATGAAGCTCAGGCATATTATCAAAGTTCATCCCATATATTCCGGTAATGACCGTCAACGGCATAAATACGGTTGTAATGGCGGTAAACACACGCATGATTTCATTAGCACGGTTGGCGATACTTGACTGATAAGCTTCTCTAAGGTTCCCCATCAAGTCGCGATAAGTTTCGAAAGTCTCCGAAATTTTCACAGCATTTTCATAAATGTCGCTAAAATATTTTTGTAGTTGATCGTCGATAAGCCGCAAATCCCGTTTGTTCAGGGTATTGATGACTTCCTTTTGCGGGCCGAGCACTTTTTTTAGCCATAGAATCTCACTGCGCAATCCGATGATTTCGTTCAAGTGCGACTTTTTCGTATGCATTAGAATGTCTTCTTCCAGCTTTTCAATACGAACTTCAATCCGGTCACCAACCAGAAAATAGTTATCAACGATCAAATCGACCAACAGATACATAAAACGGTCAGGCTGGCTAACTTCCTGCTCCCACAGCATAGGCTTGAGAGTACGAAGCTCATTGATTTTCTGCTTGGTCACCGTAATGATAAAATGGCGGCCGAGAAAAATGTTCAAAGCACGCAAAAATATTTCTTCATCATCAAAACGAATACTATTTACAACGATAAAATAATGGCTTTCATAAATTTCAATCTTTGGACGCTGTTCTTCTTCACTCAAACAGTCTTCTACTGCAAGATCATGCATAGAAAATAAGGGCTGAAGCACTGTCAGATCCTCGACATCGGCATCAATCCAATAAAAGCCTTCTGCCGGTGCAGTGAGCGCCATTTCAATTTCTTCGACAGGGGTAAAAACCCCGTTGTTAACCAAACGGATTTTCATATATGTCACTCCTTATGCTCCGTCGTAACGGAAATACGTTTACCTTAAGCATAAGGAATGGACTCAGTTAGCCAGTTAGCCGGTGCGGGTAAGCGTGCATACCATCAAAAGCAGAAGGCTTTTGGAGCATGCGGAGCCTGGCGTCCCGTCTTTCGGCAAGCTGAAGTCATTCCTATGCTGTTGTTCAGGGATCGCCGCCTATTCGGACTCGGGTCGCCTTCCATTCCGGATTCACCTCACATATGTTCTTTTTTAGGTTGCCACAGTATCGAAGAAAACACTCTAATCTACACTGTTGCACCGTATTTTTGCCTATTAGCACTTGTATAGTATAACGCTCGGCCTACGGCCTTTCAAGGGCAAAATCATGGGCTAAATCAACAGCAGTCATATGAGCTTCTGCGAAAGGGGGGATATGATTTAACCTATGGAAAAGGTAGACAAAATGTGAATGCAGGGCACAAATTTACAAGTCCATCTTGACGAAGCCCAGCCGATGCATTAAAGTGAACAACAAGAACTTTGTGAACCCAAAATGAATATAGCGAAATCTTATCAAGAGCAGGTGGAGGGACTAGCCCGATGATACCCGGCAACCGGCGATTTTTATCGCACGGTGCTAATTCTTGCAGGACTCGCGCTTTGTACAAAGAAGCGTAGCCCTGACAGATGAGAGAGGCGCATATGGATACAAATATGACCTTTCTCTAACCGAGAAAGGTCTTTTTATTATATGCCCGGCATCTCTACCAGACGATTTTCGCACAACTTACCGATCAAGGAGTGAGTTTACATGCCGATTAAAATTCCAGATACACTGCCTGCTAAGGAAGTACTGGAGGGCGAAAATATTTTCGTAATGGACGAAAGCCTGGCTTATCATCAGGATATTCGTCCGTTGCGCATCGCCATTTTGAATTTGATGCCTACGAAGGAAACAACGGAAACCCAACTGTTGCGTCTGGTCGGCAATACGCCGTTACAAGTGGATGTCACGTTGGTGCATATGAAGTCACATGTATCTAAAAATACATCGCAAGAATATTTGAACATGTTTTATAAAACGTTTGATGAGATCAAGAACAGTCGTTTTGACGGCATGATTATTACAGGAGCCCCCGTAGAACAACTTGAGTTTGAGGATGTGACCTACTGGCAGGAGATCCGGCAAATCTTTGAGTGGACGAAAACAAATGTTACTTCGACCATGCATATCTGTTGGGCCTCACAGGCAGGCTTATACCATCATTTCAATGTTCCGAAATACGGGCTCGATACCAAATGCTTTGGGGTATTCCCACACACCGTTATTAAACCTAAAGTGAAACTGCTACGCGGCTTTGATGAACTGTTTTATGCTCCCCACTCTCGGCATACCGAGGTTCGGCGGGAAGATATTGACCATATTGCCGAATTAGAAGTTTTATCCGAATCCGAGGAAGCTGGAGTGTACCTGGTAGCCACGCTTGATGGTAAACAAATTTTTGTAACAGGGCATTCTGAATATGACCCACTTTCGCTGAAATGGGAATACGATCGCGATATAGCCAAAGGACTGGATATTGACGTCCCCAAAAATTATTATCCTAATGATGATCCTGGACGCATACCGCCCTCGATCTGGCGGGCTCATGCCAATTTATTATTTTCAAATTGGCTTAACTATTATGTATACCAAGAAACACCTTATGATATCGGACCTCAGATTTAAAAATGGGCTTGTAGTTTACCCTTATACAGTACCACCTTGCAGTAGCGCAGCAGTATAGTCTTGGACATCCATTTTTGCAGCATATGTTATAGCACCTACTATGGAAGTGAACAGGAGGATTCATATGAGTGATAAGCAGTGGAGAATCGAAAGCAGATTGGCACAAATCGGTTCAGTAGAGGAGCCAGTAACCGGGGCTGTTAATTACCCGATTTACCAATCTACGGCGTTCCGCCATCCCCGTCTGGGTCAAAGCACAGGGTTTGATTACATTCGGACGATTAATCCCACGCGAAAGGTACTGGAAGAGGCTGCTGCTGCACTTGAATCTGGTGATGCAGGCTTTGCTTGCAGCTCAGGTATGGCAGCGCTGCAAACGGTATTTGCTTTGTTTGGACAGGGAGACCACCTCATTGTATCGCTGGATCTTTATGGCGGGACCTATCGTTTGCTAGAGCGTATTTTATCCAAATTTGGTGTGACCGCAACTTATGTGGATACAAACGATCTCGAAGCACTCCAACAGTCATGTCGACCGAATACCAAAGCCGTATTCATAGAAACGCCTACCAATCCGTTAATGATGATTACTGATATTCAAGCGGTGGCTACATGGGCATCACAACATGAGTTGCTTACTATTGTAGATAATACGCTGCTAACACCATATTTCCAGCGGCCATTGGAACTTGGTGCGGATATTGTGGTACATAGCGCAACCAAATATTTGGGCGGACACAACGATGTGCTGGCAGGGTTGATTGTAAGCAAAGGAAAAGAGCTGTCAGCTGAAATTTCCTTCCTGCACAATTCCATAGGGGCCGTGCTTTCCCCAAGCGACTGCTATCAGTTGATGAAGGGGATGAAAACGTTAGCGCTACGTATGGATCGACATGAGCATAATGCTACGGTGTTGTCTAATTATTTACTGACGCATCCAGCAGTGGCGGAAGTATTTTACCCGGCGCTTGAGGGCCATCCAGGTCGTGAGATACAAAATAAACAATCCAGCGGAAACACGGGTATTTTCTCTTTCAAAGTAAAGGATGCTCGCTATGTGGAGCCTTTGCTTCGTCATATTAAGCTTATTGCGTTTGCCGAAAGTCTAGGCGGTGTGGAATCGCTAATGACCTATCCTGCTGTGCAGACACATGCGGACATACCGGCAGAAATTCGGGATGCAGTCGGGGTAGATGACAGGTTGCTTCGTTTCTCCGTAGGTATCGAGCATACAGATGACCTGATTGAAGATTTGCGTTCGGCACTGGAAGCGGCACGTCAAGAAGTAGAAGGAGGGGAGCAGCAATGATAGAGGATGCGAGGAAGATCGGAGAGGATCTGGACAAAGGGCGGAAATTCGCAACCAAGCTGCTGCATTTTGGCTCTGAAATTGACAGTGTTACAGGGGCATCGAGTGTCCCGATCTATCAAGCTTCGACCTTTCACCATCATGATATTTTTAATCCCCCACAGCATGATTATAGCCGTTCAGGTAATCCGACACGACAAGCATTGGAAGATTATATCGCCTTATTAGAAGGTGGAGCTTGTGGTTTTGCCTTTGCATCAGGTATGGCTGCTATCTCCACTACATTTATGCTCTTATCCGCTGGTGATCATGTCATTGTTTCGGAGGACGTATATGGAGGAACATATCGACTGCTGACCTCCATCTTGAAACGGATGAATATCGAAACGACCTTCGTTGACATGACGGATCTCAACCTTGTGAAAGAGGCGTTGCAGGAAAATACAAGGGCTGTGTATATGGAAACCCCATCTAATCCGACCCTCAAAATTACCAATGTAGCTGGAATAACCTCTTGGGCTAGGGATAATGGACTTTTGACGTTGTTGGATAATACTTTTATGACACCTTATTATCAACGTCCGATTGAGCAGGGAGTCGATATTGTATTGCACAGTGCGACCAAGTTTTTGGGTGGACACAGCGACGTACTGGCAGGGCTTGCGGTAGCTCGTACCGAGTCGTTGGGGAGACAAATCAAGCAGCTTCAGAATGGATTAGGTACTGTGCTGGCACCGCAAGAGTCTTGGCTGCTCATGCGTGGTATGAAGACACTGGAGGCGCGTATGGCTCACAGCGAAAAAAGTGCAGCTAAGCTTGCCAATTGGCTAAACGAGCGCAATGACATTGAAGCGGTATACTATCCGGGCCTGAAAAATCATCCAGGGCGTGTGATTCATGAGAGTCAATCGAGCGGTTATGGTGCAGTGATATCGTTTGATGTGGGTTCGGGTGAACGTGCCAAAGAGGTTCTCAGTCGCGTACGGATTCCCATTGTGGCGGTGAGTCTGGGAGCTGTGGAAAGTATTTTGTCGTACCCAGCAATGATGTCACATGCGGCTATGCCGCAAAGTGTACGGTTGGAGCGCGGGATTACAGACGGACTACTTCGTTTCTCCGTAGGTCTGGAGGACATTGATGACCTGATCCGTGATCTGGATGAGGCGCTGAGCTAGAACGTTAGCACGTCCATAGCATCTCAACGTTATACGAAGGAAGCAAATAGGTACAGCCCTAAGCAGCAGGTTTCCGGTATTCAGGAGACTTGCTGTTTTCTATATGAAAGACATGATAGACAGTGTGAAAAAAGGCACTTTTCAGTCTAAGTATGGTTCCTTACCAAAAGATATGTTAGTATTATCATTAGGTTTTACTATGCTAAATAGCACAGACAACATACAAGGCTAGTCATGAACATACATTACGGCAGGGTTCGAACGCAGGTTTGTGAAAGCATTCTCGTTCATAAGTCCTGTCTTTCATTTCGTCGCCCTGTGACAGCGAAGGAGGATACACCATGAGTGTAATCGACCATATTTTAGATAAAGCCCTACGCGGCGAACGCCTGAATTTAGAGGATACCGTTGCTTTGTTCGAATCAGACGAGGTTGAAAAAATAGGTCATGCGGCGAATAAAGTCATGAATCGCATGCATCCCGATCCCATAAAAACCTTCGTCATCGGACGAAATATTAACTATACGAACGTGTGTGACGTATACTGCCGCTTTTGCGCATTTTACCGCAGACCGGGTTCCGATGAAGGTTATGTTTTGCCGGATGAGGTGATTTTCCAAAAAATTAAGGAAACGCAGGATGTAGGTGGCACCGAAATCCTAATGCAAGGCGGTGTAAATCCAAACCTACCGTTCAGCTATTATACCGATTTGCTGAAAGCTATTAAGGAACGTTTTCCAGATATTACAATGCACTCCTTCTCACCAGCTGAAATTCACAAAATGAAGGAAAAATCCGGCCTATCCATGGAGGAAACGATCCGAGCCATTCATGAAGCTGGATTGGATTCGCTGCCGGGTGGAGGCGGAGAAATTTTGGATGACCGTACACGCCGCAAAATTAGCCGTCTCAAAGGCTCCTGGCGTGATTGGATGGATGTCATGCAAACAGCTCACAAGGTTGGGATGAACACAACGGCTACCATGGTAATCGGATTTGGCGAGCTGATGGAGGAGCGTGCGCTGCATTTGCTGCGTGTCCGTGATGCTCAGGACGAATGCATTGAAAACAAATATAATTCTGAAGGATTTCTGGCCTTTATTCCTTGGACCTTCCAACCAGACAACACGAATTTGAAGAAAGAACGCCAGACGCCAGAGGAATATTTGAAGACTGTAGCGATCAGTCGTCTTGTTTTGGATAACATCAAGCATATCCAGTCTTCATGGGTAACGATGGGACCGGAAATCGGTAAAAAATCACTGTACTACGGTTGTGATGATTTTGGCAGCACCATGATTGAGGAAAATGTAGTTTCCGCTGCAGGCGCAACGTATAAGGTTAACATCGAATCCATTTTACAGTTGATCCGTGAGACGGGTCACATTCCGGCACAGCGCAATACCCGTTATGATATTATTCGTACTTTTGACAGTGCCAGCAGTATTGAGCATGACTTTATTATGCAAAATTAATATCAGCTAATATCGTACATTATAAAACGCTTATCTTTCACTATCCTATGTACAAGGATAGTGAAGATAAGCGTTTTTGTGCGGAAGAGTGAATACTACAATATCTTTAATCTTTTTTCTATTATGGTTAATATATTTGGGCTTTGCTACGTTTCCCATCGCTTCATATACATGATCTCAGCCTGTGGGTCTGCCATTTGGATGGCCGCCTTAAAGCGCTGCAAATCCAAAAGATGAACACTGTAAATGATGACCATTTGTTCTTTTTTATCTGATTCGCTTTTAATCTTGCCCTTTATCTGGGCGGCAGAACCTTCAATAGGTGTGCTGTGTAAACGCAACCTGCGATATATGGCATCTTCGACAGTTGGCTGTTTTTTGCTGACAACACAGACCATGCGTCTCAGACCAGTAAACATCAGCCGAGTCGTTTCATAGGCAGCGAGACAGGATAAGGCGGAATAGAGGGCTGGCTCCCAGCCTAACACAAAACCAGCCGTAATGAGCAGCAGGCCATTACACAACATTACGATCTGTATTAACGGAATTTTCCGATGAATTAGCAACAAAGTGGATGGACGGCCATCGTCAGATTCGCTGAGTCCTAATGAATCAAGCAACCCCCCGTGACGAGCTGTCAGCGCTGCCCCAAGCCCAATACAGATTCCGCCTCCCAAAGCACATACGACCGGATGGCCACTCACTGCCGGAAAAGGCGAGAGAATGATGGCTGAGCCTGAAAAGGCAAACAAGCCGGGGAGTGCGCGAAGCAGCATGGGTTTGTGAGTAGACAAAGAATACAGCAGCATTAGTGGCAAGTTCAAAACAAATAGCAGTGACCCAAAATGCTCCTGTGTATAAAGCGACATGAGTCTGGAGATTCCCGTAACGCCTCCAGCGATCATATCATGCGGATGTAAAAACAATTCCAGACCGACGGATGCCGTAATTCCGCCAATTATCGTATAAAAGACAGGGAACCTGCTCGCATCTCCTGAAGCGGGCTTCACAAGCCGCCTCATAAAGTTTCGGCATGTTTTACAACGTGCGGCATAGCCTTCCCTCCTATGGATTGTCGTATCCAGCTTTTACAGTTACGCCGATTTGCTTTCTTCCTTTCGTAAGCGAGGGTCCTTAAATTTGAATATTTTGTTTAGCATATTAAAGATAGGCTTTGACTGCTTTGTCAGAAGCGGTCCAAGAATGGCCAGTATGAGTACATAGATGGCTGCAAAAGGTTGAACAATATCAAGCAAACCGCCTTCTTTACCCAAGTTGGCCATGATGATCGAAAATTCGCCTCGCGCCACAATAGTCAAACCGATATTTGCGGATGCTTTGGGAGATAGAGACGCTGTACGCCCAGCCAGCATACCCGCCCAAATGTTACCAAATAGTGTGAGAAGGACTGCTGCCAGCGCAAGCCATATGGCGTTACCTCCTAGAGACAGCGGATCAATGGACAGTCCGAAACTGAAGAAGAACAGGGCACCAAAGAAATCGCGGAAAGGAACAATTAAATGCTCAATCCGTTTGGCGTGTTCCGTTTCGGCCAGTACCAGACCGACCAGCAGGGCTCCAATAGCTTCTGCTACATGGATCGTTTCTGAAAAACCAGCCACCAGAAACAGTGAGCCAAAAACAACGAGGCCGAATACCTCATTGGAGCGGATACGGAGAATCCGATTTAGCAGAGGGACGGCCTTTCGACCGATAATAATAACTGCAAGCATAAAGCCAAGTGCGATGAGTGCCGATAGCAGTACACCCCCGAGCGAGGAAGAGTCGCTAAGAACCAATCCGGAGAGGATGGAGATGTAGACGGCGAGGAAAACATCCTCAAACATAATAATACCTAAAATCATTTCTGTTTCAGCATTAGCGGTACGCTTGAGATCGACTAGCACCTTGGCTGCAATCGCACTGGATGATATTGTCGTAATTCCGGCAATAACTAGTGTCTCGGCTACAGGAAAGCCGCTCAGGAAGCCGAGAGCCAGCCCCAGTGTAAAATTGATGCCAATATAAATGGTACCGCCCACAGCAATGGAACGACCTGATTTAATCAACCGACCTACTGAGAACTCCAGCCCTAGGTAGAAGAGAAGAAACAGCACTCCGATTCTCCCCATAAAATCAATAAACGGGGCGCTTTCGATAAACCGAAAATCAAAATGCCATAGCTCCATCGCATGAGGTCCAACTGCCATTCCGATCAGAATATAAAAAGGGATGACCGAGAAGCGCAGTTTGGAGGATATCAGCCCCGCTGCAGCAATTAGAGCAATAGCCAATCCAACCTCAAATACCAGATGATCCATCCAATCACCCGCTTCCGTTCATAAGGATTTGTTTAAAGCGTTTCTGCTGGTCACGTTCTCCAACAACAACTACAGTGGCATCATCGCTAATAATCACTTCAGGGCCAGGATTTACATATTTTTTTCCCTTTTTCTCCACAATGGCAATAACCGTGGCACCCGAATTTTGCCTTACATCGAGCTCCCCAATGGATTTGCCTACACTTGCATAGTGGGATTCCACTCTGTACCATTCGATAATAAAATCGTCAAATGTCATCTCTACACTTTCGAGCTGCTTGGGCTTATAAGTCATACCACCGATGATGGAGGCTACTAATCGTGCTTCCTGATCATTCAGGGTCGTCATAGAAATGCTTTGTTCCAGATCCTCGTAATCAAAGTGATATAGCTCACGTCTGCCATCATCATGAATAATAATGACAATTCGGTCGCCACTCTCCGCATCAATTCGATACTTAATTCCGATTCCTGGCAAAATAGACTCTCGAATATCCATTTATAAAGCCTCCTGTATAATACGTTTATTTAAGTGAATGATATGGGAAATAAATCACATACTTTGGAAGTCATATGAAAAATTAGATTGCATTAAATTTTAAATAAAAATGGAAAATTAAATTTTACGCAGTAGATGAATAGGAAAAGTTAGCAAAGAGACATGCAAATATGGTGATATGCATGCTAAAAGGAGGTTAAGCCACATAACTAGAGGTAAATTTGATGGGGAACAAAAACAATTGTTTCTTTAGCTTACAGATGACAGGAATAAAAGGCAGACGTAGCTTAGGAATGCTCATTAGCAGCACAAGCGCTATCAGAATGACAAAGGGAAGTGATTTAGCCGCAGCGATCACCAGATGCAGTAATGGGGAGGATTTGCGCACCGCTGGTTTGGAATGATGTTCCAGACCGTGAGAATCTGTTTCTAACGAAGTAACATCAGCATGAAGCATAAGTGAAGATCCCGAAGTAAACTGAAGGGATTGAGTGGTATCTTCCGCGTGAAACGTCACAGGAAGGGACAAAATCTGAACGAGGCTCAATATGACGATCATGAATGTGCGCAGCATGTTCAGCATCGTTGACATCTTATCTCCTCCCTCTTGTGAAAAATTCATATCACTATAACCTTAACATACCCCGCCCTAAATATTCAAACGTCTTTCGGTTTTTACCTAATCACGGTAATTGTTTATAACACGCTTAACGTCTCTTTGAAACCTGATCAGCCTCTTTTGCATATGTCTTTTTGTTTCCAGTCGTTCACTTCGTATAACCCTTCAGAGGCCGCCATATACTGAAAGCAGTGATCGAAAGGAGTGAGCCAATGGAACTGTTTACAGTGTGGACCAATACAGACGGAGATCAAGAAACCGACCGTTTTTACGAAGTGGTCAAAAGTAGAACCAAGGGACTACATATGTCACGGCGCGGATTTCGATTCACTTTCAGACAGCTGGACAACAAAGTGGCATGGACCTGCAAGGGCACTGAAAGCAATTCAGCGTTTGAAAGCTTTCTTCCCTGTGTATACAGCATCATGTCTTCGGCAATAGCGGATTATATTATCGAAGTCAGGGAGTGGGGGATTCTCGATCATATTCTCAACAAAGCCTGCTCGTTGCTGGAGAAAGAGGACGTTGAACAAATTCGTAGCATGATTCGCTCACTGTTAAATGATGATGGTCCCCGAGGACGTTTAAAGCGCCATGGTAAGCTGACCACCCTCTTGGAAAAGGACTTTAAGGAGCTTCGTGTAATCAATTTGG
The DNA here is from genome assembly GCF_044784315.1 of Paenibacillus sp. DP01. Lineage (NCBI taxonomy): Bacteria > Bacillati > Bacillota > Bacilli > Caryophanales > Paenibacillaceae > Paenibacillus > Paenibacillus sp. DP01. Next base: position 1,794,107 of record NZ_CP173059.1, read on the forward strand.
AAGGGCTTATTCAATTCAGACTGCATGCGTATAAAAAAGAGCTTGAAGAAATCGTTGACTATGCGATGGAAGAATTCTGGGCAGATCGGCAATACGAAGAATTTATGGGGCTGCTTAAATATTTTGTGTTTTTTCAGGAGAGCAAAGTTCCACTCGTGCATGTACTTCACCAAGGCGGGCATGATTTTATCATTCTCGATAGTGCCATGGTGCCCATACCGACTCCTGATGCAGATGATATTATTGTTGAAATGCCCGGTATTGAACTGGAGATGGAGGTAGAGGATCGAATCGTCAGCACTCTTATTTCGATATCCCCTGCTTCCATTATATTGCACACAGACGATGAGCACACCCCTATTGTACGGACGCTCTTGCATATTTTTGAAGACAAAGTAAAGCTGAGCAGACTTTATCCGGGGCAGGATGTTCAAAAATAATTAATAGTCCGTATAAACTCATGGATTTCTGGAAAGCCTTTGCCTCAAGGGGAGGTTTTTTATGAGATCCATGTTGGTATGGAAACGGGTTTTGGGAACCATGTTAATCGCAATCTGTCTGGTATTATCCGGCAATGAGGTTTACGGTCACAAAGAACCGGTCCAGCATAAGAAATGGCAATCCGCACCTGTTATAGCTCCACGCGAAGAGCAGGTTATTACGACCATGACAGTCACGGCAACAGGTTATACAGCAGGGTATGAATCCACTGGCAAACGGCCGAATCATCCCGGTTACGGTATTACGTATTCCGGTGTAAAAGTGCGTCGTGACAAAAATACACTGTCCACGATTGCGGCTGATCCGAAGATGTTTCCTTTGGGCAGCATATTGTACATTCCAGGTTACGGTTACGGGATTGTAGCAGATACAGGTTCAGCGATTAAGGGCAATAAAATTGACTTGTATTTTAAAACAATCCGGCAGGTGTATTCTGAATGGGGCAAGAAAGATGTGGATGTTCAAATCATAAAAAAAGGAAACGGCAAGTGTACCGAAAAAATGATAAAATCGCTGCAAAAGGCGATAGAAACGCATAAGACCATTCCGCCCGAGACACTGGATGCTTCCATATAATCCTTGAATATTGTTTTTCCTGACTTCACATACTATGTTTCGGGATGAGCTTATCCCGCAAACCATACTGGGAGGTCGAGGAATATGCCAAATCAAGGCGGTAGTTCTTTCATGAACAAAGGCTTCAAGGCAAACACAGGAAATCAGTTCAAAGCGGAATTTGCACAGGACGATACGGTAGGCGTTGTTTCTCAAAAGGTGAAGCAGTCTGAACAAAATAAAATTCAAGACAACTTCCAAACACCAAATGAGAAGTATGATGAAGAATTTGCAACAGATCAAGGCGGTACAAGTGCAGTAGCGCAAAAAGTTCAAAACTCCAGTCGCAGCAAAATTCAAAGCAATGCACAAACACCGAACGAAAAGTTCGACGAGAACTTTAACACAAAATAAAAAGCATACTCAACACGAAATGCTCCGGATTGAATTCCGGGGCATTTCGTGTTGAGTAAAAGTGGCTAGATACAATAGGTCTGAGGTTTTATCTCCTTTTTAATTTTTTTTAAGGTGGAATTAAGGTTTAAAGTGCAAAATAAAGTCAGCTAAACAACACCACCTTGAAGCATAGGGTTTGGGAGGAGATATACAATGGACGAATTTAAAAATAATAATTCCGGGCGCCGGAACGACAATGATCAGGTTGATAACGATAAAACAACTCGGCCAAACGATTCAAATGGTTCCTCATATTACTATTCCTATGGCCCTTTCTCCTCAGTGCAGTCGGACGGACAACGCAGGGAAGGGCAGTCGGTGGAGGACGTTGAGATTACGCCACCGCAGGCAGTGAGACCGCTTCCTTCCTCTTATCAACGTGCTATGCCTGAGCAACAGGATGGTTCTGGTCGGAATAGCGGCAACTGGCAATTTAAACCGAATAAGCCCAAATCGCAGGTAAAAACGATTTTGTTATCTTTTTTAGCCGGAATGCTGGTCATTACGGTATTGATGTATACAGCTGACCGAACCAATATGTTCACACCGGAGACAGCGTTGACTTCGGCGGCAGCTGAAAGCGGAGAAACGACGAATTCGGGAACCACTAACTCGTCTCCAAGCGCAGTTCCGGCTGTGATGCCTTCAGGTACGGCTGATGTTCAATCTGTTGTAGCCAAGGCTGGCCCGGCAGTCGTCAAAATTGAAACACTTGCCAAGCAATCTAGTGCTGGAAGCGGCAGACAAAGCAGCCCTTATTACAATGACCCGCTGTATCAATACTTTTTCGGTAACCAGTATGGGGATAGTGGCAGCAGCGGCAATAGTAATGAAAATGAAGGCAGCAACAGTGGACAGCTGACTCCGCTGGGTATTGGTTCCGGTTTTATTTTTGATAAATCGGGTTACGTCCTGACTAACAACCATGTTGTGGAAGGCGCGAGTGTGGTACAGGTTACAGTAGAGGGAACCAACAAGCCTTACGAAGCCAAAGTTTTGGGCAAAAATGCAGATCTAGATTTGGCAGTTCTTAAAATTGAAGGCAAAAATAACTTCCCGACCGTAACCTTGGGAGACTCCGATAACGCTAAAGTCGGCGAGTGGATGGTTGCAATCGGTAACCCAGAAGGCTTTGAGCATTCGGTAACAGCCGGTGTGCTAAGCGCGAAAGAACGTACCATCACCATTAATAGTGAGTCAACTGGAAAACCGACACAATACAAGCATCTCATTCAGACGGATGCCTCCATTAATCCTGGTAACTCTGGCGGACCGTTGTTAAATCTGCAAGGGCAGGTTATCGGTATGAACGTAGCTGTTAGTGCAGATGCACAGGGGATCGGGTTTGCAATTCCGTCCAATACGATTTTGGAAGTCGTCGATAAGCTGAAAAATAACCAGCCTATTCCAAAAGAACCTGTACCTTTCATTGGTGCAAGTCTGTTGAACTTGAGCCCTGAAGTAGCCAAGGAATTGGGTACATCTCTGACTGAAGGCTCGGTTGTTCGGGATATTATATACAAATCACCAGCATATCAGGCCGATCTACGTCCTTATGATGTAATTATCGGAGCTAATGGCACGCCTTATAGCACATCACAGGAGTTAATTCAATTCATTCAAAAACAAAAAGTGGGTACAGCACTTACGCTTAACATCGAACGAGCCGGTCAGAAAAAAGATATTCAACTAAAAATAGGAAATAAAAATGACTTTAGCTCGACTCTTCAGCAGTAAGAGAACAACTCTAGAATTGAACACGAACGTAAGAAACGGAAGGAAGACGACCCTTCCGTTTCTTGCTGTATGCGGCGGCAAGATGCTACACGCGTCTACTCCTGCTACAATAGAGGGAAAAGAAGAAGAGATAAAGGAGTTTGATCGTGTATGCGCTCTACTATTCTGATCATTGATGATGATGAAAAAATTGTATCCATGCTGCGCAGAGGGCTGGCTTTTGAAGGATATGAAGTGCTGACAGCCGCCAATGGAGCAGAGGGATTAAATAAAATGCTAACGGCTGAGCCTGATTTGGTCGTGCTCGATGTAATGATGCCGCAGGTCGATGGTTTTGAGGTTTGCCGTCGTATGCGGGAGGGGGGAAGCACAGTACCTGTCCTGATGCTTACAGCCAAGGATGAGGTGGAGAACCGGGTGAAGGGTCTGGACCTGGGGGCTGATGATTATCTCGTGAAGCCGTTTGCTCTGGAGGAGCTGCTGGCACGCGTACGAGCGCTTTTGCGGCGTAAAACTGAACAGCAGGACAATAATGGGAATCGGCTTACCTTCGAGGATTTACAACTGGATAACGAATCACGTGAAGTAGTTCGTGGTGGCAAACGCTTGGAACTGACGGCCAAAGAATTTGAACTGCTCCATCTGTTCATGCAAAACCCAAAACGCGTTCTGTCGCGTGATCTGATTATGGATAAAATTTGGGGCTATGACTATAGCGGAGAATCGAATGTGCTGGAAGTATATATTGCCATGTTGCGACAAAAAACGGAGCAGGATGGTGGCAAACGGCTTATTCGTACCATTCGGGGAGCTGGCTATATTTTAAGAGGTGATGTGTAATATGTCTATTCGGTGGCGGCTGACAGCTTGGTATTCGAGCATCTTGGCTATAGTGCTTGTCATTTTTGGTCTGGCTATTTACGGACTAGTATATTACTACACATATAATGAAGTGAAAAGTCAGCTTATGACTCAGGCGCCACAGATTAACAAGCAATTACGCCTTATTATAAAAGGGGGATTGTTTGAGGTCCCTAATCTGGATTTGGGATTGGAGCAGGGGCGTGGAATAGATGACTCACAGCTCTATGTTCAAATTTACAATTATACGTCCGGTGTAACCAAAACGACCCAAAATATGAAAGACCTCAGTATCACCTTCCCTGTTCCGTCTACAGCGGCAGGAGCAGTTCAAAATGAAGGAATTCGGCGTGTGAACGTAAATGGTGATTCCTTTATGATTATTCAACAGCCGATCAAATCCGAGGAGTTGGGCTTGGTGGTCGGGCTGCTACAGGTAGGGCAATTCACGGGTTCTCAGGACCGACTTATGAACAGGTTACAAAATGTGCTTGTGTACGGTTCACTATTTGCCTTACTCGCTGCTGCGACCTCTGGTCTCTTCCTGGCTCGTAAATCTATGAAGCCGCTGGTTAAGGTCATTGAGGGGGCCAATCAGATTCAATCGAGTAATGATTTGAGTGTTCGGATTGAATATGACGGACCACCAGATGAAATTGGACAATTGATCGGGACGGTTAACAACATGCTGGGGCGTACAGAAGTGTTCTATAAGGAACTTGAAGATGCATATGGTGCGCAGCGCCGGTTTGTGGCCGATGCTTCCCATGAACTGCGCACACCTTTGACGACGATTCGTGGCAACGTTGATTTTCTGCTCAAAATGTGGACTACCGAACCGGGCGAGCGACCGAATATGGATGAAGCCATGATTCGCGAGCTTTCCATGGAGGCGCTGAATGACATGGCGGATGAAGGCAAGCGAATGAGTCGCTTGGTGAGCGATATGTTGTCACTCGCAAGAGCGGACACGGGGAAAACATTCGATAAGATGCCTGTTGCGCTGGAGCCGCTCGTAAACGAGGTTGCTCGTCGTGCTCAGTTTTTGGAGCGAACGGCCGAATGGAATGTGGGCGACTTTTCGTTGTTGAATGGTATTTATATGGACGGAAGCAAAGATTATTTGCAGCAAATGCTATTCATTTTCATTGATAATGCTTTTAAATATACACCTGAAGGCACAGTCCGATTTGATGCGATTGTTTATCAGGGTCAGGTGGGGCTACGGATCAGTGATACAGGTATTGGTATGGACAAAAGTGAGGTTCCCTTTATTTTTGACCGGTTTTACCGGGCAGATGAGTCACGCGGCGTGACGGAGGGAATTGGCTTGGGATTATCTATTGCCAAGTGGATTATTGATGAACATCAGGGGTCTGTGGAAGTGGTTACGCGCCAAGGAGAAGGAACAACCTTTGTCATTTGGCTTCCTGTCAGCTTTTCCGCGCCTTTGGAATAGGCTATAATAGGAGGAGAACTACATCATAGAATTGGCCGGTAGAGGCATAAAGGCCTGCAGCTGTCCAGTTACTGGAGCTGTATACTGTGTCGAAGAAAGTGGGGGCTATTTTTGGAGGTACTCAGAATTTCGCCCCGGGGTTACTGCTACGGCGTAGTCGATGCCATGGTATTGGCTCGTCAGGCAGCCAGAAATTTGGACTTACCCCGGCCTATTTATATACTAGGCATGATTGTTCATAACAGTCATGTCACCAATTCCTTCGAAGACGAAGGAATCATTACATTGGACGGACCGAACCGCATGGAGATTTTAAGCCAGGTAGAGAGTGGTACTGTCATTTTCACTGCTCATGGCGTATCACCAGAGGTTCGCAAGCTGGCACGAGACAAGGGATTGACTACGGTTGACGCAACCTGCCCTGACGTCACGAAGACACATGATCTGATTCGGGAGAAGTCTGCCGAAGGCTATCAGATTATTTATATTGGCAAAAAGAATCATCCAGAGCCAGAGGGAGCTATCGGTATTGCTCCTGACCATGTTCATCTGATTGAAAAGGAAGAAGAGATTGACAGTCTTACACTGTCAGCAGACAAAATCCTCATTACGAATCAGACGACCATGAGTCAATGGGACATCAAGCACATAATGAAAAAGCTTCTAGAAAAGTACCCAGGTGCCGAGATACACAATGAAATCTGTTTGGCGACACAGGTACGTCAGGAAGCGGTAGCTGAGCAGGCAGGACAGGCGGATCTGGTAATCGTGGTCGGTGACCCGCGAAGCAACAATTCCAACCGATTGGCTCAGGTGTCAGAGGAAATAGCTGGTACTACGGCTTATCGTATTTCTGATATAACGGAGCTGAAGAGGGAGTGGCTTGAGGGTGTAGCCAAAGTAGCTGTGACCTCCGGGGCTTCAACACCTACGCTGATTACCAAAGAGGTCATTACGTATTTGGAACAGTATGAAGCGGATAACCCGGAAACATGGGAGATTCAGCGAACCATTGATATGAAAAAACTGCTGCCTCCTGTACGAGAAAAGTCAAAAACGACGAAATAGTATGTCATTGATTACAGCCGTTATTCGGATACAAACATCCGGGTAGCGGCTTTTTTCAAATTGTTTAAGTACCGATATTATTCAATTAGATCAGCTTCACTAAGTCAAAAAAAAGAACTATTCGGGATAATTAAGCCTTGACGAGGCAAGTTAAAACAGGTATAGTTGCTTTAACGGATAAAAGCTTAAAAGCGAACAAGCGTCTAAGTGTCATAATATTATTCTATGTGGATAATAAAATATGGTTTATAGAGAGGAAGAAAAAAATGATCGTTATCGCTGGTGTTCAAACACCTGAAGAACATATTCAAGCTATTGTTGAAGTGATTGAAAAAGAAGGATTGCAGGCTCATGTATCCCGAGGATCGGATCGTACGATTATCGGACTGATTGGTAGCGTAGAACCGAAGCTGGCAGAACATCTACGCCAAATGAAGGGTGTAGAAAATGTAGTTAAAATTTCGAAGTCCTACAAATTGGCCAGCCGTGATTTTCATCCGGAAAATACGGTGATCTCCATCAAAGGTGTAAATATCGGCGGCGGCGAGCTTGTCGTTATGGGGGGACCATGTGCTGTTGAGTCTGCCGCACAGATCGATGAAATTGCCGGATTGGTCAAAGCTGCAGGCGCGCAAGTCCTTCGTGGAGGTGCCTTTAAGCCGCGTACAGGGCCATACAGCTTCCAAGGAACGGGTGTAGAAGGTTTAATCATGATGGCTGAGGCGGGGCAGAAGCACGATCTCTTGACCATCACAGAGGTCATGACACCTGAATACGTAGACATCTGCGCGGAATACGCCGATATTCTGCAAGTAGGTACACGTAATATGCAAAACTTTGATTTGCTGCGCAAGCTGGGTACTTGCGGCAAGCCAGTATTGCTCAAGCGAGGTTTCAGCTCGACTTATGACGAGTTTTTGAATGCTGCCGAGTACATCTTGGCAGGCGGCAACCCGAACGTTATGTTATGTGAGCGCGGTATCCGTACATTCGAAACCTACACTAGAAATACGCTCGACTTGTCCGCGATCCCTGTTTTGCAGCAGTTGAGCCATTTGCCGGTCATTTCCGATCCTAGCCATGGCACAGGTAGACGTGAACTGGTTGTTCCTATGACGAAGGCTTCGGTAGCAGCGGGAGCGGATGGTTTAATTATTGAAATGCATACAGACCCTGACAACTCGATGACGGGTGATGGTGTACAGTCCCTATTCCCGGATCAATTTGCAGATTTACTAAAAGATTTGGAATTGTTGGCTCCTGCAATTGGGAAAACATTCCACACACCTAGTGCTGTATCTTAAAACTAATTATTAACATTAATGCATAAAAGTTTTGCCGCAATGCAGTAAATAAGAGTAAAATCACCTAAAAGCCCGATGTTTCGGGCTTTTTGTATTGTTCAAATGTTATCAAGGGCGTAAGCATATCTAACATTAGTTTAAAAAATACCTTACATAGCTATTGACCCGTGTCATGTTTGAGATTTATAATGACGACAGAAAAAAACATTCGATCATGAACATTTCAGGGTTGTATAAGACTTAATGTTCGGAAAAATTGGGAGGAAGAAGACATGTCCGTTGAAAACGTATTGAAAACAATTCAGGAAAATAATATTGAGTGGGTAGATTTTCGTTTTGTAGATTTGTCTGGTCGTGCTCACCATATTTCATTGCCAGCTTCCGAAGTAGATGAAGAAACATTTGTTAACGGTGTTGCTTTCGACGGTTCTTCCATTCCCGGCTATCGTGGCATTGAGGAATCCGACATGGTTATGCTGCCCGATCCAGAAGCGGTTTTTATCGACCCTTTCACTCAGCATCCTACACTGAATATCCTGTGTGATATTGCTACGCCAGACGGCGAAAAATATGACCGTGATCCTCGTGGTATTGCCAAAAAAGCTGAGGAATTTCTGCAATCCGCAGGAGTGGGTACAGCGGCATTCTTTGCACCTGAATCTGAATTTTTCATCTTTGATGATGTTCGCTACGAAAGTGGCATGAACAGCTCCTCCTTCTTCGTAGATTCCGAGGAAGCAGCTTGGAACACGAACCGTAAGGAAGAAGGCGGCAACCTGGCCTTCAAAGTGGGAGTGAAGGGCGGCTATGTACCTGTAGCACCAGTAGACACCCAGCAAGACATTCGTAGTGAAATGTGCCGTTTGCTTGAAGAAGCAGGTCTGAGAATTGAGCGCCATCACCATGAGGTGGCTACGGCAGGCCAAGCGGAAATCAACTTCCGTTTTGATACACTCAAGAAAACAGCAGACAACCTGCTCGTTTATAAATACATTGTACACAACACAGCGCGTCAATATGGTAAAGTGGCAACATTCATGCCGAAACCGATTTTCGGGGACAACGGAAGCGGTATGCACGTTCACCAATCTATTTTCGATGGCGACACTCCTTTGTTCTACGAAAAAGGTGGTTATGCTAATCTGAGCGAAATGGCTCTTCATTACATTGGCGGTATTCTGTACCATGCACCTGCGTTGATCGCTTTGACCAACCCAAGCACCAACTCGTTCAAACGTCTCGTTCCTGGCTACGAAGCGCCGGTTAACCTGGTATTCTCCAAAGGTAACCGTTCTGCGGCTGTACGTATTCCAGTAGCGGCTGTAACGCCTAAAGGCTGTCGAATCGAGTTCCGTACACCAGACTCCACAGCTAACCCATACCTTGCTTTCTCAGCAATGCTGATGGCGGGTCTGGATGGCATCAAGCGCAAACTGAACCCAGTCGAATTGGGCTATGGTCCACTCGACACTAACATCTATGAGCTATCTGACGCTGAAAAAGGCAAAATCCGCAGTGTACCTGGTACACTAGATGAAGCTCTGGACGCTCTGGAAGCCGATTACGAATTCCTGACTGAAGGCGGCGTATTTACGAAGGACTTTATCGATAACTATGTAGAGTTCAAACGTTCTGAAGCTAAATCAGTGAACATCCGTGTTCATCCACATGAATACAGCTTGTATTTTGACTGCTAATACTACACTGATAGCATAGCAGATTTGAATAACACTCATTAGCCTGCGGGGAATAGTTGTTGTTCAAGATAGGTCTCCGGTCTTATGCCGGAGACCTTTTACCATTATGATAAATACTACAAAATGAAGATGTTAAATATATTAACATTCACAGCTTTGTCACATCATAAAGGAAATCGGAAACATTTTAATACAAGTCTTGAACGCATTTATGAATACTGCTATCATAGCGATAATATCCACACCAGAGTAGAGAAGGGATGGGAAATTGTTGAGTAAGAGAGCCTACAATTTTAATGCAGGACCAGCGGCATTGCCGCTCAAAGTACTGGAACGTGTACAAGCTGAATTCGTAGATTTCCAGGGGACAGGGATGTCCATCATGGAAATGTCTCACCGTGGAGCCGTGTATGAATCTGTCCATAATGAAGCGCAGGAACGTCTGCTATCTCTGCTGGGCAATCCACAAGGCTACAAGGTGTTGTTCTTGCAAGGGGGCGCAAGCACGCAGTTTGCCATGCTGCCTTTAAATTTCTTAGGCGAAGGACAGATCGGAAGCTATGTAATGACAGGCAGCTGGTCGGACAAGGCATATAAAGAAGCTAAGCTATTGGGCAAGGCTCACATTGCCGCCTCCTCCGCTGATGAGAAATACATGCGTCTTCCGAATGTGGATTCCTTGGACTTGCCTGAGAATACTGCATATGTGCATATGACGTCCAATGAGACGATTGAAGGTACACAATTTAAGCAATTCCCGGATACGGGTTCCGTACCGCTGATTGTGGACATGTCCAGTGATATTTTTTGCAAGCCTTTTGATGTTACTCAATTTGGATTGATTTATGCTGGTGCGCAAAAAAATCTGGGACCTTCTGGTGTAACGGTCGTGGTTGCCCGTGAAGAGCTACTGGCTTCCTCACCAGGCAATATTCCTACGATGCTGCGTTACAGTACTTATGAAAAGAATAACTCTCTCTACAATACTCCCCCATCCTTTGCCATATACATGGTGAATGAAGTGCTCAAATGGATCCAGGATGAAGGCGGTTTAGAAGGCATCGAGCGTGTGAATCAGCAGAAAGCTGATCTGCTATACGACCGTATTGACAGAAGCGAAGGCTTCTATCGTGGTTGTGTGGACAGCGCTGATCGTTCTATTATGAACGTAACCTTCCGCCTTGCGAATGAGGATCTGGAAAAACAATTTATTAAAGAATCCGAACAAGCGGGTTTCATCGGATTGAAGGGGCATCGCAGTGTAGGAGGGCTTCGCGCCTCAATCTACAATGCGGTTCCACTGGAGAACTGTCAAGCATTAGCCGAGTTTATGGATGGATTTAAGCAACGTAACAGTTGATTATACAGACATATATTTCGATACACGATATTTGATATCGAAAAAGTAAAAATAAAGCCTTCCCTGAATGTGTATAGGGGAAGGCTTTTAGTGGTGTAGGGAAATTGATATTTTTTTGTCGTTTGATGTCTATATCCCTCTGATTTTGTTAAAATGAAGAAAGTGTATGTTTTCAGTATACACATTTTAGTTAGACTTTAGGTTATTTGTCTAATGAATTTAATAATGAAAGGAACGAAAAACTGATGCCATTACATATTGTGCTTGTCGAGCCGGAAATTCCAGCTAACACAGGGAATATTGCCAGAACGTGTGCAGCAACCGGAACTCATCTGCATCTGGTTAAGCCACTGGGCTTCCGTACCGATGATGCTACGTTAAAACGGGCTGGGCTTGATTATTGGTATGCTGTTCACATTGAGTATCACGATTCTTTTGCTGAAGTACAAGAGAAATATCAAGAAGGTCGCTTTTTTTATGCGACAACAAAGGCAAAACAGCAGTATAGTGATATTGAATTTCAGGATGGAGACTTTTTGGTGTTTGGTAAAGAAACGAAAGGTTTGCCTCCTGAACTGTTAGCTGCTAATCCTGATACATGTATCAAGATGCCTATGTCAGATAAAGTAAGATCTCTAAACTTGTCGAATTCCGCTGCGATTATCGTATATGAAGCGCTGAGACAATTGGATTTTCCAGGTTTATCGTAAAGAACATCAATCGACCAAGTATAAATGCGAATAAAGAACCAGGACCTTAGTTGCTGATAAAAGTTGCACTATTATTGCTCGAAAGTACATGACAGTAGAGCTTAAATAAAGGATATATGGTCATAAATTTGCGGAAATTCTCTGTGAAGGCTAATGATAATTGGCTTTCCGGTCGATAAAAATATTATAGACATTCTGTACCATACTTTGATATGGTTCATGATTTTATGAAAAAATGTAATAAAATTTCCTGTGATCAGCAGGATTCGACAAAAAGACAGCGAATACTACATAAAGAATAGTGTCTTTGTACCTAGTTTTTCGCCTGGAAAGAAAATTGCAAGCTAATACTCAATAGGAGAGGTGTACGATCACGATGAAACCTGCCGGTGTGGTACGTAAAGTTGATCAGTTGGGGAGAATAGTTCTGCCTAAGTCATTGCGTAAAAGATATCAAATGAATGAGGGAGATCCTGTCGAAATTTTGGTTCAGGGCGACCATATTATTTTGGAGCGTTATCGTCCAAAATGTGTATTCTGCGGCTCAATAGAACAAGTGAACGATTTCAAAGAACGTTATATTTGTGCTCAATGCCTGACAGAAATGACACAGTACTCCTCCTAAATGAGGCAAAAGCATCACGACATTCGTTCGTGATGCTTTTTTTCGGATAGAGCTATGCCTGAACAGCATATATTTAATTGGATGGTAAACTACACTACACCTAACTATTTATAGAACAAAAAATGAGTAGGGACTGGACGCAAATTACCATCTGACGGTTTGTTTACGATTCGGCCGTTTAGTATAAGGGACGATGAACCGCCGCCGTCCAAATTATAAGCATCTTGAACTCCCAGATTGAACATCTTCCCTTGGAGTTCTTCGAGCGTTGCACCTGAACCCCCGCTTTCATTGTAGCCGTCTACGACAATAATGAGCAACTGATCATCTTTATAGTTGCCAATGACTGTACGTGGAGCCCGCTTGGGAGAGACTTTCCATTTGTCAGGAATAGGCACTTTTTGTCCCCTTTGCAACAGAACGGGAACAAAGGTAGCTCCAAAGGCAGGTTTTAAGCTGTCAAGAGCACTTTGATTGTAAAATTTGCCCCCAATAAGCTTGCCGTCGTTACTCAATCCGACGAATGACAAGTCCTTAAAACTCGACTGAAAGCCAGTAAGATAGCGGCCGTTCAAGACAGTAGTGCTTAATGGATAGCGTTTGCCATCTCCATCGGCAAAGCCGCCTGCGTTGATGCCTGCAATGGCTCCGTGTCTCAAGACTGCACGCATGGTCGTCTCTGAGCCACCCAATTTGTCATTTCCCAAAGACATTTTCATTGCCGTAGGATCTTTAAGTTTGACTTTCATAGCGTATCCGTGATAAATTCCCGGGTTTACTTTAAACAATTCAATGGTAATCCGGTTGCTATCTACCTGGTAGTAGGGAACCCCCAGTTTGGCAGTGATGCGCCGATTATAGATAACCGCGGGTCGCTTGGACTGCGCAGAGGCAGTCACGACAAGCTGATTCATCGTTTGGGTCGTTTGTTTGTAGAGCTCAGACGTCCGGCGAATCGTAGATAAGGTATACGTTGCTGTTTGCTTGGCTTCATCAAGCTGCTTGCCTACTGATTGCGTTTGTAGAGTAATTTCGGCTTTTTGCAGATTCGGAGATGTAGATTCAGGAAAGCTCAAAGGGGGATGCACTAACAAAATAGACCCTAACAAACCGATAAAAGGAGCAAGGGCCAACATAAAGAACCGGTTTACTAGCTTTGCATCTACATTCATTTTAGCAAGTCCATTTTTTTCTGAAGTGTATTGAGCTGCTGCTTGACTTCATTTAATTGAGTATACAGTTTATTGCTATTATCGGTCTTGTTATTGGCATTATCCTTTGTAAAGGTCAGTAGTTCGTTGAAGGACTGAACCTTGCCCTGCAATCCGCTAACTTCCTTGGAAAGTGCAGTCAATTGCTTTTCATAGTCAGATTTGAGTACTTGAATTTGTTGGTCTGTATGGGTTTGCATTTCGTTTAGCATTTGCTGCTTTAAGTGATTGCTATACAGATAGGTTGCGAGAGCACCTAGTATAATAAGAAGAAACCAAAATAGCAGAAAAGTCTTTACGGGCAACCCCTTTCTTGAATTGCTCCGCCGGGCTTCGGCAGGAGGACGTTCAGGTGAAGCTTGCATGTGATTTTCAACTCCCGTGTAAATTCAAATTTCCAGTCTTTATTTGCAGTACCAATTCTATCATGGGCCTATTTATTTCGCAAAAGCGAAATAGTCATATAAAAATATTGGAAAAAGAGATTGCATCGGAAGGAAGTCCTAGGATACAATTTCCTTAAATCGTTTTCGCTTCCTATACGTTCACATTTACGCAATTTCTACATAAGCACTCTCTAGTTTTGTGATTACTTTCGCTAAATATGTATTTTTTTGTAAATCAGGAGGTTTAGATATGAGAAAAGTATGGCAGGTGGTCATCATAGATATCCATCCTACAAGTATGCTGGGAACAAAGCTTATTTTGGAAGACCAGCAGGATTTGCTTGTGAGAGGGATGTCTTCCTCCGGCACAGAAGGCCTGGAGCTGGTTTGCTCCATTCGCCCGGAAATTATTTTAATGGACTATAGATTGCCTGAGGGAACGGCGGAACCGTTTTTGACACAAATGCGGGTCTTGTCTCCGGACAGCCATATTGTTATTATGACGGATGAGGACAATATTACGTTGTTCCAGCAGTTAATCTCGCTTGGCGCAAATGGAATGCTATCCAAGCAGGCATCACCGAGCCAGTTAATTCACCTGATCAACGGTTTGCGCGAAGGATTTGCTTCATTACCAATGGATTGGATTCGTTGTGGAAACTGGCCGTTTATGCCGTTAATGGCTTCTGAGCCTTTTGACGAATTGACGCAAACCGAAGTTTTTATTATGGAACGTATTGTACAAGGAATTACATATGACAAAATTGCTATCGAGATCGAAGTTAGCCGGCGCTCCATTGATAATTATTTACGTAAAATTTATGCGAAATTAGGTGTGTCCAGCCGGGCGCAGGCGATTGAACGTTATGCCTTATATGCGCGTCAGATGAAGCAGTTATATGCTTGACGTGTCAGCCCGGAGATCATGACTATTTTTCAGGAGAAGGAGGATGTTCATGCAATATTCCTTTGCTTCACGAACGGCTGCGATGTTGGCTTCTCCAGTGCGTCATATCCGGGAAAATGCGAGAAGACATTCCTTTATATCTTTGGCTGAAGAATTGCCTGCACAAGAGCTGTTTCCGGTGAAACTGTTGGAAGAAGCAGCTCATGATGTGTTTGGCTCCGGCCCTGACGCCCTCCAGTATGGTGAACCGGAGGGCTATTTTCCGTTGCGGGCATGGCTTGCGGGAGAGTGGGAGCAGCGTAAAGGAGTAAGAGTACCGCCAGGTCAAATTCTTCTCACCACAGGCAGCCAGCAGGCCATTGACTTGATCGTAAGGCTGATGGTGGATGAACGTGATCCGGTATTGGTCGAGAACCCGACATCCCCTGGGTGTTTACAGGTACTATCTATGCAAGGGGCGCAGGTCGTTCCTGTAGAATCGGATGGGGAGGGCGTTATTCCCGATAAGCTTGAAGCTTTAATGATCCGTTATCGCCCCAAGCTTTTTTTTGCTACGCCAACGTTTACGAATCCGACAGGCGCCTTATGGAGCGCGGCTAGACGGCAGGAAATTTTGGACCTCTGTAGGCGTCATGAGGTGTTGGTCGTTGAGGACGATTCTTACGGTGAATTGCATTTTAAGCAAAAACACGAAACCCATGATAAGAGTCCACATGCCCAGAGCCGAAAGTTTGCAGAGGCTTATCCCTCACTATTCGCACTGGATCATGCGGGTCAGGGCGGTCAAGTGCTATATATCGGTTCATTTAATAAAACAGTTGCCCCTGCACTGCGAACTGGCTGGGCGGCTGGTCCTGCGCCGCTGATCGAAGGGATGTACGCCTTGAAGCAGCTGGCTGACGTGCAATCCAGTACGATGAACCAACGGCTGCTGTTCCAATTGCTGACCAATTCGCGTTTTCAATGGCATGAGCACTTGGCAATGTTGAACAAGGAATATTCAACTCGGCTCCAATTACTCTTAGAGCTGCTCAAGCGTCCGTTTTGGAAAGATGTGACGTATCATATTCCATCTGGTGGGATGTATGTGTGGGTGAAATTGCCCGCTGGGCTGGACAGCGCCTTGCTGCTCAAAGCGGCGCTACCCAAGGGTGTAGCCTTTATGCCAGGTGCGTTGTGTGCGGTTGGCGATGAAGGTGCGGCCCATATTCGCCTTAACTTTAGCCACCCGGGTCGAGAACAACTGCTTATGGGTATGAATTTAATCGGTGAGACGATCGGAGAATTTACTGCGCGAAGCTAGTAATAATCACTATCCGGGGTCAGTCATCCTCTGCCGTCATTCCAGGCGCCGCTTCAATGCCCTGTTGCTGCAGTACTTCTGCATACTCGCTCAGAGCGGCTTCACCGAACGGAGTCAGCCGATAACGCCCGCGGGCTACGCGTTCAAACCAGCCGTAGTAGTTGCGCTGGAGTACGGCAGCAGCGTCGCTGACGGCTGCTGTGCGGGCGAGCTGCGCCGGGGCGGCTTCCCCCAAACCCTGTAAAGCAGCGGCTACGCGCAGCGCTTTTTCCCGGTAGGCGGTGACCAGCTTGCGCCGGGTGCTCCCGCCGACATTGTGGTCACCGCTGCGTGCGTGAAATTCCCGCAACAGCTTTTCCTTGCGCGAGCCGCGGCGAACGGTAGTCGTTTTGTGAACATCATCACTAGATGCCACGGGCTTACACAGCACCTCAACGAGCGGAGGCTTTGTTTTAAAATGCGTGACGGTGAGCAAGCCAAGCCCCAACTGGCGGCACAGTCCGACCAGCTCACTCCAGCGTTGATTCACCGCCCCTTTTTTGGCACGATTCCGTTCTACAGCCACATATACATTGCTGCTTAGCTTCAAGCGCTGCATGCCTTGCAGTACCAGCGCCAGGTTAAACGTCTTTTTTATCTCCACAATTAGAGGCGCTTGCTGCCCTGGCTTGATCCCCATCAAATCGCAGTTGCGCACTTCTCCTTTGACTTCATAACCCAAATTTTCAAAAAAGGCTTTGACCGGAGCGTACAGCTCCGTCTCATGCCGAACCGCCATGGATTCTCCCGCTCCTTTATCCCATTATTCCGAGCTTATATTGTACCATAATGCGTCAGGTCCGCGTCGTTGTTGTCTATTTTAGCATAGTGAATCCCTTTGTTTTTGGAAAAAGCCTAGAGACCTGTCACAAAAAAATAGGTCAATTCTGAAATCAATCTGCATAGGTATGTATTACACTTTTTTTAAGAGGATCGCATTATATCCTGAAAGGCGTGACGAGTGTAGCCATAATCATCAAGAGTGGAGGATAGTCATTACGCAGTCATGGGAGGAACCGAGCATGAATATTTTTGACCGCCTTGCGGAGTACCGAGCGGAGAACAACCGCTTGGCCTGGAACGGCACTTTTAGAGAGTATATCGAGATACTCAAGAAAGACCCGACACCGGCGATGACCGCTCATGCACGGGTTTACAAAATGATTGAATCTTTTGGTGTAGAAGAGGTTGGGGGACATAAGCGATATAAGTTTTTTGAGCAGGAGATTTTTGGGCTGGATCGTGCACTGGAGAAGTTGGTGGAGGAGTACTTCCATTCCTCAGCCAGGCGGCTCGATGTCCGCAAGCGTATCCTTCTTTTAATGGGACCTGTTAGCGGAGGGAAATCAACACTGGTCACTTTGCTAAAGCGTGGTCTGGAGAAGTTTTCGAGAACAGATCAGGGAGCCGTGTATGCCATAGAAGGCTGCCCTATGCACGAAGATCCCCTTCATCTTATTCCTCATGAGTTGCGTCCCGAATTCGAAAAAGAACTGGGTGTGCGCATTGAAGGTAATTTGTGCCCATCCTGCCAAATGAGATTACGTACGGAATTTGATGGTGATATTGAGAAGGTTCGCGTGGAGCGGGTATTTATATCGGAAGAAAACCGGATCGGCATAGGTACGTTCAGTCCTTCTGATCCGAAGTCGCAGGATATTGCCGATTTGACAGGCAGCATCGACTTTTCCACCATTACAGAGTATGGTTCGGAATCGGATCCACGCGCCTATCGATTTGACGGAGAGCTGAATAAAGCGAATCGCGGACTGATGGAATTTCAGGAAATGCTGAAGTGCGATGAGAAATTTTTGTGGAATTTACTGTCTCTGACCCAGGAAGGAAATTTCAAGGCCGGACGGTTTGCGCTCATCAGTGCAGATGAATTGATCGTAGCTCACACCAATGAATCGGAGTATAAAAGCTTTATTGCGAATAAAAAGAACGAGGCGTTGCAATCGCGGATGATTGTAATGCCAATTCCCTATAATCTGAAAGTTTCCGAGGAAGAAAAGATTTATGCCAAGCTTATTGAGCAAAGTGACATGCGTCATATACACATCGCTCCTCATGCGTTGCGAACGGCTGCCATTTTCTCTGTACTCACCCGGTTGAAAGAAACCAAGAAGCAGGGGATGGATCTGGTTAAAAAGATGCGCATGTATGATGGTGAGGAGGTCGAAGGCTATAAGGAGGCCGATCTGAAGGAGATGCAACATGAGTTTCTGGAAGAAGGCATGTCCGGTGTAGACCCAAGGTACGTCATTAATCGTATTTCCAGTGCGCTGATTAAGCAAAATGTGGAGTCCATCAATGCTCTGGATATTTTACGAGCCATTAAGGATGGTTTAGACCAGCACGCTTCTATCACAAAGGAAGAGCGGGAGCGGTATCTGAATTTCATTTCCGTGGCTCGTAAGGAATATGATGAATTGGCGAAAAAAGAAGTACAAAAGGCCTTTGTGTACTCTTTCGAAGAATCAGCCAAGACGCTGTTTGATAACTATTTGGATAACATCGAGGCTTTTTGCAATTGGGCGAAAATCCGCGATCCGCTCACAGATGAGGAGCTCGACCCAGATGAGCGGCTTATGCGCTCCATCGAGGAGCAAATCGGGGTGTCAGAAAATGCGAAAAAGGCATTCCGTGAGGAAATATTAATCCGTATTTCTGCCTATTCCCGCAAGGGGCGAAAGTTTGAGTATCATCATCATGATCGGCTGCGAGAAGCCATTGAAAAGAAGCTGTTCGCCGATTTGAAGGATATTGTGAAGATCACAACTTCAACCAAAACGCCTGATGCTAATCAGCTCAAACGGATGAATGAGGTGATTAAGCGGCTGATTGAGGAGCATGGCTACACTGGAGCCAGCGCCAACGATCTATTGAGGTATGTAGGCAGCCTCCTGAATAGGTAAGGGGAAATAAACAATTGTGTAATGAGGCTATGGATTGAAATGGATGGTGAAGAGAATCCGTCAGGCACAGAGCGTTTGAGGTGCTGACGGGTTCTTTTTTTGTATGAATAGAGAGTTGGATTTATATGTTTTTCTGAAATTAATATGTAAACAATCACAATCAATCTTCTGCTTTTTTAACATTTTCTAAAAAGTTGCCGATAAATATGGTAATGTAAAATCTATGTAAACTATTATTTGGAGGAACTTATGATTCATGTCGCTGAGAGTAGATTAAAACAGATACAATACATTGGTATTACTGATGGCGATTTGGCTTTATTGCATCATTATCAGGGGCTATTCCAATCTATTGTAAATGAGGTAGTGGATCGTTTTTATGAGCATGTAGAAAAGGTTCCCCATCTCATGTCGATTATCTCTAAATGGTCGAATATTGAGCGACTAAAGCAAACACAACGTGAATACTGGCTTTCTCTCGCAGATGGGAAAATAGATGATCAGTTTATCGAGCACCGCCTTTTTGTGGGGCAGGTACATTCCCGGATTGGATTATCTTCCGATTATTATTTGGGTACGTACATTGCTTATCTGGATATTGCAGTAGACATTTTAAAGCGTTCGGGGATAGAGGATTGGTATTCTATTGTGCACGCTCTTTCCAAAATGTTCAATCTGGATTCCCAACTTGTGCTGGAAGCTTATCAGGAAAAGGAAAAGGAACAAGTTAACGAGCTCGCCGATGAACAAACGCAGATGCTGACTGTGGTGTCCCGAATTGCACAAAATTTGACGGGGATGATTGCCGAACTTAGGGAAAATACCGATAATATCGCGGAGAGTGCCTGCAACACTGCTTCTTCGCAGGAACATACAGAGGAACTGGTACTGCAATTGAGCGATGAAATTAAGCATATTGAACAGATGAGCAGTACCATTCGAGAATTGTCCGATCAGACTCATTTGCTGGGACTGAATGCGGCAATTGAGGCAGCCCATGCACAAGAAGCAGGGCGTGGATTTCAAGTGGTGGCGCAGGAAGTGCGAAAGCTGGCATCTAATTCAAAGCAAGCACAGGAGCAAATTCAGCGCAAGGTGCTGGATATTGCCCGTATGCTTGACAGTGTGCAATCCGAAACCGCTGCCACAACAGCCAGTGCCCAGCAACAGGCCTCCAGCTCCGAAGAATTGGCTTCATTCACAAAGCTGATTGAAAACATGGTGAAGGAATTGGAAATGTTGCAGCACTCCTCGGAATTGCTGGAGGTGTGAGATGTAGCTTGAGCAGTATATCCTGGGGAACTGGAAGTTTTCGGGGCGTTAGCTGGCTGGATACTGGCAAAGCGACGATCTTCCTGTTGGCAGTCCAGTCAACACAACAAAGGCAACAGAGGAAGTGCATATTCCTATGAAAGAATGACCGAATTTTTGAAACAAGGAATTAGAGGAAGCTTTTTTTCCATTCCATATGAGCCGCAAGTACTCTTTTCCATAACTCGTCCCGTTCCTGGTGGCTGTAGTTAACGAGCGGCTCACCAAATACATCAGCCAATACTTCCAGCCACTGCGATTTCTTATCCAGCTCTATTTTTTCCAAACCGTTTAGCCCGCGTTTTTTCCACATACATCCTCTGAGTTCATTCGCTTCTAATGCTTGCCTTTGCCGAATTAGAAACAGGTTAAACCATGGAGATTCCACGGAGCGGCTATAGAAATGATGTTTCGGCTTAAATTCTTCCAAATCCTGAACAACCGTAGGGGCAAAATCAACGCCAACAAATGAAGCGAGCGGGTCATGTTCTAAACGCCAACCTTTAGTAACAACTTCAGATTCCATAACTTTATAACGAAGAGGGGCTTGTTCATAAGTCCCCATAAGGAGTGGTAGAGGCTCATATGGCATATCGCCCAGTCCGACATCTACAATCCATACTTCATCTTCTTGCTGCTCATTTAGCAAGTTCACTGTTAGTCCAAGATGAAATGAATTAATGCGTGGCTCAGTTCCTAAAGGTTGTACCCCAGCATGATGCAAAGAAACTTTGTACCCTAGCGAATGTAGTAGCGCACTAAAGGCACCATTCAGATGAAAACAATAACCACTTCTCCCATGTAGAATGAGCTGAACGGATTCTTGAAAACCAATGGCAGCCGGCTTTCTTGCAAAAATGTCCAACGTTTGCCATGAAAGATTTTTTACATGTGCCTTATGCAACTCCACTAAATAGGATGGGGTAGGAGGCTGAACTTCGGAAATTCCAATTCTGTTCAAATAAGCTTTTATTTCTTCTTTTGTCATGGTGTACATGTGCAGTCACCTCTATTGTTAGTTTGCCAAATTCTCTTCTCGAAACAAATGAGCATTGAGTCTTAGCATCATTGTAAAAGGGGTACGTGCTGTGTACAATGCTATAAATTTATGGCTGTACCGGTACAATCAGCAAATCAATTCGTTTAGTAACATGTCGATTTCCCGTAGATGGCTGTCAGAACACAAAAAAACAGACCTGATTATCGGGTCTGTTTTTTTTCTTATTTTCAAGCTAACTAATTATAGCAGTGATCTAAGTTCACGTCGGTATTTGTTCAAATGCACGAACGATGGAATGACTCGCTTGGCAGAACGGAAGCCACCTATTCTAAGGTTGCGGACCACATGATAGGGAGAGATCAATAGCGTATGAAGCAGATGCAGATCCTGAGTACTCAACGGTCGATATCGTTGATAAAAGTCTATCGCGCGCAGCATCTTTGTCGCGTTCCAAAGACAATTCCGATGAAGAAGATGGGAGAGATCTTTCATTCTTACGTGTAGGGAACAATTTTCAAAGTCAATCAAATGGATTTTGAGCTGCCTGTCTTTGACCAGATTGGGATAGTTATAGTCACCGTGTATTAATGCAGCTGCTTTTTGCTCCTGCTGGATTGCAGCTCGAACTTTGGGCTGCTGTAGACGATATAACACTTCTTCACAAAGAGCTAGGAGATGTGCTGTGCCTTTGTAAGGACTGAGACGTTTTTTATATTCAGCTATTTCATCGCTCAAGCCTTCATAACGGATTCTGGAAGGCGGCGCTTCCGTGACAGGAAAGCCTACGGCACTGGTGTGGAATTTGGCTAAAGTAGAAATTCCCTTTTTGAAGTCTATTCTTTTTGTAAATTCCGGTCTGGATCCATGAACCCAATTAGTTAGTGTATACGAAACACCTTCATAGGTCATGTAGGCTGTTTGCTGTACGGTTGGATAGACCTTTTGGCTACGTGTAAACCCGCGTTCATCCAGGTAGGACAAGACACGTGTAATAAAACGAATCTCTTCTTCCGGAAATTTGTAGGGTTTTAAGCAATAAGTTGTATTAGCGGTTTCAATCTTGTGAATGTCCTTCATTTGACGGCTACGCTGAATTTTGATTCCGTACATTTGCTCAACGTTCGATAAAATCGACATTTTGCTCCTCACTTTCTTTTATACACGGGCCCATTCCTGCAAAATATGGATGATTTGTAATCGAAGAGGCCACGACTGATCCCAGTTGTCTAGGATTTCGCGGTCTCTTGAACGATTCGGATGTCGAGAAGCATGCCAAGCTTCTCGTGGCAGTTTATATAAAGCTGTAACAATCTTCCGCTCAGTTCGGCTGAGTGGTTTGCGTTTTTGATATCCCCTTAACAAGGATTGCACAAATTCAGGATTAAATTGAGTCGTATTCATAAGAGCCTTTGCCAAATCAGCATAGACGGAGCCAATCTTAGCCCGATCCCAATCAATGATTTTGAGATGACCGTCGTCTGAAATAATGACATTCGGGGTGGTGATATCACTGTGTATCAAGGAGGGATGCCGGCGTTCCGTCCGAAGTAGTCTTATAATGGATGCGTCCTGCAAATCCTTCCATGCACGTCTGGATAAACGTATACAGTCCTTGCCATGAGTGTTGTACCAGTTGCGATACTCTTTATCCTTGCGGCTGATTTTTGTCATTTTTTTTTGGAAAAGACGGTCTTGCTTTTTCCATATCCGCAATTGTTGAATGGTCGAAGGGGAATTTCCTTTCTCCATCCGATGTAAGCCGGTGGATGTAGCGTGAAGTGTGGCAAGGGCTAACCCTAGTTTTTCGAAATCTTCAGCGGTTTCCAGTCCCCGTCCTTTGATCCATTGACTTACATAAAATGGCGTTCCTTGATGTAGTGTCCATAGCTTGCCGGAATGAGTAGGGAGCCATGTGGGCATGTAGTTATACTTTCTCTTTTTCAAAAGCCTTATATAGCTCGCAGCTCGTTCCATCTGTTGAATCGTATTGGAACGAGCCATCTTTGAACGACTAAAGGGCTTTAATGCATAAGTTCCCTTTTTCGTTTTTACTTGGATTACTGCATTTTTTCGGTACAGTGATGAGACTAAGCTTGATTTTAAGGGGATCAGGCCGAAACGACGGGTGATTTCGCGAATCTGTGCTTTTGTATAGGATTTCGCCATAAGAACCTCACTTGACTTTTAATTGAAGAAAAAGGTAATCCTCTGTTAGTTATCAGTCTATTCATGAGGAAATAATAGGTGCAGTTTTATGGAGCTATTCTCTTACTTTTCCTGTTCACATTCGTCAAAAAAACGGAGCAGCGAAAGTTCGCTGCTCCGTTTTAATTTGCTCTGTATTACGCAAGCCTGATTATGAATGATTGATCAGTTATCGTTGTCATCTTCTTCGTCTGTATCCACGATCGCTCCAGACGATGCATGGATTTCAAGCTCGACAGTTCCTTCGTTGGTGAGTACCTTGACCTCATAGATGAACTGTCCGTCTTCCTTATCTAATTTAGAAGACAGAAGGGTACTCCCAGGCACATGCTTAAGTGCAATGTGTCCAGCCTGCTTTTCAGTTAGAGTGACGTGGTTGGGCTTGTAAAAGGAAGACTCGTCATTCGAGTCATGATCAAGCTCAGAATGGGAACGGATAGTTTTCCCGGTATAAGCATCAACATCTATATCCCAATCTTTATCTCCTTGCTGAAGATCCACTTCATAGTATACCTTTCCGTTCTTGCGCTCCAGTTCGACATCCTCAACTTGCGCATCATTTCCCACAGCCTTCTTGGCAATATTGGCAGCAGCAGTCGCTCCAATTAATCCCGTAGGTTTAGCAGCCCATACGGCATTTGCCGAGACACCTGTAACCGTAACTCCAAGCAGAACCGTGGCTGCTATTATTCCTAATGTATAGTTTTTTTTCATTACCTAATTCCTCCTTGAACTGTATGCTTGAATACAGCTTAACCCTTAAATATGAGAGGAACATAATAGAATCATGAGAAAACAATGAGAAGCTATAAGCAAGATCATCAGGGCGTCATGATTCGTCGTGATCCTGTTTTTCTTTTTCCCAAGTGATAGAGTCGATTGAGCCTGATACTGCATTGATCTGCACCACTGCCTCACGCCCATCTTGTATCTCAACCTCAACAAGATAATAGAGGCCTTTGTCATTGCGGTGCAGTTCAATATCATCGGATGTTCCATTCACTGCTTTTGCAGCAAGCTTGGCTGCTTCATTCTCTGTAATGACAAGAGAAACCGGGTCAGGTTTATGGACTGGATTTGATTTGTCACTGGGCTCTGAGGAACCGGGGGGGTGATCTTGGGGTTCCTGCTTTGCATCTGTATACATCTGTGTCAGCTTAATGGATTGAATGACACCATCATAGGCATTGACTTTTATTACATACTTCCCTTTGGTGCGTTCTAGCTTGATCACATAAAAATTATCCAAACGTTGGGATTCGAGCACCTCACCGGGATACTGATGCAATACAGATTGGACCACGGTTTTTTCTTCCAAGGGCGAAGCTGATAACGATCGTGCCCAGGGCCACTGTAAAAGGCAAATGGTGATTAATATAGCCGCTACCATACCTCCAATCATCCAGGTATAGATCGTTTTCATTGGTTTTGCCTCCTTTGGCTTATTATTCTGGAACAGTAGGGAGGATGATCGTTGCAGTTGTTCCACTTCCCTCTATGCTTTCTAGCCCAATTTGTGCTTGAATAGCTTGAGCAATTCCTGTAGCTAATGATAAGCCTAGCCCGGCCCCACCTTCCTCGCGGCTTCTGGCTTCGTCCACACGATAAAAGCGGTCGAAAACTTTAGATAACTTTTCTTCAGGGATTCCAATTCCTTGATCTGTGATTCTTATGCAAGGTTGAGCCGTACCGCCCACAATATCAATCATCAGGTGTATCGGCTCGTCACTGTATTTGCGCGCATTATCCAAAAATATAAATAAAAGTTGTTTTAATTTATTTTCGTCCGTATAGGCGATGCAGTCTGTTTGTACATCCAGTTGAATTTGTCTGGCGAAAGCATTTTCAAATGTAGCTTTCAGTTCTGTCCCTACTTTGGTCAAGCGCACAGGTTCTAACACGACATTCCATTGTTCTTCGTTTCTGGCCAATAGAAGAAGCTGCTCTGCCATATCCTTCATTCGGAGCGCCTCAGAATGGATCGCTTCAACGGATTCGGCAAAAATACTGGGATTCTGCAATCCCCGTCGTTTAAGCAGACTGGCATAACTTTCAATAATGGTTAGAGGTGTTTTCAATTCATGGGACGCATTCGAAACGAATTGTTCTTGGCGAACAAAATTCCGCTCCAGCAATTCAATCATGTCATTAAACGTTTCTCCCATTTCGACTAGCTCGTCGCGTGATGACGAATTGAGCGGAAGACGTTTGAATTTCCCGCTACGTTGAATCTCTTTCATCGTGTTAATCATGGATGTGATTGGATGTGTAATCAGTCTGCCCAGCAGTCTTCCCGATAGGACGACAGGAATAAAAGCAATTCCTGTGACTGCAATAAGTACGATTCTGAGCACCTGAAGCGTCTGCATCGTCGGTTGCAGGCTCTCGGTCACCTGAAGATTGACAACCTCTCCATTCGACCAAATCATGGGGACCGATACGAAAATATAACGGTTGCTTTCATAGGTAATGATGCGAACCTGCCGTGTTTCATTAAAAACGCCCTTCGCCAAGCTGAGAGACTGCTCTGATGAAGAGGTGATAGGGGCAAGAAAATCGCCTTCCGGTCTCATTAGCCGAAGCATACCATCCAGCGGCACATAAGCTCGTAGAAGATCCTCAGTGGCTACGGATACTGGAGCGCGTTGAATGCCATGAATCATGTTTTCTGCTGCGGCCTCTACCTGGTTTTTTCGACTGTCTATCGAAAGTTGGCTGAATAGAAAATAGACTAAGAAATTAATGACTACAAGTAAAACCCCGAATAGTAACGAGGTGTACGTATGGATTTTGTTCTGCAGCTTCATAACGATTCCTTCAGAACATAGCCAATTCCGCGTACAGTATGAATCAGCTCAGGGAGTTGGCGCGAAGGGTCAATTTTATTCCGCACGTAGCGAATATACACATCGACCACATTGGTATCACCAATATAATCAATGCCCCATACATTCTCCAGTAATTGTTCACGACTAAGTACCTGCCGCTGATGTCGAAGTAAATGAACGAGCAAGTCAAACTCTCGCGGCGTAAGCTCAATGTTGTGTTCTCTACGAAGAACTTCACGAGTACCTTCATGGAGACGTAAGTCCCCGGCACTAAGCCATTGATCTGCCACTTGTGAAGCCATGTCTTTCGTTGCACCTACCCTGAGCGCGGCCCTTACACGTGCAAGCAGCTCTTCGATCACAAAAGGTTTGGTAACATAGTCATTGGCTCCCAAATCGAGTCCCTCTACCTTATCTGCAATGGAACTTTTAGCCGTTAGTAAAATGACAGGAACGTTCGCATCATGTTTACGAATCCTTCGAAGGAGTTCGATGCCATTAAGACCGGGAATCATAATATCCAGTAAAACCAGATCCCAACTACCTTTGCAATAGGTCTCCAGTCCGTCAATTCCGTTTTTTTCTTTACTTACTTGATAGCCTTCAAATTCAAGTTCGATCTCTAGAAGTCGGGCAATCTTCTCTTCGTCTTCTACGATCAAAATGGATTGGTTCATAATCATGCCCTCCTGTAGGCGAATAGCCGATACGGAAGTATTTTAGCATATACGGACAGGTAAGACACTTCAAAGCACGGGACTGGGAGAGAAAGAGCTTAGCATAATGCGTTATAATTATGGACAATCCCCTCGATCAGATGTAGCCCCTATCATAGAAAGGGCATTAGCGACCGGGGAGTCAGTGGGTCACATGGCAGTGTTTTACTCAAAACATTATTTTATTATTTGGAAAACAGGGGCAGTCTGATAGATACAGCAAATTATTTTTTTATACATCATAATTCGGTAAAATATAGACTGGAACGGATACGCGACATGACGGATTTTGATCTTAATGATTCCCGCGAGCAGTTTATATGCCATACATGTCTAATACATTATTATTTGCGGGAGTATAAGTAGTCGAACGTTTTTTGAGGTAGGGAGGGAAGGACATGGATAAAAGAATACTGATAGCGGACGATGAGGCGAGTATTCGGAATGCACTGGCCTATGCGTTAAAGCGGGAAGGTTTTTTGGTGGAAACTGCCGTGGATGGAGAGGATGCATTGGAAAAAGTGCGTTTGTTTCACCCGGATGTGCTCATACTGGATGTGATGATGCCCAAACTGGGCGGATATGAAGTGTGTCGCCGTTTGGAAAGCCGAAAGGGCATCGGTATTTTACTGCTAACCGCAAAAAACGATATCGTCGATAAGGTGCTCGGACTGGAGTTGGGGGCGGACGATTTTATGAGCAAGCCGTTTGACCTAAGAGAACTGCTCGCACGTATTAAGGCATTGGTACGGAGACTGGAACGAGAAGGAGCGCCTGCGCCGGAAGGAACGGAAATAATACTGGACCCGTTGCGAGTGCGTCCGTCCAGTCGAACGGCTGAACTCGGAGCAAAAGCATTGGATCTGACCCCCAAGGAGTTTGATGTGCTGGCGCTACTGGTGTCCCATGCTGGAAGGGTATATACGCGGGACGAGTTGCTGGAACAAGTATGGGGCATCGATTATGCAGGGGGAACGCGGACGGTGGATATTCATATTCAGCGTTTGCGCAAGAAGCTGGAGCCGCACCAGTCGATGCTGCAAACTGTGTATGGAATCGGCTATAAGGCGGAGAAAATGACGTGAACGAACATCATTCACTCCATCCAGAAGGAAGCTTGCAGTCCACTGACCAGCCAAAGCGCCAACGTAAGCGTACAGGCTTGAGCCTGCGCTGGAAATTTCCGCTGGTCCTGGCGGCTTTACTGCTGTTTACTGTCGGTGTGCTGAGCTGGCTCGTACTTACCGGTATTCGTGCTAATCAGACAGACCAAATGGAACGCGGCTTAAAGCGTCAGGCGGAAATCGTGGAGATGCGCGTAAAACAGTCTTACCTGTTGGGAGTTCACCAATCGCCCGAAGACTTCATGAAAAAGCAAGCACCACAGCTTGCCGTGGAGCTTGGCGTATCCAGTAATATGCGCGTTATTTTATATGATGGCCGGGGAGATGAGGTCGGAAATTCTCTACCACTGGCTTATAGAACAGACGTCGGCCAGGCGCTTTCTTATGCGCTCCAAGGGAAAATTGCGTATATTACGGAAGGTAGCTCAGTTACTTATTTGGCTCCGCTGCAAGGTCCGGACGGCTTGCTGGGAGTGGTACAGCTTCATAGCTCAACAGAAGCGCAGCAGCAGTTTTACCGGGCGATCGCCCGCTTGTTTTTATGGACAGGAGGGGCGGTGCTGGTTTTAAGCTTTATTTTGGGCTTAGGCTATGTCAGCCGCCAGACGAGGGACATCGGACGACTGACTCGTGTTTCTGAGCAGATCTCGGCAGGGCACTATCCAGAAGCTCGATTGCTGCGACGTCAGGACGAGCTAGGAAGGCTGGATGAAGGGATGCTCCAGATGAGTCATGTGATCCGGGCTAGTATTACCGCGCTCGAGAATGAAAAGCTTCGGCTGGAAGAAGCAGTTCAGCGTTTGCGAGAGCTGGAGCAGCAGCAGAAGACTTTTATTGGCAATATCAGTCATGAATTGAAGACTCCGTTAACATCTATTCAGGCTTACGCTGATTTGCTGGATATGTATGGGGATGATCCCGAATTGGTGCGTGAAGCCAGAGAAAGTATCGGTAAGGAAACAAAACGGTTGTATGAGCTTGTCGAGGATTCACTGAGACTATCTGTGCTGGACAAATACGATTTTGAATTACATACGGAGGAAGTGGAGCTGCATTTGCTGCTCGAAGATGCAGGTAGCCGAATCCGGGGGAAAGCTGCGGCGCGTGGACTAAATTTTTCGATGGATACCATTCCAGCCAAGGTGTGTGGAGATCCTAAGCATCTAATGCATATTGTACTGAATTTGCTGGATAATGCAGTAAAATATAATCAGGACAAAGGCTGGATCACGTTATCCAATCGAGTGGAAAAGGACACTGTGATAGTGTATATATGCAATTCCGGTCCATGGATTCCTAGGGAAGAATGGGACATGATTTTTGAGCCGTTTGTTACCTTAAGCCGTGATCGTTCTCGCCAGGACAGTGGTACGGGACTTGGCCTGCCTCTGGCACGCAGACTGGCGGAGCGCATGGGTGGAGAGTTGCAGCTTACAGCTTCGGGCGGTACTGGGTTGGAAAATAGCAATGGTCATTCAGTTGCAAGTGGCAATGAATTTTCGCTCAGGCTCCCCCTGTTGGTTCACGATGGCTCTCAGTAGATAGCTTTAGAACTGAAAATGTTGTCTTATTTACAATTTGGAAACAATTCGATGTATTCACGAGATGTTCAGGCATTAAGCTGGGGGTAACGTTAACAAGGAGGCCGTTATACATGATGAAGAAAAACCTAGACAGCTACGGGCAAAAGAACGGCTTTCCTCGTCTCGAATATCCCTATGCACGCTTTTTCAGACACAAAGTCACAGGCTTGCTCATGACTGGCTTGATCGCTGGAGGATTGCTCAGCGGCTGCGGCATAAAAAGCGCAGGAGAGACAATTCCAACATCCGGTATGAAAACGGGGCAAAAGCTTACTGTGATTGACATGGATGCAGCTCGGCAGCAAGTATCGGACGAACTGGTGGTACAGTCCATCGACAGGCTGGGAGATGTCTACGCGAGGTCATGGCTGAGTGATGAAGAATTGATTGTGGAGCGCCAGAATCAGTTATGGATTCATAATGTAAAGACCAACAAGGAGCGAGTTTTAACACCAGGTCGTAACGCTCTACAGTTACTTGCTGTGGTATCACCGGATCAACGCCATGTGTTTTTTACGGAGGGCAGTGCCAGCAGCAAGTATGATATCCAGGGCTATATTTTAGAACTCAGCAGTGGTAAGGTTACATCGGTTGGTCAGCTGGACATGACTAACGAAGTGAGCTGGGGCGATAAGGATCATCTCATTACAGGTACACCAGACGGTAAGATACATCTGATTGGTCTGAACGGCAAAGCAGAAGAACTAAGCTTTCAAGATCCGAATCACTCAGAATTAATTGCTCATGTCGAGAAGGTGGGTAACGACATATTTTATACAGGCAATGATAAACAAGGGTATCCGGTACTGAATCGGTTCTCTCTCAATCATCCTCAAGCTGTGACCATTGCAGAGGGGGCCATGTCTTTTGCTGTGTCGCTTGATGGTAAATCTATTGCCATTGAAAAGCGGAAATGGAATACATCCGAACCAGCCCGTATGATCATTTTGGATGAACAAGGCAAAGAGAAAGGGATCGTGGGTCAAGGGACTTTAATGAGTCGTGGAAGCTGGTCCAGCGACGGGACCAAGCTTGCTTTTTCCATTTATGATGAGGATCAGCAAGGAATGAGAGGGCTGTATGTGTTTGACCAATCCACGGGTAAAACCACTCCCGTTACGACCGATATCCAATCCTATGACAGTCCAACAGTGTGGAGCCCTTCCGCCCGGTTTTTATCCATGTACCAGAACATTTCGGAAGGTGGAAAACAACTGAATCAGAGCTACATCGTCGAATTTAAGAAAAAGTAGTAAAAAAAGGCGCATTTCCTTCTTCGGAATGCACCTTTTTTAAATTAGGCTGGCTATTCGATTGTGGGTCACTGCACAAACTTGCGATGATGTTTCTTCCCATCATATGAAAATAAGGCGAGCTTCCCCTCAATCATCGTTTCCAAATGAACGGTACGCCCCCACAGTTGATATACATATGGAAGCGTGCGCTCCATATATTTTAAATCCAGCTCAATGCCTTCATACTGATGCTTGAGCTTTAACTCGCCCGTATGCAGGTAGTCTCCGTCCTCAACGACGATGTAAGGGGAGCCTCCATTTACGCGTGAGAACACAAGCTGATCCCGTATGTTTTCCCAGGATTTATCGGTAATTTTCCAATCCGGTCCCCGTTTCTCAAACACGTACAAATCTAAATCCTCTGTTAGCTGCTTGGTCATGTAATTGCGTATAAAAGAGGTGTCCGAATCAAACTCTCGCACCTCGAACATTTTAGCTCGGCCCTCGCCCGGTTTGCGTCCTTGGCGCTCTTGCTCCTCGCGAGTCGGGTTATCCCATCGCTTTTCAATATCTTCAAATATCTTCAATCCCAAATAATACGGATTCAAGCTTTGCTTGGAAGGCTGCACAACGGAAGCATTCAGCATGGCAAATTCAACAGTTTCATCCCCGGTCAAATCCAGTTCCCTGACAATCCGTTGATGCCAATAAGAGGCCCAGCCTTCATTCATGATTTTGGTCTCCATTTGGGGCCAGAAATACAGCATTTCGTCCCGCAGCATCGTCATGATGTCCCGCTGCCAATCCTCCAGTACCTCGGAGAATTCCTGAATAAACCAGACAATATCTTTTTCAGGTTCCGGTGGGAACTGGCGTACCTTGATCCCCTCGGTCTCGGCCGAATCATGCTGCTTTACTGTGTCCAGTGACCACAGATCATCGTAAGGTCCGATGGGACGCTGGTGTTTTTTAGGTTCTTTTTGCTCCTTGATTTTGAGTTCCATGTATCGTTGTTTATCTAGATGCCTTGGTTTGATGAGCTGTGGGTCTACATGCTCTTGTATCGCCAGTACAGAGTCAATGAAGGATTCTACGGCCTTTGAGCCGTACTCCATTTCATAGCTGCTGATCCGTTCTGCGGTGGCAGACATGCTCTCGACCATATTGCGGTTGGAGGCCGAGAAGCGGGCGTTGTGTTTGAAAAAATCGCAGTGCGCCAACACATGAGCGACAATCAGTTTATTTTGCACCAACGAATTTCCATCCAGCAGGAAAGCGTAGCAGGGATTGGAGTTGATGACCAGCTCATAGATTTTACTCAATCCAAAATCGTACTGCATTTTCATCTTGTGAAACGTTTTTCCGAAACTCCAGTGGCTGAAGCGCGTGGGCATACCATACGCCCCGAATGTGTATACAATATCCGCCGGACAAATCTCATACCTCATCGGATAGTAGTCGAGCCCGAATCCATCAGCAATCTCCATAATTTCTGATATCGCGTATTCCAGCTCTTTCTGGTCGGTACTCATCCCACTGTCCCCCCTTCCCGTTTGCGAAAAAAGGTGCGTAGGGCTTGGTATACCTCACCTTTTTCCTTGATGACATAGTACATAAACTGATCTGCCTTAATATTCTTGTAGGCTGACATCAGCGTACTGCTGCGATTATATTGGTTCACCTCTCCATAGCCGAACATATTGCTGCGCTTCATAAGCTCCTCAATTAGTTTCACACACCGTTCATTGTCTGAGCTTAGGTTATCGCCATCGGAGAAATGGAAGGGATAAATATTATAAGTGGAAGGAGGATAGCGCTTGTCGATAATCTCCAATGCTTTCAAATAAGCAGAAGAGCAGATTGTTCCGCCACTTTCACCGCGAGTAAAAAATTCTTCCTCCGTAACCTCCTTGGCTTCGGTATGATGCGCAAGAAAGACAATTTCCACCTTTTCATATTGGCGACGCAAAAAGCGAGTCATCCAGAAAAAGAAGCTGCGGGCGCAATATTTTTCAAAAGATCCCATACTGCCTGAGGTGTCCATCATAGCGATAATTACAGCATTGGATTGGGGAACGGTTTTCTCTTCCCATGTTTTGTAACGAAGATCGTCCGGACTAATATGATGGATGCCCGGATTCCCCTCACGAGCGTTGCGGCGCAGATTTTCGAGTATCGTTCGCTTCTTGTCAATGTTCGCTTGCATGCCTTTTTTACGTATATCATTGAATACGATAGATTCAACCTCAATTTGATCCTTATCTTTTTGCTGCAAATGCGGCAATTCCATTTCCTCAAACAGCATATCTTCGAGTTCTTCTATGCTGACTTCAGTTTCCATAATATCATGTCCTGGCTGGTCGCCTGCTTTCTCACCTTTACCTGGCTTCTGGGAAGCAGGATCCCGTCCGATGACATCCCCCACCTGACTGTCGCCATCCCCTTGACCTACATGCTTTTGCTTTTGGTAGTTATAAATGAAGCGATATTCATCCAGACTGCGAATGGGCACTTTGATAATCTGTTGACCGTCCGACATTATAATATTTTCTTCCGTTATCAGATCGGGAAGATTTTGCTTAATGACATCTTTGACCTTCTGCTGATGGCGTTGCTGGTCCTGGTACCCTTTGCGATGCAGCGACCAATCTTCGCGGGATACGACGAATGAATATGGCTGGCGTGGTTCCGTCATTGTTAGGCACCCCCCAAGTGGATACACGGCACAGTTTGGCCTTGTTGGTTATTAAGTATATTCACGGGGATGTACGATATGTGATGGAACTCGATTTAAATTCTGCCCGTTTGCTTTTATAATGAAAGTAAAAAATGTAAAAAAAGAATGGAGAACCTTGGTTATGGAAGAAATTGCAGTGCTTATCGTAGACGATGAACAGGGACTGCGAGATATGCTGACAACAGTTTTAAAAAAAGAAGGGTTTCTACATGTTAAGCATGCAGCCACGGGTCAAGAAGCGTTGCAAATCGTGATGGAATCTCGTATTGATGTGATTGTGCTTGATGTTATGCTTCCTGATCGTGATGGATTTGAGGTGTGTCGTCAGATGCGTCTATACACGGAAGCTCCTATTCTTTTTTTGACGGCAAGAGATACAGATTTGGACAAATTAATGGGATTTGGTATTGGTGGGGACGATTATATTACCAAACCGTTTAATCCGTTAGAAGTCGTTGCACGTATGAAAGCTCGAATGAAATATCGAAATGTGACAACAGCGGACATGAGGCCTGCCTTACGAACCTTAGATTATGGATATTTTTGTCTGGAATTGGAATCAGGTGTGTTGTATGTGCAAGACCAAGAGGTCGATTGTCCTGCACGTGAATGGCTGCTGCTGGTATTTTTGTGCAAGCATCCTAACCGTATATTCAGTGTGCGTCAGCTATACGAAGCAATATGGAGCGAGACCTTCCTTGGTGATGAAAAGACAGTAGTCATTCATATCTCCCGTTTGCGAAAAAAAATAGAACCTGATCCCAAGCACCCGCAATTTTTAGTTAATGTAAGAGGGCTAGGTTATAAAATGATATCAGTCAAGAGGGGGGAGCAAGAATGAACTCTCTCGTCAAGATGTCCTTTCGTTTTATAAAAGTAACATTATGTTTTGCTCTAGCCTATGTTCTTTGTTTTCTTATCTGTACTGTTATATATATTTTTATAAAAAGTACATTTGGTACATCTCATAATATGAATATTGATCTCTTCTGGATCGGACTTGGAATCGTGCAGAGCCTTGTGTTTATAGTTGTCTATGGATGGTATATAGGCAAACCCTTGGTGTATGTAATTAAATGGATTGGAAATATAGCAACAGGGGAATTCCAGGCACCGCTAAGTGAGCTAGAACTGCCAGAGCGCAAAAAAAATCAGAGAAATAATTATAAGCCTCCGTATCAATTGTATAAAGAAGTTTTTGAACAAATGAACATCTTATCTGCTCAATTGCGCAGTAATGAGGAAGAGAGAATAGAAATAGAAAAGCGAAAACAGCAGTGGGTAGCAGGCGTAAGCCATGATCTCAAAACACCATTATCCTATATTGAAGGATATGCAGCCATGCTGACTACTCAAGAGTATGATTGGTCCGATGAAGAAAAAAGAAGCTTTAGTATGGCTATCAGTGAGAAAGTAACGGAAATGAAGCAGTTAATTCAGGATTTGAATGCTTCTATGCAGCTCAAGGAGGGTGCCTTGCCGATCCAGCTGAAGAAGGAGGACATTGTGGAGTTTCTCCGCAATACAGTCATAGATATCGCTAACCATCCTTCGGCCGAGCAGTACGAATTTTCTTTTATGTCATTGGAGGCAGTATGTACCATGCCCTTCGATAGTAAATTATTAGGTAGAGCGCTGAAAAATTTTTTGATGAACGCAATCATTCATAATCCTTCAGGTACACATATTTCAATGGATGTAAATAAAGAGAGCGATAAGCTTCATATTTCGATCGAAGATGATGGAAAAGGAATGAATCCAACTGAATGTATACAGGTGTCTCATTCCAAAGAGCATGGCATATCTATTGCCAAAAGCTTTATTGAAGCTCATAACGGAACGCTTCATATTCTTCCGGGAAGTAAAAAGGGTACCAGGGTGGAAATTACTTTGCCGCTAAATATGTAACTCTTTAACATCTTTGCCTTCACATTTTGGAGTCCGCTCGTTTTTTTGCCTGTTGTTTAGGAACTGTTTACCTGATGTTAACTTTCCTTCTGTAAACTGTATGTAACTAAAACTTCAGCATTAAAAGTCGAGAGGAGATCAGGAAATGTCTGAATATGTAATACATACACAGCAGCTAACCAGGCGTTTTGGAAAACGAGAATTTGTCAAACAAATAAATCTCCAGGTACCTGAGAAGCAAATTTACGGATTTTTGGGACCAAACGGGGCGGGAAAAACGACCACGATTCGTATGCTACTCGGGCTGATTAAATCCACATCCGGGGAGATTGAGATTTTTGGGAAAAAGCTCAAGGATCATCGCATGGAAATATTAAAGGATGTAGGTTCTCTGGTTGAATCACCTGCCTATTATGCCCATTTGTCTGCATATCGAAATTTGGAAATCGTTACAACAATGCGTGGGCTGCCGACCCGAAAAATTCATAAAGTGCTGGATTTGGTGAGATTAAGCAAAGATGCGTATCGACCGGTAAAAGGATACTCCTTGGGGATGAGGCAAAGGCTAGGAATTGCCATGGCGTTGATTGCTGATCCCAAATTGTTGATTCTTGATGAACCGACGAATGGTTTGGACCCGTCTGGTATCCAGGAAATTCGGGAGTTAATTATGAGCCTGCCTGATGCTTACGGAATGACGGTATTGGTTTCGAGCCATCTACTAAGTGAAATCGAACAGATCGCAACCTATGTAGGGATTATTAATCAAGGAGAAATGATATTCCAGGGAACGATGAAAGAACTTACAGACAAAAGCAAGCCTCAATTATTCATTGAAACCCAAAATCCTGTTCAGGCTGCTGGAGCCCTGATGCAGCATGGATGGATTGCCGGAGCTGAATCCATGGAGCAAAAAGAGGTCATAACTCCTATTGTGGATCGGCAACAATCATCGGAGATGATCAAAGTGTTGGTAGAGCACAATCACCCCGTCTATCGGGTAAGGGAGAAGAAAAAAACATTGGAGGAAATATTCCTGGAGCTGACGGGTAAGGAGCGAAGTTTATGATACTCCAAGTTATCAAGGCGGAAGGATATAAGCTGAAAAAAATATGCTGGTGGCTTCCTCTAATACAGGGCTGTGTCCTTACAGGGATGACTGTCATGGAATGGTATCTCTACTTTCGTCAGGGGCCGGGAGGAGTCTATGCTGGTTTTGCGGTTATGTTTATGTTCATCTCGTTCGTGATGCTGCTTGGCGGTACACTTCTAGCAAGTATTATGGCGGGTACAGAGCATGATACCCAAACATGGAAGCAGCTTATGGCCATGCCGGTTCCCAGAAGCTACATCTACTTATCCAAAATGTTATGGATTGTGATTCTGCAGTTTGGTACTGCCTTGATTACGATAGCAGGGATGAGTCTCATCTGGGTGCTGTATACAAACGAGCCCATTCCTTGGCGAGTTATGCTGCTGCAGCCGATTAACGCCAGCTTGGCTACTCTGCCTGTACTTGCAATTCAACTTTGGTTGTCTACGCTTTTTACTAATCAGGCATTCCCGTTAGCATTTGGCATATTTGGTTCTATTGCCAGCTTGTTTTTGGCACGAACCAGTATTCTTTGGATTAAATTATTACCTTGGTCGTATCCGGCTCTATCAAGTCCTCTAATTAAGGGATACGTAATATGGGTGATCATTGCTTTATGTGCAGGGGTCATCTTCACAGGACTCGGTACTCTACAGTTTAGAAAGCATGAATTCAAATAGGAGGAGGAGTAGTATGGGATCCATTTTACGCGTGGAAGCGATGAAGCTTCAATGGGGCATGGTATGGATTCTCATTATATTAGATGCGGTTATCAATTCTTTAATGGGAGTCCTGGAACTGAACGATTTGAAGCAATTTTATGAGCCTAGCTGGTTAATGCTATACACCTATGCGGCGCAATTTCACTCGATGTTTTTTTATCCGCTTTATTGTGGAATTATCGCTTCTCTTTTGTGCGCATACGAACATCGAGACGGGGGATGGAAGATTTTATTGAGCAGTCCATATCCCCGTCAGCGAATCTATTATGCAAAATATATATTGCTCATTCTCATCCTGTTTCTTGATCAGCTTACATTCATAGTAGGATATTTTGTAGGTGGGTATATAGCAGGTGCTCCAGGAAAAATCCCTTGGTTGCTCGTCCTTTCTACCGGATGGGGAGGGTGGTTCGGGATTCTACCATTGGCAGCCCTCCAGCTTATGCTCTCGGTGAAAATTCGCAATTTTGGAGCTTCACTAGGAATGGCTATTTGCTGTGTGGTGCCTAATATTGTTATGACAGGCTTTCACTCTTCCATAGGCGCATGGTTTCCTTTTACGATTCCTTATTATATCATGTTGCCGCAAACAGCGAGCTATGCTCCTAGAGTTGAGCCTTATAGTCTTGGTTTGATTGTACTTTTTACGTTTTTAGCCTATCTATTTGCTGGAAGAAAGATGTTTGTGAATAGGGATTGGCTGTAGCTAGGATAGCATGAGCATGTAATCCCAGGGCATCTCTTTGTTCTCAGAAACACTTAATAAAGCAGAAGCAATCCCGGCGACGCCTTCAAGCAGGCCTGCTTTTGTCAGCCAGGCCAAAGAGCTGTCTGCCCTTGGCTCGGGGTCCAGATATCCAAGTGGGCTATCGGCTTGAAAGCGATCTATCAGCTGACTGGTTAAGTGTTGAATAAGCGGGATAAACGCTGGTTCCTTACTGTGACACCACATTCGCCAGGAGATCGTAAGTAACCCGGCAAGACCATGACACAATGCAGAGGAGTCCATTTCCTGCTTAGTAACCTCATAGGTAATGGCACCGATACAGGCCTTCACAGCCATTTTTTGCAGTTCTTCATCATGAAGAGCCTTCCCGGCAAGATATAAGGAACAGGCAACGCCGGGAGTACCGTAACACCAGGCTTCTCTTGCTCGTTTTAAATCTAACTGTAAAGAGGCTGTTTCAGCTTCAAAAGGAACAATATGAGGCCAGTAGTAGCCGTATGTATCCTCATTTTTATACTTAAGCAGCCATTCCGTAATCGTTTCAATCGCTTGATATTGGCCTTTTACTTCAATTCCAGAACTGTAAGCTACAGATAGTAAGGCCAGTGGTCCGGGAATGCCGTGTGCCATTCCGCAATTGAAATTACCCATAGCATAATTGCTTTTATCACGATCCAAAAATTGGAACTTTTGCGGAGAGTACCAGCCTGGAACATAGCGGTTGTGAATTTTTAT
This sequence comes from Paenibacillus sp. DP01, assembly GCF_044784315.1. Lineage (NCBI taxonomy): Bacteria > Bacillati > Bacillota > Bacilli > Caryophanales > Paenibacillaceae > Paenibacillus > Paenibacillus sp. DP01. Next base: position 1,833,128 of record NZ_CP173059.1, read on the forward strand.
AGGATATGTGAGATCGGTTAAAAATTGAAGAATAGGCTCGACAAGAGGAGCACAACTAGGATCGGTTGAGTTCATCACAATATATCTCCCAATCCCGGAGGCTCCTGAAATCGTATCAAAGGATTGCATGGGCATCCCTTCGTGCAGAGCTAATTGTGCTGTATTCAATTGCAGCCATTGTTCTGTCAGAGGAATCATCCATTCATGTATTTGCTGTAAAAAATGGCTGTAGTATTCGCCATGATTGGAGGCTTCTCTCACAGAAGAAGCGATGCCGGTCCAGCCGCTGTAAAGTGAGACATTATTCAGACCTTTTTTAGCAAGTGAAGCTTGAATGTGCTTCATATTCAAGTAGATTGCCTGATTCCAATCATACGTGGAATCTGAAGCACGACATTGAGATAGTAAAAAAATATTACCCGGATAACCGTGTGAAAGCGAAGTATCTCCCCATGGGTGATATTTTGTTTCGGGTGAAATATTTTGCTCTGCGTGGACTGCTTTGTAGACCGATTCAGGGTTACTCAGGCGCAAGGCGATTGTTGTACTGAAGTCTTTTGCCTGTAATTGCTCGCATGCTTCCATAACAAAATGGTCCGTTTTCATACGAATGCCCCTTTCATTTTTTCCTTCATTATATTGTTGCTCAAAGCTGGCGAGTTGTCCTTAAAAATTCTAAAAAGTAACGAGGGATTATCTTAATTGCATTCACTAAATTTAAGATGGATGTAAGAGTTTTATAAAGTCTAGTTAAGATTATATAAATTATAATAAAATTGTAAAAAATAAAAGGAGGTAGCAAAATGAAAAATCAATTTGATCTGGACTTGCAAGTTGCCAAAAATGAGGTTGCTCCTAAAGAGGTTCAACCAGCTAGCGGTCTTATCTGTACTCCTTCATGTGCAACAGGTACTTTGAATTGCCAAGTTAGTCTTTCTTTCTGCAAAACGTGTTAATAACGAGAAACAAGGTACAAAAGGCACGGTTTTATAACCGTGTCTTTTCCCGGTTATAAAATAGGGGGAGGAATTATGGTTGGAGATTTGCAGGAAAGGTCAGTTGAGATCAGCAAAAATATTACACAAAAACTGATAGACCTATCATATACAGAAAAAATAGTTCATCATAGAAACAACCTTTCACCTTCGCGTGGGACGGCCCCTTGGAATCCCGGCTGGCTTGCTGATGGAGTTCCAGGTGTATTCGTGCTGTTGGCCGAGTGGGGTTATCTGAAACCTGATCAGAATTGGGCAGAACATGTGCATACACAGTTGTTGTATTTACATCGCAATTCTTTAATATTACTACCCGATATATCTCTGTACTATGGTTCTACAGGTGTAGCATATGGAATATTGCTTGCCTCAAATAACAGAGCTAATTATCAGCAACTGTTAAATCAAATAAATGATTATATTCGTACTCAATGGGTAAAGTCACCCGTTATAAATACAATTACAGAGTTCAGCAAGCAGATGGACGTTATCCACGGCCTGCTCGGAGTGGGCAGATACACATTAGAGATTCCTGAAGACGACGAGAAGATGTGCAATCTGACCCATCAACTATTAGATACTATAACGCACTTTATACCTGAATATATACATTCGGTATCAAGGGGAAGTTCGACTTCGATTCATCTAGGAATGGCGCATGGCATCACCGGAATCCTTGCACTACTTGTCACTGCCCTACAAAAAAAGATTAGAGTTAAAGGATTACATGAGGCTATAGAATATATAGCCGATTTTTTGCTTATTCAAATTCAGGAGGATCAATATGGTTTGTATTGGCCTGTAAGCTCTCAAGCGACTTCAATGAACAAGACAGATAACAAAGAAGGAATGAGAGAAATTGAAGGCTGGTGCCATGGAACCTGTGGGATAGCATGGACTTTATTCAGAGCAGGAATGGAGTGTAGCAATGAAGAATGGACAAAGATAGCTGAACAAGCTATGAAATCCGTATTTTGCTTGGATGATGAGCTTTTAAACGCGCTATCCCCCACTTTCTGTCATGGATTGGCGGGTTTGCTTCATATGGCTCATAGATTCTATTACTTCACTGGTAATCAAGCTGCATTAGGCTTTGCCGACCAAATAGCATTAAAGTTGATGAATCTATACGATGAAGAGCTCCCATTTGGTTATCAGGACTTGGAGGGGACAACTCATGTTCATAATATAGGAATACTGCAAGGGGCAACAGGAATTGCATTAAGCTTGTTGGACTATGGAGTAGGGAAGGAACAACCTAAATATTCAGGGAGATGGAGTGAATTGTTTCTAATTTCGTAAAAGCTCTGTCTTAACTGCTTATCTGAAGCCGTGTTTTTGGGGAGGATTAGATGAAACAAAAATTTATGGTTATATCATCCTTTAAGAAGATTAAGCATTTTTTTGAGACTTTAAGCACTCCAGAAAACATTCAAATTATGTTTTATGATTCGCTTTACCAGGCTCTACCGGATATTGATGAGCAGTGCATCGGTGTAGCTTTGAATCAGGATCATGTAACGCTAGAGGATTTATCTCACTGGCACACCATTAAAGAGAAATTTACAGTCCCATTTATCTTCCTATCCTATCATTGTGATGACAAACGGCAATTGGATCTCCTCAAACAACTGCTTTCCATGGCTTCATCTGAATATGGTCTGGAAAGAGATCAGGAGGCAATTAGTTTATCACCCAATGTCATTTTTGATCCTGCTGGTAAGGTTATTTGGAAGCAAGGACATGAGCATATGCTGACGATGATGGAATTTCGATTATTGATGTATCTCCTTACAGCGAAAGAGTGTGCATCCACGATTGATCACATTATAGACAGAGTATGGGGAGTTGATGCTTTTACTACATCTAATACGGTGTATGTGCATATCCGAAAATTGAGAGAGAAAATAGAAGATGATCCAAGTCATCCGAAAATACTGGTAACATGCCATGGAATCGGTTACAGGTTGAATATATTTCCTAAAAACTTGGAGGTGGCCAGTTGTGAAGAGACAACTGCATTACACTGATGCTCATAACCTACATAGAGAACCGAGAGATAAGAATGAACGATGGTTCAGCGCATGTGATTATTTTCTAATCAGAGCCCCATTACTACCGTTAGAGCAATATTTTGAGGTGTTTTCGGATCAAGATGTAGATAGCCATCTTTCTTTGGAGGAAATCACTCGTCGACTAAAGCTTGTGTCCCGTGAAGCTGTTATTCGAGAAGCTATTTCATTGGCCTCTCCGTCCCTTATGCAGTTTCTACACTACTTGAACGATGACGATGCTTTGGAAGATAAAGGAGAGTTACAAAAGTATGAGAAGACGCTAAATAGTTTTTATCGTTATTTTATTCGGATGACTACTCGAACGACTCCATTTGGATTATTTTCAGGGGTGGGGCAAGGGATTTGTAAGGATACTACCCATTTGGACATAGGTACCTATCATCAACATCTGAAGAGAGCTAGACCTGACATGGAATGGATATATAAGATTATCCGAAAAATGGAGTCTGACCCAGTCATATTTGATCAATTAAAGGTTTTTTTAAACCGAACGGTTATGATCAAGGGCGATCGCGCCAAATTACCATTTCGGCCTAAGCATGGAGCGGCAGAAACCGATGATTCGGCCGAAATGTTTAGTTCCATTCGGCTTACGGACGTCGTTCGCCTGACGTTTGAAGCTGCTGAGCATCCGATTCAGGTGATGGAGCTTAAAGAATTACTATTGAAGGCATTTCCTGACGCTACTACGGAAATCATCGCTCATTTTTTGCAGCAGCTTGTAGAGCAAGAGTTTATTTTGAGCGAGCTTAGACCTCCACTGATGGATCACTCACCTTTTCATTACATATTTGAAAAAATTAAAAAAATGGACATGTCTGATTATTGGACTGACATTTTACACGAAATTGATATTTTATTACGACAATACAATCAGTGCATGATTGGAGAAGGAGAGAAGGCCTACCGGGAACTATGTGGAAAAATGCTAGATATCATTGCTGTAAAAACGCCTGTACAGGTCGATGTCAAATTAGCTCAAGAAGTAACGCTGCCGAGACATGTGCTCGATGATGTTGCATTAGGAGCTGAAGTCATGTGCAGGTTGTTTTCATCCCCAAAAATGGATGAACTGGACGAATATTTAAATCGTTTTTTGGAAAAGTACGGAGTGTACCAGGAGGTCCCTATCAATGAACTGTTTGATGAGGATTGGGGACTTGGTATACCAAAGACGTATCGTACCAATGAGAAAAAATCAATGGGCATGGAAGCATTTAAACGCAACGCAGTTCTCTTTCAATGGCTTTCGAATGCCATTGCCAACCATGACATAGAAATCGTTCTTTCAGATGAGCAGTTGGAGCAGCTGACGATATCCGATAATGATGACACTTCCCCGGAATCTATGGAGGTATACTACAGTATATTTGCCGAATCACCTGAAAAAGTTGATTCAGGAGACTATAAGCTTTTACTTGGGCCCAGCGCCGGTTCTAATCGGGCAGGTAAAACTTTTGGACGTTTTCTGGATATGTTTAGTGAAGAGTATGTTCAGAAATTCTCTGATATTTATGATCATCACCGATGCTTTCATCCCGACGCCTTGTTGGCAGAGATGGTTTTTATGCCTGACCAGGGAAAAATATCGAATATATCACTGAGCAAAAATTTTATGGAATATGAAATCGTGTCCGGAACGACCTCTTCTAAAGATGAGGAGCAGACACTACACATGGATGATTTATTGATAGGTGCAACTCACGACCGTTTCTATGTCAAGTCCAGGCGTTTGGGTAAAGAAATCATCCCCCTGCAAACCCATATGCTTAATTACAAGCTTTCACCGCATGTATTCAGATTCTTGACCGATATCACCAACAAAGAGCTTGGCACATGGTCATACTTTGACTGGGGGCCACTAGAGCAGTCTCCTTTTTTGCCAAGACTTGTATATGGAAAAATTGTTATTAGTGCTGCGCAGTGGAGGCTTGGCAAGGCTGCATTGAATATTTCAGATTTAACTGAGCCTCAAGCAAGGGAGGAGCTTTTTCATACTTGGAGAGAACAGTGGAATGTGCCACGCTATGTTTATTTAACGATGGGAGATAACCGACTGTTATTGGACCTGTGCAATCTCTTCCATATCAAAGAATTGCTTCGTGAGATGAGCAAGATGAGGGAAGGACAGGAACTGCTTCTTACCGAGTGTTTGGGCGATCCATTCCATACCCCGCTACATGGGACCGCTGGAAGATATATGGGGGAATTTGTGTTTCCGCTCAAGAAGAAAAAAATAAAGGGGAAGCCGAGTATTCCAAGTTTACCCCACAAGATGGATTCTCAAAAATTCATGGCTTATACCCCTTCGGGCATTCATAGAGGGTTCCTTCCAGGAGGTGAATGGCTGTACCTTAAATTGTATGGAGTCAAGGAAAGGGAAACGGATCTTATTTCCTTAAGCTTGGATCAACTCCGAAATAACCCGGAATTTGAGGATTGGAGTAAAAAATCTTATTTTTTGCGGTACGTTGATCCTGAGCATCATATTCGTCTGCGGTTTCAAGGAGAGCCAGGTCAACTATGGAGTGCTGGCTTGGCGCAATTAAATCAGTGGGCAGGTGAGCTGCGTGAAGAGGGACTTATCACACATATGGTACTGGATACATACCTTCCTGAGTTGGAGAGGTATGGAGGGCAGACACTTATGGACCTGGCAGAACAGGTTTTTGACGTGGATAGCCGATGGGTTATCGCCTATATGGCAGGAATTCGTTCCAAAGCTTTCAATCTGGACATAGAGATTGCAGCTGTGATTAACATTATTCACTATTTAAGCAGCTTTGGTTTAACGATTCAGGAGCAAGTGGACTGGCTAGAAGGTAGAATTGACAGCAAGCCTTATATGAAGGCGTTCAGGGATATTAAAAAAGCATTGATTACCGCTGTAGAATCGGAATATGAATGGATTAGACAAGCGGATACGGCTACACAGGTCGCTTTGTTGGCACTTGTAGAAAAAAGACAGGCCATGATTCAACAGTATGCTCAAGCGATAACCCTGGCTGAAAACAATCATGAGCTTACGAACCATGCTAATGATATTTTAGGCAGTATCATTCATATGCACCTGAATCGTCTGCTGGGTGTAAATCGGGAACGGGAAATGAAATGTATGGCTTTGGCAAAGCATACAGCGGCCAACCTGTTGCATCGGAAAGGAGTGCGCCATGTCACAGTCTAAAGGACAAACCAATGACCTGGTTTCCTTGTCCTACCAAAATATATTTCGTACCTTTTTATTTTGGCCTCGTATATTCAGGCTGCTTTGGGACACACACCCTACTTTTTTGATCGCTATACTTATTACAAATTTGTTGAAGGGTGCCGTTCCTGCTGTGATCCTTTTAGCAACGAGGGAATTAATTAATAGTGTTGTGGCAGGAGCGTCAGGAGGAAGCTTTCAGCCTGTTTTTATAGCTTTTGGTGTTCTAATAGGTGTCAATTTGCTGTACGATCTGATCAATATTGGGGAAAGCTTTTTTCGTAAAATGTTTCAAAGCCGGCTATCAAACCAGGTAAATATCAGAATTATTGAAAAAGCACAAAAGATGTCTTTGCAGTCGTTTGAGGATGCAGATGTGCAAAATATGCTTCAACGTGCTCAGGGAGAAGCAGATTACAGACCATTTGAAATATTTACTCAGATCCTCGCCATTATGAGCAGTGTGGTAACCTTATTTTCGACGGGTGCTATTCTTATTGCGTGGAGATGGTGGGCGTTTTTATTCATTTTTCTCATTCCATGTTTGTCATTCTATTCCTTTTTACGCATTGGGCAAAGAGAATTTAATGTTCACTTTCAAAGAGCAGGAAGACAACGCGAATCCTGGTACTTGTCTTTTTTGGTGACGAGAGATAATAGTTTTAAAGAAGTGAAAATATTTCAACTGGGAGATTATCTGCGAAAAAGGTATAAAACAATACTCGAAGGGTTTTATCGTGAGGATAAAGTGCTGGCGGTTCGTAGATCCTATACTTCTCTTGCATTTCAGATTGTGAATCAGGGTGCATGCGCATTTATTATTTTCATGGCCATACAAGCCACTTATGTTGGTCAAATTTTAGTGGGGAACCTGGTGAGCTTAATTCAAGGTATCACGTTAACCCAGTCAACGTCGCAGAGCATTGTACAAGGTATTTTAAGTCTGTGTCAAAATAACTTGTATATTAAGCAGCTTTTTGACTTTCTGGATATGCCGGAGGAAACGAAAATGCAAAAGTCAGTTCAACACTTGCCTTTGTCCGCTATACACAGTATTGAATTTCGAAATGTATCGTTTAGATATCCTAACACGGAGGAGAATGCCATCTCTAATGTTAGCTTTACTCTTCATCAAGGAGAGAAGCTAGCCATTGTAGGGAGAAATGGATCGGGTAAATCAACAATTGTGAAGTTACTCACTCATCTGTATTCTGATTTTGAAGGAGAAATCTTAATTAATGGACACTCAATACACGAATTGGATAAAGACAGCTTTAGGGGAAAGATAGGCGTCGTTTTTCAGGACTTTGTACATTATGAGATGTCTGTTAGGGATAATATAGGCTTTGGTCATGTGGCTGCCAGAGAAAATGATGAGGCCATTTGGACAGCTATTGATAAGGCAGGCATTGTAGATTTGATAGCTGGTCTGCCAGAAAAACTGAACACTCTGCTTGGAAAATGGTTTGAAGATGGACAACAGCTATCTGGAGGGCAGTGGCAGCGCATAGCAATAGCTAGGGCTTTTATGAGAAATGCTGATATCTATGTGTTGGATGAGCCGAGTTCTTTTTTAGACCCACACGCAGAGAAGGAAGTTTTTCAAAAATTTGATCAACTTGTTCACGAGAGAATAGGAGTATTTATTTCACACAGATTGTCCTCCGCACGTATGGCGGATACCATTATTTTAATGAAGGAGGGCAGAATTGTGGAAGCGGGCAGTCATAAACACTTAATGGATATGGACGGAGTATACGCTGAAATGTTCAGGCTACAAGCATCTTCGTATCTTTCACAAGGAGAAAGTGAACTTGAGCAAGAGATGCTGTCACCTCCGTTGGTAAAGGCGACAGGCGGATCGTAAGAAAGGACAAATCCCCTCCTATTTTAGGAGGGGATTTTCTATCCCAACCACAAAACTCGAACTACAGCCATACTCACAATACCCACAACCACAGTAGCCAGCAAATTTTTGCTCCACAAAGCGGTCACCAGCGTAGGAAGGACCGCTATAAGCACTTGCCCATTAAGAGTGACCGAGGTTTCAGTTCGTACGAGCAGATTTTCCATGACCAGTGCCGTGAAGATGCAAATGGGGATGTAGGACAGCCACTGTAACACAGGTTTGGGCAACGTCAGTTTTTGCAGCACGACGAAGGGGATGATTCTCGGAATTGCCGTGACAATCATACCGCCGATAATGATATACAGGACATTGGGACTAATACTCATTTGTCAGTTAACACTCCAATCGTTGCGGTGATCATGGTCGCTACAATGACTGCGATATGTGATGGCACCCACCAGGACAAAAGGTACATTAGAACGGCCATACATAGCACAAGCAGCAGGCGATGCTTGAGTTTGGAGGTCTGGACACTTTGGAGCTGGGAAATGAGTAGGGCCAGAAACATTGCAGGTAAGGCAAAGTCTAGACCAAAAGCTTCCGGCTGGGAAATCCAATTCCCTAGCACTCCACCAGCCACACAGGAAGCAATCCAAGCGAGATAAGCTGTAATATTAAGTCCGTTCATCCAGCGGTCACTGACCTGCCCGCCTTTAGCCAATTTATCCGACGCTACCCCAAAGGATTCATCCGTCAAAAGGATACCGATGCCTATGTTTTTCCACAGTGAGTATTTAGAAAAGTAAGGAGCCAATGACGCACTTAAAAGCAGATGGCGAGCATTCACAATAAATGTCGTTAAAATAATGACAGACGGAGGACTGGCTGCCGCCAGCATCGAGCACATAATAAACTGGGAGGCGCCTGCGTATACAAGCGCTGACATCAGACCAATTTCCATGGTGCTAACCCCTGATGAAGCGCCCACAATGCCAGCTGCGAATCCAATACATACATAACCAAGCAGTGTAGGAATACAATCTTTAACCCCTTGTAAAACGCTCAGTGAATCGGGCTTCGTTCCGCTCAATTCCGAAGCTATGGACATGTTAACCTTACCCCCAGTGTATAAATTTTATAATAGTATATAACGGAAATTGCGAAGTATCAATATATTATACAATTGTATGTTATATTGAATAATCCCTATAGCGAACAAGTAGTTCGTAAAAAAAGGGCGCCCCAGTCAGTTCATGACTTATGGGACAACCCTAAGGTGGTGGCTTATATAAGCTCTTGCCGTTTTTTCAGATATCCGTAGAGAATCATTCCCGAGACCGCGCAGATGGCTGCACATAGACCAATAACTCCATATCCCGCCTGAAGCCCGCGCAGTATGCCAAGCTCAGTGGTTGCTCCGTAGACTATCTTGACCCCTTCGATTACCCAGCCGATCACATAGTTGCCAATGACACTACCTATGCCCATCAGTGTGACGACGAACGTAATAGCTGTATCACTGTCTTTCGGATATCTCCGTGCTATGAACGCCATCACGGTCGGATAGATCATTGCAATGCCGGCACCCGATGCGGCAAAGAGAAACGCCAGTCTCTCCCCACCCGCGATTGCTGCAAACGTGCATATCGCTGAGAAGGCGGAGAATAGAATCGTCGAAAGTACAAACCCCATCCGGTCTGTGAGTGGACCAAGCAACAGGCGCCCCAACGAGAAGGTAAGAAAAAACGCTGAGAGCATGCTGGACGCCTTCACCGTGCTCCATGAATACGCTTTCTCTAAAAAGTTGACTAGCCAGCCCCCAACTGCGAGCTCAGAGACTACCCCAAACGACAGGATCATTACCATCATCCAGAGTGCCGGATCGCGGGTTAGGGTCTTGAGTGAGGTCCGTTCCTCATGCTGCAGATCGTCTCCCGGGAAGGTGCTGAGCAGCGCGGCCACAATCGGCAGCAGGCAGAGCGACAACATAGCCAGATACATTCCCCGCCAGTCTAGCGTATGCCCAAATACCGTCAGTGACATAACTCCCGTCGCCAGCAAAGGGGCGACTGTTGAGCTAAGCCCATAGAAAAAGTGAGACAAATTCATCATCGTGCCGGTATTTTTCACAAAAATCCTCGCCCCCAAAATTGCGAGTGCAATCTCCAGCATGCCGTTCCCGATATACATCAAGAAGTAGGACGAAGCGAAGAACGGATACGTGTGCGACAGGTAGATGAACACTCCCGAGATGATCATGGAAGCAAAAGAAATGATGCTGACCGCCTTGATTCCCCACTTACGGACAAGGACAGCGGTGAACGAGCAGGCAATCAAATAACCAAGTGCGTTTAGAGACAACAATGTTCCGAGCTGCTGTTCATCCAGATTGAAGTCGAATTGAATGCGTGGAATGGCAGGACCTTTTATATTCTCCGAGATACCAAATACAATAAAGCCAATAAAAATTGTCGCCAGCTGCATCATGTACATGTGGCGGGACTTGCGGGTTTGCGGATTCAAATTTAGTCCCTCCTAGATAGTCAACGTTGATTTTCTCGCCTGTTGGGTGTTCAGGGATGGAAAAGTCACAGGATAGCGGCCCCCTTCAGGATATTACAATAGTTTTGAAAAACGTTTTAGTAAGTGAAGTTTAAGGACATTTATAGTTAATGTCAACAGTAAATTATAGCTACAGCGGACACTTTTGTGTATTCTTCATATATAGACTTTGGGATACGAGGAGGTATAATTCGGTGGATTCAATGCAATATATTATTGGTTCTAATTTGGCTCAAATTAGGAAAACTAGAGGACTTAGTTTGGATAAGGTGGCTGAACTGACAGGGGTTAGCAAAGGGATGCTGGCTCAAATTGAGAAGGGGAAATCTAATCCTACGGTAACCACACTTTGGAAGATTGCGAACGGCTTGCACGTATCCTTCTCCACCTTTCTTAAGGAAGACCCGCCGCAAATCACCAAAATTCGTAGAGCAGATCTGCATCCAGTTATTGATGAGGACGGTAACTATTTTGTTTACCCTGTCTTCCCGTATCACTCGGAAAAGAAGTTCGAGGTATTCACGGTAAGTCTGAAGCCAGGCTTTACACACAAGGCAGAAGAGCATCTGGGAGAGGAAACGATTCTCATGATCCGTGGGGAAATGTACTTTGAAATGCAGGGGCAACAGCTCCAACTGAGTGCAGGGGACGCCGTACAATTTCAAGGATCTGATATCCATACCTATCGTAATGATTCGGATGAGGATGCCGATTTTTATGTATTGATTTATTATGCGGATTAGTGGGATGATTAACATAGTCTACAACAGACTTCCACACAGGATTCTGCAAAATCCTGAGATATAAAAAGAGAGCAACGAGGAAAAGAGAGGAAAGAACCCATGGAAAGCAAGTACATCCGAGAAACCTACTGCTTTAAGACGTCCCGAGTATTTCCCAACGATATCAACAATCATAACACGCTCTTTGGAGGCCGATTGATGTCATATATCGACGATATCGCATCTATTGCTGCCGCCAAGCTGTGCCGTACGAACACAGTAACAGCCTCGACGGATTCGGTAGATTTTTTGCTGCCTATCCACCCGAGCGATTCTGTCACGCTGGAAGCGTTCGTAACTTGGACAGGCCGCAGCTCGATGGAGGTGTTCGTAAAAGTGATTCGCGAGGGATTGATGACTGGCGATCGCAAAATTGCAGCTACCGCCTTCCTGACCTTTGTGGCATTGGACGAGAACAATCGTAAAGTGACCGTCCCACAGGTGATTCCGGAAACAGAGGAGCAAATACAATTACACCAGACGGCTCCATCGCGCGCAGCCATACGGCGTCAGCGGAGGGAAGAAAGCAAGCAGCTGGCTAGTTTTCTGACGACAGATTTTCCGTGGGAAGTGTAGTGTACTAGACATCCCCATTTTTACCGTTTTAGCATAAAAAGGAGCCGTTTTCCGTTAGAGATCACTACGATCTGTTCGGATGACGGCTCCTTTTGATAAGGATCTGAGCTATTCCACTTTGACTACACGGAAATGCTGGTTCGTCCCGCCATTATCGCCCCATTGAATGGCTTTGGCTCCATCGGTGGTGGCACCTTCGGAAATGTCGATTAGCTTGCCCGTTGCCCGATTTTTCAGCTTGTAATAGCCTCCGGTTACGGATACGAGCTGCCAATGCTGGCTGGACCAGCCTCCATCATTCCATTGTTCAATAACTGCGCCGTCTGCTGTAGCACCGCTTTCAACACCAATCAGCTTCCCGCTGTTCCGATTCACAATTTTATAATACCCGCCGCCTGCATCCTTAAGCTGCCATTGCTGGCTTGGCGCTCCGGAATTCGCACGCTGCTCTAAATCTGCTCCGTCTGTCGTCGCATTGCCAATGATGCCTAGCGACTTGTTGCTCTTGCGGCTTACCAGCTGATAATAACTATCCGGGTCGATGACCATCGGCGTAGTTACGCCCTCCACCACACCACTGGCGGTATCAATATTAATGCTGTCGAACCAATCCATAGCTAATGAGGTCGCGGTTGGAAAACGCAGCGGCAGCCATACATATTGAGAATCCTGCACAGGACCACTCCACGCCCCAGCCCAACGGTCGCCCAAATACAGATACGAGGTCGTCTGCGTACCTTCAACAGGAATGACGTAGGCTGACTGTGAACCATAGGTTGTACTATCCCCGAAATTCATCGTATTGCTCCAAGTTCCCTCAATGCTGGATGCGGTAGCATACTTGGCCTGATTGGGATTCCAGCCGGTTGCCCCGGATGTAATCAGGAAGTAGACGTCTCCTTTTTTGAACATCGCTGGAGCTTCACGATATTGTCCTGGCCAAAGTGTAGTCACCAGCGATTCAACTTGAAGGAAATCCGGTGTCAGACGATAAATGTTCAGATCCGCGTTTACACGGGTAGCCGAAATCAGGTATGCAGTACCGTTATCGTTGTATACGGTCATATCGCGCGAATCATAATCCAGCGGACGGAAGCTGCCCTGATACGTATAATCTCCGTCTACAGTATCGGATGAGGCAACTGCCACTCGGGCTTCGTTGTAATTAATCCCGTTTTCCTTGTGCATCCATAATACGTATTTGCGTGTTTTTTCGTTGTAAATCACTTTCGGTCGTTCAATATTCGATACATTCAGCTCTGCGGCCGAGCTGCTGGTCAGCACGTTTTTACGAAACTCCCAATTTTTTAAATCAGAGGAACGATAGGCGGAGACCGCCTTGAACGTTCCATTCGGATTACGATTTTCACCAAACCAATAATAATAACCGTCCACCTTAATCATCCCGCCCCCATGGGCATGGACCACGTTTCCATCTGTATCTTTAAACTGAATGCCATTTACTACATTCGCTGAAGCAGCTGAAGCGATCTTAGGTGAAAACATCTGAAAAATGCTTAACGAAAGCAAAATAGTGAGCATAATACACAGCAAGCGGGCAAAATCATATTTCATTGTTTCGTCCTCCTCTGTATGGTTATTTTAAAACGCTTTCATTAATAGGGTCTATGAAGTAGTTTTGATAGAGCTGCTTATCCCAATTGTATCCATATTGAATTGAAAGTGCTAGAGTAGTATATTGACCATGTATATGGCAAGTGTCATCCTAGTTTAACAGACTTCAATCGACTGGTGAGTGTTACAAACTGGCTAATATCCATTAGGTATACAGGAGGCGACCATGGAAATATACGCGATTGATACAAGCAAGCCGGAGGCTGAGGAACATTATGAATTACTGGTAAATCAGGTTTCACTGGAAAAACAGCACAAGTTGGATCGTTTTTTACATCGAGAAGACGCTTTGAGGGGGTTATACGCCGATGTGCTGTTAAGGTGGTTGGTTTGTCGGCAATTAAAAATACCAAATGCCAGCCTTCAGTTTACATACAATGCTTTTGGCAAGCCCTCCTTGTTGAATGCGCCGGCATTCCATTTTAATGTTTCCCATTCGGGAAAATGGGTAGTATGCGCCATTGATGATCACCCGCTTGGTATTGATATTGAACAGCTCCGTCCTATTGATTTTGAGGTAGGCAGGGTATGCTTTTCAGACGCAGAGTACGATGCATTAATGCAGGAGGATGCAGAGAGTCGTTTAGACTATTTTTACGATCTTTGGACGCTCAAGGAAAGTTTTGTGAAGGCCGAAGGGCAGGGGCTGACGCTGCCGTTAAAGTCTTTTTCATTCGAGTTGGAAGCACGACCGTCTATAGGTTTCACGACAGAGGGCTTTACTACAGAGTATTGTCACTTTAAGCAATATAATGAGCTAGGCCCAGATTATAAAATGGCTGTCTGTGCAGCTCATGATCACTTTGCGCAGGAGGTACAGCAGGTAGATATAAATACACTACGTTTGGAAGTGGCAACCTTGGCGTAATATGCAGCAGATCAAGCATATAGTTGGAGAAAAGGAGATGAGTGGCGTTGACATTCGTTTTGTTCAAGCACGGCAGGTTATATGGGGACTGGGCTTCCAAAGGAGACTCCATCGTTGTACAGCATGGCCGCATACAGGCCATTGGATATGCCCGGGAGCTTGAATTGCAGTTGTCCGGTAAGGAGTACGAGACGGTGGATTGGGAGGGTGCCAATGTACTGCCGGGCTTAACTGATGCCCATATGCATTTGTCTATGCATGGTATGAAGCTGGCTATGCTGGATTTCACATCAGCTACTTCCAAGGACGAGATGCTGGCTATGCTGCGCAAGCGGGTCGCTGTAACACCGCCGGGAGAGTGGATTTTAGGACTTAATTGGAACGAAAACGCGTTTATTCCTGTTGAAATTCCAAATATAGCTGAGCTGGATAACATTACAGATCAGCATCCGGTATATCTGACTCGTACGTGCTTTCATACGTTTTTGGCCAATTCAGAGGCATTTCGGCGTGCAGGTATTCACGAGAACACCCCTGATCCGGCTTCAGGAGCCTATGGACGAGACGCAGAGGGACGGTTAAATGGATTGATTTATGAGGAAGCATCCTTTGCCTTTACAAGCGTGCAGCCAGAGCCGGATTATTCGGCGAAGAAGGATACGATCCGGCGAGCTTGTCTGGATGCGCTACGGCTGGGTCTGACTGCTGCGCACACGGAGGATTTACGTTTTTTGGGCAGCATAGAGACGATGCAGCGAATTTACAAGGAGCTGCGAGAAGAAGGTCTTGCTTTTCGCACACACCAGCTCATCTATCATCCATTTATGGAAGAAGTGAAAGCACAGGAGCTGCGTGCAGGTACTGGAAATGAGTGGTTCAAAATCGGTGCGATTAAAATATTTGCTGACGGCGCTATTGGTGGAAGAACGGCTTTATTATCCGAACCTTATAGTGATGCTCCACATACGTGTGGAATGGCCATCCAACCACAGCCAGAGCTGAATCAGATGGTGGCAGCAGCCAGAGCCGCAGGCTTTCCAGTGGCTGTACATGCCATCGGAGATGGGGCGGCGCACATGATTTTGACAGCGATGGAGGCCCATGGACTAACGGAGGAAAGCGGGTTGCCGGATCGTCTGATTCATGGGCAGGTGCTACGGGCTGATTTGGTTAAAAGAATGGCGAAGCTGCCGCTGATTGCAGACATCCAGCCTCGTTTTGTCGCAAGTGATTTTCCCTGGGTGCTGGATCGGGTTGGGAAAGAACGGACCGAGTATTTATATGCCTGGAAAAAGCTGCTGCAAGCAGGCATTCCGTGTGCTGGAGGCAGTGATGCACCGATCGAGCCCCTAAACCCATTTCTGGGTATACATGCGGCAGTGACTCGCGTCAAGCCGGAAGAAATGCATGAGGGCTATCTTCCCGCTGAGAAGCTGGATGTTCACGAAGCCATTCATCTGTTTACTATGGGAAGCGCAGTAGCGGCTGGGGAAGCTGATGAAAGAGGGACAATCGCTGAAGGCAAAGCCGCTGACTTTACCGTTATTGACCGCGATGTATCGGAAAGTCACCAAGCTTTGCTTGATGTTAAGGTACGAATGACCGTTGTGAACGGGCAAGTTGCATACCGGTCGTAGGCTGGTGATACGTATGTATGGCAAAAGCCTTCAACTTCACTTTTTACGTGAGGTTGAAGGCTTTTGAATTTTTACAAGCCACGCTGTATGAAGCGGTCCGCATTTTTCACACTGGCCCACAGATCAGAGCTTGCGCCGCCTGGATACCAGTAGGCGAAGCCAGCAAATCCTTGATCCTGACCCAAGCGGTACTTACGAGTGATGGATCGCCCTTCTTCCAGCCATAGCTTATGAAGCTGAGTATCTTTGTAAGACACGGTATACTGCTGAATATCCTCGTTCCAGATCGGTTTGGAGGAGATACGGGACACCAGTAGATTTTGCAGATCTAGTGAAATATCAGAGGAAGCGATGGATTGCCCGTTAGCGTTAAGTGTCCAATTCCGTGTAAATAACGGCAGCGCCAAAATTGCTTTTTCCGGATCGGTGGTTTGTACAAAGCGTCGCACGCTTTCACGCAGCCATGGCAGGGAGGACACGGAGCCGGGAATCGAGCTTCCCCCCCAATGCTCGTCATATCCCATCAGGATTAGATAGTCTGCAGCAGCGCCAAGCTTTTGATAATCAAAAGCGGCAGTCCAGTCCGTTCCGTAATCAGGAGATACACAGAGCGCCAGTACTGCATTTTGACTTTTCAACTTCGCTTTTAATTGTTGGACGAACAATGTAAGATAGGCACGATCCTGACCATCTACATTTTCAAAATCAATGACAAGCCCGTCTAAACCATGTACAGATACAGCATTGGCAAGCTGAGTTATGGTTTTAGCTCGTAGAACCTCACTGGACAGAATTTGGTGTGTCAACGCCAGATTGGAACGGTTGCCCACCATAGCCCAGATTTTTTTTTGATGCTGTTTGGACCAGGAAAGCAGCGAAGAGTTGGTGTAATCGCTGATACTGCCCGTTTCGTTCAGAAAAAACCAGCGTGGTGATAGGGTGTTGATGTTGGATTGAAGCACCGTATTTTCAAATTGCTGAACGGTTTGGTCATATTGCCAGCCTAATCGAATGGAAGAAGCGGTGGAAGCAGCTTGGCGAGCATGCTGTGTTGAATACGTCAGCAGACGCTCCAATAGTGCCGCTGTTTCTTCACGAGTGAGAGAAGATGCCGGGTGGAAATAGTTATTTCCACCTTTCATAAATCCGTAACGATTCACGGTGGTTACCCCTTCAAGAGCCCAATCTGCAATTTCGTCACGATCGGTGAAAGAGGATGTGGTGCTAACTGATCCGCCCGAAGAGCGGATGAGACGTGCAATCATTAAGGCTGCTTCTTGCCGGGTTATAGGACTGTTGGGTTGGAATGTGCCGGACGTTCCTCCCTGTACGATATCGAGCTGCGAAGCCGCTTCGATCCAACCGTAGTACCACGCTTGTTTGGGAACATCCCGATAGGAGGAAACAGCTGCTTGTACAGGCTTCAGAGCGAGGACACGGTCCAATGCGGTAACCCATTCAGCTCTGGTAACGGCCTTTTTAGGTGAGAAGTAACCAGGTTGTGTACCGTTCAAAATTCCTTTAGCGTGTAGGGAAATAATAGACTGATAGGCGTAGCTGTGTGAAATATCTCGAAAAGCTACGCCGGTTGCTGCTGCCGGGGCAGCTAAGTATGAAGTGAATGCTGTGAATATTGTAATGGCTGTAGTTGCCGATAGAGTAAACCTGGTTAGCCAACGCGATCGTTTGGAACTCATCCCAATAACCTTCTTTTTTATGATAGATTGTAAGTGTATATATTGTTACTCGACGAATAATACTATCAAAAAGAGGAAAGTTATTCATTGCTAAATTGCTGGAAAAATACCAAAAAACCCGCTACCGATGGGTAACAGGTTTGATATTGGATAAACTATGCTTTTTTGGCATACATAATACCGATCGTTTGTGGACCACAATGACTAGATATAACACAGCCTGCTGTTGTTAACAGTACCTCTTGTGCGTTCGTTTCCTCTTGTAGGCGTGCTTGCAGCATCAGCGCATCTTCCTCAGCCAGAGCGTGCACGACAATGATCATATCGTTATCCATCAAATCCCGCTGGTTCAGGGCATTTTGCAGCATTTGTTCCAGTGCTTTTTCACGTTTGCCGCGGACCTTATAGGCAGGCGTCATTTTTCCATCAATCACTTTGATTACCGGACGAATTTTGAGCAGACTGCCGATCAGGTTTTGCATGCCTGAGCATCTTCCGCCTTTATATAGATATTCGAGTGTATCAATCACAAATTCCGTGTCGATTAGCGGTCTGGTTGCCGTCAACATATCTACAATCTGCTCTATTGTACTACCGTTTGCTGCCGCGCGAGCAGCTTTCATCACAAGCAAGCCAAAGCCGCACGAGAGATTTAGGGAATCAAAAACCGTAATGCGACCTTCTGGAAATTCGGAGGCAGCGAGCAGCGCATTCTGGTACGTCGATGATAGCTCGGAGGACAGACTGATATATAAAATGTCCTCTCCTTGTTCTATGTAGGGCGTAAAGGCTTGAATAAAATCTGCCGGAGAAGGTGCGGCGGTACGAGGTAAACGTCCCTCGCGGCTGACACGCTGAAATAATTGTTCCGGGTGAATGTTCACCCCATCTTGCAATGCTTCATCACCAAATACGGTATACAATGGTACAATGCTAATCTCGTACTGTTGACGCCAGTGAGCAGGAACATCACTGGTACTGTCTGCAAAAATTTTAATTTTGTTCATACATTAAATCCTCTCTGTGAGATGCAGAAAAATCATAAAGATTGCACAGACGAAGGATAAATATCCGCCGTGCTATTCGGAATGGCGAGACCGATGGCAAGTAGTGCAATAAAGCCTACAATAATGAGTGCATTAATGATTAATCCAATAATAGCAAAGGTTTTCTTACGGTTTTTTAACGCAATGCCGATGATTCCGACCACAAGTCCGCTACAATTGAGCAGTAGGCTGGCTAAAAAAATAAAGGGAATCAGCATGGTTCCGGTTTGCTGCAAGGCGACTTCCGGGTTCATAGTTTGGTATTGGCTGAAATGAGCCATCAGATTAATGACCATAATAGCCAGAATAATATATCCGATCAGACTGACGAGCGACATAATAAAAGAAGCAATTCCGGGACCGGAATGCTTGAGCTTGACCGGAGGCTGGAACACAGGAGCTTCTGAAAAAACAGGATGCTCCTCAGACGCAGCAGGCTTTTGCAAATTAGGATCTTGGTAACTCATTTTTTCAACTCCTTGAACATAGTCCGAACAGGTACTAATTTTCCACAAAATAAACAAAAAAGCAAGCCACTTTACACATTACCCTCCAATAGACAGGCTTAATCATCAAATTTTGTATGCGGTTTGTTTACACACACTGGCTGGTAAACTTCATGCTGTTCCGATAAAATAAGAAGAACATTCGGGTAAAAGGATCAGTGAAAAGGAGTATAAAAAAACATGCAACGAAGATGGATTATGGTAGGATCTATAATGATGATGTTGGCGGTAGCCATTGGAGCGTTTGGGGCGCATATTGTAAAAGCACGGATTGATGCGGATGCATTGGCCGTATATGAAACCGGTGTGAAATATCATATGATTCACGCTGTCGGATTGCTGATCATTGCGTTGGCTGCCGGACAGTGGGGCCCTTCGACCCGCTTAAGATGGGCTGCGCGGCTGTTGTTCACGGGTATCATTTTATTTTCCGGCAGCCTGTATGTGCTAAGTTTAACCGGAATCCGTGTGCTGGGTGCGATCACCCCATTAGGAGGCGTGTGTTTTATTGCAGGATGGATATTGTTGGCATGGGCTGCTGCCGGTCTAAAGAAAGAGAATTAGAAAGCTCATTGCCCCATTTTAAAAAAGAGAATCGATAGGAAAGACGCCATGTTTTTCCACCGATTCTCTTTTTTCATGCTTACTTGTTCTAGTGAGATATTACATTTACGATGTGATCTCATCAATCTCATTCATTTTAAAGGAGTACACTTGCTTCTCATCAACATGATACACACTCAGCAGGTTATTATCATGATCCAGGTTGAGTATGCGGCATGGAATGCTGCGCTGTCCGCCATAGCGGTTCACGATTAACCGTACAAGCGTATTATCATGTATATAGCGTTTGATCCATTCGTACGTACTAAGGTCTTGTTGTATTGCAGGCTTTGGCTGTACGTGGGATTGTTTGATCTCTTGAATAACGGGTGTCTTGTTCGTAATTGCGGCTGATTTCTTTTTGGAGAATTTTTCCGCAAGCGTAGCGGCTGCATCAGACGGGCTATTAACGGCCGACTGTTTTTTTAGATACAATGCAGCTTCAATTAAATTACCAAGTTCGATACCGGATTGAATCCGACTATCCGCAATTTGTTCGTTTTGGCTCAAGAGATGAAGCAGGAACTGAAGGGCCTCTACGTTCGAACGACCTTTAACTAATACATCAACATTAAATAAATAACTGGTTTCGTCTTGATTTGATTCCTTTTTCATACATCCTCCAGCCCAAGCCCTGGGTAATTAGTCTTTTGTAGTACCTATCAATATATCATTAAAATGTAATCTGTCATAGGGCCTAGGGCCCTGTTGTTGGACATTAGCAAAAATAAATTCTATATAAAGCCCTATGAGCTAAATTTTTTCTGAATCCACAGGAAATGTACATTTTAGCATATGTGTACATGAATGAGGACTGTGTATGAGAAGAATTAATAGAGCTAAAGTATGCATATACCGAGAATAAGTGAGGTGGGGAATGAAATCAAGTAATTTAAATTTTAAATATTTTACAAAAAAGTATAGCGTGGCATATCTTCATTACGGATCTTTTTCCGCCGAGAAAAAAATTAAAATCCCCCTTAACGAAAGAGGGATTTGGCATATCGAAAACATGGTATATTATAGTAAGCAAAAAATAAAGTGGATGTTATATTCAATCAAAATGGAATTCGTTGTGATTGAATATGATAGTCATGTTCGACTGCCCAACTCACAAGGCTACTCCAGAAATTTTCACAGACTGAAATGATCTTTGTTGGTTCCGCTAAATCTCCGGACATAACCAACTTAACTAGATGATCAAATCCCTCTGGACGACCAGGCAGTTCCAGTGCTTCTGGTAGAACCATTGAGCCCGTTGAGAAAAGCTTCTGATTGTGTAACCCAACTAACATAGCTCCATATTGGGCAAACTGCATGATCAAGTACGGCAAGTAGGTACGAGGGCCATTTATACTGACATTTCTAAGCTTTCCAATAAACTCATACATTTCACCTACAAGCACTTCGTTGATTGCATGCCTGAAATCTTCCTTTGTTGGGGATTCGGCAGCTTCCTTTAATATGGAAAAAAAGTCTTTAGGATCATACAGACGAAGTGGGGAAAAGAAGGGTCCATGTGTCAACGGCCACGTACCCTCAACAGTAGAGGCGGTTTTCAGAAGAATGTCTGAACTACAGACGTTCACCTCGGCTTTCCAGGGACCCGCCGACCATTCATGGCTAAAATCTACGGGAGCGTTGGATTCACTTAGTACACAAAACATTTCAATATCTGAGAAAGGGCCGTCCGTACCTTTGGCAACAGATCCATAGACCCCTATAGCTAGAATTTTGTCTTTGTATACTTCATGTAACCTAGCAGCTATTTCATGGCACGTCTGAAGCCTCTCATTTCGGGAAATGTGGACAGGTCCATTCATGTTCATTTGTGATTCTCCCTCCGTTTTTAGCAAGCATGGTATGGAGTGCTGTGGGGAAATAGCGACAAGTGAAAATATCTATTTTATCAGTAGTGTGGTGACTTATGAAGCCCTTTGTTAAGAGAACTAAAAACATTACGGTCAATAATTTTCTTTTTCATTGTGTGATTAATGAAATGCCTAGCAGAGATTTTGTCAGTCTTAGAATATACTCTTCCAAAACTTCATTTTTTGAAGTGAGCTTTTCATGGAAGGGGAGCTGGTCCATCAACCTTCATAAACCCAATACTTGTGCCCGTATCATTAAATATGCTATAGCACTCGGTTGGGATTACAGCCAAGAAAAGAAACAGATGAAAATGGATCAGGCTGATTTTCTTATAGCCGAACTAGGCTTAGAGGACTAAGGTGAAGTGTTTGATTGTACGAACTAAGAGACTTGTCCAATCTACTGATTCGCCATTTGGTTCGCCATTCAGCGAGGGTTTAATTTCACCTGTGAGCCCTTGCCGCCCGTCTGGATTCCAGTTTCCTTTACACCGACTTCCTTCAGATCGCCCAGTAGACGCTCCAGCACCGCTTTGGCGACAGGTGCTTCTTTTGCGCCTGAGGCCTTAACGACCAACTGTACCGGTTTACCAGAACGCAGTTGTTTGTCCGCCTGACGCAGCTTCGTGTCGTAATCATGCTCCTCAATGTGAGCGGTGAAGCGAAGCTCCTTGACCTTTTCTTTACCATGGTTTCCTGCGGCTTGGCCGTTATTTGTTTTGCTTGCTGCGGCTTTTTTTTGCACAAGCGCTTTTCCTTTGCCCTTTGCAACCAAGCTGCACGGTGGCGGACTACTCATCAGTGAGGTGCAGACCAGGTCCACTCCCTTGGATCGGGCCATAGCCAAGGCTTCTGACTTGGAAACAACGCCGAGCTTCTCCCCCGAGAGTCCGGTGAGCACCACCTCGTCAGCTTTAATTTGCTCGTTAATTAATACTGCCACTTCAATGTAGCCTCCCTTAAACAATGATAAAACTATCATATACGGAACCTATGTGCGATTCAATTGAACTTCGATATATCCTTATTGACAAAAATCACTAACCCCTATACTCTTTTACTGATAATGATTATCATTTTCCGATGCATATACATACAGGGGTGATTGAGAGAAATGAAAAAGATGTGGAATGGCCTATTGTTATTTGTAGTTTTAGCGATTGTATTGGCAGGCTGCGGTTCGGCTGCGAATAGCTCGAAGACGGAAGGGGCTACAGGGTCTGAGCAGACATCTACAGCGGCTGGTCCGGTTACGGTTAAGGACGACCATGGGGAAGTCAAGCTGGACAAGCCAGCGGAACGTGTCGTTGTACTCGAATGGACGTTTACCGAGGATCTGATAGCACTTGGCGTACAGCCGGTCGGGAATGCGGACAATGCCAATTACAAGCTGTGGGTGACACCAGAGGCGAAGCTGGCTGATACCGTAACGGATATCGGTACACGGGGCGAACCCAATCTCGAAGCGATTGCGGCGCTCAAGCCGGATCTTATTATCTCTAACGCCGATAACAATGCAGCGATCTATGCACAGCTTAAGGGAATTGCACCGACGATAGAGTTTGATCCTTACAAGGGGAACGGCTATGATTACGACCGTATGGTCGAGATTTTCAAGCAAATCGCGGTGGCTACCGGTAAAACGGAACAGGCTGATAAAGTCTTAAGCGAACTTGACCAGCACTATGTAGAGGCAAAGGCAACATTGGAGAAGGCGGGCAAAGCAGACTTTCACTATGCGCTGACACAGGCCTTTACAGCTCAAAATGCTGCCAGTCTGCGAATGTTCAAGGATAATTCAGTTGTAGCGGGTACGCTTGCGAGAATCGGCATGGTGAACGACTGGAAGTCGGACCAGACTGAGAAGTACGGATTTAGTACCGTAGGCATCGAAGCTCTTCCAGCTGTACAGGATAGTAATTTTATCTACATTACGCAAAAGACGGACGATATATTTGGCACCGCCATGAAGAACAACACGGTATGGAACGGACTGAACTTTGTTAAAGAAAAACGCACCTACCCGCTGGACGGTACAACATGGACTTTCGGCGGTCCAATTTCATCCAAAGTACTGGTTGATCAAGTAGTCGGAGCTCTGACGAAATGACCCGAACGGACACAACGGGATTATCGAAGACTTGGCGTATAGGAAGCATCTTTGGGGGCGGCTTGATCGTCCTCATCGTGCTTTTTTTTGTAAGCTTGTGTTATGGGGAGGCTTCGATCCCGCTCCATACAGTCATCGAGGCGTTGACCCAGCGTCAGAATACGCTTGAGCATAACATGGTTTGGGATCTTCGGATGCCGCGTACGGTCATTGGAATTCTGGCTGGCGGTGCGCTGGCCATCGCGGGTGCTTTGCTTCAGGCCATCACCAAAAATCCACTGGCAGCTTCTGATACCCTAGGGATAAACGCTGGTGCCTACTTTGTGGTCGTACTTGGTGCGGTGATGTTTCCCGGATTGCTGCACCAGGCGCCATTTCTATTTGCCGCTGCTGGCGGTCTGTTGGCAGCGGTGCTGGCTTACTTTATGGGCGGGGGAAGAGCTGGAACTCCGATTCGGTTGGCGCTTGCCGGCTTGATCGTATCCATGGTTCTTGGTTCGTTTACTGGAGCACTGCATATTTTTTATTCATTTGAAACACAGGGGCTGTTTCTCTGGGGTTCGGGCTCACTGGTGCAAAATGATTGGAGTGGGACGACTTACGCTTGGCCTTGGGTCGTAGGACTCTCGGTTATTGCTGTCTTGCTGTCAAGGCAGTTTGATGTGCTGGATCTGGATGAGTCCACATCCACATCCCTTGGACAAAAGGTTAGCTTAACACGGGCGGTGGGTATTGTATTGGCGGTTCTGCTGTCGACCATTACAGTCAGCGTCATTGGTCCCATCGGATTTGTAGGTTTGGTGGCTCCGCATTTGGTGCGCCTAAGCGGGTTGAAAATGCATCGTTGGGTGCTACCCGGTTCCTTCCTCTGGGGGGCACTGCTGTTGATCGGCGCAGACGTGCTGGCGAAAATGATTCACAAATCAAGCATGGATCTGCCAACCGGAGCGGTTATGGCCTTGATTGGGGCACCTTGGTTGATTTGGCTGATTTTGCGGAAAATGAAGCTGCCATCCGGTATCGGCGGACAGTCTTCCATGAACATAGGTGTGCGCTCTCGGAAATTACCGTTTGGCAGACTGGCTACAATATTTGCGTGCTGTGCCGTGCTGCTAACGGTATTCAGCCTGATGTTTGGAGGAATGCGCATTCCAGTGGGGGATCTGCTATCCGGCCTGTTTGGCGGGGAGAGTGCGAATTCGGCTTTGCTTCAATTTAGAATACCACGTACGCTGGTGGCGGCCGGGGCTGGTATCGCGCTTGCGGTCAGCGGCGTCTTGATCCAACTAGCGGTTCGTAATCCTTTGGCGGATGCCTCGATCATTGGAGTTTCGTCAGGGGCTGGTTTCGGTGCGCTTGCAGTGATTATCGTGTGGCCTGGGCTGCCTATTTACATGCTGCCCATCGCGGCGATTGCTGGAGCGACAGTGTCGGCAGCGGTGATCTTCTTTTTATCGTGGAACAAGCACCTAAATCCGTCAGTGGTCATCCTGCTTGGGATTGCCGTATCTGCCATCGGATCAGCCGGTATTCAGGTGTTGATCATCCAAGGTTCGCTCTGGGGTAGCACAGGCTATATCTGGCTGACTGGTAGCACCTACGCTCGAAACTGGGGACAGGTGGCAACCATTCTGGCCTTTCTACTCGTGTTGTTGCCAGTAGCATGGTGGCTGGCTCGCCGTTTCGATCTTTTGGTATTTGACGATAGCAGCGCTATGGGACTGGGGCTTCCGGTGCGCCGCACCCGGCTGTGGGCGATGGTAGTAGGTGTGCTGCTGGCGGGTGGAGCAGTAGCCTGTGTGGGTACAATCGGCTTCATTGGGCTGATTGCTCCGCATATCGTGCGTACGTTGATCGGGCACCATGTACGCCGTTCCATTGTTCTGTCTAGCATCTTGGGAGCGGTCATGCTGGTGCTGGCGGATACGATTGGACGGACCGTGCTTGCGCCGACCGAAATTCCTTCTGGATTGCTGATTGCACTAATCGGTGCACCGTATTTTCTGTACTTGATGTACCGCTCGAATAAGAGTAAATCTGTGTAGTTGAGATGACATGAACAGGCTGTTTCCAAGCGGATTCTCCGTGAGGAAGCAGCCTTTATTATTTTTTTCTATGTAATCATCTGAGGAATCATCTGAATTAAATATTTACAAATCTAATAAAGTAGATATAATGTGAAGTATGGAACCGTCATTGATTTATAAAGCTTTGTCGAACGAGACTCGTCGTCTGATTATGCAGTGGTTAAAAAAACCAGAAGATTATTTTGATGAGCAGGCTTATTTAAAGCAAGGGCTCAATTTTCAAATTGGTGTATGTGTGGGAGATATTCAGGCCAAATCGGGACTTGCACAGTCTGTAATCTCAAGTTATTTATTAACGATGCAAAAATCCGGTTTGTTAGAGTCTGAGCGAGTAGGGAAGTGGACGTACTATCGTCGGAATGAAAAAACAATACAGGAATTTGCCGAGTACATCCAAAAAGAACTATAAACAGAAAGGAGTTTTTTTTCACATAACATATCTATAAATCTATATATATAATTAATTGGAGGCTTATACTTAAATATGAAAAAGGTTAACCCGTTACTTATTATCATTCTAGCTTTGGGCGTGTTCGGCATTATTACAACGGAAATGGGTATTATAGGTGTTCTTCCCCAAGTCACTCAAAAATTCAATATATCAGCTTCCCAAGCTGGTTGGCTCGTCAGTATATTTTCTTTCGTTGTTGCGATCTCAGGACCGTTTTTGACCTTACTCGTTTCTGGCATGAATCGTAAAGTTGTTCTATTAATAGCTGTATTCAGTTTTGTTATTTCAAATCTTGTCTATAACTATACTACTCATTTTGAGGTCATGCTCACTTTTCGTGTTCTTCCTGCAATATTTCATCCTGTCTTTTTTTCAGTTGCCCTCGTGACCGCATCTAATCTTGTTCCCCCTGAAAAGAGCAGTAAAGCCGTCACCAAGGTTTTCGCCGGAATCACGGTAGGATTTGCTTTTGGCGTACCCTTGACTTCTTATCTTGCTGAGAAAATAGCGTTAGAAGCTGCTTTCTGGTTTGGAGCTGTCGTAAGCATGATTGCATTTGTAGGAATCCTCATATGGCTTCCTTCTCTACCTGTTCAGGAAAAAATGTCTTATGGCAAACAGCTAAGTGTATTACGCAAGCCTCAATTATGGTTCAATATTGTGTCAGTTATTTTTATCTTTGCAGCTATGTTTTCAGTGTATAGCTATTTTGCTGAATATCTTGGAGAAATAACCCGTATGAACGGGTCATGGATCAGTATGATGCTGATGGTCTTTGGAATCGTTATGATTTTTGGGAACTTTTTATTTGGGGGATTACTACATAAAAATCTGACAAAGACTGTCATCACGTTCCCGTTGCTATATATGGTCATTTACGTACTCACTTATGCTCTGGGTACTTCTTTCCTACCGATGATTGTGGTTGTGCTCATTTGGGGAGCTGTACATTCCGGAGGGCTAATTATTAGTCAAGTATGGTTAACCACTGAAGTGAAAGAAGCTCCAGAGTTCGGTAATAGCCTATTTGTCTCATTTTCTAATCTCGGTATTACGATAGGGGCTGCTATGGGTGGGTGGTTTATCTCTCACTTGGGAATACACCAGCTCATCTGGAGTGGAATGATGTTTGCACTGCTAGCATTTTTATCGATTATCACAAAAATAAAAATGTTCAAATCAAATGCAACGGAAGTCAACGTGCGTTAAAATATGGAGAGGCAAACGGGATCTTGGCGTTGCTCACCTGGGGAGTGATATCCTTAATTAAGCGTTTTCGCTAATCGTAATAAAGGAGTAGACATCTCTATGTGTTGAAATTACATTATTTATGGGGAGGAATCTGATGGATATTCGAATGTATCACGATCTGGAGGCTCAATTGGAAGAAGCGATTTGGGCTCTTGGAGAGGAAGCAGCTCTTATACTTCCCATAGATAGCGGTATGGCCGAGGAAAAGGCACAGAAGGCTTGGGATCTAATCCCTGAGCCAAAGCATACATGGGGCATTACAGGTGTAACCTTGCATCAGTATGTTCAAATACTCAACTATAACAGTCATATGGAGCGATCAGTAGAGCTTTTAAATGACGAAATTTTAGATTTGGAAGGTTCAGGGCACCGAATTATACATGCAGAGCCTTACATTCAAATGGCGGAAACGCATCTTCTTCAGAGCAAGCCTGGATTAGCTTATAAATATCTCAAGAAGGCATACTCGATTGGGGGCGCACGGGCATTTCGGGATCAGCCCAAGCTTTATCTCGAAATGGCGAAAAGTAAAGCTCTGGATGAACAGGATGTATTACTTCGATTTAAGGCGTTGGATGTGAATGCCAAACTTTTGAGCGAATTAAAAGATAGCCAATAATCAATGTAATGGTCTTATTTTTTATTTATGAGGAGGACGACTGCTTTGAAATTAAAAGAAGTGCTCTTAGGTACACACAGCTTCGAAGCGATGAAGATTTTTTACGGTTCTCTCCTGGATTTGCAGGTTGTAGAGGAGGGTCCATCGCGGTTATCGTTTCAAGTAGGTGAATCGGTGCTTGCTTTTCAGGAATCCTCCCATATGGAAAATGAGTTTTACCATATTGCCTTTACGATTCCAACCAATAAATTTATAGAAGCCAAACAGTGGGCTATCAACCGAGGAATTTCGTTGATTTCAAGGCACCAAGAAGATGAGTTTTATTTCGAAAACTGGAATGCAACCGCGTTTTACTTCTATGATCCGGATCAAAACCTCGTTGAATTCATTGCTCACCATACACTCGATAATGCAGTCGCTGAAGCTTTCGGATCTCACTCGATACTTCGTATAAGCGAGATTGGTCTTCCGGTCGATGATGTTCCAGAGGGTTCTAGAATAATTACCGAAACGTTCCAACTTAATTCATGGGGAGGGGCTGGACAGAAATTTGTACCGCTAGGGGATGTGGAAGGTTCCTTTATTGTTACAGACAAGCAACGTCCCTGGTTTCCTGATGATAGGCTTCCGACCGTGTTCAGCATCCGTGTCTTGTTTGAAGGTAT
Source organism: Paenibacillus sp. DP01 (assembly GCF_044784315.1). Lineage (NCBI taxonomy): Bacteria > Bacillati > Bacillota > Bacilli > Caryophanales > Paenibacillaceae > Paenibacillus > Paenibacillus sp. DP01. The sequence continues at coordinate 1,862,218 of NZ_CP173059.1, forward strand.
ATGCTCTGCCCGTCTTTCGCTTCATAATGGGTCGTATGAATTGAGATCAACCTGAGTTAAGGCTTCATCTCATTGCCACCACCCTGGATTTCTAGAATAGATCAATAAGAGGAAAATCCGGGGATTACCATACATATAGGAGAGAATAGATGAATATTAGATTGCTAAATTCAAATGAAAATTATCCGTTAGAGCTCTTGTTACTAGCTGATCCTTCGCGCCAACTTGTTGAGGAATATTTGAAAAGAGGGCAGTGTTATGTAGCAGAAATTGACCATCAAATTGTGGGAGTCTATGTTCTTTTACCTACAAGACCTGAAACAATTGAGGTGGTGAATATTGCAGTATCGGAAGTCATGCATGGTAAGGGGATTGGCAGACAATTAGTGACACATGCGATTGAAACAGCCCGGATACAAGGCTATAAAACATTAGAAATTGGTACAGGAAACTCTAGCATTGGACAGTTAGCTCTCTACCAAAAATGTGGTTTCAGAATTGTAGGTGTAGATCTAGATTTCTTTGTCAGACATAACTATGTAGAAGAAATTTATGAGAATGGCATACAGTGTAGAGATATGATTCGTATGTCTCAGGATTTGTAGAGCTTAATTTTCTTTGCAAACCCTTCAAAGGTATCTTAAGTAAGGTTCTGAAAGGTATATGATATTGTGCCAAAAGATGGTACAATGAATTGCGGAAAGGCTATACAATCATTGGATTGCAATAGTCCTTTTTTAATGAGCTGATATCCTACTAAGTTCCTGACAAGGGGTGGTTACTTTGTACAACACAACAACCACGATACTCACAGAGATAGCAAAACATATGAGAGATCATGATTTAATCCTAAGTGATTTAGCTAGAGCAGCCGAAATGAATCCGGGCACCATGAGCAGTATTATTAATGGGAATCGCACACTTTCAGTCGATCAGTTAGACCGAATTACACAAGCGATGGGCTATCCCGTTGGTTATTACTATGAACGCTACGTGTCTGAGTATTTAGCAGAGGCTAATCCGAATTGGCGTCGAATGAGTCCTTTTATACATAATTGTGCGAGACTCAATAAATTGGACTGCATTCATGATGTGGTTAATTTATTGATGGATAAACTAGGCTATTCAGAATCTTTATTTGAGCTTGCCGAAGAATTATTTCATGAAAAAATGTATCAAGCGGCAACCATACTTTATGAAAATGTGGCTATAAGTGAAAAAAAGCAATATTCGGAACGTCTGGCTATTTGTCAGTACCGTTTGTTCCATACTAGGCAAGGAGATAATCAAGAGAAAAACTATGAAGCAGCCGTTCAATTTGAAATATACGTTGATCGACTAGATGAGATCGAACAGTTAGATGCATTAAAAGATCTGGCGAATACATACCGCTCGTTACGAAAATGGGACAAAGTAGAATTATTCGCTAAAGCTCTGGGAGACAAGGCAAAAATTCAATATAAACTGGAGCAAGAACGCCATCCATCCAAAAAAGAAAATGCAAAGAAACCAAGCTTTCCTCTGTTTGCGTATTGGGCTTTTTCTCATTTGCTTCGTGATGAGGTTTGTGAAGCACATAAAGATTATGAGAAAGCGCTTCAACATACGTACACATATGGTGACTTAAGTTGGGTGAAAGAGTCAGATGAAATCACTTCAGAATGGAAAATGAGATATAAAGAATGGTCTGAAGCCAATACTTATGTAAATAAACTTCACGCTGGTGAAATTGGTGTTCTGGCTGATTATGTAGCGTTTTTTTCTTCAAGGAATGAAGAGACACTTCCCGGGTTAGATAACGTAATTGAAGCTGCTAATCGATTTAATTTAAATGTTGATCATATTCTAAATCAATTTCAAACGGAAATTTTAGCTATGCGAGATAAACATGAAGGTGTAGGTGTCTACAATCAACAATTTATTATAGAACGTTATATTCATTTTACATGTGAATTAGCGGTTTACTACTTTAACAAAAATAATTTTGCAGATGGATTTAATTTTTTATTAAGTTGCTTGGAAAAATCTACATTAGTAAATAATAAATCGTATATAATTAAATGTGTAAAGCTGTATGAATCCTATCTGGAGTATGCATCGTTTGAGACGAAGGCAGCCTACAGAAATTTGATTAATAAGGTGGATGATGATGGGACGTAAAGTGATGATAGCTTTCTTGGTAACAAGTTTTACACTAGCAGCGGTAATGGTTACCCCCCTTCAGTATCAAGACAAAGGATCTACTTACGAGCCGACTGGAAAACACGGAGGAATGTGAGGGTAAAAAGGCCTCAAGTTCAAGGCCACAGTAGAACCTAGAAAATCACCAATGTTAAGTGGTTAGACGGAATGATCCGTCTAGCCTTTTTATTACCTATTTCGCTGTATATAAGCAATATGAGAAAATCTTCTTTTGAGAAATATATGTAAAAAGTGCAAAAATGTTATGTGTGTTGTATGTCGAGTTTATGTTGAAAGGGTGGTTTATCTATGGAGATCACACCTACGATTAGAGCAGAAGTACAAACCTATCTGATACGGAAAAGCTTAACCATGACCGAGTTTGGTCACATGATTGATTTGAATGTAGGTACAGTTAGTGGCATTGTGACGGGCAACCGGTCTATTTCTGTTCACCAGCTAGATCGCATCACTATGGGAATGGATTTACCACCGGATTATTTTTATGAACGTTATATTGATGAATGTATTGAGGAAGAACCGCTCAACTGGCGAAGAATCAGCCCTTTTTTGTACCGATGCGTGGAGTTAGGACGACTTGATTGCTTGCGAAGAGTTGCAGGTATGTTGCTAGATAATCCTGTTTATCTTCCTTCACTTTTTGAAGTAGCCGAGGATTCTTTTAAAAAGGGTAATACTGAAGCAGCGGCGTTCCTTTATGAAAACGTGTCAGAAGGGGAAAAGTATCAGTATTCAGAACGTTTGGCGGTTTGCCAGTATCGATTGTTTACGATTCGTATTGGAGACGATCAAGAGAAAAACTATGATGCAGCCATTCAATTTGAGCCTTACGTTGAACGGTTAGATGAGATAGATCAGTTAGAGGCATTAAAAGACTTGGCGAATACATACCGTTCGTTACGAAAATGGGATAAAGTAGAACTATTCGCTAAAGCAATGGAGATAAAAGCAGATATTCAATATAAGTTAGATCAAAGTAATAATGTAAAAAAAGAGAACTCAAAGAAACCTGTTTCTCCAGCTTTTGCTTACTGGGCGTTTTCTCATCTGCTTCGTGCTGAAGTGTGTGAAGCACATAAAGATTATGAGAAGGCGCTTCAACATACGTACAAATATGCTGATTTAAGTTGGGTGAAGGAAACCGATGAAATCAGTTTGGAATGGAAAAAGCGATTTAAAAAATGGGCTAAAGCCAACGCTTATGTAAATAAGCTTCATGCTGGTGAAGTTGGTATATTGGCTGATTATGTAACATATTTTTCTTCAAGAAAAGAAGAGACACTTCCCGGATTAGATAATGTAATTGAAGCTGCAAATCGATTTCATTTAGATGTTGATCATATTCTAAAACAATTTGAAACGGAAATTTTCACATTACTGGATAATCCTGAGTGTTCGGGCGTGTACAATCAACAATTCACTACAGAACGTTTTACTCATTTTTTAAGGGAGTTGGCGATCTATCTTTTGCGCAAGGGGAGGTTTTCGGAAGGATTCACATTTTTGTTCAGCTGTTTGGAAAAGTCTGCTGAAGCTAATAATAGAATACAAGCAATCAGATGTATGAGATTGTTTACACATTTTAAAGAACATGCATCTGCTCATACGAGGGCAGTCTATGGAGATCTGATTAAAGCGGTTAACGAAGAGGAAGAGTAAGCTGATCCCACCATTCCAATTGCAAATAAAATGCTTTTAAGTTCAAAACTACACCTGACATTGATTCCTGAGTTACAGGGTATGTTGTTCGAGATTTGAAAGCTAACAGTGCTGCTCATTGATTTAAATAACTTATAACAAGGGAGTGTGATACTTAAGACATAATAGAATTGTTTATTTCAGTTCGAACTTCATATGGATTAAAAGGAAATAACAGGATAGTAGATGGATTTTCCTAAATCACCCCTTCTGATAGGATTATTTCCATCAAAATTAAAGTGAGCGTGGTAGAATGGGGAGAATTTTAGTTCCACCTGACAAATTGATGGAAGTGGCTGATCAGTTCTTACACGGAAAGCATGAAATGGATCGTATGCTGAATTTTCTGAGTGGACGAATTGATTTTGTCCAACAAGGCTGGTCTGGAGCTACCCGAGAAAGATTTTTTCAGGAATTTCAGGTTTCTCGACAATCCATGAGTGTAACGCTTGAACGACTTTCTACGGTTGCACAAGAACTCATCTTTATTTCAAATAACTTCACACAGGTAGACGGGGAAAAAGTCGTATTAGATGTGCCAGGGAATGGTGTACCTATCAAAACAGCATCCAGCGGTGAAGGTTGGTTACATAAAATTTTTGAACAGATTGGAAAAGCGGAGATTACCAAGGCCGAAGCCCAACTGGAAGCTAGCAAGCTACAAGGAGAAATTTTCTGGGATACTGCACAGGGAGCAAAAGGTGCTATTCAGGAAGATTTAACCTTAGGGATACTGCCTGATAAAGAACGGGATTATGATCATCCTATGGCAGCTAAAGTAGGCGAAATTCTCGGTCACGTAGCTACGACATTGCAGGGCGCCGGTGAGGTAGTAGCTGGACTAGGTGGAGAAGGATTATCAGTTGCTGTTTCATCTACAGGAGTTGGAAGTATCGTTGGAGTACCAGGATTAATTGGATCTGCAGCTTTGGCAGCGCATGGAAGTACCACCGCATTTAAAGGTGCAAGTGGAATAGGAGAAAAAACAGCCGAATTGTGGCAGATGGTGAAAGGAGAAGGCGGAGGCTCATCAAAATCTACCCCTTCTTCGGGAGCTAAGGCAGAAAAGGCTCCACATGTGATCGAGGGAACCCACAATAATAATATGGGTAGCATAATTAAGGAAGGAAATAAGACAAAATATACAAACCCTGCTGGCAATGAATTGACATGGGTTGATCAACATCCCAAAAATATTAACCGGGATATTGAGAACTTTATGAATAGCTCAGATGTAGGAAAGGCAACTGAAGCAAAAGTAGCTGGCTTTTTAAAAGAAGAACGGGAAGTCACAGGTTTTGGACAAAAAATATTAAAGAAAGATGGTCAACTTGCAGGTGATTTAGATGTAGTTACAAAAAATGAATTAATTGAGGTTAAGGCTTCAATTAAAGCAGTTAAAGAAGGACAACTTGAGAAAATGACAATTACAACTGATAAGCTTTATTTTAATCCAGAACAGAAGAAAGTTATACTTTATATTGATAAGCCTTTGGGCAATCTATCTCAAAGCAATATAGAAAAATTAGATAATATCAAGAAACTAGGAGTAACTGTTGTAAATTCCTTGGAGGAATTAAGAAAGGTGGTTAAGTGATGGGGAGTTCGGCTTTTATTTTAATAGAACGAGAAAAATATACACCTGAGAAATTACTAGGAGATGCAATCGTAGCTGCCTTTCATGCAGATGCTGGATTATATTTTGACAATGATAAAAAATATAAGAACGAGCAGTTTTTTTCAACAACTCTAAATATTTCTTATAACCCACTAGGTACTGAAAATAACCAGCAGTTTATATTCTATATTGACGGAATTGAAAATCACGAAATTAATTATGAGCATGATGAGGATGTTAGTGGATTAGATTCAAGCTTGTCCTTGTACCAAGTAGGATATATTGAAGATGTTTATGGTGTTGAAGAGCTTATTTTTCGATTTATATATGAATATCTCAAACTTAATCCTACTGACTATTTTTGGATTCCTGATTATGATTGGGTTTACAGTTGGGAGGATATGCAGAAGTTTAGATCTCTGCCTTATGATCCAAACTGGTGCTATAAAAATCCTAAATCAATATAATTTACAACGATTAATGAATATCTATAAGCTTGCTCCTTTAACAATAAAATGGGAGCAAGCTTTTTTCATAGTAATTTATCTGATAAAGAAGATAATTTGCATGCACCTAAGAATTAAGAGGCGGGTTTAAACAGGAGAGTCTTCAGTCAGGCTACTAACTTAGCGATATGGGTAAAGTATACAGAAGGTGCGTGAATGTTATGAAGTATGATACATTCTTAAAATTATGGGAAGAACAAAATAGTCTAATGAGACTATTGTTCTGTGAAAATAAAGTGTTAGACTGAAAAACAAAGCATTAGACCGTGAAAAATAAAGTTGTAGACTGGCAGCCGGCGTTAGCCGACGGGCAGGATAACGCAACCATTAGATGGACTTATGGTTCTCATATGATACAATTTATCCCAGAAGTATCTTCGCGGGTTAATGAAAAGCAGCGGTGACGAACTAATAGGAGACCAACACAAAAAAGTGGTGGTTTTATGGATATGCAATAATAGTTTACTATAGGATCTTATTCCTCGGTTCGTCTGAACCGATTGTAACGGAGATTCATGAAGTACCTGGAGAGATGGAAATAAAAGTGTTACCTGACAATGGACAGAGCGGGATTGGAAGAGCGGAAGTGAAGTGGCAAAGCCCGTAAGCGTAGGTCACAGCTCATAATACGAACGGAGAACTATAGCTTAACCAAGAAATTACTGGAAAATGCGGAGGGTAATTTGGATCGCAATTCGCTGGAATCGAGCGAAGATTCACTTCGCAGACAACTGGTGGCACTACGCGCCGAATGGAACTTGGTACTAAAAGGAGGGGGAGGACACATGCGAGAAGAACAGGAAATATTCGTGGGCAAAGGATATAATAGGTCGTACGCAATTGCTACGGGTCTACCGATTTTAAATATTAGGGGTAGCTTATCGCGTGAAAGTAACGGCCAACTACCGTTTCCGTGGGTGACAACAGGCATCAAGATTGATAAAGAACAGATGTTGGAAACCGTTATGAAGCAGAAGACACTCGAGTATTTGTTCAAGATGCAATTCAGTAAGGAGGAAATGACCGACCGCAATTTGGTTGTAGGCTGTTATGAATATAAGAATCCGAATGACAAGGAACAAATAACGCTATATGCGCTGGTTTCGTTGAAGGAATTTCTCGCGAGATACGGCGATGAACGGGCATCAGAGATTCTGATGCGAGTTGGCTGCGCATACGAGAAGATTATGGAAGAATGCGATGAAGCCATTGAAGAACACTATGCAGTGTTGCGCCGGGCACTTCATTTGAAGAATCTGAGGGACAAATATGACGTCGTTTACGAGTGGGTTGAAGAGGAAGGGCAAAAGACGTACATAAACAGATACACCAAATCGAGTTATACGAAGATTAAAGCTGAATCATTCGTAGAGTTGACCAAACTCTATGATGAACAACGGAAGAAGGATGCAAAGAAGACGTTCTCGACTCTGGAGCCGTTAGAAGCATTCATGCAAGCATAAGAAAACCGCCCCTTTACGGGGCGGTTATTCAACGTTTCATCGAACGAAGATTCGAGGAATATCCAGCGATAGAGAGGATTCTCGACAGTCGCATCGGAAAGTGCTGACCCGTACGCCAGATATGGTCGAATGGAACTGATGGAAGACGTTGATCCAGCCAATTATTTCGGCAAAACCATAGAGGTGGAACGATTTAAGGCGATTGGAAGCCTAGCGATTCAGGGAGAATTTATCGACCTCGGTGTTTCTTACTGACGGCAAGCCGATCGGTAGCACCGAAACGGTTGTAGATATCAACGGGGGTGACATGTTCTCGCTCCCTAGTGGCAAGCCGCTGCAGAGTATAAGTGGCAAGTCCTTCGAGGCGTGGCAGCGCGACTAGCTGGATCGGTACGGCGGATGACAAGAACCTCATCTTGTATCAAATAAAATTTATCAAAACAGCCAGTCTTATCGCATGAAATAATTTTACACCACTTGTTACGCTAACAGAGAACGTTAGTTCAATAAACCAGCGGCAGTCTAGGACTTTATTTTCAGGTCCTTGACTGCCGCTGGTTTTATATTTGGGTCAGTCTAAAACTTATTATTCCAAGTCTGACGATTTAGCAATTCAGAATCAGCTTAGGAGCAACAAATCCAGTCTAAATCTTTATTTTCATCGGACAACTATTAGAGAGAGGAGGGATTTAAGAATCGGAAATTTTTATCATGGATTTGATAAGAGGTATTTTCAGTTATTTTCATTGTGGGCTGGGACTTGCAAAAATATTGGAGGCTTATAACAGATACAGTCTAAGAGGTTTTTTAATTGGAGCTACATCTTTCCTTATCGGAGGTTTGGGGCTTTACTTCACAAGGCGCTATGTATCATTGGATAAGTTATTATAGGTAGACAAATATTTTATTAAAGGAGTATACAATGCTAACATCAAAACAAGAAGAGAGCCTTAGTAAATTTATAAGTAAGATTCTGAGGCATACACCAGAACAGTTTGGTCTTGAGCTAGACCATGAGGGTTATTGTGACATTCAAGACCTGATGCAAGGAATAAGATCAGAGAACAGATGGTCTGATGTCAGTGAGTCGGATATCGAGCAAGTAGTAAGCCATTGTCCAAAGCAGAGATATGAGATGGTTAATGGGTACATAAGAGCTAATTACGGGCACAGTGCAGGCAGATTGAATTATAAGGAAGCTACTCCACCAACGATTCTCTATCACGGTACAAACACAAAGGTAATCCATAACATTTTCACCGAAGGAATTAAGCCAATGGGGAGAAAGTATGTACATCTGTCTGAATCCCTTGAGTTTGCAATTTTAGCAGGCAAAAGACGTGGGGAACTGGTGATTCTCGAAGTAGACACAGCAAAGGCATTGGCTAATCAAGTGAAGTTTTATAAAGCCAACCATGGTGTTTGGCTTGCTGACCTTGTACCCCCACAGTATTTAAAGAAGCTTGAATAAAACGTAAACCCAAAACATTAACGATGATCACAAAGACTAGACAAAATCATTCCATATAGTCTCTGTGATATCGCCTATTTTGCTGTACATACATAATCCTCCTAAAATTTTGAATGTATCCACGGGTGTCCACACTTACCCGCAAATGTCGCATAAAATATCCCGGATGAACAAAGAGGAGGTGCATGTAACCATGATACACATGGAACTCATTCAAGTGGGTGAGCATACATTTATCGGAGTCGAGGTCTAACTGCCTAAAACAACCCTGTTGACGATCTCCAACTCCCGTGGTTACATCATGTGTGGTGCGTCTAAGATGTACCGAATTTGGGGCAGTGAAATTTTCCGCTGTTTAAGCCGTAAAGTAAAGCGGGACAAGCTTTCATAGCAATTTTCAATTTACTGATCTGTACTGATTCATTCTATTAAAATCTTATAAATGACTGAATTTTGTGACCGCATTTGTGACCTTTTTAAGGGGAACAAGCATGTGACTGTGCATTTTACTCCTGTGAGGTCTGCTCAAATGGTTGTTTGAGTTGAGCCATAAAAAATCTATTAAAAAGAAGATATTTGTATATGGACAAAATGATCGTACGATATAGCATTCTTTGGAACAGTGGTTTTGGAAAGTTTATTCTAGAGAAAAACTGCAACTGTGAATTGTGAAATGACCTTAAAAGATTACGAGTACCGACAGGAGAGTAAAGTAAATGAGATAAGCTCAAAGGAGAACGTTAAGCCAACGCAGATTAAAGCTACTGGGATTTTGAGACTTCCATATTCATAAAGTGAATAACAGCTTTAGAATGAACATGAGAGCGTATAACAGGTATATATGTTCAATGTACAACGTATTGATACCAGTTCATCAGCTACACATTAACAATAATTGAAATTGAAAGGCAATAAGATATCCTTCTTAAAGAGAATGATAGGGTAAACTTGTTGTCACTGAACACTCGTCAAGTAAACAAAATACAATACTTCTTCACAAAAGGGGGGGATTTATCAAATTTTATATTTACAATAAATAACAATTTATTAAATGACAATAAAGAAAGAACCTGTTTCTTCCAAAGAGAATATTGTATATTTTTTATTGCAAGATACAAACGTTGGAGGAGGAGTAAACGGTTTAATTTATACACAATGTTTTCGAGAAGTTTAGCTAATCTATTGTAAAATCATTAGATTAATTGGTAATTTTGATTCTCAATTTATTTCCTAAAGGAGATGTTAAATGTGAGAAAATTTCAGAAAATATCAATCTCTGCTTTTGCTTCCTTGATGATGATCTTAACACCTATACAAGCCGTTTTTGCTGACGAAGCCGTTACTAATAATACCCCTTCAGCACAGGAAATTCAGGACGTTGGAACTTTTGATTTTCAAGGAACAGAATGGGGAGATATCGGAAGTTCAACTCAGGATATATATATGACTGGGGCTATCAAGATTGTGGTTAATGCTTCTTCTACCAAAAGTTTTCCAGTTTATGCTGTCGACCCAAATGGTGGTGAAAAATTTTTAGGACAAATAAAGGGTAAAGAATATATAAAAACACAACTATATGGTTACTATAAAATTTACGTAGGTGGAAATATAAACGATGGATCATTCTACGTTTATTATTAAAAATCATTGGTTTTGCTTCACTATGAGAATATCGATAATAGTAATTTAAAGAGACTAGTCGGAAGGGAATTCCCTTCTGACTAGTCCTATTTTAATTGCTTAAACAGACCCTCAAAATATGTTTCTTACGATTCGATTTCAAATTTGGCAGAAGCACATACCACAGCAGCCGTTCGTATTCAACCACATACAAGCCCAACGGAGTCGTTAATGTGTTCGCTGGCATTGCCCTCCTAAATAATAGAGGGGCCTTTAAAGTTAACATATTTTTGAATAAAACATCAATTTTACCATCCAGTTGTCCACATATTGACGCTGACTGGATTTTTCTGTATCCAAATGCGTCATTGGGAAGCTTTCACGGGGTCATAGCTGATAGTATTGTTTACATAACGAAATGGGTGTCATCAAGTGCCACCCAAAGGATAATTTTGCTGATGGTAACCTTAACTTTCCAACCTCCAACTTTGACGCTTCGTTTCGGGTAATCCCAAAGCAAGTTTACATACAATCTTCACAGCCAACTTTGCGTTCTGAAAATAGCGTGACACTGAGTAACGCTATAATTGAACTCGTGTCCATTGTGGACGTGCGTTGCCAATCCAGACATGGTGAATTTCCATATCGTAATTCTAACCCTCTGAATCGAAAGGTATGAAAGCTAAACTTAATTATCGTGAAACGCGATATTCGAAATCCTATGCATGTGGAACGAAATTTCGTTTCCCCTTGTTACATAGTGAAGCTTGTTGGCGTATTGAGTGAATTGGCTGAATATTGTTTATCCAGAGGCCAGTACGAAAAGGGAGTTCGGTTCTTATTAGATGGTATGAGGAAATCAATTATAATTAATGATGAACGCTCAATCCTTCGTTACAGGATAATTGTCGAACGTTATCAGAAATTTGTCCTAACTGAAGCCAAGACGGAGTATCATAATTTAGAAAGCTATGCACGACGACTTTCTTATTAGTATTAGTCATAAGTACACAATCAACGAGTAGTCAAGTTACAACTATACCATCGGCAGCTCAAAGTGGTTGGTTTCAAGTTTAGAGCTGGCACATTGGTAGTTAGTACATTTGTATAAATAGTTCGGAGCGTTTATTCATATGCATTAAACCATGAAAATTAAGTGAAGGTTAGACGGGCTGTCCGTCTAACCTTTTTATTTTGTAAATGTGACAATGAATTGTTCGCATTTTTTAAAAATTATTATAAAAAATCCTTTTTTTATGAAAAAAATATTGTAAATCAATATACAACATTGTATATTATATCCTGTGTCTATCAAACATTGGGAGGTTTTTAGATGAAAAAGCATTTAGCAATTGCGGGGTTGGCCTTAATTATAGGTATGGCTCCTCTCACCTCAGTAAAAGCAGAAGGTAGTGCTGTACCATTGGATAAAGAGATCATCAAACAACAAATTGACAAGGATCGTATTGATCAAGTGAATTACCATCTTAATGAACTTGCACACCTGAACAAGACAGATCAGAATGACTACTTAAGCGAGTTTGGTATTAAAGTGAATAAAAAAAGCATTTCTGCATCTGAGTCTACATACAATAATGAATCATTAAAAGATGAGTTTGAAAACATATTGGATAATGCCTATATTTATACAATGGATGACAATGGATTTGTGTATGACAAAAATGGGGAAGTTGTTAATGAAATTGATTTAAATAAAAAGGAAGAGGGTGTAGAAAACAATATTGCTCTACAAAGAGCAACTATCGATCCCAATATTTTAGGCTCTAATAGTGGAGCTTTTGCTAGACAAGTAACGGCTACTGGATATAAAGGTATTAGAACAACGTTTACTTTACCTTCCTATCCTGCAATTAATGCACCTAATGGAAGTGTAGCTGGATATTTATATAATGGTATAGATGTGCTTTCTTCTTCTTATTTGAGTGGGTTTAAGCTTGAAGCTGGGTTACAGTATAGTCAAGCACAAAACAGCTATACTGCGGTTATTCATCCGCAGGGTACGCTACAGAATCCTATTCCAGATGGTTCCACTAGTGTTCCTCCTAGATACAAAGCAGGTACTAATGTTATAAGCAATGTTTTTTATGATACTACTACTTCGCGTTTTAAGTACTTTGTGAACGGAACTAATGTTAATGGTACAAATCAGTACCTTCTCTTTACTTATTCAAAACCACTGAGTAGCTCTGAGGTTTCTAATTTAGTTGTTAAAAGAGTTACAGCTTTAGCTAAAGAGAATTATTCTGGTGGTGACATTGGTAAAGTAACGGTTAATTATTCTGGTACTGAGGTTACGAGAATAGATGGATCAACAACTGATTTGACACAAGGCATTTTAAGTAGTCACACGTATAATGGAAAAACGTTTGGTACGTGTGATACGCCTAGTGGAGCAATAAGTAAATCTGGTAGTGTACCTTACCAAACAGTAACAGTTAATACTGTAGGTTTCTAAGTATATTGTAGTGTTAGGTCAGTGCCTGTATATGTTTTGAAATAGGTATTGACCTAACTAAGGTTATCAGCTACTTAATGAAAAGGTTTGGAGGGATATTTATGAGAAAAGCAGTTATATTTTTATTGTCTTTTTCATTATTTTTTGTTTTAGGAGGAATTATACAAGCAGCAAGTGTTAGTGATTCAATAGCCAAAAAAGCTGATCATGCGTACAACTCAAATCTTAAAAACACGGCTTTAACAATCTCATATAAGCAAAAAGGGAAACAATTTAATTATAAGTCCCGATATATACCTATAAAAGATTTGTTTGGTGGTTATGTCGATTCAGTTTCATGGGATGCTAAGAAGAAGGTAGCGCTTGTAGGAAATCAAGGGAAAGTGTTTGTATTGAATGTCTCGGGGAAAGAAATAACTCCTTTAAGTAACCAAATAGTTGCACCGACAGAATGGACACGTATTTCAAAGGGGAGCGTTGAAATAAAAGCATCAGTTATCGCTTATGTTTTTGATAGATACGGTAACACTTATAAAGATAAAGAAAGAGAAGCTTGGAGAGAAAAACTTGATTTTTTAGATATAAAAGAAACGGATGGTTTACCTGGTATAAGAGATGGCTATCTTCATGTTTCTCTAACATACAATGACAAATGATATTTAATTAGGTGTAGTCAACTTAATGACTACACCTTTTTTGATATTTGTGAAATATTTTTTCTTCCAGTTATATACTACATAATTCCTCTAATCATACTTTAGAAAGAATGCAAGAGCGAGGCGTAACCAAAGAAATGGCAGATTCTTGAGTGGAGAATGGGAAGGCCCTTTCCCAGAATAATGGTAGTAAGCATTTGTTTTTTTCAAAAGAAGGTGCTGCTGTAGTTGCTAACGACGGGACACTTGTTACAGTTATTCCTAAGAGTAAGTATGATGATGCATATAAAACACTATCTAAATCGTTATTTGGAGAGTAGGAGTGTATAGAAATGAACGATGATATTGTACAAATGATTAATGAATGGAACCCCGTCGAAATATATCCTTTATTAGAAGAGGAATATTATTCAGAAATACGTAGAATCCATGAAAAAAGTAAGGAAACAAACTCTGTTGAAGAATTAGCAAAGCAGATTCATTCGGTATTCGCTCAATCTTTTAAAAAGAAATTCGACAAAAGTATTGAAGAATGTCGGTCAATCGCTGAAAAGATAATTAATGTTACAAAATAATTTATTTTTGAGCTTGCTCCCTTAACAATAAATAGGAGTAAGCTTTCTCCATTTGAGCTTGCTACAAGCAACTCCTATAACGGATAGAGCGCACAAATTAAAATAGGAAGAAAGTATTTGGGTACTGACGGGAATTTGTATAGGAGCAATCAGCAAAATATTACCCATATACCAGTGGATCTTGGAATTAAAGATAGTAGATGTATATTCTTTAGTTGTTGTTAATCTGAACTTAAAAAGTAGCTATAACTTGATGGAAGAATCTTTAAACAAAGATTTGGATGAAGATAAGGGAAATCATCGAGGAAACTATAAATGAAATTGGTGAAGAGAGTTCAGAGCTACGTTCCAAATGCTTGAAAAAGTATTTAATGAATTTTGTTTATTATTTGTTTTGCATTTCTACTGTAATCATTCTAACGCTTCTTTAGAAATATCATGATAATAAAATAAGATATATTGTCTATTCCCTTCATTTCCCTTATGATAATTATACTATTACCAGACAAGGGGATACATATGAAGAAAGCTATTCTACTATTATTAATGTTTGTTGTTTTAATTCCATCACAAGTATTGGCGGCAACATCTACAAAAGCTATGTCAACAAGTGAAATCGAAAGAATATATTTTGAGAATTACAAAGATCGTGTAAAAGAAATTAAAGCTGCAGAAAAAAAGCTTAATGCTGTTCTAGGAGCAGAAGTTCGCCAGCTAACGCAAAGATTAAATCAAGCATCTGCACGTTATAAAAATGAAGTGAAAAATAAGTCTAGTAAAGCGGTAATAGCTCAAGCCAAGGCTGAATGCGATAAATTAAAGAAGCAGCTCAGCGTGGCAAAGGTGGAACTAAGTAAAAGTATTAAAAATTACAAGCGAGAAAGTGACCAAGTTTTAAAGGATATTGCAAAACAGAAAGCAGACCTTATAAAATTCATTAAGAATCACACGGCAGGAAAAGATAAACTTACGGAGTCCGAATTTAGCAATCAAGTTAATGGAGAAATTATGTCGATCGACAATTCATTTACTGGAGCTTTAAAAACATTAAGGGAAGCTGAATAATAGGAAGTGAGGCAGCAGGTATTACCTGTTGCCTTTTTATTTAGACTCATTTTTGTTTCTAATCTACTATATTTCTCTGAATTTAAATGGTAAATTGTACCTATTTGTTGTATTATAAGCAAGTGTGAAAAAGGGTTGAATAGCTAAGGAGGAGCAGAGTTGTACATATTTATAGTTGTTGGTGTCATTGCTGTATTACTTGCTTTGGTTCTGTTACGTTTTCTTAAAAGGCCCAAAGTCCAAGAGCGATATAAAGTAACGCAGGATATTGATCCTTACAAAATCGGCATAAGCGAAATTGATCGTATGGAAGATGGCAAGGATTTTGAAATTTATTTGTGCAAGCTGTTCAATTTCTTGGGTTATAGTGATGTGTATAAGACACAAGACAGTAGAGATTTTGGAGCAGATTTGGTATTTACAGATCGTGAGGGATACCGTAATGTCCTTCAGGCCAAACGGTATGCAGTCACCAATCCTGTTGGGTTGGGTGCGGTTCAAGAAGTGTATAGCTGTATGCGATTTTACAGAGCTAAGAAATCTATTGTGATTACTTCAAGTAAATACACAACCTCGTGTGAACAGTTAGCCAGTTATAATGGAGTGAAGCTGTTGGATCGCAATGATTTAATTCGAATGATTGAGCTATTCAAAGAACAACAGCACAGCAAAGTAAAAGATATCATCGAAGGAGAGCCTTATTTGAGTCTAGATTCATGGGATGATTATAGGAATAACAGTAAAGTGATTAAAAAGGATCGTAAGACTGAAAAATACCAGAAACAAACTGTGTTGTGACGAAGGAAAACGGGACCGGATCGGATAGGGATACCCCCTTACCGGTCCGGTTTTCGCTTTATCAGCAGTAAGTCCCCGTCAGCTTCTTTCCAAAATTCACCCAAAACGATATAGGGCTTCTCTTTTATATCTATTTTTCGTAATGATTCCAATTCTAAACGTGTACCTTCAATTGAAATATTCTCAACTACTTCAAAATGCTTTTTTTACATCGCTTGGCAGTTGAAAATCTAATGACGCTTCTACCTGTTCAATTTTATGTAAAGATGCGCCGCCATCCAAAACATCCGAATTACTGTAAACGTTTCTAAGCGAAGTCGCAAACTTTAGATATGTCTGGAATACTTGTGGTATCTTTTTGTTAAGATGGTCAAGTTGAATCTTATCCTGCTCTTTTTGAATCTTACGAAATGGCTTTGAATTCAGCTCCATAGTGTTGTTGGTATAGATCGGAATTTTCGAATGGAATGTTTCTCGCCGAAAGATATTCGACGGCTCTCTTTTGGCTGGCAAGGATAGGCACCCATCGAAAGTCGTGCTTGATGGGTTTGAGTTTAAGAAAAACGCCACGGGATAAGTGTTTTCCAATTGAACTTTATTTTCTTCCCACCATGCTTGCCGCTCTTCTGGAGACAGCTCGCATTGAGCTAATTGAACGAATGTCTTTTCAAATTTTTCTACCAATTCACAACCCTCCAAAAAACATCAAGTTATTGTTTTTATTCTTATGGTAGTCTGTTTTCTGGAAAAAGAGAACTAAAGGGTGTGATAACAAAACCGCACAAGAATTACTTGATAGTTATTCTGGAGAAGGTGATATGTTTAAAGCCGGACGAGAAAGGATTGATTTCGGAAAATCTACTAGGAAGTACTATAATAGAGATACTGGTAGCTCGAGGAAACAACAAAAGGAATTATTCATTACAATAGAGATGGCGCACATATTGTACCAGCAGCGCCCTAAACCAAGGAGGAATATATGGGATATGATTCTTTAATTAAAGCTATTATTTCAGTACCAAAAGAAGAACTAACAATTGATTGGGAAAATGGATTAAAGATTATTGGTACTAGGGACACCACCTATGAAACAAACAATAATTTAGATGAAGATGATAATGGGTTCCTTGAATATGATGCTGCGGTTATTGACGTTAAATAAATAGTATCTAAGCCAAATAACGATGAAGGAAGTATATATAAATGGTTATAAAAAGGAAAAAGTTCCTTTATTGAAATTTCTCTCCATGACGCCCCCCCCTAGCATGATCACATCTTCTGAAGGGTCTCTTATTTGGAAAAATGAATAAGTTAGATCAACCTTCTCAATTGAGTATTTTCCACTGAGTTGAGGATGATCTTTCCCTTACGAAACTTTAAGGGCATTGATTTGTATATTTATGATGGGTACATCAATAGTGTGGAACCATTTGTCGTAGTACTGAATGATAATGTTATATACAACGATAAACCTGAAAGTGAACCAGCTAATTTTTATTTAAGGTATTACTTAAAAAACACTTTGTAGTTAGGTTAAGCGAAGTAGTAAAAGAAGAAGAAAGCAAACTCTTAAATTTCAACTGGAAAAGCAACGACAAGCTATAAGCTATATATCAATTAAAGGAGAGGATTCCATGAAAAAAGGCATAAAAATTAGCGGAGCAGTTTTTGCTACTAAAGGTAACATTGATCACGAAAATTTATTGATAAGTTTATAGAGTTGTTGAACCTAATGGCTGGGAATTTGGTGATGGAGGGTGAGGAAAGAAGTGATGGTTAAATTAAAATTTTTGGGGTTGGCTGCCCTTACTGTTACGTTTGCTGTAGTTATTAGTAATAATGTTTTTGCTAGTGATGATACTTCAGAAGAAATGGAGAGTGTTACAAAAGCAGTAGTCCCTGATAGTGTATTAGAAGGACTTAATCATCCTGATAAAATTTATACTAAAGATGCATTATTTGTAAAAAAACCGCAATCTCTCCATGATGAAGATAAATTCAATCAAGATGAAATAGTCTACGACGTTTCAAAGACTACGGATAAAACAAAAGCCATCATTCAATATGACGCTACTTATATCAAGGAAGAAGACAGTAAATAGATTTGTGTAACTAAAGCATTTGAAGAGTTAAGTTGAATAATTAGAATATCTAGGGCGACTTCGGTTGCCCTTTTTATTATTCAATTTATCCAAGTCTTTTCCAACACTATGTCATATGGTATTCCAAAAGGAATGTATCAAGGGTACATGGAACGGGCAGCTAAACAAAACGATTCATGGAATGACATGCTCAATTTCGGTACATTTGGAATAACGGGTATGATTCAGGGAGCATTTAATCCTACCAATGCGTGGTCGAAGGAACACTGGGCTAATATGATCGGTACAGCAGGATTGTTTAGAGGAGTTAGTTCAGTTATTAAGCCTAAAATTGGGTTATCAGGGTCTATAAAATATACTCCATTAAAAGATGGAACTACCCGAATAATAGAAGAGGCGGACAATGCAAGAAAAATTATTGATACTAATGGCCTGCGTAATGAAGTGCCTTTAACTGTAGCACAAATTGAAGGTTTAACTCAGTATGCAAAAAAATTAGGGATGCCACAAGAAAATATCTGTGTAGCGGGGCCTAATGACACATCTCCTACTGGATTATTATTTGATACGATTCTCAATATAAATAATGATGTATTACCTTCTAATGCGACAGGTAAATTAGCAGCTAATAGCCGGATTACTGGTCATGGAACAATAGCGCATGAAGTTGTCGGACATTATGAAGCAGGACTAGCAGGGAGATACTTCCAGGTTATGGATGATTAATTTAACGTTATAACTAGGAACTTTGCACTTGACGAAGCCCAAGCAAGTATCCGAGCTGCACGATTTGCTCCTGATTTGACCCAATTAGAAAGAATTATGCTATTAAGAGATGGAATTACTAGATTAAAAACGAAGGTATCAAAATTAGGGAAGTTAAAGATATACTGTTCATACATGAACGTTAGAATGGAGAGGTTCTCTTTTGGAGATTATGAAGTTAGACGATATTATTAAAACACCCAATAAAGGAATCATTTTAATTGGAACAAATCTTGGTTCAGATAAGCAGGATCATACCAATTTGAAAGGTTTGATAGGTTCAAAAATACAAGTAGATAAGATAGATGGAACGAAATGCGAACTGGACGTATTGGATATAAGCATTTCTTTCTCCATTGCTAACCATCCGCTAATTGGAATTAATGTAAAGGATTCAGGAGACATTGAAGATATAAAAAAGGGAACACAGATAGTACGATTTTTGTAAAATAAATTAAGCGAATATAATGTTGATGAAGACTGGTATGGGGAAAATTCATGTGAGAATCTAACTATTTTAATATAATAAAGTACATTATTAGAGAGGAGGGGGGATTTATGAATCGGAAATTTTTTATCATGGCTTTAATCAAAGGTGTTTTCGAGTATTTCCCTTGTGGATTGGGGCTACATTTCCCTTATCGGAGGTTTGGTACTTTACTTCACAAGGCGTTATGAATCATCGGATAGGTTATTATAGATAGACAAATATTTTATTAGAAGGAGTATATCATGTTAACACCAAAACAAGAAGAGAGCCTCAGTAAACTTATGAGTAAGATTCTTAGGCATACACCAGAACAGTTTGGTCTTGAGCTAGACCATGAGGGTTATTGTGACATTCAAGACCTGTAAAATCAGAGAACAGATGGTCTGAGGTCAGTGAGTCGGATATCAAGCAAGTAGTAAGCTATTGTCCAAAGCAGAGATATGAGATGGTTAATGGGTACATAAGAGCTAATTACGGGCACAGTGCAGGCAGATTGAATTATAAGGAAGCTACTCCACTAACGATTTTCTATCACGGTACAAACACAAAGGTAATCCATAACATTTTCACCGAAGGAATTAAGCCGATGGGGAGAAAGTATATACATATGTCTGAATTGCTTGAGTTTGCAATTTTAGCAGGCAAAAGACGTGGAGAACTAGTGATCCTCGAAGTCGACACAGCAAAGGCATTAGCTAATCAAGTGAAGTTTTATAAAGCCAACCATGGTGTTTGGCTTGCTGACCTTGTACCCCCACAGTATTTAAAGAAGCTTGAATAAAACGTAAACCCAAAACATTAACGATGATCACAAAGACTAGACAAAATCATTCCATATAGTCTCTGTGATATCGCCTATTTTGCTGTACATACATAATCCTCCTAAAATTTTGAATGTATCCACGGGTGTCCACACTTACCCGCAAATGTCGCATAAAATATCCCGGATGAACAAAGAGGAGGTGCATGTAACCATGATACACATGGAACTCATTCAAGTGGGTGAGCATACATTTATCGGAGTCGAGGTCTAACTGCCTAAAACAACCCTGTTGACGATCTCCAACTCCCGTGGTTACATCATGTGTGGTGCGTCTAAGATGTACCGAATTTGGGGCAGTGAAATTTTCCGCTGTTTAAGCCGTAAAGTCAAGCGGGACAAGCTTTCATAGCAATTTTCATTTACTGATCTGTACTGATTTATTCTATTAAAATCTTATAAATGACTGAATTTTGTGACCGCATTTGTGACCTTTTTAAGGGGAACAAGCATGTGACTGTGCATTTTACTTCTGTGAGGTCTGCTCAAATGGTTGTTTGAGTTGAATAAAAAATCTATTAAAAAGAAGATATATGTATATGGACAAAATGATCGAATGATATAGCATTCTTCGTAACAGTGGTTCTGGGAAATTTATTCTAGAGAAAAAAAACTACAACTATGAATTATGAAATGATCTTAAAAGATTATGAATATCAGCAGGAGAGAATAGTAAACAAGATAAGCTCAAAGGAGAGCATTAAGCCAACACTGATTAAAGTTACGGGGATTTTGAGACTTCCCTGTTTATAACGTGAATAACTGCCTTAAAACGAATGTGAGAGCGTACAAAGGACAATATATGTTTAATTCATTCCAAGTTCATGTGAAGTATCAATTTTACACACGATATATTTTAAATTTAAATGACTGTTCACAGAATGTTCATCGATATTAACATTTATTTCAATATATTGTTTACTTATGGTAAAAAAATCACTATGATAAACGTGTATCCCAAATATGAGAGGATGATAGAGATGAAAAAGAAACTTTTAGTTGGCCTGTTGACTGTTGTAGCGTGTTTCACTCTTGGATCAACATCTTTTGCTGCAACAGCAGTAACATCAAATTCGAGCAATGTATCAACAGAAAGTGCAGTAGCTCCTGCTGCTACTAAATATATTACTTGGCAAATAGTTTTACCAAAATCTCAGTTCCCTACCCTTGGAGACATTCCAACAACCGCTAGTTATAACGTAGATCCATATCGTGGAACATTAACGCTGAGTTCAGTCGATGGACAAACAGGTTACACTTGGACAGTCACTTATGCAGGATGGGTTACTTATTAATATTTAAAACTGTATAAAACCTCCTTGAGTATCTTTATATATTTGAGGAGGTTTTATTTGTTAACTTGTTACTCACTAAAATCTTTATTTTGCTGGATTCTTTCTTCTTAAAATAAAGGTGAATTATTCTATATTATCTTCAGTACTCCATATAAAACACCAATTTTACCATCCAGTTGTCCACATATTGACGGTGACTGGATTTTTTTGTATCCAAATGCGTCATTGGGAAGCTTCTAGGGAAATTTCGGGGAACCTTCTTGGTGTTCTTCCCTGTCGCCAAATACTTAAACAATTTCAGTATTAGGCTGCTAAGTTAAACGTAGGAGGTTCAAAGTAGGGCAAACCAAATTGTATTGTTGTCACTATATATATATGTCACCAAGTGACACGATACCTCGCTGGACAATTCTGTCCACCCTGCTATTTTACTTGCTTCGCGAAATACTCCTTCACTTAGGAAGGTACGAAATTGTGATGTCTCACTTTTATTCTTCGCTGGACAGAATTGTCCAATGTAACGATGTCGTTACAACTTGATGTCCGGTGAAAATAAAGTTTTAGACCAAGAAAACAAAGTTGTAGACTGGCTGCTGGTATTAAGCTAACGGGCAGTATGGCGTAGCCATGATATTTGAATATATGATACGGTTCACCGTACCGTAGTGTATTTAAACACAAAGTACAATTTGACCACAAAATATACCTCTATATAAAGACAAAGCCACTCCTTACAATGGAGTGGTTTCTTTGCATGGAACTTCTCTTTTACTTATAACTGAGTAACGGCTTTTTTCTATGTTTTGTTCGTTGTTCATATGCAAATGCTATACGAATTAGCATAGGTTCACTAAATGCCTTTCCTGCAAACGTAACTCCAAATGGTCTGCCGTTGTCTTTGAAGCCAGCGGGAACAGCTACTGATGGATACCCTGCCCTTGCACAAATTTCTGCTCCCACATATGATGGAAACATAATTGCATCCAATCCGTATTTCGCTATGGCATAATCTATACCTTCATTCTGGGAATAATATAAATCAGTTAAAGACTCTAATATATAGTTCGGATTCTTCAATGGATTCACTAAATGTTGACGGTTCTTCAGTAAATCTTGTCCATATTTCAAAGCCTTCTCGGAGTTTTTTTCGTTCCACTCAACCAATTCACTAAATGTATGTACAGGCATACTTTGTGGAAGGTTTCGGAGATAGTTATCAAGACCATGCTTAAATTCGTTATTCAACTTGTTCCAATTCCATTTCCTATCGAAGGCTGGCATTTCAATGTCTTCAATGACGATTGCTCCCGCTTTTGTTAGTTCCTCTACAGTATTATTAAATAATATTTTATCATATTCGTCAGGGTCACGAAATTGCTCTAATGGTACATCTCTATAAACCCCAATTTTCGCCCCTTCTAAGCCATTCTTGTCTAAGTAAGTTGAATAGTCAATCGTATCATCATTTTTCCATGTAGCAGGGTCATTATCGTCTTTACCTGCAAGTACACTAAGTAAGATTGACGCATCTGATACGGTCCGTGCAATTGCTCCAGCGGTATCTTGAGAATAGGAATAAGGTATTATACCTGTACGACTTATAAGCCCAACTGTAGGCTTTATACCAACAATCGAGTTTTGAATAGCTGGACTTAAAATTGATGCTGAAGTTTCCGTTCCAACTGCAACACTTGTAAAATTTGACGCCACAGCTACAGCAGAACCAGAACTTGACCCACCCACGAAAAAGTCACCGTATGGATTTAATACTTGTCCGCCTTTAGAACTGTAACCTGCCCACATTTTTGAGGATACGCCGTTTGCCAATTCAGTCATGTTTGTTTTTCCAAGGATAATGGCTCCAGCTTCTCTAAGTTTTTTTACAAGAAAGGCATCCGTTTCGCTAATGTTGTTTTCCAGTGCCAACGCTCCTGCACTCGTCCGCATTTTGTCCTTTGTTTCAATATTTTCTTTCAACAAAACAGGTATACCATGTAAATACCCTCTAATTCCTCTTGTTTTTCTTTCTTTGTCTAGGGCTTCTGCAATAAAAATCGCATCTGGGTTGATTTCCATTATAGAATTTATATTTTGACCACTCTGGTCGTGTGTTGCAATACGATACATGTAGTACATAACAAGTTCCCTAGAAGTAACCTCCCCTTTTCCCATTGCTTCTTGCAATTCAAAAATGGTTACTTCCTCACCATTTAGATTCTTAAGTTTAAAATTAGGTTCCATTTAGTTGCTCCTTCCAATGATGAACTTTTCTATTAGAAATCACATGAAATCTATGCTTTGTATACTATCTTCTATACTACCATATGTTGGAACTCCCTACTATATCCGTTATCGCTTCATATTCTGCTTATAGTCGGTCTATGGAAGTGCCTACGGTATATGTGATAACTCTGATTACGAAATAGCTCAAGTATGGGACAGATTACAAAAAAGGATTACAAACAGAAAAAGATATGGATTTGCTTAACCATGAATTGTTTGAATCCAGATTTGAGGGTATATTTAAAACAGACTATGAGACTGCTCATAAAGCTGCGGTAAGGTCGGGTCGTCCATGGGAAATAGAGTAGAGGAGATTTTATAATGGGAGCATTTGTTTTACTTTTTAAAAGAACATGAAGATGAGAATGTAGTTATTTATAGATATGGCCCTAATGAACACATTATGGGGAAAATTCAATTGAACAAAGAGACTAAGTTATTCTCTGAAATTGAACCTTTACCAGATCAGAGCCATTCAAATAAATTTTATTTTGATAGGGCTGCACAGCGGATGGCACGTTGCTTCGTTAAAGAAGGGGGGATATTTCCCGATAAGATGACATTTGAATCATAAAGTAATTCAATAATATGAACCAAGCTTGCTCCTTTGATAATAAAATGAGAGTAGGCTTTTTTTCATAGCAATCCATCTGATAAAAGGAAAATTCTCATCTACCCTAGAATTAAGAGACGATGTTAAAAAGGAGAATCTTCAATTACACGGTTAGTTAAACGAAGTAACTTTCAACTCGTGATCCTCGAAGTCGACACAGCAAAGGCATTAGCTAATCAAGTGAAGTTTTATAAAGCCAACCATGGTGTTTGGCTTGCCGACTTTGTACCGCCACAGTACTTAAAGAAGTGTGAATAAAGCACAGAGCTAGAACCTTAACGATGATCATAGAGACTAGATGGAACGATTCGTCTAGTCTTTTTAATGTCGCCTGTTTTGCTGTACATACATCATCCTCCTAAAATTTTGAATGTATCCACGGGTGTCCACACCCACCTGCAAATGCCGCATAAAATATCCCGGATGAACAAAGAGGAGGTGCATGTAATAACCATGATACACATGGAACCCATTCAAGTGGGTGAGCATACATTTACCGGAGTCGAGGTCAAACTGCCTAAAACAACGCTGTTGACGATCTCCAACTCCCGTGGTTACATCATGTGTGGTGCGCTGGATGTCGGATTGCTCAATGAACGACTGGCGGATCGGAAAATTCTGGCCGCACGTGCTGTAGGGGTAAAAACACTAAAGGAACTGTTGGAAGCACCAATGGAGTCAGTGACGACGGAAGCTGAGCAACTTGGAATTAAGCCAGGGATGCCAGGCTATGAAGCATTATTGAAACTGGTGTAAGAAGCCTAGTAATAGTTGTTGGATAAAAGCAAAAAAGAAAAATTTCACAGAAAAAACCGGGCGCTACAGCTCCGGTTTTTTCTGTGAAATTTTTCATTCTATCGAGTGGAACTATTTGAATTATATACGAAGTGTATAACCTGCAAGAACAATTAATCGGCAAACAAAGCGGTAAGGTTCTCGCTAAAGGGGGCTTGGACAATTCCTTTTTCGGTAATGATGGCGGTAATGTACTCATGTGGTGTAACGTCGAAAGCCGGGTTGTAGACTTTGATACCTTGTGGGGCAGTTCTTTTGCCAAAGCTCTCGGTAACTTCCTCCGCAGAACGCTCCTCAATCGGAATATCTGCGCCTGTAGCGGTCTGTAAATCAATGGTAGATAGTGGCGAAGCAACGTAAAAAGGTATACCATGCGCCTTCGCCAACACTGCCAGGCTATAGGTGCCGATTTTGTTGGCCACATCCCCATTAGCGGCGACTCTGTCTGTACCGACAATGACAGCTTGCACCCATCCTTTAGACATCACCATGCCTGCCATATTGTCACAGAGCAGGGTGACATCTATGCCTGCCTGCTGAAGCTCAAAGGCGGTCAGACGCGCACCCTGCAATACGGGGCGGGTTTCGTCAGCAAATACTTTCAGGTGGATTCCGTTTTCCTGAGCCAAATACATAGGCGCGAGCGCTGTTCCGTATTTCGCTGTTGCCAAGCCGCCTGCGTTGCAATGAGTGAGTACGCCCATCCCATCCTTGAACAGAGGTAAAGCATGGATGCCGATTAGGCGGCAAACTTCTTCATCCTCTGCCTGAATGGCTATAGCTTCACGCTCCAGCCCTGCATTCCAGTCTTCGATCTGGCCCACCTCAGCCTCTGTGACGAGTTCGCCGGCTCGCTTCTTCATGCGGTCCAGAGCCCAGAACAGATTTACGGCAGTCGGCCGTGAGGTAGCCAAATGTCTGCACACCGCGTGTACATGCTCCAGCCACTCAGCAGCGTCATTGCCGCGATAGGAGGTAGCCCCCAGCACCACACCGTAGGCTGCGGCCATCCCGATGGCGGGGGCGCCCCGTACCTTCATGGCATGGATGCCATCCCACACTTCTTCGGTGGTGAATAAATCCAGCATGACTATCTTTTCGGGCAGTAGACGCTGATCCAGCATGGACAAGTGGTTTCCCTTCCACACCAGTGAAGTTAGAGCCTGTCCAGACACAGTTGCTTCATGGGAGGATGCGGGAAGAGATTCTTTATTTTCACTCATATGCGTGATGCTCCTTTATTTTGGGTCGCTGTTGCTGTCCGAACAATGTCTTCTAGTTCCCGGATCGAATGAAGCTCGCGATTGCGGAGAACCAAGGCTTTTCCGATCGATAACGCGAGACGTTCCGCAGCTTCCTTGATATCAGGATCGGCAATGGTATCGATATCCGCCACATGCGACAGGCTGATGATCCGGCGGATCACTTTGCACCCTGCAAAGCCAATCGTATCTTGCAGTACTTTCTGGAGGTATAAGTCCTGATATCCGGGTGTACGTGCCAAATGATCGGTGACGTGCTCGTTCCACAGTGTACGAAACCTGCTCTCAAACTGCTCCCATACTTGAATGACGGTCTCCAGGAGCCAGTCACGTCGTTCCTTTAGCGCCGTCTCGCTAGAAGTCCATCCGGGCTGTGCTGCGTAGTTCAACAGCAGATTGGCGATGACCGCTCCGATATCAAACCCCATGGGGCCGTAATAGGCAAATTCAGGATCAATGACTTTAGTCGATTCAGCTGTTACAAAAATACTACCTGTATGGAGGTCGCCGTGTAGCAGTGCTTCTGTTCGTGTCATAAACTTTTCTCGCAGCAAAGCTACTTCCAGATGAAGGATCTGATCTGTACGGAGTGCCTCTGCTTCGTCTTCAATGTACATACCATAGTTGTTATTATCTGAAAATCGGTAGGGTTCATCCAAAATCAGATCCTCAGTTATTTTGCAGAGTTCAGGGTTTATAAAGCGTTTAACCAGCTCTTTTTTAGCCTGCTGATTCATGCCCAAATCTGAGGTGAAAAAGAGCGTGCGTGCCAGAAATTCCCCAATATGATTAGCAAAAAGAGGGTATGTGTTGCCTTCAATTAGTCCCTTGCGCATGATTGTGTGTGAGCTAAGATCCTCCATCACGGTTAACGCAAGCTCATCGTCATAGCCTAGTACCGCAGGAACCAATTCGGGGCAAAGCTGGTGCTCCTGCTGAAGTGCCTCGCGTTCAATACGGGCGCGATCCAGCGACAACGGCCAGGATTCACCCACAATTTTTACATAGGGAAGTGCCTGCTTGGCAATGATACTCTTGTTAGATTTGGAATCTGTAATATGAAAAACCAGATTTAAGTTGCCATCGCCGATTTCTCGGCATTCCAGATGAGCTTCCTGGCTAAAAAATCCGGGAATGTTCTTCACGAATTCGATTGCTTCTTCGGTCGTTAAGGGATGATATTTGGACAATGAGGTCACCTCCGTAAATTGCGCACATGTAAATGGTAAGAAAAAACATCACAATATTAAACCAAGTATTTTGATAGGATAGAGAAAGTATAACGAAAATCACTGAATTTTTGTACATTTTTTTTATGATGGATTGGAAGAGGTGGGCTTCTTCTTTTTGTTTCGTCTCTGTATAGAAAGGGTAAATATGAAACAGACGTCCGGCAGGTGATATTCAAATGCCCGCTGGCGTCTTACCGTCAGCAGGGACGGTGATGAATACGTAAACGCTTCTGAAAGTCAATTTGATGAAAAAGGAAGGGATTTATGATGGCTAAAACAACAAGTAACTCGAAAAATACGCAAACCAAATCGGTGGAGGAACTTTTAAACCGTCAAGTCGCTAACCTCAATGTGTTATATGTAAAAATTCATAACTATCACTGGTACGTGAAAGGCTCCAGCTTTTATACACTCCATGTTAAATTCGAAGAATTATACAATGAAGTGACATTGAAAATGGATGAGATTGCCGAGCGCTTGCTTGCCTTGAAAGGTTCTCCTTCCGCAACATTGAAGGAATACCTGGAGCTGTCCTCAATTCAAGAGGCTACCGGTAATGAAGATGCTCCAAAAATGGTGCAAACCCTGATTGAGGATTTTGCGACGGTATGTGAGGAGTTTCAGGAAGGTATCGAATTGGCGGAAAGTAATTCCGACCAGCCTACTGCAGATTTGTTGATCGGCTACAAAGCAGATTTGGAGAAACACATGTGGATGCTTCGCTCTTATTTGGGCTAACTCATCAGGCTTTCGCACTAAAATAACCCCTTTACATGTAAAACGCTACTGACGTCAAGCTGTCAGTAGCGTTTTTATGGCTAAAAAAGAGATTATGTATCCCATGGTTTTTGTACTACACTATAACTATGTAATCATTCGAAGGATGTATTTTGCCATTTGTGTGATTGGTAGGATGAACATTTTATGAAGAAAGGTGGATAACGTGCGTCTGTTGGTTGCACCCTTAAAGATATTTATTATAAAATAACTTGAGAATCATTGAGAATCAGTTTAGAATGATTATAAATAAATTTTTAATTATTACATTTGCTTGAAATCAGGGGGCTCCCCTGTTTAAATATCTTTCTGATTTCGACACCACACTACATTTTTTGGAGGGTATTGCGAATATGGCTACAAACTTTAAGATTGAAGGTCTCAAAGCGACCATTGAAGGTAAAGAAATTTTGAAGGGGATTAACCTCGAAATGAAGGGCGGAGAAATCCACGCCATCATGGGTCCTAACGGAACGGGTAAAAGTACGCTCGCATCTGCTTTGATGGGTCATCCTAAATATGAAGTCACAGATGGCAAAGTAACTTTGGATGGAGAAGACGTGCTGGATATGGAAGTGGATGAGCGTGCACGTGCAGGATTGTTCCTGGCGATGCAGTATCCAAGTGAAATTGCAGGGGTAACAAACTCCGACTTTTTGCGTAGTGCTATCAACGCGCGCCGTGAAGAAGGACAAGAGATTTCCCTGATTAAGTTTATCCGCCAAATGGAAGGCAAAATGAAAGAGCTTGAAATGAATCCTGAGTTTGCTCACCGTTACCTGAACGAAGGTTTTTCCGGTGGTGAGAAAAAGCGGAATGAAATTCTGCAAATGATGATGCTTGATCCCAAAATTGTCGTTCTGGACGAAATTGACTCCGGTCTGGATATCGATGCTTTGAGAATCGTAGCTAACGGTGTAAATGCTATGCGTTCTGAAGACCGTGGCTTCCTTGTGATTACTCACTACCAACGTCTGTTGAACTACATCAAACCAGATTATGTACACGTAATGATGCAAGGACGTATCGTTAAATCCGGTGGTCCTGAGCTTGCTGAGCGTCTGGAAGCGGACGGTTACGACTGGATCAAGGAAGAGCTGGGTATCGTTGATGAAACTGTAGGACAAGAGGCGTAAGCCGGAAGCGAGGAGGAAAACTGATGACAACACAAACAATCCTTCCGGTAGATTCCGAGCAACTGCGTGTTCTGTCCGAACGTAATGGCGAGCCATCTTGGCTGGTCGAAGACAGACAAAAAGCACTTGAGCTTGCAGGCCAACTGGAGCTTCCGGTATTTGAAAAAACAAAAATCGAACGTTGGAATTTAAACGACTACGGTCAACATAAATTGAGCGAGGTCATTGCATCTGTAGGTCAGGTTCCTGCAGCCATTGCTGATCTGGTCAAAGAACAACAGGAGGGCGGTCTGATCATCCAGCGCAACTCCGGTGCGGTATACGTGAAGCTGAGCGAGGAACTGGCAGCGCAAGGTGTTATTTTCACGGATTTGCAAACGGCGGTCAAAGAGCATGCTGATTTGGTCAAAGCTCATCTGAACACTGTTATTAAGGCTGAAGAAAATTCATTGTCGGCATTGCATGCAGCACTCTGGAACGGTGGAGTATTTGCTTATGTGCCTAAAAATGTAGAACTGAACGTACCGCTTCAAGCTGTGTTCCTCACGGATGATGCGACTGCAACTTTTGCGCCGCATGTGCTGCTCATAGCTGAAAACCATAGTTCCGTGACGTACGTAGACAACTATGTATCTGCAGATCTGGCGGCACCTGTTCTTCATAACGGTGCGGTAGAAGTGGTTGCGAATGCAGGCGCTAAAGTACGCTACGCGACAGTGCATCAGTTTGGAGAGCAAGTAACGGATATTTCCATTCGTCGTGCCACGCTCGGAAATGACGCTGCTATCGAATGGATTGTAGGCGAAATGAACAACGGCAATACAGCGAGCAATACCATGTCTGTGCTCAAAGGCAATGGCTCCAACTCGGATGCCAAGGTTATTGCTGTAGGTTCTGGTTCACAAAAGCTGAACTATACGACACAAGCACAGCATTTTGGTAAAAATTCCGCTAGTCAGATGATTACACGCGCAGTTATGCGTGAAGAAGCATCTTCCATCATTAACGGAATTACGAAAATTGAAAAAGGCGCTACCAAAGCAGACGGTCAGCAAACGGAGCGTGTACTGATGCTCAGCCCGAAAGCACGTGGTGACGCTAACCCGATCCTGTTGATTGATGAAGATGATGTAACGGCTGGACACGCAGCCTCGGTTGGTCAGGTTAACCGTGAGCAAGTGTATTACTTGATGTCCCGCGGAATTAGCCGTGCAGAAGCTGAACGATTGATTATTTATGGCTTCCTGGCACCTGTCGTATCTGAAATTCCGCTCGAAGGACTTCAACATCAGCTGCAAAGCCTTGTTGAAAGGAAGTTAGGCCAATGAACACTGCATTGATCCGTGAACAATTCCCGATTTTACATCA
Source organism: Paenibacillus sp. DP01 (assembly GCF_044784315.1). Taxonomy (NCBI): domain Bacteria; kingdom Bacillati; phylum Bacillota; class Bacilli; order Caryophanales; family Paenibacillaceae; genus Paenibacillus; species Paenibacillus sp. DP01. The sequence goes on from NZ_CP173059.1 coordinate 1,893,304, forward strand.
GGAGATTAACGGTCATCCGCTGGTTTATTTGGATAATGCGGCCACTTCGCAAAAGCCGCTAGCGGTCATCGAGGCGATCAAGCATTATTACGAGTTTGATAATTCGAATGTACACCGTGGTGTGCATACCTTGGGTAGCCGTGCTACGGATGCTTATGAAGGTGCGAGGGAGAAGGTAGCCCGTTTTCTGAATGCCAAGCGCAGTCAGGAAATCATTTTTACACGCGGGACAACAACCGCGCTGAATCTGGTGGCTTCTTCTTACGGTAGAGCTAACTGTAAGGAGGGTGATGAAATTGTCATCACTCCGATGGAACATCACAGTAATCTGATTCCGTGGCAACAGGTAGCCAAAGCCACGGGTGCGACTTTAAAATATATTCCGCTTCAAGAGGACGGTAGCGTTGATCTTGCAGACGTGGAGAAAACCGTCACAGAACACACAAAAATTGTTGCGATTGCGCATGTCTCCAATGTGCTTGGCGTTGTGAATCCGGTCAAAGAGATTGCTGCTATTGCACATCGCAAAGGTGCAGTTATCGTTGTCGACGGTGCACAAAGTACGCCACATATGAAAGTAGACGTGCAAGACATAGATGCTGATTTTTATGCTTTCTCTGGTCACAAAATGTGTGCTCCTACAGGAATTGGTGCACTCTACGGCAAGAAGGCGTTGCTGGAAAACATGGAGCCCGTTGAGTTTGGCGGTGAAATGATCGACGATGTGGGATTGTATGAATCCACATGGAAGGAGCTACCTTGGAAATTCGAAGGTGGCACCCCGATTATTGCTGGGGCAGTTGGCTTGGGAGCTGCCATTGATTTTCTGGAAAGCATCGGACTAGACGCCATTGCACAGCATGAGAGCCGTCTAACGAATTATGCACTCAAACGTCTCCGTGAAGTGGAGGGTTTGACGATCTATGGACCTGCTGAACGTCATGTCGGGCTTGTAACATTCAACTTGGATGATGTGCATCCGCATGATGTAGCTACTGTACTGGATAGCAAAGGGGTGGCCATACGTGCGGGCCATCATTGCTGCCAGCCATTGATGCGCTGGTTGAAAGCCAGTGCAACTGCACGTGCCAGCTTTTACCTCTATAACACGGAAGAGGATATCGACGCTCTGGTCAGCGCCTTAATCCAAACGAAGGAGTATTTTGGCGATGCAACTTGATGACTTGTACCGACGCGTGATTATGGATCATTATAAAAATCCGCGCAATCGCGGACGTTTTGAGGACGATGCTGTTACGGTGGATTTGAATAATCCTACGTGTGGTGACCGGATATCCCTTCAACTCAAAACGAAAGACGGCGTAGTCGAGGATGCCCGTTTTACAGGTGAAGGCTGCTCGATTAGTATGTCCTCGGCTTCGATGATGACAGAAGCGGTCAAAGGAAAAACGATTGATCAGGCCTTGGATATGGCGAGTCGCTTCTCCTCTCTGATGAAGGGCGAAGCGGTCGAATTTGATGATTATGAAGAATTGGAAGCTTTGTCAGGGGTCAATAAGTTCCCGGCTCGCATTAAATGTGCGACATTGGCTTGGAACGCGCTGCGCAAAGGGATTGACGAAGATAAATAATTTAAATAGAACAGAGGAGGTTTGAGAAACATGGCCAAGAAAGCACCGGAAATGGAAGAGTATAAGTATGGCTTTCGTGACGAGCACAAGTCCATTTTCCAAACAGGTAAGGGTCTCACTCCGGAAATTGTAAAGGAAATCTCCAAAATTAAGGGTGAACCGGATTGGATGTTGGAGTTCCGTCTGAAAGCATTGAAGCAATTTGAAAAAATGCCAATGCCAAAATGGGGCGGAGACATGGATGAACTGGATTTCGATGATATCCAGTACTATGTAAGACCTTCCGAGAAGCAAGGGAAAACGTGGGAAGAGGTTCCTACAGAAATTAAGGAAACCTTTGATAAACTGGGGATTCCTGAAGCGGAACAAAAGTTTTTGGCTGGTGTATCTGCGCAGTATGAATCCGAGGTTGTCTACCACAGCATGCAAAAGGATCTGGAAGAGCAGGGTGTCATTTTCATGGATACCGATACAGCGTTGCGTGAGCATCCTGAGATTTTGAAAGAGTATTTTGCCACAGTCGTACCTCCTGCGGACAATAAGTTTGCGGCCCTGAACAGTGCGGTATGGTCAGGCGGTAGCTTTATCTACGTGCCTAAAGGTGTGAAATGTGAAGTTCCATTGCAGGCTTACTTCCGTATCAACTCGGAAAACATGGGTCAATTTGAGCGTACGCTCATTATTGCTGACGAAGACAGCTTTGTGCATTATGTAGAAGGCTGTACAGCTCCAATTTACAGCACGAACTCGCTGCATAGTGCTGTGGTTGAAATTATTTGTAAGAAAAACGCACGCGTTCGTTACACAACGATTCAGAACTGGGCACCAAACATTTACAACCTGGTAACTAAACGTGCGGTTGCTGAAGAAAATGCAACGATGGAATGGGTTGATGGCAACATCGGTTCCAAGCTGACAATGAAGTATCCTGCCGTTGTACTGAAAGGTCGTGGAGCGAAAGGGATGGTCTTGTCCATCGCTGTTGCAGGCAAAGGCCAGCATCAGGATGCAGGTGCGAAAATGATCCACTTGGCACCAGATACTACATCCACCATTGTATCCAAATCGATCAGTAAGCACGGTGGTAAAGTAACGTATCGCGGATTAGCTTCCTTTGGTCGTCAGGCTCAAGGTGCAAAATCGAATATTAAGTGTGATACGTTGATTTTGGATAATCAGTCAACTTCAGATACTATTCCTTATAATGAGATCATGAATGACGATATTACACTTGAGCACGAAGCAACGGTGTCCAAAGTATCGGAAGATCAACTCTTCTATCTGATGAGCCGTGGTCTGACCGAAGCTGAGGCAACACAAATGATCGTTATGGGCTTCATTGAGCCGTTCACCAAAGAACTACCGATGGAATATGCGGTAGAAATGAACCGCTTGATCAAGTTCGAAATGGAAGGCAGTATTGGTTAAAACGCGGTAACTCTTGGTGAGACAAGGTACTTGAGGTAATTAAAGCTGTTTAATCCGAGTCATGCCGATTTTGTGCCGACTCGAATTTCCTTTTAATGTAGAAGGCGAACTTTTTAAGTTCGTCTTCTTCTTTTTTTCTAATGCCATGTGAAACCAAAAATTTATTGTTAGGACCGCAATAGTTGCCTAGCACTTATGTATGTTTGCTTAATAGGATGTTGTGAGCGACATAAACATAAGGAGGCAGGCAACGGATGCAGAAGAATAAACCTGTAGTCAAGAAGAAAACAATCTCAGCTAAACAGACACAGAGGCATGTACATGAATTTGAAGGTAGTACCAAACTGGCTGAAGCAGGCGCAGACCGACATAACCACCGCTTTGCAGGTGTTACTGGGCAAGCGATTCGAGTTGGAAGAAGTCATGTCCACGAAATTGATCTTACGAAAACTGATTTTGTGAACCATTTTCATAATCTGAGAAGGATTAGAACAGGACCAGCTATTCCAGTCGGAAATGGAAAACACGTACATTTCGTTACGGGCCAAACTACATTAAATGATGGTCATGTACACCAGTTTAATTTCGCAACATTGATTGAGGAACCTCTTGTTTAATGAACGATGGTTTGACTGAAGCAGAGGCCGTTTGTGTACCGACTCGGATCTCCTGCTAGTATAGGAGGCGAACTTTTTAAGTTCGTCTTCTTCTATTTTTTTTGGTTACTTGTAAATACGTGTTTACGTTTGAAGTGGGTTTACAGATCCTTAATAGGTCGACAAAAAGCCAAAGCCGCCCCAAAAGTTGGGACAGCTCGCTTCTACATATTTATTTATCTGAAGTTTTATGGTCTAAGTCATGATGCAACTCGGTTGCTGGTATTTTGGCATTATAGATCTGTCCTTTGGCAATGGGGTTAGAGATGTATACATAGCTCCCGGTTCCATCCGGCGCACTTCCTGTTGCCCACAGACCTTCACTAGATTCTTCGCCTTCTGACAAGTTCCAAAACTCATATGCTTCAGGCTGAGATTCTTGCTCTGCTTCAGGAGGGAAGGAAGCCGGTACCACAACACCATTTTTTTCTTCTAATTCTTGAATTGCCGCCATCCATTGATATTGATGATAGCGGTCGCGTGCTAGCATTTTCCGTAATGTAGCCCTAACGCTTTCGTCTTGCGTCATATGATATAGTCTGGCTACCTGCAATCGACCTTGGCTCTCTGCATGCAGGTTGGACCGCATATCTGCCAAAAGATTGCCACTAGCCACAATGTAAGAACCATTCCATGGAACTCCATTGGAATTAGTAGGCAATCCACCAAGACCGCTGACCAGCAGGTGCTGCGGGTTAATTCCTCCCATAATGGCAGCTGTAACAGGGTCTTTGGCAGCTTGCTCCTGATCTTCTGGTTTAGCCCCATCAAGTAATTGACTAATTAAAGCACACAGCATCTCCACATGTCCTATTTCTTCTGTTCCAATATCCATTAACATATCTTTATATTTTTCATCACCGCGACAGTTAAACCCTTGAAACAAATATTGCATCATCACGGTCATTTCTCCAAATTGGCCTCCCAAAACTTCTTGTACCTGTCGGGCAAATAGAGGGTCAGGTCGCTCTACTTTCACTTCGAACTGCAACTCTTTTTGATGTCTAAACATAATTAGTCCTCCTATAGGTTAAAAGCAGTTTAGTGAATCCAAGCTATATTAACCTATTCAATGCGCAACAAAACGAAGGATCTGCCTAACCATAAAATCCCCTAATTCTACTAGAATGATAGGAGCCTTCATGAAAATAACTTTTCTGGTTCTTTGACTTGTATAAAAATGATAAAAAAGGGTAGCATATGTTTCACTTCAAAATAAAACTCTCAGGGGGTTTTGGTATTGTATTTTTATAAAGAAGATTTAATTAACTTAATAGTACCTGATAAACCCGACCCAGCTGCTGCAAAAGTGATTCAGGAGGTATTGGGTGGTCGATTTGGAGAAATGCGTACCATGATGCAGTTTTTCTTTCAAAGTAATAATTTTCGTGGTAATGCTGTTCAATATAGGGATTTGATTCGAGGAGTTTTCCTAGAGGAGCTTAGTCATGTTGAACTGGTCCAACATACCATAAATCAACTTCTGACTGGCTCAGGTGAAGACCAAGCCGGCGATGCTGGAGTTGATCATGCTCCTTTGGATGAAGCGATAAAACATGCCAATCCTCATCATTTTATTATGGGAGCTCAAAGTTCCTTACCCGTTGATGCAAGTGGTAATCCTTGGTTAGGTAGTTATGTCTATTCCCACGGTAATCTGATTAGTGATTTGCTTGATAATCTCGTACTCGAATCTACAGGGGTTCTGCAAAAATCTCGAATTTACGAAATGAGCTCGAACAAAACATTCCGGGAAACATTGGCTTTTTTGATTGTACGGGATAATGCTCATCAAAATGCATTTGCCAAAGCATTAGAGACACTTGGAGTGGATTGGGGAAAATTGTTCCCGGTTCCAAACTACGATATTAACAAGTATCCAGAATGCCGGAAGTATGTTGAAATGGGCTTTCACAATGCACAGTTTAATTTTCGATTGGATTCTACCCGTATTGGAGAAATATTCAATGGGCAAACTCCAAGCAGAAACGGTGGGGATTTGAATGTCATTGACCCTCCAGAAGGCTTTCCTCTTCCGTATATGCCTGAATTGCCTAATGAACATAGCCCAGGTCTACAAGATCTTAATTCCTAGGATTAAATATATAAATACAGATAGTAACTAGGCTTATGTCCGTAACACAAAAAGAGGCTGTCCTTTGTAGGGAAAACCTACGGATTAAGGACAGTCTCTTTTCATTCGTGTAACCTATGCTTCGAACAATCATTCCATACAAACAAAGTAACGCCGGGTGGCAGTGGCAGATCAGGATTCCAGATAAATCTCATCAATGGATACATGGCGTTCCCTGGATAAATCTATATATTCATCGTCGTTAATTCTTACTAACGGTCTGAAGTAATCCACAGGATTGTTCAGAATAATGGTTCCTGTCTGGCCTGTAGTCAATAGAACTTGCTTATTAATAAAATTCGGTAGCATATGTCTGATAAACACTTGGGTAGTTTCTGGATTTAGATGTCCAAAACTCATACTGTGCAGCTCGCGTAATACAGTGAGCAACTCCTGCTTCGTCTGATACACACGATTGGAAATCATCGCGCTGTATACGTCGGCAACAGCTGTTATGCTGGCAAAAGGATGAATTTCTTCCTTGAACAGTCCGTGGGGGTATCCACTTCCGTCTTCGCGTTCGTGATGCTGCAAGGCGACAATTGCTGAAATATCATCGCTGGTTGAATTGCGAATAATATCATAGCCATACAGAGAATGTTTCTTCATCTCATGAAATTCTTCAGGTGTTAGTTTATCCGGTTTATTTAAAATTTCATCTGGTATCATAGACTTGCCTATATCGTGTAAATATCCAGCTTTTCCCGCGGCATATGCCTCTTCCTCTGTATATCCAAGCCAAGTGGCAATGTAATATGACAGTATACCTACTTGGAGAGAATGGTTATAGGTATAGTGATCTCCCCGTTCCATAATTAACAGTAGAGATACGACATCTTTTTGACGAGCCAGCTCTGAAACAAGAGGGGCGAACAGCTCATCAACTCGATGTTCATCAAATTTTCCAGTTGAGGAAGCTTCGAGGAACATGCTTTCAAAGCCACTGATCGTTTGCTCCATGAGGGGAACGGCGCGTTTGAGGGACTCGGGGGAAGCAGGAACATCGGGGGCAAAGCCAACCGGAATGCTCGTAGAACCAGCATCAATGTCAATATAATCGACACCATGCATAATGAGCTTGGAAATATCGTCATGCTGAAGCTCGGTGCCCTGAATCAAGACAGGTACACCGTGCCCATTGTATGTATCGGATTTGAGGCGATCTCCCGGCTTGGCATCGGTAACGTGAACTCTCATGTGCTAACCTCCTTGTCGTAAATTTGTCGAAAATACGAAACAAACTTAATATATCAAGAATTATATGGGATGACAACGACTAATTTACTATTATTCCAAGCTGTAAAATAGGTCCCAAGGACCCGTCTCCTCTGAGTTACATATAGAAGGCAATGTCAATGATTTTCACTATCTATGTCCACCTCATATGTACCATATTGCTAAATAACATGGTATGCTTAAACATTAGAAGCTCCAAAGTCGATATATAAAATATAGAGGAGGGCGGTTATGGAGATGACGACTCGGCAAACGTTGACCATTTTGCATACCAATGATATCCATAGTCATTTTGGCAGTATGCCTTCGATAGCCGCGATGATTAATGAACGAAAAGCTGCATCAGGGGATGCGCTTCTTGTGCTGGACATAGGAGACCACATGGATCGGATGGCCCCCGAAACGGAAGGAACGCTCGGTGGGGCAAATGTGGATGTGATTAATCTGACAGGATACGATGCAATTACGATCGGTAATAATGAGGGACTGACTTTTACCTCGGATATGATTGAACAGGCATATGCGGGCATTCATTGTCCAGTTGTATGTGGCAATCTGACAGAGCGTGCTACGGGGAGGATTCCTTTGTGGATGAAGGAATCTGTTATTCTAAACAAAGCAGGAATCAAGATCGGTTTACTAGGTGTGACGGCTCCTTTTACAGAGTTTTATCAATTGTTGGGCTGGGATGTGCTCGATCCGTTTGAGGTGCTGGGGAAGCAGATCGCGTCACTCAGAAAGCAGGTGGATGTGGTGGTCGTGATGTCTCACCTGGGTTTACCCTCTGATGAGAAATTAGCGTCCCAGTTTCCTGAGATTGACGTTATCCTTGGTGGTCACACCCACCATGTGCTGGAGGAACCGCTTCGGATCGGGAACACCGTTTTATGTGGGGCTGGGAAGTTCGGAACGTTGCTCGGTGAAGTGACGCTAACCCGTAACCATAGTCTTGAACCGTTTCGAGTTACCTCAGGCGGCGTAGTTCCTGTGGATCAGACGCTGCTAGACGAAAAAGTGGCATCGGCCATTGTGTTGCATCGCAGACAAGCAGAACGCGCCATGGAGAGCACGGTAGCAGTAACAGATCGGGAATTGGAGATCGCCTATAATGAGGAGTCCCCTTTCGGGAATTTGCTGGCACAATCGGTGTCCCATTTTACAGGAACCGAAATTGCCCTCGTCAATGCAGGTCAACTGCTTGGTCCATTGCCTCAAGGAGATATTAGCAAAGGAATACTGCATTCCTTATGCCCATCGCCGATTAATCCCTGTGTTATGAAGTTGCGGGGAAGAGACATTCGGTTGGCCCTGGAGCAATCTTTGCTGCCTGAATTTACAGACAAGCCCATGTCGGGCTTTGGCTTCAGAGGCAAAGTGCTGGGCACGATGTGTGTGGAAGGGTTGACCATTCAGTATGATCCGGACCGTGCTCCTTATGAAAAAGTGACGGACATTCGTGTAGCGGGTCAACCTTTGGAAGAAGATGAGGAATACACAGTGGGCACGTTGGATATGTTCACTTTCAAAGCAGGCTATAAGGTGCTTGCGAACGGAACAGATCTCCGATTTATGCTTCCAGAATTTTTACGGGATTTGATTGAAATGGAGTTGAAGCGTCCGGGCGCGATGGAAGAATGTTTTGCAGCTAGGTGGCTTCAGGTATCAAAACAATCGGGAGAGGATTAAGCTGCGACTGGTACCTGTTACATTATTGAGAGCCGGCATGAAGCTGGGCAAAAAAATATACAATGAAAATGGAATGGTGCTGCTCTCGGAAGGTGTTGAGCTTACTTCGCGATTGATTGAACGTCTAGGCCAAGTCGGAATTGGATATGTATACATTGAGGATGCTGTGACAGAAGATATCGTCATACCCGAGATGATCCATGAACAGACAAGGGCGGCGGCGCTACAGGAAATCAAAAAGCAGTTTCAGGGTTTGTCATCCTACTCCGTAGATCATAAGCACAAATATTTTGGCAAGTCATTTTATAAGGTCATGGAATCGATTCTGGACGATATTGGAGGCCGCCAGGATGCCATCATTATGTTGATGGATATCGGGGCCGCGGATCAGGATTTGTATCATCATTCTTTGAATGTATGCTTGTATTCACTAGTCCTGGGGATATCCAATGGCTACGATAATAATCAGCTCATGGAGCTAGGGATAGGTTCATTACTGCACGATATCGGTAAAATGAAGATTTCACCTCAAGTGCTCTATAAGCCGGGTAAATTGACGGACGAGGAATATGAGCATATGAAAACACATACAGTGATCGGCTATAAGCTACTTAAAGACGAACCCGGGATTCCCTTGTTGTCAGCTCATTGTGCATTACAGCATCATGAGCGTATTGACGGTAGTGGATACCCACACGGTTGGAAGAAGGACCAAATCCACGAATATGCGAAATGGATCGGTCTGGCGGACTCGTATGACGCGATGACGGCAAGTCGAATCTACAAGCAGGCTTTGTTGCCTTATGAAGCAATGGAGGTGCTATACGCCGGGGCAGGAACGCTGTATGAGCAGCGGATGCTGGAAGCCTTTCGTGACTGTGTAGCTATTTACCCTCTGGGGCTTTCTGTAATGCTCAACACAGGGGAAGAGGGAGTCGTAGTGCGTATACATTCCAAAATCCCGCAAAGGCCTGTCATTCGTATTGTAAGAGACCGGGATGGGCAGGAACTGAAGGCGCCTTATGATGTGGATTTATCCGTATCCCTTTCGGTTATGATTACAAATACATTAGGCGCTGCTACCGGCCCTTTCGGAGGAGTACGCGTAGATTAGCAGAGGATGTGGAAGAAAGCATGCAGGCACTTTACACATCATGATATGATAATTATACGTCTTTTGAGGTTAATAACAGAAATAAGGTGAAAACATAATGACAGTTCTACAAAATAACACACTACCCCAAATATCGCCAACGTATGATCCGTGGGACCCGATTGTCTCACTGCGTACACATGGTCGTCATTTGCTTACAAGTGTGGAAATGACCGTAACACATTTATGTAATATGCGCTGTGAGCATTGCGCTGTCGGCGATATGCTGGTTATGAAGGAGGCCCCTTTCCTTCCTTTAGATTTGATGCTGAAGCGGCTGGATGAAGTTGAGCATCTGGAGACAATAAGTATTACAGGCGGAGAACCTGCATTGCTTGATAAAACAGTGGACGATGTGATCGTTCCGCTGTTGAAGTATGCTAAAGAGCGCGGTATTCGTTCGCAAATTAACTCCAACCTGACATTGGATATCAGAAGATATGAGAAGATGCTTCCGTATCTGGATGTCATGCATATATCGTTTAATTATTTAAATGCAGACGATTTTTATGAAGTGGGATTTGCAAATACCGGACGTCCGACTCCACGCGCGGGTGCTGTGCGCCTGTATGAAAAAATGATAGAGAATGCACGCAGATTGAGCGAAATGGGGATGTTCATTTCAGCTGAGTCCATGATTAATTATCGGACACATACGAAGCTAGAAGGCATTCATCAGTTGATCAACGAAATGGGATGCCGCCGACATGAGGTTCATCCGATGTACGCATCGAATTTTGCTTCTGCCTTGCCTGTACTGTCCCTTGACGATATGCGGAACTCTATTGATAAGCTGCTGGATGTGCGAAATCAGGACATGTGGATGTTATTTGGGACACTACCGTTCTTTGCTTGTTCTGAGCGGGAGGAAGACCGTAAATTGCTTCGTCGCTTGCGTCAAGAACCGAATATTACGGTGCGTAATGATCCAGACGGAAGAAACCGTGTAAATGTGAATATGTTCACGGGTAGCGTATATGTGACGGATTTTGCAGACATTCCAGCTTTCGGAAACATTCAGGAAAACAGTCTGGACAATATTTTCGGTGAATGGCTGAATGAGCATCCGCTGAATCAGACCGTGAACTGTCATTGCGATGCGGCTGCGTGTTGCGGACCGAATCTACTCGTAGCAGATATGTATTACAAGGGTGTAGACTTTAAATCAAGAAAAGCTTTGCAATTATAAGCATTTTTACATGATTACAATTACAGTTTTCAATCATAAATACTGAATTGAATAACTTACAAGTCGAATGGTGCAAAATGCTAACTAAAGAAATGGGGAGTTCGTATTGGATGGTCATACCGAGTTTCATTGGGGATTGCTAGGGGTGAATCTCTTCTTGGTACTGCTGCTTGTCTTTCTAAACGGTGTTTTTGTGGCCGCAGAGTTTTCGCTGGTCAAAATGCGCCAATCCCGATTGACGCAGCTCCAAAGTGAGGGTCATCGCCTGGCAGGCTATGCGCTGAAGGTGAACCAAAAGTTGGATGCTTATCTGTCTGCCACCCAATTGGGCATTACGCTGGCCTCATTGGGGCTAGGCTGGATTGGTGAGCCAGCAATATCCGGCTACCTGATAGAGCCACTCATGCACAAACTCGGTGTAACTGACGGTACACTGATTACAACGGTATCCGTTGTCGTCGGATTTTGCGTCATTACTTTTTTGCATATTGTATTGGGCGAACTGGCTCCCAAGTCTTTGGCGATTCAAAAGACTGAAGGTGTGGCGTTGTTTTTATCGGCGCCCTTGCTGCTTTTTTATAAGGTTTTTCTACCTGTAATCTGGGTGTTAAATGCTGCCGCAAACATGTTGTTACGGGCATTCGGCATTCAGCCGGCGAGTGAAGCCGAAGCGGCACATTCTGAGGAAGAGATCCGTATATTGATGAATCAGAGCGCCAAGAGTGGTGTAATCGATAAGGATGAAATCAAGCTGATGGATAATATCTTTGATTTTTCCGACTTGCTTGCTCGTGAAATCATGTTGCCGCGTACTGATATGGATTGCTTGTACACGAATTTGTCGTTTAAGGAAAATTTGAAGATTATCAGTGAGACCAAGCATTCCCGTTACCCGGTAGCAGTCGAGGATAAAGATCAGATTATCGGTTTTGTCCATATTACAGATCTTCTGTTAGCCGAGCAGGGTGAGCAACTGGATCTGGCCTCGGTGGTGCGTCCTATTCTGAACGTGCCTGAGTCCATGGAAGTAAGTCATGTGCTACGCCTTATGCAGAAAAAGCATTCCCAAATGACTCTCGTGGTGGATGAATACGGTGGAACCGCCGGTCTGCTGACAGCGGAGGAAATTCTGGAGGAAATCGTCGGGGATCTCTATGATGAGTTTGAGGATGAACGTCCAAGCGTGGAAATGAAGGAAGACTTTATCTCTGTGGACGGTCGTATGCTCATTGAGGATGTGAATGATTTAACTGGAGTGAACATTGAAGACGACGAAGTGGATTCCATCGGAGGCTGGCTGTTCAAGGAATTGGAAGGCAGTCCGGTGAAAGGGAAGAAAATAGAGTTTTATAATCTGACCTTTGAAGTGGAGGAAGCAACAAGGCTTCGCATTATGAGAGTGAAAATTCACCGTAAAACTGAGCCTGTCATTGAAGATGAGCTTTCTAACGATGAGGAATCCTAATCCACAGAGATAGCCATGATTAGTTCAGATATGTAGTTATATAGAGTGCTGAAAGAAAGAGCCTTTAAATCCACGTTATCGTGGTTTTAAAGGCTCTTTTTGAGTTAGTTACTACTGCAATTCAATCGAAATATAGATAGCGGGGAGGATGCCATAATCAGCTTGAGCAGCAGTTCGATAGTTTATTTCTTTGAACAAAAATTTGTATCCGTTATTTTTTTGTTCGAGACTTGGGCGATGCGGCATATGTTGAATAGTAAAGCAGATGGATCAATTAAAGGAGGTCCCGGCCCGTGAAATTTCCACAGCAAGGTCAGTATGCCCCGTTTGTCGGCCCGTTCGATCCGTGTCCGCCCGTTCTGTGCAAGACTTATGTGCTCCCGCCAAACTTGTTTATACAATTTCAGCCCCCTGGTCTGCCACAATTCAGTCCAGAGGAAGCACTGACGAAAGGAACGCTATGGCCATTGCTTTACAGTCCTTATGAGCCTAGGAGAAACCAGGGGGGAGGCGAATAAAATGGAGAATCCAAATCAGGGTCAGTCCCCAAATCAATTCCAACAGCCAAATCAGCCTGAGGGTGGACATCAACAGCCGAATCAGTCTCAAAGCCCTTATTCAAATTCATATCAATACCAGAACCAATATCAATATCAGAACCAGTATCAAAATCAAGCCCAGGACTATAGTCAACCCAGAGAACCGATCCAAGGTTATACGCCCCAAGCCTATGCGCCTCAAACCAAGCCGGGTGATGCCCAGTTTTATGCGCTATTGGAGAAGCTCCAAGCGGTGGATTTTGTGCTGGTGGAACTGAATTTGTATCTGGATACACACCCGGATGATTTGCAGGCCATCGAACAGTTCAACAAGCTGACACAGGAAAGAACGGCGATTGCTAACGAGTATCAACTCCTATATGGACCCTTACAGAATTTTGGTCGTGCCTATTCCAAGTATCCTTGGGAGTGGAGCCAATCACCTTGGCCGTGGCAGGTATAGGTAGGGAATCGTCAACCTTTTGTATAAAGGAGGAACATAAATGTGGGTATATGAGAAAAAACTGCAATATCCCGTACGTGTCAGCAAATGTGATCCTCATATGGCTAAACTGCTGATGGAGCAGTATGGCGGAGCGGATGGCGAGCTGGCAGCGGCATTGCGCTATCTGAATCAGCGGTATACGATTCCCGATAAAGTGATCGGTGTACTCAATGACATCGGCACTGAGGAATTTGCGCACCTCGAGATGATTGCGACTATGATTTACAAGCTAACCAAGGATGCGAGTGTGGAGCAAATGGAGGCAGCCGGTCTAGGCGAATATTATGCGGCACACGACCATGCGTTATTTTACCAAAACGCTTCCGGAGTGCCTTTTACAGCGGCCTATATCCAAGCTAAAGGTGACCCGATTGCTGATCTGTATGAGGATATTGCGGCAGAGGAAAAGGCGCGAGCTACATATCAGTGGCTGATTGATTTGACAGACGATGTGGATTTGCAGGATAGTTTGAAGTTTCTGCGTGAACGTGAGGTGATTCATTCGTTGCGTTTCCGTGAGTCAGTAGAAATTTTGAAGGGAGAAAGAGACCGGAAAAAGGTGTTCTGAAGGAGTCTTGTATGACGAATAGGAAAGGCCATCTGCAAGCATCACGTGCAGGTGGCCTTTCCTATCTATAAAACTAGTAACTTGTAAACAAAGCAGATTGTAGCTAATAAAGTCGATTTACTACAAAAGAAATCGACTTTTTTAATGGCGCTCAACAGAATATTATTTTTGGTCTAGCTGTGCAAAATACTGCTCGTTATATAAAACACTTGGATGAGTAGGATGGTGCAACTGGGCTATGCGATGATGCGATTTTGCTTTTTCGATGTCACCGATTCGGTCATAACAGAGACATAATTGCAAGTGTGGAAACCAGGTATAGTACGACGAATTGGTTAAGGCCATCACATTTTGCGGGGGCTCAATCAGCGTCGCCTGACGAAACCAATAAATGGCTTGAGCATACTGCTCATCTTCAATGAACAAATTGCCGAAAGCACAGCAGAATTGGGCGCGTGGTACATCGAGGGTAAGTGTGCGGAGCAGTGCCATCCGTTGCTCCTGTTTTTGTGCTTGACGACCGTAGCAATCCGCAAGCTTAAAGCAAGCAGCAATCCGATCTTCTATCCATCCTTGATTTAGCCCTAGATAATGTTCGTACTGCTGAATGGCTTCTAGTGTGCGTCCGTTATCATATAATTCATTGGCGAAGTAGTAGTGATCTCGTTCAGAAAATACGGTGCCCTGCTCCCGATGCTTGAGATATATGTGCAAATTACGAGCAGTATAAGCTCGTGTTTTGTTATGAGTCACCGCCATATTACTATGAAAGATGCTGCCTGTTACATTCAGGAACTCGTGAACAAATCCGGTCCATCTGAATCTGCGATCACGCCGTACAATTCGGTTTCTTTTGAGCTTATACAACGGCTGTCCTTGTTCATCTACGGATAGCACATAATCCATTGTAATGCTGTCATAAGAGAGGGTGGCTTGTTTTTTCCAGTTGAGAAAGGATAGTCGATCTTTTTCTTCCAGTATGTCATCGGCATCCAGCCAAAATTGATATTCTTGCGTGGCCTGATCAAACGCATAATTACGGGCAGCGGAGAAATCATCGCACCACTCAAAGTTGTATATCCGAGCGTTGAATGATGCAGCGACCTCTTGGGTTCTATCGGTAGATCCAGTATCAACGATAATGATTTCATCCACCAGGTCATGGACTGATTTCAGACAGGTATGAAGGGCTTCTTCTTCGTTTTTGACAATCATACATAAGCTGACAGTCACCATGCTCTTTGTCCCTCCCCAAAAAACTTGGTATAATTTCCATTTTATTAGGATAGCTTGCTCATTATGTAGTAATTCGGTTTGAACATGTAAGGGGATATGATGATCATAAATTCAGTTCTGCTCTAATAAATTAGAAAATCAAAGCTGGATGTTTGGGGGAAGGGTATGGATTGAAGATGTGGGTGACGTTCCGGGTTAGGATGTGCGACAGGATGGGTTTTATCGTTGAATGGGGAGATTGTATTTTGTATTGATGTCGTTTTCATTGATATTTCCAGGTGTAAGTCCATTCATACTACGCTCACTCCCATATCGCTTGGTCGCAATTATGGTATGCGTTAGGACATGGAGGGGGAATGGTTATGAGGCTTCCGCCTGATGGAGGCGTTGACACATGCGTATACTAATCGGCAGCCCGGTGCACCAGAAGCCGGAAATTTTGTCTTTGTTCCTTCAAGCATTGGAGCGTCTGGAGGCACCTGACGTGCTACCGGATTATTTGTTTGTCGATGATAATGACAATCCGATTTCAAGCCAGTGGCTAGTTGACTTTTCCAATCGACTTCCGGGACGGGTTTTACCCTTGTTAACAGGCTCGCAGCAAGTGGAAACCCGAAGTGATGAGCACACTCATTATTGGCCGCCTGCGCTTGTCTGGAAAGTGGCTGGCTTTAAAAATCGTCTTATTGATTATGCACTTCAGCACAATTATGACGCGTTGTTTCTGGTCGATTCAGACCTGGTTCTCCATTCCCGTACCTTGTGCAGGTTGGTGGAGACGGAGAAGGATATTGTATCAGAGATTTTCTGGACACGCTGGCAACCGGAAGGACCGCTATTGCCTCAAGTGTGGGTTAGTGATGAATATAACTTGTTCCATCGTGAAGATGGCGAAGTGTTGTCGGCAGAGGAGCGAGCGCAACGTGAGTTGCATTTTATACACCAGTTGCATGTTCCAGGTTTGTATGAGGTGGGTGGTCTAGGCGCGTGTACCTTAATCCGCAGACGGGCGCTGGAAGCAGGGATTCATTTTGGTAAAATCAAAAACGTTTCTTATTGGGGAGAAGATCGACATTTTTGTATTCGAGCGGCTGCATTTGGATTTCCACTTTTTGTAGACACACACTATCCGGCAATGCATCTATATCGGGAAGCCGATCGAATGAAGGCAGAACAGCTATTATTCACCCTAAAGTACTTTACATCGAACCGCCCAGAGCATGTAACACATGCGGAACACTCCGATATTTCTCCAAGCTCTCCAGCCTTCAATCGTCCCGCATCGTCAAGAACCCCTAAATTCAACGAACCTCCAGTTATACCCGATGATCTCCGCGAAACTGCTGTCTTTGCCAAGTACACGGCAGATTCGTTTGTTGTACCCCCGGCGTTCACTGGTCCACGACAAAGTGAGCTTTATACACCGCCTGTCTCTAATCCTAAATTGACGCTGACCATGACGGTATGCAATGAGGCAGATCGCAAGCTTACAGACGTGCTGCTGAGTCACCGGGAATACATTGATGAAGCAGTCATTATTGATGATGGTAGTCATGACGATAGCGGAGCGTTGTGCCGGGAAATCTTACAAGGAATCCCTCTGCGTCTGATCCGCAATGAAACACCCTCTTTTATCAATGAAGTCGAACTTCGAAAGCAGCAGTGGAGAGAGACATTGGCTTCCTCTCCCGAATGGATATTAAGCATGGATGCTGACGAAATGTTCGAATCCCGCTTTGCCCAAGGGGTACATTCTTTGTTAGCGGGAACGAAAGCGGATACGATTTGTTTCAGGTTGTTTGATATGTGGTCTTCGACGCATTACCGTGATGATGACTATTGGCAGGCTCATCGGTATTACCGTCCTTTTTTAATTCGATATAAAGAGGGGTTCCCTTATAAATGGAAGGAGCAGTCCTTGCACTGTGGGAGATTACCCGAAAATGTACTTGACCTTCCCACAGAGATCAGCAACTACCGTATTCAGCATTGGGGATGGTATACACCTGCTATTCGCATGGCTAAATTTGAGCGGTACCAGCTGCTTGACCCAAGTGCTCGTTATGGATGGAAAGAGCAATATGAATCCATTTTGGACTCGAATCCACGACTCACGCTCTGGGTGGATCAGGACAACAAAAATACAGAAAAAGAACCTACATCAGAATATGAACCTGACCATCAGGTGAACGCCTTGGATGTCGCCAAGGTGGCTAGTGTACAGGTCATGAACAAACCCGAACTACAAATAAAAAGTGAAGCCAAGGACACCTTTTATGCTACGGAGAAGGGGAAAGGAGCAGAGCAGAGTGTAAAATGCAAACTGTGTGGCTTATCTGACACGGTAGTATTTCATGATTATCAACGCTTTACCTTGATGGGATGCGGCTCCTGTGGATTGGTTTTTCGTAAGGATGTAGATCATATTCAGTCTGAGGAAATGATAGCAGAGATTTATAATGCCAATTGGGTTGCTATGCGGGATAGTGCGGCGACGTCCACCTATGGGGATCATGCTCTTTTTGGACTTATGTTGCTCGATATGTTCAGTCCCAAAAAAGGAAAGCTGCTTGAGATTGGTTCAGGGACTGGAGAATTTATCCATGCTGCCCTTCAAGCTGGCTGGAATGCAGTGGGCATTGAGCCGTCCAGTGAATCGCGTGCCTATGCCAAGTGCAAATATGAGGTGGAATTATTACCGGGTTATTGGAACGGTGAAACAGAGCTAGATGCTCAAATTCAACAATCTCTAGAAATTAATCAAGATTATAAAGATCAGGAAGCGATTGAGACTGAAAGTTTAGAGGAAGAAGCCGACTTACCTCTGGAGCACCAATACGAAGCCATAGCATGCTGGCATGTACTGGAGCATATCGCGGACCCGATCAAATTTTTGACGGATTTGCGTGATCAGCTTCAACCTGATGGAACGTTATATATTACGGTGCCCAATAAAAACTCGTTTACCAACGAGGCTTATGGCGTTCACTCACCTTTATTTACGGAGGAAGATCATTTGTACCATTATTCGGATCATACACTGACGCTCTTGCTGGAAAAGTCCGGCTTGCGCCCGGTGGCTTTGTTCACCCGCCAGCTTCCTGCTGGTTTGGATGCCTTGCTGCAAGCACATCCTTTGTACGGTGAGCTTGCCTTTACAGAGCAAATGGGATTGTTGGCTAAGCTTCAAGGTGAGAAACGGGGTCATGAATTATGCTGTGTAGCAAGAGTAATCTAAACATCTCCAAAGGAGGCTACATTCATGAATATGGCTGACCCGTATCTGTCTCGCTTTTTTGTATATTCTGATCCCAATTCGTCCAATATGATTTACAGACTCCCTCAAAGCTGGTGGAGTCGTCCCTATGAGTATGAGTGGTGTCTCCAATTTATGTCCGGGCAAGATACAGTATTGGACGCGGCATGTGGAATCCCTCATCCATTCAAATTTGAGCTGGCCCGTCGTTGCGCTCAGGTCTATGCCTGCGATCTGGATATACGAATCGTTTCTGTAGATGCTATCTTGGCCGAGGTGCGGCGGAATATTGGAGAGGAGGCTGCTGAGCGCATTCAGGAGATTTTACCGGTTCGGCTCCACTCCGCACATGCCAATTTAACTGCTCTGCCCTATGAGGATGCCAGTTTTGACAAAATTGTATGTATATCAGTGTTGGAGCACTTAACCCCCGATGAATCTTTGGCAGCTTTGCGTGAATTTCACCGAACTTTACGGGATGACGGCATGCTTCTGTTGACATTTGATTATCCTACAGTGGATCTTTCAACGATGGAACAATGGATAGAAGAAGCGGGGTTTTCGTATTGGAGTGGTGTGGATCTTAAGCTTCCACGGGGGGCTCTACACACAGATATGTGGGGCGGTTTACATTGTTTTAGGACTGTTCTAAAAAAATATAAGAGTTAACGGTATGCGCAATGAGGTTTACACAGACCTCTCTTATTGCTTATCATGAGAGGGGTTGGAGTGTAAACTTACATAGGAAAGGAATGACTGATAACTACATGAACAATGCACCTGTGTTGAAGAAACCTGAGGCTATGGTATTTGATATGGACGGTACGCTTTTTCAGACAGAGACGCTATTGCTTCCTGCGTACCACAAGCTGTTTGATACGCTGCGCGCCGAAGGGCTTTATGAAGGAGAGACTCCTCCCGAGGAGCTTATTTTGAATAGTTTGGGTATGCTGCTGGATGAAATCTGGAGAAGAGTGATGCCAGAAGCCAGTGAAGCGGCTCACAGAAGAGCGGACGAGTTGTTGCTTCAGCTGGAGCTGGAGGGATTGAAGAATGGAAGTCATGCTCTGTATCCACATGTAAAAGAAACACTTCAGGCACTTCATGAGCAAGGTGTCCGATTATTCGTAGCCAGTAACGGGCTGGAGGATTATGTAAAGGGGATCGCTGCAGCGTATGAAATGGTTCCTATTTTTGAAGGACTGTACAGCGCTGGGGAATACAGTACGCTTTCCAAAGTGAATTTGCTAGAAATTCTGTTGAGCAAGCACGATATTTCGAATGTATGGATGGTAGGAGATCGTTCCTCAGATGTGGAAGCTGGCAAAAAGAACGGACAGACAGTGATCGGCTGTGCTTATGCTGGATTTGGTGTGAATGATGAGTTGGAAGGGTCCGATGCGATTATTACAGACTTTACGCAGTTGCTTACGCTTTATAAAAACGCAGAGTAACGGTGAAAACGCAGATAAGAGTTATAAATCGCTGTGGCGTACCATATAAATAATACATGCAAACGATGTTAAGCAGATAACAAAACAAAGGAAGGCAGCCACTTAGGCGGAGCCTTCCTTTGTTTTACTTTCTGTCTTATCTTCTGTTTGTTCTTCTGCTTTTTGTTCCGTCTGCGGCTTCGGATTAATCTGAGTGTGGTAGACCCATAGGGCATATTCCATAGGTTTGGTGATGGCACGACGATAGGTTTCTTTTTCGCCAATGCGTGAAAATACCTCGCGAGCCGGCTTCGGGTTGACCTCAAGCACGTAGATATGACCGTCCTTATTAATTGCCAAATCGAGCGCAAGCTCACATAATGCCCCATAGCTTTCTTCCAGATATGCAGCAATGTCCAGTCCGAGCTTTTCCCCTTGCTTGATGATTTTCTCTCTGTGGCCTTCATCACGAATCCATTGCGTCAGCAATTGCTTCATCGGTACTGCCTTGCCTCCGCCATGCAGGTTGGAAGTGACACTCCGATGTGCCCCGATGCGCCCGGCACATCCCGTTAGCTCCCATACTCCCTGGCTATTTTTCTGTACCAGCATACGGTAATCATGGACCCTGCCATTCGGCAACTGCACAGGAATGCCTTCCTGAACAATATAGTTATCCATGTTCCAGCTGCTCAGACGCGGCTCCAGACGATCCAGACGTACCCGTTGCTGGGGAATAATATGGCGCTTGCGATTGCGTCCCTCAATCAGATACAGGCCACTCTGCTTGTTAACAGGCTCAATGCGTAAAATGCCGCGGCCTCCTGTGCCGTTAATTGGCTTGAGGTATACTAGTGAATTCTGTTTGAGCATTCGCTTTACACTATGAAATCCATCGAACGGCTCTGTTGCAGGCAGATGGGGGCGAAAGGCAGCCTTTCTCGCAAGCTGCTGATGAATGGCCCATTTATTGCTCAGCGGTCGGTTTAAATAAACAAGGTCTGTATACTGCAATCGGAATTTCTTTAATTGACGATACCGCTCACTGCGCTGCACTCGGCAGCGGTCGAAAATCATATCCGGAAATTCCCGCCATTTTCGAGTCCATTTACCGCTATGTGGATCATAAATTTGGGCAAGGAGCAGTCTGCGATCCTTATGGACATCCGCAGGAGTGAACACATACATATCCAGCCCCAGCCTTTTGCCTTCTGCGATCATGCGTTCATATATGTCACGTTCCTCCAGTTGCTTCTTACTGTTCAAATACAAAGTCATGATGCCTAGGACAGGTTTTGGCACAGCATTCCACCTTCCTCTGCCGTCTGCTCATCTTCGGACAACTCCCCACAAAATATCAGCGTGGGCTTTCCCGTCGGTCCAGTCGTCATTTCATGCGCAATAAGTCCAGCGCCGAAACAGGTTTTGAGACTGGCCATATTGTCGGTGGCTACGCTGCACGTCAGACGGCGCAGCTGTTGGAGCTGGGCGGACAGCAGTCTAGCGCCCAGTCTGCGGCCCCGGTAAAGCGGACGAACAATCACGATGCAAGCATCTTTCCCATAATTCAGAGCGAGGGAAAATCCCGCAATCCGTAGCCCCTTCTCCGTGCGCACATATGCGCACAGGAGGGAGGAGCCAGGGGTGTTCAATTGCTCCGGCGTTAAAACAGCCAACTGCCGCAGAGCATTGCGAGTAATGCGCATGCCGCCCGAACTGCGAGCCAGAAACAGCAACTGTCGTCGTCTCAGTACCCAACTCCGGGCAGGCAAATGTTGAACATCGCTAATTTGCGGCATGATTCCACTTCCTTGAGATTATTTCATTCGTTCGGCCAAAAAGGAGCTGTATTGAAATATACGTCTAAGTGATTTTTGACGGATTTCGGGCTCGTCGAATTTCATCGGTTTGGCATTGGCTTCAAAAAACCAGAGGGTCCCGAGTGTGTCTACGCCCAAATCCATAGACATTTCACCGTGAGAAAGACCGGATGCGCGTTCAATTTGACGTGCAATCTGAATGGCCGTACTTTTAACCTTATCCAGCAAATCTGTGCTGTCCTCAGGTCCAAAGATTGAGGATAGCAGCTTGAACGGATCCTCCACACTTCCCCCACGCGGAACATGTGTTGTAATACTTCCCTTACCCGCTAGTCTGGCGCCTACTCCGGTAATGCTCCATGCGCCACGGGCATTTTTTTGCACCAGAAGCCGCAAATCGAAGGGCTTTTTCTGATAGGTTGCCAGATCGATACCCTGCTGAATGATATAAGGCGAGTTGCCTGTTTCTCGGCGAATACGTCCCCATAACCGAGACAAGGATACAGATCGGTAGGTTATGCTTTTTTTGTCATGTTGAATGGTCAATCTGTATGCCATCAGATGCTCAGGGTTGAATCTGAGAATCATAATTCCCTTTCCGGCTTTACCGTTTTCCGGTTTGAGATACAGGTATGGATATGCAGACAGCATTTTTCCTAAGGAAGACAGGTTGCTCAACCGTTTGGTAATTGGAACAAGCTGACGAGTGGATTCCGAGGTACGGAGCCATTTGAACAGTTCCCATTTGTTAAAAAAGCCCGGATTGTACAGCTCAACACCTGAGGCATGTGAAATTTCATCCAGCTTTGCGCGCACAGAAGTTTTAAGTTCATAATTACGGTTGGGGATACGATTATAAATGACCTGTGGAGATGGGAAATCTTGTTCCTCCCATATCTGTGAGTTTTTGTTGTAGATGTAGCCCTTCACTGTTTCATCTGCCAGCTTCAAGTCCCTGACAGTAACAATGTACACCTGATACCCCATGCGCGTTCCCGTTTCTAGAATATCCCTGAAGTTTCGCTGATTTCCCTTGAAAAATTGTTCATCGTCGTGCACTGTCAATACAGCAACAACTGGTTTTTGCTCCGCCCGGGTATTCATAGTTCCTCTTTTCTGCGGAATTTACTGAGGTAAAGACAGTGGTCCAAAATATGCTCCACGGATGCTTTACCCTCCGCACGCAACGATGGATGCTGAAAAATGGATCGACCTGGCTTAGAATTGGCTTCAAACATCCATACCTTTTCATCCTGATCAATGCCCAGGTCGAATCCGATTTCACCCAGTAGATGCTGGTGGTGATATTCAATGGCTTCTGCTAGCGTAACTGCTACATTCTTGGCACGTTGAAGCACTTCACCCGCTCGGTCTCCGAATACCCGACCGAGCGCTTGCTCGGGTGTCATCAGGGAACCGCCGTTTTTGATATGAGTCGTGACACTGCCACGTCCGGCTTTTTTGGCTCCAATGCCAACGACGACCCATTGGTTATTGCCGTCTTTGTGCATATGAAACCGGAAATCAATCGGGCAATTATCAATCTCGATCAGCTGAATGCCCTGCTGAATGACGTAGCCTTTTAGCGTCTGTCCCTTATTGGAGTGAAGCATCCGCAGCATGGAGTTAAAAGTGGTAAACCGCAGCAGTACATTGCTATTTTTCTTCCGATACCTCACATAGTATCCTTGCTTGGGGACATAGGACAGACGATAGATTCCTTTGCCCAGACTGCCGCTACTTGGCTTATAATAAGCAAATTGATGCCGCTCCAGCATACCTCGGATACGTTCAGAGCTGGGATTCATATAGGATTCAGGGACATAACGGTTAACCTCTGGATTATTTTCTAGCAGATGATAGATATCGGATTTATTGAAAAAGCTCCAGTTAAAGAAAGGAATTCGTTTGCGGGAAAAGCGTTCGCGTAGTTGATTAATCGCTGGGGAAAAATCTGAGCGGCGGCTCGGCAAACGATTATAAATTACGTCCGGCAGAGGTACGAGTTTACGTGTAAACTCCCCGCTGGATGACAGGAAATAGCCGTTAATCGTATCATTTTGCCAGTTGATATCCCGTGGGGTGAAGGCAAAAATATAAGATTTTTTGCTGCCTTCCTTCAAAAGTTGTTTAATAAAGCCTGTGCGTGATCCGAAAGGGCGGGTGGTGGAGTTAGTAGCATCAGACAATACTCCAATCAACGGTCCAAGCTGAACATCTCCGTCCAGATTCCGCAAATAAATAGACCCGCTTTTGGGAACACGGATTGCGTTGCGCAAGCCGGAGGTCAAGTATAGATGACGTCCCGCCTTCTGAATGGGTTTTACTGTTGCGGGAATCTGATCCTTGCCAAGTCGCAGACGAATGGACTTGGCTCCAGATAACTTAAGGCTTTTCAACAAGGCAGTGGATATATACGCCACCTTGTCGGGCTGCTGTGAGAAATGCACATTGCAATGCGTTAAACTCATCTGTTTATCCTCCTATACCGTATGTTCAAGGGAGGCGCCCGCGCCCTTTGGCCCTGTCGCTTTGGAATGGGTCATTAAATATCGAGCATATTCGAGCGGGCGGTTGACCGACCGAAAAGCGCACTCTGGCTGACGAGTCTGAAAAAAGGAGGCCCGGCCAGGGCGGGAATTAACCTCCAACAGCCAGATATTCCCGCTCCGGTCAATACCATAATCAATTCCCAACTCGCCAAGGCGGCCATAGCGTTCCTCCAACGCCCCGGCAATGGTCAAGGACAGCTCTATCATCTGTCCGATGATGAGACGTGTGCTGTCCACACCAAATTGTTCACGAAGGTAAGGCTCTGCCGGATGGGCTTCGCCCCCACCGTGCAGATTGGAAGTCAGAGTTCCTTTTCTGCCTTCCCTCACGGCAAAGCCCGTCAGGCGCCAACAGCCGTTGCCGTCCTTTTGCATGAGCGCGCGAACATCAAAGGGATGATTGCTTTGGCTTGTTAATTTCAAATAAGGCTGCACGATATAGGCGCGTTTGTGTGCAATACCGTCAATCCATGACAATCCTGCATCCAATTCAGTAAACAAGCGACGGAACGGGCGGTTTTGGGAGTTCCTGCCTTGTACGTACAGTCCCTGCCCTCCTTCCGCCAGCCGGAGATACAGCGTGCCCTTGCCATGTGTTCCGGACTGTGGTTTCATAAATAGCTCCGAATGGCGTTGCAGCCACTCCACAAGCTGGGTCGTATCCCGGTATGGGGCCGTAGGCGGTACAAAGGGCCGTACTTTATCTACCGTATGCAGAGCGCGATACACCTGCCATTTGCCTGGCAAGTTACGCGACCAGTAGATGAGCTTGCGCGACTTTTGCTCCGCTATGTCTCCCAGTGTGCGCTTGACATTCTGGCTCTCATGGATATGGAGACAGCGGTTATAAATAATATCCGGCAAGGGAAAGCGGCCAAATGTCCATACTCCAGCACGATAAACATAACCCCGTATGGAATGATCTTCAGGTGAAACTCCTTCGGCGGTAAACGCCATTACGCTAATACCAGAGCGCTTGCCCAACAAGCTTAGCCTGCGGCAGAAGTCGGCTTCGGTAATAGGGGGAGTAGCGTCCTGCTTTCGGCTAACAAGCACGCCCAGCATGCCTGGCATAACAAGAGACACCGACAACAGCTCCTTTGGCAGCCGGACTCTGGAAGAGATGGATTCATTTGAATCCGGCTGAATAACAGCAATATTCAATCATTTTTTTTACGGACGGGCGGGTTTTCTGATCGTTTAACGGCGTATTGTCATTTTTTGATGGTTTGGAATTGACCTCCAGCAACCAGATACGCCCCGTGCTGTCAATCGCCAAATCAATACCAAATTCCGCGAAATGGGCGGGAATTGCCTTTTCTACTCCGCTTGCGATATCCAGTGCTGCTGTTTTAAGAGAGGTAAGACCATTCGATTTAACAGTTGCGGGCAGCGTGGTTTTGGCCAGTGCTTCCTTGACTGTACTGAGCGTACCGCCTCTTGCCAGATTGGATACAAAGTGGCTGCCTCCGGCGATCCGAGCGACAATGGATGTTACGGTCCAGGTTCCAGACGCATTTTTTTGTACAAGCGCGCGAAAATCGACCGGACGTTTACCGTGATCAATCAAGGTAAGACCCTGTTGCAGCTGAAAGCGTGTTGATTTCATTTTTCCCGCTAAGCTTTTGTACAGTTTATCGACATTGGCGTACGTTTGCTTTCGGGGTGTGCCTGCTGTCGTGGATAGCACTGAAAAGGTACCATCGGTTTGCTTGTTAATGCGCATGATGCCTTTACCAAGGCTTCCGCGCACGGGTTTGAGAAAAACAGAGGGATACTGGGTGCACATTTTTTTGAAAACGGCAAAGGTTTGCAGCAAGTGGGACTCGGGTAAATACTTGCGTAGGGAAGAATTCGATTTGAGTGCATCAAACACTTCATTCTTATCCAAAAACTTTTCATTAAAAAAGGCTGTGCCGTACTGCGATTTTACTTCTTTCATGAAATGCTGTACGCTAGTTCTGTTCTCGAGTTTACGGGAGGTAAGCCGGTTATTGACGACATCGCCGGCAGGCATGACCGTCTTTTTCCAGCCTCCGTCATACACCCATCCCTGAACTCGCCCGGGCTGACTTCCGATATGCTCCGGGGTGAAGAAATACACATATGCTCCTTGTCTGCGGCATTCCCCGACTAGTTCACGGCAGAACAGGGTGATCGACCCGAAAGGCTTGTCGGGTTGTTCGGGATAATCCCGACTAACCAGCACGCTAATAAGTGGGCCCACTCGAAGTGTCCGGCGGCCTCGGCTGTAGGTTACTCGCAGATTACAACTGTCATGACTGGCATGAAGCCCCATTTTTCGGGCCAGTACGCTTCCCACGCGTAGACCGCTGTATCGGGGTACCGATATGACGGTAACCTCTTGGCGGAACGAACCGAAGGCGAGCTGAACGGGGTGGCCTGCGGATATTTTCCATTTGCGAAGCAGGGACTCGCCGACCATGAGTACGTCATCCTGCAAGATGCCCGATCCGATGATTTGAATCGTTGTTTTTTTGATGGACATCGTGGATCTCCTTCCGGGCAGCAACTTGATGTCTTGAAAGTAACGGGAAACGTGAATGGGCTGTAATAGCACTGATTCATCATATGAGGACATATATACCTTGGTGATTGACGGACAATGTGAAATGTTGACACAAAACTTGTAATGGAGGAATGAACAATCATGAATATCTATGACAAAGCCCATGATTTAGCAAAAGCATTGAAAGAAAGCAAAGAGGTAGAGGAAATTACGTCAGCGATGAAGCTGATTGAAACGGATCCAGAAGCCAAGAAAATGCTCGACGATTTCCGTGAACGCCAAATGGAAGTGCAACAGCGGATGATGAGCGGCGATATGCCAGCACAGGAAGAGATGGAAAAGATGGAAAAAATGTTCGAGGTACTCAGCTTGAACCTCAACATCCGTCGTCTGTTCGACGCTGAACGTCGCTTGAGCGTGATTATTGAGGACGTAAATAAGATTATTGCGGACAGTCTTCAACATTTGTACGGTTCGTCTCTGTAAGTTTGTCTCATATTCCTTCCTGTCCTCTCATAGACTAGATACATAGAGTCACAGGGAGAGGAAGGGATACGATTGGGTTCATTTAAGAAATGGAAACACGGTTTGTACACACTGATTGCATTGGCTATGGTATTGGTCGCATTACCACGCATCTCGTTGGCAGGTGGTTTGAACTGGGTCAACGGCTTTGGGATGGTATGGGTACTTTTTGCATTGCTTGTCATCGGAGCGAACCTCCATTTTTTGCTGGGTGTAGATGAGGAAAAGCGTAAAACGCTGGAGCGTGTGCGACGGGCCAAAATGCAGCAGTGGCAGATGAAATGGGATAACAAAGCTGACAAAGGCAAAATGCTGTAAGTGTTTCTAGTACGAAGCGGTCTCTTGTAACAAGGGACCGCTTTTTTGTTATTTTCAAAGCAAAGATATCCTAATAACAAGGGTCTAAAACAAAGGGGTTTTGTGGTATAATAGATACAGAATGATACAGATTGAACGTTGGGGGTGTAACAGAGTTGGACGGGCTAGATGAAACAGTTACGAAGCATGAGCAGCTATTGCGTCATATCGAGCAGTTAAAAATAGGCTCCAAAATTTCTGTGCGCAGGTTGGCTAAAGAAATGAGCGTTAGCGAAGGCACGGCTTATCGGGCTGTGAAAGAAGCAGAGAATTTGGGAATTGTCATTACCAAGGAACGGATCGGAACAGTACGAGTGGAGAAGCGTCCACGCGGCTTGTCTGAGCAGCTGACCTTTGCGGATGTTGTGAATATTGTAGAGGGACATGTGCTGGGCGGAAGCGAGGGGCTCGAGAAGCCGCTGCACAAGTATGTGATCGGGGCGATGCGTGAGGAAGCCATGGCTCGTTATATTGACGCAGGCAGTTTGCTGATCGTAGGTAACCGAGAGGATGCGCATTCGCTTGCATTAGAGCAAGGAGCAGGTGTGCTGATTACAGGGGGGTTCGGTACGAGTCGGGAGGTTAAGCAGCTTGCAGACCAGATCAGTCTGCCGATTATTTCCTCGCGTCATGATACATTTACCGTGGCTTCTATGATTAATAGGGCGATATTTGACCGCTTGATCAAAAAGAAAATTATGTTGATTGAAGACATTGCGGCCAGCAAACCGAAGACGCTGACCTTGAAAATCAACAGCACGCTGACCGAATTTGAAGAGCTATCAGCGACCACGGGATATCATCATTTTGCCATAGTGGATGAATGGAATCGTTTAATTGGTATCGTCAGCCGTAAAGATGTGGAAGGACTTCAACCTGAGCATACGATGGATAAATGTATGATCCGTAACCCAATTACGGTCACCTACCAGACCTCGCTGGCTTCTGCTGCTCAAATGATGGCATGGGAAGGTGTAGATTACTTGCCGGTCGTGGACCGCAACCGTAAGCTGCTCGGGTCCGTTACACGGCGTGAGGTGCTGGAGGCGCTGCGTAACGCCCAAAAGCAGCCACAACTTGGCGAGACGTTCGACCAGCTGATCTGGAACGGTTTTGCTGAGGAGCGTAATGAGGACGGATCATTATTTTTTCGCGGCTTTATCATTCCACAGATGGCTACCAATTTAGGGACGATCTCGGAAGGCGTACTGGTCAACGTGATGACACAAGCGGGCTACCGGGCAGCTAGAGATATGAGCGGCAAGGATTATGTGCTGGATAATTTGACAACTTATTTTATTCGACCAGTACAGATTGAGGATGCTGTCGTTCTTCGTCCTTTACTGCTTGAGATGAGTCGCCGCACATGCAAGCTAGAAATTGCGATTTCTCGGGAAAATCATTTGGTGTGCAAAGCAGTGATGACGCTTCAATCCATTGAACATGGTTAATCCACCTCTGGATTGGAGCAGAAGATGGAGTTAAATAGATCGACTTAGTGGCTTTGAGGCAGTCTTTCTTTGGCCTCCAGCCAGATTTGCAGCACACCTTCCATTACAAGCATCGTTTTGACCTGGATTGTATACTCCTTGTCACGAACGGTGTATTTTTTTTGGTGCAGCAACATACGTACCAGCTTGCTGTCAGAGTCAATCTCAAACATATCTCTGCCGCGCAGCACCTCCAGATCACGACTGACGCGGCGAAGAAGCTCTTTCAGATTAATAGAGTCAATTTTTTCAGCCGTGGCTTCCTCCGCAATCAGCTTGATTTCTTTGATGACGGTTTGGCGCTTGCTGTATTTACGTAATGTTTTGTTGTCCTCTTCAGCTTGCTGGAGCTGGAATTGAAGGTCCTGGTTGTTCATCCACAGCTGATTGAAGCTCGCATGCCAGATGGCATTGTAGATCAATCCTCCCGTAATCATACCGAGTACAAAAACGGAGGATAATTGCATAAAAGGGCGCAGGCGCTCAAAGGGAGGGACTCTCATAGTCGTTTCACCTCACGGCCGTCCGTTGCCGCATACCCACTTGACCAGCTCTGCACCCATATGAGCGCCTAAAAAGGCGAAAATCAAATACAATATCTGCTTAATGGCAGGTGACAAATTACCATCCAACATATTGCTCTCAATGACCCGGATCGGGTCCATCGTTCCTCCCACAGCGGCGGCAAGCGCCCATATTTTAATCCTTCCTGCAACCTCCAGCATCGTCTGGGTAGGCGGCTGAAGCGATACTACAGCTCCCATTCCGCCGAGCATGGCTCCTCCGAGCACGATGCCGAAGGCAATGAAGAAGTCGAGAATCGCTTTGGATATAAAAGTGCTCATGCTCTTTTCCTCCTTGGGTATACGAATCAGGACCGCGCTTGTCCGCCCGGGTCTGTACTTTTATTCTATGGGCGCTACTAACGTGGATATGATAAAATAGTTTGAAGAAAATCAAGCGGTGAAGGGAAGAGAAGCGCATGAGTTCATTTGTGCATTTGCATGTTCACAGCGAGTACAGCCTGCTGGACGGCGCGGCTCGTACCGCGGAATTGGTCAAACAGGCATCAGCTTATGGAATGGAGGCGCTGGCTCTTACAGATCATGGGGTCATGTACGGTGCCATTCCTTTTTATAGAGCATGTGTAGAGAACGGCATTAAGCCGATTATCGGGTGTGAGGCTTATATGACGGCAGGATCGCGCAAGGAGCGTGGCAGCCGGAAGGATCAGCCCATATATCATTTAATTTTGCTCGCCAAAAATAAAACAGGCTATCAAAATTTGATGAAGTTGTGCTCCATTGGCCATTTGGAGGGTTTTCACTATAAGCCGCGCATCGATATGGATGCTTTGGCTGCCCATCATGAAGGCATCATATGCTTGAGCGCTTGCTTGGGCGGTGAAGTGCCGCAGCATTTGCTGCATGGTCGGGAAGCCGAAGCACGGCGTGCGGCCGAACGATACCGTAGCATTTTTGGCGAAGATTTTTATCTGGAGCTTCAGGATCATGGTCTGTCGGAGCAAAAACGCGTAAATCCTCAATTGATCGCATTGGCGAAGGAACTGGATATTCCGCTAGTGGCGACGAATGACGTGCATTACTTAACCGAGCCGGATGCTGATGTCCAGGACGTTCTGATTTGTATCGGAACAGGGAAGACAGTTGACGATGAGGAGCGCTTGCGTATACCAACACGTCAGTTGTATCTGAAAAGTCAAGAGGACATGGCTCGTTTATTTCCACATGTAGCAGAAGCCATCGCTAATACGGTGCGTATTGCTGAAAAATGCGAGCTGGAGCTGGAATTCGGCCAATCGATTTTGCCTGAATATCGCCCGCTGCCAGAGGACATGACATCTTCGTCCTATTTGCGTAGTCTGTGTATGCAAGGGCTAGAGCGTCGCTACGGAGGCGATCCTGTATGGGAGCAGCCGGAGGAGCGGGAAAGACTGGACCAGCGGCTAAACTACGAATTAAATACGATTGACAGTATGGGCTTCAGCGATTATTTCTTGATTGTATGGGATTTTATTGCTTTTGCTCATAAGCATAAGATTGCAACCGGTCCGGGACGGGGTTCCTCCGCTGGTAGTTTGGTCGCCTATGTGCTTAATATCACGAATGTCGATCCGATAAAATACAATCTGCTCTTTGAACGGTTTCTGAACCCTGAACGGATCAGCATGCCAGATATAGATATTGATTTTAGCGATGAACGCCGTGACGAGGTTATCGACTATGTAGTACAGAAGTACGGAAATGAGCATGTTGCGCAAATTATTACCTTTGGGACATTAGCGGCAAGAGCCGCAGTCCGTGACGTCGGCCGTGTATTGAATGTGCCGTATGGTGAGGTGGACAAGGCGGCCAAGTTGATCCCGGCGCAGCTCGGTATTAATATCCGGCATGCGCTGGAGATTACCCCTGAGCTGAAGGCTCTGTATGAAACGAAGCCCAAGACACGTGAACTGCTGGATATGGCGATCAAAGTAGAAGGAATGCCTCGCCATGCTTCGACACATGCGGCGGGTGTTGTCATCTCGCGGAC
Organism: Paenibacillus sp. DP01; assembly: GCF_044784315.1. Lineage (NCBI taxonomy): Bacteria > Bacillati > Bacillota > Bacilli > Caryophanales > Paenibacillaceae > Paenibacillus > Paenibacillus sp. DP01. The sequence continues at coordinate 1,925,207 of NZ_CP173059.1, forward strand.
TCCATTGACCGATGCGGTTCCGCTGCAAGAGGGGAGCGAAGGGGTTCCTTTAACGCAGTACTCAATGGAAAATCTGGAGCGCATTGGTTTGTTGAAAATGGATTTTCTTGGACTACGTACGCTCTCCATTATTGAACGGTGCATGCGCTGGGTTGCGGAGCAGCATGGAGAAACACCTGACTTTAGCCGTATTCCCGACGATGACCCGCATACCTATGACTTGCTGGGCAAAGGGGATACAGGGGGCGTGTTCCAGCTGGAGTCGGCCGGTATACGCCGGGTACTCAAGGATTTGAAACCGAGTGTTTTCGAGGATATCATTTCTGTCCTGGCTTTGTATCGTCCGGGCCCAATGGGTTTTATCCCCAACTTTATACAGGCTAAGCACGGACAGATTGAGGTTTCTTATCCGCATCCTGATCTTGAACCGATCTTAAAGGATACGTACGGTATTATTGTGTATCAGGAACAAATCATGCAGATTGCATCGCGCATGGCTGGCTTTTCCTTGGGAGAGGCCGATCTGCTGCGCCGCGCGGTGTCTAAGAAAAAACGCGAGGTGCTGGATCTGGAGCGGGGTCATTTTGTCGAAGGCAGTATTAAACAGGGGTACACAGAGGAGGAAGCCGGCAGGGTTTACGATATGATCGTCCGTTTTGCTGACTACGGTTTTCCGCGTGCCCATGCAGCTGCTTATGGTGTGCTAGCATTCCAGACGGCTTATCTTAAGGCCCATTATCCAGTACAATTCATGGCTTCCATGCTGACGGCCGTCATGGGAAGTCATCGAAAAGTGGCTGAATATGTCGTCGAATGCCGTCGTATGGATATCGCAGTGTTGCCGCCTGATGTGAATGAGAGTGGGGTGCTGTTTACCCCATTACAGCAGGGTGATATCCGCTTTGGACTGGCTGCCATTAAAAATGTCGGCACACAAGCAATGGAAAGCATTCTTGCTGTTCGTAAGGAACGCCCTTTCGACAGCTTGCTCGATTTTTGTCGACGCGTTGATTTGAGGGTGTGTAATAAGAGAGTGATTGAATCGCTCATTCAGGCAGGGGCATTTGATTCATTGACAGGCCATCGGGCACAGTTGCTTGCCATGCTGGATGAAACGGTGGATGCAGCTGCCAAATGGCGCAAGGAACGTGACGATTTGCAAATTGATATGTTTGGCTTTGTGGAAATGCCTAATTGGGATATTGAATACCCCAATGTACCTCCATTTAGTACCAGCCAGCAATTAGAGCTGGAACGCGAACTGCTGGGACTGTATTTGTCTGGGCATCCGCTAGATGATTTTGAGTCGCTGCTGGAAAGCAGCCAAGCGGATCGTCTGATGGAGCTGAGCGACGTGCCAGATGAAACAGTTATTGTAACCGCAGGCATGGTGGTGTCACTCAAGACGATTACGACCAAGCAGGGAAAGGCCATGGCCTTCATTGAGCTGGAGGATCAGATTGAGCGCTGTGAGGTTGTGCTGTTTCCTGAGGTATGGAAGCGAAGCCAGCAGTGGATTGAAAAGGGTGCCTTGCTTGCACTACGTGCCAAGATGCAGCAGCAGGACGAGCACTTCAAGCTCCTTGCGGATGAGGCAGCCCCGCTGGCGGAAGACGCGTTGGCAAGACTTCTTCAGCGCCGGCGTACCGGCGCACGTTCGTCCGCAGCAACTGCAACATCCGTGCCAGCTGCTGACAGTCCGGGCGGGAGAGCGCCGCGTATGTCGCCCTTGCCTTCAGCAGCCGCTCCATCAGCTTCGCCGCAGCAGAAGGCGGCTCGTCCCGTAGCGGCCCCCTCACAACGCGGAGGCGAAGCGGCTCACGGTGAGCAGGTGCCTTCCCCGCGCGGCTCGGAAGCCTCCGCCCGTCAGCGGGTGTTTGTCAAAATCACCCGCCAGGCCGAGGCGGACGCCAGCTTGCTGGTCAGCCTCAAGGCGTTGCTACAGGAGCATCCCGGTGCTGTGCCTACCGTACTTTTTTACGAGAGCAACCAGCGTCTGCTGGCGTTGAGTGATGCTTACAGCATTAAGCCTTCTCCTCAGCTTTTTGATCGAATGGAGTCGATGCTAGGTGAAGGCACCGTGAAAGTCAAATGACAGACACACAGCAACCCGCCCTTATTGTAACGGTTTAATGAACATTTTCCTTCCCTTTCGCATACACTTGGAAAACTGGCGGAACAGGAGATTCAACACGTGTCCTGCACCATTAGGTCCCGCACGGTGGAAGAATTAGAACTGCATGGTGAAAGCGGGAGGGAAATTATGTCCTATGAATATGCAGAAACCTTGTTAAATCGCAGAGGCATTCGGATCGAGTCCATTGCGGACATTGTTTTTCAGCTTCAGCTAAAATATTATCCTCATTTGACTATGGAAGAATGTGTAGAAAGTGTCAAAGCGGTTTTGCAAAAGCGAGAGGTACAATATACACTGCTGACAGGCATTGCACTCGATGAGCTGGCCGAAAAAAAACTTCTTCCCCAGCCACTTCAAGCCATTATGGAGGCAGACGAACCGCTGTATGGAGTGGACGAGACAATGGCTCTTGGCATTACGAGCGTGTACGGCATGATTGGCTTGACCAGTTTTGGCTATCTGGATAAAGAAAAGATTGGAATTATCGATAAGCTGAACCAAAAAGGCAGTGGTATTCATGTGTTTTTAGACGATCTTGTCGCCGGATTGGCTGCCGCCGCTTCTTCGCGTATTGCCCATCGGAGCCTTCATGCCAAGCATTATCCTGCATCATTGGATGTTTAATTGGCCTGAATAAACAGAATTAATGATTATCTAGGCCCTCCGACGGAACTTGAATGATCAGGAGGGCTTTTGTTGCGGGAAAAAAGTAAGGTATGTTATCATGAGTCTATTATATGGGCTCAAAACTTGAGGCTTAGGGGGTAGAAACAAGGCATGTGGACGGTGATATATATTGCACCGACGGCCAGACTGGCTGACATGATTAAGCTCAAACTGTCTGAAGAAGGTTTTATGGTGCAGACCCGGGCCATCAGTGCATCCAAGCAACAGTTTGAGATACTTGTGCCTTCGGGTGAAGTCGAAGAAATACAGGAAGTGCTTAATTCGATTTTGCGCCCTTGAGTCCGGAACGGCGGAAGTGATACAGCAGCATGAATGGAACAAAGGATGCACGATCGGCGGTAATGTTGTATTAACAGGCGTTGACGTGTGTATGAACATAATGCTTAGAGGTGCCGCATCGACGGCAGAGGACCTTGTATCGGTTACGGCTGACAAATAAACGGCTGGAGAGGTGTAGTTGTGTTTAAAGATTTATTCCAAAAGAAGCGTAAATACGCGACCATCCCTTCGGAACGGGCGCTGAGCGGCGATCAAGCGGACATGCCGGATCGTCCCAAACGGGAAATTCCCGAAGGTCTTATGACCAAATGTGGCAAGTGTGGAAGTATTCAATACAGCAAAGAGTTGGAGAAAAATTTGAAAGTGTGTCCGGTGTGCGGATACCATATGCGTTTGAATGCAATGGATCGCATTCGCATGGTGCTCGACGAAGACACGTTTACGGAATATGATGCCGATATGATTTCGGTTGATCCGCTGGACTTTCCGGGATATGCAAGTAAGTTGGAGCAACAGACCCTGAAATCTGGCCTGCGCGAGGCTGTCGTTACGGGCGACGGCCTTATTCATGGGCATCCTGTTGTTGTAGCGGTGATGAGCTTTGACTTTTTTACAGGCAGTATGGGCTCGGTCGTTGGAGAGAAAATTACGCGTGCCATTGAGCAGGCGATTGACAAGCGCTTGCCGCTTATCATCTTCTCCACATCCGGCGGGGCACGTATGCAGGAAAGTATTCTGAGTCTGATGCAGATGGCCAAAACAAGCGCTGCTCTCGCTCGTCTGGACGAGCAGGGATTGCTCTATATTTCTGTGATCACTGATCCGACTACAGGTGGAGTCTCCGCCAGCTTTGCTATGCTTGGAGATATTATTATTGCAGAGCCAGGTGCTGTATTTGGTTTTGCAGGTCGCATTGTAATTGAGCAAACGATCAGACAGAAGCTGCCGGATGATTTCCAAACTTCCGAATTTAATTTGCAGCACGGACAATTGGATATGGTTGTACATCGCAAGGAACTGCGTGATACCCTTGGGCAATTGCTTGATCTGCACAGTGTGAAAGGGGAGGAATAAATGGCTGGCGAATTGCCTTATGAAAAGCCCCTGGTCGAGATGCGACAGAAGATCGAAGAACTTAAGCAATTCGGACAGGACAAGCAAATTGATTTTACAGATGAAATTAACCGTCTGGAAGAACGTTATCTCCAGATGGAAGAAGAAATATACACGAACATTACAGCATCGCAAAAGATGCATCTGGCTCGTCATCATCAAAGACCAACGTCCCTTGATTTGATCGAGCAGGTGTTTACAGATTTTATTGAATTGCATGGCGACCGCTTGTTCGGAGACGATCTGGCGGTTGTGGGCGGGATTGCCAAGCTAAATGGTATTCCGGTGACCGTCATTGGTCAGCAACGTGGTAAGGATACGAAAGATAACATTGCACGCTTTTTTGGTAGTGCTCATCCGGAAGGATTCCGTAAAGGCTTGCGGCTGATGCAGCAGGCTGAAAAATTTAAGCGTCCTATTATTACATTTATTGATACGAAGGGCGCTTATCCGGGTAATACAGCAGAGGAGAGAGGTCAATCGGAAGCGATTGCCCGCAATTTGCGGGAGATGGCAAAGCTTTCGGTGCCTGTTATTTGTGTGGTCATCGGCGAGGGTGGAAGCGGCGGTGCGCTTGCGTTTGCAGTGGGTAACCGTGTGCTGATGCTGGAACACGCCATTTATTCGGCTATTTCTCCGAACGGCGCAGCCTCGATTCTATGGAAAGATGCTTCTAAGGCAGATCAGGCAGCTGAAGCGATGAAGATCACCGCTAATGACCTCCTGCGCATGGAGATTATCGAGGATATTGTGCCAGAGCCGAAAGGGGGCGCACATCGTAACTATGAAGTGACTGCTGCCGCAATCAAGGAGTTATTAGAACGTCATTTGGCAGACCTTACGAATATGAGCTGCGATGAATTGAGAGAAGACAGGTATCAAAAATTCCGGAAAATAGGACAATATACTTTCTTAAAACCTTCGGAATCTGAACCTATGTTGTAATACGCTGGAAACGGGTAACAATAAATATGACGAACTTCCTATACAAATAGGAAAAAGTGTAGTAGATTTAATTGTTGGAAAAAGATATAAAGAGTAGCACCTTTGAAAACGGAGGAAAAACCCAAATGCGCAAAACTAAGATTGTATGTACCATCGGTCCTTCCAGTGAATCATTGGAAAATGTGAAGAAACTGATTATGGCTGGTATGAACGTAGCCCGCCTGAATTTCTCTCACGGTGATTTCGAGGAGCATGGCAACCGGATTAAAAACATCCGTCAAGCTTGTAAGGAGCTTAACAAAAATGTTGCTATTTTGCTCGATACGAAGGGGCCGGAAATCCGGACAGGAAAGCTCGAAGTTGAACCTATTGAGCTTGTTCAGGACGAGTTCATTACGCTGACAACGGAAGAAATTCTCGGTACGCAAGATCGTATCTCCATTACGTACAAGGATCTTCCCTCGGACGTGGAGCCCGGCTCCACCATTCTGATCGACGATGGTCTGATCGGACTCACCGTTATTGAAGTATCAGGCACTGAAATCAAATGCCGCATTGTCAATGGCGGAACGATCAAAAGCAAGAAGGGCGTTAACGTTCCAGGCGTTGCTATTTCATTGCCTGGTATTACGGAGAAAGATGCGAATGATATCATTTTTGGTATTGAGCAGGACATTGATTTCATCGCGGCTTCTTTTGTTCGTAAAGCAAGTGATGTACAGGAAATTCGTGAATTGCTGGCGAAGCACAACGCAAGCCACATTCAAATCATCTCCAAAATAGAAAATCAGCAAGGTGTTGACAACCTGGATGAAATTTTGGAAGCTTCGGATGGTCTGATGGTTGCCCGTGGTGACCTCGGTGTGGAAATTCCTGCTGAAGAAGTGCCTCTGGCGCAAAAATTGATGATTAACAAATGTAATGTAGCTGGCAAGCCTGTTATTACAGCAACACAAATGCTGGATTCCATGCAACGTAACCCGCGTCCGACTCGTGCGGAAGCAAGTGACGTAGCCAATGCTATTTTTGACGGAACAGATGCAATTATGCTGTCCGGCGAAACAGCTGCGGGTAAATATCCGGTAGAATCTGTATTGACCATGTCACGTATTGCCGAAAAAGCTGAGTCTTCTCTGAACTACCGCGATTTGTTCAAAAAACAAAGAACGGCTCAAGAAATTAGTATTACAGAAGCAATCAGCCAATCCGTTTCTATTTCTGCACTTGACCTGCATGCCAAAGCAATCCTGACGTCCACGCAAAGCGGAACAACGGCGCGTATGATCTCTAAATACCGTCCTGAAGCTCCGATTGTCGCTGTGACAACACAGGAAAGAACAGTTCGCCGTTTGGCTCTGATCTGGGGCGTACATGCAGTACAAGGCAGACCCATCGTTGACACAACAGATAGTCTGTTTGACAATGCGCTGGAAGGTGGCCGCAAATCTGGCCTCGTTAAAGAGGGCGATTTGGTTGTGATAACAGCGGGCGTACCTCTTGGTGATTCCGGTTCCACGAACCTGATCAAAATTAGCTGCGTACCAGCACAAGCGTAATTGTAGTCCCCGCAAAGTAATACAGGGATGGCATTTACTCGTTACAATAAGTAAAGGAGCATTCAGGTCCATAAGACCTGAATGCTCTTTTTTTTGTTAACTAGTTCTTATTCCTTCTCGTCGTATAAAATCAAGGAATGCCTGTTGCATCATGTTCCTATGTGTATCTTGTTGATACACGATGTTTATTTGATAATGGCTCTTTGTGCTGTCAGCTTCGGGAAAAGGAAGCCATTCCACCGAGGGGACAGTATGATCCTCGATACGAACTCCGCAGGCAGGAAAGAAGGCAAGCGCGTCACCGCCACTTACCACTTGCTTTACTGCTTCCCAAGAGTTGATTTCCAGATGGGATTTAATTAGCGAAGAATAGGAATCTACAACGGATGGCCCGCTATATTTTACCCATATGTGCTTATCCAGCGTATCGAGCCCATTGATGTCCAGTGACTTGGATGTCTCTGCCGATGCAGAGCGGATAATCCCCACCTGATCTGAAGCCACTGGTTCTGCCACAGTATTCTCCAGAAGAGATTCTCCATCGTCGAGAAAAGCAAAATCAACTTCTCCGTCTTTCAGTAGCTGCTTGATTACATTCGGAGATTGAATTTCTAACTGAATACGACATTCTGGATATTGCTGAGCAAAATCAGCCATGATAGTCGGGAGAAGATACATGCCCGAAATCGACTCTGCACCTAGACGTAGTTGACCCTTTGATTGTTCTGTCAGTTCATTTACAGCTTGTCTGGCGTCTTGCTCGAGAGAGAGAATCTGTTTTGCGTAAGGGAGCATTTTTTTACCAGCCTCAGTGAGCATAGTCCTCCCTTGTTGGAGAGAGAATAAAGTTGCACCCATTTCCTTTTCCAGACTTTTCATATGGAAGCTGACGGTGGGCTGTTTGATCTGCAAAGTTTCAGCTACCTCCGTCGCTTTATGGAATTTGTCGATCAGCACTAAGATGCGCAATTTTAAAATATTCATGGAATCGAACAATTCTCCTTACTTGATATTTATGCGTGAATTCACAATATAGATTAATTATATACTGAAAAACAATTTATCTATCAATATTTTATATTTGTTTTACAAAACCTAGTCGTTCGTCTAACATTCCAGGCCTACAATGTAAAAGTGTTGATGGTCATAAATAAAAAACCGTCACTTAACTAAGGGGAGGACAATAAAAAATGTTGAAAAAATGGCCGTTCATTCTGATGACTCTCACCATGGTATTTGCACTTGCAGCTTGCGGATCAGGTAACAATGCTGCACCACAAGGAAACGCTGCTGCAGGAACAGACAACAAAGCAGCTGCTGAACTGACAGGTAACATTCTGGCTGTTGGCTCCACTGCACTTCAACCATTGGTAGAGCAAGCGGGACAAAAATTTATGGCTGTCGATAAATATAAAGGCATTGCGGTACAAGTGCAGGGTGGCGGTAGCGGTACTGGCTTGACTCAAGTTTCCGGTGGACAAGCGGATATCGGTAACTCTGACGTATTTGCAAAGGAAAAACTGGAGAGCGGCGCAGAAGAGCTGGTCGATCACCAAGTAGCTGTTGTAGCTATGTCAGCGGTAGCGAATCCTAAAGTAGGCGTAACAGACCTGAAAAAAGATCAACTGGTACAAATCTTCACAGGTAAAATTACGAACTGGAAAGAAGTTGGCGGTGCAGATCAAAAAATCGTGATCGTGAACCGTCCAAGTAGCTCCGGTACTCGTGCAACCTTTGAAAAATACGCGCTGGGACAAAAAACAGAAGATCTGCCAGGCTCCATTCAGGAAGATTCCTCTGGTACTGTGAAAAAGCTGATTGCTGAAACACCTGGTGCGATTGGTTACCTGGCTCTGTCCTACATCGACAACACAGTTACTGCTTTGAAGTATGACGGTGTGGAAGCTAACGTTGAAAATGTAGAACAAGGTAAATATCCAGTGTGGGCATATGAGCATATGTACACCAAGGGTGAGCCAAAAGAACATGTAAAAGCATTCTTGGACTACATTCTGTCTGATGAAATCCAAAAAACAGACGTTGTAGACTTGGGATACATTCCGGTATCAGGTATGCAAGTGAAACGTGATGCTGACGGTAATATCACGAAATAAGGAGAGCGATCTCCTGTTCGGATGAACGCAGCTAACGCGAGTATATTCACGAAGAAGAGGCGGACTAGCGTCCGGCCTCTATTCTTCGCTTAAAGGAGTTACAGTATGGAACCAATTGAAGGGAAGGCATACATGGAACAGAAAAAACCATCCCGAGTTATGAAAGAAAGACATTACTGGGAAGAATGGACCGGCCGCATCTATACGTCGGTTTGTGTCGTTTTTTTAGTTGCAGTCATTGTCTCCATCGTATATTTTGTTGCCTCCAAAGGTGTAGCTACATTTGCGGTGAATGGAGTCAGTCTGCGAGAGTTTTTCTTTGGAACCAAATGGAGCCCGGATGGCGAGCCCAAGTCCTTCGGCGCGCTTCCGTTCATTACGGGTTCTTTTGCCGTAACCATATTAGCGGCCTTAATTGCCAGTCCGCTTAGCTTGTGTGCAGCTTTGTTTATGACGGAAATCGTGCCAAAATCGGGTAAACGTATCCTTCAGCCTGCCATTGAATTATTATCCGGCATTCCGTCGGTCGTCTATGGCTTTGTCGGCTTGACCGTAATCGTCCCACTGCTGCGAAACGTGTTCGGGGGACAAGGCATCGGTATTCTCGCAGGTTGCCTTGTGTTGTCGGTTATGATTTTACCGACAATTACGAGTATTATGGCGGATGCGTTGTCTTCTTTGCCGGGAGGCCTGCGTGAATCCTCTTATGCATTGGGGGCTACCCGCTGGCAGACAATTGCCCGTGTTATTATCCCGACGCTGCTGCCTGCTCTTTTAACAGGAATTATTCTCGGGATGGCTCGTGCCTTCGGAGAAGCATTGGCTGTACAGATGGTCATCGGGAATGCTCCGCACATACCGCATTCCTTGCTGGAATCCGCTTCGACCTTGACCAGCGTCATTACACTTAGCATGGGCAACACAGCGATGGGCTCCGTTCATAACAATGCACTCTGGAGTATGGCGCTTGTTCTTCTGCTCATGACATTCATTTTCGTGCTGCTGGTTAGGCTGCTTGAAAGGAGAAACCGGGTTTGATGAAAGCTAAAACGACCGACAAGATCGCTACATTTGTAATCTGTTTCTTCGCCTTGTTCATTGTTGCACTTTTGGTGGGATTGCTGGGCTTCATTTTGGCCCGTGGAGTCAGTCATATTTCTTTTGACTTTCTAACCAGTGCTCCGCAAACGTTACGTGCAGGTGGCGGCATTGGTCCGCAACTGTTTAATTCTGTATTTTTGCTAATCTTAACTTTGATTATCACCATTCCAATTGGCTGGGGCGCCGGCATTTACATGGCGCAATATGCAAAGCCGGGAAAAATTACGGACTTCATACGACTTGTCGTCGAAGTATTGTCCTCGTTCCCGTCGATCGTCATTGGATTGTTTGGACTATTACTCATCGTCAATACATTTAATTTTGGCTTTTCCCTCTTGTCAGGGGCGCTGGCTCTAGCCGTATTCAATCTGCCGCTGATGGTTCGCACAACTGAGCAGGCTTTCCGTGCTGTACCGAAGGAGCAAAAGGAAGCCGGACTTGCGCTCGGATTGTCCAAGTGGAAAATCATTACCTCCATTTTGTTGCCAGCAGCGCTGCCAAGCTTGATTACGGGTACCATCTTGGCCGCAGGCCGTATTTTTGGGGAAGCCGCCGCATTGCTGTTTACAGCAGGGATGAGTACACCGCCGCTTGATTTTACCGATTGGAATCCATTGCATGCCAGATCGCCTATTAATCCGATGCGACCTGCCGAAACATTGGCTGTTCATATTTGGAAGGTCAACAGTGAAGGCATTGCTCCTGACTCCAAAGATATCGCCGCAGGCGCTTCTGCGGTATTGGTGCTGCTCGTTCTGGTCTTCAACTTGAGTGCAAGATGGTTCGGAAGAGTCGTTTACCGTCGGTTGACAGCTGCCAAACGAATGGATTAGAAAGGGGATGGAGAACAATGGAACATGTGATTACACGAACGGCAAAAACCGCCACACCAGCAACATCCGTTCAGTCTACGCGTTCAGAACAACTTGCGGGGCAAGCGCCACATCCGTTCAGTACTGAGGATTTGAGTATTTATTACGGAAGCTTTGAGGCCGTGAAAAAAGTAAACTTAGCTTTTCCAGAGCAGACCGTGACCGCCCTGATTGGGCCTTCCGGCTGTGGTAAATCGACTTTTTTGCGTTCCCTTAACCGAATGAATGATGAGATTGCGTCTTCATCGACAACGGGACATATTTGGATGGACGGACAGGATTTAACGGCACCTGAGACGGACGTGATCAAGCTGCGTCAGCAAATAGGCATGGTGTGGCAACGGCCTAACCCTTTTTACAAATCGATTTATAATAACATTGCGTTCGGTCCTAAATACCGGGGAGTGCGCAAAAAGAAGCAGCTCGATGAAATCGTCGAAAGCAGCCTGCGTAAGGCGGCATTATGGGATGAGGTCAAGGATCGTCTTCACGATTCGGCTCTTGCTCTGTCTGGCGGGCAACAGCAGCGGCTTTGTATTGCACGTGCACTTTCCGTTCAACCGAAAATTCTGTTGCTTGACGAGCCAGCTTCCGCACTGGACCCTGTGTCTACAGGCAAGGTGGAAGAGCTTATTACCGAATTGAAAAAAGAACTGCGCATCGTTATTGTGACGCACAATATGCAGCAGGCTGCACGAATTTCCGATTATACTGCCTATTTTTATGTTGGAAGTTTGGTGGAACATGGGAAAACAAACGATATATTCACCAATCCTGAAAACGAGTTGACTCAAGAGTATATCATGGGTCGCTTTGGATAAGCCGTCCAGATTGACGACTTGTTATAGATATAAAACATGATAAACATCTTACTAATCTAGTATTGGTAAGATGTTTTTTTATTAGTTTAGTAAACTCTTACATTTGTATATAATAAAATATATTGATTATTTGGTTATATTTTCATATAATACATGTGTTTAATAGTTCTTGAAATACCACAATCCAATTAAAGGAGAGGTTTGCAATGAAGTTTAACGTTAAAAAATCTGTCAAATGGATTGCTTTTTCTGGAATGGCTATTACCCTAACAACTGGACTTGTTAGCCCTTCATGGGCAGCAGCTGAGCAGAATGTGACTGATGCAGGTGCGAGTGTTACCCAAGCCGTATACAATGATGCAAACGTTTACAAAAATGCTGTTGTTCCACTGGCTAGTGTGAATGTGAGTAGTTTGCTGGATAAGTATCGTGATTTTAGTAAATTTTCTACAGGAAATACATCCAAGGACACTACGCTTGCTTTGAATATTGTATCGTGGCAATTGCCGCATGGTGGATTCTTCAAAGCGATGGAAAAGAATTATAAATCCAAATGGGATGGCAAGGCAGCACGTTCTACATGGAAGAGCAAGGATGGTGTTGAACTCGGAACGTTTGATAACGAGGCCACGACAACCGAGATCCGCTTTTTAGCGGATGTATACAAAAAAACTAAAAACAAAGACATTAAAAACAGTGTACAAAAAGCAATTGATTTCGTACTAACCTCTCAATATTCCTCTGGCGCTTGGCCACAGGTTTACCCTAAACGTGGTAATTACTCAGATGCCGCAACTTACAACGATGATGCTATGGTTAGAGTGATGGTACTGGCAGATGACATTGTAAACAAAAGGCAGCCGTTTGATAGCGATATTCTTGACAATACATATCGCTCCAGACTTCAGCAGGCTCTGAATAAAGGCGTACAGTATACACTAAAAGCTCAAATTGTAAACAATGGCACACCAACAATTTGGGGAGCACAGCATGATCCGGTTACTTATGAATCTGTGCCTGCGCGAGCATTCGAGCTTGCTTCCAAAACAACGACGGAATCGGTAGGCATTACCGCATTCTTAATGTCTCAACCTCAGACGACTGAGGTGAAAAAAGCAGCTCAGAGTGCCTTGAAATGGTTTGACACGAATCGGATCGACGGCATGAAATACAATCGTCAAGGTCCGGAGTTTTTCCAAAAGGATGCATCAAGCGTGATGTGGTATCGTTTCTACAACGTGGAGGACAATAAGTATTTCTTCTCAGACCGAGATGGCAAAAAGTATACGGACATCATGAAAATTAGTGAAGAAAGACGACTTGGTTACGCCTGGGCGGGAAGTCAGGCAAAGAGCTTACTGAAACTGGCTTCGGAAAGTGGATATTATAAACTGTCCAAGCCGTTGCCACAATAATAAAGCCATCATTCTAAATGCTTTGAGAGGGAGAGCCGTATGGTTCGGCCCTCTTTTTGTTCCCAGGCGGTAAATATGGTTTAATGGAGAGAGGGCAAAATAGAGATAAAGATGCACAAAGATAGGAGAGCTTGTATGACTCAAGAGGAGAAACAAACGCAACTACGATGGTATGGCGCACCTCTACGTGTCCGTTATCAGGAAAGCGACCAGATGGGGGTCGTGTATCATGCGAATTATTTAAACTGGTTTGAGATCGGGCGTACGGAAATGATTCGGCAGGCAGGCTTTAACTACCGGAGCATGGAAGATCGAGGAGTTTTGCTGCCAGTTATTGAAATCAATGCGAAATATGCGAGCCCTGCTCGATATGATGATTTAGTTACTATCTATACCGCTATTACGGACTTCTCCAGACTACGTCTGAACTATACTTATGAGGTTCGACGGGTAACGGATGAGGAGCACCAAAACAATGTGGGAAAGGTATGGACAGAGGCTGACACGCTGCCGGGAGAACTGCTGGTCACAGGATCGACACGACATGTGTGGTTGAATACCGACTGGAAGCCCGTTCGGCTCGATCAGGCACTGCCTGAGTTGTACACTGCGTTAAGGTCTGCTTTTACAGGCGGGGAGGGACAGAAGTCATGATGATGCGTAAACGTCTGTGGCTGTTGCTGCTGCTCATTCCTTTGGCGGAGCTGTACGGGTTTATATGGGTAAGTCACTGGATTGGAGCGGGGAAAACTATTCTGCTCATTATTCTGACGACCTTGATTGGCGCTGCCATGATGCAATTTGAAGGTCGAAAGGTGATTGCCGATGCCAAAAATGAAATGAACCGGGGCCAAATGCCTGGCCGTAAAATGCTGGATGGATTATGTGTGTTTTTCGGCGGGAGCTTGCTGCTTATCCCTGGATTTATAACGGATATTATTGGTTTTACGTTGGTGTTTCCTTTAACACGAGTATTGTACCGACGTTTTTTATTAAAGTGGCTGGAGAAAAAAATGAAAAACGGCAGTATTACGTTTCGGCGGTTTTGACTGAGCTGCCGTTGTCTCCTCTCTATAACCTAGCGGACTCTTCCAGCAAGAATGTAGTTGCGCAAGTCCTGAATGACATTTGCACGATTCAGTGCATCAAGAACGATGAGTGATACAGGTCCGATAATGAGTCCTAAAACGCCAAACAGCTTGAGCCCGATGAACATACCGATGAGGGTGGGAAGCGGGTTCAATCCCACGCTGCTGGCCAGCACCTTAGGCTCCACGATCTGCCGTCCAATCAACAAGATGGCATAGAGGATCGACAATCCAACCCCTAGTGCCAAATTCCCTGACATATACGCATACAGTGTCCACGGAATCATCACAATGCCAACCCCTAAATAAGGTAACAAATCCACCAGCCCGATCATCAAACCGATGGTAAAGGCCGATTCCACACGCAAGATGAACAGCCCAATGATAACCGTTAATGCCGTAATGGAAATGATAATAAACTGTGCACGCAAATAGCCGTACAATGCTTTACGCAGATCGTGCCAAATATCTGACAATGGTTTGTGGATCGTATCAGGAACCGTATTCGAAAGTATTCGACTATGTCGATCCCAATCCTTACTAATAAAAAAGGCCGCTAATACAATAACCATTAGCACAGCTCCCATATTAGGCAGAGAGGTTAGCAAATTTAAAACCCCATTAAAAAATTGACCGACTAGCGTAGTAACAGCAGAACTGACGGTTTGAGTCGTTTTATCAATATTGCTGTTAATGGTGTGTTGGTAATCGGGATTATCCCGAATAAAATGGTTGATTTCAATAATTATATTTTGGATTAAATCGCTTTGCGTCCAATCAATAAACAGGCTTTTAAAACGCTCGATATGCCCGTCAAAAGTCATGGCCAGCTTAATCATTTCTCGAACCATTCGGGTGATTGCAGCAGACAGGATGATTGCGATTCCGCCTAAATATACAAATAAGGAGACCGTGACAGCCGCCCAACGTGGCATACGAGCCTTGTTACGCAAAAAAACGACCAATGGGTTCATAGCATAGGCCACAAGCCAGGCGAATAGGAAAGGATAAACGAGAGGGAACAGCATATATATGCCCAGCAACAGAGCTACAATCACGATTACGACCCATAGAGCACGAAATATGCGATTCAAGATTAACCGACTCAAGCTCTCACGACTCCTTTCTTTTCGATGGCACTCCTTAAAGGAAGTACTCTACTATACTTATGCGGGAGGAGGGTAAGACAAGACCTATGTAAAAAAGTGCAAATGAACGCATATATTTTGTAAGGGGTTTCAAAAATTTCTTTATAGATGCGATAAAACATTTGAATGTGTTGGAATAGCCCTCAATGTTCACATAAACGACAAAATCCAGTATAGTGAAAGAAGGTTTAAATATTGACATATGGCGTTAACATTACTCAGCTAAATAAAAGACATATCTTACTTTTGAAAATGTTTACATTGCAAGTCCGTTCACAATGTTTTTACAAAGGAGAGATGTAACGATGACAGCGACTAAAGGTCTGGAAGGGATCGTAGCGACCACTTCCTCCATAAGCTCTATCGTAGATGGCGTTCTCACGTACCGGGGTTATAACATTGATGATTTGGCTGTTAACGCTGATTTTGAAGAGGTAGCTTATTTGTTGTGGTTTGGAAAATTACCTGACCAAGAGCAATTGCAAGAGCTTCGCAGCCAGTTAAGCGAATATGCTGCTATTCCGGATGAAATTATTACTCAATTAAAGTTATACCCGAAAGAATTGAGTACGATGGCTGCCTTGAGGTCAGCTGTATCGTCTCTTGCTTTGTATGACCCAGAGGCGGATGATATGTCAAGAGAGTCCAATGTGACCAAAACCGTCAAGCTTCAGGCGCAATTGCCCACAATTGTGGCAGCCATAGCGCGTATACGCGAAGGCTTGGAACCAATTGCGCCTAAAAAAGGTGTTTCCATTGCTGAAAACTTTTTGTATCAGCTGACTGGCAAGGACCCGGAGGAGACGGCTATTAAGGCGTTCAATCAGGCTCTCGTGCTGCATGCCGATCATGAATTGAATGCTTCGACCTTTGCTGCGCGTGTAACGGTAGCCACTTTATCAGATATTTATTCCGGGATCACGTCTGCCATTGGGGCCTTAAAAGGACCGTTACATGGTGGGGCCAATGAGGCTGTTGCCAAAACACTAGAGGAGATTGGCGGATTGGATCAGGTGGACTCCTATATTCAGGCCAAACTGGATAACCGCGAAAAAATTATGGGCTTTGGGCATCGTGTCTATAAAAACGGTGATCCGCGTGCCAAACATTTGCACAAAATGTCCCGCGAGCTGGGAGAAATGAACGGCGACACTACGTTGTTTGATATGTCAGTTCGAATTGAGAGTATTGTAACAGGGCAAAAAGGCTTGAAGCCGAATGTGGATTTTTATTCTGCCTCCGTATATACCCAGTTGGGTATCAAGAGGGACCTGTTTACTCCTATCTTTGCTGTAAGCCGTGTATCAGGGTGGACTGCACACATTTTGGAGCAGTATGAAAATAACCGTTTGATTCGTCCGCGTGCGGAATACACAGGTCCGATGGATCAAAAATATGTGTCCCCAGAGCTGCGCTAACCTTTGGAGGAAGATTGAGGTTGTATACCCTGAATTTAAAAAATAAGGTACAATAGAAGGGTCGGCGAGAGATATACGTTTTTGTCTGTGATAAAGATCATGTCTTTCGTCCTGTACCCATTCATATCTGAGGAGGAAAAGGAACTTATGGCGAAATTTGAAAAGTTTGAGCTCCCAACTGAAGGCGAAAAAATTACAATTGATAACGGTCAACTGCAGGTTCCAAATCATCCGGTAATTCCGTTTATCGAGGGTGACGGCACAGGTCGCGACATCTGGAAAGCTTCCAAGCGCGTACTGGATGCGGCTGTAGAAAAAGCATATAACGGCACGAAAAAGATTGCCTGGTATGAAGTATTCGCTGGTGAGAAAGCTTTCAATACATACGGCGAGTGGCTCCCTAACGATACTTTGGAAGCCATCCGTGAGTATATTGTAGCCATTAAAGGTCCACTTACGACACCTATTGGCGGTGGTATCCGTTCATTGAATGTGGCATTGCGCCAAGAACTGGACTTATACGTATGCCTGCGTCCTGTTCGCTACTTTAACGGTGTCCCATCTCCAGTAAAACGTCCTGAGTTGGTAGACATGGTCATTTTCCGTGAGAATACAGAAGATATTTACGCAGGGATCGAATATGCCGAGGGGTCTGAAGACGTGAAAAAGGTAATTCAGTTCCTTCAGCAAGAGCTGGGCGTGAATAAAATCCGTTTCCCTGAAACCTCAGGAATTGGGATTAAGCCAGTTTCCTCCGAGGGTTCAAAGCGTCTGGTACGGGCAGCTATTCAGTATGCCGTTGACCATGGGCGCAAGAGTGTAACGCTCGTACACAAAGGTAACATTATGAAATTTACCGAAGGTGCCTTCAAAAACTGGGGTTATGAAGTAGCTGAGCAAGAGTTTGCAGATAAAGTATTTACTTGGGCTCAGTATGATGTCATCAAGGAAAAAGAAGGTGAGGATGCGGCAAATGCAGCTCAAAAAGCAGCTGAAGATGCAGGCAAAATCATTATTAAGGATGCGATTGCTGATATTGCACTTCAACAAGTGCTGACTCGTCCTTCTGAATTTGATGTCATTGCTACGCTGAACCTGAACGGGGACTATCTGTCCGATGCTTTGGCTGCTCAAGTTGGTGGAATTGGGATCGCGCCAGGTGCAAACATTAACTATGTAACCGGGCATGCTATCTTTGAAGCTACGCATGGTACAGCTCCAAAATATGCAGACAAAGACGTAGTGAACCCTGGTTCCGTAATTCTGTCCGGCGTTATGCTGCTTGAACATTTGGGCTGGAAAGAAGCAGCTGACCTGATTTACAAGGGGCTGGAGACGTCCATTAATAAAAAGATCGTAACTTATGACTTTGCCCGTCTGATGGACGGTGCTACACAGGTGAAATGCTCCGAGTTCGCGGACACTATTATTAGTAACCTGTAAGGAAGGGGAATACTACTTGACCATTCAACGCAAAAAAATATCCATTGTTGGCGCCGGTTTTACCGGTGCCACTACCGCATTGCTGCTGGCTCAAAAGGAGTTAGGTGATATCGTACTCATTGATATTCCGCAACTAGAGAATCCGACTAAAGGCAAAGCGCTTGATATTTTGGAAGCTGGTCCAGTGCAGGGATTTGACACCCAGATCATGGGCACTTCTAATTATGAGGATGCAGCCAACTCGGATATCGTCATTATTACAGCCGGGATCGCGCGCAAGCCGGGGATGAGCCGTGATGATTTGGTCAACACGAACGCAGGAATTATAAAATCCGTATGTGAGAATGTGAAGAAGTACGCGCCCAATGCTATCGTCATTATTCTGAGTAATCCGGTCGATGCTATGACCTATACGGCGTACCAAACGCTTGGCTTCCCGAAAAATCGGGTTATTGGCCAATCAGGTGTGTTGGATACGGCTCGGTATTGTACCTTTATTGCACAGGAACTGAATGTTTCGGTTGAAGACGTGCGCGGTTTCGTTATGGGAGGGCATGGTGATGATATGGTACCGCTCGTACGCTATTCCAGCGTAGGAGGTATACCTATCGATAACCTGATTTCTCAGGAACGTATCGAAGCGATTGTACAACGTACACGAGTGGGTGGCGGAGAAATCGTTAACCTATTGGGTAATGGCAGCGCATATTATGCTCCAGCAGCTTCGCTTGCGCAAATGACAGAAGCGATTGTAAAAGATAAAAAGCGGATTATACCAGTCATTGCTTACCTGGAAGGAGAGTATGGCTATCAGGACCTGTTCCTCGGTGTACCTACACTTCTTGGCGGTAACGGCATCGAAAAAGTGTTCGAGTTGGAATTGACAGCTGCAGAAAAAGCAGCGCTCGATCAATCTGCCGAAGCGGTTCGTAATGTGACTAAAATAGTCAACGTATAAATACGATTTGCTACTAAAACGGTATACTTTTTTACTTAAAGAGGTGTCCACAAGTCATAGTTATGGCT
The DNA here is from genome assembly GCF_044784315.1 of Paenibacillus sp. DP01. Taxonomy (NCBI): domain Bacteria; kingdom Bacillati; phylum Bacillota; class Bacilli; order Caryophanales; family Paenibacillaceae; genus Paenibacillus; species Paenibacillus sp. DP01. Next base: position 1,944,370 of record NZ_CP173059.1, read on the forward strand.
GTCGGCCACCTCTTTTATTTTTAAATAGTCTATTGTTTTCTTCCTTTTCTTTTAATATTGAAAGTTTCAGTTAGGATTTGCTGGCACCAGCGGAGCGAACGGAATGATTGCGGACAAGCCTCCACCCGAGTTGAAACTTTCCCCCTCATATCCTTTGCTTTGACCCACTTCCCCGGTATAATAGAGTTCATATGCATTAATAGTTACATAGAAAAGCATGTCCCAAAACATTGCAAAGATGCTAGTCATTCGTTGGAATATGATCGTTCTATGGAAAAATCAGTTTGTAAGAAAATAAAGAATTGGAGGTTATAAAGAATGTTTTTTATTCACATTATTGGATCACTGGCAATGGGCTTTTATTTATTGCTTCCCTTCGTCGTGGGCAAAATCGACAAATTGGCTCCAAGCGCGCAGGAGGGAACGATATCGGCTGTGCAGCTATTGAACCGTTTGGCGCAATTTGCACTAATCCTTGTGCTTATTAGCGGCATCTATATGATTTTTGCTTGGAAGTCTTATTCGGTAGCATGGATCGTGGTCGTGTTGTTGTTGTTTCTTGCTATTTCTGGTATCGCAGGTGCTATGGGTAAGCCATTACGATTGTCACTGGAAGCAGTTCGCAACCAACAGCCAATTACGCAATACGCTGGTAAAGTGCGAATGTTCAGTACGTTGTTGGCCGTTTTCATGATCTTAATTACGTTTTTAATGGTATACAGCCATATTATTTAATGAATCATTTTATGAGCGGTTGGAATTGAATAATGACAACGGCTAACGTTGAAAAAACGGTCTGTGCAGAATAAGCATAGGTCGTTTTTTTGTGTGCTCACAAAGCTGGATTTTTCTTTTTTCGTTTAACGGATAAGTTTGTGTGGTAAATCAGGAGTAGAGTGGATGCAAATGTTGCATCCTAAAAAATATCTGATTTTGAAGGGAGAATGTACAATGGCTAAAAGCAACCAACCTCAGCAAACCTTGCCCCCGCAGCACCAGGAACAGCAACCGGGGATTGAGTCCAAAATGACGCCTGCACCGCAATTTGAAAAACCAACTTACAAAGCGGCTGGCAAGCTAACAGGCAAAGTTGCACTGATTACTGGTGGAGACAGTGGAATTGGGCGGGCTGTAGCTGTCACGTACGCCAAAGAAGGTGCGGATGTAGCTATCGTCTACTTGAATGAGCATAAGGATGCGGAAGAAACCAAACGTCAGGTCGAACAGGAAGGACGCAAATGCGTGTTGATTCCTGGCGATATCGGAGATGACCAATTTGCCAAAAAAGCGGTGCAACAGACGGTGAACGAATTGGGCAAGCTCGATATCGTCGTGAACAATGCGGCCGAGCAGCATCCACAGCAAAAGCTGGAGGATATCACCAAGGAACAGCTGGAGCGCACGTTCCGCACGAATATCTTCGGTATGTTCTTCCTAACACAAGCGGCATTGCCGCATTTGAAGAAAGGGAGCGCGATCGTCAACACAACGTCGATTACCGCATACGCTGGGAATAAAACACTCATTGATTATTCCTCCACCAAAGGGGCAATCACATCATTCACTCGTTCCCTATCACTCAATTTGGTGGATCAAGGTATTCGAGTGAACGCTGTAGCCCCAGGGCCGATCTGGACACCGTTAATCCCGTCTACCTTTGATGCCAAGACGGTCAGCGAATTTGGAGGAGCACAGCCCATGAAGCGACCGGGTCAGCCGGAAGAACTGGCGCCAGCTTATGTGTACCTTGCTTCAGACGATTCGTCTTATGTAAGCGGGCAGGTTATTCATATCAATGGCGGTGAAGTTGTAAACGGATAAGAGGATAAAGAAAAGGTTGGGGCAGTCTTTTGCTCCGGCCTTTTTTCTTTTCACAGTGGAACATAATGCAGGTAGCCTGTAGAATGAGATTAACTTACATAAAAGGATGGGCAAATTTCTATGAAATCGTTTCGTTTCAGGCTTACCCTGATCATGCTGATTTTGATTGGCGTATCTGTCCTTGCTGCTGGAATCACTATGGGACAAATTTTCAAAAATTCGAATATGAAGGTGCTAGAGGAGAACATGGGCCGCGAGATTGACTTGCTTCGCGCTACTTTCCCATTTGTTAATGCTGATGCCCTATCCAGCACAGATTACGTCTCCTATTATTCTGAGAAGGCGAAGGAAATTGCCCATCTGACCGATTCGCGAGTGACCTTCATTCGTAAGGACGGGACGGTGGTGGGTGATTCGTTAAGCGATCCGCGCAAAATGGAAAACCATGCATCGCGTGAAGAAATACGACAAGCTACGTCGGAAGGAATCGGACGGACGATACGCTACAGTGAAACTTTGCAACGAAACATGCTATACGTCGCTGAGCCTGTTGTATCGGACAAGGGCTTTGACGGATATATCCGTTTGTCCATGAGTCTGAAAGCGGTGGAAGAGGGAATGCAGCGCGGCTGGACGGCCATCGGGGTTGGTCTTGTGTTGCTGTTTATTGCTGCTGGACTGATGAGCTATCGTATTGCTCGCAGCCTCACCTCGCCCATTGAACATATTACAGGGGTAGCCAACCGTATTTCAGGACTGGATTATGACGCAAGGGTCGGCGTACAGCGCCGGGATGAGGTAGGACAACTGGGTGAAGCCATTAATCGTATGGCTGACAGCCTCCAAAACCAAATGAAAACGATTCGTGACAATGAGGATCTGCTGCAAAGCGTCATGAGTAATATGACAGGCGGGATTCTGATGATCGATGCTAATGAACGCATTGCGCTTGTCAACCGTGAGTCTGAGCGTATGCTCGGTGTCGCGGGTAAGCGGGTGACAGACAAGCCGTATCATGAGCTGAAGAAGCACTATGAGCTCACAAAGCTAATTGAGGGCAGTATACAAAGCCGAGAAAGGCTACATGGTGAGGTGCATTTGTACAATCCCGAAGAACGACTCGTTTTGCTAGATGGTGTCCCTATGTATGAGGATGAAGGGGGATACCGGGGGATGCTGTTCCTTTTGCAGGATATTACAGCTATTCGACGGTTGGAAAATATGCGAAGCGAATTTGTGGCAAACGTCTCTCATGAGCTAAAAACACCGATTGCCGCAGTCAAGGGTTTTGCCGAGACATTGCTTGGTGGCGGGGTCAAAGATGAGGAAACAGCCCGTTCCTTTTTACAAATTATATATGACGAAAGCGAACGACTGAATCGACTGATCGGCGATATTCTGGAGCTTTCCAAAATCGAGTCCAAGCGCTCTCCGCTGGATTGCTCTCCAATTCATATCTCTTCTTTCATAGAATCATTGCTGGAGAAACTGAACAATGTAGCAGCGAAGAAAAGGATTACACTGCACATGGATATCCCGGATGAATTGTTTATGGAGGCAGATGAAGATAAGCTTCAGCAGATTTTCCTGAACCTTTTGTCTAATGGCATTAACTATACACTTGATGGCGGCAAGGTAAAAATCAAGGTTATAACGCTACAGCGAGACCATGACACGGAAAAGGTCGTATTTACAGTCAGTGATACGGGTATTGGGATACCGAAAAAGGACCTGCCACGTATCTTTGAGCGCTTTTATCGGGTGGACAAAGGTCGCTCACGCAACTCGGGCGGAACGGGCTTGGGATTATCTATTGTCAAGCACCTGGTTGATCTGCATCATGGTACACTTTCGGTCGAAAGCGAGCTTGGTTTGGGTACGACGTTTACCGTTGAATTACCGTTATTGCAACAGGAAGAATGAACTATAACATTTTTTACATTGTGTTAACAATGCCGTGATAAAATAAACGGGTGTCGCATGAGCATGGAAAAGATTTCAGGATTTTGACTAATGCGCCTTTAACAGGTAAACAGGAGATGAAGTTATTAATGGGACAACGTTTGCTGGTTATTGAGGATGAACCAACGCTTGCCAGATTGCTATCCTACAATTTGATACAAGAAGGTTTCGAAGTGGACACGGAGGATCATGGCAGTGCTGGGTTTGAAAGAGCCTCCAGAGAATCCTACGATTTGATCCTGCTGGATTTGATGCTGCCAGGAATGAATGGACTGGACATTCTGAGCAGACTTCGCCATCAGGGGCTGACGACACCTATCATTATTCTCACCGCTAAAAACGGGGAGGCTGAGGTGGTCCAAGGACTGAAGTCGGGTGCTGATGACTACATCACAAAGCCTTTTGGCGTTTCTGAGCTGTTGGCCCGTGTAACGGCTGTGCTGCGAAGAACATCCGGAGGGGATGAGGGAGTGCTGTCTGAACAGAAGGATGGCTCCAAAATTCAACTGGGCGAGCTGGAAATCTACCCTGAAAAATATGAAGTCATTCTTGGAGGTCAATCCATCAGCTTAAGACCCAAGGAATTTGAGGTACTTCTCTATTTGTCCCGCAAGCCGGGTGTCGTCCTGACTCGAGATGATCTAATGAATGCCGTGTGGGGCTTTGACTACATCGGTGGTCAACGGACGGTGGATGTACACGTCAGCTCCTTACGTAAAAAGCTGGAGCTTGATCCTGACTCGGTTCATATTGATTCGATCCGCGGAGTGGGGTATAAGCTGGTTGTAAATAAAAAAAGAAGCGCTTCTCATTTGTTATAAATGAGGAGCGTTTTTCTCTTTCCAGGCCGTAGCAGCAACTTTTATGTCCATTTTGTGATTTTACATTTCGTTGACAAAACTAGCCATTAAAATCAACAAATGACCGATATGATGTTCCCGTCACTCCAAGTAGTTAAAAAAAGGGGACTTCAGAACGATGATAACGGAACCAAAGACCCAGCCGAGTTCCACTGCCGTGATTGAACGTGAAACGTTCAAGCTGATTACTACCTATGTGCCATGCCGGGAGGTTCCGATCATTGGCACGGATATGTCTTGCAAGGAACTGTTAGCACTCATGAAGACACAGGAAGATATTCCCTGTGTCATCGTTGTGGATAAAAATGATCTTCCTTTGGGCATTATCATGAGAGATGCGTACAATCGTCATTTTACGGGCAGGTTCGCTGCGGCGTTGTTCTATGACAAACCAGCTTCCCTATTTGCCGATCCCAATACATTAATTGTGGATCTAAAAAGTCCAGCAACGGAAATTGTAGAACAGGCGATGATGCGTGAAGATCAGCGTTTTTACGATTGTTTATTGATAAAGGAAGGGACAAGATTACTCGGTGTACTCACAATTCGTGACATCCTGTCTGTCGTTCAGCGAATGCAAAGAGAAGCAGACGAAGATCGGGGCGATGTGATTCGACATAGCTATGACGGAGTCCAGCGTATTCGGATGACTGTTTTGGATGCAGCGAAAGAGGCGGATGACAGTGTGCAGCTAACTCGCTCAATGAGTGAATTATCCCGCCGTGGTAAAGTGGAACTGGAGGATGTTCTGCTTTCTTATCATGCAGTAACGGAACAAATGAAGCGCCAGCATGAGCAGATGACAGCCTTAACCCAATCGCTGAATGATATTGCGGGCATGGCCTCATCCATTCGTGCATTGGCAGATCACAGCGGATTGCTGGCGATCAATGCGTCTATTGAAGCGGCCCATGCTGGCGAACACGGGCGTGGCTTTCAGATTGTGTCTCAAGAGGTTCGGAATATGTCACTCCAGACCAAAGCTTTTTCTGTACAGATTACCGGCTTACTCACTCATATTGAGCAAATGCTGCGTGACACTGCTGAACTGACGGATACGAGTATGCAGCAGATTCATACAGGCTCTAAATTTATATCTGCCGGAACCCAAACGTTTACCAAATTATTGCAGGCAGTCGATGAAATAGAGGCTAAAAATAGTGAAATGTCCCGTTCCGCAGAAGAAGCTGCCTTGAATGCAGCTGGAATAGCACAGGAGCTTGAGCTCATGCTGAGTTCTTGATCATTTTACATACCGTTAACAAATCCACCACACTGAATTTACACACAGCTTATATAATCTTCATATTGTGCAAATCAGGTGCAATGCTTGAGGACCATAACTGCAACACGAAGGAGATCATAAATCCATGAATGATTCCGTAATCCGGATTGATAAGCTGAATTTGTATTATGAAAAATTCCACGCGCTGAAACATATAAACCTGGATATTCCTGAAAAAACGGTAACAGCCTTCATCGGCCCATCCGGCTGTGGAAAATCAACCTTGCTGCGTACGCTAAACCGGATGAATGACATGATACCGGGAACGCGTATTGAAGGCACCGTGAGCATCGCAGGTCAGGATATTTACGGCGATACTATGGAAGTAGAAACGCTGCGTAAACAGGTGGGAATGGTTTTTCAACAGCCTAACCCGTTTCCCAAATCCATTTATGATAACGTGGCCTATGGTCCGCGGTTGCATGGAATCCGGCAAAAGGACAAGTTAGATGAACTGGTAGAGCAAAGCCTACGGCAGGCAGCACTTTGGGAAGAGGTTAAAAATTTTCTCAAGCGTTCTGCTCTGAGTTTGTCCGGCGGACAGCAACAACGGCTATGTATTGCCCGGGCGCTTGCTGTACAGCCAGATATTTTACTTATGGATGAGGCTACATCTGCGCTGGACCCGATCTCGACGATGAAAATTGAAGAGCTGGTTCAAGAATTAAGAGACACGTATACCATCGTCATGGTGACGCATAACATGCATCAGGCAGCGCGTGTGTCTGGTCGAACTGCGTTCTTTTTGAATGGGGTTGTAGTAGAGGCAGCGGATACAGAGGCGATGTTTTCCACGCCACAGGATTCACGTACGGAAGATTATATTTCCGGGCGTTTTGGCTAAAGCCAAATTTGATGATTATGCGAGAAGGGGTGACTTCGAAATGATACGTAGAAAAGGTTTTGATGAAGGATTAGAAGAACTGAGAGCCGTACTGCGCGAAATGGGTGCACACGTTTCGAAGGCGCTCGATCAGGCTATTGAATGTTTGCAGACCAAAAATACAGAAATGGCCCAACAGGTAGTCAAAAATGATGCATCCCTTAATACAATGGAAGAAAATATTCTGGATATGGGCTCCAAGCTCATTATTACCCAGCAGCCAGTAGCGAAGGATTTACGCCGGATCATTGTTGCATTTAAAATTTCCAGTGATTTGGAACGTATGGGTGATTTGGCACTTGATATTGCCAAGGTCACACTTCGCTTGGAAGGACAGCAGGCGATGAAGCCGTTGGTGGATATTCCACACATGGCTTCCATTGTTAAAGAAATGATCGACAATGCGATCAAATCCTATTTGGATGAAAATACAGATCTGGCCTACAAAATGGCTAAAGAGGATGATCGGGTGGATTCCTTGTACAGCCACATGATCAGCGATCTATACGCTTTTATGGTAGAAAAGCCAGCAGAGGCTTCACAAGCCATGCTGCAACTGCTCGTAGGACGTTACATTGAACGCATTGGCGACCATGCTACGAATATCGGTGAAAGCACTGTATATCTCGTGACAGGAGAGCGGCCAGATTTGAACCAGTAAGGCTTTTAGTATATAGCGGTTGTTTCTAATCCAGATTTGTCTTTGAGCAAAAGGCAAATTTGGCTAGGAAACAGCCGTTTTTTTCTGAAAAAGAGTCTTGTATGTTAAGATAGGAAGAGGAATGCGTAATACGTAAGAACGTTACGAATGCATTGATGAACTTGCGAGGTGCGAAATGGATAAACTCATGCTTATAGATGGTAACAGTATCATATACCGGGCGTTTTTTGCTATGCCGCCGTTGACGAATTCAAGCGGACAGCAGACGAATGCGGTGTACGGATTTACGACAATGTTATTGCGGCTTTTGGAGGAGCACAAACCAACGCATATTTTGGTTGCGTTTGATGCTGGTAAAATTACGTTTCGCCACAAAGGGTACGAGGATTACAAAGGTGGACGGGAGAAAACGCCGCCGGAGCTGTCCCAGCAATTTCCGCTGCTGAAAGAGCTATTGACCGCCTTCGGCATTGCCCAATTTGAACTGGATGGCTATGAGGCAGACGATATTATAGGCACCCTGTCCAAAACAGCGGACGAAGCGGGTTTTAATGTGCTGGTTGTGACCGGCGACAAGGATATGCTTCAATTGGCTTCAGACCATGTCACAGTCGGCTTGACCCGCAAAGGGGTTACCGAGGTGGAAACGTATGGACCTGAGCAGATTCAGGAACGTTACGGCTTAAAGCCGCTGCAAATCATAGACCTTAAGGGCCTAATGGGCGATACGTCGGATAACATTCCTGGTATTCCGGGCGTGGGTGAGAAAACAGCGCTCAAGCTGCTGCATCAATATGGTTCAGTTGAAGAGGTGCTGGCGCATACGGATGAGCTGAAGGGTAAAATGAAAGAACGCGTGGAGACTCATGCTGACGATGCGCGAATGAGCAAGGATTTGGCGACCATTTATCGGGATGTAACGTTGGACAAGCAACTGGAAGATGTGGTTTTCAGCGGGCTACAGGCAGAGACGGCTGGACCAGCTTTGGCGAAGCTGGAGTTCAAGTCCCTGCTGGAGCGTTTATCCTTTTCGGGCGAGGTCGGCAGTGCTGGAGTCGGCGTAGAGGAAGCCGTAGCAGACGTGACTGTGCTGGATGAACAGCGGATCAGCGAATTGGTAGAAGTGCTGAATAACGTAGATGTGCTGCATGTTGAGACGCATGGTGATAATCCGCATCATGCTGAGATTGTAGGCTTGATATTTGCCGCAACAGGGCGTCAGTTTTTTATGACACTGGAAGTTCTACAAAGTGATGCAGCTACCCCTATTCGGGAGTGGCTTGCCGACCCTGAACGCAAAAAACGCGGTCATGATCTGCATCGTACGGACTTGGCTTTACACTGGCATGGAATTGAGTTTGCTGGAGCTGAGTTTGATGTGCAGCTGGCCGGATACTTGCTAGATCCGACAGACGCCAATCAGACATTGAGTGGGCTGGCAGCCAAGTATGGCTTGTCATCGATTCGTCCAGACGACGAAGTGTTTGGTAAAGGAGCTAAATATAAAGTTCCTGACGTAGATGTACTATCCGATCATGTGGCGCGTAAGGCAGCGGTGATCGAAGCGTTGGTACCTGTGCAGCAGGCGGAGCTGGAAAAAACGGAAATGCACAAGCTGTTCCATGAGCTTGAGATGCCGTTATCCCGCATTCTGGCGGATATGGAGAAGCAGGGTATTTTGGTGAATGTAGAGGAACTGCGCGCTTTGGGAAAAGAATTTGAAGCCCAGATTACAACGTTGGTGGGTGAGATCTACAGTATTGCAGGGGTAGAGTTCAATCTTAATTCGCCTAAGCAGTTGGGTGAGATTTTGTTTGATAAGCTGGGTCTGCCCGTTATTAAAAAGACAAAAACCGGGTACTCGACCGATGCAGAGGTGCTGGAAAAGCTTGCGCCATATCATGATATTGTGCAAAACATATTGCAATATCGCACCATTGCCAAACTTCAATCGACGTATGTCGAAGGATTGCTTAAAGAAATTTCGGAGAAGACAGGTAAAGTGCATACGTATTTCCGGCAGACGGTTGCAGCAACTGGACGCTTGAGCAGTCAATTTCCGAATTTGCAAAACATTCCGATCCGTCTCGAAGAAGGACGCAAAATCCGCAAAGTATTTGTTCCATCGGAGCCGGGCTGGTCGATTTTGGCGGCAGACTATTCACAAATCGAGCTGCGGGTGCTGGCTGATATTTCGGATGATGAGCGTTTGAAAGAGGCTTTTGTTCACGATATGGACATCCATACCAAGACCGCATCCGATGTGTTCGGTGTACCGGCAGAGGCTGTAGACTCCGATATGCGCCGTTCTGCAAAGGCGGTCAACTTTGGGATTGTTTACGGGATTAGTGACTATGGTCTGTCGCAAAATTTGAATATTACGCGGAAGGAAGCGGCTCGCTTTATCGACCAGTATTTTGACGTGTTCCAGGGTGTTCGCCGTTACATGGATGATATTGTGAAGGATGCGAAGAGGGATGGATACGTAAAAACGTTGTTGGAACGCAGACGATATTTGCCAGAGATAAACGCCAGCAATTTCAACCAGCGTTCGTTCGCCGAGCGTACAGCGATGAATACGCCGATTCAAGGTACCGCAGCCGATATTATCAAGCTGGCGATGGTGCAGATGGACGCAGCGCTGCGTGAGCGCAATCTTCGCAGCCGTATGCTGTTACAAGTACATGATGAGCTTGTATTCGAGGTTCCGCCTGAGGAAATGGAAACGATGAAAGAGCTTGTTCCCGCTACCATGGAAGCTGCATTAAAGCTGGCTGTGCCGCTTAAAGCGGAAGTAAGCTATGGCAGCAATTGGTATGAGGCCAAGTAAGATATTTCAATGAGTAGATAGTCCCAATTTGACGTTGCTTCCGTTATAATATAGGGTGAGGTGAAGACATCATGCCGGAATTACCGGAAGTAGAAACCATTAAACGAACACTAAACGAGCTTATAGTCGATAAACATATAGATCATGTAACCGTAAATTTGCCGCGTATTATCCAACGTCCCGATGATATTCACGCATTTGCGATGGAATTGGCTGACCACCGGATTATTGGGGTGGAAAGACGCGGTAAGTTTCTGCGGATTTTGCTGGACGGGCTAGTGCTTGTCTCCCATCTTCGAATGGAAGGACGCTATGGATTGTATTCACAAGATGATCCTGTGGAAAAGCATACCCATGTCATCTTTCATTTTAAAGATGGTACAGAGCTGCGTTATCAGGATGTGCGCCAATTTGGTACAATGCACTTATTTCCGGCAGGACAGGATTTGCTGGAAAAGCCGCTGAATAAACTCGGTCTGGAACCGATGGACGAGGCTTTTACACCTGAAATGCTGCGTGCCGCTGTTGGAACTCGTTCGACTTCGATCAAGGCAGCGCTGTTAAACCAGTCATATGTGGTAGGCATCGGGAATATTTATGTAGATGAATCGTTATTTAAGGCAGGGATTCATCCGGCACAGCCAGCCAAAAGCCTAACGGATAGCCAATTTCGAGTACTGCATGAAGCTATTGTCTCCACGCTGGGCGCGTCGATTCAGGTTGGTGGCTCGTCCATCAAATCTTTCGTTAACGGACAGGGCAAAACGGGCGATTTCCAGCATCAGTTGCAAATCTATGGACGCAACGCGAAGCCTTGTATTAACTGTGGTACATTGATCGAAAAATCCGTCGTAGCTGGACGTGGCACACATCATTGCCCGGTCTGCCAGCCTTTGCGCTAAACAGGCACAGTCACCCCAAGCCCATCCCTCTCATATATTGTTCCAAGTACCAATACTGCGAAGGGAGTCGGTTGCTGTAAGGCCCAGCCTTCGCAATGGGAGGGAATTGGAGTGGCTAATCATTGGGGAGCCCTGCTGTTACTGGCATTTGCGCTAAGTTTGGACAGTTTCGGAGTCGGTGTTACATATGGTCTGCGCAAAATGAAAATTCCATTGTTGTCGATTGCTATCATCTCCGTATGTTCAGGTTTGGTGATCGGCATATCTATGCAGCTCGGCGCATTACTATCCCGTGTCCTGTCTCCTGTATATACGACGGTTTTCGGTGCTGTCATTCTGATCTGTATCGGCTGTTACTCTTTGATTCAGGCTCTGCAACGCAAGGAAGATTTGACGGAAGAAACAGCGGAAGTCCCTCGGGATCTGCACCTTACGGAACAGGTTGATTCAGATTCAGGGCATATATCAGCGCTTGCGGAGAAAAAAAGTGCTGAGAATGCCAATACAGAGTCTCTAACCAGCTCAGGAAGAGATCTATCGACAGAGACTTCTTTGGAGCTACAGCAGGAGGAGCGAACGTTATTTTCGCTGGAGTTCCGCAAATGGGGGCTTGTTATTCGGATTCTTCGAAGCCCGTCTGCTGCGGATATGGACCGTTCCGGCAGTATATCTGCTACCGAAGCGGTTTGGTTAGGTATTGCATTATCGGTCGATGCGTTCGGAGCGGGCTTAGGTGCAGCCATGCTTGGTTTTCAGCCCCTGTCTACTGCGCTGGCTATTACGTTATTCAGTGGTGTATTTTTGATTGCTGGTATGAAGGCAGGGTTCTTCCTGTCAGCATTTCGATTTATGAAGGCGCTCGGCGTATTGCCGGCATTATTACTGATTATGATGGGTATATTGAAGCTGTTATGAGGTGAAGAGCATGAATATCGGATTAACCGGAGGGATCGCTACCGGAAAAAGCACCGTGTCGGCTCTTTTGGTCGCCAAGGGTGCGCTGCTGATCGACGCAGATGCCATTGCCCGGGAAGTTATGCTTCCGGGGCATCCGGTGCTGGCGGCGGTCATACAGCATTTTGGACAAGCTATAGTGAACAGTGACGGAACCCTGCACCGCAAAAGACTGGGAGAGATTGTATTCAGAGATCCTGTACAGCGACAGGCACTTAACGATATTACGCATCCTGCTATTCGTGAGGAAATGCGTCTGCGCATGGAAGCTTATGAACGGGAGCAGCCGGACAAGCTTGTTTTGGCAGATATCCCGTTAATGTATGAGTCTGGGCTGGAGAGCCTGTACGAGGAAATTATGGTTGTATATGTACCACGTGATGTTCAGCTCCGACGTCTGATGCTCAGAGACGGTCTGACAGAAGAGCAAGCCGAGCTTCGTTTGTCCGCACAAATGGATATCGAGCAGAAAAAAAATTTAGCTGATATTGTTATTGATAATAGCGGAACACAGTCTGAGACGCAGATGCAAATTGATCAGTTTTGGCAGCGAAAGGGACTTGCATGAACATTTTACGTAAGAAAAGAGTCCTGCTCATTTTGTTTGTCGGATTTGTCCTGATTCTGTTCCTCAACTCGAATTGGATGTCCTGGTTTTACCCGATTCAATATAAGGATGAGATTCGGCAGTATTCACAGACCTATGAAGTGGACCCATTTTTGGTGGCGTCTATTATCCGTGTGGAAACAAATTTTAAAACCAGCAAGCAGTCACACAAGGGTGCGCTGGGGCTTATGCAGATTATGCCGAACACGGCCAATTGGATTATGGAGAGTGCTCAGATTCAAAAGGTCCCGCTGGACAGTGTCAAGCACGAGCCCGGCACCAATATTGAGCTGGGTACCTGGTATCTGCATAACCTGTCTATGAAGTTTCAGGATAATCCTGTGGTCATCGTAGCTGCTTACAATGCTGGTCCAGGTAAAGTTCAGGAATGGCTGGATCAGGGGGTGTGGGATGGCAAAGAAGAGTCCATTAAGCAAATCCCTTTTGGTGAGACACGGCATTATGTACAGCGAGTCATCTATTACTACAGGCAATATACAAAAATTTATAATGAGTTTTAAGGGACAGGTTAATGACAACATGAGCCTTTTCGCTTTAAAATGAAAAAAAGCGCAGGACAGGCTGTTTTTAGCAGCCTATCCCTACACTTTTTCGTATTACTTCTTCATTATTACCGAGATTATTGGTATTGTCCTGCCAATTGTTGTTCGGCGATCGTTACGAGGCGTTTTGTGATGTAGCCCCCGATCGAACCGTTCTCATAGGAAGTCATGTTACCTTGGTATCCATCTTGAGGAATGCTGATACCCAGCTCTTGAGCGATTTCATATTTCATTTGCTCCAGAGCACCGGAGGATCTGCTGACTACCAGGTTGTTGGAGTTGCCATTGTTTCCTTGTGCCATTGTTGTTCACCTCCTCGCGACGTGGTAAACATATTATGATCCGTTTCGATAAAATTATTACTAAAAAGCTTCGGGAATTTATTGGAAAAAGGAAGTGATGAGATTATGAAGTGCCCGTATTGCGCTTACAACGGCACGAAAGTGTTGGATTCGCGACCAGCGAATGATAATAAGTCCATCCGACGCCGCCGCGAATGCGAACAGTGTGCCAGGCGTTTTACCACCTTTGAAATGGTGGAAGAGACCCCACTGATGGTCATCAAAAAAGATGGCAGCCGTGAAGAGTTTAGCCGTGATAAAATGCTGCGCGGTCTCATTCGAGCCTGTGAGAAGCGTCCAGTATCAGTCGAGCAGCTCGATCTGATTGTATCTCAGGTGGAGAACGCCATTCGCAACACGGCAGCCACAGAGGTGGATAGCCAGCAGATTGGTGAGCTGGTCATGGAACAGCTCTATCCTGTGGATGAAGTGGCCTACGTACGCTTTGCGTCCGTCTATCGGCAGTTCAAAGACATCAATATGTTTATGAAGGAACTGAAAACACTGTTATCCAAAGATACAGACAGCGACTGATCGCTGACTGTATCTTTTTAGGGCCGTGGCGGGAAGATGTTAATATTTTTTTTATAAAAGTATTGACACAGGGTCGAATATTTTATATGATATAGAAGTCGCTTGAAACGTTAATTAACTTACATGAGACGGGGCCTTAGCTCAGCTGGGAGAGCGCATCGCTGGCAGCGATGAGGTCAGGGGTTCGATCCCCCTAGGCTCCACCATAATTTTATATGGACTCTTAGCTCAGTTGGTAGAGCAGTTGACTCTTAATCAATTGGTCCAGGGTTCGAGTCCCTGAGAGTCCATCCTTTAAAAAAACGGCAGAAATGCCGTTTTTTTGCTGTTTATATATCTATTCCCGGTCTAATAGAGTATACAGCAGTTCCAAGCTTAATGCTGACTAACAAAATCGGCGAGAATTTGTAGATAATCATCACTCACCAATTGTCTGGGGGCAAATACGGCGGTTAAGAAGGTTAGGGACTTGGAATGCGTGATGTACTCATTCATCATGGAATGGTCAACTTTTGGCAAATGAATGACAGACAGCAGGTCTGGAGATATCTTTTGGCGATATACTCGCTCAGTGTCTTTTACATCTACGTTTATATCTTTCCCAGCCAGAACCAAGAGTACAGGAGATTTAAAGTAGCTTAATTCTTCCGTAGAATCAGAACGAAAATTTTTGCCTATAAAGCTCCATCTTTCTTTGGAAATGATATCGTTAGGACTGGCTATGCTTAGGTATTCTTCATAGGAAGCATGATTTTTCAGTAATTGTAGAACCTTATGGTCGTAGTCCAGTCTCTTTTTAATTTGCTGCGGGCTAGCTCCTTCTTGTTCCAACTCTTTTTTTGTGTTAAATCGCCCTTGTGTAATCCAATTCACAGCCGGCGATACAAGGATGCTGAATGCAATATCATGCTCCTCTTTAACGATTTTCGGAATGACCCAGCCTGCTTGACTGGCTCCCCAAAGGCCGATTTTGTGCTTATCAATCATCGGTAAGGTTTTGGCCCAGTCAACTGCATATCGAATCTCCTGTGCCCGGTCCTCCATACTTTGCTCCAGCCAATCGCCTGGAGCGCGGTTAATACCGGGCTTATTCAGGGATAAGGAAGCATACCCCTTAGAAGCAAACCTTTCCCACAGTGGTTTGTATCCATCATCATAGGTGTCATTGATTGGACCATCTCCATGGACAAAAACAACCAATCCAACCTTTCCCGAGTAGTTTTTAGGCAAAGCCAGTGTACCTGTTAATACTCCTTTGGGAGTTGCAATTTGTATTTTTTCTTCCGTCATCTTGTAGGAATTTTGATATAAAACAATCAATATCAAGGCAACAGCCAGACCTGCCGCAATACCAAGGGTAAGTTTATATGTTTTTTTCAATGCTGTTCTCTCCTCGAATGCAGTTTTGTTCTTTCCAGCTCATTAGATGCCATACAGGCTCCTTGAACCAAAAATGCCGCCAACCATTATATCGGGACTGCTCTATTTCAAACGCTAGATTGCGGTACAAGCGGATAGCCTGCCGATTCTGATGTGCTACATAAAGTGTCAACGTATGGAACCCGGATTCAACCGTAAACCGCTGTGCGAAAGCTAGAAAATGTCGCCCGATCCCTTGATTGCGATGACTTGAGCGAATCGCCAAATGATCAATGTAACACTCATCTATGGCAGGTTTATAGTCCAGCGCATACATGCCTGTCAAAAATTTAAATACATTGAAGCAGCCAAACTGTATTATAAGCGAAGCCAAAGAAGTGAGATTTGTTTTAGGAAGTGAAGAGGAGGAAGTCTTCCATTTGAGCGAAAGGACACCAACAACATCTTCGTTCTCTTTAACCACAAATTGCTTCCCAGATGTAGAATCAGGATGTTGAACCCAAACCTGCATTAATAAACGCTGTATATCTTGATCCTCCAAAGTAACAAGAGCTTGAAATTTTGCCTTAAACGATTCCACTAAGAGCTTACATACGGCTTCATGGTCTTGCTCTTGATAAGCAACAATGTCATAGGATTGTGGACTCATGTAACGTCCTCCTGCACATCAGAAATTTTTACTTGAATCTCATATTGCAGCTCGTTGCTGTCGAATATGGATAGATAGGATTTTTCCACCACAATGACCTTGCTTAGGCATTCATATTGGTGCTGGGTCGCATAATGCTCCAGTTGTTGGACTTGGTGTTCGATCTCAGCGTCTTCAGTGGCGGAGAAATGCTTGTAGAGATAGGTGCCTTCTTCCAGAATATAGTCAGCTGCTCCTGATGTCGTTTCATAATATAGTTTCACCTGTCCAGAATCAGATAGATAATGTAGATCATTTTCAAATAATTGTGGTGGTGAAGGCCGCTGCTCAAATAGATTCCTGGCCGTGAGTTCTTGATCACTCTCCAATGCAAACCACAGCTTTAAATGTCGAGTGCCCTGCAGCTTGAGTCGATACTCATTGTTTTGCTGGGTAAGGGTATGATGTTCTTTTAGCACTTTGTGAATAAACTGTTCGAGCAACTTTAAGTTAGCGATTTCATCCTGTACCTTCTGTAACGAATGTTCTAAAAGCTGGTTGTAATCATCGGCAGTGTAGGAAGTCATACATTCTTCAATTTGACCGACAGGGATGTTTAGTTTACGTAGCATTAAAATATGGGAAAGTTGATAAATTTCATGAAGTCCGTACATTCGATATTGATTTTCATCTGTGTATAACGGATAAAGGATACCCTTTTCCTCAAAATACCGCAGCTGATGTACAGATACATTCATGAGCTGAGCAAGCTGGCTGATCGTTATGTGTTTTTTCAATGATAGGTCTCCTTACTCATAATTGATAATTGAATAACTTCACTATAAACCTTAGGTCAGACCTAAGGTCAATAGAAAATATCCGCAGAGTTTACCTCTCGTTCATAACCCGTTATAATCATAAGATTAGTGAGCATAAACCAAATGTTCAGGATGAAGGTTAGAATGGGGAAATTATGTTGAAGACATTTAAGAAGGTATACATTGAGATAACAAGCATTTGCAATCTTGCATGCAGTTTTTGCCCTCAGACACAACGTGTCAAAAAATTTATTGATCCAGAAGTCTTTCGGAATGTGCTTGATCAGGTCAAGCCGCATACGGATTACATTTATCTGCATGTCAAAGGAGAGCCTTTGCTCCATCCCAAAATTGATCTTTTGCTGGAGAGTGCGCATGAGAAAGGCTTAAAGGTCAACATTACCACCAATGGTACCTTGCTGCCGAAGACCGGACATAAGCTGCTTGGTCAGCCGGCATTACGGCAGATGAACTTTTCTCTTCATAGTTTTGACGGGCATGAAGGTTCTGTGGATCGAGAAGGTTATTTGGGTCATATTTTCACGTTTGTCAGAGAAGCTGTGAAGCACAATGTCATTATTTCATTCCGTCTCTGGAACCTGACTCAAGATAATTTGACTAATGTGCAGCGTCAGCGCAACCGCGAGACACTGGAGCAATTGGAGCAAGAGTTTGGGCTGGACTATCGGATTGAAGAAAAAGTAATGCCGGGCAGTGGGGTCAAAATCGCCCCCAATGTATATTTGAATCAAGACTACGAATTTGAATGGCCTAGCCTGAGTGCACCAGAAGATGACGGAAAAGGCTTTTGTCATGCGCTTCGCAGTCAAGCGGCGGTTTTGGTGGATGGAACAGTGGTCCCTTGCTGTCTTGATGGGGAGGGCGTCATTAATTTAGGAAATGTGCATGAGCAAACTTTTTCCGAGATCGTGGAAGGTGAGCGTGCAAACCGTCTGTACTTTGGATTCTCCAAGAGAGAAGCAGTGGAAGAGTTGTGCCGAAAATGTGGTTATCGCAAACGATTTGGAACCTAATCATATCGGTGGAAATCCAAGCGACAATTGAATGGTTCACAAAAAAAGATAGCCCTTTACAGGGCTTTTTCTTATATTTGGATGGGGGGTGAGCGGTAGTAATGAAGTTGAACGAACACATTTTATTGTGGAATCATGTGTTTATACAAGTGATGGATGTTCGCCATAAGAAAATGGATAAAGGGGAAGAATTGCGAAACTACAGACTTCCGGTCAGTGCGTTTTTATATACTGTACGCGGAAGTGCGCGGGTATGGTTAGATGACAGTGTTCATAGGGTGGATCGTTTTCATGTCCTGCATGGGGGAAAAGGAATGTGCCTGAGCGTCATGACGGAGGATGTGCTTGAATATTACATCATTCTGTACAAGGCAACTTTGGCCCTATCTGGTCGGAAGGAGATCGCACAATTGCTGGAAAAGGGAAATCCTTTTCAGAATCAGTATGCTTTCGCACCTCATTACCCGCTGCCCCTGTATGATAAAGTGAAGCTGTTGGAGCAAGAATGGCATAAGGGATCGGGACTTGGTAAACTGCACGTCAAAGCTTTATTTCATCATTTTGTCTTCGAATTGTTACATCAATTGGATCGACAAGGCATTCAGCCCCTTAAGCCTGACTTGGTAGCGCAAGCTGTAACTTATATTTGTGAGCATTTTAGTCGGTCTATAACACTAGAGTCCATTGCGGAGGAGCTAGAGTGCAGTACCGGACATTTATCAAGGCTGTTCAAAAGTAAAATGCATACCAGTCCAATTCATTACTTGGGCCAGATACGGGCAAATCGAGCGGCAGAGCTGCTAATGCAGACGGATGCCACTTTGCAGGAGATCGCAGAGCGTGTGGGATATCCAGATGCTCATTCATTAAGTCGCAGCTTCAAGAAATATAAGGGACTATCTCCTGTACGATTCAAAAAAGAACGGCAGCAGCATATCCAGGCGCAAGATCAGGATATGCCCCAAACGAAGCTTAAATATGCCCTTCAGCGGACAGCTTTCACCCGTTATACTGATATTGATTATCAATATCGGTATCATGCGGAAGGGGATTTATTCATGCACGGAAGAGGCAAAATTACAGCAATGATGATCATGTTGTGCTTATCATTGATGCTGGGAGCCTGCTCAGCTCCGACGAATACAAATGGAAGCTCGCAAACGAAAGCTAATCATACAGCGACATCATCCAACAGCGATGGACAAGCGGCAGTACAAGCACAGACCAGAACGGTTAAGACACTAAAAGGCGATGTGGAAGTACCTGCTAACCCGAAACGAGTAGCATCGGATCAGTATATGGGTCATCTTTTAAAACTGGGGATTATACCTGTAGGGGTCAGAAGCTTTATGTTGAATGAGGCTTGGATTGATCAATCGGGATATCCCAAAGAGAAGTTAGCCGGAATCAAAGATCTCGGGGATTTTCCTATGGATTTGGAGGAACTGACCGTACTGCAACCGGATTTAATTATCGGCTCAATTGAAAAGAACATCGACAGCTACCAGAAGGTAGGAACGACTGTGTTCCTGCCGTATTGGGAGGGTGAATCTACAGCGGGACCACTGGATAAATTCCGCAGAATCAGTGAAATATTTGGTAAGCAGAAAGAAGCCGAGCAGTGGATTGCTGAATATGAGAAGAAAGTTGCAGAGGCTAGAACTAAAATTGACGGTATTATTAAAGATGGAGAGACGGTTTCGATCGTACAAGTCGCCAATAAATCAATCTATGTTTTAGTGGCGAAAGGCGGTAACTACGGAAGTCCAACCATATATCAAATGCTACAGCTGCCACCCACTAAGAAAGCATTGAATATGAAAGAAGGATTTGAAAATATTTCGCTTGAGGTTTTACCCGAGTATATGGGAGATCACATCTTTGTATATGGCTCAGAAGATGAAGGGGCCAATCAGATTCTACATAGTGAGCTATGGAAGGGTCTTCCGGCTGTAAAAAAAGGACAGGTGTACATGTACGGTTCATTCAGCGATAAAGGGGATGAGTTTGTGATGGAAGATCCCTATTCGCTGGAACTTCAACTGGATACTATAGTTAATCTCTTATTAGCCCACAAAAGATAAGAATTAAGGTGATATAGTTCCATTTTAATATGGAGAAGTTTTTAGGATTTCAAGCTGTGATAGTCACATAGAAAAAATCCGCTTTACACAAAGATTTCTAAGTGTTTGGCGGATTTTGTCATGTCTATATTTCTTCTTCTCTATATGTTTTGGTGTATCTTTGAAATTCAGATTTTTGATTATCGTAATAATCAGCTCTCGTCCAAAAAATAATTTGAGAGAAAGAATCGGTATGCTCCAAATAAGTGATTAAATATACAACTTTCACTTTATCGTTCTCTGTCCATACTTCGTATTGCAAGCCTTGATTCCCGTTAATATTGACCTTTATTGGTCCCGTCAATATTATCCCTTTTCCAGACCTTTTAAGTACTAATTGAGCTGAAAACTCAGCGTATTCTTTTAATGTGATCATTGAGGATTTCTCATAAGGTAGTTCAGATTTCCAATCCTTGATGACCACCATGTACGCATCGTTTTTCTCATACCAGGCTTGAATTAACGCATCTGGATTAAGAATTAAACCAGCCTTCCATACATAAGGGAGACGGATTCGTTGCTGGGCATCTTCGCTTTTAAAAGTTTTTAAAATAGTTGTTGAACGAAGATCAGGCTCCACTTGTGAGTCGCTTAATATTTTTAAGGAGCTGGCTATTGTCGCAAATTCGTGATGTTTTTCTATAGCTGAGCCTCCCCTTGAATAGATCAATACTTGAAGATAATGCTGTTTGCTCTCAAACATGGCACTGAAGTAATAGACCTGTTGGCCCTGAAAATTCCCACTATAATCGGCTGTTCTAGCGGTTGTGGAATCAATCTGGATTGGGGTAGTATCCACAGCCTTAAAGTTTTCTAGGCCCAGTGCGGAGATTTCTTCACGTTGCTGTACGAATTCGTCGAGCGTCATATTATTTGCAAAAGCTGACTTGGGGACACGGAAAACCAGACCTACGTTCTTTTTTTCTTTGTCACAAACACTAAGCACTGAATCCAGTTGTCCTTGTTTAAATTTACGCCAGCCAGCGGGAATGGTGAGAGCCACAAGATCCTTATCCGAGGTAACGGCATGAGCTGACGACTCTGTGACGTGTGGGACAGGTTGACTTTCTTTGTCCACAACGGCTGTATTATGAGTCGTATTGTCTACATTAGAATTCATTTGGACTGTAGTTACAGCATTTTTGGAATTGCAACTGGTAAGAATGAATAGTGCTATAAGTGCAATAATATAAAATCGAAAATAGGCAAAACTAAATCGCATGGAAATAACTCCCTCTGTTTCATATTTATAAAGGGAATTTTACCCTTTTATTAAATTATAAAAAAGAGGCGTTTGTCCTGTTTTACGTAGCTCAGTCGCTTATTGTGGTCGTTACTGTGACGTTGTTGACAGATGTTGAGGAAGCGCTGGTGTTGAAATTGATCACCTCAATAACTACGGTAGCGCCAACTAACAAGCCAGTATTTATGATTAGATTAGTAGGAGAAAGTGTCGTTAATCCGCCTCGCTGCAACGTTCCATTCACAAATACATTGTAGTAACCGTTACTGGTCGGAGCCAGCAGACTGTTTGCCGCAACTGAAGTCCCACTATCATTCGTAAAATTTTGTGCCGGGATGGTGGTCACTCCCCCTAGGATGTTGCCGAGCACAACAACGGCTGTGTACCGATTGACAATTGGAGTGACATTTATATTCGTGGTGATGGCAATGTTCCCAGATACAACACTGTCTGCTTCCAGATAGATTCGGATAATAGACATAGGAATTCCTCAATTCCTAATATTCCAGATGTATCTCATAGTTTATGTAAATATTCTAGCTATGGATTGGATGGGGAGGAGTCTCCAGATTATTTCATTTTGTTCAAGCTTCTTTGTGCCCGAGTTACTATTCGCTTCGTTTCCTTTGTATCTGAAGCCAACAGCCATGTATCACATACCTTAATTACCCATTCCGGGTTAGTTTTGCTGGCATCATTCAGCCAATTGCCCACCGAGTCTTGAACATATTTGACAGGGTCAGATTGAACCACTTCCAAAAGTGGAAGGGCTAACTCGGGATGTTCTTTTAGTTCAGGGATGTGTTTGGCCCAAACGCCTTGTGGCCGGGTTAATTCTATAGCAAAACGACGTATGTTAGCATCCTTGTTTCGCATCCAGCTGTTTAACAGCACAAGCGCCTCATCCAGTTGCAAGGATATAGGTTCTCTCATTGCCATCCAGGCAATTTCACGTACTCCGAAATGGGAATCTGCTGCAAATGGTCGAATACCAGCTAATTTTTCTTCTAGACTTAAACGGGAATCTACCCCGATGATGTAGGCAGCCCAGCAGCGAATGCTATCTGAAAGATGAGAGGCCATCGCGTCAAAGATACGAGTACGCTCTTCTAACGTTTGTTGCTCAAACACATGAAGCCATGCTTGTGCTATTGCGGGTATTATTTTCATGATCTTTTTTTCCTTCAGATGATCCAATTCAGTCAAGAAGACATTGAATGATCGCTGCAATCCAAACTCATCAAGAGCGTTCCGCAGAAGTACAATATGATCTACAGCCAGCCATTCGGTAAGATTCACAGTCTCAAGTTGTCCCTGTTGTAGCAATTGAAGTACATCAGTAGGGATATCTGTTCTTTTGCGAGCCCCTTTGCGGTGTAGCATTTCATCACTCCATATCGTATATTTGCTGGTAGGTATACGATAAATCTTTTGTCAGGAGGAAAGATGTAATGTAGCTTACAACTTCACTAGCTTTTGGCGATGGATGTAAATTGTCTTAAAGCCGGTCTTAATGACCCTTTCTTTGACGAGCTCCTGTAGAGCGGTTGTTACAGCCTCACGGGTGGCTCCAACCAAATGTGCTATTTCCTGGTGAGAAAGCGGGAAATCAATTTTGTAATACTCATCATGCCTTTGAAGGGCAAATTGATCGCATAATTTTAAAAGAACATATAAAATTTTATCCTGCAAATTTCCCAAGGCTAAATGCTGGGCCAGACTGCTCATTCCTGAGATTCGGTCACTTAGCACCTTGATCATGTTCATCATAAACCGGGGATGTTGTATTAAAAAATGCTCAAACCGGTCTTTGTCCATCCGGCAGATATCGCATTCTTCTATCGTTTCTATATACATATCCCTTGTCCCTAATGAAATCATATCCATTTCACCAAATACATTCCCCTCATTGAGGATATCCAAAGTAAATTGCTTCCCGTCAGCATTTAGCTTATATAGACGTACTTTTCCCTTCTTCACAAAATAAAGCCCTTCGGAAAAGGTATCTGGGGTTTGAATAAATGTATTTTTTGGTAGAGTCGTAATGGAGGTCATTTGATCCATTTCAATCAAATCTTCTCGTGAGAGACTATGCAGCAAATTGAATTGGGATAAGTATTGAATGCTATTCATATGTTCTCCTTTTCGTTACATCGAGTATAAAGAATCAACTACAATTATAGCTTCTATAAGGCATATTCACCTATACTCTCAATTGTTTGCATTAGAGTGAGCAAGTAAACTGGGGAGTCAGGCGGATTTAAGTAAACGGAAGATTGGTATAAAATAGATGTACATGAATAGCAGATACATAAAGAGTGAGGGTATACGATGATCCAATTAAAAGATATCGGCAAATTTGACGTTCTTCCAGAAATCGCAATGCATATTGTAGAAGGCAATATATCGGCATTACGCCAAGCGCTGACCGAAGGCTGGGATATCGAACAAGAAATTAAACTCAGCAAATATACGACGTTAAGTCCATTAGACCTTGCGCTCATCTGCGAGCAATTGGATGTGTTGAAGCTGTTGGTGGAGCAAGGTGTTCAACTTAATGCAAAAGATCGTCCCGCATTTTTAACAGCTGTTCGTTATTGTTCAGAAGAAATTGTCCGCTATGTGGTGGCCCATGGTGCCAAGCTGGACGGAAAAAATCAGGTCAAAGCCGGTGCCTATGAGCAAGCCTATTATGGCAATAAAAAGAATATCTTGCTGATTCACGAACTTGGCCTCGATGTAAAGCAGCACGGTGGGGCAACGCTGCGCAACGCAGTTAGTAAACATGATCTGAACACAGTGGCACTACTGTTGGAGCATGGTGCGGATATTAATTACAATGCCCCTAATATGGTATATCCCTATAAAGCGACTCCTTTAACTGTGGCAGCACGAAATAATGATTTTGCGATGGTTAAGTACCTGGTAGAGTATGGAGCTGATGTGACACTGGCAGAAAAGGATGGAGATCGGGCATATACGATTGCTGTTAGCAATAAGAACGTGGAAATGGCCGAATATCTAAAGTCTGTGGAACCACCAGCGTTTCATAATCTGGAGAATAAACGACATACCTTAAAAAGCTACAAGCTTCCTAAGGATCTTGTAGCCTTTCTGATGGGAGATCAGCTCCGTGTGGATCTTCCAGAAAATGATTTAGGTATCCAATTTGTTGAGTTCTTCTCTTTCATAGATACGGTTGAGATGAAGGTGGGACGGCAAAAGCTGTTGCGTTTGTCTCTAAACGTAGATAACTATTCGGATATCCTTTTGGTATGGAATCCGAAGCACAAGTGTCTTGGTTATTATGACGAGGAGCATCAAGAATATGCGGATGTATGCAGCTTTGCTGAGTTTCTTGCGCAGCCGGAAGATTATCTAGAGAAGATGATTGAGGGTGAATATTTATCCTAATGAGGTGAGCCATGAATGCGGTATGCATGCAATCATGGCTCTTGTTGAGTTAATCCAAGCTTGCAGTACTGACCCTCGCGTCCAGGGCATAAGAAGTTTTATGATTTGCTGGCTGAAGAATCGAGAATTACAGCTACAGCAAATCCAGACCGTAGGGAGCAAGGGATATGATGGGGCATATTAAAGTGTCAGAACGTTTTTGAACGTTTACTGCTGAATTCCTATGTAAGAAGAATGAATTTACATAAAAGTAGCTGAATTTTCTTTAAAATGTAAACGCAATCATGCTGATTGGAGCAGGAATTCACCATTTTGTAAAAAAATGAAGTTGGAATGAATTTTTTTGAATCTTTTTGGAGAAAAATGATTGTTTTTTGCTAGGTTTGTGGTACGATAAGAACAGTTGGGGGAATGAAGATGCTGACGGAAGAAAGATACAAGTTAATAATACAGCGCTTACAAGAGCGTGGTGTTGTAAAATTGCAGGAATTGGCTGATCTCTTGGGAGCTTCTGAGTCAACGATTCGGCGTGATTTGATAGATCTTGAAGGCCGTCAGTTGTTAAAGCGGATTCATGGCGGGGCAACCTTGCTGAATCAGAAAAGTCAGGAACCTGGCATGGAAGAAAAAACATTCAAAAACGTTCAACAAAAAAACGCAGTCGCTCGTATGGCAGCCAAAGAAATTTTGGATGGTGAATGTATCTATCTGGATGCGGGAACAACAACGATGGCGATGATTCCTTACATTGAAGCTAAAGACGTGACGGTCGTGACGAATGGTCTCTCCCACGTAGAAGCACTGGTAAGCAAACGAATTAGAAGCTATCTACTGGGAGGGATGATGAAAATTCATACCAAAGCCGTAATCGGGAGTATTGCCCTACAGAATTTGGACAATTTCCGATTCGACAAGTGCTTTCTGGGAACGAACGGGGTAGACGTGGAGATGGGGTATACCACTCCTGATCCTGAAGAGGCGCTGATCAAGCGGCGTGCCCACCAGCTGTCCGGCAAAACATATGTGTTGGCCGATTCCAGCAAAATTGGAGAAGTAACCTTCGCCAAATTGTTCGAACTCAAGGAAGCTATCCTTATTACTGAATCGGTGCCGGAACGTTCACGCCGATCCATCGCACAGAAAACTAAAATAATCGAGGGATAACGATGATATATACAGTAACGCTGAACCCTTCCATTGATTATATCGTGGAAGTTGACGATTTGAAGCTTGGTGATTTGAACCGGATGAAACGTGATTTAAAACTGCCAGGTGGCAAGGGAATTAATGTATCACGTGTACTAAACCAGTTGGGGGCAGACAGCACGGCGATTGGTTTTCTCGGAGGGTTCACAGGCAGGTTTATCGACGATACATTGCGGGAAGAATCCATTAAAACTGATTTTGTAATGATCGAAGATGATACACGGATCAATATTAAGCTCAAGCATGGTGATGAAACGGAAATTAACGGTTTGGGGCCTGCGATTCGTGAGCAAGAAGCCGATGCATTGGTGCAAAAGCTGGCGAGTCTCCAGAAAAATGACATTGTCGTCTTGTCGGGAAGCATCCCGCCATCCCTTGGAGGGGACTTCTACGAGCGACTGATTCGCGTATGTCAGCACACCGGGGCTGAATTCGTTATCGACACCACAGGTGAGGCGCTGATGAAGGCCTTGGTTCATAAACCGCTGCTCATCAAGCCGAATCATCATGAGCTGGCTGAGTTGTTTGGCGTAACTATTCATTCTGAGGAGGAGATCGTCACTTACGGTCGTAAACTACTGGAAGCAGGTGCAAAAAATGTACTCATTTCCATGGCAGGAGAAGGGGCTTTGTTCATTACGGCAGATGAAGTGTATCACGCAAATGTACCGGCAGGAACGGTGAAAAATTCTGTAGGCGCAGGTGATTCTATGATTGCTGGATTCGTGGGTACGCTGGCTCTACATGGCGATCCGATCGAAGCCTTCCGTGCAGGAGTGGCATCCGGAAGCGCAACCGCGTTCTCCGATGATCTGGCTACGAGAGAGAAAATTGAACAATTACGGCCGCAAGTCACGATTTCAAAACGGTAATCTGGCTACAGCATGAGCTTATTATGCGTGTTTCTACACGCTGATCGAACTTAGGAGAGTGTGAACAATGAGAATAACAGACCTGATGATTAAAGAAACGATGATCATGGACCTGCAGGCAACGACAAAGGACGGGGCGATTGAGGAACTCATCACCAGTCTCGAAGCAAGTGGACGTATTAATGACCGGGCCTTGTTCAAAGAAATGATATACAAACGCGAAGCTGAATCCAGCACTGGAATCGGCGGTGGTATTGCGATGCCGCATGCCAAGACGAAAGCCGTGAATGAAGCGACCGTCGTTTTTGCCAAAAGCAGTAAAGGCGTAGAATTCGAATCGCTGGACGGTGAACCCGCGAAGGTATTCTTTATGATTGCAGCTCCAGAGGGAGCAGCAAACACACATCTTCGCACACTGGCTGCCCTTTCTCGGTTGCTCATTGATACTGATTTCATCGACAAGCTGATGAATACACAAACACCGGATGAAGTAACAGAGCTATTTGATACTAAGCAGGCGGAAGAAGAAGCTGCCAAGAAAGCAAAAGAGGCCAAGAAAGAGGCAGCCAAAGCACAGCAAACGCCGGAAGTTATCGTTGGCAACCCTGATTCTGACGAGTTTGTAGTTGCGGTGACCGCTTGTCCTACAGGCATTGCGCACACGTTTATGGCTGAAGACGCTCTCATTAAGAAAGCGAAAGAAATGGGAGTCAATATCCGGGTAGAAACGAACGGCTCGGAAGGCGCACAAAACGTACTGACAGCAGATGAAATCCGTCGTGCCAAAGGCGTCATTGTTGCAGCTGACAAGAAGGTTGAAATGGCCAGATTTGACGGTAAACCTGTATTGCAAAGACCGGTAAGTGACGGTATCCGTAAATCTGAAGAACTGATTCGCAAAGCGCTGAACGGCGAAGCACCAATTTACCGTAGTGAAGGTAAAGGCAACGCTGAAGAGTCAAAAGCCGAGAAGACCAGCGTAGGTAGTAAAATTTACAAGGATTTAATGAACGGGATTTCTCATATGTTGCCATTCGTTGTCGGCGGGGGGATCTTGTTAGCGATTTCCTTCTTGATCGAACAAGTGGCTGGAGAAGATAATGTACTATTCCAATTGCTGCAAACGATTGGCGGAGGAACAGGTGCGTTTCACTTCCTGATTCCGATACTGGCCGGATTTATCGCAATGAGCATTGGAGACCGCCCAGCACTGATGCCAGGTATGGTCGGTGGTCTGATGGCTGTAAACTCCAATGCAGGGTTCCTTGGCGGTCTGGCAGCTGGTTTCATGGCCGGTTATGTAGTTATCTTCCTGCGTAAAGCTTTTGCAGGTCTGCCGAAAGCTCTGGATGGTTTAAAACCAATCTTGTTATACCCTGTATTTGGACTCCTAATTTCAGGCGCGATTATGTTCTACCTGTTCGATCCAATTTTTGGTGGTATTAATACTTGGCTTGTCAATGTTCTGAACAATTTGGGAACTGGTAATGCGGTTATTTTGGGTCTGATTCTGGGCGGAATGATGTCGATCGACATGGGCGGACCTTTCAACAAAGCAGCATACGCATTTTCGATCGGTGTCTTTACTTCCAGCGGTAACACAAACGGGGCTATGATGGCAGCTGTTATGGCAGGCGGTATGGTGCCTCCACTGGCGATCGCACTAGCTTCGACGTTCTTCAAAAATAAATTTACCGAGCAAGAACGCAAGTCTGGCTTGACAAACTATGTACTCGGATTGTCCTTTATTACAGAAGGGGCCATCCCTTTCGCGGCTGCTGACCCTCTGCGTGTCCTGACCTCTTGTATTGTAGGTTCAGCGATTGCTGGCGGTCTGACGCAATTCTGGCAAATCAATCTTCCAGCACCGCATGGCGGGATTTTTGTAGCAGCGCTTGCCAATCATGCTTTGCTGTTCTTGCTTGCAGTGGCGATTGGCTCCGTGATTTCTGCGCTCATTCTGGGACTGTGGAAAAAACCAGTTGAAACGAAATAACGAGTATCACAAGAGTATAGAAATTAAAAGAGGAGCCGAACTCCTCTTGGTCTTATCATAGGAAAACCGCTAAACACTCGTATATCGAGGTGTTTAGCGGTTTTTTTATGGGCTCATAATATTTTCAGCTCCAACGGGTGTCATTCCCCACTGTTTTTTTAACCAGCTGCATAAACAGCCTTTGGGCCGAAGTCAGGTATTGTGGGTGCTGATTGTTTTGTAATAGTCCGATGGGGATATTCGGATCTGTTAGCTGGAGAGGAATGGTGACCAGGTCCTTCTGCAAAGGCATTGATGACAGAACCACTCCAACCGAAGGAAACGTATGTACAAATGAGGGTATAGACGAAATTTGACTGACGGTATAAAAAAAAGGCATCGACGGGAAGCGGGAAAGCTCCTTCTCCAGTCGTATATGATACAAGCAGTTCTTACCTCCGACGATAAGCGGATACTCATACAGATCTTCGAGCTGAAGCTCATTTCTTGCCGCGAAGGGATGACTACGGGACACGATAAAAGCAATTTGTTCTTGATACAGAGGTTCGAAATGTAGGGAAGGAATGGAGTGAGGTTCGCCGGAGATTGCAAAATCCAATGTACCGTCCAACAAAGCTTTGGAGAGTGCATCTGTGTTTCCCACTGTAAAATGGCATGTGATTTTCGGTTTATGCTCACGAAACTGTCGTAGAATCAAAGGCAGTGCAGTAGTAGCTACCGT
Organism: Paenibacillus sp. DP01; assembly: GCF_044784315.1. Lineage (NCBI taxonomy): Bacteria > Bacillati > Bacillota > Bacilli > Caryophanales > Paenibacillaceae > Paenibacillus > Paenibacillus sp. DP01. The sequence continues at coordinate 1,974,008 of NZ_CP173059.1, forward strand.
TTCAAGCACACCGATATGGAGCGTGCCAATCTCTTCTTTTTTCAGCGATTTCGCCTGGTCCGTTACAAAATTCCAATGCCGTATAAGTCCGTCAACCTCTTCGGCATACATTTTTCCAGAGGCGGTTAATTCCGCATCCCAGCCTCTTTTAAAAAGCTGAAATCCCAGCTCTTTCTCTAGCCTTTGGATTTGGTTCGTGACTGTAGATTGTGCGTAGTTTAATTTGGCGGCAGCTTTCGAGAAGGTTCCTTCTTCAATAATAGTACGAAACGTAGTTAACTCTTTCAGATCCATACAAACTCATCTCCATCGATAAAGTTGAATATATTTATGATTATTTTCAATTATACAGATGAAGATAAGAAGAGTACAATCATCTTATCCCAACGGATAGGAGAGAATGCATATGCCCTTTGTACGAGTAGGCTATATGGAGCAACAATACACAGAGCAGGACCTGTCTGGCATTAGCCGCTGCATCATGAATGCTTTGATTGAACATTTTCAGGTCCCGCCCAAGGATTATTTTCAGGTTTTTCATGCTCATAAGCAAAGCGAATTTTATTATAGTTCCGATTATTTGAATGTACCCAGAACAGACAAGCTGCTTTATATCCAAATTACGATGGGATCGGGTAGAACTACGGAACAAAAAAAGAGTTTTTACCAAAGGTTAGCCGCACTCATATCTATTGAATGTAAGACTAGACCAGAAGATGTATTTGTGACACTGGTGGAGACTGAATTAGAGGATTGGTCCTTTGGCAACGGACTTGCCCAGATGATTTTATGAAGCATAAATTAATCAGATCGAGTGTTCGGGAAACGATTGGTGATTTGGCACCCGCTTTTGTAAGCTATACGGAGGAAGTTCTTTTTGGAGATGTATGGAGAAGAAGTGAGCTATCTCTTAGGGAACGGAGTCTCATTACAGTTGCTACTCTGGTAGCGGGTGAGCATGTGAATCAACTTCCTTATCATCTGAACCTGGCCAAAGAGAACGGAATTTCGGAGGAAGAATTGATTGAGGTTATTACACAACTAGCCTTTTACGTAGGATGGCCGCGAGCAGCCTCAGCTGTTCAGGTAGCCAAAGATGTATTTTGCAAAGAAAAAGAACGTTAAGCATGAACTTAAATTACCGCTAAGCACAAGGATTTCGAGTGTTTGGCGGTTTTTTGGCATGATTGTATTGTTATTCTGCTTTGAAAGCGGTATAGTAAGAGTAATTGAATGAGGGGCATTGTGCCCTTCGGGATTGTTACTGGTAAGCAGGCGATACCCAAATAATGACTAATGGACTTAGTCGTTATTTGGTTTTTTTTGTTATTCCAACTTTGTTATTACATCAATGAGGTGAGCAGATAGATGATCATCCGGCAAATATTTAACAACAATGTCATTCGGGCCGAAAATCAGGTAGGTCATGAGTTTGTTGTCATAGGGAACGGTCTGGGTTTTAAAAAGAAAAATGGACAAAGGGTCGATGAAGAAAAGATAGAAAAAACTTTTGTATTAAAGTCCGATAAAATTCCGCAAAAATTAATTGATCTCATTGGGGAAACCTCTGTAGAGTATTTAAAGGTGGCGGATGAAATTGTAGGCAGCGCCAAAAAAGAAATGGGAGATATTTTTAGTGATAATATCTATATTTCGTTGATTGACCATATCCAATTTGCCATCTCTCGATATAGAAAATCCGTGGGACTTAAAAATTCACTGTTATGGCAAATCAAAAAATTTTACAAAAAAGAATTTATGATCGGTATGAATGCATTGGACATCATTCATGCTCAATTTGGCATTCAAATGGATGAGCATGAAGCAAGCTTTATTGCCATGCATTTTGTTAATGCAAGACAAGACGGACAGGGAATGAAACAAACAGTTGAGATTACAGAGGTCATTGATGATATTTTCAATATTGTAACCGATTACTATCAGATTACCCTAGATGAAACCTCATTTAATTATTCGCGATTTATTACACATTTGCAGTACTTTGCCCAACGCTTGCTGAGCAATGAACAAGAGCAATTAGCATCAGGGGATAACTTCTTGTATGACCAAGTCAAAGAGAAATACGAGAGGGCTTTTCAATGCACCCAATTAATTAATCAATACTTGGAATTGAAGCATGAAAGTGCGATGTCGATTGACGAGAAAGTGTATTTGACGATTCATATACAGCGTGTAACCTCCAGAAATGATTTGGCTGATGCTTAGAAAAAAAAGCTTGCAAACGATTTCGGAGTGTTTTATAGTAGGCTCACAACTTAAATTTAAGGATTGTTACTGATAAGCAGGCGATACCTAAATGAATGGCAGTGATCATTTTCTATGATCATGCAGGCCTTTCGTTTAGGTATTTTTTTGTTTTCAGGCAATCTGCCCAAGAGGAGAATGAACATGGACCATAAGAAAATGGGCGAGGATATCGTACGTCTCGTTGGAGGAGAAGAAAATATTAATGGGCTTGTCCATTGTGCTACACGGCTCCGATTTGACCTGAAGGATTCACGAAAAGCCGAAAGAGAAGCGCTTGAGAAACACGAGGGAGTCATTACTGTTGTTGAAAGCGGAGGACAATTTCAAGTTGTAATTGGCAGCCATGTTGCCTATGTATATACGGAAATCATGAAAAACATGGATTTTGGGTCAGACGCCTCTACGGCTCACGAATCCAGCGGAAAAAAGACATCCGTCATATCCACAATCTTTGAGGTTATTTCCGGAAGCTTCTCCCCGTTGATTCCGGCGATGGCAGGCTCGGGGATGCTGAAAGCCCTCTTGACGGTTTTGACCTTGCTGGGCTGGATGTCCGCAACAAGTGATACCTATCTGATCCTGTCTGCTGCCGGGAATGCTGTATTTTACTTCTTGCCGATTTTACTAGGGATTACGCTCGGTATAAAGCTGAAAGCGAATCCTTATGTAGCTGGTGTGATCGGTGCAGCTCTACTGGAACCCAACTTTACGGGACTGATGGACAAAGGCTCAGATGTATCGTTTTTGGGAATACCGGTGGTCATGATGAACTACTCAGCGAGTGTTTTTCCGATATTCATATCTATCAGCATCTATGCGTTGGTAGACAAGTTTTTGAAGAAGATCATTCTTAAGGATTTGCAGCTGTTTTTAGTTCCGATGTTGGCTTTAATGATTATGGTTCCTTTATCTGCAATAGCATTCGGACCGTTTGGTACAACAGTAGGAGATTGGATTTCTTCGGGTGTGACATGGTTAATCGGTGTAAGCGGCATTTTGTCAGGGATTGTGCTTGGCGGTTTTATGACCTTTATGGTCGTCTTCGGACTTCACTGGGGCTTTACCCCGATCACGATTCAAAATATCGGTGTTGGCGGTGATCCGATTGAGGCTATGGCGGCTGCGGCTGTATTTGCTCAAATTGGTGTCGCATTCGGTATCTTCCTGAAGGCGAAAAAAGATAAAACACTTAGAACCCTTGCGGGTTCCACGAGTATTACAGGCTTGCTGGCGGGTGTAACAGAGCCGATTGTGTATGGTCTGGTGCTTCGCTTTAAACGAGTCATTCCAATTGTCATTATCGCAGGGGCTATAGGCGGTGCCATCAATGGACATTTTGGAGTGAAAATGACGGCTTATGTGTTTCACAACATTTTTGCGATTCCAGTCTATACGCCGACCTTGGTTTACGTGATTGCCATTGCATGCTCGTTCGCGGTAGCCACGGTGCTGACTCTTATTTTTGGGTATGAAAGCAAAGTGAAGGGGGAGACGGCAGCAACTGTTGAGGCCGTTAAGACGGAAGAACCTCTACCAGCTGTTACAGCAACTAAGGCTGTTGACATCAAGAAAGAAACGATATATAGCCCGATCACAGGCAAGACTACACCACTGAGCCAAGTGAATGATTCGGCATTTTCAACAGGGGCAATGGGAAAAGGCTTAGCCATTGAACCATCTGTCGGTGAGGTCGTAGCGCCTATTGATGGAGTTGTAACCTCGCTGTTCCCTACAGGACATGCCATCGGCTTGACTTCCAAGGCGGGCACGGAGATATTAATTCATATCGGAATTAACACCGTCGCGCTGAAAGGAAAGCATTTTAATCCGGTTGTTCAAGAGGGAGATATCGTAAAACAAGGGGACTTGTTAATCCAATTTGACAGAGAGCAGATTATAGAAGCAGGGTACGAAATCGTAACCCCTGTCATTGTCACACTGACGAAAAACAAAGTGGACGTATTTGAGACAAGTCAGGAGCAGATTCAAAAAAATGAAGTATTGCTAACTTTGGTGGTGTAATACAGGAAAGCTCATCCTCACGTACATGAATTGCGAAATCAGAAGGATATAACGATAACTGGAGGGACTATAGCATGAAACATAATCAATTGAAGGCATTTCCTGAAAACTTCTTCTGGGGAGGTTCAACTTCCGCCTATCAAGTAGAGGGTGCATGGGACGAAGATGGAAAAGGACCCTCTGTCATTGACATGGCTAACCACGTCGAAGGAGTCACTGATTTTAAGGTAACCAGTGATCATTACCATATGTTCAAAGAGGACGTAGCTCTGATGGCTGAAATGGGCTTTAAGGCGTACCGCTTCTCGATCGCTTGGACACGCATCTATCCACAAGGCGCGGGTGAAGTCAATCCGAAGGGAATTGCATTTTACAGCTCATTGATTGACGAATTAATTAAATATGGTATTGAACCCATTGTTACTATGTATCATTTTGATCTGCCCTATGCGCTTGAACAACAAGGCGGATGGTCCAAAAGGGAAACGATTGATGCCTTCGAGCAGTATGCCAAAACGTTGTTTGAGAACTTTGGGGACAGAGTCAAATACTGGCTAACCATTAACGAACAAAACATGCTGATTCTCCATCCTGGTTCTATTGGTACATTGGATACAAGTCTGGAAAATCCACAAAAGGTACTGTATCAACAAAATCATCATATGTTAGTTGCGCAGGCGAAGGCAATGGTATTGTGCCATGACATGCTACCTAATGCGAAAATTGGACCAGCACCGAATATTGGGGTCATTTATCCAGCTAGTTCCAAACCGGAAGATACGCTGGCAGCTGACAACTATGCAGCTATTCGCAACTGGCTCTACCTGGATATGGCTGTATTTGGCCGCTACAACCACATTGCCTGGAGCTATTTGGTCGAGAAGGGCTATGAGCCTGTTATTGAAGAAGGGGATATGGATATATTAGCGAAAGGAAATCCAGATTTTATCGCCTTTAACTACTATACCTCCCAAACTGTAGGGGAAAGTTTGGATGATGGAAATGATTTTTCACATACAGGCGATCAGCATGAAATTGTGGGTGAACCCGGAGCATACCGGGGCTCTGTGAACCCCAACCTGCAAAAGACAGAGTTTGGCTGGGAGATTGATCCGGTCGGTTTTAGAAGTACATTACGTCAAATATATTCTCGCTACCACTTGCCCTTAATCGTGACAGAGAACGGCTTGGGCGCTTTTGACAAGCTGGAAGAAGGGGATGTAGTAAACGATCCTTATCGTATTGACTTCTTCAACAAGCATATCGAGCAGATTCAATTGGCTATTACAGACGGCGTAGACGTATTCGGCTTCTGTCCGTGGTCTGCGATTGATCTTGTGAGTACCCACCAGGGCTCCAGTAAGCGTTACGGATTCATCTATGTGGATCGTGAGGAATTTGATCTCAAAGATCTGCGCCGCATTCGTAAACAAAGCTTCTACTGGTATCAAAAGCTGATCGCTACAAACGGTGAAATTCGTTAACTAAAGAAGCAGTGAAAAGCACCTCCTTGAAATGGATGTTACCATTTTGAGGAGGTGTTTCTATTATCCCTTTGCCCAGAAGCGTGATTATGTATTATATAATAGAAGAAACACAAACGGAAAGGACATCATGCATTGACCCTACAACAATTAAAATATGTCATCGAGGTTGCCAATCGTGGCTCCATGAATGAGGCGGCGAAGCGGTTGTTCATTTCCCAGCCCAGTCTGTCTAACGCGATTCGCGATCTGGAGGAAGAAATTCATATCACCATTTTTGAACGTACCAATAAAGGCATTTCTTTGTCCAAAGAAGGCGTGGAATTCCTCGGTTATGCACGTCAGGTTGTTGAGCAGGCGGAGTTGCTGGAAAATCGCTATCTGGATGCCAAGCCTTCACCACAGCATTTTGCTGTGTCCACGCAGCATTATGCTTTTGCAGTAAATGCATTCGTAAATCTGGTGAATCAATATGGACAGGATGAATATGAACTGGCTTTGCGGGAGACCAAAACCCATGAAATCATACAGGATGTCAAAAGCCTGCGCAGTGAGATCGGAATCCTGTATCTGAACGAATTTAACGCCAAGGTCATCAACAAGCTGCTAAAAGATGCAAATCTGCAATTCAACAGCCTGTTTACGGCCAAGCCGCACATCTTTATTAGTGCCAATAATCCGCTATCCCGGCAGTCTAGCGTGACCATTGACCAGCTTCATCCTTATCCATACCTGTCCTTTGAGCAAGGGGAGTACAATTCCTTTCACTTCTCCGAGGAAATTCTGAGTACGTTGTCGCATCCCAAAAGCATTCATGTTAATGACCGGGCGACCCTTTTTAATCTGCTTATTGGCTTGAACGGCTATACCATTTCTACTGGGGTAATTAGTGCGGATCTGAACGGTAACGAGATAATTTCCGTCCCTCTGGAGTGTGATGAGTCTATTAATGTAGGATGGATTTGCCATAAAAACGTCGCGCTCTCCAAGCTGGCTACTGTCTATGTAGAAGCGTTGCATGAGGCGATAGGGGAATAAAAAAGTTTGATATAGCCTTAGGCTATAACTAGCTATAGTTTATTGGAGTTACCTTATAGCTGAAAATGTATGTTATCTTTCTTACAACAACTTCACTACTGAAGCGAAAAAGGAGATAACCTAATGAGCAGCATCCTTGACAATGCATCCCAACGTAAAGTAACCCCTTTCAGACATGACATGGTCGGCAGCTTTTTGCGCCCGCAAGCGATCAAAGACGCCAGAACTCAATTTCAAAATAATGAAATCTCTGCGGACGAGCTGAGAAAGATTGAAGATGAAGAAATTATCAAGCTGGTCGAAAAGCAAAAATCCGTAGGACTTCAAGCTGTGACGGATGGTGAATTCAGACGGTCCTGGTGGCATCTTGATTTTATGTGGGGACTGGACGGCGTGGAAAAGGTACAGCTTGCAAACGGCTACCAATTCCAAGGTGTGGAAACAAGAGCGGAAACCGCACGCTTGTCCGGTAAAATCGGACATTCTCATCATCCTTTCATTGAAGATTTCAAATTCCTGAAACAAGTGGCAGGAGAGGATGCCATTGCTCGTCAAACGATTCCGGCACCTGCGCAGTTCCTGGCTGAGCTGCTGCGCGGAGAAAATAAAGAAACAACCGATACGTATTACAGCAATCTGGATGAACTGGTGACGGACATTGCCAAAGCCTACAAATCTGTGATCCAAGCGCTGTATAATGAAGGCTGCCGCAGCCTGCAACTGGATGATTGCACATGGGGCATGCTCTGTGATAAAAACTATTGGCAAGCTAGACAGCATGCGGGTGAAAATGTGGAAGATACCAAAAAGATATTCGCTCGCGTGAATCAGGAAGCCGTGAAGGATCTTCCAGCCGATTTGGTCGTTACAACCCACGTATGCCGTGGTAACTACCATTCCACCTGGGCATCTTCAGGCGGCTATGAGCCTGTAGCCGAAACCCTGTTCGGCATCAATAACATCGATGGCTACTATCTCGAATTCGATACCGACCGTGCGGGTGATTTTACACCGCTTAAGCATCTGAAAGATGAAAAACAGGTCGTACTGGGCCTCGTTTCCTCCAAAACAGGTGAACTGGAAGACAAACAGACGGTCATTAACCGCATTAAGGAAGCGACTCAATTCGTGGACATTAACCACATCTGCCTCAGCCCACAATGCGGCTTTGCTTCGACAGAAGAAGGTAATATTCTGACCGAAGAGCAGCAATGGAAAAAGCTTGCTTTCATAAAAGAGATTGCGGACGAAATTTGGAAGTAAGGGTTTAGGGGAATTGAATTGTAGAGATTCGTGATTACTAAAACACGCCACTTGAGGGCGTGTTTTAGTTTGAGAATCCGCTAAAATTGACCAAATTCCCTTATAGTTGCATTTCATTTTTAAGGACTTTTATTACAATAGCTAACGCTGTAATATCTTCTTAAAGAAACGCCAGATATTTTTTATTACAAGGGAAATATGGAGGGGAAATCAATGAATTACTTTTTATTAATTACTACACGAACAAACAAGTTCAATACTGATGATATCAAAGGGCACTATGACCATCTGGAAAAGTTAAAGAAAGAGGGAGCTCTTGAAAAGTATGGTCCATTTAGCGATGGAACGGGAGGAGCCTATTTAATAAAAGCAGCGTCACTTGAGGAGGCGACAAAGATTGGGAATTTAGATCCGCTCATTCAAAATGGTTCTTCTACATTGACAATAAAGGAATGGCTGTTGCGTTAAATTCCATCTAAGAAGGTCACGACAAAAAACTGATGTGTCTTTTTGGTATTAAATAGAAAATGAGGACTGCGATTTTCTGAAAATGAAAAGAATGGTCCTTATTTTATTTCCCAAGAGATTGCTCTCACAATTTTTGAGAATCTTCTTAGTTGATAATCTCCCGTATCACATTCCTCGCCAAACGTACCTTCTCTGGACTCGTCTTTTGAAGTATATTTACGATTTCTTGTATACCATCTTCATGCTTCGTAACCTTAATATCCTCATTTACATAAGCGAAAAGCTGAATCAAATTAACATCCAGTGCATCAGCGATTTTAGCTATGTTTATTAAAGATACGTTTTTCTCTCCACGTTCAATCTGCCCTATGTATGAAAAATGGAATCCGCCTTTTTCCCCAAGCGACTCCTGAGACAATCCTTTTTCTTTTCGCAAAGCGCGTATTCTGGCACCCACTAATTTGAGGACTTCTTTGTCTTCCATCGTCTACACCTCACTATTCTAAAAGTGTAGACAAGAAATCTAAATGAAAACATTGAATATTAGATACAATAAATATTTTTGATATCTATAAGTATTATTTTAGCGTATAATAAGACTATTCTTGAATCTCTGGAGGAATAGATATGAAAGAAGCTCCTTCTACCTTTATTCCAAGTCCCACTCAACCGTCCAGACCCTCACAACACCTACATAATTCAATAACTGATTTCCACACTCTATCCCAATACCACATGAAGCTAGCCAAAATCCTGTACAAGCACAATCAAGTCCAATGCTGCATTATCCTATGTGACTGGGCTTTGACCTCCATGTTAAAAGCTCTATATATGAAAGAAACTAATAGCATTTTCCCTCCGAGACTCTTGTCGATGGCGGATTTGTTGCACTTATTACATACTGACACCAACCCGGGATTGGATGTTGTTGTATTTATAGGCACCACTCAATTTCTTTCATCCCAGCTAGAAAACCCTCTCATTCAGAAGATGAAGCAGAAGGATGTGAGTAGGCTGCTGCGCAGAACAGACGACATTCTTTGCCAGTTGTCATCCCGAGTCATGACTGATTCATCCGAAACGTATCAGTCCATTTTCTAAAAAGCCCCTCCATGGCAAATAAACTTGCCGATTCGCCCTGTCGTTATCCGCTTTTCTACATACGATAAGAGTAAGCTTTAACGCAAGGAGGGATTTAGATATGGGTGAAGTAGGTTACGGTGGAGCATGGACATCCACAGGCGCAATTTTGGTATTGTTCATTTTGTTGGTGATTATCACCAAATCTTTTCTGATCTAACAGCAGGTTCAGATTTCTTGAAATTCACAAAGCGGCCCTTTTTCACGACAGCGTGAGGTAGGGCTTTTTTAATGCAGAGTGGATGGTAGCCCTAGTATGTTGTCTGGCCCTGCAAGCATTGTTATACTTTACATACAGGGATAATTTCCCTCAAGTGTATAGCAATTTGGATAGCGGAAGACGTGAGAAAACGGAAATTCGCTGGCTATTATCAGGAGGATCGCATGATGAACATGGCAATCAATCCATTTCAATTTACGACAGACACGGCGACTCTTTGCCTATTTGATACGCAAGCTCTGAAGCATCGCTTGAACGATGAGCCTGATTGGTGGTCCATCGAAGAGGACGAGCTGGGGGAGTTGAATGCGGGAAACGCTGCTTTTTTGAATCTGGGAGCGGACGGGACGTATGAGGTTGTGATAGCAGATCATATCGAGCAGCCGACGGTGCGGCTGTTTTTGAAGGTACCCTCAGGAAACATATTTATTGGTGCAGGAGAGGAAGCCACAGGTGGTGAGTTGGAACCTGATTGTGTATGGGGAGGGTCATTCCTGTCTGTGCAACCCGGACTTTATGAATGCTTGGCCAGCAGAGAAAATAACCGTATATACCTTTCTTTAAAAAAAGGAAGCGAAGGCAGCAACAGCTTTACCAGTCTGATTCGATTGTAGGGGCAGAATAAGCCTGTAACGGATTAGATAAGCCGTTCGAACAGGTGAAAGCCGATTAACCGAGACTGGGAAAAAGGAAAAAGCTATCCCCACGGCTTGCATATCCGTGAAGACAGCCCTTTATTCGTCTATTGATACTTTACAATAATGGCGTTGCTGATTTGACGGCCGGGTGTGGTGAGGTAAGAGCCGTTGTAGTACAGTCCGCTGGAAGCACCGCCGTCCAGATTCATAGCTTGATAAGCACCAGCCTGCTTCATCATTTGGGCGAGCTGCGGAATAGTCGCTCCGCTTGTGGTCAGGAGGATCAGCTTATGATCCCTAGTAATTCCAAGTGCGCTACGGGCGCCGCCGCCTGTTAATATTTTAGGGTCCTTGAAGCCTTCGGCTTTGACATTCAGGGAAACCTGGCCGTTCGTGACCAGACGAGGTCCAGCTTGAAGAGCACCTTCGACGCTGCCTTGGGTTAACCGTTGTTCAAAGGCAGAGCCCGACACGAGCTCGGCTAAATGGTTAGCATCGTAGGTGAAGACGGTGCGTTGATCGCCGGAGCTTTTTTTTAACATCTTGCCGTGGCTGACCAAATAGCCGTAAGGCGTTTTGTAGGAGCTTTTGGTATAGGCGTCAAAAAATGTGCCATTAATGGCTACAACCGCTTGATTGCGTTTGGCGAGACTGCTTAAGTTTTCCACTTTACCAATGGTATCGCCCGCCAGTGCCACGTCCAAACTCACCTTGGGATGGAGCATGGAGATGGTGACCACCTTAGCGGAAAAGGTACGAGACCCAACCTTGAAGCTCTTATGAGCTGTCGTGATGGGGGGAGTGCTTCCGGGTAGCTTGCCGGTAAGTACCGGAAGCGTAACAGACGTTGTACCTTGCGTAATACGCACAGCTGAGGTTTCTTTTTGCCATAAGACTTGCAGATTTAGATGTTGGCTGATGAACTGCAAGGGTACATAGGTAGCGCCGTTATCGGTAAAAGGTGCATTTTGCATACGAACTGTTTGGTCATTTACTTTAGCAGCAGCTTGTCCCGTAAATAATGTAAGCCGGGTATTGCCTTGCGCAATTTCTATTTTTTTGTCTGCTGGGTTCAGGTTGAGTGTGATCCCTTCATAGCTGTTTAGGAGGCGAAGCGGGATGAAGGAGTGGTTACTCTGATCCACATAAACCAGCATAGGTGTTGGTGCAGCAGCGTAGATCGGGGTTACAAGTAAGAGCATAGACAGAATAATAAGTGCGGTGATTCTTTTCATGAATAGATCAATCTCCTTATGTAGTCTTAACTATTGACAAGGTGCTTGTACTTATATCGGGTTTTATGAGTTATAAATGTATGTTACGCGAATTTTAAGTGTTTGGATGATACAGAAACGGGGTGGCTGGAGATGAGCAGGTATGAGACAAGACTTGAGGATTACCGTCGCAGGGAGCGCCCTTCTTATTGTGTATTTGAAGGATTGCAGGAATTGGTGCGCAGCGTGGGGCAACTTCATAATAACTGGTTATATGTGAATGTGGATCAATGGGATCAGGACCCTGTTCAAACACCGATTTATTATTTGGATGAGCATTGGCTGGAGGAATGTGCAGAGGACGGTACAGCCGCAACCAACGAACAGGACGAGTATATTCCCCTATGGATATCAGATCGTCAGGTTCAAACTTGGTTTGAGCTGGCCACCTTTGAAAGTATTGTAGAAGTTCTTAAGGCTGCTAGACAGCCAGTGACGATTCAGATGGTGATTGTGGCGGTCAAATATTACGAAAAGCACGATGCCTACCTGGATTATGAGGAGGTAAAAGCAGTGACAGACCTGTGGTCTGTGTTGACGAAGGTGAGAAACCACCTAACAGAATGAATAAAGCCTGTAGAACAAACCGGGGATACATAGACGACTGGGATGGGGGAGCAGAATGAGCTGGTTGAATCATGAATTGGCAGCACAGTGGCGACAGGAAGGGAAAAGGTATGCCGCAGATGTGAACGAATTTGTCAGAATCGGTATGGAAAGCCAGTGGCAGCAGGAGCAGCTAGAGCCAATGCAGGACGAACGCTCTAAGCTGGCCAAAGATATTTTTCGTATGATTCAGGAAGCGAATCAGGCAGGGGAAACAGAGCGGTTACATCGGGAAATTCCGGCTGCATCCTGGCCGCTTACACCAGCGTTTGAAGAGGCCTTGCAAGCCGTTAGACCGATGGCATTTATGAATGGGAGCAATGAAGTTATTCTACATGCAGGCAACCCTCGGGAACGCGGCAAGATCTATCTGGCGGGAAAAGATGGAATTAGGCAAATTCTCGGACTGCATCGCGTAGGTTGTTCGCCGGACGGGAGTTATTTTGCGTTGGTGGATGGGAATGGGATTCGGATTGTTCGACAACCGGATCGAAATTTACAAGGGGAAGAGACAGCGTTTTTTCAGTGGAAGGATATACGTGTCCGCTTAAAAGCATCTATTCCTGACTTGGAATGCTTGGCGGATGAGGAACACCCTGAGGATATATTAGATGAAGTGATTCCGTTTGGCGATGGACAGCGCCTGTTGCTGGTTTGCGGTTACGGTGTTTATTTGCTGGCTGGTGATCAGGTGGATTTGATTCATCCCAAGGCGTCTGAACGAAGAGAATTGGGGCTGGAAGACACGATTGTGGATATGGCGCATGGAGCTGTGTCGAAGGATGGACGCTGGATCGCTTATGGCAGCCAGATGAGTGAGCATTTGCTCATGGACTTAACGGATAAGACGGTGCATACATTGGAGCCAGGCTCCAGCTATCCGCATTATGCTCTATTTTCCAAAGATGGTCTGGATGTCTGGTACAATGCCTGTCATTTCTACAACGGTGTCACCATTCAGGTGCCGATTGCCGAAGTGGAGCAGGGACTTGCTCAGAATACGGAAGAATGGCCGATAATAAATGAAGAAATGCGAGTATACGCTGCAGTAGCGCTGACGCAAGGAGCTATTCTAGGTGATGCCTACGGATATCTCCGTCTTATGGATCGAGAGGGACGTGAACTTTGGCGCTATTTTGTCGGAAGTACGATATCTGGACTGGCAGTTACATCTGATGAAGGCATGTTGGCGGTTGGAACGTATGGCGGTATGCTTCATTTGATTGATTTGCAGCATGGTACCAAGGATGAATATACCATTGGCACTGCTCCAATTCACGAGATAGAGCGTTGGTTGCTCTGGCGTAACTATGAGCCATTGCGCTGGTAATACTAATATTCCGCAAATGGTGAAAAAAGCAAGTTCTGATAAGCTGAACATAAAAAGTATAGTGGCATATGATTGCAATGCTATTCTCATATAGAGACGCATGAGGCATACATCTATGATGCAAAATGCGAATAAAAAGGAAAGAGGTGTGAGGACATGGACAAGAAAGCGGATATTCGCACATCCATGAAGGAGTTATTTGCACAGATGGATGAAGCCTTTTTTATGGATGTGGAAGAAAATGTACCGTTCGAAATGCGTGATGGGAACGTCGATGAGGAGGGATGGATCAAGTGGAAGCCCCTTCCTTCACAGATTACAGAACAGGAAGTTCGGGAGATGGAAGAAAAATACCATTTTGAACTGCCGCCTCTGCTGAGGAATTTTATCATGTCCTACCATTATGTATCTTTACAATTCGATAATGAATCTATTCCGGGAGTATACTGGAGCGATTGTACGTTTGTAGAGTTTCCACGTCTGCCAGCAGGTCAAGGCTTAAAGGCATTTTATGATTTGATCGATCAATGGTCACCTTTGCTGTCAGCAGGCTATATTCCATTTGCCATTGCAGAAGACGATCAAGGCCCTGTATGTTTAAATGTAGGCAGCAGACATAAGGACGGCGATTATCCTATTGTCTGGTTCTTTCACGAGGATCTCCGGCATTTGGATGAGGATGAGCTACAGATTAGGAGTAACCTGCTTCCCCATGTGCAGGGGCTGTTTCCATCCACTGTCGAAATGTTTAACGTTATGTTTAAGCAAATCGGGCACTAACGATTCCCTGAAATGGAATTTTACTGTGCAGATTAACCAAGATATTGACATAAAAAATGAGGAATGTTATAAAAAAGGTAGGCTAGCACTCGAATGATGGGAGTGCTAACAAAGCTGAATCGTTTGCATAGCTCTTATCCGCTGGCCTTACATAGGTTTATATTTGAAAGGAGATATTCGAATGGAGAAAAAACAGTTTCAGGCTGAGTCCAAGCGTCTGCTCGAAATGATGATTAACTCGATTTACACTCAAAAGGAAATTTTCCTAAGAGAGCTGATCTCCAACGCAAGTGATGCGATTGACAAAATCTATTACAAAGCACTGACAGACGATCAATTAGTCTTTGACAAAGAGAATTATTATATTAAAGTAATTGCCGATAAGGATCATAGAACGCTAACTCTGCGTGATACCGGGATTGGGATGACCAAGGAAGAACTGGAAAATAACCTGGGCGTCATTGCTAAAAGTGGCTCACTGGCATTCAAAAATGAAAATGAGTCCAAGGATGGTCATGACATTATCGGTCAATTCGGCGTCGGCTTCTATTCAGCTTTCATGGTAGCAGATGTAGTTACAGTAACGACCAAGGCTTTGGGAAGCGATACTGCTTATAAATGGGAATCTACAGGTGCTGACGGTTATACCATTGAGGTGGCTGAGAAGGACGAGGTCGGAACCGAGATTGTTCTGAAAATCAAGGAAAACACCGAGGATGAGTCCTACGACGAATATTTGGACGAGTACCGTTTAAAAGCGCTTATTAAAAAATACTCCGACTTTATCCGCTACCCGATTAAAATGGATGTTACAGGCAAGCGTCTGAAAGAAGGAAGCGATAACGAGTTTGAGGATTACAAAGAAGAACAGCGTATTAACAGCATGGTGCCCATCTGGAGAAAAAATAAAAGCGAGCTAACCGACGAGGATTATCAAAATTTCTACGCGGAAAAACGCTATGGCTACGACAAGCCGCTCCAGCATATCCATGTCAGCGCGGACGGCGCGGTAGTGTACCAAGCGATTTTGTTTATTCCTGAGAATATTCCGTTTGATTTTTACTCTAAGGAATATGAAAAAGGGTTGGAGTTGTATGCTAACGGTGTGCTGATCATGGAAAAATCTCCTGACCTGCTGCCGGATTATTTTAGCTTTGTAAAAGGTATGGTTGACTCCGAAAGCCTGTCACTCAACATTTCGAGAGAAATGCTGCAGCATGATCGTCAGTTGAAGCTGATTGCCAAAAATATTGAAAGCAAAATTAAAGGCCAGCTGTTGACTCTGCTCAAAAATGATCGGGAGAAATATGATCAATTCTACAAATCATTTGGAAGACAATTGAAATTTGGTGTCTACAACGATTACGGCAGACATAAAGAAACCCTTCAGGATCTGCTTATGTTCTACTCTTCTACAGAGAAAAAGCAGGTTACTTTGGACGAATATGTATCTCGTATGCCAGAGGATCAAAAGTATATTTATTATGCTTCCGGGGAGTCCAATGAGCGTATTGAAAAGCTACCGCAGACCGAATTGGTGGCCGATAAAGGCTACGAAATTTTGTACTTCACTGATGATATTGATGAGTTCGCTATTAAAATGCTCTTAAGCTATAAAGAGAAAGAATTCAAATCCGTATCGAGTGGCGATCTGGGCATTGAGTCTGACGAAAATGAGAAAGAAACTGAAGCGGAACAAAACGACAACAAGGAGTTGTTCGAGTACATGAAGGGCTTGCTGGAAGGCAAAGTATCCAGTGTTAAAGCCTCCAAGCGCTTGAAGACACATCCGGTATGTCTGTCCGCTGACGGCGAAGTGACTATTGAGATGGAGAAAATTTTGAACGCCATGCCGAATAACGCCGATGTCAAAGCGAATAAAGTGCTGGAAATCAACGTGAACCATGCGGTGTTCAACTCTTTGAAAGAAGCCTTTGCCGAGGATAAGGAGAAAGTGAACCTCTACACGGCATTGCTGTATAATCAGGCTTTGCTGATCGAGGGCTTGCCGCTGCAAGATCCGGTTGAATTCACGAACGATATTTGCAAAATCATGGTTTAATTTGCTTTATTATGATATAGAGCCGTTCCCACACCGGGGGCGGCTTTATTTATTATGACACTTCTTAAAGCTCCACAATAGGCCATATAACGCTTACAGTAGAAGCATAAGGCCTTGCACTGTGCCGACTATTCAATACCTAGGAGGGCGATTGTATGAGTCTGGATCGAGATCCATTGAACCCCCAAAGTTTAAGCCGAAGTGAGCTTATACAGTTGGTGGAAAAAATCATCAGAGGCGAGGGAACAGAGGAGGAACTCGACAGCATGCTGACCGTAGTCATGCAAAATACACCTCATCCGGGGATTAGTAATTTGATCTACTGGGATGACCGTGATTTGAGTGCGGCAGAGATTGTAGATGAAGCATTACGCTATCAGCCCATTTTTCTACCGCCTCATGAATCTTCTTCATAGGACGCGGAGGGGTAGTCTTTTGTTAAAAAATAAGATAATATAATTTTTTTAAAGGTTATGAGCATCATATTCAAGAAAACTTCCGTTAAAGGTGTGCTGGCTTCCCTGTAATGTATGGAGAAATGTCTGCTTTTTGCTCGCTTTACGGAGAATTTATGCCTAATTTTGGGGTTTGTAAAATTTTTGTGACATGCTCCTGTGAATTTTGACACAGCAAATTGTCGTTTTTCTTGATTATTTGGTGGGATGTCTTTATAATCATTTTGTTTGCAAGAATGAATAGCGATTAGCGTATGGAATAAGGAGGTTATTTATTTTGGGAAAAGCATTGATTATTGGCGCCGGTGGCGTGGCCAGCGTTGTGGTGCATAAATGTTGCCAAAACCCAGATGTATTTGAAGAAATTTGTATCGCAAGCAGAACTGTTGAGAAATGCGATGCGCTTAAAGAGAAGCTGGGTGGAGGTCGTACGAAGATCCAAACGGCTCAGCTTGATGCTGACAACACCGACATGGTCATTGACTTGATTCGAAGCTTTCAACCGGATGTAGTTATCAATGTGGCTCTCCCTTATCAGGATTTGACGATAATGGATGCTTGCCTTGAGACAGGTGTTCATTACGTTGATACGGCGAACTATGAACCGCCGGATACGCCGAAGTTTGAATACAGCTGGCAATGGGCCTACAAAGAAAGATTCGAAAAAGCAGGAATTACAGCTCTGCTGGGCAGCGGTTTTGATCCAGGCGTGACTGGAGTATTTACGGCTTATGCTCAAAAGCACTATTTTGATGAAATTCATACGATTGATATTGTGGATGCGAATGCAGGGGACCACGGATATCCTTTTGCAACTAATTTTAATCCGGAAATCAATATTCGTGAAATTACAGCGAAAGGCCGTTACTTTGAAAACGGAGAATGGATTGAAACTGAGCCACTTTCTGAGAAAAAGGTATACGACCTGCCTGAAATTGGACCGAAAAATATATATCTTTTGTACCATGAAGAACTGGAATCTCTTGCAGTGAATATTAAAGGCGTGAAAAAAATCCGCTTCTGGATGACGTTCTCGGATAATTATCTGAATCATTTGAACGTACTTCAAAACGTGGGCATGACTTCGATCGAGCCTATTGATTATGAAGGGCAACAAATCATTCCACTGCAATTCCTGAAAGCTATTTTACCGGACCCGGCTTCTCTGGGACCAAGAACAAAAGGCAAAACAAACATTGGCTGCATCATCCAAGGCGTGAAAGATGGAAAGCCAAAAACCTATTATGTTTACAACGTTTGTGATCATGAAGAATGTTATGCAGAGGTTGGCTCCCAAGCCATTTCTTACACAACAGGTGTTCCGGCTATGATCGGTGCAATGCTTATCATCAAAGGCCTCTGGAAAAAACCAGGCGTTTACAACGTTGAGGAATTCGATCCAGATCCATTCATGGAAGCACTAAATAAACACGGATTGCCATGGCAAGAGAACTTTACGCCAACGTTGCTTGATTGAGGTCTGCGATGAATATTGATATTACCGGACTCCCATCACCTTGTTATCTTGTTGACGAAAGACTTCTTGTCAAAAACCTTGAGGTTTTGAATTCTGTACAAGAGCGGACAGGTTGCAGTATTCTGCTCGCTCTTAAGGGTTTTTCGATGTTTTCGACCTTTCCTCTGGTTGGCAAATACTTAAAAGGCGTAACCTCCAGCTCGTTGTTCGAGGCAAGACTCGGTCGCGAGAAAATGGACAAGGAGGTTCACGTATACGCACCTGCTTATGTTGACAGTGAATTTGATGAGCTATTGGAGTATGTTGACCATATTGTTTTCAACTCCTTTGATCAACTGAAACGCTTCAAAAGCAGAGTGCAAGGCGTAACTTCCAAAAAAATCGACATCGGCATTCGAGTAAATCCAGAATATTCGGAAATCGAAACGCCGCTGTATGATCCTTGCTACAACAACTCCAGAATGGGTGTGACTCTGGCTAACTTTAGACCTGAGGATCTGGATGGCGTGGACGGTATTCATTTTCATACGATGTGTGAACAGAATTCAGATACGCTGGAGCGTACCATTAAAGTCGTGGATGAGAAATTTGGGCCATACATTAAGCAAATGAAATGGCTCAATTTCGGCGGCGGTCACCATATTACCAGAGAAGACTATGACCTGGACACGCTGGTACGTTGTATTCAATACTTTCAGGATAAATACGGTGTGCAAGTTTATCTTGAGCCAGGCGAAGCCATCGCCTTGAACACCGGATATCTGGTTGCGACTGTATTGGATACAATGAAGAACGGAATGGACATTGCCATTCTGGATACTTCGGCTGAATGTCATATGCCTGATGTACTGGCTATGCCTTACCGCCCGAACATCATTGGCGCAGGCAAGCCTGGTGAATATGCACATACCTACAGACTCGGTGGACTTACTTGCTTGGCCGGCGATGTCATTGGTGACTATTCCTTTAAAGAACCATTGAAGCCAGGAGACAAACTTGTATTCTGCGACATGGCCCATTACACGATGGTCAAAAACCACATGTTTAACGGAGTCAACCTGCCAGCCATCGCCAGCTACAATGACGAAGAAGGCATCAAGGTAATCCGTCAGTTCTCCTACGAGGACTTTAGCTCGCGTTTGTCGTAAGGAATAAATAATGTGAAGTGACTTAACACAAGAAGCCGCGTCCCTGAAATAGGGGCACGGCTTTTGTAGTTAGTATTTATTGATTTTCTAACTACTAAGTAAATACATAATTTTAGTTAGGTTCAGTAGAGACTTTATAAAAGAACGTTCTGCCTGTGTAAGGTTCAAGTCCTGGTGCTTCGACGACTAGGTAGTATTCCTTACCTTTTTCAAATTCTACATCTAAAAAATATTGATCGTCTCTTGAACGACTCAATTTATGACGATTACTATTATAAACAGTCATTTGCAACCAGGAATCAGGGTATCTGTCTCCCTGAATGGTAAAATGAACTTTTTGCGATTCATAAGCCTTAAATTTATATACATCATAGGCTTCCCATACTCCAGGAACCCCTTCTTTACCAAGGGTCCCAATGATAGAATCACCTACAAAAAAGGGGTTAGCTTGTTCGAAGGTGCCATTTGGTTCCTGTTCATTTCCCGTAAGGGTTGGAACAGCAATTAGTTGCTTGTTTGCTGTAGGGTTTGTTTCTTCGGCTGCAGCGATACCAGCAGTAGTACTCAGCATAAGTGTAAGACCTAATGAAGCTAGCAACGTCTTTTTCATGATTAAGAGTCCTTTCTCTTTTGGATTTATATTTATTTACATAAGTATATTAGTAATTTATTTTAGGGTTATTTATGCATATCATTCACTAGATAAATGATATGCATAAAAGAAATAATATGTGTGAGTATAATAGAATTGTTGTTATAAGATGATGGTCTTCCAAGATGAAGAAGTATAAACGAGCCACAAGTACGGAGAAGGTAAGAGCGTAATTCGGCAGTTCTCCTACGAGGATAGCGCGTTTGTGGTAAGACAAGAGTTGTTAAAAAGTGTGAAAATGTAATCCTGTAAAAGGATCGCGTTTTTTTGTTAACTTCAATTTATCCTTTGATCTACTTGATCGTAGAAGTAACTTTATAGTCGAATAATTGTCCTAACTCAGCACCGGGTGTTTCTACGACCAGGTAGTACCATTTGCCAGCTTCAAGATTTTTACCTAAAGAGTATTCACGATCATTTGCATATCTAATGAAGTGTCCGTTACTGTCAGCCAAACCAAGTCTCAGCCATGTATTAGGATATATGTCCCCTTGAATATTAAATTGATACCAACCAGACTGAAAGGCTTTAAACTTATAATAATCGCTATTGTCATAACCCCCATCGATGTGTTTGCCTATTTCCCCATAGATGTCAACTCCCACCAGTATTTCACTAGCTTCATCAAACCAGTTATTAGGCTCTCTGTCAGTCCCATTTCCAAAGAGCTGGATAGATTCCTTTTGTAATGCGGGTGCTCCTTCTTGAGCTTCTTGAGCAGATGCAACGGCGGTAGATGTAGTTAATAGAAGTGCAAGACCTAGTGTGGAAATAATTGCCTTTTTCATTTAATAATCTCTTCCCTTCTTTTGTTTTGAGATTTATATGATATATATTGCTAATACCATCCATTATTATATAGTGTATTCCAATAAATTGGAATAAAAATGGAACAATAAACAAAAATATATATTTTCTTGTCACAATTATGTGTTTTTACAAATTTATTCACTAAACTTCAATTAGGAATTAGCCAACTTGCTGTATACTATAAAGTTCCATCTTAATATGCTTTTATGAAAAGTAGCATTCTATTTTAGGGGTAACAGAAGCTATGTTATACTCAATAATTGGAGGTGAAAAAAATGTTCGACCCGACCGTTTTTGATAATTTAAAAGTAGCTATGGAAAATGCGGTTTACGATCTGGATAATTTGGATTCACGTATTAACATTACACAGCGGACCGATAGGTTGGAGATGTCGGTAATGTCCCGTGAATTTGGCGTACAGTTCAGCCTGAGAGAACAGCCGGGTGTGACGGCAGAGCTTCAACTAAAGATGGATTTAAACAACCTGGCTGCAGAAATATTGGAAATGGAAGATCAAACTCCGGGATGTAGCTTGTTGCTGTATTTTGATATGAAGATTCGAGAGATTGTGACACAATGCAGCCAGATTGAAAATATACTGACCGACATTTGGAAGCCCGAACTTCGACCAGTACAAACGTTAAGTCAGATTTACGGAGAGAAGACGTCTACATACCACAACAGGATTGAACTCCGATTTTCCAGGCAAATTAACGAAGATCAGATGGAGGATATTTCAGAGTTGTTGGAACACGTGTTGCTGACGCTTATGGAATTAAACAAGGTCTAACCCCCTCTTTCTCTTAATGAAAGACAGGCTGTTGTCGTTGGGGGGATGTAGAGGTAAAGGAGCTAGGAATATATGATAAATGAACACGATTTTTCTGAAATATATGCGATTATGGAATCTTCTTTTCCAGCATCAGAATGCAGGACGTTTGAGGCTCAAAAGGCTTTATTGAAGCATCCTAGCTATCGTATTATCACTGAAAAAAATGAGCAGGGGAACATAGTGGCTTTTTTGGCAGGTTGGGAATTCGCGCATTTTCGGTTTGTAGAGCATATTGCGGTAGATTCCCATATACGAGGTGGCGGATTAGGCCAAAAGCTTATGGGTAGATTTATATCGCAGTCTGATCATCCGGTAGTGCTGGAGGTTGAGCCGCCAGTGGATGAATGGTCACGGAGAAGAATCGGTTTTTACGAACGATTGGGATTCCATCTGAACCATTTTGAATATGTACAGCCCCCTTTAAGAGAAGGACAGGCGGATCTGCGGCTTCAGATTATGAGCTATCCAGGTGCGTTGGCTGAATCGGCGTTTGCTCCGTTTAAAGAGACTTTATATACCGAGGTTTATGGGCTTAAATAAGAGACCAGACAGTAGTAGATAAAAGTAAAAGGCTCTGCTTGTTCCGTATGGGTACGGGAGCGGGGCCTTTGCTCTAAAAAGCTAGATGTGCTTCATTGTTGTTAATGTTTTGTCCATACCATCACAAATTCCTTCTCACCAGTCTCGGCATCCACTGACTCTGCTTGAATGGTAAATCCACTTTTAGTATAAAAGTTAAATGCTTTCGTGTTTGACTGATACACCTTTAATTGAATTTCCTCATGCTGTTGCTTAACCCCATCTAATAGTAACTTGCCATAGCCTTTTCTTTGAGAATCAACACGTATAAACAGAGCAGCCAAGTATCCATCCAACATGGAAACAAAGCCGCCAATCGTATGATCATCTTGTATGATAACGTAGTTTTGAGCGAGGGGAAGGTATTTGTTCTCCATCTCGGCAGCTTGAGATGTCCAATACTGCGGAGCAATAAAATGATGGGCTTCTATAGAAGCATCCAGCCAGATGGCTACCAGTTCCTTTAATTCTTCTACTTTCGCAGGTCTAATCGACATTGTAACGCCTCTTTTCACAATATGTAATCGTATCTAGTAGAGTATGATGTTGAAATAAAAAAGACCGTCCGTGGACGGTCTTTCTACCCGTGGCGCTTAATTAAAGCCTTGATCCGCATCCCGCGCCTCCGTCAACTCTGTAAATTAGAGAATAACGGACCGGGTAAGGGATACGCTCAACATACAATTATTGATGTTGACGCACCTCCTTTCCTGATGCGTTCATCTTACCATATCTGGTTGGTGATATCCAGTGATTTTCTTGTATTTACTAGCATTATTCATAGAAAATATAATATAAATCGTCTTGCTTTTAAGCTCTATTCAAGATATAATCTTAATTACGGTGATTAAAGTATCGCCATCAATACATAGTATGCGGTCGTGGCGGAATTGGCAGACGCGCACGGTTCAGGTCCGTGTGGGCTAACCCCCCGTGGAGGTTCGAGTCCTCTCGACCGCATTATACCTAACAATTACAGGTTCTTGGATTGGCTGAATGCCTCCAAGAGCCTGTTTTTATATGGTTAAGATGCGTGCTATTAAACAGCCATTTTATTTATGCTGGAATATATATTTAATATAATCTTTTGCACTCTGGTTAATGTCTTCATCACTTGCTTGAAACGAGGCTCCGAAGACAGCGAAATAGGGTAATGTTACGGCGCCCACATGTACTGCGCTTGCTTTAAAAGGGGCTATAACTTCATCTACCGTAAATGTAACGGAACCAGTAGATAAGTAGTTTTCTTTTTTATCGCCAATCGACATGGCGATCCCTAGCTTCTTTCCTTTTAACTTATCACCTTTTGAACCATAAGCCCATCCATGGGCAAAAACATCATCAAACCACTTTTTTAATAGAGGAGGGTAACTATACCAGTATAAAGGGAACTGAAATATGATATTGCTGTGTGCTTCAAGTAACTTTTGTTCTTTCAAAACATCAATATTCCAGTTGGGATACTTTTTATAAATTTCATGAATTGTAATTTCATTGGAATATCGAAGCAATTCTTGTTTCCATCTTTGATTTACTCTGGAATTTTCAATATTCGGGTGTGCTAAAATTACGAGAGTCTTCATCATCAATCACCTTTCTTACATCGCATCATTTGCTTTTTGTGGATACGTATTATTATTCTGTAGGCTATAAAAAATGTAAATACACACAATAAAGTAATATAGTTACTTGAAAGTGTGCGTGGTACTTAGAGTGAAGATATGTGATTATAAAATGAATCCGATAAACTTAGTTATTTTAGTCTTGAAGAGGTGGTAGTATGAAACAATATAATTTAGGCATAGAAGCAACACTGGAGATCATCGGAGGTAAGTGGAAATCCTTAATCATATGCTTATTAATGTCTGGTAGAAAGAGGACCAGTGAATTACAGCGTAGTATTGCAGGCATTTCTCAAAAGGTTCTTATACAGCAACTTCGTGAACTTGAGAAGGATGGGATCATAGGCAGACATGTGTATAATCAAATGCCTCCAAAAGTGGAGTACTATATAACGGAATATGGAATTACAGCAAATGAAATTATTGATTTAATGTGTACCTGGGGAAGGACTAATATCAAAATAAGACAAGAGAAAGGAGAAGATGTGATATTGCTAGAAAATAAGTCCAAATGAATATTGGAGTTAAAGAGCGCTGTAGACTATGATGTTTACGGCGATTTTCTTTTTGGCGTAGAGTCGCAGTTCGGGGATATCTGTGTCATAGTATTTGATCGTTTACCTTCAAGACCATGTTATATGTTGAGCCGCAAGCTGATTTGTAATATAGTTATGACTGGACAACCATTCCATCAATATTAAATGAATGCCAAAGTAGGGGGACCCTTGCAATGATTATTAAACCGAAAATTCGTGGTTTCATATGTACGACTGCGCATCCTGCAGGATGTGCGGCTCACGTTAATCGTCAAATCGACTACATCAAAGACAGCACGGGATTACAAGGAGCTAAAAAGGTACTTGTGATCGGAGCATCCACAGGTTATGGACTGGCTTCCCGCATTGCTGCGAGCTTCGGTATGGGAGCTGACACCGTAGGAGTATCCTTTGAACGTCCTGCTTCAGAGGGGCGCACGGCTTCGGCAGGCTGGTACAATACAGTGGCCTTTGAAAGAGCAGCCAGAGCGGCTGGCTACATAGCGGAGAGCATTAATGGAGATGCTTTTTCCCATGAAATTAAGCAGGAGACGTTGAAGCTGGTCAAAGAAAAGCTGGGCAAGGTAGACCTGATTGTATATAGTGTCGCCTCACCGCGACGGACACATCCTGATACGGGAGAAACCTTTAATTCCGTTCTCAAGCCCATTGGACAGACGTTTACGAATAAAACGGTGAATACGAACACAGGTGTTGTGTCGGAAATTACGCTTGAACCAGCAACGCAGGAGGAGATTGATAACACCATCACGGTCATGGGTGGCGAGGATTGGTCCCTGTGGTTAAAAGCGTTGGAAGAAGCCGACCTGCTGGCTGAAGGGGTAACCACACTGGCTTACTCGTATATTGGTCCTGAGATTACGGAGGCTATTTATCGTAAAGGAACCATTGGCCAAGCTAAAAATGATTTGGAAGCCACAGCACATACGTTAACAAAGCAACTGGAGCGTTATCGTGGGAAGGCCTACGTTTCAGTGAATAAAGCTTTGGTTACACAATCCAGTTCGGCTATACCTGTTGTGCCTCTGTATATTTCCTTACTGTTTAAGGTCATGAAAGAAAAGGGACTGCACGAGGGTTGTATTGAGCAGGCGCAACGTCTGTTCGAGGCATTATACAGTGGGTCCACTGTGGAAACAGACGATGAAGGACGCATTCGTCTGGACAACTGGGAAATGAGAGAGGATGTGCAGCAAGCTGTTAAAGCGGCTTGGTCTGAGATCACTACCGAAAACGTATCCGAACTGGGTGATCTTGAGCAATATCGTCTGGATTTCCTTCAATTGTTTGGATTCGGTTTTGATGAAATTGATTATGAATTGGACGTTGATCCAGAAGTTCACACAACTTAGGTGAAAATGTGCTAAACCAAAAACGGGTACTCTCAAGCTGCAAATGGCTTGTGAGGCCCGTTTTTTTATGTATGCAGTCAAATTAAAATGGTCTGGCTTTCAACAGAATTCATTGAGAATTGGACGTAGAAAGCGACTTTCGGTGCAGCAAGCGAAAAACGGCAATGGTAATGATAATCCCTGCAATGCCAAAAACCGTGACAGAAGTCAGTGCACGATAAGCTTGCCAGCCGAACAAAAAAGCAACCCCACTGCCAAACGTTGTACCTGCCAGTAAACCGAGCGAACAGGCAATATCTGTTCCAAATTTCATAATCTTGTTCCTTTCGAATGGTTGAATTGAATCGTAACTTGTACGTTTTTTCTGGACTTGTACCCACAATTGTGCGTACAATTAAATAGTAACCGTTTTCAAACGGAATCTATTATTAGTATGGATCATTCTTGTACAAATTATTCCTTTTTCAGGAGGCTGATGAAATGAATATGAATGAGCAGATTAAGCTGTGGAACGAAGAGGCGCAGGCTAGTAACACTGATCATCCTCACCGAAAGGTTGAATTGTTTATCGAGGTACGGGATGGAGCACTTGAATCCATTGCTTCTTATTTGAATCAACAGAATTATAAGCATGTTACTCTAGTAGAGGATGAGCATACTTCAGCGGCAGCAGGGAAGAAAGTAGCTGATTTAATCCGTGAAGCAGGTTTGACAGTTGATGTAGTTCGGCTGCCTCCGAATGCGGTAGGGGATGTTATTGCTGATGAAACTTATATCATGAAGGTTTTGCTGGGTGTGGCGGATCAAAGTCAGGCTGTGCTTGCTGTAGGGTCAGGTACGATTCATGATCTGGTTCGCTTTGTGTGCTATAAAATGAATCGTCCGTTCTTGTCAGTCCCAACGGCTGCATCTGTAGATGGTTTTACCTCAGCTGGGGCCCCATTAATTGTGGATGGCAGCAAGCAGACGTTCCAAGCCGTTCCGCCGGAGGCGATCTTCGCTGACTTGTCCGTACTGGCAAGTGCCCCTCAAGTGATGACTGCCGCGGGTTTTGGCGATATGCTCGGTAAGTTTACCTCATTAGCGGACTGGCATGTGTCCAGAGATTTGGGAAACGAGCCGTATTCACCTGTAGCTAATCGAATTACCGAGGAGGCTTTACGTGCTTGTGTAGAGCATGTCGATGAGATCGCGGCCGGCAGTAAGGCAGGGGTCGAGGTGTTGATGAATGCGCTGATTGCATCCGGTATTTCGATGTTGATGATTGATCATTCCCGTCCTGCCTCAGGGGGAGAACATCATATTTCTCACCGAATTGAAATGGATTTTATTGCAGAGGGGCGCAAGCAAGTTTTGCATGGTGCCAAGGTGGGCGTTGCCTCCGCTTTGCTGTCTGACATGTATAGGGAATTGGCTGCCACTCAGAAAGTGGAGGCATTTGAAGTATATCGGACTTTGCCTACATCGGAACAGATGCGTGCATGGCTAGCTCAGGTGGGAGGTCCGTCTACCATTGCTGAGCTGGGGGTTACACAGGAACAACTTGCTCGTGCTTTGCGCACGGCACATACTTTGCGTGATCGCTATACCGGACTCAAGTATATGAATGAACATCAGTTGCTTCGTTCATAATGTGCTGCATCACACCAGAGTTCTTTATACATTCAGTCTAAGCATGAGAAAGGGATTGGTGAATGGGTTTACGCCTCCGGCAGCTATACAACGATATTATGCTCCTGTAACACTTGTATGTACAAATGAATGCTATGCTATAATTGTGGAATACGAGTAGATACATGATATGGAAAGTACGGAGGAAATGATGGCGCCCAAATATATACAGGTTAAACAGGAAATTTTATCATGGATTCATTCATCCAAACTGGAGCCGCAAAGCCAGCTTCCTTCTGAACATGAAATGTCTGAACAATTTGCAGTTAGTCGGCAAACGGTGCGTCAGGCGCTGGGTGAACTGGTACAGGCAGGTTGGCTGTTTCGCATACAGGGTAAGGGAACCTTTGTCGCAACACGGGATCTGAAGCAGCCCGAAGATCCACGGACGATTGGAGTTGTGACAACTTATATATCGGATTATATTTTTCCATCCATTGTACAGGGAATTGAGTCCAAGCTAAGCCGCCAAGGCTACAAACTGCTATTATCAAGTACAGGCAATGATCCTGAGCAAGAGCGTCAATGCCTGAAAATGCTGCTGAGTCAACCACTGAGCGGAATTATTATTGAGCCGACTAAAAGCGGGGAACGTAATCCCAATTTGAACTATTATTTAACCGTGGAGAATCGCCAAATCCCTTATTTAATGATCAATGCGCGTTATGAGGAGATGGATGCACCTTGTTTGCGTTTGGATGATGAAAAGGGTGGTTTTTTGGCGGCAGAGCATTTGATCAAGCTGGGGCACCGGCGATTGGCCGGATTTTTCAAAACCGATGATATGCAAGGAATTCTGCGGATGAAGGGATTTGTAGCCGCTCACCGTAAATATGGAGTGACGTTACATCCAAACGCAGTAACGACGTACCGGACTGAAGAAAAAAATGAGCTTCCGTTACAACGCGCATCACAGCTGTTGGCGATGAAGACAGGGGAACGTCCGACCGGATGGGTGACCTATAATGATGAATTGGCGGTGCGGCTGCTGGATATTGTACGTTCGGCGGGCCTCAGTATTCCCCAGGATCTGTCACTGGTTGGGTTTGATGATTCATTTTTGGCGACAGCCACGGAAGTCAAACTTACAACCATTCGGCACCCCAAGGAAGAATTGGGGTTACGTGCCGCCGATACCATGCTATCGATGATTGAAGAGAAGGGGTATTGTGAAGAAGAGCGTCAGTGGATTATACCTCCAGAGTTAATTGTACGCGAATCCACGGGGCCAGCTTAGGAAATGTTTAGTGAATTTTAAGTTGATGGTATGTTACTGGATACACGGAGCAGCCTGTTTTCTGGATTGCAGAAAAGGGGCTGTTTTTCTATATATTTTGAAAATGTGTACATAAATCTATCAAAAAGATATATAAAAAAGGTTGATTAGTTAGTTGTACGTACAAGTGTGCGATGAGAGTGGTGCCAGAAATGAAAGTAAGAAGAGTGACCTATGTATGTTAGAAACATTAAATAAGGACGTTTGGGAGGTCAACTGGCAGCCATGGCTATGGGAGCTGAAGTTGGGGCGGAGGATATGACAATCGCCGAAACAGCGCGTCATATGGCACGTATGCGTGAAGAGAGCTTCAAGCCAATCCCTGAGAACGTGGACATCTATAATAAGCTCTATGAGGAATACAGCCGTCTTCACGACTACTTTGGATGTGGGGGCAACCCGGTTATGAAAAGGCTGAAGGCCACCAAGGCAGAAGCTGGACGTTCAACTGAAGCGGCAAGCACTCATTCCTAAGAAGTTACAAATTATAAGCAAGAAGCATTTAAATTTTACTATCTAAAAAGCACAGTACGCCAGAATCGGCAGACTGTGCTTTTTTGCTTTTATATTCTGTAAATCACATGATGTGAAAGTCTCATTGAATGAAAGATGGTAATGCGTTCCTTTCAAAGACTTTCATGAAAATTTCAATCGTTTCGTTTTAAAGGACATTGTTACTTTTTCAGCATGGCATCAGCAAACAAAATGGATTTTGGAATACGGAAAAACTGTTCCGCCTGATCCTGGAAGGTTTGCGAAGGAACGGTACCCTGATGCAACCATTTCCGAAATGTACCCGGGTGAACGCCAATCCAATGACTGACATCAGTCACCGAAATATCATGTACCATGCACAAACCCGCCAAAATCCGGTTTTTAACTGGAGAACGAGTTACAGTCCGTTTCATGAAACGGGACGGTGATGGTTGACAAATGAGCGGTGAACGCCGGACAACCTCTTCATTAAATAGAATATGGTGCGGATAACCAAGTGTATTACACGTCTTTTCCAGATTAGTGTTGCCGGGAATGCGACCTTCATATACCCACGCGCTGACGCTGCGAGAGGAGATGGAAAGCTCCTCGGCAAGTTGGGACAGTTTAATGTCATTAGCCATCAAAACGGCAAGCAAAACGCGATTGCGTACTTGACAGCGTGTTGGTTTGCGAAAACGTTTGACACGCACGCCTTTTCCCAAATATTTGCGATTGATCAGAGACCACGCCTGAATGGAATGTTTGTCTTGTTGTTTAGGCATATACCCTCCGATTTTTTTTAAACACATACTACTATACCCGAAGGGGGCTTTGCAAGTGACTCTTCTCCTGATTTTCTTTTAATCCCATGGGCTTAACCGGTTTATGGAAAATAAGGTCCATTTGGCCTATAAAAATGGAAGTTTAAGGTGTCGATATATTAAAATGTGACATTTTTTATGGAAATGGAGGTAATATGTTCTTCTCTTATGATTGTAAGGTTGTACAGAGAGAACAGTGGGTTTTTACAGCCCAACATGCAATTTTTTGACGAGAAAAAGGGAGGTTATACAGCTAGATGATTTGTGAAAAGGAAATGGTATGGTAAATGTAATTAAGATCGGAGTTAAGGTTCTCTCTAAGGATGAAACGACTGGCGAGATAGCTTATAAAGAGGTTATGGCTACGCTCAATTACGAAGCGGATTAGATTTACAAAATTCATTTGAGCGGTCAGATGATTGAATCTACCGATAGCCATCTGTTTTGGGGGGATAGGACAAGGGATGGACGTTTGTTAAAAATTTCAAGGTTGAGACTTGCTTATTCAGAGTGACGGGAATGCACTTAAGAAAGACAGTATTAAATTATTACACAAGCAGGCAACGGTTTACAACATGACAGTCGATAGTTCCAAACGCACCTCGTAAGCGACCTTAGTATTTGGTGCACAGTATAGGTACGTGTGGAATATTAATAGTGGTAATTCAACAAACATATAATAAAATTCTAAAAAAATATACAAGAAAAAGCGGATACAGCTTTTAAGCAATTTCAAGGAGAATCCGGACCATCCAAGTCTGAATTTCGAGTATCTAGATGGTGCCCCAAATGGTAGAAAGTATGTGTCTGCCTGAGTTTATGGTTCTTACCGGGCTTATAGTAATTTGAGAACGGTATAATTGAGTGACTTGGAATGATCAACACGACTACAAGACCGACCTTAGGGAATTAAATGCTGCTTATTAAGTTTAAAGAGGAGTCTTATGGGATGGAAACATATTATTCTAGAGGCAAATTGTTTCTATGAAGATAATGAAGAGAATCATGATTCAAAATGTTGTAAGGGAAATATAGGTGTTCATTGTTTAACTTACAACCAAGATGGTCACCAAATTTGTCCCAATCTGGTTTTTGGTAAAAGTAGGACATCTGTTATTGCAATAGATAAAGATGGTAATGCTGCAGACTCTTCTACGTTCTGGACGGACGAAAAATTAAGCCCTGAAGAATGGGTGAGAAGAGAAGAAGAATGGCTAGATGAGAAGAGAAGGCTAATGAATATGAATGGTAAGTAACAGCATTTAAAAAAGTTTGGGCAAGAGAAAGACTTTGAAAATATACCATTCTCAAGGTCTTTACTTTTACCCCCACCAAATGCCCAATGAATCGGGCGGTATACTACGAAAGATCCGCATGAAGATCCTCTTATATGCCTCTACCACATGTATGAGGTTGATAATTATATCTCTTTATCACATCACTAACCTCTAATATTTGGGTCCATAACACTAACTGTGTGCAAGCATGGATTATAAGAGATACTTGTATTGGTCTTCAGAATACATTCGGTAAAGAAGCTGCTAATTAATTCTCAAATGTAATGAAAAAATGGATCTGCTGACTTTATATTTATTGAACAAGAAGGCTTTATTATTAAAAAAGATGGAAGGGTTTTTGAAAATGATGGAAGGACTATTAACACTCAATTTTCCAATACAAATGAATTACTTGCTAAGTAGCATATTAAACTGATAAGTTGGGACTCTACCCCACCAATCAAGGATAATTTTCCTGATGCCAAATAATAAGGAAAAACGCGTGTATATGATGTCATTATCAAAGCTGCAAAGGACGACTATACGAGTAACTTAAAACAAAATTATAAAGCACTTGAAATTCCTTATGGTGATTTCAGGTGCTTTTATTTGTGTTCGTATAATTCTATAAATCTAGTAACATAACTATGACATTTGAGGTATATAGCTTCTACACAGGAGGAGGCATACAATCCATTCCACTTTTATTCTTCTAAATACGGTCGATTTATTCACAACTTTGTAACTTATTTGGTAAGATGGATTGCGAGATTGTTTTCAAATTGTTTTACTATATTTACCTACTATAGTCTGGTAATCTATTAATATGTATAGGGGGCCAAAAGACGTCCGGTTCAGTCGGTCGAGATGCGTTTATGTTCTATATGTTGAGTGAATGTCTATATTGCCATGTCTATATCGTCATGTCTGTATAACTTCATAGACAAGCTAGAGATAGCTCCCGCACATTATAAAATACAGCACAGGATGGTGTAATGATGAAGCTTTTAAAAGTAAAATGGATGGCTGTATGCTTGATGGCAATCTGTTGTTTGGGGTTGCTGGGTATACATACGAATACAGCGAGTGCACAAGCGAAGGCTCCTTTACTTGGGGTCAATGATGTGTTGCTAGATTCGAATACAATTAAGCCCGTAATGGAAAATGATAAGTTGTATGTTCCTATCGTGACACTGGGGCAAAAGATGGGCATTTCTACTTCGGCCAATGGAAATACATTGGTGCTGACTGGGCATAATCGCAGCTTTACGCTGGATTTGAACAAGGGTGATGTGTTTGAACGTGGAGGACGTACGATGGTGCCAATCCGCACTTTGACCGATGCGTTTGGCTTCACTATTACGATTCCTACGAGTAATGTGTATCGAATTCAGAATGCAAACGCTAGTTTGTCTGATGCTCAGTTCTTGAATACATTTGCGGCAGAAATTAAACAGTATGCAGCTGTTAAGCCAGGCAAAACTAGCAATACAGGCAGCACGGGAAATGCCAAGCCTTCCAGCCGTACAATCTATTTGAGCTTTGATGATGGTCCAACGGCGCACACGTCGCAGCTGCTGGATATTCTGGACAAATATAATGCCAAGGCTACGTTCTTCATGTTGGGACCTGAAATTCGTCAACATAGCGCAGTGATGAAGAGAATGGTAGACGCAGGGCATGGTTTGGGCCTGCATGGGATGACACACCAGGTGAAAAAGATCTATGCATCCCCGGCAGCAGCACTGGCAGAGATGAATCAGGATAATGAGATTTTATTTAAGGCCACAGGGAAACGCACTTCTTTGATTCGTACACCTTATGGCAGCAAACCCTATTTGAAGAAAGCATACCGTGATCAACTGACGGGTGCAGGCTATCATATTTGGGACTGGAACATAGATTCCAATGATTGGCGTTATACTAAAAATCCGCAGCATTTTGTACAGACGGTCCTCAGTGATATTAAGAGACTGAAAAAGCAAGGTAGAACACCAGTCGTTCTTATGCATGATAAGCCATCTACGATCAAGGTGCTTCCACAAATCATGGCGGCCTTGCAGAAAGAAGGATATTCGTTCGAGCCGTTGAATGATAACCTGACTCCGCTTAATTTTTGGAACGATCACCGTTAATAGAATAAACTTGAAAGGAAAGCAGGCTGCCCTACTTCAATTTTTTGAGAGGGGGTAGCCTGTTTTTTTATATAAACGATAAGCAGAAACCAAGCGTCATGGATAAAGTAGATGCACAATTGTTATATTCCCTCAAAAAATAAGTAAGGCACCTTTATCGCTCCTTTATAGGGGCTTTGAAGGTGCTTTTATTGTATTGCTCGGAAATGGTGAATTTCACAGCTTGTTTTATATGAATCTATGAATTGATATCTATGCACAGGTCATATGACTTTACGGGTGACGACGTCGCTGCATATATTACAATAACCGCCCCGAGAGGAGGAGCAGGTATGAATATTAATCCGAGTATGTTTAGTATGATTTGTGCCACCGCAGGAGCCATTATTACGTTTGCCTTTGGCGGCTGGAATCAGCTTATGGTGCTATTCACGGTTGCCATGGCTGTTGATTATGTAACTGGAGTCGCTGCTGCCGTGAAGACTGGACAAGGGTTAAGCAGTAAAGCTGGCTTTTGGGGGTTGGCGAGAAAGGCTTTAATGCTCATGGTGATTTCTTTGGCGCATCATATGGATCTTCTGATGGGTACGGAAATCATGAAGGGGGCGGCAACGTATTTTTATTTATCCAACGAATTGATCTCGATTACGGAAAACTGTTCACGAATGGGTCTGCCGCTGCCACCGAAGCTTAAGAATTTTTTTGCCCTACTAAAGGACAAGGAGTCTGATGGTAAAAATGGTGGAAAAGATCGCTAAGATTACAAAGTTTCTTTCCGTATGTGGGGCGTTATGATAAAATTTTCAAGAGAACATTTTTAAGATAAGGAGCCTATACGCATGATTAAACATATTGTTTTGTTCAAATTGAAAGACCGCTCCCCTGAAAGCATTGAACATACGGCATCTATTTTGCGCAGCATGACTGGCAAGATCAAGGAGCTGCTGTCACTTGAAGTAGGTACGGATGTGATTCGTTCGGAACGTTCTTATGATATTTCCCTTACCGCTGTGGTAGAAACACTGGAAGACTTGCAAACGTATCAGGTACACCCTGTTCATCAGGAAATTATTGTACACATGAATGAAGTGAAGGATGTATCTATCGCAGTTGATTATGAAATCTAAAGCGGTTACTGGAGGTGCAGAACTTTGTATTATGTCAACCGGGAACAAATTGAGCTTCGACTAGGGGCTGTTCCCGACATTGTCGACGGCCTTCGCCAGACATCCGCCGCCTGGAAAGGCGATCTGTTGCAGGGGCTAGTGCAGGAGCGGTGTCTTCATCTGGCCATTGAGACGGTAACGGACGTAGGGAGCTATATCATCGACGGTTTTATTATGCGTGACGCCAGTAGCTATGAGGACATTATCGGTATCATTCATGAGGAAGGTGTATTGGATGATACCGTATTTCATTCACTATTAGAGCTGGTAGCCTTGCGCAAACCCTTAGTACAGGAGTATTTTCATTGGGACCGGACAAGCCTTCACCCACTCACACCTAAGCTGCCTGGGTTGCTGGAGCTTTTTGTATCTAGCGTGCACGATTATTTAAATAAGGAATTGGGTCCTGAGGGAGTGTAAAGGCAAAAGTGACGGATAAGTATATCGTACCCGAAATGCCCACTAGGCGCATGATCTTGACACTATTGAAAACCCAGGGACCTGTGGGCGTCGGAAGCTTGGCAGCTCAATTGGGCATTACCGAAATGGGGGTGCGCAGGCATCTCAAATTAATGGAGCAGGATGGTCTGATTGTGGCTACGATCCTGAGACAGGCGATGGGACGTCCGACGTTTTTGTACAGCCTGAGCGATCAGGGAAGCGAGCAGTTTCCTCGTAATTATGATCATCTATTACTGGAACTGTTAGAGGAGCTGGATGAAGAGCAGGGAATGGAAGCTGTACACTCGTTATTTGATGGTAGAAAACGTAAAATGATGAAGCGCTACGCCCCTCACATCGAGAGTGAGTCTACACTAGCTTCACGTGTAGAAAAGCTTTCGGGCATCCAGAACGCTTCAGGTTATATGGCAGAGTGGCGTGAGGAAGAGGATGGAAGTTACTCTATTATGGAGTACAATTGTCCTATCTCTCAGATTGCCAATCGTTACCGTAAGGCTTGTGAGTGCGAACAGCAAATGTTTGAGGAGCTGCTTGATGCCGAGGTTGTCCGTGAGGATTGTTTGGCGGATGGAGGCCGTTGCTGCTTGTATCGTATCCGCTCCAAAAATAAGTAGAAATTTTTCTGGCTTGTTCTCTGTATCATGACAGGCTCTCCATGCTTATAATGCATTAACAGATGGGCATTCGCCCGGGCACAAGGGAGAGATGAATATGAAGGAGAACTACAAAAGCTTTATCCGTGGCGCGTTGGCAGGCAGCATTGCTGGTTCGGTTGCTGCGTTGTTATTTGCTCCTAAGTCAGGTCGCGAGCTGCGTCAGGATATTACAGACCAGGCACGTCACGTGAGTGACAAGGGGCAGGAGCTTGTAGGGAAAATATCAGACACCTCCATGGAGTATACTGACAAAATTAAGGAAACAGCCTCAGCCGTCATTCACGAAATAGGTCAATGGCGTAAAAAGAGTAATATTGTTCCAGAGGTTAGCATTTCATCCGTGCCTGATCAAGAGAATAAGGAAGAGGATGCTTTGTAACTGTCCGTATGTCGTAGGTGAAACAACTGGCTATAGCTTGAGTTTGTGGCTTCTCCCGTTGGGGTGAAGCCTTTTTGTTGATCGCTTCCTCGTTTTAGGGTAATCTTTGGGGGTACCTTTTACGCTAATACGACATAAGTTATGTAGCAACGGATAGATTTCTGAGATGAAACAACTCATATTTAAACAAAAAAAGGAAGCGGTGTGTACGTGCAGCAAGCGATTGCAATATTGGATTCCGGTGTAGGAGGTTTGACGGTTGTTAAAGAAGTCATGCGTCAGCTTCCGCGGGAAAAAATCATTTATTTTGGAGACACTGCGCGCACCCCGTACGGTCCCCGGCCATCGGAAGAGGTTAAAAAATTTACAGAGCAAATGGTTGATTTTCTGATTCAGTTTAATCCGAAAGTCATTATTATTGCTTGTAACACAGCAACGGCTGCGGCATTAGAGTATATAAGCCAAAAGGTATCCATTCCGGTGATCGGAGTTATCCACCCTGGGGCTCGTGCTGCGATCAGTGCGACCGCTACCGGGTATGTCGGGGTGATTGGAACTGTCGGTACGATTCGAAGCGGAGCATATACAGCTGCGCTCAAGCAGTTGTCTCCCTATGTAGACGTGGTGAGCCACGCTTGCCCTGCGCTTGTGCCTTTGGTGGAACAAGGGTTGTTCCGCTCCAAAACGACATCGCAGGTTGTGGAGGAATCATTGAGACCTATTCAAACGTATCCGATTGATTGTCTGATTCTTGGTTGTACGCATTATCCTTTTTTGAAGGAAACGATTCAGGAAGTCATGGGTCCTGCGGTGAAGCTCATTAGCTCGGCAGATGAAACAGCGCGCGAGACAAGTACCATTTTGTATAACAAGGGCAAATTGGAGGCCGGGGACGAAACGCCAGTGCATCAGCTTTTTTGTTCCGGCGATCCAGAGTTGTTCCAGCGCATTGCCGCACAGTGGCTTGGGGAGCAGATTCGGCAAACGCCTGTTGTCTGGCAAGTCACTCATCTGGATTAACGAGACAACCAACTTTTTTGTCATTGGACAAAAGAAGTTGGTTGTTTTGCTTTTCGCTACATCAAGACACGCAGCGTCTGCATAACATGCAGTAAGGCAGATGGAAGGGGCGTAGTAAGATGAGGGAATATATCGTTCAAAAAGGAGATACATTGCACCGGGTCGCCTCGGCTTTTAAACTATCGGCGGATACTTTGATCGCAGATAATCCGTGGGCCGCCACGCAACCCTATCTGATTTGTGGTCAATTGCTATATATTCGTCCGTCTACGGATCGTAAATACGTTATTCAGTCTGGGGAGAATGCAAGACAGATTGCCAAACAGTTCGGTGTAGAGCTTGATGAGCTGCGGCTCGCTAATTCGGGACTTGCGGAGCATAACTTCGTGGAAGGAAAGATAATTATCATTCCTGAAGACCATCGGGATCAGATTGTACGGTTACGTGGAGAGTATAGCTATGAAGATTTAATGGAAGACCTGAAGGCATTGGTCCACAGATTTCCGTTTATTGAAGTTGGCAGCATTGGCACCAGTGTCATGGGGAAGGATATCCCTTATATACGGATTGGGCAGGGTACGAGGAAAATTCATGCCAACGCTTCTGTACATGCTAACGAATGGTTGACGACACCTTGTTTGCTGCGTTTTATAGAACAATATGCACGAGGGATTGATGGGGCTGAAGGACGGGATGCTGAGCAACTTCACGATGAATGGGGGAAACCGACAGGAAATCCATGGGTGTATGGAGGCTCTCCGCAGGATTTAATGGAGCATACATCCTTATGGGTGGTACCAATGGTCAATCCAGATGGAGTGGAGCTGGTGCAACAGGGTGTACTCCCAACTCATCCGCTGTATCATGAACTCAGAAAATGGAATGAAGGACGTGCTGATTTTCGTGGCTGGAAGGCCAATATTCGCGGTGTTGACCTCAACGATCAGTTTCCGGCGTATTGGGAGGAGGAGGTGCGCAGACGCGGTAAAACAGGTCCGTCTCGACGAGACTATGCAGGACCTGCACCTTTGTCTGAGCCAGAGTCCAAGGCCCTTGCCGATCTAACGGAGCGCGAACAGTTCGACATGGTATTGTCCATACACAGCCAGGGACAGGAAATCTATTGGAATTATCGGGATCTAGAGCCTAAGGAGAGCCGA
Source organism: Paenibacillus sp. DP01 (assembly GCF_044784315.1). Lineage (NCBI taxonomy): Bacteria > Bacillati > Bacillota > Bacilli > Caryophanales > Paenibacillaceae > Paenibacillus > Paenibacillus sp. DP01. Next base: position 2,012,586 of record NZ_CP173059.1, read on the forward strand.
GATTGGGCATTGCAGCTGGCTGCCGCAACAGGGTATCGGGCGGTAAAGCTGGGGGGAAGCGATGCAGGGTATAAGGATTGGTTTATACAACGGTTTGGTAAACCGGGATTTACCGTTGAAGTTGGTCTGGGCGTAAATCCGCTGCCTATGCGTGATTATGAGGATATTGCAGCAGAAGTTGGCATGTTAATGGCGACGGTGCTGTCATGGTAACAGATCGGACCTGCTGAAACGTATTGCATCATTTGCGCGTATTAGGAGGAGCACGTTTTTTACACGTGTTCCTCTTTACTTGTCCCTTCCATAGGGTATATATACTTAGGAGCATTGGAAATGGAGTGAACAACCTATGAAGTGGAAAAAACTACTATCTCTCCGTCAGTGGTCACATGTATTTCGTCGTATTCCCCGATTGATTACCTCTTCGAGGATTCCTTTGGGTGAAAAATTACTTTTTGCGGTGCCTGTATTGCTCTATTGGATACTGCCTGATGTCATGCCTTTTATGCCCATCGATGACATTGGTGTGACGTTATTGCTTATGAATTGGTTCGTCACCCGTGCTGAACGAAAATATCCTAATGTGATTGAAAAACAGCACGTACGTGTTCGATAGATGTAAACTTATGATTTTCATGATTGCGATTTTTTGCGATTTTCTTTACAATAGGAATATTGCCTTGTGCTATGCTGCACAACTTCTTTTCATCAAGGAGAGGGGCTATTTATTAGAATTGTTGATTTTAACCGCTAGGTTGTGTGGTGTGGATATGTATCCATTGAACCACATTTCATTTAATGAATATGAAGGAGATGAAGTTTAATGAACTGCAAAATTACTCGTAATGCAGCTAAAGTATTGAAGCTTGAATTGGATAAAGAAGAGAACCAAGGGAAGAGTCTGCGCGTTGTTATTACTCATGCTCATGGAGATCATGCTCATTACGGGCTAGATTTGGACACGCCTAAGGAAACAGATACTGTTGTATCTACAGATAAAGGCATTGATGTAATTTTGGAAAGCGGTCAGCCGTTGCTGGATGGTGTGAAAATTGATTACTTGTACTTCCCCGAAGAAGGATTTGTTATTACTAACCCTTCCCAAGGTAATCACGGCGACCACTAAGCCGGAGTTCGGAGGGATGACAGATGGCCAATGATATTCGCGTATGTGATGAGTGCAATCATATCCGCTTAAAAACGATCTTGCCTAAGTTGAAAAAGATGGCACCCGATGCCGAGATCAAGATCGGTTGCAAATCGTATTGCGGTCCTTGTGGAAAACGGGCGTTTGTGTATGTAAATGGACGTTATGTGAGTGCGGCCACAGAGGATGAAGTATTAGAGAAGGCTGCACGCTTTATAAAATAGTTAGAGTGCGCAGCGTTTTATCTTTTGAATAGTTCCCCTCCTTCTGATCCATGCTAATGGATGTAGACCATGCCCAGAAGGAGGAGTGAATCATGGCCCAATATGATTCCAATCTCGACAATCACAGTGTCGAGGCTCAAACACAAAACTCGGTGGACAAGCTCCATAATGCCGTGTCTCAGGCATTGTCACATCCGGCTGAGCAACTGATTGAGCAGGCGGAGCAATCTCGCACTCATGCAGAGCATGCTATACAGCAGGCAAAGGATAGCCTTGGTGACGATGCAGTAGAAGTTGCTGAGGAAATGCTTGGTGAAGAGGTACAACGTCTTGATCAGGCTAAAAAGACGCTGCGTTCCTGAATAATTTTAATGGTAACGAGCGTAGTCCAATGACTGTCAATACAAAAATCCCGATCCACAGCCCTAACAAGCTGATGGATCGGGATTTTTGTTATTTCTTGGCTTCAGTCTCCCATTCGCGAATAAGATCATATGTGATGACCTGATCGGATATGTTCAATCGATTGAGAGCCTCAGTATAGCCCGGCCCGCAGGCATTCACATCTGTAGGTTGACCTGTACTCAGATTGTAACAGGTTCCCTTGGAGAATGTACCATCCTCAGATGGAATGTAATACACTCGTCCATCCGTGAAAGCACCAGTACGCAGCACAACCATACGAGGCTTTCCGCTAAACAAATCATTACCCATAAAATGATATGGTTTTGTAGAAATCCCAAGTAGATGCATTACAGAAGGCGTTAGATCTAGCTGTCCTGCCGGTTCTGTATACGTGCCCGCCTGACTTCCGTCAGGAAGATGCACAAGTAATGGCACCTGATTCATGATTTTCTGCATGTCCAGATCTGTAAGTGGCTTGCCTAAAAACTTTTCATATAGTGCTTTGTCTTTAATGGAATTGTCGTGATCCCCGTAGAACATCAGGATCGTATTATCCCACAATCCGTCTTTCGTCATCTGATCTACCAATTCACCCAAAGCCTCATCCACATAATGGACGGATTTCAGATAGTCTCCGAACATCGTACCTTCAAATTCACCAACATCCAAATCTACAGCGTCAGGTGACAGGTTGTACGGATGATGGCTGGAAATACCGACCATATAGGCGTAGAACGGCTGCTTCACTTCGGTTGTGAGATCGTTGAGCGTTTGTCTAAAAAAGGATTTGTCTCCCAGGGACCAGCCGAGGGGCTCATCTATTTTAAAATCCTTTTTACTGTAGAACTTGTCATAGTTCATCGCCTTATACATTGTGTAACGGTTCCAGAAGCTGCTGTCGTACACGTGAAACGCATTAGGACTATAACCTGTATCCTTCAAGATGGAAGGCAACGTATCGAATTTATGGTCCGCATAACGGATAAATACAGAACCCGTAGGGAGCGGATGCAGCGAAGCGTGGGTAGAGAAGTCTGCGTCCGATGTACGACCCTGTGCAGTTTGATGGAAATAATTATTGAAATACATACTTTCTTTCGTCAGTTTGTCAAAGTTAGGCGTAATTGCTTGACCGTTGATCTGTTTGCCGATAAAAAAGTTCATGAACGCTTCAGCTTGGATGACCATCACATTTTTGCCCTTATACTTGCCGTAGAGGTCATTTTTTACCTGAAGTAATTTCTGGTGTTGATTGAACCATTCTTTATCTTTATCGGATTCCACCTGAGCCAATGTAGGCTGTGGCCCAAGATGGTCCTGACCGTAGCGGTAGATATCATATCCATGAAATCCGATCAATCCGGTTACGTTGTACAAGGCCATTGACCACCAGTTGCCGACAAATATGCCGGTTGCCCAAGTAGAGGTATATATTTTGATCGGTCCAAATGTCAAAACATAGCCAATCAGGAAAGCCAATGCCCCCTTGGAGAAGCGAAACAGAAATTTTTTTGTGAAAGAGCTTCGTGATGCTTCCAAGTAATGATCATTCGTTGTAAACCGACGCCGTAACGAAGCCACGAATATGACATACGGAATGAATAAAATCCAGTCTGCAAAAAAGAAAATATCCCACCAGTACATAAGGGATGCGATGCTTCCACCCAGAGAATCAACTTGTCCAGCTTGAAGCAAAACGGGAATCGTAATGAAATCCTGGAAATACCGATAATAAACCATGTCGGAATAAATGAGCGCGGTGAGCAATATATCGAGCACCACAAGAGCAATCAAACGTCCGCGACGTGGCAGCCACAAGGTCCAGAAGCTTACAAGCAACAGCGACCCAATAGCAATGACATAATCCAGCGGATTCATGTCGATATTTTGGGCATGCAGGTTATAGTGAATCAGTACAAGCTTGCCAATCATAAGTACAAAAAACAGAACTAAACCGAAATATTGAGACAGCAGCAGTCTGCTGAACATGTTACCAGTGCGTCTTGCACTGGTCGTGCGAATAACCAACACTTTACCCCCTCCGGCAGAAATGTTCGGCTAGTATAAACTACACATTAACGTAATGTTAAAACCGAAATGCCTTTAATTATTATAGCGCTCATCCTGCGCATTTCAATGATTAAGTAAAGAAACACGGCACAAATGAGGCCAGGACAACGAACAAAGGGTTCGTTTCCTGGCCTATATCTCGAACATTTAGGACTGCAACGGCGAAGTATCTTTGCGGCGCGGAGGCAGAGGGCCCAGATACTGATAGTATTGGCATTCAATTCGGCCGTTAAACAGCTTACGGCGCTTGTCGGCTTTGCGGCCCCAATAATGCTCAAATTGCTTGGTGGAGCTGATGGCAAAGAAGGACCAAGTCTTCATTTCGGCTGCCGTGCGTGCGAGTGTACGAATCAGCTTTTCCACCTCGGCTTGCTCGCTCAGTCTTTCGCCGTAAGGTGGATTTGTAATCATTACACCATACTGGCCCTCAAGCCTAACCTTGCTGGCAGGCAGCACCTTTAGTGGGATGTCTTTAGCAAAGCCTGCTGCTTTTACAGCTGCTTCAGCAACTTGTATAGCGCTAGGATCGATATCGCTACCTGCAATCTCAAAAGGAATGTCATCACGAGTCAGATCCATCGCCTCGTCGCGAGCCTGATTCCATAATTCTCTACCAATAACAGGCCAGTCTTCCGAGTTAAAGGTACGTCTCAGGCCTGGAGCAATGTTCCAGGCTTGCATAGCAGCTTCGACCAATAAAGTACCGGAACCGCAGCATGGGTCATAGAAGGGGCGATCCGGGCTCCAGCGACTAAGCTGAATAAGAGCGGAAGCCATTGTTTCCTTGAGAGGCGCCTCTGTAACAAGCTTGCGGTAGCCTCGTTTGTGCAGTCCTGGACCAGTTGTGTCCAGCGTTATCAGTGCACGGTCATTCAATAGAATAACCTCAATGACGTAACGAGGACCATCTTCAGCAAACCAGTCTGTATGGTAGGTTTCCTTGAGTTTCTCTACGATCGCCTTCTTGACGATTCCTTGACTGGCTGGTACGCTACTAAGCTGTGATTTGTGTGAACGTCCCTCTACGGGAAATTCACCATCTACAGGAATCCAATCCTGCCAAGGCAATGCCTTAGTACCCTCGAACAGCTCGTCGAAGGTAGTTGCAGCAAATTCGCCCATTTTAATAAGAACGCGGTCAGATGTGCGAAGCCACAGGTTGCATCGGCATATATCCTTATAATCTCCGGAAAAAACGACGCGGCCATTCTCGACGGTCAGATCCATGTACCCCAGTTCTCTGAGTTCTCGGGCCACAACGGCTTCCAGTCCCATCGGCGCAGTTGCAATTAGTTGCAGTTGAGTCATTAAACGTATTCACTCCGTCTCATAATCATGTAAGCTTGGTTCAATCCCTATAGTATAGGTCATTGTACTCGAAGAGACAAATCGTTAAGGCAAATAATTTACGAAGGACACCGCGTCCAACCTGCGTTATGATAAAGCAAGAAGGAGAGATGAAACGTGGAAATCACACCTAATATGACACCTGAACAATATGTAGACCAGCTGGTACAGGAAGATGAAGCGCTGCGCAACATTAGGGAGGCTATTGTTAAGGAAGGGATGCCGGAGGTATCGGTTGCTCATCCTTATGGAAAGCTGTTGACCTTTCTCATTGAAGTCTCAGGCGCACAGCAGGTACTGGAGATCGGAGCATTAGGAGGATACAGTGGATTATGCCTAGCCCGTGGGCTGGGAGAGAAAGGTCGCATCGTGTCTCTGGAGCTAAAAGAGGCGTATGCAGCGCTGGCTCATCAACATCTGAAAAACAATGGCTACGGTGATCGTGTCGAGTATCGTATTGGACCCGCAGTGGACAGCCTGAAGAAGCTTCAGGAAGAAGGAAAGACTTTTGATTTTTTCTTCATTGATGCGGATAAGGAAAATTACCCAGTGTATCTAGAGTATGCGATTGCACTGGCCAATCCAGGCGCTATAATTGCCGGAGATAACTGTTTTCTTCGGGGACGGACACTGAACACAGACAAGAACGGACCTGCCGTGCAGGCCGTGAGACGTTTTAACGAAACGATAGCGACGGACCCACGGCTAGTCAGTACGCTTTTGCCAGCTTATGATGGATTGGCATTGGCACGAGTGAAGTAACGGGAGTCCCTAAGTGAAGCTATACCAAAAGAACCTCCTTATCCACAGTAACGTGGAGCGGAGGTTCTTGTCTGTTAAGGCAGGCTGTCCTACCTGAAGGTTGTCTTACCTGAAATGAGGCGTAGCCTTACGATCAAAAAGCTTCATACGTACCCAGATGATATTGACGATCAGCAGCACACCAGACATAATGAACAGTCCTTCGATGCCGATAAATCCGGAAAGCACTCCGCCAATGACCGCACCCAGCATATTCCCGAGCGCCAGCGAACTGGTATTGAATCCGAAAGAGCGGCTTTCCATTCCTTCAGGTGTATAGGTGCGAATCAGCGCATTTACGCTTGGTAGCAGACCGCCCATAAACACACCCATGAAAAAACGGATAATGACAAGCTGCCATACTTCATTGACAAAAGCTTGCGGAATGAGCATAACTGCCGTTCCAAGCAGTGCGATTGTCAAGATCTTGTGTGCTCCTATTTTGTCACTTAATCGTCCAAGGAGCGGTGCGGCTACCATATTGGATACGCCTGTAATAGCGGTAACGAATCCGGCAACTAGTGCAATTCCTTCTGCCGAGCCATATAGCTTTTGCACATACAAAGGTAGCAGAGAAACGGTACTGATCATAGCAAACTGGAGTAAGAACGTTACGGTGAACAAAGCCGGAAGCTGGGGCGTATGGCTTAGCTCCTTTAATCCGGCAAGAACCGAAATTTGTGGAATTCGTGCGGCTTCCGCTTTGCTGAAATTTTCTTTAACCAAAAACATTGCCATTAGAGAGGCTAGGAAAATAAGAGCTCCTGTAATGTAAAAGATCGGTCTGAATCCCACCCAGTCAGCCAAAAATCCACCTAGCAAAGGGCCGAGAATCGTGCCAGCCATTTGACCGGATTGCATAATTCCCATAGCAAATCCGGTTCGCTCTTTGGGAGTGGTACCCGACACTAGGGAAATAGAAGCCGGGTTGAAACCCGAAATTGTACCGTTTAGCAGGCGAAGCGCCAGCAGTTGCCATGGGTGGGTGACCAAACCCATACACCCGATGACCAGAGCCATACCAAAGCCTGAGCGAAGCAGCATGACTTTACGTCCATATCGGTCGGCCAGCTTGCCCCATAATGGCTGAAATATAAACGAGGTCAAAAAGTTAGCTGCAAAAATAACTCCTGCCCACAGTCCTATATCGTGCTCGCCCTTCACATGGAGGTCTTGAGCCAAATACAGGGCAAGGAACGGAGTAATCATTGTAATTCCCGCATTGACCAGAAACTGACCGAACCAAAGCACAATGAGATTGATTTTCCACGTCTCCCACGTTTTCAATGTGCTTTCACTTCCTTTCTGCCATTCTCATCCTGTTGTAAAGGTACTTATTCATGTATAACTTACCCGGAGCTTTAAAAAAGCCATTTCTCTAGTATAGCACACTTCATTGAAACTTTATCCAAATGTCATGGGTTTGTCATGGTTTGTTTGAGAGCGGCGGTTGTTACGACTCTTGAAAAAGGGCATAATAAAATATAGTATTTATGATTCGAACTGGAGGCTGAAGTCATGACCTACAATGATACTTTTATCCGCGCTTGCCGCAAGCAAGCTGTGGATCATATTCCCGTATGGTACATGCGGCAGGCCGGAAGGTATGACCCTGAGTATCGCAAAATTAAGGAAAAATATACGCTGCTTGAAATTTGTCGCCAGCCCGAGTTGGCCGCAGAAGTGACGTTGATGCCCGTCCGCAAGCTTGGGGTGGACGCTGCAATTTTATATTCTGATATTATGAATCCGGTAGCCTCGCTAGGGGTTGATTTTGATATTGTCAAAAATATTGGCCCGGTTATTGATAATCCGATCCGGTCAGCTGCAGACGTAGACAACTTGCGTCCGATTGATGTAGAACGCGATTTGGGTCATATTTTGGAAACCATCCGTATTTTAGACCGTGAGTTGAACGTGCCATTGATCACGTTTGCTGGAGCGCCTTTTACTATTGCAAGCTATTTAATAGAAGGAAGACCGTCCAAGGGATATATTCGCACCAAAGCGATGATGTATGGAGAGCCTGAACTGTGGCATCGTTTGATGGATAAGCTAGGGGATATGGTTATTACATACGTGCGGGCCCATATCGCTAACGGCGGTAAGGCTTTTCAATTGTTTGATAGCTGGGTAGGTGCACTCTCGCCTTATGATTTTCAAACTTTTGTGTTGCCGACCATTGTACGTATTTTCCATGAGTTATCTGATCTGAATGTGCCTAAAATTTATTTTCCAGGCGTAAGCTCCGGTGAATTGCTTCCGCATTTGAGCGGGGTAAAAGCCGATGTGATTGGACTGGACTGGCGGGTAAGTATACCTGAAGGCCGTCGCCGCTTGGGTAACAATTTTGGAGTACAGGGGAATTTGGACCCTTATGTACTTACTGCGCCGATGAATGTGATCAAGCAGTATGCAAAAACCATTGTAGATGAAGGCATTCTGGAGCCGGGCTACATTTTTAATCTTGGTCACGGCTTATTTCCTGAAGCCTCGCTAGATAAGCTAAGAGAGCTTACCGATTATGTACATGAGTATTCTCGCTCTGTTTTGTCAAAGAACTAAATACAACTAGAAAAGATAAGAGGGATCTGCCAATGAAAACCAAAGTGGGTGTACTGGTCATGTCCTACGGGACGCCGGAGAGTCTGGACCAGGTTGAAGCGTATTATACACATATTCGCCGTGGTCATGCTCCCTCACCGGAGCAGTTAAAAGAATTAAAAGATCGCTACGAAGCCATTGTGGGCGGCGTGTTTCCGTTGCGTCAGAACACAGATCGACAGGTTCACAACCTGCAGGAAACCTTAAATCAGGAAAATCGCAACCCGGACATAGAATTTGTCTGTTATCAGGGGCTCAAACACGCCAAGCCGTTTATTGAGGACGGTGTCGAAGCGATGGTGCAAGATGGCATTCGTACGGCGGTGGGTGTCGTGCTGGCTCCGCATTATTCCGTTATGAGTGTAGGCTCTTACATCAAGCGTGCACAGGCTAAGGCACAGGAACTGGATCTGGCCATATCGTTTGTGGAGAGCTATTATCTTCATCCAAAGCTAATCAAGACGCTGACTGAGCGTGTGAATGCGAAACTGGCGCTTTTTGAAGAAGCGGGAGCCAAGCGGGACGAAGTTCGTGTTCTGTTCAGTGCGCACAGCTTGCCTGAGCGGATTTTGGCTATGGGTGATCCTTATGCGGAGCAATTAATGGCTACTTCGCAGGCTGTCGCGGATAAGGCGGGAATTACCAACTGGCAGTTTACGTGGCAAAGTGCCGGCCGTACAGCAGAACCATGGCTGGGACCAGATATTTTGGATACCATGCACAGTCTGAAGGAAGAGCAAGTGGAGTATGTGCTGGCTGCGCCAGTCGGCTTTGTTTCTGATCACTTAGAGGTGTTATACGACCTGGATATTGAAGCACAGGCTTTGGCAAAGGAACTGGATATGCGTTTTCAGCGTATTGATTCACTCAACAGTGACCCACTGTATATGGAGACGCTTAGTGATGTCATCATAGACCAATGGAAAAAGGGATGAGGACATAATGGAGCAAAAGGTACGTAATATTGTAATTGTAGGCGGAGGCTTGACCGGGCTTAGCACTGCTTTTTATACACGGAAAATGTACAAAGAAGCTGGCTACACACCTCGAATTACGCTGGTGGAGAAAGCTTCCGTGCTGGGCGGAAAAATTGAAACATTGCATAAAGATGGTTTTGTCATTGAAAAGGGGCCAGATTCCTTTTTGGCCCGGAAAACGGCTATGATAGATCTGGCAAAAGAGTTGGAGCTGGATCATGAGCTTGTAAGCACGAACCCTGAGGCTAAAAAGACATATATTTTGCATGAAGGTCGGCTTCATCCGATGCCTCCTGGGCTGGTGCTGGGCATTCCAACAGAGCTGAAACCCTTTTTACGCAGCGGCTTGATCTCTTTAGGTGGAAAAATGCGGGCTATGATGGATTTTGTCATTCCGCCTCGTCGTGAACCGGGAGATGAGGCGCTGGGTGATTTTATTGAACGCCGACTGGGCAAAGAAGTGCTGGAGAATGTAACCGAGCCACTGCTGGCGGGAATCTATGCTGCCAACATGAAGACGCTAAGTCTGCAGGCTACTTTTCCACAGTTTGCTGAGGTGGAGCAGCAATATGGAAGCCTCATTCACGGAATGATGACAGGTCGAAAACCTGCTGAAACGCATACAGGTACCAAGAAAAGCGCTTTTTTGACCTTCCGTCAAGGCTTGCAAAGTTTGGTGCATGCATTGCTGAATGATTTGTATGACTGTGATTTACGCACCGGAATTGCTGTTACCGAATTCACAAAGACGACTGAAAATGAAGGAAGTTCCTATCGCGTTATGTTGGACAATGGAGAGACGCTGGAGGCAGACGATATTTTTGTAACGACTCCTAACTTCGCTGCTGCGCCGCTACTGCGAGATCATGTAAATGTGACTGCACTGGAAGCTGTAAAATATGTATCCGTAGCGAACGTAGTCATGGCCTTTGATAAAACAGATATTGAAAACGTCTTTGACGGCTCCGGTTTCCTGGTTCCTCGCAAGGAAGGACGTAGCGTGACTGCATGTACGTGGACGTCCGCCAAATGGCTACATACCAGCCCGGACGATAAGGTACTGTTGCGTTGTTATGTAGGGCGAGCAGGTGCTGAAGAAACAGTAGAATTACCGGATAATGAGCTGATTGCGGTGGTACGCAAGGATTTGAAAGAGATGATGGGAGTTACAGCAACTCCGCTATTCACAGAAATTACGCGTCTTCGTCATTCCATGCCGCAATATCCGGTGGGGCACCCACAGGCTATAGCTGATCTGCGGGAAGAGCTGCGCAGTGCGATGCCAGGGGTGTACGTTTTAGGCGCTGGCTATGATGCGATCGGTTTGCCGGACTGTATCCGTCAGGCCAAGGAATGGGCTTCCCATGCTGTTCAAGCGGCACAGCAGGAAGCCGTTAAGGTACAGGTATAAATGTTCGATTATGAACCCTTCGCGATCCAGGCGAGGGGTTCTATTTATATAGAAATTTGATATATAATGGAGAAGGTGTAAAATTCGCCAGCTAATAAGGAATTTATGCATATGTAGTAGCATAGAAGGAGTGAAGAATGTACCCTCCCAGGTCACAGAGAAATGAAGGTCGAAAGAAAGCAAGAAAACCAAAAATAGGCAAGGCTTGGATCATTACGAATCTAGTCTTGCTGCTAATGATCGTAGGTCTTTCCGGTTATTATTACATATTTGAACGCGATAGTAGTGATTCTCTTGCGGAAAACGCCCAGTATTCGCAAACTGAAAAGAACATCCAAACGGGGGCTGCTAATGATGATGAGTACCCTACTCCCTCAGGAAGTGAAGAAGTTAATGAAACGAAGGAATCAACCGTTCCAGACACAAGCAGTTCTCCCGTGACAACGCCCGACACCAATGCCTCCGAAGGCAGCTCTTCAGGAGCAAAATCATCTTCGGAGAAAGACAGGCAAGCACAGGAGAATTCGCCAAAGAAGGATGCAAACAACGATGATGGCAATTCTCCAGCCGTTACACTTCACTTCATAGGGGATGTGCAGTTCTCTGGTAAAGTTGAGCAGAGGTTGGAGCAGAATGGGTTTGATTTTCCATACCAATATCTCGGGAGCTTGTTCCATAAAGACGATCTAACGATTGCCAATCTGGAAACACCGGTGACCACTAATGGCGTTGGAGCGTTAAATAAAACGTATGTGTATAAATCTTCGCCCAAGGCGCTAACTGCAATGGCAGCGGCAGGGATCGATGCTGTAAATTTGGCCAACAATCATATTTTGGATCAGGGGACAAGCGGATTACTGGATACACTGAACTATTTGGATGAAAAGGGTATAGCCCATGCTGGAGCTGGACGCAATGCCAAAGAAGCGTATGCGCCGCATTATTTTGAACGTAACGGGATTAAAATTGCGTTGTTGGGGGCTACACGTGTCATGCCTGAAGCCAACTGGAATGCAGGTGCCCAGCAGCCCGGTGTAGCGGGGGCTTATGATTCGACCGCTATCGTAAAGTCCATTCGTGAGGCACGAAATCAGGCTGATTTGGTGATTGTGGTTGCCCATTGGGGCAAGGAGCGAGCCACTGCACTTGAGCCCCATCAAACTGAGTTATCTCACGCTTTTATTGACGCTGGGGCTGATCTTGTCGTTGGCGGTCATCCTCATGTGCTACAAGGGATGGAGCAATATAAAGGCAAATGGATTGCATACAGCACAGGCAATTTTATTTTTTCTAAATCAACGGTGCCAGTCACCTGGGATACAGCGATATTTCAGGCCACCTGTACCCGGAACGGGGACTGTAAGATGAAGCTGACCCCTTACCGAGCGGACCTGGGTCAACCGATTCCATTGAAGGATGCGGAGGCCAGCAAAATTTTGCAAAAAGTAGCGGCACTGTCACCAAGCAATGTCTCGATAGGTGTGGATGGTACGGTAAGCGTTCAGTAGCAGTAAGAAAGAAATTGTTAATATGGACATGGACGGAACGATCGTATGAGCGACTCCTTTGTGAATGGAGGTCATAACGGGATGAATCATATGTGCGTGGCTCACCGCGGTTTCTCGGGGATTGCTCCCGAGAACACGATGGCAGCCTTTAAGCTTGCGCTGGAACAGCCTTTTGTGCACTGGATTGAACTGGATGTACAGCTGTCAAAGGACGGTGTTCCGGTGGTCTTTCATGATTTTACGCTGGAGCGAACGACGAACGGTACGGGACGAGTAAAGGATGCAGACTGGAAAGACTTACAACGACTCGATGCAGGTAGCTGGAAAAATGCACAATATCACGGGGAACCTATTCCGTCCCTCGCCCAAGTGCTTGATTTGTGCCAGGGACGTGTATCGCTCAATATTGAGCTCAAAACTGCTGGTGATATGTATCCGGGACTAGAGAAAGCCGTCCTTCGTGAAATTATAATGAGGGGGATGGAGGGTGAGGTGGTTTTAACCTCTTTTGAGCGTGCGGCCTTGCGCCGAGCAAAAGAACTGGCACCCGAAATCCGTACCGGACTGATTATCGATGCCCGTCCAGACGATTTGGCAAAGCAATTAGAAAATTTACAATGTTCTTTTTTGTCTATTGGCTATCCACGGTTAGATCGAAAGCTCTTGAAAGATTTGATCGGGCGGGGGATTACGGTCATGGCGTGGACGGTGGATGACCGGCGTATCATGCGGAGATTGTCCTCATTACATCCTGAATTGATGATTTGCACCAACTGGCCGGATCGCTGGGAGCAGGTTTTTTTGCTTTCCAAGCCCCGGTTGTGGCACTATATACGTAAACTTATTCGTTAATCAATTGGACTACATACGCAGAAAGGGTGACGGATCGTAATGAATGTGGAAATTCGTAATGTTTATTGTGTCGGACGCAATTATAAGTTGCATGCGGAGGAACTGGGGAATGATGTTCCCACAGAACCGATGATTTTCTTGAAACCATCTCATGCGGTTGTGCCATTGGATGGTGCTAAGCTGGAGCTTCCTCAGGGTAAGGGAGATATTCATTTTGAGACTGAACTGGTGGTGGCTGTAGGACGTAACTACGAACCAGGCATGACCGCAGATGCGTGTCTGAACGCTTTTGCGTTTGGCATTGATTTTACCCTGCGTGATGTACAAAGTACGCTCAAGAAAAAAGGTCATCCATGGACTGCTGCCAAAGGCTTTAAATCGTCTGCACCTGTGACACCGTTCTTGCCTTTAGAGAGCTTGGACATGCTGGAACAGCAGGATTTTTCCTTGCTCAAAAATGGACAAGAGGTGCAGCGTGGGCATATCAAGGACATGATCTTTTCCATCCAGAACATCGTTGAATATATAGCGACTCAATATGGACTGGGTGAGGGTGACATTATTTTTACGGGTACTCCGGCGGGTGTAGGTCCTACAGCGAGCGGGGACCGCTTTGAGCTTTATTGGGGGAGTGACCGTCAGGGAAGCTTCATCATCGGCTAAATCTACAGACGGCATTAATGAAGATGATTTAAAAAGCCTTGTGAAGGCCGTGTCCTGTGCGAAAGCATGGGGCACGGCTTTTATATAAGCGTATAGCATTGTACAATGATATACAGAACTAAAAGCGAAAAACAGAGATTCATCTCAAATGCGGGGGTATATCATGGACTGGATCATTGGGTTGCTTTCCGCTGCTGTAGTGGCGGGGGCTGCATTTTATAAAAAATCCTTAACCTTATCCGGCTTTGCTGCGGCTGTACTGATGGGAACTGTGTATTATGGGGCGGGCAACCTGTTTTGGTTCGGCACATTGCTCTTATTTTTTATCACGTCCACTCTATTGTCGAAGTTCAAAAAGGAGCGCAAGGCTGAGCTCGAAAAGTCATATGCCAAAACCGGTAACCGGGATGCAGGACAAGTGTGGGCCAATGGGGGATTAGGCATGCTGCTATGTCTAGGTCATGCGATATGGCCTCATGTTGCTTGGCAACTGGCATTTGTCGGTGTTATGGCTACAGTCACAGCTGATACGTGGGCAACGGAATTTGGAAGCCTGAGTCGTAAGCCGCCTCGTTCGGTGCTTACCGGGAAGGTGCTGGCACCCGGAACCTCGGGAGGAGTATCTGTATTGGGAACGGCTGCGGCCTTGGCCGGTGGCATACTGATCGGTATAGGCGCATGGGGCTTTGGATACGCCGTAGGTATGCCGGAATTGCCAATATGGCTGTGGGCACTGATCGGAGGGTTATCTGGCAGTGCTGGAGCCTTCGCTGATTCCTATCTTGGTGCTACAGTGCAGTTGATGCGTTTCTGCCCAGTTTGCAAACGGGAAGTAGAGGTAGACTCGCATTGTGGGCAAACGACAGTCTATCTACGAGGCTGGCATTGGATGAGCAATGATCGGGTGAATAGCATCAGCTCTATTTTTGGAGGATTGGTCGCTCTTGCAGGTATCTTCTTTATGCTATGAGCCAGGCTGGAGATCGTTCTAGAGAATAACTGCGTGCTTCAATCATTGTTTCAGGAGGTGCAAAGATGGGGGATATGCACGGAGATAAATATGAAGCTATTTTGGACGCCGCTTACACTGTCTTCGGCACCAAAGGCTTTTATGAAAGCAAAATTTCCGAAATTGCAGAACAAGCGGGTGTTGCTAAAGGCACGGTATACTTGTACTTTAAAAGTAAAGAGCAGTTATTTACAGCAGTCACACGTAGAGATTGCGAACAATATCTATCCGAAATGCAAGGTGCATTGGTCAATCATACTTTGGGAGAGGGACTGCTGCGGATGGCGAATTTGCATCTCCACTATTATTACAAACGCAAGCAGCATACTAAATTATTTTTTATGACTCCGAATAGTGACCCTGATCTTATGGAGTTTATGCGGGGATTTATTCAGGACTATACCGATCTGGTCAAAAATAAACTGGCGTCAGAGGGTGTGCCGCAGCCCGAATTTCATGCCAAGGCATTCATTGGTATGATGGAACGCCTAAAAATGGATATTTTGTTGAACCAAAATTTCCGTGCATGTGACGTGGATCAGACGGCTGCATTGGCAGCTAATTTATTTATGCATGGCTGTGAGGCCGGAGTACAAAAATTCTGACATGTGGTCTTTTAAAACCGTACTGGCTTTGTTCAGCTAACGGTTTTTTTAATCATTGGCTGTGTCTGTGTTAAAATAAACAAGATGCATCACAAAATCGGGGAAGAGTAGGGAATCTGTAATGAATATTATGACCGTTGAACATATAACCAAAAGCTACGGCGAGAAAATGTTGTTCGAGGATGTTTCCTTTGGTATGGATGAGCGCGACAAAATAGGGGTTGTTGGTGTAAATGGTACTGGCAAATCAACGTTTTTACGTGTAATTTCCGGCCTAGAGCCGCCAGATGACGGTAATATTGCAGTGAACAACGATGTGCGAATTCAGTATCTGGCACAAAATCCGGAGTTTGATCCTGAAATGAAGGTACTCCAGCATATTTTTCATGGCAACCAGCCTGAAATGAAAGCAGTGCGTGAATATACAGAAACGATGGAATTACTGGAATTGAATCCGGGTAGCGAGGAGCTCCAAAACCGCCTGCTGCGAGCAAGTCAGCAAATGGATACGTTCCAAGCATGGCAGCTGGAGAGCGAGGCCAAAAATATACTTACCCGACTGGGAATCACTCAGTTTGAGTCTCGTATGGGCGTTCTCTCTGGTGGTCAGCGTAAACGGGTTGCTTTGGCTGCGGCTTTGATCCAACCTTGTGAGCTGCTCATTTTGGACGAGCCTACCAACCATATTGATAATGATTCCGTTGCGTGGTTGGAGCAATATTTGCAAAAGAGACGTGGTGCGTTGTTAATGATCACGCATGATCGCTATTTTCTGGATAGAGTTGCTAATGTCATGTTAGAGCTGGATCATGGTCGCCTTTTCCGTTATGAGGCTAACTATACCCGTTTTCTGGAGCTGAAGGCAGAACGCGAGGAGCGGGAAGCATCTTCGGAACAAAAAAGGAAGAACCTGCTGCGTAATGAGCTGGCCTGGATTCGTCGAGGAGCAAAGGCACGTTCGACCAAGCAGAAAGCGCGTATTGACCGATATGAGCAGCTTAGGGATCAGCAACCGGAAGCTCGTTCTGGATCTGTAGATATGTCCGTGGCCTCCACACGTCTGGGTAAAAAGATATTGGAGATCGAGCATTTGTCCAAATCGGTAGATTCCCGTAAGCT
The DNA here is from genome assembly GCF_044784315.1 of Paenibacillus sp. DP01. Classification (NCBI taxonomy): domain Bacteria; kingdom Bacillati; phylum Bacillota; class Bacilli; order Caryophanales; family Paenibacillaceae; genus Paenibacillus; species Paenibacillus sp. DP01. The sequence continues at coordinate 2,029,328 of NZ_CP173059.1, forward strand.
GATTCAGGATTTGAGTTACATTGCGGTTCCTGGTGATCGTGTGGGCATCCTGGGACCTAACGGGAGTGGAAAATCCACTCTGCTCCAAATGATTGCCCAGCGTGTAGAACCAGATTCCGGCAGTGTTGTATTGGGACCAACTGTGAAGCTCGGTTATTTTACTCAAGAACATCAGGAAATGGACGAATCCTTGCGTGTCATTGAATATATTAAGGAAGAAGCGGAAGTGATTCGTACGGCAGATGGTTCGACGATTACAGCTGCGCAGATGCTGGAGCGTTTTCTGTTTGCACCAAGTGCGCAATGGACGGTTATTTCTCGTTTGTCCGGGGGCGAAAAACGTCGCTTGTATCTGCTGCGTGTCCTTATGTCCGCACCAAATGTACTATTGCTGGATGAACCGACAAATGATCTCGATATTCAGACTCTTTCCGTTTTGGAAGACTATCTGGATGAATTCCCAGGCGTAGTTTTTATCGTTTCCCATGATCGTTATTTCCTGGATCGGACCGTGGACAAAATACTGGCATTCGAAGGGAATGGACAGGTACGTGTACATGTAGGCGACTATAGCGAGTATGCAGAATGGATCAGTAAAAATGCACAGCTTTCTGCGAATACGTCTGTCTCGCCGGGCACAGCTTCCTCGAATCGGTCTTCTGCACCTAAGTCTGCGGGTCCTTCCGAATCAGTCAATGGGGCAAATAAACCCAAGCTTAAATTTACCTTTAAGGAACAGCGGGAATATGAGCAGATTGATGAGCTGATTGAACAAGCCGAACAGAAATTGGTCGACATTCAGCGACAGATGGAGGAATCTTTCAGCGATTCGGCACGGTTGCAGGAGCTGATGGCTGAGCAAGCGAAGGCTGAACAGCATCTAGAGTACCAAATGGAACGTTGGACCTATTTGAATGAGCTAGCCGAGCAAATTGAACAAAGTAAATCTTAAAAATAAAAGCAAGTCTCCATTTAGATGGAGGCTTGCTTTTTTGTAGAAGTAGAAGTATGTGCACCTGTTTTCCATGCAGCATAAAATGGTTAGGCTGTTACATAAGCCACGAGCAGACGGGCAGTGTTTAATACGGCCTGCTTATGCGTGCGCTCCATTGCGTGAGAGGCGTGTACGCCAGGTCCGATCAGTGCGGCACGAATGTTATTGCCTGCTTTAAGCGCAGCCGAAGCGTCTGAACCATAGTGCGGATAAATATCTACCGCATACGGAATATTCAGCTCCTTGGCCAGCTCAATCAGACGGGTCGTCATGTTATAGTCGTAAGGGCCTGAGGAGTCTTTGGCACAGATGGAAACGTCCGTTTCCTTGCAGCTCAGATCTTCACCTATGCAGCCCATGTCGACAGCAATCATCTCACTGATTCCTTCAGGTATGTAGGCCGCCCCGTGCCCCACTTCCTCATAGTTGGAAATGAGCAATTTAACAGTATGTCGAGGCTTCCAGCCTCCATGTACAGATGATTCTAATAAACCAAACAGTGCCGCTACGCTGGCTTTATCATCCAAGTGCCGCGACTTGATAAAGCCACTGGGCGTTACGACTGGGCGCGCTTCGAACGAAATAAAATCGCCCACCGAAATACCGAGCTGAAGCACGTCTTCTTTCGACTCGACAAGCTCGTCAATCCGTACCTCCATATGGCTCTCCTTGCGCTCAAAGCTTCGTGCATCATCATAGACGTGTACGGATGGGTGGCTGGACAGAATAGTGCCCGTATACGTTTGTCCGCTTCTGGTATGAATAAGGCAGTATTCGTTCTCAATGCTGTTCATCATGAAGCCACCCACAGATGTCAGGCGTAGGGTACCTTGCGCTGTAATCGAACGAACCATCGCCCCCAATGTATCCACATGCGCGCTAAGCGCCACTGTATGGTCCGTTTCTTCACCTTCCAGAGTCAGGATAGCACCACCTTTTGCATTCCATTCGATGGGTACCCCTAGCTTTTCGGCTTCCTTACGAATCAGCTCCATCACATGATGTGTATATCCGCTAGGACTGGGCGTGTTCAAAAGCTGATTTAAAAAGCTCATGATATAGTTTTCATTGAATTGAATTGTCATTTGTTGCTCCTCCTCATTTGGACAACCGATCAGGGTTAGAGGACGGTTGCTCTATACCTGGGTCGGATGTAGACACCGTGCTGGAAGAACCAGTCGTGTCATTGGACACATTCGCGTATGCTTCCACTGCCGATGTGTGCTCTTCTTGTAGTGTATGAAGCTGATTAGTCAGACGCTTGATCTCTCTCTGAAGCCTATATTGACGGAAGATTCCGAAAGAACCGACAATAAGTCCACCTAAAAGAGTGCAACCGAGAATAAGCAGAATCAAAGGAATGCTGACCCTGCTAAACAGAAGGTTCACTTGAACCGAATTGACATTAATAACAGCAAAAACAGCTGTTAACAAAGCTATAACAAGTGCTGCAATCAAAGACCATTGTGTTTTCAAAATGCCACCTCCTCCCGTTACATTATAAAATCCCTTGTCCTCCATGGACAAGGGATTTATCCGTGCATCTTTTTAATGCGGGATTCGAAGTGTGCACGGTTTTACTTTCCTTCAGTTAGCTTTTCCATTTCCGTAATGACTTCTTCAAATACGCTCATGGCTTCGCGAATCGGCTGCGGAGAGGACATGTCAACGCCAGCTTTCTTCAAAATATTGATTGAATAATCACTGCCACCGCTCTTTAGGAAGCCTAAGTAACGGTCAACGGCTGGCTGGCCTTCTTCCAGAATCTGTTTCGAAAAACTGGTTGCTGCCGAGAAGCCAGTAGCATATTTGTAGACATAGAAGCTGTTATAGAAATGAGGGATTCGTGCCCATTCCATTTCTATGTCTTTGTCTACCTTCATGCCAGGTCCGTGATATTTCACATTCAAATCATAGTAAATCTCCGACAAAAGCTGCGGTGTAAGGGATTCTCCCTGTTCAGCACGCTCATGTACAATCTTCTCAAATTCCGCAAACATCGTTTGACGGAATACTGTTGTACGGAATTGGTCCGCATAGTAGGTGAGAAGGTACATTTTCTCTTTTGGATCGGTAGACTTGTTCAGCAAATAATCCATCAGCAAGGCTTCATTAGTAGTGGAAGCCACTTCAGCCAGGAAAATGGTATACTGTGCATCTCGGTACTTCAATGCGTTGTCTGAATAGTACGAATGCAACGCATGCCCCATTTCATGCGCAAGCGTGAACATGCTGTTCAGGTTATCTTTATGGTTCAGGAGCACATAAGGGTGGGTGCCATAAGCTCCCCAGCTATAGGCGCCTGTACGCTTATTTTCATTTTCGTATACGTCAATCCAGCGCTCATCGTAGCCTTTTTGCAATGAAGCCAGATAGTCCTCGCCCAGAGGCTTAAGGCCTTCTTTGGTTTGCTTTTTGGCGTCTTCATACGTAATGTCCATCTTGTATTCGTCCACAAGCGGAGCGAATAAATCATACATATGAAGCTCATCCACACCTAACAGCTTCTTACGCAGCTTGATATAACGGTGAAGCAGGGGCAAGCTTTCATGAATCGTATCAATAAGATTCGTATACACTTCTTTCGGAATATTATCACCGTATAGTGACATTTCCAGTACGGAAGGGTATTTGCGAACACGAGAATAAAAAATATTTTTGTTCACATTAGCACTCAATGTAGAGGCAATCGTATTTTTATTTTTGGCATATGTGTCATAAACCGCTTTAAAAGCACGTTCACGTACTTCGCGGTGTGGACTTTCGAGAAATTGGATGTAGCTACCATGAGTCAGCTCGACCTCTTTGCCATGCTCATCCTTGATTTTCGGAAACTTCAGATCCGCGTTGTTAAGCATCCCGAAAATTGTTTGCGGGGCTTGAGCCAGATTGCCAACCTGAGCGAGCAGTGCTTCTTCTGTTTTGCCCAAAATATGAGCTTTTTCCCGCTTCATTTCTTGAAGTGTAAACTTATAATCCGAAAGCTTCGGATCTTCAATGAAGGCATCAAGCTGATGATCGGGCAGCGCCAAAATTTCAGGTGTCACGAATGAAAGAGACTCGCTGACTTCCACGCCTAGTTTTTTAGCTTTTTGCGAAAGACCCTGATATGTAGGTTCAGCCGTATCTTCATCATGGTGAAGATGGGCATACACATATACACGCTCGGTTTTAAGTGACAGCTCATCTTCGAGTTTGAAGCAGTTGCCAATCGCTTCGGCTGAATTGAGCTTGCCTTGGAATTGAGCAGCCTTTTTGGCCAATTGTTTGACTTCTTCGTATTCTTGATCCCATGCCTTGCGGTTGGGGAACAGGTCTTCCAGTTTCCATGTATTTTCCACTGGCGCATCAGCGCGTTTTACAATTTCATTCATGGAGAGCCTCCTCTGATCGAACGTAATGTGGGATAGGGCTGCGGCGGTAAGGGACGGATGCCAAAACGAAGAAACCGCCACGCTTACCGTAAGCAGCAGGGCAAGAGGTTTTACAGGATGCATGTAACGGCATATCCTCCTTATACCATGGCTTGTTATGCCATAGTATGACCTTTTGCCCCTGAAAGTATAATTTTCCTTACTGTGGGTTGGAACCTATATTTAATAAGCTGTATACAATAAGATAAAAGGCAAGGCAAATCATGATTACGGCAGTGAGGGCCATCCACTTTTTGAGAGGAGTCGGTATCGTTTCACGCTTCATGATCAGCACTCCGCCCAGCGTGAAGGCCAGAATAATGAAGATGAGATAGCTGTTGGACACCATGAATAGGCTACACCTGTTTGAAAGCGTTCATGATCCGCTGCCACTCTTCCTCATTATCTTGAAAGGACTGCTTGGGGAAACGATTTTCAGCCCAATGCATCAGCGCCGGACGGCTCAAAAACGTGTGAGCTTCCTCGCCCCAATCATCAGATATTTCCCGCAGAACGATGTAACGGCCCTGCACCTCGACAGTCATCATATTCCACTTGTCTTTTTTGTATATTTCGTGTTTTTTCATCATATGCATGTCTCCGATTTTATAGATGTTTTGGTTCATGATACCGCAGTTTCTGCCGCAAAAGCAAATCATTCCAGACCGTAAAACCCGGAAAAACACCAATTGCAATGTGAAAAAGCATGAAGTATAATATGGATATTCGCCATAGATGGCGGTATTTTTAGGAGGTTGTTCACTTGAAAGGTACAGTTAAATGGTTTAACGCAGAAAAAGGTTATGGCTTCATCCAAGTGGATGGTGGCGAGGATGTATTTGTACATTTCTCCGCAATCCAAGGCGACGGTTTTAAAACTTTGGAAGAAGGTCAAGATGTTGAATTCGAAATTACTGAAGGCAACCGTGGACCACAAGCAGCTAACGTAATCAAACTGTAAGTGTAACTGAATTGTAAGAAATGTTCCGTTTTTACGGATGTCTTATATATTACGGTTAAACGATGAATTGAGAGCGCAGTTCCTTACATTTAAGGAGCTGCGCTTTTTTGCGTAAAAACGTTTATGATATGAGAAGGTTGGGCCGGAATAGGGTATTATACGTAATAAAACTAAGCATGAGTTATTTTAAATTGAGGGAGCTGAGAAAATGAGTGCAGCAGAGGCTGATCGTAATCCTTCCCTGATTGAAGGCCCTATTGCCAAAACACTGTTTATGTTCTCTTTGCCGATGCTGTTCGGAAACATTTTGCAATCCTTGAATGGAACGATTAATTCAATCTGGGTTGGGAAGTTTCTGGGAGAAGCCGCATTGACTGCCGCTTCGAATGGAAATATTATAATGTTCTTTCTGATCAGCTCGATTTTTGGAGTCACCATGGCGGCCACTATTCTGATTGGACAACATATCGGAGCGGGTGACATAGCAGAAACGAAGCGTGTAGTAGGTACAAGCGCTGTCTTTTTCCTGGTGCTTGCTTTTGCTATAGGTATTATTGGGTTTTTGGGCTCACCTTGGATTCTTCATGTGCTCAATACGCCTGCCGAATCAGTCGATATGGCGATCACCTATACGCGCATTATTTTCGCGGGTATGCCCTTTTTGTACGGATATAACTACATCATGACCGTAATGAGAGGGGCTGGAGATTCCAAAACACCATTTTATTTTCTGCTCGTTTCCGTCGTACTGGATGTTTTACTCAACCCACTACTCATATTCGGATGGGGGCCGATCCCTGCTATGGGCATCGGAGGCTCCGCCACAGCTACCCTGATTGCTCAAGGGATCAGCTTTGTATTGATTCTCATTTACCTATATCGTGTAAAATACTTTCTGCGCATTACATCTTCAGAGCTTCACTTACTTCAATTTGATTGGAAGATTATTTGGACTCTTATTCGTAAAGGAGTCCCGATGGGACTGCAGATGATTGCTGTCTCCACCAGTGCGATTGCTTTAATGAACCTGATCAACGGCTACGGGACAGTCGCAGCGGCAGCCTATACAGCAGCTAACAATTTGTCCAGCTATGTGCAGATGCCGGCCATGGCGTTAGGTGCAGCCGTATCTTCCTTCGCCGCTCAAAATATCGGAGCCGGACGCTGGGATCGAGTGCGCAGGACAACCTGGATTGGGATTGTGTATAATTTTGTATTGACTGGTGGGGCTGTAATATTCATTTACGTATTTAACCGTCAAGCCTTACTGATGTTTCTTCCTTCTACGGGAGGGGCATTGGAACTGGGTATGCAGATTAATCTGATCACCTTGTGGTCTTTTGTTATATTCGGTATTACCAATGTCATTACAGGGGTTGTTCGATCTACGGGCTCTGTAATGGTGCCGCTGTTCATTACCATTATTTCATTATGGGGCATTCGTATACCTTTGGCCTATGCATTTGTCGATGAGTATGGGCTGGATGCTGTATGGTGGAGCTTTCCTATTGGTTTTACGATCTCCGCCGTGGCAGTTATTTTCTATTACGTTTTCGGAAAATGGAAGCAGGCTAGCATGGGAGAGGGAAACCAAGGCATGAAGCTGGCCGAGGACAAGGGATAGATAGGACAATTCTACTATTTGCGATTAAAGTTTTATAAGGGTGGATCTAGTTTGACTGTTATTTTTGGCTAATTCAGTGGCACGGCTACAAAGCGTTTTTGTGAGAAGAGCTCATTTTTCTTGAATAGTAAAGAAAAAAGTGAGGTTGTTCATTTGTGCTAAGAGGTCGATCATATTATAATGAATATGGTTTGGATAGGTATAATTACGTAGACAACAATGTGGAGGCACCGTCATTTGAGTTATGTTGAGCAAGGACGTTATCAAGTACCGAGAGGCCCCATAGGTCTAATGAGCCGAATGTACAAGCACATTCTCCCTGAAACGAAACAAGAATTGAGTAACTGGAAGAGCAAGGCCGAACAAATTCCGGACCCTGAGCTGAGAAGTCAGGCGCTTGCGAGCATAGCAGAGAAGACGTTTCACTGCGTGGGGGGAGCGGTTTATGCTGCAGCCAATATGTCTGACCGGCAGACGCTAATTCCACTGATTGTGGCGTACCAGACGATTAGCGATTATCTGGACAACCTGTGTGATCGCAGTACGTCGATGGACCCGGATGATTTCAGGTTGCTGCATCAGTCGATGCTGGATGCGGTTAATCCGACGGCTAGGCCAGTGAATTATTATGAGTTGCGTCGTGAGCAGGAGGATGGCGGTTATTTGACCGGGCTGGTGACAACCTGTCAGTCTTGTGTAAGCAGGCTTCCGGGCTATGAGGCGGCAATGCCTTACGTTCAGGATTTGGCGCGATTATACACGGATTTGCAAGTATACAAGCATATTAAACCCGAGCTGCGGGAACAAGCGCTTTTGGACTGGTGGTCGATTCATAAAGATCGTACACCCGAGCTGCGCTGGAACGAGTTTGCTGCGGCTACTGGCTCAACCCTGGGGGTCTTTATGCTGTTTCTTGCTGCCAGCGACCGGCATCTCACAGATGCGGGGGCTGCCTCAATACATGCATCGTATTTTCCACATGTGTGCAGTCTTCATATTTTGCTGGATTATCTAATCGATCAAGACGAAGACCGGAAGGGCGGAGATCTTAACTTTTGCAATTATTATGAAGATACCGACATGATGCTGGACCGGATCGCCTACGTTGTGAATCGGGCGCGGGCTGATATTGCAGATGTCCCTGCCAGCTCCTTTCACCGGATGATTATCGAGGGATTGCTGGCTTTATATTTATCCGACCCTAAAGTTAGTGAGCAGCAGGATGTTCGCGCTGTTTCGAGACGTTTAATGAAAAATAGTCCGCTCATGCGTTTGTTTTTCTTATTAAACAGTCGATGGATAAGAAGGCTTATATGATTATTTTGAGGAGGTCATAAATCATGACAGCAGTTAAGAAAATTGCAGTATTAACAAGTGGTGGAGATTCACAAGGGATGAACGCGGCAGTTCGCGCCGTCGTGCGTAGCGGATTGTATTTTGGACTGGAAGTATTCGGGATTCAACGTGGATATCAAGGCCTTTTGAACGATGATATTTTTCCAATGGACCTGAGAAGCGTCGGAGATATTATCCAACGTGGGGGTACTGTACTTCAATCTGCAAGATGTCTGGAATTTACGACTGAAGAAGGTCAGAAGCGTGGCGCTGAAATTTTGCGTAATCGTGGAATTGACGGCGTAGTCGTCATCGGTGGCGACGGTTCTTATCAAGGGGCTAACAAGCTGACCAAGCAAGGCATTAAAACCATGTGTCTTCCAGGAACAATTGACAATGATATTTCCTTCACAGACTACACCATTGGTTTTGATACGGCGGTAAGTATTGTAGTGGACGCAATCAACAAGCTGCGTGATACAATGTCTTCCCATGAACGTTCTTCCATCGTGGAAGTTATGGGACGCCATTGTGGAGATATTGCTCTCCATGCGGGTCTGGCTTCCGGTGCAGAAACGATCTTGGTACCTGAGGTAGAATTTGACCTGAATGAAGTATCCGATCGGATGAAACAAAACTTCAAACATGGCAAACGCCACAGTATCATTATCGTTGCTGAGGGTGTAGGCAAAGGCGAAACAGTAGCCAAAGTAATCCAAGAAAACTGTCCGGATTATGAGCCTCGTGTTACAGTGCTTGGACACATTCAACGTGGAGGTACACCAACCGCGTTTGACCGCAACCTGGCAAGCCGTTTGGGTGACTTTGCTGTTCGTCAATTGATTGAGGGTGTATCTGACAAAGCTTGCGGAACGATCGACGGTAAGCTGGTAGCTACAGATATTGGCAAGGTTGTAAGCACCAAAAAAGATTTCAACATGGAGCTTTATGAGTTGGCTCTGCGTTTGTCCCAATAATAAGAACCTTTACGTTTAGTAGATGGGCTCTGATATGGGGAAAATTAAAATTATGCGGATGACCTGAGTCATCCGCTATTTTTTTAGCTTTGAATAGGGGTCAGGAGGTAATCAAGCATGTATTTATTCAAAATGGAAGTGGACAGCTCGGAAGGAGCACTGACCGTCATTCTTGCTGCTGAGAATGAGGAACAGGCATTTGAGGAAATGGACCAACATGTGGAGAGACACTTTTTATATCCCCCCGAGCTAAAGGAAGTGGCTATCGTAGAGAAGAAACGAATTACTGCTGGTGTAGCATATGTAATCGAAACACGCAAAGACTAAGTAGCCTTTGCGTGTTGTTTTTGTTCGGCAAAACGATGTTGCACTCTTACCAAACGCCAGAGAAGTAAAATGGCGCCTACGGCCAGACCTGTAATCAAGCCAATCCAGTAGCCGTAAGGCCCCCACGTGGTCCAGCGTGCGAGTATATACCCTACAGGAAGCCCAATCACCCAATAGGACAGGAATGTGAGTAAAAAGGCCGGATTGACATCTTTATACCCGCGTAGCGCCCCTTGTGTTGGTGTAGCGACAGCATCAGAGATCTGAAAGAAAATCGCATAGATTAAAAAGTGCTGGGCCAATTGAATGACCTGCAGGTCGGTAGAGTAAAGTCGAGCGACCTGTTCACCCCAGATAAGCAGTATAATAGTTGTAATCAATGATAGGCCTACTGCGCTGCTAATGCCCATTACGCTATACGTTTTGGCATCTCGTGGACGGGAAGCTCCTGTTTCAAAGCCGACCAAAATCGTAAGTGCCATGCAAATACTGAGTGGAATCATATACAGCGTAGATGCAAAGTTCATGGCTGCCTGATGAGCGGCTATGGTAGCTGTGTTATAGCTGCTCATGAAGAGCGTGACAGCTGAAAAGACGGCAGTCTCAAAAAATATAGCAAATCCAATAGGTACCCCGATTTTGATAAGCTCTTTTAAAGCACTGGCCGCAATCCCGTATATTTTGCTAAAGATTCGGTATTCGGCAAATATTTTTCCTCGGTGCGCAGTAATACCAGCGACCAGCATAATAATCCAGTAGGTGGTAGCCGTTGCTACCCCGGAGCCTACACCCCCCAAACGGGGAAAACCCCAGTTACCATAAATAAGTAGATAGTTCAATAAAACATTGATGGGCAATGACATGAGCGTGATTAACATCGTAAAACGGGTTTGTCCTAATGCATCCATAAAGCTTCGGAGCACAGTGTAGGCAAATAGAGGGACAACACCAAAGGCCATCGCACAAAGATAGTACAGAGCCACATTATGAACTCTCAATTCCAGATTCATACCGTTTAATATAGGCTTTACCAAAATGATGCCAGCAATTAAAACGACGATGGATAGGACGAGAGACAGCCAAAGAGCCTGAATGACATAGTAGGAGACTTTATCTTTGCGTTGTGCACCCACCAATTGGGATACAATGGGGGTAATAGCCATAAGTATGCCATTAAGGCCTGTTTGTACAGGGACCCATAGGCTTACTCCGATAGCTACTCCAGCTAGATCGGCAGGGGAAAAGTGTCCCGACATATTCGTGTCGAAAAAAGTCATGGCAGATAGTGCAAGCTGGGTAATCAGAATAGGGAGCAAAATGTAAAAAAGCTGCTTCCATTTCTGTCCCATGGTTAGAGTCAATTGCATTTTTGTTATCCTCATTTACTAGGGTTTGATTATTTGTACATATCATAACATGTAAATTTTATTGTAAGGGATACTGCAACAATTGAACAGCCATAAAAAAGACTGCATCCGTTCGTCAAACAACGGGGCAGTCTTCGATAATAAAGATATAAGTTCTAAAATTCGTATAAAAAAAGAGGAGTCAGAAGGATAGTTATTTGTAGGTTACTCCGCTTGTATAGCGGTTAGTGGCATTCCAGAGTAAATATTCGTCCACCTTCATGTCCTTAAGCGCGCGAATTTGGTCCTCGACTTGTGTTTTCCCATATTTGGCATAATGTCCGCTTCCTAACCAACTTGCGGTAAAATCCTGAATCCACGGACGAATAATTGGCTTTAGCTTGCCTGTAGGATCGAGTTTTTTGTGTGTATCGGCCATGGAGCCTTTGATCGTCTGGTAGGGGTTCTTATCTGGGTCCTTCACACCAAACCAGCCTGTTGTATAGTGACTTGGATAAACCATCGGTGAAATGACATCCACATTTTCAGAAATTTTAGTGAAATCCTGTCCGATACCCTCGGCAGCAGGAACGGATGCGGCATATCCGAAAATATCTACCGATACCCTCACACCTAGTGGAGCAAGCTCTTTACGGGCATATTGTACGAATTCAGCGACCGTATCCGAGCGGGATTGATCGGATTTGGTATATTTTAGTTTGTCTGCTCTTTTTTCAAAACCTTCAGGGAAACGTACATAGTCAAATTGGATTTCCTTAAACCCGAGTTTTGCTGCTTCCTTGGCAATGGCGATATTATAATCCCATACTTCTTTATTATAGGGATTGACGAACCCATCTCCCTTGCCGTTTTTCCAAACAGAGCCGTCAGCATTGCGGAAGGACATCTCAGGATTTTTGTTGGCCAATACCGTATCCTTAAATACAACAATACGAGCAATCGGATAGACATTATGTTTTTTCAAACGGTCCATCAAACCGGAAATATCTTTAATGAATTTTTGCGGCTTGCCCAATTTCAGAAGCTCGGGGTTGGTCGTTGGATAAGTGATGTAACCTGCATCGTCCTTAATATCGATAACCATGGAATTGAGCTCTGTCTTGTCCAGTAATTCGAGTAGCTGAGTCATACGTGAACCGCCTGCGCTATAGGCTGTGACATAGATACCTTTAATAGCTGGCGTGGTCGGCTGTGGGTCAATTTTAACCGGCGGATTGGAGGCATCTACCTTTGTATTACTGTGTTGTGCCTGGATCATGGCACTGCTGATTGTCGTTGCCACCGTATCTTTTACATTTGGAGCGTTGGCTGACTGGCCCCCGTTTCCGCCTATTCCCATTGCCAATAGCATAATTGCCCAAATCATATTCATTTCCTAACTCTCTCCCTTATGTATGGCGCTTACCTGATTATACGTAAAGTTATGGATCGAAAAAACAACACGCTTGTAACCAATACTGGTATCATCAGGCATAGTCTTACATGATTAACCTAACTATCGCTCGATGAATCCGTAAATAGGCATAAATAATGCCGCTCTCTTCACGGTTGTGGATGCAACCGGAAGAAGCGGCACTTGGCAAAAAAATTTATTGAAGATAGTTATTGTCTTGGTGCTCACAAATACTGTACTGAATAATTTCAAGCGCATCCGTTGGCTTGAGTATGGACAACCCGTCTCGAAGCACAATCATCGAGTTTAACTCATTCTTTTTGAGAGAAGGGAGCATTTCCGGGTACCATCTTAAGACAATGTCGGACAGTTTTACCGTTTCCATTTCCACAAAAATCACCCTTTCCTGCTCGGAATCATTCCAAAAGAATCATTCAATACGATTCGGAAAAGCAAAGTGCCTGTGAAATAGCAGGTAAAGCTGGTCTTTATATACTATGGGAACAGCGCACATATAGTGTACCACAAAAACAGTATTTTGACACTTGGGTTTGTGCTTATCTTCGGCGGAATGAACCCATTACTCCAACCGTTTCCACAATATTGACAAAAGCAGAAGGGTCTACTTCCTTAATGATGCGTTTTAATTCAACAAGCTCGTAGCGTGTCGTAACAGTCATCAGCATGTCCTTTTCGGTATGTGAAAATGCACCTTCAATTTTTATTTTGCTGACACCTCGTGGCGTGGTCAACATTCGGCTGAGTAACTGGTCAGTATGCTCTGTAATGATGTAGACGGTGATCTTCGTATGACTTACATAGATTTGATCCAACACTTTACCAGTCACAAAAATGGATAACATAGAAGCCAGTGCAATATTCCAATCATCGTTCAAATATCCTGCTGCGAGAATGACCAGTCCATTCATGCCCACAAGTACAGTTCCGACGGGGAAGTCACGATATGTGGTAACGATGGAGCCGATAATGTCAAAACCGCCCGTAGACCCTCCTACCCGAAAGGAAATACCCGCCCCAACGCCGACCATTACCCCACCAAAGACAGAGGCCAGCAGGGGATCAGACACAACAGATTGTACGGGTACCCAGGCCAAAATCCACGTGGTAACGATAACCGATAGAATGCTCAGACTAATAAAACGCTTGCCTAAAATAAACCAGCCTGCAATAAGCATTGGGATATTGATGATAAAATACATGGTGCTGATATCGAATTTTGTGAAATAGCCAATTAGCATGGAAAGTCCGGCTACTCCCCCGCTCAGTAAGTGATGTGGGACGAGAAACAGATTAAAACCGCATGCTATGGCAGCGGCTCCAAGAATAACAGTTAAGCAGTTTAACACTATTTTTAACAACTTTTTTTCACCTCATTTTAATTATACAGAAAGCAACTTACTGGTATTCATGAATTGTTCTGTGCTATAATGCGATGTGGATATTCTTGAGTAGGGACCTATGTCCAGAGAAACACTTAAAATTTAAACTGTTTTAAAAAGGATAAATTCGTTTAAGATGTATCGGATAGGGTTCCCCGAATTCATTACAGAAAGATGCAGTTATAGAGTTAAATAAACTGTCACTGTATTGGGGAAAACTTATACAATAATATCGCTACTTAAGAATACAGACAACATTGTGGATTGTCCACCACATCCACCATTATGAAGGAGTTTGAATAAATTTGACGACATTTGCAGAATTTGATCTTGAACCAAAGGTAATTCAGGCGATTACGGAGCTGGGGTTTGAAGAAGCAACACCTATTCAATCCAAATCCATCCCGATTGCATTGCAAGGGAAAGACATGATTGGTCAAGCCCAAACAGGTACTGGTAAAACTGCTGCGTTTGGTATTCCGATGATCAATAAAATTTCTAAGAACGATGAAAAAATCAGAGCCCTGATTATGGCTCCAACACGTGAGCTTGCTATTCAAGTGGCTGAAGAAATCGAAAAACTCTCCCGCTTCAAAGGTCTTCGCACTTTGCCGATCTATGGTGGACAAGATATCGTACGCCAGATTCGCGCTTTGAAAAAGAAACCTCAAATTATTATCGGTACACCAGGACGTTTGCTTGATCATATTAATCGTAAAACCATTAAGCTAGAAGACGTAAACACCGTTGTTTTGGATGAAGCAGATGAAATGCTGGACATGGGCTTCATGGAAGATATTCAGTCCATTCTGAAGCAGGTTCCAGACGAGCGTCAAACGATGCTGTTCTCGGCTACAATGCCTCCTAACATTAAAAGATTGGCTGAGCAATTCCTTAAAGATCCTGAGCATGTATCCGTTATTCCTAAACAAGTTAGTGCTCCGCTGATTGATCAGGCCTATATTGAAGTTCCTGAGCGTCAAAAATTCGAAGCATTAAGCCGTTTGATCGACATGGAATCCCCAGAACTTGCTATCGTATTCGGTCGCACTAAGCGCCGGGTAGACGAGCTGGCTGAAGCTCTGCAAAAACGTGGTTATTCCGCAGACGGTTTGCATGGTGACTTGTCTCAAAACCAGCGTGATGCTGTTATGCGTAAATTCCGTGACGGAAGTATTGACGTACTCGTAGCGACTGACGTTGCTGCCCGTGGTTTGGACGTTTCTGGCGTAACTCACGTTGTGAACTTTGACCTTCCGCAAGATCCAGAGAGCTATGTTCACCGTATCGGACGTACGGGACGTGCAGGTAAAGAAGGGGAAGCTTGGTCATTCGTAACGCCTCGTGAAATTGACCATTTGCATTTCATTGAGCGTGTAACCCGTCACCGCATTCCACGTAAGCCTCTTCCAACGTTGGCAGAAGCTCTGGAAGGCAAACAACGTATCATCGCAGAACGCCTTCTAGAGGTTGTAGAAAAAGGCGAGCTGAATGAGTACAAAGGTTTGGCTATTCAAATGCTGGAGCAATATGATTCTGTACAACTACTCTCTGCTGCTCTGAAGCTGATGACTGGTGAGAAGAGAGAGGCATCTATTGAGCTGACTCCGGAAGATCCGATCCGTGCAAAACGTCGTAAACCAGACGTGCGTTCTGGCGGACGCAAGCCTTCCAACTATAGTGGACGCAGCAACGGTGGCTACAATTCCAACCGTGGTGGTAGCGGCAGTAAAGGTGGATACGGCGGTTACAACCGTGGCAAAGAAGGCGGTGGCTACAACCGTGATTCCGGAAGCCGCTATAGTGGAGATCGCAAACCACGCCCAAGCAGCAATGGCGAAACTCGCCGTCCTGCAAGACGTGAAGATTCCTCTTCTGAATAATAAGAAATAAATGATTAAAAAGTCGAAGCTAATGCTAGCTTCGACTTTTTTTGATCGGTAAGTATGAATTTTATGGGATTTACTTTAATGGACCACGTATGGATTTCACTAGCGCTTTAGGGATGAAATACGGTATGATATAGTCAAGAGCCGGAATTAACAGGCATAGCAACATAAGTCTTGGAACTGCCAAGGCTTGCGGAGGGAGAGACTAACATTGGAATTTAAAGGAGCTATGGGGGGGATTTACCGCCTAACCGAGTGGATTACCCGGCTGGCGGCTAGCAATTTGTTGTGGGTGTTATGTTCATCGCCTTTTGTATTCTGCCTCATACTGAAATTACTGGTTATGAATCAGAATTTGGCGAATGAATCGTTACAAATGAACTGGGCGATGGCTATTTTGGCACCGCTTACTTTATTTCCAGCAACATCGGCTTTGTTCTCAGTGGTTCGCAAATGGGTGATGGGCGATACCGATACAGGCGTGTTTCGTACCTTCTTTAAAGGATATAAAGAGAACTATAAGCAGAGTCTGATTGGGGGTATCTTTTACACGTTACTGTTTGTCGTCATGTATGTGGATTACACTGTATATATGACACAGCTCAGCAACTTGCAAATCGTGGGCGTTATCATGCTGATCCTCATCATTATTTTGCTTGTGTCTATGTTTAACTTCTTTTCGATGGTAGCTCATTATCATATGTCTACCGGACAAATTATTAAAAATGCGGTTTTATTGACGCTGATTCGACCATTCCGTGTATTTTCCACCATGCTCGGCAGCGCCGTTGTTATATACATTGGAGTTAAATATCCCGTGCTTTTCTTATTCTTCATCGGCAGTGTAGTTGCCTGGTTCGCTTTTTTTAATTTTTACGGAACCTTCCTCAAAATGCAGGATCAAATGGAGAAAATGAAACAGAAAGACGAAGAAAAGGCAACCATTGAAGACAAGAAAAGTGATAACCTCTAAAAATAAAACATATTTCTCCTAGGATTTACTTTCTGAGTGAGAAGCGCTATAATAAGGTCACATCCTGCGATGCACGTTACGGTCATTTGTTGTTTTGAACCAATGACAATGTCTAGGGAGATCTATACGAATGAATAGCTGAAAAGCCCTGTCAATTGCTGACAAGGGGACTTCAAAAGTTTATTCTGCGGTCACCCACCTGCTAAAGCAGGTTCAGAAGACGCTATGGTCGGACGGCATCGGCGGGTACTCCATAATGTAATGAACACACTCTGGTACTGCTTATGCAGAAACAGGGTGTTTTTTGTATGCAACAATGTTAAACTAAGACATGAGGTACTAAGGTCGCATACCACAGGCATGATCGGACTCAATTTCGGTTGTTTATCGTGTTTTATAAAGCCCTTGCAGCAGAGGAAGCCGATGTGTCGTATGATAGGTAGCGATTATCGTGAAGGAGGAAATGTCTTGTCGTTGAAGAGGACTCTGGTAGGGATTGTGCGCAGCCAAGAAGGTACAAGCGACCGGGTCAAGGACCCCCAAATGAAGACACGCTATTATAACTTATCGAGAGACAAGGCTTGGGAAGAAGTATCATCTATCCTAAAAAAGATTCCTGGCTACAAGGTGCTCCATGAGGTAGCATCTGTAGGTGAGATTACGTTGGAGAAGCGAACGGCTTTCGGCAGAACCGTCGACATTACCGTTTCTATTTTATCTGTCTCGCCAGTTCGAAGTGCGGTGGATATTTATTCTGCTTCACGCGGATCGTTAGGGGACTTGGGTGCGAATTACCGCATAATTTTGCAACTGTTCGCTATGATCGACAAGAAGTTGTCCGCTCATAAGGTCGTACAGTAATAGCAGGTTGTGGGAGCAGTGATGTGGTAGACAAACATCAAAAAAAGCGAGGAAGGCAATCCTTCACTCGCTTTTTTAATATTCGGTCCTGATTTAGACCAGTTTTTTTACGGCTGCAATCGCTTGATCATAGTCAGGATGCTCGGCCATTTCGCTCAAGTATTCTACGTAAGCGATTTTGTCATTTTGGTCAATGACAAAAATAGCTCTATGATCCAAATGGAATTCCTTAATGAATACACCATAAGCTTCACCAAAGGAATGATCTTTGTAGTCGGACAGTGTCAATACGCGATCAATACCAGCCGCACCGCACCAACGAGCTTGAGCGAAAGGCAAATCCACGCTGACCGTCAGTACCACAACTTGGTCCCCCAGGGAGTCTGCTTCCTGGTTGAAACGTCGCGTCTGTGCGTCACACACGCCTGTATCTAGAGAAGGGACAACGCTAATCAGTTTGACTTTGCCTGCAAAGTCTTGAAGCGTAGCTGCTTCCAATAAGTCTTTCTGTAATTTGAAATCAGGCGCCTGATCTCCAATTTTCAGTTCAGGACCTATGAGAGTCAAAGGATTGCCTTTAAAAGTAGCAACTCCTGTACGTTCTTGTGCCATATGTAATAGCCTCCTTTGGTTTTTGGCATTGGTTATCGTTGCCGAAATCTATTATAATCTTTTATAAAAGACATTGTCCAATTTGAATAAGGTGGAGACACCCCATGAAGGAAGGATTGCCTTGATTTTTTTACGTTATGAGAACTGGAAAAGTTATTTACGGTTTTACCCGGTAACCTGTCTGATTTTGCTTATCAATATTGTGATGTTTATTGTACTGACCGTGCAAGGTGGATCGGAAAATAGTTTGACGCTGATCCGGTATGGGGCTTTGATTAATGAGGCGCCATTCACTGACCAGCTGTGGCGGTATGTGTCAGCTATGTTTTTACATGCAGGCTTTGATCATCTTCTGTTTAATTCCTTTGCAATACTTGTATTCGCTCCTCCGCTGGAGCGTTTGCTCGGATCCTTACGATATGTGTTATTGTATCTAGTCACGGGCATTGTAGGGAATATACTGTCCATTGCACATTACAACATGCTGGCGGAAACGACAGTCTCTGTAGGAGCCTCAGGAGCGATTTATGGCATCTATGGGGCATTTCTGTACGTTGCCTTATTCCAACGTTCCTTGATGGATGATGCTTCGCGCAAAACGCTGTACACGCTGCTTGGGTTTGGTATTCTGTTTTCTTTTGCTGTAGCGAACATTAACTGGACCGCTCACTTTGGGGGATTGCTCAGTGGGTTTTTCTTTTATGGATTATTGATTAGATTAACTGGGCAGCGCAAACGTCACTAAAGACAGTTTTATCGTAAGTTATCAGGGTAAGAAAGAGGATGATGTTCGATGGACATCTTCTTTCGGATGTTGAAAAACAGATTGGAGCGAATATCGGAGTGGAATTACGACAGTTGCAATACTTCATGAAAGTAGCGCAAAAAGAACATGTCACTCAGGCAGCCGAGGAGCTACATGTGGCGCAATCTGCGGTAAGTCGGCAAATTCATCAGCTTGAAGAAGAGCTGGGAGTTAATCTTTTTATGCAAAAGGGTCGCAATCTGCAGCTTACGCCAGTGGGACAGCTATTTTGCAAACGGGTGGAAACGATCATGAAAGACCTGGAGCGGGCTGTTTTGGAAGTGCATGAGTTTTTAGACCCTGAGGGGGGCGAAATCCGTATTGGTTTTCCGCACAGTTTGGGGATTCATCTTATTCCTACAGTGGTGGCTGAATTCCGTAAGCGGTATCCCAATGTTAAATTCAGATTTAAACAAGGAATGTACCCGAGTTTAATTCGTGATGTGTTAGCGGGTGAGGTGGATTTGGCTTTTGTATCTCCTTTTCCAGATCGACATGACCATGTCGAGGGGGATGTGGTGTTAACCGAGGAGTTATTTGCAGTTCTCCCGCCTAATCATCCTTTGGCTTCAGCCGAACACATCACATTGAGCCAGCTTAAGGGAGAAAAATTCATCTTGTTCAGAGATGGATATTCGTTACGCCCGATTGTCTGGCAGGCCTGTCTGGAGGCTGGATTTACACCGGATATTGCTTTTGAAGGCGAAGAGACTGATACGATTCGCGGATTAGTAGCTGCAGGTATGGGGGTTAGTCTTCTGCCTGAAATGGCGCTGTTTCAGACTAACCCGTTGCAACCTGCAAGGGTGTCGATTGTTGATCCAGAGGTGACAAGAACGATTGGCTTGATTCATCGCAGAGATGACAAGCTTCCATTAGTTGCTAAATCGTTCCGAACTTTTCTATTGCAATATTTTGGCCTTCATGGTAATGCTGCTACTTCGAACAAAACGGCAAAAGCAGATTGAGGGTACTAAGTATAGTTTATTGGCTTAAGATCATGAAAAAAAGGTTGTTCCTCTACCGTCATTGGTGGAGGAACAACCTTTTTTGCAACACAAGTGATTAATCCCGGCTATTAAAGATGCCGATTAGGCGGATCAGTTCCAGCAAGGAAACGAGAGCTGCAGCCACATAGGTCAATGCAGCAGCATTTAAAACTTTAGCTATACCACGTTCTTCATCACTACGGATAAATCCTTCAGAAACCATGATTTCCCGTGCGCGATTAGAAGCATTAAACTCAACTGGCAATGTAATTAATTGAAAAGCAACAGTAGCCGAGAAGAAGATAATACCCAGACCGATCAGGTTTGTAAAGCTAAATAAGAAACCGGCAATCAGCAGAAATGGTGCAATCCCGGAAGCAAAGTTTACAATCGGAAAAATCCGGTGGCGAAGTGCCAGCATAGGATAATGCTCTTTATGTTGGATGGCATGACCGACTTCATGGCAAGCCACAGCAACCGCAGAAATGGATTTTTCGTAATAAACGGGCTCAGACAAGCGCACCACTCGTTGTATCGGATCATAATGGTCAGATAGCGCGCCAGGTACTGGCTCAATAGGCACATCGTGCAAGCCATTACGATCCAGCATGTGCCGAGCTGCATCATAACCAGTCAGTCCATTTTCGTTTGGAACATCAGACCATTTGTTAAACGTACCTTTTACACGAAATTGCGCCCATAAGGATAATCCGAACGCAAGAATAATCAATATATACATACCCATCATAAAGCAACCCTCCATTATTATTCATACTACTAGCTCGGGTATCTACATCATAGAACTATGCTCCAACAGATACTTCAAAGCCTCAATACAAGCAGCGCTTTGTGGCAAAAGACCGGTAAGCAGCTTGCGAGCTTGGACAGGCTTGAGCTGTCCGAGAAGAGGTTGTAGTTCATTGACTTCACGCTCTAGACGCTGCATGTGCATTTCTAGACTCGTTAGTTTGTCAGTAACGTGCTCTTCTCCTGCAACGGAGTTCCATTTAATCAGTGTCTGTCTGATTTCCTCGAGGCTATACTTCTCTTGTTTCATTTGGTTAATACGTTCAAGCCTGTTTAAGGTTTCATCATTATAAAGCCGATAATTTTTCAATGATCGTTCTTCAGGCGTGATCAAACCGAGTTTAGTGTAATAATCAATCGTTCGTTCGCTGACACCAGCCGCTTTGGCTAGTTCGCCAATTCGATATAGCTTCATATCCCCATCTGTCTTCACCTCGCGCTCTTCGTTCAATCTTCAATAATAACATCTTAAACCGAGAGTTTATAAAGGATATTTTACATGATCCTCAACCATACAGTCAAACGTTATGCTTTTGATGAACACAAACGAGCTATTTATATAGTTAGAAAATATGACATGAAAGATTTAAAGGCTTATTTTTTTAACATAATAAAAAAAATCTTGTCAACTTTCATGTATTCTGCTTATAATGACAATAAGAATTTCACGAAATGTAAAGAAACCTAACATTCGAGGGAGTGGTCTTCATGAGAAAAAAGTGGTTAGTTGTATTATTGGCCATGCTGACGGTTCTGGCTTTTCCTGTAGGTGCGTTCGCTGCTGACGGGCCCACAAATATCCAACTTCAAGCTGGACTAAACACGGCCTTTACGTTCTTGGCATTTATACTTGTATTTTTCATGCAAGCGGGATTTGCATTACTGGAGGCAGGCTCGACACGAATGAAGAACGCGGGTCATGTCGCTGGTAAAACGATTCTCACGACGGGTGTTGCGGCTTTGTCCTTCTGGGCTCTCGGATTTGGCTTCGGCTTCGGCAATGATGGTGGTAACGGATTTATGGGGCTGACGGGTTTCTTCATGAGCGGGACAGATGCTGCTGCATCGTTTGATACTCTTTCAGGTTTGGATGTTCCAATTACGATTATGTTTTTGTTTCACTTTGCTTTTGCTGCGGTATCTCTTTCGATCGCATGCGGGGGGATGGCAGAGCGTGCAAAATTAAGTGTATACATTATTTTCGGTATTTTGTTCTCCATCGTGATCTATCCAGTTGTAGCTCACTGGGTATGGGGCGGTGGCTGGCTTGGCAAGTTGGGAATGCAGGATTACGCTGGTTCAACAGTAGTCCATCTGACAGGTGCTACGGCAGCACTCGTCGCTACGCTGCTGCTCAAACCGCGTCTGGGCAAGTTTAATAAAGATGGCAAGCCGAACATTATCCCTGGTCATAATCAGGTGTACTCTATCTTGGGTGTTATTATTCTCTGGTTTGGCTGGTTTGGATTTAACCCAGGTAGTGCTGTTTCTGCGATGAATGACGGATTCTTTGGATATGTAGCCCTGACTACAAATATTGCTGCGGCGGCAGGCGGAGTTTTCGCATTGCTCGTATCTTGGATGGTATACGGAAAAGCAGATATTCCAGCTATGCTAAACGGTGTACTGGCAGCCTTGGTTGCCATCACAGGTTCTTGTGCCTTTGTAGCACCTTGGGCGGCATTGGTCATTGGCGCAGTTGCAGGGATCGTCACATTCTTCACAGCGCAATGGTTTGAGCGTGCGAGAGTAGATGACCCGGTATATGCTTTCTCCGTACATGGCGTTGCAGGGATGTGGGGCGCGGTATCCACAGGGTTTTTCGCTACTCCTGAGCTTGTAAAAATAACAGGTGTAGGTCAAGCGGGCCTGTTCTATGGTGGTGGTTTTACGCAATTAGGAGTACAGTTGCTTGGGCTAATTGGTACTTTGGCATTCGTATTCGTCATTTCCTTCATTATTCTGGGTGCGATGAAAGCAATTATGGGGATTCGCGTTACGGAAGAGGAAGAAACGATGGGACTTGATATCAGTGAACACGGTACGTACGGCTATCCAGAGCAAATGAAGTTAGTTACCGAAGCTGAAAAGCGTTCTGGAATTGTCAGCTAATATGTAAAATATAAAGAGCCAGTATGGGTGAGCGGAGGAGATGGAAGTATGGAACTGCAAAATATGGCCCCTTGGGTGAGTTCCGCCGAAGCGATTGATCATGCAGACACACCTGAGTCCTTAAGGCAGGCCAGGATCGATTCTCAGAAATGGCTGCTGGCTTCCCAAGCCTCCGCTCCGTTATCAGACTGGTTACGAACGGCGAATGAAATGCATGACCGCATCGCGGCCAGAGCTGTACAAATGTGCGAAAAAGGGATGGTTGAGGATGGCTTTGGGCCTCCTCCCGTCCCTTACGCATTTATAGCCTTCGGAAGCATGGGGCGCTCGGAATCGACGCTGTGGAGTGACCAGGATAACGGTATGATTATCAGTGACCTTGTGTCTGCTGACAAAGAATTGTATTTCAGCGAGTTTGGTCGCAGAGTGTCTGCGATGCTAGAGTATTTGGGATATCCCAAATGCGAGGGGAAAGTGATGTGTTCAGAGCCATTGTGGCGCCATACATTGTCTGGATGGCAAGAACAGCTATCCAAATGGTCGGAAGATTTTGCTTGGGAGCCGATTCGTTATCTTATTATCTCGTCTGATATGAGACATATCGCAGGCGATCAGCAATTGTCTGCAGAATGGAAGCGAAGTTTTTATAAGTTGTTCCGAAAACATCCCGATTTACCTTCAGCCGTACTTAGGAACACGGTAAGGCATAAAGCGACACTTAATATTTTAGGTCAGATCGTTACCGAGCGATTCGGTGAGCATGCAGGTGATTTTGATGTGAAATATGGGTTATACATTCCGTTGGTGAACGCCGTCCGTTTTTTGGCATTGCAACATGGTGTAGAGGAAACTTCTACCTTGAAAAGGCTCAGGCGTCTCGCATCACTTGAAGCGGCACCGTTGCCTTTACTTGATGCTTGCGAGCGAGCTTTTCGGAATGCACTTCAGCTTCGAATGGCTACTCCGGTAAAGGAGAAGGGTGGATTGCTTCTCAGTAATGGCTATTTGGCCGTCAAGCCGCTGAAGCAAGGGAAAGGCTGGCATGAGCTGCGCGAGGCTCTTTCGACAGTACGACGGCTGCATCGTGCGTTGCAAAGGCAGCTGCGATTTATGGAAGGGAGAAGGTCATGAAGGAACCAGCGCAGGGAGGTGGCTTCTGGAGTGCTCTCCGCAGAGGAGGGGTACCGTCGGCAATCGCATCTGTAATGGGGGCTCCTACGGCTCAGCAGATGGCGTTTATTCGGTCCTTAACACGGGAACAACGGCGTTCTGAAGTATTGCGTACCCCGCTGGAGCGTTTGGAGACGGTAGTTTTTGATCTGGAGACAACGGGATTTTCGGCACAGCATGGAGATGAGATTTTATCGTTCGGAGCGATTCGGGTAGTCGGGGATGTGATTATGGAAAAAGAGCAGTTTTATACGCTTGTTAATCCGCGGACTGAAATTCCTAAACACATCACTGAGCTTACTGGGATTACCCGGGAAATGACGGATAAAGCTCCGCCGCTTATGAATGGACTGCATGACTTTATGTCCTTTGTAGGTGGACGGGTGCTTGTAGCGCATGCTAGCGCTCATGATAAGGCTTTTTTAAATGCTGCGCTATGGAAAACATCTAAAGTTCAGTTAACTCACCGTGTACTAGACACAATGATGCTCGCCAAATGGCTGGAGCCACAGCAACACCAAACCTATAGTTTGGATGAATTGTTGGCCTATCAATCCATTCCGATTGAAGGGCGGCATCATGCGTTAGAGGATGCGAAGATGACCGCTAAGCTATGGGTGGCGTATGTTCAGGAAATGCTGAAGCGTAATGTGACCAATTTGGCAGATATCTACGCGCATTTAAGCCATGCCTGATCAGTACAAGGCATAACATCTGACCTCACATAATAACAGCAAGTTCGCGATTTTCGTGGGTTTGCTGTTTTTTTGTGTCCTGTTCAGATTGTAGAAGGTTAGAGGTGGGAGTAGTATGGGCATCCTATGGGGAAGGATAAAGGTCATTTAGATGAAAGGTAGGTGATAAGACTTTGAAAAGATTTCTTTTCATCAGAGCAATAATGGTATTGGTTATGGTCGGGGCTTCATGGGGAATTATTGCAAACACAGTCAATGCAGCAAGCCTTCCCGTGAGAAATGCACGGTTGGAAGAAAAATACAAGGGTGAAAAAGAGCTTGAAATTGAGAAGAATGTAGGGACTGAATCAGATGCGGCAGGGGTAATGAAAAGAATCAAACTTGGGCAACAGCTTCCTTCTATGATTTTAAAGGGATTAAACGGCAAGTCCTACGATGTAGGGGCTCCGCGAAATAAAGCGATGATCATTAGCTTTTGGGCTTCGTGGTGCGATCCGTGCCGATTAGAAGCGCCTATGCTGAATGAATTGTATAGTAAATACAAACATGCTGTAGATGTGTATGGCATCAATGTAACCCGCTATGATCGATTAGAGGATGTGCAGAAGTTTTCCCGTTCTTTGGCCCTCCGATTCCCCATTTTACTGGATGAACAAGGAGCATTTTTTGAACAATTTGGAGGAGCGGCTTTTCCAACTCATGTAATGATTGACCATCATGGACAGGTACGAGAAATCATAATCGGCATGCTCAGTGAACGGGAATTGGAGGGTAAAATAGAAGCTCTTCAAAAAATAAAGTGACTTTAGGGCCGATTAGACCGCCAAAGTCACTTTATTAGCTCATGCTTGTATTTGATTAGTGGTTAACTAAACCGTGATGAGTAAGCTCTGTTTGTTCATTTTTTGGAGTTGGCGCTTCCAGCAATGCGTAACGGAAGCTGTCCAAGAGAGCTTCCCAACTGGCTTCAATCACATTTTCAGATACGCCTACGTTACTCCAGACATCCTCGTAATTTTTGGACTCAATGAGCACGCGTACTTTAGCAGCAGTGGCGTCTTTTTCGTCGAGCACACGCACCTTGTAGTCAGCCAAATGCATGTCCCGCAGAGCAGGGAAATACTGAGAAAGGGCCTTGCGGAGTGCGTTATCAAGGGCATTAACAGGACCATTTCCTTCAGCTGCGGTATAGACACTTGTCCCTGCAACATTCAGCTTTAAGAATGCCTCGGAGACAACCGATCGGTCTGCTGTTTTTTCCACCAACACCTTAAAGGATTCAAACGAGAACATTTCCTTTACTTCACCGCCGGCTTCACGGATAAGCAATTCCAGCGAAGCATCCGCGCCTTCAAACTGATAGCCTTGATGCTCCAGGTCTTTGATACGACTAATGACGCCACGTGCTTCATCGCTGGACGGATCAAGGGTGATGCCCAGTTCTTGCGCCTTGGACACAACGTTGCTTTGTCCGGCCAATTCGGAGACCAAGACCCGCTGCTTGTTCCCCACCAGTTCGGGAGCGATGTGCTCATAGGTTCGTGAGTCGCGCAGAATAGCTGACACATGAATGCCCCCCTTATGGGCAAAAGCAGCATTGCCAACATAAGGCTGGTTTACAGGCAGATTGACGTTGGCGACTTCGCTCACAAAGCGAGCTGTATTGTGGAGTTGTTTTAGCTTCTCGGGATCTAGACAGTCGTAGCCCAGTTTGAGCTGCAAGTTCGGAATGACGGAGCAGAGGTTGGCGTTACCACATCGTTCACCGTAGCCGTTGATGGTACCTTGGACCTGCCTTGCACCTGCTTGAACAGCACTTAGAGAGTTGGCTACTGCCAATTCGCAGTCATTGTGTGTATGAATGCCTAACTGTGACTTCGTTAGCTGACTTTGCAGTGTAGTAACAATCTCCTGTATTTCATGCGGTAGGGTACCGCCATTGGTATCACACATTACGAGCCAATCCGCGCCTGCTTCCTCAGCTTTTTTCATAACGGCGAGTGCATACTCGGGGTTGTTTTTATATCCGTCAAAAAAATGCTCGGCATCAAAAATAACCTCCATGCCCCCTTGCTTTAAAAAGGCGATGGAGTCGTAAATCATAGACAGATTTTCCTCCAATGTTGTCTGTAAAGCAGTGTGTACATGAAAATCCCATGATTTACCGACTAGAGTAGCGGCCTGAGCTCCGGATTCCAGAATCCGTTGCAGATTGACATCTTGCGCTGCGATGCTATCTTTGCGGCGCGTGCTGCCGAAGGCGACAATTTTTGCCTGAAGCCCCAGCTCTTGTACCCTTTTGAAAAATTCGATATCCTTGCTGTTGCTCCCGGGAATCCCGCCTTCAATATAGTGAACACCGAGATCATCGAGTTTTTTGGCGATTTTCAATTTGTCATCAGCAGACAAGCTAATTCCTTCTCCTTGAGTGCCGTCTCGCAGCGTTGTGTCAAAGATAGAAATAGCGGTGGACATGAGGGACTCCTCCTTCGCGGATTGCTCAGATTGGTGATGCTCTGCTTTTTTAAGCACATTAATTTAGTTGTTTAACGCTTAAAAACAGGAAAGCGTTAGTTTGTCGTGTTCGTATGATAGTCGATTATAACAACTAATGACTTCAAATGTAATATATAATTATCTTTTTTGAACACAAAACCTATATTTTTTATGTAAAATAGGAATAGCATTCAAGGGTAACCCAAGTATAAAATCAAAGGACATATTCCTGATCTAACGAGTGAATTACAGTTAAAAAGAAGGGTTGAGCATGAAAGATGTCAGTGCTTATTATCCGGTTGGTGGACGAGTTATTCTGCATGTGGATATGAACGCATTTTATTGTTCCGTTCATGCAGCGGAGGAGCCGGAAAAATATAAAGGATTGCCTACCGCAGTGGCAGGCAGCAGTGAGCTTCGCAAGGGTGTAATTGTAACCTGCTCTTATGAAGCACGACGATTGGGCATTTCAACAGGGATGGTTGTTCAGCAGGCTCGCCGGATTTGTCCGCAGCTCATCGTAATACAGCCTGATTTTCATTTATACCGTCGTTATTCCAAAGCATTTATGAGTATTGCTTACTCGTATACGCCTATGCTGGAAGCAACTTCAATTGATGAATGTTATCTAGATATTTCCGGTTCCAAGCAGTTTGGAACACCTTTGGATATTGCCGAGGAAATCCAGCGTAGAGTAGAAGAAGAGCTAGGCTTGCCTTGTTCAATTGGGGTAGCGCCCAACAAACTACTGGCCAAAATGGCCTCTGATCTGAAAAAGCCACGCGGGATATCTGTTCTACGTTTGCGTGATGTACCCAACATTTTGTGGAACCTTCCATGTGGGCAGTTGTTTGGTGTGGGTCGAAAAACGGCAGACAAGCTTCTACAAATGAACATTCGTACCATTGGGCAACTGGCTAAGGCAGATGAACACATGCTGGTTAGCATATTTGGTGTAACGGGTTCTTGGTTAAAATTGGCGGCAAACGGAATTAATCATTCTCCAGTCAGCACTGAGCGGGAGCCAAACAAATCCATCGGGCACACCACCACCTTGCCTATGGATGTAGTAAAGCTCGAAGAAGCCCAAAGGGTACTGCTTAACATTAGTGATCAGGTAGCCCGGCGGCTTCGACGGCACGGTATGCTGGCAGGAGGTATTCAACTGACGATTCGGACCCCAGATATGAAGACCTTTACGCGTTCTCAAGTCAGGAGTACGCCTACGGAAAGTGCAGAAGACATATATAAGGAAGCTTGTGCATTGTATCGTCGCCATTGGGGAGAGGATAAGCCGGTGCGTTTGTTGGGGATTACGCTGCAACAGCTCATCCCTAAGGAGGAAGCGGCTGTTCAATTAGATCTATTTGAATACCAGGACCAGCCTAAAAAAGAAAGTTTACTGAAAACGATGGATGCGCTGCGCGATAAGTTTGGTGAAAATGCGATTTTGACTGCGGGGATGCTGGGAGATGATCCTTCGGTACTTCTTCGTAATTCCAAGTTGCGCGGAACTTCGCTGCAAAAAGACAATCTACCCACTCCAGAGTGAACTTCGGGGAGGGTTATTGTTGTATCAGTAACACACGCTATAAGCGTTTTTTGCATGAAGGATAAAGGAAAATAATTTGTAATAATATTGGGTTTGTATTAATATGTGAATAGAATGCAAAAGCTGGTTTGTTCGATTGTATAGGAGGAAGAGAAAAGTTATGGCTAAATACACTTGGGTAGAAAAAGATACATGCATTGCTTGCGGAGCCTGCGGCGCTACAGCACCAGACATCTATGATTATGATGATGAAGGTTTGGCTGAAGTGATCTTTGAAGGGGATGCAAACCAAGGCATCAAGGCGATCTCGGAAGACCTGTTTGATGATATGCAGGATGCTTGTGACGGTTGCCCTACAGATTCCATCAAAGTTGCAGACGAACCTTTTAATAAAGAAGGTTAAGTGTAAGTTTTTTGGACAGGCATAGCACCGCCAGTACCCTTCGCCGTATAACGGTGAAAGTATGCTGGCGGTGCTGTTTTTTTATGTGCTGTCCATCAGACCTATTGTGACCGATATACATAATAGTAAGCAAGATTACACGATCAGGAGGATCCGATGGACCATTCGCCTCATCTTAAATCGTATGTAAAAAAGCACCCTGATAATAAAATGGCCTGGTATTTACTCGGTAAAGAGTATGAAAGCAGCGGCCAGGAGGGCAAAGCAAATTATTGCTTCAATCGTGCAGGGGAAGTGTTCGAAGCCTTTGAGCATAAACAGATTCCGGCAGACGTATGGATGGAATATCAGGATAAACTGGTTCAGATGTCCAAGGAGAAGGAGCGGAGAACCGCTCGAACACGCCACCTTCTAACTGCGTTAATGGTACTTCTGCTCATCTGGGTCCCTTCAGCCAATTCACCGAGCACTTTACCTGAGAGCGCATCCGTTCCATCCGGAACTGAGGACGCAGCGATTGATCATGCCGAAGTTGCAAAAGTGGCTACTGCAGATCCAAAGGAGAGGACGCAGAACGGTGAGACTTATGTTGGTGGTGTGTTTACGGCTCAAGCCAGGCAAGGAAGTGGGGCTGGAACAGCGCTTACGGATATGTTGGCAAAGACGAGTCAAATGCCGTCCAAGACCACGGTGCTGGGCATGGAGCAGAGCGGGGCGTGGCTGATCTGGAGAGAAGGCATGAAGCCGTTACTTAGTGTACAGAACAAGGGAAACGGCGGATTAGCTGTTCAGTCTTACGACGCCGCTGCATGTGCTTGCAAGCCGTCAGATAGTGAAACTCTCCGCAAATCAGGTCTAAAATGGGCTGCCGGACAGGAAGAACTGGCTGTGCTGAATAGTGCCATGCGTGCATTTCGCTCGCAGCATCAACGTCTTCCCCAGAGTCTTGAGGAACTGACCCGAGATTTTCCCGATAACACGATGTACGGTACGACTGACGGGATGAAGAAGGCTTTTACACCTATGCGCAATTTACTTGCTTCTCCAGGACAGGGAACAGGGAAAGATCAGAACACTGGCGCAGCGGCTGAGAAAAGTCTATTGCTGGCATCGTCATTGCACGGGCGTCCTTTTCTGGGGCAACCGCTACGAATTGTGATAGACAAATCCAAGCACAGGCTAGCATTGGTGAGCGGCAATATACTTATTCGCAATTATCCCATCGGTTTGGGCGGAGAAAGAACACCGGAAGGGAAATTTGTGATTACCGATAAAGTCGTAAATCCGAACGGCAAATCCAACGGTGAGTTTGGTAGCCGTGGTATGCAACTGTCTGCAACGAATTATGCTATCCATGGTACGAACGAGCCAGACAGTATCGGCAAAAATGAGTCACTGGGTTGTGTCCGCATGGGGAAGGAAGACGTGGAGGAATTGTTTGCATTCGTACCTTCAGGTACGGAGGTGGTCATTGGTAACGGGGGACTGCCTGATCAAGTGCTTGTACCTGGTTCCCGATTTACGAGTGAGCCGCAGCACGACCAGACGAATCCCCGCAAAACCTATCACTGGCTAAATTAACGTTGTGGTGCCGCTGCTACTTGTTGATTAACGATTTCCTGCTTGTGCTAAAACAATGACCAGAACAATCACAATGATGAGTAGAACAAAGCTGATGGCGGTCCATACGATCGCTTTCTTGTTCACCTCATCCTTTTTCTTTTGCAGACTGGGCGGTTTACGCTTGGTCTTCATATCAGCATCCCTCTTTTCTTGCGGGCTAAGATCCTGTCTTACTATGTCCATTGTAAATGGTTTGATTATACATTTTCAATGACATCTCCATGACAACTGAATTGTTCTGATGTTGGACCTCGCAAATTACTTTCTTTTTGGTATGGAAAAAGCTAAACTATTTTGTAGAGATGTTTTTTTAGGATTGTGCAAGGGCATAGAACGGAGTGGATGAATCGTGTTGTATCGAAGGATCGCGAAACCTGTTTTTTTCAAAATGAGTCCAGAGAGGGCCCATCATGTAGTCATTGACGGCTTAAAACATGCTGGCTCACTTCCTGGTGGTGCGGCGACGTTGCGAGGGATGTATGGAGTCAAGGAAACGGAAGATCTTGCCGTTGACCTGTTTGGCATTCATTTTCCCAACCCGATTGGACTGGCTGCGGGACTGGATAAAAATGCTGAAGCGGTTGCCGGTTTTTCTTCCATCGGTTTTGGTTTTATGGAAGTAGGCACGGTGACACCTGTCGGACAGCCCGGCAATGATCAGCCCCGTTTGTTTCGACTGCCTCCCGATGAGGCATTAGTCAATCGGATGGGCTTTAACAATCTGGGTGCTGAGAGCATGGCCCAACGTTTGGCTACCCTTAAACATCGACCTGTACCGGTTGCTGTTAATATCGGCAAAAATAAAGTCACGCCAAATGAGGATGCTCATAAGGACTATGAGAAGTGTATTTCCGCACTGTATCCGTATGCGGACTTCTTTGTAGTGAACATTAGTTCACCCAATACTCCGGATTTACGAAAACTCCAGCATGGCAGTGAACTGAAGTCATTACTGGAAGCGGTTCGGGCAGAGATGGGAGTTCAGGCGACAAAGTATGGTAAAGCCAAGTCTGTACTGGTCAAAATTGCGCCGGATGTATCGGACGAGGAATTGGAATATATGACAGATGCGATTGCAGCTAGCGGAGTGGACGGCATTATTGCAACGAACACGACGATATCCAGAACTGGTCTGACGCATCGGAATGCAAGTGAAACCGGAGGATTGAGTGGTAAGCCGCTACGTGACCGTTCCACAGAGGTCATTGGACGGGTGTACCGCCAGACGGAAGGGAAGCTGCCTATTATTGGATCAGGCGGTATTTTTACCAGTCGTGATGCCTATGACAAAATTAAAGCAGGCGCTAGCCTGATTGAAATTTATACAGCATTGATCTATGAGGGGCCGGAAGTAAACCGGGCTATACATGCCGGTCTGCGTGAGCTGCTTCGAAAGGACGGCTTTAGACATATTACCGAGGCTGTTGGTGCAGCTCACAGATAAAAAAGTGTTGTCGGAAGAGACAGGAGGTACGGGGATGGACGGAAGAGACTGGGGAACATTTTTGCTGCCATACGATCAGGCGGTGGAAGAGCTTAAGGTCAAGTTCAAAACAATGCGTGCGGAGCTGAAAAAGCGCGAGGAATACGCTCCTATCGAATTCGTAACTGGACGGGTTAAAAAAATATCCAGCATCCTCGATAAGGCGAAGAGATTACAGGTTCCACCTGATCAGCTGGAGACGGGGATCGAGGATATCGCCGGCATTCGCATTATGTGTCAATTCGTAGAGGATATCCGGCGAGTAGCCGAATATATTCGAAGACGTAAGGATTTGACGGTATTGTATGAAAAGGACTACATCACCAATTATAAAGATAGCGGCTATCGCAGCTTTCATATGATTGTGGAGTACCCGGTTCAGACAGCAGTGGGGTTAAAGATTGTGCTGGCAGAAATTCAGATCCGTACGTTGGCTATGAATTTTTGGGCAACCATAGAGCATTCTCTTAGCTATAAGTATCGTGAGAGCTTGCCGGATGATATGCGGGCCCGGTTGAAAAAGGCGGCGGAGGCAGCCTTTGTGTTGGATAATGAAATGTCTTCCATCCGTCTTGAAATATTGGAAGCGCAGAAGAAGTTTGAGGATGAAGCCAATATCGTATCCAAAGTCCTAACAGGCATGCACCGTCTTTATTTCTACCATAAAATTAGTGAAACGATTGAGGCGCAGCGCAGATTTAATGAACTGTGGGAGCGGCACGACATGGAAGGAATCAAGCAGCTGCATGATGAGGTCAAGGAGATGCTGGAAGCTTCAACTAAGGAAGAAGACAGGGATGAGTTTTAAATGGTGAACCCTTCCTATGAACCGTTGTACGTGACTTATTTGGTATACTTCAATCGGGATCGGGATTACTTTGAATGTCATGAGGTACTGGAAGAGCTGTGGCTTAAGCTGGACCGAGACCCTGTATATAAAGGTTTGCTGCAAGTTGCTGTAGGACTGTATCATTTTCGCAATGGTAACTATCGTGGTGGATACATGATGCTGGACAGTGCGGTACACAGGTTGGAACATGCTTCTTCGCAGGCGCTGGGTATTAATATGGCGAAGCTGGTAGACGAGGCGCGCGCTTGCGCCCGGCAGCTTGCTGAAGCTGTTATGGAAGGTTCGGAAGAGCTTCATCGTCAACCGCCGATTTATCGGGACTTGACGATTGAAATCATCGAACCTGGGCTGCGTCGGGCCGTGGAGAAGGCAGCGTTGTCCGTTCCGGTCAACGTCCCTCAGCAGAGAGGTCCTCGGCGTGGCGAAAAGCATGAGCAGCGTCAGCAGGCGCTGGAAGCTTCGATTAGGCGAAGACAGGCTGCTGGCAGCTTACGCTCAGCTACGGTGGAAACGAAGGATGCGCCTTGATGTTGTAGCGCATAATAAACGAGCAGCCCGATCCGTTTTATAGGGATCGGGCTGCTCTATCATTGTCAGACGTGAGGAGATTTGTCTAAGAGGTCACGTTCTTTTTATATTTCTCAAAGAAGGCTTTGAAATCGTCGAGTGTGTATCCGTTGTCTGAAGGACTTTCCTTCAACCCACCTACCATACGTTCCTTTTCCACGCCTTTTTCGTAATAAACAAGCGTGGGAGTATACTCAATCTTGTACTTGTCCCAGCCAGCCTCATACTCACGCAGGTTAAATTCGTGCATCGTGATATTCTCCTGCTTGCTCAAAGGCATGAGCTTGGGAGTAGTGGCACGGCAGTGAACACAGTCGGAAGCGAAATGATAGACGAAAAAGCTTTCCTTTTTGTCAATTTTACTTTGTAAATCTTCTGGCTTAATAATTTGCTGATAGTTCGGATCATTTAGCAGTTCCTGGGTAGCAGGATTTAACGAGGCTGTGGACACGCCGTACAGCTTGTTTTTAGTGCCCGAGTTTAAAGCGAGCAGCACTCCAAGCAAAATGACAAGCACAACAAAAAAGCCAATGACAGGGATAAGCTTTTTTTTGTTGGATTTTTGTGCGTTCAATGGAATCTCTCCTATCAAAATCTAAAATATGTAACTATGAATCTCATTATTATACAACATTACAGCTTGTAGTGAAAGTTTGTAAATCACACAGATATTGCCGGATAACAGGTTGATTATGGTACAATAAAATTTATTTTAACAGGACAGGATGATTACGATTATGGGTGTACAGCTCCCCACAGCATTTGTAAAGCGCATGGAACAACTGCTCGGTGATGAATTTGAGGCTTTTATGGCTGCCTATGACCACACGCCCCATGCCGGGATTCGCGTCAATACATTAAAAATTCCAGTAGAGGACTTTAAGGAACGTTCTCCGTTCGAACTGCGGCCGATTCCGTGGTGCCCCACAGGTTTTTACATTCCGCACGGCACTAAGCCTGGACTTCACCCTTACTATCATGCTGGGTTGTACTATGTACAGGAACCGAGTGCGATGTCTCCGGTTGAACTGCTCAATATAGCTCAGGGTGAAGCTGTTTTGGACTTGTGCGCTGCACCGGGGGGGAAATCAACCCAAATCGCAGCCAAACTGCAAGGAAGTGGCGTACTGGTGACCAATGATATTAGCGCCGATCGAACCAAGGCGCTAGCTAAAAATGTGGAACTGTACGGTGTGCGCAATGCCGTGGTATTGAATGAAAGCCCGGATCGTATCGCAGATGCTTTTCCTCATTTCTTCAACAAAATTTTAATTGACGCACCTTGTTCGGGAGAAGGTATGTTCCGTAAGGATGAAGATATGGCCAAACAATGGGAGACACACTCGGTAGAAAAATGTGTGGTCATGCAACGGGACATTTTGCGTGTAGCGGCCTCGATGCTGAGCGATGGGGGAAGAATTGTCTATTCGACCTGCACCTTTGCCCCGGAAGAAAATGAAGGAATGATTGCGGAATTTCTGGAGGCTCATCCCGATTTTAACGTAGTCCCTGTTCCTTCGGAAGCAGGTTTTGCACCAGGCCACCCGGAATGGATGAATGAAGAGATTGCATCGGCACATCCGGAACTGCGAGGTACAGCACGCCTATGGCCGCATCTTGTAGAGGGTGAAGGGCATTTTATCGCCATATTGCAGCATCAGGGTGGTGGTCGTGTCACTTCGACAGCAGATCACACTGAGTCAGGGGAACTGGCTCCATATACGAACAAGAATGAAAGAATATTAAAAATAGAAGCAGCATATTCGCACAAGAAGCAACATTTGCCCGTCAAGGAAGCGCTGCTCCCAAGTGTCCAAGGAAGGCGCACGACTGATGAGCCTAAACGAACCGGAAAAGGAATGGGCGGAAAGTCAGGCAAAGGAAAGACCGCGCGCGGCTTTGATGGTAACAAGTCACGTATGGGCAAAGAAAATGCAAAATCTGCTGTACGCTCCCCGCATGATGTGTTGGAATCTTATCATCAATTTGTTCAGGAGCAGTTGGAGGTTTCATTTGCAGGCTACACTGTGGTCTACGGAGATCGAATTTATCAGTCGCCGCTGGCATCACATCGTTTGGACGGTCTTAAGGTGGTACGTCCGGGTTGGTTTATGGGAACCGATAGAAATGGTCGTTTCGTACCTTCACACCCACTGGCGGTGGCTTTGCGCTCTTTTGAGGCGGTTAGAAGCATCAACCTTTCCAGCTCGGATGCTGAAGCCATCCGGTATTTAAAAGGTGAAACCTTGTCCATCCCTGTTGAGAGAATGGAGCTTCGGAATGAAGTCCAACCAAAGGGCTATACTCTCGTGTGTATTGATGGTTATTCGGCCGGGTGGGGCAAATGGCAGGACGGCATGCTTAAAAATGAATATCCTACAGGCTGGAGGTGGACATCGGTATGAGTGGAAAAGGAAGACAAACTCAGCGTTTGGACAAAATTTTAACCCATATGGGCTATGGTTCCCGTAGTGATATCAAGAGACAGGTAAAGCAAGGTATGATCACAGTAAACGGACGGATCATCAAGGATAGCGGCTTACAGGTTCATCCATATCAAGATCAAATTGAAGTGAACGGCGAACTTGTTGTTTTTAGAGAGTATATTTACATCATGCTGCACAAGCCCCCAGGTGTTATATCTGCAACCGAAGATACGAGGGAACGAACGGTGCTGGATTTGCTGAGTGCGGAGGAACGACATTTCGAGCCTTTTCCAGTAGGGCGGCTAGATAAAGATACAGAAGGCCTATTGTTATTGACCAACGATGGCAAGCTGGCGCACGAACTACTATCTCCGAGGCGTCATGTCCCCAAAACGTATGAAGCTACGGTGTTGGGACTTGTCACGGAGGAGGATATTCTTCAATTTACAGCAGGAGTGGAACTGGACGATGGGTATGTCACCCTTCCCGCGCAGTTGACGATTCTTCGGCATGAACAGCCGCATCAGGCAGATGGGGAAGTCATTTCCTATATTTCGCTTGTAATCCATGAAGGTAAGTTTCACCAAGTGAAGCGCATGTTCGAGGCGGTTGGTAAAAAAGTGACCTACTTGAAAAGAACAGCCATGGGGCCATTGAAGCTGGATGATCAGCTTCCACTGGGCAGCTATCGAGAGCTGACTAGCGAAGAACTGGCATTGATCGGCCGTGATATAGTTTCCGCAACACCAGAAGCTTGATGGTAAGATTAAATATAAATGACGCACAGACTCGTACGAGATTCCTGTGCGTCATTTTATGATATAGACAATTAGACAGAGCAGTATTCATAGGCAGTCTTCGATAACGAATCGTAATTTGCGAATTATTGTGCGCGTGCTGCCCGATTTTGTTTCACTTCCGCTGCCTTATAAGCTGTAACCTTGTTTTTGCCTGTCGTTTTGGATATGTACATGGCTTGATCGGCCTGTTTGACGAGTTCATCCGGGTTCATTTCCTTCTTCACAGTACTGTGTCCGACACTAATAGTGACGATGCTTTCCTCAGCAACACGTTCGCGGATTCGTTCTGCGACCAGAGCCACCTTGGCCCGACGATCCACAACCATTGCGACCAGTTCCTCGCCACCGTATCGTCCGGTCAGCCCGATTTCATCCAGTTCGTCCTCCATAATCTGTGCCACCTGCTTGAGAACTTCATCCGCACGAGCATGGCCCTGCGTATCATTCAGCTTTTTGAAATTGTCAATATCGCAAAAAATGACAGACACGCGGATTCCCTGGTCCATATATCGTCGTAGTCGCCCCGAAAAATATTTACGGTTATACAGTCCTGTCAGGCCATCGGTAATGGAAGAACGATAAATCCTTTGGAGTAGCTCCACAATCCGTTCAAACAGGATGACAAATAACGTAGTGTAGTACAGCAATGGTAAAAATGACATCCACAGGATTGTGTTTGATCCGTCTGCTTCTTCAGGGATGTCATTTCGCAGCCAGAGAAAACCAAGCCAGAGCAGATAAGTGAATAGGCCTGCCATAAATTTCTTTGGCTGTCCGATTCGCGGGGTGATGAACAGAAGGCTTAATATAAGCACTAACACTCGATAAAACAAAGTGAATCCAACCAACTTCACTGGGCTAATCCAAGTAGGCAGCAAACCTAAAGTCCAAGCCATTACCGGCAGTATTAATAACGCAGCCAGCAACAGCAAGACCCATTTTTCCATAAGCTTTAGCTTTCGGTAAAGCTGAAATACAGCGGCATTGATGAGCACGAAGGCAAACGCCTCCAAAGCATTTTTCCACACGATTCCCTGCAGTTGCATTTGGCCGCCGCCTGCCGAATAGAGATTCATCACTTCATATGTCATAATAAAAATAGCGGCAGCCGAAAAAAGGATATAGGCTTTTTTTCGTTGTCTGCTATATATGATCACGCACATTAGCGCCATCATGAGTATAATATACAAACCGCAGGCTGCACTTATGGCCCCGGCCAGAGATGGGGAGCCCAAGGTTCCCAATAAGGACAACAACGTCAACATCACCGACTCCATTTGTAAAATTAATCTATCTATTGAACGGACGATATCGTTCCGATACAATAGACAGGATTTATTCCAGTTAAAATGTTATAATTTTCTTTTGTGCCTAACATTTATTCTCAATATATCATCTTTCAGAAAATCCGGAAACCTATACATATATCCTGTGTTCCGGGCAGTTTAATGCTTGAAAGGGGAAGCACTCATGAAATTGCTACAAGCTCTCTTTTTCCCACCCGAGCAACCGGGAGGCGTTTCATCCATGATTCCATATTTGCAAGAGCGATTTACGTCCCCCCGTTGGGAAATGGAGTTATTTTCAATCCCTAAACGGATTCGTAACAAGGGTAGGGACGAAGTAATCTTTGATACCTTCGACTGGACGAGATATGAGCAATATCCTATCGTTCAAAAATATATTCAGACGTACCGTGATTATTTGTGGTGGACTCGGCTTCGTATTCAGAAGCCCTTTGACCTTATTCATGCTCATCATCCGATTGCCGGGCTAGCTATGAAAAACGTATTTCCTGATACCCCGCTCGTACAGACGATTCACTCTTCCTATGAGAAGGAGTTAATTCTGAACGGGAAAATAGAGGAGAACGGGCCTGAACACCAATTCTTAGTGTCACTGTACCGAGAAATGGAGCAGAAGGCGGATCGCCTGATAGCAGTATCGCAATCTTTTCAGCATTACTTAACACCTTATGTACAGCATCCGCAAGATGTTGTGGTTATTCCAAATGGATATGATGAGAAGCGATTTAAGCCCATTCCTCACGAAAATGAAGTGACACAGCTTATAACCGTTTGCCGACTTGTTCCCGCCAAAGGACTTGATATTCTATTACAGGCTTGCGCTGAGCTGAAAAAAAGAAATCAGGAATTTGTACTTCATATCATTGGTGATGGTCCGATCCGGCCTGAGATGGAAGAGATGGCGCGACAGCTAGATATATACCATGAGACGATTTTTTATGGATATACTCTTCACCCGGAAGAGTTTATGCCTTTCTTTGATGTATTTGTATTGCCTTCGCGGGCGGAGGCCTTTGGCTCCGTATTTGCAGAAGCGGCATTGAGCTGTCTGGCATTGGTAGGTACAGAAGTAGGGGGAATACCGGAGCAGATTGAAAATGGGGTAAATGGTCTGCTCGTGCCACCCGATAATCCGAAGGCACTGGCAGACGCATTAGAAAAGGTCATCGCTGACCCTGCCTATCGTTATGAACTGGCTAGATCTGCCTGCGACAAGGCTAAATCAAGCTATTCATTAAGTCGTGCTGTTAACGAACTGAAGAAAATGTATTTGAAATTTCCGCACTAACCATGACGGGTATCACCTGGTTTGGAATCAGAATGCCGAAAGCTGGAGCGAGGACGTGAGGAGCGGAAAGGTCTTCCGCGTCCTGCTAAGATCAGTTTACTGACCCACATCAGACTGAGCATTCCAAAAATAGGATAAAGCACAGATAACAGTGAGCTGAAGCCGAACTGACTGATTAAAAAACAGGTGAGCATAATGAATAATGTAATGAGCTTGGGCGAAATTTGGACATGCTGACGAATTTGTAGACTGACTCCATAAATGTCGGCCACAAAGGTACTGAAGATCTCCATGAAAATGAGTAGAATGTATATGATTTCAACAAGGGCGCCTAGACGGTAAGCAATGCTTCCCATAGGGATTTCAAATTGCTGAATGCCTGGCATTTGCGCTGACATGACAAAATGTGCAGCCATCAGCATAAAGCCAACACCAATTCCGCCCAAAACACCGCCCCAGCGGATCGTTTTACGGGAGAAAGTTTGGCTGCCTAGAGGGACAAGCACGGCCTGAGCCATAGCCAGATTGAAGGACGTGTACAGGAGCGGAGATATCCATGTGCGTAGCACACTGTGGTCTGTCGTATTCGTAATAAAGCTTTGCGGATTGGGCATGGAAAGGGTACTGTGAACGAGCAAAAGAGATATAGTGATCATCAGCGGGACAACAATGGTGTTCATATGCAAAATCGCTTTAATACCTTTATTCAGCAGCAAGTAAGTTCCGATTAGTGTAATGAGCAGTCCAGTCTGGTAGTGCAGGTGAAGGTGCTCCACAAAAACAGAGCCGGCTCCTGCCAGCATGACGCTGTTCACGCCAATCAGCACAATAAGTGTGAATATGCTGATCCATTTTCCGGCATTGGCACCAAAAAGGTGCTTGTTCAGATCCTCGTAGGAGCGGGCTGAAATATCATGAGCGATCAGCATCATTTTCGTACCCAACCATACAAATATGAGTGTGGACAGCATAATCGTGATTGTAGCCCAACGTCCATATTGCGTAAAGAATTGCAATATTTCTTGTCCGGTAGCGAAGCCGGCACCGACGATTGTACCAATGTATGTAAAAGCAATCTGAAAAACATGAATATTACGTTTCATTCCCAGTCCCCCCTTGCCTGCTTGAATAACGCTGCAGCGAGCATATAATACAAACTATGTTCAACTGAAATAGGACATGACTGGATGAGACTGAAAATAATTATACTGCATTTAATGAATAGCTTGACGGGAGCGTAATTTATGGGTCAAATCCTTGCATGGATACTGGAATACGGATATTTGGCAATGTTCGGCTTGCTTGCCCTTGGAGTAGCTGGTATGCCGATACCCGACGAAGTGCTAATGATCGCCTTTGGCGGGCTCGTGTCTCAAGGACACTACAACTTTATTGCTGCGCTGGCAGTCACATTTTTCGGTAGTATGACAGGCATGATGCTTAGCTACACATTAGGTCGTCTGCTGGGCAAACCACTATTGCACAGATACGGTAAATGGGTGAGGCTTACGCCCTCCAGGATTGCTTCTTCCGAAAATTGGTTCGGACGCTATGGTACCTGGGGAATTTTGTTCGGATATTTTGTCCCCGGCTTGAGACATGTGTCATCCTATCTGGCAGGTACAACCCGTCTAGGTGTTTTTCGCTATATCGGCTATGCGTCAGCAGGAGCGTTGCTGTGGTGTGGTACATTTTTGGGGATCGGGCATGCTGTGGGCATGCACTGGGAACAGGTGGCTAAGCTGATGGAGAAGGTGACTCATCGGGTGGGCCTGATCGTTATTCTTTTAATCGTTTTGGGAGGAATCACCGCATGGTTCTGGAACAAGCGTAAAAAAAATATCACATGAATGCATGGAAAGCAGGCTATAGCTTGAAAGCGACGGGTGAAGTATGGTACTTTTACCGCATAGGAATGCCGTGGGAGGTCATGGAATGGAAGTATTAAAGAAACGAATTTTAAATGAAGGTGTGATTGCGTCAGATCAGGTACTAAAGCTGGATGGATTGCTTAATCACCAGGTTGATCCAGAGCTGACAATGGAAATGGGACGAGAGTTCGCAGCCCGTTTTCGGGAAGAGAAGATCACCAGAGTAGTGACCGTGGAATCCTCAGGCATTGCCATCGGGTTCGCGACAGCGTTGGAGTTGGGTGTACCGTTGGTATTTGCTCGTCGTAAAAAGACTTTATTAGCTGATCCAGATGCGCTGTGTGAGCGTGTACCTTCGTTTACAAAAGGGATTGTCACAGATATTATGTTGTCTCGTCAATTTATTCATGAGCATGATCGTGTCTTGTTCATTGATGATATTATCGCTAATGGCGATGCGGCACGAGGCATGGTTAAAATTATTCAACGCTCCGGAGCGGAGTTGGTTGGATTCGGAGTTGCGGTTGAAAAAATGTTTCAGGCCGGAGCGAGAACCATTCGTGAGCAGGGCATTCGTGTAGAATCATTGGTTAAAATTTCGTCATTGGCTGACGGTAAGATAGAGTTTGCTGAATAGTAACAATTCGAAGCTTCGGATCCTTATTTCTAATAATAACCTTTGCATGAGCATCAATTTCGCTTATAATATATATAAGGTTTGGGAGAGGAGGCAGCAACATGGGGAATGAACAATTGACCGAACAGTTTTTTCTGGAAAAACTGGCAGCGGCTAAAGTGCATTTTGAACGCGCCTTGGATTGTAAGCATACGGAATTCGACGATTTGTATCCCTATATGATTGAACATCCTCAGTTTTTTTGGTATAAACGCTATGTGGCCTGGTCTGAGTTGCTGACATTGGTTAACCTATGCGAAGAATTGTCTTTCTCTTGGAAAGAAGAATTTACTGCTCACCAAGTGGAGTATGTAGAACAGCGAGTGTTGTCTGCACAAGTGCTGGACTTCTGGTACGAGAAGAACGATACAAAAGAACATGATCACAGTGTAAATCAGTCGGGATAATTTGTTGCTCTGTTGGCAATCCATATAAGTAGTAAGCGGAAAGAGACCTAAATGATTTGTTTAGGTCTCTTTTTAAACTTTTTCATGCATATAAAATTATGGCCGTTGTGTTGAAAAAAAATGGACAAGGAGGGGACATGAATGATAATGGACGCAGAATTGGATGCTTATCGACTTTCTGGTGAAAAGGTACGCGTCGTACGCGATGGATTGGAGTCCAACGATGTGGTTGGCATTGTACTGGCATGGGATGATGAACAGGTGCTTATTCGCCGCCAGAATCGACGTGTGGTCAAGTTGGATCGCAGCTATACATATCAGCCGTTCAGCGAGCCGCGTCACAATCCGATAGATCTGGATTAAGAAACGAGTTCCAAATGGGGATTGGCTAAAAAACGGTGTGTTTCATTAGGCATACAGAAACTCTAAATCGGACACAGTAATGAAGGAAAACTCAACAGAGAGGGCGTGCTGTGTCAATGACGGTTATGGACGAAAAAGTACATGCATACAAGGATCAAATCAGCCATTTGGAAGATAAGTTGCCCGAGGTAGTTCATGCCTATCATCACTTTACCGGAGAATGCTTTCAAGCCGGCAGTTTAGATGAAAAAACCAAGCAACTGATTGCGCTAGGTATTGGCTTATTTGCCAACAATGAGGTGTGTACGTTTTATCATGTGAATGAGGCGCGCTCCAAAGGAGCCAGTGATCAGGAGATTATGGAGACCGTTGCTGTAGCTGCTGCAGTTGGTGGAGGACATGCTCTAAGTCAAGGGGTTACCCGTGTACAGAAGGCGTTACATTAAAGCGAATCATTCATACAGGTAACTTATAATCGTAATAGCGGACATAGATTGATCTCAACAAATGATGGTTATGAAAATGGTTATGAAAAGAAGCTTCCGAGCACAGTTAGTGCCTGCGGAAGCTTCTTTTTGCGTGTAGTGCGGGGATTATGCTCTTTTACTTGCAGCAAAAGCAGCAGGGCGAGGGGATTTATGCTTGTTGTAGGCAGAAGAGGATGAAACCCAACTTCGCCCAACAACGCGTAGGGGTTTGGGGGTTGAGTTATTGGGTAATTCGGGGCGATATTTCTCTGGTAAAGGTAGAGCTGCCGTATGAGGCAAAGAGGTAGGGAGCCCCAAATAAGCTCGCATTCGTTCATACATTTCTTTGCGGAATGCGGACATAGGCATACGGAACTGTTCTTTGACGCCTTTATATATATAGGTGGCGTGAACGCCGGAGTGGTTTTGTTGGATGTCTAGAACACGAATGTGATACTTCTTAAATTCATGTTTGATTTCAGATAGCAGGATTCCGGTACGATCTATTCCTGCGTTAACCATTTCGACATAAAGATCAGGGGTTTTCAGCACGCCGCTTTCCTCAAGAATTAGGCTGTCACGCTCAAATACTTTTTGAATAAAGGTAAGGAGCAGATAACTTTTCACAAGAGAGCATGGATGCTGAGTAGTATCTGAAGAGATCATTACCATTCACCGCCTTAGGGAAATGTGATGATAATTCATAGTCATCGAAGTGAAAGAACATAAGTTAATAGGAACTCACGTTCT
Source organism: Paenibacillus sp. DP01 (assembly GCF_044784315.1). Taxonomy (NCBI): domain Bacteria; kingdom Bacillati; phylum Bacillota; class Bacilli; order Caryophanales; family Paenibacillaceae; genus Paenibacillus; species Paenibacillus sp. DP01. Next base: position 2,073,361 of record NZ_CP173059.1, read on the forward strand.
TATATTATCGTATTATTCCTTTTTTATCAAGAATAAATAAAGAAAAATAAAAGGTTTGACAACTTTATTTGAGCATGGTATGATCTATCTTGTCGCTAAGAAAGATTGATTCTTTTGAAATAGACGACAAATATATATGCGGTCGTGGCGGAATTGGCAGACGCGCACGGTTCAGGTCCGTGTGGGCTAACCCCCCGTGGAGGTTCGAGTCCTCTCGACCGCATCCATTTAGAAAAGGTTTATAGAATTGCTCTCGTAGCAGTTTTATAAGCCTTTTCTTATGTTTCGGAGTTATTGCAGATTTCCCAGGAAGGACAATGTAAGGACTTGAATTTTATTCAAGTCCTTGAGCAATTCTTTTATAAGTTCAATTTTTAAGATATGATAGAAAGTAACACGTTTTATGATGAAGCTATTGAAAGGTTGGATGGAAGATGGAGAAAGCAACTTTTGCAGGTGGGTGCTTCTGGTGTATGGTGACTCCGTTTGAGGAGCAGCCGGGGATTCATAGTATTGTCTCAGGCTATACTGGAGGGGCGATTTCCGATCCGACCTACGAACAGGTTAAAACAGGAACAACAGGGCACTATGAGGTGGTGCAGATTACGTTTGATCCTGAGCTGTTTCCTTATGAAAAGCTACTTGAATTGTATTGGCCGCAAACAGATCCTACCGACGGAGAAGGTCAATTTCAGGACCGAGGCACACAATATAAACCTGCCATTTTTTATCATACGGAGCAGCAACGTGAGCTTGCACAGCAATCCAAGGAACAGTTGGTACAAAGCGGACGCTTTGATAAGCCAATTGTAACGGAGATTCTTCCCGCTTCGATTTTTTATCCGGCAGAGGATTATCATCAGGATTATCACAAGAAGAATGTGAAACATTATAAGGAAGATCGAGCCCAATCCGGTCGTGATGAATTTATCGACAAAAACTGGTAATCAGCTTTAATATACGTTATTATGCGCACTTCAAGGCAGATCAGAGATTATATCTCAGATCTGCCTTGTACATATTTAAACGGTTTTACTCACACAATGAAGGGACAGAGAAGGAGGCTGACCCGCAAATGAGTACACGACGGAAGCTGCACATGAGAAATATCATAAAAAAGGCTTTAAAAGCATCACGCAGCCGGAAGGATTCGTCTTATGCGCTTATACACCATGCAAGATCTAGAATGCAAATAATTGTAGTGCTTTGTATTTCAGTCTGTATGTTATTTATGATCTGTAAAACTGCTGTTGCCGAAGCAATAGACCAGCAGAACCAGCAGCAAAAAAAGGTTGCTGTCATTATTGATGATTTAGGGAACAATATGAAAGGTACCGAGGAGATTCTAAATTTACCCGTCAAAATCACCGTTGCTGTCATGCCCTTCCTGCCAACAACCAAACAGGACGCTATGGAAGCGCATAAGCGTGGTCATGATGTTATCGTCCATCTTCCAATGGAGCCCAAGCAGGGCAAGCCTGAATGGCTTGGACCTGGAGCAATCAAGGCTAATATGACGGATGAAGAAGTACGCGCCAAGGTGACAGCAGCAATTAAGGATGTTCCTTATGCCATAGGAATGAACAACCATATGGGCTCCAAGGTCACCTCAGACAAGCGCATTATGTCCGTCGTTCTTGATGTTTGTAAGGAATATGGACTATTTTTTGTTGATAGCCGTACTAATTATTGGTCAGTGGTGCCTGAACTTGCCGCTAAAAAGGGAATGCCACCGGTGCGAAATGATGTTTTTTTGGATGATGTTCATACACTCGCTCATGTGAATCGGCAACTTAGTAAAGTGGTCGAATGGTTGGCAGAGCACGACACCTGTGTAACGATTGGACATGTCGGCGTGTCCGGCATGTATACCTCCTCAGGGCTTCATTCATCGGTCCCTAAATTAAAGGAGCATGCACAATTTGTCGGTATTAGCGATCTGGTGCGTGATGTATGGGGATGGACAGGAGACCCAGCCACGAATACTACCATGCCGTCAGATGCGCAATAATGCCTTCGGCAATAGCTTCAGCAATCCTTTTTTGACCGTGATCCCCGGAAAGCATGGCTCTGTCCTGCTCGTTGCTGATAAATCCGGTTTCCACTATTACAGCGGGATGTTGGATTTTATTCAGAAGATAAAAGGGTTTTCCATATATGGTTTGTCTATTCATGCAAAATATGCGGTTTAATGAATGCTGAATCCGTTCAGCTAACAGATAGCTGCTGCCTTCATCCTGATACAGCACAATGGGGCCGCGTTTTTCGGCACGTTTGGTCCAATTGACATGCAGACTGACAACCAAAGAAGTAGGCAGTTGCTCTGTCAGGCTTTTACGTTGGGCGAGATCTTTAAGATGCCGCGATTTGGACTGCAACCAACGGTTATCATCACTCAGTGCGTAGTCCTTGTCCCGATTCAGGACAGCAGGGTAACCCTGGGAACGTAAGATCAAGTATAGTTTTTGAGCAATAGCAAGATTGATATCTTTTTCCAGAAGTCCTTTGTGACTTGTTCCACCATCCACACCACCATGACCTACATCTATCAGGACCACGGGTTTGGCAAAAGCGTGATAGGACCGGTTGAACGGGGGTTCTGTATGCTTGTTTATTTCGGTGCTTTTCTCGTCAGGCTGAGTAGTTGCATAAGCAAACGGGGTAAATACAGCACTACAAAGGAGGTAAAAACTTAACCCCAGCCCGGCCAGGCACATCTTCTTTAACTTTTTATTCAACACGTTCTATTCCTCCAATGGACGAATTGATTGTTTACTGAGAACCATGCATAACAGACGTCAAACCTAAAGTAGCGTAGCTGTCTTCAAATATAACAATAAGCCTTGAGGAAACTGTTATATTGAAGATAGTATGTTCCATTTAAGGGAAACCATGCATAGTTATCCCGCAAGGGTTAGAGCTGCTGAAAACTGTGCAAGCTAGTGGTATCTGAACCTAACGTGTAATTTGGTATTTCCAAGATACGGTGATCGGAAATGTTAGGTCAGATGAAGGAGGTCATGGAGGATGGCGAAGAGTGACGAACTGGTGACGTATATTACAGAGCGGATTGTGCGTTATATGGAAACGCCGCGCGATGTTCGACGCAGCCAAAAACAAGCCAAGGAGCCGTGGGTAAGCAAATGGTTTGGAATGTTGCCTCTCGCTCTAAAAATGTGGATAAAATCCACACGCAGAGGGCGAAGAGAGCAACGTTAAACACGCCAAAGAGACCACAAGAGGCATGGGGTATGCCATTTGAGGTCTCTTTTTATGTTGTTTAGGGATAATTTCGAATTATTTTTAATGGTCCTAAAACTACTAAGATTCCAAACGGTAAAATTGACCATGAGGCAACAGTTGTTTTAGGGGCACAAATCGGGAAAGACCATCGTGGTAGGTTAATGCATATAAAATGGGTTCGGACGGATGATTTGTAGATACCCAAGCTTGAAATCCGCTAATGGATAAGGGTCCCCCAAAGGCAAAATTGATGCTTGTGGCTGAAAAAATCATACGTGGTGAATTACTTAGCGCGTCCATAAATTGGTCTGTGTCATGAATGGAAAGTTTTTGCTTAGGTTGAAGCCAGCCCAGATCCTCATAGGGATCGAAAGGATCAGACGAGACAGTAACTGCTTGGGCCTGAGTTTTCAAAAAGGGTATAGATGAAGAAATCGCGTTGTTCTGAAGCTTATGTTTCCAGCTCCCATCTGTTACTTCTGCAGGTAGCGGATCGCCAGTAACCGCATCAATACATATTTGGCTACCCGTAGAGGAACGTACCTGCCAGTAGGCTAATAGGGGTTCCTCATACATAGGTGTAATTTGTAGCTTGTCGATAGAAGAAAATTCGGTTTTTGTGAGCGACTTCAGGGATTGGCGAAGTATATCCATACTATAAGGTCCGCCTGGCCCATTCCCGTATTCGTTGAGTTGATAAGAGCCGTTTGAGTCTGATCCGATAATCAGGTAGCCAATGTATTCTCCTGCATGGTTCACTTGAACAAGCCAGCTATGGGTTCCAGGTCCGAGCGGATGGTAGCTGAGCTCGGCGTCTTTCCACGAAGCAAAAGGGGCTTGCGACGATAGAGATTGTACGGTATCGCTCGCTGCCCGTTTCACGTCCTCAGGCACCCCTTGCTGCTGAGTAGGAGGCTTTGATGAAACGTCACCCGGGGATGTGGAAGAAGTAGAAGGGCTCCTGGATTCCATTGGAGGAACATGGGAGCTTTCGTTGTAGTTGGGTGCTGAGCTTACATTGCTTTCTTGAACGGCTGAGGGAGCCGCATGAATGGAAGCGAACGGACAGACTGCGGACAGGCCGATCAGCACAGCTGCGATCATACCTACGCTATAATGCCCGGAATGATTTTTTTTCAATGGAATCCACCTTTCTGTCGGATGGCTTGCCGACGGAGGCATTCTTTTTTAACTAGCATACAGCTTGTCCGATGAAAAGACTGCTGCACTCTGTCGGCGCAAATGTCGTATCCAGGTTCGCTTTTTGCTGTCGATACATAGGGGACAAGCTTGACCACGCTTGTGGTTCCAGCAGCGGAAACTGATGTAGGCTGAAGCAAGATGTTACAACTTGACGACATGTCTGCTACTAACCTGCGAAGGAGGGTGAGATATCAGTTACCGCAGATGAAATATGCCGCAGTTAATGGCGGATACGAGTACCTTTGGCTCATATTGCCATACCATTTCTTTACGACGGGCTTGATGCTGCTCTAATACGGATTCTTTTTTATCCTCTTCCTCTTTCTGTTCCTTGATTAGATCTTCATAGTAGTGGTCAATAACCTCTAGCTCCTCGCGCAGTCGTTCCTTCGCCTGCTCAGCCCAATCATAATCTTGCTGTCGGAGCTGTTCGGTGAGATAGCTTTCAAGCGAGGTGGAAGCCTCAGGGACAGATAGCTGCGCTGGCTGTACATGCATATTGCCTGCCAGCAGCGGGCTGAGCTGCCGGGTTTCGAGCATAGCGCCAAAATTGGCTACAATAGTGCCACTTTTGAGTGAAATACCTAGCCACTGAAGTTCCTCGCGCTTCAAATCGCAGGCAAACTCAATCTTGTAGCAGACGCTGAGCCAAGCTTCGTAGACTACAGGAGAACGGGCAGACAACTGACGGGCATCCGGCTGCTCGAACAAATAAACATATTTTCCTCCATCCCGAGCAGCTTCAAAAATTTGATGCAGCCGACGGCTTCCGTATCGGAGCTCCTCCTGCATAATGCGACCAGGCCCTAATTGCGGTAACGTCGGTACATGACCGAAGTAACGCCCCATGACCTGATCTTGTGCTGCGTTGCCAGCTACAGGAGCTGGTGGCGTCTGATCCGCTAAACGTTCCTGTTCTGTCCGATAGGCTTCCCCATCAAAGATGAATGTGAAGGACATGGTTTGCGCTGGAACGCCAGTACGCTCTACGTATCCCCAATAGTAGGGGCGATTTGTCAAGGCTTTATCTGCCTCTGGAGACAGCTTGACAGTTACATGGTGGGGAGACCTCTCAATGATGCTGCACCCAGTAGATTCCAGATAAGTGTGGACAAAACGCTGGACTTGCTGTGCATTCATAGTCAAGGCTAGCGCCCCCCTTTCACACTGCGTCGAGCTTTGGTTGGAGGAACTGCATCACCTGCTAAGCCTAACAAATCCTCGGTAACACTTGAGCTTACTCCTGTTAGCCGTCCTTTAAGCTGTTTTGTTCCAGGTGACTTATCGGTTACTACATTTGGAGAGACTGACGGGTCTGTGCGTATTTGTGCTATTTCTTGTTTGATGGAATCCAGCGAGTGGCCCAACTTTTGCATTTTTCTACGAATCTCATCATCACTACTGGACTCAAGCATGATTTTATATAAACTCTTTTCAATGGATTCTTTTTTCTCAAACTTTTCCAGAATAACGTCCAATCCGCCAATGACCATCTCAAACATATTAATCTTTTCATGCAGAAGGTGCAGGATATGCTCTTCAATCGTTCCGGTAGTGGATAGGTTGAAGATATTTACGTCATGCTTCTGTCCAAGTCGATGCACCCGTCCAATCCGCTGTTCCACGCGCATGGGATTCCACGGCAAATCGAAGTTAATCATGTGGTGACAAAATTGCAGATTAATGCCTTCACCGCCTGCTTCTGTAGCAATCATGACCTGAATGCGACCACGGAACAGATCCATCATCCAATCTTTGCGGCCCCGGTTCATACCGCCTCGATAAGGAACAGCAGATAGCCCGCGATCCCGGAAATAGTTTAGTAAATACTCCTGTGTGGCTCGATATTCTGTAAAAATAATCACTTTTTCGTTCATCTTCCGGATGAGCTCCAATGCTTTTTCTGCTTTGGAATTGGCCTTGATCGCTTTAATGTGTGCGACCAAGTCCCAGACACGATCGCGTAGGGGAGAGTCAGGAGCCATCTTTTTGGACAAATTGACCAGCGTGACGAACACAGCGTCCCGGCTACTGCACACCTCCCGTTGAAGGGTAACGAGAGACAGCATGCTGCTTAAATTTCCGCCATTCGCCTGATATTGTTCTTTGACAAAAGAGGTCACCCCATCGTACAGCGCTTGCTCTTCTGGCGAGAGTTCCAAGTGAATGTTGGAAACATTTCGTTTAGTGAATTGAACAGGACCTTCTCCACGACGATTGCGGATCATGACTTTAGACAGCTCATCCTTGAGCTGGTCTTCATTTTTGGGCAGACGTTTATCTACAACAAAGTTGGCTGAAAAATCGCCTTGTCTTCCCAATTGACCGGGCTTGAGTAACGTGATCAGATTAAACAGCTCAGATAGATCGTTTTGTACAGGTGTGGCTGTCAGGAGCAAACAATATTTTTTACGCAACTTCATAATGAACTGGTAGTTGGATGTTTTTTTATTCTTCAGCTTATGAGCCTCGTCAATAATAAGCAGGTCATAATCGGTATCTAGCAGGATGTTACTATGTGGCTCCCGTTTGGCCGTATCCATAGAGGCGACGACGACCTCGGAAGACCAGGAATACGCTTTTTTCTGGGCGACTGCGGGAATGCCGAATTTGCTATTCAGCTCACGCACCCATTGCAGAACCAGAGAAGCGGGTACAAGAATAAGCACTTTGGAAGCCAGCCCGCGAACCAGATATTCCTTAAGGATCATTCCGGCTTCAATCGTTTTGCCTAGGCCGACCTCATCGGCAAGAATGGCACGTCCAGACATCTCAAACAGTACCTTTCGAGCGGTATCGAGTTGATGGGGCAGTGGAGTGAGGTCTTGCAAATGCTGAAGACATTGAAGCTCATCAAAGCTCGGCACCAGCTTGGCCTTTTCCGCCTCGATTGCCAGCTGATACAGATCCCAATCTCCCCAAGGACCTCCCTTGTGCAGGCGTTGGTCCAGCTCGTCCTGCCAGCTGCGGTCAAATTGTATCGGAACAGGCAATGGTGCTTGGCTTTGTGTGTGCTGGGAACTTGTCGGTTTGGCTTTCATGGTGATTCCCTCCCTCCTAGTAGTAGCACCGTTGAAGCTCTTGGCTCTGTCACATATATGACATCTATTTTGCACAGATCGTAGATGTAGTATGGACGGAAAAAGATATCTTCATAACAGGAGGGATAAAATCCTTTAGCTGCCTTCCATTAACTTTTGGAGTTTACTTTCCGTAGAAGTTTGCGCATTGGGGGTGTATATGCTGCAACGGAGATCGACACTGCCTTGTACCTGAAGGGAAGTCAGGTCAAATAACATTTTGCCAGCCTTAGCATGACGAAATTCAATGAGCACTTCTGGAGCGGAGCTTACCTCACTCTGATTCCAAAGCTCGTTAAACTCTGGGTAGGCCTGACTCATGTTTTGTATAAATTGAGCATACCAGGGGTCTGTCACGTATTGCCCGTAATAAGCGCGGAATATAGCAAGAAACCCCTTTACAAAGTGTTCCCAATTCACAGCCAGACTTTTAAACTCCTTTTTGGTAAATAGCAGTTCGATCATATTGCGCTGCTCATGTGGTAGTTCAGCAAAATCCATAAAAACATGAGCAGCAGCTTCGTTCCAGCCGACAATATGGCAGCGTCGATCTGAAATTATAGCAGGACAGTAGTGCAACTCTTGTACGATCTTTTGCAAAGACGGAGAAATGATCGCCTGCTCTGCAGGAGTAGGAAGGTTATGAGACCCGGCTTCCAGCGCTAAATCGTACAAATATTTACGCTCATCCGTGTTCAGCTGCAAGGCAGCAGCAATAGCATCCAATACGGAGGCGGATACCTTAATATCCCGTCCCTGCTCCAGCCAGGTATACCAGGTTGTACTGACACCTGCCAGCTGAGCGACTTCTTCTCTGCGTAAACCTGGTGTTCTGCGACGTGACCCTGGAGGAAGACCAACCATATGCGGATGTAGGCGGGCCCTTTTTGTTTTAAGAAAAATAGATAGTGCTTCCAGACGTGCTTCCGTTTTCATTAGATATTTTCTCTCCATTCGATGAGTGTATCTGAAGTAATTAAATCAGGCGGCTTACTATAGTAGTGTTCATTATACCAGGATAAACAAACACTTGTAATAGGATAAGACGAGGGTAAAATGAGGATTATAAGTAAGCCATCAAGCAGGAGGAATGAATAGCTTATGCAAAGAGTAGTGATAACAGGTATGGGTGTCGTTTCGCCATTGGGCAATGAAGTAGGCACGCTGTGGAACAATTTGCTGGAAGGCAATTCAGGTATACGTAAAATAGATTCATTTGATGTGTCCGATTTAAAAGCACAAATTGCTGGATTGGTACAGGATTTTGATGCAGAAAAGCAGTGGGGCCGTAAGGATGCCAGACGAATGGATCGATTTACCCAGTTTGCATTATATGCGGCAGAGCAAGCGCTCAAGGATTCTGGTCTGGAGCTGGATCACACTGATCTGGAGCGTGTAGGTGTCTATGTGGGGTCAGGAGTCGGCGGTTTGGATTCGTTGGTAGATAATGTGGACGTGCTGTTACATCGTGGTCCGGGTAGAGTTAGCCCAACGCTGGTACCTATGATGATCTCGAATATGGCTGCTGCACAAATAAGTATCGCGTTCGGAGCGATGGGTCCTACGCTTTCACCTGTAACGGCTTGTTCTATTGGGAACACTGCAATTGGAGAGGCGTTTCGGACCATTCGTACAGGAGATGCGGATGTCATTTTTGCCGGCGGAGCTGAAGCCGCAGTGTCCCGATTGGCCTTGGCAAGCTTCGCTAATGCAACTGCCTTGTCAACACGTAACGAGGAGCCTTCTACAGCAAGCCGACCGTTCGATCAGGATCGTGACGGCTTTGTCATGAGCGAAGGAGCGGGTATCCTGGTACTGGAGTCGCTGGAGCACGCTACCCGGCGTGGGGCGGAAATCTATGGTGAGGTCATCGGTTATGGAGCGAGTTCGGATGCCTATCATATGGTTGCACCGCATCCCGAAGGAACCGGAGCTTACCTAGCAATGAAAGCGGCCCTTCATTCGGCTCGCATCTCCCCTGAAGAAGTGGATGTGATCAGTGCCCATGCAACGAGTACGGCTGTAGGGGATATTGCTGAGACTTTGGCGATCCACAAGCTATTTGGTGAATATGCCTATCAGATTCCGGTTACCGCGAATAAGTCCATGCTAGGTCATATGCTAGGAGCGGCGGGCGGTGTCGAAGCAATTGCGCTTGTTCAAAGTCTTCGGGAAGGTATCATTCCGCCAACAATGCATCTAGACAATCCCGACCCTGCTTGCGATCTGGATTATGTACCTAACGAAGCACGCAATGCTCCACTAAATATTGGGTTATCTAATTCTTTCGGCTTTGGGGGTCATAATGCGGTCATTGTGCTGAAACGCTATGAGTCATAATACGTAATGAGTTTTGAACCTCAGGTGCTCTATCCGACTGGATCTAGCATTTGAGGTTATTTTAATTTAGGCATGATAGATTCAATTTAAATAAGAGATAGAGTAAGATGGAGGAAAACATTTGGAGGGACGGGAAACCATGATCATAATCAGGAACATAGAGCCAGCAGACGCTGAAGTATATTGGAATTTAAGACTGGAAGCCTTAAAAATGAACCCCGAAGCTTTTGGAACCTCCTACGAGGAAGCTGTACAAGTTTCGCTATCTGATGTAGTGAAGCAAATACAAAATAAGAGAGACCATTACATACTTGGTGCATTTACAAAGGATCATCAGCTGGCTGGCATGACCGGATTTAAAAGAGAACACAAAACAAAGACACAGCATAAAGGAACGATTTGGGGAGTTTATGTACTACCGATTTACCGAGGTCAGGGGATCGCTAAGAAACTTGTATTGGAAGTTATCAGTCGAGGTAAGAAAGTGGAAGGATTGAAACAAATCAATCTGAGTGTGGTGGCTGCCAATCAAGCAGCTGTCGAGCTTTATAGGAAATTGGGGTTTAAAACCTATGGTATTGAAAAGAACGCTTTGGAATATCAAGGTCAGGGATATGATGAGGAACTCATGGCTTATTTTTATTAAGGGTGAAAGGTTTTGAAAAACATGAAAATTGATCGATTGCTTTCTATCGTCATTTTGCTGCTGAAAAGAAATAGAATACAAGCAAAGGAACTCGCTGATTTGTATGAGGTTTCGATTCGGACGATTTATAGAGATATTGAAGCGATTAGTCTGGCTGGTATCCCAGTAGTAACTTTTCAGGGAGCAGGTGGAGGAATCGGCCTGATGGAAGGATATCGCCTGGATCGAAGTATGCTGACGGATCATGATATCAAGGACATTGTGATGGGCTTACAGAGTTTGTCCTCGTCGTTGGGCAGTCCCAACGTATCCCGGTTACTTCATAAATTTGAAAGCATTATACCAGAGTCTGAAAAAGAGCAATTTAGTGTCCGTACCACACAGTTTATCGTCGATCATTCGGGATGGGGAAATCAGTCTGTCCAGGAAGCTAAATTAATCAAGATAAAAGAGGCAATGAGTCAAGCCCGTACGGTTGCTTTTACCTATCGAAATGCGGAAGGGGCCCGAACAGAACGGGATGTGGAACCGCATACGCTTGTGCTGAAAGGGCAACAATGGTTTGTGTATGCGTATTGTCCCGACAGGGGGCAATTTCGGTTGTTCAAGCTTTCCCGTATGAATGAGCCTGTGGTTACAGAGACGGCTTTCATTCGCAGGGATCTTTCTAATGAAGTGCTGCCGTGGAATGAGGGGCGGATGACGGCATCCAGCGCTGTACAACCATTTACGCTACAATTTAACCGCACCTCAAGACATCTGGCGGAGGATTGGTTTGGTGTGGAAGCATTGAACGAGCAGGAGGAAGGGATTTACACGGTTTCAGTCCCGTTTCCTGAGGATGCGTGGGTGTACGGGTTTATTTTAAGCCTCGGACCGGATGTGATTGTCAAAGAACCAGCCCATTTGCGAGACAAGATTTATAAGATGGCGTTGCGTATTGCGTCTAATTATGAAGAAGAACAGGAATTATAGAATAATTATTAGACTAAAGTAAAACGAACCTGACCCATAGTTGTCAGGTTTGTTTCGTTATACTGGTGGCATACCAGATACGAATTGGCGAAAGGGGATTTACGAGAATGGATAAAGCTTGTCAAAGTTGCGGGATGCCACTGGAGCATGAGGGTCAATATGGGACGGATGCACAACATCATAATACAGATGAGTATTGCAAGTATTGTTACAAGGAAGGTGCATTTGTACAGCCTGACTTGACGATGGAGGGAATGATCCAGCAGTGTGTGCCGATCATGGTAGAAGAGGGGATGCAGGCAGAAGAGGCGATTTCGATGCTGCGTAATTATCTACCAAACTTGAAGAGGTGGCGATCTTCAGAGGATGCAGAGCTTCAATTTGATGGCCCCATTCGGGAGGAGTACCGAGGTGAAATCCATTTAATTGGACTAAAAGCACGTACAAATAATCAGAAGGAACAAACGTCCCACGGGATCATTCCAAACATGTGGGAACGTTTTGTAGGTGAGGATGTGGCAGGCCGGATCAGAGGTCCTCATGGACTTGCTTCCGTCTATGGTTGCTATACTGATTATGAAAATGGAGCTTTGGGCGAGTATACATTTTTTATCGGAAAGGAAGCGGCTGAGGATTTCCAAGCTCCTGACGATCTTGAAGAACTTGTAATTCCGGCTGCACGCTACGCTATTTTTCAGGCAACCCATGAACCTTCTTCTGTCTTCCGTGTATGGCAGACAATTTGGGCATGGGCCGCCACGGGACAAGGGGAGCGGACCTACACAGGTGATTTTGAAGTATATGGCAATCCAGATGAACCTGTTTTGATTTATATTGCAATCAAGTGATGATTTACAGTGATAGAAGAGAACCGTCTAGGCCGTTGTTGAGGCCCGGGCGGTTTTTGTTTGTTCAATCCATATGGATTTACCATCAAGTTGAACGTCGAGTCATCGCCCAAAAAATGAGAGCCAGAGCACTGACACCCGCCCCCAATAGGCAAACTCCGTTCCACCCAGCATAGGTATACATGTGAGTGGAGGTAATGGCTCCAGTGGCGCTACCGATGGAATAAAAGATCATGTAGCCTGCGGTAAGTCGGCTCCGTGCTTCAGGGCGAACGTTGAAAATCAAGCTCTGGTTAGTGACATGTACAGCCTGTACGGCCAAATCCAAAAGAATGACACCAAGAGTTAAAGCGAATAGAGAATGCTCGGTGTAGCGTATAGGTAGCCAGGACAGCAGTAATACAACTAGTGCGATACCTGTCGTTCGTTGTCCCAAGCCTTGATCAGCAAGTCGCCCTGCTTGGGCTGCTGCTAATGCTCCGGCGACTCCAGCCAGGCCGAAGGCCCCAATTGCAGTGTGTGAAAGAGACAATGGGGGAGCACTAAGAGGTAATACAAGCGAAGTCCACAATATGCTGAACGCTGTGAAAATAAGCAGCGCAAGGACAGCACGAATACGCAGAATTCGTTCTTGGGCGAACAGTGCGATAACCGAGCGAATCAGCTGCGCATAGGAGAGTGTGGCGCTTGTGGGTTCGTTCTTTGGGAGTACTCGCAATAGAGCCACAGCCATAAACAGCGTAAGTATAGCAGAAATAAGGTAAACTGAACGCCAGCCTGCCAGATCAGTTAATACTCCGGCAACGGTTCGTGCGAGTAAAATGCCGATAACGACTCCGCTGGTTACCAGTCCTACGACCTGCCCGCGTTCAGTCGGATGAGCCAAGGTCGAGGCGAATGCCACGAGTGTTTGAGTCACTACAGCCAGCAACCCAACCATTGCCATGCCCATAAGCAGTATTGTACGGGTAGGGGCAGAGCTAACCAGGATTAATGCCAGCACAGACAGCAGCATCTGTCCTGTAATCAAGCGCCGCCTGTTCAAGAGATCGCCAAGCGGGACGAGTAGCAGCAGTCCTAACGCATAACAAATTTGCGTGACGGTAATAACGATACCGACCGATGAGTGTGTAATGCCAAACTCGTGCGCCAGCGCATCCAGTAATGGCTGTGCATAGTAAATGTTAGCGACAGCCAGCCCGCAGGCTATGGCAAACAAGAGCGCCACAGACCGGGATAGGACCGGAATGGGAGCTATTTCGGCAGTGCTGGCTACCGTTTGATGGGGGAGCAGTATCGCTTTTTCTTCTGACGTCTTCATTTTCACATACCACGTCGCTTTCTGTGATTTACATACCGATCAGTATAATATACCGATCGGTATGTAATAATTTTAGGTCAATATAACTCTCGTCAATAAGAATTGTCAAGGGTTTAACCCGTACATATTTGACAGCCGCTTCTGAAGATCATACAATCTTAATATACTGAACGATACAAAAAGAAGGGGTTAAATATGGTTCGACCACGAGAATTTGATGAAGATCAAGCGTTGGATGCAGTGATGCAAGTTTTTTGGGAAAAGGGATTCGAGGCCACGTCTTTAAGTGATTTGACCTCCCGTATGGGAATACAACGCCCCAGCATATATGCTGCCTTTGGGGATAAAAAGCAATTATTCGAAGTTGCGCTGCGTAAATATACGCAATCTCATGCAGCTTGTGTAAGGGCTAAACTGCAAAATAGTTCATCTGTAAAAGAAGCATTTTACAATTTTTTTGGGGGAGTGGTGGCGGAAGAGTACGAGAAGGAGTCTAACAAGGGATGTTTTTGCATCAATACAATGGTAGAGTTAGCCCCTCATGATGAGAGGTTTGAAATTTTAACCAGAGAACATCAGATGTATCTTTCTGCTGTCTTTCAGGCGACCCTCGAACGTGGTATTCAATCTGGGGAGCTTGAGGTGACTATGGATGCACGAGCTTTGGCACATACTTGAGTCTCTTTGTTAATCGGGATAACTGTGATGATGAAGTCACGCCCAGCGCGTTCTTTTGTGGATCATGCGATTACGACCGCACTTATGTTGCTGGATGGAAAATAACTTAGGACAGGAGAACACTCGGATGCCACACATAAAAGCTATTCAAACACCGCTTGGTGAATTGCATGGACGGGATGCGGTCTATTTGGATCAGGTTCATATGAACTATGTGAAAAAAGAGCTGGTTTTGAAGGGAGAGATTAATGGGAGTTTAGCGTCGGAAGCAGTAGACGATTTTGTACCCTATGAGCTCATATTTACAGCAGTCTATTACTTTAATATGATTGAACTGGATGTGGCTCTAGACATGTCTGAGCAGAAGTATGCGCAAGGTAGCAGTTTTGACGAGCTTACAGATACGCCAATATTAGCGACAATAGCTAGTGCACGGGGGAAAAATCTAAGACACTTTCTGTTGAAAACCTATGACGATATATTAGAAATCGCTTGTAGAGACTATAAGATGACTATATAACAAAGCTGGTTTTTAGAAGAGAAGGAGGATCAATGGATACCCAAATTGAACGATTTAACGTGATCATACGTGTGGTGCAAGGGGATATTACCCGTTGTAAGGCGGATATTATCGTCAATGCAGCAAATACAAGCTTGCTGGGTGGCGGTGGTGTAGATGGTGCGATTCAAAGAGCTGGTGGTCCGGCTATATTGGAGGATTGTGTCCGTATCAGAAACAAACAAGGGGGATGTCCGGTAGGAGGCGCGGTTTATACGACGGCTGGCAAGCTGGATGCCCAATATGTTGTTCATACGGTTGGCCCAGTCTGGAATGGTGGCGACCATCAGGAAGAAGAACTATTGGCGACATGCTACCGTCATACACTGCAATTGGCTCTAGAATTGAATGCAAGCAGCATTGCTTTTCCCAATATCAGCACAGGCATCTACCGATTCCCAAAAGAAAAGGCGGCCGAGATTGCTATACAGGAAGTGACATGTTTTGTACAGGAACATGCTGGGTTGAAAGAGATTATTTTTGTTTGTTTTGATGCGGAAAATGCTCAGTTATATAGCCGTAAGCTACAGTCACCTAAAGATTAATTTTTTAGTATACATACTTAAGCTCCTCATTTACCTTAATCCAACGAATGAGTTGATGTAAGAGTGCTCAACTGGAGGTGTGTTATGCTGGCTAAGCTGGTAAATAAGATTCCGCGGGATTGGCTTGTATTCATGTATAAGCATACGCCGTTTACTCGATTGAAAAATGCTTTGGTGTACCGGGCACAACACAAATTTTTAATTGCTGTGCTGGGCATTTTCACGAATGAGGCCGGGGAAGTGCTGCTATTAAAGCACGTATACCGGAAGCAGCCGTGGGGGATTCCCGGCGGCTGGATGGAGCTAGAGCAGCCGGAAATTGCCCTGCGGCGCGAAGTCCGGGAAGAAACCGGGCTGGAGGTAGAGATCACCTCATTGGCGCAAGCCCAGTTTGGCCAGTTGCCGAACCGTGTGGATCTTATTTTTACAGGCCGGGTGATCCCGGGTACCTTTCGACCAAGCGCTGAAATCTCCGACATTTGTTATTGCCGCGTAGGGGAATGGCCGGAAGGTTTGCCAACACACCAGAAAAAGCTTATTCAGAAGTTGCTGAAGTAAATGTTCACCCCATGCTCATGTTCAGTCCATGTTATGGAAAATCGGGTTTACAGGCGTTTCAGGAATACGCTGATGCGTTCCAGAGCCATTTCCAGCTGTTCACGCGATGACGCATACGAGCAGCGGATAAAGCCTTCGCCGCCTGGGCCAAATGCGGAACCCGGGACCGTTATAACTCCTTGTTCTTCCAGCAGTCGCTTGGCAAACTGTTCGGAGCTTAACCCTGTATGCGCAATGGAAGGAAAAGCATAGAAGGTACCGTTTGGTTCATGACATGGAAGTCCTGTCTGACATAGGCCTGCAACGAACCATTTTCGACGTTGATTGTAGGACTCCATCATACGATCTTTCTCCTCTAGCCCGTTGCGCAGGGATTCAATCGCGGCAATTTGCCCGATAATAGGAGCGCACATGGCTGTATATTGATGGATTTTCAGCATGGCTGAAATCAATTCTTTCGGACCGCATACATAGCCGACCCTCCAGCCTGTCATGGCAAATGCTTTGGAAAAGCCGCTGATGAGCAGGGTGCGTTCTTTCATTCCTGGCAGAGAAGCGAAACTTACATGCTGCTGTCCATAGGTCAATTCAGCATAAATTTCGTCCGATATGACAATAAGATTATGCTCCTCAACCAGACGGGCAATGGGTAGCCAATCCTCATAGGTCATCACCCCGCCTGTCGGGTTGTTCGGATAACAGAGAATAAGCACTTTGGATCGTGGAGTCAGCTTGGATTTGAGCGCCTCAGCTGTCAGCTTAAACTGCTGGTCGGCAGACGTTTCAACCGTTACGGTATGTCCTCCGTTCAAAAATGTGATGGGCGAATACGAAATATAACAGGGTGCTGGTATGAGTATTTCATCGTGTGTTGTGATGAGGGCGCGTAGCGCCAAATCCAATGCTTCACTGCTGCCAACAGTGACCATGATTTCATCTGCCGGGTTATAGGATGTACTGAAGCTGCTCTCCAGATATCCGGCAATTTCCTCGCGAAGCTCAGGGAGACCTGCATTGGGTGTGTATGAGGTTTTACCATTTTCCAGTGCTGTGATACAGGCCTTTCTCACATGTTGAGGGGTTATAAAATCCGGTTCACCGACACCAAGTGATACGATATCTTTTCTGCCTGCACTATATTCAAAAAACCGACGGATACCTGAAGGCGGCATTTCCCGTACAGCCGGAGTCAAAAAATCAGTTATAGATACTGCTGTCGATACATTTGTCATGTTGATTCCTCCTTATTGAAAAACAAAAAAACCCGCCCCTGTAAAAGGGACGAGTTTATACCCGTGTTACCACCCTAGTTTCATTCCATAGGAAATGACACTCTGTTCACGTATCCATCAATACGTGTTCCGGTTAACGCTGGAAAGGCGGCAGAGCTTACTTCAGGTTCAGCCCGCTTCTCAGAGATGGCGTTCAGCTACCCTCGGAATGTTGGCTTTCACCTGCCCCAACTCTCTGCAAATCCGCTGTATAGCTTACTCGTTCTCGTCATTGAAATTTGTTACCGTATCAATTTAGGTGTAATTATAAGCACAACATTTCAGAATAGCAAGTCTTTTTTTATAATTCTGGAAGACAGAAGCATCATCATTGACGACTGGAAGATTACGTATATAGTGGTATCATGGGGAATTCTGCCCCAAAATTTCACTGTGTTAAGACTATATTGGCTAGAGAGGGATGGTGTCCATATGAATGTATTTGAAGGCTTTAACGAAAAGGTTTTGCCTCAAGGATGGAGGTGGATCAACGAACCAACTGTATGGAGCTTCGATGAATCCAAGGCTTTACAAGTCTCTGCACCTTCACAGGCAGATTTTTTTAGAGATCCGTCCGGCGCAGTTATCAAATCGTCCGCTCCTTTTTTGCATACCACCCTACATGGAGATTTTACAATCTGGACGAGGGTTCGTGTCGATATGAAGCAGCCCTATGATTCAGGATGCTTGATGGTGATGGCGGATGATACTCATTGGGCTAAGGTATGCTTTGAATACTTTGAGAATACCCCCTCGATCCTTAGTGTGGTCACACGGGATACATCCGATGATTGTATATCGGGGGCGATGGATGCTTCTAATCCATATTTGCGAGTAACACGAGCTGGAAATTGCTTTGCCTTTCATTATTCCTCGGATGGTCAACATTGGAAACTGGCCAGATATTTTGGCATGAATGTTACCAGCCAGCTAAAAGTTGGGGTTGTCGCACAATCTCCGGTAGGGGCGGGGTGTAATGTTACCTTTGATACTTTGACGATAACAGATCATGTGTTCGAGGATATACGAAACGTGGAATAAATAAAAGCCCTCTTTCTAAATGTGAAAGCGCTATAAGAGAGAACTGAAGAGACGTAAATACGCGTTCTTAGGCAGGAGGTAGATGGAAGTTTGCTGTTAAGAAGGAAGGGTTACAAGCTGCCCGGTATGTTGGGGGTGATGCTTGTAGCTACGTTGGGCTGTTTCGGACTCATTATGTATCTACAGTCCATAAGCGGGACGAGAATATATCAATTTCTGTACTGGGATATATTCCTGGCATGGGTTCCGGTGTTTATTTCATTGTTCATGGTGGCGTTATTCAGATTGCGAAATGCAAAAGTAAGAAATATTCTTTTATTTTTCGCCGCATGGGTATGGTTGTTTTTTCTGCCGAATGCTCTTTATTTAGTGACCGAACTACTACATGCATTCCGTTTGTACGATGTGAATCCTGGTACGCGTTTTTGGTTGAATACTCAATTTTGGCTAATCTTATTTACGTCCTTTTCGGCCGCTGGAATTGGTCTTTTTCTTACATCCCTTTGTGTATTGATGATCCACCGTATGTTGAGGAAGATTTGTTCAGGTTGGCTTGCATGGGCTGTAGTTTTTGTGATGTTATGGCTGGCCAGCATAGGTGTGTATATAGGCAGATTTGCCCGCTGGAATAGCTGGGATGTGTTGCTGCAACCGCTGGTGCTTTTTGCGGATCTTTGGAGATGGGCAGTACATGCAGGGGAGAAGCTTCATTTGCTGTCCTTTAGCTGGCTGGTGTTTGGGATGGCAATCATCTTTTATCTATTTATTTATATCTCTTTAAGTGAAGATTAGGATTTAGGCCGAGGACATGTATTCAATGAATACAGACTTCGGCCTTTTATCTGTGGCGAATTAGGAGTTGGAGTTATCTTCTTCGTGTACATCGTAAAGCACGCGCACAAGCAAATCTTGGCCGAAATTTCCGAATCTTTTACCAAAAATAGTGAGTCCTCCTTTGTTTTGCGATTGATCAGATACGGATAAACGCAGTGTAATATCGCTTTTGTAATCAAGTCCAATATCGTCTATGGTGACTTCTGATATACGGCACCCGTCAATGAAGCTTCCATGCTGGTTGATGCGAATTAACTTCAGCATGCCGTATTGATTCAAGTGTGGGGGCCACCAATCAGGATTGAGGACCCCGGGAACAGCTCCAAAATCGCCTGGGCTCGTCCAGTGACCGATGGCAATACCATTTATATGAAAACAAATATCAGACGGATAGTCCTCACAATAACACGGTGCTTCTGATCCCAGCTCTGCGGAAAATTGAATTTCGGTAAAGGATTGATTCGCTTTTAAGTAGTTAGGAATGCGGTATTCCAGAAAGCCTTCTGCCATCCAGATCATTTCAGAGTCCAGTCGCGCGGGATCTGCAAAATAGCGTGGATCATCAAAATCGCCGATAATGCTGTCTTTGGTCACTAATCCACAAGTAGAAACCGCCTGGTAGTTACTATAATGACCGATACGAATTTCTACCTCATACACATTTTTTTGTTCTCTGCTGCGCAGATCTACCATTAGCTTTTCCTTATTTAAATAGCACATTTTTCGGGTCCCGTGTTTACCGCTTACCGTATTGATTTCCACAAGCCCGCATTCTTCCAGTTTGCGAATATGCATCGTAATGGTGCCGTTGCTCAAATTTAGCTTGCTCGCAATATCATTCATACTTTGTCCTTGAACAGCAAGTAACTCAAGAATTTGAATGCGAATTTCCGAGCCCAGTGCTTTGAAAATATCTAACCCCGACATTAAGTCCTTAATATAAATCATAGCTATAGCCCATCCTTATCTATAAAAAATGTAATGTAAGCGCTTATATTTTTACTTTGATTTATGTTAAAATAAAATCATAAAGAAGTAAACTGCTTTTCTGTAAATATTTTTTACTAAAAGAAGAAGAGAGGAAATGACGTTCTAAAATAAGGTGTTTTTTATAATATAAATCGCATTTAAGTATTTTATTTAGTGTTCATTGCGAAAATATACTTAAATGCGATTTAATTTTGCTTTTTAAGTTACTCCAATCTATGTTTTATAATTATTTAAAAAGATTGAAAAATGCATTGACGAACCGTAGAATGGCGTGCTATATTTTATTTGTAAACGAATTCATTATTGATAAAGGTAAATGTTAATTATATGGTACATGAGAGGGATGATAATCACAGCGGCAATCAACAACGGGTTGTGTACCGCACAGTTAAAGATTAGGCCGAGTGGTATGAAGTTATTTTAACACTTAATGTATGCGGTTTCATTTTAATTTTAGGAGGGGTCGCGTTGACAAAGAAAAAAGGTTTTGCACTAACAATGGTTGTTCTGTTGTTGATGGTTGCTGCACTGGCAGGCTGTAGTGGAGGAAGTTCCAGTAGCGATGGAAGCAAGGAATTGACTTTCATGTTCCGTGGAGGAACGGATGAGCAGAAGGCTTATAAGGATGTTATCAAGAAATTTGAAGAAGAACATCCTGGTGTAAAGGTTAAAATGGTCGTGACGGCAGCAGACCAATATGCTACAAAGCTTAGAGCTGCAATTACAGGTAACAATCTTCCAGATATCTTCTATTATGCCCCTGGAGATTTGAAAGCTTATGTTAACAGTGGGGTGTTGAAGGATCTGACACCTTATATTGAGAAGAGCAAGGATATAAATCTGGATAACATTTGGAAATACGGTGTAGATTTGTATCGCTATGACGGTAAAATGGCTGGTCAAGGAAATATTTACGGTATGCCGAAGGACTTGGGTCCATTCGCCTTGGGTTATAACAAAACCATGTTTGAAAAAGCAGGTGTTCCATTGCCTGACAAAGACAAACCGTATACATGGGAGGAGTTCATCAAGGTTAACCAAGAGCTGACCAAAGATACTAACGGGGACGGCAAACCAGATCAGTACGGAACAGGCTTTAACGTTCAGTGGGCATTGCAAGCCTTTGTATGGAGTAATGGCGCTGATTGGCTGGATGAGAGCAAAACCAAAGTAACGATTGACGATCCGAAATTTGCGGAAGCGCTTCAGTTCTTTGCTGATATGCAAAACAAATATAAAATTACACCTGGCATTGAACAATCACAAACATTGGACACATATCAACGCTGGATGAAAGGCGAAATGGCGTTCTTCCCAGTAGGGCCTTGGGATATGAGTACATTTGAAAAACTGCCATTCGAATATGATTTGTTGCCTTTCCCAACAGGATCGACTGGCAAACCGGCAACATGGATTGGTTCTCTGGGTATCGGTGTTTCCTCTAAAACAAAATATCCGGATGAAGCTGTAGAATTGGTTAACTATCTGACTACTTCCAAAGAAGGCATGAAGCAGCTCGTAGATGCCAAGGTACAGATTCCGAATCTGCTGGATATGGCTGATGAGTGGGTCAAAGATACAAAAACAAAGCCTAACAACAAACAAGAATTTATTGATATCGTAAAAGACTATGGACGTGCATTACCAGGTAACTATACGTATAACGCAGAATGGTACGATATTTTCTTCACAGATATCCAACCTGTGCTGGATGGCAAAATTACGGCAGCAGATTATGTGAAGCAAGAACAACCGAAGATGCAGAAACTGCTGGATAAAGCGGTGGAGCAAGAGAAAAAATCACAGAAATAATGCGTAAATAGAGGGAAAAGGATGATGTTAGTGGCTGAATATCATGCTGCTAACATCATCTTCATTCCAAATCAGAAACAGAGGTGAGCCCTGTGATAACCAAATCTAATCTCTACCGCAAAGAGAAGATATATGGATACTTATTTATTCTTCCGCCTATTCTCGGTCTGCTAATCTTTACGTTGTTCCCGTTTGTCTATTCGTTATACGGCTCTTTTACAGACTGGGACGGATTGGGACAAATGAACTTTATTGGGTTCGACAATTTTAAGGATTTATTTAGCGATGAACTCTTTTACAAATCGATGTACAATACTCTTTTCTTAATGTTGGGTATTCCAATAGGTCTTGTACTAGCTTTACTACTGGCACTGGGACTGAATCGCAAGATTCCAGGTACGACAACATTTCGTGTGATCTATTATATTCCGGTCATTTCTTCGTTGGCTGCCGTTTCTATTATGTGGAACTGGGCCTACAACGGAGATTATGGTTTGGTGAACCAATTCCTTGAATTGTTCGGTATTAAGGGACCTAACTGGCTGATGGATAAGGACACAGTCAAACCGGCCCTGATTCTCATGACTGTATGGAAAGGTCTCGGATATACAATGTTGCTATATCTGGCTGCGCTGCAAAGCGTATCTCGCTCTTATTATGAAGCAGCAGAGCTGGACGGAGCTAGCGGATTCCAAATGTTCCGCAATATCACTTGGCCAATGGTGAAACCAGTAACCTTCTTCCTGGTCGTTACCAACATTATTGGTGGTTCGCAAATCTTTACTGAAATGAACATTATGACACCTACAGGGGGTCCGGAATACTCATCCGCCTCAATTGTCTTCTATATTTGGGATAAGGCATTCAAAAACCTGCAAATGGGATATGCCTCCGCGATGGCTATGATTCTCGGCATCTTCATTTTTATCGTAACTTTGATTCAATTTAAAATGAATGAAAAATCATCCTTTGATGGGGATTGATTTTCGCGGAAAGGAGTGAGGCTGATTATGTCCCATAGTCAAAAAACGAAAGTTACCAATATCATTATCTTTATTGTACTGGCGATTGGAGCGATTGCGATGATCGCACCGTTGCTTTGGATGTTGTCCACTTCGGTAAAAGAAAAGCAGGATGTCTTTGCACTCCCACCAGTATGGATACCAGAGGTGTTTCAGTTTGGTAAGTACAAGGAAATTTGGGAAGCAGGTCCTCTATTAAGCGGGATCAAGAACAGCGTGATTGTGGCTGTAAGTGTCACGGTTGTGGGTACTTTCACATCTAGTGTAGCCGCTTTTGCATTCGCAAAGCTGAGATTCCCTCATAAAAATAAACTGTTTTTGGCACTCATCGCATCCATGATGATTCCTTACCCAACAGTTATGATTCCACAGTTTATGATGTTCTCCAAACTTGGCTGGATAGATACGCTGTTGCCTCTGATCGTTCCCGGCTTGTTCGGTAATGTAGTCATGATCTTTTTCTTGCGGCAGTATTTGCTCAGTGTACCGGATGCTATTATCGAAGCTGCTAAAATTGACGGAAGCTCTTATTTCCGACTTTATTCATCGATTACGTTTCCGCTCATTAAGCCGGCAGTTGCGGCACAGCTAATTTTATGGTTTATGGGAATTTGGAACGATTACTTGGCACCGATTATTTACTTGAACTCACCAGAAACGCAGACATTGCAGCTGGTTATCGCGAATTTTAATGCGACTTACGCCATTCAGACGGACTATCCACTTATTATGGCGGCTTCCATAATAGCCTTGTTACCTGTGTTGATTATATTCCTAATCTTCCAGAAACAAATTATTGAGTCGGTTGCCATTTCTGGTGTCAAGGGTTAATTGAAACTTGCACTTGGACAATTCGGATGAATGATGTAACGCAGTCACCCTATGTACTGAGTAAAGGAAGGAGGAGAATTACAGTTATGGTTATGCTGCTAATGCTGGGTCTATCCGGCTGTGGGGATAACACTCCGGACCCTGTATATCCGCAGGCTCCGCCTCCTGATCACTTGTATGATCAAAGTACGATAGACGATGAACAGCGCTGGACTATTAACAATGCTCATGACCCAGCGATTATCAAAACTGATCAGGGATATTATGTCTATTCGACGGATGTAAAGACAGGTGGAGAATTGAGGCCGGGTGTTATGGTGCGCAAATCGACCGACCTGATTCACTGGAGCTGGGTTCAATATGCTTTACCCGGCATTCCAAAGGAAGCGGGGGCATGGTCATCAGCAACGAATCTGTGGGCCCCGGACATTATAAAGATGGGCGATACCTATCGAATGTATTATTCTGCTTCCACATTTGGCAGCACACGATCAGCTATTGGGTTGCAGACATCCAACTCCCCGGAAGGTCCTTGGAAGGATGAGGGGCTGGTTATTAAAACGGATGAGCATGACAAGCTGAACGCAATTGATGCTAATCCGGTATTGGATGCCGAAGGAAATCTATGGATGGTATACGGATCATTTTTTGGCGGGATTCATATTACACCGCTCGATCCGCAGACTGGAAAGCTCAAAGAGCCAGGCTATGGTAAAAATATCGCTGCCAGAGATCGGGCAACCGAGGACGGAGCTGTGGAAGGACCGTACATTGTGTACAATCCTGTGTTCCGTAAATACTACTTGTTCGTCTCGTATGATTCTTTATTCGAGGACTACAATGTTCGCGTAGCCCGCTCGGATTCTATCACAGGTCCGTACGTGGATATAAATGGACATGATATGGCGGATAGCAGTTATTTGCCTCAATATGAGATTGGGAACAAGGTGCTGGGTGGTTATCGTTTCAGCGAAGGAGAAGGCTGGGTTGCGCCAGGTCATAATTCCGTGCTGAAGGACGGAGACGATTACTACATTGTTCATCATGCGCGGGGAGAAACGGATAAGAGCTGGCCTTACTTGCATGTGCGCAAAATATTATGGACGGCTGATGGTTGGCCTGTCGTATCGCCGGAGCGGTATGCGGGCGAAAAGGAGCAGGATATACCCAAAAGGTTATTATCCGGCAACTGGGAGCGCATCGTGATAAGGCAAGAAGTAGACGGTCAGGTGGAAGCTGAACCGCTTCGTCTAGAAGCTGGAGGGCGGGCAACCAGTGGTTCTCTGGAAGGTCATTGGAGTTTTGATGGTAGACGTACGCTAACAATGAATTGGAACAATGCGTCCGAAGGGTCAAAGGAGGAATTGCTATTGCTTCCTTCATGGGACTGGGAGCTCGGTCGTCATACTCTAATTTTCACGGGTATGAATGAAAAAGGAATTTCCATCTGGGGAAAACGTATCACCGATTAATCATATGAACTACATATTACACATAGAGGAGAGAAAAACCATGAATCAACCTGTATCTTTTAATAATCCGGTCATTGAGCAACGTGCAGACCCTTGGATTTACAAGCATAGTGATGGGTATTATTATTTTACCGGATCTGTGCCAGAGTATGACCGCATTGAGGTTCGGCGGGCACGTACTATTCAAGGCTTGAATACAGCAGAACCAGTGGCAGTGTGGCATAAATATGAAACGGGTCCGTTAAGCGCGAACATTTGGGCACCGGAAATTCATTATATTAACGACAAATGGTACATTTATTTTGCAGCAGCTCGTACTACAGAAACGAAGGAAGGTCTGTTCGACCATCGGATGTTTGTGCTGGAAAATGCTTCAGCTAATCCGCTGGAAGGTGAATGGGTGGAAAAGGGACAGATCAAAACTCGCTGGGAGACGTTTGCTCTCGATGCGACAACCTTCCAGCATAATGGCGTTCTAT
The DNA here is from genome assembly GCF_044784315.1 of Paenibacillus sp. DP01. Classification (NCBI taxonomy): domain Bacteria; kingdom Bacillati; phylum Bacillota; class Bacilli; order Caryophanales; family Paenibacillaceae; genus Paenibacillus; species Paenibacillus sp. DP01. Next base: position 2,099,109 of record NZ_CP173059.1, read on the forward strand.
ATTATGTATGGGCTCAGAAAGACCCGGACATCGTAGGTAATTCCAATTTGTATATATCAGAAATGAGCAATCCGTGGACGCTGCGTGGTGAGCAGGTCATGATCTCAACACCAGAATATGACTGGGAAGTTATCGGTTTTAAGGTAAATGAAGGAGCAGCCGTTCTGAAACGGAACGGAAGGATTTTTATCAGCTATTCAGCTAGTGCTACAGATCACAATTATTGCATGGGCCTGCTAACGGCAGACGAGAATGCCAACTTACTTGACCCGAAATCGTGGGCAAAGTCTCCTGCGCCAGTATTCTGCACGAATGAGGAGACAGGTCAATTCGGGCCTGGTCACAACAGCTTTACTGTTGCTGAGGATGGTAGTGACGTTATCGTATATCACGCTCGTAATTACAAGGAAATTACAGGTGACCCGCTGTATGATCCGAATCGTCATACACGTGTTCAGCGTTTGAACTGGAATGAGGATGGAACACCTGACTTTGGTATCCCGGTACCAGATGGCGTTTCTGTTGGTTAATCCAGTCGAAATATATGCTAGATGATTGACGTTTCACACAGCGACACTATAATTTTATAAACAACGTAGGAAAATAATTTTGCTGCGTATAACAATGGTGATAAGATACCTTCGACCTTAGGGTTGGAAGGTATCTTTTTGCTTTTGGGAGACGGAGCGAAGTTACGGGTACTTTAAATCATGGGATGCGATACACAGAACATGTCAAGCGAATAATTGATACAAATGTTTAATATTTTCCACGAGATGGAAGCTACAGATGTATGGTAAAGTGTAGGGTATACAAGATATTTTCAAAAGTCTCCTGTGCATACCGAATCGAATCACACGAGGTGAGAAAAATGTTACAATCGTTAAAAGCCATTGCTAATTACAGGAAAGAAAGTGATCTGGCCTGGGATACACCGACCTGGCTAAAGCTACTTGTTTCGGCTGAGGAGCGTATTGTAAATTTGGAGCGCATTCGATCCATAGGTGAGTTAAAGGATGCTAATCCTGTACTGGATTATGTGGAGCGCACACTGCTTATTTTGGACGGGCTTCCATTGTCATTCTGGGTTAAAGAGCTACTGGAGGATGTATTGGTATGGTCTGAGACCGCCAAAGGAGGCACAGTCCGCGAACGGCTACGCTGGCAGCATGAGGGCATTAATTTGTTTGTACATAATATTGGCTCCTCTCAGCTGTATGTCAGACAGGCTCAAGCAGAGTCCCCTGCATACCCGCGTAACAGCATGACCCGGATTCTGATTGAGACGCATGGATTGATCGGACAGTATATACGGGGAGAAATACCTTTTGCGGAAAATCGACTGCTGCTTGAAATTACTCGTAAAGGCTGGCTGAGCTCGGAGGAATTGGAGCTTGTGTTACGAGCACTGAACGAATGCATTATCGCTGGTGTAGATCCTGCATTATGGGAGCAAGTACGCGGTGAAGTGGAGCAGTTAATCGGCTGGATTGCTTGGGATAACGCCCCTGTAGTCTGGAGTGTAAAGGAGCGACTGGAGAGATTGCGGTCGGTTTCGATTCATGAAGGTGAGCCGTTTGAGCAGGCTTACGCCGAGCTGGAGCGGGAGCTGAATGTAGAGAAGGCGCTGGCTCCGCTGGAGAATCGGACACTTTGGTATGTAGAATCAGCTTTGCAGGATTTTTCACTTCAAGAATTGGTTAAGGTATTTTTGCTCACGTTGAGGGATGGCACAGGGCAGGAACAGCCTCCAACGGTACGGCATATCAGTTTTGAATCACTTATGAATACGATGTATTATGACTATCGTGGTGTTAAGAAAATTAACGTATACAAAAAAAGAATGATAGAAAAATATTTAAGCGCATTGTCCTGGCAGGATATCACAAAAGGGAAACGGGAGCATAATCCTCATTTGAGTGTAGTCGTAGAGCATAAGGAGGAGTTGCCAAGTACCGTATTTTTTAATTTTGTATTTTCATCAGCTGCAGAAAAATTGATCGACTTTTGTATTGAGGCAGAAAAGACGCCTCTGTATGACAAAGCAGTCCTGCTGCTGTTTGATCTGTTCGGATTACGGCGCGATGCCTATGATCGCTTTCACAATGAGGAAACATACCTTACAGATATGAACCAGACCGCCGATTTCAAAAGGGTCATTCTAGATTACGTGACTGGAACCCGTATACTGGATATCGGACCTGGCGGGGGCGTACTGCTGGACCTGATCGAGCAAGAAAGACCGGACTCGAAGCCGTTGGGTCTTGACATTTCTGTGAATGTGATTGAGGCCCTTAAACGTAAAAAGCAATTGGAGCACCGTCGTTGGGATGTCATCAAAGGGGATGCGCTTCAATTAGAAGAGTATGTGGAAACGGAGAGCATGGATACGGTTATTTTCTCTTCGATTCTTCATGAGCTGTATTCCTACATTGAACGAGATGGAAAAAGGTTCAATTCACAAACAGTGGAGGCTGCTTTGCATAGCGCCTACCGTGTACTTGCACCCGGCGGGCGCATTATCATTCGTGACGGTATTATGACCGAACCAGTAGAGCAGCGCAGACGCATTCGATTTTTGGAGCCGGACGGAATGGAATGGCTGCTGCGGTATGCGCAGGATTTTGCGGGTCGCCCCATTGAAATAGAGCGCATAGGTGAGCATGAGGCTGTTTTGCCGGTAAATGATGCAATGGAATTCTTGTATACCTATACATGGGGGGCGGAAGCCTATGTGCATGAGGTACAGGAGCAGTTTGGTTATTTTACTCCGTCACAGTATGAAGAGTGTATTCGTAACACACTTGGACCACAGGCGATTATCCGGTTGAGCCGCCACTATTTGCAGGAGGGCTATGCCGAAGCGCTGTCCAGTCGTGTTGAGTTCATGGATGAGCAAGGTCAGCCGGTTCCTTTGCCAGACAGTACCTGTCTGATCGTAATTGAGAAGCCAAATAACAGGGATGAAGCAACTAAATGATTTTTAATTTAAACAAGAGAATGCCTTCTGAGTTGTGCCAAGCGCACTGGGAAGGCATTTTTTTGGAAAACGAATGGAGGTGCCTTCATGTCCGCGCAGGTAGTGATATCCGAATATAATCCGCAGTGGGTAGCAGAGTACATACAGGAACGAGCCAAATTGATAGAGGCTCTCGGAGACGTGTGTGTCGGCGTAGAGCATATCGGTAGTACATCCGTTCCTGGTTTGGGAGCCAAGGCTATTATCGACATTATGGTTGGAGTAGAAGATTTGGCGATGATTCAATCCGAACAGCGAGAGCGTTTGCTAGGTATTCAATATGAATATGTACATAAGCCTGATTTTCCAGAGCGAGCTTTCTTTCGCCGTGGAGAATGGGGAGCTGGGACCCATCATTTGCATATTTACAAGTATAAAGGAGAGCATTGGGAAAACCATCTATTGTTCAGAGATTACTTGAAAGCGCATCCTGAAAGCCTGGGAGCGTATGAGACTTTAAAAAAAGATTTGGCTCACCAATTCAATCATGACCGTGCAGCGTATACCGAAGCCAAGGGACCTTTCATTCGGCAGGTGGTTGAGCAAGCGAAGCTTGAAAGACAAAGTAGAGACAAATGAAATTTTAGTACGCGTGGACAAGGTGGAGGAATGATGAAGAATAGGATGCTTGATGCACAGGTAACGCCGAATGGTTTAAAAGACAGAATGATGCTGCTGTCAGCACTGGATATTATATTGTCTCCAGAAGATTGGTTGCGCACGTATCGTATGCAGTCTAAATGGTCTGGTGATGTGTTCCTGGGTGAGGTGAACAACGGCGCTGGAGATACGATTCATATGCTATGGACGCGTGGAGGTGTGCTATTAAAAGGTTTTGACCACGAATCCCCTGTAAGTCCTCATGCAAGAGACGAATATGAGATCTGGCCGGGCATGTACGACGGTGTACCTGATGATATGATGGAGCTTTTAGAAGATGAAGCGCTGGAGAAGGAGGACGTTACCTTTTGTATGTGGAGGGAAGCGGGAGATAAGGAGTGGCGTATGGGCAACGTGAACATTCCTGAGGAATATGACGATGGCTCATCCTTTTTGCTAGGGAAAATTATAGTTACACCGGAGGAATATCAGGATTGGGCTGAAAGTTACTATGAGCTGTCGATTTCTCTAGGGGTGGTAAGCCAGATTTTCAACGGCGTTCCGATCACTGCACAGATGATCTCTGCGCTTCATCCACAGCGTAACGTTAGGGAAGCGATAAAGGAGCTAAAACAGCTTGGCATTCAGGTGCATGAAAGCTAAGAATACAGATTTGTTTTTCTTGACAAGTTTTGTATATAATACAGGAGAAATGGCTGGGCTAATTACCTCGAATTAAAGGAGCTGTGTTGAAGATGTCCAAACGTTTGATTCCTTACATCACGATGGATGGAGATGCAAAAGAAGCAATCGAATTTTATGAAAAGGCATTGGATGCTCAACTGCTTTTTATTCAAACCTTTGGGGAAATGCCGGAAAACCCCGATTTTCCCATTCCCGCAGAGGTCAAGGAACGTGTGGGACATGCCACCCTTAAAGTGGGCGAGACAGAGCTCATGTTTTCGGATACCTTTCCCGGATCGCCGTTTAGCAGCGGGAATCAGGTGAGTATCTGTATTACAACCGATAGTGTGGAGCAAGCTCAAAAAATGTTTGATGCTTTACAGCAAGGAGGGCAGGTGGGAATGCCTTTGCAGGAAACCCATTTTAGTCCAGCTTATGGGAATGTAACAGACAAGTTTGGTGTCACCTTTCAAATGTTCACAGAGGCTCGGTCTTAAGAAATGGAAAACGGCTCGGTTCGCTACTTTAGCGATCTGGCCGTTTTTTTGCGTGCATGTCCTCGTCTGAAAAATAAATATAATACATAAAGGTATGGGGAGTGTTCGGATCTCTTTTTTCATGTATCGCTCAATTCCTAAAATAATTGTTTTAATATTGTTGAAATGGAAACCAAAATATATTATATTAAATTGTTAATGCACCAACGGGTGGGAGGACAGTCCATGAACAAAGAAGAACAGGTCATAATGGGTTTCAGGGACTTATATAACAAGATGGTTTGGCTTAATAAGGACAAGATGGAAGACAGTCTTAAGGGTTATAAGCCTTCTGAAGTACATTGCATGGAATACATTGAAAAAAATGTAGATTCCAACGTGACAACACTTGCGGAGTCCCTTTATATGACTAGCGGTGCCATAAGTAAAATAACTAAGAAGCTCATAAAAAAAGGCCTTATCGAAAGCTACCAGAAGCCGGATAACAAGAAAGAAATTTATTTTAGGCTTACTGAGCAAGGGAAAGTAGTCTATAAAATCCATGAGGAACTGCACAAGGAGTTTCAAGAGCGGGATAAAGCCGTATTTGAGCAGGTAACCGAGGAGCAATTTGACAGTATGCTTAGCTTCTTGGAAAAGTATAGCAGGCATTTGGATGCAGAAATAAAGAAAAAGGATATAGATATCAAGTCGAAATAAATTTGAATAATGAAAATCAAACCACAGGCAGCCGGGCTCTATTGAGAACGGGCTGCATTTTTTTATTATTATTTTGTTTCCAGGGAAGAAAAAATGTGATACGATAATTTTGTTTCCTAGGAAGTAAAATCGCAACTTTTGAGGGGAGAATTTAAGTGTTCAAATTTAGATCACACCATAAACAGACCACAGAACAAACCGTAGATAAACACGCTTTAATATTCGGCCTTATCTCTGTGTTTCTTTGCGGAATAAGCTTCAGTATTATAATACCTGTCGTCCCATTCTTAGTGCAGCCTTATACAAGCAATCCGGGAGAACAAGCTATAGTTGTTACGCTGCTGACCTCTGTTTATGCATTCTGCGTGTTTTTTGCGGCTCCCGTACTTGGAGCTTTGAGCGACAAATATGGCCGTCGACCCTTGCTTTTAGTCTGCCTTTTGGGTTCCGCAATCGGGTACTTAGTTTTTGGTATAGGAGGAGCTGTATGGGTACTATTTGCTGGGCGTATCATAGAAGGTATAACAGGTGGGAGCATAAGCACGATCTTCGCCTATTTTGCAGACATCATTCCTCCAGAACAGAGAACTAAATACTTTGGATGGTTGAGTGCAGTTGTAGGTATCGGCACTGTCATTGGTCCAACTCTAGGTGGATTACTTTCCAAGTTTGGTTATTCTGTACCTATGTATTTTGGAGCAATAATCACTTTATTGAATGTTGTTTATGGATTCTTTTTTATGCCTGAGAGCCTTGACAAGAAACATAGACTGAAAGAGATTACCTTTGTAAGACTGAATCCATTTACACAGCTTGCAAACGTACTTTCCATGAAAAACGTGAAAAGGCTACTTGTCTCAGCGTTCTTACTTTGGATACCCAACGGATCTTTACAGGCAGTTTTCTCTCAATTTACAATGGATACCTTCAGTTGGAAGCCTGCACTAATCGGACTTATGTTTTCAATTATGGGTTTCCAAGACATCATTTCACAAGGTTTCATCATGCCAAAGCTTTTAAAAAAACTTAGTGATAAACAGATAGCCATTCTTGGAATGTTCTCCGAGATTATAGGCTACAGTCTTATTGCGCTATCTGCTTTGTTCTCATTCTATCCTCTTATTATCGCCGGAATGTTTATATTTGGTTTTGGTGATTCGATCTTTGGGCCCTCATTTAATGGGATGCTCTCCAAGTCTGTCGATTCTAGTGAACAAGGAAGGATTCAAGGCGGTAGTCAATCTATTCAGGCTTTGGCAAGAATGATTGGGCCTATCATTGGAGGCCAAATCTATGTATCACTTGGTCATGCCACACCCGCTTTTATGGGGATGATTCTTATAGCAGTGGCAATACCCGTTTTATATAAGAGAACGGATGTGAATATGTAAACTACCGCTCGAAGCTTTCCGTAATCACCTGCATAGCAGGTAGTTTTAAGAAAATAATAGGGTTTCAGAACTTAGGAACAAGTTCTGAAACCCTATTTGTTTACAGTATCGCCTTGCTAAATTAATTTTACGTATGTGTACTTAAACGCCAAAGTTAAAATCATCATCTGTCAGCGGCTCTACATTCATTGCCCGTACATAGCCGTTTCCTTTTTTAGAAAAGAAATCGTGCTGCTTGGTATGGGTACTGATGCCGTTGAATACAATGGGATTGACTTCTTCTTCTTCAAAAAGTGGGTCAAAGCCCAGGTTCATCATGGCCTTGTTGGCGTTGTAGCGCAAGAAGACTTTAACATCGTCTACAAGTCCAATAGGGGCATAAATTTGCTCGGTATATTGTTCTTCGTTATTGTGCAAGTAGCGCAGCAAGCCTACCAGCGTCTGGTAGAGGTCACGTTGTTCTTCCTCGTCCAGTTCTGCATAAATCTCCTGTGCCAGTACACCTACATAGACACCGTGAATACTTTCGTCACGCAGGATCAGGTCGATAATTTCCCCGCTGCATGTCAGCTTGCCTTGACCTGCCAGATAGAGAGGGTAGAAGAATCCGCTATAAAACAAATAGCTTTCTAACAGCACCGACGCAGCCATTGCGAGATACAGGTCTTTCGGTGTATGGATGTTCATATAATACTGACGAATGGTTTCTGCTTTGGTTTGGAGATGGGGATTTTCTTCAACCCAGCGGAATACACCGTCAATTTCTTCCGTGGAAGCCAGGGTGGTAAAGATGCTACTGTACGACTTGGCATGAATTTGCTCCATCATCGCCATAAAGCTTAATACCGCTTTGCGTTGCAGTCCGTCTACATGCTCCATAATTTGCGGCATCCCCACACCGCCTTGAATGGTGTCTAGCAGAGTCAAGCCGCCCAGCACCTTCATGTAGGCTTCTTTTTCGATATCACTGAGGGTTACCCAGGACATTTTATCATCAGACAGCGGAATTTCATCATCCGTCCAAAATTGCATAATATTCTGATTCCAGAACATCAGTGTGAAATCATCGTCCGAGCGGTTCCAGTTTACGGCTTGTATACCTGTCATTGTTAGCATTCTCCCTTCAGCTTGCGAGATTCCCTAGAAACACACGTAAGATGTTACCGGAGAGTCATCGTCTGCTTGACATACGGAAGCTGTATCCGTGAGGGCTTTGTCCAATCCTGTAAAGGTCTGAACCACGCGCTGGATACAGCTTCTAATGCCAAGCATTCATATCTATTCAAAATCTAATTTTATTTTATAGCTTGTTACCATATATGCATTAGATGGAACAAGTGAGGCACTCTTCCACAGACAGTTTTTTGGTACGTGTGTAGTATAACGATTTAAGTCCTTTATGTGCGGCATACAGATAGCAACGTGCTAACTGACGCGTAGTCACGTCACTGTTCACATGAAGTACAGTCGAAATTCCTTGGTCCACGTGAGGCTGGATTTCGGCAATCAGATCAAGCACTTTGAATTGGTCCATTTGATAAGCGGATTTGTAAAAGAATACATTATCCTTTTGCAAATACGGCATCGGATAGTAAGTCGTCGAATTCGCATAGGTACGAGTCTCGATTTGCTCAACAATTGGCATAACGCTGGACGTTGCATTTTGAATGTACGAAATGCTGGCAGTAGGAGCAATCGCCATACGATAAGCGTGATACAGACCGTTCTTCTTGACGTCTGCTTTTAGTTTATCCCAATCCGCTTGAGTTGGAATATAAATGTCCTTGAACAGTTCTTGCACACGTGCCGTTGTTGGACGATAATCCGTGTTCAGATATCGGTCAAAATATAGACCTGTCGCATAATCTGATTCCTCAAATCCATAGAAGCTTTGTCCGGCTGCTTTTGCGATTTCCATACTCTTTTCGATGGAATGATAGTTCATCGTCATGAAGAAGGTACGGACAAAATCCTTCGCTTCATTGCTTTCATATGCAATTTTGTTCTTGGCAAGGTAGCCGTGCAGATTCATTACACCCAGACCAACGGAATGCATTTCACGGTTCGCTTTTGCAACACCTGGGGCATTAGCTACTTGGGTCATATCGCTGACCGAGGTAAGAGCAATCATACCCTCATGAACGGACTCACGGATTTTGCCGTGTTCCATCACATTTACAATGTTCAGGGAAGCCAGGTTACAGCTTACATCCCGGCGAATGATATCCTGTTGTCCATAATCTGTAATCTCGGAAGTTTCCTGCAACTGGAAGATTTCCGTACATAGGTTCGACATCTTGACTTGGCCCACGTTTTTAAGAGCATGCGCCTGATTTGCGTTACTTTTGTTCATAATATATGGATAGCCAGACTCCAACTGAATCATGGCAATTTTCGTCAGCATATCACGTGCGCTCATCGCTATTTTTTTCTTCACTCGATCGTCAGCGAGCAGCGTATCGTACATTTCATCCAGATCCATGTCGTCCAAATGCGTTCCGTAAGCCTTGAACACACTATAAGGTGCAAATACATGCAGCGGTTCATTATCCTGTGCCAGCTTGTAAAAGCGGTTTGGCACCAGCAATCCGATCGAAAGTGTCTTGAGACGTACTCTTTCATCAGCATTGATTTTTTTACTATCCAGGAACTCCAGCACGTCCCATCCGAAAATGTTGTAATAGGCAGCGCCAGAGCCTTTACGTTGACCCATTTGATCTGCGTAGGAGAAACCATCTTCCATCAGCTTCAGCACAGGCATAATGCCTTTTGCTGCGCCTTCAACACCTTTAATCGCCTCGCCGCGTGACCGCAGCTTCGACAGGTTAACCGCAACACCGCCGCCAATTTTGGACAATTGCATGCAAGTGTTCAATACATAGTTGATTGAGTTCAGAGAGTCATCCATTTCGAGCAAGAAGCAGGACACCAATTCCCCACGGCGGCTTTTGCCAGCGTTCAGGAAGGTTGGTGTAGCTGGCTGAAGACGTTGCTCCATCATCGAGCGGGACAACAGGCGCGCCGTATCGGCGTTGCCGCGTCCCAAATGCAGGGCGACAGCAGCCACCCGGTCAGGGTAGTGTTCCAGATAGACTTTACGGTCGTTACTCTTCATTGCATAATCAGTATAAAACTTGGATGCTGCCATATAGGAAGGGAATTTAAAATTATAGCTATGAGTGATATGGAAAATATCATTAATTTCATCAGCTGTATAGCTGTTATAGAAATTTTCGTAATAATCATTCTCAATCATATACAGCACTTGAGCAGCTGTGTCAGCAAACTTCAAACTTCGTTCTTGAACTTCCTTCATAAATTCTGCTACAGCCTCTTGGTCCTTTTCCAATTGGAAAAAGCCGTCTGTATCGCGTTTCATCAACATGTTGTTCAATTCAATATGCCGCAACTCGGCTCACCTCCTGTTTAAAACGCTCCACATCTCCGAACGTTCCAGATAATTCAAATTTGCTAATCACGGGGACATTATAATGGTCGGCAATCAAATCCGCACTTTTGGCAAATTTCTCACCCCAGTTACGGTTGCCGCTTGCAGCTACACCAACAAGGTTTTGTGCATTTTTTTTCAAAAATGAAGATACCCTCTCAGGTATCTGCCCAAACCCGGTTGTATATGTAATGAGTACGTAAGGTTCTTCTATAGTCATTTGCTCCTCAATCTGAACCGCCGGAAGCTTGAGCTTGTTTATAAATCTTTTTACATTGCCGGTCTTGGAATCATAAGCAATCAGCATGGTGTGCAACCTCCTTAACAATTAACGAAAAAAAGAAAACGGCATTGCCAAGAGACCCATCATAGCTGTAATCCCTTGCTGGCTGCGCCATTTAAGATTTTTGACTCTATATTTACATGTATTTTCATACCTTTATCTTCAAGATATCGGGCATAAATACGTTTTTTACACTATATTTAGAGTACACTTTCTATTTTATATCTATATATAGTTTTGTCAATCGGTCTAGAGAGGCTCAGAGGACCCAGATCGGGTGTAAGTCCAAGCAGGGTGCGGAAAAGAGCGAAAGAACTTTTTTTTCGTAAGTATGTTAAAAAAGTATTGGAGTTTTTTAAGCTGAGGATGTACGATTTGTCAATGGGCAATAGAATGGAAAATTTACATTTTACTGTAGAAAGGATGAGGCAAATGGGAAGTGGTTTTATGGCATTTCAACCGTTTAGTATTATCTTTTTTGTCGTGTTTGGACTCATTGCTTTTGTAATCATTATGGGAATTGTCAAATCGATAAGTGCAGGTCTTTCCAATCAAGCAGCCGAACAGGTCCAACGTTCTTGCAAGGTTGTGGATAAGCGAACGAGAGTGCGTGGGGGATCAGGCAATTTTTCAGCTTCGACCGATTACTATATCACCTTTGAATTTGACAGGGGGGAGCGTAAGGAGCTGGAGGTGAAGGATACGGACTTCGGAATGATTGTAATCGGGGATCGCGGGGAGGTTCATTATAAAGGTACACGTTTCCTGGAGTTTGTGAGATTAATGGGAGCGTAAAAGGGGGACAGGGTGATAGAGTATTACCAGAACCAATACATAATAGGGAGGAAGCTGACGATGCCACATATCATTGGAGCACGAATTGTATTAAGAGAGTACCGTCAGGAGGATATACCTGATATCCGAAGATGGGTTAATGACTCGGCAATCACACATGGATTAAGCGACGTATTTATCTATCCGCATTCACAGGCTAATAGTGAATCTTTTGTACAGATGATGATTGACGGCAACTCTGAGATCAAGGGCTTTGTCATTGCACATAAAGATACACTGGACTATATTGGACAACTCGATTTATTCAAAATCAACTGGGTAAATCGGCACGCCACCCTTGGTATTGTAATCGGGCGCGACGGTGATCTGGGCAAAGGATATGGGCGGGAAGCGATACGATTGATACAAAAATTTGCATTTCATTCACTGAATCTGCATCGGCTGGAGCTGGAGGTCTATGCGTTCAATGAACGTGCATATCGTTGCTATCTGGCATGTGGCTTTAAGGAGGAAGGCCGACTACGAGAAAAGCTATTCAGGGAAGGACAGTACTATGACATCATTCAGATGGGGATGTTGCGAAATGAATATGAGGCTGTAGAGCAAGCGAAGGAGCCCTGAAAGTGAGGCCACATAAGCTATTTTACTCCGTCAGCTTTCTTCAATTTTTTATGAGTGAAATCACGGGAACTACGCTCATCTTATTTCTGTTAGCTAAAGGACTTTCTCTGCAAAGTGCGAACTTCTTGCTGGTTGTATTCTTTGTAAGTATTTTTCTGTTTGAAATACCAACTGGAGCTATTGCAGACAAATATGGAAGAAAAATTTCTGTTGTTTTGGGGCTTTGTTGTTTTCTAGTCTACAGTGTATTGTTCGTTTGGACAGATCGCATGTGGCTGCTTGTGTTCGCACAAGTTTTTGGGGGGCTGTCAATATGCTTGCAATCAGGCTCGTTGGAATCCTGGGTTGTGGAAAACAGTGATAAGCCCATGGAAGTTCTTTTTACAACCTCAAACAGTATACAGTACATTTCGGGATTTATTTGTGGTCTGTTGGGGGCCTTCCTTGCAACATTTAACTATTCACTTCCCTGGGCAGCCAGCATTGTCTCTATTATCTTATGTATTATTCTATGCTGCTTTTATATGAAAGAGAAGAATATTACCCATCGAGAAACATCTGCTACTCGCATTACAACGATTATCGGGGAAAGTGTCCGTATCGGTTTTGAAAATAAGTCGATCTGGATTGTGTTTGTTATTGGTTTATTTATTAGCTTTTCGAATTCGGCGGGGAATACATTTCAACAGCCACGTCTGGTCGGTCTTTCTGAACAAGGAATTTGGATTATGGGATTGATCAAGGCGGGTTATTCACTATGTATGACTTTGGGAAGCTATTTGGTTCGAAAGCTAGGCGCACGTTATAGTGATGTACATATACTCATGTATGCTTGCGGGATGATTGGGATATGGCTCATTTTAGCCGGTGCTTTCAACACGTTTTATCCTGTACTGCTTACCTTTTTAATCTATGAAATTGGGCGAGGGATGTACCCGGTTGCCAAACAAATTTTTCTAAACAAAAGAATCTCTAATGCGTATCGTTCAACACTGCTATCTCTGGATTCTGCCATTTCCCAACTAGGTATGTGCATAGGTTTAATCGTGACAGGAGTCGTAAGCCGTAATTTTACCAATCTTGCTTCAGATCAAACACCTATTCAGATATCTTGGGTGCTGTGTGGCGGGATTGCATTGATTCCAATCTTTTTGTTGCTTTATGTCCACCGGGTGTCCAGGAAAAATAATAGCTGGAAAGAAAAAGTAACAAAACAGAATGTTTAGTGTAAAAAGGGGCTGACAGGTCTTGACTGTCAGCCCTTATATACTTTAGTAGCAATCAATCTCTACTTCTCCCCATACCATAGCTTCAGACGATTTTGAATCAGGCCAGTGAAGATTTCTTCAGCCTTTGGTACACCCGCCTGATCCAGCTCTTGGAGCATGCGGTCATACACGGCATCGAATTGATCTGGCTTGGCGAGTACAGCCTCAGGAATCCGTTTGCGTACAATGTCCTGCGACTTCTGATAAATAACATTGTAATTTGTATTGGTCGGAACAGGCATGTTGTAGGCAGCACCCCACTCTTTTACCGGAAAATCCTTTTCGTTCGGGAACAGGTCTTTCCATGTCCGAGCTTTATATGCCTGAAGGGATTCTTTTTCCGCTTGGCTATAATTTTCGGTAATCATCTCCGGATAATTGGTTGTGTAATAGTTGCCAGTAGGGTCCTTCACGCTATCGCCGTAATGTGGTCCCCATATCCAATACAAACCGATACCTGATTCTCTGCTAAAAGAAGCGTTATCTTTGTTTTTGCGTTCTTGCACAGCTGCAGGAATGACTCGTTTGCCGTTCTCTACATTGTAATGCTGGCCTTCGATTCCCCAATTACGTAAAATTTGCCCTTCATCGGAGGCCAGGAAGTCCAGAAACTTGATCGCTCGCACCGGATTTTTGCATGAAGTTGTAATGCCAATCCCAGACGCAGTATCGAAACCAATGGGCTGGAGGGAATGATCCTCGTATTGCTCATTTAAAGTGACCGGAAAGTGGGAATAGGTGTATTCATCCTTACCTGCTGCCTTGAGCGCATTTTCGGCATCCTGGTAGTTCCATTCCTGATCAATCAGTCCGATGACACGACCTGCGGCGATTTTGGATTTGTATTGATCACTTTTTTGTACAAAAGTATCCCTATCCAACAGACCTTCATTGTACATATGGTTTAACCAACGAAAATACTCTCGCTCCTCCGGGCGTTTGTAGTGAAGAATGGCTTTGTGTGTTTTAGGATCAATATAATATTCTCCATCGTCTGGTCCACCTGTAGCTGTAACTGCCGGGTTTGTCACAGTAATCTGCATTTTCCAGTCCTCGGCATCGAGTGATAAAGGGATGGTAGGCTGGCCATTGGTAGTAGGGTATTTGGCGACATAATCTTTAAGTGCTTTTTCAAAATCTTGAACGGTGCGAATTTTGGGGTATCCGAGTTTCTTAAGGGCTTGATGCTGGATTTCGAAGCCTGCTTGTGCATCAAACGCGATGTGATCTACGCCCAAATTGGTTGGGATGGTGTAAATGGCGGGATCTTCACTACTGTATTTAATACGATTAAAATAATCTCCATACACTTTCTTAATGTTAGGACCGTATTTATCAATCAGGTCGGTTAAGTCAATGAGTGCTCCGGCATCGACCAGCTTTCCAATGTCTCCTTTGGGGTACACGAGATCAGGGTACTCTCCGCTAGCAGCCATTAAGGCAAACTTTTCCTCACCTCGACCGTTAACAGCATGTTCGGCATTTAGTGTAACACCCGTTTTCTTGATAATTTCCTGCCCGACAGCGTCCTTCATGTTATTCCAGTTGGAGCTTGAGTCACCGCCAAAGAACGTTAATGTAATGGGACTGGTGTCATCGGGGTCTTCCTTTTCTGCCGTACCGCCTTTGCTATTCGCGCAGCCCGTTGTAACGAGCAGCAGCAAAGCCAGAAGCAGGATGGAGCATTGTTGTACCGACCTGTTCGTGAACATCTGCAAATCCCCCTTAATAAGTATGATTTACACAATGTAAGTGCTTTCATTAGTAAATTGTAGGAAATAAAGAACCTTACGTCAAGTTATTTATGTTTATTTGTTATGTGTTTTGTTTTTTATTAAGCAAACATATTTAATGAAAGGTGTGGATTTGTGCAAATTCATCGTTTGATGATCTAAAACAAAGTATGCTACGATGGTACCAGTTTATAGGCATACCTGTATATTTAGAAGACTAAGGTAGAAAAAGATTTCGAATAGGGTTGGGTGAGGAGATGCGTGGAAAAGTAACATTGCAGGAAATTGCGGATGCGGCGGGTGTTTCAAAGTTCGCTGTTTCACGTGCACTGTCAGGCAAACCCGGTGTAAGTGAAGAGACGAGGGCGCTGCTGGTTAAGCTTGCTGCCCAGATGGGTTATTTTCGCAGTCATCCCAAAATGACCGGGGTAGAGCCTCGGGACACAGATGCCAGAGAATGGTCGGGTACCGTGCTGGTGTTATTTCCGAATATTCGACACCAGAATCGGGAGTCCAGGTACTGGGGACCTGTATTTGAAGGGATTTCCGAGCGTCTGAACCGCAAGGGATTGGATATGATCACGTTAACGGAGCCTTCAACTGATGATATGTTTTCTTTGCTGAACCCGGAGGCCATTAAAGGGATAATCACAGTAGGAACAATTTCAACTACGTTGTTGCTGAACATTTATCGAATGGGTATTCCAGTCGTCATGGTGGATCATTGGGACTCTGCATTTTTAAGTGATGCGGTGTTTACGGATAATCGCACATGCATGAATGAATTAATGAAGGATTTGCTGTGTAGGGGTTATGCCCACTTTCAGTTTGTGGGTCATATTGACGACGCTCACAGTTTCTATGAACGTTGGGAAGCTTTTCGGTCCGCACTGGAAATGAGCGGAGTAGAATTACGGCAGAACAAAGCCCTTATTTATGGGGGAGCGCAGGCACTTGCCGAGGAAATGGACAAGTTGCCCGAGGATGAGCTGCCAGAGGTTTTTGTTTGCGCTAATGACGTGACTGCTTCGCAAGTCGTGGAAGTGCTGAAAGGAAAGGGGATTGACGTTCCGAGGCGGTGCGGGGTGACCGGGTTTGACGATACGAATGATCAAATGCCGATTTATGCCACGGTGAGAGTGGATAAGGAACTGTTGGGGATGCGAGCGGTGGACCAGTTATTATGGCGCATCATGAATCCAAGCTCGCCTGTGGAAAAAAAGCTGCTGCACGCTGATCTACTCATACGGGAAGTTCACGCGCCACGGATCAGCCGGGAAAATGATGATCGTGATCGTTCCTTTAGCACAATTAAATATAGTTGATGTGCGGATATGTGGGATGAATTCGATCCGCAGTGAAGACGAGGGAAGTCGCTTTTAGCCTGTTTAGGGGTAGAGGGCGACTTTTATTTTGTGTTTTACCGGTTGTTCCAAAAAAACAATTGACTAACTTGTTAGCTTAATGTTATTTTTGTTATGTTAATGAGTGATCCAGATGTTCCCAATCATCCTTATAGGGAGGCTTGCGACGATGATTAATGTAATAGGATTGGATGGCTGGAGGTTTAGGGAAGCACAAACTGATGAGTGGCTCAGTGCGAAAGTGCCGGGTTGTGTGCATACCGATCTTTTGCAACATGGTAAAATTCCTGACCCTTTTATCGGTATGAACGAGATAGAGGTACAGTGGGTTGATAAGCAGGATTGGATATACGAAGCCTATTTTGAGATAGATGCAAATCAGCTTCAATGTCAATGTGTAGAGCTGGTGTTGGAAGGCCTGGACACATACGCAGATGTAAGAGTAAATGGTCAAGCTGTCTTATCGGCCAATAATATGTTTCGGGTATGGAGACAGGATGTGAAGGCATTTGTTCAGCAAGGGAAAAATCGGCTAGAAATCCATTTTCGCTCTCCGATTACGGAAGATGTGCCTAAGCTGGAAAGGTTGGGCTATGGACTTCCCGCACCGAATGATCAGTCCGAGATAGGTGGCTTGTCCGATAAAAAAGTAAGCGTTTTCGCTCGTAAGGCTCCCTATCACTATGGCTGGGATTGGGGACCAAGGCTGGTGACGAGCGGGATCTGGAGAGAGGTTCGGCTTGAAGCTTGGTCTGGTCTGACTATGAGAGACCTGTTTATTCGACAGGATGAAGTGAGTACGGAGAGGGCTGAACTCACGGCAGTTGTAGAGATTGAAAATGCAGATGAGATTAGAGATGTCGAGTTGTGTATTTCTGTTGACGGCGGGGTATGGTCCAAACCGGTTCGCCTGCGGAAGGGAAAGCAAACAGTGGAGCTGGGGCTGGTGATAAAGGAGCCGAAGCTGTGGTGGTGTCGTGGACTGGGAGAGCCGCATCAGTATACGTTTGTAGCCGAATTGAAGGAGCAAGCACAGGAAGCGGTGATTGCGGAAAAATCAGTGAAAACGGGACTGCGATCGATCCGTCTTATACGTGAGCGGGATACGGCAGGCGAAAGCTTCTATTTTGAACTGAATGGAATCCCCGTGTTTGCTAAAGGAGCCAATCATATTCCGAATGACAGCTTTGCTGCCGAAGTTACGTTGGAACGATATCGGCATGAAATTGCCAGTGCAGCCGCCTCCAATATGAATATGTTGCGGGTGTGGGGGGGCGGTATTTATGAACAAGACGTATTTTATGACTTGTGTGATGAATACGGCTTGCTCGTGTGGCAAGATTTTATGTTCGCATGCAGCATGTATCCGGGGGATCAGGCTTTTTTGGACAATGTAGCCCAGGAAGCCGAAGATAACATCAAGCGATTGCGCCATCATCCTTGCATTGCGCTATGGTGTGGCAATAATGAGATTGATTCTGCATGGGCCCATTATGAAGAAAATGCAGGCTGGGGCTGGAAAAAGGCCTACACGCCTGAGCAACGGGAACGCCTATGGGATGATTATGAGACGCTCTTTCACCGGATTTTACCGGAGGCGGTAAATACCTGGGCTCCGCAGACGGCATATTGGCCCTCCTCACCGCTAATTGACCTGACCGGAGATCGAAACCAGCATGCTCATCCGTCCTCAACAGCAGGAGACATTCATTATTGGGGAGTATGGCATGCGTCTGAGCCGTTTGAGAATTATCACATACATGTGGGCCGTTTTATGAGTGAGTATGGTTTTCAGTCCTTTCCTGAATACAAGTCTGTTCGCACGTATGCGGAAGAGAAGGATTTGGAACTGGAATCTGCGGTGATGCTGGCACATCAAAAAAACGGTTCAGGCAATCGGTTGATTCAAGAATACATGGGACGGTACATGCGACAGCCCAAGGATTTTACATGTTTTCTTCTCATGAGCCAAGTTTTACAGGCAGAGGCGATGAAAATGGCTGTAGAGGCCCATCGTCGTCACAAGCCCTATTGCATGGGGACATTATACTGGCAGATGAATGACTGCTGGCCCGTTGCCTCTTGGTCGAGTATGGACTATTTTGGTCGTTGGAAGGCGCTTCAATATACAGCTAAACGCAGCTTTGCCGATGTGCTCTTGAGTGCAGTAGATACGGAACAGGGGAGTAAAGAACTGCATCTGGTTAACGATACGCTAGAGCCGATAGCAGGTACGCTGCGGCTGACGCTTTTGCATATCCGTGGCAGTCAGGCTATTCGTGATGAGAACGTTAAGGTAGAACAGCCAGCGGGCGGCGCAGGGATCGTACATATACTGCCTACCGACCAATGGCTGAATGGCCTGGATCGTACGGAGCATATGCTGGTCGCACGTCTGATACAAAACGGTGAACAGGTGGCCTCCAGCGAAATTTATTTTGCAGGCACGAAAGAGATGGATTTACCTCTGGCGAAAATTGAAGTGACAGAGATACAGGGAAGTGGGGGCAGTAGGTTCATGCTCTGTTCGGATACACTTGCTAGACATGTGTGGTTGACCGCAGAACAGGAGGGGATTTTCAGTGACAACCACCTGGATCTGGCTCCCGGTATTCCCAAAACGGTGGAATTTCTGACCTTGCGTAACGGTGCCTCCGCATTTGAGGCAGCTGCGCCAGGTGCATTGACGGTACAATCATTGGTCAATTGGATACAAGGGTAGAGGACGGTAAAAGCTTATCCGCCTTGAATACAGTAAGCATCTGTCTCCCGGGGACATGAGGTCAACTTCGGGAGAACAGATGTTTTTTTATCTTCATTTTATGCAGAGTGGAGCGCTTCCATTGAGCTTGAAGCCATTGTGGTGTACACTGTCCAGAACAGGTGTAAATTGGAACGTCAGGAAGGATGGACGGTTACAAGGAGGGAAAGTAACATATGTATGACCGTTTAAGATCGTTAAATTATCCAGTCAAACTTTATATTTTTATCGCACTGGCCTTATGCTCCGTAATCAGTACATTGTGGATCATTAACGTGCGATTGCCCTCAGGGGGCCGCCCTTATTTTTTTATTTGGTGGAATATGATGCTGGCCTGGATTCCTATGCTGCTGACGCTTTTGCTAGATGTCATCTATTGCTCGTGGAGACGGGGAACGAGGACATTTATGCTCTGGATCATAGGGGCTGGCTGGCTTTTCTTTTATCCCAATATACCCTATTTGATTACAGATTTGCTGCATGTATTCGCCAGATATCCATTTCTCGGGGAGCAGCGTTTTTGGGGCAATCCGTACTTTTGGAATCATGTATTAGGGATGCTGCTGGTAGCTGTGCTTGGCCTCACCATGGGGGTTGTATCGCTTGAATCCGTACGACAGTTGGTGCAGCGTGCTCGAGGCGGGCTTGTCAGCTGGTTGTTTATGCTGGCGGTACTCCTGCTAAGTAGCCTGGGGATTTATATTGGTCGTTTCTTTCGAGGAAACACATGGGATATTGTGTCTGCGCCGTCCCAGTTGTACACACAAATATCTTCCATATGGGCAGACTCTTTGCAACGCACGCATTTCGTGGAGTTTAGCGGGATGGTATTCGTGATTATGCTCGTTAGCTATGTATCCACGATGTGCGTGGTCTGGATGGGGAACAGCCGCCGGGACGAATGGCATCGCTGGTGATTACGATGGGGCTGAGTGGCTAATTATCATCATAAGATAAAATGTAAAGGCAAAGGAGGAATAGCTACAATGAACGGACAGAACCGATCTGATATCCGCGCTGGTCTTCAGGTGGATATTGTGCTTAAAAAGGATCAGCCCACGGGTAAGCTGACGCGAGGAACGGTGAAGGATATTTTGACCAATTCCCCGCGTCATCCGCATGGAATCAAAGTACGTTTGGCAGACGGGCAGGTTGGACGTGTCAAACATATTGTAATGAAAGAAGGATAGAGCTGTAGGCTTAGGAGGGATGATGTATGAATCAGGCAACGGCATGGTCTAAAAATGATCGTTACCCGCTTGTTTTACTTGTACTTCTGGTGCTTGCTCTCATTTGGTCCTTGGTTCGTCCGGCGGATTATTTTACATGGGTACTGGAAGTTCTCCCAGCTGTTTTGGGAGCTGTACTGCTGGCTGCTATTTACCGTCGATTTCAGTTTACCAATCTGGTATACACCCTCATCTGGCTACATGCATTGATCCTGATTGTCGGCGGGCACTATACCTATGCTGAAATGCCGCTATTCAACTGGATTCGGGATACGTTTGGGCTGGAGCGCAATTATTATGATCGACTTGGGCATTTTGCGCAAGGTTTTGTGCCTGCACTCATTGTCAGGGAAGTGCTGCTACGTAAGACGGCTTTGGGAAGCGGGAGCTGGCTCACTTTTCTAACGGTTAGTGTATGTCTTGCGATCAGTGCTGTGTACGAATTGATTGAGTTTGCCGTTGCCAAGGCAACCGGTACAGCGGCAGAGGCCTTTTTGGGAACACAGGGAGATATATGGGATACTCAATGGGATATGCTTCTTGCGTTCATCGGTGCCCTGACAGCGGTGATTTTGTTAAGCGGGGTACATAACAAGCTGCTCAAGCAGCTAAAGGTGTAGCAGGGTTTCTGGAAAGTCCAATATTTTTGAGGGTTATATTCGCGTCACAGGGTAACTGTCGAGATGTAGGGTCGCTGCATCCATGTAGCTGTCCAGCAGCCGCTCAAAAATACGGTCCCATGTCTGCTCCAGACTGTATGCTCTACCGGTTCTGGACAGAAAGTCGCGAAGTGGGGCATCCTCGTACAACAGGAGTACAGCTTTGGCAAAGGCAGCCGCGTCCCCAGCTGGACACAGTAGCCCTGTTTCCCCATCGATTATATTGTCTTTGACCCCGCCTTCATTTGCCCCAATCACGGGTGTGCCACTGGCCATAGCCTCCAACACGACGTTACCGAAGGTTTCTGTAGTGGAGGGAAAGAGGAATACATCGGCTGCAGCGTAGAGTTCAGCTAATTCCGCTCCTTTTACAAAACCAAGCCAGTGAACTGTGTGCTCTGGCACCCCGATATCTGCTGCAGTTTTGTACTTAAACAATGGGCCATCTCCTGCAATGACCAGTACTGAGGCTGCGCGGACGTCGTCGGGTAACTGGAGATAGGAATCCAGTAACGTGTCTATCCCCTTTTCCGGTGCAAGTCTGCCCACATATAAAATCACAAATGCGTCTGCACGAACGCCCCATTTTTCCCATATCGCTTCGCGATTCACTGTGGGCTGGAAGCGGTCGGTATCAATTCCTCTACCCCAGATTTCGAGCTGTCCCATTCCTTTATTGCGCAACAATTCCATGGTTGACCGAGAGGGGACATATACCCTTTCACAATGTCTGTGAAACCAGAGCATGTATTTCCATAATGCAGGTTCAAGCCAGCGAAGCTTGTAATATTCGAGGTATTTATCAAAGTGGGTGTGATAGGAGGCGACGAGTGGAATATGGTGTTTGGCAGCGTAGCTTGTTCCATACAAGCCAAGGTTAAACGGAGTAGCGACATGAATTAGATGCGGGGAAAAGGCTGACAGGCGCTCGTTGATTTGTTTGGCATTAGGGATCGCAAGTCTGCATTCCCGGTACAATAAAAAGGGAATACTTCGAAATCGCTCCACGCCCGGCCCCGAGGACAGATGATGATCTGCCTCCGGTGCGAAGACAAGCGTAGATACCCCATGTGTCTCCAAATAGCCAATCCATCGTTCCAGTGTCAGAGCAGCGCCATTGACATCAGGCGTATACGTGTCTGTAAATAATGCGACTCGAAGCATGCCTTCATTCCTCCTCCGCCATTCTCATTTATCCTATGATGTTCCAGGGGAGTCCGCTTGGAGGCTCCGGCTTTTATTGTGTCATGATTTTGTTTACGGGCTTGCTGGGTTTTGTAAAAGTTGGCCTGCGGACAGGCGCTCTTCTCAGATTTTACTAATCCATGGCACGATAAGTTCCTCTTGTGAGGTTGATGCATATAGGTTAATTCTGTTGATATGTATCCTAGTAGGAGCTGTACATTTCATAAATATTCCTAATCTCCGATGGTTTTGGGTAATAATAAAACATGGACTTTGTCTTGAAATTTCATTATAGTAATTCGGTATGAATAAATTTGAAGGGTAAGCAGGAGGGATGGCTGTGGCTTTTGGAGCACGGGTGTTAAAAACGGGAATCGCAGTGACGCTCGCCCTTTTTCTGAGCACGCTTTTGAACACCCATTCGCCTGTGGGGGCAGCGATAGCCGCTATTTTTGCCATGCAACCGTCGATATATAGGTCGTGGCGTTATTTTCTGGATCAACTCCAAACAAGCACATTAGGTGCAATCATGGCGTTGCTGGGCGGAATGGTATTTTCGAATGAGCCGATTGCGGTCGGACTGGTATGTGTATTGGTACTTATGATATGTCTGAAAATAAACATGGCTGATACGGTTGGATTGACACTTGTGACCGTTGTTTCTGTCATGGAAGCTTCAGGGGACTGGAAATTTGCGGTAACCCGCTTTGCGCTGACTCTGATCGGGATTGTGTCTGCTTTTGTCATCAACATTACCGTTTTTCCTCCCAAACCGAAAAGGCAGTTTATCAATCAGATTCAAAATGTATTTAACAGCATGTCCTTGCTGCTGCGAACTGCCATTTCCGATGAGATTAAGGAGTCTGTCTTTAGAGAGGAAAAAGGAAATTTGGAGGGAGCTATTAAATCACTCTCGGATAAATATCATTTGTTCGAAGAGGAGCAGAAAAAGCTCAAGCGCACCAAGTTCAGTCAGACGAGACAAATGGTCGTATACAAACAAATGCTCGAAAGTTTGCACAAAGGTTACGAGGTCTTGGATGCGGTGGAAAGGCACTACTTCCAATCTTTACGTCCAGAGGGAACAGATGCGTTTTTTGACGATCATCTGGAGCGGCTGATTCGTTTCCACGAGCACGCTCTGCTGAAATTCGAAAATAAACTGAAACCAAATGAGGATGAAAGTGAATTGTTTCAGCAGGCTAACGGTGATTTTATGAAGCATGCAATTACACGTTTTGACCATTGTCAGGAGGGAATGCTACGACTTTCCATCGTAGCTGCGACGATGTACGACTATGGTCATCAACTGGAGCGATTGAGCAGACTGGCCGACCATATTCATCCTGTGGAAGAGAGCCGATAGGCGATTTCGGAAAAAAGAAAAGGCGACCGTATTCATCAATCAGATGGACGGTCGCTTTTTTATGTAATGAATTTAATAAAGTAGGAACAGGCTAATGGAAGGTTGCCAGAAAGCACAAAAAAAGCCCACTGGTTGCGAACAGGGACTGAACTTGCTACAATAGAGGATGCTATGTTTTACATCGTAAAACCGTATTGCATAAGTTGTTAACACACTACTTGTTACATTATAGCATGCTTCAAAGGAATAGTCAATTTTCCCGGATCAGGGGGATGCGATGAGTATGCCCGGGTCCATAATAGAGCATAGTTTGTACGCAAGGGAGCCCTGCGCGGAGCAGGAGGAAACGGAACAGGAGCGATGTCAGTGACTACTGAGCAGCAATGGAATGAGGAACAACGAAGAGTAGAAGATGTGACCGCAGTCATTAGCGGGCGTATTCGGAAGCTGGAGACAGAGGTTGGTTCTGTGCGAGGCGATGTCGTCGATATGCGTAAAGACTTCTGGGATGAGGTAACGATCAATTTCAGTGAGGCGGATGATGTGGGAGAGACGTCCACCAGTTTGCGTCAGCAGTCTGAGATTTTGTCTGAGCGGGAACGAAGACACAAGCATTCCACTGAGGCGTTAGGTCGTTTGAAAAAGTTGCTTGACTCACCTTATTTTGCACGTATTGATTTTGCTGAGGAAGGGCAGACTGCGGAGCGTATTTATCTGGGGATTGCCTCCCTGCTGGATAACCAGGATGAGGAATTTCTGATCTACGACTGGCGCGCACCTATTTCGAATCTTTATTACGATAACATGCCAGGTCCCGCTTCTTATAAGACCCCAGCAGGAGAGATGGAAGGAGAACTGACGCTCAAACGCCAATTCTCGATCCGTGACGGACAGATCCGCTTTATGTTCGATACCGGCGTCACCATTGGAGACGAACTCCTTCAAGCCGTATTAAGCCGGAGCTCGGATGCTCAAATGAAAAGCATTGTCGCCACCATTCAAAAGGAGCAGAATCGCATCATTCGTGATGATCGAAGCCGGATGCTGATAGTTCAGGGAGCGGCAGGAAGCGGTAAAACCTCCGCTGCGCTTCAGAGAGTAGCATATTTGCTATACAAGTATCGGGATCACTTGCGAGCAGATCAGGTCGTGTTATTCTCGCCAAACCCCATGTTCAACAGTTATGTTTCGACAGTATTGCCTGAATTGGGTGAGGAAAATATGCTTCAGGCCACATTTCAGGAATATTTGGAACGGCGTTTGGGCCGGGAGTTTCAGCTAGAAGATCCTTTTGAGCAGCTGGAATATGTGCTATCAGCGTCGTCACAGCCTGGGTATGAGGCTAGGATGGAAGGTATCCGCTTTAAGTCATCCAAGACGTTCTTACATGTGATTACAGGCTACAAAGCGCACCTGGAACAAAAGGGAATGCGTTTTAAACCGGTTCGTTTTCAGGGACGTGAGGTGATTTCAGTAGAGCAATTGGCAAGCAAGTTTTATGGATTTGACTCGGCTGTGCGGCTGGCGAACAGATTGGAGCTGCTGCGTGATTGGATGCTCAAAGAACTGGCTCGCTTTGGTAAGGAAGAATGCTCCGCTCCTTGGGTGGACCAGCAGATGGATCTGATGGAGCCGGAGGATTATCAGCGTGCATATAACCGCATGCGCCGGAAATCCAAGAATAAAGGCGATACCTTCGACGACTTTACGCGTGAAAGAGAAATATTGGCGCGTATGGTGGTCAGTGATCGCTTAAAGCCCCTGCGCAAGTGGATTAAGGCACTTCGCTTCGTGGATACAACCCGTCTATACAGCGAGCTGTTTATGAACGAGACGTTATTAAGCGAACTGTCGAATCATGCAGAGCTGCCCGTCAACTGGAGTGAAATTAGTCGGCAAACTCTGAAACGCATTCAGGCTGGAGAACTAGCGTATGAGGATGTGACGCCCTTTTTATATTTGCGTGAGCTGATGCTGGGCTTCCGCTCCAATAGCAACATCCGTCATGTGTTTATTGATGAGGCACAGGACTATTCACCATTCCAGCTGGCGTTCTTCAAACGATTATTTCCACAGGCTAAAATGACAGCACTGGGCGATTTTAATCAGGCTATCTATGCCCATGCTTCGGTGCTCCAGGATGCAGAACCATTGTATGACCTGTATGGAGCAGAACAGACCGAGATGATTTCCCTGACACGCAGCTATCGTTCCACACAGGAGATTGTAGAGTTTACCCGGGGGATGGTAGCAGGAGGGGAGCATATTGTTCCGTTTAACCGTAAGGGTGAGAAGCCCCTGGTAACCGAGGTGAACTCGCGTGAAAAACTGCATCAACTGATAACTGAGAATGTTACAAAATTGCTGGCAGAAGGCTATGAATCCATCGCGGTGATCTGTAAAAATGCTGATGAAAGCGCGGCAGCCTACGAAGCACTAGAAGGACAACTGCCAGTAAAGCCAAAATTAATTAAGAAAACAACTCCCGCTTTTGAAAAGGGGATTCATATTATTCCGGCCTATCTGGCGAAAGGCGTGGAGTTTGATGCCGTTCTCATTTATGACGGATCGGCCCAAGTATACCAGCGTGAGAGTGAGCGTAAATTGTTCTACACGGCCTGTACGCGAGCGATGCATTTGCTGCATATCTATAGCATAGGGGAGATTACGCCATTCGTGAGTTCGCAGGAATCGGAGACGTATATCCGTAAAGTGAAATAAAGTGACCAGGTTCTTTAGGGGCGGCTGGCAATATTGAGCGTATTCCAGTAACATAAGCAAATAAGCCAAACAGGTAAGAAGCATAAACGGAGGTTACAAACGTAATGGACATGAAAAGAGTATTTCAACGCCCACCGCTGGCGGACTGTGTGCCCGAGTTGGTAGCTACAGCTAGAGGGGAGCGCAAGGCATCGCTGGTGATCCGCGGAGGAACGCTGGTCAATGTGGTATCGGGCGAATTGTTACCGGGCATGTCTATTGCTGTGCAAGGCTCTCGTATCGCCTACGTTGGTAGAGACGTTAGCCATACGATTGGAGAAGACACCGTAATCATTGAAGCGGAAGGCCGCTATATGGCACCGGGTTTGCTGGACGGACATTGTCATATCGAAAGCACACAGCTCACCGTAACTGAATTCGCGAAGGCTGTACTGCCGCTGGGCGTGACGGGCGGTTTTTTTGACCCACATGAAATTTCCAATGTGCTCGGTCTAAAAGGGCTTCGTCTAATGCTGGACGAAGCCCGCACGACACCGCTGGCTGCTTACATGCAGGTAGCTTCCTGCGTGCCTTCCACAGGCCCAGAGCTGGAAACGACCGGTGCCTCTTTCGGTCCGGCGGAAGTCGCAGAGGCTCTAAGCTGGGGCCCAGATATGATTGGACTGGGCGAAGTAATGAATTTCCCTGGCGTCGTCTATGGTGATGACATGATGATTGGGGAAATTCAGGCCACGCTGCGCGCCGGCAAGGTGGCGGACGGCCATTTTACATGGGCCTCCGATGATTGGCGGCTGCCGGTCTACGCAGCCGCAGGAATTACGGGCGATCACGAATGTGTCACGCCCGAGGATGTAGCCGAGCGCATCCGGCTCGGCATGTATGCCAAGATGCGGCAAGGCTCCGCATGGCATGATGTGGCCGAGACGATCCGTGCCAGCACGGAAATGGGTCTCGACACGCGCCGCATGATGCTGGTGACGGATGATCGCAGTGCGGAATCCCTGCTCCATGAAGGGCAGATGGACTTCGTGGTGCGTCATGCGATTGCGCAGGGCGTTAAACCCGTGACTGCCTTTCAAATGGCAACGCTGAATACGGCAGAGCGCTTCGGCGTAGCACGGGACATTGGCTCGATTATTCCCGGTGCGATTGCCGATATTATCCTGCTTGATGGCCGCTTAGCCGAAGTGAATGTGACGGCTACCATCGCAGCGGGCCAACTGGTGGCTGAGTACGGACAAATGGTCGCCGACTGGGAAGGCTTTGTTTATCCTGCGGAAGTGATGGACACGGTCCATTTGGGTCGAGAGCTGAGTGCTGCAGATTTTCGTATTGCGGCTCCAGTACAGGAAGGGAATGTACCTGTACGGGTAATTCGTGTCACGGAAAATCATGTGGATACGAAGGAAGTGCGGATGACCGTTCCGGTGCGTGATGGTGAAGTTGCATCAGATCCTGCGCAGGATTTGTGCAAAATCGCCGTTTTCGAGCGGCATCATGCCAGTGGCAGCCACGCGGTGGCGCTTGTGACAGGCGTCGGCTTCACCGAGCCGGCTGCAATTGCCATGACCGTAGCGCATGACAGCCACAACCTGCTCGTCATTGGTAATGATGACGAGCTCATGACCCAGGCGGCGAAGCAGGCCGTTGCCCTGCGTGGCGGCGTGGTGGTTGTATCCGCCTCGGGTGAGACGCGCTTCCCGCTCCCGATCGCTGGGCTGATGTCCCCAGCTCCGTTTGCAGAGGTGGCTGCGCAGTCCGAAAGTATCAGCCGGGCACTTCAGCAATCCGGCTGCATGCTGAACAACGCGCTGATGACACTGTCGTTGCTCGCACTGGTCGTAATCCCTGAAATCCGCCTGTCGGATCAGGGACTTGTCGTGATCGGAGCCGACGGTATACGCAAGGTGTCTCTTTTCGTGGAAGAGGATGCTACGGAAGCCTGATAGAATACGTCGCTGGGGGTTGTCCTGCAGGTCTACCCAGACCTGAGGGATAGCCCCTGTTTTCTTATATAGTCCGAAAGGTATCTTTAATTCCTTAATCAACGTTTTGTGGGGTGGTGAGCAGATGCAATTATATTATCGTTCATTAGAAAAAATGGCTCATCAAGCCTCAATTATAGATCAGGATTGGAACAGGTTTGTAGAGCAAACCCGTGTGAGGCATGTTCAGCAGGGTACATATCTTATTGAAACAGGGGAACCTGTGAAACATGCTTATTTTTGTTCGGAGGGATTATTCCGGTTGTTTTATACTTTGGCAGATGGTAGAGAATATAATGTTGGTTTTTCACCAGAAAATGATTATGTAACCTCTTATGGCGCTATGGTTCAAGGTAAACCATCCACTTTTACGATTGAGGCCATAGAAGATTCGGTTGTTATTGAAATTCCATATCATGTCCTGAAGGAGCTTATGGATACAAGCCATATGTGGGAAAGATTCGTGCGTAAGAGCGTGGAAAGACTATACATTCGCAAGGAGGAACGAGAACGCGAATTGTTGTATCTTTCTGCTAGGGAACGTTATGATGCCTTTCTTCTCAAGTATCCCGGGTTGGACAAACGAGTTGCACAATACCATATAGCTTCGTACATAGGTGTATCCCCCGTCTCACTTAGTCGTTTGCTGCGCAGCGAGCCGCATTAACCTATGTTAATGCGGCTTGGCAGACAAGCAGCGTACAATAACGATAAATCCATTCAAACTTCACAAAAAAAGGAGATAGGCATATGCGTTATATGATGATTGTATTATTGGAATTCTACCCTTCCTGGTTGGCTCTTCCTCGGGAAGAACGTCGCAAACATGCGGGAACCTTGCAGGCTCGCATTCAGAAATATAGTGAGCATGTACAGGTTCGTTTTTTTGATGCAGAAGCGCTGCCTGGAAAGGACTATACGGATTTCGTCGTATGCGAAACAGCGGATATGAAGCAATATCACTATATGTGGGAAGAAATTCGTGATTCGGAGCCGTATACTAAAGGGTACATGAAGATTAAAAATGTTTTGATGGGGATGGAAAATGCATTTCAGTCCTATGAGTCCGAAATGCTACAGATGGACAAATAACTCTCCGTACTCCCTTACTATATAAAAGTAGGAGTTGAGTTTGTACAGGCTTTAAACAAGGCGAGTTCCCGTGCTGTTTTTATTCAGCTGGGAATTCGCCTTTTATCTATTAGAGATGATCGCAAGGAAAAATTGTATTATACAACGGTATCACTTATAACCTTCAGAAATCCATTATTTGTTGCATTATTAATTAACTGATTAATAGATTTTGCTGCGCTATCACTAAACAAGTACCACTCATCTTTGGATACGTCATGAATCAAAAACTTGGGATACCCGACTAAAACTTCGGATGGAAAGGACTGGATTAAAGAATACACGTCAAAACGAGCTAAGCTTTTCCCCTTTTGGTCTAAGAAATCGTATTGTGCATTTTTATAATAAGACCCAAGAGTGTCAATAGTGAAGCTCCAAGAATAGTTTTCAGGTGCTTCAACCTTTTCACCTTTGTTTTTTGCAAATATATTATAAATGGTTTTGTTATATGCATTGCCGTGAATTTGCTGAACTACGCCGCCCATGATCATATGGTATTCCTGTTGAAGTGACTTTACTTGTACACCGTTTATGAACAATGGTTCAGTAGTAATAGTCACTATAAGGTTGCTGTAATTGACTTTACATCCAAACGCCTCTGCAATAAAACGAAGTGGAACATACATGCGATTGTTTTTCACGTATGGTTTTACATCAAGCAGTATCTTTTTACCGTTTTTCTCCGCTATGCTTCTGTTTATTGCTAATTTTACTTTCATATCGCTCTTAGCGAGAATAACCCCGGAATCGGACCACTCGACGCTAGCCCCCAAACTTTCGCTAATAACACGTAAAGGTACCATTGTACGTTTGTTCTTCATTTCTGGCTTCGCATCGGTTGCAATAGCCACACCGTCAATTTTGATTTGATTTTGTGCTGCATATGTAGTGGACGATGAAATACATAAAAAGATAGCAAGAAAAAAAACAAAGAATGCTTTGTTCATAAATGACTTCTCCTTTTTTAATTAAATTTGTTGCGTAGCAACTTTTCACCATATTCAGACGCGACTGGATAAAATTCGTTGCGCTTTCCTATTCATTAACTTAACGTAACAACCAGTTTGTACTATTTAATCTGATTTCCGATATTTACCAACTAAAAATTTCTAATCTCCCTGGGGAATTATGTCGATAACATTGAATATTGTTCATAAAATTTACAAAGTAAATCTTTAGGGGGAAAGTTAATGAGAAAACAGCTAAAAGTTGCGATTTCTCTAGCATGTTTATTGATGTTTATAGGTTGTTCAGCATCACCAGTATCAGAGCAGACGACTAAGATTACATTTTTGAATTCCAAATCTGAAATAAAAACCCAATTGGAAGAAGTGGCAAAACAATACAATCAAGAGCATCCGGAAGTATCTTTAGAAATTATTACTGCTCCAGAGGGAACGTCTGCATATCAAAAGCTGATGTCGATGTACGGCTCAGGAAGTCCAGCAACGATGTCGATGCTTGACCCGGGAGACACGCAGACATTCCTGGATAAAGCCGTTGATTTAAGTAAAGAGAAGTGGGTAGCCGATACGATAGAAAATGGACTTGACGCCGTTAAGAAAAATGATGCTGTGCTGGGATTTCCATTTGCAGTGGAAGGCTATGGATTAATCTATAACAAAAAAGTATTGGACAAGGCAACAGGGGGTTCTTTTGATCCTTCTTCGGTGAAAAGTAGAAGCAGCCTGAACTCATTAATGGCTAAGATTCAGCAGTCGGGAGTAGCACCGGTCATGCTTTCACCAATGGACTGGTCTCTCGGCTCTCATCTTTTAGCTCTGTCTTATTCTGTTCAACCCGAAGGTTTTCCAGAGTTTGTTAAAGGTATGCAGAACAACTCCATCGATTTGTCCCAAAACAGTGTAATGTCTGGATGGGTACAAACTTTAGACCTGCTCAAGGATAACAGCATCAATAAGCACTCGCCTTTGGACAGTACGTATGACGATGGTGCCAAAGCTTTGGGAGAGGGCAAGGTAGGGCTTTGGTTTATGGGTAACTGGGCTTGGAATGGAATAAAGAGCAATGATACGGCAAATGAGGAATACGGTTTTTTGCCTCTTCCGTTAAATGATAATACGAATGATCCCAACAATTCAAAGATCACAGTTGGTGTGACAAAGTATGTATTCATCGACTCCACAGCTACCACGCCTCAGCAGCAAGAGGAAGCCAAGAAATTTTTAAACTGGCTGGTATACGAAAAGTCCGGTCAGGAACTTTTGGTCAACAAGGTCAATGTTATACCGGCCTTCAAGAGTATTGACTTGGTGCCTACCGATCCCTTGAGTAAATCGATCAAGTCATATTTGTCGAGCGGAAAGACGCTGCCGTTTATGGCAACACTTCCACCTGATCATGGGGCCATCACAGGAGCATCTATCCAAAGCTACATTAGTGGAAAGATAGATAAGGCTGAGCTGTTGCGCCAAATACGCATATACTGGAAAGCTCAGCAGGGATGATATGAGACCAGTCACGGGAAGGAAGATAAGGATGTTTAAATTAACGTTAAAGAAAAAAATAATTAGTGCAGCTCTCATACTGGTTGTCGTACTGTCCCTTTCAAGTGTTATAGGTGTCATTAAGATGTCGGAAATGGGAGAGGCTTCTGATAAGGTAAATAACAGGTCTTTACCTGCGGTTATTCTTCTTCAGGGTATGGATAAGCAGATTACAGAAATCGATAGACTAACTGTTCGATTGATACTCGAAGAGGATGAGGCTATTCGCACCACTTATCAAGAAGAACTAACCAAAGCTACAGCTTCAATGGATAAGAGTGTAAATAAATATCAAAGTTTAGCCTCTACAGCGGAGGAAAAAGAACTGTTCACCAACTTTTATGGTCAGTGGGCAATGTATCTTCGCCATCTAAAGGTGGTTTCCGCTGCCATGGAAGAAAACGACAAAGTGATGGCCTACATGATCGTTCATGGAAATTCTTCTATTTATAAGGCGGCATTAGACGATGTAAATAAACTGAAGGTGCTTAATGAGCAGTATGCCACTGAGGCAGCTAATCAATCGAGTCAATCTTACCATTCAGGTAGACTTTTGATGATTTCTTTGACTATCATATGTACGATCCTGGGAATTATCGGTTCTTTTTTACTGGCTCAATCGTTCACTAAGCCCATATTAAGGATAGCGGAACAGATAAAGCTGGTAACGAGGGGGAACCTGCAAGTGGAACCTCTTAGGGTCCGATCCAAAGATGAGGTCGGGGAATTGGCATCCGATTTTAATGAAATGTGCGATTCACTGCGCAACCTTTTAAAGGAAGTTGTGGATAATTCCTTACTGGTTGCTTCTACGGCTGAACAGTTAACAGCCAGTGCAGAACAGACAAGCATTGCTACCGAGCAGATAGCTATAAGTGCCACTCAAGTCGCAGAGGGATCTCAGACACAGCTTGCAGATATTGCTGAAACGCTGAATTACACGGTAGGTGTTTCTAAAAGTGTAGAGAACATAACCAATCGCTTTGTGAATGTAGCTAATCTCACAATCCAAGCACAAGAAAAAGCAAACAACGGGAAAACCCAAATGTCTTCCACTGTCTCTCAAATAAGAGATGTGCATACCAAGGTAACTCAATCCGCTGAAGTAGTAAATATTCTAGGAGAAAAGTCAGCGGAGATTAGACAGATCACAGCTATGATCAGTGATATAGCAGCCCGAACCAACTTGCTTTCACTCAATGCGAGTATAGAAGCTGCAAGAGCGGGAGAGCAGGGAAAAGGATTTGCGGTTGTCGCTTATGAAGTACGCAATTTGTCGGCACAAGCAAGTGAAGCAACCGGCAAGATTTCCTCTCTGGTCAACGAAATCGCATTAAGAACAGACGAAGTTGTCATCTCGATGAATGAAGGTGTTCAATCACTAAATGAAGGTATGATGCTTGTCGAAGGTGTCGGTAACGTCTTTTCTGAAATTGTCGGTGCCGTTGAAGAAGTGAGCGGTGAGGTAGACACCGCGGCTGTAGAAGCAAGATCCGTAAATGAAGGAACCGTTTCTATGGTGGAATCTATGAAGAAAATTGCCGAAATCTCCGAACGTGCAGCCGATTCTACTCAAACAGTCGCAAGCGTAGTCGAGGAAACTACTGCTTCCATGCAGGAAGTGTCTGCAGGTGCTAACATGCTTGCCAAGCGGGCGGAAGAGATGAATCAAACGGTGTCTGTATTCAAAATTTAAAGTAAGTTGGCGGTAGCCTTGGACGAGAAAAACAAGTCCTAGACTACCGCTGTTACCATTAGATTACGAGTGAACGGCTTCAGCTTTTTTGGCAGCTCTTTTCAGATCCTGTTTACGGCGTTCCTCTAGGTACCGTTCTCCATTTTTCTTGTCAGCTGTCAGCGTAAAGCAGGAAATGATGGTGAACAGACCGGCAATGGAACCCAAAATAACATAAGTGATCGGGAAATTCAGAACTTCATACATATGTCCGACAATAGGTGAGAAAACAGATACCACCAGGGAGCCCATAAACAAATACAGCAGGTACATGGTGGACGATAAACGCTGGTCAAAGTTGACAGTAATGTACTTGAAGATGGCAACCAGAATCAGCGGTTTTTCCAGGGAGTGAATCATCTTCATCGCAGCCACCCATATGGAACCGAACGGCAGCGAAGAACCGATAATACGCAATGACATGATCGCTCCGGCAATAATCAATGCCCATTTGGCAGTCGTTTTGTTGACAAACCATGGGGTAACAAACAGGAACACAAATTCCAGGAATACTTGCACAGCACTTAAATCACCAAGGAATTGATTTCCTTCTGCTTTAGAACTGAACTGAGATACGAAATAGGTGGCAAATTGCTGGTCATATACCTCATAAATTTGGGTCACGCCAACCATGAATAGCATTAGAAACCAGAACTTTGTGGTGCGTACGAGATGCAGTACGTCAGTGAGCTTCAACGATTCAGTTTTCTGCTGCTCCTGTCCGGAAATTTCGACTTTGGTCAGGAAGATGCAGATCATAGCAACAACGGCAGATACGGAGGCAATCCAGAAGGTCAGATTCACATTGATATTGATGACCCGTCCCGCAACAAAGGTAGCAGCTGCCCACCCGAGTGAGCCCCACATACGAACTCGTCCGTATTCAAACCCGTATTTGCGTGACACTTTGTCCATATAGGAATCGACGACACCATTACCTGCATTAAACACCAGGCCGATAAATAGGGCGCCGACAATAGCACCAATGACGAACTGCGTTTGAAGCAATGGACCGTACACATAGATAAAAAAGGGTCCGACGAGCAAAAGAATCGTAAAAAGTATGTACAGCAGATGTTTTCTCAAGCCCAGCTTGTCGGATAAGTACCCAAACAGGGGTTGCATGATCAAGGCGACGATAGAGTTAGCCGCGTATAAAAACCCTGTGTAGGTTTCTGAAATCCCCAGGCTTTGTCCTAGCCAAATGACAAAAAAAGACATGGCGGCAGACCATGTAAACAGATAAGCGAAGTTAAAAACGCTCAAAGACCAATAGTTGCGTTTTGCCAAATTCCTCATGTATAAGCACCCCTTCAAATTGTAGCTGCTCAATGTGTTGACAACGTCATTAAGCATTGTCTGTACTATTAATTGTAAGGAGGATTGAATTGAATCCATAGGGCATTTTCCCAAGATTTCCTGTGCTTATTGCAATCAATTGCCAGGTTGGGTTGTACATAACTTTTCTCATCTTGTAAGAAATAAGTCCTACGTGTAAAATTCTTTATAGTTCATTGAGCTCATTTAGTAGGAGGAGAAACACGGCAAGAAGTAGAATTGTTCTAAGGTCTGGCTGACATGGTCATACTGATAGCACAATAAATTGCTAAAGCAAGGGGATGAAGTGGTTCTTTCGCAAGTACAAAGTTACTTGATACCGTGAACGTATATAGAGTATTGTGTAATGATGAGTTATCGAACCCCACATCTTGAATAACGTTTCACACCGGTCGGGAAGGGTTAGCGGATGGCTATCCCTACTTGGTGCTGCTATAACCCTATGAGCATGTACTACACAAAATAAAAAGAAAATGAATGATAACAAACTGTTGTGATTTCATGGTTGGAGGATTTATTATGTCAAAAAGTGTTTCTTCGTCCTTTATTATTATTATAGGATCGATGCTATTTGCCTTATTTTTTGGTGCAGGGAATCTAATCTTCCCACCTATGCTTGGTCAAATGGCTGGAAAGAATGTGTGGATAGCCAATGCGGGTTTCTTGGTTACCGGAGTTGGCTTACCGTTACTAGCCATCACTGCCTTTGTTTTTTCAGGCAAAAGCAATTTACAAACTTTAGCGAGTCGTGTACATCCTGTATTCGGGATTGTCTTTACAACGATTCTTTATCTAGCCATTGGCCCGTTATATGCAATTCCAAGAACCGGTAGTGTGTCGTTTGAAATTGGAGTCAAGCCTTTTTTTTCAAACCATACAGATCATCCTGTCGCACTTTTTGTATTTACCATTCTTTTTTTTGGGGTTGCATGCTTGTTATCACTTAACCCTACAAAAATTATTGATGTGATCGGAAAGTTTTTAACACCCATTAAATTGACATTCATTGGGATTCTGGTGGTCGTAGCCCTTATTTACCCCATAGGAGCCTTCCAAGCACCTGCTGAAGGCTATACTTCGCACGTCTTTTTCAAAGGCTTTCAAGAAGGTTATTTAACATTGGATGCTCTTGTAGCCTTTATTTTTGGAATTATTATTGTGAATGCAATTAAGGAAAGAGGAGTTACTGCCAAAAAAGAGCTGATGATTATTTGTGCCAAATCGATAACCATTGCGGTTGTCCTCTTAGCATTTATCTATACGTCTCTTGCCTACATGGGAGCTTCTAGCGTTGAAAAACTGGGTGTTTTAGAAAATGGTGCTGAGGTGTTAGCCAAGGTTTCATCCTATTATTTTGGATCTTACGGCTCCATTTTATTAGGCTTAATGATTACAGTAGCGTGTTTAACGACAAGCGTAGGGCTTATTACGTCCTGTTCTTCCTTTTTTCATACCTTGTTTCCGAAAGTTTCTTATAAAAGAATTGCTCTCATGTTATCCATATTTAGTACCATTGTAGCCAACATAGGTTTAACACAGCTCATTAAGGTTTCAACGCCAGTGTTAATTGCAATATATCCTATTGCGATTTCTCTAATATTTTTAACATTTTTACATTCCGTGTTTAAAGGAAAATCAGAAGTATATCAAGGCAGTTTAATATTAACCTTCATTGTTAGTCTATTTGACGGCTTGAATGCTGCTGGAATAAAAATCAAAGTAATTAATGACTTTTTTACTCAAATTCTTCCGTTATATGATGTAGGATTAGGCTGGTTAATTCCCTCTGTTTTAGGAGGAGTAGGGGGGTATATATTCTACTATATTAAACGAAGAAAAATTGTCCTTATACTTATGAAGCCCAAAAAATAAATGATTTGCTTATTCGGTGAATTGGACATGTATAACCAAAAGAAAGAACGAACGGAGAACTTGATCTTCTGTTCGTTCTTTCTTTTTGTAACTTTACGCGCAGCTAATCAAAACAAAATCATAAATTTCCGTCTGTTATAGAAAGGACAGCAAGCGCCTGATCTGCTTCGTGCTGCTTGCGGTATAGCGAAGGAGTCAGACCGTTCCATTTTTTAAAGGTTGCAATAAAATAGCTTAGATTTTCAAATCCCACATCCAGCGCAATATCAACTACTTTGCGGTCACTTTGCTCTAGCAACCTGCAAGCCTTCTGAATCCGCTGATAGTTGATATATTCAACCGGACTTTTCTGCACCATCTGCTTGAAGAAACGACAGAAATGTCCCTCGCTCATCCCAACCTCATCTGAGATCTCTCGCAAACGAATGGGCTCATGCGCATGGCTGTTGATGTACGCCAGTGCTTTTTTGATCCGTTCGACCTTGTTGCGTTGACTCGCCATAACCACGTCCTCTCCACTAGCCGGAGTCATGTGCGGGAACAGGCAGGCAATTATGCTATAGAGCTGCGCCTTGGTCGCCAGTTCACGGGCAGGCGCATTCTGTTCATGGCTAGTGATAATACGTTTCAATGCGGTCAATAGCTCCTGCTCCCAAGGCTGCACACCGCGAATGTGAGGGGGAGGGACGAGTTTTTTATTGATAAATGGTTCAATAAACTGCGTCTGAACTGTATCTTGCGTGCGGCTGTGCAGCATATCCGGGTGAAACACCACCGCAGAAAATACACATCGAGGACTTTTTTGTAAATAACCAGCGTGAAGCTCGCCACTGTGTACAAAAAGGGCTTCACCTTCGCTAACCTCCGTATAGACCATATCCGTCTGAAATATAGCGCTCCCCTGTTCTACTACGATAAACTCCATTTCCTCATGCCAATGGGACTCCAATATACTATTTCCGTTCAATTGCTCTACGCTCGGATATACGCTGACTGGATACATGGGATTGCCGTGAATACGGTTTTCTCTTAACATTTCCCTTTGCATTTCACTGATTCCTTTCGGCACACTGATTTATATAGAAAACATCAAAATATTGATACTAAACGTCAAAATAAAAGAAGTAAACCCTTACATAAATCAATATTATTATAGTAAGGATTTCGAAAAAATCCAATCAGCGATTTGGGAACAAGGAATATAAAAGTCGAGATGGAGGAAGAGACAGATGAAATTTTCTGATGGCTATTGGTTGGTTCGCAAGGGCTATGAAATACAAAATCCTGCTGACATCCGTGATATCGTGACGGACGATGCTTCCATGACGGTATATGCAGCAACCCACCGGATCGAGCACAAAGGGGATACGCTAAATGGAGCGTTACTGAAAGCGACCTACAGCTCTCCCATGCCGAATGTTATTCGGGTGCGTCTGAACCACCATAAGGGACGGGTGCATCATGGACCAGATTTTGAAATTCACACCTTGCCAACAGAGGTGGATATTACGGTGGGTGAGGACGTAGCAGTGCTGAAGAGCGGCGATCTGAGTGTGCGAGTCGGTCGTGGAAAGAGCTGGGACGTAGGCTTTTATGTCAAGGATCGTAAAGTCACGGGCAGTGGGCATCGGGGACCCGGCTATATTACAGACCCGCAGGACCAGCCATTTTTCCGGGAGCAGCTGGAACTGGGTATGGGAGAGTACGTATACGGCCTTGGAGAGCGTTTCACTCCATTTGTGAAAAATGGTCAGGTCGTTGATATTTGGAATGAAGATGGCGGGACCAGCAGTGAACAAGCATACAAAAACATTCCATTTTATTTATCCAATAAAGGGTACGGTGTATTCGTCAATCATCCGGAAAAGGTATCCTATGAGATTGCGTCGGAAAATGTTTCGAAGGTACAGTTTAGCGTTGCTGGCGAATCGTTAGAGTATTTTATTATTGGTGGAGCTAATCCTAAGGAGGTACTGGACAATTATACCAAGCTGACAGGCAAACCTGCATTGCCACCGGCCT
This sequence comes from Paenibacillus sp. DP01, assembly GCF_044784315.1. Classification (NCBI taxonomy): domain Bacteria; kingdom Bacillati; phylum Bacillota; class Bacilli; order Caryophanales; family Paenibacillaceae; genus Paenibacillus; species Paenibacillus sp. DP01. The sequence continues at coordinate 2,138,022 of NZ_CP173059.1, forward strand.
GGACCTTTGGTTTGTGGCTGACCACTTCGTTTACGACCGATTATGATGAAGCGACAGTAAACCATTTTGTCGACGGGATGGCTGAACGGGATCTGCCACTCTCGGTATTCCATTTTGACTGCTTCTGGATGAAGGAATACCAATGGTGCGATTTTCAGTGGGATCAAGATATGTTCCCAGACCCAGAAGGTATGTTGCAGAGATTGAAGGCTAAGGGACTCAAAATTTGCGCATGGATCAATCCGTATATTGCAGAAAAGTCCATTTTGTTCGATGAAGGTATGGAGAATGGCTATTTGGTCAAAACAGCTGATGGCAGCGTGTGGCAATGGGACATGTGGCAGGCGGGGATGGGGCTGGTTGACTTCACGAACCCGGCTGCAGTTGCCTGGTATCAGGATAAGCTGAAGGTGCTGATCGATCAAGGCGTGGATTGCTTCAAAACCGACTTTGGTGAGCGTATTCCAACAGATGTAGTTTATTATGATGGCTCTGATCCAATGAAAATGCACAATTACTATACGCATTTGTACAACAAAGCTGTGTTTGATGTGCTGGAGGAAAAGCTGGGCAAAAATGAAGCCGCATTATTTGCACGTTCTGCCACAGCCGGGGGACAACAGTTCCCAGTTCACTGGGGCGGAGACTGCTCGTCCACGTATGAGTCGATGGCAGAGTCCTTGCGGGGCGGATTATCGCTTGGTTTGAGTGGCTTTGGCTTTTGGAGCCATGATATTAGCGGCTTTGAACTAACGGCTGCGCCGGACTTATACAAACGGTGGGTACAGTTTGGATTGTTATCCTCCCATAGCCGTCTACACGGAAATGTGTCATACCGTGTTCCTTGGCTGTTTGACGAAGAGTCAGTCGACGTGGTGCGCAGCTTTACCAAACTCAAATGCTCACTGATGCCACACCTGTATGCTTCTGCTGTGGAATCCTCGGTGAGGGGACTGCCGATGATGCGGGCTATGGTATTGGAATTCCCGCAGGACCCAACCTGTGCAACGCTGGATTTACAATACATGCTGGGGGATTCCATTTTGGTAGCCCCGATCTTTAATAAAGAAGGCAATGTAACCTATTATGTACCCGAGGGACAATGGACGAATTTGTTAACGAATGAAATCGTGTCTGGTGGTCGTTGGGTCAACGAGCATCATGATTTTACAACCTTACCTGTGCTCGTGAAGCCAAACACATTGTTGGCCATCGGTCATGAGGATCGTCGTCCAAATTATGATTATGCAGATCAAGTGACGCTTCATTTGTTTGAGCTCGGCGAAGGGCAACAGGCTCGTTCGGTTATCGTGAATACATCAGGCGAAGAAGAGCTCACGGTTACTGCCAGCCGTAAGGATTCTGTCATTACGGTGAAGGCAGAAGGTGCCGTTAAACCGTGGTCGTTAGTACTACGCGGTATCCATGAGGCTGTTCAAGTGGAGGAAGGCAGCAGTTTGGTGGGAGAACAAGGGGTAATCATTACACCAGCCACCAGCGGACAACAAGAGCTCACTATTCACTTGGGCTAGTCAGGAGTTCATCTGTAGATGGATAGATTATAATATAGCGATTATATTGCGAAAAAAAGGGGTTGCCTGATACAAACAGGCAACCCCTTTTTAATGTGGCATTCTGAAAGAGAATATCTCCAAATTTAGCTTAGATATCATTCCCTATGCATTCTGTTGAAGTAGTAGTGGTACAAGGTACTGCCGGAAAATATCCACAGGAGTCCGCTTCTTTTTAAATGTATCAGCCGTGAGGACAACTACCAAATCATAGGACGGGACCACAATAATATATTGCCCACCAAAGCCGAGTGCGTAAAAATAGTCTATTTCGGTTCCTGTTTCTCTCTCATCCGAAAAGGAAGAAGCCCACCAGTGACAGCCGTAATATGCTTTTTGTGGTTTGGAGGCTGGAAGAAATGGACGAGTCGAATATCGGACGGTCTCTGTCTGGATGATCTGCCGTCCTTCCCAGCTTCCTTCGGTCAGATAAAGCCGCCCGAATTTGAGCATGTCCAGCGGTCTGAGATGTAGCCCGAAGCCTCCGGTGTGAGTGCCTTGCGGATCGGTTTCCCAATGATAGTTATCGATACCGAGTGGCTGGAATAATTGCTCCTCGGCAAATTCAGCAACGGCTTGTCCAGAGGCAGAACGCAGCAAGGTGGCCAAAAGTTGAGAACAGCCAGAGCTGTACTCCATTCGCGTACCTGGTATATCCGATAATGGCTGTGAAAGCACAAATTGCACCCAATCGGACGTTTTGCTCATGGTAGGAAAAGAATTTTGTCCCCCAAATTCCGTCCAGTTAAAGCCAGCAGACATCGTCAGCAGGTGTTCAATCGTAATATCACGCTTTCGAGGGTCACTATCTTTGGCCAGCTGAGGGAAAAATTCGAGGATCGGTGTCTCTGGTTTGGGTACCAGTTGTTGATCCATAGCCATACTAACTAATGCGGAAATCACACTTTTGGTACAGGAATTTATTTTATAGAGTTCGTTGGCAATTTGAGGTTCACGGTAGTAATCCATGATCATGTTTCCCTGCTGCTCAATAAGACAGCTACGGGTTTCCAACTTGTTAAGCACGTGAATAAGTGGTTTGAGCTCCAGAATTTTCATGCAAATCCTCCTTGAGGCTTATAGCATACCATTACATAGTATATCATTTTTAACCATCCGAATCCGACAAGTACAAACGGATAATAGTTCTTATCTTTTTCCCTAATTTGAATTTTTTTGTTTTTTGATATTAAAAAACATATATATGTTCACTTAATAGACACAAATATATTTAAAAATCTATACACTTTTCCGCTTTCATTTAAAAAAACACACCAATAAAACGATATATAGTAAGTTGAACATTTTATTTTGAAACAACTGGGGGACCAATTCATGAACTTAACAATTAAGGCCAAAATGATTCTCAGCGCGATACTGATCCCAAGTGTGATTGCTGCCATGCTGCTGACCAATTACATTTTAAGTATACATAGTGAGAACGAGTACAAAGATATTATGAATCGTGAAGAGACGATTGCGTATAACTCCAAGTCTCTTCAATTTTTGTTAAACGGGATATCCAATGATGAGCGGGCATATTTGCTGACTCGTGACGAACAGTATGGGAACGAGATCGGAAACAAGCAGAGTGAAGTTGCAAAGTTGCTACAGGAGACAGAAGCTCTACTCAATACAGGTAATGAGGATACAAAGAAGAAGATGACTGAGCTCAAAACAGGGATTAATACCTATATGAATCAGGTTCATAGTCTACTGACTACAGCGGGGTATAAGAGTACAAGAGATGATGCTTTCCCCCCATTTTCTGAATTGCTCGATGATTTTGAAAACGAACGGGTTTTGCGTAAGCAACTTGATACCAAGGTGGTAGCATTTGTCAAGGCGCAGGAAGATATGGTAACGGTGAAAATACAGCAGGCGCACCAAACGATGACGAATACAACTTTGATTACGAGCATTGTAGGGCTTTTGGTTATTATTTACAGCATTGCTCAATCTATCGTTTTGATTCGTTCGATTCGTCCATTACACCATATGAATGAGCAGTTGTTGCAAATGTCTCAAGGTGGAGGAGATTTGCGAAGTCGACTGGATATTACGTCCAAAGACGAAATCGGTATGATTGCGAGCTCCTACAACAAGCTTATTGAAGGGTTCCGCAGTATCATTGTGGATGCTCAGGATACGGCTCGTACATTAACGGTAACCGCAGAGCGTGTTAACGTCAGTACTGAGGAAATGAATCAGGCCAATCGTCATACCTCCGGTGTAATGGAAGAGCTTGTGACGGGCATGGAGCATCAGGTCGATGATATTACACAAACTACAGATACCATGAAAGAACTTGCCTACGAGCTGGAACAGATTGCTACCACAAGCGAGCAGGTATATGAATTGTCTGATACCGCCGCTAAAGATGCAGAAGCAGGGGAACAATCGATAGGTCAGGCTATGCGTCAGATGGAGAAGGTAAGCGAAAGTGTAGACAGCTCTGCACGTGCTGTACGTTCACTTAGTGAACAGGCGGAGCAGATTGGCATGATCGGATCTGTTATTACCGGATTTGCCAAACAGACTGGAATGCTGGCGCTTAACGCATCCATTGAAGCGGCAAGAGCGGGAGAACAGGGCAAAGGATTTGCTGTTGTGGCCTCTGAGGTAAAAAGATTGTCCGAGCAGGTATCGGTTTCAGCAGCAGAAATCACACAGTTTGTGCAAAACATTCAGGAGCATGTTGGGCATGTCGCTTCCACCATGCAGTCTGGAACAGTTGAAGTGCAATCTGGCGTAAAGGTCATGCAATCCGCTGAAACTGCATTTCGTCAGATTGGAAGTTCCATTCAACAGGTCAGCGAGCAGATTCACAGTGTTAATCGGTCTGTAGAACAAATGTCCGGTGGATCAGAGCGAATGGTGAAGGCGGCGGAACGCATACGTGAAGTAGCGGAGCAGACGGCAGGAGGAACCCAAAGCGTCAGTGCGGCGGCTGAAGAGCAACTGGCTTCCATGGAGGAAATTGCATCGTCCATTCACACTCTGGCGGATATGTCGCAATTGCTGAACGCAAGGGTCGGTGGTTTTAAAGTATAGTCGTATAAATTCCCACCAATGTAAACACAATAACATCTGTTGAACGAATCTGGACAGCTGTGTTATTACTTTTGCAAAGGTGGTAACGGGATGCAACAAAATAAAGGGAATCTGGTTGCATTAGGTTCCATCCCGCTGATGATGACGCTGGGTAATTCCATGCTGATTCCGGTTTTACCGGAAATCGGACGTAAGCTACATGTAAGCTCCTTTCGGATTAGCATGTTGATTACAGTGTATGCGGTGGTGGCCATTTTACTGATACCGATTGCTGGCTATCTATCCGACCGTTTTGGCCGTAAAGCGGTGATTGTTCCCTGTCTGATTCTGACTGTGATTGGAGGGGGCATTTCTGCGGTGGGAGCATGGCTGCTACATGACCTGGCAGCTTACTGGACCATTATTGCAGGTCGTCTACTTCAGGGCGCGGGAGCGGCGGGGGCTTTTCCTATAGTCATTCCACTTGTGGGCGATCTGTATGAGAACGAGGATGAAGCCAGCAAGAACCTGGGGGTAGTCGAGACCTACAACACATTCGGTAAAGTATTAAGTCCGATTCTCGGTGCTGCGCTGGGAGCTGTACTATGGTTTTTGCCATTGGCAGTGATTCCGGGCCTCTGTCTGATTTCGCTTATTTTGGTCATTAGGCTGATCCATGTACCCAAGCGTAAAAACCAACCGATTAGGTTTCGAGAATTTGTGGGGAATGTGAAGCAGGTGCTTGCCGAAAAAGGACGCTGGCTCTATGCTATTTTTGCTATGGGCGGTATTTGTATGTTTGTCATTTTTGGCGTCTTGTTCTACTTATCCGACATACTGGAAAGTCGTTACAACCTCCATGGCGTCTGGAAGGGCTTTGTGCTGGCCATACCGCTTATTTCCCTCTGTCTGTGCTCTTATTTAGGTGGCAAGGTTATTGGCAAGCACAAAAAGCGTATGAAATGGATCGGTTTCGGTGGTTTGGCCATATTGACGATCAGCTTTGCTATTCTCGGATTTTTTCAACATATTTATGCTGTGATTGGCCTGTTTACGCTAGGGGGCGGGGGTATTGGGCTCGCACTCCCTTGTTTGGATGCACTGATTACTAAGGGAATTGAAAAAGAAGAGCGCGGAACCATCACTTCCTTGTACAGCAGTATGCGCTTTGTCGGAGTATCTTTAGGCCCTCCGGTTGTATCCTTGCTGATCGGCAGCAGTGGGCATGGTCTGCTTTTTGGCGTCATGGCCGCAGTGGGGGGGATTGCGGCTCTGCTTATGCTATTTGCGGTCAAGCCAGAGCAGGATGAACCCGCAGGGGGCAAATCTAGTGATCGTAGCCATAAGACTAAGGGAATGACATACGTGTCTCGAGAAAAGCCTCTTTCTTCTAAGCTAAGACACAAAACTCCTGCGAAATATAAATAAATTGCAATTGAAAAAGCTTTGAAATAAAAAAAGCACCCGTTTTCCATGTAAAGCCATGGTAACGGGTGCTTTTGATATTTGAGCAAATATAGATGGATACTCATTTTAAAGAATAGTCTTACCCCTCCAGAGGAACATTTGTTTTAGGCTTGCGGCTTGCGATAATCTGAATGACGTAAATCAGCAAGAACAGCACAACAAACAGCGACGAAAGACGATACATCCATGCATAATCACTGGCTTTGGCGATAACGCCAAGTATAAGTGCTCCGGCTGCGACTCCAAAATCGAGGGAATTGAGAAACATACCGTTTGCCATGCCCCTCTGTTTAGGTGACACGACCTGAATCATCCAGGTTTGCAAGGTTGGCTGCATAACACCAAACCCGATACCGTAGCAAAGAGCAGACAGATACATAAAGGCGTCACTGTGTGCGTAGGAAAGCAGAATCAGACCACCAATGAGAAACAGGGAACCAGGGATGAGCAGTGCCTTTGCCCCTTTTTTGTCATATATACGGCCCGAGAAGGGGCGCACAATCAGTACAGATACCGCATTAAACAGGAAAAAGTAAGCCGGGTGCGCCAGATTAGCTTCATCTCCATAGAGCGCCATAAAACCGAGCAACCCGCCATATGTGATAGACATCAACATGTTCAACAAGGCGGGAATCCACAATTTACGGTTGAATGCCGGTTTGCGCCCTTCCTCCAAAGGGACCATAGGTGGTTCGACGTGCCCCTTAGGCAGTGTGCGAATGAGCCAGTAGGCTAGAGGGAAAATGACAACAATGACAGCAGATGTCGAATAGGCAAGCAGGTTAAAACTGCCGTATTGCAGCATCGAAATACCGATGGTTGGCCCAATAGACATGGCTAAACTAGTGGACAGACTAAAAAATCCCATTCCTTCACCGAGACGTTTGGGAGGGATGACGTCAGTGACCATTGTTGGAAAGGCAGTGCTGCTCATACCAAAGCCAATCCCAAACAGCATACGCATGAGCAGGAGTACCGCAATTGTCGGTGAAACACTGTATCCCAACGTTCCTGCTAATGCAAACAGCAGTCCAACGAAGATCAGGGCGCTGCGATGTCCTTTTTCCAGCATACGGGCAGAAAAAAGTCTTGCAACAATTGCACTTAATGCGAACAAAGTCGTAACAAGACTGACCTGCACGGAGGTAGCATGGAATGCATTTTTCACATAGGAAGGAATGGAAGATACAATCATCTGTAGTTCCAGAAACAAAAATAAATTGGAAACCGTAAGAACGATAAATTCCTTGGTCCAAAGAGGTTGCTTGCCTTGTTGCATATTAATCGTTCTCTCCTTGTTTTTCTGATTCAGTCATGTTGGTATGAATTTGTAAAAGCGTTTGGCGGAATTGCTTCAGATCTGCAGAGGAAATTCCTTTTACAAAATCGTGGTTGGCATCTCGTTCGACGGGGAGAGTCTCCTTCACAAGCTGTCGGCCTGCTTCAGTCAAATGAAGCAAATAAGCCCGGCGATCCTGTGGGCTGTTCACACGCTGTACCCAGCCCTTCTTGTCCAACAAATCAATAATACGAGTCGTGGTGGGCTGGTCCTTTACAGCCTTAGCTGCAATTTCTTTCTGATTTAAACCCTCGGACTGATAGATTTGGTACAGAACCGACCATTGCTCTGGGGAAATATCATAAGGTTTAAGCCGATGCGAGAGCTGTTGACTCATTTTGCGATGGGTGATTCCAAGCAACATCCCAATAGAGCAATCGGGAGGCAAATTATTCATATGACACTCCTTTCTAATTTTCCGCACAGGATACTTTGAAATTAATTAGTTGTTATAACAATTATATGGACAACAAGTTGTTTTGTCAAAAGAAGTTGTGCAGCGTTTTGTAAACATACATTCCTTTTCCACTTTACTTTTACTTGTCTATGCGGGAAAAAGAGCAAAAAAACAGCCCGTAAAAAACGGGCTGTTCGGGTTTTAGTACAATATAGTTTGCCATGACTGGCGAATTAAGCTTTAGGTACGGTTTCCCAATCCTTTAGGAAACGTTCGATACCGCTGTCTGTCAGTGGGTGTTTCCACAGGGAAGGAAGCAGGGAACCCGGAATGGTGGCGATATGTGCCCCAGACAGAGCAGCATCTTCTACATGCTTAATGTTGCGGATGGAAGCGGCGATGATTTCGGATTTCAGACCATGAATGTCCAAAATTTGTCTCAGATCACGGATCAGCTTCATGCCGTCAACGGCGATATCATCCAGACGTCCTACAAACGGGCTGATAAAAGTAGCACCAGCTTTGGCTGCCATCAAACCTTGAGCTGCGGAGAAAATCAATGTTACATTCGTTTTGATTCCGTTCTTGGTCAGCTCGTTACAAGCGTACAAACCGTCTTCGGTCATAGGAAGCTTGATCACCACGTTAGGTGCCCACTTTGCGATGTCATAAGCTTCTGCGAGCATATCTTCAGCCTTCAGGCCAATTACCTCAGCACTTACGGGACCTTCAACGATACTGCAAATCTCCTGAATGACTTCCTTGAACACTCGACCTTCCTTAGCGATCAGGGAAGGGTTCGTTGTTACACCATCAACCAGACCCAAACGTTCAATACGTTTGATTTCTTCAATGTTACCAGTATCCAAGAAAAATTTCATTTGATTTTCCTCCTCAGGGTTATATAGTACATAATACATATCATATGGCGTACATTAGCTCATTTAAATGTAGCATATTGCACACGTTAAACTTATAATTAGTATGTATTACATTTTTAATTGTGACACATTTTAAATTTGAAAACAAGCGGTCTTTGATTAAAATTTGATGAATTGTCGAAACATGCTGAAATTGACCGACCTAAGCTCATTAATAATGTATACTACCCCATTCCATAAGGAGGTAATCATTATTCAACTGTCAGAAAGACAGCGGGAAATTGTAGATATTGTCCAGCGTCTGGCGCCTGTTACAGGGGATAAAATTGCTGAAGAGCTGGGACTATCGCGGCCGACTTTGCGTTCTGACCTTGCTTTGCTCGTTATGCTCGGGCTTGTAGATGCCAAACCAAAGGTGGGTTACTTGCCAGGGCGTTATCCAAACTATGATAGCCATATTGGCAGTATGCTCAAAAAGCTGACTGTGGCAGATATACTGAGTGACCCGATTTTGATATCAGGTGATGCTACCGCCTATGATGCGGTGTTAATGCTATTTCAGCAAAATACAGGCACGCTGATGGTCACGGGGGAGGAGCAGGAGCTCATTGGTATTGTTACCCGCAAGGATTTGCTGAAGGTCATGCTGGGACATACTGATCTTCACACTGTCCCGGTGACCATGGCTATGACTCGCCGGGCCCAAATGACGACGCTTGCTCCAGGAGATTCTTTACTGGAAGCAATATCGAGACTGATCCGGCATCAGATTAATTGTCTTCCTGTTTTGGACGAGCCATGTACCTCCTCGGCTCCAATTCAGGGGCTAGTAGGGCGGGTTACGAAAACGGATATTATGAACGCCATTCTGAATTTGACGGAAGAAAAGACCTAAAACATGAATAAGGGGGCCTTATATGTACTGGTTGGCCATGCTGACGATGCTGATTGACCATGTCGGACTTGTGTTTTTTCCGACAGATCCGGCTTGGAGAATTGCCGGCAGGCTTGCTTTTCCAATCTACGCGTACGCCCTCTATATGGGCTATACCCGTACCCGAAATATGCGGAGTTACATGCTTCGCCTGCTAGGGCTGGCCTTGATCTCCCAGGTGCCCTATATGCTGGCGTTTGATGTGTATAGACCCAATGTGATCTGGACGCTACTGGCGTCGTTACTCGCGCTGGCTGCTGCATCTCGCATGAAGCATTGGGTGGCTGTATCGGGTCTGTACGTCCTCACAGCCCTGTTCATGGAGCTCAGCCAGATGGATTACGGAGCCTATGGTCTGCTGCTTGTTCTCATCTATCGATACACCCGTTCATATCTGATGATTGCTGCCCATTTTGTTTTGAATGTTGTGTATGATATGGTACACCATGCGAATATTCAGCACTTTAGTCTGCTGTCCAGTATTCTGATTGTATGTTTTGCCACAGGGGAGAGCGGATTTTATCGTCGGGTACCGCGTTGGTTGTGGTGCAGCTTTTATCCCGTACATCTGGCTGTTATTGCGCTAATTCGTATCTGGCCCTGAACTCGAATCCATACAACAAAAGAACCTTTACAACCACGACTTATAGTGGTTGTAAAGGTTCTTTTTATCCTAAATATACTATGCTGTTCAGGATACTTTGTTGGGACCTTGGGCAAAAGGAAGTGGGCGAAGTGGAGCCCCTTCTTTCATATATTGCACCAATACTTCGGGAATATTGTGTATTCCTCCTGCATTGACGCGATAGCCGTTCGTTTGCCCTGGTGAGTTAATTCCTCGTTTCACCGTAAACGTAACGTCAATTCCCAAGGAGCGGCAAATTTCCAACGTCTCCTTGGTATACCCACCATAAGGGAAGGCCAGCACATTCTGATCATTGTGTAGATGTTTAAACAGCTTCTTGTCAGCCATGTCCAAATCGGTATAAACCCGCTGTTTGAACTCGTCCTCGGTTTCCATTCGCCCCAGCTTTTTCGAATACACCGGACCCATCAGAAGTGGTTTTTGTTTGGTGCGCTTTGTGTTGGAGTATCCGTAAGCATGCTGGTCATTGGTATGATTGTAAAAATCAATGCCCTCTGCATGCATCTGATGAATTTGATCCCATGTCAGCTTTGGTATACCAATATGTTTAGGATTGCTGATTGTGGATGTAATGAGAAAATTGGTAGCCGGAACATGATACTTCTTCAACACGGGAAAAGTATCCGTATAAAAGGATTCATATCCGTCGTCAAATGTCATAAGGACCGCATTAGCGGGAACCTTGCCTTTATGTAAAATAAAATCCGTATACTCTTTCATGGTGATCCAATGGAAGCCATTTGCTTTCATTTCGTCCAATTGTTTCGTTAAATTACTAAGCTTGAGAGCACCGGGATCAGGTGGAGTCTTGGTTACTTCATGATACATCAGGACAATTACTTTGTTTTGGTAATATACCTTATCTGGCGTAGGCGTCAGTGAAAATAAATGGCGTACCAGTCGATCTGCATTAGCAGTGCGTGTACGATGAGTTCCTTTGACTACAGGTGTGTGATAAATGTTACGTGCTTCATGCACCAAAATCCCGAGAATAGCTACCAAGCTTATGATGAGCAATGTTCTTTTTAAAAAAGTGTGTTTCATTGAATGACATCCCCCGCATGCAAAAAATTCTGAAAGTATAGAGGTTTATACTAAATATGAAACTAGCAAAATCTAGTCTATCATACCGAAAACACGCGGGGGAAATATCACAACTTTGTTACCTCTGTGTTGCTTGTACAGATACCGAAGATGAGGCCGGGAAGTAACCGATCTCGACCGCATGCTGGATCATATTGCGAATAAACTCCAGGTTGGTTACCGGACACTGTACGCCAGCTTGTTCCAGCAGAGCTGTGGTTACAGAGCAGCCGTAACGGTAAGCTGAATCCTTGGCACCATCACCTTCGAGTTGTCCCATAGCAAGGTGAAGTGCATCTTCCTGAATGCCAGAAGACGGATTCAGCAGCCAAGCGCTGTAATCGTCAAAAGGCAGCGTTTCTACTGCGTAACCAAGCTGGTTTACCATAGCGATCAGTTCATCATATGGCAGTGGGTTCGGATTACAGATATGGAAAATGCGGTTCGCACTTTTTTGTTTGACGGACAGTTCTACGATAGCACGGCTGGCGTAATCAATTGGTGTAAAGTCTGTATGCCAATCGGCTTGTGGAGCTTTGCCCAGCAGCAGCATCGCCTTCATCATACGATAATAAGCATTGCTATCGATATTACGTTGGAAGCGTCCGTTGGCCGAATGGGCTGTCAAATTACCCGCACGGTAGATCGAGACAGGTGTACCTGCTTGAGCTGCTTGGAACAATAACTTCTCTGCCGCAAGTTTACTGTTCGTGTACAGGTTGTCCACGTTCAGTTCATCTGGGAAGGCAGAGAACTCTAATGTCGATTCCCATTTTCCTTCGTTTGCAAGATCCTCAGGTATTCCCATGGTGGAAACATGATGGAAGGAGACTCCTGGCTTAGCTTGAGCGATTTTTAGCAGTTCCAGTGTTCCGGTCACATTCGTGCGATCGAAGGTTGCCGAATCACCAAAATGGCGAACGTCAGCGGCGCTGTGAATGATACCGTCGATGTGGTGCTCTAGCATATGGCGATCGACAGAAGAGAGACCCAGATCCGCTTGCTCTAAATCGCCATAGACAGCCTTGACCCGTCCTTCCATCAAGCTGGAGATATCTTGACCAAAATATCCTGTCAATACGGATTGAATACGCTCAAAGCCAGATGGACCGTCCTGAGAAGGGCGTACCATTGCGTATACTTTGGCTTCTGTCTGGTGGAGCAGGTCATACAGAATGTGTGAACCCAGATATCCTGTGGCTCCGGTTAACAAAATCACGCGCAAGTCGCGGATTTCAGCTAAATCTGAAGCGCCAGGCAACTCAATAGGATGTTCATTCAAATCTGTTTTTTCCCGAGAAATCGCGAGTGACTTGCGCTGCGGCGCTTGTTCTGTACCTAATTGCTCCACGTATTCAGCAAGCTCACGAACAGTTTTGTAGCGGAAGAAGTCTCCAATACGCAGCGCGCCATAACGCGGCTTCAAAATAGCCAGCACATGAATGACACGAAGCGAATCGCCTCCGATCAGGAAGAAATCATCAGTCGCGCCAATGTTATGTTTACCAAGCACTTGTGTCCATGCTTCGGCAATGAGTGTTTCAGTTCCTTCACGGAGAGGTTCTCCGCCGGACGTAAGATCAGACACTTCAGGAAGTGGGCGCAGAGCCAACTTTTTACGATCGATCTTGCCAGTTGGTGAAATAGGCATAGCTTCCAGGTGAATGACATGGGTTGGTACAAAATAGGAAGGCAGCTTGCCTCCAATATAAGACTGTATAACGTCCTGTGGAATGGACTGTCCGTCCGAAGTGGTGAAATAGCCCACTAACATGTTCTGATCTGTGTGATCCTTGACGGCGACAACAGCTACGTCCTGAACACCTGGATGTTTGGAGAAATGGTCTTCAATTTCTCCTATTTCAATCCGGTTCCCCCGAATTTTGAGCTGCGAGTCCTTCCGGCTTACGTATTCAATCGTACCGTCTGGCAGCAGCTTGGCAATATCACCTGAACGGTACATTTTTTCACCTGGGACAAAAGGATTGTCCACGAACGATTGGGCTGTACGCTCCGGCTGATGGAGATAGCCGTGGGCCAACGCAGGCGTAGCAATACATACTTCACCCGGAATATTGACTGGGCAGAGCTTGTTATCGTCGTTAACGATGTACACTTTGTAATTGTAAATCGGCTTACCGATCGGGATATTAACAACATGCTCAGGTACGGCACCACGGACTCGATGGGTCGTCGTCGCTACGGTGCATTCGGTAGGTCCGTATACGTTTACGATGTCTGTGTTTGTACCGAATTTGCTTTGGAACGCCCGAACTTGTGAGCCATACAGTGCTTCGCCTGCTACAGTAACAATCCGAACTTTTGCGAGTTTACGATAACCTTCATCTGACAGGTACGTAGATAGCTGATTAAAGAATACGGTTGGCAAAATAGTAATAATTGTCGTGCCCGTACGTTCGATGGCTTCAGCGAATTCTTCAACAGATACGCGCTCTTCGGAAGACAGCAAGTACAATTTTGCACCGTAAAACAAGGCTCCAATCGTATCCCATACAGAAGCATCGAAGCTATAGGTGGCGAATTGGGTCAATACATCCTGAGGCGTAATGTCACAATCGCGTTGTACGACAGCTCCTAGGTTAACGACACCGCGGTGAGCGATCAGGGCACCTTTTGGTTTGCCTGTAGAACCGGAGGTGTAGATGACATAAGCTAGATCATCTGGACTTACTTCAATGTTTGGATTGCTTGCTGCATAACCTGCCAGTGGTCCGTCAATAGCTAATATTTCTTTTACGGTTTCAATGGACCCGCATAGTTCAGCCGCTTGTTGGGTGAGTGCGGAAGTTGTTAAGACAAATGGAGAACGCGTGTCCTCGACAATGTAGCTACTCCGGTCAGCAGGGTGAGCGGGATCAACAGGAACGTACACGCCTCCGGCTTTTAGGATGCCGAGCAGGGAAATAACGGTCTCCAAGCTTCGTTCCATGAAGATGGTCACGAATTCACCTTTGGTGAGACCTTTGGATAACAAAACACGTGCGACTTGGTTAGCACGCTCGTTCAATTCACGGTACGTATACTCCCCAGTATGGGAAGCAATAGCTGGACGATCAGGGTACTGGGAAGCCGCTTCTTCAAACATTCCGTGAATCGTCTGATGCTCAGGATATTTTACGACGGTATCATTTAAAGCTTCGTGAGCAGCTCGATCTGCGTCCGATAATATGTCAATGGAATTTACAAGTGCATGGCTGTTGTTGAGCGCGCCTCGCAGAAGGGTTGCAAAGTATTCTGCGTAGCGAATCACCGTTGTTTCCAGCAAGAGTGATTGATCATACCGAATCTGTAATTGATAAGTGCCATTGTTATCACGAACAGCCCAGTCCATAATACGGGATTCTACACCGCTGTCTGTAGGAAGTGTTGTTGAAAATGAAGTATCAGCTTGCGGTTCTGCCAGGAATGCATGAGGCTCACGGAGCATCTCCTGAAATAAGCTTGCCAGTTCATGAAAAGTCGTTTCCTTTTCAACTGTCAACGATGCTGTAAGCAGACCGGATTGAGGCACAAAAGTAGAGAAAGAAACTTCTTCCTCTGCGGATAGACGATATAACCATGCAGTATACGCTGATAAGAGCACTGCTTGTTTGTCTTCCGCAGTGTTTTGTTGATTCAGTTGTTCCGAGATGGATGTTTCTAACTCTACTTGATAAGTAGAGGATGTATACTTGCGCTGTATACGTGCAAAATCCAAGGGAACTAGGAATGGGGATGGAGCTGTCTGTGTGCTGTTTTGTAGTAATGAAGCCATTACGCTAACCTCCTGAATGTTTGATGTTTCAATATAAGTGATGAAGCTAATAAATGCCTCCGATCCCTTCAAATGGATGAACAGGAGGGAGGCATCACAGAACGACTTACTTATGAAATATGCATTGAAATCGATAAATGGATATTATGATTTGGTACGGTTTGTGTCTGCAATTTTGAAATAAGATGTAATTTCTTGAAGCTCTTCAGACATGGACGTCAACTTATGGGATGACTCAATGATAGAATCCAAAGAGGCTTTTTGTTCCTCTACCGTTTGCATAATGTGAACACTGTTATTGGCTGTTTTGGTTACGGTGGAGGAAAGATCGTCTGCTGTCGCGGTCATTTCCTGTGTCCCCGCAGATATTTGCTCCGTAGCACTGGATACTTCTTGGATTTGCCATGCTAGATTTTTAGTTGCTTGAAGAATATCATTGAACAACTCGCCTGCTTGTCCAGCAACGACGATACCGTTTTGAACTTCAACGTTCCCTTGCTCCATCGAATTCACAGCTTGTCCGATTTCACTTTGAATTTCTTCAATCAGAGACGTAATTTGTTTAGTTGCCTCCGCAGATTGTTCTGCCAGCTTACGTACTTCATTGGCCACAACGGCAAAGCCTTTACCTTCTTCACCGACACGCGCAGCTTCAATAGAAGCGTTCAGGGCGAGCAGGTTCGTTTGGCTAGAAATTCCTGAAATGGTGCTAATGATATTGCCAATTTCCTGTGAACGGCTGTCCAGCAACTTGATGATACGGGAAGTATTCGTTACTGAATCGGTAATCAAATGCATTTGGGATGATACCTTATCTACAATCTCGTTACCTTCATTCGAACGCTTCTCTACCGAATTGGCTTCTTCCGCCACATTGGAAGAACTTGTAGCAATATTTTGAATGACTGATGCCATTTCAGCCATAGCTCGTGCACTATCGCCTGTCGCTTTTTCCTGTGAACGGATATTATCCGTAATTTCATTGATATTTTGGTTGATGATGTTGGAATTGATTCCGTTTTGCTCACAGATTGCGAGTAATTCCTTCGCAGATTCATTGACTTCATCAGTAGTCTGCTTCACTTTGGTCATAATGCTGTTAATATGGCTTACCATATCGTTGAAGTTCTGATTCACGAGCCCCAAGTCATCTTGGCCAGCATGAATTTGAACATCCAGATTTCCTCTGCTTACTTCACTGATACCGTACATCAGTTGCTTAATCGGAGATAGTGTGCGTTTTACTACCCAATATTGAAGCGCCAGGCAGATCAGTAGGAATATCACCAAAATGGTGGCGCCGCTAATGAGCAGCTTGGTCAATCCGGCAGGTACAGCACCGGCATCAGCATCGACAGCAAAATAGGCAAAGATTTTGCCACTAGGATCTTTAATCGGCGTCATCAAAGTCGTCCATGTACCAAAAGAGTCATCGTAAAAACTGGTGAATGTAGGTTTGCCGGAGTCCAGCATGCTAGTTACGCCTACAGCTACGACATTGGGTTGCTCGTACATAGCGCCGACACCCATTTTATCTTTCTCAAATGATTCTCTCAGATCTGTTGGCATGGCGACAATGGATGTCTGATTGCCATTTTCCAGCTCTGTTCCGAAAATATAGGCGTGAGAGATATTCGGGTTCGTTGCCATGATGTTATCTAGATAGGTACGAAGTTTAGTTTGAATGGGTCCATCATAATTTTTTTCTTGAACCGCTTGGGATACTTCATCGGAATTAATGCCCTGCGCCCACTTCAATGTGATTTTTTCCACTTGCCCATGCAATTGGTCAATCAAAATCGTACGTTGGATCAAATAGCTAGACACAATAAGGACTAGCCCGATCAATACGATATTGAAGAAGGATAATAATAAGTTTTTGGTGAAGAATGATAAGCTACTCCACTTTTTCAAAATGTTCCACTCCCTGGTAGTATTTTTGTATATGGTGTTGAACCGCTTATCGAATGAGATAATCAAGTCCCCCTTACAAACACAATAAATAGAGATAATTGACCCTTGATTTTTTAGAAATAGGTCTTAAGTCTTTTTCAGACAAGTATGATATCCCTATATATATGTCGTACAAAAAGCTCATGAAATGAATACCTAACGCAATAAAAAATTAATTTTTAATAGGTAAAGGTTGTGTGTATTTCAGTATTTTCCAATTTATACTCCTGCTTGAAATTCGAGTTCATTTCAGTCCATAAGCAACTATTCAACAGAAACCATCATACTTTATAATAGAGTCAAATGCACTTATCAATTTGGGACATTTTTCATATTTGAAGCCGCGAATGCTTGATTTATCGCGGTTTTCGTGATTTGTTCGCGAAATGAGTCCATGTATCTATGTATAGAGAAGAGGGATGAGAAAAGTGTCGAGGTTTACGATTTTAAAGGTTGAGAGCGATCATGCGGATCTGCATCATTTGATTCGCAGGCTGGATGAAGACTTGTTGGAGAGGTATCCTGCCGATCAAATTTACTTGGTTGATTTTTCCAACCCGAAAGTTAAAAATATGATTTTCGCTGTTGTGTATATGGATGAAAAACCAGTTGCTTGCGGAGGGCTTAGGCCTATAGATGCGGAAGAGATGGAGCTTAAAAGATTTTATGTTGATTCCTCTTATCGCAGACAAGGAATTGCAGTTAGCCTATTATCTTTTCTGGAAGAGGAAGCCAGAAAGCGGGGAGTAGTAAGGATTAATCTAGAGACTGGAGCAGCTCAACCTGAAGCAATTGCCTTCTATACCAAGCAGGGATACGAACCTATTGAACGATTTGGGGAGTATGAACACGATGAAAATAGTCTTTGTTATGGTAAAAAGCTGTCTCTGTCTTTATAAAGCGTTCTCATATAAAATAGATGTTGATCAACACTAGCCTATATAGCGGGAGAGATGATAATGAATTTGAAGCAAAAAGCGGCCGAAAAAGCAGTTGAGGCGATTCAGGAAGGTATGAAAGTAGGACTTGGTACAGGCTCGACAGCCTATTGGGCTATTCAAAAAATCGGAGAGCGTGTGGCACAAGGATTACATATACAGGCTGTAGCTACATCCCAAGCCTCGGAGGATCAGGCCAGGGAGCTGGGAATTCCCATCATTCCGTTTGATCAGATTGGGAGGCTTGACGTTACCATTGACGGTGCAGATGAGGTGAATGAGCAACTGGTATTGGTAAAAGGTGGAGGCGGTGCTCTGCTGAGAGAGAAAATTGTGGAAAGCAATACCGATCGATTAATCATTATTGTGGATGAGTCCAAGGATGTGAAGGTACTGGGCGCATTCCCTTTGCCGGTCGAGGTGGTGCCTTTTGCCAGTGAATGGACGTTAGAGGCTCTGCGGCAGACAGGCTGTAAAGCGGAATGGCGTATGAAAGACGGCGAGCGCTTCCTTACGGATAACGGAAATTATATTGCCGATTGCCGCTATGGTACAATCGAGAACCCGCAGGAACTGGAAATTCGCTTGAATCAGATTCCGGGTGTAGTCGATAATGGACTGTTCATTAACATGGCGGATCAAGTTATTATCGCACGAGCTAATGGACAAATTGACGTACGGAATAAATAATGTCTGGTAACCGTCTGTTTTATAATGTAGCATTCGTGTTATTGATATTATATACAGGGCTTCTATTATATTGGATGTTTCTCGGTTTTGGTCGCACGCTGCGTCCAGGACCTCCGTATTCATATAATGTTGTTCCCTTGGATACGATCGGGCGATACTGGCGGGCCATGCATTCTTCCCCTTTTCGGGTATGGGGTGTTAATTTGCTTGGGAATATTGGTGTGTTCATTCCCTTCGGTATTCTTTTGCCGATCATTTGGGTATCTATGCGAAGGGTAGGCAGGCTGCTGTTAGTGGTGGTGGCCGCATTGGTCATTCTCGAAGTAACCCAAATGCTGCTGGGCGCAGGTACGATGGATGTGGATGACATCATACTGAATGTACTGGGAGTATTATGCGGACGTGTTGCCTACGTATTTTTACGTAAGAAATTAAGAATTGAATCATAATCGCCCTGCTCTCGATATCAGTATTTAATGACTGGTCGAGGGCAGGCTTTTTTACATAATGAACGGCAACTTTCGCATAATAGATGGTAATTCCTTCAATACAGACTGTAAAAGCAGGAAGGGAAGCGCTTAAACTTGACAAAAGTACGCAATTAAGATATCTTGGAATAAAGATATGAGTAACGGAGGCTGTTAATATGTCTGTAAAACCAGATGATCAGGACTTAGCGCTTAATTTGTTCGTTGTTCTGGCTCGTGCCTATAATTCGGTCACGTCTCGCACGAATCGGGACATTCATAGTCATGGATTAAATACAACTGAATTTGGTGTGCTTGACCTTTTGTATTATCGCGGACCGCAGCCTTTGCAGAAGATTGGAGAAAAGGTACTGATCTCCAGCGGGAATATTACGTATGTGGTGGATAAACTCCAGAAAAAAAACCTGCTTACCCGCCGTGCGTCACAAGATGATCGGCGTGTAATTTATGCAGAATTAACTGATGATGGACGTCATTTTTTTGAGCAAATATTCCCGCAGCATCATCGTGTTATTATGGAGACTGTGGATGGCTTATCCGTGGAAGAGAAGGAGCAGGCTATTCATCTGCTAAAAAAGCTTGGACTAACAGCTGAGGGACAGAAGAGTAACGGATCATAAGTGTTGCATTTTCTGGTTAAATCAGCTTTAAGATAAAATACCGACTTTTCGGTATTTTATTTTTTTGTCTAATTTTGGGCAGTGGGGACGCAAATCAGGTATAATTGTCTAATAGTCTCGATCTGAGGTCATCCCTAGAACCTGTTTCATATACAAATACCTTGTCGGGGAAGGAGCTGTACATGAGTATACAGCAATATACCGCAGGTGAGTCGCTATTGATGCAAGCAGGAGATTTGGCTGAGCTAGTTACCCACAAACAATACGAATTACAGCCAGATCTTTTGGAGCGCTTTGGGGACAACGGTAAAATAAAGACAAAACAGGACTCTTTATATAGTTTGAACTATTTAGCTGAAAGTGTAATCGTGAGCAGTCCTATTTTATTTACGTATTATGTTTCCTGGTTAAAGAGACTTTTAGAAGGTTTCGGCATAACCCAAGAAGATTTGATCATCAATTTTCAATTAATTCGGGAGACATTGGTAGAGCACTTTCATCACAGGGAAAAAACGGTGGTGCTGGAGCATTTGGAATTGGGGATACAGCAAATTGGGAAGAAAGAGGAGTACGCCTCTTTTATTACAGATGATAATCCCTATGCTGCCGATGTGGCTCAATATTTGGAATATTTACTGTTTGGTAATCGCAGACAGGCTTTGGATTGGATCATCCATTTGCTAGATGAAGGTATGTCTATTCAACATACTTATAAATATATTTTTCAAATTTCGCAATATGAAATAGGTCGTCTGTGGCATGAAGGCAAAATTACGGTTGGTCAAGAACATTTTTGTACTGCCGCGACTCAGTTTATTATTTCCAGTCTGTATCCCAGATGGATAGGTGCTGGAAATAAGGGACGCAGCCTCGTAGCAGCATGTGTAGGCAGCGAGCAGCATGAAATAGGTCTGCGTATGCTGGCTGATATCTTCGAGATGGATGGCTGGGATACGTACTATTTAGGTGCCAATGTACCTGATCGGAGTCTGCTTCAGGCCATTGTGAGCTACAACGCAGATGTGGTGGCTATCTCAGCTACCATGGCTTACCATGTCCATCTGGTGAAAAAGCTGATTACTGTGATCCGCCAAAATACAACTACAAGTCATGTGAAAATTATGGTCGGTGGATTGCCCTTTAATCTTGATTCACACTTATGGCAGGAAGTGGGAGCCGATGGATATGCACCAGGTGCGGAGGAAGCGCTGGAGGTAGCAGAGGACATACTTTCGCTCAAGAGATAATGTTAGTGTTGGCAACCCGTAAGTCATTTTGTAAAGGGGGCCTTTTAATATGAAGGAACCGACAGCAGAAATGGCTGTCCTGCGGAGAACGGTCGAACAATTAACGGATGAGGTTCTGAAAAGCAAGGCTGAGGAAGAAAAGCTGCTGAATGAATTTTCAGCAATGAACAACGAACTGGTCAATCTGCAGCGTCAGCTTGCCAAAAGCAATGCGGAATTAAAGCGGACAAAGGAAGAAGCGATAAGGGCTAATGACCTGAAGAGCACTTTTCTCGCCGTGGTTAGTCATGAATTTAGAACGCCAATGAACGGAATTTTGGGGATGATCGAAATGTTAGCTTCATCCAAACTATCTCCAGATCAGCGGCAGGCCATCGGTGTGATACGTGAGTCGGCCTCTCTGCTACTAAACATGATTAATAATCTGCTCGATATATCCAAAGTAGAAGCAGGACAGATGGAGTTAGAGATCGGAAATGTCAGAGTTCAGGCGATTATGAGCCATGTTGCCCAGTTGTTGGAGCCGCAAATTTATCAGATGGGCAACCAGTTGAGTATAGAGACTGATCGAGCCGTGGCAGAGCATCTCGAAGGAGATTCGGCAAGGATTATGCAGATCTTGCTTAATCTGTTGAACAATGCAAATAAATTTACAAGCGAAGGGAACCTTGTTGTTCGGACAAAATTGGTTGAGGAAACTAAAGATTCCCAACGTGTTCGTTTTGAGGTGCAGGATTCGGGCATCGGGATTTCAGCGGAGGATCAGGACAAGCTGTTTCAGCCTTATGTGCAAGCTGGTGAAGGCAGCGCCTCCCAATATGGAGGAACGGGACTGGGGCTGTGGATATGCAGCTCATTTGTGAAACTTATGCAGGGAGAGATTGGGGTCGTTAGCGAAGAAGGCCAAGGCTCCACGTTCTGGTTTGAAATTCCCTTCAGGAAGGTATCAGGACAGGCAGTTGAAATAGAAGAACATGAAAATGGTGAATTGACGGTACGTAGCGAGTTGCTTCGTGAGCATAGTCATTCTCAAGCTATTTTGGTAGCAGAGGATAATCGGGTGAATCGTCAAGTAGTGCAATTACAGCTTAACCACCTGGGATTTCAGCATATTGACTTTGTCGAGGATGGACAAGCTGCAGTAAGAGCGGCCTCCGAACGATCCTACGCCTGCATTCTAATGGATCATCATATGCCTTTGCTAAATGGTCATGATGCGGCGAAAGCGATCCGCCAGTGGGAAGCAGAAAACCAACAGCCGCCTGTGCCGATCATTTCTTTGACCGGAAATGTGTCCGAGGAAGACCAGGCTCGTGGGCGGGTGATTGGTGTGAACGATTACTTGATGAAGCCAGTGACGATTGAAAATCTCTCAGAAAAGCTGGCCAAATGGCTACCCATTCCGGAATCTGAGCCTATTTTGGATGAGGATGTTATTCGTGAGATCATGCTGCTGGACGAGGATGGTAGCACGGGATTACTTGAGTCATTGGTCGAAATGTATACCAGTGATACACCTGCCAAAATCAACAAGTTAAAAGAACTGGTTGCTGCGGGCGAAGCCACAAAAGTAGTAGAGGCTGCTCATGAGTTGAAATCAGGCAGCGTGAGTCTGGGTGTCGGGCGTTTGTCCAAATTGCTGTCTGATATTGAACAGCTTGCACGGGAGAACCGACTTGAGAATGTACAAGGGAAGTTGTCTGCGCTCCAGTCTGTCTATCAGACAACGTGTTTAGAACTGGAACGTTATATTCACCAGTCGAGACTGTCTCCCCCTTGTTAGACTTGTACCTAGAAGGAGGACCTAAAATATATATATGAAAGAACAGCTGCGTTCCATTCACCCGCTGGCCTGGACAATTATAGCGGGTACGATTTTTGGTCGGATGGCGACCTCTATGAGCATCCCATTTTTGTCTATTTATCTGACCACCCGTCTGGGGGTCACCCCCTTTCATACGGGGGTGATCGTATCGGTCAGCTCGCTGGTTGGCATTTTTGCCAGCTTTTACGGTGGATATATTTCAGATCGGATCGGACGACGTAAGGTCATGCTGGTATCCATTGCGAGTTGGGCGCTTGTATTTGTCGCTTTTGCGTTGGCAGAAGCGGCTTGGGCCTTTTTTGTCATTAATGCTCTGAATGGACTGTGCAGATCCTTGTTCGAGCCAACTTCGCGGGCGCTATTATCCGATGTAACCCCCAAGGAGAAGAGATTGCTTGTCTATAACATGAGATATGCGGCGATTAATGTTGGTGTGGTGGCAGGACCGCTGCTTGGTTTGATGTTGGGATCGGCATCTACAGGTACGCCGTTCATGGTAGCCGCTGGTGTGTATGCTCTGTACGGGGTACTGCTGTTGATCCAGTTTACTCGGTATGCATCGGATCTGCATGTAGGCACAACAGCGGGAGAGGCTCCGCTGCGGATAGGCGAGGCGTTCCGAACAGCCAGTAGGGATCCCATATTTATGCCGATTCTGTTGGGAACTGTATTCTGCGTAATGGGCTATGCCCATTCCAATTCGACAATGCCTCAATTTTTATCGTTGTCCTTCGAGGAAGGTACCCGGTGGTTTACATACATGCTAACGGTCAACGCGGTTTGCGTATTGGCTTTTCAGTATCCACTGGTGCGGCTGGCAAGCCGCTTTTCTCCAGTGAATTCCTTAATAGCAGGGAATATATGTATTGCGGTCAGCTTGCTGCTGTGCGGTATGCTAAACTCAGGCTGGATGTTTATACTGGATATGGTGCTGTTTACAATAGGCGAAGTATTATTGTTCACGATGCTGGACGTACTGATTGATCAAATTGCTGATGCTCAATATAAAGGGACCTACTTCGGTACGATCGGCTTTAATAATTTGGGTAGTGTACTGGCTCCTTTATTTGGTGGCTGGTTGCTGGATGTCTATGGTCAAACGGCACCGCTTGCCGTGTTTGTTCCGGTTGCACTGTCGGTTGTGATCGGTATTCCCTTCCTGCTGGTCGCACGCCGCCGTTTGGCGCAGCGTACAGCCCGATTCGCGGCTCAAGGAGCAGAGTCTGTGCAGCAACTGTCATCATAAAAAAAGGGGGCTGAGTACAGGATGAAGTCGGAAGAAAATGTGCTACGAATCATACAATATATGAATGATCCACAGGTCTTGGAAGACTTGCGCTATGTGCGAGAGCTGAAGCTTCCGCAAGGTTGTATAGCCGCGGGCTATGTACGCAACCGTGTGTGGGACAAGCTACATGGTTATACAACAGCTACACCACTAAACGATATCGATGTTATTTATTTTGACCCCAAAAATACGCTAGAGGAACGAGATGAATTTCTGGAGCAGTCCTTGAATCGTAAACAGGCGGGACGCAACTGGTCTGTCAAAAATCAAGCTCGGATGCATATTCGCAATGGGGAGGCTCCGTATTCCTCGATAGAGGATGCGATGAGTCGCTGGCCAGAGACGGCAACTGCTGTAGCCATTCGATTGAATGCCAAGGATCAAATGGAGGTCATTTGTCCGCATGGGCTGGAAGATCTGCTGGATATGCGGGTACGTCAAAGCCCATTGTTCCGTCACACTACGGCTTTTCGTCAGCGTGTATTTGAAAAACAGTGGCTAGATAACTGGCCGTTGCTTATTGTGGAAAATTAAAGTGTAATCTCATTTCAGATTGTAAGGAGAGACGACTAACGATGTTTAAAAATATAAAACCAGATTCAGCTCGTGAGGAGGTGCTGGAGCTGCTTACCTACGCCGTGCTAGATCATCCTGAACGCGGAGAGGCAGCTTTGCGTGCTTATCAAGCCTCGGATGAATGGAAGTTGTTCGGTGTGGAAGATGAAGGACTTATTGTAGGTGTTGTCGGTTTTGAGGAGCGGGAGGATGGAACGATTGTGCTCCATCATCTGGCTGTATTGCCTGAAAATCGTCATAGAGGCTACGGCAGAGGGATGTTGCTTACACTTATTAAGGAGCGTAGCCCGAAGCGACTTATGGTGGATACAGATGCGGAGGGGGCAGATTTCTTCCGCAACGTGGGGTTTGCTGTATATGGATCAGAGGATTTGCCAGATGGTGGGCAATTTCATTGTGTATATGAAATAGACGAAGAATAAGCGAATCTCCGGGTCCCGCTTCCTTTTTTTCTACATAATATATGTTATGTCGGAGGGAGGTGGGGTTCATTGGCGTATCACTACACAGCGATTGGAGATTCTTTAACGACAGGTGCAGGGACGTTGCTAGGTGGCGGCTTTGTACCTGTCTATCGGCAAATGGCAGAAAGATATCTCCGTACACCAGTCAGTTACGAGAATCTGGGAATCAACGGACTGACATCGCAGGAGCTGCTGTCTATGGTTCGCAACAATCCGCTTTTTCGGTCAGCAATCAATCGGGCTGAACTCATAACGGTGACGATCGGCGGCAATGATCTACGTCCATATATCAGTACACTTGCTGGAGGCCCAGGCTCTTCAGGTTCTTCCATTCCACAAGCACTGAATCATACCAAAGAACATGTACGCCAAATTGTACATGCCCTGTATCAAATAAAGTCCGGTCAGCGTGAGCCATTTATCATCCGAATGGTGGGATTATATAATCCTTTTCCAGGGATAAGAGAGGCGGGAGTATATGTACGCCAATTCAACTCGTTTCTCTATACATTGGGTGGACCCAATTACCGGGTAGCGAACATTTATCCCGCGTTCGAAGGCAATGAACGGGCATTGCTTTCGCTGGACCGGATACATCCGAATAGCCGTGGTTATCGTGTGATTGCGGAAGAACTGAGTCGACTTGGTTATGCGCCGTTACGATGAGTGTGAGCGGATGCTTCGGATCGGACAAAGTATATGAAAGAAAGAGGCTTATGATGGCAGTAGGAACTGACCATCATAAGCCTCTTTTTTTGCGTTTCAGTGTGCGGTTTAGCCGATTAATTTACGGAATAAGCTACGAGCAGCCCACTTGCGCTCACTTCGTTTGCGGTATTTGGGCAGAGAACGATAGACAGCAATGGATTGGTTAAATGCAGCGCTGGCTTCATCCTTGCGTCCCAGCATACGGTACATTAGGCCTGTCAGATAATAGCCCTCACTAGAAGAAGATTGGATCTCCTGAAATTGCTGTAGATAGTGTAGTGACTTATTTACGTCACGTTCCTTGAAAGCAGCGGCTAAATGCAAATAGGGTTCACCGTATTGCACTCGCGGGTTAATGTCCAGTGCCTTGAGTAAATGCTGTTCTCCATCCTCCAGATGGGTTGTGTGTACCTCAGCCGTACCCCGCGCGTTCCAATAGTCTGCTGAATCTTCATATCGGGATTGAATTTCCAATAGTAGCTCCAAAGCCTGCGAGTATTTCTTGCTTTCGAGCCAAATTCGAGCCAAATCAAACTTGGCAGCCACATTGTTAGTGTTTAACGCAATCTGTTGACGCAATCGTGCTGCATTGCGTCTTCTTTTCCACGGTTTGCTGATGCTGGGCAATACACCGACAAAGTTGCGATCCAATATATAGATCAAGATTAAGAGTACGAGCATTGCCAAAAACGGGTTACCGAGCAAACTCCACAGTAGAGAGAAAATCAAAAATTTCCCAATCATTCTGCTCCAATCCTCCTGTATATGTAGCTATCCATACTTTCCATATTATAGCATAGGTGCGCTTTAAGGGGCATTAGCATGATGAGATTTCGAAGAATGATAGCTTTCTATGTGGGTGGGGGAATGGTAGAGTATACATCGTTTAGATTGATGCTTGTGAAAATTCGTATGTACAAAAACTCCTCCTTCTATGGAGGAGCATGAGAAATATCAGTATTACATTGAGTCACTGAAGACAACTTGGGAATATGCAGATGAGTTAGTTGCATTGGCCCATCCTATTTTTTTTATTCCCGCCAAAAGGTTGAACAGTCGGCCTTATCCAAAATATTAAACTCGATCATTTTCTCAAGTAATGCGAAATCAACTGGACTATCCCACTGGATACGTACCAACTGCTTGGTGTGATTATAGCCAGCCTGCACAATTAACTCAGAAAAATGATGAATCCCTGCCTTTTCAGGGGCAACGGCTAGATGATGTTTGGCTACGCTAAAGCCAATAATAAATGTGCCGTGATCCGTAAACATAGGCTGTTTCCACGCAATTTTTGGCCTTAAATTTGGAAACTTCTTGATTACCCAAGCTAAAACCTCTTCCGTTCGGGCTTGATGTTGCGGGTTATCAATATGCGCTAAATATTCTGCAAAAGCTTCCATGTAAGTTCCCTCCTAAAATCAAAATTGTATCGTTCAGAGGAATTCCTCAACAAGAATAGAGTACAAATATGAATCATGAAACTCGCCTTTGTAGTACCAGTGTTCTCGCATTATACCTTCACGTTGCATTCCGATCTGTTGCATAACCTTCTCAGAAGCTTTATTTTCTGGACGACATGTTGCATAAATACGATGGACATCAAGTGTACTAAATCCAAATCCTAGCAGGGTTCGTGCTGCTTCTGTTGCATAACCCTTTCCTTGATAATCTGGGTTTAAAATATAACCCACTTCTGCATTAGTATCTTTGACATGAATACCAACACCGCCGATCAGAATTCCAGTGTTTTTCAGACATATAGCTAGTTCGTAGTCTTGTCGTGGCTTTTCCTGCTGTGAGACTAGAACTTGTTCTATATATGCCTTTGTATCTTCTTCTGTATTGGGTCCCCATGCTGTGTGCCTAGTAACTTGGGGCAATGACGTGTAGGTATGTATACTTCCCCAATCGGATCTGCAAATATCACGAATGATGAGCCGATCTGTTTCAAATTGCATAACGATTCCTCCTGTCCATCATTAGCATACATATTCGTGTTTTCTGCACAAGCTATTAAACCTATTTAAGCAGATCTGATGGAATATTCAAGATTTTGAGAGAAAGTGTTAAAGAAGAGGATCGAATTACGTGTTGAACAAGGGGAACGAATCAATCCTTTTGCCGCCTGAACGCAAACCGCAAGGGAGGCGTCCGGCAAAAGGCAAACAGAAAAAATTGAGTGTGGTACTGGATTAGCTGCTGTTATTGGCTATCCAGTCCGTCTTAAAACAGTCTACGGGCTGTTACGAAACGTTTCTTCCATTTATCGTCAAACGTATCAAAATGAACGCCGCGCTCTTTGGAGAAAGTATGCAGCAATTTGTTGTTCCCTGCATAGATCGCCACATGGCCGATCTCCAGCCCACGCGCACTGAAGAACAGCAGGTCACCTTTGCGCAGTTCGTTCAGCCCCACCTCCCGGCCTTCTTTTGCCTGATCGTAAGAGACACGGGGGAGGTCGATAGAGAGCGTATGTCGGAACACTTCCCCTACAAATGAGGAACAATCAAAGGTCGCTGTCTGTCCGGTTGCTGCGCCGAATTCATAAGGGGTACCAAGGAATTTTTGCCCGTAGGCGATCAGTTCATCACCCTGCCGTTCTGCTAGAGAAGTGCTGGTGTAATCACTGTATTTTGGTTTAGCCGATATGTATCCGGTCAGGTTGTTTTTAGTGCGCACTTCCAGCCAGAGAGCATTAACCTCGCGGATGACATGAACCTTTTCACCGGTTGGAATAAGCCGCAGGGAAGGGGAAGCTTCTGATGAATCTGGTTTGCTGCGCAAGTTGACTCCAGAAAGAATCGTTGTGAAAAAGTCTTCTTTAGAGGCAATTCGGATCGTCCGGGTTAGAGCGTCCCATTTCACTGTGCTCCCGAGTGCTTCGCTCACAAAACGCAGTGGAATCATTGTGTTGCCCTTAATAATCTGTCCGGGAACGTTCAGGGACAGCGTTTTGTCATTGAGGGTGGCAGCAACTTCTCCAATACGATAGGTCAGCGTCGTGTCGTTTTTGGTTGCTGTTACGGTTTTGCTGGCTCCGTTCCAGGAAAGCACAGCTCCTTGCGCCTCAAACAACTGACGCATAGGGACGAGCGTTGTCCCGTCTAGCAGTAGCGGTTGGGCAGTAAGCTCAAGCGGGCGGTCATCCACATAAACGGTTGTTACTGGAGTTAGCGGCGCCGACTTGGCGTAAGATGGGGTTGCTTGCAGCAGTGATACGGCCAGCAGAGCCAGCCCTACTTTCTTGTTGATTGTCATGCTGTCATCACCTCGTTGTTAAGTTGTTCATCTAAGTTGTACGAGACTGCCTCCGATTAGTTGTGTACCAATTATTGGATTAACTCAAAAACCAAAATAAACAAAAATAAAACAAAGTTATATCTGTGTTTTTATATTGACATCAAAATTAAATAAAGATAGAATTACAAATGTGAAATGTTTCACTTTATAGTAGTTCTGTATTTAGCGAGGGATCAAAAGTGAATCCTTAGGAGGCAGATTTTTATGAGCGCACATGTATTTTTTGTACCATCTATCAATCTGATGGGAAAAGGCTGTTTGCATGAAGTTGGACCCTATATAAAAGAACTACATTTAAGCAAAGCACTGGTCGTGACCGATAAGTTTCTGATGAAGAGTGGAATTGCAGGCAAGGTCACATCCTTGCTGAATGATATTGGCTTGAACTATGTAGTATACGATGAGGTCAAGCCCAATCCAACCTGTAAAAACGTACATGATGGCGTTCAATTTCTACAGGACAACGGCTGCGACTTTTTAATTTCTATTGGTGGAGGATCCCCACAGGATACGGCCAAGGGAATTGGCATTATTGCTACCAACGGGGGACATATAACGGAGTATGAGGGCGTTCATCAATCTAAGCATAAATCGCTGCCCATTGTCGCCATTAATACAACGGCAGGAACATCCGCAGAAATTACAATCAATTATGTCATTACGGACGAAGAGCGCAAAGTCAAAATGGTTATGGTTGACAAGAATAGCGTAGCTACGATTTCAGTCAACGACCCTGAACTGATGGTAGACAAACCCGCCGCATTAACGGCAGCTACAGGACTAGATGCTTTGACTCATGCCATTGAAGCTTTGGTTACTCCGGGTTCCTATCCTGTTACAAATGCGACCGCGTTGGCAGCAGTAGAACTTATTTTTAACAACTTGGCCCGTACAGTGAGCGACGGTCATGATATAGAAGCACGTGAACAAATGGTTTACGCTATTTTCTTGGGAGGACTTGCATTTAATAATGCCGGGTTGGGTTACGTCCATGCTATGGCCCATCAGCTAGGCGGCGTATACGATTTGCCTCATGGGGTTTGCAATGCCATGCTGCTGCCGATTGTGGAGGAGGAGAATGCCAAGCATGTACCAGAGAAGTTTCGTGCCATCGCTAAGGTAATCGGTTTTGAAGATAAGGGGAAAACGGATAAAGAATGCGCGGACTATGTAATTCAAAGAATCAAAGACCTGTCGAAGGAAGTAGGGATTCCTGCCAAACTTTCTGAACTAGGTGTAAATGAGGTGGATTTAGATTTGCTTGCCGAAAACTCAATGAAGGATGCTTGTGCTCCGGGCAATCCGTTCATACCTAGCAAAGAACAAGTTATCGAAATGTTTAAGAAAATTCTATAAATCATACTGCTATTATTTTTGTTATATACTTTAAGGGCTGTCCCAGGAACTGATTAAGAACACCAGGGACGGCCCTTTGCATTCTCATTATAACAGACTTAAATCTTATTCATTGAAGCAGTTCATACGTGAAAATCCGATCAGACTGACTGAATACTTGATTTATATAGATATCTATGCAATAATGCTTGTATGTTAAAAAATAATGCAGCTGCACTTGTAGGAACCATTAGGGACTCGATCAATAAATTAATTGTATCTGAGCTCGAATCCTATGGAGTTGAAGGAATTGTACCTACCCATGGTGGAATACTGATGTTTCTGTATCAAACGGATGGACTTTCGATTAAGGAATTGACGCAAAAAATTGCTCGTCAGCAGCCCACAGTCACTGTTCTGATCGACAAGCTAGTAAAATTGGGGTATGTGGAAAGGAAAAAAGAAAGGGAGGATAGCCGGCTTACTCTGATCTATCTTACCGAAAAGGGAAAAGAGCTGGAGCCTATATTTGAGACGATCTCCTATAAATTAAAAGAAACCATCTATGGGGGTCTCAAAGACGAGGAACAAAAACAACTGGAATATCTGCTGGAGCATGTAAAAAACAGGTTTTAAATTTTTTTAAACAAATGTATAGATATCTATACAAATGCCAAAATAACAATAAAACATCTGGAGGTCATGAAAATGAAACATCTTATCATCTATGCTCACTCTAACGCTGAAAGCTTTAATCACGCGATACTGGAAACGGTTGTAACCACCTTGAAGGAAAAAGGTGACGAAGTCGTTGTACGCGATCTATACGCTCTTAATTTTCAACCGGTATTAAAGCCTGAGGATACTGCTGCGATGAGAGCTGGACAAACACCGGCTGATATCAAAGTAGAGCAGGAGTATATCACGCAGTCCGATACGATTACGTTTATTTCGCCCATTTGGTGGACAGGACTTCCTGCGATCTTGAAAGGTTATGTTGATCGTGTATTTGCATACGGCTTTGCCTATACGGCTGGTACAGAAGGGATTAATAAGCTGCTTACAGGTAAAAAAGGGTTTATCGTGAATACACATGGTACTCCCAACGCAATCTACGATGAAATCGGTATGACCACAGGATTGAAGCTCACATCAGATACAGGAATTTTTGATTTCGTTGGAATTGAATCGGTTGGCCACTTGCTGCTTGGAAGTATCGGCTACCTTGATGAAGACGGTTATAAAGGATTGTTGAAACAAGTACAAGACACGGTTAAAACAGTGCTGTAAAGTTAGTTCATATTCGTTCAGAAGCGTAGGACATTCTTTAAACGACAAGGTCAACCAGCATTTGAGGGTTGGCCTTTTCTTATAAATGTTAATACTTTTCTAATATAGTCCAGACAACGATCTGATCCTGCTTGTTATTATGG
Organism: Paenibacillus sp. DP01; assembly: GCF_044784315.1. Classification (NCBI taxonomy): domain Bacteria; kingdom Bacillati; phylum Bacillota; class Bacilli; order Caryophanales; family Paenibacillaceae; genus Paenibacillus; species Paenibacillus sp. DP01. Next base: position 2,170,016 of record NZ_CP173059.1, read on the forward strand.
GGATATACAAAACTAGCCTTTGTATGATTTGTTTTGTCATAATATACTAAGGCGTTTAGGCTTTGGGCGGAGTCGTAGCTTTGATCCACGAAATGGTTACCCAATTTATTTTTTACATCATCAAGTTTCTGAAGCTTGTGACCATCGATGCTGGAAAATTCACTCTCGGACAAGGTTTGCAGTTTCATAATTTCTCCACTAGAGCTATAGACAATCAAGAAATTTTCAAAATATCTGTGATCGGCATCTTTCGTGTGTTTATCGTTAAAATCCGGATTCTTTCTATAAGCAGTCAAATCAATCTCCGCAATATTCTTGCTTAGTGGAATATGGTTTATTGTCAATTCCGATAGATCCGTTGATTTTACCGACATCTCCGTCCATAGATCTTTTGTGAAATATGCCGTTAAAGCGATCAGGATAACAATACATATAATGAAGCTTTTTTTGGAGATTAGCTTAAGCATAGTTTGAAGACTCCTTACTATCACAGAGATTAGCATGGTTTATTTTATCGCAAATATTGGAGTATACTATTTAATTGTAACGAGTCGATGAATGAGATTAAAGAATTTTTTTGTTTTGGGCTAAGAGACCTCTGAAGGTGTAGGGGGAAAGTATAATAATTCACAAATATTTCATTGTTATTATCGTTGGCAATTCTTTATAGTACATAGTATCCATATTTAGTTTAACGTCGAGATAATGAAATTAATTTTCCTTACTTAGTGATCATCTGCATGTATTCAGAACAAGAATTACGGGAAAAATAACATAATGTGAGGGTGTACTGGGTGAGATATAAAATCATAGCAGATAGTTGCTGCGACTTAACGACAGAGCTTAAAGAAGAGATGCAAGTAACTACGATTCCATTAAACATGACATTGGGTGAAAAATGCTTCATAGATGATGACACATTGGACTTGCCTCAGTTTATGGAAGAAATGAAAGCCTGTACAACCAAGATTGGTTCCGCATCACCATCACCTATGCTGTATAAGGAAGCCTTTCAAGGCGCGCATACTTCTTTTGCCATTACATTATCCAGCAACCTGTCCAGCTCGTATTCCAGTGCGTTGGTAGCAAAGGATATGGCGGAAGAAGAGGGAGCGGATGTTCATGTATTCGATTCGAAAAGCGCATCGGCTGGGCAACTCTTGTTAGCTTTAAAACTACGCAAGCTGATCGACGAAGGATATCATAAAAGCGAAATTATCTCTTCCCTAGAGAGCTTTATCAGCAAGATGAAAACCTATTTTGTTTTAGAGAATTTGGATAATTTGGTCAAGAACGGACGAATGAATAAAATTACTGGAAAGATACTCTCATTCTTGCATATCAGGCCCATTTTAGGTTCAGATGGTGACGGAAACATCGCATTATTTACTCAAGCCCGTGGTCAAAATCAAATCATTGAAAAGTTGGCAGATACCATTGAAAAAAGTGGTCGAAGTACCGAAGGAGAAAGCATCGTTATTACTCATTGCAATAATCCCGGACTGGCGCAAAAGTTAATGAATACCTTGAAGAACCGCTATCAATTTAAAGATATTCATATTGTGCCCACCAGGGGAATTAGTTCAATGTATGCCAATGACAAAGGGATCATTATCGCCTTTTAAAAAGTATTCAGGGTTTATCCTCGTGCGATGGATAAACCCTTTTAGTATATTGGGGCTTTGCATGAGTCTAAGCCTATCCCAATTTTCTAATGAGAACAGAGGCGTTTATGCTGGCTTGAGTTCCTCCGGCCTGTGTTTGCAGGGTAACAGCAGCAGTAGAGCTGTGGTTACGCAGAGTAAGGACATCACCGCATGCCAGAGCGAGGATGGCTTGCCCGGTGTTCTGTTGTGTTCCCGCTCCTGAGCCGTACACGGTTCCCTCAGCCAGTACGCCATTAATAAAGATGGCGAATTGGTTAGGTTCTACACCCGACACCGAAAAGCGGACTTCATACTTTCCTGCATCGGCTACAGCAATTTGTGTAGTCCCTGGAAGGTGAGCAATCCCAGGTGTAAGTATGCCGTTCGTATCGAACATGACCTCCCCTTCAATCGAAACGAGTTGGGGCCTCACATTATAAATGTAACCGAACTGCGCTATATCACCTGTGGTTCTGGAATCCCCTTCAGCATCATGATTAATGTTCACACGTACAACTTGCTTTTTGACAATGATGTCTTTACCAAACGATTTCCGTTTCGAGCGGCTTCTTTTTTTGGGGGGCATTTCCTCAAACTTTTTTTCTAGCTTATCAAACCAGGCACGAACAAAAACATCTTTTTTACGGCCTTTTTTTTGGTTCAATTTTGGACGACCCAATACAAACACCTCCATATGGTTTGTTGTATAGTACTCCATTCATCTAGAGGAGGCATAGATATCTGTCCTGTGTTTCATAGGAAACGATCTATTTTGACTAAAAACAGGCTTCTGTACAAGGTACATTCGTCTAGTATGTAAAAAGCACCTCCAAAAGTATCCTTGGTTGTCAACTAAGGATACTTTTGGGGTGCCAGTAGTAGCTTATATCATGATGAAGCGGTTTGAAGCCGCTTTTTTCGCACATATAGGGCGTACAGGATACCGCCAAGCAGGCACAGGATACAAGCAAATACTGCCAGTAACCAAGCTGAAGCAACTGCCCCTCCACGATCCATACTGTTTCCAAGCCATAGGGGCAGCAGGGCCCCTCCGACTCCACCTGCACCGATAAGCAGGCTGGTCGTCGATTCTTCTGTACCTGGCATCATTTTGCTGGCAAAAACAAGAGCGATGGAAAAGATGCCTGACATGCCGAGTCCCAGCAGTACGATAAGGACAAAGGCACCAGCAGTGCCTTGGATCAACGGGAACACACACAGCAGCAGAGTCGCTGCCAGTGAGCTCAGAGCGACAAAGACACCGTAGCCGTATCGATCGGCAATGTAGCCTGTGAACAACCGTCCAAAGGCCATTGCCAACCAAAAGCAGGTGACGCTGAGTGCTGCTTCGGCTTGTGTGAGACCGAGTCGCTCGATGAACATGGAGGGCAGGAAATTGGCCAGACTCATCTCTGTTCCTACGTAGATAAAGAAAAAAACGATAAATAATGCAAGGAGCCTCCAATTGCCTATAGGGCTGCTTTTAGAAGCCTTTACGGTAGGTGACTCCAGTGAATTAGTGGCACGCTTATGGTAGTCACCTCGGTGTTCTTGTTCGTCCAATAGAGCGTCCATTGTGCCAAAGGACCCGCGCAGCCAGGCTATAGTGGCTACGGCTGCAAACAAGGAGATGATGGGGAATGCCAGTCGCCACCAACCTAGAGCAATGAATTGGCTGGCGATAGCCGGCATTGCTAAGGCGCCGATCCCGAAAAAGACTTCCAGACGGCTCATAGCCGCGCCCGTTCCTTGGGTAATACCCCCAATAACAATAGTACCTATGACTGCTTCTACCATGCCGAAGCCAAATCCGGCTACTGCCCCGACGGCATATAGCCAGCCCCAAGGCGGCAGTAGTGAATATAGCACTTCAGCCGCACATAGCAGGAGGAGGGCAAATATCAGGCTTCGGCGTTTGCCAAAAGTCCGGGCAAGCCACGGTGACAGTAGGACTCCAGCCAGAAAGCCGGAAAATTGAGCGAATATCAGGCTTCCGCCATCCGTATAGTTTCTACCGTAATGCTCTAGCAACACGGGCAGTAGGGAGCCTACAACCACATGGGCTAGACCAATTAAAAAATAAGACAAGCTGCCGATCCATAGCAGTCGTTTCATGATTAACTCCTTTGGTACTAATTACCTTCATGCAGTAAAGTGAATGGTATAAGTCAGATTTGAATCATTAGGATAGCTCCAGTACTTGAAAGCCATAGCCTTCAATAGAAATATCCCCTTCCAGGAATTTCCCACTGATTAGCTCTTTTCCTTTTTGGTCATCCAGATGATATTGCTGTGTCTGGGCATTATGGTTCAGAACAAATAGATAAGACTTTCCATCTTTGGACCGCATAGTGGCTTCTATGCCCGCAGGAGCACGCAGCAGGGATGAAATCCCTTTTTGCTCACAAATGTAGCCCAGCAGACCATCAAGGAAAGGTTCCTCAGGGTCGGAAGCGACGTACCACGCCTCCCCTTGACCAAAACGATTGCGTGTCAGCACTGGCTTGCCCTGATAGAAATCATCGCCGTATTCCGCCAGCACCTCGGCTCCTTCGCTATGCAGCAAGTCGCAGAGCAACCCACATTTATATTCACCTTCTAATACGCCCACTTTTTCTTTCAATATAATGCGATTGTGTGATTCAGGCAGAAGCGCATCAATTTCCTCCACCCAGATCCCGAGCAGATTACGCAGCTTACCAGGATATCCTCCGGTTGTGACCAGATCGTTTTCATTTACAATGCCGCTGAAAAAGGTCGTTAGGAAGGTGCCGCCACGCTCTGTGAATTGTTCCAGCTTCTCAGCAGTACCCGGCTTGACCATGTAGAGTACAGGCGCGATAATGAGATCATATTTTTGGAAATCTGTATCCACAGAAATCATGTCTACCTGTACGTTGCGCCGGAAGAAGGTAGCATAATACTTATGCACCTGATCTAAGTATTTCAAGGCGACAGAAGGGCCGCTTGATTTTTCCAAAGCCCACCAATTATCCCAATCAAACAAAATAGCTACTTTGGTATGAACAGTTGCGTCAAGCAGCGTGTTGTCTAAAGCACCAAGCTCGCTGCCAAGCTGTGCCACCTCGCGAAATACACGTGTGTTCTCATGCCCGGCATGCTCAATTACAGCCCCGTGGAATTTCTCACAAGCACCGATCGAGCGGCGAAGCTGGAAAAACATGACCGTATCCGCGCCATGTGCTACAGCCTGATAACTCCATAAACGCATAACACCAGGCCGTTTAAGTGAATTATACGCCTGCCAATTCTGCTGGCTCGGTGTTTGCTCCATCAGCATAAAGGGCTGCCCATCCTTCAAGCCGCGCATCAGATCATGCGCCATCGCCGTATAGCTTATCGGGGTATTAGCTCCGGGATAGCTGTCCCAAGATACTATATCCATGTGCTTAGCCCATTTAAAATAATCCAGTTGCTTAAAAAAGCCCATCAGATTGGTTGTTACCACGGCATCGGGAATATGTTTTTTAATCGCGTTATATTCCAGCAGGTAGCAATCCAGAATACTGTCTGAATTGAAGCGCGCATAATCGAGGGATATACCCTGGAATGTGGAGTGATTTTCTCCCCAATGTTCGCTTAGATTATTTGGAGGTACAATTTCATCCCAATCATAGAAGGTGTGACCCCAGAAGGAAGTATTCCACATCCGGTTTAGCTCTTCCAGTGATCCGTATTTTTGTTTGAGCCACACTCGGAACGCTGCGGCACAATTGTCACAATAGCAATCCCCGCCATACTCATTAGAAACATGCCACACCAGGATCGCGGGATGGTCTTTGTATCGCTCTGCAAGTCGGTCAGCCATCTGCTCCGCGTATTTCCGATAGGTTGGGCTGTTCGGACAAGAGTTATGGCGTCCACCGAATTTTCGCTTACGCCCGTCAGCATCGACCCGAAGAATGTCAGGATAACGGGTAGCCATCCAAGCAGGATGCGCTGCCGTACTAGTAGCTAGACAAACGAAGATATCGCTTTCATAAAGATTATCAATTAGCTGATCTAGCCACTCAAAATGATATGTGATTTCATCAGACTGAATTTTAGCCCATGAGAAAACGTTGAGTGTGGCGATATCAATGCCGGCCTGACTGAACATCCGTAAATCCTCCTGATGCGTGGCCTCATCCCATTGCTCAGGATTGTAATCCCCACCGTAAAATACTTTAGGAAGTTTGCTGCTTATCATGCCAATCACCTCTGTATATAAGAATAATCCTATCTTATAATACAAATTAATGCTTTTAAATATAATAAAATGAACATGTATATAACAATATGGATCTACATGAGACACAAATACCGCATACGCCGGAGGTGCTTTTTATGATTTTGACTCCCCATCATTTGCGATTTTTCCTGACTACTCGTGAACACTCTTTACCTCTTTTTATTGAAAGTATCGGATTTAATAGCAGACAGGAGGATGTGTCCCGTCCAGAGGGCTATCCATGTTTTCACTGGATTCAGACGGTGTCTGGTGAGGGGATGTTTACATATAAAGGGGGGACCTTCCGTTTGGGCGAGCAGTCCGGGGTCCTGCTACTGCCAGGCGAAGCCCATGCATACAGACGGGCGACCAAGGTATGGCGAACGTTATACATCACATTTGACGGACCCATCGCCGCTGCTGTATTGACTGCACTCGGATTGAAGCATACGCGAGGGTATCATTGGGACCCGGATAGCGAGCTGCACAGCTTTGGGGAAAACATGCTACACTCCATGGTTAGTGAACGTGATTTGTCTGGATTAGATGCTTCGGCCAATATGTACCGTTTTCTGACTCTGCTGCGTAAACATGGACAACATAGCTCGATGCCTTCCCTTTCTCATAATGTGGAACGTTTAACTCCTGTACTGACCTTTATGGAGCAAAATTATGCCAGCCCAGATGTGGGTTTAAGGGATATGGCCGTGATGATGAATGTCAGCGCTCGTCATTTAAATACATTGTTTAAGCAAGCGTTCGGTGTGACTTCGTATGCTTATCTGATTGTAATTCGGTTGCGGAAGGCGAAGGAAATGATGACGGAGTATCCGCAATTAACGGTGAAGGAGATTTCGGAGCGCGTAGGCTTCCGAGATGTCAGTCATTTTGTGGCAACATTCCGCCGAGCGGAAGGAATTACGCCTGAAAGGTTCAAAATACTGTATACATAAGGGTATTTTATCAAAATACTCTTTCTTACTCGGGAATGCTCTTTTTAGGGAGCATTCCTTATTGTTTTTTTCTGGATGAGGGAGTATAAAATAATAGTTCATTTGTTTCATCAATCTGATGTGCAGGTGACATAATAAATATACGATTCATAGTTCTTTTGCAAAACCCTCATCCAAAGAAGGAGTCAACGAAATGCTGAGTAAAGTCAAAAGGTTATTAATCGGTCGTCCGCGAAAGTCGACGGCCCTTGAAGATGAGAAACTGAATAAGCTCAAGGCACTGGCCATTCTGTCCTCAGATGCATTGTCCTCTGTAGCTTACGGCACGGAGCAAATTCTGCTGGTTTTAATTACAGCGGGCTTCGCTGCCCTATGGTATTCCATCCCTATATCCATTGCGGTGTTGGGTTTGCTTATCATCCTGATCCTGTCGTATAGACAAACCATTTTTTCCTACCCTGGTGGTGGGGGAGCCTACATTGTCGCACAGGACAATTTGGGAAAGAGTCCAAGTCTGATTGCAGGCGGCTCTCTGCTGGTCGATTATATTCTGACGGTAGCTGTTAGCTCATCGGCAGGTACAGATGCCATTACATCGGCGTTCCCATCGTTACATGATCATCGGATCGCAATTGCTTTGGTGATGATTATCTTTTTGACTATTATGAATTTGCGCGGGGTGACGGAATCTGCCTCGGTGCTGGCGATACCGATTTACTTATTTGTTGTTGCCATTTTTGTTTTGATTATTAGTGGTATCATTCACTATCTGGCAGGAGGAGCCCATGCTGCGGCGCCGCAATTTGGAGCTACGGTATCCAACGTCAGTCTGTTTCTCTTACTGAAAGCATTCAGCTCGGGCTGTTCGGCGCTAACCGGTGTAGAAGCTGTCTCCAATGCCATTCCGAACTTCCGCAAGCCTGCTGCCAAAAATGCGGCAACTACATTGATGATGATGGGCTTGATTCTCGGCTGTATGTTTATCGGAATTAGTTTGCTGGCTTATTGGTACGGTGTTCGTCCTAATCCGCAAGAAACAGTCATTTCGCAAATTGCGAATGCCACTTTTGGGCGCGGTGTGATGTACTACATCATTCAAGGTGTGACGGCGCTTATCTTGTTTTTGGCGGCCAACACAGCCTATTCAGCCTTTCCGTTGCTCGCTTTTATGCTCGCTAAGGACAAATATATGCCGCATATGTTTATGGTTCGTGGAGATCGACTCGGTTATTCTAACGGTATCCTGTTTTTGAGTATCTTCTCGGCATTGCTGGTCATCGTTTTTGGTGGCAATACCGAAAATCTCATTCCGCTTTATGCTGTAGGGGTATTTATCCCGTTTACCCTGTCGCAGCTTGGTATGATGATTCGATGGATTCGGCTCAAACCTGCTGGCTGGGTCGTCAAGCTGGCTATTAATACGGTTGGGATGCTAACCACGCTGTCGATTACGCTCATCTTTATCTTCACTAAGTTTAGCCAGGTGTGGGTAGTCTTTATCTTCCTGCCTTTGGTACTGTATTTCTTTATGAAGATCAACAAACATTACAAAAATACGGCTGAACAACTGCGCATTGATATCACGAAGGACAAACCTATGGTCAAGGGCAATACGATTATTATTCCGGTGGCAGGCATTACACGAGTCGTTATGAATACCATCAGCTATGCCAAAACATTGTCGGACAATGTGGTTGCTGTATATGTGGGTGTGGATGATGAAGCGATTCAAAAAATGGAACAGAAGTGGGAAGAGTGGGATGTAGGTATACGTTTAGTAGTGTTGAGATCCCGTTATCGCAGCATCATTAATCCGCTCCGCAAGTTCATCGATACAGTAGAGTGGAAAAAGGCAGACGAGGACCATATCACAGTTCTCATTCCACAATTTATCACTAAACACTGGTGGGAAAATATACTGCACAATCAGACCAGTTTGCTGATGAGAGCTTATTTAATCAATTACAAAGACGTCATCGTAACGACCGTACCTTTTCATTTAAACAAATAAAGCCATATTAATACTCATTAGTATGATAAAATCAACACTTTTTGACCGCATCTTGGTGCGGTCGGAGGGTGTTTTTTTACATAATGGGGATATTTACTTGGGTGATACATTTTGTGTATTATGGATACAAAACGTATCATCAAGAATTGTTATGGAGGGATACGATGCCCGAAGACAAGGGGAAGATGGAACGAGATAAGTTGCAATTTGTAGATACGCTAAGGGCGCTGGCGATTATCGGAGTGTTACTTGTGCATGTCAGTCAGTATGTGGACGGATTAAACGGTTGGTTGCAAAAAGGCTTGAGCATAGGAGCCAAAGGAGTCGCTTTATTTTATATGGCTAGCGCTTTTACGCTGTTTCTATCTCTGAGCAGGCGTTCGAGTGACAAGAGAGAAGGAATGGTGGCCTACCTGTTGCGTCGTTTTTTTCGGATTGCACCCTTGTATTACATAATGTTAGGAATCTATTTAGTTGTAAATGGGACAGGTCCGCGATTTTGGCTTGGAGATCAGGAGGGAGTTACTGTCACTAATATTGCAGCCCATGCTCTGTTTTTGAATGGTCTCAATCCGTATTGGATCAACAGCATTATCGGTGTGGAATGGTCCATTGCGGTGGAATGTATGTTTTATCTATTTATCCCCCTCTTATTTAAGTTGATTCAATCGGTTCGCCATGCGACTTGGTTTGTCGTGATGGTGCTTGTGGCAAGCTTCGGGTTAAATACGGTGTTTGCTCAATATCCATTGATTAGTGATCAATCTTTATGGGGGCATTATTTGTATTTATGGTTTCCGAATCAGTTGCCTGTCTTTGGGCTGGGGATATTGTTGTTTTTCATTTGGAAAGACGAGCGTCATTGGAAAAGTGTAGACCCGCTCAGTGGGGGGCTTCTGCTTGTTACTGTGCTGTTTGCGTTTTTTGGAGGTATGACGGATTATCTCATAGGTGTTGGCTTGCTGTTAGGGGCGTATGCTTTGTATCATTGGCAGCCGAAATGGCTACTTAATCGCGTGTGGTCATGGATCGGCCGCCTCAGCTACAGCATGTATTTGACGCATATGCTGGTCCTGGGACTAATCGTACAGATTAAATTACCGTTTGCTCCCTTAGTCAGCCTCTCACTTCTGTTCATCATGACGTTGCTATTCACCGTCGGACTTTCCTGGTTTACCTACACGTGGATAGAACAGCCCGGCATCCGATTGGGGAAAAAGCTTATATCACGTATAAAATCTGTACGCGAGCAGGAAGATTCGGTCAAAGAAAGTGTTGCCTAGTTGCAACTTGAAGCAGCATCAGATAACATTTGGTTGAAGTGCTTGAATAAATCTACGAAATTATTGAAAAGACCTCTTGAAAAGTAGCTCCCAGCCCTTTATATTCGATGTACATCCAAGTTTTTGAATACACCGATGAGGTTTGTTGGAATTGTAAAGGAGATGCACGTATGCTTTTGGAGCCACTTGGCTTTTTACTTTTCTCTACACTGGAAGGAGTAGCTGTTTTTGCGCTGATTCTCAGTATCTTTAAAGTTAGAATGACTCCTTATCTATGGCAGGCTATTTTTGTGAATCTGATTATGAACCTGCAAAGCTATTTGCTCCGAGAGGAATTTTCACTCCCCTATTTAGTACCTGTCATTAATATGCTGCTTTTTATTTTTTTACTTGCTACAGTGGTGAAGATTCCGATTGTTTGGTCAGGTATTATGACAGTTACCGGTTATTTTGCATATGCCGTTATTCAGTCGGTACTCCTGAAAGCTATGTTCGGTAACCTCCCGGTTGCTGAGCTGCAGAACGGTTCCTTGAAGGGCTATATGTTACAAGTGGTTAGCGCAGCGACAGGACTACTAATTTCATTTATATTGTATCGAAAAGAGATCGGCTTTTCCCCAAATTTCAAAAAGCTTAAGTTCAAAGAGGAATATGGCATTGTCATCACACTGATCATTCTGTCTCTCATTTCAACCTCTATTGTGCTTTACTATAGCGAGGTATGGTTGAGTATGATATTTTTTGCACTGGTATCGGGATTTTTTATCTACTATGCAGTCGGAAAGGAATACCGAGATGATTGAAACGATGGCTTTCAAACTTGCTAACCAGATTAAACGTACTGTGCCTGATCATCCGGCCTCCGTCCCAGTACTTAAATACGCACTTGCTCTCATTCTGAATGCGTCTCTGATCATCGTGTTGACACTATTCGCCTCATTCTTCACGGGGCGGATGGTCGAAGCTGTAACGATTCTCGTCGCTTTTGCCTTGCTGCGCCAAGTATCTGGTGGTATTCACTTGAAAACGGGTATGGCATGTGTGCTGGTGACCTCTGTAGCTTTTACATACATATCTTGCATTTCCTTAAATAATGGGTTGACAAACCTGTTTACCGGAATCGCTCTCATTCTTGTTTTATGCTTTGCCCCGTCCAGAATTGAAAAGCAGTCGCGCATTCCAGTGCGATTTTATCCCCTCTTGCGATTGTTATCTTCCTTGCTTGTATGTACTAACTTTGTAATAGGTTCTTCTGTAGTGGCTGTTGCTTTTTTGGTTCAAAGCCTAACATTAATCCGGGGAAGGAGGTGAGTTGAATGATGAAAAAAGTAGTATACGGGTTAGCCACGTCGTTGTCTATGTTCGCGACTTTTGCTGTATCAGTGGCAAGTTATGTGTATGTTTATCAAGGAGATACACCCGAGGAACTGCTGAAATAAGCAAAATGCAGAATAGAAAAAATAATACATAGAGCTGCTATGAAGCAGCTTCTTTTTATGCAAAAAAAAACAGGCGCTCTACGAAAGAGCGCCCGAATGGGAGAGGAGAAACCGGACGAAGAGCTTATGGGGAAACGTAAGTCTTCTCCGCGGTTGTCTACGACATTGGTTGAATGCCGATATCCTAAGGATGCCCAGGAGATGGTTTTTTATACCTGCTTCATCACTAAGTTTTTCAAACGGCGATGCATGTGGTACGATAACGTCATAATCTTTATATGGTTATGAACACATATAGAAAATAGGTGAGTTTCAGCGTGAGAGTGGTATCGGGTAGTGCCAAAGGAAGGCCGTTAAAGGCAGTTCCCGGCACCGGGACGCGACCGACCACGGATAAGGTCAAGGAAGCGCTATTTAGCATGATAGGTCCTTATTTTGATGGAGGAGTCGCGCTTGATTTGTTTGCTGGCAGTGGCGGCCTGGGTATAGAGGCGCTTAGTCGGGGAATGGACAAGGCAGTTTTTATTGATATGGAATCCAAAAGCATTGATGTCATTAAAGAAAATTTGCGAAAAACTGGATTGGAAGGAAAGGCAGAAGTGTTCCGCAATGACGCCGGACGAGCGCTTAAGGCGCTGGCAAAACGTGGAGCTCTTTTTGATGCTGTTTTTCTGGACCCGCCTTATCGTCTCAAGCACGGGGATGAATTGATGAGCCGCATGGCCGAGTTGGACTTGCTTCGTTCAGGTGCAATCATCGTGCTGGAGTATGAATCGGGACATGAGTATCCGATAAGTTTCGGACCGTTTGAACAGGTTAGAAAAGCGGTCTATGGTGAAACAGCGTTATCCATTTATCACTTTGATGATGCTTTGTCAGACGCCGAAGAACATACAGAAGCCGAAGGGGTCAAATTCGGCATCACCGAATCAGACGGGGAGGACCATCATGATTGAGCACAAACCACGTATTGCCGTATATCCGGGAACCTTTGATCCCGTGACGATGGGGCATCAGGATATTATTCAAAGAGCGGCCCGACAGTTTGATTTACTGATCGTCGCGGTTCTTAACAATATTAGTAAAAATCCGCTGTTTTCACTTGAGGAGCGAATGGAGCTGCTACGTACGGTAACTCGCGATATTCCAAACGTTGAAGTGGACAGCTTCCGTGATCTGACAGCCAATTATGTACGCCAAAAAGGGGCTCAGGTTATTGTCAGAGGAATTCGGTCAGTGACCGATTTTGAATATGAACTCCAATTAGCCTCTACAAATCATAAGTTGAACCCGGATGCGGAAACGATCTTTATGATGACCAACCCGGCTTATTCATATCTGAGTTCCAGTATGGTGAAGGAAATTGCGCATTTTGATGGCAAGGTCGTAGATCTGGTGTCACCAGAGGTGGAAGACGCACTGCGTGCCAAGGTTAGCGCGAATCGCGGCGGCTCCACCATGAAGTCATAAAGGAAACGGCGAGCAGAGCAAGTATAATCGTACTCAGAAGTACAACGGACAGTACGGTTAGTTGCCAGGGGTACATGGATGTTCCTACTATTTGTGTTAATAAGCTGCTGGCTCCGGCCATGACAGATTGCGATCCGGAATCATTTACACTTTCGGCAAAAGAAGATACAGAACTGCGGCTGACGTAAGCAGGAATTGTATTACTGACAATGTGGCTAAGCGGAGTCCATGCCGCCAAGGTTAGTCCAAAAGCAATGATCCCATGTAGCACTCGTGATAAGGTGAAGGTGATGCCCTTGTCGGAAGGTTTGGTGACGGCGGTAATTTGAAGCCAGCCGCACAAGCCGCCCCAGCCCAACACAGCACTGATCAGCGCTGCTTGTGTACGGAGATCGTAGGGCAGGCGGCTGATTTCATAGGAACCCAGATGGATTTCCATCCACGCAGGCCACACCATAGAAAGCGTTCCTTGACCTGAGTATAAGGTCAGCAGCCGAATCAGTACGGAAAAGAAAATAATAAATCCACCTGTCACCATCAGCATCTGTACAGCATGGGATACGGTTTCGCCTAACAGTTTTCCAAAGCTGCGGCCATCCCGTTCTCTGGCAGAGCGGGTAGCTTCCCATGCGGATCGGATCAGGGAGGTGGTAGTGCGGGAAACAGAAGCGCGCCGGATGGCAGCTGGCGTTTCCCGTTTTTTCGATTTTCTGGACGAATCAGGTATTCTGGCTGTGATCCAGCCTGCCAGCAGCCCGGAAATCCAGTGAACGGCAAGTAACAGCCCACCTACAGCAGCATTGTGCAGCAGTCCTGTGCCAATGACGAGCAGGATCGTAATCGGATTGCAGAAATGAGCGATAGCGGTCAGACGTCGAAGCTGAAGCGCGGTCATATCCTCCTGTTGTGCCCATTGGCGTACCGCTTCCGCAGCAGCCGGGAATCCCGCAGTTAGACCGAGGGCCAATACCCAGCCGCTTCGTCCCGGCAGCCGAAACCAGGATCGCATGAACGGCTCCAGCAGAACACCTAGACCATGTACCAGACCAAAGGCGATGAGCATTTCAGATAGCATCAAAAAAGGCAGCATGGCCGGGAAAATAATGCTCCACCATAATTTAAGTCCCTGGGTAGAGGCTTGAAATACTTCTTCTGGTGAGGCAACAATAGCCATTACAAGCAAAATGGCTCCGAGGCCAAGCAGCAAGGTTGTCCAGTAAGGAGCAGGGCGGGCTTCCTTTTGCATCAAAGATTTCACCTCTCATAAATATACTAAGGAGAGTCGGATGCTGTCTCCAGCGTTATGCACCTTCATTGTCTGGATATAGGTTGCTCGTACATGTTGTCGTAAACAATGTATGCTTTTTTGGAAGGCTTGAGAACAGGTGGTGCAGAGGCACTTGGGTAAGATAAGAGAAGTTAGGCTGCAAGGGGGAGAAGCAATGATGCGAATTAACCGGAAAAGAGCTTTTTTTACAACCGGTTATGTCTTAATGCTGGCTGCAATGGTCTATGTGCTGGTTTATATGCCAACCCCTTATCTGATCTATGGACCAGGTGGGGCAAACGAGATCAAACCGATGGTTAAAGTACAGGAAGGTGATAGCAACGAACGGGGGAGCTTTATGATGACGACGGTATCGGCGCGATATGCCAATGTCATCATGCTAGCTATGTCCAAACTGGACAGCAACTCGGAGATTCAGCGCAAAGAGGATCGTCTGCATGGCAGAAGTGAAGATGAATATGCAGCAGAGCAGGTATGGTCTATGGGGGATTCCCAATCTTCCGCGATGGAGGCTGCCTATACCCGTGCCCATGTTTCCTATCGCATTGTGCCGGATTATGTGTATGTATTTAAGGTTCCGGGACCGAACAGCGTGTTTGAGCCCGGAGATGAAATATTAGAGTTAAACGGTACGAGGGTAACTGATAATTATTCCATTCGGAAGGCATTGGAGGATGAGAAACCCGGAACGCTGGCTAAAGTGAAGCTAAAGCGCGATGGAAAGTTGCTGGCAGTGCAAGCTCCATTAACAACCATCACGGACAGTGAGACGAGAAAACAACGTTCCGGGTTTGGTGTCAGTATTGCTACAGTACAGAAGGTAGAGCCAAAGGATGGACGTAAAACGATTCATTTTACATCCACGGATGTCGGCGGACCTTCGGCAGGTTTGATGTTTACTATGGAAATCTATAACCAGTTGACGCCAGGTGACTTAAGTAAGGGATATCGTGTAGCCGGTACGGGTACTATTGATAAGGACGGTCAGGTTGGAGCGATTGGTGGCGCCAAGTATAAAATCGTCGCTGCTGACCGTCAGGGTGCGGAATTGTTTTTCGTCCCGGCGGATAATTATAAAGAGGCCAAAGCCAAAGCAGAGCAAATCGGAACCCAGATGAAGCTTGTCCCGGTTCGCAAGCTTGGCGATGCGCTGAATTATATGGAAAAGCTGTCTATTAAACCATAAGGGGTGGTCGCAAGTAATCAGCATACATGTCACGTATGGCGGGACGCGGCATCCCGGCTGCATGTATGGCGGCTGCGGCAGTATCCCAGTCCAGATGGGCATGTGATCCGGCAGACGGCTTGACCCATACTGGCAGGGTGGCGGTGTCTTTCATTCGCGCTAGCAACTCGCGTCCAGCCCTATTAAAGCCGAGCACGCGGATATAGCCGGGACCTTTCGCCAGCTCAGTGGGAGTCATATCAGCTTTGGCATGATTCAGCAAAATATGTGTACACATCCGCTGAAGCTTTGTACGAGTATAGCGCTTTGTCTTGACAGTGGCAAACAGGGCCTCCATAGAGGGATGAGGCAGCGTGTACAGCGATTGCTGTAGGCGATGCTCCAGCCCTTCGGTGACCTCGTGCAGCTCCGCCAGCTGCTGCGGGCTACGCGTGATCAGGGCGTTCAGCAACGGCTGGCAGAACGCTTCCCAATGCAGCGGGGCACGTTCTTCTTGCCACTCGCGCTGCAAAATCTCCAGGGTCGCCGCAGGTACGTACGGCGACGCGGCCTCCGGCCCGCCGTCCAGCAGCAGACGGCGGATGGCCGTGGCGCTGGCGATGACTCCGTCCGCAGGCGCCACCGTCTCATGGTATCCCGATCCCGTGCGGGCCACCGTAAAGGGCTTGATTGTGCTGCCCAGCCGTTCCAGCGCAATCAAGTAATGCAGCCCGAGCGTATTGTTGGGCTGTTGCATGAGAGCGGCGAGCGCAGCACCGTCCGCTCCTTCGGCCGCCAGCGCGGCTGCGGCTCCTGCGTAGGCGGCAGGATAACTTGCGCCCTTGCTCAGGCGCTGGGCGATGCCGGCCTTGAGTTCGGCCGGCTCTGCCGCCAGCACGCGGGCCAGCGTGTGCAGCGGGGCGATATCTCCGCTCTCGCTGCCGAAGCAGAGCGCGTCGACGATGCCCGTCGCGCAGAGCAGGGTCACCGCGCCGCGGGCAAACCATTCTGCGGGCTGGACAGCATAGGCCACAGGCAGCTCCAGAACCAGATCTACCCCCATAGCAAGTGCCATTTCGGTGCGTGACCATTTGTCTGTAATCGCGGGTTCGCCTCGTTGAAGGAAGGGACCGCTCATCACAGCCACCGTTCGCTGTGCACCAGTGATACGAAGAGACTCCTTCCAGTGATGGACATGTCCGTTATGTAGGGGATTATACTCTACAATGATACCGAGTGTTTTCAAGACTGTATGTCGGCTCCTTTCTTGAAGTAGCTTATTTGATAACTATTTTGAATGAGTGGTTTACTACTAGCGAATGCATGTTTTCAGGGCAGCTATCTGATATTTCATCATGCACTTGAACAAGACCATTGAGACCTGGAGCAAAAAGCTTTATACTCGCATTATTGTACACGAAGAGTGGCGGGGGTACGAATACTCACAGGTACATGATAAATACAACACATTTTTGCATCCGCATAGATCTTGCCGAACCATTGGAAAATCGATGGATTTGTAAGTGGTGTAAAGTGAAAGGTGTTGACAAACGACTCGATCAGTCGGTATAATAATTTTTGTTTGTTTGGAGTGATAGTGATGCAACTATTTTTTCGCAAAGTAGCAACAAGTGACGGTCCCTTTCCTATCCGTGAATCTCTTAATGTGAGTGAATTGGTGGATGATCGTGCTGATGTTACAGCCGTTTCCCCGCTGGAGACCGACTTGGTCGCCGTTAGTCTGGGTCAAGGCTCGATGAGTGTGGAAGGCACGTTGACCGCAGGTCTGGACATGCTTTGCTCCCGCTGTTTGAGCCCGATGCACGAGGATTTAAATATTGAATTTCGTGAACGGTTTAAGCAAACCTCATCTTCAAATGTTGAAGAGGAGGATGAAGATGGCGATTTTATCGCAGTGACGGAGGATTCTTTCGACATTGCACCGTATTGTGAAGAACTGTTTGTACTGCATGTGCCGTTTGCGCCTATATGCAGTGAGGATTGTCAGGGGATCGCGCCAGCGGCCGGACAAGACTGGAGCCTTGGCTCCGACGACAGTAACGATAGTGATACGGAAAAGATTGATCCGCGTCTGGCAGGGCTTAAGGATTTTTTTAAATGAGAATTGAGTTCAATTCTGAAAAAAAAATCATCATCCGCTTGTGCCGGGAAGTTATTGAACCGATACGTGGATGTTGCAGGCTTGATTCACCGGCTGTAAGATCATTGTCTTTTGGCATTTTCTTTCGGTCTTGAATGAGATAAGAAGTCATACCCGTCATGCGGGGTTGATCTGTTTAAGGAGGTGGGAATAATGGCAGTACCTCAACGGAGAACATCCAAAACTCGTCGCGACAAACGTCGTACTCACTTTAAACTGGAAGTACCAGGTATGGTGAAATGCTCCGAATGCGGCGAATTGAAACTTGCTCACCATGTGTGCAAAGTTTGCGGAACGTACAAAGCTAGAGAGATCATCTCTCAATAATGTCCGATAAGCGGATTCTTTGGAATATTCGCAGAGAAAGTAGCGCTTCACTACAGTGAGGCGCTACTTTTTTTTATCAGCATGCTTTCTTTTTGCGTCAGCATGCTATATACTGTTTTAGTACCAGGTTCTAAGAAAGAAGGGCCTAAGGGGTTCCTTTATACATACAAGAAGACAAACCGGCTTGAAGTTTAGCCGTTAGAACGTGAAGTAACCTGAACTGTCGGCTGAACGGCAGTTTACTGTAGGGAAAGGAGGCGTCACTGATATCGAACGTTTGCCGAAGAGACAGAGACAGCAACGGCTGACTCAATTAATTGACGATAATCCGTTCGTGACGGATCAGGAATTGACAAGACAGCTGAAGGTAAGCATTCAGACCATTCGGTTGGACCGGATGGAACTGGGAATCCCAGAATTACGGGAGCGGCTAAAGCTGATGGCTGAGCGCTCCTACGATCAGGTTCGTTCCTTGCCTTTACATGAAGTAATTGGGGACATCGTTGATCTCCAGTTGGATCGAAGTGGTATTTCGATTTTTGAAATCAAAGAGGAACATACTTTTTCACGTACAGGCATTGCGCGAGGACATTATGTGTTTGCACAGGCCAATTCATTGGCCGTTGCCGTAATTAACGATGAGATAGCATTGACCGCTTCAGCGGATATTCGCTTTGTTCGTCCGGTTCATTTGGGTGAAAAATGTATTGCCAAGGCATATGTACGCTCAAATCCAGAACAAAAAGGGAAGGCCAAAGTGGAAGTGTTTGCTTACGTAGGAGAAGAAATGGTATTCCAAGGCAACTTTGTCATTTATCGCTCCACGGAGGAAGAGTATAGCGAAGGAGGAAGTCAGCATGCGGATCGCCATTGATGCCATGGGAGGAGATAATGCTCCTGAGGCGACAGTAGAGGGCGCGTTATCTGCGGCGGCGGAATGGAAGGATACAGACATTACGCTGGTTGGTGACCGGGAACGGATTGAAGCGGTTTTGAACGGGAGGGCGCTGCCGACGAACCTCACCATTCGCCATGCGTCCGAAACGATAGATGCACAGGACGAACCTGTAAAGGCAGTGCGGCGTAAAAAGGATGCCTCCATGGTCGTAGCGGGTCGAATGGTTAGAGAAGGCGAAGCGGATGCCATGATATCCGCAGGTAATACAGGCGCTCTGATGACTACAGGATTGCTAGTGGTTGGAAGAATGGAGGGCATTGAGCGTCCTGCTCTTGCGCCGATGATACCGACGATTGATGATCAAGGTATTCTGGCGCTGGACTTGGGGGCCAATATGGATGCTAAGCCTGAACATCTTGCCCAGTACGCACTGATGGGGAGCTTGTACCGTCAGAAAGTTCACGGAGTGGCTTCTCCAAGGGTAGGTCTGCTGAATGTTGGGACTGAAGCAGGAAAAGGCAATGAACTAACAAAGTTGGCGTATCCTCTTATCGAGCAGTTACCTGTCAATTTTGTGGGGAATGTTGAATCCAGAGATGTGTTAACCGGAAATTGTGATGTACTGGTGTGCGACGGATTCGCCGGAAACATTATGCTAAAATCGCTAGAGGGAACAGCCGGAGCGATATTTTCTCTCCTTAAAGAGCAGTTCACCAAATCCTTAAAGACCAAGCTTGCGGCAGCCTTGATTATGCCTGAACTTCGGGGGCTGAAAGGGAAACTCGATTATAAAGAGCACGGCGGGGCTCCTTTGTTGGGGTTGAGCGGACTCGTCTTAAAAAGTCACGGTTCGTCTGATGGCATTGCCGTCAAAAATGCGGTAAGGCAGGCTCGTACGGCCTTGCAAAACCGGTTGGTGGAAAGTATATCCAAGGAAATCAGCAGGAAGTGAGTGACGATATGAATAAATTACGGCCGGTTGGTGTTATCGGAACAGGGAAATACGTACCTGAGAAAATTCTGACCAATAAAGATTTGGAAGAAATCGTTGAAACAAGTGATGAGTGGATTGTTAGCCGTACAGGGATTCAGGAGCGCCATATTGCTGCTCCTGAACAGGCTACATCTGATTTGGCTTATGAAGCAGCAGTTAAGGCGTTGGAGTCTGCGGGTATGACGGCACAAGATCTGGACCTAATTATAGTAGCTACGGTTACACCAGATATGGCGTTTCCGTCAACTGCTTGCATTCTTCAGGACAAGTTGGGGGCCAAAGGCGCAGCGGCTTTCGATTTGTCTGCTGCATGCTCGGGTTTTGTGTACGGGCTGGCTACGGCAACGAGCTTCATTAAGACAGGTATTTATAACAATGCATTAATCATTGGTGCAGACTGCCTTTCCCGGATTACTGATTATACTGACCGCAACACCTGCGTTCTTTTCGGAGATGGAGCAGGAGCTGTAGTGATTGGTGAAGTACCCGAAGGTAGAGGATTCCAATCCTTTGATCTGGGGGCTGAAGGCGCTGGAGGCACCTTGCTCAAGTTGGAAGCTGGAGGCTCACGTTTGCCTGCGAGTGCAGACACACTGGAAAATAAACAGCACTATATTTATATGAATGGACGCGAAGTGTTCAAGTTCGCGGTTCGCGTTATGGGAACAGCAACGGTTGATGTGTTGGAAAAAGCGGGGTTGTCCAAAGATGACATCGATCTGTTCGTTCCGCATCAAGCCAATATCCGAATCATCCAATCAGCAATGCAACGTTTGGATTTGCCAGAGGAAAAGGTAGTTATTAATGTTAATAAATATGCGAATACATCCGCAGCATCCATTCCTCTTGCTCTTGTGGAAGCAGCTGAGGAAGGCCGCATGAAGGAAGGCGACCGTATACTAATGGTGGGCTTTGGTGGCGGTTTGACTTGGGGTGCGTCGGTTCTTATCTGGTAATTAAGTGGAAGATTTTATATAATATTGAATTTGTCTGGTGTTTTACAGAAGAAGCATTGGATACAGAGAGGTGCATGCACGATGGGCAAAACGGCATTTATATTTCCCGGTCAGGGTTCACAAGCTGTAGGTATGGCTAAAGATGCTTATGAAGCAGTTCCGGCTGCAACAGAAGTATTCCGTAAAGCGGACGAACGTTTGGGTTTCGCGCTAAGCACACTGATCTTTGAAGGGCCTGACACAGCCTTGAAGCAAACATCCAATACGCAGCCTGCGCTGTTAACGGCGAGCATTGCGTTGTATGAAGCGTTCAAGGAAAAGGGCATCCGCCCTGATTATGTGGCTGGGCACAGTCTAGGAGAGTACAGTGCTCTAGTGGCTTCCGGTGTTCTCACATTTGAGGATGCAGTTGAGACTGTTCGTGCACGTGGTCAGTTTATGGAGCAGGCCATTCCTGATGGACAAGGCGGGATGGCTGCTGTGCTGGGCGCTGATCGTGAAGCATTGGCAGCATTGTGCCGTGATATTACGGAATCTGGTCAACTGGTTGAACTGGCCAACATCAACTGTCCCGGACAGATTGTTGTATCCGGTACACAGGCGGGCGTAGCTGCCGTCGCTGAACGTGTGAAGGAAGCAGGCGGCAAGCGTGCTATTACTTTGGAGGTCAGCGGACCTTTTCACTCGTCATTGATGAAGGAAGCGGCAGATAAGCTCTCCGATAAATTGGAGACTGTGAAATTTGCCGAAGCCCAGATTCCGGTTGTGACCAATGTGACAGCAAAACCTGTACGTGAGGGAAGTGAAATTCGCCAACTGTTGGTGGAACAGGTCTATTCCCCGGTACTATGGGAAGACAGCGTAGCATGGCTGCTGGAACAAGGGGTGGACACCTTTGTTGAGTTCGGACCGGGAAGTGTTTTGACCGGACTGGTTAAAAAGATTGACAAAACGGTTAAGCTGTATAACATGAGTAGCCTGGAGTCGTTTGCTTCTATAACAGAAGCCCTAGAGGCCCGTTAAAAGTATTAATGATTACCTTTACGGGTTAAATACTTGCAAGGGAGGATAATGATGTCTAAGGCATTAAGTGGAAAAATAGCGCTGGTTACGGGAGCATCGCGCGGAATTGGCCGTAGTATCGCACTGGCGCTGGCTGAAGCAGGCGCTAATGTTGCAGTAAACTATGCTGGTAGTGAAGCGGCTGCGACTGAGGTAGCAGAGCTGATTCGTGCCAAAGGTGTGGAAGCTATTACAGTTCAGGCTAATGTGGGACGTGCTGAAGAAGCTGATCAGTTGATCAAGGATGTGGTCGGCGCTTGGGGCAAGATTGATATCCTGGTGAATAATGCTGGCATAACAAGAGATAATTTAATCATGCGGATGAAAGAAGAGGAATTCGATCAGGTGATCGAAACGAATCTCAAGGGTGTGTTTAATTGTCTCAAAGCGGCGACACGTCCAATGATGAAGCAGCGTTCCGGCCGAATTATCAATATCTCTTCCGTTGTTGGTGTGCTTGGTAACGCAGGACAAGCCAACTATGTTGCTGCTAAAGCGGGAGTGATTGGACTTACTAAATCCTCTGCTAGAGAGCTTGCCTCAAGAGGAATTACAGTCAACTGTGTGGCTCCTGGATTCATTGACACTGAAATGACGCAGGTGCTGGCTGATGATTTGCGTGACAATATGCTTAGCGGTATTCCGCTGGCCCGTCTTGGACGGCCTGAGGAAATTGCAGATGTGGTGCTATTTTTGGCCTCGGATGCTTCCTCATATATGACGGGCCAGACTTTGCATGTGGATGGCGGCATGTATATGTAGTTCATGTTGCCAATCCGCATGCCCCGATGGAGAGTAGTTAATGAAAACTCTCTTCTATGGCATTTTAATTGTAATTTTCGTATAATACCATAAGGAGGAGGTGAGCCGGATGTCCGATGTATTGGAGCGCGTAAAACGCATTGTCGTTGACCGTTTGGGAGCCGACGAAGCCGAAGTTACACTTGAAGCATCTTTTAAAGATGATTTAGGCGCTGATTCTCTCGATGTAGTTGAATTGGTTATGGAATTGGAAGATGAGTTTGATATGGAAATCTCTGATGAAGATGCAGAGAAAATTACAACTGTAGGTGAAGTTGTGAAGTACATACAATCTCATACCTAATTCATGTCATCAAAAGTCCCGTTCTGTTACAGGCGGGACTTTCTCCTAATTATACAGATTGAACTAAAGACGGAATTGTCGTGTGTTTTTGAATTTGCTTAGTTTCACTTCGTCAACGGCTGAGTATAATGCGGCATTACTAACTTTAGTTGATTCTATATTATTTTTGTACACAAGCGTGTGCGATCTAAAAATACAATTTGCAGTAGACATAGAGGTGATTATCTTTGAAACAACGTGTTGTCATAACAGGAATGGGTGTAATCACTTCGCTGGGACAGGATTTGAACACACTATGGGATAATCTGATGGCTGGTAAATCTGGTATCAGTAAAATCGAAGCTTTCGATACAAGTGAGTACACTACAAAAATAGCCGCTTCCATTAAAGATTTTAATCCAGAGGATTATATCGATCGTAAGGATGCACGCAAAATGGACCGCTTTGTGCAGTTTGCGGTTGCTGCTAGTAAATTGGCACTTGAGGACAGTAAGCTCGTAATCGGAGAGAATGTGGATGCCGAGCGTGTTGGTGTATCTGTCGGTTCTGGCATTGGCGGATTGGGTACTTGGGAAGATCAGCATAATGCATTGATCGAAAAGGGACCTAAACGCGTAAGCCCTTTCTTCATCCCGATGATGATTGCTAATATGGGTTCCGGTCAAGTTTCGATTTCACTCGGAGCTAAGGGCCCCAATACATCGCCAGTTACGGCTTGTGCCACAGGTAGTCATGCCATTGGTGATTCCTTCCGCATGATTCAGCGTGGTGACGCTGACGCTATGATTTGCGGCGGTGCCGAAGCGACGATTCGCCCGATTGGTATTGCTGGATTTTGCTCCATGCGAGCGATGTCCACACGTAACGATGAGCCGGAAAAGGCAAGTCGTCCATTTGACACCGAAAGAGACGGGTTTGTTATGGGCGAAGGCTCTGGTGTTCTGATTCTGGAATCGTTGGATCATGCCTTGAAGCGTGGTGCACATATTTACGGCGAAGTGATTGGCTACGGTCTTTCTGGTGATGCCCATCATATGACAGAGCCGGATCCAGAGGGAGCAGCACGCTGCATTAGAATGGCGATCCGTGATGCTGGGTTGAATCCTGAAGATATCGATTATATCAATGCGCACGGTACATCTACACCGGTTGGTGACAAGTCGGAAACAGAAGCAGTCAAGAAAACGCTTGGAGAGCATGCCTATAAGGTAGCGATCAGCTCAACCAAGTCAATGACAGGGCATCTACTGGGTGCAGCGGGAGGTGTTGAAGCTGTAATCTGTGGTCTTGCGCTTCAACATCAGACGATTCCGCCAACAATTAATTTGGATAATCAAGACCCGGCTTGTGATCTTGATTATGTGCCTAATGAGCCAAGAAAAGCGGAACTGAATGTGGTTATGTCCAATTCCTTTGGTTTTGGCGGTCACAATGCTACGGTTATTCTAAAAAAATATGAAGCGTAAGGGGTCAGTTCGTTGAGTGGAGACTTGAAGCAATTACAGCAGAAACTTCATATTCAATTCAACAATCGGCAGCTTCTGAAGCAGGCCTTTACGCACGCTTCCTACGTAAACGAACATCGGTTCAGTCAGCATGCAGATAATGAGCGTCTGGAATTTCTGGGTGACGCTGTTCTGGAGCTGACGGTGTCCGAGCAATTGTACAATCAGTACCCTAACCGGCCCGAAGGCGAACTAACCAAGTTGCGTGCAGCTATTGTCTGTGAGCCTTCTTTGGTGAAGTTTGCTGTCGGGCTTGAGTTCGGGCAGTATGTACTGCTTGGAAAAGGTGAAGAGCTGACAGGCGGACGTACTCGTCCTGCTCTGTTGGCTGATGTGTTCGAGGCGTTCGTAGGCGCGCTTTATTTGGATCAGGGTCTGGAAGCCGTCCGGTCGTTTCTAGAACGTTATATTTTTCCTCAAATTGTATTAAACGGTAAGCTTCAGATGAGTGATTTCAAAACAGAGCTTCAGGAACTGACACAGCATCATAACATGGGGATGCTTGAATACAAAATTGTCGAGGAACGCGGACCTGCCCATGAGCGCGAGTTTGTAGCCGAGGTATATATGGACAGTGAACGGTTGGGAGCAGGTACAGGACGCTCCAAAAAAGAAGCTGAGCAGCAAGCGGCGGCAGTTGCTTTAAACCGTTTGAAGCTGGCGGAATCGTAATCGGTACCTGAGCGACCCGAACGGGGGACGCAAGCAGAGGACACAAAGTAAGAGCAAAGGGCAGTCCGCGGGGAGTCCCGGCCCGTAATGGCGAATGGACTGCGTTTTGCTCTTTTTTCGTGGCTTTACTGCTATAACGTGAGCGTCGATACTGTGCTTTTTCCACATTAGTCTTATGCTACAATAGGGATAATTCATATCAATCAGGTCAATGGTGTTGTACAAGCATATTTGAATGTTAGAGGTGAGATTGAGGATGTTTTTAAAGCGCATTGAGCTGGCGGGCTTCAAATCGTTTGCAGATAAAACGGAAATGGAATTTGTCCGCGGCATTACGGCAGTCGTCGGACCCAATGGGAGCGGGAAAAGTAATATTTCCGACGGAATTCGTTGGGTGCTGGGCGAACAGAGTGCCAAATCACTGCGTGGCGGCAAGATGGAGGACATTATCTTTGCAGGTAGTGACGCTCGTAAGGCTGTTAATTACGGTGAAGTATCGCTTACGCTGGATAATGAAGATCAGGCGTTGCCTCTGGATTTTGGTGAAGTGACGGTAACGCGACGTGTGCATCGGAGTGGGGATAGTGAATATTTCATTAATCGTCAATCATGCAGACTTCGAGATATTACAGAGCTGTTTATGGATACAGGGATTGGTAAAGAAGCTTATTCGATTATTGGGCAAGGACGTATTGAAGAAATTCTGAGTACCCGATCTGAGGATCGACGGGGGATTTTTGAGGAAGCCTCGGGTATTGTAAAATATAAATCACGTAAAAAAGATGCGGTTCGCAAGCTGGATGAAACAGAGCAAAATTTGCTGCGTATTCACGATTTGGTCAGTGAACTGGAGGATCAGATTGGACCTCTTAAGGAACAGTCTGAAAAGGCGATTCATTTTAAAGAGCTGCGCAGTGAATTAAAATCAAAAGAAATTTCGATGTACGTCCATCAAATTGAACAAATTCACACTTCATGGAGCGAAGCAACTTCCAAACTAGCTTTGTTGCAGCAGGAGCAACTTCAATTGTCTACAGTGGTGTCCCGTCATGATGCAATGCTGGAAAACGACCGTAATGAATTACGACAACTGGAAGAGCAAGTAGAACGTCTGCAAAAGGATCTGCTGCAATACAGTGAAGCTACGGAAAAAAGTGAAGGCTACGGTGAATTACTCAAAGAGCGCACACGCAATTTGGAGGCCAATCGGGAACAATTGATCTTATCCCTCAGCACAAGCGAATCACGGCATTCCGAACGCAAAAGCGAACTGGATCAACTAAATGAAAAGCTGTCAGCGCTGAATGTAGAGTTGGACGAGTTGCGTGCGCGACTGTCTGACGAAGAAGCCAAACTGATTGGCGTCACAGGTGGAATCAGCCAGGAGCAAGAGGAGAGCCTTAAGGGTGGTCTGCTGGAGCTGATGAATCAGATGGCGCAGGCGCGTAACGAAATTCGTTATACCGACCAACAGAGGGAAGCGTTGGAACGCCGAGTGAATCGCGTGAGTGATGAATCCGGCAAATGGGAAGCCCAGAAAGCTGAGCTTGAACAGCGAAAAAAAGGATTGGAAGCAGCGATTCAGAAGCTGGGACAGGAAATTAGCAGTTTGCGCAGTGGCTATATTCAGGGAAGTGAACAATATCAGGCCCTGCAAAAACTACTGGAAGAAAACCAGGGCACGGTTCGTAAATGGGAACAAAAACGAGAGGCCCAAATTTCACGACGAGATACAATGAAAGAAATGCAGGATGACTTTGACGGCTTCATGCTCGGAGTTAAAGAGGTGTTAAAGGCTTCACGCAAGGGAACTTTGCACGGTGTGCATGGAGCAGTAGCGGAGCTGATTCGAGTACCTGAGCATTTAGAGCAGGCGATGGAAACCGCTTTGGGCGCTTCAGTTCAGCATATTGTGATGGAAAATGAATCGGTATCCAGACAGGCGATCAGTTTTCTAAAGCAACGTCAACTGGGCAGAGCGACATTCTTGCCTATGGATGTTATCCGTCCGCGTCAGATCGGTGCGGGGGAACGCCAGATTGTGGAAAGCGCAGAAGGCTTTGTCGGGATCGGTGCAGATCTTATTCAGTACGATGATCGATATGCCGGAATCGTAGGCAGTCTCTTGGGGAATGTGGTCATTGCTCGTACGTTGGAAGATGCCAATCGCATTGCGGCCCGTTGCCAATATAGATATCGTGTTGTCACGCTGGAGGGCGATGTTGTCAATGCAGGTGGTTCCATGACTGGGGGGAGCCAGTTCAAGAAAAATGCTAATCTGCTAGGCCGTAAACGTCAGCTGGATCAGTTAGATCAAGACATTCTAGATACGGAACAGCAAATTGCAAGATTGCGTCAGAGTGCAATAGATACCAAACGGCAGTTGGAGGAGACACAGACCCGTCTGGACGAACTGCGCCAGGGTGGCGATGTGAAGCGGACCGAAGAGCAGCAGATGGCAATGGAGCTCAAACAACTCGAGCATGAACTTCGTCATGTACTGGAGCAGGTAGCAGCGTCTGGTCAGGAGAAAAAGGGCTTTGACCAGGAAATCAAGGAGCTGGAAGCTTCCCGTGCAGAAGCACTGGTAAAGTTGGCTGCGCTGGAGGAAGAAGAGAAGAAAACGCATCAGGCCATTCACGCTGCCGAATTTGCGCGTAAAGCGAATGAATCAGCCAAAGAGCAGCTGCAGGGAGAGCTTACGAATCTCAAGGTAAGAGAAGGCAAGCTGGACCAAGAGCGTTTTTCATTGGAAGAGCAGATTCGTAGATTGCGTGGGGATTATGATACCCTTGGTAAGGATTCAAGACAAAACAAGACCTTGCTTGCTTCCATTGAAGCGGATTTGCTCACCAATGAGCAGGAGACCGTAAAACAGATTGAAAATCTCAATCAATACCGTTTGAAAAAGGAAGAAGCTGCAGAGCAATTGGAGTTCAAACGGGCTGCACGTAGCAGCTTATCCCAAAAACTGGAAGCTGCTGAGAGTGATACAAAAGAACAGCGAATTCAGCTTAAGTCGGTGGAGGAACTGCTTCGCCAAACAGAAATTGGAGTAAACCGACTTGACGTGGAACTGGAAAATGTTTTGAAAAAATTAAGTGATGATTATGAACTCAGCTATGAGCTGGCCAAGCAGCGTTACCCTATACCGGAAGATATTGAAGGTACGCAGAGTGAGGTGGAAAGGCTCAAACGCGGGATCTCTGCGCTGGGTGAGGTTAATCTGGGTGCTATTGAGGAATACCAGCGTGTACACGAGCGTTATACGTTTCTGGATGAGCAAAAGTCTGATTTGGTAGAGGCCAAGACAACGCTCTACCAGGTTATTCGTGAAATGGATGATGAAATGTCCAAACGCTTCAAGACCACGTTCGATGCGATTCGTCGCGAATTTGGAACGGTTTTTTCCAAGCTGTTCGGAGGCGGACGTGCAGACCTTGTGTTGCTTGATCCAGAACGATTGCTGGAGACGGGTATTGACATTGTAGCTCAGCCTCCAGGCAAAAAACTTCAAAACCTGCAGTTGTTGTCAGGCGGTGAACGGGCTCTAACAGCAATGGCTTTATTATTTGCCATTTTACACGTTAAACCTGTTCCATTCTGTGTACTTGATGAAGTAGAGGCAGCATTAGACGAAGCAAATGTGGTGCGTTTTGCTCAGTATTTACGGGAATTCTCAGAGCAGACACAGTTTATCGTAGTTACACACCGTAAGGGCACCATGGAAGAATCCGATGTGCTGTACGGGGTGACAATGGAAGAAGGCGGGGTTTCTAAACTCGTATCTGTCAAGCTGGACAACGATGAAGCTGAGATTGCCTGACATCAAATAACATACTTTCAGATCAACGGAGGGAATCCATGAGTTTCTTTAGAAAATTGAAGGAAAGCATCGCAAGCAAAACGGAATCGGTCACAAAGCAGTTCAAAGATGGCTTGGAAAAGACACGTAAAGGTTTTGTTGAAAAAGTAACGGACCTTATGATTCGCCGTAAAAAAATTGATGAGGAATTTTATGAGGAACTGGAAGAAATTCTGATCGGAGCGGACGTAGGCGTCAATACGGTTATGAACCTCATTGAAGACTTGCGGGGAGAAGTGAAAAAACGCAAAATCGAGGATGCATCCGAGTTACAGCCTGTACTGTCGGAAAAGCTGTCTGAGTTGCTGCGGGGCAATGACAATAGTCAGCTCAAAATGAATCCAGACGGGATTACAGTCATTCTATTCGTAGGCGTTAATGGAGTCGGCAAAACAACGACCATTGGCAAGTTGGCTCACCGTTTTAAACAAGAGGGCAAAAAAGTATTGTTAGCCGCTGGAGATACGTTCCGAGCGGGCGCGATTGAACAGTTGGAGGTTTGGGGTCAGCGGGCAGGAGTAGAGGTTATCAAACAACAATCTGGTTCTGATCCAGCTGCGGTTATGTTTGATGCCGTACAGGCTGCCAAGCAGCGTCAAGTAGATGTTTTGTTGTGCGATACAGCAGGACGTCTTCAGAATAAAAGCAATCTGATGGAGGAATTGAACAAAATATTCCGCGTTATCCAGCGTGAAATTCCAGACGCACCTCATGAAGTTTTGTTGGTACTTGATGCGACGACTGGACAAAATGCACTTAACCAAGCCAAGCTATTTGGTGAGAAGAGCGGCGTAACCGGTCTGGTACTGACAAAATTGGATGGTACAGCAAAGGGTGGGATTGTTGTGGCCATCCGTCAGGAATTGAATTTGCCTGTTAAGCTGGTAGGCTTAGGTGAAAAAGTGAATGATCTTCAACCGTTTGATTCAGAACAATTCGTTCATGCCTTGTTCGCCGGTTTGATCCAAGAAGAGGCTGTCGAAGCAACTGCTACTGGCGAGGAAGAGCAGAACTAATCCGTTTGATTAGGCTTGCTTATAAGTCTGGGACTAAGCAGTGCTCCTGTTGCTGCTTAAGCCCGCCCAACTGTATAATGAAAGCAAAAGGTTTGACGATGCCGGATAAATTCTTGTAAAAAAATATTACTCAGGAAGCCGGGTGAAAAAACGATGGCAAACACCTATACTTATTCCCGACGGGAAGAAGTAGCTAACGCGATTACACATGGTATTGGAGCCGTTTTAAGTGTGGCGGCGCTTGTGCTGCTCATTGTTTTTGCTAGCATGAAAGGAACTGCTTGGCATGTCGTAAGCTTTACAATTTACGGAATTACAATGCTGTTGCTGTATACCAATTCCACGTTGCTTCATAGCCTGCGTGAAGGAAAATTGAAGGATTTGTTCGAAATATTCGATCATTCTTGTATTTACCTGTTCATTGCAGGTAGCTACACCCCTTTTATGCTCGTTGCATTGCGAGGTACTCTGGGATGGACGCTGTTTGGAGTGATTTGGGGGATCGCTTTGTTTGGTGTACTGTTCAAGGCGTTCTTCACCAAACGCTTCCTGTTTATGTCTACTGTGTTTTACATTATAATGGGCTGGCTTATTACCATTGCCTGGAATCCCCTGATGGCCATTGTTCCCGCCGGAGGGATGACGTTACTGTTCGTAGGTGGTCTTATGTATACGCTGGGCACGATTTTTTATGTGTGGCGAGCATTTCCATATCACCATGCGATCTGGCATCTGTTTGTTTTAGCAGGCAGCATACTTCATTTTCTGGCTATTCTGCTGTATCTTACTCCGGTAAGAGTGTGAGTGAGAGGGACAAAAAGTCGATCTGTTTTCCCGTTTAAGGGTAGCGGATCGGCTTTTTTTTATATGACAAGGGATAACGCTTGACATCTTCTTTTCTTTTATGTATGATAAGGAACGTTGAAAAGAACTGTAAAGTGTTTTTCCTTGACGATGGAGGTATACACGATGAGTCAGGAGAATCGGCTGGAAAAGACAAACCGGATTAACCGACTGTTTGACTTCTATGAACCTCTACTTACAGAGAAGCAACAGATGTTTTTAAAATATTACTTCCATGATGATTTTTCTTTAGGGGAAATTGCATCGGAATTCCAAATTAGCCGTCAGGCAGTCTATGAACATATTAAACGTGCTGAACAGGTATTAGAAATGTATGAGGAAAAGCTTGGATTGCTAAGTAAGCATGAACGTAGACTCCAAGATTTAGAGGAGCTGAATGTGACGCTATATGATGCATTCGGTAAAGTTGGTAAGCCTGATGAGGGGACATTGCAACATGTCCAACAAATTGTAAATCGCCTGCAGGAATTGTAGGATATATAAATGAAGAACTAACAACCCTGGTAGACAAGGAGGTGCGAAAGTATGGCATTTGAAGGATTATCGACTCGCTTGCAAAATGTATTCAGTAAATTGCGCGGCAAAGGAAAGGTGTCTGAGGATGATGTGGCTCAGGCAATGCGTGAAGTGCGATTGGCTTTGCTTGAAGCGGACGTTAACTTCAAGGTTGTAAAGGACTTTATTGCCAAGGTAAAGGAGAAATCCGTTGGTAAGGAAGTGATGGACAGCTTTACGCCAGGTATGGTCATTATCGACATCGTAAACAAGGAATTGACCGAGTTGATGGGTGGAAGTCAGGCCAAGCTTGCCAAAGCAAACAAACCGCCTACAGTCATCATGATGGTGGGTCTCCAGGGCGCAGGTAAGACGACGACGTCAGGTAAGCTGGCGAAGTTGCTGCAAAAGCAAAACCATCGTCCATTGCTTGTAGCTGGTGATATTTATAGACCTGCCGCGATCAAGCAGCTTCAGATTCTCGGTGAGCAGATTAATGCACCTGTATTTACATTGGGAGACCAGACAAGCCCGGTGGAAATCGCAAAACAGGGTATGCAGCATGCTAAGGATAATGGTAATGACTACGTTATTATAGATACTGCCGGTCGTCTTCATGTTGATGAAGAACTCATGGAAGAGTTGCGCCAGATCCATACTAATGTCAAACCGGATGAAGTTCTGCTGGTTGTAGATAGCATGACAGGACAGGACGCAGTTAACGTTGCGGAGCACTTTAACAATAGCCTTGAGTTAACGGGAGTTGTACTGACAAAGCTGGATGGCGACACTCGTGGTGGCGCGGCCTTGTCGGTTAAAGCTGTGACGGGATGCCCAATCAAGTTTGCTACATTGGGTGAAAAGCTGGATGCGATGGAGCCGTTTCACCCTGAGCGAATGGCTTCACGGATTTTAGGCATGGGTGACATGTTGTCCCTGATTGAAAAAGCGCAGTCCAATATCGACGCCGATAAGGCGAAGGAAATGGAACGGAAAATGCGCAATGCCGAGTTTACTTTCGAGGATTTTCTGGAGCAAATGGATCAGGTTAAGAAGCTTGGCCCGATCGACCAGATTCTCGATATGATTCCTGGTATGGGCAACATGAAGCAAATGAAAGACATCAAAGTGGATGACAAACAGATGGGCCGGATTGAGGCTATCGTTCATTCGATGACTACACAAGAAAAGCAAAACCCAGACATGATTAATCATAGCCGTCGCAAGCGGATTGCTGTAGGTAGTGGAACATCGCTGGCTGAGGTAAATCGTCTCATTAAGCAATTTGACGAAATGCGCCGTATGATGAAGCAGTTCTCAGATATGATGGGACCTAAGGGTGGCAAGAACAAGGCTCTGAAGCAGCTGAAGAGTATGGGCAAAGGTATGAAGTTTCCTTTCCGTTAAAAGGTCGATAGGCCTTTGGATTTATGGGATAGCAATATACAGTCTACTTTTTGAAGGAGGTGAATTTTCGTGGCAGTTCGTATTCGTCTGAAACGTATGGGTGCACATAAAGCTCCTTTCTATCGCGTCGTGGTATCTGATTCTCGTTCCCCGCGTGACGGTCGTTTTATCGAAGAAATCGGTTACTACAACCCTATTACAGTACCAGCGGTTGTAAAAATTGATGAAGATAAAGCGCTGAAATGGTTGCAAGATGGTGCACAAGCATCCGACACTGTTCGCAACTTGCTTAGCAAAGCGGGCGTGTTGAAAAAGTTTCATGAGCTTAAAACACAGAAATAAGGTGCTGATACGGAGGGTCAACCATGGAAGAATTAGTGATAATCATTGCTAAGGCTTTAGTCGATCATCCGGATGATGTGACCGTGAAGACCTTGGAGAAGGATCGACTTGTAGTGTATGAGCTTAGTGTACATCCTGAGGATGTGGGCAAGATCATTGGCAAGCAGGGACGTATCGCCAAGGCGCTTCGCACTGTGGTTGCATCAGCAGCCGTTAAGATGGATAAACGGGTTACCGTAGACATCATATCTTAAAGATATACGAAAGTGGGTTAGGATGTATGTCCTAACCCTTTTTCGTACATGATGAAGATGATATGGAGCGGAACCGATCACATGCAGGAGGAACACGATGCAGCAAATGTTTAATGTCGGGAAAATTGTGAATACACATGGAATTCGCGGTGAGCTAAAAATATTAACGACAACTGATTTTCTTGAGGATCGTTTTGCCAAAGGCAGCGAGCTAATGATCTTTCCAGCAGATGACAAAGCACCGATTCCCGTAACTGTAGAAACAGCGCGTTTTCAAAAAAATATGGTTATCGTGAAATTTAAGGAATATCACAACATCAATGATGTTGAAAAATATAAAGGTACTTTGTTAAAGGTCTCTGCTGAGCGGCTAGGGGAATTGGAAGAAAACGAGTTCTATTTTCATGAAGTAGTTGGTATGGAAGTAGTAACGGAAGACGGAGCTGAGCTCGGTGTGGTAAAAGAAATTTTGACACCGGGAGCCAATGATGTATGGGTAGTCCAAATGCCTAAAGGTAAGGAACTGCTATTGCCGTATATAGAGGATGTTATTTTGGATGTAAACGTGCGTGAAAAACGGGTTACAGTACGGTTAATGGAAGGTCTGCTGTAATGCGGGTGGATGTACTGACCCTGTTTCCAGAGATGTTTGATGGAGTTTTTAATGCAAGCATTCTGGGAAAAGCAAGGGATAAGGGGATTGTATCACTGCAAGCGGTTAATTTTCGCCAGTATGCCGGTAACAAGCATGGGCAAGTGGATGATACGCCCTATGGTGGTGGGGGCGGCATGGTTTTGAAGCCTGACCCTATTTTTGCTGCCGTGGAGGCGCTGTTGGATAAATCAGAGCAACCAGCATTTGAAACTGCCGTTGAAGGTATTCGACATGAAGATGCCGAACATAACGCAGACATAAAAACTCCGCGTATTATTTTGATGTGTCCACAAGGAGAGACTTTTACGCAAAAAAAAGCGGAAGAGCTGGCCAAAGAGGAGCATCTTATTTTTATATGTGGACATTATGAGGGTTATGATGAGCGTATTCGAGAGCATTTGGTGACGGATGAGCTTTCGATCGGAGATTATGTATTGACTGGTGGCGAGTTGCCAGCCATGGTCGTCATCGATAGTGTGACACGGTTGTTACCAGGAGTACTAGGTAATGAAACGAGTGCGGTAACAGATTCGTTTAGTACAGGGCTGTTGGAATACCCCCATTATACTCGGCCTGCTGAGTTTCGGGGCTGGAAAGTGCCAGATGTACTCTTATCAGGGCATCATGTCAATATTGACTCTTGGAGACGACAAGAGGCGTTACGTCGGACGATGGAACGTCGACCGGACTTGCTGGAACAGGCTGAACTGACAAGCAAGGAGCGCGCGTGGATTGAGGAGCAGCACCAATCGGACCGTTCGGGGGACAAGTGATAAAGCACTATTAACATGAGTGGATTTGAAAGCAGGCGGTGACCTGTTTTATAATGAAGTCAATTAAATAATGTTTGGTCAAATCCCTTTTTGTTGTTGCAATGCGGTAACCTCCATGATACAATACATCTGTTGTGTGTAATACGGTGGTCCTCTGTGGATGATGAAGGAAACGGAAGAGTTTCCAGAAGAAACATGAACACCTGTACGGAAGGAGGGAGTCATAGATGAATATCGTCCAAGCGATTACTGAAGAACAACTGCGTAAAGATTTGCCTAACTTTCGTCCTGGTGACACTTTGAAAGTGCACGTGAAAGTTATCGAGGGAACTCGTGAGCGTATCCAGTTGTTTGAAGGTGTAGTAATTAAACGCCGTGGTGGTGGAATCAGTGAGACTTTTACAGTTCGTAAAATTTCTTACGGTGTAGGTGTGGAAAGAACTTTCCCGCTTCATTCCCCAAAAATCGATAAAATCGAAGTGGCTCGCCGTGGTAAAGTGCGTCGTGCGAAGCTTTATTATCTTCGTGAACTGCGCGGTAAAGCAGCGAGAATTAAAGAAATTCGTCGTTAATACAACGAATAACGAAAGGGGCTTGGTTACAAGCTCCTTTCGTTTTTTCTACGTACATAGGGAACTGTGGATTATTGACCGTAAAGAGAGGACAGTGAGCTATGGAACAAGAAGTAGGACAAGGAGCTGTACAGCAGCCAACTGATCAGGATGGTACGCCCAAGCGTAAACCAAAAAATGAGATTTTTGAGTGGCTCAAGGCCATCATTATTGCGTTAGTGCTTGTCTTTTTAATCCGCTGGCTTCTCTTTAAGCCTTTTATTGTGGATGGCCCGTCGATGCAGCCTAACTTTCATACCGGAGAACGCGTCATTGTAAATGAGATTTTGTATGATTTTCGTGCTCCTAAACCGGGTGAAGTAATTGTGTTCCATGTCCCGGAAGAAAAGAGAGACTTCATCAAGCGCGTCATCGCCGTTGCGGGTGATACGGTCAAAGTAGAAGGTGACACGATTACAGTAAATGGTAAGCCGATTCAAGAACCTTATCTCAAGACTTCTTTGGAAGAAGCACATCAAAATGGCGAGCTTTACAACAAGTTTACCAATTTTCCAAATGAGAAATTTAAGGATGGAAAAGTGCCAGAAGGGCATATTTTTGTTATGGGCGATAACCGTTCCAATAGTACAGATAGCCGGATGATTGGATACATTGATTTGAAGGAAGTCGTTGGCCGGGCTGATGTCATTTTTTGGCCGGTGAAAGATATGCAGTGGATTAACCACTAGAAATAACTAATAAGCAGCATAGCTGCCGTAACCCTAACTAGGAGCCTAAGGGTAAATGTAGGGGTTACGCTCAATGGGGTGATGACGGTGACGATTCAATGGTTTCCTGGTCACATGACCAGAGCGCGCCGCCAAATTGAAGCAAAATTAAAGCTGATTGATTTGGTTATTGAGCTGATTGATGCTCGGTTGCCGCTTTCCAGCCGAAATCCGATGATTGATGATATTTTGCAAGGCAAGCCGCGAATGATTATTTTGAACAAGGCAGATTTGGCGGACCCTGTAGTATCACAGCAATGGATTGCCTACTTTAAGGAGCAGGGGCATGTAGCCTTTCCGGTGGATGCCTCGACAGGGACGGGGCTCAAAGAAATTCCGGTTCAGGCCAAGCTGTTACTTAAGGAAAAAATAGACCGGCAGATTTCGAAGGGAATGAATCCGCGTCCTATACGTGCTTTGATTGTCGGAATTCCAAATGTCGGCAAATCGACATTGATCAACCGAATGGCAGGACGTAATATTGCAGCTACAGGCGATCGTCCAGGAGTAACGAAGGCGCAACAGTGGATCAAGACCGGTGAAATTGAGTTGTTGGATACACCAGGTATTTTGTGGCCTAAATTTGAGGATCAGAACGTCGGCTATCGTCTGGCAGTTACAGGCGCGATCAAGGAAGAAATTCTAAATGTAGAGGACATTGCCTTTTTCGCGACAAAATATTTTGTCCAATATTATTGGGATACCATGGCAGAGCGTTTTGAGCTTACCGAACGTCCTGAGGATACAGAAAATCCAGATGATGTTGTGAGCGTTATGGAGGCTATCGGACGTAAACGTGGCTGTATTGTGAGTGGCGGGCGTGTAGATCTCGAAAAGGCGTCAAAAATTATTTTGCGTGAGCTGCGTGCAGGCAAGCTGGGACGATTCAGTTTAGAAGCACCATACTGATAATCCTAGTACACCCGATACAGAAGATTGCATTTTGTGGCAAGGAAGAACCTTCCTCATCTCTCCGGAGAGGAGGAAGGTTTTTTGGTATGTAAAGGTAGATAGAAAAGGGTTTTGAACGGTAGAGGTATGTGGTAAGCTGAATTCAATCGCTAGAGCTACGGCATGAGTGAAGCTTAAACTACGTAAAGATGGGCAGGTATTGAATATGGAAGCTAAAGAGAATGCAGTAAAGGACATGCTACACTATGAAAAAAAATGCTGGGAGCAATCTTGTGAGCGGATTGCAGGTATTGACGAGGTGGGGCGTGGATGTCTGTTTGGAGATGTTGTGGCGGCAGCAGTCATTCTGCCAGTAGGTGAGCTATTGGAGGGTGTAGACGATTCCAAAAAATTGACGGACAAGAAAAGAGAAGCCTACTACGAACTGATTATGGAGAAGGCAATCGCTGTAGGAATTGGTCATGTAGACGCGCGGATGATTGATGATATCAATATTAAACAAGCGGCTCGTTTAGCTATGAAAAAGGCTATTGAGGCTTTGCATGTGTCTCCCGATTATTTACTTGTGGATGCAGAAAAGGTAGATGTGCCTATTCCCCAGCTATCCATCATTAAGGGGGATGCGAACAGTCAGTCTATTGCAGCAGCTTCTATCATTGCCAAGGTGACCCGTGATCGGCTATGCAAAGGTGAATGGGATGCGAAATATCCGGAATATGGGATTGGTATACATAAAGGTTATGCTACCAAGTTGCATAGAGAACAAATTTTGGCGCTAGGGCCTACAGAAATGCATAGACGCAGCTTTCTGGGCAATTTGTTAACCGAGCAACCAACGTTGTTTGATCTGTAGGTACTTATTATGAATCAGGACAATACCGATATAAAATATATCTAATATTACAGGCCCTTTTGATAGGGGAAGAGCGAGGGGAGGGGCGATATGAACATCGGATCTGTATTCCGTGGATTACTTGGAGATGTGAAGGCGGGAGAGGCGAAAAAACTTGATATGCAGCCAGGCCAGGTCGTAAGAGGAGTCGTATTAAAGGTGTCTGAGGACGGCGACGAGGCAGTGTTGCAAATACAGGGTTCTCAGGTTAGGGCAAAGCTGGAGACCCCTCTCCAACCTGGACAGACTGCAACGTTTCAGGTACAGCCGGCTTCTTCCAGTGGAATGACTGTGCTTAAGCCTCTGAATGATGCTGCCAATATGCCACAGCAAACCGTAGCGCTGACAGATGTATTGGAATCGGTGGGACTGCCGGATACAGCTCAGAACAGAGAGCTTATACAGGCAATGCAAAAGAATGGTGTGCCGTTGACATCTGAAAATGCGGCTTCTTTACAAGAAGCCTTGTCGAAGCAAAGCGGTAATGTGCAATTGGGCACATTTGTACAGGCAGCGGCAGTTGCCTTTCAGCGGGGACTCCCATTAACAGCCGAAAGCATAAATGGATTGCGCCAAACGATGTTTGGGCCTCCTTTAAATGATCTGTTGTCATCGTTGGAGCAAGAACTTGAAGCGGTGTTAAAGCAGCAAGGG
Source organism: Paenibacillus sp. DP01 (assembly GCF_044784315.1). Taxonomy (NCBI): domain Bacteria; kingdom Bacillati; phylum Bacillota; class Bacilli; order Caryophanales; family Paenibacillaceae; genus Paenibacillus; species Paenibacillus sp. DP01. Next base: position 2,208,650 of record NZ_CP173059.1, read on the forward strand.
CAGGGAACGCCCACTGACCGTTCAGTTGGGGAAGCAACAATAAAAAGCGCTGACCGAACGTCAGTTAGTCCAACAGGCACTTCTTCTGTGATGATTGCAGATGGACAGGAAGGCCAAACTCTTACATTGTCCAAGGAGCCCTCTGGCACTGCCGCTGCAAAACAGGCAGAAACGGGACAACAAGCCACAGGTGGCAAGGAATTGTTAAAAGGGACTCAGGCAGCCAATCTTGCTGCTACAGTGAGCGAAGCGAGTGTTTGGGCTACCGATTTGGATACTCCGGCGGGATCTACTGCATTTGCAGCCAACGGGACTGCCTCAAAAGAGCCGGAAGCAGTTAACGGACGAGGAGCGACAGTGGTATTGGACGCTGGTGCAAATGCGCCTGAATCGGACGCTGCTGACGCATTAAACGGCTCCCGTACTAAAGTGGAGCAACCACAGCAAGCTACTGTGGCAGGTACGCAGCTTAAGGATGCCGATGGTGCTCCAGCTCCGGCCACGGCAGAGCCTGCGGGAGCGAAGTCTGCCTTAAACGTAGTCATGGCAGACCGTCCTTCTGCACAGTCAGCAGCTGGCTCTGCGCCGCCCTCCGCGGCGGGCAACGCTGCTACGCTAGAGGCTCCGATCCAGCGGCTGCGTCTCCTGCTGCAAGAGCTGCGTGCAGCAGTGCCACTCGAACTGAGCACGGCTGCGCCAGATCAGCCCAAGGGAGAGGTAGCGCAGCCAGCGGCTGGCGCTTCGCGTACGGCAGATGCTGACGCTTCACAGCCTGCGGCGACGAGCACGAAGATCAGCCCTATGGAGGATCCGTGGGTAGGCCGCGTGCTGAAGCTACTCGGTGCTGAGCACGAGCAGCAGGTACACCGCTCGACTGCACAGCTCGCGCAAGGGACGGCGGCACGTACGGAGCCGCCCGAGGGAGCGCGGCAGACGCTGCCGGGATTAGCGGCTACGGCAGACGACTCCGTGTCAGCGGCCGCAGACACCGTAAAAGGGGCACTACTCCAGCTAATGAGCAGTGACGACCTGCCGCCTGCTTTGAAAGAGGCGGCACAGCAGGTTGTACAGCACCTGACAGGCCAGCAGCTGCTGCTCAATACAGACCGAACGGCGCCTTTTGCACAAGTGCATATGTTTATACCGTTTATTGGACCGGACGGTCGTGAAACAGCTACAATCCAGATTCAGTCCCGCCGCGGCAAACGCGGAGAACTGGATGCCTCCAACTGTCGACTTTGGTTTGATTTGGACATGAAAGGGCTTGGTCCGACGCTGGTGGATGTGCAGGTTGTAGATCGGATTGTAAGTCTCAAGCTTCATAATGATCAGGATTGGGCGGCTTCGCTGCTAACCAGTGGACGTGAGTCCATTCGCACCGCGCTGGAGTCGCTAGGCTACCAACTTCTAACGTTGCGAACCGAGCCTATGCCCGTAAGGACTGAACAGAGCAGCCCTGCCTCTTCCGAGGTACAAAGCTATGTGCCTCAGCCGTACAAAGGAGTCGATCTTAAAATATGAAAGAGCCCTTGGAACCTCCTTCACCTTCCATGAAGAAGGCGGTCGCCCTTAAATATACGCCCGGTGAGAGCGAAGCGCCGATTGTCGTTGCCAAGGGGAGCGGCCGCATTGCGGACAGTATTTTAGAAAAAGCCAAAGAGCATGGCGTTCCTGTTCAGGAGGATGCTGCGCTGGTTGAAGTACTGTCCAAACTTGATTTGGACGAGCAAATCCCAGCTGAACTCTATCAGTTGGTAGCAGAGGTGCTAACCTATATTTATCAAATGGATCGGCTTGCTCCAAGAGATGACTGGTGATGGGGTATGATATGAAGACGAGAGGCAAGGATCAACGGAAAGCCAAAGGAGCAATGGGAGAAGATGCTGCAGCTTTGTTTTTAGAAACCCTGGGTTATCGTATCCTAGACCGCAATTGGCGATGCCGCAGCGGGGAAATAGATCTGATTGCCAGGCAGGAGCATATACTCGTGTTTATTGAAGTACGTAGCCGAAGTAGCTCCAAATATGGAACACCAGCAGAATCAGTTACTCCGCGTAAAATCACCCAGGTTCGTCAAACAGCCGCAGTATACTTGCATATGAACGGAATTGGAGATGCTCCAATTCGTTTTGATATGATTTCTGTACGATTATCTGATGAAACGGCTGTGGTTACGGACCATTTTATAGATGCATTTTAAAAGAGTAAGAACTTTTGCAAAGGTTGGAGCGCAGGACTGAATTCATATGTACAGGTTGACAGAAAGGAAAGCTGCAGGTATATTTTATTGAGAATAGTTATCATTTTCATTCTATAATGAATATCTAGTCGTTGTACCTGTGAAGGAGGATTTACGTGACAAAGCATACCTTTAGTGAACATGTCATAGATGTAATTCAGGAACGCCGGACGATTAAACGATTCAAATCTGACTCTATCCCGGTAGATACGATTAAAGAACTACTGGACGTCGCGGTATGGGCTCCTAATCATAAAATGCGTGAACCGTGGCGCTTTCTGTTGTTTGCTGGTGAGGGACGGAGAAAGCTTGCAGAGGCAATTGCCGCCGATATCGGTAAGGATAACAAGTTTGAAAATGGGATTCTACACAACCCGATACAGCTTTTAGTGGTGATGGAAGAAGACCCGCGTCAAGCGGTTTGGGATGAAGATTTTGCAGCGGTCAGCGCGCTTGTACAGAACTTTATGCTTGCTGCATGGAGCAAAGGAATCGGAACGTTTTGGGTGACAAAACCATTTCTGTATTCGCCTAAATTCCGTAAATGCTTGGGAATTCAACCAGGTGAGAAGGTAATTGGAATGATATATGCAGGCTATCCTGAAGTTATCCCGGAATCAAGACCACGTACTCCAGTAGCCGATAAGTTAACCTTGATTGACAAATAATCTGTCGTCAGATAAGCTTAGTTGAGGGTTTGAAATTAGGATTGAGAGCTAAATGTAAAACATTATATTTGCAATGAATGAAAATTTGGAAGCACCTTTTTTCATATAGGCAATGATTCCCCAGAGGAACATTTCAATATGAGGAGAGGTGCTTTTTGATATGTATGGAAAATTACATGGAGCGTGTCTATATGGGATAGATGGCGTTCTGATCGAAGTTGAGACTGATTTGTCCAATGGCTTGCCTCAAACCGCGATAATCGGATTGCCGGATTCAGCGATTCGAGAGGCAGTAGAGCGTGTGAGAGCAGCAATCAAAAACTGCGGATTCAAATATCCATCCCAGCGTGTCACGATTAACTTAGCTCCTGCTGATTTGCGTAAGGAAGGCTCATCTTTTGATCTTGCCATCGCTTTAGGCTTGCTGACAACCAGTGAGCAGGTGTTTTACCGGTGGGGGAACGAACGCTGTTTATTGGCGAGCTGGCGCTGGATGGCAGCATTCGTCCTGTGATGGGGTGTTGTCCATGGTTGATCTGGCCAAGCGAGAGGGATTCGATTCCGTGCTGCTTCCTCAAGAAAACGCAAGCGAGGCACGTCTAATTACGGATATACGTATTTACGCTATACGTCATACGCCATCTAGTGCATCTTATTCCGGTTAATGATCATGCACAAGGCACCCCAGACGGCCACGTGATGGAGTTCCTTGATCTTCATTTGTAGCGTGGCAATCCGCTTGAGCAGCTCTCCGTCGTTTTTCGTTCGCTCACTTCAATCAAGTTTACGAGCATAGCCCTGACATCGCGGTTTTTTTTTATTGCCTACTGATAAAGATGGTCATTTTTTTCAATCTGTTTGTCTGTTTCGATTCTATAAAAACTAGCATATTCTATATTATTACAAAAGAAGGGAAGTTGATTCGAATGGGAAAAGTAAATTCTTCTAGAAAAATTCTGAAACCTACGCGTCGCCTAAGAACTAAAGCAGGTACCGCATTCATTTTTAGTCTCAACAATGTAGGTCCGAATTTGTTCCAAAGTCGCTTGAACCTGGCTGGGTTTGTTAATTCCTCAAGTAGGGTACTTGTCTCGATCACGGAAATTGGTATTTTTGGCGGTCAAGTTAAGCCGTTTCAAGGAGCTGCTACCATGACGATCCATAACGTCGTTCCGCATGACGACGGTATAGTAATTGTACGTGGGAATACTGGCTGGGGTAGTCCCCTCAATATACGACTTTCAGTCGTGGTTTTCTAATCGTTCAGACCTGCTGAACGCACTTCTCACGGGTGAAAACTGAAAACTCCCGCCACTACGCGGAAATAAAATGTCGAATTCGCGGCAGCGCACAGAGCAAAAAGTCCTGACCTCTCAGTTTTTTTTGTTCCTTCAATTTCTCATCAGACTTATCTATCGGAGAACGCAGTTATCCATGATGATCCATCCTTTAGTTAGGGTAAAGAAAATCAATAAAGAATGGAAATCGCACTCCCGCGTACGGCAATAGGAAACGCTCGTCAAGCCTTCGGCTTCTCCTCTTCGCGCCGACCCAAAGGGAGACGGCTTACTTGTCTTCTTTTTAGAGTTACGTCATCGTGGAAAGTAAACTCGACAATACATCATTCCTGATAAATTTTAAATTAATAGTATTTATGAAATTATAAGAAAATCACAAATGTGTTTAATAGAGCCTAAAAGAAAAAAGCGATCTCCCACCGAAAGGAAAACCGCCTAGTATCGCCAAACCCTTGATATTACTTGGTTTTTCAATGCGTGAAAATGTATCATAATATCCTTCTTATGGGACGGCCGGGTGCTAGAAAAACGATGCTCATCCGCAGGTCGCCCTTAAATATACGCCCGGTGAGAGCGAAGCGCCGATTGTCGTTGCCAAGGGGAGCGGTCGCATTGCGGATAGCATTTTAGAAAAAGCCAAAGAACATGGTTCCTGTTCAGGAGGATGCTGCGCTGGTTGAAGTGCTGTCCAAACTTGATTTGGACGAAACCCGGAATCAAGATCACGTACTCCAGCAGCCGATAAGCTAACCTTGATTGACAAATAATCTGTCGTCAGATAAGCTTAGTTGAGGGTTTGAAATTAGGATTGAAAGCTAAATTTAAAACATTATATTTGCAATGAATGAAAATTTGGAAGCACCTTTTTTCATATAGGCAATGATTCCCGAGAGGGACATTTCAATATGAGGAGAGGTGCTTTTTTGATATGTATGGAAAATTACATGGAGCGTGTCTATATGGGATAGATGGCGTTCTGATCGAAGTTGAGATTGATTTGTCCAATGGCTTGCCTCAAACCGCGATAATCGGATTGCCGGATTCAGCCATTCGAGAGGCAGTAGAGCGTGTGAGAGCAGCAATCAAAAACTGCGGATTCAAATATCCATCCCAGCGTATCACGATTAACTTAGCTCCTGCTGATTTGCGTAAGGAAGGCTCATCTTTTGATCTTGCCATCGCTTTAGGCTTGCTGACAACCAGTGAACAGATTGTTTTGCCAGTGGGGGAACGAACGCTGTTTATTGGCGAACTGGCGCTGGATGGCAGCATTCGTTCTGTAAATGGGGTGTTGTCCATGGTTGATCTGGCCAAGCGAGAGGGATTCGATTCCGTGCTGCTTCCTCAGGAAAACGCAAGCGAGGCACGTCTAATTACGGATATACGTATTTACGCTATACACCATCTGGCGGATCTTATCCCAGTTAATGATCATGCACAAGGCATCCCTGACGGCCAAGTGACCGATCAAAATTGTACTGCCAGTAAGCAAGTTATAATCCATTCCTATGGCCATTTACCTCAAGCAGAGCATATACCGTTGTGCGAGAAAGAAGAACTAGCCAGTAATATGGAGGATTACAGCGATGTGCTGGGTCAGCTACACGCCAAACGTGCATTAGTTATCGCTGCAGCAGGAATGCACAATATTCTTCTTATGGGACCACCGGGTGCTGGAAAAACGATGCTCATCCGCAGGTTGCCCTCTATCCTACCGCCTTTGACTGAAAAGGAGTCGCTAGAAGTGACCAAGGTATACAGCGCAGCAGGAAAATGGAAGGAGTCCTCGCCTCATCTCATGCATGTTCGTCCCTTCCGTGCGCCTCATCATACAATCTCTGCTGCTGGATTGGTGGGCGGAGGAGGCATACCCAAACCAGGAGAAATCAGTCTTGCACACCGAGGGATTTTATTTCTAGATGAGTTGCCAGAGTTTAGCCGCCATGTGCTAGAAGTGCTGCGGCAGCCCCTGGAAGACCACCATGTGACAATCAGTCGTTCACGTGCTGTATTTAAGTATCCGGCGCATTTTTTACTTGCAGCTTCTTTGAATCCGTGTCACTGTGGCTTTTTTGGCAATAACACGGAACATCAGCGCTGTACCTGTTCACCTACAGCAGTAGCTCGATACCGTTCACGTATTTCCGGTCCATTGCTGGATCGAATTGATCTTCAGCTTGAGGTATCACAACCAAAGGACTGGCGGGAGGAAAAAGAATCCCTGTCGTCTGCTGACATGAGAAAGCAGGTGTTGGTTGCTCGAGCAATACAAATCCGCAGATACAGTAAGCTTCCTTTTTCATGGAATAGTGAGCTGTCCGGTCAGATGCTGCGTAAATATGCAGTATTAGATCAAAATGCAGCGGAGCTGCTTAATCAGACGATGGATGCACTTGGTTTAAGCATGCGTGCGTATGATCGAATTCTCAAGCTGTCCCGCACCATTGCAGACTTACATGAGTCAGAGAAAATTACGACTTCACATGTGGCTGAAGCTATTCAATACCGCCATATGGATAAAGCAAGCGCCAATTTATCCGAAATGTAAAAAGGCGATAAAATTAGCAGATACAGTACGATCATTTTTACGGAAAAGTTTTCCAAAGGATATGTGTACGAGAGAAAACGGAAAAAAGGACAAAAAAAGCTCCAGGCAAAAAGACCTGGAGAAGAAAAAAAGATTATGACAATAGTGATTATACTATGAGTATATCAATTTCGTATATACGATTATGCATCATCTCCCATGTTACTTGATGGAAAAACAACAAGCCCCTTGACCAATATGGTTGAGGGGCTTGTTGTGAATTTCATTCTAACTCTAAGTTACAAAACGTTCAGTTTCACTTCAATATTACCGCGGGTAGCGCGGGAGTATGGGCATTGTTCATGTGCGCCTTCCACCAGTTTTACCGCAGTTTCATGATCTAGGCCTTTGACCAGAACGTCGAGGTTTACTCCGATTCCGAAGCCACCGTCTTCGACTTTGCCAAAATGGACCGTAGCTGTGACTTCGGTACCTTCATGTTTTACACGCTGCATGCGAGCCACCATATTTAAAGCACTGTCAAAGCAAGCAGAATAGCCTGCTGCGAACAGCTGCTCTGGATTTGTACCTGCACCACCAGCGCCACCCATTTCTTTTGGAGTATCAATATCTAAACGAAGTTCAGGGGAAGAAGACTCGATATAACCGTTACGCCCACCAACTGCTTTTACTGTTGTTTCATACATTTTTTGTTGAATGGTCATCATAATCCAATCACTGCCTCTCGCTCAATTTATATTTTACACAATTTAATTTATCAAAATAATTTTTGTTTGTAAAGTATTTTAGGCAATTAGAATGTATTTTGTTATATAATGTGCTAAAATAATGACGAAAGCAGGTGACTAGACAGCATGGAAAACAATTTTAATAAAGATGCAGCGTTGAAACTTGATAATCAGTTATGCTTTGCCATATATGCATGCTCCAGAGAGATTACAAAGCTGTACCAGCCTTATCTGGAAAAGCTTGGTGTAACGTACTCGCAATATTTGGTGCTCATCGTGCTTTGGGAGCGTGAAGAGTGTACAGTGAAGGAATTGGGTGAGGCGTTATATTTGGATTCTGGCACACTAACTCCACTATTAAAGAGGTTACAGAATGCCGGGTTGATCGATCGAAAGCGTTCCACTCAAGATGAGCGTAAGGTGCTGATTTCTTTGACGACAGAGGGAAGAGCGTTGCGGGATAAAGCCCTGTCTGTACCAGGATGTATACAAGAAAAAACAAGTATGACTCATGATCAATTTGGGTCGCTTTTGCTTCAGTTTAATGATCTGCTTGATCGTGTTCATCAAGCGAATGTACAGATTGAAAAATCATAATAGATACTTTCAGTTGCTCTTGCGAATTCTTACGACATGAGTTGTTGTTAACTGAAAGAAAAATGCCCTTAAATTCTAATGAAATAAAGTACCTCTCATTGCGGATTAGGTAATCCCATTTTGCGGAGGTGCTTTTTTTGTGTGAATTTGTATTAAAAAATAAAATCCAATAATATCCAAACATTCGATTTTGGGAATGATAATGATATCAAAATACTGTAATTCATGAGGTTAAATTATAAGGAAAGCGTTTTAAAAACATGTTACAATGATGTAGGTTTAGTATAGATTTCCTTGTGAACCGCCCTTGTTGCAGTCATGTTGATAGGAGGATTCCAGAATGAATATCCATGAATATCAGGGTAAAGAAGTATTAAAGCAGTACGGAGTGGCTGTACCGAACGGCAAGGTTGCCTACACGGTGGAAGAAGCCGTTGCTGCGGCAGAAACGCTTGGAAGCGCTGTTACGGTCGTAAAAGCACAAATTCATGCTGGTGGACGCGGTAAAGCGGGTGGCGTAAAAGTTGCCAAAGGTTTGGATGAGGTGCGTACTTTCGCTTCTGAAATTTTGGGTAAGGTGCTTGTGACACATCAGACCGGACCTGAAGGTAAAGAAGTCAAACGCCTTTTGATTGAGGAAGGCTGTGATATTCGCAAAGAATATTACGTAGGCGTTGTCGTGGATCGCGCTACTGGACGCATCGTATTGATGGCCTCCGAAGAAGGCGGTACGGAAATCGAAGAGGTGGCTGCGGCTACTCCGGAGAAGATTTTTAAAGCAGTTGTTGATCCAGCAATTGGGCTTCAGGTGTATCAAGCTCGTAAACTGGCGTATGAGATTAATATTCCCAATGAGCTGGTAAATAAAGCGGTTAAGTTTATGCTGGCGCTTTACGAAGCATTTGTGGACAAGGACTGTTCGATTGCAGAAATTAATCCCCTAGTCGTTACGGGTGATGGGAATGTAATGGCACTAGATGCCAAATTGAATTTTGATTCCAATGCGTTGTTCCGTCATAAGGATATTCTGGAATTGCGTGATTTGGATGAAGAGGACGAGAAGGAAATTGAGGCATCTAAATATGATCTAAGCTATATCGCTCTGGACGGCAATATTGGCTGTATGGTCAATGGTGCAGGTTTGGCGATGGCCACGATGGATATTATCAAATATTACGGTGGCGATCCGGCCAATTTCCTGGACGTTGGAGGCGGTGCAACAACGGAAAAGGTAACCGAAGCGTTCAAAATCATTTTGTCCGATCCGAAGGTAGAAGGTATTTTCGTCAACATTTTCGGCGGGATTATGCAGTGTGACATCATTGCGAATGGCGTCGTGGAGGCTGCCAAGCAGTTGGGGCTGACTCGACCGCTTGTTGTCCGTCTTGAAGGAACGAATGTTGAGCTCGGCAAACAGATTTTAGCGGAATCCGGTTTGAATATTGTGGCAGCTGATTCCATGGCGGATGGTGCCCAAAAAATCGTTGAACTTGTTCAATAGCCTGTTTGCATTCCGATATGCCGAATAAACGATAGGGGATGTGAAGATCGTGAGTATTTTGGTCGATAAGCATACAAAGGTGATTACACAGGGGATTACGGGAAAAACGGCGTTGTTCCATGCCAAAGGTGCACTTGATTACGGTACACAAATGGTAGGTGGCACCTCTCCAGGTAAGGGAGGCACCGAGGTAGAAATTACACTGGAAAACGGGCAACAGGTCAAACTGCCAGTGTTTAATACAGTAAGCGAAGCCAAGGAAGCTACAGGCGCAACTGCTAGCGTCATTTACGTGCCGCCGGCTTTCGCAGCGGATTCCATTTTGGAGGCTGTGGATGCGGAACTGGACCTCGTGATTTGTATCACAGAGGGGATTCCGGTGCTTGATATGATCAAGGTCAAACGTTTTATGGAAGGCAAAAAGACCGTTCTAATTGGCCCTAACTGTCCGGGTGTTATTACGCCAGGAGAGTGTAAGATTGGTATCATGCCAGGTTACATTCATCTGCCAGGTCATGTAGGCGTTGTGTCACGTAGTGGTACTTTGACCTATGAGGCAGTGCATCAGTTAACCACTAGAGGTATAGGTCAATCTTCCGCGGTTGGTATTGGTGGTGACCCAGTTAAAGGTTCAGAATTTATTGATATTTTACATCGCTTTAATGAGGACCCCAACACTCATGCTGTCATTATGATCGGAGAAATTGGTGGTACAGCCGAGGAAGAGGCTGCCGAGTGGATCAGGGACAATATGACGAAGCCGGTGGTTGGCTTTATCGGTGGGGTGACTGCGCCTCCAGGCAAACGGATGGGGCATGCAGGCGCCATTATTTCTGGCGGAAAGGGAACGGCAAAAGAGAAGATTGCTACGCTTGAAGCCTGCGGGATCAAGGTGGCGCCGACTCCTTCCGAAATGGGCTCGACACTGGTAAGTGTGTTGGAAGCGCGTGGTATTTTGAATCTGTGTACGACACATTAAATCGTGTTTCTTCATTAATATACAGGCTGTAAATCAGCATCGAAATTTGCTGCTGGCTAGTGTATAATGAAAGAAAGGTAAGCAACCTTTTTATCTTCTGAAACAGGGGATGAAAAGGTTGCTTTTTTTTGCGTTAAGACAGGCTTGTCAGGGAAACGCTTGCAAAATGATTCATTGTGCCACAAAATAAGGAAGGGTTCACTCTTCCATGAATGGGGGAACCACAGTTTGGAAGAAAGATGGCTTTTATTAGGTCTACATGAGTTAGAAGGAATCGGAAGAAGAACAATTCAGCGTATTTGGTCGAGTGATTATCGATTGCATGAGCTACTGCATTTTAGCGAACAAAAGTGGATTGAGATAGGCTTAAGTCCCAACCAGGCACGCATTGCGGCACAGTGTTACGATGAAGAATGGGTACATGAACGATATCAGCGAATTCAATCGAGTGATATTGGTATGGTAACTTATGTGGACGAAGATTACCCCCTATTAATGAAGGAAACAGTTGACCCACCTTGGGTAATGTATACAAAAGGGGATAAATCACTTTTGCACACATGTTCTGTAGCCATGGTAGGAACCCGCGTTCCTACTGCGTATGGTCGAAGAGCAGCGGAGATACTAACAGAGGAATTATGTAATGCAGGGATTACAGTAGTGAGTGGATTAGCGAGAGGAATTGACAGTATTTGCCATGAAACGGCCCTACGCCGGGGAGGCAACACGATTGGTGTGCTTGGAACAGCGATTGATCAAATTTATCCTCCCCAAAATGCCTCTTTGTTTGCAGAGATGGTTAGTAAAGGTCTGATCGTATCGGAGTATCCTCCAGGTACGAGGTCGCATCCCGGGATGTTTCCACAACGTAATCGCATTATTGCCGGTTTGACGAAGGGGACACTCGTTGTCGAAGCAGACGCTAGGAGCGGTTCCTTGATTACAGCGGATGCTGCGCTGGAGGCAAATCGAGATGTGTTTGCTGTTCCTGGGCCCATTACGTCACCGAAGAGTAGAGGCACGCTGAACTTGATTAAGCAAGGAGCCAAAACGGTCACTGAGGCTTCGGATATTATTGAGGAGTATGAAGCAGATTTGCGTACAAGGCAGGTTTCTTCATACAATAGAGAACAGAGTCTTAATCTTAAGAAGGTCTCCAAAGCATCAGAAAGTGAGACTTCTGAGGAAAATCGTGTGGTGGTGCTGCTGGAACAAGGAACCATGACACTGGATGAACTGCTTGATGCTACGGCATGGGATTTTGGACTTTTACACGCAGTTCTGTTATCGTTAATCATAAAAAAAAGGATCGCTCAGCTAGCGGGCACAAAATACAAGCTTATTTAGTAGTTGTTTTTGTCAAATCCTTAGTTAGTAAATGCGCAAAATTCAATTTTAAACATAGGTGGAGGGAAACATGGCGTTTATCCGCATCGCGGATACCTACTCCTTCCCCACTTCCTGAAATGTGTTGAACTTATAGCTCGTACTAACGAACTATACTCACCACATTTCAGGAAGTCTATCATATTCATGTGTGTAATTGAGAGGAGGAAGAGCCTATGGCGGATTCACTCGTCATCGTGGAATCGCCTTCCAAGGCGAAGACGATCGGCAAATACTTAGGCAGCAAATATATCGTCAAGGCTTCCATGGGTCATATCAGGGATTTACCTAAGAGCCAGATCGGCGTAGAGGTCGAAAATGATTTTAATCCCAAATATATTACCATTCGAGGCAAAGGCTCCATTCTAAAAGAGTTAAAGGATGCCCGAAAAAAAGTAAAAAAAGTATATCTGGCGGCTGACCCGGATCGCGAAGGTGAGGCTATTGCTTGGCATCTGGCGCATGCGCTGGAACTGGACGATACGGCGGATTGTCGTGTGGTGTTTAATGAAATTACGAAGCAGGCCGTCAAAGATGCTTTTAAAACCCCACGCAAGATCAATATGGATTTGGTCAATGCGCAGCAGGCACGACGGATATTGGATCGACTTGTCGGCTACAAAATTAGTCCATTGCTCTGGAAAAAGGTAAAAAAGGGTCTGTCAGCTGGGCGTGTACAGTCGGTTGCAGTGAAAATTATTTTGGACCGGGAAAACGAGATCAATGAGTTTGTACCGGAAGAATACTGGACGATAACAGCTAAACTAGCTATTAAGGACAGCACTTTTGAAGCGAAATTCCATAAGCTACGCGGCGAAAAGAAAGAGCTCTCTAGCGAAGCGGATGTACAAGAAGTGTTAGAAGCTATCGGAAAATCGTCTTACAAGGTGCGCGATGTGAAAGAGAAGGAGCGTTTACGCAATCCGTCTCCTCCATTCACAACAAGTTCCTTGCAGCAAGAGGCGGCTCGAAAGCTCAACTTCCGGGCATCTAAAACCATGTCTGTAGCGCAGCAGCTGTATGAAGGTGTGGATTTAGGTAAAGAAGGGACTGTGGGTCTGATTACGTATATGCGTACGGATTCCACACGGATCGCTACTTCGGCTCAAGAGGAAGCGAAAGAGGTCATTATTCAAAAATATGGCGAAGATTTTGTGCCTGAAAGTCCTCGTCAGTATTCAAAAAAATCGGCTAATGCTCAGGATGCGCATGAAGCGATTCGTCCAACCTCCGCCTTGCGTGATCCGGAAACCGTTAAGCCTTTTATGAGTAGAGACCAGTTCCGATTGTACAAACTGATATGGGAACGTTTTATGGCGAGTCAGATGGCTTCCGCTATTATGGATACTTTGTCCGTTGATATTGAAGCAGGCGAGACGATATTCCGGGCAGCCGGTTCGAAGGTTCGCTTTCCAGGCTTCATGAAAGTATATGTGGAGGGGAATGACGACGGTAAAACCGAAGAAGATAAGCTGTTGCCGCCACTTCAGCCGGGCGATAAGCTGAAAAAGGAATCGGTTGAACCAAAGCAGCATTTTACACAACCGCCTCCTCGCTATACGGAAGCACGACTGGTGAAGACACTGGAGGAATTGGGTATAGGACGCCCGAGCACGTATGCACCGACCCTGGAAACCATTCAGAAGCGCGGTTACGTCGCTATTGAGGAAAAGAAATTCTTCCCAACCGAGCTGGGAGAGTTGGTCATTGAGCAGATGGAAGAATTTTTTCCAGAGATTCTGAATGTAGAATTTACTGCGAATATGGAAGGTGATCTTGACCACGTCGAAGAGGGCGAAGGTGATTGGGTCAAGGTGTTGAGCGACTTCTATGAGTCATTCGAAAAGCGCCTGGAAGTGGCTGAAGAAGAAATGAAAGAAATTGAGATCAAGGATGAAGTATCCGACGTTATCTGTGACAAGTGTGGCAGTCAAATGGTATATAAGCTAGGCCGCTTTGGTAAATTTCTGGCCTGCTCTGCCTTCCCGGATTGCCGTAACACCAAGCCAATTGTCAAGGATATCGGGATGAATTGTCCTACATGCGGTGAGGGACATGTCGTCGAACGACGAAGTAAAAAAGGACGTGTCTTTTACGGATGTGACCGCTACCCAGAATGTGATTTTGTATCCTGGGATAAACCGTCCATTAAGCCTTGTCCAAGTTGCAGTGGCCTAATGGTCGAAAAACGTACTAAACAGGGGACGAAGCTCAACTGCACCGTCTGCGATCACAGCGAAATGCTGGAAGAGAGCGATGAGAGTGTAGAGACTTCTTAAGAACAAAGATAGCAGGGGGATTTAAAAGTGAGTGAACTACAAAAGGTAACGGTCATCGGAGCAGGTTTGGCGGGCAGCGAAGCTGCCTGGCAAATTGCAAGCCGTGGAGTGCCAGTTAAATTATATGAAATGAGACCGGTTGTAAAAACACCCGCACATCATACAGATAAATTTGCCGAACTTGTATGTAGTAATTCCTTGCGCGCGAACGGTCTGACGAATGCAGTAGGCGTATTGAAGGAAGAAATGAGAATACTAAACTCTTTGGTTCTGAGTGCGGCAGATCTCCATGCTGTTCCCGCTGGTGGGGCATTGGCAGTGGATCGTGATGGATTTTCCGGTCATATTACAGATACGCTTCATCAACATCCTTTGATCGAGGTCGTTAATGAAGAACTTCAGGAACTCCCGCAGGACGGTATCGTGGTCGTTGCCACGGGACCATTAACTTCTCCAGCTTTGTCAGAACAGATCAAAACGCTGATGGGAGAGGAGTATTTTTATTTCTACGATGCGGCAGCTCCGATTGTAGAGAAGGACTCCATTGATATGAGCAAGGTTTATCTGGCTTCCCGTTATGATAAAGGAGAAGCAGCTTACTTAAATTGTCCGATGAACGAAGCGGAATTCGATGCTTTCTATGAGGCTTTGATTACTGCTGAGGTGGCACAAGTCAAGGAATTCGAAAAAGAAATTTACTTCGAAGGATGTATGCCTATCGAAGTAATGATGCAGCGCGGGAAACAAACGGCATTGTTCGGACCAATGAAACCTGTAGGTCTCGTAAATCCACATACAGGGGAACTACCCTATGCAGTTGTTCAGCTTCGACAAGACAACGCTGCAGGTACGCTATATAATCTGGTTGGTTTCCAGACTCACCTCAAATGGGGGGAGCAAAAGCGTGTGTTTTCAATGATTCCGGGACTCGAAGAGGCAGAGTTTGTACGTTACGGTGTGATGCATCGCAATACCTTTATTAATTCTCCACAACAGCTTCACCCAACTTATCAGTTCAAGGGAAGAAGTAATCTGTTCTTTGCCGGACAAATGACAGGTGTAGAGGGTTATGTGGAGTCGGCGGCCTCAGGTTTGCTGGCTGGTATAAATGCAGCACGAGCAGCACGTGGACAGGAAATGTTCGTATTTCCTGCGGAAACGACACTAGGCAGTATGGCACGATATATTACAACTGCTGACTTCAAACATTTCCAACCGATGAATGCAAACTTTGGTCTTCTTCCAAAGCTGGAGACACGCATTCGTAACAAAAAGGAAAAGAATGAAGCTCTCGCAAATCGCGCGTTGGAAAGTTTGCGCGGTTATATTAACCAAACGGGAGTTATGTCAACAGAAGTACAGGCATAAGGATGAAGGAAAAGGAGGAGCGCGTTATGGATATGTCCTTTCATGCTACCACCATCTGTGCTGTACGCCATAATGGCAAAGGAGCTATTGCGGGTGATGGGCAGGTAACGTTCGGCAACAGTGTTGTGATGAAGCAGACGGCTAAAAAAGTACGTAGATTGTATCGTGGTCAGGTCGTTGCGGGATTTGCGGGTTCGGTGGCCGATGCTATCACATTGTTTGAAAAGTTTGAAAATAAGCTGGAGGAACATCACGGCAATCTTCAAAGGGCTGCTGTAGAACTGGCTAAGGACTGGCGGCAGGATCGTGTACTACGCAAGCTGGAAGCGTTAATGATTGTGATGGACTCGTCCGGGATGCTGCTCATCTCTGGAGGCGGAGAAATTATTGAACCTGACGATGATGTGTTGGCCATTGGCTCAGGTGGTAATTTTGCATTGGCAGCTGCTCGTGCTTTCAAACGTCATGGCTCTGGTATGGAAGCAAAGGACATGGCACGGGAAGCGTTAGAGGTTGCTTCGGAAATATGCGTGTATACGAACAGTCAGATTATCGTGGAAGAATTGTAAATCGGCTCTGAGTATTCAAGGGTGGAGGAATGCAAAATGAATAATCAATCGTTGACGCCCAGACAAGTGGTATCCGAGCTGGATAAGTATATTGTCGGACAAAAGGAAGCTAAAAAATCTGTTGCTGTTGCCTTGCGCAACCGTTATCGGCGTAGTAAACTGCCGGATGATATTCGGGATGAAATTGTGCCCAAAAATATTTTGATGATCGGACCGACAGGTGTGGGTAAAACTGAAATTGCACGTAGACTTGCGCGGCTAGTGGGGGCTCCTTTTGTCAAGGTAGAGGCGACCAAATTTACAGAAGTGGGTTACGTCGGTCGTGATGTGGAATCCATGGTGCGGGATCTGATGGAAACCTCTATCCGTATCGTCAAGTCGGAACGAACAGAGAATGTGAAAGATAAAGCAGAGGACATGGCAAATGAACGGATTGTCAATATCCTTGTACCTGCAGAAAAGTCAAATAAATCGCAACGAAACCCTTTTGAAATGCTGTTTGGCAATAACACAGGGACTTCGGTAGAAGAAGAACCGACACAACAGGACGGAACCTTAGCAGAGAAGAGACGTAAGGTTAAATTTGATCTGTTGTCCGGTAAGCTTGAGGATGATGTCATAGAGATTGATGTGGAGGATACCGCACCCAATATGCTCGATATGTTTGCTGGGCAAGGGAATGAACAAATGGGAATGAATATGCAGGAGATGTTCGGAAGTTTCCTGCCTAAGCGGACGAAGAAGCGCAAGCTACCAATCAAGGAAGCCCGCAAGGTACTGATTCAAGATGAAGCAGCCAAGTTGATCGATATGGATGATGTGATTCAGGAGTCTGTGAAGCGTGCTGAGCAATCAGGTATTATTTTTATTGATGAAATAGATAAGATTGCCAGCCAAGGCAAGGGAAGTGGCCCAGATGTGTCGAGAGAAGGAGTCCAGCGCGATATTTTACCTATTGTCGAGGGCTCTACCATTATGACCAAATACGGCCCGGTAAGAACAGATTACATTCTGTTTATTGCTGCAGGGGCTTTTCATGTGGCTAAACCATCAGACCTGATCCCAGAGCTTCAAGGTCGTTTCCCCATCCGGGTGGAGCTAAGTAGTCTGACCTTGGATGAGTTTGTGTCGATATTGACGGAGCCTAAAAATGCGCTGACCAAGCAATACACTGAACTGCTCCGCACCGAGGAAATAGAAGTCGAATTTTCTGCGGAAGCGATCCGTGAGATCGCTAGTATTGCCGAGTCCGTTAATCGCAACACCGAAAATATCGGCGCACGGCGTTTGCATACCATCCTAGAGAAGCTGCTGGAGGATCTGTCATTTGAAGCACCAGAGCTTACATTGGATCGTATGATTATCACCCCGGAATATGTCCGTGAGAAGCTGGGAGATATTGCCCAAAACAGGGACCTTAGTCAGTATATTTTGTGAACTGAGTGTCTAAAAATAGGGTGTGTGGTCCAGAATAACACTATCTTGCACCGTCGTTTAGTCCTAGACACAGGTTAAGTTGATGGTTTTTCTGTCTATTCCAAAAGTAGGACGTATAATCTTTTACAGGTGTAAAGTGCTAAGAAAACATTCATTTTTTTGAAAAAAACCTGAAAAATTTAACATTTTATGCATCTAAAGCCCTCTTTTTTAAAAAAGATAGGGCTTTTTTCTTATTGTAATTAGGTCCCAACTCTACGAAACTTAGAATATATGACAGAAAGTTAAGATTTTCTACTTAAGACCTAAAAGAAATGTATAATTATGAAATTTTATTGTCGAAAAAAAGTGAAAAATCTTGTTTTATTGAATCTTACTTTGGAGTAGACGCTGGAGGGAGGAGCTAAATGAATCTGCTGGGTGATGTAAGCTTTCAAAAGCTTCAGGCAGGTGTACAGGCGGCCAATACGAGACAACGTGTGATGGCCGATAATATTTCCAATGCGGATACCCCGTATTTTAAGCGTTCGGAGGTTTCATTTGAAGAACTGCTTCAGCAGCAAATGGACGGTGATGTCACGCCATTGCGTGGAAAAGTAACCAATTCAAGACATTTCCAAATAGGACCTGTGAACTCCATTCCTGATGCCACGGTCACCAAAGATGGGTACTCAGTCATGAATAACAACATGAACAACGTAGATATAGACAGAGAAATGAGTCTTATGGCTGAAAATCAACTAAGATATAATACCTACATCCAAGAAATTAATGAGCGCATCAAAATGATGAGAACAGCGGTAGAAGGGAGATAGGACGAGGTGAAGATTAACAACGGCTTTGATATTAGTGCATCTGCTCTTACGGCCCAGCGGTTGCGGATGGACGTTATATCGAGCAACATTGCCAACGCAGAGACGACTCGGGCGAAGGTAGAGAATGGACAAGCAATTCCATATCGGAGAAAAACGGTTGTTTTGGAGCCGAACCAATCTGGTTTTGCCGATGTTTTGAAGGCTCAAATGGAAGGAAGTAGTACAAGCGCCGCTGGCGTTAAAGTTTCGCAAATTCAGGAAGATCAGTCACCTTTGAAACCAGTGTATAATCCGGGTCATCCGGACGCTGATAAAGATGGCTATGTATATATGCCTAATGTAGACATAATGAAAGAAATGGTCGACATGATTTCCGCAACACGCTCATACGAAGCCAATGTAACAGCTCTGAATGCTTCAAAGGCGATGGTTTCCAAAGCGCTTGAAATCGGCCGCTAAGTTCCAGGACTACTAACTACTTAATAGGGAGAGTAAAACATGATTCAGAACGCCATGTTTAACGTACAGACACCGGTAATACAGCAGATTCAATCGCCTAACAATGAGTTGACGAAAGCGACGCCTTCCGAATCCTTGAAGGATTTTGGCTCCTTCCTAAAGGATGCTCTCAATGAAGTAGGGCAGCAGGAAGCCGCTACACACCAGATGTCCGACCAATTCATGGCAGGCAAAGTTGATGTAGATCAAGTCATGATCACTTCACAACAAGCGCTGCTTTCCCTGCAGCTTACTACACAGGTCCGAAACAAAGCGATCGAAGCCTATCAGGAGATCATGCGTACACAGATGTAAAGTGAGGGTTTAGCAAAGTTTCGGATGGGGTGACGGAGTGAACGAGAGAATCGCCCAATACCGGGATAGGATTTCCGGGTATTGGAATAATTTCAGTAAAAAACAGAAGATATTACTTGTTTCGACATTAGCATTCATCATTATCGCCATTGTAGTGCTAACGATGCAGTTTACCAAAACCGAGTATGAAGTGGCCTTCCGGGATTTAAATGCAAATGATGCCGCTGGGGTCATTAAATATCTCGATTCTGCGGGTATACCGTATCAGCTTAATGCTGGTGGGACACAAATTTCAGTCCCAACCGCTAGTGCAGATAAGGCGAAGGTAGATGTTGGGTCCCAAGGGCTGATACAGAAGGGGTCAATCGGCATGAGCGCCTTTGACCAGTCCTCCTCGGCCATTGGCATGACGGAGAACGAGTTCAATGTGAAGTACAATAACGCATTGAACGGCGAAGTACAGCAACTGTTGGAACGGATGGACGGTGTCCAAAGCTCCAAAGCTGTCATTAATATGCCAAAGGAAAACATCTTTGCCGGACTTGAAGAAAAGGACAAAGCCTCTGCTTCGGTTCAAATGGAATTCGAACCTGGTTTTACTCCCAATCAACAAGCGATCGACGGATATTTTAACCTGGTAAAAACGGCTGTACCGAATTTGCCAGTAGAAAACATTACGATCACCAATAAGGAGTATGAGTTAATTCCAACGGCTAAGGGCGGCCAAGGCGGACTCACGAGTGGTGTTCAGGAAAACATGGCTCTACAGAAGAAGTTTGAGAGCGATGTAAGGAATAATGTCCAACAATTTTTGTCGAAAATTGTTGGAGACGACAAGGTAAACGTGCTGGTTATGTCACAGCTAAATTTCGACAAAGTAACATCAAAGGAACAAATGGTCACACCTGTTGACCAAACGAAAATGAAGGGTATTGAAATCAGTGCCCAACAAATTCAGGAAAGTTATACGGGCAGTAGTGGACAGACTGGAGGAGTTGCAGGGACAGGAACGCAGGATGTCCCGGGTTACCCTGGAGGAGCCAATTCCGGCAATACCAGTTCGGATAAGAGCTCAAGTACGATTAACTACGAAGTTAACCGAATTGCAAGGGATATTATCCAAAGTCCGTACACTGTAAAAGATTTAACCATTAATGTAGCAGTTGAACCACCAACAGGTCAGCAAACGTTGGATACTGCAACTCAGACAGCAATTCAAAACATTTTGGTTAATATTGTAAGAGCGTCGCTAGCGAATTCCGGTACTACTTTTACAGACGCTGATTTGGCTAAAAAGGTTTCAGTGTTCTCACAAGCTACTCCGGCGCCTACGAGTACCAATACATTCTTCTCAGCTTCCAACCCGTGGATGTGGGGCATCGGAGCTGCAGTTCTGGCACTGTTGGCGGGTGTAATCTTCTTCATCGTACGCAGTCGTCGTAATCAGGAAGAAGAGTTGGATGAAGAATTGCAACTTATGCCAACGCCGACGGAATTCCCGTCCATTACTATGGAAAGTGTGACAAATGAAAGTCAAGTGCGTAAACAGCTTGAAAGTCTGGCGAAAAAGAAACCCGACGAATTCGTCAATCTGCTTCGTACATGGCTGGCTGACGAATAGAGGTGAGTTCATTGGCAAAGGCAAGCAGTCAAGGTTTAACGGGAAGACAGAAAGCAGCTATTCTTTTGATCACAATGGGGCCAGAAGTATCTGCTCAAATATTCAAGCATTTGCGTGATGAAGAGATCGAGCAACTTACATTGGAAATTGCCAATGTACGGAAGGTCGATGCCATTGAAAAGGACTCCATTATGGCCGAGTTTCATCAAATTTGCCTGGCTCAGGAGTACATTTCACAAGGCGGTATTAATTACGCCAAAGAAATATTGGAAAAAGCGCTCGGATCGCAAAAAGCAGTTGAGGTCATTAACCGTTTGACAGCGACATTACAGGTGAGACCTTTCGATTTTGCTCGTAAGGCGGATCCGAACCAGATATTGAATTTTATACAAAATGAGAATCCGCAAACCATTGCTCTCGTGCTTTCATACTTGCAGTTCGAGCAAGCGGCGGCAATTCTATCGTCCCTGCCACAGGAAAAGCAGGCAGATGTGGCCCGGCGTGTTGCTGTCATGGACAGTACATCTCCGGAAGTCATTTCTCAAGTGGAGAGAGTATTGGAGCAAAAGCTCTCAGCAACTGCGACGCAGGATTACACGAATGCAGGCGGTATCGAGTCTATCGTTCAGATTTTGAATGGCGTAGACCGCGGAACTGAGCGTACAATTCTCGACTCGCTTGAAATTCAAGACCCTGAACTGGCTGAGGAAATCAAGAAAAGAATGTTTGTTTTCGAGGATATCGTCAATGTGGACAACCGGTCCATTCAACGTATTATCCGCGATATCGACAATGCAGACTTGCAATTGGCGCTTAAAGTGTCCAGTGAAGAAGTACGCGATGTGATTTTCCGAAATATGTCGAAACGTATGGCAGAAACCTTCAAAGAGGAAATGGAGTACATGGGACCGGTGCGGCTGCGTGATGTGGAAGAAGCACAAACACGTATCGTATCAACGATCCGCAGATTGGAAGAGGCCGGTGAGATTATAATCGCACGCGGCGGAGGAGATGACATCATTGTCTAACTTGATTAAATCTTTCCAATATGTGCCTGTAGAGGCTTTGAAAACGATTGATGTGGCACATACGTACGTGTCAGAAACGACGGATGAAGAAATCACAACCGAATATACGGAGCCGGAGCCTCAGCGAGATTATGAGGCAGAACGGCTCCGAGATGAAATGCTGAATGATGCTAAGGACTTTGCCGAACGTCAGGTGCGCGAGGCGGCTGAAGAAGCGGAACGAATACTTCAGGAAGCACAGCAGCAGATTGAAGATTGGTGGCAGGAACGACGCGAGCATGACGATCAGTTGATTCAGTCGATAAAAGCAGATGGATTTCAGCAAGGATATGAAGAAGGCCAGAAGCTGGCCGAGGCTGAGCTTCAGACGAAATCGGAGCAGATGATGGAAGAAGCACAAGATATTCTGCGTCAGGCCTATGAGATTAAGGAACAACTGATTCAGGAAGCCGAGCCTTTTCTGGTTGAACTGAGTAGTGCGATTGCCGAGAAGGTGATTGAAAAACAGCTTAGTCTTGAACCGGAATATACGATTGAGTTAATTCGCAAAAATTTGGCTCGTAAGCGAGAAAAAGGAATCATTACATTGTGTGTGTCGCCTCAGCATTTCGCATTTGTGCAAGGTGCGCGGGAAGAATTGTCATTAACTGTCGATTCGCAGGCAGAACTGCAAATTATTCCTGATGGTACCGTAAAGGATCGCGGTTGCGTCATTCGTTCTTCCTTTGGAAGTGTGGACGCCCGGATCGATACGCAATTAGCTGAGATTAAAAAGGAACTACTGCGTCTGGCACATGAAAATGAGGAGCGAAGACATGAAGGGGCTTAATGCGCAGCGCTACATGGATCATTTGCGACAGCTGGACCCAGTTCGGGTGAATGGCAAGGTTACACAGGTTATCGGCTTGATGGTTGAATCGGAAGGTCCAGACGCTAGTATAGGGGATGTTTGTTATATTTATCCGGGCAAAGCGGCAAAGCCATTGCAGGCAGAGGTTGTTGGCTTCAGAGACAATAAAGTGCTTCTGATGCCACTTGGAGAACTACAATCCATTGGTCCTGGTTGTGATGTCGTAGGAACAGGGAAGCCGCTGAACGTGCAGGTTGGATCGGAGCTGTTAGGCAAGGTGCTGGATGGTTTGGGCCAGCCTTTGGACGGATCACTGATTCCCTCGCGGATGGCGAGATATTCAACTTTCAATATACCGTCCAATCCGCTGAATCGTCCGCGTGTACAGGAACCCATTAGTATCGGAGTACGTGCAATTGACGGGTTGCTTACGATTGGTAAAGGACAACGGGTTGGTATTTTTGCGGGTTCGGGTGTAGGTAAGAGTACTTTGATGGGGATGATTGCCCGTAATACGGAAGCAGATGTGAACGTAATTGCCCTGATCGGAGAACGTGGACGCGAGGTGCTGGACTTTATTGAACGGGATTTGGGCCCAGAGGGACTAGAACGCTCTGTAGTCATTGTGGCAACTTCCGACCAACCTGCGTTGATCCGCATTAAGGGTGCACTTATTGCAACGACGATAGCGGAGTATTTTCGGGATCGCGGGTTGAATGTCATGCTAATGATGGATTCAGTTACCCGGTATGCGATGGCTCAGCGTGAAGTCGGTCTAGCAGTAGGGGAACCACCAGCAATGAGAGGATACACTCCATCTGTGTTCGCTAGTCTGCCTAAGCTGCTGGAACGCGCAGGGACAGGACCTACTGGCTCTATAACCGCCTTTTATACGGTGTTGGTTGATGGTGACGACATGAACGAGCCCATCGCAGATGCGGTGCGTGGGATATTGGATGGACACATTGTCTTGAATCGCGGGATTGCGAACAAAGGACATTTTCCTGCAATTGATGTGTTAGCAAGTATTAGCCGGGTCATGAAGGACATTGCACCACGAGATCAGATAGATGCTGCCGAAAACATTAAGCGCTTGATGGCCATTTAC
The DNA here is from genome assembly GCF_044784315.1 of Paenibacillus sp. DP01. Taxonomy (NCBI): domain Bacteria; kingdom Bacillati; phylum Bacillota; class Bacilli; order Caryophanales; family Paenibacillaceae; genus Paenibacillus; species Paenibacillus sp. DP01. The sequence continues at coordinate 2,232,482 of NZ_CP173059.1, forward strand.
AAAGATTCAGAGGACCTGATTAACATTGGGGCTTATCAACAGGGTTCGAATGCAGAAATTGACGAATCTATGGAGCGCATACGGGATATATGGGATTTTACAAGACAAAGAACGGATGAAAAGGCTGAACTGGACGAAGTACGAGAACGTTTGATTTCTGAATTTACGAGGAGATGAAGGTTGAACGATGAGATTTCAGTATTCCTTTCAAAAAGTTGTAGACTTGAAAACGAACGAAAAGTCACAGGCTGAATGGCTGCTTTCCAGTGCTGTTGGACAATTGCAGGTTGAGGAGCAGACATTAACACAGCTTATAGGCGAAAGGAATCGGGTCATATCCGCCATTCAAAAGGCTGCCGAAGATTGCGCGCCACTCTCTAGCATTCAGGAATTACAAGCTTATGTCAATCATCTGGACCAATGTATTACACGCAAGCATAGGGATGTTCAATATGCGCAGCAAAATGTGCAAAGCAAACAAACCGTTTTGACCGATAAAATGCTGGATGAACAAGTTTGGCTGAAAGCGAGAGAGAAGGCCAACGTGAAATTCCAACAGGAAATGCTCCTGCGCGAGCAGAATGAGCTGGATGAAATGGCTTCCGTGCGATTTGCCATGAAAGCCCGGTAAGCGGAACGTCATAGGATACGCATATCAGCTGCCTGAGGAGGAAGACGATGGCACAGAAGTTAGCAGAAAATGAACTGGATATGGATTTAGGGAAAGAATCAGGCGGGGGATTTGAACGGTTTATGTTTTTCCTGATTCCGATTGTTTTCACAATTGTTCTGGTCGGAGTCTTGCTCACACTGTTCAATATGGACTTCAGAAGCGAAATGATCTCATTAGGGAACAAAATACCAATTGTTAAAAATTGGATTCCTGAACCGAAGGATAAGGCAACCCAGACAAAAGAGGCAGATCAGAAGGCACAGTCTGAAAGCTCTGAAGCAACCATTCAGCAGTTAAAAGCGGATTTAGCCAAGCAGACGGAAGAACTCAAAAAGGCTACGGCTGCTAAGACGACACAAGATAAAAAGGTTACTGAACTTCAGAATCAGGTCAATACACTGCAAACGCAACAGGAACAACAGTCGCAGACGGGTCAACAGGGACAGGTCGGGCAGCAGGGACAAGCAGGTACGCAAACTACAGATGGAACAACAAATGAAGATCCTTATGTAAAACAGACCAGAGAACTTGCCAGCATGTATGAAGGAATGACGGCAAGTAAAGCTGCACCGATTATGGAGAATCTGACTACGGAAGAGACCGTGCAGCTGTTAAGTTATATGGACCCTGCCAATAGTGCAAAGATTTTGCAAAAGATGGACGCTAAAAAAGCAGCGGATATTACGATGGCTCTGAAAAACGTAACGCCATCTACGGATTTATCGGTAGCGGCGTTGCAGTCCCGTTTGAAAAAGGATCAGGGTAGTACAGCTGGAACGACGAGTAAAAGTCTGCAAAGTACTCAAATCAGCAGCACATTTGCTTCCATGGACAAGAAAAGTGGTGCCGAACTTATTTTACAAACTTACAAAATCAGCCCAGATAAGGCATTAAACATATTAAATACAGTAGATGATTCGACACGTGCTTCTTTACTGCAAAATATGTCTGCGAAGGATGCAGGTCAGACCGCGAAAATTTTGAATAAGCTGATGGGCAGTAAGTAATTTAAATTGAAGGGAGGTGAAAAATATATGACCCTTATTTCTCAAAGTGTATCTCTTAGCTCTAGCCCAACAGCTAGCAGTACGACAGCGTCAGCAACAAGTACAACCACGGCTGCTGGAGCAACCACGGGCGCCTTTAATCAAACACTAACGCAAATGATGACAGGCGGGCAAACAGGCTCAGCTGGAACAGATGCGAATGGTTCTCCATTAGTTATGGTACTACCGCTTATTGCAAACGGAGAATCTGCGGAAGCTCCAACCGAGCCGCTTGTTGAAACATTGGCTCCTTTGCTGCAAAATCTCGAAAAGTTGGATGATCAGGTAGTTGCCGATCCTGCGCTGCTTGCAACTTTACAATCGTGGATTCAGCAAGTACAACAGTTTTTGCAAGGCAATGGAACAAATCAACAGGCAGACGGCGGGGAAACGGCAGAGGCTACAGGCTTAACAGCCTTGGCAGCTAATCCGGCAACTCTTCGGTTTGCATTACAGGACGCTTTGTCACAACTTGCCAATGTAGCAGAGCAGGCTTCGGGCGACCAAAAGGCTAAGGTGACACAGTTACTACAATCGCTTCAAAGCGCAACAGCTGGGACTGGAGCTATTTCCGATGAGCAGTGGAATGGAGTATTGAAAGCTGTGGAACTTGCTGATAGTGGAGATTCACAAGTGGTTCAGCCTTCTGCGCAACGGGCAAACGGTGCTCAGACATTAACTGCAGCATCTACAAACAAACAGGTTGCTCCTCAGCAGCAAGCAAGTCAGGGTGAAACTAGCCAGCAAGGCTCAGAAGGACAACGTTCATCAACGAATCTTCTCGTTCAGTCCGCAGTTAAAACGACTGTAACGGATGAAGCGGGTACATTCGTAGATGCAGCTGAGCAAGCGGATCCGTCGGCAACTGATAATCAGACTCCGGTGATCACGACTGCGGGGCAGCTTTCGGTACAAACGCAGGGAACAACACCTTCGGCTCCGGCTCAACCAGTCGTACATGTACGACAATTTGCCAAGGAGATGACTGAGTTTGTAGTGCAGAAACTTGATATTGTAAAGCACACTGGTTTGACAGAAGCGACCATCATGCTTCGTCCAGATCATCTGGGCCAGCTGGAGGTTAAGCTGACGATGCAAAACGGCCATCTGGTTGCCCAGTTTATGACTGAGCATAGCGGGGCGAAGGATCTGCTGGAACAGCAAATGTCTCAGTTGCGTACGAGTCTTCAGAGTCAAGGTATTCAAGTGGATAAAGTAGAAGTAACGCACAACGAGTCGCTATCCTCCCATATGTATCAGGATGGACGCGGTTCTGGAGCTAATCAGCAGCAGCAATCTAACCAACGTTCTAAAGCTCGAGGTAGAGAAGAGAGCGAAGATGCTTTGAAGGTAGCTGAAATGACAGAAGAGCTTCGTAACTGGACAGCAGAACAACGCGCAGATGACATGAATCGGACAGGCTCCTTTACAGCACAAGCGTAATGATGGAGGTGAGAACACAATGACGACTACAGACAACAATGTATCCACCAGTAACGTCTGGCCGAATTACAATGTGAATAATGTCAAAACAGCAAGCGCCAAGGATACTAAGACGATGGGTAAAGATCAATTTTTAAAAATCTTGATCACTCAGCTACAAAATCAGGATCCAATGCAGCCTTTGGAGGATAAAGAATTTATCGCCCAAATGGCACAGTTTTCCTCGGTAGAACAACTGATGAACATATCTACGCAGTTGACTGCATTGGGCCAGTCTTTGGGTACAGCTTCTGGTTTGATAGGAAAAGAGGTTAGCTGGATTGAGCCGGGTAAAAAGGATTCCATTACAGGTGAAGCAGGCGCAGGTACAGTGAAAAGTGGAATCGTAGATTCCATCGTTATTCGCGACGGTGTGCAGTATGCCAAAATGGGAGCGGCTGAGGTGGCATTAAAAGATGTAACATCAGTAAGCCAGGCTAACACAACGGCTCCTGTTACTGATACGTCAGATACTACATCTTCTTCCTCTACTGGAAGCGGTGAGAACTCATGAATGACAGGATAACGGTCGGACGCCTTTTTCCTACCAATGTTCCTCCGGCAGCGATTTCTCAAAACCGAGTAAATTCGGTAACAAAGGACACCAAGCCGTTTGGTCAGGTGTTGCAGGAACAGGTGCTCAAGCTCAGCAACCATGCAGCCAAGCGACTGGAGCAGCGAGGAATAGAGTTGAGAAGTGACCAAATGGCGAAAATTAACTCTGCTGTGGATAAGGCTGCTGCCAAGGGCGCTAAAGAATCTTTGATTTTAATGCAAGATATGGCTTTGATTGTTAGTGTGCCTAATCGAACAGTTGTTACTGCGATGGACAAGCAGTCCATGGAGGATAACGTATTTACGCAGATAGATAGTGCTGTAATTATTTCATAATAAGTGGCTGGCCCGAATAGGAAAGCCATGAAAAAGCCGCGGATCGACTGATGCGGCCAACTAAGCAACCAATCAGAGGAGGATTTATACTCAATGTTGAGATCAATGTATTCAGGTGTATCGGGCATGAAGGGCTTTCAAACAAAGCTGGACGTTATCGGTAACAACATTGCAAACGTAAATACTACAGGCTTCAAGTCCAGCCGAGTGATGTTCAAGGATATTTTGAGCCAAACCAGCTCGGGCGCAAGTGCACCTGATGCTACGACAACTGCAGGTCAAAATGCCAAGCAGGTTGGTCTAGGGGTGTCCGTCAGCTCAATTGATACGATGCATCTTCCGGGTAGTGCAATGACTACGAATAATCCAACGGATTTACGGATTAACGGTGACGGTTTTTTCCTGGTCAAAATGAATGATGCACAGGAAGTCCCTTATCTGACTCGTGCGGGTGATTTTCACGTAGATGCGAACCGAAATCTGGTGACTTCCGATGGGTTTTTCGTAGGGGATGCAGGTGGTGATCCTATCACACTTGCTGACAATGTTACATCGTTCTCCATCTCGCAGGATGGCACAATTGTGCAGCAATTGGATGACGGAACAGTTGACAATGGTACGCAAATTGGATTAGCCAGAGTCACAAACCCAGAAGGTCTGGAAAAAATCGGTGGAAGCTTGTACCGTACTACGGTCAACTCAAATATTGATGCAATTGAGCCTGGAGTAGCGAATGCAGATGGTCTTGGAGCTATCATCGCGGGTCAGCTGGAAATGTCCAACGTTGATCTGACAGGCGAATTTACCGAAATGATCGTGGCTCAGCGTGGATTCCAAGCGAACTCACGTATCATTACGACTTCGGATGAAGTGCTTCAGGAAGTTGTAAACTTGAAACGATAATCTCATTTAAACGCGGAGGAGTAGAGGCTCCTCCGCACCTATCAGGAGGTTGGTGTTACGATGATCCCGTTAACGCGGCTGAACGGCTCGCCTATGTGGCTTAATGCGCTGCTCATTGAGACTGTGGAGGAAACACCGGATACATACGTCACTTTGGTGACGGGGAAACGGTTGATTGTATTGGAAAAAGCGGCAGATGTCGTCTCCTTGATCAAGAGTTACAGCCGTGAAATCGGCATGCATGCCGCCACGATAAAAGTGCAACAAATGGAGGAAGACGAATGAAGAAGATGCTGCCATGGCTCATTACAATTTTACTCGCGATTACTTTGATTGCAGGCGCGGCCTTTGTACTTATACCAGCGCTTAGCGGGAAGAAGTCGGAAGTCATACCGAATGCGCAAGCCGCTCAAGCAGAACAACTTCCAAGATTGTCAGCGGATGAATTGGTGGAAGTAAGCTCTGAAATTACCGGTATCAAAACGAATTTGGCAGACGCAGATTACATTGTACAGATGAATCTTGCTTTTCAATTGAATGATGCCAAAGCAAAAGAAGCTTTTGAAAAAATTAAGGACATCAGTATTAAGCCCATCGTTATTCAATTACTTGCAGACACCAAACCTGATGAGCTCAGAACGGCTAAAGGCCGGGATCAGTTCAGTGACAAGCTGACGGATCTCATCAACAAGTCGCTCCCTGAAGGTCACCTGGGGAACGCCAAAATTACAGACTTTTTGCTGGCAGCCATTTGATTCCAGGTGATCTTGTCAGGAACACGTAAGGGGGTGAATAACATTGGTGGATGTACTGTCACAAGGGGAAATTGATGCCCTTTTAGCAGCTCTCTCGTCCGGTGAAATGGATGCGGAAGAACTCAAAAAGGAAGAAACCCAAAAGAAAGTTCGCGCTTATGATTTCAAGAGAGCGCTTAGGTTTTCCAAGGACCACATACGAAGTCTGACGCGGATACACGAGAACTTTGCACGGTATCTGACCACTTATTTTTCAGCACAGCTTCGTACTTTTGTCCAAATTAATGTCGTTCAGGTGGAGCAGCTTCCATATGATGAATTCATTCGCTCCATTCCGAAAATGACCATTCTAAACATTTTTGAAGCTGAACCACTGGAAGGCCGAATGGTGCTTGAGGTTCACCCGAACGTAGCTTATGCCATGCTGGACAGGCTTCTCGGAGGAACAGGTTCGGCACCAACTAAGGTTACCGCATTGACCGAAATCGAGACGACGATCATGGAGCGAATTTTCAGCCGTACCTTTGATAGCCTGCAAGAGGCTTGGAAAACGGTACTGGACATTGAACCACGTCTAGAGGCTATGGAAACAAATCCGCAGTTCATGCAGATTGTTTCGCCGAATGAGACGATTGCTCTGATTTCGCTTAGCACCAAAATTGGTGATACCACAGGGATGATTAACCTCTGTATCCCGCACGTGGTATTGGAACCTATTATGGCCAGACTGTCCACGCACCAGTGGTTTACATCCGAAAAGAAATCAAGGGCGCCTGAAGAGATAGACGCCTTGAGATTACGGGTCACCAAAGCAGAGCTTCCTATTATTGCGGAGTTGGGTGAATCCCGGATAAATGTAGCTGAGTTTTTAGGCCTTTCGGTAGGGGATGTCATTTCATTGAACAAGCCAGTCAAAGAAGGACTATCCATCCGGGTAGGCGAGAGATTGAAGTTTATGGGAAGTCCCGGCATGGTAAGAGATCGTGTTGCCGTACAAATTGATGAAATTGTCAACGAAGGAGTTGAAGAAATTGACGAGTAAAGACTATTTGTCCCAGGAGGAAATTGATGCCTTGCTGAAACAGTCTGAAGCGGGGACGGATTCTACTCCCGCAGGCAAGACCGTTGACGATTTTCTGACTTCCCTGGAGCAAGATGCTCTCGGGGAAATCGGTAATATAACGTTCGGCAGCGCAGCTACGGCTCTTTCCACACTGCTCGGTCAAAAGGTGGATATTACGACACCTAAAGTTTCAATTATTACACGTTCTGAATTTGAAACTGCATTTCCAAAGCCGCACGTAGCCGTACATGTAAATTATGTCGATGGATTTGAAGGCATTAACTCGCTCGTAATTAAAAAGCGTGATGCGCAGGTTATAGCAGATTTAATGCTTGGTGGTGGAGGAAATCCGGCAGATGAAGAATTGAATGAAATTCACATCAGTGCTGTGCAGGAAGCGATGAACCAGATGATGGGATCGTCTGCGACCTCTATGTCTACCATGTTTAATCGTTTTGTTAATATCTCTCCACCAGGGATTGATATTTTGGATCCTCTGCACGGTGATGGAGTATCCAGCCTGCCAGATGAAGAGACGCTGATTACAGTATCCTTCCGGTTATTGATTGGAGATCTGATTGACTCTACACTGATGCAACTGTTACCTGTTAATTTCGCCAAGAAGATGGTGAGCATCTTAATGAATGGCGGAGAGGATGACGAGCAACCGCAAGCATCCGTACAGCAGGCAGCTGCAACAGCTGCTCCCGAAGCGCCGACACAAGCTAGTACTCCGCAGCCGCCGTCACCAGCCTACCAACAGCCGCCTGCAGCCGCGCAGGTGCCGCAAGATGTAGGCTATGGGCAACAACCGCCGATGTATCCTCAAGACCCGGGATATGGGCAGCAGGGCGCTCCAGGGTATGGAACGCCGGGTTATGGAATGCCAGCAGGTGTACCGCCGCAAGTGCCTTATGGAACGCCTCATCATTACGGGGCCGTACCGCCAGGGCGCAATGTAAATGTGCAGCCTGTACAATTTTCTAACTTGCAGTCCGGTGGATTTCCGCAAGTGGATGAAAACAATTTAAATTTATTGATGGACATTCCCCTTAGAGTCACCGTAGAATTAGGAAGGACCCAAAAGCAAATTAAAGATATTCTGGAGCTCTCACAAGGTTCAATTATTGAACTGGACAAGCTTGCCGGGGAGCCGGTGGACATTATGGTTAACAACAAACTGATTGCCAAGGGCGAGGTTGTCGTAATCGACGAGAACTTTGGCGTGCGTGTAACGGATATTGTAAGCCAATGGGACCGAATTCAAAAATTACAATAAAAGCATAATTTAGGGAGGATTTATTTCAGATGGCAAACCGTATTTTGATCGTGGACGATGCTGCATTTATGAGAATGATGATTCGGGACATCCTGTCCAAAAATGGATTTGAAGTAGTAGGAGAGGCCCAGGATGGATCACAGGCCATTGAAAAATTCAAGGAGCTTCGTCCGGACCTGATTACGATGGATATCACGATGCCTGAGATGGACGGCATTGCCGCTCTGAAGGAAATCAAACAAATTGATCCGAATGCAAAGGTTATCATGTGTTCCGCGATGGGTCAGCAAGCTATGGTAATTGATGCCATTCAAGCTGGCGCAAAAGATTTTATCGTTAAGCCATTCCAATCGGATCGGGTTATCGAAGCCATCAACAAAACACTGGGTGTGTAAGGCGCATCCAGTATGGATACACAACAGGGTGCCTCTGACGCTTTGAGTACATCCAGCAATATAGGAAACATTGCTTGGGTCCTTTTCGTGCTAATCTTTATCATCGTACTGATCGTGTACTTGATACGGTTTTTGAGTAAAAGAAATCAGAGCTGGTTCAGCAACCGCTCCGTTCGCATACTGGGAGGCGTGGGGCTTGGCCCCAATAAATCCCTTCAGCTTGTTGAAGTTGGTAGCAGTGTGTACCTCATTGGTGTGGGAGAAGATATCCGGCTTGTTGACAAAGTATCCGATCCTGAAGAAGTGGAGCAAATTTTGGCCGCACTGGAGCAGGAAGCTTCTCTGCAGCGCGGCCCGATTGCCCCGCTATTCGCTAAAATTGCGGATAAGCTTCGCCGGAACAACGCGGCACAGCAGCAGCAGTCTGAAGAGGAGACGTCTTTTCATGAGATGTTTGAATCCAAGCTCCGGCAGATGCCGAATCGCAAGGATAAACTTGAAAAGCTGCGCAATGAGGAGAATACTACAGATCGGTCGGGAGATTCATGAGAAAAAAGATTATACTAGCATGTTTGCTGCTTGTCTTATTCAGCTTCATTTCGGTGACGGCGGCCTCTGCGGAACCGATTCCGAACATTGATATTCAAGTCGGCAATTCGGACAAAGGACAGCCCGGTGCCACCTCGCTGTCTATTATTTTACTTATTACTGTCATTAGTGTAGCGCCCGCGTTGCTTGTACTTATGACAAGTTTTACGCGTATCGTGATTGTACTTGGCTTTGTGCGAACTTCACTGGGAACTCAGCAGATGCCGCCCAATCAGGTGCTTGTCGGACTGGCCTTGTTTCTCACCTTATTTATTATGGCACCGACCTTCTCCGCTATGAACGAAACTGCGCTTCAGCCGTATCTCAAGGGGGATATAACACAGTCTCAGGCACTGGATAAGGCATCGGTACCCATTAAGACCTTTATGTTCTCTCATACACGTGAGAAGGATCTACTGCTCTTTATGAAATACACCAAGATGGAAAAACCAAAGAATTATCAAGATATTCCACTAACGGTGATGGTTCCGGCTTATGCAATCAGTGAGTTGAAAACGGCATTTCAGATGGGCTTTATGATTTTCATACCCTTTTTAGTTATAGACATTGTGGTGGCGAGTACTCTCATGGCTATGGGGATGATGATGCTACCGCCGGTAATGATCTCGCTTCCTTTTAAAATACTGCTCTTCGTACTTGTAGATGGTTGGTATTTGGTCGTCAAATCATTACTACTGAGTTTTAATACATGAATACTTTCTGCAAGGACAGCAATCAAGGAGGACGGCAATGACTTCGGAGTTTATTATTTCCCTGGCTGGGCAAGCGGTGTACATTGTACTCAAGGTGAGTGCTCCGATGCTGATTTTGGGGCTAGTCGTGGGTTTGATCATCAGTATTTTTCAAGCGACAACTCAAATTCAGGAGCAGACACTGGCCTTTGTTCCGAAGATTGTCGCCGTATTGCTGGCATTGCTTTTGTTCGGGCCCTGGATATTGACTTCATTAGTGGACTTTACGTATAACATTCTGGACAATCTGTACAAATATATAGGTTAGGCTGAAAGTGATGAACATATTGTTGCAGAGTTTTCCTGTTTTTTTGCTGATTTTTTGTCGGATTACCTCGTTTTTTGTAGTAGCGCCTATTTTTTCAACCCGAGGGGTACCTAATATCTTTAAGGTCGGAATTTCAGGATTTCTAGCTTTGGTCGTGTATCTTACGTATGGTACGCATCAACAGGTGCCGACCGATGTAGCATATGTGCTGTTAGTAGGGCGTGAGGTGCTGATCGGGTTGTTGTTGGGGTTTACTGCATACTTGTTCATGACAGCGATCCAAACCGCAGGCTCTTTTATTGATCTTCAGGTGGGCTTCGGGATGGCCAATGTGCTCGATCCTATGACAGGTGCTTCATCGCCTTTGACAGGGAATTTTAAGTTTGCTATAGCTATATTGTTTTTTTTGAGTATAAACGGGCACCATCATCTGCTAAATGCTATTTTATACAGTTATGATTGGGTACCGTTGACAAATGATTTTTTTATAAAGCTGTATGGTGGCAGTGTAACTGAATTCCTGGTACGTTCTTTTGCGGAATCATTTATGCTGGCCTTTCAAATTGCTGCTCCCATAGTAGTAGCTACCTTTTTAACGGATGTGGGACTTGGCTTTTTAGCTAAAACAGCACCGCAGTTTAATATTTTTGTCATTGGTGTTCCGCTCAAAATTTTTGTTGGATTGTTCATGTTACTGCTTCTTATGCCAAGTTTTGCTTTTATATTCGAAAGATTGTTTTCTGTGATGTTCGAATCCATGCGCAACTTGTTGGATATTATGGGTAATCGTCCTTAATGTCTGGTCTGGAGGAACGTAGTTTGTCATTTAAATATGCTATGAACCTGCAGTTGTTCTCAGGGGAAAAAACGGAAAAAGCTACACCCAAGAAGAAACAGGATGCAAGACAAAAAGGGCAGGTTGCCAAGAGCATGGAGTTGCCCGCTGCTGGTGTCCTGCTAGTTACGTTTTTTTGCCTCATGATTTTCGGCGGGTATTTTAAGGATCATGCGGTCCGCTTATTTCGGGATATTTTTGTGAATCGGCTGTCTATGGAAGTAACACCGAATACAACGCTGCTCATGATGGGTGAGTATGGTGTGCAAATTTTAATTATGCTGGCTCCTATTTTTGTGGGTGCCATTGTCATCGGGGTAGTGGCGAATTACATGCAGATCGGTTTTTTATTAGTTGGAGAGGGTATTACACCCAAATTCAGCAAAATCGACCCAATTAAAGGATTCAAAAATATTTTTTCCATGAGGTCATTAGTTGAATTCCTGAAATCTGTTTTAAAAATGACCGTAATTGGTTATCTGGTGTACAGCGTACTTTGGAAAACAAAGGCTGACCTACCCAAACTGGCTGAGATGTCCGGCGACCAGATGTTGAGTTTTACGGCTTCATTAACAATGGAACTGGGACTCAAAATTGGTGTGGTGCTGTTCATTTTAGCAATATTGGATTATATGTATCAACGTTATGAGCATGAGAAAAATCTGAAAATGTCCAAACAGGATATCAAAGATGAGTACAAGAAAATGGAGGGTGACCCGCTGATCAAAGGGAAAATTCGCGAGCGGCAGCGCCGTATGGCTATGCAGCGCATGATGCAGGAGGTTCCTAATGCAGATGTCATCATCACCAACCCTACGCACTTTGCTGTGGCTTTGAAATATGACGGTTCGGAGATGGAGGCGCCGCAGATTATTGCGAAAGGACAAGATTATGTCGCGCTCCGAATTAAGGAAATTGCCAAGCAAAACGGCGTTATAACGATGGAAAACAAGCCGCTGGCGCGGGCGCTGTTTCAAAGAGCCGAAATCGGGGATGCGATACCAGCTGATCTTTTTCAGGCCGTTGCTGAAGTGCTGGCGTATGTATATAAATTAAAAGGTAAAGTGAAATAAAGGGATCGGAGGCCAAGAGACCCGTGAAAATAAAAGAAATAACCGTCCTTGCAGGCGTCATCGGTATCGTTCTTATGATGATTCTCCCGATCCCTTCATGGCTGCTGGATATTCTGCTCGTCATTAATATTTCTATTGCTTTGATGATTCTACTTGTTTCAATGAACACGAAGGAAGCTTTACAGTTCTCTATCTTTCCTTCATTGCTGCTCATTACAACGTTGTTTCGTTTGGCGCTCAACATTTCTACGACCAAACTTATTTTAGGTGAGGGTCATGCCGGCGAAGTAGTTGCTACGTTTGGTAGCTGGATTGCAGGCGGCCAAATTGCCGTCGGCTTTGTTGTCTTCCTCATTCTTGTGGTCGTACAGTTCATTGTTATTACCAAAGGATCGGAGCGGGTAGCAGAGGTGGGCGCCCGGTTTACATTGGATGCGATGCCAGGTAAACAAATGAGTATTGATGCTGATTTGAATGCAGGTCTAATTAATGAGCAGCAAGCCCGTGAACGACGCAGTAAAATCGAACGGGAAGCGGATTTTTACGGAGCTATGGATGGTGCGAGTAAATTTGTTAAAGGCGATGCGATCGCCAGTATTATCATTTTGATCATTAACCTGGTGGGCGGCTTTATTATCGGTATGGCCGTTCAGGGAAAAGGATTTCAAGAAGCGCTGTCAACGTATTCTGTTCTCACGATCGGTGATGGATTGGTCAGCCAGATTCCTGCGCTGCTCATATCCACGGCTTCAGGCTTGATTGTTACGCGGGCTACGTCGGATGGCAACTTGGCAGAAGATTTAACCGGACAGCTCTTTTCATATCCAAAATTGATCTACATAGTGGCTGCCACCATTGCATTATTGGGCCTTTTCACACCTATTCATATTATTACAACTCTTCCACTTGCGATTCTATTGTTTTTTGCAGCCCGAAGAATGCAGGGCAATATGGAACGCAAGCAAATTGCTGATGAACAGCTGGAGGAGGAGCAACAAATCGAAGAGGTGCGTAGTCCGGAAAGTGTCATTAATTTGCTTCAAGTAGATCCGATTGAATTTGAGTTTGGGTACGGGTTGATTCCGTTGGCGGATACACAGCAAGGCGGTGATCTACTGGATCGGATTATTATGATTCGCCGTCAATGCGCCTTGGAGCTGGGGTTGGTTGTGCCGGTTATTCGTATTCGGGATAACATTCAGCTCAAGCCTAACGAATATGTAATTAAAATTAAAGGCAATACGGTAGGCGGTGGAGAACTGTTGTTGAATCATTATCTGGCTATGAGTCCGGGATACGACGACGACTCCATTACAGGGATTGAAACGACAGAACCGGCCTTCGGACTGCCTGCGCTCTGGATTGACGAGAACACGAAGGATGTTGCTGAACTGTCAGGTTATACGGTGGTTGATCCACCTTCAGTTGTAGCTACTCATCTAACAGAGACGATCAAGAAACATGCCCATGAGTTGCTTGGCAGACAGGAAACACGTTCGCTGGTTGACAATCTCAAGGAGAATTATCCAGTGCTGGTGGACGACCTTATTCCTTCTGTGCTTGCGATTGGGGACGTACAAAAAGTGCTGGCCAAGCTGTTGAAAGAAAAAATCTCTATTCGCGATATGGTGACTATATTCGAGACGTTGGCTGACTATGGTACTTATACAAAAGATCCAGACGTGCTAACTGAATATGTTCGTCAAGCGTTATCACGTCAGATTACGCAGCAATTTGCACAGCAGGGAGAAACGTTGCGTGTTATTACCGTGGGACCAGGATTGGAGAAGAAAATTGCTGAGAGCGTGCAGCAGTCGGAGCAAGGTAGCTATTTGGCTCTTGATCCGGTGTCAACGCAAACGGTGTATCAAAGGATGATGGAGCAAATCAACCGTCTTATTCAATCGGGACAGCAGCCTATTGTGTTAACGTCACCGACAATACGTATGTATTTGCGGCAAGTGATGGAGCGGACGATGCAGGATGTCCCGGTGCTGTCGTACAGTGAGCTGGAGCCGAACGTTGAAATTCAAAGTGTCGGGGTGGTGAACTTATGAGAGTGAAACGATATCTAGTGGATACCATGCCAGAAGCCATGCTGCAAATCAGGGGTGACTTAGGAACAGATGCCGTCATTTTAAGTACCAAGGAAGTGAAGGTCGGCGGTTTTATGGGGATGTTCAGTAAAAAGAAAATTGAAGTGGTTGCTGCAGTTGAGGAGCAGCAACCTCAAAAGCCTCGGCGGACTGAACGCTCGTCACACCAGCTTGCCCGGGCTGCTTCGCCTCTAATGAACACCCCTGAGAAGCTGGAAAAACCATCAGTACCTGTAGTCCCCAGACAAGCAGCTCCAGAAGCTTATCGGCGGGTTACACAACAGATAACCGGTAGTTCCAAAGAAGAACAAGCTGATTTAACGGTTAATACAGAACAAGTTGCATCAGCAACGGAGCATTTGTCGCCAAGGTCTGCTAATAACCTGGAGACTCTATCTCAGGCATTTGATCAAGAAGTATTGCTTTCGAACCTGAAATCATCCAGTGAGCTGCATAAACGGTCAATCGAAGCAAGTGTTCCAGACAAGAGTGGAGCTGAGGAAAATCAGGCATTGCTTAATGAATTGCGGGAAATGAAAGCAATGATGACTCGGTTCTCCAGAAACTCTTCAATGGAAAGTACTTGGCCTGAGGGGCTGCATGAGATCTGTGAGCATGTGTTGGAACAGGAAGTGGCACGTGATTTACTGGAATACTGGATCGAACAGGTATATGTGCGTCGAAGTGAGCACCCTTTTGCGCCTGAAACTTTTGATTGGGAACAAGCCTTTCGTGAGGAAGTGACCAGTTTTATACAGACAAGACTGGATAAAGGGATCTCCCAAGATACCAAAATTGTGTATGTTGCAGGACCTACCGGAGTAGGAAAAACGACAACCATTGCGAAGTTGGCAGCGGAACAGTTGTTCAAACATCATCGCAAAGTTGGATTTATTACTTCTGACACGTACCGGATTTCAGCCGTCGAGCAACTGCGTACATATGCTACGATTTTGAATGTACCGCTTGAAGTTGTGCAATCTCCCGGTGACGTCCAAAGGGCTATTCAACGTCTGGAGCATTGTGACTTGATCCTTATGGATACTGCAGGGCGAAATTATCGTAATGAACTGCTTGTATCAGAACTGCAAAGTCTGCTCTCACCTATTAATGAAAGTGAGACGTATCTGGTACTCAGCCTGACATCCAAAAGCAGGGATATGCTCAATATAACTGGACATTTCAGTAAGTTTGGTCTTGGGAAGGTTGTATTTACCAAGATGGATGAGACGGGCAGTTGTGGCGGAATGTTCAATCTTTTGCACCAGTTTCCGATGCAGTTGGCCTATATTACGAATGGACAAAATGTACCTGACGACCTGCTTCATCCCGATGCAGAAATGGTGACAAATATGCTGCTTGGAGCCAAAGTATCGTCAGGAGTTAACGGAGATTCCATATGAGTGATCAAGCACAATCACTTAGACAAATGGCTTCATCCTTGGATAAGTATCGATTACCCCCACGTAATCGTCACGCAAAAATTATAACGATCACCAGTGGTAAAGGCGGGGTGGGCAAATCCAATTTTACGCTGAACTTTGCATTGGCCCTGCAATCTCTTGGTCGAAAGGTACTTGTGTTTGATGCTGACATCGGTATGGCTAATATTGATGTGTTGATGGGATCCCATTCACAATACAATCTTCTTCACTTGTTAAAACGTGAAAAATCAATTGATGAGATTATTCAAACGGGTATAGGTGGTTTGCCTTATATTGCTGGAGGCTCAGGTTTAAGCGAACTGTTTGCGTTATCAGATGAGAATCTGAATTATTTTGCCGAAGAAGTAGAAAAAATGGCAGCAGACATGGATTATATTCTTTTTGATACAGGTGCAGGTTTATCCAAAGAAAATCTTAAATTCATCACTTCAGCTGACGAATGTATGGTAGTAACCACCCCAGAACCGACGTCCTTAACAGATGCGTATGCACTAATTAAAGTCGTCAACGGGTTGCAGAAAGATACGGTATTCAAAATTATAGTCAATCGTGCCGATAACGATAATGAGGCCCGTCAAGTTGCCGATAAGATCGCACTTGTTGCGAAACGCTTTTTGGAGATTGAAATCCCGCTGCTTGGACATATCAGTGATGATACTCATGTCATGCAGGCAGTCAAAAGACAAGTACCTTTTATGGTTGCTTTTCCGGGATGCGCGGCTTCAAAAGATGTACTGAATCTGGCACACCGTTTTGCAGCAATGCCACAGGTTCCACAACCAGGTGCATTGAGTGGAATCAAAGGATTTATGCAAAAATGGTTGCGGCGTTCTATGCATTGATTTTTGATGAGAGGAAACAGGGGTGTTTAACATGTGTGCTTACCGGGTGCTGGTTGTAGATGATTCGGCCTTTATGCGCAAAATTATTACAGATCTTATTGTAAGGGATGAGTCGTTCAACATCGTAGGTACAGCCGCCAATGGCAGAGAGGCTGTAGAGAAAGTGAAAGAATTGCAGCCTGATTTGGTCACCATGGATGTCGAAATGCCTGAAATGAATGGTCTTGAAGCGTTGCCACTGATTATGGCAGCCCATCCGTTACCTGTCATTATGTTGTCAGGCATTAATGAACAAGGCATGAAGGAGACCATCATGGCTCTGGAGGCAGGAGCTTTCGATTTTATAAGAAAGCCTTCCATTGCTCATGCGCAAGATATTGAGCAGGTGAGCAAGGCGTTGCTCGAACAGATGCATACTGCTATGCAAGCAGTACGCAGCCGCTTGGAGCGCAAGGAAGCGAATGAGCGCAAAGCTGCAATGGAACAAGCGAAAAAAACGCCAATGGAAAAGCCACCTGGACAGGCTGCGGCTGAGAAACGAGCTGGAAGTCAAGCTTCGGCAGACAAGCCTCCTGTTGTTCCGCTTGCTCCTCCACCTGCTGCATCGGCTCAACCAAAGAAAGATGCTGGGAAGTCCGTCCCAACAGCTGCCAAGCAGGAAACTAAAAAGCAGCTGTCTGGAACATCTGCTACAGGTGGCCGCATAGACAAGTCAGCTGTTCAGCCAAGGAAACCAGTGCAAGCACCTCATGTGCAGAAAAAAGAAGACTTGTCCATGAGTACGGGAATAACGTCGGGACAGCTGAAGAGCTCTGATCCGGCTGCTGGCAAATCAATACAGGGTAAGGATAAAGCAGGGCTTGTCAAGCCGGAGTCACGGAAGACGGTAACTTCATCAGCTTCTTCCGCTCCTGCGGCTGCAACGCCTCCAGTAACAGCACCTACAGCTCCAGCTGCACCACAGGGATTGTCACTTAAAAAAGGTGTGCATACGTCCAGCTTTCGAAAACTGGTGGCGGTCGGATGTTCTACTGGCGGACCACGGGCTCTTAAGACCCTGTTGGAGCGCATTCCTGGGGATTTTCCAGCTCCAATCGTTATCGTTCAGCATATGCCACCAAACTTTACTCGTTCGCTAGCACAACGTTTGAACACGTTGAGTCCACTACGCGTTGTGGAGGCTGAGCAGGGGATGACGCTAGAGACGGGAACAGCCTACATCGCACCAGGGGGATATCAGCTAAGAATTGTGCCTGGAGCCGGTGGTAAATACACGGTGTCACTGAAGATGGAGGAGGCTCGCAATGGTCACCGTCCTTCTGTAGATACGATGTTCGAATCGCTGCTCTCTTTAACCGCGCTGGAAAGACATCTAATATTGCTTACTGGAATGGGTAGCGACGGGGCTAAAATGATGAAAAAGCTTTATGACGCTGGGGTTCAATCCACATTTGCTGAAAATGAGGAGACTTGTGTAGTGTACGGAATGCCCCGCTCAGCAGTTGAATTAAAATGTGTGCGCCACCTTCTGCCAATGCAGGAGATCGCCCCCAAGCTTGTACAAGTTGTGAAATAATCGGAGTGTAACTCATGGAGGAGGTGTCTCACAATGGACATGAACCAATATTTAAACATGTTTATTGATGAGTCGAATGATCATCTGCAATCTCTTAACGAAAATATGCTTCAACTGGAAAGCAACCCAACCGATCTAGGCATCGTTCAGGTGATTTTCCGTTCTGCCCATACCCTCAAAGGAATGGCTGCTACGATGGGGTTTGAAGACCTGGCATCGCTCACTCACCAAATGGAAAACGTTCTTGATCTGGTACGTAACAACAAGCTGGCGATGCATGAATTTATATTCGATACCTTATTTAAAGGTTTGGATGCCCTGGAATCCATGGTGCAGCACATTACAGAGGGAGGCGATGGAAAAGCGGATGTCTCCTCTATTGTATCTTCATTGCAATCTATCGTGAGCGGGGATTTCCTAAAGTCCGGCTCAAATGCCGCCACTGAAGAGTCTACTTCTACAAAAGCAGGCACTAACGATAGTGCTGGATTGGTTTTGGACCAATTCCAGTATTCTGTACTGGAGCAATCGATTTCTGAAGGGCATCGTGTTCACTATATACAGGTAACAATCAGTTCAGAGAGCCAGCTGAAGGCGGCACGTGCCTTTATGGTATTCAACACACTGGAAAACTCTGGTGAAATCGTCAAGGCCTATCCGTCCGTACAGGATATCGAGCAGGAAAAATTCGAACAAAGCTTCTCGTTATATTACATAACGCAGAAAGAAGTTGGGGAGCTGGAAAAGGAAATCACGGGTATCTCTGAAATTGACACGGTCTCAGTGGTACAACTGGATCAGGAATCGCTTAAACAAATGAGCGAAGTTACTGCTGGACTCGCTGAGACAGCGGCGGTACAGGAAGCAGCTGTTGCCGTGCAGCCACCCGCTCCATCTCAGCCGCAGTCTCCAGCTGCGGCCTCTGTTGCCAAGCCAGCTGCAGGTAAAGCGCCAGCAGCCAAGGCGGCTGCTCCTACGCACAACCGTACGATTCGCGTAGATATTGAACGTCTGGATGTACTTATGAATTTATTCAGCGAGTTGCTCATTGACCGTGTGCGCTTAGAACAGTTAGCCAGTGAGGCTTCCAATCCAGCACTGACGGAAACGGTTGAGCATATGAGTCGTGTGAGCAGTGATTTGCAAAATGTTGTTCTCAAATTGCGGATGGTACCTGTAGATACTGTTTTCAACCGTTTCCCGCGTATGGTTCGCGATCTGGCCAAGTCGCTGGATAAAAAACTGGAATTGGTTATTACTGGAGCAGAGACTGAAATGGATCGGACGGTTATCGACGAGATTGGTGATCCTCTGGTGCATTTGCTACGTAACTCCGTGGATCATGGCATCGAGTCGGTAGCCGACCGGATTGCAGCTGGTAAACCAGAAACTGGAACCGTTCAACTGCGTGCTTTTCATAGCGGTAATAACGTATTTATCGAGATTGAGGATGATGGGAACGGGATTAACCGTGAAAAGGTACTAAACAGTGCTATTTCCAAAGGGATTTTGACAGCAGAACAAGCAGCTTCCATGACCGACGAGGAAGCTTATCAAGTATTGTTTGCTCCGGGCTTTAGTACAGCTGCAGTCATTTCAGACGTATCAGGACGCGGTGTCGGTCTGGATGTTGTTAAATCTAAAATTACCGCTTTGGGTGGTAATGTTACGGTTCACTCCACATTGGGCCAGGGCACTAATTTCTCTGTACAATTGCCGCTGACTCTATCCATTATTGCAGCCATGATGATACAGATCGGTTCTGAAAAATATGCGATTCCTTTGTCTTCCATTGTGGAAACTGCGATCGTCAAGCGTAAGCAAATCCGTTCTGTGCATGGCAATAAGATGATTGCTTTCCGCGATTCTCATATCCCGCTTATCTCCTTGAGTCAGCTGTTTGAGGTACCGGACTTCAACGAAGATGAAGAAGAAGAGACAGAGGTCGTGGTCATCCGTAAGGGAGACCGTCTGGCAGCTCTTTCCGTACAGGACTTTTTGGGACAAAGTGAAATCGTCCTTAAAAATCTGGGCAAGTATCTTCCAAACATCCAAGGAATTTCAGGTGCCACGATTCTGGGTGACGGTCAGGTTGCTTTGATCATTGACCCGAATGTTTTCATTAAATAATGTCTTCATTAAAAATGAAAGAAATATGAGATTGCGGACATCAATAAGGAGGGTTTTTAAACATGGGAGAAGAAATTAAAGTTATCGTATTTAAGCTTGGTGAAGAGGAATACGGTGTTGAAGTAGAAAAAGTCCAATCTATTGAACGCATGGTGCCGATTACACGGGTTCCGAGAACTTACGATTTTGTTAAAGGTGTATTCAACATGAGAGGCGTGGTTATTCCGGTTATTGATCTTCGTGGCCGTTTTGGATTACCAGAAGCTGAATATACCGATCAAACACGTATTATTATCGTTGCTGTGGGCGAGATGCAAGTCGGCTTTATCGTGGATTCAGCGAATGATGTTATTGACCTGAATACTGACAACATTGAGACACCACCGGAAGTGGTTGGCGGTGTTAAGGCTAAATATCTTCGCGGAGTTGCTAAAATTGGTGAAGAACGTCTGTTGATTATGCTGAACTTGTCCGAAGTTTTGAACCGTAGCGAAATGAACCAACTGGAAGGTTTAGAGGATTAATATATGGAGAATCTGGGAAATCTCGAAGACTTCAAGTTGGATGTATTGAAAGAAGTCGGCAACATTGGCTCG
Source organism: Paenibacillus sp. DP01 (assembly GCF_044784315.1). Lineage (NCBI taxonomy): Bacteria > Bacillati > Bacillota > Bacilli > Caryophanales > Paenibacillaceae > Paenibacillus > Paenibacillus sp. DP01. The sequence continues at coordinate 2,253,170 of NZ_CP173059.1, forward strand.
GGGAACGCTGCTACAGCGCTCTCCCGGCTTCTCAATAAACCAGTCGATATGGGTGTGCCCAAAGTGCAAATGCTGCCCTTTGAGGAAATTGCGGACAAAGTCGGCGGAAATGAACAACTTGTTGTTGCAATATTTTTTAGAGTCGAAGGGGAAGCCCCTGGTAATCTATTCTTCATATTGCAACCTCAGGCGGCGAAAAGCTTACTTTCCCGTTTGGCGAATATTCCTTCGGATGACGAGGATAGCTTTAACGAAATGGAGCATTCAGCTCTGTCGGAGATCGGTAACATTTTAGCAGGCTCCTACCTTTCTTCGTTGGCGGATTTCACACGTTTATCCATGTATCCAACAGTCCCTGCGCTGGCACTGGATATGGCAGGAGCTATTCTCAGCTACGGACTGCTGCAGTTTGGGCAGATGGGGGATGCTGCTTTATTGATTGACACATCGTTTCTGGAAGGGCAGAATCATATTGAGGGTCAATTTTTCCTGATTCCTGATCCAGAATCGTTCGGGAAAATCTTTAGGTCGTTAGGAGTCCCGATGAACGATGATTGAGGATAAAAGCATCATTAAAGTCGGCATGGCAGATTTAAATGTTACCAGCAACCCGAACTCGATTCGCACGACAGGGCTTGGCTCCTGCGTCGGATTGACCCTCTATGATCCTCATTTGAAACTGGCAGGCATGGCACATGTGATGTTACCGTCCTCGGATATTGCGCGTGAAGGGCAGTTGAATATTGCCAAATATGCGGATACAGCACTGCCAGAGTTATTTGAACGAATGTTGAAACTGGGTGCTGAACGGCGCAGACTGATTGCCAAAATGGCAGGAGGAGCGCAGATGTTTGCCTTTGCAGGTAGTGGAGACACCATGCGGATTGGCCCGCGCAATGTAGAATCGTGCAAGGAAATGCTTGTAGATCTGGGCATTCCTTTAATTGCGGAAGATACGGGTGGCAATTATGGACGAACGATTGAGTTGGACTCTGAAACTGGCGTTTTGAATATTCGAAGCGTACAAAAAGGTGTAAAGGAATTATAAACATGTTATTTGGTAGCTTACGCATTAATCTTTGGTCTGGAGTAGTCGGATTTATTCTGACTTTTGTGTTGTCCGTTGGCAGCAATCTGCTGACCACGAGCTTAATTCGTGGCTTAATCGCCTTCGTTTTTTGGTTCCTACTTGCATTTGTGCTGCGCTGGACACTGGGTGTGGTAGCGCGGCCAGATCTGGGTAATGCCCAAGACCGGGCAAGCTCTCAGGTAGATGGCGTAGGGGGAAATCTGGACCTGACGACACCAGACGAAAATGAAAACCTGAATGAATTGCTGAAACCGAAACCAGAGCAGACGGACGAGGGGAATAATGGTTTTGCACCTTTAAACCCACCCAAGCTGGTTTCCAACAAGGACCCTGAAGAATTGGCCAAGGCCGTTCGTCACCTGACAGACAAATAAGGAGGGTGAAGCCGATGAACGAGCGAAAAGCCGCTCATTTGAACCATTCCGAGCTGTGGGAACAATGGAAAGAACACGGTGACAAGGAAGCAAAAAAGCAGTTAATTGAAAAGTATCTCCATATTGTGGAATATGTGTCGGGTCGTCTTGCAGTAGGCTTACCTAAAAATGTATCCAAGGATGATCTGGCGAGCAACGGTGTTATGGGTTTGATTGATGCTTTAGAGAAATTTGATTATGAGCGTGGTTTGCAGTTTGAGACTTATGCTTCTTGGCGTGTTCGCGGAGCAATTTTGGATGGTCTTCGTCAAGGAGATTGGGTTCCTCGTTCAGTTAGGGAAAAAGCGAAAAAAATCGAAGACGCCTACCAGCATTTAGAACAAAGGTATTTACGCACAGTAAGCGACGAAGAGATGAGTCATTATTTGGACGTCTCCGAGAAAGAGTTTCAAAGTATGATCCAAGAGGTCGCTGTAATGTCGATTGTCTCACTGGAGGACCCGATCCGCGAAGAAGAGTCGGAAACACGGCTTTCCTTGTTGGTAGATGAAAAGGCGAAAAATCCAGATCATAAGGTCAATGAATTTACACTGCGTGATGCCTTGGCACAAGGCATTGATAAATTAACTGAAAAAGAGCGTATCGTTGTTTCTTTATTGTATTACGAGGATTTGTCACTCAGCGAAATTGCTGAGGTCATGTCACTTTCTCCTTCGCGAATTTCTCAGTTGCATTCCAAAGCAATATTACGTCTGAGAGCGACACTGGACAAACAACGGGATTTGCTAATGCGTAAAGATTAACGTACGGGAGGTTACAGTAACAGTTAGACGGAAGGAGCACCCATGTGGAGAAGCAGTATGCTTTGGATCAGTTTTTAAAAGTGGTTGTCTCACCTGACAAACAATCCGCCTACTTGGAGTTTGCCAAACGTGAAGAAGGCTTTGCCTGTTCTGTGGAAGAATTAGAACGTTTTCTAAGCAACCAAAAAATATCCTACGGTGTAATTACCGATGCAATCCGCACATTTGCGGCAAATCCGGAAGATCATTTCTTCGGGAAATTACTGATTGCTCAGGGAAAGCAGCCGATCCACGGTACAGACGGAAAAATTAATCTGGCCGATATTGTGACCGGTGAAGATGCACATAAGCCACTTGAAACTGTGGATGGACGGGTAGATTATAAAGAATTAACTCGTCTAAGAAATGTAAAACGTGGACAACTGATTGCCGAACGTGTGGATCCTCTGCCAGGTGCACCAGGGATTGCTGTAACCGGAGAGGAAATTCCTTTTCTTCCAGGTAAAGAGGCACGCTTTAAAGTTGGAAAAAATGTAGTGATCCATCCGGAAGGCGTTGCGATGTATGCGGCTATTGATGGTTTAGTGACTACAACTGAAAAGGGCAAGCTTAATGTGTTCCCTGTGTATGAAGTGAATGGGGATGTCGATTATAGCGTCGGTAACATTGATTTTGTTGGAACCGTCGTCATTCGCGGGAATGTCTTGACCGGTTTTCGCGTTCGGGCGGCTGGTGACATTCGTGTCATTGGCGGTGTGGAAGGCGCTGAAATTGAGGCAGATGGTTCAGTGGAAATCAGCGGCGGTATTATCGGATACCATAAAGGATTTGTGAAAGCTGCACAAAATGTGAAATGCTCGTTTATACAAGATGGTAACGTGATCGCGGGAGCCGATGTGCTTGTATCCCAGAGCATCATGCATTCCCAGATCAAAGCGAGTAATAATGTAATCTGCGAAGGCACAAAAGGGCTTATCGTAGGTGGCAGTGTACAAGCTGGTAAAAAGGTAGTGGCTCGTACCGTCGGTAACACGATGTCCACAGCTACTAATATTGAAGTGGGTGTGCTTCCCGAACTGCGTGATGAACTGACAGAACTTCGCGCACGGTTGAAGCAACAGACAGACAGCCAGGATAAAACGAACAAAGCTCTTACAATATTGGATCAGCTAGCGGCTGCTGGACAGCTCGCACCTGACAGAATGGCTATGCGAATCAAGCTGACATCTACTAAAAAATCTAATGAACAGGAACTTTTGGAAACTAAGTCCAGAATGCTTGAAATAGAACGAACATTAGAAGATACGAGCCGCGCCCGGGTAGAAGTGAAAAATGTAATTTATGGTGGCTCTAAGATAGTTATCGGCAGATATACAAAATTTATTAAAGATTCTGTGGAAAGAATGGCGTTTTATTATCATGAGGGAGATATCAGCATGTCCTCCTACATGTAATTCATTACACTGATAATAATTCAATTTATTATATTTCTCGGTAGTCTGATACGGATGCCCAATCGGAAAGGGTGTGGTCCCATGAGCTTGAAGGCTGTTGAATTGCAAATTGCTGTACCTCGCACCAGTGAAGCAGGCAAATACCATAGTGAGTCCCAGCAGCGGCCAATGAATGACCAGGCATTACTTGGACAAAAGACTGCGCTGGAGACGGAGAACATGCGTCAGCGAAGCAGTGCCATAGATCAGTCTGCGGAAACATTCGTCGGTGAGAGGCAAACAGGTGAGCAGAGCAAAGATTCTTCCCAGCAGAGCCGCTCTCGCTCAGATGAGACTGAGCTACCTAAGGAGCATCCGGCAGAGCATCCGTATAAGGGACATCATATTGATTTTTCGCTCTGATCCAATGGGTGGAGAAGCGTTATAAAAGGAGACGATGGGCAGTGGATCAACCATGGATTTATATTGTTCTGCTGGGAGCCGCAGCTGTTGTCTACGCCTGGCTTCTGCCAAAGCGCCAGCCAAGCCGGGGAACAGAAGAGGCCGTCGTTCAAAAGGTTGAGGCTACATTGGAGCAATATATGGCCGATATTGAAAACGATAATGACGAGCTGATTGAACTCGTATCTGGTATGAAGCAGGAGCATGCGGTTAAGCAGGCAGCATTACAGGAGCAAGTAGCTGAGCTTCGAAATCGTATTGTGGAGCTTGAGCGTCAGGCAATGCTTGCTACCGTCTCTATGCCAATCTCAGATTCAGAAGCTTCTTTTGTAACTTTAGAGGAGCAAACGGCATTGCAAGAGCCTAAAACTGAGCAGGAACAAGAGTCCATCCGAGATCGTTATCAAGAGTTGTTCGCGATGCATGAGCAAGGCAAGTCGGTGGATTATATAGCTAAGCAATCAGGCATCCAGCGGGGCGAAGTACAGCTCATATTACAACTCGCGGAACGGGAGGATGTGACATGATCAAAAACCGCTCATTTATGTTAGGCATGGGTACTGGTCTTATCATGGGGGCATTGCTGCTGCAGCTGGCAATAATTGGTCAGGGGCAGTCGCAGCAATCTTCGGCAGACCCGAAAAACATGACGCGAGAACAACTAGAAAAGGCAGCAGCCGAGTTAAATCTTCAGATCAGTGACAGTTCTGATCCGAAAATGACAGAAGAGGAATGGCGTAATAAGCTGATCAAGGAAGGCAACAAGACTCCAGTTGCACCTCAAAAGGCTAAACCAGCTCAAACGCCTTCAACACCTAAGGTACCTGCAAACAGCACATCCTCGGCTGCTTCTAAGCCTTCGACCAGCACGTCAGTACCACAAAGTCCGAACAAGCCGGAAACTCAAAGAGATGGCACTACAGCCACTCCCAATATTCCCAAGCAGCCTGCCACTCCACAAGTGCAATATAGCATTGCATCAGGGAGCAATTTAAGAAGTGTGGCATCTGGATTGGAACGGGCAGGAGTCGTATCGGATGCTAGTGCATTTGAGGCAGCAGCTAAGGCTCAAAAAATCAATACCAAAATTCGTACAGGCACCTATCAGTTTGCTAAAGGTGAGGATTTCAGTTCTATTATTACTAAAATAACGAAAAAGCCGTCCAACTGACCTAATCGGGAAGAGGACGGCTTTTTATTTTTTTCGATGCGAACGAAAGTGATTTTTATTGTTTAGTTCAAAGTGGGTATGAAGCGCCCACAATAGCTTACAGCATAGCCTATTGCAATTCAGAGCTAGTTGGACATAAAAAGACCCCTGAAGGATTCAAAGGTCATCTCCTGGCGGATTGCACCACGGTGTATTGTTAAAACTATCCTCAATTTGGATCAATATTCAGATCTATCGGAGAGGGATATAAAATAAATTGAACACAAATTAACGCTATGAAATAATCGATAGCGGCATTGATGAATAAAAAAACAATAAAACAATTCTATTCCTAATTTTCTCTATTCATCTTGTCCCGTATATCGGTGGATTCTCCGCTCTGGGTTATTATCCTATGCATCTGCACCATGGGTCTTGGAATGGGGTTCTCCATGATGCCGCTCAACACGCATGTTCTGAACTCTGCGCCTCGCCGCCTGGTGAGCCGAGTCACACCATTGACAACAGCGGCTCAGCAAGTTGTCCTCTCGTTCGCGGTCGCAGGCCTGACGGGTTATCTGACGTCGCAAATCGCTTCCCACACCGCAAATGCGGGAGCGGACGCGAATCCGTTGAATGCTGACGTCGCGGGTTACGGCGATACGTTCTTCCTGCCCACGTGCCTAACGACTGCGGGTGTAGCTCTGTCGCTCCTTCTGCGTAAACCGCAGCAGCAGGAAGAAGAAGGTACCGTCGGCGGGGACAGCTAGGACCCAGCGATGATGGGGCACTAATCGGGAATTGGTACCGATTTCGATCGTGTGTAAAAAGCCTTGGCCGTTAGTCTGTCATGGCTTTTTACTGTACGCCCAGCATGGCGCCATCTATATTGAACAGATGCGGCTAACAGGGCACATATTGGAACTATCTGTCCGTTCAATGCGGTGCGAGAGTCTAACACTTTATTGTCACAAACATTTTTCTAAGAAGCCAGGCAGATGGAAGTGTACGGGTTGCTTTTTACACCGTTTCAATTATTGTCGAAAAGCTGGTTGCAACGCTGCAAGTGTTATGGTATATTAATTGACGGTGTTAAAAACGCACGTCGGTTAATTTTATAAAGGGTGCTTCCAATAGGAAGTCTTTATAAAAAATGATGTCGGCGGAGGACACACAAAAAAACCAAACTTAGGAGGTGCGTGAAGATGGCAGTAATCTCCATGAAACAGCTTTTGGAAGCTGGGGTTCACTTTGGTCACCAAACACGTCGCTGGAACCCGAAAATGGATCGTTATATCTTCACTGAAAGAAACGGTATTTACATCATTGACTTGCAAAAGACAGTGAAAAAGGTTGAGGAAGCTTACAACTTCGTAAAAAGCATTGCAGCTGAGAATGGTACAATTCTGTTCGTAGGCACGAAGAAACAAGCGCAAGATTCTGTTAAAGAAGAAGCAGCACGCGCTGGTCAATTCTACATCAACCAACGTTGGTTGGGTGGTACACTGACTAACTTCCAAACCATTCAAAAACGTATTGATCGTTTGAAACAATTGGAAGCTTGGGAAGAAGATGGTACATTTGCTGTTCTTCCTAAAAAAGAAGTTATCATTCTTCGCAAAGAAAAAGATCGTCTTGAAAAATTCTTGGGCGGTATCAAGAACATGAAGGGCCTTCCAAGTGCTCTGTTCATCATTGATCCGCGCAAAGAACGTATCGCGGTTGCTGAAGCTCGCAAATTGGGTATCCCAATCGTGGGTATCGTTGATACAAACTGCGATCCAGACGAAATCGACTATGTTATCCCAGGTAATGACGACGCGATCCGCGCTGTTAAATTGCTGACAGGTAAAATGGCTGATGCAGTTATGGAAGCTAACCAAGGCGAAGAAACTACAGCATAATATTTCTAATCGGAAATATCTATACGAATTAAATGAAAAGGGTGGTTGGTAGGTGGAAAACCTCTCACTACCCTTTTTTTAAGGAATAAAGCTCGCATATACCACTGAAAATCAAATTTGGAGGGAAATAATATGGCAGTTAATGCTAGCGCAGTAAAAGAGCTTCGTGAAAAAACAGGCGCAGGAATGCTGGATTGTAAAAAAGCGCTTGAAGAAGCAAATGGTGATTTGACAAAAGCGGTTGAAGTTCTACGTGAAAAAGGACTTGCAGCTGCAGCCAACAAAGCAGGCCGTATTGCTACTGAAGGCGTTGTTGAATCCTACATCCATGCTGGCGGCCGTATCGGCGTACTGGTAGAAGTAAACTGCGAAACAGACTTCGTGGCGAAAACTGACCAGTTCAAAGATTTTGTTCGTGACATTGCAATGCATATCGCTGCATCGAACCCTCGTTATGTTCGTCGCGAAGAAGTGCCACAGGAAGAGATTGAAAAAGAAAAAGAAATCCTGAAAGCACAAGCTTTGAACGAAGGAAAACCAGAAAAAATCGTTGAAAAAATGGTTGAAGGCCGCATCGGTAAATTCTACGAAGAGTTCTGCTTGCTGGAGCAATCTTTCATTAAAGATCCAGACAAAACAATCTCCACACTGATCAACGAGAAAATCAGCACGATTGGTGAAAACATCTCCGTACGTCGCTTTGTTCGTTTCGAACTGGGTGAAGGTCTGGAGAAAAAAGAAGACAACTTCTACGAAGAAGTTATGTCTCAAGTGAAACAATAATTACCAACGATCGGTAATTGCATATGAATAAACAGAAATGGAACACATCGGTGTTCCTTTTCTTGCAACAGGACACCTATCCTGTTACATAAAGAATATATGAAATTGGAGGGTGATCATTTGGAAAAACCTGTGTTTAAACGTGTTGTTCTGAAAGTTAGTGGGGAGTCGCTGTCAGGTCCTAACGGTTACGGTATTGATGCGGATACTATTGCGTCGATTGCTGAGCAAGTCAAGGACGTGGTGGAACTAGGAGTAGAAGTTGCTATTGTGTGCGGAGGCGGTAATATCTGGCGTGGTATTGCTGGAAGTGCCAATGGCATTGACCGGGCAACGGCAGATTACATGGGTATGCTCGCAACGGTGATGAACTCACTGGCTTTACAGGATGCTTTGGAACAAATTGAAGTACCTACGCGTGTACAAACATCCATCGCGATGCAACAGATTGCAGAACCTTACATCCGCCGTAGAGCTATCCGTCACTTGGAAAAAGGTCGGGTCGTAATTTTTGCTGCAGGTACGGGTAATCCGTTCTTCTCGACTGATACTACAGCTGCTCTACGTGCCGCTGAGATTGAAGCAGAAGTGATTCTGATGGCTAAAAATAAAGTAGATGGTGTGTACTCCGCCGATCCGTTTAAAGATAGCACAGCTGAAAAATATGAGCAGCTTACGTATTTAGATGTGCTTAACAAAAATCTCGGTGTCATGGATTCTACAGCTTCCTCGCTGTGCATGGATAACAATATTCCGTTGATTGTCTTTGCTATTACAGAGCAAGGTAACATTAAACGTGTCGTACTGGGTGAAAAAATTGGTACGATCGTCAAAGGGAGTGTAAATTAATGCCACAATCTGTGAAAAAGAGCGCTGAAGAGCGCATGCAAAAAGCAATCCAGGCATTGCAACGTGATCTTGCATCTTTGCGTGCAGGACGGGCAACACCAGCATTACTGGACCGTGTGCAGGTTGAATATTACGGCGCAATGACTCCAGTCAATCAGCTGGCGAATATCAATACACCTGACAGTCGGACCTTGATGATTCAGCCTTGGGACAAATCTTCTTTGGCTGATATCGAGCGTGCTATCCAAAAATCAGATTTAGGTTTGACGCCTTCGAATGATGGTAACACCATTCGTCTGAGTATTCCTGCTTTAACGGAGGAGCGCAGAACTGATTTGGTGAAGCTGACGAAAAAGAGCGGTGAAGAAGCAAAAATCGCTATTCGTAACATTCGTCGTGATGCAAATGATGATATCAAAAAAATGGAGAAAAGTGATATTTCCGAGGACGAATCTCGTAAGCACCAGGAAGATATCCAGAAGACGACTGACAAGTTTATCGCTGAAGTAGATAAAGTTTTAGCTGCAAAAGAAAAAGAAATTATGGAAGTTTAAAAAGATTGGCAGCCCCTCCCTTACGGTGGGGTTTGTCTCTTTTCAAGCCTGAGGCACATTTTCAGAGAATGCTGGAGGAACTGGAATGATCAAACGGGTTCGGTCTTGGTGGAACGGGGAACAAAAACAGCAAACACCGGCCATTTCAAAAGACAATATTCCGCAGCATGTTGCTGTCATCATGGATGGGAACGGCAGATGGGCCAAACGGATTGGAATGCCGCGGATTGTAGGGCATCAAAATGGAATGAAGGCAGTGAAACGCACAGCAATTGCAGCGGATGAACTGGGTATTAAGTATTTAACTTTATTTGCTTTTTCAACTGAGAATTGGACACGTCCAAAGGACGAAGTTGATTTTCTAATGAAACTGCCTCAAGAATTTTTGGCAATTGAGCTGGATGAGCTAGTTGAAAAAAATGTGCAAGTGCGTATGATGGGAAACAAGGAGCATTTACCTTCCCATACCGTTGAAGCGCTGACTGAAGCGACTCGACGTACCGAAAATAATACCGGACTTGTACTTAATTTTGCATTAAATTATGGCAGTCGGTTAGAGATCACAGAATGCATGCAAGCATTGGGCCGTCAAATTGAGGATGGAAAGCTGAAGCCGGAAGATATAACATCTGAGCTAATTGGCAACACGTTGCTTTCTACGGGTATGCCAGATCCTGATTTATTGATTCGAACAAGCGGGGAGCTTAGACTCAGTAATTTTATGCTTTGGCAGCTTGCTTATAGTGAACTGTGGTTTACTGATATTTATTGGCCCGAGTTTAAGAAAGAGCACTTATACGAAGCAGTGATCGAATATCAGAAAAGATCACGACGGTATGGCGGACTGAAGTAAATGGAGGATGAAAGCCGTTGAGACAGAGATTAATTACCGGTATTCTGGCAGGCATATTCTTTTTGGCAATGGTCCTGTGGGGCGGCTTGGCCTACCATTTGCTTATATTGGTGATGGCCCTAATCGGATTTTATGAGTTCGCTCGAATGACGCAGGTATCTCCTTTTGGAGGTACAGCAATACTTGGCTACGTAAGCATATTAGCATTTGTATTCCCATATCAACCTTTGGGTTTGCATTCACCGCTACCCTTTGCCAGTTTGCTCTGGTTGGTAATGATAGTGTTTATGATGATCACAGTAGGAACGAAAAATAAAATCCCGATTCAAATGGTAGCTATACTATTTCTTGGTACTGTATATATAGGATTTGGATTTTCGTATATTGCGGAATCACGTCATATGGAACATGGACTGTTATGGACTTTTTTGTTGTTGTCTTGTATTTGGGCAAGCGATGCAGGGGCATATTTTGTAGGCAAAATGGCAGGGAAGACGAAGCTATGGCCTGCGATTAGTCCAAATAAAACGGTCGAAGGGTCCATTGGCGGAGTTGTTTTAGCGCTGGTTATAGCTCTGGTATTCGCTGGTTTGTCAGGTGGACTGTTACCCTGGGGTAAAGCCTTCGGCATCGGTTTGTCATGTGCTGTTGTGGGACAACTGGGCGATTTGGTACAATCTGCATACAAACGAGTGTACGGCATCAAAGATTCTGGTAATCTGCTGCCAGGGCACGGTGGTATACTAGACCGCTGCGACAGCTGGATTGTCGTTTTTCCATTTGTACATATGCTGATGCTGCTTCCATAAGTCTGGTGATTACAACTTATGCTGAGGATCAACCTTTATACTGTTAGCCTTGCGCTATTAGAAGGATAGAATCAGTTCCATAGTTGCCTGGATAACAAACAATGAGCTCCTGATAAAAGTGATTTTCAGGATAGGAAGGTGCATCATGAAAAGAATTACGGTACTTGGTTCAACCGGATCTATTGGAACTCAAACGTTGGATGTGGTGTCCATGCACCCAGATCAGTTCACTGTTGAGGCTTTAGCAGGTGGCTCCAATATAAAGTTGCTTGCTGAGCAAGCGCGTCTCTATCATCCCAAAAAAGTGTCTGTCGGTACTCAGCAGTTAGCTGATGAAATTCGTCCTTTACTGCCTTCTGGAATCGAACTACACTGGGGAAATGAAGGACTCGTTGAGCTGGCCGCGAACACAGAGGCGGATATGGTTGTGACAGCTGTAATGGGCAGTGTCGGATTGCACTCCACGCTGGCCGCGATTGAGGCTGGAAAACAGATCGGTTTGGCCAATAAGGAAACACTGGTTACGGCTGGTCATCTGGTCACAGCGCGGGCTCGGGCGAAAGGAGTGCCGTTGCTGCCGATTGACAGTGAGCATTCAGCTATTTTCCAATGCTTGAATGGTGAGCGTATGAAAGATGTGGCACATATTACCCTCACAGCATCAGGCGGTTCTTTTCGAGATTTGACAAGAGAACAGCTGCGTGAAGTTACCGTGGAAGATGCACTTAAGCATCCTAATTGGTCAATGGGGGCCAAAATTACAATTGATTCAGCAACGATGGTAAACAAAGGGCTGGAAGTCATCGAGGCACATTGGTTGTTCGGGCTTAGCTATGAGCAGATCCATGTGCTGCTTCATCCGGAAAGCATTATTCACTCCTACGTCGAGTTTCAAGATACAAGCATTGTTGCTCAACTTGGGAACCCTGACATGAGAGTACCCATTCAATATGCATTAACTTATCCTGAGCGGATGAAGTCTCCGGCAAAGCCTCTGTCATTGGCTGAAGTGGGCAAACTCCACTTTAAGGAAATGGATTTTAATCGTTTTCCTTGTTTAAGGCTTGCCTTCGAGTGTGGTAAAATGGGTGGTACAGCACCGACCGCTTTTAATGCTGCTAATGAGATTGCTGTTGCTCGTTTCTTACGTGGAGAAATTTCTTTTCTGCATATTGAAGCGATTATTGAACAGGTGCTAGAACAGCATGTCAATATGGCTGATCCTGATTTGTCTGCGATTGAAACTTGTGACCGCGAGACTCGTAGTATAGCTTCGAAGTTGTAGGTTAATGTTGGGGTCAAGAAACGAATTGTGATTCTCTTGTGCGGGTTCGGAGAATAATGATAATCTAGGAAGACAAACTCGATCTCATTGAAAGGGGAACGGAAACGATTGGAAACGATTCAAATAGTGTTGATGACGGTGCTCATGTTTTTCGTCATAGTGACGGTGCATGAATGGGGGCATTATTATTTTGCCAAACGCGCCGGGATTCTGGTACGGGAGTTTGCGATCGGTTTCGGTCCGAAACTGTTCTCTTATAAAAGAAACGAGACACGATTTACGCTACGGTTGCTGCCGTTCGGTGGTTTTGCACGTATGGCGGGTGAAGATCCGGAGGTCAATGAAATTGAAACCGGACAAACGATTGCTGTACGCGTGACAGATGGCGTCGTTAAGACCATCTATTTGGACCAACTGGATAACCGCAAAAATGTAGTGCGCGGTGAAGTGTTGGAGATTGATCTGGAACAAGCGTTAACTGTAAAATTGGATGTGGATGGCGAAGATCAGCAATACACTGTACACCCACAAGCGATGATGGTAACCAAAGGACAATCCATTCAAATTGCACCGAAGGATCGACAGTATGGGAGTAAAACAGTAGGACAGCGTGCGATGGCTATATTTGCTGGCCCCCTGATGAATTTTATTCTTGCCTTTATTCTGTTTGGTTTGCACATCCAGATGGTCGGCATACAAGTGGACAACCCGACGTATGTCCAAATTAGTGAAATTACAGCAGGTATGCCAGCTGCTGAAGCTGATTTGCATAAGGGAGATATCATCGAATCGGTGAACGGAGTTGCAATTGGTGCGAATGTTGAAAACATGATCAAACTGATTGCGGATTCTCAAGACAAGCCGATGAAGTGGACAGTTCGCCGTGATGATAAAACCTTTGATCTTACGATAACACCTCGTGCAATGGAAGGACAAAAGGGTGGCAAGGTGGGCATTGTGCCTGAACTTCCAAAACGCCAAGCTGGTGTAGGGGAAACATTCAAATTTGCCGGACAATCTATGGTCAGAACGACAGATATTATTTTTCAAGGATTTAGCCAGCTTATCCAACGCTTTTCTATCAATGACCTGGGAGGCCCCGTACGTACTTTTGAAGTGACGGGACAAATCGCTAAGCAAGGCATTGAGCAGTTGACATATTGGACTGCGATCATGAGTCTTTATCTGGGGATATTCAATCTACTACCTATTCCGGCGTTGGATGGAAGTAGACTTGTTTTCCTTGGTGTTGAGGCGGTAAGAGGACGTCCTGTTGATCCGAGCAGGGAGGGAATGGTCCATTTCGTTGGTTTTGCTATGCTATTCCTGCTAATGATTGCGGTCACGTATAACGATATTTTACGCTTAATTAATGGTTAATTAGAGACGGTCATTATAAAAATGGTTTGTATGGGAGGACATGCATTTCTATGTCGAATGATAAACAGTTTGTCGAGGAAATCACGCCGCAGAGCGAAGATTTTTCCCGATGGTATATTGATGTTATTAAAAAAGCAGAACTGATGGATTACTCGCCAGTTCGCGGGTGCATTGTATTCCGTCCCGATGGTTTTGAGATTTGGGAGCACATTAAGGAAGCTATGGATGTGCGTTTCAGAGAAACGGGACATCGCAATGCTTATTTTCCAATGTTTATCCCAGAAAGCTTTTTCCAAAAAGAAAAAGAGCATGTGGAGGGATTTAATCCTGAACTGCCATGGGTGACTGAGGCTGGTGGGGAAAAGCTGGAAGAGCGTCTTGCAATCCGTCCAACTTCAGAAACGATGATCGGTCATATGTACTCGAAATGGATTCAATCCTATCGTGACCTGCCTGTGCTAATTAACCAATGGGCTAATGTGGTGCGTTGGGAAAAACGTACGCTGCCTTTCTTGCGAACAAGTGAATTTTTGTGGCAAGAAGGTCACACAGCACATGAAACAGAAGAAGAAGCACGTGAAGAAACGATGAAAATGCTGGAAGTTTATCGTGAGGTCATTGAGGAAGTTCTAGCTATTCCGGTTATTACTGGACAGAAAACACCTTCTGAAAAGTTTGCAGGTGCGAAGGATACATTTTCACTGGAAGCGATGATGAAAGATGGACGAGCGGTACAAGCTGGAACGTCCCACTACATGGGAACTAACTTTGCCGTTGCGTTTGACATTAAATATTTGAGCCGTGAAAACAACCTGGAATTCGCGCATACGACTTCATGGGGAACAAGTACACGTTTGATCGGTGCATTGATTATGGTCCATGGAGATGACCGTGGTCTTGCACTGCCTCCTAAGGTGGCACCTACGCAGGTTATTATGGTTCCTATTGGACCACCTAAGAAACGTGATGCAGTTATCGCTCGTGCAGATGAATTGTTTGCCGAGTTGAAACAAGCGGGTGTCCGTGTTAAAATAGACGACCGCAGTGATGTAAGTCCAGGCTGGAAGTTTAATGAATATGAAATGCGCGGTGTACCGGTTCGTCTGGAAATCGGCCCTCGTGATATGGAAAACGGTGTCTGTGTGCTCGTATCCCGTATCAGCGGCGAGAAAAAGATTGTCCAACAGGACAATCTGCTTGAAGAAGTACACGCGATGCTCGCACAGGTACAACAAGAGATGTTTGACCGTGCAAAGAACTTCATGGAAGAAAACTTCTATTCCGTCGATACATTGGATGAGATGAAGACTCTCATGGAAGAGAAACGTGGCTTTACTTTGGCTGGTTGGTGCGGATCTGAAGAATGTGAAGACAAAGTTAAAGAAGTGACAGGCGCTACAAGCCGTAACATACCGTTTAAAACAACCGAGCAAAAGACAACATGTTTGTGCTGTGGCAAACCAGCCAAGCATACAGTAGTGTTCGCACGGGCGTACTAATAAAGAAGAGCAATACCCTATACTCACTTCATTCTCTTCGCCAACAGGAATAGCTGTTACGGATTAATATTCCGGACTACTATCTATATTATTGTGATGAGGGTTGAAGAAGGCTACGAAAAGCTTTTGCGGTCGGAGATGTTTTTAGACGCAGAAGCTTTTCATGTTTTCAGAAAGGTAGATTGGAAATCGGGGGGAGAGCCATGGGCGGAGCTGAAGAAAAGAGAAAGCGGCTGGAACTGCTAATGAAGCAGGTTGTAATGCCGGCAGGAGTGGTTGATCCTTATTTTTTGGACGGTTGGATCGATCAGGTTGAGATTAGCCGTACCAACAAGGATTGGAATATCACTATTGCCAAGGAGACACTGGTCCCCGCTCAGGTGTATCGTACGTTCTGTATTCAAGTACAGGAAAAAATGAGTCATATCGCTAAAATCACATTCCGCTTTCAGTACAGTGAGCAGGTTCAACCTGGTGATATTATCGGTGAATACTGGAAGCTTTTTTTAGAGTGGGTGCACCGTGAAATTCCATCTGTTAACGGTTGGATGAACCGGGCTGTGCATGAGTGGGAAGACGGTCTATTATTACTAACAATGAGCGATAGTATGTCATTGGAACTAGCGCGTAAAAAGCAGATAGATCAAGCTATTATTAAGTTTTACGATAAATATTTCGGGCTCTCTATGCGTATTAAAGTTCAGGTGGGTGAAAGTAACCAGGAGGCATTACAGGAATTCCAGGAA
The DNA here is from genome assembly GCF_044784315.1 of Paenibacillus sp. DP01. NCBI lineage: Bacteria > Bacillati > Bacillota > Bacilli > Caryophanales > Paenibacillaceae > Paenibacillus > Paenibacillus sp. DP01. The sequence goes on from NZ_CP173059.1 coordinate 2,269,144, forward strand.
AAGAAAATGCAGGAAGAACGCGAAGTTATTCAGCAGATGATGGAAAGTATGGAAGCTGAAATGCCACCTTTGGAAGAAGAAGAAGGGGACGTGCGGCTTCAATTTGGTTATGACATCAAAGAACCGGCTATTCCGATGCAAGAGATTCAGGACGAAGAGAAGAAAGTCACCCTACAAGGAACAATCTTCGGTTTGGACAGTAAAGAATTGCGCAATGGCAGTACGTTGTTTACGTATTATTTGACAGACTTTAGTGATTCTTTGCAAATGAAAATGTTTGCTAAAACTAAAGAAGATCTAAAAATTCTCAGTCTGTTGGCTAACGGTAAATGGGTCAAAGTGCGGGGACGAGTTGAATATGACCGTTTTATGCAAATTCCTGAGTTGGTTATGATTCCTTCCGATCTAGTTGAAGTACAGGCCCCACCTGGACGTAAGGATAATGCAGCGGAAAAACGGGTTGAGTTTCATCTACACACAAAGATGAGCGCCATGGATGCTGTCGCCTCGATTGATCAATATGTCAAAACAGCCGCCAAATGGGGGCACAAAGCGATTGCGGTCACAGATCATGGCGGTGTGCAATGCTACCCTGATGCTGCTAAGGCTGCAAAGAAGAACGGCATTAAAATGATCTACGGCATTGAGGCCAATGTAGTTAATGATGCTGTCGAAGTTGTAATGCAGGCACAGCCTTTAAATTTGAAAACAGCGACTTATGTCGTTTTTGATATTGAAACCACGGGTTTGTCAGTTACACAAAATAAAATCATTGAGATTGCTGCTGTTAAAATGCATGAGGGCAAGGAAATTGATCGTTATGCAACCTTTGTCAATCCGCATGAACGTATACCCTACAACATTCAGCAACTGACCAACATTAACGATGAAATGGTCAAGGATGCGCCGGATGTCGAACCTGTTATGAAGGAGTTCGTAGCTTTTGCTGGTGATGCTGTATTGGTTGCTCATAATGCGCGGTTTGATGTCGGCTTTATCCAGGCCACTCTTCGAAAGATGGGTTTGCCCGAAATGACCAATCCGGTGCTGGATACGCTGGAACTGGCTCGTTTGCTGTTTCCTACGTTGAAAAATCACCGTCTGAACACACTGACTACTAAATATAAAGTCGCGTTGGAAAGCCATCACCGGGCTATTGATGATACAGTTGCGTTGGCAGAAGTGTTAAACGGACTACTAAACGATGCAGAGCAAATTAAGGGTTTTAAAATGCTCGACCGCTTGAATGATTATGTGGGAAAGGACCTATCGACTGTTCGTCCTTTCCACTGCTGCATTTATGCTCTCAATCCGGTTGGTAAAAAAAATCTGTACAAGCTGGTTTCTATGTCTCATACCGAATATTTCAAGCGTGTGCCTTGTATTCCTAAATCGAAATTGTCTGAGATGAGAGACGGATTGCTTATTATTTCTGGCTGCGAAAAAGGAGAATTCTTCGAGGCCGTGTTGAACAAGTCCGAGGAAGAAGCCGAGGAGATTGCACAGTTTTATGATGTGTTGGAGATTCAACCTTTGACGATGTATATGCATCTGGTGGAAAAGCAACTGGTAAGCGGGCCTGATGCACTAAAAACGGCCATACGTAAAGTATGCGAAATAGGAAAACGTCTTGATAAGCCCGTGATTGCTACAGGCAATGTTCACTATTTGGAAACTCGCGATAAGCTGTACCGTGATATTACCATTCACGGCATTACTGGATTTAGCCCGCTAAAGGATATCCGAAAGCCAGATGCTCATTTACGTACAACGGATGAAATGCTGGCAGAGTTCGAGTTTTTGGGCGAGGAAAAAGCGTATGAAGTTGTTGTGACAAATACTAGCGAGCTGGCAGAGCGTTTTGAAGAACTGGAACTGTTCCCTGACAAGCTTTTTACGCCCTTACTGGACGGAGCAGATGAGGAAATTCGCAATACATGCTATGAGACGGCTCGATCCATTTATGGTGAATCCTTACCTGAGGTTGTTGTAGCTCGCCTTGAAAAAGAATTGGAACCTATTATTAAATACGGTTTCTCCGCTAACTATCTCATTTCTGAACGTCTGGTTAAAAAGTCTAACCAGGATGGATACTTGGTAGGTTCACGGGGGTCTGTTGGTTCTTCTGTAGTTGCTACTTTTCTCGGTATTTCTGAGGTAAATCCGCTGCCCGCCCATTATATTTGCGGTAATTCTGACTGTAAACACAGCGAATGGTTTTTGGATGGAAGTGTTCCAAGCGGTTTTGACTTGCCAGATAAAAACTGTCCAAATTGCGGTGGCAAGCTCAAGGGTGAGGGGCAGGATATACCTTTTGAAACGTTCCTCGGTTTTAAAGGAGATAAAGTTCCCGATATTGACTTGAACTTCTCTGGTGAATATCAACCTGTTGCCCATAATTATACGAAAGTATTGTTTGGTGAAAAAAGCGTTTTCCGTGCAGGAACTATTGGTACAGTAGCTGAGAAAACGGCGTTTGGATTTGCCAAAAAATATGAAGAGGCACATCATAAAAAATGGCGCGGAGCCGAGCTGAACAGGCTGGCTTCTGGTTGTACGGGTGTAAAACGTAGTACCGGACAGCATCCGGGCGGGATCGTTGTTGTTCCTGATTATATTGAGGTCGAGGACATTACACCAGTACAGTATCCGGCTGATGATACGAGCTCGGAATGGAAAACGACGCATTTTGATTATCACGCTTTTGATGCGAACTTACTCAAGCTCGATATTCTGGGCCATGATGATCCGACCATGATGAGAATGCTTCAGGATTTGACCGGGGTTGACCCTACGACCATTCCAATGAATGATCCCAAGGTGATGAGCATGTTCAACTCCACGGAGGCACTCGGTGTAACACCGCAGCAAATCCGCACGCCTGTTGCCACCTATGGTGTACCAGAGATGGGAACAAAATTTGTACGCCAGATGCTGGTAGAGTCGCAGCCGAGTTCTTTTGCCGATTTACTGCAAATATCCGGTTTGTCTCACGGTACGGGTGTATGGCTGGGGAACGCACAAGAGTTGATTAAAAATAATACATGTAACATCAAGACCGTAATTGGTTGTCGGGATGATATTATGCTGTTTTTGATTTACAAGGCGGGGATGGATGCAGGTCTGGCCTTTAAAATTACGGAGAGCGTACGTAAAGGTAAAGGGCTTAGTGCCGAATGGATTGAAGAAATGAAAAAATGCAAGGTGCCGCAGTGGTACATTGATTCCTGTCTAAAAATCCAGTACATGTTTCCGAAAGCGCATGCTGCAGCCTATGTTATTTCAGCGGTGCGTACAGCGTATTTCAAGCTGTATCATCCGATCGAGTATTATGCAACTTACTTCTCAGTACGTGCAGCCGATTTTGATATTGACCTGTGCTGTCAAGGGTATGATGCGATTGCACGGAAGATTGTCGAAATTGAGCAGCTTGGTTTTCAGGCTCCACCTAAAGAAAAAGGGATGCTTCCAATTCTGGAGATGGCTTTGGAAATGACGGCTCGCGGGTTTAGTTTTAAATCTATTGATTTGTACCGTTCCGAAGCTACTCGTTTCAAAGTGGACGGGGACTCGCTCATTCCTCCGTTCGGAGCTCTTCAGGGTATTGGAGATAATGCAGCACGTAACATCGCAGCGGCCCGTGAACAGGGTGAATTTTTGTCCGTTGAGGATTTTCAACAGAAATCGAAGGCTAGTAAAACCATTGTCGAAATGCTGTCCCAAATGGGTTGCTTTCGAGGTCTGCCAGAGAGTAATCAGCTGTCTCTGTTTTAATCTGAACCACAGTAGTCAAGCTCTGGCACTTGTCACATAACTACGGTTATGTTATAATTTTTTTGGTAATCATGGAGATAAAACCGTTGCTAAAAGAGTGGGGAAACCCACTCTTTACTGTTTGATATACAGGTACAACGTGAAAAAAGGTTATTTTTGGGCAGGCAACCGGTACGCCGGTTTATTTGCAGTGAGCCCAAAATGAACATTACATCAAATGAAAATGAAAATGCCGGTGATGGAGAAGCATTGCCCACAGTAAGAGGGTATCTCTTTTTCACCACAGGAAAGTTCACTTTTGGAGGTTATAATCTTTGAGCACACCAAAGATCAAATCAGTAGTAGAAGAAATGGCCCAACCTTACCTCGATGAGCATGGTTTTGAACTGGTCGATGTCGAGTATGTCAAAGAGGGTAGCAATTGGTTTCTTCGCGTTTTTGTAGATAAAGACGGAGGAATTGATCTGGACGACTGTAGTATGATCAGTGAATATTTGGGTCAAAAGCTGGATGAAAATGACCCTGTTTCTACAGCATATTTTCTGGAAGTGTCTTCACCAGGCGCCGAAAGACCGCTGAAAAAAGCGGAGGATGTCACTAAAGCGGTAGGCAAAAACGTATTCGTTACTACATACGAGCCGATTAACGGTCTGAAGGAATTCGAAGGCCGTTTGCTTTCTTTTGAAGATGGGGAACTTACCGTCCAAAGCGGACAAAAGAAGCATACCATACCTTATGACAAGGTAGCTGGTGCAAGGCTCGCGATCATATTTTAATTCAGATTTGATTGTTGCTGTTTGACATGTACTACATGTTTTTTGCCTCGTGTGCCGACCAGTACGCAGGTGCCATCATTTGAAAGGGGGAGCAGTAATCCATGAGTATGGATTTTATTGAAGCAATGAACGAGTTGGAAAGAGAAAAGGGGATCAGTAAGGACGTGCTGTTTGAGGCCATTGAAGCAGCCCTGATTTCCAGCTACAAACGGAATTTCAATACCGCACAAAACGTGCGTGTTGATATGAACCGCAACTCGGGAGTCATTAAGGTATATGCCCGCAAGCTGATTGTTGAGGAGGTATTGGACCCTCGCACCGAGATTTCGTTGCCAGCAGCCCGTGAGATCAACCCACATTTTCAGTTGGAGGATATCGCTGAAATTGAAGTCACACCACGTGATTTTGGACGGATTGCTGCACAAACAGCGAAGCAGGTTGTGACTCAGCGCATTCGCGAAGCGGAACGGGGATTGATCTACAACAAGTTTGTGGACAAGGAAGAGGATATTGTAACAGGAACTGTACAGCGCCAAGACCCACGTAATATTTATATTGATCTTGGCAAGGTGGAAGCAGTTCTTCCGTTGAGCGAACTGATGCCTAATGAGAAATTTAACCATTTGGATCGGATTAAGGCTTATATTACCAAGGTGGAGAACACAACCAAAGGACCGCAAATTATGCTGTCCCGATCACATCCGGGTCTGCTTAAGCGTTTGTTCGAACTCGAAGTACCTGAAATTTTTGACGGTGTTGTAGAGATTCGTTCCGTAGCGCGTGAAGCAGGCTTCCGTTCTAAGATCGCAGTTCATTCTCGTAACGCCGAGGTTGATCCGGTAGGTTCTTGTGTGGGACCAAGAGGAACGCGGGTGCAGACCATTGTAAACGAGCTGCGTGGCGAAAAAATCGACATTGTACGCTATTCTGATAATGTTGATGAATACGTGGCTAATGCTTTGAGTCCGTCCAAGGTGCTTGAAGTACAGGTATTTGAAGAAGAGAAAATGGCTCGCGTTATAGTACCTGATTATCAACTTTCTCTAGCTATTGGTATCAAAGGGCAAAATGCTCGCCTTGCTGCTAAGCTTACTGGCTGGAAAATTGATATTAAGAGTGAAACACAGGCGGAGGAAGAGCTCGGCAGACCGAGAACATCCACCGATGAAATGCATCAGGATTCCGTTTCTGTAGATTAAGCGGAGTGTAGGGGGGTTAATGCATGAAACAGAGAAAGATACCTTTGCGCAAATGTGTCGCCTGTCATGAAATGATGCCAAAGAAACAGTTAATCCGTGTCGTCAAAACCCCTGAAGACGAAGTGTTGATTGACTTGACTGGCAAAAAGTCGGGACGCGGCGCTTACTTGTGCGGCAAAGCCGCCTGCTTCAAGCTGGCTCAAAAGAGCAAGGCACTGGATCGAGCATTGAAGCACTCGGTCCATCCTGATATTTATGAGCAGCTAAGTCGTGATTTTGCTGCCGTCGAGGAAGAATTCCTGGCGGCACAAGGCAGCGTGCAGGATGAATAAGGCGCTGTCTGGATTGGGGCTTGCCATGAGAGCTGGCAAGCTGCTAACAGGTGATGAGATCGTTTATAAAGCGATCAGGTCTTCAGAAGCCAAGCTGGTCATTCTTGCGAAAGATGCTTCAATGAATACTCAAAAGAAATTCCGCGACAAATGCGGGACGTACAAAATCCCCTTATTGATAGGATTTGACCGGGAAAGCTTGGGAAGCAGCATCGGCAAACCTGAACGGGTCGTGCTGGCTGTGACGGATCAAGGATTCGCGAAATTGATCATGAAACATGCGGGGATAATGTCGGAGGTGGAGTATATTGAGTAAACAAGAAAGCAAAGACAAAGTGCGGGTATACGAATACGCCAAATCGTTGAACATGAGCAGCAAAGAAATTATCACCATTCTTAAACGGCTGGATATTCCCGTAAACAACCATATGAGCGTCATGGAACATGATGCCGTAGGTAAAGTGGAAAACTTTTTTAAGAATATTAAATCCAATGCTGCGGTCAAGCAAGGCGAAGCAGGCACGGCGCAAGTAAGCTCGAATCAGACCGGTTCAAGCCAGAATAGTAATCATTCAACGGAGCAAACCAAAAATCAACAGGAAAAGCAGGTAAGTATGAATAGGACAAACAACAACCAAAACAGTAACCGAAGTAGCGCTCCAAAAGCGCAAAGCAGTCAGCAGGGCGGTCAAAACCGCAGTCAACAAGGTTCTAGTAGACCAAGCGGCCAGCAAGGCACTCAGAACCGCAGTAATGGTCAACAGCAGGGAGGACAACAGCGTACCGGTAGCAATAACACAGGTTCGCGTCCTCAGGGAAGCAGCCAGGGTGGTGCGGCAGTAAGAACTTCTTCTTCCGCAGGAAGCAACAATTCCAACCGCAGTGGTGGCAACCGTACAGGTGGTAACTCCAACAACAGCGGTAACCGTTTCGGTCAAGGACGTTTTGACGATAACCGTCAAGGCGGAGGACGGGGTGGTAACGGTGGCCGTGGAGGCAACAACCGCGGTGGAAACAATCGTGGCGGCAAATTCAACAACCGTGGTAAAGGTCAACAACAGGAGCGTCGCGAGAAAATCGACAACACGCCTAAGAAAATTATTGTGCGTGGTGAGATGACTGTAGGTGAAACAGCCAAGCTTCTTCATAAGGATGCGTCAGAAGTCATCAAGAAGTTGATTATGCTCGGAACAATGGCGACCATCAACCAAGAACTGGATATGGATACCATTCTCTTGCTTGCTGGTGACTTTGGCGTCGAGGTAGAAGTGAAAATCCCAGTGGAAGAAGATCGTTTTGAAACTGTGGAAGAAAATGATGATCCAGCGGATTTGAGAACACGTCCACCGGTTGTAACCATTATGGGTCACGTCGATCATGGTAAAACAACTTTGCTGGATGCCATTCGCTCCACGAATGTAACAGGTGGCGAAGCTGGTGGTATTACACAGCACATTGGTGCATACCAAGTTGAAATCAACAGCAAAAAAATCACTTTCTTAGATACACCGGGCCACGAAGCCTTTACCGCTATGCGTGCACGTGGTGCTCAAGTAACAGATATGACGATTATTGTGGTTGCAGCTGATGACGGTGTTATGCCACAAACGGTTGAAGCCATTAGCCATGCAAAAGCAGCAGGTCTACCAATAATCGTAGCTGTAAACAAGATCGACAAACCGGATGCCAACCCGGACAAAGTAAAGCAGGAACTTACAGAATATGAATTGGTGCCCGAAGAGTGGGGCGGCGATACAATTTTCGTCAACGTTTCCGCTAAACAAAGAATGGGTCTGGAAGACTTGCTCGAAATGATCCTGCTCGTAGCTGAAGTGAATGAGTACAAAGCGAACCCTGATAAACGGGCACGTGGTACTATTATTGAGGCTGAGCTGGATAAAGGTCGCGGTTCTGTAGCCCGTATTCTCGTTCAAAACGGGACACTGAAAGTCGGCGACGCATTCGTAGCAGGTAACTGCTTCGGACGTGTACGTGCCATGGTCAACGATAAAGGCCGTCGTCTTAAGGAAGCAGGTCCTTCCACACCAGTTGAAATTACTGGTTTGACAGAAGTTCCACTTGCAGGCGATCCGTTCATGGTGTTCGAGGATGAGCGTAAAGCTCGTGCTATCGCTGATAAACGTGCGATTACACAACGTCAATCCGATCTGGGCAGTAATACCCGCGTAACGCTGGATGACCTGTTCCAACACATCAAGGATGGCGAGATGAAGGATCTGAATGTCATTATTAAGGGTGACGTACAAGGTTCTGTCGAAGCGCTGAAAGGCTCCTTGAACAAGATTGAAGTTGAAGGTGTACGCGTCAAAATCCTTCACAGTGGTGCAGGTGCAATCACCGAATCCGATATTATTTTGGCTGCGGCATCCAATGCAATTGTTATTGGCTTTAACGTTCGTCCTGATAATCAGGCGAAGTCTACAGCAGAAGCTGAAAAAGTGGACATTCGTCTACATCGCGTCATTTACAATGTCATTGAAGAAATCGAGCAGGCTATGAAAGGCATGCTGGACCCTGAATATAAAGAAAATGTGATTGGTCACGCTGAAGTTCGTAACGTGTTTAAAGTTACTAAAGTCGGTACGATTGCTGGTTGTATGGTAACGTCTGGTAAAATTACTCGTTCAGCAGAAGCACGTCTGATCCGTGACGGTATCGTTATTTTTGAAGGTAAAATCGACTCACTGAAACGCTTTAAGGACGACGCAAAAGAAGTTGCCCAAGGTTACGAATGTGGTATCACCCTTGATGGTTATAATGATGTTAAGGAATCCGACATTATTGAAGCGTTCGTCATGGAAACAGTGGAGCGCTAACGGCAGAGAGGTGAGCACCCATGGCTAAAATACGTACAGGTCGAGTTGGCGAACAGATTAAGAAAGAACTAAGCCTACTCATACAGACCGAATTAAAAGACCCACGTATCGGTTTTATTACGGTGACTGGTGTCGATGTCACAAACGATTTGTCCCAAGCGAAAGTATACTTGAGCGTACTTGGAGATGAAGAACAAAAAACTTCTTCTCTAAAGGCGCTGGACAAAGCGAACGGTTATCTTCGTTCTGAACTTGGCAAACGGATACGGCTTCGCCATATTCCTGAGCTGATTTTCAAAATTGACGAATCTATTGCTTATGGCAGCCGAATTGAAAAGCTGTTGAGTGATATCGACAAGGATGAGAAATAGGGATTTTTGTTAGTCTGAAGAACCATGAACTGAATGTAAAGGAGACGGCAATGCATACCTATGAACAGGCGCTTCAACAAGCGAAGGAATTTATTCTGGAGCATGATGATTACCTGATCGTATCGCATGTACAGCCGGACGGAGACGCAGTCAGCTCCACCGTAACGGTGGGCTGGCTTCTCTCATGTCTGGGGAAGAAATTTACCATGCTGAATGAGGGACCTATTCCTAAACGCATGGATTTTTTATGGCATGCCGATGAGATTATGGATATGAGTCAACAACCGCCAGAACGGAAATACAACCGAATCATTTGTGTAGATTGTGCGGATTACCGTCGTGTTGGTTTGACAGAGCAGTTTTTTACGGAAGATGCCATTATTCTGAATATTGATCATCATCCAACGAACGACGCTTATGGTGCAATTAATGTGATTAAGTCAGATGCTGCGGCAACAGCGGAAATTCTTTTTGATTTATTGGAAAAGTTTGCAGTAACTTGGGATGTAGAAGTAGCAACAGCTGTATATACAGGGTTGTTAACGGATACGGGAGGCTTCCGCTACTCCAACACTTCACCGAAAGTGATGTCTACGGTATCGCAACTACTTGCTTATGGTGTTGATGGCCCATTTTTGTCCGAGAAATTGCTCGAGGAAATGACATTTCCCCAAATGAAAGTGCTGACCAAAGCATTGCAAACGCTCACGATGTCAGAGGATGGTAAAGTTGCTTGGGTCGTTGTAACACCTGATGATATGACGGAATGCGGTGCTGTAAATGAGGACTTGGAAGGTATCGTGAATTATCCAAGAAATATTCGTGGGGTTGAAGTAGGCATTTTCTTTAAAGTTATTAATGATCAAGCGACCAAGGCAAGTTTGAGATCGGCAGGGAACGTTGATGTAGCTGCGCTCGCTCAATCGTTCGGAGGCGGTGGTCATGTACGTGCGGCTGGCTGTCGGCTAGAGGGTAAGCTGGAAGATATCATTGAGACCGTTGTAGGGCGGGTGAAGTCTGAGCTATGAACCCAATAAAGAAGGGACAGGCAACTTGGGAAGGTGTTCTACCTGTCTATAAACCTGCTGGATTTACCTCTCACGATGTCGTGGCCAAGGCTCGCCGTTTATTGGGGATGAAGCGAATCGGACATACTGGGACGCTAGATCCGCAGGTAACTGGTGTTCTGCCCTTGTGTCTGGGACGCGCCACCCGAGTGGTGGAGTATATGCAAGAGCGGCCCAAGGAATACCGGGCTACACTGCGCTTAGGCATTGCCACTGATACCGAAGACCTGACTGGGACAATTACAGAAGAGAGCGAACGTCCGGTTGAGGTTACCGAAATGGAAGCCAAAGCGGTTCTGGAACGTTTCGTTGGTACGATCTCCCAAGTCCCACCCATGTACTCTGCTCTCAAAGTAGATGGAAAACGTCTATACGAGCTAGCTCGAGAAGGCAAAACTGTGGAGCGTAAAAGCCGCGAAGTGAGCATTTATGAGCTGGAAATGACAGGATTTGCGAAGATGGGGCCGCATGTGGATATTTCTTTTCGTGCTTTGTGCTCCAAAGGTACTTATATCCGTACACTATGTGTTGATATTGGCCGTGAATTGGGATATCCTTCAACAATGGTTAAGCTGGAGCGAACGATGTCTGCGGGAATTTCTGCGGAACATTGTTTAACATTTGAAGAAATTGAGCGCTATGTAGCCGAGGGTAGCCTGGGTGAGCGGCTTATCGCCACCGATAAAGCGATTGACTATATGCCTGAGCATACAGTGGCTGAAGCTAAGGCAGCTGCGGCTCTGCAAGGCCAACGCCTGTCGCTGAGTATGATTACACCACCAGTGACAGACAACCAACCTTTCCGATTATATAAAGAGGATAAAACGTTTTTAGGCATATATGGACGGGATGAATCAGGTGCAATCGCCCCAATTAAAGTTTTTTTAAGTTTATAGAATTTATAAAATTACAGTGGAGCTGAACCATTCTATAAACGCCAGAAATTTTTCCCAAGGCACGGCCTGGCTTCCGTGAAATTATGCTGATAGACGTTTTTCACCTTGAATTGTGCTATAATTTTTGACGAAGTTAGTCAAATGATGTGAAATGCAGGTGAATGAATATGATTACCGTATCGTTATCTTATCCTTTGAGTGATGAGTTATTGCAGCAATGGGGACGTCCACAAGTCACGGCGATCGGCCAGTTCGACGGCCTTCATCTGGGACATGCAAGCGTAATACGTAAGGCTGTCGCGCTCGCTCATGAACAGAATGTGCCAGTATCTGTCATGACATTTCACCCTCATCCGAAAGAAGTCATGAAAAAAGGCGATTATGAAGGTTATTTAACACCGCTTGCGGATAAACAGACTATTCTGTCCGATATGGGTGTGGATGTACTTTATATTTTAAGTTTTAACGAAGAGTTTTCCAAGGTTAGCCCGGAGGCTTTTATAACAGAAGTGCTGCTTCCATTACAAATTCGAACGGCGGTAGTAGGTTTTGATTTTAGGTTTGGCTACCGGGGAGCCGGGCATGAGGATACGCTTCGTAAGCTGGGAGGGGAGCTGATGTCTGTTTACACTGTACCACCGTTCGAACTGGATGGGGATAAGGTAAGCAGCTCCGGCATTCGCCGTGCTTTACAGACGGGGGATTTAGCACATGCGTCACGCTGGTTGGGACGCCCTTATCGTATCCAGGGTACTGTGATGGATGGAGAGAAGCGCGGACGCACAATTGGTTTTCCGACAGCTAATCTCAAGCTGGATGATTCATATGTCATTCCAGTTAAGGGTGTGTACGCTGTACGGGCGCTCGTGGGTGATCATTGGATAAATGGTGTAATGAATGTAGGAGTTAAGCCTACGTTTCATGAAGGTGTGCTGAATCCGTCGTTTGAGGTACATCTTTTTGATTTTAATCAACAAATTTATGGGGAGCCTGTGCTTGTTGAGCTTCATCATTACATCCGTCCTGAACGCAAATTCTCTTCAGTGGATGAGCTGATCAGCCAAATTGGCAATGATGCACAAACGGCTAAAAAGCTGTTGGGCTAATTTATTTACATAAGACAGGCGCTGTGTTATACTGACTTATGTTGTGTAAACAACGATGAACCTTAGCTTGGTTGTCCGCTTTCACCGGCGGTTACGAGGCTAATGGCGATTATAATGAAGGAGGTGAACAGGATGGCATTGACTCAAGAGCGTAAACAGCAATTGATCGAGGAGTACAAAACTCATGAATCCGATACAGGATCACCTGAGGTACAAATCGCTATCCTTACTGAAAACATCGTCAACTTGCAAAGTCACTTTCGTTCGCACAAGAAAGACCATCACTCCCGCCGCGGGTTGTTGAAAATGGTCGGTCAGCGTCGTAAACTTTTGGCTTACCTGAAGAAGACTGATGTTAAACGTTACAGTGCGTTGATCGAGCGTCTCGGACTGCGTCGTTAATTTTCAGACATGTAATGAGAAAAGAAGCCTGGTTGTTCACCGCTTGTCCCTGCTAAGGCGACGGCGGACAGCAGCCGGGTTCTTTTTTGAAATGAGGAATCTTTTTTTGAATTACATATCCTATTTTGTCTGTGAGCTTCTTATGAATAAGACCTGCGCAGGAAATACTGGATGTGTATAGAACTTTTACAATGAAATGAAATGGAGGGATACCATGGAGCAACGCGTAGAAATGCAACTCGGCGGAAGAAAGCTGGTGCTTGAAACAGGACGTCTTGCAAAACAAGCCAATGCGGCAGTTAAGGTGAGTTACGGAGAAACAGTTGTGCTGTGTACTGTGACCGCTTCCCGTGAACCGAAAGATTTGGACTTTTTTCCGCTGACCGTGAACTATGAGGAAAGATTGTATGCTGTGGGGAAAATTCCTGGCGGATTTATTAAGCGTGAAGGACGCCCGAGTCAAAAGGCGATTTTATCCAGTCGTTTGACAGACCGTCCAATTCGCCCATTGTTCCCTGAAGGTTTCCGTAATGATGTGCAGGTGTTAAACCTAGTCATGAGTGTTGATCAGGATTGTGAACCTGAAATTGCAGCCATGATTGGAACCTCGGCAGCACTCAGTATTTCGGATGTTCCTTTTAACGGTCCAATTGGCGGGGTTGCTGTAGGTCGTGTAAACGGAAAATTTGTAATTAATCCAGATATTGCACAGCAGAACGCGAGCGATCTGTATCTCGTTGTAGCTGGAACAAAAGATGCCATTATGATGGTAGAAGCAGAAGGCGATGAGATTCCAGAGGAAGTTATGCTCGAAGCTATTATGTTCGGACATGATGAAATTAAGAACATTGTGGCAGTTATTGAACAATTGGTGCAAGTAGCAGGTAAAGAGAAAATGCAGGTTAAGCTGCATGCTGTTGATGAAAAAGTGAACAGTGAAGTACGTGCTTATGCAGCTGATCGTTTGGTGGAAGCTGTTAAAATTGCAGAAAAACATGCCCGTCAAGAGGCGATTGATGCCGTTAATGAAGAGACCGTTGCCCATTTTGAAGCACAATACATAGAGACACCTGAGCTTTTGAGTGATGTGAGCGAAGTTCTCTATGATATCGTTAAGGAAGAAGTCCGTCGTCTGATTACGCATGATAAAGTGCGTCCTGATGGTCGTAAGCTTGACGAAATTCGTCCAATTGAAAGTGACACTAGCATTTTGCCGCGTACGCACGGTTCAGGCTTATTTACACGCGGGCAAACGCAGGCGCTTAGCGTTTGTACTCTTGGTGCTCTAGGGGATGTACAAATTCTAGACGGTATTGATCTGGAAGAAACCAAACGCTTCATGCATCATTACAATTTCCCTCCATTCAGCGTAGGTGAGGCTCGTCCTTTGCGCGCGCCGGGTCGTCGTGAAATCGGACATGGTGCTCTTGGTGAGCGTGCGCTTTCCAAAGTAATTCCTTCCGAAACTGAATTTCCGTACACGATCCGTCTGGTTTCCGAAGTACTGGAATCGAATGGATCGACCTCACAAGCTAGTATTTGTGCAAGCACACTGGCTATGATGGATGCAGGTGTACCGATTAAAGCTCCAGTTGCAGGTGTGGCCATGGGATTGATTAAGGATGGAGATCATGTTTCCGTACTGACAGATATCCAAGGTATGGAAGATCATCTGGGCGATATGGACTTTAAAGTTGCTGGTACAGCGGAAGGCGTAACTGCCATTCAAATGGATATTAAAATTGACGGTATTGACCGCAATATTTTACAGGATGCGCTCAAGCAAGCCAGAGAAGGACGTTTGTTCATTCTTGGCAAAATGATGGAAGCGATCCAGAAGCCACGTGAGCAATTGTCTCCGTACGCTCCAAAAATTATGACAATGCACATTAACCCGGATAAAATCCGTGATGTTATTGGAGCTGGTGGTAAAATCATCAACAAGATCATCGAAGAAACCGGCGTGAAAATCGATATTGAACAAGATGGTCGTGTGTTCATCGCTTCTACAAATCAAGAGATGAATGAGAAGGCGCGTTCCATTATTGAAGGTATCGTAAAAGAAGTCGTGGTCGGCGAGATTTACATCGGTACAGTCAAACGAATTGAAAAATTCGGCGCATTTGTTGAAATTTTACCGGGTAAAGATGGTCTGGTTCATATTTCTCAACTGTCTACTGAGCGTGTAGCCAAAGTTGAAGATGTCATTGCTATTGGTGATACGATTACGGTGAAAGTAACTGAAATCGATCAGCAAGGTCGCGTCAATTTGTCCCGTAAGGCAGTACTGACGGCTGAAGCTCCTGCTAAGTCCTAGGTTGTGAGACCGCGAACTACTGTAATAGGGATTCTATACGTTTGTACAGAATAAGGGATTTGAATAGCATAAATTAAGCTTTTGGAAAGAGGCAGAGCTACGTTTCTGGCTCTTTTTTCATACATATGCACAAGCTGCACCCAAGAGGGCTTCTATAGCTTACTACGTCATAGATCTTGTCCTCCCCGCATACAATGTGGACAAACGAGCGGGAGGATGAAGGAATGATGAGTAGGGTGAAACGAGCGGTGTGGGTGGTAGCCACTTTAGCCGTCACACTGGTAATCGGGCAGTTTAGCGGGGTTCGTGACTACGCTAGTCAATTACGCAATGGAAACGCTACAGGAGCCGAAGAGCTTGAAGCTACACCCACGATGGCGGTGGTAGCTTTGCCTGATAATGCGCTTATGCAGCGACTAAGGACAGAAGCAGCACGTCAGCGGAGAGAACCAGTTGATGCCAAGGTCGACAGGGTATGGAAGGCTATTCCAGGTTATAACGGACTGGAAGTCGATTTGGATGCTACCTATCGCAAAGCCATTGCAGCTCCAGATCGGCCTATTCAATATGTATATCGCCAATTGGCACCCAAAATACATTTAAATCAACTGGGGAATGTCCCCATTTACAGGGGCAATCCTGAAAAACCGATGGTATCCTTCATGATCAATGTAGCATGGGGGAATGAGTTTATCGTGCCTATACTGAATACATTGGATCAGGAGAGGGTTAAGGCTACATTTTTTCTTGATGGAAGTTGGCTGAAGAAAAATCCTGAACTTGCCAAGGAAATTCAAAGAAGAGGGCATGAGCTTTCGAATCATGCTTATTCTCATCCCAATATGAGTCGTTTGAGCCGAGCCAGAGCCGTACAAGAAATCGAAAAGACGGAAATGCTTCTTCAAGAAACTTTGGGTGTCAAAAATAATTGGTTTGCCCCTCCATCGGGGGATTTTAATCAACAAACAGTGGATATAGCCGCAGAGCATGGACTCAAAACTGTGTTGTGGACATTGGACACCGTAGATTGGAAACATCCGTCACCGGAATCGGTGGTTCATAAAATCAACAGCAAGGTTGAGTCAGGCTCCCTGATATTGATGCACCCAACAGATTCCTCGGCTGCTGCTCTCAAAGGTATGATTCATGCCATTCGTAGTAAAGGACTTGTGCTTGGAACTGTCAGTCAGACGCTTTCCCCTGATCGGCAGCTACCAGCTCCGGTTGAGTGAACGTCTTTTTTCTGTTAGGATTGAACATTATGGCAAAGTATGCAATTCAGTTTAGGAGGGCCAAGCGTGGAAAGAATTCAACTCAAAAACGGCCTAAGAGTGGTCATCGAAAAAATTCCAACCGTGCGTTCTGTTTCTTTCGGCATCTGGGTTAAAACCGGTTCCCGGAACGAAACACCGGACAATAGCGGTATTTCTCATTTTATTGAACACATGCTTTTCAAAGGAACAGAGCGTTTTAGTGCTAAGGAAATCGCTGAGCAATTCGATGCCATCGGAGGAAATGTTAATGCTTTCACTTCGAAGGAATATACGTGCTATTATGCGAAAGTACTAGATGAGCATCTACCGATCGCAGTCGATGTACTGTCTGATATGTTCTTTAATTCCAAATTGGATCAGGAAGAGCTCGCAAGAGAGAAAAATGTGATTTTGGAGGAAATCTCCATGTACGAGGACACACCGGATGATATGGTGCACGATCTTGTATCTCGGGCGGCCTATGGCGAACACCCACTGGCTTATCCGATTCTCGGAACCGAAGATCACCTGCTAGCTATGGATAGCTCACATCTCAGCCATTATATGAAGGAGCACTATACAATCGACAATACAGTTATCAGTGTAGCTGGTAATGTTGACGATCGTCTTGTAGAATTGCTGGAGCAACATTTTGGGCATTTCGATAATCACGGAACCGTTTCGCCACTGACAGTACCTGCGTTTAACGGTCAGCTCTTGTACCATGAGAAAGCAACGGAGCAGAATCATATTTGTCTATCTCTGCCTGGATTTGCAATAGGCGACGATCTCCAGTATGCTATGGTTTTGCTGAATAACGCGATCGGCGGGGGCATGAGCTCACGTTTATTTCAGGAAATTCGTGAAAAACGCGGACTGGCTTATTCGGTCTATTCCTATCATAGCTCCCATGCCGATAGTGGAATGTTCACAATCTATGCAGGTACCGCTCCTAAGCAAACAAAGGATGTGCTCGATTTGACGCTGGAGCTGTTACGAGATGTGGCTATCAATGGTTTGGACGCTAATGAGCTTCGTAAAGGCAAGGAGCAGCTAAAAGGAAGTCTGATCTTAAGCCTTGAGAGTACGGGTAGCCGAATGAACCGTCTTGGAAAAAATGAGTTAATGTTGGGTCAGCATTATACGCTGGATCAAATGATCGAACACATCGAACAAGTGACGGCTGATGATGTGAACAAAGTGCTGGATCGGATGTTTTCGGAGCCGTTTGCTCTGTCAATGGTCGGAGCGAGCGATTCAGCGGTTAAGGATATGAGGAGGGACTATTTTGTTAACTTACGTTGAAATTAACAGACTCGGGGGCAATGAAGATATTGAGCTCCCCCGCAAAATGTCAGAGCTTGCATCGGGATTTGACTTGTATGCAGCAGTACAGGAGGATTTGGTTCTGGAACCTGGCAAACGTTGTCTCATTCCAACTGGATTTGCAATAGCCATGCCAGCAGGATTAGAGGCACAAATCCGTCCGCGTAGTGGACTGGCTCTCAAGCATGGTATTACTTGTCTTAACACGCCTGGAACGATTGATGCAGATTATCGTGGAGAGATTAAGGTGCTTCTTATCAATTTAGGCGAGGAACCGTTCACCATTACGCGCAATGAGCGAATTGCACAAATGGTATTTCAGGTTGTGCCTGAGGTGGAGTTAAAACAAGTAGACCATTTGTCTGAAACTGTACGCGGTGCTGGAGGCTTTGGTCATACAGGACGCTGAGTCTACGGTTCACTTGCATGCAGTGTAATACAATTGTCCATTTTGTAGGAAGCTTCAATATTACTCGCTTAAGAGTAAGCATACACATAAAAGTCGTTCCGTAGAGGGGCGGCTTTTTTTGTGTTTTTTCACCCCTTCCCGGGCATCTGCATAGAATAAAAGCATATCGTGTCTCGGAAAGGAGTGATCCGGATGCTAACAGGAATGCGCATCGTTGTTTTGGGTGGCGATGCGAGGCAGCTTGAGGTAATCCGCAAATGTGTCGACATGGATGCTACTGTCACTGTGGTCGGCTTTGACAAGCTCGAAGTACCACTCAAAGGAGTCACATTAGAGCCATTGTCTGTCAAGCTGCTGGAATCGTCAGACGCACTGATTCTGCCAGTGGTGGGATGCGATGAGGAAGGCAACGTGAATGCACTTTTCGGAGCACAAAAGCTCCAGTTTCTGAATGAGCATGCTGCTGCTCTTCCACCGCATTGCGTTGTATATACAGGGATGGCGCGAGCGTACTTAAAAGAAATTTGTACCAGGCATGAATTGAAGCTGGTTGAGCTGCTGGAGAGAGATGATGTGGCCATATACAATTCTATACCTACAGCTGAAGGCGCACTGATGATGGCAATTCAGCATACTGATTTTACGATCCATGGTGCAGATTGTATGGTTCTAGGCATGGGACGGACTGGATTTACCATGGCAAGGGCACTACAGGGGTTGGGAGCCAAAGTGAAAGTTGGAGTACGGCGGGCGGAGGATGCAGCGAGAGCCGTGGAGATGGGTTGGAAGCCTTTTATGACAAGGGATTTAGCGAATGAGACAAAGGGAGTTGACTTGATTTTTAATACGATACCCTCTATGATTATCACAGCGCAAATTCTGTCTAAATTGCCACTGAGTACCGTGATTATAGATCTTGCTTCCGCCCCAGGCGGTTGTGATTTCCGGTATGCGGAAAAGCGTGGAATTACGGCTATGCTTGCCCCCGGTCTTCCCGGTATTGTTGCTCCCAAAACTGCTGGTACCATTATAGCGAATACGCTGGTGCAGTTGTTAATGGAAGATAATCCTGATCGGGGGGATGCACAATGAGTTGGCAAGGGAAAACGGTAGGTTATGCTATTACAGGCTCACATTGCACATTTGAAGAGGTAATGCCTGTTATACAGCGCTTTGTTGATGAGGGTGCGAAGGTCGTTCCCATTATATCCAATACCGTACTAACAACGGATACTCGCTTCGGTACTTCGCAAAGTTGGCAAAAACAGTTGAAAGATATAACAGGGAATGATATCATTTCTACAATTGTGGAGGCTGAGCCACTGGGACCCTCCCAAATGCTCGATGTGCTGGTGATTGCACCTTTGACGGGGAATTCGATGAGCAAGTTAGCGAATGCGATGACGGACAGTCCGGTTTTGATGGCTGCCAAGGCGCAATTACGCAACGGCCGTCCACTTCTTTTAGCCATATCTACTAATGATGGACTTGGTCTAAATGCTGCCAATATCGCCAAGTTACTAGTAGCCAAGAACATCTTTTTTGTGCCGTTCGGACAGGATAATCCAGTTAAAAAGCCGAACTCGCTTGTAGCCAATATGGAATTGATTCCGGAGGCTGCCTATGAAGCATTGCAGGGCAGGCAGATTCAGCCGATGATTGTGGAACGCAAGACCCCATGAAGTACTATAATTAACTGCTGAGCATCCCTCGCCTAGAAGATGATTCGATAATCCATCGGGTCTAATTTCTTGTTGGCGGTGGATGCTTTCAGAATAAAAAATGGTTTTTAGTCGAGAAGGGGAGATACACCAGATGAGCAATAGAAAGTTTAATGTAGCTGTCGTTGGAGCGACAGGCGCTGTAGGGGAACAGATCGTAAATCTACTGGAAAAACGCGATTTTCCTGTGGACAAAATCAAATTTCTTTCTTCGCCTCGTTCTGCCGGCACGTTAATTAGCTTTAAAGGTCAGCAGATTCCAGTAGAGATTGCTACCCCCGACAGCTTTGAAGGAATCGACATTGCTTTGTTTAGTGCAGGCGGAGACGTGAGTAAGGAACTGGCGCCGCATGCTGTTCGTCATGGGGCAGTTTGCATTGACAACACCAACGCATTCCGAATGGAACCGACAGCTCCTCTTGTAGTACCTGAGGTGAACAGCGACAAAATTGCCGAGCATCAGGGAATTATCGCGAACCCGAACTGCTCCACCATTCAGATGGTAGCTGCTTTGAAACCATTATATGATCAGTATGGCATTTCTCGTATCATAGTATCCACGTACCAGGCCGTTTCCGGCGCTGGAAGCCGTGCTATTGATGAATTGAATCGTCAAAGCGCAGCCATTCTTAACGGTGATGAAGTTCAGCCAGATTTGCTGCCGGTAGGTTCGTTGCCAGTAAAGCATCAGATTGCTTTCAATGCTATTCCGCAAATTGATAAATTCCAGGATAATGGTTATACACTGGAAGAAATGAAAATGGTACGCGAAACGAAAAAAATACTAGGTGACGATTCTGTAGACGTAACGGCAACGTGCGTTCGTATTCCTGTTGTATATGGTCACTCGGAATCTGTCTATGTAGAGCTTAAAAATGATTATGATCTAGAAGAAGTTCGTAATCTGCTGGCTTCCGCACCTGGAGTAACGCTGGTAGACGATCCTACTGCCCAGCTTTATCCGTTGGCATCCGAAGCTGCAGGAAAACCTGACGTATTCGTAGGGCGTGTACGTCGTGATTTGGGCAATAGCCGTGGATTGAATTTGTGGGTCGTATCCGACAATCTGCTCAAGGGAGCGGCATGGAACGCGGTGCAAATCGCGGAAATTATTGCTGCAAAGGCGGAGTAACGTTCCTAAAGCAGGGAGTAATATGGGGGAAAAATAATGGGTATTTTGGTGCAAAAATTTGGGGGAACCTCGCTGTCCACACCTGAAGCGCGTCAACTTGTGCTGGCACATGTGAAGCGGGAGCTGGAACAAAATCTTCAATTGGTTGTTGTTGTGTCGGCCATGGGGAGAAAAGGAGAGCCCTATGCAACGGACACGCTGCTGGATTGGGCGGCTTCTAACGGTGACAGTCTTCCTAAGCGCGAGCGGGATTTACTGCTGTGCTGTGGTGAAATCATTTCTGCCGCTACGTTATGCAGCCTGATGGAGAAGGAAGGTATTCCTGCTACGGTGCTGACTGGAGCACAGGCAGGCTTTATTACGGATGATCAATATGGCAATGCTCGCATTTTGGATATCAAGCCAGACCGGATTGTGGAAGAGCTGAACCAAGGCAGAGTTGTCATTGTGACAGGTTTTCAGGGACAAACTGCTGATGGTGATATGACTACCCTTGGTCGGGGAGGCAGCGATACGTCAGCTACGGCGCTGGGGGCTGCTCTACATGCAGATATGGTGGATATTTATACAGATGTGAATGGTATATTAACCGCTGATCCGCGTATTGTGGAAAATGCGAAGCCGCTTGCACATGTTAGCTATACAGAAATTTGTAATATGGCTCATCAGGGAGCCAAGGTGATCCATCCTCGTGCTGTTGAAATCGCCATGCAGGCGAATATTCCGGTACGGGTTCGCTCAACCTTCTCCGAAGGAGAGGGGACGTTGGTTACCCACCCAGAAGGCTTTAAAGACGTGCAGGCAGATATCGTAGACCGTTTCGTGACCGGTATTGCGTATGTCGGCAATGTTACTCAAATTACTGTTGAATTAAAGTCAGGTTTGGAGCACTTGCAATTACAAGTGTTCAAATCTATGGCTGAACATGGAATCAGCGTTGATTTTATTAACGTAACTCCATCAGGGGCGGTTTATACCGTATTTGATAATGATGGAAGCAAAGCGGTTGAAGTACTTAACGGTTTAGGACTAGAGCCTAAGATACTGGCCGGATGTGCTAAAGTTTCGGTCATAGGCGGTGGTATCAACGGGGTACCAGGTATTATGGCGACAATTGTGGAGGCATTGACAGAATCAGACGTACAGATCCTTCAATCGGCAGATTCCAACACCACGATCTGGGTACTTGTTAAAAAGGAAGATATGGTGCAGGCTGTACGCGCATTGCATAATAAATTTGAACTCCATCAATAGGCGCATTGTCCGTGCTCGGACTTGCAAAAAAAGGAGGCAGCATGGTGAACTTCGGCAGATTGATTACCGCAATGGTGACACCTTTTGATCAGCAAGGAGAGATTGACTGGACTGCATTGTCCTCGTTGATTGATTACTTAATAGAAGAACAGCATTCAGAGTCACTTGTTGTATCTGGAACAACAGGGGAGTCTCCTACCCTGAGCGATGATGAAAAAATTAAGTTGTTTGCATTTGTTGTAGAAAAAGCAGCTGGGCGATGTAAAATTATTGCCGGGACGGGAAGCAATAATACACGTCATTCCATCCATCTCACCCGTGCTGCGGAGCAGGCGGGAGCAGACGGTGTGCTGCTGGTAGTGCCATATTATAATAAACCAAATCAGGAAGGGATGTATCAGCATTTCAAAAGTATTGCAAACTCCACATCCCTTCCAGCTATACTGTATAATGTTCCAAGCCGTACCGGAGCCAGCCTAACAGCTGAAACGACACTGCGACTTGCACAAATTCCGAACATTGTAGGAACCAAAGAATGTGCATCACTTGCACAGGTCACACAGATTGCAGCGGCAGCACCAGAAGGCTTTCTGGTTTATTCCGGGGATGATGCATCTGGACTGCCAGCCATGGCTGTAGGTGCTTATGGCATTATCAGCGTAGCGAGCCACGTGGTAGGTGCAGAAATGAAGCGGATGTTGGATTCATTTGTAGGGGGACGCGCGCAGGAGGCAGCCAAACTGCATCAGCAGTTGTTCCCAATTTTTAAGGGCATGTTCGGCTGTCCTCATCCTCTACCTAATCCGGTGGCTGTAAAGTATGCATTAGAATTACGAGGGATTAAGGTAGGTTCAGTTCGGTTGCCGCTTATTCCTCCTACCGAAGATGAAGCGAAGTTTATTAAGAATTTATTTACCCGCTAAAAAGAAATTAGCTGTAAGATGTTTATAAATATAAGGAGTACCCTTGTTAAGGGCAGTCGGTAGGTGCAACACCGACTCGGTTATTGTCTGACAAGGTCCTCTGGCATGAAGGGCGTTCTTATAGAACGTCCTTTTTGCTATGCTGTTAATCAGGTATGTAGATAAAATGACACTTACTTATGGTTTGGGAAGGCAATGGGAAACCTAGCGTAACGAACAGGATGACTTGTTTTTTCGTATTTTAATCATGTATAATGGGGTCAAGTGACTGGGTGCGGTATTTTTTTGAAAATTAAATAACAAATCAAGGTACGACGTCCAACTACCATAGGAGGTTTAGATTCATTTGTCTAAAAAAACAAACAACGATAAATTGATGATTTTCGCTTTGGGCGGCGTCGGTGAAATCGGGAAAAATATGTATGTCGTTCAATACGGCAATGACATTGTCGTGGTGGATTCCGGTCTGAAATTTCCGGAAGAGGACATGCTTGGCATCGATATCGTTATTCCTGATATTTCCTACCTTACAGAGAACCGCGACAAAGTAAGAGGCATTGTGCTGACTCATGGTCACGAGGACCATATTGGCGGTTTGCCTTACGTGCTGAAACATTTGAATGTACCTGTATATGGTACCAAATTGACGCTGGGACTGGTGGAAAACAAGCTGAAGGAAGCGAATCTGCTTGGTGAAACCAAACGTATTTTGATCAATGCTGATTCCGAAATCAAACTGGGCTCCACATTGAAAGTAACATTCTTCAAAACCAACCATAGTATTCCTGATTCAGTAGGTGTTTGCATTGATACTCCTGAAGGCGCTGTTGTTCATACAGGAGACTTCAAATTTGATCATACTCCGGTGAACGGACAATATGCAGATTTGCAGCGTATGGCTGAGATTGGCACACGTGGCGTATTGGCTCTATTGTCAGACAGTACCAATGCCGAAAAACCGGGCTTTACACCTTCGGAAAAGAGCGTTGGCATTGTGTTGGAAGATATTTTCCGCAAGTCGAGACAGCGTGTGGTCGTAGCCACTTTTGCTTCGAACGTACATCGCATTCAGCAGGTCATTAATGCTGCTGAGGCAACCGGACGCAAAGTAACGGTGATTGGTCGCAGCATGGTTAATGTCGTAGGTATTGCTTCTGATTTGGGCTACTTGGAAATTCCAGATGGAATGCTGATTGAGCCTGAAGAAGTGGGCAAAATGTCAGCGGATCGCGTAGTTATTCTCTGCACAGGTAGTCAAGGTGAACCGATGTCCGCTTTGACAAGAATGGCTCGTTCTACGCATCGTAAGGTAGATATTCTTCCAGGGGACTCAGTGATCATCGCAGCTACTCCGGTACCAGGTAATGAAAAATATGTTGGACGCACTATTGATGAGCTGTTCCGTCTGGGTGCCAATGTATACTACAGCGCAGCTAATCCTGGTATACACGTTTCTGGACACGGCAGCCAGGAAGAACTCAAGCTGATGCTGAATCTGATGAAACCAAAATTCTTCTTGCCAATTCACGGTGAGTTCAGAATGCAACGTCGTCACGCTCTTCTGGCTGAAGGAGTGGGTATCGAGCCTGAAAATATCTTTATCACGGATATCGGTGAAGTCATTGAAATTCAGAATGGCGGAGCACGCAGAGCTGGTAAAGTTACAGCAGGTAACGTACTGATCGATGGACTAGGTGTAGGAGATGTAGGAAATATCGTGTTGCGCGACCGCAAATTGTTGTCACAGGACGGTATTTTGGTAGTGGTTGTCACACTGAGCAAGCAAGATGGCACGATTAAGTCAGGCCCAGATATCATTTCCCGTGGTTTCGTGTATGTTCGTGAATCAGAAGGTTTGCTAGATGAAGCAAATCGTATTGTTTCAAGTACACTGCATAAGCTCATGAGTGAAAATGTAAATGAATGGGCTTCCCTGAAGACAAATGTCAAGGATGCACTGGGTCGCTTCTTGTATGAGCAAACTCGTCGCAGACCGATGATTCTGCCAATTATAATGGAAGTGTGATTCGATTGAAATATGTTCAAAAACTTGAATTAAAAACTTAAGTCACAGGCACACAGTCGCCTCTCTTCCCGCAGGAAATATTGGACGGTTTCCGCGGAAAGAGAGGCTTTTTTTGATTTTAGGGTCGAGGAAAGGCATGGAGGTGGGTATAAAATATTCCATTTCCATCCCATACTATAGGGTGAAGACGGGGCACATAGATGCGTATAGCGAAAGGAAGATCACCCATATGGAACATTACAGCAATTTATCTTCTGGCAACGAGGAAACGGAAGCGCCAGAACAACCAGAGGTTGGACAAAGACCCGTTTTACCTGCTATGGAGGCTTTACAGCAGCTGGGTCAAACCTCCATGCCCGGAAGCGAGTCCAATATTTTTTGTATGACGATTATCGGTCAGATTGAAGGACACCTCATCTTACCGCCTCAAAACAAAACAACAAAATATGAGCATATTATTCCGCAGTTGGTAGCGGCAGAGCAAAACCCACGTATCGAAGGATTAATGATTTTGCTGAATACAGTTGGTGGTGATGTAGAGGCAGGACTGGCTATTGCAGAAATGATCGCATCGATGAGTAAACCAACAGTGACCATTGTTATAGGAGGTGGACATAGCATCGGTGTGCCGATTGCTGTATCTTCTACGTATTCTTATATTGCCGAGAGTGCGACGATGACCATTCATCCAATTCGTATGAGCGGCCTGGTCATCGGAGTCCCACAGACTTTTGAATATATGGAAAAAATGCAGGAGCGTGTCGTCCGCTTCGTCGTTTCTCATTCTCGCATTACAGAAGAGCGGTTTAAGGAACTGATGTTCAAAACTGGTGAATTAAACCGCGACATTGGTACAGCGGTCGGAGGAATTGATGCAGTAAAATACGGTTTGATGGATGCGGTTGGTGGTATAGGAGAGGCGCTGAAACAGTTGAATACCATCATTGAGACGCGCCGTCAGCAGAACGGCATGACAGGGACTCCACAGCAGCCCTCTTATGCACCTTTTTCGCCCAATGCCACAGGGACCCCTACAGGAACCCTTTCAAGTGAGCACAGCAAGGAGCTGCCCCAATGACACTATATACTGTAATGCCAATGGAATTGGTGTGGGAAGGTATGTGGAAGGAGGCAGAGGAGCTTGTAGAGGTCCGGGTAGATGGTCTACTTATGCAGGTACAGCCGCTTGAAAGTCGTCGGGGGATCATAGTAAGGCTCTTGGACTGTCCATTGGATGCCTACCTCAATCCTCGTTATGGACCAGGTCAGATCATTGAGTGGTCATAGAAGCTGTCGAATAGTACAGAAATAGGTCATTTGCTGCTGAAAAAGAACATATGTGCGGATAGCGAGTGACGTGGTATAATATTCTTCTGGGGGGTGACCTTGTATGTCCAGAAGAAGAAAAAGAAAAAAGAAAGCCATATTTGGCGGAGTTTTAAAATATGAAATTTACGGCATTGTGCTGATTACATTGGCGGTCATTGCGTTATCGGGTGAAGCGGCAGTTGGTCGGTCGCTATCCAAGATGTTTGGGCTTGTACTGGGGAAATTCTATTTTGTGATTCCCCTGATTGGCATTTATTATGGTCTGATGGTGATGATTCACCGCAAGTGGCCGAACCAGTGGAACTCACGGAAGACGGGTTTGCTGTTGTTGGTATTTGCCTTTACACTTATGAGTTCTATTTCATCTATGGAGCAGCGTTTGGGACCGATTAACGCGCTTCAGCCGGGCGGAGTGATGAGCCAGATACATATAGATATGCGTGAGCAGTTGCTGTCGCCTGATCAGCAAGGCCATACCTCGATGCTGAATAAGGATATTAGCGGGGGCTACGTTGGCGCATTACAGCTTACCGTTCTGTTGTGGCTGTTTGGTCTCACAGGAGCTAAGCTGATCATGATTGTCATGTTCGTCATTTGTTTTATGCTGATGACCCAGCTGTCTTATGTGGATTTAGTGCGGATTGTAAAGACCAAGCTACTGACAGCCGGGGGAAGCGTGCGGAAAAAATGGACTGGTAAAGCCACTCCGCTTTCTGCATCTAGCAAAGGCAGTGGAAATAGAAAACCCAAATCTGAGCCTATTCCTGCCTATGAAGAGGATATGGATGATGATTTTGATGAAATGCAGCCTCCAGCACGTAAGCAGCCAATTTTCTTTCAGTTGTTTGGCCTTAAAAATACAGATAAGGCGGACAAGGAAGAGCAAACTGCACATGCGGATGAAGATGAACATGATCTTCTATATGAGGCTGGTGACGTGCAGCCTCAGTGGAGAAATGGCAATCAGGGAGAAGAGCTGTCTGACGTAATCGAACACGCTGAGCAGGAAGCCTCAATTCCGGTAAAAAGATCGCCAATCATTAGGGACTTCTTCGAACAAGTGAAAAATGAGGAAAAAAGATCAGAGGCTGAACTTGAAGACTCCCTGACAGGTGGAGTGCGGAACGATTCCATTGATGAACCTCTGGATAGTAATTTTATGGATGCCGATGCGAATACGAATATAAATATAAATGATTCGGCAACGATCCATGGGACATCAGAAGAAGCTCAGGAACTGGCTCAGACGATTGCTAATGGATTGACAGGCGAAGAAGCTGAAGGGAACAATGTAGCTATTCCAGCTCCACCACCGCCTAAGCCGTACAAGCTTCCATCGTTCCGTTTGCTTGCCAAACCGCAAAATGCAGGCAAAGGTATGGGACAAAAGGATTACATGCAAACAGCACGCAAGCTGGAGGCCACGCTGGAAAGCTTCGGTGTTCGGGCGAAAGTGCTGGAGGTTGTACGTGGTCCAGCCGTCACACGCTATGAAATCCAGCCGGACATTGGCGTGAAGGTTAGCCGGATTGTAAGTCTGACGGATGACATTGCACTTGCGCTTGCTGCAAAGGATATCCGTATGGAGGCACCTATTCCGGGCAAGTCCGCCATAGGAATAGAAGTTCCGAATAATGAAGTTTCTATCGTAACCATGCGTGAGGTAATGGAAACGACAGTTTTCCAGGAATCTGTTTCCAATTTGTCGATTGCATTTGGCCGTGATATTGCAGGACAAACGATTGTTGGTAATTTAGCTAAGATGCCCCATCTGCTTGTAGCTGGAGCTACGGGTTCGGGTAAATCGGTGTGTATCAATGGGATTATCACGAGTATTTTGTACAAAGCGAAGCCAGATGAGGTGAAATTTCTGATGGTTGATCCCAAGATGGTGGAGTTGAACGTGTACAACGGAATCCCCCATTTATTGGCTCCGGTCGTGACTGATCCCAAGCGTGCCTCACTGGCATTGAAGAAAATCGTAGTTGAAATGGAAAAAAGGTATGAGCTGTTTTCCAAATCAGGCACCCGTAATATTGAGGGCTACAACAATTTGATGAAGGATAACCCGGATGCATTTCTGCCTTACATTGTCGTTATTGTGGACGAGCTGGCAGATTTAATGATGGTTGCTGCAGGAGATGTGGAGGATGCGATTGCGCGACTTGCCCAAATGGCGCGTGCAGCAGGCATCCATCTGATTATTGCAACACAAAGACCTTCGGTTGATGTAATTACAGGGGTTATTAAAGCCAATATTCCTTCACGTATTGCTTTCGGCGTTTCTTCGCAGGTGGATTCCCGCACCATACTGGATATGGGCGGTGCTGAGAAACTGCTCGGACGTGGTGACATGCTGTTCATGCCGATGGGGGCTTCCAAACCAGTCCGCGTTCAGGGAGCGTTTATGAGTGATCAGGAAGTGGAAAACATTGTTAACTATGTGCGTGAACAGGGTGAAGCTCAGTATGATGAAACGCTTGTGCCTGAGGTGGAAGAGGTATCCACTGATGCGGATGAAATGCTGGATGAGCTGTATGATCAGGCTGTCAACATCATTTTGGAGGCTAAACAAGCTTCCGTTTCGCTCCTTCAGCGCCGTATGCGGATCGGTTATACACGTGCTGCCCGACTGATTGACTCCATGGAAGCCCGCGGTGTCATCGGTCCTTACGAGGGAAGTAAGCCCCGTGAGGTACTTATCTCAATGGAACAATATCAGCAAAATAAAGTTAGCTCCTGAGCATTATCTTTTATCAGCATTCCATTTAAACGCTGTTTGTACGCATGATGAGTTGTTAAATATGACAACTCCATGCACGCAAATAGCGTTTTTTTGTGATGTTTTTTTGAGGTGTGGAGCTGCCTGCTCAAAGAAGATTAAAAGGGTGAATAGCTTCTAGCGGAGCTTGTCATAATAAACGTAGCCATCCTGTTAATCCCACAAAAGAAAGGTAGAGCGCAGCATATGAAAAAAACAATGGTCTGGATTTGCACGGGTATCCTCGCAGCCTCGGCTATTACGTACACGGGACTTTTTAAAAACGACTCTGTACAGCAGCGAGTAGAGTCGCCAAGCACGCAGCAGAAAGTAACAGCGGCGCAGCCTGTTCAGCCGACATTCAGTTCAGAAGCGGTTGATTTTGGCTCTTATGGCCAGGATGTATATGAACTGCAATCACGATTGAAGCTGCTGGGTTTTTTTGGCGGAAAAGTGGACAGCCATTTTGGCAGCAGTACACTAAAGGCTGTAAAGGGTTTTCAAAAGGAGTTTGGTATCAGACCCGATGGAGTGGTTGGTGCGAAAACCAAATTAAAGCTGGTGAATGCTACTCCACACTGGAAGCCGACGGAAACGCCTATGCATCGTAATAATCAAGGTTCTGATCAGGGACAGGCAGCGAACAAAAACGATAAATCTGATCAAAATGAGGAAACGATGGGATCAGCCAACACCATGGGACTGTCTGAAAACGATCTTAAAATCATGGCCAATGCGGTCTATGGTGAATCCCGCGGTGAGCCGTTTGAAGGACAAGTTGCCGTGGCGGCTGTTATTTTGAACAGGGTCAAGTCGCCAAGTTTTCCAAATACACCGTCTGGGGTAATCTTTCAGCCGGGGGCTTTCACTGCTGTAGCAGACGGCCAAATCTGGCTCACGCCGAATGAGACTGCACAAAAGGCGGTACGTCAAGCCCTAAACGGCTGGGACCCAAGCGGAGGATGTCTATATTACTTTAACCCTAAAACAGCTACCTCCAAATGGATTTGGAGCCGTCCGCAGGTGAAAACCATCGGGGAACATATTTTCTGCATGTAAAACGCCGAAGCAGCCGGGAGCTTGTCTCCGGTTGCTTCTTGGCTTTTGCACGTTTAAAATATAGATTGGTACACTTTACCTCTTTACAGGAAAAAGATGTACAGTAGCTATTGCTAATCAAAGGCTAGACGCAAATTGACGTCACAAAGGAGTTTTGGACTTGAACAAAACAGGTTTCGAGCGTGGCACACGCAGACAACTAAGGATTCATGTACTGCCCACCAAGCGCTTTAAGACGTTCGCCATATCGTTGTATGTAGGTACTCCGCTACGTGAGGAAACTGTAACTCGTGTAGGACTGGTGCCTTTCGTTCTGCGACGGGGTACAGAATCGTATCCGCAGACTACACAATTTAGAGAGCAGTTAGAACAATTGTATGGTGCGGGTTTTGGATTCGATGTATATAAACGTGGAGATTATCAGATCGTGCAATTTCGCATGGATACAATTAATGACAACTTTGTAAGCAGTCCGGATAGTTTGCTAGATCGTTCGTTTTCTTTCCTTGGAGAGGTTCTGACGAAGCCTGCATTGGAAAACGGTGCATTTCAAACGGGATATGTACAGCAGGAACGAGAAAATGTTCGTAAGAAGCTGGAATCTATAGTTAACGATAAAATACGTTATGCTGGGGAGCGCTGTATGGAGGAGATGTGCAAAGATGAGCCTTATCGTCTGCATCCTCTTGGTCAACGATCAGATCTGGACAGCATAAATGCACAAAATTTGTATGAGGCTTATGGAGACTGGCTGAATAATGCCAGCATGGATTTATACGTCGTGGGAGATACCACGCTGGAAGAAGTTGAAAAGTTTGTGGATCGCTATTTTCAATTAAACTGCTCGGCGGAAACGGGATATGTACCTGAACAGCCCAAATCGGTAGAACGTGATGTTCAAACTATAGTAGAGCGTCTTGATGTAAACCAAGGCAAGCTCAACATGGGGCTACGAACCTCTATTACGTATGGCGATGAACGTTATGCTTCTGCATTAATGTACAATGGCGTTCTGGGTGGGTATCCGCATTCAAAGCTGTTTGTCAATGTGAGGGAGAAGGAGAGTTTGGCGTACTATGCTTCGTCACGCTATGACGGGCATAAAGGCATTGGCACAATACAATCCGGTATCGAAATTCCTAATTATGAAAAAGCGGTTACTATTATCCGCAAGCAACTGGAAGATACACAAAATGGAGCAATTACCGAGCTAGAAATGACCCAAACGCAGGCAATGATACGCAACTTGCTAAAGGAAATGCAGGACTCCGCTTTTGAGATGATTGCCTATGATTTTAACAGACAGCTTTCCGGCAAAGAGCGGACGGTCGAGGAGCTGCTGAGCCAGGTGGAGGCAGTCAAGGTGCAGGATGTTCAGGATGCCGCCCGGACGTTCCGACTGGACACTATTTATTTCTTGAGAGACCAGAAGGGGGAATAGCGTTGGAGCATATATCGTATGAGCACTTGCAGGAGACGCTGTACTATGAAGTAATGGATAATGGCTTGCACGTTTATGTGTTGCCCAAACCGGGCTTTCAGAAGACGTATGCCACATTTGCAACTAAATATGGCTCGGTTGATAATCATTTCCGGGTAGAAGGTCAACAGTCCGTCAAGGTGCCGGATGGCATAGCTCATTTTTTGGAGCATAAAATGTTTGAAGAGCCCGAAGGCGATATTTTTGCTACCTTTTCCTCTAATGGAGCATCGGCGAACGCATTTACGAGCTTTGATCAGACCGTATATCTGTTTTCGGCAACCGAACGCATTCAAGAGAATTTGACCACACTAGTCAACTTTGTTCAGCATCCTTACTTTACAGATGAAAATGTGGAGAAGGAAAAAGGCATTATAGGCCAGGAAATCAATATGTATGAAGATAACCCCGACTGGCGGAGTTACTTTGGTCTGATTGAGGCATTGTACAAGGTCCATCCGGTGCATATTGATATAGCAGGTACTATTCAATCCATCAGTACGATTACGAAGGAAACATTGTACAGTTGCTATGAAGCTTTTTACCATCCAAGTAATATGATTCTTTTTGTAGTAGGTGGAGTGGATCCAGCCGAAGTAATCGAATTGGTACGTAATAATCAGGCGAAAAAAGACTATAAGCCGCAGGGGGAGATCGAGCGGATTTTCGATGATGAACCCACAACGGTTGCAGAGCCGCGTCATGAGGTAAAGCTGGCTGTTTCTTTGCCAAAGTTGCTGTTTGGATTCAAGGAGGCTGAAGTAGGTCTAACGGGAGAAGCTTTGCTACGTCATGATCTGGAAACCAAGCTGATGCTTGATCTCTTGTTTGGTTCCAGTACACAGCTATATCAGAAGCTCTACGATGAGGACCTGATTTCGGACAGTTTTGGCCATGAGTACAATAGTACGCAACAGTATGCATTTTCTGCGATCGGCGGGGATACCAAAGACCCTGATCGGCTGTTGGCTAGGATACGAGAAGAGGTAGAGTCTATTCAGAAGCAGGGGTTTGCAGCAGAACATTTTGAACGAGCGCGCAAAAAGAAGATCGGCGGTTATCTACGCACTCTCAATTCTCCCGAAAATATTGCGCATGAGTTTACAAGACATCGCTTCCGGGGCAGTGATTTTTTTCAATTGCTTCCGGTTTATGAAAGTATCACGCTTGAGGATGTAAACCGTCGTCTGAAAGATCATATAAAGTGGGATCAAATGGCAATATCGCTGGTGGTGAGTCCGTAATGTCCAGGGAGAGGGAACCGATGACCACCGAGGGCGGAGAGTTAAAGGCTATTGGCGATACGACTGTGCTGATTACAGGAGCAAGTGGTGGAATTGGTGCGGCTATTGCCGAGCGTTTTGCAGCAGTAGGGATGAATGTGGTCATTCACTACATGAAGTCCCATGAAAAAGCAAATGAAGTTGCTCGTCGTTGCATGACTTATTCAGGCAAGGTAATGACTGTTTCAGCCGATCTGCGGAGTAAGGAGCAGATTGAACGTATGCGGGAAAAGCTGGATAATCACGGATTGAAGCCAGATATTCTAGTGAATAATGCTGGATTATCTCATTATGGGCTGCTTTCAGATGTATCGGAAGAGGAATGGGACGAAGTGATGGCCGTGAATGTTAAGGGAACTTTTTTGTGTACGCAGGTTTTTATGCCGCATATGATTTCCCAACGCTATGGCCGTATTGTGAATGTTTCGTCTGTGTGGGGCATATGTGGAGCTTCGTGCGAGGTATTGTACTCCACTACCAAGGGAGGCATTAACGCTTTCACTAAAGCACTGGCTCAAGAGGTTGCGCCTTCTGGCGTAACCGTGAATGCTGTGGCTCCAGGGGCGGTAGACACGTCGATGTTGGATCATTTGGATGCAGGCGAAATTAACAGTTTGGAAGAAGAAATCCCTGCTGGACGATTGGCACGGCCTGATGAAATATCGTCCCTGGTTTATTTTCTTGCGCTTCCTGAGTCAGGTTATATTAATGGCCAGGTCATAAGTCCTAACGGAGGATGGGTGACGTAAGGAAAACAGCGCTTGGAGGAATCCACCAGTATAGTAAGCGTCTGTGAAGAGCATATTACAACTGTTGATTTTAAATCTGAATCATCTAAGGAGGATTTAAGTATGTCAACAGTTGTTCAGAATTTTGATGTTTGGAAAAAGTTCCTTGGTCAGCGTGTAGAGCAAGCAGAGAAGCTGGGAATCAGTCAAGATACCATTGCGGAGCTTGCTTACGAAATCGGTGATTTTCTGGATGAGAAGGTCGATCCAGCTAACCATTCCAACCGCGCACTGAAAGAACTGTGGGGAGTTGCCGATGAGGACGAACGTCACACCATCGCCCGGCTAATGGTTAAATTAGCTAAGAGCAACGCATAAGTAGGAACCAACATGAAAAGCTCCCTTTTGGGGGGCTTTTCTGTAATGGTTACAGAGCTGTTCTTGTAATTCCATTGTAATTTATATATCATAAACGTGATTGAGGCTTACAACACACTGTAGCCTATCGAATTTCAATAATTGGGTTTTGTCGAATGATGCTATCTTATGATACAATAAGGCTTTGATTTGGCATTGTTGACGGTTTGAATGTGAATGAGGTGCTAACGTGACGGAAGAGACAAAACAGTGGTACATGGAATACAAGATACATAAAAATCGACCCGGACTGCTGGGGGACATTGCTTCCATGCTTGGTATTCTGGGGGTTAATATACTGACGATTAACGGTGTTGAAGGCGAAAGACGGGGGATGCTTCTCGAAACAGACGATGACGAGAAAATACGCATTCTCGGAGATACGTTGAAAAAAGCCAGCAACATTACAGTCACGGCCTTACGTGCTCCGAGACTGGTCGATATATTGGCAGTAAGACACGGCCGTTACATCGATCGGGATTCGGATGATCGTAAAACTTTCCGTTTTACACGTGATGAGCTTGGGTTGCTGGTCGATTTTTTGGGTGAAGTATTAAAGAGGGATGGCAATCAGGTAATCGGTCTTCGCGGAATGCCGCGTGTTGGTAAAACGGAATCCATTATTGCCAGTAGTGTATGTGCAATGAAGCGTTGGACTTTTGTGTCGTCGACGTTATTACGACAGACGGTACGCAGTCAGCTTTCTGAGGAAGAAATGAATCCCAACAATGTGTTTATTATTGACGGCATTGTGAGTACCATTCGATCCAATGAAAGACATTATCACCTGCTTCAGGAAATTATGAGCATGCCAAGTACCAAAGTGATTGAGCATCCTGATGTATTTGTGCGTGAATCGGGATACAGCTTTGACGATTTCAATATCATTATTGAACTTCGCAATAATCCGGCTGAGGAAATTATTTATGATACCTTTACAGCCAGTTATACAGAAGATCTTTAAATAAGTGTAATTACACAAGGAGATGATGACATGTCAGAACTGGGTCAGCAATTAAAGGAGGCCCGGCTGCAAAAAGGATTGAGCCTTGACGATGTTCAGGAAATGACGAAGATACGCAAACGTTATCTGGAAGCCATTGAGACGGGCGATTACAAAGTGCTGCCGGGAAGCTTTTATGTCAGAGCTTTTATTAAAACATACGCCGAAACGGTTGGGTTGAATCCCGATGAGCTTCTGGAAGGGCACCAAAGCAATGTGCCTGAACCTGAACCGGAAGCAGTCATGGAGCCTGTTACACAAAAACGCTCCAGCCGTCCCGCGACGATCGGCAATCTTAAATGGTTGCCTACAGCGTTAATGTGGCTTTTTCTAGTTCTCATTGTTGGGGTTATTTATGCTTATTGGGTGAGTAACAACCATTCCACTCCAAAAACAGCAGAAAATACAACGCCGATTACAACACCAAGTACACCAAGTACAACACCTAACACAACGCCAAGTACGACACCAAACACGTCTACTCCAAATACAACTACGACACCGAATAATGGTCAGACAACGGCACCAAATGGTGCTGGCGGGCAGACCCCTGATACGGGAAAAACCGGGGAAACCCAGCCAAGTGGTACGGGAACTACAGATGCGACTACTCCAAATCCTGGTCAGCAGCCGGATACGACTACGCCAGCGCAGGGAGTAACTGTGGCTCAGGATGGTAAGCAAGGCAAGACGACGATCTTCAAAGTCTCCAGTGCAACGGGGGCCACGGTCAAGGTTGATATTAAAGCAACGGGCGAAAGCTGGCTTGAGGTGTACAAGGGACAAAATTCCCGTGGAGAAAAGCTGAGCTATGGTATGACTAAAAGTGGAGATGCCATGTCTTTCGATATCGGTCCAGAAGGCTTATATATCAAATCAGGACGGTCTTCTGCCACGGATATTTCCGTCGCCGGCCAACCGATAACCGATAATAAATCGACGACTCGGGTGTTGATACAGCAAGGGGAAGCTTCTTCCACTGGAGCGAGTACTGGGGTGACGGGTTCAACGGATACGACGACAAATGGTAGTACGGATACTCCACAAAGTGGGACAGATTCTAGTACAACTACTGATGGTGAATAAACGCCTTGTTGCGGGGAAATACTAATGACTGTAATTCTTGGAAAGTCAGTCATTTCATTTTCCGCAAAGTGAGGTGTATACGTTATGACCGTCAGCTGGATTGTGACTGGGCTCGGGATTATTGTCAGTTTACTGGGCTATTATCTAACACCGAATGCATGGGGCTATGGCATATTAGGCTTTGGTCTTGCTCACATTGTGCTTGGAATTTTGGATATGTTTAGAAATCCAACACGAAGTCACTATTAGAAAAGTTAAACTGCAATTGTAAATAAAGGCGTTTTTGTCGGGGAACTGGCAAGAACGCCTTTTTAGTGAACGGATTATTGGATTTTTGTAAATGACTAGCCTATAATTAGATATTGAACTTTGTTGTGGAAAGGAAAGTGAAACGATGGCTTCAGAAAATTCATTTGATATCGTCTCCAAAATGGATATGCAGGAGTTAACAAATGCGGTTCATCAGACGGAGCGTGAAATTGAAACGAGATTTGATTTCAAGGGGAGCAAAAGTAGCCTCAAGCTTGAGAAAGATGCTCTTACGATTGCATCGGAAGATGAATACAAGCTGAATGCGGTGATTGATATTTTGCAATCTAAAATGGTCAAACGAGGTCTATCCCTTAAAAATGTGGAATTTGGAAAATTGGAACCAGCCTCTTTAGGTTCAGTGCGTCAGCGTCTTTCTCTTAAGCAGGGAATTGATCAGGATAACGCCAAAAAAATTAATATCCTTATTCGGGATTCCAAGCTAAAAGTGAAAAGTCAGATTCAAGGTGATCAAATTCGAGTAACTGGAAAAAACAGGGATGACCTACAGGCCATTATTCAATTGCTGCGGAAAGCTGATCTGCCGTTGGAGCTTCAATTTACAAACATGAAATAAGCCGTTTTCTCTCATAGATTTTGTAGGACTAAACGTTGCTTGATGTGCAGCAGGTTATTTTGACATGCGTTTTGCGCCATATTATACTTGTAACGAAAATGCAGACATTAAGGTGTATAACGCTCGTCGAAAGCGATTTTACATAGGATTGATTTCAATCCGAAAGCTGCCATTTGTAATCAAGTACGATAATCAGGGGAGAGTGTGTTGTGAATTTACCCAACAGAATTACAATAACGCGGATTTGCCTTATCCCGGTGATGATGCTGGCTTTGCTGGTGGATTTTGATTTTTATCCGCCACCGATTGAGATCGGTGCTTTCAAGCTGCCGTATAATCAGCTGATTGCGGCTATTATTTTCCTTGTAGCAGCCAGCACAGACGGCCTTGACGGATATTTGGCTCGTAAAAATAATATGGTCACCAATTTGGGCAAGCTGTTGGACCCCCTTGCTGATAAGCTGTTGGTAACTGCTATTTTGGTTTCTTTGGTAGAAATGGGAAAAATTGATTCATGGGTTGTCGTTGTGATTGTCAGTCGTGAGTTTGCGGTTACGGGTCTAAGACAGATCGCTTTATTGGATGGCTCTGTGGTTGCTGCAAGCAATTGGGGGAAATTAAAGACGATCATCCAGATCGTTGCTATTGTAGCACTGCTCATTAATAATTTCCCGTTTGTTTTTCTGGGTATTCCGTTTGATTTAATAGCGATATGGGCAGCTGTGTTAATCACCATTTATTCGGGTATTGATTACTTTGTAAAGAATATCCATTTGCTGAGCTCCTCTAAAGTGTAACAGGATAAATCTTATGGAAACAGCAATAGGGACTTAACTTATTGCTGTTTCTTTACATAATTCCCACAATATATGCATCATAGGAGGACGAATTGATGAAAGCTGAAATCATTGCAGTAGGAACAGAGTTATTACTTGGACAAATAGTAAATACAAATGCCCAATATTTATCACAAGAGCTAGCTACAATCGGAATTGATGTATATTTTCAGACTGTAGTTGGCGATAACATGGATCGACTTCAGGAAGCGGTACGACTTGCTCAGAAGCGTGCGGATATTATTTTGTTTTCTGGTGGGCTGGGACCAACTCAGGACGATTTGACAAAAGATGCGATAGCGGCTGTATTGGGGCGGAAATTGCAGATAGATCGTCTTGCCATGGACAAGCTTGATCAGTTTTTCCGGAACCGCGGGGTCGAAATGACCGAGAATAACCGCCGGCAGGCGCTTTCTATTGAAGGAGCCACTCCGCTTGAAAATGAGACAGGTTTAGCTATAGGGGATGCAATTGCACAGGACGGTAAATTTTATGTGGTTTTGCCCGGACCGCCTAAGGAGCTTAAACCTATGTTTGCAAATCATGCCAAACCATGGTTGCTTCAGCAGGCATTGAGCGGTGAGGAGATGCCGATTTATTCGAAAATGCTAAAATTTGCAGGGATCGGTGAGTCAGCTCTTGAAACTCGCTTGCTAGATCTGATCCAATCCCAGACGGACCCCACGATTGCTCCTTATGCCAAGGAAGGGGAAGTTACGATCCGTATATCCACCAAGGCGGCCAGTGAGAGTGAAGCTTTAATTAAGCTGACTGCCACGGAAGTACAAATTCAACAACGTCTTTCCGAATATATGTATGCAAGTGAAGATGTTACGCTGGAGAAGGTGATTGTAGATTTAATGGCCAAACGCGGACTCACTGTGAGTGCGGCGGAAAGCTGTACAGGCGGTATGCTGATGGAACACATCACTTCTATACCTGGCAGTGCTGTTATGTTTCAAGGTGGAATCGTGTGTTATTCCAATGAAATGAAGATGAAATTGCTCAATGTGCCCTATGATTATTTGGAAGGCGACCATGCGCCAGGCGCAGTGAGTAAGGAAGTAGCCCTTGTGCTTGCAGAGCAGGCAAGAATGATTATGGACAGTGATTTCGGACTTTCCGTTACTGGTGTAGCTGGGCCCGGATATTCCGAGCGGAAGCCAGTCGGTCTGGTATATATTGGTATTGCTCAGCGTGACAAGGAAACGGAGGCATATGAGCTAAATTTAAGCGGTAACCGTGAGACCATCCGTTTGCGATCCGTCAAAGCTATCTTGTACAGATTGTGGCGTCGATTGGTAGAGAACGAGAAACTCTCTTAATTATCGATGAGTTGTTTTAGATAGATATTCATGATATAATCTTCTTATCGGAAGAACCGTTGCAAAGCTTTTTGCCAGCGGTTCTTTTTTCGTTTTATGAGAAAGGTTTAATTATAGAAGAGAGTTGTGGGAAATAAAAAAACGAATGTATGTTCGAAAAAATGCTTGGCAAGCGTGTCAAAACAAGGTATTATTAAAGTACAAACAATGAAGGATGTGAGTTTATTGTCAGATCGTCGTGCTGCGCTGGATATGGCGCTCCGTCAAATAGAAAAGCAATTTGGTAAAGGTTCCATTATGAAGTTGGGTGAGTCTACCCACATGCAAGTGGAAACAATCCCCAGTGGTTCGATTGCTTTGGATATTGCGTTAGGAACGGGCGGCTTTCCAAGAGGCCGGATTATTGAAGTATATGGACCGGAATCATCCGGTAAAACGACAGTAGCTCTTCATGCTATCGCAGAGGTGCAAAAAACAGGCGGACAAGCCGCCTTTATCGATGCCGAGCATGCGCTTGATCCGTCGTATGCGAGCAAGCTGGGTGTCAATATTGATGAGTTGTTACTATCGCAACCAGATACAGGTGAGCAGGCATTGGAGATTGCCGAAGCTCTTGTGCGTAGTGGGGCAGTGGATATTATCGTCATAGACTCTGTAGCGGCACTTGTACCGAAGGCAGAGATTGAAGGCGAAATGGGAGATTCCCATGTCGGTCTTCAAGCGCGTTTGATGTCACAGGCATTACGTAAGCTGTCTGGAGCCATTAATAAATCGAAAACCATTGCTATTTTTATCAACCAGCTCCGTGAAAAAGTAGGTGTTATGTTCGGTAACCCTGAAACTACACCAGGTGGACGTGCTTTGAAGTTTTACTCTACGGTACGTTTGGATGTTCGTCGTATCGAAAGCTTGAAAATGGGTAACGACATCGTGGGTAACCGCACACGTATTAAAGTCGTGAAGAACAAAGTTGCGCCTCCTTTCCGTCAGGCCGAAGTGGATATTATGTACGGTGAGGGTATTTCCAAAGAAGGAAGCTTGATTGACATCGGTACGGAGCATGACATTGTCGACAAGAGCGGAGCTTGGTATTCCTACGAAGGCGAGCGCCTTGGTCAGGGACGTGAGAATGCAAAGCAATTTTTGAAGGAAAATCCGAACATTGCTAGTACGATCGAGCAAAAAATCCGGGTGGCCAGTAATTTGATTACAACAATTGCTCCACCGACAGAAGAAGAGTTAGCGCAGGAGGCCAAGGAAGAACAGGAATTGCTGGAGCTTGAATAAGCTTGCCTGAGACTTCGCTTTTGATCTGTCATGTGAACTGTAGCCTAGGGATTATGGTACAGTCCGTTTGAATAGCATAATTCTGATGCCCTGCACAGTTGTGCAGGGCATTTTTGCATCAAATAAAGTCTGCTTTGTCAGCAGAATCTAACTTTTGCGTAGCAGGTGATCATAGGCTGCTTTCGTGAATTTCAAAGTGAGGGAAACATAGTGCAGTTGGACGATAAAGATGAATACACTTCGGAAGAAGATAAACAGCAAGGGATTTCTCTTTTTCCAGATCATGAGGAATTGATGATTACTAGAGTGGAGCAGGGGCAGAGACGCAACCGTGGAAGATACATCATTCATTTTGGTCCATATTCACTGTCTGTATTGGAAGATGTAATGATCAAGTACAACATGTTCAAAGGAACGTCATTCGTCAAAAAAGAACTAGAAGATATCGTTCTGGCAGATGAAAAACAACAGGCTTATGTACATGCGCTGCGCTATTTGGGGCAAAAGCCTCGTACACGTCAGGAAATTGCCCAGCGTTTAGCGCAAAAGGAAGTGGATCAGACTGTTATTGATGAGATATTGGTGCGATTGCAACGGGAGAAGCTTGTAGATGATGATTTATACGCCCGTCAGTGGGCAAGACAGCGTATAACAAGCCAACGTAAGGGTAAGATGTGGATCAGACAAGAACTTCGTCAGAAGGGCATCTCTAAAGCCTCTATCGGGGAAGCATTAGGTGAGATCACTGACAATGAGGAGTGGGAGAGTGCATTGTCGATTGGACGTAAGAAATGGAATCAGG
Source organism: Paenibacillus sp. DP01 (assembly GCF_044784315.1). Taxonomy (NCBI): domain Bacteria; kingdom Bacillati; phylum Bacillota; class Bacilli; order Caryophanales; family Paenibacillaceae; genus Paenibacillus; species Paenibacillus sp. DP01. The sequence continues at coordinate 2,310,547 of NZ_CP173059.1, forward strand.
TACGTGGTGATATAGTGGATAAAAAAAGGAAAACATTTCCGTTTCTTATGAGACGCGGATATTCGGGGGATATGACACGCCGCGTGGTCAATCATCTCAGTGCGGCTGAGCAAGACGAAGCTTTCGATGACTAGGAATTACTGCATTGGGAGGAATAAGTTGCAAAACGGTAGCTGAACTTCTGGCTAGATGAGCTGATTATGATATGGACAGCTGCACGGTAGTCTACTAATGTTTGCATTCCCTTGACAATGCCATTTGTCAAATAATAAAATATATATGAAACGATATTTGTGGAGTGCCCTTTTTCCTTCCAAAAAAGCGGAATCCACGGTAAAGTTCTCATCGCCAAATAACAAGTGATGCCGCTATGCCAGGCGGAATTGTACGTGTGAAAGCATGTGCATATGAAATGAAGCGACCTTGAGTCGTTATCTTAGTTTGACGATCAAAGTAAATGTGACAATTTCAAAAAGTCCCAAGGAATGCCTTGGAGGAACCAACGGGGAGGTGAACAGTATGATGACTGCGATCTGGTTCGTTCTCGTTGCTGTAGCCGCGTTATTCTTTGGGTTCGGGATTGGTTATTTTATTCGCAAATCTATTGCAGAAGCTAAGATCTCCAGTGCGGAAGAAGCTGCCGCGCAAATCGTGGAGAACGCGAAAAAAGAGGCAGAAGCGCTGAAGAAGGAAACGGTATTGGAAGCGAAAGATGAAATTCATCGCATCCGTGCCGAAGCTGAAAAAGAAACTCGTGAACGTCGCAATGAAATTCAACGACAGGAACGAAGATTGCTGCAAAAAGAAGAATCGCTGGATAAAAAATTGGAATCGCTGGAACGCAAAGAAGAACAAGTGGCCAACAAAGAGAAACGAATCGATGAAACCCAGCAGCAAATTGATTTGATTTACAAGAGCCAGGTAACTGAGTTGGAGCGTATTTCTAATCTTACGATGGAGGATGCAAGAAGTATTATTCTGACCAACGTAGAGCAGGAAGTTCGTCATGAAACAGCTCAGATGATTAAGGAAATTGAACAGCAGGCCAAAGAAGAAGCGGACAAAAAGTCCCGTGAAATCATCACACTGGCCATCCAACGCTGTGCGGCAGATCATGTAGCAGAAACGACGGTTTCTGTTGTGACATTGCCGAACGAAGAAATGAAAGGCCGGATTATCGGACGCGAAGGCCGTAACATTCGTGCACTTGAAACCCTTACTGGAATCGACCTCATTATTGATGATACGCCGGAAGCTGTTATATTGTCCGGATTTGATCCGATTCGTAGAGAGATTGCGCGTACTGCTCTTGAGAAGCTCGTAGCGGACGGACGGATACATCCGGCTCGTATTGAAGAGATGGTGGAAAAATCCCGTAAAGAGGTGGACGAACGAATCCGTGAGTATGGTGAACAGGCTACCTTTGAAGTGGGTGTGCATAGCTTGCATCCGGATTTGATCAAGATCTTGGGACGTCTTAAGTTCCGTACGAGTTACGGACAGAACGTATTGAAGCACTCGATGGAAGTTGCATACTTGACAGGTCTGATGGCCGGGGAACTGGGCGAGGACGTTGTACTGGCAAGACGGGCAGGCTTGCTACATGACATCGGGAAGGCGCTGGATCATGAAGTGGAAGGATCACACGTTGAAATTGGCGTGGAACTGGCGAAGAAGTACAAGGAACACCCGGTCGTTATCAACAGCATTGCTTCACATCACGGCGACTGCGAAGCGACTTCAGTGATCGCCATGCTGGTTGGGGCGGCAGATGCTCTGTCAGCAGCAAGACCGGGAGCGCGGCGTGAAACGCTAGAGACGTACATCCGTCGTCTTGAGAAGCTCGAACGCATCTCCGAATCTTTTGAAGGCGTTGAGAAATCATACGCAATTCAAGCCGGACGCGAAGTTCGTGTCATGGTGCAGCCAGAGAAAATTGATGATGCGGAAGCATTCCGACTGGCCCGCGATATTACGAAAACGATTGAGAATGAACTGGATTATCCAGGGCATATTAAGGTTACCGTTATTCGCGAGACCCGTGCGGTAGAATACGCAAAATAAAAGCATTTCAATGAAAAGTGGCCGCTGCTTGTAGGGCCACTTTTCATTATGTAAGGCAGACTAGGGAGGGTTTTCTATCAACGTATTATTTATTGGAGACATCGTCGGCAGTGTAGGCAGAAAGGCACTGAGGGAGAATCTCCCTTCGCTAAAATCAAAATACAACCCGCATGTTATTATTGTGAACGGAGAAAATGCAGCTTCGGGAAGAGGAATTACTCAAGCCATCGCTAGAGAGTTTTTTGATTGGGGCGTTCATGGGATTACGATGGGCAATCATACATGGGACAATAAGGAAATATTTGATTTTATAGATGATGAGCCGCGGATCATCCGTCCGGCTAACTTTCCGCCAGGGACACCAGGTCGGGGTTACACTGTTGTAAAAGGTGGAGGTAAGGAACTAGCCATTGTTAACCTGCAAGGTAGAACCTTTTTGCCAGCTATTGACTGTCCATTTCGGGCAGCAGATGAAATTGTAGACGAGCTGCGCAAAAAACATAAACATATTCTAGTAGATTTTCACGCTGAAGCCACTTCCGAAAAAATTGCCATGGGCTGGCACCTGGATGGACGTGCATCAATCGTGGTAGGAACACATACACACGTACAAAGTAATGACGATACGATTTTGCCACAAGGAACTGCGTATCAGACAGATGCGGGAATGGTAGGTCCTTATGAGGGCGTGCTTGGTATGCAGAAAGAGGCTGTATTACAGAAATTTCAGACCCAGCTTCCGGTACGCTTTCAAGTGGACATGGGCAAATGGCACTTTCATGCCATCAGCGTAGAGCTCAATGATGACGATGGGAAAGCCCGGAAAATTCAGAAAATCAGGCTTAAAGAAGACGAATGGCGGATGGATTAACTTTGTTGTGAGCTACTTAAGGAAAGAATAAGGAAAACTGTCACCAAAAAGCAGGAATTTTTTGCTGACCCTCGAATAACATCTAATAGTGGAATCAAACCATCATCATTCCCAGGGGAGGTACTTACTATGGATGTATTAAAAGTATCAGCAAAATCCAATCCCAATTCAGTTGCAGGCGCACTCGCAGGAGTACTGCGTGAACGCGGAAATGCAGAATTACAGGCGATTGGAGCGGGTGCACTAAACCAAGCCATTAAAGCGGTAGCCATTGCCCGGGGATTTGTCGCACCAAGCGGAGTGGATTTGATTTGTATTCCTGCTTTTACAGACATTGTTATTGATGGAGAAGATCGGACTGCGATCAAATTGATTGTAGAGCCAAGATAATAAATGGAAGTTGCCTGAGCCTGTTTACGTTTTGTAAACGGGCTTTTTTGCTTTGTGGTTAGCTCCTATGGTTTTCAAAATAAATTTGTGGGCTTTAATCCAATGGGGGTATAGTGCATGAATGATAAGTTTGAAGCGAATTGGCCAGTTGTTGATCTTCACTGCGACGTGTTATGTAAAATGCAACTCGATTCGCAGGTAGATTTCAGTCATTCATCGCTTGATGTCACAAAAGAGCGTTTGCTAGAAGGCAACGTAAAGTTGCAAACGTTCGCTATATATATATCACAGGTATTGGGTACGCCAAAATTTGAGCATGTGGTTCGTCAAATTGAACTGTTCAGGCAGCATGTGACTTCTACCTCAGGCGGGTTAAAACCTTTGCTATGGAGAGAGGAATTGGCAGCACTTAAAAATATGTCCGCTGCACGTCAAATGGAGCAAGTACACCAGACAGACGTAGAGAAGCAAGCTGGAAAGATAACGAATTGGGATGGTAATGGAACGAATCATACAGAGTCACCTTGGGCGTTACTCTCACTCGAAGGGGTAGATGCGCTGGAAGGAAATCCGTTTTATGCGGATGTGTGCTATGCATTGGGAATACGGTTGATCGGGCTGACGTGGAATTATGCAAATTGGGCGGCTGACGGCATTATGGAGCTTAGAGGTGGCGGTCTAACCCGCAAGGGACGTGATTTGGTCAATCGCTGTAATAGTCTGGGACTGCTGCTAGATGTATCACACTTGTCCTTACAAGGCTTTTGGGAAGTGATGGAGGAGGCGGCCTTACCGCCCATCGCTTCGCATTCGAACGCCTTTGCGAGATGTGCTCATCCCCGTAACTTGCGGGACGAACAGATTCGGGCGCTGATCGCCCGCAACGGACGAATTGGGTTGACCTTTGTCACGATGTTTCTGAAAGAGCAGGGTACAGTACACGCTGAGGATCTGTTACCGCACATTGAGCACATTTGTTCATTGGGTGGCGAAAGACATTTGATGTTTGGCTCTGATTTTGACGGTATCGAGGCCCATGTGAGAGGACTGGAGCACGCGGGGAAATATCCGGCTTTTGCAGAACTACTGCTGAAACATTACTCTGAGGAGCTGGTCAAGGGATGGCTTGGAGAACATGCACTGGACTATTTAAGAACAAATCTGCCATCTAAAATGTTGTCCTAAATAGCTTAATATCGCAGTTGTTTTCGGCTGAGCATTTTCTTGACAAAGCGAGAACGATTACGAAATAATTGGAGCATCCGAGGATTGCATGGTGCTAAAATAACGCTTTCCGAAATTGGGCATACGTAGAAGCGAGCCTGAAAGCACCATGCTATACCGCCATACTAGAGGGGAGCTCCGTTACATAATGCTGATAAAAAAGGTTACCTGGCTTGAACTCTTTTATGATTTATTGTTTGTAGCAGCTGTCTCCAAGGCGACTCATGTTTTACTACATGTTGAGCATGGTAGTGTTGGTTGGCATAATTTAGAGAAGTTTATTTTGATTTTTATTCCGATCTGGTGGGCATGGGTGGGGCAAACAGTCTATAACAATCGTTTTGGTCAAGACAGTATAATGCATCGAATTTTTATGATTTTGCAATTATTTTTTGTGTTAATCATGACTGCTAGTCTTAATATAGATTTTGATGCGTATTATGTATCTTTTTTTGTTGGCTATATTGGCTTAAGAGGTTTGACTGTCATTCAATATTTGCTTTTGGCCCCCAAGGAAACGGCTCATAAACAGGAAACAGCTCGTTTTTTTGGAACCTATCTTTGGGTTGGGATCGTTATCTCTAGCTTCTCCCTTTTCTTCGACTCGTGGGTTCGATATTTGATTTTGTATACTGGCATTGCTGTTGATATCCTCGTTCCATTAATCGGTCGTAAAAAATTGGTGATCACACCTATCCATACAGAGCATCTTTTGGAGCGTTTTGCACAGTTCACCTTAATCCTGCTTGGAGAATCAGTGATAAGTATACTTTCTGTTTTACAATCCGATCATTTCACGATCTCTTCCATTGTATTTGCTGCTTTGACATTTGTATTGGTCATCGCAATCTGGTGGCAATATTTTGAGAATATAGAGAAGCGCGTAGACAAATCCAAACAAACAGCAGGACAGACTATTATCTATGGTCATTTGTTTATTTATCTTTCTCTTAGCATGCTTGCGGCTTCCATACAGCTCTTGTTTTTAGGGCAAGCAGCCAATACTTTTGTGCTTTGCTTTACTTTTGCTTCTGTTTTTATTTATTTTTTGTCAGTTTTGCTGGTATTCCATCAGTACAGATTGAGTCATCTTAAACCTCGTCTCAGAGTCATTCTTTTCTTAACTGGAATCCTCTGTGCGCTGTTTATTCTGAATATATTTATTGTAGTTCCTCATCTCATCGTAGCTGAGATCATGCTTTTCTTTCTTCTGTTTGCAAAAATGACGGTTTGATCCCAGTTTTATATGGACGATATGTATGGCTGGTTAGGGCGAAAAAGGGAACTTTATGCGCTATCCTTTTCTTTATTGTCGAAATAGGAGTATAATAGCATAGATGTGTAAAGTATTGTATAGAGAAAAAGGAGTGACCACACGATGACTAAAATCGTACCTGTCGGCGTTTCCGCCCGTCATATTCACCTGACTCAAGAGCATATTGAAATCTTGTTCGGAGCAGGCTATCAATTGACTGAATTTAAACCTTTGTCCCAACCAGGACAATTTGCCGCAAATGAAACGGTAGCTGTAATTGGTCCTAAAGGCCAATTTGATAAGGTTCGCATTTTGGGACCAGCTCGTCCAGCTTCCCAACTGGAAATCTCTCGCACAGATTCCTTTGCTATTGGTGTAAAGGCACCTGTACGCGAATCCGGTAGCATTGATGGTACACCAGGAATTACAGTGAAAGGACCAGCCGGAGAAGTGGAACTGCAAGAAGGCGTTATCGTAGCAGCCCGCCATATCCATTTCCATACATCCGATGCAGCTAAATGGGACATTAAGGACAAGCAGTTGCTGAAAGTACGTGTTGGCGGCGAACGTGGCCTTGTATTTGAAAATGTTCTTGCACGTGTGTCCGATTCTTTTGCTTTGGATATGCATATTGACACGGATGAAGCGAACGGAGCCGGTGTGAAAAACGGTGACACTGCTGAAATCGTAGACTAATACACGTATTGAATACACAAGTTGTAAAAGTCCGATTCTTGCAAAAGAGTCGGGCTTTTTTTATATGCTATAAATACACCAATGCTCACCTATATACATAAAAAACTTTGTGCATCACACTGCATCTGATTCGTATCCGGGGATGATCTATGGCTATGACCTATAAATCATGCTATAATTTAGTGTAATGCCTTTTTCAAAGGTTTTTTTGGAGCATAAAATAAAATAACCAACTGCCTAAAGATACAGTAAATCACAAATTAGCTCGTGAAATAGATGGTGTAAGGAGTGACCAGCGAATGGCTAAGGAAACAAAAGATTACTCCAAATATTTTGATTTCTCGGATGCGAAGATTATTTCTGAAGATGAGCATAGCAAAAAGATTCGTATTCGCGGACGTGAAATCAACATTATGGCGGAGCCGAACCATAGAAAAGAAAAGCAGCGTGGTAAAGAGGACGTACAGGTATTGTATGATAACGCAGTCCCGGATGAGCTAAAGCATATCGGTGAGGGCAAGCATTATATTGTATATACATTCGGTTGCCAGATGAATGAACATGATTCCGAAACTATCAAAGGTTTGCTGGAGCAAATGGGCTACCAGGCAACCGAGGATCGGAAGGAAGCAGACATCATTTTACTGAACACCTGCGCTATCCGTGAAAATGCGGAAGATAAAGTGTTTGGTGAGCTGGGTCACCTCAAGCATCTCAAAACAGAAAAGCCAGGACTTTTGCTCGGAGTGTGTGGCTGCATGTCGCAGGAAGAGAATGTCGTGAACCGCATTATGCAAAAACATGGTTTTGTCGATATGATCTTTGGTACCCATAATATTCACCGTTTGCCTCAGCTCGTTAAGGAAGCACTCTTTAGCAAAGAAATGGTAGTCGAAGTGTGGTCCAAGGAGGGCGACATTATCGAAAACCTGCCGAAGAAGCGCGAGGGTATGCGGGCTTGGGTAAACATCATGTACGGCTGTGATAAGTTTTGCACCTATTGTATCGTTCCCTTCACACGTGGTAAGGAAAGAAGTCGCCGACCAGAGGATGTTATTGCTGAGGTACGGGATTTGGCCCGTCAAGGATTTAAAGAGATTACCTTGTTGGGTCAGAATGTCAATGCCTATGGCAAGGATTTGAAGGATATGAATTACAGATTCGGAGATCTGATGGATGATATGCGCAAAATCAATATTCCGCGTGTACGTTTTACGACCTCTCATCCGCGTGACTTTGACGACCATTTGGTTGAAGTCCTTGGTAAGGGTGGCAATCTGGTGGAGCATATTCATTTGCCTGTACAATCCGGTAATACGGATATATTGAAGAAAATGAACCGAAAATATACTCGTGAGCGTGTTCTGGAACTGGCCGCGAAGATAAAAGCAGCTGTTCCGCATGTTTCTCTGACAACGGATATTATCGTCGGTTTCCCGGGTGAAACAGACGAACAGTTCGAAGATACTCTATCTTTGGTGCGTGAAGTGGGCTATGACTTTGCCTACACATTTATTTATTCACCACGTGAAGGCACACCAGCGGCTTCGATGGAAGATAATGTGCCTATGTCGGTAAAAAAAGAGCGTCTCCGGCGTCTGAACATTGCTGTGAATCAAAACAGCCTTCGCTTTAATAGTCGATTGCGTGGCGAAGTGGTGGAAGTGCTGGTGGAAGGCGAGAGCAAAAATGACAGCAACGTGCTTGCTGGTCGGACTCGTTCCAATAAGCTTGTTCATTTTGAAGGATCGAAGGACCTGATTGGTTCCTTTGTCCAAGTTAAAATTACAGAACCTATGACCTTCTACATTAAAGGTGACTTGGTTCAAACGCCAGTAGCGGTTAACGGATAAAAAGAATAGTCTAGCGGGCTGCATGCGGTTTGAATAAAAGGCTGCGTGCAAGACCATCTAAGTGAGAAAAGGAGCGATGGACAATGACAGAGGAGCGGTTGCAACAAACAGAACTTCAATCGGCGGCGCGCCAGCATGATCATTTGGTCAATCGCGATATGATATTGGCAAAGGCCAAAGAGTTGGCGGGTATTCTGGGCAGCAGTGAGGAAGTACAGGTGTTCCGGAAAGCAGAAGAAAAGATTCAGGACCATGAGCGCATCCAGCAACTGATTGCAACGATGAAGAAGAAGCAAAAGGAAATTGTAGCATTTGAATCTTTAAAGAATCAAAAAATGATTGCTAAAATAGAGGCTGAACTTCAGGAGCTACAGGAAGAGCTTGACGGTATTCCAATTGTAACAGAGTTTCAGCAGAGCCAGGTGGAAATTAATGAGCTACTGCAAATGGTGATCACGGCCATCCGTGATACGGTTGCTGAAAAGGTGAACGTAGAAGAGGGGAAGGTCACTTCCTCCTCTAATTGCAGTGACTAGAATAAGATTTGTGGTGTGGAGGCTTAGCTTCCACGCCTTTTTTTCGGAAGCAATTAGTCATCGTATATGTTCATGGGACATCAAGAGAATTGCGACAGCATAGAAGGGATGGAAGAGAGGGAATGGATAAGTTGCGTAAGATGCTAGAGGGTGAAGATAATACCTTTTGGGAGTATTTAGGATGTGAGCTGATCACAGCTGACGCTAACGAGGCACATATCGCTTTGGAGGCCAAACAACATCATACCAATGTGATGGGGATTGTACATGGGGGGGTGCTCACTTCATTGATGGATCAGGCGATGGGGATGGTCAGTATGGCTTCAAGAAATATGGATCCATGTGTAACAACGAACCTGAATGTTCATTTCTTGTCAGCCATGGGACAAGGACGACTGGAGGTTAAAGCACGGATTATTCATCAGGGAGGCCGCACTATAACCACCGAGGCAGAAGTAAGGGATAGCGAAGGTACACTCGGTTGTACAGCTACAGCAACGTTCCGAGTGTTGCGTCAACAAGCAAGTGACTCAGGCAAGGCCTAACGCTTGACAAAAATTTTTATTATGTCATAATGAATTTATCAAAACGATATAATATGGTGATGCCAATGGATAGCAATCGTATAAACGAAGAGGCGCAGAAGGCGTCTTATAACATTAAGAAATACCGTACCCCGGATGGTGCTCCGGCGGATATCGTAATGTTTACTTTAACGAAGCGTGAGCGCAAGACGGTAACAAAGACATTGCCGATTCGTGAGCTGAAAGTGATGCTCATCAAGCGCCGGAGTTGGCCGTTTGCGGGACGCTGGGCGTTGCCTGGAGGGTTTTGTCAAGAAGATGAATCCATATATGGAGCGGCCAAGCGGGAACTGTTAGAGGAAACCGGTGTAGACGGCGGGCATCTGGAGTATTTGGGCGTATATAGTGGACCAGGCCGTGATCCGCGCGGTTGGATCATATCGCATGCTTTTTTTGCGTTGGTAGAGGAATGGATGCTAGAGCAGCGGCAAGCGGCTGATGATGCTTCTGAGGTCGGGTTATTTACGATCAGAGAAGCGTTGGAGGAGTTGGAGTTGGCGTTCGATCACCGGGATATCATAGTCGATGCTTATCGCAAGATTCAATTGCAGATGCTTCAGACAACGATAGCCAAGCAGTTTTTACCGCCACATTTTACACTGGGTGAATTGTATCAGGTGATTCAGAGCGTCGTACCGGATTTCGAAGAGCCGAATTTTATTCGCAAAATAACATCGACTCGTAGCAGACAGGGAATACTGGAAGAGGTTAGGGATGAGAATGGTAAACCGCTGAGTTCCAATCAATATTCACAAAGACCGGCCCAGTTGTATCGCTTTAGTGATAGAGTACCGCGTTTATCTATCTATACGTAACGTTTAATGGTATAGATTACGCATAGAGCGTACAATCTCACTTTGAGGATAAGGAGCTGACTGTACGATGAAAGCACTGATTGTTATTGATTACACGAAAGATTTTGTGGATGGTAGTCTGCCTGTGGGGCAACCCGCGATTGAGCTGGATGAACGGATCACAGCCATCACGCAGGCCTATGTAGAGCAAGGGGACTTTGTTGTCATGGCTGTTGATTTACATGAGGAGAATGACCCTTATCACCCGGAGAGTAAGCTGTTTCCTCCACATAATATACGTGGAACCGATGGACGACAATTGTATGGTAAGCTTCATAGCCTATATGAGCAACAAAGTGATCGTATCTACTGGTTGGATAAAACACGGTACAGTGCTTTTGCTGGTACAGATCTGGAACTCAGGTTGCGCGAACGCGGGATTCTGGAAGTACATCTGATTGGTGTGTGTACAGATATTTGTGTGCTGCATACGGCTGTAGATGCTTATAACAAAGGTTTTGCTATTACCGTATATAAGGACGCTGTGGCGAGCTTTAATCAGGCGGGACATGACTGGGCTTTGGGCCATTTTGAGGGAAGTCTTGGAGCCACGGTGTGGTCGGCTGAAGATACGCTTTTGCGCCAGAAGAAGTAAAATAACTGAATGATTGTGCACCAATGTCCGATAACAAAATGGAGTCGGATATTGCTGAATCTGGGCAGATAAGACGGTATGCCGTCACCAAGCCAGGGACCAGGGACAGTCAGAGAGGATGATACGATGAAGTCAACGAGCCTCGCATTACATACAGATAAATATCAGATTAATATGATGTACGCCCATTGGGTGAACGGAAGTCACCAACGTAAAGCTGTGTTCGAGGCGTATTTTCGTAAGCTCCCTTTCGGTAATGGATATGCCGTGTTCGCTGGTCTGGAACGCATTGTGAATTACATCTCAAATTTGCGGTTTACAGAAGAGGACATTCGCTATCTGTCAGAGCAGGAGGAAAAGTACGATCCCATGTTCATGGAGGCATTGCGCCAGTTTAAGTTTGGCGGAACGGTCCATTCGATGAAAGAAGGGGCGCTTGTTTTTCCAAATGAGCCTCTGGTCCGTGTTGAAGGAACAATTATGGAAACGCAGCTTGTCGAGACGGCGTTGTTGAATTTTATGAATTACCAGACACTCATTGCGACAAAAGCATCGCGTATCAAGCAGGTGGCCAGTGACGATACACTGCTCGAATTTGGCACACGGCGTGCGCAGGAGGCAGATGCAGCCATTTGGGGAGCGCGTGCTGCTTATGTTGCAGGTTTCGATGCGACTTCTAATATGCTCGCAGGCGAACATTTTGGGATTCCGACAAAAGGAACACATGCCCATTCATGGGTACAAACCTTTATGACGGAGCAAGAGGCGTTTGACGTGTATGCGAAGGTTTTGCCAGATCAGGTTACATTGCTGGTAGATACCTTTGACACGCTGGAGAGCGGTGTTCCTCATGCGATTCGGACAGCAAAGATGCTGGAGAGTCAAGGCAAGCGTATGAATGCCATCCGTTTGGATAGCGGTGATTTGGCTTATCTATCTATTCAGGCCCGGGAAATGCTGGATGCCGAAGGTTTGGATTACGTACAAATTGTTGCTTCCAACGATTTGGATGAAAATACGATTTTCAATCTAAAAGCCCAAGGTGCACGTATTGATGTATGGGGTGTAGGAACACAGCTGATTACGGCTTCAGATCAACCTTCATTAGGCGGAGTGTACAAGCTGGTTGAGCGGGAAGTAGACGGTGAAATGCTGCCGACGATTAAGATATCGGGTAACCCGGAAAAAGTATCTACACCAGGCAAAAAGGATGTATACCGCATTGTAGACAAGAAGAAAGGGAGAGCTGTAGCTGATTACATTTCTTTCCCGGATGAAGAACGTCCGCGTAATGGTAAGCGCCTGAAGCTGTTTAACCCTTTGCATCCATATATGAAGAAGTATGTTGAAAATTACGAAGCTGTACCGATGCTTGAACCTATTTTTTTAAATGGACAGAAGGTATACGAGCTTCCCGAACTGGATGAAATTCGTGCCTATCATGCTTCACAGTTGAAACTGTTTTGGCCAGAATATTTGCGGAAGCTGAATCCTGAAATTTATCGCGTAAATCTTAGCGAGAAGGTGTGGGAGCTAAAGCAAAAGCTGATTGATAGCTACATGCAGCCTGAAGTTGAAGAAAAAGAATAATGTGAAAAGGCACCTCATTCATATGGGGTGCCTTTTTGTGTCGGCGCATGTGTGGAATAAGAGCTTATTTATAAATTTCTCTCATCACATGTCGCAGTTCAGGGACAATAATGCGTTCCATTGCCAAACGAACGGCTCCGCGGGAGCCAGGCATAGAAAACACAGCTGTCTGGCCCACAGTACCCGCTACAGCCCGGCTTAATATAGCTGCTGATCCAATGTCCTCAGCAAAGCTTAAGTAACGGAAGATTTCACCAAAGCCAGGTAGTTCCTTATCCAGTAAAGAGGAGATGGCTTCATATGTAGTATCACGCGGAGAAATGCCAGTACCACCTGTTAAAAGTACAGCCTCGATGTCCTCATGTGCTGCAGCTTCGGTTACCAACTGTCGGATACCCTCATAGTCGTCTTTGACGATAACATATCGAACAACCTTATACCCATTCGTTTCTAGTAGTTCCTTGAGCAGTCGTCCCCCAGTATCGGTTTCCATGGTTCGTGTATCAGAGACGGTCACGACCATGCAGTTAACCTGCTGGGGAGACTCCCGTCGGTGCTCCTCTACAGATGTTATGTTCATTACAATCTTCACTCCTTGATTCATGGTTAAGCATATTCTTTTTTTACAATAGAGGAATGACCGACTGGATGCAAGTCAGCAACGAGGGATAAAAAGTTATGTGATTAATATCCTTGCGCTTGCACCTTGGAATATAGTACACTTCCTTACATAAGTCGGGATTTTCTGGGTTTATTTTGTTGAAAGCGCGAACATCAATTGATTAATTTCAAGGCTCAGCGGGTAATAGTACAGCAGGATCAACAACTGGGAGGTAATGTATTATGAATCATTCATACCAAAAATGCGTGGATGCTTGCCTGGAATGTATGAACGCTTGCAATGTATGCTATGTAGCAAGTTTGAAGGAATATGATTTAGCTATGCTGCGTGAATGTATTCGAGTGAGTAGGGAATGCGCAGAGATATGTGGGTTTGCTGCTCAAATGTTGCAGCGCGGAACGGATTTTGCCGAGGAAATCTGTGAGCTATGCGCCAAAGCCTGTGAGGTATGTGCTGCTGAATGCAGCAAGCATTCCCATAATCATTGCAAACATTGTGCAGAGGCCTGCCGTCATTGTGTTGAGGCTTGTCGCCAATTGGTGGCAGTGTAATTACATATACAGAACTAGTCCCTGAAGAGGGAATAAAAGGTTGCTTTCTACTAAATAGGTTTGTATAATGGTGGGAATTAACGTCAAGGAACGGGAGAGTAGCAACGGAACCGTATCATTACAGCGAGCCGGAAGAGGTGGAAGCCGGTATGAAATCCGATGTGAAGCGCACCCGGGAGACGGTTGATCCAACGATAAGAACTTCTAGTAGATCAACCCGGCTGACACCGTTATTTGTCAATGGAGTGAAATCGCGATTTGTGTAAGCTAGCTTTATCCACACAACCGATTTACAAAGAGTGGTACCGCGGGGATATCGAAGTTCTCGTCTCTTGATTATATCAAGAGGCGAGGGCTTTTTTTTGTTAGATCCTATAAAAAGAAGGAGAGAGGAACATGTTGTTGATGATTGCTACCCAAGCTATTTTAGCTCATACGGGCTTGGAGGAGAAAGAAGTTTTATCTTTATTCGAGGTGCCTCCGCAGCCTGAATGGGGAGATGTGGCGTTTCCCTGTTTTGTGCTGGCTAAGAAATTTCGAAAGTCTCCACAGCATATTGCAATGGAATTGGCAGAGCTAGTAAGCCATGAAGCGGGTCTAACCGCTACAGCATCGGGTGCCTATGTAAATATTACATTGGATCGATCTGTTCATATTCCACCGATGCTAGCTGAATTGAGCAAGACTGAGTTTCTCAAGCCCAATATTGGGCATGGACAGCGAGTAGTAATTGATATGTCCTCGCCCAATATTGCCAAACCATTTGGTATCGGTCATCTTCGCTCTACTGTTATCGGTGCCGCCTTGTATCGCATACTTGGTGAAACCGGATATGTACCGATTAGTGTGAATCATCTAGGGGATTGGGGAACACAATTTGGCAAGCAAATTGCGGCCTATAAAAGATGGGGTAATGAAGAGCAGCTACAACAGGATCCGATCGGGGAATCATTGAAGCTATATGTCCGTTTTCATCAGGAGGCTGAGCATGACCCGTCTTTGGAGGATGAAGGCCGCGAGTGGTTCCGACGTTTGGAGCACGGGGATACTGAGGCTCAACAACTATGGGAGTTTTTTGTTGAAGTCAGTCTGGGTGAATTTGATCGTATGTACCAACGCCTTAACATTTCGTTTGACCATGTGTTGGGGGAAAGCTTTTACAATGATAAAATGCAGGCAGTTGTTGCCCAATTAAGAGCAAAAGGATTGCTGGAGGAAAGTGATGGAGCCCTTGTGGTTCGTCTGGAAGACGAGCAGCTGCCGCCGTGTCTTATTTTGAAGAAGGATGGGACTACCATTTATCCCACCCGTGATCTGGCAACAGCGATTTATCGTCATGAAGTGATGAAGGCTGATCGGCTGCTGTATGTCGTTGGCGGGGAACAGAAGTTACATTTCCAACAGGTATTTGCGGTGCTCAAGCATGCAGGGGAGGCATGGGCAGAGCAATGTGAGCATGTACCGTTTGGTTTAATGCGGTTTGCAGGCAAAAAAATGTCCACAAGACGCGGCAAGGTGGTGAAACTGGAGGAAGTGCTGGATGAAGCTGTAGCGCGTGCTCAAGCCATTATTACGGAGAAGAATCCCAATTTGCTGGAACAAGAGGCAATAGCTGAAGACGTCGGCATCGGCGCAATTATTTTTGGCGATTTAAAAAATAACCGTCTGAATGAAGTGGATTTTTCGTTGGAGGAGGCATTGACCTTCGAAGGTGAGACTGGCCCTTATGTTCAGTATACCCATGCGCGTATACGCAGCCTTCTGGAGAAAGCTCGCGCTCGCGCTGAGGTTGATTCTAATTCCAGTGACAACGTCCTTGGTCAAGAAGGGCATTCTCCTGATTTGAATATCGTTTCGGATGAAATGCTGGGTGACGCAGGTTGGGCCTTGCTTAAGCAGTTGGACCGTTATCACGGGCAGCTGATACGTGCTGCTCAGCAACTGGAACCTTCGGTTATTGTTAGATTTGCATTGGATACAGCACAGGCGTTCAACCGTTTTTACGCTAAGGAAAGGATTGTCGATGGTGGACAGTGGCGCATTCAGTTGGCGGAACAGACTGCAGATATGCTGGCAAGTACACTGCGACTTCTTGGACTGAAAGCCCCTAACCAGATGTAAGCTACCACAAGTGGGTATTTTTGTTAGGTACACTGCTGCTTTTGCTAGCTAAAATTACTGCAAATCAGCTCTTTTCTCTAAAAGGCGCTGCAAAAGGAAAACTATCATAGGCACTTTTGGGTTTGTGTGGAGATGATGAGCAGAAAAGAGCAAGACGGGTTACACTAATCGCAGGGTATTCCATTGTTTTGCAACCAATTTGTGCATATTTGAAACATTTGATGGTTTTATTGCGTCCATAAGTATAGAAGCAAAGTAAACATGGAGGTGTATCTCATGATCAAAAATAAAAGCGTGGCAGCTGCGCTGCTTGTCGTCTGTTCATTGGCTGTGGCTACGTCGGCTTCTGCCTTTCGTGATATAAAGGGAGCTGAGCAGGAGAAGATCGTAAGTTCACTTCAGAACAAAGGAATTATTCAAGGGATAACCAAGGATAAGTTTGCACCGGATCAAACGCTCACGTATGCACAAGGAGTACACTTGGTTGTTCGGGCGATGGATCTTCAGGTTATGCCTGATTTTACAACGGGCTCCTTTGCAAACATTCCGGCTTCCGCATGGTATGCCGATTCCTATCGGATTGCAGTCCAGCACCAAATCCCTCTATCACCGGATATTGATCCAAGCACCCGCATGACTAGGGAGCAATTCGCGAATATTCTGTATAAAGCAGTGAGTGCAACGGGGGAATATCCAACGGTCCGTATGCTTATTAACGTAGCAGATGGCAAAAAATTAGACCAAGAGTCGAACGAAGCAGTTCAATTTCTTTTGTTGACCAAAATTGCAACATTGGATGAAAAGAGTAACTTTAACCCGGATCGTAAAGTAACGCGGATGGAGGCAGCAGAAATGGTCTATCATGCATCCGAGTTTGTACAAAATCATAAACCGGTGCAAGCCACTCCGGAAAATCCAGCTGAGCCTGTAGACCCGGCTCAACAAACCAATATTAGTATGAGCATAGAGAAGGCGAATGACCAGCAGAACAAAGTGGCCATCACTCGTCTGCAGGCACCTAATCCGGGTTATGGCATTGAAGTGGATCACATCGACTACGTAGATGAAACGAATGCAGTCATTTACTACAAGCTGACGAGTCCAAAACCGGGTGAAATGAACATTCAAGTCATTACGGATACCCATACCAGTACATTGGTAGACAGTAAGTATAAGGTTACGCTCAAAGCAGTCGATGGAACCGTGCTTCCGCCTACCGGAACAGGCACATCTGTGGCTAAATAAAAAGATAAGCCATATGTCATTTATAAAATAAAGCCAGCGAGTTCCCAATATGAATGGAGACCGCTGGCTTTTCATGCTAAATATTAATTTTTAGCCCCAGGCTCTAGCATTATTTAAGCTTTAAATGCGACTTTACCTGTAAGCAAGTCATTTTGCGCAGAAGGTGTAGCTGAGGAAGACGCAGATTCTGCTGCAACCGTTCCTGACTGAAGCTGATACATTTGGAAGTAACGTCCACCCTGGGCCATAAGCTCGTCATGGCTACCCCGTTCAACAATTTCACCCCGATGCAGCACCAAAATTTGGTCTGCACTACGAATGGTGGACAAACGGTGGGCAATGATAAAGGTCGTACGTCCCTTTTTGAGCACTTCAAGAGCAGATTGGATGAGCGCTTCCGTTTCGGTATCAATATTGGCGGTAGCTTCATCCAGAATTAAAATGGCCGGATCAAAGGCTAACGCGCGAGCGAAAGAAATAAGCTGACGTTGCCCGGCGGATAAGGTGCTGCCTTTTTCAATAACAGGCTCATCAAATCCTTGGGGCAAATGGGCTAGCAGTTTGTCGGCTCCAACGTCATTCAGCGCTTTATTCACCTGCTCTCTCGTAATTCTACTATCTCCGAGACTGACATTAGAGGCTACCGTACCTGTGAACAAATATGGGTCTTGAAGCACAATACCCATATGATGGCGAAGCCATTGCTTAGGAATACTTTTGACAGGCGTTCCGTCAATGGTGATCGTTCCTTTTTGCGGATCATAGAACCGGAATAGCAGGTTGATAATCGAGCTCTTACCTGATCCGGTATGCCCGACAAGAGCAACCGTTTGGCCGGGCTGTGCTGTAAAGGAAATATGCTTAAGCACATCATCCTTTTTGTAGGCAAAGGAAACATCATTAAATTCTACCTGGCCTTTGTAACGCGGCATCGTACCATCTGTCACCGGCTCTCCAGTTTCGTCCATCAATTCAAATACGCGTCCTGAGGATACGATGGAAGTATCCAGTACGGCGAGCTGGTTGACCATCCCCGTTATAGGTTGGAACAATCGACCCAGCACATCGACGAAGGCATACAATACCCCTAGTGATATCGCACTACCTGTAGTGCCAAGCGCCGCAGATCCAAAATACCACAGCACGACAGCGAAGGCGAGGTTTCTCAACACGTTGACCAAATTGTGCGAAGTAAAAGCGTTCAAATTCAGCATTTTATTCTGATGCTTCATATAGTCATCATTTAACTCTTCAAACTCTTGCTGTGTTTGTTTCTGATGCCTGAATACACGAATAATGGACATCCCCTGAATGGATTCATTAATAATCGCATTAATCTCGCTGAGCCTGGATCGGATGATCGTGTTATAGCGGGTTGCAACCTTGCGGTACAATACAATCCATAAGATCAGCAACGGTACAATAAATAGAGAGATAAGACCCAGTCTGAAATCCAGTAGAAAGAGTGCCACATATACCCCTGCCATCGTTACAATCCCTGAAGTGAAGTTTGAGAGTACAGCCACAAACAAATCTTTGACTGCCTCCGTGTCATTCGTAACACGGGATACGACCTTGCCTGCGGGTAAGTTATCAAAAAAGTAAACTGGCAAGCGCTGAATGTGTGCATAGAGATCAAGCCGAAGCTTCTGAATGACTTTGTTCGCCGAGGATTGCAGCCAGTATGTTTTGCCGAACTCGGCAAAAATCGAAACGACTAAAAAGAAGCAATACCACCCAATCAGCTGAAAAATGCCGGGCATTTCCGGTTTGTAAAAGCTATACAGTTCATCAGCCGTTAGAGCCTTAGCTTTATAACGAAAGGTGTCGGAGCCGCGTGTCACGGTCAGCGTACCGTTCGTAAAGGATCGGTTACCATCCGCTACCTGGACGGAACCATCGACAAATACAAAAGATCTGCCGACTTGTAAAATCCTCGCTTCGCGCCCTTTGGTCTCCCCGGCCTCAAAGCGATCTTCACGTTTAAAATGGGTTCCAGCATAACTTATAGTGCCGTCCACACTAGTCGTTTCATAAAATGGTTTTTCAATAGCGAGCATGTGGTCGTCAATCATCGTTTTGGCGATGAAGGGACCGGCCAGCTCAGCGGCTACTCCAATAGCCAGGGCGATGAGAGCGGCAATAAAACCCGCTTTGCTCGTCAGTGCATACTGGAACAGCCTTTTGCCGATATTGGGTTTCATTAGGATACCTCCCCTGAGGTCAGATCAGATTCCACTTGTTGCCGTTCATATTGTTGTCGGTACCATCCGTCAGCTTGAAGCAGCTCATTGTGGGTTCCTTCCTCAATAATACGTCCTTGCTCCAGCACGACGATCCGATCTGCATGCTCTACAGCCGATAGACGGTGAGTGGAGATCAAGGTTGTTTTACCCGAGCGTTTATGACGGATATTGTCAATAATACGTGCTTCCGTGCGGGCATCTACTGCTGATAGTGCATCGTCGAGTACTAGAATATCCGGATCACCGATAAAGGCGCGCGCAAGCGAAACGCGCTGCTTCTGACCGCCGGACAGGGCGATGCCTTTTTCTCCGACGAGTGTATCCAGCCCATCGGACAGGGTTCCCAGATCCTGATCAAAGGCGGCCGTACGAATCGCTTCCATGATGTAATCATCATCGGCCCCAGGCTTTCCGAACTGAATGTTCTCGCGAACCGATTTGGAGAACAAAATTTGTTCTTGCGGCACGTAGCCAATCCAGCTGTGTAATTGTTCCGCTGCAATGTCCTCCAGCCGAGTGCCGGAGATTAAAATATCACCACTGCCAGTCGGATATTCATGCAATAGCTGTTTGAGCAAAGTGGATTTTCCACTGCCTGTTCGACCGACGACACCTAGTGTTTCTCCACGTTTGAGCTCCAGATTAACATGTGACAGATTGTCAACCGTGGAGGTAGGATAACGAAAAGTCACGTCTTTCATAGTGATGGATTCGGGATGATCCACTGGAACAGGTTGGGCTACATCCTGAACGTCTGGCTGGACATCGAGAGTTTCATTGACCCGGTCCAGGGAAGCGCTACCGCGCTGCATAATGTTAATCAGTTCGCCAATGGCAAACATCGGCCAAATCATCATTCCTAGATACATGTTAAAAGATACCAGTTCGCCTAGCGTGATATCGTTATGAAATACCAGATAAATACCATACCCGAGTCCGATAACGTAACTAAGTCCTACACATAAACGGATTGTTGGTTCAAAGAGAGCATCCATTCGGGCCACTGCCAAGTTTTTACGAAACACATCCTCAGTAATATCGGCAAAACGTTTTTCGTCCATTCGTTCTTGCACATAAGCCCGAATGACACGGATACCAGCCACCGACTCCAGCACCTGGTCGTTCATATCGCCAAATGCATCTTGTGCTAGTGTGTAACGCTCATGTACGGCTTTACCGTAAATACTCATGGCCAGCGCAATAAAAGGAAGGGGCAGAATGGCCGCCAGTGTTAGCTTCCAGCTAATCAGGGTGCCCATGGCAACCAATACAACGGTAAGGTAGACAGTGGAGTCCGTTAATGTCAACATACCGAAGCCTGCTGTACTTGCGACAGATCGAAGATCGTTCGTGGCACGAGCCATCAGATCGCCTGTACGATTGCGTTCAAAAAATGGAGGGGTCATTCGCAGCAGATGATTCATAAAACGTGTGCGCAATAGGCGCTCCACCAGATTAGCACCACCAAACAGCTTGTGCATCCATATGTACGTAATGTAGTAGATGACGGCAAGAATGCCTATGATGTACAAAATATAACGCCAAAGCGAGGACCAGGAAATCGAACCGCGTACAATCTCATCAATGGCGCTGCCTAGCAGCCGAGGTGGAGCAAGCTCCAAAACGCCAACCGCAATCAGCAAAAACAATCCAATGGCGTATCGGCTTCGTTCTCTCTTAAAAAACCAGCCTAAATTTTTGAGTACTGAGAACAAGAGGAATCCCATCCTTTCATGTCAAGTTCATTCGAGAGTTGTGTACCATTTTGAAGAAACAACAGCGGCTTGTTGCCACAAGTACGATTCGGCAACAGGCGCAAAAAAGGCATACCGTCCGCAGACGATATGCCTTAAATCTCAATATCATATGGCGCGCAGGTATTTTCAGCACACTCACCACTGAAAAACTGCTCAAACGCAGGCAGCCACTCGTATTAAACCATACAACAGAAATGGCCCAATTCTAAAGAATGCGACAGGGGAGATGCTCCGGTATGAAGTTGTTTTGTTTGTAGATGTGGGTGAAATACAATCATAAATTTTAGCACCGGAAACACTCCTTTCTTCCTCAAAATGGGGTTATTCTTACATGAGTTATCGTTCAAATTGGTAATAAATTTCAAAATGGATCTCGTATGGTTGAATCTTAACACCCTTTTTTACGAATTGTCAAACCTTTTTCAAAAAAATGTATATGACTTGTCCAGGAAGCCGCATGGGGAGAGACGGTTGGTCGTTATTCCAAAAGATGCTATGATATAGTTAACAGGACGTCATTGTACAAGGAGATGAGCATAACGCATGAGCATACAGGTAACTGAACCTGCGGCACAGTGGTACATTAAGGAGCTCGGTTTGAATCGTGGAGATTCCATCCGTTTTTTTGTTCGCTATAGCTCCGGCGGTGGGTTGCATCCAGGCTTTTCTCTGGGAATTGCCGTAGAGCCTCCGCAGCACCCTGCATTACAGCATGAAGCGGCTGGCATTACGTTTTATATGGAGGACCAGGATTACTGGTATCTGAAGGGCCATCATCTGGAAGTTAAGTATTTGGAGGAACATGACGACATTATTTACACCTATGAAAAGGATGAACAAGCTTAATGCCTCCACGTTAAAAATAGCATGCTAGTAATGGTTTATGGACATGAAAAGCGGCGGAGTATCGTGTGGCAGGGGATGAACCTGCACATGATACTCCGCCGCTTTATTGTGGTTAGGGCAGGATGCCGTATTGTTAAGGGTTGTTAAACATCGGACCATCGACTGCAAAATCAAAATCATCAATATCGTACACATGTACAGGTACGGAAGCTTCGATAATGCGGTGAATCCAGTCCAGTTGATCAGTCAGGATGGGTAATGCTTCACGCTGAGCTGTCAACACCAGTTCGGTTTCAATCGGATCAAAATATTCTCCGTAATGCGCCGTATCAACAGCATTAATGACAATGAGTGATGTATTGGCATCGAATAGGATTGGCAAGCTTTTCGCCCAAGGCATCTGAAGGGCACGCCGAATTTTTTTCTGATTCAACGGTTCTTCAAAATAACTGATCAGCTCACTTACTTTTCGCTTCACATGTTGATCGTCCATAGGGTTATCCATGAGAGGCTCTGTACTGTCCTGGAATTCGTACAGCTCTAGCAGTGATGTGTAAGGCACTATATATTCCACAGGGGCGGGAGATGTAAGCAGCTGGCCATATATAGCCACCATTACAGCTTCCGTTACAAATTGTCGAGACATCGGTCAAGCCTCCTGCATTTACCAAATTATGCGATTTGAGTATAACACAAAGCGGGACTGAATTCAGCCAGATATGCAGATTGCCATCATTCATTTGTATATTTGTTGAACGGCTCTTTTCAATCCTGTGTCTAGAAATTTAGGAGCGACCGATTAATAAGGAGAGCAGCCCGGCAGCAATCAGAGGTCCAACAGGAACCCCTTTAAAGAAGGCAACGCCAATGACGGTCCCGATCAGTAGACCTGTCACAATAATAGGCTGTCCGGACATCAAAGTTACTCCGCGGCCGCCAAGGTAGGCTACCAGAATTCCGATACCAATCGCGAGCAGGGACTTCCAGTGCAGGAAGGACTCTGTCACCTGATTGATGCTGATTTTACCGCTGGCTAGCGGGGTCATGACCCC
Source organism: Paenibacillus sp. DP01 (assembly GCF_044784315.1). Classification (NCBI taxonomy): domain Bacteria; kingdom Bacillati; phylum Bacillota; class Bacilli; order Caryophanales; family Paenibacillaceae; genus Paenibacillus; species Paenibacillus sp. DP01. The sequence goes on from NZ_CP173059.1 coordinate 2,333,499, forward strand.
AATCGTCAAAATAATAATTCCGATCGTCAAGCCATACTTTTCAAGCCAGGGGAAAGCAGTATGAAAGCTGGTTACCCGCAGCAGTAGTAGTACTACCATAGCAATCGTCACGGTTGAGTTGCCACTGATAATTCCAAGGCCAGCCAGTACCAGTAGGATAAGTGAGCTGTAATCCATTCAGTTGTTCTCCTTCGATCGTTTAACTTTGGATATGTTCGGCGATTTGACGCCCGTGCCAGCGACCTGTTTCGATAAACACTTCATTGGCATTGCTGCCTGAAGCGATAACTCCGGCGACATATATACCTGGGATGTTAGTTTCCATCGTGGCAGGATTAAATTCGGGTTTGTCCAGATCTTCAGCCATGTGGACGCCGACAGACTCCAGTAGTTTTCGCTCTGGGTGAAATCCAGTCAGTGCCAGTACAAAATCATTTTCGAGCTGGAATGCTTCTGTGTTCATCGGAGTGACGATGACATGGTCTGGATGAATTTCAGTAATGCGTGCGCCTAAGTGCAGCGTGATCTTCCCTTTTTGTACCATACTGTCGAACAATGGACGAACCCACGGTTTGATATATGGAGACAACTCATTACGACGATAAACCATATCAATCGTAGCCCCGACCCGCACCAATTCCATTGCAGCATCTACCGCAGAGTTACTACCGCCGATGACTGCGACCCGGGTTCCTGTATAGGGGTGGGCTTCGCTGAAATAGTGAGTGACTTTATCCAATTGTTCCCCGGGAATGCCCAGATAGTTCGGATGATCAAAATATCCCGTAGCCACGACGACATAGCGTGAAGAATAGCTCTTGGTTATTTCCCGTTTGCTTAGAGTATGTACGGTAAATGTACCGTCTTCCTGCCGCTGAATGGATTGAGCTTCCTCATAATGCTGAATGTCCAGGTTATAATGTGAGGCTACTTTGCGATAGTACGCAAGTGCTTCATGACGAAAAGGCTTGTCATTGGGAGTGCTGAACGGAACATCACCGATTTCCAATAGTTCGGCGGTGCTAAAAAACTGCATATTTGTTGGATACAGAAAAATGGAGTGAACGATGTTGCTTTTTTCAATAATGATCGTACGCAAACCTCTGCGGCTGCATTCGATTGCAGCGGATAGTCCGCAAGGTCCGCCACCGATAATGATTACGTCGTGCATTTGGATGAACCTCCAGTTGTATTAGTTTATTTCGTCAAACGGATCTCAGAATTGATGCAAATAGCTCAGTGTGTGAGAAGTTTTCAAATAATAATCCTACCGTAATGTGTGCACAATATCCAGCCGTTTTCAGAAAGAGATGATGGAAGAGAGAATTGACAGAAACATTTGACAAACATATAATTAGATAATTATCTATTTAGGTTAAGCGAATTTGCTTGCATAGGAAATCTGTAGTAGTGAAAAGAGGTGCAGTTACGGTGCAACTAGATAAAATGGTCAATTATCATAAAGCACTTGCGGACCCAACGCGTATGCGAATATTACTCCTTTTATCCCGTGGTGAGATGCATGGTCAAGCTTTGGCGAAAAAGCTAAATCTGTCACAGCCTACGGTTACGCATCATGCTTCCAAACTCCGAGAGGTCGGGTTGATTAAGGAACGCCGTGATAAAAACACAGTGTATTTTACACTGAACCCAGAGCTGATTCGGCAGCATGCCGAGGCGACAGTGCGTTTTATTTTTGAAAAAGGAGAGGAAGAGGAAGATATGTCTGAATTGAATGAAACGCTGGAAGCAACGGTTTTACGCAATTTTTTTGCCAAGGACGGCAAGTTGCGTCAAATTCCTGCCCAGTATAAGAAAAAATTGATCGTACTACAGATGCTCGCCGAAAAACTGGAGCCAGGACGCATCTATCCTGAACGTGAACTAAACGAGTGGATCAAGCAATACCATGAGGATTTTGCGACGATTCGGCGTGAACTGATCATGCATCAGTTTATGTACAGGGAGCGAGAAATGTACGAATTGAACCCGCGTGAAATGTGGACACGATGGGATCAGGTACGTTAAACAAAACTTGAAATAGTTTAAAATGTTTAGAATCAGCCTTGACAGACAATTGATGGACTTGTATGATAAAGGAAATTTTAGGAGGAGGCGATGTTATATGCGTACGAACATGAGTGAATGGGTTCAGCAGCAGAATGACTTGTCTCCCGCACGGACGATGCACGGCTAAAGACTGTTAGATCTATAGTCTTAGCTCAGCAGTTGGTTGGACAGTAGAACCAACGAAATCCGCAGGGAGTGATTCCCTGCGGTTTTTTTTATGGTCAAGTGTTTTGTTATCCGGTTGTTGGTTTCGAAAGTAGTCCGTGTAAGACTGCTTGCATAAGTGAACGAACGGATCACATCGCTTGAGCTGTATACATTCCGCAGGGGTTTCCCTGCGGATTTTTTGCGTTGTTTGCTTGCGGAGAGAAAAGTACACCTATTGAGTAACACCAAAAAAAATTAAACATGATCTCAGGAGGAAAATAATGAGTATACATGAATACGGTTGGTCTGATTACTGGAACGGTTTGTGGGACCAATGGAAGCAAAACTATGAGGAACGAGCAGGAAACACGCAGATACGCCCTGCCCGCTTGATTGCCGATTATGGACAAAAGGTGAAGCTTATTACGATGGATGGGGAACGCTGGGGAGCCGCTTCAGGTAAGCTAAGACATGCTATTGTTGACCCGGCGGAAATGCCGGCTGTAGGGGATTGGGTGGCCATCACCACGTCGGACGAAGTATCGGATGCAGTAATCCATGCTGTCTTGCCACGCAAAAGCCAAATATCTAGACAGGCCGCAGGCTTTGAGACGAAGGAGCAACTGATCGCGACCAATGTAGATACGCTTTTCCTTGTTAATGCGCTGAATCATGATTTTAATATGCGCAGATTAGAACGGTACTTAATCATGGCCTGGAATAGCGGAGTAAACCCGGTTGTCGTGTTGAGTAAGAGTGACCTTTGTGAAGATGTCGAACAGCGGGTTGCAGAAGCGGAAGGAGTTGCTCCTGGAGTACCCGTTATCGTAATTTCTGCTTTGCAGAACGAAGGCAGAGAGCAGCTGGAGGCGTTCCTTGAGCCTGGGTGTACGGTTGCTTTAACTGGCTCTTCCGGTAGTGGCAAATCCACAATAGTGAACTGGCTATCCGGGGCTGAAGTTCAACTGACACAGGATGTGAGGGAGGAAGACAGCCGAGGCAGGCATACAACCACACACCGACAGCTTTTTCCCATTGCAAAGCAAGCCGTTCTACTCGATACACCCGGTATGCGCGAGCTTAATCTATGGGATGATTCCACGGGTGTAGCTCATACCTTTGCTGATATTATGGAAACAGCTCAGCAATGCCGTTTTGCCGATTGCAAGCATAAGGGAGAAGCTGGATGTGCGGTGGAGGAAGCTATCCAAAGAGGGGAATTATCTGAATCCAGAGTGAACAATTATCGCAAGATGCAGCGGGAACTGGAATATCAGGCACGCAAGGAAGCAGACCGACGTAGAAAAGATAGCCGTCCAAGTACAACTCCGGGCCGCAGGGATCAGCGAGGTGGTTGGCGACGTGATGTGGAGTGGTAAGGCGAGCTGTCATGAAACATCATTTGTAGAAATTTAAGAAAATCTATGTGGTAGTCGGCATATGGTGTAGAGGGGTGAACATATGCCGAACTACAGTATTGTGGTGGATTTATCGGATCGTCGTCTATATTTAAAAGATGGAAGTCAGATCGTTCTTAGTTATCCAGTCGGTATTGGGAAGGTGGCTACACAAACACCGCATGGGCAATTTACGATTATTAACAAACAGCCCAATCCGGGCGGTCCTTTCGGAGCGTTCTGGATGGGGCTGTCCAAGCCGCATTATGGCATTCACGGCACCAATGAGCCATGGTCCATTGGCAAGTTGGTGTCACATGGCTGCATTCGAATGCATAATAAGGATGTACTGGAGCTTCAAGAGAAGGTAAGTATAGGGACGCCGGTCACGATACAGCCATAACAGCTAGATGATATAGGATTCCTTTGGCTGCCTAGTACGATTTGGGTTGAATTTGGACACGGGCTTCAATCCGTTTGGAGCCCTTTTTGTCGTCTGCGGATTTAACTAATGATCCCGCAAGACGCTCTCCTTTTGTACCGTAAGCCTGTTTGGCGTTGATCCACATATCTTCGTTCGGCTCGAAACTTATGACCAGGGTGTAGCGGTTAGCAAGGCTCGGCTTTTTGACCCTCATGCTGAAGGAACCATCAGGCATGACCTTGGTTTGATCATCGTAGCCAAACTGCCATCGTCCCGGAAAATCAATTGTGAGCTTGACGTCCGAACCCTCGAACAAATTGCTGCGCGCATATACGTGATAATAATTTCCTTTTTGCCTCACATCGGGCTTAATCCACACTTGAGGATTACCGTAGTCCTTTGGTTTGTTCCAGACAGGCTTAATTAGAGGGACATGGCGGTCTTGTTCAGGATCAAACTCAGCACCTATCCGAATTTCTTGCAAAAGTTGTTCGTTTTCTTCGTATTGATATACATAAGGGCCTTCTAATTTGTTGCCACCACTACCATACAGATTTCGTATTTCTTTGTCTTGGTCATCTGGACGGAACAGAACAGTCAGATCCATACTGCCCTGTATACCAGGTCGGTGCACTTGGAGTACAAAACTTCCGTCCTTTTGAATAGTTGTCTCGTCCGTGTATCCGGTTAACAGAGAGTTTTTGACCGCAAGATTCCCCTTGATCCGTGCTCCAGCTGGCAGATTGGAGTATCCTTTAACCTTCACTGTATTTTTATCAATACTTACGTCACCTGATATCTCGACATAGCTGCTGCCTTGCTTATGGACAGGTGCATCGTTGGCGGCTCGTTCATCAAGGGATGAAGCAGCTTGGTTCGGATTACCTGTCACGGTATAGGCACGTGCTTCAGCTTCGTGTTGAGCCATACTTCGAGTTGAGGCTTTCTCCCTGCTGCATGCAGCCAGCATAGTTAGGATGAAGAACATACATAAAAGGTTCCAGCTTATTTTGGTCATTATGTGCTTACTCATGGTTTTTGCTCGCTCCTTGTCCGTAGCTCCCAGGCTAAACTGATAAAACTTTCGAAACTTTATGTATTTACCCTATTTAAAGGGTATGTAATCCCGCCTGCTTTATCCTAGTCAAATCGTACGTGTTTAAACAACAGGTGGAATGGTTAAAAATGGATAGCCGGATCATCCCCTTGAAAAGCAGGGGCAGCTTGCTGTAAAGGAGCCTGAGTCATATGTCCATTGACCGTTTTATCTTAAAAAAGCTGGACAACTGCCGGGAAGAACATACACGCGCTAATTTACTAGAACTGTTTAGAATACGAATTGAGAAGGCGCAGAAAAAGGAACGAGGCGGTAAAAAAGGTTATCGCAGAATACTATAAATAGAGTCTGATCAAATGCATAGGCTGCGGTAAGTCACATGTAGCATGTTTCATAACCGCTGATATGGAGAGGGTGCTGAAATGCCCCTCTCTTTTTGTGTCTAATGCAAACAAAAAAAAGTCCCTCTTAATAGAGGGACAATGCCAATGAATCATTTTCACTAACGCTATGCAGGATGGCTTCACAACCGACAATCTCTATACTGATCAAAGAGTTAAGACATTTTTGAAGGGCACGCTTGCCACTGGAGATTTTGTTCTCCAAAGTATTACTTAGAAGTTTTAAGGTTTTTTGTACCGGTTGCTTATTTTCTTGATTGAAGTATACGGGAATACGTTTGTTTTGAAATGTAATTAATGTTCTCACAAAAATCACCTCACCTGAGTTATTTCATGGCTTTATTGTAGTGCCCGTTTCTTAAAATTACCTTAAAAACACCTTATAAAAACATAAAGGTCTGAAAAATTTACAAAGTGTTCACAACAATTTGGGTAACAATCGAATTTAGTTCTACCTAATCGACAAAATGACGTAAGCACGCAAATGAAATTTGTAAATCCCTATTTTTGATTCATATGACTCTACTATTAATTTTAAGCATGACTATAGTCACCGTTTTATTTTGAGTGTGGGTATTTTGTAACAAATTGACAGTCTAATAGGCGGATGCTACAGTTACGATAGCCATATTTCCGTAGAAATAGGCTTTTTGCGTGAGTATTGCTGTATAAATTAAGGATCGGGAGGGATGACAGATGATCCTGACCGTGCTTTCAGGACGACAGGAAACAGAGTGGTTTGATATTGAGGTGGCAGATGAATACTCGGTAGAACATTTAAAATTGATGCTGGGTGTGCGTATTTTTGGTGAGCCTCCGGCTGAAGGCATGCAATATATTATGGAAGCAAAGTTCCCGGAAGGGCTTTGGTTCAGAGTGGAGGATAACCAGCTACTCACAGGAGCAGGCTTACGGGAAGGCTGCACCGTGCGCATTCAGCGAGCTTTTTCGACAACTCAGGACGAGGCGCCTGTATATGGAAGGCGTTCTTTGTTTCAAACTGAAAAAAATGGGTAAATACACACATGAAATAATATGAAACCTTGGTAAAATGAAATAGTAAGCGAAAAGGGGGACTTTTGTCTTGAATGTATTATACCAGCGATCCCCGAGATTAAGACCGGCCCTCCGAGAGGAGAAGCTAGAGATTTTACGGCCTCCGGCTGAGCCGAGCAAGCCGTCTTTTTCTATTATATCTATACTTATTCCGTTAATGATGACGTTGGTGACTATAGGCTTTTATGTATATATGAGCAGAACAGGCAAGATGGGCAACAGTAACTATTTGATGTTCCAGATGGTCACGGTGGTCATGATGCTTACATCTTATACGATTCCTTTTTTCGTCTATTTAAATAATAAGAAGGAATATAAGCGCAAGTTGGAGGAACGGGACCGCATGTACCGGGAGCAGCTCCAAAAGCATCGTGAAGAACTCAAAATGAAACGCGAAGAACAAGTTCGCACGCTATATGAAATTCACGGTGATCCGCAAATATGCACTCAAATCGTAAAAAACCGCAACAGTTCTCTTTGGGAACGATCACCGGAGGATGAAGATTTCTTGCAGGTACGTATCGGGACTGGACAAGTTCCCTTTCATATTAAACTGCAAATCCCACGACCTGACGGTTATGACCGAGATCCTTTGTTGGGAGCTGCAGATGAACTGGAAGAAGAATTTCGTTTGGTGGACGCTGCTTCCATTACATTGCCACTGTTTCAATCCAAAGTGATCGGATTGGTCGGCGAGCGGGAGCATACTCTGGCTGCGTTAAGAGTCATCTTGGCACAAGTAACGGTTCGTCATTCGCCAGATGAAGTGAAAATCGCCTCCTTCTATGATGAGCGAGAGGAAAGTGAATGGACTTGGATGCGCTGGCTCCCACATGTATGGGATGATGACCGAATCCAGAGAATGATGTCAGACCGCAGTAGTAGCGCCCATCAATTAGCTGACTTTCTGTTTGCTAGATTGAACCGTCGAAAAAATAATCGCAATGAACGTCAGGGCAAAGGGATGGAAGCCCCGTGTTATGTGATTGTTTTATCTGACACCCAACTGATTGAGGAAGAACCTTTGTTGCCGTTGCTGCTGGAGGACGGCCGAGCCATAGATGCGTGTACAATTGTGCTGGCTTCTCGTAAAGAAGCTTTGCCAATGCAGTGTCAGCTGATCGTGGAAGCTTCCAAGGAACAGGGTGTATACGCCCTTAAATCAGAATCGGCGGAGGTTGAACAGCAAAGTTTTAAACCGGATCGTTTGTCCAAAGAGGAAGCCGATGCACTGGCGCGGTACATGGCGCCTATTCGCTTGAAGCGTTCTTCGGCTTCTGATATTCCCGCTGTTCTGCCTCTTTTTGATATGATGAGTGTAGCAAGTGTGGAAGAACTGGATGTGGCAGACCGGTGGCGACGTAACCGCCATCCTGATACATTACCTGTGCCGATGGGCGTGCGGGCAGGCGGCAAAAAGATTATGATTAACTTGCATGATAAAATAGAGCGTCAAGGGCATGGGCCCCATGGCTTGATCGCTGGTACGACAGGTTCAGGGAAAAGTGAGGTTATCCAGTCTATCGTAGCCTCGCTCGCTGCTGAGTTTCACCCACATGATCTTGCTTTTATGCTGATCGATTACAAGGGTGGAGGCATGTCCAACACGTTCGTTAACTTGCCGCATGTTGTGGGTACAATCACGAACCTGGACAATAATTTGATTGAACGTGCTAAAATATCTCTTAAAGCAGAACTGGTTCGTCGACAAAAGATATTGAACGATGCAGGCAATTTACAGCATATTGATGAATATTACAGACTACTCCGGCAGCGGCAGGAACAACCGCTGCCTCATCTGGTTATTATTATTGATGAATTTGCACAGTTAAAGCGGGATCAGCCAGAGTTTATGGACGAGCTAATCAGCATTGCCGCGATTGGGCGGACATTAGGTGTCCATCTGATTTTGGCGACTCAAAAGCCGGCAGGTGTTGTCGATGATAAGATTTGGAGTAACTCCAGGTTCCGCATCTGCTTGCGGGTGCAAAGCGAAGGTGATAGCCGTGATATGTTGAAAATACCGAATGCCGCGTGGATAACGAAGCCGGGACGAGGATATTTTCAAGTGGGTAGCGACGAAGTGTTTGAAGAAATGCAATTTGCTTGGAGCGGTGCGCCGTATATAGGCAACAGAGACATTTCTTCTGCCTTACCTGTTCATGAAGTGAGACTGAACGGCAAACGTGAAGCGCTATTGACGGGCGGAGAACGGGCAAGCTCAGGCTTAAAAGGAGAAGAAGCTCCTAAACAGCTTCAAGTATTTATTGATTATATTGCAAAAGAAGCAGCTAAGGCAGGAATCGAACGTCTTCAGGGACCGTGGCTTCCGCCGCTGCCAGAAATGTTGGATTTAACTAATCTACCGCAATGTACCGAAATAGATAGTACATCATCATCGTTGGAGCTGAAGTCTCTTATTGGGCTGGTCGATGATTTGCCGAATCAACGGCAGGAGCCGATGTATGCGTCGCTGGATCATGGTCATTGGGCTGTGTATGGCATGCCGGGCATGGGGAAAACGACCTTTTTGCATACGTTGCTGATGTCCACGGCACAGCGTTACGCTGTGAATCATTGGAACGGTTATATCATTGACATGGGTCGAACCATGCGCGACTTTGGAGAGCTTCCACAAATCGGTGCTGTTATGATGGCAGAGGAGGATGACCGGATTAAACGGTTGTTCCGCTATTTGTTCAAGATGGTGGCCCTACGCAAGGAAATGCTTTCTGAGGCTGGCGTCAAAACAATAAGTTCTTTTCGACGTTCTGCTGTTGAAGATGTGCCGCAAATTGTCGTAGTTATTGATGGATATCTTAATTTTCGTAATGCGTATCCGGATGAAAATGAACTGCTGGAATCACTCTTGCGTGAAGGAGGCAGTCTAGGCATCACCTTCATCATTACAGCGAATCGGATTACCGATGTGTTTGAGAAGTTCCGCAGTAACATACCTAATGCTGTTTCTTTCGAATTGGCTGATCCTAGTGACTACTATTATGCGGTTGGACGACCGGCCAAAACACCAGGACCTTTAATTCCGGGCCGGGCTCTGGTTAAAGGGCATGTTCCTCCGCTGGAGTTCCAGACGGCACTGCCTTCACCAGGAGAAGATGAAGCGGAACGATCAGCACAACTACGTCGCAATATCGCTGGTATTGCGCAGGGATGGAAGGGTAAGCACGCACCGGCCATTCTCCCATTGCCTGAGCGGATTCCGTTGCTGGAACTGCTTCAGCAGTGGGATCGAACGAGTGGACCATCAGGTGCGCTTCCTTACGAAGTACCTGTAGGCCTACAGAGTGACGATCTTGAGCCTTTTCTCCTAAATTTAAAAGAAGGGCCTAATTTTATCGTAGGTAGTCCAATGGAGGGTGGAAAAACCTCCTTCCTGATGAGTTGGATTATATCGCTCGCTTATTACACCTCGCCGGATCAAATGCAAGTCTATACGATCGATACACGCTATGGAGGTGGGGGACTATCCCGATTACGGCATCTTCCTCATGTCAAGGCTGCTGCCGAAAGCGAGGAAGAAATGGGACCTCTGGTACAACAGGTGCATGATATCGTTCAACAACGGAGCAAGGATGGAAATGATCCCGAACTGCTCCTGGTCATTGATGATGCGGATATGTTAAGCAAGCAACTGAACGATTTTATGATAAAGGATCAGCTTTCCGCCATTGTACGGTTGGGACGTGATCGCAATGTGCATGTCGTGCTATCGGGTGTGCCAGCTGATTTTCCTACCTTTGGTGTGGACTGGTTTAATGATGTCAAAGCAAGCCAAAGTGGTATGCTTTTTGGAACACTGGATTCGAATGATTTATCGTTCTTTCGTATCCCTTATTCAGAAGCGAATGCCGCTGCTGGTGGCCTAAAAGTCCTGCCTCCTGGGCAGGGATACTACGTACGACGCAAATTTACCAGGATAAAAGCGGCGATTCCCTTCTCAGAGCAAATGAGCTGTGAGGATTGGATAACGAAAATTCGTGACCGATGGCATGTTGTAGTTTGAAGGGAGGTGGCTCATAATGTTAACGTTTCAAGCTTCCAAGCAGAAGTTAATAACCCTCAAGGCAAAGGAACTGTTTTTTCTGGCAGGCGTATTGGGTTCTGACAGACTGCTTGGGGTGGAAGATCCGTTTAAGGGCTATCTAGCAGAGGAGTTGGCGGAAGAGTGGGAGCAGGTCAAAGCTGCTCTTCTGGAAAAAGGTTATCTGAAGCAGGCCGATAAGGGTAAAGAGCTGGCTATGCCTCCTACCGTTTTTTCAAGAGTTGCTATCGCGGGATTATCCAACAGGGCTTGCCGTATACGCTATGTAAGGGGAGGTAAGCAGTTTGAAGGCTATCTTCATTGCACGAATGAGCGTGTGGTGGAGCTTGTGAAATCTGTTGACGAACCCGATGAATATCGTCTGTACGATCTGGGTAATGTGGAAAAGGCTTGCGAAACATTGATTGATAAAATGGGCTGGGTTGATCGGCTTGTACCTGAATCTCCCGCGCTTATGTTTTCCAAGCAGGCCTTTAATAAAATTTACGAGCAATCTGCAGGAGAAAGTTTGTCTCAAATCAGCAGTAAGCTAACTGAGGCTAGCGGAGATGAAGAGGGAGCAATGAGACTGGCTCAGTCTTTGAGTTCCCGTGTAGCCGAGGGAGAATTGCAATTGCTGGTCTGGAACGGCAGAGAGTGGGAGTCACAACGGGCAGCTTTTGTCCTTTGTCCTGCAATGAACTGGATATTTCGGATGAGCTCTGCGGGTAACGGAGACTGGTTAATTGCAGCTATGGCTTCGAGAGATCAGTTTGTGGACTTATTATTGAATTGGTTGAAACAGTCGGCAGTGACTGAAGAAGTGACAGAAGAAGGGTGATGGATATGCGCATTCGAGTTGAACCGGATGTGCTTCGGGGGCTTAGCGGGCAGCTACAGCATGCGGCGGAGCAAATTCAACAGTTAACAGCAGGTTTGGAGCAGGCGTTACAATCGCTGGATTGGGATGTATCTGCACGTGAGGCGATCTTGAATCAGTGGATGCAAGCCAAACGAATGTCAGAACAGATTCATGCTTATCTCCATACATCAGGTACACAACTGAACCGAAAGGCAGAGCAGTTTCAGTCTGTTGACCACAACTATCAAACGATTCTGCCATTTGCCAGCCAACCATTGGGACGACCCGTCACGATGCTCGATTGGTCGAATCAACAATCACCGTCTATTCTGCCTGGGCAAGCTTCGGAAGGAAGCAGTCTAATTTCCAACCCGCAGTCTGTCGTACATGCTATTGCAGGTGTACAGCCTTCGGATGTGGGCACCTTGCATCAGGATATTCTGAAGCAGGCGTCTTCTAGCAGTCCGCAGGATTGGCATTTTACTGATCCGTCTATAGCAAGAGATCAGCCTGTCGCTTAGTTCGGATCGTTCCGGGATGATCTGGATCGGTCTGTAATCCATATGAATTTGTTATACCATTCCCGGTTTTATGGGACTAATATGGGACTTATTAGGTGGTTGTTTTATTAAGATTGTACTGTTAGATGCTGTTTTATAGTTAAAAAGTGGGATTATTGCAATTAGGTCCTTTGCCTTTTGTATGGGATTAAATAGCCATAGTACAATTTGAACCAGCTAAACAAAAACATTTTTTATCATCAAGGAGGACGCAAAAAATGGCAGGACGCATTTTAATTACCCCAGAACAGGTTGATCAGGTAGCTAACCAATTTAAACAAAGTGGTGAGCAAAGCCAGCAGATCGTTTCCAGTTTGACTCAGTCCATCTCCGGTATGGAAGGTCAATGGGAAGGTATGACTAAACAACGCTTTTTCCAAGAGTTCCAAGAAGCAAGCAAACAAATGCAAGCTTTCGTAACGACTTTGAATAGCATTAGCCAAGAATTGACAGCTATCGCTAACAAATTCCGCACGGTTGACCAAGCGAAATAAGTTGTCGTGCCTGATCGGCATTAACTTATCATATATCACTCTATAATGAAGCAATATGTGAACCTATTCCTCACGGTTTGGCACAGATTGTATAGGAAAAACCGGGCGATCTTCGGATACCCGGTTTTCTTGCCATCCATAGACGTATATAATAAGGTGAGGAAAACTAGCATACTGAATGATATAAGGAGAGGGATGTTTCATGTCTTTTCAACCGAATCCGGGAGACGAATTGATCATAAACGGCACAGCTTATGTGGTTGGACGACATCCCGCTGCACCCGGTTTAGCCTATGCACAAGCAGGGAGGCAGGGAATTGTATACCAGCTGATTGCCAAAAACGGAGCACCGCATGAGGCGAAAGCCCTCAAAGTGTTTTTTCCGAAGTTCCGCATCCCGGCTATGGTTTATCAATCTGAGCATATGGAAACATACGGGAACATTCCCGGTTTGCAGGTATGCAAGCGTGATGTGCTCACTCCAGAAAGAAACGGAAGTCTGATCGCTGAGCAGCCTGATTTGCTGTATGCGGTGCTGATGCCATGGGTTCATGGTATGACATGGTTCGATTGTCTCACAGATCAGCGTCAGCTTGAGGCTTCCGATAGTCTGGCTTTAGCCAGAGCACTGGCAGGGATCGGTTCAGCGATGGAGCAAAAAGGATTGGCTCACTGTGATTTATCGGCGCCCAATGTTATGCTTCCGTTTTTTTCTGAAGTGGAATTGCCTGAAGGCACGTCAGCTGTGGAATTGGTAGACGTGGAGCAAATGTATAGTACCAAAATGGATCGTCCAGATGCACTATTGGCAGGATCGCCAGGGTATGCTGCACATCGTACCGTTCACAGCGGGTTATGGAGCGCGTATGCAGACCGTTTTGCAGGAGCTATCATTATTGGAGAAATGCTAGGCTGGTCTGACCGTGTGGTGGTCGATAAAGCGTGGGGCGAAAGTTATTTTGATCAGCATGAAATGCAGACGCCTTGCGAACGTTATTTTATTTTACGGAAATCGCTTGAAGCCCGCTGGGGTAGCAAGGTGGTAGAGCTATTCAGCCGTGCTTGGGATAGTCAGGATCTAAGCAGTTGTCCTACCTTTGGCGAATGGCTGGTTGTACTTAATGCGGTTACTGAGCAGGAAATTCTAGTGGAGGATACAGAAACGGAGCCAGCTGCGACAGATACAGTCGGTGTGGCTGCTGTGAGCGGCGCTTCCAGTGAAGCGGTATCCTCGTTGGCAACACCTGCCCCGCTCAAAGCTGAACAGGCTGAAATGTTAAATCAGGCTGCCCTAGAGCAGGGAGAGCGTGGAGTAACGGACAAGCTGTTTCGACAGGCACGTGAACTGGAGCAGCAGAACAAACCTGCTGCAGCGCTGGAAGTATATCGTTCGTTGTATCACTTTGTAGAAGATGGCAGTCCTCTGCATGTAGAAGTGTCGGCTGCGATCACAGGACTGGAGGAGCAGCTGAACCCCAAGATGCCAGAGCAACCTGAGAAATCGAAAGCCTGGTATCGCTCCAAAATGTTTATCGTGACAGCATCGGCCGCAGTCGTTCTGTTGGCAGCTGGAATTCCAACTGTGAGTATTCTTGCGGATCAGTCTAATCAGCGACAAATCGAGGCTGCAAAGCAAGAAGAAGCAGTGAAGGCTGCAAAAGCAGCCGAGGAAAAGTTGGTAGCTGAGCAGGAGGCCGCTCAAAAATCGCTAACGGAGAAACAACGTCAGGAAGCTGAACAGCAGGCTAAACAACAGGCTCTTGCTGCTCAAAAGCAACAGGAAGAGCAGAAGAAACAACAAGCCCTGATCGCTCAACAGGTTAAATATGAAGCTTATCTCGCCCAAAAGGAACAAAACAAGCAGGCTGCTGCCAAGTTGGCGAAGCAAAAAGCATATGATCAACAGGAAAAGTATGAAAAATACCTGGCCTTGAAAAAGGAGCAGGAAGCTCGTGCCGCACAGGAAGAAGCAGCTCGTAAAGCAGCAGCTGAGGCGGAACAAAAGCGAAAAGAAGCTATACAGGCACGTAACAAGGAGAATGTTCTCCAGCTTATTTCCTTGTATAACAAGGCGTATGCTTCTCAGGAAGGTGGAAGCACCGCGAAGGCCAAGAGCTTTGCCAAACGTTTTAGAGCATTATATGATAGCAATCCTTCTTATTATCGTTCAGTAGGTGAAGTGGGCTATCGGGCTTCCTCTATTTATAACTTTTTAGGAGATACGAATTTTAGACTGCCTAAAATTTGATGTTTCATATGTTTATATAATGGCGGAATGATAGATTAGGAAACAGATACAGATCGAAGGTAACTGAGGGGAGCATGTACAAACCATGAATTATACAATACAGGCTTCACAACGTACTCCCGCCCTGATCATTTACCTGATTGACATCAGCGCGTCGATGAATATGCTGATGGAAGGGCGGCGGCGTATTGACGTTGTATACGAAGCTATATCACTGGCGATCCGACAGATGGTTTTCCGATCGACCAAGGGAAATCGGTTGACTGCGCGCTATCGGATTGCAATTTTGGCTTATAGTGACGACGTATATGACCTGCTGAATGGTGTCAAGGGAATTGATGAAATCGCGGCTATTGGTTCGCTTCCTGATTTGACACCCAAACGATTCTCAGATTCAGCAAAGGCCTTCTTGCAAGCTGAACGTATTTTGCAGGCGGAATTACCAGGGATGCAGGATTGTCCTGCACCTTTGGTCTGCCATATGACAGATGGTGTTTCCACAGGCGATGATCCGGAACCGATTGCGAAGCGCATTATGAACATGAGTGTACCAGATGGCAATGTACTGGTGGAAAATATATTTTTATCCGACAGGTTGCTGGAAACGCCTATTCAGGACCCCCGTCGCTGGAAAGGTCTGACGCATAATACGCCTTTGCAGGATGAACATGCTGTGAAACTGCGTAATATGTCTTCTGTGCTTCCTGAAAGCTATCGGGAAATGCTGTTTGAGGCAGATTATCAGTTAGGTGAAGGAGCCATCATGATGCTGCCTGGAACCTGTGCGGAACTGGTGTCCATTGGTTTTCAAATGTCAGCTGCAACGCCTGTACGGTAAGGAGGTAAAAGCATGAATCCACTGCTGTCCCTGCTCCCCACGAGCAAAAAAAAGGGATTGAATGCAAGGCTGACTCAGCAATTTGCTTACATAAGCTCTCAGACAGGCGATCAGCCTTTATCATCTCATCACAGTCGTTTTATGTGTCGTTATGGCTATGGAAGGTCTGCTGAATCTGCTAGTATGGGAGAAAGCGGACAGGATTTTGCCGCAGTACGTATTCATAAATCTGTCTGTTGTTTTGTCTTGTGTGATGGTGTCGGGCTCAGTTACCGAGGAGATTTTGCAGCTCGCTATCTGGGTTCTTCTTTACTGGATTGGATGGAACAGAGACAGGATCTGTCTGCTAATCAATTGAGGGAGTATCTTGAGCGTCTGGCAGGTGCAGCTACTGAGGAACTGGATCGGCAGCCTCTGGATCACGAACCAGGCTTAATGCGTTCAGTATTGGAAGATAAACGTCGACAGGGAAGCCAGTCCATGTATATTTGCGGTAAAATCGAACTGCCGAAACGAGGTACCCGTGGTCGTCTCCGACTTGCCTGGCAAGGGGATTCACGTTTGCGATTGTGGAACGGTACGGAAGAAATCAGCGAACTATTTGATCATACCTTCTCTACTGCGGAACGCTGGTCTACAAGCCGTGGACCGATTGGAGGGAAGCCGCATTGGTACGAAAGAAGCATACCCGCAGATATGCCAATGAGATTACAGGTATACACGGACGGTTTGTCCGATTTAGATCCTATTCGCGAGCCTGTCCCTGATGAGCAGATACAGGTATTACTTGATGCGTCTCATACCGGGGGACTTGATGATGATGCGGCATTTATTGAGCTGCAGTGGTAAATGAATAAGCCAAAGGACGTATGCATCCATATCGATGGTTGTAGAACGTCCTTTTTTGATAGATACATAGAAAACTGCGAATAGGTAAGATATTTACGGAATGTAACGAGAGAGAAGAAGAAAAGATGCACTAATGCACGAAATATTCAATCTTTTCCTGAATATCGCAAAGGAACAGCAAAAAATGCGCAAAAATGGTGATTATAAAGTATACCCTTTTGGGTAATCTTGTGATTATACAGATTATTGAAAGGGAGCGATACGTATGAGCTATACATATGCAGGAGGCGCGCGCTTTGAAGGCAAAACTGCTCTAATTACAGGTGCTGGTTCTGGTATTGGCAAGGCAACGGCCATCCAAATGGCTAGAGAAGGAGCAAATGTCGCTCTTTTTGACGTAAGTAATGATCGCATTTTGGAGACGGAAAGAGAAATTAATGCCATACGTGAAGGGTCAGCCCGGGCTTTTGACGTGGACATTGCCGATCCGGTGCGTGTGGAAAAAGCAGTGTTGGAAGCGGTTGAATTGTTTGGCGGGCTGCATATCATCTTTGCCAATGCGGGGATTAACGGGGTCGTCGGACCAATCGAGGAGCTGAGTATTGAGGATTGGCGGCAAACCTTGTCAACGAATCTGGATGGCACCTTCCTGACGGTGAAGTATACAATACCACATTTGAAAAAGAACGGTGGCGGCAGCATTATCATTACCAGCTCGATTAATGGAAATCAGCGCTTTACCAGTTTTGGGATGTCAGCCTATAGCACATCGAAGGCAGGTCAAACCGGTTTTGCAAAAATGGCAGCCCTAGAGCTGGCCAAGTTCCGTATTCGTGTCAATGTCATTTATCCAGGGGCCATTTCGACAAATATTGATGAAACCACGGAGAAATCGGAAGGGTTGAAGCAGATTACCATCCCTGTGCAATTTCCCGAGGGAGATCAGCCGTTAGCAGATGGACCGGGACAGCCCGAACAGGTTGCTGATTTGGTAACATTCTTGGCCTCTGATCATTCGCGTCACATCACTGGCGCACAAATTGTGATTGATGGGGCAGAGTCGTTATTGTTTTAGAAAATGGAGTATTCTCTGGGACAGAGAAATGTTTTGTGGTATCTTAAGTGTACTATATTGGTTACGGTGCGAATGTGAAGCTCACATAAAAAACAGATCCTTCGCACCTCGGAATTTGTAGAAATAAATTCATATTCACTTTTATCGTTAGAAGTCAATAGTGGATTCAAGCTTTTTAAGCATCGTGTTTTTCGAAAATGCAGGAATTGATACCATTAGGGTATTAATTCCTGCATTTTTGTTGTCGCACTCTATACGCGTGGGATTGGAGTCATCATATCGCTACCATTCGCGGTCGGTAGGATGCTTTGCAACATAGCTTTTAAATTTGTTATACAAATAATTCGCATTATATATCTAAAAGATATATAATTGATGTATCTAAAAGATATATTGGGGGATTAAAATGATGAACGAATTTTTTATTTTAGGTGAATTAATGGAAGAACCTCAAAGTGGTTATAGTTTACGTAATGCATTACAAGCCACTTTAGGACGTCATAGAAAAATTAGCTATGGCGTGATTTATCCCCTACTTGAAAAATTAGAGAACAAAGGTTTTGTACAAATAACTAATGTAGAATCAGACGGAAAAAATAAAAAGGTTGCTACTATTACAGATAAAGGAAAGGAACGTTTTTTTGAACTAATGAAAATGCCTGTTCCAAGTGGGGCTCACAATGCTGATATCTATTTAATAAAGCTTGATGTGATGCAGCATCTTGCTCTAGATGAACAAATACAACTATTAGATCAATTCTATCAGGAACAAAAAGATATCGTAGAAGATACGCAAGACGCACTACAAGAATTAGCTGAGGAAGATTCAAAAGATCACTGGTATGCAAGTAAGAGGTTTGAGTTACGACTACAGCAAGCAAATGTGGCAATTGAATGGATTGAGAAATTTAAACACGAATTAAAGAAAGGAGGGTGGTAAACAGAATGACAAAAGAAATAAAAATAGCCTTGTTAATGGCTGCGAGTCTCTTTATGGAGATTTTAGATGGAACAATTGTAACTACCGCACTACCTAAAATGGCTCAATATTTTCATACAGGTTCGGCAACAATTGCTTTACTCATCAGTGTGTATTTGATTACAGTTGCCGTTTTTATCCCTTTGAGTGGATGGATGGCTAATCGATTCGGGAAAAAGAAGATTTGGATTATTGCTGTTATTATTTTTACCCTTAGCTCATTAGGTAGTGCAGTAGCACCAAGCTTCACTTTCCTTTTAATAATGAGAATTATACAAGGAATTTCTGGTGCTTTATTGACACCTACAGCAAGACTGATTGTATTAGAAAAGACACCGCCCTCACAGCTATTGAAAATGTTTAGTTATCTCATTTGGCCTGCTCTTGTAGCACCCGCAATAGCACCATTGATTGGCGGATTTATTGTTACTTACTGGAGCTGGCAGTGGATTTTTCTGATCAATGTGCCAATAGGTTTAATTATCGTATTAATCGGTATAAAATTAATCGATGCTGATAAGATAAATAAAACAACAACTTTTGATCTTTTGGGATTTTTAGAAATTACCTTTTCATCCAGTATAATTCTAGTTGGAGCAGAGCTAGCCACTCACGGAAAAAATTATTGGCTTAGTGCAATAGGATTAATTATCTTAGGCGTGATACTAGGATTTATAGTATTCAAGCACTTGAAAAAAGTAGACAATCCACTATTTTCACTTGATGCATTAAAAATAACTTCTTTTAGAATCTGCCAGACAAGTGGTTCTGTTTTGTGGCTATGTGTTGGGGCATTGCCATATATCCTCACAATTTTTTTACAAACGGTCTTTCACTGGTCAGCAGTAAAAGCAGGTAGTTATGTGTTATTTATTTTTATTGGAAATATTGGAATCAAACCTTTTACCAATGCAATTATTCGTAAATTAGGCTATCGTGGAGCATTATTGTCATCATTTGTGATGATATTTATTACATCAATTGCTTTAGCTTTCATTCAAATTAATACTTTTCCTATCGTGATCATGTTTCTTGCATTAGTCTCAGGTGTAGGACGATCACTAGCCTTAACTGCTTACAGTGGACTGAGTTTTTCTGAAGTAGACACTAAAGATCGAAATAGTGCCAATACTTTGAATGCTGTCGTTTCAACATTAGCTCAAGGGATGGGAATATCACTTATGACAGTTGTTGTGGGTTTATTACAAATCTTCTTCCCAATTACTATCGCATATGAACTAGGTTTTGTGTTTCTTGGTCTATTGATGATATTCCCAGCAATTGAAGTACTGTTTCTACCTAAAAATATTGGTCATGCAACAATCGGCGTTGCATATGTAAAAAACTGAGTATGTTCTTGTATGGTTCTAATCTTCATTTCTTATCGTCTTAGAGTGGGTTTGGTCGGGAATGTTAGTGATACCCCTCACTTCGTGTACGTGCATGGATGACATGAAAAAAGAAGTCTCGTATTGTGACCCGCCCAGCAGTAAATAGTACAAATTCCTTTTTAACGGATTCCTTATTCAACAAATTCCCCCTTACTTTTGTGCAATAATTAACTAACATTGCTATGGTTGAAGTATAACTTAAGATAGGAGTTGCTTATGAGAAGTTTCATGAGTAAGTTTCTAAAGCGTTATGCATCGATTTTGCTGAGCTACGCAATAGTTATAGGATTATTTTACGCTTTGGGATATAAGATGAGCGCTATGGGCTTCTTTGCAATTTTCACAGGAATTGTGATTGGATTAATAATCAACTTTGTATTATCAAAGCGAGAGAAATAAACCCATGTATCCCTTGATTGCATCCACATCAGGGGATTTTTCATGTTACTAAAAGATCGAATAGAGTTTCTGAATGGAATTTCTATATCTTTTACTGGTGAGAATGCACATAGAGAAATGAATTCAGTCATTGTCAACACTATGGATACTTTACTTGGATCAATCCAATCATTTTAGGATGTCGCTCGTCCAACATGTCATGTCTCATATATGTGCTTGGGATCGAAGAATAATCGGTTTTCTCCTACAGGAATACAGGACAACCTCATTATATGTAAGCAACAGTGGCAAAGGACTCCCGGTTTATTTAATATAGATTGTACATAGGACGCTTATTACAAGGAGTGATGAGAATGTTCTCTAGAATGGCAGAGCAGAAGATTGCCGAGGCGATGGCCAAAGGTGAGTTTGATCATTTGCCGGGAGAGGGCAAGCCACTGGTGTTTGAGGATTTGTCACATGTTCCAGAAGAGCTGCGGATGTCGTACAAGCTGTTGAAAAATGCAGGTATTTTACCGGAAGAGCTACAGCTGCAAAAGGAATGTGTCCAGTTACGTGATTTGCTTCACGCTTGCCATGAGGCAGGAGAGCAACAGCGGATCAGTCGCAGGCTGACTGAGAAATCACTTCGTCTTCGTATGCTGCTGGAGGAAAGAGGGCTGAATATGTCGTCTGTATTTTATGAATATGAGTCTGCTGTGCGTCAGCGACTGGAGGAATAACAGCGAGAGGAGCAAAGGGCGGAATGCCCTTGCCCATACACTTTCTTTCCGTGTTTTATCTCATTACCGTTGCAGTGCAGATAATTTCGTGAGGCATTGCTTGGTCAGGATGACTGGCTCCCGAGGCAGCTTGTCCAAATGAAAGCCATCGATTAAATCCATAGCCTTCACAGGCTCAGGAGAATCCAACAGCCCGGAAAAATAGGCGAGCCAGCCAATGACGGCTTCCGGTGTAATTCCTTGCCGACGCATGGCTCGGAGTGCTACGCCACCATGTCGTTTGGCCAGTCTACGTCCATCCGGACCCAGGACAAGGGGGACGTGTGCGAAACGTGGCGGCACTAAGCCCAGTGCTTGGTATAACAATAGCTGACGGGGAGTCGAATCGAGAAGATCATATCCGCGCAGCACATCGGTCATATGCATATTCGCATCATCGACGACGACGGCAAGTTGATATGAAAACATGCCATCCGCCCGTTTGATGATAAAATCGCCCCCCTCCGACGCACGGAAGGATACATGACCAGCTACCTGATCATGAAAAGAAATAATATCATCTGAATGCTGCGGTACTTTAAAACGAAGTGAAGGGAGTTTATGCTGTGCTTTAGCTAGAGCTTCTGAAGAGCTAAGGTTACGACATGTCCCTGAATATGCAGGTCCTTCACCCGACAGTCCGTGCGGAGCATGGGCGGCAGCCATAATGTCTGCCCGACTGCAAAAACAAGGATACAGTAAATCTTGCCCCTGGAGTTTCTCCAATGCAGATTGGAAGCGTTCAAGTCGCTGGCTCTGAGTGTAAGGACCATAGGGACCGCCAATGTCGGGTCCTTCGTCCCAATCCAGCCCGATCCAGCGCAAATCCTCCATAATTCCTTGCGCCAATGCGCTGCGAGCTCGTGTCATATCAATATCTTCTATGCGCAAAATATAGGTTCCGCCTAGGGAACGAACATGCAGCCAGGATAATAAGGCGGTGCGAGCGTTTCCTAAGTGTATCCATCCCGATGGTGTTGGGGCGAATCGTCCTCTAATGGGTTGGGTTTGTAATTCCATACGAAGTTACCTCGATTCTGTATTCCGTGTTTCTACAATCCGTCCTTTAGCAATCCATATCAACTATATTATAAAACGATCTTGCCGCGAGTGCATCTCGACAAGTATAGGAACTGGCACGGGAAAGTGTGCATACCTGCGAGGACCAGACGGCAAATTTAAATATCTGTATAATAGATTTAGAAGAATCATGCACGACAGATGAGATGAAATCCCTTTGCTGTGGACCAGTTTAACATTTTTTATTCGATTTTCAATAATTACAGGTAGTGAAAAATTCACAATAGCAAAAGAATTCAAACTTAGATTCTACGCCTCAAGCGTATCATTGGAGAGATTTCATTGACAGATAAACAATTGCCTATTACGCAAGTCATCCCCGAGCTTAAGCATGCCTTGCTATCCCATTCAGCGGCGGTCCTGATTGCACAGCCGGGAGCGGGGAAAACAACAGTAACACCATTAGAACTGCTGCATGAGCCGTGGCTGGCGGAGCAAAAGATAATTATGCTGGAGCCGCGACGCTTGGCAGCACGTGCGGCAGCAGCGCAAATGGCAAGGGCGCTAGGCGAGTCAACTGGGAAGACCGTAGGTTACCGCGTTCGTATGGATACAAAGGTAGGACCAAGCACGCGGATTGAAGTGGTTACGGAGGGCGTACTGACCCGGATGTTGCAACATGATCAGGCTTTGGAGGGGGTCGGGCTGATTATTTTTGATGAGTTTCACGAACGCAGCTTGCATGCAGACTTGGGCTTGGCACTTGCCCTGCAAAGCCAGGCGCTGCTGCGACCGGATTTGAAAATATTAATCATGTCTGCCACCCTAGAGGCAAAGCCTGTATGCAGACTGCTAGGGGATGCACCCTTACTGGAGTGCCCAGGCACCGTATTTCCGGTAGAAACCTTGCATATGTCCAAGCCTTCGTCAACCTCATTAGAGTCTTTTACGGCTGAGACGGTAGAAAAGGCGCTTTATGCCCATGAAGGCGATTTACTGGTGTTTTTACCAGGGGCTAGAGAAATTCATAGAACAGAACGAGAACTGACGTCCAGAAATTTACCGGCCTCCGTCAAAATCATTCCGCTGTACGGCAGCATGAAGCTGGAGCAGCAAGATGAGGCAATACGCCCGTCGGCTCCGGACAGCCGTAAAGTGGTATTAGCCACCTCGATTGCCGAGTCCAGCTTGACCATCGCGGGGATTACGGTGGTGATCGATAGCGGACTGTCACGCGAATCGGTGTTTTCCGCGCGAACCGGCATGAACCGTTTGACCACCGTTAAGGTGTCCAAGGCCTCCGCCGATCAGCGGCGCGGGCGGGCGGGCCGTCTCCAGCCGGGCGTGTGCTACCGGCTGTGGAGCGCGCAGGAGCATGCCGCGCTCCCTGATGCCAGCCGCCCGGAAATCGCGGCGGCGGATCTGGCCCCGCTCGCGCTGGAGCTGGCGGCCTGGGGCGTGCGCGAGCCCGCCGAGCTGGGCTGGCTGGATGCCCCGCCTGAGGCGGCGTACCACCAGGCCACAGGTCTGCTGCGCCAGCTTGGATGCCTGGATGCCGCAGCCGATGGTACAGCAGGCGGCATCACCGCGCATGGGCGCGAGGTATCCGCCTTGGGTACGCACCCGCGCTTAGGACACATGCTGCTGCGCGCAGCAGCTCTCGGCCTGGCCCCAACCGCCAGCCGTCTGGCGGCGCTGCTGCAAGAGCGGGACCCGTTCCGTGCTCATGGCGGAACGGATTTGCGCCCGCGGCTGGATGCCTTGCGCGAGGCGGCTCATGCCCGCAGCACGCACAGCCTGCTGGGAGCGGCAGACGATACGGTGATTCGTCGTATCGTGCAGGAGAGTCGGCAGCTGCTAGCCACGCTGCCGACCACAGCCGCATTGCAGGACGAGCCTGACGGCTCCGCGGCCTGCGGGCTACTGCTGGCCTTTGCGTATCCGGATCGGATCGCGCAGGGCCGAGGGGATGGCCGCTTTTTGCTTAGCGGCGGCCGGGGGGCGCGACTCCGACAAGTGGAGTGGATATCGCGTTCGTCCTATCTCGTCGCCGCCGAAGTGGACGACGAGGGAGCAGATGGCGCCATTCAGTTGGCGGCACCGATTGAATTGCAAGAGCTGATCCAGCATTGCAGTGATTTGCTGCTGGAACAAGCCAACGTATACTGGGATAGCTCCGCTTCAGCCGTGAGAGCCCGTAAGGTACTGCGGCTGGGCTCGCTTATCCTAAAGGAAGCGTCCTATGAGCGACCTCCGGCTGAGGAAATCGCGGCTGCCTTAATGCAGGGTGTGCGGGAACGTGGCCTCAAACTGCTGTCCTGGAATCGGCAAACCCTTCAGTTGCAGGCGCGTCTGATTTTTATGCACTTCTCTGCGCCCGAGGATTGGCCTGACAGCTCGGAATCCGCGCTGCTGGATTCACTGGAATCATGGCTGCTGCCATTTGTAGTTGGTGCCAAAAATTTAGCTGATCTGCAACGACTGGACGGTAGTGAATTGCTGCTTGGCAGATTGAATTGGGAACAGCGACAGCAGCTCGAACAGGAAGCACCGACGCATATACGCGTTCCCAGTGGTTCTCGTATTCCTGTCGATTATTCTCAACCTGAGGCACCTTCGCTGGCCGTGAGACTACAAGAACTGTTCGGCATGAAGGATACGCCCCGTATTGGACGCGGACGAGTTCCGATTGTGCTGCACCTCCTGTCACCAGCCCAGCGACCTGTGCAAGTGACATCCGACCTGTCCAGCTTCTGGAGCGAGGCATATTTTGAAGTCAAAAAGGACCTAAAAGGAAGATACCCTAAGCATTATTGGCCAGATGATCCACTAGAAGCTGTGGCGACTAATAGAGCAAAGCCCAAGCGATAATCGGCAACCGAACCTGGAATAGACATCATCGCGAATTTTGTAAAATCGTTTAAACGTCAGGATAGTGGGGTAATAAAAAAACGAACCACTCAACAACAACATATTGGGAGGTAACTATCATGGCTAATAACTTAAACGATTATAATGAAAAGAAAATTGTTGGTGTTTTTGATACCGAGCAGGAAGCATCTCGTGCAATTGGACAATTGCAGAGCAAAGGCATCCCAAGCAGTGAAATTTCTGTGATCACACGTGACCGTGACGACTTAAGGACGATTAGTGAAGAGACAGGCACCAAAGCACCGGAGGGTGTGGCTACAGGAGCGGCTACTGGTGGTGTTGTAGGCGGCGTTGCCGGCTTGCTGGCAGGCATCGGGGCTCTGGCGATCCCGGGTATTGGACCTATTCTTGCTGCTGGACCTATTGCGGCTACCCTTACCGGGGCAGCTGTCGGAGCGGGAGCAGGTGGCTTGGTCGGTGGACTGGTCGGACTAGGCATTCCAGAAGATGATGCCCGTCAATACGAGACATACGTCGATCAGGGCAAGATTTTAGTGCTGGTGGATTCCGCTGATCATCACAGGGATGTTTATGATATTTTCCGCACCAATCGTTCTCTGAATGCGGATCGTTACAGAACATATGATGATACGGTGGCAGATTCGCGGACAGGTGCGTACACAGATACTAGAAGGAACCTGTAAACACCGAACGGCTAGTTAAGGACGTGATTTAACAGGCTTTTCTATCTCCTTTGTATACAGGTTATTTCTACAGCAGCAGTCTTCCCCAGAGGGAAGACTGCTGCTTTTATGTGTTACCTACTTATTGAAACCACCTAAGTCAGATGATGCTTGGCTTGCATTGGCACGTTTATCCTCCTATATATTTTTATAGAATTGTCGTTATAATAGATTTGGGGATTTTACAAAAATCCTGGATTTATAAATTGCTAGATGCAACAGGAGAGTGACATGAGTCAAAAAGAGAGAATTTCCGAAGTTGCTTTGCTGAGAGGACTGGCTTTTGCAGCCGTTGTTCTTCAGCATTCCGTCGCACACTATGCGGTTGCGCAGGGGGCGCGCATCCAGGACGGAGTTGTGATGACACTATTACTGCTGTGTTCCAAATTTGCAGTGCCTGTGTTTGTGTTTATTACTGGAATGGTGTTATTTTACAATTATGATGGAGCCTTAAAATATGGAACGTTTTTACGTAAACGATTCATGGACATCATTGTTCCTTATATTATATGGTCTCTTTTATACGAGTTGGGGAATCAGCTTGCGCAAGGTGGAGGATTTATTCACCCGTTAGATTTTTTCCAGAAGCTGTTGAACGGGAAAAGCAGCTATCATCTATGGTATATCGTTATGATTATCCAATGTTATGTGTTATTTCCCGTGTTTCGTTATGCTGTACGTCGTTTGTCTGCGCTACTGCCTTCAACATGGCGACCCACTGCATTGGCTGGATTCAGCGTACTCTATATTTTGCTTATGTTCGCGGTTGGACCCGTATATCAAGTGATGGATCAGCTCCAGCTTCCCGTCATTTCTTCTTGGTTTACCATATATGCTGACCGGAATGTGATCTATTTTTTCTTTTATTTTCTTTTAGGAGCGGCAGCCGGGATGAACATCAAGCGTTGGAATGCTTGGGTCATCAAGGCACAGTTGGTATACTGGCCGTTGTTTATCGTGATTACAGGGTACTTGCTGTATGAGATGATTGGTCAGTTCCAGACGCCGCAAGGTACGGTTCTTTCCTTTAATTACTTGTCTCTGCTACGTCCGGTCATGGCTGTATATTGCATCACGTCTATTTTTGTAGCTTATCGGATAGCAACGTGGATTGCTCACAAGGGAGGACGTGCGGCGAGGGTGCTAACGGCCATCGGAACATTGTCCTATGGAGCGTATCTGATGCATGCCTTTATGTTGCGCGCAACCTACTATTTTGATAGTGCGTTGTTTGCCGATTGGAGTCACGTTCTTCGTACATTGGCTTCATTTGTTCTTTGTATGATCTTTTCCATTGCTGGAACATGGGTGCTGGCACATTTGCCTTTGGGTAAATGGATTGTGGGTCTTCGGATTCGTCCTCGTCCGGCAGGAAGTCCGCCAGCCATACAAAAGCAAGCTTGATTCAGCGATCAAGTTACATTATTTCACAAAAAGTATCCCGAAGCCCTCAGAAGAAGGCCGAGGGATACTTTTTTAAGTGGTATTATGCTATTTCAATACATGAAAAATTCACAATAGAAAATCATAAAATCACCCTCAGCGCTACGCACACTACTCTAGAATGCTTCATTCCATAGTTCTCGTCATCTTAACACCAGTCACAAGGGAGGGAGAATTCTCGTAAGCTCTCATATTTATGAAAGGAAATAGTCTATGGACGCAGAGTGGTTTATAATGGAAGATAAGAGACTTGAATAAGGTGTAGAGGAGGTTGTGAAATGGCGTTTATGATATCCCAGCGGGCTTTTATCAAAATTTATCTGATCACAATGGTAGAGAGGCATCGCGGATATGGATATCAGATGCTCGAATCGATGAAAGATGAGTTTAGTGGTTTCGGATATGTTCCGCCTCAAAGCGAGGTCTACCGGGCACTGCATGAACTGGTTCAGGAAGGCGTTTTTTACCGTACCAAACGATTAAAAGGAACAGACCCGCGTGTAGATTTCCAGGAGATTGTGCTCTATCATTTCACAGACGATGGAGAGGAGAAAGCTCGGCTGTACAAAAAGCAGGTCAAAGCCGACCTGGACCGTTGCTTAGGTATGCTGCATAAAGCGGAACAAGACAACTATTCCTGACGACGAAAGGATGAGAATGATGGGTAGAAAGCTGAAATGGGGAATTTTAGGCACGGCGGAGATCGCCAAAATCGCTGTAATTCCGGCGATTCAGCAATCCGAACGCGGAGAAGTACTTGGAATTGCTAGTCGTAATGCGGATAAAGCCACTGAGGCCGCCCGGGAGTTCGATATTCCGAGAAGTTATGGAAGCTATGACGAGCTGTTGGCCGATCCCGAAATCGGAGCAGTGTATATACCGTTGCCGAACCATCTGCATGAAGAATGGACCATAAAAGCAGCGGAGGCCGGCAAGCATGTTTTGTGTGAAAAACCATCTTCTCTTAGCTCGGCCGGGACAAGCCGTATGATTGAAGCATGTCGCCGTGCAGGAGTGACTTTTGCAGAAGCTTTTATGTATCGCTATCATCCCAAACATCGAAGAATTAAGGAAATCATCAATAGTGGGGAAATTGGTGACATTCGCGGTATTCATTGCACGTTTACATTTAACAATACCGATCAGGCAGATAATGTGCGCTTTAATAAAAGCATGGGCGGTGGCTCGTTGTATGATGTGGGCGTGTATCCGATATCAGCCGCTCGTATGTATTTGGATCGGGAGCCGGAGGCAGTGACGGTACATGCTTTATTTTCCCCGGAGCATGACAACGTTGATATGATGGCCTCCGGTCTGCTGGAATTTCCGGGTGGAGTCAACCTTACTTTCGATTGTGGCATGTGGGCAGCCAACCGTTCCAACATGGAAATTCTCGGCAGCAAGGGTACGATTGCGATGCCCAAAATGTTCGGTTGGGAAAGAACCTCTGTCGTACCGCAAATTTTCGTTCACGTTGGTTCGGTTACGCGTGAGGAACGTCTAAAGGGTTTTAATTCTTTTGAACTGCAAGCTGATGCTTTTGCCAAAGCCGTACTTGACGGTATTCCTTTGCCATATGAGCCAGAAGATGCGGTTAGTAATATGAAAGTGATCGACGCCTGTATTGAATCAGCTCGCAGTCGTAAACGGATAGAGATTGGATAAGCAGGATTACCGTATTCCCAGAAGACATAAAAAGGCAGCCTGTCTCAAGGACAAGCTGCTTTTTTAGATGAACTAATACATAGATATTTTTAATGAGTCTTTGCACATTCGAGCATTACATATTTTCATCATAATCTGTGACATCACGCTTGGCGGCTGTCGCAGGCGAATTCGATGTGCCGTATTTTTCTACTGCGTCCCATGCGCCCGCATCGTCAAATCGTCCTGCATTCCGTTGGCGAACCTCACCTGCACCTTTGGGCGGCGGAGTCATAACCTGTTCCTCGATTGGACGGTCATTCGATAATTCCCGTGTTGGCGTGTGCTCGACGGTATAGGCTGTATATGGAATGGCTTGTAACCGTTCAAAAGGAATTTCTTCGCCGCTCTCCACACATATTCCATACGTCCCATCTTCCATCCGTTGCAGGGCTGCATTAACCTGCTCCAGTTCGTTTTCCAGCGACTCGTTAATCGCCAGGTCACGGGATCGTTCAAAGGTTTCCGTCCCTATATCAGCAGGGTGGTTATCATAGGATGAGAGTTCCCCTGTGGAATCTGTCAGTGTTTCTCCCAATTTCGTATTTTCCTGACCATTTTGTTTAAAATGTTTTTCTAAATCCTTTTTCTGCTCCAATAACATATGTTTCAGCTCTGCAAGCTGCGAATCGTTCAAATGGTTCATGATCATCTCTCCCCTTCATGGTCTGTATGAGTGGCGTGTATGCTCTTTTATACCCGTTCATAAAGCCTAGCAATCACAGAGACTTTTATTCCCAGCCTAGAATGTGATATAAAAAGAATAGTGTGTTAAGGAGGGAAAACCGATGGATGAACATATGAAGCGTCGTCTGGATAAGCAAAAGCAGTTGTTTAAACAACTGGGCATTCAGCTGGACGCGCTCTCCATTCATGAGAAACAGTTCAAAAATAAAATGCGCGGCTATGATCCGGATGAGGTGGATGCCTTTCTGGATGAAGTAATCAAGGATTATGAACGCTTTTATGCGAATATAGCCGACCTGATGGACAAGTGGCAGGAGCAGCAGGCAACCATACGTGATTTGAAAAGTGCACCCAAGCCTGCCACCGACTTTAATGCACTTGACCGTCGTCAACTGGAGGATATCATTAAGCAGTTGGAATATAGTGTGCGCCAACTAAAAGTGCGAGTACGCCCTGAAAATGACTATTTTCCGGAGTAAGGAATAGTTAGCACTGTGTCGTTGCCTCTATTGTGGTATGATGGAAACATGCATTTTACCAAACATTTAATGAGGCACACAAATAAAGGTGGTTAACATGAGTACCCATTTTTCCGTTAGTATCCATTGTCTGCTTCTTCTGGCTGAAGGGGCACCCGAGCGAATGACTTCGTCACTTATTGCTTCCAGTATCAATACTAACCCGGTAGTTGTAAGAAGAATTATGAGCCGACTCAAGCAAGCGGGTCTGGTGGATTCGTCACCGGGAGCGCGTGGCTTTCGTCTAAGCATGTCGAGTTCAAACATCAATCTGAAAATGATCTATGAAGCGACCAAGGATGAAGGCCCGCTGTTTGCCATTCATACCGACAGCAATCATAATTGCGAGGTTGGCAGGAACATAGACGCTTTGTTGGATGGTTTATACACCGTGGCAGAGCAGAAAATCCAGGTGTTTTTCGAGACCGTTACGTTGCGAGATCTGGAGCAGGCGCTCCAGCAGCGGGTTGGGCAACAAAGTTCATCCGTGTGAAGACGCTGGTAAGGAGAAATTGATATGAAAATCATCGTACTTTCAGACACTCATATGCCACACAGAAGCAAAACGCTGCCTAGTCGGCTTGTGCAGGAGTTAAAAGGCAGTGACCTCATTCTCCATGCCGGAGACTGGACGGATTGGTTCGTATATGAACGTCTAGCTGAATTTGCGCCTGTGAAGGGCATTGCCGGAAACAATGATGGAACCGACATCGTGGAGCGTCTGGGCTACCAACGAATCGTGGAAGCCCAAGGCAAGCGGATCGGCATGGTTCATGGTCACGGCTGGCGCGGCTCGACAGAGAATATCGCACTGAATACATTTAAGGGAGAAACATTGGATTGCCTGATTTATGGACATTCGCATATTCCTGTGGTCAAAAAGATAGATGATCTGCTTGTCCTTAATCCGGGGTCTCCGACGGACAAACGCGGTGAAGACGAATACTCATTTATCGTGCTGACGATTGAAGACGGGCAGATGGAAGCAAGGCTTGTTCTTTATCCAGATAAACATTGATATAAAACCAACAACTGTTGATTAAAGGGGAAGCTATGGCTATTTTTGATTTAGAACCGATGAAGCATCATGTGTTGATCTGCAATGGAGGCACATGTATGCGACATGAAGGCGAAGAAGTTACACAAGCAATTCGGGATGAAATTCGTAAACAGCATGCAGAAGCCTATATTCACACGACCAGAACTCGTTGTAATGGGCGCTGTCATGATGCTGCGGTTGTGATCGTATATCCGCAAGGGGACTGGTATGGTCAAATGACCCCCGCCTCAGGTACAGAGCTGGTGCAGAAGCTCGTAGCGGGAGAGAAGCTGGAACCTCATCTTTTTCATGAGTGTACACGTAAATCCAGCTCGGAATAACCCAGTCAACGATCTATAAGAGCATGAGTAGAGAAAATCTTTCGGAGATTTTCTCTTTTTTGCGTTTAATCCCCAACCTGAAAGGTAAAAGTATACTGTGGATACCAATCCGATAGGGAGGGAAGAAAGATGAACCCATTTGAAGATAAGCTACACGGTGAGAATGAGCAAAAAATCCAGACGGGGAAAGAGACAACGGAATCTAAACATCAGGAACAGCCGATTAATCGTGATCATGCAGAGCAGTATCCGACAGATCAGGAAAGCTTGTTCGACCGTTTTGAAATCGAGCAGACGGTAGATGCCATTCCCGTAGAGGATTTAAAGATGGAAAGACAAGAGGAGAGAGACAAGGATGTAACCAAGCACACCTCTTCTAGTGAGAAAAAATATAATGGCGGCGTATAATTTTCGACTAACTGGTAATATTTAAAAAGAAATCTCTTGACTTTAA
Source organism: Paenibacillus sp. DP01 (assembly GCF_044784315.1). Lineage (NCBI taxonomy): Bacteria > Bacillati > Bacillota > Bacilli > Caryophanales > Paenibacillaceae > Paenibacillus > Paenibacillus sp. DP01. The sequence goes on from NZ_CP173059.1 coordinate 2,365,369, forward strand.
GATATATACGATGTATATTAAGTTACGAAAAGTAATTAATTTTTCTCAGGAGGTAACAAAATGACTAAAGACTTCTTCACAGCTCTGAAAGACAGACGCTCCTATTATGGCATTAGCAAAGAACAAGTAATTTCTGACCAACGGATTCAAGAGATCGTAGAGGAAGCTGTGAAGTACACACCTACCTCTTTCAATTCCCAAACTTCACGCGCTGTAGTGTTGCTCGGAGAGCATCATGACAAACTGTGGAATATTACAGAAGATATTTTGCGGGAAGTGGTAGGCAATGAAGAACAATTCAAATCTACTGCTGAGAAAATGAAAGGTTTCCGCAGCGGTTACGGAACGGTCTTGTTCTTTGAAGACAACAACGTGGTAGCTGGTCTGCAACAACAATTTGAAGCGTATGCGGACAATTTCCCAATCTGGGCCAATCAATCTAACGGTATGCTGCAACTGGTTGTATGGACGGCTCTGGAGCAAGAAGGATTGGGCGCATCTCTTCAGCACTATAATCCTTTGATCGACGAAAAAGTGAAAAATGAATGGAACATTCCTGAGCATTGGAAACTGATTGCTGAAATGCCATTTGGTAAACCGACATTCCAACCAGGTGATAAGGAATTCCAACCAATTGAGGAACGCGTAAAAACATTTAAATAATGATCATATTAGTATGATGATTCAGGTTTGACATGAAAACCTGAAAACAGCACTGTGGATAATCCGCAGTGCTGTTTGTGATTTCAATTTTTATAGGTTAATTCATCCGTAAGTGGGTGATATTATGTTTGAAATTGGATGAGAAGTTTACATAAGTGTGATTGCTTTTTTTGGCAGATGTTTAGCATTTGTACGTATTTGAAGGAGGAATTAGGATATGAACTACGATTGCATTATTGTCGGTGGGGGAATTGCCGGATTGCAAGCAGCCATTCAATTAGGCAGATACAGCAGTCATCGGGTGCTGGTGATCGATTCGGGCTATGGTCGATCTACGCTGTGCCATCAGTATCATAATATTTTGGGCTTTCCTGATGGGATTTCTGGTGAAGAGCTACGACGGCTTGGACGTAGTGAAGCCACGAGGCTAGGCACTGAATTTGTCGATGGTAAGGCGATAAAAGCGACCAAGAGAGATGAGCTTTTTGATATTGAAGTGGAGGCAGGGTCAGTTTATACGTCAAAAACGCTGTTATTGGCCACAGGGCTGACGGACCGTTTTCCAAAGCTGGAAGGGCTACAAGCCTGCTTGGGCAACAGTATATATGTGTGCCCGGACTGTGACGGGTATGAGGTCCAGGATCGCAGTACAGTCGTCATGGGGGCGGGCAAAGCGGGAGCTTCCATGGCCTTGATTTTGTCGGCACGTACCGATCACCTTGTCTATGTCAATCATGAGCGTTCAGAAGTACCGGACGAGCTGATCGTGAAGCTGCGGGAAAAAGGGATTGAATATAAGGAAGCAACCATTTCTGAGATTATCACGGGACAACCGGGCTGTTTTGAAGGAGTGCGGCTGGCTGATGGACAAGTGGTTCGAGCAGAGCGGGGCTTCTTAGCCTTTGGAAGCAACCATGTTCATTCAGAGCTGGCGGAGCAACTGGGTGTGCATCTGCTGCATAACAAGCATATTGAGACGCATCCCCGCAGCAAAATGACAAACGTGGAACATGTATGGGTGGCCGGAGACTTAGGGGCTCATGCCGAGCAAGCGACGGTTGCAATGGGAGAAGGAGCTATGTCAGCGATCTGGATACACAAGGTATTATCTGGTATGAAAACAAAAATACCGCAACTCTGAGAGCTGCGGTCTAGAACTATGGGCGTGTACTTGGTTGAAGATGAGGCTCGAAGCGTCTTAGTTGATCGCTCATGCCATACTTGCGTAAAATTTCCGTCTGTTTGTTACCGATGAGATCAAAATGAGGATAGGGCTGACGCTGATGTATATACTGGGGGTCCAATCCGTTGAGCTTGCACCATGAGCGTAGCTTATTCAAATCAGAACAGCCCACCTTGGTGACAGTTGTAATGCTTGGAAAGCGGTCATCCAGCCAATAATGCGTTAGAAAAGCAATCTCGCCACGGCTGACCTCTCTTTTCCAGGTCAGTAGTTCCTGTCGGGTGATGCCAAATGCCATCGGTCTCATCCTTTCCTGGCTCATTACTGAAATCATGAGCTATTGCGTGGTTGTCCCATTATTTTCGTCCTATTGCTTGTATTATGATCCACATGGAGTAACACAATAACAGGAGAGCGTGTTTGGCGATCTCCTGTTAGCGGTTAGAGCCATCTTTCGGCCCAGCTCTCCACACCATTCAATGCATCACCTAGCTCTTTACCCTTACGTGTCAGCGAATATTCGGTACGCACAGGCCGCTCTGTGATGACATTGCGAAGGATTAGGCCGGAAAGCTCTAGTTCCTTGATGCGCTCGTTGAGCATGCGTTTGCTAAGATCAGGTATGGAGACTTGAATTTCACTAAATCGTTTGGGATGTTCCATCAAAGTATGAATGATGAGAGCGGTCCATTTTTTGCTGATGATCTGAAAGGACTGTTCCACCTTACCGCACAAAAGCTTAGGCTGCCTGTCGTCGCTCATCTGAATCCCCTCAATTTCATTGTTGTTTTAAACAGTATACTAAAAGTAACTCTGTATACCAATAGTAACTATAATGCATTGTATCAACTGTGACAATTTTAACAGTTTTTTCTCTTTCCTAACGTCAATCATACCACAGAAAACGTTATCATTACAGGATATATCGAATGTTCACGATTTCGCTAAAATTTGATTGACTTGCCCCTTATTTTGGGTGTATTATGGGTTACGTTAATTCCTCAGGTAACTTTTAATAACCTCATCTTTTATAATGGGAAGAAGGAATATTTCATGGATTCAATGACATTTGTCTTATTTGGAGCGACAGGGGATTTGGCCAAACGCAAAATTTACCCTGCCTTGTATAATTTGTTTGTAGAAGGTAAAATTCCGGCTTCCTTTTCTGTAATTGGGATGGGGCGTCGTGAAGTGGCAGACGAGCAATTTCAAAGTAATGTAGAGCAATCCATTAAGGATTTTTCCAGACATGTGAATGAAGACCGTGCACAGATGGATCAGTTCTTAAGTGCTTTCCGTTACAGCGCATTGAACGTTAACCACCCGGAAGATTATAAAAAGCTGCTACAGCTTGCTGAGCAACGTGAAAATGACTTGGGAATTCCGGGGAACCGCATGTTTTATTTATCGGTGGCACCGGAATTTTTTGATGTGATTGCCCACAACATTCGGGAAAGTGGTTTGGCTGAAACGAAGGGTTGGAAACGACTCATTATTGAAAAACCATTTGGGCATGATTTGGAATCGGCACGTGAGCTGAATGATCGCCTGAGCAGAACCTTTGCTGAGGATGAGATTTATCGTATTGACCATTACTTAGGTAAGCCCATGGTTCAAAACCTGGAAGCCTTGAAATTTGCTAATCCATTGCTTCAAGGGATATGGAACAACCAATACATTGCCAATGTGCAAATTACCGCATCTGAGACTGTAGGTGTAGAGGAGCGAGCAGGATACTACGATCACTCCGGTGCTATTCGTGATATGGTACAAAATCACATGCTGCAGGTGCTGATGATGACGGCGATGGACAAACCGGGACATATCACAGCTGACCAGGTGCGGGACGAGAAAAGTAAGGTGATGGACGCGCTTCGTGCCCTCGATCCTTCCGATATTAAATCCAACGTAGTTAGAGGACAATATACCGAAGGTGAAATCAACGGAAAGGCAGTTCCATCCTATAAAGAAGAGCCGGATATCGGACCTGATTCGCAAAATGATACGTTCATTTCAGCTCGTCTTTGGATTGATAATGAACAATGGTCGGGTGTACCGTTCTATATTCGTACTGGCAAACGCATGAAAGAAAAATCCACTCGTATCGTCGTGGAATTTAAAAAGGACAACACAGATCCTTATGCTGCTCAAGGGCAGCCGACAGACCCGAACTTGTTGATCATCCATGTTAACCCAGATGAAAAAGTAACACTTCGTCTGAACAGTAGAGATCCGCTGAACAATGGCCAGTTAGAGACGATTCTGATGAATTATCATTCCGAGGCTAAGGATGTTCCAGAAGCCTATGAACGCCTCATTTATGATGCGCTGCGCGGCGATTCCACCTTCTTTGCTCATTGGAACGAAGTGGAGCTGTCTTGGGTGTGGGTTCAACCTGTACTTGAAGCCTTTGCCCGTGGTGAAGTTCCGCTTCACACGTATGCGGCAGGCTCTTACGGTCCAGAAGCTTCAGATCAATTGTTGGAAGAGCAGGGCTTTACATGGTGGTTGGACGAAAAGTCCGAAAGCTCTGAAAAAGCAGTCGTTCGTGCTTAACCCAACATAAAAAAGTGTATACAAAATATATATTTGCTACGGCAGGAGGCCTTTATAATGCAAGTAGGATTAATTGGTTTGGGAAAAATGGGCTTGAATCTTGGAAAAAACCTGATCGATCATAAGCATGAAGTTGTGGCTTATGACGTCAACGCAGCTGCAATCCAAGAAATGAAGGAATATGGAGCTAAGGGTGCTTCTACTTTGGAAGAGCTTGTGCAAGCAACTCAATCCCCTAGAGTGCTGTGGATTATGGTTCCTCACCAAATTGTTGATTCTGTACTGGATCAGCTTCAACCGATGTTGTCCAAAGGAGATATCATTATCGAAGGCGGAAACTCTCATTACAAAGAGTCCATTGCTCGCCATGCCCGTCTGAAAGAATATGGTATTAGCTTCATGGATGCAGGAACTTCTGGCGGTATGGAAGGCGCGCGCAACGGTGCTTGTTATATGATCGGTGGCGATCCAGAAGCTTGGGCAGTTGTTGAGCCCATTTTCCGCGATACAGCGGTGGAAAATGGATATCTGTATGCAGGTAAATCCGGTAGCGGACATTTTCTAAAAATGGTTCACAATGGTGTGGAATACGGCATGATGGCATCCATCGGTGAAGGCTTTGAAGTGCTGGAGAAAAGTAACTTTGACTTTGATTACGAACAAGTAGCGCGTGTGTGGAACAACGGTTCCGTTATCCGCTCTTGGCTGATGGGCTTGACAGAACGCGCATTTTCCAAAGATGCAAACCTGGACGAAATCCGTGGGGTTATGCACTCTTCCGGCGAAGGTAAATGGACAGTTGAGGAAGCACTGGATCTTCAAGCAGCAACTCCGGTCATTGCCTTGTCCTTGCTGATGCGCTACCGTTCGCTGGATGCCGATACATTCAACGGAAAAGTAGTTGCTGCACTGCGCAATGAATTTGGCGGCCACGCTGTAGAGAAGAAGTAATAACGATATAAGTTAGTATCTATCCCCGTAGCTTCATGACTGCGGGGATATTGCTATATGTTTTGAGTATCAGATTTTTGTAAAATTCTTCCTTATGCATATTTTTCCTTGTATATCCGCACAATAGGTAAAAAAAGGCGGAAGGATGAATTGCATATGTGCAAAAGATTTTCGTTATCGGCAGATTTGGATGAGGTCAGGGATCATTTTGGTATACAACGTGTCATGTATTATTATAAAACACGTTATAACATGAGTCCCACCCAGCATGTTCCAATCGTGCTGCATCAGGATGGAGAACGGGTGCTTGATGAATTTCGTTGGGGATTTATTCCCTATTGGGGCAAGGATTGTGTCAATGCGGACCTGAATACCGTTCGAGTAAATCCCAGTTATCGCAAGATGGCGGAAACCCGCCGCTGTATAATTCCTTGCAATGGATTTTATTATTGGCGAAAATTAGGCAAACGCATGTGTGCCGTCCGGGTGGTACTGCCGGAACAGAAAATGTTTGCGGTCGCGGGGCTATATGAGATATGGCAGGATAGCCGAAAGGAACCGTTACGCACCTGTACGATGATGACGGTTCAAGCTAACACGGATATACGTGAATTTGACAGCCGTATGCCCGCTATTTTGGAAGTAGACCAAATAGATTCATGGCTAGATCCGTCGCTCCAGAACATTGATGAGTTGCTGCCTTTATTGCGCACGTATGAGCAAGGTGATATGAGCATCTATCCGGTGACCCCGCTGGTGGCCAATGATGAACATGATAGTCGTGAATGCATTCAGGAAATGGATTTGCAGTGGTCCTGGATTAAACCTTAAATGTATGTTTGAAGATTTGTGTCTAATATTGATCATAAGCTTCCCGCCACCTGCATAGGTATGTAGTGGGGAACAAGCGTCATAATCCGGGGAGAGGGGAAACGGCCGAAGGAGTATCTCATATGGGATGGAGGCGATTGGAATGAGTAACGATACACTCATCCAGCTGCTGGTGCTCATGGTGACGATCATCGGTCTGGTCCAAAACCGGTAAGTGGCAGGTTCCAGAAGGCGGGAGAATTGCCGTAGGCAATCTTCCGTTTTTTTCTGCGTTAAAATGCTCGCGGATTGAGGAAGCTTGCGGTACAATAGAGGCTGGACTACAGGTGACAAGACACCTGAATATACGTCTACATACGATGCATTTTTAAGGGAGAGCGGATCATGAGTGAATTAACTTCATTACCACCAGCCAAAAAAAGGAAATTGCTGTTTAGCGCAGGACTTAGCTGGCTGTTTGATGCTATGGATGTGGGGCTGCTCTCATTTATAGTCGCAGCATTGGCTAAGGAGTGGCATCTCGGGTCAGAGCAGATTGGTCTGCTGACTGCAATGAATTCGATAGGAATGGTATTTGGGGCTGCTTTGGCAGGGATTTTGGCAGATCGTTACGGCAGACGCGCTATATTAGTGTGGACCCTGTTGATCTTTTCCATTGCCAGTGGCTTGTCTGCTTTGGCTACAGGTCTCGGTATGCTGCTGGTGCTGCGTTTTATTGCTGGCGCAGGCTTAGGTGGAGAATTGCCTGTTGCTTCGACACTGGTGTCAGAATCAGTGCCTGTGAAAGAACGAGGGAGAGCGGTTGTGCTGCTGGAAAGCTTCTGGGCGGCAGGTTGGATTCTTTCGGCTCTTATTGCCTATTTTGTTATTCCGAAATATGGTTGGCAGCTTGCCTTTATTCTCGGCGCAGTACCTGCCCTGTACGCTCTTTATTTGCGCAGAGCTATTGAGGATTCACCGCGATACAAACAGCAAAGCGTCAAACTTCCGTTACGTGCACGCTTGGCTGCGATTTGGTCAGGACCCCATCGCAAGTCTACGCTAATGCTGTGGATTTTATGGTTTACAGTTGTATTTTCATACTATGGCATGTTCCTGTGGCTGCCAAGCATAATGTTTATGAAAGGGTTTGAACTGGTTAAAAGCTTTGAGTATGTCCTAATCATGACACTTGCACAATTACCAGGTTATTTTACCGCTGCCTATCTGATTGAAAAGCTGGGTCGCAAATTTGTACTAATTATCTACTTGTTGCTCACAGCAGTGTCCGCTATTTGGTTTGGAACTTCGGAAACGGCAGGGATGCTGCTGGCTGCTGGTATCTGCTTGTCCTTCTTTAATCTCGGTGCATGGGGCGCCATGTATGCTTATACCCCGGAGCTATACCCAACGTCTGCTCGTTCTACCGGTGTGGGTATGGCAGCTGCATTTGGCCGTATTGGGGGCGTAATCGGGCCTTTTGTGGTTGGTATACTCGTAGGACAAGGCATAGCGTTACCATCTATCTTTGCGATTTTCTTCGTAGCTATCCTGATCGGAGCAGTTGCTGTATGGTTGCTGGGTACCGAAACTAAAAATCAGGAGATTGACTAACCTTTACATTCACCTGTGTAAAGATTCATAATACAAGAGAGAGGAGTGACCTGAAATGGAGCATACCTTTCTGCTCAAGGCAGACTGGAACGGGGGGCGCAACAGCGACGGGCGTATTGAGGCCGGACAGTTGCGAACAGCGATTTCGATTCCGGCTGAGATGGGAGGCCCTGGTGTGGGCACCAATCCGGATGAAATGCTGCTCGGTGCAGCTGCTACCTGCTATCTGATTACTTTGGCGGCGATGATGGAGCGTGCCAGTCTCCCGGTGGTATCACTGGCACTGGAATCAGAAGGGATCGTCGATGTAACGAACAACATTTTTACATATCGCCGAATCGTGCATCGTCCGCGAGTTCTATTGTCCGTCGATGCAGCAGAATCACAAATCGAACAAGCATTGCGCCTTGCGGAGCAGGCTGAAACCTCATGCATGATCTCGCGTGCCGTAGCAGGAAATGTAACATTGTCTACAGAGCCTGTGGTGGAGCGCGCCTCTTAAAGCAATATCTGTAACAGGAGCAATCATTCCAATTGCCCATCATTTTTTTAATCCAAGGAGGACACAACCATGACAGCACAACAAAAATTGCTCGTATTCGCAGGCTCTTACGCCGAATTGGAAGGTAACGGAGTTTATTCGTATACTTTTAATGAACAGACAGGAGCCCTGACACTACAGGATGAGTTCTCCGGCTTAAAAAATCCTACATTCCTAAATGTGGACGTTAAAAATCGGAAGCTGTATTCTATTGGCGAGACAACTTCCGCTGCAGGAGCGAAGGTAGGCGAAGCCTCTGCTTTTGAAATTGACCCGGTTAAAGGCACATTTACATTGCTAAATCGTGCGGAAAACGTAGGCTCCACAACTTGTCATATTCAGCGTGATCCATCCGATCGTTACCTGATTGTGGTCAGCTACCACGGAGGTATGGTAGGGCTGGTCTCTCTGACTGAGGACGGACGTATCGGTGAGTTGCTGGATGTTCAACAGCACGAGGGCAAAGGAGCGCATCCTGAGCGTCAGGATCGTCCACATCCACATTCCAGCTTCTTTAGCCCGGACGGCCGTTTCCTGTTCGTACAAGATCTTGGACTGGATCTGATCCGTATTTATACCATTGATGACAGCAAAGGGCAACTGGTGCTGCACGGTGAAACAAAAACCCATGCAGGTGCAGGTCCACGTCACTTGACGTTCCACCCGAACAGTAAATTTGCTTTTGTTATTAACGAAGTGGATTCTTCCATTACTTCTTTCGCATATGATGCAGAAGCTGGTAAGCTTACTGAGCTGGAGAGTGTACCGACATTGCCGTCTGACTTTACTGGCGAAAACACAACAGCAGAAATTGCGATCTCACAGGATGGAGCTTATCTGTACGGTTCCAACCGTGGACATGATAGCATCGTAGTGTACGCTGTAGACGCTGCAACAGGCAAGCTGAGTCTAGTGGAGCATGTATCTGCTGAAGGCGAGCATCCGCGTCATTTTGCTTTGACACCTAATGGTGATTATATGCTCGTGGCTAACCGCGACACCAACAATATTGTTACCTTCAAAGTGGACAAGGCAAGCGGTCGCTTGACCTATACTGGACAACAAGTAACTGTGTCCAAGCCTGTATGCGTACAGCCTTTTTACTTTTCCGTGTAAAAATAGGGCAAAAACATCAGAATTATTGAAGTAACGGTATGCGGCTCGTGACCGCTACGAGAACGGACCAAACATAAAAATTTATTAGTAGAAACGGCTTGTAGGATAACTGCAGCCGTTTTTATTTTATACCCAGTCGTTCCAAATAGATCATTACCCACGGAAGTAATAAAAGTTTTAAGATCATAAATAAAATACGAATAATCTCGGTGGGAAAAGGGTACATATGTTATAAGCGGAACAGTTATCCCTTTTGCAATTTAGGACAAGCACTGTGGCTCCCATATATAAGGGTTGGAGCTTTGAAACGAAAAGATATATTTTAGTCTGAGTATTGGTATCAGTTTGTTAGATCGTTGTTGTTTTGGATAAATTCATGAAAGATGATAATGGCAAGGATAAGCTGAGTAACGAAGCGGGCAGTTGGATTTGGAGTAGCGATCGGAGAAACCATCTGTTTGCGCAGTGGGCTACACATTGCACGCATTCTTGAGGAGGATGGGATTCATATGAAAATAATCATTACACAAAAGGAAGCCGCCGACAAAGGAATCTGGACAGAGATTATGGGGATGTTTGCTGTAACCAAAGAGGACGAGGTATGGCAAAATGAAGAGTTTATTCTCACCGAGGAACAGGCACGTCAGGTGGGATTACTAAAATAACAAAGGTAAATTAGGACATGTCATCAAGTTTTAAGACCAAGTCTTAAAAAATCGTAACTTATTTTTTATGTATCTGATACACTTTTTAACCGTTCAAAGTTTATGATAGGTACACAAGGGTAATGAAGCTTACAGACACCGTGTACATACCCAAACGGCAAGGAGAGATCAGACATGATGAAATTAGCTTCGAAATGGACCGTATTGACTTTGATGATGATGCTGATTACGACGGCAGGGGCAACAGCGCAAGGCTACACACCTGTAGCAGCTGCTGAAAATCAGGAGACCGTATATATAAACCAAATGGACATTCGCGATGGACAAATTTATTTGTCAGCAGACCCGATTGAATGGTATGAAGGCGCAGCAGCAGACAAAGCATTTGTGGAGCATGAAGGAAATACAGGATTGGATGGAGCGCCGGATGGCTACTACATCGTAAACAATTCCGTACAAAATGACGTGTATCAGGTTGCACCAGATGCTACGGTAGAGGTGCAGATTTATGACCACACAGGGAATATAGAAGACACAGACGTGCAATGGAACGAATCCATTCCTTTGGCACAGTTTGAGAAGGATTTTGCTAAAAAGGATGTTCTGGACCTCAGCCAATTTCCATACCATGTTACGCTTCGTGACGGTAGGGTTGTAAAAATCGTGCAGCAGTTCATTCCTTAAATAGAGGTAAGCTCATACAGACACGTGCTTCTTACTTGATCACAGATCAGGGGAGCACGTGTTTTTGTATTTTGTAGCAAAAAAAAGAGGATTTCCATCCCGTAAAGGGTGCGGACATCCTCTTTTTTTCATATATATAATTAGAACGATTTTGCTGCGTCTACTGCACGTTGTACGGCAGAAGCAACGATCTCTTGTGCTTGGTCAGGAGCTTGGTTATGCCCTTCCAGTACAACCTTCACAATGTCTTTAACACCGAAGAAGGTTAAGATGTTGCTCATGAAGTTCAAAGACATTTCAGCAGCAGCAGCAGGCCCTTCGGAATAAACGCCGCCTCTTGCATTCAACAGGGCTACTTTAGTGTTAGTTACAAGACCTACAGGACCTTCAGCAGTGTATTTGAATGTTTTACCAGCTTGGTTCAGGTAGTCAATGTATGTGTGCAGTACAGCTGGAATCGTCATATTCCAGAGCGGGAAAGCAAATACGACTTTGTCTGCTGCCAAGAATTGATCCAGGTAACCATTAGCGATGTTTGCCAGGCGAGCTTCTTCTGCGTTCAGCTCCATGCCTCTTGCGGATTTGAACGTGCCGTTGATCATGTTAGCGTTCAGATAAGGAAGCTCGACGGAGAACAGGTCCAGCTCAGTGATTTCATCAGATGGGTGGGAAGACTTGTAGCTTTCCACGAATGCGTTATACAATTTAACTGTTGCAGATTCTTCAGCTGTACGATCATTAGCTTTGACAAATAATACTTTAGACATGATTTATTTCCCCCTAAGTAAGTTGAATAAGTAAGTTTAGTTAGTAAGTTACCACGTAATATTACAATATAAAGATAATATCTGTCAACACTTCTATATTAAATTTACTTTGAAAAGCTGCTTTATTTTTTACACTGTGAAATTTACGTGTTTCTTTTGCAAAATATCAGTTTTGCGGTAAAATTTAAATGTAAAGTCTAATGAAGAGTATGCTTGGATAGGCGAGGAAGGAAATGAACATGGTGCCATCAAGATTTAACACCATAGTTGAACGAAAAAAGGTGAGTAGCTTGAAGATAGGTTTTTTTGATTCGGGATTGGGTGGAATTACAGTATTGTCTGAGGCGCTAAGACGTTTGCCAAACGAAAATTTTGTTTACATGGCGGATACGCTTCATGTTCCTTATGGAACGAAAACACCCCAAGAGGTGCTTGGTTATGTCAAGGCTTCGGTGCAAACGATTCTAAAAGAGGATATTAAGGCATTGGTGATTGCCTGCAATACGGCTACAAGTATCGCGGTGGCGGAGCTAAGGAAGGAATATAAATTTCCGATTATCGGAATGGAACCAGCCGTGAAGCCAGCGGTCGAGATGAACCGAGCCAATGGTAAAAGAGTTCTGGTGCTGGCGACACCGTTGACATTAAAACAATCCGGTTATGCGGCACTAGTATCCAGAGTTGACGATCACGGAAGTGTGGACTCATTGCCTTTGCCGGAGCTCGTACAATATTGCGAACAGTTGAATTTTGACCGTACGGAATTGTTCAATTATTTTAACCATAAGCTGTCTTCGTTTAACTTAGACGTCTATGGTACGGTCGTATTGGGATGTACACATTATCCATTTTATAAGGAAATTTTGAGAGAACTGCTGCCTTCTCATATTCAGCTCATTGATGGGAGCCAGGGAACGGTCAAACGCTTGAAACAGGTGCTGTCCGAGCGTAATTTACTGGCAGCTCCGTTGACAACGGGCCAATTGCAGGAGGGACATGTCACTTTTCTATGTACCAGTCAGGATAAGGCCTATGTCCATAAGATGGAGCGGGCGCTTGAAATCTATGCGGAGCATGAAAAAATATATTTGTAAGAAAAGAATGGCTGGCGAACAGGTGGGCTAGATTAGCAATCCGAAGCGCCAGCCGCATTATTTGTCGTATTATTTATGGATCAGATGCATAGGGAGGTTTTACATGGACATTCAATTTATCCTGAATGAGCTGTATGAAGCAGGCGTGCTTGAAAGCCATATGCAAAATCTCAAACCGCTGACTGGCGGAACTTCGAGTGAAGTGGTTGTTGTCATGGACGGTACCAGACCACGATATGTCATTAAGCAAAATGATCCCGCGATTGTAAAAGCCGAGGCAGAATTTTTGCTAACCTATGCACAGATTGAGAAGCTATCTCGAGTGATTTATGTAGATTCGCTGCATCGTTATTTGGTATATGCGTTCAAGCCAGGGTTCACTAGGCAATATAGTGAAAGAAATAAGGGTGATTTGCTGCTCAGTCTGGCGACAGAGGTCATTGCACACTACAAATCCCTTCGAGAGGAACGCAAGTATGGTTATTCGGATCATCCGTTTGTGGAATGGAGAGATTTTTTGCTCCACAGAACGAAAGAATCCGAAAAGATTATACAAGACGTCTTACCCTCAGAAAATCATCGGTTCATCCATACTCTTGTGGCCGGATCACCGCAGCGGAATATTAAATATTTGCTTCATGGCGATTTCGGAGTACATAATTTTGTGTTTGCCGAAAATGGTACATTGACAGGTATTATTGACCCTGATCCAGTGGTGGGAGAACCTCTGTATGATTTGATATATGCCTTTTGTTCTTCACCGGATAGGCTGACCATCGATACCATTTTGCCGGCAGTAGATAAGCTTAGTCCAGAGATGACAGGGGAATATGAGCTGAACAGGGAAGTGCTACAGGGATTATACTTTCGTATAGCTACCTGCATTCGCCATCATCCGGAAGATCTAGACCAATATACAGAAGCATGGAATTACTGGCTGAACAGGGTTCGCTGAAAGGAATAGGAAGCATGAGCATACAAGGATGGAATCACATTTGCTTTTCGGTGTCTAATTTGGAGAAGTCTATACAATTCTATCAAAATGTACTAGATGGAAAACTGCTCGTTAAAGGACGCAAGCTGGCTTATCTGGATTGCCTGGGAATGTGGTTGGCTCTCAATGTGGAAGAGGATATTCCTAGAAATGAAATTCATCATTCCTACACGCATATTGCATTTTCAGTAGCGGAAGCGGATTTTGAAAGTATGCTTAACAAGCTGAAAACTCTTAATGTCCCTATTCTGCCCGGACGGGAGCGAAATGAACAGGATAAAAGATCAGTCTATTTTACAGATCCAGACGGACACAAGTTCGAATTCCACACAGGACAATTGCAGGACCGCTTGGAATATTATAAAAATGATAAAAAACATATGATTTTTTACCAATAAGTAAGCGTTATCAAAAAATGTATGGGTAAATTTGGATTTACATACGGAAGCGGGAGGAATACAGAAGTATGTCATTGTCGCAGGAAAGTGGCTCCAAGCAAGCGCAGGCCGTTAAAACGATGACGGTTTTCGCGATTACTTGGCCGATCTTCATAGAAATGCTATTTCATATTTTGATGGGTAGCGTGGATACGTTCATGCTTAGCCATGTTTCAGATGAGGTTGTATCGGCTGTCGGTGTATCCAGACAGTTAATTGAATTTACGATTATACTCTTCAATCTGCTTGGTCTTGGAGTAGGTGTGATCATTGCTCAGTTATTAGGTGCGCAAAAGCATGTGGACGCAAGCCGTGTTACCGCATCGGCACTAACCTTTAATCTGGTATTTGGCCTGGCGCTGAGTTTGATGTTTATCGTGAGCCGGGATTTTTTACTATCCTTCTATCATATTACTCCGACCATCAAGGAAAATGCAGAAATCTATATGATGCTGGCAGGGGGTTCGCTGTTTCTGGAAGCCCTTATGCTAACCGCAGGGCCGGTCATTCGCTCGCATGGTTTTACCAAAGATACGATGATCGTAGGCATCGGTATGAATATATTGCATGTTGTGGGAAATGCATTGCTCATATACGGCTGGTTTGGTCTGCCGCAAATGGGAGTGGCGGGAGCAGCGATTTCAACGGTTATTAGCCGCGTCGTCGCATGTGTGTGGATTTTTATCCTGCTGTACAAACGTGTAAGTGCGCCGATTCGTATCCAATATTATGTACAGCTTCAATGGAGCAAGCTGGTGGCGATCCTGAAAATTGGTATTCCTGCCGGGCTGGAATGGCTTTCTTATCAGCTTAGTCAAATGATGGTGACCCGATTTGTCAGCTTTATGGGTACAACAGCGATTGCAACTCATTTCTATACGAATACGATTGTGTATTTTTTTATGGTATTTGGGATGGCCGTCGGCGAGGGAACCGAAATTATTGTGGCTCGCCTGATTGGAGCAGGAGACAAGGAAAAAGCATATCATCAACTTTTACGAAGCCTGAAATGGTCACTAGTCATTACGATTGCTGTGATCGTGGCTGTATCCTTTTTCCGATATGAAGTGATGGCAATCTTTACGGACGAGCCAGCGATCATTCAATTAGGGGCAGCGATTTTGTTGTTCTGTATATTGCTGGAGCCGGGCCGTGTGTTCAATCACGTGGTCATTAACTCCCTGCGAGCAGCAGGAGATGTTCAGTTCCCCTTAATGATGGCCATTATTTCAATGTGGGGGATCAAAATCCCGCTAGCATATGTGCTAGGCATTCATATGGGATATGGTGTTCTGGGTGTGTGGATAGCACATGCATGCGATGAATGGGTACGAGGTATTTTTCACTATTTACGCTGGAAAGGCCGGAAATGGCAGCACAAATCGTTGTTATCTAAGGCTGAGCTACAAGCGGAATCAATCTAAGGCTCATAGAGGGACTAGAGCAGACATTTCCCAATTGATTTGGTTGATGTCTGTTTTTTTTGCAAAAATAAGCAAATTGGGATGTTCAAACTTTTCAAAAATTGCTAGAATATAGTAACCTCGAATGCAGTAGAGGTTTTCAAAGTTTCAAAGACGGATGGTTTCCAATTGAATCCATGAAGGAGGGAATAAGATGGAACGTAAAGTGCATATCATTCCTTACCAAGTGATCAAGCAGGAGCAACAAGTGAATGAAATACCGCGAGGGGTGGAGATGATCCAGGCACCTGCGGTATGGAACCAGACTCGAGGCCGAGGAGTAAAGGTGGCGGTACTGGACACGGGCTGTGATGCGGACCATCCGGATCTGAAGGCACGCATTATTGGTGGCCGCAATTTCACGGATGATGATGAAGGTGATCCGGAAATTTTCAAGGATTACAACGGTCACGGTACACATGTGGCAGGAACCATTGCGGCAGCGGAAAATGAGAATGGTGTCGTAGGTGTCGCCCCAGAGGCAGATCTGCTCATCATCAAAGTGCTAAACAAGCAGGGCTCCGGTCAATATGACTGGATCATCCAAGGTATCTATTATGCAATTGAGCAAAAGGTAGACATCATCTCGATGTCGCTTGGCGGTCCTGAGGATGTGCCTGAGCTTCATGAAGCAGTAAAAAAGGCTGTAGCCAGCCAAATCCTGGTCATCTGTGCAGCTGGAAATGAGGGAGACGGTGACGACAGAACGGACGAGCTCGGCTACCCTGGCTGTTATAATGAAGTGATCAGCGTAGGTGCTATCAACTTTGACAGACACGCCTCAGAGTTCAGTAATTCTAATAATGAGGTGGATTTGGTTGCACCAGGAGAAGATATTTTGTCCACAGTTCCGGGCGGGAAATATGCGACCTTTAGCGGAACATCGATGGCTACTCCGCACGTAGCAGGTGCATTGGCGTTGATTAAGCAGCTGGCGAATGCGAGCTTTGAGCGTGATCTCACCGAACCGGAATTATACGCCCAACTCATCAAACGCACAATTCCACTCGGCAATTCTCCTAAGATGGAGGGCAACGGCCTGCTGTACTTGACAGCAGTGGAGGAGCTTTCCCGTATTTTCGACACGCAACGTGTAGCGGAAATATTGAGTACAGCATCGTTGAAGGTTAAATAAGTCGTAACAACGGACTATAACGACTCTCCTAAGCGGAGAGTCTTTTTGTGCTCTTCATTATATTTGAGAATCTCCATTTACATCGTATTCAAATGTCGGGTAACATGTATCTCAAGGAAATAGTCAAGAAAAAAGCGGGGAATTAGCATGGAACAAATGATTGCAAAAGTCAGCGATCTAAGACGTACAGGACAGGCAATGGAAGCACGTGAGCTTTTATTAAAGGCCCTTGAGCAGGAGCCGAAAGAAGCGGAGTTATGGTATCAGACAGCCTGGACGCACGACGTATTGGGCATGGAAAGGGAGGCGGTTCCCTTTTATGAAAAAAGCCTAGGTATGGCATTAGCCGCAGATTCCAGGAGAGGAGCCATCCTAGGATTAAGCAGTACATATCGTGTATTAGGGGATTACGCCAAGGCGAAAGCGTGGTTGGACACAGGAATGAACGAATTTCCGGATTACAGACCGTTTCGGGTATTCAACGCTATGGTGTTATATAATCTGGGGGAACACGGGAAGGCCATGGAGGGGCTGCTCATGGAGTTGGCTGAAACGACCGCAGATATAACATTACAGGAGTACTCCCGTGCCATTCAATATTATGCTGATAAGTTAGACCAGATCGAGGAATAAGTAGGCCGGAGTGAGAGCATAAGCGGCATTGTGTATATATGTTGCCTACATAAAAAGATCACAGTCAGAGAGCAGTAGCCTCATTTTCTGACTGTGATCTTTTGCTTTTTTATTGTCTAGCTAAGGGACCGTACCTTGATGAGCTATATGCGTAATTATTGTGCACCTTCAGTAACAGCGATTTCTTTCTCCAAGTCTACTCTGGACAAATTAGCCTTCAAGTAATCTGGTGTATCGGGCAGCACAAGATGTAGATTGGATTTTTGACAAATACGGATTGTGCACTTGTCGACAACAAAATCAAAAACATGCCCGCCTCCAGTGCGTTCATCATTAATAAAATGGAGATGAAATCCGGCTACTCCAATCCCTTGGGCATAAGCAGGTGTCCAAAAGCCTGTGATCACGCCGGAAGCGTCATTAAAAGTAAAGGTAGGCTGTGACTTGGTTGCTTCGATAAATGGTTTGTAAGGCTTCACTTGATGAGGCACAGTACGTGTCTTTACTTCACGAAAAGTGCCATCCATACGGAAGGCATAGAACAGATTACGGCTTGGAAACAGCTTTAGCAGCAAAGCTTCCAGCTCTTCACGATGCATGGGATGGTCAATAGTATATGTGAAATCTTCGCGGAAAAAGGTGACGGTGGAAAACGGAGTAGTTTCTTCCGGTTTTACGCGATGGGCCGTACCGTCTGGAAGCAAGTGATAAAATTCACCATCGAACGCGATCATCTCGCCATTCAGTTGATCAAAGGTACCAATTCCGAAATCCCCGTGCTTTTGCAGCTCCTCAAAGGCAACAACTCCATCATAAAGACCATCTAATAGAGCAAGCATAGTGGACGTTTGGTAAATATCATGATCAGTTTCTTGCTTGGTTTCCAGTCCTGCAACGGTCATGGTAATACACTTCCTTTTGTAATTGTATGCATTCATTTTCTTTCTTTTTCAATAATAAACGTAATGTTTCAGTAAATAACACAAATAGCTCAAAAAAATTATAAAAAATAACGTGTTGCTCTTTAATTGTCACGAAACCGTCACGAGAGAGTCTCGGTAAAAGTTAGTTTAATTGATTTGGTAGCAGTTTGCGTCCCAACTGGATATTATCTTGATAATCAATCGGAATATCAACGACCACAGGGCCATCCGTATGAAGAGCTTGCTGCAATACGTTTTCCAGTTCTTCAGGAGAGTGGACGCGTAATCCGGTGGCCCCAAAACTTTCCGCATATTTCACAACATCCACATCTCCAAATTTTACACCAGACGTTCTGCCGTATTTAATCTGTTGTTGAAAGGCGACCATGTCATAGGTACCATCTCTCCATACAATATGCACTAGCGGTGAGTTAAGACGTACAGCGGTTTCGAGCTCCATGGATGAAAACAGAAATCCTCCGTCTCCAGAAATAGACACGACTTTTTGACCGGGGTTGACGAGTGTAGCGGCAATCCCCCAAGGCAGTGCTACGCCCAACGTCTGCATTCCGTTGCTGAATAGCAGGCGTCGCGGTTCATACGAACGGAAATACCGTGCCATCCAAATGTAGTGTGAACCGACATCACAGGTGACTGTGACGTTATCATCAATCAGACTGCGAAGTGTGCGAATAAATTGTAATGGATGAATCAGAAAATCATGCTTGTGGGCTGGAACAGCTGCTTGCTCGTTCAGATCATGGCGTAGACGATTCAATTGGTCGCAGGAGGATTTAGGTAGCTTTAAGGTAGGCAACTCTTCTGCGAGGCCACTCACAATCAGACCTATGTTCCCGATTAACTCGTAGTCCGGTTGATAATCATGATCAATATCGGCTTGATGGTCATCCAGATGAATGAGTGTTCGATTTGCCGGGATGTTCCAGTTTTTTGGGTCGTATTCGATAGGATCATAGCCAATCGTCAGTACCAAATCTGCGGCTCCAAGCAGCATATCACCCGGTTGATTTTGGAACAGCCCCACTCTTCCAAAATAGTGGTCTTCCAGTTCACGGGAGATGGCTCCAGCGGCCTGGAAGGTTTCGACAACAGGCAGATCTGTATCTCGAATAAGAGCACGGATAGCAGCGGTGGCTTCAGGCGTGCTGGCTTTCATACCGAGAAGAAGTACGGGCAGTTTGGCTTTTTTGATTTGGTCTGCGACTTGTTTGATGAGCTCGGCGGGTGCAGTCCCAAGCTGGGGAAGGGAAACCTTCTCAATGACTGTTACTTCGGATGACGAAGTCAACACGTCCTGCGGCAGGCTGACGAATGTGGCTCCAGGCTGGGCTGAGGTCGCAATCCGAAATGCATTAGCAATGGCTTCCGGTACATTATCAGGGTGTTCTACTTCTACACTGTATTTAGTGATAGGTTCGAATAGTCCGGCATTATCCATAGATTGATGTGTGCGTTTCAGGCGTTCCGATCTTGGGACTGCACCTGCAATGGCGACGACAGGATCACTTTCTGCATTCGCGGTGACAAGTCCTGTCGCCAAGTTAGACGCGCCTGGACCCGAGGTAACAATGCATACACCCGGCTTACCAGTTAAACGACCGACCGCTGCTGCCATAAAGGCGGCATTTTGTTCATGGCGGCATACGATCAATTCTGGACCCCGATCCTGAAGAACATCAAAAACAGAATCGATTTTGGCACCTGGAATGCCAAAAATATGCGTAACCCCTTGCTTAATCAAACAGTCAACAACAAGGTCGGCTCCTTTTGTATCGGATTTGGTTTTAGTTTTAGTTTGAACAGCTTGCACTTTTGTACTCAATGCTACCACCTCTTCTTCTTCGTGTGTGAAATAAACTAATGAAATACTTTCAATGTAAATCAATGGATGTATATTGCAATTATAATACAATAACTGGTATTTTCAAGAAAGAAATTTTCAGAAAAAAAGAGAAAATCGTATAAAACGTTTTCAAAGTTTGATTTATCGCGGAAATTAAAATTTGTGGAATTTTCTTATGGTCTCGGTCATCGAGAAGGTTTAGAACAGTTCTCCTCAAATGGGGCAGATCATTTTTATCCGCTCACATGATAAAAATCACTTTCCTCCACAAAGGATAGCGGTTACAATGTAATTGTTGTTAACGTAAACATTAAATTTAAGGTGAAGTAATCCAGCGTGATAGGATGTACAGGAATCATATTATAGCTTTTTCATCCTGTATAACCACGTGGATTTCTATGTTATGGAGAATGTAATTGTTAAAAGGTAAGTAGAGATCAAATATTTTTGTTAACGTTAACAATTAATTAAGAAACACGATTATAGAAGGGATGAGAAAGTAATGACCAAAACGTTTTTAGACGAAAACTTTTTGTTGAGCAATCTAACGGCTGAAACCTTGTATCATCAATATGCCAAGGATATGCCGATTATTGACTATCATTGTCATTTAAGTCCACAAGAAATTTATGAAAATAAAAAATTCAAGAATATTACGGAAGCTTGGTTGTACGGTGATCATTACAAGTGGAGACTTATGCGGGCCAATGGGGTCGAGGAGCGATTGATCACGGGTGATGGTGAAGATTATGACAAGTTTCTGGCCTGGGCCAAAACTGTACCTACATTGATCGGCAACCCGTTGTACCATTGGACACATTTGGAGCTTCAACGCTTTTTTGGTGTCTACGAGTTGCTGAATGAACAGAACGCACCTGTGATTTGGGAAAAGGTAAACCAAAAGCTGCAGGGTCCGGGCTATGGGGCACGTGATCTGATTGTGAACTCGAAGGTAACTGTCGTGTGCACCACGGATGATCCGACCGACCATCTCGAATACCACAAACAAATCAGCAAGCTGACCGATTTCCCAGTAGCTGTGTTGCCAAGCTTCCGCCCCGACAAAGCTTTGGAAATTAATCGTGAAACCTTCCAGCCATGGGTGGCTCGATTGGGTGAAGTCAGCGGATTGGACGTTTCCGGGTTTGAAGGATTTTTGAATGCGCTGGCAAGCCGGGTGCGCCATTTTCATGCTGCCGGAGGTCGGGTATCTGATCATGCGCTGGATACTGTAGTTTTTGAAGAAACAACACCGGAGGAAGCAGCAGCCATATTCAGCAAGGGGCTGGAGGAAGGCCGTGTGACTCCTTTGGAAGAGGCGAAATATAAGTCGTACGTGCTGGTCTTCCTTGGCAAACAGTATGCAGAACACGGCTGGGCGATGCAGTACCATATTCACGCGCTGCGTAACAACAACACTGCGATGTTCCGTCGTTTGGGACCGGATACAGGCTACGATGCTGTTAATGATGGTTCCCTCGCCCGTCCACTGGCAGCACTACTGGACGCACAGGAACTGGCAGGAGGATTGCCAAGAACCATTTTGTATTCGCTTAATTCGGTTGACTATCCAGTATTGGCAAGTCTCGCAGGCAGTTTCCAATCCGGTGGTACAGTAGGGAAAATCCAGTTTGGTACCGCTTGGTGGTTTAATGACCATATCGAAGGCATGCAGGAGCAGATGAAGCTGCTGGCTAATTACGGAGTGCTATCCCGCTTTATTGGCATGCTGACGGATTCGCGCAGCTTTCTATCTTACACACGTCATGAATATTTCCGCCGTATCCTTTGCGATTTAATCGGAACGTGGGTTCAGGAGGGCAAGGCCCCTGAGGATCTGGAACTGCTCGGAGCCGTGGTACAAAATATTTGCTACAATAACGCCGAGCAATATTTTAACTTCCCAACGGTTGTTCATAGTAAGTGACGCTACATTCTAAAGTGAGGACTCACTAACTTCAGAGAAAAGGAGCTCTTGCTAGGAGCTTGTACCCAACTCCCGGCAAGAGCAATTAAAAACCAAAATAGATATCAATGAGTATGTGAAAATAATTACAAGTGTAGAGGAGTGTGTAGGTATGGGAGTGCCTATCGTGCAGGAGAGCGTCCAAACTGACAACAAGACAGGTGAGCATATTAGCCTGAAAGAAAAGATTTCGTATGGTATGGGTGACTTTGGAAACGGATTCATGTTTGATTTGGGGCAGTTGTATTTGCTGAAATTTTTTACGGATGTAGCAGGGGTTTCTGCAGGAGCCGCCGCAGGCATTTTCTTGGTCAGCAAGCTGTTTGCCGCCGTCTGTGATCCCATTGTAGGGTCCTTTGTTGATTATCGCAAACATATCGGTACACGCGGAAAATTTAGACCTTTTCTTGTCGTTGGAAGCGTTATCCTAGCAATTCTTACGGTTCTTACCTTTATTTCGCCGAATATTTCACCCACAGGCAAACTCATTTACGCCTACGCGTCCTATATGATCTGGGGGATTGGTTACTCTATTGTAAACATTCCATACGGCTCGTTGGGTGCTGCCATTACGCAGGATACTCAGCAACGTGCTTCGTTGTCATCTTTCCGTCAGGCGGGATCACTAGGTGCATTATTCGTAACCAGTGTCGTGGTCATGCCGCTTATTTTATTGTTTCCTAACCATCATGTTGGCTATCCGGTGGTCATGGGGATCATGTCATTCATTGGTGTGATCGCTTTCATCATATGTTACCGAGGAACGAAAGAACGTATTATTAGCCAGTCCGGGCCAAAAGAGAAGCTATCTTTAGGCGTGATTGTGCACACCTTTACGAATAATAAACCCTTGCTGGTGCTCGTTTTAATGACGATTTTCACCATTTCCGCTTACAATATCAAGTCCGCACTGTTGATCTATTTTGCCGAATATAATTTGGGACATGTAGAATTAATGGCGTATATGAATTTTATTATTATCGGTTCGTCACTGCTGGGTGTATTGTTCCTGCCCAAACTGGTACGGCGTTTTGGTAAACGTAAAACAGCAATCTTAGGGATGCTAGTTAGCGTTATTGCCGATTCGATTAACTTTTTGATGCCTTCCAACGTATATATTTTCACAATTCTGGCGAGTATTTCGTTCATTGGTATTAGTATTCCCAACGGGGTTACCTGGGCATTTGTGTCCGATATCATTGATTACGGCGAATGGTCATCCGGGGAGCGCAAGGAAGGGATTACCTACTCACTATTTAACTTTTCACGTAAATTGGCTCAATCCTTGTCCGGCTTTCTATCGGGTATTGGACTGGCGCTTGTAGGATATGTACCGAATGTGATTCAATCCTCTGGAACGCTGCTTGGAATCAAAGCCTTACTTTGTCTTTATCCGGCTGTTGCCTTGGCATTGGCCATGCTGGTAATCGGTAAAATGTACAAACTGACGGACAGCAGACATGCAGAAATGGTTCAAGAATTACAGCGTCGACATGCGGACAACCGCGTATAATTTGTGAAGGTCTTCTTTTCCGGGCGGCTCCTGTGGTATGGTGAGTATATAATTTTTTAGAGCCTTACTAAGGAAAGGATACGTATATGGCAGCTACTATTAAAGACATTGCCAAACTGGCTAATGTTTCCCATACAACCGTCTCCCGGGCGCTCAATAACAGCCCGCTGATTAAAGAAGATACGAAACGCAAAATTATGGAGTTGGCAGAGCAGCTCAATTACATTCCAAATTACAATGCTAAAAGCCTGGTTCTCCAGCGCTCGCATACGATAGGCCTGTTTTTCACCAGTATTTCAGAAGGCACCAGCTCCAGCTTTTTTGCGGATACCATCCGTGGAGTTAACAACGTCATTGGGGTGGATTACAATCTGTTTGTGCGAGGAATTGACGATTACGCTGATTTTTCTGCTATTCATCGCAAGCGTTTTGATGGCATCATTCTGATGAGCCAAAGCGAAGCGGACAACTCTTTTATTTATCATGTGCTAGGTCAAGGCATTCCGCTAGTTGTACTGAACCGGCAGGTGTCTGGGGCTGGGATTGTAAATGTGATTTCTAATGATAAGGAAGGCTCCTATGAAGCTGTTTCCTTTCTCATTGAAAGTGGGCATGAACGCATTGCGATTATCGAGGGGGTAGAAGGCTTCAAGTCGACCCAGCAACGCCGCGAGGGTTTCATGAATGCATTAATTGATCGTGGTAAGCCGATCCGACACGAATATATTGTGCAGGGTCACTATGATACGGAAAGCGGAAGTCTGGCAATGAAGCAACTGCTTGCCTTGGAAGAACCACCGACAGCAGTGTTTTGCTCTAACGATGATATGGCTATTGGTGCGATGAATGCGGTATTTGAAAATGGCTTGAAAGTACCGGAGGATATCTCTATCATTGGGTTTGACGATATCGGCTTCTCAATGTATACGACTCCACCGTTAACGACGGTCAAAAGACCGATTGAGCAGATTAGCGAGCGCGGAGCCGCTTGCATTCTGGAACGAATTCAGTCACCGTCCAATGAGGGCGAGCTTATATTTATGGAAACCGCGCTCATGAAGCGGAAATCGACGGCAGACAGACTACGCTGAGTTTTGTTATGTAAAAGAGGCAAGCCCCAAAGGGGCAGGAACAATGTTCAAGCACTGTTCCTGCCCCTTTTTTGTTGAAATGAGCACTGCTTCGTCATGTATTTAACGAAAGAGATTGGTTTTTGCCAGTTCAACAATCTCGTCCCCGCGTCCGTTCAGCACGGCTTTCATCATCCACAGTGTAAAGCCCTCTGCTTGCTTAAGATTAATTTTAGGTGGCATGGATAGTTCCTGACGGTTCACCACCACATCTACCACAACAGGGCCGTCATGAGTCAATGCTTGCTGAATGGCATCCTCCAGCATGGTCGGATCTTCAACCCGAATGCCCTTAAGTCCCATGGCTTGTGCTACAGCACCAAAATCAGGGTTAACCAGTTCAGTCCCGTTTTCCAAGAATCCGGCTGCTTTCATTTCCAACTCGACAAAGCCGAGAGCGCCATTGTTGAAAACAATAACTTTTACAGGCAGTTGATGCTGTTTTAGGGTGAGCAGGTCGCCCATCAGCATCGTGAGTCCACCATCGCCTGAGAGGGCAATCACCTGTCGGTCAGGCTCAGTGGCTTGCGCACCGATCGCCTGCGGCAGTGCATTTGCCATCGTACCATGATTGAAGGAACCGAGAAGTCGGCGCTGACCGTTCATTTGCAAATAACGTGCTGCCCATACTGTGGGAGTACCGACA
This sequence comes from Paenibacillus sp. DP01, assembly GCF_044784315.1. Taxonomy (NCBI): domain Bacteria; kingdom Bacillati; phylum Bacillota; class Bacilli; order Caryophanales; family Paenibacillaceae; genus Paenibacillus; species Paenibacillus sp. DP01. The sequence continues at coordinate 2,390,717 of NZ_CP173059.1, forward strand.
TCACAAGTGAAAATAGCATTTTCCTGGGCGGCATCACTGATAACCTTGGCGAGATATTGCGGATGGATCGGCATATGACCTGGCTTACCAACCGCCAGATCGTCCAGCTCCTGGCGTACCTTGGCATAATGGGAGACGGTTTTTTCCAGATGCTTGGTATCATGCTTCGACGTTAAATGAGGAAGCAGCATTTCCAACGTTGCCCTTACATCCCCGCATAAACCATACGTCAACGGAGTTCGTCTGCCGAGATGGGAAGGATCTATATCTACCTGTAGGACAATCGCATCTTCAGGATAAAATTGTCTGTAAGGAAAGTCTGTTCCGAGCATGAGCAGGACGTCACAATCCATCAAGGCATGGTACCCGGAAGAATACCCGATCAGCCCCGTCAATCCAGCATAATAAGGGTTGTTATATTCCAGATATTCCTTGCCTCGCAGAGCGGATACCATGGGAGACTTTAGCTTGTCGCACAGCTGCATAAGCAAGTCGTGAGAGTGAGCACAACCAGCGCCACAAAGCAGCGTAATTCGTTTACCGTTATTTAAATATTCGGCCAGCCGGGAAATTTCAGAAGCGGACGGATGGACGACAGGTGCTGTGGGGTGATAGACATGTTCAGGAGTGGGCACCTTTTCCGCTTCCAAAGCTGCTACGTCACCGGGAAGAACAATGACGGAAACACCTGAACGTGAAACTGCCTCCTGAATAGCCATGGTCACTGTTCTTGGAATTTGACGCGGTGTCGTAATTACCTCACAAAAGTGACTGCATTCTCCAAAAAGATGCTCAGGGTGTGTAGCCTGAAAATATTCACTTCCGATTTCATCACTTGGAATATGAGCCGCAATAGCAAGTACAGGCACTCGATTGCGGTGGCAATCATATAAACCGTTAATCAGATGCAGATTCCCGGGGCCGCTACTACCGGCACATACGGCAATGCTGCCACTAAGATCAGCATCTGCTCCAGCTGCAAAGGCAGCCACTTCTTCGTGCCTTACATGAATCCATTCAATTTGACCATTGCTGCGAATGGAATCCACTATATTATTTAATGAATCTCCAACGATGCCATAGATCCGCTTGACCCCTGCATTAACTAAAACTTGTACAATAGTATCTGCGATTGTCTTCATAGATGCTCCTCCTGCCTAGTAAGTAGTGTTATCCTGCCCGTGCTTTCTTGCGTCTATTCTGCTGAAATGTATATATGAACAAGGTCTCGGGATAGGGTAATAGTTAGCCTTAACCGTCTTGGAACAGGTGCGAAACAACGCAAGAAGGACAATATACTTGCATATTTTTATATAAACGTATATGTTAACGTGTTCATATTATTGTCATTATTATTTTTTTAAACTAAAAATGTTGATAAAACTATTTTGTTAACGTGTGCATTGTGATAAAATAACGGTGAAATCATTATGGTACTAGTGGGAGGCTACTCCAGATGAAACATGTAGATGAATTAGACCAATTAAACAGAAAAAGCTTTATCATTACAGAACCACATCCCGAGAGGGTACTGCAATTCGGGGAAGGGAACTTCCTGCGTGCTTTTGTAGACTGGCAAATTGACAAAATGAATAAGCTGGCAGAATGGAATACAGGGGTTGTGATTGTACAACCGCAGCCAGGAGGCCTTGTGGAGAAGCTTAACGTACAGGATGGTCTCTATACGGTTATCCTTGAAGGAATTAAGGACGGGAAAGCCATGAAAGAGCATACCGTTGTGGAGTGCGTCACTCGTGGTATTAATCCATACGGCCCGGAATTCATGGAGTATGAAGCATTATCCCAAAAGCCAGAGCTGCGCTTTATTGTTTCAAACACAACGGAGGCAGGGATCGCTTATACACCTGAGGATCAATTGGAAGATCGCCCGCAAAAAAGCTTTCCAGGCAAGCTGACCGCCTTTCTGTACAAGCGCTTTCAATTTTTCAAGGGCGATCAAAGCAAGGGACTGGTCATTATTCCGTGCGAACTCATCGACCGTAATGGAGACGCTCTCAAGGAAATCGTGCTAAAATATGCGAACCAATGGGAGCTTGGGGCCGAATTTATTGCATGGCTAGAGAAAGCGAATACGTTCTGCAACAGTTTGGTGGATCGGATTGTACCTGGTTATCCCAAAGACCGGATTCATGAAATCCAAGCGGAATTGGGTTACAAGGACGATTTGGTTGTTGTGGGCGAGCAGTATCATTTATGGGTTATTGAAGGGCCACAGTGGCTTAAAGAAGAATTACCTGCTCATTTGGCTGGATTGAATGTACTGATTGTCGACGATATGGCGCCATATCGTACACGGAAGGTGCGCATTTTGAATGGAGCACATACGGCGCTTACCCCAGTAGCCTATCTATATGGCCTGGATACAGTGGGGCAAGCGGTCGAGCATAAGGTTATGGGCGAATATATCCAGTCGTTGATTCGAGAAGAAATTATTCCGACACTGGACTCGCCAGCAGCGGAATTGAATGTATATGCCGACGATGTGATTGAACGGTTCCGTAATCCCTATGTAAGTCATTATGTCATGAGCATCGCATTGAATTCGGTATCCAAGTTCAAGACACGGAACTTGCCATCCTTGCTACAGTATGTGGCACAGCGTAAGGCGTTGCCTGCCAAAATCGTATTTTCGCTAGCATCCTTACTCGTATTTTACCGGGGAGACAGAAATGGTGAGTCGATTGCATTGGCCGACGAAGCGGAAGTATTGAGCACGTTTGGCGAATTGTGGAGTACGTATGACGGATCTCTCGCTGGAGCGAAGCAATTGACCGAGCAGGTACTCAGCAAACAGACATGGTGGGGTCAAGATCTGAATCAGATCGAAGGGCTGGCTGAACAAACGGCGCAGCACGTGTATGAAATTACAAGCAGAGGAATGAAGGAGACGCTCGATTCTCTAACCGGGAACAGCGTACCTGGAGCATAAGCAAGGAGGAGACTGGAATGCTGGAATTCATTCAAATTCATGATCAAGATAACGTGGCTGTCGCTTTGCGTGATTACAAACAGGGAGAGACGCTGGCATGGGGAGCACAACAAGAACAATGCGTGGAGCTGGCGGAGGATGTAGCGCGTGGGCACAAAATTGCGTTGCAGGACATCCCTGAAGGTGCGCATGTCCTGAAATACGGATATCCCATCGGTCATGCCATTCAGCCCATTCAGGCAGGTCAACATGTGCATACGCATAATACGAAAACGAATCTGACAGGTGTGGAGGAATATACTTACAAGCCTAAGCCAGCTCCTCATATTTATGAACAGGAGAGTCGGACGTTTCAAGGATTTCGGCGCAAGGATGGTCGTGTAGGGATTCGCAATGAGTTGTGGATTGTGCCGACGGTAGGCTGTGTGAACGGAATTGCCGAACTCATTTTAAACCGCTTCAAGCAGGAAGTGGGAGATATCTCACCTTTTGAAAATGCACTTGTGCTCAAGCATAACTATGGATGTTCTCAGTTGGGCGACGACCATGCACATACGCGCACGATTTTGATTGATGCAGTGAAACACGCGAATGCAGGTGGCGTACTAGTACTTGGTTTGGGCTGTGAGAACAATGAAATGAAAGAATTTAAAGAAGCCATCGGGGAATATGACGCGGAGCGGGTGAAGTTTTTACTTTCCCAGGAGGTGTCGGATGAAGTGGAGGAAGGGGTAAAGCTGCTCCATGAAATTTTTGCAGCTGTGCAAGAAGATCGAAGGGAGCCTGTACCTTTGTCTGAGCTGAACATCGGCTTGAAATGCGGTGGATCTGACGGTCTGTCGGGTATTACTGCCAATCCACTGCTTGGACGATTGTCGGATTATATGGCAGCACAGGGTGGAACGACCGTACTGACGGAGGTACCCGAAATGTTCGGCGCGGAGACGATTTTAATGGAGCGCGCTGCCGATGAGCAAGTATTCGATAAGATCGTACATTTGATTAACGATTTTAAACAATATTTTCTGGATTATAAGCAGCCAGTATACGAAAATCCGTCACCAGGCAATAAAGCAGGCGGCATCACGACACTGGAGGATAAATCACTGGGCTGTACGCAAAAATCCGGGTCCTCCACGGTCACCGATGTTATTCAGTACGGGGAGCGTCTCAAGACCAAGGGACTTAATCTGCTCAGCGCGCCGGGGAACGATCTGGTTGCTTCTTCGGCGCTTGCTGCAGCGGGCTGTCAGCTCGTCATATTCACAACCGGGCGAGGCACGCCTTTTGGCTCGTTCGTTCCGACGATGAAGGTGTCGACCAACTCGCCGCTATATAAGGCTAAACCTCACTGGATCGACTATAACGCTGGTTCACTGGTGGAGGATGTCAGTATGGAAGATGCGCTACGCAACTTTGTAGATTACATTATTGACGTAGCCAGTGGAACCTGGGTGAATAATGAGAAAAACAATTTCAGGGAGCTTGCTATCTTCAAAAATGGTGTTACATTGTAAAGGGTTGTAACCTAAAGGAGGCGGAAGAATCCGCCTCCTTTTTGTGTTTGAATGCTGCTAAATACACATGTTAGACTTACTGCAAACCATACTATACGGATATTCGCATAAGGGGGAAATACAGTGCCACATGACATTATTGCTTATCGAGAAGAAAATCATGATCAACTCGTAGATATTTGGCTTCGGGCAGTACGCCAAACGCACACATTTTTGTCTGAAGAGGACATTCAATTTTACCATCACATCGTAAGTAACGGCGCTTTTAGAGAACTTGAGGTTTGGGTAGAATGTACTGAACTTCAGGAGCCCACGGGTTTTATCGGGCTGGACGGGCGGAAAATAGAGATGCTGTTTGTCGACCCAGAACGGCATGGACAGGGCACAGGCAGCCGACTTATCAAGCATGCTGAAAAAATAAAAGGGACGCACCTCAAAGTAGATGTGAATGAGCAAAACGAGAAGGCGCATGCTTTCTATAGACATTATGGCTTTAAACAAACAGGACGATCTGCGCTGGATGGATCAGGCCGGGCATTTCCGTTGCTTCATATGGAACTGAACAAATGAATGCTCTATAGGATCTACATTTTGAAAACTGGAATATTTTATAATTTTCCTTGTCATATGTTTGATTTCATGATATAACTTAATTACGTTATAAATACGTAATTAAGTTATTTTTGATTGGGATATAGATCATGGTTTGTTTGATGAGTACAAAAGTCGGACAAGGAGGTGGGGAGGGTGGATGATCTTGTTCACTCCGACATCACAGATCTAGACACACTTGTTAACATGATTAAGCTGTCCTTTTCGTTTATGGATGGTACCCATATGATCGCTTTATGCGATCAGCTGTATTACCACGTCAACCAGAAGTATCAAGAGTGGCAGCTCTACAAAGCATTCAAGAAACCTATACAACCGATACATACCAAACGGCCGTTAGTCTACTATTACGGCTACAGTCATCTTATGAAAGGCATGGCCTTCCAAAAACAGGGCAAGTATGAGGCCGCCCGAGACTGCATTGAAAAATATGCAGAGTTAGGCTGGTTTAATGGTCTCGATCCATATGGAGAAGCAGAAGTGGATTATTATCGCCATGCTGCGAGAGCTAATTTATATGCTCTTGATATTTTGTCAGGTCGTTCCGAAATGTTGCAGGAATACGTTCAATTTCTTCGTGACAATCCGGAAGAGCTGTTACCAGGACTTCTTTCCATTGTTGAGGGAGCGACCAGACACGACTATCCTTTGGAGCGCGTGCTTGAATCATTTGCCGAACAAATTGAGGATTTTAAATATTTTGAAGAGCCTGTGAATGTTTCATATTATTTTCGCTTCTGCTATCAGTTGGCTCTTTATTATATAAAACTGCGGCAGTTTAGGGTTGCGTTGGGCTATATCCTGCAATCTCTCAAGCTGTCCGATACTCTGGGTATGGAACATGAGCATGAGTTTAGGAAATGTACTGCTATATTTGAGATTTTCAGATCCCAAGCTACGGCAACACAGCAAGACCAATATATAACTATTCTAAAAGGAGTGTTAAAGGATGAAAAAATTGATTTCACGCCCGTTGTCGCTCAGTCTGTTTAGTTTGCTGGTGTTTGTTACTAGTCATGATCTCATCACCGTGTTTTATCATGGAGCCAATCATTAATAAGTGAGAATGGTAAAAAGTAGGATGTTTTGATTAACCAAATAGCAAGTAAGCTCATGAAGATCAGAGCTTACTTGCTATTTAGCTTTTTTTATGAGGAATATTTAAGCGGTTGTAGGCTTGTGCAACAAACCTTGTTCTAATGGATGCAATGAAATCCTTGTCTGTTGGTAAGCGGGGAATGTTTCTTCTGTACTGTATGATCCAATTTTTAATGCTGCGTCCAGTGCTCGTAGCAAGCAGCCCACGAATTGCTCTGGCGAAAAGTAAATGTTTTTCCCGACCATATGAATGTGAAGCTCGTTATGGTCACGGTTGCTTACAGACAGTAATAAACCTTGACCCTGAAAACCCGTACCGATGGCGCGTACTTTGTTTATACCTGAAAGTAGTATTTCTGTTTTCAACGCACGTCCTTGTTCCTCTACAAACACAGATATCAGCCGTTTGTCAGTAACGATAACAATTTGGTTACCCTGAAACGTATGGCTAAGGTGTAGGAAATCTTTATACACTCCAATAGTTTGCTCATGCGGAGAGACAATCCCCATCCGTACAAACTCATCCAACTCTGTGACGTCGGGCTCCTGATGATTTTTAATTCGTTTTTTGATACTGAATTGAATGGTCAAGATCCCCAAGATAGCTATAAGAAAAGCACTAAGGCGGACGTGGTATATAAAGAACATCAAAACGATAAAGCCGCCGAGTAACCACTGTCCCCAAGTCAAATAACGCAGCTTTTGTTGTGCCGTACGGCGATAATAACCATAGCCCTTTCCTGGCTGATACTCTTTACTTAACTTTGTCATACCGCGTAGCATGGTCAATCCATAAATCGATAGGACTGTCATCCCGAGCCCCAGGAGGGTCATAAACCATTCCTGAGCTGCCACGCCGACTAAAGTACACAGGCCAAACATGAAGAACCCTGCCCAGCAGGCAAACCTTTTAATCCGAACCTGTTTCTGAATCGAACGAACTAATTCTTCCATTCTTAATCCTCCTGATCTAGGTACATAGGTAATGATTGGAATTCTATATAGTCTTATCGTACCATCTGATAGTCTTTTTCGTAAATTAATAGAAATAGAAAATCCAAGGGCTGGGATAATTTTTTTGCGTATTATCCTATCTTCACCTGAACTTTAGACACCAAAATCAAAAAATCCAGTACTACTCATTAAAAGCAGAAGCCCCTAAAATAATTAATGTAAGTGCTTACATTATGGAGAAGGGAGGTCTTCTGTATGAGTACAGGATGGAAGAGTCCACAGCCACAGCCGCAGCCGCCGATCCGATCGGGGAGATGGACGTCACTAGCCCGCAGATGGAGGGGGCAAAAACATTTGCAGACCATGGCACTGCTTGGAGTGGTATGGATGATTATTTTCCATTACATTCCGATGTACGGCATTTTGATTGCTTTCAAACATTTTGACATTATTGGTACTATATCAAGCGCACCATGGGCGGGGTTAGAACATTTTCATGCCTTCTTAGAGGATGATAACTTCTGGTATATTGTCAAAAATACACTGGGCATTAGCCTGCTCAAGCTGGCAATCGGGTTCCCGTTACCTATTGTATTTGCTCTGTTTCTAAATGAAATCCGGTCTACGCGGTTTAAAAAATCCATTCAGACCATTTCGTACCTTCCTCACTTTCTATCATGGGTCATTCTTGGCGGAATTTTAACCACATGGCTGGCAGATACCGGGATGATCAATCAACTGTTGCTGGCTTGGGGCTGGATCGACCAGCCAATTAGTTATTTAGCGGAGCCAGGCTATTTTTGGACTATCGTCGTCAGCTCGGATATTTGGAAGGAGCTTGGATGGTCAGCTATTATTTATTTGGCAGCCATGGCGGGCGTATCTACAGACATGTACGAAGCAGCCACCATTGACGGAGCGGGACGGTTTCAGAAAATGTGGTACGTCACACTTCCCGCCATCAAGGGCACAATATCCATTTTGTTTATTTTAGCGGTCAGCGGCATATTGAACTCCAACTTTGATCAAATTCTTGTCCTGCGTAACTCGCTAAATGAAAGTGCAAGTAATGTAGTTGATATTTATGTATATCAGGTGGGCATTCAGCAGGGACGCTTCTCGTATTCTACTGCGGTGGGATTGCTAAAATCAGTTCTTGCTCTCATTTTGCTGCTGATAGCCAATTCGGTGACCAAACGGATGAATAATACCTCTCTATTTTGAAGGAGGACGGATGTATGCAGTTATTGCGACGCAGAACAGCAGGCGAAGCGATATTCGATTTCTTCAACAACATCTTCATGCTGGTTATTTGTTTTGTGACCTTATATCCCGTGTGGTATGTGCTGGTGAACTCCTTTAACGAAGGAGCTGACGCAATGCGAGGCGGCATTTACTGGTGGCCGAGAATCTTTAGTCTGGATAGCTATCAGGCTGTTTTTGCCAACAGCGGCATCATGACTGCGATGGGGGTAACGGTTGCCAAGACGCTAATTGGTACGATTGTACATGTGTTTTTTACCGCAATGATTGCATATGCATATTCCCGTAGAGAGCTGATCGGGCGTAAGCTGTATATGCTGATCGGCACCATTACCCTATTTTTCGGTGGAGGTTTGATTCCTACGTATTTGCTGATCCGTGATCTTGGGCTGCTGGACAGCTTTTGGGTGTACATCATTCCTGCAATGTTCAGCTTTTTTGACCTTATTATTTTTATGGCTTTTTTCCGGGAGCTGCCGGATGCGTTGGAGGAGGCGGCGAAAATAGACGGTGCTAACGACTTCAGCATCTTCTGCCGGATCGTATTTCCTGTATCGATGCCTGTAGTAGCGACCATTTCGTTGTTTCATGGGGTGTACCAGTGGAACGATTATTTTACAGGAATGATCTATATCAATAATACGGATCTTCAGCCGATTCAGACGTATTTGTACCGGGTTGTTGCCCAATCCAGCTCTAATCAAATGATGTCTGCCGCACCCGGGATTGTCGCCCAGTCCGTTACTTCGCAGTCCATCAAGCTGGCGACGATGGTCATAACAACGTTGCCGATTGTACTTGTATATCCATTTCTGCAAAAATATTTTGTCAAAGGGCTAATGATCGGCTCGGTTAAGGGCTAGCATATCATCCAAGGGGGAGATTTATGATGAACATTCGCAAATGGCAGAAGGGGCTGTTGGCTGTTGTTCTACTGGTAGGAACGCTCGTGGGATGTACATCCGGTGGAAGTGGCGCTGTCACGGAATTGAAGGACGAGAAGACTAAGGCTTCGGCAGATGCGCCAGGATGGAAGGCCGATACAGAGCCGATTACGTTTGACTGGTATTTAAATTTTTCCTGGTTCCCGAACAAGTGGGGGACGGATATGACTTCGAAATATGTGACGCAAAAGACTGGAGTCAGTGTCAATTTTATCGTACCTGCTGGGAATGAAAATGAAAAGCTGAATACCATGCTCGCCTCCGGTAAGCTGCCTGATTTTGTCACGCTTGGTTGGGGGGAAGATGCGGTCAAAAAAATGATCGAGGGCAAGATGGTTCTCCCACTTAACAAGCTGGCCGAGAAATACGATCCGTATCTGATTAAAATGGCTGACCCGGCCAAAATGTCCTGGTATCGTCAAACAGACGGGAATGTATATGGGTATCCCAACGCGTCCTCTTCACCGCAGGACTACCAAAAATACGGCCAAAATTTTGTCTCCAATCAGACGTTTATGGTTCGGAAGGATATGTATGAGGCGATTGGCAAGCCGGATATGAGAACACCGGAAGGATTTTTGAAAGCGCTTCAAAAAGCGAAAGAGAAATTTCCAGAGGTGAACGGTCAGCCGTTGATCCCGATAGGGTTCCACGAATTTACGGATAACGGGAATTATTCTTTTGAAGACTATTTACTCAATTTTCTAGCCATTCCGCATGAAAAGGATGGAAAGCTGTACGACCGTCGTTCAGACGAAGAATACATTCGCTGGCTCAAAACATTCCGTCAAGCAAATGAGCAGGGTCTGATCGCCAAGGACGTATTTATCGACAAACGTCCGCAAATGGAGGAAAAGGTGGCACAAGGCCGATATTTTGCCATGCTATATCAGCGTTCCGACTTTGCTACACAACAGGTGATGTTACATGCGAAGGACCCGAACTCCGTCTACATTGCGGTGGATGGACCCTCCAACAGTAAGCTGGACCCGCCGACGCTGGCCGGTCCGGGCATTTCCGGTTGGACGGTGACGCTCATTTCGAAGGATGTCAAAGACAAGGAGCGGGCTATTGAATTTCTGACTTATCTGATTAGCGAGGAAGGGAACCGTGATCTATATCTAGGGGAGCAAGGAAAGCTGTGGGACACGGTTAACGGTAAGCCAGCCTTCAAGCCGGAGGTACTGGAACTGCTGAACAAGGATCGCTCTGCTTTTGACAAAAAGTATGGCGCCTCCTTCACTTTCTGGATGCTGATGGATACGAATATGAATTTGCAGTGGGCGCCGCCCAGCGTCGAGCCGTATAAGCAGCCGGAAGATTGGACGAAAGGCAAGACCCACAGCTTCTCCCAATATGAAAATATCAAACCGACCGGAACCTCGGCAGAAGGCATTGCTTCAGGCCAGATAGACAAAATTTGGGGCAAGGCATTACCGAAGCTGCTGCTAGCTTCCTCGGATGAGGAGTTCGATCAGCTGTTTGCCCGCTTTTTGGAAGACCGCAGAAAAGCAGGCTATGACAAAGTAATGGCTTATCAACAAAAAGCCTATGAGGAAAACCTCAAAAAAATGAAACAGTTCACAAAATGATCTCGCTCAATCATTTATCTATTGAATGTTAAGGATGTGATTTCATGTCAGGCCGTGTACGTTCACAGCTGAAGAGCCTGCTGCGCCGCCATATATGGCAGTGGCTGACGGATACGGTCGATCGGCTAGGCGGTTGCTCCCTTCAAGTCAAGCTCATTGTCGCTTATATCGGCGTCATTTTAATCCCGGTGGTATTGTTCTCGCTATATACCTTTCATCAATTGTACGAGAACACCATGCATGACATTACCGTACAAAATCAGTATGTACTGGATACAGAGCTGGCCCAGATTCACAGCAATATGGAAATTATGGAGCGGACCGCACAGCTTGCGATTTCAGATCGCAACGTACTTCGTTATCTAACCGAGGAACGTGAAATAAGCAGCGATGAACTGGTTCAATTCAACTTAAATGTGTTTCCCAATTTACAGCACTTGCTATACAGCAATCCCAACGTAGAGAATATCCGGCTATATACGAGTAATCCCCAGGCACATGAGATATGGCCCATGATTTTCAATGAATCACGCCTGCCCAAGGCTTCCTGGCTGACAACGGCTCAACATCAGCAAGGAAAAATATGGTGGGATATATACAAGGGACCTAAGAGCTTATTGCTGGGGCAAGCAGGGCAGGAAAGTGAAGCGGTACGGTATATAGCATTGCTGCGTGAAATTCAGGCTAGCGGGGGAAAACACGCAGGCTTGGTGGAAACCAACATGAGGCTGGAGCTCTTTTCACCTAGAGTATTCGGAACCGCACCACGTGATTATGCATGGCAAATGTTCATCCTGAACGGTGGAAAATCAGTGTCTTCTACCGATATAGCTACAGCTTCCTTTCAACCTGATCCCATTCCGATCCCTCTGTCCCATGTGCACCATCTGTTACAGTCCCGCATTCAGGGACAGGGTGGTGCTTTTGACTTTACCTATGGAAATAAGCCCTATCTCGGTTTGTACCGTTATATAGAAGGACTAGATGCCTATCTGCTAAATGTAGTGGCGCTGGACGGTCCGCTGGGTGACCTTCGTCAAAAACGCAATGCCATGCTGCTCATTATTTGTATATTGATATTGCTAATGTCCGTCATTTCTTATACCTTGCACGCCCTTATTCTCAAGCAGCTGCATACACTGCGTGAATCTATGAAAAAAGTACAGCAGGAGGGCGACTTTCAGCTTACAATCCCCGTATATGGGCGGGGAGAAGTCGCGGAGCTGGCACTATATTTTCGCAGTTTGCTAAGTCGGATTAACGTGCTCATTGCTGAGGCTGTACAGAAGCAGGCCGCTGCTCAGGAGGCCGAGCTACAAGGACTCAAACATCAGATTGATTCCCATTTTCTATATAATACATTGGAAAATCTAAAAATGATGGCGGAGATCGAGCGACAGTATCCGTTGTCGGATGCGCTCACCTCCCTTGGTTCGATGATGCGCTATAATCTCCAATGGTCTGGGCCGTGTGTTTCTTTGCGGGATGAAATCCGTCATATTCAGCATTATGTAGCCATTATGAACATCCGCCATGATAACCAAATTGCACTGGACATTCGCCTGTCGTCGACGTTTATGGAACTGGAAATACTGAAAATGTCGCTGCAGCCTGTAGTCGAAAATGCGATAAAGCACGGTTGGAGTGCATTACAAAGCCCGCTGCGCATCACCATTGAAGCCTTCTCCAAGCAAGATATCGTTGAACTGCGTATACAGGATAACGGAGTGGGAATGTCTGAAGAAAGAAAAAACGCCATCATGGCTGGTCTGGAACAGACGGATATGGGTTCCCACGAGCCCGGGGTAAATAGGGGGATCGGTTTGTATAATGTGCATCGCCGTTTGAGTATGCAGTATGGCCTAGGGTTTGGCATAAAACTGGCCAGCATTCCTGGACAATCGACGACAGTAACCCTGATTTTGCCTAGACGTCACATCACGAGGGGGGCGAACCATGACGACTAAGCTGTTGATTGCAGATGACGAGAAGAACATTCGAATGGGGCTACAAGCTATGATCGAACGGGAGTATTCCGATCTCTATGAATGCGTGCTGGTCAAGGACGGAGGCGAAGCCTGGCAGCATGTAAAGGAGTTTTCACCCGAGTTGGTGATAACAGATATCCGTATGCCTGTTATGGATGGAATTATGCTGATGCAGCATATTCGCAAGCTGGAGCCAAGAGACAGACCTTTAGTAATCATTCTCAGTGGATATGACGAGTTCCAATATGCGCGCGAAGCGATTCGTTGTGGAGCGCGGGAGTATTTGCTGAAGCCGATCGTGAGAGAGGAACTGTTCAGTGCGTTAGCAGTTTTGAACGAAGAATTACAGCAAAGGAACTCTCTAATAAACGATTGTGTGAATAGCGGGGAGATAGATAGACTGACTGGAAGAACGAACGTTGCTAGTGCGATTGCCGATAGAAGCGGCAGCTTGACGAGAGCAATCCAGTACATCCATGCTCATTTCAGCGAGGATTTGAACATGGCGGTAGTATCTAATGTAGTATCCTTGAATTATACGTATTTTAGTCAGGCGTTCAAAGCCTATACAGGTCTTAGTTTTGTTCAATATTTAAAAAGGCTGCGCATTGCAGAAGCCAAAAAGCTGCTAGGGCGTCAAGAGGGCAAGATTTATGAAATTGCGGCTACTGTGGGCTTTGACAATGCCAAGCATTTTAACAAGGTGTTCCGTGAAATGGAAGGGATGACTCCGCAGCAGTTTCGGCTGAAGAATCTAAGGGGTAATTGAAAGTAAGGATGGAGAAAACTTCACTGCCTTTTTACCCTTATGCTGATATAATGAATGAAGGTAAACATAACCATGGCCTTCGATCAGAAAGTTTGTACACATATCAGATAGACGCCTAACGGAAGGGGATAGCATATGGTTATTTATGAAACGGATCAAGCTTATATCATGACGACGCAGCATGACCATGCCCGTATTTCAGGTGAGTTGGCTTCACAATGGGAAGACAGTGCCTTTAAAAATAGACGTCATAAACAGGATTTTATATATGCAGCGAGGGAGCATGACCGGGGTTGGATTAGGCTGGACGCTGCTCCTTTCTGGAATGATTATGTGTCAGCACCTTATACGTTTATTGATTTTCCGCTTAGTCCACGTTTTGTTTTTTATCGTCTCGGGATTGATGAAGTCGAGCAAGAGAATGCGTATGCGGCGTTGCTGTGCAGCTTGATGTACAAGGAGCTCGTCGGACGGACCGAGCATGAAAAAGCTCAGGACAAGCAGATTACGCATGCTTATCAAGAGGCGGAGGAACAGCGTCGCCAGAGGCTCAGACAGGAGTTGGCATGCGGTGTAACCTTCGAACATCAAGTGCGGACGGATGTACGGAGAATGTTGTTTTGCGACGAATTGAGTCTGTTTTTATGCAGCCGAGAGCCGGGTACCCCTACAGCAGATTATGAATGGTTTGCTGAAGGTTTGAGCTTCCCGGCTGTTCGTCATGAAAGCGGACGGGTTCGGGCTGAGTGGTTATCGGACCAGACAGTAGGTCTGTCCTTTTTCCCTTTCAAGGGTAAAGTAGAGATTACTCATACCTTCAAGAAGGTGAGTAAAGAGAACATTCGTACCTCGGGTCTTCTAGAAGCGTACCGTTCCTCCGAATGCACGCATCGAACCTTTACCATCGAACATATCATGGAAGTAGAAGAGCAAAAGGAGAATGCCTGAACGTCTAATGATTCAGCCTCGAACCGATGTGTTGTGCATTGTTCGTGGTTGCTGAGTAGCGTCAGAGCAGAGCCTCTCTGAACAATTTTTCAGAGAGGCTCGTTTGTTTCTGGCTTTAAAATTTACGATTAAGATTTTGCAGATGTTTTTGCACGGTTGACCATCGTCTGTACCTTATTCAACACTTTATCACGCGCTCCTTTATTTTTCATCAGATACGTAACACCCATTCCCAATGCTGCTACTACCCATTTTTTATTCTTCATCAATAACGCCTCCTTATGATCATGTTGTCATACGCTAATGCCTAAAAAGCATCCAAAATGTGAAATGATGAACGGGATTTTACGATTTAGTGATTCCTTGCACTCGTTCCGCATAACTATGATTTACCCTTTCCATCACATCTTACCCGTTCCATTGGTAATGAAACGATTACGACTGTCTTTTCACGTTTAATGGATATTATCAAATATCCTGCCACAATTGCTTCAGACGCACATGACAGGGAGGTCTTTGTTATGAGAAAGAAGGAAGTGGTTGCCATGCTGCTCGCCGGCGGACAAGGCAAAAGACTCAAAGGACTAACCCGCACACTGGCCAAACCGGCAGTATTTTTTGGAGGAACTTATCGTATTATTGATTTCCCTCTCAGCAATTGCTCTCATTCGGGAATAGACACCGTGGGCGTATTGACCCAATATGAGCCGTTGGTGCTTCATTCCTATATCGGCGTAGGCAGCGACTGGGATTTGGATCGCCTGGATGGAGGAGTTTTCGTTTTACCACCGCACGAGAAAGAGAATGGGAATAATTGGTACCGTGGAACAGCGGATGCGATTTATCGGAACCTGCATTTCCTGGATCAGTATGACCCGGAGCATGTGCTCATTCTGTCAGGGGATCACATTTATAAAATGGATTACAGTCGAATGCTCCACTATCACAAGGAAAAGGGAGCCGATTGCACCATTTCTGTTATCAATGTCACGATTCAGGAGGCCCAACGATTTGGGATACTGAACGCCGATGAGGACCTGAAGATATACGACTTTGAGGAGAAGCCTGAACAGCCGAAAAGCACATTGGCCTCTATGGGTATTTATTTATTCAAATGGGATGTGTTGCGTCACTACTTACTGGAAAGCGCAAGTGATTCTGAATCTTCACATGATTTTGGTAAAGACATCATTCCGCTATTGCTTCAGCATGGCCGGTCGCTGTATGCATACCCGTTTGCTGGGTACTGGAAGGATGTGGGCACCATTCAGAGCTTGTGGGAGTCTAATATGGATCTTCTGGTTCAGGACCCGCCGCTAGATCTGAATGACCCGTTCTGGCGCATCTATACCCGCAGCCCCAATCAACCTGCCCAGTACATCACCCAGCGGGCGATCCTGAAAAACAGCATCGTAAATGAAGGCTGCATGGTGGATGGAGAAGTAAGACACTCCGTACTGTTTTATGGGGTTGAAGTCGGTGAGGGGAGCGTTATTACCGATTCTGTCATCATGCCGAATGTAAAAATCGGACGCAATGTACGTATTCACCGGGCCATCGTGAATGAGAACATGGTTATTGAAGACAACGCAGCCATTGGACCTGAAGATAGCCTAGATGAGATTATTTTGTTCGATCAGGAAAGCCAGCTTCACGCACGAATATAACTCGGATAAGGACGGTGTCCGCTATGAGCCGGCTCATTGGAGTGATCAACCTGGATCACGAATTGGATCAATTGAAGGAGTTGACTTATTTCCGGTGCGGGGCAGCAGTACCCTTTGCTAGTCGATATCGGCTCATTGATTTCACCTTATCCAATATGATGCATGCAGGGATGCAGGATATTGCACTGTTTATCCGTCGCAAATACCGTTCGCTGCTGGATCATTTGGGTGAAGGTCGGCCATGGGATTTAGACCGCAGAAGGGGTGGGTTGTTTATTTTGCCACCGGACTGGAACGATCCGACGGACACATCACGTGGGGACTTGCAGCATGTGCACAATAATCTGGATTTTTTCCATCGCTCATCGGGGCAAACCATTGTACATGCAGGAACTCAGCATATCAACAAGGTTGATTTAGAGGATGTATACCGATATCATCTGGAAAAGAATGCGGATGTCACCCTCGTATATAAACCCATTCACCAGCTCGAAACTGAGCATGCACCGTGTGTACGGCTGGAGATTGACGACAGCGGACGAGTGACCGGTATTCATCAGGAGCAGGATCATCATAATATTTATCTAGAAATGTTTGTGATGGACAAAAGCTTGTATCTGGATCAGGTAAAGCATTGCATTGCTCATCAGGATAATCATTTCTTTCGCGATGCGATTCAGAAAAATCCAAGTGGCCTGCGCATCTACGCGTATCGCTATGATGGTTATCATGCAGTTATTAATTCTATCGAGAGCTATTATAAAAATAGCATGAAACTGCTGGATCAGGAGCAATATCAAGCCCTGTTCCAGAATCAGCCGGTGCATACCAAAATCAAGTATGAAGCTCCGACGCGTTATACGTATAGCGCCGAGGTGGATCATTCCCTTGTTGCCAATGGCTGCACCATTGGGGGGAAGGTCGAGAACAGCATTCTTTTTCGTGGCGTGCAAGTAGAGGAAGGCGCGCGGGTAAGCAACTCGATTATTATGCAAAAATGCATCATCCGTAAAGGCGCAGTTGTGCAGAATGTGGTTTTAGATAAGGATGTACAGCTTTCACCAGATCGAACTCTGATTGGAGACATTAAAGTTCCCTATGTGATTGCCAAGAATAGCGTGATTTAAAAGATCATACTTAGCCATTAAAACGGAATTAACAGGAGGTACCACTTTGTTCAGCAATAAAGAAGCATTTAAGCAGGCCTTTCGAGAGCAACTAGTCGGAAGACTGGGTAAACCGATGCAGGAGGCTCAGTCGGAAGACGTATATAAGGTTTTGGGCGGCATGATTCGTGAACAAGTCGGCAAGAATTGGGCAGAAACGAACCAAGCCTACAAAGAAGGACAAGTGAAGCAGATTTATTATTTTTCATTGGAATTTTTAATAGGTCGTCTATTGGGTAGTAATTTGCTGAATTTGGGCGTATTGGATATGGTTCGGCAGGCATTGGGGGAATTGGGATGGAATCTGGAGGAAATCGAGGAACAGGAAGCAGACGCAGGGCTAGGCAATGGGGGTCTCGGCCGTCTGGCGGCTTGCTTCATGGACTCATTAGCATCCCTTGGCTATGCAGGGCATGGCTGCGGGATTCGATATAAATATGGCCTGTTTGAGCAGCGTATTGTAGACGGAAATCAGGTGGAACTGCCGGATTACTGGCTACAGAAAGGGAATGTATGGGAGGAACGTCGTCCTGACAAAAAGGTCGAGGTTCATTTTTGGGGACGTGTGGAAACTCGTGAACAGGAGGGGCGTCTTGTATTCGAGACACAGGATGCCGAGACGGTCTGGGCCGTCCCTTACGATATTCCGCTGGTCGGCTATGGTCATGCGCAGGTGAATACGCTACGGATTTGGAGTGCGGAATCCGCGCTTGATCCCGTTCGAGGACCGATTCGAGGCGAGGGCGGATATTACCGCTTTCTCGATTACAATCGATCGGTAGAGTCCATCTCGGCATTTCTCTATCCGGATGATTCCAATTATGAGGGTAAGCTGCTTCGCTTGAAGCAGCAGTATTTCCTCTGCTCGGCCGGATTACAGAGCATTTTGCGTACGTTTGAGAAGCTTCGTTTACCTTACAGTCAATTGCCTGATAAAATAGCACTGCACATTAACGATACCCATCCGACACTGGTTATACCGGAACTGATGCGTATTTTGATGGACGTGAAAGGCTTGGGGTGGGACGAAGCATGGGATATTACGACACGGACCGTTTCATATACGAATCATACGATATTAAGTGAGGCGCTGGAACAATGGCCCGTCAACATGGTGAGAGAACTGCTCCCCCGGATTTACTTGATCATTGAAGAAATGAACAAACGTTATTGCGCTATGCTATTAGAGCGTTATCCGGGTCAGGACATCAAAATTGGTGAAATGGCGATTATTCACAGTGAACAAATACGTATGGCTCATATGGCCATCGTTGGCAGCTACAGTGTTAATGGGGTAGCTGCACTGCATACGCAAATCTTGAAGGAACGAGAGATGAAGTCCTTTCATGAATTGTATCCTGACCGGTTTAATAATAAAACAAACGGGATTGCCCATAGACGTTGGCTGATGCATGCCAACCCGGAGCTGGCAAGCTTGTATGATGAGACTATCGGTACACGTTGGAGAACCCGTCCACGAGAACTCATTGACCTGCTTCGCTACAGTGGGGACGAATCGTTCCAAGAACGGATTCAGGTGATTAAGCGAAATAATAAGGTCAGGCTTGCTGAGCATGTGTTTGCAAAACAGGGCGTACGACTGGATACATCCTCCATTTTTGATGTACAGGTCAAACGGTTGCACGGATATAAGCGACAACTGCTCAATATTTTGCATGTGATGCATCTATATAACCAGCTCAAAAGTAATCCTGCGCTGGATGTTACGCCACGCACATTTATTTTTGGCGCGAAAGCAGCCCCCGGTTATTTTCTCGCTAAACAGACGATTAAGCTCATAAATAATGTGGCGGACACGATCAATCGGGATGTAGATGTTAAGGACAAGCTGAAAGTCGTTTTCCTTGAAAATTATTCGGTCTCGCTGGCGGAGCTGATTATTCCTGCAGCGGATGTCAGTGAACAGATTTCTACGGCAGGCAAGGAAGCATCAGGCACAGGGAACATGAAATTTATGATGAACGGCGCGCTCACACTGGGTACATTGGACGGAGCTAATGTTGAAATGCATGAAATGGTAGGCGATGCCAACATGTTCATTTTTGGATTGAAGGTAGATCAGATTGAAGACTATTATCGGAATGGACAGTATTCGGCACGCAAAACAGCCAACAGTGATGAAAGATTGCGTGAAGTGCTGGATCAACTGGTAAACGATGCACCTTTTACGCGGCATGAACGGGAATTTGAGGCCATTTATCAATCTCTGATTGATCATAATGATGAATACTTTGTGCTTAAGGATTTTGCAGCTTATGTAGATACGCAGGTTCATATTGAACAGGTGTATCGCAATCCTTCGGAGTGGACACGACGTGCTATTGTAAATATGGCCCATTCTGGGAAATTCTCCAGTGATTGTACAATCCAGCAATACGCGGCTGAGATTTGGGACCTTGTACCTCTATCCAGCGATGTCAATAAGCGAATTGTGTTCTAAAATAGCGAAACAGGCGGATAGCATTGCTTTTCGAACGCTGAGGGTTATAATGACAGTATAGACTAAGTAAGGATGGGGAGTTATTTGAACTCATTCCTAAACTTGAAATTGTACTGTTGAAGGAGTCCTCCTATTGATAAAGTTCAATCCGAAAAGGCTCAAACCTCATAAATCAAGGAAGAAATACAATGTGTTTCAAAATATATGGCGGGCGATTCGTCTGAATTTTATTAAGCTGTTGCGCGCCCCTGGTGGAGTTAAAAAGATCTCTTTGGGCTTCGCCATTGGCTTTGGTCTGGAGATGATCGTAATTTCCACGGCCTCTCTCGTATACCTCGTGTTTTACCCGATTGTTCGGCTGTCCGGTGGTTCGCTGCCTGCCGCCATTGTGGGTAACGTTGTCGGCAAGCTGACCTTTTTGCCGATTGTACTGATGCCATTCGCCAAGCAACTGGGAGCTTGGATTTATCCATCACATTATCCGGTACATGTCAGGGGCGGTCGACTTCACGAGCATTCTTTTATGGAGCTTTTTCACGGCAACTGGTCTGTATTCAGAGACTTACTGCACGGAGGCCTCCACATCCTGATCGGCATGTCTATTTTCGGTGTGGTGCTGGGCATAATTTCGTATTTTGTCATTCAGGTTCTGTATAACCGTTCGCTGCACAAACGGTTGGAAAAGCGGAAACTGCGTCATGGCGCAGGATTTTCGCCGACCAGATTGCTGAAGAATGGATAATGTTGTACATCAGAAGCTCCTTGAGCCTATCGTTTAGGCCTTGAGGGGCTTCTTTTGGGTTAAGCAAATCTTTACTTTTATGCCACGTCTAAGGATTATGTGTATGTTTCTTTTTGGGATTAACCTGGATGGATATACCGTGAAAATATAGAAAAACGAATATACATTCTTAAAAAAGGCACGACTACTGTTGTGGGAAAAATTTACCGTTTGGCGGAAAGATATTGTACTTCTCTAGCATTCTAGACCTGTACAACGGGGAGATTATGGCTTACAGTATAGCGGACAAGCAAGATACGTCCTTGGTTGTGGGTACGCTGAATCAACTTCCAAAATAGACAAGCATGCTGCTCCACAGCGTTCAGGGAAGCGTATATACGTCACAGGCTTATCAAGCTGTAGTAAAGGGAAAAGGCATGACCATGAGCATGTCCCGTAAAGGAACACCTGCTGATTATGCCCCTATCGAATCGTTTCATTCCACGCTAAAGTCTGATGTACTGAAATTAATTTATTGACATGAAACCAGTTACATATTTTAATCTTGTTTTGTAGCGAGAGATCATAGATAAGCATGTTACCAACTCGTTTTGAATTTTTTTAGATACTTTTTAAACATTCATTATAAAGTATATAAAAAAAGACCTTTATGAACTTCACAGGAAGCGAATACTCATGGGAATATTAGTGGGAATTATATTGACCACATGCATTTTGATAGGTTCGTATTTTATCATCAGCGCAATTGTATATTCGCAAAAAAATTCAAATTCTTGTGGAAAACATGCAAGTGAAACATGTAGATCATTTTAATCAAAAGGACAAAAAAGACAAGCAAAAAACTGGAGGGCATAAGTATGATTAAACTTGTAGTCACGGATCTAGACGGAACATTTCTGAACAATAAAAGTCAGTACGATGTCGAACTTTTCAAAAAAGTTTATGCAGAGATGCAGCAAAAAGGAGTCACATTTGTCGCATGTACAGGTAAACAATGTGAACGTGTTGAAAAATTGTTTGACGAACATGGCAAGGGAGTTTGGATACTGGGTGACAGTGCTGCTCGAATTAAAAAAGATGGCCAAGTGGTTAAAGAGTTTAGTATTGATCGGAATCTAGCTCTACAGGCGATTGATCAAATTCAAGACTTCGACAACAATATGACGCTTATTGTATGTGCAAGTGATGCTGCGTACGTTCATTCTTCCATTTCAGAAGATATGTATAAAGTTGTTAAAGGCTCCTATGAACGTGTATTAAAAACAGACTCTTTTGCAAACATAGATAGCCGTTTTATCAAAATCACGGTCTTCGACACGGAGGGGCGAAGTACAGCATTAAGAGCACATGTTGAGAATACGTTGGGTGGACAAATTTATATTGTTGATTCTGAAGCTAGATGGCTGGATATCACGGCATTGCATACGCACAAAGGTGAGACAGTAAAGAAACTGCAAGAAATGTTGGGCGTCACATACGAGGAAACAATGTCATTTGGTGACGGCGAGAATGATGTGGAACTCATGGCAATCGCGAAATACAGTTTTGCAGTGAGTAATGCTTGTGAAAATACTAAAAAGGCAGCAAACTTCATTACTAAGTCAAACGAAGAAAATGGTGTTCTTCTCACGATTCAAAAAATACTGGATTTGCAGTGACCCTTGTCTGTCAAATGGTATTGTATTCTGTAAAAGAGCGAGGCAATGGTGTGATTGCCCCGCTCTTTTATCATATGAGTTGCAGTGCCCGTACTCCTTATTGTTTGAATTTCTATATTACGCTTTTGACAAAATAATATTTGAGTTGGAAGACTGTTGTAATCCAGATGATTTCAAATCGGCTTGTATTACTTCCATTCAAGTTGAATCGTTATTCGAAACTTGTTTTCGATAATTTTGCGGAACTACACCCATCTGTTTATGGAAAATGGACGAAAAATAGCTAGCACTTTGAAAACCGCAGGCAAGTGCGATTTCACTAATGGATCTTCGTGTTTCTTTTAACATTTCGCAACTTTTTTGAAGGCGATATTGAGTGACATAGTTGTTGGGCGTCTGGCCCACATATTTGTTAAATAATGTACAGCAACGGCTTCTGCAAACAGCTCCTGCAGATGCGATCTCCTCAAGAGTTATTTTTTGATCATAGTTTTGATGAATGAAACGAGTCATTTCCTGAACATGTGTCAATACTCCAGATTGCCCAGAAATGGGTTGCAAATGATCCCCTATAGTAGCACACAAAGATAAAGCTTGTGATGCCAGACGAAGCGGATTGGGAGGAGTATGGTCCTTGTGCATTTCCTGATAGATTTCTTGAATGGAAAGTAATACTCTTTGCTGCCAATCAATCTGATTTGTAAGCACGACAAAATCATCCATCATTAAACTAAACTTATCCCCCCAGTATGTTTGAACAAATGAAGGCTTCACACCAAGGATAGAAGGATGAATGACGATGACAAGGAATAAACAATCGTTGTGGTTTGCAAGAGAATAACCGAAATGCAAACGTTGGCTATTCACAAAAAGTCCATCTCCCTGCTGCAATCGAGTGATAGTTCCATTAACAGAGAAATCCATCGCTCCTTTTAATACGTAGATAAACTCCACGTCCACATGCCAATGCGCTACTGCTGTATGATTGTTAAATTGATGAAGGCTTCCCTTTCTTACGTAAAGTGGTAAATCAGGAATATTATAATTCAAATGTTCTGATAAATCAGAAAACACCTCTAAATTTGTCATCAACAAAATCATCCTTTGAATATATACGATTTTTATAAAATTATAGCCAATTTTAATGGAAATAACAATGATACTATCCTATTCTTATATTGTGGAAATCAACGAGAGGACAGGGTATAGGTGAGAAACCGTATACAATTTAGAGGATCTAGCAATCGTGATTTTAATCGAGAGTTAATGATGCTCGTCATTCCCATTGCATTACAAAATTTAATATCAGCAACCGTGATATCCGTTGATGTATTTATGCTGGGTATGATTAGTCAATCTGCAATGTCAGCCGTATCACTCGCAGGGCAAATTACTTTTGCATTAACATTGTTTTACATGGGGATGTCAGCGGGGGCAAGTATCCTGACTGCGCAATACTGGGGAAGGGAGGATTTACCAACCATACAGCGCATTCTTAGTATTGCTTGCATGTTCTCCTTTTGTATCTCCATTTTGTTTTTTTTGACTTCCTTCTTTCTTCCAGAGGCACTTATGTATTTATTCACCAATGATACTGAACTGATTCAATATGGCTCAAAGTTTTTACAAATGAATTCCTTTTCTTATCTCGTGATGGGAATATCGCAGATGTATCTCAGTGTGATTAGAAGTATGGAAAATGCAAAACTCAGTGCGTGGATTAGCTCCTTATGTTTGATCTTAAACATTTTGTTCAATGCCTTTTGCATTTTTATTTTATTCCCATCAAGACCCGAACTGGCCATTTCCGCAGTAGCTCTTGCCACGGTTTTAGCACGGATTATTGAACTAGTATGTTGTATGATTCACTCCGTAACCAAGGGGGGCATTCGTTTTCGTTTGCCTGTACGTGATGGCATTCAACGAAATTTATTAAAAGATTTCTTAAAATATACTCTGCCTGTACAGGGGAATTATATTGTATGGGGAGGAGCTCTTACCGCTACGGCTGCAATTATTGGCCATGTTAACTCCGATATGGTAGCAGCTAACTCGATAGCGTCTGTAGTTAAAAACCTAGCAGTTGTTCTCTGTGGAGGCATAGCTACTGGAGGCTCTGTACTTGTTGGAAAGTATTTGGGACAGGGTGACATCGAGAAGGCAAAGCATGCGGGCAACAAAATGTGTTTTTATGCTTTGATATTTGGAGTTATTGCAGGCTGCACGATTCTGTCCATTAAACCATTGGTATACTCCATCGTCAATTTGAATTCAATTGCTCAAAGTTACCTAGATGGAATGCTTTACATTAGTGCGTATTATTGTATGGCCAAATCGTTAAACTCCACAACTATAGCGGGTATATTTACGGCTGGTGGGGATTCCAAATTTGGATTTTGGTGCGACACTGTTGTCATGTGGCTTATTATTCTGCCGCTTAGTTACCTATGTGCTTTTGTTTGGCAAGTGCCGCCTATCTTTTTGTATATCGTCATCAGCTTAGACGAGATGATTAAATTACCCATTGCTTTTATTCGATATCGACAGTTTAAGTGGCTTAACAACATAACTAGAAACTTTGCATAAACCTGATCATAACTAAGGGTTGTGCAATTTACTCTAATAAATACAAGCATTTATAAGGGAGAATGTTGCATGAATATCCAAGAACGAATGGCTAGCAAACAATTATTTACAGATCACGATGCTAATTATCCGAAAGAGGCTGCAGAGTTGGCGAAAGCACGCCAGCGTGGTAAGGCAATATGCTATGAAATTAATAATTTGCATCCGGATGATGTTGAAATGCGCAAAACGTTAATGAAACAACTCTTTGCAAGCATTGGAGAAAATGTATGGATGGAGCCGCCAATTCGCATGTCTTATGGTTCAAATACGATTGTAGGAAATAATGTATATATCAATTTCAATCTAACCGTGGTTGACGACTATAAAGTTACGATTGGTAATGATGTCATGTTTGGCCCGAATGTAACGATTGCTGTAACGAATCATCCTGTACATCCAGAAAAGCGCAAAGAAGGCGGGATGTTTGCATTACCAGTGGTCATTGAGGATGGGGCATGGATCGGGAGCGGAGCGATTATTGTTCCAGGAGTCACGATTGGCAAAGGGAGTGTAATTGGTGCTGGTAGTGTGGTAACCAAGGATATCCCTGCGAATGTAATAGCTGTTGGAAATCCATGCAGAGTTCTTCGTGAGATTACGGATCGTGATAGGGAGTTCTACTATAAAGACATGCGTTTTGATCAAGTTGAATGGTAAGAAAAAGTGACCAATAGTTTTATAGAATAAAAATACAGCTCACATAAAGTCAAATGGAACCATACAATCTTCGGTCATCTACCTTCTGGAGAGGGGTTTTTCGATGAATATACTTTATTTTTTTCTAACAATAGTTTCCCTTTATTTTGTCATTACAGCAATTGTGCATTCACGCCACACAAACTTGGTAGCCGATAAAATGGAAATACAGTTTGAACATTACTTTAATGAAGATGCGCATCAAAATGATCAGCATATTGTATCAAATTGATAGCAATGCATTATTAAGCTAACAGGAGACGATAACTCAATAAAACTTAAAAGGCAACCGATCAACGTGGTCGGCTGCATGATTCCAATCGCGGTAACTGGCAGTTTGCTGTTTTCTACACTCCTGACTTTATTTGTGGTACCGTCTCTTTATATGTTGCTGGCAAAATATAAACTAAGACGCAAACTAAAGAAAAAACTGCCTTCAGCTTAAGAGGAACAGCCCTCATAACGTGAGACAAATCAAAACACCTTCAAGAGAATCAAGCCATGTCGTAAGATATGAAGATAACCTTGGAGGTGTTTTTACGTTGGCAACGAGAGTGAGTTATCCTTAGAAACAAAGATGAAAGCTATTGAAATGAGATTGGCAAGAGTTTCGATAAGGAGGTTATGGAGCAACTGGGAATAAAGAATAAGGCACAGCTACAAACATGAATGAGGTGGTATCGAAAAGGCGAAGAACCAATGTTTTGATCCCTGTCTCACAAATGGGGAGGAGTCCCCAAATCAATAAATAGGGTGCTTTTTATTCGCTGGAGGCTATGCCTGCAAATGGAGTTCGTTTATTACATTCGCTTCAGCCGCTCAAATCGTTTACAATACGTGTGCATACAACACTGGACGATAGGTTAATGTACATATGAGGAGTGGTGAAGTTGCGGAAGATATGGCAAATCTACTTAACAGACTGGAAAAATGTATTCAAAGTATCGACCGGGACTTTATTAGTCATTGGCATCATTCTTTTGCCTTCCGTCTACGCATGGGTGAATTTGAAAGCAATGTGGGACCCATATGCGAATACATCTGGTATTAAAATTGCAGTAACCAGCCAAGATCAGGGTGCTGAGGTAAATGGTAAAAAGATTAATATCGGCGACGAGGTTATACATAACCTTCAAAATAACAAGAAGCTGGGTTGGACTTTTGTCAATGAAGCGGAAGCGCGAAAAGGGGTGCTGAACGGTGATTATTATGCCAGCCTGCTGATCCCAAAAGATTTTTCAGAGAAAATTACGAGTGTGCTTACAGAAAATCCGCAGAAGCCGGAGATCGATTATGCTGTGAATGAAAAAATCAACGCGGTCGCTCCGAAAATTACTTCTTCAGGGGCAACCTCTCTGACAAACCAAATTAGCCAAAACTTTATTGAAACGGCCAGCCAGGCGGTTTTGACGAAATTAAAGGAAGCCGGAGTAAAGCTGGAAGAGGAGTTGCCGACGATTCGCAACATTGAGAATCGGGTGTTGGAGCTGAATAATCGGTTGCCTGATATCGATCGGTTGGGTAAGCAGGCATTAGAGCTGGAGCAGAATTTACCGAAAATTAAGGCTCAGGGCCAAAAGATCATTGCATTGAAGGAAAAAATTCCTGAAATCAACCGAGCTGGCGACCTGGTGCTTAAAATTGACAAAAACCTGCCTGAGCTGGACAAGGTGGCCGCAGTTATTTTGGATATACAAAAAAAACTGCCCGATATTCAAAAAGCCGGTGATCGAATTGTTGAGCTGGATCAGAATTTCAGTAAGGTAGAAAGTGCACTCGCTACCGCCTTGGAGGACACGCAAACGGCCCTTAAGGTCATTAATGCTGCCCGGACAGCACTGCCGGAAGTACAGAAAATAGCCGATACAGGCAAGGATTTTACAACTGGTATACTTGACTTTCTGGATAAAAACGAAGGTGCGCTTGATTCGATCGGAACCATAGTTAAAGAAGATTTACAGCTGGTGCAACAAATTGCGAATGAAGTTTCACAGATTACAGGCATCATTCGAGGTGTGGATTTTGATCCTAAAGCAGCACAAGCTACGGCGAATCGGATTAGCGGTAGGCTCACGACTGCCGTAGGTGTGCTGGACCATATTTCTCAACTGCTGAACCGTGTGAACGGATATTTGCCTAGCCAGCCACTGAATTCACTTATTTCCCGGGTAAACGGGGTAGAGGATCGCTTCCGCCGATTGAATAGCACGGTCACTAGCATTGGGGATGCTATTCAGCGTGGTGAGAAGCCTGCCCAAAATCTGCTGGATGATGCTGACCGCCTTGCAGGAGAAATCAGTAGCGGAATTGACAGCATTTTGGACAATTATGATACGGAATATGCTCCTGCCATTCAAAAGGCGCTGGATCAAATCAAATCTGTTGCCCGCAATTCTGCCAATGTGTTGACCACAGCTCAAGAGCAGCTCCCGAATATTGATAAGCTATTAAATGATGCACAGGCCGCAGCCGAATTCGGGCAGCAAGAGCTAACACGTCTCCAGCAGGACTTGCCACAATATCGTCAAAAGCTGCATGAAGCCGCTACGACGATTCAGGGACGCATGGGCGAGTTTACGAATGCTGTGAACAAAGCGGCAGACTTCGTGAAGCACGATTTGCCAACGGTTAAAAGTAAAATTCATCAGGCGGCAGACTTTGTACGTAATGATTTACCGAAAGCGGAACAACAGTTTGTTAAAATGGCGGATTTGATTGAAAACAAATTTCCTGAAGCTGAAAAAGCGGTACACCAGGTAGCCAATTTTGTCAGAACCGATCTTCCTGCTGCCGAGGATTCCATACGTCAGGCAGCAGACACGATCCGTAAGCTTAAGGGCGAAAATGCCCTCGGAAGAGCTATTGCGTTGCTTAAGGGAGATGTAAAAAAGGAAAGTGATTTCCTCGGTAGTCCGGTATCACTGAAGCAGGAGCGGATATACCCGATTCCTAACTATGGTTCTGCGATGTCACCTTTTTACACTACATTATCGATTTGGGTAGGTGCGATGCTGCTGGTCTCCATGTTCAGGGTAGATGTGGATGACCCGGAAGGTCAATATAAAAGCTACCAGGTGTATTTTGGACGGCTCATGACGTTTTCTACAATTGGTATTTTTCAGGCGCTGAGCGTATCTCTCGGTGATTTGTTCCTGTTGGGAACATATGTGGATGCCAAAGTAGCATTTGTACTCTCCTCTATGCTGATCAGTCTAGTGTTTACGGCCATGACCTATACTTTGGTTTCGGTGTTCGGCAATATCGGGAAGGGTCTGGCAGTCATCCTGCTGGTGCTCCAATTCTCCAGTTCAGGGGGCACATTTCCTATTGCGACGAGTACAGCTTTCTTTCAGACCCTGAATCCGTTCGTACCGTTCACCTATGCGGTTAGTCTACTACGGGAAACGGTAGGAGGAATGTTGCCTTCAACGGTAACACGAGATGTAGTGATGCTGTTTGTGTTTATCGGAATTTGCTTCTTGTTTGGATTAGTACTTAAGAAGCCGCTCAGCAAGCATACGAAGAAAATGGCAGAGCGAGCGAAAGAAACAAAATTAATTCCTTGATTGTTAAAAAGAGAGTTAGTTACGGTGGCTGAGGTGAGCGGCTCCGCCGTAAATTCACTTTCTTAACATTCGGCGTGTAGTATGTAGGGGTGGCCTCCGCATGTAATGCTTCGGCATGGTGCGGAGGCTTTTTTGCATGCGCTATCTACCTTTTTAAATGCATTTTGGGGTGTTTCAAAGGGGGGTTATTCTGGTGAATGAAGTAGGTATGGTCTTTTTTTATGCAATTTTTCGGAATTTTCAAAAAATCCTTAAGCAAAGGCGGGAGATAGTATGGAATATTCATACTTAGGAAAGTCAGGCTTGAAGGTTAGTCGGTTATGTCTAGGCACAATGAATTTCGGACCGGAAACTGAAGAAAAGGATGCTTTTAAAATTATGGATGCCGCGCTGGATGCGGGCATTAATTTCTTTGATACGGCTAATGTATATGGCCATGACCGTAAAGGCTGGACAGAAGAAATTATCGGACGATGGTTCCAACAGGGTGGTGGAAGACGCGAGAAGGTCGTATTGGCAACCAAGGTATATGGAGACATGAAAAATGAAAATGACGGACCCAATGCAGGGTCGGGCTTATCTGCATACAAAATTCGCCGTCATTTGGATGCGTCGCTGAAACGTCTGCAAACAGAACATATAGAGCTATATCAAATGCATCACATTGACCGCAACGTGTCATGGGATGAGCTATGGGGCGTATTTGAGTCCGTGGTGGATCGGGGACAAGTTGGCTATATCGGTTCCAGTAATTTTGCGGGTTGGCACATTGCGGTGGCGCAGGCCGAAGCGAAGGCACGGCGTTTTCTGGGACTGGTATCGGAGCAGCATTTGTACAACCTGAACGAACGCTCAGCTGAGCTTGAAGTATTACCGGCAGCTCAAGAGCTGGGTCTGGGTGTGATTCCATGGAGTCCGTTGGCGGGCGGACTGCTGGGACGCAATGCATTAGCAGGTACTGGTTCCCGCAGCGCACGTGCCAAGGAAAAGGTAGAGCAGAATCGTGCGAAGCTGGAGCAATTTGCAGCGTTGTCCCGCGAGCTGGGCGAAAAGGAAGACGTGATTGCCCTGGCTTGGGTGCTATCTCATCCGGCCGTGACGGCTCCAATTATCGGACCACGTACATTAGAACAGTTAGAGGATGCGCTGCGGGTACCTGAGGTTAAATTAAGTGAAGATGTGCTTGCCAAGCTGGATGAGATTTTCCCGGGTCCGGGAAAACCTGCACCAGAAGCCTACGCTTGGTAATATGGATTGATCATAAATCGGCAAAAAGCAGCAGATCAGAAGCCTCTTCTATGATCTGCTGCTTTTGCACTAAACGGAATCTGCCTTTTTAGATCGTATTTGCTGAACAGTCGTTTTTTGATGTGATACATAGCTATGCAGACTCATACCAAGGATAACGATGAACATTCCCAGCCATGACCAAGCAGATGGGATGGGGATAGACAAAAAGATTAATTCCCCCATTAGTGCAAAAAGCACTTCCAGCGATTGTGTGGCTTCTACTGTGGCCAGCTTTTGCATATTTCCACGTACCTGATCTGTAGCTTTAAAAAATAAAACCGTAGCAATGACCCCTGAGAACACGGCCACCAGAGCAGACTGTATGGTCTGATCCTTGCTTGGCAATCCTGTGCTAAAAACCCCGTATAACGAAAGCAATAACCAAAAAGGCAGGCTGGCTATAGTCATTCCGAGCACACGTTGATAGGCATCTAACCGCCCCGCACAAACTTCCATCATTTTACGATTACCTAAAGGGTATGCGAAAGAAGCCAGTATGACAGGCAATATACCGAATAAAAAATCTTGAGTAGAAATAGATTGCGACTGTTCGACCTGCATCACAATAATTCCGATTAAAATAATCAGAGACATCAATAGTCCTTGGATAGGGATTTTTTCTCGTACTTTGACAGGTCCGTTCTCCGTATGGACAACCTCAGCAAATAAAGGAACAAGCAAAGAACCGGAAATAATGGTTATTTGCCAAGTTCCTGCGATCAACCAACCTGGTGAATATGCCGATGCGAAGCATAACGGAGCATAAAATAAACCAAATCCGATGAAGCTCCACCACAGCCACCTTCCCGGTTGTTCCTTCATAACTTTCCACAGAGGCTTAAGCTTATGCTGGGCCATGACAATGACAAACAACATAGGAACCATAAACAGATAACGTAACGAAGCACTCCAGATCCAGCTTCCTCCAGACAGCTCCATAGACCGATTGAGAACAAATGTAAAAGCAAAAAAGAAAGCTGCAAACACACCTAACCAGATTGAGCGCATAGCATTCTCCTAATTCTTTAAGTGTCGTTATTTCTCATATTAATGACTCAAGATCATTCATTTCAAGAGTTTCTTTACAGTTGACAAAGCAAAAGGAATAATGTATATTTCTGAATGCTGATTTAATAGTAATAATTACGATTAAAACAATAATAAACCAATATTAAAGGGAGTGCACCAGCAATGAATAAGAAACCAATCCCGGTAACCGTGTTGAGCGGGTATTTGGGTGCAGGAAAAACGACGATTCTGAATCATGTATTAAACAATCGAGACGGAATGAAAGTAGCAGTCATCGTTAATGACATGAGTGAAGTGAATATAGATGCCGAGCTGGTTAAGAAAGAGGGCGGCTTGTCCCGAACAGAAGAAAAACTGGTCGAGTTGTCTAATGGCTGTATTTGCTGTACATTGCGTGAAGATTTATTACTTGAGGTCAAGAAGCTGGCGGAACAAGGTGAGTTTGATTATATATTAATCGAATCTACAGGCATCAGTGAACCCGTACCCATCGCTCAAACCTTCACATACGCTGATGAAGAAACAGGCATTGATTTAGCTTCGCTGGCAAAACTGGATTGTATGGTGACTGTAGTCGATGCGAACCGTTTCTGGCATGACTTTGAATCAGGAGAAACGCTGCTGGATCGCAAGCAGGCTACTGGAGAAGATGACACACGTGATATCTCGGACTTGCTAATTGACCAGATTGAAACTTGTGATGTATTGATTCTGAATAAGTGCGATCTGGTTCAGCCCGCAGAGCTGGACAAGCTGGAGGGTGTGCTGCGGAGATTGCAGCCTGAAGCCCGAATCATTCGCACCTCCAAGGGAAAGGTCACGCCTACGGACATTTTAAATACGGGGCTGTTCAACTTTGACAAAGCTAGTCAATCCGCTGGATGGATTCGCGAGCTGGAGCTGGAAAGCCACACACCGGAGACGGACGAATATGGAATCAACTCCTTTGTTTATCGCCGCAGAAGACCGTTCCATCCTGCAAGATTGGCAGAATTTATGAGCTACTGGCCGGAGGAAATCGTTCGCGCCAAGGGTTTGGCCTGGATTGCAGCCCCCCAGGATTGGGCAGCGAGTATCAGCCAGGCAGGGCCATCTATTCAATTTGGTCCAGCGGGAAGCTGGCTTGCGGCGTTGCCAGAAGAAGAACAGCAGGAAATCGTCGCGGCCAACCCTGAGGTTCTGGACCATTGGGATGAGCAATGGGGAGACCGCTTGAACGAAATCGTTATGATCGGTATCGGAATGAATCGGCTGAACTTGGAAGAAGAGCTAGATGAATGTCTGCTGGACGATAGCGAAATGGAAATGGACTGGTCCAGCTTTGAGAATCCGTTGCCTTGGCCAACATGAAGAAACTAGTTGATCCATTCAGTAATAAAATCCATACACTTTTTGGCGGCTGGAGCCATGTTCTTTGAGGAGGCAGTAGCGATACCAACGGAACGGAAATATGGTCCATCCAAGGGCCGAATACAAATTTCATAAGGGTTTTGCACTAAAATCATTTCGGGCAGGATACTTACGCCCAGGCCATTTTGCACCATAGCCATAATGGCATGATCATCTTCTAATTCATATTTGATTTTCGGAACAAGCTTATGCTGGGAAAAAATTCTCTGTACATCTGTGTCACAGCCTGAAGCCGGCATAATGAAGGGTTCATGGAGAAGCTGATCCACACGTATGCTTGTTTGCTCCCGAAGCACATGATTAGATGGAAGTACGCACAGCATTCTTTCTTTTTTTAACGGTAATACTTCCAGTCCATCGAGAGTAGGCAGATTAACGAAGCCAAAATCAGCTTCTCCGCTGGCTATCCATTTTTCAATGTCATGGTAGTTCCCGTCAAGCAACTTTAGTTCAATAAGTGGGAACTGCTCGTTAAACTTTTGGATAATCCCAGGCAACCAATGGATGGATACACTTGAGAATGTGCCTATCTTTACAGTTCCGGTTTCCAATCCTTTGATGAGGGCGACCTCTTGATACAGCTTTTCATTCATTTGTATGATTTCTCTGAAATGCTTCATCAGACGTTCTCCGTTGCTGGTCAATTGGATGCCTGAACGTCCTCTAATTAAAAGAGTCAGGCCCAATTCCTGCTCCAAAGCGGAAACGGCATGGCTAATAGCGGATTGTGTAAGATTGAGAAGTTCTCCTGCTTTGGTAAAGCTTCCTGCTTCTATTACGCTAAGAAAGACCTTATATTTAAACAAATTCATATGTCCTCCAACTTAGAATGAAATATATTCATACATAATATCACATATATTCATTTTTTTTATCTCAGCTTTGTGGTTATAATCGAACTTGAGAAAAATGCCGATTAATCATTAATTTCTGGGAGGTACCTATGAGTTCAATTGCAAAGACACCACAACCCCCTTATTATGCAGCTATTTTTACTTCTGAACGTTCGGAAGGGGATGGTGGATACGGAAAGATGGGGGACAAAATGGTGGAACTGGCTGCCAAGCAGCCTGGCTTTCTAGGTGTGGAAAGTGTTCGTAACCAAAACGGAGTGGGCATCACAGTGTCCTATTGGGAGTCTTTGGACGCTATAAAACATTGGAAGGATAACGAGTTGCACAAGGTAGCACAGGAGAAAGGGAAATCCGAGTGGTATACAGCATTCGGTTTAAGAGTGAGCAAGGTAGAGCGAGATTATTTTTTTACAGTGTAAACATGAAATGCGCACTGGCCCTGTAATTACAAAAGGAGCGTCTTCCAAGCCATAAACGGCTGGCAGGACGCTCCTTTTTTTGTTCCTATGCTTATACTCTTACGGGCTATGTGTATATGCTCAGGAGTTAGATGTATTTACCGGCTTCATCTCCTGTATAGCTTCTTTCAAACTTTGTGAGCATTGTTCGTATAGTTGTTTTCTTTGCTGCTCACTGGAGCCAGATGCGAGCTTTTGCAATTCAGTAGTGCACTGTTCTAATAGAGTCAGCACGGCTTGATTAGAGTCCTGTACCTTGGATTGTTGTACATTATCGCTATATTGGTCAATATATAGTTCTCCTTGTGTGTCCACCTGGGCAAAAAACACATCTTTGACCGTTAGACTCTTTTCCTTTAGCTTGGCATCCAGCCATTGCTGAGTAATCCCCATGTATGCCATTTGTTGCTCCATAAGTTGTCCATCCATAATGACTGCTGTAGGTTCCTTCTCCGGTAGCTGCAGCATATTCAGATCCTTAAGCGTCACAGGCTGCTTGTCTTTGGTTAACAGCACATTAACTTCGCCACTAGTTTCCATAAGAGCAAATTCTACATCAGCTACTTTGAATACATTCTTGCTTCGAAGCTGTTCCATGAGTTCATCCAGGGTGAGTCGCTCTTTTCTCAGATTATCCTCTAAAATTTTGCCGTCTTTGATTAGGACTGTCGTCTTTCCATCTGATAAATCCCTGACTTTCTTGCTTTTAATTTGCAAAAATTCAATGCCAAGTGTTGTCAGTACCCATACGGCTAACGATACAGTACCCAAGTACCAGGAGGATTCGCGTTCCAAAGGGATAGAAGCAGCCAAGTTACCGATGGTGATTCCAGTTATATATTCGAACAAGGAAAGCTGTGATACCTGACGTTTTCCGAGAATCTTGGTAATCACAAAAAGAATAACGATGGCTAATAACGTACGTAAAGCTACAATGGTCCATTCCTGCATTTGTCCAACCTCATTTCATTTCGCCATAAGGGCGCTACTATTCCAAGGATGTCCGCGCCAAGTCCCATTTAAACTCTAATCTACCCAAATTTAAATAACAGGCTGTCACCTATCCGATTCAATGCAATATAAAATTAAAATTTTCTATCGTTCAATTACCATTGTCTATTAGTCAAGCGATTGACGGAAAGGAGGGAGCAGGATACATTATAGATATAATTCATATTTAATCAATCGGGATTATAAACATTAAACTCGCGGAGGTATGTATATGTCATCCAAACCTAAAGTTGTAGTGTGGAGCAAAACCGGCTGTCATTTTTGTGGAGAGATAAAATCGTACCTAGAATCCCAAAATCAGCCGTATGAAAATATCCAAGTGGACGGTAATGATGCACTGCGTGATGTGTTGGAGACCAAATATGGTATCCGCTATGTTCCTGTCGTAGAGATAGGTGGAGATAACAAATATGAAGCACTTCTTAACCCGGATCTGGAAGAGCTGGGTAAAGTGCTGGAAAGTTATAATCAAGCGGTATAACAATTATATTCAGGAGAGGTGGAAGAGCCATGGCTAAGAATAGACAGATTAAATTGGGTGCGATAATTCACGGTGTTGGGGGAAGCATGACGACTTGGCGCCACCCTGATGTACCGGCGGATGCCAGTGTTAATTTTGAATTTTATAAAACGCAGGCGCAAAAGGCAGAGGAAGGGAAGTTTGATCTCGTATTTATCGCAGACGGTTTGTTTATTAACGAAAAATCCATTCCTCACTTTCTGAACCGTTTTGAGCCAATTACGATTTTGTCTGCTTTGGCTGGGGTGACGAAGCATATCGGACTGGTCGGCACATTGTCGACTTCCTATAGCGAACCGTTCACGGTAGCACGCCAGTTTTCTTCCATTGATCATATTAGTGGAGGTCGTGCAGGCTGGAATGTAGTGACTTCCCCGCTGGAAGGTTCTGCTCTTAACTTTAACAAAGGGGAGCATCCATCGCATCCACAGCGCTATAAAATTGCCGATGAATATTTGCAGGTGACCAAAGGACTATGGGACTCGTGGGAAGAGGATGCGTTCGTTCGTGATAAGGAAGCCGGCGTATTCTTTGATCCCGACAAG
The DNA here is from genome assembly GCF_044784315.1 of Paenibacillus sp. DP01. Taxonomy (NCBI): domain Bacteria; kingdom Bacillati; phylum Bacillota; class Bacilli; order Caryophanales; family Paenibacillaceae; genus Paenibacillus; species Paenibacillus sp. DP01. Next base: position 2,427,053 of record NZ_CP173059.1, read on the forward strand.
CTGCATACACTGAACCACAAAGGTGAGTTTTTCTCTGTGCAGGGCCCGCTGAACATTGGACGATCCAAGCAGGGACAGCCGGTCATTTTCCAGGCGGGTTCCTCAGAAGATGGCAAAAACCTGGCTGCCAAGGAAGCGGATGCTGTATTTACAGGACATGAAACCTTGGAGGAAGCACAGCAGTTTTACCGTGATGTGAAGGAACGTGCGGTACGCTATGGCAGATCAGAAGAGGATATTGTCATTTTGCCAGGCATTTCGCCGATTATCGGCAGTACGCCAGAGGAAGCGGAACGCAAGTATGAGGAGATTACCAATCTAGTAACGATCGAGGCTGCGTTAAAATATTTGGGGCGTTTCTTCGATCATCATGATTTCTCACAATATCCGCTGGATGAGCCATTCCCTGAGCTTGAGGGTATTGGCAGTAATTCATTCCGTAGCGGTACAGATAAAATCAAACGAACAGCCAAAGAGCAGAATTTGACCCTGCGTGAGGTTGCATTACGTTCAGCTACGCCGAGAACCTCTTTTATTGGAACTGCTGAGCAGGTAGCGGATCGAGTGCAAGAGTGGTTTGAAGGAAAAGGCGCAGACGGATTCATTATCGGTTCCGACGTACCAACGGGCCTACATGATTTCGTAAATCTAGTTGTGCCTATTTTGCAGGAGCGCGGTATTTACCGTCAGGATTATGAATTTAGCACATTGCGTGAAAACCTGGGCGTACCGATTCCTGAGAATCGTTATACAGCAGCCAGATCCAAAGTGAAAGTTGACGTATAACAGAAGGAGGGAATGAGATGTCCAAGGTTGTCATCCTATCAGGCAGTCCATCTACACAATCCCGTTTGTACGGCTTGATTTACTATACAACTGAGCAGTTACGGGAGGCTGGAGCAGAGGTTACATTACTGAATGTGGTCGACTTGCCAGCTGAGGATTTGATCAAAGCTAACTTTAATAGTCCCGACGTCACAGCATCGCTTGCGTTGCTTGCAGACGCAGATGCCGTCATTGTGGCTTCGCCAGTATATAAAGCCGCCTATTCAGGGCTATTGAAAATATTTCTGGATCTGGTTCCGCAGGAAGGTCTGAGAGAGAAACCTGTCTTGCCTTTATTTATCGGCGGTACACTGGCCCATCTGCTGGTCATTGACTACGCCCTGAAGCCGGTGCTCAACGCGCTGGGGGGAAGACATATTCTTGGTGGGGTGTATGCGGTGGATCAGTGGGTCGAGCGCCTGCCGGGTGGAGCATATGGATTGTCCGAAGAGTTGGTTGTACGATTGGACCGTTCGGTTAAAGAACTAAATGAACTGTTAAAGTTATAGATATTTTCAATATTTCCATTGACAGGTCGTTCAGTGAGTTTTATGATACAAAAAACCAAGTTAACTCATTGGATAAATGTATATAAAACTTACTGGGGGACTTGCGTATGAATATCGATAATATGGAAGCCTTTGTATACGTGAATCATTATGGAAGTTTTAATAAGGCGGCAGAAGCGTTGTTCTTGTCACAGCCCTCTGTCACAGCCCGGATTCAGACGCTGGAACGCGAGCTTGAGTGTAAGTTATTCGACCGTCAAAGCAAACAAACGATTCTAACGGAGGATGGACGAAAGTTCCTTCCTTATGCGGAGCAGATGCTCCAAGTGCTGCAAAAAGGGAAGCAAAAGCTTCAACAGCGCAAGAAAGCCCCTCAGCAAATTCGAATCGGCTGCACGATATCGGTGTCGAACTACATTATTCCTGAAATATTAAAGCAGCTTCGTGCTCGGTATCCGGAAATCAACTACAAAATTGTGACGGCTACGACGGATCAACTGGTACATAAGCTGTTGAACCGTGAGGTAGACATTAGTTTTGTCCGTAAAGTGATGCATCCGGCTATTCGTACGCTTGCCTTTTATGAAGACCCGATTTCCCTGTATGTATATGAAGGCCACCCGTTTACGAAGACAGGTAAGGCTAGCATACAGGATATCCAACGTGAAACACTGGTGTTTTTTGAATGCGGATCATTAGATTGGATGAGGATTCATCGATCTTTTGAATCACTGGAGCAGCCACCGGATATAGCTTTTCAGGTAGACAATGTGGTCACGGCCAAAAAGCTGGTATTGCAAGAGGCGGGCATTGCCTTTTTACCGGATGTCTGTGTGAACCGTGAAGTGAAGGATCAAAAGCTGTTCCGCATTCATGTTCCAGAGGTGGCTGGGGTATCTATGCAGATTAGCATAATCGCAACCAAAGAAGACTGCGCAGTGACCTCGGATTTTGCAGATGCACTGACAGAAGGCTTCCGGGAGGCTGTTTTGTTATAGAAAAGTTCTATAGGTTGGTGGATTGACGTATTGATTTCCAAGTGTTAAATTAATCACATCCTAAAACCGATTAAGTTTATAGGAATTATAAAATATCAAATGTTATAGCTACCATGTATGTCGCAAACTGCTGATATGCAAAGAGATGAGGGGGATTCATATGAAAAAGTGGTTTGCAATATTGTCTGTTATGGCAATCATTCTGGTGTTGGCAGGCTGCGGTTCCTCAGATGACACGTCTAGTGCGTCAGGTTCAAGCGGAGACGTGAAGAAAATTATCGTAGGCACAGGTACTCAATTTAAAAATGTATGCTTTATTGACGAAAATGGAAATTTAACAGGCTTTGATGTGGAGCTGATTAAGGAGCTGGACAAGCGCCTGCCTCAATACGAGTTTGAATTCAAAACGATGGATTTTGGAAATCTGCTGCTCAGTCTCGATGCCGGCAAGATTGATCTGGTATCGCATCAAATGGAGAAAAACCCGGAACGCGAAGCCAAGTATCTGTTCAACAAAAATCCGTATAGCATTTTTCTGAACAGAGTGGCTGTAGCGAAGGATAATAATAGCATTCATTCCATTGATGATTTAAAAGGGAAAAAGGTACTTACCAGTCCAACCAGTAATGCGGCGTATGTGCTGAAAGAGTATAACAAAACCCACGGGGATGCTCTGAATATCGTATATACGAGTGGTGCAGCCAATGATACGGTGCAACAAATTACGAGCGGCCGAATAGATGCGACCATTACGACAGACTTTGCGAACCGTTTTAACACCGATGAAAAAGGAGAAGTAGCTCTGAAAACCGTCGGTGATCCTTTGACTCAATCAGATGTGCTGTATGTACTGAACAAAAATGAGCAAGGATTGGCGGATGACCTGGACAAAGCCATTCAGGAAGTGAAGGACGACGGCACGTTGTCGAAGCTGAGCATCAAATGGCTTGGAGAGGACTTCACAAAGTCCCTGGAGGATGTGAAAAAAGAAGGTTCCAGCAGTAAGAAGTAAGGACAGACTTGGACATTTCAGCGGTCAGGGTACTTTATGTATTCTGACCGCTGATGTATAGAAAGGAGGCAGGCATATGAGCAGAGAGTTCAATATTGATTATGTTTTTAGCTTTATCCCGAAAATGCTGTCCTATTTGCACATCACCTTGTTTATTGTGGCAAGCTCGCTTGTGTTGGGACTGATCATTGGTCTGTTGGTTGCGCTGCCTCGCATGTATAACATTCCATTTCTCAAACGTGTTTCTCAGGTGTATGTTTCTTTTTTCCGTGGAACCCCTATTCTAATTCAATTGTTTCTGGTGTATTACGGCCTGCCAGAGCTACTAAAGCTGGTGGATATCAATTCCTCCAGGTGGGATGTGCTGTGGTTTGCTGTAGCGACCTATGCGCTCAACAGTGGAGCCTTTATTTCTGAAATTATCAGGTCTGGTGTAGGAGCTGTAGAACGGGGACAAATCGAGGCTGCACAGTCAGTCGGCATGTCAGGCTATCAGACTTTTACACGTATCATCTTGCCACAAGCGCTGGCTGTGGTGGTTCCCGTATTTTCCAATCTGGTCATTGGTAATTTGAAGGATACTTCGCTGGCGTTTACCATCGGTGCGATGGAGATGACAGGAAAATCGCAAACATTAGGCTCGGCTACCCAGCATTTTGTTGAAACGTATATCGCGTTGTCTCTTATCTATCTGGTGATCAGTCTGATTGTACAAAAATTATTCAAGGTGCTGGAAAATACGCTTCTCCGGCATGAGCATAGAGATTCAGTACAGAAAGAGCCCGCAAAACGAAAAGGTTTTGTGGTGCGTTACCTGAGAAGTCCTCGTCTGAGTAAAGGAGGTAAAGGCATATGAGTCTGGACTTTGGATTTGTATACACCGCCTTTTTGGGATTGTTCTCGGCGTTGCCCAACACTTTAATCATTACAGTGGTTTCCGTGCTGGCAGGGTTGGTCATCGGGATTATAACGGCGTTGGCACGAATTTATAACGTTCCTGTGTTGTCGCAAATCTCTCACGCTTACGTTACTTTTATCCGAGGTACACCGATGCTGATGCATCTGCTGCTTATTTATTTCAGTTTGCCCTTGTTGATTGATGCAGGAGCGAAGCATTTCGGTTGGTCACTGCAATCCAAAGACGTTCCTTATATGGTATTTGCACTCATTTCGTTCTCCATTACCAGTGGTGCCTATATGTCTGAGGTCGTCCGTTCCGGAATCCAGTCGGTCAACAAGGGCCAAATTGAGGCGGCTTATGCGGTTGGTATGACGACATGGCAAGTATTGAGACGCATCGTATTTCCACAGGCGTTTGTGGTGAGTTTGCCGAACCTGACGAATTCGGTTATTGGGATGCTGCATGGCTCTACCTTGGCCTTCACGGTTTCGGTCACGGAAATCCAGGCACAGGCTGAAATTCTGGCATCCACCAACTGGAAATATTTAGAGGTGTATATTGCGGCAGCACTGCTATTTTGGGGCTTGACGGTATTGATTGAGCGAATATCCGGCTTGGTGGAGAAAAAAATCAATGTGTTTAATGGAGGTCGAGCATCATGATCCGTCTGCAAAATATTACAAAGTCGTTCGGCAAACATGAAGTGCTCAAAGGCATTGATTTGACGGTAAACAAAGGCGAGGTCGTTGTTATCTTAGGACCAAGCGGTTCAGGAAAAACAACCTTGCTACGCTGCATTAATTATCTGGAAAAGCCGAATGACGGAGAAGTCAGCATTGGCGATTTTACCGTGAACTGCAAGCGACCTGCGAAGAAGGATGTCTTGGCCTTGCGTAAAAAGACGGCTATGGTCTTCCAGCAATATCATTTGTTCAAGCATAAAACTGCGCTGGAAAATGTCATGGAGGGACTCATTGTTGTCCGCAAGGTTAAGCAGGAGGAAGCGAAAAAAATCAGTATTGAAGTGCTGGAAAAGGTTGGCCTCGGCGAAAAACTGAATCATTATCCGAGCCAGCTATCCGGCGGGCAGCAGCAGCGTGTCGGCATCGCGCGCGCTTTGGCGCTGAACCCGGAGGTGATTTTGTTCGATGAGCCGACTTCGGCATTAGATCCTGAACTGGTGGGTGAGGTTCTGTCGGTGATCCGCAAAATCGCAAAGGAAGGCATAACAATGATTGTTGTGACACATGAGATGGGCTTTGCGCGTGATGTTTCTAATCATGTGGTTTTTATGGATGGTGGTCATATTATCGAGGAAGGCACACCGGACGCTATTTTTAATCACCCCAAAGAGGAACGTACTCAGCAATTTCTGAAGCGAATTACACCAGAATATAACTATTCCATTTGACGGGAGAGGGAGACATGAGCATAAAAATCGGAGTATTGGATCAAAGCCCTATACACGAGGGTGAAACGGCGGCACAGGCCCTTCGCAACACAATTAAGCTGGCGCAGCGTGTAGAAGAGCTGGGATTCACACGCTTTTGGGTATCAGAACATCATGATTCCGAGCAGGTTGCAGGCTCATCACCAGAGGTGCTTATTTCCCATCTATTAGCACGTACCGAGCGTATTACCATCGGGTCTGGCGGGGTAATGCTTCAGCATTACAGTCCATATAAAGTGGCTGAAAACTTTAATGTGCTAGCCTCTCTTGCACCGGGGCGTGTAGATTTAGGTATCGGACGTGCGCCAGGCGGGTTGCCGAAATCTACACAGGCGTTACAACGTAACGTGCATGATGCGCCTTCTCTTGAAGAGAAAATTGATGAAGTAAGCCGCTATATTCATAATATCCCGATTGAAGAAGGACCGCTGGCCGGATTACAGGCGAATCCGATTCCAGAAATCCCAGCAGAGATTTATGTTTTGGGTACAAGTACAGACAGCGCTGGAATTGCTGCGCGTTTGGGGTTGCCCTATGTTTTTTCGCAATTTATTAACAGTAGTGAGCAGGTTGCACTGGATTCATTCCGTACGTATCGGGAGTCTTTCGATTACAGTTATGGGCGTGAACCAAAGGCACTTTTTGCGCTATCGGTTATTGTGGCAGACACTTCCGAGGAAGCAGCGGAGTTGGCAGGTGAGCAGAAGCTGTACAAGATTCATCTGGCCAGTGGCAAAACGGCTACAGTGGGGGCGCTGGAAAGTGCAGAGGAATTCGGTAAGCAATCGGGTGAAAAATATACAATTGAAGTCACACAAGCACAAATTAACAAAGGAAATAAAGATGAAATTTATACTGCGCTGACTGAAATACAAGCGAAGTATCAGGCAGATGAGCTGATTGTAACGACAGGCATACGGGATATCGGCAAGCGTGTGCGCTCATTCGAGTTGTTGCATGAAGCTTTTGCCGGGTTGCCTGTGCAGTCCTAGATACTATTGACATAAAAATTGTAACCAATATGGATTCAAGAAGGAGGAATAGGGATGAGTGGATCAACCGGGACGAAGGAGCAGGTTTTGGAGCAGAAATTGGTGGAGATTCGCCGTCATCTGCACCGTTATCCCGAGCTGTCTAACGAGGAGGTTGAAACTACCGCCTATATTCGCCGCCTGCTCAAAGAACAGGATATAACGATTTTGGATGTGCCGCTGCGTACCGGATTGGTAGCGGAAATCGGCGGACAGCAGGAAGGTCCAACGGTTGCGCTTCGTGCAGACATTGATGCACTGCCCATCCAGGAGGAGACGGGATTACCCTATGCTTCGCTACATCCTGGCAAGATGCATGCCTGTGGGCATGATTTTCATACGGCATCCCTGTTAGGTGCAGCCGCATTGCTGAAGCAGCGGGAGCAAAAGCTGAAAGGGACGGTTCGACTGGTGTTCCAGCCAGCTGAGGAGAAAGCCAAAGGCGCTGCCCAAGTGCTGGACAGCGGTGCGCTGGCAGGGGTGCAGGCCATCTTCGGCCTGCATAACAAACCAGACCTGCCCGTAGGCACGGTCGGTATCAAAGAAGGACCGCTAATGGCAGCGGCAGACGGATTTTACATTGAGGTGGAGGGTCAGAGCACACATGCGGCAGTTCCGCATGCAGGGATTGACCCCATTGTGGTATCGTCGCATATCATTACGGCACTGCAATCGATTGTGAGCAGGAGCGTTAACCCGCTCGATAGCGCGGTCATCAGTGTCACGAAGCTGCACAGTGGCAATGCTTGGAACATCATCCCAGACCGCGCTCATTTGGACGGAACCATCCGCACATTTGACGAGAATGTTCGAGCCCAGGTGGCTGAACGCTTCGAGCAGGTCGTCAAGGGCGTAGCCGATGCTTTTGGCACGAAAGCGACCATTCGCTGGATCGAGGGTCCGCCACCTGTACTGAACGACGGTAAGTTGGCTGTAATCGCGGTGCAGGCGGCCGAAGCGGTTGGTCTGGAGGTCGTTCGTCCCATACCTTCCTCGGCAAGCGAGGACTTTGGATTTTATCAGAAGAACGTCCCAGGTGTGTTTGTCTTTGTCGGCACTGCGGGAAGCCAGGAATGGCATCATCCTGCCTTTGATCTGGACGAACGCGCGCTGCCGGGAACAGCGAAGCTGCTAGCTTCACTGGCTGAATCGGCGTTGAAATCCATAGAGTAGGAACACAACGCTACTCTATGGATGCTGATCCCCTCTCTATGAAGAGGGGATCTTTTTGTTTGACGGTATATTATTCCAATGATAATATAAAATTGTTATTTAATTCAAAATTGAGAGTGGGTGTAGGTGAGAGATAAACGTTTGTTATTTTGAATGTGCTCGTAAAAATAACAGGTACGGAGGTTGAAAAAATGCCGAAGAAAAAAGGAATGATCATGGCTTCTTTTTCATTGGTAATGGCTGCTTCTTTACTGGTTGGCGGAGCTAATGTCGGTTCAGCAGCCTCAGATTATGAAAGCACCTCGAATATAGAAATAACCAGTAATAGCTTGGCTGCCGCTGAAATACCTGCTAGATTTAAGCCTTCGGTAGAATGGGTTTGGAAGAATAGGATAGTCAAAGAAGGCTCGACCAACCGTAAAAATTTGATTTTTGATCAAATTTATGCGGGAAAAGGAACGATAAATTATGTAGTGCGCTGGCAATCCTCTAAAAATATCACTCTTCAGCAACGTAAAGATATGGCTTCCATGCTAAGTCGCCAAATAAATAACTGGAATAAGCAGCTAAAAGGATATGACGGCTGGCCGTATGATTATATTACTGTAAAAATAGTAGGCTGGGCCGTTGCAAATCCGTCGCAGATCCTTAACAAACAATCGAATGAAATCGTTTACACGGATACGATTACCGATGACTTGAGTAAAACAGACCCCAATATTCCGGCAAAACTTCCGGTTGCTCCTAATGCACTGTCGAGATTTGAACATTTTATGGACCCTAACTATACGTATCCGGGGGGACTGGACAAGCGATTTGATATGTACTTATGGGGAACGTCTAATTTTCAGGGTGGAGCCGGTGGTGACTGGGGACAACGTATGCCTGATGATTATATCCTGAGCACCTTGAATTCGGATGAAGTTCAGATCACAGAGCATGAGATGGGGCATGGATTCGGCTTGCCTGATTTCTATGAAGAGCACGAGCGTCCACCTGGCGGGTTCCTGTGCCTACGATTATGTGGGCCGGAAATTCTCCTAAAATTACGGAGTGGGATACCTGGATGTTGCGTTATACCTGGAGCCAGGTCAAGAAGGACACCTCTCGTTTTCCCACCCGTTAAAAGAAAATGTATGTATTCAAAGGTTGTCTCCTGCGATTTTTGGTGGGAGACAACCTTTTTTATTTTATAGATAAACAGTTTGACTCGGATGGGACTGACTTTGGCTTTGCATCAGTATTGTGCCTTCATTTTCGTATGAATGAATCACTAAGAATGAACGGATGTACGATAGTATGTATAATGGACATCAGATATGAAAGAAAAGAGGACAGAAAGCGATGAGTCACGACGTGAATGCTCCTTATGATGTACATGTAGCATATGGACCAGTGTTTGAGCTGCTCAGCAGCTTACACACTTTTATTTGTCGTAAAGCGTATAAGAAGACAGATTTAATAGCATCCAGATGGGCGGACCAAGTGCGTGGAACGCTGTCTCCGAGGCTGTCCGCGTTACTGGAGTCCATGGAAATCAATGCAGACTGGAAAATTATTTATGGACTTGTATGTATGCTTTCTGATCAGGGGGGCGTTGAAGAGGTCGTGGATCGTTTGGAAAGCCAGTCTTTACAGGAACTAAAGCAACAGGCATCAGCCTATGGGATTCCGCTGTCTGACGACATGGAGAACCTCCGTAAACTTGCTTTGCAACTGCTATCCGGCTGGAACGAGGAGTATTTTCGTCACGTGGATACAAGTATCCTTAGCGGCCTGGAACTGGAAGCTGAATGCAGAAAACGGGAGGAGAACGCATATAGCTCTATGGAGCGGGTGGATCGTATAACTAATGGCTTCCGATTCGAGCCTTCCGCTGGACTGACGCAAGTGTTGCTGGTACCGCAATATCATTTTCAGCCGATGAATATTATTTATCGATTTGGGTCACTTTTGTTATGTCATTATTCCGCAGGAGTATATGTTCAGGAGGATGATTTTTTATCACCACAGGAATACCGAATGATTCGAAGTTTGGGAGAGAAGAGCAGGCTCAAGATTTTAAAATATTTGTACCAAAGCCAGTCTCCGCGAACCTTTATTGAGATTGTCCGTCATCTCAAGCTATCCAAGGGAATCACGCATGATCATATATTTAAGCTCCGTGCCGCTGGCTTTATTCATGCACATTTTGATGGCGAAACATTGCTTGGCTACAGTGCACGGCTTACGGCTGTGGATGAGATGCATTGGAGTATCCTTGGTTATATGGAGCGAAAGTAGATCGCAATATTAATTATTGACAAAAATATTTATTTGTGCTATAATTTACAATTAATCCTATTGATATTATAATAAGATTCTCCTGGCCAGGGGAATCTTATTATTGTTTTTATAGGAGGATCAATGTATGAAGCCAAATGAGTCTAGTTTAACTTCCTTAATATCAGCTTTTGGCCGAGCATATCATAGTCAACATGACACACCCAAAATTTTTGATGATTTTATGGCTAAAGATTTAATTTCCCAAAATGAGTTTTCAGATATCAGAGAGAATATGATTAAAGGAATAGCGTTTTTCAATAAAGATATTGCGCAAAGGTTCAAAGATGATCCGGATGAAATTTTAAAATGGATTACACAAGTTCAACTTTCTCCAACGACCTTAGCACGTGCTGCATATTGTGAAAAAGTATTACTTAATGAAGTTAGGTTAGGATTACAGCAGTATGTCATACTAGGGGCCGGGTTAGATACGTTTTGTTTCCGACATCCAGAATTGAAAAATAGCTTAGAAATATTTGAAATGGATCATCCAGCAACACAGGAATCTAAAAAGAAAAGGTTAGCTCATGCAAATTTAAAAATACCGAGCAATCTTCATCTGGTTTCTATGGACTTTGCCCATCCATTTTCGTATTCCAATCTATTGGATGAAGGGTTTGCTAATAAAAAAACATTCTTTAGCCTTCTGGGTGTTTCTTATTATTTAACTAAGGAGGAAATTTCAAGATTAATAAATCATTTGTTTACCAAGGTCCCGTCGGGGAGTTCGATCGTTTTTGACTATGCAGATGAAAACCTTTTTAAAGAGAAAGGCATGTCTAATCGAGTTGAAAATATGGTAAAAATGGCTTCAGTAAGTGGAGAACCCATGAAATCATGCTTTGCTTATGATGAAATTGAGGGAATGTTAGAAGCTTCAGATTTACTAATTTATGAACATCTATCCCCGGATACAATAAATAGCCTTTTCTTTGGTGAGAGGGCAGATTATTTGTCCGCATTCGAAACGATTCATTATATCCATGCTATAAAAAAATAATATAACAATAAATAAGAGACAGCCTCTCAATCTACTATTAGGGATTGAGAGGTTTTATTTATATTTGTACAAGAATTCGGATAGATATTGATGAGCAGAGTTTTTATATAAAAAAATGCAGTTCTCCCTTTACAGAACCCTAATAAATTCCTATAATGAGGTTTATCTTCTTAATCACAACTTGTTCTATCGGAATTTAATCATTTAACTCGGGGGGATTATGTTGAAAAAGGGTATTATTTTACTTAGCAGTCTACTTCTGGCGAGCTCTACCTTGCTGGCAGCTTGCTCTAACGGTGGATCGGAAAGCAACAACAATACTACTGCCCAAAATAATGGGGACACACAGACAACTGCTACAGCGCAGCCATTAACAAGTCTGGTAAAGGCTTCTGATATGTCCAAATTGCCGGAAGTGTCCAAAAAAAGAAACGACACCATTATTGTAGGCCTGACTGACCCGGCCGGAGTATTCACGCCGTATTTTAACCAAAGCGGTTATGACGGCAACGTCATTTCGCAGTTATGGACTCCGCTGGTTACGGTAGATGAGAAGGGACTTCCGCTGCCCAATCTGGCGAAGAGCTGGGATATTTCCAAGGATAATTTAACATATACGTTTCATCTGGTTTCCAATACCCAATTCAGCGATGGCTCACCTTTGACAGCAGAGGATGTCGCTTTTACCTGGACGTTAATCTATGACAAAGCCTATCCGGGCGATAGCCAAATCCGAAAGCTGAACATTAAAGGCGGCAAAGCCTATACGGAAGGCAAGGCACAACAAATTGATGGAATTAAGGTAATAGATCCACAGACTATTTCTGTGACATTGGAAAAGCCAAACGCGCTGGCTCTGACTATTCTCGGTGAATATGTATTGTCCAAAGCTTACTACGGCAAGGATTATAAGTTCGGACAGCTGGATTATTTTAAAAATTTGCATGGTAGCCCACTGGGGAATGGGGCATATAAGTTGGAAAAATTCATTCCAGGGCAAGAAGTTCGTCTGGAGGCAAACGATCACTTTTTTAAAGGCAAACCGAAAACGAAACACTTCATATATAAAACAGCGGAAGGCGATGCTTGGCAATTCATCGAAACAGGGGATACCGATTTTGCTTCCTTTACCGCAACGCAAGAAAATATCGACAAGCTGAAAGGACTCGGCTTTTTGAATATTTTGCCTTATACACCGAGCACCTATGGATATTTGCAAGTCAATCTGGAAAATGAAAAGCTGAAGGATAAAAAGGTTCGTCAAGCGTTGACCTATGGATTGGATCGCAAAAGCATTTATGTTGACGCAGCACAGGGAGCAGGGGCGGTCGCCAACATTCCAGCTTCTCCTATATTCTGGTCATACACGACCGATGGAATCAATCCATACAACTATGACCCGGAGCAAGCGAAAAAGCTGCTGGATGAAGCGGGCTGGGTAGAAGGCAGTGATGGCATTCGTGAGAAAAACGGCCAGAAGCTGACCATTCACTTGCTGACCTCCAAACGTCCAGAAACAGACACCTTTATCGCGCTTGCGGCTGAAAACTATAAAGCGATTGGCGTTGACTTGCAACCGGAAATCTTTGCAGACTTTAATGCAATGGTCGCCAAAGTGGAAGGTAAAGATTATGATCTCGCCGCCTTCTCGACAGCCATGCTGACAGACCCATCTGATGGAATCGAGCCGTTCGTCAATGGTGAAATCAAGGGATATAACAATCCGAATCTCAAAGAGCTCTATGAAAAAGGTTTGGCTACGACGAATATGGAAGAGCGTAAGAAAATATATAAGGAATTATATGTACTGCTAAATGATGAACTACCCGTTATTTTCACCAACTACAAGAAGACCGTATATGCTTACAATGGTCGAATGGAACATGTAAAGGTCAGCCCATTCATTGGTTTGTCTGGTAATCTGTTCGAGTGGTCCCTCAAATAAGCCACCTTTGCGGGCCCCTTGTGAAGAACTTCAGGTTCGGATCAAGGGGTCTGCCAAATGGAGGACGCGTAATGAGTAGCCCGACCATGAATTGAAAGGAGTCTGTCATGAGCTCGTTTTTAACGAAAAGACTGACGTACATGATTATTATTTTGTTGGCCGCTTCGATGATGATTTTTTTTCTGTATGCCATGACACCGGGAGATTTCATTAGCGGTAATCTGAAGCTGTCGCCGGAGAGAAAAGCGGAGCTGAGGGAAATTTACGGGTTGAATAAGCCTATTCTTGAGCGCTACGGAAACTGGCTAGGCAATGCGCTGCATGGTAATTTCGGCTATTCGCTCGCTCAACAGAAACCGGTGCTAACCTTATTTAATGAATATATCTGGAATTCATTCTTGTTGGCCATTGTATCCACCTTCCTGACCTGGCTGATTGCAGTCATTATTGGTGTGGTTGCTGCTTACAAGCAGTATTCATGGTTCGATACGCTGGTCATGGTGGTGATTTTTGCCGCGATGTCTGTTCCCTCTTTTTTTATCGGACTGTATCTGATCAAAATTGCGGCGGTCGATCTGAAATGGCTGCCACCGGGCGGGATGCTCAATACGGGCAGTAACGCTACAGGCATGGAGTATGTGAAGGAGGTTCTCCAGCATATGACCTTGCCGGTGATCGTGATGACACTGCTGGGCTTGGGGTCGCTGACCCGTTACTTCCGCAGCAATATGATCGACGTGATCCAGCAGGATTATATCCGTACAGCTCGTGCAAAGGGCTTAAAGGAAAGAAAGGTGCTTTTTACACACGCATTGAGAAATGCACTATTGCCTGCCATTACGCTCGTTGGCTTTGAATTGCCTGCGCTGTTTGGCGGATCTCTGATTATCGAAAAGATTTTTAACTGGCCCGGGATCGGTCAGCTGTACATGCAGTCTTTTTCGCTTCGGGATTATCCGCTGCTGATGGGCTTTACGATGCTGATTGCCATATTGAGCGTGATCGGGACGCTGTTATCCGATATTTTGTATCGCATTGCTGACCCGCGTGTGAAAGTGTAAGAAGGAGGCTATGGAATGTCATCCGTGAGCAGTAATTTGAGCAAGAGCAACCGCAGACTGCGATTAAATGCCAAATCTTCAATGTGGCAGCAAGCGCTCCGGCAGCTGTTCAGAAACAAGCTTGCTATGGCTGGGCTGCTCGTCGTGGTATTTATGTTTTTGCTCTGTTTTATCGGTCCGTTATTTTCTCCTTATTCCGATAACAAAACGAACATATTAATAATGAACAAGGCGCCGAATATCCATCACTGGCTAGGAACAGACAAGCTGGGACGGGATGTGCTGACACGTGTGATGCAGGCAGGTCAAATTTCTCTTACTGTGGGTTTGGCTTCTATGGTGTTGTCTGTCTTTTTAGGAGCAACGCTGGGGGTTATATCCGCCTATTTTCGCGGAATTGCGGATCAAATCATTATGCGCATTGCCGATTTGCTGCTGACTATACCCAGTTTGCCATTGCTATTTATTATGGGTGCGCTGTTATCTGACTGGAAGGTTCCGCCTGATCAACGGATGTATATCGTCATGTTGATGCTGAGTCTGGTCAACTGGCCGGGGATTGCACGGATGGTGAGAGGTCAGATGCTTAGTTTGCGAGAACGTGAATTTATGCAGGCAGCGACGGTACTAGGACTATCGAATCGCCGAAAGCTTTTTAAGCATCTGCTGCCGAATATTTTGCCATTGTTGATCGTTATCGCTACATTGAACATTGGCGGAGCCATCCTGAGTGAATCTGTACTCAGCTTCTTTGGTCTTGGCGTGTTGCCCACGACACCGACTTGGGGCAATATGATTGATGCCGCCAACAATGTACTGGATTTTCAGCAACGACCTTGGTTGTGGATACCACCAGGCCTGTCTATTTTTGCAACAGTCATCGCTATTAATATTTTTGGTGACGGGCTGCGGGATGTACTCGACCCGAAACATAAGAGGTAGGTGATCATGCACCATGGACAATTTACTTTCCATTGAACATTTAAGCACTCATTTTTATACAGAAGAAGGAACGGTCAAAGCGGTGGATGATATCAGCTTTCGCGTGAAGCCGGGGGAGACGGTATGCATTGTCGGTGAATCGGGCTGCGGCAAAAGTATTACCGCCATGTCGATCATGGGCCTGATTCAGAGTCCCGGTGGTAAAGTGGCAGGTGGAAGTATCCGTTTTGAGGAAACCGATCTGCTAGAGCTTAGTAGAAATGAGATGCGCACGATTCGCGGACATGAAATCTCCATGATTTTTCAGGAGCCGATGTCTTCATTAAATCCGGTGATGACCATTGGTGAACAACTGTCTGAGCCACTGATTGAGCACTTAAAGATGGGCCGAAAGCAAGCTCGCAAGCGGGCGCTAGAGCTGATTGAACAGGTCGGCATATCCCGACCGGAGCAGATTTTAAAAAGCTACCCCCATGAACTGAGCGGAGGGATGCTACAGCGAATTATGATTGCTATTGCTGTTTCTTGCGGACCCAAGCTGCTTATTGCGGATGAGCCGACCACGGCACTAGATGTAACAATTCAGGCACAGATTCTCGACATGCTGCGTGAATTTAAAGCCCAATCCAATATGTCGCTCATGCTAATCACTCATGATCTGGGTGTTGTTGCGGAGATGGCCGATTATGTAATCGTGATGTATGCGGGCAAGATCGTCGAGGAAGGCGAAGTGGTGCAGCTATTCAATCACCCCAAGCATCCCTATACACAGGGGTTGCTCAAGTCCAAACCGGTGCTTAATCAGCGCCAAAAGGAGCTGTATTCCATCCCCGGACAGGTACCTAATCCACTGGAGCTGACGACTTCCTGTTATTTTCATGACCGCTGCGGGCATTGCATGGACATTTGTCGTGTAAAGGAGCCTACATTAAAAGAAGTTTCAGCTCAGCAGAAAGCATCCTGCTGGTTGTATGAGGAGGCGGTTGTTTATGGCTGAACCGTTGTTGGAAATAGACCGTTTAAAAACATACTTCCCGGTGAAGTCCGGTTTTATGAATCGTACTACAGGGCACGTGCGGGCAGTAGACGATATAAGCTTTACGATCCGTCAGGGTGAAACCTTCGGTCTGGTGGGGGAATCGGGGAGCGGTAAAAGCACGGTGGGCCGCACAATTGTCAGATTGACGGATAAAACAGATGGTACCGTAAAATACAAAGGGGTGGATCTCCACGGCTTGTCGGCCAAAGGGATGCAGGAACTTCGTCCTAAAATTCAGCTGATCTTTCAAGACCCGTACAGCTCGCTGAATCCGCGTGTACGGATCGGAGATGCCATTGGTGAGGCGCTGCTCGACCACGGTATAGCTACCAAAGATGAGGTCCGGCAGATCGTGCTGGACGTACTTAAGCTGTGTGGATTGTCGGAATATCATATCGACCGTTTCCCGCATGAATTTTCGGGAGGTCAGCGTCAACGGATTGGCATTG
Organism: Paenibacillus sp. DP01; assembly: GCF_044784315.1. NCBI lineage: Bacteria > Bacillati > Bacillota > Bacilli > Caryophanales > Paenibacillaceae > Paenibacillus > Paenibacillus sp. DP01. The sequence continues at coordinate 2,443,713 of NZ_CP173059.1, forward strand.
CCCGCGCGCTGGCGCTTCAACCGGATCTGATCATCGCTGATGAGCCGGTGTCAGCGCTGGATGTGTCCATACAGGCGCAGATTATTAACCTTTTTGCCAAATTGCAGGCCGAGCGGGGTCTGACATATTTGTTCATCTCCCACGATTTGAGCGTAGTTGAACATTTATGTTCTCGTATTGGCGTGATGTACCTAGGCTCTATGGTCGAAACAGCTTCGCGTGACGAGTTATTCGGCAATCCGCTGCATCCGTATACGAAGGCGTTGCTGTCGGCTGTGCCTATACCAGTGCCGAAGCTGAAAAGAGAACGTATTTTGCTCAAAGGGGATATTCCAAGTCCGGTGAATCCGCCTTCGGGCTGCAAGTTTCATACGCGCTGCCCCTTTGCAATCGACCGCTGTTCTCAAGAGATTCCATTCTATCGTGAAGCTCGCCCAGATCACTGGGTGGCTTGCCATTTGGCTGAATGAACGAAGTTAACTCAGCAAGTTTTGTGCCGTTGTCACGGCAGACCGTTCACCGCAATGAAACGGTTCTGCTAGAGCAACGGCTTTTTGCTGTATAGTGTTTTGAAATGTTTGAGTTGACAATCTACTTGAAGCAGAGGTATATTAAACATTAATCGTAATTATTACTATTAAAATGCAAAAGCATGTCCATATTTGTGTCCTTCCGTCCCGCGATCGCGATGGGGAACCTTTATGATTGGCATATATAACAAGGAGGAATTGTACATGGCCAAGAAATCGAAAGTCGTAAAAGAGAAGAAACGTCAGGAAATTGTAGCGAAATATGCGGATTTGAGACGTGAATTAAAAGCAAAAGGGGACTATGAGGCTTTGCAAAAGCTTCCTCGGGACTCATCCCCAACCCGCTTGAAAAACCGTTGCGAGCTGACAGGCAGACCGAGAGGATACCTGCGCAAATTCAAGCTGTCCAGAATTGCGTTCCGCGAGCTGGCCCATAAAGGCCAAATTCCAGGTATTACGAAATCTAGCTGGTAATTTAGAAACCGATTAATTATTTGTATGTTTATCTGATAGCAGGTTGTAACGAGAATGCTTCATGCCAGTAGGGTGGCGTGGAGCATTCTTTTTAGAAGGAATATATTATCATTTGTATTGATTCTCCTCAGTTGGTTAGGTAGAATATGGACGGGTTAAAAATAATACATAACAAGCGATTACATAATGTGGATATGTCAGATTATGTATACCTCAGGAGGAGCTACAAGATGGAAGTGAAACAGAGAGAGGACTCCTTTTGGAGTATGGTCAAAAAAGGAAATAAATCTTCAGGCTCAGCAGCATTGGGTAATACCGGCATTGCCCTGATTAAGGGGATTGCTTTTGCCTTGACAGGCAGTGGCTCTATGTTTGCTACGATGATGCATTCCATTGCGGATGCAGTGAACCAAATGTTTGTATTTGCGGGCAGTGTATTGGCAGAGAAAAAACCTACGAAACGGTTTCCTACTGGCTTTGGACGGGTAATTAATCTTTTTTGTATGGTTGCTGTTATTGTCGTAACGATTATGGCCTACGAAACTGCATTGGAAGGAATTCATTTGCTACAGCATCCGGCTGAATCTGCACAAGGATTTTGGATTAATGTAGTGGTGCTGGTTTTGTCATTGGCGGTTGACGGATTTGTATGGAGCAAAGCAATGAAAGAAGTGCTGCATGAATCCAGAGTGGAAGCGAAGGGGCTAAGTATTTTTACTTCTGCCTTTCGTCATGTGGGACGTGCTGCGCCACCAACCCGTTTGGTATTCTATGAGGATTTGGTTGCAACGACAGGTGGGGTACTCGCCCTGCTAGCTGTAGTGGTCACATCGCTGACAGATTTTAAGTTGCTGGACGGAATTTCGAGTATTCTCATCGGCTGTCTGATGGTCGGTGTAGCGTTCCGGGTCGGTTATGACAACATGGTGGGCTTGATTGGTGTATCAGCACCTCCCGATATCGAAGAACGTGTGGCTTCCATTATCCTGGCAGATACACATGTGACCGATATTTCTCAAATGCGTATTTTGCAGGAGGGGCGTTACTATCACGTCGAAGGGGTAATTGAGCTTACTTCGGGCATGACGCTGGCCGATGCTGATGATATCAAATTTAGAGTCGAGGATGCTCTGCTGCGTGATCCTAATATTTCAGATGCCGCATTGGGGATTCTAGAGGATGACGGGATTAGAAACTGGAAACAAGAGAAGCCTAAAGCTTAGAAAAATGGACCAAAGCGAACCTGGACGGAGCTTAAGAATGTAAATAAGAACCTTCATGACCACGACAACGTGGCGTGGAGGTTCTTTTATATTTTTCCAATTGTATTCCTACCCCTTTGAATTTAGGCTGATTGTTAGATACAATGAAAGCGTTAACAAAAAGAGGGTGAAACGAATGCTTCTCATGGGGAGGAAATGCGAATGAGTCTTCTGAAGGAGGCTTGGCCTGCTTCGCGGCTCGTCAACGCGCTGGCTGGCGGAGTGCAGGGTTCAGCAAGACAACGGTTAAGGAGCAATTGGACCCAAAGGCTACGGGCAACTGTCGATAAACCGGCATTCGCCGAGCTTTGGAAGGACATCGAACGCATCTGCAATGATGTTCGGGAAGCGCCTTGGCCTGAACTACCATTGTCTCTGTTCCGGCAATTTGCTAATACAGGGGAGCGCAAGCCGTATGAGGATGTATACTTCGAACGGCGCGGACGACTAGTTGCTATCGTGCTGGCAGCTGTTGCCGATCCGGTGCCTCGGAAGATGAAAGAGGTGGAAAGCGGACTGCTGGACATATGCAGCGAGTACACTTGGGCGCTTCCTGCACATGTCAACGAAGAGGACACTGTAACACCGCCTTGGCAGCAGGTGGATTTATTCGCGTCCGAAACAGCGCAAATGCTGGTTGAAATTTTATTGCTGCTTGGAGAAAAGCTGGCTGATCACGTAGTCGTTCAGGTGCACAAAGAGGTTGAACACCGTGTACTGGAACCTGTTTTTTGGCAGCCTCATCATTATGATTGGGAAACGGCAGAGCATAACTGGTCGGCAGTATGCGCTTCGGGTTGCGGAATTGCTGCATTGCTGCTGGCAAAAGACGACTTTTCCAAAGCGGTAGCCATCGAGCGTATGCTGGGCGCACTGGATTGTTTTTTGGCAGGCTACAGAGAGGACGGGGGATGTCCCGAAGGCGTAGGTTATTGGGTGTATGGCTTTGGGTACTTTATATATTTTGCCGATATGCTACGTGAGTTTACCGAGGGAGCTGTGGATATTTTGAACTCGGAAAAGGTAAGGCAAATCGCAGCCTTCGCAGAACGGGTCCATTTGTCGGACGGTATTTTCGCTAATTATTCAGATAGTAGTGAAACTGAACGGTTACCTTCCGGACTCATCTCTCATGTGAATTATTTGCTAGGACGCCCATCTACACTTCCTTTTCGCGTACCTGGTTTGTTGGAAGATCCGTGTCGCCGCTGGGCTCATGTATTGCGTAACCTAGTCTGGACGAATCCCTTGGTGTATGGATGCGGTGAAGCCGAAATCGATTATTTGCCGCAACTCGGCTGGTTGATGTGCCGTAGCCTCAGTTCTAGTCATCATGGATCTGGGGGGCAGCAGGATCATTCAGATGCCGTACTTGCTTTTTCAGCCAAGGGTGGGCATAACAATGAGCCGCACAATCATAATGATCTTGGACATTTCATCCTTCATGGTGGTGGCGAAAATTTACTCTGTGATCTGGGAGCAGGCTTATACACGAAAGCCTATTTTTCACCGGGACGGGAGTCGATTATCAATATTTCCTCCAGCAGCCATTCCGTGCCTATTATCAATGGGACCGCGCAGCAATCCGGGGCAAAGGCAAGGGCGGTCGTGCTGGATGTTGCTATGGATGAGCAGGAGGGAGCACAGAAAGTTACAAGCTTTAAGCTCGACTTGACATCTGCTTATGCTGTAGATGAATTGGCTGTTTTCACCCGTTCTTTTGCCTGGAGTGTACTGGAGGGAAACGAGGGAGCAAGGCTTACTGTCACAGATCATTTTGAGTTTGAAACGTCTAGTATGAACGTGAAGCCGTGGGATGTGGAGGAGCTTTTGATCAGCCGTATTCAGCCTAATACAGGAGCAGGCTTCGTGGAATGGAAGGGAACGAATGCAGTGGTTAGGCTAGATTATGATGCTGGCGTGCTGAGGCAGAGGCTGGAGGCTGTGAAGCATATAGATCATGACGGAGTGCCCTTTGTATTTTATAAGACATCGCTGCACCTGGACTCCAATCGCTGGAGCGGCTCAGCAAGTGTCGATTGCAATCTATTTTTTACCATACATCAATCTTCATGTTGAATGGGAGGCATACAGAATGAATAAGCTTCAAACAGGCAGCGTATACCCTTGGCAGACGGAACTGGAGAGATTTATACAACAGGTGGAAAGCGCACCAAACAGAGAAAATGATGGATGGACTCACGAGCGTAAGCTGGCTGTGCTGGAAAAGCTGGTTCGTGCATATGCCTTGTATCAAGATGAAAACGGAGCTATCATTGACCCTCATTCTGAAAGTGAACGGTATTACTCCACCCCATCCTATGCGTTGGCTGCGGCTGTGCTGGTCAAAGAAGGCCGGCATGATTTACTCGAATCTGCTGCTGCGGCCTTAACGCATAGCATAGCCTGTGTAGTGGACGAAAAAGCGCCAGATCATCACCCGGACTTTTTTCCAATTATGATGATGGGGGCGTATCGTATCCTTAAAAATCTGCTGCCAGAGCAAGCCACGGCTTGGAAGCAGCAGTTGAGCAGGATTCAACCTGAGCAGACTTACATTTTTACGATGAGCAAAATGAAAAATCCAAACCGGATGATCAACTGGAACGCGATCATGATTTCCGGCGAGTTTTTGCGTGCCACTGAAGGGATTGCAGCCGATTCTGAGTGGATGGGGACGTATATCCGCAACTACCATTTACCTCGCTTTACCAGTTTGGGGCTGTACCAAGATGGTCCGTTGGATCGGCCCAATAGCCCATTCGCCTACGATATTGTTACACGGTTTCATCTGGGCGTCATGATGGAGAGCGGATATAATGGCGGCTGTGCTCTCGAAGTGCGTGACTACCTTCGCAGAGGAGCACTTAGCTCATTGCTGACTTTATCCCCGCATGGGGAAATTCCTCCGCGTGGAAGAAGCGCGCAGCACCAATGGAACGAAGCTGCAGCGGCCTTTGTTTTTACAACACATGCACAGCAGGCGTATACAGCAGGCGAGCATGGGCTTGCAGGTGCATTTCGGCGGGCAGCAGATCTATGCTGGCAATCCATTAGCCGATGGCAGACCGATGATGGCAAGCTGCATATCGTCCGCAACCATTATTCGTCTGAGGCACGCCATGGCTTTGAGGTGTACTCGAATCATACCTGCTACAGTCTGTGGACGGCAGCGGTGCTGGCCCATACCCTCCTACATGGGAAGGAGATTGATCGTATTCCTCCGACCTCTATCCCGGCGGAGATCGGCAGTCGGGTGTTGGCAACGGACGGCTGGTTTCAGACCGTCATTGCAGCTGTAGACGGGCAGCAAATGCTTGTTCAGACCTCAATCAACGATCCGTACAATATTCCGGGCATCGTACGTATTCAACGTTCTGCGCTGCCGTCTCTGATCGGCCCATCCTCAGCAGGACACGCAGATCGCGGCTTTACGGGTTTCGCGGAGGGAGATATTTTCCCGCTGAGCTATACACCAGCCTGGCAAACCGAAGACGGAAAATGGCACAGCTTGTCAGAAGGAATCCCCGGTACATTGGAGTTCGATCGTGATGGAGGGATTGATCCGCAGGATGGCGGAGGAAACGTACAGATGGAGCGCAGCTCAGCGTCTGATGGAGAGACAGATTTCACTCTGCTGTGGGAAGGTCCATTCCCGGGGGTGAGGGAAATCCGAACGCATTATCGTCAGGTGCCCGGCAAAATTGAAGTGTCGTATGAGCTTCAGGGCAATATTCAGAATGTGGGGGCACTTATTCCATTGATGGCGTATGACGGTCGGGAACGAAGTGTGATTCATCATGTGATGGCAGCCGGGGAAGAAACCGAAAGCATTCGCGTAGAATATGCGGGCGCAAGCCTTGAAGTTATCCCCACAACGGAAGGAACAAATGTGGTATGGCCAGAAGAATTGACCTCCGTAGCCTGCCGAAATGGTTTACTTAAGGGAGCACGTCTGGAGCGTGGAGGCAGTCGCATTTCCTTTATCATTCGGTTACCTGAATAGATGTTCGGGAGACATAGTTATCTTCAATCCTGTGGAAAGGGAGATGGAAAAAGGAATGACAAAATCAGAAGCGTGGCTGGAGCAATCGTGGGAGCTGGCATTGGATAAAACGCTTGCCTTGGCGGCAAGACTGGGGGACGCCTTTCCACATGTTGCAGAGGGTGGCCGTTATGATAATCGTGAGGAAGCGTGGTGGACAGCAGGCTTTTATCCGGGACTGCTATGGCTGGCCCATCGGGCACGTCCTGATTGGGAGTCTGCCAAAATTGCACAACGGTGTGAGGCCCGGTTGGAAAAAATACTCTATAATAGCGAAGCTGTAGACCATGATCTCGGTTTTATTTGGCTGCTCAGCGGTGTTGCCGCCCATCGGTTGACTGGAGATTCAGAGTCCAGAAGACGGGGGTTATTGGCTGCTAATTTGCTGGCTGCCCGTTTTAACGTAAATGGCCGCTTTATTCGCGCGTGGAACTTCCACTCGAAGGATATGGATACACGGGGTGTTGCGATTATAGACAGTATGATGAATTTACCCTTGCTCTATTGGGCCTCGGAGGAAAGTGGAGATCCACGCTTTGCGGCTCTCGCTGTCCAGCATGCAGATACCGTGGCACGTGAGTTCGTTCGTTCGGACGGCTCCATTGCGCATGTGGTTGAGTTCGATCCGGAGATTGGAAAAAAGGTCGCTGAGCATGGCGGACAGGGATTTGCTCCCGGTTCCGCCTGGGCACGTGGCACGTCTTGGGCTTTGTACGGTTTTACGCTTTCGTATGGATACACACGCGATTCGCGTTATTTAAAGGTGGCCGAGAACACGGCTGACTTTTTCCTGTCCCAGTTGGGCGATGCTTGTCTGCCTGTATGGGACTTTAGAGCAGAAGAAGGACACCGCGAAGCATGGGATTCGTCAGCTGCGGCCATTGCAGCTAGCGGTTTGCTGGAACTAGCAAAATATTCGGCACGTGCAGAGCAATTTACAAAAGCTGCAGAATCCATCCTTCAGGGTTTGCATCACACGTGTACGGCATGGGGCGAAGAACATGAGGGATTGCTGATGAACGGAACCGTACATTATCCTGAGCAAAAACACATCAATGTGCCCATCATCTACGGCGATTATTTCTTTGTCGAAGCATTGGCAAAGCTGCGTGGTGAGGAAGGTTTGTTTAGTGTGGAGGGCAAAAAATATAGTGAGTAAGATGGTCAGGAACAAGCTCATTCGAGCTGAGTTGTTGCTTGTCAAATCGATATAATAAATAGTGAGGCAGCGTATGTGTAAACTCATTTACACATACGCTGTTTTTTTTATGCGTGAAAAGGCTGATTTTAATTCGATGCCAAAGTACTACGTGTAGGTAGATAAGAGACTGTAGCAGCGCTTATTTCGTGCCTAATCAGAGTAAAATCACGGTATATAAGCTCTTAAATCCTATGAAAATGTCCATTTTAATGCATAGAAATAGGTCTTTTCACTTGTTTATGAGTGTTTATTCGTAAATTGACAATTCAGGGAGGTGGCCGTATGATATCTCCTTGGGCAAAGGGATAAAATGGATTTTAACGAATGCAAAGGAGTTATATCATTATGACAGTGACAAGTGATAGTGTGAGAAAGATTTATGGAGGATTTTGGATAAGAACGGCAGCGTTTATGATTGATCTAATCATCCTTACTGCCATAATCCTTTCAATAGGGGGAGCAATTTACATCATCCCAGATATTTTGGGTATAAAGGAGACGGTGTTCATACAAATGCTGCTTTTGTGGTGGCCGCTAATCTTTTGGCTCATGGTGCCATGGCTTTACTGTGTATTATGGGAGTCGTCGAAGGTAAGAGCAACACCAGGTAAGCTTGTGTTCTCTTTAGTTGTTGTAGATAAGGAAGGAAAGCGTCTTGGATTCTTACATGCCTCAGGGCGTTATTGGATTAAAGCCATTTCTTTTGTGATTTTACGTCTTATTTACATTGTGGTCGCTTTTACTGCGAAAAAACAGGGAGTCCACGATCTTTGTGCCAGCACCTTAGTTGTAAATAAAAAAGAGTTGCAGCGACATGAGCAGCAATCGTCCCTACCTCCAGTAGCTTCTAATAGAATGAATTAAGGAAATCGCCGTTGCAGATGATGGGACTATTATGTAATATAAAGTAAATGATAATGATTATCATTTTCTATGAAACTACATAGCTTGGAGGATACATCATATGCAACATATAAAAATATCGCCTCGATTCCCCGTGCTGACGAGTGTAATGCTCATTATAGCCATTGTACTTTCAGCTTGTAGCTCACAAGAAAATGGTGCCCAAACTTCCCTTATGGCAGGACAGGCTACAAACAGCACGGATCAAAAGGAAATGGCATCTACAACGCCGACCACCCGGGAATATACAGACTTTCAAAAACGTAAAGTCACGATTCCGGTAAATCCGCAGAAAATTGTTTATGTAGGCAGTGATCCAGGGGATTTGCTTGCCTTGGGTGTACGTCCAGCAGGTGCGAGTCTGAGTGTCATTCAGTCACAAATAGTGTACGCAGACCTTACCAAGGATATTATCGATATAGGCTCCCCGGTGAATCTGGAAAAGCTGACGATGCTGAAACCGGACCTTATTCTTTTCGATAATTGGGATGTAAAGACGATTGACACGTTAGCTAAAATTGCACCTACCGTGGTTCTTAATTCCGAATTGGCAACTTTTGAACGTATGCAGGAGCTAGGTAAACTTCTTGGGAAAACTAAAGAGGCAGATCAGTTTAAAACCTTATATGACGAGAAGGCCAAACAAATGAAGGCCAAGCTGGATGTTGACATTAAGCCGGGAGAGACAGCAACAGTGCTGTTAGTTATGGGGGATAACCTGTATGTTATGGGACATCAGGGTATATCCGTGTCGTTGTATGATATGCTCGGCTTTATACCAGCTTCCAAGGTACAGACAGACTTGATTGATAAAAAAGAGCGCTTTGCTACCATTTCTAACGAGGTACTTCCTTCATTTATCGGGGATGAACTCTTTATTCTGTCGGATCAGAGTGAAGAAACAATTGCAACGGCCAGAAACCTGATGAATAGTGAAGTGTGGAAAACGATTCCTGCCGTTCAGAATAAACGGGTATATACGCTTGACAGCTCGTGGAATTTTGATGATGCCATTACGAGAGAACGATTGCTGGAACAAATTCCAGATTTGATGAAGCAAAAGTAAACAAGGAACCAGCCAGTGCCTGAAAGCATTTGCTGGTTTCTTTGTTTTTTCATTATGGCAGTGTAACGTCCTCACAAACAAACCCCTCGACGTCCTATCTTTTATAGAATTTCATGAAAAATAAAAAATGTAAGTTATTCTTACAGTTTACATGTTCTTTTTAGCTTGTTTTGCGTTATAATGAAAGGATGCACATTATGAACGAATTGGAGGCACAGCCCGATTGACTACTTACCCTTTTGCCTTTGATCCGTCCAAGCCGTTTATTGAGCAGGCAAGTGACTGGATTGCAGATGTATTTTACGAAGTTTTGCCTGAAGTCGGCTTTGAGGTTCGGGATGAACAAATTTATATGGCATTCCAGCTGGAACGTGCCTATAAGGAAAAAAAGACCATTTTTGCAGAAGCAGGTGTAGGCACTGGCAAAACGCTGGTATACCTGCTGTACGCTATTGCATATGCCAGATACATGAGAAAACCGGCGATTATCGCCTGTGCGGATGAATCATTGATTGAACAACTGGTGAAGCCAGAAGGAGATATCGCCAAGCTGGCACGGTACTTAAGCTTGACGATTGATGCTCGATTGGGGAAGTCACCGGATCAATATATTTGCCTGAACAAGCTGGATGAGGGGCGAAGCGGACTGGATGAGGACGCAGATGTTTTCCGCGATATTTATCAGGGTCTGCCTGATTTTGTTCATTTTCCAGATACGTTACAGTCCTTCACTCCATACGGGAACCGGAAAGAGTATCCCGAGCTAACAGATGGACAGTGGAGCAGACTGGGATGGGATGTATTTCAAGACTGTCTCGTTTGTCATCAGCGCCATCGTTGCGGACAGACGTTGTCTCGTGATCATTACCGCAAAGCGGCAGATCTGGTCATCTGCTCTCACGACTTTTACATGGAGCATGTATGGACCTACGAAGCGAGAAAGCGCGAGGGTCAACTGCCGTTGTTGCCAGAGCACAGCTCTGTTGTTTTTGATGAAGGGCATTTGCTGGAGACAGCAGCACAAAATGCGCTTACTTACAAGCTTAAGCACACTCAATTTGAGTCTATTATTACCCGACTGCTAGAGGGGGAAGTGCGGGAATCTCTGGCTATGACGATCGAGGATGCAATCTCCCAAAGCGAGGCATTGTTCGCCGCGCTCAATAAGAACAGTCAGCCAGTACAGGGGTCTAATCGCAAGGAGTTTATCCTGAATGAATCGTTGATTCGGGAGGTGAACCGTTTTGGTGAACTGATCGGCACGATCGAGGAAGAGCTTGTGTTTGAAAGCGGGTTATTCTCTCTGGATGAGTATCAAGTCAAAATTGTAGAAGAACATTTGGAAATGATTCAAACTGCTTTGGCTTTGTTTAAGCGTCCTGAACTTCTCATCTCGTGGGTGACGGAGGACCAGGATGGATTAACGCTTGTGGTTATGCCGAAGATGGTAAAAGAGATTCTCAAAGAAAGAGTATTTGCGCAGCATATTCCAATCGTATTCTCTTCGGCTACACTTTCCGTGGAGGGTTCATTTGATTATATGGCGCAGAGTCTGGGTATTGAAAACCCGTTAACGTTTTCCGTCGCTTCACCTTATGACTACAGTGATCAGATGCAAGCGGCATTGTACCCGTTGCAAGCGGGACATAATCCAATCCAGAGAGCGCTGACGCTACTGAAGAAATCGCAGGGAAGAGCGCTTATCCTGTTTCCTTCTCAGGAGGAACTGACTGCCTTCCAAAGAGGACTCGCTGCTTACCCAGAGGCATCTGCCTATCGTTTTCTGTATGAAGGTTCGGCTGAAATCAGCCATCTGATCTCCGCTTTTCAGAATGATGTGGAGAGTGTGTTGTGCGCTGTTACATTATGGGAAGGATTGGACATCCCTGGACCATCCCTGTCACATGTTATCATCTGGTCGCTGCCATTTCCTCCGAACGATCCGGTTTTTACGGCTTTGCGCAAGGATGCAGCAGATCCGTTCAATGAGATAGATATGCCTCACATGGCACTTAGGCTCCGACAGGGCATAGGGCGTTTAATCCGCTCGCGTAATGATCAGGGCTGGATCTCGATCATGGGTCACGATTTGAATCGTCCAGAAGTACGCACACAAGTTGAACAACTACTGCCTGCAGGTGTAGAATGCACCGTAATTGAAGGAAAACCGGAGGGAATAAAAACATGTTGAATTTTACAGCATATACAGTAGATCAAATTAAAGATGCTTTTGGTATTTTGAGTGGACAGCGTTATGAATTTATCATTGAGATAGAGGTAGAGGAAGACGACGAGCTATACACTGAAAACGGAATATATATCCGTGCTCTTTATTTAGTAGACGAAGGAAAGACAGGACTGCTGAAGTATGAATTGTTTGAAAAAGCAACGGATCGTTACATCGAGCTTGAACTTGAAGAGGATGAGCTGCAAGCAGTTGAAAACTTCTGTAAAGAACATGTACAGGATGGAGCAGTAAATTAACAGTAAGGGCACATGGCTAGCACAGCTATATATAGCAACCTATAATGAGGACATCAAGGAGCCTTGGCAATGACCAGGCTCCTTTTTTCTATGACCAGTGAAGTGAACCTATGTGCTCTAACGCAGTCTGTCCCACATATTCACCATAAATAGCATAATACCCGCTGCCAGTAAGACCCATCCTATGACGCTCCACACTCCAGCCTCTACAATCGCGTAATTTTTACCTATAATCGCCAATATCAACACTGGCAGACTGATGTTATGTATCCAAAAATGGATACGTGCCAAAATCGTAACTGAAAGTGCAGGAAAGGCCACATAGATTAGACCTATGATCCCAAGAGTCGTCCAACCCAGTAAATGGATATGAGACTGAATAGGGGACAGGCTATAATCACCCGACACGCCAATGATTGCACTGAGCAGCGCACCGAGGGCAAAATATACGGCAGCTATCTTTAAGCATTGCTTACCCATAGATAGCATCCTCCTATGTTAGAAAAGGGAATTTTGAGAGATTATTCTCCATCATATCGAGGCAGGATATCAAGGGTGTGGGTGTTGTGACTGGTCCATTTGACAAAAGCTTCAAATACACATAAAATCTTATTGCATCAATACTTACCGCATTACTATGTTTTTGGAGAAGACAGCGAATTTCTCCGACAATGGGCGCTAATTTTTGACCGTTGGTTTATTTTGGATTCGCCATTAAAAGGAGCTTGAAATTATGAATGTATATCGCAATACCCTTGAACTCATAGGGCGCACGCCATTAGTGGAGCTGAATAGCTATTCTCTATCCAGAGGAATTCGCCTGTTCGCCAAGCTGGAGTTTATGAATCCCGGCGGCAGCGTGAAGGACCGGGTGGGAAAGGCTCTAATTGAAAAAGCATTAAAGACAGGCCAGTTGAAGCCGGGCGGGACTTTAATAGAAGCAACAGCAGGCAATGCAGGTATTGGTCTTGCGATGGCCGCGCTTCATTATGATATCTCGGTTATTTTTGCTGTGCCAGAGAAGTTCAGCCAGGAGAAGCAGGACCTGATGAAGGCATTGGGAGCACGGATCGTTCATACCCCGACAAGTGAGGGGATGAAGGGAGCCATTGAAAAGACAAAGCAATTGGCTGCTGAAATCAAAGACGCATACTTGCCACAGCAATTTAGCAATCCTGATAATCCAGAGGCTTATTATACGACAATGGGACCTGAAATTTGGAACGATCTGGACGGTAAAGTCGACGTATTCGTGGCAGGAGCAGGCTCGGGGGGCACATTTATGGGAACCTCGCGTTACCTTAAGGAGCAAAATGCAGTGATTAAAACGGTCATCGTAGAGCCTGAAGGGTCTATTTTGAATGGTGGCGAGTCAGGCCCTCATAAAACAGAAGGAATCGGCATGGAATTGATCCCTGAGTTTGTAGACAAAGGCTATTTTAATGCCATTCATACCATTAGCGATGTGGACGCATTCAACCGCGTCAAGGAATTGGCGGAACGTGAGGGTATCCTCGTTGGCAGTTCCTCCGGTTCAGCCCTGCATGCTGCTTTACTGGAAGCAGAGAGCGCACCGGATGGTGCACATATTGTTACCATTTTCCCAGATAGCAGTGAACGTTATCTGAGCAAAAAAATATATGAAGGCGGGATATAAAATGAGACGCAAAACAAAACTGATTCACGGTGGACTCCCTACCGATCCTCATACTGGCGCGGTTAACGTTCCTATTTATCAGGTAAGTACTTATGAGCAAGAGGAAATCGGTGTTCATAAGGGATACGAATATTCGCGTACAGGTAACCCTACCCGGTTTGCGCTGGAAGAGCTGATCAAGGAACTGGAGGAAGGCAAACGTGGTTTTGCTTTCGGTTCGGGTATGGCAGCGATTCATGCAGTATTTTCTTTGTTTAAAGCAGGGGATCATATTTTGCTGACCGATGATGTATATGGGGGCACTTATCGTATTGTAAGTAAAGTGCTTAGTCGGATCGGGATTGATTCCACATTTGTAGATACAACTGATCTGGAGGCTATTTCCAAAGCAATCCGTCCCAATACGAAGGCATTGTACGTCGAAACACCAACGAACCCGCTGTTGAAAGTTACTGATATTCGCGCAGTTTCAGAACTGGTGAAAAAGCATGAGCTTTTGTTGATTGTGGACAATACATTTGCTACCCCTTATTGGCAGACGCCAATTACACTTGGGGCTGACATCGTCGTTCACTCCGCAACCAAATATTTGGGTGGACACAGCGATGTTGTAGCCGGTTTGGCTGTAGTCAACAGTGAAGAGCTGGGCGAGCAGCTTCATTTTCTGCAAAACGCCATTGGTGGTATTCTCGGCCCGCAGGATTCCTGGTTATTGATCCGCGGTATCAAAACCTTGGGTCTGCGTATGGAAGCAATCGAGAAAAATGCAAAGGAAATTGCAGCCTTTTTGGAAAAGCATCCGAAGGTTAGTAAGGTGTACTACCCTGGGTTGGAAAGCCATGCACAGCACGAGCTGTCCAAAACTCAAGCTGAAGGCTTTGGCGGCATCATTTCGTTTGATGTAGGTAGCGATGCCAACGCGGTTGCCCTCCTGAAAAAAGTGCAGTATTTTACACTGGCTGAGAGCCTGGGAGCGGTTGAAAGTCTGATTAGCGTTCCCGCACGTATGACGCATGCCTCCATTCCCGCAGAACGTCGCGCAGAGCTAGGTATTACCGAGGGCTTGGTACGGATTTCGGTTGGGATTGAAGATCTGGAGGATTTGATCGAAGACTTGCAATCAGCATTGTAAGAAAATAAGCATAATGATCCAGAGAGGTGGCAGAAGCTGCCTCTTTTTTTGTTGTGAGAATAGCTTCTTTTTTGGAAAGCACAAAGGAGTACATAGAGGTGACAACGAATAGTTTTATATAGTTCATTTGAAGGTTAAACCGAATATAACGCGGCTACGTCTCTGAGGAAACAAAAACCTGGAGGGGGAATGTTATGAGGTTCACACATCTGGAAAAGGCAACTACTGTGCTGTTGGATCATCCGGTACGTCTGGCGTCTGCTTATGCAGTCGGTCCAGTCGAGCTTCCGGAAAATTGTGGTGTGGGCAGGGAATGGTCTAGTCATTTTACGCATGAGGAATGGAATTTGGAAAAGGCTTGTAGTGAAGATGGAATTGAGCTTTCAGCAGGGGGAAGGGCAGCATGCCGGTTATTGACCGAGCTTGATCCCCGGACCTCTGAACTGAATCTAGGTGTTTTTCCGCCTTTGGCTGAACAAGAAAGACTTTTGCTGGTTTCAAATCTACGTTGTATGACAGCACAGGAAGTGATTTTCAGACCGTTTGAAGGAACTGGACAAATTTGGATAGATGGAACATTGGTATATGCAGAATCTGGACCCTTTCGCTTATATCTGGAGGAAGGTGACCACACGGTCGTTATCATTGCTGCGTTTATTCCTGATGAGGCTCGTTCTATTCGTATCAGTGGAAATCAGGTATGCGATGAACCAGATGTGATAGAACTGCATCGTGAATTCGTAGAGCGTAATATACGTAATCATATGGCTTGGTTAGAAGTTGAGCAAAGTGCTGGCAGGGAAGGAAAAAACAGCCCGATCCTATTTTACTTGCTGCGTAAGGATCGGATACTTCTTCCCTCAGATCAAACGTTATGGGTCGAGGTAACGAATGATGAGGGTATGAAGCTGGATCGGTTTACAGCCCATTGGGAGCAGGAGCAAAGCTACGCCTGGGATGAGGAGAAGGCCAGGAAGACGGGAATGCTGCACTTCACCGTTACATATCGGGATCATGAGGCCGTAGAACATCATTTTGTGTATTCGGTACTTGTGCGGCCTTTGTCAGTCGTCGTGGAGTGCTTACAGGAAGAGTATGATCATTTCATTCAAGTCTGCGCTAAAGACGTTCTTCATTCTGCGCAGAAAATACAAATAGAGGGCCTGCTTGAGGAATTAAAAAGATTAACGGATTTGCCGGAAGATCCTTTTGAAATCTGGGATTCACGGGTGGTGCGTGAATATATCAAGCTATTAAAACAAATTTTTATGCATGGACATACTGAACAGTCACAGCACCCATCGGTGCTCCAGAAAGAACATATTTTTTTGACGGCTGACGGCATTGGCGAAGGTTTTTTTGTCTCCCGTTTGGACAATAGTTTACAACGGTATACAATCCAGCTTCCCAGCAACTACACGGCTGAGCGACGGTATCCTCTGATCGTTCTAAT
Source organism: Paenibacillus sp. DP01 (assembly GCF_044784315.1). Lineage (NCBI taxonomy): Bacteria > Bacillati > Bacillota > Bacilli > Caryophanales > Paenibacillaceae > Paenibacillus > Paenibacillus sp. DP01. The sequence continues at coordinate 2,459,920 of NZ_CP173059.1, forward strand.
GCCTGGCAAGCGGTATGAGCTGGGACTGCCGGATTTTCAGGATAGAGGTTTTGGGCAGGGCTGGGAAGACGAAGCTATATTTGTTACTTTTTCGTGTCGTGGCGTTACGCTGGGCAGTTATATTGGAGAAGCAGCTTTTTTGGAGGGACTAGATGTCATACTGCGAGCGTACCGAGTGGACGAAGAACGTATCTATCTGACGGGTTACTCGAATGGCGCATATGCTGCCTGGGCGATGGCACAGGCTTATCCTTCTCGGTTTGCAGCTATTGCAGTAATCTCAGGGGCGCCACATCCCAAGCATCTGAAAAATTTGATCAATATGCCAATATTAGATGTATGTGGTGACCAGGATTATTTATTTGCCCAAGCATACACAGCTCCTGTAACAGAGCTTTCATCGAACCATTTTAAAGGTGTGATAGAGCGACAGTCTAATCATTGGGATACGCATGAGTTAAGACTTTTGGACGGCATACTGGGTTGGCTTATGCAATGGAAAAGAGATGTTGTGCCTCAGCGTATTGCCTATCGGACGGAACGGGGCAGACATAATCGGGCTTACTGGCTGGAACTGACGCGCATGGATGAAAACGAGGAATATGCGGAGTTGTATGGCGAAATGAGCTCCACTGGTGAATTGGATATTGAGGCTGTTCACGCAGAAGAATTTGTGATTCATCTCTCGCAAGAGGACATGTCCTTGGAACTCGCTCAGGTTCGTATTGGAGCTCGCATTTTCATGTTGGATTTACGAGAATACAGCCGCTTTCGCTTTGTTAGAACACACTCGCACAAACGCCCCTCACCTGAATACCGTTTGATTGCTGAACGGGAGGGAGAGAGCAGTGAAGACTCCACCAAAAATGCGGATGCAGCTAAGAGTATTGCGGGTTTGCAAAGCGTGGGAAGAAATGGTGCTAGTCACGGTATGGGTGTACTTGACGTTTATATGGATCGACTTCACATCGTTCTTCCATCCAGCTATACTACATCAGAGGAAGAGCAGGCAGTGAAACGAACGGCGAACGCCTTGGCTAGCCCACGAACAGCGACTTGGAATCCGTACATTGGTGTTCATTATCCTGTGGTCTCTTCTAAAGATATTTCAGAGAAAGAGCTGGCTGAAAGCAACGTGATTTGTATCACTTCAGGCTTGTCCAGACATGAGCTGCTTCAGAAGTATCAAGCGCATCTTCAAATTGCATGTACCGAGGACGGGTATGCATGGGGTGACGATTTTACGGCAGGCGATTACTGTTTGTCATATATTCAGCCTAGTCCATGGTCTGCAACCCAGCAGATGCTTGTCGTAGCGACCAATTCACCCCGTCTGCTGGGTAAAAACCTTTTTATGCGCAGACTGATTATGCCCGGATATTTTAATGGTCTACATCCGTATTTGAATAAAGAGATTATTGTGTATGATAGCAAGGGAGTACGAGCATTTAACTTTACTTCCATTAGGCATGCGCAGCATAAGCTACAAGGCCAATGAAAGATTCAAGTGTGTTTATCATAACCCATATTAAAAAAACGTCTTGATGCACCTTGGGACTGACCCCTGTTTGTGAGACAGGGATCAAAACACCTTTCAAGTTTAGGCAGCCAGTCGTCGGAAATCTACGGGCGACTGGTTATTTAGTTTCGTTTGAATCCGAATTGAGTTATAGAGGGTGATGTGGTCTCGAACGGTCTATACAACGATTCCAATCGTTGTATAGATGAGATCTTCAAGGTAGAACGTTTCAGACTTTAAGGTGGAATGAAACGATTCGATGGGGGCATGATCAGCGGGCGTTCCTTTACGGAACATGCTCATGGTCATGCCTTTTCTCATTACTGCTGCTTGATAAGCGGTGTGACGGATATACGCTTCCCTGGTCGTTATGAAGCAGCATTTTTGTCAGTTTTGGAAGTTGATTCAGCGTATTCAAATAGGTGATGTCTGTGACGAGCTTTTGCAGGAGCGCTTCGGCATGGAATTGCCGCTTTAGTAGATTTTCTGCTGGATGAGCGGGCTGCCCAGTGACCTTTCGTTTCTTCATCCTCACGCGGCACTGTAGTCCATCACGCTGCATCATCCGCTGAACCCGTTTGTGATTCATTTTTTGCTCTGCCCGAAGGAGTGCGGTTTTCCGGTACCATACCGAAATTTATGACGGATGCAAAGCTCACTGATTTTCTCCGCCACAGCTTCTGTGTGCTCTGTCTCCACGGCTGCTTCCAGCGGTAGTAGGTCGCTCTTGCGATCCCGAGCCATGAACAAGCCTCAGACACTGACACTTCGTCTCGAATGGATTCAATCCAGGCAACGACGACTTCTGGTTCCACCTTCCACTTCCTTGTACTTTTTTAGCAGGTCCAATTACTGCTTCAGACGATGCACTTCCCCTTTTCGATACCGCCTCATCCATGTTTTTTTCTGTGTCTTATTCCGTATTCCAACTGCTTCATAACCTCTCTTACTGGAACTCCTGCCAATCTCATTTCTTTTTTTCATTATCGAGAACACGAATTACGCACACCTTCTTATATTTTTTTTGCAAATGAATTTCCGAATGATTCAGACCTATCATGCAATATAACTTCTCGATCCGCCAAGCGAAAGAGGGTGGGCTAACAGCGGTTAGAACGTAGCTTAGCAAGCACGTCATATAAGACAGTTTACAGTTTGTCATGCGGTATATGTGACAGGTCCAAGTACGATGTCATCAAAAGCTTGGCGGTTTTATCACTGTTCGATTTAACAATATTGGAGATAAGGTGAGGGGGTAAAGCAGAACAACATTCTAAGATAATAGGAGCGATTGCGTTATGAAATCATTCACCATTCGAAAAAGAGTGGCACTTACTTTGGTAGCTATATTGGCGGGTACACTGGCTAATGGAACTGTCCACGCAGAGGGTCAGACGGCAACTTATCAAGCTATCGATAAAGCTGCCAATATCGACAAGATTCACATAGAAATATCATTTCAGTTTGACAATTTCAATAAAATTTGTCGATTAAAATAAGAATGAGGGATGGTTGGATCAATGTTGCTTCGTTTACGCAAATCTTCAATGCAGGCGGCCTGGATGGTGTGGGAAAGAGGGTTCGAGTGGATTTCACGCTTTCGCGGCTCGCATACATCGCACTTTGGAATTTGCAAAGTCATGATTAAGAAACACCGAGGGGAGAGCATCGTCTGTGCGGACTCCACCATCATTGATAAAGGCGATCTGGTCGGGGAACTCCATCTCAATAATGAAACGATTCTGACGCTGATCAAATCCGAAGAATCAGACCGCGCGGCGCTCGTGGCGGCCCGGCTTACACGGAAATCCATGCAGCAGATCAGCGAGGCATTCGCAAGTCAGCCGGAGTTCAGAGAGGTGAAGGCGTTAGTCGGCATTACGCTGCTTCATCGTGGTTTGATACATGGTCTTGGTTTCGAACAACAACCGATGAAGTCCGATCTGCTTCAACGCATTACAACGGCTTATCTACGATTATTGTTATCCGTCATGCACCCTGAAGGCAAGAAACGGATTGGCCGCAAGACCGAAAAATTGATACCGATGATGCTGATTCACTCCCGCAGCTCGTTGAGGAAGCGATTTATGACGGTGAAGAGGCAGTCCGTTTCAAAGGAGTTATGTCTACCCAAACCATGCTCCAATTAATTAAAACAAAAGAAACTAAGAGCGTGGTGAGTAAGTTCTTGGAGGGCGGTATGGAGTTGGAACACAGCGAGTGGGAACCCATACCGCCCGGAGGCAACCTATTTTTCATCATGCTCTGTAACAAAGGCGGGATAGGCATTCATGGATAAAATTATGGAATTTTTACAGAACTTCGGAGCGACGGGACTTTTCATTCACGCTATACTTGATGCGATTATTTTCCCCATCCCGGCGTTCTTCCTGCAGCTTTCTTTAAGCGCGGTGCAACCGGAGTCGGCTTTATGGCTCGCTACGGTTGGATTTGCAGGAAGTCTGCTTGGGACACCGATCGGTTATGGGATCGGCAAGGTGTCGGGAAAGCATGTTATGGGCGGTGTAATGAAGAAAAAATGGCTGGATTCGGCAAGCGACTTATTTGCCCGCCGCGGCGAGGCCGCAATCCTGATCGGATCGTTCACTCCGATCCCGTTTAAAATATTTACGATTTTATCCGGATGCATGAATTATCCGTTATGGAAGTTGCTCAGCTATGCGGCCATTGGCCGAGCGGTGAAGTTTTATGTAGTCGGTTTTCTCTTCTATATATATGGCCGCGCGGCAGAGAATATGGTGAACCAAGTTCTCACGATTACGCTGGTGGGCGTTGGTGTAGCGATTGCTGCAATATGGTTCTTGATACGGAAGCTGTCTGAGTGGAGGAAGATAAGGAATGAACATCAGTCAATCGAAAAAACAGGGAACGGAGGTGAAAAGCAGGATGCAGTGGATAAGGCGAATTGATCAAACGATGTTCTTCTGGTGCAACCATCGGCTGAGCAGTCGGACCCTGGACCGATTGTTCGGATGGATTACCCATTTGGGCGGAGCTTTGTTTACCATCATTTGCGCAGTGTCCTTGGCATGGTTCGCCGAGGGGGAGTTCAGCAGAATCGGGCTACAAAGCTTGATCGCACTGGCCGTTAGCCATATCGTTGCTGTCCTGATCAAGAAAAAGGTGCGCAGAGACCGGCCTTTCCGCAAGCTGGAGCAGGTAAAGGTAGGCAAATTCCCGTTGAAGGATTATTCCTTCCCGTCCGGCCATACAACCGCTATTTTCGCCTTGGTTACACCTTTTATGTTGGCCTCATCGCCGGCAATTATGCTTGTCTTGATTGGTCTGGCCTTGTTGGTGGCCATATCCCGGGTTTATTGGGGCTATCACTATCCGATCGATTGTGTGGCTGGTGGGATGGTCGGATTCCTAACGGCGGTGCTGGTTGTTTTGTTCATGCATAGTTAAATTTCACGAGGGAGGCGATTGTTGATGAATAGCATGAAACGGGAAAAGCTACTGATTCTGTCCGGCGCGCTCGGGGATGGACATATGCAGGCGGCCAAGGCGATTTTGGAGGCATCGGTGCTGTACAAACAGGGAGTAGAGGTGGTCGACTTCATGCAATGGATCCATCCCCGCATGCATGTGGTTGAACGGTATTGCTTCCTGCAATGGGTGAAGCATTTTCCTTCCTCATACGGATATATGTATCAGAAGACCCGGACGGACAGTACACTTACTTTCTTCCTGAAGCATTTTCTCACGACCAGCCTGCAGCGGCTGCTCAAACTTCTGAATGAGGAACAGCCGACGTTGATTGTCAGCACGTTCCCGCTGGCATCAGCCGCCATTTCCTTGCTTAAGGAAAAAGGGATGACGGATCTGCCTGCGGCAACGGTCATTACCGACCATTCCGATCACAGCTATTGGATACATCCGTCTACGGATCTGTATCTGGTTGGTTCTGAAGGCGTGCGTGCAGCTCTGCAGAGAAAAGGCGTTGCTGACCACAAAATCGCTGTAACGGGCATCCCTGTTCGCCCATCCTACAGTCAGCATGACAATAAAGACCGGCTGCGCGAGAAGCTGGCCTTGGATCTTGACGCCTTTGTCGTGCTGGTGATGGGCGGCGGCTGCGGGATTATCGATAAATCCTTCATCGAGCAAATGCAATCTGACTCTTTTCCCCCTAACGTGCAATTTGTCATTGTATGCGGACGCAATGTGAAGCTGCTGTACCGCCTGCATGAAGCGTTGGGAGACAGGGATAACGTCATGCTGACAGGCTTCCTGGAGGGAATCCATGAATGGATGGCGTCCGCAGACGTATTGATTACCAAGCCGGGCGGACTGACGACCTCCGAAGCGCTGGCGCTTCAGCTTCCCATGCTGCTGCTGGAGCCACGGCTGGGGCAGGAAAAGGATAATGCCGATTATTTGATTCAAACGGGAGTAGCTTATCTATGTCAGATTGACAATTTGCAGGATCAGCTTCAGCGGCTGGTTCAACAGCCTTCCCTATTGGAAGAAATGAGGGAGAAAGCAGGGCTGTGCAGACAGCAGGATTCCGCCAGACATGCGGTCATGCAAATTCTGAGCATGCAGAACGATACACAGGAAGAAAAATGGGTTTGCTCCTTGCAGCAGTATGCTTAAGCTTAATTTTCACTAAGGGGGATAAAGACGTTGCTTGTTAAATATTTGATGATTGGGCTCATAGGCTTCATCAGTCTGTATATGTTAATTCCAAGTTTTCTGCCACGAATCATCAGATTTGGAGCCTTTCGTAAGGGAACCACCAAGAACCAGGTAGCGTTCACGTTCGACGATGGGCCGCATCCGAGGTATACACCGGAATTATTGGATTTATTGCAGGATTATCAAGTGAAGGCCACATTCTTCGTGCTTGGCTCACAGGCGGAACTGCACCCGGATCTGATCAGAAGAATGGATCGTGAAGGTCATCAGATTGGAATCCACAATTATGATCACATCTCTAATTGGCTGATGCTTCCCTGGACGGTGCGGCGTGATCATATGAAACGGACCGCAGATATTATTGAATCCATAATTGGAAAAAGGCCGGATCACTATCGTCCGCCATGGGGGCTCATGAACGCTTTCGATTTCTTTCATCCCAAATCGTACCGCATCGTACTCTGGTCCTTGAAGGCGGGGGATTGGCGCAGCAGAAGCTGCCGCAAGAAGTTGAAGGCAACGCTACTGAACGGAATTACGGACGGATCTGTTATTTTGCTGCATGACAGCGGAGATACGCCGGGAGCGGACTGTCACGCACCATATTTTATGCTTCGGGCTCTGGAGGAAGTACTGCATCAATTACAGGGACGCAACTTGCAATTCGTTCGTCTAGATGAAATGGCTTGATAAGTGAAATGAGGTGACAATAGTGGGACATGAACCGCAAATTTTAATTTTAACGGCCGATTACGGAGAAGGTCATCATCAGGTGTCCAAGGTGTTGCAGCAAAGCTTGATTCGCAATGGTTATAGCCAGGTGGCGGTTGTCGACTTGTTCCGGGAAGCTTATCCTGTACTGAACAAAATAATCCGCTATCTGTACCGGCAAAGCCTGTATGCAGCCAGCCTGGGCATTCCCTATTACGGATGGACCTACCATCTGACCAACCAGCTTCCCATGAAGGGAAAGATCGCAGCCTGGATGAACAGTCTTGGCGGCGACAGGCTCAAGAAAATCATCCTCCAGTACCAGCCGGAAGTCATCATTTATACATTCCCGTTCGGCAGCTTGCCAAGCAGCGAGGCATTATCTGCGATCCGTCCCCGGACTGCGGTTGTCATAACGGACTTTGACGTTCACCGAAGATGGCTGTTCGCCAAGCCAGATCATTATTTTGTCCCTACCAGCGACGTGAAAGAGGCTATGGTCAGGCAGGGCGTCCCCGAGAGTCGTATTACCGTGACCGGGATTCCGGTCAAGGAGTCATTTTATGATGCGGCAATGATCGGTTCTGGCTCCGTTAAAGAAATAGATGAGCATGTGATTCTGCTTATGGCTAACGTCTGCGGCACATTGCATTCGCTATCGAAGCTCATCGGGAAGCTGCTGCTCTTGTCAGGCGTCCGCATTCGAGTGATTTGCGGCCGGCAGGAAGGATGGAGACGGAGGCTTGCGGAGAGCTGGGAGGATGATGCAAGAGTGGATGTATTCGGCTTCACCGATCAATTGCATGTTCTAATGAGCAGCGCCTGCTGCGTCATCACGAAAGCGGGAGGCGTTACACTATCCGAGACGATTCAGGCCGGGGTTCCGATTTTCATCCTAAATCCGTTTCTGGGGCAGGAGAAGGAAAATGCCCTGTACTTGCAGCGCAAAGGAGCGGCAGTCGTGGCCTTTACGATTCATGATCTGGTGTTGCAGATACAAGCGATGATCTCCTCTGAGCCGATCAAGCAGTCGATGATGAACGGGCTGCTCGCAGTAAGGCAGAAAACGTCTGCGGACCATATTGTCCGGCATTTGTTTCCTGAGGCAAGTCCCTTAAGAAGGGGTGGAATATGATGAGCGGGAGGAGCGCGTTCAAGCTTTCTACTCTGACGCTGTTCACGGTGCTTTTTTGCACAGAGTTTGTCCGAAGCGCTTTCTTGTTCTCGTTTCTGCCGAACTTTGCCGTCAACGAGTCGGGGCAAACCGTTGCTTTGGTCGGTCTTGCCGTCTCACTTCATTATACAGCCGATACGCTGATTAAATGTGTGGCTGGATATTTGCTGGACAGGTTTTCGCTGCGCTGGCTGCTGCCCACCACTTTCGTCCTGATGCTGTCCGGACTAGCCGTCGTGTTCTTTAGCCCGTATGCCTGGGGGCTCGTTGTCGGTTCCGTGATGCTTGGGATGGGGGCGTCGCCTATATGGCTCATTTGTCTGGAGAAAATCCGGCTGACGGAGCGGGCGGCCCAGATTGGGGCGATATACACTGTGTGGCTGGCCTGCATCGGTCTGGGGCCGGTCACAATCAATCTCACCTTCGATTATGGCTTCGAACCTGCCTTCCGGCTGATGGTTGCGCTGCTCGCCGTCGGCTGCATCGCATCGTTCGGGATTAACAGAACAACCTCCTTGCGTCTCCAAAACGTCAGCTTTGCCGAACAAGCGGCAGGACTGCGAAGAAGACTCGTTCAGCTGAAATGGCTGCTGCCAGGCATGGTTCTGCAGATGACCGCCGCGGGACTGCTGCTGCCGATACTGCCCGGTTTTGCCGCTGACCATCTCGGTTTGAGCCAGCCACAATATTCGCTAATGCTCATATTAGGCGGGGCCGGCGCGATGCTGTTTCTTGTCCCGATGGGGAAGCTGGCCGATCGATGGGGGCACAAGCAAATGCTGTTCGCCGGTTTCGTATCGCTTACGGTCGTATTGGCTCTGTTAATCGTATCCATGCCGCCGCCTGCATTAACGATGCTGTTTGCCTTTATGCTGGGATTGTCTTACTCAGCCGTGCTTCCGGCCTGGAATGCGGTGCTGTCATACCTTGTTCCGGAGGATCAGAAGGGGACCGGGTGGGGAGTACTCTCCGGGATTGAAGGGCTCGGTATTATGATTGGCCCGGTCATCGGGGGATGGATAGCCAGCCAGTATACGAATGCTGCTGCCATTAGCCTCAGCGCTGCTTTACTGGCGGTTCTTGCACTTTTTTATTTGATTTTGCCGCAAAACAAGCTTGTCTCGGCTGGCGGGACTTTGCAGCACAAGAGGGAGAAGGCTCATGGACCTGATCGGGGTAGTTGAACAATTATTTCACGAATATGGATACCTGGTCTTGCTCATCGGCTTGCCGCTGGACTTCATGGCGCTCCCGTTCCGCCGGGCAACAGCACCTTGACCCATACCGGTTTCTTAGCCTCTAAAGATGTGCTTCATGGGCTGTCGGCTATTGCGATGGCCCTGACGGGATCGATTATAGGGTCAGCATCACGTATGTGATTGGCTACAAGGCAGGTATGCATGTGATCGAGCGTTACGGCCACTGGCTCTTCCTCAAGCAGGAGTTGGTCGAGAAGACGCACCGCTACTATGACAAATACGGGGGCCCATTGCTGCTGGTTAGCTTCTTCATTCCTGGAGTCCGGCAGTTTATCGGCTATTTTATCGGGGAGCAGTGGCCAAATATGTTCAGCATCATTGAGCAATATTTGAAGTTCTTTTTTATCGGAGTGGCTTTTCTCGCGGGGGTGTGGGTTGCTGGTTCAAGTTCGAAGCGCGAGGAGGAACGGATGCAAAGCTTACTGATTTTCTCCGTCACAGCTTCTGTGCGCTCTGTCTCCACGGGTACTTTCCAGCGGTAGTAGGTCGCTCTTGCGATCCCGAGCCATGTACAAGCCTCAGACACCGTCACTTCGTCTCGAATGGACTCAATCCAAGCAACGGGAACTTCTGGTTCCACCTCCTTTCCAGTTCCTTGTACTTTTTTACTAGGTCCATTTTGCTGCTCCAGACGATGCACTTCGCCTGTTCGATACCGCCTCATACATGTTTTTTTCTGTGTCTTATTCCGTATTCCCAACTGCTCCATAACCTCTCTTACCGAAACTCCTGCCAATCTCATTTCAATAGCCTTTATCTTTATTTCTAAGGGGGAACTCACTCTCGTTGCCAACGTAAAAACACCTCCAAGGTTATCTCCATATCTTACGACATGGCTTGATTCTCTTGAAGGTGTTTTGATTTGTCTCATGTTATGGGGCCAGTCCCGTTCCCCTTGGCGATCCTGACGGTTTTTTTGCTGATTCATTGCAGTGATTCATTGATTGGGATACGTCATATATAAAAGGGCATTATGGCAGCTCAGCTTTTATACTGCTCCATCAGGTACATGATCTTCACTTCATCGGCCAAATCTCCAAAGGGTTCTAACGGATTCTCCTGAATGATATGATATAAACGTTGGATTCGTTCCTTTGGTAGCTTCCGAACATATCTGGAGATGAAAGCGGCATGGGTGACTACGAAGCGTTTTTTACGGACTGCTGCGCTGGCTACGCGAACGAGAATATCTTCGCCCCCGGCCATTTCCAAAATACGGCGCTCATAAAAAGCCACATATCGGAATGTCCGATCCTTAATCAACTCACGATTGAGTCTGGCAACCTCTCCAATGTATCTGACCATAAGGGGTTCAAAGCTTTTGATCAGAAGAGGATCGAGCGTTAATTCCATATCTTTGCGGAGAACAAAAGATTGCAGCAGAGCGACCTGCTGGAGCCTTATCCGATCATTGTGAATGAGTACGGCAATCTCGCGTAGCATTTCAAAACAGACACGCTCACTGAGCTGCCGCAGGGCAACCGCATTTTTATGATTCACATTCAATCCTTCCTGGATCTGCCCTATACGGCCTCTAAATAGGCGTATAAGCTGTCTACGCTGTTCATAAAGCACAATGCGGTGCTGTAGAAGGACCAAGGGCAGGAGGAGAAACGCACCGACGATACCGCACAGTAGCATTTGCTGTGACGAGTGAGCGAAAAAGATAGAAGCAGCCAGCAACGCAATGCCGACAGCAAGGTCTTTATGAAAATAACGTTTGGCTCTGAGTTTAGCATATTGCTCTACAGGAACCAGCGTATCCCGACCACATGCTGTACATTTCTCTTCCCAAAGGGCGGTGAATTGTCCGCAACGCTTGCAGACTCTCAGCTTTTGGAAGGCATGCTCTGTGCGGGTAAAGGGGCGAAATTGCACAGCCTGCTTGGAACTATTCATTGTGCTCACTTCTCCGATTCAGCAGCGCAAGAAGCTCGGTGTCGATTTGTGCAATCGACGGGGCGCGTTTTTTATGTATATAGTAAATTAGTGATTTAATGGCGACAAAAAGAAACATAATCGCCAAACATCCGTATGAGATCATAGTGTACTTCCTCTTTCTGCTTAGATTTTTATTTTACTGTTTTACATGAGTGGGTTTCGCTAGGGTTATTTTTGTCGTATAAAGGAGAAGACTGGTGCCCGATTGCCCTTGTTGGGGTATAATTATATCATTACTGCAGGATATTGGTAAAATCTCGCGATATAATAGGCTTTTTGGTCGCATTCAGGCCGTCCGGGCAGGATTTTCAGCTAGCGCTCATGTAAAACTCATTATAATTTAATAGTAGTGGAGTACAACTGTAATTTAGAATGAGAATTAATCGGCAAAGGGGTACAAGCGATGTTTAGTAGAGACAGAAAATGGTTTTTGGTCATCGGAATCATATGTACAATGATCATGACTTCGATTTCGGCCTGGCAGCCACAGACGGCGAATGCCGCTTCACCCTCAGCTTCTAAAGTGGATGCGGTGTTGGTAGTCGATGTAAGTAATTCGATGAACACCAGTGATCCTGGGAAGATTGGCAATGAAGCCATGAAAATGTTTATTGATATGTTGTCAATGCAAAATGACAAGGTTGGGATTGTAGCGTATACGGATGTCGTACAACGCGAGAAAGCCTTGCTTAATATTTCATCCGAAGCGGATAAGCAGGAACTGAAGACATTTATTGACGGGCTGAACCGGGGAGCGTATACTGACACCTCCGTAGGTGTCAAGGAAGCGATCCGTATTTTGCAGGATGGCAAAACAGCCGGACATGCGCCTATGATCGTTATGTTAGCTGATGGTAACAACGATTTTAATAAGACGACAGGTCGAACTGAAAGCCAATCCACTCAGGATATGGCGCAGGCTGTAGCCGAGGCTAAAAAAAGCGGTGTGCCGATCTATACCATCGGTTTGAATGCAGATGGAAAGCTAAATAAGAATAAACTCGCCGACATCGCGCAGCAAACGGGAGGCAAGTCCTTTATTACAAGCTCGGCGGACGATCTGCCGAATATTTTGAGTGAAATTTTCGCCAGCAATCTGAAATTGAAAGTGGTGCCTTTGCAGTCCATTACGGCCAACGGCGACTATCAGGACGTTACGGTAACCGTACCAAACGATAGCGTGCTGGAAGCCAATATTTCAATTATTTCCTCGAAACCAGTGGACGCGAGATTAATAGACCCGTCGGGCAATACGAAGCCGATCCCTTCGAGCGATGTACTGCTGTCCAAGTCCAAAAGCTACTCGCTGATTAAATTGCTCAAGCCTGTAGCTGGCGACTGGAAGCTTCAAGTCAAGGGAGTGCAGCAGGATAAGATTGATATTAATCTGGTATTTAACTATGATTTGGAGTTGAAGCTGGACGCACCGCCTGCGAAATCATACAAAAAAGGTGACACGGTAGAGATTCGTTCCTATCTGACGAGCAATAACCAGCAGTATCAGGATCAGGAATTGTATGCGAATATGAATGCTGTCCTGAAGGTCAAAGACCTTGATACGGGTACAACAAATGAAGTGCCCCTAACTAACGCAGGGGATGCTTTTACCGGCTCTTATACGATTCCAGATGAGCATGACTATGAACTAACCGTCAGAGCAGAGGAGAAGAGCTTTTACCGTGAAACGCAGCCTGTAACCATCAGCGCCAAAGCTGGGGCGGCGAGTGGTACGAATACTGGCACAACCCAGCCTACGACACCTGCTGAGAAGTCTAAGCTGCTGCCACTCATTCTTTTAGGGGTGGGACTGCTCGTTCTGCTGGTAGCGGCATATTTCATCTGGAAGGCTGTCAAAAAAGCTAATCGTGGCTTTGTCGGCCAGATCGTACTGGAAATCCGGGATGAAAATACCGGCGAAAAGACATACCCGCAGTATAAGAAGCTGAACACCTTCCGGGGCAAATTCAATTTACACCAGTTGCTGCAACTGGCGCCGGAATTTGCCGGAACCGATAAGGTCGTGTTCACGCCAGCGAATCAGGATCGGATCGTGGTGCGTAGCACTCCGGAGATTACGATTGAAAAATCCGGGCGTGCTGTAGACACAGGCAACGGTCTTGAACTGAAAAACGGTGATCGTCTGACGATCCCGCTGGCTAGTGTGGACAAAACCATTTTACTGGAGTTTATTTCAGTAAACAGCTAAACGAACCCTTAGGAGGTCATATCTATGAAACCAGTAGTTAGAGAGCATATCCAACAATTAGACGTATCACTCGGCGGAGGGATCGTAAGCGATAAGATCAGAGTAGATACCATTGATAATCCTATTTTAATTATCGGACTTGGGGGAACGGGGATTGACGCTCTTCTCCGCTTGAAATATCAAATAAACCGCAGATTCAAGCTGCCTGCAGACCCGATTTCCAAGAAAAAGAGCGAGAAGCCGGATAATGTAGAATTTCTCGCTTTTGAAACGAATGAACAAGACCGTAACAAAAAATACAAAGGGATTGGTTTGGACCCCATCAATGAGTTTGTACTGCTATCCAATGCGGAAATCGGTGGATTGCTGCAAAACCGCAGTATTCTAGAGCCATATATCACTGACTGGCTGTCTCCTGAGCTGAGCATTACCGACGGTATGAACGGGGCGGCAGGGGTGCGTCAGGCTGGACGGTTGTTATTGTTCACCAAAATCAATCAGGTCGTACAAAGCATTGACAAAAAAATCAAAACCCTGTCTGAAGGCACCAACAAGAAGCTTATGGTATTCCTGCTGTCTGGATTGTCCGGCGGTACAGGAAGTGGTACTTTCCTCGATATCTCATATATCGTCCGAGGCATCATTGAGCGCGATTATGGTTCCGCTGGTGTAGACCGTGTTAACACACTGGGTTATCTGTTCACGCCGGATATTAATCTGGCGAATAAAAGCCTGAGCGAGCATACGCGTGAATATATTAAAAAGAACGGCTATGCTGCATTGAAAGAACTGGACTACTGGATGAATGTGGACAGTCGTGGCGAACGCTTTAAGCAACAGTACGGTAACATTTTGACTGTAAACTCGCCGTTGCCGCCATTTAATCTGTGTCACCTTATTTCGGCTACGAATACGGAAGGCAAGCTGCTGGAAAATGCTTATGATTACTGCATGAATGTCACCGCTGAGAACATCACCAACTTTATGGCGAGTGAGGAAAAACAGTCAGGCGAAGAGTTCGCCATTCATGACTATATCAGCAACATTCGTACCAATATCGCGCAAATGAATAAGGCGTATCCAGCAAACTATGATTACAATATTATCGGAGCTTCTTCGGCAGTGCTGCCCATGGAGGAAATGACGACATATCTGGCTTACCGGATGTTTGGTAAAATGTCCAAAATGTTTGAGCAAGCGCCGAATCAGGAGGATGTAGAGAAGTTTGCCCGCAAGCTGGGTGTCGATCTGGATAGCATGATCAAAAACTTTGAATCTCGTGTACCTGAGCCGCTTCCGGGTTTTGAGAACAGTGAACGGTTAAGTTATAACAATGTTGTTAAAATGCAAGTAGTCAATATGGACACTGAGCTGGAGCAAACGTTCCTGACGCGTGCCCGCGAAGAGTATATTAAAGCGAAGAAACAACTTCCCGGTGAAATTACAGGACAGTTTACAGACCAAATCCGCCGAATGTTCCTGCATCCCGAGCAAGGACCGTTTTATGTATCTCGCATGATTTATACTGAAAAAGGATTTAGCTTGCTGAAAATGCTGCTTTCCTATGTTGAAACGCTGCGTGAATCGCTGCACCGTATTCCAACGGACATTGAATGGGCGCGTGAGCAAGCGAATGAGAAGCTGGGTGATGCCAAGAGCGCGTTTGTATCCAAGGATAAGAAGAAAAATGCATATATTGAAGCAAAAATTAATGAATATTGGCTGCGGGCTGATGTGGAACGTACAGAGCAGCTCATTGAATTTTATGAAGATCTGTATGACCTACTAAATAAAGAAAATAATCGCATTTATAATGTATTTACTGAAATTTTGAATGCACTGAGTGCCATTTTCGAGAAGAACGGCGATCTGCTGATTAACGGCGAGGAACAATCCGATCACAAAGGAAACAAGACGTACTATTGGAATCTGGTAAGTGTACCGGATATCTCGGAAGTTGTGACCAAGCTGCTGGATAATCGCAATGGTGACGATTTGATCCGTGATTTTGCCCAAGAATTGCTGGAAAATTCAGATCAATGGGTGAAAGATCAGGATATGGATATCATCAGCTCGATTTCTAATTTCTTGACTGACAAATTCGGTGATCTCATTACCCGTTCCATGGAAGATTTCCTGGTTATGAAATACGGACAGGACGAAGCAATTGAAAAATTTGTGGAGCGTTACATTGCAAGCAAGCTGGATGAGGAGGCTGTACCTGTCTTCCATTTGAGCAATAGTTCTGGCAATTTGTACTTCCCGTCATGGGGATTCGTTTCGGTACCTGTACAGTCGCCTAATATCCTGAAGGGCGTTCGCAATTATCAAAATAATGCAATTGGCAAATCGCACTTTACTATTAAAGAAAGTGAAGTCCGTAACCGGATTTTCTGGCTCAATACGCGTAATGGTGTTCCTCTGTTTGTATATACGCCGCTCAAAGTGTATGAAGAGAGCTATGAGAAAACCATTCTTGACCGCGAAGGTATTGGCCGACATCTGGTGCAGACAGGTCAGAACAACTGGACGAATTTGCCGTCGCCGATTCCTGAAAAGTCATGGGGAGAAACTTACGTCAACTCCCGTGTGCAAGCCCACAACGCCCGCATTCGCAATGACTTCGACCGAGCCAAGTCACTCGGCGTAATTCGTGAGAAGGATGTTGATCAAAATACAAGCAGCCGCTTTACTGTAATTCGCTCAAAAGCGCTAGATCTGAATGCGCTACTGGCAGCCTACGATATGCGATTGCAGGAATCCAAGCCGAATTTGGGCGAGGTGAAAAGAGCATGGTCTGAGCTGAAGCGTCTACTAGCTGAAGGGCTTGATCAGGCCGGAAGCAAGGATATTTTTGGCAGCATCAATGAAGAGATGGCGAAGGAAAACCTGATCCGTTCACCAGAGCTAACGCAGGTGGTTCGTGATGAGCTGGCGAAATATATACAAATTGAAGCAAAAGCCGCTGAACTGGAAGCTTTGCTGGGCAAATATCAGGATGAAGAAAAATGGTTGGATCAGTTCATTCAGGCACTCTACACGGACACAATTACGAAAAAAGGCGCTTTGTACGTCTATGATCGTGATGAAGAGGAAGAAGCGTGGGAGCCGTTTGCCAACGTCATGAAAAGCCGCAATTATGTGGAGTTTGAAGTCTTCACAAACTTCCGTGGTTTGGAAGAGAAGAAATTTGCAGCTCTAATGCGCAAGGCGGATCGCCGTGATGCTGTATTGACTTCATCTGAGGATATTACACCACTGCTGGCGAAGTTGGATGAATTGGCTGCAACTTACACAGAGGCTCGCAATCAATTGGAATATGAAAAGGTAGAGCTGGCTAATGGAGCGGAACTTTATGCATTCTATGCTCAAATGGCTGGAAAATTAAACGACATCCGCAGAAAGTTGAAGTAAGTATGAGAGAGCAGCTGTTACGTTATGCGGCTGACTATGCAGCCGCAGAGGACCAATTAATCGGAAGCGGGGATGGACGCAGCAGCATCCATTTCCCGTCCGTGTTTCTTTTTATCGGCGATCGCATGAGCCCGGTGATGAACACAATTGCAGATATCAACCGGACCAAGTGGGATAACAGCACAGGGGTAACCTATATTCAGATTCGCTCACAGGATGAGCATGCGGCTGTAGACCGCTCGGTGGATGCCTTCGTTCATACGATAGCAGTACCGGAAGAAAGTAGCCACCAAACGCTACGCCGTGACTTGCACCAGGCTTTTTATACCCATGAATCGAAGTTAATTGAACTTAACACCGCGTTGCGCCGTGCTAGTGGACATCTGGCCGATTACGGACGGTTGTATTCCTCGTTCGAGCGTGTACATTTGTCGATCTTGACAACAGCGGATGATCCCATGAACGTATTAATTCCTGAAATTACGCTGTTGGCAGAGTATATTTTTGCGCAATCTTTTAAATCAGTACAAATGGATCTGTATGTGTTGGTGAGCGAAAGCGATCAGACTGCCCAATTCGGCTACAGGAGTGCAACGTCCGTTGCTTTTATGCGGGAGTTGGATTATATCCAGAGCCCAGCATATACGTTTACCGCCCCGCTGCATATGACCGAGGACAAATTGACCATCCCGGTATCCCATGCTCCATCTCCGTTGTTTGATCTTGTCTATGTGCTGTCAGACAAGAATGAGCGCGGCGTAACGGTACCGAATAGTCTGCGCGAGAGCTGTGATATTATTTGTCACATTCAGCTTCTAAAAAACCGTTATCAGGCAGGAGATTCCTATCGGTCACAGGATGGGGGCTACAATAATACATCGTTTAAGAACAACATCATGACGGAATCCGGGCGGCAGGGTTATGTGTCGGCTGGATTTTCCCGAGTTAACCGCCCTAATCAATCGATTGCCCTTACGGTGTTGTATCACTTTTATGTGAAGTTGTTAGAGCGTATGAGAACCGAGCAAGAGTGGGACATACGCGATAAGCTAATTTATTTTGGTTTAGATGCTGCCGAGCGTGGCCGCACGCGAAATGATCTAGTTCCTGGCAATGAGGCGATCATGGACATGAGCGCACTAATGACCAGCGGAGCCAGTTACGGCTCGTTGAAACGAATGACATTACGTGAAGCAGAGGAAGCCTTGTTTGGTCAGGGCTGCGAAGCCTTTTTCCGTGACAACTGCGAACGGATCGTACATAAACGCTTGGGAGATTTTCAGGCGGATTTGCGTTTGCAGATGGCTGTGAATACAGCTGCTAAAGAACATCCTCATATCGGCTTTTTCGAGCTGTCAGATTGGACAGATGAAAATCAAACAGGAAATGTGCTTACGGCTATTCGGGGACTGATTCGTGATACGTCCAATGATTTGCAGATTAGTGCAGCCGAACTGGATGCGCTGTATAGCGGACGAGTGGAGGATCAGCCCTTTCAACGACTGCCACTTATGGATAAACATAATGTGCGTAGCTTGATCCGTTATCTGACCGAGACAGTCTACGGACATAAATTGCACATGTTGCGGATTCAAGTGGATTTGGAGCTACTTCGCCGCTATGAACTGGCATTGGAAAAATGGCATGCACAGGCCAAGCATATTACAGTACAGCTTGCCAACCTGGAGCGTGAATTACATCAAACTGCAACGGACAGTATTCGACAGGCTGACAGTTACACAGGCCAAAACCTGTTCGAGTATTATGAGCGTGTGACGGAGGATGTCATGCGTGAGCTAGAAAGCAAGCGGGGAAAATCTATATTCTTTGACACCCGGCATATGGGACCTGTATCTGGGTTGCTGGATGGAGGTTTATCCGCGCTGGTGGATAGACTTACACAGACCTGCCGTACCTTGATTCTCAGCTCACAGCCATTTAATCAGACATTCGAAGAAGAATTATTACGTCGTGCCAATGTAGCTGCTGCATATGAAAATCGGCTGGTCGTTCCAAAGGATGAACTGTTTAAAAAACTGTATCAAACGTTAGAAGAGCATGGCGGAATTAATGTACGTTTGCTCGACTACACCCATGAGCATCGGTATGAAGAAAAGTACTTCTTTGGTGATTACGAAGGCGAGTTTCTTCCTTATGCGATGGATGTGGACATTACTTCGCGAATTTACAAGCTGGGTTTTGTACATGAGCGTCGCAGCAGCGGGGTGGAAAAACTGCATTTGATGGGCGGCTTCCATCTGGAGGATCTGATGGTTTACCGCAACGGCAAAACGTATTATGAGACATATACTGCGAATGGTTTCGTGTTTCATGGAATCGACGTGGACCGGTTGCCGGAATTGCGGTAGCCATAATTATCCTACTTTAATGATGGAAGGAAGCAACGAATCTTATGAAGCAACGTAAATTTAACGTTCTCCTATTGGTGTTTGGCTTGCTGGGCGCTGTAGTAGGCTTCATCTTGGGAGAGCTTATTCTTCACAAATTAATAGGCCACTGGCCGCATATCATCGTGATCGGGCTATATTTTGGCATCATGGCGCTGTGCATTGGTCTAGGCTGCCTTATCGGCGAACTGATTTCGCCACAGTTAAATGGACATTCATGGCGACAACGATACTCCGGATTGTCCTGGAAATTACTAGTACCTGCTACACTCGTCATGTTGTTCGTGGCAGGTCTGCTATTAGAACTGGGTTATCAGGTTAACCCTGAAGGGCGCAAGAGTGTACAGGACCTCGTGCTTGTGATTGATAATTCCGGGAGTATGCAGCAAACAGATCCCGATAATGAGCGCCTAACGGCTGCCAAGAGTCTAATTGGGCAAATGGATGGTGATAAGCGCGTAGCCATTGTTTCATTTGAATCCACTGCGCAGTTGGTGCAGCCATTTACTCCCGTTGGCACAGACGCAGAGAAGCAAGCGGTTTATTCCAAAATCGATAGTATGCAGACTATAATGTCAGCCGGTACAGACATTGGGCTTGCTTTGGACGAGACGATCAAGGAGATTGAAACCCAAGGCAATGCGGAAAAAGGTTCACTCGTTATTATGCTCTCTGACGGCTTTAGCGAACTGGATACGCAAACCGCATTAGCTCCTTACATTGCCCGTCAGATTCCGATTAATACGATCGGCCTGAAACTGGCAGAATCGGAAGGTATAGCTTTGTTGCAAAATATTGCCAGCCTAACGGGCGGAACTTATTCTAATGTAGCTAATGCCCAAGGACTTACTCAGGCGTTCGGTAAAATATATAACAAAATTGGTGATCGCACGCTGGTAACGGAGCGGACAGGTGAGTATGCCGACAGTCTGTATTTTGCCATTTATCGCGTAACGGCTCTAGTTATCATTGGGGTTCTATTAGGGTTGGCTCTTGGATTGATGTTTGATAACCGTTTTCTCGCGCGGAATTTCGCAATTGGCGGAGTTCCAGCCGGCTTGCTCGCTGGATTGATTTTGGAAAGAGGGTTATCTGGCTCGCCTATAGGTGACTTGATGATTCGTTTGCTGGCAGCGCTCGTACTGGCGGCCCTTATTGCTGTCTTTTCGCTTGTTCTGCCGATTGCGGAAAATACTCGCCGATCTTCTGGTGGTGGGAGCCAGGGGGGACCGTCAGGCCACCGGAGAGGGACACCA
Organism: Paenibacillus sp. DP01; assembly: GCF_044784315.1. NCBI lineage: Bacteria > Bacillati > Bacillota > Bacilli > Caryophanales > Paenibacillaceae > Paenibacillus > Paenibacillus sp. DP01. Next base: position 2,480,470 of record NZ_CP173059.1, read on the forward strand.
GAAGGCCCGACGCGCAATCGACGCAACAGTGGGTTTTAGAACGGGAGGCTGGAACTTATGCATTATAGGGATGCACAGCCCGATGATCCTGTGATTTCGGAGCTGAGCCACAAAATTGACGACAACCGGGTTGTGTTACGCTGGCAGTGGCCTGAAGGCGTAGCCGTGGTCTATATTGCCAAACAATCAGCTGATACAGGTGCGAATGGACAGAATGAAGCACCGATTTCTGGACTGAAGCTTTATACACGCGAGGAATATAAAGCCGCTGGCAGCTATCGTGACCGAATTGAAGGCATTGGACGTGTGCGGTATACCGTGTATCCAGCTGTTCGGGAGGCTGGTGAAACCTTTGTAATCCGCCAGCAAGACGGAGCCAACCAACTGGAGTTGAGCACAGGTAGGGCTAAAATCAAATATGCGGTTCACCATAAAAAAAGCTGGTTTCGCAGTCGCAAAACAGTCCAGATTCAGGTGACAGCCGAAGTTCCTGTTCCGCAGGAGGCGCTTTGCTACGTGAAGAAGCGCGGTGGCTATCCGGCAGACCGGGACGATGGAACCTTGTATGCGTTCACGGCACCCTTTGCCGCAGGACGGAATGTTTTACCCGCTATTGAAGTGGGGGGAGATGAGTATGTGCGGCTGTTTTTTACGGACGGTCAGAAGTATGGCACGATATATGAATTAGTCCCTGAATGAAAGGAGGCCACAACCGATGAGTTTTCTTAGCAATTTATTTAGAAGAAAGCCACAGGCCGAGCCACGGCCGTTATTCTATGATATTGTGTGCCCTTATTGCTTTAGTAAATTTTCACCAGAGGAAGTGGTATTCCGTGCTTCTCATCACCGCGAAGATGATGAGGATTACGCTTTGGGTGAAGATGAGCTGTTGAACAAATATCGGGAGCGTTTTGGCTTGGATAGTGTGCATGATATGGAGGCAATTCTTCATCCCTATGATGTACCTGAGGAGCATCGCTTGTATTCAGATCATGTGCTGACAGGTCTGACGGACCGTTACGGTGAGCTGACGCGTCACCGACTGTGTCCACACTGCCATAACGAGCTGCCTGTAACTGCAGGCAAGGTGCCGAGTAATATCATTTCGATTATTGGAGCTTCACAGGCGGGGAAATCTGTATATATGACCTCCCTGATTCACACGCTGCAGCATGTGACGGCCGATCATTTTGACGCGGCTTGCATGCCGCTCAATGCAGAGATCAGCCGCAAGTTCCGAACGATGTATGAGGAACCACTGTTTGAACGTGGCGATCTGCTTACATCGACGCAAAAAGAAAAGATGCAGGAGCCTTTTATTTTCCAGTTTATATTTAAGGATGAGGAAAAGCCACCACTGACTTTGGTATTTTTTGATGTAGCTGGTGAGGGGATGGTCGATCAGGACTATCTGGGACTGCATGGACAGCATATTAAAAATTCTGCGGGTATTCTTTTTATGGTCGATCCACTGCAAATCCGTTCTATCCGGGAACGTATTAAGATTAATCTTGGCGATAAGCCTGGTGAATGGGTCTCGCAATATGATGAGCCGCGTGATGTCGTACTTACGATGTTCGGTGACTTTATCGCATACCAGGAAAAAGGCAAGACGGACATTCCAACCGCTGTGGTCCTGACCAAAAGCGACATGCTTACTGCGCTGGCAGATGAAGAAGGCACTTATATCAAGACGAACAGCAATATTTTTAATCCAATGGAACATCGCAAATACATGGATTTGGATGAGTTCTCGAACATTGATGGCGAAGTTCGGCGCTTTATCGAGAAGGTGGATAAGCCTTTCAAGGGCACAATGGATGTATATTTTACAGATACAGCCTATTTCGCGGTTTCTGCTCTAGGTAGCAATCCGGTGGAGCAAAAGCTGCAAGGGTTGGTTAGTCCGATCCGTGTAGATGAGCCATTCATTTGGCTGCTATACAAGTTGAAGTACATCGAGGGGAGAGAATCACAGTGAGTTATCCTACCTCTCGTATGATACAGCAGCAGATGTACACACGGGAACGGCGTGGTATTTTCCGTTCTACCGAAGGCTTTGATACCGTGGCTAATTCCAAAGGACTGGATACTTCATTTATTAAAAAGGTGTTGCATCCTTTATGTGTGTATGATGCGCCTGCGGCATTGACAGCGCGTGGTGAGAAGCAGGAGAGTGTCTATCCAGAAGCTTTACATCTGGTACGGACAGAGTCCGGGGATGTAGTGCTCGGACGCAGTATTTATAAAGCAGCGGATTTCACTGGGCTGCGGAGCGCTTTTTTTACGCATAACTATGTGATTCCGGCCGGACATGGTGAGTCTCCATCTGATTATAAGCAGTGGCTGAACACTTCGTTTGTCGATACCTATGATATTGAGCAGGGAACGGAATTACCGGAATTAGAGCGTCTACCAGGTGGAAGTGTATTTCCCGCTGTTGACCCGTCTGCAGTACTGGCTCAATTGCAGCTGAGCGAAGAAGTGTTCAAGCAGCTCTTGTACGCAGTCATGATGTCAGCCGCGGGTCGCAAAAAGGTATATGTAGCGCTGAATGTGCCAGCAGAAGTGGTAGCATCCTCAGCCAAGCAACTGCTGGGTGTGTTGTACGCGGCACTGCCTTATGCATTTCGCAACAGACTCGGATTTCTTACATATGCGCAGGAACCGAACAGCAGAAAAGGCATTCACTTAATGTTTGTTGAGCCTTTCAGCTTGCGTCCCGGTGATCGGAATGTAGAAAAGGACTTTGTATTTGACCTCTCTAACAATAGTCGAATACTGAATGTGGATGCAGAACAGGTGAAACAGCCTTATTTTGACTGGATTGTCCGTACGCTATTGAATGGCGGGGCTGCGGACGATTTTCTCAAATTTGCCGAGCAAATGCTGACAGGCATGGAGGCAGGACGTGAACTAATGCCTTCCAGCTATCATGAGCTCATTACGCTGTACAGAATTGAACAGGGAGAGCGGTCATTATACAACGAGCAGCGAATCACTGTGTTACGAAGCTTGACTGATTATTTATCGCCATCTGATGCGCTACCACGTAAAATGCGGCTGAATGATCTGTTTCTTTCATTTTTTGATCATGAGTTTGATCGGGTGAAGGATGGACATATTCCAGATGTAGGGCTGGTCGATTGCTTCAAGGACTATTATAAAGTTCATGCACGCAGCAGCGAAAATCGGCTGGTAGAATATTTAATCCGTTCGCTAAACAATGCTTATACTGCCAGGAATACGGAAGCAGTCACATATATTTATCATACGATTGAAGAGAATCCGTCATTAGGCAAGGTCTATTTTACGAAAGTACTGGGTAATCCGGCACTCACCAAAATGCTGTTCATTCCCTACATGGACAGTCAGATGAAAAGAACGCCTGATGTAAAGGGCCTGTTGGCCGTGGTGCATGAATGGGGCAGTCGGTATATCGAAGTGTCGGCGAATGCCGACTTTCAGCTTTTGGCCGAATCTGCATTGATGGGCAAGCTACGTGCTGAGAGAAAGCCGGTAGAGGCTGTGGCTGCCATTCACGAACGCTTGCGTCAATGGGACAGTAGTTCTGCCGTGGGCACACTGTCCCCGCTGGAGCAATCTGGATTGACAGAGCGCTTACGGGAAGCAGCGGATCGGTATTTGCTCACTGAAGTAGAGCTTAAAGAAATTTCACCTGATCAGGTCGTACAGATTCCGTTTTTCACACGGCCCGATTTGGTACAGTGGGTTGGAAAGTTGCCTGCTCCTCTCAAGGGACAAGCCGTGCGATTGATTGCGGCTTATGATTGGTTTAACACGGAGGACCCGGAACCATCGGTGCTAGACGGTCTGGAGCCAAGCGAAGTAGAAAAGGTGCAAGATTGGGCTTATGGTTGGCTGCCCCAGCAGCTTGCAGAAGGCCATTTTGCCCGTCTGTTGCCAGCTTTCTATCGTTCTGATGGTACTGGCGAGGGAATACTGGATTTTGCTCGCCTGGTCAGTTCGATCCGCAAATGGGCGAAGGATAACGATACGATGTACCGCTTTATCCGCTGGTCGGAGGAACACGCTGAGTTTGCTACTCCACGTGGTGGTTTTGAGCCAGCCTATCGGCGTGCGTTGCTTTTATTCTTCCAAAAGGAAGGACGAGAGGGACTGCATAAAAAGACGCTTTGGCGTCAATATTTTGAATCTGCTAAGCCTGTGTTTAAAAATTTCTATTTGGCAGCAAAGCGTGAGACAGATACGCCTTTGGTCAAAACGCTTCGTCGTTTCCGCAAAGGCGGGGTGATTTCCGGGATCGTATTAATCATTATTGCAGGTACATTAGGCGGCCTGAAAGCAACCGGGGTAATCGGATCTGTTGACACACCAACGCCTGCCGCTGCTCCAAAGCCTGTACAACAGCCAGTAGAGCCTATAGTGCCGGTAAAAGAGGAGCCTACTGCAATAGTGACACATGTACCTAATACCAAGTCCACTACGAAAATGGTCAAGCTGTTGTTTGCGTTTCAAACATCGGCAGAGCAGGCAGAATTTAAGCCTAAAAAACTCGTCATTGTCGGCGCGGATCAACAGGAGCACTCATACGAAAATTTTACGCTTGCTGAACAGAATGATAAGGAAGCAGCCAGTAAAGCTAACAATGGTTCGTCCGGTGACGTTAACACTGAGGGAGCTACCACCAAAAGTAAGACAGCAGACAGAGAATCCACAGGTGGTGGTTCTACAGATCTGAACGGTACATCCAGCGGAAAAACCGCTGATCAGACTGGAGCAGTGACAGACAACACAGATGGAGGCGCGACTTCAGAGATATCAACTGAGGGTAGCGGTATAGCAACTGATAAAACCACGACCAGCACGTCCGATAATGGTACAGGAATAACGGAATATGACCTCGACAAGTATCCTTATCGTACGTTGTTGACCATTTGGCAACGGCTAGAGCTAAATGATGCTAGCACGGTTACCGTTGATGGGAAAGATTATCCGCTAGTTCAAGTGAAAACTGCGGACTAAGCAACTATAGACAGTAAAAAGACGGGTTCCTTTCAGGGCCTGTTTTTTTGCTATGTATAAGTATATATAGAATGTATTCGTTATTTTGAAACTGGCTGTATTTAATAGACGATCATTTTACGAAGGTATTGACACCAAATAGGCGGCTGATTAAAATTAGTTGGAATTCAAACTATTAAAATTCGATAGATATGGAGGTTAGCAGTAAAATGGGAAGTGAGGTGTACCCCGTTTGTCTTCCATGGGAGGAAGAGAGCACGATGTATTTAATTAAATGGATTTTCACCACCGTCCGGCGTGAGATTGAAACAGCACTGCGCCCTTTGGGGCTTACCTCCCCACAATCGCAGACGCTCTATATACTGGCGATGTCGCCTGGAGTCACCAATACGGATTTGGAAAAGCTATTGCTTATTGATAAATCAAGTGTTACCAGCCTGGTTAACGGGATCGTTAAGAAAAACTGGGCAGTACGCCAAAGTCATCCGGAAGATGCGCGAATGAAGCAAATCTATTTGACCGAGGAAGGCTTGGAGATTCACAAGGTAGCCGAACGTACCATTGAGCAAATTAAAAGCTCCGTAGGCAAAACGTTATCTGTCGGAGAGTCAGAGGCGCTGCGCGGTTTGCTCAAAAAAATTCTTCACGATTACCGTCCTGCGAATACCTGCGTTTGAACGGATAAATAGAAAAATGTGCCCGGATGGGGAATCCATAAGCTATAAAAAGTCACCTAGATAAGGTGTTAACAGGAGAGGGAGAAACCAAATGATAAAAGAACAAACTTATCCCAATGCGGATAAGCTTATGCGTGTTTTGGCCTTCACACTTGTTTTTTCAGTGATGAACGCTTTTATGTTTAATGTAGTAATGCCTGTGATCCGGGAGGAATTTCATATTAGTGCCTCCGATGTAAGCTGGCTGCTGACGGGTTATATGATCGTGTATGCGGTTGGCTCGGTGACCTACGGTAAGCTGGCAGATAAGTATCGTCTCAAGGATTTGCTGACATTTGGGATTATCTTTTTTGCACTAGGCTCGCTTATTGGGCTGTTGGCCAATCAATTTTGGATGTTAATTGTAGCTCGTTTGCTTCAGGCCACAGGGGCTGCTGTTATTCCGGCAACTGCTATGATTGTTCCTGTTCGTTATTTCTCGGCTGAAAAAAGAGGGCGAGCTTTGGGCGTCACAGCAATCGGCTTAGCATTAGGCACTGCACTGGCTCCTATTATTTCTGGTTTGATTACAGGCTTTGCGAGCTGGCGTTTTCTGTTCGTCATTTCCATGCTGCCACTGATCGCTTTGCCGTTCTTTCGCAAATACTTGGACGATCAGCGAGGAGAGGATCAGAAGTTTGATTTTCTGGGTGGATTATTGCTGGGTGGAACAGTGGCCTTCTTGTTGCTTTCCATTTCACAAGCCAATATGTTATTTTTTCTGATCGGTGTGGTTTTATTTGGACTGTTTATATGGCGCATTAATACTGCCCACGATCCGTTCATCCAGCCGAAGCTGTTCCGTAACAAGCAATATTCATATGGGCTTCTTATCGCTTTTTTAGGGACGGGGATTAGCTTTGGATTGCCTTACTTGGCACCACAGTTTCTGAATAGTCTCAACCAGCTTACACCAGCAACGATTGGACTGATTATGTTTCCCGCTGCTATTGCGTCAGCTCTATTAGGAAAAAAAGGGGGGCGCTTGGCCGATAGCAAAGGGAATTCAGTTCTGGTGTATACAGCCGTATCGCTATTATTTATCTGCTTTATCAGCTTGTCCACGTTTGTAGGTGCGTCTCCGTATCTGATTTTGTTTTTGCTTATTTTCGGGAATGTAGGTCAGACCTTTATGCAGATTGCCATGTCCAACACAATTTCTCGTACTTTGTCGAAAGATCAGATTGGTGTTGGAATGGGGCTGTTATCTCTGTTGAATTTCATTGCCGGGGCGATCACAACAAGTATTTTGGGCAAAACGTTAGATAGTTCCTCGTCCTTTCATTTGAATCCTGTTGTATCTAATGTCCAGGTGTTCAATTTTAGCAATATATTTACGGTGCTTGCGCTGATTGCACTTGTGACGATGGGGCTTTATGCGTTGCAGTTCCGGCGAGGGGCACGTGGCAATAGGCCTGCTGTCGAATAAGGATAAACATTTTATGTAAGCTCATGCCATAACAAGGGTATAATATAGAAGGAGAAATTTTCTATGGAAGGACGGAGTGCCCAGCATGACAAGAAACCTTCAATATGTACCCTATGGTTATGAACCACCAATCGAAACCTACAAAGGGACTATGGTCTACTATGATACGTTTGAGCAGACTACAGCCAGTGAGCTGGAGCTTTTTGCCGAAACGGGGGCTGCACTATCTTTTACAAAGTTGGTGCTGTATCCACTACATGAAGAAACCGTCAGAAGAATGTGGAAGCAGCCAGTACGCTCGTATTATAAGCGGGTCGACGAGCTGGGAGAGTGGCAGCGAGAGCAGGCTTTGAGTGCTGTTGTGATTGAGAACTGGGAAGGTAAGCGAAAAAAGTATACGCCGATTGAAGCAGCCATTCGTTTTTTGGCGGAAAAGTATGCAACTCCGCTTTTTTTGTATATGAGTCCTGAAACTGCTAATTTGTGCGCTTCCTATGTATCCTTTGGAGAATGGATTAGAAACGTCAGGTTGGTGCTTTCGAGTGAACCCTTGGAACTTCATCCTAAGCTAGTACAGTACCGTAATCGCTGGAACACGGTAAAAGAAGCAACAAACCGCGACTCCAAGGTTGACAAAGAGGAGCATGAATTATAGAATAGAACTAATCGTAAAAATTACTATTGTAATTGTATACCATGTATTCCAATTGAGGAGGAAGAACAAATGCGCGTTATTGTTACCTTGGCATGCACCGAATCCGGTGATCGCAACTATACAACAACCAAGAACAAAAGAAATCATCCGGAGCGTATTGAAATGAGAAAATACTCTCCGCGTTTGAAAAAGTACACGATTCATCGTGAAACTAGATAATTTGTGGTTTGCTGCATAGCAACCTAAATGATTCTGCTTCGTGAGCGGAGCCTGTTAAGTTTGCATAAAGCCTATGTTATGGAACCGGCGAAAACTTGAATTAGTCCAGTGGACAGAGTGTCCAAAGTTAAAGCTAGCACCTAAGAGGACGGCTTCTTTTCATGGTTGTTTGATAGATGCTAAGCTACATGGCACGCTTTGCCTTTTGAATCGATAGCACGGGGCCACCGAGTTCTCCTATGCTGATGTCAGCATGCAGGACGAGCCGGAGAACCATTCACAATATGCTTATATAACGATGGAGGCTAACGAAAGATACGGAGCGTTCGTGTAATGGGCGATGCAATATATACGGCATCGTTCGCTTGTCGTTTACGACCTTGAGCGCAACTGTTACGATCTGTCGTCTTTTTTTCTGAGACATAACCGCTCTTTTTGCTAACTGATGGAGCATTGCTGCAGTACGTTTGAGTTTGAAACTAAAACTACATGAAAGATTAGGTGAAACAAATGAAAAAAGATATTCATCCAACATTGAATAAAGTTATCTTTTTAGACCCTAGCTGTGGATTCTCTTTCCTGAGTGCTTCCACTAAGTATTCGCAAGAAACGATGGAATGGGAAGATGGCAACACATACCCAGTTATCCGTGTAGATACTAGCTCCGCTTCCCACCCGTTCTTCACTGGTAAACAAAGAAACGTGGATATCGGTGGACGTGTGGATCGCTTTAACAAAAAATACAACCTTAAGTAAGACTCTTCGAAAGCTAGGTTTACGGATTATGTTGATAATTCGTAAACCTAGCTTTTTTGTTATCTACGGACTAGTTACGTCCGAAAACAATGCGAATAACAAATGTATTTTGCGCCTCAAATGTAACACTCTTTTACTAGCTTTAAGTAAGCTTAATCAAGTAACCCGATTTGTCATTGCCATGTGGATCACTTCTCCTCTGGAAAAAGCCGTAGATCGCATCACGCACGTTTTGCTCAAACTGCACGTTGTTCCAATCCCAACACTGTTAATCGGTACCGCTTATCCTGATTGTTTGATAACATGCTCATTTTGCAAGTGCCAAAGTGTAATAAGAACATGAAAGCAGCAGTTTCCCCGGAACGGTACGAGAAGTTGCTGCTTTCCAATGTAAAATGAACGCGCACAATTGTCGACAATGCTAATCTTGGCAAACTAATCATTTTATAATGTAATTCTATACTTCGAATAAGATTGTCTTACTTAAAAATAATTGCAGGTATCTAGCCTGCGATTATTTTTTTATAGAAAAAGAGTCGCGGTTAAGAGAGGATTTCGATAAATCACACGCGGAAATGAGTTATTTGAAGAATAGAGTTGGGGACTTAATGCAACTAGCATCATTATAATAACTTTTGTTCAGAATTGGTTCAGAGCTTTCATATATATTAATTGAAACGACATAAATCACTTTTTTTCGACAAATATATGAATAAAAATTAATATAAACGCATTATTTATCGATAAATTCAGTGAACAGGCTTTATTAATTTTGAATTATGTAAAAACATTTCGAAGATCGAATAGGATCGTTTTACTCAAAAGTAAAATTAGGAGGTACAACCATTGAAGGTTTATTCACTTAAGTGGGCAGCCGCTCTTGTTGCTCTTCAGGCGACGTTTGGTACTTCTGCTTACGCTGCAACGCCTGCCGATAATTTGTTTTCAGATACATCCTATGTGACGACGAGTGATAAAATGGCAGCCATCCAAGAAGCTGTACGCCAGGGGCTTTTATCGGGAGATCCTCAAGGAACCTTTCGCCCTGCAGCAACATTAACTCGTCAGGAACTGGCAGTATTATTGGTCAGAGCTTTAAAATTGGACCCTGTTTCGAGTTCTTCTACTTTTAAAGATGTGCAAAGTAAACAATTTGCTGCGCCATATATAGAGGCCGCACAAAAAGCTGGATTTCTATCCGGGGATGGATTAGGGAATTTCCGTCCGAACGATCCTGTTACACGTGAAGAGCTGGCAGCCGTGTTTGTTCGTGCAGTTGGAGGGGTTAATGCAGAGGGCGGATCAAGCATTTTGCCCAAAGATCAGTCCTTGGTAAGCCAATGGGCGGCTGGATCGGTAGATACGGCACTTCGTCTGGGCTTAATTGACATTCATGACAGCAAGCTCAATCCCACAGGTGAAGTAAAAAGGGAGGATATTGCTCCTTTTCTCTTGGATATTTTCAAAACTCAAGAGCAAACAGCTACGATCAATAGCATTGATGGAGACATTGTAACGATTGATAATGTTCCTTATTTAATAGAAGGAAAGTTGAAAGAGTTGATCGGAAACTCCAATAAAGATGCGTTAAAAGGAGCTATATTAAAGTTTAATTCGCGCAATCGTAATGTGGACGGGCTGCAACAATTGGAGATCGTGCAAAAAGATGTTGTGTTAAACACCAATGGTCTACCGGAAAGCAGTCTGCTTCGAATTTCAGGTGATGGTGTTCAGATTAAAGGAGATATCAAAGGAGTAATCGAGCTTAACGACGGTGTCTCTAATACCCAACTGAATGGAAATGCAAACCATCTTATTGTGAATTCCAACAATGGTATTTCTATTAAAGGAACAGGGACAATTGGGGAGCTTAAAGTTGCCAACGCAAATGCTAAAGTGACATTGAACCCGAATTTTAAAGTTGAAATGATTCAGCTGCCTAAAGATGTATCTGTTTCACAAGTTATCCAAAATTACAACGAAGTACAAAAACAGATTGGAAAAATTCAGTCGGCTGACGGGACGGTTCATGAAGCGACTACAGCTACGTCGAGTAGCGTGACATTTTCCTCTGGAGGTGGAACTTCAACAAACTCAGTGACTAACCATGCGCCAAGCGTTACTACTGGGTTTACTGATACTACGTTAAGTACAGCAGATGAGCCTAAAAAGATTAATCTGGCAAATAGTTTTACTGATGCTGATGGAGACACTCTGACTTACACAGCAGAATCTTCTGCCACGAACGTAGCGAGGGTATCAGTGAACGGAAGTCAGCTGACTCTCACACCGGTGAGTGCAGGAACAACCAATGTCACGGTTACAGCGAACGACGGCAAGGGCGGGACCATAAACAGCCAGTTCAACGTGACAATCACACCGGTGATCCCCGAAGCCGTGAGCCATGCCCCGACGGTGGAAACGTCGATCAACAATGTAACGACAGGAGCCGCAGACGGCATCAAGACGTTGAGCCTTGCAGATGTGTTCGCAGATGAAGACAGCGACGCGCTGACATTCACTGCAACTTCGACGAATGTGGGTGTGACTACAGTAGCGGTAAACGGAAGCGATCTGAAAATAACGCCAGTGAACGCGGGTACAGCCGCGATTACGGTAACGGCAGATGACGGAAACGGCGGCACAGTGGATACGCAGTTCAACGTGACGATCACACCGGTGATTCCGGAAGCTGTGAACCATGCGCCGACGGTGGAAGCTTCGATCAGCAATGTAACGACAGGAGCCGCAGACGGCATCAAGACCGTGAGCCTTGCAGGTGTGTTCGCAGATGAAGACAGCGATGCGCTGACATACACTGCAACTTCGACAGATACAGGCGTGGCGACAGTAGCGGTAAACGGAAGCGATCTGAAAATAACGCCAGTGAACGCGGGTACAGCCACGATTACGGTAACGGCAAATGACGGAAACGGCGGCACAGTGGATACGCAGTTCAACGTGACGATCACACCGGTGATTCCCGAAGCTGTGAACCATGCGCCGACGGTGGAAACGTCGATCAGCAATGTAACGACAGGAGTCGCAGACGGCATCAAAACGGTGAGCCTTGCAGGTGTGTTCGCAGATGAAGACAGTGACGTACTGACATACACCGCAACTACAACAGATACGGGCGTAGTGACGGTAGCGGTAAACGGAGGCGATCTGAAAATAACGCCAGTGAACGCGGGTACAGCCACGATTACGGTAACGGCAAATGACGGAAACGGTGGCACGGTGGATACGAATTTCACTCTAACGGTGACTCCTCCACCCGCTGTTAATCATGCTCCTGTTGTTCAAAGCGCGATTAATGATATTTCTACAGAAGCGGGTGCTATGGACACAACTATCGGACTTGCTTCAACTTTTGCAGATGAAGATTTGGACTTGCTAACGTATTCTGCTGATTCATCGAACCCTGGCGTAGCAATGGTTTCCGTTACAGGCGATCAACTGATTATTACTCCGCTAGCAGTCGGGAGTGCTACAGTAACAGTCACCGCAGATGATGGAAAGGGGGGAACCGTTCAAACGATCTTCCAAGTCACTGTTGGAGAAAAGAAAGGACTTTTCTTCTCCGAGTTGGCATGGGGGGAGGGCGACCCTATGATGCAGATTATTGAGCTTTATAATGCGGGTTCAGAGAGATTGGATGCTTCAAAAATTAGAATTGAACGCAGTAACGGTGGAAATTCGATTGAGATAAGTCAAGACGCTGGTGCTTTTATTCCAGGTGGAGCTACTTTTGTGATAGGAGATACCATGTATTTTGGTGATGCACATGTAGATTACTTCACGGATATGGGATTTTATAACGATGATTCAGCACCTGTCACTCTATCGCTCTATTACGATAATCAGTTGATTGATACGGCGGTGTTTCAGCCTCATACCACTATAGCTAGACAATCCGGTGTTACCCATGGAAATGCAGGCCACTACGAGGAAAGTGAATGGATTGATGAAGGAATCGATTATACGGATAATATCGGTATCTTTAGCAGCGAGGCGCCATAATGAATAAAAAGAATAGAGGGAACATCATGAGTTCTAAACCTAATAAATGGCTGATTACATTAGCCTTAGCTGCACTTGTTGCTCCAACAGCCTTGCAGACGATTGCATCTGCTGCCAGTGATGCATCAAACGGAGCAGCTCTGGCCAGCCTGCCTTTTAAAGACATCAATAATGTTGCTTCTAAGCAAAAGACAAGCATCCTCCAAGCCATTGAAGCTGGGCTTCTGCGTGGAGACCCATCCGGATCTTATCGGCCAACGGATTTGTTGACTCGTCAAGAAATGGCGGTTCTATTAACTCAAGCTCTGCAACTCTCTATTTCTAAAGCAGCAACCAGCAGCTTTGCGGATGTAGACTCGAAAAGTTGGTCTAGTCCCTATATTGAGGCTGTACACCGTGCAGGACTCATGAATGGAGACGACGGTAACAAATTCAGACCCAAAGCGGTAGTGACCAGAGAGGAGGCGGCAGTACTGCTTATGCGGGCCGCCGGGCTTCCTATCACAGCTGACGCCACGGAGTCTGCTAAACTTACTGATTGGAATCGGGTTAGCCCGTGGGCACGGCCTTACGTAAATACGGCTTTACAGTCGGGTTCCATGGGGACGAATCAATCCGCTTTCAAACCTAAATCGTCTGTTCAACGTCAAGATATAGCCCAGTATATGATGTCTACCTTTTTCCCTAAGGACCATGTTGTCCAACTCCAAAAAGTGGAGGATGGAAAGGCTTGGATTAACGGGATTGAATATAAACTTTCGGATTCAGTTAAAGGAATCTTGCAAACCTCTAACCAGGAGATTCTCAAAGGAGCAGATATTCAATTTGTAGCATCACAGCGGACCATTGAATCGATCACCAAACTAGTCATCCATGCGAGCGGGCAAGCCCCGATAGGGCAAGCTTCCGAATTCAGTGGTAATCTTGTATTAGACGGTCATAACTCTACGATTGACGGAGATTTAACTATTGACGGTGATTACATTTCAGTTATGAATTTGAATGTCAAAAATAGCTTTACAGTTACGTCAAGCCTTGGACATGATTTCTATGCCTCTAAATTTACGGTACAAGGAAAAACATATATTCAGGGTGGTGACCAGAACACCGTATTATTTGATGCATCTGAGCTGAAGGATGTCGAGGTTTCCAAACAGGATGTCCACGTTGTCATTCAAGGAAATTCGACGGTGGATCAAATGACGTTGACTTCCAATGCAACAATTGAAAATGATTCATCCTCAACGATACTGCAGTTGAATGTTCTTGCCGGTGCACAGCAGGTAGAGCTACAGGGGACTATTCAGCAATTGTCGGTCAACAGCGATCGGTCCGTAGCTCTGACAGGCCAAGCCTCTATTAATACAGTGACTGTGAACAGTTCCTCTCCAGTCAGTCTGGAGGTAGCTGGAACCATTTCAAATTTACAAGTAAATAACTCTGCAGCAAATATTAGTGTAACCTCCTCCAGCCAAGTCACGAATACTTCATTTGCAGCAGGTGTGTCCTCTTCGACGGTATCAGGAGTCACTACAACTTCTTCTGGCAGCTCGCGTTCTACGGTTGTGACCAATACAGCGCCGAAGTTAGTGACCAAATATGACGATCAGGCCGTAACGGTGGGCGATTCTGAACTTCAAATTGACTTGCTTGGTCATTTTACGGACGAGGAGCAGTCCGAGCTCAAATATACGGCACTGTCGTCTAGTACAAAAATCAGTACAGTTCGAGTAGAGGGAACAAATCTATTTATTAAGGCTGTTGGCAAAGGGACTGCAACTATTACGATTGCCGCCGATGACCAGGCCGGGAAAAAAGCGGGAACGAATTTCAAAGTTCGTGTCAATGAATCTCCAGTTTCATCGGGTATCCCTGATCAAAGCAAGCAGTTGGGGAGCGGCGACGTAAACTTATCTTTGGGATCGTTTTTTACGGATTCTGAAAATGATCCCATGACCTATGAGGTTGCGATCGATGATTCTTCCATTGCCACCTTTACCCTGACTGGTGATCAATTGGTATTAACTCCGGCAACTGTAGGACATGCCCAAGTTACCGTCAAGGCATCCGATGGTCGTGGAGGCAGCGCAAGCCAGTCGTTTCAATTGGCGGTAACTGCAGTACCTAATCAAAATCCGGTTGTAAATCAGAAGCCAGGCAACCAAACGCTTACTGTTGGCGATGCGGACTACATCCTGGATTTATCCCCGGTATTCCTTGATCCGGATAGCAATCCACTAACCATATCGGCAGAATCCTCGGATCCATCCATTGCGACGGTCTCTGTTAACGGAAACCAGGCTACGGTTCATGCGGTTTCCTCAGGAACAGCAAACATCCAGCTAAAAGCGGCAAATGGCCTTGGAGGCAAGGTTAAGACCAATTTTGATATTACCGTTAATGAACCTCCGGCATCCTTGGGAATTCCGGATCAAACGAAACAAATCAATTCAGGCGACATTCAATTATCTTTAAACAACTTCTTTACCGACCATGAGCAGGATACGTTATCATACAGCATTGATATTTCCGATTCTTCGGTTGCGACTGCAGTGTTGAATGGGGACACGCTTACCATTACACCATTAAAGATTGGCAGCACAGCAGTATCCGTTAAAGCATCTGATGTCCATGGAGGCAGCACAAGCCAGTCATTCCAAATGGAAGTAACCGCTGTTCCTAACCAAAAACCGGTTATAGATCAGAAGCCTGATAATCAGACACTGATTTTAGGCAATGCAGATTATATCCTGGATTTATCTTCTGTATTTCACGATCCCGATGGCGATCCTGTGGATGTTTCGGTAGAATCGTCGAATTCATCAGTTGCTGCTGTATCCGTTAACGGAAACCAAGTCACCGTCCATGCAATTTCTTCAGGAACAGCAACGATTCAGCTTAAAGCAGAAGATGGTCGCGGGGGCGAGGTCACTACTGATTTTGATGTTACTGTCAATGAATCCCCAGTTTCGTCAGGGATTCCGGACCAGATAAAAGAAATAAATACAGGCGATATTCAATTGTCCTTAAACGATTTCTTCTCCAGTCCTGATAGCGATATTTTAACTTACGATGTTAGTGTTTCTGACTCGACTGTTGTGACGGCTGACGTTTATGGGGATATGCTCACTCTTACACCGTTAACGATCGGTAGCACATTAGTATCGATCAAAGCAACAGATGACCGGGGAGGGCAAGTGATCGAAACTTTTAAAACCACCGTCACAGCTGGAACTCCGGAGAATCAGAATCCAGTAGAAACTAAACCTGCCGACCAGTCGCTTACTATAGGTGGTGAGGTTTACTCACTCGATTTAGGTTCCGTTTTTACTGATCCTGATGGGGATACGTTGACCTTTAAGGCAACCTCTTCCGATCCGTCCGTTGCTTCGGCGGAAATCGCTGGAGCTCAATTGAAAATTCAGGCACTAAGTGCAGGAACGACGAGCATAGAAATCACAGCTATGGATGGTCGTGGAGGGGAAACCTCAACCAGCTTCCAGGTCAGCGTCCAATCATCCGGCTTGCCTAACCCGTCTTCTAATCAGCCGCCTCAAGTAGATGCGGTCATTTATGAACAAGTGTTGACTGCAGGAGTTACGAATGCAAGAAGCTACGACTTATCTCAATTGTTCAGTGATGCTGACGGGGATGCCTTGACGTTTACTTCTACTGTTGAATCAAGCGGTATGGTAAATGCAGAGGTTAACGGATCAACGCTGACTCTTACTCCAGGTAATCAGGCAGGAAGTACCAAGGTAACGATTACTGCGGATGATGGGCATGGCGGAAAAGCCACCTATAATTTTCAGGTAACGAATGCCCCTCTTGCAACGAATGGAATTATTCAAATCCGGACTAAGCAAGGGGTCAAAGATCCGATTACTTATGACATGTCAACAGTGTTCCCAGGTGAAACTTCATTTAAAGTCTATTCGGGTACGGCAGATTCTACCTTTACTGGACCAACCCCTCTTAATGGGACGGTTTGGACGTGGAACGGGGGTGTTTTTCAATACTTCTGGGTAATCGGAGCAAACGGATCTGCTACTGTATTTCAAGTGATCTCAAATCCTCAAGGACCGGAGGAACTGTATTTTTCTCAGTATCTATCCTTGGATAAAACCCGTACTGCCATTGAGCTGTTTTACAATCCGGTAGGAGATACTTCTAAGCCTATAGAAAATGCAGGATACTCACTTGAGATTCATCAATACAATTTAGCT
>NZ_CP173059.1:2500000-2720000 GCF_044784315.1 Paenibacillus sp. DP01
GATCACCTCCTTTCTATGGAGAATCGTTTCCTGCAATGGAAACATTCAAATCAGCAGGTACATGTACCTGCGATCGGATATTCAATTCGGTTCATCACGTTCGTGTGAATGAAATGGATATCCTGAACTTACTCACTCGTTGCTCAGTTTTGAGAGTTCAAACTCTCAAGATTCGACGAATGTTTCATTCACACATCGTGTGGAACCGAAATATTCATCGGGCTTCGCTTCGACGAAGCGAATTGCACCTTGAAAACTGGATACCGAAACGAAATTGCGTTTTAGAATATTCCTTTAAGCTGATCTTGTGTAAACAAGTGAAATAAAGGTAGCAGATATCGACATTTTCTTTCTGTGAAAGAAAAGTCTAGGTTAAGCTACAAAGAGCACACGGAGGATGCCTAGGCGCCAGGAGCCGACGAAGGACGTGGCGAACAACGATAAGGCCTCGGGGAGCTGTAAGCAAGCTTTGATCCGGGGATGTCCGAATGGGGAAACCCGGCTGTCTTCATCGACAGTCACTACTCACTGAATTCATAGGTGAGTGAGAGGCAGACCAGGGGAACTGAAACATCTAAGTACCCTGAGGAAGAGAAAACAATAGTGATTCCGTCAGTAGCGGCGAGCGAACGCGGATTAGCCCAAACCAAGGAGCTTGCTCCTTGGGGTTGTGGGACGTCTCACATGGAGTTACAAAGGAACCGGTTAGATGAAGAGGTCTGGAAAGGCCCGCCAGAGAAGGTAAAAGCCCTGTAGTTCAAAACCTGTTCCCTCCGAGACGGATCCCGAGTAGTGCGGGGCACGTGAAACCCCGTATGAATCCGGCAGGACCATCTGCCAAGGCTAAATACTCCCTGGCGACCGATAGTGAAGCAGTACCGTGAGGGAAAGGTGAAAAGCACCCCGGAAGGGGAGTGAAATAGATCCTGAAACCGTGTGCTTACAAGAAGTCAGAGCCCGATCTATGGGTGATGGCGTGCCTTTTGTAGAATGAACCGGCGAGTTACGTTCCCGTGCAAGGTTAAGGTGAAGAGCTGAAGCCGCAGCGAAAGCGAGTCTGAATAGGGCGAATGAGTACGTGGACGTAGACCCGAAACCGGGTGATCTACCCCTGTCCAGGGTGAAGGTGCGGTAACACGCACTGGAGGCCCGAACCCACGCATGTTGAAAAATGCGGGGATGAGGTGGGGGTAGCGGAGAAATTCCAATCGAACCCGGAGATAGCTGGTTCTCCCCGAAATAGCTTTAGGGCTAGCCTCGGAAAGAAGAATCGTGGAGGTAGAGCACTGATTGGGTGCGGGGCCCGCAAGGGTTACCAAGCTCAGTCAAACTCCGAATGCCATAGATTTAGTTCCGGGAGTCAGACAGTGAGTGCTAAGATCCATTGTCGAAAGGGAAACAGCCCAGACCATCAGCTAAGGTCCCCAAGTGTGTGTTAAGTGGGAAAGGATGTGGAGTTGCACAGACAACCAGGATGTTGGCTTAGAAGCAGCCACCATTGAAAGAGTGCGTAATAGCTCACTGGTCGAGTGACTCTGCGCCGAAAATGTAACGGGGCTAAACACACCACCGAAGCTATGGCTTGATGCTTTGCATCAGGGGTAGGGGAGCGTTGAATGCGGGTTGAAGGTGTACCGGAAGGAGCGCTGGACTGCATTCAAGTGAGAATGCCGGTATGAGTAACGAAAAGATCTGTGAGAATCAGATCCGCCGAAAGCCTAAGGGTTCCTGAGGAAGGTTCGTCCGCTCAGGGTAAGTCGGGACCTAAGGCGAGGCCGATAGGCGTAGTCGAAGGACAACAGGTAGAAATTCCTGTACCACCGTAATCCGCTATGAGCGATGGGGTGACGCAGTAGGGTAGTGACGCGGACTGATGGATGTCCGTCTAAGCAGTGAGGCTGATGTGTAGGCAAATCCGCACATCGTAAGGCTGGGCTGTGATGGGGAGCGAAAATTACAGTAGCGAAGGTCATGATCTCAGACTGCCAAGAAAAGCCTCTAGCCAGGAGAAGGTGCCCGTACCGCAAACCGACACAGGTAGGCGAGAAGAGAATTCTAAGGCGCGCGGAAGAACTCTCGTTAAGGAACTCGGCAAAATGACCCCGTAACTTCGGGAGAAGGGGTGCCTCGGTAGGGTGAATAGCCCGAGGGGGCCGCAGTGAAAAGGCCCAAGCGACTGTTTAGCAAAAACACAGGTCTGTGCGAAGCCGCAAGGCGAAGTATACGGGCTGACGCCTGCCCGGTGCTGGAAGGTTAAGGGGAGTGGTAAGCCTTCGGGCGAAGCTATGAACCGAAGCCCCAGTAAACGGCGGCCGTAACTATAACGGTCCTAAGGTAGCGAAATTCCTTGTCAGGTAAATTCTGACCCGCACGAATGGCGTAACGACTTGGGCGCTGTCTCAACGAGAGATCCGGTGAAATTTTAATACCTGTGAAGATGCAGGTTACCCGCGACAAGACGGAAAGACCCCATGGAGCTTTACTGCAGCTTGATATTGAATTTGGGTACGATCTGTACAGGATAGGTGGGAGCCGTAGAACTTTGAGCGCCAGCTTGAGGGGAGGCATCCTTGGGATACCACCCTGATCGTATCTAGGTTCTAACTTGGTACCGTGATCCGGTACGAGGACAGTGTCAGGTGGGCAGTTTGACTGGGGCGGTCGCCTCCTAAAGAGTAACGGAGGCGCCCCAAGGTTCCCTCAGAATGGTTGGAAATCATTCGAAGAGTGCAAAGGCAGAAGGGAGCTTGACTGCGAGACCTACAAGTCGAGCAGGGACGAAAGTCGGGCTTAGTGATCCGGTGGTACCGCATGGAAGGGCCATCGCTCAACGGATAAAAGCTACCCTGGGGATAACAGGCTTATCTCCCCCAAGAGTCCACATCGACGGGGAGGTTTGGCACCTCGATGTCGGCTCATCGCATCCTGGGGCTGAAGTAGGTCCCAAGGGTTGGGCTGTTCGCCCATTAAAGCGGTACGCGAGCTGGGTTCAGAACGTCGTGAGACAGTTCGGTCCCTATCTGTCGTGGGCGTAGGAAATTTGAGAGGAGCTGTCCTTAGTACGAGAGGACCGGGATGGACGTACCGCTGGTGTACCAGTTGTTCCGCCAGGAGCACCGCTGGGTAGCTATGTACGGAAGGGATAAGCGCTGAAAGCATCTAAGCGTGAAGCCCCCCTCAAGATGAGATTTCCCAGTATGTAAGACCCCTTGAAGACGACGAGGTAGATAGGTTGGGGGTGGAAGTGCAGTAATGCATGGAGCTGACCAATACTAATCGGTCGAGGGCTTATCCTAAGATAAGGCGCAATGAGTTTCGGATCCAGTTTTCAGGGTGTAACCTTGAAAGTATGTAGAAGTACATACGACAAGCGTATGGCGATTCATTCACACAATCTGTGATAACCGAATAAGCTTACGGAAGAATTTGCGAGGCAAATTCATGTTTGGTGGCGATAGCGGAGGGGTTCCACACGTACCCATCCCGAACACGACCGTTAAGCCCTCCAGCGCCGATGGTACTTGGACCGCAGGGTCCTGGGAGAGTAGGACGTTGCCAAGCAAATAATAGTATGACTCTGCAAGTCGTACTCAGGTCGTCGAGAATGCCTCGACGGCTTTTTTTATTTTCCCATCATTCAACATAACATCCTATAAGGTATATACTGCGTATATGCAAATTTATGATAGTTACAAAAAAAGGCTGTTCCATGACTTTTAAAGGTCAAAGGAACAGCCTTTTATAATTTAATTTCGTAGACATTTTGGAGGGGAATTTCATTTCGAGCCGAATCTGTCGACTACAGCGAAACGAAGCACTGTTCCCATTGCTCGGTAATGGACGCTTTGTCAAGCTGCTCTCCAATGAGTGTGACATATCCCTGGCTCACCGGAAGTGCGGTGGGCTGCCATTCCAAGTGACTTCCTGAGAATTGCAAAAGCATTGTACCCTCATGCGGAAGCACACAATAACCTTTCGCACGAAGCAGCGAGGAACCTAGCCCAGTCAGGAAGTCTTCTAATCGTTGCTTTTCCAATGGCTGAGGAGAATATTGATGCAGTGTTAAGCTCTCCAGACGAGAAAAGGAATGGGGGAGGTCGT
The DNA here is from genome assembly GCF_044784315.1 of Paenibacillus sp. DP01. Lineage (NCBI taxonomy): Bacteria > Bacillati > Bacillota > Bacilli > Caryophanales > Paenibacillaceae > Paenibacillus > Paenibacillus sp. DP01. The sequence continues at coordinate 2,504,102 of NZ_CP173059.1, forward strand.
GATCGTGACTGTGGTTTTGACGGTGTGCAGAAATTACTTTGAATGCGGTACTTCTGGAGGCATTGCTAGGTCTTTCGTTATCTTTAGCGGGAATTGGGATAGGCGATGCTTCTGCATCGTTGGGCTGCATCTGTGCCGATGTATGTTGAAATACTTGTACAGGTTTCGGGTCAACCCATACGGAGTTCAGGACAGGTTCCAGCAGTGGTTCAAGGTCAATGCGGCTATACTCAGTAGTTTGCAACTTGGCCGTATCGTTGAGCTTGCGGATGTTCTTGACGACCTTAGCCACTTCACGGCTATTTGCGACATCCGTTTTGTTCACAACAATAAAGTCGGCGGAGCGAAGCTGTCCGTGCAGAGTCCGAACCAGCTCTTTGTCTGCAGTGAAGCGGCTGTTGTATTCATGGAACAGCTCAGCATCCACCACACTGATGCCGTGAACCAGATACAGCCGATCTGCCAGCAGTGGAGAGCGAAGTTCCTCCAACACCTGCTCGGGGTTGGCTACTCCGGTGGTCTCCATGAAGATCACATCTGGCTCTTGGCTGAGCAGGGTGTGCAGTGCGCCAGCCAGCTCATTTCTTTTGCTGCAACAAATGCACCCCTCTAGCAGTCCTTCCACTGTTACGTCAGGCATTTCCTCTGAAATAATAGCGCTGTCTACATCATATTCGCCCATTTCGTTCATTAAAACAGCAGCACGAAGAGGAATCTGACGAGTATAGGCTAACAGCCGCAAAAGTAGTGTCGTTTTGCCGCTTCCAAGAAAACCACTGATTAATATAACAGGAACTTTGTTCATCATTTTTCCTCCTTGGCGGGTTTAGTGTGCCGTATTCAAGCGATCATAGGTTGCTACCGAGTCTGCTTGGGTATAGACATAAGGGGATTCTGGCTGCTTGACAGTCGTTATTTTATCGGATCGAATTTCAAGTACGGGTGCATTATCCTTTTGCGTTGCATGCAGTGTTCCTTCAATAGTCACCCAGGTATCCTTGTCAAAGGACGGAGGGTTCTGGGATTGGACGATAACCCCGAATGGCATGGCATCGGCAGTACAGCACATAACGAGGAACCTTCCTACTGCAAATAGACCTTTACCCGGTAGGTTGTCGTCTTTATAGACAAAGCCAGTCACCTGTACTTTTTTTCCTTGAAAAGCGTGCTTATACAGTTCGATCGCTCCTATAGTTTCGGAAAAAATCTCCGGATGGATCTGTATAATGGGTTGCTGATACAGACGTTTCGCCAGCTCGGCGAATTCTACATTGTACTCATCGGGTGGAACGAACAGCTTATCCAGCGCTTCCTGACTCCATTTTCCCTTTAGAGGGAGCGAAGTTGGTGTGAAAGATGGAGTGGATAAAAGGGAGGCTGCGGGTGTGTTCGTGGTTTGTATGTCTGTTTTTCGTCGGATATCCGGGTTGGGATAGGTGAAGGACATACCTTTTTTGGCTGCCATATCACTGCCAAGCGCCTGATTGGGCAGCAGTGATCCGAACAGCAACGGAATGAGCAGCATTCCATATACGAGAGTTTTTTTGAACCAGCTTTGCGGTAAAGGATGTTCGCAATCGCATACATCTTCACCATCCCGGCTTCCCACGATTACGTGCCATGCCATCGCCAAAGCGATGAATATGAGTGGCACAGGACAGAGTAAAAGCAGCTTTTGCATGTGCGGAGCCAAGTAGTAATGAAGTGCACTTGTGCGATGTAATGTGATGATGTATACAGCTAATCCGATCATGAGCAAGGAGCGCATGCCATATTGACAGCGGATGCTAAAGGTTGAATTCACGTTTGTATTTACCTCCCCAATAACCATTCAGCAGCTATAGATCCCATCAGGACGAGTAAAATAATGAGTAAGCCCAAGATCACGACAAATTTGGTGCGAAAGGTGCTGAGCAGCATGAGTGTGCCTTTGAAATCAAGCATCGGGCCGAGTACAAGAAAGGCTGCCAGCGGACCCAGTGTAAAGGTATGCGAAAAAGCAGTAGCTACAAAGGCATCAGAGGTGGAACATAGCGATAGCACGTAGGCAAAGCCCATCATAAAGGCGTACGAGCCAGCCGTTCCATTGCTTAACGAAAGCATTTCGTCACGTGGGATAAAGGTTTGGATACAAGCTGTCAATAATGCACCGATAATGAGATATTTACTCATGTCTAAAAACTCGTCGCCAGCATGTACAAAAAATCCCCGCCATGTGCGGTTATGCCGATGAGTCTGATTGTTCTGCTTTTGTTGGTTAAAAGAGAGCAAAGACCGTTTGAGCGGATGCACACGCACAAAGGCATATATGATCAATCCGATGGTCGCGGAAACGACAAAGGCCAAACCCATTCGAACGGCAGTGACCTCAGGATGGGAAGGGAAAGCCATCATCGTCGCAGCCAGTACTACGGGATTGATAATAGGTCCGCTTAAGATAAAAGTGATACCCATATAGGCAGGCATTCCCTTGAGCATTAATTGGCGAACGACAGGGATCATGCCGCACTCACAGATGGGAAACAGCATACCTAGCAAGGAGGCGAGCAGGACACCCGACACAGGATGGGCAGGCGCTATTTTACGAATCCATGTCTCCGGTACAAGCCACTGTAAAAGGGATGAAACAAGCACACCGATCAGGAGAAACGGAACAGCCTCCAGAAAAATACCCATAAATACCGTCTTTAATGACTGCAGCTGCCCTATATCTAACAAACGAAGCCACTGAGGAGATAGCGTAATAAGCACAGGGATGAGAAAGGCAAACGGAATCATAAAAGGCAGCATCTTCAACAGCGTACGGTTTTTCATTCCACATCTCCTTGGGAATAAGGGTTCTTATCTACATCCTATGCCTGTGTTGGGACAATCATGCCGCAGGATTATGCTTGAATCACCTCCTATATTGACAATTCAAAGCGTGGTCATATATATTTATGTTTGTTAATAGTAATTATTACGATTAAAATTCGATAAATGATTGCAAGAAGAAAACTTTTACGGTACGATCCATATTAGTGCTGTAAAGACAAGGAGGATTATATGATACCGATTGTTGTTTTATCCGGATTTTTGGGCAGCGGGAAAACAACTCTTCTTCAGCATGCGCTGGCTTACTACAAGGAGCAGGGGCTCAAGCCAGCTATTCTGATGAATGAGTTGGGTGATGTTAATCTGGACGGCAGTTTGGTGAACGACCAAGCCCCCATGAAGGAAATGCTCAGTGGCTGTATATGCTGTACCATTCGCGGAGATTTGGGCGTCGAGCTCATGAATCTTGTCGAGGAATATAAGCCAGATGTGATTATTGTAGAATGTACCGGAGTGGCTAATCCAATGGAGATTGTAGATGCAGTGACAGATGCCTCCATATATTCTTCTATGGTTTTACAATCTGTTATCACGGTCGTGGATGCGCGTCAATTTCTGGATTTCTCCTTGGGTAGTGAGAGAAGCAAGTCGTTTCGTTTGATGCAGGATCAGCTGCGATGTGCTTCCAAACTGATTATTAACAAGACTGATTTATTGGCTGCGGGAGAATTGCAAAAAGTACAGGCCCTTGTAAAAGAATTAAATCCTTATGCTTTGACTGTAAGCACGGAGCGTAGTGACGTAGATTTGGGTGCCTTTTTCTCCATTCAAGGAGAGAAACGGATGGATGTTTCACGGCAAAAGGAGTCCACAGTCGATATCGCGAATGATCATCAGCATGCGGAAGCTCATTTTCACACGTATGGTCATGATGATCATACAGGCCATCATCCTCATGACTATCATGAGCCCGAGCATCACGACCATAAACATGAACACGGAGAGCATTATCATTCCTACGACCATGTAGTTGTTCATACGCATTTTTTTGGACAACCTGTGTCACGCTCCGAGTTTGAACAGTTGTTCCGCAGTTTGCCTGCTGAAATTTACCGGGCCAAAGGAATCGTGCGATTTTTGGAATCGGAGGGTCAAATGATGTTTCAATTTGCCTATCGTGAGCTGGAAATCATCCCGATCCGACCGCAAAAGCCAGTGAACGATGTAGTGGTGATCATGGGCGAGAATTTCTCTGCTTCTGAGATCGGGGAACGATTGAAAAAGCTTGAAGCGGCTGCAAAGCCACTGGCTAGTTCATGATTTCGAGAACAAATAGCGTTTATTCATCCAAGCCTCATTCTCGAGCTGATCTAGCAGGGAAGCCTCCATGGAGATTTACAACAATTCTGCTGCTATTAACTGCGGGACTGGTGCTGTCAGTTACACTTGCGGTCATGCTGGGTCCTGTGGCTGTCGCTCCAGGGACAGTATGGCGAATTGCGCTGTCCCATCTGCCCTGGCTGGATCAGTGGATACCCGTGACATGGACCAAACCGGAGCAATATATCGTCTGGGAAATTCGCTTTCCGCGTGTGCTGCTAGGTGTTGTCGTGGGAGCAGGACTTGCTGTTACCGGAGCGGCTATACAGGCATTAATTCGCAATTCGTTAGCGGACCCCTATATTCTAGGAGTCTCATCGGGTGCTTCAGTGACAGCGACGTTAGTTATTGTGTTTGGAGCTTTTGGATTTTTGGGACGACTTACACTGCCCATATCTGCTTTTACAGGCTCTCTAGCTGCGATGCTTATGGTGTTTGCGTTGGCTCGTGTGGCCGGACGGATATCGACGACCCGCTTGCTGTTGGCAGGGGTGGCGGTATCTATGATGCTGTCGGCTGTGACTAGCTTTATCGTTACGATGGCCCCGAATGAAAAAGGCATCCGTGACGCGATGTATTGGATGATGGGAAGTCTGGCAGGCGCTCAATGGGATACGCTTTTCATTCCAAGCCTTATTATAGCGGTGGGAACGGCTGTCCTTTTGACCCGATGCCGCTCATTGAATGCTTTGCTGACAGGAGAAGAAGCCGCCGTAACGCTCGGTGTGAACGTGCAGGCGTTCCGTGTATTATTGGTTGTTGTCGCTTCCCTTTTAACCGGGGCAGTCGTATCAGTGAGTGGCTCGATTGGTTTTGTCGGGCTTATGATTCCACACATCGTTAGGCTAATAGTGGGATCGGATCATCGGCGTGTCCTGCCTGTCAGCCTGCTTTCGGGAGCTATCTTCGTCGTGTGGGCAGACGTATGTGCCCGGCTCGTGCTGGCTCCACAGGAGCTGCCGATTGGTATTGTAACGGCTGTGTGCGGCGGACCCTTTTTTGTGTGGTTGCTGCGGCGCAGTTCCTACTCGTTTGGAGGCGAAAAATGAATATAGAAGTCGAAGGCGTGACCTTCAGTATTCACGATAAACGATTGATCGACGGTATCAGTCTCCAGGTAAAAACGGGAGAGCTGGTCGGGCTGATCGGTCCAAATGGCAGTGGCAAATCGACGTTGCTTAAGAATATGTATCGTGTGCTAAGACCTGATAGTGGTTTGGTGACGCTGGATGGCCGGGATTTACTACGGATGAAGTACAAAGAGACAGCACGACAAATGGCAGTGGTAAGTCAGGATGCGCCCCAAACGTTTGATTTTTCAGTACGGGACATCGTCCTGATGGGCCGCCATCCTCATAAGAAACTGCTGGAAGCAGATACTGTCTTCGATCATGAACTGGTTGAGCAGGCGCTGGAGCGGGTAGGCATGAATGCTCAAGCGGATCAGGGGTTTGCTACCCTGTCGGGCGGTGAAAAGCAACGGGTATTAATCGCCAGGGCTTTGGCCGGACAAGCGAAATTTCTCATTTTGGACGAGCCGACGAATCATCTCGATATCCGGTATCAGCTGCAAATTCTCGATTTGGTCAAAACACTTCAGATCACTGCTTTAGCTGCACTGCATGATTTAAATTTGGCGGCATGTTATTGTGACCGATTGTATGTATTAAAAGAAGGCAAGGTGGTAGCCTCCGGCATAACAGAGAATGTGCTTCAGCCTGACCTGCTACGCAGTGTATTCGGGGTGGAAACAGAAATTCGCATTCATCCGAAAACCGGGAAACCGAGTATTACCTTTTTACCGGATTCTCTTAGAGGTGGAGACCATCTATGACACTAACAGGCAGAATGGTGATTCGATAAGGTAAGATAAAACTGTGAATGAAAGAGGAGACGTTACATATGAATAAATGTAGCAAACCCGCATTACCGCTGGTTATGCTAGCTTTGGCGATGCTGTTATTATCGGCCTGCGCAGCAGGAAACACGGCTCAAACCACAAATTCATCTGCAAACGGGCAGCAATCTGATGCATCGCAATCAACAACCCAAGAGAAGGCAGTAGAGATTGAGAACATGGGTGTAAAAATGGTATTTCCCGAAGCGCCCAAACGTGCGGTTACATTGAACCAGCATGCGACAGAAGTTATGCTGGCCCTTGGACTGGAATCTTCCATGGTAGGAACCGCCTATTTGGATGATCAGATTTTACCGAAATATAAGACTCAATATGATAAAATCCCGGTTCTAGCCAAACAATATCCGTCCAAAGAGGTGTTTATGGCAGCTGCACCGGATTTTGCCTATGCGGGCTGGAAGAGTGCCTTTAATGATAAAAATCTGGGTTCCCGGGAGGAGCTTGCCCAACAGGGCGTGCAAACCTATGTACAGGAATCCTCCAATAAGCCGGGTCCTATATTAGAAGAAGTATATCGGGATATACTAAATATTGGACGTATTTTCCGGGTTGAGGAGCGTGCAGAAAAACTGGTAAATGACATTCGTGCACAAGTGCAGTCCATTCAGACTCAAATTGGCACGGTTGAACGGGCACCCAAGGTTTTTGTTTATGACAGCGGCGAAGACAAGCCATTTACGGCTGCCAACAATTATCTGACGTCTTTGATTAAAAGTGTGAAGGCGAAAAATATTTTTGATGATATCGATAAAAGTTTTACGGAAGTAAGCTGGGAAGAGGTCGTGAACCGCAACCCTGATGTTATTATTATTCTCGACTACGGAGATACTTCACTGGCGGATAAAGAAAAGCTGCTGTTGAGCAAGCCCGCGCTGGCTGGTGTCGAAGCGATCAAAAACAAACGATTTGTGGTGCTGCCTCTATCCGCAGCGGCTGAAGGTGTGCGAGCACCGATTGCACTGAAAACCTTGGCAGCAGGCTTGTACCCGGACAAAGTGAAATAAACAAACAAAAGAGTTGCCAAAACATTGACGAACCTTGCCTAAACTGTTAAACTTGCTAATGCGTAAAGGTTACGTTTATCAAGCGCTTATTTTTTTATTACCAAATCGTAATAATTACGGTAGATGGTTTAATGATCATAAACGACCTGGAGAATCTGCGCTATGATGACCGCTCAGATGGCTCCAGGCTTTTTAAAGGAAAAGGAGATTTGCGTCATGTTATTGGCCTCATTGGAACAGGTCACATTTGGCTACGGAGATGTTCCTAACTTGGTGGATGCCAATGTTGAAATTTTTTCCGGAGAATTTGTGGCTATTACCGGACCAAACGGTGCTTCCAAATCGACGATGCTCAAGTTGCTGCTCGGTTTACTTCAGCCTTGGAAGGGCAAAGTGTTTATGTCCGACCGTACAGGTGAAGGCAAAAAGCTCGTTGTCGGATTTGTATCACAACAAATTGCTGCCTTTAATGGAGGGTTTCCAAGTACCATCCTGGAATTTGTCCGTTCGGGTAGATATACTCATGGCTCTTGGCTGCGCCGGATGCGGGCTGAGGATCATGATCTGACAGAGCAGGCGCTTCGTCAGGTAGGGATGTGGGATTTACGGCATCGCAAAATCGGCGAATTGTCTGGTGGACAGAAGCAGCGTATTTGTGTGGCAAGAGCACTTGCTCAGGAATCGGATTTGCTCATTTTGGATGAGCCCACGACCGGAATGGATCAGGAAAGCCGACATCACTTCTACGATCTGATGAATCAACAGGTTAAGGAATATGGAAGAACTGTAGTCATGGTTACCCATGGACTATCGGAAGTACAACATTATTTGGATCGTATTATTGAGCTTGAAAGGAAGGAAGATGGCGGATGGAAATGCTGCACTACGACTTCATGCAGCGGGCATTTTGTGCCGGTGGGGTAATTGCACTGCTGGCCTCGGTGCTTGGAGTATACCTGATGCTACGGCGTCAGGCTCTCATGGCGGACATGCTATCGCATGTATCGCTGGCAGGGGTGGCAGCAGGTGCCTATTTAGGGATTAACCCGACGATAACTGGATTTATTGTTGCAGTGATCGGTGCGATTATTGTTGAATACGTCCGCAGATCTTATAAAACGTATAGTGAGATTTCTGTGGCTATTATTATGGTAGGTGGCCTCTCAACGGCTGTTATTTTAATGAATCTGAATCAGAGCATTAACAAAGGCTTTTCCGCTTATTTGTTTGGTTCGGTAGTAGCCGTCAATCAGACCGAGCTGATGTTGATGATCGTTGTGGCTGTCATCGGAGGTATTTTCTTTTTCGTGTTCCGACGGCCTTTGTACCAGATTACCTTTGATGAAGAAACGGCAAAGACCAATGGTCTTCCTGTCAAGTCTATCTCGTTTGCGTTTAGTATTTTGACTGGGATGATTGTAGCCGCCGCCATGCCGATTGTCGGTGTACTGCTTGTCTCCTCACTAATCGTGTTGCCTGCTGCGCTGGCGATTCGAATTGCACCGAGCTTCGCGGCAGCTATCTGGATATCCATGATCACCGCATTGATCGGCGTATTTATGGGATTAACCGCATCATATGAACTCAGTACACCCCCAGGTGGGACGATTGCTATGGTGCTCTTATTATTCCTGATCGTAGGAGCTAGTATTCAAAAGCTGGTCCGTAAGCTTGGCAAGCAACAGGCTTCCCGACGTAAGAATGCGGCAGGTCAGTAAGCGTTTTTTGAAAAATAACACATAAGGAGTTATGAATATGAATACATGGTTCAAAAAATCATTTGTATTATCCGCGGGGCTAGCACTTATTTTGGCCGGTTGCGGAGCTAAATCTGATCATGCAGCCACGAATGCATCTCAAACTGAACCTAATCCGGCACAAACAGCGGACAGTGGTAAAAAGCTGAATGTAGTCACCACTTTTTATCCGATGTATGAATTCACCAAGCAAGTTGCCGGAGACCATGCTAACGTAACCGCGTTGATTCCTGCCGGTGCTGAGCCGCATGATTGGGAGCCAAGCGCCAAGGATATGGCACAGGTTAAGGATGCTGACGTATTTGTATATAACGGGATCGTCGAAGGTTGGGCAGAACAGGCTTTGAGCAGCGCATCGAATGATAAGCGTGTAGTAGTTGAAGCAAGCAAAGGGTTGAACCTGATGGAAGGATCTGCCGAGGAGGAAGAAGGAGAAGAAGCACACGCAGAGGAAGGCCATGATCACGATCATGTGCTGGACCCTCATGTATGGCTTGATCCAGTCTTAGCTCAGAAAGAAGTAGAAGCTATAGAAGCAGGGCTTGTAAAAGCCGATCCTACAAACAAAGCGGACTATGAGAAAAACGCTGATGCTTATATTGCTAAGCTGAAAGAGCTGGATACTGAATTCAAAACGGGTCTGAAAAATGTAAAACGTAAAGACTTTATTACGCAGCATGCTGCTTTTAGCTATTTGGCTAAGCAATATGGTCTGACCCAAGTGCCAATTGCCGGATTATCTCCAGAGCAGGAGCCTACGCCGGACAAGTTGGCAGGTATTATCAAGTTTGCTAAAGAAAATAATGTGAAGACGATTTTCTTTGAAACATTGGTTGATCCGAAGGTCGCTGAGACCGTAGCTACAGAAATTGGTTCGAAAACGGATGTGCTGAATCCGCTTGAAGGACTGACGGATGAAGACAAGCAGAAAAACCTGGATTACCTTGGTGTGATGAAAAACAATCTGGAGGCTTTGAAAAAAGCTCTGAATGAATAAGCAAACTTTAAACGAATAGTTTAAAAAAAGATGTCGGTATGATACCGATGTCTTTTTTTATGTCTGTTTAAGGAGTTGACCCAATGATTCTTCTCACTTTAAATTCTCCTGCATAGTGCTAAGGGTTCATTGAATACCTAGTACTTTGTAATCTTCATACTACAGGAATGATTTACGTCATTGCGAAACGTTTTTATTGAAATTAATGCTGTAGTAGCTAGTTTCAAATTCCTTTTATAATTCAATGGTAGCGTTTTTCTTTTTACAGATTCTTTCTATTAATATAACTAGTTTTTTCACCGATATTGAAGTTTGGGCGTGCATATCATATGACAACGGATTGGAGAGGTTAACTTGGCAACAGTTATAATAGTGGATGATTCTTTATTTATGCGTTCTGTGCTTAAGGATATTCTGTTGGATTTAGGTCACTCTGTTATTGCAGAAGCGGAAAATGGATATGATGCAGTTTTGAAATATGCACACTTTCGACCAGATTTAATTACCATGGATATTAATATGCCTAAAATGGATGGGCTTGAGGCTGTTAAAAAGATTGTAGAGCTTGATCCTAAAGCCAACATCTTAATGTGTTCCGCTTTGGGTCAGCAGGAAGCAATTATACAAGCATTTAAGGCAGGGGCAAAAGATTTTATTGTGAAGCCATTTGAGATGGAAAGGGTCGTGAATGCCGTCACAAAAATGCTGGATAATTAATGAATCAAGCTTTTAATACATAATATTGAACATATTGAAGCGGGAGTTTCATGCTTATTTTTCACGAATATGGAGATGAATAGGATGAGCAATCGAGTATTGTCTCAAAAAGTATTTATAGATGAACTGATCGCTACGATCAAGAGTGGGGGGCTTGTTCCTGTAAATTATGAACACCTCATCAGTGAACAAAGGGGAAAAATGGATGCTCTAAACAATGAACTCACCGTTCGTATAGAGGCATTAGAGACAGATTTAATCTCTGCTTCGACATTTTCCATTCCGTTTGCCAATGGTGAAATTATGTTTCTTGCTCGTTATATTGTACTCATTGGGGATTATACCGAGGGTTACTTTGTATTTTATCGAGCAGAAGACTGCGAAAGTCCAGAAGAATATCAATTTTTAACAAGCTCTTATCAACTTCCACATGTATTGCTCGAATTATCTCACACTTTAAAGGAGCATGGTACTAATGAGCCACTTAATATTTTGACTTATTGGAATGGCCCTGTGTATCCGCTGAAAGATTTGAATAAAGAGGATATTAAGCTGTCCACCTATGAGTTTTAAATCCCTTGAGAGAGGCAACTCCCTCAGGGGATTTTTTTACATTGATAATCAAACGCATGTTCGCATATAATACAAACAAACGTTCTGATGAGGAGTGAAGGATGATGCTGGAGAAATATGTGGGACAGATCGTGGAAATCGTGTATATGGACCGAAAGGGCAAACTGTCTCATCGGCAGATAGAGGTGCATCGTGTGCAGAATGGTTTAATCCGGGCCACCTGTTTGCAAACTGGTCAGCCACGTGTTTTTCGATTAGATCATGTATTGGCATGGCATCCGGTAACCAGAACAGCATAGGAGGGGCTCACGATGGGAAAAAAGCTTGAAGGAAATGGCATATGGGAAAGCTCGCGTATGATTTTGCCTGAGCATCGGGAGGCATATGTAAGACTGATGAAGGAGCAGGGAAGACGCGGCAAGCCGACACTGGACGATCAGGAGATACAGCAGATTGAACAGGCCATTATCGTATCCTATAACGAACGGAAGCCTATTACACTAAGAGTGTTTAATCCGTTTGATGATGAGGAGCTGCGCGGACTGGTTACAGTGATTAACACAAGTCGTCGAGAAGTGAAGCTATCTCGTGGGGAAGAGGATTTTAGCTGGATTAAGTTGGAGGAAATTATCGAGGCGGATATCTAAAAATGGTCGGACTCAGAGTTTTTTTACATGGGTTCTATCGTTTTTTATAATTAAGATTGTAGCTCAGTGAATCCAGATTTACAATAAAACTGTAACTACAAAGGGGGAGTCAATTTGAAAATAAGTAAACATAATTCTGAACATTATATATGGGGAGAACAATGTGATGGTTGGCGCTTGGTGAAAAATGATGATTTGAGTATTATTCATGAGCGCATGCCGGGAAATACACATGAAGTCAGACATTATCATCATCATGCGCGCCAATTTTTCTTTATTTTATCAGGTGCAGCGGTACTTGAAGTGGATGGTGAACGCATCCAATTAGGATCTCAGGAAGGGTGTGAGGTTCCTCCTATGGTGCCTCATCAAATGTTTAATGAAACGAGTGAGGATGTTGAATTTTTGGTTATCTCTCAGCCTGCGAGCAGAGGCGACCGGGTGCTGACCGAAAACTAATATTAGGAGACAGCAGATTCCAAACGTATATAGGTCAAATAATGTTAGAGTATAAAAAAACCAGGCTAGCACATGTAAATCAAGTGCCCGACTGGTTTTTTTCTTTAATAGATGCCCGTTGCATCTGCAGGGAGAGCTTTTACGTGATAGAGATAGTTTGTTACACGTTGATCGTCCTCAATCGGGTATCTATAACCATAATGGTTCGCCACCTTCTGGGCAACTTCTCTAAATAAATTACCCATGATAAAAAGAGACTGCCACATATGTTCATAATCTGCATCCGCAAACGTTTGGATGTAGGCCGTCCAATGTTCAGGCTCAAGGTGCTTCTCGAAATATTTTCCCTGCTTACCTGGATCTGCCGTGAAGTTAGTTTGTATACCCATATGCCATTCCAGCATGAAGTGAAGCGCATCTCTTACAGGTCGATCCAACATGAATTTGGCATAGGGAAGCTCATGTCGCCATAATCCTTTAGCCACATAAGTACTGACCCACCAGAATTCGTTGCAGGAATCCGCATAGGTTTGGGCGGTTGGAGGGACCGTCTTATAATCCTGAAGACTTGGCGGTGGGAAAGGCTCCACCAGGCCGTCTTTATCCAGCAGCAGTACACTTAAGCTGTCTCGAGGCCAATTGGCGATGTTAGTCACAGGGCAGAGGGTAAGATCAATGCGATTGCCATCCGTAAATAACATGAGAAAAGCAAAGCGATCACGGAACGTCACAGTAGGCTCCACATGCTCATCGGGTGTCTGCATAATGATCAATTCTCCAAAGCGGCGAATCCAGTGACGTTCCTGAATAAAGCTGTCCATGGAAGATACGAGAAAGACGATGTCATAATCCTGAAAAATATCTCGTGGAGCATGTGGATTGGCGCGTGAACCATTCATAATCACGGCACGTACCCGTTCATCTTCTTGAGCAAATTGGAGAATGGTATGCAGCATCTCTTGTTCACTTCTCACTATAGTTGTCTCCACAAGCGGTATCGAAAGGAAAAAAACGTAGATAAGACAGCAGTAGAAATAAAGCCCACCAGTTCAAGGATCATCAAGAAAAACGACCTCCTGTAAGTTGTTTTATCTGGCAAAAGTATCCTATCCTTACAATAGCTCATCCACGGAAGCCATTCAACTGAATAAACAGCGGGCAAATTGCTCGTATTCTTGCTGAGCTGGTTGAATAGAAGGATAAAATGCAATTGTTCAGAATTTGTTCAGTGACGAAATTGTATAATATCAAGCAGCAATCATAGATTTATTTCAACAGGAGGAAAGGTATGCATTTTTGCAAGTCTACTAAACGATTCACATGTGCATTAACAGCAGTATCACTAATCTTTTCATCGGCAATTTTAGTGGCGGATGCTGGTGCGGCACCAACCGAACAGCCCAAATTAATCCAAGATGGAACATGGAGCAAGTCTGCCGACGTTTGGATGGATGCACCAGAAAACTATGTTGGCAGATCTTCGGATGCAGTGTTAGGATATTACAGATCAGCGATTCAGTTTAAAATGCCCGAGCTGACTGGGAAGGTTGTAACGAAGGCAACCTTGCGTATTCATATCTCTTCTATCAGCTACAGCTCTAACCAGAATCCTTTTTTGATCGTGTATGGATCGACTGCTGATGTTTGGAGCAGCGGAGCTTTTCCGCTAAACCCGCTGGATCAGCCTTCGGATACGAAAACAGGCTCAGACCTTCAAGTAGGATGGGTTGATTTTGATGTTACCCATTTTGTACAACAACAGACGGATGGTATGGTCTCATTTGCATTGCTTGCCAACGAAGCAGGGAACCCTGGAGACTATTCGGAAATTACATATTCAGCCGACGACAACGGCGTAGATATTCCCCAGTTGATATTGGAAACATCAGCCTCGGCTGTTTCGTCTAAAATGCCTGAGGTAGCCGCTGTGACTACTGAGGAAGATATCCCAACATCCAATATAACCATTACACCAAACCCGCAAGATTCAACGGTAGTGACACATTATCAAATTACGAACATTATCGGAGGCAGGCTGTATCATAGCGATGGTATCACCGAGATTTCCAACGGAACGTTTATCACAGCAGCAGAAGCTAGGGATGGCGTGAGGTTTGTGCCTATGGCAAACGCCAACAACGCAGCGGGAGATACCTTCTCTTTTGATGTGCAGGCGGCTCAGAGTGCAACGGGTAATGGACTGAGCGATGCCACTAAGGCTGTTGTCCATGTTACGGAAGTAAACGATCCCCCGGCAGCGCAAGACGAAACGCTATCCTCCATTACAGAAGACTCAGGAGAGCGGACAATTCCTTTTGCAGAACTGCTTGCGCATGCGTCTGCCGGTCCGAATGAGAATGGTCAACACCTAACGGTATCCTCAGTCAGCAGCATCGCAGGAGGGGCTGTACGTTTAGATGGAACAAATGTAATTTTTACACCTCAGCCGAATTTTAATGGAACCGCTAGCTTCTCTTTTACCGTCACCGATGATGGAACATCGAACGGCGTCTCAGTCCCGCAGTCGGTGGTCAAGCAAGCCTCTTTTACAGTAAATTCCGTCGCTGATGTCCCTAACGTGACTGATGCTTTGACAGAGGAAGACAAGCAAAGCTTTGACGGTTTGATCATTACTCGTAATCAAGTGGATGGATCTGACGTGTCGTACTTTAGAATCTCAAACATTATTGGTGGAACCCTCTATAAAAATGATGGGGTAATGGAAATCCGAGATGGTCAATTTATTTCTGTAGCGGATGGCGAAGCAGGGCTTAAATTTACGCCAAATCTTTATGCTAACTCTCCGTCAGGTGATCATTTCAGTTTCGACGTACAATCATCACTAGATATGAGTGGAACAGGGATCAGCGAGCCGAACCAAGCCAAAATCACTGTGAGTGAGGTAAACAACAGTCCGATAGCTGTGAATGATACACTACCATCGTTATCGGCAAGTGCAGGGGCACAATCTATCGCTATTGATGAACTCTTAGCAAACGACACGGCAGGCCCTGTCAACGAGAACTTACAACATCTGAGCATCGCATCGGTAGAAAATGCACAAGGTGGGACGGTAGTTCTAGACGGAGCGGTTGTACTATTCACTCCGAATTCAGGCTACCAGGGCCCGGCAAGTTTTGATTATACTGTGATTGATGACGGTACAACGAACGGAGCATTAGATGCGAAGAGTTCAACAGCTACCGTTGCATTCACTATCAACCCAGCACCGACACCAGATCCGGTACCAACACCAGATCCGGTACCAACGCCAGATCCAGTACCAACACCAGATCCGGTGCCAACGCCAGATCCAGTACCAACACCAGATCCGGTACCAACGCCAGATCCGGTACCAACGCCGGATCCAGTACCAACGCCGGATCCGGTACCAACACCAGATCCGGTGCCAACACCAGATCCGATACCAACAGATGATAGTCACACGGAATTGCGTGTTTCTATCAATAATGGTCAAATGCTGGTAGGGGGTACAGAACGGGCTATAGCAAAAGTTGTAAAATCGGACTCATCAGAGATTGATGTCAGTGAAGAAGCAACTTGGACTTCCAGCAATGCGAATGTCGCTACGGTTACTCAGGGAGAGATTAGAGCACTTTCAGAAGGGAACACGGTAATTTCCGCCACATACAGCGGATATAGCTTTAATGTTCCAGTTACCGTAACAGCTGTTGCTGCTCCCGCACCCAATAATGCTGGCAGTGATTCCAGTAGTTCCAGTGGCGGCGGGTCTGGGCATCGAAACAGGGACCGTTCTAGCGATGATTCCAGCAGCAATACGGCAACATCAGCTGTATCATCTCCATCGGTGACTGTATCTAAAGAACCAGTAACTGTACCTGTATCTGAAGAATTGGTGACTGAGCCAACTGATCCTGTGCAAGACATATTCAACAGTAACGTAGTGGTTGCAGACAACAAAGTACTGCAGAATATAAAGTCCAAAGCAGAATCTGCTTTAAATTCTTCTACTAGTGTTAAACCGTCAGACCTACAAGGACATTGGGCAGAAAAGACGGTCGACACGTTTTCTAAGCTGGGTATCGTAAATGGATATAAGGATGGCAGTTTCAGACCTGATGGTGAAATTACCCGTGCGGAGTTTTCTGCTATCATTTCTAGAATCTTCGATATTAGTGGTGGAAATCAGCCTGTGGCTTTGAACGATATTGGGGATCACTGGGCGCAGGATGCCATAACAAAATTGACCGCAGCTGGAGTATTAAACGGTTATGAGGATGGTACTTTTAAACCGGATCAAACAATTGTCCGTCAAGAAATGGCTGTCATTTTGGCGCGGATCTTGGATTTAGACCGATTGAAAAAGGACACCTTGAATGAAAAAAGCTTCACCGACTTGTCCGCTTCTTTTGCGGCTGATACGATTAAACAATTAGCACAAGCCGGTGTGCTTTCGGGTATAAGTACGAGTCAGTTTGGACCTAAGTATCATGCGTCACGTGCTGAAGCCTTGACTGCGATTTATAATGCACTTAGTTTGAACAGCGAAATTAAAACCGTATTGGAAAGTTTGGAGCAGTAATCTAGAATGATATAGAGGCGAGCCTGTTTGGCTCGTCTTTTTGCTTGATACCTACCGCAAGCATATGCGGGCTCATGCCGATGACAGAATCCTGCTCTTCAACCTGCTGTGCTATATCCAGCAAACGTCTGCGATGAGAAGGAATGGCCCATTTCTCTTCAAATCCGGGTGCAATCCAGACGGGGCCTTCGACACCCAGTACACGAGGCTCCTGCAATCCAGCCGCCTGCCAGTCTGCACGCAAGGCATCTGGTGTATGAAAGTAGGAGCGTGTGATAAAAGAGGGATAAGCCGCCGGTCGTACATGCTGACCATCTGTTAACTCCTGTCTGACCATATCCATGAACGCATCTTCCTCCACAATGGTATTGCACTCGTCGTACACCGATAGCCCCCACAGTAGCGAGCCAAACCTGGAAATAGCCGAAGTAATCAGCGTTCCCCCCTTCTTTAAGACACGCGCTGCTTCTTGCAGTGCTTTTACTCTTTCCTTCTGTTCTGTTAAATGATATAAAGGTCCCATCAAAAGCACGATGTCCGCGCTTTCATCTTTACGATCAAGATTTCTGGCATCTGCGATTTCCAGCTTGCTGATGATGGGTTTATTCAGTTGCTGCTGACGAGCGAATTCAATGGCTTGCGAAGAGAGATCGAATAGATGAACTTCATATCCCAGTTCTGCCAGCCACGAAGAGTAGACCCCTACACCGCCGCCGATATCATAAATAACATGAGTGGACTTGCTGAGATAACGGGAAATGATTTCTTTTGATCTTTCCAGCTCTATTTTTCCGATACCTCGCTCTAATCTGCCTATTTCTGCACCGCCATCATAATAAGCCAGAATTTCATGCGTATCTTTTTCGAGCATAGTGGATCTCACCTCATGTAATTGGAATAATATAACATTAACACTTGCGTCATAAACAAGTCTACCGTTTTTGGTCAAGGAAACCATCCATCGAAAGCATTGAGAGAAAGAAAAGAGCTGTTCCCCAGTAGCTAAAACTACTTTTGGGAACAGCCCGTATTTAAATGATGTTTGTTTCCAGCATGTTTTCGAGATCTTCTTTGGTAAGGTGGTAATGTGCGTTACAAAAATGGCAATGGGCTTCAGCTTGTCCATCGGTACGAATCATGTCTTCTATTTCCTGATTCCCTAAGCTGATAATGGCATTGGTAACTCGTTCTTCTGAGCAGGGACAATGAAATTGTACAGGCATGGTTTCCAGTATGTTCATGTTGCCTTCTCCCAAAATCTGGACCAGAATCTGCTCTGGCGTAAGACCTTCCATGACCATTGCGGAGATGCTCGGAATGCTCTCAATCCGTCTCTCGATAAAACTGATAACCTCTTCCGGTGTACCCGGCATCAGCTGAATAATAAAACCTCCAGCCGCCTGAATGGAGTTATCCGGGTTAACAATAACCCCTGCTCCCACAGAAGAAGGAATTTGTTCGGATTGAACGAGATAAGAGGTGAAGTCCTCGCCCAGTTCACCCGATATGAGAGGGACTTGTCCAACAAATGGTTGTTTTAGGCCGATATCTTTGGATACAATCAGCGCTCCATCTGTTCCTACGGCTCTGGCGACATCTAATTTCCCGATCTGATTAAGCTCAAAATGGGTTTGCGGATTTTTTACATAACCTCTAACTTCTCCTTTGGCGTTGGTATCGACAAGAATAGTGCCGATGGGCCCTCCACCGTTAATCCGAATCGTCAGTTTATCCTCATGTTTAAGCATAGCTCCCAGCATCACGCCCACCGTCATGGAACGTCCCAATGCAGCCGATGCTGTTGGCCAGGTATAATGACGCTGCTGGGCTTCACTTACCGTTTCCGTTGTTCTCACAGCATAAGCCCGCACCTGGTTATTGTAGGCAAGAGCTTTTACTAAATAATCATTCATGTTCATATCCCTTTCTGTTTTTGAAGTTCTTTACAAGACCATTTTTTCTTGAATCCAGTTCTTCAAAGAAGTAATTTTCGCATCATATCCTTCTTTAAAAAAGTCAGCAGAGAGTGACGCGATGGTTTCTCTTTTCAGAACGGCTTTCCAGGAGGCTTCCGCTTCTTCCATCAAATTTGCCAGTAAACAGCACTGATCGTCTTTCTTTAATTCAAGCATATCGTTGTATATACCGCTGGAAGAATAGAGGGTTTGCTGTCCCTCAATCGCCAGATAAATATCAAATACTCGTATATCCTCAGGTTTTTTCTTTAATTTGAATCCGCCCTTGACACCAGGTACAGAAGTAATCAAATCAGAGCTAACCAATTTTCGTAACAGCTTATGAAAATAAGTAGGTGAAGCGCCTAACTGCTGGCTAATGGCCTCTCCAGGTAAAACGGCTTTGTCCGGTAGCATCGTGAGCAGAAGGAGAGCGTAGACAGATTGTTCGACACCTGTTTTCATATGCACTAGCAATCACCTCAATATGTTATAACCAGGCTAACATGGATAATTATTATCCACATATGAGCATGATAGACGAGCTGATCGTAAAAGTAAACTATTTTTTGATAAATACTAAAAATTAAAATTATTTGCAATTCATAAAGGGACGCATTATTATAGTTGATGCATCAATTGATAGGTCAAAGAATTAAGGCGTTGAAAGAAATACGTAAAATAATAGTTTGACAGGAGGTTTATATAAAATGACCACGCGGAATGTTGCACTGTCTATATTAGATCTTGCACCTGTCATTGAAGGCGGTACTCCTGCCGATTCTTTTCGTGATACGGTGGATCTTGCCCAGCATGCTGAGCAATGGGGGTACCGACGCTATTGGCTAACGGAGCATCATAATATGCAGGCGGTTGCCAGCGCTGCTACTTCTGTGATCATCGGACATGTGGCTGCACATACCCACAAGATTCGGGTCGGTTCAGGTGGTATTATGCTGGCTAACCATGCTCCACTCATAATTGCGGAGCAGTTTGGAACCTTAGAGTCGCTTTATCCGGGGCGAATTGATCTGGGACTTGGTCGGGCTCCCGGCACGGATCAACCTGCAATGAGAGCATTGCGGCGAGGGCTGCACACCACGGGGGAAGATTTCCCCGAGCAACTGAATGAGCTGCGCTCTTACCTGAATCCAGCGTTAAACGGAGCCGTGCCGGGGGTGAGAGCGATTCCAGGAGAAGGGATGGATATACCTATCTGGTTGTTGGGCTCAAGCGGATTCAGTGCTCAGCTGGCAGGTCAGCTTGGGCTGCCGTTTGCGTTCGCTAGCCACTTTGCCCCGGCTCATTTGCTACAGGCGCTGGAATTGTATCACCGTAATTTCCGGCCGTCCAAGGCACTGGATCAACCGTATGTGATGGTTGGTGTGAATGTGGTTGCTGCAGATTCTGATGAAGAAGCACAACGGCTTTTTACTTCACAAGAACAACAATTTTTAAATGTGCTGCGCGGACATAGCGGAGGACTAAAACCACCAGTCGATGACATGGATAAGCTTTGGAGTGAGCAGGAGAAGGAGATGGTTCGTGGTAATATGCTGGGGTATTCAGCAATCGGTAGTCCTGACACAGTCAAGCAAAGGCTGGATTTTATAATCAACCAGACGAGAGCCGATGAGTTGATTACCACCGCTCAGGTATATGATCACCAGGCACGTTTGCGTTCGTACGAGCTACTAGCCCAAGTGATGCGCATAGATGAGTAAATAAATGAGTTAAACAAACGAGGCTGTGCCAGAGAGGTTCTTATAACCATTCCTGGCACGGCCTTTATTGTCTGTGTGTGTCTGTGTGGTCATGATTGTTTTACAGATGAATATATTCGTGTTTACATATGGATAAAATTAAAAATTATTTTTGATTATTTTTGTATTTTATATTTTCAAATTTAAACAAAAATGTTATAGTCTCCGTAAATAAAAATATCCACCTTAATAAAGCCATTCAAAACCAAAACAGAACTTGGAGGTCTTTTTCCTATGGTACAAAGTCTATGGAATTCTTCGCAAGCATCTGAGCAGAAAAGCACGCTGGAACAGCTCGTATATCGTTCTAACCTGATTGGCACAGATCGGAGCGTGTGCAACTGGGGAGGCGGCAACACTTCGGCCAAAACGACGATACAAGATTTTCGCGGGCGTGAAGTAGAGGTGATGTATGTTAAGGGTAGCGGTTCCGATCTCGCAACAATGAAAGCGCATAACTTCACAGGGCTTCGTATGGAGGATATTCGTCCACTGTTTGAACGGGAAGAGATGTCTGACGAGGATATGACCGCATATTTGGCGAACTGTATGATAGATGCCAAGCATCCGCGGGCTTCAATTGAGACATTGCTACACGCATTTTTGCCATTTAAGCATGTCGATCATACACATCCGGATGCGATCATCAGCTTGTGCTGTGCGCATAACGGCAAGGAAATCGCTAAGGAAATTTTCGGTGAACGTTTTGTATGGGTACCTTATATCCGTCCTGGCTTTAAGCTGTCGAAAATGATTGCCCAAGGGGTGCTCGAGCACCCACAAGCTGAGTTGGTACTGATGGAAAAGCATGGCTTGGTTACGTGGGGAGACACTTCCGAAGCAGCTTATGCCAAAACGATTGAAATCATCCAAGAAGCAGAAAGCTATATTAAAGCCCGCCAAGAAGAAAAGCAGGGATTTGGAGGCGTAAAATATAAAGCGCTTACTTTAGAGGAGCGGCGCAGCATGGTGTCCCAGATCATGCCATCCGTTCGAGGTGCAGTCAGTGATGAGAAAAGGATGATCCTCACTTTTGATGACGCGGAGGATGTGCTGGAGTTTGTGAACGGCCAGGATTCTGCTGCTTTATCTCAGATTGGGGCAGCGTGCCCGGATCATCTGGTTCATACCAAAATGAAGCCGCTCTATGTAGATTGGACACCGGATATGGAGGATGTAGAGGGGTTGAAAGTTAAGCTTGCCGAGGGTATAGCAACCTATAAGGAGCAGTACCAAGCTTATTTTGAGCGCAATCGACATGAAGGAGACGTGAGATTTGAAGCAGCACCGCGTGTCATCTTAATTCCGGGTATCGGTATGATCAACACAGGCAAAAGCTGGAGCAATGCGCAGGTGAGCGGCGCCTTATATCATCGTGCCATTGCTGTCATGCGAGGAGCAACGGCGTTAGGAGAATTTGTTTCGCTTAGTGAAAATGAATCTTACAACGTGGAATACTGGCCGCTGGAGCTTTATAAGCTGTCACTTGCGCCGGCAGAAGCAGAATTTTCACGCAAAATTGCATTCATTACGGGTGGTGCAGGCGGAATCGGCAGTGCAACCGCACGGCGTTTAGTAGATGAAGGTGCGCATGTTGTATTGGCAGATCTCAATCTGGAAGGTGCGCAAAAGGTAGCTGCAGACATCAATAGCAGTTACGGTGAAAACCGTGCAATTGCCGTGAAAATGGATGTGACGCAGGAGGAGCAAATCCAGACGGCCTATGCCGAGACGGCGCTGATCTATGGTGGTGTAGATGTCATCGTTAACAACGCAGGGCTTGCTACATCCAGTCCGTTCGATGAGACATCATTAAAGGAATGGAATTTAAATGTAAACGTGCTGGGAACAGGCTATTTTTTAGTCGCGCGTGAAGCGTTCAAGCTGATGAAGGAACAGACACTTGGCGGCAGTATGGTGTTCGTCGGTTCCAAAAACTCGATCTACGCAGGCAAAAATGTAACGGCCTACAGCTCGGTCAAGGCGCTGGAAGCGCATCTGGCTCGCTGTATTGCCGCAGAAGGCGGGGAATACGGTATCCGCGTAAACACTATTTTGCCGGATGCGATTTTGCAAGGCTCGGCAATCTGGAACTCCAATTGGCGCAATGAACGCGCCGCTGCCTACGGCATCGAGCCAGACCAGTTGGAGGAGCATTACCGCAAGCGAACGACACTGCTGGTCAACATTTACCCGCAGGATATCGCAGAAGGTATTGCCTTTTTCGCCTCATCCAAGGCAGAGAAAACGACAGGCTGTATGCTGACCATCGACGGCGGCGTCCCAGCAGCCTTTACACGCTAGCCTAATTCAAATGAACCTCTGTAAGCGATAGACTCATTTCTATTTCACTAATCCATTTCATTAATCGAGGGCACAAGCCCATAGTTCCGAAGGGATGTAAAAATACTCTGGGAAACACGTAAATAAGCAACAACACTTATTTGCGTGTTTTCATCCTTTTATATATACATCAACACTTTAAAATAGAAGTGACTTTATGGGTGGTCAGCAGCGAAGCGGCCTCCCATAACTCACTTCATTTTCCAAGGAGGAACCACGATGAGTGACAAAGCGTACGCCTTATTCGAGGATCAGCAGCAACAACGAGACATTGACCTAGAGCAAGTAAAGACCAAACTGAGAGCGCTTAGCATAGAAACACCTTCCTGGGGATATGGCGACTCAGGTACACGTTTTAAAGTCTTTCAGAAAACGGGTGTGCCGCGTGATCCGTTCGAAAAGCTGGAGGATGCAGCACAGGTTCATGCCTTGACAGGCTTATGTCCGTCCGTTGCCATTCACATCCCGTGGGATAAAGTTGACAATTACGGCAAGCTTCGCAGTCATGCCGAAAGTCTTGGCCTGCAAATTGGGGCGGTAAATCCCAATCTCTTTCAAGACGAGGACTACATGCTCGGTAGCGTAACTAATGTAGACCCGGCAATCCGTCGCAAGGCTATCAACCATTTGCTGGAATGCGTGGATATTGCAAAGGAAACAGGCTCCAACGACTTTAGCCTATGGTTTGCGGACGGAACGAATTATCCCGGTCAGGGGGACATTCGCAAACGCAAAAATTGGATGCTGGAGGCGCTCCATGAAATGTATAAGGCGCTTACGCCGGATATGCGCATGCTGATTGAATACAAGGCGTTTGAGCCGGCTTTTTACCATACGGATATTGCCGATTGGGGCATGGCGTACCATTACGCGACCAAGTTGGGGCCGCAGGCACAGGTGCTGGTGGATACAGGGCATCATCTGCCGGGAGCCAACGTGGAGCACATTGTTGCGTTTTTAATGGATGAGAAGCGACTGGGTGGCTTTCATTTTAACAGTTATAAATATGCGGATGATGATCTGATCGTGGGTTCCTCCAATCCGTATGAGCTGTTTTTAATCTTTTATCAGATTTTGAACGCAGCTCAGGATGTCGATGCAGATATCCGTCATACTGTCGATAAAATTGCTTATTTAATCGATCAGTCGCACAATATCGAACCCAAAATTCCGGCCATGATTCGCTCGGTCCTAAATGTGCAGACTCAATATGCGAAGGCACTTTTGATCAATCATGCAGAGGTAGAGGAAGCGGTGAGCCGTCAGGATGTGCTGGGTGCGGAGGATGCCGTACGCCAAGCATTTGAGTTTGATGTGGCCCCGTTGCTCAAAGCAATCCGTGAAGAGCAAGGATTACCTGCAGATCCAATGAAAGCCTATTTGGCGTCTGAGTATGGTACGCAGATTTTGCAAAGAGGCAAGGGTGGTGCGAGCTGGTGAGCATCCTCGCTTATGATTTGGGGGCAAGCAGCGGCAGGGTTCTACTCGGAAAATTAACCGATTCACGTATCGTGGTGGAGGAAATCCATCGCTTTTCCAATAATCCGGTCAAGGTTGGGGAGCGCCTGCACTGGGATATATTGCGTCTCTATCACGAGGTTCAGCAAGGATTGCTCAAAGCCAAGCATATGAGAGTGAACCCATCCAGCCTGGCGATTGACTCCTGGGCGGTCGATTTTGGACTGATTGGAGAAACCGGCGAATTGCTGGGCAACCCTTATCATTATCGGGATTGGCACACCCATGGAGTAATGGAAGAAGTACAGGAACGGCTGGGAAAAGATTTTATTTTTCAGCGCACAGGCATTCAGTTTTTGGCGTTTAATACGATTTATCAGCTGGCTGCTATGCGAAATGCAAGATCACCCTTGCTGGAGCAGGCAGAACATTTCCTGATGATCCCTGATTTGCTGCGGTATTTTCTGACAGGTGAAATGTATCATGAGTTTTCTAATGCAACCAGCACGCAGTTATATCATCCGTTACAGCAAAAATGGGATGATGAGCTTTTGTCTGGAATCAACATTCCCCGCTCTTGGTTTGGAGAGGTACTGGAGCCGGGAAATGTTGCAGGTACAATCCGTTCATCGGTCATGACGGATCTGGGTATTGGAGCGATTCCTGTGATTGCAGTAGCAGAGCATGACACAGGATCAGCAGTGGCTGCCGTACCAGCGCTGGAGCGGTCCTTTGCGTACTTGAGCTGCGGAACATGGTCCCTGATGGGAACGGAGACCGCACAGCCAGTAATTAATGATGATACGCTTCGATTTAATTTTACAAATGAAGGCGGCGTAGGCCGAACCTACAGGCTGCTAAAAAATATCATGGGACTGTGGATTCTACAGGAGGCGCGCAGAGAGTGGGAACGGCAGGGAAACTCCTATTCTTTTCCTGAATTGGTTCATATGGCGGAACAGGCTCCAGCGTTCACTTGTTTGATTGACCCGGATGATGAACTGTTTCTGCATGCCGGGGATATGAAAACACGCATACGCCAATACTGCCGCAATACCGGGCAGCTAATGCCGGAGACGCCGGGAGAGATTACGCGCTGCATTCTGGAAAGTCTGGCGTTAAAGTATCGCTACATTTTGGAGCTTACAGAACGGGTGTCAGGACAGCGTTTTAATGGTTTGCATATGGTCGGCGGAGGGATTCAAAATCGCTTGCTGTGCCAATGGACGGCCAATTCGATTCAAAAACCCGTATGGGCAGGACCCGCAGAAGCGAGCGCAATCGGCAATCTTGCGGTACAATGGATGACACAGGGAAAGTTCGCCGATATATGGGAAGCACGCCGGGTCATTGCGGATTCTATTACCGTAGAGGAATATGAACCTGCCGAGTCAGAAGCGTGGGAGGATGCCTACGGGCGGTTCCGGCGGGTGACAGGACTTTTTGTACATTAAAGATGTGGAGTGAGATTGCCATGCTGGTCGCAGAAAGATATGAGATGATAGTGCAGCTCGTAAATGAAAGAGGAAGCATACGGGTGTCCGAATTGAGTGAGCTGTGTAAAGTAACGGAAGAAACGATTCGCCGCGATCTCGATCGTCTGGAGCAGGCGGGACGACTGCGCCGTTCTCATGGGGGAGCGGTTAGTGTCAAAAACGAGCAGCCTGAAACGCCCTATGCGGTACGGGAAATTATGAACGCGGAGGAAAAGCGTCGGATTGCTGAGGAAGCGGTCAAGCAGATTCAGCCGCACGATCGCATTTTGCTGGATGCCAGTACGACTGCCTGGTATATGGCGTCCAGTCTGCCGGATATTCCTTTAACGATACTGACGAATTCGATTCGGGTAGCTACAGAACTGGCAGGTAAGGAAAAAATCGAGGTCATTTCGACGGGAGGACAGTTGCTTCAACGTTCACTGTCATTCGTGGGCCCGCTTGCAGAGCGTTCATTAGAAACCTATTATGTGGATAAGCTGTTTTTTTCCAGTCAGGGAGTTCATCTGGATCGTGGCATTAGTGAATCAAATGAGCTGCAAGCTCGTTTGAAGCAGAAAATGGTCAGCATTGCGGATCGGGTAATTTTACTGGCAGATGCGAGCAAATTCGGGCAGCAGGCGTTTACCCATGTCGTGAATTTGACGCAAGTGTCCGAAATTATTACAGATTCGCGGCTGTCGGACCCGATTCGCAGTCAGCTCGCAGAGTTGTCCATTCCGGTTACGATTGTGTAAGCAGGTAGTTTCCGGCGTGAGGTCGCTCTGCGGTTCATTTGATTTACGATCGCTGTTGCAGCGGGATTCTCTGATGAGTAAGATCTACTTAGGTGAGAATCCCACTGCAAGCGTATGCTTATGATGAAAGTTTTCCTTTGGAAAATGGACGGAAGGGGTGTGCCGTTTGAAGGTATATTTATTTATTACCTGTCTAAGTGATGCGATTTATCCCAAGGTAGGGGAAGCGATGGCCCGCTTGCTTGCCAGATATGGTGTCGAGCTGGAATTTCCCAAGGTGCAGACATGCTGCGGGCAGCCGTCCTATAACAGCGGCTATTGGGATGAAACAAGGGCAGCGGCAAAAACGATTTTGAAAGCGTTTAATGACAGTGATTTTGTCGTAGCTCCTTCCGGTTCCTGCACATATATGATTCATCATTACCCGGAGTTGTTCAAGGATGAGCCTGAGTGGCTGGAGTCGGCACGGAGGCTGGAGCAAAAGACGTATGAGTTTACACAATTTATGGTGCAGGTGCTTGGCGTGACCGATGTGGGTGCGTCTTTTCCGCATACGGTAACCTATCATCCGTCTTGTCATGGAACACGTTTGCTCGGCGTAAAGGAGGAACCGATGAAGCTGCTTGGCAGCGTAAAGGGTTTGCAATTAGTGCCGCTTCCTTTTGCGGAGGACTGCTGTGGGTTTGGTGGTACTTTTGCGGTAAAAATGCCCGATATTTCGGGAGCGATGGTGACTGAAAAAGTGGACCATATCAGGGAGACGGAAGCCGAGGTACTGGTCGGACTGGACATGGCCTGTTTGATGAATATCGCCGGTAATCTCAGATATCGGAAAGAGCCAGTTCGGGTAATGCATCTGGCAGAGCTGTTATACGAAGGGGTGAAGCACGCATGACCGCTGTACATACGCACTCTATGAATCAAAAGGTCAAAAAACGTGCAGAGCTGGCTCTGAATGATGATTTTTTGCGGAATGCAGTTCATTTCACTACCGAGCGACTGCGCAACGGCAAGCGGACAGCTTCAGAGCAGCATGGAAATTGGGAGGAATGGCGTGAGCGGGGGCGTCAAATTCGGCTTCATACCATTGCCCATCTGGACTATTACTTAAATCTGTTTGTAGAAAATGCCCGTGCCAACGGGGTGCATATCCATTTTGCCGACACCGCAGTGGATGCCGTGCGCATTACACTGGACATTGCCGCGCATAATCAAGCCCATTCTGTCGTCAAATCCAAGTCGATGGTGTCGGAGGAGCTGCATTTGAATCAGGCGCTGGAAGGTGCAGATATCGAGACGATTGAAAGTGACCTCGGTGAGTATATTATTCAACTGGCGGGAGAGGCACCATCTCATATCGTGATCCCTGCGATTCACAAAAATCGTTATCAGATTGCCGAGCTGCTGTCTAAAGAAGCAGGGGAGGAGCTGTCCGCAGATACGACGATTTTGGCGGGCTTTGTCCGCAAAAAGCTGCGTGAAAAGTTTCTAGAAGCGGATATTGGCATGACAGGCTGCAATTTTGCCATTGCCGAGACGGGTTCCATGGTTTTGTTTGAAAATGAAGGCAACGCTCGCATGGTTTCTACTCTGCCCAAAACGCAAATCACACTGATGGGTATGGAGCGAATTATTCCATCCTGGACAGATTTGGAGGTGATGGCTACATTGCTGCCACGCTCCGCTACCGGACAAAAGCTGACGATGTATATGTCCGGTATTTCAGGACCCCGGCGCAGCCAGGATGCCGATGGACCGGAGGAAATGCACATTATCATCGTAGATAACGGGCGTTCGCTTCAGCTAGGCAATCCTGAGTTTCAAGAGCTGTTAAATTGCATCCGCTGCGGCGCTTGCCTGAACGCTTGTCCGGTGTACCGACACATTGGGGGGCACGCGTATGGCGGGACATATAGCGGTCCTATCGGTGCAGTGCTTACGCCTGCCCTTCATGGCAACATTGAAGAGTGGAACGATATTGCGAGTGCGTCCAGTCTGTGTGGAGCGTGTTATGAAGCCTGTCCGGTCAAAATACCACTGCATGATATGCTGGTTTATTTGCGTAGACGCAAGGTGGAGGCAGGACAAGGGGATAAGCTGGAGACGATCGGGATGAAAGGTTTTGCAGCGGTAGTTTCCAGCTCGAAGCGATTCGCTGCGGCGATCAGACTCGGACAGATCGCACAGAAAGCGGTAGTCCGTAAGGGAGAAATTACCCTTAAGCTTGGCCCCTTAAAAGGCTGGAATACGTATCGTGTGGCTCCAAGTCTGGCGAATAAGTCCTTCCGTCAGCACTGGAACACACTAGCGCGTGAGCTGGAGCAGGAACGCAAGGTCATGCATCCGGACATTCTCAGCCGAATGGAGACGATCTTGGTGGATAGAAGAAAAGGAGGGATGCAGCATGAGTGAACAGCGTAATCCTTCTATGCAAGCAAAAGCGGAGCATGAAGCATGGCTCCATCAAATGCAAGCAGAATCCCGTGTCAAGCAGGCGCGCTTTATGGAAGGCATTGCGGCGCGGCTCAAGCGTCCGCGACAGACGGAGCCACCGATGCAGCCGTTTCGTGGCGCACCTGCGTTTTGGCACAAATTCGAATGGAGTGCGGAGCAGCGCATCGAGGAGTTCACCGCCAACTTTACAAGTGTTGGCGGACATGTGGTGCGTCTGCCGGATCTGAAGAAGGCGGCAGACTGGATCGCGCACAAGGCGCGCGAGCTGGGAGCAGCCTATATCGTCCGGCAGAATGAGCCGGACCTGGATGCGCTCCAGTTGGAAGCAGCGCTGCCGGAAGTCCGACTGTCGGTGTGGAACACCGATCCAGCCCAAAACTGGAAGGCACGCGCCGCGGAGGCCGATATCGGCATCGTCATGGCCGATGAGGCCGCCGCCTACACCGGCTCGGTAGCAGTGCTATCCTCGCCGGAGAAGGGGCGCTCGGTCAGTCTGCTGCCGACCGTGCTGATCATTCTCCTGCCCGTGGAACGTCTGCGAACACGACTGGGCGAGATTTTAAGCCGCTTTGACGAAGCCGGGCGCGAGCAATTGCCCGCAGGCATTCATTTTATTACTGGACCGAGCCGCTCGTCGGATATTGAAAATGATTTGACGATCGGTGTACACGGACCAGGTATCGTTTATACGTTGTTGATTGGTTAGCGTTATGCTGCCCGTCTAACGGGCGCGATAGATCGGAAAACGGGTTTCAAAATCCGTTTGTCTACGATTGCTCCTAACCGAAATGCGGCCATTGTGCAGTTCGGTAATGCTTTTGGTAATAGCAAGGCCCAGCCCGGTACCTCCGGTTTCCTTGGAGCGTGATTTGTCCACTCTGTAAAACCGTTCAAACAGATGAGGGACATCTTCCGGTGGAATCGGGGTACCGTAGTTGGTGCAAATCACTATCGCTTCATCGCCTTCACGTCCTATCGTGATATCGAGACGCTTGCCATCCTTTCCGTATCGAATCGCATTGGAAAATAAATTTTCATACAGGCGCACCAGCTCGCCCGTGTCGGCCAAAATCCGAACAGGCTCAACGATTCGGACACGATAGGACATGTCCGCCTGTTCCAGTGAGGGTACAAATTCCTCAGCAAGTTGAGTGAGCAATTTGCCGAGGTCTACAGGCTCCAGCTCCAGTGGCAGGCTACCACCACTCACACGCGTGTATTCAAATAACTCGTCGATCAGCTTTTTAAGCGTCAGCGATTTTTCATAAGCAATGTTTACATAATAGCGTAGCTCAATTTCATCCCGGTAACGGTCGGTTTCAATATACTCCAAAAAGCCAATCACCGATGTTAGCGGGGTGCGAAGATCGTGGGATACACCAGTGATCAGGTCGTTTTTCGCTTTGGCAGAAGCCCGTTCTTCTTCTATTGAAAGACGGAGCTTGTCTGCCATGGTGTTCATATTTTTTGCCAAGGTTGCCAGTTCATCTGCGGAAGATACCGGAATCGAATAGGATAAATTTCCGTCCGCGAAATTCTGCATCCCTGTCGTAATCTCGCGTAGATAGCCAATCGTATTTTTGGTAAAAAGGAAAAAGAAATAAATATATAAAGGCAGCCCACACACCAGCAAGATCAGTGAGGAACCAATGTGATTGACGGTCCAGCGGATCAGCCGAGTGCCAAAAAAAGAACGCGAGGGATTCAGCCATAACAGCAAAGACGCTCCATAATAAAACACCATTAAAATTAGTCCAGTTAAAGTGAAGGCGGCAAGGCTAAGGGCTGCCAGCTTCCATCCCAGCGTATCGTATCGTTTTGCCTTCAAGACGCAAGTCCTCCATTAATCGAATTTTTCCATTTTATAGCCGATGCCCCACACCGTTTTCAGGTATTTGGGCTTTCTTGGATCAGTCTCAATTTTCTCGCGAATTTTACGCACATGTACCATTAGCGTGTTATTGGATTCCAGATATTGTTCCTTCCAGACCTTCTCATAAATCTGCTCCATGCTCAGCACTTGACCCCGGTGTCGAGCCAAAAGCTCAACAATAGCGAATTCACGCGGAGTCAGCTTAACGGATTCTCCAGCGAGAGTGACCTCATGTGTAACAGTGTTAATGGAGAGTTCATCCAGAACCATTTCATGCTCCAATATAGGAGAGGAGTGGGTATATTTCCGTACTCTACGTAGATGGGATTTGATGCGTGCCACTAGCTCCAGCGGGCTGAACGGCTTGGTGACATAATCATCGGCCCCAACGCTAAGCCCTGTAATTTTGTCCATATCTTGTCCCTTCGCAGACAACATAATGATCGGAAAATGCTCGGTTTCCCTGATTTTCATGCAGGCTTCAATCCCGTCCATGTTGGGCATCATCACATCCAGCACCATTACATCTATCTGTTCCCGATTAACCTGCTCCAGTGCTTCCAGTCCGTCCCGTGCCATGAGCAAGCGATATCCTTCATTTTCTAAATATATTTGCATGAGCTTAATAATTTCAGGTTCATCGTCTACTAATAAAATGGTTCCGTTATGCAAGTTATGCATGGTTGTGCACCCTTTCTGTTCTTTCCAGCAGTATACAATATGGGCGTATTATATACCTTTTTGGCGATGGAGGCTATGGACACTCTTCTCAGGTCGTTTGTTGGATATCATCGTCCTTTGAATAGTAGCGTTTCGGGCGAAGACATGCGCTCTTCTTGCTTGAAGTTCCTTTTTCCTGTACCCGGTAGCTGACCGAACAAAATCCACGCACATGGCAGGAAGCGGGCGATGACCGACACGACGAGCCAAGAACAAAGAAGTGCACAGAAAAAACCTCCAGCGTACCACACATGAATAAGCTGCGGTGAGCCAATGTGTGGTGAAAACTGCCGATACAAGAGTAGGAAAAATGGATGTATGAGATACACACCAAAGGACAGTGTGCCCAGACGTTCCAGCTTGCGAATGACAAAGGAATGTTGTCTTCTATACATTAAAAAGGAAATCTGTAGTAATACCAGCGTACTAGACAGGCTGTACATGTTATACATAAGTTCAAAAACTAGCGAATTGTACGAGGTTCCGTACAATCTATTTTCGTACCACAGATAGACATGAATGGTGGCTGAAATCATCCATAAAGCCCAAATTGCGATCCATGTCAGCACACTTGTAAAGCTTCGTTCCTCCTTACGCATCAGAAACCAAGTTCGAAGCTGGGGATAGTAATAGCCGAGAGCTGCGCCCAGCATGTAGCAGGCCACATAGGACAGCGCCCAGCTGCCTTTATTTTGAACCTGAAAGAGAAATTTGTTGCTAATTATAAATGACCACTGTAGCAGCAGCCCAATGACAATAGACCATTGCGGAAATTGCCGATAACGCTGGAATAGCCACAGTATGCATGGAAATGCAAGATAAAATTGCATCATGATAAAAATATAATATAAATGGGTGTACGCTTTGCCCGTAACCAGTTTCAGAGCAAAGTTTTCCGCAAGTGTAGTTATACTCCATGGTTCGGTACTGCCAGCCATAAGGGACAGGATGAAATAAAACAGAGAAAACATGACATAAGGTAAGAGGATGTACAGCAATCTCTGCTTATAAAAGCGCCTCAAGAGCTGTCGTCCCAGCGGACGATCCTTATAGTTATAGAACAGCACCATACTGCTAAGCGCGATAAATACAGGGGTACCGTACTTCATCAACACATTGAGCGCATTATATACAACATAAAGGCTGGAATTTGTAAGTTGGACCGTTGCATAGGAAGTGGCATGTACCATTAAGACGGCTAAAATCGCCATGGCTCTGACCAACTGTAATTCAGGAATTTTTTCTTTGGTCGTAGGCTTCATAAGCTTCATTTCCTTTCAGTAGTGAACTGTATCTTGTTGAACTCT
This sequence comes from Paenibacillus sp. DP01, assembly GCF_044784315.1. Classification (NCBI taxonomy): domain Bacteria; kingdom Bacillati; phylum Bacillota; class Bacilli; order Caryophanales; family Paenibacillaceae; genus Paenibacillus; species Paenibacillus sp. DP01. Next base: position 2,537,038 of record NZ_CP173059.1, read on the forward strand.
TTCTATTAAAAGATAAAGTTCTTAACAACCTGAAAGGGAGCGGCTTAAGAATCGCTTATGAACTTCTTAACTTTTGTTAAGAATTAAAAAAAAGAACTTCCATAGGCTCAAAATGAGCAGCATGGAAGTTCTTTTTAGTACTCATGTTCATTCGTTATTTGCAACGTTTGATAGGTGCGCGTCTGATTTGCCCACGAATGGCACCGTTCGGATGACGGATCGTGTGGACGTTGACGTAGGCATTGCCCTCTCTAATTTGGCATACCAAATCATTAATGGTTCTGCCTCTGAGTGGACCGGTAAGATCAATTGCACGCAGCACGCCGGTAACGACACCTCTTCTTACGGTAATCCCAAACTTCGAAGGGCCAAACAGTGTAGCAACAACAGGACCATTTTCACCTCTTCGTCCCAGATGAATGTGCGCTTCAGTTACCCGTGAAATATTGCGAACCGTCAGCTCAAAGCTTAATTGCTGGCTCGCTGGACGGTAACGAAATTCCGCAGTTCCTGTCGCATTCGTTCTGACAGGAGGCACTTCATTAGCCCCCCTCAACGTGGCTCTAAACTTATTGGACATTACGTCCCTCCTTTCCCAGTGTTGGTTTAGTGTATTCACAGGATCAGAGAAGGGGCTGTACATTCGCCTATTCATCAGAAGTTGTGTGTTTTACAAGTTATTCAGTCCAAGCACAAAACTGATTTTTTCATAGACTATGAGTATCTGATAGAGAGAGGAGGAGAAACTATGGGAACATTTATTGATGGAAGAACATCCCAAAATGCTTCGACAGCCAACTCTATTGCCATCCCAATCACTCTTTTAAATACGCCGCAATTGTTCGGACAGATCGGATTAAACACCCAAGGAGCTACAGGTACACCACGGGTTCTGCTTAAAGGAACTATATCTCTCCAAATTCCACTTGCTTTAGTAGGGATTACAATTACTATTGTCAGAGGTACGCAGATAACAGACCCTGTTGTTTATTCGGCTACGTCAACTTTTAATTTAAGTTTATTAGCTCCACAGGTTATTGCGTTCTCAGCAGATGATTTTAACCCACCGATTACGCCACAATTGGTGTATACAGCCTTTGTATCAGCTAACCTGCTGGGTACAATACGAGTAGGCCCAGAGAGCTTTGACGGGATTTTGGTTTCGGATTAATGCAGTAGTTTTGAACTAACGGAATTTTGCTTCAGGGAGCTTCGCAGTTGGATCTGCGAAGCTTTTTTGTGTACAGGCATATAATATACTGGATCATACTCACTATGCAGGCTGACAAGTATAAGTTCAGCTTAACGAATAAGCTACTTTTCAATTGCATAAGAATGACATAGGTACAACCCTGCAACCATGGGTAGAATTTTATGTATGCGCTTACAAAAAAATCTTTGCTTCATGCAATTAAAAATCTGGAGGAGGAATGAAGAATGAAGTGGAAAAAAGGATTGACTGGTATGCTTTTAGCAGCCTTTTTATGTGGTGCGCCGGGGCTGGGTATAGCTACCCCGGCACATGCATCAACTGGCGAGTACAAGTTTGATTTTGGCGGGGGTACGGTCGAAACGGGGTATACCGGAGTGAGCGCTTCGCTGTCCTATGACTCTGCACGTGGCTATGGCTTTCGTACCCCTGAGAATATGCGTAATGTCAGTGCATCGGGGACTGGGGTGGCAAGTGATGCGGTACGATTCTTGGCTACAGGTACGAAAAGCGAGAATACTTTCGACGTCGATCTTCCTCCAGGTTTGTATGAGGTGTCGGTTACTTTAGGAAATACTTCTCGTTCGAGTGTTGCGGCCGAAGGGGTGTATCAGGTCATAAATATGACGGGAAATGGGGCCAAGGATCGTTTTCAAATTCCAGTGACAGACGGACAATTAAATCTGCTAGTTACTGAAGGCAAAGAGGGCGCAGTCTTCACACTCAGTGCACTGGAAATCAGGCAATTGTCTAGCAATCCAGTTACGAATCGCACGATTTATATCGGCGGGGATTCTACGGTATGTAACTATTATCCGCTAGATAGCAGTGTGCAGGCAGGATGGGGTCAACTGTTTCCAGAGTTTGTAAACACGAATACTTTTCAAATTCGCAATATGGCGTCAGGGGGCCAGATTGCTAGAGGCTTCCATCACGATGGTCAGTTAGAGGCGATCGTTCAATATATCAAGCCAGGGGATTATTTTATTCTCCAATTAGGCATTAATGACACCAATCCAAAGCATAACGAAAGCGAAGCGGAGTTTAAGGATTGGATGCGGGATATGATTCGGCAGGTGAAGGCTAAGGGGGCGACGGTAATTCTGTCAACACCGCAAGGCCGAGCCACTGACTTTAATGCTAACAATGTACACAACGCTGAAAACAGATGGTATAGAAGCGCTATTTTGGCGCTGGCTCAAGAGGAACAAACGCCTTTAGTCGATCTGAATGTTCTCAGTTCAGCTTATTTCACCTCTATTGGCAAAGAAGCTACGCTAGCTTTGTATATGAACGGTGATACACTACATCCAAACTTTGCGGGTGCAAGGGAACTGGCGCGATTGGTAGCACAGGATTTACAAAGACAGGGTCTGAGTGGATTCTAAATTTCAATGATGGTTTTACCCCTGCTTCTTACAATTGTAGGAGCAGGGGTTTTTGGCCTCTGTTCAGGGTGCTATAATAATGGAAAAAAGCAATAGTAACGCGGAGGAATTAGAACATGCAGCCTTTCACTGCCCGAGTGCTTCAAATTATATTGCTGATCCCTGAGGGAAAAGTAATGACTTATGGTCAAATTGCGGCAGAGGCCGGAAGCCCAAGAGGTGCTAGACAGGTGGTGCGAATTTTGCATACACTGAGCCAAAAACATCGACTTCCATGGCATAGAGTAGTCAACCGCTTGGGAGAGATTGCTTTGCAGGAGGATGAGTCCGCATCCCTGCAGCGCCTGTACTTGGAAGAGGAGGGCATACAGTTTAATGCAAACGGACGTATCCCGCTGGATCAATATCTATATCATCCGCAGGCGGAGATGGAAGAATAGGCGAGGAACGAGCAAAGGTGGCATTGTTTTTGAGACACAATATAACACTAGTCTGAATCCTCGCCAAAAAGAGACGGGACAAATCATAGTTTTGAATTGTCCCGTCTCTTTTTAAACTGGCGTATCATGTAGATTAACGAAGGGGGGTATTCATATATAGCACTAGATTTCCCAGTTAAGCTTATCCAATCAGATGCTGCTGGTCACGCTGGGCAAGGTGAAAAGAAATACTGTTCATTAGCGGTATATCATTATTTTTTCGGGCTTCCCGAATGAGTTGTTTCTTTTTTTGTTCTGATTCGCGTAGAAAGCGAGTCATCCATAAATCAGACGGTTCGTTAGTAGTTGTCATGCGAGATTCTTTTATCATCTATTAACCCTCCTAGTGAGCGGCTGTTATTCTTTCTCTAGTATATGTTCCAAACCTTAATAGATGCTGTTAGTTTCCTTAAAATTAGCTGAAATTTAGGTAAAGTTCAGGTAAAAACAGATTAAATCTATGTCTGATGGGATGTAAAGTAGATACAATGAGTAATCTGGCAGTAAAGGTTACAAAAATGTATTGTTTTGACACCTTGTACCAACATAAACCTGAAAGTACAATTAGAATGCGGAGAATTCGTGGAAATTTATGTCGAAAAGAATGGAAAAGATTCGAAGATGCACCGAAAGGGGAGAAATTCATTTATGAAGCAAAAAGCGGCTGCCGTGCTGCTTGTATTGTCCTTTTCTACAGGCTTGGTCACCACTGTACAGGCTGACAGTCCATCAGGAAGCATGTCAGCAAATATGTCAGTTAATTCATCTGCTGCAGCTACGTCAAAGACATCATCCGTAACGGGACAGGCTCTACCTCCATTAACGCTTAAGCAGGCAGTGGAATGGGCACAGACGAACAGCTACAATACGCGTACCGCCGAGCGGGATGTAGAGCGCCGTAGACTTGAACTGAAAAATGCCGAAAAGGAGCTGGGTAATTCACCTATCGATTATATAGACAATGAGTATGTTGATAATGAAACGTCCTGGAGGAATTACAGTTCCTCGACACTATCCTATCTAGCCAGCAAAAAGCAAGCGCAATATGCCAAAGACCAGATTTATTTTAATGTAATGAAAAGCTACCAAAGTGTGTTTGTAGCAGAGAATCAGGTGAAAAATGATCTGGAGGCGCTTGAAATCGCCCAAGCGGAGGAAAAGATTGCACTTGCCAAATTTGCGCGAGGCAAGCTGTCTGAATATGCGAAAAACGAGAGTACACAGGCCAGAGTCCAGGCGGAGCAAGCGGTCGAGCAGGGAAAAATTGCGTTGCAAAAATCCAGGGATGCTCTGAACTTCCTCATGGGACAGCCTAACGGAACAGCCTATGAAATGGTGGATCGACCCGTGTACAAGGAACCGAAGAAGCTGGATATTGAATTACATATACAACAGCTGACAGACATGAATCCGAATTTATGGAAGCTGGAGGATAGTATCAAAACTTCGGAACTCAATGTGAGATATTTTGATTTTAATAACGGTGCAGGTGCTTACGATCTAGCTAAAATGGATGTTGATACAGCTAAGGAGGAGCTCGCCAAAGGGCAAAAGGATTTTGCTGAATCACTCCGCAATTTGTATGCCACGGTTAAGGAAAACCAAAAGAAATACGTACAACTGGAAGAAAGCTTGCGTACAGCAAAAGAAGCCTTGGAGTTATCACACAAAAAGTGGGCCAGAGGTCTAATTATTGAGATGGAATTGAAAAACAACCAGTTGAAAGTAAACCAGATTGAACGGCAAATGGAAGAGCTGGCGATCGAGTTGGATCAAAATGAGTATACGTTGAACAAGCCATGGAGCACATAGGGAGGAAAAGGCGTTGGCAGAAACGGTTTTAAATGATGCTTTAATCAAGCTACGGAGAAAACGGAGAAAAAAGTGGATCTGGACTGCGATAGTTTTGCTGGTTGTAGGCGGAGGCGGAGCAGCAGTATATCTGAATATGCCCAAAGAGCAGGCAGCACCTATAGTTCAGGACGAGACGTTTAAAGTAGAGCGCGGCGATGTGAGCGAGAAGCTGGACACGTCCGGCACCGTGCAAGCATCCAAGGAAGTGAAGCTGAACTTTACGAGTGCAGGCGATAACAAGCTGGCTGCGGTGAACGTGAAAGCCGGGGACAAGGTCAAAAAAGGGCAAGTGCTGGCGCTTCTGGACAGTTCAGAAATTAAAATGCAAATACAAAGTGCGTCTGATTCTTTGGAGATATCGAAATCCAAGCTGGCTGAATTGGAGAAGGGTCCGAAGGCGGAGGATATTGAAATTCAGAAAACAAATGTACTTCGGGCCAAAATGGCTGTCGATACAGCGCAAGAATCATTTGAGCTGGAAGAAGCCGAAAGTCAGAAGAAAGCTTCCAAAAAGCAGTTGGAGCAGGCACGGAAGGCATATGAAGACCAAAAGTTTTTACACGATGCCGGGGCAGTATCCAATAGTGAATTGGAGCAGGCTGAGCAAGCATTGGATAAAGCACAAACGGACTATGATAATCTAGATTTACAGTTCCGCAAAATTATGTCGCAAAAACGTCGCACCATTTCAGAGGCTGAAATTGGCTACCGTGCTGCAATGGCTGAGCTTCACAAGACTCAGGTTCCGGCTGATGCATCGAGTATTCAATCCTCACGGATAGAGGTTCGAAGACTGGCAACTGAGTTGGAGCAGAAAAAAAATGAGTTAAACAAGCTTCAGGTCACGGCGCCGTGGGACGGAGTGATTTTAAAGGTGAACGGGGATGTAGGGACCAGTCCGACGGCTCCATTTATTGTAATGAATAACTCGGATTCCAACGACCTTAAGGTAGTTGTGAAGGTAAGTCAGACCGACATTGTCAAGGTCAAAAAGGGGCTTACGGCTGTGTTGACGACCAATGCATATCCGGGTGAATCGTTTCCAGGCAAGGTGCAATTTGTCTCACCGGAAGCCTCTACGGATGAAGGGATGACGACGTATTTGATGGAGATGTCTGTACATGACCCGAAAGGTAAGCTAAAAACAGGCATGATTATGAATGTGGCCGTTATTTTGGGAGTACACAAAAATGTACTGTTCGTTCCTGCGACTGCACTGAGATCCGAAGGAGGCCAGGATGGCGTGTATGTTTCTGCTAACGCTGCGAATCCCGGGGCACGCACATTTAAGCCCGTAGAACTCGGATTTTACACGCCAGACCGAGTAGAGCTTAAATCCGGTGTAAAGGAGGGGGACACGATTGTTGTGCCTGCTCCTGAACCTCCGCCAGATCCTTCCGCAATGGGCGGCATGCAGGGGGGCTTTTAAACGGGCATGAGATATGTTATTCAGATTGAGGGTTTGAAAAAAGTGTACCATGTCGGAGATCAGGAAATTCATGCTCTGCGTGAGGTTCAACTTGATATTGCTGACGGTGATTTTGTTGCGATTATGGGACCGTCTGGTTCAGGCAAGTCCACGATGATGAATGTTATCGGCTGTCTGGATTTACCTACGTCAGGACAATTTTATTTGGATGGATATTCGATCTTAGATGCCCGCGAGGATGAACTGGCTATTATACGTAATCAGAAAATCGGATTTGTATTTCAAAAATTCCATTTGCTTCCGCGATCAACAGCTTTGGAGAATGTGGAACTGCCTATGATCTATGCGGGGGTTTCTGCCAAGGAGCGTCGTTTGCGAGCCATGGATGCCCTCACTAGCGTAGGTCTAGGCGACCGGATGAACAACAGGCCAAACGAATTGTCAGGCGGTCAGCAGCAACGGGTATCCATTGCACGGGCACTTGTGAACAATCCGGTTATTCTCTTGGCGGATGAACCGACAGGAGCTTTGGACTCCAAAACAAGTGTGGAAATCATGGGGATTTTTCAGCGTCTGAACGATCAGGGGAAAACGGTTGTACTGGTTACTCATGATCAGGAGGTTGCGGAATACGCCAAGCGTCTGATTCATTTTCGAGATGGGCGGATTGAAAAGGATCAGCCTGTTGAGAAACGAAGAATGGCGGCAGAGGAAGTGAAGGCATGAAATTTCAGGAAATTATTCGTGTATCACTCAATAGTTTGCGAACCAATATGCTGCGATCCTTGCTGACCATGGTGGGCATTATTATCGGAGTGGCCGCCGTGATTGCGATTGTAGCCATCGGTAAAGGATCAACCGCTACAATTACATCGCAGATCAATAGTATGGGAAATAATCTGCTGATGATCTATCCTTATGCTCCATATGATGGGTCCAGCTCCATGTCGTTTAATCAGACGAAAGGAATATCTCTGGAGGATATCGAGGCGCTAGAGCAGCAAAAAGCAGTCGCAGAGGTAGCACCAAGTGCGATGACCAGTGCAGATATTACGTGGAGTCGCAATAAGGTCAGCGGGCAAATTGAGGGGACTTCGCTGGCATTTGTCCATGTGAGAAAGCTGTCGCTAGCTCAGGGCAGGTCGTTTACTCACTATGAAGTGGATAAACGGATGAATGTGGCTGTGCTGGGGAGTGATGCAGCCCGTAATATTTTTGGCCCGGATGCCTCCAGGGCAGTCGGTGAGACCATCATGATCAAGCAGTTGCCTTTTAAGGTGGTTGGTGTGCTGACCAATTCCAATTCCAATATGAGCAACAGCGGGCAGCAGGTATATGTACCGATTACAACTGGAATGGAACGGCTGGGCAATATGAGCATTCAGCAGGTGAATGCCTCTGCAACAACGGAGGACAGGATTGATCAGGCAAGTGCTGAAATCCGTCAGGTGCTGCGTGCCAGACATGAGCTAAAGCCATCAGAGGGCGATGATTTTCAAATCATGACCCAGACGGAAATCTTAAAAACAGTGTCTGGGGTTGACCGGGTTATGAATATGCTGCTGATCGGTGTAGCTGCAATTGCGCTCGGTGTTGGCGGTGTTGGTATTATGAATATTATGCTGGTGTCCGTCACGGAGCGTACAAGGGAGATCGGAATTCGCAAAGCGATTGGTGCGCAGCGCAGTGATATTATGCTGCAGTTTGTGGCTGAGGCTGTTTTTCTTAGTCTAATGGGTGGACTAGTCGGTGTAATGGTGGGTCTTGGGGGTGCAAAGCTGCTTGAGAAATTCGTCCAAATGCCGATTGTGTATTCGATAGAGCCAGTGTTGTACTCTTTTCTGTGCTGCATGGGAGTCGGCGTACTGTTTGGAGTATATCCGGCGCGCAAGGCTTCGAAGCTGCGTCCGATTGATGCTTTAAGATACGAATAGGAAAGCGGGTGCTTTGCCTTACTCGAAAGAGGGGGGATAAAGCACCCGTTTTTTGTATGGAATAAGTGTTTTAAATGATAAAAAAACATGAATAACCACTTTAATTTTATATATGTGATGTTTTATATGCTTTTTTTAGGTTGATTTATTATTATATATGACGTATTATATTCAATATCAGATCGCAAGCAAAAAAAGGAGGGGCGTTCATCATCGACCTTACGGCAAGACAAGTAGAAATTTTAAACATCGTACAAAAGCATGCCCCGATAACGGGTGACCAGATTGCGGAAATGCTTAATCTCAGTAAGGCGACCATTCGGACCGACCTATCCAAATTGGGCATTCTGAATTACATAGATGCTAAGCCCAAGGTCGGTTATTTTGTTGGAAAGCGGGGCACGCCGAACCGGGAGGAAAAATTCCGGCTTTTGCAAATGAAAGTCGGTGATCTTCACGGGGTTCCAGTCATCGTACGTGAAACAACCACAATTCAGGAAGCTGTCGTAGCTCTATTTTTGGAAAATGTGAGCAATTTGATCGTCACCGATGAAGACGGAGATTTGGCAGGGGTGGCTTCCCGCAAGGATTTACTCAAGGTAACGTTAGGCAATCCCAATGCAGCAACCATTCCTGTCAGTCTTGTGATGACCCGGCAGGCGAATGTGGTCACTGTTTCCCCAGAGGATACCGTACTAGAGGCAGCACGCAAAATTATTGCTCGTCAAATCGACAGCCTGCCTGTCGTCGTCCCTTCGGATTCTGACAAACCAGGAGAGCACTGGAAAGTCGTGGGACGTATTACAAAAACAAATATTATTAAAATGTTGCTCGATATGGTAGCAGAGGATTAATGGGAGGAATCGAATGGTTCAGGCGAGCAGTCATTTTATAGCGATCTGTTCAGACTCGATTGGCGAGACGGCAGAAGCTGTCGTACAGGCGACCATGCGCCAATTTGAGTTACCAGACACAGAGATCAAAAGATTTATGAACGTGAGGGATGAAGACGAGCTGAGTCGGGTAATGGAGGAAGTTGCCGAGCGTAAAGGCTTTGTAGCTTATACGCTGGTACAGCCGGAATTGAGAGAGGCGATGAAAGAAGAGGCTGTCCGGCTGAATGTGCGGGCTGTCGATATTATGGGACCGATGATGCAGGCGTTTGCCGATACGTTTCATAACGATCCCAAAGAGAAGCCTGGTCTACTGCACCGACTGGACGACAACTATTTTCGGCGTGTAGAGGCACTGGATTTTGCAGTTCAATACGATGATGGCAAAGATGTGAGCGCCATTCTCAAAGCAGATATAGTATTGCTTGGAGTATCACGTATTTCCAAAACTCCTTTATCCATGTTTCTCGCACATAAAGGTTATAAAACAGTCAACATACCGGTTGTACCGGAGCTGACACCACCTGTTCAGTTGAAGGATGTTCAGCGTGGCCGAGTGTTCGGATTGACGATCCAGCCGGAGCTACTGTTGAAAATACGCAGTGAACGACTGAAGGTAATGGGGCTTCCGAATAATGTGCAGTATGCTACAGCGACGAGGGTGGAAGAGGAAATCGCGTATGCGCAGTCTTTGTTTAAAGAGCTGAATTGTCCAGTCATTGATGTTACAGATAAAGCAATTGAAGAGACAGCAGGCTTGATTGTCAGAATGCTATAAAGCGAAGCAACTTAGAAGCAGCGTTTATAAAGAAAATATGAATCACAGGATACAGGAGTGTAAATATAAAATGGCAGCAAAGCTGCCGTGAAATATTATTTGCCTGTGGGTAACAATTATTTTTAGGAGAGGTGGAGGGATAGGTATGGAGAGTCAAATGGCATTGGAATTCGTTCGGGTAACAGAGGCAGCGGCACTGCAATCGGCACAATGGACAGGGCGTGGAGATAAGAATAGCGCGGACGAGGCGGCAACAGTAGCCATTCGTACTCATTTTAATGCGGTATCCATGGACGGCACGGTCGTGATTGGTGAAGGCGAAATGGATGAGGCTCCCATGCTGTATATCGGGGAGAGAGTAGGCAATCGCAGAGGGCCGGCCATGGATATTGCTGTTGATCCTCTCGAGGGGACGGAAACTGTGGCGAACGGTTTGAATAACGCACTGTCGGTCATTGCTGCTGCACCTCGTGGTAGTCTACTACACGCTCCGGATATGTACATGCAAAAATTAGCTGTTGGTCCGGCATTGGCTGGAAAACTGTCACTAGAAGACACGATCCCGACTACATTGTCAAAAGCAGCGCGCATACTGGGGAAATCCTTGTCCGATCTTACGGTGTCCATTCTGGATCGTGCACGGCATGCCGGGATCATTCAGCTTCTGCGGGAAAGCGGCGTTCGGATCAAGCTGCTTGGTCATGGGGATGTGATGGGTGCAATTGAAACCTGCCTGGACAGCGGTGTAGATTTGCATATCGGCTCTGGCGGCGCTCCTGAGGGTGTATTGGCCGCGGCCGCGCTGAAATGCATGGGCGGAGAAATACAGGGCCGCTTGCTACCTCATGGAGAAGAAGAGATTGCACGTTGCAAACGCATGGGTATTACTGATCCAGGGGCGTTGCTGTCGATGGAGGACATGGTCGGACGCCAAGGCGTGATGTTTGTCGCTACAGGCGTGACGCCTGGTGAGTGGTTGCAGGGGGTTCGTTCTCTGCCTGGTCACAGAGCTGAAACCCATTCAGTTGTAATGCATTCAGATACAAAAACGATTCGTTTCGTGCGAAGTATTCATCATACTGCTGATTCTTCCGGTACGCTCGCGGCAGCGGTATCCTCTTGAAATTTGAAGTCAAGACTTCCCTCGCTGGTGAATTCAATCATAATAAACTTATAAAACAGCAAGTCTCTGACTAAAGGGAGACTTGCTGTTTGCTGTTACTGTTTTTAGGGGATGAAAGAGCAAAATCAAGGATATAAATTTCTAAAAAACAGGTACTTATGAAGTAAAATTGAAAAGTTTCTATTAGGCTTGAAAAGAAAAAAACATAGCTTTGGAAGCGAAAAAATCAATTAGAACTAATTTTTTTAGACGAAGAGTCAAAAAAAATTATGCATAATATAGTTCTTTAGAACTACTTAAAAACCCGGTTTATTAAAAATTTAAAGAGTTATTAATTTTGGTTTGTGTATGCTTGTTTTAAATTAGTTCCATTATATAGGAGGTTGAAGGTGAGCGCGAAAAAAGGCGGAATTTGTCGGATGATATCAGGTTGAATTTGTTACATTTATGTTAATGGCATGTAAAGATAAAATTGTTATAGGATAAGGGGTTTGGGCGTAATTGTAAATCATAATGATTTTAGTTTTACAATGTTCGTGAAAATGTGAAATTATGTTTTAGGCTAGATTTACAGATCATGATGGGCAGATAATGAGCGAAAAAGTCAAATTGTTGTTTTTGTAGTTTGGAAACAAATAGCATAATATGGATTTTGTTTTATTTTTATGAAGTCTAGTAATTTAGCCCTTTTGTCCCGTGTCAAGCCGTTTTAAAGTTTGTATATTTAAAAAAGCTAGAAAGTGTTGGAAGAAAAAAAGAGATATAAGGATTTACTGTAAAATTATGAACTGCATAGAGGATGGAGGAATTCATATGACGACTCGATCACAATCTTGGTTCGCTAAAACAGAGGCCCAACCGGCTGCGAAGCTCCAACTATTCTGCTTCCCCTACGCCGGTGGTGGTGCTTACATATTTAACTCTTGGAAGTCCAGACTCGCGCCTGATATTACTGTGTTGCCAATACAACTCCCTGGACGTGAGAGCCGCTCCATTGAAGCTCCAATGGAAACCCTTCAAGACATCGTCCAATCGTTGGTTCCCGCTATGGCTCCATACATACATAAGCCATTTGCCTTTTTTGGGCACAGTATGGGGGCACTGATCGCATTTGAAACAGCGCGGCAGTTGTACAGCAAAGCTGGAAAACTACCTGTGCATATTATCGTATCCGGTAAATCCGCCCCTCATCTTCCATACTCCAAAAAACGACTCCATGATTTAGCAGACGATTCTTTCACCGAAGAGCTTCGCTTGATGCAGGGCACCCCCGAAGAGGTGCTGCAAAATGCAGAATTGATGCAAATTATTATGCCTCGTCTGCGTGCAGATTTTAAGGTGTGTGAAACTTATGTTTATCAGCCGGGAGATCCACTGGCATGCCCGATGACGGTTTTAGGGGGAACGAGGGATTTTGAGGTTAGCACAGATTCACTTCGTGCCTGGCAGCAGCATACGATGTCACCTATGGATGTCCGGATGTTCGAAGGCAATCACTTTTTCATCCATGAACAAGAGCAAGAGGTTATGAGCGCAGTCGAGGACATTCTCTCCGCATCCTCGCCGATGGCCCACGCTGCGGCAGCTCATACAACTTACAACACAAGCACTCCACAACCACGATTCAGGCAGAGTTGAATGTCCCACACATCACGATACACTTCGTTATCACCATCTCAGCAATAACCGATAAAACCGCCCACCATGATGCATTTTCCAGCGTAGATTAAAATCCAATTTTTCTGTACAGGCCCTCATCATTTCAGACACAGAGTTTACTTCAATGACGTCCATCGCCAATCTAAAAAGTTCGCACTGCTAAAGTGTGGCAATGAAAAAGAGGGATGCCTTTGTTTCGATCAAATTCTGCTTTTCGGAGACTCACACGTTATATAAAGCCTTATAATCTTTGGGTTTTTATAGCCGTGATTTCCTCCTTGTGTTTGGCAGCTATTGATATTATTTTGGGTAAGGCCATAGAGCAAATGGCACAGGGAACATTCTCCTCCACCCAGAACATGATCTATCTAGTTGTTGGTATGACGGTAATTGGAATGCCTTGTAAGTTTGTGATGAGGTACGCTTCGGCACGTTTTAGTGTTAGTGCCCTGCGCGACTTGAGAGGCGATCTCGTACATAAGTTTTATGATTTACCTGTTTCCAGCGTGGAGAGCAAGTTCACCGGAGATTTGGTATCCCGTCTAACAAACAATACGGCGCTGTTGCAGAACTTTTTTATCCAGCAGTTTGCTAATCTGTTTTATTTGCCACTTGTGTTTACGGCATCCTTAACGTTGCTTTTACTGACAAGCTGGAAACTGGTTTTGGCAAGTCTTGCGCTTATGCCTGTAGGAATGATCATAACCTCACTGATGAGCAAGCCAATTGAGAAATACTCCAAGGAGCTTCAGGAGAAAATTGCTCATTTGAACGCGGTGGGACAGGATGCGATCGGAGGAATTCCTATCGTCAAGGCATTTAATATGCAGGCTGTGCTGTTGAAGAAGTATATGGTGATTACGGAGGAGGTCATCAAGCGCGGATTGCGGCTAGAAAAACGCTATGCGTTCATAACTCCAGTAGGTGTGATGATGCTGGCAACACCGATTATTTTGGTCATTGTGTACGGTGGATATTTGATTCAACAAGGTGAGTTGAATGCTGGTGGCATTGTCCTTTTTTTATATCTTATTTCGTTCATATTGCAGCCTGTTGCCATGCTGCCGACGATCATTTCGCAAATGAAGGAAGCGGGGGGAGCAGCGAAGCATTTGTTTGAGGTGCTGGATTGGCCAGATGAGCGGCAAGACGGGAAAATCACTTCAATAAGCCAAGATCTCGAGGAAGACGATGCAGAAAGCAAGGACGACATTCCTGTAGTCAGCTTTGAGCATTTAACCTTTGGCTACAACGAAGAGAACACGGTGCTGAAGGAGATTAGCTTCCAGGTAGGACAAGGAGAAACGGTAGCGATTGTTGGGGCCAGCGGTGGCGGTAAAAGCACAATCTTCAAGCTGCTTTGCGGATTTAATGAACCTGGAGAGCATGCCGGAACCGTTCAATTGTTTGGTAAGAATTTGACAGATTGGAACCTAACAAGCCTGCGTAGCCATATTTCGATGGTATCTCAGGAATCGTCGCTTTTTCCGGCCACTATTGCAGAAAATATCGGATATGGACGTCTGGAGGCGACCCGGAAAGAAATTGTCGAGGCGGCGAAAGCGGCCCATGCGCATGACTTTATTGTTCAGCTACCCGAGGGCTATGAAACTCTGTTGAGCGAACGGGGAGGCGGATTGTCTGGAGGACAAAAACAGCGTATTTCTATAGCAAGAGCATTGCTGAAAAATGCTCCGCTGCTTCTACTGGACGAGCCGACTTCAGCACTCGATAGCCAGTCGGAGGCTCAGGTACAGATTGCAATGAATGCAGCAATGCAAAACCGGACGGTACTGGTCATAGCTCATCGACTGTCAACTGTACGCCAGGCGAACCGCATTATCGTACTTGATCAGGGGAGCATTGTGGAATCGGGTACACATGAGGAATTACTAGGCCGTGATGGTGTGTACCGAAAGCTGTATTTGCAAAATTTTGAAGGACAGCAAACGGAGGAAAACGGGTATTCACTGCCTGAGGAAAGGAGTGAGCGTCGTGACCTTCAAGCAGGGGTTTTATGAATTTAAGCAATTGATGTCCCTGATGAAGCCGCATCGAAAATGGTATTTTACGGGGTTGGTTGGCAACAGTCTGACCAATGCCAGCATCACAATTTTGCTTTCTTTTGTGGTGCATTATTTGCTGAATTTTGCGGTTAATGGCGATGTACAGGAGCTGTACCGAGCGGTCTATTTGGTCAGCGGCACATTTTTGGCGTTAAGTCTTATTTCCCCAGTGTGCAGCTATATGTATAAACGATGTGTCAAGCTCGCAATTGCCGATGTACGAATGAAACTATTCGGTCATGTTGTCAAGCTATCGTATGAAAAAGCCGAAAAACACCATTCGGGTAATCTTGTTTCCCGCATGACAAACGATGTCCAAACGCTGGAGCAGGCTTACACCGTTCATATTCGCTCGATTATACTGGAAACTTCGCTTTTCTTAGGCTCACTAGTCATTCTGATGGTGCTGGATTGGCGATTTGGGATTATGGCGGTTCTACTAGGACTGGCTTCAGCCTGGATAAATGCTCATTTTGCGAAGAAAATGCGACAGACGAGTGAAGAATTACAGGGACGGATGAGCAGGTTCACGGAACGATTGAGTGATTTGCTTTCTGGTTTACAGACGGTGAAGTTATTTGGGTTAAGGACAAAAGTGGGTGGACTTTGCAACGATGCAAGCGAGGACATAAATCGCATCAGTATCCGACAGGGACGTCATATGGGACTGCAGGATATGTGTAATTTTGTTATTGAATTTATTACGCTGGGCGGTGTGCTTGTTGCTGGATTGATCTTGGTTTCGCAGAAGCAAATGGAGCTCGGAGTTTTGGGACAGATTGTGCAGCTGCAAACGGGTATTTCAACGGTATTTTTGGAGCTGGGGGCAGCTGTATCCCTGTTACAAAACTCTTTGGCAGGCTTGGCGCGTATCCGCGAAATCTTGAATGAGTCGAAGGAAGAGGAACAGTTTCCCGCGGCGAAACAGAAGGAATCAGTAACCGGGCTTATCGATCCAGAGGTGTCAGCTTCATCAGCCCGTGAACCAAAGGAATCCTATGACGGTGTCGAGACTGTGGATTCAGACCTCTCTATTGAACAGACTGCTGCTGCGCTGGAGCTGCACAATATCAGCTTTGGCTATCAGCCAGACCGTCCAACGCTGCGAAGATTGAACTTGGTCGTGCCAGAAGGGCAGGTAACCGCGATTGTCGGTCCGAGTGGTGGTGGGAAAAGCACCGTGATGAAGTTGTTGCTGGGATTTTACCCACCGGATGAAGGTGTGCTGCGGGTTCGAGGCCGCTTGGCAGAAGAATTTCGGTTGGATGAGGTTAGGGATTTAATGGCCTATGTACCACAGGAGGCTACACTGTTCCACGGTACAGTAGCAGACAATATCCGCTTCGGCTCACCGGATGCCACGGATGAGGAAGTAGAGGCTGCGGCCAAAACAGCCTATGCCAGCGGCTTCATAGCTGAGCTTCCGGAGGGTTATGACACGATTGTCGGTGAACGTGGAGCCAATTTGTCCGGGGGTCAAAGACAGCGAATCGCGATTGCCCGTGCTCTGCTCAAAAATGCGCCGATTTTGCTGCTGGATGAAGCCACCTCGGCCCTGGATGCAGAGTCGGAATATGAAGTTCAGCAGGGCTTAGATGAGCTGATGAAGGATCGTACGACATTAGTTATTGCCCATCGATTGTCTACGATTGAGAGGGCGGATACGATCTGTGTTCTTGCCGATGGCGAGCTCAAAGAACAGGGAACTCATGACCAGCTCCTTGCTGAGGGTGGTCATTATGCGGAGCTGTATGAGCTTCAGTTTCGAAAGCATCCAGAGGAACAAACCGCATAAATATGCGAATTTTCTTTTTACCAAATATCTATTTTGCGAGGAGAGAGACGGATGACACAGCAAGATGTTCAATTGTTTTCCTTAAGCCAGCCACAGCAACGTATTTGGTATACGGAGCTTTTGTATCCTCATCGGAACACTTCAACCATTATCGGTACTGTAAAAATTAGAGGAACTGTTCGTATAGATGCATTGCAGCAAGCAATGAACCGAGTGATTGCCCAAAACGATTCTTTCCGTATCAAAATCACTGCTCAGGATGGAATCCCATATCAATATGTAGAGCCGTTTACAGCGGAAAATATTGAAACGCTTCAAGTAACCCCGGAAGAAGCGAATGAATGGTTAAAGCGCCATAATCCACAACCGTTCTCATTGTTGGATTCGCAGCTGTACCGATTTGTTATTTTACAGCTAGGGGTAGAAGAAACCTGGTTCAATTTTAAAATGCATCATATTATTTCGGACGGCGTGTCCATGAATCAGGCCATTAATGAAATCACCGGACATTATATGAATATTGTGCATGGTACAGGTCAGGATGCACCGACCAAAGGCAATCCTTATCTGGATTTTATTCAGGTAGAGCAAAGCTATGAGCAATCTGACCGTTATCAAAAGGACAAGACGTATTGGACGGAAAAGTTTGCTGATTTGCCAGAGACCACAGGCTTAAAATCATATAACCCGCTGACACTGAGCACAGCTGCACGCCGGGAGAGTTTTATACTGAAGCATGAATTGTATCGTGGTGTTACGGCTTTTTGCGAGGAACATAAAATCAGTATTTTCACGTTCTTTCTGGCGGCTCTGTATATTTATTTGCATAAAGTGACGGGTGAGCAGGACTTAACCGTAGGGACTCTCTATGCCAACCGTACGTCTAAGAAAGAAAAGGATACCATCGGCATGTTCGTCAGCACCGTGGCTACTCGTCTGTTGGTCGAACCGGAATCCGAACTGCTGGCCTTCTTGCAGGGTGTAGGGAAGGAGCAGGCGTCCATTTTGCGGCATCAGCGTTACCCGTACAACAAAATTATTCAAGATTTACGCGAACAGCAAAGTAGTCTGGACATCCAACGTTTATTTGGGGCATCTATTCAGTACCGTACCTTGAGCTTCTCCCGTTTTGATGAAGCGATTCAGCAGGTGGATAACGATTTCTGCGGAGATACAGTGAACGACTTCGATATTCACATGGTTGAAATGCTGGATGACGATAGACTCGTATTATACCTGGATTATCGTACCGAGCTGTTTAGTGAGCAGGAAATTGCTCGAATTATTCAACAATTTTTGAGTGTGGCGGAGCATATGGTACAGGGCCCACACAAGCGGATAGAGGAATTGTCGCTGATCAGTGAGGAAGAACGGGTGGAAATCGTCGACGTATTCAATGCTACAGCAGTGGAATACCCACACGAAGCAGGCATTCATGAGCTGTTTGAGGAACAGGCGGCACGTACACCGAATCAGACAGCAGTTGTGTCTGACAACGCCCATTTAACTTATGGCGAATTGAATGTAAAAGCCAATCGGCTGGCTCACACGCTGCGCGGGAACGGTGTTACCGCTGAGCGAACTGTAGGTATCGTTGCTGAGCGTTCCGTAGATATGATCGTCGGCATGCTGGCGATTCTCAAAGCGGGCGGCGCATATGTGCCGATTGACCCTGATTATCCGGCTGAACGTGTGCGCTACCTATTGGAAGATTCGGGAGCGGAGTTGCTGCTGGTGCAGCATGCGAAACAGCAACCGGAGGATTACACCGGAATTGTGCTGGATCTGAGCGATGCCGCTGTGTACGGGGCAGAGAATAATCAAGATGCAAATAACATACATGGGGAACAAAACGAAGCTAGTCATGCAGATTTTACCTATTATTCGAATCTGAAAAATGACCTTTTAAAGGAATCTTCTTCGTCTGTCGTAGACAGTACTACTGGAGCACATACATTTGGTAATCGACTTGCCTATCTTATGTACACTTCGGGTACGACCGGACAGCCTAAAGGGGTTATGGTAGAACACCGCAATGTTGTGCGCTTGGTGAAAAATACAAACTATGCGCAACTGGGTGCTGACACGCGCATTTTGCAAACCGGCGCCGTTGTCTTTGACGCGTCCACCTTCGAAATTTGGGGTGCGTTGCTGAATGGAGGACAGCTTGTACTGGTAAGTCAGGATGTTATTTTGGACGCTCCGAAGCTCAAGGAAGCTGTCCGCAGCCATGGTATTACAACAATGTGGCTGACTGCGCCACTCTTTAACCAGCTATCCCAGCAGGATCTGGAGTTGTTTGAGGGGGTACAAGAACTGTTGGTCGGCGGTGATGTGCTGTCCGTACCGCACATTAACCGGGTGCTTGAGGCTCATCCGTCCCTACGGATTATCAATGGCTATGGCCCGACGGAAAATACAACTTTTTCTACAACTCATGCGATTGCTGGCGTGCAATCGGAAGCAGTGCCAATCGGGCGTCCGATCCACAACTCCACAGCGTATGTCGTAGATCGTTCCATGCAACTTCAGCCTGTGGGGGCATGGGGTGAACTGATCGTCGGCGGCGACGGGGTGGCACGTGGCTACCGGAATCGTCCTGATTTAACAGCTGAAAAGTTCATAGATAGTCCGTTCCGCAGTGGAGAGCGTTGCTACCGTACAGGCGATTTGGTTCGCTGGAATGAGGACGGGACGCTGGAATACAAAGGACGGATCGACGCGCAAGTGAAAATCCGTGGCTACCGGATTGAATTGGGCGAGGTGGAAGCGCAGCTGTTGAAGCTGGAGGCGGTGCAAGAAGCCGTCGTCATTGCACGTGAGGATGAGCAGGGACAAAAACAGCTTTGCGCATATGTAGTCACCCTTGCGGATATTACGGCAAGTGAGCTACGAAGCGCCTTGAGCCAGGAATTGCCAGGTTACATGGTGCCGTCGTATTTTGTACAGATGGAGCAATTGCCGTTGACACCGAATGGCAAGGTGGATCGGCGGGCGTTGCCACAGCCGGAGGGAAGCGTGGATTCCGGCGAGGATTATGTAGCCGCCCGTAATGAGGTAGAGCGGATATTGGTATCGGTATGGCAATCTGTACTGGGTATCGAACAAATTGGTGTACTGGATAACTTCTTCCATTTGGGAGGCGACTCGATTAAGGCCATCCAGGTGTCTTCGAGATTGCTGCAAAATGGTTACAAGCTGGAAATGAGAGAACTGTTCCAGTATCCAACGATTGCTGAGCTGAATGGACGGGTGCAGCGGGTGACCCGCGTGTCCGATCAAGGAGAAGTCAGAGGAAACGTGGCCTTGACACCAATTCAGCACTGGTTTATTGAACAGCAGCCATCTAATCCTGAGCACTATAACCAGGCTCTGATGCTGCACCGTGAGGATCGTTTGGACGAAACGGCGCTTCATCAAACATTGCAATGCATTGTCGAGCATCATGATGCTTTGCGCATCGTATTCCGCCAAAATGCAGAGGGTGGTTATGAAGCATGGAACCGTGGCGTGCAAGAAGGAGAGCTGTATAACCTCGAAGTGGTGGATTATACCCAGGAGTCTGACTTTGCCCATTTGCTGGAGAGCAAAGCTAGCGAAATTCAAAGTAGCATCCATCTACATGAAGGACCGCTAGTGAAGCTGGGTCTGTTCCGTTGCACCGATGGAGACCATTTGTTGGTAGCGATCCACCATTTGGTGGTCGACGGCGTGTCTTGGCGTATTTTGCTGGAGGATCTGGCATCCGGCTATGAACAGGCTTTACGGGGCGAGTCTGTCCGTTTACCGAATAAGACGGATTCCTTCCGTCTGTGGGCGGATCAGCTGTCAACCTATGCGACTAGCGCAGCATTAGAGAAGGAGCGTGCGTATTGGGAGCAGGTGGAGCGAGCTGGTGCTGCACAAGAGGCATTGCCTAAGGATTACACTCGTAAGTCTCAGGCCAAACCACAGCTTCGCGATGATCGGACACTGACCGTAGCGTGGACGGTCGAAGAAACGGAACAATTCTTGAAACAAGCTCATCGGGCCTACAGTACAGAAGCAAACGACCTGCTGCTCACAGCTCTGGGTACAGCCGTTCAGGAGTGGGCAGGCATCGGTCAGGTGCTTGTGAATCTGGAGGGGCATGGACGGGAAGCCATTTTGCCGGATATGGATATTACGCGCACCGTCGGTTGGTTTACCAGCCAATTTCCAGTGGTCCTGGATATGGGCGAGGACCGGAATGTGGGACAGCGTGTCAAGAACGTCAAGGAAGGGCTACGCCGTTTGCCGCATAAAGGGATTGGATACGGAATTTTGAGATATCTTGCTGACAGGGCAGAAGAAGCCACTTTTGTGGCCGAGCCGGAAATCAGCTTTAACTATCTCGGCCAATTCGATCAGGATTTGAAGCAGAATGCATTCCGCATGTCTCCTTATTCCGTCGGAGCTTCCATGAGTGACACGTTGACCAAGCGGTATGCTCTGGATATCAACGGCATGATCACGGACGGTGCCCTGGAACTGACGATCAGCTACAGCAACAAAATGTTTATGAAAAAATCGATTAAAAAACTGGCTGATCTGCTGCAGGAGAGCTTGCGCGAGGTGTTGGCTCACTGTGTGGCCAAAGAGTTGCCGGAGCTGACCCCAAGCGACTTGTCCTTCCAAGGACTGACGGCTGTAGAGCTGGATCATATTGTAGAGCAGACGGCTGCTGCGGGAGAACTGGAAAACATTTATTCGTTAACCCCTATGCAAAAAGGCATCCTGTTCCACGGCTTCATGGAGCCGCAATCCGGGGCGTACTTTGAGCAGGCGACATTTGATCTGCAAGGCCACTTTCAAGTGGAGGCTTTTGCCGAAAGCCTAAACCAGTTGGTGGAGCGCCATCAAATATTCAGAACAAATTTTTATAGTGGCTGGAATGAGCAGCCTTTACAGGTGGTGTACCGCCATAAAGCGGCTGGATTCCGGTTTGAAGATGTGCGTTCGATGGAACCAGGAGAGCAGGCCGCATACCTTGCTGATTTTGCTGAACGTGACAAAGCGGCAGGCTTTCATTTCAGCTCCGACGAGCTGATGCGGGTGTCTATTTTACGTACAGGTGAGGAGTCGTACCGTTTTGTATGGAGCTTCCATCATATTTTGATGGACGGCTGGTGCTTGTTCCTGGTTGTCGGGGAAGCGTTTCATACGTACTTTTCCATCCTTGAAGACCGCAAGCCGGAGCTTGCCCCGGTAACGCCATACAGTGAATATATTGAATGGCTGGATCGACAGGACAACGCGGAGGCAGAACGGTTCTGGCGTGATTATTTTGCAGGTTTTGAGCAGCAGACCGTATTGCCGCAGGTCAAACAGCTGGACGGTCACGCAAAAGCATATGAAGCGGACAAGCTTTCATTTACACTGGGCCGTGAAGTGACGGAGCGGATGAACAAGCTGGTTAAGCAAAAGCAAGTGACGGTCAACACACTCCTGCAAGCAGCGTGGGGCGTTGTGCTACAGCGGTATAACAACAGTCGGGATGTGGTATTTGGCAGTGTCGTCTCCGGCAGATCAGCAGATATTCCGGGCATCGATAAAATGATTGGGTTGTTCATTAACACCGTTCCTGTACGGATTCACAGTGAGAAAGAGATGACATTTGCTGGGCTGATGAAGCAGATTCAGGAGCAGGCACTGGCTTCCCGTGCCTATGAAACCTATCCGTTATATGAAATTCAGGCCCTGACCGAGCAGAAGCAGGACCTGGTGAACCATATTATCGTGTTTGAAAACTACCCCGTGGAACAGCGCATGGAGCAGATGGGTAGCCGCGGGAACAATGGCTTTACGATTGCCAATGCTTCCATGTCAGAGCAAACAAACTATGATTTCAACATCACCGTGGTGCCAGGCGATGAAATCCATGTCCATTTGGAGTACAACGCGCAGGTGTTGGAACGTACAGCTGTAGAGCAAATCCGTGAGCATTTGCTGCATATGATTGAAGAAGCGATTCACAGACCAGATGCGCTGGTGGACGAGCTTGAGCTGGTGACTGCTGCGGAAAAAGCGAACATCATCGATGGTTTTGGATCCGTAGGCGTAGCTGCATGGAGTGATGAAAAGGAATCGGAATTGTTGTTCCACGCCTATGTGGAAGAACAAGCGCAGCTTGTGCCGGATCACGTGGCCGTTGTATACGAGGAGCGGCAGCTTACGTACCGCGAGTTGAACGAGCGTGGGAACCAGCTTGCCCGTAGATTGCGGAATGAGGGCATTGGATGCGAATCGATTGTCGGCATCTTGAGCGAGCGTTCGGTAGACATGCTGGTCGGCGTACTAGCGGTATGGAAGTCCGGAGGTGCATATGTGCCGCTGGATGCAGACTATCCGTCCGATCGCATTCGTTTCATGCTGGAGGACAGCGGTGCGACGGTGCTGCTCACGCAAATCGGCTTGCAGGAGCGCGCACAGGGTTGGCTGGAGGAAAGCCAATGGGCTATGGGCGAAGGAAAGAGCGAGGGCGAACTGGAAACAGCGGCTGGCGTTGAAATGATGGAAAGAGACAACCGGAACGAAAGTTTGAGCTTGAAAGCAGATTCGAAGTCTGACAGCGAAGCAGCATCTGAACCGGTAACTGGGCTGCGTCTGCGTACTGTATTGGCACTTGACGATGAGTCGCTGTACACCGGGGATACCACGGATATTGAACGTATCAACGAGCCGCAAGACTTGGCGTATGTGATCTATACGTCCGGTACAACGGGGCGTCCAAAAGGCGTCATGATCGAGCATCGCAGCTTGGTGAACACGGCTGCGGCCTATCGCCGGGATTACCGTCTGAACCAGTTCCCGGTACGTCTGCTGCAACTGGCGAGCTTCTCCTTCGACGTGTTCGTCGGCGATATTGCACGGACGCTCTATAACGGCGGCACGATGGTCATCTGTCCGAAAGACGACCGGATTGATCCAAGCCGTCTATATGGCTGGATTCGTGATTATCAGATTACCGTGTTCGAATCGACTCCAGCCTTGATCGTATCGTTTATGCAGCATGTGTACGAGCACGGACTGGACATGAGCAGTCTGGAACTGCTGATCACGAGCTCAGATAGCTGTAGCGTGACGGACTACCGAGTGCTGCAAGAACGGTTTGGTGCGGACATCCGCATCATCAACAGCTATGGCGTCACGGAAGCGGCGATTGACTCCAGCTTCTACGACGAAGAGCTGTCAAAGCTGCCAAGCAGCGGGAATGTGCCGATTGGTCAGGCATGGCTGAACGCCCGTTTCTACATCGTAGACAGCCAACTGAATCCAGTGCCGATCGGCGTACTGGGTGAGCTATGCATTGGCGGTGCCGGGGTCGCACGGGGATACCTGAACCGTGCGGACCTGACGGCCGAGAAATTCGTAGCGAACCCGTACGTACCGGGTGAACGTTTGTATCGCACCGGCGATTTGGCGCGGTGGATGCCAGACGGCAATGTAGACTTTATCGGCCGGATGGACTATCAAGTCAAAATCCGGGGATATCGGATCGAGCTGGGCGAGATAGAAACCGTAATTCAGCGGGTACCAGGTGTGCGACAAGCTGTAGTCATCGACCGGACGGACGAGCGTGGACACAAGTATTTGTGCGGATACATCACGGGAGAAGCCGAGCTGCGGATCGAGGAAGTACAAGCAGAGCTGGAAGCCGGACTGCCAGCGCACATGGTGCCTGCACGCCTGATGCGACTGGAGACGATCCCGCTGACCAGCAACGGCAAAATCGACCGCAAGGCTTTGCCGGAACCGGAAGGCAGCATCCATACGGGAGCAGCCTATGTGGCACCGCGTACTACGGTGGAGCAGGTACTGGCTGCGGTATGGGCCGCAGTGCTTGGCATGGATGCCGTAGGCACGCAGGATAACTTCTTCGAGCTGGGCGGCGATTCGATCAAAGCCTTGCAAGTATCCTCCCGCTTGCTGCAGGCAGGTTATCGACTGAACATGAAAGACCTCTTCAGCCATCCGACGGTAGCGGCACTCAGTCCGTTGCTTCGTACAGATGGCAAGATGGCCAGTCAGGAAGAGGCAGTAGGCCAGGTGGAACTGACACCTATTCAGCGCTGGTTCTTCGAGCAGCAGCCGGCTGATCTGCACCACAGCAACCAGGCGATGATGCTGTACCGAGCTGGGGGCTTTGACGTCGACGCGCTACGCCGTACGATGGACCGTATGGTCCAGCATCATGACGCACTGCGCACGGTATTCCGTGAGACGGAGCAGGGTTATGCCGCTTGGAACCGCAGTGTAGAGGAAGGCGAGCTATACACGCTGGACATTGTAGATTTCAGCAGAGTGGAAGACGAATCCAGCGCTATCGAAGCCAAGGCGAGTGAAATTCAAGCCAGCATTCATTTGAGCGCGGGTCCGCTGGTGAAGCTCGGTCTGTTCCATTGCGCTGAGGGCGACCATGTATTAATCGTCATTCATCATTTGGTGGTGGACGGTGTATCGTGGCGTATTTTGCTGGAGGATTTGGCATCTGGTTATGAGCAGGCAGTTGCAGGTCAAACCGGCACAGCTATTCGGCTGCCGCATAAAACAGATTCGTTCCAGGTATGGGCCAAACAACTGTCAGCCTATGCCAACAGTGCGGCGATGGAGCGGGAGCTGGCCTACTGGCAGCATATCGAACAAGCCGAAGCAAGCCTCGCGAAGCCTTTGCCGAAGGATTTTGCGAATGACAAGGCACGGCTGGGAGACAGTGAGGTGGTGACGGTCCGCTGGACGAAGCAGGAAACTGAGCAGTTGCTCAAACAAGCTCATCGCGCGTACAACACGGAAATGAATGACCTGTTGCTAGCCGCGCTCGGAAAAGCCGTCTATGACTGGTCGGGTTCTGAACGAGTGCTGATCAACTTGGAGGGCCATGGACGGGAAGCCATTGTGCCGGATGTGGATATTACGCGCACGGTCGGCTGGTTTACGAGCCAATTCCCGGTTGTCCTGGATGGAAGTCTGGGAGAAGGGGGACATACTGCTCGCCTGATCAAGCGGACCAAAGAAGGGCTGCGTCATATTCCGCAAAAAGGCATCGGCTATGGGATTTTACGCTACCTGTCGGATCTAAATGTGCTGGAGAAAGCAGGCGTGCAGTTAGAGACTCAGCCTGAGATCAGTTTTAACTATTTAGGCCAATTCGATCAGGATTATAAAGGCAACGATTTACAGCCTTCATCCTATTCCATTGGTGTGCCTGTCAGCACGAACGCGACTATGGATTTTGCGCTGGATATCAACGGATTAATCGAAGATGGCGAGTTGGTGTTCACGATCCGCTACGGCACAACACAGTTCCGTCATGAAACGATGGAGCGGCTGGGAGAGCTGCTGGCATCTGGCTTGCGTGAGGTCATTCATCATTGTGTCACCCAAGAAAGAACGGTGCTGACCCCAAGTGATGTGCTGTTAAAACAGGTAACGCTAGACGAACTGGAGCAATTGGTGGAAGATACGCGAGATCTGGGCGAGCTGGAAAATGTATATGCTTTGACACCGATGCAAAAGGGTATGCTCTTTTTCAGCCTGATGGATGAGAATTCGGCGGCTTATTTTGAGCAGGCATCCTTTGAGTTGAATGGGCGCTTCGATGTGGTTACTTTCGGTAAGAGCTTGGATTTGCTCGTACAGCGTCATGAGGCCCTGCGGACGAACTTTATCAGTTCATGGAAGGACGAGCCTGTACAGGTCGTCTTCCGCCATCGCAGCGGACAATTATATTATGAAGACCTGCGCGGACTAGAAAAAGAGGAACGAAAGGCGCGTGTGGAGGCTTTTACCCTTGCCGATAAAGCGAAGGGATTTAATCTCGCAGAGGATGCACTCCTTCGTATCTCGATCCTGCAAACCGGGGATGAAACGTATCACTTTATCTGGAGCTTCCATCACATTTTGATGGATGGCTGGTGCTTGTCCTTTATGACACAGGAAGTATTCGGTAGCTATCTGGCACTGCGTGCGGGTGATGAGCCAGTGCTGGAGCCTGTCACGCCGTTCAGTCGTTTTATCGAATGGCTGGAACGTCAGGACCGTGAGGCAGCCCTGCAATACTGGCGTGGGTATCTGGCGGACTATGAGCAGCAAATTACGCTTCCGCAGCAAAAAGCACAGCCGAAATCGATGCAAGACGGGGAATATATCGCTGAAGATCTGGATTGCGAATTCCAGCCAGAGCTGGTTGCCCAGATCGAACGGGTGGCGAAGCAAAATCAGGTGACGATCAACACGCTGATTCAGACCGTATGGGGCGTTCTGTTGCAGAAGTATAACAACAGTACGGATGTCGTGTTCGGCAGTGTTGTATCCGGCCGTCCAGGGGATATTCCAGGTGTGGAGCACATGATCGGGCTATTTATCAATACAATTCCAGTGCGTGTGCAGTCTGAACCAGGCGAAAGCTTTGTTGAGCTGATGAAACGAACACAGCGGCAGGCGCTGGCTTCCAATGCCTACGATGCGTTCCCGCTGTATGAAATTCAAGCGCTGACCGAGCAGAAGCAGGATTTAATCAACCATATTATGATATTTGAAAATTACCCGGTGGAGCAGCAGGTAGAGCAACTGGGCAGTGATGGACAGGATCCCTTCACAATTTCAAATGTGGTGTCTACAGAGGAAACCAACTACGATCTGAACGTTGTCGTGATGCCAGGTGAAGGCATCAAGATTCGTTTTATGTATAACACGCTCAGCTTTGATCAAGCAGGTATTGAGCGCCTGTATGGACATTTTGCGCGTCTCTTGGAGCAAATTTCGCTCAACCCGCATGTTCGGGTGGAAGAGCTGGAACTACTCACAGCAGCGGAAAAACAGCAAATTACAGCGGCCTTTAATGATACCGCTTGTGCATTTCCGTCTCATCAGACGATCCATCAGCTGTTCGAGGAGCAGGTGGAGTGTACGCCGGATCAGGTGGCATTGGTATTTGGACATCAGCGTCTGACGTATCGGGAGCTGAATGAACGGGCGAATTCGCTGGCACGAGTGCTTCAAGCACAGGGAGTAGGACCTGACAAACTGGTCGGTCTGATGGTGCAGCGCTCCGTGGAAATGATCGTGGGTCTGCTGGCCGTGCTAAAAGCAGGCGGAGCTTATGTGCCAATTGATCCCGAATTTCCGTCCTCTCGTATTCAATACATGCTGGAAGACAGCGAGGCCGCAGTGCTTCTGACCCGTCGTGATTTGGCAGAAGAGCACCATTGCCACGCCAATGCCCTATTTCTTGAGGATGCGGCATTGTATCAGGGAGAAAGCAGTAACCTGGAATCGGTTGCCCGCCCAGAGCATTTGGCTTACGTCATCTATACCTCTGGTTCGACTGGTAATCCGAAAGGAGTTATGCTCCAGCATAGCTCGGTCCTCAACTTTATTACCGGGATGCGCGGAGTCATTGACTTTGAAACGAGCCAAACGATGTTGTCACTGACGACCATTTCATTCGATATTTTCGTCTTGGAGACCATCCTGCCCCTGTTGGGTGGAATGACGGTGGTGCTTGGCGACCACCAGCATCAGGTGAATCCTCAGGCGCTGGGTGAATTGATTGCTTATCATCATATTGAAATGCTGCAAATGACGCCGTCCCGGTTGCAAATGCTGCTGGGTCATGAAGCAGGCTCCCGCGCGCTGCAAGGCGTGAAGGCTATAATGGTGGGGGGCGAAGCCCTGCCGTCCAAGCTGCTTGCAGCACTGCAAGAAATAAACGGTCCCCGGATTTATAACATGTACGGACCTACAGAAACGACGGTGTGGTCGAC
Organism: Paenibacillus sp. DP01; assembly: GCF_044784315.1. Taxonomy (NCBI): domain Bacteria; kingdom Bacillati; phylum Bacillota; class Bacilli; order Caryophanales; family Paenibacillaceae; genus Paenibacillus; species Paenibacillus sp. DP01. The sequence goes on from NZ_CP173059.1 coordinate 2,565,429, forward strand.
CGTACAGGAACTGACCCATGCTCAACAAATTAACATCGGACGTCCTATCGCGAATACCCAAATATATATCATGAATGCGAATGGGGAATTGCAGCCCGTCGGTGTGCCGGGTGAATTATGTATTGGAGGGGAAGGACTGGCCCGCGGGTACTGGAAACGTGAAGAACTGACGGCCGAGAAATTTGTAAATCATCCGTTCGCTGGTGGCAAGGCAGGCCATGAGCGAATGTATCGTACAGGCGATTTGGCGAGATGGATGCCGGACGGTAACATTGAATATTTGGGGCGGATGGATCACCAGATTAAAATCCGGGGCTACCGGATCGAACTGGGCGAGATCGAATCGCAGCTGCTGCAGGTGGAGTCCGTACAAGAAGCAGTCATCATGGCCCGCACGGACGAAACAGGTCAAACATTGTTAGTGGCGTACTACGTGGCAAGTCAAGAGCTTGGAGCTAATGAGCTGAGACAAAAGCTGGGACAAGCGCTGCCCAGCTATATGGTGCCGTCGTATTTCATCTGGTTGGAGCAGATGCCGCTGACACCGAACGGCAAAATCGACCGCAAGTCCCTGCCAGCACCGGAAGGTAGTCTGCACAGCGGTGCGGAGTATGTAGCGCCACGTACGGTAGCCGAACGAGCACTCGTAGCGATCTGGCAGTCCGTCCTAGGCGTGGCAACTGTCGGGATTTTGGACAATTTCTTTGACCTGGGCGGCGATTCGATCAAGGCGATTCAAATCGTATCGCGTGCGTTCCAGGCAGGCTACAAGCTGGACATGAAAGATTTGTTCCGCTACCCAACCGTCGCAACACTGGCACCGCATATGCACGAGGTAAGTCGTAGGGTAGATCAGGGAGAAGTGAGCGAGGAAACAACTTTGTCTCCCATCCAGCATTGGTTCTTTGCCCAGGAGCAAGTAGACGTACATCACTTTAATCAGGCGGTGATGCTGCACCGGGAGCAGGGTTTTGATGAGTCCGCTTTGCGTCAGGCACTTGGCAAACTCACAGCGCACCATGATGCACTGCGGATGGTGTTCAGCAAGACCGAGCAAGGCTATGAAGCCTGGAACCGCGGAGTACAGGAAGGTGAGCTGTATCACCTGGATGTGGTGGACTTTACGAACTTGACGGATGAAGCCATGCTCAGCGCAGCTATTGAGGCGAAAGCCAGTGAAATTCAAAGCAGTATCCAACTGCATGAAGGGCCGCTGTTGAAGGCTGGTTTGTTCCACTGTGCAGATGGGGATCATCTCCTGATGGCGATTCACCATTTGGTCGTGGACGGGGTATCATGGCGTATTTTATTCGAGGATCTGGCTGTAGCCTATGAACAGGCCATCCGTGAAGAGACGCTCCAGTTACCAGACAAAACAGATTCATTCCGTTCCTGGTCACAAAAACTTTCCGTCTATGCGAATAGCGTAGCCATGGACAGCGAATACGCCTACTGGGAGCAATGGAACGCTGCTGCTTTGGCTGACCAAGTACGTTTGCCTGAGGATCAAGCGGAGGCCGAACCGTTTACCTTGGCTGACACGGATACCGTGGTCTTCCAGCTTACGGAAGAAGAGACAGGAACACTATTGAAGCAAGCACACCGCGCGTACAACACGGAAGTGAACGATTTGCTGCTGACTGCACTAGGCATGATGCTGTACACGTGGACCGGTCATGAACGTAGCCTGATCAACCTAGAGGGACACGGACGTGAGAACATTTTGCCGGATACGGACATTTCTCGTACGGTAGGCTGGTTTACGAGTCCATATCCGGTGCTGCTGGATATCGGTCGTGGTCATGCTTTGTCGGATCGAATCAAACAGGTCAAAGAGAGCCTGCGTCAGATTCCGAATAAGGGAATGGGCTACGGAATCTGGAGATATTTGAGTGAATCTGGTCAAGCGATTCAGCAAGTAGATGTACTGAACCTTGGTCAACATCAAGCTTTTGCCGAGCCACAAGTAAGCTTTAACTATCTCGGACAGTTTGATCAAGACTTGCCAAACAGCGATATCCGCATGTCTCCTTACTCGATGGGATCGGTCGTGAGTGACCGGACGAAGATGAAATATGCGCTCGATGTGAGCGGAATCGTCACGAACGGCATCCTGGAACTCGACATTCGGTATAACGGCAAAGCCTTCCGTAAAGATACGGTCCAAATGCTGGCTGATCTGTTGAAATCCAATCTGCTTGAAGTGATCGAGCATTGTGTGACACGGGAGCAGGCCGAATTGACTCCAAGTGATGTACTGTTCAAGGGTCTGACCCTGGAGCAATTCGATACGATTAAGGAACAGACCAAGACGGTTGGGGAATTGGAAAATGTGTACCCACTGACCCCCATGCAAAAGGGAATGCTGTTCCATAATTTGATGAATGCAGAAACCGGCGTGTATTTTGAGCAGGCAACCTTTGACCTTGAGGGCCACTTTACACCGTCCATATTCCAGGAAAGCCTAAAGCTGCTGGTTAGTCGCCACGCTATATTACGGACGAATTTCTACAGTGGCTGGCATGGTCAACCCTTACAAATCGTCTATCGTCATAAAGATTCGAGCTTCCGTTATGAAGATGTCAGAGGGTGTGAACAGACTGTAGCTGAATTTGTGTCTCAGGATAAAGCCAGAGGCTTTGATCTAAGCGAGGATACGCTTATGCGCGTAGCTGTTTTCCGCACGGGCGATCGCTCATACCGTTTTGTATGGAGCTTCCACCATATTGTGATGGACGGCTGGTGCCTGTCACTAATGACGGACGAAGTATTTAGTGCATATTTTGCCTTGCTGGAGAACAAGCAGCCAGAGCTTGCACCTGTCAAGCCGTATAGTGACTATATCGAATGGTTGGAACACCAAGATGCACAGGAAGCATCTCGTTATTGGAGTGACTATTTGGCAGGTTTTGAGCAGCAAACCTTGTTGCCTAGTGAGAATGCGCAAGTTTCTGTAGCAGAACAGGATGACGACACAAACAGAAGCGGTAACAGTTCGAATCCCGGCTATGTTTTGGAAAAGCTGCCATTGATGTTGGGTAAAGAACGAAGTGCCGCATTAAACCAAATGGCCAAACAACAGCATGTCACGATTAACACATTGCTGCAAAGCGTTTGGGGCGTTATTTTACAGAAATACAATAATCATCAGGATGTTGTGTTTGGTAGTGTGGTATCCGGTCGTCCGGCAGAAATTCCAGGTGTGGAGCACATGATCGGTTTGTTTATCAACACGATTCCGGTACGCATATGCAGTGCACCGGATGCCACATTTGCTGACGTATTGCAGCGTACACAGGAACAGGCTTTGGCCTCCAGTGTCTATGACACGTTCCCGCTCTACGACATTCAGGCACGGACTGAACAAAAACAAGACCTGATTCATCACATCATGGTTTTTGAAAACTACCCCATCGGGCAGCAAATGAAGAAGCAGATGGGCGGTTCCGGCGAAGCAGAGGCACAAACAGGCTTCTCTATTGCCAATGTGGAACTTGCAGAGCAAACCAACTACAATTTTAACCTGATTGTCGTGCCTGATGAAGATATCTCTATTCTGCTTGAGTACAATGCGCTGGTGTATAACCGGTCTGCAATGGAGCGTATCTATGGTCATATCAACCACGTCATCGGGCAAATCGTAGACAATCCGTATATCCGTGTGAATGAGCTGGCATTGGTGACAGCGGAAGAGCAGGCACAGATCGTTCAGGTGTGGGGAGATACAGCGGCAGCTTATCCGCAGGACCAAACGCTAAGTGCACTGTTCGAGCAGCAGGCAGCGAATACACCGGAGCAAGTGGCGGTGTTGTGCGGAGCGGATTCGTTGACCTACGCGGAGCTGAACGAACGAGCCAACCGTTTAGCGCGGACGTTGCGTGCGCAAGGGGTTCAGCCGGATCAGCCTGTGGGCATTCTGGTCCACCGTTCATTAGACATGATCGTAGGCATCTACGCGATCCTGAAGGCCGGCGGAGCCTATGTGCCGATTGATCCGGAATATCCGGCCGATCGTATCCGCTTTATGCTGGAGGACTCGGGAGCGAAGCTGGTGCTGACGCAAGCGCATCTGGCGGAGCAAGCCTCGCTGAGTTTTGACGGCCAAGTGCTGGTACTGGATCGTCAGGAGCAAGATGGCAAGCACATTTACCACGAAGACGGCTCAAATCTGGAGCCCCTAGCTGGACCGCATCATGTTGCCTATGTCATTTATACCTCTGGCTCCACGGGAAAACCGAAGGGCGTGATGGTGGAGCACCATTCCGTGCTGAACCGGATTTTGTGGATGCATAATCGCTACGGCTTGAGTGCGGAAGATACGATTCTGCAAAAGACCGCCTTCACCTTCGACGTGTCGGTGTGGGAGCTGTTCTGGTGGTCAATGGTCGGCTCGAAGGTAAGCCTGTTGTCCGTGGGCGGGGAAAAGAACCCGGAAGACATCGTGGACACGATTGCCCGCGACGGCGTGACTACAATGCACTTTGTACCCGCTATGCTGCGTGCATTCCTGGAGTATGTGGAGCAGCAGCCACGAGAAGTAATGCAAGCGAAGCTGGGCACGCTGCGCCATGTCTTTGCCAGTGGTGAAGCGTTGCCGCCACAGCATGTGGCCCGGTTCCAGCGGCTCGTGTCGAGCCTGGCCGGAGCGAAGCTGGTCAACCTGTATGGACCAACCGAAGCGACGGTGGACGTATCGTACTTTGATTGCGAGCCGGATGAGGAATATGCAGTGATTCCGATCGGGAAACCGATTCAGAATATCCGTCTGTACATTGTGAAGGAAGGCACGGAGCAATTGCAGCCGATTGGGGTTGCAGGGGAACTGTGTATTGGTGGTGTCGGCGTAGCCCGCGGTTACCTGAACCGTCCGGAGCTGACGGCCGAGAAATTTGTGAAAGATCCGTTTGCTGGCGGGGAAGCAGGCTATGAACGGATGTACCGCACCGGCGATTTGGCGAGATGGATGCCGGACGGGAACATTGAGTATCTGGGCCGGATCGACCATCAGGTGAAAATCCGGGGGTACCGGATTGAACTAGGCGAGGTCGAAACGCAGCTGCTCCAAGTGGAATCGGTACGAGAAGCGGTGGTCATGGCTCGTACGGATGAAACGGGCCAAAAACAAATGGTGGCCTACTATGTTGCGGAGCAAGAGCTAGGAGCGAGCGAGCTGAGAAGTGAGCTGGGCCGGGAGCTGCCAAGCTACATGGTACCGTCCTACTTTGTACAGCTGGAGCAAATGCCGCTGAGCCCTAATGGCAAAATCGACCGCAAGGCATTGCCGGCACCGGAAGGCAGCCTGCAAACCGGAGCCGACTATGCAGAGCCGCGTACGGCGCAAGAACGCGCGCTGGTCGCGGTCTGGCAGTCCGTGCTGGGACTACAGACGGTCGGTATATTGGACAATTTCTTTGATCTGGGCGGCGATTCGATCAAAGCCATCCAAATCGCATCCCGTGCGTTCCAGGCCGGCTATAAGCTGGACATGAAGGATTTGTTCCAATATCCGACAGTTGCAGCCCTGGCACCGCATATGCATGAGGTCCGTCGTATGGCAGATCAAGAAGAAGTGAGCGGGGAAACGACGCTACTTCCGATCCAGCATTGGTTCTTTGCGCAGGAGCGCGAGCGTCCACAGCACTTTAATCAAGCGGTCATGCTCTATCGCGCCGAGGGCTTTGACGAGACGGCGATTCGTCAAGTGTTGGATCACCTCGTGAAGCATCATGATGCGCTGCGTACGGTATTCCGTCAGACTTCCAATGGTTATACGGCTTGGACACGGGCTGTAGAGGAAGGCACGCTGTATACGCTGGAAACAGTGGACTACCGTGAACAGTCCGCTTATGCGGAAGCGCTGGAAGTGAAGGCAACGGAAATCCAAAGCAGCATGGACCTGTCCGCAGGACCGTTGGTGAAGCTGGGATGGTTCCGAACCACTGAGGGCGACCATCTGCTGATCGCCATTCACCACTTGGTGGTGGACGGAGTGTCGTGGCGGATTCTGTTCGAAGATTTCTCGACAGGCTACGAGCAGGCGATCCAGGGCGAGCCCGTACGATTGCCGTATAAAACAGATTCCTTCCAAACTTGGGCACGGGAGTTATCCTCTTACGCCAACCGTCCAGAGGCGGCAGCAGAGGACATGTACTGGAAACAGCTGGAACAGGCCAAAGCGGAAGCTACGCCGCTGCCTAAGGATTTTGCCTACGAGGGCTCCTTAAACGCAGACAGCGAAGTGCTGACGGTAGAGTGGACCGAAGCTGAAACGCAGCAGCTGTTAAAGCAGGCCCATCGCGCCTATAACACCGAGGTCAATGATTTGCTGCTGACCGCGCTGGGACTGGCGGTGCACCACTGGACAGGTGCAGGCCAGGTGCTGGTGAACCTGGAGGGCCATGGCCGGGAAGCGATCCTGCCAGAGGTGAATATTACACGTACCGTAGGCTGGTTTACGAGCTTGTATCCAGTGCTGCTGGAGACCGGCAAGGAAATGACACTGGCTCAGCGGATTAAAGAAACGAAGGAAGGCTTGCGCCGGATTCCGCATAAAGGGCTGACCTATGGCATTTGGCGCTACTTGTCCCCTACGTTCGGATCAGGTGAATCGTGTGCGATTGCAGAACCGGAAATCAGCTTTAACTATTTGGGGCAGGTGGATCAGGATCTGCAAAACAGTGGAATCACGTTGTCGTCCTACCATGCAGGGGAGACAGAGGATGCCCATTCCCGCTTGCCGTACACGCTGGATTTAAACGCGATGATCTCGGAAAGCACACTGCGTTTGACAATTGCTTACAGCCGTAAGCAGTATCGTAAAGAAACGCTGGAGCGTGTGGCGAGACTGCTGCAATCCGCTTTGCAAGAGATCATTGCGCATTGCACCGCTCAGGAACAACCGGAACTGACGCCAAGTGATGTGTCCTTCAAAGGTCTGACGACGGGAGAGCTGGAGCAGATTGCGGAACAGGCGGCACATATTGGTGAGCTGGAAAATGTATACGTACTGACGCCAATGCAAAAGGGGATGCTCTTTTACAATCTGATGGATTCGCAATCGGGAGCGTATTTTGAACAGGCATCCTTTAATCTGCGAGGGCATTTTAATATTGCTGCATTTGCGGCCAGTCTGGATGTCTTGGTGCAGCGGCATACGGTACTGCGTACGAACTTCTACAGTGGCTGGAAGGATGAACCGCTTCAGGTCGTGTACCGGAATAAGCGCAGTGAACTGTATGTTGAGGATCTGCGGGATATGGAGGAAGAGCAGCAAAACGAGTACATCCTCGAATTTACACATAAAGACAAGCAAAGAGGCTTTGATCTGGCACAAGACGCTTTGATGCGTGTTGCTGTATTGCACATAGGTGAGGATACGTACCGTTTTGTATGGAGCTTCCATCATATCGTGATGGACGGCTGGTGCTTGTCGCTGGTGACAAATGAAGTGTTTGCGAGTTATTTTGCGATCCTGGCCCATAAACAACCGGAACTGGCCCCTGTCACGCCGTACAGTCAATATATCGAATGGCTGGAGCAGCAGGATCGTCAGGCCGCATCCAGCTACTGGAGCAAGGTGCTGGAAGGATATGAGGAGCAGTCCCGTTTGCCACAGGCAAAAATTCAGGGCAAAACAGGGTATCAGGCGGAGCGTCTGGATTTTGATTTGGGCGTAGAGCTAACCGCTGGTATTCAGCGTATAGCCAAGCGTTATCAGGTCACCATCAATACGTTGATGCAGACCGTTTGGGGCCTTTTGCTGCAAAAATATAATGGCACCGATGATGTCGTGTTTGGCAGCGTGGTATCTGGACGTCCGGCAGACATTCCGAATGTGGAGCACATCATTGGTCTGTTTATCAATACGATTCCGGTGCGTATCCGTAGTCAAGTGGACAATCTATTCTCCGACGTGATGAAGCAAACCCAGGAGCAATCGATTGCTTCCCATGTGTATGATACGTATCCGCTGTATGAAATTCAGGGGCTGTCAGAGCTTAAGCAGGATTTGATTAATCATATTCTTATTTTTGAGAACTATCCGGTCGAGGAACAAATCGAGCAATTAGGTAGCGGTGAGGCGGCCAGCTTCACCATCACAGGAGCCGAGTCTGTCGAGCAGACCAACTATGACTTTAACGTGGTAGTGCTGCCGGGGAATACCATTCACATGAGCTTTGGGTATAATGCCCTGGCCTTTGAACGGGAAAGTGTAGAGCACATTCGAGGTCATCTGGTACAGCTGCTGGAGCAGGTGACAGCCAATCCGGACATCCGTGTACATGAGCTGGATATGGTTACGGTGCAGGAGCGCGAGCAAATCGTTGAGGTCTGGGGCAATACAGCGGCAACCTATCCAAACGAGCAAACGATTCACGGCTTGTTCGAGGCGCAAACGGCGCAGACACCGGAGCAAACAGCCTTGTTCTTTGAAGGAGAGCAGTTGACTTATCGCGAGCTGAATGAACGCGCCAATCGTCTGGCTCGTACCTTGCGCAGTCAAGGCGTGACGAAGGATCGTTTGGTGGGTTTGATGACCGAACGGTCGGTGGACATGCTTGTGGGGATCTTCGGGATTTTAAAAGCCGGAGGCGCCTATGTACCTATCGATCCAACCTACCCGGAAGAACGTATCCGCTATATGCTGGACGACTCGGGTGCGAGGCTGCTGTTGACACAAAGCCATCTGGTGGACAAAGCAGTTATCGATGGTCAAGTGCTGGTGCTGGATGGAGCACAAAGTGTGTATCACGAGGATGGCTCCAACCTGGAGCCGGGGTCCGGTTCAAACGATTTGGCGTATGTGATTTATACGTCAGGGACGACGGGGCAGCCGAAGGGCGTGATGCTGGAGCACCATGGGCTGTGCAATCTGAAAACGTATTTTGATCAGACGCTCAAGATCCGTACGTCGGATCATGCACTGCTGTTCGCCAGCTACTCGTTTGATGCAGCTTGCTGGGAAATCTTCCAAGCTTTGTTCTGCGGCGCCACGTTATACGTGCCAACGACAGAGACGATTTTGAACTACGAACGGTTTGAGCAGTATATGGCCGATCACCGGATTACGGTGGCCGCTTTGCCGCCGACCTATGCGGTGTACCTGGAGCCGGAGCGGATGCCAAACCTGCGTATTTTGTTCACCGCGGGCTCAGCCTCTTCCACAGAATTGGTATACAAGTGGAAGGATCAAGTGGCGTACTACAATGGCTACGGTCCAACCGAAAACTCGGTGGCAACGTCCATCTGGCCGGTATCCGAGGATGAAAGGGCAGGCCAACTCATTTCCATCGGTCGTCCTATGCCGAATCACCGGGTGTACATGCTGGATGTGCATGGACATTTGGCTCCGGTCGGCGTAGCAGGTGAGCTGTGCGTGTCTGGTCCGGGTCTGGCGCGTGGTTACCTGGATCGTTCAGAACTGACGGCGGAGAAATTTGTACCGAACCCGTTTGCAGCCGGTGAAGCCGGCTATGAACGAATGTACCGTACGGGGGACTTGGCAAGATGGATGCCAGACGGCAACATTGAATATTTGGGCCGGATCGACCATCAGGTGAAAATCCGGGGCTACCGGATCGAACTGGGCGAGGTCGAAGCACAAATATTGAAAGTGGAAAATGTGCAAGAGGTCATCGTCCTGGCCCAAGCGGACGAGCAGGGACAAAACCAACTGGTGGCGTACTATGTCGCTGAAAGAGACGTCAGCGCGGGTGAGCTGCGCAGCTTGCTGGGTGAGGAGCTGCCCAACTACATGGTGCCTTCGTACTTCATCCAGTTGGAGCAGATGCCGCTAACACCGAACGGCAAAATCGATCGCAAGGCCCTGCCAGCACCGGAAGGCGGCCTGCAAAGCGGAGCGGATTATGTAGAGCCGCGCACAGCGCTGGAGCAGACGTTGGTTTCGATTTGGCAGTCTGTCTTAGGAGCGAAGAGAATCGGGATTTTGGATAATTTCTTTGACCTCGGCGGCGATTCGATCAAAGCGATCCAGGTATCGTCCCGCTTACTGCAAGCGGGCTACAAGCTGGATATGAAGGATTTGTTCCAATATCCGTCCATTTCGCTGCTGAGCGGTCGTGTACAAAAAGTTAGCCGTACGACCGATCAGGGCGAGATATCAGGCAGCGTCAAGCTGACCCCGATCCAGCAGTGGTTCTTTGGACAAGCCTCGGCAGAGCCGCATTATTTCAACCAGTCGGTGATGCTGCATCGAGCAGAAGGCTTCGATGAAGCCGCATTGCATCACACGGTGACCAAGTTGACGGAGCATCATGATGCGCTGCGTATGGTCTTCCGTCAGACCGAACAGGGCTATGAAGCGTGGAATCGCGGTTTGAATGAAGGCGAGCTGTATCATCTGGACGTTGTGGATTTGACAGATATGCCAACCCTTGCAGAGGTGACAGCAACCATTGAAACGAAAACCAATGCCATTCAAAGCTCCATTCGTCTAGACGAAGGACCACTGGTGAAGTTGGGACTTTTCCGCTGCATGGATGGAGATCATTTACTGATTGCCATTCACCATTTGGTTGTAGACGGCATTTCATGGCGGATTGTGTTTGAGGATTTTGCGACTGGATATGAGCAGGCCGCTCGGGGAGAAGCGATTCGCTTGCCATATAAAACGGACTCGTTCTCCACTTGGGCAGAACGTTTGTCTCAATATGCCAACAGTCCGGCCATCGACAAAGAACGCGAATATTGGGAGCGTCTTGCCCACGCGGAAGTCGCATCGCTACCTAAGGATCAAGAAAGAGCGGCAGGACAGCATTTTGTGGTCAGAGACAGTGAGACGGTGAGCGTGGCGTGGAGCGAACAGGACACCCGACTGCTACTGCAGGAAGCACATCGTGCATACCACACCGAGGTCAATGATCTGCTGTTAACCGCACTCGGTACCGCATTGTACAACTGGAGCGGGCAGGAGCGAGTGCTGGTCAATCTGGAGGGCCATGGCCGGGAAGCTATTGTTCCCGATATCGACATCACACGTACCGTGGGCTGGTTTACGAGTCAGTATCCGGTGCTGCTGGATGTGGATGGAACATCAGAAGTAGGGCAGCGCATCAAACGGGTAAAAGAGGACCTGCGGCATGTACCGCATAAGGGCATTGGCTACGGTATGTTGAAGTATATGTCACAGGATGATGCTACCTCTTCCTGGAGCCTGCAGCCTGAGATCAGCTTTAACTATTTGGGACAATTTGATCAGGACTTGGAAAATGGGGAGATCACGCTGTCTTCACATCCAGGTGGAGAGCCGTTGAGTGACCGCACCGTACTGGAGCAGCCGCTGAATGTGAACGGCATGATTACAGCAGGCGTGCTGACCCTGGAAATTCGTTATGACAGCCATGTATACCAACAGCAAAACGTAGAGAAGTTTGCCCGGCTATTGCAGGAAAGCTTGCAGGAAGTCATCAAGCATTGTGCCTCCCAAGAGCGGAGTGAGCTAACGCCAAGCGATGTCTTGTTCAAAGGCTTGACACTGGAGCAGCTGGAGCAATTGACGGAGCAAACGGCTTCTGTGGGCGAACTGGAAAATGTGTATGCTCTTTCTCCCATGCAGAAGGGGATGCTGTTCCATAGTCTGATGGAGCCGGACTCAGGCGCATACTTCCAGCAAGCGTCGTTTGATCAAAAAGGTAGCTTTGATGTTGCTATTTTCCGTAAGAGTCTGGATCTGCTGACACAGCGTCATGAAGCGCTGCGGACGAATTTCCATCAATTTGAGACAGGACACGGTCTGGAGCCATTGCAAATCGTGTTCCGTCATAAAAATAGCGATCTTTCCTTCGAGGATATACGCAACATGCCGAAAGCGGAGCAACAGGCATATATCCAGACGTTTAAGCAGGAGGATCAGGCGAGAGGCTTCAATCTCGGTACGGATGCACTGATGCGCGTACAAGTGTTGCAGACCGATGAAGAAACGTATCACTTGGTCTGGAGCTTCCATCACATTGTCATGGACGGCTGGTGCTTATCGCTTGTTACGGGCGAGGTGTTTGGTACGTACTTTGCGCTGCTGGAGCAGAAACAGCCGGAGCTTGCTCCGATTACACCGTATGGCCAATATATCGAATGGCTAGAGCGTCAAGATGAACGTGCGGCAAAAGAGTATTGGAGCAGTTATTTGGCGGGCTTTGAACAGCAGACGTTGTTACCTGGAGCGGATACTTCATTGAAAGACCAAGTGGCGGATAGCAGCGAAAGTGTTCTGTCTACGACAACAAGCGATACCAGCAAATATGTTTCTGAAAAAATAACGGTAGAGCTGGATCCAACGTGGAGCGAAGCCATGTACCGGATTGCAAAGCAGCAGCAGGTCACAATTAATACGCTGATGCAGAGCGTGTGGGGCCTTATTTTGCAGCAATATAATAACAACGAGGATGTTGTATTCGGTAGTGTCGTATCTGGACGTCCGACGGCTATTCCGGGTGTAGAGCATATGATCGGCCTGTTCATTAATACCATCCCAGTGCGGATCCAAAGTGAGCGAAATGCCACGTTTGTGGACATCATGCGCAAAACGCAGGAGCAGGCGCTGGCTTCAGGCGTATATGACAGCTTCCCGCTGTATGAAATACAGGCGCTGACCGAGCAGAAGCAGCATCTAATTAACCACATTATGGTGTTTGAGAACTATCCGGTCGAGGAGCAAGTCGAGCAGCTGGGTGAAGTTCGTCCATCCGCGTTTGACATTACGAATGTAGAGGTTGTCGAGCAAACGAACTATGATCTGGACTTGATTGTGATGCCAGATGAAACCTTCCGGATCATGTTCAGATACAACGCGAATGTGTACGATCGGTCTACGATCGAGCGGATGCAGGGACATGTACTGCATGTCATCGAGCAAATTATTGACAATCCGCATATCCGTGTGAATGAGCTGGAACTAGTGACAGCGGAAGAGCAGGCACAGATCGTTCAGGTGTGGGGAGATACGGCGGCAGCCTATCCGCAGGATCAGACGCTAAGCAGTCTGTTTGAGCAGCAGGCCAAAAACACACCGGAGCAAGTGGCGGTGTTGTGCGGAGCGGAATCGTTGACCTACCGTGAGCTGAACGAGCGAGCCAACCGACTCGCACGCACCTTGCGTGTGGAAGGGGTTGGACCGGATCAGCCCGTGGGCATTCTGGTCCACCGTTCACTGGACATGATCGTAGGCATCTACGCGATCTTGAAGGCCGGCGGAGCCTATGTGCCGATTGATCCGGAATATCCGGCCGATCGTATCCGCTTTATGCTGGAGGACTCGGGCGCGAAGCTGGTGCTGACACAATCGCATCTGGCGGAGCAAGCCTTGGTGAGTTTCGATGGTCAGGTGCTGGTGCTGGATCGTCAAGAGCAAGATGGCAAGAATATTTACCACGAAGACGGCTCAAATCTGGAGCCCCTAGCTGGACCGCATCATGTTGCCTATGTCATTTATACCTCCGGTTCGACCGGAAAACCGAAGGGCGTGATGGTGGAGCACCATTCCGTGCTGAACCGGATTTTTTGGATGCATAATCGTTATGGCTTGAGGGCGGCAGATACGATCCTGCAAAAGACCGCCTTCACCTTCGACGTGTCGGTGTGGGAGCTGTTCTGGTGGTCAATGGTCGGCTCGAAGGTAAGCCTGTTGCCGGTTGGCGGGGAAAAGAACCCGGAAGACATCGTGGACACGATTGCCCGCGACGGTGTGAGCACGATGCACTTTGTACCCGCCATGCTGCATGCGTTCCTGGAGTATGTGGAGCAGCAGCCGCGGGAAGTGATGCAAGCGAAGCTGGGCACGCTGCGCCATGTCTTTGCCAGTGGTGAAGCGTTGCCGCCACAGCATGTGGCCCGGTTCCAGCGGCTCGTATCGAGCCTGGCCGGAGCGAAGCTGGTCAACCTGTATGGCCCAACCGAAGCAACGGTGGACGTATCGTACTTCGATTGCGAGCCGGATGAGGCATATGCGGTGATCCCGATCGGAAAACCGATTCAAAATATCCGTCTGTACATCGTGAAGGAAGGCACGGAGCAATTGCAGCCGATTGGGGTGGCAGGGGAGCTGTGCATCGGCGGTGTCGGCGTAGCCCGAGGCTATCTGAACCGTCCGGAACTGACGGCCGAGAAATTTGTGAAAGATCCGTTTGCCGGCGGGGAAGCTGGGTATGAACGGATGTACCGCACTGGCGATTTGGCGAGATGGATGCCAGACGGCAACATTGAATACTTAGGCCGGATTGACCATCAGGTGAAAATCCGGGGGTACCGAATTGAGCTGGGCGAGGTCGAAACGCAGCTACTCCAAGTGGAATCGGTACGAGAAGCGGTGGTCATGGCTCGTGCGGATGAAACGGGCCAAAAACAAATGGTGGCGTACTATGTCGCGGGGCAAGAAATCAGTGCCAGAGAGCTGAGAAGTGAGCTGGGCGGAGAGCTGCCAAGCTACATGGTGCCATCGTACTTTGTACAGCTGGAGCAAATGCCGCTGAGTCCCAATGGCAAAATTGACCGCAAGGTCCTGCCGGCACCGGAAGGCAGCCTGCAAAGCGGAGCCGACTATGTTGCACCGCGGACGTGGGTGGAAGTGAAGCTGACACAAATTTGGCAGGATGTGCTGGGCCTGGCACAGGTCGGCGTGAAGGAAAACTTCTTTGAGATGGGTGGACACTCGCTGCGGGCGACGACACTGGCCTCGAAGATTCACCAAGAGCTGAACAAGCCACTTCCACTGCGCAGCATTTTTGAAGCCCCAACGATTGAGCAGCTGGCAGCCGTTCTGGAAGGTTTGGATCAGGTGGCGTATGCGTCCATTCCGGTGACGGAGGAGCGTAGTTTCTACCCACTGTCCTCGGCACAAAAGCGACTGTATGTGCTGCATCAGTTCGACCCGCAGGATGTGAATTACAACATGCCGTCGGTGCTGCAAGTGAGCGGTCCGCTGAATGTGAAACGAGTAGAGAACGTATTCCGTCAACTGATCGCCCGCCATGCGACCTTGCGTACTCGCTTTGAGCTGATCGACAGCGAGCCAATGCAATGGATTGAGGACGCTGTACCGTTCGAGGTGGAATATACGAAGGTACAGGCAGAGGGTGCGACTGCGAATATGATGGTCAGCAAGGAAGCACAACAGCTGGTGAGTCGCTTTGTCCGTCCGTTTGATCTCAAAGCTGCGCCGCTGCTGCGGGTAGGCTTGGTGGATCTGGGCGCTCAGGGAGTAGAGCAGGAAGCTCAACATCTGCTTATGCTTGACATGCACCATATCGTCTCGGATGGGGTGTCCCTAGAGGTCCTGACCGACGAATTTGTCCGCTTGTATGGCGGTGAAGAGCTAGCGCCATTGCGGATTCAGTACAAGGATTATGCCGTATGGCAGCAAAGCGAAGCCCACCAGGAATGGATGCAGCGTCAGGAAGCGTACTGGCTTGACACCTTCCAAGGTGAACTACCTGTACTGGATCTCTCTACTGACTTTGCCCGCCCTGCGGTGCAGAGTACGGCAGGGGATACGATCGAATTTGCACTGGGACGTGAGGTTAGTGAACGCGTGAAAGAACTGGCGGCACAAACCGGCGCTACTCTGTATATGGTGTTGCTGGCGGCGTACACCACGCTCTTACACAAATACACAGGCCAAGAGGACATCGTCGTTGGCACACCGATTGCCGGAAGACCGCATGCCGAACTGGAGAGTCTGGTCGGTGTATTCATCAACACGCTGGCGATGCGCAATTATCCGTCCAGCGACAAATCGTTCCTGAATTATCTGCAGGAGGTCAAAGAGCATGCGCTCCGTGCGTATGAGCATCAGGACTATCCGTTTGAAGAACTGGTTGAAAAACTGAATGTAACGCGGGATACGAGCCGGAATGCGCTGTTTGACACGATGTTTGAGCTGAAAACAATGGAGCAGCAGGAGTTCGAGCTGAAAGGTCTGACCTTGAGCTCCTATCCACTGGACAATCATACGGCCAAGTTTGATCTGAGCTTGGAGACCATAGAGCAGCCAGAAGGTATTCTGTGCAGTCTGGAATACAGCACGGCGCTGTATAAGCCGGAGACCATGACGCGATTGGCACAGCATTTTGCGGAAATCGTTCGAGCTATTGCCTATCATCCACAGCAGCCCCTGGCAGTTTTGAATATGGTAACCGCCGAGGAAAAGGCACACATCATCGATGGATTTGGAAATGTAGGAGTACTAGGTGCTGATGCTGTTGAAGCAGGAGCCCTGTTCCATGCCTTTGTGGAAGAACAGGCCCAGCTTGTACCAGATCACGTAGCGGTGGTGTACGAGGAGCAACAGCTGACGTACCGCAAACTGAACGAGCGTGCAAACCAATTGGCGCGTAAATTGCGAAAGGAAGGCATTGGACGCGAATCGATTGTCGGCATTTTGAGTGAACGCTCAGTGGACATGCTGGTCGGCGTACTAGCGGTGTGGAAGGCTGGAGGCGCCTATGTGCCGCTGGATGCAGACTATCCATCCGAACGGATTCGTTTCATGCTGGAGGACAGCGGTGCGATGGTACTGTTGACCCAAACGAGATTGCAAGAGCGTGCCCAGGTATGGCTGGAGGAAAGCCAACAGGCCTTGGCCGGAGGGCAGACTGAGGGTGAATTGGAAACAGCAGCTGGTGCTGAAATGATGGAAAGGGACAACCTGAGTGAAGGCGTAAGCTTGAAATCAGATTCGCCACCTGACCGCGAAGCAGCCTCCGAGCCAGCAACAGGGCTGCGTCTGCACACCGTACTGGCATTGGACAATGAGTCACTGTACACCGGAGATACGACAGACGTCGATCATATTAACGAACCGCAGGATCTGGCGTATGTGATCTACACGTCGGGGACAACCGGACGTCCAAAAGGTGTCATGATCGAACATCGCAGCTTGGTGAATACGGCTGCAGCGTATCGCCGGGATTACCGCCTGAGCGAATTCCCGGTACGACTGCTACAACTGGCCAGCTTCTCCTTCGACGTGTTCGTCGGCGATATTGCGCGGACACTCTATAACGGGGGCACGATGGTCATCTGTCCGAAAGACGACCGGATTGATTTTAGCCGTCTCCACGGATGGATTCGTGATTATCAAATTACGGTGTTCGAATCGACTCCAGCTTTGATCGTACCGTTTATGCAGCATGTGCATGAACACGTACTAGATATGAGTAGTCTAGAGCTGCTCATCACGAGCTCAGACAGCTGCAGCGTGACGGACTACCGAGTGCTGCAAGAACGGTTTGGCGCAGATATCCGTATCATCAACAGCTACGGTGTTACGGAAGCGACGATTGACTCCAGCTTCTATGACGAAGAGCTGTCGAAGCTGCCAAGTAGCGGCCATGTGCCGATTGGTCAGGCGTGGCTGAACGCACGCTTCTACATTGTGGACAGCCAGCTGAATCCAGTGCCGATCGGCGTACTGGGCGAGCTGTGCATTGGCGGTGCTGGTGTGGCACGGGGGTACCTGAACCGTACGGACCTGACGGCGGAGAAATTCGTAGCGAACCCGTACGTGCCGGGTGAACGACTGTATCGTACCGGCGACTTGGCGCGGTGGATGCCAGACGGCCATGTGGACTTTATCGGCCGGATAGATGATCAGGTCAAAATCCGGGGCTTCCGGATCGAACTGGGCGAGGTGGAAGCGCAGCTGCTGACTGTGGCTGGCATTGAGAAAGCCATCGTCACCGCCTGGGAAAACGAAGACGGAGACAAAGATCTGTGTGCGTATGTCGTAGCCTCGGAGGCGCTGAATTTGCCGGAGCTGCGCAGCACACTGCAGCCCAAACTGCCGGGCTATATGATCCCGACCTACGTCGTACCCCTGGATCGTTTCCCGCTGACACCAAACGGAAAAATTGATCGCAAAGCGTTGCCAGCGCCAGAAACACGTCTCGAAGGAGGCACGAAGTACGTGGCGCCGCGCACAGAGCTGGAAGAGCAGCTGGTCCGTATTTGGCAAAGCGTTCTGAATCATCACCAAATAGGCATCCAGGATAACTTCTTTGAAGTGGGAGGACATTCGCTGCGTGCTACTACACTGATGGCGAAAATCCATCAGGAGCTGAATCACAAGCTGGCCTTGCGAGATATTTTCCAATATCCGACGATTGAGCAATTGGTACAGGTGATGGGTGAAGATCAGACCCAGCAAACGTATGTATCCATACCTGTTGCAGAGGAGCGCGAATATTACCCCGTTTCCTCGGCACAAAAACGGATGTACGTTCTGAGTCACCTGGAAGGTGGAGAGGTTAGCTACAACATGCCAGGAGCTTTGATTATCGAAGGTTCCTTGGATAAAAAAAGACTGGAACAAGCCTTCCGCCAACTGATTGCCCGTCATGAAGCCCTCCGAACCCGATTCAATATGGTGGATGGTGAGGTGATTCAGCGGATTGAATCCAGCGCTCCATTCAGCGTGGAATATGTGCAAGCAAGTGAAGAAGAGACACCGCAGTACGCACAGGACTTTGTACGTGAATTTGATCTCGCACAAGCCCCGTTGCTGCGGGTTCAGTTGATCGAAAATGGACCGCAGCGTCACGTTATGCTCTATGACATGCACCATATTATTTCGGATGGCGTGACGGAAAGCATTATCGTGCAGGAGTTCTCTCAATTGTATGAAGGCCAGGAACTGCCGCCACTGCGGATTCAGTACAAGGATTATGCCGTTTGGCAGCATGCAGATATGCAAAGTGAACGTCTGCGTGCGCAAGAAAGCTATTGGCTGAAAACCATGTCTGGTGAAATCCCGGCGCTGGATATGCCAACGGATTTTACAAGACCTGCTGTACAGCGTCTGGAAGGGACTCGATTTGAGTTTGCGATCCGTATGGAGGACAGTGAGCAGTTGAAACAGCTGGCCGCACAAACCGGCTCCACCTTGTACATGGTGTTGCTGGCAGCGTATAGCACGCTCTTGCATAAATACACGGGTCAAGAGGACATCATCGTCGGCACGCCGATTGCCGGAAGACCACATGCGGAACTGGGCAGCCTGGTAGGCGTATTCCTCAACACGCTGGCGATCCGCAATTATCCGTGTGGCGACAAAACGTTCCTGGATTACCTGCAAGAGGTCAAAGAGCACGCGCTCCGTGCGTATGAGCATCAGGAATATCCGTTTGAAGAGTTGGTTGAAAAGCTGAATTTAACGCGGGATACGAGCCGGAATGCGCTGTTTGACACGATGTTTGAGCTGAAAACATTTGAGCAGCAGGAGTTCGAGCTGGAAGGTCTGGCCTTCAAGCCGTATCCGACGGACAATCCTACGTCCAAATTTGATCTGACCTTGGATGCCGTAGAGCAGCCAGAAGGTATTCTGTGCAGTTTGGAATACAGCACGGCGCTGTACAAGCCGGAGACCATCGCACGCTTTGCACAGCATTTTACTGAACTCGTACGTGCGATTACACTTCATCCACAGCAGCCACTGGCAGCTCTGGATATGGTAACTGTCGAGGAGAAGGCACAAATCCTCTATGGTTTTGGAGATGTAGGCGTATCGGAGGTTGCGGCTGAAGCAGAAGTCTTATTCCATGCCTATGTGGAAGAACAGGCACAGCTTGTGCCAGATCATGTGGCGGTGGTGTACGAGGAGCAGCAGCTTACGTACCGCCAGCTGAACGAGCGTGCGAACCAATTGACGCGCAGACTGCGAAAAGAAGGCATTGGACGCGAGTCGATTGTCGGTATTTTGAGTGAACGTTCGGTAGACATGTTGGTCGGCGTACTAGCGGTATGGAAGGCTGGAGGCGCCTATGTGCCGCTGGATGCAGACTATCCGTCCGAACGGATTCGTTTCATGCTGGAGGACAGCGGTGCGACGGTGCTGTTGACTCAAACCAGTTTGCAGGACCGTGCCCAGGTGTGGCTGGAGGAAAGCCAACAGGCCTTGGGCGGAGGGCAGACTGAGGGTGAATTGGAAACAGCGGCTGGTGCTGAATTGATGGAAAGAGACCACCTGAGTGAAGGCGTAAGCTTGAAATCAGATTCGCCACCTGACCGCGAAGCAGCATCCGAGCCAGCAACAGGGCTGCGTCTGCACACCGTACTAGCATTAGACGATGAGTCGCTGTATACCGGAGATGTCACAGACGTCGATCACATCAACGAGCCGCAGGATCTGGCGTATGTGATCTATACGTCCGGGACAACGGGACGTCCGAAGGGCGTCATGATCGAGCATCGCAGCTTGGTCAATACGGCTGCGGCGTATCGCCGGGATTACCGTCTGAACCAGTTCCCGGTACGACTGCTGCAACTGGCCAGCTTCTCCTTCGACGTGTTCGTCGGCGATATTGCACGGACGCTTTATAACGGCGGCACGATGGTCATCTGTCCGAAAGAGGATCGGATTGATCCAAGCCGTCTGTACGGCTGGATTCGTGATTATCAGATTACCGTGTTCGAATCGACTCCAGCCCTGATCGTACCGTTTATGCAGCATGTGCATGAACACGGGCTGGACATGAGCAGTCTGGAGCTGCTGATTACGAGCTCAGACAGCTGCAGCGTGACGGACTACCGAGTGCTGCAAGAACGGTTTGGCGCAGATATCCGTATCATCAACAGCTATGGCGTCACGGAAGCGGCGATTGACTCCAGCTTCTACGATGAAGAGCTGTCGAAACTGCCAAGCAGCGGGAATGTGCCGATTGGACAGGCGTGGCTGAACGCACGCTTCTACATCGTGGACAGCCAGCTGAATCCGGTACCGATCGGTGTACTGGGCGAGTTGTGCATCGGCGGCATCGGGGTCGCACGGGGGTACCTGAACCGTGCGGACCTGACAGCCGAGAAATTCGTAGCGAACCCGTACGTACCGGGTGAACGTTTGTATCGCACCGGCGATTTGGCGCGGTGGATGCCAGACGGCAATGTGGACTTTATCGGCCGGATGGACTATCAAGTCAAAATCCGGGGCTATCGGATCGAGCTGGGCGAGATTGAAACGGCGATCCAGCGGGTACCGGGTGTGCGTCAAGCCGTAGTCATCGACCGGACGGACGAGCGTGGACACAAGTATTTGTGCGGATACATCACGGGAGAAACCGAGCTGCGGATCGAGGAAGTACAGGCCACGCTGGAAGCCGGACTGCCAGCGCACATGGTGCCAGCACGGCTGATGCGACTGGAGACGATCCCGCTGACCAGCAACGGCAAAATTGACCGTAAGGCCTTGCCGGAACCGGAAGGCAGCATCCATACGGGAGCAGCCTATGTAGCCCCGCGTACGAAGGTGGAGCAAGTATTGGCTGCGGTATGGGCCGCAGTGCTCGGCGTGGAGGCCGTAGGCACGCAGGATAACTTCTTCGAGCTGGGCGGCGATTCGATCAAAGCGCTGCAAGTATCGTCCCGCTTGCTACAAGCAGGCTATCGACTGGAGATGAAAGACCTGTTCAGCCATCCAACGGTGTCTGCATTGGCGCCGAAAGTCCAATCCGTTACCCGATTGGCGGATCAAAGCGAAGTGGTGGGCGCGGTGAAGCTGACACCCGTTCAACACTGGTTCTTGGAGCAAAACCTGGCGGATGCTCATCATCACAACCAGTCCATCATGCTGCATAGCAAGGATGGTTTTGATGAAGCGGCACTGCGCACAGCGATGGACCACATCGTTAGCCATCACGATGCACTGCGGATCGTTTTCCGTCCTACCGAACACGGGTATGAAGCCTGGAACCGCGCCATTGGCGAGGGTGAGCTGTATACGCTGGAACGCATAGACTTCAGCCATGAGTCGGAAGTGTCTGCGGCGATTGAGGCCAAAGTAAATGAAATTCAGGCGGGGATTCATTTAAGCGAAGGACCGCTGATGAAGCTGGGGCTGTTCCATTGCCCAGATGGAGATCATTTGCTGATAGCTATTCATCACTTAGTAGTAGATACCGTTTCTTGGCGCATTTTGTTCGAGGATCTTACGACAGCCTACGAACAAGCATTGAACGGACAACCGACTCGTCTTCCGCACAAAACGGATTCGTTCCGTACCTGGGCTGAGGGACAGTCTCACTATGCGAACGGCCCAGAAATGGCAGCAGAGCTCGCCTTCTGGCAAGAAGTAGAACAAGGTGTGTATGAGCCGCTTCCAAAAGACGAATCCCCTTCTCATTCCTTGAATAAAGACAGCGAGCTCATGACAGTCACGTGGACAGCTCAAGAAACGGAGCAGCTGTTAAAACAAGCACATCGTGCCTACAACACGGATATGAATGATTTGCTGCTGACCGCACTCGGCCTGGCTATTCATCGCTGGGCGGGGATTGAACGAGTGCTCGTCAACCTGGAAGGCCATGGACGGGAATCCATTCTGCCAGAGCTGGATATTACGCGCACCGTGGGCTGGTTTACGACCCAATTCCCGGTTGTGCTGGATATGAACGCGGGGCAAGACCTTTCACAGCGCATCAAACAGGTGAAAGAAGGGCTACGCCGGATTCCGCAAAAGGGTATTGGCTACGGTATGCTGAGATACCTGTCCGCAGCATGTGAGCAAGAGCGTTTTGTAACCGAACCTGAAATCAGCTTTAACTATTTGGGACAATTTGATCAGGATATGCAAAATCAATCCATTGGCGTGTCTCCTTACGCTAGCGGTGCCGAGCTGAGCGCACATGCAGCCAGATCGCACACGCTGGATCTGAACGGACTGATTTCAGAAGGTCAATTGCAATTGACGATCAGCTACAGCCATCAGGAATATCGCAAGGAAACGATGGAGCAGCTAGCCGAAGCGCTCAGAACCAGCCTGCAGGACATCATCGCACATTGCGCGGGTCGCAAACAGCAGGAGCTGACGCCAAGCGATGTCAAGCTTAAACATGTAACCTTGGCCGAGCTGGATCAGTTAGTAGAGCGGACTCGTGACATCGGGGAACTGGAAAATGTATATGCCTTGACACCGATGCAAAAAGGCATGTTGTTCCATAGCCTGATGGATGCAGCGTCAGGGGCTTATTTTGAACAAACGACCTTTGACTTGCGTGGTCGCTTCCAGGCAGATATTTTCCAAGATAGCTTGAATCATTTGGCGCAGCGGCATGAGATCTTTAGAGCTAATTTCATTAGCGGCTGGCAGGATGAGCCCGTGCAGGTGATTTTCCGGCGCAAGTATGTTGGTTTCAGCTATGAAGATTTGCGTCATTTGGATGATCAGGAACGTGACGCGTATGTAAAGGAATTTATTCGCCAGGACAAGGCAGCCGGATTCGATTTGTCCCGGGATGCGTTGATGCGCGTGGCGATTTTACGGACAGGTGATGAGGATTATTACTTTGTGTGGAGCTCTCATCACATCCTAATGGACGGCTGGTGTGTGGCGTTGGTAACGGATGAGGTGTTTGAGGCTTATTTTGCAGCCGTAGAACATAGAGAACCAAAGCTCGCCCCGGTGACTCCATACAGTCAGTATATTGAGTGGCTTGAAGCCCAGGATGTAGAAGCAGCAGCCTCATACTGGAAAGATTATTTGCTGGGCTATGATCAACAAACGTCGATTCCAACCGGAAAAGTCGGCACGAAAGCGGACGGTGCACAATTTGAGCATGTGCTGTGCGATCTAGGTAAGGATTTGACAGGACGCCTGGAAATGGTAGCCAAGCAGTACCACGTGACCCCGAATACATTACTGCAAACAGCCTGGGGCTTACTGCTTCAAAAGTACAACGGTAGTGATGATGCCGTATTTGGCGGTGTCGTGTCGGGTCGTCCGGCTGATATTCCGGGGATCGAAAATATGGTGGGCTTGTTCATTAACACCATTCCCGTACGTATCCGCAGTGGAGCTGAGGACACCTTTGCCGACCTGATTAGAACGAATCAGCAGCAGGCGCTGGCTTCTCAAGATTATGAAACGTATCCGCTGTATGAAATTCAAGCCTTGACCGAGCAAAAGCAAGAGCTGATCAACCACATTATTGTGTTTGAAAACTATCCGGTGGAGGAGCAGGTCGAGCAGCTTGGCGAAGGTGCAGCGTCGGATTTTGTAATCAGCAATGCAGGTATGATTGAACAAACGAACTATGATTTCAATCTGGTCGTCATGCCGCAGGAAGCGATGAAAATCCGATTTGAATATAATACAAAAATATTTGATCGGGAAGCCGTGGAACGGACTCAGGGCCATTTAATACAGCTACTGGAACAAGTGGTAGCGAATCCGGACATTCGGGTGCAGGAACTGGATGTGTTAAGCGAGCAGGAACGCGAGCAAATTCTCAGCGTATGGGGAGATACAGCCGCCGAGTATCCAAGCGAGCAAACGATCCATGGTCTGTTTGAGACACAAACGGCGCACACACCAGAGCAGCCAGCGTTGTACTTCGAAGGAGAGCAGTTGACTTATCGCGAGCTGAATGAACGCGCGAATCGTCTGGCTCGTACCTTGCGCATTCAAGGCGTGACAAAAGATCGTTTGGTGGGTCTGATGACCGAACGCTCGATAGACATGATCGTGGGTATGTTAGGCATTTTGAAAGCCGGAGGCGCATATGTACCTATCGATCCAACCTATCCGGAAGAGCGTATCCGCTATATGCTGGATGACTCGGGAGCGAAGCTGTTGTTAACTCAAGGTCATCTGGTGGACAAAGTAGCTTTCGACGGTCACGTGCTGGTGCTAGATGGAGCACAAAGTGTGTATCACGAGGATGGTTCTAACCTGGAGTCGTTGTCCGGTCCGAACGATCTGGCGTATGTGATCTATACATCGGGGACAACGGGGCAGCCGAAGGGCGTTATGCTAGAGCATCACGGGCTATGCAATCTGAAAACGTATTTTGATCAGGAATTCGAGATCAGTACCTCAGATCATATGTTGCTGTTCGCCAGCTACTCGTTTGATGCGGCTTGCTGGGAAATCTTCCAAGCTCTATTCTGCGGAGCCACGTTATACGTGCCAACGTCAGAGACGATTTTGGACTACGAACGGTTTGAACAATATATGGCGGATCACCACATCACGGTGGCAGCTTTGCCGCCTACCTATGCGGTGTATCTGGAGCCGCAGCGGATGCCAAATCTGCGTATTCTGGTCACTGCGGGTTCAGCCGCTTCAACAGAGCTGGTATACAAGTGGAAGGATCAGGTGGCGTACTACAATGGCTATGGTCCAACCGAGAACTCGGTAGCGACATCCATCTGGCCGGTATCCAAGGATGAGAGAGCAGGACAGCTTATTTCCATTGGACGTCCTGTGCCGAATCATCGGGTATACATGGTAGATGTACACGGGCATTTGGCTCCGGTAGGCGTAGCGGGTGAACTGTGCGTGTCTGGTCCGGGTCTGGCACGTGGTTACCTGGATCGTCCAGAGCTGACGGCGGAGAAATTTGTACCGAATCCGTTTGCGGCTGGCGAAGCCGGATATGAGCGGATGTACCGCACAGGCGACTTGGCAAGATGGATGCCAGACGGAAACATCGAATACTTGGGCCGGATTGACCATCAAGTAAAGATCCGGGGTTACCGGATTGAGCTGGGCGAAGTCGAGGCACAAATATTGAAAGTGGAGGACGTACAAGAGGTCATCGTCCTGGCCCAAGCGGACGAGCAGGGACAAAATCAACTGGTGGCGTACTATGTCGCTGAAAGAGAAGTAGGCGCTGGTGAACTGCGCAGTTTACTGGGTGAGGAGCTGCCAAACTACATGGTGCCTTCTTTCTTGGTACAGTTGGAGCAAATGCCGCTGACACCGAACGGTAAAATCGACCGCAAGGCCCTGCCAGCACCAGAAGGCAGCCTGCAAACCGGAGCCGACTATGTCGCACCGCGAACGTGGGTGGAAGTGAAACTGGCGCAAATTTGGCAGGATGTACTAGGTCTCACTCAGGTCGGTGTGAAGGAAAACTTCTTCGAGATTGGCGGACACTCGCTGCGGGCGACCACACTGGCCTCGAAGATTCACAAGGAACTGAACAAGCCGCTTCCCCTGCGCAGTATTTTTGAAGCACCAACGATTGAGCAACTGGCAGTCGTACTGGAACAGTTGGATCAAGTAACATATGCGTCCATTCCAGTAACGGAAGAGCGCAGCTTCTATCCCTTGTCCTCAGCGCAAAAACGACTGTATGTGTTGCATCAGTTCGATCCGCAGGATGTGAACTACAACATGCCATCGGTGCTGCAAGTGAGCGGTCCGCTGGACGTGAAGCGAGTGGAGGACGTATTCCGTCAACTGATCGCCCGTCATGCGTCCTTGCGTACCCGCTTTGAACTGGTGGACAGCGAGCCAATGCAGTCTATTGAGGACACCGTACCGTTCGAGGTCGAATTTACGAAGGTACAGGCAGAGGGTGCAACTACGGATACAGACACGAAGGTCAATAAGGAAGTACAAGAGCTGGTGAGTTGCTTTGTCCGTCCGTTTGATCTACAAGCTGCACCACTGCTGCGGGTAGGCTTGGTAGATCTAGGCGTATCAGGAGCAGGGCAGGAACCGCAGCATGTACTCATGCTCGACATGCACCACATCGTTTCGGATGGCGTGTCGATGGGGGTACTGACTGAAGAATTTGTCCGCTTGTATGACGGTGAACAGCTAGCGCCACTGCGGATACAGTACAAAGACTATGCCGTATGGCAACAAAGCGAGGTCCATCAGGAATGGATGCAGCGTCAGGAAGCCTACTGGCTGGACACCTTCCGGGGGGAACTGCCTGTGCTGGATTTACCGACAGACTTTGCCCGTCCGTCGATACGAAGTACGGCAGGCGATACCGTGGTGTTTGGGCTGGAACGCGAAGTGAGCGAACGCCTGAAGGAACTGGCGGCGCACACAGGCTCTACCCTATATATGGTGCTGCTGGCGGCATACACCGCACTCTTGCATCAATATAGTGGCCAAGAGGACATCGTTGTCGGCACGCCGATTGCCGGACGACCGCATGCCGATTTGGAGCCAATCCTCGGGATGTTCGTCGGTACGTTGGCATTGCGAAACTATCCGACAGCGGAACATACCTTCCGTAGCTACGTGGAAGAAGTGAAGGTTCGGGCCCTGCAAGCCTACGAACATCAGGACTATCCATTTGAGGAATTGGTGGAAAAGCTGAATGTGAAGCGGGATATGAGTCGCCATCCGCTGTTCGATACGATGTTTACCCTGCAAACGACGGAGGAAGGCGAGCTGCAACTGGCAGACCTGAGCTTCCGTCCATACGGCTTGGAGCAAACACCAGCGAAGTTTGACTTCACGCTGGAAGCCAGAGAGGAAGAGGCAGGCATCCAGTTCGGATTGCAGTATGCAACTGCGTTGTATCAACGGGAAACCGTTGAACGGATGACACGTCACTTTATTCGCTTAGCCGAAGCCGTGGCGGCAAACCCGGATGCGAAGCTGGGTGAGCTGGAACTGATTACGACCGAAGAAACCGAACAGATTCTGGAGGTGTTCAATGATCCGAACGCGCACAGCGTGCGTGGAACACTCCAAGGTCTGTCGCTCAGCGAGCGTTTTGAAGAGCAAGCGAAAAACAGCCCTGAGCGGATAGCCGTTGTATCTGGGGACATAGGTCTAACCTACGCTGAGCTGAATGAGCAGGCGAACCGGTTGGCCCGTGTGTTACGGGCGAAAGGTGTTGAAGCAGATCAACCGGTAGGCGTACTGCTGGAACGTTCTGCGGATCTTCTGGTGGGCATTCTGGGAGTACTGAAGGCCGGAGGCGCGTATGTGCCAATGGATACGATGTATCCACAGGAGCGTATCGACTACATGCTTCAAGACAGTGGGGCCAAGGTCGTGATCACCAGCAGAGCCGCCAACCTTTCGTTGAGCTTGCCATCCACAGTAGAAGCTATCGTTCTTGACGATGAGGACGTTCAAGCTCAATGGGGAGCACAGGATGCGAGCAACCTGATCCCTGTCGCCGGCCTGCATAACCTGGCCTATATGATTTACACGTCAGGTACAACCGGTCAGCCGAAAGGGGTTATGATTGAGCAAGGCAGTGTCGGCAATCTGGTAGATGCTCTGTATGAGCGAGTATACAGTCGGTATGATCAGCCGCTTCACATCGCATGGCTGTCCGCATTTGTATTTGACGCTTCGGTGAAGCAAATCTTTGCCAGCTTGCTGCTAGGTCATACCCTGCATGTGGTATCCCGTGACGTCAGCCTGAGCGGGGAGCATTTGATTGCGTACTATCGCATGCACCGGATTGATCTGTCGGACGGCACACCAGCGCATCTGCATATTTTGAACGAAAGCGTCAATGTGACAGAAGCGCCGGATGTGAAGCATTACCTGATCGGGGGCGAAGCCTTATCCGTGCAGTTGGTCCATGTGTTCCTGCACAAATGGTCCGGGTATCATCCGGTCATTACGAACGTGTATGGCCCGACCGAAGCGACCGTAGATGCAACCGCCTATACGATTGAAGATGTAGAGTCGCTGAATGTACTGCTGGAAAAAGGGGAGCACACGGTATCCATCGGAACGCCGATAGCCAACCAGGCTGTGTACATCTTGAACACTCGACAACAGCTGGTACCGATGGGGATCGCGGGTGAACTCTATATCGGAGGGGCAGGTATCGCACGAGGATACCTCAACCTGCCGGAACTGACGGCTGAGAAGTTTGTCCCGAATCCGTTTGCTGAGGCGACGGCCGCTGATCCAGCGGACAGCACTTACGCAAACCGGATGTACCGGACAGGCGACCTGGCACGGTGGCTGCCGGATGGCAGTATCGAGTATTTAGGCCGGATCGACCATCAGGTCAAAATTCGCGGGTATCGGATCGAGCTGGGCGAGGTGGAAGCACAGCTGCTGACCGTGGACGGCATTCAGAAAGCTGTAGTCACAGCATGGGAAAATGAAGACGGGCACAAGGATCTGTGTGCCTATATCGTAGCTTCGGAGTCGCTAAGTCTACCAGAACTACGGAATGCGCTGCAGCCGAAGCTGCCGGATTACATGATCCCGACGTATGTGGTACAGCTGGATCGTTTCCCGCTGACGCCAAACGGGAAAATCGACCGGAAGGCATTGCCAGCACCGGAAGCACGCCTTGAAGGAGGCCTAGAGTATGTGGCACCGCGGACGCCACTGGAGGCCAAGCTAGCCCAAATCTGGCAGGATGTCTTGAAGCTGTCCAGCGTAGGAGTCACCGACTCATTCTTCGATATGGGTGGACACTCCCTGCGGGCCACGACGCTGGTGGCCAAAATCCATCAGGAACTGGGCAGCCGAATTACACTGCGTGAGGTGTTCCAGCACTTTACGATTGAGCAGCAAGCCCAACTGATCACCGCGCAGGGCACAGACACCTATACGGTGATCCCTGCAGCTGCCAAACAGTCTTACTATCCTGCTTCCTCGGCTCAAAAACGACTGTATATTTTGAGCCATCTGGACGGTGGGGATGTCAGCTACAATATGCCGGGTGTATTAGTCGTGGAGGGGCCGCTTCAGGCAGATCGACTGGAGGATGCGTTCCGTCAGTTAATAGCCCGCCATGAAACGCTGCGAACTTCCTTCGAAATGGTGGACGGCGAGGTTGTTCAGCGGGTTTACGATCAGGTGGCGTTTGCAGTAGAGCGCCTGCAGGCCCATGAGTCCGAAGCCGAAGCCTATATCGAGTCTTTTGTACGCAGCTTCGATCTTCAGCAGGCACCTCTGCTGCGTGTCCGTCTCATTCAAACCGGACCCGAACGTCATCTCCTGATGTACGACATGCACCATATTATTTCAGACGGTGTGTCGTCTAACAATATCGTGCAGGAGCTGGGACAACTGTACGAGGGACAGGCCTTGGCGCCGCTGCCCATTCAGTACAAGGACTATGCCGTGTGGCAGCAGCATGAAATGCAGCGTGAATCATACCAACGCCGGGAACAGTTCTGGCTGGAGCATTTAGCCGGAGAGTTGCCTGTACTGGATCTGCCGATTGCTTATCCTAGACCTGCTGCTCGCAGCTTCGAGGGAGCAATGTATGAATTTACAGTGGACCCGAATGTATCCGAGCAACTGCGCCGAATTGCGGTACAGACCGGAAGTACGCTGTACATGGTGCTACTGAGTGCCTATACCATCCTACTGTCCAAATACAGCGGTCAGGATGATCTGATCATCGGTACGCCGGTAGCAGGCCGCTTGTTGCCTGAACTGGAGCCACTGATCGGCATGTTCGTTAATACACTAGCCATCCGGCACCAGCCGCAGGGCAACCAAACGTTCCACAGCTACCTGCTGGAAGCCCGAGAACGTACGCTGCAAGCCTTCGAGCATCAGGATTATCCGCTTGAGGAGTTGGTGGAAAAGCTGGATGTAGCGCGGGATGCAAGCCGTAATCCGTTGTTTGACACCATGTTTGTACTGCAAAATACGGAGTCACAGGAAGCGCAGCTTGAAACACTGTCCTTTAATCCGTATGTTCAGGAACATCGTATTTCCAAATTCGATTTGACCTTGTCCGTGAGTGATGAAGACGGGCAGATCAAGGGTTCCTTCGAATATTGCACAAAGCTGTTTGGCGCAGATGCTATTGAACGATTAACCGGAGATTTGATAGCGATCCTGTCCCAGGTTGGAGCTAATCCAGATTTGCTATTAAGCGATATTCAGGTGAACTCGAGCGAGCAGCCGGAAGGCTTCTCGCCAGATTCCATCGACTTTATTTTCTAAATCAGTTTTCTAAAAAGAAATGATTTCACTTTGCATGCGCAGAGGGCGGCGGCTTGTCCGACTGCCCTTGCCTGCAAAGTATTATTTTTCCGACACATTGCTCAATTACGTAACAACGCACCATTCCAACAGGGGTACAGACCCCATGAAGCAGGAGGGATGTCATTGAAAGCCTTATTTGAGAAGGAAAAAAACTACTGGAGTCATAAGCTGGAATCTGAGGATCATATCACCTGCTTGCCATACACCAATCATGTGTCCAAGGATACAGCTGCAACGAGTTCTAATTTTCTTACGTACACGCTCACATTTCCATCTGAAATTTCCCAAAGAATATCATCTATAACAGGTGGAGCTCCATGGGCCGTGTTTATGGTTTTGCTGGCTGGAGTTGAGAGCTTATTGCATAAATACACAGGTGAGGAAAGTGTGCTGCTGGGCATTCCAGTAGCCAAGTCTGGCAACAGTACTGCAAAGCCGATTAACCATCTGATTTTACTGAAAAACACGCTGGATTCCTCGACAACCTTCAAAACCTTGCTGTCTCAAATCAAAACTTCTGTCAGCGAAGCAATTGAACACCAAAATATTCCCTTTTGGAACTATACCGAGGGGCTTGAAATTCCACGTAACGAGAACGATAAGCCTCTTATTCACACCACTGCATCCCTGCAAAATATCCACACTTCTTATTTTATGAATCATGTGCAATCTGAACTGGATCTTCAATTTCAATGGGAAAATGCAGTGGTTTCCCTGAATGTGACATACAGTAGCGACCGTTATGACCAGATGACGATTGAACGCTTTGTTGAGCAACTAATACGGCTGTACACCGTTGTTTTGCATCAGCCTGAGCTGGAGATTTGCACAGCACAAGTGCTATCAGAGCAAGAAGTAGAGCAGCTGGTTCATACCTTTAACGATACAGTTGTGGATTATCCAAGTCATGCGTCCATTCATGAATTGTTCGAGATGCAGGCGAAGCAGGTACCACACCAGGTGGCAGTAGTATCCGGACAAGATAGCCTGACCTATGGAGAATTAAATGAAAAGGCTAACCGACTGGCTCATTCTTTACGTAAGCAAGGAATTCACACCGAGCAGACGGTCGGCATTATAGCTGAACGATCGATAGAGATGATCGTAGGTATGCTCGCGATTCTTAAAGCGGGCGGGGTGTATGTTCCGATTGACTCCGAATACCCGGACGAGCGCGTGCGCTATTTGCTGGAGGATTCCGGTGCCGAAATACTACTTGTGCAGAAAATAGAACATCGGCCCACTGATTTTAAGGGAATGGTGCTTGACCTGAGTGATGCCGCGATTTATGGAACGGATGATGCAGATCGTTACGATCCAATCTTGCCGAATGATCATGGAACAAATACGGATATGGCTGATATGGCATACGTGGACTGCCTAAATCCGTTTTACTCTATTTCCGCCAGTTCCGAACTTGCTTCTACTACAACCACCCCAACAGAAGCTACGCAATCAGAACATGCTAAACCAATACATCCGGTTTACGCAGCTGATCGTTTGGCTTACATTATGTACACTTCTGGTACAACAGGCCAGCCCAAAGGCGTTATGGTGGAGCATCGCAATGTCGTGCGTTTGGTGAAAAATACAAACTATGCACACTTGGATGCGGACACGCGCATTTTGCAGACCGGGTCTGTTGTCTTTGACGCGTCTACCTTCGAAATTTGGGGGGCGCTATTGAACGGTGGACAGCTGGTACTGGTGAGCCAGGATGTCATTTTGGACGCACCTAGACTTAAGGCAGCTGTCCGTAATCATGGCATTACCACGATGTGGCTGACCGCGCCGCTCTTTAATCAGCTTTCCCAGCAGGATTTGGAACTGTTCGAGGGAATACGGGAGTTGCTGGTCGGTGGCGATGTGCTGTCCGTACCGCATATTAACCGGGTACTGAAGGCTCATCCGAACCTGCGGATCATTAACGGCTATGGTCCTACAGAAAATACGACCTTTTCTACTACGCATGCCATTACTGGCGTCCAATCAGAAGCCGTGCCCATTGGCAGCCCGATCCATAACTCAACGGCATATGTCGTGGACCGTTCGATGCAGCTTCAGCCGATTGGAGCGTGGGGAGAACTGCTCGTTGGCGGTGACGGGGTGGCTCGTGGATACTGCAACCGCCCGGACCTGACAAGCGAAAAGTTCATCAACAGTCCGTTTCGTAACGGCGAACGCTGCTATCGAACAGGGGACCTGGTGCGGTGGAATGCGGACGGAACGCTGGAATACAAAGGGCGGATCGACGCACAAGTGAAAATCCGGGGCTATCGGATTGAATTGGGCGAGGTGGAAGCGCAGCTGTTGAAGCTGGAGGCAGTCCGAGAAGCAGTTGTGATTGCACGGGAGGATGAGCAGGGGCAAAAGCAGCTCTGCGCTTATGTGGTAACCCATGCGGATGTACAGTTAAGTGAGCTTCGCAGTGCTTTGAACCGAGAACTACCAAGTTATATGGTGCCGTCGTATTTTGTACAGCTGGAACAATTACCCTTGACACCTAATGGCAAGGTGGATCGCCGGGCGTTGCCGCGACCCGAGGGAGGCATAAGCTCAGGCGCAGAATATGTACCTCCTCAAAATCAATTACAAGCACAACTGGTCAGCATCTGGAAAGAAGTGCTTGAAATTGAATGTATTGGCATTAAGGATAACTTTTTTGAAGCAGGAGGACATTCCCTGCGGGCGACACATGTCATATCACTCATCCATAAGCAATTGCATAAAAATGTGCAGCTAAAGGATCTATTCCAGCACCCAACCATCGAACAGTTTGCGCAGGTTATTGAAGCACTGGAGCAAACCACCTATGAATCCATCCCTGTTTCGGAGAATAAGCCATTTTATGCGGTATCTTCGGCCCAAAAACGGATGTATATTCTCAATCAGCTTGATGGAGCGGGAATTAGCTATAACATACCCGGAGCCCTGACACTGATCGGTTCACTTGATCATAAGGCACTGGATAATGCGTTCCGTCAGCTTATTGACCGCCATGAAACATTGCGAACGAGCTTTGAGACCATGAATGGTGAACCTGTCCAGCGAGTACATAACGAGGTTTCTTTTCGCGTGGAGTTGATTCATGCCCCCGGAGCTGACCAGAGGGAGACAGATGAGCTGGTGCATGGCTTTGTCCAGCCATTCAATCTTGAGCAGGCTCCGCTGTTCCGGGCTGGTCTGATTGAAATTAGTCCAGAGCATCATATTTTGCTGTTGGATATGCATCACATCATTTCTGACGGCACCTCTATAAATGTATTGATTCAGGACTTCATCCACTTATATGCAGGGGATACGCTTCCGTCGCTGCGTATTCAGTATAAGGACTACGCTGCTTGGCAGCGGGAGCAGCAACAAAGTGAACGCTATCAAGAACAGGAAGACTACTGGCTCAATACCTTCGCAGGAGAGCTGCCTGTGCTGGATATTCCGACTGATTATCCACGTCCGGCGGTGAGAAGCTTTGAAGGGGATGTACTGGAATTTACGCTCGATCAACGGCAAAGCGAAGGATTAAAAAGCATTGCGATGCAGACCGAATCGACTTTATATATGGTGCTGTTGGCTGCCTATACGACTTTGCTTAGCCAATACAGCGGGCAGGAGGATATCATTGTCGGTTCACCAATCGCGGGACGGCCTCATGCTGATCTTGGCAATCTGATCGGTATGTTCGTCAATACACTGGCAATCCGTAATTATCCGGAAGGCGGGAAAACATTCCGCGATTATGTGCTGGAGGTCAAGGATAACGCGTTAAAGGCTTTTGAACATCAGGATTATCCGTTCGAAGAGCTGGTAGAAAAGCTGGGTGTGGATCGAGATTTAAGCCGCAATCCGTTATTTGATACCATGTTTGCTCTACAAAACCTGGAACAAACAGAGCAGCAGCTGGCAGAGCTGCAATTAGCACCTTATCCAAGTGAACAAACGACGGCTAAATTTGATCTAAGTCTGTTCGCGCAGGAGGATGGGGAACAAATTGCCTGCGGTTTTCAATACGGAACCCGTTTGTACAAACGCGAAACCATCGAACGACTGGCTGTACATTTACAGCAGCTAATCAATGTGGTTATCGAACAGCCGGAGATCGCTCTTGCGGCTATAGAAATGGTTTCGACTCAAGAAAAAGAGCAGCTGGTGAAGCAATTCAGCACTACAGCAGCAGACTCTCCGTATCCACGGGATCAATTAATGCATGTGCTGTTCGAGGAACAGGTTGCACAGTCGCCAGATCGACTAGCGATCACCTTTGCGGACACACAGCTCACTTATCGCGAGCTGAATGAGCGTTCCGATCGTTTGGCATGCATCCTTACTTCCCATGGGATACGGCACGGGTCCGGAACTCAGATACAGCGAGTAGGGATAGTGGCTGAGCGTTCCATTGAAATGGTCGTGGGCATGCTGGCTATTTTGAAGGCAGGGGGGGCTTACGTTCCTATTGATCCCGAGTATCCGGAAGAGCGCATCCGATATTTACTAGAGGATTCCGGTGCCGAGCTGTTACTGTCACAGCGACGTGAGCAGGTTTCTTTTGAACCAGGTATTCCAGTCATCGATTTGAGCGATGCGCAACTATGGAGCAGCGAATTTGAAGGCTACACTCATACCCATGGATCAGATGCCATTTCAAATGGGGGATCTGCCTTAGATCTTTCGCATGTCATATACACCTCTGGTACGACAGGCAAGCCGAAAGGCGTTATGGTCAATCACCGTAATGTCGTACGATTGGTGAGGAGCACTAGCTACGCCACGCTTGACGAAAATACGCGTATGCTGCAAATGGGTGCAGTTGTATTCGATGCCTCCACATTTGAAATCTGGGGAACGCTGCTGAACGGTGGCCAATTATATGTAGTAAATCATGACACTATTTTGGATGCTGCCAAGTTCAAACAGGCGATGAATAAGTATCGGATTAACACCATGTTCATGACCACGGCTTTATTTAATCAGCATTCACAGCAAGACATTGAAGTGTTTGCATCCCTGAAGGAATTGCTCGTGGGTGGTGATGTGATGTCCGTACCACACGCTAACCGCGTGCTGAAGGAGTACCCGCACCTTCGATTGAGTAATGTTTATGGGCCGACGGAGAACACAACCTTTTCCACCACCTATGAAATTATGGAACCGCAAACTCAAGGTGTTCCCATTGGCCGTCCGATTAATCATTCCACCGTTTATGTGGTCAATCGTTCGTTAAAATTGCAGCCTGTGGGGGCATGGGGCGAACTATTTCTCGGTGGCGATGGCGTGGCACTCGGGTATCTGAATCGGCCTGAGCTTACGGCAGAAAAGTTTATTGAAAGTCCATTCCGGCCTGGAGAATATTGCTATCGTACAGGGGATTTGGTGCGTTGGCGTGCTGATGGCGTACTGGAGTACAAGGGAAGAATGGATGAGCAGGTCAAAATTCGCGGCTACCGCATCGAACTGGGTGAAGTTGAAACCCGTTTGTCCACGATTGCAGGTGTGAAGGAATCGGTTGTGATAGTACGGCAGGACGATCACGGGCAAAAGCAGCTGTGTGCCTATTTTGTAACAGACAGCGAACTAAGCGCTAGTGACTTACGTAACGCTCTATCACAGGATCTGCCGAGCTATATGGTGCCTTCTTACTTTGTACGTCTTTCCAGACTGCCTTTGACGCTAAATGGCAAAGTAGACCGCAGGGCACTACCTCTGCCTGAGCATAATCTCGATACAGGCATGGATTATGTGGCACCTGAAACGGATGTTCAACAAGCACTGGCTGCGGCTTGGGGCGCCATCCTAGGTATTCAGAAGGTTGGGATACAGGATAACTTCTTCCATTTGGGTGGCGACTCCATCAAGGCCATTCAAGTATCGTCTCGCTTGTTTCAGGCTGGATACAAGCTGGAAATGAAAGACTTGTTTAAATACCCGACAATTGCGGATCTAAGTACTTATATTCAGCCAGTTAACCGAGTAGCCGAGCAGGGCGAGGTTACCGGAAATGTTGTGCTTACACCGATTCAGCGCTGGTTCTTTGAACAGCCAACAGGTGAACCACACTATTTCAACCAATCGGTCATGCTCTATCGGCAGGAAGGCTATGACGAACAGGCACTTCGGCAGGCGCTCCATCAGATTACAACGCATCATGATGCATTGCGTATGATTTTTCGGTCGTCGGAGAACGGATATACAGCATGGAACCGAGGTGTAGATGAAGGCGAACCGTACCATTTGGAGTGCTTTGACTATAGGAACAGTGATGCTATTGAAGGGAACTTGGCGAAGATAATTGAAGCCAAATGCAATGAAATTCAATCTGGTATTTCTCTAAGCGAAGGGCCGTTGATGAGGCTCGGCCTGTTCCGTTGCCCGGATGGGGATCATCTGCTGGTCGCAATTCATCATTTGGTGGTAGATGGAGTGTCCTGGCGCATCTTATTTGAGGACTTGGCGACAGCTTATGAGCAAGCCTCCAAGGGTGAGCAGGTGATTCAGTTACCTCACAAGACGGATTCGTTCCAAACGTGGGCCGAAAAGCTGCACGCCTATGCCAACAGTCCGGCCATGGAACGTGAGCGGGCGTATTGGGAGGAGCTTGCACAAGCGGAACTGGCTCCTTTGCCGCAGGATTACGGACATAACGAGCACGATAAGCCATTGATTGGCGATAGTGAGTCGGTTACTGCTTTATGGACAAATGCAGAGACAGAGCAACTGCTCAAGCAGGCCAATCGTGCCTACCGTACAGAAATTAATGACCTGTTGCTGACTGCGGTAGGAATGGCGTTACAGGCATGGAGCGGAAATGATCGTTTCCTGATAAATCTAGAGGGACATGGACGTGAACCCATTTTATCAGAGGTGGATATTACCCGGACGATAGGGTGGTTTACAAGCCAATATCCTGTTTTACTCGATATGCCAGAAGAGACTGCTCTTTCACAGCGAATCAAACATGTGAAGGAAGGACTGCGCAGTATCCCGCAAAAAGGGATCGGCTACGGCGCACTGAAATATTTATTCGACCGTCAGACACAGGCATCGGAGGGACCTTCAGCCATATTTACGACAGCTCCTGAAATTAGTTTTAACTATTTGGGACAGTTCGATCAGGATATGAAAGGAAACGACTTGCAGTCATCCCCATATGAGGGGGGGATGCCACTTAGCCCGACCATGGCTCGGACATATACACTGGATTTTGGCGGCATCATTTCGGGAGGTCAGTTGGGGCTGACAATTAGCTATAGCCGTACCAGCTACCGACCAGAGACGATTGAGCGATTGGCGAGATTACTGGAATCGAGCTTGCGCGAAATTTTGACACATTGCACCCATAAAGAACACCCAGAGCTGACCCCAAGTGATATTTCCTATAAAGGAATGAGTGTGGAGGGCTTGGACAGCCTGTTATCTGAAATGGGCGCTGCGGGTGAGATCGACAATGTATATGCACTAACCCCGATGCAGAAAGGGATGTTGTTTCACAGCCAGCTTGATAGTCAAGCAGCCGCGAATGACGCGTATTTTGAGCAGGTTTCTTATGATATGCGGGGTCGGATGGACATCGGGAATTTTGCAGAAAGCCTGAATATGCTGGTTCGGCGACACGAGGCGCTACGTACACATTTTTATTTCGGCCGGGATACGGAGCCGTTGCAGGTGGTCTACCGAAATCGGGATTGTGGCTTCTATTACGAAGATTTACGCGAGTTGGATAGCGATACAAGGGGCATTTGGCTGAAGAACTTCAAGTTGGAAGATAAAGCAAGGGGATTTGATCTGCGTCGGGATGTCCTGATGCGTATAGCGATTTTGCGCACCGGGGAAGACAGTTACCATATTGTGTGGAGCTTCCATCATATCGTCATGGACGGCTGGTGTCTGTCCCTAATAAATAAAGAAGTGTTTGAGAGCTATGCAGCGCTTCAGGAGGGCAGAGTGCCAGAGCTGGCACCGGCAGTGCCGTACAGCCGCTTTATTGAATGGCTGGAAGCACAGGATCGCAAGGCGGCAACTGATTACTGGAGCAGCTATTTATCCGGGTATGAGCAGCAAACAGCACTACCAGCTGTAAAATCCGGCCGCAAGAGTGGAGGCTATACAGCTAGTGATTGGGTGACGGTTTTGGAGCGTGAGCTTACCCTCCGGGTGGAGGAGACGGCTAAGCGATATCAGGTAACCATGAATACGTTATTACAAACCGTATGGGGAATTGTGCTACAAAAATATAACAACCACTGTGATGTCGTATTTGGTAGTGTCGTCTCAGGCCGTCCATCGGATATTATCGGAGTCGAGGGTATTATCGGCTTGTTCATTAATACCATTCCCGTTCGCATCCTTAGTGAGGCAGGGGAATCTTTTGCAGAAGTTATGAAGAAAACGCAGGAACAGGCGCTGGCTTCTCATGCGTATGATACGTACCCACTGTTTGAAATTCAGGCATTGACTGACCAGAAACAGGATTTAATTAACCATATTATGGTGTTTGAAAATTATCCGGTGGATGAGCAGGTCGAGGAGATGGAAATTGATGGGCAGGAACTTTCCCCGATTTCCAACGTGGTAGCTCTTGAGCAGACCAACTATGATCTGAATGTAGTTGTAATGCCGGGAGAATGCGTGAAGATTCGTTTTATGTATAATGCGTTAAATTATGATCAAACAGACATTGAGCGTCTGCATGGACATTTTGTGAACCTGTTGGAGCAAACTTTGCTTAACCCAAATGTTCGCGTAGAAGAGCTGGAACTGGTTACAGCGGCGGAAAAACAGCAAATTACTGGAGAGTTTAATGACACTTCCTCTGCATATCCAGACAATCAGACGATTCATAAACTGTTTGAGGAGCAGGCAGAACGCACACCAGATCATATTGCCGTAGCTTTGGGTCATCAAACATTGACCTATCGGGAGCTCAATGAGACAGCCAATCGATTAGCGCGTACACTGCGGGATGCAGGGGTCAAACCTGATGAACCTGTTGGCATTTTGACGGAGCGCTCGTTGGATATGATTACGGGAACACTTGCCATTTTGAAGGCTGGAGGCGCGTATGTGCCGATAGATTCTCAATATCCAGAGGATCGTATCCGTTATATGCTAGAGGACTCGGGAGCCAAGCTACTGTTGGCTCAGCAGGATTTATTGGATCGGTGCTATTTTGACGGACAGATTGTCAATCTGAATGATGATAAGTCGTACAGTGCAGATGCTTCCAATCCGGGTATAGATGGAGCGAGTAATCATGCCGCTTATGTCATTTATACCTCAGGCTCAACAGGTAAGCCTAAGGGTGTCGTAGTTGAGCACCGAAGTGTTGTGCGTCTCGTCCGCAATACGGATTATGTCCCATTTGATGAATCAACCCGAATGCTGCAGACATGTGCGTTTGTATTTGATGTATCTACATTTGAAATTTGGGGTGCACTGCTGAACGGCGGTCAGCTTGTTCTCTTGCATAAGGATGATCTTTTGGACGCAGCCAAGATGAAAGAGACGATACAGGATCATCACGTCAACATGATGTGGCTGACCACACCATTATTTAATCAGCTTTCGCAGCAGGATAGTAAACTTTTTGGTGATGTGAAGTATTTGTTGGTTGGTGGTGATGTTTTGTCTGCACCCCATATTAACCGGGTCCTGCGCGATAATCCGCATATGAACATCATTAATGGCTATGGACCAACGGAAAATACAACCTTTTCGACGACATATCACATTACGGAAGAACAGCTGGATTCTGTGCCAATCGGACGTCCCATTTGCAATTCGACGGCGTATGTTGTGGACTCATCATTTAACTTGCAACCGGTCGGAGCCTGGGGTGAGCTGGTTGTTGGTGGAGACGGAGTTGCGCGTGGTTATTTGAATCGTCCTGAACTGACGGCTGAGAGATTTCTTGCTAATCCGTGGGTGGACGGAGATCGCCTGTACTGTACTGGGGACCTTGTTCGCTGGCGTGAAGACGGCATACTGGAATACGCTGGACGGATTGATCAACAGGTTAAAATTCGCGGTTACCGGATTGAGCTGGGCGAGGTGGAGACGAGACTGGCAAGTGTACCTTCTGTACGGGATAGCGTTGTTATCGCTTTGCGGGATGGAGCAGGTCAGCAGCAATTATGTGCTTACTTCACTGCCGATGAACAGCTGACCATCCGTGAGCTTCGAACTGTGATGTCGGCCAGTCTGCCGAGCTATATGATTCCGTCCGCTTTTGTACAGCTGGATCGGTTTCCACTAACGACTAACGGCAAAATTGACCGTAAAGCTTTACCTGTGCCGGACAAAGCATTGCACACGGGGATAGAATATGTCGCACCACGAACCGATGTGGAGCAGTTGCTGGCAGCTATTTGGCAGGAGGTGCTTGAAATCCCGCAAGTGGGAATCCACGATGACTTTTTCACGTTGGGTGGACATTCCTTGAAAGTACTGGAGCTTATACGCAAAGTTCGTCTTGCTACAGATATTGAGCTGCCCATCCGTAGTGTTCTGGAGTTCCCGACCATAGAAGAGCAGGCGCTCACATTATTGAAAGCCGATCTGGACTACAAGGTCGATAGTCCAATCATTCGGTTGAATGAACACGGTCCGGTTTCCATCTTCTGCTTTCCTCCTATGCTTGGATACGGACTGTCGTTCGCAGAGCTTGCAAAACAACTGGACCAAGATGCAGTTGTGTATGGATTAGAGTTCGTAGATGATGTTACGGATGAGCAGGCAATGTTGGCACGATATGTTGATTTAATCATCAGCACGCAGGCGCAAGGTCCGTATGTGCTGCTTGGTTATTCTATAGGTGGGAATCTGGCGCATAAGGTTGCCGGCACACTGGAGCACCAAGGTCATACTGTATCCGATATTTTAATGCTCGATTCGGTCAAAAGGGCAGAAGCTCTGCCTTTCACAGATGAAGAAACAGAGCAGGAAATTCATGCCATGCTGGAACAGGTTCCCGAATCCTATCGTGAGCTGTTGAATGAAACGTACCAGCGTAAAATGATCGCTTATGCGGTGTATGGCAACCAGCTTGTGAACACAGAAAATGTTCAGGCGAATATTCATGGCTTTGTTGCCGCTGGATCGGAAACGGTGAAGGGCACAGGAGATAATAAACTTTTATGGAAAGATGCTACACAAGGAAGCTATGAAGAGCATAGCTTGATTGGTAATCATTATGAACTGCTGGAACCCGGATTTATCGAAGAAAATGTAAAATGTATCCGTGCCACAATACACAAGATAACCCGGAACATGGGCAAAGACGAGACACAAGGATTGGCCCATCATAATTCTTGAAAACTTACATTCGATGATTTAACTAACTGGAATTACTAATTTTATCTGTAATGTATGAATCCTGATCGAACAGGTAAGAAGCCTTCTGCTTACGCGATTCGATCAGGATTCGCTTTATCATGCGCACTCCCGCGAGGGAAGTGCGATGATTCCATAGCGCCATGCTGATGGCTCCCATACGGAGTGTAAATATCTGCTCCGCTATGCAATCACCGCACGGTTTAAATCATGAAATCAACTTCATAGGTAAGGAGGGTACTTCAATATGAAGAATAGAGGTATTGGCTACCTATCCGCATTCTTAACAACGTTGTTTCTTTGGAATCTGCTCATTAATTCAGCATGGGCAGCAGATAGTATAACACCTAATTCAGTGGAAAAAGCAGTGGACGATATCATGAGTACAGAATTGGAAAAATTGCATATTCCGGGAGCGGCCGTCGTTGTGACCCAGGAAGACCAAATTCTTTTTAGTAAAGGATATGGATATGCAGACCTGGAGCGGAAAATGGTATTCGACCCGGCAAAGACCATTGTTCGTGTTGGCTCGCTAACCAAATCATTTAGTGCAAGTGCCACAATGCAACTGGTCGAGCAAAACAAGCTTGATTTGAATGAAGACGTGAACAGCTATCTCCACAGCTATAAAGCTTCGCAATACCAAAATCATCCTTTTAATCTGCATCAGCTTCTGACACATACTGCGGGATTAGATGAAGCGATATACGACATTAACAGCTCAACTCGCGCAGGCGTTTTACCTACAGAGCAGTATCTCAGCACGTATTTTCAAAATCAGCCACCTATCCGCAAACCTGGAATTCAGTATGAATACAGTAATGTCGCCTTCGGTCTGATCGGTAATATCGTGGAGCAAGTAACCGGTCAGGGACTGAATGATTACTTTCGTACACATCTATTCCAGCCTATGAATATGCCCAGCGCGACACTGGAGTTGCCATTAAATCATCCAGAATTGGCGCAATCGTATCAGTGGAAGCATGGAGCTTATGTGAAACAACCCTTATCGTATATCAATCTGCCGGGAGCAGGAGCGTTGAACGTCACACCCAACGAATTTTCCCACTATCTGATCACTCATTTAAACCAAGGAGAGTATGAGGGCAAAGCGGTACTCCAGCCACAAACGGTAAAAGTGATGCATGCACAGCAATTTGCAGCGGATGCCCGTCTGGATGGCTTGGGCTACGGATTTTTCCGTGGTCAACTGAAGACGGGAGTACCCATGTTGTGGGCTACTGGAGAAATTGATGATTTTATTTCCGAAATGGTACTGATTCCATCCCAAAAGATCGGTATTTTTGTGACCATCAATTCAGCTGACACAGACACCCTGCTTCATGGAAAAGTCATCAATACGATAGCTCAAATGCTGCCCGCAAAGCCGCAGGCCGCTTCTCAGTCACTGGCTCGTTCTGTCACGCAAGTGAAGCTTTCGCCAGAGATCGAGGGCGTATATCAGGTGGATACTACTCCTGTTCATGGGTGGGGAAAATGGATTCGGATACTGGGAAGCATTAAATACACCGTTCATATTCAAGATGATCATACGCTAATTGTTAAAGGAAAATACCCGGATCAGAATGAAGCAACAGACAAAGTTTTTCAAGCAGCAGGTGATGGGCTGTTTGTGGAAAAGGGGGGCCAGCTTAAAATTTTGCTGTATCAGGAAAAGGGTACGTGGATGATGATTGCCCCGGATAGTAAGACCATGAAGCAGACGACACTTTGGCACCGTACCTGGACGCTACTCGTCAGCTATGCAGCCGCATCCTTATTTTTCGTCACAACCCTACTGATATGGATCATAAGATATGTGATCAGAGTTATCCGCAAAACGAATAATCACATTTCGTCCAACCTGGCATACATCGCGTTACTAAATACGATTTTTCTCGGGGTACAGGTCGTCTATGGTAACAATCAGATGGTGTATGGCTATTCCGCCTGGTATATCTGGGGAATTTGCACGCTGCCGCTCATTTCAGCACTCATTGCCGTGTGGGTATTGATCGTGAATGGCACCAAGCTGATTACAGGGGAAAAAAGAGTCCGGGCTGCCGGGAAAATTGTATTTGCGATACTCACTTTGCTGCATACAGCCTATCTTTTTTATTGGAATTTCCTTCCTTTTCATTATTCCTAAAGATTTACAAAACAACGCATGTCCGCACATAAATGAATGCTAACATTTATATTTAGTGCCCCTCTGAGAGGGGCCTTAAACCAATTAACAGGAGGAATAGAATGGGAATCTTTCGTCGTTTTACATCCCGCAGCTTCAAATACGCAACAGCTATGGTTTTCACTTTATCGTTGTACGCCGGTGTTGTGGGCGGCATGCAACCGGCACGCGCAGAAGGCCCGGCAGACCCGGCCCCTTTCATTGCAGCCAAAGTGGTCAACGAAAACGCTGGTAAAAAAGTGTTGTTCGATAATACACATGGACAGACAGCCGGCGCAGCAGATTGGGTGATTGATGGTGGATTTTCAGATTTTGGCCAAGCCCTTGCAAACAATGGCTACGATGTTCATGAACTTCGCCAATCTACACCTATTACTTATAATGATTTAAAGAATTATGATGTATTTGTGACAGCGGAGCCCAATATCCCTTTTAAACAAAGCGAACAGGCCGCAATGGAACAGTATGTTAAAGCAGGCAATAGCATTTTTTTCATTGGTGATCATTATAACGCCGACCGCAACAAGAATCGCTGGGACGGATCGGAAAGTATCAATGGGTACCGTCGTGGTGCATGGGAAGACCCTGCAAAGGGAATGAGTGAGGAAGAAAAAGGCTCGGCAGCGATGCAGGGCGTGGTTAGCTCAGATTGGCTGGGTAACCAGTTTGGTATACGCTTTCGCTACAATGCATTAGGCGATATCACGGCTAATCAGATTGTTGAACCTGCCCAGGCGTTCGA
Organism: Paenibacillus sp. DP01; assembly: GCF_044784315.1. Taxonomy (NCBI): domain Bacteria; kingdom Bacillati; phylum Bacillota; class Bacilli; order Caryophanales; family Paenibacillaceae; genus Paenibacillus; species Paenibacillus sp. DP01. Next base: position 2,610,357 of record NZ_CP173059.1, read on the forward strand.
CATTACAGCAGGAGTGAGTAATGTGGCAATGCACGCAGGATCAACATTGGCGATTATTGACCCGACCAAAGCCAAGGGGATCGTATATCTGCCTAAAACCAATCAGGCTTGGGGGAATGCAGTAGATCAGGGCGTTTATAACGGAGGTGGTATAGCGGAAGGACCTTATGCAGCTGTAGCAAAAGTAGGTCTAGGCAAAGCTGCTTTTATTGGGGATTCATCTCCTGTTGAAGATGCAACGCCGAAATATCTGCGTGAAGAGACAGGAACCAAGAAGACAACGTATGACGGCTTTAAGGAGCAGGATGACGCTGTGTTACTGGTCAATATCGTCGATTGGTTGTCCAAGAAGGAGGAGTATACCAGCCTGTCGGATGTAAAAAACTTACAGCTAGATCAGCCGACGGCATTGCTGTCTTTTGAAGCTCCTCAGGCTTCCACGGAACCGCAAGCCGAGCCTTGGTCCGCTCCTGCAGCCGGCTACAAATGGTGGGATCAGCGAACGTTCAAGGCCGGCTCCTATGGCGGACTTACAGCCAGTGCGCAGCCTGTGTACAGCATCGTTCGGCAGGAGCAACTACCGAATGCACAGCCTTTTCAAATTCGCATAGTTGCCGACCAACTGGCTCCCCATAGTACGATTAGCGGATTCAGTGCAGGTATTTATGTAGCGGGCGGCAATCAAGTAGCCCAGATTCAAAATCCGGATGGAAGCTGGCCGACTTCTTACGGTTATAGCGGAACATTTAGTCTGGAATCCGACAGCAAGGGGCATGCCTATAGGGACCTGACGGTGCGGATCAAGCCGGGTACCAGCGGTGCAGCTAATCTTAGGCTGAGACAAAATGGCAGCAACCTGCTGACCCAATCGGTCGTGCTGGCAGATGTCCCAGCCCAGCCGTTGCCTGAGGAAGGCAATACAATTCCGGCTCGTATCAGTGTCGCAGAAGCACGAACTCTTTCGGCTGGCAAAGTTGTGACCTTGGAGGGAGTTGTGACGACAGAACCAGGGGCTTTTGGCGGTCAAGCCTTTTACATGCAGGATGAAAGTGGCGGCATTTATGTATATCAAAACCAAAGCGGCTTTCACCAAGGTGATCGAGTAAAGATTACAGCAAGTTTGGCACTGTACAATGGTGAAGTCGAGTTGACTGATGCAGTGGCTATTGAAAAAACGGGAGAAGGACAACTTCCGCAAGCTGTGCAAGTCACCGAGCTCAGCGATGCGAATCAAGGACAGCTGGTTGAGCTTCCTACTGCCATTATTCGTAATATAATAGATGCAACTCCTGTAGGTTCGTTTGAATTTGATGCAGTAGCGGGTGAGGTTAGCCATCATGTGCGAGTTGATGCACGTACAGGCTTAACACGGACATCTTTTCCGTATCAAGAAGGACAGCAAGTGAAGCTGAAGGGAATTTCGGCGGTTTTCAAAGGAAATTATCAGTTAAAGCCGCGCGGGCTAGATGATTTTTCAGCTCAGACAGGCGCAGCTTTGCAGGAAGTAGAGCTTTCACTGGATCAAACAACATTTAACGTTGGGGATACAGCAGCCACACATCTCAAGGGTACGCTCACAGATGGCAGCCAAGCTGATTTAAGTAATGCCTCTGTTCAGTATATCAGCAGCCATGAATCCGTTGCACTGGATACGTATGGAGAGCTTCGGGCCCTAAAAGAGGGGAGCGCCGAGATTACAGCGAGCGTCACCTTGGACGGTAAAACGGTCGTATCCAATCCAGTAACCGTTAGAGTCGAGAAAAACACTGTAGGTGAAGTGCCGGGTAAACCGGTGCTGTCTCATGATAACGGTCAGGACACCGGACTGAAGGATGGAGACTACAACATCACCATGAATCTGTGGTGGGGCACGAATGGTGATGAACTCAAGTTGTATGAAAATGACAAGCTGATTGCAACCCAATCGTTGCAAGCGGCTTCCCCTGAAGCACAGCATGCAGTCATTTCTGTTACAGGCAAGAGCAATGGAACCTACACGTATACTGCTGAGCTGATCAACGCTTCCGGTAAAACGGTTAGCGACCCGTTAACTGTCGAAGTGACCGATGCTACTCCTGGCATACCGGTGTTGTCTCATAACAATTGGGATGGTGACGGTAACTATACCCTGACAATGAACATGTGGTGGGGTACGAATGCAACCCAATACAACCTGTATGAAAATGGAGAGCTGATCGACACGCAGGTTCTGTCGAGCCAAAGTCCGCAGGCCCAAAGTGCTGTGACCAACATCCAAAATCAAAAGCCGGGTACATATGAGTATCGGGCCGAGTTAGTCAATGCTGCAGGAGAGGTTTCCAGTCAAACCATAAGTGTAGAAGTGAAGGAACGTTAATTCGAAATAATGAGCCGTTAAAAAGGAAGAGCATCTATTGACCTCGCGAGAGTCTATAGATGCTCTTTTTTGCGGGAATTAGCATTTTAGGATTGGGTTGGCGAAGCGGAAAGTCCCTCTATATCTGAGGAGCCATAGAAGATCATGGCAACTAGAATCACAATAATGATAAACTCTGCAAAAGATTCTCCATCAAACTCACTCACCACAACTATCTCCTTTCGCCACCTGTTAATTATTTATTTTCTGCGAAAAGGCTTGTATCACCTGATCCAACGTCATATTGCCGTTATCATTTAAAAATTTCACCATATTATCGACATTAGTAGGGGCAGATGCTAATGTTTTGTATTTTCCTGTGAGTCCTAAAAATAATGTTGCTTGTCTGTATAAAGTCACGGAATCGACGTTTAGTTTTCCTGTTAGTAGGAGGGCTGCGACTAGGATCTCTACATTTTTTCCTTGAAGTGCTGAAAAGATAGCCGAATTACTGTTTAATCCATTTTTCTTTTGACCGTTAGGGGGGGATTTGGATTTGCGATTCCCGTTCCCATTGCCATTCTTTCCTAAGGAAGCCATTGAATCTTCCTCCCGCCATACACTGCTCCTGCCTGATTTGCATGAAATTTGGGACAAGGGCAGTGGCACTGCACGTGCTCATTAAAATACGTTATGATCATACGATATGCGAACAAGAAAGCTTTGGTTACCATATGGATCACAGTGGTCGAAGGTAGCTGATTGCTATTTCCTGAATTTCTTTTCGCATGTTGGTCCAATTTAGAGTAAACTACAATAAAGCAAGCTAAATGAGCATTTTGCATCAATTCCAGGAGCTTTATCCAATTAGCAATAGATGGACCCTAACGGTTTAGCTCGTATATATTGTACCTTCGAGTATTGAACTTGAATTATGCAAAGTGCTGAAATAGGAGTTGAAATAAGACCATGTCGAATGAAGAAGTATTGTTAACTAAAGAGGGATTAGCCAAGCTGGAGGAAGAGCTCAAGGAACTGAAGACAGTAAAACGCAAGGAGCTAGCCGAACGCCTCAAGTTGGCCATCAGCTATGGAGATCTGAAGGAAAATAGTGAATATCACTCAGCCAAGGACGATCAGGCGTTTATGGAAACACGAATCATGGTCTTGGAAAAAATGTTGACCAAAGCTCGGATAGTGGATGAAAGTAATCTGGATCTTAAAACGGTCAGTATCGGTTCTACTGTTATTCTGAATGACATCGAATTTTCGGAGAAGGTGGAATACAAAGTTGTAAGTCCTGCGGAGGCAGATGTTCTGGACAACAAAATTTCCTATGAGAGTCCTTTAGGTAAGGCACTTTTGGGGAAAGAAGTGGGCAGTATCATTCATGTCGATGCACCTATGGCTGTAATCAAATATGAGTTGCTAGAAATTAAGCTCGCTTAGTCCATTCCCGATTCCCTTTATAAGGGGGCCGGGATTTTTCATTTCTCGCTATTTACATACCATCCCTGCGGAGTGCATTTGCACTCCACAAACTGGAAAGGATTTTTATTGCTTTGCTATCGTATTAAGATCAATCTGTCATTAGGAAGCCGGCTTGCTCCAATGCAGCACAGGCATCATTAATTTTATCTTCATCCGAAGCATGCAAGGTATGCAGGTGGATGCCTCCGGTCAGCTGGGACAAATACGTGGCTTGGGTGGAGCTGATCTTACGTATAAAATCGTCCACTTCTTTGCGAGTTCCGACCCGTATTGGAGCAGTCAGATCTCCATATACTGGATGCTCAACTATAACATCCTGCACACTGACACCGTAGTCTACAATTAGCTTTAATTCTTCTTCTGTTTGTTCAGGTCGGTGATTACACACAATAATACGAGAGGCTAAGGGAGCGGCTTGAGCCGCAGGTTCCATATAAATGTATCCTTGACTCGTTGCAAGTATAGGCTCTTGGCTTGCTTTTAACAGGGAAATATCTTGTACAATTACTTGTCTGGAAACGGAGGACCTGCGTGCCAGCTCGCTCCCGGTCAGCGGTGACTCGCTTTTGAGCCACAATAGCAGCTGTTCGCGGCGATCCGTACCTGACCGTTTTAAAGATTCAGTCAACGGGATAAGCTCCTTTCTTGTCGATGCGTCAGGTCTGTCAAAATATCTACCAGTACATTCAATTCCTCGATGGTGGTTGTCCTGCCGAAAGAAATACGGATAAATTGTAAGGCTTCACGTTCAGATGCTCCAAGTGCCTGTAAGGCAGGTGAAGGATCGTGATGTCCGGCGGCACATGCGCTTCCGGTAGATATACAGACACCGCTGCGATTACATTCCAGCATAACATATTGTCCCTCGTAACCGTGAAAAAAACATCCTACAATATGATGAAGCACTGCTTTTTTTTCGCTTTCCTCTACGACCCAACGTAATGGAATGGATCTTTCCTGAATTTTCGTAATAAAGTATCTTCGCAGGGTAGCATATCGCTCCTGATGCATCTCCATCTGTTCCGTCATCATTTCTGCCGCTGCGACAAAGGCTGCAATCCCAGGAACATTAACTGTACCAGGACGAAATCCGTTTTCATGCAGTGTATCAGGATACACCGGACGCCATGGGGTTCCGGGTCTGAGATATGCAGCACCGACACCTTTGGGGCCATATACTTTATGGCTTGATATAGAGAGTGCATCCACTCCCATGGCTTCTACATCTATGTGAACATTCCCAAATGTTTGTACCGCATCACTGTGCAACATAATACCACGTTCGTGGAGCAGGGGAGACAAGGCAGCAAGATCCTGAATCAGCCCTGTCTCCGAATTGGCGTGTTGTATTGATACAAGCCCGGTGTTGTCTCTAAGATGGGGTACAAGAACTTCACGGGTTATTCGTCCTTCCCGATCCGGTTGTATAATAGTTAGCTCATAGCCCTGATGTTCTAGCAAAGTAGCAAGATTGTACATCGAGTGATGTTCCAAAGCGCTCATAATCCAATGCTTTTTGTCTGGCGGCAGCCCGTTCAGGATTGATTGCACGACCACCATATTGGATTCTGTGCCCCCTGATGTAAAATAGATGCCTTCCTTTTGCCCGCCAATCATTTTTGCCATTCGTTGCCTGCTGTAATCTAGTGTGTAGGCTGCTTGACCGCCTGCATCATGGAGGCTGCTGGCATTTCCGAACATTTCCTTATTCATTACGCTATATATATGCAAAGCTTCGTCACACATGGGTGTGGAAGCGGCGTAGTCCAGGTAAATCACAGCAAATCCTCCCCACTTAAAAATAATTCCATTCCAAAAACTCTTGAGATTATTGTAGGCATGTGTAAATATAGGTGTCAAGACACATGTAAATATGTTTTGTACACATAGCGGTTATCTATTTGTGAGCGAGGGACAGTCAGCCGCAACGATATGGAGGGAATCTAATGTCTATGCTAGACGTTTTACAAGGAAATCGTGGACTTATGCCAGAGCATTATAAAACACTGACGGTTGCTGACATGGAGCAACGCGTAGCCGAGCTGAAACAAAAATGGGGCTCAAAGCTGCTCATTCCGGGCCATCACTATCAGAAAGACGAGGTTATCCAATTTGCTGATATAACAGGAGATTCTCTACAGCTTGCTCAAATGGCGGCACAAAATCAGGAAGCGGAGTTTATTGTGTTTTGCGGGGTTCATTTTATGGCGGAGACAGCGGATATGCTGACTACCGACCGGCAAACCGTTGTTCTGCCGGATATGCGCGCAGGCTGCTCAATGGCAGATATGGCGAATATGGAGCAGACGGAACGAGCGTGGAAGCATTTGCAGGAGTTGGTTGGTGATACGATCATTCCGTTAACATATGTAAATTCCACAGCAGAGATTAAAGCCTTTGTAGGACAGCATGGCGGGGCTACCGTGACTTCTTCGAATGCCAAGCAGGTGCTAGACTGGGCACTGAAACAAAAGGAACGTATTTTATTTTTGCCGGATCAACATTTGGGACGCAATACAGCCCATGATCTTGGAATTCCGCTGGATGAAATGGCTGTATGGAATCCTATGACCGATCAGTTGGAGACTGAACGAAACCCGGCAACCGTAAAAATCGTTCTATGGAAAGGGCATTGTTCAGTTCATGAAAAGTTTACGGTAGATCATATTCGCAACGTCCGTGAACGCGATAAAAATATCCGAGTCATCGTTCATCCCGAATGCTCTTATGAGGTTGTACAACTCGCAGATTGTGCTGGCTCCACCAAATTCATCATCGATACGATCCGTGCGGCAGAGCCGGGAACCCGTTGGGCCGTTGGCACAGAGATGAATCTCGTGCAACGAATTAGACAGCAGTACCCTGAACAGCAGATTGAATCGCTCAATCCCGATATGTGTCCTTGTCTGACCATGAACCGGATCGATCTTCCGCATTTGCTGTGGGCAATGGAACAGATTGATCGGGGAGAGCCTGTAGGCGTAATTCGGGTGGATGCTCAGATCAGACAGGACGCTGTACAGGCACTGAATCGTATGCTTGCTATACGTTAAGTTTTTACCGTTACGTAGAGCGTACTTTCTTGTGTAATCCGACCTCTATCTCTATTTAAAGATTAGTCGATTGTCCGGTTTCGTGCTATAATTGTAGCAACATACCGAAGGAGGTGAATCCCTTGTTTGAGCTTCAGGACCTACTCCCCTATTTGCTTACGATCGGCTTGCTGTGCACAGTGACATATACGTATCTTGCTCATTTGCATGGCAGCGTAGCTGAATGCTGGGTCGAAGGCGGCCCCGTTCGCTCGCATGCTTCTCCACTGATGCCGATGTCTGCCCGCGGACAGGACATGCCTGTCCGGCTAGCACGTCACATTCGGCGGAAGGAAGCGCCAGATGAAGATGCTTCCGATTGTTCCCCCTTGTTGAGAAATGGCACAGCCAATCAACGAGGAGGAACATATGAAACGATTCAAGGGATTCACTTTTTGGGGTAAACAAGAACGGATATTGGGTTTAATCGTAGCGTTGGCAGTGGTCATGCTGCTGTCTGGTTGTGGTGCGAATGCTGCGGAGATTAATGCACAGACACCTGGTTTTTTTAATCATTACGTGGTATTCCCACTTTCTTGGCTCATTCAGCATTTGGCGGAATGGTTTGGTGGAAGTTTTGGGCTGGCGATCATGACTTTGACATTCATTGTCCGTCTGGCCTTATTGCCGCTAATGATGCGTCAAACGCGTGCCCAGCAGGGTATGAAGCGCAAGATGAGCGCTATGCAGCCCGACTTGGACCGAATTAAAAAGAAGTATGAGAATAAAAAAGATACCACCAGCCAGCAGAGTATGCAGCAGGAAATGATGGCGCTGTACAAAGAGCATCAATTCAATCCGCTCAATATCGGTTGTCTGCCTATTCTCATTCAGCTCCCGATTTTAAGCGGTATGTATACTGCCATCCGACTCACGCCGGAGTTGGCGTCTCATTCCTTCTTATGGTTCCGGCTCGGACAGCCGGATTGGATTCTGGCAATTGTCGTCGCAGTTGTATACTTGGCACAGGCTAAGCTTTCTCAGCAACAGATGACGGCTGACCAGCGCAAGCAATTTGCTATTATGGGTTATCTTTCACCGATTATGATGGCGGTCTTTTCCTTCAACGCTCCTGCGGCCATGCCTTTATATTGGACCGTAAGCGGCACCTTTTTGCTGCTTCAATCGCTGTGGTTCCGCAAACGCTATCCAATTGAAGAAGCAGAGAATAAGATTAAACTTGGTGAAGTCACGCCAACCTAATAAGAAGATGCTATTTGTTTGACATAGAATTGTGTTAGCAGTGTCTCACATGCAATGACAGATGCCATTCGAGCCAATAAGGCTTGAGTGGTGTCTTTTTTTGTGCTGTTTTTTTCACTATATTTCGCTTGCGGTTTTGTAATCATTATGAAATCCTTATATCAATATTCATAAAGTTAGGAGAGACTAAATGGAAAATTCAACAACCATTGAATGGTATGAAAATCAAATAAGGGAAGACGGCTGTTTTTGCATGAGAAGCATGCAAAAAGCACCGGGATATGTACAAAAACTAAATTGGACAGAAAAAGAATTCACTCAAAGTTTGACTTACATACAATTGAGAAAAGACAATAAACCAGCAGGATTTATAGAGTATGCATCGGGTGAACAAGCATGGAGAGCTGTTTATGCGGATGGATATCTAGTAATTCATTGTATCTGGATTGCTGTAACCGGCTTGGGATTAGGCTCACAGCTTATTCAACGCTGCATTCAAGATGCTATTACGTTGGGGAAGAAGGGAGTGGCAGTCGTTACAAATATAGATACCTCCTGGGCGCCAGGTCCCGAAATTTTTCTGAAAAACGGATTTCGGCATGTGGAGGATGCTCCATATTCTTTTCAGTTGTATGTTTATAGGTTTAATCAAGAGCATTCAGATCCTTATTTTCCTAATAATTGGGTTCAACGTCTGGATCGTTTTAGTGAAGGCTTAACCATTTTACGAACTCATCAATGCCCTTATCTGGAAATAGCCACGCACAATGCGATTGAAGCAGCTGAGACTGTGGGGATACAACCAGAGATTATTGATATACGAGATCGTTCACAACTCATGGAACTGTCTCCGACACCGTATGGCGTATTTCACGTGATCTGTAATGGGGAATTGATTTCATATCACAGGATGACTCCTCGTTCTTTTGCCAAAAAGCTAACCATGCTTTATTCTAAAAGCTAATCTTTTTATGAAATGATACAAGAAAAGTGGGTAAAGTAAATACATGGACGATGTGAATGCTGCATTTTGTTTGATCACGGGATGAATTTCATGGAGGACCTCTAAAAAATGAAGCAAATATATACAAAGCTACCGATTTCCGTGGCTCTACTTACATGTATAGTATGTGCCCTTGGTTTTGGCTTAATCGCATTATGGGTTAGCGACCAGCAAGTACGGCATTTTGACCACAAGATCATTACGGCTATTGGACAACTGGAATCGCCTTTCATGACACGTCTTATGAAATGTTTCACTATTATCGGCAGCGGGCTTCCAGTGGTAATCATCATTTTAATTGCCATGTTCGTGCTCTATAGTGTATTGGGACACCGACGAGAATTACTTTTTTTAGCGGTTGCTGTGCTGGGATCAGTGCTGTTGAATACGGTACTAAAAATGCTATTTCGGCGTGCGAGGCCTGAAATCAACCGTATTATCGAAGCGAATGGATATAGCTTTCCAAGCGGACATTCCATGACCGCTTTCAGTATGTATGCGGCGCTGACGTTTTTATTGTGGAAGCACGTTCCTTCCAGGATAGGTCGTATCCTTCTTGTTGTGCTCAGTAGCCTACTAATTGTAACGATCGGGACAAGCCGCATTTATTTGGGTGTTCATTATCCGAGTGACGTTGTGGGTGGCTATTTCATGAGTGGTTGCTGGATGGCGGCTTGCATTTGGTTCTACCAGCGGTATGAAGAACGAATGCTACCACTTCGTACCAAATCGACTGCATAATGAGTGCATAAATCATGAGGCTAAAAAAGCAGACGCATTAGCGTCTGCTTTTTATTTGCACAGAGGAAGTAGATTGGGTCATCTTTGTTCTCGTCTGTTCTACATGCTTTATTCCTAGCTTCTGCTCCCATTTTTCATAAAAAATAATAGCTGCTTGGATGAAGATGCCTGGAAGCTTCCGACTGCGAATGAATTTGTGAACACCAACTGCGCAACCTGCCCCAATGAGCACCCCTGCCAAAATATCTGAAGGATAATGCACACCGGTCCATACGCGGGATATCGCAATAAGCACAGCCAAGACAATCCAGAGGACACGATATTTTTGATGATGAAGCCATAGAATTGCTGCCAAAGCAAAAGCTCCAAGTGCATGGTTACTCGGAAATGAAGCATTGGGATCATGATGAATCAGCTGAATGACAGAGTGTCCGACAAAAGGCCGATCTCTGTAAAACAAATGTCCAAGACACCAGCTAATTGTAAAACCGATACAAACCGTTATAACGGCTTCTAAAACCATCATCCGATGCGGCATTTTAAAGGTGAACCAGTATAGCAGTAAAGCCACTCCAAATAAATACGGTGCATATTGCGCCAAGAAACGCATAGTTCCATTCAAAAAGGCGAGGTGATTAGCCAATTCATTGATCCAGTGAAACAAAGCAAAGTCTACATTAATTAACATGAATAAATTACTCCTTAACCTCAAAAAATTAAATTACAAAGTTATATTATAGAGCGACTATACGGATAAAAGCTTAAAATCAAATAAAAAATGAATGGTATGTGCATTGCTTATTAGTTTTCTCTATAAAAAATAGGTGGTTTTGCAATGGAAAAGTCGGTGCTGGTCATTGATGATGAAGTGAAGATATCCAGATTGCTTCAACTGGAGTTATCCCACGAAGGATATGCGGTTGAAATTGCACAGACGGGAAAAGAAGGATTGGAAAAAGCACTATCCCTTACATGGGATATTATCATACTGGATGTGATGCTGCCCGAGATGAACGGTGTCGAGGTTCTGAAGCAGATTCGAAAAGTGGACAATCATACCCCGGTAATTATGGTCACTGCACGTAACACGACTCCTGAAAAAGTTTCAGGTCTGGATGAAGGAGCTAATGATTACATTACAAAGCCCTTTGAAATTGAGGAATTATTAGCGCGGATGCGGGCCAGTATGAGAAATCAGTTGGAGCCGGCAGCTACTACTTCGCAAAAAGAGGAAAAGCAGCAGTCCAAACTTCAAGTCGATAGCCTGGTGTTGGAACCCAAGACGCGGTCCGTGGTAAGGGAAGGAAAACGTATCGAACTTACGCCCAAAGAATTTGATCTGCTTCTCTATCTGATGGAGCACAAAAATCAGGTATTGCATCGGGATCAAATGATTCAGGATGTGTGGGGGTTTGATTTTGTCGGTGATACGAATGTGGTAGATGTATATATCCGGTATGTTCGCAAAAAAATTGATCATGGATACAAAAAGAAACTGATTAAAACCGTTCGCGGTGTTGGGTACTGTATCCGGGAGGAAGAGCATTGAAGCTGCGGACCAAAATTACCCTGCTTAGTTCTATTTTAGTGATGACGATTCTCCTGTTTGTGGACGTCACGGTTCATCTATTATTTGTCAAAATTGCTACTCGTAATGAAAGAGAAGTGCTACAAAATAAATGGACCGAAATCATTGCCGAAACAGGAGCTACGATGATTCTGAAAAATGCTTGGGGGTCCAAGTTGAAAGATGAACTTTCTGCGGACACCATTCTGAGGGTATTTGATCAGCAATCTCGTCTTTTGTATGAAGTAAGCCGTCAGTCCCGCTTTAAGCTGAACGATATACATTTTAACCTTTCTCAAAGCTCTCAACTAACGGATCTACAGGATCATAAAATCCTGATTATCCATCTTCCAGTGCTTTCACCAGAAGGTAATCAAAAGGGGACACTGGAGATCGTAGAAAAATGGGATGCCCTCGAAAACAATCTCGATATCTTAAATACAATTCTTATCACATCGACTGTTGGAGCTATGTTGCTCAGTCTGGTGGGCAGCACGATTTTGGCAAATGCGATATTGCTGCCCATTGCCAGTAGTATTCAAACGATGCAGGAAATCGAAAGAAGCTTGAAATTCAAAAAAATTCCTGCTGGCAGTCCTAATCAAGATGAATTATCCCAAATGACCGCTACTTTTAATCGAATGATGGAGAGATTGGAAGAAAGCTTTCAGAGCCAGCAGCAGTTTGTTTCCGACGCCTCACATGAACTGAATACGACATTGATGATTATTGAGGGCTATGCCAACATGCTGCGGCGGTGGGGTACGCGTGACGAGGACATACGTAAGGAATCGATTGAATCGATCTATGAAGAAACTCAGCGAATGCGTACGATGACGCAGCAATTGCTGACATTGGCCTCCTCACAGCAGCAAGATTCCGAACCGTATGAGCGGGTAGAGCTAGTCGGTTGTTGTCAACAGGTGGTAGCACATCTCAAGCCTGTACATGAGCGCCAAATTTCTATTTTTACAGAAGAGAAGGAAATTTGGCTGGATGCTAATCTTGCAAAAATCAAGCAGTTACTAGTCATCTTGCTGGATAATGCGTTAAAGTATAGCTCGGAAGAAATCGAAATATGGTTATCTACAGATGAAAAAGATGTCCACCTCCGCGTTAAGGATTACGGAATTGGCATTCCTGAGAGTGAGATCAAGCGTGTCTTTGAACGATTTTATCGGGTAGACAGCTCCAGACATCGTAAAACCGGAGGAACCGGGCTTGGGTTACCGATTGCCAAGGCAATAACAGATGCTCACCAGGGTACGATACGCATGGAAAGCGCAGAAGGCGAAGGGACGGATGTCATCGTTACGCTGCCTCAAAAACAACAGGAAAGGCTGTCCCTCCAGTAGACATCTCTACTCAAAGGAACAGCCTTTTTAATGTTATTTGTAAGTTATGCATTCGGTGGATGGGAGATCATCCAGAATGATCCTAAAGGACACGACGTGCTGTTGTGTAATGGGAGCTCCACCATCCCGAATTTAGATTGGTAACCGTTACGCCGCCTTTACCAAACGTATGCAGAATTTTCCCGTCTCCCATGTAAATGGCTACATGATGAATTGGCGCATAGAAAAAGACTAAATCGCCTTTTTTAAGCTGACTACGCGGTACATAAGTGCCCACAGTTGACTGCTGTTTGGACGAACGTGGAAGCTTGATTCCATTTTGTGCAAAAACATACTGAGTGAACGAAGAGCAATCAAAAGAGCTTGTACTGCCAGCTGGAGCTCCATGTTCATAACGGACGCCCATATACTGGGAGCCTTTTGAGATAATCCGATCAGCTTTACTTGTCGAAGCGGCATGAGTGGTGTCTGGTCCAACAACGAAGCTTCCAGCGCTCAGTGCCAAAGTCATCGTAAAGCAAATACCCATCCACAATTTTTTAGAAGTACGTTTCATATATAATTTCCTCCGTTATTCGTATTGTGTTGATGTCCTGAAATGACAATAACACAAATAAAATATCCGGAATTTACCACTCATGGTTACAATCCTGTTACCCCAACGTTTTGCACTGCTTTATTAGAAAACGATGAGAATTTTCTCCTTAACTTTAGCTTGACAAATTAAATAACTCCCCCTTATGACTAGGCTCGTATGACAAAAAGCGACTTGCAGACGATTGGCACAAGCAATCATGCAAAACATACATACCTATATACTACAATTTATAACCTGCACGGGAGTATGCTCAGATTCCCGTTGACATCGTAAAGATCACACCGTATTTCCGGTCAGGAAGGGGAATTCGTATGGCTTCAAAGCAGAGCAAAGCATTCAAAAACCGACCTTTAAACATTGTGCAGGTCATATCCAACTATCCCGATGCACAGCCTGTTCCCTCCATCAAGGGCGGAACGGAAAAGGTCGTGCATGAATTAACAGAGGAATTAGTGAGACGAGGGCATCATGTATCTCTTTTTGCCGCCCGTGGGAGCAGGAGCAGCGCGCGGTTGATTACTTATCCCAAGGGTTTGAAACATAGTCAGATCCCCCAATATGTACTTCGGCATATGCCTTCCGGCACACATATCATTCATGACCATACCTTTCGTTCTGCTGTAGCGCGTAGGAAGCTGCCCTGCTCATCATTGTGTACCGTTCATCTTCCAGTGAGAAGACACGGTAAAAACCCGGTATATGTCAGTAAACGAGCACGTCAGCTGATGGGCGGGGGCAAAGGATTTTATATCTATAACGGCATCAACACGCATGAATACGAGTTCAGCAGTGAGAAGCGCAGCTACTTGCTGTTCATGGGCAGAATTATACCGGATAAAGGTGTATTGCAGGCCATTCAGGTTGCAGAGCGAACAGGAAAAAGACTGCTTATTGCGGGTCCCATCAAAGCCCCTGTATTTTTTCGCCGAGAGATTCAGACACGAATTCAGCGCAATCCGAATATACGCTATGTGGGACCAGTTGGGGGTGATCGGAAACAGAAGCTTCTGAAACATGCAGAGTGTCTGTTGTTTCCATCACTGTGGGAAGAACCGTTCGGACTTGTAATGGTAGAGGCTATGGCTTGTGGAACACCGGTGCTGGCATTAAAAAATGGCTCTGTTCCCGAGGTGCTATTAGGCTTTCCGCAGTTGATTTGCAAATCAGTTGGACAAATGGCACGAAAGGCACAGCAAAAGAATTACCCGTCACCCGCGCAGCTTCGATTGTATGTTAGCCAAAGATTTACCAACAAACAGATGACTAGCAACTACTTGAGACTATACCGTGAAATCATTCGTCGGCGAGAACAGAAGAGAGGACACCGAAAGCCTATACGGAGGTGAAGGGGATGCAGGTCAAACGATATATGCTTGGAAAGGGCTCTTCTTGGGCGACACCTTATTATGTAGCCATAGAGGGACAACAAGGTCCGTGTGCGATGGTGGTTGCAGGCATACATGGTAATGAAATAGCAAGTATACGTGCGGCTGAGAAACTGGTAAAGCTTTTGAATGAGCAAAAGCTGAGATTCAGCCATGGTAAGCTTATTATTGTGCCAATTGTGAATCAAAAGGCTTACCGCAAGCAGATTAGAGGAAAACCGGATCTGAATCGAACCTTTCCGCGCCGGAAAAAGCAGGCGGCAACACAACCGCTTTCCACTGCTCTATTCAAATTATTACAAAAGCATCACCCTGATTGGTATCTTGACTTGCATGAGGCGAATGGATTATCACAAAAGGATGCCAAGGTGCTTGGCCAAACGCTGATCTCCAATAAGGGCAACCCGATAATTCCCACGACGCGCCGGATTATTAAGCGAATGAATCGCTCGATCAAGGTGAAAGACCGCCATTTCAACATGCGGTTGCATGAGCTCCCAGGTTCCTCTCGTACCGCTGCAGCCCGTATTTTAGGGGCACGTGCGGTAACCGTGGAAACAGGGTGGAGCCTGCCCCAGAAAGAACGCATACACTATCAGATGAAGATCGTGCAGCACTTTTTAAGAGAGGCCGGGATGATTAAGGCCAACAAGGTTTATTTATCTGGCAAGGTTAGAACGGTTTCCTTATGAGATGTAATATTACAAAAAAAAATCGCTTCATGAGCAAAGGATGTTACTCACCTTGCTCAAGAGCGATTTTTTTGATGTGTGATCTTCGTGCAGAAATCGATCTGTTTAGATGTTATAACTCCGTGTTGCAGGAATCGGATTTATAGAAGGCGCTCACCAAACTGTTACCTAGGCGAACCTCGATTAGTTCCAGTTTTGAATCCAGATCGGCGCGGATCGTGTGATACGTATCGACCGGAATGCTAAATACAGAGCCGCTTGCCGCAGCAAAGCGTTCTCCGTTCAGCATAACCTCTCCCCGACCGGATACGATCGTCCATACTTTAAGTCCGCTGCCGTGAATACGTCCATTCAAGCGATGATCCGGCAACACCGTTAGTCGTATAGCTAATATGTCATTTGGACTTCGGTGCTCAAATTCGTCCAGCACCCGGTAACTGCCCCAAGAGGTTTCACCATGCATGGGGTGAAGTTGGAGTTTGCCTAGCTGTTCCTTGATCGCGTGGGCATGGCTTTTGGATGCAATGAGAATACCGTCAAGGCTTGCAGCAGCAATAATATCCTCCACACCAATGACATGAAGTGGATAGGGCAGCTCATTGACGATGTGTGTGCCGTGAGTTTGACCACTGATTTGTCCACGCCCGATCACTCGGCTTCCTAGCTGCTCTGTTAAGGTCTGCCAGTTGCCGATGTCGTGCCATTCGCCCTCGTAAGGCAGGACAACGGCCCGTTCAGTACGCTCCGCAATCTCCTCATCGAAACTGCGAACCGGGAGGGTATCATACATTGCGCACAGTTCTTTATCGTTCAGCGGCAATTGACTTTGCTCCATACAGGACAGCATATATCGTAACGTAAAAGCATAAATACCGCAGTTCCACAGTGCGCCTTGGTTAATAAGCTGCTGCGCCCCAGAGAGATCCGGCTTTTCAGTGAAGCGAGCAACTTGTGCATAAGCCGATTTCCCTTCCTGCCTCATTTGCAGACCCGGAACGACATAGCCATATTGGTCTGAGGCATGGGTAGGCCTTGTCCCAAGCATAGCTAGATCGGCTCCGCTCTCGAGCAATAGACCGGAGAGCGCTGCTATGCTGTGGAAGAAGTCGTCGCCTGCAAACATATCTGCTGGAGCAATACAGAGAACTTCATCCAGCCCCATGCCTCTTGTGTGAAAATAAGCAGCAGCGAGTGCAGCAGCTGTGAAGGTTCCCCGTTTAGCCGGCTCGCCAAGAACAGGCAGACGACCTTCTGTATGGCGAAAGGCTAGATTTACCTGACTCCGATGAGCCAGAAGCAGGGCAGAGGAATCTAGTCCGGCTAAGGTAAGCTGACGATACACCCGGCCGAGCATAGATTCCTGCTGCCCGTCAGGAGCGGGCAACAACCGGAGAAACAGCTTTGACCGAATATCATTGGATAATGGCCACAGCCGT
This sequence comes from Paenibacillus sp. DP01, assembly GCF_044784315.1. Classification (NCBI taxonomy): domain Bacteria; kingdom Bacillati; phylum Bacillota; class Bacilli; order Caryophanales; family Paenibacillaceae; genus Paenibacillus; species Paenibacillus sp. DP01. The sequence goes on from NZ_CP173059.1 coordinate 2,627,255, forward strand.
TTTCCGGCACCACCGCATAACAATACGATGCGCACAGACGTTTCCTCCTTCAATGCAAATCCATTAGATTGCATCAACAATTGCGGGATTTTCTATTTTAGGAACTATTTCAATGAAGATTGAATCCTTGTTTGTGGAGCTAGCTGGTACACTTTGCGTTGATGAAAAGATAAGGAGCGGTAGCTTTGGGCATAGATATCCAATTGTTTTTGTGACAGCGAAGAAGCACGACTATGAAGCGCTTTATTTAATGACTTGCGCAAAATCATCCGAGAGGGCTGATTGCTGTATAGATAGTTGGCATACGTTTCATATTCGGAAAATCCAAACTGTTTTGTCCGGTCTATACTTTGAATAATGGCGTTGTACCAAGGTTTCCCATGCTTGGCCTCAATAACTTGCTTGAGCTGGGTGAGCCGTGTTTTTTCAAAAAGCATATAGTGAGTGACAAAGGACTTTGGTGAGGGAGCTTTAGCACCCATCAGCTTACGGTAAGTTCGAAAATACTCAGGTTGACTCCAGCTGCGATAGTAAAAAATTGTTTTTCCGTCTTTACGGAACGTATGTGGACGAATCAAAATGGTGTCCGCATCTATGACGAGAAAAAAAGACGATTTACTGATTTTGTCGCCATTCATTTTGAGCAATTGCTGATACAGCCAGCCTGAGCGATCCCAGCGCGTTGTTCCGTAATGAATATGCTTTTTAGTGATGGGCAACACCGTTTTTTCGTCTATAAATGTACACTTTTTGTTTGCACATAGACGGCGAAGTTTGGTGCTTTGCGGTGAAACGATATAGATGGTTGCAATTCGGTGCTGCACGTGACGGCGCAGACTGTCAATTACTAGTGGTAGTGTAGCCAGATCTTTTTCAATTGCGGGGATTAGAACATCGATTGAGAGGGAACCCTTCTGTAGCCCATCGGATTGCGCAGACATGTTATTCACTCCCTATACGTGTAAATATACGCTACCGGTATCTCATATTATTGTATGCCTGGACAGGCGCTTTCGACCGGGCAAGGCCAACTGTCTAATTCTGTGTAGAAGAGGGCGAATGGAGCTTCGAATGGGGTTTTGGCGCATACGATAGATTGATCTTTTTTAACAGGAGCGTTCTACCCTGAGAGTAGAGAGGAGAGGGGCAAGTGAATTCTTCACAAGCGCAGGCGTTGCGTAGCAAATGGCATAAAACCCAATTGTTGCTCCAGCATGGCAGTATCAAGCCTTTTGTACCTGAAACCCGTAAATACAGCAAAATAACTGTGAAATCAATGTTGGAGAAGTATGGGATGGTCTATGTAAAGCCTGATCGAGGTACCTTTGGCAAAGGTGTGATGAAAGTCGAACAGGAGGCAGGTCAGCGCTTCGCCTACCAATATGAGGAAAAACGTCTGGAATTCAAACAGTTGGATGCACTGATTACCAGCCTATCGAAACACATGGGTAAAAAAAGTTATCTCATTCAAAAGGGAATTCATTTACTGCGCCATCAAAATCGTTATTTTGATATCCGGGTCATGGTGCAGCGTAATGCAAAAGGGACATGGGAATCTACCGGAATTATTGGACGCTTGGGCCATCCCCGTAAAATCGTGACCAATTATCATAGTGGTGGTAAGCCGATGGCCTTGGAACAGCTACTGAAATCCCATTTATCGCAAAGTAAGCAGGCTGAGCTGGTTAAGAAGCTCAATGAACTGGGGATTACCATTGCCACACAACTACAAAAAACATATCCGAATTTCCGGCAAATTGGTGTGGACATTGGATTGGATCATCGCTTTATCCCGTGGATCATTGAGGTGAACACGAAGCCAGACCCATACATTTTTAACCAATTGACAGATAAGTCTATGTACCGAAAAGTATTAAGCTATTGGCGACTGGCTAATGAAAAAAAGAAAGTTATAGTCCCAAGCAAGGATAAGAAGAATAACGACAAGAATAAAGATAAACATGCAAATAAAGCTGATCATACAAATAAAGAAACTAAATCAATTAAAGAAACTAAATCAAAAAAAGGATGAATTGTTTATGATTCATCCTTTTTCTCTTGCCTATTTACCCTAATCCTAACCGCGAGGGGGCGATTCGGACATAGTTTGATGAAAAAAATGGACAAATTTGATCTTTTTAACATTAAAAGTATATAATAGACCTGCACAGCATCAATAAGTGAATAAAGACATATGGGAAGAATGATTTTAAGGAGGAATCGCGATGAAATCATTTAAGTATGCTTTGGAGAAAAAGGAACCCAGAACCGGGCCAGGGGGTATCACACGTGGGGCTTCAGTCCATGATTTCCCTGTATCAGAAGGAATAGCAGGGGTTTCGATGCGTCTGGAGCCGGGTGGAATGCGCGAGCTTCACTGGCATGCCAATGCAGCTGAATGGGCCTATGTGATTAGCGGTTCCTGTCGGACAACTGTTATCCATCCAGACGGTACTTCCTATGTCGATATTTTTAACCCCGGTGATGTATGGTATTTCCCGCGTGGTTATGGTCACTCCATTCAAGGTCTTGGTCCTGGAGAGTGTCATTTTATCCTGATTTTCGATAATGGTGATTTTTCGGAGGACCATACGTTCAGCATTACTGATTTTATCGCTCAGACTCCCGCAGATGTTGTCATGCAGAATCTCGGATTTGCAGCCGACGAGCTCGCTCTTTTGCCAAAGAAGGAAGCTTATTTTGCAAAAGGGCCTATCCCATCTACCGCATCTCATGATGCATATCCGCGCATTTCTTCTGATCTGATTACTAAACACCGCTATCCTTTAATGGCCAAACAGCCCAGATTGGCACCGGGTGGAGGGACTCAGCGGACCGTTACAGTAGAAGATTTTCCTATTTCTTCGACGATGGCCGGATCTGTAATTGGACTGGAGCCGGGCGGATTGCGAGAAATGCACTGGCATCCCAATGCGGATGAATGGCAGTACTATTTGGACGGCAAAGCAGAAATGACTGTATTTCTGGCAGAAGGGAATGCAGTGACAGAGCAGTTTGAGGCCGGAGATGTAGGGTATGTACCTATGGGAGCCGGGCATTATATTAAAAATACCGGATCGGACGTATGCCGTATTTTGATTGGTTTTAACAGTGGTCATTACGAGGCCATTGATTTGAGTGAGTGGATGGCTGGCAACCCTGTTGATGTATTGGCAACGAATCTGAGCCTTCCTCGAGAAATAGCGCATAAACTACCTCATAAATCGGTCTTCATCACTCCGAAATCTTAAATCTTAAATCTTAAATCTTAAAACAACTAAAATGCCCGCTTAGACTACCTTATTCCAAGTTAGCCTAAGCGGGCTATTGAACTTGATTCTATTACTATTAGTTTTGTAGAAAGCAATATAGTGAATTTAAAATTGAACAACCTGCAACCCTGTGCTATTCTTATACGAAAGTGAAGATTAACGTAGCAAACGTGATATATTATTACGCCTATAAACATCTGATGATACGATGTATAGAAGGGATGTACAGCCATGAATTCTGTCATTGAGCTTAACAATGTAAGCTGGAAGAGAGATAACCGTACCATACTGGATCAAATCAATTGGCAGGTATCTGAGGGAGAGCATTGGGCTGTACTCGGCTTGAATGGATCAGGCAAAACAACGATGCTCAATATGATTAATGGCTACATATGGCCAACCACAGGTAGTGTCAGTGTATTGGGTCATACTTTTGGGGATGTAGATCTGAGGGAATTGCGCAAATCTATTGGTTGGGTCAGTTCCTCTTTACAGGAAAGGATTAATGGAAGCCAGCGTACACAGGATGTCGTCATCAGCGGTAAATTTGCCTCCATTGGACTGTATGACCAGACGACGGATATAGATTATGAACAGGCCGTTCAGCTTATGAGCCAACTGGGCTGTGCTCATCTCGTCGATCGGTTGTATCAGGGATGCTCACAGGGAGAAAAGCAAAAAGTGCTTATTGCTCGCGCGTTAATGGCCTCGCCCAAGCTGTTGATTTTGGACGAGGCGTGCAACGGGTTGGATTTTTTCTCTAGAGAAGCATTATTGGATAGCGTTCGTCAGCTGTCCGAGACGCCGGGTTCTCCCAATTTATTGTATGTTACACACCATATTGAAGAAATTTTACCGATGTACACACATACGATTCTGATTCGCCGGGGTACGGTGTTTGCCAAAGGTAAAACGACTGATATCCTGAGCAGTGAAACGCTTAGTACTTTTTTTGAAACGTCTGTGCAAGTAGACTGGAGACAGGATCGTGCATGGCTCTCTATGGTGTAGAGAGCCTTTTGTCCGTCTAACCTGCTACCAGCATAATCAGAATGGGCAGAACCAGGAATGAGGCAAGCGTGCTCCACAGGATGCAGGTGGAGACCAGTTTTGGCGATGCATTAAATTTTTCGGCTAAAATGACTGCATTCACAGCCACTGGCATGGAGGCCAGAATGAAGAGAACGGAGAACAAAAGACCTGAAATTCCCAGTATCAGCATGGCAAGACAAGCCGCGAGCGGGGAAAGCAGAAGTCGGATTGTTAGTCCTGCGTAGCTGGCTTTTTTAATAGATGGCTCCAGCTTGAGTATTTTCACATAAGCCATTTGGGTACCCAGAATCGCCAGCACAACCGGAGAATAAGCAGCTGCAATCATTGAGACGCTCGATTGAATGCCGGAGGGCAGATGCCAATCCAGTGCTCGAAGTCCCAGTGCGAGAAGAGCCGCATAAATTGCAGGGAGAGAAAATACCGACTTCACGGCACTTTGAACAGAAAATTCAGAGCGGGCTGCAAAATAAACGCCAATAGTATTGACCATAATCATTTGGATGACGACATATACAGAGGCTTTATCAAGACCAAGCTGCCCAAAGGCAAGTAAAATGAGCGGCAACCCATAATTTGCACTATTGGTCAGTGTGGAGATTAAGGTGAGCCCAGCCGTTTCCGGGGCGCTCAGCCCAAAGATTTTTCCTGCTAATTGTGCAATTCCCCACAATAGCAGCAGGTTGAGTAATGAAAAAGCGGCTGTCTGTGTCACATCATGCCAGGAAAGCTGCGCTTTGAGCAGTGTGTCCAGAATCATGGCAGGACTTAAAAAATATAAGTACAAAGTCGAGAGCGGTTTTGTTTCCAGCTTCATGAATTTGCCGAGTAAAAATCCGGCAATCACCGGAATGGACAGCGGAACGATAACGGATAAAAGAGTTGAAAGTACGATTTGAATCATGAATTCCACCCATCCTTTCTGTAATGACATTTTCCATTATAAGGTGCTACTTTTGAGTCCGTCCAAGATGGATAAACAATTAAGGTTATAGGTATATACTATGAAGGTTAACGCACTTATTCTGAGAACAACAAAAGGGATGTCCACAGCCATGTTGAACGGCTAGTAGGAACATCCCTTTTATGTGAAACCGAGTATTCTAATGGTTTAAGCAGAAGCCATAGTTTTTGCTTTGGTTCGGCATTCGTCAGAGCAATAGTGTTGATGCTGTTCTTCGCAGTCTGGGCACACGATATGTTGGAGATTGCAGACCGGGCAGTTAATATAATGATCGTTTGGCGTTTCACAGTGATAGCATTGACCGACAATAACGTCTTCATCCGTATGGTTGATCCGAACCGAAATCCGTTCGTCAAACACATAGCATTTACCGTCAAACAAACGCCCTTGTACTTCAGGGTCCTTGCTGTAAGTCACAATGCCGCCATCCAACTGGCCTACATCGTCAAAGCCTTCTTTAATCAGCAGACCGGACAGCTTTTCGCAACGAATACCTCCAGTACAGTATGTCAGGATTTTTTTATCCTTAAATTGAGTCATATTATCGCGAATCCATTGTGGAAATTCACGGAACGATTCAACTTCGGGGCGAATGGCTCCGCGGAAATGACCGATGTCATATTCGTAGTCGTTACGACCGTCCAGAACCACGACATCTTCATCTTGAAGCTGTTCATAAAACTCCTTTGGTGACAGACGCTTGCCGCTAATTACATTAGGGTCCAGCTCGTCCTCATGACGTAGCGTAACCAGTTCCTGGCGATGACGTACAAATATTTTCTTGAACGCATGACCGTCAGACTCATCTATTTTAATAACGATATCGTGGAATTTCGGATTGGCGCGCAAATCACGGATATACTGCTCCGTTTGCTCTACTGTACCGGACAGTGTTCCGTTGATTCCTTCCTCAGCAATCAAGATTCTTCCCTTGACGCCCAGCTCTTTGCAGTAAGCCAGATGCTCTGCCGTAAAGGTGGCAGGATCTTCAATATTGACATATTTGTAAAACAACAAAATTCGATAAGCATGTTCACACATGTAAAATCACCCTCTGATTCAAGTCAAAGTTTTTTAACAAGCAAGTTTAAATGTACCACATTCTTTAAGTTAGTCAACATAAATGTATAAAAAGTGGAAATGAAAAAGATGACGAGCGACAAAAGTAAGGGGTTACATTATAATGGTATTGTGGGGTTGATGAGATTTGCGGTAACAGGTTGAGGCCTAACAGATGAAAGGATGAATTCAATGGAACATCTTTTGACAGCGCATACACCACCTATGGGATGGAATAGCTGGGATTGCTATGGCGCAGCAGTAAGGGAAGAGGAAGTACGGGGAAATGCTCAATATATAGCGGAGCACCTGAAGGAGTATGGATGGGAATATGTAGTGGTGGATATTCAATGGTATGAGTCGGGAGCAGTATCTTCACAGTACCGACCATTTGTTCCATTGGAAATGGATTCATTTTCACGTCTGATTCCAGCGGTGAATCGGTTCCCTTCGGCAGCAGACGGTCGTGGGTTCCATGCTCTTGCAGAATATGTGCATAGTTTGGGATTGAAATTCGGGATACATATTATGAGGGGCATCTCTAGACAGGCGGTTCATCAGGATACCCCGATTTTGGGAACTACAGCTACGGCCAGACAAATTGCACATCCTAACTCTATTTGTCCTTGGAACACAGATATGTATGGGGTAGATGCATCCAAGGAAGGCGCACAGGAGTATTATAATTCTTTGTTTGACCTGTATGCGGAATGGGGTGTCGATTTTGTCAAAGTAGATGACATTGCTGCATCACGTCTCTATGGTATTCATTTGGCGGAAATCGAATTGATTAAGCGGGCTATCGCCCAATGCGGACGTCCGATGGTGTTAAGTCTTTCGCCTGGTCCCGCACCGCTGGAACATGCATCTGATTTAATCGCAAATGCGAATATGTGGCGTATGACTGATGATTTCTGGGATGTATGGCCTTTACTGCATGGTATGTTCGAGCGTTGCGAGAAATGGGCGGGACATGTAGGTCCAGGTCACTGGCCGGATTGCGACATGTTGCCACTGGGGCATCTGGGAATTCGTTCGGTAGATTCAGTAGATTCCGGCAGTCATGATCGTTGGACACGCTTTACGAAGGATGAGCAGCTGACGATGATGACCTTATGGAGCATTTTCCGGTCTCCACTGATGTTCGGAGGAGAACTGCGTGATAATGACGCATGGACACTTTCATTGCTGACGAACAAAGAAGTGCTCGATGTTCATCACAACGGTGTGAATGCGCGACAGGTCTACAGAAAGGATGAACATATCGTTTGGACTTCTCACAATGAGGAAGGTCACGTATATGCGGCTTTATTTAATGTTGGAGATGAAGCTTCAACAGTCCGTGTATCCCTACAGGAGCTTGGAATTGAAGGGCAGGCAAGTGCCAGAGACTTGTGGAACCATGTGGATTTAGGTGTTATAGTGCAGGAACTGTCCGCAGATTTACCCCCTCATGGAGCTGCTCTATTCTCTATAAAATAACAGGATGCTAGGAAGAAGGATCTAAGCTGCAAGTTCAGTTCTAGTCATCTTATCGTAAAGTGGAGGGTATCTTTACGATGAGGTGACTTTTTTAGCATGTGTAACTTTTTGATATTTTAACGGACTCGACATGATTCTTGGGAATTTGACATTTAGAACATGTTAGGTTTATAGAGTGCCTATTTCTGCACAAATTTAAATCATTCTAGCCGAATAGAGTCGAGAAAGGAGTCAAATGATGAAATTAAAAAAAATTCACAAAAATGAACAGGACGAGCCTTGGCCCTCTAGTGAACAAATACTGTGTATAGGAGGGGCAAATCTGGATCGTAAAATCATGGTTAAGGGTACATTTCAGCTTCACACCTCCAATCCGAGCAGCACTAGGCTGCAATCTTGCGGTGGGGTAGCACGGAATGTAGCTGAAAATTTAGGGAGGTTGAGCCGACGGGTCAGCCTGCTAACCGCAGTTGGAGATGATGCGGAAGGCGAATTTATCATCGAACAGTCTAGCCGTTACATGCATGTGATTCCTCTTCAAGTCAAAGGTGAGTCGTCAACTGGCGTTTATACTGCCTTGCTAAACGAGCATGGTGAGATGATTGTAGCGACAGCAGAAATGGAGATTTATGATCAGATTCGTCCTTCAGTAATTTTTGAAAATATTCCTTTAATCGCCTCGTCCCGACTTGTTCTGCTGGACACTAATTTCTCTATGAACGTAATAGCGGCCACCATACATGTCTGTCAGGAACATCAGGTTCCCCTTGTCGTTTCATCGGTGTCAGCTTCCAAGATGAGAAAGCTTCCCCGAAATTTACATGGGGTGGAATGGCTAGTATGCCAACCGGAAGAGGCTGAAGCTTATTTGGGACTGGAACTTAAAGATGACCAGCAGATATTGGACGCAGCTCGAGTTTTTCACAAACTAGGGGTTCAAAATGTCATTATTATCTGCAGTGCTGAGCATGTGTTGTTTGCTTCTCAGGATGGAACTCATGGACAAATCCCTATCCCTCCAGTTCAACAGGTCATTGATGTCACAGGCGCAGATGACGCTTTTATTGCCGGGATGATTTATGGAATTACCCAAGGTTATCCTATGGAGCAAGTGTGCCAGTTTGGAATCAGTTGTGTCGACTTAACCATACAAACGGATAGGACAGTCTCAGACACCATTTCTGTGAATAAACTCCATTCTAGGTTCCAGGAGTTGTATGGCACACATTCGCAAAATTTTGTATTTTTTAAGGGTGTGTATTTTAAAAAGAAAAATACATAAGTAAAGAAGAGAACACTTAACCTACAACAGCGTGTATTTAGAGCTTCACAGATGTAATGAACTCAAATATTGAATGTATAAAAGGGGCAGGTTGTCTGATGGACAGTGTGAAATACGCTATTGTTTTTCTGCCGCTGTTTCTTCTTTATTTGCTTTTAAAGGGAGGGGCTTTGGCAGTAGGATTTCTATATCGACTGATCTATTCAACGCTAACCTTACGTGGGGAAGTGAGTGACGAGCTTCTAGCTGTGCAGCATGCTAAACGTATTATCATAATAGGCTCACCGGGGAGCGGCAAGACTTTTTTGGCCAAACGACTGTCGATGTGGACTCATTTGCCGTATATTTCGTTGGATGATTTGTATTGGGGACCGGAGTGGAAGCGGAGCACAGACAAACAATTTCATAAACAGCTGGGTGAAGTCCTGCAAGGGGAAGAGTGGATTATCGAAGGGAATTATCATGAACGTTATTTTACCGAGCGACTCCAGCGTTCCGACACAATCATCGTAATGGATGTCAGCACGATTGAGGCGATATCAGGTGTTATCACGCGTTCGCTTAACCGTTTTTTATTTTCCAAGGAGCTACCCAAAGGAGTAGAGCAAGAAGCCGTTCGTATTTGGGATATTTCACCTCGGTTTGTCCGATTTGTTCTAGGTTTTCGCAGGCGTATCCGTCCTAAAATCTGGCCGCTCATTTTGCAATATGGTAATGAAAGGAATTTGATTATCTTAAAATCTAAATATCGTTCATGTCCTTGGCTGAGCCCAGATAGACAATTATCTCCTTGACTTGAATCTGCGTTTCGTGTAAAGTGGTGAAAATTGTAATATATAGGAATAGTGTAGACCAAGGATCAAAGGTTCAATTGCCCGCTGTACAGAGAAGAAACCCATGGGCTGAAAGGTTTCTCGCCGCGAATGAACGTTTTCCTGCCTTGCGAGCTGTAGCGGTGCGTAAGATAAACCGTTACCGGCCAGATGCCGTTATCTAAAGAAGGACCGTACCGAATATGGTTACGGTCAAATGAAGGGTGGTACCACGACACATTCGTCCCTGACGGATGTGTCTTTTTTGCGTACATTTTATCGTTCTTACAAGGAGGAAGCCACACATGCGCCAAAGCCAATTATTACTGACAACCTTGCGTGAAGCACCTGCAGAGGCCGAAGTGATTAGTCATCAGCTTATGCTGCGGGCAGGATTTATCCACCAATTGGCGGCTGGAATGTATACCTATATGCCACTGGGCAGACGGGTACTCAGAAAAGTGGAACAAATTGTACGAGATGAGATGGATCGTGCAGGAGCTGGAGAATTGCTGATGCCTGTATTACAGCCAACGGAACTGTGGCAAGAATCGGGGAGATACGATGTGTACGGTTCAGAGCTGATGCGTCTGCAAGATCGACATGATCGGGAGTTTGCATTAGGGCCTACACATGAAGAGGTCATTACGTCTTTAATACGAAATGAAGTGAATTCCTATCGGAAATTGCCTGTAACACTGTATCAAATTCAAACCAAGTTTCGGGATGAACGACGTCCTCGGTTTGGGTTGCTTCGCAGCAGAGAATTTTTGATGAAGGATGCCTATTCGTTTGATGCCAATTGGGAGGGACTAGATCACACTTATTGGGCCATGTTCCAGGCATATCAACGTATTTTCACCCGCTGCAGTCTGAATTTTCGCGCCGTCGAAGCAGATGCTGGTGCTATTGGTGGTGAAGGTGAAACCCACGAATTTATGGCGCTGGCTGATATAGGAGAGGATACCATAGTGGCGTGTACCTGCTGTGATTATGCTGCCAATCTTGAAAAGGCAGAGCCACGTTCTACGGGGAGCATAGGAATATCTTCTGTCTCCGATGAAAATGAACATGACAGCCATCCTTCTATCGATACAGATGAAATGGAAAAACTGTATACTCCAGGTCTGCGGACCATAGAACAACTGGTTGATACCCTTCACATAGAGCTCCAAGAAATCATCAAAACATTGATTTATATGGCTAACGATCAACCTATTGCTGTAGTTGTCAGGGGAGATCATGAGGTCAACGAAGTAAAAGTCAAACAAATTTTAAGTAGTGAAAAATTCGAAATAGCAAATGCAGACACCGTCACAAAGGTGACTGGAACCCCACCCGGGTCCATAGGCCCATGCGGCTTGACAATCCCTGTGTGGGTGGATTACGCCGTTGTTCAGATGTCCAGAGGTCTTGCAGGCGCGAACGAGCAGGACTACCATTATCGGCATGTGAATCCAAGGCGTGATATGGATCTTCGGCATGTGGCAGACTTGCGCAATGTTATAGAAGGGGATAGATGTCCTCGATGTGACGAAGGGAAATTGGAACTCCACCGTGGAATTGAGATTGGACACGTATTCAAACTGGGCACCAAGTACAGTGAGAAGCTAGGGGCGACCTTTCTAGATGCGTCCGGAACCGATCAAGCGATGATTATGGGCTGCTATGGTATTGGCATTTCCCGAATCCTGTCCGCCATTGTAGAGCAGAATCATGACCAGAACGGAATGATATGGCCCCACGCACTGGCTCCGTTTCAGGTTCATATCATTCCGATTTCAGTGAAAGACAGGCTTCAGATGCAAATAGCCGAGGAGCTATACAGCCAACTACAGGATCGCGGTATAGAGGTTCTTCTAGATGATCGTGACGAACGTCCAGGAGTTAAATTTAAAGATTCAGATTTAGTAGGTATTCCCGTGCGCATCGTCGTTGGTAAAGATGCTGAACACGGAAAAGTAGAATTCGTAGAGCGAAGAAACAGCAACAAAGAGTCGATTCATATCCATGATATAGAGAGAAGAATATTGAGTCTCATACAACACTAAGCATCTGTATCCCGCAGAATATGACCTTCTCCAAGTGTAATCTCATGAAAGTCCGCCATCTGACGTGCCTGAAAACGAATGGGCTTGTCTCGACCTATCATAATGATATTTTGAATGTCGGCAACGCCTTCCGATGGTAGAGAGAATGTTGTGACATAGGCGAATTCTTCACACAACGTTGTGTGAATGGCATGGACTAGATGATCGTGTTCACTTTTGCCCATTACATTCATAATTAGCGATCCTTCGGAATCCAGCTTTTCTTTAGCCATCTTGAAAAATTCCCAGGATACTAAATGCAAGGGTGTACCCTGCTCCGTGAAGGCGTCCAATATAATATAGTCATAAGCATCCGGGGTCTCCTTCTCCAGGATGCGACGTCCATCGCCAATAGTCACATTGTTCTGGTCGTACCCAAAGAATGTTCGGCTGAATTCTACCACTTGCGAATCCAGCTCGGCAATCTTAAAGCGTTTATCTGTAAAGTGACCCGCAATCGTGCCTATACCATGCCCGATAACAAACACGTCTTCAAATGACGGATCGTTCAGCTCCATAAGATGGATGATTGCTCTGGGATATTCGAACAGAATGCGTTGCGGATGATTCAAATCTAGCGCACCTTGGACAGCCGCATTTGAAAATTCCATCACACGAAATAACCCCTTTTCACCATACAGCTCCGTGGTTTCATATACCGTGATTTCATGGTTATTGCTCAACTTTTTATATAAGACATCCAAGTGAATAATCTCCTTCAAGTCAGACTTCCTCCTCATCTTAGACATTCATAGGATTGTTGTCCATAGATGAGGAGGATTGTAGGCAGAATTGTTTATTTTTCCATAACGGAGTGTTTGAACTTGTTCGTATGTCCTTTAGGAGATATAATATACAAGGATATAATGAAGTTCGTTGTGTATATTCATACAGGAAGAGAGCGGGATATTATGGGACGTAAGTGGAATAACATTAAAGAAAAGAAGGCATCCAAGGATGCTAATACGAGTCGTATATATGCTAAATTTGGCGTGGAAATTTATGTGGCAGCCAAACAGGGCGAGCCTGATCCTGAATCCAATCGGGTCCTAAGAGTCGTGTTAGAACGTGCAAAAACGTACAATGTACCGAAAGCGATCATTGACCGTGCTATTGAAAAAGCAAAAGGTGCTGGCGATGAAAACTACGTAGAGCTTCGTTATGAAGGTTTCGGACCGAACGGTTCCATGGTCATTGTAGATGCACTGACCAATAACGTAAACCGTACAGCATCAGATGTGCGTTCTGCTTTTACTAAAAATGGCGGTAGCCTGGGCGTGAGCGGATCTGTAGCCTATATGTTTGATTCAACAGCAGTTATTGGTCTGGTGGGTAAAACTCCAGATGAAGTGCTGGAGCTGTTGATGGAGGCAGATGTCGAGGTTCGTGACATCATCGAAGAAGATGAAGCTGTCATCGTATATGCAGAACCTGACCAATTCCATGCTGTTCAGGAAGCTTTCAAGCAGGCAGGAGTAACGGAGTTTACCGTTGCCGAGCTCACCATGCTTGCCCAAAATGATATTACTCTTCCAGAAGATGCACAGGCTCAATTTGATAAATTGATTGATGCATTAGAAGATTTGGAGGATGTTCAGCAGGTTTACCATAACGTAGACTCTGAGGAATAGTCGGATTGCATCATTTACACCTGAGCGTTTGGATAAAATAAACATTCCTAAACCATCGTATTTCGGTACGATGGTTTTTTGTGAATAAAATTATATAAAATCAATTTTATTTTCTTGACTGATCAGTCTGTAAAAATTATAATCATAAGCAAGGAGGTGAACATGAGGTTTGGGAAGAGCTAAAGAATTTGATACTGAAAGTGTTCTGCGAAAAGCTATGGCTGTATTTGGAGAGCATGGGTATGAGGGAACTTCTCTGACCATTTTACTGGATCAGCTGGGTATAGCGCGGCAGAGTCTTTATGATACCTACGGCACGAAATATGATTTGTTTTTTTCGGCTATTCAGCTTTACATACGTGACAAAACCGAAGCTGTAGTACATCTGCTCAGTCAACCTGGGAGCATTAAGGATGCAATAGCGATGATTTTTAATGAATCTGTTAGAGTCCTGATGGATAAGAGGCTGTCGAAGGAATGCTTTATTATGAACAGTGCTATTGAACAGGCTCCGCATCATCATGAGATCAAAGCTTTTATTACTGAAAACACAGAAAAGCTTGAACTTGCTTTCTACAACGCCCTAGTCCGCGCCCAAAGTGAGGGGGAGATTCATGCTACGGAATCTGAACTGTTGTCAATCGCCAGATTTCTAAATCATGCCCGACTATCGCTGACATTTACCGCCAAGACAGGCGCAAGCCCTGAGGTGCTTAGAGATATTGTGCGTACGACGCTGTCGATTTTGGAGTGATCTTTATGAACGCTTAATAGCGTTTATTTTTTGAATATTCTAGACCGATTAGTCAAATTTTTTTAAGTATTATAGACTGATCAATCTAGAATTCTTATGTTTAATTTCTGTCTTGAATTTGTTTTAAGCAGGAACTAAAAATAATTATGCGAGGTGTCTACCATGACAATCAATCCGAATACCGACAAAGCAAAACAGCAAGCGCAAGCAGTCATGCATAAATTTATGAGCAACATGTTAGAAGAAAATATGGAGCAATGGATTTCATTATTTGATGATCACGCTGTTTTCGAGTTCCCTTATGCGCCTAAGCATTTTGCACAAATGCTTCAAGGCAAAGCAGCGATTTACGAGTATATTAAGGAATTTCCTAATATGCTTCGGATTCAGGATTTCTCTTCACCAATTATCCATACGACAACGGACCCGGATTTATTCGTGGCCGAATTTGCCTGTGAGGCGCAGGCTGTGAGCACAGGTAAACCGTATAATCAAACCTACATTTCTGTTATTAAGTTGAAGAACGGAAAAATTACTCACTACAAAGATTACTGGAACCCTTTGGTAGCTCTTGAAGCCCTGGAATCATGAATGAAAAAGTTCAAGCCTCATGGGGATATGAAAATCTAGACTAAGATAAAAAATTTAAATAGGAGTTGAATTTTATGAAAGACAGAAATATAACGTTGATTACAGGGGCAAACGGCAAAACAGGCAGTCGTGTAGCTGCCAAACTTACGCAACTTCAGTATCCAGTACGTTTGGCAGGGCGTACTAAGCCCGGCAATTGGGAAGGGACAGATTATGTATATTTTGATTGGTATGATGAATCAACACATACACAGGCGCTGATGAATGTAGATAAAATTTATTTGGTAGTACCTGTGTTGGACGTCAATCCCGCCAAAGTGATGATTCCTTTTATTGAGAGGGCCTTGAGAGAAGGAGTTCAAAGATTCGTGCTTTTAGGCAGCGCATCTGTGCCTGAGGACGGGCCAGTATTTGGACCTGTGCATCAAGCACTTCGTAGATTAGCTCCAGAGTGGGCTGTATTACAGCCATCCTACTTTATGGAGAATTTCACAGAAGGCCAGCATGTGGAAACGATCAAAAACAACAAGGCCATTTATAGTGCAACCCAAAACGGGAGAATAGGCTTCGTAAGTGCAGATGACATTGCAGAAGTGGGAGTGAGGGCTCTTATTGACGATAAACCACACAACACAGCTCATGTCATCACTGGACCTCAAACACTAACATATAACGAAGTGGCTGAAATTATTGGGAAATCAACAGTCCAACCGATCCAGCATATCTCTTTGTCTGATGAAGAGTTGAAAGCGGGCATGGTTCGCGCTGGAATGCCTGAAGAATATGCAGATATGCTGGCAGGATTGGATAGAAGGATACGTGAAAACGGAAGTGAAGACCAAGTGACTGATACCGTTAAGCTTGTCACTGGACGCTGTCCGGTCTCATTTGAGCAGTTTGTCCTGAGCCACGGAAACAGCTGGAAGACATCATGACGAAGTGATTCCTTTATTTATTTTTAGGGTCATAAGAGTAACCAGGATACTTGACGACGGGCCATTTGACCTTTCGTAAATTAGAGATTACATCAGAACCAACGTGTAAATTACTTTGAATCAGTTCTGTAGGCGTAAGAGCCATCCATTGATTTAAGGACACATCTGCAAAACGGTCACTTTTAAACATTTCAAGAAACCATAGTGTGCTGGAGCCAGTATTTTGAATGTAATGACCATAAGCAAAAGGCACATATCCAACATCCCCGGCCCTAAAATCAAATGTACGTGCTGCACCATTACCGCCAAAGACAGTCATCCGTCCTTGCCCTGCAAGGTAGTATTGCCATTCATCATTATTGGGGTGCCAGTGCATCTCTCGCATGGCTCCGGGTTCAATCTCAACCAGGGCAGCTGCGATAGTTTTGGAAATCGGAAAATTGGAGGAGTCGACGATCCGTACGCTTCCGCCTGGTGTTTTGATCGGGGGCTGAGCTAGTAATTCATGCTTAAAGGATAGGGGCAACGTCCCATAGGGAGAAGGAACCGCTTGACTTTGGATTGAACCGGGAACGGAATCCTGATAGATGTAGACTTGGTCTTGAGGAATGGCTGCAAAATCGGTTTCTGGAATCCCGAAATTTGCAGAAAGCACCTCTTTGGGAGTATGGGCGAACCAATCTGAGATGGATAAGGTGTTCAGATCGGAAAAACTGCCATCATCGAAAACCAGCAAAAACTCACAGCCTTCTTCAAGGCCTTGTATAGAATGCGGGATGCCCGGTGGAAAGTACCAGAGATCGCCTGGGCCCACATCAGCAATAAAATTACGTCCATCTTGGTCAACTGCTGTAATACGTGCACTTCCTAACAGCATATAAGACCATTCTGCCTGCTGATGCCAGTGAAGCTCACGGACACCGCCCGGTGTCAAACTCATATTCACTCCGGCAAGAGTTGTGGCAATGGGTAATTCCCTTACTGTAACTTCTCTTGACCACCCACCATGATTAAGCTGCATATGAGCATCTGAAAAAGAAAACCGCATATTCGGTATGAGACCATTGTCCGTTACGGGAGGAACCAGCATATCCGGATTTTGTAAATCCCTCATCACATCACGTGGACCCTTGTCGATGCCCCCTGCACCATCACTTCTGATGGGTTGGGGGATTCCGACTTTCTTTGAGCAATCATTATGCATCATTTGATCTTCCTCTCTAGGTTGAAGCATGATGAAGCATAGGATTAAGAGAAAATACGCATAAAGATTTTATGATGACATGATGAGTTTTATACCGTGTGCGATAGATCTGTAAACTGTGCTTGAATGATTTGAGCCAAATCGTGCGGACTCAGTTCCAGCTGAGTTCCAATTTTCCCGCCGCTTACAACGATCGTTTCCAGTTCAACTGCGGGCTGGTCGATATAAGTGGGGTAGAGCTTTTTCATTCCTATGGGAGAGCAGCCACCGCGAATATATCCTGTATGCTTTTGCAACTCCTTAACAGGAAGCATTTCAATTTTTTTCTCTCCCGCAGATTTGGCAGCCTTTTTGAGATCAAGCTCTTTATGTACAGGAATCACAAAAACAAACAGATTTTGTTTGCTATGTGCAACCAAGGTTTTGAAAACGGATTCCGGTGCTCTTTGGATCTTTTCGGCTACGTTCATACCGTCTATTTTTCCATCTTGATGGTCATAACTCAAAATATTGTAGTGGATGTGTTGCCCGTCTAATATGCGCATGGCGTTTGTTTTGCTGACACTCATTTTAATTCTTCCTTTCTTAAAGTTTTTCCAAATGATCTACATAATCTTTTGCATCCTTAAGAGAAAGATCCTTAGCAGTTCTTAACTCTTTTATGGCTTGAATCTTATTTCCTTCCCTGATCAGTAGAAGCAGCCTTTGATTGATTTCTTTTGAAGCTTCTGCGTCTAGGAAATGTGGAGGAGGGGGAGTAATTGTAATTGACATCGATGTTTCCGTTGGTCCTGAACGGTTCTCAAGACGCTCCACATCGGATTTCAGGTCATTAAGTCGAGATTGAAGACGGTAGACTTTGAACAAAAGTATGACGGAGAGGATCAACGCAATGATTGCTACATATTCGCTAGTTGCCAATAGAATCTCCCTTTTCTTGTTAGTTTTATCACTAAATTTTTGTCTCTTATCCATAGTATATCATGATGATCGACTAATCGAATGGAGAATCATATTCTTGCGTACGGGTTGTGCAAATTGACTTATTGCAGACCGGGCGTTATATTACAGCTTATTATTAACCTTTTAATAATCACTTCAAAAGGGGTGTATTCAAATACAACCAGTCTCCAATAATACCATTCGGGTCAAACGAATTAATGTAGAGCTAGTTAAAAACACACTGAAATCCAAGGAATTTGCAACCAAGTCGTCTATAGCCAGTATTACAGGACTTAGTGTGGCAACCTGTGGGAATATTCTGAATGAGCTTCTTCAAACCGGAGAAGTATTAGAGATGGAATTGGAAGAGTCGAGTGGCGGTCGCCCGGCTAGACGGTACAAATATAACGCTGATTATTCCTATATTATTTGTTTAACTGTGAAAACAGAAGGAGGAGTACATTCTCTTACTTATGCTGTGGCCAATATGCTTGGCGATATTATCGCAGAGAATACATCCGTTGTGCCGCATATTGATTATGAAGTCATAGATGTCCAAGTCGGAGAGCTAATTCATACCTATGGAAACGTCAAAGCCGTTGGTATTGGCATTCCGGGGGTTGTTCATCAAGGGGTTATTGATGTCTGTGATCTTGATCTGCTGATAGGAGTCCCTGTAGGACCACGCCTTCAAGATAAATACGGGTTAGAAGTCACCATTGAAAATGATATGCATCTGACCGTCTATGGATTTTATAACATGCAAAATTATGATGAGGACAAAACCTTCGCTATTGTTACGTTTCCCAAGGATAATTTTCCGGGAGCGGGTTTTATTGTCGATGGACATTTGTTAAAAGGAAATACCAAATTTGCTGGGGAAGTTTCCTTTTTACCCTTTGGCATAACGAGAGAGGAACAGCTTAAACAGTTAAATAGCACACAGGAATTTGTTCCTTTGGCGATCAAAACGATAACATCCATTATTGCGATTATAGACCCTGTATCGATCGCTTTGACTGGAGAGTTATCTAAGCCAGCACTGTTGGATGATATTTATAACGGCTGTCTTAAAGATGTACCCAAAGAACATATGCCTGAGATTTTTGTAAAAAACGATACGCACGATGAATACATGTATGGGTTGATTTCAGTTACCCTTGAAAGCCTGACCTACAATTTACAATTGGTGGAAAAAAGAAAATAGAGGCCTTCCGCTTTGAAGAATAGCTCACCCAGTTACAATTGGTAATTAACGGATAAATGGGTGGGGACGTTGTTATAAATATGGAAGTAAGTATTGGAGATAATACGATTATAGACTCTGCAAGTTTTTAAAATAATACTTGACATGAAACGCGTTACAAACCTTAAGATTCAATTAGAAGTACTTTATAAACATTAGCGTAGAGGTAACGTGTTTATGTCCTAGTTAATGAAAAAACATCAGCAAAGGCGGAGAAAATATGAGTACTCAGTTTCCAAAAGATTTCCTGTGGGGCGGAGCAGTTGCTGCTAATCAGCTCGAAGGCGCTTATCAAGAAGACGGAAAAGGCTGGTCCATTCAGGATGTAACTCCTCGTGGTGGTTGGGGGCCGGTTACGGATGTACCAACAGAAGATAATATGAAGTTGATTGGTATTGATTTTTACCATCATTATAAAGAAGATATCAAACTTTTTGCAGAAATGGGCTTTAAAGTGTTCCGTACTTCCATAGCTTGGTCACGTATCTTCCCTAAAGGTGACGAGTTGGAACCTAATGAACAAGGCTTGCAATTTTATGATGATTTGTTTGATGAACTTCATAAATATGGCATTGAGCCACTCGTTACATTATCTCACTATGAAACACCTCTACATTTGTCCAGAGAATACGATGGTTGGGTAAACCGTAAGCTTGTTGATTTCTATGAGCGCTATGCAACAACTGTATTTAATCGCTACAAAGATAAAGTGAAATACTGGTTGACATTCAATGAAATTAACTCCATTCTTGAAGCACCCTTCATGAGTGGCGGGATTAGCACACCAAAAGATCAACTTAGTGAACAAGATCTTTATCAAGCGATTCACCATGAGCTGGTAGCGAGTGCAAGAGCGGTAAAAATCGGTCATCAGATTAATCCTGATTTCAAAATTGGTTGTATGGTACTGAGTATGCCTACTTATCCGCTGACACCTAATCCAGACGATGTAATTGCAGCAATGGAATTTGATCACAGAAACATGGCATTTGCCGATATTCATGCAAGAGGTCAATATCCAGGTTACATGAAACGTTTCTTCAAAGAAAACGGAATCTCTATTCATTTTGAGCCAGGTGATGCTGAAGATCTGAAGCATACGGTTGATTTTATCTCGTTCAGCTATTACATGAGTACTTGTGAGACTGCAGACGAAGCTAAAAAAGTCAAAGGTGAAGGTAACATCCTCGGTGGGGTGAGCAATCCGCATCTCGAGGCAAGTGAGTGGGGCTGGCAAATTGATCCTCAAGGTCTGCGGTATGTGCTGAATACATTCTATGATCGCTTCCAAAAACCACTGTTCATCGTTGAAAATGGTCTGGGCGCTGTGGACGAGCTTATCACCAATGAAAAAGGTGAAAAAACGGTTGAAGATGACTACCGGATCAACTATCTGAATGATCATTTGGTTCAAGTTGGGGAAGCGATTGAAGATGGAGTAGAGGTTCTGGGCTATACATCTTGGGGCTGTATCGACCTTGTCAGCGCGTCGACTGCTCAGCTTAAAAAACGTTATGGTTACATTTATGTTGACCGTCATGATGATGGCAGCGGTACACTTGAAAGATACCGGAAAAAATCGTTCCACTGGTACAAAGAGGTTATTGCCACAAACGGTGGAAGCTTGAAACGCTAATTTATAAATAAACCAGTAACTAAATTATAAAAAACATAATGATGTTTTTTACGTGGCGACCGCCTCTGCTTTATTATGGGGGAAGCGGTCGCCAATTTTTTTATGAGCGTCATTTACCACGAGAATCTAACTACATAAACGGAGTGTGGACAAGCGATGACAGAAAAAGAAAAATCACAATTAGGACTCCTGTACAATGCTAATTATGATGAAGAGTTGATTGAGGAACGTTTATACGCTAAAGGACTCTGCTACGAATATAATCAGCTCCATCCTAGAAATATGGAAGAACGAGAAACACTCATCAAAACTTTACTAGGAAAGACAACGGATAGATTCTTGATCGAGCAGCCTTTTGTGTGTGACTATGGGTATAATATTGAAATCGGTGAAAATTTTTATAGTAATCACAATACAGTCATGCTTGATGGGGCAAAAATAGTGTTCGGTGATAATGTATTTGTTGCTCCTAACTGCGGATTTTATACTGCGGGTCATCCTCTTGATGTAGAACAACGTAATGAAGGGTTGGAAATTGTATTTCCAATTACTGTGGGCAATAATGTTTGGATCGGTGGTAATGTTTGCGTTCTGGCGGGCGTCACGATAGGGGATAATTCAATTATTGGTGCAGGAAGCATTGTTACCAAAGATGTTCCTTCTGGTGTGATTGCCGCAGGAAACCCTTGTAAGGTCATCCGTAAAATTACCGAAGATGACAAGCACAAGTATATAAGAAATTAACCATAAAACTACAGTTCATTTGGAACTGTAGTTTTGCGTCTTTACAGAGAACTACCCAACGTAAAGAAACATTTTTGCACAGATTTGTTCAGGGAATAATGTAATAATGAACGTAAGAGGAATATTTCCAAATTACTATGGCCTATTCAGAAAGGAAGGAAAAACTATGAAATTAATGTTTATATCAGATATTCATGGCTCGCTGTACTGGTTGCAATTGGCACTGGTAAAATTCAAGGAGGAGAAAGCTGACCGTCTTGTCTTGCTTGGAGATTACATGTATCATGGACCGCGAAATCCGTTACCGGAAGGATATAACCCAGCGGAAGTGGCTTCTATGCTGAACAAGTACAAATCTCACATTGCGGTGTCGGTACGCGGGAATTGCGATGCAGAAGTGGATCAGATGTTGCTGGATTTTCCGATGATGGGTGATTATGCTTTACTGTACCATGAAGGACGGCGAATCTATATCACGCATGGACATGGTTTTAGTATCGGAAATTTACCGCCACTTGAAGCGGGTGATGTATTCATTCAAGGACACACTCATATTCCGGTAGCAGATGTGGAAAATGGGGTCTTTGTACTGAACCCTGGTTCAATCGCATTGCCAAAAGAAAACTATCCATCCTCTTATGGTGTGCTGGAGGGAGCACAATTTACCGTGAAGGATTTTGATGGCAGTACGGTGAAAGCAATCACCTTTTCAAAGTAATTTCTCAAATTTCAATGTAAATTATTAAAACTTTTCCGCTTCGATTGAGACAAAGATCATATTATTGTATGATAGGAGCGGAGTCTACATTCTGAAAAGAAAGAGAGTTTCAATACATGCAAATTAAGGATTCACATTATAAGATGCCGCCTGAATGGGCGCCACATGAACGTACGTATATTTCCTGGCCTGTAAAATCTTCAATGGTTTACCCCGATATGCATGCCGAGGTATGTAAGGGTTATGCCGAAATCGTAAGTGCTATGGCGGAATTTGAACCAGTTACCGTAGTCGTAAATCCAGATGATCTGGAGAGCGTTAAAGCGCTTGAGCTCGGGGAACGGGTAGAACTGTTACCGATAGAGCACAGCGATGCGTGGCTACGTGATAACGGTCCAACTTTTCTGACGGATGAGCAGGGTCAGTTGGCAGGTATTAACTGGAAGTTTAATGCTTGGGGCGGCAAATATGCTCCCTGGGATCTGGATGACCAGGTTGCGCCGCAAATACTGGACAAACTTGGAGTTCCGCGGTTAGATGCACCGCTTGTAATGGAAGGCGGCTCACTGCATGTAGATGGCGAAGGTACTCTAATTACAACCGAAGAGTGCTTGCTCAATCCCAACCGTAATCCGGAATTAAGCCGAGAAGAAATAGAACGGTACGTATGCGAATATACAGGTGCCGAGAAAATTATCTGGCTAAAACGTGGACTCAGTGGCGACGAAACGGATGGTCATGTGGACAATATTGCTTGCTTCGCTGCTCCTGGCAAGGTCATTATGCAAGTATGTGATGATCCTGAGGATGAAAATTATGAAATCACGCAGGAAAATCTGCGTATTCTAGAGCAAGCAACGGATGCCAAAGGTCGTAAGCTGGAAGTGATTCAAATCGGCCAACCGCCGCGTGTGGATTATGAAGACAGCCGACTGACACTGAGCTATATTAACTTCTACTTTGTGAATGGCGGCATTATTTTGCCTGTGTTTGGCGGAACTGCTGCTGAGAGTGATCTTGCAGCCCAGCAAGTGCTGTCAAAAGTATTCCCGAATCGCAAGATCCGCACTGTAGATGGTATGGCAGTTATCCGTGAAGGCGGTAACGTACACTGTACAACCCAGCAGATGCCTGCTGTAAAGCGTTGAACGATACAACATTTATAAGGAGGACTAAGGTGAGAAAAGTAAAAGTGGCAGCAACTCAAATGAGCTGTTCTACCAATATCGAAGAAAATATCAGCAAAGCAGAGAAGTTGGTACGTGAAGCGGCAGCCCAAGGTGCGCAAATTATTTTGCTGCAGGAATTGTTCGAAACTCCATACTTCTGCCAGAAGGAAAAGTCTGATTATTATGTATATGCAACTGAGTTGGAGCACAACAAAGCGGTTAACCATTTCAAGAAGATTGCCAAGGAATTGCAGGTTGTGCTGCCAATCAGCTTCTACGAGAAGAAGAACTATGCTCGTTACAACAGTCTTGCTGTTATTGATGCAGATGGTGAAGTGTTAGGTAAATACCGCAAAAGCCACATCCCGGACGGCCCTGGGTATGAGGAAAAGTTTTATTTTAATCCGGGCGACACCGGTTTTAAAGTGTGGAATACACGTTATGCCAAAATCGGAGTAGGCGTGTGCTGGGATCAATGGTATCCTGAGGCGGCCCGCTGTATGGCGCTTATGGGCGCAGAAATTTTATTTTACCCGACAGCGATTGGTTCAGAACCACAAGATTCCTCCATTGACTCTAAGGATCACTGGCAGACTTGCATGCTAGGTCATGCAGCTTCCAATCTGATTCCAGTCATTGCTTCCAACCGTATCGGAAAGGAAACCGATGAAGAATCCAGCATCAATTTCTACGGCTCATCCTTTATCGCTGGCCCTCAAGGGAATAAGTTGGCAGAGGCTGGTCGTACCGATGAGGAAGTGCTTACCGCTGAATTTGATCTGGACGAGCTGGAAGTAGGGCGGATCGAATGGGGCATTTTCCGTGACCGTCGTCCCGAACTATACAAAATGATTGCCACCTATGATGGTGATCTAAAAGTATAATCTGTATACAGATAGATATATTTCCCTTGCCGTTAAGCCGTGATGTTTCTTTTTTGAACTCACACGGCTTTTCGAGCGGGGGATTTTTGGTTTCTAAATGGGAGTACATCTTGTGATAGATCGGAGGAAGGAGAACAGCAATGAAGCATAAGAGGATAAACCAATCGTTAGCACAGTTCAAAACTTCGACAGAAGAAAATCAAGAATGGGGATACTCGCGCGCAAGAGATATGGCTATTTTGGGCTTTTGGGACGAGTACACGCTATCTGCGCAGCGTTTATGTGAACGAATGGCTACCGAAACCCATCAAATGAGACCTTCTGAGTACGTTCCGTTCCCAACTCAGTTTGAATGGCTGGAACAAGGAGAAACAGACTTGATTATAGATGGAATATGGTCAGCTGATTTACATGGTGATCATTGTCTGTTTGTGAATATTGGGGAGCATCACCCAGAACGGCATACATCGATTGAAGCTTATATTTACGATACGCAGGTGATAGATGAGGGATTCTTCCTTCAATATCTGAACACCTCTCCTAAAGCCAAAGCCTACACACCTTCATTTAGCAAAAATGGATATGCTACAATGTGTGAACTGTTGGACAGATATGTTAGGGAAGGTATATTGGAGCGTAGGCCCTACGGTTTCAAAAGAACGGATACATAGGTGAATAACGAATAAAGTATGATTTGGGTTTGAGCTGAAAGGAACATTTCTTAAAGGATGGTTCCTTTTTTTATGTAGGACTATATTTTATCTATAGACTGAAACTATGATTCAGCGTATAAAATAGCATTAGAATTTATAGATCGAATAATATAAAATCAAGTCATAAGGAATGATCGTACTCAATAAAACTTCGATATTCTTTAAAGTGAAAAAAATCACATATATGAGTTATGTAATGAAACTTGAAAATGAATGAAATTTGCAAAACTGCAAGGAGGAAGAACTATGAACCACTATCCTGCGATATTTGAACCTCTGACCATACGGCGTATGACCTTGAAGAATCGGATTGTAATGCCCCCGATGGGAACCAACTTTGCTGCCATGGATGGAAGCTTTGTTCAGGATCATATTGACTATTACGTACAACGGGCCAAAGGGGGGACCGGCCTGATTACAGTAGAAAATGTTTGTTTGGATTTCCCAATGGGCACGAACGGAACAACCCAGCTGCGGATGGATAATGATCAGTTTATTCCTGGACTGTTTAGATTAACAGAAGCTCTGCACTCTTACGGAGCATGTGTTTCTGTACAAATTAACCATGCGGGTGCTTCGGCTTATGCTGGACGACTGAACGGAGTTCAACCCGTTTCTTCTTCGAATATTCCTTCTAAAAAGGGTGGAGCGATTCCAAGACCTTTGCAAAAAGAAGAAATTTATGCCATTGTGCGTAAATACGGAGAAGCAGCGGGAAGAGCACAGCGAGCAGGATTTGACTGTGTTGAAATTCACGCGGGACATTCCTACTTGCTGAGTCAGTTTCTTTCGCCGATGTACAATAAACGTACGGATGAATTTGGCGGCAGCGCAGAAAACCGTACTCGTTTTGCCAGATTAGTCATTGATGAAATTCGTTCAGTGGTGGGTCCATTCTTCCCCATTTGCTTACGTTTTAGTGCGGAGGAGTTTACAGAAGGTGGGAATACCTTGGAAGATACACTGGAGTTACTGGAGTATCTCAATGATGAGGTAGATATTTTGAACGTTTCTGCAGCTCTAAATGATTCCATTCAGTACCAGATAGACGGGATGAACCTGCCAGATGGTTGGCGCTCTTATATGGCTAAAGCAGTAAAAGATAAATTCGGAAAGGTCACGATGACCTCAGGTAATATACGGAGCCCACAGGCTGCGCAGGACATATTGGAAAGAGGTGACGCTGATCTTCTGGCAATGGGCAGAGGCTTGATCGCAGAACCGAACTGGGTACTCAAAGTGCAAAACGGCTACGAGCATTTGCTTAGAAAATGCATCTCCTGCAACATTGGTTGTGCCGATCACCGTATCTCCAAAAGTAAACCAATTTGCTGTACGGTAAATCCAGATTTGTTCAAGGAAGCTGAATACCGGAAACAACGAGTTAGAAACAATGTCCAAGTCGTTGTGATCGGTGGGGGTACCGCGGGAATGGAAGCGGCCTGTACAGCGGCTGAGGTAGGCTGCCAAGTAACCCTCTTTGAAGAAAAGGCAGAACTGGGTGGCCTTGCGCGTGATATTGCACGCTTACCAGACAAAACGCGCATCAATGACTTCCCAGATTATCTGATTCAGCGCACCAAGCAATTAACCAATCTGAATATTGTCACAGGCACACGAGCAGATCTGACGATGATTAGTGCTCTGAACCCTGATATTATTGTTAATGCAACGGGGGCCAAACCGCTGCTTCCACCGATTGCAGGTCTGCACGATCAACTAGGAAAACCGGGTACAAAAGTATTTTCTATCTTTGATCTGTTGAACAAAGTGGAGAACTTTCAAGAGTTTGAAGGCAAACGTATTGCTGTAGTGGGTGGCGGAGCCGTGGGACTGGATGTTGTAGAATATTATGCAGAGCGCGGGGCTAAAGAAGTTTCTATCATTGAAATGATGCCTATATTGGGTAAGGACCTGGATATGATTACCCGCATTTCAATGATGAAAATGGTGGAGGAACGAGAAGTGAACGTCCATACAGAGACAGCTTTGACGGAAGTGTGCAGCGACCGTTTCAAAGTAAAGCGTGGAGAACAGGTGTTTGAGATTCCTTTTGATCTCGGATTCGTATGTTTGGGTATGCGTTCATACACTCCGCTGATGGATAGCTTGCTTCAATATGGAAAAGAGCATCAAGTGGAAGTTGTAAACATCGGAGACAGCAAACAAGCGCGTCGTATTATTGATGGTACCCGTGAAGGTCGGAATATTCTGAAAACCATTCAACGAGTAGACGAATTTAAAAATGAGTTTTCCTATGCTTACTAAATTGAGGGTATATGTGATAGGTAATTATGATGGGTATTTATGTAACAACTCATTTTATAATCCGGTTGAAGAGACAATTTGTCTTTTCAGCCTTTTTATTTGGGTTTATGCTGGCAAGAAGATTGATTCCTTCCTCATTTTGAAGGTAAACTATGGAAGGCATAGCAAGCAAGGCTATTATTAGCGTGGAGGGATGCGAGCGTGAGTCAACTCTTGAGGGAAATACCAGGTGCCAGTGCATGGAGCAACGTGCAAGAAATACATAAGGGCTGGTCCAGTGACAACAAGTATCATATTCAAACCGCTGACGGTAGGGAGTTACTATTGAGAATTTCGGATATCGCCCAATATGACAAGAAACAGCGAGAATTTGAATCCGTAAAAAAGCTGCATCATATAGATAATATTCTAATGTCCCGTCCGCTTGATTTTGGGATATGCAACAACGGACAGTCGGTATACTCTTTATTTACCTGGGTCAACGGGGAAGATGCTGAAGGTGTTATCCCATCCTTAAACGCCGAACAGCAGTATCAACTCGGGTTTCAGGCGGGAGAGGTATTGGCTAAATTGCATGAGATTCATGCAGAGCAGGACCTGGTCCCATGGGCTGAACATTATAATGCCAAAATCAATAGATATATTAGAAACTTTGAGTCATGCGGTATTGCTTTAAAGGGAGCAGACCAAACGATAAGCTTTATTGAGCAAAACCGTCATCTATTAGAAAATCGCCCCCAGACATTTCAGCACGGGGATTATCACGTCGGAAATATGGTGGTTACCCCATCTGGTGAACTGGGGATCATTGATTTTAATAGGCTGGATTATGGTGATCCCTGGGAAGAATTCAACCGTATTACCTGGTGTGCAGGATTAAGCCCATTATTTGCTTCAGGTCGTATTCACGGTTATTTCCATAATGATGTACCGGATTTATTTTTTAGATTAATGGCACTGTATATTGCAAGCAATCAGCTTTCATCGATTCCCTGGGCCATTCCATTTGGCAAAGAAGAGGTAGACGATATGGTAAAACGAGCTGAAGAGGTTTTGGAGGCATATGATTACTTTCAAAACTATATCCCGAAATGGTATCTACCTAGTTGTCCTGACTTGTAAAATATGGAGACCGCCGCTCCTGAGAGTGACGGTCTATTTATAGTGCTTTATGATTGTTTCTTAATCTTATAGGTGAATTCCCAAACGGCTTGATGACCTGAGTATCGTCCACGATTTTCAGTAATAGTGACTCTTAACTTAACGGTAGAACCTTTGGAAGAAACCGAAGAGACCTTTACATTTTTCGTGATTTCGCCTACATCAGGAATTTTGTCTTGTTCCTCAGCGTAAGCATACAGCTTAATGCTGCTACCCGACTTGGCTTTTACTTTTACGCTGTTACCTTCACTAATGGACTGACCAGCCACCTGGGCAGCGATGGCCCAATCGTTGCCTACATGGTCATTCGAGACCAGGGTTGCTTGCTGAAACGTAACGATATACGTGGATGTTGCTGAAGCTGCGAGCGCGTACGTTCCATTGAAGATTAGGGATACCACTACCAATAAAATAGCCGATGCTTTCGCCCATACTTTATTCATTTGCCTGTCCCCTTCAATTAAAATATCGAGGAAAATCCCTCTATTCTAATTATCGTTTGCAGTAAAAAGAATTGTTAATGGTTGGTAAAAAAATAGTTTAGTATTTTATTGCATTACTTATAACCTAATATGATGATGACTTAAATTTTAGTATAGAAAAGGAAGATGAAATAGGATGAGAAAAATATACAATGAACAAGAAATCATAGAAATGACCGTTAAGCTGCTCGAACAAACTTCGATGTACGAAGAACAGTATGAGCAATATGTAAGCCGACCTTTCCGTACAGGTTTTTATGATGATCTGAGTCCGCATGTGAAAGTTGGCAAACAGGGATACACGCTCCAAATGTATGAAAGAGGCGTACAGATGCTAAATAAGCTTACGAAAGATGTAGAGGATGTGATGTATTGGATCATCGAAGATACGATTCATATCATTGCTCACCTAAATCTGCTTCGTAAATATAAAGTAGATAACCGAAATACTCATCTAAAATATACCAAGGAGATCATGAAGGAGCTGACAACTGCAATAAATAAAGCATTTTATGAAATTGGAGGAATCTATCAGGAATGGCATGAAGCGAATAGAAGGGCAACGTTGGAAAATCCATTAAAGTAACTAAAACTTAAAGAAACAGTTGACAATCTTGGAGGAGAAATTTACAATTTTATATTAGTGATAATGATTATCAATATCATTAATTTTAAGTATGCTCTACAATTACAATATGTTAAAGGAGAATTTACAACATGCATTATATGATGAGCAAGAAATTTTACATGATTTTGTGTGCATTATTCGTAATAATCTTCGTTATTTCAGGGTGTGGAAATGCTGGCAGTTCCTCAGATTCATCTGCTCAACCTGCATCTTCGGCGAAGGAAGAGGCAAGCAGTGAGTCTGGTACACGTACAGTCTCTACGATAAAAGGAGATGTAAAGGTGCCCGCTAACCCCCAACGGGTAGTGGTGAACTGGTATATTGGCGATGTATTCACGCTGGGAATCAAGCCAGCTGCGGTATTTGGTTGGAAACAAGAAACCATGCCTTTTTACGATAAGTTTAACGGGATTCCTGTTATTGAAAAATGGGAGACCGAGGAAATTATGAAGTACGATCCTGATCTCATCATTACATATGATACAAAAGATTATGATAAGCTGTCCAAAATTGCACCTGTTCTTGTAATACCTGAGGGTAAGATGACGTCTGTGGAACGGATGAAATTCCTTGGTCAGGCCACAGGACATGAAGCAGAAGCGGATAAAGTGATTTCACAGTTTGAAAGCAAGTTGAGTGAGGCCAAAGAAAAACTAAATTCCGACATATTCAAGGACAAAACGTTTAGCATTTTTGAGGACTGGGGCAGTGGCTCCTACGGAATATATTATGAAACAGGCTCACGTGGAGGAACGTTAATTTACGATTATCTAGGACTTCACAAACCGGAAAAGCTCAACACATTGGTTAAAAATTCTGGAGAGGGGAGAGGTTCTTTATCCTATGAGGTAGCTGCTGAATACTTTGGCGATTATGTCCTGTGGTTTAAGCAGGAAGGCAAAGAATCCGAATATGCGAAAACCAAAATCTGGAGCAGTATTCCAGCCGTCAAAAATGGGCACATCATCGAAATTCCAGCAAAATATGCAGGACTGTTCTACTATTCGGACGTTGCTAGTATGACAGGACAGCTAGATTATATTATTGGCAAATTACTGGAACAAACGAAGTAATGATGCATAATTGACCAGCTAAGGGTGTAATCAATGTCTACTCACAAAGAACGAAATAAAAAAGGAATATTTCATTTTGTAAGCTACATGATTGTGGGCGTGTTTCTGCTCATGATAGTTTCCGCAGCATCCATCACCTTTGGTGCTTCGGAAATGAGCTTGAAGCTGGCATGGGGGGCTGTATTTCAATTTGATCCCAATATTACGGAACACCAAATTATTCATACATTGCGTTTTCCACGCACTGTGGCGGACATCATAGTTGGGTGTAGCCTAGCTGTGTGCGGGGCGATCATGCAGGGAACGACTCGCAATCCATTGGCCGACTCGGGACTCATTGGTATAAGCTCAGGCTCGACATTTGCTATTGCGCTATGTATGGCCTTTTTGCCAGGGCGCACCTATGGTGAAACCATGCTGTATTCTTGCTTGGGCGCAGCAACCACCACAGGAATTACGTACTACATCGCGTCTATAGGCAAACGGGGGATGACGCCTCAGCGCTTAGTGCTAGCAGGAATGTCCATCTCTATGCTCTTTGGTGCGTTCAGCACTTTTCTCGCAATTAAGTATGAGATTGGTCAAGCACTTGATTATTGGTCTGCTGGTGGTACAGCCAGTGCCAAGTGGAGTGAACTGGCTTTCATTTCACCACTATTTGTAGTGGGCTTGGTCTGTGCTATCGCCCTGTCTCCCTCCATTACGATCTTGAGCTTTGGAGAGGAGGTGGCATCAGGCCTAGGAATTCGAGCGAATAGAATCAAGCTATTTTCAACCTTAATCGTATTAATTTTAACGGGGTTATCGGTTATTGTAGTCGGTCCTGTTGGGTTTGTAGGTTTGATCGTGCCACATATTATACGCTATCTGGTCGGTACAGATTATCGATATATTATTCCCGCCTCAGCGTTGTATGGAGCAGTGTTTCTACTGGCAGCAGATTTGCTGGGTCGAATGATTAATCGCCCTCATGAAACGCCGCTAGGCATTATTTTTGCTTTGGTCGGCGTACCCTATTTTCTCTACCTTGTGCGCAAGCAAAGGAGGGAGTTTAGTTGAATCTGTCCCGCAATAGCAGGGGTATAAGCATTATTTTACTGTTAACCGTGTTGACACTGCTGGTTGCTGTACTCAGCATGAATGTCGGGAAAATGAATCTGTCCCCACTTGAAGTTTTCAAGGTCATCATCGGCGAAGGAACGAGCAAGCAGAATCTGATCGTATTTGAATTTCGACTGCCACGTATTGTGCTTTCCGTATTAGTGGGTATTGGCATGGGGATATCGGGTTGTATTATGCAAAGCTTGCTCAAAAACGACATGGCCAGTCCAGGGACACTAGGCATCAGCTCGGGCTCGGGGTTATTCGTGCTTTTATATATTACGCTGTTCGCTAGTGAGGGATTACTATCGCCTATTATTCTTCCAGGGCTGGCTTTTGCAGGCGGGCTCACAGCAGCATTTTTGATTTTTATGTTTGCTTTTAGGCGGGGAAGAGACATTTCACCTACAGGCCTAATTTTAACGGGTGTTGCTATGGGGAGTGGCTACAGCGCATTGGCGCTGCTACTGACGCTCCGATTAGACAAGCAACAGTATGATTTTGCTCTGCGTTGGCAGGCTGGAGATCTTTGGGGGGATGACTGGAGCTATATTATGGTGCTGCTCCCCTGGGTGCTGATCATCAGCCTTTACGTTTTTTACAGGTCTAACACACTCAATACGCTGAATTTGGGCAATCAGACAGCATCGGGGCTCGGCGTAGCCATTAAAAGGGAATTTATCGGCTTGACGATCGCAGCAGTGGCTCTGGCTTCTGGTAGCGTGGCACTTGGTGGGAATTTCTTTTTTGTGGGCATGGTTAGTCCCCATCTGGCTCGCAGGTTGGTAGGACCCAATCATAAGCTGCTGTTACCTACTACTGCATTGGTTGGCTCGCTCGTTATATTGATTGCTGATACCCTTACACGCACGATCAGTTTTGGTGCTGATATTCCAACCGGAATCATAATCACTATCTTGGTTACCCCTTATTTTCTCTATTTGTTGTCGAAGGCCAGTTAATGTTTAATGAATGAAAAAAACGCTAACCCACTTCCATGGAAATTATGGATGGGTTAGCGGCTTGTAAATAAAGCCTAATCCTTGGCATAATTCAGACCCAAGCGATAAGCTTGGTCCAGCAATATTTCATAATGAGCAGAATTTGAACCCAGAGTCTCATCTAAGAATTCAACCTTGGAGTTGGAAACACCGCAATAATCTGCAATACCCACATTCAGCAAATGAGTAATCATTTCATCATAGTTACGCTTTTTCAGCTGTTCTTTCGAAACGCCAGCCAAGCCAATCCACAAGATATGCTGATGATGAAGGTAATTCGAACCGTACGCAAACCCATTGTTCCATACACGGTCAATATAACCCTTCAGCATAGCTGGCAAATGCCACCACCAAAGTGGAAAAATAAATGCCAACGCATCATGCTCCTTCAACCGCCTTATTTCCATTTCTACTTCAGGGGAAAAAGACTGCTCCGCAACGGACCAATCCGGTTCATCTACTCCTTTTAAAACAGGATCAAAACCGATCCCATGCAAATCCAATATCTCATAATCGTGGCCCGCATCGACAAGACCTTGTACGAAACGACCGGCAACCTTAAAGGTCAGGGAATCTTTTCTTGGGTGTGAAACAACGACTAGTACTTTCATGTTTTCACTACCTTTCTCAATAGGCTAACTTCTAGGCATGCTCCATGCTTGCTGCTATTATAAACATTAGGAAAATAATCTGGAAGTACGCACTTTTACGTTCTATAGGATAATACAGGTGCCATAGGAACATGGAAGTGCCCTAGGTAGATTACCTAAATTGACCTGAGTCACGAATTGAAGTGATGGGTTGTTTTTAGCAAACGTAGCCTTCTAAAGGAGGATAAAGGAATGAATGAACCGACCAAAAATAGGGTTCAAAAGAAGTATCAAGTTGGAGTGGAAGCAGCTTTAGAGGTAATGGGAGGAAAATGGAAGCCTTTAATTATCTACCATCTGATGACAGGACGGAAACGATCGTCTGAGTTTCGTCGGTTAATGCCTGGCATTACTCAAAAAATGCTGACCACTCAGCTCAGAAACCTGGAAAAGGATGAGATTGTTACACGAGAGGTTTATAATGAAATCCCACCTAAAGTGGAGTATGAGTTAACGCAGTACGGCTGGGGATTAAAACCCGCACTAGACCATTTATGCTATTGGGGAGAGAATCACCTGGATAAGATCCATGGAGACAAATCCAAGGTTTTGGAAGAATTTCAAGGCTGCGATTGATATGAAGCCCTCACAAAGCATTCAATCAGAAAAGCTTGCGAAGGCTCCACTGTCGTATGACAATATAAAAGGCCTATCTGCCGGTCATTTCGTTATCATAGCTTAATTGCCATTCAATTCCAAACTTATCTTTAAGGCTACCGTAGCATTTGCTCCAGAATGTTTCTTGAAGCTCCATGTTTACGGTCGCGCCTTCTTTTAATTTGTGAAAGTATGAACGAATTCTCTCCTCGTCCTTATTGACGATGGCGAGGCTGATGTTGTTTCCCGCAACAAAAGGCATACCAGGAAAAACGTCTGAAAACATCACATTACTTCCATCAATTTGAAGCCGCGTATGCATGACCAGATTTTTGGCTTCTTCTGGTAGAGGATAATCGGGGTTGGGCGGTGCTTCCCCGAACGTCATGATCTTTGGTTTCTCAGTTCCAAAAGCATGTGCGTAAAATTCTGCTGCCTCGCGACAGTTTCCATTAAAGTTAAGATAAACATCAACTGACATCTGCGTCATTCCCTTTTGGCTGATTTTTTACAGGCTAATTTCTTATTTTCATTATTAACCTGTGCACAAGCAAAAATACACTCTTGCTGACATCCTAACACGTAGCCGTTAAGGGGGGAGCGTCTTTTAAAGGAAAGTAACCCGCAAAAAGGATGCTTGCCCTTAAACAAACTTTTTGCGGGTTATGATTATGGATTGGCTAGATGGAAATCAAGTTTGGAGAGGCTGGATGATAGAGCAGATGACGTGAAATGTCGCCGGGATGCTGTACGAAAAGTGGTCCCCAAGCAGGATTGGTGTCGTGCATCAGCTTTAACAGCGATATCATCCGATTAAATATAACTTGCAGATCCGCTTCGCGAGAAAGACCCTCGGTGATAGCAGCAGCTACCACATGCGCAGCGTAGAAGCCGGAACGGTGCTCGTCAGTAAGCGAACCTGTAGTTTGCAGCAAGGTTCGTAAATGTGCGGCGACGCTCTCATCCTCGTTTCTCCAGTTCTGGATTTCATCCAGACTGTGGTTTTCGAGGCTTATAAGTTTAGTCTTCATTATGGATTCTGCCACAATACGTGCAGAACGTTTTGCTGTGTTAGCGTCGATAGCTCTGCCGTTAAGTTTAATATTGGACAAATCCTTGTCGGTTTCCGATTCAATGATTTCCGCCCATGCTCCAGCTTGGTCAAATTCCAACAGTGCAGTGGCGTAGGCACCCAAGTATCCCCGTAAAATATCTGCGGCGTGTGGATCACGGGCAGGTCCCTCATTTCGAAGTTGAGCTCTGCCGGAAAACGCGGCATTCATACCCCGAAAATAACCGACTAAACCAATGGCAGCTGCTGGTCCCAAATTTAGGACACCCAATACATCAGACGCGGTTTCATCAATGCGAGAAGCCCAGTAGTCCGGTAGCCCTTGTCCAATATTTTCGCTGTTTAATCTGTTTCTGACCACATTGGCCAACTCTTGAAGTAGACCCAGATCAGCATGCAAAATATCATGACCACATACTTCATGCGGGATACTGGACCAAGCCATTAGACCGTTTGTCGCATGTGCAGGAGGAAGGCTAACTATAGCTGCTTGCACTTTAAATGCGGCTGTGGCGTCAGCGGGCCATGTGTATGGGCCATTTTCCGGCGCTCCCCATTTTACAAGAGCTGGAATGATACTGAGATCTGGTTCTTTTATTCCTTGGCGATCTTCTGCGCTAAGAAAACCGTCATACAGGTCGCTCACAATTTCCTGAAAAGCATCGGTCGCGAGGACATTGTAGCCTTCTCCATTTTGCAAAATGCTCTGAGCAATATCCAGCATGAGTCCGGCAGCTCTAGTTCTGCTTGGGTCCTGAATTAAAATTTCAGTGAAGCCTTGTTGCCCGAGCTCGTCCAGTTCTTTAATAAACGGACTTGCAACCGTTTCTTGATATATTTTAGGCAGCTTGGCTTTGGCCGCGTGGAGTCTTCCCATCAGTTGATGATAGTCTGTAGGATCTGATGGTCCCTGAAGATTGGAGAGCACAGCCTTCTTCACATTTTCGATACAAAGAGACATGTTGGATACATCCGGTTTGGTAACAGTAGTGATGCGATTTCTTTCCAGCATTCCTTGCATAATTAGTTTACCTCCCAGTTTTTTTGAATTAAACTACAACAGGCTGCATCGTATTCCACAAACGCTTCACCTGGCACTTTCCATCACGAAACGTTAAAAGATAGAGATCCGGATTTGTTATTTCCTCCAGAACAAAATCTGGAGCATAGTGATGCAACAGAAGTGTTAGGATCAAGCGATGGGTGACCAACAGAAAGGTGTGTTGATCGTTTTTCAGCAATTCTTCCGTTAGGGAAGTGACCCGGGCGATAACCATTTCATCCGATTCCTCTTCGGTAACGCCTCTTACTCCTTGCTCTCTAAGGCGGTTTCCAGGTGGACCAAGTTTGATTTTTAATCTTTCTTCGATGAATTCCGCAGTCTGCCAGGCTCGCGTATATGGACTTGAAATCAAACGGTCTACATGTAAATCTTTCATTTGGGACAGAAAATCAGCTAACTGTTCCGCCTGATTAAAGCCATCTGAACTGAGTGGAGCATCTGGCTCATTACCAGTTCCAATACCGTGGCGAGCCACATATAACTTTACATCAGTACTTATTTAACACCCTCATTCTTCGGATAAAATTATCCTTTAAAGGAATTTAAGTAAACATTTTTTTCGCCCAGAGACTAACATGTGTGAGCTTTCACATGATTATGCTGTCCTTTTTTTGACACCTAATTTTTGCGAAGTTAAAATCTAAAAATCCAAAAAAATACAACTATAACAAACGGTAAAGCTACTTATCGCAGATTTATAGTAGATCAGGACTGGTATACATAAATATTTTCAATTCATTGCTTCTGTTTTCAAAACAAACAGGCATTATGTTCAAAGTAATGGTATGATAGCTTAGTTAAATCTGAACGACTAGTCATGGAGTGATTATAATATGGGTGGAAAAAGTAAGGGTGGCGGAACCGGCAGAGGTACGGGAAGTAAAGGCTGGACACGCTGGAACAAAACAGCGAAGCCAGTAAGGCGGAAAAGCGCTGCTGCAAGTGCGCCGGGAAATACAGCGACCGGAGCTGCAAAAGGCGCTGCTGCCAAGCCAAATGGGAATCGAGGCGGCAGAAGTAAGTAAGCCGAGCATGTATAGGGTTGTTTTCAAAGTCGAACATCTGATTATGCATATGTAATCAGATGTTTTTTTAATAAAACAATACAGATCTACTCTCTATAGTTATCTATAAATCTGATACTACAATGTAAAGGAAGTGAATCATGCGAATTAACAAGTACATTAGTGAGACAGGATTCTGCTCACGTCGGGAAACGAACAGGCTGATTGCAGCAGGGCGGATTACAATTAATGGTAGCGTATGTGAAGCGGGTGCGGAAGTAGAGCCACAGGACATCGTGTTAATTGATGGGGAAACTATCCCAGTTAACCGTAGTAAACCCGTATATTTGGCATTAAATAAGCCTATCGGCATTGTACGTACGGCAGCGGAGCAAGTGAAGGGCAATATTATTCGTTATATCAATTATCCTTCACGTATTTTTGCCATTGGCAGACTGGATAAGGCGTCAGAGGGACTCATTTTATTAACCAACGATGGAAGCATTGTCAACCAAATGATGCGTTCCGAGCATGGTCATGAGAAGGAATACGTGGTGAGGGTAGACAAGCCTGTTACAGATGAATTTACACAGACCATGTCTCGCGGCGTTGAAATATTGAACGTCATTACCAAACCGTGTAAGGTTGAACATATAAGCGAATACGAGTTTCGTATTATTTTGACACAGGGATTGAATCTGCAAATTCGTAGAATGTGCAAGGCTTTGGGCTACAGGGTGCTAAAGCTGGAACGTGTTCGAATTATGAATATTACCTTGGATCATCTGGAACGTGGGCAATGGAGACATCTTGAGAAGGAGGAACTGGAGCTACTTCTTGCTAAATTGCAATAATGAGTACAACAAAAGTTTATTTGAGGACCGTATGTTTATACAGCCAACGCAACTTTAGTGATACTTTTTACGTAATTTCAACGAGCCGCCTACCTTGCCCATCAGCCATAACACAATAGGAAACACAATACCGAAAATCATGGCGTAAAAAGGCCATACTGAAAAAAACATGGTTATAAACTGCATGTTTGGCCAGATAGAACGAACCATTGCCATTGCAATTAGGATCAGAGGAATTAAGAGAGAGTTAGCGCTCCGCAGGCTAAAAGCATTTGCAAGCCCTTGCGCTGACACATATAAAAGCAGTGCGAGTCGGAAAAAAATGGTGACAAACCAAAACACGGCAACAAAAATTTCAAACCGTTGAAGAAACTCTCCGCTACTGATTGTTCGGTTAATAAAAAAAGTAGGAAACGTCAAATTAGATACAACACCTTCACTCATCACTGCGATTATTTGTAGAACCATGAAAAAATACATGCCGCCGCTAATCAAAGCACATGTTATCACTGTCTTTCTCCACTTTTTTGGATCAGGGATGTACTGTGCGAAAAAAAGATACAGAAATGCCTCAAGATAGGGAAAGGCAAACAAATTGAACGAAGCGAGAACGATAGGGTTTAAACCATACTCAAAAATAGGGAGCACATTATCTATGTTGCTCTCAGGAAGAAGGGTAATCCTGACCAAAAGATACAGAACAAGAAGGAAAAAAAACAGGATTTCCGCACAACGGCCAATTACAGCAGGTCCTGATCGAACGGCGAAATAAATGACTATTAGCATGATGAAATATATCGCGTCGGGGGGAGTTTCAGGCATAATAGCTATCGTAATAAAGTCGCCCAGATTTCGAAGCGTCATAATGAACACAAGAAAGGGAAAGAAAAAAATGAAAACGATGCTGATCGTCCCGCCCAAAACAGGACCGAAGAGGCAACGGAGATGCTCTACGAAAGATTTTCCCTGTATTTGCCTAGCAATGGAGGCATATAAAGGTATCAATAACAGATGAAACCCTAAGGAGACTGGGATGGAGAGCCAGGCATCTTGTTTAGCGGTAGCGGTAATTGCCGCTGGGAGTACCAGATATGCGCTTCCTATTTGGTATAATGCAAACCACATAATAGCTTGTCGAACGGTCAAGTTGGAATTCACCCCAATACCTCCTTAAGATAACATTTCTGTAAGTAACCGGCTTATCGGTTGAAATAGGATTTGAATGCCCGTCAGTGGAGTCGGCAGTTTAATGCTGACGATCCGTAGGATAATCAATATGATGCCTATAATCAACAATATTGAGCTGAATACAATTTCACGTACGTATTGTTTCTCTTTAAATTTTTTAAACTCATACAACGATGCTAAAATGGAAGTTACGAGAATAACATAAAGCATATGTACTCACTCCTGATTGTGTATTCCCATATCAATTGGACTGGTAATGTCTCCGAACCGAACTAAACGATAATTGAGCTGAATATCCACTTTAAGAGTTTGGAATTTTTGTGGCCAATCCTCTTTCCATCTATGCCATTCATGCGGGAACTTGCGGTGAAAAGCTTCTCCAAACCCGAATATATCGGAACCCATTTGTTGTGCGTTTCGAATGCCTCCCTTCAAAGACTGTTCCAGATGCTCTTTAGCTGATTTTTGAAAATCTCTAAATGTCTCTTCATTTTTAAGGTCGGCCTTGCACGAGACCGTTCCAATATTGGATTCTGTATCCACAATCAGAGTAATGTGTGGATCATGGTCTATTATTTCTGGGCGTATTTTTACTTTGGAACGGATTACTTCAACAACAAATTTTCCTTTGGAATTCGGACAATTGATGGAAGCTACGGTACTGGAAACACGGTTGGATATATAGGTAAAGGCTTTACTTTGCGAATCATCCATCCAATCGATAAGTCGATCGCCCTTGAAAACACCAATTCCAGTGAAAAAATATTTAACATGTTGGGGCGACTTTGTCACATTATCAATAGTTAGACCTTTTTCTAGGTTTGTCAGTCGAATACCGGTGAGAACTGGTTCAATGCCATCCTTCGTAAATTTCTGCAAAAGATCTTTTACATTGACTGCGGAAGTTGGAGCCCATGCTTTTTCAGAGTTCTTTAATGCCTTATACATATCCATTGCAGGCAAGACCTCGGTTGGAGCTACAAAAGTAACGGCCTCCTTTGCTGAGTTTTCTCTGACAACGGCCAAATAGAAATCAGGCCGAACTTCATGGTCACGGAATAGAAAGTCCAGCGGCTCCTTGATTCCTTTTTTTGCTGTTTTTTCATCAAAAATTACAAATTTTAAGTGAGACATATACATTTTTCGGGACGATTCTGTTGTTAATTTTCGAATAGCTTCAAATATGGTATCGGCGCGTTTGGAAAAAACGATCGTTGGCGTCCGTTCCATGGGGGAATTCTGAGACATTTTCGATGGGTCAACCACTTGTAAACTGACTTCATATTGGTCATCAACTGCGTCAATGCCCAGAGCCATCACGACGGAAATTGCGCTCAATTCCTTACTGTTCCAGCAACCCGTAAGAAACACCATTAGCCAGATGCACATAAACATTAATAAAATGGTGGATCGGTACGAGTTCATGATGGTCTACTCCTTTAGTTTTTGCGTTGTTTTTTAGTTTTATATGGAAAACGCAATATGGCGTCCCTCTGCTCCGACGATTTGTAATTGGCAAAGGGACTCAAATACGGTACACCGAATGAATGGAGCCCATTTAGATGCACAAAGAGCATGAGAATACCAACAGTCAATCCGTACACACCAAACATAGCGGCTATGCCTATGAAAGCGAAACGTAATATCCGAATTGGAATAGCAAAGGTGTACGAGGGAATGACAAAGCTCGAAATGGCAGTTATTGCAACAACAATGACCATAACAGCCGAAACGATGTTTGCTTCTACAGCTGCCTGGCCAATCACGATGGACCCGACAATAGAAACGGCTTGACCGACCGTCCGTGGCATACGGAGACCTGCCTCCCTCAGAATTTCAAAAACCACTTCCATGATCATCGCCTCAATAAATGCTGGGAATGGAACTCCTTCACGTTGCGCAGATAAGCTTAATAATAAAACTGTTGGAATCATATCCTGATGGAATGTCGTTAATGCGACATAAATGGCCGGAGCCAACATACAGATTGTTAGGCAGATGTACCTTAATATTCGAATGATACTACCGTAAACATAGGACTGATAATAATCTTCTGCGGATTGGAGGAAATCTGCAAACACCGCAGGTGCAAGGATGGCGAAGGGAGATCCATCCACAAATATTGCAATTTTCCCCTCCATGATTCCTGCTGCAATGGAGTCTGGGCGATCAGAATTATAAAAGAGTGGAAATATCGTGAATTGCTTATCTTCATGGAGACATTCTTCCAAATATTCGCTTTCAAGCACACCTTCTACTTGCATGTTCTTTAACTTGGATATCATGTCCTGCACCTTTTTTGGGTCAGCGACTCCATGTAAATACATGACAGATATATCGGTCTTAGTTTTTTCGCCAACTTTTACCGCAGTAAGACGTACTCTTGTATCCTTCACCCTTCGACGAACCATAGTCGTATTCGTACGTAAAGTTTCTGTAAACGCTTCTTGCGGACCTCTGACCACTGGCTGTGTCTTCGAGTCCGAAATGCTGCGTTCTTCCCATCCAGGCAAAGAAATGACCAGACCTTCATCCATATCGTCCAGTAGTAGGAGAAGACCACCCGAGAGAATCTGTTCCAAGGCATCTTCAAAGTTTTGAGTAAAGCTTGCTTCACCAATGTCCAAAATTGCGTTTTTCAATAACGATAAAGTAATCTCATCAGAGGAGACACGATCATGCAACGGACGGATCACGTTGTCCTGTACCTTTTGCATGTCAGTCATGCCGTCCAAATAAAAAAGAGCGGCGTGTTTATGGCCAGCTGTGATTTCACGAACAACAAAATCCGAACTGTTTCCCATGAAGTCACAAATGAGCTCGATATTCCGGCATAATTGTCTTGAAAATTTGGTATGTAACTTCATTATTACCCTCCTCAGATTCGTAGTATTAACAATAATCCGAAATAATACCACAATAATCCATGATTTTATTCGTTGTCGTTAAGATTAATAACATCTTTAACGGTGGAGGATACAATACCTGCAATAATACTATGCAAAGAGCTTAATTTATCCAAATTTCAATTCATCCAATTATTCAAACAGGCTACAGATGACTATCTTTTTTTGGAATAGTTTACTTGTGTAGTATAATATTTTTGACGGATATTCTTTACTGTCAATTCATTTAAACATCCAGATAGAGAGGGATTTGATCATGCTATTCATTACAAAAAAATTGATCGACAAGCTAGCAGAACCTTATAGAGAATCTGACATGCTCATCTGCTATTCAACTCCACAGAGCTTTTCGGCTTATACAAGTCGAGCCATATTACTCTTAAATAATGATAGGATTATTATCCTTTTCCTCAATCTATTTTCCACAAAAGTAGTACAAAAAGTTGAATATGAAATAGCTGATTTACAGGAACAAAAATATCATTCTGGACACCTGTCTTCTGCAATATGGTCATTTAAAATCAAAGGCCAGCACAGTAGGTTCAGGATAATCAAAAAAATTCTTACGCTTGGCTCTATGCAAAGAGATTTTCTAAATTTCTTGCAACAAAATATCTTAAACT
Organism: Paenibacillus sp. DP01; assembly: GCF_044784315.1. Lineage (NCBI taxonomy): Bacteria > Bacillati > Bacillota > Bacilli > Caryophanales > Paenibacillaceae > Paenibacillus > Paenibacillus sp. DP01. The sequence continues at coordinate 2,670,104 of NZ_CP173059.1, forward strand.
AGCGACCGAGTAGATCGGTAATTCCTGTCTGTCTAAGGGAGAGGCACTGGAAGTACTTAATGAGGATAAGTGATGAAGGTAATATTCGGTGTTTTTTTGTTATATATCATTGAGGGGAGGAATTCTACATGAATGAACTACTTATAAAAAGCGATGGAATAGAAATCTGTAGTGAGAGTTTCGGCGAGCGAGTTCACCCAGCAATATTACTGATTATGGGCGCTCAATCCTCACTGATCTGGTGGGAGGAAGAATTCTGCCAGCGTTTAGCTGATACAGGTCGTTTTGTCGTTCGTTACGATAACCGAGATGTCGGACGTTCTACAACTTATGAACCGGGTCAACCAGACTATACTTTTGAAGACATGGCAGATGATGCGATTCGAGTTTTGGATGCTTATAAGATTGAACAAGCGCATATCGTAGGGATGTCTATGGGCGGAATGCTGACTCAGATGATAGCTCTACGACATCCAGACAGAGTATTAACGGTGACTCTTTTAGCCACGTCCAATTTTGCTCCCGATCTTCCACCGATGGAGGAAAAGGTTATGGACTATTTCTCGAATATGGAAGCAATAGATTGGACGAACGAACAATCGGTGGTTGATTTTGTGGTGGGTAGATCAAGAATTCTAGTAGGTTCAAAGCATTCCTTCGATGAGAATAAGGTTTATCAATTGGCAAAAGAAGAATGGAAAAGAAGCAATAATATGGCTAGTATGAATAATCACGCAATGCTGTCAGGTGGAGAATCCTATTTGGCTAGGACAGGGGAAATAAACGTTCCTACACTGGTTATACACGGTACTGAAGATCCGATTATCCCTTATGAACACGGAATACATCTTGCTAACGAAATTCCGGGTGCGTTTTTACTAGCATTGGAAGGTGCCGGACATGAGATTCACTATGACGACTGGGATTTAATTATCGATTCAATTTCAAAACACACTTCGATGCCAAATTAGTTTAATCACCCGAACAATTAGATCAGATAATTAGAGTAGAAAATGCAACTTTGTCAAAGTTGTCATTAGAAAAGTAGAGCTCTATCCTACGGGGTAGGGCTTTTTAATGGTTTCTAGTGATATATTCGCTAAATCATCATTATTGACATTACAATGGGATATTCTATTTTCAGGGAACAAAATGCATCTACGATTCTGGAATTTACACAAAATCTTATTAAAAGGGAGAAGAAGATGAATATATGAGTATCTTGGAGGATTTATACTATGGAAAATGGTACCCAAGCGAACGAACCAAACCTAAAAACCCTGAGCTTGAGCTAGTTCATCAGAAAATATCCGCTTCTATGAAAGCATTAAAAGCAAAATTGTCGGAACAAGATTACGAATTAATCGAAGAACTATCCGATTTAAATGATGTACTGATTTCTATATTATCTGCCTCAGATTATATTTCAGGGTACAAAGCAGGGGCTTTGACGATAATTGAAATAATTGATGGGATAAACTACCGAAACTAAGAGATCGAGCTTTCAATGTATCGGCTTATTTTTATAAGGTGAATCATATAACTTAAGTAAGATGTATTTTAGGAATGGACAGCAAAAGAGAAGTATTTGAATAAATATAAGTCAGAGGTCATAGGGAATAAGTCTTCTGATTCTTATAACAATTAGGAATGAAGCAGGTTTTCCATAAATTAGAATAATGGTATTATGTCCTAACGAACTCAAAATGAGGTACATTATGACAACCATTAAAGTGACACCCGAACATCTTATAGCTGTCTCTAAGAAGTTTGAGCTTGCGCTGCAAACGGTGATGCAGATGAATAGTAAGTTATCGCAGCATATCTCGTTTATGGAACGATTCTGGGAGGGCATAACGAAGGAGCAATTCTATTACAGATTTCAAACATCCCAGAAGAATATGAATGAATTTGTTACACTTACAGATTCTATTGCAAAAGAATTGCGCCATCATGCAGATAAGTTTAGATTAACTGATTTATTGGAAACAGGTAATATTGACGCCAGTTGTTTACCACCTCCACCTAATTCATGTTCTGTTCCTGCTCCAGATACTCGAAATGCTTTCCAAAAATCGGCGGATACTTTAGCAGAGCTTGGTCAGGATTTTGTAGTAGCTAATTCAGAACGATATGAGAAAAAATTTGATTCATTCTGGAGCTTCATGGATTATATGACGTACGGTATTCCAAAAGGAATGTATCAAGGGTACATGGAACGAGCAGCCAAACAAAACGATTCATGGAATGACATGCTCAATTTCGGTACATTTGGAGTAACAGGCATGATTCAGGGTGCATTCAATCCTACCAATGCGTGGTCAAAGGAACACTGGGCTAATATGATTGGTACAGCAGGATTGATGATAGGTTCTACGTCGACCAAAGCACTGATTAAGCCCAAAAATCTTTTGGAGGGATCCGTTAAGTATGAAGGCGCTAAAAGTACGAGCAATATCTTAAAAGATAGTGAACAGCACCCTGCTCTTGGAAGAGAGTTTTATAGAGATATTGGTGAAGAATTTAGAAAAAATCCCGATGATCCTTTAAAAGAAGTTATTGGACCCGGAAGAGAGTCACATCCACAAGAATGGAATAAAATTATTGACGAATTACATTCAGAGGGAGTAGAAGTTATATATAAAGGCAACACAATGGCTTATTCCCCTAGCAAAGGTGGGCCCGGCCAACTAATAATAGATGAAGACGCTTCTATAGGAGCATTAATTCATGAGTATACTCATTACCTGGACGATTCAAAGCATGGATTCCCCGGAATGAGTTACCATTTTCAAACAATAAATCGTGTGAAAATGGAATTAAATGCATATATGAGAGAAATAAAAATTGCCGAAGATTTGGGACGTAATGATATTGCAAATATGTTATTTGAAAATTATATTCAAGAAAGAAAATTACTAACAAGTCATTTAAAATAATTCAGGAGGAATAAAATGAATATAGTAAAAAAATTAGAAGAAGGAAAATGTTCAATAGATGAGTTAGAAAATTTGCTAGAAGAAAAAAACCCCATAGTTTTATATCATGCAATGACACATATCGGAAAAGAAGGCATTCGTGCAGAGGAAATATTAAAAAAATTAAATGAATTGTCTTTAAAAAGGGAACCTCAAGATAAGCTTTTAGGTACCTATAAGGTGGGAGACTTAGCAATCGCTACTATGATAAAACTTGGAGAAAAAGAAGATGAGATAACTGGTTTTGAAATTTTAGATGAATTCGAAAAAAAGATGCTTTTCCGTCTGTTTGAAGAAGTCGAGTGGTAAGTCTCCTGTTCATCTAGATAAATGTACTCAGTTCAAAACTTATTTCACCTCGAACGCTGAGGAGAAATAAGTTTTTGATATTAGGAAATATTGGTGCATACGCGCAGTCGGCGAACACTTGGGATGAACGTCCCGGGATTATTCATTCTGGGCTCAATGTTTTTTTCGACAAACACTAATGATAGAAGGAGATAAAGGCGTGAACGGTGTTTTATCCCAGTCCGAATATTGATTTTCGATACAAAAGCCGGGGCTCGTTAATAAACGCTGAAGCGTGTCATTATCAGTAAAGCGACATGCAATTCGAGAAGTTGTTTTCTTCGATCCCCAATCACGAAACGTCGCCCAGTGCATGATCTGGTTACTTGAATCATACAACTGTGTCCCAGAAACCTTGACTTTAATTCCATCCTTATCGATAAAATTTCCCCAGATGCTTTCCTCTTGATTGGATAAATATACTTTCAAGGGGGTTCGGGTTTCAAAAACAAACAACCCATTTGGCTCTAGGTGCTTGTAGGCGGTTTCGAGTGAGGCTCGTTGACCCTCATCGCTCAAAAATGCCTGGAATGCATTTTCTGTCGAATATATCATGGAAAAACGCTTTTCGGATCGAATGTACGAGCACCAGCTTCAATAAAATCCACAGGCAAACCTTGAGCTTTAACCCGCGCATATTCAAGCATTGATGAAGAAATATCAGTACCTGTTATATGTATCCCTATTTTGATAAGTGAATGGTTGTCAATCCTGTACCACACCCGAGTTCCAGAACCTCGCCTGATTGAGTTAAGCGTTAGCTCAAATTTCAACTTCAATAGCTGAGAAGAAAAATATTGGCATATGCATTGGAAATTCAGTATCTTCCGATCTCGTTAAAGTGGGGTCTTGTATTTACAGTTTCGAGGGTTAATCAATTTGTTGTATTATGAAAGATCTAGAAAGAATTGAACCATATAAATTTTCTTAATAGTATTGTTCACCGCCAACGGAAGCAGCAATCATTAATTCTTATTGAATTTTTGTGATAGTCGCTACATGGAGGCATCTCACATAACTGAAAAAACCGGACCCTTTCGATCTACAAGGGAATCCAGTTTTGATATCGTAACTAAGAGTAAATTTTATAATCCTTTGCTAAGTCCTAATAGCTGGTCATTAACTTCTACATTACTTAATCCCCCGTGATAACAAACCACCGATGCAATGTCGAGATCCAAGTACTTTTTCAATGAGAGTCGAGCTTCACTTATATTAGGTGTAGTCGGAGCATGAATTCCTCTGAGAATCCCGTTTTCGCTGTACATCGAATCACCAGCAATGAGAATCTTACTTTGCTTCAAATAAAGGCTGATATGACCAGGGGTATGCCCAGGCGTATGGATGACTCGAATTGTTCCGCAAAACGGCAGTTCCTGACCATCTATTAAGGTATTGTCCACTCTGCCCTTCGGGGGATTCTCAAGGTGACCATCTTTTAAAAGAGGGAGTTCCCCTTGAATATACGGCTTATCCAGCTCATGCGCATATACTGTAATATTGTTGCCACACTCCTGCAAAATCTCAGGAAGACAACCTATATGATCCACATCCTGATGTGTCAAAATCACAGCTTTTAGTTTGCCAAACGACGCGCCTACCTTTTCCATAGCCATGCGTAAATCTTCGATTTGTCCTGGAAATCCTGTATCTACTAACACTGCCATTTCTCGATCCCACAACAGAATAGGATGAATCCTGTTCCCATGAAAATCTAGTTGAAGCATTTCCACTCCCTTTGAGATTTCCATAATACCATGCCTCCGTAAAATGAAATTTTCACCCATGCGGGTTGCCGATTCCACAAATCATGGAAGGATGGCTTAAACTTGTGGGATCGGCGATTACCTGTGATACTATGGTAGATTTATGGGGCGAATCCAACTCTGTAAGGTTGTCTTTCTTTAATATCAATGGTTACGGTGCGAATGGACGTAATAGGAATAACAAGCGTCTGATATTGCGTAAGGTATTTAACATACTTGTCGTCAATCTGGTCCAATACCCCGTCGCTTGCACATGTTCCGTCAATGAAATGAATAGTTACTTCCTTGCCTTGCAAACTTGCTAACATGAAATCACCTCGTATTTTTCTTGTAGTTTCTTGGCCAGAGCAGGGGATCATTAAGTCTTGTGCATACTCTACAAAGAAGTTATCACTTGATCGATGATGCCATACTCCAGTGCTTCCTGAGCAGACATGAAAAAATCCCGGTCCATGTCTTTCTCGACTTTTTCCAAAGGTTGCCCAGTCCGTTCAGCTGTGACATGGGTTGCCTTTTCACGAGTTAATAAAATTCTTTTGGCGCTGATCGCAATATCGCTGGCCTGCCCTTGTGCGCCGCCGTGCGGCTGATGGATCATAATTTCACTATTCGGTAGTGCCGAACGTTTCCCTTTGGTGCCAGCCAGCAAGAGGATCGCGCCAAACGAAGCAGCAAATCCAGTACATATCGTATGCACCTCGGGTTTGATGTACTGCATCGTATCATAAATGGCAAATCCTGCGGAAGTAGAGCCACCCGGGCTGTTGATGTACATGTAGATTTCTTTTTCCGGATCTTCTGCCGCTAGAAACAATAATTGAGCAATAATGCTGTTGGCTAATTGATCGTCGATGGCTGCTCCTACAAACACAATGCGATCCTTTAACAGTCTGGAATAGATATCGTATGATCGTTCACCTTGAGCGGTTTGCTCAACAACATAAGGAACATAAACACTCATTTTGTATACCCCCATTTTCTTGGTTCAATTGATTTCTTCTTGTAAACGAACCCAGACTGTAAAAAGATACGGAGTTTTTTTTAGAAAAACGATTTGCGTATATGGTGTAACTTCTACAACCCCTAATTCGTTTACAATGAAGGTAGCAAATGGTTTTGCTTTAGCAGAGGGCAGAATATGACTGTGGAGGAGAAGGCCTATGAACATAGATGATTCTATACAGATGACAGACAATTCAGTGAACATCCACAACTTTGACGAATTACAGGCGGTCCTGAAGCGTTACTGTCTGTCGCTTACGGAATCAAATTGGGATGCGGAAGAATTGGCTCAGAATACTTGGGTAAAAGCATTAGGAAAGTTAAACAATTTCGAACATACCAATCCCAAAGCGCTTCTGCTGCGGATTGCTAAAAACACCTGGATTGATGAGATACGGAGAAAAGCAGTCTTCACTCGGATATTGAATAGGGAACAAGCAAAAGTGACTGAAGCGGATCATGGAGCTTTTGAAATTGAGATAGCGTTGCAGTCCTTAATGAATCATCTATCACCGCTTCAGAGAACTGTCTTCCTGCTGCGAGATGTGTTCGCATTTTCGATTAGTGAAACATCCGACATACTGGGCACAACAGAGGGAGCGGTAAAAGTTGCACTTCATCGGGCACGAAAATCGTTAGGAGCAGTTCAGGAGGAACTCCTCAAAGGAGAATTATCTTTACCGGAAAGTGAAAAATCGAAAACTTTTCTAAGAGCGTTGACAGCTGCATATCAGATGGGAGATATTGCAACATTGGTTATGCTCTCTTATCAGGATGTCATGGAGCCAGATGTGATGATCGGTATCGTCAATAATAAGTTGCTCTGGAGTCACACCTCAGCAAAACAAACGAATTTCGATACCTTAAGTATGATGGCGGCGTAGTTTCTCTCATCATCGTAGTATCATAGGATAGAACCACAAAGAATATTTTGATAAGGAAGACAACAACAGGCTGTATTAAGCGAGGATAAAGTAATGATGAAGCAAAAATTGATAATAGAGGGCATCCCGGCAATTTTGTGGGGTGGTGACAATGGGATGACATTAGTGTTTTCGCTTGTAGCATGGGTGCGTATTTTAGTTTGCTTGCTTATAATCATTTCCCACTTAGACAATGTCTGTTTCTTTCTCCGGTGCTAGATATGGAGAGAATAATCAAAAATATGATGACATGGTTCAGTGTTAGCGACGATAAATTAAAAGTTGAAAAAGAAATATCTACACCCATTGGGCAAACACTTGATTGGGATTATTATTGCTATGTTAAAACACATCCAATTGATACATGGAATAAGCCAACTGCCATTCTTTATGGCTCTGAAGATGACTTGTCTGAATATGATGTTATATACACGTTTGCAAGCCGATTTCATTGCCAGTTAAAAGTGATGGAACATGGAAAGCATTATTTTCACACCAAAGAGCAACTGCAATTTTATAGACAGTGGTTGAAAGAACATGTAACCGCAAAATAAGTATCATGGGAAGCAAGGAGTTGATCTCACTACTTCCCATATAATTGGTGAAAAGAAAATAGGGAGGAGATGCCTGTTCGTGAGTTGCTTCAAATGACTTCTATTGATAACGATGCAAGAAGCCATCAACTAAATTGGCATTTGTCATCTGCATTACAGATTGATCTTCCAGTTCCTCGGCCATATCATCATCCGTCATGGACACGAAAAAAATAATATCTTCTTTGGATTGGCCGAATTGAGTAAAAAGTACATCGTCGGTTTCTTTAACTACCTTGGCCATAATTTTTATCATTTCATCTTTATAATCCAACACATTTTCGGTTGCATACAGAAATTTGCTAATATGATTGAGATGTGTTGTATCGCCATATTGATATTCGCTTAATCCCCATCTGTAATAATTTTCATCTTCCTTGTTGTCGCACAGGCCTTCGGCTTTCATGTTTGTGACATGTCTTTCCTCAAATTCATTCAGAAAATTGTTCATCTGGTTCATATACTCCTTTGTGAGTTTTATGCTTGTTTATATTTTACATCATTAGCTCGATGCAGTGCAGCCTACTGTTATTCTCTTTTTATTTCTGTAGAGACAGTCAAGGATCTTCATAGTCAACGAATGTCACTCAGAAAAAATGTTTTGAAAATCCTTACTTTGTTTTAAGAAAATTGCTATAATTGTTAGATCAGTGTGTAGAGATATTGGTACTAGTTTTAATGACCAAAAATATATGTCGCATGATACGTCTACCATCTGAAATATTTTTATTTCGGAGGGAAACAACATGTATAAGGAAGAAAGACTGCCTCAAAACGCAAAAGAAGGTATATTATTTTTATTGATTATTTCAATTATTTCAGTAAACACGATCGCCCCGATTATTATGGGCCTGGAATGCGGCTTTAGTACAGAAAATTATTTAGAAACGCTAAAGATTATTCCGTTTATGTGGATTATCGTTGTTTTGTTAGTAAGATTGGTTGCTGGACCATTAGTGGGTAAAGTGTTACCAAAACTCGTAGGACAAACAGATGGATTTAATGCTAGAGTATTATTGAATACTTTATTGAATGTCACGGTCTTATCTATTCTTCTAACCATTATAGGAACTTGGGTGGGTACGAAACAAATAAGCCTAGAACCTTTTCAGAACTTCTTTCATAGTTGGTTTAGAAATTTTGGTGTAGCATTTTGGATTGAGCTATTGGTTGCTCAGCCCATAGCAAGATTTGCAATGAAAAAAATACACGCAAGACAGGCTAGCCAAGCAGGGAGTGTAAATCCGTAATAACTAGTAGATTGATTAAAAATAATGTAATTAAAAAAACGCATAACAATGTGGTTTTTCGTCAATCGGTAAAGTTACAAACCATGTAAAAAAGCGCTGGTCCCAGGCTGGACCAGCGCTTTTTCGCGTTTCGGATTACGAACTATCGTTAGGTCAAGCAGGCCGGGTTAGCGACTTATTTTCTAAAATGACGCATTCCCGACTGTTTGTCTTTATTCTTACTGGGCCGTTAAAATCAGTGGGCCGTCCTGTGTAACTGCGATCGTATGTTCATATTGTGCCGACAACTTGCCGTCGGCCGTTCTCGCCGTCCATTGATCGTCGTCGATCGTAATACGGAACGTACCTTCGTTGATCATCGGTTCAATGGTAAACACCATGCCTTCCTTTAACCGAATGCCTTTACCAGCTATGCCGATATGCTCGTAGCTCGGCTCCTCGTGCAGGCTCCGCCCGATCCCGTGCGCGAGCAGATCGCGTACGACCGAAAACCCGTTTGCTTCCGCATGCTGTTGAATCGCCGACGTTATGTCGCCGAGCCGTCCTCCGGGGAGTGCTCGGGCGATCCCCAGATCCAAGCATTCCTTTGTCACCCTCATTAATTTTTGCGCCTCCGGTCGGATATTGCCCACCGCATAGCACCAGCACGAATCGCCGAACCATCCGCCGTATTCCACGACGATATCGAGCTTCAGCAAGTCGCCGTCCATAAGCACCTGGTTCGAAGGAATGCCGTGGGCCACCACATCGTTGACAGAAATGCAGGTTTCGGCAGGGAAACCGTTGTATCCTTTTGTAAACTGCTTGCCGCCCAGCTTGGTGATATGTCTGGCAACAAAGTCATTGATTTCCCGGGTGGTGATCCCAGGCTCGATCAGTTTAACCACCTCGCGGTAGCAGTCCGCAACGATCTGGCTCGCCGGTCTCATTTCTTCGATTTCTCTTGGTGATTTTAAAATGATCATTTTTGATGATTCGCTCCTTATCCATTCTATAATTTTAAAAACCGGGCGATATCCCTGGCCTCCTCGTGCAGCTTTCCGCGACGAAGCGAAAGCGAGGCGCAGCCGACCAAGGCGGCCAGCAGCATTTCCGCGTGGTGTAGCCGATACGGCGACTCTGCCGCATTTTCGCCGGAAGCGGCAACCTCGTCCACCGCACGCCCAGTCTCCAGCAAAGCGGCAAGCGGCGCGAGCACCTCCCGGCGAAAAGCGGCCGAGAGTGGGGCCGAGCGCGCTTCAGGCAGCGAGGCAAAGCCCTCACCGGCCAGCTTATGCAGCAGGTACAGGGCGTGGTCCTCCGCCCAAAGCTGCAGCAGCCGGACGCCGGCGGCGGCGACGGGGCCAAGCTCTGCGGCAGCGGCCGTTTCGCGGCTTTTGCTTTGGGAATCCGCGGCAGACGTGTTCCCGATATCTGCCGCCACAGCCAAGCCGAAATGCCCGCGCGCCGGCGCCTGCCCCGAAGCCGAAGCACGCGGGGCCTCCAACCATCCCCCGGACCGCTCCAACGCGTCCCATAGCAGATCGTGGAGCAGATCACCCTTATTGCCGTAATAATGGTATACCGTGCCATAGCCGAGTCCCGCCTGCACGGCCACATCACGGATTTCCAGTAAAGGCCCTTTATTCAAAAACACATCGGCAGTGGCTTTCCGGATTTGTGCCAGTCGCCGCAGCCGGATCTCTTCGTTTTGTTCCTTCGTTCGTGGAGACATCTCGTCCGTTCACCTCTTTTGTTTTTGACCTACTCTTATGTCAATATAAAACATCGGCTTACGAATAACAAGAGTCGAGCAAAAAAAGCGTCCCGACAGCACCTCGTAAATGGATGAAGATCAGGTGAGCAGAGTTATGCTATACTTGCGAAGTAAAAGGGGGTGCCTACTGATGGAGAATCTATTGGGATTGTCTGTGACTTCTTACACTCATGCAAAGCCAATTATTGAGAAAGCGTTACTTTGTATGGGGCGAAACAATTTTTTAACGCTGAACAAGCTTTTTTAATATTTTTGGCTTTGCACCTTATTTTAAAAAATCAAAATAAGGAGCGAGCAAAATTGAGATATACGAATGCTACAAAAGTTTTACCTCAAAAACTAATTATGGAAATTCAAAAATATGTTCAAGGAGAGACTCTGTATATTCCTAAGCCAAAAACGGAATATATGGATTGGGGCAGTTTGAGTGGCGGGAGAAGGTTGCTTGAACAGCGAAATGCCGCGATCAGAAATGCTTTTCAAAATCGTAGCAGTATTGAGCAATTAGCTAAGGAGTTTTTTCTCTCTACCGAAACCATTAAGAAAATTGTGTATTCACATAAAAAGTAGAGGGATACACCAGTGAATATCGATCGATACCCTATGAAGTGAACAAAAAAACACCTAATTTGCAAAGTAGCGTGATGCTATACTCGCGTCAATAAATTTAATTTTGGCCTCATAACATGATGGACTTAGGGCGTGACCGGATGATCGCGGTGAAAAACCAATCCGGTCACGTTTTTTTGTTTGGCAAAAGATTGGATTGCACCTCATTTTTTCATTATTGTTTTTATGTCGAAAATGATTCTAACTCGTTGTTTTCATTTATAAAGCTTATTTTAATCTTTAAAATATGAATATAAACGACAGCAACAACGGATTTGGAACGGTGCCGATTCTGAATAAATGAAGGGAAACATGTGTTGATTCATTGTCACTGAAACAAGAAAGTGGGGGAACGACTACCATGGGGGAGCAAAAAAGTAGAAGTAGATATCTGATTGATCCAGAAATTATCAGGTCAGTTGATTTAATACCAACAACCGATCTTACCAAATCTACACTAATGGAAGCACGTAAAAACCAATCTCAAATGATGCAACCATTAGATGTAACGCAGATGTTCCCTGTTACATTGGAAAAAAAGGTTGTGCCAAGTTATTTTAGTGGTCCAGATATTCAAATAGAAATCATTAAGCCTAAACAATCAAAGCATAATAAGATGCCTCTGTATTATTCCATACACGGAGGCGGGATGGTCTTAGGAAGTCCAGTCGTGGATCGTCCTGCTAATGCAGCTCTTGCTGCAGAACAAGGTTTCTGTTGTGTATCTGTGTACTATCGCCTAGCGCCAGAGCATGTACAGCCAAGTCAGTTACAGGATTGTTATTCGGGCCTAAAATGGTGTATTGAACATGCGGAAGAGTTAGAGATAGATACTCAGAAAGTTGCCGTCGGGGGCAGTAGCGCTGGTGGTGGTTTGGCGGCTGGCTTAGCTTTGTACATTCGCGATCAGAAGGAATTCGAAATCCATCATCTAAGATTAATGAGGCCAATGCTAGATGACCGCACAAGTATCGCGCCGGAGCATCCATACGCAGGAGAGTTTATTTGGACAAAACAAAGTAATTATTTTGGCTGGAAATCTGTATTGGGGATTGAACCGGGTTCTGAGGAGGTAAGTGAGTATTATGTGCCAGCCCGTGCAAAGTCATTGGCCGGGTTACCACCGACTTATATAAATATAGGTACCGTTGATTTATTTATTGATGAAGCCTTATCTTTTGCTAAACAACTGGTCTTTGATGGTGTCTTAGTGGAATTACATGTTTATCCCGGATACCATCATATGTCTCCCGCTTTTCCAGATGCGCATTTTTCAAAAGAAGGGACCAGAACAAGTGAACACGCCTTACTGAAAGCTCTGAACATATTTGATATAAACGCTAATGAGTATAATGCTAAAGGCTAATAAGGTACGATTGCAGTAAACAAAGCACTGTTGGAGAATATCCGACGGTGCTTTTTCATACCTACTTATGATCTGAATAAATAATTTATTGATAGATTCGGTTGAGAGTCATTATCTTTTTTCTGTTCTTCCGACTTTTACCACCCATTTAGGGTAAAATAATACCAAGCATAAAATCCAACTACGGAAGTGGTGATGCCCCATGTCAACGAGCAGCAAACCGAATAGATTAGCCAAAGAAAATTCACCGTACCTATTACAACATGCTTACAATCCGGTAAACTGGTTCCCTTGGTCAGATGAAGCTTTTGAAATTGCTAAGCGTGATAACAAGCCTATTTTCTTGTCGATTGGCTATTCAACTTGTCATTGGTGCCATGTAATGGAGAGAGAATCTTTCGAGGATGAAGAGGTAGCTGAGGTATTAAACCGGGATTACGTATCCATTAAAGTGGATCGAGAGGAACGTCCGGATGTGGATCATATCTATATGTCTATCTGTGAGACGATGACGGGGCATGGGGGCTGGCCGCTGACGATTTTGATGACGCCGGATCAGAAGCCTTTTTTTGCGGGTACGTATTTGCCCAAGGAGCAGAAGTTTGGGCGTGTCGGACTTTTGGAGTTGCTGGGTAAGGTGGGAATCCGCTGGAAAGAACAGCCGGATGAGCTGATGGAGCTGAGTGAGCAGGTACTTACCGAGCATGAACGACAGGACTTGCTTGCAGGTTATCGCGGTGAACTGGATGAGCAGTGCTTGAATAAAGCTTTCCATGAATACAGCCACACCTTCGATCATGAATATGGTGGCTTCGGAGAAGCGCCGAAGTTTCCCTCTCCACATAACTTGTCTTTTCTGCTGCGATATGCACAACATACGGGGAATCAACAGGCATTGGAAATGGTAGAGAAGACGCTGGATGCGATGTCACGGGGCGGAATCTACGACCATGTAGGCATGGGATTCTCAAGGTACTCAGTGGACGAGAAATGGTTGGTGCCGCATTTTGAAAAAATGCTGTATGACAATGCTTTGTTGGCCATCACGTATACAGAGGCTTGGCAGGTGACAGGCAAGAGACTGTATCGACAAATCACTGAACAAATTTTTACATATATCGCAAGAGACATGACGGATGTAGGTGGTGCCTTTTATTCGGCAGAGGACGCGGATTCTGAAGGAGAAGAGGGTAGATTTTACGTCTGGAGCGACTCTGAGATAAAGGCTGTATTGGGCGATGAGGATGCCTCTTTTTTCAACGACTTGTACGGAATCACACCTTACGGTAATTTTGAAGGTCACAACATTCCAAACCTGATTGATATCAATTTAGAAGCCTACGGGAACAAGCATGACTTGACCGAGCCAGAACTGGAGCAGCGGGTCAGTGAGCTAAAGGACAAGCTGTTTACTGCCAGGGAGCAGCGGGTTCATCCTCAGAAGGATGACAAGATTTTGACCTCGTGGAACGGGTTGATGATTGCTGCTTTGGCCAAGGCGGGGCAAGCTTTTGGAGATACCAGATATACAGAGCAAGCTCGAAAGGCAGAGACGTTCTTGTGGAACCATTTGAGACGGGAAGACGGACGCCTATTGGCACGGTATCGGGATGGTCAGGCAGCTTACCTCGGCTACGTAGATGATTATGCTTTTTATGTGTGTGGGTTGATTGAGTTGTACCAGGCGACCTTCGATGTACAATATCTGCAGCGGGCACTGACGCTTAATCAGAATATGATTGATCTTTTTTGGGATGAAGAACGGGACGGGTTATTCTTTACCGGATCAGATAGCGAACAATTGATATCCAGACCCAAAGAAATTTATGATGGTGCGATTCCGTCGGGTAACAGCATTGCGGCCCATAATTTTGTGCGACTTGCGCGGCTAACGGGGGAAACTCGATTGGAAGACTATGCTGTCAAGCAGTTTAAGGCTTTTGGCGGGATGGTTGCTCATTACCCCTCAGGCCACTCAGCGCTGCTCAGCGCGTTGTTGTATGCGACGGGAAAGACGAGTGAGATTGTCATTGTAGGTCAAAGGAATGATCCGCAGACTGCCCAGTTCGTTCAGGAGGTTCAAGCTGGTTTTAGGCCAAATATGGTTGTTATTTTTAAGGATAAAGGACAGCCGGAGATTGCAGAAATAGCTCCTTATATCCATGATTACGATCTTGTGGATGGCAAACCAGCCGTATATGTATGTGAACATTTTGCCTGTCAGGCACCTGTCACCCATATCGACGACCTTAAGGCTATGCTGGATAGAATAGAATAAAGCGAATTTAATCCCCTTGCGGGTGGAGCATATGGTGATTTTCGATCAATGACCTTATGTGTGCCACCTTCAAGGGGATTATTTTATGTAAAGAGGTAGGTATAGTGTAGTGAAACTAACATTTTCTTAACATCTACATTGCATTTTTTTTAATAATTTTTAGGTATATTATATCAAAGAACCGGTTCCGTTCAGCCTTGTGGCGCTCAAAAATAAGTACATATACCTATTCAACTAGCGTGTTTATATCTTTTTATATCCAATAGCGTGTTTATATCTTTTTATATCCAAGCATTTCAGCAGGAGATGTGAAAAAACGTGAAAGGGAATCTGTCGGGTGACTGCCATCATAGACAAGACAAAAAGCGGCTCACCATAGGTTACGAAATTCAAGCGATGAAATGGAGATGCTAAGTAATGAAGAAGTTTTCAAGGGAAAAATGGAAGATAACAAGGGTACTCAGCAAAAATTTTAAAACAAAGCTAATGGTGGCCTTTATTGCCTTTCTGATCATACCATCCATGATTGTGGGGGCTCTTTCGTTTGAGAGCGCTAGTCAGCAGATTCGAAACCAGATCGAAGAAAGTGCCGAGCAGGCTATAATTCGTACTAATTTTATTATTGATAGTACTATTGAACCCAAGCTACATGATGCAGAATATTTTGCAGAAAGACTAAAAGGCAATCGGGTAGAGACCGAGGAACAAGCGGCTAAACTGAAAGAGTTGTTTAAGCAATATGCTGCACTTCACCCAGAAGCAGAATCCATCTATTATGGTACGAAAGACGCTAAACTTACAACCTATCCACCAAAGCAATTACCAGATAATTATGACCCACGTATTAGACCTTGGTATGATGAAGCGATAAAGGGAAATACAAAGACAGCGATTAGTTCACCTTATCTTTCGGCAGACTCAAAGCAGATGACGGTTACGGTGTCGAGAGCAACGACAGATGGATCCGGTGTTATTGGTATTGACCTGAAAATTAGTGGTATTAAAGAGACATTGAACAATATTAAAGTAGGTCATGAAGGTTATGCCATATTGCTGGATAGCAACCATACTTACATTGTTCATCCAACGAAGGCAGCAGGCGCCAAAATTACAGATATTGAATCACGCATGTTTCAGAGCGACACAGGTGAATACGAATATGAATATGAAGGTCAGCCCAAGTATATGAACTATGCGACCAATAAGCTGACAGGCTGGAAGATAGGCGGAACGCTATATTTATCTGAAGTTGATGAAGCAGCTCAGCCGATTTTGTTCAGCACTTTGCTTACTATTGCCGGTTGTCTTGTGATTGGTGTTATTATTGTTTATTTCCTAATCCGTTCCATCATTAAACCGATTTTAAAACTTAAAGAACAGGCGGAAAATGTGAGTGCCGGGGATCTGACACAGGACATTCAAGTCATGAGCAAAGACGAGATTGGAGAATTAGGAGCAGCTTTTCAGAATATGCAGCACAACTTGCGATCCGTTATTCAGAACGTAGGAAACAGTGCGGATCACGTCGCTCTTTCTTCGAATGAGCTGACGATAAGTGCGGAACAAACCAGCGCTGCAAGTGAGCAGGTATCCCAGGCTGTGCAAGAAATTGCTAGCGGTGCGGAGAAGCAGACTACGGGGCTGGAAAATAACTCGGTGGCACTGGATGAAATAGCACATGGAATCACTCGAATCGCTGAACGCTCGACTTCAGTAGCGGATCTGGCCAGACAATCTGCCTTGCAAGCTGAGGAAGGACGAAAATCTGTAGAGCAGACAGGCGAGCAGATGAATTCTATTCACGAGTCAGTAGAGCGTTCCAACCGGATGATTCAAACCTTGCAAGCCCGCTCTCATGAAATTGGAGAAATTACGAAGGTC
Source organism: Paenibacillus sp. DP01 (assembly GCF_044784315.1). Lineage (NCBI taxonomy): Bacteria > Bacillati > Bacillota > Bacilli > Caryophanales > Paenibacillaceae > Paenibacillus > Paenibacillus sp. DP01. Next base: position 2,686,854 of record NZ_CP173059.1, read on the forward strand.
ATTGGCGATATCTCCAATCAGACGAACCTGTTGGCGTTGAATGCAGCTATTGAGGCAGCTAGAGCAGGTGATCATGGTAAAGGCTTTGCCATCGTCGCGGATGAGGTGCGTAAGCTGGCAGAACAGTCTCAGAGTTCTGCCACCCAGATTGCCAACTTGATTGGCGAAATTCAACATGAAACCGAAACTACGGTGGAGACGATGGATAGGGTTACGACTGAGGTGAAGGACGGGCTACAGATTTCCAAAGCGACCATTGTGAAGCTGAATCATGCGATGGAAGGCATTCGAGAGACCACGCCTCAGGTAGAGGAGGTTGCTTCGATAGCCCAGCAAATCTCAGCCAGTGTACAAGAGATTGCAGCGACAGCCAATGAGCTGGCGACGATTGCAACCGGTAATGCCGCTACATCTGAAGAAGTGGCCGCCTCCTCAGAAGAGCAATTGGCTTCCATGGAGGAAATTTCAGCCTCTGCTCAATTGCTTTCCAATATGGCTGCTGATTTGAAGGTGATGATCAGTCGTTTCAAATATTAAAACGAGCTTGAACCTTATGGAATCTATAGTACAATGAATGCTCGGGACAGTTCTTTAAGCCTAATGGCATAAGGAATCTGTCCTGAGTTTTTTTATATTTCCGATACAGCTTCTCGCAACGTATGGGAGATTACAAGGAGGACGAACACTTGGTTCGAGATTTGTTGCTATATACGATCGTGATATTATTATTAGTTTTGATTTTTAAGCGTCAGCTCATTCGTCAGGCGTTCACGGGCGTCTTATACGGGCTGGCAGGAGTTCTGTTCTTATATTTTGGCATAAGTGATGGAACACTGCTGACCTGCGGGTTGGAAATAGGGATTGGTCTATTGTTCATGACTCTGTTTGGGCAGGCTCTAATCCCCGCCAGGTATACAAATGGACAGCGTTCGATTGACAAAAATCATGATCTGCTAACTTTACTTCGAGTTCAACCTGGCTTTACCTTCAGGCTGGAGAAAAGGGGGGATGAATTTTATTATATGCTGCTTGATGGTGAATTGCTGGAGCGCATGGGTCTGAATCTGCAAGTCAATTTCAATAAATGGGAGCGTGTGAAACGTATCGGGGATATTTTGGAGCTTTCCTTTGAAACACTGGAGCAGCTTACCGAATACTACAAACAGGCTTGGTTCGGTGATCGGACCGTATTTGAATTGGAGTTTTGGGAATATTCAGCTTTAATTACCTTGCATCCTGTCAGGGACGAGGGGCTCACCAGATATGTCATCGGTCATGTATTGGATATTACGGAGTATAAAGCTTCCGAGCAGAAAAGAAAGGAGATGAGTGAATCTAACCATGCGAAAAGTATTTTTCTAGCTCATATGAGCCACGAAATTCGAACGCCGCTGAATGGCATCATTGGCCTCTCAAAGCTGTTGAGTAAGACTCAACTGACTGACGTTCAGAATGATTACCTCCATAAGCTGCTCGCCTCCTCGCGTACTCTTTTGTCCATGCTCAATAATGTCTTGGATTTTTCTAAAATGGAGGCCCGTAGGGTAGAACTGGAAAAGGTGGAATTTGAGCTGGAAAACATGCTTCGGCATCTCGCAGATACCGTTGGGATTTTGCTGGAACATAAAAAAGTAGAGATCGTTTTCATAGTGGACCCGAAATTACCTAAAAGGTTCAAGGGAGATCCGCTTCGAATGGAACAGGTGCTTTTAAATCTTCTGACCAACGCCATTAAGTTCACGGACCAGGGACATGTATTGTTACAGGTAAAAATGGTAGGCCAGCAGGACGGACGAGTGAGTGTCTCTTTTATGGTAGAAGATACGGGCATAGGCATTTCCAAGACCGGAATGGACAAGCTATTCGTCCCTTTTACACAAGTGAGTACATCAACCCACAGATATGGGGGTTCCGGGCTGGGTTTGGCTATTAGCAAGCAATTGGCTGAAGCTATGGGCGGTAGCGTAGAAGTGAAAAGCCGTTTAGGAGAGTACAGTCAATTTTACTTTAATGTGGAACTTGAAATAGGGGATTTTAATGCGAGAAGCACACAGCTGGAAAAACCAGTCAACGGCAAAGCCTTAATCATTGCACAGCATGAACTGGTGAGCCACAGCCTGAACGAACTACTGCAAGATTTGGGGCTACAAACACTCACCGTTTCATGCTTACAGGAATATTCAGACGCTTTTCAAAAGGGTGAACATTTTGATTTGGTTATGATTGATATGGGGATGGAAGACTTTAGAGAGCTTGAATCACGCAGGCATTGGCTTCATATACTGGATAAGCAAATGACTCAGGTCATTGGGCTTACAACCGTGTTCCAGTTGGAAGAAGTAGCCGCTGAAGCTACAGGGCAGGGGGTGAATGCCTTTTTGTCTAAGCCAGTAACCCGGAGCGCTCTTCTGGAGGTGCTCCGCTTGAGACCTGAGCAGGAAAAGCCAGTGTCTGTAGATAATCATAGTCTGGAAGCTGTTGCAACAATGGACCTCCAATATGAAGTTGGGATCTCAACACAAAAATATCAAATCCTCATAGCAGAGGATAACGAGATTAGCCAAGTTGTGATCACTGAGTTTTTGGCAGAGCGTGGTTTTGAGGTAACGATAGTCACAAATGGAAGAGAAGTTATAGAATTACTGGAGCGGTGCTCATGGGATATAGTGCTGCTTGATCTGCATATGCCGGAAATGGATGGTTTTGAGACGGCCAGACATATTCGAAGAAACAGAGCTTTTAACAGACTCCCCATTATCGCTTTTACCGCGGATGCTGTGCAGCCTGAGCAGGAGGTTTGTCTACGTGCAGGCATTAATGATGTGCTGCTCAAGCCTGTACATGAATTAACCGCAACAAGAATGTTAAATAGCTGGATTCATTTAGCTTGGCTGCAAGAATTACATGGTATTCACGCGGAGAAAGCGATAGCCGGTATGGATGGCAAGGTGTATATTTTTCAATTTGCCCTACATAAATGGATACAGGAATACCAGTATCTTGATAGAAGAGTTGTGAGAAAAATGGACAATGGTCAGTTATCTTCTGCTCTTCGATTAATTCACTCGCTGAAGGGAGGAACGGGGAATCTGTGCGCGACTGAGCTGCTGGCAAAGGTGATAAAGCTGGAGAAAGCATTGAAGCGCAGCAATGAAACCTCAGGGGGAGAGCTGTATCCAGACTGGAGAGAGCAACTGAGTAGGGTTCAAAAGGAGATTAATCAAATTAAATCATCCATTCCCTGGATCTAGCTGCGTTATTGCATAAATTTGTAACCGATTCCCCAAATGGTCTTAATCAATTGCGGTTTCTTGGGGTCTTTTTCGATCTTTCTACGTAAATGGTTAATATGTACGTCCACTGCCCTCTCATTAATAAAGGAGTCTGTGCCACGGAGAGCCTGAATCAAGGCATATCTACTAAATACAATTCCTCGGTTCGTATAAAAGAGCTTCATTAGCTCAAATTCCGAATAGGTCATCTCTACCATCTGACCATTAACGGTAACCATTCTTCTCGCCAGATCCAAAGTAATGCCTGTTTCAGGTTCAGCTACAGGTGAAATGCCTCTTCCTTGCAAGCGTGTGATTTTGATCCGACGGAAAAGAGCTTCGATCCGTGCTTTGAGCTCTTGCATACTAAAAGGCTTGCAAATATAATCATCTGCTCCCAACGTAAGTGTACGAATGCGCTCTGAAATGTCGTTTTCTGTAGAAATCACGATGATTGGTACGTCCGTATGCTTGCGTATCAGTGGGCAGGGATTCACGCCATCCAAATCTGGAAGCAACAGATCTAGTAAAATAATATCGGGCTGTACCCTATCGAGTCGGGCAATACCCTCAGTCGCTTGTTCCACTCGTGTAACGTCGTAGCCTTCCCCTGTTAAATATAAGGAGAGAGTGTCACCCAGCATATTATCATCTTCAATAATTAAAACATTAGACATGATGTGTTTCCTTATCTATTTTTAAATTTAGCAAGTTCTTTTGATAGAGTAAACTCCTTTGGTCAGTCTGTCAAAAGCTCAGCTTTATTATGGAAATCCAGTCTCCGGACGATCTAGATATATCTATTTGATATGAAAATGTACTATTTTTGAGATTTATTACTATATTACGTCATATTTCATATTTATTTAACAATATACTGCAAGGAAATGTCCTAAAATTACAATAAATTAACAAAAGATCTCAGAAACATGCATTGACTTTAATGAAAATTATGGTATTTTATTACATAGGAGTTGACATCCTCTGACAGACCTCTTAGAAAACCCCACTATTTAATCTTCTATTCATCTTACTCTCAATGTGCATCTCTGTTGTATTCTTTTGTACTCTATATGTTCTTGTGATCGTACTCAAGATTTTATGGTGTGGATATCCCATTGTGAATTCAGACTGTCTACTCATTTTAGATTACATATTTACACTTTTTTTGCTTTCCATGCTTGTATTTTTCAAAAATCAGGTCAGCGGGAGGACGAATATTTATGAACACATTCGAAACACTGGAGTCCAATGTAAGGTCTTATTGCAGGAGTTTTCCAGTTGTTTTCAACAAAGCGAAAAACGATGTTTTGTACACGGAGGCAGGAGAGGGATATATTGACTTTTTCGCCGGTGCAGGGGCTTTAAATTATGGGCACAATAATGACTTTATGAAAAACCGGTTACTAGATTATTTAACCTCCGATCGGATCATGCATGGTCTGGATATGTACACCACGGCCAAGCAAGAGTTTATAGAGTCTTTTTCCGAGCGTATTCTCCGGCCTAAGGGCTTGAATTATAAGCTTCAATTTTGCGGACCGACGGGAACCAATGCGGTGGAAGCAGCACTGAAACTTGCGCGTAAGGTAAAAAAAAGAAATGGTGTTTTTGCTTTTATGGGCGCGTTCCACGGTATGTCGCTCGGTAGTTTATCGATTACCAGCAATAACTCCATGCGAGAGAGCGCAGGAGTCCCACTGAATAATGTTACCTTTATACCTTATAACAGCACATTTAACGGAATGGATACCATTTTGTACATGGAACAGCTTTTAACAGACACTCATTCCGGTGTGGAGAAGCCTGCTGCGATTATTTTGGAAACGATACAGGCTGAAGGCGGTATTAATATTGCAGATAACGAATGGCTGCGTGATTTGCGACAGCTTTGCGATGATCATGATATCTTGCTCATTGCTGACGATATTCAGGTCGGTTGCGGCCGAGTTGGTTCGTTCTTCTCGTTTGAGCGAGCAGGCATTGTGCCTGATATGGTTGTCTTGTCCAAGTCGATCAGTGGATACGGTCTGCCAATGTCCTTGTTGCTGCTTAAGCCAGAACTGGATATTTGGAGTCCTGGTGAACATAACGGCACCTTCCGTGGAAATCAGCTAGCGTTTGTCGGAGCAAAGGCAGCGCTGGAGTTCAGAGACACGGTTGGGTTGGAAGCCCAAGTGAAGGAAAAAGAAGCTTTTGTTCAGCAGTTCTTGCGTGAACATATCCAAACAATGGATCCACTTATTGAAATTCGCGGCTTGGGACTGATCTGGGGAATTGATGTGACCCATCTGGGAGAAGCTTTCGCCAAGGAGGTTGCAACTCTCTGCTTTAGTAAGGGGCTTATTATTGAGCGAGCTGGGCGTAACGATACGGTACTTAAAATTATGCCAGCGTTAACGATAAGTATGGAGAACTTGAGCAAGGGCTGCAATATTATTAAAGAAAGCATGGCTCAGGTAACGAGTAACTTGGTTACGCTGTAAATGTAATTCTATCAGCAAAGCCCCTTGGTTGGAGCCAACGTCTGCTGTAGGGCAAGCAGGTGTGGGCACCTTCCAAGGGGTATTTTGTGTAAATTAAGAAATAACCGCCTGCACGTATTTTTGTGCAGATTGCTCCAACTGCTCATCTGTCAAAACTCCGGCACCATACTGCACGAAATAAGGGAGCAATTTGACACCAATCAGAAGGCCTGTAGCTTCAAAAGGTCTCAACAGCTCTTCGATCGTATATCTGTTTCTTCCGTCATGTTGATAGTTTTCCTCCACGCTGGCAGCAGACAAGGCGATCAACAACTCTTTGCCCTGTAGCTTGTCACCTTCGCTTCCATAAGCCCAGCCGTAGGTTAAAACCTTATCCAGCCATTTTTTCAGCAGGGGAGGACTGCTATACCAGTAAAAAGGGAATTGCAGAACGATACGATCATGCTGCTCTAGCAGTTTTTGCTCATGGGCAACGTTGATTTGCTCATCCGGATATACTTCATACAGGTTGTGAACGGTCACACTGGATTGCTTCTTGAGTTCTTGCATCCATCTTTTGTTAACGCGAGACTCTGCAAGATCAGGGTGAACAACAATAACGAGTGTTGACGTGTAAAACCATCTCCTTAAAGCTTATTTTTCGTAAGTAAATAACCATTCCGCGTGTAACCATTTTAGTTTGCAATCCATAAAATTGTCAACTCTTCTCAATTTTAAGTTTCTACATACAAAAAAACTCCGACAACTATATGCCGGAGTTGCATTAAATGCATTTTTACATTAAGCGATATGGTTAAGAGCAACAATTTTATTTTTACCGGAGCGCTTGGCTTGATACAAATAGTCGTCTGTCTCCTGGAAAAATACATCTTTGTCTTTGTTCATATCCTCGGTATAGCTTTTTAATCCAATGCTTACGGTTACAGAAACGATTTGCATTTTCTCCTGAAAGGTCATTTTCTCCACTTCACGCCGAATGTTCTCTACAATCTGATAAGCTTCCTCAAAAGTATGCTCGAACATCAAAATAGCAAACTCCTCACCGCCATAGCGGGCCGGAATGTCATTTGCTGTAATCTGCTCTGTAATAATTTGCGAGATGCCTTCCAAAATTTTATCTCCAAACTGATGCCCGTAAGTGTCATTGATCTTCTTGAAATTATCAATATCCACTAACGCCAGATGGATGATCGCGCCTTGTTCGGCATATTCCAGTGCTTTTTCATAAAAGTTTTGGAAAGACAAATGATTGTATAGCTTCGTTAAACCATCAGTCATGGACATTTTACTAATAATCGCGTTACTGATCATTAATTCCTGCTGAGCACGCTTTGTTTTGTATAAATCCACTAACAAATCGCGGCCGCTGGCCTGAATAATGAGGGCAATAAAGGTGGACATAATCAAAAATGTCGGAATCGCCACGATATCAAAGTCTGACAAATAGCTGCGGAATGATCCATCTATTGCTAGCAATAGAAAGAAGACGATCACTTGCAATACAAAAGAAAGCCATATTAAGCGACGATTGAAGAACAAGATTGAAGAGAAAATAGGCAACAAGCACAACGCTGGAATAATCCGAATGTCATAGTTAAGGCGAATAATCATCCAACAAATGACGGTGCTTGCCATAAACAGAATCACAAAAGAATACCTGTTAAATTTAAAATGTGCCAGTTCTGCAAGTAAGTTGGATCCACTCATGATTAGTGTGGGAACAATAAGGACCCCAACGTAAAATTCATAAGGCGAAGCGGGATAATCAAGGAATAAGTAGCTGCCCAGCTGGACGATAAAATGTACGGTTATAATCATCCAGTAAAGTAATAACATTTTGCGCACCCAGCGGGCTTGCTTTGTTCTGTAATCCATGGTTTGAGTAAGCCGTTTTGTCTTGTTCATGATGTCACCACACTTAATGTATCTATAGCCATTCTCGTATTATAAGATACTATGTGGTGAAGTTGAAGCTAATTTTTTTGAAGGGCACGAACTCGTTAGCCCAGTAACACTTTTACCTGGTGAATAGTTCCATCTCCTGCAACCGGCAGAATATTATTCGTTAGAACAGTGCCATCTACGGTAACTGTAGCTACACCTTTGGAGACGTGCTGTGGATTCGTGATATGAATCACATAGGTGTCGCCTCGGAAGACACGGGTGACTGTGAATTCTCCCCAGGATTTGGGGATGCACGGATCAATACGCAGGCCGTCCCATTCCGGCTGAATACCGAGGATGGATTGAGTAATAGCTATAAAATTCCAAGCCGCAGTACCCGTTAGCCAGGAATTTTTGGCTTCACCTTCACGAACCGCATCCTTGCCCGCAATCATTTGAGCATACACATATGGCTCGGTACGATGAATGTCGCTGATGTCCTCTAGATAAGCGGGAGCAATTTTGCTATACAGCTCGAAAGCGCGATCACCGCGTCCTATGACAGCTTCTGCCATCATAATCCAGGGGTTATTGTGACAGAAAATACCTGCATTTTCCTTATACCCAGGAGGGTAAGAAGAGATTTCACCCAGATTAATATAGTAGCGGGAATAAGGCGGATGTTGTAGTACAATGCCGTAGGGAGTTTCCAGCCGATCACGTGTAGAGTCGAGAGCTTTATGAGCCAGGCCTTCTTCAATGCCAATTCCTGCCATTACACAGAAGCCTTGAGGCTCTATGAAAATTTGCCCTTCCTCACAATCCTTGCTCCCTATTTTGTTACCATAATGGTCGTACGCACGCAAGAACCATTCCCCGTCAAACCCATGCTCCAATGTGGCTGTCCGCATACGATCCACATGTCCTTGAGCGGTGACTGCTTCTTCATTCAAACCTCTGCGCTTGCAAAGCTCAATAAAATCCGGTCCAGTATACACGAATAGTCCGGCGATAAACACAGATTCGGCTATGCGGCCTTCCAAATTCTGTGTCGTCTGATAGGACTCATCTGGTGTAGCAGAAAAACAGTTGAGATTCAGACAGTCGTTCCAGTCAGCCCGACCAATGAGCGGAAGACCATGCGGACCGAGATTGTCTACAACATGATAAAAAGAACGCTTCAAATGTTCAAACAGCGAAGCGGCACGATCTATATTCCCGTCAAAGGGAACTTGTTCATCCAGTATGCCAAAGTCTCCGGTTTCTTTGATATATGCTGAGGTACCGACAATAAGCCACAGCGGATCGTCGTTAAAGCCACCGCCAACCTCGTGATTTCCTTTTTTGGTTAACGGTTGGTACTGATGATATGCCCCGCCATTTTCAAATTGAGTAGAAGCGATGTCGATAATCCGTTCCCTTGCCCGCTCCGGTATTTGGTGGACGAAGCCGAGCAAGTCTTGATTTGAATCCCGAAAACCCATACCACGTCCAATACCGGATTCAAAATACGAAGCCGAACGTGACATATTGAATGTAACCATACATTGATACGGGTTCCATATGTTCACCATTCGGTTCAGCTTGTCATCGTGACTTTGAAGGGTGTACTTAGACAGCAGATTGTTCCAATAACTTCGCAGCTCACTTAACGCACGGTCCACATCGGTTTCATCCGCAAATTGCGCGATCATAGCATGAGCCTGTTTTTTGTTAATAATACCGGGGGACTCCCATTTTTCTTCCTCTGGGTTTTCCACATATCCGAGTACAAAGTTACAGCTTGTTTCTTCGCCCGGCTCCAGTGTAATCTCAATGCAATGCGATCCGATAGGGGACCAGCCGCTGGCTATCGAGTTAGACGCTTGCCCTGCGGTGATGGTGTGGGGCTGATCCAGTCCGTTGTAGAGACCCAAAAAAGCTTCACGGTCTGTGTCATAGCCCGCCAGCGGACGATTCGCAGAGAAAAAAGCATAATGATTGCGGCGCTCACGGTATTCTGTCTTGTGATAAATGACAGAGTCCTGTATTTCAACTTCGCCTGTGTTCAAGTTACGCTGAAAATTGGTCATATCGTCATAGGCGTTCCACAGGCAGAATTCGACGAATGAAAAGAGTTTGATCTTTTTAGTTTGTAACGATGTGTTCTGAAGCTTGACCTGGTGGACCTCGCCGTCAAAAGATAGGGGCACAAAAGCTAGTTGCGTAGCCCGAATCCCTCTGCGTTCCCCCATAATTGAGGTATATCCAAGTCCATGACGACATTCATACTGCTCCAGGTCCCTTTTAACCGGCATCCAGCCCGGAGTCCAATAATCTCCATCAGCATAAATATAAAAATAGCGACCACCGTTATCGACAGGAATATTGTTGTACCGGTAACGTGTTAAGCGACGTAAGCGAGCATCTCGATAAAATGCATAGCCGCCGCCTGTATTGGAGATGAGTCCAAAAAATCGTTCATTACCTAAATAATTAATCCAGGGATACGGAGTTTGAGGGGTGGTGATGACATATTCTTGGTTGGCATCATCGAAGAAACCATACTTCATGGCGCAGGACTCCTCTCAAATTGGAAAAATAAAAGACCCAACACATGATTATATTCAAACATACAGCAGTTCTTCCTTAAGAAAGACATTTCCTGCTTTATGCAAAATGTGCTTGAATTCGTCAACCCTCTTTTTCGAATTTGCAAAATATTTGAAATGGGTAAATATACCTTTTTGTGCTAAAATAAAAAAGTTAGAATTCCGCAACACAGGAGGTTGCAAGAATGGTACCTATCACATTATTTTTCATCCCATATGCAGGCGGATCGGCATCAGTCAGCTTCAAATGGAAAAAGCTGCTGCTTCCACAGATTAAACTTGTCCCTTTGGAATTGGCGGGCAGAGGTATTCGTTCTGGGGAACCGCTTAAGGATAGTATTGAGGAGATGAGCGAGGATCTGCTGCATCAAATCAGCCATGAGTTAGCCCCTGGTGATTCTTATGCCATATACGGTCACAGCATGGGTACGATGATTGCATTCGAGCTGTATTATAAGCTGGTGGCTGGAGGATATGGCCAGCCGGCTCATCTATTTGTTTCGGGTGGACGGGCACCGCATATCCCAAGAAATCTCCCGTGGTTACATGATCTGCCTGCAGATCAATTCAGAACGCATTTGCAGAGGTATGGGCAACTTTCGGAAGCCATTTTTGACAATCAGGAATTGTATGACTATTTTATGCCAGTATTAAGAGCAGATTTCAAAGCAGTCGAGATGTATAAGTATATGAGCAAAGCCACGCCTTTACATTGCCCTATCACCGCCTTGACAGGACTGACTGATAACACGGTGGCCCTACAAGATGCAGAGGCGTGGGCACAGCATACGGATCAGCAATTTCGTGTGTTTACCTTTGAGGAAGGACACTTCTTTATTCATGATGAAGTAGAACGAATTACAGAAATCATCAATGAGTCCTTGGAGCTGAGTACGGCGATTAGTAGAATACAAAAATAAAAAGAGGTGATTTTTAGTGACAGTAGGTGTATTGGCACATTTGTTTGGCAAGTTGCCTTATCGCGAGTTGGCTGCAAAGGTAGGTGAAGCGGGCTTTACTCATGTTCAGCTCGCTCCGTGGAGAGCGATCAGTGATGTCGATTTTAATAAACCTGGCAAGTTCAATCCGGGATTAGCATTGTCTATCGCTGAGGAATTTCGTAAGTACGGAGTATCCATATCAGTGCTCGGGTGCTATTTGCATTTTTTTGTACAGGATGAGGAATTGTTACGTGAAAATGTAGAGCGTTTCAAAGAGCTGATCCGATACGCAAGTCTGTTAGGAGCACCAATGGTTGCAGCTGAAGTCGGACGCAATGAGGATGGGACCCCTTATTCGGAGCGAGACTGGAGAGTTGTAAAAGAAGTTGTGCGAGAATTAGCAGATGAGGCGGAGAAGTGGGGCGTATTTGTAGGATTAGAGGCTGCTAACGATCATTTGGTCGGAACAGCAGCAGAGCTAGCTACCTTTCTGGAGGAAGTACCGTCTTCACACATTGGTGTTGTGATTGATCCGGGTAATTTGCTAAAAACGGAAAACCTGGCGCGACAGGATGAGATCATCCGCGAAGCTTTTCAGCTGCTAGGACCTCGGATTATCGCAGCACATGCCAAAGACCGACGTTTGTCATCATCAGGTGAGATCGAGACCGTACCGCCGGGTTTTGGTGACATGAACTATGCTCTATATATGGAACTGCTGGAGCAGTACAAGCCAGGGGTCCATATTATTATGGAAGCTGCTCAGGAGCATGAAATGGCTCAATCCAAACGCTATATCGAAGGTCATCGGATCGCGGCTCAGAAAGCACAGCAAGTGCAAATGAAATCATAGACGCGTTCATATTCATCAATAATTCGACCATGATTCAGGAGACTTGGAAGCGCCTACTTTTCCAAGTCTCTGTTTATTTGTTTAGCCTTGTATTACCGCCACAATCACAATGACCCAGCTTGCCAAAAAAGCCAGCCCGCCAATCGGGGTGACGGCTCCAAGCTTTTTCACACCAGACACACTAAGAACATACAGACTGCCGGAAAACAGAAGAATGCCCACCAGCATAACCCAACCTGCGGTTACAATAAGAGAAGAATGGGCAATGTTGCCTGCAAGAACTCCCAGCAGCAACAAACCCAAACCGTGAGCAATTTGATATTGAATTCCTGTCTGGAATATGCTCATCATGTCTGCGGAAAGTCTTTTTTTCAACGCATGCGCCCCGAATGCTCCCAGAGCTACAGCTAAAAACATCACAATACAGCCAAGCAACAGCAACACTTTCATGTTTTAACGCCTCCTTGTGAAATAGTACCGATTCCTATCGATTTCGTCAATTTTCCTTGTGCAACTCTAAACATATAGAATTTTTCGACTCTCATTTGGCGACTAGTGTGGTATATTCTTGCCAGGGCCAATGTGAAGCATTTGGAGCTATGGACAGCGTGTCCTCCACCTTTATAACGGGAAAGTGAGGTGATGGCGCTGTCTTTTTGTGCTGTCGTTTTTTGGAACCAAATTTTGAGTAAAGCCAATATTGATAATGGAGAGGATGAATGCAAAAGTGATCAGTAGAAAATCTGTGTTCAGAAAATCTGTCTCTATGGTCATGTCAGCCATTTTGGTACTTCCGTTAAGCTTGGGTTTATTTCAGGCCGAACCCGACCGTGCATCAGCCGCAACCCCTGAATCAACACGCTTTTTGCAAATGTATAAACAACTGAAGGACCCAGCTAGCGGTTACTTTTCTAAAGAAGGTATCCCTTATCATTCCGTTGAAACACTTATGAGTGAGGCGCCTGACTATGGACACTTAACGACCTCGGAAGCATACAGCTATTGGATGTGGCTAGAAGTTCTCTATGGTCATTATACCGGGGATTGGGGTCATTTGGAATCGGCATGGGACAACATGGAGAAATATATCATTCCTGTTAATGAGGGTGACGGTAAGGAAGAGCAGCCTACAATGAGTAACTATAATCCGAACAGCCCTGCCACTTATGCTGCAGAATATCCACAGCCGGATCAGTACCCAAGCCGTCTGAGTGGTCAGTATGGTGCTGGCAAGGACCCGCTGAACTCTGAGCTGAAGGCAACCTATGGCAACAATCAGACCTACCTGATGCATTGGCTGCTGGATGTAGACAATTGGTACGGTTTTGGCAATCTGCTGAATCCGTCACATACGGCGACCTATGTGAACACCTTCCAGCGCGGGGAACAGGAATCGGTCTGGGAGGCTGTACCGCATCCATCGCAGGATAATCACAAGTTTGGCAAGCCTAATGAAGGCTTCATGAGCCTGTTCACCAAGGAAAATAATGCTCCTGCACAGCAATGGCGCTACACGAATGCCACGGATGCGGACGCACGGGCGGTTCAAGCCATGTACTGGGCAAAAGAACTCGGTTATGACAACCAGGTATATTTGGACAAAGCGAAAAAGATGGGAGACTTCTTGCGTTACGGCATGTACGATAAATACTTCCAGAAAGTAGGGAGCGCTTCCAATGGAAGTCCGATTGCTGGCACGGGCAAGGATGCCAGTCTTTATCTAATGGCATGGTATACGGCTTGGGGCGGCGGACTGGGCCAAAGCGGCAACTGGGCTTGGCGGATTGGTGCCAGCCATGCGCATCAGGGCTACCAGAATGTCGTTGCTGCATATGCATTATCGGATAAGGATAGCGGATTGATCCCAAATTCACCTACGGCAGGACAGGATTGGGCGACCTCGCTCAAGCGCCAATTGGAATTTTACACTTGGCTGCAATCTGATGAGGGGGCCATTGCAGGTGGAGCAACGAATAGCTGGGATGGTGCCTACAAGGCGTATCCATCTGGTACGAGCACTTTTTATGGCATGGCTTATACAGGGGCTCCTGTATATCAAGATCCACCGTCCAACAACTGGTTTGGCATGCAGGCTTGGCCTGTCGAGCGGATAGCGGAGCTGTACTATATTTTGGCCAAGAAAGGTGACACTTCGTCGGAGCAGTTTAAAATGGCTAAACAAGTGACGGAAAACTGGATCGCTTGGTCCAAGAGTTATGTATTTGCCAACGAACGGCCTGTAACTGATGCGCAGGGTTACTATTTGGATGCACAAGGCAAGCGTATTCTGGGTGGCAAAAATCCGAAGGTAGCCACTACAGCGGCTAAAGGTGAGTTCTGGCTGCCGAGCAATCTGGAATGGAGTGGAAAGCCTGAAACCTGGAGCGGATTTGCCAATCATAAAGGAAATGCCAATCTTCATGTCGTAACCAAAAGTCCAGGACAGGATGCAGGAGTGCTGGGCAGTTATGTGAAAGCGCTAACCTTCTTCGCTGCCGGAACAAAAGCTGAAAAAGGAGACTACACCGAGTTAGGCAAGGAAGCCAAAGATCTGTCCAAAGCCTTGCTTGATGCAGCATGGGGCTATAACGACGGCATAGGAATTACAACGAAGGAAGCGCGTGAGGATTATTATCGTTATTTTACTAAAGAAGTATATATCCCGAGCGGATGGAGTGGTAAGACTGGGCAAGGCAACACGATCCCAGGCACAGACGCTACACCGTCTGATCCGTCCAAGGGCGGGAATGGTACGTATTCCAGCTATAGCGACATCCGCCCTAATATCACTAAAGATCCGCAATGGTCCTATCTTAAAGACAAATACACGACTTCATGGAACAAACAGACCAAAAAATGGGATAAAGGTGCGCCAGAATTTACGTATCACCGTTTCTGGTCCCAAGTAGATATGGCAACTGCTTATGCAGAGTATGACCGTCTGATTAATGGTAGTGGACCAGCCGAACCTACAGCTCCCAAAGCTCCGGCAAATGTAAAGGCGAGTGCAGGAGATGCACAAGTTACACTAACCTGGAGCAAAGCGACAGGTGCTGATAGCTACACGGTTAAGCGCTCCACAACCAGTGGTGGCCCGTATACCACGGTAGCAACGGTAACTGACGCCACTTACAAGGATACAGGGGTGGTGAATGAAACCACTTATTATTATGTAACAAGTGCAACAAATTCCTTAGGAACCAGCCCGGATTCTGCTGAGGTCAGCGCCAAGCCAACAGCAGCCCCGATTCCGGCGAAGGGAGATGTAATTGCCCAATACCGTGTGGGCGACACCAACCCGGGAGATAACCAGATTCGACCACTCTTCCGTGTCGTAAACAAGGGTAAAGAGGCTCTTGATCTGAAAAACGTCAAGCTGAGATACTACTATACTGTAGATGGCGATAAGGGGCAGGAGTTTCACTGTGATTATGCACAATTGGGCAGCGGCAATGTTCAGGGACGGTTTGTGAAACTGGATAAGGCCGTAACTGGGGCAGATTATTATTTGGAGATCTCCTTTGGAGCCGGTGCGGGAAGTCTGGCAGCAGGGGAAAACACGGGGGATATTCAGATTCGCATGAACAAGACGGATTGGAGCAACTATAACGAAAGTGACGATTTTTCCTATGATGCAACCAAGACCTCTTATACAGATTGGGACAAAACACCTTTGTATATAAACGACAAACGTGTCTGGGGTCTGGAGCCTTGATTGTGAACTAAATGTTGAGCAAGGCGGGCGGAACGTGAGTGTGTCTGAATTCACTTCCGTCCGTTTTTTTGTGATCAAATTCATGGTACACTAAGAACGTTACATCATTACATATCTGACCGAGGTGACCTAAGACATGAATGACAATTTGGCACAGGCTCTGAATGAGCAAATGAACTTTGAATTTTACTCCGCTCACGTATATCTCGCGATGGCTGCATATTGCTCTAGTGAAAGTCTGGATGGGTTTGCAAACTTCTTCCTGGTACAAGCAGAGGAGGAACGGTTTCATGCCATGAAACTGTATAGATACATTAACGACCGTCGAGGACGCGCTACATTGGCAGCATTACCGGAGCCCAAAAATAGCTACGATTCCATGCTGGACGTATTTGAGCATGGCTACAAGCATGAGCAGCAAAACACACAAAAATTTTATCATTTGGCTGACTTGGCCCTCGATGCACGAGAGCATGCAACGATCCATTTCTTGAAATGGTTTATTGATGAGCAAGTCGAAGAGGAAGCTCTGTTCGATAGTGTTATCCAGAAGCTTAAGCGCATTGAAAGAGACAGCAATGCCTTTTATATGCTGGACAGCGAGTTTGCCAAACGCAGCTTTGTTGCCCCTGCGGAATAACACAGCGTACAGGTTGGTTTGAATGCCCCAGAGTCAGGGACAGCATTCTATTGGTCTAGAAAGTAAAGGAGCCCGGCTTTCGGGCTTTTTTGCTTTTATTTGAATTGCGGACTTTCCAACCCTCAAGGGATATTGTTATTTTAAATGAAGGTATAGAAAAAATTAATTTGTCGCTGAATGGTGAGCATGCTACAGTTATGTTAACTTTCATTTCTGATTAAAAATATAGGATTAGTTGAAAAAAATTATGCACATTATTACAATACTATAGGGAGGCGGGGAACTATGAGCGAGATCTATCGTCTGGCACGTCAAGAGGATGCAGAAAGATTGCAGTATATAACGTATGAGGCGTATGAAACAATTCGGCAGTTGGAGCTTAAATGGCCTGCCGCTCAGGCAGACGTCGCTCTCATTCAAGAAAACATTAAAAATAATGATTGCTATGTGCTGGAAGTCGATGGTGTCATCCAGGCTACCGTTAGTCATTTAAAAAATAGAGCCCTTAATTTTATAACCGATCTTCCGTTTGTGATGTGGTTTGCCGTAGATCCGGCTGCTCAGGGCAAAGGATATGGAAAAAAACTGCTGAACTGGGTAGAACAAACGATTATTCGTGATCAGGTTGGAGCTCCTGCAGTGACATTAGCCACTGCGGAAAAACATCCCTATTTATTATCCATGTACGAGCGTTGGGGATATGAACGTATCCATGCTTTTGACCATGGAACAGGAGACGGGACGATGCATTTACTGCGTAAAGTAGTGAATCCTGAATTATTCTCCACCTACATCCATGAAAAGAATGAAGCCGAGACTGCTAACCGAAATTAGACACGATCACTGGAGAAGCCTGAGTTCACAGCAGAAATTCCAAAATATCGTCAGGCAGGCTGTGCCTGCAGAGGAACTTGGCTTTAATGCGTACGGTACAGAAGAACGATAACAGATATGACCTTCTCTCAAGAAAGCAACCGAAGCAGCGGTGTTTTCGAGTCATTATGACTGAGAGAGGGTTCTTTGAGTTTTGGACAAATTGACAGAGATACATAAAAAGAGTAACGTAATTGTATATTTATTAAATTCATATAAAATTAATCGGATTAATTGAATGTGAAGTTGTACAAATCTACAATATTAAGGAGGAATTTATTTGAGCAACTCGCAATCTGGCACAACCAAACGCCGTATAACAGCTGAGGATTTATATCGATTTCACTGGGTTAGCGATCCAGCTGTTCATCCCACGAGTGGCGAAATTGCTTACGTAGAGCAGTATATTAATAAAGAACGGACAGACTACAACTCGGCTATTTGGCTGTTGCCGTTCGAAGGTAAAACTCCAATACCCTTTACATATGGACCGAAAGATGAAACACCTGTCTGGTCACCGGACGGGTCACAACTTGCTTTTCTCCGTTCGACAGACGGCAAGCGTCAGGTATGGATTATTCCAGCACGCGGGGGGGAAGCTCGACAACTTACGCACGTAGGGAACAATGTTCGTTCATTAGCCTGGTCGCCGGATGGAGCCTACATATCGTTTGTAGCTAAAACTGCTGAGAACCAGTCAACTCCTACATGCGACGCAGGAAAGCAGGAGACACAGCTTGAGGGACGAGTGGTTAATCGAACAAAAGCTAAATCCGACGGCTATGGGCTGTGGGATGATACTCGTGATCACTTGTATGTAACTGATGTGACTTCAGGGCACACGGTTCAATTGACATCCGGCGCTTATGATGTCGCGGAGCCTGTCTGGTCACCGAATGGCCAACAGATTTTATTTGTCGCTAGAATAGCGGAGCATTCCAAAGAGGATACGGATTTACGCAAGCAAAGTGATTTGTTTACGGTAGCTCCTGCGACTTCTAATAGCAATGCGACAGTACCGTTTAAGCTGACTCATTCCGAGCTTCAAATCGAGAGCGCTGCATTCTCTCCCGATGGTACATTGATTGCCTTTTACGGTCATGATCGTCATGCCAAAGGCGCTACTCAGACTCGACTGTATACGGTTCCCTCCAGTGGCGGGACGGCAGTATGTGTTAGTGAGACGCTTGATGCTCACCTCGGTAATGCGGGTATGAGCGACATGCGTTCACATCTTCATGTAGGACCACCACGCTTCAGTGCGGACAGTCAATCCCTGTATACGCTGGTAACCATTGAAGGAAATGTGCACGTATATCAGTTTTCGCTTGATGGAACTTTTAAAATTTTAACCCAAGGAGAACGGGAAATTTACCAATTCGAGTTTACTTCGGATGAGCAGCATATCATTGCTGCTTCCACCAATGTCGCTTTACCAGGCGATTTGTTTCGGATTGCGATCCATTCAGGGACCGAGGAACGGCTAACACGAGTGAATGATGCTCTGCTTGATGAGATTGAGATCAGTGCGCCTGAGAGCTTCTGGACGGAGGTCGAGGATGGTCGACGCGTGCAGGGATGGGTGATGAAGCCTGCTGGTTTTAAGGAGGGGGAGGCTTGTCCTGCCATTTTGGAAATTCACGGCGGTCCCCATGCCATGTATTCCAATTCCTTTTTTCATGAGTTTCAGTTGCTGGCGGCTCGGGGGTATGTAGTCATCTATACGAACCCGGGAGGAAGTCGAGGGTATGGACAGTCTTTTACCAATGTTGTCCTTGGAGATTACGGCGGACGTGATTACACCGATCTACTGAGCGCCGTGGACGAGGCTATACGCAAATTCCCATTCATCGATCCAGAAAGACTGGGTGTCACGGGAGGCAGCTATGGTGGCTTTATGACAAACTGGATTGTCGGGCATACGGATCGTTTCCGCGCAGCTGTGACCCAGCGTTCCATATCTAACTGGCTGTCAATGTATGGGGTGAGTGACATAGGATACTCGTTTACGGAAGATGAAGTTGGCGGGAATCCATGGGATGATTTCGAGCTTTTGTGGAGGCAGTCCCCGTTGGCTTATGTACAGCAAATCAATACACCGCTGCTCATATTACATGGAGAACAGGATCTACGTTGCCCTATTGAGCAGGGAGAGCAGTTGTTTACAGCATTGCGTCGTTTGGGAAAGCCCACCCAATTTGTCCGTTTCCCAGCTTCGAGTCACGAGCTTTCACGTAAAGGGCACCCACAGCTTCGCGTGGAACGACTGCAACGCATTACCGACTGGTTTGTCCAACACAAAATATAAGTCTCATTCGATTTGTAGTGTTTATGGAAAAATGTCAGGTCCTAATCTTAGGACTTGGCATTTTTTAATGTGTCTTATATCCATTCTCTTAACCCCATTTAGTGCTGGTGCTGGGTCACGATTTATGGTTATCATATACGAAGATATTGTTCGTTCATCGCTTCTTGCTTACATTCATATTTAAAAGGAGATATACAATGGCTGAACCCTTAAAAAATATGTACACGGAGGAATTCCTTCGTCTATTCGGTGAAAGAGTACAGGCTGCATACAGTCCGTTCGACATTGACGGATTTATCCATCAAGTTATGGATAAAAAATGGGGAGAACTGGAGCTAAAAGAACGAATACGGCGTATTTCGTTAACATTAGGGGCGTTTTTGCCCAGTAGTTATGAAGAAGCTCTTTCTATATTATTTGCCATTGATGAGTACTGTAGCGGATTTCCGTACTTGTTTTTCCCTGATTTCGTAGAGGTATATGGGCAGGGAGAAGAGCATTGGGACCTGTCCATGAATGCACTGGAGCGATTTACATCAAAATCCTCTGCGGAGTTCGCTGTGAGATCCTTCCTCCTGCGTGAACCAGAACGGATGATGCGGCAGATGATGACCTGGGCGGGACACCCCAGTGAACACGTCCGCCGTCTTGCCAGCGAAGGTTGTCGTCCACGGCTGCCTTGGGGACAGGCGCTGCCTGTCTTCAAACGTGATCCTGCTCCGGTATTGGCTGTATTAGAACTGCTGAAGACCGATCCATCATTGTATGTACGTAAAAGTGTAGCCAACAACCTGAACGATATTGCCAAGGATCATCCCGATATTGTCATCGCAACGGCTCAACGGTGGAAGGGCGCACATCCTGATACCGACTGGATTGTGCGTCATGGCTGTCGATCCCTGATTCGCAAATCCATCCCTGAAGTGATGGCCATGTTCGGCTATGCGGATGATACGGATGGGGTGCCGCTGGTCACAGCAGCCTCTTTCACCACAGACCCTGCCGTATTAAAGATCGGGGATCACAGTGAACTGAGCTATGTGCTTCAGCTTCGAGAAGGTGAACCTGTACGAGTTCGCATCGAATATGGCATCGACTTTGTAAAGGCGAGAGGACAAGTTTCACGCAAACTGTTTTTGCTTTCTGACAAAACGGTTCCTGGAGGAACCCGTCTAACGGGTACACGAACACACCGGTTCGCAGACCTGACAACTCGTCGTCATTATGCGGGAGCGCACCGAATTGTGCTGCTCGTAAACGGGCAGGAAGCGGCTTCTACAGTGGTAGACATTGAGTTGTAGATTACAATAATAGTAAAGAAAAGAGTCTGTATTCAGGCTCTTTCTTTTTGTCGTTTGTTTTACAAATTTTATTTTTTTCCAAATAAATTAATTCTGGTATTAGAACCTGGTACTAAGACGTGTTATACTACATAAAGGAAGTTGCTCTTATCTTATGTATAAAGGGGAAGGTATAACTTGACTGATCAGCAACAATGGCTTGCGCCTGAATATTACAATATGACTTCGGAAATGGAACACCATGAGGCTGGTAAGACCGCACTCAAGTGGTTAAGTGAGACAGGGGAATACGAAGAAATCACCTACGGAGAGCTGTTGAAAAAGGCAAATCGGCTGGCTGGTGGACTTGCAAGTCTGGGATTTAACAAAGGAGATAGAGTTCTGGTCGTAGTACCACGGCGTATTATTGCATATGTCATTTATCTGGCATGCTTGAAGCTGGGGCTTGCTGTCATCCCATCTTCAGAAATGCTGCGGGCCAAGGATATTGCATATCGCCTTCGCCATTCGGAAGCGCGTGCAGTCATTGCCTGGACCGGAGTAACAGGTGAAGTAGATAAAATAAGTGATGATTTGCCTGCTTTGGCTCACCGCATTGTAGTCCCCGGGGACCACACAGCAAATGCACCTGGTTGGCTTGTGCTGGATGAGCTGATGGAAGGACAAGAAGATATTTTTGAAGCTGTGAAGACACACCGTGACGACATGGCCATTCTGGCCTATACTTCGGGTACCACAGGAAATCCTAAAGCTGTTGTACATAGCCATGGCTGGGGATATGCCCATCTGCGGATAACATCACCATGGTTGGACATTCAAGCTTCAGACATAGTATGGGCCACAGCCGCACCTGGCTGGCAAAAATGGATTTGGAGTCCGTTTTTATCGGTACTGGGAAATGGGGCGACTGGATTCGTATATAATGGTTCGTTCCGTCCGGGTCGTTATTTGCAGTTGCTGCAGCAATACGGAGTCCAAGTGTTATGTTGTACGCCAACTGAATATCGAATTATGGCAAAAATGGATGGTTTGGATCAATACGATCTATCCCTATTGCGCAGCGCAGTTTCTGCGGGGGAGCCGCTCAATCAGGAGGTTATCAACAAGTTTCAGGAGCAGTTCAACATTACGATTCGTGATGGCTACGGCCAAACCGAGAGTACGTTAATTATTGGAAATCTAAGAGACACACCTCTGCGCACAGGCTCGATGGGCAAATCCATTGCACCGGGACTTGTTGAGGTCGTAGACGAGGATGGTATTCCGCTGGCTCCAGGGCAAGTGGGCGATATTGCAGTGCGTGCTGATCTGCCGGCATTGTTTCATACGTATTATCATGATCCAGAACGCAAATTAGCTAGTGTGCATGGAGATTATTTTGTTACAGGAGACCGGGCTCGAAAGGACGAGGATGGATATTTTTGGTTTGAAGGACGCGGTGATGATATCATTATCAGTTCTGGATATACCATTGGTCCTTTTGAAGTAGAAGAAGCGCTGATGAAGCATGATTCTGTGCAGGAATGTGCAGCGGTAGCCAGCCCGGATGAAATCCGTGGACATGTTGTGAAAGCTTTCATCGTGCTCAAAGCCGGGGTAGAAGGATCACCGGAGTTAGTAAAGGAACTGCAACATCATGTGAAAACATGGACGGCACCTTACAAATATCCACGAAAAATAGAATTTATTCAGGAACTCCCTAAAACCAGCTCAGGAAAAATACGGAGAGTGGAGCTGCGTGATTTGGAGAAGCAATCTGCACTGTAGTGATGAAGCCATTCAATATTATTAAAACGAAACAGGAGCGTGGAAAAATGAGTACATTTGAATCATTGTTGGAGCAATACGCAGAACTGGTCGTAAGAGTAGGGGTCAACATTCAGCCAGGACAGGCGTTGTTGGTAACTGCACCACTGGAAACTGTTGAGTTTACACGCCTGATTGTCAGCAAAGCCTATGAAGCAGGCGCTAAATATGTGCAAGTAGAGTTTGAGGACGATTCCATTACACGCAGTCGTTTTGAACATGGTGACGAAGCCAGCTTTGATTACTACCCTGCTTGGAAGGCAGACATGATGGAGAAATTCGCCGAAGAGGGTGGAGCTACGCTAACGATTAAAGTGCCGAACCCGGATTTATATCAAGGTATTGACCCGGAACACGTTTCACGCGCAACAAAGGCGGCGGCTACGGCGAGAGAAGGTTATGCTCACTATACGCGGAATGCTAAGATTAGCTGGTGCCTGATTAAAGCGCCGACGAAGGCTTGGGCAGATAAAGTATTTGCCGATATAGCAGAAGAGGACCGAATTCGTGTCATGTGGGATACGATTTTCCAAATGAATCGTGTAGACGGCTCCGATCCAATTCAAAATTGGCAGGGACATTTAAACAATCTCGAACAGCTACAAAACAAGCTGAATCATAAAAACTATAAAAGCCTCCATTATCGTGCACCAGGAACAGATTTGAAAATTGAATTGGCCGAAAGACATATTTGGCGTGGTGGTGGCGGCGAAAACGCCCAAGGAATTTATACTGTGGCAAATATGCCGACAGAAGAAGTGTTCACAATGCCTAAGCGTACAGGTGTCAATGGCCACATCACAAGTACCATGCCGCTTAATTTAAATGGGCAACTGGTAGATCGCATTACGTTTACCTTTAAGGACGGTAAGGTCACCGAATATACAGCAGAATCCGGCGAGCAGCATCTCACTCATTTGCTCGCTACAGATGAAGGGGCCTGCTATCTGGGAGAAGTTGCCCTGGTGCCGCACGATTCACCGATTTCCAATCTCAATCGCATCTTTTATAATACAGGTATCGACGAAAATGCCTCCTGTCACTTGGCCCTAGGCAGTGCGTATCCATTTAATATCGAAAATGGGACACAAATGAACCGGGAGGAGTTACTCCAGAACGGTGCCAATGTCAGCCTGACTCATGTTGACTTTATGATCGGCTCAGCCGAGCTGGATATTGATGGTGAACTGCAAGACGGAAGCACAGAGGCTGTGTTCCGTAAAGGAAATTGGGCAATTTAGTTTAGTCTTTTCTTAATCTCACTTCACTCAACCCGCAAACGACCTGATTCGTTTTGCGGGTTTTTTCATAGCCTAATTCTCATATCTTTACTTGTTTTGTGAAATGTAAAGTGCTAAGCTAAGTTCAAACAATAATTTAAACATTGTTTTAAATATCGTTTTAATTTTTGCTTAAATTGTTGTTTTGCTTAAAGTAGTCCGTTTCATTTGTCCTTTAGGATTAAACTAAACAGGAGGAGGAAAAAGATGAGTCACCCAGACAAAAAACAACAGACCAAAGAAAAAATTCTACAGTCTACGCTGGAGTTTATCCAAAAGAAAGGTTTCGAGGCGGTTACAATCCGAAAAATTGCTGACCTGTCTGGTACTAATATTTCTCTAGTTAATTATTATTTTGGCTCCAAAGAAAATTTGCTCAGCGAAGCTATTGAAGTGATCCTAAACAGCTTTCAGCACACATTTTCTGTTTTGGACAATACAGCGATGTCCCCGCAAGATAGACTGAAACAATTTTTACTTAACTATTTACAGGTCATTCGCCAATATCCAGAGCTACTGTCACGAATTATTGTGATGGGCAGCACGCCCTTTACATCTCAACAGGAATACGGAAGATTTTTAAACATAATGGGGTTTCCAAAGGTCCAGAACACAATCAAGGAGCTAACAGGTGAGCAACAGCCAGAGCGGTTGTTAGCTATGATGCTGCAAATATTCGGAGCCATTTTTCTGCCTGCACTGATGAGTCCGATTCTTGAATCTGGAGCAGTTGTGGAAATGCCTACAATAGAGGAACAATTAAACCTGCTGTTTGAAAGATATTTTGATCAAAAATAAACCTTAGGGGTGAATGCCATGGATTTTTTGAGAAAATATTGGCAAGATGCAGGAGGCATCATTGGAGTGGCTGTATGTATTGTTTTGCTTATGAATTCAGCCATCTTATCGGATCTATCAGGCATACTGTGGTTAAGCTTTGTGGCTATTTTGTTTCACCAATTTGAAGAATACCGCTGGCCCGGATATTTTGCGGGTTTATTTAACAATGTTTTGTTTAAAAGTGAAGCCCCGGATCATTACCCCTTGAACACTCAATCAGCGATGATCATTAATGTGGCAATTGCCTATGTATTTTATCTACTCCCCGTCTGGTTTCCCCACGTAATCTGGCTTGGACTCGCACCTGTTTTGATGGGATTTTTTCAGGTCATCTGGCACGGAATTGTTGTCAATCTCAAAGCAAAAACTGTATATAATCCCGGTTTGTGTACGGCAGTTCTCCTGCATGTCCCTGTCGGAATCTGGTATATCCATGAAATTGTAAAGCGAGACATTCCTACGGCAATAGACTGGATTGCAGGCACAATCTACTTTGTTTTTGCTATATACATTTTTATTGTGAAAGGGAATATATGGTTGAAGAAGAGTGACTCCCCTTACGCCTTTTCTAAACAACAGCTAGGCGCTTACGATCGCAGGTAGGATGTATTAGAAATTTATAACGCTATTGTTTACAAGTTGGATACAAGTAGAGGTATTCTCGAAACGAGGTTCAGTTACACTTGGTTTGTACTCAAGAACAAGGAAAGAGTGATCTCATAATGAAACCTATACATCAATCTCGCAATCGTAAAAAGTTAGCTTGCAAGCTAGTCACTACCAGCGCTTTATTAGCAATCGGTTTTGCTGTAATGACAGGATGCGGCAATAGTGGAGAAGCAAGCTCAATTGCTCCATCTACAACAAAATCAGCCACACCATCTGCCAGTAATTCAACAGATCAGAATACAGACATCAATGCAAATGAGCAAGATACTCCCAATAACAAGACGAATACAGATATCAGTAAGCCTAGTGCGGATGCAGAAAATTCCAAGAATACTGGAAAAAAGTCTGATCAAGGTTTAACCTCGACACAGCAGAAACCTGCTAGTAGTACAGCCACACCTGACAGTAAACACGGCTCCGCGACTGCTATAATGAGCGTAGCCAAGCAGGGGACGTTGCCTCATCTGCCTAAAGGTCTTGGTCTAGGAACGAGCAGCGATCTGTTGTTCGAGCTATGGGGGGAATCCGATTCTGGTTCTACAGGCCCTATGAGAAGTTACGCTAAATATCATACAGATCTCATACTGGATGGAAGTGACAAAGTTACAGAAATTACTTCTTACGATCCACAATATAAGAAGTTGCTTATTAAACATGTTATTAGCGAACTAGGCCAGCCCACAGAAACAATTGACACCTCTAAAGACACATCCGGCACAGCAGAAGCTAATTATACGATCAACAACACGTCAGATCTTAGTTATTATTTAGTATTTTCTTATCAAACCAAAACGCAAAAGGTCAATTATGTTCGGTTTTACTTTAACACGATGACGCCATAATGGAGTGTGCCAAAAGAGTCGTTTCCATCATGATTAGGGAGGCGACTTTTCTGGTTCATTGCATTTTTAGAGTGTGACATTTATACTATTTAGTAATTGATTAATCACTACTAGGAAAATGTGATAAACAAAGGATGAGAAAATATGGCTAAAGCTACATCAACATCAATAAATCGCCAAAAGGAAATCATATCTGCTGCTATCGAAGTCTTTGCGGAAATGGGTTACTACCGAGCTACAACAGCCAAAGTTGCGGAACGGGCGAATATTTCTCAGCCCTATGTTTTCCGCTTTTTTGCTACCAAGGAAGCTTTGCTTATTGAAGCGTTGAAGGTTTCATTTGCACGCATCATAGACTCTTTTCACCAGGTTATTCATTCGGCTTCGTCTGAGCAGTTAGAGCAAGAACTGATTGCAGCCTATTCGCAAATTATGATGGACTATCGCAATGAAATACTCTTACAAATGCAGGCGCAGACGATCCGTGAGGATGTAATTGTAAGTGTTATGCAGCAAGGATTTCGTGAAATTCATACGACAGTTTATAACGCTTTCCGGCAGGCAGATATCGAACATGCGATGGAAAAAACGATGCTTTTTCTGGCCAGAGGAATGCTATGTAATATTTCGATGTCGCTGGATCTACCAGAACTGATGAAAATAGACGATTAATTTTATGTATGCAGTAGAGTCGCGCTTTTGTGCGGCTTTTTTTGTTTGCTTTTAGTTAGTACAAGGCATAAATTCGTTAGTTTCTGAGCGAAAGAAGCTAACTAGGTTGACAAGGGAAGTGAGTCTCGTTATTCTAATACCCATAGGGGTATATGTATTAGGGGATTTTGCTAAACTAATCCCCCTCAAAAAACAGGCGGAGGTTATAGAATGTCATCAACTAACAATATCCAAGCAGATCATATTCTTGATTGCAAAGGGCTAGCTTGTCCTATGCCTATTGTAAAAACAAAAAAGGCTATGAATGACCTCGTTCCCGGAAAGATTATGGAGGTTCAAGCGACTGACAAAGGTTCATTAGCCGATTTTCAGAGCTGGGCTAAAAACACTGGACATCAATATTTGGGCACTCTCCAAGAAGGAGATGTCATGCGACATTATTTACGCAAAGCAAATCCGGCTGAAGTGAAGAAGGAGCAAATATTTTCTTCTACGATAAGCCATGAAGAGCTACAAGCAAAATGTTCTTTAAAAGAGAACTTCATTTTGCTCGATGTTCGTGAACCCGCCGAATTCGCGCTTAAACAGATCCCTGGATCTAAACATATCCCTCTTGGCGAACTGGAGAGCAGACTCGCTGAGCTGAATCTGGAAGATGAAATCGCAGTGATCTGCCAAGCTGGAGCACGCAGTGAAAGGGCCTGCCGCTTGTTGGCAGACAAAGGAGCTAAAAACGTCAAATCTGTGCTTTCAGGCATATCCGACTGGGCAGGAGAAACAATGGGGAGCGATTCTATATGAGTACAGCAGCAGAAACTTATGCAGAGAATCAAGAGCAAGCTCAGCCCAAAACAACGATTATATTATTCAGCGGCGAGCTGGATAAGGCACTTGCTGCATTCATTATTGCGAATGGAGCGGCGGCATATGATCATGAAGTAACTATTTTCTTTACATTTTGGGGACTAAATATATTGCGTAAGGATGAACTCATACGCTCCAATAAAGGAATGCTCGAAAAAGCCTTTGGCTGGATCATGCCTCGTGGACCCAAAAAGCTTGGGCTATCCAAAATGAATTTTGCCGGACTCGGTCCACAGATGATCAAGCATGTCATGAAAAAGCACAATGCGCTTTCCTTGCCGCAGCTTATAGAGTTGGCACGAGAGCAGGGCATCAAGCTCGTTGCTTGTACCATGACAATGGATCTATTAGGACTGCAGCAAGCAGAGCTAATAGATGGTCTGGAGTATGCTGGAGTGGCCGCCTACTTGGGGGATGCTTCACAGGGGAAGGTGAATCTATTTATTTAGGGTATTCTATTTACTTTTTTGGTTTATAATATACCTATACGTGTATATGGTAAGTCAGAAAAGGAGTGCATTACTTATGGATTACAATTACAGTGATGAACTGAAAACGCGCTTGAGGAGGATTGAGGGCCAGGTGCGTGGGGTGCTTCGTTTAATGGATGAGGGAAAGTCGTGCAAGGATGTAGTCAGCCAGCTATCAGCTGTACGCAACGCATCAGATAAAGCAATAGCCCAAATTGTAGCAGAAAATCTGCAACGTTGTATATTGGAAGAGCGAGAAGCTGGAGGAGATACAGATAAGCTGGTTAAAGAAGCAATTCAGCTGCTGGTGAAAAGTAGATAATTATGTGAATACACGAAAACAAAGAATATATAATAGCCGTAATTAAAAAAGTTCGCTGCCTATATCTGGCGGCGGGCTTTTTTTCGGACAACTTTAGGAATGGAATAAGCCTCTGTTTATACAGAAGTATACGAGTGTAAATAACCCATAAGAGAAATAACTTCTTTCGGAGGGTATATGTATGGAGGTATTTGTCACAATTGGTGTCAAATTGATCATCAGCTTTTTTGGCCTATGGCTTATTACTTTTATTACAGGTCGAAAAACACTCAGCCAGTTAACACCGCTCGATTTTCTGACCTCATTGGTATTAAGCGAAATTGTAGGGAATACGTTATATGACGATAAGGTGACGATCTGGCATCTTTTGTTTGCTCTAGCACTATGGTGCGCGCTGGCCTACTTTTTCGAGAAAGCGACGACCCATTTTGTGAAATTTGGATATATGGCAGAAGGTCGAACAGTGCTGCTCGTAGATAAAGGGCAGGTTAATCAAAAAATGCTGGAGAAATATGATATAGAATTTACACAGCTACTCTCCATGCTACGCCAGCAAAATATTTTTTCTCTGCGTGAGGTCTGGTACGCCACTCTAGAGACGAACGGCTCATTGTCAGTCATGCGCAAACCCGAATACGAGCCACCTGCTGCTCAGGATATGGGAATAGTTGCACAGCCTGACCTTTTTTCTGTTACTGTCATTGATAAGGGAAGGTTGCTAAATGAATCTATGCGTGGGAAGTCAATCGATATTGAACAGATTAAAGTAAAGGTGCGAGAGCAGGGATATGATAGTATCGACGAGATTGCCTATGCAGAGTTCAGCGGGGATGGGACACTTCACATCGTGCCGATGAAATAGAAAAAGCACAATAAAAGAGGCTGAATACTTGAATGATAGACATACTATAGTTCAGCGCTTCTTACCGTGTATGGTGTAGCTGCTGAGATAGAGGCATAACTTCGGAGTATTGAACTACCGTATCCTTATGAAGAGGACTGTTTATTTGTCTTTTTTCTTTTTTTGATGACAATAACCACAAATAGTAACAAAGGGAGGAAGATTTGAAAAATAGGAAACCAGGAATTAATTATAATTTTTCGACCGATTACCATGTGATGCGTATAGTTAGGGGACAAAAAAGAAAGACCATAAATAAGTGCTGCAAGGGGAAGAATCCATTTTTTAAATCCGACTCCGGTTATTTTTTCTAGTCCTATCACAGCACCATTAAAAAATAAAGACATTTTGATGATCAAGCCAAGAAAAAGAAGCAAGGTGAAAAGGGCATCCATTCGTTCGAACACGTCTGCTAATTCAATCAACTGAACGGCTTCCAAAAGAGGAAGTGTGCTATTTGCGGCGATCTTGGGTCCGAGAACAAAAATTTCCAATTGATTAACAAATGTTAGAGCAAGTGCGGTCATGATATAGGCAAAGGAAACGGGTTTTGTGAGATTCCGCCCTTTATGTGCAAGCGGATAAAATACAAGAAATAACACAGTTTGTCCGAATGGAAAGGAGATCACCTCAGGAATAGCGGCTTTAAATATGGGTTTCCATCCTTCCTCTAAAACCGGAAGGGAATTTTCCAAGTGAAAGAGACCAGTTGTCGGAATTAATATACTAATTATGGCGTATCCAAGTACAAAAAAAGGGAAAAGAAACAAGCAAAATAAGAACAATGCTTTGTAGCCGTAACGAACAGTGTTGGATACAACCACGATTGTGATCAAGATGATGATCCACAAGGGTGTTTGACGGAGCAAAGTCATTACTGTCACCTCGCCTAAATCGCGTATGTTCCGAGAAGCTTCATATGTAAAATACATCACAAAGAGTAAGTTGATGAGTGTACCCACATATTTCCCAGTGTAACGGCGAAACAACATGAACAAATCTAATTCAGGATATTGATGGTGAATTGCAAGATGGAGCATTAGCAGAAGTAGTCCTGCTAATGCTCCTATCAACATAACTAACCAAGCATCTTGCTTTGCTTCAGCCCCCATTAAAAACAAAGTTGTACTTCCAACTTCAAACAAAGACATACAAATAATCAGCTCGGATACTCGAATTGTATTTTGACGCATTACTTCAATTCACCTCTCCCTGTTTATTTCATTTCAACAGTTCGTTAAAAGATTTTTCGAATAATCCTGGACGCGCAAGCTTCATTTTTACATCTATTTTTATATCCATGTTTGCTAACTCCCTAGGCCACGTCTCTTTTATCTTTTTCCAGTCTTTTGGATACTTGTGATGAATTTTATTTCCAATACCAATAAGGTCGATATTCTTTTGCTGTAAGGCTTTCCAGCTTTCCTGAATTTGCAATTTGATTATTTCCGCTGCTTGCATCTGCAATTGATGTATACTTTGCATATCTTTCATTTCTCTTTGCGAAGAGGCTGACAGAAGATCACCGGTAGCTTTAACGTCAACGTTTAGGTAATAATGATTTAAATTCTTGATTGGCGTAACCTTAACCTTGGCTTTCCGGATGAGGAAAGCGGACGTAACATTCCCATCCACATAGTTTACAGTGGTATTTTTAATCTGGTTGTTTAACCATGAAACCCCTATACTTTCCTTTTCATTTAGGAAGCCGACTCTCTTGTCTTTCTGAAAAAGGCTTAAGCCTGATAACTTGAGTTTACTTTTAGCGGAGGTTTCCTTGAAAACATCAACAGAGTCTAGTTTCTCCGGCTCGGAACCCTCAAGAGATATTTCTGGAACTCCGGCTGCACCACTATCGGAGCTAATTTTCGAAATAAATTCATACATGGATATTGCGGGGTAAATCGATCCTAATTTGCTATCTCTTTCTATAATCTTTTCTAAAGCTTGACCAGGAATTTTCTCTGGTGGTACAAGCTTTCTCAAAAAATCACGAGCCTCTCCGTTGGCAATGAATACTTTTACAGTTTCTCGTGAATCAAGGTTGCGGAGGTAAATATCAATAATCTCTTCAATGCCTTGTTCTGCTGCTTTTTTTCCAATAACGAGTATATTATTTTGGGCGAAATATAGTTTACGTGGGTATTCCAGGCTACTCTTCATAACGGTCTCTCTCAATGTTTTTCCATGTGTAGAAAAGGTATGTACAGCGCTTTGCGATGCCCCGGTGGAAGAACCACCTGATCCAGTCGTCATGGCTGATGGAATTATAATTTGATAGGTATTGATCCAGTCGCCTTTATGTCCATCAATTCCAGTTGCTGTTGTGATGGCTAATTCGTTCAATTCTGTACGATCTACGCACCCTGTAAGTAATAATCCTGCAATAAACAGAACATAACTAACTCTTAATTGCCGCACCATTGATCTCTCCTATTTTTGGGTATCAGACTTGTCATTATTTTTGATTTCATCCGAACTAGCAGGGTATTGGTGAGCTGCCTGTCTTGTCTGGTTATGTCCTGTTTTTTCGCTAGGTCTGGTTTTCATAGCCCACCACGGAGCTCTGATGATAAGGTCCTTCATATTAGATTTAAAGGTGGGGCTGTAGGGCACAAAATAATCAACTCCGAATGATTTGAGAGATACAAGATGAACAAGAAGGGGGATAATTCCTATCAAAATACCGAATAAGCCCAGAGCCCCTGCCAGTAGCATAAGTGCAAAACGCAACAACCTGACTGCTGAAGCCATACCAAAATACGGGATGACAAAGTTCGATATAGCAGTGAAGGCTACAACGATAACCATTGCACCTGAGACCAGTCCGGCTTGCACCGCTGCCTGCCCGATAACCAAAGCTCCTACAATGGAGACGGCTGGTCCGATGACCCGTGGCATTCGCACACCTGCTTCACGAATCACTTCAAACATCAATTCCATCATTAAAGCTTCCAATAATGCAGGAAAAGGAGTTCCTTCCCGTTGAGCCATCAGCGTAATTAACAGCGTGGTGGGGATCATTTCCTGTTGGAAAGTCGTCAAGGCTATAAATAGAGAGGGAAGCAACAATGAGACTAGAAAAGATACCACACGAAGAGCCCTTAAAAAAGTTGAAATGTCATATCTCTGGTAGTAGTCTTCGGCCGTTTGAAAGAAATTAAAGAAGGTTACAGGTGCAATCAGAGCGAATGGTGTCCCATCAACCAGAACAGCTACTTGTCCGTCTAAAAGGCTACCTGCGACTGCATCCGGACGCTCTGAGTTTAGCATGGTGGGAAAGAGACTAAGTGGTTCATCCTGTATAAATTCTTCGATATAGCCACTTTCAAGTATGCTGTCTGTATCAATAATTTGAAGCCGTTTTGTAATTTCCTGTATTACTTCTGGATTAGCGACATTTTCAATGTAAGCTAACATGACTTTGGTTTGTGTATATCGCCCAATAATATGACTATCAAATTTAAGGTCAGGTGTCCGCAATTTTCTTCTGATCAGTGTGATGTTGGTTGAGATATCCTCCGTAAATCCTTCTTTAGGACCCCGCACTACGGTTTGAGTACTGGGTTCCTGAATAGCTCGTCTTACTCCGCCGCCGATGGAAACTGCCAGGGCAT
>NZ_CP173059.1:2725000-4332500 GCF_044784315.1 Paenibacillus sp. DP01
AGCGGAGAAATTCCAATCGAACCCGGAGATAGCTGGTTCTCCCCGAAATAGCTTTAGGGCTAGCCTCGGAAAGAAGAATCGTGGAGGTAGAGCACTGATTGGGTGCGGGGCCCGCAAGGGTTACCAAGCTCAGTCAAACTCCGAATGCCATAGATTTAGTTCCGGGAGTCAGACAGTGAGTGCTAAGATCCATTGTCGAAAGGGAAACAGCCCAGACCATCAGCTAAGGTCCCCAAGTGTGTGTTAAGTGGGAAAGGATGTGGAGTTGCACAGACAACCAGGATGTTGGCTTAGAAGCAGCCACCATTGAAAGAGTGCGTAATAGCTCACTGGTCGAGTGACTCTGCGCCGAAAATGTAACGGGGCTAAACACACCACCGAAGCTATGGCTTGATGCTTTGCATCAGGGGTAGGGGAGCGTTGAATGCGGGTTGAAGGTGTACCGGAAGGAGCGCTGGACTGCATTCAAGTGAGAATGCCGGTATGAGTAACGAAAAGATCTGTGAGAATCAGATCCGCCGAAAGCCTAAGGGTTCCTGAGGAAGGTTCGTCCGCTCAGGGTAAGTCGGGACCTAAGGCGAGGCCGATAGGCGTAGTCGAAGGACAACAGGTCGAAATTCCTGTACCACCGTAATCCGCTATGAGCGATGGGGTGACGCAGTAGGGTAGTGACGCGGACTGATGGATGTCCGTCTAAGCAGTGAGGCTGGTGTGTAGGCAAATCCGCACATCGTAAGGCTGGGCTGTGATGGGGAGCGAAAATTATAGTAGCGAAGGTCATGATCTCAGACTGCCAAGAAAAGCCTCTAGCCAGGAGAAGGTGCCCGTACCGCAAACCGACACAGGTAGGCGAGAAGAGAATTCTAAGGCGCGCGGAAGAACTCTCGTTAAGGAACTCGGCAAAATGACCCCGTAACTTCGGGAGAAGGGGTGCCTCGGTAGGGTGAATAGCCCGAGGGGGCCGCAGTGAAAAGGCCCAAGCGACTGTTTAGCAAAAACACAGGTCTGTGCGAAGCCGCAAGGCGAAGTATACGGGCTGACGCCTGCCCGGTGCTGGAAGGTTAAGGGGAGTGGTAAGCCTTCGGGCGAAGCTATGAACCGAAGCCCCAGTAAACGGCGGCCGTAACTATAACGGTCCTAAGGTAGCGAAATTCCTTGTCAGGTAAATTCTGACCCGCACGAATGGCGTAACGACTTGGGCGCTGTCTCAACGAGAGATCCGGTGAAATTTTAATACCTGTGAAGATGCAGGTTACCCGCGACAAGACGGAAAGACCCCATGGAGCTTTACTGCAGCTTGATATTGAATTTGGGTACGATCTGTACAGGATAGGTGGGAGCCGTAGAACTTTGAGCGCCAGCTTGAGGGGAGGCATCCTTGGGATACCACCCTGATCGTATCTAGGTTCTAACTTGGTACCGTGATCCGGTACGAGGACAGTGTCAGGTGGGCAGTTTGACTGGGGCGGTCGCCTCCTAAAGAGTAACGGAGGCGCCCCAAGGTTCCCTCAGAATGGTTGGAAATCATTCGAAGAGTGCAAAGGCAGAAGGGAGCTTGACTGCGAGACCTACAAGTCGAGCAGGGACGAAAGTCGGGCTTAGTGATCCGGTGGTACCGCATGGAAGGGCCATCGCTCAACGGATAAAAGCTACCCTGGGGATAACAGGCTTATCTCCCCCAAGAGTCCACATCGACGGGGAGGTTTGGCACCTCGATGTCGGCTCATCGCATCCTGGGGCTGAAGTAGGTCCCAAGGGTTGGGCTGTTCGCCCATTAAAGCGGTACGCGAGCTGGGTTCAGAACGTCGTGAGACAGTTCGGTCCCTATCTGTCGTGGGCGTAGGAAATTTGAGAGGAGCTGTCCTTAGTACGAGAGGACCGGGATGGACGTACCGCTGGTGTACCAGTTGTTCCGCCAGGAGCACCGCTGGGTAGCTATGTACGGAAGGGATAAGCGCTGAAAGCATCTAAGCGTGAAGCCCCCCTCAAGATGAGATTTCCCAGTATGTAAGACCCCTTGAAGACGACGAGGTAGATAGGTTGGGGGTGGAAGTGCAGTAATGCATGGAGCTGACCAATACTAATCGGTCGAGGGCTTATCCTAAGATAAGGCGCAATGAAGTTTCGGATCCAGTTTTCAGGGTGTAACCTTGAAGGTATGTAGAAGTACATACGACAAGCGTATGGCGATTCATTCACACAATATGTGATGAACCGAATAACCCTACGGAAGAATTTGCAGAGCAAATTCATGTTTGGTGGCGATAGCGGAGGGGTTCCACACGTACCCATCCCGAACACGACCGTTAAGCCCTCCAGCGCCGATGGTACTTGGACCGCAGGGTCCTGGGAGAGTAGGACGTTGCCAAGCACGAAAAAAGAGCACAGCCATTAGGGTTGTGCTCTTTTTGTATAACCGATTTATTTATCGGTCACCTGAACGGCTCATGCCATGCCTTCGGTTAAAAGTACTACAATACTCTGGTTGTTCCTTATACAGTACTGCCTGGAGGGCACTTAAGGATTGAAGTTTATGGGTAATTTCCTTTTGCCACTTTGTATCTCCGACTTGTACGGCAAGATTGAGAAGATCCAAATTCGGTTTTGTTTTTGAAAAAATCATGTTAAACTTTTCTCATAAAATAAACGGACTTTCAGAGGTGAGTTGTAGTGCTGGAACGCTCTATGGAGAATACAAGGGATTTAAACAACGGAAAGGGAGTGATTTAAAGAAGAAAAGGAGACGATGAGGATGAGCACTTATCAAACGGTTATTAGTGATGGATTTGAGCTGAAATATACTATAAGAGGTAACGGAAAGCCGATATTGGTGATCGGCAGTAGTGTATATTATCCTCGCATATTTTCAGACCATTTATATAAAAAGTTTCAGTTTATTTTCTTAGATCATAGAGGGTTTGCAAAACCGACTCGTGCTTTAAAACCAGAAGACTATACTTTGGATAAAGTCATTAATGATATAGAAACAGCAAGACATTGCCTTCATTTAGATACATTTATTATATTAGGGCATTCCGGGCATGCTTTTATGGCTTTGGAATATGCTAAACAATTCCCAGGCTATGTTGAAAAAGTGGTGCTATTAAATTCAGCCCCTACGAACAGCCAAGAAAGACAACGGCAAAGCTTGTCATACTTTTATGAAACGGCCAGTCCAGCCAGAAAAGAACGTTTTGAAAAAGATATTGTTTTATTAGAGGATGATATCAAAAGAGATCCCGACAGAAGATTTGTTCACATGTGTATACGTATGGGAGCCCAAAGTTTTTATGATTATACCTATGATGCAGCTCATATGTGGAATGATGTGCACACGAACATGCCTATCATTGATTATTTATGGGGAGAAGCCTTCGGAAAGATAGATTTGATACAGTCCTTGGCAGATGTCGATAAGCCCATGTTTATTGGTCTTGGAAGAACTGATTACTTAGTCGCGCCTGTTTCATTGTGGGATCGGGTCGATGATAGCTATACGAACGTAAAAAAGGTGGTTTTTGAGCATAGTGGCCATAATCCGATGTTTGAAGAACCTCATTATTTTGATCAAACATTAACCGAATGGATTAATGAAAATCACTAGGTTTTTAAAACAGTCGATTCGGTACTGGAAACAGACCTGAAGATGATGGCAGGTTGACCCTAAAGATCTACGAATGGAGAACAAATAGTTTGAATTTTAAAAGGAGAATGTTTACCTTTAGGCTTGTCACTGAAGCATCGGGACAGCTTGAGTTAGCATTCTCCTTTCATTTATAAATCGCTATGGTAGTAGTTTGGCACGAAGCATGTTACTTCGCACTGGCTCAAACTCATAGAAAATATTACTCTATTCTTTTTGTCATGACTTGACGGATCAATGAGGTTCTGTATAATAACCGAGAGATCATACTGTAATGATAGTTTATTTCCATTTGATATGGAGTTGGAGGTACGTTTTGAAATACGAAATTATTTTATTTGATGTTGATGATACGCTGTTTGATTTTAAAATGGCAGAGAGCCATGCGCTACATAATACGTTCACCCAATTTGGATTGCCGCAAGGGGCCACAGAGTACAAATCCAGCTATGATGAGATTAATAGTGTGTTGTGGCGAGAAGCAGAGGAAGGACTTATTACCTCGGCACAGTTGCGGGTGGAAAGATTTAAACGATTGTTTACTGTCCATAAGCTAGACTTCAATCCAGACGCCTTTAGTGCTGCTTATTTACGTTATTTGGGTGAAGGTGCTTTTTTGATGGACGGAGCGGTTGAACTATGTGACGTACTATCTGAGTATCGTTTGGCGATTATTACGAATGGAATCAAAGAGGTACAAACCTCCAGAATTCAGCTCTCTCCGCTGCGTGATGTGTTTGAGCAGGTAATTATTTCAGAAGAAGTGGGTTGCCAAAAGCCACAAGCTGGTATTTTCGATTACGCATTTGCCAAGCTAGCCATTTCAGATAAAAGTAAGGTCCTTATGGTCGGCGATTCTTTAACCTCTGATATTCAAGGAGGGAATAAGTACGGAATTGATACCTGCTGGTTCAACCCTGCCAGAAAAACAAATACGTCTGGTATTCAACCCACTTATGAAATAACAAGTTTAATGGAACTACTGAGTAGTGTACTTTCAATAGGGTCTGTACTGAATCGTACGTCGGCGGAAATCTAGATGAATGATGTAGAAATCAGAAGACCGAAAGTTAAAGATGCCGAAAAGTTAAATGAATTGTTTAGAATAGTGATTACAGACACATTTGCTAAAGAAGGTATTGGAAGCAAGCTGGAGGATATAGAGGATGAAATTGAGACTAAAAGAGCGTATTTGGAAAGTGACTTAGAAAGCCACGGTGAGCAACGATATTTTTTAATCGCTGTAGACGGGGATCGAATAATGGGTTCAATTGAATATGGCCCGGCAAGTGAACTTATAAGTAAATCTACCAATGATGCATTAAAAAATTTGTGCGAGGTAGGAACTGTATTTGTTCACCCTGACTACCAGAAGATTGGAGTAGGAAATTTATTATTGAAATCAATGTATCTGGCGTTGAAAGATAGAGGAGTAGAAGAATTTTGTTTAGATAGTGGGTATCGTATTGCACAAAAAATATGGGAAAAGAAGTTTGGAACTCCTGATTATTTATTAAAAGATTATTGGGGAAAAGGCTTTGATCATATGATATGGAGAATCAAAATCAAGGATGCTATTAAATGGTCACAAAGTTATTAAACAAGGCAGGTCGGAAAATCGACCTGCCTTGTTTTAATTTTTTATCGTCACCGGCTGAACTATGATTAACAGGAGATAGCTTTAAGGCGGAAGGTAGAGCTGGCAAAATCCCCAGTGAGATCCGAGACAACAAGTCCAATCTTCATTAGACGGTCACCTCCAAAAATTTCACCGTCGAACGCCACACGGAAGGGGGAGACGCCATCTTCAGCCAAGGTACCACCGACAGGTTCTGAAGTATTGCTGGTTGCCCCGGTTTCGATTATATACTTTTTAGCTGGGTCAAGTCCTTTTAGAGTTAGTCGCCGGATAGGACCATTTGGCTCAGCCAACACACGGAAGTAAGCGACAAAAGCTTCGGACTGGTCCTCGCTAACAAACATCCAGGCAGTATTGCCTCGGCCCTCAAACGGACTAAGAAGTCGATACATATCTCCCTGCTGTACAAGGGAACGGATTTCTTTATACTGGGCAATTTGTCTGGCAGCAAGCTCTTTTTCTTCATTCGTAAATGCAGTAAGGTCAAGCTCGTAGCCAAAATTCCCGCTCATTGCCACGTCGCCACGTATGGCGAGGGAGGTGTTTCGTCCCACCTGGTGGTTCGGCACGTTCGATACGTGGGCCCCCATGGTACTGGCCGGATAC
This sequence comes from Paenibacillus sp. DP01, assembly GCF_044784315.1. Classification (NCBI taxonomy): domain Bacteria; kingdom Bacillati; phylum Bacillota; class Bacilli; order Caryophanales; family Paenibacillaceae; genus Paenibacillus; species Paenibacillus sp. DP01. The sequence continues at coordinate 2,730,889 of NZ_CP173059.1, forward strand.
ACGATGCTGGTGCCGTACTGGATAGCCAATCTTTCAATAGCATCAGTGTCATCACTGGTCCATGTCTGCGGCATATAGTAGAGCATCCCGGGATCGAATCGTCCACCTCCACCAGAACAGCTTTCAAACAAGATGTCCGGGAAGCGTGAGGTCAGGCGTTCCAGCAGGTCATAAAGTCCGAGCATATAACGGTGCGCAGTTTCTTTTTGACGTTCGCTAGTAGCGGTAGCCGAAGCAATCTCCGTCATATTACGATTCATGTCCCACTTGACATAAGTAATTGGGGCGATCGAGAATACGGAGCTCAGCGTCTCGTACAAGTAATCGCATACTTCCTTGCGGGAGAGATCAAGCACCAATTGGGATCGGCCTTCCGTCCGCCGCCGACCTTCCGCATGTAGGCACCAGTCGGGATGGGTGCGGTACAGTTCACTATCAGGTGATACCATTTCCGGCTCAACCCACAAGCCAAATTGTAATCCTTGTTCATTAACCCGTTTGGCTAGGTCGGTGAGACCTCCAGGTAGCTTGCGGCGGTCCTCGAACCAGTCCCCAAGCGAACTGTTGTCGTTGTCGCGCTTGCCAAACCAACCGTCATCAAGAACAAATAGCTCAATTCCAAGAGGTCCCGCTTCTTTGGCAATCGCCTCGATTTTATTGGCGTCGAAGTCAAAATATGTGGCTTCCCAATTGTTCACGAGAATCGGGCGTTCCTTGTCGCGATAAGTTCCCCGGCACAGACGTGTGCGGTAGAGTCGGTGATAGGTGCGCGACATGCCCCCAAGACCTTCTTCGGAAAAGACCAGCACGGCTTCAGGGGTCTGGAATGACTGACCCGGTTCAAGACGCCAGGAGAAGTCAAAAGGATTGATTCCGATACTTACACGGGTCTGATTAAACTGTTCTACTTCCGCCTGCGCAACGAAATTGCTGCTGTAGATTAGACTGAAGCCGTACACATCCCCACGATCTTCTGTTGCATCTGGACGAAGCAGGGCCAAAAAAGGATTCATTTGGTGACTGCTCGAGCCTCGCCGGCTTTCCAACCGAATGGCGCCGGGTCCAAGATCGCGGCGTTGGATATGTCTTTCCCGAACCCAGGCTCCAGATAGATAGAGAGCTTGATAATTGGAATCGGCGAAGTCGACAGAGGCGCTCATCGCCTGCTCAATATTCATGACAGCGCTTCCCTTATGTTCAAAAAGAGTAGACCTAGCAATAGCGCTGTGGTTCGCAAATACAGTATAGAGCAGTGTAGCCTTAAGACCTGAGTGCTGGTCCTCAAGGAACAACAGGAGAGTTGTTGCTTCATCATCCGATTCGGTATAGACGGAAGGGAGGCCTTCAAGCTTTGGTTTGCCCGGTTCAACACGGTGGCCACTATATTTTAGCTCCGTAGTTCGAGTTCCATCCGCAAGCGCAACCTGATAAGCCGGTTGACGGAAGTCACTTGTCCCATACTGTGGATATTCCTGTGGAAGCGCATCCAAAGAAAGCACGCGATTAGAAGAAACGGGAGTGGGGGAGAAGGAGCAGCGCTCTCTAAGCTCCAATATACTTGCGAGACTTTGGTCATGATGAAGTTGAGCTCCCCAATAGACATGTGCAGGATATCCTTCTACCAGCTGGATAATATAGCTGCAATCCTTGGACTGCAGGTGAAACAAACCAAGCGCTTCGTTAACATGAATGTTCATGATATTCACTCCTTAGGGGGTTATCATCTCGATTGACTCTCAAATATTGATTTTACTGTTGATGCATGAGCTTTCCCGTATGACAAGCTTAGTCCCGATCACGCTGTACGCAGGTGGTTCACGTCCCTCAAACCGTTCAGAGAGCAACTGCACGGCAGCTTTTCCCATTTGTTCGGGATAGGCACGTACAGTAGTTAGCGGAGGCTGCACGAAGGCCGCCATCTCAATGTCGTCGAAGCCGACAACAGCCATATCTTCGGGTACCTTGACTCCATGTCCATGAAGGGCGCGGAGGGCTCCAATGGCGAGCGGATCGCTGGCAGCGAAGCAGGCTGTCGGTCGTTCCTGCTCGGCTAGAAGCTCGTTCATCATTAGATATCCATCCGCAGTACTCCAGGCGCCTATGCGGACGAACTTCGGATTATACAAACCTCGTTCCCGCATGAATCGTTCAAAATAATGCGCCCTTCGCTCTCCATCGCTCTTCCCGCCAATAAATCCGATTTGTCGGTGGCCAAGCTCGAGCAGATGTCCAAGTGCCTGGTCAACCGCCTGCCGAAAATGGAGTCGTACGGAATCGTATTCCAGCTGCTCATGGTACTGGTCGACAAGGACAATGGTGTTCTTGTCCGGATACAGCTTGGACACCTCTTCAGGATCAACGCCGCCCACGACAATCAGACCATCCGCCTTCTGCAAGGTGTCGAGAGATGAACGGCCTCGCAGCGTCTGTCCCAATGTCAGGCCAAGCTCTTCACAGCGCAGTTCGATTCCACGGCGGATCGAGGCGTAATACGGATCGTCTCTTTCCTCCTCAATGGAACACCACAGCAGGAGGGAGACCGTTTTCCCGGCACGTTCCGTGTTCCTCTTTAACTGCCTCAGGCGGGAAGGCTTATACCCGAGCTGCTCAGCAATTAAAAAAATTCTGTTTTTGGTGTCTGGACTCACGGATAGTGACAGATCGTTATTTAAAACCCTTGAAACGGTTGCGGCAGACACTCCCGCTTCGCGGGCAATGTCTTTAATGGTTGCCAAAGAGCTCACACCTTTTTAGTTAATAATTTTACTAAAAATCGACTTTATCCTAACACATACTTTTGGCACTTTCAAGATGGATTGTTGAATTTTTTTAACATTATTTTAGTTCTACTACTGTTCAGATTAGTTGTGTTAACATGATGAATATTCTCTGATGACGGAGGGGTCTTATTTGAATATTCTGTCCCTAGCTCGTAAGTGGTTTGGTCGCCTTCGCTTTAAAAGCAAGGTTATAGCGGTATTTCTCCCGCTGATCATTATTTCTCTGCTCATTCTTGGACTTGTGTCCAACCAATTTTTCAGTCGTTCATTGATAGAGCAAACGACCAGCAACGTAGTTGACGAATCTCAGCTCATCCTGTCCCGGACCGACTACATATTCAGTAGTGTGGAAACGGCGGCCAACATTATGGTCACGAATATTAACCGGATGTATGATTCATACGGTGCTAGACCTGATACTGCCATAGATCGTGTTCAATTTGGTAACCTGATGCAAAGTCGTCTATCTATTGATTTATCAATCTTTCGCGAAGTGGATGCGGCGGTATTTATTGATAATGAAGGGACAATTTTTGCTTCTTATACCGAGAGTGGGGATGATAGTAAAGTCTATAGCATGCTCAAGCGGGTAAGGGAATCCGAAAGTTATGGACAAGCACTCTGGTTTGATATGGATAAGAGAGATTTCCTAACACCGGATCCCAACTCTCCGGTTTTGACGCTGGGAAAGATGGTCATTAATATAGACACCGGCGAACCCTATGGAACGCTTTTTCTGTTAGTGAAGGAAGAAGGTTTGTCTGATTATTTTCGTTCCAGCGATCCCGATGCGCCCAAATCTTATTATTTTTTAGATAACGAGATGCGTGTGGCTGTGGCAGAAGACAATGGGATGCTGATGAAGCCAGTGAGTTCACAGTTAGCGGAGGCCATCCAAGGCTGTGGATCTGATGTGTCCCCAAAAACATGTTCATTTGAGGATAGCGGCAATCTCGTAACGGTCAATGATTATAACCGGATGGGTTGGAAGCTGGTCAATATTGTTTCTCTTAACCTGCTTACAGCTGATGTCCGGCAAAATGTAAGGCTTTCACTCTTAATCGGCGTATTTTGTCTTGCTTTTTCCTGGCTCGGTGCTAGCTTCCTGTCCAAAATGGTCGTTAGTCCTCTCGAACAGCTGACTAGAGCCATGCGGAAAGTAGTTGCCGGCGATTTACAATCGGTTGCGATAGTCCGAACAGAAGATGAAATCGGCACCATTGCTGAAGCTTTTAACTTTATGATAAGACGGATTCGGGAATTGCTGGATGAAGTGAGGCAGGAGCAAAACCGCAAGCGTGAATATGAACTCGCACTGATGACGGCTCAAATAAAACCGCATTTTCTGTACAACACTTTAGATACCATTTATGCACTGAATGAGTTGGATCGTAATGATGAGGCTAGAGATACTACGAAGGCGCTGGCAGATTTTTATCGAATGGTGCTAAATAAAGGACGGGAACTCATTATTTTAGAAAAGGAAGCTCAGATTACTGATGATTACCTGACTATTCTGCAAATCCGTTATCCCGATGTGTTCCGCTATGAAGTGGATATCCCTCCAGAGCTTGCGGGTACACCGATCCCGAAACTCTCGCTCCAGCCACTTGTCGAGAATTCGATTTACCATGGTCTTAAGAAGAAAGGAACCAAAGGTTTTATCCGTATTTTCGCTTTTACACAGAACGATAGGGTGATCGTCCGGGTGGAGGACAACGGTGTAGGAATGGACGAAATTCAAGTTCAGAACATTATGTCCAGACATTTACCGAAAGAAGGAATACGATCAATCGGTACCTATAGCGTTCAGCAACGGCTGAGCCTGTATTTTGGCGAGGAGTATGGGATATACGTGCAGAGTGTTCTCGGAGAGGGAACTATTGTTGATCTGTCGCTACCAACGCAGCCAAAGGGGAGTGTACACCAAGATGTATAAAGTGATGATTGTTGATGATGAGCCGCTGTTTCGAGACTTTCTGCGAATTAAGATAGACTGGGAAAGTCACGGCTTTCGGGTTTGCTGTGAAGCAAGGAACGGGCAGGAAGCACTTCAGGAAGCCGAGCGGCATCAGCCGCACCTTGCCCTCGTTGATATCAATATGCCCTTTATTGACGGAATTGAATTAGCCGAGAGGTTGAAAGTCAAGTTCGAACGAATCGTAATTGTATTCATATCCGGGCATAACGAGTTTGAATATCTACAGAAGGCCGTTCGAACTGGAGTGCAGGATTATTTGCTGAAACCGTTCAATGCAGAAGAAATGCTCTCAATGTTGGAGCGTATTAAAGCGAAATTACCAGTGCTTCCACAGGAGAGTGAAAGTGCAGAGTTAAGGGGACAGGACGGCGAAGTGTTGCATAGCAGAGCAGGTATGCCTGATTTGGGTCATCTACGCGATGCGGTTGTGCTTGACCTCAGAATGAAAGACAGTGAAACGCTAGAGGAGGTCCGCAAGGCAATCCGCCAGCTTAGTAAATATAAATGGGGAGATGAATATGCAGATGCGATGCTTATGGGAATCGTATCTTTAGCCCTTTCTTTTGCCAGTGAACGTGGCATTCCTTATGACCAGCTATGGCAAAACGGAGGAGACAAGTCTCCTTACGAACGGCTGCGAGAGTTAGATTCCTGGGAGGCTGCTGAAGGTTGGATGCTCGCCCTATACCGCAAGCTGATCCTGCTGATGGAGAATATGCGTCCTACGAAGGCTTCCAATTTATTCGCGGCGGCGATCAACTATATTGAGGAACATTATGCAGACGCAGAGTTGTCTGCTGAGCAGGTGTCGTGCGGAGTATTCGTCGATCCCAGCTACCTGCGCCGCGTATTCCGCAAGGAGTCTGGCTTTTCCATAGTGGATCATATTACACACATCCGAATGAAGAAGGCTAAGGAGCTTCTGCTGAAAGGCAATCGGAAGCTGTCAGAAATCGCTGAAAGTGTCGGTTATAGTGACCCCAATTATTTCAGCAAATGTTTCAAGAAACGTTTTGGTATGACACCCACTGAATATGAGCAACTCAAAAAGAGATAGTATCTGCCTTGTGAGGCAGAACACATCAATTTAAGCCTGGCGGTTTTCCTATATGGAGGACCGCTGCTCTATTTGTCCCGTTTTTTACTGATAATACCCGTTTTATTCCTTAAAGAAGAATAGAGGCAGCGGTATACTGTAGTCAAGCAAATGAAAGCGCAATCATCAAAGACTCTTCATGAGGGGGATAAAACAAATGAAAAAAAATCTTAAAATTTGGAGTGCAGCCTTGCTAGTACTCACCATGTCCGTTGGATTGGTTGCTTGTGGCGAAGACAACTCAGCCTCTTCCAATAACGGATCAGGGGACGGAACGATCAAATTGAAGGTGTATGCACAGCATTTCGATGACGATACCATTAAGCCGTTCGATTATGCGGTGGCAGAGCTCAAAAAGAAGATGCCAAACGTAGAAATTGAACTGGATCCTGCCGTGCAGGACGGAGGCCAGAAGCTTAAAACATATGCGGCAACGGGCAACATGCCGGATGTCTATTTAGCGGATTGGTCTGTCCTGCAAACTTTTGCAAAATCGAAAAATGTCGAGGTTCTTGACAACTATGACACAACAGCCGAATTCAAGAAGAGTCTTAACCCGGGAGTTGAATCGCGCTTGGTAGCTCCTGACAATCATGTGTATGCTTACCCTGAAACTGGTATTGAATTCCAAATGATTTATTACAACAAGTCCATTTTTGAGAAGGTAGGAATCAAAACACCGCTTAAGACGATTGATCAGATGGCCGATGCAGCGAAAAAGTTAAAAGCTGCTGGTTATGTACCGATGTCGATCTTTGCAAAGGAAAAATGGATTACGACCGCTTTTTATAACGGACTGGTTACAAGAGAGCAGCCGCGTGGATTTGGAGCACTTGAGGAGAAGGGTGTAAAAGCATTGCCAGAAGCATTCGTAACAGCAGCACAGCAAATGAAGCAACTGCAAAGAGCCGGATTGTTCGATGCCAACGCTACGAACACCAATTATGATCAGGCATCCTCCCTATTTTATCAGGGCAAAGCTGCCATGTTCGTGAATGGACAATGGGAAATTTACAGTTCCCAGGAAAAGCTGGGCGATCAAGTCGATTGGATGTACTGGCCTGCAAAGGATGAAGCAACCTACGAGAAGTCCAAATATTTTATTGACGGCTCAGGTTCTCCGCAAGGTTATGCAGTATCAGCGAATAGCAAAAATAAGGAAACAGCCGTAAAGGTAGCGGCATTCCTTGCCTCGAAGTCAGCAGAGTACAGATACACTCAACTTGGAAGTCCGATAGTTTCAGTGAAAGTAGATAAGCCAATGGCCTCCAATGTTCCAGCAATGATGCAGCGAGTTGTCAAAGAGTTGCTGCCTAATGCGCAGGAATATGCTCAACTTCTGAGCAATACAAAAATTCAGAACACCATTAATGACAATACTCAAAATATGATGGTAGACAACTTTTCTGAAAACGATTTTGTGAGCAATCTGAATAGCACATTGAATAAAGAAAACTGAGAATTCAGGGAATCGGCAACCCTTGGCGGCATAAGGCGCTGAGGGTGCTGTTCCAAAGATAAGGGGTGGAAGCAAGACATGAATAAATATTTGGGGAACAAACCGGCGCTCGCACTGTTTCTCCTCCCTGCTTTGATACTGTATAGCGTGATTCTAATCTATCCTGTTTTGCAAACCGTTCTTCGCAGCTTTTATGATTGGGATGGTCTTAGTACGCTGACCTTTTCGGGATTGAATAATTACCGAGAATTATTCTCCGATCCTCTACTTGGGACTTCGCTTAAGAACGGATTGATCTTTGCAATTGTACTGGCAGTCTTTCAGATCGGACTGGGAACGATATTGGCACTAATCTGTGCGGACCCACGTACACGCGGGCGGAAAATACTGAAAACGGCTTATTTTATCCCAGTTGTCCTATCGGTAACCGTGGTGTGCCAGCTATGGATTGCAATCTACGATCCAACCAACGGATTAATCAACCGACTGTTTGAACTCTTGAACATCCCGTATCAGCAAAATTGGTTGAGCTCCCCAACAACATCCATTATTGCCATCGCCTTTGTTAATGCCTGGCAGTTTATGGGATACCAATTCTCGTTGTTATATGCGGGAGTTAAGTCAATACCCGAAGACTACTTTGAGGCGGCCACAATTGACGGTTGCAGCAAATGGAAAGCGCATCTGCATGTTACGCTTCCTTTAATGAGGGAAACATACAAATTTTGCTTCATTATCGCGATAACCTCTGGAATAGGGGCGTTTGTGCAGATGCTGATTATGACAAATGGTGGGCCCGGCACTACAAACTACACAATGACATTCATGATTTATCGCTATGCTTTTATGGAGAGCAACTATGGTTATGCGTGTGCTGTATCCGTGCTGCTTGTATTAATCTCGTTATTGGCAACTGTAGTTATCAATAAGCTGTTCGACCGCGGACAAACCGCCTGATGAGGCGTGTATTGAAAAGGAGAACGAAATGAGTAAAACCGCTTTGAGCAAGTTCAGACATGCTGCCCTGCAGATACCACTGTGGTTGTATCTAATTGTTTCGGTCTACCCGTTGTTTTGGATGGTATCCTACTCGTTAAAGAACAACGATGAGATCTTCGTCTCTAACCCATTTGGACTGCCAACGCATTTTCGATACGAAAATTATATTAATGCCTGGACACAATTTAATATTCCCCGTTACTTTCTGAACAGTCTGGTCGTATCAACGATTTCGACTCTGTTTATCCTTTTACTAGCTCTGATGTTTGCCTTCGCAGTGGCTCGTATGAGGTGGAGATTTCGTTCTACTGTCCGGACTTATATGACCATAGGAATGTTTATGCCACTTCAGGTTATCATGATACCGCTGGCGATTCTGGTTCGCGATTTTAATCTAACGAATACGTATGGAGCTCTTATTCTTCCTTATATCGCAATTGGCCTTCCTTTCTCGTCCATGATTTTCTATGGGTTCCTTACAGGAATCCCTAAGGAGATAGAAGAGGCAGCATGCATGGATGGAGCTAATATTTATAGACTGTTCCTGAAAATCATTGTACCCCTTGCATTACCTGCAATTGCAACTGTAGCCATTTTTCAATTTTTGAACAACTGGAATGAGTTCACTTTGGCCTATATTCTCATTTCTGATGAAAATATGAAGACATTGCCGCTAGGCTTGCTTTTCTTCCAAGGTTCTTATAGTACAGATTGGGGAGCCATGGGGGCTGTTATGACTATTGCCTCCTTACCGATGGTACTCGTGTATCTGTTCTTGAGTGAACAAGTGGAGCGGGCGATGACGGTAGGTTCCGCTGTAAAAGGATAAAAATAGACTTGCAAGCAAACTGCCTGGGTTAAGGATCAGAAAAAGATCCTCTAACCCAGGCAGTTTGTTCGATACAGACATCAAACAATAAAATCGATATTTTCCACTATAATAGATAATAATATCCCCTTTTTTTGGGTGGTTTTTCTTTATAATGAAGGCGCACCCATAACAATTAAAGGAGCTGATATGTTTTGACTCGTAACAAACGCTTAAGAAAATGGTCCACGATCCTGTTAACGGTGCCTATGCTCACGATGTTCGCCTCAAGTGCAATGGCCGAGCAGGATATGAACGGGCATAAGCCTCCGACTTCTGCTGGAAGCGGCGTGTTTTACGAAATTTATATCAATTCTTTTTATGATTCGAACGGGGACGGACATGGTGATTTAAAAGGTATTACGCAAAAGCTTGATTACTTAAACGACGGCAATCCCCGTTCGGGTAAGGATTTGCAGGTCAGCGGTCTCTGGCTCATGCCACTGAATCCGTCTCCAAGCTACCATAAATATGATGTAACTGACTACTATCAAGTGGACCCGCAGTACGGGAATCTGAATGATTTCCGCACCTTGACGAAAGAAGCAAAAAGAAAAGGTGTCAAGGTGATCATTGACCTTGTTATCAATCATTCAAGTAGCGAGCACCCTTGGTTCAAGGAGGCTAGTGCCAACCCGCAAAGCAAATACCATGACTATTACGTATGGGCTGATGAGAATACAAACCTGGATGAAAAGGGATCATGGGGCCAGCAGGTATGGCATAAGAATCCGAATGGCGAAGGGTATTTTTACGGTACCTTCTGGTCCGGGATGCCGGATCTGAATTTTGATAATCCCGAAGTCCGCAAGGAAATGATCAAAGTCGGTAAGTATTGGCTACAGCAAGGTGCAGACGGCTTCCGGCTTGATGCGGCGATGCATATTTTTAAAGGGCAAACGAAGGACGGTGCCGATAAAAACATTGCGTGGTGGAATGAATTCCGTTCCGAGATGGAAAAGATAAATCCAAACGTATATCTGGCAGGAGAGGTATGGGATAAACCGGAGACAATAGCTCCTTATTACGAATCGCTCCACTCTCTGTTTAATTTTGACCTGGGCGGAACGATATTGAACTCTGTGAAAAACGGTCGAGATCAAGGTATTGCTACATTCTCCGAGAAAACGCTGAAGCTGTACAAATCATACAATAAGGCGGCACTCGATGCTCCATTTTTAAGCAATCATGACCAAACCCGAGTTATGAGCGAGCTGGGCGGGGATGTACGAAAAGCCAAGCTGGCTGCATCCATTCTTTTGACGTTGCCGGGTCAGCCGTTTCTCTATTATGGGGAAGAGATCGGCATGAAGGGAGAGAAGCCCGATGAGTATCTTCGAGAGCCTATGCGCTGGTACAAGGGAGAAGGCCTCGGTCAAACAAAGTGGGAGGAACCCAAATACAACAAAGGCGAAGTATCGGTGGAAGCGCAGTTGCGGGACAATGATTCTCTGCTGGAAAGCTACCGCACGCTTATCCGTCTGAGGGAAGAACATGAGGCTCTTCGCAGCGACAGTCTAGAGCCGATCCAAGCAGGTTCTGCCAGCGTGACGGCATACAAACGTTCTTCAGGCAAAGAAACATTGTATGTATATCATAATCTGTCAGGAGAGCCGGTTACCATCCAGATGAAAGATCGAGATAAGGAAAAGCGGAAAGTGGTTTTCTCTACCTCAAAGGATGCTAAAGTAAGGAAAGAAACGGTGACGATTCCCGCTTACAGTTCTTTAATTACCCAAGAAGATAGAAAGAGCTGAGCTACGCAAACTTACAGCCACAATAAGGATGGATATTTATTGGTAAATACATGTGGGGGGTGTGAAGAACACCCCTCTTGTAAAACTGTAATATATACTCAAATATAAGCTCGTAAGGAGGATGCAACCTGATCTCTTCCACTCATCAAAAGCGTATAGTTGCTGTGATGAATTCGTTACCGGTAAAGCAAAAGTATTCTAAAAACGAATTACTGATTAATGATTTCAAATTAAAGTCTTCGGGAGACGTTGAAATGTTCTATTCCCCGCATAATGAATATATCAATTCTTCCGCGAAAGTAATGCTAGTTGGTATTACACCCGGTTGGCAGCAGATGGAAATTGCCTTTCGAACTGCCATAGTAACTTTGAAGGATCAACAGTCATATGAGGAAGCTTGTAAAAAAGCCAAATTTGCAGCAAGGATGGCCGGTTCCATGCGAGACAACTTAATAAATATGCTTCAAGAAATAGGATTGCATGATTTTTTGAAAGTGTCGCATGTACGTAAACTATTTGATTCAGATTGCTCGTTGTTACATACAACTTCCTTAATTCGTTTTCCAGTCTTCGTAAATAAAGAGAATTACAATGGACATCAACCTTCCATGATTAATCATGCTTTTTTGTATGGAGCAGTGCTTGAATCTTTTCTTCCTGAATTAGAATGTTTAGAGTATCCACTTATTATTCCACTAGGAAAGTCAGTCGAGACTGTTCTTCGTCGCTTGCTTGATGAACAGAAAATTCAAGAAAAGAAAATTCTGTGGGGGTTCCCTCACCCGTCTGGTGCTAATGGTCATCGAATAAAACAGTTTCAAAATTCAAAGAAGTCAATGCAGGAAATCTTGAGTGAGTATTTATCCAATACTGAATCCCCTAGATCTTGATATCCCCCTTTTTTTGGGGAAAGATTTCCTTTATAATGAAAGCGTATGCAATAACATCTTACAGATGACCTGCATGGCAGTACCCGATTTACAATTGAATTCGATCCGTGAGCAACCGTTTGATAGGTGGTGGCTCAATTTAGGAGTGGAAGGAAAATGAAAATGGACAATCGGAAATACAATGTAGTTATTATTGGTTATGGAGGTATGGGAAGCTACCATGTTCAATTAATTGAACCTATTGAGCAGCTTGCCATTGGCGGTGTATATGATATTGTCGATTATCGGATGGAATTGGCTGCAGCAGCCGGCTATAAAACCTATGCCAGTCTAGATGCCGTTCTCGGCGATCAGGACGTAGATATTGTATTAATAGCAACGCCTAATGACGTTCATAAAGAAATTGCGATCCAAGCATTGCAAGCTGGCAAACATGTTATTTGTGAAAAGCCCGTTACGATCACGAGCGCAGATTTCTTAGATATTGTCGAGGTGGCCAAGCAAGAAAATCGTCTGTTTACAGTACATCAGAATCGCAGATGGGATGAAGACTTCCGTATTGTCAAAGATATAATCAGTAGGAAGACTGTTGGCGATCTTTTCCATCTGGAATCGCGGGTTCAGGGAGCTAACGGCATTCCAGGCGATTGGCGGCAATTGAAGGCGTATGGTGGAGGAATGCTGCTGGATTGGGGAGTGCATCTGTTGGATCAGCTACTTCAGATTACGAACAGTCAAATCGAAAGCGTGACCGCTACCTTAAGTTATATTTTGGGGACAGAAGTGGATGACGGCTTTAGTAGCTTCATTGAGTTTAAGGACGGTCTTACAGCGGTCATTGAAGTAGGTACAACGAATTACGTAAAGTTGCCGCGTTGGTATGTTAAAGGAACCGAAGGAACCGCAGTGATCAAGGATTGGGATCTGAGCGGAGAGATTGTCACTCGGAATCCAGATGTCGCTCACGTGGAACCCAAACCGATTCAAGCAGGTCAAGGGTTGACGAAAACGATGGCACCTCCGTCTGAGGAATCCACCCTTAAGTTCCCGATTGAGAAAATACCTGCTGCTGCAGAAAGCTTTTACGAAAATTTTGTCTCCACCATTGAAGGAAAAGCCGAGCTTGCGATCAAAAGCGAAGAAGTGCACCGTGTACTGGTGCTGATTGAGACGATTTTTGAGGCGGCAGCGACCAAAAGCGTGATTCGAAGAGATATTTAACGAATTGTAAACAAATCTAACCCCCATTGTCCTCATATTGAGGATAATGGGGGTTATTGTTTTAACTTTCAATCTGTTCTGAATATGGCTAGAAGCGATTTAATCTATTTTTAAACTTCAACAGCTTCAGGCCTTTTCACTTGAAGGGGAGGAGGCACCAGCCATCCTTTTTCTTTAGTCATTTGAAGAATCTTAACTCCTAAAGCAGTTTTGGTAGCATGATATTTTGCAAACAAGGCCCCTATATCCTCTCTAATGGATTGCCCCATCACTTGACTACAAGCCACCAGTCCCAATGAGGTATCAGACGCAATTTTAGCAGCAATCTCCGGGTCAGTGAAGCGCGCACCAACAGGAATATCTTCAAGTTTCACTGGAGGTCTTTCTGGTAAGGCTGGCGCTGGAGCAATCCCATTATCAGTAAGGAGTGTATCACACTCTTTAATTTCAAGTTTCGCTTGATCAATGAGTGCATCCAATGTTTTTTTCAAATCCTTATCTCCTGCATGATTCAGGAATGCTTGGTAGAAAGACAGAGCTCCTTTTGCGGCCAATGAAAATTGCCAAACACCGGAAATTTCACCATAGTGCATAGGTTCATCTTTTGGATTTCCACTTAATATTCCCATCATAACCGCTCCTTTAATATTTTTTACACCGATCTTATAGTTCCAATTAATGATTAAAAGTATCCAAATAAATTTGTAATTACACAATGGAATAAGGAGCAGTTTTTTGGAGAAATTATATGCATCACACTTTCAGGGAGGATTCCTTTTTATGAAAAAACAAATAGTCACTGCTGTAGCTTCCATGTTCTTCTTTGCAGCTTTAGTCGTTCCTTCATCAGCACAAAGTGCAAATGTAGATGTGGCCAATGACACAGCTAATAATGCTTATCACAACAACAATTCAACCTACAACGCTAACAGTGTACGAGCAAACGCCGTAGATAATGACAACGATATGGATTGGGGATGGATTGGCTTACTTGGGTTACTGGGACTGGCTGGAATGCGCAAAAGAGTATCTGACCATAAATAATTAGTAAACTACAATGGGTTTCAAAACAAAAACACCTTCAGGAGAATGCTTCCATTTCTAAAAGGAGGCCGATTTTGAAAGGTGTTTTTGTGTTGACCACTTAAGTCACTGCTTCAGAAAGGATTTTTTATAACCTCTATCTGTTCTTAAGGGTTTTGACCATTTCCAGTAACCCTGATAGAATTAATTATTCCCTATAATGACTCCTATAATATGTGTTATTTATACTTTAGAATAGAACGGGTGAGTCGAAATGCATAACAACAATACTATCGAACTTTTAAATATTTGGCTGTCCCTTACTAAACTCCAATCGAACATAAACGATGAATTGGAACATGCACTTCAAGAAAACTATAGTTTATCCTTAAATGAATTTTTGGTTCTGTATTTCTTATCTCAAACCGAGGAAAAGAAATTGAGATTGCAGCATTTACAAGAGATGGTTGGGTTAAGCCAAAGTGCATTATCTAGACTGGTAGTTAGAATGGAAGCAAAAAGCTGCGGAGCTTTGCAAAGACATATATGTGAAGATGATCGTCGGGGAATCTATACAAGTATGACTGATTTTGGGGAAAAGAAGTTTGACAGAGCGCTCGAAACCTTCAACCAAATTTTGGAGTCGGCTCTTTCAAAAGATGAGTTGAAGCAAAAATTACAATCACTCATTGAAAAAATATAATTCTTTCATATAAAATTAAAACTTAATACGAAATTTAATGCCTGAATAGAGTAAAATTTAACCCTAGGTCTAGAGAATACAATCTCTGGGCCTTTATTTACGTAAATGCATAGTTTAAACGATAGTTGACAAATAAAAAATGCATGCTGTATTATATGCATGTGCATGCATTTAATAGAGTGTTCACTATAAAACCTAGAAAGGGGTCTTTCTTAATGAAAGATTTATTTAGTCCTTATAAATTTAAAGACTTGGAATTAAAGAACCGGGTCGTCATGCCTCCAATGTGTCAATATTCTGTTGACAAGAAAGATGGTATAGCTACCGATTGGCATTTTATGCACTATGTAAGTCGTGCCATTGGTGGAACTGGATTCATTATAGTTGAAATGACTGATGTAGAACCAGATGGACGTATTTCTGACTTTGACCTGGGATTGTGGTCTGATGAGCAAATTCCTGCATTGAAAAGAATTGTAGATGCCTGCCATAGTTATGGAGCAAAAGTAGGTATTCAAATTGCTCATGCTGGACGTAAAGCAGAAGATGCTGAAGTGCCTGTTGCTCCGTCCGCTGTTCCATTTGATGAGAAATCTAAATTACCTAGAGCTCTTTCAACACAAGAAGTTAAAGAAATGGTGGAGAAGTTCCGCGGTGCAGTAGCACGTGCTGTGAAGGCCGGATTTGATGCCATTGAATTACATGGAGCTCACGGATATTTAATCCATCAATTTCATTCGCCTCTTACCAACCAAAGAGATGATGAATACGGGAAAGATCTCCTGAAATTTGGTCGAGAAGTTATTCAGGCAGCCAAGGCAGAGATGCCGGAAGACATGCCGCTTATCATGCGCATTTCCGCTAAAGAATACGTAGAAGGCGGGTACGATATTCTAGATAGCATTTCTTTTGCCAAAGAATATCAACAAGCAGGGGTAGATATTTTTGACATTTCTTCAGGCGGGGAAGGACCTATCGCTGCATGGGGTAGACCAGGCAGTCACGCAGCATACCAGGTGTCACTTGCTCGAGAAATCAGACAAGCACTCGAAGTTCCAGTCATTGCAGTCGGAAGACTCGATGATCCGATCCTAGCTAACGCTGTAGTAGGAAATGAGGATGCAGATCTTGTGGCTGTCGGGAGAGGAATGTTAAGAAATCCTTACTGGGCTCTTGAAGCCGCAACAAACTTGAAAAAAGAAATAACGATCCCGAAACAGTATACTACAGGTTTTTAGATACAAAACCTTACTATACTTCCAGGTATTAAGAAGACAGAATACTTTAACATAGTAATTTAACATACACGTTGATACACCCTGGTGTTCTTGAAAATAAACTTGGAAGTAGAAATGACTCAAAAGCAACCGGTATGCCGGTTGCTTTTTTATTATGGTGGTCAAACATTCAGTAAGCATATATTAACAAAATTCACTATACTGGAATGATCAGAGAGTGCAATTAGTAGGTAAAATGGAAGTAATAAAGGAGGTCTCTATGTATGAAGAAGTCTCATACTTCTGACCATATTAAAATTCCACCAGGATTTTGGACAGGTTTGTATCAATTAGGAATTTCCGCTCACGACGTAGCTTGTAAAGCAAGACTGCCGCTCACCATTATTCATGAGCCCGTAGTCACAAGCGTACAATATCTCGCGATCTGGCAGGCATATTCCGATCTCATTGGTGACACTGCAAAAGGAATCGTTAAGCTTGCAACTGTCTTTGAGACAGCGAAGTACCCACCAACCGTCTTAGCGACTTACCACGCTCGTGACTACCGCGACGCTCTAAACCGAATGGCTCGGTACAAACAACTATGTCCTCCCGAAACCTTACGTGTCACTGAGGAGGGGGAGCACTGTACCATAGAACTGGAATGGCTATATACCAAACAGCCCGGTCCACCGATGCTGACGGGTATTACACTTGCATGTCTTCTGGAGCTTGGGCGCCGAGGCACTGGCCAGCCTTTGACGGCGCAGCTCGTAGAATTTTCGCAATCCATGGGAGATGTGCAGGTTCTTGAAGCTTATTTTGGGTGTAGTGTCCAGGTTGGTGCAAAATGTAATCGATTGACGTTATATCGAAGAGATCTGGACCGAACTTTTGTCTCATACAACCAAGAGTTGTTAGAGATTCTCACACCCGCTCTGGACCGGTCGCTGGATGAACAGTGCAGCCGCTCAATTACTGAGGCGGTCAAATGGATTATAAAACGTAGCCTCACCGGAGGACGCCCCGACATTCAGGCTGTGGCGAAGGAGCTCAGAATGAGCGATCGTACCTTGCAGCGCCGGCTTACTGACGACAATACGAGCTTTAAACAACTGTTAACACAAGCTAGACATGAGCAGGCACTAGAATACTTGGCAGATCCCTCGCTTGATATAAAAGAAGTGGCCTTTTTGATTGGATATGAAGACCAGAACTCATTTTACCGCGCTTTTCGTCTTTGGGAAGGGAATACTCCTTCAAATTGGCGCACTACACATTTAGATACCAACCCGATATCAAAAGAACCGCTAGGAAGATCGACTATCTATTAATAGTTTCCCAACTCCATTCATTCTACAGAGAGCTTGTAATTACTGACCTTATTCATCTGGCGTGTTAAACAAGAACTTTGGCGCAATATGCTAGTTACTGAGCATTGCTGCCCAAGGTAATATAATCAAATACCAGAGCTTAAGGTTGTTTTAAAATAAGCTAAGAATTCGCTTGCCAGCAAAGATAAACGAATGAGAGGGAGGAAAGTATTATGGATATGGGATTAAACAATAAAACAGCTTTAGTTACAGGGTCTACGAAAGGTATAGGTAAAGCAATAGCCATTGAGCTTGCCAAAGAAGGTGTGAATGTACTTATTAATGGACGGAATAATAAAGAGGTAGAACAAACTGTAAATGAAATAAAATCAAATTTTCCAACGACCTTTCCTCAAAATGCTACAGCCGATATTGTGGATCTGGAGCAGAGGGAGATTTTGTTTGAAAAATACCCCAATATCGATATCTTAGTGAATAATATGGGGATTTATGAAATTATGCAATATGAAGACGTTGATGATGAAGTATGGGAAAGATATTTCCGTACTAATGTTCTTGCTGCAAACGGATTATCTAAATTTTATTTACCTAAAATGTTGAAAAACAATTATGGCCGTATTATTTTTATTGCGAGTGAAGAAGCAATCATGCCTTCAGGGCAAATGCCACAGTATTGTATGACCAAATCGATGCTGTTATCACTGTCAAAAAGCTTATCTAAATTAACAATAGGAGCAGAAGTTACAGTCAATACGATTATGCCAGGACCAACGCTTTCTGAAAATGTACACCAAATTATTGAGGGTATTTATGCCAATGATGATATGACTTTTTTAGAAAAAGAGAAACAATTTATGGCTGTAAATCTGCCTCAATCCGAAATACAACGATTTATTAGACCTATAGAAATAGGTAGACTAGCTACATTTGTATGTAGTCCTTATGCAGCCGCATTTAAGGGCTCTCCAATCCGTATAGATGGGGGAATGGTGCCAACTATTTTTTAATATTTTTACTGCGAACAGGGCTTCAATGCGTTTTACCGTAATGCATCAAGCACACCATCGAGCGCAAATGACTGTCCTGATGAGAGAAGCTAATTTACCTTTGCATAAAGGGATTGAGAGCTGGATTAGGGCTGTGAACTGGAATTATTGTCACCTACCCATCGCTACCAAAAGCAGCCGATCGCTCGGCTGTTTTTAAACTAAACTCCTTTCTCTTTCGTTGAAAAGTTAACGTTAAATAAAGAGTAGAGGGGTTTATTTGAAGAAACGGTGAACCTATGACTCTCGCAATTGTCCTGACTCCCGGCGTCGCCGACTCATGAATACCAAAGTCAATGCAATTACCGTAAGGACAATCCCAAGCACTTGAAATCCCTCAAAGCTGAACTTACCTCCCATTACGATACCTATCAACAATGAAGAGAAAATGGTTCCCAGATATCTTGATGTATTAAACAATCCGGATGCTACACCGATTATTTCTTTTGGAGAACTTTGGAACAAGGCTGCTTGCATACCTACATTGTTCAGTCCGTTGCTAATACCGAATGCAGCCAAAGCCAAACACACGCTGATCACCGGAGAAGTTGGATTTAATGTTACAAGCCACACAGATCCCAATGTCATCAGGATTGCGGATACCAGTAATGCCGGTCTGGGTCCTGATTTATCAATCCATCGTCCTGCTATTGGAGAAGCAGCTAGCGAGCACAAGCCTAAGCTCAGCATGAGAATCCCTGTTTGGAACTCGCTTACATGCCTTACCACTTGCAAGTAGGACGGAAGTCCGAAAAAAAGCGAGTAATAGAGTACGTTAACGAACATGAATTCGACATTAACCCAAGTCAACGCAGGATATTTGGCGAACGTGCGTAAAGGAATAAAGGGTGACGTCGCTTTTAACTCATATCGTACGAATGCCCCCAGCGCACCGAGGCCTATTAACCCGACAATGACGTTTTCTAACGAGATATGCCCAGATGATTTTGCCGAGAGTAATCCAACGAGCAAGGCAACCAGCCCTAATGTGAAGAGCAGGATTCCTCTTGCATCAATTAAATCAAACCATTTACGAAAGGACATGTTGCGTGCAACGGATGTTGGTGATTCGTCCTTAGGAATAGTCCTCCAAGCCAATAGAAAGCTGGCTACCACAAACGGAATATTGATGAAAAAGATGGCAGGCCAATTCCACCAATGGATCAAAACCCCGCCAATAAAGGGTCCAATTGCTGCCGCTCCTGATAGGAAAATGGACAAAACGGACAGCGCAGTCGCTTGTTTCTCTGTAATATGGATTCGAACAATGGCCATTCCAACCCCAACCATCATGCTTGTTCCGATGGATTGCACAATGCGGAACACGATGAGCGATCCAAAGTTTGGTGACAATGGGGCTAGTAATGATGCAATGAATGATACAACAAGACCTGTAAGAAATATCTTTCTACGACCGAATAAATCGCTGGCTTTGCCCATGACAGGTTGAGCGATGCTGCTTGCAATGTAGAAAGAAAAAATAATCCAGGAAACACCTGTAAAGTCAAGGCGAAATACCTTTTGCAGACTTGGGATAGCAACAGAAACCATCGAAGAATTTAATGGATTCAATAGTATCCCTAGACCAACTGAAATCATTAACCACCAGCTGCGAACACTCATTTCTGGTCCCCCTATAGCGAATTAATGTCATCGTACTCGAAATCGATTATTTATTCCAATGCATTTGATGTTATAATCTCATTGACTTGAGGGAATGAATGGAGGATGCGAATTGGAACTTCTTCAACTGCAATATTTTCTCGCTGTAGCTCGTTTGGAACATGTAACAGAAGCTGCACGAAGTCTGCACGTTACTCAATCGTCGCTCAGCAAAACGATTCAACGCTTGGAGGAAGATCTGGGGGTCCCTTTATTCGATCGAACAGGGAGAAAACTGCGATTGAATGAGTACGGGAGCAAATTTCTTCACCGTGCAGAAAGGGCTTTGTTTGAATTAGAACAAGGGAAGCAGGAGCTTAGCGACTTATCCAGCCCAGAACACGGAACTCTCGAATTGGCAGTGACCACCGCAAGCACATTACCAAATATCCTTCGAGAGTTTCGGAGAAAACGACCCTATATTCAATTTCATGTGCAAATGCTGACCACGCAGGAAATGGTTACACTTCTTCATAGAGGGGAGGTTGATTTTTGCTTATCCTCACCTCCTGTAGAAGGGAATGACATTGAATGTAAAATCGTATGTATCGACCCCATTCTTGTAGCTGTTCCAAAGGGGCATCGGCTTGCGGATCGAAATAGCGTATCCTTGACAGAGCTAAGGGAAGAATGGTTTGTCGGCGTAAAGACAGGCTATGGTACTCGTGATTTAGTGGACTCTGTATGCATGTCGGAAGGATTTGTGCCTAAATATGTGTATGAGGGGGATGAACCTGCAAGGCTTAGTACTCTTGTGGAAGCCGAAATTGGCATAGCTTTCATACCGAGCACGGCACGAAATTCGCAGGAACATCTCAAATATCTCCAGGTAGAGAATCACGAATTGATACGGGAGATTGCTTTATTATGGAACAGGAATCGGTATATTTCGCGGGCTGCTCAGGAATTCCGCGAGATAGTTGTAAAATATTTTGCGACGATTTCCAAACAAACAACTTAATTCCCTATATGTTTTTGATGATCTACCATTGAAAATAAATAAGTAGGAGATTGCGTTAATAAGATAGCTCAGAGGCTAAACATTGTTATCCAACGAGTGGAACTAACCGTTTTTGCTTTACCTCGTCATGAAATGATTATCGTCAAAAATAACAGGTGATATTTTTATTATTTTAGTGATAATATGGTTAGGTAATTGAAATTAAACAGATTTTCAATTTTATTTTGTGGAGGCGTTAGAATGAAGTACATAGTGAAAAGAAGGGCACAAATTAAAGGGGATAACGCATCACTGGCCCTATAAACTGCGTAATCCCTGGCATTTTTAAGGGGTTTGCATAATGGAAAAATCGATTGAGAAACGTATTCCTAATTCTTTGATTTGGCTGTGCGTGCTTGCATTTTTCAGCGTATTGAATGAGACGGTGTTCAACGTATCGTTGCCCGACATTGCCGCTCAATTTGGAATTAAGCCATCCGCTGCAAATTATGTTAATACCAGCTTCATTCTTTCTTTTGCCGTAGGAACGGCCGTTTACGGAAAAATATCGGATATTTACGGCGTAAAAAAACTGATTTTCATCAGTATGATGATATACGGCGGGGGATCGCTAATTGGCTTGCTTTTTCATGCCTGGTTTCCGATTTTGCTTGTTGCACGATTTATCCAAGGAGCGGGTGCTTCTGCCGTCCCTGGGCTGATTATGGTCATCGTTACCAAAAGTATCGAAATGCAGCATCAAGGAAAAGCTTTTGGTATGATTGGATCGACCGTTGCCTTGGGAGAAGGTTTTGGTCCTATACTTGGAGGCTGGATCGCGGACTATGTACATTGGTCCTATCTGTTTTTCCTGCCCATGATGACGCTAGTCACACTACCGTTTTTCTTACGGACGCTCTCTGACGAACCTGTGAAAAAAGGTGGGCTTGATGTTCCGGGAGGCCTGCTCTTTGTTCTTGGAACGGTTTCGTTCACTTTATTTACGACACATTACGAGTGGTGGTATTTGAACATCAGTGTCATTCTTTTCATAGGATTTGTGCTGAGAATTCGAAGAGCTAAGGAACCTTTCATAGAACCAGCTTTATTCAAGAGGAGAAGATTTATTGTCGGCGTATTTGTAGGTGGAATACTTCTAGGAACCGTTGCAGGATTTATGTCTATGGTCCCTTATATGATGAGAGAAGTGCACCAGATGTCGACAAGCCTCATTGGAGGCGGTGTTCTGTTTCCAGGAACGATTAGCGTGATTCTTTTCGGGATCGTTGGCGGTTCTTTGGTCGATAGGCAGGGAGCTCGTTTTGTCATGGTTGCAGGGTTATTGCTTCTGGGGTCGGGTCTTTTAATCGTTTCACTTTTTGCCGATCGTAGCCCCTGGATCATCTCAGGAGCATTGGTTTTGATTTTTGGTGGACTATCCTTTGTCAAAACGGTCATCTCAACCATTGTGGCAGGCTCGCTAAGTGCTGACGAATCTGGCTCAGGTATGGGTTTTTTGAATTTTTCCTGCTTTTTGGCGGAAGGGATCGGTATCGCAGTTGTAGGCGGACTGCTTACACAGCTGAGGTTCAACTTTTCTATTTTCCCAATCGTTACTGACGTTGCAGCATATTTATACAGCAATTTAACGTTACTACTTCTAGCTGTAGTAATTACAGGCGGTGCCATTTTTATGATCGTGTTCAAGGGAGAAAAGGCTTCCTTGGATCATTAATAGGAAATAATATTTTTTATAGAGCTGACATTGATACATCATGATGTCAGCTTTTTTATACAAAAAACTAAACATTTTATAGTATAAGGTTAATTCTTTGCAGGTTAAATATGAAGAATTCGATGATAAAATACTATTTGTAAACGTTTACAATCAATAGATACGTGGCTTTTTTTGGCAATTAAACCCGTAGCAGAGCAGGGGAATGCAAACGGAAAATCTTTCAGTCCAAATCTTGGTGAAAACAAATACTATATGAATAGGAGATACTTTTATGCTTAAAGCAAAGCTAGTAAAAGGCACAATGGCCCTGATGCTTATCGGTACATTGTTCTCCGTACCGATGATGTCTGTCGCCAGTGCTGCTGATGCGAGTTGCGCGAACGGTTACGTAGGTTTGACGTTCGACGATGGCCCAAATACCAGTAACACGACAAAACTGCTTGCGGCTCTGAAGCAGGCCGGTTTGCGCGCAACGATGTTCAACATCGGGCAGAACGCGCAGAATAGTCCGTCTCTGGTACGGGACCAAGCGGACGCAGGCATGTGGATCGGTAACCACTCCTATACGCATCCGGATATGACTACGTTGAGTAGCTCGCAAATGTCGTCAGAAATCACACGGACGCAGCAGGCGATCCAGTCGATTACTGGAACTGCACCAAAGCTGTTCCGTCCGCCATACGGTGCGACCAACTCGACCTTGAAATCCATCGAGAGCCAAAATGCTCTTACTGAAGTGCTGTGGAGCGTTGATTCCCATGATTGGAATGGTGCCACTACGGCCCAAATCGTAGCGTCTGCGAACAGGTTGCAAAACGGCGACGTGCTCCTTATGCATGACCAGTACCAGACGACGCTCCAAGCGATCCCGCAGATTGCACAAAATCTCAAGAGCCGTAGCCTATGCTCTGGCATGATCTCGCCGACCACCGGTCGCGCGGTGGCGCCTGACAGCTCTACATTTCCTCCAAGCGCAGGTACAAAAGTGGAAGTCGAGAGTATGACCAAAGGCGGTCAGTACACCGGGAATATCAGTTTGCCGTTCAACGGAGTTGCTTTATATTCTAACAATGATTTGGTGAAGTACACGCAATATTTTGCGAGCGGCACCCATCATTTTTCACTCCGTGGTGCTTCAAGTAATTCCAACATGGCCAGAGTCGACCTAAAAATCGGTGGACAGGCAAAGGGGACCTTCTACTTCGGCGGGAGCAATCCCGCGGTCTATACTCTAACCAATGTCAGCCATGGAGCCGGAAATCAAGAGATTGAGCTCGTTCTAACAGCTGAAAACGGAACATGGGATGCATACATTGACTATTTGGAGATCAACTAGAAGCAAAGGAAGTTAAAAATGCACAAAGAAGAAAAGGATAAACTTGTTGTCACTGTTATCAATGGACAAAAACATATACGCTTGGAAGTCGCCATATCGGCGACTTTTTTTGTTTATTCGATATTACTGAACGTTTCCTATGAGGCTGAGCATCGCGTATAATATATAGTAAATGGTTATGAACTGTGTGTGAATTCGTTTATTTTGGTTTGGGGTGAGTGTAGTGGCATCTATCCATGAGGTGGCCAAACAAGCAGGGGTATCAGTGGCAACGGTATCCAAAGTGATTAATAATTATTCAGATGTCAGCAGCAAAACGAGGAATAAGGTAAACAAGGCGATTGAATTGCTAAACTACCAGCCGAATGTGGTTGCCCGAAGCCTCGTGAAAAAGCGTTCCTGGACGGTCGGGATGTTCCTGCTGGATTTCTTCACGAATCCTTTTATTTCGGAGCTTCTTGATGGGTTAAGAAAGTCTCTTGAAGATAGCGGTTATGACCTGCTCTTTCTATCACCGAATCTTAGCAATCCCGATTATACCTTCACTAAGCATTGCATCAGCCGCAATGTAGATGGAGTTGTCATGTTTGGTGTCGATCGAACTAATCAAAATTTTTTGGATCTGCTTCAGGCTGAGATGCCGACGATGATGATTGATACCGATCTGCTGGGACCTAGAACCGGCTATGTAACAGCCGACAATCGCAGAGGTGCTTACTTAGGTGTTCAGCATTTGGTGGAACTTGGACATAAACGCATCGCCTTTATTTCCGGGGATTTGGGATGTCTGGTTGGTCAAACGAGATTTTCCGGGTATCAGGAAGGGCTGCGCTCGAACGATCTTCCTTACTATGCCAAATATGTTGAGGTAGAGGAATACAGCATTGAAGGTGGATATAAGGCGATGAAGCGCCTGCTACAGCTTCCGGAAGCACCGTCCGGCGTGATCTGCTCTTCAGACTATATGGCGACCGGTGCGATCGAAGCAATTCGCGAAATCGGAAAGCGAGTACCTGAGCACATTTCCGTCGTTGGGTTTGACAACACGTTCTATGCGGAGCTGACCATGCCTAAGCTTACGACGATCAATCAGAACATTACTCTAATGGGAATGAAAGCAGGAGAGCATCTCATCCGAATGATTGAGAATCCCGATTATTCACCGCCGACGGAGATTGTCCCGGCAGATCTGGTTGTACGAGACTCGACAGGACAGTATAAGGAATAGTTTTTTAAGAATTGACAAACACAAAAACAAATTGTATTTTAATTATGATGTAAGCGCTTAACATAAGTTTCCTTGAATTAAACATTCTTCTGCTCGTTCTTATTTCATTCCCGAGTTATGGACAAAAGGGAAAGCCTCATATTGCGTCAGAGGGGAGGAAACTAGAAGAGGTATGATTTTGAAAGAAGGTGATGACCTGGAAGACGTAGGGCGATATGTTGTAAACCCAATGCAAGCCTGGAATGTTAATGGTTGAATCTATGGGAGCAGGAGGTTTTACTAACATTTTCAGCTTAATTACCGAAAACGTTTTCGATAAAATAAAGCTTTAAGAACTTGATGCCGACTGATCAAATTTCATATTCTTCTTTGAAATCAATAAATTTATACTTTTTGTGAAAGATATAAAACTAGAAAATTGGTATTGAATTCTAAAACGTTTTCGATAACAAGTATGTATACTGTCACTGTTCTTGAACCCAGCCGATATGCTGATGAATATCGGGGCTACTTGCCGAAATTTTTCGCGTAACCATGCCATATTAAAGGGAGAAGAGAATTATGAAAATGTCGTTCAATTCATTCACTAAGTCGTTAACCATGATCCTACTGTTCAGCTTATTAACGCTGCTTTTTCAAGCGGTCATACCTGCAACGCCTGCTTCTGCAGCTGCCTGCGCAAACCCTGTAAGCTATTTCGGTGAAATGAAAGCAAGTGGAAACAAGATTAACGGCTCCAAAACGAATCGACCGATGATGGTCAAAGGGGCGAGTTACTTCTGGAGCAACTGGTCCGGTCCATTTTGGAATACCACCACGGTGAATCGGATGGTGGATGAATTTCAAGTAGAGATCGTAAGAGCGGCATATGGCGTGGACCCCAGCGGAAATCCGTATAACACGGCCGATGAGTCCAAAGTTCGTGACGTGGTCAATGCGGCAATCGCAAAAGGGATCTATGTCATTATCGATTGGCACTCACATGACGCGCACAACAACGTCAACGCTGCCAAAAGTTTCTTCAGCCGGATGGCGCAGGAATACGGAAGCTATGATAACGTCATTTTTGAGATCTATAACGAACCTACCCAAGTCTCGTGGGGGACAATCAAAAGTTACGCTGAGCAAGTCATCCCGGCCATTCGTCAACATTCCGACAATCTGATTGTCGTTGGAACGCCGTTCTGGTCTCAGAGTGTAGATCAGGCAGCGAACGACCCCATTACATCCTCTGGTAATATCGCCTATACATTGCACTTTTACGCTGGATCTCATTTTCAGTCGCTCCGGGACAAAGCCAACTACGCAATGAGCAAGGGTATCCCGCTGTTTGTTACCGAGATGGGCTTTGTTAACGCGGATGGCGACGGCGGCATTAATTACGATTCCACGAACCAATGGCTTGACTGGATGAACCAGAATAACCTGTCATGGGCCAACTGGGCGATTAATGACAAGACAGAAGGCGCCAGTATTTTCAATACGAACGGGAGTCTCACAGCAGGAGGTAACTATCTGAAAAGCATTTTAGCTGGGCACGCTCCATATGCCGAGTGGAGGCAGAATGCGGCTTGCGGTGGCAGTAGCGCAAACACATTATATGACTTCGAGGGTAGTACGCAGGGTTGGACCGGTTCGAATATATCCGATGGTCCATGGAGCGTAAACGAGTGGTCATCCAAGGGCAGTAATTCTCTTAAAGCGGATATCATCATGTCTGCCAATTCCCAGCACTACCTGCTTCTCTCACAAAGCCGCAACCTAAGTGGTAAGACCACGCTAAGCGCGACCGTCAAACATGCATCTTGGGACTCCGCAGGTGACGGACTCCATGCCAAGATTTATGCCAAGACAGGATCAGGTTGGGCTTGGTATGCTGGTAAAGCCGTCAAGATTAATTCGTCTGGAGGTACGACGTTGTCGTTCAACCTTACATCTGTACCTAATCTTGACGATGTTAGGGAAATCGGCGTACAATTTCTTGCCTCGGAGAACAGCAGCGGTAAGTCAGCCGTTTACGTTGACAACGTGACGCTGCAATAACACATTCCTAACAGGTCTTCATGAAGTACCGTGTTTTGTAGTTGGGAAAAATAAGGCTACAGCTGCGAGGACATATAATTTAAAATTTTGAAAGACAACTGGTAAGAGAAGAGTTCGTCACCCTCATCAAGCGAGGAATTGAGTAATTTTTTGATCTTATTTACGCGGTAAAGCAGCGTATTTTTGTGAATATTCAATTCACTGGATGTTTTGGCGGTATGTTGTCCGTTGTGCAAAAATGCCATTAACATGTGGCTTATAAATAGAATCAATAAACCTCCTTTTAAGTGCAACCTTATCTTAGTCCTCGGACTGGAGCAAGGTTGTTTTTCTTTGTTATAAAATAGGCATCCTTCGTTGTGTCACACAAAACGCCAGAAACGGCTGATGTTTTCATGAACTGCAGTCCAAGGTGCAAAGATTACTGTATTATGTTCCGAGTTGATTATTCCCTAACTAATCATTAACATTATGATATCGCGGATTAACGAGAGAAGACGGGGGTTATGATGAATAAAGCAAAAATTCTCATTATTGAAGATGATACACCAATAGCAGATTTATTATCATACGGACTTTCAATGGAGGGGTTTGAAACGCGAACTACGGCAAATGGAGCAGCAGGGATGGTTGAACTTCAACAATTTCAACCTAATCTTTTGATACTTGACTGGATGCTGCCGGATCAAAGCGGATTAGATATTTGCAAACAAGTAACTGCAAGTTATAACATACCGATCTTGATGATTACCGCGAAATCGGATATCACTGATAAAATCCTTGGTCTTGAATTCGGCGCGGATGACTATATTACAAAGCCTTTTGATTTAAGGGAGGTTATTGCTCGGATTCGGACAATCCTCCGGAGGGTAGATCAAGCAAACAATGGAAAAAATACGGAGAGTAAAGTAATTCGGTTTAAACAAATCGAAATTATTGTCGAGGAACATCTTGTCAAACAAAATGGTATTCCAATTGACTTGACTCCGAAAGAATTTGATTTACTTATGACTCTGATAAATCACCGAGGCAAAACGTTCACACGCTCGGAACTGCTGGATATTGTATGGGGATATGATTTTGTCGGCGATACTCGGACTGTTGATACACACATACAAAGGCTTCGCAAGAAATTGGATGCAAGCGATCTGATTACTACCGTGTTTGGTATTGGATACAAATTCGAAAAATAGGTGAAAAGCAAACCAAGAATTAGCCCTTACATTGACACGAACTTATTGGTAAACGACATGTGAAGACTGGCTTCGGTCGGATATCAGAGCACCATCGGGAAAGCGAGCAAA
Source organism: Paenibacillus sp. DP01 (assembly GCF_044784315.1). Lineage (NCBI taxonomy): Bacteria > Bacillati > Bacillota > Bacilli > Caryophanales > Paenibacillaceae > Paenibacillus > Paenibacillus sp. DP01. The sequence goes on from NZ_CP173059.1 coordinate 2,759,514, forward strand.
TTCCTCTAGTGAAACTATTCAAGGGTATTTATGCTGGCAGAATAAATCCAAAGTCGAATGCAGCGCCTTTTCAAGCAAGCCAAGAGCACATTACTCGCTCTTGGCTTCTTTTTTAGGAGCTGTCCTGTTATCTAATAACATTATGACATGTACTACTATCACAGTGACATTCCAATACATAAGAATTGTTAGATATACTTGAGCTGCCTAAGGTTAAGTCCTCAACCTTATGACATGTCTTGAGGGAGGCATGAAATGAAAAATAAGAAGCGGGTACGTGGGAGGTCAGCATTTCGCTAGGAATGAGAAAGGATGAAATCAGGTGACTTATATCGCACAAGAAAATCGATACGAACAAATGAAATATCGGCGGATTGGACGGAGCGGCGTCAGGCTGCCGGCCATTTCGCTCGGCTTGTGGCAAAATTTTGGAGGGGACAAACCGTTTGAGAATAGTCGTGCAATGATATTACGCGCCTTCGATCTTGGTGTCTCGCACTTTGATTTGGCAAACAATTACGGACCGCCTCCCGGATCGGCCGAAGAGACCTTTGGACACGTTTTAAAAAAAGACCTTGCACCTTATCGGGATGAGCTGTTTATTTCAACTAAAGCTGGCTACTATATGTGGCCTGGTCCGTACGGTGAGTGGGGTTCGAGAAAAAACCTGCTTGCAAGCCTGGACCGCAGCCTTCAACGAATGGGACTCGACTATGTCGATGTCTTTTACCATCATCGTCCCGATGGTGATACCCCATTAGAGGAATCGATGGGAGCGCTTGCTCATGCTGTAAAATCAGGCAAAGCACTGTATGTCGGTTTATCCAATTACGGACCGGAGGAAACGAAGCAAGCAGCTATGATCCTTAAGAACCTTGGTACACCGCTGCTCGTCCACCAGCCTATGTATTCAATGCTGAACCGGTGGATTGAGAACGGATTGCAGGACGTGCTGACTGAAGTGGGAGCCGGCACAGTGGCTTTCTGCCCGCTTGGTCGCGGACAGTTGACGGGAAAATACATCGAGAAGCTGGAAACTGAGTTTAAAACAGGCCAGCGCACACTGAAACCGGAGGCCGTATCTCAGGAGCGGATCAACAAATTCCGTGCGCTAGAGACGATCGCGAAGCGCCGCGGTCAGACGCTACCGCAAATGGCGTTGACATGGGCGCTACGCGAAGGCGGCGTCGATTCGGTGCTAATCGGTGCAAGCCGTGTAGGTCAAATTGAGGAAAACGTGCTAGCAGTACATGCGGATCCGCTATCAGCAGCGGATCTTCAAGAGATCGACCAGGTTATGCATAATATCGGGGATGTCCCCTGGTAATGTCAGAGCAACAATACGATTCATTAAACGAACAAATCAGTCAAGGCTTGAAAGACCCATTAAGCTGTCTCTTTTAAGCCTTGCGCGAAAGTGTGATGGAGAAAGTCCCTTCACTTTTTTAAACATTTTGGAGAACAGCAGCGGGTCGCTATAGCCAACAGAATAGGAGACTTCCGTGATGGACAGCTGCGAATTGTCCAGCAGATCGCTTGCTTTGTCCATCCGGAGGTTCAACAAGTATTGCTGAGGGGAAACATTAAGAATTTCCTTGAAAAGAACGGACAGATAGACACGATCAATGCCAACTATGTGTGCGACCTCGGAAATGGAAACTCTTTGGTTATAGTTCATTCGAATAAACTCGACCGCTTTACGGATGTAGGCGTCTTTGGGCCGTACCTCGGGCAGTAGTTGACTCGTAGCAACCAACATTTCGATCCAATCGGCAAGTAACCTGAACAAAATGCTCTGTCTTCGCAGTTCACTGGTGCTGTGGTTCACGTCGCAGGCAGAAAATTCCCCCAAATAAGAATCAAACCAAAACAACGGGGAGTACCTGAATACGGGATGAAAGGGTGAAATGTGTGCCTGTTCGAATAGAGGTATAACCCCGTTACCCGAAAAGGCTATCCAAGAATAAATCCAAGGATCGGTTTGGTCTGCCTCCATGTAACAAAGAATGTTATCGTATACGATAAATCCTTCGCCTTGCTGAAGATGAAAGGTCTTACCGTCAATCTGGTAAACGCCTCTACCCGCATGGATAAACATGATTTTGTATTGTCCTTTGATGCCGGGTCCCCATGAATAGCTGGGTTCACAAACTTGTTTGCCGTGATAACAGTAACAAATATCCATCTGGTTGCGTTCCTCCTAAAATAGTACATCATGATATATAAGACCCTGAAAGTCACTTGCGATATGTCAATATACAGAGAAGAACAATTTATAACTACAAAATACATATGATATCACCCTCACAGGAAACTAGACCCATTTCTCCGCATGTCTTTTAATGAGCTTGATCATTTCCTTCATAGCAGGTGAGAGCCATTTATCTTTGTGATATGCCAAATATGTTGATATTGCAGGACAGTCTGGTCCAACCTCTTCACCCTGAAGCTTGTTATGTTCTAGTTCCTCTTTAACGGAGAAAAAAGGAACCATGGAGATGCCTAAACCGCTCTTAACACATTAGCTCCCCAGCCTTCTTTCTCCAAGGCGACAAGGAAATCAATCTCACCGGTCTGAACAGCATGAGAGACATCTTGATAATCCAAAGATTTCAGAGAAAGATTGACTTTGGGATACATTTGTCTATATTCAACAAGCAAGGATGGAATACGGCAGATCATTAATGACTCTGAGAATCCTAATGTCAAGTTGCCGGTAGGTTCATCATTGGTCGTTAGTGTCTGAGTGTAGAGTTCTATGATCTTAAGTGCATAAGGGAGAAACTGATGACCGTGATGGGTTAGAACCACCTTCTTACCTAAGCGATCAAAGATGGGCTTGCCGACCTCGGATTCCAATTCCTTAATATGTGTCGTGACAGAAGACTGAGCGTAACCCAAGTGTTCAGTTGCTTTTTTAAATCCTCCTGTTTCGACAATGGTTTTTAATGTGATCAAATAACGAAGTTCCATACGTCCACGTCTTTCGTTAATAACAGTTCAATTTTGTTGAATTAATCGTTCGATAACATCAATTTTACCGATAAAATATACCGGTTTATAATGTACTTGTTCGATGATCATAAATCAAGTATTGAATGTGTTACGAATGAATCTAATGTTAGAGGTGGATGTGAATTGGGACAACTAAATACATTGTTTAAGAGCGTGCAGATAGGTAATAACGTGTTAATTAACTGTGTAGGCGTAGCTCCAATGACACGTATCAGTGCTACATCGGAAGGATTAGCCACTGATCAAATGGCAGCTTACTATGCCTCTTTCGCTCGTGGGGGCTTGGTCTAATCATAACAGAAGGAACATATACAGATGAATTGTATAGCCAGTGTTATTTTAATCAGTCTGGTTTAGTGAATGAGGAGCAAATCACATCTTGGAAAAAAAGTGGTGGATGCTGTTCATGCAGCAGGCTCATCTATTGTTGTGCAGCTTGAGCATGCAGGAGCCTTATCACAAGGAAATCGATTCAAGTCCCAAAATCTAGCTCCGTCAGAAGTGCTTCCAAAGGGTGAACCTCTAGCTTTTTATGGTGGTGCTGAATCGTTTTCTACTCCGATCGCTGCAACGAAAGAAGATATTGAGGAAGTCATCCGTGGATTTGTTGCTTCAGCCGTTCGTGCGAAGAGCGTAGGATTTGATGGCGTGGAGATCCATGGAGCAAATGGTTATTTGCTTGATCAGTTCCTTACGGACTATACGAATCGTCAAACAGATGAATACGGTGGATCCATTGAAAACCGGATACGACTCTTGGTTGAAGTGGCTACTGCAATTCGCCAAGCCGTTGGCCCCGATTTTACAGTAGGCATTCGAATTTCCCAGGCTAAGGTTAATGATTATCAGCATAAATGGTCAGGAAAAGAGGATGAGGCCGAAGTTATTTTCATGTAATTAGGGCAAGCAGGGTTAGACTATAGGGAAAGGGGCACTTGCAAATCATGATTGGATAAAGAAGGTTAGAAATGGTGGTCCGTTATCTGAGCTGGATCAAAATAAAGTTTTAAGACCGGATGCAACCATTAAGGATTTCGAGATTAGTCAAAAGATAATCTTTGGGTAAACAACCATCTGGGGGCACGGTTATGGTGCGGATGTGCTGGAATAAAATCGAAGGAACCATCGAAGGATGAAAAGTCCAGAGCGGTGGTTCTTTTTTTCTTTTGTTACCTGTGCCATCATTGTAGATGGAGGGCGATGAACCATGTTCCAAGATTTTAAGCTTGTTGGTGACCGTCCGGTCGCGATACAAGTAAAAGAATATATTAAACGTTTAATTATAAAAGGGACGTTTCATAAGGATCAGAAGCTACCCTCCACACGAGAAATGAGCAGTGTACTCAAGGTGAGTCGCAATACAGTTATTGCAGCCTATGAAGGTCTGGAGGACGATGGATTTACGTATACGATACCGAGTAGAGGCAGCTATGTGGCCGCTATGGTGGGCCGTTTGGCTGTGGATAACGGAGGGTCTGACGCCTCCTTCGCCTGGCAGATTGATTGGAAGACAAGAATGAGCAAGTACGCTGTATCGGCTGCAGAGCTTGATATGATGAAGCAGGGCATTCGCACCCCAAAAGGAACCATCTCGTTTACAAGCATCGCACCGGATGAGCAGCTGTTTGATCTGGGAGATGTAAGGCGAGCCTTTATGGATCGGATGGCAATCGAAGGGCAGGTGCTGCTCAACTACGGCTATGCCAAGGGTTACAAACCACTGATCGATTACCTGATGGGATATATGGAGAATAAGGGCGTCGATATAAGCGGCAAGGATATACTGATTACAAGCGGGTTTACAGAAGGCTTTGACATTGTGTTGTCGGCACTCCGCCCTTCAGCGCGCCGCGGTACGGTAATTTGTGAAAATCCAACCCATCACACAGCGATCAAAAATTTAAAACTACAAGGTTTTGAGATTACCGGTATTCCAATGGAGCGGGATGGTATTAATGTAGATCAGCTTGAAGCGGTATTGCAGAAGCAGACAAATAGCTTCGATCTCGCTTATTTGACTCCTTCCTATCACAATCCTACAGGCATTGTCATGTCACCAGCAAAGCGAAGCGCTGTAATGAATTTAATGATGCGCTATCAGATTCCGGTGATTGAGGATGGTTTTAATGAGGAGCTGCGCTATTCAGGAGCGCATATTGCGCCATTAATAGCAACAGCAGGGCGAGGGAACGGAGTAATCTATATAGGCAGCTTCTCCAAGGTGCTGTTCCCTGGCTTGCGAGTAGGCTGGGTGCTTGGAGATCGAGCGCTGATTGACACTCTGGAAAGCATTAAGCGGGCGCGCACCATTCATACCTCAACGATCGACCAATCGATATTATATCAATATCTGCTCAATGGAAATTTTGAGAAATATGTAAAAAGAGCACGTATGGAGTATAAGCGCAAATACGAGCTTACAAAGGCATGCTGTGAAACCCATCTCTCTGAGGCGCAACTATCTGGCGATGGGGGCTTACATGTGTTTCTTACCTTTCCGTCAGGCGTAAATACGCGCCAGTTGCTTGAAGTATGCATAAATCAAGGGGTTATATATACACCTGGAGACAAGTTTTTTATACAAGAAGGTGAAGGGACGAATACTTTGCGGCTTGGTTTTTCCCGAGTATCCGATGAACAGATCGAGCGGGGGATTCAGATCATAGGCCAACAGGTGCGTAACTTTCATAAGGCATGTGGTCATAAGAACAGCCTGTAATTGCACTATGATTTTTCAAGAAAATGGGGGGTCATGATGAAGATAGGCGTTATTATGGGAGGGACTTCCACTGAGCGTGAGGTTTCGCTGCAGACAGGTCAAGAGATGCTGAATCATTTGGACCGCAGCCGCTATGAAGTGGTTCCAATTGCGATTGATCAGCCAGCGGATTTAATCGCACAGGTTCAGCACGCAGGCATCGATTTTGCACTGTTGGCGCTGCATGGCCAATATGGCGAGGACGGCACGGTGCAGGGAGCGCTGGAGACACTAGGCATTCCCTATACAGGGAGCGGTGTTCTGGCAAGCAGCCTGTGCATGAATAAGCAGCTGTCCAAGATGCTGCTGAAGTCGGCAGGGGTGCATACGCCTGCAGGCCTCTGCTGGCAGGGAAGGGACGATTATGATCAGCAAGCGGTAGAGCAGTTGGGTTACCCCGTTATTGTGAAGCCGAATATGGGAGGATCCAGCATCGGCATCCAGCTTGTGCATAATGAGATGGAGCTTCACTCGGCTATTCAGGAGGCTTGCGGTTTGGATCAGACGCTTTTAGTTGAGCCTTTTATTCAAGGGACGGAGCTTACCTGCTCAATTGTGGATGGCGAGGTATTACCAATCATCAGAATTCGCTCCGCTCATTCTGAATGGTTTGACTATAAAGCGAAATATGAGATCGGCGGCGCTGAGGAGAAGGTAATCCAGCTTCCTCCCGTTATTGAGCAGCGTGTGCGCGAGACGGCACTTGTCAGCTATCGGCTGCTGCAGTGCAAGGTGTATGCAAGGGTCGATATGATTTTGTGTCAGGATATACCTTACGTACTGGAGGTAAACACCTTACCCGGAATGACCGCTAACAGCCTGCTACCGAAGAGTGCAGCTGCAGCAGGCATAACCTTTACGCAGTTGATGGACCGTATTATTACTAGCTCACTTTATGAGCGGAATCGGGAATGGGAGAAGGTTTAATGTGTTTGATGGATTATACAGAAAATGGCGAAACTTTGTTATAATGGTTAGAACGGAACAGCGTTAAACTGATGTAGATTTGAAGAATGTGCAGTATTAATGCAATTTGATTTTGCTTCAAGATGGGGGAGGTGAAAATGGATATTTTAATCAGAGAACTGAAGGCTGAGGACGGTGAGTGTGGTACTAACATTGATGGTAGCTTTATCGTAGATTCTACCCTTGTCTTGCAATTAACGGGACAACAAATCGGATATACGGTGAAGGAGAGGCCTATTCGTAAAAAAAGCTATGATGATGATCAGTTTGAAGAAGACACAGTTGAGGACTATACGAACTATATCGACAATCCCGATCAAATCATATATGTAGCACTCGTAAATAATCAAGTTGTAGGTCAAATTGTTCTGAAAAGAAATTGGAACAAATATGCATATGTGGATGATATCAAAGTCGACAAGCAATATAGAAGCCTCGGTATCGGTAAGAAACTAATCGAACAGGCTAAACGCTGGGCGAAAGATGGCGGAATGCCAGGGATCATGCTGGAGACACAAAGCAATAATGTTCGCGCATGTAAATTCTATGAAAGCTGCGGTTTTGTGATCGGTGGATTCGACTCCTACGTCTACAAAGGTCTAAATAGAGAAAGTGACGAGATCGCGATCTATTGGTATCTAATGTTTGCTTAGAACGACACACCTTTATTGAACAAGGGAGGACAAAAAGATGACTAAAAAGAGAATGGAATGGGAGGAAGGGAATTGGATCAATTCACCTCTATATGCCCGGAAAGAAGGAGATTTTCTTAAGGTTGCGCCTGAAAAGGGAAGAGACTTCTGGAAAAAGACTTTATATGGTTTTGAATTTGAGGATGGGTCCGCTCTATTATCGGATTGGAATCATAACACGGCGGTGGAAGTGTCGTTTCAACTCGCATCATTTACGGAGCTTTACGATCAGGCAGGTATTTTGTTATACCATGGCCCGGAGCAATGGATTAAAGCGGGGATAGAAATCAATGACGGCATTCCTCAGCTTTCCACAGTCGTAACCGCTGGATATTCTGACTGGTCGCTTGCGGCTGTGCCAGAGTGGGTCGGTGAAGAAGTCACCCTGCGCGCTTCCATCATCAAGGATGCTGTAATTATTCGCGCAAGGACGGAGCAGCACGGATGGCGAACGATACGTGTGGCGCGTTTTCCCTACACCACCGGAAATCAGGCCGGTCCTTATACCTGTTCGCCAACCCGAGAGGGTTTTGAGGTTACCTTTACTCGCTGGAACTTTACAGAGCGGGATCAAGACCTTCACAGTGATCCTCCAGTAGAACATCATTGAAAAACGACTGCACAACTGAGCACAGCAATATGAGATCCTATAAATTAGCTTATATGCACATAAAGCAATGATTAAGAGCAAGCGTCTTATAATAAAATGGTTTTTAATGGACCCAAAAGGGAAGAGGTGTATTTGGGTGTGAAAGCCGGGACTGATGAGGATGGCCAAAGCGGAAAACTGCTACTTGACACATAAAATACATACTATAAAAATTCCGATTATGGCATTCCTAAGTTCAGTTTTTTCCGTAACAAAATGGGGTTAAAAAATATTTGATGTAAAGCATACCCCATAGAGTACACACAGGGTAGGTTAACATACTCAACTGTGTACTCTATGGGGCATATTTATATATGTCCTCATCCATTTTAAAGGTTATGCGGTTTAATATATTTATAGAGGAGATATGCCTTCCAGCATCTTACGGTCCTTCTCTTGGCAGGCAACTATTCCCCGAATGGCAAGCTCTCTTTAAGCGCCCACAGATCATCATAGCTGAAAATATTGTGATCTGCCTTGGACAAATCCTGCTGGCCTGAGCCAGGATTGTGTAAACCAATACAGCGCATACCCGCACTCTTGGCTGCATGAACACCGTTCCGTGAATCCTCAATAACAATACAATGGGCCGGTGCTATACCTAGCAGTTCGGCGGCATATAGGAAGATGTCCGGAGCCGGCTTACCCTGGGATACTTCTTCTCCGGTGATTCGAATATCAAAGTAACGGCCCAGTCCCGTTTTTTCCATAATGAGATCAATCAACGACCGTGGAGAGGAAGAGGCTACTGCAACTGGAATTCCTTTTTCCTGTAGCCAGTCCAGCCACCGTTCCAGTCCGTTGATCGCCACCAGGCCCTCGTGTGCTGTTATGGTCTGCATCACATTTTTTCGGTGATAGGCAAGCGCCTCTTCCAATGTATGAGTGAGTTGATGCCTGTCCAGCACTTGACGCCACATGGATTCGAGTGTCACTCCGACATAGGTATGGTGCTCTTCCTCTGTCATGGGTGCACCGAAATGGGCAAAGGAGCTGCGTTCAACTTCAAAATAAATCGGTTCGCTGTCTACCAACACCCCGTCCATGTCGAAGATGACCGCTTTGACCGGAACGGACGCTGATGGGTCTCCTGTGCATTCATTATTCGTCGGTGTAACATGATGAATGCTCGTCATGTCCATTCTCCTCCTTGTTAGTAGCTAAATTTAGTTGCTGGAGCCATTCGATTGCAGCACAATCTTGATCGCCTGCGACGACGGCTGAAGTGTCCGCTCGCTGATATTGCATCCAAGCGTCTTGAAGGCTTCATGGTAGTCGTCCAGCGGATACGAGTGGGTAATGATTTTTTTGGCGGGAATGATTTGCTGCTCAATCAGGTAATGTGCCGTGGAGAACGTGCCCAGAGAATCAATGGAGCCGATGATTTTAAGGCTACGGTCAACTACCTCTTTCGGATTAAACGAGCTTATCCCATCTCTCAGCCCCACCAGCATCAAATACCCGCCGCTCGCAAGCTGGCTTAGTACCTCAGTGCCGACCACTCCTGTGGTGTCCACAATCATGTCCACCTGATTTTTTAACGGAGCCAGCTTATGAATGGCCGATTCCAGTGTGGCGTGCGCGGACCACCGTTCGGGGGCAATAGAATCCGCAATAGCGAGCCGTTCCTCTGAGATGTCCACAAGGCAACCAGTCACGCCTTTCGAAGCAAGAGCATAGCTGTACAGAATCCCGATCGGACCTGCGCCTATAATAACAGTGGTGAAGTTCGGCAGCAGGTTAATCTGGTTGATCCCGGTCAGCATACAGCTCAGCGGTTCGGTCAGCGTCGCTTCTTCGTAGCTGATATGATCCTTCAGCTTGTACAAAAAACGGTCCTCAGTCACATAATAATCGGTGAACGTACCGTCGGCGCTGACTCCGGTCTCTGTTACGGCTTTATGTGTGCAATGATTCTGTCTTCCTGTCCGGCACATTTCGCATTGACCGCAGTAATATGTTGGATCAATCACCACACGGTCCCCAGGCTGCAGTGAACTGACGGCTGATCCTACAGCGATCACATCCCCCGCTGATTCGTGGCCCAAGATCGTAGACGGCACGGCATGATATTTACCGCTAATGATACCTAGATCCGTACCGCATACGCCTGTCGCCCGAATCCGGACAAGTACATCGTTATCTTTTTTAATCTCCGGGATAGGTCTTTCTTCAAGTGCGACATCCCAAGCTGATTTGTATACCAGTGCAAGCATGAATAATTCCTCCTTTTGTCTATTGGACAGATCGTTAGTGAAGGGTGGCAAGAACGGTGTCAAGCCGTTTAACAATTTCGACAATCTCATCTTCTGTAGCCGTAAGGGAAGGTCTCACTTTGACCACGTTGCCATAACCGTAACGGGAACCTCTGAGGATTAATTGCTGTTCCTCAAATGCACGATCGATAATTCCATTGCTTTTCACTGCGTCCGGGCCATCGTCCTCGTCTACAATTTCCAGTCCCCACATCAGTCCGACGCCACGAGCCTCACCAATGCAATCATGCTTGTCAGCTATCTCGGTCAGCAGGGATCTGAGCAGGTTTCCTTTGGACCGGACGGCTTCCAGAAAACCGGGCTCGCTTACAACCTCCAGCGTGGATTTGGCTGCCGTGACCGAGATCAGATTGCTGCCCGAGGTAAAGGAATGCTCATGCTTCTCCAGGACATCGAGACGAGACTGCATCAAGACCGCCGCAACCGGGACACCAATGCCGCCCAAACCCTTGGCAAGAGTAATAATATCCGGTTGGATGTCAAACAGCTCACTTGCGAACATGTAGCCTGTCCGCCCAATCCCAGTCTGCACTTCGTCAGCAATCAGAATCATCCCATGCTCGTCGCATAACTGACGGAGACGCTTGAAATATCCTGCAGGCGGGATGATATTACCTCCGTTGCCCAGAATGGGTTCAATAATCATGCAGGCCACAGAGCCTGAGCTTGCATATTCAATGGCGTCCGATATGGCTTCAATACAGTGATGACCACACTTGTCTGGTGAAGAATTAAAGGGACAACGATAGCAGTAGGGGGCAGGCACATGCAGAGAATATGCCGCAGTTGAATTGGGAAAATTCTTGCGGCGAAAGGCATTACCGGAAATGCCTGTTGCGAACTGGGTCTGTCCATGATGTGACAGATGCAGGCTGATGATATCAGTTGCTCCGGTATATTTCTGGGCCAGTTTCACAGCACATTCATTCGCCGTGGAGCCGGTAATATCTCTCATCCACCCGGCATCGATGCCGTTCGGGGCATATTGGATTAGATGGTCTAGGACTTCTTCAACGTAAGGCTCGGTAAAGGATGAAGACATGTGGGCAAGATTGGCGACTTGCTCCTGTACTTTGGAGACGACATGAGGGTGATTATAACCGAGCGACAGATTGAAGGTGCCAGATACGCCATCCAAATACTCCTTACCTGAATCGTCAATCAAAGTAATGCCTTTTCCGTATCTGAAACGTTCTTTGGTCAAGGTATGCACGATATTTCCCCTCCATATCAGAATATACTTTTCATTAAGTCATCCTTAAAAAGAGTAACGCCCAATCAGCATAACGAGGCTGAACTCACCTCCCCAAAATAAGAAAATCACCTTCCATGTCCTAATGGACAAAGAAGCCACAATTTGACTGTTCCTGCGATTTCACAGATATGAGAGATAACCGCAGCAACAGAATCTGCCCGAAAAGCAAAAACGCGATAGGCCTCACCTCCCCTAAGGACTAAAACAATATCATCCTTCCTTGCCCTGATGGACAAGGGAGTCAATTACTCGGCTGCCCCGATTATTCCACAGATGTGTGAGAATAAGTGCCAGCAGCAAAATCAAAGTAAATCCTCCTAAGATCCAGAGGCTAGCGGTCACTGGCCATTCGCTCATGCTCCAGCCTATTACGTATTGAAGCACTGAGCCGCCAATTCCGCCTGAAGCAATCAGAATACTGGTCGTCCGCTCCGTCATTCCCGGAATCAGTACGTTGGCGTAGACAAGTGCGATACAGAAGAGTCCAGACATGAATATCCCTGCACCAAAAATTAGAAGGTATGTAGCCCATTGGCTGGATATAAACACCATAGCGACTAAGAAACAGAAAGTTCCAATTGCACTCCATAGCAGATAAGGAATATATCCTACTGATTCTGCAATCCTTCCTGAGAACATACGACCAATGATCATTGCAATCCAAAGCACGCTGACACCTAGCGAGGCAACAGATCCCTGAAGTTGTAGCGTTTCGGTCAGAATAGAAGGTAGGAAGTTCATGAGTCCAAGTTCAAGACCCATATAAACAAAGAAGAAAATAATGAAGATTCCTAGCAATACACGGTGCTGTCCTGAGTAACGGGCTTGTTCAACTGAACGCTCAGTAGTGCGGATGTCTGCTTGAGTGAGGTGAGTGGAGGCGGAAACAGGCATGGTAAGCCAAAATAGCAATAGGATAAAAGTGAGAAAGGAGATGGTGTAAAAGGTTAGATTCCAAATTCCAAACCAGATATACAGGCTAACGATCGCAGGCATAAGCAGTGCACCAAGTGCAAAATAGACATCCAGCTTGGACATCGCTACGGCTTTTTGCTCCTCCGTAAACTCAATGGTGAACGCTCCGATGGATGATTCAATAATGCCTGAGCCGAAGCCAATCCATATGGCCATTACAATGACCCAATTCCAAGAGGGAAGTAGGCCCAAGATAGTACATGAGACGACAATACTCCCCAAGGCAATAGCAAGCATGGACTTGCGGCCCATATGTAGAGCCATGAAGGGAGTGAGCAGAACACCGACAAGAAAGCCGAAAAACTGCAAGAACAGCAGTAATCCACCATCGCTGTACCCCCGTCCATAGTGAGGCAGAAAAGTCGGCAGTAATGCCCCAAGCACCACGCTGGTGACGCCGATTAATAGATAGAAAGCACAACTTAAAGCGAAAAGTCTCTTCAAGGCCTGTCCCTCCATAAGGTCATATTTTTTTATATGAGCATTGTTTTTACTAGAATATACCATTACTCTGGAAAAGTATATATATAATTCCACAGAAATTGTAAAAATAAATCGATAAACTCTTAATAATATGCATCCTGCTCCTTATCAACGTGATACACATCAGTTTTATCTTACAAGGGGACTATCAGGGTTATGGTATGAAAGATAGATTATTCGCCTGTACTTTCGTACAATTGACTTTGATTTAGCAGTTGATCCATACTTCAAATGAACGGTTGATTAAAAAACATTGGAGGGATCTTTCATGCGTTTGGGAGGAAAAGTTGCGGTCGTTACAGGCTCAGCATCAGGAATGGGGAAAGCGATTGCAGAATTATTTGCAAAAGAAGGGGCAAGTGTTGTTCTTTCAGACCTGAACATTGAAGGAGCAGAAGCGGTTGCAGCAGGAATTAAATCAGCTGGAGGAAACGCCATCGCAATAAAAACCAATGTTGCTGATTTGAATGATATACATGCTTTGATCGATACAGCTGTTAATGAATTCGGAACTCTCGACATTTTGGTTAACAATGCGGGCGTTATGGATAACATGGCGCCAGTAGGGGATGTGGACGACGAGACTTGGGATTTGATATTCGATATTAATACAAAAAGCGTTATGCGTGCGATTCGCAAAGTCATCCCGATCTTCCTGGATAAAGGAAATGGAGTAATTATAAATACGGCATCTACGGGTGGCTTCAGTGGTGCGCATGCAGGCGCTGCCTATACCGCCTCAAAGCATGCGGTAGTCGGTATTACGAAAAACACGGGATTTATGTATGCTCAAAAAGGCATCCGATGCAATGCCATTGCGCCAGGTGCAACAGCTACCAACATTACTTCAACGATTCATAACTTGAATGAGTTTGGCGCATCTCGAACGAAGGTCACGCAAGGCGTAATTCCTCGTGTAGGGCAGGCTGAAGAAATCGCGAAAATAGCCCTTTTCTTGGCTTCAGACGAGTCGAGCTTTGTGAATGGGGCAGTTATTGCTGCTGATGCGGGTTGGACGGCAGGATTCTAATCAGAGTTGTGGCCCGGTTCTACTGTTGGCAACAAGCTAACAAACATGAGAATTACAAATCCCCCTGACCAAAGTTTCGTGGCAGGGGGATTGTTTAATGTAAGTTCTAGTTCACATACTTCTCTATGGTGCTTCGGACTGCTCCGGGACCTGATAGCATTTCATGAAACATGGCTTCAATCTTGTCGCCCAGACCAATCTCATATAATCGGACGCCGAACAGTTTTTCATCCTCAAGGAGGTTGCGAACCCCAGAGGTCTGATCGCCCAGCTTCGTATCCTGCAAATACCCCTGCAATGTATCCAGTAACGGGTCCGGACTGAGTGTGAAGGGTGTTCCTTGATCATCCACCCCCAGCAAATAACGACACCAGATCGCAATGGTCAAGGGAATAGCAGTCAGGTCGGTGGGATCAAGCCCTGCTGTGCTAACATACGACTTTATGGTTTCGCCAAAACGGATGCTCATCTTTTGGGAAGTATCTGTTGCAATCCGCTGTGGCGTATCTGGAATATAGGGATTGGCGAAGCGTTCCTGCAATATCTCGTTAATGAACGCTTGAGGTTGGATAATTCCGGGATCAACCACAACAGGCAAGCCTTCCTTGTTGCCGATGGTTTCCACCAGACGACGCAAGGTGTAATCGTTCATTTCATCTGCAATGAGCTGATACCCGAGCAGGCACCCGGAGAGGGCCAGCGCTGTATGTAGCGGATTGAGACAGGTCGTGACTTTCATCTTCTCCACTTTGTCTACCGTATCCCGATTCGTGAAGATGATGCCAGCTTCCTCCAGTGCAGGTCTCCCGTTTGTAAACTTGTCTTCAATGACCAAATACTCGCTAACCTCAGCATTGACAAAGGGAGCCGTATACGTATGCCTGGAGGTAACGACAATCTCCATGTCGGCTAACCCCAGCTCTCGAAGAGCAGATTGTATCTGTAAGGAAGGGCGGGGGGTGATTTTATCAATCATAGTCAGCGGGAAGGTTATTTTTTCCTCATTCTGCAGATAGTCTGCAAATCCTTTCTCTACCAGGCCTCTGCACGTCCACTCCTTGGCGATAGCAATCATACTATCCTTTAACAGATCGCCGTTATGGGAGCAATTATCCATGCTTACCAAGGTCATTGGATGCTGTCCCTTTAAATAACGCCGATAGGCAAGCGAAGTAGCTATGCTCATCACATGCACCGGCTGTTCAGGACCATTCACTAAATCCCTCTCCACAACAGCCAGATACTTACCGTCGGGCCCGGTGAGGCCGTATCCTTTTTCCGTGACAGTGAAGCTGGCCATTTGCAGAGTCGGATTTTCAAATACCTCAAGCAGACGGAGATAGTCGTCCAGACGACGATTCTGCTCCGTTGCAAGGCTCTCAACGATGCTTGCGACCACACTTTTGTGAAATTTACCGTCTGCACTCATTAACACCAGCAAGGTTAGATTGTCGTAAGGCTTGTAGGCTTTGTCAATCATTTCAAAATCAAAGGTTTCGGCCGCAATTATACCTGTATCCGCTTTCAAACTATTCAGCAGTTGTTGCTGTGCATTGGCTACGAACCCCCGAAAAATATTGCCTGCTCCGAAATGCACCCATTGCGGTCTAACTCGGGTGTTATGGGCTACAAGCTCCAGATCATACTTTGGTAGTTCAATGCCTGCTGCTTCCCAGGCCGCCTTATCTAAAAGACCTTTCCGGTCAAGCTGGAGCATCTATTTCACTCCCTTGCTTTGAGCAAGACTATCCCAGACACCTAGCAAGTACATAACTCCCAGCGCACGGTCATACAAACCGTAGCCTGGCCGACAATTTTTTTCTTCTCCCCATAGATGTCTACCGTGATCTGGGCGCACATATCCCTGATAGCCTTTTTCGTGATAAGCTCTAACCACTTCCGGTATATCGACGCTTCCGTCTTTCCCACGATGTGACACTTCAATAAAGTCGCCATTCTCAAACACCTTGACATTACGAATATGCGCAAAATGAATACGATCATGGAACTCCCGAATCATAGCTGGCAAATCATTCTCAGGGTTAGTCCCCAGTGAGCCTGTGCAGAAGGTTAGACCATTATATGGACTGTTCACTGCATTCAGGATGCGCCGGATGGTCTCACGACTTCGGACAATTCTCGGCAGCCCGAAGATGGGCCATGCCGGATCATCAGGATGAATGGCCATCTTGATGTCAACCTCCTCGCAAACCGGGATGATGCGCTCAAGAAAATACTTCAGGTTGTCAAACAGCTTGTCTTCGGTGACATCTGCGTAAGCAGCAAACAGTTCATCCAGTCTCGCCAACCGCTCCGGTTCCCAGCCTGGCATCGTGAACTTCCCGGCTCCCTTGAGAATCCGATCCACCATTTGACGGGGGTTATCGGTAATGGCAGCCTTTTCATAAAAGAGGGCGTTGGACCCGTCAGGCAGTTCCTTATAAAGCTCCGTTCTGGTCCAGTCAAAGACAGGCATAAAGTTATAGCAAATCACCTTGACTCCCACCTTGGATAATTTTCGAATGGTATCAATATAAATGTCAATATATTGATCGCGGGATGGCAGGCCGATTTTGATATCATCGTGGACATTTACACTCTCTACGACTGCCGTACTAAAGCCCTTGCTTGTAATCTGATCAGCTACCTCCTGAATTCGCTCCATTTCCCATATTTCACCGGCTATCTTTTCATGTAAAGACCAAACAATGCCCATAACTCCTGGAATTTGCCGGATATGATCCAGTGTAATATTGTCATTGCCTTCCCCATACCATCTCCAGGTCATGTTCATAACGATACCCTCCCTGATTGATTTTTTTAATCTTGTATACAAGATTGACTTGATCATAAAATGCAAAGTTTATCCTTGTCAATGACAATTTTTGAGGAGTCTATCACATCAAAATGCTTTATAATAAGACTAGATTTATAAAGTGAAGGCAGGAATGTTATGTTTACAAAGGAAGAAATCAAGCAGCTTTTGAAAAATGATATTTTGTCGTTGACCTTAAAGCCTGGGACTCTGCTCAGCGAGACGACCTTGTCAGAACGCTTCCAGTTGTCCAGAACTCCGCTGCGCGATGTGTTGAAACAGCTTGCGCTGGAGTCTTATATTGATATTTTTCCCAAGAAGGGGAACATTGTCTCATATATTGATCTGGAGTCCGTAGAACAAATGAGCTACTTGAGAAGCGCAGTGGAAAAAGAGATTATGAAGGAGCTTTCTACGCAATTTGCATTAAGCGATATACAGAAGCTGAGCGAAATTTTGGACAGGCAGAGGGCTGTCATTGAAGACGATCATGCTACGGATCAATTTCTCATTTTGGACGATCAGTTCCACCATACTATGTTCCAATTGGTGGGCCGAGAATTTCTTTGGCAGCTGATTCAGCAATCAAATGTTCACTATATCAGATATCGCAAGCTCCATATGCTGGAAGCAGGGAAGCTGATGGAAATCTGGCATGAGCACCAAACTATGCTTGAATATATGTTGAATCAGGATACAAGCAAAATGGATGATCTGGTTCACCATCATCTCCGAAAGGATATACATTCTCTCGAATTCCTCCGGCAGTTCGCTGGCTATATCAAGAAATAATGCTGGTCTGTGTTATTCATTTTTTTGCTCGTGAGTCTAGTTGTTTGCCGTCAAGCGGTGGATGGAATTGAAGGATTTTCATAGAGGTTCGATATCTTGTATACAAGACAAGTGTAATCCTGCTTGAATATACGCATAGGAGAATGTGATAAATTAAAGCATGACCAATTGAGCAATGCTTCCTTCGACTTATTATTTATGTAAACGGATTCAGTTGAAACCATAGTAGAGCGTTGTTGACACACTAAGCCCCTTGCCACTTCGTAATTGTAAATAGAAGGGCAAGGGATGGAAAGTGAAGATTCTATACCCCCGAATAGGCCATAAAACCACCATCTATAGGAATGACTGCACCGGTCACAAAACCGGAAGCGGTTTCATCTGCCAGCCAAAGCAGCGTTCCGAGGAGGTCTTCAGGCTCACCGAAACGGCGCATAGGGGTGTGGGCAATAATCTTGGCCGAACGCTCGGTAAGCGAGCCGTCCTCGTTGGTGAGCAATTGTCGGTTCTGCTCTGTCAGGAAAAATCCGGGGGCAATGGCATTCACCCGAATGCCAGATTCGGCTAGATGTACGGCCAGCCACTGGGTGAAGTTGTTGATGGCGGCTTTGGCAGCGCTGTAAGCGGGAACCTTGGTCATTGGGCTGGGAGCGCTCATGGAGGATATGTTAAGGACCACAGCGCCAGGTCGTCCGATCATGCCTTTGGAAAAAACCTGTGTTGGGATTAAAGTCCCGATAAAATTTAAATCAAGCACATTGCGGAAGCCAGGTACACTGAGATCAAAAAAGGTAGTGATTCCAGACTGGTTCAGATCTTCAGGATGAAATGTCTCCAAACTCGTATTCGCACTGGGGTGGTTGCCGCCTGCTCCATTGATCAGAATATCGCACGGACCGAGCAGACGACGGACCGTCTCCTCAGCCTGCTTCACGCTTTCAACATCGGTCACATCGCAGGCAACAGCGATGGATTCTCCACCACTCTCACAAATTTCCTTGGCTATCAATTCGCCCTTATCAGCAGTACGGTTCAAAATAGCGACCTTGGTACCCTGGCGGGCAAGTTCCTTGGCCATGGAGCTGCACAACACGCCGGAGCCGCCGGTTACTACAACTGTTTTTCCAGACAAAGCCGGATGCAGGGGAAGACTAGTCAATTTACATTCCTCTTTTCGTTGGAAGATAAGCCCGCATTACGCTTATACGCGTTCCACAAGCTGTCATAAATTTTAGCCTAAAACTATAACAGATGATCTTATCTAGCTTTCTTTCTAAATTCCCTAGGTGTCATAAATACCGTTTGTTTAAAGATCTTACAAAAATACATGGACGAGTTGAAGCCACATTCGTTACCAATCTCGAGTATCGTTAACTTTGTATTGATCAGCAAGTTGCAAGCATGTTGAATCTTAATGTTATTTAAATATTGAATAACCGTAAGTCCCGTGGCTTCTTTAAAACGATGACACAAATAATATTTGGACATGTAAAACGACTTTGCAATATCTTCGATTTTGGTGATTTTGTTATAGTTTTGGTTGATGTACGACAGAATAGGTCCAAAGTTAGCGTACTTGGAAGACTGCTGCTCCACTGTTTGGGAATCCTTATTATTATTTAATAGAGATAACAGTTCAGCTAAAAGTATAAAAATACGGTCACTCTCACCCGAGACGTTTTCTTTCTCCAGGGACTTTAATAGTCTTTTCACTTTCGCAAATACTTCTTCTTTCAAAGAGATAATTTCTGTATCAAAGCAGCCTAATAAAGATTTTATTGCCCGTTCCGTAAAATATAATCGCAAGAAACGCTCCGTAAAATAGACACATGTTCTGGCACAACCTTGATTTTGGTAGCTTTTATGGAACAGATTTGGTTTAAACAGTGCAACATCATGCAGCTTAATGTCATAGATGGAGTCCTGGATCAAAATCTGATGATACCCTTTTTCTAGAAAATAAAGTTCATATGCATCGTGATAATGAAAATTGGTCATGTTGTGGTCTGAATCATGGACGACATACTCGATTGAAAATAGGGGGTGCGTATGACTTACATCAGCAACCATTGCTCAACCTCCATCCTATAGCAATATAATATAATAAATCGATAATTCGGCAACATATTAAAAGATTATTGCTTGGTATTCAGGTATAGTTTAGCTACCAGATTTTCTTCCGAATGGAGCACACGAGGAGGTTAGACACTTGAAATCACACCAAGGAACCCAGAATGAATTTGAACTGTTGAAAAGAAATCACGAGGTGCCTGTTTTTGTTTCCGAAACGGAAAACAGCGCGGTGCATCTTGCTTTTTGCAATCTTATGCGAGATATTGATTGGGTTTGCGGTTGTAAGCTAGTGCGAGCAAAAGAAATGGACCAAAGCAGCATCGTGATCGGCACGATCACAGACAATGAGCTGTTACTCGCTTATCTGCAAGATAAAGGGGTATCGCTGAAAAAACTAGTGTTGGAGGATGGCTCGTACCGGTGGGAAGCATTTCTTCAGGAAGTCATTGACGGTGTGTTATATATCATAGGAACCGACAGGCGCGGTACCATCTTCGGAATCTATGATTTGTGCGAGGCGATGGGTGTGTCTCCGTGGTATTACTGGGCGGATGTACCGGTGAAAACCTGCGATGTATTTTGTTTGCCTTTGGACCTCTCCAAAGCAGATTGGCCAGCGGTTCAGTACCGGGGAATTTTCCTGAATGATGAGGAAGAGCTTGATGACTGGGCCAAGATTCATACTCAAGATGGCACAATCGGACCTGACGCGTATCAATCTATTTTTGAACTTTTACTTCGTCTGAAAGCCAATTTCATTTGGCCTGCCATGCATGTGAATTATTTTAATGAGAATCCCGAAAATGGAGCACTCGCGGAAAGAATGGGGATTGTAGTAGGCACGTCGCATTGCGATATGTTGCTTCGCAGCAACCAGAATGAATGGGAGCCATGGCTCGCAGCCAAGGGTTATGACGACGCCTCATACGATTATTCCATCGAAGGCCGAAATCGCGAAATTCTACAGGAATATTGGCGGGAAAGTGTCGAGAAGAATAAAAATTACGAGGTGTGTTATACAGTTGGTATGCGTGGAATCCATGATTCCGGATTTCATACGCAGTCCATTGATGAGGATAATTCCATGTCTAAGGAAGAACGGGCAAAAGCCAAGAGTTCTCTCTTAGGAAAGGTCATACAGGATCAAAAGCAAATTCTCAAGGACGTGATCGGCGAGTCGAAAGAAAATGCTTCATTACGGACATTTATCCCGTACAAAGAAGTGTTAGAGCTATATGACCGAGGTCTTGATCTACCTGAAGGTGTGACCCTCATTTGGGCAAACGACAACTTTGGGCATATGCGCCGATATCCGAATGAGAAGGAGCGTCAACGCAGTGGAGGCAACGGTTTGTATTATCACAATTCTTACTGGGCAGCTCCAGGAACGGCGATGAGTTATCTTTTTATCAATTCAATTCCATTGGCCCATACAGGGAATGAATTGAAAAAATCGTATGAATCGGGAATCCGGAAATTGTGGATTCTGAATGTTGGCGGGTTGAAGCCCCTTGAACAGGATATGGAATTCTTTTTGCGATCTGGCTGGGAAGCCGGCAAAGAAGAAGGAATGACCAAGAATGCATCTCAATTCGTCGAATCTTGGATAAACGCCAATTTTTCCGGCAACCACGGATCTGAAGCTGCGGGAATATACGAAACATTTGCACAGGTCACTAACGTACGAAAGATCGAACATATGCAATCCAATGTGTTTTCACAAACTGTATTAGGTGATGAAGCAGGGCGTAGATTAATGCGGTTGGAGGATGTTTTTCGTCGAGGCAATGCCATAATGTACAGCCTTCCGGTCCAGGAGCGGGTTGCATTTTTCCAGATGTTTCTCATGAAAATTCACGCATCGTATTATACCAACCATGAGTTTTATTTTGCCGACAGAAGCACGCTTTCTTATGAGCGCGGAAACATGCAGGCTGCTGACCTATATGTGGAGCTTTCGGTAAAAATGGCGGACTACAAACGAAGAATGCTTCATTTCTATAACGCAAAAATGAGTGAAGGCAAGTGGAACGGGATCCTTACACCGGAAAGCTTTCCACCACCGCCTACCGCCTTGTATCCTGCGCGAAAGCCCGCATTGAAAATTGCTCAAGGTGGCATGAGAATCGATCTTTGGAATGAAGAAACAACGCTGCGCTTTTCCATCCATGGTCAGAAACAAAAATGGTTCGAGATTGGAAACCAGGGGAACGGAACCATTCCATTCACGATTGAGGTAATGGAAGACGTAGATTGGATCATTCTTTCCGAAAGTGAAGGATCGATCCAAACGGAGAAAAGAATTCTTGTCTCGGTCATCGATTCGCATAAGTATGCTGGAAAGACTGGACAACTGACCGTCCGAAACCATAAAGATATGACTTCTGTTCCAATAAAGGTGCAAGTTGAGGAAGGTGTAAATGTTCCTGAAACGTTTTACGGACATATAGAGGCAGACGGATATGTGTCTATCCCAGCAGCCTCCTACGACCATAATGTTCCCGGTGTAGATTCGACCGATAAATCCGGTTGGGTGGCCATACCGGGGATGGCAAGGTATGAGGGAGCCGCGATGATGGCCTGGAGCGGTGAACTACGACCGCTTGCAGGAGAGCTTAAGAATCATCCATATTTAGGATACGATATTTTTTTGAAAGAGGCTGGACAGTTTACCTTAGAGATTCATCGTTTTCTTACTTTAAATTCGACAGGCAATATTCGTTTCGGTATTGGAGTCGATGATACAGCACCCATTCTGGTAGAATCAGAGACTCGTGACGAGTGGTTGGGGGCTTGGCAGGAAGCCGTCTTTAATAACGGTGAGAAAATGAGAGTGGAGCTGCCCTACCTGGCTTCCGGTATACATGTCTTAAAAATTTATATGGTAGACCCCTATGTCACTATTAACAAGTTAGTAATATATACGAATGAGCAAAAAACGTGCAATCTGGGACCGATTCCCAGTGAGCATCATCATAGGCTGGTTACCGATCATGGACTGGAAAGTCCCACTGTGAATTGGAATGAAGTCGAACAATTATGTAATCAATTTTACGAAACGGGAGAGCATGAAGTACCTCTTCCCGTCGTCCTTTATGCCACAAGAGATTTTTACGTCACCATCGATGAAATCTTCTTGAAATGTTTTGATGTTCCGCAGACCACATTAGGGGATACGCGCTATGCAAACATTTGTGATGCTGACGGTACAAAGGATGTTATAAAAGAATTTGGTACGGGTATGTTTATCGAATCGAATGGCATCGTTGCGATTGAAGCCGAATATGCGTTGGAAAACTCTGAATATGCATATCTCACGTCCAGTAAAGAAGGTACTGCTATTCATTGGAGCCACTTACAGGCAGAAACCAATGGAAGGACAGGTTTCGCCATGCATGTTTCTGAGCCTGGAAGACAGTGGGAGAACCCGGAGATTGCTCCAACCATGCATTACAAAATAAATATCAAAAATGAAGGTATTTACCATATTTGGATTTTGGTTCGACATCATAATGACCAATCCGATTCATGCTACTTATCGCTGGACGGCGTAGTAAGACCGTTATCCGAACAACTGGGCAAGGGCACACTGCATACGTATAACACCGCTCAAGTGTACTATTGGTGTTTACTGTCGGATTTGGAATTGCCCAGTGGTGTTCACCTGTTTTCGATCTTAGCTCGAAAGTCACAACTCAGAGTCGACCGGATATATATGACACAAGGGAGCGAATTACCGCCTGTGGATGCTCTCTGGACGGATTCGATAAGAAAACAGTCCTAAGCTAAAGCAGCGTCTCCATGCTGAAAGAGCGGAATCTAGATACATGTTGAGATTCCGCTCTTTTTTTGATAAATAGTAAAAGAAACAATTCATTCCTGAAGATTCTTTAGTATAAGTTTCAAGTGTTCTCTAGCTGATTGATTCAATGGTTGTAAGGGCAAAGGAAGACTGGGACTTGAGATTAAGCCACTTATTTCTGCTGCTGCTGAAACAACACGAAGGCTACCATACTGATGAAATAACGTCCAAATAGGTTCAAGTAGTGTCGAGAGTCGTTCTGCTTCGTCAGCAAAACCGTCCTGGGCCAATCGGGTTATTTTTAGACATGCCTTTGGAAACAAACCAGCGAGAACGGAGTACCATGCTTCACAACCTGCATTCAAGCCGGTGACTGCAAATGAATCTCCACTTACTCCTATAGTTACATGGGGAGGAATCGACTCTCGTAGTTTTTTGATGCGTGTCTTGGCTGCTTCGGGATCAGTAGGTACTCCGGGAATCTTAATAGAACCAACATGAGGTAACTCAGCAATTCGGCCGTGCAATTCGTCACTGAAATGAAAATGGGAGGTGCCTGGATTATCATAGACACAAAGTGGAATGGAGAGTGAACGGGTTACCTGTTCATAGAGTGAAAATACTTCTTCATTCGTTAGTGCTTGATAGGAGATAGGGGCTAGCAGTACTGCACTTGCTCCTGCTTTTTGTGCATCTTCCGCTAATCGAAGTACTTCTAAGGTACGAATCGCACTTATACTTGTCATCACGGGAATCCCGTCTGCTGAGTGGACAGCAAGTTGAAGAACCCGGAAACGTTCTTCTCGATTAAGATATGCATAATTTCCAGTTGAACCCAATGCCCCAATTGAGTCTACACCAGCTGCAACTAATCGTTGAATCAGTGCTACAAATGCTTTTTCGTCAATGCCTGTCTCATTCACCGGGGTGAGTGGAAAAGCAGATAATCCGTGGAACATAAAGTTACACTCCTTTATGAATTGACCTTCAAAATACAAACACATTATAAAAATGAATTAGACACAATTAAAGTACCAATTAAGAGACAAATAACTGTACCAATTCTTCTAGAGAAACTTAAAACTGAAAACAAAGATTCTGTATTGAAATTAATATAATGATATTATGCCTTCAGATCAGGTCAGTTGAATAAGAAAGATAAAAAGCATTCTACATTGAATGCTTTTTATCTTTATCATGATTTGGTGATGTACCAGAGTGTGTTAATATGCGGTCTAATACTTTTCCAGTGAGGGGCATGAAATAATTGAGTATTACCCCCCCTAAACAAACAGTTAACAAAGTTCCAATGCCAATGGGTCCATTTAAAATGAATGCTATGATCAAGAAGATAAGGTAAATGAATGTTCTCGAAAAAAATAGATTTTTTCCAGTTAATTCTTGTATGATTATGGTTAATCGGTCAACTGGAATGGGTGCAAAGTTTGTCTGTAAATAGGTTGCAGTTCCTAATCCCACAATAACTAAACCAATTCCAAAACAAACAACTTTGCTGTACCATAGTTCAGGTGTTATTAAATCCTGCAATAAAAAAAGCCACATATCAATACCAATCCCCGTTATAAATGCTGTTAACAACCCCAAAACTTCTGGTCTTTGTCTTTTTAAAAGTGAATTACAACAGATCAAGATTAAAGCCATTATGATTTCCCAACTTCCTACAGTAAGCCCCACATTTGTGGATAGTCCTACCAATAGTGCATCAAAAGGTGATGTCCCAAGGTCTGATTGTATAGTGAAAGAAATACCAAGGGATAATATAAAAATTCCTATTACAAAAAAAACATATTTCACTTTACTCGACCTCTTTATTATAATTTCAAGTTGCAAATGCAACAAAATTAGGGTAGATTAAATATATACTATGTTTATTGCATTTGCAACAAAATAGGGGCAAAGGAGTTCATTATGAAGGAAGTACTTCGTGAAATTGGAATGATAGCAAGGGCATTAGATTCTATCAGTAATATTGAATTCAAAGAATATGACCTTACAAAAGGACAGTATTTATACCTTGTACGAATATGTGAAAACCCAGGAATTATTCAAGAAAAGTTAGCTGAGATGATAAAAGTAGATCGAACAACAGCATCTCGCGCTATCCAAAAACTTGTAATTAATGGTTTTATTGAAAAGAAAGAGGATCAGCATAACAAAAAAATTAATAAACTCTTTCCAACAGAAAAAGGAAACAGTGTTTATCCTTTCATAAAAAGAGAACATGATTATTCGGATCAAGTTGCATTAGCGGGATTTTCGGAAAGTGAAGTAAACACTATTTTTACTCTTCTTCAAAGAGTAAGAAAAAATATAAGTGATGAATGGGAATTCGTGAAAAAAGGGAACAAAAGAAATTATTAATTGATTTATATGAAGGAGCGATATAGTTATAATGAATGTGAAAATGATCAAATGCAGCCGTGAAGATGTACAAATACTCCAAGAAATAAGCATTGAAACCTTCAACGATACTTTTAAAGATCAAAATTCACCTGAAAATATGCAAGCCTATCTGGAAAGAGCATTTAACTTGAAACAGCTGGATAAGGAATTGGCTAATGTCTCTTCAGAAATCTTTTTCATCTATTTCAATGAAGAACTTGCCGGATATTTGAAGATCAATATAAATGATGCCCAATCCGAAAAAATGGGTGATGAGTCACTCGAAGTGGAGAGGATTTATATTAAAAACAAATTTCAAAAACATGGGCTGGGTAAGCATCTGTTAAATAAAGCTATCGAAATTGCACTGGAACATCATAAAAAGAAGGTTTGGCTCGGTGTATGGGAAAAAAATGAAAATGCCATTGCTTTTTATGAGAAAATGGGGTTTGTTCAAATGGGTGCACACTCTTTTTATATGGGGGATGAAGAACAGATTGATTTCATAATGACCAAAACATTAATACTATAATTGAATTTAAAAAGATTTTCTAGGGTTCCGCGATGTCATATCGGCTGGTCCAAGAGAAAACTTACAGTCGTTGTACTGTGTCACGGAGGGATAAGAGCCTGGGAGAAAAACTGCTGTATGCAGTATGATCTCAGGCTTTTTTTTCATTACTGCTTTAGTTCCGCACTACATTTGCGGCGTTATCAAAAACTGGTATTGGAGCTTTGGTCGGGACCATTCTGGATATGATCCTTTATGGTGAACCGCGTAATACCACGAGAATTTTATTCATTGCGATAGTACTCAGTTCAGCGGTTGGACTGAAGCAGGTAAGCTGAATAATGATGGGATTTTAAAGAAAAACTCCCTATACTGCGAAAGCAGCGAGGGAGCTTGCTAATTTAAATATTTAATTCAAAGAGCTGGAAGTTACAGCTTCATCTGACCAACCTCCAGCCTGCCCAGCTCAATGATCCCGTTGCTAAGACCATGATGTCCTTCGTCATTGGGGTAAAGTGACAGACTTGATTTGAGCTGCGGTATTTCCGTAAATATCCTTCGCCAGCACGAGGATATGCAGTGTATCGGCTTGGGAGGCGCCACCCTGCTTGAATTTAGTAGTTGGGAGCGCTGCTGACCAATTAGCTTTATCTTCTGTAATAGCGACACGCATGCCATTGACATACACTTTGAGCTGCGCGATTTCGCTTTGATCTGTGACTGAACCTTCCAAAGCGAGAACATCGTTTTTGACCGAAGCATTCAACTTAAGTGCAGGGGCTCCTGTTTCCTTGCGTTTAGAGGGTGGAAGAGCAGTTTGCGGGTTATAGGAAAAGGTTTCATCCTCAAGCGCTGGCGTGCGTGTTGCAATAGGACGGTTTTTGGTTGCCTGCTCATAGGAATACGCGTATCGAAGCAGGTCATTATCGCTATATGCGGCACCTGCCATCGTCAGATTGACGGGCATACCCGTATCCTTCATTGCGCCCATACTCACAGACACACTTGGGATCCCGTACTCGCGTAGAAGGAAATTCGTATTGGAGAAATAGTTGCCATTCTCCCAAGCCTCCTCATAAGACGTTTCATTCACATCAGAATCAGCCTTGCCAATATTCGAATTGGCCGGGAAAGCAATAAAATCAAGGTTGTTTTGCTTCATCCAATTTTCAAAATCTATCTTTCGTACATTTTCCAGCCCCCGCAACCCTTCATGAAACTGAGGAATTTGTTCGAAAGGGGTGACGCCTTTCTTTATGGTTTCAATGAATACGTCATAGTGACCAAGGTCTCTGCCACGTTTGGCATCTACCGAACCGGGCGGATTCGGGAAGACAGTTGCAGGGTCGATATTAGCCCATGACGGGAAATTCGGATCACCCACACTTTTAAGGAATTCCTCAGCTGCATAAGGATTAAGCAGCCCGAATTCCTTTTCACTCCATTTTGCCGGCATCAAACCACGTTCTTCAGGTGTTTTCGCTGTTGGTCGGTCCTTCTCGCTGTTCACTTGCAAGGGGAAGTCAACTTCCACTACTTCAGCTCCAAGAGCAGTTAAATCCTTTACAGCTTTTTCCCATAATGCTTGTATTGAAGGTCTGAATTTAATCGGAGTTGTGGTTTCATGGTCCTTACCGATATAGATTTTCGGAACACCGATTCGTTTGCCTTTCAAAGCTTGAGTATCTCGCAGCTCTAGATAGGAATTGGGACGAACACTGTTGACAGAAGGGAGGCGAACGGCTTTCTGTTCTCGCCAGAAATCACCTTTTGTGATTTTATCCTCTACAACAATCACGTCAAGCAAGCGGAGCATGTCCTCGACAGTTCTTGTATGTGGGACCACGACATCCCGTATAGGAAAAAGCGGCCAATTCCCTCGAATGGAGATTAAGCCCCGCGATGGCGTGTAGGCAATTAAACCATTGTTAGATGCTGGTGATCTTCCAGAAGATACTGTTTCTTCCCCCATACCAAAGGCAGCAAGGTTGGCGGCTGTTGACACGCCAGATCCGTTAGAGGAGCCAGAGTACCAGGCTGCAGCCAAATAATTTGGATTGTACGGACTTTCAGCACGGCCATAAACGCCTCTTTGCATTCCTCCTGCTGCCATTGGTGGCATGTTGGTTTTACCAATTAGCACTCCACCGGATTTGCGTATCTTCTCTACAGTAAAGGCATCATCTTTTGCCATCAGGTTTTTAAAAGCCGGAGATCCAGAAGCAACAGTGAGTCCTTTAACCTTGTAACTGTCTTTAACTGTGTAGGGGATGCCTTGCAGAGGCCCGGTATTAATCCCCTGTGCCCTTAGCTGATCAGCCTGAGCAGCTTCTTTTAGCACATTGGGATTTAGAACAGGGATTGAATTCAGCCGAATGCCACTAGAATCATAGGCGTATACCCGGTTGAGGTACATGGCTGTGAGCTCGACACTCGACAGTGCTCCTGACTTCATCGCGTCCTGCATCTGAGCAATCGTAGCCTCTTGCAATTGAAATGTAACCAGGGAGGAGGTAGATTCACTAGTTTTACTTGAGGATGAGAGTGAGGGTGAAGGAGCGGCGGATGCAAGCGAGCATCCCGTGAGAGTTACAATCATCCCAGCCGCGATCCATTTGCAATAGCTACCGATTACATTCCTTGTATTCGCTTTTACCATTCGTGCGCGCATAGCATTTTCACTCCTTAAAATAGGATAGATAGAAATAGGAATTTGAATAGAGGGGAATGAGAAAAGGGTTCCTTTTTTTATATAAATCTTTCTAATTATACTACTTATTTTCATCCGAAATGTCAATTTTTGTAATGTTGAGGATGAGGAAGTACGGTAACGATACAAGTTTTGATTTTTGTTCTCAGCTACTCTCTTTTTCTTTCAGTATATTTCAGAGTATTAAAGGTGAACATACTGTAATCTTTTTGGCATACAGGAGTAAAAATCTAGCAGCGGCCTGATTACCGATAATAAAATTCCCATATACTGCATAAAACAGGTTTGGACAGCAAATAGTATGGGCAGGAGGTGTAGATGATGCCCAGTAATGAAGACCCCTTGATCTCCATGAATTTAGCAAACAACTTGAAGGAAATCAGGTCCCGGCTTGGAAACAGCCCTGATATTATTATTCGTAAATTTGAGCTGGTAACTTCACATATAGAGGTGGCTGCTGTATATCTCAACGGTTTAAATGATAAAAACATCGTCGATGAGTTTATTACGCACATTATGGCCTTTGACACTCCCAACTGGGGAGGTCCGGAAGTCAAATCGGTAAGCGGAATTTATCAATTTATGAAAGACAAAGCCTTGAGTATCGGTGAAGAAAAAGTACTTAATGACTGGAAGGAGCTTTTTGAAGCCCTTTTATCTGGAAATACGATAATTCTAGTGGATGGAATGGCCAAAGCTATTAGCGGGAACACCAGCGGGGGCGAGGTCAGAGCGGTCACAGAGGCTTCTACCCAGGTAGCCATCCGCGGTTCCAAAGAAAGTTTTACGGAATCCATTGGGACAAATCTCTCCCTGGTCCGCCGGAGGATAAAAAACGTCAATCTATGGATTGAAACGATGAAAATCGGTGCTGTTACACAAACAGATGTGGCTATCATGTACATAAACGGCATCGCAAAAGAATCGACGATACAGAACCTAAAGCAAAAGTTACAGGGTATCCGTATCGATTCAATTCTGGAATCAGGGTACATAGAGCAGCTAATTGAAGAAAACAAATATTCACCTTTTCCAACACTCTATAATACCGAGCGTCCGGACAGTGTAGCAGGTAATCTGCTGGAGGGGCGAATTGCCATTTTTGTTGATGGAACGCCCTTCGTGCTAATTGCGCCTACTACCTTTTTTATGTTTTTTCATGCAGTTGAAGATTACTACCAGCGATATGACATCTCATCCTTGATCCGGTTATTGAGATTTATGTGTCTGGCGATTTCTTTGTTAGGCCCCGGTCTGTTTGTGGCAGCTCTGAACTTTCATCAGGAAATGATCCCGACCCCGCTGTTGATTAATCTGGCCTCCCAGAGAGAAAATGTACCCTTCCCTACTTTTATTGAGATACTCCTGCTTGAAGTGACGTTTGAGATTATCCGTGAAGCTGGCGTTCGAATGCCAAGCCCAATTGGACAGACAGTATCGATTATCGGAGGGTTGGTAATTGGGCAGGCAGCGGTGCAGGCAGGCATTGTTACTCCAGCCATAGTCATCGCTGTCTCTCTCACGGGTATTTCCAGTCTTGCCACCCCGGCGTTCAACATGGCTCTTTCGGTGCGAATTCTTCGATTCGTCATTATGTTCATAGCGGCATTTATGGGGCTCTACGGCGTGTGCGTGTTTAGCTTTATAATGATTGCGCATATGTGTAGTCTAAGCTCCTTGGGGGTTCCGTATATGTCTCCTATGGGTCCGTTTATAGCCCAGAATCAGCATGATGCCTTCTTCCGATTACCCTTCCAATTCATGAAGACCCGACCGCGCTTAATCAGTCAGAAAAAGCACAATAAACGTATTAGGTAAAGAGGGGGGCAAGCCGAATGAAGGATAAAGGGCTGCTGCGAATCATACTTTGTATCCTTATAATTATGCTGCTGACAAGTTGCTGGAACAGACGGGAACTAAATGAACTGGCGATCGTAACCGGCATTGGAATCGATAAAGCCCCAGATAAAGAGGAATATGAGGTCACTTTTCAAATTGTGAATCCTTCGTCGACGGCCACAAGTACGGGCGCAAATACAGGACAATCTACCACTACGGTCTATTCTACGACGGACAGGACTTTATTTGGCGCATTTCGCAAAACATCAAAAAAGACAGCAAGACAGTTGTTTTTTGCTCACACGCAGCTTGTTGTTATCGGGGAAGCGTTCGCTAGAAGTGGAATAAATGAGATTTTTGAT
Source organism: Paenibacillus sp. DP01 (assembly GCF_044784315.1). Lineage (NCBI taxonomy): Bacteria > Bacillati > Bacillota > Bacilli > Caryophanales > Paenibacillaceae > Paenibacillus > Paenibacillus sp. DP01. The sequence continues at coordinate 2,790,920 of NZ_CP173059.1, forward strand.
GTGTTTGAAAGGTCTCACGAGCTTAGGTTGAACTCTACTGTTCTGGTTTCAAGAGGTGTTGATGCTAATGCTGTTCTGAAAATCCTGCTACCTATAGAGAGTCTGCCTGCGATAGGCATGGTCAAGAAAGCTAAAAACACGGCGAAAATATGGGGAGAAAACAAGAATATCAATATTTTTGAATTAATTAATGAAATCACTGGGGAAGGAGAAGTGGCTATTAGTGGCATCCGAATTATCGGAGACAGGGAAGAAGGCAAGAAGAAAGCAAGTTTGGAACAGACGGAAGTGAAGGCTATTCTCTCAATAAATGGGCTTGGAGTGTTCAAAAAAGGGAAACTAACAGCGTGGCTGGAAGGCTCCGAGGCCAAGGGTACATTATGGGTTCAGAACAAGATAGATCAAACCATAGTCAACATTGATACAGAAAATATGGAAGCATCGGTCGCAGTCCATATAAATTATTCCAAAACGGATATAAACGTGGAGCTTCAGGAGGGGATACCCGTTTTTCATGTTCACATTCAAGAGGAAGGAAAAGTGAACGAAACACGGGGATTTGTAGACTTCAGTAGTGCGGATGAGATCATGAAGTTGGAAGAGCAATTGGCCAAGCATACGAAAGAAGAAGTAATCCAGTCCATACAAGCAGCTCAGCGGTTAAAAAGTGACATTTTTGGTTTTGGCAATGAACTGAAACGTCTCCGTCCGAAGGAGTGGGAAGCAGTAAAAGAGCAGTGGGACTCCTTGTTTGCCCAAGGCAAGCTGGACATTCGTGTAGAGGCTTATATCCGAGGGACAGGAATGAGGTTAAAGCCGTACATGAATAAGGATCAATTTAACTAAAAGGAAGCGGAGCAGAAGTGATGAAAAAAGAAGTTATTGGTACAAATCAATTGTTTGCCATGATTATTTTATTTGAATTAGGAACGGCCATTGTGATTCCCATCGGGCTTGAAACTGGACATACTATATGGTTATCGATCCTTCTAGCTTTGCCTGGGGGAGTGCTTTTGTATCTGATATTTCATGATTTGTACTGTCAATATCCTAATCTGATCATCAGCGGATATACCCAAAAAATCCTGGGTAAAACTATTGGGTGGCCATTGAGTTTTCTGTACATTCCTGTTTTAGTGTTTAATGGGTCCAGAATCTTGCGCGAATCCGGTGACCTGCTGATCGCTGCTTCCTATGACCAAACGCCGGTATTCATAATCAATGCCATTATGGTCACTGCTGTCATATATATTCTGAATAAGGGGATTGAAGTGTTTTTTAGAACTTCAGAAATTTATCTGATAGTTATATTTTTCATGGGTTTCATATGTTTTTTTGTCGTGATTGCTGCGGGGCTGGTTGATTTTAAAAATCTGTTTCCGCTGCATGCTGTGGATTGGAAGCAGGCTCTTAGGTCGGCTTTTCCCAATATTTTAACTTTCCCTTTTGGCGAGCTGATCTGCATGACTACAATTTTCCCTCATCTGCAAAAATCTTGTCAGTCCCGAAAAACAGGGATTGCGGCTATCGTTTTAAGCGGCATCCTGCTTTGTTCTACACATGCTATCGAAATTTCAGTACTTGGAAAAAATATATATGAGAGAAGTACCTTTCCCATGTACACAACGATAACACTGGTTAACCTGGCAAATTTTATCCAACGGTTGGATGCTCTTGTTATTTTAACTTTAATTATAGGAGTATTCTTTAAAATGACCCTCTATTGTTACGCCGTCATAGCTGTGACTGCGGACTTATTCAAAGTACAAGATACCCGAAGACTGGCCATTCCTGTTGGTGTTGTTGTTCTGTTTGGTTCGCTGATCAGTGCGGAGAATTATCCAAGGCATTTGGAAGAGGGAGCATTCTTTTTGCGCTATATCCTGTCTGTTCTATTCACGGCCATTCCCATTCTGTTGTTCGTTGTCCACCGGGTACGTAAAAGATTAGGGCTATTGCGATAAGCGATAAGCGTTGAGCTTAGTTATTTCCGCAGACTCCTTTTCCGTACAGCTGCTGTAATGACATTAACAAAAGGAAGAAATAGAAAAAACACCATGACAATTACCTCTGGTATGGCTGTGTTGGCGAAGGCCGCCCGGATAGAGTGAAATGCTTCAAATAGGCTCATTCCTGATAGTAAATCGATTAAGATGGTCATCGACAATGCTAACAAAGCCAAGATGAAATATAAAATTACAATTTTCATGGTTCTTAAGTCTCCTTGGTGTGGAACTGAAATTACTACAGTTCTGAAATAGGGAAGCTAATGCTATTATCTCCACCAATACATACCCGTAGTCAGGTATTGAGCGTTCTTGGTCTTTATCTAAAATGCCTTCTTCATTCGTAATAAAACAATGGTTGGTGTTCTCTCGCTTGTATTCATCAAAATGGTCTGGACCGTCATTGTTGCACACCAGGACAATGTTCTCCTTGACCAAAGAATAATGAATGCATTTTTCCGGATGTATTTCCGGGTAGACCATCAAAGCCACATCTACACGTCCACTAATTAAGTCAACCTGGTTTTGTTCACATGTACCGTTGGTAAGGATGAATTTGACATGAGGATATTTTAAAGAGAACTCCCTAATAATCGGACTTAATCTAGAAATCATCGTTAAAGACTCTGGTGCAGCCACCCTTACAACGCCTTTAACCTCCTGGTTGCTTCGTATATTTCTAATCTGGTCATGAGTAGCCAGTAGATCTTCTGCTAGAGGTATTAATTCTCTCCCTAATGGGCTGAGCTTCAGATGCCTTCTCTCGTAAGTGAAAAGCTCCCCGCCAATCTCTTGGCGTGAACAGGAAGCATGGCTAAACCGTTTCCCACAGTTTATTGAACAGGTGAACGGCTTCGACATACACTTTGTGCACGTTCGAGGTGAAGGGACATCCGAGCGACCACTGTTGCTGACTCATGGGTGGCCAGGATCATTCGTAGAGATGTTAGAACTAATACCTTATCCTAAATTGTTTGCCGAGCATCTAAATCGTTTTTTTCATTCATTAAACATCTGATAGTCTCTATCCTTGTGAGGGTTATGAACAACCAGTACAATTGGTTACCGTCTGCACAAAGTTGCCCTCAACCCTAGTCTTCGAAATAACCACAATGAAACTGGAAATAAAAATGAAGAAAATTGATGAGCATGTACCATTTAAGAAGTCGCCTAATTGGCGGCTTTTTTGTGTTAACAACCTTTTGTCTTTCAAATCTTTCAGCTAACAGTTCAAAAGAACTATTTTTTAAGATATTACTATTATCAAACATCGAAGTACCGATAAACATAATAGCGCAGAAAAAACAGGTATATATACCAACTCAAAGGAGAATTACATAAAGGAGGATCGAGAAAAAATAGCAGAGGATTTATTTTAAATACACTAATATAAGGAGAATGTAAATTGTTGAAAAGAACACTATTAGTATCAATTATTTTTTGCCTAGTAATAAGTGCATTTGGATTCACTGAGAAAACATTGCCGAAAGCTGCAGCGTCCACTGGATTTGCTCATCCTGGTCTATTACATACGAAAGCAGATTTTGACCGAATGAAGCAGATGATTCATGAAGGCAGACAACCCTATTTGGATGGTTGGAATCAATTGCTGTCCAGCCCACTTTCACAGGCTGGATGGAAACCACGCGCTACTTCTACTATTATCCGAGGAGGAAGTGGGCAAAATGTAGCTCTGTTGTATAATGATATAGCTCGTGCTTATCAGAATGCACTTCGTTGGAAAATTACAGGGGACACTGCAAATGGAGATACAGCTCGTGATATTTTGAATGCCTGGTCTTCTAATCTTAAAACGATCTCCGGCAATGCTGATCGCTACTTAGCGGCGGGAATTTATGGGTATGAGTTGGCTAATGCAGCAGAACTTATGAGAGATTATCCGGGGTTTAATGTGGAACAAATGCAGAACATGCTTCTTACTGTATTTTACAAACCATTGAACGAGAGATTCCTTATTGGCAATGAATACGGCAATAGTCATAATGATTCATATATACAGAATTACTGGGCGAACTGGGATCTAAGTAATATGGCTGCCACCATTGCCATCGGAATATTCTGTGACCGCCAGGATATTTATGATATCGGTGTTGAATATTTTAAAAATGGTGCAGGAAATGGGTCCATTTATAATGCGATCCCATTCCTTCATCCTGATGGTCTTGCCCAATGGCAAGAGTCTGGAAGGGACCAAGCGCATACTCAATTAGGCGTTGGTTTAATGGCAACAATTGCTGAAATGGCATGGAATCAGGGAGATGATCTTTATGGATGGGCGGACAATCGCTTCCTACGTGCTGCTGAATATGTTGCCAAATACAACAATGGCGAGGATGTGCCCTTTGCAACATATGAATGGGGATCAGGAAGAAACGGTGCGGTAAATATTCAATCTGGAATATCGCCTGACAAACGTAGCGAAATGCGTCCCATCTGGGCGATGATCTACAACCATTATGTCAATCGGAAAGGTCTGTCTGCACCCAATATTGCTGCCCGAATGGCTCTGGAGGGTACCGAAGGTGGTCCAAATTTGAAGTATCCATCAACGTTTGACCAACTTGGTTTCGGGACTCTTCTTTACACCCGGCCAGCCGGTAGCGGAGATCAGGCAAGCCTTCCTGCTGGAAATGTTCCTAATGGTATTTATCGCTTGCTTGTGCGTTTGGACGGCAAGGCTATGGAAACTGAGAATACGATAGAAGGTACAAGTGTAATTAAATCAACCTATACAGGTGAAGCAAATCAGCAATGGAGTGTTACGCATCTAGGTGGAGGTCAATACAGTATCAAGAATGTGCAGAGTGGACGTTCACTCGAGGTAACAAATGGCTCTCTTGATCATGGCGCTAAGTTCCAACTGGCTGCTAGTACTGACCAAGATCAACAAAAATTTGCTTTTATCTCTACAGGAGATGGTTACTATCGCATCACTCCTGTCATTTCCAATAAGCCAGCTGATGTCACAGGTCTATCCACTGCAGAGGGAGTTCCTATTCAGCAATGGCGGTATACATCCAATTATAATCAACAATGGAAGCTTGAATCTATTGAATAGCACTGATCAATAATTTGCCTAAAAGCATCATTCTAACATTTGTTTATTCATTCAGTTGAATCTCATTCAACATTTCTTAGTCAAGCCACAATATTGGAAAAGATGTACGGTCAAAAACTGGTGTCGATATTCCGTTCGGCGCCAGTTTTTCTATAATTGAAAGAGAACAATTCCTGCTTACCCTATTCAAAACGCGATGACCCGGGACATTCGTCAGGCGGCTGCAAAAGCGAACAGCCCCGAGTATATGTCACTTTGGGCGGGACAGGGTCTTCGGTTAGCTAACGACCAACCTGCTGCTTCTACTGTAAAACAAACCATTGATGAAGCCAGTATTCTTGTCCAAAGATTTCTCACCATGAGGAACAGTTGATAATAAATAGGAAAATGATTGCTGCGAAAATCGCGGCTTTTTTTATTTGTCGCGATTTAGATTGACGATGAGGAGGCAGAATGTCATCGTATTCCTTGTCTCCAATGAGCTAAAACGTCCATATCAACAAATCTAACTCATCGGTTCAACCCCCAGCAATATTCGGATAGCATATTTCCTTGGATTTTTTCCGTGAATAGCTGAGTAAAGCGTCAAACTCCTTGTCGCAGTCTCCTTGTTTCAGTTGCATTGCAATGAAAATTCCTCTTCGCATTCCTTCAGAAACAGTATGTTGGGCAGTTCACTGCTGGATTGCTCCGCCATTTCAATAGAGTCTTTAAAAATCCCCACATTCATTCTATTCGATTCATTCAACTTCTAGGTCGTGAATGGTCATGAAACTTCAACCATTCCATATTTCCCCGAATTGACTTTATATCCAGATGTCATTATTATCTTACAGTATAAGATAATACAAAGGTGGTACGGCCAATGGACTATAAAGCATCGGCAACCGAACTATTCGAGTGTATCGTCAAATCGCGCAAACCGGCATTAGAGGAACGAGTGCATTTCTCTCGTGGTGAAATGGGAATTCTCATTGCTTTGAGTCATCAGGACGGGGTTACTTCGGGCCATTTGAGCGAATACTTGTCCGTCAGTACGGGACGGATAGCAACGGCGCTGAAAAGTTTGGAGAAGAAAGGGTTGGTTGTACGCCGTACGGATGCCAACGACAAACGTAAGGTGATTGTATTCATTACGGATTCAGGCAAGCAATTTATGATTGACAGGTATAACGAAGGAGTCGCATGGAGCGAGAAAATTCTTCGAAAGCTGGACGAACAGGATGCCAAAGAGTTTATTCGACTCATCAAGCTTATTGTCTCTAAAAGCTAAATTCCTATGTAGAGGACGTATGCAGGATACGTTAATTGCACCAAACACCTAAGATTTTCAGATAAAGGAGAACAACAGAATGCTGAAGATATTCAAATATCTCAAGAAAAATGAATGGATATTCGTGCTTTGCAGCTTGGCCTTCATCGTTGTGCAGGTGTGGCTGGATTTGAAGTTGCCTGATTATATGGCCGAAATTACAACCAAGCTGCAAACTGCAGGAACGCCGATGTCGGAACTGCTGATTCCTGGTATTTATATGCTGTTATGTGCTGTCGGGAGTATGATTGCATCTATTATTGTCGGCTATTTTGCGGCAAAGGTCGCGGCAGGGCTGGCCATGCGCCTGCGTGCGATGGTCTTTGACAAGGCCTTATCTTTTTCGATGGAAGAGATGAACAGCTTTTCAACAGCCAGCCTTATCACCCGTTCCACGAACGATGTTACCCAAATTCAAACGGTGGTTGCGCTGGGGTTGCAGGTGATCATCAAGGCGCCGATTCTGGCCGTGTGGGCCATTGCAAAGATCGCAGATAAAAACTGGCAGTGGACCGCCTCTACAGGAGTGGCTGTGGCTGTCCTGATCCTGATGCTGAGTGTCATTGTTATTTTTGCTCTCCCCAGTTTCCAAAAAATCCAACGTCTCACTGATAATCTGAACAGGGTAACACGTGAGCATCTGACGGGGCTTCGCGTAGTGCGTGCTTATAATGCAGATCAGTATCAGGAGGAGAAGTTTGGGCAGGCCAATACCGAATTGATGAATACAAACCTGTTTGCGAACCGGTTAATGACAATGGTTGGTCCGGGCATGACCTTTATTATGTCGGGTCTGAGTGTCTCGATCTATTGGATTGGCGCTTACCTGATTAACGGAACGGCCGTGCCGGACCGCATTTCGCTATTCTCTAATATGGTCGTATTCTCATCTTATGCGGTGCAGGTGGTCATGGCCTTTATGATGGTAAGTATGATATTCTTCCTGATGCCTCGAGCTTCGATTTCTGCCAAACGGATTATGGAGGTATTGAATACCGAATCCCGCATCATTGACGGGCATGAGACAGCTGGAGAAGAGGGCGTTATGGGTCAGGTGGAATTCCGTAATGTCAGCTTTAAATATCCGGATGCGGAGGAGCCTGTGCTTCGCAACATTAGCTTTACGGCAAAACAAGGCGAGATGGTTGCCTTTATTGGCGCAACAGGCAGCGGTAAAACCAGCGTAATCAATCTGATTTCTCGTTTCTACGATGTGACTGAGGGAGAGGTACTCGTGGATGGTGTGAATGTCAGAAACTATAAGCAGCAGACACTCCATAACAAAATCGGGTATGTCCCACAGAGAGCCGTACTTTTCAGCGGTACAGTGGCATCCAACGTTTCGTATGGCGATAACGGAAGAGCAGAAGCTTCGGAGAAACTCGTCAAAACAGCCGTGGAGATTGCCCAAGGCACGGAGTTTGTCGAAAAAATGGACGGTCAGTATCAAGGACGGATTTCACAAGGTGGAGCGAACGTGTCCGGTGGTCAAAAGCAGCGTCTGTCCATTGCGCGTGCCATCTACCGTCAGCCGGAGATTTATATCTTCGATGATTCCTTCTCGGCACTCGACTACAGAACAGACCGGATTCTGCGCTCGGCGCTTAAACAAGAAACTGGCCATGCTACGACACTCATCGTTGCTCAGCGCATCGGCACCATTAAGGACGCTGACCGGATTATCGTACTGGACCAGGGTGAGATTGTAGGGAACGGAACACACGAAGAGCTGATGGCGAATTGCAGCACCTATCAGGAGATCGCTTATTCGCAGCTTTCGAAGGAGGAACTCGTACATGGACAAGAATGAACACACCGTCGGCAGTAAGCACATCGAAATGAAACAGCGAGGTCCCATAGGTAGAGGTCCTACGGAAGGGATGGGAACTGGTAAAAAAGCGAATGATTTTAAAAAGAACATTCACCAGCTCTTATCCTACATCAAGGCTTATATGCCTATGATCATACTCTCTATGGTGCTGGCGCTGGCCGGTTCCGTCTTCAACGTGATTGGTCCAGATAAGCTCAGCGATATTGCCAACCTGATCCAGGAAGGAATCGTAACAGGGATTGATGTGAATGCTGTTCAGAAGATTGTTCTTGTATTGGTAGTTTTGTATGGTCTCGGCCTTATCTTTAATTATTTCCAAGGATTCATTACGGTAACCGTGTCACAGCGTCTTACAAAGAAGATGCGGACAGAGCTGTCCCGAAAAATCAATCATATGCCTTTGAAGTATTTTGATGCTACGAGCTATGGTAATGTGCTTAGCCGTGTGACCAATGATGTCGATACGATTGGACAAACGTTAAACAACAGTCTCGGCACGCTTGTCAGCGCACTGGCAACCTTTGTGGGTGCATTGATTATGATGCTATATACGAACTGGATCATGACCATTACTGGGATTGTAGCTACGCTGATCGGTTTTTCACTGATGACCATAATTATGAAGCATTCACAGAAATATTTTGTAGCACAACAAGCAGAGCTTGGCCAGATCAACGGTCATATCGAAGAAACTTATGCTGGTCATAACGTAGTCAAGGTATATAACGGAGAAAAAGCAGCCAAAGAAGTGTTTCATGGCATTAATGGCCGCTTGTATACAAATGCATGGAAATCCCAGTTCATGTCTGGCCTGATGATGCCGGTTATGATGTTCATCGGGAATTTCGGTTATGTTGCGGTCTGTATCGTGGGCGCTTTGCTGGTGAACCAACATGTTATAACGATCGGAACTATCGTGGCCTTTATGGTGTATATTCGTCTGTTTACACAGCCTTTGTCACAGTTGGCGCAGGCTGCAACCAATTTGCAATCGGCGGCAGCTGCTAGTGAACGTGTATTCGAATTTCTGGGTGAAGAAGAATTGGTGGATGAGAGCGACAAGACCATGAAGCTGGATAACGCCAAAGGGGATGTCGAATTTAAGCATGTCCGTTTCGGTTATAAGGAAGACCATATGATTATCAAGGACTTCTCTATGAAAGCTGAAGCTGGTCAGAAAATTGCCATTGTTGGCCCTACAGGTGCCGGTAAGACGACGCTCGTGAATTTGCTCATGCGGTTCTATGAGCTGAACGGAGGGGAAATTTATATTGATGGAACTCCGATCAGCCAATTAACACGTGAGAATGTTCATAAATTATTCTGCATGGTACTGCAGGATACATGGCTGTTTGAAGGAACGATTCGTGAGAATATCGTCTTTTCCAAAGAGCATGTTACCGATGAACAGGTAGAAGCCGCATGTAGAGCAGTGGGTCTGCATAGCTTCCTTAAAACTTTACCGCAGGGTTATGATACAGTGCTAGACGACAAAGCTAATCTCTCTGCCGGTCAAAAGCAATTGATTACCATTGCAAGAGCCATGATTGAAGATGCGCCCATGCTCATTCTGGACGAGGCCACAAGTTCGGTCGATACGCGTACGGAGTTACTGATTCAACAAGCGATGGACCGACTTACTGTTGGGAAAACCTCCTTTGTGATTGCCCACCGTCTCTCAACGATTAAGAACGCCGATCTGATTCTGGTCATGAAGGACGGTAACATTATTGAAACGGGTAATCATGAGGAATTGCTAGGTAAAAACGGATTCTATGCCGATTTATACAACAGCCAGTTTGAACATGTATCCTGAAAAGTACAATTTTAGGGAAACACGATAGGAACCATCAATATCATATCAGGGTAAAAATGAAACGTGTTTGGATGACCCCTTCAAAGGGCGACCCAGACACGTTTTTTTTATAAACTACTCAGTTGTAAGATATCGCAATTGTAATGTTATCCTCTCTAACCTTTTTGGTATAATGAGTCCAAATTGGAGTTGAGGAGTGAAAACAGATTGTCTGGTGTAATTTCTAAGGCTGTTCAAATTTTGGATTTGCTGCTTCCGCAAGGCACTGAGAAAGATATGAGTGTGACGGAAATAAGCAAAGCGTTAAATATGCCGGTGCAGAGCGTGCATCGCTTGCTTACCTCATTAGCGGAACATGGCTTTGTGGCCCAAAATACAAAGACGAAACGTTACAAGCTTGGTCTGTCCATTATGAAGTACGGTTTTTTAATGCGGGACAGTTTAATGTTGCGTACCATCGCAAGACCTTTTATGGAGGAGATATCGAAACAAACAAAGGAGACTGTATATTTATCGGTTCGAGAAAATGCAGAAGGAATTTACATTGATTCTGTCGACTCACCACAAGTCTTGAAAATATCAGAACCCATCGGACTGCGTTTGCCATTGTTTATAGGAGCCTCTAATCGAGTTATTCTGGCTTTCCTGAACCCGATGCTGCAAAAAACAATCATGGATTCCTTCGAATGGAGTGAGGCTACTTCTTTAAAAGCATTTTTACGAAAAGATGTCGAACAAGAACTTTTGACGATTAAACAGAATGGATATGCTATTTCAATAAGCGAGGCAACGGAGGGAACCACAGGAATTGGCGCTCCTATCTTCTCATACGAGAACACCGTAATCGGTTCCTTGAATGTTGCTGGACCTTCGATAAGATTTGGGGAAGTTAACATCGAAAAGTATTCAAACATGGTGAAAAAGTATGCTAACCTCATATCCAACGAGCTTGGCTATCGAGGACGTGTTAGGTAGTTTGGCTTGCTTAGAAACACCTATTCATTGCACATCATCTGCCTTATCAATTCCTGTTTCGTTATTCAGGGAAGTGATGGGAATAGTTATATTTTTTGTTATCATCCCATTATTCGGGATAATCATATTGTTAATACTGAAAAGTGAGATAATATATGATTATTCAACAAGAGGGGTGAGTGTATATGAAGATTGTTGTATTTCGTCACTTTTCATTTGACGATCCATCCGTAATCGCTTCGTGGTCCAAACATGCAGGTCACGAACTAATCGTGCAGGATCCTGCCCAAGGTATTGATAAGAAGTGGCTTAAAACATTAGATCTCCTTGTGATTTTGGGCGGACCCATGAGTGTTTACCAAGAAAAAGAACATCCATGGCTTATTGAGGAGAAGGCGTTTGTAAAAATTGCAATTGAAATGAAGAAAAAAGTACTAGGAATTTGTTTAGGGGCTCAGATGATATCGGAGGTTTTAGGAGGATCCGTATTTCCAAACCGCGAAAAGGAAATTGGCTGGCATGGCTTCCACAGGACGCAAGAATACCATGCATGGTTAGCTAAAATTCCCAAAAAATTCACTTCATTCGCTTGGCATGGAGATACGTTCACGTTGCCTGATGGGGCCCAGCATCTCATTTACTCCGAAGCTTGTGAGAATCAAGCCTTTGCGTATGGAGAACATGTTCTAGGTTTGCAGTTTCATTTGGAATCTACCACTGATTGTATCCAGCAAATGCTTGCAAATTGGCCGCATGAGCTTCGGGATGCACCGTTTATTCAAACCACTTCCTTGATCAGGGAAGGGATAGATCATTGTGAGCAATCAAAAATGTTATTGTGGGGAATTCTGGACCAAATTGCGTTAACCGCTTAGGAAGCGATAAATCAACATGGGAATGGGATCGGGAGCTGCACGAATACAAATTGGCTTGGGGGTAGTTTCATTACAAGCTTGGCACAAAAACGATTCGATTTGCACAAAGTATCCATCACACGACAAATATGTTCGGTACTTCCACTGTGTCAATATTCACTCCATTATTTAAGGTCAAGTCGCCAAAACTTAAAAAAATAGCAAGTCTTCCTGCCACATGGAGACTTGCTATTTTGTGTTTTCGGGTCAATACATTTTACAAAAGTAATGGTCCAAAAGTTATAAATTCTCTAAAAATCTAAACTTTTAATGAAAAATCAAAACGTTTCTATTAATAAAAAAATAAAATTTATAGCTGAAATGAGAGAATATTTAACCTAAATCGAAATTTCAAGAGAAAATTTAAAGAAAATTCCGCTTGGAAAATAGTTCAAAAGAGCTAAAAAAATCACTATCTATTTAAAAAGTGAAGAGTTATTAATTTTGAATTAATTCAGCTTGAGTAAATAAATACCATGATTTAGGTAGTTAAAGATAATCGCTGAAAAAGTTGAAATTTGTCGGATGGTGTCGGGAACGGTTTGTTACATTTGTGTTAATGATATGTAATGTAAAATTTGTTTTGGTGCAAGGGGTTTGGAGTTTCATGCAAGCATACATCATTTTTATTTTATCGGTTATAAAATCAAAAATTTTGTTCTAAATCACATTAACTTGTCATGCTTAGTATTCAATTTAATAAAAAAGTGCAATTCTTGCATTTAAAGATATAAATATAATAGAATAATATGGGGTGTTTATTAATTTTATGAAATCTATCAATTTGGAACTTATGTCCCATGTTAATCGGTTTTAAAGTTTGTATATTTAAAATAGCTAGAAAGTATTGGGAGTAAAGAAGATATATAAGGATTTATTGCTATATTATGGACAGAAAGAGGGTGTTAGAAATTTTTATGGCGACTCGGTCGTGTCTTGGCTTTTGAAAATCGTGATCCAATCTGACTGAGAAGACCCAGTTATTTTGTTTCACCGGACATGAGAGCATTGCCTAAAATGGCTTCATAAGTACATAAGCTGTTTTCTTTTGTAGACACTGTAGGGAGCACTGACTGTATCCAAAAATCATGGCAGTTGTATAAACAAGACTGCAAGATTATCTGTCCATAGCATCATTCCGGTAAATCTGTCCCATATCTTCCGTATTCCAAAGACAAATCCTATTTATTCAGATTAACCTTTCACCGAAGAGCTTCATTTGATGCAGAAAACACCTGAAGAAGTACTGTAAAATGCACGGTTAGTTCAAATGATTAAGCCCGTTTGTGCACAGATTTTGAGGAGTGCGAAACGTTTCCTAGCAGCGTGGAAACTTCGCTAGCTCTTTCGATGACCGTCGCTTTTTTATCCATGTACAAAATCAGGAAGTCATAAGCGCAATCGTGAGTTTTAGCCCCCTTCAACCTAGAATTACGCTCCTAACCACGGTGCAGTAGCTCATGCGTCTCATAGCATCAATACCCTCAAGCCAAGATTCAGACAGCACACATCACGACACACTACGTTGTTAACATTGCGATAACCGTTCTACAACCCGCCACCAAGATGCACTCACAGCATAATTCAAAAATGTCCCCATTCCATGCACATATTCATACATCTAGAGTCAGAGTTTTTTCACCATGTCTGCCCAACTAAAAAAGCTTGCACTGCGAAAGTGTGAGCGAAGAAAAGAAGATGTACTTGTTTTGATCAAAACCAGCTTCTCGAAGCTCCGGGGGCTGAAGGGTACCAGCTTCCTGATAGGAGAAGGAGAAACGGTAACGATTGTCGTCGCGTGCCGTGGCGGCAAAAGCATAATTATCAAACTGCTACAACAAATATGCGCACTCAGATCTTAATGGTATATCAGGAGTGGGCGCTTTTTACTGACTTCTATTGGCAATTTAATACCGGAGAAAAGGCTCGCATGACCGTTCCTTGCCAAGGGAGGTCATTTAAGCAGAGTTACTTTTACCCATATCTATTTTGCGAGGAGAGATACGTATGACTCAGCACAATGTTCAATTGTTTACATTAAGCCAGCCACAGCAACGTATTTGGTACACGGAGCTTGTGTATCCCAATCGCAACACATCTACGATTATTACCACTGTTAAAATCAAGGGAACGGTTCGCATAGATGCATTGCAGGAGGCAATGAACCTGGTGGTTGCACAAAACGATTCTTTTCGTATCAAAATCACGGTTCGGGACGGCATTCCCTATCAATATGTTGAGCCGTTTGCTGCTCAAAGCATAGAAACCCTTCAGGTTACTCCAGAGGAAGCTGAGCTATGGGTGAGTCATCATAATGCCCAGCCGTTCCCCTTACTGGATTCGCAGTTGTATCGATTTGTTATTTTGCAGCTGGGGGCAGAAGACACCTGGTTTAGTTTCAAGATGCATCATATTATTTCTGACGGCGTTACCATGGAGCAGGCCATTAATGAAATTACGGGGAATTATATGAGTATTGTACATGGTACAGGTTCAGATACGCCGGTCCCAGCGAACTCATATCTCGATTTTATTCAGACGGAGCAAAGCTATGAGCAATCAGAACGCTACCAAAAGGACAAGGTGTACTGGACGGAGAAATTTGCCGACTTGCCGGAGGTTACAGGTTTAAAGTCTTACAATCCGCTCACGATAAGCACGGCTGCACGCCGAGAGGTTTATACACTGGAGCACGAATTATATCGTGGTGTCACGGCTTTTTGCGAGGCGCATAACATCAGTATTTTTACATTTTTCCTGGCCGCATTGTATATTTTTTTACATAAAACGACAGGTGAACAAGATTTAACCGTTGGTACATTGTATGCAAACCGCACGTTAAAGAAGGAAAAAAATACAATGGGCATGTTCGTCAGCACTGTGGCTACACGTCTGCAAGTTGAGCCGGAATCCGAGTTGCTCACTTTTCTACACGGTGTTGGCAAGGAGCAGGCGTCCATTTTGCGGCATCAGCGTTATCCGTATAACAAAATTATGCAGGATTTGCGTGAACAGCAAAGCGGCACGGATATTGGCCGCTTGTTTGGCGTTACCATTCAGTACCGTACGCTGAGCTTCTCTCGTTTTGATGAAGCCATTCAGCAGGTACATACTGATTTCTGCGGAGATACGGTGAGCGACTTCGATATTGCCATGATAGACATGCTGGATGACGATAAACTTGTATTGCAACTGGATTATCGGACCGAGCTGTTCAGCGAGCAGGAGATCGCCCGAATTATTCGCCAATTCGTGAGTGTGGTAGAGCATATGGTGAAAGGGCCACAGAAGCGGATTCAGGAGTTGTCACTGATGAGTGACGAAGAGCGGACTCAAATTATGGATGTATTTAATGCGACAGCTGTCCCCTTTCCACACGATGCGGGTATTCATGAGCTATTCGAGGAACAGGCAGAACGTTCGCCGGATCAGACAGCGGTTGTGTTTGGAAATCAGAGTCTAACTTATCGGGAACTGAATGAACGATCGAATTCATTGGCACGAATCCTTCAAGTACAGGGAGTAGGACCTGACAAGCTGGTTGGCCTGATGGTCCAACGCTCAGTGGAAATGATTGTAGGTCTGCTGGCCGTTCTAAAAGCAGGCGGAGCTTATGTGCCGATTGATCCCGAATTTCCGTCATCTCGTATTGAATACATGTTGGAAGACAGCAAAGCGGCAGTGCTTCTGACCAGTCGTGATCTGGCAGAAGAGCACCCTTGCCATGCCAATGCTATATTTCTTGAGGATGCAGCATTGTATCAGGGAGAAAGCAGCAACCTGCAGACGATTGCTCGCCCAGAGCATTTGGCCTACGTCATCTATACCTCTGGATCAACCGGAAATCCAAAAGGAGTTATGCTCCAGCATCGCTCGGTACTCAACTTTATTACCGGGATGCGTGAAATCATTGACTTTGAAGCTGGCAAAACCATTTTGTCACTGACAACCATTTCATTCGATATTTTCGTTTTGGAAACCATCTTGCCGCTGCTGACTGGAATGACGGTTGTGCTTGGCGACCACCAGCATCAAGTGGACCCTCAGGCACTGGGTGAGTTGATTACCCATCATCATATTGAGATGTTGCAAATGACACCATCCCGGCTGCAGATGCTGCTGGATCATGAAGCAGGTTCCCACGCGCTACAGGGTGTGAAGGAAATCATGGTGGGAGGTGAAGCCCTTCCTTCCAAGCTTTTGGGAGCGCTGCAAGTAATAAATGGTCTCCGTATTTATAACATGTACGGACCTACAGAAACGACAGTTTGGTCGACTGTACAGGAACTAACTCATGCTCAAGAAATTAATATAGGACGTCCCATCGCGAACACCCAAATATATATCCTAAATACGAGCGGGGAATTGCAGCCAGTCGGTATACCGGGAGAATTATGTATAGCAGGGGAAGGGTTGGCCCGTGGGTATTGGAATCGCGAAGATCTGACGGCCGAAAAATTTGTGGAAAATCCGTTTGCTGGAGGCAAAGCGGGCTATGAACGGATGTATCGTACAGGTGATTTGGCCAGATGGACACTGGACGGCAATATTGAATATTTGGGACGAATGGATCACCAGGTTAAAATCCGGGGCTACCGGATCGAACTGGGCGAGATCGAATCACAGCTTTTGCAGGTGGAGTCGGTACGAGAAGCGACCGTCGTGGCCCGTACGGACGAAACAACGGGCCAAAAACAAATGGTAGCGTACTATGTGGCCAATCAAGCCATGGAAGCTAGTGAACTGAGAAGTGAGCTGGGACGAGAGCTACCAAGCTATATGGTGCCGTCGTATTTCATTCAGTTAGAGCAGATGCCGCTGACACCGAACGGTAAGATCGACCGCAAGTCCCTACCAGCACCGGAAGGCAGCCAGCAAAGCGGAGCGGATTATGAAGCGCCGCATACCGCGCCAGAACGGGCACTCGTCGCAATCTGGCAGTCCATCTTGGGCGTGCCAACCGTCGGTATTTTGGACAATTTCTTTGACCTGGGCGGCGATTCGATCAAGGCGATTCAAATCGTATCCCGTGCGTTCCAGGCAGGCTACAAGCTGGATATGAAGGATCTGCTTCGGTGTCCAACCATCGCAGCATTGGCACCACTTATGACAAGTCGTATGGCAGATCAGGGAGAAGTGAGCGGGGAAACGACATTACTTCCGATCCATCATTGGTTCTTTGAACAGAAGCAAGTAGACGCGCATCACTTTAATCAGGCGTTTATGCTGCACCGGGAGCAGGGTTTTGACGAAGCTGCTTTGCATCAGGCGCTAATTCAGTTGACGGAGCACCACGATGCACTACGGATGGTGTTCAGGAAGACCGAGCAAGGCTATCAAGCGTGGAACCACGGAATACAGGAAGGCGAGCTGTATCATCTGGACGTGCTGGACTTTATGGCTCTGACAGATGAAGCCATGTTGAGCACGACGATTGAGGCGAAAGTAACTGAAATCCAAAGTAGCATGAACCTGTCCGAAGGACCGCTGGTAAAGCTGGGTCTGTTCCGTTGCATCGATGGAGACCATTTGTTGGTAGCGATCCACCATTTGGTGGTCGACGGCGTGTCTTGGCGTATTTTGCTGGAGGATCTGGCATCCGGCTATGAACAGGCTTTACGGGGCGAGTCTGTCCGTTTACCGAATAAGACGGATTCCTTCCGTCTGTGGGCGGATCAGCTGTCAACCTATGCGACTAGCGCAGCATTAGAGAAGGAGCGTGCGTATTGGGAGCAGGTGGAGCGAGCTGGTGCTGTTCAACAGGCATTGCCTAAGGATTACACTCGAAAATCTCAGGCCAAGCCACAGCGTCGCGATGATCGGACACTGACCGTAGCGTGGACGGTCGAAGAAACGGAACAATTTTTGAAACAAGCCCATCGAGCCTACAATACAGAAGCAAACGACCTGCTGCTGACAGCTTTGGGTACAGCCGTTCAGGAGTGGGCAGGCCTCCGTCAGGTGCTTGTGAATCTGGAGGGGCATGGACGGGAAGCCATTTTGCCGGATATGGATATTACGCGCACCGTCGGTTGGTTTACCAGCCAATTCCCGGTAGTCTTGGATATGGGCGAGGACCGGAATGTGGGACAGCGTGTCAAGAACGTCAAGGAAGGGCTACGCCGTTTGCCGCATAAAGGCATTGGGTACGGAATTTTGAGATATCTTGCTGACAGGGCAGAAGAAGCCACTTTTGTGGCCGAGCCGGAAATCAGCTTTAACTATCTCGGCCAATTCGATCAGGATTTGAAGCAGAATGCATTCCGTATGTCTCCTTATTCCGTCGGAGCTTCCATCAGTGACACGTTGACCAAGCGGTATGCTCTGGATATCAACGGCATGATCACGGACGGTGCCCTGGAACTGACGATCAGCTACAGCAACAAAATGTTCATGAAAAAATCGGTTAAAAAACTGGCTGATCTGCTGCAGGAGAGCTTGCGTGAGGTGTTGGCTCACTGTGTGGCCAAAGAGTTGCCGGAGCTGACCCCAAGCGATTTGTCCTTCCAAGGACTGACGGCTGTAGAGCTGGATCATATTGTAGAGCAGACGGCTGCTGCGGGAGAACTGGAAAACATTTATTCGTTAACCCCTATGCAAAAAGGCATCCTGTTCCACGGCTTCATGGAGCCGCAATCCGGGGCATATTTTGAGCAGGCGACATTTGATCTACAAGGCAGCTTCCAAGTGGAGGCTTTTGCCGAAAGCCTCAACCAGCTGGTGGATCGCCATCAAATATTCAGAACGAATTTTTATAGTGGCTGGAATGAGCAGCCTTTACAGGTAGTGTACCGCCATAAAGCGGCTGGATTCCGGTTTGAAGATATACGTTCAATGGGACAAGAAGAGCAGGCCGCATACCTTGCTGATTTTGCGGAACGTGACAAAGCGGCAGGCTTTCATTTCAGCTCCGGCGAGCTGATGCGGGTGTCTATTTTACGTACAGGTGAGGAGTCGTACCGTTTTGTGTGGAGCTTCCATCATATTTTGATGGACGGCTGGTGCTTGTTCCTGGTTGTCGGGGAAGCGTTTCATACGTACTTTGCCATCCTTGAAGACCGCAAGCCGGAGCTTGCCCCGGTAACGCCATACAGTGAATATATTGAATGGCTGGATCGACAGGACAACGCGGAGGCAGAACGGTTCTGGAGCGATTATTTTGCGGGCTTTGAGCAGCAGACCGTATTGCCGCAGGTCAAACAGCTGGACGGTCACGCTAAAGCATATGAAGCGGACAAGCTTTCATTTACACTGGGCCGTGAAGTGACGGAGCGGATGAACAAGCTGGTTAAGCAAAAGCAAGTGACGGTCAACACACTCCTGCAAGCAGCGTGGGGCGTTGTGCTACAGCGGTATAACAACAGTCGGGATGTGGTATTTGGCAGTGTCGTCTCCGGCAGATCAGCAGATATTCCGGGCATCGATAAAATGATTGGGTTGTTCATTAACACCGTTCCTGTACGGATTCACAGTGAGAAAGAGATGACATTTGCTGGGCTGATGAAGCAGATTCAGGAGCAGGCACTGGCTTCCCGTGCCTATGAAACCTATCCGTTATATGAAATTCAGGCCCTGACCGAGCAGAAGCAGGACCTGGTGAACCATATTATCGTGTTTGAAAACTACCCCGTGGAACAGCGCATGGAGCAGATGGGTAGCCGCGGGAACAATGGCTTTACGATTGCCAATGCTTCCATGTCAGAGCAAACAAACTATGATTTCAACATCACCGTGGTGCCAGGCGATGAAATCCATGTCCATTTGGAGTACAACACGCAGGTGTTGGAACGTACAGCTGTAGAGCAAATCCGTGAGCATTTGCTGCATATGATTGAAGAAGCGATTCACCGACCAGATGCGCTGGTGGACGAGCTTGAATTGGTGACTGCTGCAGAAAAAGCGAAAATCATCGATGGTTTTGGATCCGTGGGCGTAGCTGCATGGAGTGATGAAAAGGAATTGGAATTGTTGTTCCACGCCTATGTGGAAGAACAAGCGCAGCTTGTGCCGGATCACGTGGCCGTTGTATACGAGGAGGAGCAGCTTACGTACCGTGAGCTGAACGAGCGTGGGAACCAGCTTGCCCGTAGACTGCGAAATGAAGGCATTGGACGCGAGTCCATTGTGGGCATTTTGAGCGAACGCTCGGTGGATATGGTGGTTGGTGTATTGGCAGTGTGGAAGTCCGGAGGTGCCTATGTGCCGCTAGATGCAGATTATCCGTCCGAACGGATCCGCTTTATGCTGGAGGACAGTGGTGCGACGGTGCTGCTCACGCAAACCGGTTTGCAGGAGCGAGCTCAAGCATGGCTCGCGGAAAGCCGGCTGGCCTTGGTCGGAGGGCAGACTGAGGTTGAACTGGAAACAGCGGCTG
This sequence comes from Paenibacillus sp. DP01, assembly GCF_044784315.1. Classification (NCBI taxonomy): domain Bacteria; kingdom Bacillati; phylum Bacillota; class Bacilli; order Caryophanales; family Paenibacillaceae; genus Paenibacillus; species Paenibacillus sp. DP01. Next base: position 2,811,227 of record NZ_CP173059.1, read on the forward strand.
GTGCTGAAATGATGGAAAGAGACCTCCTGAATGAAGGCGTAAGCTTGAAAGCAGATTCGAAGTCTGACAGCGAAGCAGCATCCGAACCGGCAACAGGGCTGCGTCTGCGTACTGTATTGGCACTGGACGATGAGTCGCTGTACACCGGGGATACCACGGATATTGAACGTATCAACGAGCCGCAAGACTTGGCGTATGTGATCTATACGTCGGGGACAACAGGACGTCCAAAAGGTGTCATGATCGAGCATCGCAGCTTGGTGAACACGGCTGCGGCCTATCGCCGGGATTACCGTCTGAACCAGTTCCCGGTACGTCTGCTGCAACTGGCCAGCTTCTCCTTCGACGTGTTCGTCGGCGATATTGCACGGACGCTCTATAACGGAGGCACGATGGTCATCTGTCCGAAAGACGACCGGATTGACCCAAGCCGTCTATATGGCTGGATTCGTGATTATCAGATTACCGTGTTCGAATCGACTCCAGCCTTGATCGTACCGTTTATGCAGCATGTGTACGAGCACGGACTGGACATGAGCAGTCTGGAACTGCTGATCACGAGCTCAGATAGCTGTAGCGTGACGGACTACCGAGTGCTGCAAGAACGGTTTGGTGCGGACATCCGCATCATCAACAGCTATGGTGTCACGGAAGCGGCGATTGACTCCAGCTTCTACGACGAAGAGCTGTCGAAGCTACCAAGCAGCGGGAATGTGCCGATTGGTCAGGCATGGCTGAACGCACGCTTCTACATCGTAGACAGCCAACTGAATCCGGTGCCGATCGGCGTACTGGGCGAGCTATGCATCGGCGGCATCGGGGTCGCACGGGGATACCTGAACCGTGCGGACCTGACGGCCGAGAAATTCATAGCGAATCCGTACGTGCCGGGTGAACGACTGTATCGCACCGGCGACTTGGCGCGGTGGATGCCAGACGGCAATGTAGACTTTATCGGCCGGATGGACTATCAGGTCAAAATCCGGGGCTACCGGATTGAACTAGGCGAGATTGAAACGGCGATCCAGCGGGTACCAGGTGTGCGACAAGCTGTAGTCATCGACCGGACGGATGAGCGTGGACACAAGTATTTGTGCGGATACATCACGGGGGAAGCCGAGCTGCGGATCGAGGAAGTACAAGCAGAGCTGGAAGCCGGACTGCCAGCGCACATGGTGCCTGCACGCCTGATGCGACTGGAGACGATCCCGCTGACCAGCAACGGCAAAATCGACCGCAAGGCTTTGCCGGAACCGGAAGGCAGCATTCATACCGGAGCAGCCTATGTGGAACCGCGTACTACGGTGGAGCAAGTACTGGCTGCGGTATGGGCCGCAGTGCTTGGCGTGGAGGCCGTAGGCACGCAGGATAACTTCTTCGAGCTGGGCGGCGATTCGATCAAGGCCTTGCAAGTATCCTCCCGCTTGCTACAAGCAGGTTATCGACTGAACATGAAGGATCTCTTCAGCTACCCGACGGTAGCGGCACTCAGTCCATTACTTCGTACCGATGGCAAGGTGGCCAGTCAGGAAGAGGTCGTAGGACAGGTGGAACTGACACCTATTCAGCGCTGGTTCTTCGAGCAGCAGCCGGCTGATCTGCACCACAGCAACCAGGCGATGATGCTGTACCGAGCTGGGGGCTTTGATGTCGACGCGCTGCGCCGTACGATGGACCGTATGGTCCAGCATCATGACGCATTGCGCACGGTATTCCGTGAGACGGAGCAGGGTTATGTTGCTTGGAACCGCAGTGTAGAGGAAGGCGAGCTATACACGCTGGATATTGTAGATTTCAGCGGAGTGGAAGACGAATCTGCCGCTGTTGAAGCTAAGGCGAGTGAAATTCAAGCCAGCATTCATTTGAGCGCGGGTCCACTGGTGAAGCTCGGTCTGTTTCATTGTGCTGAGGGCGACCATGTATTAATCGTCATTCATCATTTGGTGGTGGACGGTGTATCGTGGCGTATTTTACTGGAGGATTTGGCATCTGGTTATGAGCAGGCAGTTGCAGGTCAAACCGGCACAGCTATTCGGCTGCCGCATAAAACAGATTCGTTCCAGGTATGGGCCAAACAGCTGTCAGCCTATGCCAACAGTGCGACGATGGAGCAGGAGCTGGCTTACTGGCAGCATATCGAACAAGCCGAAGCAAGCCTCGCGAAGCCTTTGCCGAAGGATTTTGCAAATGACAAGGCACGGCTGGGAGACAGTGAGGTGGTGACGGTCCGCTGGACGAAGCAGGAAACGGAGCAGCTGCTCAAACAAGCTCATCGCGCGTACAACACGGAAATGAATGACCTGTTGCTAGCCGCGCTCGGAAAAGCGGTGTATGACTGGTCGGGTTCTGAACGAGTGCTGGTCAATCTGGAGGGTCATGGACGGGAAGCCATTGTACCGGATGTGGATATTACGCGCACCGTCGGCTGGTTTACGAGCCAGTTCCCGGTTGTCCTGGATGGAAGTCTGGGAGAAGGGGGACATACTGCTCGCCTGATCAAGCGGACCAAGGAAGGGTTGCGTCATATTCCGCAAAAAGGCATCGGCTATGGTATTTTACGCTACCTGTCGGATCTAAATGTGCTGGAGAAAGCAGGCGTGCAGTTAGAGACTCAGCCTGAGATCAGTTTTAACTATTTAGGCCAATTCGATCAGGATTATAAAGGCAACGATTTACAGCCTTCCGCTTATTCCATTGGTGTGCCTGTCAGCACGAACGCGGTTATGGATTTTGCACTGGATATCAACGGATTAATCGAGGATGGCGAGTTGGTGTTCACGATTCGCTACGGTACAACACAGTTCCGTCATGAAACGATGGAGCGGCTGGGAGAACTGCTGGCATCTGGCTTGCGTGAAGTCATTCATCATTGCGTCACCCAAGAAAGAACAGTGCTGACTCCAAGTGATGTGCTGTTAAACCATGTAACGCTGGACGAACTGGAGCAATTGGTGGAAGATACGCGAGATCTGGGCGAGCTGGAAAATGTGTATGCTTTGACGCCGATGCAAAAGGGTATGCTCTTTTTCAGTCTAATGGATGAGAGCTCGGCAGCTTATTTTGAACAGGCATCCTTTGAGTTGAATGGACGCTTCGATGTGGTTACTTTCGGTAAGAGCTTGGATCTGCTTGTACAGCGTCATGAAGCATTGCGGACGAACTTTATCAACTCATGGAAGGATGAGCCTGTACAAGTCGTTTTCCGCCATCGCAGCGGACAATTATATTATGAAGACCTGCGCGGACTAGAAAAAGAGGAACGAAAGGCGCGTGTGGAGGCTTTTACCCTTGCCGATAAAGCGAAGGGATTTAATCTCGCAGAGGATGCACTCCTTCGTATCTCGATCCTGCAAACTGGGGATGAAACGTATCACTTTATCTGGAGCTTCCATCACATTTTGATGGATGGCTGGTGCTTGTCCTTTATGACACAGGAAGTATTCGGTAGCTATCTGGCACTGCGTGCGGGTGATGAGCCCGCGCTGGAGCCTGTCACGCCGTTCAGTCGTTTTATCGAATGGCTGGAACGTCAGGACCGTGAGGCAGCCCTGCAATACTGGCGTGGGTATCTGGCGGACTACGAGCAGCAAATTACGCTTCCGCAGCAAAAAACACAGTCGAAATCGATGCAAGCCGGGGAATATATCGCTGAAGATCTGGATTGCGAATTCCAGCCAGAGCTGGTTGCCCAGATCGAACGGGTGGCGAAGCAAAATCAGGTCACGATCAATACGCTGATTCAGACGGTATGGGGCGTCTTGTTGCAGAAATATAACAACAGTACGGATGTCGTGTTCGGCAGCGTTGTGTCCGGTCGTCCAGGGGATATTCCAGGTGTGGAGCACATGATCGGGCTATTTATCAATACAATTCCAGTGCGTGTGCAGTCTGAACCAGGTGAAAGCTTTGTTGAGCTGATGAAACGAACACAGCGGCAGGCGCTGGCTTCCAATGCTTACGATGCATTCCCGCTGTATGAAATTCAAGCACTGACCGAGCAGAAGCAGGATTTAATCAACCATATTATGATATTTGAAAATTACCCGGTGGAGCAGCAGGTAGAGCAACTGGGCAGTGATGGACAGGATCCCTTCACAATTTCAAACGTGGTGTCTACAGAGGAAACCAACTACGATCTGAACGTTGTCGTGATGCCAGGTGAAGGCATCAAGATTCGTTTTATGTATAACACGCTCAGCTTTGATCAAGCAGGTATTGAACGTCTGTATGGACATTTTGCGCGTCTCTTGGAGCAAATTTCGCTCAACCCGCATGTTCGAGTGGAAGAGCTGGAACTACTCACAGCAGCGGAAAAACAGCAAATTACAGCGGCCTTTAATGATACCGCTTGTGCATTTCCGTCTCATCAAACGATCCATCAGCTGTTCGAGGAGCAGGTGGAGTGTACGCCGGATCAGGTGGCATTGGTGTTTGAACATCAGCGTCTGACGTATCGAGAGCTGAATGAACGGGCGAATTCGCTGGCACGAGTGCTTCAAGCACAGGGAGTAGGACCTGACAAACTGGTCGGTCTGATGGTGCATCGCTCCGTGGAAATGATCGTGGGTCTGCTGGCCGTGCTAAAAGCAGGTGGTGCTTATGTGCCGATCGATCCCGAATTTCCGTCCTCTCGTATTCAATACATGCTGGAAGATAGCGAGGCCGCAGTGCTTCTGACCCGTCGTGATTTGGCAGAAGAGCACCATTGCCACGCCAATGCCCTATTTCTTGAGGATGCAGCATTGTATCAGGGAGAAAGCAGTAACCTGGAATCGATCTCCAGCCCAGAGCATTTGGCTTACGTTATCTATACCTCTGGTTCGACGGGTAATCCGAAAGGAGTTATGCTCCAGCATCGCTCGGTCCTCAACTTTATTACAGGGATGCGCGAAGTCATTGACTTTGAAACGAGCCAAACGATGTTGTCACTGACGACCATTTCTTTCGACATTTTTGTCTTGGAGACCATCCTGCCACTGTTAGGCGGAATGACGGTGGTGCTTGGCGATAGTCAGCATCAGGTGAATCCTCAGGCGCTGGGTGAATTGATTGCTCATCATCATATTGAAATGCTGCAAATGACGCCGTCCCGGTTGCAAATGCTGCTGGGTCATGAAGCAGGTTCCCGCGCGCTGCAAGGCGTGAAGGCCATTATGGTCGGGGGCGAAGCCCTTCCGTCCAGGCTGCTTGCAGCACTGCAAGAAATCAACGGTCCCCGGATTTATAACATGTACGGACCTACAGAAACGACGGTGTGGTCGACCGTGCAGGAACTGACCCATGCTCAACATATTCATATTGGACGTCCTATCGCGAATACGCAAATATATATCATGAATGCAAGTGGGGAGTTGCAGCCCGTCGGTGTGCCGGGTGAGTTATGTATTGGAGGGGAAGGACTGGCCCGCGGGTACTGGAAACGTGAAGAACTGACGACCGAGAAATTTGTAAATCATCCGTTCGCTGGTGGTAAGGCAGGCCATGAGCGGATGTATCGTACAGGCGATTTGGCGAGATGGATGCCGGACGGCAACATTGAATATTTGGGGCGGATGGATCACCAGATTAAAATCCGGGGCTACCGGATCGAACTGGGCGAGATCGAATCGCAGCTGCTGCAGGTGGAGTCCGTACAAGAAGCAGTCATCATGGCCCGCACGGACGAAACAGGTCAAACCCAGCTCGTGGCGTACTACGTGGCAAGTCAAGAGCTTGGAGCTAATGAGCTGAGACAAAAGCTGGGACAAGCGCTGCCAAACTATATGGTGCCGTCGTATTTCATCTGGTTGGAGCAGATGCCGCTGACACCGAACGGCAAAATCGACCGCAAGTCCCTGCCAGCACCGGAAGGCAGTCTACACAGCGGTGCAGAGTATGCAGCGCCACGAATGGTAACGGAACGGACACTCGTAGCGATCTGGCAGTCCATCCTGGGCGTGCCCACTGTCGGGATTTTGGACAATTTCTTTGATCTGGGCGGCGATTCGATCAAGGCGATTCAAATCGTATCGCGTGCGTTCCAGGCAGGCTACAAGCTGGACATGAAGGATTTGTTCCGCTACCCAACCGTCGCAACACTGGCACCGCATATGCACGAGGTAAGTCGTAGGGTAGATCAGGGAGAAGTGAGCGGGGAAACAACTTTGTCTCCCATCCAGCATTGGTTCTTTGCCCAGGAGCAAGTAGATGCGCATCACTTTAATCAGGCGGTGATGCTGCACCGGGAGCAGGGTTTTGATGAGTCCGCTCTGCGTCAGGCACTTGACAAACTCACAGCGCACCATGATGCACTGCGGATGGTGTTCAGCAAGACCGAGCAAGGCTATGAAGCCTGGAACCGCGGAGTACAGGAAGGCGAGCTGTATCACCTGGATGTGGTGGACTTTACGAACTTGACGGATGAAGCCATGCTCAGCGCAGCTATGGAGGCGAAAGCCAGTGAAATTCAAAGCAGTATCCAGCTACATGAAGGGCCGCTATTGAAGGCTGGTTTGTTCCACTGTGCAGATGGGGATCATCTCCTGATGGCGATTCACCATTTGGTCGTGGACGGGGTATCATGGCGTATTTTATTCGAGGATCTGGCTGTAGCCTATGAACAGGCCATCCGTGAAGAGACGCTCCAGTTACCAGACAAAACAGATTCATTCCGTTCCTGGTCACAAAAACTTTCCGTCTATGCGAATAGCGTAGCCATGGACAGCGAATACGCCTACTGGGAGCAATGGAACGCTGCTGCTTTGGCTGACCAAGTACGTTTGCCTGAGGATCAAGCGGAGGCCGAACCGTTTACCTTGGCTGACACGGATACCGTGGTCTTCCAGCTTACGGAAGAAGAGACAGGAACACTATTGAAGCAAGCACACCGCGCGTACAACACGGAAGTGAACGATTTGCTGCTGACTGCACTAGGCATGATGCTGTACACGTGGACCGGTCATGAACGTAGCCTGATCAACCTAGAGGGACACGGACGTGAGAACATTTTGCCGGATACGGACATTTCTCGTACGGTAGGCTGGTTTACGAGTCCATATCCGGTGCTGCTGGATATCGGTCGTGGTCATGCTTTGTCGGATCGAATCAAACAGGTCAAAGAGAGCCTGCGTCAGATTCCGAATAAGGGAATGGGCTACGGAATCTGGAGATATTTGAGTGAATCTGGTCAAGCGATTCAGCAAGTAGATGTACTGAACCTTGGTCAACATCAAGCTTTTGCCGAGCCACAAGTAAGCTTTAACTATCTCGGACAGTTTGATCAAGACTTGCCAAACAGCGATATCCGCATGTCTCCTTACTCGATGGGATCGGTCGTGAGTGACCGGACGAAGATGAAATATGCGCTCGATGTGAGCGGAATCGTCACGAACGGCATCCTGGAACTCGACATTCGGTATAACGGCAAAGCCTTCCGTAAAGATACGGTCCAAATGCTGGCTGATCTGTTGAAATCCAATCTGCTTGAAGTGATCGAGCATTGTGTGACACGGGAGCAGGCCGAATTGACTCCAAGTGATGTACTGTTCAAGGGTCTGACCCTGGAGCAATTCGATACGATTAAGGAACAGACCAAGACGGTTGGGGAATTGGAAAATGTGTACCCACTGACCCCCATGCAAAAGGGAATGCTGTTCCATAATTTGATGAATGCAGAAACCGGCGTGTATTTTGAGCAGGCAACCTTTGACCTTGAGGGCCACTTTACACCGTCCATATTCCAGGAAAGCCTAAAGCTGCTGGTTAGTCGCCACGCTATATTACGGACGAATTTCTACAGTGGCTGGCATGGTCAACCCTTACAAATCGTCTATCGTCATAAAGATTCGAGCTTCCGTTATGAAGATGTCAGAGGGTGTGAACAGACTGTAGCTGAATTTGTGTCTCAGGATAAAGCCAGAGGCTTTGATCTAAGCGAGGATACGCTTATGCGCGTAGCTGTTTTCCGCACGGGCGATCGCTCATACCGTTTTGTATGGAGCTTCCACCATATTGTGATGGACGGCTGGTGCCTGTCACTAATGACGGACGAAGTATTTAGTGCATATTTTGCCTTGCTGGAGAACAAGCAGCCAGAGCTTGCACCTGTCAAGCCGTATAGTGACTATATCGAATGGTTGGAACACCAAGATGCACAGGAAGCATCTCGTTATTGGAGTGACTATTTGGCAGGTTTTGAGCAGCAAACCTTGTTGCCTAGTGAGAATGCGCAAGTTTCTGTAGCAGAACAGGATGACGACACAAACAGAAGCGGTAACAGTTCGAATCCCGGCTATGTTTTGGAAAAGCTGCCATTGATGTTGGGTAAAGAACGAAGTGCCGCATTAAACCAAATGGCCAAACAACAGCATGTCACGATTAACACATTGCTGCAAAGCGTTTGGGGCGTTATTTTACAGAAATACAATAATCATCAGGATGTTGTGTTTGGTAGTGTGGTATCCGGTCGTCCGGCAGAAATTCCAGGTGTGGAGCACATGATCGGTTTGTTTATCAACACGATTCCGGTACGCATATGCAGTGCACCGGATGCCACATTTGCTGACGTATTGCAGCGTACACAGGAACAGGCTTTGGCCTCCAGTGTCTATGACACGTTCCCGCTCTACGACATTCAGGCACGGACTGAACAAAAACAAGACCTGATTCATCACATCATGGTTTTTGAAAACTACCCCATCGGGCAGCAAATGAAGAAGCAGATGGGCGGTTCCGGCGAAGCAGAGGCACAAACAGGCTTCTCTATTGCCAATGTGGAACTTGCAGAGCAAACCAACTACAATTTTAACCTGATTGTCGTGCCTGATGAAGATATCTCTATTCTGCTTGAGTACAATGCGCTGGTGTATAACCGGTCTGCAATGGAGCGTATCTATGGTCATATCAACCACGTCATCGGGCAAATCGTAGACAATCCGTATATCCGTGTGAATGAGCTGGCATTGGTGACAGCGGAAGAGCAGGCACAGATCGTTCAGGTGTGGGGAGATACAGCGGCAGCTTATCCGCAGGACCAAACGCTAAGTGCACTGTTCGAGCAGCAGGCAGCGAATACACCGGAGCAAGTGGCGGTGTTGTGCGGAGCGGATTCGTTGACCTACGCGGAGCTGAACGAACGAGCCAACCGTTTAGCGCGGACGTTGCGTGCGCAAGGGGTTCAGCCGGATCAGCCTGTGGGCATTCTGGTCCACCGTTCATTAGACATGATCGTAGGCATCTACGCGATCCTGAAGGCCGGCGGAGCCTATGTGCCGATTGATCCGGAATATCCGGCCGATCGTATCCGCTTTATGCTGGAGGACTCGGGAGCGAAGCTGGTGCTGACGCAAGCGCATCTGGCGGAGCAAGCCTCGCTGAGTTTTGACGGCCAAGTGCTGGTACTGGATCGTCAGGAGCAAGATGGCAAGCACATTTACCACGAAGACGGCTCAAATCTGGAGCCCCTAGCTGGACCGCATCATGTTGCCTATGTCATTTATACCTCTGGCTCCACGGGAAAACCGAAGGGCGTGATGGTGGAGCACCATTCCGTGCTGAACCGGATTTTGTGGATGCATAATCGCTACGGCTTGAGTGCGGAAGATACGATTCTGCAAAAGACCGCCTTCACCTTCGACGTGTCGGTGTGGGAGCTGTTCTGGTGGTCAATGGTCGGCTCGAAGGTAAGCCTGTTGTCCGTGGGCGGGGAAAAGAACCCGGAAGACATCGTGGACACGATTGCCCGCGACGGCGTGACTACAATGCACTTTGTACCCGCTATGCTGCGTGCATTCCTGGAGTATGTGGAGCAGCAGCCACGAGAAGTAATGCAAGCGAAGCTGGGCACGCTGCGCCATGTCTTTGCCAGTGGTGAAGCGTTGCCGCCACAGCATGTGGCCCGGTTCCAGCGGCTCGTGTCGAGCCTGGCCGGAGCGAAGCTGGTCAACCTGTATGGACCAACCGAAGCGACGGTGGACGTATCGTACTTTGATTGCGAGCCGGATGAGGAATATGCAGTGATTCCGATCGGGAAACCGATTCAGAATATCCGTCTGTACATTGTGAAGGAAGGCACGGAGCAATTGCAGCCGATTGGGGTTGCAGGGGAACTGTGTATTGGTGGTGTCGGCGTAGCCCGCGGTTACCTGAACCGTCCGGAGCTGACGGCCGAGAAATTTGTGAAAGATCCGTTTGCTGGCGGGGAAGCAGGCTATGAACGGATGTACCGCACCGGCGATTTGGCGAGATGGATGCCGGACGGGAACATTGAGTATCTGGGCCGGATCGACCATCAGGTGAAAATCCGGGGGTACCGGATTGAACTAGGCGAGGTCGAAACGCAGCTGCTCCAAGTGGAATCGGTACGAGAAGCGGTGGTCATGGCTCGTACGGATGAAACGGGCCAAAAACAAATGGTGGCCTACTATGTTGCGGAGCAAGAGCTAGGAGCGAGCGAGCTGAGAAGTGAGCTGGGCCGGGAGCTGCCAAGCTACATGGTACCGTCCTACTTTGTACAGCTGGAGCAAATGCCGCTGAGCCCTAATGGCAAAATCGACCGCAAGGCATTGCCGGCACCGGAAGGCAGCCTGCAAACCGGAGCCGACTATGCAGAGCCGCGTACGGCGCAAGAACGCGCGCTGGTCGCGGTCTGGCAGTCCGTGCTGGGACTACAGACGGTCGGTATATTGGACAATTTCTTTGATCTGGGCGGCGATTCGATCAAAGCCATCCAAATCGCATCCCGTGCGTTCCAGGCCGGCTATAAGCTGGACATGAAGGATTTGTTCCAATATCCGACAGTTGCAGCCCTGGCACCGCATATGCATGAGGTCCGTCGTATGGCAGATCAAGAAGAAGTGAGCGGGGAAACGACGCTACTTCCGATCCAGCATTGGTTCTTTGCGCAGGAGCGCGAGCGTCCACAGCACTTTAATCAAGCGGTCATGCTCTATCGCGCCGAGGGCTTTGACGAGACGGCGATTCGTCAAGTGTTGGATCACCTCGTGAAGCATCATGATGCGCTGCGTATGGTCTTCCGTCAGACTTCCGCTGGTTATACGGCTTGGACACGCGGTGTAGAGGAAGGCACACTGTATACGCTGGAAACAGTGGACTTCCGTGAACGGTCCGCTTATGCGGAAGCGCTGGAAGCGAAGGCAACGGAAATTCAAAGCAGCCTGGACCTGTCCGCAGGACCTTTGGTGAAGCTGGGATGGTTCCGTACAGCCGAAGGCGACCATCTGCTGATCGCCATTCACCATTTGGTGGTGGACGGGGTGTCGTGGCGGATTCTGTTCGAAGATTTCTCGACAGGCTACGAGCAGGCGAGCAAGGGTGAGCCTGTACGATTGCCGTATAAAACAGATTCCTTCCAAACTTGGGCACAGGAGTTATCTTCTTACGCCAACCGTCCTGAGGCTGCCTCGGATGAAGTTTATTGGAAGCAGCTGGAACAGGCCAAAGCGGAAGCTATGCCGCTGCCTAAGGATTTTGCCTACGAGGGCTCCTTAAACGCAGACAGCGAAGTGCTGACCGTAGCGTGGACCGAAGCTGAAACCCAGCAACTGTTAAAGCAGGCTCATCGTGCCTACAACACCGAGGTCAATGATTTGCTGCTGACCGCGCTGGGACTCGCGCTGCACAACTGGACAGGCGCAGGCCATGTGCTGGTGAATCTAGAGGGACACGGTCGGGAAACGATCCTGCCAGAGGTGGATATTACGCGTACCGTAGGCTGGTTTACGAGCTTGTATCCGGTGTTGTTGGAGACCAGCAAGGAAATGACACTGGCTCAGCGAATTAAAGAAACCAAGGAAGGCTTGCGCCGGATTCCGCATAAAGGGCTGACCTATGGCATTTGGCGCTACTTGTCCCCTACGTTCGGAACAGGTGAAGCGCGTGCGATTGCAGAACCGGAAATCAGCTTTAACTACTTGGGGCAGGTGGATCAGGATCTACAAAACAGTGGAATCACGTTGTCGTCCTACCATGCAGGGGAGACAGAGGATGCCCATTCCCGCTTGCCGTACACGTTGGATTTAAACGCGATGATCTCGGAAGGCACGCTGTGTTTGACAATTGCTTACAGCCGTAAGCAGTATCGTAAAGAAACGCTGGAGCGTGTGGCGAGACTGCTGCAATCCGCTTTGCAAGAGATCATTGCGCATTGCACCGCTCAGGAACAACCGGAACTGACGCCAAGTGATGTGTCCTTCAAAGGTCTGACGACGGGAGAGCTGGAGCAGATTGCGGAACAGGCGGCACATATTGGTGAGCTGGAAAATGTATACGTACTGACGCCAATGCAAAAGGGGATGCTCTTTTACAATCTGATGGATTCGCAATCGGGAGCGTATTTTGAACAGGCATCCTTTAATCTGCGAGGGCATTTTAATATTGCTGCATTTGCGGCCAGTCTGGATGTCTTGGTGCAGCGGCATACGGTACTGCGTACGAACTTCTACAGTGGCTGGAAGGATGAACCGCTTCAGGTCGTGTACCGGAATAAGCGCAGTGAACTGTATGTTGAGGATCTGCGGGATATGGAGGAAGAGCAGCAAAACGAGTACATCCTCGAATTTACACATAAAGACAAGCAAAGAGGCTTTGATCTGGCACAAGACGCTTTGATGCGTGTTGCTGTATTGCACATAGGTGAGGAATCGTACCGTTTTGTATGGAGCTTCCATCATATCGTGATGGACGGCTGGTGCTTGTCGCTGGTGACAAACGAAGTGTTTGCAAGCTATTTTGCGATCCTGGCTCATAAACAACCGGAACTGGCCCCTGTAACCCCGTACAGTCAATATATCGAATGGCTGGAGCAGCAGGATCGTCAGGCCTCATCAAGTTATTGGAGCAAGGTGCTGGATGGATATGAGGAGCAGTCCCGTTTGCCACAGGCAAAAATCCAGGGCAAAACAGGGTATCAGGCGGAGCGTCTGGATTTTGATTTGGGCGTAGAGCTAACCGCTGGTATTCAGCGTATAGCCAAGCGTTATCAGGTGACCATCAATACGTTGATGCAGACCGTTTGGGGCCTTTTGCTGCAAAAATATAATGGCACCGATGATGTCGTGTTTGGCAGCGTGGTATCTGGACGTCCGGCAGACATTCCGAACGTGGAGCATATCATTGGTCTGTTTATCAATACGATTCCGGTGCGTATCCGCAGTCAAGTGGACAGCGTATTCTCCGACGTGATGAAGCAAACCCAGGAGCAATCGATTGCTTCCCATGTGTATGATACGTATCCGCTGTATGAAATTCAGGGATTGTCAGAGCTTAAGCAGGATTTGATTAATCATATTCTTATTTTTGAGAACTATCCGGTCGAGGAACAAATCGAGCAATTAGGTAGCGGTGAGGCGGCCAGCTTCACCATCACAGGAGCCGAGTCTGTCGAGCAGACCAACTATGACTTTAACGTGGTAGTGCTGCCGGGGAATACCATTCACATGAGCTTCGGCTATAATGCCCTGGCCTTTGAACGGGAAAGTGTAGAGCAAATTCGAGGTCATCTGGTACAGCTGCTGGAGCAGGTGACAGCCAATCCGGACATCCGTGTACATGAGCTGGATATGGTTACGGTGCAGGAGCGCGAGCAAATCGTTGAGGCCTGGGGCAATACAGCGGCAACCTATCCAAGCGAGCAAACGATTCACGGCTTGTTCGAGGCGCAAACGGCGCAGACACCGGAGCAGACAGCCTTGTTCTTTGAAGGAGAGACGCTGACTTATCGCGAGCTGAATGAACGCGCCAATCAATTGGCTCGTACCTTGCGCAGTCAAGGCGTGACGAAGGATCGTCTGGTGGGTCTGATGACTGAGCGGTCGGTGGATATGATCGTGGGGATCTTCGGGATTTTAAAAGCCGGAGGCGCCTATGTACCTATCGATCCAACCTATCCGGAAGAGCGTATCCGCTACATGCTGGACGACTCGGGAGCGAAACTGCTGTTAACACAAAGCCATCTGGTAGACAAAGTCGCGTTTGACGGCCACATGCTGGTGCTAGACGGTGAGCAAACGGTGTACCACGAGGATGGTTCCAATCTGGAGCCGTTGTCCGGCCCGAATGATTTGGCGTATGTGATTTATACGTCAGGGACGACGGGGCAGCCGAAGGGCGTGATGTTGGAGCACCATGGGCTGTGCAATCTGAAAACGTATTTTGATCAGACGCTTCGGATCCGTACGTCGGATCATGCGCTGCTGTTCGCCAGCTACTCGTTTGATGCAGCTTGCTGGGAAATCTTCCAGGCGCTGTTCTGCGGCGCCACGTTATACGTACCAACAACAGAGACGATTTTGAACTACGAACGGTTTGAGCAGTATATGGCCGATCACCGGATTACGGTGGCCGCTTTGCCGCCGACCTATGCGGTGTACCTGGAGCCGGAGCGGATGCCAAATCTGCGTATTTTGTTCACTGCGGGCTCAGCCTCTTCCACAGAATTGGTATACAAGTGGAAGGATCAAGTGGCGTACTACAACGGCTACGGTCCAACCGAAAACTCGGTGGCGACGTCCATCTGGCCGGTATCCGAGGATGAAAGGGCAGGCCAACTCATTTCCATCGGTCGTCCTATGCCGAATCACCGGGTGTACATGCTGGATGTACATGGACATTTGGCTCCGGTCGGCGTAGCAGGTGAACTGTGCGTATCTGGTCCGGGTCTGGCGCGTGGATATTTGGATCGTCCAGAACTGACGGCGGAGAAATTTGTACCGAACCCGTTTGCGTCTGGCGAAGCCGGCTATGAGCGGATGTACCGCACAGGCGACTTGGCAAGATGGATGCCGGACGGCAACATTGAATACTTGGGCCGGATCGATCATCAAGTGAAAATCCGGGGCTACCGGATCGAACTGGGCGAGGTCGAAGCACAAATATTGAAAGTGGAGGACGTGCAAGAGGTCATCGTCCTGGCCCAAGCGGACGAGCAGGGACAAAACCAACTGGTGGCGTACTATGTCGCTGAAAGAGACGTCAGCGCGAGTGAACTGCGCGGCTTACTGGGTGAGGATCTGCCCAACTACATGGTGCCTTCATACTTCATCCAGCTGGAGCAGATGCCGCTGACACCGAACGGCAAAATCGACCGCAAGGCCCTGCCAGCACCGGAGGGCAGCCTGCAAAGCGGAGCGGATTATGTAGAGCCGCGCACAGCGTTGGAGCAGACGTTGGTTTCGATTTGGCAGGGGGTATTAGGAACGAAGAGCGTCGGGATTCTGGATAATTTCTTTGACCTCGGCGGTGATTCGATCAAAGCGATTCAGGTATCGTCCCGCTTGCTGCAAGCGGGCTACAAGCTGGACATGAAGGATTTGTTCCAATATCCGTCCATTTCGCTGCTGAGCGGTCATGTACAAAAAGTGAGTCGTACGGCCGATCAGGGCGAGGTATCAGGCAGCGTCAAGCTGACGCCGATTCAGCAATGGTTCTTTGGACAAGCCTCGGCAGAGCCGCATTATTTCAACCAATCGGTGATGCTGTATCGAGCAGAAGGCTTTGACGAAGCCGCATTGCGTCAAACGATGACCAAGCTGACGGAGCATCATGATGCGCTGCGTATGGTCTTCCGTCAGACCGAACAGGGCTATGAAGCGTGGAATCGCGGTGTGAATGAAGGTCAGCTGTACAGTCTGGACGTTGTGGATTTGACAGGCGTCGAAGATGCGGCAGATGTTGCGATGGCGATGGAAACGAAAGCCAATGCCATCCAAAGCTCCATTCGTCTAGACGAAGGACCGCTGGTGAAACTGGGACTTTTCCGCTGCATAGATGGAGATCATTTACTGATTGCCATTCACCATTTGGTTGTAGACGGCATTTCATGGCGGATTGTGTTTGAGGATTTTGCGACTGGATATGAGCAGGCCGTTCGGGGAGAAGCGATTCGCTTGCCATATAAAACGGATTCGTTCTCCACTTGGGCAGAACGTTTGTCTCAATATGCCAACAGTCCGGCCATCGACAATGAACGCGAATATTGGGAGCGTCTTGCCCACGCGGAAGTCGCATCGCTACCTAAGGATCAAGAAAGAGCGGCAGGACAGCATTTTGTGGTCAGAGACAGTGAGACGGTGAGCGTGGCGTGGAGCGAACAGGACACCCGACTGCTACTGCAGGAAGCACATCGTGCATACCACACCGAGGTCAATGATCTGCTGTTAACCGCACTCGGTACCGCATTGTACAACTGGAGCGGGCAGGAGCGAGTGCTGGTCAATCTGGAGGGCCATGGCCGGGAAGCTATTGTTCCCGATATCGACATCACACGTACCGTGGGCTGGTTTACGAGTCAGTATCCGGTGCTGCTGGATGTGGATGGAACATCAGAAGTAGGGCAGCGCATCAAACGGGTAAAAGAGGACCTGCGGCATGTACCGCATAAGGGCATTGGCTACGGTATGTTGAAGTATATGTCACAGGATGATGCTACCTCTTCCTGGAGCCTGCAGCCTGAGATCAGCTTTAACTATTTGGGACAATTTGATCAGGACTTGGAAAATGGGGAGATCACGCTGTCTTCACATCCAGGTGGAGAGCCGTTGAGTGACCGCACCGTACTGGAGCAGCCGCTGAATGTGAACGGCATGATTACAGCAGGCGTGCTGACCCTGGAAATTCGTTATGACAGCCATGTATACCAACAGCAAAACGTAGAGAAGTTTGCCCGGCTATTGCAGGAAAGCTTGCAGGAAGTCATCAAGCATTGTGCCTCCCAAGAGCGGAGTGAGCTAACGCCAAGCGATGTCTTGTTCAAAGGCTTGACACTGGAGCAGCTGGAGCAATTGACGGAGCAAACGGCTTCTGTGGGCGAACTGGAAAATGTGTATGCTCTTTCTCCCATGCAGAAGGGGATGCTGTTCCATAGTCTGATGGAGCCGGACTCAGGCGCATACTTCCAGCAAGCGTCGTTTGATCAAAAAGGTAGCTTTGATGTTGCTATTTTCCGTAAGAGTCTGGATCTGCTGACACAGCGTCATGAAGCGCTGCGGACGAATTTCCATCAATTTGAGACAGGACACGGTCTGGAGCCATTGCAAATCGTGTTCCGTCATAAAAATAGCGATCTTTCCTTCGAGGATATACGCAACATGCCGAAAGCGGAGCAACAGGCATATATCCAGACGTTTAAGCAGGAGGATCAGGCGAGAGGCTTCAATCTCGGTACGGATGCACTGATGCGCGTACAAGTGTTGCAGACCGATGAAGAAACGTATCACTTGGTCTGGAGCTTCCATCACATTGTCATGGACGGCTGGTGCTTATCGCTTGTTACGGGCGAGGTGTTTGGTACGTACTTTGCGCTGCTGGAGCAGAAACAGCCGGAGCTTGCTCCGATTACACCGTATGGCCAATATATCGAATGGCTAGAGCGTCAAGATGAACGTGCGGCAAAAGAGTATTGGAGCAGTTATTTGGCGGGCTTTGAACAGCAGACGTTGTTACCTGGAGCGGATACTTCATTGAAAGACCAAGTGGCGGATAGCAGCGAAAGTGTTCTGTCTACGACAACAAGCGATACCAGCAAATATGTTTCTGAAAAAATAACGGTAGAGCTGGATCCAACGTGGAGCGAAGCCATGTACCGGATTGCAAAGCAGCAGCAGGTCACAATTAATACGCTGATGCAGAGCGTGTGGGGCCTTATTTTGCAGCAATATAATAACAACGAGGATGTTGTATTCGGTAGTGTCGTATCTGGACGTCCGACGGCTATTCCGGGTGTAGAGCATATGATCGGCCTGTTCATTAATACCATCCCAGTGCGGATCCAAAGTGAGCGAAATGCCACGTTTGTGGACATCATGCGCAAAACGCAGGAGCAGGCGCTGGCTTCAGGCGTATATGACAGCTTCCCGCTGTATGAAATACAGGCGCTGACCGAGCAGAAGCAGCATCTAATTAACCACATTATGGTGTTTGAGAACTATCCGGTCGAGGAGCAAGTCGAGCAGCTGGGTGAAGTTCGTCCATCCGCGTTTGACATTACGAATGTAGAGGTTGTCGAGCAAACGAACTATGATCTGGACTTGATTGTGATGCCAGATGAAACCTTCCGGATCATGTTCAGATACAACGCGAATGTGTACGATCGGTCTACGATCGAGCGGATGCAGGGACATGTACTGCATGTCATCGAGCAAATTATTGACAATCCGCATATCCGAGTGAATGAGCTGGAACTAGTGACAGCGGAAGAGCAGGCACAGATCGTTCAGGTGTGGGGAGATACGGCAGCAGCCTATCCGCAGGATCAGACGCTAAGCAGTCTGTTTGAGCAGCAGGTAGCGAATACACCGGAGCAAGTGGCAGTACTGTGTGGTGCAGAGTCGTTGACCTACGCGGAGCTGAACGAACGGGCTAACCGTTTGGCCCGGACCTTGCGTGCGCAAGGGGTTCAGCCGGATCAGCCTGTGGGCATTCTGGTTCACCGTTCGCTGGACATGATCGTAGGCATCTACGCGATCTTGAAGGCCGGCGGAGCCTATGTGCCGATTGATCCAGAATATCCGGCCGATCGTATCCGCTTTATGCTGGAGGACTCGGGCGCGAAGCTGGTGCTGACACAATCGCATCTGGCGGAGCAAGTGTCGCTGAGTTTCGACGGCCAGGTGCTGGTGCTGGATCGTCAGGAGCAGGATGGCAAGAACATTTATCACGAAGACGGCTCGAATCTGGAGCCCCTAGCTGGACCGCATCATGTTGCCTATGTCATCTATACCTCCGGTTCGACCGGAAAACCAAAGGGCGTAATGGTGGAGCATCATTCCGTGCTGAACCGGATTTTGTGGATGCATGATCGTTATGGCTTGAGTGCAGAAGATACGATTCTGCAAAAGACCGCCTTCACCTTCGACGTGTCGGTGTGGGAGCTGTTCTGGTGGTCGATGGTCGGCTCGAAGGTAAGCCTGTTGCCGGTTGGCGGGGAAAAGAACCCGGAAGACATCGTGGACACGATTGCCCGCGACAGTGTGAGCACGATGCACTTTGTACCGGCCATGCTGCATGCGTTCCTGGAGTATGTGGAACAGCAGCCACGGGAAGTGATGCAAGCGAAGCTGGGCACGCTGCGCCATGTCTTTGCCAGTGGTGAAGCGTTGCCGCCACAGCATGTGGCCCGGTTCCAGCGGCTCGTATCGAGTCTGGCCGGAGCGAAGCTGGTCAACCTGTATGGACCAACCGAAGCGACGGTGGACGTGTCGTACTTCGATTGCGAGCCGGATGAGGAATATGCAGCGATTCCGATCGGAAAACCGATTCAAAATATCCGTCTCTACATCGTGAAGGAAGGCACGGAGCAATTGCAGCCGATTGGGGTGGCAGGGGAACTGTGCATCGGCGGTGTTGGCGTAGCCCGCGGTTACCTGAACCGTCCGGAGCTGACGGCCGAGAAATTTGTTGCCGATCCGTTTGCCAGCGGGGAAGCTGGGTATGAACGGATGTACCGCACTGGTGACTTGGCGAGATGGATGCCGGACGGCAATATTGAATACTTAGGCCGGATCGACCATCAGGTGAAAATCCGTGGGTACCGGATTGAGCTGGGCGAGGTCGAAACGCAGCTACTTCAAGTGGAATCGGTACGAGAAGCGGTGGTCATGGCTCGTGCGGATGAAACGGGCCAAAAACAAATGGTGGCGTACTATGTCGCGGGGCAAGAAATCCGTGCCAGCGAGCTGAGAAGTGAGCTGGGCCGAGAGCTGCCAAGTTACATGGTGCCATCGTACTTTGTACAGCTGGAGCAAATGCCGCTGAGTCCCAATGGCAAAATTGACCGCAAGGCCCTGCCAGCACCGGAAGGCAGCCTGCAAAGTGGAGCCGATTATGTCGCACCGCGGACGTGGGTGGAAGTGAAGCTGGCGCAAATCTGGCAGGATGTGCTGGGCCTGGCGCAGGTCGGCGTAAAGGAAAACTTCTTCGAGATTGGCGGACATTCGCTGCGGGCGACGACACTGGCCTCGAAGATTCACCAAGAGCTGAACAAGCCACTTCCCCTGCGCAGCATTTTTGAAGCGCCAACGATTGAGCAGCTGGCAGCCGTTCTGGAAGGTCTGGATCAGGTGGCGTATGCGTCCATTCCGGTGACGGAGGAGCGTAGTTTCTACCCACTGTCCTCGGCACAAAAACGACTGTATGTGCTGCATCAGTTCGACCCGAATGATGTGAATTACAACATGCCGTCGGTGCTGCAAGTGAGCGGTCCGCTGGATGTGAAACGAGTAGAGAACGTATTCCGTCAACTGATCGCCCGCCATGCGACCTTGCGTACCCGCTTTGAGCTGATCGACAGTGAGCCGATGCAATGGATTGAGGACGCTGTGCCGTTCGAGGTGGAATATACGAAGGTACAAGCAGCGGGTGCGACTGTGGACACAGATCAGGACACAACTACAGATACGTACACAAGAGTCAACATAGAAGCACAAGAGCTGGTGCGGCACTTTGTCCGTCCGTTTGATCTCAAAGCTGCGCCGCTGCTGCGGGTAGGCTTGGTGGATCTGGGCGCTCAGGGAGTAGAGCAGGAAGCTCAACATCTGCTTATGCTTGACATGCACCATATCGTCTCGGATGGGGTATCCATGGAGGTCCTGACCGACGAGTTTGTCCGCTTGTATGGCGGTGAAGAGCTAGCGCCATTGCGGATTCAGTACAAGGATTATGCCGTATGGCAGCAAAGCGAAGCCCACCAGGAATGGATGCAGCGTCAGGAAGCGTACTGGTTTGACACCTTCCAAGGTGAACTACCTGTACTGGATCTTTCCACTGACTTTGCCCGCCCAGCGGTGCAGAGTACGGCAGGGGATACGATCGAATTTGTACTGGGACATGAGGTTAGTGAACGCCTGAAAGAACTGGCGGCACAAACCGGCGCTACTCTGTATATGGTGTTGTTGGCGGCGTACACTACGCTCTTACACAAATACACAGGCCAAGAGGACACCGTCGTTGGCACGCCGATTGCCGGACGACCGCATGCCGAACTGGAGAGTCTGGTCGGTGTATTCATCAACACGCTGGCGATGCGCAATTATCCGTCCAGCGACAAGTCGTTCCTGGATTATCTGCAGGAGGTCAAAGAGCATGCGCTCCGTGCGTATGAGCATCAGGACTACCCGTTTGAAGAACTGGTTGAAAAACTGAATGTAACGCGGGATACGAGCCGGAATGCGCTGTTTGACACGATGTTTGAGCTGAAAACAATGGAGCAGCAGGAGTTCGAGCTGAAAGGTCTGACCTTGAGCTCCTATCCACTGGACAATCATACGGCCAAGTTTGATCTGAGCTTGGAGGCCATAGAGCAGCCAGAAGGTATTCTGTGCAGTCTGGAATACAGCACGGCGCTGTACAAGCCGGAGACCATGACGCGATTGGCACAGCATTTTGCGGAAATCGTTCGAGCTATTGCCTATCATCCACAGCAGCCCCTGGCAGTTTTGAATATGGTAACCGCCGAGGAAAAAGAGCAACTCATCGATGGATTTGGAAATGTGGGGGTATTAGGTGCTGATGCTGTTGAAGCAGGAGCCCTGTTCCATGCCTTTGTGGAAGAACAAGCCCAGCTTGTACCAGATCACGTGGCGGTGGTGTACGAGGAGCAACAGCTGACGTACCGCAAACTGAACGAGCGTGCGAACCAATTGGCGCGTAAATTGCGAAAGGAAGGCATTGGACGCGAGTCGATTGTCGGCATCTTGAGTGAACGCTCAGTGGACATGCTGGTCGGCGTACTAGCGGTGTGGAAGGCTGGAGGCGCCTATGTGCCGCTGGATGCAGACTATCCATCCGAACGGATTCGTTTCATGCTGGAGGACAGCGGTGCGACGGTACTGTTAACTCAAACCGACCTGCTGGAGCGCGCACAAGCATGGCTGAATGAAAGCCAATGGGCTTTGGGCGATGAAAATGCTAAGGGTGAGCTGGAGACGGCGGTTAGCGCTGAAACGATGGAAAGGGACAACCTGAATGAAGGCTTAGGCTTGAAATCAGATTCGAAGTCTGACAGCGAAGCAGCATCTGAATCCGTAGCGAACTTGCGTCTGCATACCGTACTGACGCTGGACGATGAGTCGCTGTACACCGGGGATGCCACAGATATCGAGCCGATCAACGAACCGCACGATCTGGTATATGTGATCTATACGTCTGGGACAACCGGACGTCCAAAAGGTGTCATGATCGAACATCGCAGCTTGGTGAATACCGCTGCGGCCTATCGTCGGGATTACCGCCTGAGCGAATTCCCGGTACGACTGCTACAACTGGCCAGCTTCTCCTTCGACGTGTTCGTCGGTGATATTGCGCGGACACTCTATAACGGGGGAACGATGGTCATCTGTCCGAAAGACGATCGGATTGATTTCAGCCGTCTCCACGGATGGATTCGTGATTATCAAATTACGGTGTTCGAATCGACTCCAGCTTTGATCGTACCGTTTATGCAGCATGTGCATGAACACGTACTAGACATGAGTAGTCTAGAGCTGCTCATCACGAGCTCAGACAGCTGCAGCGTGACAGACTACCGAGTGCTGCAGGAGCGGTTTGGCGCGGAGATCCGCATCATCAACAGCTACGGTGTTACGGAAGCGGCGATTGACTCCAGCTTCTATGACGAAGAGCTGTCGAAGCTGCCAAGCAGCGGGAATGTGCCAATTGGGCAGGCGTGGCTGAACGCACGCTTCTACATCGTGGATAGTCAGCTGAATCCAGTGCCGATCGGCGTACTGGGCGAGCTGTGCATTGGCGGTGCTGGTGTGGCACGGGGGTACCTGAACCGTGCGGACTTGACGGCGGAGAAATTCGTAGCGAACCCGTACGTGCCGGGTGAACGACTGTATCGTACCGGCGACTTGGCGCGGTGGATGCCGGACGGCCATGTAGACTTTATCGGCCGGATGGATGATCAGGTCAAAATCCGGGGCTTCCGGATCGAACTGGGCGAGGTGGAAGCACAGCTGCTGACTGTGGCTGGCATTGAGAAAGCCATCGTCACCGCCTGGGAAAACGAAGACGGAGACAAGGATCTGTGTGCGTATGTCGTAGCCTCGGAGGCGCTGAATTTGCCGGAGCTACGCAGCACACTGCAGCCCAAACTGCCGAGCTATATGATCCCGACGTATGTCGTACCCCTGGATCAATTCCCGCTGACACCAAACGGAAAAATTGATCGCAAAGCGTTGCCAGCGCCAGAAACACGTCTCGAAGGAGGCACGAAGTACGTGGCGCCGCGCACAGAGCTGGAAGAGCAGCTGGTACGTATTTGGCAAAGCGTTTTAAATCATCACCAAATAGGCATCCAGGATAACTTCTTTGAAGTGGGAGGACATTCGCTGCGCGCTACTACCCTGATGGCGAAAATCCATCAGGAGCTGAATCACAAGCTGGCCTTGCGAGATATTTTCCAATATCCGACGATTGAGCAATTGGTACAGGTGATGGGTGAAGATCAGACCCAGCAAACGTATGTATCCATACCTGTGGCAGAGGAGCGCGAATATTACCCCGTTTCCTCGGCACAAAAACGGATGTACGTTCTGAGTCACCTGGAAGGCGGAGAGGTTAGCTACAACATGCCAGGAGCTTTGATTATCGAAGGTTCCTTGGATAAAAAACGACTGGAACAAGCCTTCCGCCAGCTGATTGAACGTCATGAGGCCCTGCGAACCCGATTCGAGATGATGGATGGTGAGGTGATTCAGCGGATTGAATCCAGCGCTCCATTCAGCGTGGAATATGTGCAAGCAAGTGAAGAAGAGACACCGCAGTACGCACAGGACTTTGTACGTGCATTTGATCTCGCACAAGCACCGTTACTGCGGGTTCAGTTGATCGAAAATGGACCGGGGCGTCACGTCATGCTCTATGACATGCACCATATTATTTCGGATGGCGTGACGGAAGGCATTATCGTGCAGGAGTTCTCTCAATTGTATGAAGGCAAGGAACTGCCGCCACTGCGTATTCAGTACAAGGATTATGCGGTTTGGCAGCATGCAGATATGCAAAGTGAACGTCTGCGTGCGCAAGAAAGCTATTGGCTGAAAACCATGTCTGGTGAAATCCCGGCGCTGGATATGCCGGCGGATTTTACAAGACCTGCTGTACAGCGTCTGGAAGGGACTCGATTTGAGTTTGCGATCCGTATGGAGGACAGTGAGCAGTTGAAACAGCTGGCCGCGCAAACCGGCTCCACCTTGTACATGGTGTTGCTGGCAGCGTATAGCACGCTCTTGCATAAATACACGGGTCAAGAGGATATCATCGTCGGCACGCCGATTGCCGGAAGACCACATGCGGAACTGGGGAGCCTGGTAGGCGTATTCCTCAACACGCTGGCGATTCGCAATTATCCGTGTGGCGACAAAACGTTCCTGGATTATCTGCAAGAGGTCAAAGAGCACGCGCTCCGTGCGTATGAGCATCAGGAATATCCGTTTGAAGAGTTGGTTGAAAAGCTGAATTTAACGCGGGATACGAGCCGAAATGCGCTGTTTGACACGATGTTTGAGCTGAAAACATTTGAGCAGCAGGAGTTCGAGCTGGAAGGTCTGGCCTTCAAGCCGTATCCGACGGACAATCATACATCCAAATTTGATCTGACCTTGGATGCCGTAGAGCAGCCAGAAGGTATTCTGTGTAGTTTGGAATACAGCACGGCGCTGTACAAGCCGGAGACCATCGCACGCTTTGCACAGCATTTTACCGAACTCATACGTGCCATTACACTTCATCCACAGCAGCTACTGGCAGCTCTGGATATGGTAACTGTCGAGGAGAAGGCACAAATCCTCTATGGTTTTGGAGATGTAGGCGTATCGGAGGTTGCGGCTGAAGCAGAAGTCTTATTCCATGCCTATGTGGAAGAACAGGCACAGCTTGTGCCAGATCATGTGGCGGTGGTGTACGAGGAGCAGCAGCTTACGTACCGCCAGCTGAACGAGCGTGCGAACCAATTGACGCGCAGACTGCGAAAAGAAGGCATTGGACGCGAATCCATTGTCGGCATTTGGAGTGAACGCTCGGTAGACATGCTGGTCGGCGTACTAGCGGTATGGAAGGCTGGAGGCGCCTATGTGCCGCTGGATGCAGACTATCCGTCCGAGCGCATTCGTTTCATGCTGGAGGACAGCGGTGCGACGGTGCTGTTGACTCAAACCAGTTTGCAGGAGCGCACGCAAGCATGGCTCGAAGAAAGCCAAGGGGCTCTGGGCGAAGGAAAGACCGAGAGTGAGTTGGAAACAGCGGTTAGCGCTGAAACGATAGAAAGAGACCGCCTGAATGAAGGCGTAAGCTTGAAATCAGATTCGCCACCTGACCGCGAAGCAGCATCCGAGCCAGCAACAGGGCTGCGTCTGCACACCGTACTAGCATTAGACGATGAGTCGCTGTATACCGGAGATGTCACAGACGTCGATCACATCAACGAGCCGCAGGATCTGGCGTATGTGATCTATACGTCCGGGACAACGGGACGTCCGAAGGGCGTCATGATCGAGCATCGCAGCTTGGTCAATACGGCTGCGGCGTATCGCCGGGATTACCGTCTGAACCAGTTCCCGGTCCGACTGCTGCAACTGGCCAGCTTCTCCTTTGACGTGTTCGTCGGCGATATTGCACGGACGCTTTATAACGGCGGCACGATGGTCATCTGTCCGAAAGAGGATCGGATTGATCCAAGCCGTCTGTACGGCTGGATTCGCGATTATCAAATTACCGTGTTCGAATCGACGCCAGCCTTGATCGTACCGTTTATGCAGCATGTATACGAACACGGACTGGACATGAGCAGTCTGGAACTGCTGATCACGAGCTCGGATAGCTGCAGCGTGACGGACTACCGAGTGCTGCAAGAACGGTTTGGCGCAGATATCCGCATCATCAACAGCTATGGCGTCACGGAAGCGGCGATCGACTCCAGCTTCTACGACGAAGAGCTGTCGAAGCTGCCAAGCAGCGGGAATGTGCCGATTGGACAGGCGTGGCTGAATGCACGCTTCTACATCGTAGACAGCCAGCTGAATCCGGTACCGATCGGTGTACTGGGCGAGCTGTGCATCGGCGGCATCGGGGTAGCACGGGGGTACCTGAACCGTGCGGACCTGACAGCCGAGAAATTCGTAGCGAACCCGTACGTACCGGGTGAACGTTTGTATCGCACCGGCGATTTGGCGCGGTGGATGCCAGACGGCAATGTGGACTTTATCGGCCGGATGGACTATCAAGTCAAAATCCGGGGCTATCGGATCGAGCTGGGCGAGATTGAAACGGCGATCCAGCGGGTACCGGGTGTGCGTCAAGCCGTAGTCATCGACCGGACGGACGAGCGTGGACACAAGTATTTGTGCGGATACATCACGGGAGAAACCGAGCTGCGGATCGAGGAAGTACAGGCCACGCTGGAAGCCGGACTGCCAGCGCACATGGTGCCAGCACGGCTGATGCGACTGGAGACGATCCCGCTGACCAGCAACGGCAAAATTGACCGTAAGGCCTTGCCGGAACCGGAAGGCAGCATCCATACGGGAGCAGCCTATGTAGCCCCGCGTACGAAGGTGGAGCAAGTATTGGCTGCGGTATGGGCCGCAGTGCTCGGCGTGGAGGCCGTAGGCACGCAGGATAACTTCTTCGAGCTGGGCGGCGATTCGATCAAAGCGCTGCAAGTATCGTCCCGCTTGCTACAAGCAGGCTATCGACTGGAGATGAAAGACCTGTTCAGCCATCCAACGGTGTCTGCATTGGCGCCGAAAGTCCAATCCGTTACCCGATTGGCGGATCAAAGCGAAGTGGTGGGCGCGGTGAAGCTGACACCCGTTCAACACTGGTTCTTGGAGCAAAACCTGGCGGATGCTCATCATCACAACCAGTCCATCATGCTGCATAGCAAGGATGGTTTTGATGAAGCGGCACTGCGCACAGCGATGGACCACATCGTTAGCCATCACGATGCACTGCGGATCGTTTTCCGTCCTACCGAACACGGGTATGAAGCCTGGAACCGCGCCATTGGCGAGGGTGAGCTGTATACGCTGGAACGCATAGACTTCAGCCATGAGTCGGAAGTGTCTGCGGCGATTGAGGCCAAAGTAAATGAAATTCAGGCGGGGATTCATTTAAGCGAAGGACCGCTGATGAAGCTGGGGCTGTTCCATTGCCCAGATGGAGATCATTTGCTGATAGCTATTCATCACTTAGTAGTAGATACCGTTTCTTGGCGCATTTTGTTCGAGGATCTTACGACAGCCTACGAACAAGCATTGAACGGACAACCGACTCGTCTTCCGCACAAAACGGATTCGTTCCGTACCTGGGCTGAGGGACAGTCTCACTATGCGAACGGCCCAGAAATGGCAGCAGAGCTCGCCTTCTGGCAAGAAGTAGAACAAGGTGTGTATGAGCCGCTTCCAAAAGACGAATCCCCTTCTCATTCCTTGAATAAAGACAGCGAGCTCATGACAGTCACGTGGACAGCTCAAGAAACGGAGCAGCTGTTAAAACAAGCACATCGTGCCTACAACACGGATATGAATGATTTGCTGCTGACCGCACTCGGCCTGGCTATTCATCGCTGGGCGGGGATTGAACGAGTGCTCGTCAACCTGGAAGGCCATGGACGGGAATCCATTCTGCCAGAGCTGGATATTACGCGCACCGTGGGCTGGTTTACGACCCAATTCCCGGTTGTGCTGGATATGAACGCGGGGCAAGACCTTTCACAGCGCATCAAACAGGTGAAAGAAGGGCTACGCCGGATTCCGCAAAAGGGTATTGGCTACGGTATGCTGAGATACCTGTCCGCAGCATGTGAGCAAGAGCGTTTTGTAACCGAACCTGAAATCAGCTTTAACTATTTGGGACAATTTGATCAGGATATGCAAAATCAATCCATTGGCGTGTCTCCTTACGCTAGCGGTGCCGAGCTGAGCGCACATGCAGCCAGATCGCACACGCTGGATCTGAACGGACTGATTTCAGAAGGTCAATTGCAATTGACGATCAGCTACAGCCATCAGGAATATCGCAAGGAAACGATGGAGCAGCTAGCCGAAGCGCTCAGAACCAGCCTGCAGGACATCATCGCACATTGCGCGGGTCGCAAACAGCAGGAGCTGACGCCAAGCGATGTCAAGCTTAAACATGTAACCTTGGCCGAGCTGGATCAGTTAGTAGAGCGGACTCGTGACATCGGGGAACTGGAAAATGTATATGCCTTGACACCGATGCAAAAAGGCATGTTGTTCCATAGCCTGATGGATGCAGCGTCAGGGGCTTATTTTGAACAAACGACCTTTGACTTGCGTGGTCGCTTCCAGGCAGATATTTTCCAAGATAGCTTGAATCATTTGGCGCAGCGGCATGAGATCTTTAGAGCTAATTTCATTAGCGGCTGGCAGGATGAGCCCGTGCAGGTGATTTTCCGGCGCAAGTATGTTGGTTTCAGCTATGAAGATTTGCGTCATTTGGATGATCAGGAACGTGACGCGTATGTAAAGGAATTTATTCGCCAGGACAAGGCAGCCGGATTCGATTTGTCCCGGGATGCGTTGATGCGCGTGGCGATTTTACGGACAGGTGATGAGGATTATTACTTTGTGTGGAGCTCTCATCACATCCTAATGGACGGCTGGTGTGTGGCGTTGGTAACGGATGAGGTGTTTGAGGCTTATTTTGCAGCCGTAGAACATAGAGAACCAAAGCTCGCCCCGGTGACTCCATACAGTCAGTATATTGAGTGGCTTGAAGCCCAGGATGTAGAAGCAGCAGCCTCATACTGGAAAGATTATTTGCTGGGCTATGATCAACAAACGTCGATTCCAACCGGAAAAGTCGGCGCGAAAGCGGACGGTGCACAATTTGAGCATGTGTTGTGCGATTTAGGTAAGGATTTGACAGGACGCCTGGAAATGGTAGCCAAGCAGTATCACGTGACTGCCAATACGCTCTTACAAACCGCCTGGGGTCTACTGCTTCAAAAGTACAACGGTAGTGACGATGCCGTCTTTGGCGGTGTCGTATCGGGTCGCCCGGTTGATATTCCGGGGATCGAAAATATGGTGGGCTTGTTCATTAACACCATTCCCGTACGTATCCGCAGTGGAGCTGAGGACACCTTTGCCGACCTGATCAGAGTGAATCAGCAGCAGGCGCTGGCTTCTCAAGATTATGAGACGTATCCGCTGTATGAAATTCAAGCCTTGACCGAGCAAAAGCAAGAGCTGATCAACCACATTATCGTGTTTGAAAACTATCCGGTGGAGGAGCAGGTCGAGCAGCTTGGCGAAGGTGCAGCGTCGGATTTTGTAATCAGCAATGCAGGCATGATTGAACAAACGAACTATGATTTCAATCTGGTCGTCATGCCGCAGGAAGCGATGAAAATCCGATTCGAATATAATACAAAAATATTTGATCGGGAAGCCGTGGAACGGACTCAGGGCCATTTAATACAGCTACTGGAACAAGTGGTAGCGAATCCGGCCATTCGGGTGCAAGAGCTGGATGTGTTAAGCGAGCAGGAACGCGAGCAAATTCTCAGCGTATGGGGAGATACAGCCGCCGAGTATCCAAGCCAGCAAACGATCCATGGTCTGTTTGAGACACAAACGGCGCACACACCAGAGCAGCCAGCGTTGTACTTCGAAGGAGAGCAACTGAGTTATCGCGAGCTGAATGAACGCGCGAATCGTCTGGCTCGTACCTTGCGCAGTCAAGGTGTGACGAAAGATCGTTTGGTGGGTCTGATGACCGAACGCTCGGTAGACTTGATCGTGGGTATGTTAGGCATTTTGAAAGCCGGAGGCGCATATGTCCCAATCGATCCGGCGTATCCGGAAGAGCGTATCCGCTATATGTTGGACGACTCGGGAACAGAGCTGTTGTTGACGCAAAGCCATCTGGTGGACAAGGTAGCTTTTGACGGTCACATGCTGGTGCTGAATGGGGCAGAAAGTGTGTATCACGAGGATGGTTCTAACCTGGAGCCGTTGTCCGGTCCGAACGATCTAGCGTATGTGATCTATACGTCGGGTACGACGGGGCAGCCGAAGGGTGTTATGGTGGAGCATCGCAATGTCGTTCGTTTGGTGAAAAATACAAACTACGCGCAGTTGGATGCTGACACGCGCATATTGCAGACAGGCGCTATTGTTTTCGACGCATCCACCTTCGAAATTTGGGGATCTGTATTAAACGGTGGACAGCTTGTGCTAGTGAGTCAGGATGTCATTTTGGATGTGCTCAAACTTAAGGATGCTGTCCACAGCTACGGCATTACCACGATGTTTTTGACCACACCGCTCTTTAACCAGCTGTCTCAACAGGATTTGACGCTGTTCGAGGGGATACGGGAGCTGCTGGTCGGTGGTGATGTAATGTCCGTACCACATATGAACCGGGTGCTGGAGACCCATCCATCCCTGCGAATTAGTAACATCTATGGCCCGACTGAAAATACGACCTTTTCAACAGTGCATGCGATCATCGGTGTGCAATCGGAATCAGTGCCAATTGGCAGACCGATCCATAATTCGACAGCGTATGTCGTGGACCATTCGATGCGGCTTCAGCCCGTCGGGGTATGGGGTGAACTGTTGGTAGGCGGTGACGGGGTGGCACGTGGATACCGCAACCGTCCGGACCTGACGTCCGAAAAGTTCATCGACAGCCCGTTCCGCAGTGGAGAACGCTGCTATCGCACAGGCGACATGGTACGCTTGAATGCAGACGGTACGCTGGAATATAAGGGGCGGATCGACGCGCAGGTGAAAATTCGGGGCTACCGAATCGAACTGGGCGAGGTAGAAACGCAGCTGTTGAAGCTGGAGGCAGTGCAAGAAGCTGTGGTCATCGCACGAGAAGATGAGCAAGGGCAAAAGCAGCTCTGTGCTTATGTGGTCGCCAATGAGGAAGTTGTCGCAAGTGTGCTACGCAGCACTTTGAGCCAGAAGCTGCCAGGTTACATGATCCCTTCCTATCTGGTACAGCTGGAGCAGATGCCGCTGACACCAAACGGCAAAATCGACCGCAAGGCCCTGCCAGCACCAGAAGACAGCCTGCAAACCGGAGCCGACTATGTTGCACCGCGAACGTGGGTCGAAGTGAAGCTGGCGCAAATTTGGCAGGATGTGCTAGGCCTGACGCAGGTCGGCGTAAAGGAAAACTTCTTTGAGATTGGTGGACATTCACTGCGGGCGACGACACTGGCCTCGAAGATTCACAAGGAGCTGAACAAGCCGCTTCCCCTGCGCAGTATTTTTGAAGCACCAACGATTGAGCAACTGGCCGTTGTATTGGAACAGCTGAATCAAGTAACGTATGCGTCCATTCCGGTAACGGAAGAACGTAGCTTCTATCCCCTGTCCTCGGCGCAAAAACGACTGTACGTGCTACATCAGTTCGATCCGCAGGATGTGAACTACAACATGCCATCGGTGCTGCAAGTGAGCGGTCCGCTGGACGTGAAGCGAGTGGAACATGCATTCCGTCAACTGATCGCCCGTCATGCGTCCTTGCGCACCCGCTTTGATCTGATCGACAGTGAGCCGATGCAATGGGTTGAGGACACTGTGCCGTTCGAGGTGGAATATACGAAGGTACAAGCAGAAGGTGCGACTACGGATACAGACACGAGGGTCGGCAAGGAAGTGGATGAGCTGGTGAGTTGCTTTGTCCGTCCGTTTGATCTAAAAGCTGCGCCGCTGTTGCGGGTGGGCCTAGTAGATCTGGGCGTATCCGGAACTCAGCAGGAACCGCAGCATGTACTCATGCTCGACATGCACCACATCGTTTCGGATGGTGTGTCGATGGGGGTACTAACTAATGAATTTGTCCGCTTGTATGACGGTGAACAGCTAGCGCCATTGCGGATTCAGTACAAAGATTATGCTTTATGGCAACAAAGTGAGACCCATCAGGAATGGATGCAGCGTCAGGAAGCCTACTGGCTGGACACCTTCCGGGGGGAACTGCCTATACTGGATCTACCGACGGACTTTGCCCGTCCGTCGATACGAAGTACGGCAGGCGATACCGTGGTGTTTGGGCTGGAACGCGAAGTGAGCGAACGCCTGAAGGAACTGGCGGCGCACACAGGCTCTACGCTGTATATGGTGCTGCTGGCGGCGTACACCGCACTCTTGCATCAATACAGCGGCCAAGAGGACATCGTTGTCGGCACGCCGATTGCCGGACGACCGCATGCCGATTTGGAGCCAATCCTCGGGATGTTCGTCGGTACGTTGGCATTGCGAAACTATCCGACAGCGGAACATACCTTCCGCAGCTACGTGGAAGAAGTGAAGGTTCGGGCCCTGCAAGCCTACGAGCATCAGGACTATCCATTTGAGGAACTGGTGGAAAAGCTGAATGTGAAGCGGGATATGAGCCGCCATCCATTGTTCGATACGATGTTTACCCTGCAAACGACCGAGGAAGGCGAGCTGCAACTGGCAGACCTGAGCTTCCGTCCATACGGCTTGGAGCAAACACCAGCGAAGTTTGACTTCACGCTGGAAGCCAGAGAGGAAGAGGCAGGCATCCAGTTCGGATTGCAATATGCAACTGCGTTGTATCAACGGGAAACCGTTGAACGGATGACACGTCACTTTATTCGCTTAGCCGAAGCCGTGGCGGCAAACCCGGATGCGAAGCTGGGTGAGCTGGAACTGATTACGACCGAAGAAACCGAACAGATTCTGGAGGTGTTCAATGATCCGAACGCGCACAGCGTGCGTGGAACACTCCAAGGTCTGTCGCTCAGCGAGCGTTTTGAAGAGCAAGCGAAAAACAGCCCTGAGCGGATAGCCGTTGTATCTGGGGACATAGGTCTAACCTACGCTGAGCTGAATGAGCAGGCGAACCGGTTGGCCCGTGTGTTACGGGCGAAAGGTGTTGAAGCAGATCAACCGGTAGGCGTACTGCTGGAACGTTCTGCGGATCTTCTGGTGAGCATTCTGGGAGTACTGAAAGCTGGAGGCGCGTATGTGCCAATGGATACGATGTATCCACAGGAACGGATCGACTACATGCTTCAAGACAGTGGGGCCAAGGTCGTGATCACCAGCAGAGCCGCCAACCTTTCGCTGAGCTTGCCATCCACAGTACAAGCTATCGTTCTTGACGATGAGGACGTTCAAGCTCAATGGGGAGCACAGGATGCGAGCAACCTGATCCCTGTCGCCGGCCTGCATAACCTGGCCTATATGATCTACACGTCAGGTACAACCGGTCAGCCGAAAGGGGTTATGATTGAGCAAGGCAGTGTCGGCAATCTGGTAGATGCTCTGTATGAGCGAGTATACAGTCGGTATGATCAGCCGCTTCACATCGCATGGCTGTCCGCATTTGTATTTGACGCTTCGGTGAAGCAAATCTTTGCCAGCTTGCTGCTAGGTCATACCCTGCATGTGGTGTCCCGTGACGTCAGCCTGAGCGGAGAGCATTTGATCGCCTACTACCGCACGCACCGGATTGATCTGTCGGACGGCACACCAGCGCATCTGCATATTTTGAACGAAAGCGTCAGCGTGACAGAAGCGCCGGATGTGAAGCATTACCTGATCGGGGGCGAAGCCTTATCCGTGCAGTTGGTCCATGTGTTCCTACACAAATGGTCCGGGTATCGTCCGGTCATTACGAACGTGTATGGTCCGACCGAAGCGACCGTAGATGCGACCGCCTATACGATTGAAGATGTAGAGTCGCTGAATGTACTGCTGGAAAAAGGGGAGCACACGGTATCCATCGGAACGCCGATAGCCAACCAGGCTGTGTACATCTTGAACACTCGACAACAGCTGGTACCGATGGGGATCGCGGGTGAACTCTATATCGGAGGGGCAGGTATCGCACGAGGATACCTCAACCTGCCGGAACTGACGGCTGAGAAGTTTGTCCCGAATCCGTTTGCTGAGGCGACGGCCGCTGATCCAGCGGACAGCACTTACGCAAACCGGATGTACCGGACAGGCGACCTGGCACGGTGGCTGCCGGATGGCAGTATCGAGTATTTAGGCCGGATCGACCATCAGGTCAAAATTCGCGGGTATCGGATCGAGCTGGGCGAGGTGGAAGCACAGCTGCTGACCGTGGACGGCATTCAGAAAGCTGTAGTCACAGCATGGGAAAATGAAGACGGGCACAAGGATCTGTGTGCCTATATCGTAGCTTCGGAGTCGCTAAGTCTACCAGAACTACGGAATGCGCTGCAGCCGAAGCTGCCGGATTACATGATCCCGACGTATGTGGTACAGCTGGATCGTTTCCCGCTGACGCCAAACGGGAAAATCGACCGGAAGGCATTGCCAGCACCGGAAGCACGCCTTGAAGGAGGCCTAGAGTATGTGGCACCGCGGACGCCACTGGAGGCCAAGCTAGCCCAAATCTGGCAGGATGTCTTGAAGCTGTCCAGCGTAGGAGTCACCGACTCATTCTTCGATGTGGGTGGACACTCCCTGCGGGCCACGACGCTGGTGGCCAAAATCCATCAGGAACTGGGCAGCCGAATTACACTGCGTGAGGTGTTCCAGCACTTTACGATTGAGCAGCAAGCCCAGCTGATCACCGCGCAGGGCACAGACACCTATACGGTGATCCCTACAGCTGCCAAACAGTCTTACTATCCTGCTTCCTCGGCTCAAAAACGACTGTATATTTTGAGCCATCTGGACGGTGGGGAGGTCAGCTACAATATGCCGGGTGTATTAGTCGTGGAGGGGCCGCTTCAGGCAGATCGACTGGAGGATGCGTTCCGTCAGTTAATAGCCCGCCATGAAACGCTGCGAACTTCCTTTGAAATGGTGGATGGTGAGGTTGTGCAGCGAGTTTACGATCAGGTGGCGTTTGCAGTAGAGCGCCTGCAGGCCCATGAGTCTGAAGCCGAAGCCTATATCGAGTCTTTTGTACGCAGCTTCGATCTTCAGCAGGCACCTCTGCTGCGTGTCCGTCTCATTCAAACCGGACCCGAACGTCACCTCCTGATGTACGACATGCACCATATTATTTCAGACGGTGTGTCGTCTAACAATATCGTGCAGGAGCTGGGACAACTGTACGAGGGACAGGCCTTGGCGCCGCTGCCCATTCAGTACAAGGACTATGCGGTGTGGCAGCAGCAGGAAATGCAGCGTGAATCATACCAACGCCGGGAACAGTTCTGGCTGGAGCATTTAGCCGGAGAGTTGCCTGTACTGGAGCTGCCGATTGCTTATCCTAGACCTGCTGTTCGCAGCTTCGAGGGAGCAATGTATGAATTTACAGTGGACCCGAATGTATCCGAGCAACTGCGCCGAATCGCGGCACAGACCGGAAGTACGCTGTACATGGTGCTACTGAGTGCCTACACCGTCCTGCTGTCCAAATACAGCGGTCAGGATGATCTGATCATCGGTACGCCGGTAGCAGGCCGCTTGTTGCCAGAACTGGAGCCACTGATCGGCATGTTCGTCAATACACTAGCCATCCGGCACCAGCCGCAGGGCAACCAAACGTTCCACAGCTACCTGCTGGAAGCCCGAGAACGTACGCTGCAAGCCTTCGAGCATCAGGATTATCCGCTTGAGGAGTTGGTGGAAAAGCTGGATGTAGCGCGGGATGCAAGCCGTAATCCGTTGTTTGACACCATGTTTGTACTGGAAAATACAGAGTCACAGGAAGCGCAACTTGAAACGCTGTCCTTTAGTCCTTATGTTAAGGAACACAGGACCTCCAAATTCGATTTGACCTTGTCCATGAGTGATGAAGACGGGCAGATCAAGGGTTCCTTTGAATATTGTACGAAGCTGTTTGGCGCAGATGCTATTGAACGATTAACCGGAGATTTGATAGCGATCCTGTCCCAGGTTGGAGCCAATCCAGATTTGCTATTAAGCGATATTCAGGTGAACTCGGACGAGCAGCCGGAAGGCTTCTCGCCGGATTCCATCGACTTTATTTTCTAAATCAGTTTTCATTTTTCTAAAAAGAAATGATTTCAGTTTGCAGGCAAGGGTAGCGGCTCAAACCGACGGCCCTGGCCTGCAAAATATTTTTTTCTGATATAACAACGATCCATTCTCATTTTGTCGTTCTCTCAAGTTGCTTTACGCGCCACAATATCTGCGATCCTATACTGCTGACATGCCCATGAACACAGCTCATGAAGCCCCAGCTATCGTGCGTTTGACCACAATAGAGTAGATATGCACCATATAGCACGAATAACAAAATCATATTCTCTGAGACAATCAAGAATTTGACGGTATGCGTTCTGGTAAATACACACTTCAGTGGAGAAGCAGCAATTATAAAGTTAATGGGGAAACTTGGGGAGTAGTCAGTTCACGGCCTGGAGACATTAACTTGTCCTAGATAGAATAAAAGGTCTGTGTTTCCAACTTAACGATAACCATAAGGCAGCGTCCCACTGGAAAATTGAAACATGCTCAGTCTGCTTTTCACCATTTGAAAAAAAAGCGAATTCCAGCACTCATTCGGTAACGGTTAATCTGGACTATGTGCCTCACGAAGCACGTAAAGCCTCATTAAAATATCGGGCTATCCAATCCCTTCGGCATTGGTGGCCACAATCGGTCATCGTTATTAAGCGTTATGAGCCATAAATGAATATAAATGATTAAACCTCAGGGACCTTATCCATCTAGAAGGAGCCCTGAGGTTTTTTGTCATTGAGCATGAAGGCCTTGCCTGTAGCAATACGAAGCGGTCTCAAAATCTTTTTGGTGATAATAAGCTTCAGCTATAAGGATATACAATCCACTCAATTTTTTATGAGCTTGCTTTTGTTGATATATGGTGCGAGCTAAAAAGAAGTGATCCAGAGCTTGTGCTCCAGCTTGCCAATCCGAAAATTGGTTATCTCACTGGACAAACCATTGTCATGGATGGCGAACGCTATATGCAATAATCATATTCGTTTATGCCTGACAAACAGCTATGAGTTAGACGATAACCAGGTTGAAGAGACAATGCTTCTGGATCTTCCTCATCGGAACGATACCGATGGTAGTTATCTTGCCTTAATCAAGGTTGTAAATCGGCGCTGTCCAACAGAGGAGAGCGCCCGATTTTAGAAATAACCTAACTCAACTTTCGGTGGATCAAGCCTAAATTGTGATGTATTTAGCGGGTGGATTTTGCTCAATAACCCTAACAGACAGTCTGCCCTTAATTTGCTCGCCTACAATCAAACTCAACCCACTCAGGGCAAATATTATACTTAAACGGTTACGGAAAAACGTCAGTATTTCACAGAGTAAATCGGTAGGTTACATCCCTATTGGTGTGCTCTTTTAAATTAGAATGATATTGTTATATGTGATAGAGTATGGTATGATCATTCCAAATAAATCCATTATTATGAATCGAATTACATATTAGTACTTAATATTTTATATTCTATACTTTATTCAATTAATACTGAAGTTCACAGCATAAGGACAGAGATAAGTAAGTATTGACTTCTCTTGTAGGGCGTTTCCAAACAATAATTTGTAAGCGGTTTCAAATTATTTCTATCCCTTACCACTCTTTACGTCAGTTCTCCTTGCGGGTAGAGGTCTGAGCATATTCTTAAGCTTGATAAATTTACGGATAGCTCAGCTTTAGACCATATAAAAAACGGAGGTTATGTTATGATTAGAAAATGTCTAGTTTTATTTCTTTCCTTCGCTTTATTGCTCAGCGTCTTTCCCATGCTAAATGTAGATGCTGCCAATCGACCACTGGCAAAGCTATCTGGAAATTCCAATCCTCTAATGGATCATAAATTGGGAGCTGATCCCTATTCATTGGTGTATGATGGAAGAGTGTATATTTACATGTCAAGTGATACGTACGTGTATAACAAGGATGGATCGATTAAAGAGAACGACTTCAGTGCGCTGGATCGTATCCAGGTCATATCCTCTACAGACATGGTGAACTGGACGGATCACGGAACGATACCAGTCGCAGGTGCCAACAACAAAAACAGTGGAAGAGGCATTGCCAGATGGGCCTCTAACTCTTGGGCTCCAGCAGTTGCGCATAAAAAAATAAATGGCAGAGACAAGTTCTTTTTATATTTTGCCAATGGGGGAGCAGGTATTGGTGTCCTAACAGCAGACACGCCTATCGGACCTTGGACAGATCCCCTTGGCAAAGCGCTTGTGACACATAGTACACCTGGGATGGCTGGCGTGACTTGGCTTTTTGACCCGGCTGTACTGGTAGATGATGATGGCACGGGATACCTGTATAGCGGTGGGGGAATCCCTAATGAGTCGGATCCGGCTTCCATTGCAAATCCTAAAACCGCCAGAGTCATCAAATTAGGCGCAGATATGACCAGCGTTATTGGAAGCGCCACCACTATAGACGCTCCTTACCTGTTTGAAGATTCCGGTATTCATCAATACAACGGCAAATACTACTATTCGTACTGTATCAACTTTGCCGGAACACACCCTCAACAGTACCCTGCAGGTGAAATCGGTTATATGGTTAGCGACAACCCGATGGGTCCCTTCACTTATAAAGGTCATTTCCTAAAAAATCCGTATACGTTCTTCGGCGTTGGAGGCAACAACCACCATGCTGTATTTAATTTTAAGAATGAATGGTATGTCGTATACCATGCCCAAACGGTCAGCAAGGCTCAAATTGGAGCTGGAAAAGGCTATCGCTCTCCGCATATTAATAAGCTGGTGCACAAGGAGGACGGAAGCATCTCTGAGGTGCAAGGGAATATGACAGGAATCGCTCAGCTATCCAATATGAACCCATATACCAGAGTTGAAGCGGAGACCATTGCCTGGCAAGCAGGCGTTACGACCGAACCCACACAAGCCAGTGGCGGCCCGATTAGCAATCTGAATGTGACCAACATCCATAATGGAGACTGGATCGCTGTCGGGAAGGCTGATTTTGGCTCTGCCGGAGCGAAGACATTCAAAGCTAATGTGGCCACTAATGTCGGTGGCAACATTGAAGTACGGCTTGACAGTGAAACAGGCCCTCTAGTCGGCTCCTTGAAAGTACCTTCAACTGGAGGTATGCAGACCTGGAGAGAAGTAGAGACCACGATCAATAATGCAACGGGGGTTCACAACATCTATCTGGTGTTTACTGGGTCAGGCAGCGGCAATCTGTTGAATTTGGATGCCTGGCAGTTCACTCCCAACACGGGAGGGAATACGATAACCAAGGTTGAAGCTGAGAATATGAAGATTGGCGGCACTTATGCAGGCAAGATCAGTGCACCGTTTGACGGGGTCGCTTTGTATGCCAATGCTGACTATGTATCATATTCACAGTATTTTGCCAACTCTACGCATAATATCTCAGTGCGGGGGGCTTCAAGCAATGCTGGTACGGCCAAGGTGGACTTGGTTATTGGCGGAGTAACTGTAGGTTCCTTCAATTTCACGGGCAAAACGCCGACTGTCCAAACCTTGTCCAATATTACTCACGCTACTGGAGATCAGGAGATCAAACTCGCCTTGACGAGTGATGACGGCACTTGGGATGTCTACGTGGATTTTATTGAATTTTCATTATGATCGCTCATATAAACAGTAGTTGTTTTGGAGCTTTTGCAAAATCGAGGGACCCGCCCTGTTATTCCAAGAGAACGCTATTAGCGGGTAAATGTCCAGGCAAGCTCTATTATTTGGTTTTCGGCAGATCATATTACGTTTGCTGGAAACCACGTTCCACAACTTTCATTCATATTTGAAATTGTCCTTGGAGGTGTATGATGAAGAAGAAGTCTTGGTTTACGCTGATGATCACAGGTGTGATTTCTCTGTTTTTTTCGGTAAGCGCATTTGCGGGGAATGTGTTCTGGGAACCATTAAGTTATTTTAATTCAAGTACTTGGCAAAAGGCAGATGGGTACTCCAATGGGCAGATGTTCAATTGCACTTGGCGTGCCAACAATGTTAACTTTACGAATGATGGAAAGCTCAAGCTGAGTTTAACGAGTCCGGCGAACAACAAATTTGATTGTGGGGAGTACCGATCAACGAACAATTACGGATATGGCCTGTACGAGGTCAGCATGAAGCCTGCTAAAAACACGGGAATTGTCTCATCCTTTTTCACGTATACAGGACCTTCCCATGGCACGCAATGGGATGAAATAGATATCGAATTTTTAGGAAAGGACACGACAAAAGTACAGTTTAACTATTATACCAATGGAGTCGGTGGGCACGAGAAAATTATCAATCTTGGCTTTGATGCTTCAACGAGCTTCCATACCTATGCTTTCGATTGGCAGCCAGGGTATATTAAATGGTACGTTGACGGTGTTCTGAAACATACAGCAACCACGAATATTCCGAGTACGCCAGGCAAAATTATGATGAATTTATGGAATGGTACCGGAGTAGATAGCTGGTTAGGGTCATATAATGGAGCAAATCCGCTGTACGCCGAATATGACTGGGTAAAATATACGAGCAATTAGTATGATTACAGCAGAAGAGGCAGCCCTATAGGGCTGCTTTTGCCTGTCCAGGTAGAGATAGCTGAATAGACCCCGCTAGGGGATTTTTTAGTTAGCATAATGATGTTATGAAAAACTTCAAAAAAGCAAGTGTTTTCACTTAAATTTTTGAATAGATTTAGAAATAGAATTGTCTCGAAATTCTTTTGGTGTTACACCAAAATATTCCTTGAACTTTTTGTAAAAGAAATTTAAATTGTTATAACCTATTTCGTTTGCGATCCCATAAATAGGAACGTCAGTATTTTCAAGTAAGATAGAGGCTCTAGTTAACTTTTGAAGTAATATAATTTCAGAAAAAGATCTATTAGTAGTTTTTTTAATTAAATTACTTAGATAGTTTGGATGAAAATTGAACTGCTTAGCTGTGGAAATCAAAGTACATGTCATATAATTTTTCTCTAAATAGTTAAGTATTTCTATAACGGGTGCATTATTTAATGATTTAGAGTTAGAGTGGCTAGAGTCGTACTGAAATACCCTCAATAATTCAGAAAATATAAGCACCATAAAGCAATCAATGATTTCATTTGAACATAAAGATTTATCAAAATATTCACAAAGAAGCTCCCTTATATATATAGGGATTTTTTTGTTATTTTCGGAATTAAATATTATATAATTATCATGATCCCTCTTATCAGAAATAGCATTAATTAAAAACTCTGAGATAATGCCTTTACTTGATAGCCTGCTAAGAAAGGCAGTTGAAAAGTATTCTTTACTCATTAATATATTTATAATAATGTCATTTTCAGTAGTTGGTAAAATAGAATGAGGAATTCCTGTATCTATAATAGATATCTGTCCTTCTTTCAGTTTTACAGTCTTATCTTTTATGACCTCTGTAAATTCTCCTGAATATACATAACTAAGTTCGATATAAGTATGAACATGCATGGGTACTTCAACAAATCGT
Organism: Paenibacillus sp. DP01; assembly: GCF_044784315.1. Taxonomy (NCBI): domain Bacteria; kingdom Bacillati; phylum Bacillota; class Bacilli; order Caryophanales; family Paenibacillaceae; genus Paenibacillus; species Paenibacillus sp. DP01. The sequence continues at coordinate 2,852,620 of NZ_CP173059.1, forward strand.
GTATGTTTACGTGGGGTGATATTTTCGCCCATATTCATATCATTATCATCAAATAAATAAGCATCATGCCCTTCACAGTTAATTATCTCCATTTTTTTATATCTTTCCGATATAACAGGATTTGATTTATATTTTAGCTCTTTTTCTGTTAAAACTCTAAGCATTCTATCTAATTCATCGTGATTCATAGTTGAAACCCCTTTCAAGGTTAGTCATTATATAATAGGTTATGATATTAAAATCGGTCAGTCAATATGTGTTTATTTGATATTAAAGAGCAATTAAGAAAATGCTATCCTTTCTTCAAGGGAATTATTTAATAGCTTCCTTGAGGTCACAAATATAGAGACGTCTATATAATTTCATCTAAAACTATAGTTTTTATCAGTTAGTATATCCAACGAAAACACTCATTTACAGAAAACGTATTTATTGTCAGTTGACTTATTATTAAGTGTGAACAAGGAGCTATATGAGTGTTGAAAGGGGTAATTCCTGTAATTAAAAAAGAGACCAACATTAAGTTTCAATATAGGATATATTTAAATTTTCCGTATTTAGATCTAATAATGTAAGAGTAGGGATTTAACTATTATCTTTTATAAGGAGAAGTTTTAAATGTCTAATTCTATTCGACCAGGTCAGGTTTGGCTTGATACAAAAGGTAAGCGTATACAAGCTCATGGTAGTTCTGTAATGTATGTAGATGGTGTCTATTACTGGTATGGGGAAAATAAGGAAAATACAATTCCGGGTAGTGGCGTTTGGCATAATGGTGTTAATTGTTATTCATCTGAGGATTTAATAAATTGGAAATTTGAAAAAACTATTCTGAAGGCGCCTTCAGATGTTAATAACCCGTTACATCCTTCTAGAATTATGGATCGTCCCCATATCATTTATAACAAAAAAAATGAAGAATTTGTAATGTGGATGAAATTAGCAGGGACAGATGAGAATCCACGAGATTGGAATTATCAATATATGGGGATCGCTACATCAAAAAGTATCACTGAAGAGTTTAAACTTATTGATAAGATAGTTCCTTTAGATATGAGCAGTGGTGATTTTGATTTGTTTGTTGATGATAATGATCAAGCATACATTATCTTTGGAAAAGTCCATACAGAAATTGTAATTGCAGATTTAACTGACGACTATAAAAATCTAACAGGAAAATATTCAACGCATTTGCATTTTAGTTCACCTCCATTAGCACGTGAGGCACCTGCTGTCTTTAAAAGAGAGAATGAATACTTTATGTTTACGTCTGGGACAACTGCTTATTATCCTAATCAAACGCTCAGTGCCAAAGCAGATAATATGCATGGACCTTGGTATATTATTGGAGATCCGTGTATAGAGGATACAGAAAAGAACACTTTCAATTCCCAAATAAGTAGTGTATTTAAAGTACCTAATCAAGATTTATTCATTGCGATTGGGGATCGGTGGGTTGTTGACTTAACAAGAAAAAAAGAGAAGAGTTCATGGAATATTAATACAAGTGAGTCTGATTATGTCTGGCTACCTGTAGAATTTAAAGGGAATATCCCAGTAATCCAATGGAAGTCGGAATGGAATCCAAACAATTTTTAATAAGGGGCAGTTTGTATGAATTTAAAAGATTCAGCAAAAGAAATCATTGAAAAAGTTGGAGGACCAGAGAATATTGTAAGTGTTACGCACTGTGTAACCAGATTGAGATTTGTTTTAGCTGATGAATCAATTCCCAATGATAATGAAATCAAAGGTATTGATAAAGTACTGGGTGTTATGAAAGCTGGTGGGCAATATCAAGTAATTGTCGGTAATGTTGTTAAAGATGTTTATGCTGAAGTTGATTCTATATTAAAAGGCAATGCTAATGAAGATCATATCAAGGAAAAAATTGATAAAGTTAAAACAAAAAATAAAACAAGTTTGATTAATAGGCTATCTAGATCGCTTATGAAAATGATTTTTCCATTAGTGCCAACAATGGCCGCGGTGGGCATTATTAAAGGTTGTTTGGCTATATTCCTTATGGCAGGCGTATTGCAGACAACAGATGGTACTTTTATTATTTTGCAAAATATAAATGATGCTTTCTTATACTTCTTACCCATAATTGTAGCATTTTCAGTTGCGAAAACATTTGACTCAAACCCTTATGTTGCTGCTGCAATAGGAGCATCACTGGTATTCCCAGGTATTGTAAAATTACATGATGAGGGTACAGCTTTAACGTTTTTTAAAATTCCAGTTATTTTAACATCATACGGTAATTCGATTTTTCCTATTATGTTTAGTACTTTTATTGCTGCAAAACTTGAGAAGTATCTAGAAAGGTTTATACCTCCATTTTTAGAATTCCTTAAAATTATGATATTACTTTTGGTAATGGTACCTTTCACATTCATGGTAGTTGGACCAATCTTTGTAAAAGTAAGTGAGTTATTAGCGAATGGTACTATGGGAGTTTATAATTTGTTCCCTTTAGCTACTGGTGTAATATTCGGTGCCTTTTGGCAGCTTTGTGTGCTTTTTGGATTACACTATGCGTTTATTCCTATTTTGACCGATATCACCCTAAGAAATGGCTCTAATGCGTTGAGCCCGATTTTAGGTATGGGAGTTTGGGCATTAGCTGGAGCTGCGCTTGGTTTTGCACTTAAGAATAAACGAAAAGAAAATAAAGCTACTGGTTATTCGGCCATGACTTCTGCACTGTTTGGTATTACTGAACCAGCCATCTTCGGGATTGCTTTGCCATATAGGAAACCGTTTATTTGCGCAATGATTGCTGGAGGAATTGCTGGACCATTGAATACAATTTTAGGAACAAATCAATTTTCACCAGCTGCTGTTGGAGGAATTTTAACATTTGGCGCCCAAATGGACCCTAGTGGTAATCCAGGGCCACTCATAGGATTTTTTATCTGCTTTTTCGTGAGTTTTACTCTCAGTGCAGTTTTAACATACTTTACAACGAGAGCGAACGATTAGCTTAGAAGCACTGAAGTAAACAGGGAGGATTTATCAATGAATGAATTTAGATATAAAGATATAACATTATCGTCAGAAGAGCGTGCTAAGGATTTAATTCATAGAATGAGCATAGAAGAAAAAGTTGCTCAGTTGCAATGCTATAACCCTAAGGATAAAAATGGTCCGAATTTAGAAAATTCTTTTCACTATGGGGTTGGTGCAATAGCTTTTTTGGCTGCTGCATGGGATGATTCGAAAGAAATGGTAGCCGATAAGCTTAGAGACTATCAAAAAAAAGTAATGGAACGTAGTCGATTTGATATACCTGCTCTTTTTCATATTGAAGGATTAACAGGGGCATTGATGCCAGAAGCAACAAGTTTCCCTACAGGCATTGGTAGAGGCTCTGCCTGGGATCCAGAGCTTGAGTATGAAGCAGGGAAAGTAATTGGAAAAGAGATGAGTGCAATTGGAATTAAACATGCATTAGCTCCAGTTCTTGATGTCACTCGAGATGCGCGCTTAGGTCGTCAAGGAGAAAGTTATGGAGAGGACCCTACTCTTGTTTCTGCACTAGGAACTTCATATGTTGTAGGTATCCAAAATTCTGGAGAAAATGATGAATATAATATTATGGCTACTAGCAAGCATTTTATTGGTTATCATGCTGGGCAAGGCGGAATACATGCTGCTGCGACTAATGTTCCTGAGAGGGAGTTGCAGGAGATTTTCGGAAAGCCGTTTCAATCTGCAATTAGCAAAGGAAATCTTCGCTCAGTCATGAATCAATACGGAAGTGTAAATGGTGAGCCAGTAGCTGCATCTAAATATTTATTGCAAGACCTATTGAGAAAAGAAATGGGTTTTGATGGGCTACTTGTCGCAGATTATGCTTCTATTGAAGAGCTTTTTACACGAATGAAAGTCTGTGAAGGAAAGAATGAAGCTGCAGTAAAAGCATTGAATGCTGGATTTGATTTAGAATTACCAACACCAAGTGCTTATGGGGACAATTTAATTCAACTATTGGAAGAAGGTACAATAAATATTCAGCTTCTAGATGAAACAGTATTAAGAGTTTTAACTGAGAAGTTTAGACTCGGAATTTTTGAAAATCCATTTCCTTCTTCATATGAAAAAATAGAAGAAGTATTTAATAAAGAAGAATCAAAAAAAATTAGTTTGAAATATGCAAGAGAATCATTAATTCTTCTCAAAAATAATGGAATTTTACCATTAGATGCAGCCGATAAAAAAATAGCTATAATTGGACATAATGCAAGATCTACAAGAAGCTTATTCGGTGGGTATTCATATGGTAGCGTATTAGAACTTGCTATGGGTGCTAGAAATACGATGGCAGGTATTGAAGTACAAACAGATGACGTGCTTTGGAGAAATAAAAAGAAAGACACATATCCTGGAAGTATTATTGATGTAGAAATTCCAAAGCTTGAACAAGTTGCAAGTAAAGCTTATAAGCATTGTAGGAATATTTTAGAACAGTTTAAGCAATGTTGTCCAAACTCTGATATTCAATATCAGTATGGTTATCCGTATGTAGGTAATGATACTCGTCATCATGAAGATGCGTTAAAACTTGCGAAAGAATCTGATGTTACAATTGTTACGGTTGGCGGAAAATATGGATGGGGAACATCATGCTCAACAGGAGAAGGAATTGATTCAAGTAGTATTAATCTTCCTCAATGCCAAGAAGAGTTTTTAATGAAATTAGGCGAGAGTGATATTCCTTTTATAGTTGTTCATTTAGATGGAAGGCCTATATCTAGTGATGCTGCTGATAAATATGCTTCTGCAATTATTGAAGCATGGAACCCTGGGGAGTTTGGCAGTCAAGCTATTGTAGAAACAATTCTTGGTACAAATAATCCAAGTGGTAAACTTCCAGTTTCTGTTGCATATAGTTCGGCTCAAGCGCCACTTTATTATAACCACAGTCAGGGATCAAGTTATCATGTTCAAACCGGTTCCCCATTTACTAGATATATCGATCTTCCCCATACTCCAAGATATTATTTTGGTTATGGTTTATCGTATACTACATTTGATTATCATAATCTACAAACAGAAAAATCAAAGATAAAACCATTTGAGAAGTTTCATATTAGTTTTGAAGTAGAAAACTCAGGGGATACAGCTGGTGTTGAAATTGCCCAAATCTATGTATGTGATAAAGTGGCATCTTTAGTTAGACCAGCACAGGAATTGGTTGGATTTTGTAGAATACCTTTAGAAGCTAGACAAAAGAAAAAAGTAGATTTCTATATTGATCCTAGTCAACTTGCATTCCTAGATGAAGATTTGAAATGGAAGATAGAAGCAGGGGAATTTGATGTGATGATTGGCTCTTCTTCGGAGGATATCCGGTTAAAAACGAATGTCTATATTTTAGAAGATGGCTACACGCAAAGTAAGAATAGGGAATATTACGCCTCTTATAAAATCAGTGAATAGGTTCCCAACAATTAATTAAATATGCAATCGGTAAGATATAGCAGGTTAGTATATAATCTGCTATATCTTATTTTCCAATTGTTTTATAAAAGCAAAGTACAGTAAATAGTAGGAATATGGAGGGGTCCAAAATGATTAATGATACAGAAATCAGTCAGATAAAAAAAACTTTAAGAAATAGCATAGACAATGACTACATAGCCGGCGCAAATTTAATGATTATCAAAGATGGAAAAGAAATTTTCTACCATGAAGATGGTTGGGCAGATAAGGAAGCTGGAATTCCAATAAAAAGAGATTCCATTTTCAGACTGTATTCTATGACTAAACCTGTTACAGCTGCTGGTGTAATGATACTACTAGAGCGAGGCGATATAGATTTATATGATCCAGTAAGTAAGTATATTCCTAGTTTTAAAAAACAGATGGTTGATGAGGGAGGCAAGCTGGTTCCGGCGGTGCGTGAAGTAAATTTAAAAGATTTGCTTTCAATGACCTCAGGCTTGGTTTACGGCGGGGATAACAGAGCTGGTCGGGATACTGAAGCATTATTTATAGAGATAAAAAATAGGCTATTAGGGGATTCTCCAATGAGTACTGTGGAAGCTATGAGCAGACTAGGAGAGTGCGTCCTTGCCTTTCAACCAGGAACTTCTTGGAATTACGGGACCTCTGCAGATGTACTCGGGGCAGTTATAGAAATAGCTAGTGGTAAAAGTTACGGAGAATTTTTAAAGAAGGAATTATTCGAACCGCTAGGAATGTGGGATACTGGTTTTTGGATACCATCAGAGAAAAGGCACCGTCTTGTAAGAGCATATGAAGACAATGGGCTAGGTAAATTACAGCCTTATACCGGAAATAATTTGGGTATTATTAATCAGATGGATATGGATCCGGCATTTGAATCTGGAGGAGCAGGACTTGCGTCTACAATAGATGATTACTCAAAATTTACTACAATGCTTATGAATGGAGGAAATCTTGACGACGTTCAGATTTTGCGACCTAAAACAGTGAAATATCTGACATCAGGAACTTTAAATGAGATACAGCAGAAAAGCTTTGATGAATGGCTAACGTTAAGCGGACACAGTTATGGAAACTTAATGCGTGTAATGACAGATTGCAGTAAAGCTGGAGATTTGGGATGTCTTGGGGAATATGGATGGGATGGTTGGCTTGGGGCATATTTTTGTAATTGTCCAGAGGACGATTTAACATTCCTATTCATGATGCAAAAAAAAGATGCGGGAACGACGACACTCACTAGAAAGCTGCGCAATATTATTCTAAGTTCATGTTGCAAATAAATCCAAGTTAGTTTTTTGTTTCTGGAAGTAATGTATATTGATAAGGAGATGTATATTATGAATTATGGAACTAAAATTCTTTTGGATGAACTGGTGTGGGGTGAAAGTCCACGCTGGCACGAGCGTAAACTCTGGTTTTCAGATATATTTGGTAAAAAGGTGATGAATGTTGATTTCAGTGGCAAGGCTGAGAGTGTGGTTATTGTGCCAAACTTGCCATCAGGATTAGGGTGGCTTCCTGATGGTCGGTTGCTTATAGTTTCAGGAGATGGCCGAATATTGCGACAGGACCCGAGTGGGCTGTCGATAGTAGCAGACCTTAGCAAGTTAGCGGTGGGTATTAATGACATGGTAGTCGATCATAAGGGACGTGCTTACGTTGGAAGTTATGGTTATGACGTACGGTCTTATAAGCCTGGCCAAGAAGTAGAAGCATGGATAACACTGGTTACCCCAGAAGGGGATGTGCGTGTTGTAGCTGATGAAATGATTTGTCCCAATGGAATGGTTATTACTTCTGACGGAAATGTGCTTATAGCGGCTGACACGTTTGCGAAACAGCTTGTTGCATTTAACATTGAGGAGGATGGATCACTAACAGGACGCCGTGTCTGGGCATATATGGAAGCTGGTCCTGATGGGATTTGTCTTGACGCTGAAGGTGCTATCTGGGCTGCTACTCCAAATAGGGGTGAGGTGATTCGTTTACGTGAAGGTGGTGAAGTAACTCACCGCATAAAAGTATCAACTACACCTTTAGCATGCATGTTGGGAGGACCTGAGCGCAGGACATTATTCATTGTCACAGTTGATGCGCATAATGATTTAGATGTAGATACCTTAAGTAACCCTGAGGCTGCTCAGATTAAACGCGGCTCTCGAATTGAAATTGTTGACGTAGAGATTCCAGGTGCAGGTCTGCCATAACTTTCTAACGTTATTTAAATATTAAAAAGCTGACATGTCTTTAATTCAGAAACCTTTTCCGTGTGCTTTATCAGAAAAAGTTAGTTGATATTTATTAAAAGCTTTAAAATATATACTGGACGAAACCAAAACCTAAGCTATTGATACTACGAATTATGGTATCAGTGCTTAGGTTTTATTGTGCTAGTTTACAGGGAATTTAAATTATCGATTAAAAGAAGGAACTCATGGCTAATCAAAAAGCAATATTATGCGCATAAAAAGCATACTACCCATAGATATATTTTATAGGGTTATTTTTGTTTCAAGTTTAGTGTGAGAAAAAATATTAAGATAGGTCAGTAAATACGTGTTGATTTGATATTTTAGAGTATTTGAGAAGATGATATCCTTTATTTATATAGATCATACGCATTTGGTGGTACAGAGGACAATATACATATTTGAATTAATTCAAATATATAAAAGCCCAATTTTCAATGTTAAAAATGAATAAGTTTATTATATGTTAGATTTGGTTAGTTATTTTCTTTCATTTTGATATTGAAATGACTAAAGTATTGATACTACATGAAATATTTTATTTTTAATTGATATAAAATGAACTGCTAGTCTACTTACATAAAAAGGTAATTAGTAGATAGTATCAAGAAAGGAAAGAATAATATATGAAGAAATTAGATGAAGTTTTAGAAAATAGGGAAAGTAATTATTTAATGCCTTTCTTCTGGCAGCATGGTGAAGAAGAAGGTGTATTACGTGAATATATGAAAAAAATTAATGAATCTGGAATAAAAGCTGTATGTGTGGAATCACGTCCTCATCCTGATTTCCTGGGACCTAAATGGTGGGAAGATTTGGATGTGATTATGGATGAAGCAAGAAAACGTGATATGAAAGTCTGGATTTTAGATGATTCTCATTTTCCAACAGGTTATGCCAATGGAAAAATTAAAAAGGATTATCCAAATCTACAAAAATTATTTTTAAAAATCCATCAGCAAGATTTTGCAGGTCCATATAAAGATGCAGGAATTATTGTAAAGTGGGCAGCCAATGGTTCAAGAGATGCTGTCATGAACGTTGGAGTAGAAAAATCTAAAAAGGAAACAAGCAAATTTGGTTTAGAAGATAAAATGATAGGAGTCATTGCAGCTAAGATAATTAACAGTGATGAAATAGATCCTGATACTTTATTTGATGTATCAAATAAAGTAATTAATGGAGTTGCTTACTTAGATATTCCAGAAGGGGATTGGAGAATTTTTACTATTGTACAGACCTTTGACGGAGGAGAAAAGTCTACTGAAGGCTACTTAAATCCAATTGATCCAAAAGGAACACAAGTATTAATTGATACTGTTTATGAAGCACATTTAAATAGGTATAAAGAAGATTTCGGAACAACTATTGCGGGATTTTTTTCTGATGAACCACGTTTTGGAAATGTGAAAGGACCAAACGCTTCAATTGGAAGATTTGACATGGTACTACCATGGAGAGAAGATCTGGTAGAGATATTGCAAAAAAATATTTCAGAAGATGTTGTTAAATATTTACCTTTGCTATGGGTGAATGGAAAGTCAAAAGAAAATAAAATTAGATATTTATATATGGATATTATTACTAAGTTATATTCTGAAAATTTTACCCAAAGGTTAGGTAAATGGTGTAGAGCCCATAATGTTGAATATATTGGGCATGTAATAGAGGATAATAATGCACATGCCAGATTAGGCTATGGAGCAGGTCATTTTTATAGAAGCTTGTGGGAACAAGATATGTCAGGGCTAGATGTAGTATTACATCAAATATTGCCCGGAATGGATAAAGGATATTTTAAATCATCTACATCATCAGGTTGGGATGGTGAGTTTTTCCACTATGCATTGGCTAAAATGGGAGCCTCTTTGGGCCATATGGATGAAAAGAAAAAAGGACGTACAATGTGTGAAGTTTTTGGAGCTTATGGTTGGGGTGAAGGTTTAAAACTAATGAAATGGATAACGGATCATATGCTTGTAAGAGGAGTAAATTACTTTGTACCACATGCGTTTTCGCCAAAAGAATTTCCAGATTTAGATTGTCCACCTCACTTTTATGCTCATGGTAAAAATCCACAGTTTAGATATATGAAGATTTTAAATGAGTATACGAATAAGATTAGCCATTTGCTGACGGATGGGATACATGTAGCACCCGTAGCTGTTTTATATCATGGCGAAGCAGAGTGGTCCGGTGAATATATGCTATTACAAAAACCGGCTAAAGAGTTAATGCAAAATCAAATTGATTTTGATATATTGCCCACTGATATATTAATGTCGTCTGAAATTAAAGATAAGAAGCTTATTGTAAATAACGAATCGTTTTCAGGGCTAGTCATACCATATTCTGAATCTTTACCTAAAAAACTAATAGAAAAACTATTAGTTTATTTAGAGGCTGGGTTCAAAGTTTATTTTATAGATGATCTTCCAAAGGGTTCTAGTGAAGGTATTAATATTGATAAGGAACTTCGAAAATTACAAGAAGTTGAAAATTGTAAAGTAATAGGGCTTGATAATTTAGTAACTGATTTAAAAAATTCAGATATTTATGATATCCAGGTTTATGATCAGCAACCATACTTAAGATATTATCACTACACCCATCAAGATGGAGATGTATTTATGTTCTTCAATGAACATCCGTATCATTCCATTAATACAGTGGTTGAGGTTCCTCTTCACTTAGATGCATATGTATATGATGCCTTTGAAAATAAAGTTCTTAATATAAATTTAGAGAGAACTCAAAAAGGCAGCAAGTTTAAATTAAACCTTGAAAAATATGAATCTAAAATAATTATTTTTAGTAAAAACATAACTGCGAGTATCGAATCTATAATAACGGATAAGGAGCAGATTGATATTCAGGAGGTCAGTGGTGAGTGGAAAATTTCGTTATCTACCTCTGAAAAATATCCTGAATTTGAAACCACTACAGTAATAGATAAACTGGTTAACTTAGCAGCACCGAATTTATACCCTGATTTTTCGGGTACCGTTAGATACGAAATAGACTTCAACGTAAGTAAAAACTTTGAAAATGCATTTATATTCATAAAAGATGCCTATGAAATTGTGAATATTTCCATGAATGGCTGCCATGTTGGAAGTAGAATATGCCCACCCTATAATTTTGAAGTGAGCAATTGCTTAAGAACGGGGAGTAATAATTTAGTAATTGAAGTAACAAATACTTTAGAAAAAGAGCAAAAAGACTTTTTTTCGCAGTACCTTATACATGAACCAACTGGCATTACGGGTTCTGTTAATTTAGTGCTTTACTAACCGTATTATTGTAGCTTCGGTCTAAAGCGGTTTTAAATGAGATATTATCCTAAATTTAATTATTAAAATGACAGAGGATGGGTTCTTATGAGTTTTTCAAATTTTATTAAGAACATGTTTAATACACAAGATAAAAAAGAAACAATTAAAAAAGATCCAGCACTTAATAATAAACAAAAATCAGAAATAATATACAGCCCATTAAGTGGTGAGGTTAAAAATCTTAGTGAAGTAAATGACATCACATTCTCCCAAGAATTAATGGGGAAAGGAATAGCAATTGAGCCGTCTATAGGTAAAGTTGTTTCGCCGGTTAATGGGGAAATTGCAGCGTTCTTTGTTACTAAGCATGCTATTGCATTGAAGACCGACGATGGAGTTGAGATTTTAATTCATATAGGCATTAATACAGTTGCTTTAAAAGGCAAATATTTTGTACCTCATGTAAATGAGGGGGATCAAGTTAATATCGGAGACCTATTAGTAGAATTTGATGTGGAAGCTATTAAAAAGGAGGGATATGAAGTTATAACTTCTATCGTAATTACTAATACAGATAACTATAGGGATATCAAGAAAACGGATAGCAATAAGGTATTAGCAAAAGATAGGCTGATGGAAGTTATATCATGATAGTAGTGTGAAAAGGTGGAAGAGTAAAATAAAGCAGCCACCAATATGAGCATTTTCAGTGGGACCAAACAACGTAGGAATATTGAGGTGTTACTTAATCCAATCGGAAAATGCCTCAATTTTCCGACGTGATTTGTACAGCTGTTTTGTTCAACAACGGAACTAACAAATGGATGTACAGAGTCCAAATGGAGTCTTATGTTCGTTACAGTGTTCCTTTTAATATAGATAAAAATGAAAACGATTACAATGATATGGAAACGCTTACGTTAAGGTTTTTTTTTTACCTGATGTGTAGCGAAAGGAAGGGGAATAGTTAATGAGGAAAAGCAAAATCATCAGTGCAATTTTAGCGGCTCTATTATTTTTGGTAGCAAATACGACGCAAATCAGCGCAAATTCAAATTTTTCATTAGCTATACATGATCATGTGGCTAATACCTCAATTAGCGATTATGAAAGAATGGAAAACGCGGATCTGAGCGGACTGGTGTTATCGAGCGGCACGCTGACTCCTGCTTTTGCAGCTGAAACAACCGAATATAGTGTGAATGTTCCCTATGATGTAACCAGTATTTCGGTAACAGCCAGCGTCTATGACAGCAACGCCACAATGAAAGTAAACGGGAAACCTGTTGCAAGCAGTCAAGCGAGCGACCCAATGATCTTGAGCGATGGTAATAATGACATCATCACCATCGAAGTAACGGGACAAGTGACAACGAAACTGTATAGGGTGATTGTGACACGGGCACCAGGTTCACCTTCACAACAGGAATGCACATCGCATGAAACTGGTGGGCCTCTTTGGATCACTGCAGGATGTACCGACCCACAGTTTAATAAACCAGTTATTGATAGGGAAGTTGATCTAACATCTCCAGTTCCGCATCATAAAGTGTCAGGCCACTTTGAGGGTACTGATGCGAAGTTCAACTTCTACTTACCGCCGAAAGAACAGTGGAAGGGCCGCTTCTTCCAGAAAGTATATCCGCTTTATGATGAGAATGCCTTTGATAGTCATATTGCTTTCGGCGCAGCCAGCGGGGCTTATACGGTTCAGACGAATGCAAGTAGCGGATACCGAATTGATGCAGCCGCGGCAAAGTTCTCTAAGGTGTACGCGGCGGATTACTACGACACTGACGATTATATCTATGGATATATATACGGTGGAAGCGGAGGCTCTCTTCAGACGATTGGTGCAATTGAAAATACTAAGGGAGTGTGGGACGGAGCAGTGCCATTTGTCCCGGTTGTACCAACGTCCATCCCAAACAATGGATTCATATTGGCCTATACGAACTTCGTGCTTGGAGACAAGGCTTTACAGCTAAAGGACGCATTGAGCCCGGGAGGTAGCGGTGACCCTTATTCCAGTTTGAATGACATGGAGAAGGCAGTACTGCAAGAGGTGACGAAGTTGGGAGTTCCTTTAAGAGGGTTGGAGGGGGCACTCAGCCAGAACGATCTTCAGAGTCTCCTCTTTGGTTTCGGAGACACGATTAAATCAATGGATAGCACCTATGTCGAAGATTTCTGGAACAAGCCAGGCTATCTAGGTACGGAACAATCGGATCTCGGAGATTTGTTCCGCAGCGCCAAGATCGATCAATGGGCCACCATTACTCAGGTTAGCCGGGACAAGCAGAATGCACCGACAAGCGTTTCTCTTGATAATGCGCCATCAACACTGCCTCGAACCGGTGCAGATTACACACTTTATACAGCTGACGGGACGACGAAGATCGGGACACTAAAAGGTTCGTTTCATCCGACTAAGAAAGTCTTCACGATTGGGAGCGAAAACTCCAATAGCGTATTAAGCGCCCTAGAAAGCGGTGCCAAACTGCATATCGACAACCGATGGCATCTTGCGTTGCTATCGTACCATCGTCACCAGGTTCCGAGCGGACCCAACTTTTATTCCTGGGATCAATTTAGAGCAACTGACGGAACTCCCATTTATCCTCAGCGTCCTATGGAGATTGGCCCCATGATCATGAGTGGTGTTGCAGGAGGTGGCTCACACAACGGGCATATCCAAGGAAAAGTCATTCTTATCTCAAACTTGCTCGATATGGGATCTTTTCCTTGGCATTCGGACTGGTATAGTGCAAGGGTGAAGCAGTATCTCGGTGAAAGCTTCGATGATCATTTCCGTGTCTGGTTCAACGACAATGCGGATCATTACGATAATGGGGCAAGCACTTATACTGTTGTACAATACGATGGCATTCTCGAACAGGCACTTCGTGACCTAAGCGCTTGGGTAGAACAAGGGGTGGCTCCTGCAGAGTCAACCCAATACAAGGTAGTCGATGGTCAGATCAAGTTGCCGGAGAGTGCTGCGGAACGTAAGGGGATACAGCCAGTCGTCGATTTACTTGTTAACGGCACGACTAAAATTTATGTTAAGACCGGCCAACGTGTCACCTTCCAGGGCAAAGCTGCTGTCCCCCCTGGTAACAGCAAGGTTGTGAAAACCGAATGGGACTTCGAAGGTACGGGGAACTACAAGAAGGTATCTTTCGGTACTCCTGAGGCCTCGGTAACGGAGTCTGTATACTTTACCTATACCAAGCCCGGAACCTACTACCCAGCCCTAAGAGTGACCGCACAGCGTGATGGTGACGAAGAAATACCCTTTACACGAATTGAGAATTTGGAACGTGTTCGTGTAGTTGTAGAAGAAGAACAGAAAAATGCAGGGAACGGAAAATCAAGCGAAAAAGAAAATTTCTTAGAAAGTATACAAAACAAGGCTGGAGAAGAGAACTCTTTAGGAAGCATACAAGACAATGCTGAGGTGAATAACGGTAAAATAAGAGTAAAACCGACGATCAATGCTAATGGAAAAGCAACTGCTCAACTGGACACTGAAACTGTTAAGCGTGCACTCAAACAAACAGATGGAGACAAACTTGGAATTAAAGTAGATGCAATTGAAGATATGAATGAAATTGAAATTGAATTTCCTGTTGATGCATTGTTAAGCAATGGAAAATATTTAATTAATAATTTCGAAATCGAGACAGGATTAGCTAAATTAAATGTATCTTCTAAGTTGATTTCTAAAAGTTCAGCAGAGGCAAAGAATGTGAAGGTTTCTGTGACTAAAGTAAATTCATCCAGCCTATCACCGAAGATACAAATTCCATTGAGCGATAGACCAGTTTACAGTTTTAGTTTGGAAATTAACGGTAAAAAGGTAAGTGAGCTTGATGGAAGAAACGACGTTCAAGTGACAATACCATACAAATTGAAATCAGGTGAACAACCCAATAAGATGGTCATCTACCAAATTAGGGATACTGGAGATTGTGAAATTGTAGTTAATGGAAGACTAAACAAAAAGACAGATGGGATAGAATTTAAGCCTAAGCGATTGGGTAAGTTTGCAGTAGCTTTTACGGAAGTAAACTTCCAGGATGTAACAAAAGAATGGGCAAAGGAGCCGATTGAGGCTTTAGCTGCAAGGGGCGTTATCATCGGAACAGGGGATGGAAAGTTCAATCCGGACGATAAAGTGACGAGAGCCGAATTTATTGCGATGCTGATGAATGTTTTTGAACTAACCGATAGCAATGCGACAACGACCTTTTCAGATATCAAAACAGGCGTATGGTACTATGATGAGGTTGCTACAGCACAACGGTTAGGTATTGTTAAAGGCAGACCGGATGGTGGTTTTAGTGCGCAAGATGAAATCACGAGACAGGATATGACTATAATGGCTTATCAAGCAATGACATATGCCGGGCTGACATCAGATAGTGAAATCCCATTAGGATTTGTAGATGCAAATACCATTTCTTCATATGCGTTAGAAGGCATTACTGCAATGCAAAACGCTGGAATAATAAACGGAATGGATAATGGAGAATTTGCACCAAAGTCTAAATTAACCCGTGCGCAAGCTGCTGTTGTAATTAATAATATTCTCTTCTCATTATAAGATTTGTTTTATAGAGGCTTAACCACCATCGTATGATGATGGTTAAGCCTCATTGTATGAATGGCTAATCAATATTAAAATTTAAAAGCCCCTTGTGTATAGATGTTTCATTGCGTATAATGTGCTTATCAAAGTTGCAATTTAAATTAAGAAGGAGGGAGTATATTGAGTACAGCGTCTAGGGGTGTTTACATTGGTCCCCCTCGTCTAAAAATAGCGATTCAGGCCATTGTTTGGCTAGCCAAAAGTGGCAGCATGATAAGCAGTGCGTTGATAGCGAGACAAGTCGATTCGCATGCCACCTTTATCCGGAGAGTTATGCAGTCACTGAACAATGCCGGTATTGTTGAATCAAAAGGTGGACGGGAGGGTGGATATTTTTTAAGAAAATCTTCAGCAGAGATTACAATAGGCGATATATACGAAGCAATAAGTAGTATTTCGAATGATGCTGAAATTAAAGTGGATTGCGGAGATGATGGAGAAAAGTTAGATGTTGAACAGTTAGATGTTGAACTTGAAAAGATTCTCCAGGAAGCCGAATTAAAGACAATTGAGTATTTGCGAAGTTACACGATTGCTCAATTAATGGATCGAGTCCAATTCTTTAAAGAACAATAAAGCTCAATAGCTAACAATAAGTTGCAGAATCATATGCAACTTTTTATTAGAATAAATTGTGCTTGAAATAAGCACATAAAAGAAATAGGCCTCCATGAATATTACTTTAATTGGTGTAAGTGAAACTATTGGCAAGTTCATGCTTGAAGACGGCTAAGTGATTAATATGTCGGTCTTGCCCACCTTGCCGGTGAGAAGATAGGTGTCAATACACAATGCGTCAATTAAATTAATCGAGGAGGTGATAATATTAAAATGAAATAGTTATAGTTACAAATGCCAAGTGAATTGCTTGCACGTGGATTTACCAGTTTAGTTTTTACGGAATCGCCTGGCGAACAGAAAATGCTCAGATCAGCGGAAAAAGGTATCAAAACTCCTGTGTATCTTGCCACTTTGCCTAACCTTCAGGGTGTAAGCGGGTTTACACATCTAAAGAAGATGAAAATGAGGAGGATATATGTATGAGAAGAAAAATTGCAATCGTTACGGGAGCGAATCGGGGGATCGGGTTTGAAATTGCTAAACAGCTAGGCAAGCTTGGCGTCACCGTCATTATGACGGCTCGCAAAGAAGATCAAGGGATGGCGGCCTGCGACAAATTGAAGCAGGAAGGGCTTGACGTTCATTTTCACCAGCTTGATATGACTAACGAGTCCAGTATTCGTAAGTTGGCTTACGACATGCGGGAGCAATTTGGAGTCGTTGACATTCTGGTTAATAATGCAGGCATCTCTATCGATGGTAATAAGGATACAACAAATATCGATTTGGAAACGGTTCGAACTACAATGGAAACGAATGTCTACGGTCCACTTCTCTTATCGCAAGTGCTCATCCCTTTAATGCAAGAAAGTGCAGACGGCAGAATCGTCAATGTATCCAGCAGCATGGGAGCTTTAAATGATGGTATGGGCGGCGGATATTTTGCATACAGTATGTCCAAAACTGCCCTGAACGCGCTTACGTTAAAACTGTCAGCAGACTTAAGTAGCAGCAAAATCACGGTAAATTCAATGTGTCCGGGATGGGTTCGTACCGATATGGGTACTGCCGATGCTCCGAGATCGGTTGAGCAAGGGGCTGATACGGCTGTTTGGCTTGCGACGGGCGATGTAGGAACGACCGGCAAGTTTTTTAGAGATCGCTCCGTGATCAGTTGGTAACATAATAGTCCCTTTTATACAGGTGATATCATAGATGAAAGCTTTAGTTCTGGATCAATCGGGGCATCCTTATTGTCTGTAAATAATAAAGTTTTAGACTGTACGGAATCGCTAAACTAAATGGCGATAGTTTAATGAGTTTCACCTGAAAATGCCGAACTCTTTGTGATAGAGTTCGGCATTTTTTGGTTCTCCCAGTCTAACATAATTATTAGCCGTCTATTCTTGTAAGTGAGCCCTGTTGAAAAAGACACTGCATTAAATACTTGACTCTCCCCATTAGGGGAGACATTAAACTCAATTTGTAAGTTAATTGATTAAAAGGAGGAAGTCAAAATGAACTTAGATATTAGAGACATTAGAAAAGAGGATATAGAACCTATTAAATCTATTATCGCAGATACCTGGAACGCAAAGGATTTTATCGAGGATGACGGCATAATAAATGCAGCAGTTACAATGATGTTCATAAGTCCAATATTAAATAAAAGTACTTTTGGAAGAGTAGCTACATTAGATGGAGAAGTCATTGGTGTAATTTTTGGTTCAAGAGTTGGTGAAATAACATCTTATAGATTGTTACAAGAAGATTATACAAGTGAATTGCTACAACTCTTAAATCTAAATGACATCGAACGAAAAGTATTTGTTGAACTCACCTCTATGACTAATGAGGCATACAGCAAGTTAATTAGAGGAAAAGAAGATGAGTTTCAGGGGTGCTTAGAATTCTTTGCTGTTTCTGAAGAAGCTAGAGGAAAAAAGGTAGGGAAACAATTATTTAATGAGCTTATCTCTTACTTAAGAAATACAAAAACAAATAAAATTTATGTGTATACAGATACAATGAGTAACTATGGATTCTATGATCATAATGGATTTGTCCGTCTTGATGAAGAAGTAACTGTATTTAATCTACCTAACGGCAAACTCGAAAATACAAATTTTATTTATGAATACAAGCTATAAGCTAAAAGTCAGCCCACCTTATTTATAGGGTGGGCTTTAGACTAATTTGAAATTGAGAGAAATGATTATATTGATTAAAAACATCTGTCACTAGATAAAACATATAAACCTTATTACACGTCAAACTGTTTTTCTCCAAATATTCTTTTACTAATTGAAATGTTTCAATTTCAGTATCTCCTGTGCAATTAATAGTTAAATATTCTCCTTTTGATAATTTAGATACATTAAAGGTATCTTTAAGCAATCTATAATCATCTGATGTTATTAGACGAAATACATCACTGATTTTCCAATTATCATGGTGACATGAATAAATTAATCCATACTGAAACGTTTGGACTGCCAATTCGCCTAATTTTTCATCTAACTTATCGAATGACTTTATCTCATTAAGTTCTCCAACTTGAGTAGATAAACTTAAAAAGTATCTGTCTTTAACTGTTTGAATATTAAATCCATTGTTCATAAGTTCATCTTCAGATGAATGGATAGCTGTCTTTAATATTTCTATTTGTTTATTAAGTTGCTCTAATTTCTTTATTTCTTTATGAATTTCTTCATTTTTCTGTTCTAAGTAAAATTTAAGGTAATTAGTATCGGCTTTAGCAAATAAAGCTTTAATTTCTTTAACACTTACATTACTTTGCTTACAAATTTTTATAATATCCAGATAGATGAATTGATTAATTGTATAATAGCGATAACCGTTATCGGGATTAGTGTATGCAGGTATTAACAAACCAATATTATGATAATAACGTAAAGCTTTTATCGTAACATTTTTTAATCTAGAAACTTCTCCAATTGAAAAATACCTTTTATTATCCATAAATTCCTCCAATAGATCTTATGTATGAAAGTCGTTCTCCTGATACATCAATTCCTATCTTCCTAATAAATCATAAGTTGTGTTCTTATTCAACGGGTCAAAATAGTCAAAACAGCAGCAAACATCATTCCAGCGACATCGTCCACAAACCGACCAACCTACGCAAGCCCTGATGGCAAAAAGGGAACGCCTAAGCATAGAGAACGAATAGCACACAATAAATCGCATTTAAGGGATTTGAATTTGCGTTTTATCCAAAAGCTATGTATAGAATATTAAGATATTGTATACTGTTCAGACTATACTTCCTTGCAACATGTAATGGGAAAGAGGGGAGCATTTATGTATAGAGTGGCTATTTGCGATGATGAGTACAAGCAAAGAGAGCTTGTTAAAAATATGCTGATCGCTTTATCAATCAAAACAAATATAGAATTTAAAGTTGAATTATTCGACTCAGGAGAACAACTAGTATCTCATTATCAAAACCATGAGTCTCCATTCCATATCTTAATATTGGATGTTGAAATGAATGGCATGAACGGAATTCAAACCGCCCGAAAAATAAGGAGTTTAAATCACCTAGATGAACAGATTGTTTTTTTAACGAGCTACCCTGAATATATGGTGGAAAGTTTTGACGTAGTTACATTTCAATATTTAATAAAACCGATTGCTCCCTATATCTTTGAGGAAAAAATAATAAAGCTGTGTCAATATTTTCAAGCTCTCGATAAAAAATTCGTTATCATCAAGTCAGCTTATGAGGAAGTGCTTTTAAAATATGATGATATCATTAGTATTGAAGTGGCCAAAAGCTTGACCATAAAAAACAAGCTGCATTTTGTAACCTCTACACAAACCTATGATAGCAAAGGGATTCTTTCTGATTATGCATCAGCATTAAAGGAACATAATTTTTTACAAATTCATCGTTCGATTATTATAAATTTAATTCATGTCAAAAAATTTGCTGGCGGTGATGTTCTGATGTCAAATGATGTGAAGTTGCCTATTGGACGTTCTAAAATAAAAGAAGTTAAAGATTTGTATACCAAATTTATGATTATGAAGATGCATTAATATGATGGCATATAACTACCTGTTTCTTAACCTATGTGTCGTACTGGTGATGTGCTTTCAGGTCAATTTTTATTTCAACTCGGTTTTTGATAAGTCCAGTCGAAAGCCGAATAGAATGATGTATTTCATTATTTTCGGGTTGTTGAACTTCTTATATTTAACTGTTTATCTGACTCCTACGTTTTCCTCCATTTTGGCGTTATTTGTCATATTTAGCTTGGCTCATTCTTATAACGTGGAAATAAAGACAAAGATCATTTTTTCCATTCTTTATGCTGTGTTGATCACCATCGTTAATCTTTTATCCCTGTATATTTTATATGCTGTAGACTCCGTTAAGATTAGCAACTTTAGTCATTTGAGCGGACAGGATCACTTGATATTTTCTAAGGTTATGCTACTCAGCTGTATTATCATGTTTGCTGTCATTCAGATTATACGGCTATTCGCCAAACGCAGAACCTTCCCTTTGCAGCATCGTTACTATTTTTTATTTTTAATCGTTCCCATCATAAGTATATACCAGGTCAATGTTTTATCTGTTTATAGTGAAAAGAATATGTATTATTTTGGCTCTATTATTGGCTTTATTTCTTTAAATGTTTTTATTATATACATCTTCGATAATGTTATTGAAAAATTCCAGTTAATGCATGAAAATGCTCAACTACAACATCAGATGGACTACCAAGATGCTAACTACGAAAAAACGGTTCACAGCTTCAAAAATATAAAGAGAATCATTCATGATACACATCAACAGTTTTTGTATATTGACGAATGTATCAAGAGAAATGAATTAGCTGAGGCGAGTGAACATATTAAGATCACATTAAATAAAATTGAAGGAGCATATCAAAGGGTTAATACCGGTAATCTGGTTATAGATGCCCTTGTCACGAATAGTCTTAATATTGGACAAGCTAATGGCATAAAGGTAGATACCCAACTTAACTTATATTCACAGAAAGTAAATATTGAACGTTATGATTTATGTGTTGCTCTAGGGAATATGCTGGATAATGCCATAGAAGCATCTAAAAAGGTCAAGATTGCTGAGGACAGGTTCATTCTTATTAAAATACATTCCAATGAATCTGCGCTTTTCATTCACATTCTGAATCATATGGAGAATGAAGTGGCCCATTTGCAAAGTCTAAAATCAAACCCGGATATTCATGGTATTGGCTTAACCAATATATCTAGAATATGTGACAAATATGGTGGTAACATGACCATTGAAACGAAAAATAAAGTATTCGATAATATGGTTTTATTACCATTTTATAAGGACATTCCTTAGACATCTTGTTGTTTAGGGATTGTTTTTTACGTTTAAGGGTGTTTTTTTTTATAGAATCCTCGTTCGTTGTATGATCAGGTCAGTAATAAAGTCTGATGAAGCTATAAGAGGAGGAAATATGGAATGAAGAAAATAATAGCTGTGTTCGTTTCTGCTATGCTTTTTGTGCTGCCAATGACGAATACTTTTGCTCAAGGCACTCCTGAACCCATCAAGGAAAAGGCTCGCAGTCTGGCCTCAGAGCTGGTATCCAAATACGGTGCTAGCGGTGTGCAGTATGCCATTATGGACCATGGAAACATCGTATTATCGGATAGCGTGGGTGTAAAGAATAAAGCAACCAACGAGCCGATCACCAAAGATACGATGTTTGGTATAGGCTCTACAAGCAAAATGTATGTAGCTGCTGCAACGATGATGCTGGTGGATGCCCATAAGGTAGATATTGATCAGCCGCTCACAACATACATTAAGAACTTTACAATGGCCGATGAAAGGTACAAAAAAATTACACCGCGTATGCTGTTAAATCATTCGTCAGGCCTTTACGGTGCCCACTTAAAAAATAGTATGTTATTTAATGACAATGATACAAAAAATCATGATGAGCTCTTGCTAAGGTTGCAATCAGAAACTTTAAAATCAAACCCTGGCGAATATTCCGTATATACCAATGATGGATTTCAATTGCTCGAAATATTGGTTGAGCGGGTGAGCGGTCTAAGTTACACCGATTTCCTGGCAAAGCATATAAATACCCCTTTGGGTTTGAAATCTACCAAAACACCTCTCGATCAATTTGATAGACAACAGCTGTCCAAAACTTATTTTCCTGCGATTGAGGGGGCCTTACCGGTTGAAAATGCCAATGTCATCGGGACAGGGGGCTTATACTCCACCGCAGAAGAGGTGGCTATGTTTTCGGAGGTATTAACAGGGAACAGGCCTGATATTTTATCTGCACAATCGGCGAAGTCCATGCAAAGTCATGAATATCGAAAAGGAATATGGGTGCCTGAAGAGACAAACAGCTTTAATTATGGACTTGGTTGGGATGCGGTTCAGTTGGCACCGTTTAGTGATTACGGAATAACTGCGTTGTCCAAGGGTGGGGATACTGTTTTGTATCATTCTACTTTGATCACCATACCAGAGCATCATATTTCTATGGCTGTGCTTTCATCTGGAGGTTCTTCCATCCTGGATAGTATTTTTGCTTCTAATGTTTTATTGGAGCTTCTAAAAGATAAGGGCATCATTAAAGGCATTCTACCAGGTAAAACCTTTGAACCTCCTGTAAAAGTGGAAATGCCATCTGATTTACTTACTTATTCTGGATTATATGGCACTGTGGGTACAACCATCAATGTAGAAATTAAAAACGGAGAGCTTGAATTACCAGCTTTTCTGGATGGAATAGTCCCGGCGCAAAAATATGTGTATACAGGCAATGGAGAATTCAAAAGCAGTGATGGCAGTGTAGCCATAGGCTTTGACAAACAAAAAAATGGGAAAACGTATATTAAGGCTAACTTCTACGTAAACTTTCCGGGATTAGGTCAAATGGTTATGGTGACTTATGAATATCAAAAGCTGGATGCCAATCCTCTAAATACTACTGTTAAAAAGGCATGGGAACATAGAAACGGGAAAAATTATTATGCCCTGGATGAAAAGATATCTTCTATTTTTTATTTGGCCCCATCATTTATAACGAAAAAAATATCCGTTGATCATGATGGATACGCAAGTGGTACTAAAATTGTGGATGAGAATAAAGCCGTTAATGCTGTTGAGATTCCTGTTATGAGTGGAAGAGATGCATTTGATTTGAATTTTACTACCAAGGATGGTTCAGAGTATTTAACCATAGATGGACAGTCCTACATCAGTGAGGATGCTATTAAACCTGTCCTGGGCGGGAAATCAGTGTACACCATACCATCGAATGGTCAAGCCACATGGTTTAAAATAGATAAAAACGTAGCCCATAAAACGATGACCGTTGATGTTCCAACAAGTGGAGGGTACGCTGTCTATGATGAAAACGGAACGGTTGTAGATTTTTCAACTGCTAGCCATAACAATTCGGTTGTGCTGCCCAAAGGTGGCTTGATCGTTTTGGGTGGCAAGGCAGGGGATAGATTTAAAATCAATTTGAATTAAGCGTGTAGCCGCTCCTGAAAAATTTAGGAGCGGCTATTATGATAGGATGAGTTCTTTATTTTGGATTGTGTGTTTTTTTGTCCCTTTTGCAGTAACACTTACCCCCACGAGGAAGTTACTATATTATGTGATATACTTCATTCCAGGATTTCTGAGGGGTGTTTTTTTTGTTTACTAATGTCCTGCGACAACGACTTTTACGAAATCACATGTGAGATTCTTTTCACTACGGTATATTCACATATTAGTCCATATAAAATGAGAAAAATATCGGGGTATATACAGTTAAATGGATACATTTATCCATAACTCTCTAGATGATATTTCAACCAAGTTTATTCACTACCTCATACATACTACATAGTGTATAAAATATTCTCGAGGAGAGACAGGAACATATATTATTAAATATGATGAACAATAATGGTTAAAATGATGTCATTGCATATACAGCGTGGAATGATGAAGACATGTTTTTTCACGTTTAACAATGTTAAAATAATAGAATAATTGGAGACTTGGCATGAAGAGAAGGCAGGTTGAATCAATGAAACCAAAACTTAACGATGTTGCACAATTAGCTGGAGTTTCACCGACTACGGTTTCTCGCGTACTTAATAATCGTGGCTATATCAGTCAAGAAACGAAGGATCAAGTTCATAAAGCGATGCAGGAGCTAAATTATTTTCCTAATGATGTAGCTCGGTCATTATTTACTAAACGGACAAATCTGATTGGATTAATCATTCCAACTACGAGCAACCCATTTTTCGGAGAGCTGACTTTCCATATAGAGAATATTTGTGCGTCATTAGGCTATAAGCTGTTGCTATGTAACAGCTTAAATCAGCTGGATAAAGAAGAGTCTTATGTAGATATGCTTATGCGAAATCAAGTTGACGGTATTATCGTCGGTACACACAACCGAGGTATCGTAAATTATGAACAGAAGAATATTGCAGTCATTGCGATCGACCGTTTCCTATCCGATTCAATCCCAGTTGTAGGATCGGATAATTATATGGGTGGAAAACTGGCATCAGAGCTGCTTATTGAAAAGGGGTGCAAGCATATCTTACACATAAATGGCCCTGTTGAATTGGAAACACCAGCAAGTTTAAGAAGAAAAGCATATGAAGATGTGATGGAGCAGTATAGTCGAGAGGCAATTACCTATGAAGTACATGATCCCTTTCACCAACAGAATCACGATGAACCGATTAAACGCTTGCTCGATGAACATCCTGAAGTAGATGGATTGTTCGCGAGTAATGACATGGTGGCAGCGTCTTTTATTGCTGAAGCAAGAAGAAGAGGAAAACGGGTTCCTGAAGATATCCGCGTAGTTGGATATGACGGAACAGAAACAACCCGCAATCTTCTCCCTGAATTGACAACCATTCAGCAACCAATACAGGAGATCGCGAGATCTTCCATAGAGTTACTTATTAAAGAAATTGAAGGTGGCTTCAGTGATGTCCCGCGAGAAACCTATCTACCCGTGAAACTCATTGAAGCTAGTACAGCTTAATACAATTCCCATAGTTTTCAGCATTGTGATATAAAATGGAGCTATCCTTATTAGAGTAATTGAAATCAAAGAGGAGAGCTCTTTTTCTTTCGAAAATATGTCAAGCGGTTGACATATGAAAGCGGTTGACATATAATCAGTCTGTAAATACGAAAGTGCTTTCATTTACATTAAATGTTCAACTAAGAGGAGCGTTCGATATGAGAAAGTCAAAGAGCATGTACTGGAAACTAAGTGCCTATTTCTTCTTTTTCTTCTTTACTTGGTCAGCAAGTTATTCATTGTTCTCCATCTGGCTAGGACAAGAAATCAGTCTAAATGGTGCTGAAACAGGTGTTATCTTTACTGTAAACGCTATCTTTGCGCTATGTATGCAACCGCTTTATGGCTATATATCTGATAAAATCGGATTGAAGAAGCATATTTTATTTCTAATCAGTTCTTTGCTCTTATTTGTTGGTCCTTTCTATATCTTTATCTATGGGCCGTTACTTCAATACAATGTATTTCTCGGCGCCATTGTAGGTGGCTTTTACTTGGGTATTGCTTTTTTGGCAGGGATCGGAGCTATTGAATCTTATGTCGAGAAAATCAGCCGAAAATATGAATTTGAATACGGGAAATCTCGTATGTGGGGCTCGCTAGGTTGGGCAGCAGCAACATTTTTCGCTGGTCAGCTCTTCAATATCAACCCTAACATTAACTTCTGGATTGCATCAGTATCTGCTGTCATTCTGTTTATCATTATGATGACAATTAAAGTTGAAATGACAGATTCCGAAATGGAGCGAGCAGAATCTGTTAACTTTAAGCAAATCGGCTATTTGTTTGCAAATAAGCATTTGTGGTTCTTCATTTTATATGTTCTTGGCGTTACCTGTATTTACAATGTGTATGACCAACAGTTCCCAAATTACTTTTCATCGACGTTCTCAACGGTTGCATTAGGCAATCAAGTTTATGGTTACTTAAATTCCCTACAAGTGTTCTTGGAAGCAGGCATGATGTTCTTAGCGCCTTTCATTGTCAACAAAATTGGAGCAAAAAAGGGTCTGATATTGGCAGGATTCTTGATGGCATTCCGGATCATGGGTTCAGGCTTAGTTATTGGACCTTATGGTATCTCAGCTATGAAATTGATTCACGCATTGGAACTGCCAATCATGCTGATTGCCGTATTTAAGTACTTGGCTGCTAATTTCGATACGCGTCTGTCTTCGATCTTGTATCTGGTGGGATTCCAGTTTATGAGTCAGGTAGGAGCTTCGATCTTCTCGCCAATCGCCGGTATGTCTTATGACATTAGAGGTTTTGCAAATACGTACGTGATTATGGGTGTATTCGTATTTGTCTTTACAACAATCTCAATCTTTACCTTAAAGAAAGAACCGAAAAATCTGGATCCCAAGCCTAACAAGCATATTGAAACAGCATAGGAGGAAGACAAATGAACACATATAATAACAATACAAAGCAAGCTGAGGAAGCATTGAAACAGGCAGAAGCAAAAATGAACAAGCGGTACCGGTTAGGTTATCATATTATGGCACCAGCAAACTGGATTAACGACCCCAATGGATTAATCCAATTTAAAGGTGAATATCACGCCTTCTATCAGCATCATCCTTATGATGAGAACTGGGGTCCAATGCATTGGGGTCACGTGAAGAGTAAAGACCTTGTACACTGGGAGCATTGTCCGATTGCATTAGCGCCTGGAGATGCATGTGACCTTGATGGCTGCTTCTCAGGAAGCGCAGTAGATAATAACGGCGAATTGACATTAATCTATACTGGCCATCACTATATTGATCAACCAAACAATATCTTTTTCCAAAATCAAAATGTGGCAGTAAGTACAGATGGCATTCATTTTACAAAACTAGGGCAGAATCCCGTAATCGCTGAACCTCCAACAGATAGCTCACAGCATTTCCGTGATCCGAAGGTATGGAAGCATGAGGATACATGGTACATGATCCTAGGTAACAGCACGAAAGAAGATCTGCCGCGTGTTATTCTATATACATCTCCTGATCTTAGAACTTGGACCTATCATGGTGTGCTTCTGCAGGGAGATAAGAATATGGGCTTCATGTGGGAGTGCCCTGATTTCTTTGAACTGAACGGTAAGCATATATTTATGTTCTCCCCGCAAGGCATTGATGCGCAAGGAGATAAGTACAATAATTTGTTCCAGACGGGATATTATGTTGGCGAATATAATTATGATAGTAATGAATATAAACATGGAGAGTTCATCGAGTTGGATAATGGTCATGACTTCTATGCGGTTCAAACTTTTCTAGATGATCAAGGTCGCCGCATTGCGATTGGTTGGATGGATATGTGGGAATCGGATATGCCGACGAAAGCAGACGGCTGGTCCGGAGCATTGACGATCCCACGTGTAATTACGCTGGGTGCCAATAATAAATTGCTGATGAACCCAGTAGAGGAAATGAAGTTGCTTCGTCAAAGCGAACATGTTTTGCACCAATATTGCGCTATTTCTGGAAGTTACTTGACGGAAGTTGAAGCGGATCTGCTTGAAGTGAAGGTCGTGTTCGACCTGACGAAGTCAAGTGCAGATCTGGTAGGCTTGAAGCTTCGCGGTACAGGTGAGGAGGAAACGGTTATCACTTATTCTATCCCGGGTCAGAAACTTATGCTTGATTGTTCTAAATCAGGCAAAAAGACGGATGGAGTACGTCAAACAGCCTTAAGTGCAGAGGGGCAACTGACGTTACATGTATATCTGGATCGCTCATCCATTGAAATATTTGCTAATGAAGGGCAAGCTACGATGACAAGTCGCATCTATTCGAGTGAAAAACTGCTAGGCATAGAACTCGTAACGGAGGGCGGAGAGGCTCTAGTAAATGAGTTGACATACTGGAAATTGAAAGATATTTGGCAAGCTTAATAACTCGAAGAAAAGGTTGCTTTCTGAGTCCTGGTATTGACTTAGAAAGCAACCTTTTCTTATTGATAGTTAATCTGACTGCTATCGAAAAGAAAATTGAATACGAGCGAGTCTGGCAATAGCGACTTTCCCCGGAAATGCCCATCTACATGATAGCCAATTTTAAACCGAGCCTGGTTTCTGCGTATCTCCAATCATGCCCTTTTGCGAAAAAGTCTGCAAGAGAACGTTTCCATTATTCGGCGTTGGATTCGCTGAAAAGACCACCCCTGCCGGTTTAGCATTTCCCGCAACCCGTAGGAGCATCAAAGGTTAGGATACTCCAAGTTTTGTACTGCTGTCCCGAATTTCTAACTGATGAGATATGGACCAGTGGACAGCCGCCAATTCTTCTCCTCTAATAAGCTTAATGAGATTGCGGGCGGCGACCATGCCAAGTTCGGATGCTGAATATCGGACAGTTGACAATTTAGGCCGGATTATTGTAGCCATGTCAATGTCGTCAAATCCGAAGAAAGAGACCTGTTCAGGTATTTTCACCCCATTTTCAGCCAGAAAGTTCATAGCGCCTATGGCAACTCGGTCCGTTGCGCAGAACACCGCACTAGGCAGTGGGCCTGAATGATAAAGTTTTCTCATAGAGGTTATGCCATCTTCAACTGAAAAGCCGCTTTCCAACACACGTTCGGGGCGTACTGGCAGGTGAGCGGCCTTCAATGCCTGTTCATAGCCCAAAAAACGCTGATTGCTCACTGAAATATCCCCCGCTGGTCCCTGCAGCATCGCGATATCCTGATGACCCTGCTGTATTAGATAAGTTACCGCTTCAAAAGCAGCCGTTATGTTGTCAACATGCACGGAAGGAATGGTTTGGTCTCGGAAATCCCGTCCGACAAGGATGCAGGGAATTCCCGCCGCTTCAATGAGCGCGAATAGCGCATCCCGGATTCCGCTTACCGATATAATAATTCCGCTCGCCTGCATTTCACGGAACATATTGTAATAGTGTAATTCAGAGTCCGCGTCTCCCCCTGACAAGGCGATTATGACATCAAAGCCGTATAGATGCGCTACTTGATTGATGCCTTCAACCATGTCATCAAAAACGTTGTTTTTAATCGCGGGCAGAAGTACCCCAATCAAAGATGTATTATTCTTTACCAATGTCCGTGCTATGGCATTTGGACGGAATTGAGTGGCTTCAAGAACATCCAGAACTCGTTTGCGTATTTCACTGTTGACCGTCTGGCTATTATTGATCACTCTGGAAACTGTAGAAATGGAGACGTTGGCCATTCGAGCCACATCTTTTATAGTCATTTTCATTGTACACACCGACTTTCAAGCAAGTATTTATTTAGAAAATAGGTTCTCAAAGTGGATTGAATTTATTATATCAGTTTATTGAATTGTTTATTGAGTTTAACAAAGATTCTAGAGCAAAGAAAGCGCTTGACCTTGGTTTATAAGGAGAGTATAATCAACTCCGGAAAACGTTTTCTAGTATTTTTTGGACGAACATAGTTGTTTTTACCAATAATCGGCTGGATTCAGGGTATTTCAGCTTGTTTTTTTGATAATTAAGAAAACGTTTTCTTTATAACCTTGAATTGTAGAGAATAACAAGGGAAAAGGAGCATGAGCATGAGAAGTTCAAGCGATATTGTTGTAAGGGGAAATGAGGCTTCAGTGCAAACCGGTTCAATTATTACGCTGAAAGAAAAAATTGGTTATGGATTCGGTGATTTTGCCAGCCAGTTGCTGTTTGCCGCCGCAATGACTTTTCTGTCCTACTTTTACACAGATGTAATCGGGATCAGCGCTGGGGTCATTGGTACTTTAATGCTAGTTGCACGCGTACTGGATGCGTTTATTGATGTCGCGATTGGGGCTTTGATCGATAAAACAAAGAGCAGACACGGGAAGGCACGTCCTTGGTTACTGTGGATGTCCGGGCCATTTGCATTGTCTGGAATTCTCTTGTTCACGGTTCCAAGTGGAAATATGACGATCACTATTCTATACATTTACGTTACCTATCTGCTGATGAACTTTATTTATTCCAGTATTAATGTCCCTTATGGTGTGCTTAATTCCATGATAACGCAGGATTCTTACCAGCGTTCTCTGCTTAATATTTTTCGTATGAGTCTGGCGAATATTGGTGCCTTGCTAATTAATTATTTCACCCTCCCGTTAGTGAAGTCATTCGGCGGCGGTCAAAAAGGGTGGATTTTCACCTTTATTATATTTGGCTTGCTCGGAACCTTCTTATTTCTTGTTACCTTCTTCAGTACCAAAGAAAGGGTTACTCCATCTGTTGTACAAAAGCCAATTCCGTTTGGACGCGCTTTTGGAGCGCTGATGCGTAATAAGTATTGGAAATTGATCCTTGGGTTTGCTGTGGTCTATTTTATAAATAACGCACTGGGCACAGGTATGAATATTTACTACGCACGTTATGTGTTAAAAGACGCCAATCTGATTGGAGTGCTCGGCATATCCTTACTGCTTCCTTCCCTGCTTGGTTATATGCTATTGCCCCCCATCGTCAAGCGGATCGGTAAACGAAATTCCTCCATTATCGGAAGTATCCTCCTTATTGTCGGGTCGCTTGTCATTGCCGTCAGTCCCACAAGTCTGATGGCGGTCTGTCTGGGACTCGTTATTAAAGCGCTTGGACATGCCGCTATTCTCGGAACCTTCTTTGCCATGTTGGCAGATACCATTGAGTATGGCGAATGGAAGACAGGGATGCGCACCGAAGGACTGGTGTACAGTGCGGGTAGTTTCGGCACAAAAGCGGGAGGCGGTTTGGGAGCGGCACTTATCGGTTGGGGGCTGGCATTGGGAGGATATGCTGGTGGACAAGCTACAATCAGTGCTACTGCGCTAGCGTCTATTCATTTCATGTTTATCTACGTTCCAATTATCTTGGCTCTCCTGCAAATTTTATTGCTGGCATTTTACAATCTAGATAAATTATTTCCGGGTATTGTCAAAGAGCTTGAATTCTTAAAAAACGCTGAATAGCTACTGGGTAAATAAGGTAGCCCATGAATGAACTCACCCTATTGTTGAAGTGACTAGCAGTAGGGCAGTTCAAGAGGGGCTACTTTTTTCATTGAAGTAATGGGCAGTATTATTCAGTGGGAGACAAATTAAAACGGCTATTCCCCGATCGGGCAAGAAAATAAGAATATTCGTAAGATGATTAATATTTATAAAAGATCTTTGAATAGAAATTCAGTCGAAACTATCAAATGTGTGCTGTGGCATAACCCTTGGATCATAATAAAGAGTTATCCCTGTATGTAATGGAGAATATGAGTTAGTATATCCTATAACCATTCGGCAGAGGAAGCATCTAATATAAAGTTTAGAAAACGACAGATTATTCAGAGGTTAAAAACAAAGCCTTTAAAGGGTCAATAAACAAACTACCCTACATCATATTCCGAATAAAACGCTTTAAACCTATCTACAAATAACCATTAGAGCAGCGATGTTTCCCATGAGTGAAGTATCGCTGCTTTGCTTTGTTGATTGATGGCATATGCGGATAATCAGTAGGCTGGAATCGTTAATGCGAATGAGTAAATTTCGTAATCTCCAGCATCTGGTCGGTCATATGCGATGCAGAAAATTGAAAGTTAGACTGTACCGTTCTTTCCTAAAGGCACAGACTTTGCCCAAGTATCCGATGTGGCTTTGGAGCGTTCGCTTGATTTAATCAACCATTGCCCGAAAATGTAAGGGGTGGAAAACCGCTCACGAATCTTTCACAAATCCCTTAATGGTTTTTTTTAATATCCTGCAAGTTTGCATTAGATAGAATTTCAGCATTCACTCCGAAGAATGCGTTTCCTGCTTCGGTATCGCCATTAAGATAGTACATAAACCATGCGGTTACATATCCGTCTGCATAGTAAAGCATTTGCCCATGATCGGCATCATTTCTTCTTGCCATCACTTTTGTGACATTATTGGGGATGTCGTTATAAAGTTTTTGCAGGCTTTCCAGAGGTGCAATCTGCTCATCTGTGTTGCCAGTGGAACCAATAATCATAGTTGGTGCTTTGATGAGCGTAGGATCAGACGTCCATTGCAGAGCTTCGCTCATCACGGTCTTCGCGGAACTCAACATTACAGCAGCTTTATAGATGTCAGAATGCTTCTGATCTGTAATAGCGTTTATTACACCGATGCCGCCCTGTGAATGTCCGGTAATACCAATATGGTCGAGGTCTATCTTCTTATAAAAAACATTATCCCCACCATTGATTTTATCTTTGTATTCATTCAAAAGCTCAAGATACCGAACAGACATTTCAGCGGAAAACCCATTCCATGCATACTCTTCTTCTGTGGCAATTGTGATAAATCCCCAAGAGGCAAGATGTTTTTGCAGTGCTTGATATTTAGAGCCTGTGATCCCTGTTCCGTTGACAAATACAACAACGGGGAGCGATCTATTCATTTCGGATATATCCGCTGGAAAAAAAATCTCATATTTCTTAAATGACATCATAGCGGCACTTTCAAAATAACTTACCTCGTGCTCACCCATAGCTATATACTTTGCTTCCAACTCGCCGCCTGTTTTGACTGTTTCCGTATAATTATTCGGAACGGCAGGATTATTTGCTAAGTAAATCAACAAAGCGGCAATCAATACTGCAATGATAAAAATAATACAACCAGTAATTTTCAACATCTTTCTCATGCACGTAAATCTCCTTAACTCTCAATAAATTATAAATTTAGCGTAGGTCTTGTGGATTGTCTGCCTTGTTTCCTTGAAGTAGTATACCTGATCTGAATAAACTGAAAATAAACTGATGTAAGCATAGACCGATTACCGATTAGTTTAGTTATATATCTAAATAAAAAGCATATGTAGTTAACTTGAATAGGTAGCATAATGAAGTACGATTTCTCATTTCATATGACAAAAAGACTCAAGAAGAGATAAACACGGGCGGAAAAGCCTGCTCAGACATATGTTGAAGTCGTATAACCTGAAAGAGATATTGTCTTGTTAAGCGTAATATATAAATAGTAACCTTAAGCGTAATGTATTAGGAAATATTAAACTTCAAATTTAATTAATAAACCTGCTTTTTTGACGGTTATTCTTAAGTTTTTCGTTTTCACTTTGGATAGTAGAGAAGGTAGTTTTTAAAAATAGTACCTTCTCTAAATCTGCACATTTTGTTGCCTCAAACAGAACAGCGGATCTAATCTGTCTTATTCACTCCCCATATATCGTTCCAGGTACTCATTCAACTTTTCTATATATTTTAAATATAGCTTATTGTCATTTTGCAGACCGTGCCCCGAATGAGGAAACTCGAAATAATCATGGGGAACATTGTTTTTTTCCAGTGCGTTGATCAGATATTTTACTGTTCCGAACGGAGCGACCTTATCGTATTTTCCATAGGCAGCTAGCGTTGGTACAGAATTTTTATCAATCCACATAAACGGTGAAATATCTTTGACTGCTTCATCATAGCTTGCTTTTCCTATCATATCTGTTGTAATCGTGTTACCAGACATAACGCTGAATAAGTTTGCTGCTGCCTCTGGATTCTGATCCAAACCGTAGGTAGTCCAGTCCTCTGGATAAAAGCTCGGTGGTCCTACCATCTCAAATACCATTTTTACAGGAATAGGAGAGGTGTCCGCATCACGGTAAGCATACAATAGCGCCAAAGTTCCACCTGCCGAGCCACCGGATATCGCCATTCTATCGAGATTGTAGCCTAACTTTTCCGCTTCCGCTTTTACAACTGGAATACTTTTTTTGATTTCCTGTGACATAGTATATACACTGGCTTCGGGATTATTTTCATTACGCAGCGTATAATTAATACCAGCGGCGACATAACCTTTTGAAGTAAGCCATTTCAGCATATTGGCGTCATCACTTTTGTCACCAGTTGAAAAACCTCCTGCATGGAGATATACGACAAGACCATAGCTTTTCTTTGTATTATCTGCTGGAACATAGAGATCAAATTTATTTTGCTCCTTATCGTCATAGGCGATATCTGAATATGCATGCCCAACGGTGTCATTCCAATGAACTTGCATCTCTCCAGACAGTGGATTGTATGTCATTTTGATGATTGCTGAAGCCGCGAACACAAGAATAAAAACACCAACATAAATAGATCCCCACAACATTTTTTTTCTGCCTTTTCTCTCATTTTTCATAAGAAGTTACCTCCAAACAGTGTACCGCCGAGCAAAAAATTCATAAATGCCCGCACTGCAAGACGGCCCAAAACGGCAGCTACGATGATAACTAAAATCAGAATAACCATGTGTTTTTGTGAAAGTGTCATCTCTTAATCTCCTTATCAATTTCTTCGTGATGTTACCCCTTGAGTTGTTTTATCCTAATGTTCAGACTTTTTTCCGTGCCGGAATTTGGGCCTTTTTACAACATACCGAACTATACGCTAGGGAGCTGATATCGATTGGTCACTTAATTGGCTCAACTACAATTTTAACAAGAGTGATCAGAGGTCCTTTGTTATCATATTTTCTCCTTTATCTAGAATACATCCG
Organism: Paenibacillus sp. DP01; assembly: GCF_044784315.1. Taxonomy (NCBI): domain Bacteria; kingdom Bacillati; phylum Bacillota; class Bacilli; order Caryophanales; family Paenibacillaceae; genus Paenibacillus; species Paenibacillus sp. DP01. The sequence continues at coordinate 2,887,410 of NZ_CP173059.1, forward strand.
TTGTATGAACTCCATAAAATAGACGTATCATTTTTTGTGTAACAAATGTATCATTGGTTAAAATCAGAATCAATGAATCAATAGAAAATGATACAGAAAGGAAAAAATGTAACGTGGAAGATAAAAGATTGAAAAACACACATGTGAAGCTTCAAATTACAAAATCACTTCTTGATTTGTTGAAAATGAAAGAACTTAAGGCGATTTCAATCAGTGATCTTACCTCAACAGCACAAGTAAGTCGCGTTTCGTTTTACAGGAATTATGATGAAAAAGAAGATGTGCTGAAAGAATATCTTTATAAATTAATAGACAGTTGGTATAAGGAATATCAAGATAGTGGTGGTACATCGGAAGATGAACTTTTGGGGAGTTTGTTTGGACACTTTAGTAAAAATAGAGAGTTTTATCTGCTTCTTAGCCAAAGGAAATTGTTCTATCTGCTGAAGGAAATACTCAAAGAACTATTCGGACCAAAACCAGAATATCCAAACTTCGGTGCTTATGTAGCAGCTTATTTTTCATATGGATTGTTCGGATGGATTGAAGAATGGTTTGCTAGAGGTATGCAGGAAACTTCAGAAGAGATGACTTTACTTCTGAAAAATCGTGATTTAAATAAAAATTAATCTCCTGAGGTTGTTGGGATTTGGACATTTTCCAGAAGTGAATAATCCCATTTTCTCAATTTAGATGCTGAGAAAATGGGATTATTTCTAGGGTGAAGGAAGAATCACTTCAAAAGTTGTACCTGTGTCATCTGAGCTTGCAACCCGGATCGTCCCACCATGCAGTATAACAATCTTTTGCGCAATACTTAAACCCAATCCATTGCCCGGGGAGGCGTGAGAAGGATCTCCTTGATAGAATTTATCAAATATGTGTTTTTGCTGATAGGCATCAATCTCTGGACCGTTGTTGTGAATAGATATACTAACATGTTGAATCTTCGAATTCATATCGATTGTGATCTCGGAATTCGAAGTCGAATACTTAATGGCATTGTCCAGAAGATTGATCCAAACTTGACTAAGCATATCTTCATTTGCAGTAACCATCAGTTCAGACGAATCAAACTGAAAGCTTATATTTTTCGCCGACCATTTCGGCTCCAACAATACAATAACCGTTCGGATGTGTTCGGTTAAGTTAAAAGTCGTTTTCTCAGTGATGATGGCTTGGCTTTCGATCTTGGATAACTGAAGCACATTTGTGGCAAGTTCTGCCAAACGTTCCGATTCATTGATGATGATATCCAAATACTCATTGCGTTCCTCATCTGATAAGTTTTTTCTTTTCAAAACTTTCGCGTACCCTCGTAAGGAAACGATCGGTGTTTTAAATTCATGCGAAAAATTATTAATAAAATCGGACCGCAGCATTTCAAGACTACCGAGTTCTTCAGCCATGTGATTAAAACTTCTGTTCAACTTTCTTAACTCTTTTGGCCCCTTAAGGTGAATACGGACGGAAAAATTCCCTTTGGCCAGCTCTTCAGAAGCATGTATAACTTTTCGAATGGGAGAGAGCGGGATTCGGCTAAATATCAACGATGCAAGAATACTGACCAGAATACTCACTGTTCCAAAATATGTAACAAGCACTAAGCCACCTCCTGAATTTGGATCTTCGGCAGGAGGGGAACTGTAGAGTCCGATATACACGAAAAACACGACAATGACCAACGAAAGAAAAATGGATATGAGCAAAATAAACAACACAATGAACGTAAACATAAAAGTTAGTCCAAACCCACGTAAAGATCTCTCTCTGATAAAGTTTATTATCCTTCTACTCACTATGTTTTACCGCCTTATAGCCAATTCCTCGGATGGATATGATTTCAAATTCCGGATAATCGCCAAATCGCTTTCTTAAACGGTTGATGTGAACATTTAACGTGATATCACTTGTTTCAGAGTCCATGCCCCAAATTTCATCCATTAGCTGAATGCGGGTGAAAATTTTATCTGGGTACGACAGCAATTTGTACAATAAATAAAATTCCTTCTGCGGCAGTGTCTGCACTTCATTCTCTCTTGACACCGATAATTCATCGTATTGCAACGTGATTTTTCCTATTTGAAGCTTCCGTTCATTCTGGATCTTGGCTCGCCGAAGCAAAGCCTTAATCCGAAGTAGCATTTCGTCTTCGTCGACAGGTTTGACCATGTAATCGTCTGTTCCTGCCATAAAGCCTTTACGTTTGTCTGCCGGTAAATGTTTGGCACTAACCATCAGAATAGGAATATCATTTTTGCTCTCGCGGATCGTTTGAGTCAACTCGAATCCATCCATTTGAGGCATCATGATATCAAGAACAATTAAATCAATATGCTGCTTGTCTAATAATTCTAATGCCACGATGCCATTCTCCGTCAAAAACACCTCGTATCCTGCAGACCCAATGATAGTTTTCATTAATTTGGCCGTATTTTTATCGTCTTCTACAACGAGAATTTGAAACATTCCCCTCAATCCTTTCCGTTACTCTTTAGTAACTGAACTGGCATTCTATCACAATGTACTGCTTGAAGTGAACAACGAGCACGACGCTTTTGTTTATTTTCAGTTTATATACTCATGGTAATATATGTCCAGCGAAGTACAATTCATCAAACCCCCGGATGTTCTGAATATCTAATATTTTCATTTGATTGTAAAATTAGGTGTTTGCCGGAGGCGCTGCTGAATATTCTGCTGGGCATCTACCCCGCTGCGGCAGGCCAGAATCGCAATGGTGAGATCCGCGAGCAGAAGTACGGCCATTCCCGTAGGCACGGCCCTTGCCCAGAGCTGGAACCCGGCGGTTTGCCAGGAGTGCGGCGACATTGTGGGGGAGGAGATGAAACGGTTAGGCGTGCACCTGTGGCTGGCACCGGCGATGAACATCCATCGCAATCCACTCTGTGGCAGGAACTTTGAGTATTTCTCGGAGGATCCTCTTATCAGCGGCAAATTGGCGGTTGGTATCATCTTGGGAGCCCAGAAACATCCGGGCTGCGGTGCCACGGTCAAGCATTTTGTCTGCAACAACCAGGAAACCAACCGCTTCAATTCCAATAGCGTGGTCAGCGAACGGGCAATGACATCATGATGCCTGGCGGCAGGAAAACCATGAAGGTTTGATGAACGCTTTGAACAATGAGACGGCAGCCTATCCGCTGACCCGCGCAAATCTGGAGAAGTGTCTTCGAGAGAGGCGCAGAACCCTCTATGTTTGTTATAATGACATATTTTATATTGTTTCTTCTAAGACATTAAGGGGATGAATACTGAAGATAATGCCGTATTTGAAGGCAAAACGATTGCCAGATAATTTGCCGGTATATAATTATGCACCCGATGTTGTATAGTTTATTTCATATTAGCTTAATGTTAGTAAAGGTGTAAAACAGCAGACATTAATTAATGGTGTTTGCTGTTTTTTTTATCAGCATGTTACATTTAATGCTTTATGTATCGTTTTGTCTTGGTTTATTGATTCAACTATTATCTGATGATACATTTGTTACACGAAAAAACTATCATCATACTCAGGAGGAAATAGTGAAAATATTAAAAAGGATATTGTTAGTTGTGTTTATCATAGTTATTGTAATTATTCTGGCAGTTATAGCGTTGTTTGCATTTCAGTCATACCGCTTTGATAATTATTATAAGTTTGTAAAGACTGATAAGCCAATAGAGGCACAATATACAGCTCTTGGACCAAATGAGGTTTCTTCTGTAGAATTCGATGCAGAAAATGATACCTATAAAAAATATGAAATTTGGTATCCGTCCGAAATGAAAGATCGTTCATCTGCATATCCTCTCGTTGTATTGGCAAACGGGACGGGAACCCCGGCATCAAAATATAAATCTGTTTTTAAACATCTTGCATCATGGGGGTTTATTGTTGTTGGCAATGAGGACTTGAATTCTCGAACGGGAGCTTCATCGTCTGCAAGCCTTGACTTTATGCTAAAGCTGAATGAGGATAGGGAGAGCGATTTTTATGGGAAAATTGATGTTGATAACATTGGGATCGGCGGACATTCGCAGGGAGGCGTGGGAACAATAAATGCCGTAACCAATCAGGAGAACGGTGATTTCTACAAAGCTATGTTTACGGCAAGCGCCACTTCAAGCTTCTGGGGACAGCAAAGCCAATTGGGAACCGATTGGAGTTACGACGTATCCAAGATCAAAATCCCTTACTTCATGGTTGCTGGTACGGGAGATTTTGATGCGGGAACTGCAGAAGACATAACGGCTACAGAAGGGCAAGGAATTACTCCGCTTTGGTCACTTAATACGAATTATTCCAATATTCCCGATACGGTAACCAAAGTTATGGCTAGGCGCGTAAACACTGACCACAGCGATATGGTGAACCATGCAGACGGATATATGACAGCCTGGTTTATGTATTGGCTGAAAGGTGATGTACAAGCGGGTAACGCATTCTTTGGTGACGATGCAGAGTTACTTGAAAATGCGAACTGGCAGGATGTTATTAGAAGTCAATGAATTATTTTTATATACAATTACAACAATGTTATATACCTGATAAAGGACTGGATTCCAGTCCTTTTTTAGTTGAGTTGGAATTACTTCGTAAGATTGCTACAGAACAGAAATATTAAGTTAAAAATATCCGTTTGTGTTTTATTTGGTTATAGGCATCATCATATCAGTTTATTTTCAGTTTATTCAGATCAGGTATATTACTTCAAGGAAAATAAGACACAAGACAGTAGACATCCTCAACAAATATCAAGGAGAATTCAATGAGAAAAATGATTAAAATAATAGGCATGTGTATATTGATATTCATTCTTTTGATCGTGGGACTGAGAATTAAAAATGTGTTATTCCCTCCAAAAGTTGATAGCAGTGAACTAGATATTGATAAGATATTTGCACAACAGGCGCAATCCCAAGAAGGACTTCATCCTCTTGAAAATATTGAGCAGAGAACCATTGATATAAAATACATCAACAAGGACAATATAGTGGACACCCGACAAATGAGGCTCTATATTCCGAAGGATGCGGAGCAGCCGATCCCCGTCATCTATATTCCTCACTATGAAATGACCGAGGATGCTGTGGAATTGCGCAAGTATCTAGCTGAAGGGTGGATGGTTGCTTCACCGACGAAATTTGATAATAAATACAACGGTCAGCTGACCGATGATGATCTGGTTTTCAATAATGCCGCCTTATATACGCTTCGTCATATGGAAGAAGTCGATCATCAAAGAATCGCCCTCGTTGGGGGCAGCGCAGGTGGATACACGACACTGATGCTTAACGCTTTGCAAATGGGGATTAATGCTTCGATCGCGAATTCACCGATTGCTAATGTGTACTTTAATTTTTATCAGTATTTTCCCGAAGGAAACCAATTGAACAACAACAAGATGGGCTGGGTTATGCTTAAAGGATTGTTTAAAATGATCACTGCGGAGATAACGGCGAAAGAAATGCTGAAAACGATGATGGACTTACCGATTCCGTTTCTAGGTATGGTATCCGGCATGTTTGAGCCGATCTTAGATAATTTTCCGGATAAAGAAGACATCTCAAGATGGGAAGCATTCTCCCCGGTTGCACTGGCAAATCATTTTAGTAGTCCTCTGGTCATCAATCATGTTACGTCTGATGTTTTGGTTCCAGTCGATCAGATTTCAAGACGATTCACCTATGAAGAAAACGGAAGTTCAATGCCGGAGGGGTTTTCGACAAGACTGAATAGCAGCTATCCGGGAGTTCTCGGACATACTTTGGAAGAAGAACTGCCTTCAGACCTCACAAGAACAGTGCACATTATTATTACTGACCCGGATAAAGACAGCATACTTCCTTATGACAGTAAGAAACCGTTCAACCTGAACATTTACGACGATGGAACTGTAGAATCTTACGGGAGCCACCGAGCGACATCCGGAACAGGTGTAACCGATGATATTCCGTATCTCAGAGATATGCTCTCCCGTAGCTTGGCAGAAACAGAAATGCTGCTACCTGGAAAGCTTCTTCTGCTTTTGGATCGTTATCAGGGAGAGAGTATACAATTACCTGCTCATCAAGGAATTGATGATACTGTTTATTGCTCCCTTGTCATTTATCAGCAGGAAGTCGTAGAGGAATTAAATCAGTGGGCAGAAAACCATTCTATGAATGAATTGAATCATTTTATTCAGGGATCAATCACAGATATCGATGATACCATATTAAAGAACCAGTACACAGCCACATGGAAAGAGATAAAGGAAAAATTATCACGAATGTAAATTAGTTACTGCAGCATCTCGTTAAAAATTTAACAGGATGCTGCAAACTTGATTTATTTAGCTGGCTCTGAATGAAGGACGAGATGTGGATACACAGAAAAGGGCAGCAGAAACAATACATTAGCTATCCTGCCAATATGTGATTTTATTATTTGTAATCTGCGTTTATCGTTGTTTCTTTCCATTGTTCTATGCTGGCAAGCATGTTGTTAAATTTATAGGTTGATGCATCATAGGCTTGTTGAACAAGCAACAAATGAAGTGGAGGTTTCGTTGTTTCCACGACTTTAATAACCGCTTCAGCAGCCTTTACAGGATCTCCAGCTTCTTGACCAGCACCAAGTTGAATACCTTGCAGCATATGGCCGACAATAGATTCTTTAAGCTCAGGTATGCTTGTCTCAGTCTTGGCAGAAGAACGGCCACCCCAATCTGTACGAAACTGCTTGGCTCCATTAAAGTCACATAAATATTAAAAGGAGCCAGTTCTTGCGCAAGACTTTCGGAAATACCTTCAACGGCGTATTTTGTTGCGTGATAATACCCGAGAGTTGGGAAGGAAGTTAGACCGCCAATGGACGAGAAGTTTATAATGTGACCACTTTTTTGTGAGCGCATGTAGGGAAGTACAGCATTCGTAATATGCATGAGTCCCCAGAAGTTAATTTCGAACATCTTACGCGTTTCTTCTTCTACGCTTTCCTCAACAGAGCTAAAATATCCGATACCTGCATTGTTCACGAGCACATCAATACGTTTAAACTTCTCAATCGTATGGTCAACCGCATTTCGGATCTGTTCCGGATTAGTGACGTCGAGTGGGAGAGCGAGCACATGATCTTCATGCCCGGCTGTAAGCTCTGTTATCTGCTCAACATTACGGGCGGTTACTACGACTTTATAACCTGCATCAATCGTTTGCTCCGCGATGTGTCGACCAAATCCTGTTGAACATCCTGTGATAAGCCATACTTTTTGTTCTGACAATGTAATCACTCCTTCAAGTTAATAATCATACTTTAAATCTTAAAGTTAACTTGAAGTCAACACTAATTTTGAATAATTAATATCAGCAGTCTATTTCATCTTTTTGTCTTTCTGCAGCTATAATTGGGTTACTTCAACAGAGTTTGTTATATTTAATCGTGAGCGTGATACAGCCATTGCTTCCTTGATTTTGGGATCTGGATTGAGACTATCCGAAGTGGTTGGCGCTAACATTGAAGATGTAGACTTGACTGAAAATTTACTACGAGTAATCCGTAAAGGCGGTAAGGAGCAGTATGTTTACTTTAGTGACTTGCATTATATGACATCAAAGAATATATAAAAATTAGAGATCAAAGGTATAAACCCAGCTCAAAGAGATAGCCTTATTTATAGCTGCTCCTGTAGGAAGAAAAGGAGGCACACGAAGACTTACTCAAAGATCCATAGAAAAGTTAATTCAAAAATATGCTAATCTTTATGGTAAAGTGATGTTCCAAAACTGAAGGATCAACTAGGTCATTTATCAGTACAGACAACGATGATATATACACATTTATCAGATGACGATCTGAAGACAGCGGTTAATAAAATGGATTTAGATTTTTTTATGCATTAACTCTAAGTTCAATTGTAATTCAGTAGATGATTATTGAAGATAAAGTTATTGCATAAAGGATGGATGATATGATTTATGCCACAACTTTATCTTCATTTTTACTTATGCAATAATCTTAAGTTCACTAATGCAATAAAGTTAACTTCAACGGACACAACTGCAGCAGAAAACTACATCTATAAGGTTCTCTTCAGACATATTCACAAAACCCGTATTTTGTACATATGTATAACATGATCTTCGGAGATAAAAATGCCTAACATAAACGTTTTTTTTAAAATTGACACAAAGTTCCCTACCAAAAATTAAAAATCCCTTATAAAACAAGGGATTTCTTGGTTGGTAATTTTATGTCATTCTACAGGAAACTTGTTTACTGAGGTTATAAGTGACTCCAAGTTCGCATAATCGTTTATGTCTTTTGCAACCTCGAATAAATTTATCTTTTTCATTTATATTTCAATCATTCCCAAGCATTATGATGTATTAGATTATTTAGATTTCGACGCCTCTCCCAATTTACTTGCTCTAGGATTGGTTTTGTAGGATAAAAATCCGTGTAACCTAATGAAATCAATGTAATAGGATCAATATGTGGTGGAATATTCAGTATTTCCCGTACGTCTGTTTTCTTGTAAAAACTCACCCACCCCATTGCTATTCCTTCTGCATAAGACGCCAACCACATATTTTGGATACAACAGGCTACGGATAGAATATCAGTTTCAGGAATAGAATTTTGGCCCAATTACATGTCCGCCACCTCTTGTTGGATCACATGTAATACAGAGCGTTATAGGTGCTTCCCTTATACCCTCTAATTTTAACGAGAGAAATCTTTTCTTTTTTTCATCTTCATAGTGTATGGACAAGGCCTGTATTTCTTTATGACATGCATGCGCCAATCGTTCTTTAACTTCTTGAGAGTCAATTACAATAAAATCCCAAGGTTTCATAAAACCAACGGAAGGTGCATGATCCAGCCATTAATATGTTGTTTAACTTATCTCTGGATATGGGTTTTCTATTAAATGATCGAATATCTCTCCTTTCAAAAATGGCTTTAAATATTCCTTTTCTCTCATAAACATTTAACAACTTAATTCCTCACTTAAAACAAAAATCCCCAGAATGCGCCAGTCTCAGATTATTATGACATGGTTTCAGGTTCAAGTGTAACCATTATTGAATCAATCATTCATTCTTTGATATGCCTGAATCCCAATCTTCAAGCGCTGCAATCCATCAGTTAGTCGTTTTTTAGGGCAGGCGTAGTTCAATCGAATGAAACCGTGTCCATTGCCGCCATAAATGGCGCCCTCCGAGACATACAGCCCCGTTTCTTTCCTTATGAACTTACACAGTTGACTTACATTAGAAGTTATGTTCCGGCAATCGATCCAGGCCAAATAAGTCGCTTCCGAATGGATAATTTGGAGCTGCGGTAGTTCACTAGCCAAATAATGTTCGAGATATTGCTTGTTCGCCATGAGATATTCCAATAAGGCTTGCAGCCAGGGTTCGCCTTCCGTAAAGGCAGAGATTGCTGCTTCAATCGCAAAAAAGTTAGGTTCGGCCACTTCATTGGTGTTAATGCCACGGTGTACAAGTTTTCGAATCTTCGAATTCGGCACGATAATACTTGAAGTTTGAATTCCCGCAAGATTGAAAGTTTTCGTCGGTGCCACACAGGTGATGCAATTTTGTGCGATCACTTCCGATACGGAAGCGAACGGAATGTGTTGGTGGCCTGGGTGTGTTAAGTCGCAGTGAATTTCATCGGAAAGGATAAGGACCTCATGTTTGACGCAGAGCGTGCCGAGTTTCTCAAGAACTTGTTTGTCCCACACTTTACCTATGGGGTTGTGCGGATTGCAGAAAATCATAAGCGTTGTGTCAGGATCGGCTAGCTTTTTCTCCACATCGTCAAATTCGATCGAATATCCATTGTCTTTGTAAATCAACTCGCTTACCAGAACTTCTCGTTGATTGTTCTTTATGGAGTTGTAGAAAATGTTATAGACAGGCGCAAGCACTAGCACTTTGTCGCCGGCTTTGGTCATATTGCGTACGATAGATGATATCGCCGGCACTACCCCCGTGCAAAACATAATCCATTCTTTTTGGATCTGATATTGATGTCTCTTTTCCCACCAATGGGCAACTGCATCATAATAAGTATCTGGTATCGAGGTATATCCATAAATATGATGGTCTAATCTCTTTTGCAGAGCATCGACTACAGCAGGCGAAGTCTCAAAGTCCATATCCGCCACCCACATCGGCAGCTCTTCTGGTTCAACATCCCATTTATAAGAGTTAGTGGCCAAACGGTTCGTCATTTTATCAAAATTAAAGGACAAATCGATCACCTGCTTTATCCAGCTCATATCGGGTGTAGGCAGCGTTGATTTCTTCGTCATTGATGATGATTTCACCGATATCCTTTGCTTTGATTTTCCCGGAGATTGGATTTTTCACGCTATCAATTGATGTCTTGGTTTCCACCTCAATGGTTGAATATTCGAATGCCAAGTCGGTATTCAGAATCGTTCCGTTCTCGATTACGAGACGGTCCATGTAGCACATTCCCTGATTGCTTTCGATAGTGCAGTTGATAAAGGTGATGTTTTTCGAATTCCATCCTAAATATTCTCCGATGATCAATGAATCATAGACGGTGACATTCTCGCAATTCCAGAAGGCGTCCTTTGAAATAATCTTCGCATTGCGAATCTCCATATCCTTAGCTCCGTCGAATGCGTAGTTCCCCGCTAATGTGAAATCGTCGATAGTGATATTTGCACTATTCATTCCAAAGTAATCACCTTTTGCGGTCACATGATGCAAGTGAATATCTTCGCAATTCCATAAGGTTTCTTGCGCGTTGGGCAGATCGACATACGTCAGTCGGATTCCGCTCGAACGCCGAAATGTCTTTGGCGCCTCTATTACGCTGTCACTGATGACAATTTGGTGTGTATACCATATTCCCGATCGGGCCATTACAAGGAAAGTGCTACGATCAACACGAATATTATTGCAATACCACAAGGGATATTTCCATTTAAAAATGCTATTATCGATAGTAATATCGTTGCTTTCCTTCAGGGGGGACTCGCCATCCGCGAAAATGGAATTAGTGACCATGAGATTCTTTCTCTTGAAAAGTGCTCGTTCTCCGGTAAGCATTTGTTGGTCGATCGTTTGCATAATACTGTCTCCAATCGCTCAGTGCTAGCTTCAAATATTTCATGACCCATAATTCGCAGAATAGCAGCAGAGGGTTCCAGATCTATTAGAAGCTTCTATATAAACGGCGGCATTAACGGCTGCCGTTTATATGTGTTAATTATTTATCATAGCTTAATATATTCTTCATCCAGTACAGGTTCTAACCAATCTGTTTGTCCTGGTGTAAGAGCTAAGTGAACAAACCAGCTTTCCTTCGTAGCCCCATGCCAATGTTTAACGTTCGCTGGAATGTTTACCACATCGCCTGTTTTGAGTGATTGAGCTGGCTTTCCTTCTTCTTGATACCACCCCTCACCGCCGGTAACTAACAACACTTGTCCAGTATGATGAGAGTGCCAGTTATTGCGGGCACCGGGAGCAAAGGTTACATTCCCGATTGCTGTATTGAGTGGTGCTGGATCGGTAAACACCATTTGTAAGTACGCGTCTCCGATAAAGTTTTTTTCGACTTTTTGACCCAATGGGAAGAGTGTGCTATGGCTTAAGTGCTCGTTCTTCATTTTTCATCTCTACTTTCTTATATTTTTAACGTTATCCAACTTGAGCTGTTGGTCGAATGATCATCTCATTAATGCCCACATCCGATGGTTGCTCGATGGCAAAGGCAATGGCACGTGCGATGCTGTCTGCATCAATTGCTATCTTGTAAAAATCATCCAAGCCCGCTTTCATTGCCGGATCGGTTGTCGTCTCCAGCAGTTCGCTGGTCACAGCTCCCGGCGAAATATTGGTCACACGAATATTTGTACCACTCATCGCTTCTTCTTGGCGCAAGCCTTCAGAGATTGCTCTTACGGCATGTTTGGTACCACAATAAACTGTCCCGCCTGGGTAGATGTTGTGTCCAGCCACGGATGAAAGGTTAATAATATGACCTGATTTCCGTTCTCTCATAGATGGAAGGACTGCCCCGATTGCGTACAATACCCCTTTGATATTGACATCGATCATTCGGTCCCATTCATCAACCTTTTTCAAAGCAAGAAAAGCCTGCGGCATGATTCCAGCATTGTTGACTAAAACATCAATTTTTCCAAACTCGTTCAGCGCATACGCAGCAAGATCTTCCATTTGTTGGTGCGAACTTACATCCGTCACTTTATACACAGCTTCTCCGCCGCTTTGTTCAATTTCATCTTGTAATTTCTTTAACCGGTCTTCGCGGCGAGCGGCAAGAACCAATTTTGCACCTTTGGATGCCAGTTCTTTTGCAGCTGCTTCTCCAATACCGCTGGACGCTCCTGTAATAATAACTACTTTTTCTTGAATATTTGACATTTTAGATAAACACCTTTCTTAATTTTAGGTATACTTTCATCTATAAAAAAATCTATTTCTTCGCTTAATTTTCTTCTGCTATTCTGGAATGATCTCATTCACACAACTCAAAGCATTTAATGTTCTCGGAAAACCCATATAAGGAAGGCAATGAGTGATGGCAGTGATCATGATATCCTTGTCATTGCCTACATTCAGGTTGCCTTGCACATGTGCCTTGACTTGACTTTCACAACCGCCGAGACTACTCACGATACAGAGGGTCAGCAACTCCCGTGTTTTCAGATCAAGGCCTCCACGAGTGTAGAAGTCACCAAAACAGAAGGCAGAAAGATAGTCCTGTATATGCTTTTGATTGTATGGAACATTCCCCCTGTTCTTTTCAATGATATCGCCAAAGACTTCTACCTGCACTGCAAGGCCTTTGTCTAATCGATTCTCTTCTTCAACCTGCTTTTGACTTTCGAGAGGTAACTCGATATTTCTGGATTGGAAAACCTCATTAATCTCCGCGATGGCATTTAGCGTTTTAGGGAATCCTAAATAAGGCGCACATTGGTAAATGGCCTCTTTAATTTCTACCGGAGTTAGTCCAACGTTCAGTGCACCATGAGCATGCGCCTTGAGCTGAGGTAACGTTTGATTCGTTACAAGCACCACCAGAGTGATAAGCTCACGTTGTTTATCGTCCAACTTCCCTTGATAAAAAACTTCCCCAAAAATAAAACGGCTCAGGATGTCCTGAAAATCAGGATCAGTAGCGTATGCTCCCGGCATTCCATTACCAAATAGCTGTTTAAACGTTTCTTCACTCTTTTCAATTCGATTCATAACTATGCCTCCTGCTTGTTTTTTTGTGGATGAATAAGACCCATGAAAGAATGACGATAATTGCGACGCGGTAACCTCCAATTCCCGTCTCTATGATGAAGCCGACAAGCTTAGCATCACCATTCTTCTAGACAAGTTTAGGGTTCAGCGCATAAGCCACATAATCCTTGGCACTTTGCTCTAGCTCCTCATCTGACAGGTGTTGCATTACACCATACAAGATATATGGTGTCAAATAGCGTGTTCCAATCAAGTTACTGGTTGCCTGAAGAGGTCGCAGCAGCTCGGAAACGGTGTATTTAAAATTACCGTCTGGTAAATAGTTTTCTTTAGCAGCGCCGGTAGAAACGGCAATCAGCAGCTCTTTTCCGTGCAGCTTGTCCCCTTTGCTTCCAAATGCCCAGCCATGAGTTAGGACTACATCCTCCCATTTTTTCAGCAATGAAGGCGTACTGTACCAGTAGAATGGGAATTGCAAAACGATGCGATCATGCTGCTCCAATAGACTCTGCTCGGCAGCGACATCGATCTTCTCATTCGGGTATGCCTCATAAACATGGTGAATTGTAACACCAGCTTGCTTCTTCATTTCTTCCGTTAAGCGACGATGAACACGGGAAGCAGTTAAATCAGGGTGAAAAACAAGAACGAGTGTTTTCATTTTAAATTTTCTCCATCCAAGAATATTTTTTTCTATCTTAATTGTTTAAATGGATACCAAGTTAATTATTTTACTCCTCACTTTTCAGTGGATTATTTACAGCTTTGTCTGCTAAAATCCGTCCTGCAACACCTATATTATCTAGTTCATTTTCCCTTACGAACACAAAGAATGCTTGTTCAGGTATATTCATGATAGTTGAAGCTGATGTAGTAAGGTCTTTTACTAACTTTCTTTTTTGCTCTTTAGTTAATTTAGCTGCTTCAATTGTAATTACAGGCATAATTTATTCTCCTTTATTGTGAGTTTATGTCTAATGACGACGAGCTGACACAAAAACTCATGTGCATCTCTCTTATCAAAGAGACCGTGCGACACCAATTTATATGAATTTAAAAATGACCAACGATTCGGTGCGGTACATATGGTTCTTCCAAAAACGCAATTTCTTCAGCAGTTAATTGAATAGATAGAGCAGCTTCTGCATCTTCGAGCTGGGATATTTTTGTCGCACCGACAATAGGAGCGGCTACCGGTTCTTTATGTAGAAGCCACGCAAGTGCGATGTGAACCCGGCGAACACCATGTTTCTCTGCCAAACTCGCAACCCGGTTCACCACCAATTGATCCGCATCTGTTGTTGCATCATATTTTTGTTTTGCAATTTCATCAGTTTCGGCACGATGTGTTGTTGTCTCCCGCGCTAACCTTCCTCCTGCGAGCGGGCTATAAGGAATGACCCCGATTTTTTCTGCCTTACAAAGTGGGAGCATCTCTCGTTCCTCTTCGCGGTAAATGAGATTTAAATGATTCTGCATTGATACAAATCGGGTCCACCCATTTTTCTCAGCTATATGTAAAGCTTTCTGAAACTGCCATGCCCACATGGCAGAGGCTCCGATGTATCTCGCCTTACCAGCCTTGACTACATCGTGCAGTGCTTCCATCGTTTCTTCGATGGGCGTGTTGTAATCCCAACGGTGAATTTGATACAAATCGACGTAGTCGGTTCTCAATCTCTTAAGGCTTTTATCGATTTCGCTCATGATCGCCTTGCGGGAAAGCCCAGCTCCATTAGGTCCTTGATGCATTCGTCCATGTATTTTAGTCGCGATGACAATCTCATCACGGTTCGTATAATCCTTTAATGCACCTCCAATTATTTCCTCACTTGTCCCGTCAGCGTACACGTTTGCAGTATCAAAAAAATTGATTCCAAGCTCCAGAGCTTTTTTTATGATTGGACGAGCGCGTTCCCCATCAAGCACCCATCGATGATGACCTTTTTGTGCGTCTCCAAAGCCCATACAACCAAGACAAATCCGGGATACATCCAAGCCAGTATTTCCAAGTTTCGTATAATCCATTTCATGGTTCCTCCCTTTCTTATTCTTAAAAATTATATTGTCCTTGGCTTCGTGTGGTGCGATCTTGACTTGCCTCAGAACGGGTAGGCGTGCTGATCATTGAGTTTAGATAACTCCAAATAAAAAATGAACATTGATTGTTTAATCAACTTACGTTTATAATTCTAAACGGAAACAAAATGCTTGCAATAATCAATTTCTCTCGATGTGTAGATTACTCAACAAATTATTAATAATTGCTGATTATCTCAGTAAGGGGACTTTAAAAATGACTAAAGTGGACAGAAGGGTACTCAAATCTCAAGAAGCCATAAAGAAAGCAATACTTGAACTGATGACTGAAAAAAACTTTGATGACATTACAATTCGGGATATTTCTGATAGGGCAAATGTTAATCGAGGAACAATCTATCTCCATTACATGGATAAATTTGACTTGCTAGATAAGATAATTGAAGAACATATAAACAATCTCCGTGAACTTTGCCACACAGCATCTGAAATGAGTTTCCAAGAAGGAAATTATGTCTGGTTCGAATACTTTGCAGACAATCATTTGTTCTTTTCAACCATGTTAAACACGAAAAGTTCAGCTTATTTTCGTAGTCAATTCCTTGATTTAGTCGTCCAGGAGTATAAGGTTGAAGTCGATGTAACAGAAGGAAAAAATCAAGGCTTAAGTGAAGATGTCATTCTTCAATTTTTTGGGGCCGCGGTCGTGGGGATCGTAGAATGGTGGTTTAAAAATGGAATGTCAGTCCCCCCTCGTGTCATGGCAGAACAAACTGGGATATTGTTAGACAGAAATTTTTAAATTGCATTCCCAACAAATCTAGTAAATCGAGTAATTTCTTGTACTGAGGTTATTTAAACAAAATTCTCATCCTAATTTCGTGATGAGGGTAGGGTTTTGAATACTGTTCTCGCATTCGGGACTTGAACATTAAAGATAACGCCTATATCCGGCACAGCACCGAAAACATGAAGCGGCATTCGCTCCATGTTTTCGTACTTAAACCCATAACTTTATTTCCTATTGAGAGCACGGTCCCGAATAACAAGAAAATGCTTACCACAAGAAGAACTTGCCTCATGTTAGTGAGAACAAGAGAACCTATCGCGTTTTAAATTAAGGGTCTTGTTTAGAAAAAGTTTGTATGCGTCACATCTGGTCGACTGTGATTCCACCATCAACTAGCTTTAGCTGTATAAAATCAAAGGTTTGTTTTATTAATTGGCGGACTTAGTCTAAATCTTCTCCATTGCTGCTAATTACTTTCTTATACCAATTAAAGGACTTTTTCCTACTACGGCTTAACGTACCATTTCCCTGGTCATCTTTATCCACGTAGATGAAACCATATCTTTTGCTCATTTCTCCAGAACTTGAGCTTACTAAATCAATGCACCCCCAGGTTGTATATCCTAGCAACTCTACACCATCTTCTTTTACAGCAGCTTTAAATGCTCGGATATGTTCCCGAATATACTCAATTCTGTAATCATCCGAGATACATCCATTTACATCAGGCTTGTCCGCAGCTCCCAACCCATTCTCGACAATAAATAATGGTTTTTGATAGCGATCATACAATGCATTTAATGTAATTCTCAACCCGAGTGGGTCAATTTGCCAGCCCCATTCACTTCTTTTTAAATGGGGATTTCGTAATGTCGGAAATAGATTGGCAGCGGTTTGAGTATTAACTGCTGGGTCAGCACTTGTTAATCGCGAACCATAGTAACTAAATGAAACGAAGTCAACTGTATTATTTTTCAGAAGCTCCTTATCACCATCTTGCATCTTCAGATGTATATTCATCCTTTCGAACATTTTTTTGGCATAATTCGGGTATTCACCACGAGATTGTACATCCACAAAGAAGTAATGTTCTCGATCCCTTGTCATGGCTTTCCATACGTCTTCAGGAGCGCAAGTATAGGGATAAGTGCTGGCACCCGCCAACATACATCCTATCTTGAATTCGGAATTTATTTTGCGTGCAATTTCAGTAGCTTTAGCACTCGCGACCAATTGGTGATGAGCTGCCTGATACTTCACAGCTTCTTCATCTTCATCTTCATCTTCATCAAACACCAATCCTGAGCTCCCGAATGGTAGGTGTAATAACATATTGATTTCATTAAAGGTTAGCCAATACTTCACTTTATCTTTGTAGCGAGTGAATAGTGTTTCGCATAGTCTTTCATAATAATCAACCATTTTACGGCTTCTCCAAGAACCAATCGTTTTTACCAAATGCATCGGCACATCAAAATGAGTGATCGTTACTAAAGGCTCTATATTATATTTTAAACACTCATCAAAAACATCATCGTAGAACTTCAAACCTTCTTCGTTGGGTAATGTATCATCCCCATTTGGATAGATTCGTGTCCATGCAATAGATAAACGAAAGCATTTGAAACCCATTTCTGCAAATAAAGCAATGTCTTCCTTATAATTATGATAAAAGTCGATGGCTTCATGGCTCGGATAGAAATGCTCATCATCACATTCCATCATTTTCATCTTGCCTTTCATTACAGAAACGCGATCCTGTCCTGCGGGTATAACGTCGACGGTTGACAATCCCTTATTCCCTTCCAAATATCCACCTTCACATTGGTTTGCAGCAGTTGCTCCTCCCCATAAAAAGTCTTTGACTAAAGTCATTTATAATCCACTCCTTGAATTTTGATATGGTTACACTATTAGGACTAACAACTCATTGTTAAAATCAGTGACTGTACTACTGTTATTAGTTAGCACATCAGCATAACTGTAAGTATTCGTAACGATCACCGGGGTTTGGGTAACATATCCTTCCTCCCTGATTTTCTCCAAATCAAACGTGATTAGTGTCTGTCCCTTGGTAATTCTCTGACCTTCTTCAACATGAGCTTCAAAGTACTTCCCATTCAGTTTAACGGTGTTCAATCCTATATGGATGAGTATTTCAACCCCATCATCGGAGAGTAAACCGATTGCGTGCTTCTTGGGAAACAACGAAACAATTTTCCCATCAAAAGGAGCGACCACTTTTCCTTCGCTTGGCTCAATGGCAATTCCTTTTCCCATTGATTCTGTGGAGAAGGCCGCATCTTGAACATCCTTCAATGGAATCATTTCCCCTTTGATAGGACTTGTAATGACCGTATTTTTAAGTGTGATGATTTTATCGTTTGTGGTGACTTTATTCTGCTCAGACGTTTCTTTCTCATATTTTAAGGTTAAAAAATAGGTAAGCACTGCAGTTATAACCGTCGTAATTAATAATGCGATGAGTATATTATAGAAATTCCAAATGTTTTCTCCAATATAAAGCGGAATAGCTGGAAGCCCTGATGAACCTGTTGCATAACGTGAAACTTCCATAACCCCTGCGTAAAGCCCGCCAGCAGCGGAGCCAATCATAGCCGCAACAAGAGGATATTTTTTAGGTAAATTAACACCGTAAAGTGCTGCTTCTGTAATTCCCATTAAACCTGTAATTCCACTTGTAGTGGAGATTTGCTTGGATACTGTATCCTTTGTTCTCCAACTGACAATCAACGCGGCTACACCTTGCGAAATATTGGATATCATGGCTCCAGGTCCAATGATATTTTCATATCCCAATGTCGTGATTTGAGCCAATGATAACGGAACGATACTGTGATGAAGTCCAAACATAACGAGGATTGGCCAGAAGGTTGCAATTATGAAAATGACCACCCATGCTCCGTGCGATCCCAAAAAATCAAACCCCATTGCCAAATATGTTCCGAAGAAAGAACCTAGCGGTCCTAGTGCAGTTAAGGAAATAAATCCAACAACCAGAATGGTAAACATCGGAACAAAAATAATTTTTACAGCGTTAGGAATGATTCTTTTAAAGAATGGTTCAATGTAGGATTGCGCCCACACGGTTAATAGAATCGGAACAACCGATGAACTATAAGCAACAAGTGTCAATGGAATATTGAAAACGCTAACATTATTACCCGCAGTTCTCAATAGATCCAGATTCGGATGAAGCAATACCCCAGCCAACACAAGTGCCAGTACAGGGCTGCATTTTAATTTGTTTGCAGCCGAATATGCTAATAAAAAGGGTAAGAAATAAAAAATGGCATCCGACATGAAATTGATTACATAGTAAGTTTGTGACGCTTTTGAAACTACATTAAATAAGATCAGCAAAGCCAATAGCGCTTTTATCATTCCCGCGCCTGCAATAGCCGGAACGATTGGACTGAATGTACCTGAAATAAAATCGATTAATTTGCCAAAAACGCTTACATTTTTTTCATTAGATAATTTATCATCTATATTTTCTGCATGTTTTATATATTTAACCACTTCCTCATATACTTCTTCAACATGGGTGCCAATAACCACTTGAAATTGGCCACCGCTTTCAATCGCATCAATTACGCCATCTAAAGCTTTAATAGCGTCTTGATCGGCTTTTTTATTTTGGTTTAGTGCGAATCTAAGCCTTGTCATACAATGAGTTAGTGTTGATACATTTTCACTACCACCAATCTTCTCTACAATATCCTGAGCTAATTTTTCATATTTTTTGCTCATTAGAAAATGCCCCCTCTTCTTGTTGTTGAACAATGAATTACGCCTTTTATTTATTAAACATAAACAACTTTACCCGCTAAATAAAAAAAGTTATTTATCAGTAATATTTAAAGGCTTCATTCAAGCTGCACCTTTAAGATATCACTAGATAAATAACCTTATCCAATACCTATAATCTATGTTTTATTATGCTTGTGAGGCATACTTGATTAATTGAATTAAGTGAGAAGTAGCCTGGTTAAAAATCTTGTGTTTCTTCCAAACAATAACACAACTAAATTTGAGTTCTGGAAAAAATGGTCTGAAGCAAAGATGTTTTGAACCTGTCATCGCAAGAGCACCTTCAATACAAATAGCAGTTCCCATACCATTATCTACAAAATTAACTATGTTAGAAATTAAGTTGTATGTGGCTAGAACATGTATATTTTCATATTCATCAGCAAACCAATTAGCAATTTCATTTTGTACTGTTGGACGACTAGAAAGAAGTAAAGGAACTCCAACAAGATCATTGGGAGTAACATATTCTTTTTGAGCAAGAGGGGATGAAGCCTGTGTTAGAATTCCCCATCGTTCCTTTTGAGGCAATCTGATGAAATCGTATTTTTCAATATTTATGGGCTCTAATAAAATCCCAACTTCAAGTAATCCTTTGTCTATTTTTTCCTTTATATCATCCCCTGTTCCGCTATAAATATAATAATTAACCTGTGGATACTCTTCATGAAAAGCTTTTAATGTTTGAAATAAATAATGCGATGTTAGTGATTCGACGCTTCCTATAGAGATAGTCCCTCCAACCAGATTATTTTGATCTTTGAATTCTCTCTCTGTTTTATCCGCAATCGTTAGGATTTCTTCTGCCCTTTGACGTAAAAGCATGCCAGCATCCGTTAATGACACCTTTTTTTTACCGCGAATAAGCAATTGAGTTCCTAAATTTTTTTCTAAGTCAGCCAATTGTCTGCTTAATGTCGGCTGTGTTACATGTAGTACATTTGCTGCATGCGTAATACTTTCCAAACGAGCGACTGTAAGAAAATAACGAAGCACTCTTAACTCCATGTTTCCCCCTGTTGACAATATGTGCTTAAGAATAGATTCAATATGTCCTAGTAATTAACTTACCATCTTAAATACAGTTCTTTCAGTTTACACTTTTCACATACTTCTCTGCCATTATAACCATTAATCAATTCTATATGCATATGTTTATATGTGGAATTGAATCGATATATGGGAAGGATTTGGGACTGTTACGTGAACATAGTGTTGTTGGATTTGAGCATTTTGTGATAAGACCTCCCCAAAATTAGTAATAAAATTTCATATTGCTGAGCCGTTCAACGTTCTCAGGATCGTGAAGAGATAAAATTAAACTCTCTTTGGAATCCAACTTAGCAATCCTCTCCATATCGTCCCTGCTCAATTCGAAGTTGAAGATATTGAAATTTTCAATAATTCTTTCCTTATGAACAAACATTGGAATCGCAACAATTCCTCTTTGTATCAACCAACGTAAAGCAACTTGAGCCACGGATTTATGATGTTTCTCAGCTAAAACCGAGTATCGGCATCTCGACACCATTGTTTAGTGTAACATTTTACATTTTAGATCCTACTTAATGTTCGCTAGCGATTGGTTAAGTATTGGATTCAAAGCTATTTTTGGTGCCGGATAATTTTTTTATCCCTTTAACCAGAATGATATAGGTAATTATAGATAATAAACTTGTAGAAAAAATAATAATTCCAAAAGGTATAGCAGAATTTTCGCCTGCAATTCCCACAAGTGGAGACGTAACGGCACCTAATGCAAATTGTAAGGTCCCGAGCACGGCAGACGCGCTCCCTGCAATATGCCCCTGGGAATCCATTGCTAATGTAAAAGAGATGGGGCCAATGATCCCAATGGATAAAGCGAATAAGAAGATCGAAATAAACATAGCTGATAATACTCCATGTACTAGTACTATAAATAAGACTGCTGCAGAAGATAAAAACGCTAGTATTATTCCGATCAAAAACAGCCGCCTTTCCGTAACCCGGCCTGCAAGCAGTTTGACGAATTGAGATCCCAAGATAATAGCAAGGCCATTCAACGCAAAGAGGATTGAAAACAGTGGCGGCGACACGCCGTATATGTTTTGATAAATAAAAGGGGTACCTGCAACATAGGCAAAAACACCTGCGAACAATATGCCATTGACTAGAGCATACCCCATAAAAGACCGCTTTCGGAATAAGCTATTATAATTTTTTATCAACGCACGGGGACTGCCTGAAATACGTTGTTGTACAGGTAAGCTTTCCTCTAACCCCCATATGGTAATCCCAGTTAACCCTATGCCTAGCACCCCTAAAAATATAAATACACCTGACCAAGAGCAGTATGACATAACCGTACTTCCAGCCGTAGGGGAAATTAATGGTGCCACATTGCTGATCATTGTCAGCAACGATATAAACTTAGTCATTTCAATCCCACTAAACCGATCTCGAACAATAGCGCGCGAAATAACGAGTCCAGCGGACGCAGCAACCCCTTGTATAAATCTTAAAGATATAAACCATCCTATGCTTGGAGCAAAAACGCATCCAATAGAGGAAAGGATATATAGTATCATGGAAATCAACAAAGGCTGGCGTCTTCCATAAATGTCGCTTAAAGGTCCCATTATCAACTGTCCTAGCCCTAATCCTAACAGACTAGTGGTTAAACTCGCTTGAACCGCAGTTGCGCTTGTTCCAAAAAAAACAGCGATTTGCGGAAGTGATGCAAGATACATATCGACGGTAAACGGCCCCAACGCCGAAAATATGGCCAATAATAGAGCAAAACCGAAAGAATTTTTTTGGGTCTTCATTCTTTTAACTCCTATGATTGTTTAAATGCTTTCTTTAAGCTAACGCATATGCTTTAGATGTTATGGGTTTGTTACTTCTGCCCCCATAGAATAAGCGAACCTAACAGCCATGTGTCCGAGTCCACCAAGTCCAACAACGGCTATATTTTTCCGGAATTAACACCCCAATGGCGCAGCGGCGACATCAAGATTAATGCCGTCTAGAATTCTAACCACGAAATCCTCCGTTACAACGATATGGCTGGAATAACCTCCCTGCGTATATTGTCCATATCTATCGATGCCTCCGTAGGTACCCATATGTCCATTTAAACACCAAGTGAACACCCCTCTTTTTTAAATTTAAATTCCCCTTTTAGGTATGTATGCCACGGAGAGCAAATAAGCAAAACTGGTTGTTTTATCAACTTATGTCTATTATTATAAAAAAAGAAACCTAAGTTCAATGGTTAAAAAAGCGAAATTTGTTGAAATAGCAACATCATCAGGAAAAGTGTTCATTATTTTGTTGATCAGGGGGAAAAGACAAGATGATTAAAGTGGATCGGAGAATCCTAAAAACACAAGAAGCCTTAAAAAAAGCCGTTATTGAACTGATGGCTGTAAAAAACTTTGATGACATTACCATTCAAGACATTGCAAACAAGGCAAACGTAAACCGCGGTACAATTTATCTTCACTATCAGGACAAATATGATTTATTAGATCAAATCATGGAAACACACATTAATGAATTAAAAGAAATGGATACGTGGGCATGTCAGATGGAGTGGGCTGATGCTCTTGTTCCATATTTCGAGTACTTTGAGAAAAATTATTTACTTTTTTCAACCATGCTAGCTGGATCAAAAGGTACACCTTCATCTTTTAGAACGCGGCTACTTGCTTATTTCATGGAAGGGTTCAAAGGGGAGATTGACAAAGAAAGCGGAAAAAATGCGGAATTAACCGAAGATGTGATGTTACAATATGCTGGGACTGCTTATGTAGGGGTTATTGAATGGTGGATTCGAAATGGAATGCCCTATTCACCGCAAGTCATGGCCACGCAAGTTGGCACCTTGCTAGAAAGAAGTTTTTAATCGGTAATTATATTCTGTAAAGTAAATGGCATTTTCCCTTTTCAATAAAGGTCACAGTATACAACGAAACACTAAAACAACGGCAGCCGATCGGCTGCTGCTTCTGCATGTTTTTTTCATTTTTTGTTACTTGGCTGGAAGAGATCAGGTTATCTCCCATGTCGGAAGCAAACTGGAAACAGGAGAGAAAGCAGTTGCTTTCTCTCCTGTTTCCGGTAGATAGATTTCCTCACTACACTTGCATATACGCACCTGTATATACATTCATTCAAGTAGCCTCAATTGGTACCGGGCATAAGTCAAATTAATTCTTTTTCAAAAAGCTCCTCTGTGCTCCTTGTTGTAAGATATCTGTTGTCTTCAGATGCCCGAACAGTAATGGCGAATTCGGGTCATGTAGCTTATAATTTTCAGATGCAGCTTTGGGACTCTTGTTTGCATAACAATATTTGCAGCCACTCACACATGTGTCATAAGCACCAATATCTCTACTCTCAATGCAGTTACATCCTGCTCTCATACCTTTATGTTTCAAATTACGGAATTCCGTCTCATTTGCATTTCCAAGAATCTCAAGCGTCATGCAACCTGAAGCATGAATACCGTAATTGCTATAATCTTCGCTCGGTCCGCAAGTTTGAATGTAAATACCATATTTGGACGCTATAGCTCCAAACCGTTGTGCCAATTGATCCATATCTTCAGATGAGATGCGCTCCAGTTCAGGCATGTTTACTTCCAATTTTTTATACATTTCAACAAAACCAAAAATGCAACGATCAATATAAGGTGCAAGCTGACTAGCGAGACATTAAAGGTTTCAGGATGACGTTCTACCGTTTAATCTTGTGTAAGCAGAACAGGATCATACCGCCAAGCAACCTTTTTACTTCCTACAATTTTAGATAATTGGATGAGTGTTTCTACGCTATTTTCAATCGAAGGAACTCCTGGTTCAACATCTCTACTATAAGCAGTGATGGAGTAATAACAGTAGATATTAAATTTTTCCGCAATGCCACGAATGTGGGAAAGTATCGGTGTCTTGTTTTTGAGCAAAAAACTACGCAATCAACTGCCTCAGGTGTCAGTTCATAACGAGTCACTTTATTTGTAATGAGTGCCGTATCGGAAGGTACAGCTGGATCACCTCCTTTCTATGGAGTCCATTCTGCCTGTAGGGCAGCGGGCATGAAATAGAGCACTTTCACTCGAAAGGTGGGGAATTCTTGAGAGAACATAACCCTCCTCAAACCCTTTTAATAACAAACCCGCCTTGACATAATTGCATTTTTTTCACTCCTTTAAAGTATTATGCCTGCAAGAGCGTATGTTCTCATTGTAGTCTGCATTATAGTTGTATATAGTACTAATGTCAAATGAATAACATAGGTGGTTCTTTTGATCAAATCGGGTGCATTCTCTCAATCCTTATTTGTGATTTGGGTGAGGGGTGTGACTTGAATTCCCTTAAAAGCTCCATAAACCAGTGGAATTATGAATAATATAATAGTTATTTGTATGGAATGTTTTCAAACATTTAAGTATTTAAAAAACGCACTGACTTGGCGGCTTAAATAAGCTCATTGTATAAAGAAAATAAAAAACATCGAAAATTATTGTACTTATCCGAATCTCATGCTAAATCTGAACATCTCGATTTAATCGGAATGGTCTAAGTGGTCAAACGCTGATTCCTCCACCCGCGTAGCGGGTGGTTTTTGTTTCGCACGTTTCACGCACACAACTGGCTAAAGCCATAACAAAAAAGTCGCTAAAATAGCGACTTTCAATGGGACTATATTCTTTTCCCTCGACAACTATCTCATACAATCCTTGTGCAAGATCGTTTCGACCAACTGCTATGTATTACTATAGTTTCCTCTAGCTGATAGATTAGCTTCATTCCACTGCGAAGCCTTCGTTTCATTGCGTTTTTCCATAAGTTCGGTGACCTTCACAAGTGTATATAATTCGTCTCCCGGATATACAGATTTTATAAATCTGATATTGCTCATTGCTGTTTCTGCAATGACCCCATCACCATAATCACCTGTTTCAACCCACAGTTTGAACGAAAATGTTAGGGTTTGAATTCCTGATGCAATAATTCCGTTAAATCTTCCCTGTTACGCTTTGTCCTCGTTTAAGTACATATGTTGGGGATCAAATTCAGACGCGAATCTGATGATATCACCCTTGGTATCAATTTCCTTGCATTCTTCGGTACTCAATCGGAGGGAGACCATTGCGCTTTTTGAACGTTTTACTGAACTGGTATACGTCAGAATAGCCACAGGCTCTCGCGATATCTTTGACGGAATCGCTTGTGAACCGGAGCCGGCGAACGGCATGCTCATTACGAAGATGATTCAGGTACTCCTTAGGACTGCACCCGTACCGAGATGCAAAGGTTCTGCGTAAATAAACAGGTGAGAAACCCGTCTGCTCCGCCAATTCGGTAATCCGCAACTCGGTAGCAAATCCCGTATCTAACTTCTCTTTGAATTTACGAAGAGCCTCTACTATTCCGTTCCCATCGTTGTGCCTCCCTCCTGCTTCCGCTGCCTCGTGTACCTCTTGTACCAAACGATACCATACTGACTTTACTCTGGCCTCTTGCACAAGATCTCCAGGTACCCATTCCCTTTCCGCTTCCCGGAATTGTTCTCTAATCCGGCCCGTACGCTCACTCTGTAGAGGCATAAGAAATGGAAGCCGCAGCTGCTCAATCGGCTTTGGGGTACCCCATTCATTCTCATTTTTCATTAGCGAAGCGCAATCGAAGAGTAGCATCGTCATTCGGAGTGGATGTGCGTCAGAGGATTTCATATAAAGAGGCAGCCCAGGCCAAAGATACACCAATGTTCCCCCACCAACCTCTATATCCTTCTCCTCACAACGAAAAGTTCCCTTACCACTGTAAATGTAATAAAAGGTGTGCCCCGATACGGTTTGCCGAATATCTTCCCATCCTGGCAGGGGAGGCTTGGCAAGTACCCAATGGATGTGCACTACCATATTTCCCAAAGCATAGTCCATAGAAATCCCTCAATCCTTAATAGTATCATTTATGACAAATGATCAAGATTGTTTTTACCATTGTCGCTTTCTTGCTACCAATGCTACACTCCCAACATACAGACCATCAATGATATTCTATTGCAAAAAGATAATGGAGATGATGAATATGATCCGAACGTTTCAGCAGCATCGACTTAGGAAATCCCAACAGCTTGACGGATTATGGGATTTTGTTTTTGACAAGAATAATGTTGGTTTATCTGAAAAATGGAGCACGCACTTCCCTTCCAACCCTGATCGTATACCCGTGCCAGCTTGTTGGAATAACGAGCTCGGAAAATACGACTACGAAGGCGTAGCATGGTACCGCACCTGGGTAACCCTTGACGATCGCAGCCATCTCCGGCTACTGTTCCACGCCGTGATGGGGCATGCCGATGTGTATTGGGATGGACAGCATCTAGGGTACCATTATGGTGGATTCACTCCTTTTGACTTTACCATTCCAGATGTCTCCTCCGGTGTTCACGAACTCATTGTCCGCACAGACAGCACACTGGGGACCAATACGTTACCATATCATATTGTAGACTGGTTTCATTACGGTGGAATCATCCGGCCCGTTGAGGTTCAACTTTTGCCTGATGTCTGGATTGAGGGGATGCGCATCACCTATGAAATGACCGGAGATTCCAGTGCAGATGCCCGAATCCTACTTAAGCTCCGCTCGATGTCGGATAAACCGGTCGAAGTACCTGTCTCTCTCTATCGAAACAATGAGATGTTTCAAAGTGATAGCGCTTACCTTTCTGCTAAGGGTAGCACGGAACTTGTGCTCGAACAAGCTTGGTCAGACCTCCAACGATGGGACACGAACGCTCCTGCCCTATACATGATCAGAGCAGTCGTGGGTCAAGACGACCGGGCAGATCGCATCGGGTTCCGTACCGTGGAGACGCGGAACAAGAAGTTTTTACTGAACGGCAAGGAACTTTATCTGCAAGGCGTTAATCGTCACGAAGAGCACCCGGAATGGGGCTTCGCTTTTCCCAACAAATTGATGACCAAGGAACTTGGTATTATCCGACATATGGGATGCAACACGGTACGCGGGTCACATTATCCCCAGAGTGAGTACTGGATCGACCTGCTTGATGAGCAAGGTATCCTCTTCTGGAGCGAAGTTCCGATTTGGGGCGCTGCTTTTCCCGCCAAGGAGACAGATGATCCCCTCTTCGTGGAACGAGCATTGACCATGATGGATGAGATGATCGAGCGAGATTTTCACCATCCTTCAATTCTGTTCTGGTCTGTACACAACGAGATTGATACACGTTCTCAGCAGGCTTATGATCTATCTGTCAAAATGACCGAGCTCGTTCGAAGCAAGGATCAATCCAGACTGGTCACTTTTGCCACGATGCATCCTATGACAGATATCTGTCTTGGACTATTCGATGTCATCGGGATTAACTATTATGGTGGATGGTACTTCGGACATGTCGAGTTTGAGGAGATGCTTGAAGTCTTTCATGAGCGTTGCAATGAGTATGGAGCCGAGTATACCCCGGTGCTCATGACCGAGTTTGGTGGAGCTGGTATATATGGAGATTCTGGCTGGGAACCGCGCTTATTCAGCGAGGATTATCAAGCTGATTTGCTCGGCAAGTCGCTGAAGCTCTTCCGAAGCGATCCGAAGATTAGCGGCACTTACGTATGGCAATTTGCAGATACACGGGGCCAACTTCTGAGCCATCAACCGCACTTCAGAGACCGGGCACGCTCCTTCAATAACAAGGGACTGGTTAACGAATATCGCAAACCCAAGCATGCCTATCGTGTGGTGAAAGGTATTTACACCGACCACAGTAATCCGTATGACTGGGGCTCTACACTGAAATGAGTTTGTAGAGATTCTATAAGCCTTTTTCGAACTCGCACTTATATGGTCAGAGGCAATCCTTTTGAGGATAGCCTCCAAATATAAAGCCGTTTTATAAACCGTCATTCCAACGATATGAACATCATTATGGATAATCAGGAGGGCGATTTGTTCATGTTCAAGCACACTAAAAGTTTTAAAAGGTATGCTGCTGTTTTAATCGTCTCGGTACTGTTCACAACGACATTAGCCGCTTGTAGTGGCCAACAAACCGAACCAACCGAGCAAGCAGATCCGCATCACCCCTTAACGAAACTGACGTATTGGGTCGATTTGTTTCCATAAACATATCCTCTAAAAGCTATCCAAGCAAATTGTCTTAAATTTTGTCGGCGTAACAGACTTTGATAGCCAGTTTGTGGAAGGTATGTCCACGGCGGGAGACTGCGCTCCCCAAATCGAAGCCGAAGCAAACGAAAAAGCTCGCAATGCTGCGAAGAATTTCTAAGAGTATTTCGATAGCGATTGGAGGTTAGTCAATATCGTGGCTATGGTTCGTTACATAACGTTAATCCGAATAAACTCGGCATCGCCGATTTGACCAAGGGGAAGAAAAATGAAAGTATCTTATCATGGACATTCGTTGTAAAAATCGAAACCCATGGCACAATTATTCTCATTGATCCTTTTATTACAGGCAACTCCAACACCGATCTGGAAGCAGCCAACGTGCAGGCTGATGTAATCCTTCTGACCCATGGACACGGGGATCATGTTGGAAATACCGTGAAATTGCAAAACGAAGTGGGGAGCTTATTAACTAAAAAATCAAAGCGGGCGCTCTCCTTTGTTGGACGGCACCCGTTTTTGTTTTTTTGGGATTTTAATGGTTAACTTAGGAGTTAACTGAGGTCGGCTTCAGCATCGCTAAGAGCATCTTTATGGTCGTTGTCTTTCCAGCGCCATTCAGTCCTAAAAATCCAAATATCTCTCCTCGGTTCACCTCCAGCGAAAGATTATTCAATGCGATATAGTCGCCAAATTTTTTGTGCAGTCCCTCAATTTGTATGGCGGACGTTACGCTAATTTTTTCCTTTGAGGAAATACTCACAGTCTTCAACTCTTCAATAAAGAGAGAGCTTATTCAGGATTCTAAGTAGGACACTCCTGAATAAGCTCATCAGAAATCTAAATCTTTCAATATATCGAATTTTGCTTTTTCATGATAGTACTTGGTGCCTCTGGCAACCGGAAGATCGAAGCTGCCAGCATCATCCGCAATGGGATCAATTCCGATGGTCCAAATTTACTTAAAATGACGTCCTGACAATCACTTAGGACGAGGTGCGGCTGGTCCAAGTCCAATTGAGCAGAGCCAATTCAGCACTACCTCATGCAGCACGTTGATGTTGTCTACCTGACAGTGTTCTAATCCCCCAAGTCGTCTATCCTCTATCGGGAAGAACGTCTTGTTTTTCGAACCCGCTTGCTCATAATTTTTCAAGGCTTGTGTCAGCGGATTTGGCTGAACCAATATCTCTTCCGCTCCGTGCATTACAAGAAGCGGACATTCTATCTGGTGAAGCACCCCCTCAAGATCATAGGCAAAACGCGGATTACCCGCAAAGTCCTCCATGCTCTTTGCCCCCAGAATTCTCATGCCATGTGCGGCCAGACTCGGTGGCATCCATTTAAGCATTGCATCCCAATCAAAGGCATGCGTACCACCGTCGGAGATGACGGCAGCAATTCTGTGATCGAACGAAGCGAATCGCAAAGAGTCGTAAGCCGCAAAACTCTCACCGTGCACGATAATCTTGTCGGGATCGACTTCCGGCCGCGTTAGAAGAAAATCGATTGCTCGGGAATGGAAAGCCTCACTGTCCGCTCGTCTTCCTTTTCCCTTTTCGTACAGCGAGAGGCCGGTGCCAGGCTGATCATAGACCAGAAAGTTATATCCACACGAAATAAAAGCGGGACCTAGCCAGAAATAGTTTTCAATTGACCACTCGTCACCACCGTTGAGAGCAAAAAGGGTCGGCTTCGGACCTTTTATCCAGGAAGGGGAGAAGAAGTAACCATCCAGCTTGACATCTTCGTAATCGACTTGGATCTTCTCCGGTTGGACATCGAAGTACTTCCCGGCAGCTTCGAAGAGTTCATTTACTTTTTTAAATACACGGATTTTCTCGGTGTCATCATCCATCACCGTATATTCTGCAATTCTGTAGTAATTGCAGGCACGAATGTAGCAGTTTCGTGCTGTATACCAGTTTCCAGCTGTTTCGGCCTCCTTGCCGTGTCTTTCCAATGCCTGAGCCGTTATGAGCCATTCCCTGTGCCACGTGTCCTTGTCTTCGGGGTCGATTTTTTTGCAGGCCTCGTAGATCTCGGTGACGTCCGTAGCACCGAGGCTTGCCATACCTAAAGCTTTGGTGACTTGATATGACATCATGTAGTGATTGGGCCAACGGCTGAACTCAATTGACATTGTAACATCCTCCTTTTCCAGTTCTAGTTATTGTAGTTTTTTACTACAAGTAATTTTTACAACACAAAGATAAAGCTTCTTTAAAAGAAAAATAAATGTTTATAAAGAGAATATAAAAAATTATAAAATACTAAAAAAACAAAAAATGGCTGCTGCCTGGGTGTTCACAGCTGGCAGCAGCCTTTAACTCCTGTAGTAAAAGAAAATGTGCAAAAAATAAAATCAGTGTTGTGCGGCCAAGGGAAGGCTGAATCTTATCCCCAAACCGCCATATTCGGAAGGGTAGGCGTCAATTTCGCCCCTATGATGTTCAATAATGGATTTACAGCTTGCAAGACCCAGCCCCAGCCCGCCCTTTTGGATTTGTCGCGATTTATCCACAGTGAAAAATTTGAGGAACAGAGAAGATATATCCTTATCCGGCACTCCAATTCCATTATCCTCGATTTGAAAAAAGGCATACTGTCCTAGCGGGTAACCGGTCATATACACTTTCAGCTTATTTTTCCCTCCATATCTTACAGCATTGCTAAAGAGGTTGCCGAAAACCCGACGTATCATCGGTTCATTGATCATCAGCCATATATTTTCCGTGAATGAATGGAGGCAAGTAAGCTCGTTGTCAAGTCCCGCCAACTCATATTCATATTCAAGGGCAATGTTTTCAAATAATTTTGATGCTTTTACAGGTTTAGCTACCATAGATTCCAACTCCAGTTTTTCTTTGGTGAAGCTGGAGAAATCATTGATGAGTTCGACCATATATCCTGACTTCTTTTGAATCAAATCATAATATTCCTGCTTTTCAGTTTCTGGTAAATCCTTGTGCATAGCCAGCAGTTCAGTAAAGCCATTAATAGATGTCAAGGGAGTTTTCAAGTCGTGGGCAATTGCCGCGATCATATCGGTTTGCTCTTTGTGCGCGAGTTGAAGCCGATGCTCCATATTATTGAAGTGTTTATAAAGTTCTCCGATCTCGTCATTACTTCTTAGAGGTAGCGGAGGCAGTGGATGTACAATATTTACTTCTTCAAGCCTGGTATTCAGAAGCTGAATGGGTTTCTCTATGCAAAAATGAATATAGATAATTAGAATAATAAATATGATGCAGGCAATTGCAAATATGGGCAGGAGCAATGCTATATATCGCGAGTCCAGCAATGAACTGCGTATAGGAGAATATACTGCAAAGACAAGCTTCAGGTACATTCCAATCGAAAACATGAATATTATAAACATCAGCAGGAACAAAAGAGGAAGCTTTATTTTCAGTTTCATACTATTGCTCTCTTTCCGTGTATTTATATCCTATGCCCCATATTGTTTTAATAAAGTCATATTCAGGACCAAGTTTCTTACGGATATTTTTTATATGAACCGTTACGGTATTTATTTCTCCGTATTCGTCTCCCCAGACGTTTTCATATATCTGCTCACGAGTCAATACATTATTGGGGTGGCGCATGAGGATAGACAGAATCTGAAATTCCTTCGTTGACAAGTCGAGCTTCCTGCTATTCAGGAATGCTTCAAACGTCTTATCGTTCAGAATGAGCGGAGAATCCGCCTTTTCGTTACTGGGACTAAGTTCATCCCACTCTTTAAAAAGTCTGTCCATTTTTCTGAAATGAGCCTTTATCCTGGAGACAAGCTCCTGAATACTAAAAGGTTTGGTCATGTAATCGTCTGCTCCTATTTCGAGCCCAACGATTTTATCAATGTCCTTATCACGCGCACTTAAAAACAGAATTGGAACATTATAAGAATTTCGGATACTTCTGCAGACATCAAGTCCATCCATATCAGGCATCACTATATCAAGAACGATGAAATCAATATGATTTTCTTCTAATGCGGATAAGGCATATTTCCCAGAATATGCCGAAAGTGTTGCAAATTGCTCGTACTTTAAACTCTTGGTGATGAGTTTTACGATTTCTTCATCGTCGTCTACAACTAATATCGTTTTTAGCATATTTATACCTCCCAGCCGCTTTAAATGGACTGAATTTATAAAACAAAAGCCGCATGGACTTCTCGCTTTGAAAAAAGTCGCGCTCAAAGCGTCTCTCCAGTCCCGGATAAGCTGGAAAAAGAGCTTGAGCAACGACCTGGGCAATGCTGGCTTTAACAAACTGGCATGCTCTTCAATAGCGTTCGAGCTATGTACATATTCCAGCTTGAAGGCCTGCACATAGCTTTTGACGTAATGTCCGGGAGTGTGTCTAATCAAAAGACAGTGTGAAAAGGAGCAAGAAAACTATCACAAGTTTTGGTTTTCAGCCTTTTCCGATAAAGTCCATCCGAGCTACGCACTCCACATGACTTGAGTGTCGGTCACTTTGCAGTTATTAATAACTTCTTGCAAGTTTATCATACAGGAGAATTGAACACTAATTCATGCAGGAAATCACTTTTGGATGATACTACCGCTAGTTAGCGGAATCATGGTACTGACCTGTGGGATACGTGAAACGAATGCCAGGCCTGTATGTGTTGAATTAAATGCAGCGGCAAGCTTAAATGACCGCCGCTGCCTATAAATAACCCCCTTATTTATCCATTACAAAAATTCGATATACCCTTCTGTTCCATGCACGCGAATTCGTTGGCCATCTTTTATCAGTTTGGTCGCATTCTCCACTCCGACAACGGCTGGCAAGCCATATTCACGTGCGATAACGGCTCCATGCGTCATCAGTCCGCCCACCTCTGTAACCAAGCCTTTTATGGATAAAAACAATGGAGTCCAGCTGGGGTCGGTAAAGGCGGTGACTAGTATGTCGCCATCTTCCAGATCAGCCCCTTCTATATTCAGGATCACACGAGCTCGCCCCTCTACAACGCCCGAAGAAACAGCCAGGCCTACAATAGCTTCAGCGGGGATATTTTCTCGTTTGTATTGACCTGTAATGATTTCGCCATCAGATGTGATAACACGTGGGGGAGTTAATTTTTCATATAATCTGTACTCATTTTTTCGTTTGTCGATGACCTGGTAATCCAGTTTATTGGTGCGTATAGTTTCCTGCAATTCTTCAAAAGAGAGATAGTAAATATCTTCTTTTTCATGAAGAATGTTGGCTTGTACGAGTCGTTCCGCTTCCTTTAGTAAAGCCTGTTTATAAATGAAGTAGCGACTAACAATGTCGTATTTCGGATATTCACGATAACCGATGAAATTCCGGATCTGGTCGATAATTTGTTTTGTCTCTTCGGCTTTTTGTTCACCACCTGGTAATTGTTTCAATCGGGCTAATAAGTCCTGTTCTTTTTTCAAAGCCTCCTGTTGCCCTTGCTCAAATTTTCGTTTACTGGCGCCAGGCTCAAGGTTTTTGATGTTACTGAGGATCATAGGCACCAGTATACTTGGTTTTTCACTCCAGCGTGTTCTTGTAATATCGATCTCCCCGGCACATCGCATGCCATATTTGTCGAGATAAGTAGCGATAGCATCACGCACCTGCTGCCCACCTTCAAATTGAACCAGTTCATCTAAAAAATTATCATCCTTTACCTGTTGTAAATACTCAACTATTTTCGGATAGGGACGAATCACATCTGCAACATCCAGTAGCTCCATGCCCATTTCAGAAGTGACGTTATTAGGTACAGATAGGGAAAGTGTGTCTGCTACATTTTTTTCACCTAACCATTCATTCATTTTTTCATTGATCCATGCTGAAGCATGGATGGCGGACATAATTACACTCAAATTTTTCAGATCTGATGCACGCTGCCTCCGTTGCTGCATATCTTCCAGAATACAATCAAATACATCCAATCCTGATTTCGTTTGGATGTTACGTTTTAACGCTGATAACGATGTCTCACTACTCTTAATCAAATCAGCAACAATTGCCGGGTCATTTCCTGCCTCTTCCAGAATATCCGCAGACGACATACCCTTATGGCTTTTAACAGGCCCCGGTTCGCTTTTGTCAGATGGGTCCAATTTTATAAAATCTCCCCGCTCTATGATGGTAATAAGCGCGTCTTTTATGAGCGGATCGGAGTGTCCTAAAACATCCAATAAATTCTGCCTCCCATCCAGTGAAGATAGGCCCATCGTGATATCCACAAACAGCCTTCCACCACCAGTTTTAAACATGGGTGTAGCACCTGTTAACATCCAAACAGATATCCCCAGTGGTTTAATAGGATCAGTCATCATTTGCTGATGGCCGACAGATACATACACGTGATTCTCCTGGTCATTTGCTTCAGGAATGGGATATAAAGTGGTGATCGGCCGACTCTGAACAATATAAAATGTATCATCAGCCAAACACCATTCAATGTCTTGTGGGCAGCCGAAATGTTCTTCGATCTGTCTTCCAATGCGTGCCAGTTGTAAAATTTGTTGATCCGTAAGGGTTTGCGTCTTTTGCTGATCAGGACTGAGCTGCTTGGTCTCTGTTCCGCCTTCTTTTCGTCCATAAATAGCCATTTTCTTGGTTTCCACCCTCTTGTTGACGATTACCCCATCCTGTACTTGATAATAATCGGCAGATACCAAGCCGGAGACCAGCGCTTCTCCAAGTCCGAAACTAGCATCGATAGAGAGCAGCTTTCGGTTGCAATTGATGGGATCAGCGGTAAATAAAATCCCTGAAGCCTGTGGAAACACCATCCTTTGAACGATAACAGATAAATAAACTTGTCTGTGATCAAATCCATTCTGCATTCGGTAAATTACCGCGCGTTCTGTAAATAAAGAAGCCCAACATTTGCGGATATGCTCCAAGATGGATTCTTTGCCGATAATATTTAAATAGGTGTCTTGTTGACCAGCAAAAGAAGCATGCGGCAAATCCTCAGCAGTCGCACTAGAACGCACGGCATAAGCATATTCATTTCCAAACTGGGAGAGATAGTGGGCAACTGCTTTCACAACATCGGAAGGAATGGCTACTTCCATAATGGCCTGTCGAATCTTTTTGCTGACTTCATCAATTTGTTCTCGATCTTCTACTTTAAGCGTAGTTAGCTGATCCAACAAAGCATGAACCATTTCGTTTTGTTCGAGGGCTTTTTGATATCCCACTGTTGTAACACAAAACCCTTCTGGCACTTGCATTCCTTCCATTTTGGCTAATGCCCCTAAGTGCAACCCTTTTCCACCAACAAGCAAAAGCTGAGTGTTATCCATTTCTTGAAAATCAAGAACCAGTGAATTCATTCAACATCTCTCCTAACCATTAATATAGAGAAAAAAGCGAACAATCATGATCATGCCTAGTCACCACTGAAGTAAGTCGCCGCGTACTTCTTCTCAAAACCGCTTGAGGATGTACGCAGCCTGATCGCACATTCCACCATCCTTTTCTATTTTTTGGGGGCAAAAAAAGCATTGACAAATCAAAGTTCTAGATGTATTATGAAAATAGGGATAATAAAATTATTGGCATTTATATGATTTGTCAGTAGCGTTATCGATTATATCATAGCGTTTATTCGTGTTCAATTGTTTTATATAAAAAGAGATGATCCTTGAATTTATTAGGGTTATCTCTTTTTGTGTTCAGTTGAACCATCATGTTAGTTTAGTTAGTCATTCTTGATGATTTATCGTCCCGCTGCCTCTTAGATCTATTATTGGCTTGTTAGTGATGATGCTTCCTTCTTGGGAACTGTTTCATTTCCTTTATTGACATGGAAGTTATAAGTTCGTTCTCAATCTCTTGTGTCAATCCGCTTGTCTGTTGCACCATCTCATTCTCTATATCTGTTAAATAAATTCCTTATTAGACTGAGCCTAGAAATTGAAACAGCGACAATCAAGGACGAGAAAATAAAGTCCTAGACTGTCGCTGTTCCATATCTGTAAACAACCGATTTCCACTCACCCGCCGCTTCCAAGCACCAAGATGTTTCTTCGGAGTTGCTCTTTTTTGATTCAAGGGATACCCAATCTATTCACGTATGGTTCTTACCTGTGACAAAAACGTCAGATGCTATTAGCTAGTTATAATGGGTGAATTCTTGCGAATATGCAAATCCCGTTAATGAAAGGGCAATCATAGATGGATATGATAACGCAAACTCAGTCACCACTTGCCCACCGATGGAATGTCCGACAATATACATTTGTGGGATAATCATTTTCATTTATTGAGTGTATCGATAAGGTACATTCTCGCTTCATAAGGGCGCATTTCTACATCAGACATGTTATTCGGATAATTGGATATTAGCAGCTGTTTAGTCTCTGCCAGCTCTTTCTGAAGTGGGAGATCGGTTGTGTATTTTTGAAAATTACATACTACAAGTAGTTTAGCCCCTTTCAGCGTTCGAGTGTACGCGAACAAATCTTTATTCTCGGGATACATCAGCTCATAATCCCCATATATGATCACTTCATGATCTTTCCTTAATCGGATTAGTTTCTGATAATAATGGAATATGGACTCAGGGTTATTTAAACTTTCTTGTGCATGGATATCCTTATAATTCGGGTTTACTTTAATCCAAGGATTCCCTAATGTAAAACCAGCGTTGTCTGAAGCGTCCCACTGCATTGGTGTTCGAGCGTTATCACGACCCTTTGCAAAGATTGACTCCATAACTTTGTCTTCGGGGTATCCTTTCTCAATTCTATCTTTATAGAAATTTAGTAACTCAATATCCCGATAGTCTTCAATTGGATATTGAACATTCGTCATTCCTAATTCTTCCCCCTGATAAATGTATGGTGTGCCTCGCATGCCATGAAGAAGGGTTGCCAACATTTTAGCCGATTCTATCCTGTATTCTCCGTCATTTCCCCAACGAGAAACGATTCGGGGTAAGTCGTGATTATTCCAAAACAAACTGTTCCAGGCATCCCCCTTCAGCTCTGTCTGCCATTTGGACAACACTTTTTTTAATTCTAGAAAATCTAGAGGCTTAAGATCCCACTTCCCTTTTCCCTCTTGTTCATCCAAACTAATATGTTCAAATTGAAATACCATTGAAAACTCACTGCCGTCCGGGTTGCTATACAATTTGGCGATCTCTGGCGTAGCGCCCCATGTTTCTCCAACCGTCAGCAGGTCTCCAGCTTTTTGAAACGTCTCCTTGCTGAGTTCCCTGATATACTTATGCAGATTTGGCCCGTTGCTGGTAATTTTCAAATCTGGTTCTTTTCCGATTAAGTCAATTACGTCAAGCCGAAAACCGCCTACACCCTTGCTTATCCACCAATTGATCATTTCGTAAATCTCTTGTCGGACTTTTGGGTTTTCCCAGTTGAGATCCGGCTGTTTTACAGAAAAAAGATGTAAATAATATTGTCCTATTTCGGGTACCCATTCCCAAGCTGAACCACCAAAGGTGGAACCCAAGTCGTTTGGTGGCATTCCTTCAACGCCATCTCTCCAGACATAATAGTCATGGTGCGGATTTTCTTTACTTTTTTTTGCTTCTTGAAACCAGGGATGCTCATCGGAAGTATGGTTCAATACCAAATCCATTATGATCCGAATGTCACGTTTCCCAGCTTCATGAATTAACATCTCCATATCATCCAAAGACCCGAACATCGGATCAATATCCCGATAGTCCGAAATATCATAACCATAATCATCCTGAGGGGATTTACAAACTGGTGATAGCCAAATTGCACCGACACCGAGTTGCTGCAAATAGTCCAGACGGGAAACAATTCCTTTCAAATCGCCGATTCCATCACCATTACTATCTTGAAAGCTCCGTGGATATATCTGGTATACAACAATTTCTTTCCACCAATTTTTATTTTCCATTGTTCATTACAACCTTTCCAATAGACGAATAGTGTTTTTATCTTAATCAAGTCACATCATACAATTACTCTTTTACCGATCCTACAACAATTCCAGTCACAAAATATTTTTGAAGCAGCGGATAAATCAGCAGCAGCGGGATGACAGCGACTACGATTTTGGCCGCATTTAGATTTTTGTTTGAAATTTCAGTCAAGTTGCTGAGTTGTGCTGAGTTGGTCCCGGATTGAAGAAGTTCCGCAATATTCACGTTAAGGGACTGAATATAAGTCATTAGTGGATAATTGCTGACTTGAGTCATATAGATCAAACCGCTGAAGAAATCATTCCACGTTCCCACGATACTGAATAGTGCTACCGTCGCCAGCGCAGGGATGGACACGGGAACATACACTTTGAACAGGACCTGCAGCGGACTCGCCCCATCGATGAATGCTGCTTCTTCTAGGGCCTTAGGTACAGCAGAGAAGAAGTTCATGACAAGGATGACACTGAATATAGGGACAGCTCCTGGTAGAACAAGCGACCAAATTGTATTGAGCATATTGAGGTTTTTGATCAATAGATAACTTGGAATCATCCCACCGCTGAACAGCATGGCAAAAATCATGACGTTCATATAAATGTTTCTGCCCCTGAATTCTCTTTTCGACTTGGAGAGCGGGTATGCCATTAGAACAATAAGAATCATGTTGAGAAGAAGTGTGAGCACAACACGTAGAACAGATATGCCAAAGGAACGCCAGAACTGAGCATCATCGATAATTTTCGTATACGCTGCGGTTGTAAAATTGACCGGTACGAGACCTACAGCATTAGCTGACACGGCCTCACTGCTGCTAAATGAAATCGCAACGATATTCCATAATGGAAGAAGGCAAATCAATGCCAGCAAAATGACGATGGCATAGATGATTAACCCGCCAATTCGACCTTTTTGGTTTACAAAATAGGACACAGGCTTGACCTCCTTAAAATATTTTTCGGTCAGTGTATTTTTTGGCCAATTGGTTGGCGGACAATAACAAAACAATACCGATCACTGACTTGAACAGACCAACAGCCGTACCAAAGCTATACTGTCGCCCGACAAGTCCAATCCGATATACATAAGTATCCAGAATATCTCCCGACTCATAGACAACGGGGTTATACAGATTATAAATTTGATCGAAGCCGGCACTCAAAATATTGGTCAGACTCATCACTCCCATGAGCAGGATAATAGGCAGCATGCCTGGCAACGTAATATGCCATACTTTTCTCCACCAGCTGGCTCCATCCATTCCTGCCGCTTCATACAGGCCCGGATCAATCGAAGTAATTGCAGCCAAATAGACGATGGAACTGTAGCCGAACTCCTTCCACACGTCTGTCCCAATAATCAGCGGCTGGAACCAGGTGTTGCTGCCGAGAAAATTAATATTCTGCAGACCGAAAAAAGCCAAAATTTGATTCACAATTCCATCCAAACTGAACATGTTAACAACCACGGACGCTAGAACTACCCAGGATAGAAAGTGTGGCAGATAAACAATTGTCTGTACGGATTTTTTAACGAATTTGATGCGGATCTCATTTAACAAAATGGAAAAAATGATAGCCATGATTGTTCCCAATAGAATCTTGGCAATGGCAATCACCAACGTATTACTAAAAACCTGTGCGATGTCCGGCAGCTTAAACATATAAATAAAGTGCTTCAGCCCTACAAATTTGGAGCCTAACATTCCTTTGGCTGGTATATAATCCTGAAACGCCGTAATGACACCGACCATCGGAACATAGCTGAATACCAGCAAAAATAAAATACCCGGAAGCATCATCAGATGATATATGGCACCCGTACCGAGCGGGCTCTTTGCTTTATCATTTCCCTGTTTCATGGATGGACCCCTTTCCTAAAAGCAGGGCTGCGTATCGCAGCCCTATAAACAGTTCAAGATTGTTTATTTTTTGGATGCAACCTCGTCTTTAATTTCCTGAATTACCTGATCACCGCCTTGCTTCTTCCAATTGCTAACGAATGTATCGAAGTAATTCAGAGGTTCAGCACCAGTCACAATTTTGATGAAAGATTCCTGCTCCATCTTGGTCAGATTAGCCCAGGTCTGTTTCATGCTTGGTGTAGTTCCAGAGTAAGCAGGTGTCATCCAAACGAATTTGTTTTCCCTTGTCAGTTTGTCAATAAGCCCCACTCCGTTGATACGCGAGTGATATTTCGACCAGGCTGTTACGTTATCCGTATCCATATCACTCAAGTAAGTTTGGATACTCTTAATATTGTTTTTTGATTCTGTTGTCCGGACCTGATCCAGACTAATCTCTCCTTTAATCCCGCGAACGATGTCAGAGTAGTCATCCAGTAACGAGGTCGCCGAGTTGACTTCAATATTAAACGGTCTGGTAGAACCGTCTACGCCGTTCTCTTGATACTTGGCAGCTTCTGGCATAGATGTTCCCACATTTTTATCATTTGCTAGTTTATCGTAGAATAGGTTTACTATTTTAACAGCGAGTTCCGGGTGTTCGTATCCTTTTCTTACAACGATAAACTGATTAGCTGGATTGGCGTGTGCCACGTTTACCTTTCCATCTGCATCCTCCAAAGTGTAAGCCGTGAATTTCGCATTCTTATCCTTCTGCTTCACGTTGCCCAGACCCCAGTCGGGAATATGCCATGGTCCAAAAGCAATGCCGCATTGGCCGTTGGTGTACAGTGCCGTGATGTCATCAAATGTGCGTGTTCCAAATTGCGGATCGATGATGCCTTTCTTGAACCAATCTGCCATGACGCCTAGCATCTGCTTGGTTTCCTTTGTTGTCGAGCCATAAACAATGCTACCGTCTTTACCCTTCATCCAGTACTGAGGGAATGAACCCTTTGTTGAGGCAACTCCGAGCATGGTATAGGCAGAACCATTATAGTCAGTTGTATTCAGGGTGTTCACAAAGGGTATGCCTACCGGTTTCCCGGTTTGACCCGGATCTCTTTTCAAGAATTCCTCGGCCGTTTTCTCCACATCGTCCAGCTTGATGGCACCATCTCCGTCTGCGTCAAGATGGATTCCCAGTAGATCCAGCCAATCCTGACGAACCCAGACCATGGTTGGTGCGGAATCTAGGGAAGTAGCCGGAAGCCCCATTAAACGTCCATCTATCGTCGCATTGTCTAATGCACGGCCTTCATAAGAGTCGTAAATATTCTTGATATTATCCGTGGCATACTGTTTGTAAATTTCCGTCATATCTTCAATCAGATCATTATCAACCAGTTCTTTGAGTTCATCCTTGGAATCGACACGCATCATGTCAGGCAGTTCTCCAGAGGCGATGGCGAGAGAAACCTGACGGCTGTAATCTTCTCCGTTGGCTTCAAATTGGTCTTTAATCTGAGCGTTAAACGCTTTTTTGACCAGTCGAGTATACGCATTGTTCTCATACGAATCTCCAGCCGGCAGTTTTGGGTTGGCTGTAGTCACACGCCCCATCGTGACCGTTATTTCGTCTTTATAGGCACTGAATGGGTCTCCCGGTGTTACCTCATATTTCCCCGCTTCCTTCGCAGTGGGAGGGTTGGATGAACCCCCACAGGCTGCAAGGGTTGAAATCATCAGGGCAGATATCGACAGTACAGCCAGACGTCTCGTTAACAGTTTGCTTTTTATGGACCATTTAGTTCTCATCACATTTCGATTCCCCTTTGTTGTGAATATTTCTTAATCATTGTTGTTTACGCTTTCATTATAAAACTTGCTGAAGACAAATCGAGATAGGGATTTAACGTCTGTTTGGATAGAAAAATGTATGCGGTTTCATGTCAGACCATGAGGTCATAGTTAGCTTGTAATCATTTATCCTACCTATCGACATACATCTGTCTATCCATACTTACTAATCAAAGTGAAGAACAAAAAACCGGCAGATCCTGAAACAGAAATCTGTCGGCTTGATTAATGGAATTATAAAAGTGTCTTATAGAATTTATCGTATCACATTCATGATGGTCTTCGGCGATGATTATGGGGTACAGTCACCTCCACAGTCATTTGGTCGCCCCCTTGTTCCTTCCATTCCTCGACAAATTGATCAAATGAATCTATCGGTTCAGCGCCTAAAATAATTTTTAAAAATGTATCATGTTCCAGTTTTGATAGTTTACTCCACGTCTTCTCCATCGCTGGAGTTCGTATATAGGTAAGGCTTCGAACTTTATGAATGTTTGGATCAAAAAAATTTCTTCCACCTACAAGAAGCGAGTAACCCCGCATAAAGCTGTCGCTGTGTTTATTCCAATAGGAAATACCATATTGATCATAAGGCTTCAATTTGGTTTGTTTTATTGTCGAAACCAAGTGTTCCAGCAATTTGTATTCAGACTTGTCCTTGAAATCGGCGGGTGTTTTGGTTCCCATCAGAATGTCCTGCGCGGCCTTCGATTCATATCGTGCTTCATCTGCCGGAGCAAAGAAATTGCGGCCCAGCATAAAACGCGTACCGTACTTGAACTCATCACGAAGGTACAGATTGTTAATTTTAATAATCGCTTCGGGATGAGCATATCCTTTTCGTACCACCAAGAATGAACTTGACGGATTATCCACCTTCACATGGTATGCTCCGTTTGCATCCAGCGGGAGTGCGTATGCTTGCCAGTTCGCCTCCGGCTCGTTCTGCCAAGCGCTCGGAAGGGGCCAGTACCCAGCATAGAAACCTTGAAAGAACATCCCCGCCTGACCGTTAATAACTGTTTCTTCCGCTTCTTTACGGATACCCAGTTCTGGATCGAGAAGGCCTTTGGCGTACATTTCACGCAGTTTGACCAAGGCGTCCTTCGTTTCCGGTAGTATCGAACCGTATACAGGTTTTCCATCTTTGCTCAGCCAATATCCCGGGAAAGATCCATATGCTGCGAAGATTGGCGTTAGATCAAAAGAAAAAGCACTGTTGTTGAAATCGTTATACAGTCCAGTGCTTGAAGCAAGGCCAATCGTATCCCGCTTACTGTTTCCATCTGGGTCATTCTCCACAAAGGCCTTGGCGATAGCTTCCAGATCATCTACCGTTTTCGGCGGCTTCAGTCCAAGACGGTCCAGCCAATCCTGTCGAATCCAGAGCATGCTGAAGTCTTCCGCTGTCACAGAAGGAACAGCCATTATCTTACCAGCGAAGGTCACTTGTTCCATAGCCAATCCGTTTGTGCTATCGATAATTTTTTTTATTTCTGGTG
The DNA here is from genome assembly GCF_044784315.1 of Paenibacillus sp. DP01. Taxonomy (NCBI): domain Bacteria; kingdom Bacillati; phylum Bacillota; class Bacilli; order Caryophanales; family Paenibacillaceae; genus Paenibacillus; species Paenibacillus sp. DP01. Next base: position 2,931,592 of record NZ_CP173059.1, read on the forward strand.
ATGCGCTATTATTGTATGCCTCGGTTAGATCTTCAATTTCTCCAGCCTTGATCATCTCGTTCAGCTGCAGCTGATTTACAATCATGGCATCCGGCAGATCATTGCTGGCGATAGCCAGATCGATTTTCTGACTCAGATTTTCCTTCGATACCTGCCATAATACCTGGATATCAATGTTAAGGTTTTGTTTAATCATCGTTTTCCATATATTCTTCTCAAGCGTTTCTCCTTCGGAGAGATCCGCGCCTGTTGGGTCTACCACATATCCCAGTCGGATGGAAACGGGATGTTCATATTTCCCCAATGGATCAGCAGCGGCAGTGTCCGAGATTGTTTTCGTTGGTCCCATTGGCGATTCACGGAAGTATGGCCTGCTGAAATATACGGTCACTGCAATTAAGCTGACGACAAGAACACATGCAGCCATCTTCTTAATCATCGCTTTCCCTTCTTTCGCCTGGTTTATTGGTCATCTGGGAAAGTACGCTATTTATCCCCTCTGCCAAGCTGTCGATATTCACTTGGCAACAGACCTGTCAATTCGCGAAAAATTCGGCTGAAATATTTTTCATCCGTATAACCCACTCGCTCCGCAATCCAGAAAATCGTGTTGTTTGTATTCAATAAATACTCTTTGGACTTCTCTATTCGTATAAATCGGGAGTACTCATTAAAGGTTTTCCCCATCAGATCCTTGAAGCATTGACTGAAATAGCTTCGGCTGATGTTCAGTTGCTGGGACAGACCAGAGGCTGTAAAAGCTTGGCTCAAATCATTTTGCATGATTATAATCGCTTTTTTCACGGCGTCTACAATTTCCTCTGAATACGAAGTCTGTTCATCTGACTTACGAATGCCCACAGAGGTCTGCTTGATCCAATCTTCTACCTCGTACCAGGATTGAAAAGAATGGATCATTGAGATTCTACCCAGCGTAGTCTGGGCAAAAAGGTGATTCCATTCCATAACTATCGAGTATAGCAATCCCATCAGCTGGCCTTTATTCAGTCTTAGTGATTTGAGCTGTTCAATCATTTGGTTGTAATAACTGTCGTTGTGGGTCCATGGTGATAGGAACCAACTTTGCTTAATACGATCCATGTCTTCATCCTTCGGTTCTATTGGAAATGAGTCCTCCACATTCATCGAAACGGTAATAACAGGATCATAAGGGTTGTATGCATAGAATAACGACGTTTCTGTATAATTCATAATCCAGTTTTGGATTTGCGACCATGTTCGGCCTTGTACATCGGACATAACCAGCAAGGCGCCTTGGGGAACTTGATCCAGGGATTCCTTCAGTTTATGGAACAGCTGATCCTCTACGTCCATGGGTGCCGCCCACATCCAGCAGTTCCGTTCAACCTCCCATCGGATCTCGTCTACATTGAATGTCAGTTCAATCGGCCAGCTCTGTCCTGACTTGCGATCCAGTGATACAAGTGCATACACATGGCGATAATGGACATTGGTCTCACTTAGCAGTGGCAGCTTTGGTCTTGTATTCGCCAGTTCGTCAATCCGGGTATGTATTCGATGCAGCACATGTTCGAATTGCTCCTTCTCGAGCTGAACTTTGGCTATATAGTCGATGGCCCCAAGCCTGAGCGCTTCCTGGATATAATCGAAATCTTGATGCAGTGTTAATACGACAATATGTAGTTCTGGATAGAGCAGCCTTGCAGCTCGCATCAGTTCAATACCTGACATCACCGGCATCGCGAGATCCGTCAACATCAGATCGACCGGTTGGGATTTTAGAAAATCCAGTGCTTTCAACCCGTTACTTGCTTCTCCTACAACCTCCATATTGAACTCGTTCCACGGCATCGCGGAGCTTATTCCTTTTCGTACTAATTTATCGTCATCCACTATCAATACCTTAATCATCCTCAGACATCTTCTCCTTTGATCGGAAGTATGAGCAGTATACTTGTCCCTGTACCCAATTCACTTTCGATCACCAGTTGTGCTTGATCTCCGTACTGTGCCCTCAACATGCGGTGGACATAATTGAGTCCGATGCCCATCCCTACTTTTTTATGTTCAGTTATACGATTGTTCAGAAGTCTTTGAATCGCTTCCTCGGTCATGCCTGCTCCATTATCCTGTATTAAAATATTCAGCGTTTTGGCAAGTGTAACTTCAATTTGAATAAAACCTTCGTCACTCAGTCCATGATAAAGTGAATTTTCAACCAACGGTTGCAAAATAAAACGAGGCACAGGTATTTTAAGCACTTGATCATCCGCTGAAATACGTACGTCAAATTCAAAGTTATATCGAATTTGCTGCAGGATTAGATACTGTCTTAGCGCATCAATTTCCTCTTCCATCGTGGATACTTGCCCTAATTTACCCAAGTTGTAATACAACAGCTTGTTCAAGGATTGCACCAACTTGTCAATCTCCCCTTGTCCGTTCATGACGGCCAGCCAGTGTACAGTATCCAGCGTATTCATCAGAAAGTGAGGATTGATCTGATATAACAATTTTTCCACTTCCAAATCTGCACGAATCTTCTCTTTCTGCTGCACTTCCTTGAACAGGTCGCCGATTTGATGCTGCATATTTGAGAATTCCCCCAACAGAAAGTCAAACTCAGGAATTTGAGTGCGGGTCTGGCTGCCTGCCTTTTGTGGATTCTGAGACATTCCGTTAATTTCCGAATGGAAAAGACCGAGTGGTTTGTAGACCATCTTCCACAGAAGCCAAGCAAGGAATACGGTAAAGCCGAGAAAAAATAAAGCGACCAGTAATATTTGAAGCAACCACTGGTTTTTCTCCTGTTGATACTTAGCCTGCGAAATTACCGATATGACGCTCCAATTCTGAGCGGAGTCCTCCTTAAACCAATGGTAATCACGGGCTATTCCATCTTTTGCAGCACTTTTTGATAAGCTGGAGAAATTCTCCCCGACTTTCATCACTTCTGGAATTTCACTGTACACAATTTTGCCCTCACCATTCAGGATCAAATGCGATAAAGCTCCTTGGTATTGATTGTAACCCAGTATATCCTGTGTAAGACGAAAGCCGGATTCGACGTAAATATATACATCGTCCCTTTGAGGCAGCTGTACCTTTCGCATAGCAGATAAAACAAGCTGATCATCAAATCGGTTCATACTCATATGGGGACCATAGTACGCAATGCCATATGATTTGGTAAGCACAGGCAAAGACTCAGGAGAAAAACGATCTTTGATGGGAAAGTTAGCGAACTGTGTAGTGCCTTCTTTCTGAAAATAGTACAAGGTTAGACCTATATTCGGATTAGTAAACGTTACGACATTTAACTCATTCTTTAATTCATCTCTAGCCTCAACCAATTCAAATATATTGGAGGAAGGCTTCAAAACTTCATCCAGTTTTTTTCCTAATGTACCGCGATATGATAATTGCTGAGTCACATGATTCAGGTTGGTAATTGAATTTTCCAGTGATGAAGTTACCTGCTGTAGATTGCTCCTAATTCCATCATTGATTTTATTCGCAAAAATGGAATCAATGGTATAATAAGAAATTGTAAATATACTGATAAAGGGAATAAACGCGCTGAGAAAAAACAATAAAAAGATTCTTTTTTTAAGTGTCATTTCGACCATTCTCCTTAGGTAAATAAAACAGCAAGCCCCTGATTATGGAGCTTGCTGTTTATTGAACAACAGCTCTATCGATTATCGTATTCCTGATAGGCAACAACCCATTAAAAAAACAGGTAACATCATCATCTGATTCAGACTGAGAAAAGTCAGGATTCTTCCCTCTCGGTGAGGTGAAGTCTGCTCATAATTATAGATTGATATTCCAATATGTCAAACGCTTACATGGAATTTATTTTCCCTTCCTCTTTACATACATCGACTTGCCGTTTTTTAATTGCTGATTGTAGTCATTCCGTTCATCACGTACCCCAAAAAAGCGACATCGTTCAAAATCCTAACCAAGGTTTTTCGTATTATTAGGTCAACCAAAAATTTGGTTGGCCTATTTTAATAGGTGTTTTAAGATGACGATAGCCGGGAAGAACTAGGTGGTTTTAGGGAAATAAATAACCCCGTCAAGAAAACTGTTCTCCCACTATCACCAACGACCATGTTTGAGCTGGTTGGGGCATGCGATCCCGTATAACAAGCGAAGCTATGAGGTTGGAATCATTGTGGGGACACTGGTGGTATTCATAGGAGGGGAATTATGGAACCAGTTATTGGACTAGACGTATCCAAAGGAATGAGTGTACTTCAACCCTTTATGCAAAGAAATGAGCCGTTAGCAAAGGCGGAAACGATCCTCCATGAAGAGCAAGGCTTTCGTCGTATACGCGAAGTAGTTACAACAACTACAGGAACGCACAGGAAAGGCTCCAGTTGTTGTTTTAGAAGCTACAGGCCATTATCATCGTGGGCTTGTTGCATTTCTCATACGAGAAGAAATCGCACATCTCATTGTGAATCCCTTGCAGTCTAAGCGAGCTCGAGGGACTACGCTGCGCAAAGTTAAAACAGATGCAGCAGATGCATGGCACTTGGCTGAAATGTTCTACCGCGGTGATTTAAAGCCGCACCGGGAATGGGATGAAGCCCACACGGAGCTTCAGAATGTGACCAGACAGCATGAATTTATAACATCATTATATGTGCAAGCCAAGCTAAACACTCGGGCTTTGTTAGATCAGGTATTTCCCGAATATGAACCCGTATTTTATGACCTTTACTCGGTAACGGCTCTAAAAGTCCTACAAGCTTGCCTTCAGGGCAGCGTGGAAAATGCCTCTCAGGCTTTGTTTGAGCATGCCAAGCTCTCTCACTCTAAGAAGTGGATTAACGATAGAGCAGAGCTGCTAGACATAGCGCTGAAGCAAAAGGCCAAAGTAAGCCGAAGCCTCTCTCAACAAACCGTTTTAGAAGGAATGATTACTTTATTACTTGCTTTTCAGTCACAACTCGAAATATTAGAGACACAAATGGAGGACATTTCCATGAATCTTCCGGAGGTCTATTTGCTCAAATCCATTCCCGGGATTGGTGACAAACTCGCTTCTACTATCGTGGCTGAAATCGGAGATACGAAACAATTCGTGGGGCCGAAACAATTGGTTGCCTATGCAGGCCTTGATCCAGAGAGTGTATAGCTCAGGTAAGTTCACAGCAACGAATAATAGGATTACGAAACGAGGATCAAAGAGACTACGAAGAGCCATTTATTTGGCCGTTCAATGTGGACTGCGACAAGGAGCAAATCCAAAAATAAAGGACTATTACGAAAAGAAAAAGAAAGAGGGCAAGCCTTACAAGGTAGCTGTGATCGCCTGCGCCAACAAGCTTATACATCACATATACGCCATCCTTAGTAAAAACGAGCCCTATCACCTATAGAATTATTGAGGATTTAATAAAGAAAGTACATCTTTCGGATGCTCAAACTTAAATTTCGCCGGAATAAGGTCGGGTTGCTTACATCCCCAAAGTGCGAGTCCAAACTCTACACCAGCGTCTCTTGCACATTCATAGTCATAAATGGTGTCGCCAATATAGAGGGATGACCCCTCTCTCGCACCTGAAATCTGAAGGAATTTCAGCAACGGCTCTGGATGAGGTTTGTGCAATTTCGTATCATCTGCACATACAATGTGTGGTAAATTGTGAGCGAGACCAAATGGGACAAAGTCATTTTGAAATTCTTGATTTGTCTTTGAAGTGACCACTCCAGTTGTAATTGAAAGCTCCTTTAGGGTGCTAAGCAATTGCTGGATACCTTCAAATACATGAATGGTCTGGCGATAATCCGTCATGTAATTGTTCCAATAACGATTCCCAAGATCAAAATCGGCTATCCCGAGTTGGGGCAACGACACAGCTCCAGGGATCCCCAGCACGAATGTGAGGTCATGTCGGTCAACATTCCGATTAAAGTGAACCTTTAGCATTTTTTGCAAAGACCCTAGGACTGCTTCTTCGGTATTGATTAACGTGCCATCTATATCGAAAATATAGGTTGAAAACATGAGCATCATCCCCTTTAGTTATTGGTAACGCTAAGGGATATGTTAAAGTATGAAATCCATTTCAAGTCAACACTTTAAGTGGATTGTCTAACGATAATGCGATATGGAATCTCTAGCTTATCCGTTGACTTCTGTATGGCAAGATTAAACGCTTGTTCACCGACCTGAACCAATCGATGATCCACTGTTGTTAGACCTAAACCGACGCCGACAGGCTGATTTTCTTGACCAATGATCGCAAAATCGTCAGGCATGAGTAGCTGCACGCTCCTGACGTATTGATAGATCCCCGTCGCAACCTCATCTCCGTTGGCATATACGGCAGTTGGCCTATGTTGTGTATTCAACAATTGTTGCGCTGCGCGAATACCGTCATTGATGTTGTAGCAATTACTGACGTGGTGCTCGGGCAGCAAATTTCCAAAAACATGCTGATATGCTTTTATCGTTAGCCTTGTACTATTGCTTTCTTCACCTCTTGCCGTTGTAAAAGCGACGCGTGTATGCCCTTTATCCTTTAACAGTGAGAACGCTTCTACGAAGGACGCGTATCGATCCATGTAGGCACAGCCAATCTCGGGGTGTTCGGTGAACTCACAGGCAACAATTGTTCCATAATTGGCAAAGGGGGTAAGCAACTCCCAAGGGTTCGAGCGAGAGGTAATGATGATTCCATCCAGTTGCTTACTTTTAAGCATGCTCATGTAGCTGAGCTCTTTGTCTGCATCGTATTTTGTAGGTAGCACTATCACGGTGTAGCCAAGCTCAACCGATTGATTTAATATGCCATGTAGCATTTGATCAAAAGCTTGATTGTTATTGTGGGGAATGATTACACCGATACTTCTCGTTTCCTTACGTATTAAATCGACAGCAAGTCGATTAGGCGTATAATCCATCTCATCAATCACACGCTGAACAGCCAGCCTCTTGGATTCCGATACATACGGATTATGATTTAAAACTCTTGATACTGTCGATACAGAAACGCCTGCCCGCTTTGCAATATCGTTTATATTCGCCAAGTAGCATACTCCTATATTCCAGCCTTTTCATTAAGTTTTACATGACTTCTGCTTTTAAAACAAGACTTCCATCACAATGACAGCCTAGACTTTGGACTTTCGGCCCCTGCTTTTTTGGGTGGGAGTCAAATATATGGAATTTGATACTCGACCTATTAGACATCATATCGTTCAGTTTATAGAAAAATACGCTATGTCCTTGGCGTATAGTTTCGTTAAAATATTGGTGGTACCCCTTGACAAACATTAGCTGGTTTTCTTGTCTTTACGTGTTTTCTTCTGTTTCCGCTACCAAGCAAAGTCTTCAGCCAGCCCAAATGTCAACCACTTTTAACAGCACATCCACAAACCTCACCACTCTACCTGTTCACGTTTTGCATCACAAGCTCTTTGAATGGGTGAAACGCTGCGTCACTGTACATTTGTGTCCCATCCTCATATTATCCATTAGTTCAGGGGCCCTTGACTTCGTCTCTCCACATGTTAAAATTCTATTCATCAATTGATATAGTGCCCTATTATGAGGAGAATGCTGGATTCAAAGGGTTTTTTAGTGTATAAAAAGTATTTTTGATTTGCCATATTGGTCAAAATATAAAGTGTAGAATCCTTAACATATGTCACCAAGTTGAAATGAGGTTATAAATGAATGGAAGATATGCTAAAGTGCGCAAAGCTTTTCAAAGAAGATCTATATAAGCAACTGGCTAGAATAGGTAAATGTCTATCAAGTGACAAACGTCTTGAAATCTTGAATGTACTATCACAAAGTCCCAGAACAGTGGAGAAACTAGCGACATGTACGGATATGAATATAGCTAATGTTTCTCGTCATCTGCAGGTGTTACTGGACGCTAAGCTTGTTAAGTTTACAAAGAAAGGAACTTACGCCATATACTCGCTAGCAGACCCGGAGATCATTGACTTTCTCTCTTCACTGTGGAAGATTAGTGAGAAACAAATTCCTGATATCGGGAAAATGAAAGATGACTTCTTAAACAACTTGAATGACATTCATACCCTATCCATGGATGAAGTAAAGAAAAAACTAGATGAAAACTCCATTATCTTAGTTGACTTGCGTCCCAAAGAAGAGTTTGAAACAGGACATATTCAAGGAGCCATTTCAATGCCTATGGAAGACCTAGACGTATTAATGGGAGAGTTACCAGAGGAAGCTGAAGTGGTCGCTTATTGTAGAGGGCCATTTTGCGTTTATTCGGCACTTGCTACGCAAAAATTGCAAGTTGAGGGATTTAAGGCGTATCGTATGGAAGACGGATTGAATGAGTGGCAGGAACATTTTCACTAACAGTAACCAATCTAAGCATCAAATAAAAAAGACTTCGAAGCCCACATATTTGTGACTTTGAAGTCTTTTTGTGAATAATGCAAGCCTGCACATTATGCACTTCATTAGATTGAAAAATACGACTTAAAAATTGGTGCTTAAACTTACCATTCCAATCCGTGTTCTGCAATATAGCTACTAGTAAGATCCTCTCCAGAATCAATGGTTACTTTTCCTTGAGTTCCTACGGAGACGCCGGCCTTTATTAGTAATTGACCAATATGGCAATTTTCTTCTGCTTTTTGTATAAAATCTTCCGTCATGCTTACGTCTTCATGGGTTGCTCCTGGATTCAGAACAACATGCGGGCGGTGGGTAATACTTAACTGATCACCTTGAGTTATGTTACCTTCTGTATCCATAAAGAATCCAGTCACAGGAAGTTTATTTTTATCTAACATATATGCTAAGGTCACCGTGTAACAAGCCACCGCAGAAGAGATAAGAAGTTGTTGTGGTTCAGCCCCTTTACCACTTCCCCCTTTGGGGACTGGAATTGCAATTTGAGTTTGGAGATTGTCACTTTTAATGCGTCCATCGCCCTTTGCATCTTTGTACCAAACCGTATTCATGTTAATTATCCTTTCTGCCATATTAACATCCCCTTTTAGGTATTGTAAGTCCAAAACTTATAGTTTGCTCTATTTAACGAAAGAAACCGACATTACAGCTGTGCTCTGTCGGTTTCTTTCCTGATTTTAAATCTAATTAAAATAGTCAGAGTGTGCTAAATCAATTTCTAGAATGTGCTATAAATCCTGATTTCTGGCTCAGCTTGAAGCAGGTCTTTGAGTCCAACAACGACATCATTATTAAATAGATCACTTTCGAGATAAGCCTTAGCGTCGGTTTCACTGTTAAAGCCATGCAAAACTTGAACATCCTCATCACGCACAAGCAATTCTTTAGAAACCGCACCAGGAATAACAGACAGGAAAGGCTCTTTATAAGTTGTATAAACCTTTGCAGCTGCCTCACGTTCTGGTGCATTAATTTTTAATGTAATTTGAAGATATGCTTTTGCCATTGAAATCAAACCTCCAATTTAATTTATGTATCGCTCGATTAAAGGATCAACTAATCAATCGATCAATTGAATTATAATAGACAATTTTTCTAACGTCAAGCCTACAAATAACACATTCACATATTTGTAATATAAATTTATATTTTGTTTTATTAATTTTTGTTTCTAGAATTAAAACATGCTATGCTGACACAAAGAGGTGGGTAGAGTTGGCCAATATTCAGGAAATTGCTGATTTAGCGGGGGTGTCGACAATTACTTGAAATGCACCTTCAATAAAACGCCTAAAAAAGGACATAATACTGAAGGTGCATCGTTTGTTTTTCATCGAAAAATTAAACTTCATCGGACAATAACTGTAATTGTTTTTTTAATTGTTCAAATTGAACAAAACGCCCTTCGCGTAGATATTCTCTCCCATCAAGAAAAATCAAGATTGTCGGTACAGAAAAAATCAAAAATCTTCCTGTGGTTTCCTCCACTTGACTAGCATTAACACGAGCAAGAGCCAATTTAGGATATAGTTTAAGCATTGTTTTGAGCTTGGGGTAAATGGCATGGCATACGTTACAATCTTCTTGGGATACGTATAACATACTCAAAGGATTAATTTCGATAAAGGAATCTATTTCTTCTATTGATGTCAGTTCCACTACACTCATAATAAAACTGCTCCTCTCTTAAAAATACTTATGACTCCTCACACACATTCCAATCATGAACTCCTTCTTCAATTCGATAAGCCATATACCCTTGCTTCAGCATATAATCAACCGCTTGAGATGCCAGCGAACAGTATGGGCCTCTACAATATGCGGCAAGTTCTATAGTACTTTTATCAACTGTCTTCAGGTAGTGCTCAAGTTGGTCTAATGGTATTGAAATGGCATCTGGAATATGAGAAGCATCATATTCATCTGTGGGACGAATATCTAGAAGAATAACAGTCTTTTTTTTCATTTTTTCTAACAAATCATGTTTGGTGATGGTTTGAACCTCTGGATATTGTAATTCCAACTCAGTTTTAATCTGCTTTATATCAGATAGTCGATCTTCACATATTCTCCATAAAGAAGATAGAAATTCAATTACTAAAGGGTTACCGATACTGTATATGACGTATGTCCCTTTTTTGCAGCACTTGACCAATTTAGCATCCAGTAAGATTTGTAGATGACGAGAGACATTTGCAACGTTCATACCCGTTTGTGTTGCTAAACCTTCAACTGATTTTGGACCATTGGACAAAATGTCCATGATCTCTAAGCGCTTGTCACTCGATAAACATTTCCCGATTCGAGAAAATTGTTGATACAATCGATCTTTGATATCTGTTTCTTTCATTTTGAAGCCCCCAAACTTTATCTGAAATACTTCATATTCAATAGCATGTTAAGTTAGCGAAGCATGACCGTTTTTTTACAACTATCTGTACTATGCTTCATCAAATCGTTCTAAAAATCTTGCTACGATTCGATCAGCTGATTGAATCGCCCCTTCCAAATGTCCTCCCTGTTGATCAGCCGTCTCAGTGCCCGTAAAAAATATGCCCTCTCCCCAAGGATCTCCGTAAACAGGGCCATAATTTGGATAGTGACGAAGTGGTTCGGCGTCTTCCTCAACAGCTGTATCGGTGTCGCTTGACCAATCTTTAAATAGTAGTGTATTTACATTCTCGGCAGCAGGCCCATAAAGTCTAGCCAATTGTTCCAACACAAGCTGCATGAGTTTATCTTCGCCCAAAATCTTCCGCTTTTTTGCCTGTAAACCAAAAAAGCCAAATAGCGCACCTGTTCCTGTACCTGGTGAAGCATCATGAATTTCTTGTAAAGGGCCCACCCAACTTGATGCAAAACCGGAGAGTCCAGCTTCACGCCAAAATGGTCGGTCGTAAATGGCAATCACTTTAGCTTGACCGGCCATCCATGTTGGTTTATCAATTAAAAAGACTTCAGTTCATAAGGAAGTTCTGGCTCGAATTTAATATTTTTTTCAACCAGCCGTGGTGGAATAGCGATAATCACTGCAGTTGTGTAAAATTGTTTTCCATTGGCTTCTAAGGAGATTGTACCGTCTTCTTCTTGATGAATCGAAGTTACACGTGTATTGAGCTGGATTGCTCCTGACGGCAAAGTAGCACTAAGCGCCTCAATCAGAGACTGTACACCACCAACAAATCTTAGCGAGGGCTCCATTGCCCCCTCTGGCAAAAGATGCTGTTGTGGTGTTTCATGTTGGGAGCGTTCTAGGAGCATTCGTCCTTCGTTAAATTGATTAAAAGTCTCCAAACCCAGTTCTTTCGTGAGCTGAGTAATAATTTTCTCAGAGCGTGGCCAGAACCATGTGGGTCCAAGATCGAATTTTCCGAGTTCAGGATTGTCTAAAACCTCTAAAGTCAAAACTCTACCACCAATACGATCTCTCGATTCTAAAACAATGCATTCTATACCGTGAGCGGTGAGTAACGATGCTGCGCGAAGTCCACTCAAACCTGCACCAACGATGATTACCGGAGCATTTTTTTTAACTTGGTTTCTCATTGTTTCTCTCCTTCTCCATGTTTCAGCAGGGAGTCACATATGTTAAAAGATTATCTTCTTTATATGATGATATTGAGTCACTCTCAAATTGTATCCGCTACGTTGAAAGGGGCGCTCTAAGAGCAAAAAATCGACAACATTATTTCATTATAATGTTGTCGATTTTCATATCAATTAGCCAATTTAAGAATTTTGTCCTTAAGAACATTTTTTTGATTCACACCAACCATGGTATCAACGAGCTTACCATCTTTAAACAGCAACAAAGTTGGAATACTTCGAATGCCAAATTGTGAAGCTAATTCGGTTTCTTCGTCGACATTAACTTTTGCCAACGTCGCCTGTCCTTTCAGTTCATCAGCTAATTCTTCCACAATAGGAAGCTGAATTTTACAAGGCCCACACCATGGAGCCCAAAAGTCTACCAAGGTCACACCGGACTGGATTTGATTTGAAAACGTATTTTTTGTCAATGCAGTTGCTCCCATTAGAAATACCTCCAATAAATATAATTTTCATCAATCATATATTATTCAATTGATTGATTGAATTATAAAACTGAAGTCTATATCTGTCAAGAATGAAGAGATTTGCGAAGGATTTATCATTTGGTCATGCTCAACACGGCACGGAATCGTGTCTTAGCCGACATCATTTTTTCATATGCTTCACTAGCTTGTTCCAACGGGAAAACTTCGATCATAGGTCGTACATCGGTCAGTACACTAAATCGAACTACCGCATCAATTTCCTTCGATTGTCCTGTAAACGAACCTCGAACAGTATGGGGTCCCTTCAGAAAGTCCATGGCAGACAGTTCTAAACGTTCACCAGAACCGGCTACAATAATGAGCTCTCCATCTTTTCCTAACCCATCAATTAATGTGGAAATGACTTTTGCATTTGGTGCTGTAGCAAGAATAACTTTTGCTCCCCCTAGCGCTTGTAAAGCTTTAGCAGGATCTTCTTTTTCGGAATCAATATAATAATGTGCCCCAAGTTCCCGAGCAAGCTTCTCTTTATCACTACCACGAGATACTGCTATGGTTTGATACCCAGCTTTTTTTGCGTATTGTACAGCCAAGTGACCAAGTCCACCAATTCCGGAAATCGCAACGAGGTCCCCTGGTCGGGCTGAGCTATTTCGCAGTGCACTAAATGTAGTTTCTCCTGCGCACATCAAAGGAGCTGCTTCTTCAGAAGACACTTCATTAGGTATGTGGGTCAGACTACCTTCAAATGCTACCATGTATTCAGCATAGCCTCCATCCATAGTCAGGCCGGTAACATGATCATGTCCTCCATGCCATCCAATACCTACTCGTTGTCCGATTTCCCATCTGGTAGATCCAGATCCTAACTCCGTCACGATTCCGATCACTTCATGACCTGGTATCCGCGGATATCCTGGGGAAGCACCACCAATGGCCATGGAATCACCGTTACATACGCCGCACGCTTCTATACGGAGAAGTACTTGCCCTTCTTCAGGTACGGGAATAGGAATTTCAACTAATTTCATGGATTCGCCTTTAGCAGGAACTTGTATCGCTCTCATCATAGTCATAAGATTGACCTCCTTAGATTCTGTTATAGAACTTTCTTAGTATATGATATAGTTTAATATTACTCAATTGTTTAATTGAATAATAAAATTATTTCGGTTGCATTCCGCTTATTTTTTGGGCAAAGCTGGTATAATATAAGGAACAAGATCCTGTCCTCAATATGGTTTAATAACTTTTTCCGTTGAAACAAAAAAGACGCTAAATAGCGCCTTTTCCTTGCAATAATATATGTGTAATTATTAATATATTATGAAAATGACAAAGTAAAAAGCTACAGTGCTGAAAAAATACGTACTGTTAGACCACCCGAATATCCCTCTAATGCTGCAGTCAAATCTGCATGATTAAGAAAAGCAATTGCCTTACTATCTGTATTCACTGTTGGCTTCCATTCCCCCTTCACACTCTGGTTAACAATATGTATATGGCACTTCTCACCTCCTGATGATTTGTGGCGTGAACACGCCTATTAAACGAACAACTCTAAAATGATGACTCCATAAGGCGGCATACTAACCTCGCCTTCTATCCATGTATCAGTCAAAAGATCTTTACTCGACTTCTTCATTGTGATGATGACCGATTTACCCGAGTAATTCAGCAAAAAGAGATAAGAGGTTCCGTTTGAAGCTCGAATCCCCACTTCAACTTCACTCGGTACATCTAACCAGTCAGTAACCGGGGAAGTTAAGCCCAATTCATCTATAAGGGAATCAACTACCGGTTCGCTATAGGCAGCACCATAATACCATGCTTTTCCAAGACCGACTATGCGTCTTGTTAATGCAGGCTCACCTTTATAATATTCAGTTGAGTACGTTGCTACAATGTCCACTTCGGTTTTCTTTACGCTGAGAATTTCATTAAAACCAACGGCCTTTGTACCTAAAGGTAACCGGCTGCCCTCCCAATGCAACTCTGCTGGAAGAACGCTACCCTTGATTAAAGTGAAATCTTCAATATTTATTCCGCAAAGCTCAGCCACAGGTCCTGGGAATGGTCGCATATAGCATTGTCCGCTCGTGTTCTTATAGCCGGTACGCGCGCCAAAGAATATGGTCCCGCCTTGTTCAACATATTTTGTGAGAAGGTCAGCTGTTTCATCAGTCATGATTGCTGGATGCGGATACACAATTACCTTATACTTGGTCAAATCCTCCATGATGGTCTCCTTACGGAGTGTAATAAGATCCGCTGGAATATGACGGTATTGAAGCTGTTTATACCAAGATCGCTGACTCTGCCACTGAAGAGGTCCATGCCATTTGTCAAACTCTCCATCCCAGATATTATCATAATCCTGCATGATGGCGATTTCGGCTTGGTATGTTGTACCCGCGATCAAGGAGCCGATCTTGGCAAATTCCTCACCGACTTGAGCTACTTCACGCACTCTGCGATTTGGTTGATTGTGATAGTCGTTAATACCATGCCAATAAATTTCGGTGCCCATTGTCGCTGTCCGCCAACGAAAGTAGACTAGTAAATCGGTTCCGTGCAATACCGACTGATACGACCACAGCCGAATTTGTCCCGGTCTAGGCGAACCCATCTCAATCCGATCAACCCATCCCCCCGGGCCAGCCTGCTGCTCCATGATGCAGAAATTCGGCGAAATAGATCGGACGTTAGATAAGTTCATACTCCATGCACGGTCTGCAAGCGGGTCTTCGTCACCCCCAGGAAATATCGTCGAAAATTGGGGATAGGAATCGTATGAAAAGAAATCTAGAAGCTTATCCGTTAACTCGTGACTATCCAGATGTCCAAAAGTTCCGTTAGTAGTGATCCAATGGTGTGGCGCAAGTTTCCGAATGATTTCCGCTTGAATCTTAGCAAAAGAAATCGCATTTGCAGATATAAAACGTTTCTCGTCCAACGCAAGATGTGGATTAGGTGAACTGTTGACCATCGTCCGTGTTAGATATATCTGTTCCCAATCGGTATAAGTCTGGCTCCAAAATATTGTCCCCCAAGCCTTATTCAAATTGTCGAGTGAGCCATACCGTCCCTTTAACCACTCCCTGAACGCAATATGGTCTGCTTTGGAATAAAACACATTCATCTCGCAGTTCAGTTCATTATCAATCTGCCAACCAATGACTGCGGGGTGATCTTTGTAAGCTTCAACCATATTCCTCACGATGATTGAGCAGAAATCTCTGTACTTCTCACTACTGTAGTTGTAGTGCCGCCGCATACCGTGCCTATATAACACGCCATCCATGTTTGCGTTCAATACCTCAGGATACTTGTGTGTTAACCAAGCTGGCGGCGTGGCAGTCGGTGTCCCTAAAATAACCTTTAATCCATATTTATGTGCCAAGTCCATTACCCTGTGAAAAAAACTGAAATCAAATCGGCCTTCTTCAGGCTCAAGCATCGCCCAGGAGAATTCTGCCATGCGAATAACTGATATGTTCATCTCCCGCATTCGACGGAAGTCATCTGCCCATAACTTCTCCGGCCAATGCTCTGGATAATAACAAACGCCTAGTGTCAATTCATCCATTTGGATTGATTTCCTCATTTAATCTACCTCCTCTTATTTCTTCATTTAACTAACAATTGTTTTTTTTTGGATTGCTCTTGAATGCGCATATCTTTAATCTGCACTGAAACTTGGTATTGGTCCTCCTTTTTTTCGATAGGCTATATTCTCTTCAAAAACTAGTTTAATAGCCTCTAATTTTAATTTCTCCAAATAGTTTTGATCGATTCCCAGTTTTCTCTACAAAAAATCCCTCTCCGGCAATAGACACAAATTTTGACCTCGATTTGATCAAGAGCTTGTACCGTTAAAACAAAAAAAAGCCACAAAATAGCGACTTTTAATGTTCTCGTTCCTCGATAGTATTAGAGGTTAAATAGCTAAATGTGCCCTCAGTGTAGAACCTGCGTATTCGCTTCTGAACAAACCTCTTTCAACCAACTGCGGCATCAGTTTTTCAAAGAATATTTTCATAGATTCTTCTGAACCGCCCGGAAGAGCTATAAATCCGTCAATAGCCCCAGCCTCAAACCGCTGAACAATCTCGTTCAATACGTCATCAACCGTTCCAACGGAGACCCAATGTGCAGAACCAACGACCTCAGGTCTTGCCAATACCTCTTCCACTGTAGGCTCATACTTCGTAATATACCGGCGCAAAAGCTCAGCATGTGTCCGGCTGCGGACTGGCTGATTTGGATCGGGAAGCATATCGGCAGTTACGCAATGATCCAACTCAAAGCTGCTTAAATCAAGGCCAAGTACTGACTTGAGCGATGCATGTCTGCGCTCCACACTCAAATGAGCATGTGCAGACTTATGCAATTCATGCGCTTCCTCGCGAGTTTCAGCCAAGAAAAAATACAATCCTGGCAAAACTTTGATGGCGTTCGGATCGCGTCCATGTTCCTTGGCTCTTCTTCTCAGATCGGTTCGTAATTCCACGCCGGACTCAAGATCCGGCATCGCCGCAAAGATAGCATCCGCTATTGAAGAGGCAAAATTTCGCCCTGTATCTGTCGCGCCTGCTTGAAATAAAGGAATGGACCCCGATGTATGGGCAGGCAAAGTAAGCGGCCCCCGGACACTGAAAAAATCACCTGAATGATGGATTGAAGTAACCTTATCCTTATCAGAAAAAATGCCTGACTCCCGATCAATCACAATTGCTTCGTTCGGGAAACTTTCCCAGAGCTTGCGAACGACGTCAGTAAATTCCATGGCTTTCGCATATCTTTCTTGCGGTGAAGGCATAGGCGAATCACCGAAATTTTCTGCCCCTTCAATCGAAGTCACGATATTCCAGCCAGCACGTCCGTTGCTGAGCCAGTGTAACGACTGAAGCTGCCTTGCG
This sequence comes from Paenibacillus sp. DP01, assembly GCF_044784315.1. Lineage (NCBI taxonomy): Bacteria > Bacillati > Bacillota > Bacilli > Caryophanales > Paenibacillaceae > Paenibacillus > Paenibacillus sp. DP01. The sequence goes on from NZ_CP173059.1 coordinate 2,948,958, forward strand.
ACAACATACGGCGGATTGAACGTAGTGGAAATTGTTGTCACTAATCCAATTCGCTCGGTTTCACGAGCAATCGCCGCAAACATCATTGTAGGGTCAGGACTACCAAAATTAGCGGAATCGCCCAGCATCTGTGGGCTAACATACAGATAATCCGCCTTGAAAAGAAAATCGAGCTTTGCCTTCTCCGCCATTTTCGCCAAATCAATGTAATAGTCAATGGCCCCCATCTTTTCCACACCGCTGTCTGAGCGCCGCCAACCGTCTCCTTTCATCCATGTTGCAGATAAGGATAACCCAATACATAATTGTCTATTTGCAGCCAATACTATCAACCTTTCTCTATAGAAAAATAATGTTGCCCCTAGGAAATGTTCCGATCAGTGTATGCTCAAGTAGGCAAAGCCAACCGAGTTAACATCCAGGACGAATGCCTCTCCATAGCAACAAGCGCTCGGTGATCATAAAGTGACCTTTCAATTAATCAATAATGATTCTCATTATCAATTACAGTGTATCAAGAACTACAAAAATTGCAAATATACAAATTATGAATGTTATATGTATAAAGACAAAAGCCCTCGAACCTAGAGGGCTTTTGGGATAAATCAGCTATTCATTTGAGTCTAGTTTTGTTTCACTCATCTGCACCGATATTCACGGCCTTCCCTTTCACGCGGGGCTCCCCGTCGATATCCTCGGTTCCGATGATGGTGTTATCCGTTGATCCTGAATCGATCGCTGGTGACGAGGGCTGCAAATGGAAGTCGCCATTCGTGGCATTCACGAATTTAGGATCGACAAACAGAGAATGCGCATCGTTACCCGTTCCCGATTTGTACGTGGCGAATCCCGTATATTCTTTATCTTTCCAGGTCCAGTTGGCCCCCGAACTGCCACCAGGTGCAAAATATAAATTATAATCAACAACATTTCCAGAATTTTGGGTATATCCATTGTAGATCAACACATCAGTCGAACTCGCTACGAAAATATTGTTCTTAATCACGTTGTTTCGTGTATCATACTGAACTAAAAGCTGGCCGCTTCCATCGTCCAATGTATCGTTCTTGTACAGCGTATTGTTCACGATCTTGCTGTTTACCGTTGAGCCACGTTCGTCATCATAGCCGCCCATAGCAATGCCGGTCAATCGGTTGTTATATATCACGTTACTGCGGACCGTAATATTGCTGGTGGCTTTGCCGGCATGCTCGGAGGCTATTTCGACACCGATGTCATTGTTATAGCTGTAGTTCTGCTCAATAATGTTGTCCTTGCCCCCATCTACATAAATGCCGCCGGCCGAGTTGTCATCGCTCTTGTAGGATGGGTTATTTCGAACCGAATTATTGTACACTCGGTTGCCCTTTACCAACCCGTTTCGCACTTGATCGTAAGCAGTATTCGGTGCGGTTCCTTCAAAGCCGATCAGATCGATTCCTATGTTGTCGTTATCGTGAATGAGGTTGCTGGTCACTGCAAAGCCGTTCACATTACCGTTTAAAACAAGCGATTCGCTGGAGCCGAGCACGAGATTGTATAGTTCATTGCCGCTGATTGTAAGGTTGTGAATCGATGCAGGAGCTTTCGTGCCATAAACAGCGATGCCGTGAGCGTCCCGTCCCAGCCGGTCCTTTCCGGTTGGGGTGGCCGTGTTTTTGATGTCGTGGATTTTGTTATCGGACAGATTGATGAAGCTCCCTGCACCGTGAACGTAAATGCCTGTAGGCACTGCGTTCTTGGAAGCTGTGGTAAAATTGCGGATTTCAAACCCCTGGATGGTAACGTAATTGACATCGGCCAATTCGATTAACCCCTCGTTCCCGCTGACCGATAGGCCTGTTCCGTCAACAATGGCGGTTTCGTTGCCATAGCTTGCGAACACGATGGGGCCTTGCGAGGCGGAGCCAGAGCGGGTGATTTTCAGTTTCTCCTTGTAAACACCGCCTCGGACATAGACCTTGCTGCCTGGAGAGACTGTGTCAGCCGCATGCTGGAGCGTTTTCCACGGCGCGTCGCTTGTTCCCGCGTTGGAATCGCTACCAATTGTCGACACATAATATTCGGTACTAGCGGCAGAGGCGGCAGGAGTCAGTAGATTACCGATTGCAAGGCCCAACCCCAAGCTTAAACCTACAAGCAAAAATTTACCGAGTTTCTTCAAGAATTTTCAACTCCCATCCTAATTTAGCTTTCGTCAAATTAACGTTATCATCAGTTTACGGCTTCTTGCAAGCGAAGAACGTCCTCTACCGTCCGTCGGTAAGCTTTCCGTAAAAGGGCCGACAGTACCCCACACGCATTGGTGAATTGCAGTAATTTTTCGCTTTGACAAAGAAAACCTAATAAAAACACCCCTGAAAATATATGTATATTTTCAGGGGTGAATAGCTAACTTAATGCCTCCAATAACACTGACCACTGAAATAAAACATATTGGATGCCGCCTGTATGAAGGGCCTTTATGATCACACACCATGGGAAGACTGCCGATAAATTCATCGACAGCCCTTCTTTTCCAAGTAGTATACTCCTCAATCCTGTTCGCTGGACAATTCCTTGAGCGATTTGATTTTACCATGGGGATGCTGTTCTTGCTTTCGTGACTTCCATGCAGCTTCTTTCCTTCTCTTCTGGTGAGCCATAACAGATATCCTCCTTTGGAAATTGTGAATGTATACTACTTCCTTAAGTTGTCATTTCTCGTCTCTATTCATTCATAAAATTAAATTCGTTGGGTTTTGTTTTTAGTTAGCGGGCATCTCGTTAAAGAATGTGATGTCGTCTATCGGCAGCCGAGTTGTCTGATGACCCGGTTGTGCCGCTTTACCGAGTGCAATCAGCATGATTGGAATGTAGCGGTCTCTAATACCGAACGCTTGCTTAAGCTCGGCCGCATTATAGCCACCCATCGCGACCGTATCGTAGCCGTGAGCACGTGCAACCAGCATGAGCTGCTGGGATACAATACCACCATCGATATGAATGACTTTGTGAAGGCTTTCCTCTGGTAACGAAGCATACGTATGAATCGATCTTTCTACGAACGATTTAGCGGTATCTTCCGCTATATAGCCATGTTTTACTGCTTCGCCGAAAACTTCATCGAGCTTCTTATATCCTTCCGTATCACCAAGCACAACGATCACCGCTGCAGCCTCAGTAACCTGGGATTGATTATAGGCGATTGGCTGCAGTTTTGCTTTCAATTCCTCTGTTTCAATAACCAAGAAGCGCCAGGGCTGAACATTACTCGAAGAAGGTGCAAGCGACGCTTCTTTCAGAATATCCTTAATTTCCTCGTGAGATAGACGAACCGATTTGTCGTAATGACGCACAGAGCGGCGCTCGCGGATGACATCGGCGAACAAGGCGGAGCTCTGGCCAGTATGAGTTGAAGTTGACATTATGAATCCTCCTTTTAAATAAATACTGTTTTTTATTCAGCACAGTTAAATTCAGACTTTGCGGCTAGTCAGAGCTTGAATTCCTACTAAAACGAAGTACCTTGAAAAATCCAAAATATTTACGCTTCTGCGCACAGACATAACTGTGTTCATTATCACACAGATAACCTTAAAAATTAACGCTGCGCGCGGCTTGCATTTAACTGTGGTTTATATTGCACAGTATAAAATCTAAGCAAGCCGCTGTCAACCGTCTTTTTCCAGGTCCATCTAAAGCTTGGCTTCCAGTTGGTTGGCGAGATCTGCAATTGTGTACTTGCTTAATACTCCGCGTATGCTGTCGTCCATTTCTTGAGTAATATCCTCAAGCGTAGATTTCATACATTTACCGAGCGGATGCGTGCCAGCTGTCTCGGTAATACCGAAGGAAAGCCTGCTGCCTGAACGAAATACATCGTATACATCAACCAGTTGTATAGATTCTGCCGGTTTCCTAAGGTGGTACCCGCCGTCACGGCCTTCCCGGGTCCCGATAAACCCTTCCTTTGCGAGAACGGAAAGTATGCGGCGCAGCAAAGAAGGCTCCGACTGAAGATATTTGGCGAGTTCAATACTTGGACAAGCTATGCTTTTGTCTTCCTGCGACAATATAACAAGTGCTTGAACAGCCAGTCCAAACCACTTTGGGTGCTGAGTCGGCGTACAATACTCCTGCTTCAACCTTTACTCTCTCCTTCCAGCTTACTCATAAGTAGTATGAGTAAATTCTACCGAATTCCCTAATATGCTGCAATAGACGAGCTTACATCCAATATATATTTAAATATGATATTGACCTTTAAATGCGAAAATCTCATTAACAGCTTGGTGATACTCCACCAGTTTTTTGAAAAGATTCTCTCATATGTGCAACAGCTTTTTTGAATGGGAGGCTTAACACATGATCTGCGGCTTCACGCAATTGATTTGCAGTCAAGCTTTCCATTTGTAACTTAATACCTGCTCCCATATTGGCGACTTGTCCTGCGATGATCGGTTGATCCGCGCTTTGCGGGATTATAATCAGCGGAACCCCGTAATATAGACCTTCGTGGGTACTGTTCATTCCACCATGTGTAATAAATAATTTAGTGTGTTGCAAGATATCCGTTTGTGGTACATCATTTTTTACGATGAAGTTTTCAGGAACTTCCCCTAAATCGGAAACTTGGGTTCTATTCCCAATCGACATGACAACCGTATGATCCGTGTTCCCAAATGCCTCAATACAAAGCTTATAGAAGTCAATTGCTCGGTTAAAGACTGTACCCAATGAGATGTAAATTGGTTTTTTTTCCTTGATTGCAGTAAAATCGAAGCTTTCTTGCGTTAATCGTGAAGAGATGGATGGACCTACAAATTTATAAGTTTGGTCGAATGCTTCTCCATAAGGTTGAAACTCTCTTGTTGTATATACGATTGTAAGTGGTGCAGGATTACAAAACACTTCGTAAGGTGAATGGATCTCCACTCCATATTTCTCCTTTACCATTGCCGTCAGGTTTTGAAATTTATCATTTATAGGTTTAACTATATCTTTAGGGACATTAATGGAGAATTGTTCCATAATATGATTGAATGATTCTTTTGTCTGGGCGAAAGAAGTACAAGAATTGATTGCAGGAAGCTTAAGAATTTGAGCAAGTATACGTCCACACCCAAACATGGAATCATGGATGATATAATCAAAATGCTCTCCTTTGATCTGTTCGAGAACGCTTGGAATGATGATATCTGCCGTAAGTAAAAGACCGTTAATTCTTTCCAGCAAATAATCTCTTCCACCTGAGATAAAAGCTTTTATAAATTTTTGATCGTCAAATGTTCGTACTGAAGCTCCCGTCCTCTCGATACGCTCCCGAAAGGCTTCTATAGAAAAGTACACTACCTCTTCTCCGCGCGAAATAAGCTCCTGTACAACTCCAATGGTTGGATTGATATGTCCCTCTGATCCACCATTAATAAATAAAACACGCGCCATTTCAACCGCTCCTTAGTTCATTTTCTTCAGTAAAATTATCCGTTTCTGATTCTAACATGTTCTCTGAATTTCAGGGTGCTGCTTCTCTAATGAACATTGTAGCTGCTTTCTCAAGTTAATATACTTTCAATCGTCTCCGTCTCCATAACTTGTTTATTATTCTTTTAAGTTAGTAGGTTGTAAGACGACATTTGAATTGATTCGATGTATATTCTTACTCTGCAACAAAAAAAGCCGCCAAGTTGGCGGCTTTGCATACAGCAAAGACTTGTTTTCATGCTGGACACTGTTGGATAACGTTAAATACTCATGGTTTACTGGATGACTATTTGTTGGCTGAATCGCTATAAACCGTGCTTAATCTTGATGTCGCCCTAATACCATTAGGGCCTTCAATGATAATACGACCTTGTTCCGTAAGGCTGGATCCTTGCCAGTCAGTGGCCATATCCAGATAATCAAGACCCGGGCTGTTTCCTTTCCAAGACCATGCAAGATAACCTACGCCCTTTTGCTCAGCGTAACTCATAATGGTAGCCTCATCCACATCACCGCTTGTATGCTTAATACCAAATTCTCCAATCAGCAGAGCCAGGTTTTTATTCAGTACATTATCCATATTGCTCTTTACTGTGGCGGCATTTCCGCCGGCATATTCGTACATATGAATGGAGAACATCGTATTTTTAAGTGGATCTGCATCAAAGACTTCTGTTCCGTAGTCAAAAATAGATTGCGGGTACTGCCCCCATCCTGCACCGTCAACAATAATTGTATTTTTGATGCCAGCATTTCTGAGCTTAGGAATAACAGACTTATAACCTTGCGCCCAGCCTCCTCCATCCCAGGTTCCATACCATTCGTTCGCGATATTGAGGATGACGGTGCTTTCTTTCCCAATGAGTGCGCTTTTCATTTCAATCCAGTAATTAGCGATATTATCCAATACAGCAGCGCTGTCAGACCCTGTGCCATCATGGACTTCAAGAACAACGACCAATTTGTTTTGCTCTGATAATGTGATTAAATTTTGTATCGCTGACAGATCATCTTTCGTCCATTGCTGACCATCTGACAGTACGATTCTAATAGTATTCGCTTCCGTTTTCGCAATGGCAGGGATCGCTACAGACTCTTGTCCCTTATACCAGGTATAAGCGTGATTGATTCCCCTCATCACAAACGGATTTCCCTTGGCATCGTAGAGCGTTGTTCCGTTAATATAAAAACCTGTATTCTCAGTTGTAGAATTCGTCGTAACTTTTATGATATTACTTGCTGCTGAAATATTTCCTGCTGCATCCCTGGCTTTTACAGTGAAGCTGTATGCTGTATTAGCGGTAAGTCCCGTCACCGTATAACTTGTCGTGGTTGTTGAATCGACTAATGTTGTTCCATTATACACATCGTAGCTGGTAACATCTACATCGTCTGTTGATGCGGTCCATACAAGACTTACCGAAGTATTTGTTTTGGAGTAGCTTTTCAGATTTGTTGGTGCTGTTGGTGCCGTCGTATCAGGGGTTGAGTCAACAAGCGTAAACTTCCACTTCTGCTGATCATTTCCGTTATCCGTCCATTGCTGCACATTTGCCCCGTCATTAGTATAACCCCCGATTACATCCAGCGCTTTACCGCTAGATTGTACAAGCAGCTTATAATATCCATCGCCGACGTCAATCATTTTCCATTTTTGATTAGTTAAATCGCTGTCTGTCCATTGCTGTACACTAGCACCATCTTCTGAGGAGCCTCCGGCTACTGTTAATGCTTTACCGCTGGATTGTACAATCAATTTATAATATCCGTTGCCAACGTCAATGACTTTCCATCTCTGCCGAGCGCTGCCGCTGTCCGTCCACTGCTGCACCTTCGCTCCATCGGCAGTTGAGTCTCCTGCTTCCAGATTTTTGCCGCTATGCTGTGCCGTTAGTTTATATGTTTCACCTGAAACAATATTTGTGTTAGCTGTGGTGGTGGTAACATCAATCACATTGCTTGTATCTGACACGTTACCTGCGGCATCTCTAGCTTTCACGTAAAAGCTGTACGCCATGTTGGCTGTTAAGCCGGTAACGATGAAGGATGTCGACGCACTGGAACCTACGAGGTCTGATCCTTTGTAGATGTCGTAGCCTGAAACACCTACATTGTCTCTAGATTCCGTCCACTGCAAGCTTACTGTCGTATCCGATACAGAGGAACTAGCCAGGTTGGAGGGCGCTGTTGGAGGTGAGTTATCCTCCGGCTGGTCAGCTGAATGCACTTCAAATTCCCAAAGGGAATATCCGTAGCTGGTAGCTCTTTCAATGCCGCTCATTTTTACATATCTAGCGTCTGTTGCTTCGAAAGATATCTTATCGATTCCTCCATCTCCAGTCGTGGTGGAATAGACGGTAGTCCAATGATCATCATCCGTCGATGTCTGAACTTGGTAGGACTTCGCGTATGCGGCTTCCCAGTTAAGCGTAACGCCATTGATTTTGGTGGTGCTACCGAGATCTACACTTATCCACTGCGGATCTGAATATTGTGAGGACCATCTAGTTAGTGGGTCGCCGTCAATCGCAAAATCAGCCGCTTTACTCGCATCTTCGATGGAGCTTGAGGTTGCAGATTGGGTAAGCTTAGAGCTTTCGGAAGCGCTCACATTTTTGATCGGCAACATACTCATAAGCAGTCCAAACAAAATCAAGCATGTTATGGTTTTTTTCATTCCCAAACCTCCTATTGAGCATAATAAACAGCTAATTGGTTACCCCTGCTTCTCATAGATTTCAATTCCAATCTCCATCCTTGAGGCATGGCAAAGTCTTCTCCTTTCCGTTCAAAATTGGGACAAAAACAAACAAACGTGGAACAACCCTTAAGTAAACGCTTTCTTTTACAACTAAAAAATTATTCGCTTTAATAGATTTTCTGTATCATTCCCAGCGATGAAATTTTATCAAAGCGACCTAAAGCATATATATTTTTGTTTTCCAGTACTATGCCTTGATGATTAAAAAGTTTTAAAATCTGTTTTCCTAACTCCATGGTATGGGTCCTAAAAGTGCAAAACAAGACAACTTTCTCTCAACAGTTGTCTTGTCTAGTTTTGTTATATTTATATAGTTGTCGATTAAACTCGATATTCTCAGGGTGGTAATCTTGTTTACCAGAAATATAAATCGCTCCCCTTGAGCTTGAACATAGCCTCTATGAAAAAATAATCGCCATAAATGATGGATTGATGATGAGTAGTGGCATGGTATGAGGCAGAGCCGTTCTTAAGGATGCAGTCACAGCTAGTCGTCCAGTCGACATGTAGCGCCTGCAGCAGTTTTATCGCTGCTCGCAAGTACATATCCTTCTCATGCAACCCGACCACTTTGGCAATCTCGATCAGACCACAGGCGGCAATGGCTGCAGCCGTCGAATCCTCAAGCGCCGGTTCTTTGGGCTGTCTGAAATCGACTGGAATAACCCCATTTTCAGGAATATTGGCGATAAAGTAATGGGCAACCCTCTTTGCCGTATCCAAATACTCTTCTTTTTGCGTATGGTTATAGCTCATCATGAACCCATACAATGCCCAGCTTTGCCCCCGCGTCCATGAAGATCCTTCCTCGTACCCCTGTCCGCCATAGCTTTTTACCACTCCGCCTACAATTGGATCCAATTCGACAATATGGTTGACGGACCCATCTGCTCTCACAAAAGCATTCATGGTCATGTCCGCATGCTTCACAGCAATCTGCCGAAAACGAGGATCGCCGGTTTCTTCGGAAGCCCAGTACAAGAGCGGAATGTTCAACATGCAGTCAATGATGGCCCAGCCTCTGGTATCTTCGCCTTCTAGGTCGTTCCAGGCTCGGATGAATTCCCCTGCCAGATTGTAGCGACCTGCAAGTAGGTTTGCCGCGTGCATTGCCCGTTTGCGGGATACTGGATTTTGGGTGAGTTTAAAGTTAGCCACACTCGTGGGGAGCCACATGAAGCCTACATCATGATGCAGACCATAATAATTATGAAAGCAGGCATCCAGTTTCTGCTCAGAGATTTCAGCAACGTCCTTGTATTTCGGATTGCCTGTTGCATGATACATCTGCCACAGCATTCCCCCCCAGAATCCGTTGGTCCACCAATTTATTCCATCCGCTTCCGTATGGGTAGGATTGCAGACCGATCGGTCATCATGTTCACCATCGATTGTTGTATACGGAATTTTGTTTCTTGATTTTTCGCTGAGCCACTCCATCTTAGCGATGATTTGGTCTACGATCTCGTTAACCCAAACGGTTGTGCTATCTAAAGTAAGCATAAATTTCGTCCCTTCTTTATTCTCTAATATGAAGACAACCCCAGCCTGTCACGAAAATAACCAAACATGGGCGTAACCCTCTATTTCTCTTTCTGCGGAGAAGTATGGTCTAAAAGACTTTCCAGAGGAAGATATTCAAAATAGTCAAACCAGGCCTCCTTGCTCTGCCTATCCAGATCTTGGACACAGATTCCGACAAAAGCTCCTGTAAATCCGAGTTTGCCTCCATATTCGTCTGACAGTGTGCCAAAGTCCTGTGGATTACATACGGCAGTCCACTCCTGCCCGTCAGGAGATGCATAGAATATCAAATCCCGTCCATGAATTACGGCTTTCAAATAGTATTGCTTCCAATCTACTACTGAAAGCTGCATTGTCGAAATCTCATCATATTTGCCTGCCTTAGATAGGATTACACCTAGCGTAACTCCACGGATTTCGTCGCCAGTCACTCGTAAATAGTAGTAATCTCCATCATCGTAGTAGCAAACCAAACCGGCCATTTCATAAAAGCTTTCCGGCTTAAATTCCATGCAGGTCTCCACCGAGCAATGGAAATGCTGGATTGGGCGGGCAACCATGCTTTGATCATGTAAAGACGCAAGCGATTCTCTTCCGCGTAAGCGCAAGAATCCGGGTCTGTCGGTCAGGCTAACCCATGAGGGATCGAATGGGACACGCAGACTTTGATACGCAAGGCCAATGTCCTCCCTGTCAAAGTGGTCTCTAGGTTCTTCTGCTGGAAAAGGATGGCTTGGCAGGTTCGGAGCTTCTGTCTCCAGAGCCGGTAATTTGCCGCCTTGGCTCAGACGTAGCCAGCCATCTTCGGTCCATATACACTTCTGAATCGCTGTTTCCCTGCCGAGCGGATTCATTAAAGAAATGTCAGAAAAAGGCCTGGTACACAGATGGGCCATGTACCACTCCCCGTGCTGCGTTTCGACCAGCGTCCCATGACCCGCCTGCTGCAATGGGTATGTTGGATCGTGCGCCGTGGTCATGAGCGGAAAATGGGGGTCAGTTTCATAAGGTCCGGTCAGGTTGCGGCTGCGCGCAAGAGTTACCATGTGCTGGACCCCTGTTCCGCCCTCTGCGGTTAATAAATAGTAGAACTCTCCTCGTTTATACAACTGGGGTCCTTCTGTAACGCCTACTGGCGTGCCCTTATAAATTTCGTGTATTGGTCCAATCAGGGATTGAGACTTTGCATCATATTCCTGCATGATAATACCTGAAAAGTTGTTGTGATTTTTTCTGAAGTCCCAACGCATATTGAGCAGCCACTTGCGTCCGTCATCGTCATGGAACAGAAATGGATCAAAACCGCTACCATTCAGTCTTACCGGTTGGCTCCAAGGACCCTCAATGCTTTTCGAACAAATGATATAGTTATGCAGGTCCTTATACACTCTGCTGCGCGATTTTACATCCGTAAATAACAAATAAAATAAACCATCATGATAGGAAATTGCAGGCGCCCAGATTGATCCGGATGCGACATTGCCTCTTAAATTAACTTGAGAGGATTCTGTAAGAGCTCTGGCTGTCAGCCTCCAATGAATCAAGTCCCGAGAATGGTGGATTTCCACACCAGGAAACCACTCAAAAGTAGAAGTAGCCATATAGTAGTCATCCCCGACTCGGATCAGAGAGGGGTCAGGATGAAAGCCAACCAGAACAGGGTTAACAATTTTGTTCATGTCTAAGGAGAACCTCCTGTAGAGTAATTTGTTAAATGGAAGGAAGAAGGATTTTTCATCCTTTTGTGGCCCCTGACGAAATTCCTTTAATGAAGAACTTTTGCATAAAAACGAATGCAATAAGCACAGGAACAACGGACAAGGCGGTTCCGGCAAAAATCATATCCCATCTTGACGAAAACTCCCCGATATATCGATAAATTTCTACAACCATCGTTTTGGGTTCACCGGATGGAAGTACTAGCATTGGCAAGAGAAAATCGTTCCAGATGCCAAGCCCGTTCAATACGACCATACTAGCCGTAACCGGACCTAACAACGGAAATACAATTCTCCAGAAAATAGTGTACCTGCTACAGCCGTCAATCTCTGCTGCTTCTTCAATTTCCTTAGGAATCCCTTTTACAAAGCTTGTGTAGAGCAAACATCCGAAGCCCACAGCGCCTGCGATATAAATAAAAATCGGTCCTGCTAGACTTCCGTAAAGGCCAAGGATTTTAAGCTCTTTGAATAACGGAATCATGTAAGCCTGAAAAGGAATCATCATCCCGGCAAGAAAATAAAGGAACACGAAATGGGTCCATTTGGCGTTTCTTCTTTCAATCGCATACCCTGCCATCGGAATAATCAAGATTTGCATAACGATTGAAACAACGGTCAAGATCAAACTATTGACAATTGCTTTTGGGAACTCAGTCTCAGTCAACAAATATTTGAAATTGCCTAGATACAGTGAGGTCGGAAATGACAGAGCATCGCGCATAATTTCACCATTGCTTTTGAAGGCAGACATTAGGTTAAATAGAATCGGAAAAAAGAATACGACCGCTACTAGCAGAGTAACCACGAACAGGATCACTTCGCCTATTTTTTGGCGTGCTTGCATGCTCATATCAATACTGCACCTCCCTTTTTCGGAGAATTTTCACTTGAATAATGGTAATGATCAATATAATGACAAACAATACTATAGCAAGCGCAGTGCCGAAGCCCTGTCTCAATTCGCCAAAGCCTACCTTGTAAATAATGTAGGTCAACGTTTCAGTCGCAAAGCCGGGTCCCCCATCCGTCATAACAGCAATTTGATCGAATATTTTTAGTGCACTGATCATGGAAAGCACCATACATACGGTCATAGAGCCAGCAAGCAGCGGAAAGGTAATAAAACGGAACTGCTGCCAGCCATTCGCTCCATCAATGCTTGCGGCTTCGGACAGGTCTGCTGGGATTCCCTGTAGCCCTGCCAGATAGATGATCATGTAATAACCAGCACCTTTCCAGACCGTGGACAGAATGATGGACAGCATTGCGTATTTGGGGTCTCCCAACCAATCGACAGCCCAGCTTCCAAGTCCGACTGTGTCTAGGATTTTATTTACAACGCCAAAATTATAATTAAGGATCATCGCCCATACGAAGCCCATAACGATCCCGCTAAGCAAAGTGGGAAAATAAAAAATACTGCGAAATAAATTTTTGAACCACCTTATCCTATCAACCATCAGGGCCATGGCAATCGCCGCTATGTTTTCCAGAATGACTAGACTTATGGTCATGATGAGTGTGTTCTTAAGCGCATTATGAACCCGGGGACTATTCCATATCTCAACAAAATTTGCGAAGCCAATAAATCGGATATCCTCGCTTATTCCATTCCAAGAGGTAAAGCTGAGATAAACACTGCCAAGGGTAGGAACGATAACAAACAAGGTGTACAGTATCAATGATGGAAGTATAAATATTATGGCAAAGGGGTGCTGCTTTTTCTTTTTTAGGTGAGCTGTCGCTGTAGCAATGCGCCCTCCTGTTGATGCTGTGGGTGCTCTCATACAATCCATTCCTTCCTATAAAGAGGAACCACTTAGGAGCTGATTCCTCCAAAGGTTTTATTTCACATCGAATTCGCCTTCACCTGATTGTCATATTCTGTGTCCACCTGCTGCATATAAGTCTTGACATCTCCGTCGTTCACGACCATCTCCTGCAGCTTTTTGTAGAACCAGTTGCGGAACTGAGGCTGTATCAAGTTTTCTCCCCACCAGTTATTAATAGCCAAAGACTTTGTAACATTCGGGTCGTTCATCAGATCAAGAGCCACCTGCATGGCTTCCCCGGTCTTATACTTGACTTTCTCTTTCGTAGACGGAATTCCGTTAATGCTCGCAAGATACTGCGAATATTGCTCTGGCTCGAAGAAAAAACGAATAAATTTTTTGATCGCTTCTGTTTTCTCAGGGTCCTTGGCTACTTCAGCGGACAAGGACCATCCGGCAGGCGATGGAAGCCCTATAATATTCACTTTGCCGTTGCGGTCAGGCACCGCATAGAAGCCGTATTCAAAGTTCGGGTCAGCTTCTTCGATTTGTGAAAACATCCAGGTCCCAGAGTATAGTTGAGCGGCTTTGCCTGTAATCAGAAAGGAAGCCGTTTGATTGTCAGGAGTACTAAGCCAACCTTTATCCACATAATTTTTGAACAGTTCTTTATAATCCGTCATCGCCTGTACGACATTTTCATCCGTAAAGCTGACTTTCTTGGCTGTTTTCTTGGAATTCCAGTTTGGATCTTTTGAATACACATCATCAATAAGAAACTTGTTTACCCAAAATCCCATATGAAAAATGTCTTTTCCACCAACCACAAGCGGAGTCATTCCGGAAGCCTTCAATTTTTCTTGGATGGCAATGAACTCGTCATACGTTTTAGGAAGCTCAGTGATCCCTGCATCCGCATATGCTTTTTTGCTGTAGATAATGCCTTGGGGTGCATTCATAGATAAAGGCGCATTCCACACTTTACCTTCTACTGCCGGAGGTGAATCTAGCAACTGCACTAAGTCTGAAGGCAGTTCAACGATTTTACCCGCATCAGCAAAGACCTCTGTATCCCGCATCTCTACCAGATCAGGAAACTCGCCAACCGCATCCTTCGTTTTCAGCCAATCGAGGTAGGAGCTGCTGGAGTTTTCACTGTAATCCTTTACTTTAATATCAGGATTGGCCTTCATGAATCTTTGGATGGTATCGGCTATCGCTTTTTTAGCAGCCGGATCTCCTGAGGCATATCCGATGGTAAAGCTCACTTTCTCTCCCTCATGATCAGACCTCGTTCCATTCGTATCGCTGTTGCTTCCACTACAAGCTCCCAAGAACATCGTCGTTGTAAGCACTAGTGCACTTAACGTAAATTTTGCCATTTTCAGCATAGCTACTGAAACCCCCTCTTTAATGTAATAAAAGCTGTTGAAAGCGGCTGCGGCATAAGTAAGCGCTTTCGTTATTTAGAATAACATTGGCTGGTTTTTACTTGTATGAACTTTTTTAAGCCTCATATGGGGGGAATTTAAGAATGAAAAAAGAACGGACGAGTCATCCGCTCTTGATGCAGGCTTTACTTTTCAGGGATAGGAAAACAGAGCAGCACAGACGTTCCAATATTTTCATGACTGCTTACGGATAGCCCATATTGTTCTCCGTACATGGAACGTACTCGCTCGTGCACATTTTTTAAACCAACGGATCTGCTGAGAGCATCAGGCTTATTCAGGATTTCAGTTATACGCGCCAAAGTCGCTTTATCCATGCCTACACCATCATCGTAAATCGTTATCGCCAGATTTGTTTCCCTCTTTTCCACAGTGATCGCGACAGTACCTCTTTTCTTCATTCGTAGCCCGTGCTGGATTGCGTTTTCTACGATTGGCTGCAAAGATAATTTTAAGATCGGCCAATCCATTTGAACTTCCTGTGATATATCGCAGCGGAGTGTATATCTGTTCTCATAACGGACCGAAATAATATAGAAATAATCATGCAGGTGTTCAAGCTCTCTGGATAGAATTACACGGTCTTCACCGTAATCAATGACGTATTTCAATTGATTGGCCAAGGAGTGAATCATATCAGCGACCTCATCAGCCTCCTTATCCACTGCATTCATCCGTATAACTTCTAAAGTATTGTAGAGATAATGAGGTCTGATTTGGCTTTTTAGTGCATTCAGCTCAGTCTGTTTCTGCTTGATTTGAGCCACATAGGCCTCATCAATGTGTGCTTGAAGACGTTCGACCATCCGGTTAAAGCCTTGGGTCAATCTGCCCATTTCATCGTTGCTGTTCACTGGGAGGTTCATGTCCAATTTTCCAGATTCCACGACAGCCATTTGCTGTATCAGATTTTGGATGGGCGAAGCGAGACGGCGGGAGAACCAGGTACCCATAATAATCAGCACTAACGAGCAGATCAGAATCGCAATATACACGGTAGCCCTCGCGGAAAAAAGCTGATCAAACAACCCCTCGCGATGAATGCCAGCAATCAGCCTACCGTTTAGAAAGGGGATTTCCTCCTGCAACACAAGCATTTCATTTATATTAGAATTCAATAATAATTTTTCATTCAACCTGTCATCTAAATGACCGAAGTAAATATCATCCTTGCCATCGATTAGTACCAGTTCATCTTGGTCTCCAAGGTAAAGCTCACTTAAAAACCGATTAAACATAGACTTATCGATATCCAGAAACAGCGTACCCACCACTTTATGTTCATGCTTGAGAGAGCCTGAAGTATCGATCAAATTTCGCGCTATAGTGAAAACGTCACGCCTTGCACCGGGAAAATATTGGTCCTGATGAGTTGGGAAGATAGCCACCTTCGAAGGCTGGCTGCTCATTTTCTCTCTCCACTGACGGAAAGGGAGGAATTCGCTTCTAAGCCCCCTATTCTCCCTTTCTTGGTAATAGATTTTCTCGTCGGCTTCCCGCACAAAATAAGCGCCTGTAATATAAGGGTCGCTATATAGTACGGTTTTCAAAAATGAGTCGATAGGAGTCGAATTAATCTGCTCTAGTTCATTAACATTATAGGTTTGGTTCCGACGTATATTTTCTGATAATCCCTCATAACGAACGTTATACATAAGCTTGGAAATATCATTGTACTGCTGGAAGGCAGAATTAATATTGTAGCTCATGTACATCACCATTTGCTGTAAGTTGCTGGTTGTATATCGCTCTACATAGCCTGAGAAAATCTGAACGGAAAAGAAACTAAGTGCGAATAAAGGAATAAGCCCAACCAAAATAAAAGAAGCAGAGAATTTAACGAATATGCTTTTAGGTATCGGTATCCATGAACGCATGAAGGAGCACCTACTTCATTATGATTGTGGTTGGCGGAAGGATTGCCGATACTCTTGCGGCACCTTGCCGAACTTTTTTTTGAACATATCGCTGAAATGCCTCACATTGTTATATCCTACTTGCTCGGCAATTTCGTACACCATCAGATTACTCTCTATAAGCAGCTTGAGGGCATGTTTCATTCGCACCTCAGTGACGTGGTTTTTAAAATTTTGGCCGGTATGCTTCTTGAAAAAGCTGCTGAAATAGTAAGAGTTCATATAAAAAAGAGCAGCCATAGACTCCAGCGTTATATTGCTTGCATAATGCTCTTCGATATAGGTCTTAATCTTGATAAGTAATGCACTTTCTTTTCCTGTCAGCTTGCTTGCAAGCTGCTGCAGCATTTCCGATAAAATCTCCTCAACAACATGAGCAACATCGGCGTAGGAAGGACAAGGCGCCAATCTTTCCAGTAGGGCTCCTTGCTTGCTACTAATGTATTCCATTCCTCCCCCGATCTCTGTAAGCTCCTGATTGATGGTCAAGATAGAGTTGTAAACCCCCGAAATGGCCAAGTTCTTATTCTCCCCGGTTTGAATCCTGATCTGCTCAAGTAACTGCTCTGTCAGTAGTTGAAGCTGTTCCTTCTGCTGGTTAATCAGCGCTTTGACCAAATCAGATTGAAGCTCTGTAATGGTTCTATTCTCTGGCTGGACCCTTGTGAGCTCGTCTCCATACCGAATGACTTGATTCATTCCTATAAAATAATTTATTTTAAGCGCTTTCAAAGCAGAGCGATAGGATTTCGCTGTTTCTTCAATGCTCGTTATACTGAGCCCTATGCCGCACGAAACGCTCAGTTTTAAATAGCTGTTAATTTTATGGTGAAGGTCAGTGGCCAGTTGTAGGGGGTATTCTCTCTGTTCATGTTGGATTAGAATTGCAAAGCCCCCTTCTTTCTGAACCAGCAATCCGTTGCCCGCGTTCAGTTCCTGATCTAATGTCTCTCTAATGATATTGGATAAGGCAAAGTTTACTAGATTGCGTTCCCGCTCCTCCCACTGTGAGCTGTTGGTATTCTCATCAATCTCCAGCACACACACGGTAGTCAATCGGCTTATCGCTATGGCTCCCATTTGTGTGAGTGCGCTGAGTGTCTTTTGTTCCCCATCCAACAACCCGTCAAGCAGCTGTTCTATTGTTGTCGAGCGATTCTTTTTTTCGTAATAAGTCAACATCTCTTTATTGCGCTCGCCGTTGGATTCTTCCCGGAGAATTGAGGCTGCCTTTGCTATTACCTTTTCGAGCTGATTTTTATTTATAGGTTTAACCAGATAATCCAGCGCTCCTAATTGAATAGCTTGACGGGCATAGACAAATTCTTGAAAAGCGCTGATAAAAATAACTTTGGCATGGAATCCTTGTTCATTCAATTCTGAAATAATATCAATGCCGCTTCCACCTGGCATGCTAATATCGCTGATAATGAGGTGAGGTTCATGTATACGTATTAGATCGCGGAGTTCTTTCCCATCATTAGCTTCACCAACAATGGTAATCCCAAGCTCTTTCCAGGAAATCAGTTTTTTTAAGCCGCGTAATATGACAGGTTCATCGTCTGCAAGCAATAATTTAATAGTTTTCATGAATAAGTCCTCCTTGCTTGAGCTTATTACTTGTTTGTATGTTCTTAAGCCCTATTTTTGTTTCATAAAATATCATGCGAATGAAAACATATAAATGAACTTATTGCATCTTTATGTGTGGTTTTTTTAACCAATTGTTTGAATATGCTGGCCTCTACTCCAGTTGTGGACTTCAGCCAATAGTTGCATGTGTTGTTGGAATTCACTAGTTTTTCTGCATATTTCTCTAAAAAAAACAGCATACCTCTCCTTCTCCATTCTGCTATTGTGTTTCTTGAATAAACAGCAAAGGAGGAGATTTTCTGAACAGAATGTATAAACTAT
Organism: Paenibacillus sp. DP01; assembly: GCF_044784315.1. NCBI lineage: Bacteria > Bacillati > Bacillota > Bacilli > Caryophanales > Paenibacillaceae > Paenibacillus > Paenibacillus sp. DP01. Next base: position 2,967,483 of record NZ_CP173059.1, read on the forward strand.
ACCAAATGAGTATGTGAAGACGAATGACAGCCCTTTTTTCTGCCCTAATTTTTGCCGCCATATGTATACCTTGGTCGCCAGCATCTGCTTCGTTGTCTACAATGGAACTGCCGAAGGCAACCGATGCTGTAGAAATTATGGAAACAACCAACAACGGATTTCTGCATCCCGGGATCGGAGTAACCAAGGACATTCTTGAAAACATGCGGGCACAAATTATGGCGAAGCAGGAACCCTGGTATTCGTATTATAAGGCCATGTTGGTATCGTCAACCACCTCAAAGTCGATTACATCAAGCAACCAAAATCCTATGGAACCAACGAAACCAGCCAGTGATGCTTTTAACAGCCAGAGTTTTAACTCGCGATTTATATCCGATGGTTTGAAAGCGTATACACAAGCACTGCTATATTATATTTCAGGCGATGAAATCTACCGGGCTAATGCTATGCGCATTATTCGCATTTGGTCCCAAATGGACCCTGCGAAATACACCTATTTCACCGATGCTCACATTCATACTGGGATTCCGCTGAACCGGATGGTAACAGCCGCAGAGATATTGCGGTACTCCAGTTGCAAGACGGAATCCTTGAGGTGGACGGACCAGGATACGGCCAATTTCAGCAACAATCTCATTATTCCGGTTACGGAAACGTTTCTTCACGATAACAATCATTTCATGAACCAACACACTTATCCCCTGCTGGGAGCTATGGCAGGATATATTTTTACAGACAACACCGATAGATATGAAGAGGCTGTAGAATGGTTTACTGTGAACAAAACGGCAACAGATCAAGGAATTAACGGCTCAATTAAACAACTATTTCGTCTAGTTGACACCAATTCTGTAACGGGAGAGAAACTGGATAAACCGGTCATCCAGCACGTGGAAATGGGCAGGGACCAGGCTCACGGCGCGGGAGACATTACAAATGCAGCGATTATTTCCCGAATGCTTCTTGCCCAAGGTACAAAAATAGATCCGGTAAAAGGCACGGTCTCAAATGCTCCGAATGCGGTGGATATTTTTGATTTTCTGGATCACCGAATTCTGACGGCAGCCAATTATTTTTGGCAATACATGTTGGGATATGATACCCCTTGGACCCCAGTGGTTTATACCATGGATGCGAATGGTAACCCAATGGGCATCTATAGGACGATATCCGATTTTTATAGAGGTAGAATGAACACCGCCCAGTTTTGGGACATATACTACTATTATACTTACAGCAAAGGAGTCAATCTCTCAGAGAAGGCGCCATACTTTTATGAAGCGTTTAGAAAACGTATCCCACCAAATTATTATTACAAAGGTACACTATCCAAAGCATGGGAGAGTCCAGACGGAGGCGGTGATTTCTGGTTGTATATTCCTCCGGCAGCCGTTTTGGAGGGGTCAAATAATGTCCCGAAGGAAATGACAAGTGATGCTGTAGTAGAAATTGAAGACCGATACACGGCTCTTGACAGCCGTTCGACAACCAAGCAGGAAGGTACAATTTCCTATGTGGAAATTACAGCAACGGACGAGGGCAGCACTATTGTACCTTTGAATCTTTCCTTCGGTCAGCGAACCTCCACCAAACTCATCGGCTTGAAAATCAGGACCCAAGGAATCGCAACTCTTGAACTAAGTAAAGAAAAAAACTCTGTTCCTTTCCATACGATTTCGCTGCCGGATACAAAAGGACAATGGAGATATGTCACCTTTGATATGTCCATCGACAGAGTTTCATATGCTCAGATGGATGAAAACTATAGTCTTATGTATATGAAGGTAAAGGGAATCGGTGCCCAGGTAGACCTAGATCACTTCCATGTCCTGGCGGGTAGCCAGTTGTCCGTTCCAGCGTTTGCCTCCGGTTCATCCACACTGAACCTATTTACGTATACAGGCGGAACGATCAACGCAGATTTTTCGGCTACGGATTCGAGCGCTTCAGGTATCATTACCTATGAAATGGCAGATGGGCCTAAGGGCGCCATCTTGGATGCCCACACCGGCGCCTTCACTTGGACTCCTACGCAAATCGGAACAAGTTCTTTTACCGTCGTGGTCAGCGACGGAACCTCATTAGCTACGAAACATGTAAAAATTGAGGTGACAGCTGACCGACCATCTGCTGTTACTGCAGCTACCACCGGATATAATTCGGCTGAGAATTATGTGTCAGCCTCCCTTGCGACTTACACAAATGCATATACAGACGTTATCAATCATATTGCAACGGATACAGATGCAGCGTTTTATGCCAAATTGCAAACCGTTCGTGAGGCAGTAGAAGGATTAGAGCTTCTAAATATCACTTTGCCGGATGGAAGCCTCAACTTTGTGAAGATGCTATCTACGTCTTCCTTCGGCAATTATTTATCAAGTCTCACGGATCATAATGACAACAGTTATGTCGCTTACGGATTGGCTTCGAATCAGTACCATACCCTTGACTTTGGAAGTAAGTTTAAAATCAATGCGCATGTTTTCGAGGTCCAAGGTAGAAGAAGCTTTCCCGAACGGATCTCCGGTCTTGCCGTGTTTGGTTCGAATGATGAGAAGAATTGGACCCGTTTGACGGATCAGCTCACTGTACGAACCGAAGAAAAGCAACGGCTTTACGTGAGGAATGAGTATAAAAACACCCCTTTCCGCTTTTTCAAGCTGGCGATAATCGAGCCGCAAAGTACGATGTTTGAGATCAGTGAATTGCGAATTTACGGTCAACGTCATGAATTTTAAGTAAAGTGCCCCACACCAAACAAACAATCCTCTACCTATTTGGTAGAGGATTGTTGCTTTCTTACGCTTCCTATTATGTATCTGTGCGCACATCATCCCAATCCTGTCCCATGTAACCAGTGAGCCATTTTAGCACACGATGACGTTCATACACTACACCATCATCCAGATTTCCAGGGGCTGGCTGTTTATGAATACGGCTATCCACACACATCCAGTCGTAACGACAGATTAAATCGGCTTCATCTAAAATTTCCTTGCTACTGCGCAGCCTTGAGCTTGACAGAAAAGCCTCAAATGAGTCAAATTGCTGCAACTTTGAAACAGACAATGGCACGTCGCAAATACCAGTTGGGTCACCTAGCTTCTCAAGATGGCCCAAAGCCCATAACAGAGTCCAAAAGCCTTCATAACGCCAGGAGAACTGGACACCCTCTGACTCATCGTCATACTCATTGGATAGGAACCTCTTCTCTTCTGGTGAAAAGAAACAGTCCGCGCCATACTGATCAGTCACTTGATTTATCATTCGATTCGTATCATCCATGCTTTCGCCCGCACCGATACACTCGCCTTTCAGGGCTACAATACACAAAGCAACGGCACGGCCAGCCACTTCCTTAAGGGAACGGATGCTGTCTGCGGCTTCATCTCCTAGCCTTCCTGGGATCGGCGGCATTTGCGTAAAGCCTTGATCGAGCAATATCTTTTCTGACTGCAGCTTTCGCTCCATCCCGGATTCGCTAATTTGATCCTCTCCGTACAAATAACTAACATGAGCAGTCACTGTATAATCTTCCACTTCCGAACGTCCATTCACATCTAGTAGCAGACTTCCGTCAGGTGCAAGCAAATCACCGCCACCCCGGAACATCAGTCCATCCAGCGAATTTATGATATCAAGTAATTCGGCAAAAAAGGCTTCAGATATATCCTCCTCAGTCTCCACACCAATCACCATATTCAGCGTACTCATTTTGATCAACAGCTTTTGCTGCAACTGTTCGTTTTCAGCAGGAATTTGACTAAAAAAGTTTATCATTCCGTTAAGCATGGAGGCAAACTCCTCCGGATTCGTTTTGCTGGTCATTATGTTAAATCCTTTGATCTTTCTACTAAACCAGCCCCGGCTTTTGACCTCAAACTTAGTTTTGCTTTCATTCACGTGTATCTTGTTGTTGGGATAAATCGACTTTAATAGTCTCTCAACCTGATCCAGATCAAAGGTTGAGCTGTAAAGCGCACAATTTCTCATGATGACCTCCTTATGAAAATACTACGAATAGCCGATGTTTGTTATGGGCACGATTCAACTAACTCTGCAAAATTCGATGCAGTAATGCCTCTCCCTCATTCTCAAACCTTCGGTGTTCCTTCAGAAATTCAGGAACATCTTGCAACCGGGAAGGTCTGTACCCAGGACCGCCACACCCACAGGAATGGTAAGAGTATCCGTTTCGATACAAAAGCTCTACCTTTTTCCACTGCTTGATATCCGTTTGCTTCGGGGCCTGAAAATCATGACCCATGTCATGCATGGGCGTCTGGCATTGCGGACAGACATGTACAAGCCGCTCATATTCATCCTTTGGCATCTCAAAGCGGGATGTTTGCTTATACACCTTCCTACAAGTAAAGCAGGCAAAGATATCTTTGTATGGACCGTACATTGCATATCTACACATATTTTCACCCTCTTCAAAAATTGAAATTGATCTGATATTTTTCTTGAATTATCAAGAATACATTCACAGCGCCACCGTATTAAGAATACAATGATGTCCAGCTGATGTTTCTTTTATATTAGAGCGAAATTACAGAACTAATCAAGCTATAAGGTCCGTTCTAGCGCATTCCTCGCAGTAGTGATGTTATTTTTTATAGCATAAAAATCTTGTTCAAGGCTCGAAATGATTGTAGCATGATGTCTTGAAAGTTAACTAAGAAGACTCCTAAGCCGCAGTCAAATCGGGGCTGGAGCCTTCTTTTTTAAGTAATAAATAGTCAAAGCAGAATGTGCAAATCCCAGACCGACTTCTGGGACAGCCCTCCAGTCTTATAATTCTTGTATGCTGCAGGTCAGCTTCAGACTGATACTCGTTTACACATCTAATGTATACAAGGGCAGGTTTTCCGGTAAAGCCGACGGGCGCTGACAGGTGCTCTGCATCGTATAAAAGGTCTCTTGATCGGAAGAGTCATGGAACGCCCACATCGCTTCCAGCACATGGTAGGCCAGTTCCCCGCTAGCGCGGTGAGGCCGTCCGCTACGGAGAGCATAGGCCATATCGGCAACACCGATACCCCGTGTATTCTCCTTGTATCCCGGCAGCAGCGGTGCCTCTGTCCATTCTTGTTCGCCTAACAGTCTATAGCGAACTGGTCCTCCGAACGTGTTCGGGTCAGGCACCTGTAGCGTGCCATGCGTACCATACACCTCGATCGGTGGCAGAGTGCTTCCACCAAAGATGTCAAAGCTGGTAATCAGCGTACCGACAGCTCCTTGCTTGAAGCGCAACAATCCGGCTACATGGGTCGGAATATCGACCGGGATGGTCTGGCCTTTCTTTTTCTCGCTCGTAATCGTTCGCTGATCCATCGCCTTGCTGGTCATGCCCGAAATAGCAGTAATCGGTCCCAGCAGTTGTACCAGAGCCGTCAAGTAATAAGGGCCCATATCAAACATCGGCCCGCCGCCGACTGCATAATAAAATTCAGGATCGGGATGCCAATGTTCATGCCCACGGCTCATCATGAAAGCTGTAGCAGCTACTGGATTCCCAATGACACCGTCCTCAATCAGCTTCAATGATGTCTGTATACCGGAACCGAAGAAAGTTTCCGGTGCGCAGCCAACAAGTAGTCCTTTTTGACGAGCAAGATCCAAGACAGCCTGGCCCTGCTCACGGGTGACGGCAAGTGGCTTCTCCACATAGACATGCTTGCCAGCCGCAAGAGCTCTGAGACACACCTCGGCGTGAACGGCCGGTATGGTCAAATTAATGATAAGTTCGATCTGCGGGTCAGCTAAAATCTCATCTACTGTATATACGTTCGGAACGTTGAACGCTATCGCCTGCTCCTCTGCTCGACCTTGGTCCAGATCCGCTACTGCGAACAGCTCCAGAATGTCGAAACGATGGCAATTTTCCATGTAAATTCCGCTAATTTTACCACATCCGATAATGCCTACTTTCATTTTGTTCATGCTGGACTCCCTTCTCCTTGAGAAAAAATGGATAATGGCGTTCTTTTATTAAATCGGATACCATCCTGTTCGCGCTACTGCTGCTGGTTGTCTGCCATACCCGTGTATGCCTCTGCCAGCAAGCTACCGTAGCTGGTCGCTGCCTGTTTGCCTGCCGCGGTCCACAGGAACCCGCTGCGCATCATCTCGGTCACTTGAGGTATATCTATAATATCTGCGTGATGACCTAGCGAATTGTAGAATACGCGTCCGCTTCCCCACCGCTTTGTCCATACAACAGGCATATCCACCGGCCCATTAGCCGAATGAGGTCCTGGTACGACCGGGAAGCGTGTGGTTGCCAGCACCTCAACTGCAGGGTCTACATGGAGGTAGTACTGCTCGCTTTTGACGTGAAAATCCTCAATATGGTCCAGCAGCGGGCTGGAGCCACGCTTTATGTTCACCATATACTCCACTCCATCATTACCGGGATGAGCAACCCATTGCCCGCCTGTCATGAACTGCCAGTCCACGTTGTTCCGAAAGGCATCACACATGCCACCGTGACAGCCTGCCAGACCTACACCGCTTTGAACCGCTGCTGAGACATTATTGACTAGTTCCTGCTCGATCTGGCCCATAGTCCACATTGGAATGATCAGGTCCAGGCCAAGCAGTTTCTCCGCATCCTGGTAGGCATCAAGGGTATTAGACACCTCCACCTCGAACTGTTCTTCCTTTAAAATGCGTTCAAAAATAGCCGCCACCTGCTCGGGCTCATGTCCGTTCCATCCACCCCATACAATCAGTGCCTTGCGCATCTATAATCCACTCACCTTTCGGAATGTGTTGTTATACTACATTTCTTCAATGGATACCCAGCGACGTTCCTTTATAGATCGTTCTACTGCTTCAAGCACAGCCTGACAAGCGACCCCGTCGTGGAAATTCGGCGAAGGTTGCCGTCCTTCGGAGATGGCACTCAACATCTCAAGCATCTCGTGGGTGAAGGTATGCTCAAATCCAATTGTATGTCCTGCAGGCCACCAGGCTTCGGAATATTTGTGTGCTGGATCGGTGGCGAGCACTCGGCGGAAGCCCTGAACGTCTTCCTCATCCTGTGTGAAATACACTTCCAGTTCATTCATCCGCTCAAAGTCAAACCGTACACTGCCTAGACTACCGTTGATTTCGAATGAATTTGTACTCCGATGTCCGGCAGCAAAGCGTGTGGCCTCGAAGCTGCCCAGCGCACCTCCAGCAAAGCGTGCTAGGAACAGCGTGGCATCATCGACCGTCACTTCTCTCATTGGTGCATTGGCCTCGGTACTCCTTTTGGAGCTCAATCCGCTCATCTCCATAGCCAGCGGACGCTGTTTGATGAACGTCTCGCTCATGCCGATAACTTCGTCGAACTCGCCGACCAGAAACCGAGCGAGATCAATCAGATGGGCGCCAAGGTCTCCATGAGAGCCAGAACCGGCCACTTCTTTTTGCAACCGCCATACCAGCGGAAAGGACGGGTCCATGATCCAGTCTTGAAGGAAAAACGCACGGAAATGATAGATTTTGCCTAGGCGACCGCTTTCGACGAGCTGCTTCGCCAGCTGGACAGCCGGAGAAAAGCGGTAGTTGAAGCCAATCATATGGTTGACTCCTGCTTTCTCTGCTGCCTGCAACATGTCACGGGAATCTGCCAGTGAAAGCGCAAGCGGCTTCTCACAAAACAGATGCTTGCCATGGAGGGCAGCCTCGATAACAATTTCCTTATGAGCATTACTCGGGGCGTTAATGTCAATGAGATCAATATCGTTACGTTTCACTAGATCACGCCAATCCGTAACACTCTCGGTCCAGCCGAACTGGCGGGCAGCCGCCTGAACCCCCTGCTCGTTACGTCCACAGATGACGGACATCTCTGGCTGCAGCGGGGCATCTGGGAAGAACATAGGTAGACTACGGTAAGCGTTGCTGTGAGCCTTGCCCATAAATTTGTAGCCAACCATTCCAATACGAAGACGATTAGACATGTCGTGATCCTCCTTATAGGTATGAGTTTCAACGAATTATTGATGAATGGTGTTATTGACGAATGGATGACGCCCTGATAATCAGCTCTGTGGACAGAAGTTCTCTTATTGAGTCGCACCCAGTCGCAGTCAGTTCCAGAGCCGGAATGTGGTCCTGAGAATCGGGTATAAGCTTCGAGGCTGCAAGCTCCCCCATCTCATAAAAAGGAACACGAACACTGCTTAGTGGGGGAACAGCCATCTCAGCCGCATCCGAATCGTCATAGCCCACAAATGCTGGGAACTGGTCAATTGCCAGTCCGCGCTCACGGAGACCCTGCATTACGCCGAGGGCCATCCGGTCGTTCGCCGCAAATACGGCATCAATATCATCTAATTTGTCTGCGATGGTAGCCGACGCTTCGAGCCCGCTTCGACGACTGTAATTGCCTTGCAGAATCAGCTCATAGTCATATTCAATACCAGCCTCCTGAAGCGCGATGAGATAACCCTTCAAGCGCTCCGTACTGTTGGAATAGATATCCGGACCGTTGAGAAAGGCTATCCGCTTGCACCCCTGCTCAATGAGATGACTAACGGCCACCCGGCTTCCTTCTACATGGTCTGCATCCACTTCACAGAACGACTGCCCTTCGAAATGGTGATTCATGACACAGAACGGTCGCCCCTCTTGCTGAAGTCTCTTCAGAGCCTCCACCTCATCGTGGTCATCTCTTGCTCCAAGGATGATACAACTGTCGACCTTCTGCTGACGGAAAAGACTGCTGTAGTCCATCCGTTCCCCCGGTTTTCGGAATAATAGTAGTAGATCGAGCCCGCTGTCTCTGGCTTTATTGCCGATGCCGCTCAGCATCTCAGAGAAAAAATAAGCAGAGAACAGATGCGCCTTCGGGACATAAGGCATAACCACACCAAGATGGCCACTCTTGCTTCGGGCAAAGTTGCGGGCCAATGCACTGGGAACATATCCAAGTTGATTGGCAACGTCCAGGACCCTTTTCCGCGTATCTTCCTTAATAGGACCGGTCGCGTTCAATACTCGAGACACCGTCGCTTCAGACACGCCAGCGAGTTCTGCTACTTCCTTGCGCGAAACGATATTTCCCACCTCCAATCATTTTATGTACGCGCGTACATTTTCTCATGCTGCTATACCTCTGTCAATCCCGAAAAGCGTGCCCTATGGATATATAAGCTTTTTCCTCCACAAATTCTCTCTAGGGCTTAAGTAAGCTGATCATTCCCACTCCTATCATCAGCACCGTAATTCCCACAAGTATAGCTATCCATTCCTGAGAGCTTTTCTTTTCCTTAAATATTAAAATGCTACCGACACAGGCAATCGCAATGCTCGCTTGAGAGATCGGAAAACTAGCCGCCATGCCGATCAAACTGTTGGAAATAAATAGTGCTAGATTAGCAATGCTCCAAACCAATCCTGTAGACAAATTGCGAAGTACTGGAGAGAATCGCAGCCGATGTTTGCCTTTCAGATTTATGACTATGGCCGAGCATAACATCCCGAGCGATTGCGGCAGAATGATGGACAGCTCCAATATATTAAGGTACTGATTGATAACTACATAACTGCTTAACGCTAACCCGGAGCAAACCAGCATCATAATAATTCGTAACGGCAAAGGCTTAGACAGCCCAGCAGACTTGCCCTGATAGCTGGTGAATAGAACTCCCGCCAAAATACATAGAAGAGAACCAACACCCATCCCATATTGGTAACCTGTTATCCATTCACCCAAGATAAGTGCGGCAAATAGCGTCGTCCCTATCAACTGTAGACCGCAAATTACAGGAATGGCAATGGATGCGCTTACTTTTTGGAAAGATCGAAACTGGAGCAATTGTCCAGCGGCCCAGAAAATACCGGATATAAAACTTATCACAAAAGGAATCGGTGCTAATGAAGCTGGCTGAATGATATACAAGCACAGGGCAAACAACACAGCACCAATAACAGTACCTGTCAGCTGTTCTCGGGGACTGGCTTTAGTCATATACGCCAATATCGGCATGACTCCCCAGCCGACAGCTGGAATAAAAGCAGTTAAGAAATCCACGCACGGTTCTCCTCCCGCAAAAGTACTCTTCCTACAATCGCTAAAAATACCATGCAGGAAAAAACCAACAATTTTACGATAGCAAAAAAAACCGCTTTCAAATACTAATATTTTTATAGATTTATATAGTAAAACCAAAGAAGTTGTTCCCTATATGTGCTTCTCCCACAATTATATAGAATCAGATCCAATATATTTTTAAGCTCTGAACTGGGATGTGTATCCAAATCCTGAAAATCATATTCTGGTCCATTCGCACCTTCCTCGTACTTTTCCCAACATAGAATCTATTTTTGTTAATTTATCACTATAGCATAAGTTAAGGATGACAAATAACAAGAAATAAGGTTGAACCTAACTATAAATCCCCTTTGGAATATTCTTTGTTTTTCCCATAATACGCTTAAAAAAAGTAATGTATTTTCTATCCCTGGCTTTGTTATGCTGAGTTCAATAATAACGCTTTCAACAGGTCTGTTATATTTTGAAAGGAGCTATGTACATGGCTAGTATACAAGTTAACCCAAAGGAACGTACATTTCACTTAACGAACAAATACTGCAGTTATCTTTTCCGTGTCATGGAGAACGGGCAATTGGAGCATTTATATTATGGCAAAAAAATGGAGTACCTAGGTCAATATGACCGTTTTATTGAACGAAGCTACCGCTCTGTGTCTGTCGGTGAATTTGATGGCGACTTGGTAACATCATTGGAAAGCATTAAGCAGGAATTTCCTTCTTCGGGAAGTGGAGACTTTAGAGAACCAGCAGTTGAGATCATACAGGAGGATGGTTCTCATGTCATGGAGTTCATTTTTGACCGTTACGAGGTCATCACGGGGAAACCTAAAATCCCCCATCTCCCTGCTACGTTTTGTAAGGAAGCAGATGAAGCAGAGACACTCCTGATCACGCTGACCGATTCCCTTACAGGGGCGGTTGCCGTACTTGCTTACACCATCTTCAATGAACTGCCTGTAATCACGAGATCCGTATCCATAACGAACTCCGGAAATAGTACTCTGAGAGTCAACCGTCTAATGAGCATGAGCCTTGATCTTCCTGACTCCGAATATGAATTTATTCATTTGTCGGGGGCATGGGGTAGGGAACGACATGTGGAGCGTACACCACTCAGACCAGGTGTTCAGTCCATTGGGAGCACACGAGGAATTAGTAGTCATATTCACAATCCATTCATGGCGCTTGCCAAACCGGGGTCTCAGGAACACCAAGGAGAAGTATATGCAGTTAATCTCGTCTACAGTGGAAACTTTCTTGCCCAGGCGGAAGTGGACAGCTACTCAACTACCCGACTGAGCCTCGGTATTCATCCTGACAAATTCTGCTGGACTCTGAAGCCTGGAGAATGTTTTTATTCGCCTGAAGCAGTTATGGTCTACTCACAGAACGGTTTGAACGGAATGAGCCAGGCGTTCCATCGCCTATACAATAAACACTTAATTCGTAGTAGCTGGGCCGAACGGGAACGACCTGTATTAATCAATAACTGGGAGGGAACCTACTTTGATTTTACCGAGAAGAAAATAGTGGATATGGCTAAAAAAGCAAGTGAACTAGGGATTGAGCTCTTTGTCTTGGATGACGGTTGGTTCGGTCAAAGAAACAATGATACTTCCTCACTCGGTGACTGGTTTGAAAATCGTGAAAAGCTACCGAACGGAATCTCGAATTTGGCAAAGAAGATCAATGAGCTCGGTATGAAATTCGGTCTTTGGTTTGAGCCGGAAATGGTTAACTCCGACTCTCATATTATGAGGGAACATCCAGACTGGGTTGTGGGAACACCCGGGCGTAAACGCAAGCATGGACGGCATCAGTATGTTCTTGATTATTCCCAACCCCCTGTTGTGAATTACCTGTTTAAGTTAATGGATGACGTGCTCTCTTCTGCTCATATCGAATATGTAAAATGGGATATGAATCGCTGCATTTCAGAAGCCTATTCATTATCACTTGGCAAGGAAAGACAGGGCGAGTTTTTCCATCGTTACGTCCTAGGCGTGTATGCTTTATATGAGAAGCTGATTACCAAATACCCTGAGATTTTGTTTGAGTCCTGTGCTTCCGGTGGAGGACGGTTTGATCCAGGGATGCTTTATTATGCTCCGCAAACATGGACGAGCGACGATAGCGAAGCTATTGAACGTCTTAAGATTCAGTATGGCACTTCCATGGCTTATCCGCTTAGCAGCATGGGTGCTCATGTGTCAACCATTCCGAACCACCAGGTAGGCAGAACTGCACCACTACAAACCAGATCAAATGTCGCCTACTTCGGTGTATTCGGTTATGAACTTGATCCATTAGCTTTGACCGAGGAAGAGTGCAATATAATCAAAAAGCAAATACAATTGTATAAACGTCACCAACGATTAGTTACCCAGGGAACGTTTTACCGTCTGCTAAGTCCTTATGAAAAAAATGAGACAGCTTGGATGACCATTGATGCAGAACGAGAGCATGCTCTCGTTGGCTGGTACCAGGTGCTCTCGCGCCCCAATGCAGCTTATTCACGGCTAAAGCTCATCGGACTGGACGAAAAGGCAGTATATTTCGTGGAAGAACTGGACCGACGTTTTACAGGCAGCGAGTTAATGAACATCGGACTTATACTCACCCCACCTTATCAGGCTGACCAGGATTTTAATATTGCGGAGAAATGTGATTTTTCATCTCAATTATTCACTTTAACTAAAGAGACTTTCTCTTAAACATATCGTACCGGGTGAAATCATTTTCGTGTAAATCTGATGATTTTACCCGGTACAACTCTCTAAAAATAAGGGTTTCCTTCAACCCATTCTGCATAGCTACGAAAGACTTGAAGAATTAAATCACAGACCCGTTCTTCTCTCCAACTCCTCTGTATATCTCGCGCCCATCAATGTGATTTGTGAGGCTGCGTTGCTAATGTTCCGCACATCTTCAGACGTAAGCTGAAGGGTCACGGCACCTAGATTTTCTTCCAAACGACTCAATTTCCGCGTGCCCGGAATCGGAACTATCCACGGCTTTTGGGCAAGCAGCCAGGCGAGTGCAACTTGGGCTGGTGTTGCCTTTAACTGCTCAGCCATCTCTTTAAGCAGGTCCACCAGCACCTGATTGGTCTCTAGCGCTTCTGAAGTAAAACGCGGAAGAATATTGCGCAAATCACCATGACTGAATGTCGTGTCTGCGTTAAAACTCCCCGTTAGGTAACCCTTGCCCAAAGGACTGAACGGAACGAAGCCAATGCCGAGCTCTTCAAGCGCAGGAAGGAGTTCCTCTTCGGGACGTCTCCACCACAGAGAATATTCACTCTGAATTGCAGTGAGCGACTGAACGGCGTGTGCTCGACGGATCGTCTGCACTCCTGCTTCAGATAATCCCCAGTGCTTCACCTTTCCTTCTCGGATCAGATCTTGCACGGCTCCCGCTACCTCTTCAATTGGCACATCTGGATCGACCCGGTGCTGATAATACAGATCGATGGCTTCAATCTTGAGACGTTTAAGCGATGCTTCGGCAACTTTCTTGATATGCTCAGGGCGACTGTTCATACCGAACTGCTTGCCATCCTGAATATGGAAGCCGAATTTCGTGGCAATCACGACTTGGTCGCGAACAGGAAGAAGCGCTTCGCCTAAAAGTTCCTCATTCGTATAAGGTCCGTATACTTCGGCGGTATCAAAGAAAGTTACGCCGCGCTCGACTGCTTCCCGAATGACTGAGATCATTTTCTTTGGATCAGAAGCTGGGCCATAACCGTAGCTCATTCCCATGCATCCAAGTCCCATCGCAGAAACTTCCAGACCGCTATTTCCCAATTTACGCTTTTGCATCATAATTCATCCTTCCTTAAGACGTTAATTATCTTTCTTTAGTTAATTGGCTTACGGTTCTGTCAAGAGAACTATTATATAATTGTTTGAAACCTTCATGCTCTTCAAACTCTATTAATGTGATAAGCCTTTGAACCAATAAGTTCCTAAACCAACGATTCAAATGATTCATCTTCTCCCTCTGTTGAAAATTGTTCTTGTTAAATGCCGTTATCTTGAACCCACTTCCTATTCCGTTATCCACCTCCTTGCTTGATTCTGTGAGTTTAGTTTTATTATGCCAAACAGAAGAAGCAAAGCGTTATCTCATTTGTCTTAATTGATTGCCTGATCCTATCACCACTACTTTTGTTACAGGCAGTTGCGTTTTATAATGGAGCAAGACAAACTCGCAAGGAGGATTTGAATGTCGGAGAACATTCTTGAACAACAAAAAGAGCTCACCAGTTTGATCGAGCGTCACTCACTTCAAAATAGTTCGAGGGAAACAGCAATTCCTTCCCTTTTTTTCTATCAGCATTCCAGCAAAACCGAGCCTGTTTACCGGGTTTACAAACCTTCCTTTTGTTTTGTTGTTCAAGGTTTGAAAGAAATTTTGCTGGCACAGGAAAATTTCAAATATGGACCTTCCGATTATCTGATCGCGTCTATGAATCTGCCAGTGATCGGTCAAATTATAAAAGCTTCTCCAGGATCTCCTTACCTAAGTCTCAAGCTCGAATTTACCCATAATCAGATCCTTGAGGTACTGAACGATTCTAAAATCCAGGTCAAATTAAAAGAAAACGCCAAACGTGCCTTATTCGTCGGCCGAATGGAACCGTCTATTCAGGATGCTGTGCTTAGACTTGCCCGCCTGCTGGATACTCCAGAAGAAATCCCGTTTCTCGCCCCACTCTACACAAAAGAGATTCTGTACAGACTCCTTCAGGGCCCCTATGGAGCCGAATTGGCTCAGATTGCGGTCGAAGGAAGCAGCACCTATCGAATCCGGGAAGCTATCGACTATATTGTTCAACATTGGGATCAGTCTTTTCGGATCGAAGATCTTGCAGAGACCGCCAGTATGAGCATTTCCTCATTCCATCGGCATTTTAAAGAAGTAACCTCCATGAGCCCGATCCAGTTTCAGAAACAGCTGAGACTTCAGGAAGCCCGTCGTATCTTAATGGCTGAATCGGCGGATGCCGCGGATGTCGCTTACAGGATTGGTTACGAGAGTTCTTCCCAATTTAGCCGTGAATACTCTCGCATGTTCGGTGCTCCCCCAAGAGCGGACATCAAGCGATTGAGGGAAAAATACGACCAGGTCCTATGATTTGCTGGATAAGCTGATCGCCACACATATTGATGAACTCCGAAGATTGTGCAATGAATCGGCCCATTTGAGCTTTACAGAAGCCGAAATGATCTGGTTTGAATATTTTGAGGCTAATTATTTATTTTTCTCCACAATGCTGGTGAGTAAGGGCGCTCCTTACTTCCGCACTCAATTCCTTGAATTTATGATGGATGAACTTCGGGAAGAGGTCGACATGAATGAAGAGAGAAATCGAGGATTAAACAAAGAAGTAGTTGTCCGTTATGCAGCGTCCGCTGTAGTGGGGATCATGGAGTGGTGGTTTATGAACGAAAAACCTCTCCCACCGGACGAGATGGCCGAGCAAATTGGCATGCTTTTAGACCGGAAATTGTGAATCTGGGCGAAAAAAGAGTAGCAGACGTATCTATCTGCTACTCTCACATCCATGAGTCAGAAGCAGCTCAAGCGAGTTGCTTCTTCAATTTTAGGTACAAGTATTTTAAAGATTATGTTTATCAGGACCAAACACAAGATTCGCCGACTGTTTGGCCTCCTCAATGACATTCATAACCTTTTCGCTATGTTCAAGCATATCCGAGACCTTTTCCAAATCGTTGTCACGGATGATACGGTCGAATTCAACGAATTCGTCATACATACGATGCGAATGATCCTTCAGATCCACACGGATGGGCGTTTCCTTATTAGGAGTGTATTCAAAATAATCGCATATATTAGCTGAACTCGCCATGTGTATATAGCCTTTATTGCCTTGAATGTTCACTGCATTGGGTGCCGTACTGTCTTTTGAACCTATGCAAACACACTTAAAATTGCCGTAATCAAGTAGCAGTATGCCTGAAGTATCAATTCCACGTTCCATGTTCGCCAAATATTCTACCTTCTTAGGGCTCCCGAAAAGGCCAACAACAAAATGAATATTGTATAAATTGATATCCATCAAGGCTCCGCCAGACATTTCTGGATTAAACGCAGGCTGGATTACTCCCGATTTAAAAGCCTCATACCGAGATGAATATTGAGAATAGTTGCATTCAACTATTTTAATCTCACCAAGCTTAGGCAGATACTCCTTCATGGAAAAATAATTTTTCAAATATTGATTCGTAATGGCTTCCACCAATACCAGTTTTCTTTGCTGAGCAATTTCTTTTAGCTCTAGAAATTCATGCAAATTGGATGTGAACGGCTTCTCACAAATGACATGTTTACCACTCAGTAATGCTTCTTTGGCATATGAATAATGAAGATGATTAGGCAACCCAATATAGACAGTATCAACGTCATTATTCATCAGCATTTTGCTGTAATCCGAATAAATCTGAGAGATTCCATATCTACGTTGCCAATCTAGTAATTTCTCCTCATGGCTAGGTCTAGAACAAATGGCCTTTAATAAAATAGTCGGGATTTCCTGAATAAAGCTCAATAGATCCCCTACAATCATTCCTGCTCCGACAATTCCCAATTTCATTCTAGTTACACTCCTCTATACCCTTCTCAAGTATTTCCATTGAAGTTATTGTTTCTTCATCTGTAATCGCTTTTTCTTTGCCGTGTATGATCGAATGATAGAGATCGTCATATACTCGGGCATAATCTCCTTTTTCAGAAACAACTTTTTCTTCATGGTACTCTCCATCGTCATCCAGGTACGTTAAAATGCCATAATGCTCAGGCTGGTCGATGCCGAAATCGGCGTGTCCCTTAGGCAGATAGTATAATTTAAGATGCTCCTCCTGACGATCCTTTGTCTGCTTTATAAAAACGCCTTTTTTGCCGTATACTACAAAACTCGGCCGCTCTTTTAAACGAAAAAAGCTGGATTTGATGGATACCTTGAGTGAAGAATAATAAAAATCCAGATCAAAATAATCATTCATTCTTCCAGAACCGAGCAATTGGCGCACATCGTAATGGATCGTGTCAGGCTTCCCAAAATAGGAAAGAACCTGGTCAATGGTATGAGCGCCATGTCCATAAAGGTAACTGTTATATTTGGAAAAATGAGAGGTGGAGTTGGGGGTTTCAGGGCGATAATAATCGAAATGCATTTCCACCTCCAGCAAATCACCGAGTTTTCCTGATTCAATAACCTTCTTTGTAGTGAGGAAATCCGAATCGTAACGTCTATTCTGATAGCACTGTATAATCAGATTTTTCTCCTTGGCATATTGGAAGATGGACACAGCTTCTTCTTTCGTTAACATAAAGGGTTTCTCGACAAGTACATTTTTTCCGTGGTCGAGTGCCATTTTCGCATAAGTGTAGTGAGATTCTACAGGTGTACAGACAACAATCAACTGAATTTCCTTATCGTTCATTAGAGAATCAAGATGATCCGTATACTGAACGCCTGGGGTTTTCTCCCACTCCCCTTTATCTGGATTACGCGCGTAGATCGTCTTTACGTTCAAATGATCTCTGGTCAATGAAAAAGGAAGATGATACCGATTGGTACTTTTGCCATTCCCAATATAACCGATAGTAAGCATATTAATTCCCCCTAGGCTCTTTTTCATTTATTATAGTAGAAGAACGTCGATCGTAAAGAATTTGCCATCAAAATGGTACATTTAACCGAATATTTGTAAGCATGGCGGCTTGTTTTTAAACAAAATGTTTATTTGGTATCTTTTGTAAAACGTTAGTTCAATTGAACCGGGGGGAACATGTTGAAAATACTGATGCAATTATCTGAAATGCAAAACTTTACACCAAACGAAAAAAGCATTGCTTCCTATATTTTGGTCCACAAGGAAGCGATTCTGCACTTAAATATTCAGGAGCTTGCCAAAGCTACGTATACTTCGCATTCCGCCATTAATCGATTAATTCACAAACTTGGGCTATCCGGCTTCAAGGAGTTTATCATAAAACTCGCTCGGGAATTTCAGCAAGATACCCAGAATATATCCAATGTGGACCCTAACTATCCATTCGGGATTGATGAAACCCCACTTCAAGTGGCGAAAGAAATTGCAGAATTAATGAAGGAAACGATTGAAAAAAACTTTACATTCATGGATGATAACTTGCTGTCACAAACGGCTCAGTTGCTGGATCAAGCGAACAGGATCTTTATATATGCGTTAGGCGATTCACAAATCCGAGCGAAAAGTTTTCAGAATAAATTAGTAAAAATCAACAAATACGTGGTTATAGCCACAGAGCTGTCTGAATGGGCTTATCATACGGCTAATCTAACTACAGAGGATTGCGCTATTTTCTTAACTTACCACGGTAAGTCACCGATTTTTTTAAAAGCGGCACGACATTTTACGCGTGAGAATATCCCTTTTATCACCATTACAGCTACCAATCAAAGTGAGTTGGCCAAACGAAGTAGTATATGTATCCAGGTGCCTAATGACGAAGTAAAGCATGCTAAGATTGGTACATTTTCGTCGCAAATTGCCTTTGACTATGTATTAAACGTGATTTACTCCTGTATCTATAAAATTGACTACTTGAAAAATATGCAAACCCTAACACAATCGTTGGAGAATTCGCATCTCAATGACATGATGAATGACGTGTAGAGGGATTAGCTTCTCTCTAACTGCAAAATAAGTGGCAACTTATAAGTATATATGGTTGTTTTTCGGCAAATAAGGTCTAGTTAGTATTATGCTAACTAGACCTTTGTTTTTTGTTGCTTGCTAAGAATCTGCCATACTGGCGGCTTCTTATGCTTTTCAACTATTGTCCACATTCAAGGTCAATTTTCATCAATAGCGTTTCGAATATCGTAATCATCGATGTTAATATCCAAAGCCATCCCAAGTGCTAATCTTGCCAGTTGATCTCCAATGAAGGGACCCATGGTCAGCCCGGATGCTCCAAGCCCATTGGCAACGATAAGGCCGTTCCAGCCAGGGACAGCTCCAAGCACCGGTAGAAAACCGGGGGTAAACGGACGAAAACCGACTCTTACCTCCTGAAAAGTGCTATTTGCTAAATCAGGTGCTAACTCTAAACCTTTATTTAGGATTTCCTGCATCCCGCCTGCTGTTACTCTTGTATCGTAGCCTTCGATTTCATTCTCGTGAGTTGCCCCAATTACGATCTTCTGTTGTTCAAACGCCAACAAGTATTGATCAGTAGGCGGCATGATTACAGGCCAGGTGCCGGTATCTTGTTTGACAGGAACCTGCAAATGCATAATCTGTGCCTTTTGAAAACTAACCTTAAAGCGAATGCCTAACGGCAGCATCAGTTGATTGGCCCATGCACCTGCACAAACAATGACTTCGTCAGATGAGAAGCTGCTTGCGCCGACCGTTACTCCGGTTACATGGTCGGAATCATACTGAAGCACAGCATCCCCATGGATAAGGGTTGCCCCATTTCTTTGTGCTGAGCGGATCAACGCATCACGCAGCGCACGACCATCTATACGAGCGGCACCGCTAATATGAACAGAATGATAGTGATCTACTAACAAAGGAAAACGTTCATGGGTTTCCTTTTGATTTAGTTGCGTAATTTCGCCGATTTCTGGTGCATCTGTATGTCGTAAGTGTGCCCGTTCCTGCATTTTTTTAATTTTCTCCGAATCATCATGAATACTGAGAGCCCCGACTTGAGCATAGCCAGTTTCTGTTTCTCCCTCGCTTTTGAGTTCTTCAATCAACCCAGGGTAAAAACGTGCGCCCGCTTTGGCTAGCTGGTACCAAGCCTGATTGCGTCGCTGTGATAGCCAGGGACAGATAATGCCAGCAGCTGCATCTGTCGCCTGTCCTTTATCTTTGCGGTCTACAAGAATGACATCAGCGCCCATTTTTGCTAACTGGTATGCTGTCGATGCCCCCAGAATTCCTGCTCCGATTACGATAACCTTCTTCATGAATACATCCCTTTCCTAAATCACTGTATCCATTATAGCGAATACTGCATGAATGCATAAAGTTTGAAACATTAATATTTCAATCCTTATAAAGTTCTTAGAATTGATCTGTAAAGTAGTTGTCAGAACGAATGAAAAGGATGAACTGATATGGATAACATTATTTTACAGACTAAAAATCTCTGCAAAACCTTCAGACGACAACAGGCGGTGAACAACGTCACATTGTCTATTCAGGAGAATTCCGTGTATGGTCTGCTCGGCCCGAATGGGGCAGGAAAATCAACTACCTTAAAAATGTTAACCGGTATGCTACGCCCCACGGCCGGTGAGATTTTATTTCAAGGAAAACCCTGGTCCCGAAAAGATCTGGCTCAGATCGGTGCACTGATCGAAGCTCCTCCCCTCTATGAGAATTTGACAGCTAGAGAGAACCTGAAGGTTCGCACAACGTTGCTTGGACTACCTGACTCGCGGATTGATGAAGTGCTGAACATTGTAGATTTGACCCATACCGGGAAAAAGCGCTCGGGCCAGTTCTCGATGGGTATGAAACAGCGGCTAGGCATTGCGATTGCTCTCCTCAATCATCCCAAGCTATTGATCTTAGATGAGCCAACCAACGGACTAGACCCCATTGGTATTCAGGAGCAACGCGAGTTGATTCGCTCCTTCCCGAAGCATGGAATTACCGTAATTCTTTCCAGTCATATCCTATCCGAAGTCGAACAAATCGTTGACCATGTTGGGATCATTGCTGGCGGCGTATTAGCTTATCAAGAGGCGGTCACTCCAGGGCAAAACCTGGAATCGTTGTTCATGCAGATTGCACAGGAATACCGAAAGGGAGGTGAGTAGCATGCAGCAATACATAGCAGCCGAACATTTAAAATTAAAGCGCACCTTCACGAAAAAGCTAGTCTGGCTGGCTCCCATCGTTACTCTTCTTCTATGTACCGGGCTCATGGGAGGACATATGTTCCAAAGCGCCAGCTACAACTGGTGGTATATCATGCTGCTGCCAGGTGCTCTCACCTTAATGTGCTCAGGAGTCATCCAAAAGGATGGCAAGAAGCTGAAATACCGTGCTATCCTCGGCATGTCTGTGGATTTGGCCCAGGTATGGTACGGTAAAATCGGGGTTTGCGTAAGGCTCTTAATGGTTTCATCTATTATCCTATTTGTAGGAATAACTCTTGGCGGATTCGTATTCTCATCTTCCGTGACACTAGCAGGAAGCGTCGCTGCAACTCTGATACTTTTTGTTACCTTTTTGTGGCAAATTCCACTTTGCCTGTTCCTAACGGACCGAATAGGCATGTTTGCCACCCTAATCATCAACATGCTAGGCAATGTAGCCTGCACCATCTTGTTCGCAACGTCTTCTATATGGTGGGCGGTACCCTATGCTATTACAGCGCGATTGATGTGCGCCGTCATTCAAGTGCTGCCTAATGGGCTTGCTATTCTTTCAGAAGATCCACTTTTGGATAGAGGCGTAATTGTGCCCGGCCTAGTGATCACAGTTGGTCTATTCATGATTCTGTCCGTCCTGACGGCCATGTCTTTCCGCAAGCGGGAGGCTAAGTAAGATGATATCTTTCTTCCGCAATCTGAAATCTGATGTGCTTAAACTTAGAAGACAGCCCTTATTGCTGGTGCAGCTGCTTGTGCCACTCCTAGGCATAGCAATCTTTCTAGCCTATTATTCCTTTACTCCATACTCACCAATTTCGAAGGTAGACGGCTATTTGCAAGTCCTGGCTGTGGCTCTTCCTACCATGATTGGTATTGTATGCTCCATTGCTGTTGAGCAGGAGTCAGTCGCTGGAAATTTCCAACACCTCTTGACCTCGCCGGTGAAGCTGCTACCTTTTTTGAGCAAGCTTAGCCTGCTTCTGTGCTTGGGATTTGGTAGTGTGCTGCTTGCCTCAGGCGGCTTTGGAGCTGGTTATATATATCTGATGAAAGAGTCCCCGTATGGCTTGATGTTTTATGTGTTGGCTGCCTGCATTCTGTTTATGTCCAGTGTATTCCTTTATATTCTGCATTTTTTCATTAGCTTGAGATTCGGCAAAGGAGCTTCTATCGGTCTGGGCATCATGGAGAGTCTATTGTCTGCTTTGCTCCTTACAGGGCTGGGTGATCATAATTGGATATTCATCCCCCCTGCTTGGGCGGCCCGGTTCATCACGATCTGGGTACAATACGGCGTAAGCTCAGCAGATTCTATCCCTGAAACTATACAGCTTGATTTGGGAATCAGATATTGCGTAGTAGGGACCTTCGTCATCATGGTATTATTAGGGTTATGGATTGGTCGTTGGGAAGGACAAAACTCATCGGAGTAAAGATTAGAGTAAAGAAAGCAAAGGGAAGTGAATTAAGCATGGCAAACTTGTTGGCCGTTGATGATGAACCTGCCGTTTTGGCACTCCTTCAAAATATTTTGCAAAAAGATGGCCATGTTGTCACGGTGGTCTCCGCCTCCCCACAGGTTCTCACCATGCAGCTTGGAGCCTTTGACCTCATCCTGCTTGACGTAATGATGCCAAGCATGGACGGATTCACCCTCTGTCGGGAAATTCGCAGCAAGGTGGACTGTCCGATACTGTTCCTCACAGCAAAATCCATGGAGAACGATGTGATGTTGGGCCTTGGGGAAGGGGCTGACGATTATATTGTCAAGCCGTTTGGGGCTGGAGAGCTGCGCGCTCGAATCAACGCCCATCTCAGACGGGAGCATCGTGAACGACGAAATGTATTCTGCATCGGGGAAGTTCATTTTAATCTGTCTGGTAAGGAAATCACCGTTCAGAATGTTGTAATCCCGTTTACCAAAAGTGAATATGAAATATGTAAGTTTTTAGCTCTAAATTGGGGCCAGGTGTTCTCTAAAGAGCAGATTTATGAAGCCGTCTTTGGGTTTGATGGGGACAGCGATTCCGCTACCATTGTGGAGCATATCAAAAATATCCGGGCCAAGCTTGGCAAAGTAGAGGTTTCGCCAGTGGAGACAGTTTGGGGGATCGGGTACCGATGGAAGTAGCCAAAGTACAGCAAGCACGCAAGACAACCAAACTGCGAACCATTTTCCTGGGCTATTTAGTTATGTTCTGTATCGGGACAATTGCGCTCGCGCTGTTCCTGGTCCTCATCTTCTATGTCCTGATGTCTTGTGGAACCATTCTTCCCGCGAACTATGCTGAAAATCAAGTACGGGAGGATAAGGCAATCATTGAAGCTGGCAAGACCCTACAGCCGGATTCTCGGCAGAAACTATATAGATATGCGTTATTCACTTCGGAAGGCCGCCACATTGAGGGAAATCTTCCTGAAAAGCAGGCTCAAGCCGCTTGGAGTGTTACGCAGCAGAGCAATACTGCCTATCAATTTCCCTATAACTATGTAAAAGTTTCACATAATAATAAAGTTACTGTGATGCGCTACTCTGTCTCGGCACAGTTTGAACATCCTTTTCTACGTCAATATCTGCCGAACGCGGAATTGTCCTTTTTTGCCGTGTTTTGTATCGCCTTCCTGGGGGGAGGAGCCCTACTCGCTTCCTCCTTCGGACGAAAGCTGACACGCAAAATGAGTGGATTGCAGCAGGCTACAAAGCAAATTCAGGCACAGGATCTGGACTTCTCAATTCAGCTCAGTGGTGTGATGGAGATCGATCAGGTGCTCCATTCCATGGATAAAATGAAAGAAACGTTAAAGACTTCGCTTCAGAAGCAATGGAATCTCGAAAAATCACGCCGCGAGCAAATATCCGCGCTTGCGCACGATGTTAAAACACCGCTCACTATCGTTCGCGGAAACGTAGAGCTGCTGTCCGAAACCGATCAATCGGAAGAGCAAAAGAACTATACCGATTATATAGCGGAGAGCACCAGGCAAATGGAACAGTATATCAAAACTCTTATTGAAATTTCAAAAGCAGAAACAGTAGCCACCCTGCAGGCGGAAACGATAGATACGGACTACTATTTAACGAAGGTGAAAGATCAGGTAAAGGCCTTGGCTGCTGTCAAAAAAACATCCGTCGCATTTGCTGCATACAACCTCCCTAAGACGTTGTATGCAGACCCCGTTCTGCTTGAGCGAGCCATCATGAATGTTGCTTCTAATGCGGTAGATCAAGCACCAGAAAATAGCGAAATCCGGCTGACTGTAGAGTCTGTGGAAGAATGTATGCGGTTCAGCATCGTAGACGAAGGCCCGGGCTTCTCTCCTGAAGGCCTCAAACAAGCAGCGGAGCAATTTTATATGGGTGATTCGTCCAGAAGATTAAGTGGACATTACGGTATGGGCCTATATATAACAAAATCCATTGTGAACCTACATGGCGGACAGTTGATCATCGCCAACTCTACCCAGACAGGCGGCGGACAAGTAAGCATTGAGATACCATCGGTGCATTGATGACCTAATGTTAAAACCACCAAAATAAGTAGTAGCTATTAGGTTGGATCGATTTCCTAAGTTCCCCCCTCTTCCTCGTTTGTTATTGAAACGATATAAAACGCTACTGACATACGAAGGTCAGTAGCGTTTTATCATTTTGCCATCGGAATGAAAACACTCCTGGCACAGGCTATGGCGATTATTATAAGGTACGTGGTTATTGGATTACTGTATGTGTTGCTAAACGAATGTTGCTTTTTTACGGAAAACTGTAAAATAAAATATAGCAAATCCTATGATCCATATGCCCATAATCCAAAAAATAGAGCTGAACACACTTTGACTTTGTGCTTCTTGATCAAGTACGGATCCTAGAATAGACGTTCCGATAGCCCCCGCCATAAAGCTTCCCATCATATAGATACCCATACCAACTCCGGTTTGCTTGCCGCTTAATGTTCGAGAAATGGTGCTTGCCATTGTAATCTGAGCGAACGTTAACCCAGTATTCGCTAGAATTAAAATAATCGCAATAACTGCTGGAACCGCCTTTATAAAAATACCTAATATAAGATATGCTATCACTTGAAACAGGAAAGCCAACGAAAATACAAAGCGGTTGCCCTTTGCATCCGCGATTTTCCCACCTACCAGCCCAAGCAATGCAGCAATCAAAGCACCGGGAAACATTACGAGTCCTGTACTTACTGAAGATAAGTGATGCATTGAGCTTAGCACCTGCGGTATCAAATACGGAACACATAAATTAAGGGTAAGAACCATACAAGCGATAAACAACCCTATCGTATATCTTGTATTTTTAAAGAGTGTCGGTTCAATAAAGGGTTCACCTGTTTTGTTAATACGAATAATGAACAATACGAATATGAGGATTGTAGCCGCGAAATAGCTCCAGCTGTGACCAGTAATGGAGAGCAGCAGCAGCGTAATGGAAGCGGCAAGCAAAATACCTCCTATGAGATCAGCTTTTCCTTTTGAAGGTGCTTCATTGATTAAATACCTTCTAAAAAGAGGAATGGTAACAATTATTAAAAATGAGATTAAAAATAGGTAACGCCAGCTTGCAAATCCAATAACAAAACCAGCAATAATTGGACCTATTGCCGTCCCTAAAGCCATTCCGGCAGAAGTAATCCCCAAAGCTTTCCCACGATTTACGATTGATATATAGCGAATCGGGATCAACATGGATGAGGCCGGAACAACAGACGCCCCAATGGATTGGAATATTCTGCTCACAATAACCATCCAATAATTAGAAGAAAAAAAGCCGACTATAGATCCTAGCGCAAAGCAACATAATCCAAAGGTAATTAGGTTCTTCAACCTAAACATGTCCGCCAATTTTCCGTAAGCCACTGATCCAATAGCATAAATAATGATATATGCTGTTACAACCCAGCTTACTTGGGAAGAGGATAATTGAAATTCTTCGCGTAGTGAAGGTAGCGCGACATTAAACATGGTAGAATTCATCACTGAAATCACCATTGCAAATGCGAGTATCCAGATAATAGCATAGGACTCAGATTGTTTGGTGCGATTGTTAACTGACACTGCGTCCTCCCTACTTACGATCGAGCGGAGATTTAGCCACCACGTTCAGATCAAGTTCGTCGATAATAGCCATTACACGATCCATACGGAGCGGGCCTGGTTCTGTTGGAAAGGTGTATGTTTCGTGCGGTTCACCCAATGCCCGGAAGAAAGGTTCGAACAATCCAGACACCAACATACCTACGACTTTCGTATAATGAGAGTCCAGTCTATACGAATGAAGTGTTCCTGCAGGTACATGAAGAAAATCTCCAGGGAATAGTTTTACTTCTTCTCCGTTTGCCCACATCGTCATTTGTCCCTGCACACAGAAGAAAGTTTCTGTATGGTGGTTATGAAAATGTTCAACAATGGGGTCTCCTTTCGGGCCATCAGAAGCTACAAAAATGTATTCCCCGTTCGTATTTTCTTGAGTAGCTAGAATCCTGTGAAGCTGGTCTCCAGTGAGCAAACGGTCTCCCTCTCCATTTTCCAGAACATAAGGAGCTACGCGTCTTGGATTATGGCTTTCTTCAGGCGAGTTATACTCCCCCCATTGAACAGCATCTTGAAGGAATACAATGTCTGCTCTATTGGAAGCTTCCGTCAATTGATTCTCAGAATACGAATTCATCGCTGTGGTTGGATGTTCAAAGTAAGGATACGGCTCTCCTAAAAGCTCATATATTGCCGTGAGATTACCTTTAATCGAATAGGAAGCAAAGCGATTTCGATGCCCAGCCATTCGATACGCATGTGCGATTCCAGGAGGGATATGAACATAGTCTCCGGCAGTCAACAAATAGTTCACTCCATCGAGCATAAATTCAATTTTACCTTCCATTACATAGATAGATTCAAAAGCATCTTTATGTCTGTGTAGCGGAAAGGTCTCTCCTTTCCCACCTGAAATCGTCGTTAATTCGAGTACATCCCCAGTGCTTTTAAAATCGGCAATAACAGTAGCTACCTGTTGACCAAATACATACCTTCTTCCATCCCCGCTACGCAGCAAATATGGCTTTTTTTCTTCTGGAAGCTCTGTAGTTAAACTAACACTCATCATGTTATCCTCCTTTGTATTTATATTTAAAATTTTAATAGTTTCGATTTTTCACTTAAATGGTCATGAGCGACAGCTTATGGGCAATTACGACCTGTACCAATTGAATACATCTTAAAAATTGATATAATAAAATTTATGACTAAAAAATGGTGTGCTTTCTACCAACAAAGGAGGGGATCGCATTGGTTAGCGAAGAGGCATATTATCTAGACCATAATTTCACAAATGGGACTCCAATTTCTCTTTGTCC
Source organism: Paenibacillus sp. DP01 (assembly GCF_044784315.1). Taxonomy (NCBI): domain Bacteria; kingdom Bacillati; phylum Bacillota; class Bacilli; order Caryophanales; family Paenibacillaceae; genus Paenibacillus; species Paenibacillus sp. DP01. The sequence goes on from NZ_CP173059.1 coordinate 2,994,825, forward strand.
TATTCAAATAGAGGGAAATATTCAAAAACACGCTCATGATTTTTACGAAATATCTTATATCAAGGAAGGTATCGGCACACTAAAATTTTCTACACAAACGTTGCCCGTCTCCAAGGGAGATATTATTTTTATCCCTTATGGAAAAGAACATCTCTTTGTTCAGAGTAATACAACAGATCATACACCGCTTGAGGTTATGAACTGTCTTTTTGACAAGCAAATTCTAACATTGCCCGGAGAGCCTGCTGATAGCCAAATTCAAGAGGATTTCTATCGTTTGGCTCTTCTTTTTCGGGAATGTACTGACTATATTCAAGTTCGAGAAAACGCAAAAGAATTTGCTAAAATTATGTACACTATTGAAATGGAGCAAAAATGTAAATCCACCGGATTTAGATATAAACTTTATTTATACTTAATCGATTTATTAGAACATATCAGCCATGCTATGCAACAAGTAGCTCATGTTTCCAAGCCAATCATAACCGATCCCATTCAGTATGCGATTGATGATATAACCAGAAATTATAAAAATCCGTTGTCTGTTGACCAAATTTGCAAGCAATTCTTAATTAGCTCACGGCAATTTCAACGCAAATTTAAACAAGCCAGCGGCATGACCTACACCAAAATGCTGCAGGATATTCGTATTCACGAGAGTTGTAGCTTACTATTAGATACTCATTGGAGCGTTCAAACGATCGCACTTGAAGTCGGTATTCATGATATGAAATATTTCTATCGAATCTTCAAGGAACGATGTGGATTAACCCCTCATGAATTTCGCTTTCATGCCTGTTCGAATATTCAGTAATGCGTAGATCTTACGGGCGTCTAAAAGCTCCCTTTTTCGCATGTTCATGTACATTTCCTAACAAAAAGAGTTCTAAAGTTTTTACTTTAGAACTCTTTTTTCAGAAGTATTTATTTGGTAATCGTAATTTGTTTGGATGCTGCATTATAGTTTACCTGATAACCCGAAAGCTCACTGATGACTCGTAATGGAACCAGCGTATAGCCGTTAACAATAACTGGAGCAGTGATGCTCGTCGAATAATTCCGGGAGTTGTTTAACTCATATACAGCAAGTGTGGAATTCTTGACTTGAAGTACTATTTGTTTGCCGTCTGTAGGACGATTCAGAATGATCTTTTTGGTGCCTTTTTCATAATTTACATCGTAACCCACCCGTTCACTGATAAATCGTAACGGGACCATCGTTACCCCATTTATGATTTTCGGCGCCTGAGCTATCGTTGTAGCCCGACCATCCACATAAGCTGTTTTAGCTCCTGGTGTTAGGGTGAACGACGTTGAATAGGAAGCAACCGCACTGTTCGTGTAATTCGTCGTAGTACCGGAAGTGGTGGTAGTAGAGCTTGTCCCGGACGATGAACTGCTGGTGCCTAATGCCCTATTGCGAATAGCCTCCAATCGATCCAGCAGATCACTTTTACGTGTACCGGTTGGCAGATCACTAATCGCATCTCTGGCAGAACGCCAGTCGGACGCATTTAGACTGTTCTCTGCAATCCGCATCAAATCTCTTGCTTTCTCATAGTTCGATGAACTAGAAGACGAAGAGTAGTAACCATCCGAATTCGTGCGTTCCGATATCTTTACACCACTAGATTCCCTTCCACTACTATTTACAGTTATGACCTTAATCTCATACCAGCGTCCCTCTCGTAAATCCGTAATTTTATAGGATTCTGAGCTTGTAGTTCCCTTATAATCGCCATCAACATATATTTTCACCTTCTCTGCTCTGCTCGGCATGTCATAGGTGATTTTGATCCAGGTGTCGCTTTTGCTATCGACTTCAAGATTGGACACTTCTGACGAATTGGAGGATGTACTATCCGTTGTGGCAGTCAGTTTCACACCGGAAGACAACGCACCTGTGCTTCGCTTGGATTTTATCGTGAATGTGTATGTCTGGCTTGCCGATAGATTGTTAAATGTATAGGATGATCCTGTTGAATCCGTTACCAGCTGGCCATCCTTATACAGGCTGACTGTACTAATTCCGCTAGGTCTTGTCCAGGAAACAGTAACGCTATAGTTATTAACTGATGTCACTGAAGCACCTGTCACTTCGGGCACAATATCGGTAGAGACTGAAGACGTTGTAACGGGAATACTAACTCCCTGAGATAAGTTTCCGGATTTGTCTATCGTTTTGACCGTTACATTGTAGGCTGTAGCAGCATTCAAGACATTAAACGTGTAAGACGTGCCTGTGGTTCTCTGAATTTCTGTACCATTTAAATAGATAATCGCTTGGCTTAAGTCAGTATCCTTAGGCAATATGTAATTGATGGTAAATCCATTATAACCTACATTCGTCGCTGTCAGCCCGCTTACTTCTCCTGGGGGTGTCTTATCTACAGGACCATCAACGGAAGCTGTTTTAGCCTGAATTGTTGTACCGAGAGATTCATTTCCACTCTTATTCACCGTTTTCACGCGAAAGGTATATGTCGTGTTCGGCTGTAAACCGCTCATCATATAAGAGTTACTTCGAATGTTATCTACATATACATCGTTAGTGACATTAACCACTTTTACATGGTCAAAATTGATGTCCGACGGATTGATCCAAGACAAATTTACTTTTGTTGTTTCTGTAGGAACCGCAGTAAGACTGCTTACATCTGCTGGCGCAATATTCGAAGTAACCAGCTGGCTCGACATTACTTTTATCATTTGGTTAAGAGTGGTCTTCTGACCAGTTAACGAAGTCAATTTCGCGCCAGAAGTGAACGGCATTTGGCGCCCTTGAACGGTTGCTAATTTGGTATGTGATTGTGCACTATTCAAACCTGTCAGATTTGAGTTATGCCTTTCAGTCGGCAACGCGCTAGCCACTGCATCGGGTCCCAAAATGCCATATCCCGTATTCAAAATCAGTGTGGCCGTTGCGAACGGAGCCATCCATTGACGCAGACGTTTTTTATTCATATGCTATGCTCTCCTTGATACCAGTATGGAAATTTTATTTGTTAAAACGAATAAGTAAACGCACAAACCCTTCTGCTGCAATCCAGCTTTTAAAATATATACCATAACGTACAGACGTTCATTTAACTGTTATCGGAATTTCCATACCAAATGTTTAGACCTCATTTTTTTCTTACGTTAATCTAAACAACCCGGACGTTGTGACCCGAGTATCAAAGTAAATATTAAGAGTTAGCTGTAAATTTTCGATATATCGTAACTTTCTACCGTTTAATAACATTGCATTATAGGATATATTAAATTTTAAGTAACAGAAAAAGGAGGTCTATTATGTTCAAAAATGCTTTTAAAACGTTTGGTGCCATTGGTAATATTGAAGCGATTTCTTATTTGCTGCTTGTATGTATTGCCATGCCACTTAAATACGCAGCTGGAATGCCGCAAATGGTAAGCTGGGTGGGAATGATCCATGGGGTACTGTTTGTGGCTTATGTGGTTGCCACGTTAGTCATGTTGATATTGCGTAAAATTACGCTGCTGCAAGGGCTTGCAGCCTTGATTGCCTCGCTGTTGCCGTTCGGCCCCTTCATTTTCGATCGTAAGGTGCTTAAGAAAGCCGCAGCCCGCACCAATCATGCCAGCCCGATCAAAGCTACATAAACCTATACCAGGCCTAGGTCAACGCAGCCATGCGGTGTTCTCTTTACCACTTATATAGCAGAATATAAAAAAACAACCGATGGCTGTAAACCACTCGGTTGTTTTTTTATTCATGAATAATAATTATTAGTTCCTGACATTTTCCAAAAATTCATAATAGCCATCATTTGACGGATCATCCTGGTTATTACGTTTGAGATATCCTGCTATAGCTAGATAAGCAAAAAGTCCGAACATAGCAGCAGAAACAACTATATATACTTTAAAACCGAAAATCATTGAAAAGATGATCATAAAAATACCGATTGTAAGGGAGACGCCTAACTTTGACATTCTTTCATCCCTTTCTGTTATATTTATGTAATCACAACTAATCTCTCGGGTAATTTACACTCATGATATCCATAAAAGGAACTTTATCCGTTTCTCCATTGCTCTCTACATGAACCTTGCCTGTTCTCGGATCCATTTTAACGATTTGTCCGCGGGTTGCTTCTTCGCGTCCCCATACAGTCAATACAACTTCGGATTGCTCTTGTTGTGCTTCTACAAGCTGATTCCCGATTTCCTCAAGTACAAATTCATCCCGAGTAGGCCGTTTGGGTACCTTCGCTTTTGCCACTTGCATCACTCTTCCTTTCGCGCAAAATCAAATTCATTCCATTTTACCATACTTTTCATCATTTGGTGCTGGTAATGTGAGTAAAATTACATCCCAGGATGCACCAAAAAGCCGAGTTCTCAAAAATGAAAACATCGACTCTCTAAAGTCGCTTGTTGGAGCTCATTAGGGGCGCTTGAAACCCGAATAGCTAAGTCATTTGACCAATTGTGGAATGTAATCCACGATGTTATAAATAGGAGCACTGCTCTGTTGCGTAACGGCCAAAATTAATGCACCTTCGAGCATTGAAATGATCAGTACCGCCAGACTGTGTGCCTTTTCCTCATCCAAGCCCGATTCCTGAAGACGCTCCATATAAATGCGCTGCCAATCTGTAAACGTATTCACACAAGCATGACGTAGCGATTCGCTGATACAGGAAGTTTCCGCAGCAGCCCAGAAGCCAATCGGCATGAAGCTGTCAAAGCCGAGACGATCTGCCTCCTCAGCTGTATGACGAATAAAATCCTGAATGGCTACTACAGGATTTTCGTTTCCGCTCAGTGCCTGTTTTAATTTTTGCTTAATAAACTCATTCCCTCTTCTTATGCACTCCAAAGCCAACTCTTCTTTACCATGTGGAAAATAATAATAAAGTGATCCCTTCGGCGATCCACTCTCGGCAAGAATCTGATTCAGTCCGGTCGCATGATACCCCTGGTGAAAAAAGAGTCTTGACGCCGTTTGTACGATATTCTCATATGATTCGGGTTTAGCAGCCATATACAGCATCCTTCATTATATAATATTTGAAACTTTTATTTTGACAAAAAAATAATAGCATGTTTATTATATATAGACCGATCGTTATAATTCAATACCCATTAATTTATTGGAGGAACAAAAACAACATGAGTACAATGAGTCAAACAAGTTCACCCTCTGAACCCAAAACGTTCAAGGTGCTACCTATTATGATTGCCCTGCTCCTTAGTGGCTTTATTGGAATGTTCAGTGAAACGGCACTTAACATTGCGTTGAATGATTTGATGCAGATTTTGCATATTACAACTGCAACAGCTCAATGGCTGACTACCGCCTATCTGCTGACACTTGGTATTTTGGTGCCTGTATCGGGATTGCTGCTTCAAACCTTTACCACAAGACAGCTGTTTGTGACATCGTTGCTATTTTCAATAGCTGGTTGTCTCGTTGCAGCGCTTGCCCCTACCTTTTCAGTGTTATTGATCGCACGCATTTTGCAGGCTATGGGTACAGCGCTGTTATTGCCGTTGATGTTTAACACGATCTTAATTATCTTCCCAGCTGAAAAGAGAGGCGCGGCTATGGGAATCATCGGATTGGTTATTATGTTTGCACCTGCGGTAGGACCTACCATTGCAGGACTGGTACTTCAGAATTTATCTTGGCACTGGATCTTCTGGATCTCTCTTCCTTTCTTGGTCCTCTCGCTGATCTGCGGTATTTTGTTTATGCAGAACGTCTCAGAACCGACCAAACCCAAGATTGATCTTTTATCTATTATCCTGTCTTCCATTGGCTTCGGCGGTGTCGTGTTTGGTTTCAGTAAATCTGGTGAAGGTGGCGAAGGCTGGACCAGCCTGGTTGTTTTGCTTCCTGTGATCATCGGCGTGGTATCGTTGATTCTGTTCTCTGTACGACAGTTAAAAATGAAAGCACCTATGCTGAATTTGCGTGTATTTAAATATCCAATGTTTGTGATCGGCGTTATCATGGTGTTCTTATGTATGATGACGATCCTTTCTACGATGCTGATTCTTCCACTGTTCTTGCAAAAAGGGCTGGCCTTGTCCGCTCTAACAGCAGGTTTGGTGCTTCTGCCCGGTGGGATTATCAACGGTCTCTTGTCGCCTATTATGGGCTCCTTATTCGATAAATTCGGTCCCAAATGGCTTGTGATTCCAGGACTTGTAATCGTGGCTGCTGTGTTGTTTTTCCTGTCAGGCATTACAACGACATCCACGCTCGTACTCATTATTGTGCTGCATAGCTGCTTGATGATCGGCATTTCTATGATTATGATGCCAGCCCAAACTAACGGTCTAAACCAGCTCCCTATGGATCTATACCCAGACGGAACGGCTATTATGAGTACGCTCCAGCAAGTCGCTGGTGCAATCGGTACTGCCGTAGCGGTAAGTATTCTCTCCAAAGGCATGGACAGCTATTTGAGCCAATCCAGCATGCCTCAATCCGTAAATGAAATGGCTAAAGCCATGGTAGTCGGATCTCAGAATTCATTTTTCTTTGCAATGGTCATCAGCGTGATCGGTCTGATCCTTGCGTTTTTCATTCGCAGAGTTCATGTTGAACATGGCACTGCTAAAGCACCCATGCACTAATTAACCATTATTTTTATTCCAAACATAATACCTGAATAAATTTAAAGGCTGCTAACCATCTCATTTATGGTTAAGCAGCCTTTTTTTACGAATCTAGATAGGTATTCATATAATTACATATTTACAAATCCTCCTCATTTGGTTACGATATGACTCACGGAGTAAAGCGTAAAAATTACGATTACTATTAAGGAGGACTCCCTGTTGTTTAAACGTTCATATTTCAAACTATTTATACCCGCGGTAATGGCGGTGATGATGACAGCCTGTGCTTCATCTCCATCAACTACATCCACATCCTCTACGGCACCACAAGATAAGAGTGTCACCTTATTGTTCAACGTGCAAAGCCCTTCTATTGATCCTCATACAGATATTAATTACACAGCCGTTCGTGCTGGAGTAAATGAAACATTGATCAAAGTGAATAAGGATCTCAAGCTGGAAGCTTGGCTTGCAGAGAAATGGGATAGTAAGGACGGGCGACACTGGACCTTTAGCATCCGACCAGGCGTGAAATTCCATAGCGGTAAAGCCGTAGATGCGGCAGCTGTCAAAGCCTCTCTGGAAAGAGCGCTAAAGCTCAATCCATCGGTCAAAAATGCACTACATATCCGTGATATTCATGCAGAAGGGCAGACCTTGAGCATTACGACGGACAAGCCCTTCCCGGAATTTGTATCTGAGCTGGTTCATCCGAATACCGCAATTATGGACACCACAGCCACAGGTGACTTCCCATCGGGAACGGGGCCGTTCCAGGTTGCCAGTTTCCGTGCCGGAAGTGAACTGAATCTGGAGCGCAACGAGCACTATTGGAACGGTGAAGTAAAGCTGAAACATGCCAAGTTCATGTTTAACGAAGACGCCAATGCACGTCAGCTTGCATTTCAAGCTAAAACAGCCGATATTGTGTACCGTCCGCCCATTGAAAGTCTGGAACTCTTGAAAGCTGATTCTACCGTTAAAGTTGACTCTCTCCCCAGCCTGCGGACGCACCAACTTATTTACAATATGAACAATCATGATCTGAAAAAAACAGCTGTGCGCAAAGCATTTGATCATCTGATCAACCGAGATGAGATTGCGAGCGGTATCATGTCTGGTCAGGGAACCCCTGCGCAAGGTCCGTTCTTGCCGGATTTTCCTTTTTCACCGGAATATATTACGAAAAAGTTTGATTTGAATGCGGCGCGAGAAGGCTTCAAAGAGGCTGGATATACAGTGCAGAACGGCAAAATTACGAATCCTGATGGCTCCCCCCTTCATTTTACATTGTTAACCTACCAGTCGAGAGCAGAACTCCCACTCATTTCGCAGCTAATTCAGGCTAACGCTAAGGAGCTTGGCATCACGATTGATATCCGTCAGGTTGATAATATTGATGAATATCTGGCCGCTCATCAGGATTGGGATTTGGCGACTTACAGTAACATTACAGCCCCGCGCGGCGATGCAAGCTACTTCCTGAATGCGGCCTATATGCCGGAGGGAGCATTGAATTACGGTCGTATGCATATACCAGAACTCGAGCGTATGATTACACAACTGAACACAACTGTGAATGAGGAGCAGCACAACAAGCTGGCGCTGAAGGCTGTCACGCTGATTGACCAAGAAAATCTGCAATCCTTTCTAGTTCATCCAAACAACGTAGTGGCCTATCGTAATTACGTACATAACTGGGTAACCAGCCAAAGTGAATACTATCTGCTGACCCAGGACTTGGATGTGAACTAGCATGTTTCAATCCATTGCCAAAAAGTTTCTGACGTTTATGTTGTTTTTTCTTGTTCTTTCCTTTGTGAGCTTCTGTCTGCTTAAGCTTGTTCCGGGCGATCCCGTTCGGAGCATTCTTCGAGTAGATGATGTAGCTGTATCCAATCAGCAAATTGCAGATATGCGTAGCCAATTGGGGCTGGATCAGCCATTGCCTGTGCAATATGGTAAGTGGCTGGTTCAGTTGCTCCAGTTGGATTTTGGACAATCTTATTTAACCCATCGTCCAGTCTTGACAGAGTTTATAGAAAAGCTGCCTTATACACTTCTCCTGACTGGAGGCTCCCTGTTCATTATGCTGCTGATAGCTCTCCCGTTAGGCACATTGTCCGCGCTGTACCGTAACCGCTGGATTGACAGTGCCAGTCGTGTGTTTGCCTTAATTGGCTCCTCGATTCCCAGCTTTTGGTTAGGTCTTTTGTTTATCGAATGGTTTGCGGTTAAATTGCGTATTTTGCCGTCTATGGGTGATGGGACCATTTTCCATTTAGTCCTCCCTTCTCTTACCCTCGGATTGGCAATGGCGGCTGTTTATGTACGAATGATTCGCGCAAGTCTGATTGAAAGCTCGGGGCAGGATTTTATCAAAGCAGCGCAAGCGCGTGGAATCAGTCCGGTTCGCATTTTTTTTAGACACATGTTCCGTCACAGCTTAGTTCCACTTATTACGGTATTCAGCGAGAGCATAGGCAGCCTATTGGGAGGTACGGTGGTGATCGAAGTGCTATTCGCCTATCCGGGGCTTGGCAAATGGATTGTGGATGCAATTGCCGCGAGAGACTACCCCATTATACAGGGCTATACAATCTTTATGGCCGTATTCATTATATGTCTCAATATCTTGGTAGAGCTGTCCTACCGTTGGGTCAATCCTGAAATTGCTTTGAAGGAGAAACGTTTATCATGATAGAATCCGTACATGCGGAAAACAGGCAGTTCACCAGGGCACGATTGTCCAAAGCATGGATCGGATCACTTTCCATCCTGTTTATTCTTACAGCCATTACAGTCATACCCTTCTTAGCTCCGCAAGATCCGTATCATATCCAAATGGGAAGTCGACTTCAACCGATCAGTGCAATGCACTGGCTGGGAACCGATCATTTGGGTAGAGATGTGCTGTCGAGAGTCATAGCAGGACTACGGACGACAGTCGGAACCAGTTTGTTGATTTTGATCGTTTCACTGGTTGTCGGGGTTCCCCTCGGTCTGCTGTCAGGATTTATTGGAGGCTGGGTGGATCGTGTATTTCAACGTGTAGTCGATGCCTTCATGACTTTGCCTGATTATATTTTTGCCATTGTGCTAAGCGGCCTGCTTGGACCAGGCTTAGGGAATCTTATATTTGCGGTGTCTGCAGTAAAATGGGTTGGTTATGCCCGCCTGGTGCGCAGTACCGTTCTGGCTGAAAAGCAAAAGGATTACATTTCGCTATCGATACTTGCGGGTACCTCCTCCCTGCGAATTGTCATGCGGCATATTCTACCCCATGCCATTGGGAATGTACTGGTACTGGCTACGCTGGATATCGGCAAAATCATCTTAATGATCGCCTCTCTATCTTTTTTGGGCTTAGGTCCTCAACCGCCCATTCCCGAATGGGGAACGATGTTGAATGAAGGGCGTGCATATTTTCAAATGGCACCCCATTTAATGCTTGGTCCCGGCATAGCTGTCGTACTCACCGTGCTACTGGCGAACGTGTTTGGAGACAAGCTACGCGACCGATATGATGTTAGAACCCGGTCAGAGGAGTGAACTATACATGCTGACTATTGAAGGCTTAACGATTCGAACAAAAGCAAAAACGATTGTAGAACAACTGGAACTTGCCATTCATCCGGGAGAATGGTGTGCTCTGGCAGGCGAAAGCGGCAGCGGGAAAAGCATGACTGCGTTCGCTATTGGCGGTCTCCTCCCCGCTTCTGTTAGCGCTGAAGGAATCATCATGTGGAATGACGAGAATTTGCTTGCCCTACCTGTTAAACAAAGACGTTCCTTGCTTGGCAGTGAAATATCTTACATTTTTCAAGATTATCACGGGGCTTTTACACCTTTTTTACGTGTAGGCAGCCAACTCGACGAGCTGATGTGTGCTCACGGCAAGCAAGACCGTAAAGCGCGTAAACAGCGTTGTATCGAGGTGCTTGAGCACGTACAGCTTCCCGCCGAACGTGTGTACCGCAGCTATCCATTCGAGCTCAGCGGCGGTCAATTGCAGCGAGCGGCTATTGCAGCTGCACTGCTTCTAAAGCCAAAGCTGCTTATTGCCGACGAGCCCACAACTGCGCTGGATACGCTGACTGCACACCAAGTACTCCAGCTCATTGATCAAATCCGGATGGAAACGGGAATTTCCGTCTTGTGGATTACTCACGATCTACGGCATGTACGGAAGTATGCGGATCGAATTGCCGTAATGCGTACAGGTGTTTTGGTTGAAGCTGGCCAAACGCAAGCGGTGCTAGACCATCCAGTCCATCCCTATACGCGTCGCTTGCTGGCGGCTATTCCGCCGCTGTCTCCAGGCGCTCCTTCGCGTTTGCCATGCAATAGCACTGATGAACAGCTTGCACCGGGAAGGAGCATATTACATGAATAATCAAGCCGCCTGCGCTCAGTGGCAAGACAGCTCTAATCCTGTTGTTACCGTCTCCGGTTTGACGAAGGCTTACACTGGGGGCAAAACTGTGCTGCACGATGTTACTCTGTCGGTCTTGCCCGGAGAATGTCTGGGTGTTGTCGGAGAAAGCGGCAGTGGGAAAAGCACACTCGCTCGCTGTATTTTGACATTGGACCCGTTTGATCAAGGTGAGCTTAGATTGGGCGGACAGTCCATTCGAGGATTAAAGCGAAGTGAATTAAAACGGATTCGCAGCAGACTGGGGGCGGTATTTCAACATCCATCCGCAGCTTTGAACCCCAGACTAACCATTCTGCAATCACTGCTGGAGCCATTGGATCAGCTCAAGTGCTATGTTCCTTCCTTTATGGCGGGTATGCCCTCCGGACGTCGGAATATAGCAGAACAACTGTTAGGTATGGTAAAGCTTCCGGCCAGCTATCTGGATAAGTTCCCACATCAGCTCAGTGGTGGGGAAAAGCAGCGTGTAACCATTGCACGTGCCATTAGCACAGAACCGGATTTTATCGTATTGGACGAGCCGACTGCAAGTTTGGATGTGACCACACAAGCCACGGTTTTGAATCTGCTTAAGGATTTGCAGGATGAGTTTGGACTGGCTTATCTGTTTATCTCGCATGATCTGGCGGCTGTGCACTTTATGAGTGATCGAATCATGGTTATGAAAGATGGCCGTGTGCTTGAGCATTTTTCCAAGGAATCATTATTTCATTCGGATCAGCATCCCTATACACAATCGTTACTGGAGGTTTTTTCAACATGCTGCCTTCCCACCGAGCCTATCTTGCTTTAGCAATCCCTTTAATTATTTCGACGATTACAACCCCGCTACTCGGTGCGGTGGATACAGCAGTAATCGGTCATTTAAGCCACTCTGCCTATTTAGGCGGCGTGGCAGTCGGTACTCTTATTTTCAATACTTTATATTGGCTGTTTGGCTTTCTGCGAGTCAGTACGTCAGCTTTCACAGCACAAGCCGCAGGGGCACAAAATAACGATCAAGGCATAGCTGCTCTCATGCGCCCACTTGCCATAGCTCTACTCATTAGTGCAGTATTTATTGTATTGCAAAAGCCCATTTTGCTAGCTTCTCTCCAGCTCATCCATCCAGCTCAGGATGTGGCAGAGCAAGCAGCAATTTATTTTAACATCCGTATTTGGGGAGCACCCCTTACATTAGTGAACTATGTGCTGCTCGGATGGCTGATGGGATTGTCCCGCGTGAAAGCTACACTATTTTTACAAATATCCATGAATGTGATTAATATGCTATTAGCTATTGTATTTACACAGGTCATGCATTGGAATGTCGCTGGGGTCGCAAGCGCTACCCTGATTGCAGAAGCTCTTGCATGTGTATTGGGTCTTGTACTGGTGTTCCGTTCACCGATTTGGAGAGAATGGAAGCGCAGCGGACAGAGGAATTGGCGAGAATGGTTCGGTGCCTCAGGGTTAAAAAGAGTCATGGCGACGAACCTTGATCTCATGATTCGTACTGCCTGCCTGTTGACGATGTTTAATCTGTTTACGGCGCGCAGTGCGAGCTTTGGAACCGATCAGTTGGCGGCAAATGCTATTTTGTTGCAGATCCATTACATTATGGCTTACTTTTTTGACGGGTTCGCCAACGCCAGTAGCATCATGACGGGTCAGGCTCGTGGTGCCGGGGATCGTAAAATGCTGCAGAGAGTTATTCATTTGTCCTGGTTCTGGACACTGGTTACCAGTGTAGTGACGGGAGGATTGTATCTTGCACTGAAAGATCCGCTGATCTCGCTATTTACGGTGAATGCTACAGTGATTAGCCTGACGACTCCTTACAATGGGTGGCTGGTGGTCTTTCCCCTAGCAGCCGGGCTGGGACTGGTATTCTACGGTGTGTTTACAGGGATGACGGTAACGTATCCGATCCGTAATTCGATGCTGATTTCACTGGTCTGCTTTTTGATTGCTCTCTTCTGGTGCGTTCCTCATTATGGGAATCATGGACTTTGGTTATCCTTTATCATCTTTGCCCTGGGACGGTCACTGTTTCTGGTGGTCTACTTACCTCGGTTGAAGAGGATTTAGTAGCCCCTGCTTTACATGACTCTCAAAAACAAAGGATGTCCCCTCCACCATATATGTGGTGTGGGGACATCCTTTTATTATTTATTCATACGGCTTTCAGGTTAGGCGTTTGCCAATCCTTCTACTCGCCTTGTGGTACGGTCAAGCCCAGACCATCCGCTACACGACGCCCGTATTCAGGATCAGCTTTATAGAAATGACCGATCTGACGCAGTTTGATTTCATCACTTTCTACAGGCTTCATGGCATTTACAATGTTTCGGACCAGACGTGAGCGCTCCTCTTCACTCAGCAAGCGGTACAGGTCCCCTGGTTGTGTGTAGTGATCGTGATGATCATAGGCTACACTTTGTGCCTCGCCAGACACTTCAAAAGGAGCAATTTTGTGAGCAGATGATTCTTTCGGTCCGCCGAGACTATTCGGCTCGTAATAGACAGATCCCCCGCCATTACCGTCACTGCGCAATGCACCATCGCGTTGATAGTTGTGAACTTCCGCATGCGGCCGGTTGATTGGCAACGCATTATGGTTTGCACCGACACGGTAGCGATGTGCGTCACCATAGGCAAACAGGCGTCCTTGCAGCATCTTATCCGGGGAAGCCTCAATACCAGGAACAAATGAACCCGGCGAGAATGTCGCCTGCTCTACCTCAGCAAAGTAGTTCTCAGGATTGCGATTCAGCACCATGCGCCCTACCTCGATCAGCGGGTAATCCTTTTGAGACCATACTTTGGTCACATCAAATGGATCAAAACGGTACGTATCCGCATCTTCTATGGGCATAATCTGCACATAAAGTTTCCATGCCGGGAAATCGCCCTTTTTAATCGCATTAAACAAATCTTGTATATGATAATCAGGATTTTCACCGGCAATTTTCGCAGCTAAATCCACATCGAGATTTTGTATGCCTTGTTCTGTTTTAAAATGATATTTCACCCATACGGCCTGTCCCTCGGCGTTCACCCACTTGAACGTGTGGCTGCCAAAACCATGCATATGTCTAAGTGTAGCGGGAATACCGCGATCAGACATGAGAATACTTACCTGATGCAGCGATTCAGGAGACAAGGACCAGAAATCCCAGACCGCATTCGGGTTTTTCAAATGCGTTTGGGGGTGACGTTTTTGCGTATGAATAAAGTCAGGAAATTTAATGGCATCCCGAATAAAAAAGACAGGTGTATTATTGCCCACGAGATCATAGTTTCCTTCTTCTGTATAAAACTTTACCGCAAATCCACGTGGATCGCGTACAGTATCGGACGAGCCTAGCTCACCTGCCACAGTAGAAAAACGGATAAACATCGGTGTACGCTTACCCACTTCGGACAAAAAGCTTGCTTTTGTATATGAAGACAAATCATTAGTGACTTCAAAATATCCGTGTGCCCCCGCACCTTTGGCATGAACAACCCGTTCCGGCACACGCTCCCGGTTAAAATGCGCCAATTTTTCCAGCAGATGCACATCCTGAATTAGTACAGGCCCCCGTGAGCCTGCTGTAATCGAATTCTGATTATCTCCAACAGGAGCGCCCCAGCTTGTAGTCAGGTTCGTTGGTTGGTTACTCATAATTGAAATCACCTCTTGATTGAATTGGTTGACCTTGTGCCTTTCACTATAAATTGTGCACAAACAAAAATCAATACTTTTTTATAATAATTATAATGTAGGATTTAGAATTAGTTTAAAATCACAAATAAAAAAGCAAGCCCCTTAAGGCTTGCCGTAATATAGTGCTGTATTTATTTACAATAAAGTGACTTCAATTTCTATATTCTGAAATGATCGCATTGATCACTTCTTTAGGTTTTGCTATAGAGACTTTCAGACAATATTCATATAGAATTCATCATAAAATCATAATAAGAGCTGCTTTCTATCGAGAAAATCCAAAATATCCTGTACCGACTGCTTTACCTCCCGGCCTTCCGTAGATACGATTAAATCAGGTTCCAGCGGTACTTCATATGGAGCATCAATCCCTGTAAAATGTTGGATTTCTCCAGCTCTTGCTTTCTTGTACATGCCTTTTGGATCACGACGCTCGCATTCCTCTAGACTGCATCGGATATAAATCTCGTAACAGCCCTCCTGCTGTAAAATGTCCTTTACCATTTCACGATCCTCACGATAAGGCGAAATGGTGGCGCAAATCGTTAGAACACCCGCATGGGCCATTAGCTTGGACACTTCGGCTATACGACGAATATTTTCTTTGCGGTCAGCGGGCAGGAAACCCAAATTGCGATTCAAACCATGCCGAACATT
Source organism: Paenibacillus sp. DP01 (assembly GCF_044784315.1). Lineage (NCBI taxonomy): Bacteria > Bacillati > Bacillota > Bacilli > Caryophanales > Paenibacillaceae > Paenibacillus > Paenibacillus sp. DP01. The sequence goes on from NZ_CP173059.1 coordinate 3,010,208, forward strand.
ATCCCCATCCAAAATAAATGTACGTATACCTCTTGCATATAACGCTTTTTCGAGTGTGGAGGATACCGTTGACTTTCCCGAGCCAGACAGCCCCGTAAACCAAAGCACCGGACTCTTATGTCCGTTCAGAAGCTGTCGAGCTTGCTTATCCACTTCTGATACATGCCAGGTAATGTTGGAAGATGGGTTCATTCAGCACTCTCCTATTTCATCAGTATTAATGTTTAATCTGTCTCTAACATCAGGATAGAGCATTTTTAAAACTGTTTAAAGTACGCTGCTCTGCTTTGTGGTCCAATACCGCAAAGACAACCCGTTTAAACAGGAATCCATATCCTTCAGTTACAAGTACTTGCTTAAACCAACTGGCTACCTCCTCCGGCTTATTGCGGAATACTCCACAACCATAAGCACCAAGCACAAGATGTTCTACACCGTTTTGCATGGCCATTCCCAAAATGTAACGAATGCGCTCCAACATAACTTCTCCAATCCGATTGACCTGCTCTGGCTCCCGTTCATGCACGACTCCAGCATTCACAGCAGGCGCGGTCAGGAAATCGACTAGATACGGCTCTTCCAGCAATGTTCCCTGATCATCCCGAAATACAGGAACTCGAGGAGAATAAATCATATAATCTGAATAAAAACAGCTCCGCAGCTTCCGATTATGTTGGTACATTTCCACCATTTGTGAAATACAAGGATACAGTGCTGACGAACGAGCCAAGCTTTCCTCTTGAGCCTGACTGCCTCCGAGGAATCCACCTCCTGGGTTTTTGGCTGATGCAAAATTCAAACATGCTACGTGTTCCCGCTTCTCCTCGACCCGGAGTCTATGTGCGGCCTGCAACGTACTTTCTCCCGTAACTTCCATGTTCCCAATGATCGCCTGTTCGTCAACATGGGAAGAAGCTCCTAATATACTTTTTATTCTTTGCTCTGCCTCTTGCTTTACAGCTACCAGTTGAGAAGGTCTATATAGTTTCGAACCTGTGACCGCATTCCCTACCTCTTTAGCAATATTTACTTGTATCTGTTTGGTATTCGTATAATGCCCATTCTCCATAATGGACAGTGTTTCATGCGCCATATGTGACCTGGCATCCCGCTTACTCCGGGAATTCATTGTGTGATTCATGATAACTAATCCTCCTTTTGCAATAGATCCTCACGTAAATTCGTCAATATTTCGCCGAGCCAGTTCGTACCCCGCCATTGTTTCCGGTACTGTATACGAGCATCATTTTCAGCTAAACCGACACCCCAGATGGTGTCCGTCGGACTAGCCTCAACCAGAGTAGTACCCTTCGTTTTAAGCAGATGCTTGAGCAAATTCGTATTTTGGGTGAACTTGGCATAATTCCCGTCATACACGAATTGCTGACAATTTGCTTCCCATAAGGATTGGTCAAATCCGCGTACACTGCGACCACGGGCTTTTTGCTCCCTTGGGGTAGGAGCTTGCATAATTTTCAGGGCTGCCTCATCATCTCCAAAAAGCTGCGCTTTTTTCAGCATCATATATTGCTCAGCACAGTTAAATTCCAATCCATCCACGACAAATTCACAAGGGTACCATTGCGAAAATGGTGAATGACTGCGATAAAAAAATGTAAACTTCTCCATGACTAATCCTCATTTCTTCTTCCTTTTTATGCTATATAAAACGTGACCGTGGCTTAAATCGGTATAACTTGGACGGACGATGTCCGGCCGCCTTCCTGTATTCATTGGTTTCTTCCACAAGATCTGCTATTTTACGACGAAAAGCCGCGGCCAACAGTTCTTTACCTAAAATAATTTCATACACCTGCTGAAGTTCACTCAGTGTAAATAGAGCTGGCATCAGGTGAAATGCGATATCGGTATATTCAATTTTGCTGCGTAGACGCTCAATACCGTACGCAATAATTTTGGCATGATCAAAAGCAATTCCCTGTGACTCCAAGACTTCTCGCTTGATTTCTATGGTTTTCCCCTTAAGAATTTCAGTTACTTTCACTTTGGCTGACAGAAGGATGTCCGCATGCTTCAATGTGATGTCAATGTTTTGCTCCCACGTATAACCTTCCGGTTGATTCGTCCGCGTCTCCTGAGCCACACTGTAATCCAGCTCAAACCATTGAGCATCTGCGGCATCATCTCCTGCCTGTACCTCCAAAGATTCATGATCGACTAACGCCATATAAGCACAGCTGATCACCCGCATACGCGGATCACGTGCCACATCTCCCCAAGTATACAGCTGTTCCATATAAATCTGATCTACGTTGGTTTCGGTTTTAAGCTCGCGTCGTGCAGCTTCTTCGAGGCTTTCATTCATGCCTACAAAACCACCAGGCAACGCCCATTGCCCTATAAAAGGATGCTCTCCTCTTTGGATCAATAGGAGCTGAAGTGTTTTCTCCGGTAGCTTACGGTAATTCTGCTGGAGCTGATCCATTACAGTAAATAGCAGCATATCTACCGTTACGGATGGACGCTCATATTGATTCGCATCATAAAGGGCCAAAAATTGCTCCTCCGTCAAGCCACTGTCGTTGTATTTCGATCTATCTGTCACTTGTGTCACCTCCTGCTCATATTTGGGACATCATCGCTTTTGCTTCAAAAGCAACGAATACTCTATAAAAATTTCAATTTAAATTATTTGATAAAAACAAAATGTTAATATCAATACGTTAATATATAATTAGCGCTTCGTCAATAGGGTGTATAGACCTATTTTTGGTCATGTGATAGTACTATTAGACTGTTTACTGAATTTTACTTGTTGCTTATTGTCATATCATGTATGATGTTTTGGACAATATAGGAAACACAACATACTAAACACGTAAGGAGAAGATTCAATTGTCTAACCCGTCTAACCCGTTTAATCCGCAATACAATCAACAAGGAGCACCGTCCAGACCCGCCCCTGTTTACCCGCCACCTGTTTCATTCAAGGAGTGGATGATCAGCTTACTCCTGATGGCAATACCAGTAGTTGGAATTGTTATGCTGTTTGTGTGGGCTTTTAGCGGCTCGACAAATCCGAGCAAAGCGAACTACGCTAAAGCAGGCCTGCTATGGGCCGCTATTGTAATTGTTATCTATATCATTATGGCTGTTGCTTTATTGCCTGCGATCATAAGCTCATTAAATTCCAGCAGCTATTATTGATTTCTAGTACATAGCAAAATAACCTTCTGATGAATCCAATTGAATCATCAGAAGGTCTTTAAACTAAAACTGTCGACCCTGTCGGCAGTTTTTTTACTTCACCTTACTTCACTTCACTTCACTTTACTTGTACCAAAGGTCATCGGTTTCAAGCTCCTGTAGACTGCTCAAAAACGATTTTGAGTTATCGACATAAAGTTCGGTATCGATATAGTCAATGAGCATTCGACCATGATCCCGACGGGCTCGTCCTTATCTACACCTTTGACCCGCAAAGCATGTGCAAGCTGATTGGCCTGTTTGTTCAGATCAGCATACGTCAAGTGCTTGTCCCCAAGTACAACCGCCACATGGTCCGGTGTGCGCTCAACCTGCTCCTCAAACAACTGATGAATCGTTTTCTCCCGTGGGTAATCCGCTAACATACCATGTAACATGCTCAACTTCATCTCCTTCTCCTGTCAGCCATAATCCAGATATTACAATAGGTTGGGGATTTAACTGGAGAAAAAGAAATGACATCAGAGCTTGTTTTTCGACTGAACATTTCTTTAAAATAAGTATATAGCTACTTCTTGCTCTACAATAAATACCACAGATTGGTTACTCGACTGGAGGAAAAGAAATGACATCGGAGTGGCAGAGACTACAGACCAAACTGCCGGAATGGGTAGAACAAAGCCGTCATGAGTATATTCATGGCAAGGTAGCAGCGTATATTCCCGAACTGTCCAAGGCCCCGGCCGACGCGCTGGGTATTGTGGTCATGAACGGTGCGGGTGAGACCGTGGTAGCCGGAAATACGGAAATCCAGTTTACGATGCAAAGCATCTCAAAGGTATTTACGCTCATTCTGGCCTTGATGGATAATGGAGAGGACGTTGTCTTCTCTAAGGTAGGTATGGAGCCTACCGGAGACCGTTTTAATTCCATGCTAAAGCTAGAACTAGTCGAGCCGGGGATTCCATTTAACCCACTGATTAATGCCGGAGCAATCGCGGTCTCCTCTCTGATTCGCGGAAACAGTCCAGAAGAGAGATTTGCCCGTGTTCTTCAATTTTTCCGTCTGCTTACTCATAATGACACATTGGAATATGATCAGGATGTCTACGATTCAGAATCAGCCACAGGCCATTTGAACCGTTCCCTTGCTTATTTTCTAATGGAAAAGGGGATTTTAAGAGGTCATGTGGAGGATGTGCTTGACGTCTATTTCAGACATTGTGCTGTCAAATTAAACTGTACAGATTTAGCACGTATGGGACTCATACTAGCCTACAACGGCCGTGATCCGGTCACAGGTATACCTTTGATCCCTCGTCGCTATGTACAGATCGCCAAAACATTTATGACAACATGCGGTATGTATGACGCCTCTGGTGAATTTGCCATTCAAGTCGGACTCCCTGCCAAAAGCGGCGTATCTGGCAGTATAATGACGATGGTACCTGGACGATACGGCATCGGGTTAGTGGGACCTTCATTGAATCGTATGGGCAACAGTACAGCGGGGGTACACTTGCTGGAGACAATGTCCCGCGATTTGGATTGGAGTTTGTTTTAGGATATAAAAAAAGGGTATTCCCAGCCAGTACGGCTCATAGGAATACCCTTTTCTGTTACGTTCTTGCTATGTTAAATGGTTTGACCCTGAACCAATTTGATTTGAATACGGAACGGGTCAGCCACATACAAGGCCCCATCACGTTCTTGTAATCGATAACCTGTCGCAGTCAAACGAGCAGTAATGGCATCCAATTCTTGTTGGTCTGGAACAATCAGTTCAAAATAATCCAATCCAGCAGCCTGCTCGGGAGCTGGTGGCGCTCCTTCACCTGCCCATATATTCAAGCCCATATGGTGGTGGTAACCACCTGCGGAAACGAACAAGGCTGAAGATCCATATCGGCATGTAATGTCAAAGCCAAGCACATCGCAATAAAATTGCTGTGCTGTGAGCAAATTAGACACATGGAAGTGAACATGCCCAATTACCGTTCCCTGTGGCAGTCCCTGCCAAGGTAAATTTTCAGAAATGGCAATCAGGTCTTCTGCATCCACAGGTCCAGTTCCCATCATGTAAAATCCATTTGCATCTTTTTTCCATTGATTACGAGGACGATCCGCATAGATTTCAATTCCGTTATTATCGGGATCATGGATGTATAATGCTTCACTTACATCATGGTCTCCCTGTCCGATTTCAATCTCATGAGCCAGCAGATTACGCAAAGACAAACCCAGAGCTATACGATCCGGTAGAAGAATAGCAAAGTGATACAATCCGGCTGCAGACTGGCGCGGCAGAATAACTGCATTTTCAATATAGTTAAGAATCAGTAGCGCATGCTTTCCGTCAACAGTCAATTCAGCGGTATCCGCTGTTTGACGTAGAAGCTGTAAACCAATGACCTCAGTGTAAAATTGAATAGAGCGCTCCAAGTTACTAACTTTTAATGAAACCTGCCCGATTTTAGTGTTGTCATGAATATGTGCTGTCATGAGATTTCCCTCTTTCTACATGGATTGGAGGACTAAGGCTTAATCAAATTTATTGTTCTGTTGACCCACGACGGCTGAACAAAGAATCCAGAGACCAGCGAGTTGTCGGCGCAAATACGAGATGAAGAGCTACCAGAATAAAAGCAATATCCAGCTCATAGCCAGCGCCTTGACCATTCCCCATCAACCCGCCGGACAATTTGGCCGTGAAAATAGCGCCGATCAATACAATAACTAAAAGTCCGGATACATAGCGAGTAAGCAATCCAAGAATTAATGCAATCCCGCCGACCAACTCAATCACCGCAACGACATAACCTAAAAATCCTGGGACACCAATGCTGGAAAACCAGCCTGCAACATTACCCAATCCCATTTGGAATTTAGCAATTCCGTGCGCCAAAAACAAAATTCCGAGCGCCACCCGCATAATTGTAGAAACATTTCTGCTTGCTGAACTCATCTTTATCTCTCCATTCTGTTTGTTTTAATACACTCATACAAGCGTATATGAATAATTAATTTATATTACTAATAATTTAGCCAAAAAAATAATGACGTCCGAATCTATACTGCAACACATAAGTATGAATTACACTCAAATTATTAGTAATAGTAATAATTATTTTGTAATGTGAATTTAGCATAAGAAACTATAGTCTGTCAACAAATTATTTGGTATGATGAATAATAAATTAGTATATATTATATTTCCCTAAAAGGAGGAACGCTCTATGGGTATAGGATGCAACATTCGTGCGGCTCGTAAACGTAAAAATTTATCCATCCAGCAAATCTGCGAACGAACCGGTCTATCTCAAGGATTTATGAGTCAAGTCGAAAATAATAAAACCTCCCCTTCCATCGCTACATTGGACAGCATCGCTAATGCGCTGAACGTACCTCTCGCTTTTCTGCTTCTTAAAGAAGAGGAACGGATGCAAGTGATTCGTAAGGACGAGCGTCGTAAAACATTGTATGGTAAAAACAAACTCCAGGTCGATCATTTGGGTGGTCAGGGTAATGTCAAAATGATGCTGGTGGACATGCCGCCAGGCTCATCTACAGAAGAAGAACATGCTCATGCAGGGGATGAGATTCATTTTATTTTGGAGGGTACGGTATACGTGGAGCAGGGTGAGGATTCAGCTACTCTGGAAGCAGGAGATTCCTTTAGCTGGAGAGCAGCCATCCCCCACTATGCCAAAAATGTTGGAGAAAACAACGCGCGTATTCTGATCTCCGTGTTTCTCGAAGCAGAAAATGACGCCTAAACAAGATTTGAGCATATCACAATATTCATTACCCATTTCATTGTAAAAAGCGTGTACCGGGAAGTTAAATTAACTTCAACGATACACGCTTTTTTGTAGTAGCTACTCTGCTAAACTTATCCCATCGCCTGCTGGGCATCTGTACGTGATTCCCACGGCAGCTTAAAGGTTTTCATGATCTGCTTGGCATTGGCTGGGAGCCCGCTTACCGGATCACCCGTCGTACCCAACAACTCTTCTTTTTTATCCGTAGTAATACGCCCATAATAAGTAGAGCTGCTGTCCCCCCATCCTGTAGTATACTCGTAGATCAGCGGCTTATTTAATTTCGGATAGGTTCCCCACTGATCTTTGGCTTTATTAGCCAAAAACAGCTCCAGTGGATCGTATTCCATCGTAAAGGTTTTATCAAAGGGAGCTCCCACATACCCTTGATAGGTAACAATCGGAAAACCGTCCTTCACTTCAACCAGACTCAGCACATCCCCGTTCACTGTAAAATACCGCAATGCTTCGCCTTGGGGGAACATATAGACACTGGACAGCAGCTCAGTGTTAGGACGATGTTCTTCTATATAAGGATGGACAGAACGTCTTTCTAAGTGGATTAATGCTTCACGTGCTGCCACGAGATCTCCCTCATATATTTGTTCTTTTAGTTTACCGTGAATCGGTGGCTGGATCTGAATCTGTGTATTTGTCTTCTCTAACGTATAACCTAAATCAAGCGATACATCTCTAAGAGGCACATATACGTCTTTACCTACAACCTCAAATGTAAGCTGCTGCTTGCTCTTACGTAATCGCTCCTTAAGAACTAAGGGTTCTGCCCACTTTTGCAGCGTGACCTGCTTTTTTTTAGCATCCCAATGGTAGCTTGCACCTACAGCTTCAGCCAAAGGTTTAAGCGGTACCATGAGCTTACCGTCAATCAATAGAGATTTGGTCTTGTTGTTTAAGGGTTGACCGGCTATAACAATATCTGTTTGTGGTGTTGATTGAGGTGCTGTGGTTCCCTGTTCAGCCGCTTCGACTTCTCCTTGGTGCATTGTTGTCAAGAGCAATGGTAGCATCAGCAAGGCGACAAACAATCGCTGAAATCCTGTTCGATCTAGCTTCATTATGAGTCTCCGTTCACTTAATAGACTTGTTCATTCCGGCTCTATTTCTTTTTGGCTGCGTCAATGTCTCCAGGTCTCATCCCTGCCCAGATGTTCGGAATACTGACGGTCTCTGGATGCTCAAATACGAGAAACGCAGTCGGCAAATATCGTTCTCCGTATTCAGAGGAAGGCTTGTTGACAATGGTGTTATCCTTGACGAGCACCGTTGATGAACCTCCATCCAAATTAGCACCGATAACCGCTCCATGCTTAAGTAAAATATTTTGCATATCATACAAGTTGGCACCTATGCTGTACCCAGGCTGGCGACCGTCGACGGTTACGAAAAGGATTGCCCCGTCTGCTCTCTGTCCCATCGCGGTACGGGGAGCAATGCCCCATCCCTCGCTTGCATTGCGAATCAGACCTTTTCCATTCACAATTAGGCGTGGTTGGAAAGTAACCGCTTCTTGCACATTCATTTTGGACAACTCGGACAACGAATAGTGACCGGCTATCATTTTTCCCTGTTTATCAATACCTACGATTTGAACAGAGGCATTTTTACCCATATCGTTGTAGTATATCTGGCCCTGAGAAATGACAACACCAATCGGTTTAAAGCCATTTCCGTTCCAGTTGGGATCAGCGAATCCACCGCCGTTTACACCAGCAACGGCCCCCAAACGCTCGACCATACTAGATACATGTTCTCCCCGGCCGACTTTAGCAGGAACCCCGAGCCTAATTTTAGTGGGGTCATGCACCGTCATAACATAGCCATGATAGTTACGACCCGATACCTCTTCCACTTCAACCAACGGCGTCTGTTGTACTTTAGTAGGTATCAGATCAGGCAGATTGATTGTATGTCTATCCTTTTCCTCTCCCATCTCTTCGAACCGGGCCGAATATTCAGCCACGCGCTTCTTCGCCTCTGCTTCGCCGATAAAATATTTCGCCCAGTGACGATGCTGAGTCGTAATCAGCGTATCCGCAGCCAAATAGCGCATCTCCTTGCCAGAAGGGGTTAAAAACAACCATGCACCGCCCCCAATTCCTGCTAACAGGAATACAATAAAAAGTCGCAACATAAAGCGACCAAATTTTCCTTTTCGTTTCTTTTTCTTATTTTTCTGCCTGCGAGCTGCTGCACGCTGTGGCAAGACTTCCGGTTTCATTCATCATCTCTCCTGTTTGGTGACTTCTATCGTATTTCTTCACTATTGCCCATCAAATGATCAGTAGCGATAGGCTGCGACATCTAACGACAATATCATAAACTAATTTTGTAGAATGATAGTGTCAATTTTTTAACAGATTCATCCACTCTTAAAAAGAATACAGCAAAAAGCCCTTCACATAAATGTGAAGGGCTGTAAATAGGGGGATATCCTATTTACGGAGCAGCCTCCGGTTCGAGTAGCATGAACAGCTCTTTCATCTGCTGGCGCTTAAGTTTGGGACTAAGCACATACAAAGTATCGCCCGGTTCAATCACAGTTGTACCTCTCGGGGCAATAATTTGCTCGTTCCGAATAATGGCTGTGAATAAGATGTCTTCAGGCAGCTGTATATCCTGAATCGCCTTGCCGGCTATCGACATCCCCTTTTGTACCTGAATGTGGTTGATTTCCGAAGTGGTTTTTCCCAAAGAAACTAATTCCAACAGTGAAGGCGACGATGTCTCGTTAGGGTCCATCAAGCCAAGCTTCACCGCTAGCCACGAGATCGTGGTACCTTGAATAATCGCAGAGGTGAGCACAACGAAAAATACGACATTAAAAAACAAAGGTCCTACATCCATTTCGTCCAGTAATGGATAAGTTGCTAGTACAATGGGTACCGCTCCCCGCAGTCCTGCCCAGGATAACAGTGTCTTCTCGCGAACAGAGTACCTGGAAAAAAGCAAGCTTAGGAACACACCTATTGGACGAGCCACCAGCATGAGGATGAAGGAGAGCGCCAAACTTTGCCACGCAATGCCCAGCAATTGATCGGGAAAGACCAATAGGCCGAGCAAGACAAACATCATAATTTGCACCATCCAGGCGAAGCCATTGTTAAAATGGATAATGGATCGCTTGTAGGTCAAGTCGGAATTTCCCAATACAATGGCCATGACATATACCGCCAGCAATCCGCTCGCCTCCAGTAATGATGCCGCCGCATACGTCAAGACTGCAAATGCCAATGCCATTACAGGATACAAACCGGATGAATCAAAATTCATTTTATTAATCGCATATACACCTAAGCGTCCGAGTACAAAACCAACGGCTAGACCAAAACCCATTTCCCATAAAAACAACAAGATATGTATCCAAATGGATTGCTCAGGGTGATGTATCAGCTCAATCAATGTTACTGTGAGAAATACAGCCATCGGGTCATTACTGCCGGATTCCGCTTCAAGCGTCGAGGTAATTCGCTTTTTGATGTTTTTACCTCCTAAAACGGAAAACACAGCTGCCGCATCTGTCGATCCGACAATAGCGCCAAACAGCATGGATTCCATCCAGCTTACGCCTAAAATAAACTTGGCGCACACGCCAATGACTACAGTCGTGATGATGACCCCTAACGTTGATAATGACAACGCAGGTCGAATTACTGGCTTAACATCTGTAAACTTTGTCTGCATCCCGCCTTCAAACAAGATTACAATGAGCGCGAGAATGCCCACCAGCTGTGTGATAAAGGCATTATCAAAATAAATAAACTGACTGAGCACCATGCCTACAGCAATAAACAAAACGAGCGCAGGCATACCGAAACGGCTGGAAAATTTGGTAGTCAGCACACCGACCAGCAGCAAGCCGGACAGCAAAAGCACAATCAAATTAATCACGGTTGTCTGTTCCATACGGCTTCTCCTATCTTGAAAATAAATGTTCATTTTTTCGCCTTCTAACTATATACCCTCAAATCACACAGAATACTAATCATAAGTAAAAAAATATATGAGAAAATCAAAAAATCCAGCTCATGGTCTGTGCTAAATTCCGCACTCCACAAGCTGGTTTGTACATTTTTTTTAAATTTCTCAAGCTGTACCCGTTCGTCGTGCTTAGGCTTTGGGCTGAATCATATGTGCTGGTACAACATATTGGTCAAACTGCTCTTCCGTCAGCAGTCCACTGCGGAGTGCCGCTTCCTTTAGAGACAGCCCTTCTGCATGTGCAAGTTTGGCGATTTTAGCAGCATTTTCATATCCAATATGTGGATTCAATGCTGTCACCAACATTAGTGAATTATTCAAATTGTGCTCAATCTTGGCGAGATCGGGCTCGATGCCAACGGCACAGTTGTCATTAAAAGCAATGATGGAATCGGCCAGTAGATGAACTGATTGCAAAAAGTTGTATATGATTACTGGCTTAAACACATTCAGTTCAAAATTACCTTGACTTGCTGCAAATCCGATAGCTGCATCATTACCCATGACTTGCGTAACGACCATCGTCAGTGCTTCACTCTGGGTGGGATTTACCTTACCTGGCATAATGGAGCTACCCGGCTCGTTAGCAGGAATCGTGATTTCCCCCAAGCCGCTTCGCGGACCACTAGCCAGCCAGCGAACATCATTGGCGATTTTCATCAAATCCGCAGCTAGCGCTTTGATTGCTCCATGTACAGCCACCACTTCATCGTGACTGGTCAGCGCATGAAATTTATTAGGTGCAGAAGTGAACGTTTTGCCAGTGAAGCCGGAAATTTCCGCAGAGGTTCGGGAGCCAAACTCTGGATGAGCATTAATTCCTGTGCCCACTGCTGTTCCGCCAATCGCCAGCTCCTTCATATATTGAACCATGTCGACGATCATTCGCTTGCTTTTGTCCAGCATGGCATACCAGCCGCTAATTTCCTGACCCAGTGTAAGCGGTGTCGCATCCTGCAAATGGGTTCGACCAATTTTGATAATATCCTTGAACTGTTCTGACTTCTGTTGAAAAGTCTCTTTCAGCTTGTCAATGGCAGGCAACAAACGGTCCTCGACCGCAATGACACCCGCTACATGAAGCGCTGTAGGAAACGTATCATTTGAGCTTTGCGACATATTCACATCGTCATTCGGATGCAGCTTCGCATCTTTTCCCTGTTCTTGTAACCATTCGCTGCCTAGATGAGCAATCACTTCATTGACATTCATATTAGACTGCGTACCGCTCCCTGTCTGCCATACAACCAATGGGAAATGGTCATCAACTCGTCCAGCTAGAATTTCATCCGCTGCATAAATAATAGCATCCTGTTTTTCCTGAGATAGCTTACCCAACTTATAATTGCTGATCGCCGCACTTTTTTTGAGTACCGCGAACGCCTGAATGACCTCTAATGGCATTTTCTCCGAGCCAATCGGGAAATTTTCCTTACTGCGCTGTGTCTGCGCTCCCCACAAACGATCTGCCGGTACTTTGATTTCGCCCAACGTATCCTTTTCAATGCGGTAGTTCAACTCATTTCCTCCTCTTGGCCTATGTAATTCAGACAAAATATGGTGATCTTCTTTGCCTATTATACATTAAATTTCAAATGTTATCATATATTTTGCAAGCGCTTTTTTACGATAAGGTTAGAGGAGATAGAAGAAAAAATTCAGCTATGAGCTTGATTACCAGCCTCAGCTAATCGTGATGTTGCTTTTGGCATGCACTTCTTTTCTGCCCAGTAGCTTATTTAGTGCGTCGATATAAGCTTTAGCGCTAGCTTCCAAAATATCTGTACTAGTACCTCTTCCCAGTGCTGTGTACTCACCTTGCCTCAAAATAGCGTGAACTTCCCCCAACGCATCTTTGCCATACGTTACAGACTGGATGGAGTAATCCTCCAACTCCACCACTTCACCACTAGCCTTGTCAATCGCATGAAAAATCGCATCTACAGAACCATTACCCATCGCAACTTCATCAATTGATGTGCCATCTTGTTTATTCAACCGTATAGAGGCGACTGGAACCGACTGATTACCATAGGACACCTGAATAGAATTTAGTGTGTAAATTTGAGGTGAGGCATTGCGGCTTTCATCCATCAGGACAAGTAAATCCTCATCCAACACCTGTTTTTTCTTATCTGCCAAGGCTTTGAATTTGCGAAATGCAGCCTGAAGTTGTTCCTCTGTCAAAACATCAAACCCCATGTCCGCCAGTTTTTCCTTAAACGCAAGACTTCCCGAATGCTTGCCTAATACAAGTTTACTGGTCTTCAAACCAATGCGCTCAGGGGACACGATCTCATATGTTGTACGCTCCTTCAGCATCCCGTCCTGGTGTATACCGGACTCATGTGCAAATGCGTTGGCCCCAACAATGGCCTTGTTCCCCGGTACCGACATTCCAGTACGCTTGCTTACCAATCGACTGGTAGCATACAGCTCCTCCAAAACCAGACTCGTTTGTGCACCATAGAGATCGGTTCTCGTGTCAAGGGCCAGTGCGACCTCCTCGATAGGTGTATTTCCGGCTCGCTCGCCAATACCATTAATGGTACCTTCAAATTGATCTACACCGTTACGGATAGCTGCCAGCGTATTAGCTGTTGCCATCCCAAGATCATCATGACAGTGTGTGCTAAGCTGTATTTTTTCAATACCTGGTACTTGTTGTTTTACGATTCTAAACATTTCTCCAAACTGATCTGGCGAGGCATAACCTACGGTATCCGGTAAATTGACGACGGTCGCTCCAGCGCGAATTGCCATATCTACAACTTCACAAATAAAGTCCAACTCGGTACGACTGGCATCCTCTGCCGAAAATTCTACCTTGCTGAAATACTTACGTCCATAACGAATGGCAGCAGCAGCGGTCTCTAATACCTTCGCTTTATCCATTCGTAGCTTATGCTGGCGATGAATAGGTGAGGTAGCCAGGAACAAGTGAAGACAAGCGTCCTCCGCTCCCCGTAGAGCTTCTCTGACCGCATCTATATCCTGCTCTTTCGAGCGTGCAAAACCAACCAGTGTTGCTTGGGTGACCTGTTTGGCAATCTCCTGCATGCTGATGATCTCACCAGGTGAGGTTGCCGGAAAGCCGGTCTCAATCCGATCTACGCCTAATTTTTGAAGCTGAAGAGCGATTTCCACCTTTTCTGTGCTGGTTAAGCTAACTCCTGGTGATTGTTCTCCATCTCTTAACGTTGTGTCCAACACCCATATTTTGCGCATACAGATACCACCTTTGGTTTAATTTTAGGAGATGCTCAAAGTAGAAGGTTTATACATCATTTTATTCATCCGATCATCTGATGTTTAGGATTAAAAAAATTAGGAACTTCCCATATGCTTTTGCAGCTCCAGCTTGGTGCCGTCCAAATGCTGAATACTATATAACTCTGCAGCCTTACCATCCTGATCCAAGATCGCTTCATAAATTTTTTCATGCTGAAGTGTAAAATGATTTGGCATCACTGGATTGGTAATCAGATTGCTCAGCGCCTTGCGAATAGCCTCTACAAAGCTGCGGTATACGTCCGTAAGCACCTTATTGCCTGTAGCTGCTGCAACAGCCAAGTGAAAAGTGATATCCGCATCCAAGTACCCATTCATATCTCCAGCGGCCAATGTCGCAGCTCGACGGTCCAGTGCCTCTCGCATCAAGCGTAAATCTTCGTCATTACGACGTAATGCAGCTAATCTGGCAATCTCCAGTTCCAGCACGCTCCGCACTTCATAAACTTCAATAATTTCAGCACGGCTTAGTCGGTAATCCAATGGTTCTTGAGAAGTCGTCGGTTGGCAGACAAAGGTCCCGTGTCCTTGCTTTTTCTCTAATAGACCGGCATGCACCAGTACGCTAACCGCCTCCCGAACTGTAGATCGCCCGACTCCAAATAGCTTCATAAGCTCGGGCTCAGTTGGAATCTTAGTGCCTACATTCCATTCACCAGCAGCAATTTTTCGTTGCAACTGCTCAGCCACTTCATCTGCAATTTGCTTGCGTTTAACAGCTTGAAAAGGCATCATTCCATGATTCATCTGATCATCTCCTGTTTCGTATCATACTATGACACATTGCTTTTCTGCAACCTTTTTCATAATCTTTCTTAGTGGTCTTGTAACTGGAGCCTTAGCAATCGAAAAAGCCTGCACCGTTCACCACGATGCAAGCTTATTTGGATAAAAAACATATTAAGATTTCGTTTTATTCGGAGTAACACAATACAGACGGCTGGTTGTTTCAAAAATATGTCCCGGAGCCAGTGCAATTAACCCGATGTCTTCCGCAGGCAAGTCTGGTCGATTCGGTGCATTGATCATGTTCATTTGCGGTTCAGGACAGATGAATTCCTGGTTCGCTTTGTTGTTCCAGATCATCCAGTGCTTATAAGCAGTGCCTACATCGTATACAAGGGTAGCACCTGTCTTACTGTGTGTGAGTTCCATATAGTTACGTCCATTTTGCGGAGCCGCCGTATAATGATTATCCATAGAGGCAAAATAAGGGCTAACTCCTGTTGTCTTCATCAGTTCCTCTTCCGGGGATAAAGGTTGGAACTGTCCAGTGGCCAACAACCGATCTGTCAGCTCACGCCGCTCACCGATCGTAACCTTAATCTTGTAATCCTCAGGCGAGCTATCAGGTACAAACGGTACCCGAATGGCTGTGTGAAAGGCAAACAAGTTGGGAATCGGCTGATCCCCCTCGTTATGGATCACATAACGCTGATGCAGGCCAAATTCGTCAAGGCTGTACGTCAGCTTCATCGTAAAGGTGAAGGGTAGATAACGGAACATAGGATGCCCTTCCCTTACATGCTGATTCATTACCACATAACTACCTTGCTCCCCGGAACCGTAATCCTCAACCTCCCACCGAACGGTGTGTAAAAAGCCGTGCAAATGGTTATGGGTAGCCTCTTCATTAATTGGCAGCTCATATGTAACACCATTCCACAGGAATTTTCCATCCTCATATCGATTCGGAGGGAATAAGAAAGGAATTCCGTAAACGGATGGGCTTTGCTTAAAAGCCTCTATGCTCTCAGCATCTGGCTCACGTAAAAAAGAATATCCCGTCTCATTGTCACGAAAAGAAATCAGATTTGCGCCGTTTCCTGGCAGGGCAACCGCTTCATATCGTCCAAATTTAAGACGAATCGCCGGTATTCCATAATAAAGATCACCAATTGCAGTATGCTGTTGTGTCATCAAAAATCCTCCTTGATGAAATGACGATGTTTAATGAAAGCGTTTAGCTTTTGGCTTGACTATACCATGTCCAGCAAAAAAATTCCACGTCCACGCAAAAAAACGATGCCCCGCAAGGCATCGTCCTTCACACATATTACACATAACGTCCTTGTTTGGGTACTGCCATGTGTTCAAAATTTCCAGCCAGCTGTTCCAACTGATCAGTCAGCTCGGCACCTTGCATGAAATGTCCATGCCCTGTAACTGCAATTGCAGGCTTTAAGCCGGCTAACATCTTCACTGACCGCTGTGCAGCTTGCCAATCTGTTGTAAAATACGCAGGCGGTCCGTGGATTTCTTTTTCCTGTAAAAGCACAGCCAAGGCCGATTCCTGCTTTACCGTGATAAAAGCGTCACCAGCTACCATTAAGCGTCTCCGCTCATGAAAAAACGATACATGACCAGGCGTATGTCCTGGTGTATGCAGCCACTTCCAACCAGGGGCGCCGGGGACACTGCCATCTTGGGGCAAGGAGGTGATGCGATCATCGAGATCTATAGCATCATTGGGATACAAGAAGGAAATTCCCGACATCAAGCCTCCCCCAACACTAGGGTCAGGTTTTTGATAATCTTTCATTCCCGTTAAATAAGGTAATTCCAAAGGGTGTGCATAAACAGGTGTACCCCAATGCTGAACCAACTCAATAACCGAACCTACATGGTCAAAATGACCGTGAGTAAGCACAATAGCAACCGGAGGACCCGTAAACCGTTCCTCAGCTAGGCGTATAATCGAGTCTGTGAATCCTGCCATCCCCGTATCCACCAGCACCCAGGATCGGCTTCCCGGCTCTCCGATAAAACACACATTTACAAACAGCGTCCGTAAGCTCAGGAGATCGGGAGCAGCCTCTTCATTTGCCGTCATTCCTTCGGTGAACAGATGATTTGCCAAAGCTTCACCCTCCTATTCACATGGAATTTCCTGTTATACTCGACCTTTAGGCTTCCCCCATGTCAGCAGATTATGCGGACACTGCTAAATATAATCCGCTTGTCACGAAAATAGACCATGTTTACATTACTCGGGTAATTTACTCCATGCCGCATCCAGCAAATAGTCGAAAAGATCATCGTTCTCTTCAATCCAGCTATCCATCTGTAGCATCTCTTCCTCCAAGCGTGGCTCTCCTGCAAAATGGAGACTATAATCCCACTCCTTTCCCTTTTTACTGTGGAAGGTGATTTCATATATAGAACTCTGTCCGTCTACTCCAAATACCACTTGGCCTAAATATGCACCGTTCTCATCTCTAGTCATTTGCGCCTGCTGAATATGTACTTCTTTCAATTCCTGAGAAGAATTTTGCTCCGTCATTTATTTATCCGCCCTTTCATTTTCACTAAAAAGTACCAAAACTGATTTGTGAACCTTTTCGTTACATTGTACAATATATAAGCTATGTGTGGAATTTGCAAAAAAACTGTGCGAATTACCCTATTCTTATTTGAGGCTTTTTCGTGAAATGGAGGAAAGTTACATGTCAGATTTTCAACAAAAATTGCAGAAATATGCGGAATTAGCCGTTCGAGTGGGCGCCAATGTCCAACCTGGGCAGACACTTATCGTTCATGCGCCAATCTTGTCCGCCGAACTCGTACGACTTATCGTTAAATCAGCGTATACTGTCGGAGCTAAGCTGGTAAAAGTAAAATGGAGTGATGAGACGGTTACCCGATTACAGTATGAACTAGCTCCTGATGAAACTTTTAATATTGCCCCCAAATGGTACGCAGCCGAAATGACAGAAGAAGTCGAAAATGGCGCTGCAGTGCTCCATGTCATTGCCGAGAATCCTGATTTGCTTCAAGGGATTCCGTCCAGCAGAATTACCGCTGCCCAGCGTGTGCGATCACATGAGTTACGTCAATACCGTGAATACCAAATGGCTGACAAGTTCAGCTGGTCTCTGATTGCTTATCCTTCAGCAGAATGGGCAGCCAAAGTATTCCCTGATCTGCCAGCTTCCGAGCAAATGGATAAACTGTGGGAAGCCATTTTCAGCACTGTACGTGTGGATCTGGACAACCCTGTGGAGGCGTGGAATGAGCATTTGAAAACCCTCTCCAGCAAAGCTGATATTTTAAACTCCAAACGCTATAAAAAGCTGCATTATCTGGCGCCAGGTACAGACCTCACTATCGAACTGGCAAAAGACCATCTATGGGTAGCAGCCGAAAGCGTCAACCAACAGGGACATACTTTTGTAGCCAACATGCCTACTGAGGAAGTATTTACTGCTCCACTTAAAACGGGAGTAAACGGTAAAGTCAGCAGCACCAAGCCACTCAGCTACAGTGGCAATATCATCGACAACTTCTCACTGACCTTTGAAAATGGTCGTATTGTCGATGTACAGGCCGAAACCGGTTTGGAGACTCTCCAGCATCTCGTAGAAATGGACGAAGGTTCACACTACCTGGGCGAGGTTGCGCTCGTGCCTCATAAGTCACCGATCTCTGATAAAAATATTTTATTCTACAATACATTGTTTGATGAAAATGCCTCTAACCATCTGGCTATCGGTAATGCTTATGCATTCAATCTTAAAGGCGGTAAGGATATGACTCAAGAGGAGTTGGCTGCCAACGGTCTGAACTCCAGTCTGACTCACGTCGATTTTATGATTGGTTCAGGTGAAATGGACATCAACGGCGTTACCGAAGACGGTACTGAGGAACCGATCTTCCGTAAAGGAAATTGGGCGATTTAACACGGTAAAAAAGGCTCTCACCGCTTCATGCGAGAGAGCCTTCTTGCTTCATCTTTAAGTTATGTTACATACATTTACAGTGTATTAATCCAATAATTCGCTGCAAGTCCAAATACGATTTGTACTATGCTGATGATGAAAAAGACAATAAAGCAGCTTACAACTCTTCGATTAATGGTTTGATGTAAGGATAAAGATGATTTCACATAAAACATGCTGCCTAATATCCCCAAACACAGACCAAAGATACCTGCAAATAGCCACCCTATAACCAAGCTGACCACGACAAAAGCCCAGCTCCAGCCCGGAGCCTTACTTACTGGAACATAAGGTTGATTGGACCCAAGATAAATACCGTCCACAGCTAAATCTGCTTTGTTGCCAATGACCACAACATTCACAGCTTTCTCCTTCAATCGAATTGGAAAATCAATCAAGTTCAAAAATGCGTTCTGGCTTTTCACCTTCTGCTCGCTACCATTCACAATAATTTTTCCTCCGGTAAAGCCACGCTTGTACTCAATACTATATTGAATACCTTGGTCTTCTACATTCCATTTGGCCATCGCTAAACCCCTCTCAAATTTTAGGTAATTTTCTAATTATGTACCATGAAAATCATACCATAAGCCGCAAGTTAAATAATGGAAAAAGGCCGCTTATCAGCGACCTTTGAATCTACTTATTTCGTATGCGATTAGTTTCTATGTCCAATTTTAGTCTTGTAGGCAACTGAATACTGATCAGCCGCTAAAATCGCGTCAAGCACATCATCCGCTGTAACAGCAAATGGTAAATTGTGAGCGGTTTCGCCTTCTTTGGTAGCAGCCTGAGCTACCCGGTATAAATCCTCTCGGGAAGCTTCCTGCAGCTTAATGTCTTCCAGCGTAACCGGCAGATCCAGTTTTAGGTAAAAATCAATATACCGCTCCACCTCAGTTAAAGGTCTTTTTTCCAAGGCAAGCTGTACTAAGGTGCCAAAAGCTACTTTTTGGCCATGCGTCAGGTGATGAATGTCTCCTTCGAGTACGGTAAAACCATTGTGAATGGCATGTGCACCTGCCAAGCCGCCACTTTCAAAGCCCAAACCGCTTAGCAATGTATTGGCTTCTACCACCGCTTCAAGCGCTGGTGTAACGACTTTGCGCTTCACAGATTCATAAGCTTGCAGTCCGTAATCGAAAAGAACCTCCTCGCACTTGGACGCAATGGCTTCTGCCGCCAAGGTTGGCAAGCCGCCAGCCATAGTTGTAGCACGAGCTTCAATGACTGCACGGGCTTCAATCCACGTTGCCATGGCATCCGCAATACCTGAGGAGAGGAACAAAGGCGGTGCCTGGGATATGACCTTCGTGTCAACCAGGATTAAGCTCGGATTTTTACTGAAAAAGGTATAGGTATCAAATGCACCCTCATCCGTGTACAAAACAGATAGAGCACTGGTAGGGGCATCTGTAGAGGCGGTTGTTGGAACAATCACCACCGAGGAACCGAGTAGCTCATTAACGGCTTTGGCGGTATCCAGTGTTTTACCGCCACCTACACCAATGACAATATCGACCTGGCCGCTTCGTCCCTCATCAGCAATACGGTTTACTTCATTTTTGGATGCTTCTCCTTGAAAGTCAACCTTTATAGCAGTGATATCAGCCTGCTCCAGACTTTTGACCACTCGATCGGCTGCAATCTCCCAAACCAGCTTGTCCGCAATAACCAAAGCCGTATGGCCTAAAGGCTTAACATATTCACCTGTTTTATCAATCACATTTTTCCCTTGCACATATTTACCTGGACTAATAAATACTTTTTCGCTCATCATTCAACTCTCCCTTCCATGTTTGTACAATCTCTATTATACGGCTGAAAGGGCACACATCTCAATTTCAAAGCCAAAATCTTCTATCATTTGATGATCAGCGGTAACTTCTTGGCCTGCTGTCGTTAAATAATCTCCTACAAAAATCGAATTTGCTGCATAAAGGGCTAGCGGTTGTAATGAGCGTAAATTCAATTCCCTTCCGCCTGCGACGCGTATTTCTTTGGATGGACAGATGAACCGAAACAGTGCCAACACCTTTAAAGCTTGGATCGGCGAGATCCGCTGTGCTTCTCCCAAAGGGGTTCCGGGGATTGGATTCAGGAAATTAATCGGAATAGAGTCGGCATCCAACTCTCGTAAGGCATAAGCCATGTGAACGATTTCCTCATTCGTCTCGCTCATACCGATAATAACGCCAGAGCATGGAGACATTCCGTGTGATTGAGCCATTTTCACAGTTTCGATGCGTTGGTCATATGTATGTGTGGTCGTAATCGAGGGATAGTTGGCTTTGCTTGTATTTAAATTATGATTGTAACGGTGTACCCCAGCATCTGCCAATCGCTGTGCTTGATCTCCCTTGAGAATCCCCAAGCAAGCGCAAATTTTGAGCGGCATGGTACGACTAATTTCTTGTACAGCATCAATCACCTGATCCAGTTCCCGATCTGTCGGACCTTTGCCGGAAGCTACAATGCAATATGTCCCCGCTTTTCGTGCTAGGGCTTCCCTTGCCCCAGCCAACAATGATTCCTTATCCAGCATACTATACTTGCTGACAGGTGCCGTAGAAACGATGGATTGTGAGCAATAACCACAATCCTCCGGGCACAGACCACTTTTGGCGTTCATGATCATATTGAGCTTTACTTTTTTTCCGTAAAAATGATGCCTTACCTGAAATGCAGCTTGCATAATCGGTAATATTTCCACATCGTCCGCTTCCAGTACCGCCGTGCCTTCTTCCAGCGTCAGATTGCTGAAATGTATCGCTTTTTCAGCTAATGAGTCCCAATTTACAGCCTTATTGAATAAATTCATACTTCATCCTCCCTCATTTAGATGGTTATGTAAGCAGATGAGATTTTTACCGTAAGGAAATCCACTTTATTGTCAACTTAATAATTATATAATAGGTTGACAATAACACAGATATCATATCAATTCACATCCTTTATGTAAAGAAGACAAATTAAAAAGCGACCCCACATCATTAAAGGTCGCTTTCCATATTTATTCCATTATGAAACTCCTGCTTCCTCCACGATGATAGGCTGTTTGATTAGCCGAATACGTGAAATCCGCTTGTTTTCAACTTCTTCTACAATGAACATACATCCTTCAAACACTACAGACTGACCTGGCTGTGGAGGGATAACCTCTACATGTGAGTAGAGCCAGCCCCCTACTGTATCATAATCCTCATGATCAAGATCCAGCCCGAAACGATCGTTCACTTCATCAATTAATAACATACCGTCAATGGAAAATTCCTCGTCATTAATCTGCTCACAACTCGGACGTTCTTGGTCGAACTCATCCTGAATTTCACCGACGATTTCTTCCATAATATCTTCCAATGTTACCATACCCGATGTGCCACCGTATTCATCAATCAAAATTGCAATTTGCGTCTTGCTACGCTGCATGCGTTTGAGCAGATCACTAATTTGCGTTGATTCAGGAACAGCAAGAATCGGGCGAATCATCGTACGGGTATCCAGCGTGTTCGCACGTAGAAGATCTTTAATATGGATAAAGCCGATAATATGGTCCTTATCTTCGGCGCAGATTGGATAACGGGTTCTCATGCTTTCCGTTGCAATCGCGAGATTTTCTTCTGTGGACTCATTACTGTATAAACAGATCATCTCCGTGCGCGGAATCATGATTTCCCTGGCGGTCGTGTCGGCAAAATCAAATATATTATCAACAAGCGCCAATTCCGTATTATCAATTAGTCCGCTCTTATTGCTTTCTTTCATCAGAATGCGTATTTCATCCCCCGTATGCGCGGAATCATCATATTCGGATACCGGCTCCAGACGGAATAAACGCAACAGGCTGTTCGCCATTCCATTCAACGCCCATATGAATGGATACATCAACTTGTAAAACCAAGTCATCAGCATGGCCGAATACAGTGTAATAGTCTCAGATTTACGAATAGCTATCGTTTTGGGTGCCAATTCACCCAACACAATATGCAGAATCGTAATGACAATAAATGCAATCACCACGGCAGTACCGTGTACGTATACCGCTCCCAAGCCAACGGCAGTAAATATAGGCTCAATCAAATGTGCGATGGCCGGCTCTCCGATCCATCCCAGTCCCAACGATGCTAAGGTAATACCCAATTGGCAGGCAGACAAATAAGCGTCCAAATTGTGTATCATATTGGCGGCGTATACGGCCTTTTTATTGCCCGCCTCCACCAAGGTTTCGATACGGCTGCCCCTGACCTTCACCATGGCAAATTCCGCAGATACAAAAAATCCATTCAATAATACTAATGCAAAAACAATAATTAAGTTAAACATACTCGGTAAAGGGTCACTCAATATGCTCCCCATCAGCCGTCATTACGGCAGACAGGCGCACCTCCTTCGGATATTTTCATCATAGACAGAACGATAACACATCATAAGCAGCGTCAACTTCCCAACACATTCACCCCTTCCGGCTTCCATAAGCCATATTCCGCATAAATGTTTAAATCATTCATCAGCTTATATTTAATTATATAACTATACTCTATACAGTCAAACTACAAGCAATGTCAGAAAAATCAATCCCTCTATCATTTAGGTCGAAAAGCTCTCATTTTCGCCTCTTACCACCAAGAAAGCAACTATATTTGAGAAAGAATATAAACAAAATACATCCCCTGCCGTCTGGCAGAGGATGTAAACTCATATATATGAAGGCATCAGCGAACCGGAGATCCGCCCGGGTTCCCGATGACGCCGGGATATTGGTACAACAATGGCTCATCAAAAGTTGCATAATCCAGATTTAACATCAGCAGAATGGTCCGTTTGCCTGTCGCCGGATCACTAATAATAATGTGGTCCCGACCTGCTGCTTCCAGAATGCCTTTGAATATTTTAGCATTCCATTCTCGGTTATTTTCATAGGTCATATAAAAAGTTCCCGTTTTGCCCAAGTTCAAGCGTAAAATATTCTCGATGTATGATTGCTCGTATTGAGGAGTCTGAACCTGCACTACCGTACCCGTTGGTGTCATAGGGCTGCCACTACTTACTTGAGGTGGAAAGCCAGTCATAGGTTGCATGGTTCCGGCTGGAGCCATTCCTCTTGGCCATTCGGGATATCCATTGCCGGAAGCATAAGATACGGGACGGTAAGCTTGCTGTGAAATCATTTAAATTCCTCCTAAAATGGTTTTAATTTTTAATTCTTCAAGCCATCCTGAAAGGTGTCTAATATACATTAGGACAGTCCTGTGCAGTCGGGCTAAAAAAGCAATGGGCTTTAAAGCGTCCGGTATTGGTCTGGTTATACCAGGTACCCGGGCAGTCTCCAGCCGGTCTGAAAAACCATAATGCATTGGATGCTGGACGTATTTTTTCACCATTGATTACACGCTGGGCAAGTCGAATGTCCCGATCACGGGCCCTCTGATAAAAATACCCCTTCTGAGTAGCTTCAAAACCTCCGGGGCTTTGAAACACCATGTCATTCATGAGGCGTATCCCTTGGAAATCTAGGCAATTGGCTAAAATTCGGTTCACACCGACATTGCCAACCATGAGCATTCCAGACTCGCCTTCACCTTCAGCCTCAGCCCGCATCAGCCGGGCGAGGGTCCTCACATCCTCTGAGTTGGTCTTGATTACAGCCACCGCGTCCCCTCCTTGCTTCTCCTTCACATACCCTATCCTATGGTACAAATGCCCAATAGGTGACAGTCCAGAAAATAAAAAAATAGCCCCATGAATGGGACTACTCATTTAGGCTTTTATCATGGCTCGTAGATCATCTTACGCGTCATGCCACCATCGACCACTAGATTCGTGCCTGTTACAAAATCATTGCCGGGTTGTGTTAAATACAGACAGGCTCGTGCGATGTCTTTAGGGGTCCCTACTCGCCCAGCCGGATGCCGTTGATGGTCTTCCGCACGCAATTGCTCGTAATCCCCGGTTTCAATCCATCCTGGACTAATACAATTGACCTGAATCCTATCCTTTCCTAGCGATATGGCCATCGCGTGTGTAAGGGCTGCTATGGCTCCTTTGGATGCTGCGTAGGCTTCTGTATCCGGCTCTGACATGAAAGCTCGTGTAGAGGTCATATTAACCACTGAGCCCCCTTCTGCGTTTCGCTTCATTACCTTAGCCGCTTCTCTGGTTGCAATAAAACAACTGCGTACGTTTGTATTCAGAATGTCATCCCATTCTGCTACGGTTAACTCATATGGAGATTTCCACCTGGATACGCCTGCATTGTTAATCAACGTATGAATTGTACCGTATTCTTCTTCCGTGGCACGGATCAGCGCTACAATATCTGCTTCCTTACGCACATCACAAGGAATAAAAATAGCCTGATGACCCTCGTTCCGGGCTGCTGCAGCGGCTGCGGCGCCCTCTTCCTCATTGTAGTCAGCAAATACAACTTTGGCACCCTGAGCAGCATAGGCAAAAGCGACCTCTTTCCCGATGCCATGCGCCGCTCCTGTTACAATAACAACTTGTCCTTCAAATGACACGACTTATTCCTCCTCTGAACTACTCTGTTTTAGTATATATGTACCAAAATGTGCCGTACAAGAAACATTCACAGCCCCCTACCCTGGCTCCTCGCAGAAGGCTGTAAATGAGCATGAATGTTTTTGACTGAATCCTACATTTTAACCTGCTCCAAGCTATAACGATTAAGACGCTGAAACCCGATATACCTTGTACCTTGAAAAGTAAGCCGTCCCTCATCCCCTTCAGCACATTGACCATATTCTTCCCCTGATACCTTGAACTCCATCCGGTCGCCACTCTCCACTTCAAAGGTTACATAATAGAAAGTATAGGTATGACTCCCTTGTTCCTCTTGGCGCCTCTGTTGGAGATGTGTCCTTCTGGCCGTAATGCGGGAACCCACCGTCAACACAGGCTGCCGCTTGTTCCGGCTCCATTCCATGACTTCCCTGCCCGCAGACAACACGACAATACCCAACACAACTACGAAAAATACGGGCAATACCGTACCCAGCCAATCGAACATCCATAATGACTCAAATCCCATGCACCGCACTCCTCTCCGCCAGGCATTCCACAGGGAAACCACTGGGCATCCTGACCTGCCTCAAGCCTTCTATAACAGTATATGTATGTTGCTGCCCAAATTTGATAGCAACCCTCAAGAACGCCAAGAGCCTCCACGGATTAATCCGGGAGGCTCAAGATATGGCGATATCAGAATGGCTCATCGATTTACACATGTACAAGTTGGAGATAACGTTGTGTTTCATCCAGAACTTCATGATCTTCTTCTTCGGCGTAACGCTCTGCGCATTGCTTGCAGTCCTCTTCCGTCGTGCAACCGTAGGCATCCTGACAAGTGTAGCAAAATTGAAGGTAGTATTGGGTTAACATATGATCCTGATTCGCTCTCATGATTATCACTCCTATCGTTGTTTACAGGTTTAGTATAACAGTGGCTCATTTGTTAGTTTGTGATTTTTTTCACATGTTGTCGTATAAAATTTAAATTTTTTAAAAATAAAACGCCCTGGGAAGACATCCCAGGGCAATCACCTTTATCGTGATTATAAAATTCTCCAGTTTGCACCACCATCTGTTGTTTTTAACAGCAGTGATTTCTTGTCGTCGAGTCGTTCCAAAAGCAGCCAACCTACCGATGAAGAAGCAAAACGCAGCTTGACTGATCGTGGGTAGTCTTTTAGCTTCGAAGGCAGCACCTTGTTGCCTTTGAGACTTGTCCACGTCTTGCCTCCATCTATTGTACGGCTCATTCCGTTTACGGTTATAACCCATCCTTCTTTATCGTTTAGAAAGGTACGCCCAGGAGTTATAGAATTATTATTGCTACTCAGACCCAATGGCACATCATTCCATTGTGTTCCTGTATTATTCGTAAACAGCCCGTTATATTTGGTACCGTTATCCCCATAGCAGAAAACCGGAATCCAGTATGAGGAACTGTTACCTTTAAGAGACTGCTGAGCTTCTGCCTTAGCCTGAGGGCACCCTTGCATGCTGTTAGCGACTGAAGTCCACGTTTTCCCTTGATTCGAAGTTTTATACAATTTCACGCTATTGTCCACGTTAATCGCCACAAAACCCTGATTGTTGGAAGAAAAGCTCATTCCCGCCATACTGCCTTGATCGGGTAAACCTGAGCCTGATTTGTTGGAAGTCATACCAGAACTTTGCGCAACTTTATTCCACGTGGCTCCTCCGTCCGTGGTGTGATACAACATTTTTTGTTGATCCTGCTCATTCAGTTTTGTATAAGCCATGATCCAGCCTGTGGTTGGATTTACATATTGAATCGAGCTTACATGGTCTCCGCTAGGTAGCGCTGAAACATCCCAGCTCTGCCCTCCATCTGCCGTTCTTAGAATGACTGTTGCTGTTTGGTCCAGATTTTGGCGGACGACCCAACCGTGACGTGAATCTGTGAAACTGATATCCTTGCCATATTCAAGCTTGTCTTGAAATTGGACGTTTTCAGAAGGAGAAATATTATTCCATGTTTTCCCACCATCATGGGTATCATAAAGTCGAAGCTCATTATGGGTAACTCCCCAAACCAACCCTTTATTGTTATCGATTAAATGAAAATCCGCGATTCGTGTCTGTACTACATATTTGGCGTTTGGATCGCCAGCCTTTGGGGTTACCGGCGGATTAATAGTTATCGTTTGTCCCTGGTCATCTGGTTCCTCAATCGGAGGTTTAGTTACAGTTTTTGGGGGTTCAGCAGAACAGGCAGTTAGCAGGATGCCCGTCAATAGCATTACTCCTCCCAATAGCGCACGCCAGCGCAGTTTCATATCAAAATCCTCCCTCGATGGCATGCGGTAATCACGTGCCAAAAGCTTATCTGAAACAGAATTATACCATAAACACCCCTATGTGACACTTTTCGCGTAATGACAAAAAAAACCGGCTCCTTCACAAAAGTGAAGAATGCCGGCTTTTTTCATACTAATATTGTTAGGATTTATGATTCAACAAACTTTTGTGATATCCATAGAAGAAATAAATCAGTAATCCAAGCAGTAGCCACACGATAAATCCGATCCAGGTGCTGATATGAAGCTGAAGCATCAGACCGATGCAAACCAAAGCACTCAGTAGCGGAAGTAACGGAACCCATGGTACGGTAAACCCTCTTTTTAAATCTGGTCGTGTCTTCCGCAAAACGATGACCCCAACCGAAACTACAGCAAAAGCGAACAGGGTTCCAATACTCGTCAAGTTGGTCAGTGCATGTAACGGGAACAAACCACTTGCCAATGCGATAATGCTACCCACCAGCCATGTGCTTCGAATCGGTGTTTGAGTTTTGGCATTTATCTTAGAAAGAAAAACGGGTAAAAGACCATCTCGTGACATAGAAAAAATTAATCGTGTCTGGCCGTACAACAGCACCAGCAAAACGGTCGTCATCCCAGCAATCGCACCAACTGAAATTAATCCAGCTACAAAATCCTGATGAATAAAGCGGAGAGCAAACGCAACCGGATCACTAACGCCCAACTGCGTATAAGGTACCATTCCCGTTAACACAACTGAAACGGCAATATACAATATCGTGCAGATCGCTAAAGAGGAAATAATGCCGATGGGCATGTTCCGTTGCGGATTGCGTACCTCTTCAGCAGCAGTTGAGATAGCATCAAAGCCTAGATAAGCAAAAAATACGATTGCCGCAGCACTCAATACACCAGAAAATCCATAAGGCAAGAACGGTGTCCAGTTGGCAGGCTTAACATAAAAGATTCCAATTCCAATAAATAGCAGTACGACCCCGACTTTGACACAAACCATAATGAAATTGAATCGGACCGTTTCCTTGGCTCCGAGACTAAGCAACAGTGTGATGAGCATGATGATGCACACCGCTGGCAGATCAATAATGGTCCCCTTGGTCGAATCGAAGGCTGCGGTTAAAGCTAACGGTAGATGTATATCAAATCCGGCCAGCAAGCCTTGAAAGTAAGCAGACCAGCCACTACTCACAGAGGCGGCCGCCACTCCATATTCCAGAATCAAGTCCCAACCTAGTACCCAGGCCAGAACTTCTCCAAAAACAATATAACTATATGCATAAGCGCTCCCAGCCGCGGGAACTGTAGATGAAAGCTCTGCATAGCACAAGGCTGCCAATACGCAGGCAATCCCTGCAATAACAAAAGAAAGCATCAAGCCGGGACCTGCATTTTCTGCTGCTGCCTTGCCAGTAATAACAAAAATCCCTGTCCCGATGATGCATCCTACTCCTAGCATGGTGAGATCAAAAGGCCCCATTGTTCTCTTTAAGTGACCTGTAGATCCGCTTTCCTCGTGCGAGAGCAGTCCTGTTTTTTTTCGAAATAAGTCCATATTCCTAATCCTCTTTCCATAATTTCATGCGTCAATATCGGTGCTGCAACGCTTTAGTGCATGTTCTTATCATTCGATTAATTATTAGCGAGCTCGCCTTTGAAGTCAAGGAAAAATGTCATATTTCTTTGCGGTGGGTAAATATATACGGTACACTGAGTTAGAAACATAAATTTTAAAGAAATACCCCAAAATGAAAAGGTATACAACCCGAGAAGGAGATGAGGATTTAATGAGCTTAAAACCTTACAAACGAAGTAGAGTGGCTATTGTCGGCATGGGAGCGGTCGGTACAACAACTGGCTATACCCTACTGCTGCGCCAACGCATGTCAGAACTTGTCTTTATTGATGTTAACGTCAAGAAGGCGAAAGGGGAAATGCTCGATATGAATCATGGGCTTCCCTTTCTCGGCGGTGTAAAAGTGTGGGCGGGTGATTATGAAGACTGTCGTGATGCAGATATCATCATTGTTACAGCAGGCGCTTCACAAAAACCTGGAGAAACGCGCATTGATCTGCTTAAACGTAATGCCGAAATTTTTGAAAGTATTATTGATAATATAGTCAAGGTCAATACCCATGGCATTTTGCTGATCGCAACCAACCCGGTGGACATTCTCTCCTACATCTCTTGGAAACGCAGTGGTTGGCCTTCAAGCAGAGTTATTGGATCGGGTACATTACTAGACAGCGCACGCTTCCGCTATCTGATCGGGAAGCAAAAGGGTATCGACCCACGAAGCATCCACGCACATATTATTGGTGAACATGGTGACTCCGAATTACCTGTATGGAGCACAGCTAACGTTGCTGGAACACCTCTGGAACTGGGCGAAGAAACGAAAAATGAAATTTTTGAAAATACCAAAAATGCTGCCTATGAAATTATAGATGCCAAAGGCGCAACATCATATGCCATCGGACTGGCTCTCGACCGTATCGTAGCCGCTATTCTTGGAGATGAGGGGTCGGTACTTAATGTGTCCACCCTGCTGGAAGATTATAACGGTGTATCTGATGTTTATTTAGGTGTACCAAGTATCGTCGATCACAATGGAGTACGTGAAATTTTGGATCTTCCGCTCAATGACGAGGAACGTGCAAGGTTGATTCAATCTGCGGACAAGCTAAGAGATCAAATTAGTAAAGTGCATATGTAATTCAGTAAGTTAGGAACATAAAAGCTAAACAAAAACGGGCCTCCACAGCGGATACATCCGTTGTGAGGTCCGTTTTTTGATAATAAAATTCAGTTTGTCGCCCTGCTATACGTTCCAAATTACCAAGGTGGTGTATCGCCATCCATACCCTCATTTTCATGTTGCCGTTTCTCTTTGAGTCGCTCAGCCACCGTTTCAAAGGATTCAGGTTGTAGCAGCTCAATCGGAGAAAATCCCTTTTCAAACGTAAATGCATCACCTTCAATAATAAGTGCATATCTATCATGAAGTTTCG
This sequence comes from Paenibacillus sp. DP01, assembly GCF_044784315.1. Classification (NCBI taxonomy): domain Bacteria; kingdom Bacillati; phylum Bacillota; class Bacilli; order Caryophanales; family Paenibacillaceae; genus Paenibacillus; species Paenibacillus sp. DP01. The sequence continues at coordinate 3,041,039 of NZ_CP173059.1, forward strand.
TGATATGCAGCTTGGCACCAAAGTCGGATAGTAACCCACGCACAGCCGTATCATCCAGTTTGAAACGAACTTCAATTTCCGGTTTTAGCTCGACAATATGCTGCGCAGCTTCTACGACCTGAAGAGGCTCCCATTTTCCTTGTAGATCCCGTTTTTCGCTGGCCGCCCACAGTTCCAGATCGCGCTCTTCCTGCTGTCTTTCCTCATTAGATGCATCCGGCCATTTGGTTTCTACATAGTTCTGAACAAAGCCCATGACATGTTCATTAACAATTTCCGGCATGGATTGCTCATAAGTGACGAATTTCAAAAAGTCTTCAAAATACCGCGCATGCGAAGACTGATGTATTTTAAGCTCCCACTCATCGTTCATACCCTCCTCCAGCATGTATGGATACATGATGGATTTCATATTACGGGCTGAAATGGCCATTTCGACCTCACTGACCAGGCTGCTTTCAGTAATTCGTGCAATTTTAGGTTCAAAATCACATTTGAGTACAAAAATAAACGGGTCGTCAGAGTGGGTATTTAATGTAGCCTGTACAATGATCAGTGCTCCACCTCGTACCGCGCTTGTATCCAGATACATCCGCACCAGGTCATCACATGCATTTTTAAAATCTTCCTTATCCTCTGCTGCTCGTAGTCGAGCGAACATATTGAAATTCGGATTACTGCTCAGCTCATGTTCCGGTTCGACGATAAAGCGGCCGATTTTAGTCGGTGCCTGCTCTGTGCTGGGATTTTTTTCAACCTTTCGCTTGCTAATGCGAGCAAATTCCCCGTCCAAAAATTTTTTGACATCACTCTCGTCGTAATCATAGTCATCCATTGTAGCATAATGCTTGTAGGACTTACCGCCTTGTCCTTCTTTCCCGTCTACCTGAATCACAAAAAAAGATAAAAAGTCCACTTGAAAGTTCATTTACGTTCTATACGCTCCTTTTCAGGCATGTACGCGTAATTATATCACTATGATTTTAAAAGGTACATCGGATTCAGATTCTGATAGATAATAGACACGTAATAGTTAACATAATGTTTATTATGTAATTTTGTTTTTTTTATTTGGATATCCCATCCAATTTGTAAATATGTAGTGATCCACCCCTCTTCTATTCTAATCCGCTTTTTGCATGATTGACTATTTCCTTTTCTATTCTCTATTTTATTCAGGGATTACAAAAAACATTTGACTAAATAACAGTATATTTATTATATTATCTATTGTTATATAGACAAATTTTAATTTTGTTTATAAAAATATTCAAGGAAATACTCTGAAAATAAGAAAGGAGAGTTTGTTGTTGTTTAAAAATCCATATATAAGGACCATTATCGCCTCCAATGCGTTGCTAAATTTGGGCATCTGGGTGCGGAACTTTGCCATACTGTTGTATGTAACAGATCTGACCCATAATGATCCTGTATACGTATCGCTCATTTCGGTCGCTGAATTTGCGCCTATCTTTCTGTTTGCCATCATTGGAGGTACATTTGCAGATCGTTGGCGGCCTAAACGGACAATGGTTAGTTGCGATCTGCTGTCGGCCGCGTCTATTTTTATCGTGTTGCTCGCATTGTGGTACGGGTCATGGCAGGTGCTCTTGCTATCCACTTTCTTTTCGGCCATTCTATCTCAATTTTCTCAGCCATCTGCGATGAAAATATTAAAGCAGCATGTAGCACCAGAACAGCTTCAGGGAGTGATGGCTCTTTTTCAGTCTCTCATGGCATTATTTATGGTTATCGGTCCTGTCGTCGGTGCATTTATTTATCAACACTTTGGAATTTTCTCTTCATTGTCTATAACAGGAATGTTGTTTCTTATCTCTGCGCTTGTTCTAACTCGTATCCCACAAGATGAGCAAGTAATTGAGATAGATCGACCAACTCATTTCATTGAAGAGCTTAAAGCAGGAATACGTTATGTATGGAATAACCGTACACTTCGCACGCTTGGAGGAACATTTACCATAATTGGGCTGGCGGTCGGACTTATTCAACCATTAATGGTTTTTGTAGCTATCGAGAACCTTGGACAAGATAAGGAATTTTTACAATGGCCGTTAATGGCGAACGGGGCGGCTATGCTGTTGGGCGGCGGTCTGATTATGGGGGTTGCCAAAAAAGTCCAGCCGCAATTGCTGCTGGCGACTGGACTTCTGGTCAGCACACTGACAACCTTTGGAGTCGGATGGTCGCACAATATTGTGCTGACAATGGCATTGCAAGTACTCAGCGGTCTATTTTATCCTTGCATTCATATTGGTATCAACACGATGATGATGAAAAATGCCGAAGCTGCTTTTATCGGCCGCGTCGGTGGTGCCCTCTCTCCCCTGTTCTCGGGGATGATGGTCGTGGGTATGAGCATCGGCGGTACACTCAAACGCGAATCCTCCCTGAACACCGTATATTCCGTGAGTGCCGGTTTATTTTTACTGGGAGCGATGCTGTTGTTACCATTGCTACGTGACAGGCAGCCTGTACAAGCTGTCATAGCCGATGATTCTGAATAACACCACAAGAAACCGCCCTTGGTAGATATGACATCTCCCGGGGCGGTTTCTTAATGTTTATATCCTGAGTTCATACAGACTATTACTCTCTTACCTCATGCTGTCTGTTCCACAATCGTGCATATAGGCCGTTGTTACCCAACAGTTCATCATGTCTTCCCTGCTCCACGACCCTTCCTTTGTCCAACACTACAATACGGTCTGCGTTTCGAATCGTTTTGAGCCGATGAGCAATCGCAATAACTGTTCGACCTTGTACAAGACGATTAATAGCCTGCTGAATATCCCTTTCATTCTCAGGGTCCAGCGAAGACGTAGCTTCATCTAGCAAAACAATCGGCGAATTTTTAAGTATAGCGCGGGCAATGGATATCCTCTGTTTCTCGCCGCCCGATAACGTACTGCCTCCCTCACCTACCCGGGTATCATATCCCTTGGGTAGCCTGGATATAAAATCATGGCAACAAGCTTGGCGAGCAGCAGCTTCGATTTCTTCCTGTGTAGCATCGCTTTTGCCAAATCGAATATTGTTCGCAATGGTATCTTGAAACAGATATACATCCTGGAACACCATAGATATCTTGCGCAATAGCGCTTCCGTATTCATCTGTTGTATGTTGTTTCCACCTAATAGCACGCTGCCCTGATCCGGGTCGTAAAAGCGGGCAATCATCCGCAATACCGTACTTTTTCCGCTGCCGGAGGGTCCTACTAATGCTGTGAAAGAACGAAACGGCATAGACATACTCACATTCCGCAATACTGGCTGATCACCATATCCAAAACTTACGTTTCTTAGTTCAATATCGTGTCTCTCCGAAGGCAATTGGTCACCCGGCATCACTGGCTCGTTCAGCAATTGGACGATACGTTCACCTGCCTGCTCGTGGTATCTAAATTCAGCGAAGTTTACAAGTGCAGTGGTTAGGGGATCATAAATACGTGTTCCTACAATCAGAAAAGAAACAAACACAATAACATCCATCTGACCCGCCAGCAGTAGATATACACCGATCATAACCATCCACGTCAAGCCAGACCGCATGAAAGCAATAGCAGCCAATACAATCGGTCCTAACAACCCTTCAATACGGATGCTGTGCCGCATCAGTTCTCTAAACGCAAGCTCCAGCCGGACAAAACGCTCACCAGTTAGCTGGTAGGCTTTAATCACCCGAATACCATTTAAATACTCCTGTAGACGATTCGCAGCATTGATTTTGGCACGCATATGATTGGCCCCCAGCCGCCGCTGGATACGGGAAGTAAGCAATACCAAGCAAATGGCCACCGGAAAAGCAGCAAACAATGCCAGCGCCATCCGCCAATCTAAAAAGGATAATCCAATTAATGCCAGAAATGGCATCGTCACCGCCCCGATCATCTGCGGCACCAAATGGGAAATTCCATGTTCCACCATTGTAAAATCACCCATCATCATATTGGCTAGGTCACCGGGATCGCGTTTGTTCAGAAATCCCAGAGATAGTCTTCGCAAATGCTCAGCTAGACGCGACCTCCCGGTTACCGAGGCATCATAGGCTCCACGGTATTGGGAACGATAGGCCGGAATCTCACACAGAAACAGCAGAAGTAGCGACAGGAGCAGACCTCCACTAATCCACCATAAGCCAGCAGATTGGAGCGAAGCTCCCGGATGGATGAAAGGCTCGAAAATCAGACGGGCCGCCCCTACCAGCAAGGCAAAAGGAACCAACCCTGCGATATTGGCTAAGGTTGTGTATAATACCGGTTTTAACAGTACCCTTGGATTTCCAGCCGTGATACTTTGCAACATTCTCATCATTGAGCCGCCTCCTCTTCCCGTGCCCCAATCTGCCATTGTCCGACATCCGTATAGGCCTGCCATAAGTGGGCATACAGGCCGTTTACTTCCAGCAACTCACTGTGCTGACCCCGTTCAGCAATACGTCCTTCCTGAAGCACCAGAATCTGATCCGCATGCTGAATAGTAGACAAACGGTGTGCAATAACAATAACCGTCTTGTTTTTCATTAGTTCTTTTAATGCCAGCTGCATTTCATATTCATTTTCAGGATCAGCAAATGCCGTAGCTTCATCCAATACGAGAATAGGTGCATTTTTGAGAATGGCACGTGCTACCGCAAGTCGCTGCTCTTCTCCGCCCGATAGGTATACCCCTCCAGCTCCGATGAGCGTATCATAGCCGTTCGGCAGCTTACAAATGAACTCATGACACTGTGCTGCCTTTGCAGCCGCTATAACCTGCTCCATAGAAGCCTTCGCATCACCTACGGCAATATTGTTAAATACGGAGTCATAAAACAAAAAAGTTTCCTGAAATACAAAAGCAACCGTATCCATCAGGTTAGATGTGCTCATCTGGCGGATATCGGCCCCACCAATGCGGATTGCACCTTTCTGTACATCCCAAAAACGCGGCACCAAATTGGCGATCGTCGATTTACCGGAACCAGACGGGCCGACTAAAGCGGTCATTTTCCCTTGTCTTGCCGTAAAAGTGATATTAGACAGCACATAGGTCGATGGATTGTCATCTCCGTCCTCATGCTTGTTAACCTCTTCTGTGTTTCCATAGGAAAAGGAAACTTGCTCGAACTGCACATCATAAGTAGTCGGCTTTTGCGGATGTGCTGGCTCTTGTATTGCAGGTTCTTTAAAAATACGATCAATCCGATCAACGCCTTCATTAATATCACGCATTGAAGACATGAGATGCATAATTTTAAACATGGGTGCTGACACCCCGGGGGCCATTACCAGAAAAAATAGTAACACCGAGGCAAATGCAACATTCTGCGGGTTACCACTCAACAGGTATACACCGACAGGAAGTACAAAAGCAGCGAATGAGCCAATGATTACCTTAAAGACGAGAAAACCAGTTTCAAATTGGTCAGTGAATCTCATGCAATATTCACGATAATGCACCATATCGGAATAAAACTTACGAAACGAATGCACCGTCTGTCCAAACACCTTGATTGCGGGTATACCACGGACATACTGCACAGCCGATCCGTTTAGACGTTCCAGTGAGTTATAATATTCCTTGATGTTATCCTGTGTTTTGGAGCCACCGATCAGCGTCATTTGAACGGTGAAAGCAAGCAGAATCGGCACGATACAAGCAAACGCCAACCATATATTCAAGCTAAACATGGTGACAATCATCACTACTGCTGTCACGATAACCTGCACCAGATCCGGTAATTGGTGAGCGACAAACGTCTCTACTTTTTCCACATTTTGCTCCAAAGTCTTTTTGACAGCCCCCGTGGAAGTGCCATTAAGCCATCCTAAGGGGAGTTTACCGATGTGCGCAGACAGCTTGACGCGTAAGCCGTATAAAATACGGAAAGCCGCAATATGTGAGATAAGCCCGCCGATGTACATTGTAATAAGGCTGGCTAATAAACCTGCTAAAGCAATCAGTCCCCATTGAATCATCAATGGCCCGTCTGCTGTTGTAGGTTGTGCAGCGTGCTCAAGTAGCTCCTTGAGTACAAAATAAACTGAAGCATAAGGCACCAACATGAAAATGGCACTTAAACCGGAAAATAAAGCGGAAACAGCAAGTAATCCGCGTTTTTCCCCAGCGATTTGAAGTAATCGGGCAATGCCCGTTTTTGGTTGCATGAATCATTTCTCCTTTCCAAATACGGCAGTTGCAGAATGCTTGAGCCTGTGTCTATTGTAGGCTCACATTCTGCTTCCTACCGCCAATTCCGGGAGAAACATCACCACTGGAAGGAGAGTTTTATAAAGATGAAGGTTTTATAAGGAGCATAAATTCTTATTTTTTCGGTAGGCACTTGGATTGTAGCCATATGTTTTACGGAATAGTGCGGCAAAATGACTAAAGTTACTATAGCCGACCATCGCTGACGCTTCACTGACTGAAATCTGCTCCTGTTCTAGCAGTTGCTTGGCTTTTTCCAGTCTCTGCTGGCGCACAAAGCCAAATACTGTTGTGCCGAATAGCTCTTTAAAGCCATTTTTCAGTTTTTGCTCATTAATATGTACCATCTGTGACAACCGAATCAGACTGGGTGGCTGCACCAGTGTACGGAGTAAAATGTCTCGCGCCTCGTGAATACATTGCACATCAGTGGGTTTAATTGTCATAGTAAGTTTAGGTGGAGAAGTGCGTGTTTCTTGCAAAAACAGAGCCATCAATTCCAGCGTCTTGCTCTCCAAGAAAAGCTGACGGGTTATGCCCTCATAAGAATGAGACGACAATTCCTGAGCAATAGCCCGCATATCAGGAGTAATCAACGCTTCTATGCAAGCAAAAGACTGCTCCAAACGAATACCCAGTTCCTGTAGTAACTCTTGCCATAGCAATGGATTAAAACGCAGCTCTAGATGATTCATCACATTACTAGCTGCTATCTCTGCGTGAATCTTCACATCATTCATGTAGACGAGCTGTACATGTCCCCCGTGCTCACGATCTGAACGAAAATCATCCACAGACCAAGTGGCGGAATAATCGATGTTTAGTGCCAACTCCAGATAAGGCTTATCAATTCTTCTTGATATCTGGACTGGCTCATGAAATAACATTTTGCTTTGTGATAGCTCAAGGCCATTGCGCAAAAAATGTGTTCGATGTATTCCGTCTCCCCACTTTTCGGGTATCTGATAAAAATGTTCGTGCTGTATTCCTGCTGGAGTGGAGCTATTTTCATGAATCATTAAGTTGGAATCGATTATCTGATTAAAATATTCATTAAAAGTAGACGGTGAAGTTTGTGTCTTCATCTTGTCATCACTTCCTTCTTATAGCTGGATTCGCAGTACATACGAGTTTCATTCACCATTACAATTATAATGATTATCATTCTCAATTAAAAGATGATAATCATTCACCGAGTAGTTAGTTTACATAATATATATTACATAAACCCCTTATCCTCATGGTCACTTTTACATCGAATTGAAGAAGTCGCCCTTGACTTCATTACCTGTCTGATCGTATATTATGGATAGATCTTCAATTAAGGGAGAGATTTTAATGTCGGTGAACGTTCTTAACTAAGCAATTGCATATTCAGGGAAGACCATCAGGCGCTTGTACCCTTTAGGGACAGGTTTGTTTCTTGCTGAGTTTTTACCCTGGTATTAGTTAAGAACATGCGGATATCATAAATCGCCTTAGGGATTATTTTCATCTAGGCCTTATTCCGTGCTGTGTTCAGCACGGTTTTTTTGTTTCCAACTTTTGTGAACTCCTTTTACACGTTTTTCTATTCATAAGCCAATGAACTGATATGTTGGTTGGCATGTGGATTAAAACGCAGAATTGATGAGAGCACATGCTGGATTATAGGCTTATTTGATGATACACTCCCTCTCCCTTAAAGGGCGGAGAATGGACGTTTTGTTCATTCTCCGCCCTTTTTTGTTTTTCAGAAAGGTTTTAAAAAATCCTGTCAATACACAACTAAAGGAGAGATTTATCCATGAATGAAACTACAATGTTGCGTTTGGAATATGATCAGATTAAAACAAGAGTGTCTGAATGTGCTTTTTCGTACCTAGGTAAGCAGCATGCCGCTTCCATGCAGCCAATTACAGATATCCGTACAATCAAAATTCGTCTTAACGAAACGAGCGAAGCTTTACAGCTCATTCGCCACGGAGCTAGCGTACCTGTTCCTTCATTGGAAGGAATGGAGCACATTCTGCACCTCTTGGGAACTGGCTATATGTTCAGCGAGCGTGATTTTTCTCATTTGGCCCAATTCATCAGAAGCTGCATGCAGCTGATGAAATATATGCATGCCAAGGCGGATTCAGCTCCAACCGTCAGTGCTTATGCCTCTTCCATGTATGACATGGAGTCACTCCTATCCGAAATCGAGAGATGCATTTATTCGGGTCGAGTAACGGATAATGCCAGTAAAGAACTAGCTAAAATTCGCAAAAAAATTGCAGTTACTGAAGAACGTATCAAGAGGAAACTAGATTCTCTTATCAGCCGTCACCGAGCCATCATGCAGGAAAATATGATCAGTCAGCGCAATGGCCGTTACGTCCTTCCGATCAAAAAAGAATTCCGCAAACAAGTGAAAGGCAATGTACTGGATGAGTCAGGTAGCGGTCAGACCGTCTATGTGGAACCTGCCGAGATCATAAATCTGCAATTCGAACAGAGCGCAAATATGGCAGAAGAATCAAAAGAGGAAATGAAAGTGCTAGGAGACCTGACTGCAATGGCTGAGTCATACAACCGTGAACTAAGCATTAATACAGAGACGGTAGGCATACTGGATTTTTTATTAGCTAAAGCCAAATACGCTATGACTCTGGATGCTGTCTCTGTCGAGCTTAACGATGATGGGATAATAGATATCTATGGTGCACGTCACCCATTGATGGCCCATACTATGGTGCCGCTTGATTTCTCAATTGGTGAAGGTTATTCTTCACTTATTATTACCGGGCCAAATACAGGCGGAAAAACGATGGCTCTCAAAAGCGTAGGTTTGTTAACACTCATGGTGCAATCCGGCCTGCTGGTACCTGTTTTGCAAGGTAGCCGAATGGCTGTATTCGAGGACATTGTGGTAGACATCGGGGATGGCCAAAGCATTGAACATGCTTTGAGCACCTTTTCTGCTCATATTCGCAATATGATTGGCATTTTGGAAACGGCAGGCAGCTCTACTCTGATCCTGATCGACGAAATGGCCTCTGGTACTGATCCGGGAGAAGGCGTAGGCCTATCTATCGCGTTACTGGAAGAATTTCATCGTCGCCGTGCGACAGTAGTGGCTACCACGCACTTTAGCGAAATCAAGCATTTTGCTGAAAACACACCGGGGTTCCAAAATGCTCGCATGGAGTTTGATACCGAAACATTGCAACCCTTGTACCGACTTCGCATTGGCGAGGCCGGGGAAAGCTACGCATACGCAATTGCTTTGAAGCTAGGCATGTGGACTCGCATTATCGAGCGTTCTGAGGCCATTTCTGCTGGAAGAACGTCTCAGGATGCACAGGAGTTTTTGGTTATTCCCCCTTCTTTTGATGATAAAAAGTCTGACGATGTATATAAACCTGCCTCTAAAAAAGCATCTACAGACCGCACAGTCGCAAAACAGGGAAAACAAGAGCACCCGCTCATAACCAAGCCATTTGCTCTTGGAGATAGTGTTTATGCCAGCTACCTAGATCGAACCGGTATTGTTTACAAAACCGAGGATGAACGAGGCAATGTTGGAATTTTGATTCAAGGACAAAAGCTGATCATAAATAAAAAGAGGCTCACTCTTCACATCGCTGCAACAGAATTGTATCCTGACGACTATGATTTGGATATTGTTTTAGAAACAAAGGAAAACCGCAAAAAACGGAAGCTTCTAACGCGCAAGCATGTTCAGGGGCTGATAATTGAATCTCCCCCGGAAAATGAAAAATAAGTTGCTTTGAAATGTTATACGTATCAAATAAATAAACATAATATATATTATGTAAACTTAAAAAAGCAAAAAGGCGTGTCTTAAGTTCAAGGCACGCTCTTTTACTTTTATTTTATCTTATACCTCAAGATGGTGTGACTGCATGTAGTTGTATATAGCACCTAGCAAATTCGCTTCATTGCCTAACTTACTTTGTTCAATATCTGCACGCACAAAATTTAAGATCGAATGCAGGTAAAGTTTCTCTAATTCTTCTTTAATGGTAGCAACCAGCAAAGGATTGGCAGATATGCCTCCCCCGATCACAAACTTTTGAGGGTCAAGAATTGTTTGTAAATTAATAATTTGTGTTGCGATGTTCCTACAGTATTCTTGAAAAATCTTTTGTACCGTGTGATCACCTTCTTCAATAAGCTTGAATATTTTTTCACCTGTTATAGCATCTTCAGGAAGTCCTTTAGCCTTGGCAACAGTTTTAGCTAAAACAGAACTACTCCCTTGCATACCAAGCAGATAATCAACATTGTCTGCATGCTCATTGTTAGTTCTGATGAAGGAGAATTCCCCAGCCGATAAATGATGGCCTTTCAGCAATTTCCCTTGAGAGATGATTCCACCGCCCATTCCTGTTCCAACTACCAAAACTACACCATCAGCGATCCCCTGTAGTGAGCCGCGCCATACTTCTCCAAGAGCTGCACACTTCCCATCATTTTCAATAGCTACAGGCAAATGAAACGCTTTCTTGAAAACTTCGATCATATTGATATCGTTTATATACCTTAACGAACCACCATGCACCATATGACCAGTGACCGAGTCCACAATACCTGGCATGCTGACGGCTACTCCTTCACATTCATCTATAAACTGATTATGAATTTGCTTCAAGACTATAAGCAGATTCTCTAGTGAATCTAATGGTGTAGCAACTTTACCTTTCGTCATAAATTTATCTTGAAAATATAAACTGAATTTAATAAAAGAGCCACCAATATCAAAAACCAGTATTTTATTTTTCATGCTGCTTATAGTCCTCTCATTGGGTAGTGTGAAATCTGGAGTGTATCTCTTAAAAACGATAATTAATATTAATGCTTTTGTAAATCCATCATTTTCTTTATCGTTAATAACACACCGTTCTCTTCATTGGATTTGGTGATAAAACTTGCTGCATTTTTAGTATTCTCACAAGCATTTTTTACAGCAAAACTGTATTTGGCAATACTCATAAGCTCCACGTCATTTTCACCATCTCCAAAAGACATGGTTTCGTCCATAGTAACACCCAATATCTCTTGGAGTTTTCTTACCGTCTCCCCTTTATGGGTATGAAGGGCTGTAATATCCAGCCAATTTGCTTCAGAATCTACAATATAAATTTGGTCTAGTAGCGTCTTTTCAACATGTTTTCTTAAAATGGAACTTCTCCCTGATGGATCGTAAACAGTTATTTTAAGAAAGTTGCTATTTATTTGATCAAACGAATCAATCTTCAGCACTTCCTTGTAGGAGCCCTTCACAATCTTGTAATATTCCTCTTGAATTTGAGAGTGGACATAGGCTGCTTCAGTTGTACATGCGATGATAATAAAATCCTTAGCGAAAGCTTCAATTTGACCGATCGCTTGTAAAGCCAAATTACGTTCAATTGTAAACTCTTTTACAACGACTCCATCCCTTTTAATGCGAGTAGCACTGTCTCCCAAGATCCAGATTCCTTTTCCGTGCTCATCAAACAACTCTTCTACTCTTTCACATTGCTTACCTGTACAAGCAACAAAGGCGATATTATTTTCTTTCATCTCTCCGTACACCTGATTAAATAATTCAACATCAAAAGTACCACTATTGTTCAGAAAAGTACCATCCAAATCACTTACTACCAGTTTAAACATAAATAAGCCTCCCTTAATTGTTAGAGTTTCCTACCGGTCAGTTCATACTTACGGTTTTTTATGTTCTTTCCAGGGATCAATATCAAAGTCTCTATTAACCTAAGACATTTTCAATCCCCACATTGTCCCACTCCCTTGTATTCGTATCTCGACCTTTAGCAAAACCTATCCAATGTAATGGGCTCGAAACAGATTCGATTCACTTCATAAATCACTTAATTAAACATGTTAATAAAGTTAGTAAAAAAAGACCTTTATTAAGTGGATACAAAGCTACTCGAAAAAATCATCGATGGAGCGGTAAGGCTTTACTTCTATAGGATCTCTTGATAACACTACACAACAATACGTTCCCCCCCATATAACTAAACATAATAAAATGAGTGAGATCATAGGGTACTCTCCTTTCTCTTTTAGGTTATATATTTACTTTAGCCGATGAAACGCGTTTCAGGTCAAGTTGTAATTTGTCTTAACTCTTCAAAATTTTCTTCTTCAGTATCCGATTCACTTGTTCTGAACTGAGCAGCATAAAAAGAAGGAACACAACGACTGCAACTGGAAAAAAATGAATACTTACCTGTGAAGCTATAATCCCAAAAATGGGCGGGAGCAAAGTCGTTCCTGTATAAGCAACTGCCATTTGATACCCCATGAGTTTAGCGGAATTTTCCTTACCAAACCGTGTTGGTGTTTCATGAAGAAGTCCAGGGTAAATCGGCGCAAGCCCTAAACCAATAAGAATAAAACCGGGTAATAAAAAGGCAACAGGCAAAGGAAGCAACAAAATGAGTCCTCCTGCAACAGCAGTAAGTTGGCCAATTCGGATTAGCATACCATTATTTATTTTTATAGTTACAAACCCCGTAATAAGCCTGCCAACCGTGATTCCACCATAGTATAAAGATATCCAACCAGCAGCAGTGTCGGCTGTGATGTTCCTTGCGCTTACCAAATAGCTGGCTCCCCATAAGCCCACCGTGGCTTCCACACCACAATAAAACAAAAAAGCAATGAGCGTGTTCTTAACTCCTTTCATTTGAATTGGATTTTGTTTGGGTATGTTCTCAACTTGTACGATATTGTCATCCATCTGTGAGTAGTCTGATGGGGATTCAGAAATAATGGGATTTTGTATCGCGGTAACACGTTTCCATAATGGCAGTGTAATGAGCAAAATAATAACAAGGCCCCACTGAATCATGGATACGGCTGTGTAACCACTTCTCCATGAATTGTAGTTCGAAATGTAGAAAGACATAATTATTGGCCCCATGGTAGCTCCAACTCCCCAAAAGCAATGCAGCCAACTCATATGATGTGCCTTATAATGAGTAGCCACATACTGATTGAGTGCTGCATCAACAACTCCCCCGCCAAGACCAAGAGGAATTGCTAATAGTACAAGCCAAAATAATGAAGGCGCAAAAGAAAATCCAAGTAACGCTCCTGCAGTCAAAAAGCAGCTCATTAGGGTAATCTTACCTGTGCCTATTTTTTCAATGATACTTCCGCTAGCTAGACTTGATACAATGGTTCCGCCTGCAACGACCATGGATACTATTCCAGCTGGCCCAAAAGCTGCCCCAAGTTCCGGCCACATCACAGGCCATGCTGCCCCAAACAGGGAATCCGGGATTCCCAAGCTAATAAACGCTAGATAAATAATAATCAGAAACCAGGTTGCCAACATTCCTTTCCTCCTCTGCTCAATACGATGATGTCATTATTATTTAAAGACAATAATAGGACGTTCTAATTCTTTTAGAGTTAACCCTCTCAACCCTGTTTTAAAATCTTCATAAAATAAATCTGAGAGAACAATGTCAGGATACAAAGGCATCTCATGCTTAGCTTTGTAGGCTTCCAAAAAATGATAGAAAGCCTCTTCTTCTATATTCTCTCTATAGACCACAATTTGATTAGGATCGAATACAGACTGTAATATTTGAATAATTTCACATACACTATTGAAAAAAACTTCTCTTCCCTTGCTTTCATCCCAAACTATAGACGGAAGGAATTTGATTTCACCAGCCAATCCATGCTTGCCCTTTAAAACCCCATTACGCAAATAAATTCCCATCCCCGGTGGTGAATTTTCAGGAAAATAGACAGCCAGCACACATTGATCTTCATCGATCTGTTCTCTGTAAACGTATCCACATACAGCCGCATTTACATCATTCTCCACAATAACTGGCAAACCAAATTGGCTCTGCACATCCTCTGCCAGCCGAATTCCATTCAACCTTTCATGACTGCTGACTGTAATCTCTCCATCTACAGATTGTCCCGGGATTCCAATACCAATAACTTTAATGGAAGGATAAAGAGAAATGATATCTTGAATTATGGAATAAAATTGTGTAGCATCAAAAATTTGAAAGGGATGTTCTTCTTTCATGAGGACGTCCTCGTTTAAATTAACTACCGTGGTCGATACTACATCCATTCCTTGTTTTTCATTAATGTGTATAATCAGTGCCAGACTATACTCATAATTAAAACGATAGGTTAACGCATGTCTACCACCATTTGAAGGAACGATTTCATCTTCAAAAATTTCTCCATTATTAAGCAATTCCTGCATAAGAGTGTTGATAGTCACCACGCTTAAATCAGTCAATGCGGCCAGTTGGGGCTTTGTGGCCTTGCTAACCTGCTTCAATACTTTGCGAACCAGATTCAAGTTTATTTCTTTAATTAAATTTGTATTGGCTTTTTCCATACAGTGCTCCTTTGTTTACAAAATTAGTGAGACCACTTCATAAACCATATTTATAAAGTGATCTCACTAATCTTGTAGCAAAATATTACCTTTGTCAAGAGCATAGGATACTGGCTATTAAATAAGAACGTAAAATCATGGTTACAATTTACAATTCAAGTTTTAATTCTTTTAATTGGTTTACATAATAATATTTATGCAAACCAATTTATTTCATTATACAATACACTCGTGGAACATACTTACAATCCCGTTATTGGGATCTGAATATCCAGCTTATCCATCGCTTTTTCTTTTTCTCGATCTGTAACATGAGTATATACCGTTGTCGTTTGGATGGATGAGTGCCCTAATAGCTCCTGTACGGTACGTAGGTCTGCTCCTTTACGTAATAGCATTGTCGCAAATGTATGTCGCAGCTTATGGCTGGAATAAGCCTCCCGACGTTCTATACCCTTTTCTTCCTGGAATCGTTCAAACGTTTCTGTAGCAATCTGTTGAATAGAACGCACTGCCAGACGTCGGCCTTTTTGGGATACGAACATCGCGTCCTCTTTACCTCTCCACGGCGTCAATCTTTCCTCCAACGCTTGCTCTATAAAATCACATACAGCCGTTGGTACTGGAAGGGTACGCCATTTACGCCCTTTACCGAACACATCTAATGTGCGTCTTTCTCGGCTGTAATCCGAGACATTCAAAGAATGGACCTCCCCCACCCGCAATCCCATGTAGACCATGAGCAGAAAAATAGCCATATTACGATTTGCATATTTCCCTTCCACCGCAAGCAAAAATGGCTGAATGTCCTTCTCATCCAGATAAACGGGCATACGATTCTTTTCAGTCTTTGCTTTTTTAATTCCCGCTGCCGGATTGGTGCTGCATAATTCAAATTCCTGTAGCGCTCTAAAAAAACTATTCACCGCAGCATGCTTCCGGTTCCGCGTACTATCTCCGGCGCCTCCCTCCCGCGCTTTAGATAAATATGACATCACATGAATCTTTTTCACCTGGTCGAGTGGTTTATCACGCAATGTACGTAAAAACTGTTTTACATCCCCTGTGTAATTCTTTTGCGTATGTATCGTATATCCGGCATCCTTCATCCAGATCAAAAATGCTTCCAGCTCCTCATTATACACTTCATCAATTTCGTCTATAGTATCCAGATCCATATGACGCAATTCTTTTTTCATCGTGCTTGCCTCCATTCAGTTCAAAATCCAAAAAATGCTGTAAAACGATCATTTTCGTCTGATTTTTATCGACAATCCAATCGACATCTTATGCAGGAGAGCATCTAAAAGTCGTTTTAAACCTAAACTGCGTATAATTTATATTATACGCAGTTTTTTGAGCCCTTTTTAAGTATAAATAAAGCGTGTCTCTCTTGTCCAGTCTATGTACTTACCCTTTTTTGTTCATCCGATTATACGTCAACACATACTGCCTGTCTGACGGCAGATTCCTGCTGGACGCCTACATGCCTTATCATTTAAACTATTAGAAATTAATTTTTGAAAGAGTGGGATTACGGCGAAAGCATGAGACTCCATCGCCCCATCTTACAATGAAGTACAAGCATCATTTTCTGCCAGCTATAATTTCGTTTATAAACTACATAATAATTATTATGTAAACTAATACTGGAGGATGATTGTATGATTAACAAATTGCACTGGTTGCCGGTCGGTCAGCTTGATATTGATCGCTCCTCACTCAACCATCATGCACAGCCCGGTGAACTGGTGCGTCTGCAAATCTGGTCGTATCTGCTGGAGACAGATCACGGTCCGATCCTCATAGATACCGGTATGCCAGATTCGTTTATCGACAACCCAGATTATTTTAAAAGTACACCGTTTGAAGGACGCTTCATCCCCCGTATGACAGCCGATGATAGTATCGTGGCAGTACTGGATCGGATCGGCTATCAACCAGACGATATTCATGCCATCGTTATCTCCCATATGCATATGGATCATGCCGGAGGCAATCCGCATTTTCCGAATACACCGATTTATGTGCAGCAGACCGAAGCAGACGCTGCGATCGGTAATCTAGAGTATGCGCCGCCGGAATGCGTGCAGACGAACTTGAATTACCGACTGCTCCAAGGGGACCATGAGCTGGTTCCGGGCTTGCAACTGCTCTATACTCCGGGTCATTCGCCGGGTCATCAGTCCGCGCTGATCACAACAAAGGAATCGGGTCCGATCATGCTGACGATTGATGTTGCCTATACTCAGGAGAATTACGCAAACGACGTGCCATTTGACGGCTTTGACCGTGAACAGACGCGCCAGTCAATTGCCCGTATTCAGCAGATTGTGCAGGAGGTCAAGCCGAGTCTGTTGTTCTTCGGTCATGATCCTGAGCAAGTAGCTGTTCAGCCAGTATATCCACAATATAAATAATGATAAATGTTATAGCCTCTTATTCTTTTCTTCTCATTAGGTAGTTGTAACCTTTGCAGTTTTGGTTGGCTCCTCACCACAGCTTCCAGCAAATTGATAAGTGATTCCATATATGTGAAGCTAATTGTCCCTAATCTCCTGTTATCGCCAGCATAAGGAAGTATATCTAAGAACTCATGGGGTGAGTAGCTGTCGACACGGTATGGATGATGAGGATAAGTATTTTGCTGTCTCGTTCCGTTTTCCCTTGATCATCCAGCACGATATACTTAAAGAAGTCGAAAGGCAACCTTATATTCAGTCTATGCTTATTTCTAAAATGTAGATTTATTCATGACAAAGGGAGTGTTCATTTATTTATGAGTACCGAAATGCTGGAACGTCGAAGTGAGATTTTAAAACGAAACATTCATCAGCTGCTGGTTCAGGAAAATCAACACGGTGTGACACGGCAGGAAAATTACACGTTGCATAAAATGATCAGAGAGTTGCATCAAACCTCTCATGCCTTGAATACTTCCCGTTGAGATGAAAGGCTGCTACAAGAAATAAAAAAATAACCTTCAGTTCCACTTCCTTAGTGGTGTTGAAGGTTATTTTTTATTTTTTATCCTTTTGAGCGACTCAGCAAATATAAGAAGTATGGCGCACCTATGATGGCAACAATTAATCCTGTCGGAATTTCTTTCTGTAAAGGTAAGGCTCGTGTGATCGTATCCGCTACGAGTACCAGAAGTGCTCCGACTAAAGCACACGTTACAAGCAACATTTTATGCTTCGGACCCACCAGCTTTCTTGCCAAATGTGGAGCTACCAAACCGACAAAACCGATTCCGCCACTAACCGACACACTTGAACTAGCCAGTCCGACCGCAGCCGCGAGGAGAAGAATACGTTCCTTTTCGATAGGTGTACCTAACCCGGATGCCGTCTGATCCCCCAAATTAAGCACATTCATAACATTTGCTTTATAGTATGCGAAAGGAAGCAATACAATTAGCCAAGGCAGCAGAGCCATTACGAATTTCCAATTTGAACCCCATATGCTTCCTGCTAACCAATTAGCTACAAACGTGTAGCTTTCAGGTGTTAACTTAAGAGTCATAATGATCATGGCAGCACTGATACCCGCCGCTACCCCAATTCCGCTCAGCAATAGCCTTGTCGGAGAAATACCTTCGCCTTTTTTGTAAGAAAGAGCATAAATCAGAATAGCAGCCGCTCCCGATCCAATGAGCGCAAGAGCGGGAAGTAAAAATAATGAATTCATCGTTTGCATCGATGGGAAAAGCAGTACAAACAGCATAACCATCAGCCCGGCGCCTGCATTAATCCCCAGAATACCAGGGTCCGCTAGGCTGTTACGCGATACCCCCTGCATAATGCAACCGGAAACAGCCAAACCTGCGCCAATCAGAATGGAAATAACCATTCTCGGCAACCGGAATTCAAACAGAATTAATTCCTGCTGTGGAGTCCCTTGTCCGAACAAGGTTCTAAAAAGCTCCATTGGCGAAAGCCGGATCGTTCCCGTATTCGCGCTTATGGTGAATGCAGCAACGAGCAATACAAGCAAAATGATAACAACGATCCAATCATGGATTTTTTTACGGTGACTTGCTTTGGCAATAGCCCCATTCGTAACGTTACTCATCTTACAGTGCCCTCCTTTCTTTACGTGCCAGATAAAGGAAGAATGGAACACCAATTAAGGCAATAAGTACGCCCACTGGTGTTTCCTCAGGTGCGTTAATCATACGAGCCGCCAGATCGGCAAAAACGATAAGTAAAGCTCCCATAATAGCCGAACAAGGAATAATCCAGCGATAATCAACCCCAACCAGTTTGCGCGTAATATGGGGAATAATCAACCCTACGAACCCTATAGAACCAACCAACGATACCGCGGCACCCGCCAGGATCAATACGAGAATCATCCCGGCGATCTTTACCATCCCAGTTCGCTGACCAAGACTCAACGCAATTTCATCGCCTAGACTAAGTAACGTAATAGAGCGTGATAACATGAGAGTACCGATAAAAGCTGCCACAACCCACGGAACGACAATGCCTAGCTGAACCCACTTAGTTCCACTAAGTCCCCCAGCGTACCAAAAGGCCAAATCCTGTCCAACATTAAAGTATAAACTGATCGTATCACCTAAGGCAGACAGCAACGCTGTGACAGCTGCACCCGCCAATACAAGACGAACTGGCGTAATACCTGATTTGGAAATAGCGCTTGTACCATAGACCATCACAACCGCCAAGGCTGCACCTACAAAAGAATACAACATTAACTGCAAAAAGGAAGTACCCGGAAAAAGAGCAAAGCAAATCGCCATCGTCAAGCTGGCGCCCGAATTCAGCCCAAGCAAGCCAGAGTCCGCAAGCGGATTGCGGGTCATTCCCTGCATAATGGCCCCTGCTACGGCAAAACAAACTCCGATTAACACACCACCCAGAATTCGAGGTAGACGGATTTCCCATATAATTTGATGGTTTTGCAGCTCAGGATTAAAATGAAAGACGGCGTTCCAGACCTCCTCCAATCTGATTGAGGCAGCACCAAATGATAAAGAAAGAGCGATACCGAACGCTAACAGTGCTAATCCGGCTGTCAGGATAAGCGAAGCCGCCCATGGCCGCGAGTGAAATTGAGTCGGCGGCTGATTGTGATTACTTTGAGCAGGACTATCCGAAGATTCTGATAATTTCATAACTATGGTTCACCCTTACTGTTGAATAGTATGTAGGTATCACGAAAACCTGTAGTGGAGATAATGTTTGATAATGAGAATTATTATCATGCAATCTTTACTATTGTAAATTAATGTGGCAACGGCTTCAATAGCAAAATTTCGACGATTCTCTAATGCCCTGCTATTTTGTGAAAAAACAAAGCCCTCCGGCAAAAATACCAAAGGGCTGCCAACATTACCGAAACCATTACTTCTGTGAGACGTTTTCATTATTCCGCTGGACGATCATATCTGCCAATTCTTCAGCTTGCCCCATAATAGCGATAGGATCGAAGTACCAGTATCGATCCTCCTGAAGCTCAAAAACCTTCCCATTTCGGACTGCACTTAGTGATTTCCATATGCTGTCTCCTTCATAACCGCTCAAATCCTTGTTAACCGTCAGAAAAATGTAAGAGCCAGCATATTGATTAATAACTTCCTTGGAAATTAACTTCCATTGAGTCTCGCCTAATAGTTCTTTTTGGACAAGTGGTGGAGGTGTCAAATTCAATCCTCTATAAACCGCCTGTCCTCCTCTGCCAAAATTATCACCGTATACATAGTATTCTTTATCTGTGGCTTCCATTACTGTGAAAGTATCCCCGGGTTGAACAATTCCCTTTAATTTGTCACGTGCAGCTTGCAATCGCTGGTCGTATTGGGCAAGCCATGTTTTAGCTTCCTGTTCTTTTCCCAGCAGCTCACCAAAAGCTGTCAGTTCCTCATGCACATTCTTGTATGTTCCATAAGGGATGACTATCGTCGGAGCAATTTTACTATATTTTTCATATTCAGAAGCATCCTTGGAACCAATCAGAATCATATCCGGCTGTAGAGCCAATACTTTTTCAATGGATACACTACCGCGGTCTCCAATGCTTGCAATGCCTTGTACAAGATCCTTCGAAAACGGATTATCCAGATAATATTTAACACTTCCCACAGGTTTAATTCCTAATGCTAATAAATCATTCTGGTACATATCTACTACAATCCGCTGAGGATGAATCGGAATCTGAATCTCTCCATGAATCGTCTTAACTGTTTTCGTTGCAGCTGACTTTGATTCACCAGAAGCTTGATTTTGCTTTTCGTCTGGCAGATTTACCTTTCCACCACAGGCGCTAAGAATGACAATAACTGACAAAAGCATCGTCACAATCCACATTTTCTTTGTCAAACTCATTCATTCCTCTCTCTATTTACGAAGTCGCAATTGACTCTTACGTTCCATACTGAGCTTGGTGTAGGCGGCTATATGCACCTTTTACAGCCATTAATTCTTCATGTTTTCCTTGCTCGGCAATCCCTTGATCTGCAACTACAATAATGCGGTCAGCATTTTTAATCGTTGCCAGACGATGGGCAATCACGAGTGTCGTGCGACCTTGAGATAGCTCTGTCAGAGCTTGCTGAATTGCAGCTTCTGTCTCTGTATCCAATGCTGATGTCGCTTCATCCAAAATGAGAATTGGCGGATTTTTCAGAAACATCCGGGCAATGGATAAACGTTGCTTTTGACCACCGGACAGCTTTACGCCTCGCTCACCGATCATCGTATCCAGCCCTTCTGGATAGGATCGAACAAGTTCTTCAATCTGGGCTCGACGGGCAGCATCCCAGATCTCATCTTCTGAAGCATCAAGTTTGCCGTAAGCGATATTTTCACGAATCGTTCCATCAAAAAGGAATACATCCTGCTGTACGATTCCAATCATGGACCGCAGCGAATCCAGCTTCATTTCACGGATATCCATACCATCAATCTTAATGCTGCCTTCCTCGACATCATAGAAGCGTGGCAGCAAGCTGCAAAGTGTCGTTTTGCCTGCTCCTGAAGGACCCACAAGAGCTACAGTTTCTCCCGCATGAATAGCAAGGTCCACTTTGCGCAGTACCTTGTCTTTGTTTTCATAGCCAAACGTTACACCTTCAAATTGAATATCTCCGTTGAGATGCTTAACGGTCTCCGCACCTGGAAGATCCTCTACGTCAGATTCACTTTCCAGCAAATCCAAGTAACGTCGGAAGCCGGCAATTCCTTTGGGATACGTTTCAATGACAGAGTTAATTTGTTTGATGGGTGCGAGGAATACATTGGACAGCATTACAAATGCGATAAATTCCCCATAGGACATCTGCCCCTTAATAACAAACCATGTTCCACATACAAGCACAAACAACGAGACCAGCTTCATCAGAATAAAGCTAATTGAAGAATTCCATGCCATAATGCGATATGCGATCAGCTTTGTTTTACGAAACCGTCCATTATTTTCAGCAAAACGCTCCATTTCATGTGCTTCGTTGGAGAATGCTTGAACAACACGGATACCACTAACGTTATTTTCAATCCGGGCGTTGTAGTCCGCAATATCAGAAAACATACGATGGAAGGCGGCATTCATTTTACGACTAAAGTACAAGGACAGGTAAATCATTAGTGGAACGATAATAAACGTCAGAACTGCTAGTTTCCAGTTAATGCTGAGCATGATACCGAAAGCCCCGCCCAGGGTCATCAGTGCGATGAACAAATCTTCAGGTCCGTGGTGGGCAATCTCTCCGATATCCATCAGATCGTTGGTCATACGGGAGACTAGATGGCCTGTTTTGTTATTGTCAAAAAAGCGAAAGGATTGCTTTTGTACTCGATCAAACAGCTTTTTACGCATATCTGACTCAATGTTTATCCCCAGCTTGTGTCCCCAATAGGTAACGACATAGTTCAATCCGGCGCTTACGACATAAATCCCAAGCAAAGATAAACAGGCAAATAAAATCCATTTCCAATTTCCACTGGGTAGCAAATCATCAACTACCCGATTGACTGCAAGCGGAAAAGCTAACTCCAGCAGTGCAGCTAGTATGGCGCAAGTAAAATCAATGATAAACAAAGTCCGGTAGGGACGGTAATATTCAAAAAATCGTCTTAGCATAAGACTTCTCCCTTCCTATTTAAATGAGCTGATTATTTAGGTTCGACGGAAAACATGTTAACGGCCTCATCCAGTGATTGATCGATAGCCAGTGGTGAGTAGGTAAACCAAGGATCGGCCTTGATGAAATACACTTTGTGGTTTTTGACAGCCGGGAGATTTCTCCACAGCGCACTTTGTTCAATTTCCTTCAACATTCCGTCCTTAGTCGCTTCATCGTAAACCAGCATAATAATACGATCTCCTGACAGTTCAGGCAGTTTTTCCATCGAAATGCTATCGTATACAAAGTTATACTTCGGATCCTTTGCGAGCTTCTGACGTATGTACTCTGGAGGATTCAATTCCAGTGAACGGTAGATGACATGTCCTACATTTCGCGCCCCATACACTCTCAGCACGTCCTTACCGTAGGTCATATAAATGGTAATCGTTTCATCTTTCTTGAATTTTCCAGCCATCTTTTTTCGACCTTCTTCAGCCTTTTTGTCAAAACTAGCAATCCACTGATCGGCTTCCTTGTCCTTACCCAGTACGGCTGCGACATCCCGCAGTTGCTTAAATACATCTCCATCTCCAAAAGAAACGGCTACGGTTGGAGCAATCTTCTCCAGCTGCTCCTTCACTTCTGGCGAGGTATCTTCTGTTGCTATAATCAGATCAGGTTGTAGCTCTAGTACCTTTTCCACATTCGTTGGGTTCCCAATATCAGCAATCCCGTCAATCTTTCCTTTCAAATAGTCGCCTTCTAACACATGAGAAGCAGCCCCTACTGGTTTAACACCTAAAGCCAGCATCGCATCCAAATATTGTGTCGTGACAACCCGCTGTGGATTTGCAGGGATACTGATCTTTTTGCCAGTGGCATCAACATATTCGCGCGTGGCAACTGATTTGGATTGCCCGTTAAGGGCATCCGTTCCACTCTTGTCATTGGTCTGGTTACTACTTGCTGCATTTCCGCATGCAGCCAATACAACCATCAAAAAAACGGCAAAACCAAGCATAATTCCTCTTTTTAATCTGTTCTTTTGTTGCACAATATACGTCCTCCTTAGATATATGCCTTCATGAAATGATAGTGATTCTCATTATCATACAAGTGTTATTCTATCTTTTACCGTCTCTTCTTACAATACAAAAATTAAAAACTTCCATTTATGTGTATATATCGTCTTGGGAAAATATCCAAAAAAAAGAACTGATGCGTATTCTTTGCATCAGTTCGAAAGCTTCATAGGTTGGTTCACATGCCCATTCCTATTTGGATTGATCCACTAACTCCAGTTTGGCGGGAATCGATGTTTTCACGGTTTTACCTTGAAGTACATCCTTGGCTGCTTGCACTGCCAATTGTCCAATCAACTCAGGCTGCTGAGCCACAGTAGCTGTCAGCTTCCCTTCCTTAATTGATTTAAGCGCATCCTCATTACCATCAAAGCCGATGACTGGAATATTCTTACCAGAGCTTTGAATGGCTTCAATCGCTCCCAACGCCATTTCATCATTGTGGGCAAATACCGCCTGAACATCCGGGTTGCCTTGCAGTAGATTTTCCATCACATTCAAACCTTTGGTCCGATCAAAATCAGCCGACTGCTTGGCGATGACCTTCAGGTCCTTATCTGCCACTTCATGGAAGCCTTTCCCACGTTCACGGGTAGCCGATGCGCCTGGAACGCCTTCCAACTCAATAACCTTGGCGCCTTTTCCGACTTGATCAATCACGTATCTGGCAGCCATCCGTCCTCCCTCGACGTTGTCTGAAGCGACTAGCGCTTTCACATCACCTTTGTCAGCGGAACGGTCCAGCGTAATTACAGGAATGTTCAAAGCATTCGCTGACTGGACCACAGTGGAGATAGCCGACGAATCTGTCGGATTAATGAGTAACGCATTTACTCCCTGTTGGATCAGATCATCCACATCATTACTTTGCTTCGCAGAATCATTTTGTGCATCAACCACAATAACCTGCAATCCTTGTTTTTTGGCCTCTGCAACAACTCCGTCTTTGAGGGAAATGAAGAATGGATTATTCAATGTTGAGATCGACAAGCCGATTTTAATGTCCTTCAGGTCTGCAGCCGCTTTAGGCTTCGCCCATTCGGGCGGTTCCAGGGAACACCCTGTCATGAGCAGGAGCAGCAAGGATGTCATGATTAATGTAAGCTTTTTCATATTTGTGTGTCTCCTTCTATGCAGATTAGGTGTATTATGCGGATTTTTTACGATCAATCAATACAGCAATAGCAATGACGATTCCTTTTACGACCATTTGGTAAAAAGAGTTAACCCCCAACAAATTCAAGCCGTTGTTTAGTGTCCCGATGATTAGCACACCAATTAATGTACCTACAATCCGTCCGCGTCCTCCCGAAAGGCTTGTTCCACCTAGTACGACAGCCGCAATGGCATCCAGTTCATAAGAAGCACCTGCTGTCGGCTGCGCTGAATTCAAGCGTGAGGTCAAGATAGCACCCGCCAATGCGGAAAGCATTCCCGCCAAAGAGTAAATCCAGATTTTTACACGTGGTACTTTAATACCTGAAACAATCGAAGCTTTCTCGTTGCCGCCGATGGCATACGTTTTGCGTCCGAAAGGTGTTTTATGCAGAATGATCCACAGAGCAGCAAAGGTAATGAGCATCGTAATCGCCGGGACCGGAATACCAAACTGATAACCACGACCGAATAATTGAAATACCAGACTATCCCCGAGCCCCGTAATAGGGTTACCGTTGGTATAAACTAATGTTAATCCTCTAAAAATAGTCATGGTTGCGAGTGTGGCGATAAACGGAGCCATTTTACCTTTCGTAATCATCAAGCCGTTGACCATTCCCATCACGCCACCCAATGCACAGCCAATGATAATCGCCAAAATCGGATCGAAGCCGGCCAACATCATATTTGCGACAAACGCACTGGATAGTGCTAATATAGAGCCAACGGACAAATCGATTCCGCCTGTAAGAATAACGAAGGTCATACCGAACGCAATCAACGCATTAATAGATACCTGGCGCAACAAATTCAAAATATTAAGCGGTTCCAAAAAGCTGGGATTTAAGGCCGATACAATGATCACCAAAATAATGAGCCCCAACAATGGGCCAAGCTTCTGTGTGATTTGTGATATTTGGATGCCTTTGCTACCTTTTGCTTCATTCATAGTTGTCATATTACTGTCCTCCTGTAGCTAGCGTCATAATATTTTCTTGTGTGGCTTCTTCCCTGCTTAGCTCTCCGCTGATCTTTCCCTCGTGCACCACGACAATACGATCACTCATGCCAAGTACCTCGGGAAGCTCTGAGGATACCATGATAATTGCGACTCCACGTTCGGTCAGTTCGTTCATCAACTGGTAGATTTCCCGTTTGGCTCCTACATCCACGCCTCTCGTCGGTTCGTCAAGAATGAGCACATTGGGACCGATACCTACCCATTTGGCAATAACCACCTTTTGCTGATTGCCACCTGACAAACTGCCAACCGTCGCTTCGGCTGATTGGGTTTTGATTTGTAAGCGCTTAATTAATGTATTAACAAAATCCATCTCTTTTTTGCCTGATATAAATCCTTTTGATGTAAAACTGAACAGATTCGTCAGCACCATGTTTTCCCGAATGGAAAAATCCAGCACTAAGCCCTCATCTTTTCGATCTTCTGTAATGAAGCCAATCCCTAGTTTCACTGCATCATCCGGCTTGCGAATAGACACCTTTTTCCCACGTACGTGTATCTCACCACGATCCAAAGTATCCAGTCCAAATAACGACCGCATGATCTCGGTCCGTCCCGAGCCCATCAAGCCCGAAAAACCTACAATTTCCCCAGAGCGCACTGTAAAATTCACATTTTCAAATAGACCTTTATGTGATGCGTTTTTGACCTCTAGCACCACTTCTCCCAAAGCAGGCGTTCTTACCGGGTAGCGTTCAGTCAGCTCTCTGCCAACCATTTTCCGTACAACCTCGTCAAAATTCGTATCGGGGATCGCTTGAGTATCTACGGTTTTCCCGTCACGCATAATGGTAATCCGATCACAGATCGCGAATATCTCCTCCATCCGATGAGATATATACACAATTGAAACACCATCTTTTTTCAAGGAAGTAATAACCTCAAACAGCTTTTGTATTTCCCGTTCGGTTAAGGCTGCTGTCGGTTCATCCATTACGATCACTTTGGCATCCGTCATGAGTGCTTTGGCTATTTCAATCATTTGTTGTTGACCCACTGAACACTCGCCTGCTTCACCGTTCAAAGGAAGGTTTACTGAAAGCTTGCTAAATTGCTCATTTGCTAGCGCTTTCATTCTAGAGCTATCTAGTAATCCCCACTTGGAAGTCATTTCCTTGCCGATAAATAGATTTTCCAGTACCGTCATCTCTGGCCATACATTCAGTTCCTGGTGAATAAAAGCAATTCCTTTTTGCTCCGCTTCCTTGGGGTTGGCAAAATAGGTTTCCTGACCGTCAATGATGATCGTTCCCTCATCGCGTCGATGCAGTCCGATTAAAATATTCATCAGCGTTGATTTGCCTGCACCATTTTCACCCATGAGGGCATGTACTTCTCCTTCACGGAGATCAAAGTCAACACCACTTAGTACCTGATTGGTTCCAAAGGCTTTGTGAATTCCTTTCATTTGAATCTGCATGCTATTCCCCCCTTTTTTATTCAACACTAATTTATCCAAAAAGAACTCCTGCCTGTAAAATACAATTGGCAAACGGCGTAGCCTCTCCTGTACGGATGACAGCTTTGGCTTGCCGAGTTAATGTCTTAAATTGTTCATGTGAGCAAAACTCAATGACGGCAGTCGGCTGAATAATCTGCGAATGCTCTAGTTGCTCTCCTGCAAAGGTGCGCATAATATACTGGAGTGCTTGTTCATTTTCTTGTTTGATTTCTTCAGCCAGTGTTACTTTTTCAATCATCATATCTGCGGCAATGACATCAACAACGTCCTGAAAGGACGGAATACCCAGTTTCAATGCCAAATCAATTTTGGTAACGCCTTCAGGAACAGGTAAGCCAGCATCAGCCACGACAATAAAGTCCGTGTGGCCGAAATCCGTTAGTATTTTGGATATATGACTGTTTAGGATTCCATGTTTCTTCATTATAATTGCTCCTCCACTTCACGACGGGTTGGCATTCCACCTTGCGCTCCAAATTTGGTAACAGACAAGGACGCAGCACGATTAGCAAATTTCACACTATCTGCCACCGATTTTCCTTCAGCCAGTGCCACCGCAAAAGCAGCGTTGAACGTATCTCCTGCACCTGTTGTATCCACGGCTTCGACCTTGTAAGTAGGAACTACAACTTCCTGTTCTCCGTCGAAAAACCGTACACCGTTGCTGCCTTCCGTTACAAACAACTTGTTCGGATATTTGTGCAGCGCTTCTTGAAGACTCATATCCTTAAACATGATGGCGGCTTCATGCTCATTTGGCGTAATGTAGGCTGCATTGGCAATTACGCTTTCTTCCACCTCACGAGCCGGGGCTGGATTCAGCAGCAAGGGTACCTGATACTTCGCACAAATTTCGCTTACATAGACAATCGTCTCTGCTGGTATTTCCTGTTGAATTAATACAATATCCGAACTTCGAATAACATCAAGCGCTTCTTCCACGTAAGCGGGTGTAACTTCATTATTCGCTGCTTTTACCACGACAATACTGTTATCACCCTCGGCTAGTACAATGTGTGCTGTACCACTTTCCATATGTGTAACCGGTTTCACATAGTTAATATGAACATGATTTTCTTCAAAATTGCGTAAAATCTGTTGTCCCAAATGGTCGTCTCCTACACGTCCAATCATCGTAACGTCCGCCCCGAGTCGTGCTGCAGCTACTGCCTGATTGGCTCCTTTACCGCCAGGTACGGTTGTAAAGCTTTCTCCCAATACGGTTTCACCAGCACCGGGACGCTTGGAAGAAGTAACTACGAGGTCCATCGAACTGCTTCCGATAACCGAAATTTTAGCCATGATGATCCACCTTTCTCGTTGTTTCCCGTTCGATAAATTTGACGGGCAATTGTATGCTTGAATAGGTAAGTACTTTCGAATGAAGATTAGGTACACTTGACTTCGTTGCTTGCGACTGCTCAATCAATTGAATGAGCAGACCTGCCGCTTCCCAGCCCATTTCATAAGCAGGCTGCCGGATTGTTGATAATGGCGGAAATAACAAGCTGCTTAATGGTATATCATCAAACCCGATAATTTGAACATCTTCCGGGATTTTCTTTCCTAATCTATGTGCTTCATGCATCACCGCGGTAGCTACAATATCGTTACTGGCAATAACTCCGTCCGTATCCGGATACTTGCTGAACAGCTCTTTAGCCCATAACTCAGCTTCCTTGAACGAAAAGGACGTTGTCTCGACGATATGGTAAGCAATACCAGAATGCTGAAGCTCTTCCACTGCTCCGCGAAAACGATCTTGTGCTGGACGAATATGAGCAGGACCCTGCATGACTGTAATTTGTCTGCTGCCACGGGCAACCATAGCCTGTGCAGCCAAGCGACCGCCATGAGCTCCATCCGCATAAACGGAGAGACTGTCACTGGAAGTCCGATCGAGAAAAACGACTGGTATTTTCAGTTTGGCGTAACAGTCGGCAGCAGGGTCATTGGTAGATGAAATAACCCCAACAACATTATTTTGAACAAAAGTATCCATGTAATCTAATTCTTTTTGGCGATCCTCATCACTATTACCGAAAATAATACGAAAATCATTTTCCTGCATTCGATCCTCCACCCCACGAGCCAACAAGGGAAAGTAAGGGTTTGTAATATCCGGCAGCAGCAGGCCGATTAATCTGGATTTCTTTTTATACAGAGAACGTGCAACTTCATTAGGCTTGTAATTTAGCTGCTTCACCGCAGCTTCAACTTTTCGCCGTGTATCCTCGTGGACATAGCCGGTTTCATTAATAACTCGGGATACGGTCGCCACGGAAACACCTGCAAAACTTGCTACTTGCTTAATTGTTGTCATAATGTAGGTTCAACTCCAATTGTGTAACCGGTTACAGATATAAAATATCATAGCATTTATTTTTTGACAAGCATTAAATATTTGCACGTCGAAAGCATTAGCCGTATAATTCTTTTTGTAACTGGTGAAGTTTCACCTTTCGCTTACACTAAAGTAGGCAGATTCACTCTCAGTTGCTTAATAAAATATATATATGGAGGCATTTCCTGATGAATATCGAAGTTTGGTCTGATTATATGTGTCCGTTCTGTTATATTGGCAAACGCCGTTTGGAGCAAGTCTTGCAGCAGTTCCCACATCGCGATGAGGTTCAATTGACATTCAAGAGTTTTGAATTAAATCCGAATGCTGTGAAAGATAGTGGTAAGACGATTAATGAGGAACTATCAGCAAAATATGGCGTTAGTCTGCAAGAGGCTCATGCCATGAATGATCGCATGACCGAAAACGCACGTTCTACAGGTCTGAAGTACAATATTCATGCCATGGTGCCGACAAACTCTTTCGATGCTCACCGTCTAACGCATTGGGCTCACACACAAGGCAAAATGCTGGAATTGAGCGAGCGTTTATTTCAGGCTGTCTTCATGGAAGGCAAGCATACTGGGGATCATGAAGTACTGGCAGCGTTGGCAGCCGAAGTTGGTTTGGATCATAACGAAGCCGCTGCCATATTAGCCGGTGACCGATTTACCGACGAAGTTAGAGCTGATG
Organism: Paenibacillus sp. DP01; assembly: GCF_044784315.1. NCBI lineage: Bacteria > Bacillati > Bacillota > Bacilli > Caryophanales > Paenibacillaceae > Paenibacillus > Paenibacillus sp. DP01. Next base: position 3,071,475 of record NZ_CP173059.1, read on the forward strand.
AAACTGAAGGTGCTAAGTTAGGCGTTCAGGGTGTTCCATTCTTTGTATTTGATCGAAAATTTGCTGTTTCTGGTGCTCAGCCTGAGGAGGTATTTCACGATGTGCTTCAAAAAGCATGGGATGAACGTTCTCCTTTCACTATGATTAGCGGCAGCTCGTCCAAGCAGAATGCAGCTGGTGTATGTACTGATGATGGTTGTGAGCTTCCAAGCCGCGAGAGCTGATCAGCCAATGAACTAAACCTCTTTTTAGATAACTTATGAAAAAGCGTGCCTGCACCAATTAAACCTGATGCGGCACGCTTCTTTATTTTTTTATAGTGATTTAATCATTCCGCCGTCCACAAGAATGGTGCTGCCGGTCAAATAGGATGAAGCCGATGACGCCAGAAAAGCAACGACTTTACCGAACTCTTCAGGCTCACCGTACCGTCCCAACGGAATGCCCTCTTCTGCTTGTTTGCGAACTTGATCCGTCGTTTGGTGGGATTTTTCGGCTCGATGCTCGTCCAAGCTACGTACGCGATCGGTTGCAATTCTCCCTGGTGCTACAGTATGTACCAGAATATTATATGGGGCTAATTCCATGGACAATGTTTTCGCCAATCCGGCAACTCCAGTACGTAGTGTATTGGAAATAATTAGGCCCGGAATCGGCTGCTTCACTGATGATGAGGCGATATTTAAAATTCTACCACTTTGTTGTTTTTTCATATAGGGTAACGCCTCACGGATCAACCGGATATGACTAAGTAAATTTTGCTCAAAGGCCTGCATCCATACTTCATCTGTAAAATCATCAAAGGTGCCCGCAGGAGGGCCGCCCGCATTGTTAACCAAAATATCGACGGTGCCAAACCAATCAACTGTACGGCGGATGGCCTGGGAGATATGTTCAGGTTTGGTTACATCACAAACTACATATTCAACGCGACCACTCGCTGTTTCCTGTAATTCGGCCTGAGTCCGCTGAAGCTCTGCTTCATTTCGTCCAGAAATAACAACATTCGCACCCTCACGTGCCAATTCGCGTGCACTTGCTTTGCCAAGGCCTTTACTGGAGCCTGCAACAAAGGCTGCTTTTCCCGTTAGTCCTAAATCCATCTATGACACTCCCTTTTCTGAGATTTCTCTATTTAATTGTACACATGACCAGCACATAATGCGAATAGCTAGGTACAAAGTAGCAAGGCAACACAAAAAAGGACCTGACATTTAGTCAGGCGCCCTTTCTGTTATACACTATTTTCTTGGTTTATAGCACTATAATGCTTCAGATATTGTTGACTGCTCATATACAACAACGGACTGGCTCTCAGGCTCCCATTTAACATTTGCTCCCAAAGCCTCTCCGATTACCCTTACAGGTACCATTGTAGTTCCATCCACTATGGATGCTGGTTGCTCGATAGAATACGGCTGGCCGTTAATATATGCTTTGGCGCTATTCACGAATAATTTGACGGACACACCATTGCGACTGACAGTAACAGCCTTTTCTTTCGGATCCCAGGAAACCTTGGCATTCAGAGCTTCGGAAGCTGTTCTAAACGGGACAAGTGTGGTGCCATTGCGGTTAATCGGCTTGGCATCGTATTTTTCACCATTCACGAACAGCTTCATACCTGATGACCGTCCAGCCTTGCTCAAGAGTACATCCAGCTTTTTGTAGCTATCCAGATTGGACACATCAGCCAAAACTGCCTCCTCCTGCATGTAAACGGCATCTGTTACATTTCCGTTTTTATCCAGTAGCTCAGCAGCCTTAGTTAGTGCTTTGTCAGAATTTCGGATCAATTCAAGTTCAGCTACCTGCCCCGAGGTCAAACGATCCGGGTATTTTGTAAGCAGCAGATTCGCAATAACCGCTCCTGCCGGCTTATCTTTTGTATTTTCTACTGCTTGTAGCAGACCGTTATATCCGTTGTGTCCCTTGCGACCTTTTTGGTCTTTGGACTCCCCGTATGTATCATCCGTTACTGCAACAGGGGTGTTCTTTTTGATTTCGTCGTGTTTATCTTTTTTGCTGCTCTTTTCATTCCGGTCTTTATCAGACGCCTTTGCTTCCTGTTTGTTCTCCTGACCATTTCCGCGCCCCTGTTTGGCTTCGGCTGTTCCTGCTGCCAGTCCCAAGACCAGTATACACGCTAATAATGCTGTCCAAGTGTTTCTCATGATGCGCTTCCTCCTTATAGTAAAAGACCAGGTTTAAATGTAACCTACATATATTAACGGCTACTATAAGCTGAATATGAAGCCCTTTTTTACTAGTGCTGCATTTGTAGGGGCTGATGGCAGAATCATTATAATAAATTTTATTATGCTTCAACCTATTTCCACAGTATAATGGGAAATGCACATGCAATTTTAGGATTAACGTTTACATTCGTATAATAAAAAGAAGAGGAGACAGACATGTTCGGCACCATTCTTTTAGACGTTGTTTTACCTATCTTTGTCCTTATCGGTTTTGGCTGTATCATGCAGTATTATTTTCGATTGGATTTGTATACCCTAGCTAAAATTAATTTTTATTATGTCACCCCTGCAGCTGTGTTTACCGGTCTTTATAACTCTGAAATTTCTTTAATTCTCATGGGTGAGGTTTCACTTTTTTATGCCCTGTACATAGCTATTCTGTACGTAATCAGTACTACTGTTGCCAGATCTCTGAAATACAGCCCCGGAATGCGTGGAGCTTTTACAAACAGTGTCATGCTAGATAATTCAGGGAATTATGGTCTACCAATTAATCAGTTGGTGTTTAAAGGTGATCCGCTGGCTATTTCTGTCCAAGCTCTGATTATGACTTTTCAAAGCTTTGTTACATTTACATATGGTACTTTTGTTGTACAGAACGGTAAGGCCAATACACGAAAAATTTTAATTAATTTTTTAAAAATGCCTGTCCCCTACGCGCTTGTGCTGGGCCTGCTCCTGAATCTACTGCACAGTCCATTGCCTAATTTGCTGGCTGAGCCTCTAAATTATATTAGCCATTCGATGGTCGCAGTGGCTCTGCTTACTTTGGGAGCACAAATTGTGCAGTATCCTTTTCATTTGCGCCGGACAGCCGTGTATATCAGTATGGTATTACGCCTGATTGCAGGTCCAATAGTTGGCTTTATGCTCGTGTTTTTCCTAGGTCTTAAGGGGATTCCCGCTCAAGCATTGCTCATTGCATCAGGTATGCCTACTGGTGTTAACACGAGTATTTTGGCGGAAGAATATAAAAATGAACCTGACTTTGCGGCACAGACAGTATTACTTTCTACGATTGTGAATGTCATTACGATGACCTTATTAATTTCAATATCCCGTCATCTTACTTGAGGTGTATGATAAATATAAAGCTTGATTTGTAACGCTTTTTGTCTGACGACAGGAGCGTTTCTTTTTCAATTAAAATAGGAACACACGTTCGTTATTGTACCTCTTTTTCTGTTTATAGTGGTGTGTTTGTTTGACGATGATGGTATGCGAGAAGGAATTTTTTCTATTATGAATTTTTCATATAGTGAAATAGTTATGTGTTTGAATTTAAACCTCTGATTCCTCCAAAAATAAAGCCAGCTCGCTCATTAGAGTGGCTGACTTAAGATTATTTTTATGAAGATTTAAGGCTCAATTCCCCATTGCTTGATCCCAGACAGGTAAGCGGTTATTTTAGTGGAATCTTGTAAGCTGTTTGCTGTGGGATTAAAGGAATAATCATCAGTTTGTGTATAATTGCTCCAATCCGCTTTGGATATCCGGGTTTGTAGCTCAACACTCTGACCAGGCTCTAAAGAACCTGCTGCCGACTTAAAACCAATTTCTGCATAAGAATCTGCACCTGGCTTCGTATTAGTTAATTTTTTGAAGTTAGCAATGACATTCTCTGTACCGATGCTTGACCAATCCGTAAAGAAGTTTTGTGATTTCTCGCCGTTAACGGTGTAATAATAACGCAATGTCACATCTGCTAGGGAAACGGGTGAGCTTCCTGTATTGGTTATTTTAAACTTGGAACTGATCGTATTACTTGTTGCAGATACATTCCCATTGAAGGATTGCACCTTCAGAGCACCCTCGCCTGTTCCCGGCTCACTTGGCGTATCCCCTTTCACCGTAATCGTGAACAACGCATCATTGCCTGTACTAAAATGGAAGTTGAGCGTTGTCTCTCCTTTAGGAAGTTTAGATAAATACTTGTTGGTAAGAATAACTGTTTCTTCACTAACCATATAATCTTCACCTTTGTTCAGTGCCACACTCCCCTGCTTGATCGCTTCTAGTGTATTACCGTTAAGAGTAAGCTTGACAGTAATATCGGTATTACTGTTAGCCACTTCATAGGTTGCAGCCGTCGGCGTAATACTTGCTTGCCCGGTAGATGGCTGGTCACCACCCACACGATCTGCCACCAGAATGCCTCGGCCATTCGTTCCCAGATAAGCACGTCCGTAAACCCGAGGGTCCCCAATAATGGTGGTCACTCGAGCATATTGATGCTTGTCATCATTAATGCGCACCCAGTTTGCGCCAGCATCGTCCGAACGATAAAATCCACGAGTTCCGTCAATCTTACCAACGATAAACACTGCTGCATTCGTACGATTGGGTGCTGCTTTGCCAAAGCCTACAAAATCCGCCTCCTGCACATGATCAAGCTTGGTGAATGTAATACCTGAATCCTTGGAATGCCATAAGCCGTATGGCCCTCCGTCCTCGGAGCCTCCAGCAAACCACACATCTCCTTCCGCTCCTCGTACAGCACCAATATCTGCATTCCCTACACTTGGCAAACCAGTAACTGTGGATGGTGTGAAGGATGCGCCTCCATCAACACTTACATATATTTTCCCAGCAGCAAACGCGTAGTATTTGTTAGGATTTACTCGGTCAGAGGCGATCTTTGCATTAGCTGGAACTCCCGTGCTTGCTGTCCATGAGTTTCCTCCGGTTTTGGAATAAAATACACCTTTGTCCGATGTACTCCACAGCAATCCATTACCATTTGCCGCTACAGCGATGCTGCCTCCTCCTGCTGTACCGGAAGGCTCGCTATTAGCTTTGTACCAGTTCGCTCCGCCATCATTGGATAATCCGATAGATTTGGCGTTTGGATCTTTTTTATAGTCCGCTTTACCTACCCGAGCCATAAAAGAAGGGCTTAACTCGGCATAATCAATGCTTTCGCTGCTTGTAAAGGTTGGATTATCCAGCATTTTAGCAGGAGCCTTGAACAGGTCATCATGTCTGAATCCGGAGACATCACCCACTGCACTCACCAGAGGAGCTCCAGTTGGAGGGCTCACCAAATCCAAAATCGCCGTTTCCTCTACCCCTTTAGCGGCTACCGAGATGTCCAGCTTACCTCCCTTGTCCCAATTGGTCAGATTTTTAGAGCCGTATATCGTAGCTCCTGTGCCGTACAGCATATGATCTGAATTAAATGGATCTATTTCCAGATCTCCAATCATCCAGCCCAGCTTGGGCGATACTTCCGGCGGTGCAGGATTGGCATTGAAAGTCAGCCAAGGCGCACCGGATATATCCAAATTGTACTTCAGCTTACGAGCTGGATAACCATCAAATTCCCAAATAGGGCTCCAAGTTGCCCCACGATCAGTACTGCGGTAAATCGTTTCATCCGGCCACCAGGCATTCAACGTTGCAACCATAAGTGTACCTGGCTTCTGGGCGTCCACTGTCAGTCCACCATATCCAAAATGATTGTCTGCGCTGCTGCTGGCAACGGGGCTAATGTTAGTCCACTGTCCACTGGCTGTATTCAGTTTCCACAGCTCACCCTTTGTTCCATCATACGGTCCAGCTCCATCGCTGTAAGAAATATACAGGTCGCCATCTGGCGATAAAACGCCGTGATGTGGCAAATAGCCTGTAGGCTGGCCCGCTATAGCAGACCAGGTTGTCCCGCCATCAGTACTGCGATAGACACTTTGCTTTTTATCTGCGACACCCACATAGATGGTCTGTGTTGCTTTACTGGAAGAGCCCGTTTTTTTGTCAAAAGTGATCCAGGCTAAACCGACAATATCACTGGTGTATTCATTGGAAGGGTCCTGTACATACGTCCCCGGATTCGGAAAACTACTCACCTTGCTCCAGGTCGCCCCGTAATCGGAGCTTTTCCACAATCCATTACCACTTCGAGCTCCGAAGAATAATATATTGTTTTTATTCGGATCAATTGCCAGACGTTCACCCATTGAGCGTCCCGGCATATTGCCTCCTACCTTAAAGGGAAGCTTTGTAGTTTGCCACGTATTCCCCTTGTCGGTAGAGCGCATAATTTGCCCGTTTTGTTTATCCCAGGAATTAGTATACGTGCCTGTAGCTATATATACACGATTCGGATCCACAGGGTCGGTGGCTAGTGCATCGACACCATTTTTGTTCCAATCCTCCCAGCCCACAGAATCCGTCAGCGGAATCCAGCTTTCACTCGCAGGATTCCAGCGGTAAGCTCCTCCAATATCTGTACGGGCATAGATCAGATCTTTTTCCGTTTCATTAAAAATAATACCAGGTACAAAACCACCTCCACCGCCTGTAACGACACTTTTCCAAGTATAATCGTCACTTGGAGCAGCATGGGTGGGTGCTATCATGCCTGTCCAGGAAGCACCCGCTACTATAAGCGCCAAACATACAATTCTCAACCTGCTTTTTGCCTTAGTCAATGAATTCAACCTCCTTCTCCGTAATCATTTAAAAATGCAAGTCATTTCGAGCTAAAAGTAAGCAGTCAATTGCGGATTCGTTCCTATCGTTATTATTCCATTCATCAATCAAACAAGCGTTCTCTCAAGCTCACCTCCAGTAATCCAATAGATTTGCAACCTCTTTTTTGTTAGCGCTTACATCGGTGTCTGCTCAAAAGATTCGTCATCTTTTTCTCATTTCCTTGTGTGAAAAATCAAGATAATGTAATAGTATCTTCTGCTTGATAACGAGTTGGCTTCCACTTACAGTTGATTCCTCTTATAAATTACTAATATGAATTTTTCATATAATGAATTATTTTCTTTAAATTTCATTCGAACGAGGTACCAAAATACTTTGATTTACAGCAAAAAACCGCGCTATGCGCGGTTCGGGCTTCCGTAATGCTATGGCTATTCATTAATAGGTTGAAATTACTGCAAATATTCAAGCGCCAGCGCTAAAAAAATATGTCCTGAGATGAGTAACGCACGCTCATCAAAATCAAAGCGAGGATGGTGGTGAGCAAAATGGGTTCGTTCATCCTCATTACGAGCGCCCACAATAATAAAAGCTCCAGGTCGTTGTTCTAGATAATAGGCAAAATCCTCTGCTCCCATGGCCGGTTTTAAGTCCATAAAAGCATCTGCTCCATACAGCCTACTGACTAGCTCACGTACCCGTTCTGTTTCGGCCTCGGCATTCACCAGAGCAGGATAACCATTCAAATAATCAATTTCGTATCCCGCATGATAAGCATCCGTTAGACCTTTTACGATACTACGAATTTCGTTTTCGACTTCCTTGCGTATATCCTTATTAAACGTACGTACGGTCCCTTCAATTTTGGCTTTATCTGCAATTACATTAAAGGCAGTTCCTGCTTGAAATACCCCAATCGTTAACACTGCTGATTCCGTAGGGTCCACTCTGCGACTCACGACCTGTTGTAGTCCGTTCACAATTTGACTTCCAATAACAATGGAATCCACTGTCTGATGCGGTCTGGCGCCATGTCCGCCCTTGCCGTTGATTTGAATTGAAAAGGCATCGGCAGCAGCCATTGCCGGCCCACTCTTTAAACCGATTTTGCCCAGTGGAATTTCCGAGGAAAGGTGAATACCATATACTGCTTCCACCCCATCCAGACAACCATCCTCAATCATGAATTTGGCTCCACCAGGCGGTTTTTCTTCGGCATGTTGAAAAATAAACACAAGCTTCCCCTTCAGTGTCTCACGGTGATGGCTTAACACTCGTGCCACTCCTAGCAACGCAGCGGTATGACCATCATGTCCACAAGCATGCATAACACCGGGAACGGTCGATTTATAAGGCGCATCCTTTTCATCCTGAATAGGAAGTGCATCAAAATCAGCACGAAATGCAATCGTTCTACCTGGCTGCCCGCCTTCTAAAAAACCGAGCACACCGTTACCACCGACATTCGTTCTTACTTCAATACCAAAAGAGCGTAATTGGTCTGCGATAAATGCAGATGTATTCGTTTCCTCAAAAGAAAGCTCTGGATGCTGATGCAAATATCTTCTCCACGCAATCAGTTCTTGTTCACCATCTTTTAGTTCCTGAACCCATTTCTCCAGCATATTACCCTCTTTTCCTATTGAATTTATATACTTCTATCCTTATCTTACCATAAATGATTCCAATAAGTTATATATGAATTACCAAATAACTGTATACCTGCGTTTTTACCAATGTCAATGCAAGTTCTAATTGGAACGATCCATGAACAGAAGGCTTGAAATGACAACAAAAAAGCCGACAAAATATTCTCCTCGGCTTTTTTCTGGTGGTTTTCTATTATGAATTTTTCATGTATTGAAAAACTGACTTATATTCCCTCGTACTGGATGTGTTTGCTCCCTATACTCACCATTCGTATAGCTTCCAATGACCTTGCGCCAAAAGGATTGGGCTGGTCTATTCGTGCTCATCTGAGTCACCTTCCATCGCCCATTAAAACGTCCAAACAGCTCATGAGCCGCCCAAGTGCCCACGCCATTGTGTCGATAAGGACGAAGTACAAAGAACTCAGCCATGTAATAGTCAGCTTCTCGATTGCTAGACATTCGGTCAACGAGTGCAAAGCCCACAGGAATATCCTGTCTCCAGATCAAAAAAGGCAGCTTTTGTTCGCCGCTCGTCCAGTATTGATACAAGTCTGGATAAGCCGGGAATGTCCCCTTCTCAGTGACATCAATTCGCAGATAGGCTGTAAAATCGTATAAGTAAAATTGCATGAGCTGGACAATAATGTCCTTCTGCGACTCTGGTACACTCTTTATGGACAGCTTCAATTCTGTTTTGATATTATATCCCATACTTTCACCTCTCTTGGCGGTCAGCTTGTTCTTTACTTTGATTACTCCCATCCAGTGCTGTTCAAAATATGCTAAAATACATGTATTATGACCGGACGAGGTGAACCCTATGAACATACAAAAGATCATCGACCGGCGCAAACTGGATGAAAAGTTGCCGGATTTGCCATGGTACGTACAGCAATTTATGGATTACAAGCTTCCCGACCTATCCCCCTCTACTTTGCTGGAATATGTGCGGGATTACGAAGCTTTTTTTTCATGGCTTCGCTCGGAAGGCTTGTCTGCCGGAGAAACGAATGCCCAAGTGACACTGGAAGAATTAGAGACACTCCATATGGATAGCATTACAGGTTTTCGTTTGTTCCTGTCTACCAAACGCGAAGGCTCCAATTCCCGCATCACCATTTCACGTAAGCTATCGTCCTTGCGTTCACTCTTTCATTATTTGAGCCAAATCGCTGAGGATGAAAACTTTTATCCGTTGCTCAAGCGCAATATTATGGCCAAAGTCGAAATTAAGCGCGTACATAAACCCAAGGATACGGCCGCCAAGCTCAAAGGAAAAATACTGGAAGAGGAAGAACTGCTTGAATTTATCGGCTATATTTATGAAGGCTATGGACAAGATTTGGCTGATAACAAGCAAGCCCTATACTCTTATGAATTGAACAAGGAGCGAGATGCCTGTATCGCAAGTCTTATTCTGAACTCGGGACTGCGTGTATCCGAAATCGTCAACTTGAACATGGACGATCTCGATATAAACAATAAATTGCTGTATGTGTACCGTAAAGGAAATAACGATGAAACTTTTAAAACGCCAGTATATTTCCGCGAGCAATCCAAAGATGATCTCGCACTTTATTTATCCTTAAGACATACCCGTTATCGCGCTCCAAAAAAAGAAAAAGCTCTTTTTGTCGCGCGACCCAACGGTAGTGCTGAGGGCAAACGGATGACTAAAAGAGCGATTCAAGCAATGATCATCAAATACGCCAAGCGGTTCGGCAAGCCCTATTTGACCGTTCACAAGCTCCGTCATTCCTTTGCTACAGACTATTATTTACAAAATGATATTTACAAAACCAAGGAACAGCTGGGTCACGCTTCGACAGAAACAACGGAAGTCTATGCCCACCTGACTGACAAAACGATGTCTCAGGCGATCGAACGACGGATAGAGACTCAGACTGACTCCGCTAATTAGTAGCCCTCTCATCCCTGCTCTGTCTGGAATCCCATTTTGTGCCTCTGAATCTGTTCGAGTAGCCAGCAGCCTGCCGGTTCACTGGCATCGGCAGGAAATATTTGCACCGTTTGTTCAACTGAGTAGTAGTCCTGAGCCCAATCCATGTGGTACTCCCAAACTACTACTCCCTGTACATTTGTCAGTTCCTGAACAAGCTGCGCATCCGATTGTTCCCGCACCATGATCAGCTTCGGATATTTTTCCTGCTTGAAACCTTCCAGCAACACACAGTCATAGGTCTGAAAATGCCGGATGAGTCCGATCACAGGCCGACTATGTTCCTCTAAAATGGCAGTTCTTCCTGCCGAAACAATCGCTACGCCTTTGGCACCCGCCTGTCGGTGCTTATACGTATCTGTCCCCTCATGATCCATCTCAAATTCATGACCATCATGCTTGATCACAGCTACACGCAGTCCTGACTGCTGCGCATAACGAATCAAACCTCCGAGGAAGGTTGTTTTTCCTGTATTTTTGAATCCGACGATTTGACATACAAATGGATATTTCGTTTTCACGTCACCTGTCCGCCTTGAAGCACCAGTACATGCACCTCTTCACCTTCGTGCAAGCCTTCTGTTGTGGGAGGAACTACGATCAGACAATCGCTGTCCTTAATCGTAACCATAGCACTGGATTCATCTACTCGCGCAGGAATCGCATATACTTGCCCACTACGTAACTCCAGAGAACTGCGTACAAAGCGGGTATAGTTGTTTACCTTCGTATAATCTGCTCCTAGCTTCGCCGTCCAGGTTTGCAAATACGGATGTGCCGAAGATAACATCATTTGAATAGTTGGTCGTACAAACAGCTCACAGCCTACAAAGCATGCACCGGGATTGCCAGAGAGCGCAAATAACAGCTTACCGTCTATCACTGCGGCTGTGGTTACACTACCTGGACGCATCGTAACCTTGTTGAACAGCATATTCACATCTTCCTGTCGTACGAGATCACCCATAATATCAAAATCACCCACCGACACTCCACCACTCGTAACCACAATATCATAGGCAGCTATCGCTTCTCGGACAGAAGCTCGAGCAAGGTTCAAATCATCATGAATGGCTTGCAGAATGAACGGCTCTCCTCCTGCCTCTCTAATTTGAGAAGCCAGCATATATGTATTACTGTTTCGAATTTTCCCCGGTTGTAACGGCTCATCCACTGCGAGCAATTCTGATCCAGTGGAAAAGACAGCCACCCGTGGCTTCCTGTAAACAGGCACCCGATGTACACCAAAAGTAGCTAGTACCGAGACATGCCCCGCTCCCACGCAAGTTCCCTTACTGAGCAAAAGCTGACCTTCCTTAATCTCATGACCAATTTGTGTCACATTTTTGCCAACTTCCATACGCTTCTTCAAGCCAACATATGTCTGTCCATTTTCCTCACGCAGCTGTGTCGCCTCCAGCATCACCACCGTGTCCGCTCCTTCAGGTAGTTGTGCTCCTGTCATGATGCGGACTGCCATTCCCGTCTCCACCCGCTTGTCCGATACGGTGCCACAAGGAATTTCATCAATCACGTGTAGCCAGATTTCCTGACCGGTCGAACAGACTTCAGTGTCCGAGGCAAGGATCGCATAGCCGTCCATACCAGAACGACGAAAGCGGGGATACGGATGTGGCGCAGTCAAATCCATCGCCAGATAGCGACCATGTGCTTGCTCGAGCCCTACGTCCTCCCTTTCGCCCTGTTGAACATAGCTAGCTATCCTGCTTTGTGCTTCTTCCACCTTAACTGCTTTACGTTGGAATTTTTCTGTGTTTAATGGCGTCTGATTCATGTTCTCACTCCGTTCTTCTAAAATACCCTCTTTCTGTTATAACGCTAAAACCGTTATCTGGCAAATCCGAACGGTGTTTATTGGATACTGCAAGTCTCTATCCGCCAAAAAACAGCCTGAATATCATATCTCGGCTGTTATTGGTAGATTTTGCTTTTTTGTTTTGCATGTCATCACGTCAGTTTTCTACGTATATTAGGTTATATTATTTTTACCGAAATAGATTGAATCTATTGAAACCTCATACAACGAGGACATTTGCTGCGCTCGAGCTATTGTTAAATCGGATGAATCTTCCTCTATATGTTTTAATTCATTCATTGACATACCAAGTATATTGCAAGCTATTAACTCACTATAACCTGAAGCGAGTCGTGCCATCTTTATTGTATAAAAGCTAGTGCAAGTTACATTTTCATTTTTATCTGCAACCATCCAATCAACTCCACAATATAATTGATAAAAAAGTAATTTACCTGTATACTCTGAACGAAACACTTTTCCCCTGTTAGGAGCAAGTAAGGTGCAAAAACTTACTCGGGGGAAATGCCTTTTGAAAGAGGAGCTCAAATCTCATGGACGCACTCAATCATGGCTCGCCCGACGAACTGGATATTCGCGGCAACAAATATCCAACTGGATCGCGGGACGTGACAAAATGTCATTTGAGGCGGCAGTCCTCATTTCTAGGATATTGGAGTGTAAAGCTGAGGACTTATATGAGTGGGAACTTGCCTGACAAACAGGCATTTCCTTCGGACCGTTTGTACATGCCGGCATTTACATTATATATCCCGCTTTCACCCTCCTTTTCTTATATGTAGATTGTTTTCATCTTAATTTAAAAGATTGTTATTTTTTTCATAATCAAATTTTATCACATAGAAAATGATTAAAAACGGGAAATATGTCGAATTAAATCGAACCCGTCCGGCTTATCCTAGTCTAACTGATTATTGACTTATTCATTTAAATCTGGTAACAAAAATGACCCCTGAATTTTCATGGGTCATTTCCACAATTTTTTAAGTGCTTTAAGTTTATTATGAGACATCGAGCAAGTGAAGTCTGATCCTTCGAATCGTACCAAACCTCCAAATGCGTTAGACTCAATCTCACAAACCAATTCTAGGTTTATCAGGGTGTCTTTATAAGCAGGATATAGATACGGAAAAGCTTCCCTGCAAGCTTGAGCGGTTAGCCCGATTGAATAAGAGCGATCTCCAGAGTGAAAACGCGGGACATAATAATTTTTTTTAGGTTCCCACATATCCACACTAAGCATATTCCCTACTTTAAAAAAACCGCTCACTGCCGCTTTACCCACTACCTTAATTTCCGATCCGAAAATATAACGAATTTCTCTATCGGCATTCATTGCATTCTCATATATTTGTTTCCATCGAGATAAATTTGCTGAATTTATACTTTCTTTAATGTCTTGATTTTTAAAAACAACCTGCCCCCCTCCATAATCTCCCGTAACGATCTTGTCCACTTGTGTGATGTTAACCAAATTAGATCCGTCCAAATTGCAAAAAGTGGGTAAGCCTACGGAACATTCATGGAGGGTGGTGGGAACTGTAAATCTTCCATGAGAAGTATGAAAAAGCGGGATGTGATAATTGCTTTTGGGCTTCCACAATTCAATCGCAACTAGGTGATTCTCACAAAAAAAAGAGCAATCTCCAAGTGAATTGTCATCAAGCAATGGAGTAGCTAGGATTCGCTTTCCCTCTTCCATTAAATTCAGTTCTTTTCTGTTTTCTTCAGCTCAGCTGGTACAGGTTTAGCGCCAAAAATTGTTTTTTCTTTTTTGGTAGACTCGTTAGCGTAATTACCAAGGCTTATACTTAAAGCTCTCGCCAATTTCTTATCCATTTTCGCTCACCTCCTTTCCATAAAGGAAGAATACTGAATGCTTGTATAATTAAAGATAAACATATTATGTGAGATTGTATAAAAATATTTAATATGCAAACCAAAATACATATCGTTTTGTAATATTTGTGATGTTTGGTCTTGTTAATATAGATAAAATGATTGGGAGCATATACTACAAACATTAATAATGAACAAGCGTTAATTATTAAAATCGTTGATAAACTTAAAGATACGAAAGGTATAGTTACACATATGGCCGTTGTAAAACAGACACAAAGGGTAAGGTTGCTGAAGTGTACCCCTCCTGAAAATCTCCTTACAAACATGATCGTAGCCAGGGCTAGTAATGCCCCCCAAAAATGTCCTGTTATCCAGGCCATAACTGCGACCATTAGTACTGCCGAAATTTCGGTAATTTTCACACCAATCGCATACTCCATCACTTCTACACTTGTAGGTCCATCAGGATCAGCTTTCTTTATTTCTGATGCGATGTGCCTCGATAGCGTTTCTAGCATCCTCGTAATCTCCTTTCTCTGATAAGAAGTACGAAATTCCAAAAGTCAGCAATGAGATGGAAAGTAGTCCTATCGTATTGGAGTTATAGAGCATATACAAAGTAACAAGAATCGTGACAAATGATATTAAGGAGCCTATAATGAACATTTTATTAAGGGGTGATAGGTAATTTTCACCTTTCAAAAAATCATGTGGGGGCTGAATGATAAATGAGAAACCAAAGTTGTATTTCCCCATGACAAAAGAAATAAAGTACGCAGTAAAAATAGAAGCTAGCTGTATAACGTAAATGGAAGAGCCAGCTGTATCACTTATAACACCTGGTTGTGCTACTCCGAAAAAGTTTGCAAAGATATATACAAATAGCTGTAGATTAATGTAAGCTGTAAGACCGGAACCAGCAGAAAAAGCCGCAAGATATGTTTTGATCCCTAAACCAAATCTTAAAAAGAGAACCATTAACAAATACTGAAGCGGAAAATCAAATTTAGGCATGCCTATAACTTCTCTCATGAGAAAGGAAAACAAGGCTATGCCCATTGCATAGAAAATTATTTTTCTTCGATTTTCCCACACGGGAAGCATATAAAGCTTCAAGACCAAAGTAACTGCCGCTAAAGCATCGAAAAAACCAAGTATAATATATAAGAAAGCAGATAACACAGTTACATCATCCTCCTATTTCGCCTGATGTAATTGTATATTTTACTAATAGATGTGGCAATGAAATAATCTAGTAAACTGGAATTTTTTGTATGAATATGAGATGAGATTTTCTCCCCCTGGTTTTCTTTTTCAAACTCGACATCCATTCGTGGTAATAAAAAAAGTCACCCCAAGTGAGCGACGTTGCTTTTGCCAATGTATTATGTTGGTTTTTTTTCGATATCAAGGTTATAATCTACTTAATTTGGGGTGGAGGGATTATTGTGGCTTTAAGTGACAATTTCAAAAAATTACGTATAAAATATCATTTGACTCAACAAGAGCTTGCTGAGATCGCTGGGGTTACCAATAAAGCAATTTCAGCTTGGGAGAGCGGACTTTCTGAACCACGGATGGGTGCTATAGAAAAGATAGCTCGTCATCTCCATATCAAAAAAAGCAATATCATTGAAGAAGATGGCATTGAGCACATAAGCCCTGATCGCAGGTCAAAATAGACGGCAATAAAATCGAAGTGAGGGAGCATCCATTCAATTTACATTAGTAAATGTTAAACAACAAAAAAAGGAACTGTGCAAGACAGTTCCACAGTTCCGCAAACAACTTTAGAAGAAAATAAAATATTACCCATCATCGTCGACTTCGCCGGCTAATTTTACCTGAGCCGCTGCGTGTTTTAGGCTTACTATAAGATTTGCGCGGTGAATCAAATATGCTGGAACCACCGCTGCTGCCTCGGTCACGTGAAATCGAGCCTCTGCTCGGTGAACTGCTGGAGCCTCGATCGAATAGACTTCCGCTTGATCCAACGCTGGAATCCGAATTTTTCCCTCTACGGGTAACTGAACCTTTTCGTTCCACCGTTATCGGCGGAATCGCTTTTTTCTCCTGTGCTGTTGGAGCACGATATTGCCCTTGTGAAGGTCGGTATACATCTCTGCTCGAATAACCTCGATAGGAGCCAGACCCCCGCAATGAATCGAACAGAGCATCCAGCACAGTTGCAGTTAAGTATCCTTTTAGAAAGCTGGAACTGTAATTTTGCTCGACATACTTTTTACTGTCGATTTCAATGAGTGTATCTTCCTTCTTAGCTGGATCTTGCTGCAAATGGTACCATTCATCGCTATATACCAGAAACATCCGCTCATTGCTCTGAGGCGATATTTGTTCCGGTGTACGCTGTTCTTTCAATTCCTCCGCTACTTCGGGAACCGTTTTGCCTGCCGCCCGATACACGTACGAGGTCGAGTTTCCGCTACCACTAACGGATTCCAGCGGATACGTATCTTTCACATTTGGCGCCCCGCAGCCGCTTAGCACGGATACGAACAAGCTCAGCGCCACAATGATCTTTAATGCATATTGCCAGGTGCGTTTGCTCATGTGTAACCCTCTCCTAGCTTGCCCGAATAACCTTGACGTCTCCGGTAATCACTTCTTCTCCTTCATAAAGCATAAAGCGACCGTCCTGCCATTCTACCCGCAATAGATGGTAATCATCAGACTGGTACTGCCAAACATGTTGCTCTCCACCCTGCCGGAAAGGAGCACGGCCCATAACGGTAACATGCCCAAAATACTGTTCTTCCAAATGATACGTTGTATCATCCAGTTCTAAAATGGTCGGTACTTCCTCCGGGTTGTCTAGTCTGCCATCGATAGCCTGATATAGTCCGAATTGCAGTGTTTCCCGTTCCTCAATATGAAGATAACTCACTTGATTACCATCCTGAAGCGTCAAAACAACGGCATTCCGGGCACGATTATGTACACGACCTACCACTTCATAGGTGACAAGCGACACTTCACAAATATCCCCAGGATTTAAGTGAAGCATGCTTTTTTCCGCTTTCGGCGGTTCAGGCTTGGCAAATAGATTTGAAATTCGTTTCCATACACTCATGGTCATATTTCCTCCTTACTTTGCCTAGAAGCATGCTGTAATGATCAAGGCACCCACCAAATGCAGCGCTCCTGAAAACAGACCGAAACCAATTTTACCTTCTTGGGTACCTTTGTCCAGATCAAACTGTGCCCAATACCGCAACAGCAGACGCACAATCACTTCCAAAACAAGCAAGATGATAAAGGCAATCACAGAATACACAAGCGCTTCGAGCAAATTATTAGCTGTAGCAATTGAACCCGATAAAATGTATCCTTGTGCAATCAGCTTCATAATCATCCGGACTGTTACAGCCATATTTCCGGCTTTTACTTCGGCAAAATCCTTATACTTTGTAAATAAAGAATCGACATACATTAATACGAACAGCAAAATAGCACCTGCGCCCGTCCATACCAGCATCGCTTTCATCGTTTCTAAAAAATGCATTTGCTACCATCCTCCACATCTTCTTGACTACATATATTGATTTACGCCCCCAGGCAGGGAAAAGCGAAGGAGATAACGTTTCTCCTTCGCTTACTGAGCCATCACACTAGCGGCAATGCTTAAAAGTTCTTATTTATTTTCGTATTGTTTCAGCAAAGCAGCAAGTTCGTCGTCCACAGCACTTTTCTTATCCAGCTCTTTGAACTCTTCATCCAGCGATTTTTCCTTGGAAGCCATTTCGTTGCTCGCTTCAGCACGTGCTTCTGCTTGCAGCATTTTTTCCTCCATACGCTTTAATCCAGCAGTTGCCGTATCCGAGCTAAAACCATTCATCGCTTTGTTAATTTCAGTTTGCGCTTTAGCTGCATTATAACGGGCAACCAGTGTCTCGCGCTTGTTTTTCATTTCAGTCAGCTGTCTGCGCATTTCATCCAGCTTACCACGCAGGTTGTCAGCTGCAGCTTTGTTTTGCTCATAACCAGCTTGGAACTCGTTCATTTTTTGTTCGGCAGATTTCTTTTCTTCCAGCGCACGACGAGCAAGATCCACATTTTGTGCTTTTGCAGCCGTATGAGCCTGTTCTTCGCGTTTTTTCACCAAAGCTGCCTGTTCTTCGTATTGCTGTTTAAATCTCTTTTCAATAGCAATTTGAGCGGCTACCGCTTTCTCTGCGTCTTCCAGATCCTCTTGCATATCACGAATGTATTGATCCGTCATTTTAACTGGATCTTCTGCCTTGTCGATAATGGCGTTAATGTTAGACATCGTAAGATCTCTTAATCGTTTGAAAATAGACATGTGAAGTTCCTCCTAGAATTGAATGCTTAAATTTTAAGCTCTGTACACATGTTTACGCAAGCTTTGCAAAGAGGTTTCAAAAATATCTAAAAACCGCGTAGATAAGGCTCTGGAATATCCGCCTGTACTTTTAGCGCCCGTGATGCATGCAGCGCCCAATAGGGATCACGCAGCATGGCACGCCCTATGGCTACCAGATCAGCTTCATTGTGCTGAACGACTCGGCGGGCATCCTCATAATCATCCAATAAGCCGACAGCAATGACAGGCACATTCAATTTCTCACGGATGGTATGAGCCAAATCCACCTGATAACCAGCACGCGCAGACGGACCTCCGCTGGAACCAATCGGACCCTCACCACCAGAAGAAATATGGAAAATGTCTACACCCGCATCACGATATCGTTCCCCTATGGCTGCTATGTATTCAACATCATATCCGTCTTGGACATATTCTTTGGCAGATATCCGCATTAGCACAGGCATATCAGCAGGAAGTACCTCTTTAACAGCACGTATCACCTCAACACCAAACAGTGATAAATCCTGCCCATACTCATCTTCTCGGGTATTGGTTAAAGGAGAATGAAATTGATGGATTAGATAGCCGTGAGCGCCATGAATCTCTACCGTGTCAAAACCAGCTTCTACCGCCCGACGCGCCCCCTCTTTGTAGGCAAGAACCAGTTCCTTGACTTCTGCTCGCGTCAAAGCGTGCGGCTCTTTAAATCGTTCACTAAAGGGGATCAAGGACGGGCCTACAGGTGGCTCAGCATCTTCAGCCTTGCGTCCGGCATGGCCTAATTGAATGGCAATTTTGGCACCATACTTGTGGACTTCCTCTACCATTTTACGATATGCAGGAATATGTTCATCACTCCAAATGCCCAAATCACGATCCGTAATGCGCCCATCCGGATGAACCGCTGTCATTTCCACAATTATGAGTCCAGTCCCTCCTACCGCGCGACTCACATAATGGACATAATGCCAATCCGTCGGTTTGCCGTCCTTGGCCTCCACGCTGTATTGGCACATTGGGGGCATGACAATCCGATTTCTTAAAGAAAGCCCCTTTAATTGATAAGGAGTAAACAAGTCGGTCACTTTTATCCATCCTTCCCTCAATTCCAAGTCTGTAGCATTATGATTAGCATCCCCATTATACACCAGCTGTCACGGTATACCGAATCCTTTGTAAGGCTAAAACTTACGAAAATGCTCCAGTTTTCGTTCATGTTTAGGAGAATATGCGCGTTTACTTCGTCATCTTCACGGATATCCGCTTCTTGATGTACTTCTCTTCAGTCATGTAGGGCTTCACTCAATCACCAGCATAATTTTAATAGGACAGGTACATAATAGCTGAGAGCACCACTAGGTACCACTGCACGGAAAGGGGGAATACAAATGCGGTACAGGGGAGTGTTGCCATGTTTAGCACTGTTACTAGCATTTTCAAGTTTTCCCGTTCACGCTGACACGCCTCCCAACATCGGAACGCCCCATCCCAAGGAAGCTACTGTCGCTACTTCGGTATATCAAAGTAAAGATCGAGCTACTCCAACATTAGCGATGCTACGAAAAAAGCATGCGGACATTTTTAAAATGTGCGGCCCGCACACCCGCCAAATTGCCTTAACCTTTGATGATGTGCCCGATTCAAGGTATACGCCGCAGGTTTTGGACGTATTACACGCAAACGGTATCAAAGCTACGTTTTTTATCGTCGGCCATCGTGCGGAAAAGCATCCGGGGATCATACGCCGCATCATCCGCGAGGGTCATGCTATAGGAAACCATTCCTATACTCATCCGGATTTCAGGAAGGCCACACCAGAACGCTTTCGCCACCAGATTACAAAAACAGAACGTATTTTAGAAGCCAGCGCAGGTTTTCGGCCCAGATTGATACGACCACCCTATGGTGAAATCACGGAGCCTCAAATTCAGTGGGCGCGTCGTCATGGGTACATGATCGTCAATTGGAATGTGGACTCTCTAGACTGGAAGGGATTAAGCAAAACACAGATTCAGCGTAACGTGATCCCGGCTACCAGACCTGGCTCCATTATTTTAATGCATGCAGGTGGAGGTCAAAGTTCCAACTTGCAAGGTACTGTCCAAGCTTTGCCGGGTCTAATCCACTCTTTAAAAGCTAAGGGCTACAAGTTTGTCACAGTCCCCCGGCTACTTCACACATCGGAACGAAAATAACAGTATGTCTAAGCCTCGTATATACCAACAACGTAAAAAGGCTGCCTTGACGAGCAGAATGCTTCTGCTTGTAAGACAGCCTTTTTTAGCGATAAACGACCGTACTGATAAGAAGTCGTCCCAGTTATATGTTGTGTGCTATAATATTAAGTTTACATAATATATATTATGTTTAATGAATTCAAATATATGCACAATGCTATTTATCAATAACGTACAGTTTCACATTTTGGAAGCCGAAGTCGTTCACGAATGATTTGTTGCCAGGGATAAAGATATCAATCCGCTTTCCGGTAATAGCGCTGCCCTGATCACGGGCAACGGCTACAAAAGAATGGTCTGGCAAGCCGGGATGGGAATAGCCTGTAACTAGCACCTTTGTTCCCATAGGAATGACTTTCGGGTCTACTGCAATTGTACCCAGTTTAAGCGGATTACCGTAGTAATCGACTGCACCCCATTTGCCATTTTCATCAGCTGCGGCTGAATATGCTGTTGCTTTAACATCAACAACTTTACTGTAATTGAATGTTTTGCCCCATGCTTCAATTGTTGGCCTCTCATTCGCTGGTGCTTTCTCCGTAAGAAGCTGTGGTTTCGAATCCGAAGCCGCCTTCACACTTTTTTCGTCTGGCACTTTAATTTGTAGACCTGCATATATGTTGTTGGACGCAATATCCGGGTTAGCCTTCGTCAAGTCATCTACCGATACCCCATAACGTTGAGCAAGCAAAAAGAAAGTATCGCCTTCTTTGGCAGTATGAAGCGAAGCAGCATTTGCTACTCCAGCTGTCTGTGCCAATCCTGCAATCGCTGCGGCAAGCACCGCAAATTTCATGGTTTTTCCAATATGTTTTAAGTGTTTCAAAGATATGTACCTCCTCTGTTATGCCTGCGAAGTTAGCTGTCGGATTCGGACTCAGGAGAAGCCCTATGCTTGTGCAATTCACCCCTAGGCATATTCCACAACATCTATATGACGCATTGGAATAATTGCCGTTGTTACGTCCCCCGCACTTCCCATGGTTTGAGCCCAGCACCTGAGTAATTGTTATCATTGCTGCTGCCCCGGTAAGTTTTGGCTTACTGCATAATATCACAATTTTGTAACCTTATCTGCATGAAAATGTTGGGAACCTTGAACATCATACTATATCCATTACAATTTTGTCATCAAAAATCGGTTTTTTGTTACGAAAATATGGAGATATGGTGACAAAAAGAGAAAAGCCCTCCGTGAAATATCATCACGAGAGGGCTTTGTCAATAATTCATAAAAGCATTTTCTTACAGCACTTTAGCCAGAAAATCACGGGTACGATCATGGCTTGGAGTTCCGAAAACTTGCTCCGGCGTACCTTGCTCTATAATTTGACCGTTGTCCATAAAGATGATTCGGTCTCCTACCTCACGAGCAAAGCCCATTTCATGCGTCACGATCACCATCGTCATGCCGCCTTCAGCAAGCTTCTTCATCACATCCAGAACCTCTCCAACCATTTCAGGGTCCAGGGCAGAGGTAGGTTCATCAAACAGCATTACGTGCGGCTGCATGGCGAGAGCACGTGCTATCGCTATACGTTGCTTTTGACCGCCAGATAACTGGTTCGGGTAGGTATTCTTCTTATCCTCAAGACCCACGGTCCGCAGGAGCTCCAACGCAATTTTCTCCGCTTCTTTCCCCGATTGCTTCTTCACCTGCGTTGGTGCAAGCGTCAGATTCTGCAGTATTGTTTTATGCGGAAACAGATTAAAATGTTGGAAAACCATCCCCATCTTCTCTCGAGTCGCATTAATATTATGACCACGGGCCGTAATCGGCTCACCCTCAAACAAGATTTCCCCTTCTGTTGGCTGTTCCAACAGATTCATACAACGCAAAAACGTACTTTTCCCCGAACCACTGGGGCCGATAATGACGACTACTTCACCTTTGGCGATATCTATATCAATGCCTTTTAAAATTTCATTCTTACCGAATGATTTACGCAGTTGTTTAACGGTGATCACTGGCTCTCAACTTCCTTTCCCATAAACCCAACAGCTTAGATAAGCTGAATGTCATTACAAAATAAATAGCAGCTGCGATTACGAATGGACTTAAGCCTTCGTAGGTAATATTCTTAATGACCTGGGCTTGATACATAATGTCCACCATCCCAATGGTCGAAATAATAGAAGATTCTTTAATGATCGTAATGAACTCATTACCAATAGCAGGCAATATAGATTTAAATGCTTGCGGTAAAATAACGTGACGCATCGCTTTGCCTCGTCCCATCCCGAGCGAGCGGGCAGCTTCCATCTGTCCACGGTCTACGGCCTGAATACCAGCACGGAAAATTTCAGCCAAATATGCCGAACTATTCAGAGACAACGTAATTATACCGGACTGGAGTGGCGTAAAATTAACACCTAACGTCAAAGCAACTCCGTAATGAATGATCATAAGCTGCACCAGCATAGGTGTGCCGCGCAGTATCTCTACATATGCGGTACCTAGCCACTCGATAATACGAATACCACTCATCCGTAGCAAGGATATGATCAGGCCAATAATGAATCCGAACAGTACTCCGAGCGCAGACAGCAATAGAGTGTAGCCGATACCCGTAGCGTAGAAACTGCGATATTTCAAAAATATATCTACAATGCTATTCGAAGAAACCTGTCTGTCAGCAGACAGTGCACTCGCTTCTGTAGAAAACTTCTCAATCGAACCGTCCGCTTTCAGGCGAGCCAACGTTTTATTTACTGAAGCAAGCAATTCCGCATTTCCTTTACGGATGCCTACAGCAGTTTCTGCTCCTTCATCTTCAGGTACTGCTTTGGCAAGTGTTACGGTACCGTCTAGCGTGTATCCTTTAGCAACGGTATCTTCGATTACAACCGCGTTGATACGCTTGGTCCGAAGCTGGAGTACCAGATCGGATATTTTATCCAATGAGGTTACCGAAGCATTAGGTACTTTTTGCGCAATTTCTTCCTGGATACTCCCCTTCTGCGCACCGAGCTTCTCTCCTTTTAGAGCAGCCATCGTTGAATATTTGTCTTTGTCCTCTGGACGAACCATAATGACTTGCTTGGAACGATAGTATACATCCGAAAAATCAATGCTCTTTCTGCGTTCATCTGTCGGTGTCATACCAGACAGGACCAAGTCTACGCGACCACTTTGCAGAGCAGGCAGCAAAGAGTCAAAACTCATGTCCTCTGGGACCATCTCTGCATCCAGATCCTTGGCGATTTCCTTGGCGATTTCAACATCAAACCCGACAATGGTATCCTGACCGTTAATAACTTTGTGAAACTCATACGGCGGGAAGTCAGCACTCATACCCACTACAAGTTTTTTCTGTGGCTTTCCTTCCGATCCGTATGCAGTGAGCATAGGAAGACCAGCCAACAGCAAGATAACCGCCGTCAAAACCAGGGCGGTAAAACGATATGCCTTTTTCAATCTTTTTTTCTCTCCTTAAATTCTTTATAATAAATAAGATTGTGTCATTATAAATGAATATGCATGATTATGCAATGAATGTTATAGTACAATTTTAGTATATCTATCGCAGTACCTACATTACAGCATATATAAAGGAGTTTTCAGCATGAATTTTAAACAGACCATTCAACACACCATTGAACAGCATACCGAGCGGTTTAAGGACATTTCGTTGTATATAGGCGCAAATCCTGAACTTGGAAACGAGGAATTCCTGGCCTCTGCCCGTCTAAAAGAAGAACTTGCCTTTCACGGTTTTGAAGTTCAGGCACCCATATTGGGTATAGAAACGGCCTTTATTGCTACTTACAAAGCAGTCAAGCCTGGACCAGTTGTTGCTTTTCTGGCAGAATATGACGCCCTGAAAGGTTTAGGGCACGCCTGTGGACACCATTTGATATGCATGATGAGTACAGGCGCTGCCGTCGGTCTCAAATCGATCATCGACGAGACTGGTGGAGAAGTACGTGTTTACGGCACACCTGCCGAAGAAACACGCGGTGCAAAAGTTCCGATGGCGGCGGCTGGATTGTTTGATGATTGCGACATAGTCATGATGACACATCCCTTCGATCGCTACGAAAAATCAGGAAAATCGCTGGCGATTGATGCTGTACAGTTCGAATTTTTTGGTCAATCCGCTCACGCTGCGGCCAGTCCGCACGAAGGGATTAATGCTTTGGACGCAGTGATTCAAACGTTTAATGGGATCAACGCATTTCGGCAACAGGTGAAAAGTACAGTACGTATCCATGGCATCATTAATCAGGGTGGGCAGGCTGCCAATATTATTCCTGATTACGCCTCAGCTCAATTTTACGTGAGAGCCGCGACACGCCAAGAATTGAACCCGCTTACCCGTCGTGTTATTCAAATTGCTGAAGGAGCTGCTTTACAAGCCGGGTGTCGCTTGGAAACCTCCAATTATGAGACTTCTTATGATGAAATGGTGACTAACGGTGTACTCTCCGACATCTTTACTGCAAATTTGGTGCAGGCTGGTATTGCGCAAGAAGATATTACGGAAGGCGAAGATCATGGCTCTATGGATATCGGAAATGTATCACTTCATTGCCCTGCGATCCATCCGTACATTCAAGTTATTGACGAGAAGCATGCCTTGCATACACCAGAATTCCGCGATTTGGCGATGCAGGACCGCGCAATGGAAGGAATGCTCTTGGCCGCGAGGACCTTGGCATGGACAGCTTGCGATGTAATCACAAGTTCTGATCTGCTGGCACAGATTAAAGAAGAATTCGCTCTACTGAATAGCAAAAGCTAAAATCGGAAATGCCGTCTTCTTGGAGAAAGGAGTGCCTTTATGAATAGTATGAGTAGCTTTTGGACGTTGTTTATTGTGGTTGACCTCATCATTTTTTGGTTTATATTCCGAGCAATACGCAGGAATCGTGGAAACAGAAGCACGCGCCGCCGGAATGCATTTTTCCTTAGTTCCCCGTTTCCTTCGTCACTCACGCAAGAGCGTCATCCAGAAATTACGGAGCTGAAGGAGCTGCTGGAGCGATCCATTCCAGCCTCCTATGCTCACAACGTAAAGCAACGTGTCATGGAAGCCCACCCTAATCTGACGGAACAAGAATATGACTGGCGCTGGCATGAGCTAAAACGATACTTCATGCTATGCGCGATTATGAATCGAGTGCCTATGTTCAGTAGTGATGTGGATGAACTATGGCACGAAATGTTAATGTTTACGCGCGAATACCAGCAGTTCTCGGAAGCTTTTTTTGGTCGTATGCTTCACCATGCTCCCCATTCGGGCGGCTCTCAGCCGATGCCAGAGGAGCGGGCGTGGTTTGACTGGTTGTATGTGGAATGCTTTGGCTGGAATCGCTATAGCGCCAGTTTGTGGGGAACTTTTTTTAAACATCCATTACCGAATGATGAGCTTTCACACTATTACAACCTGACAGCTTCAGCGCAGCCAGTAGGTGACCGATGGAATATAAGTGAAAATATAGGCATTTCAAAGCAGACACAACAAGCGGTTCATAAGATAGTCCAACACCTCCGTGAGCGGGTAAATAAAGCTGTAAATGATCCTGAGGGCAAGCAGCTCCCCAAGATCAACTATTTGCAGGTTGACTATTTGCTACTGGCTGTTGTGTGGTATTCATGGTATCGGCCTGATGAATTTGCCATACACATGCACCCAGACTCTACAAGCAGTGCCGCCCTAGCCAGCTCATCCGGCTGTAGCTCTGCAAGCGGCTGCTCAAACTGGGATACACACCACTCGCACCATCATTCCTCCCATGACAGTTCTCATGGTGGAGGCTCTTCTCACCACGATTCAGGCGATTCTGGGAGTCATTCCTCTTGTAGCAGCGGATCTTCGTGTGGAAGCAGTTGTGGTGGCGGGGGCGACTGACCGCAGCAAAAAAGGGAATTCCTCAGCCAGACACTGGCTAAAGGGATTCCCTTTTTTATTAGCACAAATATGGTATCCTACTCTGTTCCATCAATCTTTGCTAGCGAACGGTAAATATCCATATAAGCCTCGGCCGATACATCCCAACTGTACTCTCCTGCAAAGGCCGTCTGTGTAAGCTTGTTCCAATGCTCAGGTTGGCGATAGTAATCAACAGCACGACGAATGGTGTGCAGCATGTCATGTGCATTATAGTTCGTGAAACTAAAACCGTTACCTTCACCTGTGGATTCATTGTAAGCCTGTACAGTATCGTTCAGCCCTCCAGTTTCTCGCACTATAGGGATACTTCCATAACGAAGCGCCAGCAGTTGACTAATCCCACAAGGCTCAAACCTCGATGGCATAAGATACATGTCACTTGCCGCATATATTTTTCGTGACAGTGGCTCGCTAAAAGTAAGCTGCGCCGACATTTTCAGAGGATACCGTCCCGCTGCTTCCCGGAACCAGTGCTCAAAAGCCGGGTCCCCTGTTCCCAGCACGACAAACTGAATAGCGTCATAATACAAGATTTCGTCAAGCACTCTCGTAACCAGATCTAGTCCCTTCATATCCACAAGTCTAGTTACCATTGCTATCATAGGTACGTCCGGACGCACCGGCAGACCTAGCTCCTTTTGCAAGGCAATTTTATTTTCCTTTTTCTTTGCCAGACTTGTGCGGTACTTTGTATAAATACGGTTGTCTGTGGCAGGATTGTAGCTTTGGGTATCGATTCCATTCACAATCCCCGTTAAGCGTCCCTGCTCTCCTAATTTACGAAGTAAACCCTCCAGTCCGTATCCGTAAAATTCAGTTTGAATCTCCTCTGCATAGGTTGGACTCACGGTCGTGACATGATCGGAGTAAGTAAGCCCACCTTTCATAAAATTCAGTCTGCCATAATATTCCACACCTTCGGAAGTAAAATAGCTTCCATCCAAGTTAAGCAGCTCCGTTAAGACCTCATATGGAAAATCACCCTGATACAACAGATTATGTATCGTAAACACCGTGCGAATATCGTTGTAAAAGGGCAGATGTCGATAATCGGCATTCAGAAGCAGCGGAACCATTGCCGTATGCCAGTCATGACAATGCACAATATCCGGCCGAAAATTCAGTTCAGGCAGCACTTCCAAAATCGCCCGGTTAAAGAAGGAGAAGCGTTCGCCATCATCCATGTAACCGTAAATACCGTCACGACCGAAGTAATATTCATTATCTATAAAATAAACCCTGATCCCGTCCAACGTCAGCTCCTCTACTCCACAATACTGATCACGCCAGCCTACAGCTACATGCTTGACCGTTACCGGACGCAGAGACTTCTTATAGGTATCGGGAATGCCCGCATATTTAGGTAAGATGATTCGGACGTCGCATCCTGCCTGATGAAGTGCCTTTGGCAGTGCGCCAATAACATCAGCCAACCCGCCTGTTTTAATAAATGGATGTGCTTCTGCTGCCGCAAACAAAATGTTCATATGTGCTTCCTCCTTATGTGGTTAATCTACTTTTTTAGACCTACGTGGTGGTGTTTTCTTGAGTATAACGATGCTTAGGGGTGGAATCGTCACCTCCAAGCTGTGAAGCTGGCCGTGGTAAGGGATTTTGGAAGTACGTATCACCCCAGAGTTAAGCTGACCACTCCCCCCAAAGTCCTTATGATCGCTGTTCAGTAATTCCATATAGCTTCCTGCCTTTTGCAACCCAATTCGATAATTTTCTCTTGGCACAGGTTGAAAATTAATGAGGACAACCAGCGTATCTCCTGCTTTTTTGCCTTTACGTAAATACGTAATCACACTCTGTCCGCGGTCTTCAGCTTCAATCCATTGATAGCCGTCCCACGAATGGTCCAATTCCCATAACGCCTTCTCCTGAAGATATAAATGATTCAGTGCTTTCGAATATGCGTGCAGAGACCGATGACTGTCATAGTCCAGCAAAAACCAGTCAAGCTGATCCTCATCCTTCCACTCAATAAATTGACCAAATTCCCCTCCCATGAATAAAAGCTTTTTACCTGGTGAGGTCATTTGGTAGCCAAGAAGTGCCCGTAGTCCGGCAAATTTTTGTTCATAGGTACCCGGCATTTTATCAAGCAGCGACTTTTTACCATGCACAACCTCATCATGTGACAATGGCAGTGTAAAATTTTCGCTGTACGCATAGGCTATGGGGAATGTCAGCAAATTATGGCGATCGGGTCGTTGATCAAACTCTGATTCCATATAATCAAGTGTATCGTTCATCCAACCCATATTCCATTTGTAATTAAAACCGAGTCCTCCATCGCTTACTGGGGAGGTCACCATCGGCCAAGCGCTGGACTCCTCTGCCATCATGAGTGCGTATGGATAATAGCGGAATACCGTCTCATTCAGCTGTTGAAGGAAGGCGATAGCCTCCTCATTTTCAATCCCTCCCTTGGAATTGAGACAATATTGTCCATCCTGCTTTTCAAAATCAAGCCGTAACATGCTCGTCACTGCATCTACACGCAGACCATCAATATGGTACACATCCATCCAGAACAATGCATTGGAGATCAGAAAAGAACGTACTTCTGGCTTGCTATAATCAAATGTCAGGGTTCCCCAGCCGGGCTTTTCCGCAATTAGCGGGTCTGCGTATTCGAACAGCGGCGATCCGTCAAACCGTCTCAATCCATGAGCATCCTTGGCAAAATGAGCTGGAACCCAATCCATAATCACTCCAATTCCCGCCTGATGGCAACGATCCACCAAATACATAAAATCATGTGGTTCACCATAACGGCTTGTGAGTGCAAAATACCCGGTGAGTTGGTAGCCCCAGGAAAGGTCATACGGATGCTCACTCAGCGGCATCAGCTCAATATGTGTATACCCCATATCTGTTACATAAGGCACAAGAAGCTCAGCCATCTCCCTGTATGTATAAAACGTACCATCTGCTTTTTGCTTCCAAGTGCCTAGATGAAGCTCATATATATGTAGAGGTTTACCATATGGTGCTCTACGTTTACGGCGCCAAGCTGCATCGTTCCAAACATAACCATCCAATGAAGCTACCACTGACGCCGTAGCCGGTCTTACTTCAGCACGTACGGCGTAAGGATCTGCTTTCAGAAATCGTTCACCATTTGGACCTGTAATGTCGTATTTGTAAAATGTTCCTTGGGATATCCCCGGAAAAAAACGACTCCAAAAACCGGATTTGGGAACCCTATATAAGGAATCCTGTTCCCCATTCCAGTTGTTGCGATCTGTAGCAAGCCCGACATGGAGAGCATGAGGAGCCCAGACCGTAAAACGAACGCCCTGTTCTCCGTTCTCCACAGTAAGGTGGGAACCCAAAGATCGGTAGCTGTGATAAAGCGTTCCTTCATGAAACAAATAAATATCTTCCGATGATATCGTCTGTTGCGGAAGAGTTTGGTCTGTCATCACGTCACCACCCTTTTATGTTTTGTGAGTAAAAATGTATGAGTCGGTAATGCATTCGCTTTTGGGTCAAAGCTGACCTGAGTTATTACCCCATTCTAGCCACAATGAACAGAAAAATGACTAGGAAAAAAATAAACCTTAGTTTTTGGGGAATCTTATATACCTGATGGTTTCAAGAGTACCCCATACCGTTTATGTATGTACTACAACAGACAACTAAACCGGGAGGGAAACGAAATGTTTAATAAAGAATGCATTGCCATGCTGCTGGCAGGCGGAGAGGGGCGCCGTCTTGCTCCCCTTACTTCAACGATTGCAAAACCCGCCGTACCTTTTGGCGGTCATTACCGGATCATCGATTTTCCTCTCAGTAATTGCGTAAATTCAAACATTGATACTGTAGGTGTACTGACGCAATATGAGGCGGAATCCTTGCACGAACATATTGGGGATGGGACTCCATGGGGCCTTACAAAAACGGATGACAAAGGAATTACCCTGCTTCCATCTTATAATACAGGTAACGCTGAATACTTAGGAACGGCAGATGCTATTCATAAGAATATCGAATATATTGACAGCCAAAATCCAGAGCATGTGCTTATTTTATCCGGTGATCATATTTACTATATGAATTATCGCGAGATGCTGAACTACCATAAGGAAAAAGGAGCTGCGGCAACTATTTCTGTCATGGAGGTTCCTTGGGATGAAGCACACCGTTTTGGTGTTATGAGCGCCGATGAAGATCTGCGTGTCACTGAATTTGCAGAGAAGCCGGAGAAACCCGAAAGTAATTTGGCCTCTATGGGGATTTATCTTTTCAAATGGGATTACTTAAGAAATTACCTGTTGGAAGACGCACAGGATCCTCAATCCAGTCATGATTTTGGCAAAGATATCATACCTAAAATGCTGGCGGACCAAGAATCTCTATACGTTTATGAATTCCAGGGCTACTGGAAAGACGTAGGTACAGTTAAAAGCCTATGGGACTCCCACATGGATCTGCTCCATGAAAATTGCGCAATTGACCTTCAGCATCAAGACTGGCCGATGTATACACGTGAACGCCGCACAAGGCTGAGCGCGCAAAAGGTGCCTGGTCGTAAAATGCAGTCATTGGACAGCCTCCTGCATGATTCCTGCCAAGTAGAAGGCCAAATTGAGCGCTCTGTAGTGTTTAGTGGCGTCGAGGTGGGAAAAGGCTCATCCATCAAGGAAAGTATCGTTATGCCCGACACACGTATTGGGCGCAACGTGCATATTGAGCATGCCATTATCGGTGAAGGTGCTGTGATTCGTGATGGTGCTGTGATTAAAGGTAATCCGAGCGAAATTATGGTTATCGGACCCAATGAAACAGTATTTGGTAAAATGGCAGTACGGCCGCAAACTACACGTATGCTAAAAGAAGCCTATGAGCGTAACACACGCTTGCGTGCAGAAGGCTTTACTTCATAACTCTCCCTAAAATTTCAAACAGCCAGCCCTCCAATATAGTGAGGACTGGCTGTTTTTTATTACTTCTTACAACTGACTTTAAATTTGCCCTTCCGAGAGTTGTGGTGGTTCCACGGATGACTCTGCTTGCAGAGCAGGCAATGAAACCGTAATGGTGGTTCCAGCTCCCAATTCACTTCTGATGAGCATCTGACCGTGATGACGCTCAACAAACTGTTGCGAGATTGCCAATCCCAGACCCGTCCCCCCATTTTGGTGGTCTACCTGGAAAAAGCGATCCCTTACTCTGGCAAGATTTTCTTCACTAATCCCAATCCCCGTATCCTGTACCGATATCTCGATATTCCCCTTAATGCGTTGAAGAGACAAATAAATAATCGAGCTTTCATGCGAAAACTTGATAGCATTATCTACAATGTTCAAAAATACCTGCTTCAGACGGTTACCGTCTCCATGAACGAGATAAGCCGTTTCCTCGGAATCCAGTTGAAGCTTGATCTGCTTCATTTCCGCCTTTGCCCATACGTTCAGCATAATTTCCTGCAAAAGCTCTCGAAGATCAACTGTTCCCATCACGAGCTTCATGGCATTTTGCTCCAGTTTGGAAAAATCGAGAATTTCCTCCACTAAGCCAATCAGTCGATCCGTTTCCTTGGAAATAATCTGCATCCCAATTTTCGTCTCTTCCGGGTCATATCCGCCAGAATTTAACGTTTCACTCCAGCCCTTAATCGATGTAAGCGGAGTACGCAGCTCATGAGAAATAGAAGAAATAAAATCATCCTTGATTTGGTTGGTTCGGACAATCTCCTGTGCCATGTAGTTCAACGTCGATGCCAATTCACCCAGTTCATAGCGATAATCGCCTTTGATACGTGCATCAAATCGCCCCTGTGCCATCTGAGCAGATACATCGCGAATATTGTTAATCGGTCTGACAATGGAATTGGCAAGCCCTGTGCTTACTATAAATACAATAATCAGTACAGCTGCCATGATTCCCACCGAAAATAATGTAATGATGAATAATTTATCATTTACTAATTCCAACGAAGTCGTATACCGGATAATATACACCTGATCTCCGACGATATTGTCCAGTTTCTGAGATACCGCCATCACCTGCTGTCCCGTGCCGGGTTGCTTTCCAATCCATTTGCCCGTATCTCCAGCTAAGGCTTGTGTCACATCACTGGTTTGCACACTTAGATCCGCAGCAAAATTTGTCGAGTTATCAATTACATTTCCCTGTTCATCAAGCAATTGTAATTCAGTGAAGGGCAGAGAAAATGTATTCAACAAATACGATTGCAAAGACTGTTCTGGCTCTTTGAATTTGGATGCAAATTCACTTACCGATTCGATACGGCTTTCGATGTGTTTGTAAATGGAGTCGTAATAATACGACCGGAGTGCAAACATAAAAATGACTTCTACTAACAGAAGCGCCAAGAACACTACGAAAAAATAGTGAAGCACAATCTGTCGGCGAATCCCCTTTTTGATCATTGAGACTGACCTTTCCATTTATATCCATGTCCCCACACGGTTTGTAAGAAAGCCGGCTCGGATGGATTGTTTTCAATTTTCTGCCGCAGACGACGGATATTCACATCTACAATTTTCGGATCGCCCATATATTCCTTGCCCCATACGTGGTCAAGTAGTACATCTCGGCTAAGCGGCGTATTTTCTTTCTCCAGAAAAAACTGAATCAGCGAAAACTCTGTCGGTGTCAGTTCGATCAGCTGTCCGTTTTTCTTAAATTGCTTAGCTATCAAATCCAGCGTGAACGGACCGGACTGGAAAGACACCTTGGCTGCTGTTTCACGATGTACATTTACCCGACGCAATAACGATTGGATACGTGCAATCAGCTCTGTCGGGCTGAAAGGCTTGCTCACATGATCATCAGCCCCTACAGACAAGGCATACACCTTATCCTGTTCCTGTACCTTGGCTGTCAGAAAGATAATGCCAATACGCTCATTCGTTTCCCGAATTCTCCGACAAACCTCAAAACCATCCATCCCAGGCACCATCACGTCAAGCAGCGCGATATCAATATCCCGCACTGTGTTCAAAATATTCAGAGCCTCATGCCCATCTGCTGCCTCCAGGACCTCAAAACCGTTACGTTTCAAGTTAATAACGATAAAGCTACGGATCGATTCCTCGTCTTCCATGATTAAAACTTTACTCACTCTACTCTACCTGCCTTTCCCCCATCTTGTTTTTAATGGTTTTACGTGGTTCCAGCTCGCTGGATCGCTTAATACCAATTACCTGTGCATTCGTTCGCCACAGTTGGCTATAGCCTTCGTTGTTTCGCTCCCATTGTGATAACGAGAAAAATTTAATTTCCGCTATCGTTTTGTCTGTATCATCCAGAATAAACCGCAAATAGCTGTCTTTCCTGGAAACCTTCGGATCAATAGTCACCTTGCCATGCAGCTCTTTCGGCAGTCTGAAGTAGACCTGTTCATTAGAATCACGATACTGTTGCTGCTTGAAAATCGTCCCTTTGGCTCCATCCCACTGATAGAACGATACAAAATAAGGAACTTCATCCAGTGGCCTGTTGCTCCAGCCTTTAGGCTTCTCTAAATTTCCAAATTCAAGAATACCGTCACCATCCACATCACCACTAGCGATGGTAGCATCCTTGAAGGTAACATCCATAAGATTGAGCTTTCTGAGTTTGCCGTGATCCATCACGATAACATTGGAGACCGTAGTTGTCTCGGCAATCTTTGTATCAATAATGATCCCTTGCCTACCTTGGGCTACCTTACCAGCAACGACATTGTAGACACCTAGAGCCTGACTGTCCAAATCCAACGATCCAATTTCCTTAAAGGTCCCTCCACTGAATTGGAATGTTTTCACAGTGAAGAATTCATTACGACGGAGCAAGATAATCGTCAAGTCATTCAGATTATCCCCGTTCAAATCCATCTTCTTATGGTTAAAATCGTCTACAACGAAGTCCGTATAGCCCGTTGCATATATTTTTTCTAACGTTCCTCCAGTATAAGAGTATACGATGAGGCCCTTCTGGTCCCCGTTCTCATTACTGTCTCCGCTCGAAAAACCTGCTACAATATCAAGCGTACCGTCATTTGTTAGATCCACTAGTTTAAATGATTCCAACACTGTGCCTTCCCCATCAAATGTAAGCTTCTTTACCCACGTCCCGCCCTGATCTTCAAACAAGGCACCATGTATCTTTACACTCTCATCTGGTGTTTCATAAAAGAGCACTGCTTCGTCTATACCATCATTATTCAAATCTCCCGTCCGAATTGGCGTAGGATCATC
The DNA here is from genome assembly GCF_044784315.1 of Paenibacillus sp. DP01. NCBI lineage: Bacteria > Bacillati > Bacillota > Bacilli > Caryophanales > Paenibacillaceae > Paenibacillus > Paenibacillus sp. DP01. Next base: position 3,106,156 of record NZ_CP173059.1, read on the forward strand.
TGGATCATTCGGCCTTAAAGGCTGTACCGCCCCTAATTGCGTATTCACTGCTCCATTCAGCTGTTGTTTCTCGTCAGACATCGTTGGTGTCTGCATCAGCGAAATCGGATCGCTAATCACATTACAGCCGCTTAAAAATCCAGCAAGAAGCAGCAAGGAACAGCAGCAAGCCACCATTTTCAACAGCATTTTTTTCACTTCTCTTGCCGTCCCCTTCACAATTTGTTCTTTTCTGCCTGTGTCAATCGTCTTCCCTGGATATCAAACACCAGTTTACCCTCATTCAGACCCCAGATTCGGGAAGCAAAACGTTCAGCCATTTCCAGTGGCAGTACAGTAATGATTGTTACTCGCTCGTCAGAACACAGCTTGCGAAAGGTTTCCAGTACATGCGCTGCTGAGGCAGGATCAAGTCCATTTACAGGCTCATCAGCTAAAATAACCTTAGCTCCGTGAACGAGAGCACGCGCTGTGGCTACCCGCTGCCGTTCGCCGCCGCTGAGCTTGTCACATTTATCATGCGCCTTATCCAGCAGACCCAGATCCTCCAGAACGTCCATCGCTCCCATATAATCGTCGGAACGCACCATACCAGTAACCATTCTCCACCAGGGGGTCTGACCCGATCTGCCAATGAGCACATTTTTAAGAGCGGTCCGATTCATATTAAGATGCGGATTTTGCTCCAGATATGCCCATTCCTGCTTTAATTTCATCTTGCCTGTCCACCCGGATTTCAGTACATCATTGCCTCCTACAATTAAACTGCCTTCTTCCCAAGATTCATGTAAAGCAAGACAGCGAAGAAGTGTCGTTTTACCGCTTCCGCTTGGCCCCACTATAGCAATGAATTCACCCTGATGAATTTCAGCATCAATCCCTCGAAGCAACGGGGTACGTTCAGGCCCCACGTGCTTGGTCAGCTTCCGAATTTTAATCATCTATGATTCCCCTTTGTCCGCCATCAATACATGTTTATATTTTATAGTAATTGTGAAACAAATACCATGCAAACCGCAGTTTTAAACCGCCGGTACTCTTTTTCGGGAAAACAGACCCAACAATCCGAAAACAATGTAACTACCTCCAAGAACTAGAAACATGCTGCCTTGAGTTCCAATGTCTAGCAACCCTCCGCTAATATTAGGTCCGACCACACTTCCCAGATTAAAATGAAAGGATGCCAGCACATTTGCAGCCGCCAAAAATGATTTGGGCAACAGGTCAGCTGCATAGGCCAAACCGAGTGAGAAAAAGGAGCCTACCAATCCACCTGCGATGGTCAGCAATACCAAAGTGAACATAAAATGATTACCACTCCAGGGTAGCAACATAAAGGTCAATCCTCCCGCTATACCTACGCTCATTAGCACTTTTTTACGTCCCCAACGGTCACTTAATATACCCAAAGGCAGTTGCAACACTAAGCCTCCCAAACTAACGAAAGGCAGCAAAGCAGCAATTTCATCGGTATGGAAGCCAATACGCAGGCCATAGACTGGAAAATTACTGTTCAGGCTCGCTTCCATATAACCGTATAGAAATGCAGGCAACAGAGCATACCATGCCCAGCTATAGCTGCGTCGGAATCTTTGTGCGGGACGCGCCTCAGTTTCCTGCTTCTCCGGTCTGGAGTCAGGTAGCTTGATTAACACTAACAGCAACACAAGCAAGCACAAAAAAGCCAACGCAGCAAATGGAACCAGCATTCCATAATCGAGTAGCCATAATCCCAATGGGCCTAATGCAAAACCCAGACCGTAAGACATACCATAAAAGGAAATGTTGCGGCCTCGATTCTCTGGTGGAGTTACTAGCAATATCCACAACTGCGCAGAATAGTGCAACGCACTGTCTCCAATACCTACGAGCAGACGCAGTACGAACCAAATCCGAATATCAGGAATTAGCGGGAACAGCAGCAGCGTAATGAGCACAAGCACAAGACCACCGGCCATCAGCTTTTTGAACCCCAGCCATCCCAAAGTCCGTTCAGCCACCAGTGTCATTGCAAATGAACCAATATACAGTGCAGCCGCGTTCATTCCGTTTAGCGAAGACGAAACACCCATTTGTTCCAAAGAAATCGACAAAATAGGTAATAGCAAACCCTGACATAATCCAGCAACAATAATAACTGCAATTAAAATAAAATAATGAACACGTAACGACGACGACATCCTAGCTCCTCCTGCCCGAACAATTAAATTATTAACATCATAAAATGAATGCTTAGAAATGATTTGCATTTGATACCATAATCAATAATAATTCTTATCACGATGTATACCATGACCATCTGAAAAATCGGTATATTACATATTAAGATGTTTTTAGCGTTAATTTTAGTGTATTAAAGAGAAAAAGAAAAAAATCGCCATCTGAGATGACGATTTTACGGATAGAGCTAGTCTGGTATGTATCCGACTCCATTTGGTGAAGAGCCTCGTATGTTCAATCCGACCAAGTTCACGTCACAACGCACTATTTCATATTATAGTGGACAATGCCCGGCAGAACAAGCCATAATAAATAAGTGGGCAATTTCAAAATGCTCATGTTTTGCTTATGGACGGGCTTTATTTACGTTCACCGCTCTGGGCTAGAAGACAGAATAGGAGGCATTTGGTTCCATGAGTTATCAAATTAAAATAGACACTTCTCCAATTTATGAATTGCTCGGCAGCTTTATGGCCTATGTAACTAAAAAGTGGGTCCAAGATATGGACTTGGGCCATGAATGGATCGACAAGGTGGATGCACGACTACAACAAGAAGTTCGTACTGAGCTTGCTACAGCTCAGGATTGCCCTTTTAGCGATTATGACGCACTCTATGCCTGGGCGTTGCTTCGACCGGAATCAGATGAAATATCCGACTATATTTCTTACTTGGATCACGGACCGGACAAGGATATGTTTGAGCTGCTTGTTCCGCATATTCCTTTTTTAACCTTTGAAGAATCTTTACGCATTCGTAAGGTATATGCACCACTCCTCAGATTGTGGGATCGTGATTATTTTCGGACCTTGGAAGGCGAACTGCGTGTGTTGGCAGAAGAAGACGCTGCGGAAAAGCGCATGCTGTTAAGTAAAATGGAACCGGAAGCACTTGTTGAATATGCAACAGCCGGGCTAGTCGTCCCACATATGGAAGATCTCGATACAGTGGTGCTGTTTCCGGTCGTCCATAATCGCCCAATTAATTCATATTGCTTTTATACTCGTACACTGCTGATCCAGTATCCGGTAGATATTCCCGAGGAGAGTGAGGAAGAACCGCCTACGCTTCTACTACGGCTTACTCGTGCTGTCAATGATCCGCAACGACTGCGCATTTTGCGTTATGTAGCTCAAGGTCCTAAGTCTCTTGAAGACATGCGTCATGATTTGAGACGATTGGAAGATACACTTATGTCTGATATGATGATTTTGCGTGTGGCTGGCTTGCTCCGCATCCACATTGGACGCTATCACAAGGAAAAATTCAGCATCCGTCCCGACGGTGCGGCTGATTTGCAGGTATTTTTGGAATCCTATATTGGATTGTAATTTGAATCGCAACTTTAGTTATAAACCGAACACCGTTAAAGCTTTGGCTTGGAAGGAGTATGCACCATGTCGTATCCGAAGCAGCACATTTTATTTGATCTTGATGACACTTTGGTCCACTGCAACAAGTATTTCGATCTTATTCTCAACCACTTTTTCGATTTGCTTCAGGAATGGTTTGCAGCTCATAACCTAACGAGAAATTCGATCCGTGAAAAACAAATCGAAATTGATGTGGCTGGAGTTCATCAGGTGGGTTTTGCCAGCGAGCATTTTCCACAATCCCTAATAGATACGTACCAGTTTTTCTCGAAACAATTTGGACGCCGTACGGATTCTCGGGAAGAGCAGGAGCTTCGCTCGCTTGGCCGAAGTGTGTACGAGCAGGAAATCGAACCGTATCCAGGTATGGCCGAAACGTTAAATTCACTCCAAAAAGCAGGGCATTCCCTTCATCTTTACACTGGGGGTGAGCAGGTCATTCAAGAAAGAAAGATTGAACAAATGAAGCTGGCTACTTACTTTGATGACCGTATCTACATTCGCCAGCATAAAAATGTAGATGCACTGGAAGAAATCATCCAAATGAATCGCTTGGACCGAAGCATCACCTGGATGATTGGGAATTCTTTACGCACCGACGTATCTCCAGCCCTTGCGGCAGGTATTCACGCTGTGTATCTTAAGCAGCCCAAAGAATGGATTTACAATATGGTTGAATTGCAAAAAAGCGTGAACTCTGTGATGTATACTATACAAAAGCTAACAGAAGTGCCACGGGTGATCCACGAAAGCATACAATTGCATCAACAAAAAAGGACCCTCGGATAGGGTCCTTTTTTGTTGATGCTCCTATCTCAGACATCCTCACGAACGCTAAGTTGTCCTGTTCCTGGCACATCCAGAACAATCCGCGCTTTGACGGTCGATCCATCTTTACGTTTAAAAGACAACAATTGCGTCTGCCCCTTGGCGAGCAGAGACTTGAGCATCGTTTCGGTAATCTGCTTGCCCGCATATTCCTTCCAAATGACAAAACCACAGCCCTGCTTAAAGTGGCTACACCCATATCCTTTGCGGCCTTCAATAATGCTTCCACCGCAATTGGAGCACGGGCAGCTGCCTAACGCCTGCCTTTGGCTTGCTGAAGTATCTGACTGTCCATCAGATGAGCTCCGCACTGCTTTTGTAGTCGAACTGCGACTTATTGGCGCCGATGCTTGCTTTAGCGCAGCACTTCCTGCACTGCTACCGCCTCCTGATGCTGTGCGGTCTCTTCCTTTGGCGGTGGTGGCACTTTCACTCGTACCTACGCCGCGGGCGTTCGTCTTTCCTCCCGAGCGATTACTCCTTGCCTCCTCGCCAAAGGCATTTGCGGGAGCAGGTGGCTGCTGCCTTACCTTATCAATGATGGACAACGTAAATCTTTTAACGTTATCCATAAACTTCTCCTGAGCTGCCTCACCCTTGGAAATTTGATGAAGACGGCGTTCCCATTGACCTGTCATCTCCGGTGAAGCTAATAGATCTACCCCGGCATGACGGATCAGGTCAATAGCCATCTTTCCCTTATCTGTAATCAGAATCTTTTTGCCCTTCATCTCAATGTAGCCGACTTTCTTTAATCGTTCAATTGTGGCGGCCCGTGTCGCAGGTGTACCTAATCCAGCATCCTTCATAACCTCGCGTAATTCCTCATTCTCCATCTGCTTTCCCGCGCTTTCCATCGCTTTAAGCAATGTGCCCTCCGTGTAGCTTTTAGGAGGCTGAGTCGCCTTTTCTTTCATCTCAGCGCGAACACAATCTACCGGACGCCCTGCATCAATTTCAAACTTCTTGTCCGTCCACTCGTCCGTTTCCTCTTCATCCTCTTTTTTGGATGTTTTGCTCTTTTTACCTTTATCCTGATCAGCCTTGCTCAAAACCACTTTCCATCCCAAGGACAGAAGCTCCTTAATATTAGTTTTAAACAGATGCTTGTCCACCTGCGTCATTACGGTATGCATTTTATATTCAGCCGGCGGAAAAAAATGCGACAGAAACCTACGAATAACCAGGTCATATACATTTTGTTCCTCCTTGCTTAGCGTTCCCGGCCTTTTTAACGTCGGCAAAATAGCATGGTGATCCTCAACACGAGACGGATTGCAGACCGATTTATTCTGTTTATGGACCAAATTAGGGTTTGCTTGTTGTACCAGATCAGCATAAGGGCCTGTCCCCAGCATCCGTAATGCCTTATGCATGCCGTCTATATTCTGCTCTGTCACATAATTAGAGTTGGTCCGCGGATAGGAAATGACCTTGTGACGCTCATAAAGCGCTTGTGCCACATCCAGCGTTTTTTTAGCCGAATAACCGTACTTGGCATTCGCCTCGCGTTGAAGCAGCGTCAAATCGTATAATTTAAAAGGATACTCCTTTGTCTGCTTCGTATCATATTTGGTAATTTCACCCTCTTTTCCGCGTACCGCCGCAGCGATCCCCTCAGCTTCTTCCGGATTCGTCAGCCGATCACCCTGCCATGCCCCTTTGTACTTAATCTGATCTTGCTTGAACTCAGCCCATACGTCATAGAAGGTTTGAGACTGAAATGCTTCAATTTCCTTTTCTCGATCATGAATTAGTGCCAACACGGGAGTCTGCACCCGTCCTACCGACAGCAAGGTGTTATGTCGTGTTGTGAACGCTCTGGAGGCGTTCATGCCAATCAGCCAGTCCGCTTCACTTCGTGCCCGCGCAGCTTGAGTCAGGAATTCAAACTCCGAGGCATCTCGCAATCGTTCAAAGCCAGTCGCAATACTTTCCGCCGTCAAGTCCGAGATCCACAATCGCTTAACCGGCTGTCGTAGATTTAACTGCTGCTGAATTAACGCAAAAATATATTGCCCCTCCCGTCCAGCATCACAAGCATTCACGATGGCATTGCAGCGTTTGGCCAGCTCACCAATCATTTTTAGCTGATCTTTTGTTTTCGGATTAGGTACGATTTTGAATTGTTCAGGGATAATCGGAAGATCTTGAATATTCCATCGTTTGTACTTAGCATCGTAAGCATCCGGCTCAGCCAGACCCAACAAATGACCGATCGCCCAGGTTACAATGTATTTCTCCCCTTCCAAATAGGTACGGTTATTTTTAGCACGCGGCTCCATAACAGCGGCAATTGTCCGCCCCATATCTGGTTTCTCAGCAATAATCAACGTCTTCATTCATTCCATTCCTTCCTGACGGCCTTCTGTTTCTCCTCCATGAATCATAGATATACATGGAACGCAAATGAAAACACAGGTTCCCGGCCTCATGCAAAAGGAGCCTTCTCCCGGCGAAAGCTCCTTTGTAAATTCATTTAGTCTAGCGCTTCAACAATGTACGTCTATTATACCATAGATATCATGATTCTCTCAGGTCATGATTTTATGTAACCTTGGAAAAGATCATGTCATCTTCCTTTTAAAGCAATATAAATATAGAAAACCCAAAATAAAACTGCACTATTAGCAAACTTGTGTAATATTAATGTTAATTTATATTACACAATTTAAGTTTTTATCTAATTATTTTGTAAAATAAATGTATTTTTCTTTGAAAAGGCTACACACACCGTCCTTATTTATGTTATGATCACTATAGATAACAAATACATGATTAAAAAGTTAATTTAAAGTTAATTTAGAGTTATTTTATATAACATTTAATTTACAACGATTTGTATACCTCACTAGAAAATTGGTTTCAACAACTACTAGTGATAAAGTTTTAAACACAAATAAAGCCCCATCCTAAGATGGAGCCTTTACTTGATTCGTAACGGTAACATAAAAATTTATAATTATACCAAAACAGTAGCACCCATGAGGTATTTATCAACTTCACGTGCTGCTTCTCGGCCTTCATTAATAGCCCACACGACAAGACTCTGCCCGCGGCGCATGTCACCTGCAGCAAAAACCTTATCCACATTCGTCACATATTCCCCATAACGTGCCTTAACATTGGAACGGCGGTCTGTTTCCAAACCTATTTCCTTCGCAATCGTTTGCTCAGGCCCATCAAATCCAATTGCAATCAGCGCAATTTGTGCCGGAAATACGCGTTCCGTACCTGGAATCGGTTGATAGATTTTACGTCCTGTTTCATCGACAATACGTTGAATTTGAATGGTGTGCAGTTCTTTCAGATTGCCATTCTCATCACCCACAAATTTGGTTGTCATGATAGAGAACTCACGCGGGTCTTCTCCGAACAACGCTTTCGCTTCTTCCTGTGCATAATCGAGAGAGTACACATTCGGAAACTGCGGCCAAGGATTCGCAATCGGATCACGTTCCAGCGGAGCTTTGGTGTGTGTGCCAAATTGAGTGACACTCCGGCAACCATGCCGCAAAGAAGTAGCTACACAGTCCGAACCTGTATCACCACCACCGATAACAATAACGTCCTTACCTTTGGAGGACAAATAGTTGCCATCTTCGAGGTTGGAATCCAGATAACTCTTGATGGTGCCATTCAAATAATCCATAGCATAATGAACACCATTCAAATCGCTGCCTTCAATATTGAATTCTCTCGGCTTTGTAGATCCACCGCATAGCACAACTGCATCATAGTCGGCAACCAACTGCTCAGTAGGGATATCCTTGCCAATTTCCGTATTCGTGATGAATTGGATACCTTCAGCCTCCAGCAAATCTACACGGCGCTGTACAACCTTCTTATCCAGCTTCATGGATGGAATTCCGTACATCAGCAACCCACCTACACGATCTGCACGCTCATACACAGTCACGCTGTGCCCTGCCTTGTTAAGCTGTGCCGCCGCAGCCAATCCCGCAGGACCCGAGCCAACAATAGCCACTCGTTTGCCTGTACGTTTTTCCGGCGGGTTAGGAACGACCCAACCTTCCTCAAAGCCTTTTTCGATAATCGCTTCCTCAATTGTCTTAATGGTAACAGACTCCCCAATAAGGCCAACTGTACATGAACCTTCACATGGCGCAGGACAGACACGACCCGTAAATTCTGGAAAGTTATTCGTTTTGTGCAGCCGATCTAACGCTTCCTTCCACAAACCACGATATACGAGATTGTTCCATTCCGGAATAAGATTATGAACTGGGCAGCCTAAAGTTGCTCCCATGAGATCCATCCCCGTATGACAATAAGGAGTTCCGCAGTCCATACAACGCGCCCCTTGGGTACGCAGCTCTTCTTCAGACATATGCTTATGGAATTCTTCCCAATCCTTTATACGCTCTGCCGGGTCCCGGTCTGTAGGAAGCTGTCGTGTGTATTCCATAAATCCAGTTGGTGTAGACATGTTACGTTCCCCCATCTCTTCGCTTATGAACCCCGATCATCCATTCAGAATTCTAATCAAATTCGAACTTGTCTGTTTGTGTTATGAAAGGGTCTGTTCTCATTGAATTTGATTTATTGTATCACAATACAGCGTAAAAGTAATGAAAACTTATGCAACTTTCTGCATCTACAGCCAAAAGGATTTTTTATATGGTTTATTAATTTTTCAAATGAGCTAGGTTGAATTCCTGTATGTTATTCTGTTCTCTCGTAAACAACAAAACGGTAGTCATACAAGTTTTTGTCGTCCTTGATACCCGGCGTCTCACTGACTATAGTCCAGCCGCTCCAATCCAGCTCAGGAAACGTCGTATCGCCTTCAAAAGTCCCCTCAATTCGAGTCACAATCAGTCGATCCGCATGTGGCCAAAACAGTGAATAAATCTCCGCTCCGCCAATGACCATTAGCTCTTCTTGCTGTGCAAGTTGGAGCCCCTCCTCCAGTGTATGGATCACTTCTGCACCTTCCGCCTGATAGCTCTCATCTCGAGTCAAAACGACGTTGCGGCGGTTTGGTAGGCTTCTCCCGCCAAAGGATTCCCACGTCTTGCGTCCCATGAGTACTGTTTTATTAATCGTCTGCTCTTTGAAGAAGGCCATATCTCTGGGAAGGCGCCAAGGAAGACTGTTATCCCGACCAATCACACCATTTTGTGCCATAGCCCATATCATCGAAATGCTCATCTTTCCACCTCCTCTAATCAGATGGCGACAGGCGCCTTAATCCCTGGATGATGCTCGTAATTCTCAAAAACAAAATCCTCGTAAGTGTAATCAAAAATGGATTCAGGCTTGCGCAGAATTTTCAACTGTGGCAAGGGATAAGGATCACGCTCCAACTGCGTATGCACTTGTTGTATATGGTTTGAATAAATATGCACATCGCCACCTGACCAAATAAACTCTCCAGGCTCCAAACCACACTGCTGTGCAACCATATGCGTCAGCAATGCATAACTAGCGATGTTGAACGGCAGTCCAAGGAAGGTATCCACTGAACGCATCGTCAGCATACAGGATAGCTTTCCCCCAGCTACGTAGAACTGGAATACAAAATGACATGGCGGCAATTTCATCGATTCAATTTCAGCCACGTTCCAAGCACTGACAATATGTCGACGTGAATCCGGATTGTTTTTGATAGCTTCAATGACATTCGCAATTTGATCAATATGTTGTCCGTCCGTTGTTTCCCATGCGCGCCATTGCGATCCATATACAGGTCCCAGATTCCCCTGTTCATCTGCCCATTCATCCCAAATGCTAACTCCGTTCTCCTTGAGATAAGCAATATTGGTATCACCTCGCAAAAACCATAACAGCTCATGTATAACCGATTTCAAATGTACTCTTTTAGTGGTCACTAACGGGAAGCCCTTGGCCAGATCAAAACGAAGTTGCCTTCCGAAAACAGATAATGTTCCCGTCCCTGTCCGATCCTCTTTTTTTACCCCGTTCTCTAAAATATCCTCCAGCAATTCCAAGTAGTTGCGCACGTTGTTTCTCTCCTTTGAGCATGAATAAAAAACAGCATCGTCCATTTTTAATTTTGAAAACTCTCGATCTACACCATTAAGTTTATCATGTAGGGTACTTTTTTGACCATGTACTGTGTGAATTTTCATGATAGTCCAATAATCTTAAAGTTTGAAAAAAGAGACAAAGAGCGCACATATAGCGCTCCTTGCCTCTTTTTTCATGTATGAATCCAAAAACAAGATAATGAAATGGAATTAGCGACGTGGCGCCAATGCGTGGATCGGATGACCCATTACGACTTCTGCTGCTTCCATCACAAGTTCGCCCAGTGTAGGGTGAGCATGGATAGTCAGGGAGATATCTTCAAGTGTAGCACCCATTTCAATCGCCAGACCCAGCTCAGCAATCAGGTTGGAAGCTTCCAGACCTACGATTTGCGTACCCAGTACCAGACCTGTATCTGCGTCAGCTACGATTTTCACAAAGCCTTCAGCAGCGTTCAGGGAAACAGCACGACCGTTTGCTCCGTAAGAGAACTTACCAACTTTGACATTGTAGCCTTTTTCTTTAGCTTGTGTCTCTGTGTAGCCTACGCTAGAGCATTCTGGATCTGTGAACACAACAGCCGGAATACATTTGTAGTCTACAACAGATGGTTGGCCGGCAATTACTTCAGCAGCTACTTTACCTTCGTAAGAAGCTTTGTGAGCCAGAGCAAGACCAGGAACAATATCACCGATTGCGAAGATGTGAGGAATGCTTGTGCGTCCTTGGTGGTCAACTTTCACCATTCCGCGGTCATCCAGTTCTACACCGATCAAATCCAGACCCAGTTCACCGTCTGTATTTGGACGACGTCCAACAGTTACAAGCAGGTACTCAGCAGTTACTTCTTTGCTTTCACCGTTAACAGAGAATTTCACTGTTACATCTTTATCAGTTTGTTCCGCACTTTCCGCTTTAGCGCCAGTGAAGATTTCGATACCTGTTTTCTTCATGCTTTTCGAAACGATGGAAGTCATATCTTTATCGAAGCCAGGAAGAACAGTATCCATACCTTCAATGATCGTTACTTTGGAACCGAATTTGGAATACATTTGTCCAAGCTCTGCACCAATGTATCCACCACCGATAACGATCAGGCTTTTCGGAATTTCAGGCAGGTTCAATGCTTCTGTAGAAGACAGAATGCGTCCGCCAAACGGGAATGGCTTCAATTCGATAGGACGGGAGCCTGTTGCGATAATCGCATTTTTAAAACGGTAACGTGGTGATTCATGTTCGTTGAATACACGCGCTTCGTTTTCGTTGATGAACATGCACTCACCGTTGAAAACTTCGACTTTGTTGCCTTTGAGCAAGCCGCTTACGCCGCCAGTCATTTTCTTAACAACACCGTTTTTGAATTCTTGCGTTTTAGCAAAATCTACTTTTACATTTTCAGCCGTAATACCGAAAGTTTCGCCATGTTTAGCTGCTTCGTATTGATGAGCTGCAGAGATCAAAGCTTTGGATGGAATACATCCACGGTTCAGACAGACACCGCCCAGCTCAGATTTGTCAACGATCAATACGCTTTGTCCCAATTGTGCGGCACGGATGGCAGCTACATAGCCGCCAGGACCCGCACCGATAACCAACGTGTCAATATCCAGAGAAGCGTCTCCTACTACCATTGATTACACCTCCATTACAAGCAGCTCAGGGTTAGCGAGCAGCTGTTTGATATAGTTCATGAAGTTTTGAGCAGTTGCACCGTCAATAATACGGTGGTCAAAGCTCAGGGAAAGAGCCATTACTGGAGCGGCAACAATTTCACCGTTTTTCACGACTGCTTTTTCACTGATGCGGCCAGTACCCAAAATTGCAACTTCAGGGAAGTTGATGATTGGAGTAAAGAACATACCGCCTGCGGAACCAATGTTCGTGATGGAAATTGTGCTTCCTCTCATTTCATTGGCAGCCAATTTACCATCACGACCGCGTACAGCCAGATCACGAATGGAATCAGCAATCATCCAGATACTTTTACGATCAGCATCTTTGATAACAGGAACGATCAAGCCGTTGTCTGTATCTGTAGCGATACCGATGTTGTAGTATTTTTTGTAGACAATTTCGTTAGCTTCTTCGTCGATCGAGGCATTCAGAGCCGGGAATTGACGGGAAGCAGCAACCAAAGCTTTTACGATGAACGGCAGGTAAGTTACTTTTGTGCCTTTCTTCTCTGCAATTGGTTTGATACGAGTACGGAAAGCAACCAGCTCTGTTACATCCACTTCATCCATAATTGTAACGTGTGGAGCCGTGTAAGCCGACTTAACCATAGCATTGGAAATTGCTTTACGGATACCTTTAAATGGTACGCGTTCTTCCTCAGCACGCGGATCTGCAGCTGGTGCGGATGGTGCTGCAGCTTTCGCTTCTTTCTTAGCTGGCTCTTGCGCTTTTGCAGCTTCTTTCGCTGCTGGTGCAGCCGCTTGGCCTCCGCCATTTTTGAAAGCTTCTACATCTTCTTTAGTGATTTTACCGTTTTTGCCGGAACCACTCACTTGAGCGAGGTTAACACCTTGCTCACGTGCAAATTTGCGGACGCTAGGTGTAGCCAGTACGTCTTTATTCGAAGCAGCAGGTGTTGCACCTGGTTGCGTGTTCGCTCCGCCTTTTGCAGCATCCTCTTCTTGTTTAACAGCAGCTGGTGCTTCTTCTTGCTCAGGAAGTTCACCCTCAGCAGCGATGACAGCCACAACTTGACCTACGTTAAAGATATCTCCGTCTTTGGCAAATACTTCTTGAACCGTACCATTAACCGGACATGGAACTTCAACTACAGCCTTGTCGTTTTGTACTTCCATGATGATATCATCATCAGTTACTTTGTCGCCAGGTTTGATGTGCATCTTGATGATTTCACCTTCGTGCAGACCTTCACCCAGCTCTGGGAATTTATATTCAAATCTAGCTGCACCTGCAGCTCCGCCTTGTGCAGCAGCAACTGGCTCAGGGCTAGCTGCTGGTGCTTCCGGTGCATCTTCTTGTTCAGGAAGTTCACCTTCTGCGTCGATGACAGCTACAACTTGACCTACGTTAAAGACGTCTCCGTCTTTGGCAAATACTTCTTGAACCGTACCATTAACCGGACATGGAACTTCAACTACAGCCTTGTCGTTTTGTACTTCCATGATGATATCATCATCAGTTACTTTGTCGCCGGGCTTGATGTGCATCTTGATGATTTCGCCTTCGTGAAGACCTTCACCCAGCTCCGGGAATTTATATTCAAATTTTGCCACGTTTAAAACCTCCCAAATTTACGGTGTGCTTTAATTAAAATTCCAATACTTTATTAACCGCATCAATGATACGTGTTGGCGTTGGCAACCAAGTATCTTCAATTTGAGCAAATGGATAAACGGTATCCGGACCTGCTACACGCAGAACTGGTGCTTCCAGATGCAGGATTGCTTTTTCGTTAATTTGTGCAATAACTTCAGCAGCAACACCGGCACTCTTTTGCGCTTCTTGAACAACGATGGCACGATTTGTTTTTTGAACGGAAGCAACAATGGTATCAATGTCAATCGGGCTGATTGTACGCAAATCAATGATTTCCACTTTAATACCTTTTGTTTTTTCCAGCTCTTCAGCAGCCTTAACTGAAGTGTGTACCATCATACCGTAAGTAATGATCGTTACATCAGAACCTTCACGAACTACATTAGCCTTGCCCAGTTCAACTGTGTAATCATTCTCAGGAACTTCAGCACGGAATGCATGGTACAGGTTCAAATGCTCCATGAAAAATACTGGATCGTTATCGCGAATAGACGCGATCATAAGACCTTTTGCATCGTAAGGGTTGGAAGGAACAACAACCTTAATACCTGGTGTTTGAGTCAAAAGACCTTCCAAGGAATCAGTATGCAGCTCGGCTGCCTTAACACCGCCACCAAAAGGTGTACGGAATACGATTGGAGAATTGTAACGTCCACCGGAACGGTAACGCATACGGGATGCTTGAATTGCCATTTGATCGAGTGCTTCAAAGATAAAGCCTACGAACTGGATTTCAGCTACAGGGCGGAATCCTTGGATACCCAGACCGACAGCAAGACCCCCGATTGCGGATTCCGCCAGCGGAGTATCGAATACACGTTCTTCGCCAAATTCTTTTTGCAAACCTTCTGTAGCGCGGAATACGCCACCTACATGACCTACGTCTTCACCGAAAAGCAGGACGTTAGGGTCGCGTTTCAACTCTACGCGCAGTGCGTCACGAATCGCTTCTTTCATGTTCATTTGTGCCATTTGCTTCATTTCCTCCTTAAACATTGACAGATCAATTTCAGTTCAGGTCAATCGAAAAGCAGACCGGATCGGGTTCCCGCCCGGTCTCTTTCAAGTTCAATTATTTAAAATCAGCTTTTTGTTCTTCCAAATGCTTAGGCGTAGTTTCGAACATGCTATCGATCAGGCCAGAAATTGTCATTTTTTCTGTTTTCTCGGCTTTTTTGATCTCTTCGTTCACTTTTGCCTTAGCTTCTTCTTTTACGCGAGCTGTATCTTCTTCAGTCCAAAGACCTTTTTTCTCAAGATATTTCGCAAAGCGGGCAATTGGATCTTTTGCATTCCATTCGCCTTCTTCTTCTTTAGAACGATATTTCGTCGCATCATCAGAAAGGGAATGCGGACGAAAACGGTAAGTAACGGCTTCAATCAATGTTGCGCCTTCGCCATTACGTCCACGCTCTGCAGCTTCTTGAACGGCTTTAATAACTGCAAGCACGTCCATACCGTCAATTTTAACACCTTTAATACCAGCAGCTACTGCTTTATGAGCGATCGAAAGAGCAGCTGTTTGTTTTGAGAATGGCGTTGTGATCGCGTAACCATTATTTTGCACAAAGAAAATAACTGGCAACTTGTACACACCAGCATAGTTCAGACCTTCGTAGAAATCACCTTCGGAAGAACCGCCGTCGCCTGTATATGTAATGACGACTTGTTTTTGTTTTTTCAGTTTGTAGCCCATTGCAATACCCATAGCGTGCAGAATTTGCGCACCAATGATAATTTGCGGCATCAATACGTTAACGCCGTCCGGAATTTGACCACCGTGTTGATGACCACGGGAATATAAGAAAGCTTGATATAATGGCAGGCCATGCCAAACGAGTTGCGGAATATCTCGGTAGCCTGGTGCAATAAAGTCTTCTTTTTGGAGCGCAAATTCACTACCAACCATTGTTGCTTCTTGTCCGGATACCGGAGCGTAGAAGCCGAGACGTCCTTGACGGCCCAAGTTAACAGCACGGTCATCCCAAGTACGTGTAAATACCATACGATACATAATTTCTTTCAATTGATCATCTGTAAGTTTAGGCAATTTATCTTTATTGATAATTTCACCATCCGGAGAAAGCACGGACAGAGCCTCAACTTCCTCTGTGTAAACTTCATAAGGAACCTTGCTCATTTTCTTCACCTCAACAAAAAAATTTGAATATCAAGTTCCGCTGTTATAGGATTATTATACACCTGTTATATCGCTCGCGTCAAAGATTTAGTTATTTTTTTTGAGTTTGCCACATTTTTGTGTATGTAACAGGGTGTGTTTTTTACTATAACAGCTTAGTACATGATTGAAATTTTAAACATCTATTGCAATCAGGGTAATCTTAACTTATTGTGATCCTTAATGCAAAATAATACCCAAGAAAGGTGACGAAAAATGACGGATTCTAGGTATTTAAAACGAACTATCCTTAAAGACGAAGTAGACAGCCGCTTACTTGGCGAAACCCGAATTCTTCGGATTTATTTGCCGCCCGGCTATAATGAAATATTGAGCTACCCTGTCGTCTACTGTCAGGATGGAGAGGAATTCTTCAACTTTGGACGCATTGCAACACACGCCAACCGTCTCATACTGGATGAAGGCGTGGAACCCTTCATTATTGTAGGTGTAGAAGTGAACACCAAAATCAGAACTCAGGAGTACGCTCCCTTCGGCAATCGTTTTGAGGCATACACTGCCTGTTTTGCAGAAGAGATTATTCCCTATGTGGAACAAAAGTATCCTATAAGAAAAGATGCAGCTTCCCGCATTCTTGCTGGAGATTCACTGGGAGGCAGTGTGTCTTTGCATTTGGCGCTATTGTATCCTGAGCTGTTTAATCGTATTATCAGCCTCTCAGGTGCCTACTATGAAGCTTCGCAAGAAATTATTGCCCGTGAGAAAGAACTGTCGCATCTAAATGTTTGGATGACAGTTGGCCTTCAGGAAGATGCTTTTGAGAGTGATACCGGCATTTACAACTTTGTAGAGCTGAACCGTCAATGCGCACATTTACTGCGCGAGCGGAACGCCGAAGTTTCTTACCGTGAAAAGGATGGCAAACATTTATGGGGCTTTTGGCAAAACGAGTTGCCTGACGCGCTAATGTATTTTTTGGATCGTGCCTGAGTAAAAAACATCCCAGCATGATGAGGAATGGAGCATTGACCTAGGAGGTCATAAGGCTCCTTCCTCTTTTTTATGATTTGGTTGCGCTTTCAAAAATGTATAACGAAAAACGGCAACGATTGCCGTCATCTGTCGTTCACATTATAGCTTTTCTTCTATGATCTTGTCCAGCAAGGCCTCGCATCCCGCGTCCAATAATCGATAGGTCTCTTCAAAATTTCCGGTAAAATATGGGTCGGGTACTTCTCTTAACTTTTCTTGGGGAAGCAAATCCATGAATTTTAGAATATCAGCATCAGCTCCACCTGCAAGTTTACGCATATTTCGTTCATTAGAGTCATCCATGCACACAATATAATCAAACGCGTCAAAATCACGATCCGTTATTTGCCGTGCCTGTATGCCTTGTTCGCTGATTCCGTGCAGTTTAAGCTGCTTTAGCGTTCCCTCATGCGGAGGATTTCCAATGTGCCAATCGCCTGTTCCAGCCGAGTCCACCCGGATTTCTGCGTCTAATCCCCGTTCCTTTGCTTTATGTCTCAGTATTGCCTCCCCCATGGGAGAGCGGCAAATATTGCCCAAACACACAAACAAAACGTTAATCATTTCGTTCCCCTTCCTATTCACGTCACACTTCTTTTTTCAGTTCCATTGTAGCCAGGTCCTCCAAAATTGTGCAAGCCATATTTATCGCGGTATACTTAAAATGATCGTATATATGGGACCGTATGCAGAATGAAAGGATGTTGGATATGACGAAAAAACGAGCCATTGTATTTTCAGGCGGTCGTCTTAATGAAGAAGATTTACAACAAATACAACCCGATGATTTTATTATAGGTGCAGATAAAGGTGCCCTGTTCCTGATAGAACACGGTATTACGCCTCATGTCTCTGTAGGAGATTTTGATTCGATTACTTCAGAGGAACAAGAAAGGGTAAAATCAGCAAGCCAACGTATGCTTGCGTGTGATCCAGTACTTAAGGACCTAACAGATACAGAACTCGCTTTAGAAATCGCTATGGACGAACAAGCAGATCATGTACTCATGCTCGGTGTGACTGGTACTCGGATGGATCACACATTAGCCAATGTTCAAATATTAGTACGGGCCATGCAGCATCATATTAGTTGCGCTATCATGGACGCACATAATTATATCGAGCTGACCGGATCAACGCTCGAGATCCAGCCTATGGGCTATACATATATATCGCTGATTCCAATGACCGCCGAAGTAACAGGTATACAACTGGAAGGATTTATGTATCCACTTCATAATGCAACCCTTAAAATGGGACAATCACGTGGTGTTAGCAATAAGCTAACGGCTGCAAAAGGTACAATTTCTATTAAAAGCGGTCTACTACTCGTTATTCAAAGCAAGGATTAATTATGACATTGTTGTAACTATTCCAAAAGTTGTTCCTCCACTCAAAACCCTTGATTAACAAGGGTTTTTCCGTTTTCACAGGTTCTAGAATCATTTTATTTTTTACAAATTGTAATTTTTAATCGTTTTTTAATAATTACGACGTAAGTCTTGTCCCTCAAGCATTTGAGAGTAGTTTTCCAACTATTAGGTGGCTTCAAAACTGTTATACTCAACGCTGTCAGTTAGTTAGCAACTCAGCAAATTATTGCACAAATCAATTTTCGGAGGTATTTACAACATGAATATGCATAAAATCATAAAAAAGGTAATTATCGCAGGAGTCGCTGCCACGATCGGCTTTGGTACTTTTGCCATTGAGGGAACAAATACAGCACAAGCTGCTACTGCTACTACTACCGTAGGTCAAAAAGTAATTAACTACGGCAAAAAATATATGGGTACTCCTTATAAGTTTGGAGCTTCCACAAGCACCACACGCAATTTTGACTGTTCTTCTTTCATGAAGCACATATTCAAGAAATACGGAGTCGATTTGCCGCGTACTTCTGTTCAACAATCTAAAGTCGGACATGCCGTATCCAAGGCCAATTTGAAAAAAGGGGACTTAGTGTTCTTTTCAAGCGGTAGCCGTGCCACAGGACGTAACATTACTCACGTAGCAGTATATATGGGCGGGGGTAAAATTTTACACACTTACGGCGGACCTGGGGTGACCATCTCTGATTTAAACTCTGGCAACTGGAAAAGAACATACATTAAAGCACGTCGCGTGCTGTAATGTAACACTCATTTGAAATAGGTAAGCCGGGACGAAAAGTTCCGGCTTTTTTTATATAACTTTGCTATTTTGCTTCGGTTGGCGTTCTGAGTGAATACCCAATACCTCTTTCCGTTCGAATCATTTTAAACTTTTGTCCTCTATCTACTTTAACCCTTAAATGCCTGATGTACACATCTACTACGTTCGTATCAGCGATATAATCATGTTTCCAAACATCCTTTAAAATTTGCTGCCTGCTGCAAACTTGGTTAAGATGCATTGCCAGATGTAGCAAAAGATCGAATTCTTTCGGAGTTAATTCCAGTTTTCGCTCCCCTCTGCTCACCATTCTGCTTGCAGTGTCTATATGTATATCCCCCGCTTCGATTGCCCTTTTCGCATCACGTTCAACACCAAAAATTCGTAATAAATTAGCCACTCTAGCCTGAAGAACTCTAGGATAAAAGGGCACTACCATTACATCATGAGCTCCTTGTTCAAAGCAGGAAACCATATGTGCCTCTTCATCTGATGAAATCATTGCAAGTATCGGGACATGAGGATGGTTCTGCTGCAAAATGCGAATCAAGCCTTGAGTGCCCGCCTGTTCATCTTTAATGTTTAGGAGTAGCAAACTCACAGGATGCTGAGCTATATAAGAGCGTACATCCGACGTATTACGAACATGAACCACCTGATAACCTGCCTGCTCCAATGGACGAACGAATACAGCGGGCGCTTCATTTTCATCCACAAGTACAATTAACGGGCTCATCTTTTTCACCCACCTGGTTTGGACATCGCATTACATATTGGATACGAACAAGTTTGTTATAAGCCATTAAACATATTTGTATTAGTGTAACAAAAAAGCAGAAAATCATTCTCTGAAGAATGGCTTTCTGCTTTAAGGTTTATGGTTTTTAGCCCAAATAACGATGATATAGATTTCTTGCTTTGGCCACGTCCTTTGTCCCATGGATCAGCGCTCTGCCATCTGCAAAAAACACCAAGCGATGCTCTCCCACACTAAAGGAAACCAGATACGAATTCCACTCTACGTTTCCCTCGCCCAATGCTGCAAATCTATCTGCTATCTCTGCGAGATTCAGATATATCCGGTTGGCAGGTCTTATTTGAACGGTATCCCTACCGCACAAAACATCTGTTTTCTGCCGATGAGAGGCCGATAAATAGGGATACGTCGGTTGGCTACCGCAAGAAGGACAATTCGACTTTTTAAGACGATCCACTGCTATTGCTACATATTCATTTTTCCACAAATCAAACGAAAGCAATTTTCCTCTCAAGTCCTCGGGATATCCACCAAGAAGTTTGAAAGCTTCTGTAGTCTGGTTAGCGGTGACCATTTGTACTGCCTGCGGAATAATGCCGGCTGTATCACATGTTTCTCCTCCAAACGGTACAGTTCCCATCAGACAGTGTAGACAAGGTGTTTGACCCGGTAAAAAAGTGTAAGTTACACCGTAGCTACCCACACATCCTCCATAAATCCAAGGAATATGATGCTTGAGAGCCATGTCGTTCATAAGAAGCCGAGTATCGAAGTTATCGGTTGCATCCATCATGAGATCCACCCTCTGGATCAACTCTTCCAGCTCTTCTACCCCAACATCCAAAACATGTGCATGGATGACTGTTTGCGAATTAATATCCTTTAATCTTCGCTGGGCCGCTATTGCTTTGGGACACCTTTGCGCTGCATCACTTTCCTGAAAAAGCTGCTGGCGCTGCAAATTGCTCCATTCCACATAATCCCGGTCTACGAGACTTACCGTACCTACGCCTCCACGAACTAGCGTTTCTGCAATGCCTGTACCCAGCGCTCCAACACCTATGATTAGTACGTGAGAAGAAGCAAGCCGGCGTTGGCCTGCAGGCCCAAAGGGTGCAAACCTTTCCTGTCTGGAATAACGATCAATTTGTGGTGTTCCAGCACCGGATTTTTCAGATATCCTCATCCTTGAACCATGCCTTCTGTTGGGCTGCTCGCTGAAGCATATCGTTTTACAGGTATCATCCCTGCCTCAAAACCATATCTGCCTGCACGCACAGCCAGCTTCATGGCCTCAGCCATTTTCACAGGGTTCTTCGCTCCCGACACAGCTGTATTTAGGAGAACACCATCTGCTCCCAACTGCATCGCCATTGCTGCGTCACCAGGTGAGCGAATACCTGCATCGACGATAACCGGAACTTCTGCTTGCTCAATAATTAACTCTAATGAAAACGGATTGAGCAAACCATGTCCTGTACCAATCGGTGAGGCACCAGGCATAATGGCATGTACTCCAAGCTCTTGCAGCCTCTTTGCTAGTATCACATCATCCGATATGTAGGGCAGTACGACAAAGCCTTCCTCTAGCAGTTTTTCACTAGCCTTCAACGTTTCAAAAGGGTCAGGCAACAGCGTTTTGCTATCCCCAATGACTTCCACCTTAATCATGTCGCACAAGCCAGAGGCTTTTGCCAACTTGGCAATACGGATTGCCTCTTCTGCTGTTGTTGCTCCTGCTGTGTTGGGAAGAAGTGTATACCGGCTCAAATCTAACGTATCAAGAAAATGTTGCTTATCCCGTTCCTCCAAATTCAGTCTGCGCACAGCGAACGTTAATATTTCCGTCTCAGCAGCCTCTACAGCATGGGATTGGATATCCAGATCCGAAAATTTCCCTGTTCCCAGCAACAGCCTTGAGGTAAATGATGCTTTTCCAATGGTTAACATGATCAACCGCCTCCTACAAAATGTACGATTTCTAGGCAATCTCCATCCTTAAGTACCGTCTCATGATGATCTTCACGAGTCAATATATGCCGATTCAGCTCTACCACTACGGTTTTCACCTTTAAATCAAGTTCATGCAGCAATTGATCCACATGAGTGATTCGATTAGAAATGGTCATGCTCTGTCCGTTAATGATCAGCTTCACAAGCTTTCCTCCTTGAGGAGTTCAGAAGAAAATTTGCTTATTCCAAGTCCAGCCGCATCAGCCCCTTTAAGCATAGCTGCCATCGCTCGCCCAGTCGCATCACTAAGCAAGACACCGTTACGATAATGCCCGACTGCAGCATAGACGCCCTCTACTCCAGGAACAGGGCCAATGAAAGGACGCTCCGCAGCTGCCTGTGGACGTAAGCCCGCCCAAGCACGTATAAAAGAAGCTCCTTGTACACGCGGCAACCAGGCAGATGCACGTGCTAACAGTCCTTTTAAGCCTCCTACGGTCACCTCTTTGTCATATTGATGTGGAAGACTCGTAGCCCCAATCCAAAGCTCGTTATTCTGTTTAGGCACGAGGTAAACATCGTCGGCATAAATGGTATAATCCAACGGATGGTCCTTCAAGGAGACTGCTACCACTTCACCCTTGACTGGATAAAGAGGATAATCAAATCCAATTTGTTCTAGCAATTTCAAGCTGTCCAAGCCTGCGGCAATCACGACCTGATCGCAGGAAAAAAATCCACTATCCGTTCGCACACCGCAAACTCGGCCGTCCTGTATGATCAGTTCCTCGGCATGAGTTCCAGACCATATTGTTGCTCCCAGCACCGCAGCTGCCCCTGCATAAGCACGGCAAAGCTGAACAGGGGCCACTTGTGTCTCCTTTGATCGGTATATAGCCCCAATTACTTGATCTGCCAAGCCCGGAATCCGTCGAGCCAATTCCCTGGCATCCCACCAAATAGGGCTATCATCCTCTCGGATATTCGCAGCATTCCAGCGCCTTTGGCCCTCTGCTTCTGAACGAAAAGGGGTCACAAAACCTTCGGTACGAAAATTCACTGAAATACCCGATAAACGCTCCAAATCACAGACAAGGTCAGGGAATGCATCGCGACTTGCGCGAGCAAATCGTGCCAGCTCAAGGTCTGAGAACTCTTCACTTTCCGCTGCCAGCATTCCCGCCGCTGCTCCTGATGCTCCCTCACCGGGGATACATCGTTCCAGCATAATTGTACTTCGTCCCTCCTTAGCCACATGATAAGCAATGGCACTGCCGATCACACCCCCGCCTATGACCAAGCATTCTGCGTGTCCTATTGCTTTTTTCTCTGTATGTGTCTTTGACATATGTTCCGTGTCTCCTCTCCGGTGAGCATTCTGCTTTCCCTTCGTTTCGTTTTCTTGCTACAGGTCGTGAACTACAAGATCCACCATTCGCCTATATTCCATCGCTGCTGCAACGGGTGACTCTGCTTCCCATATACCAGACATCACCGCAATTCCGCTTGCTCCGGCATGATAGAGCTCTGGAACATGATGAGGTTGTATGCCTCCCAGCGCTATCACCGGAATGGCCGACAATCTGCAAATGCGTTCAAGCTGTGCTACACCTCGCGGTACAAGACCGGCCTTACAATAGGTCTCATATACATGACCAAATAGTACATAGTCTGCTCCCCCCTGCTCGGCGGTCTGCACCTCCTCCAAGGAATGTACAGACACTCCACAGCGTGTACCCACTGGAAGCAGACTTTTCGCATCCATCACAGATAACCCATTAGCTGGTAGCTGGACAGCTCTTGCCAAGGTAAGTAAAGCTACGTCCATACGGTCATTTACTACAATTTGCTGCAAAGGAACTTCCTGCTCGATCATGCTACGAGTCAAAGAAAGCAAAGCAGAGGCACCCTTCTGTTTCGAACGTGCGTGTACATAATGAATATAAGGACAAATAGCGGTAGCCACTTGGGGTACATCCACACAGGAGATGCTTTCCATCGTAATTACGTGTAATTCGATCTCATTTTCACCTCACTTGGACTAAAAAATATAAAATAATCGTATAAGCTGAACTATATTGTTGCAGCTCCCTATTGGGTAATATCATACGGAGCCAGTCACATGTACCAGCAATAATGAAAGGAGATCATATGTAATCCGTCTACGGAAGCTCGAACAAATGAGGATGAACGAAACGCAAAAAGCCACTTCCCAAAGGAAGTGGCTTGACAAACGTTCAAAATCGAACGGACTATTATATCCGTAAACGTATATCGTTCCCTGCGCAAACAAAAGTAAAGAGCTACTACCTTGTTTGTACAGTACTCACTTCCCTACGCTGGCATAACCCAGATCAGGTACAAAGGGTCCGAAATCCATTTTTTTCGTCTCAGCCGCATGGGCGGCTCCCCTAGTGTGACTATTTTATTGTATCAGCTAAAGATAGCTTAGCATATTTTCCTAATTCTGCAAACCCCACCTTGTGTGAAATCTGTCAGAACTGGATTTTAGTTAACTTTACTAGACCACTCTTCTACATTCCACGTTTTGGTTACCCAATCCTCGTAAAAGTCCGGTTCGTGGGATACAAGCAATACGGTCCCTTTGTATTCCTTCAAAGCGCGTTTGAGTTCATCCTTTGCTTTGACATCCAAGTGATTGGTAGGCTCATCAAACAGTACCCAGTTGCTCTCACGCATTAACAGTTTACAAAGGCGGACTTTAGCCTGTTCTCCACCACTAAGCGCAGACAAAGGCCGGGTGATATGCTCATTCTTCAAACCACAGCGCGCCAAATGCGCTCGTACTTCATGCTGATTCAAATGCGGAAATTCATTCCATACATCGTCAATCGGTGTAATTTTCTCCGCCTTTACTTCCTGTTCAAAATAAGCAGGCTGCAAGAAATCCCCTTGATAGGTTTTTCCGCTGATTGGAGGTATTTTCCCGAGAATGGTTTTGAGCAACGTAGACTTACCAACACCATTGCAGCCAACAATTGCGATCTTTTCGCCACGTTCGATCGTCATGGACATTTTAGGCAAAAGGGCATGAGTGTAGCCAATTTCAAAATCAATACCCTCAAAAACCGTTTTCCCGCTCGCACGGGCTTCTTTGAACTGAAAGGTTGGCTTTGCAGCTTCTTCAGGCTTATCAATACGTTCGATCCGATCAAGCTGCTTTTCACGGCTTTTTGCACGGCCTGATGTAGATGCGCGCGCTTTATTGCGCTGAATAAAATCTTCCTGTTTCTTAATATATTCCTGCTGCTTCTCATATGCATCAATATGCTGTGCTTTGTTCAGATCCGCCATTTCAAGAAACTTTTCATAGTTAGCTGAATAGCGGGTCATCTTAGCAAATTCAAGATGGTAGATTACATTAACGACTTGGTTCATAAATTCAGTATCATGTGAGATGAGGATAAAGGCATAGGGATAATCCTTCAAATATCGCGTAAGCCATTCAATATGCTCCACATCCAAATAGTTGGTAGGCTCATCCAGCAGCAATACATTTGGCTTTTCCAACAGCAACTTAGCAAGAAGCACCTTTGTCCGTTGCCCACCACTAAGTGCTGCTACATCCCGATCCAGTCCGATGGCAGAGAGACCTAATCCATTCGCCATTTCTTCAACCTTCACATCAATGAGGTAAAAATCCCCCATATCCAATTGCTCTTGAATTTCTCCCATCTGTTCCAGCAAAACTTCCAACTCTTCGGGAGAAGCCTCTCCCATTTTGTCTGTAATTTGCATCATTTCCTTTTCTAGTTCCAACAAAGGAAGAAAAGCGTCTTTTAATACATCACGTACTGTTTTGCCCGGCGTCAGCTTGGTGTGCTGATCCAGATAGCCATAACGTACACGTGGAGTCCATTCCACTTTGCCTTCATCTTTAAGCAATTTTCCAGTCAGAATGTTCATGAGTGTCGATTTACCAACACCATTAGCTCCTACCAATCCTACACGTTCCCCCGCAAGTAATCGAAAGGAAACATTTTTAAATAATGCACGGTCCCCAAAGTTGTGGGATACATTTTCTACAGTCAATAAACTCATAAGCTGTTTTTGGCTCCTTATTGTCATCGGCACTGCCGAGTGTTCTTATTTCATCAATCTTTCGTTTCTTTCAAAGCTTTATTGTAGCACATTCGGCACCCTTATCGGAACATTGAAAACAGCGAATTTTAAGGTTTTCAGATGGATAGGCCTAAAAAAAGAAAGCCAGCTAATGTTAGTCAAGGGTTCCACCAACATTTTAATGAAAATATACACTAAGGACATGGCTTATTTTTCTTGCCCTCCTTACCCTTATTAAACCGGATTTGAAAGTAGTAGAAATTGATATTGGCCAACTTGATATTGGTCAACTCGCTTCCCAAAAGTCGGTAAATAGCAACGTATTGACAATCAATATGTCTTGAAGGTTTTTCGCTTGCTAAATCATATAGAATTAGCGCTTAAGCTCCTCTTCGGTAGGTACATAAGGAGTTTCTTTGCTTCTTTTGGCAATTTAAGCTTCAAGCTCAGTTCTAAGATGTTGAACCAGCGTTGAAGTTAGTATACATAAGCTTACAATTCCAAATAATGAATACCTTAATAATTGATAAGTTCTAATAACAATTAAAAAACAGAACTCTATGTAGACAGTCCTCATGAGTATCGAAGGAATAATAAAATGGAGAAAATGTAATTATCCCGGCCTGGGTTCCGGACCGGGAAGAAATAAAATATAATTGGATTTATTTATCTTTCAGCAGACATGGCAATTTCTTTTGATTCATGAACTGTTCCAAATGGATGCTCAGGCGGTGCATAGATAACGTATATCTTAAGGGGCATATTTCCTGTA
Source organism: Paenibacillus sp. DP01 (assembly GCF_044784315.1). Lineage (NCBI taxonomy): Bacteria > Bacillati > Bacillota > Bacilli > Caryophanales > Paenibacillaceae > Paenibacillus > Paenibacillus sp. DP01. The sequence continues at coordinate 3,132,774 of NZ_CP173059.1, forward strand.
TTAATTACATTGTGCCATTTTCCAGCAGGTATCATAATTGCATAGCCATCATAGGCCATCACTTGAAAATCTAATTGGTCTTTCCTATCCCCCATTTGAACAAGTCCCTGACCTTCTTCAATACGTATGAATTGATCAGTTGTTGGATGAGCTTCTAAACCGATATCATCGCCAACATTAATGCTCATTAGAGTCACTTGTAAATGTTTTCCTGTCCATATAGCGGTACGATAATTTTTGTTTTGTTTTGCAGCCTGGTCCATATTCACTACAAATGGACTTTGTCCATAATCTCTTAATATTATCTTTTCATAGAGATTACTGTCGTTATTATACCAATTGTAGTCTTGAGGATCATAACTCCGATAATTGTAATTACAGCTGTTATACATAGGAATATGCCATGGAAAGTGATGGCATGATTTATAGTACATACTCATTCTCCTTTATTTGATTCAGTGTTTACTTATCATATGCGGCTGCCTATATAAAGGACTAAAAAACCTTTAACAATAGGCAAAAGCCTAATTGAGGCCAAGACAAAAATATTCACAAGCGTTTTCGTCCTTCACTTCAAAAGATGTTATTACTTAAAGTTACATTTAATAACATATACTTCCAAGTGGTATCATCTTCTTTGGAACTCCCCCGGTAAGTCGAGTATTAAATTCCATTTATTTGACTCACTCTTTAAAAAAGCAGTGACCATAAAGGCAAAAGACTAGGCTGGCACTGCTTCTACTGTGCTATCGGCTTGGCTTGGAGATTCGTCTATTTCTCTGCCCATTTCAAAACAAAGTTCTTCCCGGCTAACGTCAGATTAAACTCCTATTAAAACAGGCCAACCTTTTGGTTGACCTAATAATACGAAACCCACCCCGGAGGGTAATTATTTTAAGCTGTTATGATATTGGTACTCAAAATAACCAGCAGCTGCCGCAGATTTTTCATCCGTAAAACGCTCAGTCGCTTGAAAAGGGGTTGGATATGAATCTCTATAAAAATATTTCATTCCAGTACCCGGTTCTATGCCACCAATAATAGATTGCTTTCGGACGACTCTTCCACCACCAAACCCATAGTTATTGTAATACCTGTCTCCAACTGGAATACCTTGGATAAACGCGATCATACCCACATCATCTATTGTGTTATACCACTCCTCTTGTGAAATGAGTGGTAGGGTGAACGTATAGGAAATGCCATTCCGTGCTACTTTTTCGTTATGGACATTAATCAGTCGAGCCAGATCTTCCTGAATGGTGCGAACAATGGTGGAACGGCGTATTTGCTCAAAGGTTAATGAATTGTTCAGTAACGAAATGGGGGTCTGACCCTCAAGCTCTTTTTGAACCCCCTCCACCCATCTGTGATTCTGCGCATCATAGGCATGTAGATAATTATCCAGGGTGAATCCCACACTATTGCCTGCGGAATCAACATAGGCATAAGGCTTTTTTTCGCTCCACTTGGGGCCTATAACCGCTTGTCCATACGCATCTTTATAGGATGATGAAGCGAACGTATAATAACCATCATAATCCAGTATCACAATAGCTGGTATGTAATTCAATAACGCACGTTGTGCTGCTGTATCCCCATCAATGTCCATATTAAGGAAAAAAGTGTGCAAGAACGTGACCAGCGCTTCTTCTTTATCTACACGAAAAAACTTATCTGATCCATATCCGGCCTCGCGTTCCTGACGTTCATTCTGTGAGAGCACAACACCTGCATCTTGAACTGCGGTACGGAGAGCAGACGTATATTTCATTTCTAGCTGCTGTACTTCACGCTGATTCTGCACTCGTAAATCACTAACCACACCAAAGGGCAAAAAGAGTAGGATAAATATAACTGCAAAATCAGTAATCTTCATTCAAAACCATGCCCCCGTAAGAAGCTGAAACTGCCGGCTTATCGTTATCTATTCCACCCAGAAGCCATGATTTGTATAAATCCGCAGGAGTCCGATTCGTATTATATAATCGTACTGTAAAATAATCACCGGCCATCAAGGTATACCGACGTATCTGTTCCGACTTGGGCTGCGAATAATCAGGAAACAGTACAGGTAAGATTTGCGGGTTATAGTAACTATCGTATACAACTTCATAATTACCCAGAAAACTGTCTGGCTTCGCCGCATCTGCATAATTCGGTACATATTTTTTGTGCATATGCTCCAAATGAACTTCGTACGTATTGCCTGTCAGCTCCAGATCACGTATAAAATCGTTATACATCGTCGGTGTAATGTAACCTTTGGTTCTTACCATATCAACAAAATGTACAGTCGAATGATATGTATTTAACCCGGATATATCATCCTGCCGTTCAGCAGCTTGAGCTGCGGGTACGATGTACAAAAGTAATACAGCTAGCAGTGCTCCCAACAGCTTAGATATTGTTTGAACCACTTCAGTCCTCCCCCAATTTCTCAAAACGTACAGATGTTATGTCTCCATTCCCATTACGCTGTGAGTACATGGCATATATAGAGGAAGCATCCAAGGTAGATACATCAGGCTCAAACGGTTCAGAATATACATCGTACTCTGAACCGTCAACTTGAACCGAAATCCCCTCCTGCAAGTTCAAGCGAATGGTCTGAATGACTTGAGTCCCTTTAATCCGTTGCGGCGTCTCCACCCCTATAGTACGGGAGATCCGTCCCTCAGATTGCTCCTCCTGCTGCGACCTTAATTCCAGTGCGCTATCCAGTTGACTGGACAAGTTTGCTGCTGCTGCACATGCGGTTACAAATAGAATAACTGACACACCAAGCCGCAGCATACTTGAAGCGTGATCAGACATACTCACGACTCCCTTATAACTATTATTCTTGCTGTACTACTTAAGACTGGGTAAACAACAACCCACGTACCACGTTAGATTTGTCTTTAACGATTTCAGCCTTGAATTTACCACTTGGATTTACATATTCATTCTCCTTTTCATTCAGTGTATTCGCGATTTTTCCTGTCTTATCACTGCCGCCATTCACAGCGCCATACTGCTCACTGTCTGGACTAATGTTCAGAGCATTTCCGTACCACTGTCCTGACATGTTTTTGCCAGTTTTAATTTGAATACCGAACTGGTCCTTTCCCTGAAACTTCCGCAGCGCATTGGTTACCTGGGAGCCGCTAATCGTTGTGCCGTCGTATACCGTAAAAGAGGCTTGAGACAATTCGGTCTGGATATCGGCGAAATTGTTTTGTGCCGTTTTAGTGGCTTCCTGAGCTGAGATAAACAGTATAACTACAATTGTGATTAGTGCGATGGTCAAAAATATCCCAGCGGCTACCTTTAATGCCGTTGATGCATTATTCATTTTTTTCTCTCCTCAACTTGTAATATTGGTTAATCATCATTGAACTTACTTACTGAATTTTTTGTATTTGCTCATAATAGCTATCCATTTGAACAAAGCTCATACCGATCAGTGGAATTACCAAATATAAAAAGATAAGACCATACATTGGGGCAAAACCAATCATCCTCCCCCAGATCGCCTTGCTGTCTATTATTTTTTCATACTCCTGTTTTCTTTGTTCAAAATAGTAGGACATATGGGATTCCAAATCATCAAACGCCTCTCTAATGGTAATTTTACCCAAAGATAAATGGAGCTTGTCCACCAGACGTTGAAATTCCGGCAAAGGTGCTTCTTCTTTCAACAAATCGAGAGCCGCCTCAGGCCCATGTTCATAATGAAGCAGACATTTTTGCAGAGGTCTTTTGAGGATTACTGAAAATCTATTCAGCCACTCCAATATTTCCTCGACAGACATTCGTTCCATAACCCGTAAAATGGAAATAACCGTTTGAAACTGATAGACCTCATGCTTCATGTCCAAATGACGCATTTTCCGTTGCAAATATAATAAAAGTATGGGCATTTGGTAGGCTACATACCCAGCAATCATACTAATCAGTACTTCCCACCACTTTATATATTCTTCATTCCAATCTTTCAGCTTTTGGAGGATTCGATGAGTATTCCTGGATAGCTGCTCTGGAGTAGCTGTGCCATTAGCATAATGTTCTAAAGCAGCGTACGTTCGCTCGTATGTGCTGTCCGCTTTCATGTTCAACATTTGCATGATTTTGCGGTCAATCTCACTCTGCTTCAAAGCTTCCTTTTCCTCTGTCGGACTTAAACGTCCAAACATTTGCCCCGATTGTACTGGCGCGTGAAGGATATGCCTTTTTTCAGCTCCATGTAAAACAAATATAGTACTAATACTAAGCACTAATCCTAAGATAAAAAGAGCAATTCTGCGAATGTAGAGCCACTCGAACTTTACCTCCGCACCACTTTCCTTTAGGAGTCGGGTTATCTGGAAATAAGATGACATATGCTGCCGAGGAATTAGAGAATCCACCATATTACGAATGATGGGCATACGATATAACCTCTGCTCCCACACCCTACGCCCTTTACCCGCACGATATCCTGTCTCGTCGGACTGTTGCAGTTTCTGTAACAGAAAGTAGGATAGGATGATAACAATGTAAACGGTCAATTTTGTGATATAACCCAATTTCCCCTGATAAAACTCATCCATGGATGGAAAGCTGGATCTCGCCCATCTCTCGATTGGGGTAGTAAAGAAAACAGGGGCCAGAGCGATCACGTTTAAACTTTTTAGCAGGTAGTCCAGTTTATTTCTCCTCAGCAACTCCAACTGGATTTCGCGTGCAAGACTGCTTAGCCCCTTTAAATAAATGGAACCACCATCCTCAACCCGATCACCAAACTCCATGACCATATACGAGATACCAGCAAAGGCTTTTAAAAAACGATTTGGAGCTGATTCATAATATCTTTCGAGGGCCTCGTGGGGATCCGCATCTGTCAGCGCCTCATGGATGAGCCGTGCATGTCTTCCAGCCTCTGCCTCTGCTAAATCGGCTGCTTCGGATATGGCTTCTTCCACCATACCGTGCTGATGATAGTGATGACGTACATTGGCGAACAATTCGATCATTTGCCCAAGTAGCCTTTTTTCCATTTGGCTAGTGGTCACGTCTATAATAAGGCTGTTGATTACCACTCCGCATAAAACGGCCAATACAGCAAACTCTATTCCTGGTTTCATCATCAGCAGCACAACGCCGCTGCAAGCAAAAGCCCCCCAAATGAGCAGTATCATCTTCATGGTCTGCAGACGAAGCTTATACTCATCGTATGCATGCTGACCAGCTAGTCGCTTACGTACACTTGTGATGTATCCAGCTGTGATAGGGACCCTCATACACAGCGTATACAATTTATGCATTAAAGTTTGAAGTTCCCGTTGAAGTACCGCTTTTCCCTTTCGTGCTTCCTGTACAGAATGAATTCTACCTCTGCGAACTGCATAGCTCTTATGCTTATGCAACCCATACAAAACTGTATATAGAACTGCAAATCCCCCACCTGATATAAGCAAAACCCACAATAAAATTTCTTTAAGACTCATAGTCTTCCTCCCAATAACGGGTCAAAAAACTGCGGAAATCTGCCGCATCGTTTGCATTCATCTGCTCACACATTTCTTCTACACTTTTAGCTGTTAAGGGCTCCATTGGTATATAGCTTCCATTTCGATATTCCATAACATGGCGATAGCTATAACTCGATGAAGCATTGGGACCTATATTCGTATGCTCTGGATTACGCGGTACACATTCTGTGATCCGTTCGATATAACGCCGCCCTTGCGCATCACGCTTGAGATGAACATCAAAGTTAATGACATGCACTACCTGTTCTTCAGCAATATCTTCATGCTGAAATACTCCTGTTTTGAGCAGTGAATTACGAAGTGAAAATACAAGATCACGAAATGTTTTAGCATGGTGAGTAAAAATAGTGAACAAACTAGCAACCTGCGACATTTGAATCATCCAAGCAGCTACTTCATCACTCGCTACTTCGCCTAGAATATTAACGGTTCCATCTGTTTTTTTCTGCAAGTCAAGACCTTGTTGCCCTGAAATATGATCTGTTTCTCGAAAAGTAAGAATATTACGGCGACTGTAAATGCTGCGTAGATGCAGTTCAAAGGCCATTTCCTGAACGCGAAGCGTATACGAAGCGTAAATATGCTTGACCATCGCCATTAACAATGTTGTCTTACCTGAACCCTGCGCACCTGTAATTGCAGTAATCCGACTGCCTTTCATTAGATATGATAGTAGCTGGATTGGAACATCAGCGTTTTGTCCCCTAATTAACTGTTCGAGCGAAGCGCTTTGAATATCAAATTTACGAACAAAGAAAGCCCATGATTCAGAGAAAGGCGGGCGCACTACTACTACCCGTGATCCATCCTTCATTTCATTGACCTTATAACCATTCGCTTCAGAAAGCTGTCCTGGGTAATTGTATTTGTAAATATTTTGACATACCCTTTTAAGCTCACGTTCCGATCCAAAGGAGAGGAATGAAAGGTGGATAGTTTTACCTTTGTAGAAAATCCATACACTCTCATATCCATTCATTATGGGCGCAGAGGTTTGTTCAAATGCATACCTATCTGAAGGCCACTGTGGTGATGAAGAAATACTCCCTTCCGGCACACCACTTACACCCCCACTTACACCATCGATCCTCTGGTCACGAATATCATCAATGACAGAAAAACCTTTGTAATGTTGATAAATCCGCTGCACAATAATATCCACTTTCTCCATAAAGGAAAGGGGACGGTATTCACAGTCATAGATATAGCGGATATCCTCTGTCGTTACGAAATAGCTTCCATCCTCTTCACCTTGCTGTGAATACCTCATTTCGGCTAAGTCATAAGTATCCAGCAAACGTGATAGTGCATCCGCGCCAAATTTCTGCTGATATTGGTAAAAAATAATTTCGAATTGATCTTGTGTGCTAAACAACTCAGGTCTGGAGAATGGCATAACAGTATCGGCGATTTTCTCGTTCAATCCGTAACCGTTAATCAGAAGCTCACTCATCAGATTTTTAACAAAACGTTTATCTCCACTGCTGCCATTGGCACAGTCCTTTAACGCCCTTCGTAGTTCTGCCCTTTGATGGATACGCCGCCTATATTCCTCTTCATGTAATCCGGCATCCGCCATCTGGCTATGACTTAGTTCATGAAGCGCATTTTTGATATACTCTATCAATGTTTCGAATGTGGCATCTTCGCTCTTTGGTTCTACCCGAAGAGCTGAATGTTGCGAGTGAAGATTTCCTCGATATTTAAAAATAATCAGTACGATGCACAGTAGCACAATGCAGGTAATAATTAATCCGTTGATCATATGAGCGGACAGCATTAAGCGCCCCTCTCCAAAGCCTTGAGCCGAAGATCGGACTCTGCCGCCTCCAGAATAGCTTTGCTAATCTGCCGTATGCTCTGCGCCCATCCTACAGACATAAAAGGCTTACGTTGCTGCTCTTTTCCACTTCGCACCTCGCGTTGCACATGACCAATCACATCCCTGCGGTTCCATGCATCCATAAAGTCGGTGCTGTAAGGGACTGTAAGCAAAGTACCCTTGTAGCCATATCTCCTGCGGATATTCGCTTCATTCGCTTGTGAATGCACATCATATTTTCCAAGGACAACTAATATGGGTAATGACGAATATGTGGATAATGGAGACACAGATTCAAAATAAGCGTCCAACTCACGCATATTCTGAGTGAGCGAAAGAACGGCCAGTTTGGCACGTGCACATGCTTCATGCTGTACAGCCCCCCAGCCTACTCCACTCCCTGCATCAATCAGCGTTAAATCATAATATTGATTCGCTGTATCAATTACCACTTTTACAAGATCAGGGGAAAGTAGCGGCGGTGCAGCTCCAAAACCAGAGGTTCCCTCAAGTACATCCAGAGTGTGTTCTAGTACAGGTGTCGTATAGTTACGAATATTTTCTCTAGACAGCGTCCCTCTCAGAACTAAACGTGAAACAGCATCCCAGCCCCCTTCCTGAATCTGTAGACTTGGATCGTCCATGCCATACTCCTGTATAGGAAATCCTGATTCAATACCGGTATGCCTACGGCCCAAATGAGTCAACAAAAGTCTTCCTCTATATAAATTACCTATGGTAATTGCTATTGCTGCCGCTAATGAGCTACTTCCACTCGCTCCCTTAGTGGGGCTCCAAAACAAAATGGTGCTCATGCTCTCCTCCTTTCCGCACGCTTTAGCGCACGACGACTTTCTTTTATCTCCCAACTCATCCATTCTCCAATACAACGGCACAATTCTCTCTTATATATTCTGGATAGAGGTTTTAACAGAAGCTGTTTTTTATGCTCATTTTCCAGCTTTAGAGCAAGCTGTCCTTCATCCCATGGCAGTACATACGGCTCTGGTTGCCATAAGGCAGGAAAGCGATTCATGTATTCCCACAAATACGCCTCCTCCACACCGCAATCCACTGCCTGTATAAATAGCTTGTGAAATACAAGATCTTTGGGAAATCCAGGTTGGCCAAACAAATGCTCAAGCCAATTCTGTCCGCTGTGCATTAGCATGTGGCTATAATCACTGACCCAAACCCGGAGTTCCGAAATTTTCCAAACAGAAATTGGACAAAAATCAGGTAGCTCTACATCCAAAATAACAATGTCATAAGTCTGTTCTGCCTTTTGATCAGCCAGCATACCGATATGCAGATCTTCCCATGCTGTAAATCCAATCGCCACATCGAATCCACAAAACTGTGTAATGGGTAGTGGTTTATCGAGCATTCCTATGCTGTACCGATATTGTCCCCGCAGTGTAGCGTCCACAAGCAGTACCTGTTGGCCTGAAGCTGCCAATACGCTGCTGATGTATAATAAAGTATCGCTTTTGTCACAAAGACCGGCAAATATCCATGTTTTCATACTTCCGTTCCTTTTCTCTCATTTATTTGGCATACGGATCAGAGCTACCACCCTGCGTTAGAATCTTCGTTTGTTCTTCGTGGTCCTGTTCCTCACTCCCTGTATCATCAATTCCACTTACTGCATCTTCAATAGTTGTGCCTGCATGCTGAGCTGCAACCTCCTCACTTAGACCTTTTTCCACAGGTGTTGAAATCACATTGTTTGATGAATTAATTGCATTTTCTAGAGAATTTCGTAGCTGCTTGGACAGTATTTGTTCAGCAACACGGACTAAATTCGGATCACTATTCATTAACGCTAACACCTGTGCATTAGGCGGATAGGTCTGTATGGCCTTGGGCTGAAATTGGGGATCTACATATGTCAGAGCATAGATGGATGCTTTATGCAGATAGGCATCTACAATAGCACTCGAAAGGGATAGTATTTCCTGCTCATTCATAGTAACCCATACGGTTGGGCCTTCTAGCCGAGAAATCTTCTTTTTGGATAATAGAATGTAATCCTGACCTGTTGGAAATTGAATGCGAATATCTACCTCGTCCCCTGGCTTCAGGCTGCTGGGCAGTACCACCACTTTTAACTCACGGTTGCGTAGATCCTTAGGTGTGGGTTCATCAGCAGTAATCATAGCTGATGTAAGCACAGCTCCTTTTTTTAGTTCTATCTTAGCTGTAGTGCGAGAAACTTCACTTTTATTTGTCAACAAATTAGACGGGGCTTGAGAACCAGGAACCTTAATTCCCTTCAAATCATTAGATGTAATCTGCTCGCCTGGTGAAATGTCACGAACAACCGCCCAGCCTGTTTTCGCAGTCCGTTGCTCTTGTTCATACAGTTTCCATTTCTGCTCTGCCTCCACCTTTGCCTGCTTCCTGATCTCACTCATTTGATGGATATTCACCATAAGGTAGCCCACAAAGATCATGCCTACAATACCCGCGCCAACACAACCTGCATATAGTTTTTGTTTGCTGCTTTTTCTTAGCTTGGACACACAGCTTCTCCCCTACCTCTTTAGATATATACCTGCCTATTTAGTGCTGTTGTTTAAGGAATCTGAAACGTCTTTTCCGAGTGTCTGTAATGACTCCACGAAAAAGCTCGTCCAATACCTGATCCATTTCATCATCCCGTTCGAAAGGATCTGAATGGAACGGCAGCGCAAATACTTTATCGTGATCTAGCTCCTTTCGTAACCTGCGGACAGCCCCCGAGGGTGCCAATGGCAAGCAGTAATTCCATTTGTGTTGCGGATGACGCTGAAGAGATCGGGCTAGACCCGTTATATCCTGAACTCTCCATTCGGCCCCTGAGCCGACAACTAGCGGATAATCGGCTCTCAAAAATTCTTCCAGTCGTTCATTGTCCTGCCCATTCCCCAAGTCCAGTACGATAAATCTGTAGGATCCGCCCAGCAAGGAAATGACATCTGCACGAGATGTTTGCCGCCAATAATGAACTCCATCGACTTCAAAACGCCGACTTGAACTTGCTTGTCCAACAGGTATGCCTTCCACGACTTCTTGCAGTCGGGCAAATGCCTTAGCTGTACTATGCAGCTCAACCAAGGCTACGGAGTGGGTCTTTCGAGCCAAGTAGTGGCTCACTGCAATTGCTGTGTGTGTAGCACCGGAGCCGGAAGACACACCCAACACTGCCACTACCCTTGTTCCAGCATAATCCGACGAAGCATTACTAACAGATTTCCCTGGTTGAGCAGACTGAAAATTAGCACTGCGCCTCAGTTCTCCAATGACCTCCTCAGCAGACTGAAATCGTTCCTCAGGATGATGCCGCAGCAGCTTTCGAATTATCGGAATCAAATGTCGAGGCAATTCCCCGCGAATATACCCTTCAACTCCTGCTGTCCACTCGCTATATTTACCACCTGTACATAGATACAATAGTAACGCCCCTAGACTGTACAGGTCCGAGCGAGCATCCGTCTGTCCTGTTCCATATTGCTCTGGGGCAGCAAAGCCCACTGTGCCCAGCTTTATCGTATCCTGATCCAGCTCGGACTTATAGCTCCTCGCTATCCCAAAATCGATCAGTTTAAATTCCATTTCCGGTGTCAGCATAATATTCGCCGGCTTGAGGTCCCGATAAATGACTGGCAATTGGCGGGTATGCAAATAATCAAGTACATCCAGTACCTGCAGAGCGAATGGAATGATTTGCTCCTGTGGAATACAGCCTTGGTATCCCCTCATGTATGCTTCCAGTGTAATTCCTTCGATGTAGTCCATAACCAGATATACCGCACCAGATGGAGGATATTCAAAAAAATCAACAATCCTCGGTAAACGTGGATGGCTTAGCGAAATCAACATTTCGGCTTCCGTCCGTACAATCTTCATTATTTTTGGATCGGCAATCGACTCCTTCACTGCCCAATGCTTGCCCGGCAGCTTTAAATCTTCGGCCATGAACACGCGGCTCATGCCTCCCGAACCTAACGTACGAATAATTCGGTAACGTTCACCGACAATTGACCCGAACTCTAATTGTGATGGTTGATTCATCATTCTCTTACCTCCCTTCTACAAGCAGACAACGCAAAAAAGGGAAAGCCACCGCAAAATGAAGTCTTCATAATGACATGAAAACAATTTTCGCGGGATGCTTTCCCTTGATTTAATACAAATATTTTTTAAAGGAACAATTTGGATTTATTATATAGCACACTGCATCTATTGTAAAGAATTATTTTCCATACTTGATCATATACAGGGTAATCTCATCTCGGTTATGGAAAAGCTGTTTGGCTCGCTGAATCTGCATGCCGGACTCCTCAAAGGAAGCAATCACATCATGAATAAGCGCCAAGGGCTTTTTATGCATTAGCTTGACTGTTACGATAGCCGTACCACCACTCCGCAAACTATACAGTAAATCAGTAACGAGCCTTGCCATCTGTTTTGGACTCCAACTCATATCACAAACCAGCAGATCGAACGAATTCTCTTTAAATTTGACTTCACTTGCATTTTTACGCAAAAATGTCAGATTGGCGTACTTCATCAGCGATGGCTCCATCTTGGCCGGATCAACCGCTGTAACTTTCAGTCCACGCTCCAGCAAGAAGGAAGTCCATCCACCCGGTGCTGCCCCAATATCCAGTCCCTGATGGAAAGCGCTAAAATCAATGCCGAACGTTGCTTCTGCTTCCAGTAGCTTGAATTTGGCACGCGAGATCTGTCCGTCCTCCTTCTGAAAACGAACTGCACCTCCGCTCCAATCTGATAGGTTGTCCTGAGGATGTGATACGCCTGCGTACCACGTATCTGTATCTGCAAAAACGGACACAATAACATCGGCGCCATGTACTACCAATTCCATAGGTAGATCACTTAATTGTTCACTCAAAGCCAGCTTGAGCGCACCTGCGCTTTCAGCCCAACTGCTATTAGATCCTTTGCGTACTTGCAAAGAAACACGCTGATCTATCAATTCCCTGCGGTTACGGATAAATGCAACCAGACGCTCTTGCACTTGAACCAGATCCGTACCTTCCTCCTGAAAATGAACAGGAAACAAGTGACGCAGAAACATCGGTGGCTGACCTGTAATCGTCTTCACTGCCTCAATTTCTTGCGCAGGTAATGTTGCTAGAAAAATTTCACCAGGTAGAAGCATCGTGCTTTTCACAGAGCCAAATAATCTTCTAAGCTCCTCCTGAGCATAGGGTGCAAAACCATGGTTGGCCGTACAAACAAATCTCGATGTCGACAAAGTGGACTCACTCTGTTCATCTGTATTCACGTATAGTTCCTCCAAAATAACGTTACCCTCCAGCGCACACCCGAATCCAAGGACGTTCTCCATCCCATTCCAGCTCAACTGGAACTTCATAAGTGTGCATAATCAATTCTTTCGTTAAAACTTCTTTTTTCAATCCAGCAGCTGCAACCTTGCCATCCCGAATCAACGCAACATGCGTAAAGAGAGGGACAATCTCCTCAATGTGATGAGTTACATAGACCACTGATAAGTCTCGCTTGCGAAGCTGATCAATCTCGACCAACATCTTTTCCCGTTCAAATAAATCCAATCCGGCACAAGGCTCGTCCATTATCAGTAGGCGAGGTTCAGCCATCAGCGAGCGGGCCAGCATTACCTTTTTACGTTCTCCTTGAGATAAGGTACCTAACGGGTGATGAATCAGATCGCCTAAATTCATACCCTCCAAAAGAGATACGGCTTTTTCTTTTGCCTCCGTCGGAATCTCCTGATAAAAACGCAAAAAAGCATACGCACCTGTAGCTACCACTTCCCAAACGGGATCTTTTAGCGCCAGCTTTTCCAGTAATGTCTGGCTAATATATCCGATCTGCTTGCGAACTTCCCGCACATCACATTGACCATACGTTTGCCCAAGCACCTCAATCGTACCACGACTTGGAAACATATACCCTGTCATCATTTCCAACAATGTTGTTTTGCCGGAACCATTTCGACCCAGAATAGCCCAATGTTCACCTTCTCGTATTTCTAGGCTTACATCGTCCAAGATACGTCTTTCTTCCCGCTGTAATGTAATGTTCTTCATGGATATCATTCCATCACGCTCCTTATCCTGCTCAGCAAGTGTTCTACAGATTCCATTTTGTAGATGATTTCAGGATTTTTGTTTTCACCATTATATATAAGAAGCGCGGGGACACTGGAAATCCGATACTCCTGAACCAGTTCAGGAATATAGTTAATGTTGCTCTGCACCACTGCTCCTTCGGGGAGCAAATGCTCTGCTACCTCTAACATTCTACGGGCAGCCGCGCATGTTCCGCACATGGGAGTGTATACAAACAAAGCCAGCTTGCATCCCTCCCATATGGCACGGCGTGCTTCTTTTTGTCCGATCTCTTTCATCGCTTAGACTCGTTTATGATCTCTTGCATACGCACCTCAGGAATCGGCCCGTTATGCACAGTGACTCCCTCCGGCTTATTCGCATAAAGCAGTTCATACATGGCTCGGCGCCCCTGCGGACTGGAGGAATGCAAGTAAATTTCACGCGGATATAACTGTTTACTTGCAATAGCAGCAGCTACATCCTTTCCCGTCGGTTGACCCGGACCCAAATCATAATCTAACGATAGTATCGAAATTGGGTATTCATGAAGCAGAAGCAGACACTCATCCGCGTCCCTTGCCAGCTTAAAACCTGGAGGACAAGGTCGATAATCGTCCATAAACAAATACACCAACTTCTCCTCCTTCTTCCCAAAAAAGTAAGCTTACATAAGCCTCTAAGATAACTATTATTTATTTAAAATAATTTACTCCCAGCTTTGAATCATTCGAATGTCCTCCTGATGTGTCCCATCAGGTCCCGCCTCACTCTCCAAAACGACGGGAATACCTCTTACAGCTTCTTGTTCTGTTATCCAGCGCATGCCTTCAATACCAATGTAACCTTGCCCTACGCGCGCATGTCTGTCTTTTTTAGAGCCATACGGGTGTTTGGAATCATTCAAATGAACTCCGTACAGCGCTGACCAATAACCGAGACGGTCCCCTTTTTCAAACAAAGCCTCGTCCACTCCACCGTTCCACAATCCTGCTGCATACGCATGACAAGTATCCAGGCAAAATCCGATACTGCCAGGATCTCGACACAATTGGCGAATTTGGACCATTTCCTCGAGCGTGGTTCCCATGGGACCGTGATCCCCAGCTTGATTTTCAATTAATATTTTAGCATTTCCCTGCCAGCCTTCGAGCACATCATTCAGACAGTTAATAATATTATGATAGCCCTCCAGCGGGTCAGACGAATGCATATGCCCAAAATGAACAACTATCCCCTTCGATCCACAGGCTTCAGCAATATCCAAATCGTTGCGTAATGAAGCAACCATCAACTCGTAAAGTTCCTGACCACGTTCGCGACCATGAGCTGGATTAACGGGATAGGGCGAATGAGCAATAGATTGAAGCTGGTGCTCTGAGCAGTAATCTTTACAAGCAGCAGCATCTATGGAGTTCCATTCCTTCAGCTTGAGACTACGAGGATTTTTCGGAAAATATTGAAATGAACGTCCTCCCTGCTCTCGTGCACGTATAGCAGCTTTGGAAAAGCCACCCCGCGTACTCACGTGAGAGCCGATAAGCAATTTAGGCATCATGCTGCTGCACCGGGCAATAAAATGCTTTTTTCCCCGCCAGCTCGACTCTTACAATTTTCCCACCGCTTGGAGATTCTTCTCCTTCACGGTCATATACTCGACACTGATGATCAAAGCCACCTGTGAGCGTGTCTCCCTCCATTAGAGGCATTTCCATATAACCGCCCTCCGCAGTAGCTTCACGAAGTACGGATTGAGTAGCATGATATAGCTTCTCCACTTTTTCTGGGGATTGCACAATATTTTGCACCTTGGAACCCGGTGTAAATCCGGCGATATATGCAATTTCGTCCGAATAGCAATTGCCAATCCCCGAAAAAACCTGCTGGTTTACCAGTGTTGTTTTCAAAATTCCCCGTCGCCCTTTTAGACGTGCTGTAAAATTTTCCAATGTCATACGACGGTCTAACGGATCAGGTCCCAGGTCTGACAAAGCTTCATCTGTTTCTTTAGCCGTCAGCAAGTGCAGATAACCTAAGCGCAGTCCGATAAAATAAAGCTTCGCTCCGCTAAAATCCAATTCGATCTGAACCGTACGGTCTGGACGTTGCTCCTCCGTTCCCAGATACAACAATCCTCCCAACATGAGATGAAGCACAAGCCGTTTACCCGTATTTAAATGAAAAATCAAATGCTTGCCCCGACGCTCTAAATATACAACGGTCGCACCCAGCAATTGCTTCTTAAAGGTTTCCACTTCAGTATTAATGGACTTTTCACGGCTAACCGCCACTCCAGTAATCGGAATGTCCAAAATTTGTTTTGATAATAAGATTCTGTAGTTTTCCATTTCAGGAAGTTCCGGCATATCAACATCTTTCCTTTCGTAGCTCATAGCTTTGAATTCTCATATATTTCTAAGTCATATCCTTTTATGATTTCAGCTCTTTTTGCATCCATTCCTGCAGTTCGTCCAAACTTTCAAACATCAGGTCAGGTTTTACTCCAACGGTACGAATATGTTCATCCATATTAGCGCGAGTCGTCACACCCGTCAGAATCAGAGCTGTTTTACAACCTGCTGCTGCACCTGCCGCAATATCTGTAAGCATATTATCGCCCACAACCAGAGCTTCATCCGCTCTAATGCTCAAGCGATTTAGTGCATAATTCATTAGCACGCTTGAAGGCTTGCCGATGACGACCGGTTTGACCTGTGAAGCAGCTTCAATGGCAGCTCCAATGGTACCTGCACCTGGTGTAAGCCCGTCATGCGAAGGCAATTGTAGATCCGGATTTGTCAAAATAAATGTAGCTCCCTCACGAATCCAACGCATGGCAGCTGCCAGCGTTTCATATGTAAATTGACGATCTATCCCCTGTACCACATAATCAGGATGATTCTGAACAAGCTGCAAGCCAGCCCCTGTGAGTGCCTCGCGTAATCCCGTTTCACCAATACAATATACATGAGCTCCAGGGCTTTGCTGTGCAACATATTGTGCAGCTGCTAACGCTGAAGTATATACTTCATGACTAGCTGCTTCAATTCCCATACCAATCAAATGCTCGGCCACCAATTCGGGTGTGCGTGAAGCATTGTTGGTGACATATGCATAAGGTATATGCTCTGAACGCAATCGCGAAATGAACAGATCCGCACCCTTGATCATCCGATTTCCATGATAAAGTGTTCCATCCAGATCAATTAGTAACGATTTTATCGCAATCCCCTCCCCCGCTTCATTTCATACATCATAACATTGAAAATAATAATTCACCCCATGAATGGTATTCTCCTTTTTATTTAACCACCTGAATGACTTAGGGCATTAAATAATCGGTCATTTCCATTCCTCTCATCTATCTTAAGTCAAAAATGCTTATGAAGTCCATGTATTGCTGGTAAACCATCCAAAATAGCGTCATCCCTCGCTAAAAGCCGTCGCTTCCACATAGCATAAGATCATTTCTTCGTCGAATCTCATCGAAGATGCTACGTCTTCAAAGGAAATTCCCTGTATTTCCTGGGCGTACTCAAGCAACTAAATCCTTTAAATTCGATATATAGAAGCTCCAATATGACATGCCTCCATATGTGGTAGAACAATTTCGTTCATCCCATACTAATGCCCGTCTCACCTCTTGTCGCATCCTGCGCTTTCCCGGAAAATAATTTCTAGGGAAAAAGAAAAGCACCGGAGCAAGCCCCGGCACCTATGCACATATCTTTTCTCCAATCATTTATTGGCCGATATCAGGTACCGGTAACAACACATGCTGCTCCGCAAGCAATGAATTGGGGAATAGGCTTCGCGCTTCCTCCAGCAAAGGCTGAAGCTGCTCTTGATCTTTATACCTAGAACTAAAATGCGTCATAATTAACTGCCCTGCGCCTGCGGCTTTGGCAGCTTCCGCTGCCTGAAGCGCCGTACTATGATGATACTCGTACGCCGTATCCGCCAGATCATGCAGAAATGTGGCTTCATGAACGACGACAGTTGCATCTCGTGCCAGCACTACTGTATTCGGACAAGGTCTCGTGTCACCTAAAATAGTGACGATCCGCCCTTTTTTAGGTGAACCCAATACATCCTGAGGATGCAGAATAACTCCACCCTCTACTTCCACACTTTCTCCACGCTTTAATTTACCGTACACTGGGCCAGGCTTGATCCCGTATCGCTCCAACAGTTCTTGGTTAAGCTTACCGGGCTTATCCATCTCTACAATTCGGTAGCCATAACTGTCAATCCGATGATCCAACAAAGCTGACTCCACCCGAAATTGACCGTCATCGAACAGAACCCCGCCCGTATGCTCCACAATATGTAGTGGGTAATTGATACGAGATTGGCTGATCCCTAAAGATAGCTCAATATATTGCTGAAGACCAGGCGGTCCATATACCGTCAGAGGTGCCGTACCTCCCTGATATGCCCTGCTCGACAAAAGACCCGGCAGACCAAAAAGATGATCCCCATGCAAATGAGTGATAAATATTTTTTCAAGTCTGCTCAGCTTGAGCGGCGAACGCAACACTTCCTGTTGAGTGCCTTCACCGCAGTCAAACAACCACATGCTTCTTCGTTCCTCCAGTAAACGAAGAGCAATGGATGTTACATTTCGCTGAATTGTAGGTACCCCTGCATTTGTACCGAGAAAATATAATTCCATGACATTTACCTTCTTCCTGCTGACCAGCAAAAAACCTCCGAAGCTCGGAGGGTTTTTGCTATCCCATCTGATAAAGGTGTTAAACCTTTTCGACGTTAAAATACTGCGCCTGAGGGTGGCTGAACACCATGGCTGATACTGATGCCTCCGGTTCCATCATAAACCCTTCCGTTAGCTCAACGCCAATGTCCTCAGGTTTTAACAATTGGAACAACGGTCCCTGATCCTCCAGATCCGGACATGCCGGATAGCCAAAGGATACCCGTATACCTTGATATCTAGCGCCGTGCCGCTGTTTCATCGTCATATCGGCAGGGTCCGGGAAACCCCAGCTATCCCTGATAATATGGTGAAGCCGTTCTGCTAACCCTTCTGCCACTTCGAGCGCTACTGCTTGAAGTGCATGTGAGCGCAGGTAATCTCCGTTGTCTTTCCATTGGGTGGATAGCTTCTGAATGCCATGACCAGCGGTAACAACCATAAAACCTACATAGTCCATAACCCCTGATTCCACTGATTTCAAAAAATCAGCCAGACATAGATAAGGCTCTACCTGCTGACGTGGAAACGTAAATGTGTGCAGTACCTTGCTTACATCCGATGGATCATAGATTAGAATTTGGTTTCCTTGGGACTGAGCTGGGAAGAACCGATACATAGCACTCGCCTGAATAATTCCGTCTGTAACAGCTTCAAACATGATGCTGTCTACGGTTTCCTTCAACTGAATCGCTTTCGGATCCCCCGAAGCTAGCAGTTGCTCAACATTGCCTTTTAAGCCAAGATGATGCCCCATTAGCATCTGCATATTCACATAAGGCAGAATATAATTCAGTGGGTAGTTACGCAGTACATGGCGATCCGTATCCGGCGGGATATAGACGGGCAAATCCTGAGCAATGTTAGAACGTACAGCCCGAGTTAGCTTAGGGAGCGGCTTGACCTCCACGACCGTTGCCGCTTCCGCCTCCTGCTCAGCCTTCATGTCCTCGGCCATTTTTTTACGGGACTCAGGGTCCATAAGCTTATTGGCAATATCCAGTCCATCCATAGCATCTTTCGCATAGGCTACCAGCCCATCATACTCAGGACGAATACGATTTTTAGTAAACTTACGCGTTAAGGCAGCTCCACCAACCATTATTGGAATATCAATGTTCGCATTTTTCAAATCCTGCGCGGTTAGCACCATTTGTTGTGCCGATTTAACAAGCAGACCGGACAGGCCGATCATGTCAGCCTTTTCTTCACGATAAGCTTCAATGATGCGTTCTGGTGGTACTTTTATACCCAGATTTACAATATGGTAACCATTGTTGGATAGAATAATCTCCACCAAATTCTTACCTATATCATGCACATCACCTTTAACCGTAGCCAACAAAATCTTACCTTTTACTGAGGATTCATTTTTCTCCATGAACGGTTCTAAATAAGCCACGGATGCTTTCATTACTTCAGCGCTTTGCAGAACCTCCGCAACAATCAGTTCGTTGTTGTTAAACAAACGTCCTACTTCTTCCATCCCTTTCATTAGCGGTCCGTTAATAATCTCCAGAGAAGAATATTTAGCGAGCGCTTGCTCCAGATCCGGGATCAGTCCCTCCTTACTTCCCTCCACTACATAGGAAGCCAGCCGTTCTTCGAGCGAAAGGTTTGATATCTTCTCTTTTTTCTCCACTTTTTTGTTACGGAAAGCTGCTACAAATGCAGATAACGTATCGTCATTTGTTTTATAGATCAGGTCTTCCGCCAATTTCCGTTCATGCTCGGGGATCGATGCATAGCGTTCAAGCTTCTCCGTATTTACAATTGCATAATCCAGTCCCGCTTTGGTGCATTCGTACAAATAGACAGAATTGAGCACTTCACGACCCGCTTCCGGTAAACCAAAGGATACGTTACTGATGCCCAATATGGTATGAACCCCGGGAAGCGCTTCTTTAATGATACGTATGCCCTCAATCGTTTCCTTAGCCGAACCGATATATTGCTCATCCCCTGTTCCTACTGGGAATACGAGCGTATCAAAAATTATATCCTCCGCTGCCAAACCGTAACGGTTCACCAACAGATCATAAGAACGCTTAGCTACCTCGAGCTTATCCTCACGCCCAATTGCCTGTCCACGTTCATCAATCGTTCCGACAACAACAGCAGCGCCGTATTTATGAATAATAGGAGCCATTTTCTCAAATTTCTCTTCACCATCCTCCAAATTAATGGAGTTAATAATTGCCTTACCTTGCGAATATTGAAGTGCTTTATCGATAACTTTAATATCCGTGGTATCAATCACCAATGGTACTTTCACCTTGTTTACAACCAGTTTCAAGAACGCTTCCATATCTATCATTTCATCACGGTCCGGATCTTGCACACAAATATCAATGACATGTGCTCCGCTTTTTACCTGAGCGCGGGCAATTTCAGACGCTTCTTCATATTTGCCTTCCACGATCAAACGCTTGAATTTCCGGGAACCCAGAACATTCGTTCGCTCACCAACCATATACGGACGATTATCCTGTTCAATATACACAGGCTCAATGCCTGATACGGCAGGAGGATGATGACCTACGAGCTGACGAGGCTCAAACTGCGCCATACTTTCACTCATTACTCTTATATGCTCTGGAGTAGTACCGCAACAGCCTCCCGCAATATTCAACCAGCCTTTTTCAGCGAAAGCAGCCATTTTACGAGCTAATGAATCCGGCGATTCATGGTATTGACCATTTTCATCGGGCAAGCCCGCATTTGGATAACAGCTAATAGCTGCAGAGGACATTTCAGACAAAGAACGAATATGATCACGCATAAACTCTGGACCTGTAGCACAATTCAGTCCAATCGAGATTGGATGTAAATGTTCGAGTGATATGCAGAAGGATTCGATGTTTTGTCCGGCCAACGTTGTTCCCATCGGCTCAATCGTGCCAGAAATCATTAATGGAAGCTCAATCCCTGTCTGCTCAAAAGCCTGACGAATTCCAATGCTACCTGCCTTAACGTTAAGCGTATCCTGTGAGGTCTCCAACAGAAGAACATCTACCCCACCTTCAATAAGCGCCAAAGCCTGCTCCTGATAGCTTTCAATCAGCTCTACAAATGTAACACCGCCTGTGACAGACAAGGTTTTTGTAGTTGGACCCATAGCTCCTACAACAAAACGAGGCTTGTCCGCAGTGCTATATTTATCCACCGCGTTACGCGCCAGTTTGGCCGCCACCAGATTAATTTCACGGGCACGTTCTGGTATATCGTAATCCGCCAAAACGACGGATGTCGCTCCAAATGTATTCGTTTCAATCAGGTCTGCTCCGGCCTCCAAGTATGCTTCATGAATCCCTTGAATGACATCCGGTCTTGTTAAGACCAACATCTCGTTGCAGCCTTCTAACTCTTCCCCACCAAAATCAGCGGCAGAAAGGTCTTCCTGCTGAATCATAGTGCCCATAGCCCCATCAAGAAGGAGTATTCTTCGTTGTAACGCATCCTGCAAGCTAACTTTATCCAAAATTTCTTCACCCCCGCAAAACGTTAAATCCTAGTTTAGCAGAAACCGTATCATTTAGATAGATTGAAGTAAAAACATACGTTTTATGCAGGCTATTCTTCTTTACAAACGACTTAGCTGATCTATTTTTGTAGTATGCATCGTTATAGACGAACGTCTTTAAACTGTATCGTATTACTATAGTCGTTCCCACATAAATGCTTCAGCCTGTATTGTACAACTGGTTAAGACATGGTATTCTTTATACAACATTAATCCAAGTGGAAAAGAGGGATTTGTGCATGGCAGAAATTTTTATACGCAATACGAATGAGCGAATTAGCGGTGAAGAGCGAGTACGTGAATTTTTGGAGAGCTACCAGGTATTGTATGAACACTGGGATGCTTCCAAGCTGCCAGGGGAGCTGCAAGAAAACTTTACTTTGACAGATGATCAAAAAGCCGCTGTTCTTAAAACATTTGAACCTGAAATCAAAGATTTAGCCGCACGTCGCGGATATAAAATCTGGGACGTCATCACTTTATCTGAAGCAACGCCGAATTTGGAGGAGCTGCTGGTCAAATTCGAGCAAATTCACACCCATACCGAGGATGAAATCCGCGCCATTGTTGCTGGTAAAGGGATTTTTATCATTAAAGGCTCTGAAGAGATCGGCTATTTTAATGTAGAGCTTTCACCAGGCGACGTTATTTCTGTTCCTGAAAATACACCGCACTTCTTCACTTTAATGGAAGATCAAAAGATCGTCGCAGTCCGCTTGTTCATCGAAGAAAATGGATGGATTGCTGAACCGTTCGAAGATCCAACATTCACTACAGCATAATTACGATGTATTGTGTCAATAAGAAAACTCCCTCTGCTCTGTAGCATATCGAGCGAAGGGAGTTTTCTTTATACTTGTTTAGAAGACTGTAGATTATTTACTTTAAAGATTGAATAATTCCATGCAACTCAGACAAATGCTTGATTTGGAACTTCGGCTTGATCTCTGTAGTATTGGTTTTATCGTTCCGATTCAACCACACCGAATGTACACCAGCTGACAAAGCCCCTTGAATATCAGTCGTCAGCTTATCTCCTACCATTAAAGCTTGTCCAGGTTCAATTCCTAGAAGTCCCAAAGCATGCTGGAATATAGAAGGATCAGGCTTGCCCCGACCAAAAGAACCTGAAATGACAACATGATCAAAAAAAGGAGCCAATTGAGGAACTCCATCCAGCTTCTCCTGTTGTAGATCAGGGGAACCATTTGTCAGCAATAGCAGCTTGTATTGTCCCTTCAATTGATCCAGAATTTCAAACGTTTCTTCATATACATGTGGACGTGCACGTCTTTCCGAAGCAAATTGGGCAGCCAACTTTTCCGCCAACTCCTCATTATCTATCCCCAGTTGCTGAAGCCCTCTGCGCCATGATTCCTTACGATAAACAGGAGCCAACTGTTCCAATTGGCGGAATTCAGGTTGCTCACCTGCTGTAAAATTCGCCCACAGTCCTTCAAACGGATTAATGCCAATCATTTGAGTAAAACTAAAGGTTTCATAGGATTCATACAAAGCGCGCGCTTCCTTGCGTACGGCTTCTTCCAGCGTTTTCGGATCAGCGCCTGTTTCTCGGGAGCCTGTTTGACATGCTGCATCAAATGCCTCTTCTACACTACGTTCATCCCACAGAAGGGTATCATCAAGATCAAACATTATCGCCTGAATCGTCATACGAATTATCCACTCTCTTTCCACTGTATATGTAAGCTTGTCTGTTTGGTCACGAATCAGATCATTATGTGTGCCCATATTAAGCAAGTGGCCGCACCATGTTATATGAAAAATAACATCATACGGCCTTACTTACAGAGCTACAGGCTAAATCGGTTATTTCTTATCTACCTGTATCTGATTGGATAGTGCAAATTTTTCAAGGCGCTCTGCGATGGCATTTGTATCATAGCGTCCCAGTGATTTTGTGAAAATAAAATTACCGCCCTTCCCTTTTCTTTCAACGGTAACGTAACCCTTTTCAATTTTGATGGCTTTCATGTCCCCTGCCGTCATCGGCCGTTCTCTGCCACCTTTTAACATATAAAGGGTATCTTTTCCCACTTTTAAATAAGGACGGCGAATGAAGAAGATAACAGCCAGCATCAAGTACAAGCCAAATACCAGCCAATCCATTCCCCGCATGCCGGTCTTAGTCAAAAAGTAACTCATAAGCATGTACAATACAGCAAGACCAGCCAGCATGATTGGCACAGTAATATTACGGCCACGGAAAATGTCCATTGCTGAACCTGCGCCGTTAATGGTTTGAATGCCTTGTTTCTTGCGCGTTTTATTTAAATGCGCTGTGTTTTTACGTACTTTTCTTTCAAATGATCGGGCCATCTCTCAATTCCCTTCCCAATAAATATTACATTAAAACAATTGCCTTAAAGCTGATCTATATAGATACCAAGAAAGATACCTAATAACAAAAGGCAAATGATGCAGGCTTTAGCAACATTAATGCTTCAGCCCGCCATTTCCCTTCGACGTATCATCGTCCACAAATTCAATGGTTTCAAGTTGCTGCCGAAAATTACGGCGAATGTTGCCCAAATAAATTTCCCGAAGGTTGGCGCGCTCCGTGGTTTCCTCTTCCGTCAATCCTTCGGCTTTTGCTTTGCGCGCTAATTCATTAATGCGCTGTACCAAACTGTCTATATCCAAATTGTGTCCCCTCCATAAAAGCAAAGATATAATACACTTTGACATGTAGAAAAGAGCTTGTCAAGGCTCCCTCATTGCGCTCCTTGACAAGCTCTATAGTCTTATAGATCAGAAGGGTGGGAGCTTAAGTACCTGACCTGCCTGCACCCCCCGATCCTCCAAATCGTTAATACGTACAATTCCTTCAATATATACCCGTGTATCCATTCGTTTCGGTTTATGATTCACGGCAATCTTCCATAACGTATCTCCAGGTTGTACAGTCAGCTTAATCATTTCTTCATTGGAAACTGGAGGTGCTGCAAAAACCGTAAGTACACCTGCCCCTGCAACCCAAACGATAATTACTAGAATAAGAAGCTTGAGTAAAAGAGTATTGGTAAGAGCCTGTAACAAACGTACCTTACCCTCTTTTCGGGTCTCCTGTAAATTCTCTAAATTCATCGGAAAAATACTTTGATAAGTGCTATATTTCATAATTGGCCGCGTCCTCCAAACGTTTGTTCTTATGTTTTTCACAATATAACACGAACGTTTGTTTTGTTCAATAGAAAAGAGAACAAAAGTTCGTGAATATTTTTAGGGATTATTTAGAACTTATGTTTGTACGAACGGAGGTTCTATGCTATAATTTTCCCAAACGTTACTAAATGGGGTTGATACGGTATGTCTAAGATTTCGAGCCGCCAGCAGGCCATTCTTGAATTTATCCGCAATGAAGTGCGTCTAAAGGGATACCCCCCTTCTGTGCGCGAAATAGGCGAGGCAGTCGGATTGGCCTCCAGTTCTACGGTTCACGGTCATTTGGATCGTTTGGAGAAAAAAGGACTCATTCGCCGCGATCCTACGAAACCACGGGCTATTGAATTACTCGGTCAAGACGAATCGGATAACAGCAACTTGATTAATTACTCCATTAGTCGTGTTCCCGTCGTCGGCAAAGTAACCGCTGGTCTTCCTATTACGGCGACAGAAAATATTGAAGATTACTTTCCTCTTCCCCAACACTTTGTTGGTGAGGATAAAATATTCATGTTATCTGTTGTAGGCGAAAGCATGATTGAAGCTGGTATTGCTAACGGAGACTATGTAATCGTACGTCAGCAGCAGACTGCTGATAACGGAGACATTGTAGTAGCTATGACAGATGAAGACGAGGCTACAGTTAAAACCTTTTACAAAGAAAAAGATCATATCCGGCTTCAACCTGAAAATCCAGCCTTTGAGCCACTTCGACTGACACACGTCAGCATATTGGGCAAGGTTGTTGGACTCTTCCGGGACTTCCACTGATTTATCGTGCTTTCTTCCCCGTTATACTACCACGAATATAAAACCGGCCGCCTAGGCGAGCCGGTTTTATATTTTTGTTATATTTACTATGTATGTGTCTCCAACTATTCTTTCCTTTTCAGCAACCTATATTGTCTCTACTATTATATCCGCCCCATATCCGAGATAGTTCCACTCTGATCTTAAACTGTTTACTTTTATTAGCTAAACAAATGGAAATTTGACACATATGAACCTACGGTGGCCTTCCTCTATAACGTAAAGTTGGGAAGGCGAACGCAGGCTAGCATGAGCTTTTTTTGTTAAACATTTAGGAACATAGGTACTAGCTTCTTTTTGTCTTTAGTAGATTTATGCTGATACATTACTAGCACAATTGACATATGTATATAGCAGACCTAAAGCAAAGGAGTTATGCAGATGATCAGAAATAGAGTTAAAACGTATAAGCATCGCATCGGGAAAAACAGATATCTGGTCGTTAAAGTCTTTCAAGCCGCAGCTGCTAAAACAGGAAGCGGAAATGCACTCGCAACTAACGCATTAAATATCAAAATTTCCAAGCGTAAGCATAAACATCATTAAGATTTAACCGTACCTTCATTTCTTTGAAGGGAGGTGATATTATGAGCAGAAGACACAGCAACCGTGAATTGAGAAGAAGAAGATTAAACATCCGTTCCAACCAAAGAGCCAATGCGCGTGCAAGAGGTAACGCACTGGCTGTTAATCTGTTTAGCGTGAATGATGGACAACGCAGACGTTAATAATTATTTTCAAGCAAAAAGCAGGAAGAATTCTTCCTGCTTTTTTTGTGTTAAATAATACACCAAACTACCAATCCCGCCAGTTATAGCTTCCTCAAACTTGTATCCGATTTTCATAACTTAAACATTTCTAGCTGTAAAACCATTCATTAGCTTAACATTGCTGCAATGGATTTGCTCTATTATTTAATTTAATACTTTTTTATAAGGTCCCACTTGCCCGCTTTTCTTTATAAATTTTATAAACAAGGCTCGAACAACAGGACCCATAACCAATAATTGTAATGGATAGGCCACAACAAAGTTCTTTATAAAAATTTCTAAATAGGCTTCAAATAATGAATGATCGCCAATACCCTGACTTAGAATTGAAGTTAATAAACCGTAGAAAGACATAGAACAGGCCATTCCGAACACCATACATGTTGAAATCGTGATAATTAAAAATATTTTTTTGGATTTATCAAAAGGTAGACTTAAAGCAACTTTTTTTGCTACAGGATCCACGATATATAAATCTAATATGAGCGCTATAATAAATCCAATTAGAAATTCAACAGCAATGGTAATCAAGCTAATTTTTCCAATCAATCCGTTAATCAAAAGATTATAGAAGGTCATAATAACGACCATTCCAAAACACATAATAACCCCAAAGTAAAAGCTTTCCTTTTTAGTTGTTGGCATTTAATTCAACCTTTCATTTTTGGATGTGATTATTTTAGCTGCAACCAAATTTTCATGTAAGTGAACTTTTTATGAACATATCGTAACAAACAAAGACAAGTAAGGAATATTCTTCACAACTAATGAACTATGTACAAAATCATTACACATTTATAGCATTAAATACAAATAATAAAAAATATCTCTATTACTTTGTATGGCTCCAATGGAGATTATGCTACCGCTACACTCGATGGAAGTTTTGAAGGCCCTACCCGTTGGCTTAGTGATGGCGTTTTTCCAGATTTCGAAACACTTTTCCCTTCTTAAGAACACTACTTTCAACAATTTTCTAAAAGACTCTGTCAATAGTTGATGAAGTCTTATTTTATATTGAAAAATCCCCACTACCTTAGCTGGTCGGCGGGGATTTCGCTTATTTATAGTATTTACTTATACTACACATTCTAATATTTGATTATAGCTGATCCTGCTTTAACCCACTCTTTGGATTCTAGTTGAATCCATCCATATACAGGTGAGTCAGAGTTGATTTTTTGTTTTATCAGTGAAAGGTTTTCATAGTTGCTGGAACTGTAAAGCGACCCTGTCTTTGGCGCAACTTTTACTGTCAGAATATTTTTTATATTTGGTTCTTCATCAGTACTAGTCCAGACTAATCGATTGTAATAATTAGTGTTAAACGGGTTTTCTAAACCACTAATCGAAAATTTCACTCTTTTCCCGACAATAGATACATCTGTATATGCTGTGTCATCTTTAAAAATTACTAATTGAGATGAAACTAATTCCTGATTTAAAGAGTTTGTATAGGTGTCATGGGTGACGCTTGCTACATCTGCCGAGGCTGATAGCGGGGACAAAACTGAAAATAAGAGAGCAATTGTGGAGAAACATAAAGTAGTTTTCCTTCCTAATTTCATACTCATTATTTTCATCCTTTCCTTCCTATTTATCTTCATCCATAAACATACGGCTTATTGATTGTCAAAGTAAGGGGAGCTTTGTCTGACATAAAAAATACACATTCGGGTAGATTTCATTATCCACTTCTACTCTATATCCAAACTCCTTACATGCGGGTCACTTCTTAAGGTTGTGATCCGTGGCGATGGAGTCCATTAAATTGCCTAAGCATTTGGTTAAAATTATGAAGCTCAGCATCTTCCCAGTCCGAAATTCGTTCATAGAAAACGGACTCTTTCTCCTTAAGCGCATCAATTAATTTTTGCTGTCCATGCTCAGTAAGAGATAATACAATTCCTCGTCCATCACTTCGGGAGGCCTCTCTGTTCAAATACCCCAAAGACTCAAGCTGTTTGACAAGACGACTCACTGAACTTCGATCCATCGCAGTTGATTCCGCTAAAGTGGCGGCATTTGTTGGGCCATAAGAATACAGCCAACGAACAATATGGAAGGCGGCAGGTTGTAAGGAGGAGTCAAATTTCGCAGCAGCTCTGACATTCAGGGCGTGTGAAGCGCTGATAAGTGCGTTAAGCTGCTCGCCCAACTCAATCTCCAATTTCCCCCTTGGTTCATTTTTAACTTCATTATATTTCATCTTCAATCACCTTTCTCTCGTTCAAAAAACCACAAGTCAAATTTGATTGACATATATCAACCAAATTATTATAGTGGACATATGTCAATCAAATATGCTAACTCACCGAATTGGCTACTCCAATAAAATTGTAACACATGAAGGAGAAATGACGAATGTCTAAAAATACTACTGTTGTCATAACAGGTGCCACCAGTGGTCTTGGACAACTAGTCGCAGTTGAATTGGGAAAACGCGGCTGCTTTGACCTTGTTTTGACTGCCAGGAGTAGGGAACGTGCTGAAGCTACAAGAAAACAGATTGAGCTGGTTAGCCCATCAGCGAAGGTTGACTTTTTTTATGGAGATTTATCGGTACTGAAGGATGTTAAACGAATCGGGGATGAGATAGCCGCCGCATACTCTAATATTGATGTGCTGTTAAACAATGCGGGTATCCATGCTTTTGAGCAACGCGTCACTCCCGAGGGGTTTCCTGAAATGGTTGCTATAAATTATTTATCGCCGTGGCTGTTAACATATACACTAAAACCGTGCCTGCAGAACGTAGGCAAGGCCAGAGTTGTCAATGTTGCCTCCGAAGCTTCACGCCATCATGGAGTTTTGAAGCTCCCCGAGGATTTAACGGATACAACTGCCTTTACCGCTCGTGGCTCATCGCCCATCTATGGAAAGACCAAATTATTGAATATTATGTTCACTGCTGAACTGGCAAGACGATGGTCGGATACGGGAATCAGCGTAAATGCACTAAATCCAGGATTCAATGTTACCGGATTGGGACGAGAACTTTGGTTTGCCCCTCTATTAGAACGATTGTTGAAAATCCTTCATCTTGGAGATCCGCGAAGAGGAGCAGATATCATCACCCGATTAATTGTAGATCCGGAATATCATAAAAAAACAGGTGGATACTTTAACGTCGGAACTGGGAAATCTATTCAACCAGTCTCACCTGGAGGAGATCCCAAGATGCAGCAAAAACTGTGGAAGGTCACAGAGGATTTGCTGGAACAGAAGGGATTCCTTCCATAAGAAATGATTGATGAAGGGATAAGACGGCAATGAATGAAGCATTAATCATCAATAATGCCAACCCCGCACTACATACAAGCATATCTTCAATCATTTGCTAAATCAATGAACGGAATGAGTCACCAAAAAGCAGCAGCGAACCCATTCAGCTTTGTGATTTCGTTCTTTATAACGTTGATAGCCCACGCGTTATCAGTCACTCTGATAAGTTCGTAAATTGGTCCACATAAAAATAAGCCTCAGATTAATCTGAGGCTCAGTGTTCCATACAGTACCTATTTACACTCCAGGCGGCGTAACACGATCTTTTGGGTCACGGCCCCAGCTTCACTATGATTACGGTATGCCTTGTGTCACTCTTGTCGCTTCATACAATATTTTAATTTCTCTATAGTAATCTATTTTTTGTCGTCTATTCTCCCGTATGCTTCTGCAGTTTCATCACCAGTAATAATATCCCCTCTCAGAATATTGGTATGATTAATCATTAAAAAACCTCATTTCATAGGAAGATATAATTTGTCATAACTTTGTGCCATCGAAATATTTATATGTATGCTTGAAAACTGATCACTTCAGCGACTCATTCGGCGCATAGTGTAACAATTCCTTTAACTAAAAAACTCTGCTAACCATAAGGCTAGCAGAGTTTTGTGCTTAAGCACCTCCAATTTGTACAAGGATCTGAATATGTTGCGTCAGGACGGGACCAGTTATAAAAAATAAAAAGCTACTCGCAACGATTAACAGTGCCATTTTTTTCAACATTGTCTAACCACACCTTTTCTAATAGTTTAAAATACTCTTCTCTGGTCTCTGGAGACGCATATGCTTGGAAATGTGCAAAGAGACCTGTGCAGTTTATGAAATATGTTTCATTGTTTAGTATATGTGCTTTTACCATTGCACATAATAATTGTTTAAAACCATCACTGTACTTCTTCCTATTTAAATTATAATAGGCCATTTCATAACAAAACAATGCAATATAGTCAGGTACCACTTGTTGGGTGTACATATCAGTAGATGTCGGGAGTTGAGTAGAGGCATCAATGTCTATTTTAAATTTTGTAAGTACACCATCTATATCCAAATTGTATCGGTTAGCTACTATAATAATGTTCAACAACTTTGAGAGCTTCTCACTTTCATTGGCGGTTGTTCCTATATATTCAACAAAATCTAGCAGCACACTAGTGTTTCCGGACATAAGTTTATTAACATAAGTATTACCTTCTGCCCAATGCTGAAACAAGCTAATCCAGTATTGGGTATCTTCGTCAGTCTCTTTGACCCAATCCAAATCTGTGTAGGCGTATGTATATTGTAAAGCTTGTTGATAGTCGCCTCGGGCTTCACAGACACTTGCACACAATAAATCGGCATAGGTAATGTACACAAACATGGGGCGAGTTAGCTTCTTAGTAGACTCAGTGCGTTCTCGGCTGCTCTGTTGATGTTTCAAAGTGTATTGGATTTCCGCTTTAGCTCTCATTTTTCTCGCTATTTCATCAACCTTATCCCATTTACGCAAAGACCTATACACATTAGCTAAGTCCTTCAATGCATCAAGTTGTTCTATTTCGTCTAGGCGCTCGACATAAGGCTCAAAAAGTATGGCTGCCCTAAGATTGCGGCTTTGATCGTCATCAATCTGAATCGTGAAAATCCGATATTGACAGATGGCCAAACGTTCAGAATGTTGATATTTCTCCACTTCTGCTACACTCTCATAGAGCAATAGTGCAGCATCATGTCGTTCCTGGGCTAATAATTCTTCTGCAATGTCAAATAGTTTGGGTGAGTAGAGTAGATTGTCCATGATAGCTCCCACCACTCGACGGATCGCATCCAGCTTGTCCAACTCTGCACAGCGATACAAAAATGGTTCGATTCTCCTCATATTGGGGGGAATGTCGATGATATAGTTTTCTACATATAAGTCGTAAAAATAGCCTTCTGGTAAACCCATAGCCTCTGTAATTCTATCAATTTGGTTAACAGACATAGAACTATTGCCTGTTACAATGCCACTAACTATTCCCCTATTAATGCCTGCAATATGCCCGAATTGCGTCAGGTTCAGACCCTCTTGTTTTAGGTATCTATCTAGTTCCGCCCGAATCGTAGGTGTATGCTTCATGCCATATCCACCCTTCACATAAAAATTCCAAAATTTTTATATTGTTGTAGTCTATTTTTCTCTAAAATTGACCATATGTCAATATATTATGCGAATAATGTAAGATTTCAATGTATAGTCCATGCTGTTCACTGACAGCAGAACCCAATAAGCGCAACAACCTATTATGGCAGGGTCCCCTAAGTACGCTGTAAAAACTTAGTTAACCAAAAGGAAGAGATTACTATGGCTACTGCCAAATAACCTATGCGCCATTGGGTTCAACTTTTACCATCTAAAAAAAGTGAAGTGTGTTGCCTAACAGTTTTTTCATAAAATTAAATCCAAAATGCTTTAGTAATTATAACCAAGAGGATAAAAACTTCTAATATATGTATAGCTGCGTTTTGTGACAGGGCATACAGACAAACAAAACAAAGGCTCAACCAGCTAAACCGGCAGAGCCTAATCACCTTTTTGCAAAAACTTCAAAAGCTTGTGCTATTAGAGTATCTTCTTTCCAACCGGATCACTTGCTTAACTCTCTGTTAATAAGGAATATGGGATATGCACCGTGAAAACGCCATGTTTAATAGTTCCTGGTTATAAACTAAATACTTACTGTTTTGGTCCAGCACCCAGTTGGCAAAACCTAAAGCTCTGGTGTAACTATCATAATCGTAGGGATTAATTTTAAACTCAAGAATATCCAGCATAATCTGGTTCTCTTCATCTGATAATTCCAAGCCTAACTTACTAAACTGTCTTTGACGAATTCTCCGAGCAGTAGCATCTTGTATAGCTCTATGCTGATTGGACACTTGTCCATTATGTTGACGATAATACAATACGTTTATGGGGATGTTCGCCATTTGTACTTGGAAAGCTAGTCGGTTCCACAACTCGTAATCTTCGGCATGGGGATAATTACTATCATATTGAATGCCAAGCCGACGGATCATGCTATTGCGCATGATTATAGCAGGATGGCAGATACAACAATGAAATAACAACCATGTTTTTATTTCGTCATGACTGGCCGGATTTACCTTTATTGATCCCCCACTAGATGAAGTAAAAGCAGCACCGCATACATCAATCAATGGATTTTGATCCATAAATGCGATTTGTACAGCTAGTCGATCTGGCGTAGAAATATCATCGCTATCCATACGAACGATATATTCACCATTGGCCTTTTTTAATCCTTCGTTTAAAGAAGCGATCAACCCTCGATTGGTATTATGGAAGATTTTTATCACTCTAGGGTCTGATATTTGTGAAATAAGAAAGGTAGATCCATCTGTCGAACCATCATCAATAACAATTAATTCAAAATCCGAATAAGTTTGAGCTAAAATACTGTGTATTGCCTCCAAGACAAAAGCTGCATTATTGTAAACTGGCAGTATGACCGAAGCTCGTGGCACAATATTCCCTCCATTTCATATTTTTCAAATGGAATCAGTATTAAAATCACAAAGCAGCTTCCCTATTTTTTTGATAATGGTTCCCTCTATATTCTCATGTTCTAAGATATGTTCTGAAATATATTTCGAAGCGGCTTCCCGGTAATATAATATGCCCTTTTGAAAATTTAGAAGCTTCCAGTCCTAGAAGCTAGTGCCATCAAAGATTGATTGGTTTGAATATCCCTGCTTCAAAGTCGGGCTAATTACTTCTTAGACGAAGTTGACAATATAAGTAATAAATTTGTACAATTAGGAAAAATATTTCACTTAGATTCCATTCTTCATCGGTAACAAACAAATATATCTAAGTGGAAAACGGACTGTGAGATTCAGCCTAAGATAATATCTGCATCTTAAAAAGGGAGATAGAATGATGGAACGAAATGTAACATCCGTAGAACACTACACTCCAATTTTGATTGTTGGTACGGGTATATCGGGGCTTGCTGTTGCTTATTATTTATCAAAAAACAATATCAAGTACACGATTACAACAAAAAAGAATGCGCCCAAACAGAGCAACTCCTTTCTTGCAGCCGCAAATACACGTGTTCCATCAGAGAATGATATTAATAATATTATTAATCTTACGGTTGATAAATGTGGAGCAGATCGATCGGTTATTGAAACGCTATATAGAAACTCCAACATAGTCATAAATTTTTTCGAGGAATTAGGAATCTCTTATGAGAAAACATCCTTTGGTATCATGCCTGAATGTTTGATTAAATCACAGGGAGGAAAGAAATTAATTAATTGTTTGTTACAACATATTGAACAACCGCTGTGTAATAAAATTTTGATTCATTTGGAAAAGTATAATGAAGGAATTATCGCATTATTTTATGACATCCAATTAGATCAATTTATCAGGATATATACTAATTATTTGGTATTAGCTACGGGAGGATATGCGGGGCAATTTAACTACAATGATAATTCACCGGGTTCGACTGGAGAAACGCTTATCTTAGCTAAAAAAATGGGTGCAAGATTAAAGGGAATGTCTACAGTGATGTCTCATCCTTGGTCAATATACAATGGAAGACAAATTTTATTGGGCGGAGTTGTTTCTTTAAGTCAAGGGAAAATAGTAGATGAGGAAGGAATTCAACTATTAAAAGATGAGTATATATGTGATGCCATTGCTCGAGATGATTACCATGAAATGATTGACGAGATTTTACATTTTGAACTCGATTGCATCAAGCAAAAAAAGGATATGTACTTGGATATGAGCCATGCTGATGAAAATATATTGAATGAAAGATTTAAAAAATATGGATTTAGCACTAATGTGGTTAAAAATAAAAGAATCAAAATTACACCAACAATGCACTATTCTTCAGGAGGAATCGAAATCAATGCGAATGCTGAAGTTATAAACTTGAATCGTGTTTTTGCTACTGGAGAAGCTCAATTTAATGGTGTTCTTGGTATGGGAAGAATCCCTGGGCAAGCATTTGCAGCGGGTATCGTTTTCGGTAAATTAATTGCTGACAAAATAGCTAATGAAGGTGTCTTCAATACTCAATACCCGATTACATTTAAAGATCCACCTGAAACTATGCAGCTGTACTCAAAAGAAAATAATGACTTTCCAATTGAAGAGTTTCAGAAAAAGTTGTCCACTCTAATGGTGGATCTGATCGCTCCCGATTCATCTGTGGTTTCTCGATCACTCCATAAAAGAGAAATACAAGAAAGTCAAAACATAATATTAAGTAGAGCAAGAGGATCAGGAAAACGATATGAGGATATTTTAACATTATTTTTTGGATATTTTGTTGCGTTAGAAATTATAGAAGATCTTGAAGAAAAGGCATTCGGTATAGGCTAATAAACCCTTCAGATGAGACAATCTCCCTTCCGATAAAACCCAATAAGCGCAAAACTATTATGGCAGAAATTCAGCGAGCACCCACCAAAAGAACAGCGAATGCTGTGGCTATTGCCAAATAGTTTATGCGCTTATTGGGATCAACCTTTTACAATCCATGAGTGAAGTGAAATTACCCAGCAGTTCTTTTCACAAATTAAACCCAAAGTGATTTAGTAATGATAACTAAGAGAATAAAGAGCACTAGAATTGCCGCTGTAGAAGTCCATACACCGCCGCCGCCATTACCTTCATATGCACCCATGCCTTTTAACCTCCTTTATCTGTCGTCACTTTAATATATGTAAAAATACATTCTGTGGTAGGGCATACTGGTAAATAAAAAACACCACACTAGCAGGACCAGCTAGAAGCTAGGGAAGGAAAGCATTGCTAGTTCACAGAAACATTTTTCCCCTATTTTGAATATATCCACTCTTATTCTCGTTTTCATTAATATTGGACGCAACCTCTCCGTTAGAGCAGGCACCAATGAGAATAGGTGCTTTATCCGGCTCGGTCGCTGCCTACTGTAGTTCCAATCCCCATAACGATCGTACCAATTAAAATCTTATGGACAACTTTAATTTTAAGACTCAGCATTCTGTGACTAAATTTCCACATACCCAACATCAATTAACCCCTCATTTTAAAATATTAGATTGCACTATACTTTGGTAATTGTAACTAGAATATAAAGTGGATATCATAGCGCATCTGAGTTGTTAAAGCTAGTCGAGAAGATGTTCAAATAAAACAAGCTCTACTGACCTTAATCGGTCGGCAGAGCTTGTTATCTAATCTGATTTCGGGCAGATTACTAAAGAAATAAGGGCATTGAACTTGAATGATGGGGTCTATATAATTTTCTTCGCAATATTAAACCCAGCACGATTTAAGGATGATAACCAAAAGGATATAGAGCACCAAAATTGCCGCTGTAGAAGTCCACACACCACCTGCACATCCACTCATAGCTTAGCCCTCCTTTAATTGTTTTCACCTTAATATATGTATAGCTACGACTCTGTGACCGGGCATTCAGTTAAACAGAAAATATACCCAACCAGGCGAATCCAGTGAAAATGAAGTTGTAGACTAGGCATCGGCGTCAAAGTAACTGGCAAGTTAGTAGGTGAATTGTAAATTGACTCACGTTACATCGCGTGTTAGTATGTTTTTAGCCAATAACTGAATAAAAACGTTTTCTAGGGTTCCGCAATCACAAGATTGGTCTGGTCCGAGAGAAAACGCACAGCCATATGGCTGTGACACGGAGGGATAAAAGCCTGGGAGATAAACGCATTGTGCGGTTTATTTCCCAGGCTTTTATCTTTTTTCTTTTATGGCCCAATTTTTAATAAAAAGTTTAAGGAGGAGTGTGTTATGAACAAAACGTGGATTTCAGTCATTGTGGCGGCTATATTCGAGGTTGCTTGGGTTAGTGGGTTAAAGCATGCGGATAGTTTTTGGGAATGGAGTGGTACAGTAGTCGCTATTTACATCAGCTTTTATTTGATGATCAAGGCGGCTCGTTCATTAGCGGTTGGAACTGTATACGCTGTATTTGTCGGACTAGGAACGGCAGGAACTGTAGTAGCTGAAATCCTATTGTTTGGCGCAGACATAAGTGTTTCGAAAGTAGCTTTGATCGGGCTGCTGCTTATTGGAGTGATTGGTCTGAAAATGCTTAGTAAGAAGAAAGAGGAGGTAAGTGGACTATGAATTGGGTGTATTTGATCTTAGCAGGGATTTTTGAAATGATCGGGGTTTTGCTTATAAACAAGTTCAATCAAGCCCGCAGTTGGAAATCGCTGACTCTTTTGATTACTGGTTTTGGCCTAAGTTTTATATTTTTGTCGTTGGCAATGCAAACACTCCCGATGGGAACGGCTTACGCTGTATGGACTGGAATTGGCGCTTCTGGAGGTGCTATCCTCGGCATGATCTTTTATAACGAGCCACGCGGATTAATGCGTATTTTGTGTATAGGGTTGGTCCTTAGCTCTGCTGTAGGGCTGAAACTAGCCAGTTAAAAATATATATTGGTGTAGCTCTAAAGGTCGTTTCCTGAGCAAACTAACGATGAATGTTAACTTTGAAAAAGCTACGGCAGTCTGGGACTTTATTTCCTTGTCCATGGCTGCCGTTGAAATAAAATTCTACCATATTTGCTTATGCTCCCCTCTACTTTTCCATTAATTTATTGAATATCTCTCTATCTTTGGAAGTAAATTCGGAAATCCATTGCTTTTGCTCATACGTGTTGGTACTTGAATCCAATTTAATGAAGCTATTTTCACCAACCACATATACAATATTTTTTCTATTTTATAAGACCGAACGTTATCAACAGTATTTTCCAGTGGGTCCCATAATCCATTACCTTCGAGTCTTATTGACATGACATGTATGTAGCCTCCTGATGTGTTATGCGCAAGTTATATTTTGAGTACAAAAAATAAACTCTGGATCATTGGAGGTTTAATTCCGTATAATGCCTATTTTCAGACGAGGAAATGTAATGATCTTTTGGTCACCATCCCAGCCTCCCATGATTACAATATAGAGCGTATCCGTCTTCGTTGGTTGTAGCGTTCGATATCAGGTAACAAAACATTCAACCTCTTCTGTTACCCGCGTTTCTGTATACTATACAGATCAGAACAATGAACGACGAAAGCGGACACAACTATTATGCAGCATTAGCGGAATAGAGAGTTGCCAAAGTTACACTAAACTTTTGCAGAAGTTTACGATGGCGCACGATAAGCCATGGAAAGAATATGGGGGCGATATTCCTGAGCCAGTAGAATAAGACAAGAACAGCAGTAAATTTAATGTGTGTATTCCTAAAAGCCTACGTCGTCATTGCCAAAAGAAATTACCGAAAATTCTCTCTTGAACCAGGATTACCAGTTCGATCCCCCCATTAACCCAGCCTAAACAGACGCATCGCAGTTCGCTCCAACCTCAAACGGCAGGTCATTCACCGCATTGGTGCCCAGATGCCAAAGGCTGAGAGTAGCTGCGAGTTCCCAAAAAAACAGTTATCAATAAAGCGTACAATCGCAACACGTTAGATCCATTTAAACTAATCAGGAAATTATCCAAGTAGGAGGAAATAACCATGGCATTTGAAGGTTATGGAGAAGACAAGCGAGAACATTGGTTTGACTGGCCGTTCCCCTTATCGGTATCAATACTGTATGTGGATGCAGATGTAGATGAAACAGAAACGAAATGGTATCTGATTGACGAACAAGAAAAACACTTGATCCGAATTAGGGATGAAAAGCAAATTGAACTGCTTCATCATTGCATGTATGGAGTCTTGTTAAATGACGAGAAGATCAACTGGATTATTAATAAAAATGGCGGTAGATTTACCTATCACGATAGTGTGCAAGATTTTATCAAATTCCAGAAAGACTACCTTGATACACTATAAGAGGCGTGAACAGTTAAAGCTCTACCGACCCATTAAGGTTAGCAGAGCTTTCTTTTACTTTAGAATCCACCTATTTGTACAAAGGTCTGAACAAGCTGATCATGATTGTGAGCGGGTACGGTTATAAAAAACAAAAAGCTACTCGCAACGATTAACAATGCCATTCTTTTCAACATTACTTAACCACACCTTTTCAATAAGATTGTGAAACTCCATTTTGACTTCAGGAGTCGCATGGACTTGAAAACGCACAAACAGGCCCATACAATTTATAAAGTAAGTTTCATTATTTATTATATGTGACTTTAGCATTGCATACATCAATTGTTTGAAGCCATCATTGTAGTTTCCTCGCTGTAAATAATAATGAGCAATTTCGTAACCAAACCACGCGAAATAGTCTGGCATTACTTGTTGAGTATACATATCATCAGATGTGGGCTGTTCAGAAAACGAATGAATCTCCGCTTCAAAACGAGAAATGACATCATTCACATCTATTCCATATCGGTTAGCCGCTATCATAACGTTCAACAGCTTTGAGAGCTTCTCATTTTCAT
Organism: Paenibacillus sp. DP01; assembly: GCF_044784315.1. Taxonomy (NCBI): domain Bacteria; kingdom Bacillati; phylum Bacillota; class Bacilli; order Caryophanales; family Paenibacillaceae; genus Paenibacillus; species Paenibacillus sp. DP01. The sequence continues at coordinate 3,171,946 of NZ_CP173059.1, forward strand.
TATTGGTTGATGTGGCTGCTATATATTCAACATAGGCCGGTAGCACACTAACATCTCCAGACAGAAGCATATTTACATACGTATTACCTTCTGCCCACTGACTGAACAAGTTTACCCAGTATTGAGTATCTTCGTCAGTCTCTTTGACCCAGTCTAATTCCGCATAGGCGTATGTATATTGTAGAGCTTGTTGATAATCGCCTTGGGCTTCACAAACACTTGCACACAACAAATCGGCGTAAGCAATATATCCAAATAGTGGGCCCTTTGTCTCCTTTTCAAGCTCTTGAGAATTTCGTTTTGCCTGATGTTTTATGGAATATTGAACTTCCGCTTTCCCTCTCATTTGCCGTGCCATTTCCTCAACCTTGTCCCATTTACGTAAAGACCTGTACACGTTTGCCAAATCCTTCAATGCGTCAAGCTGCTCTATTTCGTCCAGACGCTCAATATAAGGTTCAAATAGTATGGCTGCTCTTAGATTACGGTTTTGGTCCTCACCAATTTGAATCGTGAAAATACGATATTGGCAAACTGCCAAACGCTCAGAATGTTGGTATTTCTCCGCTTCAGCTACACTCTCATAGAGCAGCAGTGCAGCCGCATGTCGTCCCTGTGCCAATAATTCCTCCGCAATGTCAAAAAGTTTGGGCGAGTAGAGTAGATTGTCCATGATGGTTCCCACTACTCGACGGATCGCACCCAACTTGTCCAACTCTGCACAACGATACAAAAATGGCTCGATTCGTCTCATATTCGGGGACGTGTCGATGATGTAGTTTTCTATAAATAAGTCGTAAAAGCAGCCCGCTGTTAAACCCATAGCCTCAGTCATTAGGTCAAGCTGATTAACAGACATAGACTTATTACCTGTCACAATGGCACTTACTATTCCCCTATTAATGCCTGCGATATGCCCAAATTGCGCTATGCTCAAACCTTCTTGTTGCAGGTATCTGTCTAATTCCGCCCGAATCGTAGGTGTATGCTTCATGCCATAGCCACCCTTCGCTTGAATATTCCATATTTTTTAAAAACATACTTCATTTTTCACCATAATTAACCATATGTCAATATATTATTCGACTAATATAAACATTCAATTTTTCGCATGAAATGAAATAAAAAACTCATCGCATGTCTCAAATAATAGCATTCCACCAACTATAAACGTAAAAATACCCCACTGGCTTTGGCTAGTAGGGTTTCACCGATACTTTCGGATTGCATAACGGGATTCTGTAAATACAATACATTAAATTATCATGATGCATTAGAATTTTGAATAGAAAAATACCGCATTTTCATCTTTGTATTTTGAGTTTGAATAAAGCATAGTGTCCACTGCTCCAATATCAAACCCATTTTTCAAATAAAATCGGCAAGCGAGTAAATTAATATCCTGCGTCTCAAGCGTAAATCCCTGCATTCCTTTTTGTAATGCCCACTCTCTTGCCTTGTTTAACAAGGCAGTTCCAATTCCTTTTCCTCTGCTACTTTCTAATACAATAAGCCTGTCAATAGAAGCAAATTTAGTTTCCTCTACTGTCCCCAGTCTTATATGTCCCAAGCATTTCCTTCCGGAATAGTATAAGAAAGCAATACTGTCATTGCTATTAATATATTCATCAAGATCTTCGTGTTCCGGGTATTTTGACTCATAAGGTTGCTCATAAAGTTCTTCATGATAACTCCATATGCCATTTTCTAGTTTGGGGATAAGTCTCCCTATGACCATAAAAGGTTGATCTTTGCATTCGTAATCATCCTTGTTATCGAATGTCATTTCAACAATTTCAATTCCTCTAATTTGCTCCAAAATATCTCTCCTTAATGCTGGACTTTAATACTTGATTGGATTCAATTATAGCATGTCTGTCTCGAATATAATTTCAGTTTACTTCATTCCATTCGCCTATTCATATTCCCTCCTGCTAGACATATATGTATACTTCCCCAAACGCAAAAAACACTCACTCGCTTGAGCCATAGGGTGTCATCGATGCTGTCGGGGTTGCTCTGTATCCGTCGCGTCAAGTATAATCCGATTGGACTATTTTGTGAATATTAATAGAAGATCTTCTCCTGGTCATATGTACTTTTGATAAATTCACTGATTGCCTGCTAATTGAGTTTGAAGTTTTCTACAAGGAAACAGAATTACTACCTGGTCACAAAGTCCAGACATTTGAATTCCGTGATCATGGTTTACTATTTGAATAGGCTAAAACGAAAACCATCCAGCTTAACAAAAAAGGAGCGATGATTATGAATTTAGAAAGATTCCTAGAAATACATCGCAGGAACATACAAGACAAATTACAAGAGGAACGGCCACGAACTGATGAACAAAAGCAAATAGTGGTAGCATTGTATATCGCCGAAGCGCTGAATCACCTTCGTAATAACCTGACAATGGAAGAAGTCTTGGGACTAACGGAGATATATAGAGATTACCGCCAAACCAGTGCAATGAAGTGATAACATTAAAAAGCTCTGCTAACCTTAATGGGTCGGCAGAGCTTTTAATTTATTTAGAGTATTCACTTACTTCAAACATTAGGATACGATCATACAACATGTAGTCCTTACGGCTACTGAATGGACCTTTATTGTTATCATGTTTATTGATTGCATAGGATGCTGATCCAGAACCAGCTTGTTTGCCTTCGTACCATGCAATAAAGTCATTGACCTCTTGCATACTCAAATCGAATTCTTTCTCCAAGCCAGTTGTCATGGTGACAACAAGGATTGCACGGTCCCCGTTTGGAGTCGGTTCCTCTGTTCCTGGGTTAGGAGTGGAACTTGATACTTTAGACATCATCTCTAATTCGCCAAGAGTTATATACTGACTTCCATTGTTCGCTGTAATATTAATTCTATAGTCCTTGTATGAATTAGAGTTAGAAAAAGTGAATTTTTTTGGAGTGCTATCTACCCATTCAGTGATATTTGATTGAGTGTCTAGCACGTTCCAAGTAATCCCATCATTTGAGCCTTCAAAAGTCCAATCTTTAGGAGCTCGGTCGGTTGCCGTTGTCTGTGGATATATAACGTATTGTTCAATAACTTCAGGTTTAAGAAAGTCATATCTTAACCATGCAGTAGTTTCATTAGATCCCCAAGCACTAGAGATAGTAGCAAAATCTCCGTCAAAAGATCTATATGCGTATGAAAATTCATTGCTCGCACTAGCTACTCCAGATGGCAAAGTGTTAGATGTCATTTTGGGAATTAAATTTTCTGAATACTCTACTTCAGCTGCAAAGACATTTGACAAGGGAAGCGATAAAAGAACTAAAAATAGAATTGTTATACATGCTTTCTTCATTAAATAATCCTCCAATATGTTTAATAGAACTAAGAATAATTTAATTGAGGAAATGTGTCTAAACATAAACTTGCTTATCTATAAATATGTTCTATATTTTTGCATATTTTTTTTTTATTGGGTATTAAAAAAACTCATGCCAGTGCTATACTGGTTGAGTCCTTGTTTTTATTTCACGATAAACCTTACTTTAGTTCCATCAGCACCTGCGTCACCTTCTGCACACATGCCATTGGCGATACTTTCCTACTGTTTAGATACATTGGCTTCGCTAAGGAACGAACTTACTCTAAGCACTTTGGAAGAGAATATTTTATTAGTATCTAGGCTAAATAGTAAAAAAAAGAATACTGGATGCCCGTATTCAAGAAGTACTCGATATCCTTGTAGAACAGTACACTGAGGATTACCAAATCAAGGATTTGGCTCGTGGAGTCCGCCTTTCCCTTTCAAGAATTCCCCATCTATTTAAGCAACAATCTGGAAAACTTCTGCAATATACTTTTCGCCCCATCACTGAAATTCCACTTGATGTGGGTTTCCAGTCCTCTAATTTTTTTTCAAAACAGTTTGCATCTTTTTATGATCTATCTCTTTCAAATTACCGCAAATTGCATCGGGATAACTACTAATCTTCGTGCAATTCTTTCACACAGTAAATAAAGATACACCCCTTAGAGTGGAGATTAGAAGCATCATTGCTCACTCTAAGAGATGTGGAATACATGATGGGCTCACTTGAAGAAGGCGGAATATAAATTTAGTTTCACCCTAGTCAGTCCATTTCATATTTATTTAGTAACAATAGGAGTTCCAGTCCTACTGCTCATTTTTTTAAATAGTAAGATGGCAAGAAGTAAAGCAATGCTTACAGCGGCAAAACCCAGCCAATTCAAAAACAGGACAGATATACGACTAATGACAATCCCGCCTAATCCAGATCCCAGTGCAAAACCAAATTGGATGAACGAAGTATTTACGCTAAGGGTAATGTCCGGATTTCGAGGCGCTAGAGTAACTAGATATAGTTGCTGGGCGGGGGAAATACTCCACGTTGCTAACATAAAAATCATTAAAACCAAGATTAATACCAAGATATTGACACCCGCTAGAGCGAATAAAAGAAGAGTCGCCCCTTGTAACAGGAGTCCGAAACAAATTGTAAATTTCGATCCTTTTGCATCTGCCAATTGTCCGCCCACTCTTGATCCAACAAAGCTGCAAATTCCCGCCAGGAATAGAACACCGCTAATTTCGGTTATGGAAAGAGAGGATGTGGCTTGCAAGAAAGGCGTAATATAGGTGAACAGTGTAGAATAGCCGCCGATATAAAGTAAAGTAATAACCAAAGCAGTCAGAATTGTTGAATTCCTTAAAATGGAGAGCTGCATTCTGAGGGTAACCTTTTCTTTTTCTTTGATTGCCGGCACCTTTTTATAGATGATAAGTAAAGGAAGAACACTTAACAAACCGATTAAAATAAATAGAACTCTCCATCCAAACATCTCACTAAAAAATGTGCCAATGGGAACCCCGAGCACTAGCGAACTGCTAAGCCCCATCAAAATGATACCGATGGCATTCCCCCTTTTTTCTTTTTCAACGAGTCGTGTCGCTACTGCCATGGCTACCACCGTAGTAATTCCTCCGCTAGCTCCTTGAATCATTCGTACCCATAGTACTGTTTCGTAAGCAAGATCTACAAACATAAGTCCGTTGCTGGCAATAAACACACTAAGGGTGGCCATCAGTAGCTTCTTGCGATCTGCATTTATCGTTAATGCAATCAAAATCGGAGCGATAATAGCTGCTGCGAGAGCAAACACAGTCACCAGTAACCCAGCTTCGGAAGTAGATACTCCTAAGTCCATAGCAATCATTTCAATGACTCCTGTGATAATGTATTCAATGGTTCCGATCAGAAAAACAGCCAGTGCCAGGACATAGATGATCAGTTTATTTTTCAATTCACTCCACTCCTTCTCCAGTTATTTATTTATAATTGGAATTTGTATTTCCATGAATTGTGCATCTTGTTCTGGAGATAATGGTAAATATATTTCCCTACCAGATTCGTTTTCCTTGATCTGATAGTTATTTTTCTCAATCCACGTAGCTAAATGGACACAGGCTGTACAAGCAAAGTTAGAATTTGAACGAAAAGCCATTGTGGCCATCATCGGCTCAGGAGGAAGAGTCCGTAGCCGAAATGGGTCTGGAGATAATAGCAACTCACAGGTTAAAAAGTAACCGACTTCAAACTCGAACTCATCCTCTTTTCCGTCTATTTCTTTCCACAAAACAACCTGCGGACCTTGAGTCAACTGGCGAATTTCCTTTGTTAATAACTGATTAAATTTACGAAACAGGTCTGGAATGTCCTCTTCTCTCCCGCATGCTTTCTGAAAAAGAAACTGCCTGGCACCTTCTGCTTTGACTCTGATTTCTTGCCCTGTTTCGACTTGCCCCTCTTTTTCTATAAGCTGCATACGTTCCTCAATCCTGACAAGTTTGGCTTGTTCCGTATCGATGATTTGCTGGATTTCGCTTCTTTTCAGCTTAAACATCCCTTGAATATTCTCCAATGTAATATCTTCGTGGAGCAACTGTGTAATTTGTGGCAAAGTGAAACCCAATTCCTTATAGAATAGGATTCGGTTGAGCTCAAGAAGCTGATCTGCGGAATAGAAACGGTAGCCAGTATCGCGATCCACCTTTCTCGGCTTCAGTATGCCAATCTGGTCATAATAGCGAAGAGTTTTTAAAGAGACCTTGCTTAGCCTGGAAAACTCACTGATTTTAAACAAAATATCATCTCCAATCTATAACATAATGGGAGTATACAGTTTCCCGTGCAGGGGAAAGTCAAGGGTGTGAATGTTTCTCCTTTTCATATCTAAGATCGATTGCCTTCCTTGTCTCAACCTATGTTGGTGTAAAAGGTCGGAACCACCGTGGACCTGCACCACCTGAAAACCTTTTATACACTTGCTTCCACTCTTTTAAAAATACAATTAATCCTCTTGCGATTTCTTTTATCATACGATACCTTCATAGTATTTAAACACAACACCTGATCCATCAACAAAGCCCGATCCGTCTACAACACCTGGATCATCGGATACAGATAGATCATCGCAACCAACTGGTGATCGCGCTATTTTGACTGTAACAATGGATAATGGATTTGATAAAGAATTCGATTTGAGTAAAAAAGAATTGAACGCCTTCATCGCTTGGTATGACGCTAAAGATGCAGGTAGAGGCCCTTCATTCTTTGCCATTGATAAGCACAATAATAACAAAGGACTCCATACTGGTTACATACCAGCGGAATCCTTTCTCACATTTGCTCTAAATTCAAATTGATTAACGAAAAAAGCTCTCCCACCAATTAAGGGGATTAATTCACTTGCTGGCTTGAACAAACACATATTTAACTTTCCGCATCAAATGGCCAGAAGGACAAGTTGTATTCCTAGAGTAATTTAGAGGTTTCCAGGCTGTGAATCAGCTACTCCCCATGTTTCTCCGTCAACTTTATAATCGCTGCCTCTCCACTGAAGTATGTAGTCTCCAGAACGCAATCCGTCGCTAAAACCTTGGTCTGTAGATTTCCAAGTCACTGTGTCGTGAGGAACGATTATTAAACTTTCAATATATAGTTTGTTTGAACCGCTGTGAGTTAAACTTACTCTTACTGGATGATCAGAGTGATTCTTCATACAAAGTTTAACATGCCCCCATCCTTTAGGGACACTAAAGGCTTCTTTTACAGTTGCGCTTCCACCCGATCTTTGAGAAATTATATTGTTTCCACTAGTTTTACTGGGTGAAGCTGGAACTGCACCTACCGTAGTTGCTATAGATAAAGATAAAATCAAGAACTGAAATATTCTTTTTTTCATCATTTTCCCCTCCTATTTTTGATATGCTCTACCTTAAAGTGACACCATCTACAATCTGGTAGGTCCTTTCACTTCTACTCTAAATTCAAACTATTACGAAAGAAACACAATCCATTAATCTTAACCGACTCCAGTGTAAACTTCTCCACCGTAGTCCACAATATTTATCAAACCCTCTCCCAACGGCTGTACTACATATACTCTTACTATCCTAATGCAGCTGTAAATAGTTCTATACCCGGCTTTAACATTTTATATGTATGGTTCATACTGATCACCTCAGATAGTTATTCTGCCGTATGTGTGGTAATTCCTGCACTAAAGAAAGCTCTACCAACCATAAGGTTAGCAGAGCTTTAGCTTTAAAATCCTCCAATGGTAACGTTAGGCTGAATACTATGGTGATGGTTAAAGGCTTGATCCGGCACAGTAACAATCAACAAAAAGCTAGCCGCAATGATTAGAAGTACCACTTTTTTGAACATTGTTTTCCCACACCCTTTCAATAAGATTGAAATACTCAGCTTTAGTTTCAGGAACCGCATGGGCTTGAAAACGAACAAACAACCCCATGCAGTTTATAAAGTAAGTTTCATTATTTATTATATGTGACTTTACCATTGCATTCATCAAATATTTAAAGCCATCAATGTACTTCCCTCGATGTAAAAAATAAAAACCTAACTCATAACCAAACCACGCGATATAATCCGGTATCACTTGTCTGGTGTACATATCATCTGATGATAGTTGTTGTGAAAAAGTCCCGATAAGGGTTTCAAATCGTTTTAGTATATCGTCTACATCTATGCTATATTGGTTTGCGGCAATTATAACATTAAGCAGTTTTGATATCTTTTCATTTTCGTTAGTCTCTGATGTCGCTACAATATATTCAACATAATCATGCAGTACATTTATATCTCCAGATAAAAGCTTATATACGTAAGTATTACCTTCTGCCCACTGACTGAACAAGTTCATCCAGTGCTTAGTATCCTCGTCGTCCTCTTTAACCCAGTCTAAATCAGCATAGGCATATGTATATTGTAAAGCTTGCTGATAATCGCCCCGGGCTTCACAAACACTGGCACACAATAGATCAGCATAAGCAATGTATCCAAATAACGGTCCTCTTGTTTTCTTTTCTAGCGTTCCATCTTTGTGTTGCTCGTTATGGACAAACGAGTATTGGATTACAGCTTTAGCTCTCATTTGCCTTGCCATTTCGTCTACCTTGTCCCATTTACGCAAAGACCTGTACACGTTAGCTAAATCCTTCAGCGCGTCAAGCTGTTCTATTTCATCTAAGCGTTCGACAAAAGCCTCAAAAACGGCTGCTACCCTAACATTTTGGCTTTGATCGTCCCCAATCTGAATCGTGAATATACGATATTGGCAGACTGCCAAACGTTCAGAATGTTGATATCTCTCCGCTTCAGCTACCCCTTCATAGAGCAGCAATGCAGCCTTATGTCGTCCCTGTACCAATAATTCCTCTGCATTTTCAAATAGCTTGGGTGAATAAAGTAGATTGTCCATGATGGCTCCCACCACTCGACGGATCGCATCCAACTTGTCCAACTCCGCACAACGAAACAAAAACGGTTCGATTCGCCTCATATTGGGTGGATGGTCGATGATGTAGTTTTCTATAAATAGATCATAAAAGTGACCTTCTGGTAAACCCATAGCCTCAGTGATTAAGTCAAGCTGGTTAACAGACATAGACTTATTCCCTGAAACAATGGCGCTTACCGCTCCCCTATTCATGCCTGCTATATGTCCAAACTCCGTCATGCTCAAACCTTCTTGTTGTAGGTATCTGTCTAATTCTGCTCTAATCGTAGGTGTATGCTTCATGTCATATCCACCCTTCATACAGAAATTCCAAAACTTATATATTATTGCATTCTATTGTTGTTCATAATTTAACAGTTGTCAATAAGTTTTGAAATATTTGTCATGCAATACTTAAAAGAATTATATATTTTCGAATATTAATTTTTTTACCATTTTGTTAATGAAAATGTACATTTTATTCCTTTTTATGTGCTATGATTGGTCAGTAGTACAAATTATACCATTCGGGAGGACGGTTTTTGATGAAGCTTAAAAACACAGCAATCATTCTTACAGGTCTATTGGCTCTTACGGCAGTAGCTCCGCTGGCTGCTTCCGCCACACCAGTTATGGGGGTTGAATTATCAAAGAGGCATGGAGGTATAGTTATCCAGTCAACTGGTCAAGAAGTACATGAGGTTCTTGGCGGGACAAGTCCGACGATGGAGTTTACTGTCAAAAAAGGTTATGGACATGTAAAGATTAAAGTGAAGAATACAGGAAGCAACACAATTTCGTGGAGCTTGCAGGGTAACGGGAGGGAATACCTTAATAAAACTGTTGGCAGAGGTGATACATTAACGTGGACTAGTCTTAATTCATACCCTAACGGGATGCCATCAGGGGAATACGTAATTCAATTCCGAGCTGGCGGTAACAGAGTTGAAGGCGAAGCTTGGGGTACTACCGGTCAGTATCCATCAGACATTAACTAACCAACCTCAAGCAGGTGAGTATCTTGGAGTTATATCCGAGACACTTTTTGAATTCAATTTTGCTATACTTAGTGTCTACTAAGCCCAGCTAACCTTAATAGGTCGGCCGGGCTTTTTACTATTTAACGATAAATTCAACTTTTGTTCCGTTAGCATAGTCGTCCAGCTTGTGACCGACCCACGATTCTGCTCCACGATTATCCTTTGGACTTATGTACTTAATGTCTGCACCCTCTCCACCTTCGGCGCATAAGGCCATAGGCCACTCGTCTCTATCCTTGCCCTTTTTAGTCGGCACGCCTTTAAGGGACAGCTCGCGGTTATGATCGGCTCCTGCTCGTTCGATGGTGCATACCGATGATTTTCCGGCTGCTATGGCCTCTTTTATGTGCTATGCTGTCTCAGGATAGCGCTCTGACGGAAACTCCAGTTTGACCGTGTCAGCCGATACCTGGGTTACTGGAACGGCTACAGGGTCGCTCTTAGTAGTCTTTACAACGTCTTGTTGTACGCTGCATCCAGCTAATAGGATTGTTATTAACACGGTAAAAATCCATTTAACATATGTATTCCTCCCCCTATAAAGCAGAAAAACACCCCACCGGCTTGAGCCAGCGGAGTGCTACCGATGCTTTCGGATTTATATAGAAAGTATATACCGCTTGGTTGATTCTGTAAATATCCTGATGACCTTACGTTACTACGCGTTCTACCCAGTCCCAAGTACCTTGACTTGTTACTTTTATTTTATCTCCTACAACAAAAAGACCGTATTTATCTTCCCTAACTATAATTTCTTTTCGCTCATTGTTTTCAAACTCGCAGGTTATGTAGAATGTTTTTGAGGACGATCCTTCGGTCCAATTAACTCGTTTATCAACCACTTCTCCTATCCGTTCTATTTTCGGTTGTTTACGATTTTTTCTGGCTGTAATATCTGCACCTATGATCGCTGAAAGAATAAGTCCCACGACCAAAGCTGAAAGAATCCAAAAGCCCATCTATAATCCTCCTAAATATTCATTCGTTGGTAATTATAATATCGGCTTTTCAACTGATTATTTTGATATCCAATGAAAATTAATAGAAAAACACCCCACCAGCGTATGCCAGCAGGGTATCACCGATATTTTCGCATCTAAGATGGACAATATGTTGTTAGAAGCAAGTCATGATCAAAATACAAGTTATAAAAAGGATAATAACCATTCCTATTCGAGTTTACAAATCTCAAAACATTTTATTTATATCTGAAGTTCAGATTTAACACGTGTAATAATTTCATCACCTATATAATTTCTGAATTCTTCCTTAGCTTGCTCGTTCCATTTATTATTTGTGATAGCTTGCTGATAAGCTTGGAAAAGAGCTGGTAGGACTTCGGTATACATCAGAATTGATAAAAGGACTTTTCTTTTCTCATCTTGATAGGCATTAGCAAACATTCCCTCATATTCGTAATCATGGATCGAGAGACTTCCATTTGCCCATAAATGCACAGGTATTCTTTCATTTTCGTATTGAATACTTAGGCTTAGTGATTTAAATGGGTCATCCATAAACAAGAATGCCAAAGTTCCAAGAATAGCCGATATATGTTCTCCTTCGCCCATTAATTTATGAACAGTATCTTGTGTAGTTCCATGAAAACCTGTCCAAGAACGAATTCGTATTGAAGGGTTAAATGAAACAAGTTTGTTATTTCTCGTAAATACATTAAGCAACCAATAAAAAAAGTCTTTACTTAACTTATAATCAGAAGGCTCTTTTTGATGTGCCTCCATATCTCAGTTGGTAGCAAATCACTACAATATGTATTCAAATTTGCACTAAATGGCATCAATGGAGCTATATACACAGCTTGTTGATACTCAAAAAAAATGGAACTGTATTTGACAACATTTATGCGATCTTCTTTTGGAACCAATTCCTCACCTTCAAACCAACTCTCCTTTCTTTTATATCTCTCATTGTGTCCTTCAGCAAGTAAAAAGCGAACAGGAACTCGTGTCCCAGAAACTAATTCATTAATTCCAAGGTCAAATCCTGACACCTGATTCAGCGTTTTGTCAATGGTTCGTGTGCCGGCCACAGCTCATCATTTACTACCTCGTCTAATATAGACGATTCCTCAAGTAAACGTGCTGCTTCTTCTAAACTCCTTACCCCATCAAAACGTAGTATTTGCACTGCAAACATAACGTTCACTCCCTTAGTAAAATGACATCAATTTTTTGCTCTTTTTTGTCTATCCACATGTAGGTCAATAGAATCATAACATAATTCAATACAAAATTACTATGAAATCTCAATTCAGGGACTATAGACCCATTTCTTCTTAATGTATTGTTTATAGTGAAATAGAAAGGTATATCGAATTTCGCCTGATAATCATAATTTCCAAGCGAAATAGGAGCAGACCATTTATTTACCGATGTAGCTCCACCTATACTATTTGAGATTTCTTCATCTATCTCAAATGTAAACCAATTATTCCAGTGTACTTCAATATAATGTTCTGATCCTAACCTTGATAAAAATTTCAAGAAATTATTCTTATAATCGACTGATACTTTTATCTTCATTTTCTTCAAACCAGTTGAGGAGTCATATTTCACAGTAAGATCACCTTCAGGGTCTTTAGGATCTTCAATGGAAAACTTTATTGAAACAGGCTTTTTAAATTTTGAAAACACTTTACCCAATATATTGTACAATAATACTAAAATCGCTAAATCAATTGCAGCTGTTGTCGTTTCAACATTAGTGGCATTGAGTGTCCATCCTGTTATTTCTAGTATTTTTTTGAAGGGTCTTATATTAAAAATCAACAGAAGGAGGAGAGAAACGGGGGTTGCAGAAACAGTAAATAAATATTTGAATGCATTCCAAAAATATCTCAAAATCCCCCACCCTTTAGAGTAGTTAGAAAGGGATTAAGCTCGCCTACATCCTCTTCTTCCTCAATTGAAATTACGCCATTATTAAACAAAGAATAATAGTTACCATTCTTGCTCATAAATGAAAGTTTCTTCGGTATTGAATCTTGCTCTGAATTATAAAAACTAATTTCATCATGTATCTTTATAAAGTTTTCTTCTATAATGCCTTCAACTAATGTTTTATTAATTGAAAGTTGATCCTCCTGGTTTAGCGGAGGGTCAAATTCAATATTTTTAACTTTAAAATTTAGTTCAGAAAGATTTTTTATAACTTTTGAAAATCTGTTGGGGGGAAAAATTAATTGTCTTAATCCATTAGCATTAGCATCATTCAGTACACTCAAATACGAGTTAGATTTTTTATAATCATAGAAAATGATTACTAAATTTTCATTTTCATGCACTTTATTTTTTTCTTTAATTGGGCGAGGTGTTTGTCCAGTTAGTCCAGAGAAAATCTTACCTATTGAACTCATCTTTATCATCCCCTCCCTTATATTAGTTATACGATATTATACACATGTTTACAATAATATGGTATGTATTTTCGACTTTATTATGTATCAATCATACCAGAACACACGTTCTTTTTACGGTAAAAAATACCCCATCAGCACTGCTGGTAGGGTATTTTCTTCATTCTTTATTCCGTAGTTACAGTCGTCTGCGTAGGTTCTACTGGTGCCGGAATAGGCTCAGGTTCAACCTGCACCTGAGCAGAAGCAGTGAGTACGGCTTCTGCAGTAGCCTGTGCCAAGAATTCATTGAGCTTTGCAGCCAGACCCGATACAGCTTCCTTAGCTGCGGCCTGTGCTACCTCCTCGTTTGGCTGTGCTTCAGTAGCAAGTACTGCCTTCGTCTTTGCCTTATACTCATGATATGCCTTCTCAATTGCGATCCTAACTCTAGTTGAGATACTACAATACCTTGACTGAAAAGAGTAAGTGAAGCATACTGCAAAGCCTCCTGAAGCTTACGTTCTCCCCCAGCTTCTTTAAATGATGTTTGAGCAACGTATCGTTGTCCCTGACTTGCTTTAATGAAGGCAAATGCAATACCTTACTTTTCAAAACTTCTACGGCCTATCGGGCCACGAGAGGGATAGGTGCGCCAAGTCTGCCACCATTGCAAAAATAAATACTTTTCGAGCGATGCCGACGAAGACCAATCTTACTTTTTAAATTTGGTTCGGTTCCCTTCTCACCACCTTCTGCACCAGCAGCAAATAATCCAATCACATAATCAATAATAACCAGAGTAAACACCGCCCCCAATACTCCCGACCACCCACCGTAAAAATACGTCACAACGCTAACTAAAGTGGCACTGAATTTAAAAATCTTCCACTTATCCAACCTTCTTCCACCATCTCAGCTCAGGAAAATTATCCTGACCCCTCTTCGTTTGGTTTCTTTCCCTTCAATTACTGTTCATTTATCTCTGCTAATGCATTTCCTACCGTAATATCCAAACCTATAGGTATTTCTTTCTGGCGTGCTGGTTGCAAAGCAATGACAGCAGAAGATTGTTGAATAACAGTAATCAATCTAAATAGCATGTCGATCTACGCAAGGCTTCAGCCTAAACGGAACTAACACAGGTTGTAGTTAAATTACTATTGTGATAAACTGGATGTAATTTGATGATGGGAGTTGAACGGATACATGTAGAACTTTCTTGCTTCGAGATCACGAAGAGAACGGACGCAGCGATTGGCTGTGGTCGTTTTATTTCATCTCTGCAAGAAAGGTCTGCATTTCGTTTGCGCTCCCTCTCCGGACAGTCATACGGCCCTTTAGAATAGGGTCTTATTTCCTCGTATGGATTAGAGCCGCAAGAAAGCACCTTTCTTGCGGCTCTTTTTATTTCCAAACGAAAGGATGATTGCCATGCCCGCCATTCAGGTAACCAATCTTACTTTTGCCTATCCAGGCAGCTATGACCCTATATTCGAAAATGTTCATTTTCAAATTGATACAGACTGGAAGCTGGGCTTTACGGGGCGAAACGGTCGAGGTAAAACGACGTTCTTAAACCTGCTGCAGGGGAAGTACGAATACAACGGTACGATCTCCACACCAGTTGCCTTTGATTATTTTCCATTTCCCGTCGAACACCCGGAGTATTTGACCTTAGATGTCGTCGAAGAGATCGTACCAAGCTTTGAGAACTGGAAGCTGATGCGTGAACTGAACCTGCTTAAGGTTTCAGAAGACGTGTTGTACCGACCATTCGAATCGCTGTCCCAAGGAGAACAGACGAAGGTATTACTAGCCGTGCTCTTCATCCAAGACAATCGATTTCTGCTCATCGACGAGCCGACCAATCATCTCGACTTGCACGCACGCAAGCTTGTTGCCGATTATCTGAATACGAAGCGCGGTTTCATTCTTGTTTCACACGACCGGGCTTTTCTCGACCGCTGTGTGGATCATATTCTAGCGATCAACAAAACGAATATCGAAATCCAAAAAGGCAACTTCTCCAGCTGGTGGACGAACAAAACTCGCCAAGATACATTCGAAATGGCACAAAACGAAAAGTTGTACAAAGACATACAGCGTTTATCAGCTTCCGCTAAACGTACTAGTAGCTGGTCTTTCGAGACCGAAAAATCGAAAAACGGCACACGAAATTCCGGTTCCAAACTTGACAAGGGGTACGTCGGGCATAAGGCAGCCAAAATGATGAAACGCTCAAAATCCATTGAACAGCGGCAACACACTGCTTTAGAGGAAAAATCAAAACTGCTCCGAAATATCGAACAGTCAGAAAGCCTTGCGATCTCTCAGCTCGTGTATCCCAAATCGGAACTGGCGATGCTGGATCACGTCACGATTTACTACGGGGAAAGAGCAGTTTGCAAGAACGTTAGTCTGACGATTGAACCAGGAGATCGGATTGCAATTTCAGGTCCAAATGGTTCAGGTAAGTCTAGCTTGCTTCAACTGCTCAACGCTGAGGAGTTGCACTATACAGGTACGTTTCAACGGGATCCGCAGCTTCGTGTTTCCTATGTATCCCAGAATACATCTCATTTGCGAGGTACGCTTTCCGATTATGCAGCAGAGCACAGAATTGACGAAAGCTTATTTAAAGCCGTGTTGCGTAAGCTAGATTTCGCCCGCATCCAGTTCGAGAAGGATATATCGGCGTTTAGCGGCGGGCAGAAAAAGAAGGTTCTGATCGCGAGAAGCCTATGTGAGGAGGCTCATCTGCATATTTGGGACGAACCGCTCAACTTTGTCGACGTGATTTCCCGGATGCAAATTGAGGAGCTGCTGCTTGAGTACACACCGACCATTGTATTCGTGGAGCATGATCGGGAATTTCATGACCGTGTCGCCACGAAAACGATTGAACTCGGTGGGGATTAGAATTTTACAAAGTGACTTGGAGTAAGACATAATTTTAATGGCAGAAAGCTTAGCACCATAACTTTTATAAAAAGAAAAAAGATTGAACTAAAGGCACGCAATAGTTAAATCAAACATCGGCAGTCTAGGATTTTATTTTTTCGTCCACGGCTGCCGATGTTTTTATTGAAGACAGTTTAATAGTTATCTTACTAAGACTGAGAGGCTTATATTATTCTACAGCGGGCTCGCTTCTTCTGCTCTACTCTCCCTGTCAATCCTATAAGATTTTTAAGACATCCACTTATCTCTTTTATTATATTAGTTTGACAATTTGGTTGGGTTAATCTCTTGTGGGAAAGTATCTTCAAAACAATCCTTTTTCTCATATAAATTGTACCAAGCCTCAGCAATAAGATCTGGATCTCCAGCCGTACCTGCTTGTATGACAGTGCCAATTGAAAGATGACCGACATATATGCCTTTTTCTTTCAACTCAAAATGCAAATTTGTAGCATAATTACGAACACCACTCATTACCATACCAACATTTCCAACAGACGGGTAGGAAACCATTGCAGATATTCCGGTGGTCAATAGAATTGCACCCGAAGCATTATTTATCATATCTGGTATTACTTCATTCACAGAAAGAACGGCAGGGAGTAAGTAACCTTTTATCTGTTCTAACACATCTTCTGCTGTTGTTTCTAACACATGCTTGAAATGCGTAGGTCCTGCATAGGGGCTGAATTCCAAAACATCAATATGACCAAAGTCTTGTTTAACAGCATCTAATGCTTGTTTTAGTGCTGACAAATCCCTGACATCCGCTACATAAGATTTCGCTTCAATATTTAGCTTCTTTAGTTCGTTCACGATTAAGGCTAATTTTTTAGGGTTACGCGAAATGACAGCAACCCTAAATCCTTTCTCCCCAAATTTTTTTGCAAGGGACAACCCCAATCCAGGTCCTGCACCGATAATTGCTATAGTCTTCATTTTATACAAACTCCTTTTTTTGTGGTATACATATAACAACACGTGTTGTTTTAACATCTTAAATTTAATACACAAAACGAACAACCAACAATATAGTTACCAATGTTGCTATAGCAACAATATTAAAGAATTATTGGGTTAGGAGTGAATCAATTGGGGACAAAAGTAAGAAATTTACGAACAACTTATACTAAGGAATCTTTAGTTAACGCTTTTTTTAATTTAGCAACTAAGAAGGATTTTGAAAAAATAACAGTGGCAGATTTAACAGAGGGAGCGCAAGTAAATCGAGCTACTTTCTACGCACATTTTAACGATAAGTACGATTTATTGAATTACATTATGGGAAATTCCGCTTCAAATGCTATTGCAAAACGGACAACAGGATCAATAAAATTGGATCAAGAAAGTATAAGCCAACTTGTTTTAGCTGTTTGTGATTTTTACCAACAACCGAGATTACAATGTCGCCAAAGTAATATAAGTTTAGTAATACCCCAATTAAAAGAAAAAATATTGAGTGAATTGAAATTGTATTTGCTTAAGAGCATAGAAAACTTATATACAGATATGGAAAAAGATCTATTCGTATCTATTTATGCGAATGTAATCCATGAAGCTGGTTTTTTATGGGCTTCTGGAAAAGCAAAATTGAACAAAGAAGAAATTGCTAAGAAAATTTCGTTATTCGTATTAGGTGGGCAGAACTCTCTTTAAAGCTAGTTTTTGCTCATTTTCTTGATATTGTTCACCCTCCCTCCCAACAATAAGAAGCAATAAAAAACACAAGCACTGCGCTTGTGTTTTTTGATGCAGCCCATATCAGATTACTCTCGAATTTTCGTAGCAATTTTCATCAATTCGTCAAAAGTGGTTTTTAAACTGTGCTCTTCATCCACTGTTGTTTTATGCGAGCTCCCTGCGCTAAAATTGAGTACATTCCTCGTTAATCGAGTTATGCTGGTTAACCGCTGTCCGCGATCAGGCGAAAACGCCTTTGAATGGTGTGCGTAGCCTGTGACGAAAGTTGAATTAATAGTGATTAGGGTTTAAGCCTCCTCTAATCACTTAATTTTCTTATTAAATATATACGGTAGCACCTCTAGCAACCGTCCTCGCGTAATGGGATCATCATAATTCCATGTAGTATCCACAAAATGAGTGTTACCGTTACTTAAATCGGCTAAAGCCGCGATATGTGAACAGTGAGCAACCGTTTGCAATTCCTGGCGAGGAGCCAAGACGAAATTGCGATCGCCAGCATAGTGATTTATTTGATGCTGCTGAATTTCTATCCATGCTTGCCCTTGCTCGATTAGGTGCATCACATTGGCAGAAGGACGAAAGGCAAGAGATTCATACAAGGTGGCAGCCAATCCGCTCTGGCCCATAATATAAAGTTTTGTACCAAACTTGAGATAAACAGCAGCCGTCTCTCCAGCAACATAAGCATCTGCTAATTGCCTACGTAACCATCTTACTTTGTCCTCATATCTGGTAATCCATTTCTCCGCAGCGTTACTACGTTCAACTAGTTTAGCAATATACCGTAACCGCTCAAATAGTCTAAACTTACTGTTAAGTATAACAGTAGGAGCGATCGCATCTAGTTTCTGCAAATCTTGTTCAGGATGAACATAGCTAAGCAATAATAACTCCGGCTGTAGTTGTGCAATTTTATCTGGATCTGCCCAATGCCCAATATTATGAATATTTCGCAACTTATTGTGATAAATCACGTTATCTTTCATGATCGAGATGGCCGCCCCTATAGGGGGCATGGCTAAAACGAGTAATTCTCCAAGCGTAAATTTGCCATCAGTCACGATACGTGTTGTATCTTTAGGAACTTGAATTTTTCTGCCAAATGAATCGATAATGGTTCTCTGCCCAGCACGAAAATGAATATTAGAATACTCACGCGGAGTGTGTCCAGTTAATTTATGAAAGCGCCGACTGAAATAGTATTCATCCTTAAACCCAATTTGTCGAGATATTTTGCCCAATGTCTCGGTCGAATTACGCAGAAGTTCTTTGGCACGGTTTATACGTAATTGGACCAAATATTCATTTGGTTTTTTGCCAGTCATTATTTTAAACTTCTGACTATATTGCCATCTGACCATTCCAGCCATGGAAGCAAGTTTTTCAACGGTCAAGTCCTCATCATAATGCTGTTCCATATACTGTACGGTTTGTTGAACCAAGTTTATCTTATCATTGTTCTGCAACTGGGAAACTTGCTCATCGAGCTGAGCCATCAACCCCAGAATGAGCTGAAGTCTACCTTGCATCATAGCCATTTCTGATGTGGATGGAGAGGAACAGCATTGGTTACTTATCCATGCTTCTTTCCCTAATACTCGATTGACTTGAGAAATTAACAGATTATAGGGAGAACCACAAAGCAAAGGTGGATGAGCAACCGGATTCAAAGTCATTCCTTCTACTTCAAAGGTTTCAAAGATAAAGCGTACAAGCTGTGCCTCTTTGTTGCTTGATTCCATAGTGTAGCGCTGTACAGGCAAAACCAGAATGCAGCTTCCTTGTCGCAGATCGATTGCAATGTTGTCTACATACAGCCGTATGCCGTGACTGAGTGCTATCAATAATGTGCATAAATTTGTTTCATTGTCATTCATTCCCTCATTGTGGCTGTTCGCTAGAATTATCTGGTCAACTTGAAACCTATCATAGTGTTGCAGCCTAATATACAGGGGTGTTAGATTCATAAGCAACTCTCCAACAATTGAAAATGAGAATCATTATCGTTATTGTAACATATAATGACCTGCTTTCAACTATAAACTATAGTTCAGCTTTTAATAGTTGGAGTATGTGCTATTTTAGAAAACTAGCGATATAAAGAACTGAATGTGCCAAAATAATTACTTACTGTTGTTCCATCCATTGTGGCATCTGTTTAAACAATTGCTCCAAAGCTAACAAATTATCTGTATTCCATTCACTGGGAATAACATGAACATTTCCCTTTTGAACTGCAGGCAAAGTTGCCCATATCGGTCTTTGGAGCAGTCGGTCAGCTTCTGTTTTACTTTCACCATCATCTTGTACAACTACAAACAAATGATCACCAGCAAATTCTGAAAGCACTTCTTCTGAAATATTAACGAAAGACACGCCTTCTTTATCAAGAATATTCTTCTTTACAGCTGGTGGGACGGCAAAACCGTTCTCCCCATAAATAATAGCACCCAGGCTACGATCGCCCATAACATAAAGAGTTTTACCCAACTGGTAGAAAATTGTTGCTGTCTCCCCGTCTGCTAATTGAAATTTATCAAACATTTCTTTCGACTGTTCTTTATACTTAGCAATCAATTGAGCTGCCTCTTCCTGTTTGCCAAAGATATTTCCCATCTCCTTTACACGTTCTGTATAAGGAAGAGCCGGGTTAAAGGGGATAGTAGTAGCAATTTTCGACAATGCCTCATTATGATCTGCTTCTGCTTTGTAATAACCATTAATAATCAGATCGGGTTTTAAACTCAGAATCGTCTCTAAGTCACCCGGGTTTCCAACATCAACGATTCCTTCAAGTCTACCTTCATAGTAACTAGGAATATCTTGGGGAAGGTTATTACCAACAACCGGGATGCCCATCGCCAAGAAATCACCAATTGTCTGGCCAATATAAACCACTCGTTTGGGATCTGCAGGTATTTCAACCTGTTTACCTGTTATCGTTGTATATTGAACAGTTTTCTCACTTTCCTCTTTCTGTTCATCAGACACGCTGCTATTAGCATTAGAAGTACTGCATGCCGATATTATCAACAACAGGAGGAAACTCCCTACCCAGAGTATAATTTGCTTTCCACGTTGTTTCTTCACACTTGTTGCCCCTTTCCTTCTCTCTAATAATTGAAAATGATTATCATTTAAGGCATTATTATAGGTTGTGTGAAAAGGGGAATCAATGAAAAAAACGCAACGGTTTATTTGGAAAAATGTCAATGATCGTCCCACACAAAACATCTGTTCTTTTATTTCATTTATAACTAAACAGATACGAATGAGATATATTTTAACAAATCCTCATGGTTTAGTTTATTGAGCTACCTCAACAAAGCCTCTTCTTTTGCTTCCCGTTTTACGGTAACTTTCCCCTCTAAGCCTTCCTCATCATGGTCCGTTCCTCTTCCAACATGAGATCCTTTCTAAAGGAAGTCTTTATGCATAGGTATACTCCGATCCCAATCGTTCGATAACTCGATCCAACTGTCTGGTTAAATAAGGCGAAACGTCACCAATGCCAGCTACTGCTTCTAACAAGGGAAAGGGTTGTCCACCCCACGGGCCTTGTGGATCAAAGACTTGTCTACCGATTCGCAAGCCTCCTGTTTCCTTGAAGATGTTCAATCGTTCCAATCCTTCAATAAGCAGCCCGACCGGCAGCGTTTTGTTCCTACGTCGGGACCATTCTGCCAAGAAGGACATACCGCGTAATATATCATATTCAAAAAACCTCGGAAAGCAAGGCTTCAGCCATTCCATATCAATGACGCTTCTATTTTGTTTAGAACATACAAGACGATGCTCAATTAAATAACGTGCTCCTTCATCTAAGAAAACGGCTTCCTGTTCAGTAAATTCACGATCTGTATGCCATAAGATAGCTTCAAGCGGAGGAAGTGTTGAAACAATAGAGCTCTTTTTAGAATGAGTATAAGCTTCAGGGTCACAGTTCAGCCCGCCATCAGGTAACTGATGCTTTAAGAGCCATTCGCGAATCCAAGGCAGTTCCTTGTCCAAATCACAGCCATACGCCATTAGAATCATATAGTATACGGCAAGTTCACAATGGCAGCAATCCAACTTCATCTTATCACTTTCACTTGTTGGATGGTCATCGGCGGTTATGATGAAGGTCGGCCAGACCTGAGTTTCGAGTAAATATTTTGCTCCGACAATAGCAGACTCGGGAATTAGTTTCACCTCTCCCATTTCATAAAGAGCAGCCATATGCCACCAAGCTCCATCCCATTTTCGACGGCTGCACTCGCCGTGAGTCATCCCCAAATGCGAAGTAGATTCAAGGAACTGTATAGATTCTTCGATTGCTAAACGAATATTTTGATTTGTTTCCATCTGGGCACCTCCTTTTTGATTATCTCTACTTCACGCTTCAGTTAAGCAACGCCTTACTTCGTATAACCATCCACTTTTAAAAAATTCGATATGTTATTAAACTATCCTGCCCGTTCGTATTATGAGATCAACCAGTTCTTTCTGGTTGATCCTTTTTTCATTTGCATAGAGGATTAAGGTAGCCTGGTCGAACGTACCTGCCCGTGGGACTTGATCCCGAGCGCTATAGTGTTCGCCCTACTTGTCATGACCATGATTGAGGCTGGTTGGAACGTAAGATCCCGTATAACAAGCGATGCTATGGAGCGACAAGAAGAACCTTAGGGATGCCGGGGAACCTAAACTTACAGGGAGAGATGAAATGAATCCAGTTGTCGGTCTAGATATTTCAAAAGAAGAAAGTCATGGACAAGCCTTTTTAGCGCGCGGAAAGCCCTTCAGAGGGACATTCCACTTCGAGCACACTCGTGATGGCCTAGCAAATTTACATCAAGTTTTGAAGGATGTTGAGACTGCATCCAAACTACGTCCTCTGCTTATTCTAGAAGCAACCGGCCATTACCAAAGTCCCGTTGTTCAGTTCCTAGAAGAACATCACTACATTTACATTATCATTAATCCGCTCATCTCAAATCGGCTTAGAAAGTCTCAACTTCGTAAAGTAAAGACGGATGCTGCGGACGCTTACCTATTGGGAGAGTTGTACTACAAGGAAGAGTTTGAACCTTTTAAAAAAAGAGGTGTGCAACTTCTCAATCTGCGCTATCTTACAAGACAGTATGAGTCCCTTTCAAAGATGTGTGTACAGACGAAGCTGCAATTCCAAGCCGTTTTAGATCAGGTTTTCCCAGCTTACAAAGGCGTCTTTGGAGCTATGTATTCCCGTATTTCACTACGGTTTTTAAGTAAATTTCCAACCTCATATTCAGTTTTGCAGACGGATGAAATTACACTCAAAGCTAAGATGAAAGAACTACTTTCTTCGAAACGGGGGCGTTCAGAGGGCTGGATTAACCAACGGGTTCAGCGACTGCTAGACGCGGCAAAGCAAAACCCATTTCAGCAAACCATGTATGCAAGCCACTTAATCAATTTGAAAGTTCTTATTACCCTTATTCTTCAGTACTAAGAGCATCTTGCTGAACTGGAACAGAACATAGATGCTCTGGCTGAAGAAATTGAAGAGTATGAATTAATTCAGTCGATTCCCGGTATTGGGCATAAAATTGCTGCAACAATTTTATCTGAAATTGGAGAAGTCGACCGATTTGATCATCCTAAAAAGCTAGTGGCTTTTGCAGGCATTGACCCGAGTATCTTTGCTTCCGGTAAATTTACAGCAACTCGAAACCGAATCACGAAACGTGGTTCCAGGCAGTTGCATTACGCACTGGTAATGGCTGTCCAGTGTGGGCTTATACGCTCCCGAAATATGCGACTCAAAGCGTTCTATGATCGCAAGAGAGCAGAAGGAAAACCACATAAAGTAGCTCTAATCGCATGTGCAAATAAGCTCATCCATTGGCTTTATGCAATCTTGAAAAACAAGAAGGAATTTCGTCCAATTTAAAAGATTATCATTGGCATAACCTTCCAAGACACAACGGAAATTGGAGGGTTATTTGGCATGCTCATTTTAACTATACCACATGATTTAGAATCACTTTACTGGTAATCTTGACAAGCTATTAGCTGGTATAGCTTAATGAAGCATCGTCAGACTATTACTTTGTTTTACAGTCTAGAACTTTAGACAATACAAATATGACCGCAAAGGCTTAAGCCTTTACGATCTTATTTACTTCTGCATTTTTAGTCCAATTTCACCTTCCTCGTTTCGTCCCCGTCCATAGTCGGTCGTGACAAAATCTAAGGTGCAATTGATCTTCAAACTGTTTGCTATGTTCGCAATTGCTCTGCGCCGCTTATCCGCGAATGTAGTAGCTTAAATACCCGGTATGTCTTTAGCGCTGGTCTTTAACTAGAGCGGTGTTGGCTGTCACATCTGCTGTCAGTTCTTGACCAGAAACTCGTTTGACAACCGATCCTTCCGCCGAAAGCAAATCATATGCAGTCATTCGGTTTTCCAACTGTTGAAGTGAGTATTCGTAATTTTTTATTACACCAATTAAGTCAGTATACTGTCATTCATCATTCATCATTTATCATTTATCATTCCTTTATATAATGTGATTATTTGTTGAAATCGTTATTTTTGGTAGATGAATGTAAATCTAAGCACTATAATTACCTTACACCATAGTTTGCATACGAAGATAAACAAACTAAGGAGGCTTTACTTTTGAAAAAATCTATTATCGCTTTGGCTGCTGGCACCGTTCTTCTTGGGGCATTGTCTGTACCGTCTTTAAGTTTTGCAGAACCAGTCCCAACTTCAGCAAATATTTCTTCTGAGTCACCATATACTCCGCCTCAAGGGAACAAAAAATGGGTAAGTGGCATCAGAGGTGCAACGGTTAAAGAGGATATAAAATCAACAGTTCCAACTCAAAAATTTTACATGACAGGAGGCTTTGGAGGGAATATTTCTTTATATAAATGGCAACAAAAAGGCAACAATAAAGTATGCCCATTATATCAAGGCTACATTTACAAAATGTTCCCTTAATATTAAAATTAACTCTAAAGTAAGCACTTTTTTTCATAGGTGCTTACTTTTTTTATCGTTGTTATCTACCATATTTAATCCTCACCTATCTATACTTACTACACCCACATATAACGGTACAGCGCATAGTATAGAAGTATAGGCTCTTACCATGGGGTGCCCTTCGCTATCTTTTGGAGTTGATTTACGTACATTTTATAAGTCTCGTCACTATAGCAAGCACGGCAACTCTACCAACACGATGAATCTCAATATGATTAACTTTCATAAAAACGGAAACTCTGTTCTGTCATTGATGTTCCTCCTTAGAGATCAAAAACCAGAAGCTTAGGAAATTCTCTGCCATCGTTGATTAACTCACGGTATGTTTTATAGACATGGTCATCCAGCTACTCGCACTCATCGCATCCATCTTAACAGCACGGTACAGTTTCGTAATCAATCTCATTTTCCAAATGCTCGTAATAGGCTTGCTCCAGATTTTCAGTAGCATTGTAATTCCGTCCAATCCTGTAGCATATTGAATGGTCGTTGCTCCCCATCTTAATTCACATGTTTTTCCACACTCATCCGCCATCTTGGCTCCATCCCTCTTTGCAGCATTAAAGAACATTTTACAGTCGTATACAATTAAAAATTCCTTTTCGCACTACTGTAAGTAGGGTGTCCGAAAGCGTACCCGCCTTTTTTTTATCCGTGGAGTATTTTTAAAATCGAAATCAAATTTTCACAGAGGACGAAACCTTTGCATCCGGCAGCATTACAACGATTGTTTCAATGAACATTGTATAAGGCTGTTTTCTCCTTCTTTACTCCCTATAGGCTAAAATATGTTTATTCTCACTGCCCTCAACAATGAATATGTTCTGCATAAACTATCAAAAAGGAGATGAGAACATGACTAGATTGTTAGATGCTCGAACATCTCAAAACGCAAGTTACGGTAATACGATCTCAATTCCCTTGCCAGCCAATACTGCTGTTGCCATCGCGGAGCTTGGTTTAGAAGTAACGGGTGCAGGGGAAAACATGCGTGTACAATTAACAGGGATAGCCGAGCTTGCATTTCCTACCACTCCACCATTTGACTCCGTAATTTCTTTTTCCATTGTTAGAGGCGATGTCGATTCGCTCGTTGCTTACGCCCTTTACTCCGTGAGTGTCTCCGAAGTAAACCCAAACGCTGTACAAGTTGTCACCATCAATGCATCCGATTACAATATCCCTCTACCACCATCCAATGAATTGGTATATACCTTATATATATTTTGCACAGCAGATGCTACCCGAATAGGAATGGAAAGCTTTAATGCTGTTGCTTATTCAGATTAAAATACTACCGTAACATGGAGGGCAAAGCCCTCTTATTTTTGTTTCATCTGCTCTTGGGGACAATGCTTTCTATCTGTCGTTCATTTTTGGTATAATTTACTTAAAGGGGGTGATCAAATGGGGATCATGCTTATTCTTATTGCTATTATTTTTTTCTCGCTTGGTATTTTAAGTAAACGGAATCCCACTTGGGGATGGCGTGCAAACGAAGCCTGGAAGATCAAAGGTGACTCAGAACCAAGCGATGCTTACATTGATGACATGAAATTTAGGGGCTCTGTATCTATTCTCTTTGGGTTCTTCTTCTTAGCATGTGGACTTTTGGTTATCTTACTGTAATCGCACTTCCTTAAACTTCAGAGCTCGACCAGTGAATGTAGTAACAGTTCCATAACTGGCTTCATAGATTTCACACTTTTCTTTTTTTGTTTCTAAACACTTCTTTGCGCCCTGCTCGCGTTTGTATTCTTCCCAGTCTACGTTGTATTGTGGGGAGTACTACGTAGTCCAAGAAAATGATGCATTACCCACAAAACAAAAAATCCCTCAACGCTTAGAGCGCCAAGGGATTCCTCATTTTAGTAAAGCGTCAGATATTGATCACGTTCCCATTGATGTACTTGGGTGCGATACATATCCCATTCAATTTCCTTAAGCTCATAGAAGTAAGCCAGAGCATGATCACCCAGTGCATCAGAGATAACCTCGCTCCGAATAAGCTCAGACAAAGCTTCTTTCAGGTCTGCAGGCAGACTTGGAATGCCTTCTTCAATTCGCTCTTCCTCGGACATCACGTAGATGTTGCGATCAATTGGGGCTGGCAGAGCCATCTGACGTTTAATACCATCCAAACCTGCTCTCAGCATTACGGCCAGGGCTAGATAAGGATTCGCTGCCGGGTCAGGGTTCCGAACTTCAACGCGAGTGCTCAGGCCACGAGATGCGGGGATCCGAATCATCGGACTCCGATTGCTTGCAGACCAAGCGACATAACAAGGCGCTTCATAACCTGGTACGAGGCGTTTGTAGGAATTTACTGTTGGATTCGTGATCGCTGCCATTGCACGTGCATGTTTAAGAATGCCTGCCATATAGTGGCGAGCTGTCTGGCTTAATCCGAGTTCATCCGTCTCATCATAAAATACGTTTTCATTGTCCTTAAACAACGATTGGTTGCAGTGCATACCGGAACCATTCACGCCGAACAAAGGTTTTGGCATAAAGGTTGCATGCAAACCATGCTGACGAGCAATTGTCTTAACAACAAGCTTGAATGTTTGAATCTGATCGGCAGCCTTAACTGCATCTGCATATTTAAAGTCAATCTCATGCTGACCAGGTGCAACCTCATGGTGGGATGCTTCAATTTCGAAGCCCATTTCTTCAAGCTTAAGAACAATTTCACGACGGCAGTTCTCACCCAGATCCATTGGAGCCAGGTCAAAATATCCACCTTGGTCATTCAGTTCTGTGGTCGGGTCGCCTTTTTCATCGGTTTTGAACAAGAAGAATTCAGGTTCTGGTCCGACATTCATCGAAGTGTAGCCCAGTTCTTCGGCTTCTTTAAGTACACGTTTCAAGATTCCCCGCGGGTCACCTGCAAATGGAGAGCCGTCTGGCTTGTAAATATCGCAGATCAAACGAGCTACACGATCTGAGGTTACCCAAGGAAATACAACCCAAGTGTCCAAATCTGGATATAAGTACATGTCAGATTCTTCGATACGTACATAGCCTTCTATGGAAGAACCGTCAAACATCATTTTGTTATCCAATGCTTTTTCCAACTGGCTAACCGGAATTTCAACGTTCTTAATGGTGCCCAGCAAATCTGTGAACTGCAAACGAATAAAACGAACATTTTCTTCTTCCGCAATCCTAATGATATCTTCTCTGGTATAACTCACACTAACCTCTCCCTTTCTGTAACGACTATATGCAAATCGGCTGTATCATAAATGACATAAAAGACTTAAATGATGAGACCGTTTTTTAAGTAAAATAACCTTATGCCAAAAGGTAAGTCCAAGCATTATCTATTGTTGAAAAATCGTGATAATTCGCCTTGGATCAAAGATACCTGTCCTGGTCTTTTGCCTGCAACAAGTTGTTGTTTCAACAAACGATGAAGCTGAGTATCGGACATTTCACGGCGTTTGACTTCCGTATCTGCAGTAATAACTGTAGCTTCCTCCGATTCCTTGGTAACCGGATTCATGACTTGTTTAATTCCTGCAATGTTAACACCCTTTTCGATCAACGCCTTAATTTCAAGCAGACGCTCTACGTCATTGAATGAAAAAAGACGTTGGTTACCTGATGTACGGGCAGGAACTATCAAATTATGCTGCTCATAATAACGAATCTGACGTGCTGACAAGTCCGTTAGCTTCATGACAATACCTATTGGAAATAAGGCCATATTTCTGCGAATTTCGTCGCCCATTTGTCATCAACCTTCCAGTGATCTATTATTCACCTTATTGTACATTTAGCTGATGCAAAGTGTCAATGATATGTTAGA
Source organism: Paenibacillus sp. DP01 (assembly GCF_044784315.1). Classification (NCBI taxonomy): domain Bacteria; kingdom Bacillati; phylum Bacillota; class Bacilli; order Caryophanales; family Paenibacillaceae; genus Paenibacillus; species Paenibacillus sp. DP01. The sequence continues at coordinate 3,200,643 of NZ_CP173059.1, forward strand.
AAAACTCACAATAATTTACGTTCTTTCATCGTTTGCAGAGCCATAAGTACTCCATATTTGACATGAGAGTAGGTTAAGCCCCCTTGCATGTAACCAATATAAGGCTCCCGAATCGGAGCATCTGCGGATAGTTCCAAGCTTCCACCTTGTATAAACGTACCTGCGGCCATAATAACCGGATGCTCATAACCCGGCATATCCCACGGCTCTGGCACCACATGGCTATCCACGGCGGCTGCGCGCTGAATGCCCTGTACAAAAGCAATTAGATGTTCTGGTCCGCTAAAAGAAATGGCCTGAATCAAATCCGTACGCTCTTCATGCCAAGCAGGTTTGGTCTCAAACCCCATTTCTTCAAAGACTGCAGCAGCGAATATGCTTCCTTTAACCGCTTGCCCCACCAATGTAGGAGCAAGGAATAGCCCCTGGTATATGCCCCGTGTAGTGCCTAGCATGGCTCCTACTTCTCCACCAATACCAGGTGCTGTTAATCGGTAGGATGCCAGCTCTACATATTGATGTTTACCGCAGATATATCCACCCGTTTCTGCAATACCTCCACCAGGATTTTTAATCAACGAACCTGCCATCAAATCGACACCGACCTGGGTAGGTTCCAGCTTCTCAGTAAATTCCCCGTAGCAATTGTCCACAAAGACAATAACATCAGGCTTTATCTTCTTCACCCGTGCCGTCATTTCTTCAATATCTGCCACACTAAAGGAAGCTCTCCAATCATAGCCGCGTGAGCGCTGGATACCGATCACTTTGGTGTTCGCATGGATTGCGGACTCCACCGCTTTCCAGTCCACCTTACCTTCTGCTGTCAGCGCTGTCTCTCCATAAGTAACACCAAAGTCCTGCAATGATCCTGTTCCATCGCCAGGCTTACCAATCACTTTGTGTAAGGTATCATAAGGTCGCCCTGTAATGTATAACAACTCATCCCCTGGACGCAGCAGACCAAATAAAGCCGTAGCGATGGTATGCGTTCCCGAGGCAAAATGCGGACGCACCAACGCTGCCTCCGCACCGAACACATCTGCATAGACCTCTTCCAGCACTTCACGCCCCCGGTCATTGTAAGCATATCCCGTTGAACCTGCAAAATGAAAATCGCTCACTTGCTTGCGCTGGAAGGCCTGAATGACCTTCCACTGATTTGCATCCACAATATGATCTATGTGCTGGATACGTTCTTGTATTTTAAGTTCTACTAATTCCTGAATTTGCTGAATTTCCGGACTAAAAACTACCATTTACCTTCTTGACCCTCTCTCTTCCGCAGCCTTAGGCTAATCATGTTATATTGTTATTCAATTCGAACGATGAGCATTATCATCTTATGGACCCAAAAACATCATTAGATGTTAACTTTCTGTGAACTCACTAAGCGCATGACCATACTTTTCGTATTCTCCTCTTTGAATTTCTACCTCATAAATGACATCATTGCCATCATACTCTGTCAGCAGTACATCTCCAATTCGATAAAGCACCGATGTTAAATCCCCACGTTCCGCAGGAATACGAAATCTCAGTGTGTCACCGCTCAGATGCTCCTGAACCAGTTCGCGAATGCGTAGCAAATCTGCTTCATCAAAAGCACTGATTTTCAAATAGCCTTCCCCAGAAGGGAGCATTTCCAATTGCTCAGGGGTGCAAGCATCTTTTTTGTTAAACAATACGATCTGAGGCTTGTCCGCAGCCCCAAGCTGTTGCAGGATTGACTCTACAACTTTCATTTGTTCGTCACGCATGTCTGAGGAGGCGTCCACGACATGTAAAATGAGATGAGCCTCATTGGCCTCCTCCAAAGTGGCCCGGAAAGAGGCAACCAAATCATGAGGCAGATTTTGAATAAATCCTACTGTATCTGTGAGAATAACTTCTTTGCCACTCGGCAGTTCCATTGTTCTAGAGGTAGGATCAAGCGTCGCAAATAGTTGGTTCTCAATATATACATCGGCAGCTGTCAGTTGCTTCAACAGTGTTGATTTGCCGGCATTTGTATAGCCAACGAGTGCCACCTGGACGATGCCGGCCTTTTGTCTACGCTCCCTGTGTAAATACCGATGACGCGTCACTTCCTCAAGTTGGCGTTTCAGATCACTGATTCGGTCACGAATGTGACGACGGTCCGTCTCTAGCTTGCTTTCACCAGGACCACGTGTTCCGATTCCGCCACCGAGCCGCGAAAGATTTTTACCATGTCCAGACAGTCGAGGGAGTAAGTATGACAACTGCGCCAGTTCAACCTGGATAATACCTTCCCGTGTCTTTGCACGCTGAGCAAAAATATCCAGAATTAACTGTGTCCGGTCAATTATTTTGAGATCCAGGCTCTCTTCAAGATTTCGTACTTGAGCTCCCGAGAGCTCCTGGTCAAAAATAGCTGTATTCGCTCCCAATTCTTCAGCAACTGCACGCAATTCATCTACTTTTCCTTTGCCAATAAACCATTTTGAGTCCTTGGATTCCCTATTTTGTGTGAGGACGCTCAGCACTTCAACTCCCGCTGTTTCAGCCAGCTTCACCAGTTCTTCCAACGAATATTCCGTATTGATGCCAGATCGTTTGACTTCATCTGTAATTAGACTGACCAGTACCGCCTTATCCTGCATTTCGGTTTGTGTATCATGAGTGGAGTTCGCCATATTGTTTGCTCCTTTATTTTCATGTCAACTCTCGAACAGAAACCGACCTGATGTCAGGCCGGCCCTCGTTCGATGTCATACAATTCGATATGATTCAGATTCCTATTATCGCCTATCTTTTGTCCATTTTCAAATCCTCTGGTCGCAACGTCATCAATTCCTGCTTGCCGGGTTGCCCGCTCCTGTACTGATTAAGCAGCCTGACGGCTTGGTGCCGAATCGCTTTTTCGATCACATTACGAACATAACGTGCATTACTAAATGCATGGAGACTGTCATTCCGCTCATTTAGCAAATGCTCCTTCATTTTGAGTATAGACTGAGGCATGAGAATATAATCCCGTTCCTTAGCCATCATCTCCGAAATTTGAATGAGTTGATCCACAGTGTAGTCAGGAAAATCCAATTGAATTGGAAAACGAGAAGGAAGACCAGGATTTGTCCGTAAAAAAAAGTCCATTTCTCCCGAATACCCTGCGAGGATCAAAATAAATTGATTTTTTTGGTCTTCCATGGCCTTCACCAAGGTATCAATCGCTTCTTTTCCGAAATCCTTTTCCCCTCCACGTGCTAAACTGTAAGCCTCATCAATGAACAACACGCCGCCAAGAGACTTCTTTACCAGGTCCCGCGTTTTTTGTGCGGTGTGGCCGATATACTCACCTACCAGATCAGCTCTCTCCACCTCAATCAGATGGCCCTTGCTCAGTACCCCCATTTTTTGCAACATTTTAGCGATAATGCGGGCTACTGTCGTTTTCCCCGTACCTGGATTTCCTTTAAAAATCATGTGATATACGTGTGCGTTGCTCAACAGACCCGCATCAGTGCGCATATGAGCGATTTGCAAAAAGGCATATACCTCAAATACCAGTTCTTTGATGTTATCCAAGCCGACGAGATGATCGAGTTCTTTCTGAATTTCCTGATAAAGACTGAGATACTGCGGTAGCGCCTGCGACTTGGTCGAAGCCACTGCTTCCGTCTCGTCCACAGTCACCGAAGCGATCGGCTCCGGGCTACGCAGCACGACATTGATTTGTCTGGAAGGTCTCTCCTCCGACCGCTTGCCCGCGGCGATTCCCCGTCCGTTCATGCATCCATCACCTCAACATTTCTTCAGGCACAGCTTACCCTATTAATGTATTCGGTCCAGCATGTCCTTATTAGCATAAAAGCAACGAGAACGCGTACAAAGCCTTCCCTCAATTCAGGCAATCCAAATTTGAGCACTGATCCACCACCGTTGTAGCGTCCATTTTGCGTAAGCCAATACTTCTCTTGATTGATGAATTGGCATATTCAGCACTTTGGATTCGGTCAGAGCCAGCTGGGGATGATCGAAACTCAAAAATTGAGCAATCTCCAACGCGCGAGGACCGTGATAGCTATGTGTGATGATTACGGTGGAGTTCCAGCCATATTCCTTCATGATACGCTGGCTGTAGAGCAAATTTTCGTAAGTACTGGTTGCCTGGTTTTCTAACACAATATGCTGCACAGGGACTCCTTTATCTACCAAGTAGCGTTGCATCCCCTCGGCCTCCGTATACGGAAAATCAGGTTGATCCAGTCCTCCACTTACAATTAGTCGCTGCACCATCCCGTTACGATATAACCGCAAGGCTTCTTCTAATCTTTCTTTTAAACCAGGACTGGGCTCAGCTCCCCACATAGAGGCACCTAGTACGATACCAATTTGTGCATGCTGAAGCGGAGTGGTAGAGGCAGCTGTATTCATATTCCATACTCGGATACCTGCCCATACCAATCCGACCAAAATGAAAATCATCAAACCAATTATGAGACGCTTTGATACCATAAATATTTTCCCATTGCGACTTTGCCTGCTTTTTGGCTCATGGCGTTGGGGCCTAGTGCTTTTAATCCACTGCAAAAATTTCACCGTTCTCTCTTGAAATCACCGTTATGAAACCATTCTGCCCGGTGTTTCAGCGACATTTTAAAATAGGGGAACATGTGAGCATCGATCTGATGTAGCAGGTCAGCCGCTGTTCGGTTAGCCAATTCTGCTTCTTGCGTAGAAATATGCCCCCGTTGTAGCGCCTCCTCCAGTTCATCCTCATCCACCAGAAAGATTTCACCGTTTTTAAGCACGACCACATCCAAATACAAATCATCAAACCAAGGAACTCCTTGATCGGTTACTCCTTGATTTCGGCAGGTATCAATGTACCATTCGACGATTTGCTCTCGATTGTCAAACATAGCAGTCACCACATAATGCTTACCTTTGGGATAATATTGCAACCAGGAATAACCTTTATCGGCTATGCAAAACGTATGACCACCATAACTTTTCCATAATGGCTCCTTGAGACTCAAAATAGTATACAGGGTCACATATCCTGTAAACGCATCACTTTCTACATACCGGCAAGCAAACTTGCGATTGGTGATTCTTCGCCAGTTGGCCCGGTCTCCGAATTTGCGCTTCATAAATGATGTTCCTCTCCAACATTGGTAAAACCAGCTTACCATATTTAAACTATACACTCAAAAATAACCCTTGTATTACAGCAAAAAAGGTATTTTCAGACTGTCAAAACAGTCCGAAAATACCTTTGATTTAAAACCAATATCATCTTATTTAAAACATATTTGCTAATCCCGGTTGTGACGTCCACGATTGGAGTTGGAATGACCGTTGGATTTGCCTTCCTGATTTCCATCCACTATAGCACCTGTGGTAGATGCATCTGTATTTTCTGGATTGGTCATAGTATTTTCATCAGTTATACCTGAATCCGGTGTAGTCGTCTGACCATTCCCCTGATTTGTATCGTTTCCGTTACCAAAATTGTCGTTACTGTTTCCTGTACCTCCAGTACCATTTCCATTGTTAACTCCAGGAGACGTTGGAACTTGTTCAGAACCAGTACCGTTATCGGTGCCTCCAGGAAGTGTATTCCCCTGGTCCGTGCCATTCTGACCGTCTATATTCTCGCCATTATCCGGTACGGTTCCATCCTGATTAGGATCGTTTCCTGGCTGCGGATCTATCGGAGTAGTTTCTGCTGGAATTTCTACGCTAATCGTGTTGGAAGCTGCGGATTCTTTACCATCCGCTCCATAAGCTACGACATAGTATTGATACGTCTTTCCAGCTACAGGAGACGTATCTTCACCACTCGTGCCTCTCATCGCCTCCATAATCGTCCGGAAGCTTCCTTCGGAAGACTCTTTACGATAAACACGGTATTGTACATTGTCTCCCTCTGCCGCATTCCAAGACAACGATACAATTTGGGTATCCTGACTATACGACCCGCTCAGTCCGCTTGGAGCGGTGGCCTGAACCGGCTCTTCTGGCTTCTCCTCAACCGGTGGTTCATATCCCTTCGGCTCGCTAAATTGCGTCACTGGGTGTCCCTTGAGTGCTTCACCCATAACCCTTCCGAAGAAGGCTGCCGACTGTCCGCTAGAGTTTCTCAACATATGCTTGCTATCTGGCTTGTCATACCCCATCCATACCGCTCCGGTATATTCCGGCGTATAACCGACAAACCAGATGTCCCGGTTACCACTGTTGCCGCTGATTCCACTTTGGGTCGTACCCGTTTTACCAGCTACAGGCCAGTCGATACGTGCTTTACGACCTGTACCGCTATTGACCACATTTTGCATCATTTTTGTCATTTCATAAGCCGTTTTCTCACTCATAACAGATTTGGATTCCTCATTATGAGTATAAACCACTTGATCATCGCTATTGTTAATTTGCTTAATGGAGTAAGCTTTTTGGAATTGTCCTTTATTGGCAAAAGCGCTATAAGCCTGCGCCATTTCAAGAGTATTTGTTCCTTTGCTTAATCCCCCCAATGCGATAGCAAGCGAGTGATCATTTTTGTCCATCGGTATGCCTACGCTCTCGGCGAATTGAACGCCTTTTTCCACACCGATTTGGTTCAACAACCATACAGGTGGTATATTTTCAGACTTCGTAATGGCATCCATCATGCTGATGGTGGAAGAGTAACCATGTAAGTTTTTCGGACTGTATCCGTTAAAACTCTGCCGTTCGTTACTCAAAGGAGTATCTATCGTAAATTTACCGGATTCAAGAGCTGGCGCATAGGCTACAATCGGCTTAAAGGCCGATCCTGGCTGTCTGCGGCTCTGCGTCGCACGATTAAAGGTTCCCTTTTTATAATCCCGTCCGGGTGCCATCGCGGCAATACCACCTGTCTGGTTATTGATAATAACCATTGAGGCTTGGACAGGCTGATCGTCGGGACTTTTTTCGAACATATCATCATCCGCCATCGCTTGATCCAACGCATTTTGAGCCTGAGCATCCATTGTCGTATGAATTTTATAACCGCCAATAATCAGATCATTGCCGCTGACTCCTGGCAAGGCATCCTCTGCCTCATCCATGACATATTCCATAAAATTTTGATATTTTTGTACTTTTTCCGGTTGTTTGTAATCGTAATTTATAGCTTTGGCTTCTTCCATTTCCTGCTTTCCAATCATTCCCTGCTCAAACATCAGCTGGAGAACCACAGCACGCCGGGCCTTTGAGTTTTCCGGGTTACTGATCGGGTTATACTTGGAGGGTCCTTTCGGAATAGCCGCCAGTGTAGCGACTTGCCACAACTTTAATTTATTTAAGTCTGACTCTCCAAAATAGCCTTCCGACGCTGCCTTTATTCCAGAATATGAGCGTCCAAACCATATCCGATTCAGATATAGCGTAATAATTTCATCTTTAGTCAAATTCCGCTCCAGCGCCATTGCGATGGATACCTCTGTTGCTTTACGGAAAAAGGTTTTGTCACGTGTCAAAAACAAGTTTTTGGCCAACTGCTGAGTCAGCGTACTGCCGCCCTCCACTGCAGAACGAGCAACGATATCCTTCACTGCCGCCCGACCGATAGACCAAATATCAACTCCTTGATGCTCCATAAAACGCTTATCCTCGGTTGCGATAAAAGCTTTTTTGAGCAACGGCGGAATTTCTTCACTTTTCACAGGATCACTTTTTTGCACAGACAGCTCACCCATGAGCACACCGTTGCGGTCATAAACCTTTGATGTCTCGTTCACAGTAATTTTGTCCTTGTTGGCTTTGTAGATTTTTTCGCCATTAACCATGACAAATAAATAACCACCAAGTGCGCAAAATATGGCTAATGCTGCTGTAATAAACAGCGTCCACCCAACTCGCTTACCTGTTATTTTCTTTTTCTTGCCCTTCGGCTTCTCTTTAGATGTGTTTCTATTGCGATTGCCGGATCTGGACAATGAATCGTTTGGCATTCCCCTGACTCCCTTTCGCGAATAATCATAATGTCGCCGAGCGTAAGCTTAAAGCTAGCTGTCGGCAGCATGAAAGTAAACGGAATGAAAAGAACAACCCTGATCAGGTTGCTCCCGGTCACATTCCTATACAGTTAGACGAGACGGACGCCTGAAAAGTTTCATTACCCGGGCGGCCGTCCAGCCGTAATCAGTTATCGCTAGCGTTATCTTGTTGTACAAGCGATACGTTGCGTTGCGGTGTGAAGGTGGAGATGGCATGCTTGTAGATCAGCTGTTGCTTCCCATCCGAATCAATAACGATTGTAAAATTGTCAAATGCTTTAATCGTTCCTCGCACCTGAAATCCATTGATGAGGTATACCGTCACAGGTATAGAATCCTTGCGCAATTGGTTCAGAAACGTATCTTGGATATTAATAGACTTGTTCATTTTAGCCGTACCCCCAATAATCATTTGGATTGTTTTGAAGTATATTCAAGGTCTGTCCGGAACTTTCCTGCTATAATTTCGTGTATTCGGGCTGCATGAGCAGAAAAATTTTCGAAATCAGTGACATCTACCCACTGGATATCCTTCATATGGCGAAACCACGAGAGCTGTCGCTTCGCAAAATGACGCGTATCCCGTTTTAGCCAAGTCACCGCCTCCTCCAAAGACACCTCTCCCCGCAGGTAGGAGGATATCTCTTTATAGCCTAGACCTTGCATGGAGATGGCATCGCTTCGCACTCCCCGTTCCATTAAGGAGGTTACCTCAGCAACAAGCCCTTGATCGAGCATCCCGTCAATTCGGTCTTCAATACGTTTATATAGCATTTGCCTATCCATTGTCAAACCTACGATGCAGAGTTGGTAGGGAGATTCCTTTTTTTGACTGGCAAGTTGAGAGCTAAGTGTTGTTCCGCTAACATGGTAAATTTCCAGCGCTCTCACGACTCGACGACGATCATTTGGGTGCAGACGAAGTGCACTTTCGGGATCAACTGCCTGTAGTCGCGCATGAAGCGCGTCGGCTCCATACTGATCGGCATAGTCAAGCTGTTCCTGACGAAAAGCTTCATCTGCCCCTACCTCAGAAAACTGGTATTCATAGCAAACCGATTCTACATACAAACCTGTCCCGCCTACGATGAAAGGTAGCTTTCCTCTAGATTGAATATCAGGTATGAGACGACGACAGTCTTCCTGAAATTGGGCTACTGAATATGGGTATTCAGGCTCATGAATATCGATTAAATGGTGCTTGATTCCTTTCATTTCCTGTTCGGAAATTTTGGCAGTTCCAATGTCCATATGACGGTATACCTGCATGGAATCCCCGGAAATAATTTCCGCGTCAAATTGTCGAGCCATTTCGATGCTTAGTTTCGTCTTGCCAACCGCAGTCGGGCCAACAAGAACAAGTAGTTTAGGCTTAGATGCCACTGTCAATATCAATCACTCCGTACACTGTTTTCGTTGTGCCCCGTTGCTCCACACGGAAGCCGAGGCGGGCAAACTCTCCGCTACCCCTTTTTTCTTTCAATACAATTGTTTTTCTTGCAACCCTTTTCGCATGAGCAATACTTTCTTCATTCAATGCATCTGGATTGGCCAATCCTCTCAATGGACCGATTGCACTGGAATCAAGCAACGGATCACGGAACATCGGGTCAAAATAAATAATATCTACACTGCGGTTCGGCAAGCTACGCAAATAGTCCAGATGATGACCAAAACGAACGTCAATGTCGGAAAAGGCTCTATCTACTGCAGCATTACCGGAACGGTAATGTCTCATCCCATCCTTGATTAATGCATAGACAGGGAAGGAACTCTCCACAGCTGTGACTTGTCCAGAACTTCCCGTTCCAATGGAAAATAAAAGTGAATCCGTACCTAGCCCGGCCGTGCAATCCAGCACGGTATCACCCGGGGTAAGTCGGGCAGCCGTCAACATCGGATCAGCCTCGCCCTTTAATACCCTTTTGGCTCGAATGAATCCCATACTTGGATGAAAAACCATCGGTGGTTGTTCCGGACTAATCAGCCTCACCCCGCCCTGCACCAGCACCAGAGCCTGACGGACTCTGTGAGCAGCGATTAGCTTAGCTACTGATATGCCACGACGTGGGGCGTACAGCACCCCAAGCTCGGCTGCAAGCAGCTTCGCACGCTCCACAACCTCGTCCGAGGGAGAATCTCCTGTCGTGACCAGTAATTCAGCTTGTTTCTCACGAAGCATCATCTGCTTTTCTTCTTCACGTTTTTCCCAATCCTGCAACATATTTATACTCCCTTACATTACTCTTTTAAACAGCTTCTCCAAATCATATGTGGAAAAGGAAACAACGATGGGGCGCCCATGGGGGCAGGTATAGGGTTGTTTGCAGGCTGCCAAACGTTCTAACAGCACGACGGCCTGTCGGTCAGTCAGCTTCTGATTTGCTTTAATCGAAGCCCGGCAGGAGCACATGATTGAGGCTGCCTCCCGCAGTTTAGCTAGATCAATGGCTTTTTCCTCCAGCACCCATCCAGCCATTTCCTCAATGACATCCGCTTCTTCTCCTTTGGGGAGCCAGTACGGATATGAGCTGACACGGAAGGTTTGCCCGCCAAAATGTTCCAAATACACCCCCGCCTGTTCAAACCAATGCAACCTTGTTTTCAATTTTTCCGTTTCGGAAGGCGTAAATTCCAATGTAATTGGCAGTAACAACTCCTGTGATACTGATTCAGGATTGCCAAATTTTTCGTAATAAAATTCGTAATTGACCCGTTCATGGGCGGCATGCTGATCAATTAAATACAAGCCCTGGTCGTTCTGTGCAATCAGATAGGTTCCATGGTGCTGACCGATTAAATTCAGCTCAGGAAAAGTAGGCACCTCAGGAGCTGCCCCCGACAACGCTGCCAATTGCTCTGTCTTCAGACGTTCCTGGTGCGTCTTCTGATCCGTGAATTTAGTAGTGTTGTCTGCAAGGGGGGAAACAGAAGAACGGTAAGCGGCAGAAGCAGCCGTTTCCTGTATCCCTTCGCTGTACGAGGAAGAGACATCTGTTTCGGCATGATCTCCTGTGGATATCCGTGTAGTCATCCCATCAGGAAGTGACACGCTCCCTCTATCATCACTCCCGTTGTTTTCTTCCACAAAATCTGCATCCAGTTCGTCATCACTGATACTTTGACGAGCGAGAGTGTTTGCCTGTCCATTGACTGAATGGCTCCTCTCCCTACTCGGATGTTGCTCACGCTCCTGGCTAATCTTCTTCTTCTCTTCATTACTGGTCAAGTGATTGGATTGTGTCGATTCCTGGACCTGCGGCGAAGCCATAGAAAGAGGTAGCGTTCGATTATGACCATTATCCGAAGAAGCATCTACTTCTGCACCATTTCCTTTCGAGAAATGAAACTGCTCCTGCACAAACGAGCCACTATCCTTACCGCCAATTTCGCGTTTAACTGCCTTCGGAATCAGCACTTGCTGCCCTAAAACAGCTTTTACCGAATCTTCAACCAACTGAAACAGTTCAGCTTCTTTACTGAACCTCACCTCCAGCTTGGCTGGATGGACGTTAACATCCACCAAAGAAGGATGCATGTCCAGTTGGATCACAGCCAGCGGATAACGATTGATCGGCAACAAAGTATGATACGCCTTGAGCAGTGCCTGATTGAGCCCATAGCTTCGCACAAATCGTCCATTCACTACTGTCGAAATTGCATTGCGATTCGATCGGGTCCACTCCGGGCGACTGACATAGCCGCTAATTCGGTAATCAAGGCTCTCTCCTTCCACCATCAACATTGATTTTGCCGCAGAAGTTCCGTAAATAGCAGCTATCACTTGGAGCAAATCGCCATTTCCCAGCGTTTGCAGCAATGTATTGCCGTTATGCCGCAATGTGAAGGCCACTTCCGGGTGCGAAAGCGCCATTCGGTACAATACATCCGAAATGTGCCCCAACTCCGTCTGGATTGTTTTCATATATTTTAGCCGTGCAGGTGTATTATAAAACAGATCGCGTACGGTAAAATCCGTCCCCTGCCTACCAGCAGCATCCTCGTGAAGTACCAGTTTACCGCCCTCAATCACCAGTTTACGGGCACGGCCGTCATCTCCTGCTGCTGTGAGCAGCTCTACTTTCGATACAGCCGCTATACTGGGCAATGCCTCTCCCCGGAAGCCGAGGCTTGTGATTTGGAATAGGTCGCGGCCATGTCCGATTTTGCTTGTCGCGTGCCGATAAAATGCCGTTTCCACGTCTTCAGGCTCTATCCCACTGCCATTATCCGTCACCCGAATACTTTGCAGGCCGCCCTCTTCTACCCATACGTCTACTCGTGTACCGCCCGCATCAATCGCATTTTCCACCAGTTCCTTCACGACGGAGGCTGGACGTTCCACGACCTCACCGGCAGCAATCTGGTTCGCAATATGCTCATCTAGCACTCGAATTTTAGACATCCTTTTAACCTCCTCCTGACTTCAAAGTGTGATGAAAAATAAGCAAAATAATAATGCCTAATATTTTTAATTACAGACCATTGGCTTTATTTTTTAATTCATTTAACAATTGCATTGCCTGTAAGGGTGTCATGTTCATGACATCAGCATTTTTCACTTTCCGCAAAATTTGCCGCACGATCGGATTAGCTTCTACCGTCTCTGGGTGTGGCTTGGAGGGAGCAAGATCCTGCTCTCCGAAAATGGACAGCTGTACCACGTCAGAAGCTGATCGCTCCAACTCACCTGAATCTTCCACAATCTGTAAGGTATCTTCTTTTACCAGGGTGGCTTGCTGTGATCCAGACTGGACTTGTGGTGCTGTATCTCCGTTCGCTGACAATGTCTGGCCTACATATTTTGCGGACATTGGAGAAATCTCTTCTGTCCCTGACGCTGTACGAAGATCAGTCCCTTCCTTCGCTCCCCCTACTGCCTCCGTGCCCGCCGTTACTTGAGCTGCCGCCTGTTCAAAACCATATAGCAGACCATTCGCTCGCTCAATAATGTTATTAGGCAAACCTGCAAGCCGGGCACAATAAATACCATAGCTACTGCTAGCCGCGCCTGGTATGAGCTTGCGCAGGAAATTCACCTTATCGCCGCTTTCCTGCACAGCCATGGAGTAATTTCGCAGCGAAGACAGACCTTGCTCCAAATGGGCCAGCTCATGGAAATGCGTAGATACCAGCGCCTTACAACCAATCGTATCATGCACAAATTCGATGACCGCTTGTGCAATTGCCATCCCTTCGCTGGTGGACGTCCCTCGTCCCAGTTCATCAATAATAATCAAGCTTCGCGGAGTTGCCTTGTCCGTCATGACTTGAATATCCGCCATTTCGACCATAAACGTACTCTGCCCGCCGATGAGATCATCCGCAGCACCGATCCGTGTGAAAATGCGATCCAGCATCGGCACTTTAGCACGTGCAGCCGGGACAAAGCAGCCAATTTGAGCCATAATCGCAATGAGAGCAACCTGACGCATATACGTACTTTTCCCAGCCATATTCGGACCGGTGATGAGTAGAATATGCGCATCGGCTTCTTCCAACACTGTGTTGTTGGCGATAAAGCCACCATCTTTCATTACGGCCTCCACTACGGGGTGCCGTCCCTGTTCCACTACAAAATCATATCCTGTTGTCAGCTCAGGTTTCACGAATCCACGTTCCGCGCTAACCGTTGCCAGCGACTGATACACGTCGATTTCAGCAACTTGCTCTGCCAGCTTTTGCAAACGGGGAATTTCAGCGTTCAGTTTACCACGAAGCTCGGAGAAAAGCGTGTACTCCAGATCCACCATTTTATCCTCAGCTTCCAGAATCAGCGATTCCTTTTCCTTCAATTCCGGTGTGATATACCGTTCTGCATTCGCCAACGTCTGTTTGCGTTCATATCGACCTTCCGGTAATGAAGCCAAATTGGATTTGGTCACCTCGATGTAATAACCAAACACTTTGTTGTATCCGATTTTGAGCGACCGAATGCCGGTTGCTACACGTTCCTTGGCCTCCAGCTCAGCGATCCAGCGCTTACCGTTCACACTCGCTTCACGCAGTTCGTCCAGATGCTGATGGTAACCTTCCTTTATAAGCCCTCCATCTCTTACGGAAATCGGGGGTTCATCGGCAACTGCTTCCTCAATTAGCGTACACAGGTCTGTACAGCTGTCCAATGTTTGTGCAATCCGTCTCAGCGTATTCGATGGAGATTCAGCGCACAGCTCGCGTAAAGACGGAATTTGAGCCAGAGACAGCTTGAGAGCGATCAAATCTCGTGCATTAGCACTACCAAAAGCGATCCGTCCTACCAAACGCTCCAGGTCGTAAATCTCTTTAAGCTGAGCACGTACATCCTCGCGGAAAATAAACTGGTGGTACAGCTTGTCTACCGCTTCTAATCGTTCCTCAATTAAATTGCTGCTCAACAGCGGTTTGTCGATCCAACGACGCAACAAACGTGCGCCCATGGATGTCTCTGTCCGATCCAACAGCCACAGCAGCGAGCCTTTCTTGGAGCGTTCACGCACCGTCTCCACCAGTTCCAGATTCCGGCGGGTAAATGGATCCAGAATCATAAAATGATTGGGCTCATAGACCGAGATTTGGGTCAGTTGACCTAACGATCTTTTTTGCGTTTCATTTAAGTAGGCAATCAGGCGCGATACGCAACGTCTGCGTTCCTCCGTAAGCCTTGCCCATGTGGCTTCACCAAATTGATCCCGTACCAGATCATCTTTGGATTTGTCCCAGGCCGTATACACAACACGCCGTCCAACAGGCGACATACGAGAGGTCACGAAATCGAGCAAATGACCATCCCCCAACATTTCGGACGGCTCATAAATATTAATTTCATCTAATAGCCATTCTTTCGAATCAGGTACGGAAGTCACATAGAGTTCACCTGTCGACAAGTCGCATGCCGCCAGCGCCAGCATCCCGTCCGTCTCTGTGACACATACCATGTAGTTGTTGGATTTATCACCCAGCACTTTGCCCTCCATGACCGTACCCGGGGTCACAACACGGACGATATCCCGCCGCACCATTCCCTTCGTAGCTGAGGCTTCCTCCATTTGCTCACAGATGGCCACCTTATAACCCTTCTCAATAAGGCGTTGTATGTAATTTTCTGCTGAATGATAAGGCACGCCGCACATTGGAATTTTCTCCGCGACGCCACCCTCACGACCAGTCAGTGTAATTTCCAGCTCCTTGGATGCAAGAATCGCATCATCAAAAAACATCTCGTAAAAATCCCCTAGGCGGAAAAACAAAAATGCATCTTTAGCCTGCTCTTTTATAGATAAATATTGCTCGATCATCGGTGTATATTTAGACATACCGTTACCTAACCCCCACACTTTGTTCCGTTAATCTTATAATTATCTTTCATTATATCAAAAATGACAGTCGATAACATGAAACCCTCTCGGGTGTTGACACCTGATTTTACGAAAGCTTCCAGTACGGGCGCAAATCCCGTGTTTCATCCCATTGTTTTCCTTGGCGAAGGCTATCCAGCAGCGGCGCTATATAAGCTTCATATTGAGAATAGATCTCTAGTGAAACCATATCTAAAATAACCGGCTCCATATACTCTCTAAGTACAACCTGGTTTCCTTCATAAAAAGCTCTGTGAGCCTCTTCTTCTCCCAGCGGCCTACGCTGCAAACGTGAATATTGGGAAGCGATCAGAAACGCCATCCCAATCACACCTTTCGCCAGCTGTGGCGAGATTAGAAAACTAGGCAGTGTACGATATTCAAAGCCTCCGTAAGACTGACAGCGAAAATCGCCCAAATTGCCATAATGCGGTCTGCGCCGAGCCGAGCGCTTATCTTCTAGCAGCGCCAGAGGCAACGCCAAATAGTTATCTAGTGCCCTAAGTAGGGCACCATTTAGCGGAACACCACTGAAATGCAGGTGTCCGCCCAGGGGAAAACCTGGCTGCGGCATTCCGCCCGCCTGCCAGATAAGCGTGCGGTCGTCAATACGTCGAGCTGCTGTTGCAAAAGCTTGGCGCAGATGCCTCAGCAGACGAGCCGGATCTTCGCTCGGGGCAGGACGAAGCTCAGCGACCGGATACAGCGTTCGCCCTCGGCGGGTAACGGCATCGCAGCCAGCTATGCCTAGTCGACCCAAAAATCTAGAAGCCGGAACAACCCTCCCCTCTGGCATACGAACCAGCACAAATTCGGGGTCCATTCCGATTAATAGTCGCGCGCTCCCCCGTTTCGCTGAAAGTTCCTCTCCCGGAGCATCCTCTTCACGAGCAGCAACTTCGTATAGCGTGGCCAAACGTCTATCGTTCAGCCAGGGCTGTGCCAAGACTTGGCGAACCTGACAATTGCGCTCTCCCAGCGGCGTCAGCACTACCTCACCACTGTCCAAACCGAGTGTATACAACGCACGTACAGCCAGCCGCTCCATCCGGACATAGAGCGGGGATTGAGAATCTAGTTCAGACAAATCATATGTGCTAACTTTGGTAGAACCTTCGAGGGCACGTCTACGGATTTCCAGTCCCCGCAGTTGATGGATTTGCACCGCGTAGCCGATCGCAAAATCTGCTGTACTCTCATCCAGCCAACGAACCGATATACCTGAACGCTCCAGTCTGCGCATTTTTTCATCATCCGTCATCTCTCTGAAGCGTTTGAGCGCCTGTCCCGGTTGCCGCATCATACTCCCCCTTACCGTTCTACGTACGGAATTTAACGATCCAAAACGACAAAAAAGGAGGGCCTTTGCCCCCTGCGCAATATCAGCCGGCGCAAAGAGTAAAGTGGCCCTCTTTTTGGTCACTCCTGTCAGAGCTCGTCGTCAATGAGGTCGGGGTCGAGCTCCTCATAGTCCCCCTCTTCCGCTCCAAAATCAAAGTCCTTGTCAAAATCGTCACTGCTGCCATACGGGAATACTTCTACAACAATCTTCGTTTCCGCCACCAGCTCCACCGCAAATTCCCGCTCGACCCGGATCATTACGCTGCCACCTCCAGAAGACACACTGGCCTCAACGCAACTTGGCTCCTGTGTAGCTTCGGCGGATACTTCCACTGTAGACGCCCGGTGCTTCGGATCAAGATACGAGAGCGGCACATTTTCTACGTACGACACCGTTTCCTTTGCCACATCGGTCTGCGAGTTTTTATCGTATGAATACCAAATATTGATATCATACGTCCCGATGACCTCAATGCCGTCTCCAGCCGCCACAGCTTCATACTGGTGGTTGATAATCCATGCTCCCAAAATACTGGTCGGATTATTCGGCGGAGTTACGGTATGGGTTACGGTAGAGAATCTGCGACCTTTACCACAGATCGCTTTGGTAATAATCTCTCTACGATTTTTATGACTTAATGCCATTCTTGAACCTCCTCCATACAATCAATCATTCCATACATATGTATGCAGGTTGTGGGCGAATGTTGAGTGAATAGGCGAAAAGGAAAAAATATTATTTGTATAAGCATATGCCGCCATGGCTTGAACTCATGCACGCCAATGTGTTACATGCTGCTCAACGATCTGTAAAAATTCGCTGAGAGCTGGCGATTTCCACTTTTTCGTATGATAAGCGACCTGAGTAGCCACCTGCTGTTCACTGTCATCCCAGGCTAGACGTGCCATTTTCCCTTCTCGCAACTCATTTTGTACCGTAACTAGCGGAAGCAGCGCAATACCCAGTCCAGCCATGACGCATTGCTTGATGGCTTCAATGCTCCAAAATTCCAGACTAGGGTCTGCAAAAATACCGTGTTTGTTTAAATACTGCTCAAAAAGGATTCGGTACGTACATCCAGCCTCCGTATGCAAAATGGTTTCGTCCTTCAAGTCGGCAGGCTCTACCTGTGTACAGGCAACCAGTGAATGCTTCAGAGGCGCAACCAGCGCCATCGGCTCATGAATAAGCGTGGTGATATTCAGTTCTCTATCCTCTGTCTCAGGTTGAAGCAAAAAAGCCAAATCCAGTTCACCGGAACGGATCAAATCACGTAATTCCCAGCATTCGCCGGGCTTAAGTACAATTTTGACCTTTGGGTACCGCTCTCTGTACTCACGGATCAAACTCGGCAAACGAAAAGCAGCCAGAGACTCTGGTGCTCCTATTTTTAGCGTCCCTGTTAATTCTGTTTCTGAACGAAGCGCATCCTTAGCCATAGCATGCATCTTGGAAATTTCCTGCGCATAGGGCAGCAGGCGTCGCCCGGCATCGGTCAGCATGATTTTCTTGCCAATGCGATCAAACAGCGGCGTACCCAATTCCGTTTCCAGTGTTTGAATTTGAGCAGTAATACTTGACTGTGCATAATCCAGTATACGCGCTGCTCGCGTAAAACTGCCTGCCTCCACCACATTTAAAAAAGTAAACAAATGCCGCGATTCCATAATCCGCTCCTTCAATCGATTTTTCCGATGCAAGCAATCGTAATATTCCGTTTTTCCGATAGATTGATTATCTGATAAGCTGGAGAAAATAACAAGAGAAAGAAGGCTTTTCTGCATGACGAATGAAAATAAACTTCAATCCACTATTGGTCTTCCACAGGCCATTGCGCTCTATATCGGAGCTGTGCTGGGTTCGGGGGTATTGATTGTGCCTGGCCTTGCCGCCCAAATGGCGGGCCCAGCATCGTTGCTGGCATGGGGATTCATGACCCTGCTTATTCTCCCAATGGCGCTTTCCATGGGGCTTCTATCTGCGAAATTTCCAAATGCCGGAGGGGTATCGCATTTTGTGACGTTGGCCTTTTCCCCACGTGCCGGTGCTTATATCGGGTGGTTTTTTCTCATGTCGGTTCCAATTGGGGCGCCTGTTGCCGCACTTACCGGAGCCGGCTATATGACCACAGCTATGGGCTGGGGAGAGGAAAGTCGCATACTGTTGGCCGCTGCTATGCTGGCGGTGGGCCTGATCATCAACTGGATCGGTATGAAGGTTGCCGGACGCATTCAGATTGCCGTCGTTATAGCCATCGTTGCCGTCCTGATATTCGCTATTGCCGCAGCACTCCCTCAGATGAAAACTGTTCACTTTACGCCGTTTGTTCCACATGGCTGGCTTTCTGTCGGCCAAGCAGCTGCGATTCTGTTCTGGTGCTTTATCGGCTGGGAGGCCGTGTCTCATATGTCAGAGGAATTTACCAATCCCGAGCGGTCTGCCGTTAGAGGTGTGATCATTGCAGCTGTCATTGTCGGTTTGCTTTATTTCCTTACTGCGCTTGCTACAGTGGGCACACAAAGTTACCTTGCAGGGGGTTCAGATGCTTCGCTCGTATGGGTGATTAGTCGGGCTATCGGTCCATGGGGTGCGATCATTGCGGGCTTGACGGGTATCTTTATTTGCACCGCTACTATTATTGCTTACGTGGGTGCCGCTTCACGAGTCGCTTATGCTTTATCCCGACAAGGACAGGCCTTTCGCTGGATGGGGATGTTATCCCAACGTTTCCATACACCCATCGGGGGCATTGCTTTTCTTAGTGTCTGCTTCGTGATCATTATGGTGTTGTACGGTAGCGGTGCAGTTTCACTCACCAACCTGATCCAATTCCCGAACGCCACCTTCATTCTGACCTATCTAGGAGGTTGTGCAGCAGGGATTAAGCTCCTACGCGGGAGTCGTTGGGGAGTGTCCATTAGTTGGATTTCCTTCATCTCCACGGCAGTTGTCTTTCCTTTTGTTGGGTGGGCTATGCTGTACCCTTGCCTGATCACAGCTGTTTTATGGATTACAGATCGAATTCGGCATAAAAGAACTTTTACTCATCCGACTTCTGCCATCACCGAACAAGAAGAGGCTACTGTCCATCATGGATAGTAGCCGCTCAAGGTCTTTACTCTAATTTTTCACTGGAGTAGGGGCCTTGTCCTTTTTAGCGATTTTCAAATACTGATGAAGCTCATGTGTAAGCTGCAATAATGCCGAACGAATCTCAAATTCCTCCCGAGTTGCGGGAAGCTCCATGGCTTTAAATTCTTCACGAACCTGCTCCAACAGCTTCTCGGTCTGCCCCGTATAATGTCCAGCCAAAACGTCGTTGCTAAGCTGGTCGAACAGCTCGGCCAGAAGCTTGGCCTGCGGCATGTGCTGATACATTTGTGCGATCAACTGCATCATGTTTTGAATCGAATCCAGCTGTTCTTTGCGCATATAAAAATACACATTCCAGCCCTCTTGGGGACGAAGCATTTGATTCTCCAATGAACGCCCCGCCTCAGTGACCCCTTTGGTGATCACGCTGTCCGCTTCAATAACTTCCTTGCCATCCCATATGTATGCCGGACTACGCAGCGTGTTGGCCATATTTCTGAAAATAACAGAAAATGTCCGATCCACCTCCTGCCGGATTTGTTGCATTGTATTATCAGAACGCGGCATATAAGCTAAATTGACAACCATCGCAGAACCCAGTCCAATCACCAGCAGAGCCAGCTGGGTCAGCAGCACCTCCATATCAATCACACCGCCGCTGAATACTCGGAAAACTACGACTGAACCCGTGACAATGCCTTCCTTAAAGCCTACCCGTACAATGACCGGAAACGCCGTTAAAATATATAATGCAAGTACCCAATCATGGAATCCGAATACCACAAACAAAACACAAGCAAAAAGAAGTCCCACGACGGATGCAAAAAATCTAGCCGAAATGGTACGGAGACTTCTCTTGCGTGTGACATCCACCCCCAAAATTGCTAAAAGCCCTGCCGAGGTGGCTCCGTGAATGCCTACTCCCTCTGCAATAAGTACGGCCATTAATGCGGCAATAGCCGTTTTAATCGTACGAAAGCCCATGAAAAAATTCTGTCCTCTCTAGATGAAATCTGTTTTCTCATTTTCATAAATATTAAGTATTTCATTTTCATGGTACTTTATTTTCACGTTTTACACAAATATTCAGAAATTTAATAATTACCGATGAGGGCGACCCGAAAGCAGGCGGTGCTCCACATACACGACTGCCTGATACATCAGTGTAGCTACGACAGCAATGATCAACAAACTGGACATGACCAGCGTGAAATTGAATACCTGAAAACCATAAATAATCAAATAGCCTAAGCCATTTTTAGCCACCAAAAATTCACCCACAATCACGCCAACCCACGCCATGCCGACATTCACTTTTAGCGTAGAGACAATTGCGGGAAAGGATGCGGGCAAAATTACCTTTTGAAACGTATCACGACGTGATCCCCCAAACGTGCGAACCACTTTGATCAAATTCGAATCGACTTCCTGAAAGCTGTTGTACACCACAAGTGTCGTAATGATAACCGTAATGGAGAGGGTCGTCATCAGAATCGCGGTAAAACCTGCCCCAAACATGACGATAAAAATCGGGCCCAGCGCTACCTTGGGCATACTGTTAAACACGACCATATACGGGTCAAGCACCCTCGACAAAAACGGCGACCACCAAATAAGTACCGCCAGCAGTGTACCGAGCAGTGTGCCAAGCAAAAAACCTGCCATTGTTTCTCCAACAGTGACACCTACATGCCCCCATAATTCACCGCTGACCGCATCCTTGCCAATCTGTGTGAGAATTTTGCTAGGGTAGCTAAACAACAGTACATCAATCCACTTCAAACGACCTGCAATTTCCCACAATACAAATAAAAGCAGCAAAATAGCTGTCTGCACACCTGTTACTAACCACTTTTGCAAACGCCTGTTACGCAAATACGTCTGATGCAGTCCTTGAATCCATCGTTGCTCAAGCTGATCAGCTTCGTTCTTCATACGTTAACTCACTCCTTTGCTCCCGAAGCCTCCAGTTCCCCCCATATTTCATGAAAAAGCTCATTAAAGCCCGGCTGCTCGCGTGCATAAAAAGGCTGGGCTTCCCGGATGGAATCCGGAATTTCAAAGGTACGCCGAATATGACCAGGATTTCGCCCCATCACTATAACCCGGTCGCTGACTGCAATCGCCTCGGCCAAATCGTGCGTGACTAAAATCGCCGTTTTCTCTCGCTCCCGCAAGGTTTGCACAACAAGGTCCTCCAGCTGTAGCTTGGTTTGATAATCCAGCGCGGAGAACGGCTCATCCAGCAGCAGCAGTCCCGGATTAGTCGCCAGCGTCCGTACCAGCGCCACACGCTGGCGCATTCCTCCAGACAACTGGGATGGATGCAAATGCTCCTTTCCTCCCAGACCCATGCCTTCCAGCAATAACCGTGTCCGCTCACGCGCAGCTTCATCTACTCTGTTGCTTAGTTCCAGACCTAACAATGCGTTATCCATGATCGTCCGCCACGGGAAGAGATAATCCTGCTGCAACATGTAACCGACCTCAGGGCTCGGGCCACTTACCGGCTGACCTTGCAGCATAACTTGACCTGCCGCTGGACGCAGCAGCCCGGCGATCATAGACAGGATCGTCGTTTTGCCACAGCCGCTTGGACCGACTAAACTGACAAACTCCCCTGTATTTACGGAAAAATCGATATTCTCAACCGCAAGTGAAGCTTCCCGATCTGTTACATACACATGGGTCACTTGCTCCATTCTCACCATCGGGATCGTCACATCCGCAGTGAGACCACTCTGTTCTTCCATCATGGTGAACCTCCAGCATCGACAGCTGTATCCGTAGCTTCAGTTGCGCTCTTTTTCACATCTGTCTCAGTATTCCCGATAGAGTTGGAGGAGATCGCCTGTTTTGCAAAGCTTGAGTTGACCAGCTTATCTAGTGCAACAGGGCTTTTCAGCTCACCTGCCGAGGCCATGACATCCTGTAAATTCTTCCATTCCTTTTCCTCAATCATCGGGTTCATAGCATAGGTACTCTGTTCCTTGTAGCGCTTGATACTACTCGTCAAAACAGCTAATTCTGTATCTTTAAAATAAGGCGTAATTGCTTCGGCGATCTGTTCAGGTGAATGCGCAGCAATCCACTGTTGTGCCCGATATATGGCATTTGTAAATTTCTGAGCGGCCTCGCTATTGGTGCTTAGATAGCTTTGCTTCGCCATATATACCGTATATGGCAACTCGCCACTCTCTACGCCGATGGAGGCAACCACCCTCCCCCGACCTTCCTTTTCAAAAATAGATGCCTGTGGCTCAAACAGCTGTACGTAATCCCCTGTACCTGAGCCAAAAGCAGAGGCGACATTGGCAAAATCAATATTTTGAATCAGCTTCAGATCCTTATGAGGATCAATGCCGTGTTTGCGAAGCGTAAATTCAAGTGACATTTGTGGCATTCCGCCCTTGCGTTGTCCCAAAAAATTTTGTTGTTTCAGCTTTTCCCAGTCAAAGCTATCCTGCGTCTGCCGTGCAAACAAAAAGGTTCCGTCCTTCTGTGTCAGCTGGGCGAAATTAATGATAGGGTCCTCTGCTCCTTGCTGATACACATAAATAGATGTTTCTGCGCCGATCAGCGCGATATCTGCCTGATTGGACAACAACGCCGTCATCGCCTTGTCTCCCCCAGGGATCGTAGCCAGCTGAACATCCAGTCCCTCCTGAGCAAACATCCCCTGGCTCAAGGCTACATACTGCGGCGCATAAAAGACCGTACGGGCTACCTCGCCAAGTCTGATCTCAATCGTTTGTTCCCCTTTGGGGGCACACCCACTGAGCAACAGTAATCCGAGTAGTGCCGCAGCCACCACTGCTTTGAAACGAGTGCCGTTTTTCATCCTTGTTCCCTCCCCACCTTTTTGCATCGTTGACTTCATATATTGTTATGCGGCTGTCGATATAATGGTTAATCGCACACAAAAACCCCGCATTTGCCTAAGAACGCGGGGTTTTTGTGTGTGATTATATAACAACTTCTAAATCACAGCTTGTATATGGATGTATATTTCTCTTCCAGATAGTCGGCGAGATAATCGGGATTCAGATCCTCACCTGTAATGGCTACAATCAACTCAGACGGCGTCCGACTCTTGCCGTAACGGTAAATCCGTTCAGTCAGCCATTGCTTAATCGGCTCCAGCTCACCAGCAGCAATCAGCTCATCCAGGTTCGGCAGCTCTTTGCGCAGAGTCGCCAAAATTTGCGCTGCATACATATTGCCAAGCGAGTACGAAGCAAAATAGCCAAAGTCACCACCGGACCAGTGAACGTCTTGAAGTACGCCCAGCCCATCGCTCGGGGGAAGAAGTCCCAGGTATTCTTTATATTTTGCATTCCATACCTCAGGGAGACGCTTTACATCCAGCTTTTCATTAAACAGCATTTTCTCAATTTCATAGCGGACAATAATATGTAAATTATATGTCAGCTCATCTGCTTCAATACGAATCAATGAATTTTCCACGCGGTTGACTGCCCGGTAAAATTGCTCAGCCGTGACCTTCGCCAAACGATCAGGAAAATGCTTTTGCAGATCATCGTAATACCGATCCCAGAAAGCACGACTGCGTCCGATTTTATTTTCCCACAAGCGGGACTGGGATTCATGTATCCCCATAGAGGTTCCTCCGGACAGTAGTGATCCTGCTAACTCAGGAGCAATATTTTGTTCGTACAGTGCATGGCCTCCTTCATGCAGCGAGCTAAAAATAGCACTGGTTACATCATCTTGCAAATAATGTGTTGTTATACGCACATCACCTGGATTTAACCCTGTCGCAAAGGGATGCACACTCTCATCCAAACGACCTGCGTCAAAGTCATAACCCATCTGACCTAAAATGAACAGACTGAACTTTTCCTGCTGCTTTACATCAAATACACCGTCTAAAAAGCTTTTATCCGGCTGATTGGGTGAAGCCTGAATTTTAGACAATAGGGGTACAAGGCGCTTTTTGAGACGATCAAAGACCGCATCCAGCTTTTCAACCGTCATCCCTGGCTCATATTGATCCAAAAGTGTGTCGTACTCTGTATCCTTAACCCCCCAGTAACCGATAAACTCGCGCTTCATGTCTACGATTTTAGACAAGTACGGTTCGAATCCGGCAAAGTCGCTATGTTCCTTTGCTTCCTCCCACTTGCTTTCCGCCTGAGCCGCTAAAATGCTATACTCCCGGTAGCGGTCTGCCGGAACCGAACGATTTAGGTCATAATTTTTGCGACATTCCTCTACCAGTCTGCGATCATTGTCTTCCAGTTGCTCCAGCTTGTCTTTTGCGGCAAAAAATTGCAGCAACTGCCCCATTTCATCCGAGATCATCAGCTTGAACATTTCCGTGGACAGCATGCCCAACGTCTCCGACCGGATGTCAACGCCCTTACGTGGAGCGCCTGTCCGTAAATCCCAGTGCAGCAAGCCGACTGCTTCGCCGTAACCACTGATTTTGTGTGCAATTTCCTTTAAAGCCGTCCATTGATCCAATGTTTGTTGCTCCATAATTAGAGACACCTCTTTAACTTAAAATGGTTAAAATTTTTAGATACCTATACTTGATGATAATTATATTAAAAAGTATAATCAACACACAACATGTACGACCAGCTCCTAATACCTGGATCAAACGTTGGGCGGTACATATTAAACTTTATTAGAATCTGGAGGGAACAATCGTGGATCACATCCAAGAAATTTTAGAGTACAATCGTGTTTTCGTAGAAAACAAAGAATACGAGGCCTATAGAACAGGCAAGTTCCCTAATAAAAAAATGGTTATCATAACCTGTATGGATACGCGGCTAACGGAGTTGCTCCCCAAAGCCATGAACCTGCGTAACGGTGATGTCAAAATCATCAAAAATGCGGGTGCAATTATTTCACAGCCTTTTGGAAGCGTAATGCGCAGTGTGCTAGTCGCTCTATACGAGCTGGGAGCAGACGAAGTGCTCGTTGTAGGTCATTATGAATGCGGCATGGCTGCATTAAACGCTGATCACATGGTTAATGAAATGCTTGATCGCGGAATTTCGCAGGAAGTGCTGAGTACATTGGAGAATTCAGGTATTAAGCTGAATAAATGGTTAAAAGGTTTTGACAACATTGAAGAAGGGGTACAGACTACAGTGAAGCTTATTAAAAACCATCCCCTTCTCCCTCCGAATACGCCCGTTCATGGCATGGTAATACATCCAGATACAGGAGCGTTAACACTTGTTGTTGATGGGAATAACCAGTAAACACTATATCTAGTTACCGGGGTAGTTCAGGCGCGTACATACGTGCTTAAACTACCCTGTTTCTATGAAAAAAAGCACATATACATACAGAATGCCCCCAGCTAATTTTGGCTAACCTGTGAACGACCAGTGTGAAAGTTGTCAAACCATACAGTTTCAGTGTACACTTTTTATGAAGCCGCAGATGATCTGCCGCAGAGCTGTTACAACCGTCACTAAGATGGATGAAGGAGATAAGATATATGAATTTACTATCGTATGGTCTGTTGGGGCTACTCGCCAGAGAGGAATCCTCCGGCTATGATCTGATGCTGCGTATACAGCCTTTTTGGCAGGCCAAGCACAGTCAGATCTATCCGCTACTGGCCCGTATGGAGAGCAAGGAACTGCTAGCCTCCCGATGGATTCAGCAATCCGACAAGCCTGATAAAAAAATGTATACCATTACCGACAAGGGAATCCATATGCTTCAGCAATGGTCTCAGGAAACGTTAGCTGCTCCGGTTACACGGGACGAATTAAGCCTTCGATTATTCTGTCTCTGGTTGACGGACAAGACGAGTGCCAATCGTATGCTGGAAGAACGTAAACGTTATTTTATTCAGAAAATCCAGCATCTAGAGGATATACTGAACGACATTCCCGCAGAAAATTTACACTTTGGCAGTAAGAATTTCGGTGACTATATTTTAGTGCAAAAAGGGCTTTTAAATGCTAGAGCAGGCCTGGAATGGTGCCAAATGGTGCTGCGCATGCTGCTTGCCGGTGATGTCAGAGCAGACACGAATCCGTTTTTACTTAAACCCTAAAGCTGAACGTTTTTATCAATCCGTGTATGGGATTTATGTACGTTATCGTTTAATTTTTTAAAAATTAAAATTCTTTGAAACCCTTTTCCATGCTATATCGTATTACGGGTAAGCGGTTGTTTGACCTATAACACAAATTACTAAGGGGGATTATATTTACATGAAAAAGACATTCACTTTGAAAAATATGATGATGCTGATGATGGCTTTCACCCTACTCATTGCTATGATCGCACCATCTACAGCTGATGCAAGGCGTGGTGGCGGATTTAAATCCGGACCAAAATCATACCAATCTACACCAAGCAAAGCGAATGACAGCAGCGGCATCAATAAGTCTGATAGTGGAACTAAATCTAGTGCTACTACGGGCAACACAAGCAGAACCGGTGGGTTCCTTGGTGGCGGTGGTGGGTTCCTCAAAGGTATGATGCTGGGCGGCTTGGCAGGTATGCTCTTTGGCGGATTGTTCGGCAACATGGGTGCATTGGGTAGCTTGCTTGGTCTGGTCGTTAACGTTCTAGCTATTTATGTTCTGATTATGGTTGGTGTAGGTATCTACCGAGCTATCAAAAATCGCCGTAGACCAGATGATTCTCGTGGAGGACGTTACTAAGTTATGATTTTAAGCATGGATGAGATTGTCAATGCCATTTGCCTGCATATGGCTGAACGCAAGGGCGTACAACCAACCGATGTGGTTGTGGAGCTAAGCTGGGATGAAGATACAGGCTATACAGCCGAAGTTCATGTCCAGGGACGCAGTCAATATCTAGTGGAAGCTAATATGATAGAAGCGATTCTGAGATATCTTCATTCCGAATACAATATTCGTGCCTATCGCGAGCAGGTCAGATTGGATCTGGATGAAGAAATTACTGCTATTGTCCAAATTTAATTAAATTGCATAGGCAATCGTACAAACTTATTTCCAAACAGAAGAACCGCTCTTTGCCTGATGGCAAGGGCGGTTCTTTTTTTTCTCTTTTTTGTCTAATGGATCATCATGGTTGTATGCGGCACCCTTTCGAGCAAGCCGTTACCGTACATTTCCCGAAATGGCTGCTCTTCCATATGGATATAACCGATATAACAACCGCATTCTTTCATCCGGCACGGACGCTGGGCGCTCAGCCCCTCCAGACCGTCTCTGTACAGGTGTCCAATCACACGGCGATCCTGATAGCAGTGTTTTACTCGTCCGTCACCTTGGACGTAAAATACATCTTCTCCCGCGCGACATGCTCGCCCCTGGCTACTATAATCCTTTAAATTCCATTGGAAATAGGGATCTATCGCAGTTAATTCGGCAACCTCAGCATCCGTATAATAATGGGGGCGGTCCTTGTAGGCGTTGACCCACATATATACTTCTTTTGGAAGTTGCGCCCGCAAAGAACGAATAGCCGGGAACGCCTGTCTCAATCCAACTGTACCGACACTATAGGAAATGCCAAGTTCATATAGCTTCATAGCCTGCGATATAAAAGCTTGCTCTTTGGTTTCTCCAGGATGATATGTAGCCCACAGCGCAGCTGTCTCTGGATTTAGTTCTTTTGTCCAATCCAGCTTAGCCGAAAGGTTCGTCTGTACGGCCACTTTTTCCACATGCGCCATATGGGAGAACTCAATCATGGTCTTACGATACCAGTAATGAATCAAGGCTTCTCCATATGGATTAAAAAAAATGGAGAGCTGGTGCCCCAAAGCGCCCTGCTCTCGTACCCAATCAGCAAAACGTTCCAACTGCGCCCGATCCTTGTTCAACGTTTCCCGACTATCGACGTTTTTACTGAATGGGCAGTAAGGGCAAGCATAGTTGCATGAGGTCAGCGAACCACGATAATATAAGGTCGCTCTCATGCGCCTACATATCCTTCCATACGCTCACGTACTGATGTGGAAATCATCCAGTCCCCAATCGCATCGGAATAGGCCATTCCTTCCTCCGTAAGTCGAAGCGTGCCCTCCTCGACCACAGCCATACCCGATTCTAGCAGCAGTGACATTCCTGTAAAATCGTCTTCCAGGGATACACCGAAGCGCTCTGCATAGGCGCATAGTTCCAATCCTTCCCGATGAAGAAGTGCCTTCAGGATAAAGCGCCGCTTACGCTCATCCGCATTTAAAATAAAGCCGTAGTCAGCCAGATCATGACGCTCCGCCGCCACATAATCCGCGATAATACTACGTGTGGCTGCTGTACTGACACCATACCGGCTGGCATAGTGTACATCGCGTGTATAAGAGCGTGCTCCGCACCCCAATCCAGCCATGCCCTCCTCCTGGCAACTGTAGGGCAAAAGCTCTTTGCTGGATGTACCCTCATTTTTAGCAAAACGGCGCATGGAATATTGTACATATCCTGCCTGTTTGAGCCGTTCACGCGCTACTTCATACAAGCTAAGGCGAATATCGTGATCCAGCCCGGTATAGCCGGGCTTTAAAATCGTATTTTCACGAATATATAACGGGTAAAGAAAGATCTCTCCTGGCGAATAAGACAGAGCTTCCTCCAGAGAATACAGCCAGGTTTCCACCGTTTGACCAGGCAGACCATAGATCAGATCCACGTTGAGCAAAGGAAAATTGTATTCTACCAGCCGCTCAAGTGCTTCTCTAACAAGCTTTGGCTTCTGAGGTCGGTATATGGCGGCACTTTCTGATTCCACAAAGCTCTGGATTCCCATGCTGACACGATCTGTACCGCGGCGCTTGAGCACTTCCAGCCTATCCTCAGTTACAGTGTCTGGAGAGGTTTCAACTGAAATAGAAGCTCGCTTGGGGTCCAATCCCATAATATTTTCCGCAATGTCAAATAAACGCCCCACCAAAGGAGCCTCCAATAAGGTCGGTGTACCACCGCCAATCGCAAAACGCGAAAAAGGCCGACCCCCCATAATTGGAGCCCATTGCCGAGCTTGTCTTTCTAGCGCATCCACATACTCCTTATGCACATCCTGACGCTTGTCTGGCAAAGTGAACAGGTTACAAAATCCACAGCGAGCTGCGCAAAACGGTATATGCATATACAAAAAATAGCTTTCCAACTCTTCTTTCTCCCACAATTCCTGCAATGGGAGCGGTGTATCGAACGAACGATAGGCCGTTTTATGCGGGTAAGAATACAGATAGGAGCGATAGGGAGCTTCTCGGATCGTACGTGCCCATTCTACAGGAGTATCCGGCCACTGAAATCTAGACGTTACTAAATTAGTGTCCATTCCCGGAGAAGTCTGGGTTGCTGGGCCCATTGGATGCAGGTGATTCAGATTCATGGCTTTCATTTCTGCTCCTTCCTCGCGCTGGATTGGATTGTTGATCATTTACCAGTGCAAACTACGTTTCTTTTTGTCCTACAGTATAAATTCGCGGTAAGGCACATTCCACACTACCTCATGCGCCAGGCGATGCCCTTCGTAGCCGTCTTCCCCATAAGCTGTACCATGATCGGAAAAAGCCATGCAAAACGTCTTGCCACGCTTCCGCAAAGCATCAAACAAGCGTCCAAGTTCACCATCCACATACCGCAAAGCTGCTCGTTGAGACTCTACTGAATCTTTTGAAGAGCCCTTTACAAAATAATGATTAGGCCCATGGATGGCTGATACATTCATAAACAAAAACAAGCGCTGTGCAGGGTCTGCCTTTTCCAACAGCTTCAAGGCATGATTCACCTGATGCTCTGTTGAACGAGGGTTGGTAACGCCAAAGTTCATGCGCCAGTAGCTCTCTTGAAAATATCCGGGCAGTACCTTGGCCAGCTTGTTCTTCTTCGTAAAAAATATAACGCCGCCGATACAGATGGTCCGATAGCCCTCGTTCTCCAGCCCGGACACAATGTCCGGAGCATCGAACAGCCAGGTATGTGGATGCGTACGCAGTCCCGTATCTTTTGTGTGAAACAGCCTGACATGTGAAGCCTTATCCGTATTGGCCGGAGTCGGTAAAAATCCGCCAAAAAAAGCATGGTGTGCAGCATATGTAAAGCTCCCTGGTGTATGGCGCTTTTCCCACGACCCGGAGCCGCATAAATTCGGACAGTTTTCTTCCTCCAGCTTGGCTACATCATAACGCAGGGTATCCAGCGTAATCATGACAATATCATGAGAGCCAACAATTTGATTCATATCAGTCATTATCTGTCTTTCCTTTCCAAAACTACGCTCCTATTAGCAAGGTGCAACATTTCCCATTCATATGGATTCCAACCCTGATGTTCAACCCGGTACAGTAAATCACCGAACGGATTAACATCCAATACGTAGGGACGACCACCGTGAGCCGGAACAAGCACATCCAGTCCAGCAACCATGGACGCCGGAAAGACCCTCATGGCGGCTTTTGCAGTATGCTGAACCGATTCCACCGTACTTTGTGGTAGTTCGGCTTCCTCCAGCAAGAGCCGCTCATTACGCAAATGTAGATTTGTGATGGGGCTGTGGCTCAAACGTAAAACCGCATGACAAGCTTCTGATTCACACACGAGTTGACGCACATCATAAACACGTCCGTTCAAGGTCGCTTTGGGAATCCAGCGTTCCACATGTACCCCTTCCGAACATAGCCAGTTAAGGATGGCATGAATATCCTGCTTGTCTGTATAACGACGCAATCGTCCGGCATTATAATACACACGCTGTCCGTGTATGATCTCTGTTCCAATCGTAGTTACCGCCAGTTCTGCATGCGTTTTGGGATGTACTTGATAAGCCATGACACCAGAAGCGCCTGACCCGCAAAATATTTTCACAAATACGCGGTGAAACCCACTCTCTTTCATAGCTGCATGCAGATCAACAGCATCACGAAAAGCACCGCCTGAAGCTGTAAGCACAGGCGGGACCCTGATGTCTGCCTGGTCTAATACGGCGCTACAACGCCGTTTGTCAAACATGACGGCTACTTCCGCAGGATCGTTCATCCAGCGCGACGAAGGCCAGAGCCGATCTACTTCATGCCGCAGCCAAGCCAGCAGACGGCAATAGCCCCGGAACCATTGTGCCGGGTGCCAAATGCGACCACGCTGTTCCTGCAAACGGCGCGCTTCTGCCGCTAGTATACCTGTGCCATGTGCCCATTCCGGCCATGGCAACAGAGAATCGTCTCCCTCGGCATCCGGGGCGCCCAGAGCAATCAACTCCCGCTCTACCTCAAAGTTTTCGCCCGGTGCATCCAGACGTAGCAGCGGGCCTCTGTCCACCCGACCTTTCAGTAATTGATCAATGCTCTCTTGCAATTGGACACTGCCATTCACGCTATCTTGCGCAGCTTGTGCAGCTATCCTGACCATCAGTTCGTTCAGACTGTGTTTCTCTCGAATGGCCCCCAACACATCTGTATAGGAGACCTCCAGAGCTGACGGAAGCATTAATCTGCTTCGTGCTTCCTGCAGCCCCGTAGTTCGACGATTCCCCGAATTACCGAACAAGATAAACGGCTCGTTGACATTACTATCCCACATCTTCATCATAGAGCCGCCTCACTTTTATTCTTTTTAATTTTAAAGTCAATCCGTTTTAGAAATCCATTGGAGCAAATTACTCTGTCAGTGATGGATAGCGCCAATCATCTTCTTCATCTGCTTCTTGTTGATCTTCTACGTTCACAGATAAACCAGAGTTCTTCCAGCGCCCCATCATTTCACTAGACATATAATGATAGCTCAAATCCAGATGTTTCAGTCCTTTTATACTTTCACTAGCCAGCAACGCTTCTGCACCTTGATCAGACAAAGTACCTTGTGAGAGATCCAGTACTTCCAGTTGTCCAATCACAGGGGCATTAGCAGCAGCAACGGCAATTTCATCCTGTATCTCACTATCTTTGAGTCCCAAGTATGTAAGTTTGGGAAAAGGATTGCTGTCCAAAAACGGTAAAATATCTTCCAGTTTACCGTCAAAACCATAATCCTCGACACCCAAATACAGCTCCAGCTTGCGCAGTTCAGGCAGTTCGGCATTACGGATTTGTCGAAGGACGCTCACAGGTAGACCGCCACAAATAATAACCAATTCTTGAAGATGATTATGGCGAAGGGGTTCCAAGCTCAGATCCTGGCTTCCTTTAATATGTAAGGATTCAAGCTTTGGAAACGCTTCTAACAGCGGGGACAGATTCGTTTGGTTAATCCATGATACCTCACACTCATCATATTCCATATCACCAATAAACAGCTTGCGCACCTTAGGAAATTGATCTTTTAGCTTCACTAACACGGGTATAAAATCATCTGGTGAATTTTCATAGGCTCCGCCCCAATCTCCAATGATCAGATCCGTAACTTGGGCACTCTCCGGCTTGGCTGCCAGTTCCTCAATAGATTTAGCCATCGTTTGGCCATTCTCATAAGCTTCATAATCTACAACCAATTTCACTTCCATCTCACAATTCCTCCGATCGCTTGTCTGAGATCTCGTAAACTATCTATTTCCAATTTAGTCTATCCTATTCTACCAATGTTCGTCAAAAAAAGTCCCAGATCGACATTAACCCTATGTAAAATGTGCAAATGAAATAAAAACAAGACAGCCCAATTGCGGGCTGCCTTGGAATGTATCCATAATAAATTTCTACTATTATAAAGAACGCAAGTTTAGAACCAAGTTATTGGGTAATTGTAATCGGTGAGTTATCGGACAGCAATGCCAGATTATTCACAATCACATTCTCTTCCTTGCTCAAGCCACTGGTAATGAGTGTTTGTGAGCCTGTCGTTTGAACAGTTTTCACTTCCTTGCGTTTCGCATGGTCGCCGCTTACTACATATACATATTCTTTACCTTGATCCTTTTGAACTGCCGCAGTAGGAACAACAATGCCTTCTTGCGCATTGGCAGCGACAAAGCTGATATCAGCCAACATGCCGGATTTCAGTTTCATGTCTGGATTGGCTACTGAGATTTTTACAGGATAACCTTTTCCGCTTGCATCCAACGGGCTTACATTTTTTACTGTACCTGTTGTTACAATGTTGGAGGCTGCAACACGAACCTGTACCTTGTCACCTGCTTTTACATTGTTGATCTGTTCCGCAGGGACATAAATCAATGTATTGACCGTACTCAGGTTAGCAATGACTAGCGCAGGAGACTGAGCGGATACCATTTCGCCCACTTCTGCATTTTTCGTACCCACAATACCATTGATCGGTGATGTAACAACGGTGTCATCCAATGCATCCTGAGCAATGTTTACATTCAGTTGTGCCTGCTTAAGAGATTGTTGGCTAGACTCGATGCCAGCCGTATTTTGAGATACTTTAAGCTGATTCTGCGCATTGCTGTAGCCGCTGTTAGCATTACTGTAGCTATTTTTTGCTGTATCATAGCTGTTACGGGCTGTAGTTAGAGCCTTTTGAGCAGCTATCAATTGGTCTTTTGCATTAGCCTGCGCATTTTGTGCATTATTATAAGCCGCTTCCGCATTCACAACTGCGGTTTTTGCTTGTTCTAATTGTGCTTGGGTGCTCGCACCAGCATCAAACAGACTTTGTGTACGTGTTACATTCTTTTGTGCATCTGCCAAAGCTTGCTGTGTTTGTTTCACCGTATTGGCTGCCGAGGAAACACCATGTGTCGCTTGTTCTACGGCTGTAGTTGCTTGATTAATAGCCCCCTGAGCCTGATTGATTGCGCTTTGGGATTGAATCACACCGCTCTTGGACTGCACTAAGCCCGAAGTTGCTTGAACCATCGTTGATTCATGGGATGCTTGAGCGGTACTTACGCCAGCTGCTGCGGCTGCTGCTGCGGCGCGAGCTTTTGCAACATTGTTACGCATATCCTTATCGTCAAGCTTGAAGAGGACTTGGCCCTTTTTAACCTCAGAACCAATATCCACAGGCAGCTCAACCACTTTACCGCCTACTTTAGGCACAATATTGACGGTTTCCGAAGGTGTTACCGTACCTGTATAAATATTTCCCTGTCCGATAATCCCCTGCTGTGCTTGACTAATTTTAACTGGAACGACCATGTCCTGAGCCGCTCCACTATTACTGGAGCAGCCTGCCAGCACTGCGCCGCCGAGGACTAAAGCCGCTAATGTACTTTCTACTCTCAATATTTTCATGATAATTCCCTTTCTTTCTGTCCGTGGAAATAATGTAAGCCATCCAGTCGATATTTTTGTATTTCTCTTTATTAAGCTTCCGGCTGTGTCTTTGCTTTCTTCCTCTGAATAAACAAAAAGATGAGTGGAATCGTGCAAAACAGCGGTATAGATGAAATGAGGAACGTATCCCCAATTCCTCTCGATGTAGCATCCAGTGTGATTAAACTACTTATGGATGACATCCATGAGCTACCCAATGTCGCCTGTAGCGTATGAGCTGAGTCCTGTGTAATGGACTCCGAAATTTGCTGGGCATGAGCAGCTGAACGGCTTTGCATAATGGCGGTCAGTACCGCAATCGCCATAGATGCAGCCACAGTACGTACAAGATTGGACGCTGTAGACGCATTGGCTACCTTGCTCGGATGAACAGCATTCATGCCGACCGTGGACAATGGCATCATGCAAATACCAATTCCCAGACCTCGTAATGCCATTACGGTTTCCAACCAGGCATGCGAAGTATCTGGCGTAAGCTGATGAAGATGATAGGTCATAAAGCTGGTTAGTGTCAGGCCTACAAGTCCCAAAGGCACAATGCCGAACTTATCAAACAGCTTCCCGGCGATAGGCATCATGGCCGCCATGGCAATGGCCTGTGGAATGAGGATAATACCAGTATCAATCGGTGACACGCGCTGAATATTTTGCAAAAACAACGGTGTAAGGAACGTTCCTCCATACATCCCCATCATGACCAGACTGGAGGCGATAACACTAATCGTATATTTTGAATTTTTGAATAATGAAATTTCAATTACAGCATTATCCTTGCCGCTTTCTACATAGATGAGAAAGACAAGTGCCCAGAAAGAAATAAACAGCAGAGATACAATCCCAAAAGAAGTCCAGCCATCACGCTGGCCGTTTGTCAGTG
The DNA here is from genome assembly GCF_044784315.1 of Paenibacillus sp. DP01. NCBI lineage: Bacteria > Bacillati > Bacillota > Bacilli > Caryophanales > Paenibacillaceae > Paenibacillus > Paenibacillus sp. DP01. The sequence continues at coordinate 3,236,443 of NZ_CP173059.1, forward strand.
CGTACAAGAGTGTTCCTGCACAGGTTGCCGCTAGTAAAAATCCTGGCAGATCAAACGGTTTCGGCGTAACCTTAGGCGGCTCCTTGATGAGAAGGATGACCATTAAAATGGCAAATAAAGCAACCGGCAGACTGACAATAAACAAGAAACGCCAGTTAAACCATTCAATTAAGTAGCCACTCAGCGTAGGCCCTACAGCTGGTGCGGCCATTGCGGCGATCCCCCATATACCAAGGGACATCCCGATTTGTTCACGCGGCATGATTTTGTAAATAATCGTCATACTCAGCGGCATAATGACACCGCCGCCCAGACCAGCCAGTACACGCGCTGCAATCAGGGAAGAATCACTCCATGCAAAAATACATATTCCTGTTCCCAACGAGAACACGCTGAGCGCAAGAATCAAAAACTTTTTGTACCCGATACGCTGCTCCATATATCCGGTAATCGGGACGATTACGCCGGATGCAAGCGTGTAACCTGTAATAACCCACTGAATACGTGTCGTCGTTGACCCTAAATCTGTCGTCAATCGTGGAATGGCGACGTTGATCAGACTGTTGTTCAGAATGGCGACAAAGGCGCCTAAAACGATAGCAAAAAAGGCAAGCCAGCGTTCTTTGGAAGAATCTGTCGAAGGAGCAGCAGCAGTTTCATTGGCAGCCACATGGACCCCTCCTTTTTAAGATGTATGAATTTTTACTTCCACGTTCGTCCCAGGGATAAGCTTCATGTCCTTCGGCTTGTTCACAGCAATTTCTACAGGTACACGTTGAGTCACCTTATTAAAGTTACCACTTGTGTTCACAGCAGGAACGAGCGAAAACACTGCATTGGAAGCTTCGCCCACTTTACGAACCTTACCCTGAATGACCTGATCGCCTGCTGCATCAAGCGTAATGTCAACAAGCTGTCCTGGTTTAATACGGTTAATATCGGTTTCTTCAATATTCGTGGATACATACAGGTTGTTCATATCAACCATAGTCGCTACAGCACTACCCGGTGTTCCAATTTCATGCTCTTTCGAATAAATCTTAATAACAGTTCCGTTAATCGGCGCACGCAGTACAGACTTGCTGATCATGCTTGCATCCAGTCCTGATACATCTTGCTCGGCAATCGGTTCATTGCGTTGCAGCACATCGCCTTCTTCAACATCAATGTGGCTAATCTCACCGGAGATTTGCGGCATTACCTTATACTGATCGGCTTGAATGCGCGCATCGTCACTTTTAACAAAGTGTGTTGCCTGATACCAATAATAGTAGCCAATAGCTCCACCACTCAGAATGAGCAGCACGATGAGAATCGGCAATACAGTTTTCTTACTCACTTGTTCCACCCCTGTTGTCCAAAAAATTTTTATTATTCAACGCTAATATTTTAAAATTGAAATATTAGGCCATTAAACCAAATGTAGAGCATAAATAAACACATGGCAGCGAGCCATGCACAAGACAGGACTTGTTTATGTACGTAAGACAAGTTGATCCATAGTCCACAAACCGTCTTCATTATATTTAAATATTTTCATATAACTATTGTACATTGAAATATTATAGATATATTTATCTATTCAGGCAATATAAATTTTCAGTTTTTTCAGAATTTTTTTTCACAAAAAAGAACCTTGTTTCCAAGGTTCTTTCATGAAAAGGGATAGTTTACATTTAAAGGTTCACACAATAATCCTAAGAGAAAAGCGTAGGTCCAACTGACCGATCCCTACAGTTTTTCGCCTCCCGCTCTTCCTTCTTGTCCTTATTCGCTCTGTTCTGCTGAGAAGCTTGCTGCCCCATACATCCCCTGCAGCGACAGCGTTCTGCCGTACCATGCATATCCTCTCTGGAGTCTTTTAGTAGTCGTACGTAATCCAAAGATTGCTGTAAAGAAGCCAAACCAGGAAGAAAACGAACCTTCTTCCCTTCTAGCAGACAGTAAACTTCGATAAGCTGAGGAAGAGCTCCAAATGCATAATAACAAAATACATTTGTTAAATGATGAAATGTACTAATAACGTTAGGGTTGTAGTCCACCATATACTTTTGAATCAGCAATGAATCCGCTTGTTCTGATTGTTGCCAGGCTGCCTGAACAATCAGCGAAATATCGACCTCCAACTCAGGTACCACTGTACAAAATTGTTCATACAACATCACAGGCACCAATAAGTCATTATTTAAGGCACATATTTTTGACAACTCGCCTGACACTTTATTTTTGACATCCCAGTAATGGAACAAAGATTCAAAACTGTTCGACTGCTTAGGCCACCACTTCTCCAACACATACTGAACAGGGACTTCTCGCCGTACCTCTACTTCCATTCCAAAGTATTCGTTCAGCGCATGCCCTATCGCATATTGAACCCTTTGCCGCCAATTCCAACCCTCACGCCCTCGTTTTCTCTGTGATTGATGGATTGACTGCGGAGTTCTCCACATCTCTTCAAGCTGATAGTCGTGCAGAAGAGGAAAGCCGCTTAAGCTATCGCTATTGCGCATACCTATCCCTCACTCTCTTCTCAGGACACTCCAATGCCAGCCTGCGCAAATTGTCTTCCGTAAGCTCGGCAATTCTCCTTCTCATCATCGAGTGGATTGAATTCAATCTTCAAACTCTCCTGAATGACTGATGCGCCGCGTTCTTTGACTTTTTCCTCTACCAAGTCCACTGCGCCACAGAATTGTGTATAAGATGTATCTCCACTGCCAAATACAGCAGTCTTTTTACCAGACAGATCAAGCTCGTCTAGTTCCTCGTAAAAATCTAAAAATTCATCAGGAAGCTCACCATCTCCCCATGTATATACACCCAACAGGAATCCGTCATATGCGAGCAATTCTTGCGCGCTGCAATCATACGAAGCCTTCAACTCTGCCTCATGCCCTGCCTGACGAACACCCTCGGCGATCAATTCCGCGATTTCCTCTGTATTACCGGTCATGCTAGCATAAGCAATCATGATTTTACCCAAGTTCATCCCTCACCTTTATTTGAAATATGGGATGCTTTCACTCCCTATTAATCAAATAATATTTGATAATGATTCTCATTGTCAAATAAAAATTTTAAGCATGAAATGTATTTTGTTAAACATATACGTAAAAAAGTCGCATTATATGCGACTGTTCACTATTAAAAAATTATGGATTGTTGTAAAATATTATGTACGTACAACCAATTCTTCTTTTCATAAATAGAATGAAAATCGGGAGAGTTGTACGTACAAGTGGGATTGATTTCATTTTAATATGGAAGCGCTCTAATTACAAGTGTATTCGAAAAAATATTTTTGCTCCTTCTAACTACTTACTTATTCATGGAATCATTCGATTGTTGCTAAGGTTTGTTGTACAATAGACTCCATGTGGGGATTTGCGCAGCTTGCTGCCTAAATCCCGAATTGACTGCTGAAGGATGGATTGTACATGTATGTAGCACAAGAGTGGAAAGACTATGAAGTAATGGATACAGGCGGTGGTGAAAAGCTGGAACGTTGGGGTAATATTGTCCTGCGTCGTCCCGATCCGCAAATCATATGGCCTTTGACCCAGGAAACAGCCGAATGGCGTAATGTTCATGGGCATTATCACCGCAGCTCTTCCGGGGGCGGCCAATGGGATATGAAAAAGCCTATCCCCGAGCGTTGGACGATTAGCTATGGACCGCTTAAATTCCACATTAAACCGACCAGCTTTAAGCATACTGGTCTTTTCCCAGAGCAAGCCGCCAACTGGAGCTGGATGATGGATAAAATTAAAGGCGCAGGTAGACCCATTTCCGTATTGAACCTGTTTGCATACACGGGAGGAGCCACTACTGCCGCAGCGTATGCCGGAGCCAGTGTAGTTCACGTGGATGCAGCCAAAGGTATGGTGCAGTGGGCAAAGGAAAACGTTCAATTGTCCGGTCTGGCTGACCGACCGGTACGCTTCATTACAGACGACGTGTTCAAGTTCGTGCAACGGGAACAACGTCGGGGCAACCGTTATGATGCCATTATTATGGACCCTCCTTCTTATGGACGCGGACCTAACGGAGAAACCTGGAAGCTGGAAGAAAGCTTGTATCCGTTTCTCGAATCCTGCATGAGCATCATTTCGGACCAACCCTTGTTCATGCTGATCAACTCCTACACGACAGGTATTTCACCTACTGTATTGCGTAACATGCTGAGCATGACGATGCAACAAAAGTATGGCGGACAAATTAGCGCCGGTGAAATCGGATTGCCGATCACACACTCTGGATTGAATTTGCCTTGTGGTATTCTCGGACGCTGGGAGGCTTAATTCCTCTTATGAATCAAGATGAACTTACTCGGCAAGAGCATGCACAGCCGAATATTCCCGTCCTATATGAGGACAATCATGTCCTGGCGGTTGTAAAGCCTGTCAATGTTCCGACACAGGAGGATGCCAGCGGCGATCCCGATCTGCTGTCTTTACTCAAGGAAGATCTGAAAATCAGACACAATAAGCCTGGTAACGTCTTTTTGGGTTTAGTGCACAGGCTGGATCGACCTGTAGGTGGAGCCATGATTTTTGCTAAAACGTCCAAAGCAGCTTCTCGTTTGTCAGAATCGGTTCGAAGCCGTCATTTTTACAAGCTGTATACAGCTGTTCTGAATGGCGTTCCTGAGGCTCTCCAAGGCCGTCTAACCCATTACCTGCTTAAGGACAGCCGTACCAACACGGTCAAAACGGTTCGACCCGGCACGGCTGGTGCCAAGGAAGCCATTTTGGAATACCAGGTTGTCGGGCAAACTGCTGGACTCAGTCTTGTGAAAATTAAGCTGCACACCGGACGCTCGCACCAAATTCGTGTACAGATGCAGGCAATCGGCTGTCCCCTCTATGGGGACCAAAAATATGGCGGTAATCTGAGCCGCCCCGGTCAACAACTGGCCCTCTGGTCCTTGCTCGCTGGAGCACCGCATCCGGTCAGCAAGGAAGCAATGAGCTTCCACTCACTGCCTCCTGTCCAATTTCCTTGGAGTGAGTGGCCCTTGTCGCTTTATGATACAATGATTACTTCGGATAATTGAGTAGACTTACCACTAAGAACCCGCACTGCATGTAAACAAACATGCAATGCGGGTTCTCTTTTTGCACAGAAATCAAATGAAAATGTATCCATGCTTATGATGAGGAAGCCATGGTCTTCCCCTTCTCGCTGTTCACCAGCTGTTGACGGGCACGAGCGTTTTGTGCATTCGTATTTTTGATAAAAAACGCCAATACCAAAGCTGTCACGCTCAATAGTGTTGCAATGATAAATGCCGAGTTAATACCGTAGATCGTAGCTTGATTGCTAGCAGCCAGCATTCCCGCTTTGTCCGTAACGTTCAGTCCCTCGGATGCAACCATCGTGGTCAAACGATTGCTGGTTTGAGTAGACATCACCGTCACTAGAATTGCTGTCCCAATCGAGCCCGAAATCATACGTAGCGTATTGCCCATCGCCGTACCATGGGCATTTAATCGTTGTGGAAGCTGATTCAGTCCGGCCGTTTGGATCGGCATCATCAGCAATGACATCCCGAACATTCGTACCGTATAATTGATTAACAGTGTCATATAGGTGGTTGATTCGGTTAAACGTGTAAATTCCCAAGTCGTTACAGTCATGATCAACAACCCAATTACAGACAGCCAGCGCGCTCCAATTCGGTCAAAAATAGCCCCCGTCACAGGAGACATGACCCCCATCAGAATCGCTCCTGGTAACATTAGCATACCAGACTGGAGCGGTGTAAATCCGCGAATATTTTGCAAATAAATTGGAAGCAATATCATACCGGCGTACAGAGCCATCGTCACAATAACATTAATGATTGTCGTCAAGCTGTACACATCGTATTTAAAGATACGAAACTCCAGCATAGGCTCATCTACCTTCAGTTGTCGGACAATAAATAAAATAAGCGCAATCGTCCCGACGATGAGTGTAGACAGGACTGGAATACTCCCCCAACCCGATGTTCCAGCATCACTAAAGCCGTATAACAGCCCACCAAAACCGAGTGTAGACAAAATAACACTGAGAATGTCCAGCTTAGGCTTGGACTGCTCGGTTACATTTTTCAGAAAAATAAATCCGATCACAATCGAAATCACGGAAATCGGCAAGATGATCCAGAACAATACTCGCCAGTCATAGTGCTGGACTATATAACCAGATAAGGTTGGTCCAATGGCTGGAGCAAACCCCATCGCAAGTCCCAGCGTTCCCATTGCACGGCCACGACGCTCTATTGGGTAGATGTTCAAGATAACGACCATCATTAATGGCATCATAATCCCTGCACCCGCAGCCTGAATAAGCCGACCGATCAGCAATATACTAAAACTCGGCGCTATTGCACATAACAGCGTGCCGATTGAAAAAATAGTCATTGCACTAATAAACAATTTACGAGTAGAGAAACGGGCAATCAGGAATGCGGTCACCGGGATCAATACCCCGTTCACGAGCACAAAGCCTGTGCTAAGCCACTGAGCTATATTGGCATCTACATTCAGATCACTCATCATTTTCGGTAAAGCCACACTTATCAATGTCTGGTTTAAAATTGCAACAATTGCGCCAATCAACAGAGCGGCCACAATGGGTGCTCTGCGGACATTACCTGGTAGTGTCATTTGAGGACTGCTCAAGTTGATTCATTCCCTTCGGTGTTAATTTCATGATCATTTGTTTATGAACATCCAAGAGCAACTCTAGCTGCTCCTTCGGGATATCCAGAATTGGCAAGACGCGCTCCATCCACATGGAGTATACCTTTTGCATTATATCTTTTCCTTCTGGCGTAAGCGTCAGTACTAAAGATCTGCGATCATGCTCATGCCGTCCGCGAGCGATATATCCCGCCTTGGTCAAGCGGTCAACCACCCCGCTCATAGAGCTGCTTCCCACATGAGCTATCTCTGCCAGCTCGGATAACCCAATATTGGGGCGTTTATTCAGAATGGCCAAAGCCATGTGCTGAATGGCCGTTAGATCCAAATGCTGCTCCTCGTTCCAGAAAGCATAAAATATCGTCTTGTTAACCTCCCTTACCGATTGAATAATCCGATACACCTCTAGTCTGTCTTCCTCTCTGTCGCTCACTAGAACCATCCTTCTTCCCCATACATATTCATTACCCATATACATAAACTAGTAACTATTTGTATACGAATTGTTATTTATTTATAACTATTATTTTATCATCTCTTATGTAAATGTCAACATTCCCCCAAACACTACCTATACTTGGGACACAAAAAAGCGCGGAAATGATACCAGGATCGGCATCTATCCGCGCATTTCTATTCCCTTAGAAAGCTAATCTGCTGTGTACAGCTACATTCCATGTATCCACTAATTAGCTATTCTGCTCGCTCTATTTGTTCCTTTATTCCCTCATCTTCACTGGCTGATACAGCCGCTTTCGTCTTCGTTGTAATTTTCCCCAACAAATAAACCAGCAAATTCTGATTGTGCTGAGATATTCGGTTAAGCGCAGAACCCAGAAAATCGTCGCGAATTTGCAATCCGCGCTCCACTTCTTCTCTGCCTTGATCTGAAATAACAATCCATACAATTCTACGGTCCTTTACGTCTCTGAACCGGGTGACCAGTCGATTCCGCTCCATCCGGTCCAATAGCATCGTAACTGCCGCAGGTGTGGTGGCGAGATATGGGATTAGTTGAGACGGCTTCATGCGTCCGTATTCGTTCAGAACCTCCAGCACCGTGAGTTGAGCCTCCGTTAGTGATGGAGCTAGTTGCTGCTCCATATGAACCTTGTAATCCTTAGCCATTCTGGACCAGATTTTTGCAAATTCGGTCGTTTGCATTTTGCCTCACTCCTTTGAATAACAGGGTCAGTAAAAGCATCAAAGTTACCATATGGGCCACCGTCCGGATTGTATTTCATCACATTAAATTTTCGCCATTTCCCCTCAGTTTCCTGCCGTTTTTGGAGCATCAAATGAAAAGGGGAAGGAAGTCTCACTTCGGATTTGGAGACAGGTCAAGGTTCGACAGCATGACGGCAAAAAGGTCCTCATTCGTGCTGGAATGGCACGTGAGGACCCCTCTTTTTCGAGCTAAAAAACGCTTGACTTTACAATTATTCTACTGTCTGCGAACTCTGAGGCTCACTACGCGGCAGCACATTTACAATTTCGTCCTTCTTCTCCACCGGAGCCAGCAGTTTGCCTGTATCCTTGCGATCGGTTAAAGGAGCTTTTTCCGAAAGGAAGGACATCGTCTGTCCTTCTGATGTGATGACAAATAATTGAACAGCTTCACGACAGTAGAAGGCAGCCACAATTCGAGTTCCGTTCGAACGCACCCGCTTGCCTTCCTTGAATTCGAAGGTGCTGATTCCTTTACCGCCTCTTCCCTGAGAAGGATAATCCAGCAGAAGCGTACGCTTACCATAACCGGATTCGGTTAGTACCAGCACCTCTCCTTCGTCTTCTTCTACCCATAGTGCTGCAACAATTTCATCGCCTTCCGCCAGTTGTATACCTTTGACCCCCGCTGAAACGCGGCCCATGGCATTAACCTCTTGCTCCTTGAAGCGTATGCTCATCCCCGCACGGGTAATCAACATAATATCTTTGCTATTGTCGCTTAATGTTACTGATAATATCTCATCGTCGCCAGCCACCTTGCAGGCTGCTACAGCACTGGAACGCTTTGTGGCATATTCTGTAAGTTCCGTTCGTTTGACTTGCCCTTTCTTTGTTACAAACACCAGGCTTTTGCCGATTTCCTCTATATTTTTGATCGGAATAACACTTACGATACGATCTTCCTTCGATAGCGAAATGACATTGACGATTGGAGTGCCCGGCTCTTTCCACTTATACTCCGGTATCTGATGCACAGGCAGCAAAAAGTATTGTCCACGCTGGGTGAAGACGAGCAGCACATCGAGTGTATTCACGTCAAGGAACTGAGTAATGTAGTCCCCTTCTTTAACTCCGGAATTTGAACGATCCCCGCCAGAACGAGTGAACGACAGCATACTCGTACGTTTCACATAGCCATCTTTCGAGAGAGTTAGCAATACATCCTCTGCCGCAACCATGACCTCCAGATTTACCTTAATCTCTTCTACTTCACCCTGTATTTCCGAACGACGGTCAATGCCGTACTTTTCACGAATTTCCAGCAACTCTTTGCGGATCAGACTGATCAGCTTGCGGTCACTTTCCAGAATAGAACGGTATTGAGTAATTTTCTTCTGAATGTCAGCAAGTTCTTTTTCGAGGGTGGTAATTTCAAGATTCGTAAGACGGTACAATTGCAGAGTCAAAATGGAATCCGCCTGCCGTTCACTAAAGCCAAACATCCATTGCAAATTATTTTGTGCATCCTGACGATTTTTGGAAGCTTTAATAGCCGCGATGACTTCATCCAGAATGTTCAGCGCCTTGACCAAACCTTCCAGTACATGTGCGCGGTCCTCCGCCTTTTCCAGCTCAAACTTAATGCGATTTGTGACAACTTCACGCTGGTGAGCAATATACGCTTCTAAAATGGATTTTAGTCCAAGCTGGTGCGGCGCTTTGTTTACGATGGCTACCATATTGAAGTTATAAGCCACCTGGAGATCGGTTTTTTTCAGCAGATATGCCAAAATACCTTCCGCATCCGCTTCCTTCTTCAGCTCGACAACAATACGCAGGCCATTTCGTCCACTCTCGTCACGAACTTCGGCAATCCCTTCTACCTTTTTCTCCAGACGGATGTTCTCCATAGCGGTTACGAGCCTGGATTTAACAACCTGGTATGGAATCTCTGTAATAACCAGTTGCTGCTTGCCTCCACGCAAAGACTGAATTTCCGTTTTGGAACGGATATAAATGCGTCCTTTGCCTGTTCTGTATGCATCCTTGATGCCTTCGCCACCCATAATGAGTCCGCCAGTCGGAAAATCTGGGCCTTTTATAAAGGTCATAATCTCTTCCAGTTCGATCTGCGGCTTTTCCATCACTGCGATGGTGGCGTCAATCACCTCACGCAAGCTATGAGTTGGAATTTCCGTTGCAAACCCCGCTGAAATCCCGCTAGATCCGTTTACCAACAGATTAGGATAACGGGAGGGCAGCACGACGGGTTCCTTTGCCGAGTTATCAAAGTTATCCTTGAACAAAACCGTACGTTTTTCGATATCACGTAGCATTTCCATTGCAATCGGAGACAAACGTGCCTCCGTGTAACGCATAGCTGCCGCAGGATCGTCGTCCTGAGAACCCCAGTTGCCGTGGCCATCCACCAGTACGTGGCTCATTTTCCAAGGCTGCGCCATCCGTACCATCCCATCGTAAATAGATGAATCACCGTGAGGATGGTAATTACCCATAACGTCCCCAACGGTTTTGGCGGATTTACGATACGCTTTTTCCGGGGTATTACCCGAATCGTACATCGCGTACAGAATCCGGCGTTGTACGGGCTTTAATCCATCCCGTACATCAGGTATTGCCCGATCCTGAATTATATATTTGGAATATCGGCCAAAGCGGTCACCGACCATTTCCTCCAGATAAGCTGGCAAAAATTGCTCCGATAAGCTCATGTCTACACCTCATTTAATAGCACTACTCTACGTATTCCGTGAAATCCACGTTTTCCACGATCCAGCGCTTACGCGGATCCACCTTATCACCCATCAATGTGGACACACGGCGTTCAGCTTTGGCAGCATCCTCAATCTGAACGCGCAACAGGGTGCGTGACTCGGGATTCATTGTCGTTTCCCATAACTGATCAGGGTTCATCTCCCCGAGTCCTTTATAACGTTGAAGCTCGAAATTCCGTCCAAACTCTTTTAAGTAATTATCAAGCTGCTCGTCAGTCCAGGCATAACGAACTGTTTCGAGCTTACCCGACTTGCGGGTTATTTTATACAATGGCGGCTGAGCAATAAATATGCGTCCTGCATCAATGAGTTCTTTCATATACCGATAAAAGAACGTCAACAACAGTACTTGAATGTGCGCGCCATCCGTATCTGCATCGGTCATAATGATGATTTTGGAATAATTGCTGTCTTCCAGCGTGAACTCTGTTCCTACCCCCGCGCCAATCGCTGCCGTAATAGCACGGTACTCATCATTTTTCATAATATCCGCCAACTTTGATTTTTCCGGATTCATCGGCTTGCCCTTTAGTGGCAAAATCGCCTGAATTTTGGAATCCCGTCCCTGTTTGGCCGATCCTCCAGCCGAATCGCCTTCCACGATAAATAACTCATTACGTGTAAAATCTTTAGACTGCGCAGGCGACAGTTTGCCATTCAAATTAGAACTTTCACTACGTTTCTTGCCAGAACGCATTTCGTCCCGAGCCTTACGTGCAGCTTCACGCGCTTTGGACGCTTGAACTGCCTTTCTGATCAAGGTTTGCGCTATCTGTGGATTTTCCTCCAAAAAGCGCTGCATTTGTTCAGACACGATGGCATCCACTGTACTCCGCGCCGAAGCACTACCCAGCTGATCTTTTGTCTGACCGACAAATTCAACCTCGGCCATCTTGACACTGATTACAGCCATCATACCTTCACGTAGATCGTTGCCCTCCAGGTTTTTATCCTTTTCCTTCAACATCGCTGTTTTGCGTGCATAGTCGTTCATGATACGAGTGTAAGCGGTTTTGAAGCCTGTTTCATGCGTACCCCCGCCACGTGTCGGAATGGAGTTAACGAACGAAGCAATCGTCTCTGTGTAGCCGGCATTGTATTGGATGGCAATCTCCACTTCAATGTCTTCTTTCTCGGCATTAAAATGAATGACATCATGCAGTACATCCTTGCCCTCATTCAAAAAAGAAACAAACTGACTTGCTCCACCCTCATAAAAATATTCATCTGACTTTCCGCTGCGTTCGTCTTTAAGCTGAATACGAAGGCCGGAATTCAGAAAAGCAATTTCCTGAAGACGCTCAGCCAGCGTATCATAGTTAAAATGAATTCCTGACTGAAAAACGCGAATATCCGGTTTAAATGTAATTTTCGAACCCGTCTTGTTAGTATTGCCCAGCACTTCAAGGCCTGTGGTCGGTTCACCGACATGCTCCACGCCCTTCTTGTCCTGCCAATATTCAAACCGCTGACGGTGAATCTTGCCGTCCCGGTAGATTTCCACTTCAAGCCATTCCGAAAGAGCGTTCGTTACAGACGCACCTACCCCATGCAGACCCCCGGACTTTTTATATCCCGAACCGCCAAACTTACCTCCGGCGTGCAAAATGGTGAATACAACTTGAGGCGTAGGGATTCCCATTTTGTGCATTCCCGTAGGAATACCGCGCCCGTTGTCTGATACTGTTACAGAACCGTCCTTATGCATTGTGATATCAATGCGAGAGCAAAACTTGGCAAGATGTTCATCCACCGCGTTGTCTACAATTTCCCATACCAAATGATGCAGTCCCGAAGAACTGGTGCTCCCGATGTACATGCCCGGCCGTTTGCGAACTGCCACAAGCCCTTCGAGCACTTGAATGTCGTCCGCGCCATATTCTGAAGCTCCGTTCTGTGTACCGGAAGCTCCCGCAGACAAGTCGATTTTGTCGACCATTCATGCTCCCCCTTTGTCTAATCATAACCGTGTTTTGCCTTATTCTTGATGGTTTTCACCAAAAATGCAAACAGATGTTTTCTTTTACCTTGTCCATTTTAATTCAATATATCCCGTTTCGTAAAGACGGCGAATGAAACAATCAACGCCGCAGCCCCCCAAATGCCCAGTACAACTAAAGAAAATGGCAGGGTCATTCCCTCAATCGGGGCAGGGCTTCCAGATAAATAATCGGTTAATCCGAGGTTAACCATAAATAAATATTTGGCGCTTTGCCATGATGAAGCCATGTTGGTCAGTATAGTGCCCGAAATGAGCGCAGCCATCATGACCACAATACTTGCTGCTGTACTACGTACCAGAACAGATACCATAAAGGCTAATGAAGCAACCACAAGACTGACAAACCAAATCAATCCGGCTTGCAGCATCAGGTAATGCCATTGTGGAATGGCATGTACAGCAGACAAATCCACCGTCGATCCAACAATTTGAAAGCCGGTAAATACCGGAACATTAAAACCACGAAAACCAAAAAACAAGCCTGATATGAGATAACTTATGACAAATACGGCCAAAATGATGAGCGAAACGAACATATACAGTGTCAGCAGCTTGCTCAGCAGTATTTTCCACCGCCTGACCGGCCGAGTTAGCAACATTTTTATCGTGCCTGTTGTCCGTTCTCCTGAAACCAGGTCCGAAGCAATAGCCATGATCAACAACGGAACGAACAGATTTATGGAATTATCCATAAACTCTCTGGTAAAAGTGACGCCACTCGGCTCATTAGGATTCACGTCATTTTCCAGATAATATTGCATCTGTTGCACAAAGACCCGGCGGTAGGTCTTCCATTCCTCGGGAACCCTATCGCTGCCGAGCGAGTTTTGGTTATCAGTAATGGCCTGACGCAGTTCCAGACGCCAATCGTTACCGAATTTTTCGCGATTGTTTTCTGCCACTTTCATCTGAGCGTACGTAAAAATCGGCACAAGCACAAGCAAAACAAGTAAAATGACATAAAATCGTTTCTTCTTGATAATTTTCAGGGTTTCATTTTGTACGAGCGGTAAAATATTATTCAAGTATCTCACCTTCCGTCATTTTCAGGAATAGTTGCTCCAGTGTAGGATTGATTTTGGTTACACCTTTAACGGAAATACCGGAAGCTGTCATGTGTGCGACCAGCTCCGCAATATGCTCTTCGTCCATTTCTGTAAAAATAGCATCGACTCCGCTACCTGCAACAATGCTGTCATCAATTAATTCATCGGCGTTCGTAATGATTTGCACATACGGAGAATTTTGCAATAGGGCAAGGCCCTGATCGCGGGGCTCCAGCTGCCAGACAGCCATGTGCGAGTGAGTTTCAACCAGTTCCCGTACCCCACCAACAGCTAGCACCTTGCCCCGACTTATAATTGCCACACGATTACATAGCAGCTGGATCTCGCTAAGCAAATGGCTGGAAACAAATACAGCCATGCCTTCGGCCGCTAACAAACGGATAAAAGCTCTCATCTCTTTGATTCCCTTGGGGTCTAGTCCGTTCGTCGGCTCATCCAAAATGAGTAGCTTCGGTCTGCCGAGCAAGGCTTGAGCTATGCCAAGACGCTGACGCATCCCCAGTGAATATGTACTTACCTTATCATGGATGCGACGATCGAGCCGAACCAACTCAACCACCTCGCGAATGCGCTGTTCATCTACACCAGGCTGCATCCGGGCAAAATGCTCTAAATTTTCCCATCCTGTTAGGTAGCTGTACACCTCTGGATTTTCCACAATAGAACCAACATGCCGTAAAGCCTGCTCAGGGTCACGATTTACATTATGACCGCATACGGTTATTGTCCCTTCAGTAGGCTTAATTAAATCGACCAGCATACGAATAGTCGTCGTTTTTCCAGCTCCATTGGGGCCGAGAAATCCGAAAATTTCACCTGCGCGAACGTCGAATGTTACATCATGAATGATCATTTTGCGTTTAATACGTTTCTTAACATGCTGAACAGAGAGCACGATTTCATTATTGCTGCTGTCTCTGTCTGCGCTACCAACCTGATTGGAGGAGTGAAGACTGGACACTGCATCTGTGGATGTCGAATCTTGGGTCACGCCAGCCTCGGTCTTGTCAGCAGATTGGATGCTCATTACTTGTTCCCTCCCTTTTTCGCTTCTGCAGGTTGGCTATTTGTAGACTGTTGTTTAGGATTTACATGATCGGTATCCTTCGTCGCGGTAACAGCAAACCCTTGTGCGATACGTTCAGCGATGGCCTGATAGCCCTGTCCGTTGGGATGAAAATGATCGGATGATAAATAGACGGGCAAATTTTGCTCGAATAAATCGAAAGTTGGAACCAGCGTCATGTTACTGTTTTGGTTGGTAATTGCCATGGCCGCCATATTCCATTCGGTTACCACAAGATTACCGGGAATTTTCATTTCCTGCAGATCACTGAATGGATTATACAATCCAACATAGACAATTTTAGCATTCGGATTGATTTTTCCTACCTTTGTCAGCACCTTTTGCAAACGTTTGGCTGCATCAGGCAGAGCTTTGCGCAAACCACTGAGTGTAGGTGGCTCTTTGCCGGTTTGAGCCGCCTGCGCGCCCTGAAATAAATCATTACCGCCAATCGAAACTATAATCACATTAGCCTTCTTCAGTACATAAGACACACCAGGCTCATCCAGCTTGGTTAATAGTCCTTGAGTCGTCAGTCCATTAATCCCCAGATTATTTATGAGCTGAGCTTTATGTCCTTCCTGATTATTTAACAAAGTCACCGACCGGCGCACAAAACCACTTCCGGAGTCATCCCCCGTTCCTTTGGCTAGCGAATCGCCAATGGCAGCTACGCGCAACTCTCCCGTTTGAGCAGTAGCCGATGGTGCAGTTTGTGTCTGCGATGAACCGGATTGTACAGGTTGAGTACTTACCAATGGCTCTGGAGCCGTGATACTTCGTACTGCTGCAATAAATCCGTACAATAATAGCAGTGTGGCGGCAATGGAAACGGAACCGACAGACCGCCAAATCCATTTTGATGAATTCACTCGTGTTCCCTCCTGATAGCTTAGTGAAATAAACATAAAGCTTCTCCTGTCATTTTGCAAATAAACCGTTCTGGTTCAGGTGAAAATCGAGGTTTAGTATCCCTTATAAATTTCCATAAACATACTAAAAAAGGATGGAAAACTCCCATCCTTTTATCATACTTTTTGTGCGAATAGCCCTTCTTATCATCAGCAGTCAGACGAAAGAAACTATTTGCTATCAGGGATGAAACTTCTAATCCATTGTCCAAAACTACCCGGATTTCGGCTTTGAATCAGTACCGTTCCTTCACCGCGAAAACGACATACAAGAGCTTCCCCACTCGTTACGCTGGACAACCAGCCTTTAGATGCCTTTTCAATTCTATAATCCATATAATCCGGCCATGCCACTAGATGAGCATTATCAATAATACGCTCCTCTCCTGGCGCGATATAAATGGGGTGAATGGCTCCATACGAGGATAGGAATACTGTGCCGCGGCCACTGATTTCTACAATAAAAAAACCTTCACCGGAGAATAAACCTTTCATCAGGTTTTGCATTTTGGTACTAACCTCAATCCCTTCCGTACAGGCCAAAAAACCGTCCTTTTGGACCAACAGCCTGTACGTGCCATCCAGTTCCACTGCTTGTACATCACCTATGCTTGCAGGGGCTAGCAGTACTTCAGCGGGTCCCCGAGCTGCTCTCAGCTCTTGAAAAAAGAATTTTTCTCCGCTCAGCATTCTGCCTAAGCCACGTAACAGCCCACCGTCTACCGTCCCCTTTATATCTACACTGGAAGACATGGAAACCATCGCTCCCATTTCTGCTTTAATGGTTTCTCCGGGGTTCAACTGCACCTTAAGCATAGCAAAAGCACCTTCATGCACGATTTCGTAGCTCATTTGTTCACCTAGCTTTCCAAAAGTAGTCTGTTATCCATTCAGCTTACTGTCATCATACTATAAGCACGTCCCTTATGTCTTTTCTGGTATAGAGCAATGGTTTATGCCTGAAGTGACATGAGCGACATAAAAAGACCCGCTGAACGTTGTCAGCGGGTCTTTACATTACGTACGTCACTATCTTTTTATAAACAGAAATGACGTTTAGAACGTTTTCTCTATCAACTTAGTTACGTGTGAACTCTTGTACCCAATATCCATTGTAGTAAGCCACACCGATTTGTGTATATTCTGCCTTCAAGATATTTTCACGATGTCCCTGGCTATTCATCCAGGCCTTCATCACTTCTTGTGGTGTTTTTTGTCCCATTGCAATATTCTCACCCGCATACGTATAAGTTACACCGAATTTTTTCATCATATCAAAGGGTGAACCGTAAGTCGGAGATGTATGGGAAAAGTAATTGTTCGTGCTCATGTCCTTCGCCTTCGCTAAGGCTACTTCTGTAAGCTTCGCATTAGATGTGAGGGGCTTCAGACCTTTTTGACTGCGCTCATTGTTTACAAGCTTTACAACCTCAGCTGCAAATTGAGACTTGCTGAGTTGTGCATTAGAATCTGTAGACTGACCTGCACCTGAATTGGTGTTTTGTGTTTGGGTCTGTTGCTTGTTAACAGACTTTGAAGCCTTTTGGTTACCCTGATTCGTCGTTTGCTTGCCAGAAGAAGGATTTGCTGTTTTTGTTTTAGCCTTGTCCTTTTCAGAATAATCCTTAATGACCGTCTTTGTTATTGTCGTCGTCCCGTTGGACATATTGACTGTGTATCCGTTATTTTGAAACCACTGTTGTAATTGAGCAGATAAATCGTCAGCTGGTGAAGCTGATGCCGGAACGATGAATCCTGCGGATAAAATGGCGCTTAGGCTTCCCATCACCAGTGTTTTTTTCAACATATTCTTCATTTCGTCATCTCCTTGTTGTATAAGTGCCTTGGTGTGAACGTCTCAGGTTACAACTTTGTAATCTTTACTCTAGCAGTATATCATGTTTTATAGCATCATCAATGGTATAAAAGTTGGAAAAAAAATAGTCCTGCTCGGCAATGGCGAACAGGACGAAGTTAAAAATAGTGAGGCTTTAAGTATTAGATTGTTTGTTGCAAGCTGATTATCTAAGCTTTTTGCTGAAACGGTAGCCTTGCTTCTCAAAGCCGATTCGGTTGTAGAAAGCACGGGCCTCTACTTGTTTGATGCGGTTATTCGCTCCAGTAATGAATAAATGATAGCATCCTTGCGCACGCCCCCACTCCTCACCACAAGCAACCAACCGCTTGCCAATGCCTTCGCCGCGATACTCCCCGCTCACGACCAGCATGGTGATTTGTACAGCAGGATCAGGATAGGCCAGGCTTTGAGCCGTATGCATGCCGATTACTCCGACTACACGACCATCCATTTCT
Source organism: Paenibacillus sp. DP01 (assembly GCF_044784315.1). NCBI lineage: Bacteria > Bacillati > Bacillota > Bacilli > Caryophanales > Paenibacillaceae > Paenibacillus > Paenibacillus sp. DP01. The sequence continues at coordinate 3,254,456 of NZ_CP173059.1, forward strand.
GCAACCATCATATTCGCTTGACTGTCCTCCTGCGCTGTTCCCATAACTTCTTTCATAACACCACAAGTCATCGGGTATCCGACTTCTCTGAGTAGTCCAGTTACGGCTTCACAATCGCCAAGCTCTACGGAACGAATTGTCAGTACTGGAATCATCACACTGTTAGACATGATTTACCTCCACTTTCAGCATATTGGCAGCTTCTTTGGCTGTCTTCCGTGCTGTTTCCACATCTTCTGCAGCGCTAAGCGCTACAGCCATCCGGCGTCCCGGCTTGGTTTCAGGCTTCCCGAACACTCGCACCTGTGTCCGGGGTAGCAATAGTGCATCATGCAGACCGCTTATTGCGAAATCGCGCGTAGCCACTTCTGCCTTTAAGGTAGCTGAAGCTCCTGGTGTAAGCAGCGTGACGGATGGCACCGGGAATCCGAGAATTGCCCGTACATGAAGCGCAAATTCAGACAAATCCTGCGTAATCATGGTCACCATACCTGTATCATGCGGACGCGGGGATACTTCACTGAATATGACGCTATCAGCCGTTAAAAACAGTTCTACGCCAAACAATCCGTAACCACCCAGTTCATCCGTAATCGTACGGGCAATGTCCTGCGCCTCCGAAAGCTGCTTGTCCGTCATGCCATGAGGCTGCCAGGATTCGACATAATCCCCATCTTTTTGAATGTGGCCAATCGGTGGGCAAAAAGTCGTGCCTGATTCCGATCTGACGGTCAATAAGGTGATTTCGCTCTCAAACGGGACAAAAGCTTCAACAATGACACGTGTCGTTTTGGCACGTGCGCCTTCCAGCGCCGTATTCCAGCAGGATTCTGCGTCTTCGAGTGTCCGGCATACAGACTGCCCTTTACCCGACGAACTCATTAAGGGTTTGACCACGCATGGCGTGCCCAGCTCTTGAACCGCCGACCGTAACTGCTCAAAATCATCTGCAAAACGGTAGGCAGCAGTCGGAAGCTGTAATTTCTCGGCAGCCAACCTGCGGATACCCTCACGGTCCATCGTAAGACGAGCGGCCCGTGCCGTTGGTACTACGTGAAATCCCTCTTGCTCTAATTCTTCCAAAGCACCCGTAGCAATAGCTTCGATTTCAGGTACAATTATGTCGGGCTGTTCCTTGCGAATTAGTGCCTTCAACGCCTCAGCATCCTGCATATCCAGACAGTGAGAGCGATGGGCCACCTGCATTGCTGGAGCCAGCTCATAGCGATCTACAGCAATACATTCCACGCCAAGCCGCTGAGCTTCAATAATGACTTCTTTTCCCAATTCGCCGCTACCCAGCAGTAGCATCTTCTTAGCCTTGGCAGAAAAAGGAGCACCCCACATCTTGAACTCTTCCCCCTCTGACGATATTGCTCTGATCTCTTTTCATCTTTATTTTCAGGGTTTAGCTCCAAGAATGCAATAGTGCTCGGCATTTTAATTTACAAAAAACGCGATTTTTTGATCTTTTTTTTACAAAAATCTGAACTGTGCTTCCACCAGCCCCCGATATATTCCATGTTTTTTCATCAATTGTTCATGATTACCACTTTCTTGGATCTCCCCATGGTCCAGTACAACGATATGATCAGCATTCCGGATGGTGGACAAACGGTGAGCGACCATAAAAGAAGTTCTGCCTTTCAATAGAACCTGAAGGGCCTCCTGAATTTTCAACTCCGTTTCTGTATCAATGCTGGCTGTGGCCTCATCCAGAATAAGAATTCGCGGATTAGCCAGTAAGGCACGGGCAAAGGATAAGAGCTGGCGCTGACCCATGGACAGCATCCCCCCACGCTCCTCTACCTCTGTTTCATAGCCATCTGGCAAATGAACAATAAATTCATGAGCATTGACCGCCTTCGCAGCCGCTTCAATCTCCTCATCCGTTGCATCCAAACGGCCAAATCGGATATTATCACGTATCGTTCCCGAAAAAATAAATGTATCCTGAAGCACGATGCTAATCTGGCTGCGTAAGCTCTCCACTGTGACATCTCGCACATCATAACCGTCAATAGTAAGTCGCCCTGACGTAATGTCATAAAAACGGCTGAGCAAATTAATAATTGTACTTTTACCTGATCCAGTATGACCTACAAGCGCTATAGATTGACCTGCCTTGACAGAAAGATTAATACCTTTAAGCGCCTGACGTCCCTTTTCATATTCAAAAATGACTTTATCAAATTGAATATCACCCCGAATAGGCGGCAAGGCTTTTGCTCCTGGTTTGTTTGCAATATTCGGCTGTTCATCCATGAATTCAAAAATTCTTTCTGACGAAGCCATCGCAACCAGTAGCTGATTATACATTTGACCTAGCCGATTAATCGGCTCCCAAAAGTTCCCTACATAGTTGGCAAATGCAACCAGCAAACCCACCGTCAGCTGATCTGTCTGAATTAAATGCGCTCCAAACCAGAACAGCACAAGCGTACCTAATCCTCCGGTAATATCAATAAGTGGGCCAAAGACCTGATTCATGGCAGAAGCCTTATCCCACGATTTTTTACTGGAGCTGTTCATATCGTCGAAATAAGCCATGTTTTCCTGCTCCTGCGTATACGCTTGTGTCACACGAATTCCCTGAATAGATTCATTCAAATGAGAATTGATACGCGAGTTCTTCATGCGTACTTCTTGCCAGGCGCGACGGATGCGTACTCGCAGCTTGGTCGAAATCAAAAACATGATCGGAACAGTCACAATCACTGCCAAACCGAGCTTCCAGTTAATAAGCAGCAAAATGACAATAATTCCGAAAAGCTGTACGCAGTCAATCAGGACGTTCACTGCACCATTCGTAAATAAATCCTGTAGCGAGTTAATGTCATTCGTTACACGTACTAATACAGAACCCGCTGGTCTTTTATCAAAAAAGTTGAAGGAAAGCTTCTGAATATGCTTGAACAAATCTTCACGCAAATCGTAAATAACCCGCTGACCAATAATATTGGTGAATTTAATACGGTACGTGCTGGCTGCCCATTGGATTAAATATAACAAGAGCACGGCACCCGTGATGAGCAACAATAACTTTACGCTAGGTAGTGCAGGCGATGCAGGAGCAATGGCCTTGTCAATAGCCAGACTGATCAAATATGGAACCGTCAGCTTAGTAATCGTGCCTAGAATCATCATGACCAGAAGAATCGGCAGAATCTGACGGGCATAAGGTTTCATGTATGCTAGCAAACGTTTGAATTCCGCCCAGTTAAACGGTTTATCAATAATCTCATCATCTTGATAGACAAAGCGCTCATTGGTCGGCTTCTTTAACGGTTTGGCTTTTTCTACTGGAATATTCATGGTCTCACCTGTCCTTCGGATACACCGCCTGGAGCCTCCGCTATGTAATCGGCGTATTGAATATGATACACATCTTGGTATGGACCTGGAGTAGCAATGAGCTGTTCATGTGTTCCACGTTGGACGATTCGTCCTTCCTCAAGCACCACAATTTCATTGGCATGACGAAGCGAGGAGATTCGGTGAGCTATAATAAACGTTGTGCGTCCACGCATAACCTCTTGAAAACCGGACTGAATTTCATGCTCCGTCTCCATGTCGACCGCACTGGTAGCATCATCCAGAACCAGAATTTTTGGATTTTTGAGTAGTGCACGCGCAATGGCGATCCGTTGTTTTTGCCCTCCAGACAGTCCCAATCCACGTTCACCAACGACAGTATCGTAGCCCAGCGGTAATTCAGTGATGAATTCATGCGCCTGAGCCAGCTTGGAAACGCGTATGATGTCATCCATACTGACATGACTTAATCCATATGCAATATTGTTGCGTATGGAGGACGAGAACAGAAACGTCTCCTGAAACACGGAAGAAATTTGAGCACGTAAATCACGAATTTTCAAATGACGTATATCCGTCCCATCCAGCTTGATGCTGCCTGCATTCACATTATAGGCTCGCATGAGTAGTTGAATTATGGTCGACTTCCCGGACCCTGTTCCTCCTAAAATCCCAATGACCGATCCCGGTGGCGCATCCAGATTGATGTCAACAACAGCAGGTAGCTTATTTCCGTAAGCAAAGGTAACATGTTCAAACGTCACATGTCCCTTCACCTGATCGGCGTTGAGTGTAAGTGCATTAGCTTCATCAGTTACATCTACAGACTGGTTTAGCAACTCCAAAACCCTTTCACCGGAAGCTTTGGACTGCGTATAGTTATTGATATGAAAGCCAATGCTCCAGATGGGACCGATAATATACCAAATTAAGCTAAAGAAGGCGACGAGTTGCCCCAAGGTCATTGACTTCTGTATAACCAGATATCCACCCATCCCCAGGAGAAGAACCACACTGACCGAGGCAATCAGTTCCATCGCGGGGAAAAATCGACTCCATAAGGAAGCAGCCTGAATCTGGTTGCTCTTGTACTGCTCATTACGTACGGAGAATTTTTCAACTTCATAGGATTCGCGAGCAAAAGATTTAACGGTTCGCACACCTGTAATATTTTCTTGTACCGCTGTTGTCAGGGCGCTGAGAGCAATTCGCATTTCCTGAAAGGTGGGATGAATCCGTGATTCAAATTTGAATGTGACGAAGAGTAGCAATGGCATGCTGATCATCGTAAAGAGGGTGAGCTGCCAATTAATATACAGCATCATGATAGAGCCGAATACGACCATCAGTAGCACATTGAGGAGTTGCGCAAAGCCAAACCCGATAAAGTTGCGGATCGCCTCCAAATCACCAGTCAGACGGGACATAAGATCCCCCGTTTTTGCAGTGTCATAATATCTGAAGGATAGAAATTGCAGCTTTTCGTAACAGGCATTGCGAAGTCGATACGCCAAGTAGTTACCTAGCCGTCCACCAAAAAAACCATGTAAAAATTGCATAAACCCTTTGATGATCACGACTCCCAGTACAGTCAGAGCCAGAACCGGAACTTTCTCGAAGTCGCCGGGAATGATAGCGTTATCAATGAGCCGTTGGAGCAGGTTCGGATACACCAGTCCCAAGGCCGTCGCTATCGCAAGGCATAGAATGGAAAGAAATAGATAATGTCTCCTCTCTCGAAAAAAAACTTGCAGTTGCCTGAGCACTTCCATGTCAAGTCCCTCCATTAGTTGCACGACGTTGTTATATGGCTTAGTGAAGTTTACCATCCGGGTTCCAAGGCGGCAAAGAGGATAATGGGCCGTTTTCAGGCAGGTTCCCAATTGGTAGGTGATTAGACAAATTAAATCGCTTTCTTATCATTGAATATGGCTATTTCCTCAGTTTTCCTTTCTTTTTGAAGTATGCTCAAAACACCGGATTGTCCCGCAACCCGGTGTCCTGACCTTAAAGCAATCGTGAACATATTTATATGGACTCTAAATTCGCGAGCTGACCAGCAAGCTCTTCCCAAACTTGTGGCTCCTCACCGCCCTTAAGTGCATGCTCCATGCCACGAGTAGTCTCCTGCATTTCCTCTCGTAGCTGTGCTTTCTGCCACGTTTGTTCCTCTTGCATCATAGCAACGTAAAAAGAAGACAATCGTTCTCGCTGCTGATCCACAGCTTCCCCGATTAGCTGGCGTAATATGGGCTCCAGTCTAGTTTGTAAATTCGCACGCCCCGTCCCTTCAAAAAATAGCTTTGGATTTTTAAAGCTATTCCAATAATCCTTCCACTGAATGGACTCCTGCAAGGAAATATCCATCAGTTCGGGAACAGCCCATTCTCTGAATTCAGGAACTGTACAATCTAATCCATTCAACTGATGGTTCATGTGATCTACGCACTGTTGGATAGCCTTACGCACTAAAGCTTGCCCGGTTTTTTCCAGTCTGAGTGTGGTTGCTAGCAATTCCTGAGACAGCTCCAGTTCGATCAATCGCATCAGTTCACGACCACAAGATGCAAAAGCCGAACGAAGATCACCTACTCCTTCACGCAGAACAGATGGATGAAACGCTTCTGCCATAAATTCACCCGTTCGGTAGGCTAACCTTTGACGTACATGATACAGCAGTTCATCGGTTTCGTCCGACAACACAGATCCACCATTGCTACCAGTCGAACCAAGGAGCACCTCCTCCAGCTCCCTACGGATTCGATTTAATTGCTCTATTCGGATCTCTCGCTCTTCAGCGCTGTACCGAGCATCAGCAGCATGTTGTTCTATTCGGTTCCGCAGCCGTCCCAGCTCCTGCATAGCAGCTGCAATGGACAAACCTGCCAGCTCTTCGGCTGCAAATGCCGAAAAATCATCTTCAAACGCATCAAACCGTGAAACTGAACGCAGCGAAACCTCTCCCCGCTCGGCTGCTTCCAACGCCAGCATGCTGGAAAGCGGATAAATACGCGGCTTGCGGATTCCGTTCGCTTGAAGTTGTTCCTGTACATGCTGAGTCACAGAATGTAATTCTTCTTCAGAAGAAGCCAAATCAGATGCGTTGACAATAAAAAATGTCTGATCCAGCGCCAATGTCTCTTTGACTCGGCCCAATTGATTCAAGAACTGTCGGTCCCCTTGTGTAAACGCATGATTATAATATGTCACAAATACAAGGGCGTCTGCATGCTTCATATAATTGAAAGTTACGCCCGTGTGCCGCGCATTCACAGAATCGGCACCTGGCGTATCTACTAGCACGATGCCCTGACGAGTCAAAGCGCAATCATAATAAAGGTCGATATGCTCGACGAAGCATGACTTGCGCTCGGATGCAACAAAATCTCGATATTGCTCTAGATTCACCTCAAGCTCTTTTCCCAGCAAGCTTTCAGCTTCTTCCCATCCAGCTGCTGCAGCCTTCAAAAAACTGTAATGAGGCCTTCCCGCAGGATGAATGCCTTCCGGTGATAACGCATTTACGGCTTCTTGCCAGCCCACGGACGCTGGCTCTCCCAATCCTAATAACCGAAAAGAGTATTTAAGATCTTCCCGTAATGCGTCCACTGATTTCATGTAGACGTCAGCCGTGGCATGGCGCTCATGACTTGTAGGCGCCATAATGCGGTTAATCGCCGCTGTCGTCGGATGCGGCGATACGGGCAACACCGCTTCGCCTAACAAAGCGTTGGCAAAGCTGGACTTCCCGGCGCTGAACGCTCCGAATAGCGCCAATGTAAAGCGCCCGCCCTCCAGTGCAGCGGCACGCGCATGTAAATCCCGAACAGCCGCTTGCATGGCAGGGTACGGGCTTATTAATGCAGCGGCGGCCTTCAATCGTGTCGCTGCTGCATCCAGTCGCGTACGGCGGCCCCCGGCGGCAGACCGCGCTGTAGTCGTGCTTGCTTGTGACCGCACCGATCCGTTGCGCGAGCCAGCAATGTCTGGACGCACGGCACCTGTTGATGCCGTATCTGTCGGGGCAGCAGCGGCGGTCTCAGCCGCAGGAGCAGGCGTGCCCACTCGGGGCAACCCGCCAGGCGCGGAAGCCTGCGGCAGCAAGCTACGCAGCAGGTCGGCGTGCGAAGCTGAGGCTTGCACGCGAGTGCTGTAGCGGCCCGCCGCGTCCGCCTGCGCCAGCAACGCTGTGCGCGCATCCGCGAGAGCCTCACGGTGGGAGTTGACTCGAACCGCAAGCTGGGCCAGCAGGCGATCTACCAGCGCCAACGCCTTACGGCGGCAATCAGCGGTCACAGCAGCGCGTAGGTCCTTGCAATAGTTCAACGTGTACTCAGGAGACAAAGCATTTTCCTTTACTGTCTGCTCTACCAGTTGCCGATCCATTACAGGGCGGATGTCATCCAGCTCCTGCTCCATCGCAGCGGTCCACAAACCTTGACCTTCTCCCCATGACCTCAGTAACTCACGCACATGTGGCAACAGCTGTCCCTCCACCTGATCAGCCAGCATCTCTGCCAGCCGATCCAAACGGCGCTCCTTTTCTCGCTCTGTCTTGCCTCCGGCAAACCATAACCCTGTTTTAAAGCCCGGCTTACGGCTCTCTAAATATTCGCCAGCCGCTTCACGTAGCTCCGCAGGCGTGAGGTGAGCGTGTTCTAATAGATGATCCAGCTCTTGACGCAGCCGTTTATGCTCCTGTTCTGGAAGCATCCTCCAGTGTTCATCTTCTTGCTGCAAGGTTTTCTGCTCTATGTCCAGGCGCAAAATGGCTTCTTCTCCACCTGCTTCTTTGAGCAGTACGTTCAGTTCCTCTTCTTCAGCAGCCTGCACTGTCTCCACATGCTGATCTACCAAATGGTGCATAGAGGACACTAAACTATAAGCCAAAAGCTCAGCTTTGCGCTCCAGCAGTTTCGGAATTAAGCACGTCAACTGTTCCCACTGGTTCCAGGGGTGATTTTGCTCCTTCAAGGAAGTAAACAGGATGTCCGTGTAATGTACCTGCCAGGCATGAAAGCTGCTTTCCACCTCATTACGATAACGTGAAAATGATAGCTCCCGCTCTCGGTGCTTATCGATTTGATTGATGATCAAATATAACGGCTTGCCCCAATCCGACAAACTTTTGGCAAAGGACAAATTATTTTCAGATTGGACATGATTGTAGTCCATCACATAAAAAACAATATCAGCCCAATGTAAAGCTGAATGCGTCGCCATCGCGTGTCCGTGGTCTGTGGAATCTACGCCGGGGGTATCCAGCAGCACTCCTCCGCCAGATAATATCGGGATATCCTCCCATACTTCAACGGATTCATAGGCCCCACCATTTTTACAATACTCAGCAAGTTCAGATAGGGAAGCTTCCACGATTTCCGGCTCCGGGTTTTCTGCCGATCGGGCTGGATGAATAAGCGCTCTCGAACGTCCATGACGGATGGACACTACATTAGCACTCGTAGGTACCGGTCCAGATGGCAGCACGGTTTTACCGCACAGGCTGTTAATCAAGCTCGATTTACCTGCTGAAAAGTGTCCGCAAAAGGCAATGGTCAGCTCTTGTGCATGCGCTTTTTCCAGCAAATCCCCTACTGCCTTCGCTCCCGTTTCATCCCCCGCTTTACGCAAGGTATCCTGTATTTGTTCTATCGTACTCAACCACTTTTCCGCATCTCCTGTAATCGTTTGCATCATAAGCTACGGTTTCACTCCTTGTCTTATCTGCACCAAATAGCTATATTGTAGCATTCCTAAGCCACTGTGAGAATCATCACATTAAAAAAACTAAAAAAGCGCTCCCTGCCTGTACCTGGCTTTCGGGAACGCTGTTCTTGTAAATGGAAACCATAAGTTTATTATCCAAAACAGATCATTACAGTAATGCTTCAATATATTCTTCCATATCCAGAGGGTCAGTCGTTGCTTCAAATCGTTTGATCACTTTCCCGTTCCGATCAATCAGGAATTTCGTGAAATTCCATTTGATCGAATCTCCTGGTAAGTACTCAGGATGACGCTCATGAATTAAAGGAATAAGTATTTTGGCAACCGAATGCGTTTCATCAAAGCCCTCAAAGGGCAACGACGAAGCAAGATATGTAAACAACGGGTGAGCCTGCTCATCACGTACATTCACCTTTTGAAACATAGGGAACGCGACACCATAATTCAGAGTACAAAATGTTTGCACACTTTCATTGGAATCCGGCTCTTGATCGGCAAATTGATTGCATGGAAAACCGAGAATCACCAAGCCTCTATCCTTAAATTGATCATATAGACGCTGCAAATCCTGATATTGAAATGTAAATCCGCACTGGCTGGCCGTATTTACAATCAACACTACTTTATCTTTATAATCACTAAGGACAATCTCCTTGCCGTTCATCGCAATGGCTGAATAATCATAAATGCTCATTTAAGAAACTCCTCTGAAAATGTAATTGAAGATTTCATATTTAAACATGTGAAATCGTCCATATCCAGCGTTTTATGACGTTCTTCAAGGTTTGTGTTAATATGCGTCTACAGGCTGGTTAGACCAGCCGAGCCGCCTACACTGGAACATGCAACGCATGTCGTCCGCAAATTGCACTTAATTAGCTGCAGTCTCAAGCACTGGCAGCAAAATTTCAAATACTTGACCATGCTGTAAAATCGTAATCCCACGGGATTTATCCTTCATTACAACCACTTCTGGCTTTTGTGACATACGCTCCAAGTAATGCTCGGGTACATCACCAGAATGACTAACTGTGATTCCCTCTAGCTCGCGCTCTTCGTTTTCAGCAAACTCTGTTGTTACAATTTGCTCAAAAATATCGGAGAACGCCTCAAAATTGTCTGTATATACCGAAATGCACTTCATTACTCTTCATCCTTTTCTACACATAAATGGTTAAACCCTCTATTACCTTTATAGGTCATTCGGGTCTTTAAGCTCTACGTTTCTTATCTTTTCTGATAAGAGACGTTTTCATACGTTTCTTGCCTTCCCTGCACACATCAAGCAATGGACATACCTGACATTGAGGGTTTTGAGCTTTGCAATGGTAGCGTCCGAAAAAAATGAGTCGGTGATGGGTCACAGACCATTCATCCCTAGGTACCCTTTTCATCAGCTTTTTTTCCACCTCAAGCACTGAATCATCCCACCCTGCAAAGCCGAGCCGTTTGGAAACGCGCTCTACATGCGTATCTACCGCAATAGCTGGTACATCAAAGGCAGTAGATACTACAACATTAGCCGTCTTGCGGCCAACACCAGGTAGCTTGACCAGCTGATCATGCTCCGAAGGTATCTCTCCCCCGTACTGGTCTATTAAAATCCGGCAGAGGTTATGAATATGCTTGGCCTTGTTTCGGTACAAGCCGATTCTACGAATATCCTGCTCCAGTTCCTCAAGAGGAACTGCCAAATAATCCTCAGGTGACTTGTATTTTTGAAACAGGTCTGCCGTTACTTTATTGACCATCTGATCGGAGCATTGAGCAGACAATAACACGGCAATCGTTAATTCAAAAGCATTGTCATGGTTCAGCTCACAATGGGCATCCGGAAACATCGTACCGATGGTGTCCAATATATGACGTGCGGTTGCTGCATTCACGGAAATCCTACCTCCTAGCAAAAAAAACGTCTTGATACGGGATAGCCCGCATCAAGACGGTCACTCTAAATAATCATCCGGAAAGAAACGAATACTATTTGTGCATGACTGCCTGCATAGGCGAGAAATACACTCCTATATTATCATTATCTGTCACAGATTGCACGTGAAAAGTGTGTAAATTCCCAAGAAATTTTCATACAGTCTGATCGATTAGCGGCTCATAGGATGCTCCAAATCTACATGTCCCATTAAGGACTCTAGAGATTGACCATCTACGAGCAAATCCAGCGTTTTGACTTCCTTGAATTGGAACATCGTTTGCTTCAAGGCATCGATAGCCAATTCCTCACCGCCAGCTCCCAATCGAGCCTCATCCGGCAGGGAAATATCAAAGGTCAATGCACCGTTATCCAATTTGATCTTATGCACGGTAATTTTCTCGGACCACAATGGAACCAGAGCAGAATCACCGCTCTTTTGTAGAGCTTCAAACGCTTTTTGGAATTTTTCCAGCTCGCTTGGATAGGTAATTTCCTTTTTCTGTTCTTTTAAGCCGTTCTCTTGTGTATCCGTGTAGTACACCGTGATCTGCTGTGTTTGACGATCTCCTGACTTTTCCGTGTCTGTCTTGGTCTTTGTAGGCTCCGTCGACGGAGATGCAGGTGTTTGACTCGCTCCATTATTTTCAGCAGACTGAGCTGATGGATCAGGGGTCGTCTGTTCGGGTGTACTATTTTGTGCAGCTGAAGTTTGTGTTTCCTGAGATGGAGTCGCAGGAGCCGATGTTTGCTTAGAGGCACACCCTGCACCTGCAATGGCAAACAGTGCCAGCAGACCTGCAATTACGATTTTTTTGTTCATATGTCTGTCCCCCTCCTTACTTGACGTTGGCAAGCGATTTGTTGAAGATTTATTTTACGTCGAGATACTCTGTGATTCCATCTGCAATCCCTTGAGCCACCCGGTTTTGAAAATCTTCATCAAACAGTGTTGCTTCCTCTTTTGCATTACTCAGATATCCTACTTCAAGCAAAACAGCTGGCATCGTCGTTTCCCGAATTACATGGAAATTCCCATAACGAATGCCTCGGTCTGTCAGACCCGTCGCAGGAGCAAAGTACTTATGCATAACGTTGGCGAACGCTTTGCTTGCACTACGCTGGTAATACGTCTCTGTGCCGTTGGAAGCTGAGCTACCGCTACTGTTAGCATGAATGGACACAAACACGTTGGCTTTAAGATTTTCAGCCACTTTTACGCGCTGTTTAAGCTCCAAAAATGTATCATCGCTACGTGTTAACACAACCTCAAGTTTGGGGTTTTGTTTTAATATGCTTTCTACTTTCAGGGCCATCGCCAGGTTGAAGGTCTTTTCATAATTTTTTCTCGAAATACCAACTGCCCCGGAATCTTTTGCTCCATGTCCAGCATCAATAACAACGACCTTTTTACCATTGCTGTTAACCGGGGATGTCTGTGTGTCATCAGGCTGTGACCCATCCGGTAACGTTGCATCTGGCGTTGTATTCACTGAATCCTTGGAGGCCAGATCGACGATAACACGATTCGATCCATCATTATATGCGGTATAATTCATGGCATGTTTCAAATCAATAACAACGCGCACCGTTGATGGTTCCTTTTGGAATAAAGCATATCGGATACCGGACACATCCGCTTCATTCTCAATGTCCAACGAACCATTTAAGTTGCTATCCAGCTTCTGCTGATCTCCGAAATTGTCTGCAAACGCAGTCGCTGGCAAATCTACCACTACCCGATCGGGGCCTGTCATCGTAAACGCTTTCGGCTTGACGGCACTTGCTGTTGTGATCGTTAAACGGTTTTGGCTGAAACTGACTCCCTGCACCTGTGTCACACCTGAACTGGCATTATTGGTTGGCGCAGTTACACTTCCTGTACCTGTACTGTTATTTCCGGACTTGGGAGGTGTAAATTCCCCGTTTCCAGACCCACTACTGCGGGTATATAATTTTACGGACTTGGAGCTGCTGTCCCATTTTACGTCCAGTCCCATTTGCTCGCCGATAAAACGAAGCGGTACAAGGGCATAATTGGAACGCAGCAGAGGCGAAGCATCCAGACTAATGTCGCTTCCATTGACAGTCGCCGTCTTACTTCCGATTATCATTCGGATCGAGGTACTGTCCTTCTCAATCGTTATGGTTCGCGCCTGCTGCTTCCATGTCACGTCATATCCCAAATTTTCAGAAATTACGCGTAGCGGAACCATCGTACTTCCGCCAATTACTTGTGCCTTAGCACCACTAGGGACACTTAACTGTTGATCGTCGAGATAGATTTGTGTTCCACTCGAAGCCGCATGTCCATAACCCGGAACCGCCCACATGAAGACAAATAATAACAACAAAAAACCAAATTTCTTCATTCGTCACCCTTCCATTCATAATTTTTTTGCCACATGCTCCGGTGCGGCGACCTGATATACGCGCTTATGTAATATCAGACAACCTTATAGACGTTATCTCACACCAAAAGTTGCGAATATATTCCATCATAACAGAAATATACGTGCCAAAGAACTATTTTTGTCGAATTTTGACTAAAAATATGGACCATTCGCTTCCCGTCAAAAGTCACGGTCCGTAAAATAAAAAAGCTACTTTTCACCCTCATGAATTTCCATCAAAAGGTGAAAAAATAGCTTTTATTGCACGCCTTCTTAGTTGAATGTTTCAGTTATTCCTGTGCCTGTTCCAAGGTACTCCTTCAGGCCATCGACAATACCTTCGGCAATCTTCTGCTGTGTTTCTTCTGTGAACATGGCCGCTTCATTAGACGGATTACTAAGGTAGCCACATTCCAACAGTACAGCAGGCATTTGTGATTTTCTTGTCACCACATGGTTTGCCACCTTAATGCCGTTATCCTTAAACTCAGTTGCTGCTACAAGATGCTTATGCATGATCGTGGCCAGGCTTAAACTTTCCTGACGTGCATAATAGGTTTCAGACCCATTAGCTTTTCCGTTATTGGAGGTCGGCATACTGTTACCATGAATGGAAACAAACACGCTGGCCTGTTGATTATTAGCGAGCTGTGGCCGTTCATCCAGTGTAGGATACGTATCTCCATTGCGAGTCAATACAATTTGAATGTCAGGATCATTTTGGGCAAGCTGCTGGACCTTTAACGCTACAGCCAATGTAAATTCCTTCTCATGTCGTCCAGTCACACTGCCTGCTCCAGGGTCCTTACCACCATGTCCTGGATCAATTACGACGATTCGCCGTCCTTCGACATACGTTGGTGCTACTATCTCTGGATTCACACTACGTTCACGCAACTGAAGGGTGATATCGCCTACGCCATTAGTCGAAAGATCGTAATCACGTGTCTGATTCAAAGCAATGACAATACGTGCTCCTCCTTTTGTTCCATCTGCAGGAGCAAATCTGATTTCCTGTACATCCTCACTGTCACTAATTGTCAACGCCCGCGTGCCATCCTTGCGAACCGGGAACAACTGGAGAAGATCTGCCGACAGTGAAGCCTCCGGTAAATCTACAACTATACGGTCAGGTCCCGTCATTTTGGATACTTTAGGAGTTAGATCTTTGTTCAGAGAAATCTTTAGCGTTTCACTCTCAAAAGAAATGTTTTGTACAAGCACCGCATTTGCAGTGGTCTGTTCTACATTTTGCTCCTTGGATGTTGATGGTACGACTTCCGTATGCTTGTCTGCTTCAACTGGATTTATTGTCGTCGCTGTGGCTGTAGACGTTTTATTTGTGCTTTTTGGACTCTGTGTTGACGTTTGCGACGGTTGTTGGGATTGAGACTGTTTATTCGCTTGTTGAGTTGCAGTCTTCTGACTGAGATTTACGGATTTATTTTCATTATTCCAATCCACCTTTAACCCCATTTGCTCCCCAACAAAACGCAATGGAACCATGGTCGAGCTGCCTCGCAGCACAGGTGGTGCATCCAAACTAACTGTTTTTCCGTTCACATCAGCCGATGTACGGCCTACATACATAGACATATCGGTACTGTTTTTTTGTATTGAAATTTTATAGGCTTGAGGTTCCCACTTAAACTGATATCCAAGCTGCTCCCCAACCACCCTGAGCGGTACCATGACTTTACCATTGACCATTTCAGGCTTGGCATCTGCAGGCGCTTCCACCCTTTTGCCATCCAAAAACAATTCTGCTCCAGCCGCATTCACATGAGGGGAGGACGGCCACAACCAAATCAAAATAGCCGCTAGTATCACCCAACCATATTTCTTCATCCTCATTCCCCTAACTTATATATGTATTTTTTGTGCTACTTACAGACATAGTCCTTCAACCATTTTACATTTACAATACCATGATGAGTCGAACCGTCAACCCCTTATTTACCAATTTATTTTCTAAACATGATAAAAGCCCGCAGGCAAAAGAGTTGCCAGTACGGGCTGTTTGTCTATCAAATAAATCAACTATATTTCTTCATAATGAAGCTGGACTGGAGATGAACATTATGCTCCTTGTTTCGCAGCACGTTTTTGCTCATAAGCCAGAATTTCAGACTCATGCTGGAGGGTCAAGCCAATATCATCCAAGCCTTGCAGCAGGAATTGACGGCGATGTTCATCCAGATCAAATTCAATACGCAGACCGTAATCGTCAGTGATCGTTTTTTCATTCAGATCTACGTTTAATTGGTAATTATCATGCTTCGCCGTGCGCTGGAACAATTCCTCTACTTGCTCTTCAGACAGCTTGATCGGCAAAATACCGTTTTTAAAACAGTTATTATAGAAGATATCTGCAAAAGACGGTGCGATTACACAACGGAACCCATAGTCCATGATTGCCCACGGCGCATGCTCACGGGAGGAGCCGCAACCAAAGTTGGCGCGAGAGATCAGAACAGATGCCCCTGCATAACGAGGCTTGTTCGGTTCAAATTCAGGATTAATATTGCCCGCTTCATCAAACCGCCACTCATAGAACAAAAACTGCCCAAAGCCTGTGCGCTCGATTCGTTTCAAAAATTGCTTAGGAATAATAGCATCCGTATCCACGTTCACCCGATCCACAGGCGCTACAATTCCTTTTAAAGTTGTGAAAGCTTCCATCGTTAATTCCTCCTCCGTATCCTAGCGGACAACTTCTTCCTGCTTGAATTTCCAATCCCGTACATCAACAAAATGTCCATGAATCGCCGCAGCGGCTGCCATTGCTGGAGATACAAGGTGAGTACGTCCTCCGCGTCCCTGACGACCTTCAAAGTTGCGATTAGAAGTTGACGCACAACGCTGTCCCGGTTGAAGCACATCTGGATTCATCGCAAGACACATGCTGCAACCCGCTTCGCGCCATTCAAATCCTGCTTCTTGAAAAATGACGTCCAGTCCTTCTTCTTCAGCCTGAATCTTCACACGACCCGAACCTGGTACGACGATTGCCGTGACTTTGTCAGAAACCTTGTAGCCTTTGGCTACCTCGGCCGCAGCGCGCAAATCTTCAATCCGACCGTTGGTACAGGAGCCGATAAACACGTAGTCAATCGCAATATCCGTGATCGGTGTACCTGGCTTCAAATCCATATATTCAAGCGCTTTTTCAGCTGCTTTACGTTCGTTTTCTGTCGGCAATTCTGCCGGAATGGGTACGGTTGAGGAAATATCAGTCCCCATACCCGGACTGGTGCCCCAGGTTACTTGCGGTATCAAAGCATCTACGTCAAACTCCAGCACAACATCAAACTCGGCGCCTTCATCGGTGACAAGTGCTTTCCACTCAGCAACTGCTTGCTCAAAAGCAGCTCCTTGCGGCACATGCTCGCGTCCACGCAAGTAGTTGAAGGTCGTTTCGTCCGGTGCAATCATACCTGCTCTGGCTCCGCCTTCAATGGACATGTTACACACTGTCATGCGCTCTTCCATGCTCAACTCGCGGATGGACTCACCTGTGTACTCAATAACATAGCCTGTAGCGAAATCTGTACCGTATTTGGCGATGACACCCAAAATCATGTCCTTTGCCGTCACACCAGGTTTGCGACGCCCTACGAAACGAACTTCCATCGTTTTTGCTTTTGCTTGCTGGAGACATTGCGTTGCCAATACGTGCTCTACCTCACTAGTTCCGATACCAAAAGCGAGCGCTCCGAACGCCCCGTGTGTGGAGGTATGGCTATCACCACACACAATCGTTTTTCCCGGATGAGTCAGACCCAGTTCAGGCCCCATAACGTGAACGACACCTTGATCCACCGTATCCAGATCATATAGTGTGACACCGAAATCGCGGCAATTTTGAGTTAATGTATCAATCTGCTGCTTGGAAATCGGGTCCGTAATGTTGTAACGATCTTTTGTCGGTACATTATGATCCATTGTGGCAAACGTGAGCTCTGGACGACGCACCTTGCGCCCGCTAAGACGTAGTCCTTCAAACGCCTGCGGCGAAGTTACCTCATGTACGAGGTGAAGATCAATGTACAAAATACTCGGCTTGCCCGCTTCCTGATAGATGACATGGTTATCCCAAATTTTCTCGAACATGGTTTTTTTACTCATCAATATTCACCCCTGTGTTTTTCGAACCTAGTGGAGAGAAGCTGTACGGCTCTCTCTTGGATGTCAACAATATACCACGACGTGTCTGATTGGTCTAAGATATGATATCTATAGAAGTGATAGTCTTGACCTATAAGTGTGCTAGAGAAAATATTGAGGCAGGGAGTGAAGTTGGTAGGATAGAAAAATATATCCCCCTAGTTTTCTAACCAACATTTGCCCCGAGAGCTATGTATCTTGGAAGATTAACACACCAAAGGCCGAGGGTTATTTTTCCTTTCGACCTTTGGTATGACTCTATTTTTATATCATTATAGTTTTCTGTTAAACCTTGAGATTCAGTGTTTCTCCATATCGTACAACGTCAACCTCCGCTGACAGTTTACTTCAAATAGGTTCCCGTTTCTCCAATTCCACCACTGCCATTCAATACATATACCCTTGCATTTCCTTTACCGGAGCAAGTCAAGGTGATTTTGCCATCCGTAACGGTTTTGGAATCACCGGTCACTGCATCCACATAGGTTCCGTTCGGAATCCCGGAAAATGTTGCATTACCTGAAATCGTGACCAACGCAAAACTGTCAATGCCTTTGGCGCTGTCGGTATATCTTCTTTTAAACGCAAGATTGCCCGTTACATTCTCTGTAGAATACTGGCCTTTTTGCAAGGCAGGAACAGCTCTTCTAATTAAATTTAGCTGTCTGATATGTTTCGCCAGAGGATGGTTCAGTGATTCCGCAAGCGTGCCAGTAGCGTTTGTGTATTTGCCATAATCTTGTACCATAACACTGCCTTCTATGTGATCCCCGTAATAAGCCCGTCCCGTTTTGCTTAGCGGTGCGTTTGGACCCGGATCAATGACTGCCCCCTTTTGAAATTCGATTTCGGAGCCATAGAAGATGGCGGGTATTCCGCGGAAGGTGAACATCAGATCGAGATTCTCGGCCCAAGTGTCTTGTGTGCCCGCAAATCTTTGATTTTCCGGAGCCTGATCAGGCGCATAGTCATGCGAGTCGACATAGGTTACATTCCACGTAGCATCATTATAGTATTGGTCGCCACTTCTCATATTAAAGGCTTCATGCGCGGTCTTGAATGCCCAATGCATCGGGAAATCAATCACATCCATGCCCGATTTCCTCGAATAGTCAGGTGTATGATAGGTATTGCCGATTAAGAAAGCATTGTTCGAGGTTGGCTGTCCTGCTGTAGTAGAGTTATCCGCCCACTCTTGTTCAACCGACATTTTATTAGAGGCATAGTCATTTTTCCCATCGCCCGGATACGATTTTGAAGCCTTCCAAGTATAGAATGGTGTTGAGATCGCTGGAATTCCGCTGTTCCAAACATCTCTGTACCGGGTGGCTACTTCTCCAAAAACATAGAAATCCGAGCCTCCTCTTGTCTTCCAGGCAGGAATATAGTATTTATTGAAAATATACCGGCTCACATGCTTCACTGTATCGACACGGAAAGCGTCCACACCCATGTCTATATAGTGATTGTAAGTATCAATTAAATATTTGTTAACTGCAGGGTTTTCTGTATTCAAATCCACGCAATCTCCCGCTATCTGACCAGTCTGAACAGTATAGGATTCCCAGGAAAGACTTTTCTCTGTATGGTAAATGTTATTGTTCGTTTCCGTATTCTTCATTAGAGCGAGCCTTGCCTGATACTGCTGATCGGGTGTCATGGAATCATAGTTTGGCGGCAGCTTATCCGTAGTTTTCACCAAGTTGTTACCGGTATCCGGTTTAGCCGGATCTTTCCTAAACATGGGGTACAGATTCTCTTCACCAAAATTGCCGGTATGATTGACGACGATGTCCTGAATGACCTTCAGCCCTTTGGCATGGGCCGCATTGATCAAATCCTGATAAGAAGCTCCCGCCGATTCATACCTTGGGTCTACTTTGGCAAAATTTATAGCATGGTAACCATGATAATCATAACCGCTGGCATTCTGCACAACAGGTGTAATCCAGATGGCACTAAATCCGAGGGCTTTGATATAATCGAGTTTCTGAATCAGCCCCTTAAAATCTCCTCTCCAAGCAGGGTCTGAATCTGGATTACGCGCCTTGGCATCATCCCATGCGTGCACATTGTTGCTTGGATCACCGTCATAGAACCGGGAAGTAATCACGAAGTAAATAGTGTCTTCCCGAAAATCACCTTTGTCTCCAATATTATAAACAAAGCTCTGTTTGGTTTGATTTCCAGCACCGTCTATAACAAGAAATTTTAATGTCGTGGTCTTGGAGATAAGGATGGATGGTCCGGTCAATCCGGCCAATGCGTTACCGAGGATGTAGACTTTTGAGCTTGTGGTCGGTTCCGTACCATCCTCCGTGTAGTATGCCTTGGTCGTTGCCGCCTTGTTATCTTTCAGGTTGAAGGATACAGTCACAGAGGAACCGGAATGCCCGGCAGGCAAATTCGCTGTGATTGTCGGAGCTTGCAGATCGGCATTCAGGTCAATTGCATAATCGAAAGAGGATGCATTTCCGGTTTGACCGATTGAATTGACGGCGATGGCCTTGATAGTCAAAGAGGAAGCAACCTGAATTGGAGTGGTATACAAGGTCGAGGAGGTCGTAGGTGTCGAACCGTCTACCGTATAATAAATCTTGTCGCTACTGTTAGTGCTGGAAAGCGTTACCGTTTGAGCCGAATCGTATGTTTTCGGCACGGGAGAGATGGAAACCGCCGGAATTTTTGGAGTTTCCGGGTTGGCATCATACCATACATTATCCGTGTAATACCAACCCTCTTTCACACTGCGAGACAAGTCGGCCGTCTGTTTGCCACTACTGTCATTAAAAATGAGACTTGAGCCTGTCGCCTCGGCAATAGTATAGCTATACCAGTCGTTTCCGTCCGACTTCATCAGAATTCCTGGCCACGCCCCACTAATCGGAACGGTTGACGGATTCAAATTCCAGTAATGGATTCGAATTGTTGAATTCCAGTTTGAAGGCTTCTTAAAGTGAACCGTTAATCCGTTTTGAGTTGCTGTAGGTGTTGCTAAAGGTGCATATGTTGCACTAACGGTAGAAGTAGCAGCCGATGCGGTTGGCAATGGAAGAGCATTCACTGTGGAATTCATATAGGTTGCTGTATAATCTGTATTACTGGCCGAAGCACCACTAGGTAAACCGAAGAAGTTCAAGCAAAGCGACAATATAATCAACCAAGAAATAAAACTCCCTGTTTTTTTTCTTAGCAAGTTAACACCCTCCTGATAAAATTTAGTGGGTAAATCGTGCAACCGGTTGCATAAAAACAAAAAAAAAAGAAAGACACTTATTTGGATAAAATGAATCTATTGATCGCCTCCTCCGTGTTATGTAGGGAAAATAATCATTGTACGCGCTTACAAAACTAGCACTTAGAAAAGCCCATTTAAATACGGCTCAATAATACCCAATGATTTTTCCTTTTTTGATTATATCATCCATACTTTTCCTCGGTCAATGTATTTGCTAGTATGTAGATTTCCTCGCTCGCTAAATTCCCAGCACACCTATCTCCAATCTAAACTATGTAAAATTTTGGTTAGGTGTAATGAATTTCACATCTTTCCGGGTCAACCTGTTCTACCATAGAAGAGTGATACGCCGTGCTGGGCAGACCATTTTGGTTGGGACGTCTACTTCCTTTTCTAAATTAGCTACAGAGGCTGTCTGGCATGTGCGGCAAGTACGCCTTTATTTTGATTCGAAGCGGAGTGTCCAGATGTTGAATACCGAATTGGAATACCGTGAGCGCATCAGGAAGCTGGCCGTATGTATTGTCAAGCATTACCGAGGAAAAGGACCGGACAACGTTAAGGTTTCTCTCAACTCACCACTCCGAGTTACAGTAGAGATCCAGGGTACTTTGTCTAATCTGTCCGAAATTCTCGTTCATGAAGGCGCTGTGGAAAAGGTCAGTGATTACTGGAACGTCCTTCGTCCTTATCTGGAAAAGGAGTTTATGAGGGAAGCCGAAAAAACACTTGGCAGTCCCTTCACTTACACTTGGGAGGTCTGCCCCTCCGTCCATGGAGACGGACATATTATCATTACTCTTGAACTACAACACATACCCCGGTTGGATTAGCGGGAAGGAGATTATCTCCTCGCTCGCGGATAAGCCAGTACAGGATGCAGCGTGAAGCGGCATTTTTGTATTGGCTTTTTTTCATGTTACGAGTTTCATCTATTTCATATAAAAAGAGGTGCTGCACTCATGGCAGACAAGGTATTAACAGTATGTCCCTACTGCGGAAGCGGTTGTCAGCTTCATTTGCTAGTGGACAAAGGACAGGTAATTGGCGCAGAGCCGGCTAATGGTCGTACAAATGAAGGAACATTGTGTTTGAAAGGACATTATGGGTGGGATTTTCTGAATGATCCACAGATTCTGACTGCACGCTTGCGCAAGCCCATGATTCGCAAAAATGGAGTCATGGAGGAAGTGGAGTGGAATGAAGCCATTCAGTATACTGCCGAACGACTGTCAGCAATTAAGGAAAAGTATGGTCCTGACTCTATCATGGGGACGGGCTCCGCACGCGGTCCGGGAAATGAAGCCAATTATGTTATGCAAAAATTCATGCGGGCAGTCATTGGCACCAACAATATTGATCATTGCGCTCGTGTATGCCACGGCCCTTCTGTAGCAGGTTTGACTTACTCGCTCGGGGACGGGGCTATGTCCAACTCTATTCCTGAAATTGAACACTCTGATCTCATATTCGTATTTGGATACAACGCGCCCGAAACGCATCCAATCGTCGCAAGACGCATCGTAGCAGCCAAGCAACGAGGTGCCAAAATTATTGTATGTGATCCACGCATGACTGAAACGGGCCGCATTTCAGATATGTGGCTACCTCTAAAAGGCGGCTCGAACATGGCTTTGGTGAACGCTTTTGGTCATGTGCTAGTGCATGAAGGGCTGTACGACAAAAGATATGTGGAAGCAAACACAGAAGGCTTTGCCGAATACGTAGATAGCATTAAAAAATATACGCCCGAATATGCAGAAGGCATCACAGGTGTCAAGGCGGCTGACATTCGGGCGGCTATGAGGGAATATGCCAAGGCTCCTACCGCTACAATTCTGTACGGAATGGGTGTATGTCAATTTTCACAGGCTGTTGATGTGGTAAAAGGGCTTGCTTCCCTTGCCCTACTGACCGGAAATCTGGGCAAGCCAAATGTAGGTATTGGACCTGTACGTGGACAAAACAATGTTCAGGGCTCCTGCGACATGGGTGCATTACCTAATGTGTATCCTGGTTACCAGGATGTCATTGACACCGCAGTTCGCAAAAAGTTTGAAAAAGCATGGGGTGTTGAGCTACCGCGTAAAAAAGGATATTCACTTACAGAAGTACCGCATCTCATTCTGAAAGAGAACAAGCTGAAGGCTTATTATATTTTCGGCGAAGACCCTGTACAGAGTGATCCGAACGCTGCCGAGCTGCGTGAAGCGCTGGAAAAATTGGAATTTGTCGTGGTGCAGGATATTTTCATGAACAAGACGGCACTGCATGCGGATGTCATCCTCCCTTCTACCGCTTGGGGCGAGCATGACGGGGTGTATTCTTCGGCAGACCGTGGCTTTCAGCGCATCCGCAAGGCCGTCGAGCCTCAGGGTGATGTAAAGCCAGACTGGGCTATTATTAGCGAGGTTGCTACCGCTATGGGCTACCCTATGTCCTATGCAAACACAGAGGAAATTTGGGATGAAATGCGAAGCCTAAGTCCCTTATTCGCTGGTGCCAGCTATCAGAAAATGGAGGAACAAGGCGGCGTACAATGGCCATGCCCTACAGAGGATCATCCAGGTACACCGTATTTGTACAAAGGCAATCAATTTTCCACACCTAGTGGTAAAGGCCGATTATTCGCCTGCGAATGGCGACCACCACAAGAACAGCCGGATGCACAATTCCCGCTTGTCTTATCTACAGTACGTGAGGTAGGCCATTACTCCGTACGTACTATGACTGGTAACTGCCGTGCATTGCGCCAGTTGTCTGATGAGCCTGGATTTATTCAGATTAGTCCGGAAGACGGAGCAGATCTAAACATTCTAGATGGCGAAATTGTGGCTATCTCCTCGCGTCGGGGACGCATTATGGCACGGGCACAAATCAGTGACCGTGTGCAGAAAGGTGCGACCTACATGACCTATCACTGGTGGGTCGGAGCATGTAACGAGTTAACCGCCGATTTTCTCGATCCGGTATCCAAAACCCCAGAATTGAAATACTGCGCCATCCGGTTGGAACGGATTGCCGACCAAGCGCAGGCTGAACGTGATGTACATGAATCGTACCAAAAGATTCGCAGACAGATGAACGTCCAGGAAGCCGTTCTAGCTGACAAGGTGACAAGATGAGCGGCGTACGAAACACGCTGAACCGTTCGACGAGCAGAATGGGTTCAGCCAATAGAGCAAGTGCTGTTGCCTCCTCTTTCGTTGTTGCGGATGGCGGGCAATGTATTGGCTGCAAAGCCTGCGAACTGGCGTGCTTTGCCGTTCACGGTCAGGCGAGTGGCATAGGCGCTTCGATCGGAACCGTCAGCGTGCCTGTAGTGCCCAAGGTGTATGTGGTGCGAGCTGGGGATACGTACGTGCCAGTGCAATGCCGGCATTGTGAGAATGCCCCCTGTGCACATGCCTGCCCGGTGCAGGCCATTCGTCAGGAGGACGGCGTAGTCATGATTGATGAGGAACGATGCATCGGCTGCACCTCCTGTGTTTTGGCCTGCCCCTTCGGGGCAATCGAGGTGTCTCCGGTCTATCGAGCCGGGCACGTTATCACGCAGTCCGGCCTGACTCACCGTGCAAATCGAACCGCGCTTCCCCGCACTGCGGCAAGCAAATGCGATTTGTGCGCGGAAACAGAGAACGGACAGCCTGCTTGTGTAGAAGCCTGTCCAAATCATGTGCTACGGCTGGCCAATGGTATATCCGACTCGCCTCCAGAGCCTCGGCGGGAAGTCTTTTTCCCACGCCTGTAAGGTCAAAATCAGCCGCAGAAAGGTAGAAAAACATGTCAACAACAGACAAGATCTCTTCGCCTCCTTGTATGAGGACGTCTGATTCTACAGACCCCGTCATTCATATTGACCCAACGCTCTGCACTGGATGCAGACGCTGTGCGGGTGTTTGTCCGGTAGATGCCATAGAGGGACTGCCTGGAGAACCTCAAACCGTGAACGCAGACCGCTGTGTTATTTGCGGTCAATGTGTGCAAATATGCAGCGTGTACGCCTCAGATTGGGCAAATTCATCCCCACAGGCAGCCGCCATCAGACGACAGGAACGTATACGTGAACGCGATATGCCTGCCGACATCGGCGAACCGCTATTTGCTGCCTATTATAGCTATAACCTGAATAAGGTAGCTGACATGATGAAGAAGCCAGGACAGCTTCGAATCGTGCAGTGCGCCCCAGCCATTCGCGTGTCACTCGCAGAGGAATTTGGTATGCCGTTTGGTACCCTGACGCCCGGCAAAATGGCCGCTGCCCTTCGTCGTCTCGGCTTCGATCGAGTATATGATACGAATTTCGGAGCTGACGTAACTATCATGGAAGAAGGCACTGAGCTGATTCGCCGCGTAACCGAGGGTGGACCGTTACCGATGTTCACATCCTGCTGTCCAGCTTGGGTCCGTTTTGCCGAGATTGAATACCCCGATCTGCTAGACCATCTATCCAGTTGCAAATCGCCAATGCAAATGGTGGGAGCGCTGATCAAGACCTATGGTGCACAGCTGGATGAGGTGGAACCTGCGAATATTTACAGCGTCGCGATCATGCCATGTACCTGTAAACAATTTGAATGCGATCGTCCCGAAATGGAATCCGACGGTTATCGTGATGTGGATGAGGTGCTGACCACGCGTGAGCTGGCATACTGGATCAAGCAGCACGGCATTGATTTTATGAACCTGCCTGATGAAGAATTTGATGCACCGCTAGGACAATATTCAGGAGCAGGTACTATTTTTGGGGTAACTGGGGGAGTTATGGAAGCTGCCATCCGCACAGGCTATGAGCTGCTGACGAATGAGAAGCTACCCAAGCTCCAGCTGGATTTTGTCCGTGGCGAGGAAGGCATTCGAGTAGCAGAGGTACAGGTGGGCGAGCTGCAGCTCAAGGTGGCAGTCGTTGCTGGACTCCAACATGCCTACCAACTCCTGGATCGTGTGCAGGCGGGTGAATGTGATTATCATTTTATTGAGGTCATGGGCTGTCCAGCCGGCTGTATCAGCGGAGGAGGGCAACCCAAGCTCATGTTGGAAAAACAAAAAATCGAGGCTTATCGTGCGCGTAAATCGTCCATCTACGGACATGATGCTGCATCTCAGGTGCGCAAATCGCATGAGAATCCTTTTATCATCAAGCTGTACGATGAATTTCTGGGTGAGCCGCTAGGTCATGTATCGCACCATCTGCTGCACACGACCTTCCAAAAGCGTGGACCCGGCAAGCAGAGCCGTAGCAATGATATGCCCGTCAAAGGGCATAACGATTATTCCATTCATTAGTACGCTCAACACATAAGTATGATCATTAGAAATTATATTTTGCTGTTAGTTAGAGAGGAGTCGAGTTGTATGAATCGCTTTGTTTTAGCTGATCCCGATCAGTGTATCGGCTGTCGCACCTGTGAAATCGCCTGTGTTATCGCACATTCGCCGGAGAACCCTTTTATCTCGCCAGATGACGAGTTTCATTTTCACCCTCGCCTTCAGGTGATCAAATCATTTGGAGTCACTGCACCTGTTCAGTGTCGTCACTGTGAGGATGCTCCATGTGCTAATGCCTGTCCGAACGGCTCCATTACGAACGCAGACGGCTGCATTCTTATTAATAGCGAAAGCTGCATTGGCTGTAAAACCTGTATGATCGCCTGCCCTTACGGTGCGATTACCATGGTGCCTCAATACAGAGACGGGCAGCCGGTCGTGCAAGACGGACTGTACACCAATGTGTCGGGTCGTTTGCAACCTAAAGAACGCATGATTGCCAGCAAATGTGATTTGTGCGAAGGTGTGGACGGCGGACCGGCCTGTATTGGAAAATGTCCAACTCAAGCCCTCAAGCTGGTCGAACCAGATCTGGTTCATGCCCGGGTTGAGGAAAAACGAGCTGCAAGTGCACGTCAGCTGCTGCATATGACACGCATTCCGGCGACGGGTCTATAACATGACTCCGTCTTCTCCTCTGGTCAAAGTTATGCGGACCGAACGGGATGCACTAGGAGACATGAAAATTCCTATGGATGCCTTGTACGGTATTCATACCGCACGTGCGATGAACAATTTTGCAGTCAGCGGCAGGCCCGTGAACAGAAATCTGATTCACGCTCTTGTGTTGGTAAAAAAAACCGCCGCTCAAGTGAATGGTGACCAGACCCGGTTGTCTGCCCACCGGGTCTCTGCCATTGTAAATGCCTGCGATGAATTACTCGCAGGACGGCATCTAGATATGTTTACCGTGGATGCCATGCAAGGCGGCGCAGGCACCAGTACCCATATGAACGTAAATGAGGTCATTGCTAATTTGGCCATTGTACAGCTAGGGGGGCAGCCAGGACAATATGAGCTTGTACATCCGCTGGATGATGTGAACTGCTGCCAATCTACGAATGATGTATATCCGACGGCGCTACGAATTGCAGCGATACGCCTGCTGCGCCCTTTGTGTGACACGATGTCTTCGTTACAAAATGCTTTACAGCAAAAAGAAATAGAATATGCCGACCTGCTCAAGCTAGGCCGCACACAGCTAATGGATGCCCTGCCTATGATGGCCGGGCAAGGCTTTGGCGCCTACGCAAAAGCTATAGGGCGTGACCGTTGGCGCCTCTATAAAGCCGAAGAGCGGCTACGAGAAATCCCTATTGGAGGCACGGCGATTGGCACAGGTATGAATGCGCCTCGGGCTTACAGCTACCGAATGGTCGAAAAGCTGGCGGACGAGACTGGATTAGGGCTATGCCGTAGTGACCACCCCATGGACCCGATTCAAAATATGGATGTCTTCGTCGAGGTGTCAGGTCTACTTAAATCCGCCGCGGTAAATCTGCTCAAAATATCTAGCGATTTTCGTCTGCTAGCCTCTGGTCCTTTCGGTGGTATCGGTGAATACCTGCTGCCCCCAGTCCAAGCTGGTTCCTCTATTATGCCAGGCAAGGTCAATCCGGTGATGGCAGAAATGGCCGGATTGACAGCGATGCGCGTGATGGCCAATGATGCGGCTATCACGATGGCTGCTGCCTCTGGACAGCTGGAGCTGAACGCGTTCCTGCCGTTGATTGCCGAATCGCTGCTCGAATCGCTGCATATTCTCACCAATGCCGTTCAACTGTTCGAGGAACGGTGTGTGCGCGGTCTGATCGTACAGGAGGAACGCTGCTCTGCTAATCTGCACAGCTCAGCTGTGATGGCCTCAGCGCTGGTCGCTGAGCTTGGCTATGATGAAGCTGCTTCCATTGCATCAGCAGCCATTGCACAGGGTCGCACACCAGAGGATATTGCAGAGGATCGCGGTCAGCTGACCCGTGCGCGGATTGACCAATTGTGCCATCCCTATACCGTAACCAAGCCCGGAATTCCGGGGCAGGAAGAAGGAACTCACCATGGGAATGAATGATACCCCAAGAAGTAACCGACCACATATCGTTCTGCTTGGTCGCCGAAATGCAGGCAAATCCAGCATTCTGAACGCCTTGACCGGCCAGCCCGCCGCTGTGGTATCACCTATAGGAGGAACGACTACGGACCCCGTTTTCAAGCCGATGGAGCTACTTCCTGCGGGTCCCATTGTTCTGGTGGATACCGCCGGACTGGACGATGAGGGTGAGATCGGGGAGTTGCGCCGCAACAAAACGCTAGAAATACTTAATAGTACAGACTTGGCTCTGCTGGTCATCGACGCCACTGTTGGAGTCGGACCATTCGAGTACGAGCTGCTCGAGAAGCTACGCACCAAAAAGATTCCTGTCATTGGTGTACTAAATAAAATAGATACCCTTGCTGAATCAGATCCAATGGCTGCAACGCTGGAGACCGAATTGAATCTCGCACTGATTCCTTTCAGTGCATCTGTGCTCCGAGGGGACGCAGAACTGAAAAAGGCCATCACAAATACACTCCCCCAAAACGAAGATCGCTTTCGTATCGTAGGTGACCTGTTGTCACCCGGCGATCTGGTCGTGCTGGTGGTTCCCATTGATAAAGCTGCGCCAAAGGGCCGATTGATTCTGCCGCAGCAGCAAACGATCCGTGATACGCTAGAGAGCGATGCCATCGCTGTCGTGACCAAAGAGCATGAGCTACGTTTGACGCTGGAGCGACTGGGACGCAAGCCCAGCCTGGTCATTACCGATTCACAGGTCTTTATGAAAGTCGCGGCCGACACGCCCAAGGATATACCACTTACCTCTTTCTCCATTCTGTTTGCCCGTCACAAAGGCGATCTGGACGAACTGGTGCGAGGTGCAAGAGCCATTGAACGTCTCAAGGACGGAGACCGTGTACTCATTGCCGAAGCCTGTACTCATCAATGCCAATCTGACGATATTGGTCGAGTGAAAATTCCACGTTGGCTCCGTCAAACGATAGGTAAACGCCTCATTATTGAGAATGCATCCGGCTCCAGCTTTCCTGATGATTTGAGTGAATATGCATTGGTTATTCATTGCGGTGCCTGTATGCTCAATCGGCGTACAATGCTTCACCGAATGTCTGAAACGAAAGCGGCCGGCGTGCCGATTGTGAACTATGGTGTGTTTATCGCTTATGTCCAGGGGGTCTTCCCCCGGGCTATTGAATGCTTTCCATCTGCTATACTGGCCTGGGAGCAAGCCGCTGAAGCAGGAAGTTATTCTTAAAATCTCGTCATTAATATTCTCTTCTCTAGACATACAAAAGCAGCCGCGCTGATTCCAACGCGACTGCTTTTTATTTTCAAAGGCTATGATTATCAATTGCTAAAAATACAAATCGCGCTCGCCTGCTTCCAATCGTTCAAGTCTGTCAAGCGTCAAACGGCGCGTTGATTCACGTGGTATACGCTCCAGATTTTCACGTAGAGCAGCAGCTCCCAATTCACGTGCTTCCTCATCCCCATAATCCAGTAGATATTCTTGGAAGGTCAGCAGCGAATTCGGCTGGCACACATTGTGAATTTGTCCGGATTTGGCAAGTTCCATGAAGCGATCTCCGGTTCGTCCCTCACGGTAGCAAGCTGTACAGTAGCTTGGCATATATCCGCCACGGCACAAACTTTTAATAATTTCCGATGGAGAGCGATGGTCTCCCACCTCAAATTGAGGCTTATCTTCCGTCTCCTGTTTTGCATAGGCGCCTACGCCTGTAGCTGATCCAGCACTAATCTGTGACACGCCTAAACCAATGACACGGTCTCTATATTCCGGCTCCTCGCGCGTAGACAGGATCATCCCAGCATAAGGGACAGCCAGTCGAAGAACGGATACAATTTTCATAAAATCATCATCGTTGACCAGGTACGGATACCGCTCCAGGTCTACATTTTCAGCCGGACGCAATCGTGGAACCGAGACCGTGTGAGGCCCGCAGCCAAAGGTTTCTTCCAAGTGTTCGGCATGTTTCAGCATGGCTACAGTTTCATAGCGGAAATCATACAAGCCATACAACACACCGATCCCCACATCATCTATTCCCGCACGCATGGCCCGATCCATTGCGGTGGTGTGCCAATCATAATCCCGTTTGGGTCCCTGCAGATGAAATTTGCGATAGCTCTCCCGATGATACGTTTCCTGAAATAAAATATACGTACCAATACCTACCTCTGCCAGCTTCCGATAGTCCTCCTCGGTTGTGGATGCAATATTCACATTAATCCGCCGAATGCTGCCGTTATCTACCTTGACCTCATAGATCTGGCGCAGACAATCGACAATATAGTCTATGGGACAATGGACTGGGTCTTCCCCCGCTTCTAATACAAGTCGCTTGTGTCCCAGTTCTTGAAGCACTCTAACCTCCTCCACCAATTCCTCCGGGGTCAGGCGGCTACGCGTAAAGCTATCATTGGTATGCTTATACCCACAATATTCGCAGTTATTAACGCAGTGGTTGCTTACATATAAAGGAGCGAACAGCACAATCCGGTTGCCATAAATCTGCTCTTTGACGGCCCGCGAAGATTTGAACATCTCTTCCAATAATTCAGGATCATCTACATGCAAAAGAGCCGCCGCTTCACTTGCATTCAGCCCGCGGCAGGCTCTACCCTTTTCTAAAATTTCCAAAATGCGTTGTCGATTTGTTGCCTCTTGTTTCCCCTGCTCCACTGCGGCCATTATCTCTGCTTCATTAATAAAATCTGCCGACACTTTCTCCCGTACTCCACTCACGTATACCCATCTCCTTATTTATGGTTACTGCAATGTTTCCGTCACGTTCTCACACGGTCCCCTGTCTCATAAGCTGTCGTTGCACTCTCAAACTATCGCCGCGCCCCATATCAACTTCAAATCCCGCTCCACGGATTCGCAGCTCCAAGCAATGTCTACATTGGGCAGACTCATCGCCCAAACATATTTTATTCTCATAAATCGCATACTTAGGCCTCACCGCCAGTGGCGACAAATTAGGCATCACCACATTCGCTCCCGCCTGAAGCGCCTTCTCCCTTCCCTGGGGATGAATCGTTCCCATGGCCGTGGATGCCGGAATAAGCGCATCTGGAACGACCAACCGGGATAATGAAATGATATCAAGTGCCTTTTCCATGCTCCCTTGGCTGGCCTCACGAAGCGGCGTATTGCTATGTGGTAAAAAGGGGCCAATCCCGATCATATCTGGCGACAGGCTATGCAGATAGACCAAATCGTCTGCTAATTCACTATTCGTTTGTCCCGGCAATCCCACCATACATCCAGCCCCGATCTGAAAGCCGATCCGTTGCAAAGCCAGCAGCCGGCTACGCCTGCTTTCGATCGTCATCGTCGGATGCAGCTTGGCGTACAAATTGGGTGAAGCTGTCTCATGCCGGAGCAAAAAACGGTCCGCGCCCGCCTCGTATAGTTGCTCATAAGTTTCGTCATCCCGTTCACCGATGGACAATGTAACCGCCACATCTGCAAAACGGCTTTTAATTTCCCGAATTAGTTTCGTCAGCCGGGCAGCCGTAAACCAGTAATCTTCCCCACTTTGCAAAACAAAGGTCCGATAACCCAGTTCATACCCCTCCGCGCAGCAGGCCAGAATTTCTTCCGGCTGCAAACGGTAACGGTCTGCCTGTTTATTCGAAGCACGCAGCCCACAGTACATGCAATCCTGACGACATATACTTGAGAATTCAATTAATCCTCGTAAAAAAACACCTTTGCCATAACGCTCCAATTTGGTGCGAGCTGCCAGTTGGCGCAGTTGTGCTCGTAGCGTCGGCTCACTATCCAGACGTGTCAGCAGCTCCGTCATTTCCGTATGCGTCCATTCCTTGCCATCAGCCAGACGCAGTAATAATTCGTCCGTGACTCATCCCTTCTTCCCTCGTCCATCCGGACTTTACATCATCAGTGGCTTATATCGTACATGTATTATTCTAGCAACATCAGAGAGAATATAACGTGACTAGTTTCACAAAAAATCCCATTTTCTGAAAACCAATTTCATTCTCACCTTAAAAACTACATATTCATCTCTACACACAAAAAAAGCTGTTCCTCCGTTATGGAAGAAACAGCTTCTCTCGATAGGTCTATTTATCACTGAATCAAATCAATCGCCTGCTGGGGTACAAAATAATCAACGCCGTTAAATACGACTACACCGTTGAGCGTAGAATTTTTACCATTCAGTGTAGCAATATTTTTGTATACTGGAAGCTCCAGCTTGTTACTGCCTTTGGTCACCGTAATGACTTTCGTGTCCGCAGTAAACTTGGCTCCTTTAGCTTCAAAAGCGGCTTTTGCAGGAACAAACAGTTGCTTGCTGACTGTATCCAAATCCAGTCCAAGTACACGTGTCATATACTTATTTACATCTGTATTGTCGATGACACCGGATGGACGGTCTCCGTTCGGCGTATACGTGTACAACACGACATCGCCTCCTGTGTGTCCACCTGTGGTCCAGCCAATATTGGCGCGTTTGCTAATAATTGGTCCGACGGCATAGTTCATGCTGCCTTCTTTGGCATCTTTAATTGTTTTTACTTCTTCGTCTGACAAATCGGTGATGCCAAAATACGTGGAAAGCACCTCTTTAATATTGCTGCGATCTGCATTCAGCTTGGCTTCCAAGCCTTCACCCGTCAGCTTTGCTTTTTTCAATGGGTCTATAAAAGAAGCTAAAGGCGTTTTGTCATAATTGCTAGTTGTATCACTGCTACCAATCGTCAATCCACCGTTTCCGTGGTCTGTCACTGCTACGACGACAGTATTTTGGTTTTGCTTGGCGTAATCGAGAGCTACTTTCACTGCTTCGTCAAATGAAAGCACATCACTAATAATTCCCGTTGGATCATTAGCATGTGCAGCCCAATCCACTTTACTGCCTTCTACCATTAAGAAAAAGCCTTTATCATTTTTGGATAACACATCAATGGCTTTCGTTGTCATTTCTGCCAGACTAGGTTCCTTCGATGCATCGCGATCCAGGTCATATGCAAGGGCTTCGGGAGAAAAGCTGCCCCAGAGCTTGCTGGAGGTCGAATTTTTCAGTCCTTCAGGTGTTGTGACAAAATCATAGCCCTGGTCTTTAATTTGAGCAATTAAATCTTGGCCGTCCTTACGCCCTGCTGGCTCCAAAAACTTGCCGCCTCCACCTAACACAACGTCAACTCCGTTGTAGGCTTGTTGCATGCTGAGTGCATCATAATTTTTGCGGTCAGGATAATGTGCGGTAAAATCAGCTGGTGTCGCATGCATAATCTCCGAAGTAGCAATAATTCCGGTTGATTTCCCTGCTAGCTTGGAAGCCTCCAGAATGGAAGCTACAGGCTTTTTGGCGTCACCTGCTGCAATCGGTTGCTGTCCGGGCATCGTTGCTTCATCTGGAAGAACGCCTACATACCCAGTATGTGATTTATGTCCTGTGGCAAAAGCTGTACCCGCCGGAGCAGAATCGGCAATCGGTGCATCCGCAGAATGTGTACGCACCATCCCGCTTGCCATGCTGTCTAACGTTAAGGATGATCCTTTGTACCATCTAGCCAATGCAGTAGCGTCATTAGCCATGCCGTCTGGAATCAGAATAATTACATTTTTAATTGTCGTGTCCTTCTCGACTGCCATCGCTGTCCCGCCGCTTACGGTTAGCATCATCGTCGCTAGGAGTGCAGCTACCGATTTTTTCGTATGTATCCCCCAACATTTTAGCATTCATTTTCCTCCCAGACCTTTTTTTGTACAACCAGAACTAAGATTAATTATGTTTTATCAGGAGAATGTTAAGGGAATTAATTATCTATATTAAAAGACTCTATTTGTGAAAAAACGCTTCATCTTATATAAAACTTGTGACACATGAGATCCGTTAGGATTGGGCATTTAATTTTATTATTGTATAATCAGTCTATGATGTAATAGGAAAAGCTTATAAGATAAGGAGCATAAAATTCGATGGAATTCAGACAGCTTCAGTACACCCTGCAAATTGCAGCGGAAAAAAACTTCTCACGCGCAGCAGAAAAACTGCACATTGCTCAGCCTTCGTTGAGCCAGCAATTGTCCAAACTGGAAAAAGAGCTTGGGGTACTGTTATTTCAACGCAACACCAGCACGGTGGAATTAACACATGCCGGAGCAAGCTTTGTGGAAAAGGCAAAAAAAATAGTCGACGCGGTGGAACAGCTCCGGCAGGAAATGGACGATATCTCTCAGTTGAGAAAAGGGAAGGTCGTCGTTGGCAGTATGCCTATCACGGGCTCCCATTTGCTGCCACATGTGCTGCCTGTATTCAAAAGGGCTCATCCAGACATTGAAATCGTGTTAGTCGAAGATTCATCCATGAATTTGGAGAAAAAAACGGCAAGTGGCGATACCGATCTCAGCCTGCTCTCTCTTCCCCTAGTAGAACCTACACTTTCTTATGTACCCATCGGTGAAGAGTGGATTGATCTCGCTGTTCCTCCAGGTCATCTCCTAGCCCTGCGTAAAAACGGTAATCAGCCGCAGCCAGTGCACATGGAAGAACTTAAAGACGAGCCTTTTGTCGTCCTGAAAAAAGGGCAAGGCTTCCGCAAGCTGACGATGGATCTGTGTCATCAGGCAGGCTTTGAACCTAATGTGGTGTTTGAAAGCACCAATATGGAGACACTCCAATCGCTCGTAGCGACAGGTATGGGAGTGACGCTCGTTCCCCGTTTTATCGCCCGCGCCGCCAGCAGCGAGTTTGTTCCAGCATTGCTGCCACTAGCCGAACCTACCCCCAGCCGTACCCTGGCGATTGCTTACCGGAACGGACGTTATTTGTCTAAAGCTGCCGAAGCTTTTATTGATACCTTCCGAGAAACGGTCAAGCAACTTTCTCAAAAGTAGCATCGAACGTGAAAAGGACCGTCTTCCTCCCCAGCCCAAGCCAGAGAGGAAGACGGTCCTGGGGCTTCGCCCCTATACTTTCAATACGGCATTTAGATCACGGGTTCGATTACACTGTTGCGAGTGCTTCCCTCTGTCTTCAACGAACCACATTTCATGTTCATTTGAAATCCATGTCAGCCTCGCCTGATTACTCTACACTTGCTCGGAAACTCCACTTTATCCATCCCGCATCACTTCTTTCCTTAAGGTCTCTAGTCTTGGTATCCAAGAATGTCCTACCTCAGTTCCAATGTGCTGTGTGATCCCAAAGTGCCTGTCCTCGCCTTGTTGTGATCAGGGTCTCCCTACATGGGGTGGACTTTTATCCTGATCATAGCCCATTTCAAAGTTGTTTCCGACAACCTGTCTATTTAAGCCTCTCGGCCGTGACAGGCCATCCCTATTCGCCAGTTCGGATCTACTTTGGTTATCCATCGTTATCAACCTCCTGGTGTCGGGATACTATTATAATACACCTATGGGCTGTATCTGAAACAGATTCAACAATTTTTTTATCGGGATGAACCAAATGCTTGCTGCACGTCGGATTCACTCACTTGTGTTTTAATAACCAGTTTCGAAGGATCTTGAGGCGAATATATCACCTCTATAATACTTCCCTGCTGCAGTTTGGATAGTTGGGAAGAAAAAACTTCCTTCTGCGTGGTTACATTAAATGTCTCGCCGTTGCTTTTCGTTATTGTCAGTGTAAACTGAAGCTTGATTTTATTGGGCCCCGCTTCACCCATGGGTGTGACATCCATTATCTTTGCATAGGCCTGTTCACCGGTTTTGGCAATTTCCATCAGCTCAGGCGATACGCCCTGCTTGACCATCTGCTCATTCATTAACGCTTGCAAATCCATTTGCGACACCTGACCTTTCAGGTCAAGACCTACCTTCATTTTGTCTTTTTCAGATACGATCAACGGAATAATCGAGCCTGGCTGAAATTGAGCCATGGAGGTCAAAGGAATAATCGTCGTCAAAGCAGTATCATATTTGTCTTCACCCTGTTTGGTTACGGTCAACCCGAGCTTTACCTGTGGCTGATTGTTTACATAAGTCCCTGTTTGTTGAACACTTGTAATGATTCCAACCCCCGGAACACCCTTCTTGACTTTACCGCCACCAAAAAACAAACCTAAAATACCCGGTAGAAATATAAGCGCAAAGCCTGTATAAATTAACGGCCGATACCACGGGGCGTCCATAATTAAAAATGGATCATCCCATAAATATTCAGCCAGAAAAGGCGAAAATCCTACCCCAAACACCAGAAGTACCCCGATCAAACTCAAAAATCCTTTCATTCTCCAAAACCCCTTTTTCAATCATTTATTAAAAAAATGTGCTCGCAAGAATGGTGAAACGCCCGCCAATCATTTACGCTGTCACCAGCCCCATATAAATCAGCTCTGATGGATTTGCCGGATTGCTACCCAGACCCACCACATCTCCAGGTCGCGGAATTTGCAGCTTAGATACGAGCGTTTCCAGCGTTTTTTGGTAGCGATTGCCGCTAACTTCCGTCACATCTAGTACAAGCACCACAATCGGATCAAAATTCACGAGCTTCCCGGTATCTGTTACCGAAATCACAACCGCAGTTGCTGCCATCGCCAAGCCTCCGTTAGCCGCCGTTTGAGCTTGTCTTGCCGAGTTTAAGCTCTGGTTGATCTGTTCCCGATGCTCTTTGGGGACCAGACCTTTCATAAATAATCCGGACAAGCCCTTATTCATCAGTTGATCTGCATGTTCTATCGCATCCTGCTGTTTTTTCTTCTTACCGAAAAAGTTCATCATGTGGTTGCACCTCATATTTTGTATTGTTGTACCTTATGAATTCAGTATAGAAGACGGTATCCAACACCACAATACGTTTTGACGCATACAAAAAAACCGAAAAAACAGCAGCTTTAAACTGTTTTTTGTCGGTTTAGTTTTGAGCTTTGGGGCGGTTTGCACAAAATTTTGCGCACTTCAGAGCATTCTTTTGCACGATCATCTGAATGTTTTGTGAAAAACGAGTGCATTCAGCCTATTTTTTACGCAAAAGATAGACCAGTTTACGATAATACGCTGATGATTCTTTATAGCGACGACTGTCCTCCGATACTACAGCCAGCGTTTCATATAGTTGCTCAAGCCGCGCTGGATGCTGGAGAGTTTCAAAATAAGGCAAACATTGCAGAGCATGCGTCCAAAAAGCATCCTGTTTTCCCTGGGCAAGCGCAAGCTGGCTTTCATAAAAATCAAGCCCCATTTGCTGATCCGTTGTCAGATTAGTTTTACGTAGCTGATCCAGATGCTGTGAGAGCAGTCCCCAGTTTTTTCGGGCAAATGCAATCTCACAACGGTATATCAGCGTAACGGGCAGCATCATTTGTTGCATTTCCTCTCTCTCCCGACTCACCAATGCTTCAAAACGCACTACTTCCTCCAAGGCCTTATCCAGCTCGCCAATCGACGTCAACATAATAATCCGATTGTTCAGGATCGTCGTAAGCATATCTGCCGCATTTTCCAAATAGACCAAATTCGCCTCCGCCATAGACAACGTTAACAGTGCTTCCTGTACAGAACCCATAGCAAAGCAATATCCGCTATAAGTCACGTACAGGCCCGTCAGACGGTGAAAGAGCCGATCATCATATACCCTGCGCATTGTTTGCTCAAACACCTGTTTGGCCTGATCAAATTGCTTGACCTGAATGCAGGCCTCCATCATAATGTTTTGCGCATTCAGCCAGTTTTCGGTTCCCTCATCCACCAGGCGGATGAGCTGCGTAACGTTATTTAGTACATCATAATAATGATTTTTAGAGCGGAAATATTGAATTTTATAAAATAAAATTGCTTTTTTTAGTGGTGCGGGCAACTCCACCTCATCCGAGCGACCAAACCTCTCCAAATAAAAATTCAAATAGGTTTGATGCAAATATTCATAAGCTGTTGGGTCATTTAGCTGCTGGAAATAAACAGCCTTCATCAAATAAGTCGTCATTTCCACCACGAGCGAATCGTTGCGATCCTCCAACTGATCCACATAGCTTTCCGTAGCGGGATTAGCCAGCTTGGACAGCTCTGTGAAAATCGTATCCGCTGTAGCCAACGTCTCCTCATCCTCTGCCGATGCGCGTAATAGGTAGGAAGATTGTACGCCTAGACGTTCAGCAATTTGCTCAGCTAAATCCTCAGCGAGCGGGTAACGGTCAGCCAATATATTCGCAAAATGTGCAGGTGTAACTAATCCGTCTACTAACTCTTTACGGGATAGGTTTTTCTTTTTACACAAAAATTCAATGCGTTCCTTAAGCATGGATTATCCTTTCTATACTGACTATCGGCCATACAGCTGGGGACGTCGATCTTCAAACACTGGAATACGCCCACGCACGTCCTGAACCAAGGCAGACTCAATTGAGCCTGTGAGAATCTCCTCCTGCTCTCCGCCCTCGGCAATCATTTCTCCCCATGGATCAATGATGAGCGAATGCCCGAAGAAATCGGTATCTCCACTACGACCTACCCGGTTACAAGCAATGACATACATCTGATTTTCAATAGCCCGTGCGGTCAGCAGGGTACGCCAGTGGTGAAGCCGGGGATGAGGCCATTCTGCAGGTACGATCAGCAAATTTGCGCCAGACAGGGCCAGACTGCGAGCCAGCTCAGGAAAACGGATATCGTAACAAATTGACGCCCCAGCCTGTATTCCGCCATCCAGTGCGAATACAACTTTCTCCTCGCCAGGCTGTAAATATTTCTCTTCATCCATAAGTCGGAACAGATGAATTTTAGAATACGACGCCACCTCTTTGCCTGTACGGTCAAAAACGAGCATCGTATTGTATACATGACCGTCGCTTTTTTTCTCTGCGATCGACCCTGCTACTACATTCACTTGATAAGTGGCGGCAAATGCCGCTATCCATGCCCGAGTCTCCGTGCCTTCTTCGTCCGCCAGCTCATGAATGCGATCCAAGGCATAACCTGTATTCCACATTTCCGGTAGAACAATCAGATCTGGCTTATGTTCGACCTTTACCGCTTGTTCCATTAAAGAACGGATATGATTGTGGTTTTCGGGAGGATTTCCTATCTCTATATGAGCTTGTATAAGTGCCACACCGAATGGCTGAGCTTCCTGATACGTCAAAGTTCTTCATCCTCTCTATGAGCCGGAACTTCCCGTGTCCCATTGTCCGGTATTTTCTCCCATCATAGCCCGATTAGTCTGGATTACGCAACCATACAAGCTCAATTCCCCCTATACAACTCGGTAAAATCGTGATAGATTGTTTCTTAAACTATTCCAAAAGGTCGTGTACATTGATGACTCATTTTTCTATTCCCTCGGCTGACGTCATGAAACAGTTACCCACTCAATTTTTTGCCACACTTGTACAAAATGTAAACCGTGAAATTGCAGCAGGGCATGATGTCATTAATCTCGGACAGGGAAACCCGGATACTCCTACTCCATCTCATATTGTAAAAGCTTTACAGGAATCAGCGGATAACCCGCTGTATCATAAATATTCTCCTTTCCGCGGCTACAGCTTTCTCAAAGAAGCCATCGTCCAGCGCTATCAGGAGGATTACGGTGTAACGCTTGACCCGGAAAGCGAGGTCGCCATCCTGTTTGGCGGAAAAACAGGCTTGGTTCAGCTACCGCAAGTTTTGCTCAATCCCGGCGATGTGTGTCTCGTCCCTGATCCCGGCTACCCGGATTACTGGTCTGGCGTAGCCTTGGCTAAAGCGGAAATGTCATTTCTCCCCTTAAAGGAAGAGAACCGTTTTCTGCCTGATTATGAAGCCATTGCCGAAGAAGATCGCCGCCGCGCCAAATTAATGTTCCTTAATTATCCGAATAATCCCACTGCGGCAACTGCCCCACTCTCCTTTTACGAGGATACGGTTGAATTTGCGCTACGTAACGGTATTGTGGTTGCCAGTGATTTTGCCTATGGCGCTATTGGATTCGATGGCAAGCGGCCTGTAAGCTTCCTACAGGCCGAGGGGGCTAAGGATGTGGGGATTGAGTTCTATACCTTGTCCAAAACATACAACATGGCCGGCTGGCGTGTTGGTTTCGCGCTCGGTAATGCCAAGATCATCTCGCTGATTAATTTGCTACAGGACCATATTTATGTAAGCCTGTTTGGAGGTATTCAGGCAGCAGCGGCGACAGCTCTGACGTCCTCACAGGAATGCGTAACCGAGCTGGTTGCTCGCTATGAATCACGCCGCAACGCTTTTTATGATGCCCTTGGTCAAATAGGCTGGAAGGGGACGCGTCCAAGCGGCTCCTTCTTCAGCTGGTTGCCTGTGCCGCAGGGCTATACTTCGGCTTCTTTTGCTGATCTGCTACTGCGTGAAGTCAAGGTAGCTGTCGCTCCAGGGATTGGGTTCGGTAGCGGCGGCGAAGGATATGTGCGAGCAGGGCTTCTGAGCTCAGAAGCTCGACTGGCCGAGGCGGCTGATCGAATTGGCAAGCTAAACCTGTTTGGTTAAGCCGTATTTTCCAGCTACAACTTCTTTGCCAAACCTAGTCTTTTCGTGGTATTCTGTATCCAATATCATTTAGCGCGTTGAAGGGACTATTAAGAGAGGCTCGGTCCTGTTCAGAGAGTAAATTCCGATAGGCTGCAAGAATTTACCTGGACTCTCTCCCAACTCCTATCCCCGAGCGCCCTGCGCAATCAGGCGGTCCCTGCCGTTAACAGGTTTTAAGTGGGATGATCATGAATCATCAATGAAGGTGGTACCGCGGAAGCACAAACTTTCGTCCTTTGCATACAAAGGATGGAAGTTTTTTTGCATTAAAAAGAGTAAAATTAAGGAAGTGGACGTCTTGTCAACACGTATCGTCATTAAAATCGGTAGTAGCTCCCTGACTGGAGTGGAAGGTGGCCTGAATCGGGAAGCCATCGCTTATTTTGCTAGGGAAATCAGCTTGCTTCGTGCAAAAGGCCATGAAGTGCTGCTGGTTACATCAGGTGCTGTAGCTGCCGGATTTCGGGAGATTGGGTATCCCTTTCGGCCCAAACTGCTGCATGAAAAGCAAGCAGCAGCTGCCGTCGGCCAAGCTCTTCTCATGCAAGCCTATGAGCAGGCTTTTAAAAATTTTGACCTCGTAATCGCGCAGGTTCTGCTGACCCGTAGTGACTTTCTGAGCCGCAAACGGATGAACAATGCCGGAATGACTGTAGAAGAACTGCTGCGCCAGCAGGTTATCCCGATTTTTAACGAAAATGACACCGTATCGATTGACGAATTGAAATTCGGCGATAATGATATGCTGTCTGCACTAGTTGCCAATCTGGTCAAAGCCCAGCATTTGATTATCATTACGGATACCGATGGCGTATATACGGCTGACCCGCGCAAACATCCAAACGCTGTACGTTTTGAACGTATCGAGGAAATTACAGAGGAGATTTATGCATTAGCCGGAGGTTCTGGATCAGCAGTAGGAACTGGCGGCATGCGATCCAAAATCGAGGCTGCCAAAGTGGCTACACGCGGCGGTGTGCCTGTATATGTGGGACGGGTAAGCGAAAATGGTGATCTGGACGCAGCCGTCGAAGGACACGGACCGGGCACTTATTTTGATACTCACCTCTCCTCACTGCCGA
This sequence comes from Paenibacillus sp. DP01, assembly GCF_044784315.1. Classification (NCBI taxonomy): domain Bacteria; kingdom Bacillati; phylum Bacillota; class Bacilli; order Caryophanales; family Paenibacillaceae; genus Paenibacillus; species Paenibacillus sp. DP01. The sequence continues at coordinate 3,296,188 of NZ_CP173059.1, forward strand.
TGAAAAAACAATGGCTTGGCTTTATGTCCACCCCTCTGGGCTCGGTGCATGTAGACCAAGGGGCCGAAGAAGCGTTAGTACACGGAGGACATAGTCTGCTTCCGGTTGGCGTACGACGTGTCGAAGGCAGCTTTCATGCTGGAGATGTCGTTGAGGTACTGGGACCGGAAAATAAGGTATTAGGACGCGGCATCGTCAATTATGATGATGAACAGCTTAAAATGGTACAAGGTTTACCTAGCGGTGAGGTTGTGGGCAAAATTGGTCCCATCCATCGGCTTGAGGTGATCCACAGGGATGAATGGATTACATTATGTATGTAGGGAGGCCATAATATGAGTGATTTAACGACAAACACAGCGATAACAGAGGATAACCAGTTCAGCGAAGTACGAACCAAAGCAAGTCTCGCGAAAAAAAGTGCCGGGGTTATGAACCGACTGACTACAGCACAAAAAAACGAAGCATTGCTTGCTATGGCTGAAGCTCTAGTAAACCATGCAGAAGAGCTGATTGCAGCGAATCATATGGACTTAAAACGTGGTCGGGAGTTGGGAACGTCGGAATCGCTGCTCGACCGCCTCAAGCTGACCGAGGAACGAATTGGAGCTATTGCTGAAGGATTGCGGCAAATTGCGGCACTACCTGATCCGGTCGGCGACACACTTGAGCAAATTGAACGTCCGAACGGTCTGCGGATTGAGAAAATACGTGTACCGCTGGGTGTCATCGGCATCATATATGAAGCGCGTCCAAATGTGACCGTGGATGCTGCGGGTCTGTGCTTGAAAACAGGCAATCCGGTTGTGTTGCGTGGTGGTTCGGCTGCCCTTTCCTCCAACCGCAAGATTATTGAAGTGCTCCAGCAGGCGCTAGACGTAACAGCCGTGCCACGCGAGGCGCTTCAACTCATTGAAGATTCAGACCGTGCCTCCGTCAACGAAATGCTCACCTTGAACGGCTTGCTGGATGTGATTATTCCACGCGGCGGGCGTTCACTCATTCAAAATGTTGTTCAGAATGCTACCGTGCCTGTCATCGAAACCGGGGCTGGCGTATGCCATACGTTCTTGGACGCTACAGCGAATGTAGAAATGGCCGAAGCGATTACACTCAATGCGAAGGTACAAAGACCGTCCGTGTGCAACTCGATGGAAACACTGCTCGTACACTCGGATTATGCTCAAGCACATTTAACAGGATTGGCTGAACGTTTTCGTGATGCTGGGGTTGAGCTGCGCGGATGTGCACGGACACGAGAACTAGCTCCTTGGGCTGTCTCTGCCACGGAAGAGGATTATGGCACCGAGTACAATGATTACATTTTGAATGTAAAAGTCGTAAACAATTTGGACGAAGTGCTGGAGCATATTGCACGGTATGGCACGATGCATTCAGAGTGTATTGTTACTGAGAATAAAGCTCATGCTGAGCGTTTTCTGCAAGAAGTGGACGCGGCAGCCGTGTACCACAATGCATCCACCCGCTTCACGGATGGCTTCGAGTTTGGATTTGGTGCCGAGATCGGAATCAGCACACAAAAATTACATGCCCGCGGCCCTATGGGATTGCCTGCCTTGACTTCAACCAAATACCGCGTGTACGGTACTGGACAAATCAGGGAATAATATCATAAATCAATCCGTATCTTTGGAGGTATGAATCCATGTGTGAATCACAAACAAAGGTGTTAATTAACGAGCAAATTACGTTTTTCGGTGCAGGTTCAATGGCTGAGGCTATTATTCGTGGGATGACGAATCGTTCTGTCGTTAAACGTGGCGGTATTACCGTCATCAACCGCAGTAATCAGGCTCGTCTTGAAGAACTCCAACAGCAATACGGAGTATTGTTCCAAACTGAGGATGCAGCCAAAACGGAACTGCTGCGTCATTCTCCAGTGATCGTGCTTGCCATGAAGCCTAAAGATGCTGCCGGGGCACTTGGACAGCTCGGTCCCCTTCTGTCAGATGAACAGCTGATCATTTCGGTCATCGCCGGGTTGTCTATTCGTACCATGCAAACGTTGCTTGGTCGCAAACAGCCAATCGCACGGACGATGCCCAACACATCCAGTTCGATTGGACTGGGAGCCACAGGCATCAGTTTTTCCAAGGAGATCAGCGAAACTCAACGTAAAAACGTGCTTACGATGTTCGAATCCGTAGGTACAGTAACGGTTATAGAGGAAGAGAAAATGGATGTACTGACCGGCATTTCCGGAAGCGGCCCTGCCTATGTCTACTACTTAATGGAGGCCATGATTGCCGGGGGAATCCGCGGTGGCTTGACTCCTGAACAAGCGCATGAACTAACAGTGCAAACTGCGCTTGGCGCAGCACGCATGGTCCAGCAAACCGGAGAGGAGCCTTCTGCCCTTCGTCATAAAATCATGTCTCCTAATGGCTCCACGGTAGCTGCATTGGAAACACTGGACAAAGGTGACTTCTACGAAACGGTGATTTCGGCGGTGCAGCGCTGCGCTGAACGATCCCGCGAGATGGGAGCTGTACTTAAGGAGGGAATTGAGTGAGCTATTGCCTGGCGACCTACCGAATATACGATGACAAAGCTGATTTTAAGCAAAAGGCCCAATCTATTGCCATCGGCATGACGGTGGGCAGCTGGACTGAGCTCCCGCAAGCCAAGCGGGATGCGATGCAGAAGCATCTCGGCTCTGTTCAATCTGTGGATATTCACGATGGAGGTCCCGGTGAGCGGTACGCCGACTTAACGATCGCTTACCCGGATGTCAATTTCAGCCGTGATATTCCCGCATTGTTAGTTACGGTCTTCGGCAAAATTTCGATGGACGGCCGAATTAAGCTGACGAAGCTGGGTTTCTCGGAAGCATTCCTCTCTGCTTTTTCAGGTCCGAAATTCGGTATCAGCGGCTTGCGTGAGCAGCTTGGCGTGTATGATCGGCCTCTGCTCATGAGCATTTTCAAATCCGTAATTGGGCTCAATTTGGACGAACTGCGTGAACAGTTTACCCGTCAGGCTCTCGGCGGCGTTGATCTGATTAAGGACGATGAGATCTTGTTTGAAAATGCGCTGACGCCGATTGAAAAACGTGTCGAAGCCTGTATCCGAGCTGCCGAAGCGGCTGAACGTGAAACTGGTAAAAAGCTGCTGTATGCCGCTAATTTAACCGGTCCAACCTCGCAGCTCAAGACGCAAGCCCTCAAGGCTATCGGCGCAGGTGCGAACGCATTACTATTTAACGTGCTGGCCTATGGTTATGATGTGCTGCATGAGCTTAGCAGCGATCCCGCGGTTTCGGTACCGATTGCAGCCCATCCTTCATTAGCAGGTGCTGCATACCCATCACCTCATTATGGTATATCGGCGTCCGTCCTGCTTGGTCAGCTTATGCGGCTAGCTGGTGCTGATCTCGTTCTCTTCCCTTCCCCCTATGGCTCAGTGACAATGCCGCGTAAGGAAAACATGGCGATTCGCGACGAGCTGATCACCCCTGCTCTACCGCTGAAGACCAGCATGCCTGTCCCTTCCGCAGGGATACACCCCGGTCTGGTGCCACTCATTGTACGCGACTTTGGTACTGATGTGGTGGTTAACGCCGGGGGCGGTATTCACGGACATCCACTGGGTACGGAAGCTGGTGGGCGCGCTTTTGTGCAGGCGATTGAGGCGGTGCAGCAGAATGTCCCGCTGGCCCAATACGCCCGCACTCATCCTGAGTTGCAATCTGCGCTCGACACGTGGGGAGGCGAACGATGAGCACAGCCAAGAAGCCTGTCATTTTTTGTGATTTTGACGGGACCATTACGAACAGTGATAATATTGTCGCTATTATGAAGCATTTTAAGCCTGTGGGCTATGAGCCCATCATGCATCAAATCGTGAACGGGCATATGTCCATTCGTGAAGGCGTAGGTGCGATGTTCGCCTTGATGCCTTCGAAGCTTAAGGAAGACGTTATCTCATATGTACTTGGACAAGCGGGTATACGTCAGGGCTTTGCACGCTTTTTGGACTTTGTACGAGAGCAGCAGATTGAATTTTTCGTTACTAGCGGCGGCATTGATTTTTTTATTGATCCATTGCTAGAACCGTTCGGCATCCCGCAGGATCACATTTTTTGCAACGGAGCGGATTTTTCCGGGGATCACATCCAGATCACGTGGCCGCATCGGTGTGAGGAACCGTGTAAGAATGACTGTGGCATGTGCAAAACGACCGTCATTCGTCAATACCCTCCCGAGCAATACGAACGGATTTTGATTGGCGACAGCCTGACAGATTTTGAAGGAGCCAAAATTGCCGACCTTGTGTACGCCCGCTCACATCTGACATTAAAGTGTCAAGAGCTTGGCGTACCGCATGTACCCTTTGAGACATTTGACGATATTATCGAGGACTTAAAGCAAAAACAGGAGCAGGGGGTACTGTAATGAGTTTTAACTTGGCAGACATTTCGTTTGAGGAAAAACGCCGTTCACTGGAAGAACTCGCTGATGTCAAGGAGCTATTCGCCTCTCGCAACTGGTTCCCAGGTACAAGCGGTAATCTGTCGATCCGAATCGGTAATTTTCACCCAGAACAATTTTATTTTGCAGTCACCGCTAGCGGCAAGGATAAGACCAAACGCACTCCTGAGGATTTTCTGTTCGTAGACCAATACGGGAAAGCAGCAGAAGCCACAAACCTCAAGCCAAGTGCAGAGACGCTCATCCATTGCGAAATTTACCGCCTGACAGGCTGTGGAGCAGTTTTTCATGTGCATACCGTGTTTAACAACCTGATTTCCGAATATTACGGTGAGCAGGGCTTTGTACCTGTGCAAGGCATCGAGCTCATTAAGGCTTTTAACATTTGGGAGGAAAATGCCGCCATTCAGATTCCCGTACTGCCAAATTATGCTGACATCGCCTCAATTGCCAAGCTGGTACCAGACGTGCTGAATGATCAGGTTCCAGGCATTTTATTGCGTAATCATGGCATTTATGCATGGGGTCGTGATGTGTTTGAAGCTAAAAAGCATCTGGAGGCGTTTGAATTTCTGTTTGAAACGACCTATCGCTCCTTGCTACTGAAAACTTCAAAATGAATAAATTATAAATATTAAAGATGCGTATCATTGAATGGTAAAAGTGGTCATTGAATGAATATTGAGAACGGTACCTAGCGAAAGCACGGAACGTTCTCTTTTTTATTTTAAAAAAAGCAACCTATTCTACTGGCTACCTAAAAACTAACCTGTTTTTCTCAAATGGACTTTTTTAATCCCATGAAGGTATCACTGCAAATTAAAAGGCAACTGGGGTGATAAGTTGAGTAAAGAATTAAAAGATATAATATTAAGTTTAGAAAAGCAGTTAATGCATGCTCGAAGAGAGGATTTTGAAAAACTATTAGCTTATGACTATATTGAGTATGGTTCGTCGGGTAGAAAGTACGACAAGTCAATGCAATTAACCTTTTTAAAGAGTAGGTCTCCATTGAACAATATACCATTTATACTTACTGACTTTAACATAAGGTTGTTATCTTCAGAAATTGTGCATGCAACATACTGTACTGAGTCAAATGATACCGGAATTAAATCATTAAGAAGTTCAATTTGGAAATTAAATGAAGGGCAATGGCAAATGTTTTTTCATCAGGGTACTCCAACCAAGTAGAGACTCTTTTTAAACAATTGTTCTTCTAAATCCTACAATCCTCTCTGAACATTTCGTTGCCTGATAATTCTTTTATTCAATGTTGTAAAAAAAACAACGTCCCCTATTGGGGACGTTCCAGCGGGAATTGCTCTCCTAGCTTTGCATAGTTGTTTCCAGCCAACCGACTCACCGGACGCAACTCCTTGGCAATCACATATGTATTTTGGTACGCTTCCTCTGATAAATGATACTGCACTACGCGCCCAATTAATAGGTCACAGGCAGGTGTGTCCTCCTTGCCTCCCAGCGGTATCACCTTCTCCAAAATACATTCCATACGTATTTTCGCTTCAGTCACACCGGGAACTGCAATTTTTGTACTCTTTATTGGGGTGAGACCTGCCAGTGTAACCTCACTCTCCTCCGGCGACAGACGAGAAGCCGTCACATTCACTGCCCCCACATTGTCTTCGTCTGTAATATGTACGACAAAAGCATTGTGCTCCATCGCATTACGCGCTGTATCTTTAGAAACTCCATCGACACGCTGTACGGATACAGACAGCAGTGGCGGCTCGGCGGCAACGATGGAAAAATAACTGAACGGAGCACCATTCAGCACCCCTTCGCTACTCAAAGTCGTTACAAACGCTACTGGCCTTGGGATAATACTCCCGGTCAACAGCTTATAATTTTCACGCTCTGTAAGTGTGTCAGGATTTAAAGAAATCATTTTTCCCCTCTTTTCCGACTACATTCGCTTCGAATGCATATCATCAAGTTACGCCTGGTAAGCAACTACAATTTATAACCAGTCACATGGTGCAACTCAGGCTTCCCTAACAAGTATCGCGTGAATGATACAAAATGTAAAGCTGAAGCTAGAAGCCCTCTCTATTTTTCAATCACATTCCCCTGACTGTCACGCACAGTAACCGCTATTCCCTCAGGCACAGCAATGGTAACGTCCAGCTGATGATGTGTCTGCATAAAACGTGTGGGAACCTGGCTGAGAAGTACATATAGTGTGTCTCCAATTTGCTTTGTCTGATACAGCTCCGTTCCTTTGAAATCATCCTCATTGCCTGTATATATATAATTCCCGAACACATGCACCTCCGGTGAGGTGGTTGCGTCAATTTTGACCGCATAGGGATCTTCTCCCTGTACAATCACCTTGGTCACTCCGGCAGGGAGTTTTTCATGCCAGTCTGGGAGAGTCCTTGTTTCCTGAACCGAACTCATCATTTCTCTGACTTGCGGAGTGATGCCCAATGAGCTGACTAAGGCAAATCCGATACAACAAAAAACCAATATCGCCGTAATAAACATACTGAACAGATCATAGCGAATGCGCTCACGTGTCCCTTTCCAAGCGGTATACATTAAAATCTCCAGTCCCAGCAAAACAAACACGACAGGCCACCACGTCAACGCTTGATCCAGTATGCCCGCTCCCCAAAACTTAGACGCAAACGTTACGCCGCCCAGCAGTACCAGAAAAAGCCCCATGGACAGCCTTCCAACTTTCCACACACCTGTTGGAGCGTTTGAGCTCTTGGAGGTGCCATTCTTATGGGATGAAGTACCCAATAAACCTATTGCCCCAGTCACGTCGCTCTGAGAGTGATGGGCTCCCTTAAAGGAAGCCTCACTCTTTGAAAATTCAGTATCCATTCTATCGTTTCTCCTTTGCTCGCTTCAATTTGGAATTACCGATCATCATCCAAACACCGCCGCCAATTAATAGAAGGGAGACAATAATGGTTCTTAAATACATATCAACTAAATTGTAAATTTGTCCATCCGGGAACAGACGGTCCAGTGTCGGAACAAGTACGTTAATCAGGATGTAGTATGCACCTAGCAGAAGCAGTCCCAAGCCTACCCAGCGATGATATTGAGCAAACATACCGATCACAGGCTTGTCGATCAGCTGCTCCTGCCCATAACGGCTTACCTGCTGCAATGCATCAAAAAAACTGTAAAACCAGACCACCGGGATTAGAAACAAAAAGAGTGAAAGATGCAGCACGTCCAGTATATAGATAAATCCTAAAAACAGTAGCATGAGCTGTAGTCCACGTTTTTGCAACCCAATATACATATGTCCGGCACCGGGAAATACCGATAAAATGGTAGCCAGCATTTTACTACGACGTCCCTCAACTCTTCCATGCTCCAGTTCCTCAAACAAAGTCCGGTCCTGAAGAATGTCTCCAGCTTGTTTACGATGTACATGCTGCACCGCATCAAACATGCAATACAGCCAAATAATCGGCAACACGCCTGCAAACGCCAAAAATCCGGATTCGTTCGTTATGCTAGTAATAAAGATGAGGATCGCGCCAAAGCCAAAGAAGGATAACAGAAAAGACAAGCCACGCTGCATCAGCCCCAAATGAAGGTGCCCCAAACCCGGAATGAATGACAGCAAAATCGTAAAAAATCGTTCATTATCCGATCCTTTTTGAAAAGCAGGTGATCCTGCCATACCATAGTATCCTTGTTGATAATACCCGGGACCAGATCCCATACCTCCCCCCGTGGTATTGGTGCCTGTGTCTGTTGCCCCCTCCGGTATCTCTCCTGATAACCCAGTCTGTCCATAAGACCCATTTGGAGAGTAGAAGCCATATGGATTAGAACCTGCATGAGGAGGATATGGAGCAGCGACAGCACGAGGATCATAACGTAACAAGCTAATCACGATATGCAGCATGCTAAGTCCCCATAAAAGGGCAGCAACAAATATACTAGCAAAAAAAGGCGTTCCGTCACTTGCTATCACTGACAAAAATATTCCTCCTGCCAGACATCCGAAAAACAAAATCGTATAGACAAACGCATTGGCTTTTCTGGTCCAGTAATAGTGTCCTACACCCGGAATGATGTTCAATAGAAATGCCAATAGCTTGCTTCGTTCCGTATAAGGCATCGCTACACTTCCTTTCTATTTATGGAATCTTGGTAAAATTCCCAACTGAAGGTTGATTTTAAACTTGTTCATCTTACCCTTAACTTATTTAGGGCTTTAATTTATCGAGCCAGGTTGTCGTAGCTTGCATGACTTCTTCACTGTAAGAGACGCGTTCTTTTGAAGGAACCGGCTTATTGCCTGTTTGCGGCATCATTTTGTCAAAGGCTCCACTGGATAGCAAGATCAACGTCAGACTTGCGGCAATAACATAGTGGAACACAGGTTTTTCAAACCAACGACGTTTTTTGAATATAATTTGACTCGGTTCAGCTTCTATATTAGGAAGAACGGCCATTACCTGATCTGTGAAGCGCTCCGTATCCATCCAGGCAGAGTGTTCTTCCAATGTCGGCTCTAATTGCTCCAGTGCGACAAGATATAGCATCAGCGCTTGTTCATCTTCCAACAAGAGCTTTTCCAGTCGGGTAGATTCCTCTATCGAACAAGTTCCTGTAATGTATGCATGCCAGTCATTCGTTTGCCCTTCCATCCACGGTCTATCCTGTTGGTCAGTCATTGCCATTCCTCCTCCTTCCAGTGATTCCGAATCCATAGTCGTGCCCGATAGAGTCTGGACTCTACCGTTTTTAAAGCTACCTGCGTCTCTTCTGCTATTTGATCGTAGGTTTTGCCCTGCATATAGTAAGCTTGAATAATATCTCGATGCTGCTGGGGCAACTGGGCGATTTTTTGTGATAGTTCTACCGTTTGCTCTTCACGGATGAGACGGGCCAGTACATCTTCATCCGGGGAAGGGAGCTGCACAAGGGATTGTGCCACGTCTATGAGCTCTGCGGGCCGCCTGTCTTGTTTGCGCTTGATATCCAGCGCTTTATGAAGCGCAATTCGGCTCAGCCACGTTTTAAACCCTTCGTTCCGGTACTGGGGGAGAGACTTGTACACCTGAACGAACGCCTCCTGCGCGGCATCCTCTGCTTCCTTGCTGTCATGCAGTACCGAATAGGCCACATGAAATACATGCTTGCTGTACAGCTCTACGATCTCACGGAACGCCTGCCGATCACCGGACCGGATTCGTTCAATGATTCTCTCTATATCAATGACGCTCTCCCCCTTCCCAATACTATAGACGCCAGGAATTTTTCTTCCCCTGCATATTTCTAAAAAAAATTTAAAAAGGACACACCCTCCAAATCGGAAGGGTGTGTCCTCTATCATTAAAGTCTACTTGCTCACTTTAAATTTCTGCCCTACATTACATGTTGCACAGGCGATACTCCGCGTTGTCCATGTATCGCCATTTCAATGTGACAGCCATAGCGCATCAATTTACTACCTAAAAGGCTCAGTTTGCTACTTTAATTGCGACCGCCACCACGGAATCGCTGGGCATATTCTTTCGCATCCTGTGCATTACGAACCCGGTTTCGGCTCCACTCTAGCAGAATACGATCTATATACCGGAAATGTACCTTCCCAGCAAACACCGCTTCCTTCAGGGCCAGCAAAATAAGCTCCTCCGGATACCGATCCTGATCTACCCAACTGCTGATCGTCTCATATTCCATCGGTGATAATGGTCGGCCGAATTCTTTCTCAAAAATTGTGAATAAATTTCGTTCTTCTGTAAGTGGAGATTCCGATACTCCATTCAGTAAATCCGGCTTCCCGGCAAACAAAATGTCATCTTCATCGTGCTGCTCCGAACGCTCGGCGATCATACATTCAGCCAGCTTGCGATACAGACCCGCTAAGTTATAACGTTCAAATTGGACGGATGAACTGCGGTCTTCCACGGAATCTATTCGCAAAAACCCTTCTTTCATGAGCTTACTGAAATAAAGCGCGATTTCGTTTGCAGTGCACCCAATTCGAGCCTGCAATTGCTCCCATGTCGGAAATTCATTACGTTCCGCTTGTTTAAATGCAAGTAACTGCATCAGTAGCAGCATTTCACCATCCGTCAGCCGAAGCGTCCGATAATGCTTGAGCAAAGCGTAGGGAATTTGAACCATTCCGGTTTCCATAGCATAGGCTACTCCCTCCGCCCAATCTGCCGCTGATGTCTTATCAAATGATCCTGTCATTGATTATGGATACAAACGATACAGCATACGTGGGAACGGAATCGTTTCACGTACATGATCGAGTCCACAAATCCATGCTACTGTACGCTCCAGTCCCAATCCAAAGCCAGAATGCGGAACGGTACCATAGGTGCGCAGATCCATATACCATTGGTAGGCTTCACGTGCCAGGTTATGCTCGTTAAAACGTTCTTCCATCAATGCTGGATCATCAATCCGTTGGGAACCCCCGATAATTTCGCCATAACCTTCAGGAGCGATCATATCAGCACACAGAACAACCTCTGGGCGGGATGGGTCAGGTTTCATATAGAATGCTTTAATGTGAGTCGGCCAATGCGTAATGAACACAGGCTTGTTATATCTTTCGGCAATAGCTGTTTCATGAGGAGCACCGAAGTCTTCTCCCCACGGGATGTCGAATCCTTCACCTTGAAGGAAGGCAATCGCCTCATCGTACGTAATCCGCGGGAACTCGCCTTGAATTTGCTCCAGCTTCGAAACATCGCGTCCGATGGCTTCAAGCTCCTTCGCACAATTTTTCAGAACAGACTGCACGATATGGCTTACAAACTGCTCCTGAACGCGCAAGGATTCTTCGTGATCCACAAAAGCCATTTCAGGCTCGATCATCCAGAACTCAATCAGGTGACGACGTGTTTTGGACTTTTCCGCACGGAAGGTTGGACCAAAGGAATATACTTTACCCAGCGCCATTGCCGCAGCTTCCATGTACAGCTGTCCGCTTTGTGTCAAATAAGCATCCTCGTCAAAATATTTGATGTGGAACAACTCAGTTGTACCTTCCGCAGAAGAAGGAGTCAAAATAGGCGGGTCTACCTTCGTAAAACCGTTGCCGTTGAAAAATTCCTGTACAGCACGGATAATTTCCGCCCGTATGATCAGAACCGCACGTTGCTTGGCGGAACGTAGCCACAAATGGCGATGATCCATCAGGAAATCTACACCGTGCTCTTTTGGGGTAATCGGGTAGTTTTCGGTCAAATGAATGATTTCAATACCTGTAACCGTCAATTCGTAGCCCGATTGACTGCGCGGTTCCTCTCGCACGATTCCAGTTACATAAAGGGAGCTTTCTTGAGTCAAGGATTTGGCATCATTCCAAATATCCTCAGACACTTCGCTTTTTACGATAACCCCTTGAATATACCCGCTACCATCACGTAGTTGCAGGAACTGAATTTTACCGCTAGACCGCTTATTGTTTACCCAAGCGCCAATTGTAACCGTTTCCCCTACATGGCGACCCACTTGGGCAATCGTACTTTTATTTGTCATGACCGTCTCTCTCCTTGAACCGAAAATCAAACAGCCCTCCCCCTTGGGTTAGGCTGTTTGCTCTCGCTGTTTGGTGCATGTGGTACTTAAACCATAGTTCCACATGTATAAAGTTTACACTTACGGACCGAACTACTGAACCAGACGGAACGTGTCACGGGCAATTACCAGTTCTTCGTTTGTTGGAATGATCAGTACTTCTACCTTTGAATTTGCAGTTGTAATCCGGCGAATCTCGCCAGAACGAATAGCGTTCAATGATTCATCCAGCTCGATACCGAGGAATGTCAGTTGTTCCAACACTCTCTTACGCAGAACGATGGAGTTCTCGCCTACGCCTGCTGTAAATACAATTACGTCTACTCCGTTCATTGCGGCAGCATACGAACCAATATACTTACGTAGACGGTATTCATACATTTCAAATGCCAATGTAGAATTAGCTTCGCCTTTTTCCATACCTTCAGTGATTTCACGCATATCACTGCTGATACCAGAAATAGCTAGAAGTCCACTATGCTTGTTCAGCATGGAATTGACTTCATTGACAGTCAATTCTTCTTTGTTCATGACATAAGGCACGATTGCTGGGTCCAAATCACCACTACGAGTACCCATCATAAGTCCTTCCAGTGGAGTCATACCCATGGAAGTATCTACAGACAAACCGCCTTGAACTGCTGTTACACTACCACCATTACCGATATGGCAAGTGATGATCTTCAAGTCTTCCAAAGGACGGCCGACAAATTTGGCAGCTTCCTTACTTACAAAGTCATGGGAAGTGCCGTGTGCACCGTAACGACGAACCTTATACTTATTGTACAACACTCTCGGTATGGCGTACATATAAGCTTTTTCTGGCATGGTTTGATGGAATGAAGTATCAAATACCACAACTTGCGGTACTTCTGGCATATTCAATTCAGCCGCTTTAATCCCCATCATGGATGCTGGGTTATGCAGTGGAGCCAGGTCGAACAAGCGACGGATTTCACTCTTCGCTTCAGGAGTTACGAGCGCTGACTGCTTGAAAATTTCGCCTCCATGAACCACACGATGGCCCACAGCCTGAATTTCGCTAATGCTGGAGATAACACCATGCTCTGCATCTGTGAGTGCATTCAGTACTTTACGGATGGCAGTAGTATGCTCCAAAATTTCGCTAACTTCAGTGTATTCTTCCTTATTGGTTGGTTTATGCGTCAGAATCGAAGAGTCCATACCGATGCGCTCTACCAATCCTTTTGCCAAAACGGACTCGTCCGTCATATCATACAATTGGTATTTCAGGGAAGAACTCCCTGCGTTGATTACGAGGATTTTCATATCCGGTCACCATCCTTGTCATACTTAAAGAAGCCTTCGCCCGATTTCACGCCCAGATTACCTGCACGTACCATTTTCTTCAGGACGATGGACGGACGGTATTTCAGTTCGCCAAATTCACGGAACATCCGCTCCAGAGCCGCCAAAACGGAATCCAGACCAAAGCGGTCAGCCATTTCCAAAGGACCGTTTTGGAAGTTGTAGCCGATACGCATAGCATCGTCGATATCTTCGGCAGAAGCTACGCCCTCTTGAAGTACATGAGCTGCTTCGTTAATCAGCAGACAGATAATCCGGCTAGTTACAAAGCCAGGAGATTCATAAATCATGACTCCTTTTTTCTCCACGATTTCTTCCACGAACATTTTCGTGTTTTCAAAGGTATCGTCTGAAGTTTTCAAACCACGAATAATTTCTACAAGATCAATACGGGATACTGGATAAATAAAGTGCATACCAATAACACGCTCTGGATACTTGGTCGAGCTGGCAAGCTCGGTCAGGCTCAGCGTGGATGTATTACTTGCAAGGATGATGTTGCTTGGACATACATGATCCAGCTCTTGGAAAACAACTTTCTTCTCATCCAGATTCTCTGTAATGGTTTCAATGACCATATCACAGCTAGCGAGCTCCGCCAGATGGGATACTTTTTCAATACGAGATAAAATCAGTTTTTTCTCTGCTTGGGTAATTGCCCACTTTTCCAGTTGCTTATCTAGACTTGTTTCAATCATATTATAAGCGTAGTCTAGTTTTTCTGGTGTCTGCTCTACTAGCAGCACATCGATTCCTTTGGACGCAAGCATTTCAGAAATACCTTGTCCCATGGTGCCGCCGCCAATGACGCCGATTTTTTTAAATTGCATGGTTCTTAACTCCACCCTTTCCTGGTCACTCTCATATATTGTATCCTTCTTTGTCGAAAAATACATGTTTATGTCCCAATAGATAATAATATCTTAGCACGGACTAAAAGTAAAAAAAAATAACCAGCATAAAAAATTATGCTGGTAATAAAGCATTTTCACTAAATTGACATCTAAATTGATCTCCGGACAGCGTTTCTTCCTTCATCAAGATGTCAAGAGAATTGTCGAACACAGGACGATGCTTTTCCAACAACTCCAAAGTGCGGTTATGCAGGTCATTCATAATCTCGCCATTTTCCCGCATGAGTTCCTCTTTTGTAACCATTTCCATGTTAATAATCCCAAGAGAAGTTAAACCGGAAGTCATCATCGTATGAACGATGTTCAGTGCCTGCTCAAAATCATTACTTGAACCAGTACTTCGACCGCCGTAGTACATTTCTTCTGCTGTAGCACCTGCAAGCGAGATCATAATTTGCTCCTCCAGGTACTGCTTGGTATATAAATAATGCTCTTGCTGTGGGTTGTGACGCACGTAACCGAGCGCTTTCCCACGCGGGCTGAGCGCTACTTGACTTACACTACCAGGACGGACGATTTCAGCCATAATAGCATGTCCCAGCTCGTGAATCGCTACACGTTTTTTCTCTTCGAATGTCGATTCTCGGTCTGTTTTTTCGCCCATCATCACCTTGTCAATCGCCATGGACAGATGACTTTGCGCAATCATTTGCCGATCCTGTCTCATTGCATAGATAGCCGCTTCATTCATGACGCTCTCCAACTGTGCACCGGAAAAACCGTAAGACTCCTCTGCAATTTTGTCCAAATTAGCATCTTCCTGGATCGGTTTGTTTTTGGCATGAATTTTAAGGATATGAAGACGACCCTTTTTATCAGGTAAGTCTACTTGAATATGACGGTCAAAACGTCCTGGACGCGTTAAGGCGCTGTCCAGCATTTCTTTACGGTTTGTTGCCGCAATGAGCAATATCCGTGGCGTATCTGCCGAATAAATGCCATCCATTTCTGTCAGCAACTGATTCAAAGTCTGATCATATTCTCGTTGCTGTCCACCCTCACGCTTACCGCCAATAACATCAATCTCGTCAATAAAAATGATTGCATTTTCTTTCTTTTCCTTGGCTGCACGAGTGCGAGCCTCCCGAAACAACTCACGGACACGACCTGCACCAACACCTACGTACATTTCAACAAATTCACTGCCTGAAGCTGCAACAAACACTGAATTGGTATAGTGTGCAGCTGCTTTCGCCATCAGCGTTTTCCCTGTTCCCGGAGGGCCTGTAAGCAAAACGCCTTTCAATGGACGAATGCCAAACTTGGAAATTTCATCATGACGATTCAAAAAATCCAAGGCTTCACGCAATTCCTGTTTAGCGCTTTCTTGTCCACCAATTTCCTCAAAAGTCAGCTTGTCCGGACCATTTTTTTTACGTTTGCGCTCTTGCCCGGCACCTACGGCCAAGCCGCCACGAGCATGCATGAGCATTAACAAGCCACTGAGCATCACGCCCGCAACAAGAAGAGGGATAATATTCACCCCAATAAAAACGAGAAATATAATGGCCACCGGCACAATACCGATTAATATTTCCTTGATCCATCTAGGCATTAGGCCATACCCCCATTTGCTGAGATTGACGTGGCAAAACGATAAACTTCGTCGCATTGCCTTCGCTGAGTCGGATATAGACATTGTTCGAATCCATATCGGTATCAGCCTTGATACCTGTCTTTTTCTTTTTCATCTGCTCAACTGTAGATGAAATTTGAGTATACTTTTTATTTTCCATCGCTTCGGCTACAGGAAACATAGCCTCAGACCACCATTGATTCAGTGCTGAATTGGAACGATCTGCGATATCCAGCTTAATGGTGCGGCTGCCAATGATGGATTGCCCTTTTTGCTTAACCACATCGACTAATCCGGCCACATCCGCCTGCGGTTTGAGATCTAGTTTCAATACCACCTGATCCTGTTTAATATCTATTTGAGCGCTTGTCACGCCTGGATATTGAGATACCAGTTTTTCCAGAGGACTTTGCATTGTAACCTGCCGGTAAATGAACCATCCTCCAAACATTAACAAGGCTGCCAAAACGGCCGCCACCACAATAGGAACTGCACGCAATTTCAAACAACATCCTCCTCTCAAAATGTAAAACCCAGAAGAAACGGGACGAATGTCAACAAACAACCAAATTGCATGATCTTATAATGATCAGCAACTCATTTATCTATCATTTTTGTCTATCACTTATAAAATATAGTATATCATAACGTAAATCTAATATCGAAGGCAATGTGTGGAGGAGTTGTGATAAGGCAAAAAGATGCTTCTGGCTTTTAGTCCAGCTTTGCGGAGCATTAAGTAAAAAGACGCAAATACGAATTAAATCGTATTTGCGTCTTTTTCTAATACTTTCAATCATTCCAAGCTATATAGACTGAGTATAAAAGTTATTTGGAGTGGCCCCATAGCTGTCAGCCAGCGGAGTGGAACACTTGAATCTGCAGAAGCGAAGCGATCGTAAGATCAAATGGACTACGCAGCGCTCCTAACGCTTCTTGGGTACTCCCAAGCCACCGATCCACACTCTTAACATCGCGCTAGTAATTAGGCAAAGTATACTTTATCCCCGTCGATGCTCCATCTGAGAAACGGTAAAAGGTATAGTTGTGATGGCTTTCATCATCGTAAAACAGTTGCCATACATATTCGCCATTGAACACACTCGGTTGGAGCCTTACAATTTTTGCATTTGGAAGTTGCTGCTGAATTATCGCTGTCATTTTTTGCTCGTCGACTCCGTTTTTCATCAGCTCGGTATGAACACCGCTTGGATCTGCCGCAGGTATGTTAGGTTTCCCCTCCATTTTTTGAAAAGGAACCCATACCATTATATTTTCATTCTGTGCGTTTTTTCCTTGAACTACCCAATATATCTGATCCCACACAGACTTCCATGTCTGAGTCGTGCTAACCAGACCACCTGATTGCTTGGCCTTCATGATAGCGGCATTTTTCTCAGCCACCTGGTCTTGAGTAACATACGAATAATACCAGAAAATGCTGACCAGGATCAGTATTACGGCCAAAATGGCGACCGCTATCCATTTCTTCTTATTTTTCAAACCTGTGCTTCCTCTCTAAGGGGATGTGACACCTAAATTAGCGCGACAGCAGCCCTTCAAAGGCGGCTTGTGCCTCATGTTTGATACGTTCCTCGTCCATCGTCAGGCATTCGCCATTTTTCACAACCTGACGACCGTCTACCCACACATGAGCCACGTCTTTGGCACTTGCAGAGTATACGGCATGAGAAATAAGATCTGTACGCGGCAAGAAATGGGCCTGATCCAGATCTAGCGCGATAAAGTCAGCCTTATTGCCTGCTGCCAGCGCTCCTACCTCTTTTAAACCAATCGACTTTGCACCATACTCTGTTGCCAGACGTAGTGCTTCATTTGCAGGAACTGCCGTTGGGTCGCCAGATACTCCCTTGTGAATGAGTGCCGCCAGACGCATTTCCTCGAACATATCCAGGTTATTATTGCTGGCAGGACCATCTGTTCCGAGTGAAACAGTAACTCCTGCACGCAGCAATTCAGGCACTCTAGCTACACCACTTGCCAGCTTCAAGTTGCTGCCTGGATTATGCGATACCGCCACACCTCGTTCCGCTAACAAAGCTATTTCTTCGTCGTTCAAGTGAACGCCGTGGGCAACAAGTGAAGGACGGGAGAAAAAGCCAAGCTTATCTAAGTGTGCAACTGGACGCAAGCCGTAGTCGCGTACGTTTTGTTCAACTTCGGCGATCGTCTCGGACATGTGCGTATGCAATGGTAAATCGAGATCATGTGCTGCTTGAACAAATTTCTCAATAAACGCAGGCGGGCATGTGTATGGGGCATGAGGAGACATCATTGTTGTGATACGTCCGTCTGCTTTTCCATGCCAGTTACGCGCAAAAGTCACGGCCTCAGCTAGCTTGATCCGCTGTTCTTCTTCTGAACAGAGTCCAATGGCTCCACGCATCAAGCTTGCACGAATGCCCGACTCTTCAGCTACACGAGCCACCTCATCCATATGATCGTACATATCCAGGAAAGTCGTGGTTCCACCTTTCAGCATTTCCAGCACTGACAAAGAAGTTCCCCAGTACACATCCGTAGATGTAAACTTGGCTTCCATAGGCCACATTTTTTCCTGAAGCCACACTTGAAGTGCCAAATCATCTCCATACCCTCGCAGCAGAGACATCGCCGCATGACCATGAGTATTGATCAGACCAGGTAAAAACAATAACCCCTTGCCGTCGATTGCTTCTGTCTCTTCCTCACCCGCAGGCAAAGTCTCGCCAATGTAAGTAATACGGCTATCCTCCACAATCATAAAACCATGGATTACCCCAGCCTCGGGTCCATTCACGGCAAACGAGCCGTTTTTAATCATCCATTTATTCACTGTCATATTGTGCTTCTTCCTTTCCGTCCTCCAGATAATAAGCGAGGCTAAGCAAATCAGTTGTAAAGTCTGTGGCATGTATCCGAATGTTAGCCGGTGCCTTGAGAATGATAGGTGCAAAGTTCAAAATCGCTCCAATTCCACTCTCAATCAGCCTATCAGCTACGTGCTGTGCCTCAAAATCAGGTACAGTAATAATCCCGATTCGTATATTTTTTTCTTTCACAGTCGCTTCCAGTTCATCCATCGGCTGTACGACCAAAGTATTGATTCTGGTCCCAACCTTATCCGGGAACGCATCAAAAACCGCCACAATCTTCATATTGTCTTTTAAATAAGCATTATAGTTCGATAGGGCTTGACCCAGATTACCTGCTCCGACCAATACTACATTAATTTGCTGGTCGATTTTCAGGATATGGCGTATTTTCTCAATTAGATAAGAAACATCGTAACCGATGCCCTTCCGACCAAAATCGCCAAAATAGGCAAGATCTTTACGAATTTGGGCCGGATTCAAATCTAACCTCTGTCCCAGCTCTTGAGAAGAGACCGTAGCCACCTCCCGTTTGTGCAGTGCATTCAGATAACGTAAATATACGGGTAATCTCCGTACGACAGCCTCTGAAATTTTATCTGATTTCATACTTGCTCCCCCTAATTGTAACGGACTTTAAGTGTCCGTCCGTTGTGCCTCTGTCTCCGGGGCGGATTGGAGCCATTCGGCGATGCGGGGCACCATTTGCTCCGATGGCATATGCTCCATTTTTGGTCCCGGTAACGAGTACAAAAAGTGCTTTCCATAATAGGATTCGATCACACGCGTATCGTAAACGATGACGACTCCGTGGTCGCTCGCTGTACGTACCAATCGCCCAAAACCCTGTTTGAAGCGAATAACTGCTTGTGGTACAGACAGCTTCATAAATGGATTCTTCTTCTGCTGCTGGAGCAACTCGCTTTTGGCCTCCAGTAACGGGTGGTTAGGCGGTTGAAACGGCAAGCGAACGATAGCCAGACAAGTCAAAGCTTTCCCTGGAATATCGACGCCTTCCCAGAAGCTACTGGTTCCCAGCAATACAGAAGCTTTCGCTTCCTGAAAACGGCGGGTTAGCTTGCTGCGACTCCCACTGTCCACACCTTGTCCTAACACGGTAATATCGCTGGACGCTAACGCCTCTTTGAGCGGCTCATACACTTGCCGGAGCATCCGATAGGAAGTAAACAGAACGAGCATTCTCCCCCGCGTCGCCTGGGCAGTCGCTCCTAGAGAGCTAACGAGCATCTCTACAAAATGTGCATCTCCTACACTGCCCTTCACACTCGGAAAATCTCGCGGAATGACCAGCAACACCTGATCCCTGTAATTAAAGGGTGATGGGAGCTGTGACGTCATTAATCGTCCTTGATCTGCGGCCTCCTGCAAGCCGAGTTGATCGGTCATGTACTGAAACGATTTATCTACCGATAAAGTAGCAGATGTCAGAATAATACTTCTTTTTTTGTCAAAAAACATTTCTTTCAACTGGCGGCTCACATCGACGGGCACCGCATAAAATTGCAATGATTTACTACGGAATTGTCCACTCGCTTCAAGCCAATATACGGTTGTTTCATCATCGAGTCGTATAAAGAAGCGCAAATTTTCCCTAATCCCCGCCAAATCCTTAAGCAGACCCGTGATATCTGTAATGAGACTATCCGCCGCATAATCGTCATGTTCTTCCTTGACATCCAGCATCAGCTTGTCGCCCTTGCGCAAAATTTCGCTCAATGTTACATAAAGCTGATTTTCCAATGCCGCCGCCTGATCCCACTTTGCAGGCTTGGCTGACGGTTTGAGACGCGAAGAAAATTGCCCCGTTTCACCTGGTGTGGCATCAGTTCGCTCTGGTAACATGCCAAACAGCTTATCGCTTAGTAGGTCCCAAGTTTCCTTAACCTCTAACACAAGTGGGTACAACTGATCAATGACCGAGGCCCATTCCGTCGACTTCTCATGCCCCGACTTTGCCAACTGCTGACGTAACGAAGGCAATTGCCCATTCTTGCTGTCCTTGAACAATCGAGTCAGCGTATGCACGAGTGTGAAATATTTCATATGCATGCCCAGGTGCTTACCAGCTACTTCCTCTAGATGATGTGCCTCATCAATCACCAAGTGTTCATAGCTAGGCAGCAACTGATGACTTGCTTTGACGTCGGTGAACAGCTTGGAGTGATTCGTTATAACCACATCCGCTGTTCCAGCTTCATGACGTGCACGATGATAGTAGCATTTGCGGAACCATGGACAAGAACGACCAAGACAGGACTCGGAATCACTAGCAACCGTTTCCCAAAAATCCCCTCCACGGTTGCTCAGGTTTAGTTCCTCATCATCACCGGTTTCTGTCAGAGTCAGCCAGACAATCATTTGAGCAGCTGTAATCAAGTCTTCCTTTGGTGTCGCGAAGTCTCTTCTGTTTATTTTATGTTCAAACTTACGCAGACACAAATAATGCCCCCGTCCCTTAAAGATGGCAGCCCGGAACGGGAACGGAATCACTTTGGTCAGCATCGGAATATCACGCTCTCGCAATTGCTCCTGCAGATTAATGGTATGCGTGCTTACGGTGACCCTCTGCCCATATTTTACACTGTGATACAGTGACGGAAGCAAATAGCCCAGGGACTTCCCTGTTCCTGTACCCGCCTCAATCAACAAATGCTTATCTTGACTCAGGGCTTGATTTACACCCTCAATCATTTGTATCTGCGCCTCGCGCTCCTCATATTGGCTCAAGGATGAACGCAAATTGTCCCGTACATCATCCATATACTGCTCAAAGGAAACGCCTGACAGTGGATTCGGATCATCTTCTCTGCGTGGAGCAGCCAGTTCAGTCCAATCTTCCACTTTAAGCGCAAGCTGACGAAAAAACTGATGTTTCTCCAAATCCTGAATAGGATCTAGCTCTTTCTCTTCTCGTATGCCGTCAAGAAACCAACCCAGGTCGCTGTCTTCCTCTGCGAACAAATCGCTAAGCCGCTGTATCGTTATCAGAGGCAGTGCTTGAAGCTCACCCAGACACTTTAAAAACACCTCAGCCGTAGCCAACGCGTCGCTGTCTGCTTGATGAGGGCGGTCATGCGCCAGCCCAAACTCTGAGGAAACAAAACCTAACTGATAAGAAGTTAACGATGGAAACATAATTTTCAGAAAATCCATCGTATCCAAAATCCTACCGCTAAAAGGTAAATATCCACACCGGTCCAAAGCGCTTTGCAAAAAATTAAAATCAAACGCCACGTTATGACCGACGAGTACGACATCGTCCAGCATAGGCACGAGCTCCATCATCATTTCTTCGAGTGCAGGTGCATCCTTGACGTCATCGTCTGTAATTCCGGTCAATCCGGTGATAAAAGGTGGAATAGATCTGCCAGGGTTTACATAAGAGCCGTAAACACGGGAAATGCTGTTATCATGATCTATAATTGCAAGTCCGACTTGAATGATGTCATCCGCGGACTGGGTGCCTGTCGTTTCAAAATCCAATACCGCAAATTTCATTCGAGCTTAATCCTTTCTTATGACACATACAATAATAATAACTCTGTATAATAGCATAGCAGAAGATTGCCTGTTTGGAAATTAAGACAGCCAAAAAAGACGATGCACACGCCGCCTAAGGAGGTGGGCATGCATCGTCTTACTCGGTGTCTGACAACTACATCCAGGTCAACATGGAGCTGTCGTAGCGAAGCTTTTCGACACCGGACAAACAGGCTTGCATATTGTGCAGTGGCTCGGGCAACGTTGGATCGAACTGATGCGCGAGAGCAAAATATTTTTGCGCCTCTTTTACGTCAGCCTGCTTTGCCATCAAACAACCCAGCGCATTATAGATGACCGCTTTTAGCCCTGGCTGTTCAGTCAGGTGCAGCACCTTTTGAAACTGGCTTATAGCCTCTGCTGGATCATCCAGTTGAAAATGAGCCATTCCCATATACATGTGACTCTGCCAGCTGTTCGGAAAATGCTGTAGCACCTGCTCAAATTGCTGGATTGCCTCCGGGTACATAAGTAAGCGATAATACCCCTGCCCCCTGTTAAATGCCGGTAGCTCCTTTTCAGGCAGCTCAGCGTCAGACATGTCGGCCTCTGCAGAAAATCCTGCTGCACGCAGGTAAACCATTTTTTCCTCAAAGGCCAGCCACTCATCCATAATTCCGTCACTCATTCTCCGCAGCAGACTCCAGTGCTGTAGCAGCTCCTGTCTGCGGGGGCCCTGGGCTGATGGGTAATGCTTCACGATATCATCTAACATGCTGTTCATTTCTGCGAATACATGCTGGAACATGTGCATCCCGCCCTTACGAAAGATGGATTAATACACTCACATTTTTCGCTTAAAAGACGGGTTTCATCCGCATTCCCATTCATTACATGATCGTTGCATGTACTTCCTTGTTCATCGTTTGGGCTGGTTTATTATGTTCATCCACAAATACCACAGTTGGTTTGTATGTTTTGGCCTCTTCATTTGACATGGAAGCATAGGAAATAATAATGACTGTATCACCGGGCTGGACCAGACGGGCTGCCGCACCGTTGAGACAAATCACGCCGCTCCCACGCGGTCCGGGGATCACATAGGTTTCAAGTCGAGCTCCATTATTATTGTTTACAATTTGAACCTTTTCATTCTCCAGTAGATCCGATGTCTCCATTAAATCCTCATCTATGGTAATACTTCCCACGTAGTTCAGGTTAGCTTCGGTAACCGTCGCGCGGTGAATTTTTGATTTCATCATAGTTCTAAACATGGGAAAGTACCTCCACTTTCTGTATTCTTATATTATCAATCAGTCGGGTATTCCCAAATTTTACAGCCAGCGCAACAATGACGTCTTCTTGCACATCACATAGGCGCTGCTCAGGGCGAAGGGGCTCCAGGCCAGGAAATGTTAATATTTCAATATAGTCAATATCTGCCAAAGGAGATGAGGTAATGGTCGACTTCACCATTTGATGCAACTGCTCAATCGTAATGGTGTTCTGTACAATATCTTCGCTCACTTCTTGCACCTTGCGCAGTGACTGGGACAGCACTAACGCCTGCTCTCGCTGTTCCGCACTTAAATAGACATTACGGGAGCTAAGGGCCAAACCATCGGCCTCTCTAACGATAGGACAAGGTATGAGGGTCACATTCATATTAAGATCAGTCACCATTTGTTGAAGCACAGCAACCTGTTGCGCATCCTTCATGCCAAAGAAGGCCAAATCAGGACCTACCATGTTAAACAGCTTGGCTACCACTGTAGTCACACCATCAAAATGGCCAGGACGGGAAGCGCCGCACAAGCGGTCTGTCAAAGCGGATACGCGAATTTTGGTTTGAGTTGGCTGTGGATACATTTCTGCTACAGTCGGCAAAAAGACAATATCCACGCCTTCGCGCCGTGCTACTTCCAGATCACGAGCTTCATCGCGAGGATAGCTGTCCAAATCCTCGGTAGGTCCAAATTGAATTGGATTAACGAAAATACTAAGCACGACCGTATCTGCCATTTCACGCGCCTTTTGCATCAAGCTCGCGTGCCCTTCGTGCAGGTATCCCATTGTTGGTACAAAGCCGACTTTATGTTGTTGTACAGAGGCAGAATCGTGTAGCATTTTTGCTCCATTGGCCCCAAGCTGCCGACGCTCGGCAATAACCTTACGCAGTTGAGCCACTTCTCTTACGATGATCATGACTGTGATTCCACCTTTTCCTTAGCTTGTTCCTGCGCTTGTCCTTTTGCCTGACCGTACAAGGACTCCAGGGACTCCACAACGCGATCATCCGCGCTGAACACATGCTCTGCGGCCGGGAATGCCCGCCCTTTCACATCGCTCACATACTGCTCAATGCTGCTGCGGATCAAGCCGCCTACATCGGCATAGGTTTTAACAAAACGTTTACTGAAATATGGCGATGCATATTGAATTAGATCGTGATAAACAAGTACCTGACCGTCACATCCACGTCCTGCACCGATTCCAATGGTTGGAATGGAAAGTTCTTTAGAGATCGCCGTTGCCACTTCCTCAGTCACCAATTCCAGTACAATACCAAAGGCACCCGCCTGCTCTAACGCCTTGGCATCAGCCATTAAGCGGCGTGCGTCTGCTTCGTCCTTACCTTGAATGCGATAACCGCCAATCTGATTAACCGATTGCGGAGTAAGTCCGATATGTCCTAGCACAGGTACACCTGCCTGAACAGTCGCTTTTACGACATCGGCAATTTCAGCTCCGCCCTCCAATTTAACAGCATGCGCATGTCCTTCCTGCATCAGACGACGGATGCCTTGAAGACTTTCAGATATGCTGCCGTGATATGTCATAAAAGGCATGTCCGCTACGATGAACGTATGCTCGGCGCCTCTTGCCACTGTCCGGGAATGGTACACCATATCATCCAGGGTCACTGGGATGGTCGAATCGTAACCAAGAACTACGTTACCCAGCGAATCACCCACGAGAATGATATCAATTCCCGCCTCCTCGGCTATTTTTGCCGATGGATAATCATAGGCGGTCAGCATACTGAGCGGAATGCCCTCTTGCTTCATTTTTTTCATTTTTACAATATTCAGTGCTTGTTTTCCTGCCATTGTGAATGGCTCCCTTCCATCTTTTTTTGGCACAAAAAATAACCTTTTATGAACGCCTGTACATCTGCGTCATCAAAAGGTCCGAACAGCCAAAAAAGACACTCATTTTGAGATCGTCCCTTCTGTCTCGGTCCTGTTCGGCTCAGAGCAGAATCCAACGTAACCTTCAAATGAAGTTATGATGGTCTTACAAACTTACTAAAGTAGAGCATGTGCCCTTGGAGTGCAGCTCGGACCGTCCGATGCCGCCTCCTGCACAGTATAACAAAAAATATCAGCTTTTTCACGTGAAGTTTTACACAGGAAACAGAAAGATTGTGGTCGTATGCTCAGCTAGGGTCGCTTCTACAAATGTATATCCCCTGATATGACCTGGATTCGCTCACCGTGGTCCGTTTCAATTACAAGTGCTCCTGAAGGGTCCAAGCCAACCGCTGTACCTTCTACCGCCATCCCTTGTCCCGTATGTGCCCGTACGCTGCGGTTCATCGTCACGGATAACGCCTCCCACAGCATGGCTATAGGCTGGAACCCCTGATCGGCATATAGCTTGCTTAGCTGCTCCATTTCTTCCAAAACAGCAGCAATCAGCGCAGTACGGTCAATTTCAAGCCCTGCCTCTATTTTCAAAGATGTCCCTACATGGGATAACTCTTCCGGGTAATCTTCTACATTCAAATTAACGTCAATGCCAATCCCTGCAATGCAGTACCGAACCCGTTGATCCTCTGTTGCAGATTCCAGCAGAATACCGGATACCTTGCGACCATGAATCAGCAGATCGTTGGGCCATTTGATGCCTGCCTCTACACCCGTCAGTCGGCGAATAGCCCTACACACCGCCACGCCTGTTAACAGCGTTAGCTGGGGGGTAAAGGCCAAGGGCTGGGTGGGGCGCAATACAATGCTCATCCAGATACCTTTGCCGCGAGGGGAATACCATTTCCGCCCCAGACGTCCCCGACCTGCCGTTTGTTCCTCCGCAAGCACTAACGTTCCCTCCAGCGCACCCTCTTCTGCCAAACGCATTGCATCCTGCTGAGTGGATACTGTTGAGTCCAGAATAACGATACGCTGACCAAACGATTGAGTGGTTAACATACCTGCCAATTTGGAGACTTCCAGCCGGTCTGGCTGAGAGATCAGCCGATAGCCCCGACGTGAGGAGGCATCGATATTATAACCCAGCTCACGCAGTTTGTTGATCTGCTTCCATACCGCTGTACGACTAACCGACAGTCGTCGGCTAATCTCCTCCCCGGATACGTAATCGGATGAACCTTCCTCCAGTATGCCTAACAATCTTTCATGATTATTCACTACTCATCACCCGTTTCACTTCCTGAAGCAATGTTTCTGTTTCATTCGGGATATCTCCGCAAGCGACCGCTTGTAAAAGCCGTTCCATCATCTGTCCCAGCCAAGGTCCACCTGGTCGATTCATTGCCTGAACCAGTTCATTTCCAGTAATATTTAAATCCTTGATCCGAACGACTCCTGCCTGCTGAGTCCACGAGTTTGCCAGTTCGGCAATTTTCTTCACATGCTTTTCTACCCATGGCGGTAATCCACGGAACGAAGAAGGCAGTGTCTTGTGAAGCTCCAGCCAGTCTGAAGCTGTGTCCTTTCCCAGCTTAATTAACAATCGAATCCAGCTACGACGTAATTCCTCATCGTTGATACGATCAGGATCCCTCGAAACTGAGTTGCCAGCTAGGGCAACAGCATGACTGATGAGCTCAGTCTCCCATTCCAATAAATGAACCAAACGTAGACGTACAGCGTTGGAGAAAGTCCAAGCTCTTAAAAGCTCGTCCGCTGCCTCTGAGCTAAGTCTACAAGACATAAGGAGCAAACCCCACCGCAGCTCTGCTGGCAGCTGCACGATCTCCTGGAGCGCCTGTGCGTCACATTGTTCCCAGGGAACCGGAACCTTCGTACAGCCCAGCAATCCACTACGACCCAGCATCTCCAGCCCACGTAATGGATCAGGTCCCGCTAGCATCTTTTCTAACTCGACTCGCACCCGTTCCATGGCTATGTATCTAAGTCCCTCTCTGCGACGAGTCATACCTTTCCAAGTATTGTAGGCCACTCGGAACCGAAATACAGAGGCAAAACGGATGCAGCGCAGCATTCGCAGCCCGTCCTCCTCAAAACGTTCCTCAGCTCGTCCCACACAACGAACGAGAGAGGCTCGCAAATCTGCTTCCCCTCCAAACGGGTCCACTCGCTCCCCATGTTCAGCCATCGCGATTGCGTTCATCGTAAAATCGCGCCGCATCAGATCCTCACGGATGTCCTTCACAAAGGATACTTCCGTCGGACGGCGGTGATCGGTATAACCGCTTTCCGTACGAAAAGTGGTCACCTCGAACGCATGACCATCCTGCATGACCGTTACCGTCCCATGCTGGATTCCTGTCGGAATAACATTAGGGAATAGCGCTAAGACCTCTTCAGGTTCAGCCGAGGTGGTCAGATCCATATCATGAATAGCACGTCCTAATAGCTCATCCCGCACACAGCCACCGACCCAATAAGCTTCGTGGCCTGCTGTGGTTAGTGTATGTATGACCTCTCTGCCGTGAAGAGCCATCTCTGGGTCAGCATGTTGCCAAGTATTTGTATTCACAGGGTTTCCCCCTTTGCAAGTATTCAATAAAAAAACGGACGCGAGTCCGCCCCCTTAAACGCTGATCGGTTTAAGATCCGGCACCTCGCGTCCCAACACACGGTAATAAATCTCTTCATATTGACGAGTAATCAGCTTATCACAGAATACGGTACGTGCGCGTGTCAGGCACGCTTCACGGAAACGTTCCGCCATTGCTTCATCGGACAACAGTTCTACAGCATATTCTGCCATCGCCTCTGTATTACCGATTTCAGCCAGATACCCCGTACTTCCATGTACAACGAGTTCAGGTACTCCTCCTGCCTGAGAACCGATTGTTGGCACTCCACAAGCCATGGCTTCCAGCGCAACTAGACCAAAACTTTCTTTCTCCGACGGAAGCAACAGCACATCTGCCATAGAAATCACTTCTGCGATTTGATCCTGCTTACCTAAAAAGAAGACTTTGTCCTGTAAGCCTAAACTTTCGATTTTACAACGAATTTTCGGAAGATCCGGTCCTTCTCCCACCAACAGTAGCTTCGCAGGTACCTTTTGTTGCACTCTGTCGAATATATCCAGCACATCTCCCACCCTTTTGACAGGACGGAAATTGGAAATATGCATCATAATTTTTTCGTGCGGTTGGGCAAAATCTCTCCTAAGCGCAGCAGCATCTCGTGGATAATATACTCGTTTATCTACAAAGTTGTAAGTCAAATCAATAGGTCGTGTTATTTCCAACGCATCAATCGTCTCCCGAATCAAATCTTTGGAGACGGCTGTCACAGCGTCACTTTTGTTAATAGCCAGTCGAATCAGATCCTTTAATGATTCATCCTGTGCCAACACTGTAATATCTGTACCGTGCAGGGTGGTAACCACTTTCAAATGATCGCCCACCATTTCCTTCGCCAAATATGCGCATACTGCATGCGGAACAGCATAATGGACATGGAGTACATCCAAATTCTTCATTTGAGCCACCTGGGCCATTTTTGTCGCTAGCGACAAATCATATGGCGGATATCTAAACACGTAATAATCGTTAACCTCAACTTCATGATAAAAAATATTCTTCTGGAACGCCCCGCCTAATCTGAACGGAATGCTATTGGCAATAAAATGAACCTCATGCCCTTTTTCTGCCAGCAACTTGCCCAGCTCTGTAGCCACAACGCCAGAGCCACCCAGCGACGGATAACAGGTAATCCCAATTTTCAGTTTGTCATTCAAGCTAAGCTGCCTCCTTCCGTCCATCCATAATCACTCGTATGCCCATGTATTTCAGCATTCTACAACATGCGTAAGTATATAGTCCTTATTTGAATAGCTTAACCAGATATGGCGTTTTGGACGCAAATCCTTCTGCATATGAAATCAGTTTACGTTGACCCAACAACGAGTCCCGAGCTTTTACACGTTCCACATACCCCTGATTCAGTGGTGTGGATACCGTATCCTTCCCAGGCGCTGCCTGAAATTGCGAAACATAACTCAACAACGACTGTTCCTTGGCTTCATAATGCTCGGTAATGTCCACGATCAAGTCCGTTCTGCCGATATCATTAATAAAGTAAAAATATAATTGCTCTACCTGTACCGCAGGACTTTCTGGCATAAAGCGTCTCAACTTGGCGTTAAACACAGCTTCCTCTACTAGCTTGCTGCACATGACATGATCCGGATGCCGATCCTCCCAATAAGGAGCAAATACAATTTTTGGTGCATGGCGTCTGATTTCTGCTGTAACTGCAGCTACATGTTCAGGAGTTACATATAACCCACGATCAGGCAGACCCAAATTCGTCCGCACAGCCAGCCCGAGCACTTTTGAAGCGTGTTCAGCTTCTGCCATACGAGTATCCACATCACCATTAGATGACATTTCAGCCCGTGTCAAATCGCACACCCCCACCTTTAACCCAGCGGCTGTATGCTTGGCAATCGTGCCTCCCATTCCTATTTCTGCATCGTCGGCATGGGCTCCGAAAATCAGGATGTCCAGCGTCATTTTACATCACCCTGCTGGTCAATGCCCGGTTTATATTTATGTACCAGCTCACGCCAAGCAAAATCGCCACGATCCAACGCTTTAACCAGTATTTCAGCAGTTGCAACGTTGGTTGCCAAAGGAATCCCCTGTACATCACACAGACGTAATAATGCGCTAATGTCCGGCTCATGCGGCTGTGCCATGAGTGGATCACGCAAAAATATAATCAAGTCCATGTCATTTTGCGCAACCATAGCCCCGATTTGCTGATCTCCACCAAGCGGCCCAGACATGAAGCGGTGAATTTGAAGCTTGGTTTGCTCCATAATGCGCTGACCTGTTGTACCTGTTGAATATAATTGGTGATCTGTAAAAACATGCTCATATGCCGTAATAAAATTAACCATTTCATCCTTTTTGCGATCATGCGCTATAAATGCAATCTTTAACATTCGAAATTCCTCCTGCCTCATTCTATAATTCCATTCATCAATTCATTCGTATATTCTTAATCAATGTAATGTTCAAAACCATATACAAGCCCCGGCTGCTCCATTACCTTCTGGATACCGATTTTAACACCAGGCATGTATCCAGCCCGTTCATATGAATCCTGACGAATTTTCAGAGATTGTCCAAATCCTCCAAATATGACTTCTTGCTGTGCGAACACACCGGGAAGACGGACACTGTGAATGCGGAAGCCTTGATAATAACCGCCACGCGATCCTTCTAGCGTTTCTTCCTCTTCCGGGTTGCCTTGTCGTAGCTCCTGACGCTGCTCGGCGATCAGTTCAGCAGTCTTAATGGCTGTACCTGAGGGCGCGTCCAATTTTTGGTCACCATGATATTCGATGATTTCCAGATGTGGGAAATACTTCGCTGCCTGAGCCGCAAACCGCATCATCAAAATGACGCCGATCGAAAAGTTGGGCGCAATCAGACCACCAATTTGTTGCTCACGACACTGCTTGTCCAGTTCATCAATTTGTTCAGGAGTAAACCCTGTCGTACCGATAACTGGACGAACTCCATGCTTAATAGCAAGCGCTGTATGTGCGTACGCAAAACGCGGCCCCGTAAAGTCAACCATGACATCGGCTCGACTCTCCAGTAAAGCCTGCTCTACATCCTCCATAATAGCGATACCAGCTTCCGGTAGTCCGACGAGAAGGCCGGCATCACTGCCGGCGTGTGTTCTGTTCACTGCGGCTACAAGCTGTAGTTCCTCATCCTGAAGAACCAATTTGACCACCTCACGGCCCATACGTCCTGCTGCTCCAACGACAGCCACTTTTATTGGTTCTGACATATCCCTACAACTCCTTATGCATCCATTTGTGCTAGATTTGTTCATTCATCTGCTGGCATAATTTCTTCATGAGGTTGGCAAGCTGCACATTATGAGGAAACAGCGCTGCAGCCTCACGAGCAGCCTGCACAGCCAGCTTATATTCATTCAATTCGTCATAAATCAAAGCGAGCAGTAAAAATGCGTCACCACATAACGGATCAAGGGAAATTGCCCGTTCGAGCAGCAAAATCGCATCCTGGCGCATCTGTGGCGTAGCTCTGTCGACCTCCAGCATTTTTCTGGCTTTTTCTGTATACTGCCTGGCTTCCTGCGCATGCAGATGGAGAACATATTCATCCTGCTGTGGAGCGAGACGGACCGCATGCTCTGCATATGCCAGGGCCTGCTCCAATCGTCCACTGCGAGCATAGGTAACCGAGCAACGGAAATAATGCTCCGCATGATCAGGCTGGGCTGAAATCGCTTTTTCAAACCATTCCACCGCCTGCTCAAAATCGTTCTGCAAAATGCACTGATAAGCTTTCTGAACGTATTCCTCCGCCTTCATGACACTGCACCTCCGGGTAACCGGTTTGGTACAGCATATGTACAAAACGCCTAATCGGTGTCCTTTTTGGTCCAGCGATTCGCGTCACGCGTGTTAAATTTATGCATAACCTTATCATGTGCCTCAGTCAAATTGATACCCAGTGAGTTCGCAAAGCAAACAGTGATGAACAAAATATCCCCCAGTTCCAGCTCAATGGAATTGTCCGCCTCATCCGTTTTTTTCGGCTTCTCACCAAAGGAGTGATTGACCTCCCTTGCCAGTTCACCGACTTCCTCGGACATCCGGGCCAACATGGCCAAAGGACTGAAATACCCTTCCTTAAATTGAGAGATATACTGGTCTACCTCACGTTGAATTTCATCTAACGATTTTTCCATGAAACACGCAATCCCCCCATGTGCAGGTTTATTCATATGTTATCGTAAAGCACATTTTAAAACAAATTTTTTTTAATTGTGAACTAGCGATACCAACTTGCAGTCATCTGTCTTTTAAAGATGCCGCAAAAAGGTATACTAAACATAAGGGTCTGCGATTTAGCAAAAAAATTGTATGTAGTCGCACAGCCTTAAACTGCTACTGTGAGGGATCATATGAAAATATCCAAGTCTATGGAACAGCTTAAATTGATTTTGCCCATCGTATTTGGCACCGCCATCTATGCATTCGGTCTGCTTTATTTTATTATACCCAGTAAACTGATGGAAGGCGGTATTACAGGGATCACCCTGCTGCTAAATTATGCTTTTTCGATTTCACCTTCTCTCTCCACTTTGTTACTGAACATTCCATTATTTTTGATTGGATGGAAAATGCTTGGGGGCAAGCAGATTATATACACGGGGGTTGGTATCGGGTCGCTCACATTCTTTTTGTGGTTGTTTGAAAAAATGATTCATCTCGGATGGATGGGGACCTTTCAGACTGAACACGATTTTATACTTTCTTCATTATATGCGGGGGTTACGCTTGGGGCCGGGTTAGGTATTGTGTTCCGCTTTGGCGGCACTACTGGAGGCTCTGATATTATCGCTCGTATTTTAAACCGGAAGTTTGGCTGGAGTATGGGAAGGATTCTGCTGGTCATTGATATTGTCATTATCGGTGCTTCACTACTTTACATACCCAAAGAAAAAATTCTATATACATTAGTGGCTGTGTTCATCGCGTCCAAGATTATTGATTTT
The DNA here is from genome assembly GCF_044784315.1 of Paenibacillus sp. DP01. Lineage (NCBI taxonomy): Bacteria > Bacillati > Bacillota > Bacilli > Caryophanales > Paenibacillaceae > Paenibacillus > Paenibacillus sp. DP01. The sequence goes on from NZ_CP173059.1 coordinate 3,329,149, forward strand.
ATACAAGAAGGGGCGTACTCTGCCAGAGCCTTTATGATTATCAGCGACCACACGATGGATATCGCAGATATTATTACCAGGGACATGGATCGCGGAGTTACCATTATTCCGGCTGTAGGTGCATTTTCCAAACAGGCCAAGCATGTTGCCTATTGTGTCGTGTCCCGTCAGGAAATAAGACGACTGCATCAAATTGTTAAATCAGTTGATCCACGGGCGTTTATCATCATTCAGGATGTGCATGATGTACATGGCGAGGGGTTCAAAGAGGAATAGCCCGGTAATCCGGGCAATGGGCTGACATCTATGAATGGCTCCACAGCCAGCGATGCGAATGTTCAAACTTTCATCATTACCCAGTGAAACCAGCCCGATATTTACGATAACCTGCATAGGCCAGCGCCAACAGCACAATCATGCCGATAGCCAATTCAGCCCGGCGCTCACTCTCACGCGGGATAAATGGTGCCAGTGCGGTAGCGTCTTTTTCACGTCCAAACAAGGCATTCAACGTCGGGTTGCCCTGGTCCAGTGCTCCTCTAATCGCTGAGGCATCTGCATTTTGCTGATCCCCCAATCCTTTGACGTAGGAAATCCAGGAATCAGTCCGCACGACCTCGGTTGTTCTGCCATGGATCAATGCTGCTGTACGAATCGTTTCATAGTGGTCTTCCAGCACTTCGGTACCAGCTTTGAATCCCTTCATGTTCCCTTTTGCAAACTGGTTATTCAAACCGCTAACATCTTCTCTTAAAATCTTATAATACTGCTGCCATAAGGGCTGGCGTGGGTGTGCAATCGCATCTGTCGCAAGCCGTAAATTGGCCGCTGCCTTCACCCACTCATCCGGGGATGCTTGAACCGACTGTGTAGCTTGCTGCACCTCCAGGATGCTACCGGATAGAGCATGAATGGCCTCTACAGATAGCGCTGCCTGCACCTGTCCAGTGCTGAACCATCTGCTCACCTCGGCTACATCCGCGCGCGCTTTTTCAATATTCCCGTCCATTACGTCACGGTACAGTGTCGCAGCTGCATGATCCAGTTCTTCAATTTCCTTGCTATTACCTTCGGGTTTTGACTGATCGCGCGCTTCTGCCATACCTGGAGGGACGCAGACGGACAACAGCAGGACCATGGATAACACAATACTCGAAACCAAGCGTAACGTAATACGAACCCCCCGACCCCTAATCATGGGACATCCCTCCTCACCTTACTGTATGGCAAGGTTAACGGGACTAGAACTGGCTTTAGGTGAATCATTCGAAACCGGCTATGCTCTGGACAAAACAGGAAACATAAGTGGATTTTCATTACATCTGTTTGGGTGCTTAGTCATATAAAACAGTGTAGTATAAGGAATGTCGCCCGCTCCAAAAATATCGTAACAGTTCATCGTATCTCCTTCGAAACCTGCAACAACAATCGTATCGTATTGAGGTATGTGCCAAAACTTGTCTTTAAAAAATAACGTACTATAAAATAAAACTAACCACTCATTGTTTTCCGCAGAAAAAAGTGAATACGGATTGAAGTCAGCACTCTTCATTTTCAACAACTGCAAATCCGGCATTTCTTCCATATTTAATTGATCAATCTTTATGTTTAGGTTGCTGGTAGGTGCCTTCCGACTACATTGATACTCAGGTGCCGAAGCGAAGCCCAATCTAGGATAAAAATCCTTCACACTATCATTTCCAAACAGATAGATACCATCACAATTGCCATGCCAATCTTTCAGCGCTTGCTCTACTAAAAACCGACTCAAACCTTGATTCCTGTAGTTTGCAATCCCCCAATTGAAACCAGGTTTCAAAATCAAAACCAAAACTCTGTTTTGCTAAATAATTAAAACTTGCTTTTATTTTGTGATCATCACGGATGCCTTTTTGGAATACATATTCCTTCTGATTTATAACGATATGCATCTCTATTTCTCCATTCAAAAGATTCAAGCTAGTTCACGATAAGACGATACCTTTCGATTGCGTGCTAGCATGGCAAGCCATGCCGCTACAATACTAACAAGGGTCAGCATGTAGGTAAAAGTACGCACTTGCGTCACATCATCCGTTAGCGTCCTGGGAAGATAAGGGTATATGCCATAGGTATAATCCATCGTATCATTTAACAATGTCCAAAGTGCGGCTAAGCATAAAGCAATCCATTTGCAGCTAAAAAACCGTATAAACAGTAACGCTTCGACCGCCATTGCTGTGTGAGATGCTATCAGCATCCAATCCTGCCACACCATAGGCCCCCCCTGCGCAACTCCCCACAAAATAATAGCCGAAGCCCAAATGCCATACTTTACACTTGTAACGATAGCCAACGATTCCATGATCTGACGAATGACCTTCAAGCTTTTGAGATGCGGAGGATAGAGCAAAAACGCAATAGAAATCGTAAAAAATAGGCTGGCCGTCGGACTATCAGGCACAAATACAATCTGCCACGCCGGGTGATAATTCAGTGTATATTCCAGCTGTCCGCCATACCATATGTACCCATACACCGTTCCAACTAAATTACACCAGAACAGCAGCCACAAAAAGGGCCGGCTCGTCAAGAACGACCGGCTCCACAAATAAGATAACGACACGTCCTTCATCCTCCGTTCATACGACAGTTGCCTTGTACAGGCACTATCCTACAATGACTATATCATATCCAAGCGTATCAAAAAAACCTGACCGCCGTTACAGTCAGGTTTGATGATATAATCTCGAACTGGCGCTTGGTCAAAATGACCACCTTAAGCTTACCAAAAGCGTTCTAACTCATTGCTTTCAGCTCATCCGTAAGATGACGAAAAGCTACTTCATCTCCGGAGGCTAACGCCTCATCAATATCCTTGTAGAGTTTTTCACTCCGGTGTTTACGTAATGCCTCGTCCAAAACCATCTCAGCAGACAGGCCCAACATTACCTCATAAGTAACCTTCATTTTATCCATAGGATGCACCTCCAACATGAGTTTAAGAGATCCTATATTCTTTTCCTTTCGCCACATAGCTGAGTGTCGTTCGTGACATCCGCTGTAAATCTGCATCTGTCAATTCGCGCACCACTTTGGCAGGTGTACCGATAGAAAGAGTATAGGGTGGTATTTTGGTATTTTCCGTAACGACCGACCCTGCTCCTATTAAAGCATATTCACCAAGCTCCGCTCCGTTGAGTACAATGGCCCCCATACCAATTAAAGTGCCTTTGCCTATCGTACAACCGTGGATAATGGCAGCATGTCCTACCGAAATATCATCCGCCAGCAACAAGGGTTGATTCGTGTTCACATGTCCCACGACACCGTCCTGAATATTGCAGCGTTCACCGATAATGATAGGCGCCATATCCCCGCGCAGTACGGCATTAAACCATACGGAGGAATCTTGGCCGATCGTTACTTTTCCGACAATTTTTGCTCCTTCTGCCACATAGACAGATGAATGGAGTTGTGGCAAGTTTCCGTTGTAGTGAATTAGCATCAACTTCACCCTCTCATATTTTGGGTGAAATTCTATCAACATGTGTACTGCTTGTCAATGGAGCTGTACACCCGAGTCGTTTCGCCCAAGACGGCACTCTCCCGCCAACATCTGCCCCCAGGCCGTCATTTGTACAGAGGGTCCTGTCGGATGCTCACCTTGTCGAAGCATACCCAAGTGAAGCATCATTCGTATAATCCTCTGATCAAAGACCGAACGGGAGGTATCATAGTAAAACGGTCGGATCAGTGGGCCGATATGCACAAAAAGCGACTCTGAGGAAGTCCATGGCCTGGCACATTCTCCAATCCAGTAGACTAGTGAAAGCAGATTGGGTACGGCTCCTTTATACAATCTTAACCAAAACCTGAATAGCTGTATCATTTCATCCTCAATTGCGAGTTCCTGTTGTGCCTCCCCTTTTGCGGTCAGCTCAACCCTGTCTCCCTTCTCCTCAATATACTTGGAGTGCCGGGCGTAATCATACAGTAATGCCATTCGATCCGGATAAAACTTAAAAGAGGAACCATAGCCAAAACGCCATCCTCCTTTACCCAATAACGGCTCCGCAATGTGCAAATGCTCCATTAGCTGCTGCTGATTGCGACGGTACCAAGCTCCCTCAGGATTAAGCAGAACCTCATGCTGCCTCATATATTGAAGGAAAAGCCGTAAATCCTCCGCCAGTAGATGCCCTTCATCCCGGTACGACGACGGTTCGCTTACCCGGATCATTCCGTTTTGAAAGTCATGTACCATAACACGCCGAAAGCGCTCCTTCATATCCGAAGGAATTTGGTACAAATATCTCGTATTGTGCGTTGAACCATTGAACAACCAGCCGCTAGAACGTAGACGGGTCACAATATCTCGTGGTCGCTCACCAACATCTCCGTCCTGCTCGACAGACTGTTTGGCAATCGCAATCAATTCCTCCATACTGAAATAAGGTCGGTCATCGAACAATAGCGCATTCAAAAACCTTACCTCTGACAACCTCAGCTCCTTGACCTGCGTCTCAAAAAAACTACTACTGCCGAGCTTTGTCAAAATCCCTTGGATCAACTCATGCTTGGAATTAGGTTTGCAGTCACAATCGTAATACACTGCGATTCTGTTCAAATGCACAATATCCGCAAATGTCAGCATATCCGCCAGATTCATTGTTCCATCGCCTCGTCACTGGACTGTCATCCGGAAATGATTCTTACCTGTTGTACCCACAGCTTTGACGGAATCTTCAGACTCTAAACCTCTTTTTTTGCAAAGGTATAATTAAAAAACAAAAAGACCACGACTCTACGATGAGTAGAAGCCGTGGTCTTTCACAAAGTATTGGAGTTGCAGTCACTTTTTCTCTTGCAAATGCTTCGTGCAATTATATAAAAGCGGTTCCCAGTCCGCATCCTCACGCTGGAGTACACTTAGTGACAAATTGCCAATTCGTTCTGTAAATTTTTCCTGATACAGAGCCTTATACAAATTAGCCAAAAAACCGCCGTGGGAAACGATCAACAGATTCTTGTCCCGATTTTCCGTCCAAAGAGCCTCCATAAAAGCTATCGCACGAAGCTGAAGATCTGCATCGCTTTCCTGCCCTAAATCCAGCAGATGCCAGTCAACTCCCCACTTCTCTTCACGTTCGGCCTGTGTCATCCCCTCGACCTGACCATAAGCACGTTCTCTTAGTCGATCATCAGGTTCCAGCAATGGCAAATGCAGGGCAGAGGCAATAATATCCCCCGTCTCTTTCGCTCTGGAGAGACTACTGGTAATAAGCCCGTTCCATTGATAAGGCTCTTCCTTCAATCGTTCTGCCAGCAAGCGTGCCTGCCGACGCCCTTCCTCATTCAACGGAATATCACTGTGCCCCTGGATTTTACCTACCGCATTCCAATCCGTCAATCCATGTCTGATCAAGCCAATAAGCATTGTGTCAGTCCTCCGCTGTTGTGTTATTCAGGCATATAATGAATTTTATATGGAGCCCATCTGCCAGCTAATTTCTAACTCTTCTCGTCCGATGGATCCAGCCCAGAGAAAATAAAGCAAGCGCAAGTGCCAATACAGACAACAACATCCAGTATTGCGGGTAAGTAGGAACAATGCTTGCAACCAGCGGATCCATAATGCCACTATTCACATCTTTAATGTGGTATTGATACTGTGGAGATGTACTTGTAGTTTCCAGCAGGCCTGTCGGTAAAATACCCGTGTCCATGACAGGAGCCGCTTGGGGGGGATTTTCCTGAGAGGAGCTTCCATTCCAGTTCAAAAACAAAAAGCTGCACAAAAATACGGCCAAGAAGCCGGCGATCCATACAGACATATACTTACGGGCTGCTGGGTTCACACGCGCACGTCGATGCTCGCCCGGAACAAGCCACGGTGATTCTTCATAAATTCGATCCATGACTCTACGATTCATTGCCTCTAGCTTATCATCTGTTATTTCAAAGGAAATATCACGAATAGCCGATCGACTTTCTTTTGACAAATTCCAATCATTCTCTTCCGAACCATGCTCCCACCCGGCAGACGAGCTTTTGGCCCGTCTGCGCTCCGAGTCTTGTTTCGATACATTTTTGCCTGTAGCGAACAAATCCTCAGCGTCCCTGGATTTCATTGGCTGCTCATCCCTTCGTTTTCCTCATAGAGAGGCTCAAAAAAATAAGGCTCCAACTGCGTCTTCACACTGGTTCTTGCCCGGAAAAGCAATGACTTCACCGCACTGACCGTCTGTCCTAAAATAGTCGCAATCTCCTGATAATCTAATTGCTCATATTCACGCAAAATCAGCGCAGATCGCTGCTTCTCAGGCAATCTGTTGATTGCTTCACGAACCATCTCTACCTTCTCACCGCGAAGAACAGCCTGCTCCGGAATTACATCCGATGGAGCTACCGGTACATAACCGCTCTCTTCCAATGGAACCTGACCACTACGGTGCTTGCGAAGCTCACTTAGCACCGTATTGCGTGCAATTGTATATAGCCAAGTGGAGAACGATGCATCTACCTCGCGAAAAGAATGCAGGCTCCGATACGCTTTATAAAACGTCTCCGAGCATAAGTCCTCAGCAATCATTTCCAGGTTCGAACTTTTCAGCATATGATAAACAAAAGCTAAAATTTTACGTTGGTGCCGCCTCATTAATTCTGAATAAACCTCAACATTACCTTGTTTGATTTCCTGAATCATCTGGGAATCTGTCATCATCCGAGTGAGACCCTCCTCGCCCATACATGTGCTGTTTTCCCGTCCGATTCTGTCTATATATACCGAACAGGCCAAAAAAAGTTGCGCCCTCTGCGCAAATGGATGAAACAGCATCATGGAACATTTGTTATTTTCTTACCCTATGTAGTGCCAACATTAACGGTGCTATCCCCAACAATATTCAATATCCAAAATGGACTTACCCATTGTACCACAAAATGGCCGCCAGTAAAAAAGTCCAAAATCCCCACGATTTCCAACAAAGGCTCCCTAACGCTGGCAGCTAATTCATTTAAACCGCTTTTCAATGGATTTTAAGTTTATTCAAGATAAATGACAAATCCAATCAAAGTGTTTCATTTAGAGCACCAATAAGGATAATTAAACAAAAAGAAAACGCTTTAAAAAAAATATTGACAAAATGAAAACGTATACATATAATAAAAGTACAGTATGGTTTCTCTCCACTCCTATCCTACTCAGCTACTTTACTAAAAGTAGCTACCACCCGGGGCTTTACCCGGGTGGTCTTTTTTTTCTTTATTAATAAGTAGTAAAGGACTATTCCATCGGCTCTTCAAATAACAAAAAAGCGGGAAGAGAACCTTCGCCCGCTTTAAATCTTTTCTTACTACTTCACTCCAGAAAGTATGATGCTTTTAAGACGGTCCGTAGCGGAGCGATTCATTTGAATCTGGAGAAGCGCAGCGTTCGCCTTTGCCTGCGGATTTTCCCCTTTGTACATATATTCAGAAAATCTGCAGGCAACAGCGATCGTAAGATCAAATGAATCGCGGAGCGGTCTACCTCCTTATTGAACACTCATACTTTCCTTCTATACAACCACTTTATAACCCATCGAATCCAGTAAGGTTTTGGCACGCTCCCAGTCCTGCTCTTGACGGAAGGAAAGCCTCATGATGCCAGGAACATCCTCCCGACTTTCAATGATTCGCATATTGCTCAGATTAATGCTGTGATTTCCTAGTTCCATTGCAATTCTTCCGATAATCCCTGGGGTGTCCGGTACATCAATATACAGATCAAACGTAGAGACAATAACTCCTTTACGACGCTCTGGCAGTTCACTACGGAAATGCCCTGCTGTCAAAAATTCGTCAGCAATTCCCTCTCCGTCTTGTGTTCTCAGCAAATGAGTAAAACGCTCAATCTGCCCATTCCATTCTTCTAACAGGCCCAGTAAAACATCACGATTACTCAGCAAAATGTCCCGCCACACAACCGGATCACTAGAGGCTATCCGTGTAATATCACGAAACCCACCAGCAGCCAATGTACGGTACAACGGATTTTCATCATTGTGCTTTCGTACCTGATTCACCAGCGCTGCTGCAATAATATGTGGAAGATGGCTAATCGCACCGACAATATCGTCATGCATATCAGGTTGGACACGCACAACATGAGCACCGGTATATTTCAACAAACGCTCCAGCGAACTGTAAGCTTCCTCAGGCACACCCTCTGCAGGGGAAAGCACATAATATGCATTTTCAAACAACAACGCAGAAGCGGCCCTGACACCGGAACGCTCCGAGCCAGCCATCGGATGACCCCCGATAAAGTAAGCATTGTGCAAAGATATTTCTGATGCCTTTTTGGCAATCGCCGATTTCGTGCTACCTACGTCGGTAATAATACACCCCGCTTTAAGCGGTAACTTGCTTAACAATTCGAGATAATGCTCCAGTAAACCAACCGGAACGCATAAAAAAATAAAATCGGCATCCTTGACCGCCTCTTCAACCGAAAGAGTCGCGGTGTCCACGACACCACGGCTTAGCATCGGTTCTATCAGTTCAGGAAGATGAGCATGACCGACCACAGTAATATCCGGCTTCCCTCTAAAACAAAGTGCGAGGGACCCGCCAATCAGTCCCACGCCGAAAATGGCAATCTTCATCTATTATCAAATCCCATCTGCGGAAATTATAGGCGTACTTTCGCCGCTTCCGCCCCCAGGACCTGTTCCAGCGCACGAATAAACAACTCATTTTGCGGCTGTGATCCAACCGACACCCTAATATATGTCGGATATTTGTGATGACCTGCGCGAATAATCACACCTTTACGAAGCAACTCCTGAAATACCTCACCGGATGGACGACGTACGTCCAGCATAATAAAATTACCATGTGCCGGGAAAGACTCCAGCCCCAAACGCTTCAGCTCATTTTGCAAATAAGCTCTACCCTCTGCATTACGATCCCGACATTCCTGAACAAATTCCTGATCTTCCAAGGCAGCAATGGCCGCAGCCTGTGCTACCCGTGAAGTATTAAATGGCTCACGAACCTGATTGATCAAGCGAATGGTTGCCTCGGCTCCCATACCATATCCGATACGTAGCGAAGCCAGACCATAGATTTTGGAGAAGGTACGCAGTACAACCAAATTTTCATAAGCTGACAACAAGCGAATGCCGTCTGGATACGAACGATCTATTACAAACTCAGCGTAGGCTTCATCCAGCACCACCATGATATGCTTTGGCACTTGGTTCAGAAACGCAATCAGCTCAGCTTCGGGTACAATCGTTCCCGTCGGATTATTTGGATTACAGATCCAAATAATTTTTGTACGGTCATTGATATGAGACAGCATGGCATCCAAATCATGTACACCGTCACGCAAAGGCACCTCAACTGCAACTGCTCCCTCAATTTCCACGTTACTTTTATAGACGGAAAATGTCTGATCAGCCATGATGCTTTCTTCCCCTGGAAGGAGGAATGCACGCGTAATCAACGCAATAATTTCGTCAGAGCCACAGCCATAGATAAATTGTTCTTCTTTTAATCCCGTCCGTTTAGCTAGTGCCTGTGTCAGAGCAACTGCACTTCCGTCAGGATATACACTGATGTTAGCAAACTCCTGCTGAATGGCCTGCAACACTTTGGGAGAGCTGCCATACGGATTCTCGTTTGAGGCGAGCTTGATTACTTCATCGAGTCCCAGCTCACGTTTCACATCCTCAATCGGTTTACCGGGCTGATATACTGGCAAATGTACAATATGCGGTTTAGGCTGCATGCCCCTTCCTCCTCTATCCAATCAGAACTAAATTAAATATTTTATATTTGACACCCATTACTGCTTTAATTGTGCCACAAAATCGCGAATTTGCAAAAGCCCTTCTTCTCTGCGTGCAGAATCCTCCAGCAATGGAATGGCTTCCTCCACCTGTCGCACAATGGCACTGCCAACCACAACTCCATCGCAAATGTCTGAAAACCGGACAACCTGCTCACGATTTGAAATACCAAAGCCTATCGCCACCGGAACATCCGTATGCCGTTTGACCTGCGCGATAAAGCCCTCTATACCTTCAAAAAAAGAAGCTCTTTCTCCGGTTACACCCAGCGAAGATACACAGTACACAAATCCTCGGGCCTGACGGGCAATTCGTTCGATCCGTTGTTCAGACGTTGGGGCTACCAGCGGAATCAGATGCACACCTACCTCTGCTGCCCGTCCTCCCAGCTCCTCTGCTTCTTCAAGCGGAAGATCCGGAATAATCAGACCACTGATACCGTGCTCCTGCAAGCCTGCAAAGAAAGCATCCATCCCCATTTGCAATACAGGATTATAATACGTGAACAGAATAAAAGGCAGGCTTGAACCTGCCGCCCTAGCCAGAGACGCTGTCTCCATACAGGTGCGGATTGAAATTTGCCGTTTCAGTGCACGTTCAGACGCACGCTGAATCACAGGGCCGTCAGCCAACGGGTCCGAATAAGGTACGCCTAGTTCCAATATATCGGCTCCGGCTGACTCTAACTGCCGAATGATCTCTATCGTGGTATCCACATCCGGGTCGCCTACCGTCAGAAAAGGAATTAATGCCGTTTTGCCTTCATGTTTAAGGCGTTCAAACGCCTGATCAATTAAGTTCATGACGGATTTCCCCCTAAATACTTGATAATGGAGTCCACATCTTTATCCCCACGCCCAGACAAACAAATAACGATAATATCATCTGAAGTCAACGTAGGTGCCAGCTTGGCGACCTGTGCAACGGCATGTGCCGACTCTAATGCAGGCAGTATTCCTTCGGTACGGCAAAGGAGCTGAAGTGCATCCAGCGCTTCCTGATCAGTAATCGGGACATATTGGGCCCGCTCAATATCTTTTAGGTATGAATGCTCCGGTCCAACACCTGGATAATCCAGTCCAGCCGAGATGGAATGCGCAGGTTGCACTTGTCCGTACTCATCCTGAAGCAGATAACTCATAGAGCCTTGGAAGACTCCTTGCGTCCCCTTGCTCATGGTAGCTGCATGGAATTCCGTCTCGACGCCTTTACCAGCAGCCTCCACGCCAATCAAAGCAACACCTTGATCCTCTATGAAAGGATAAAACATACCGATAGCATTGCTTCCGCCACCGATCGCTGCCACAACAACATCCGGAAGTCTGCCTTCCTTCTCCAAGATCTGACGGCGTGTTTCATCGCCTATCACACGCTGGAAATCCCGCACCATCATCGGATACGGATGCGGACCGACAGCCGAACCCAAAATATAGAACGTGTCATGAACATGGCTCACCCAATAACGTAAAGCTTCATTCCCGGCATCCTTAAGTGTACGTGTACCCGATGTCACCGGAATCACTTCCGCACCCAAAAGCTGCATCCGAAATACGTTCAACTGCTGGCGAACCGTATCCTCTTCGCCCATAAACACTTTGCATTCCAATCCGAGCAATGCAGCTACGGTAGCCGTTGCGACACCATGCTGTCCTGCACCTGTTTCGGCAATGACCTTCTGTTTTCCCATACGCTTCGCCAGCAATCCCTGAGCCAATGCATTATTAATTTTGTGGGCGCCAGTATGGTTTAAATCCTCGCGCTTCAAGTAAATTTTAGCCCCGCCCAGATGTTGACTCAGACGCTCCGCATGATAAAGCGGCGTTTCCCGACCCGAATAGTCTTTCAGGAGTCCGTTCAACTCTGCCTTAAATTCAGGATCATCCGCGTATTTTCGGTAGGATTCCTCCAATTCAATCAGTGCGTTCATCAACGTTTCCGGTACAAAACGTCCGCCAAATGTTCCAAAACGTCCGTTGTTATCAGGTAATTGTGTCATGCCTGCTTCACCCTTTCTACGAATGCTGTGATTTTTGCAATGTCCTTGACTCCGTTCGTCTCTACACCGCTGGAAACATCCAGCCCGTCGGGATGATACTCGCTAATCAGTTTTTCTGCGTTATCGGCAGTCAGCCCCCCAGCTACAAACAGAGGGATTCCGTGTTGATGAGTCCAAGCCTGATAGGCGGGAATTCGATCCCACGCAAACGTTTTTCCAGAACCGCCACCATACAGGGGATCATAGGTATCCAGCAGTAAAGCATCAATCGTCCCAACGTAGGCCTCCAGTTCGTCCGCCCGGCGTTCTGCCTGGCCCTTCACCGTCTGCTCTTGATTGTGCACAGACCAAGCCTTGAATACCTGTATGCCGAAATGTTCCTTAAGCTCCCGGCAACGCTGCGGACTCTCCTGTCCATGCAACTGAATGACATCCAATGGTGCTTTCTCCATCACATCGTTTAACAGTGCATCGTCAGGGTTCACAAATACGCCCACGCTGCGCGGTCTGCTGCCCGAGGCCCATTCATCCAATACGCGAAGCAACTCTCCAGCATGTGCGCCGTCAATCCGGCGCTTGCTGTCAGCAAACACAAAACCTATATAATCGACCGGTAAGTTTACCATAGATTTTAGCACTTCAACGCTTTGAAGTCCACAAATTTTTACGCCCGTTTTGTTCATGCTTTAACCCCGTCCATCAATTCGACTACAGCCTGTCCTACATCTTCCTTACGCATCAGATGCTCCCCTACAAGAATGCCGTGCGCACCTACCGAATGCAGATACTTAACATCTTCCGGTCCTGCAATGCCGCTTTCGCTGATGAATGTAACCCCTTTTGGGATCAGTGAGATCAGCTCCTCTGTCGTCTGGAGACGGGTCTCAAATGTCCGAAGATTGCGATTGTTCACACCAACTAAGGTCGCTGTACCCAGATCCAGCACTGCTTTAAGTTCCTCACTGTCATGCACCTCTACCAACGCATCCAGCCCAAGATCCTTGGCGATTTGCAAGAATGACCCTAAAACATGGGGTTCCAATATCGCGGCAATCAACAGTACCGCATCCGCTCCCAATAGACGAGCTTCATAGATTTGCCGTTCATCAATGATAAAATCTTTTCGCAGCAGCGGAATTTTCACTTGATCGCGAATTTGCTGTAAATATTCAGGACTCCCCTGAAAATACGTAATATCTGTCAGTACAGAAATGCAATCGGCTCCTGCTCCCTCATATGCACGCGCAATATCCACCGGATGGAAATTGGGTCGAATCAACCCTTTGGACGGAGAAGCCTTCTTTACTTCAGCAATCAGCCCGAGCGGACGGTTGCGTCCGCTAGCGATCGCATTTTCAAATCCTCTCGTCACAGGTAAATCTGCAATTAAGCGTTCGGCTTTATTAATCTCAAAATGCTGCTTAAGCTGCTCCACTTCTTGTCGCTTCGTCACCACAATTTTATCAAGATACATATTGATATTCCCCCGTTGCCTGTATTAATTGATCCAGCTTGGAAAGAGCCAATCCAGAGTCGATGGCTTCTGCCGCTCGCGCTACTCCGTCTGTTAAGGTAGCTGCTGCGCCTGAGACATAAATACACGCTCCTGCATTCGCTAGCACAACATCACGATAAGCTCCATGCTCTCCGTTCAAAATTCGCCGTATGATCTCTGCGTTAACCTGTGCATCGCCGCCCAACACCTGATCGAGAGAATGTGTCTGCAAGCCCAGATCGGACGGATGAAGCTCGAACGTGTGAACCTTGCCGTCCTTGAGCTCGGATACTCGTGTGGCGGCCGAAATACTAATTTCATCTAGCCCATCCAAACTGCTGACGACCATGGCTCGTTTGGAGCCAAGCTGGTTCAATACCTCGGCAATCACTTCCGTTTTGCCAGCATCATAAATACCCAGCAACTGCCGATCCGCACCAGCCGGATTCGTCAATGGACCGAGCATATTGAATACCGTCCGCACACCTAGCTCGCGGCGCGGTGCTGCGGCATGCTTCATAGACGGATGATACAGCTGTGCGAATAAAAAGCAGATCCCGATGCGGTCCAGACACGAGCGAGCCTGATCACTTGTCAAATGAATGTTGACTCCGAGTGCCTCCAGGACATCAGCGCTCCCGGCACGGCCACTTGCAGAGCGGTTGCCGTGCTTGGCTACCCGTACAGAAACCGAAGCCGCGATAATAGCGGAAATGGTGGAAATATTAAACTTGTGAATACCCGAACCCCCGGTGCCGCATGTATCCAGTAGACGACTGTTCCCCTCCCCAGCTTGCACTGGACTAGCGTAATTGCGCATTGCTTCGGCAAAACCGGTGATTTCATCTACCGTCTCTCCCTTGAGGCGAAGAGCCGTCAGGAGCCCGCCGATTTGCGCCTGTGTAGCACTCCCACTCATAATCTGTTCCATCACGCTACGGGCCTCCGTACGCGAAAGATGCTGTCCTTCAATGATCCGGCTTAACCCTACTTGTATCATGTCATGTCGTTCCATTGTCGTCTCCTCCTCAGAATCAGATTTTTGTGTTACGGAGTGTACAAATAATCTTGGTTGATGACGCTGTTGTAAGGCTGTGTCGTTGCTGGAAACATCGCTTCCGCCGTGCGGATTGCTTTGAGCAGTGCCTTTGCTTTGTTCACCGTCTCCTGATACTCGCTTTCCGGTACCGAGTCCCACACAATTCCAGCCCCTGCCTGGACATAGGCCCGGTTCTTTTTAAACACAATTGTGCGAATCGTAATGCAAGCATCCATATTGCCTGAGAAGCCCAAATATCCAATTGCTCCTGCATAGGTTCCGCGTGCTTCCCGCTCCAGCTCAGCAATAATCTCCATCGCCCGTAGCTTTGGAGCTCCGGATACGGTGCCGGCCGGCAGGCAAGACAGGAAAGCATCGAAGAAATCTTTGTCCTCACGCAGTTCGCCCGACACATTCGATACAATGTGCATCACGTGGGAATAGCGTTCAATCTCCATGAATGTATCGCATTTTACGGTGCCAAACTGGGATACACGTCCCAGATCATTTCTTCCCAGATCTACCAACATCAGATGCTCTGCACGTTCTTTTTCATCCTTCAACAATTCTTCAGCAAGCGCCGCATCTTCGGTTTCCGTTACGCCACGCGGTCTCGTTCCTGCAATCGGTCGGGTCTCTACACGGCCGTTTTCCACCTTGACGAGTGCCTCCGGCGAAGTGCCTACGATGATCTCGTCATCCATTTTCAGATAATACATATATGGCGACGGGTTCATCGTGCGCAGCACGCGGTATACCTGTAGTGGAGAGGCCTCTGTATCGATGTGAAAACGCTGGGACAGTACAACCTGAAAAATATCACCGGAGCGGATATACTCCTTTGCCTGCTCCACGTTTGATATAAATTGTTCCTTTGTCACATTGGATTGGATCTCACCCAGTTCCACATCATCAGGAATGGAGGCAGAGCCTAATCGCTCTGGTGGGGACTGCTTGCGCAGATACTGCGCCGTGTTCTCCAACTTGCGTTCCACATCTGCATAAGCAGCACGAATGTCCTCCTCGCGGAACCCTTCACCTATATGAACATTGCCAACCAGCAAAATTTGCTGTTTCACATGATCAAAGACAATGACTTGATCGCAAAACATAAAACGAATATCATCCATATTCAAATCATCTACCGAGTGCTCTGGCAGCTTTTCGTAGTATTGAAGCAGGTCATATCCAAAAAATCCGATAGCCCCGCCTGTAAATGGAGGCATGTCTTTCAGTTTCGGACTACGGTATTTACGAAGTAATGCTTTGAGCGCTTCAATCGGCTTGTCACTTAATATTTGCCGTTTACCGTGTTGTTCCAAAATCAATCGACCTTTTTTACCTGAGACCATCAGAAATGGGTCTGTTCCGATGAAGGAATGTCGCGCCCACTGCTCGCCTCCCTCTACACTCTCCAGCAGAAAGGCACGGTCCCGCTCAGCATACCGACGGAAAATCCGAATCGGCGTCTCCATATCAGCCAGCACTTTTTTGTACACAGGAATCAGGTTAAATTCATTCGCCATCGCTATCACTTGCTCCACATGCGGCGTTAACATGAGATCACTTCCTTTCCAAATTGGCGCAGAACCCAATGGAGAGAATAAAAAAGCCTCTACCCGTAAGGTAGAGGCTGTCAGTTATTGAAATTATAAGAATGCTCCATATGTAAAATGATCACAGCAAATAGAAAAGCATACACTTATCCCTTTTGCATAACCGCGCAGGTTACCTCAAATAAGCTTCTCTTTATGAAGAAGGTCTCTTCACGGACAAAAGCTTACCCGCTACCGCTGGTCTCTGTAATCTCATATGGAATTGGCTAGACTACACTCTTCTCATCTCAACTCTGCTCTGGCTAACTCTACTCTACTCAACTCTGCTACACACACTATATCTCATGGAATGTTACTTTGGCAACCATCAACTTAAAAAATGGACGATTATTTCCCTTGGGAAGCCAGATCTGGTCTTAACATCTGTGCTCCGTTCAAATATACATGTTTCATTTCACGCTGAGATTTATCGGTATTCACCTGTACCATCAAACGGATGCACTTGGGCAAGCTACCAGCTACAGGAATTTCTAATGCACACATGAGCGGAACCATGTCCCAGCCGTCAAGCTGACGGATGGCCATGGCTGGAAAGGCAGCATCCAGGTCATGGGTCACCGTTATCCATACATTACTAATATCCTCCGGCTGAATTTCATTGTAGGATACGATTTCCTCCAGTAGTTGGCTTGTTGCTTCCAAAATTTCGTTTGCTTCATTATTCGTCACGGTCGTCGCGCCACGAATTCCACGATTGTACATCGTTACGCCTCCTCTTTTAACTGTTCAATGACTTCCCGGATGTAAGAGACGGAAATATCCTTCACAACCTCCACACGCCCAATACTGCGTGGGACAACGAAAGTAATACTGCCTTCTTTGAATTTTTTGTCATGCATCATCGCTTCGAGCAGTTGATCTGTATCGAGATGTGACGGAAGAGAAGTCGGTAAGCGCAGCGATGACAGCATATCCTTCGTTTCGTTTACCAAAGAAGGATCAGCCCCCAGCTTCACACCCAGTAGTGCCGAGCCAACCATACCAATAGAAATGGCTTCCCCGTGTAAAAACTCACCATATCCCGCAATCGCTTCAATCGCATGCCCAATCGTATGGCCTAAGTTTAAAATAGCGCGCAAATCATTTTCTCGTTCATCACGCGACACAATTTCGGCTTTAATGGAGCATCCCTTCTCCAGCCCGTACTCCAGTGCCGTCGCATCCAGTCCGAGCAAATCCGTCGAATGTTCACGGCACCACTGAGCAAAATCAGCATCCCAGATCAAGCCATGCTTGATCATTTCAGCAAGCCCTGCAGATACCTCGCGAGGAGGTAATGTTGACAACGTATCTACGTCATACAGTACGAGTTCCGGTTGATGAAAGGCTCCTATCATATTTTTCGCCAAAGGATGATTGATGCCGACCTTACCACCCACGCTGCTGTCATGGGCAAGGATAGTAGTTGGAACCTGTACGAACTTGATGCCTCTCATAAAAGATGCCGCCACAAATCCAGCCAAATCACCCACCACACCACCACCAAGAGCGATAACAGCTGAATTGCGATCCAAACCGCCCTCAATGGCTGCTGTTATACCCCGCTCAAATACAGCAAGCGACTTGGATGTTTCACCTGGCTTAACGACAAATGATACCGTTTTGTACCCCGCCTCTTGAAGATTGCTTTCCAATGTTGCCAAGTAGAATCCCGCTACATTTTCGTCTGAAACAATCAATAATGGGCTTTTTTGTGCAATTCCTCGTTCCTTCAACGACTCTCCGGCTTGATGCAGCAACCCACGTCCGATAAGAATAGGATAAGAACGTTCGCCAAGCTGTACCGTCAGCGTACTCATCTTAGTATTGCTCCAGTTGTTGTTCATAGGATGCAATATTCGCGCGGATTTCTTCAATTGAATCCCCGCCGAATTTCTCTAGTAAAGCTTTGGCTATCTCCCAAGCTACCACATGCTCCATGACTACGCTTGCCGCTGGTACCGCACATGCATCCGAACGCTCAACCTGTGCAGTGAACGCTTCTTTCGTATCAATGTCGACGCTTTGCAGCGGCTTATAAAGTGTGGGAATTGGCTTCATAACGCCACGAACCACCACTGGCATTCCGTTGGTCATGCCACCCTCAAAACCACCCAAACGATTCGTACGACGGTGATATCCACGTTCCTCATCATATAAAATCTCGTCATGCACCTGTGAACCGCGCAATTCTCCTGCTTCAAACCCAATGCCGATTTCCACACCTTTAAATGCATTGATCGACATGACGCCTTGTGCGATACGTGCATCCAACTTCCGATCATACTGTACATGACTGCCCAGACCAATCGGAACACCTTCCACGATACATTCCACTACACCACCGACGGAGTCACCTTCTTGCTTGATCAGGTCAATGTAGGCTTCCATTTTCTTCTCCGTTTCTGGATCGGTTACTCTTACCGAAGAAGCTTCTGTTACGGCAATCAGTTCATCAATCGGCAAATCGCGATAAGGAGCTTCGATTTCACCAATGCGGATGACCTGACCTGCCACCTTGATCCCGAACTCAGCCAGCAATTGACGAGCCAACCCGCCACATGCCACACGAATTGCTGTTTCCCGTGCACTGGAGCGTTCCAACACGTTACGAAGATCCTTCAGGTTGTATTTCATTCCGCCATTCAAATCCGCATGACCCGGACGCGGCCGATGAACCCGACGCTTTTCTTCATCACTGCCTTCAATAGGCTCAATATTCATAATATTCTGCCAGTGCTTCCAATCGTTATTTTCCACAACTAGTGCAATTGGTGCACCTGTGGTATATCCGTGACGTACGCCACCAGCAATCTTCGCCGTATCTTTTTCAATCTGCATACGCCGCCCCCGTCCATATCCTTTCTGACGACGGTGCAACTGAAAATTCAATTCTTCAAAATCCAATTTCAAATTACTCGGCATACCCTCTACAATGGCAGTTAGCTGGGGACCATGCGTTTCCCCCGCGGTTAAATAACGTAAACTCATGACGCGTTCCCCCTTTAAACTGTTAAACTGTGCATCGCTAAAATCTTTAACTGTGCTTCATTATAGTATACGCACCTTTCTTTGACAAGAAAAGCCACGTCTGAGGCAGATAAACAAAAAAACACGTCCCTCAGCCAGAAGAGCTAAAGGACGTGCACTGTTGATAAGCCAACCATCCATTACTTAAGAATAGAAATAAGTTCCTACGAAACGATGGATGATATGTACAGGCTTATGCTTTTTTGCGATAAAAAAAGGTTTCAGTCGATTCCAGCCCATATTGGTTAGGAGAAAAGATTTGCTCGGTACTGCCGACAAATAAAACACCGCCGGGACGAAGGCTGGCAGCAAACTTTTGATACAACGCATGTTTGGCCTCTTCTGTAAAATAAATCATAACATTTCGACAGATAATGAGATCATACCCATCCTCAAACCGATCCAGCAGCAAGTTTTGCTTTTGAAATTTCACAGCCTGTTTTAGACGGTCATCAATCCGATACATGGCACCATCTGGTTTAAAATATTTGCTAGCTACCTGCTCAGGCACATCCTTGAGCGAACGCTCCAAATATTTACCTTCCTTGGCTTTAGCCAATGCACCATCATCAATGTCGGAAGCTGTAATAGAGCAATTTCCTAAAATTCCTTTACCGTCGAGAACCATAGCCAGGCTATAGGGCTCTTCACCAGTCGAGCAGGCCGCACTCCACAGCTTAAGCTTCTGCTTTCCTACAAGCAGCTGTGGCAAAATGATATCCCGTAGCACTTCCCACCGATTGGGATTTCGCCAAAACTCGGAAACATTGATCGTCATACGATCCAAGAATTCATAGAATAGAGGTTTTTCCTTCATCATGGCATCATAAAAAGAAACAAAACTGGGAAACCCGTTTTTGTTGCGAAGCGTCGTTAACCGCCTTTTCATCTGTGCTTCTTTGTATTGTGCAAGATCAATACCTGTGCTGTCCTTGATTTTGCGGATAAACGCTGTGTAATCGGGGTCCGTCTGACCCAGTTCCAGATCCGTCATGCTACCATCCTTCTTCATACGTAATTAAACTTACACCCAGGTCGCTACAGTTTTTTCATACCGAACCAATTCTTCTGGTGTGAAAAAATTTGCAATCTCGCGCTCTGCGCTCTCCGGTGAATCTGAACCATGAATGAGGTTAAACGGTGTATGTGCAGCAAAGTCTCCACGAATGGTGCCCGGAAGAGCCTCTGTTACTTGTGTTTTACCAATCAGCAAGCGGGAAAGCGTAACAATGTTATCCCCTTCCCAAACCATGGCAAATACAGGTCCTGATGTGATAAAGCCTACAAGCTCTTCAAAAAAAGGCTTGCCCACATGCTCCGCATAATGCCGCTCTGCTTGTTCTCTAGATACCTGCACAAGCTTGCCAGCCGCCATTTTGAAGCCCTTGTCTTCCAAACGACTGACAATACGTCCAATCAGTCCGCGTTGTACACCATCCGGTTTAACCATCAAAAACGTACGATCCATCGGCTCACTCCCAATCCAATCTAATGTATTTATACAGTACTAATCTGTATTGTAACAGAAAGATTGGAAACGGTTAAAGTATTTTGTCACAGCAAACCTAAAATACAACTTTAGTAGGAACGGCGTGTTACAAAATGAGCAATATCGCGCAGCGTCTTTTTTGTTTTGACATCTGGTAGTAAGTCCAGCGCGTTCAGCGCTTTATTAATATATCGGTCGGCGAGAATTTCAGCTTTAGTGATTCCTTCACTTTTTTTGATCATATCCACCGCTTTACGGGCGTCTCCTTGCCCGTCCCCATCCTGAATTCGCCGAATTTCAGCCAGCAGATCATTCCGCAGTTCGGGTTGTTCAAGCGCATAAATGACCGGAAGTGTAATATTGCCCTGTCTCATATCACTGCCTGGCGGCTTGCCGATCTTTTTTTCTGTTCCACACAGATCAAGCAAATCATCCTGAATTTGAAAAGCCATACCTACGTTATAGCCATAGCTGTACAACAGTGAGTTGACTCTTTCCCGTGCTCCTGCAGCCATAGCTCCCAACTGGCAGCTGACCGCAATCAACAATGCTGTTTTGCGCCGTATGCGAAGCAAGTAATTGCGTACACTCTGATCCACATTAAAAAAATCACGTATTTGTTCCATTTCACCAATCGACATCTGCACCAACGCCTTAGACAGCACTCGGTGAATATCAGGATTCGGCAGCCCAGCAGCAATAGATAGTGCGCGTGCATATATGTAGTCTCCGGTGTACATAGCCACCCGATTGTCCCATTTGGACTTCACGGTGGGTTGGCCGCGTCTCATTTCCGCATCGTCAATCACATCATCGTGAACGAGAGAGGCAGAATGAATCAGTTCCAGAGGTACCGCTATGCGCTTGAGCTTGTCCAGATCATATTCTCCAAACTTGCCCCCCAGCAATACAAATACGGGACGCAAACGCTTGCCCCCTGCTTTAAGTAGATGAAGCGACGTATCATTAATCAACGGCTCCCTACTGTCAATGCTGCGGTACAGCTCTTCTTCTATGAAGTTCATATCCTTTTTTAATAAACCGAACAAATCCAATCGTTTCATTCTTTCACCCGTGTCAGCGTATTGTCACTCCAGAGAAGCGGCTTCACTCGTCGGTCAAGCAGCCCCAGTTCATATGCATACTTAAAATAAAGCTCTAAACCTTGTTGTTGCTTCTCTCCAAAATCATAACACAGATTCGTAAAGTAGCGCTCCCAATAATCTTCTGAACCTCCAATTTCCTTGCAAGCTTCAGAAATAACAGGTGTCAGGTCAGACAGACTACGCTGTTTGCTTACGCGGAACGCACTCGCAATTTCAGCCACTGCAGCGGGATTCTGAGCAGCAACAGCACGTCGAACTGCCCATACAGCAAAGGTCATACTATAGCCCGTCCAGCGTTTCCACTCTTCCCCGAGGTCGGTTACGTACAGGCCCTCACTTCGCCAGGAAGCCTTGATCGCGTGATCTCCAATCAGCAGCCCTGCATCTGCCTGTTTCAGCATCAAATCAAGATCCGGTTCACAATCAAAGTAAGTAGGCTGACCTTCCCATGCCTTTTGCATCAAAATTTTCAACAAGTTCACCGATGTGGCTGAAGTATTCGTCAGTGCAATGGTGCCGTTAATGATTTCATTTAGCGGCTTGCGTGAAAATAGTAAAATGGATTGGACTGGACCGTCTGCACTAACGGATAAATCGGGCAACAGCAGCATTTCCTCAGCACCTGATGCATACGCAAAGGAGGACATCGCACTCATATCCAAACTCCCTTTCAGCATGCCTCGATTCAATTCAGCCGGAACTTTGGAAACCATCTCCGCCGAATGGAGAAGCTCTGAAGGATTAAAGTAATGAAAAATAGGCCAGGCGTTTGTATATTTAATTTTTCCGATTGTGATTGTCTTGGTGTCCGGTATCGGCATCGGAATCCCCCCATCTCGTAAACAGTTGATGTTCTATACGCAAGCTGTCTAATACTTTGCCTACGAGGAACAGTACAATATCATCCAGCGTCTTTGGATGAAAATAAAAAGCTGGCATGGCCGGAATCATTTTGACGCCGAGTCTCGCAAGCTTAAGCATATTTTCCAAATGAATAGCATGCAGCGGTGTCTCACGAGGCACAAGGATTAGCGGACGACCTTCCTTCATCATCACATCTGCTGCACGTGCCATGAGATTATCAGACGAACCGTGGGCTACCGCTGACAACGTCCCCATCGAGCACGGCATGATAATCATGGCATCTACTAAATAAGAGCCACTCGCTATTGAAGCTCCAATATCTGTGAACGGATGGTATACAAGAGAACCGGGACGGCCTCCGAATTGTTCATTCAAAGCTCCTTCCCGGTCGGTCACATTCCAGCCCAGCTCCTCTTTCAATACCCGCCAGCCAGCATTAGAAACAATCAGGTGAACTGTATACTGCAAGTCCAGCAGTGTCTCTACTAGTCGTACACCATAAATGCTTCCGCTCGCACCTGTAATGCCAATAACGATTCGTTTGCCTTGATGGTTGCTCACCTGATTATTCATTAGTATTGACGCACCACCAAATCAATCAGTGTAAAAGCAAATACGACAATGCTAAGTACACCGTTCATAGTAAAGAATGCTGTCTGCAAACGACTCAAATCTTTTGGAGATACGATATAGTGCTCATAAAATAAAATAATGTATGAAATAATCATGCCCGCCAGATACCACCAGCTTAAATCTGCGATAAAGAACAGCACAATAAATCCGATCGCCGTAATGACATGGAACACACGGGCGATGTTCAGAGCACCTGCTACACCAAAACGGGCAGGAATAGAATAAACCCCTTCGCTCTGGTCAAAATCAATATCCTGACAAGCATAAATAACATCAAAGCCAGCGGTCCAAAATGCAATCGTGAGATAAAGTACGATAGCAGTTAAATCCATTTGTCCCGTCACTGCAACCCACGCGCCTAGCGGCGCCAAACCAATGGTCAAACCGAGTACAAAGTGGCACAGCCAAGTAAAACGCTTGGTGTAAGAGTAAAAAACAAGCATAAAAAAGGCCAGCGGGAACAGCTTGAACGCCAGCGGACTTAACTTGAATGAGGCCCAAAATAACAACAACAAGCTAACGATGATGAAAATCACCACTTCGCTCGATTTGAGCAGCCCTGCCGGAATAGCGCGTCCTGCTGTACGCGGATTTTTCCCGTCAATCACACGGTCAATCATACGATTGAAGCCGAAGGCTGCGCTACGTGCGCCAACCATAGCCAGCAAGATCCAACCGATCTGCGGCCATGAGGGAAGGTTGTCCGTCACGACAACTGACCCCAATACAGCCCCCATAAATGCAAATGGGAGCGCAAATAAAGTATGTTCAATTTTAATCATTTCCAAAAAAATGGCAATTTTCTTAAACATGCTGACTCTCCTTGATTCCAATATGCAATGCCGCAATGCCTCCGGTGAGAGAATGAGCCTGAACATCCTTCAATCCGACTTCACGAAAGATGTCAGCCAGTTCATCCCTTCCTGGAAAAAGCGCCAACGAATCAGGGAGCCATTTGTACTGCTCATAACGTTTGGCGAACAATTTGCCGAGCATGGGCAAGATGTGCTGAAAATATGCGTAGTAAATTCCCTTGAACGGCTGCCAAGTAGGTTTGGACAACTCTAGACATACAACCTGCCCACCAGGTTTGACGACTCGTTGCATTTCCTGCAACACGCGGCGCAGATCAGGTACATTGCGTAGACCGAAACCAATCGTCGCATAATCAAATGAATTGTCTTCAAAAGGTAGATCCATCGCGTTGCCTCGTACAAGCTTGATTTGCTTTTCGCGGGATTCTGATGTAATCTTGCGCTCGCCAACATTTAGCATGTTCTGGCTAAAATCCAATCCTACGATGTGACCACTTTCACTTGCACGCGCCATCGCAAGCGTCCAGTCACATGTCCCACAACAAAGGTCGATTGCCGTATCGCCGTGATGCATGTTCATTTTTTTCATTGTAAATTTCCGCCAAGCCTTATGTCTGCGAAAGCTCAGTATATCGTTCATCAAATCGTATTTACCGGCTATACTTTCAAACACGCCATGAACGAATTGCTCTTTCGGCTTGGTGTCGCTTGATCCCATGACGTTCACCTAACCTTCCCTCACAACCGGGTGCGAACTGTTTAGCAGCTTCAGGAAAGGCTCAAGCATGCATTCAAATTCCTCAATCCCCGTGTTTTGTTCATCTGACAGGGTCTGCCGGATGTGTGTAACAGCCGTGCGAAGCTTGTCCAGTATCGCATCCTCGGCTTTGTATTTCAGCATAAGCTTACGCCAAACTGCTGTTTCAGTACCACCCTCTGAAAGCAGTGCCTGCTCATGCTGGTCTCCGTTACCGTAAATATGCCAGAACATATATCCGAAACGGGACTTGTCTGGTTCTGCCCGTTTCTCCCATTCCTCCACCAGCGTTTCACAGACAGCGAATTCATTAAGAAGCTGCTTCCAGACTTCCTGATCCTGTTCTGCAATAAGGGAAGTCAATGATAAAAAAAGCTCCTGTTTGAAGCAAACCATCTGAGATAAATACTGAGCGGCATTCAATCGAAAATGCTTCATCTCCCAGTACAAGCTCATTTTCCCTGCGTTCACTTCACATACAGCATCACTCAGCTTCGAAATAGCCTCGATTCGGCCTGCCATTGCGAGTAGCTGATAAAAACGGCTACTGAAGTAGTCACCGGCTAACACTTTCAGCTGTCTGGAACGCATCTCTTCCGGACTTCGTATACCGGATAAAGTATCAATCATATCATGCGTATCCAGTCCCATCTGCACAAGTGATGTAACCAAAGCGTACAGTTCATCCTCACTGGCATGCAGCCCTTGCGCATTCCGGTTCAAAAACTCAAACAGCAAACGGGTACGGCTGTCAGGAAAAGCCGGCATTTCCGTATGTTGTTGAATCATGTCGTATTCCACATATTTCCTTGCTAATTGAGGTACGCGATACGGTTTCATCCTAAGCCTCCGAGCCATGACTTTCTGGTATACTCAAATAATTGCAATGCCTTATATTATATCACAATTTAAAATGATTCGCGACTAAAGTACTGTAGGTCCAGCGGTAGAAACATCTAGTTTGTATATACACCGCTAAACCTGTTTTGCCACATAGGCGTTACTGTAATGCGGAAACGAGATTTCAAATCTTCTGGCAGTTCAGCGCCTTCCCGATTTCTAAGTTGTTCCAATGCCTCGTTCGTCCACTCGTTCCGGCGTATATCGGATGCCAGCAGCAAATGGCGTTCTCCTGACCATTCGTCCTGCGTCACCACCCGCAACAGCAATTGCCGTACATTCGTCGTTCCGTAAAAGCTAAAGGCGGCAAGCTCCGCCATGTTTTGATAAATCTCCAGTGGTGTGGTTTCTTCCTTGGACAGCTTAACATCGATGGTCAGGACTGAATGTTCCCAGCTTACACTTGTAATCGGTGTGGTTAATGGAAGCTCATTCAGTGTGTCTACCAGATTGTCATCCGTCAGCAGTACTCGTTGCTGGGGCGAAATTGTCGCCTGTGTTTCACGAACTGCTGCGGTACCCGAGTCCAGCATCTGTAAGGACGGCAGCAATATTGCTGCTGCGGTGGTTATGAGAATGGAACCACCGAGTACAATCCAAGGTTTCATCAGAGCCTCCCCTGACCCCTACCCCATAATGTGGGTTTGCTACGGTAAAGGTCCTCACTCTCATTGTACAACAAAAAAAAGCAGGCTATGCCTGCATTTTACTCCTCCGTATCTACAACACCGTGCTTGGTCATCACCACGGCCTTGCCGCGAATTTTGATGGCAGAAGTATGATCCGTAAATTGAACGATCATCACCTCGCCCTTGTCCAATTTTTCTGAGTGATGCAGGCGTGTATCCTGACCTCTCGTCAGACCAAAAACCTGGCATCCATTGCTTTTTGCTTTAATTACGACGTACTCACTGCTGCCCGTCACATTATCTTCCATGTCCTTTTCCTCCCTGAGAGCCGAAGCTATATTTTTATGATGGAGATTTAAGCTTGTTTTGTCAACTACCTGCTTCCCACGCTGCCTGCAACAATTAGTGCTTCCTGTGCCATACTATCTGTGCAGTCCCATCTATTAACGAAAGGAACGGATCGGATGGAAAACTATCGTCCCGCCAATCTCAGTCCTGCTCAGATAGAGCAGCTTCAACGGCTGGAACATGAATTTGCCGAGCTGACAGGTAAACCCCTGGTGCTGATTGCTTATGCCTCGCGAAACGGCAAGACACCTTCCTCTTCTTCAGTCCATAGCACCTCTACCACAAAGTAAATAGGACAAAAAGAAAAGGCCGTGAATCAAATTCACGGTCCTTTCAGCGCATTGGGAATATGTAAGAAATCTTATTTAATTCCGTCTTTGAGCGCTTTACCCGGTTTGAATGCCGGAATTTTGCTCGCAGGGATTTCGATTTCTTCTCCTGTTTGCGGGTTACGTCCTTTACGTGCGGAACGTTCACGAACCTCAAAGTTCCCGAAACCTACCAGTTGTACCTTGTCTCCGTTTTGCAGTGCTCCAGCGATCGCTTCAAATACTGCATCGATTGCTTTGGTTACGTCCTTTTTGGACAATTCAGTGCTCTCAGAAACCTGATTGATCAAATCCGTTTTATTCAACATATTCACCTCCCAATTCAAGTGTAGTCCAGCATTAAGGTTATCGGTGTGCTCCACCGATAATGAAGTCGCCTGTATAAAATAACCCGGGCGGCATACTGCCTTCCATAATGTTATCATCTGTTTCCGTTTCGTCGTTAAATATACATAGAATATACCTAACCACCGCCATATAGGCCGAAACTGGCGTTTTATGGCACCCTTCTTGCGTGGAACAAGGTTTATAGTAATACAGTCGACAGACAATTTCAAGTACGACGACGGTTCAGTACGTAAAAAGTAACAGCCAGCGCAAGCACCAGCACTACTCCTTTGACAATGTCATGGGCAAAATATTGCACATTCATCATGGTCAGTCCATTAACTAATACGCCGATTAACACTGCACCAATAAATGTACCAATAACATTGGGTTTACCCGCACCAAACACTGAAAAACCGACGAATACTGCAGCTACCGCCTCCATAAGTAAGGGAGAGCCAGCGTCAATTTGACCCGAGCCTACACGCGAGGCATATAAAATACCGGCAATTGCCGCAAATATGCCTGAAGCAATATAGGCCAGTGTACGGACCTTTTTTACCCGTATACCTGACAGACGAGCAGCCTCCTCATTCCCGCCAGTTACATACATTTGACGCCCGTGCTTTGTGTAGGTCAAGAAAACATGCACCGCTGCCACAGCTAGCAACAGTAAAATAACCGAAATCGGGATACCCAACCATTTACCCTGCCCCAGTAAAAGAAATGCTGGAGATATCTCGCCTGGCGCCTTGCTGCCATCAGGAAACTGCATATGATTGTAGATGGTATAGCCTTGTGCGTATGTTTGGTGAATCCCGCTAACGATATACATAATGGCTAGAGTTGCGAGCAAATCGGGGATACGCAGTTTAATAATCAAAAGTGAATTCAACAGCCCAACCAAAGCTCCAACAATCAGAGATACAATAATAACCACTGCAACAGGCTGTTCATACCAGACCATCAACGAGGCTGAGACGACCGTCGTCAAGGATACCGTTGCACCAACCGACAGGTCAAAACCGTCTACAATAAGTGATAAAGTCACACCAATGGCCACGAAAGTCACAATCGCAATGGAGCCAAGAATATCCATCAAATTATCATACGTCCAGAAATAAGGTCATGTGGCTGAGAAAAACGCCAACACACCTATAATGACAACTACAGCACCGTAACGAAACGAGACATTTAACCATTTTTCCTTCATGAATGCACCTCTTCACCACCGCTGGCGTACAACAGAAGCTGTTCCTGTTCGACTTCGCCTCGCGCAAATTCCCTTATTATTTTACCGTCATACATGACTGCTATCCGATCACCAATGCCTATACCTTCCGCGAATTCACAGGTAAGATAAATGATTGCTTTTCCTTGTGCAGCCAATTCTCCGATGATACGGAAAATATCGCTTTTTGCCCCTATATCCACACCCTTGGTTGGCTCGTCAAAAACGAATACATCCGCACCGGAATGAAGCCATTTTCCTATCGCAACCTTTTGCTGATTCCCACCGCTCAAATACTTAACATTCTGGCGCAGTGAAGGCGTCTTAATACCAAGAGAGGCGACAACCCCATTACCGTTATTACGTTCTTTATGCCGACTGATGAAACCCAGGACACTCAGCTTGCCCAAGAGCGGAAGACTAAGGTTTCGTTCCACGCTCTCCTCAATCAAGACCCCCTGCTTACGCCGCTCCTCGGGTATGGACACAATTCCTTGAGCTACCGCGTCCGCTGGCTCACGCATACGAATGAAGCGCCCCTTGAAGGTCAGCTCCCCCACATCAGGCTTGTCTGCCCCCGTAAGAAGTCGTGACAGTTCCGTCTTGCCCGCACCGACCAAACCCACAATAGACAGAATTTCGCCACGTCTGACCTGCAAATCAACGCCGTGAACCCGCAATCCCTTACGGAGTCCTTTTGCTTCCAATACCGTTTCACCAATAGGTACCTCTGTTTTCGGAAATTCCTCATCAAATGTTTTCCCAAGCATATACGTGATAATGTCGCCTACATTTAAATCAGAAGCAGGTCCCGAGAACACGCGCTCACCATCACGCATCACCGTAATACGGTCACTGTGCGCGATGACCTCCGGCAATCGGTGCGTAATGAGAATACATGCTACTCCCTCATCCTTGAGGGTATGAATGGTGCGGAACAAACGCCTCGTTTCTTCCTCGCTCAGCGGTGCCGTTGGCTCGTCAAAAATGATAGTATTCGCCTGCTGTGTCAAAATCCGTGCGATGAGTACAAGCTGCTTTTCTGCCAACGTCAATTCTGACACGTATCGTCGTACATCTATATCAACCTCCAGACGCGCTAATGCCTCACGTGCTCGCCTGCGCATGGACGCTGGTGCAGCCCACCATCGACCATCAGGTACAGACAAATCGTCCATTACAATATTTTCCGCGACGGTTAACTGAGGCACAAGTGCCGAATCGACTTCTTGATACACGCAGTGAATTCCGGCTCTTTTGGCTTCCCACGGTGAACGAATAATCAGCTCCTTGCCATCCACAACGATCGCTCCCTGATCGAAACGATACGCACCTGACAAGATTTTCATTAATGTGCTCTTCCCTGCCCCGTTGGCACCTAGCAGAGCGTGAATTTCGCCACCCTGCACCGTAAAATCCACGGCTCTCAGCGCATCTACACCAGCAAACCGTTTGCTGATCTTCTTCATCTCCAATGTATATACTTGTGTACTCATGAATGTCCCCTCACTCCCGCTTATGATAAAAGCGCGCCGAAGCGCGCCTTTGCATTTGCGTTATGCATCCATTTTATTTGGACGTTTCATATTCCTTCATCCAATCCTTGTAGCCCTGCTCACTCTTGCCCCATCCTTTCACAAATTGAGACAACTCGGATGTGGAAATTTGCTTATCTGGCAACTCTTCGCGCTGTACATATACTGCCTTCAGCACAACTTTCTCCTCAGGGTTATCCCCATGCAACTTCTGGTATGCATAGCGCACTTGTACGCGCCCGATATCTGTTGGATCTACGGCTGCTGAAGCCACCCACGGGTTTTTCGGGTCCTGAATCATTTGCAAATCTTCATCACTCATATCAATCCCATAAACTTTAATTTCCGTACGCCCAGCTTGTTGTATCGCACGAGCTGCACCTTTGGCAAATTCATCCCAAGCCGCCCACACTGCTGTAATTTCACCCTTAGGATATTGCTTTAGCACAGCTTCCATTTTGGCTTGCGTATCCAAAGCAGGATTCTGAGCCGAACCAAAAGTTGCAATCTCTTTAATATCTGGATTGGCTTTCAAAAATGCGTCATAAGCAACCTGACGGCGCTCCATTGGTGCAAACCCAGCAACCCATACCTTCACAATGTTTCCTTTGCCACCGATGTCCTTTTTCATTTGCTCAAGCGTCAGCTCCGCCATGCTTTGATCATCCTGTGAAAGCACTACCGCACCCGGAACATTGACCGCAGCATCGAACACGATAACTGGAATATTGCGGGAAATTGCTTTTTTGAGTCCTGGCTCCAGCAATGCGTCACCGTGGTCAGTCAAAATAACATCAAACTGCTGGTTAATCGCACTATCTAGCAAAGAAGCCATTTTAGCCTTATCGTTATTGGCAACAAACTTCGTCAGCGTACCGCCAAATTTCTTAACCTCATCTTCCACACCTTGAACATACTGCTGCGAAAACGTACCTGTATTAAACTCCATGATCAAAGCAACCCGTTTACCCTTTAGATTCGAACTATCTGTTTTTCCATCTCCTGTATTCGTTCCTGCAGTGCCTGTCCCTTGAGCGCCGCTTTCTGTTTTCGGCGCGCCACATGCTGTGACCAGTATAATCAGCACCAGCAGCATGATGGCTCCGAGCCCTAGCTTCTTGTTTTTTTGGAGCCCTTTTTGGATATACATGATTTGTTTCCCCCTCGTTCCAAGCACTAATATGTTTTAAATTTGATACTTAATATATCGCGTTAAACCAAGTATGTAAATAGGTTTTATTAAATATAGAAAAATACCGCAAAGAGCAGTCAGCTCTCTACGGTATTTCCCTTACACATTTTTAGTTATAGCTTAGCCTTAAAGAATTATAGCAATAAGACCACCAGAACCTTCGTTAATAATGCGACCCAGCGTTTCTTGAAGCTTGTAGCGTGCATTGTCCGGCATCATGGCAATCTTGCCTTGAATACCTTCACGCACAATAGAATGCAGCGAACGTCCGAAAATGTCAGATTCCCATATTTTGATTGGATCATTCTCAAAATCTTGCATCAGGTAGCGTACGAGCTCCTCACTTTGCTTCTCTGTTCCGATAATCGGAGCAAATTCCGATTCCACATCGACACGAATCATGTGAATGGAAGGGGCTGTCGCTTTAAGCCTCACGCCAAATCTTGTACCTTGTCGAATCAACTGCGGTTCGTCCAGTGCCATCTCGGCCAGTGACGGAGCTGCAATACCATAACCTGTTGTCTTGACCATTTCCAGAGCCTCGGCAAAGCGGTCATATTCACGTTTAGCGTGGGCAAAATCCTGCATCATTTGTAGCAAATGATCCTTGCCACGAATCTCTACCCCAACGACTTCAACCAAAATCTGGTCATACAGCTCATCAGGCGCATACAAATCAATTTCCGCTACGCCCTGCCCCATATTCATACCGCTTAATCCGGCTCTATCGATGAACTCATACTCCATAAACTGGCTGACCACCCGATCTACATCACGCAGACGTCGAATATCTTTAACCGTATCACGAACGGAATTTTCATAGTTGCTACGCAGCCAGTGATTTTCGTTCAATACCATAACCCAGCTCGGCAGGTTCACATTCACCTCATGCACCGGGAATTCATACAATACTTCACGAAGTACACCCGTAACATCATCTTCCGTCATGGTCGCCGCGCTGAGTGTCATGACTGGAATATCATACTTGGCAGCCAGTTCACTGCGAAGTTGGAGTGTTTCATCACTGCGTGGATGCGTGGAGTTGATTACCAGAACAAATGGCTTGCCAACTTCCTTCAACTCTTCAATGACGCGTTCCTCCGACTCTACATAAGAGCTACGCGGGATTTCAGCAATGGTGCCGTCTGTGGTGACTACCACACCAAGTGTCGAATGTTCTTGAATAACCTTACGTGTACCGATTTCTGCCGCTTCCTGAAAAGGAATGGGTTCTTCAAACCATGGTGTAGAGATCATCCTTGGACCATTTTCATCCTCGTAGCCTTTTGCACCTTCTACTGCATATCCCACACAGTCAACCAGACGTACATTCACGTCCAGTCCTTCCGTTACTTTGATCTGGACGGCATTATTCGGTACGAATTTAGGTTCCGTCGTCATGATCGTCTTCCCTGCCGCACTTTGCGGCAACTCGTCTACGGCGCGGGCACGGTCCGCCTCACTCGTAATGTTGGGCAGTACAATCGTTTCCATAAACCGCTTGATAAACGTTGATTTTCCTGTTCGGACTGCGCCGACGACCCCAAGATAGATGTCTCCTCCGGTGCGTTCGGCAATGTCTTTAAAAATGTCCACTTTCTCCAATGAAATCCCCTCCTCAAAAGTCTCCGAAGGAAAAATGCTTAAAGAGCATCCGCTTCGTGTTCAACCAACTGCTTGATCCCAGATGCGGCAGAACAGCCTTTAAAATGCCCGGAAGTCGTCCGCCGCCGAGATTCAGGAGACTGATGGAATCGGCGAAACGGCGTAAACTCGTACATGCATTTGGACTGATACCATCATATGTATCCCCTCCGTAAAATATGTTTAGTTTTTTAAAAATAGATTACGTCACCGTGATCATTGCAGGAACGATATTTTACGTTTGGGTCCACTCACCTAATATATGCACAGCAAGATTTCCCCATGACTTTGTTGCTAGACCTTAATAAAAAAAGGATATTTCTCTGACCGGTTCTAGCCGTTGAGAAATATCCTTTGTTTTTTGTTCTAATTATTAAAATCGATATTACCACAGTTCGTCATCCAGTGCCTGACGCTCCAGTTGCCGCCTAATAGCTGCCTTGAGTCTATCCTCCGGTATGGTTACCTCTACATCACCTTGAGCGCGGGCCTGACAGGATAAACGTATTCCTTCATTCAGTAAAGGTCCCAGCTTACGCTGTTCTGCATCATTAGGACGACCTGCGAGCTCAGCCCGTTCCGGTGCTATCTCTACCTTACACATCAGACAGGCTGCTTTTCCATCACAACGTGTGGGAATGTATACACCTGCTTTACGGGCAGCCTGGAGCAATGACGTGCCCTGACCGACTTGTACGCGCTTGCCTGACGGCTTGAACGTAATCTGCACATTCATGAACGGTCCTCCATTCACCTTTTCTTTTAATACGCACGCAACCTATATTTCATTACTCATCCCGATTAAGGAGTGAAGTTCTGGCCAAGGGAGAAGCTCTATAAGCTTGCCCAACTGCTCCTTATTCCAAATGTTACGGACCAATAGCTGTGTTAGTATCCCTATGTGTTGTTGTGGGTCTCGCTTCATGACATCTGCAATCGCTTGATAGCGGTCAGGACGATTTCGCAACAGATTGAATAGCAACTCGTGACTGAGAGGCATCAAACGCAATGAGGTATTTTCCAGATCAAGCTGAATTCCAGCCGACCAGAGTAGCCGCTCGACCTCTAAGCGATATAAAGCTCCATCACATAAAACCTCAAACCCTCCCACCAATTCGACTGGAAATCCCTCCAGCTCATAGTGGCTTAGCAAAGAAACGTAAGATCCGCTACGGTCAACCTGCTGTTGATCTATACTCACACCTGGCGAGTGCGCGTGTAATAGCTTTGCGGCATGAATATCCGCATAAATATCAATGTCCCGAGGAAGACGATCCAGTTCAACTTCTTGCACAAGTAGTGCACAGCTTCCCCCCAGCATCCACGGAACCGACACCGCTGACCAGCTCTCAGTCAAGCTACCCAGCGCAACTGCCAGATCGTGAGGAAGCCTGTCCACTAACACTGATGATATTGCCTCCTTCAACATCGTTTCCTCCTTTGCTGTCTTTCCACCCGTTTCCTGATGGGCATCATTATAACATGTTCGACATGGCAGTTCGACATTTTGTGTACTGAAAAAGCACTTTACTGCCTCAAAATATAAAAAAAACCGCGAACCTTCCCGGTTCACGGTGAATAAAACGAGCCATCATACGGACAGTGTTTTATTTTTTCATCATCATTTTCATTAACGCTTCCATATTGGAAGGATTCATTCCACTCTTTTTGACGGCTCCGACAATATCCCTGACTGTATCTTCCGATACCGGAATGTTAGCCATCGCAGACACCTGTTTTATAAGCTGACGCAACTGCGCTTCACTTTGAAGCGTGTCCGGCTTTACCGTGCCTGCCAGCTTTTTCACTGCATTTTCGGATATGTTTTTGCCGCCTTTTTTGTTAATGGCCTTCAATGCATCTTTCGGAAAGTTTTTACTCACAATCTCCCCTCCTCCGCCATTGCTCAACTCAGTCTATGAGTGACGGAGACAAAAGGTGATTAAGCATACAAAAGACATGCCAAACGCCTAACTAAAAAAGGCTATCTCATCGTAGAAAGATCTACTCATGAGACAACCTTTATACTTTAGAAGCTCCTCTGTACTCTTATGAATGCCATTGCTCCCAAGTTTGAAGCGGCATGACTTCCATCTCGGTTTTCGGATCGCGACCCATTAATGCCTCAACGGCTTTGCGGACGTCACGTCCTTCAAACAGCACTCCATACAACACCTCTGTAATAGGCATTTGCACACCCAATTTTTGTGAGATAGCGTATGCTGCTTTTGTCGTACGAATCCCCTCTACGACCATTCCCATAGATTCCAGTACGGCATCAAGCTGTTGGCCCTGTCCCAATAATGAACCTGCACGCCAGTTGCGGCTGTGACGACTCGTTGCAGTCACAACTAAATCGCCTATACCAGCGAGTCCGGCAAAGGTTAATGGATTAGCCCCCATCTCAACTCCGGCACGGGTAATCTCAGCCAAGCCACGGGTCAACAAAGCCGCTTTGGCATTATCACCGAAGCCAAGTCCATCCGACATTCCCGCGCCCAGTGCAATAATATTTTTTAAAGCACCGGACAGTTCTACACCGAGTAAATCACGGTTTGTATAGACGCGGAAATAAGAGTTCATGAACAGCCCCTGGGCAGCCTGAGCAGCCTTCTCATTGGAAGAAGCTACAACAACCGTTGTAGGACATTTCTTCACCACTTCCTCCGCATGACTCGGGCCTGACAGCACGGCAATATCATCCTCCGCGATTTCCAGTTCTTCCGAGATCACCGTGGACATACGCTTGAGTGTCTCTGTTTCAAAACCCTTAATGGCATGTACTACCAGCATATCCTTGGTGAAATGAGCCTTCAGACTACGTGCAACCTGCCGAGCGGCAGACGAAGGAGATACGATGATCACCGCTTTAGCTCCAGATACCGCAGTCTGCATATCCGTTGTAGCTGAAATGCGATCAGACAAAATAGAGCCTGGTAAATAATGCTCATTCGTATGCTTCTCATTGATCTCAGCAGCTTGTTGTTCGCTTCTCGTCCAGACAGAGACATCGTTGTTATTGGTCGCAAGTACGGAAGCTAAGGCTGTTCCCCAACTCCCTGCCACCAGCACAGCTATTTTCTCAGACAAGACGATCTCCTCCTTTGGAGCCAAGCTTATTCTCATTTCCCCGTGCCAACTTGACTATGTTAGTACGGTGTCTCCACACAGCGAACAGGCAAATGATTAGAGCCGTCCAAAATAACGGCCAAGCAAAACCAAGTACAAGTAATATCCAAGGGGTCAAAATGACAAAAATTAGTGATCCCAGGGATACATAACGCGTTATTACGATGGCAAGTATCGCAATGATTCCGGCATATAATGCCGGCATCAAGGCAAGAGATGCCAATACACCAATGGCAGTCGCAATCCCTTTGCCTCCGCGAAAGTGAAAATATACCGGCCAGTTATGGCCCGCAATCGCCGCAATGCCACACAAACCCGGTAACCAGGATGATTCTCCACCCAACCAGTGCCCTATCAGCACCGCAATAACCCCTTTAAGTACGTCCAGCAGCAGTACCAGAATAGCTGGGCCTTTTCCAAGCACGCGCAGCGTATTCGTCGCACCGGCATTGCCGCTTCCATGCTGGCGAATGTCGATTCCTTTTAATTTTCCATACAGCAAACTAAAGCTGACAGAGCCAAGCAAGTAACTGAGTACGATGGCAACGATCTGTAAAATCAACCTATTCGCTCCTAACTTTCGTCAGACTTGCGCCGTGTAAATATTCGAATTGGAGTTCCTTCAAAATTAAAGGCGGCGCGAATTTTGTTCTCCAGATAACGCTCATAAGAGAAGTGCATTATCTCTGGATCATTTACGAATACAACCATCGTAGGCGGTTTAACAGCAACCTGAGTCACATAGTTAATACGTAGACGACGGCCCTTGTCTGTTGGCGGTGGATTGATGGCAACCGCATCGGAAATGACATCGTTCAGCAGATGTGTCTGAATACGCATGACATGCTGCTGTGCCACATGCTGTACAACTGGAAGCAACTTTTGCAGACGTTGCTTTGTCTTTGCAGACAAGAACACAATCGGAGCATAGGTCATGAACAGAAAGTGATCACGGATTTTAGTCTCAAACTGATGCATCGTTTTATCGTCTTTATCTACGACATCCCATTTATTAACGACAAACAACGAGGCTTTACCCGCTTCATAAGCATAGCCAGCAATGTGTTTATCCTGCTCAATGATGCCTTCCTCGCCGTTAATAACGACCAGTACAACATCTGCACGCTCAATCGCACGCATCGCACGCATTACACTATATTTTTCTGTCGTTTCGTATACTTTACCACGTTTACGCATACCTGCCGTATCAATCAGTACATACTTTTGACCGTCTTTTTCAAAAGGCGTGTCAATTGCATCACGCGTTGTACCTGCAATGTCACTAACGATAACCCGTTCTTCTCCTAGAATGGCATTAACGAGTGAAGATTTAC
Organism: Paenibacillus sp. DP01; assembly: GCF_044784315.1. Lineage (NCBI taxonomy): Bacteria > Bacillati > Bacillota > Bacilli > Caryophanales > Paenibacillaceae > Paenibacillus > Paenibacillus sp. DP01. Next base: position 3,366,387 of record NZ_CP173059.1, read on the forward strand.
CTACATTCGGACGTCCGATCAAAGCGACACGTATAACGTCTTCATCATAATGATCTTCTTCTAGTTCAGGTAAATTGGACGTAATTGCATCCAACAGATCACCGATCCCTGTACCATGACTACCAGAAACAGCAATTGGATCACCAAATCCATAAGAATAAAACTCATAGATCAGATCAGCGCGACTGAGGTTGTCCACCTTGTTTACCGCTACGATGATCGGTTTACCCGAACGATACAGCATTTGAGCTACCTCTTCATCCGCTTGCGTTATTCCTGCTTTTGCATCGCTCATGAATACAATAACATCTGCTTCTTCTATTGCAAGTTCGGCCTGCATACGGATGGACTTCAAAATAACATCCTCACCATCAATCTCAATGCCGCCGGTGTCAATAATACTGAAGGACTTACCATTCCACTCTGATATACCGTAAATACGGTCACGAGTGATTCCCGGTTTATCTTCCACGATGGACAGACGATCCCCGATAATCCGATTAAAAATCGTGGACTTACCCACATTCGGACGACCAACGATAGCCACAACGGGTCTTGCCATAAATTCACTCCTCCTGTCAATTCTTCCGCTATCATCATAGCAAAAAACATACCTATTGGCGATATAGTGACGTAACAACAATCGGCGAACCCTCTGGGTCCGCCGATGGTGTACGTTATGCTTATTATAAAATGTATTGATTTAAACTCATTTAAATTTGTTCAGCTTATCGCCAAAACGCTCGCCAAGCGTAATGCTCAGTCCGGAGTTGTTGAGGGAAACGTTAGGATTATTCAGTTCCTCACGAGGTGCGCGAGATGCACGTGGTGCTCTTTCTGCTTTTGGAGCAGCTTCAGGAGCTTCCTCAGTTTCTTTAATGCTCAGACTAACACGTTTTTCGGAAGGATTCATTTCAAGAATTTTAACTTTAACTTCTTGTCCTTCTTCCAGAACTTCTTGTGGAGTTCCAATGTGTTTGTGGGAAATTTGAGAAATATGAACCAAACCTTCCACACCAGGAGCGATTTCAACGAATGCACCGAAGTTAACCAGACGTTTAACAACACCAGTTACGATATCATTGTTATTGAATTGTCCAGCAGCCGATTCCCAAGGACCAGGCTGTGCAGCTTTCATGCTCAGGCTGATTTTTCCTTTTTCAGGATCTACTTTCAAGACTTTCACTTTCACTTGATCTCCTTCGGAAACAGCATCAGAAGGCTTATCAACATGAGTCCAAGCAATTTCAGATACGTGAACCAGACCATCTACTCCGCCAACATCTACGAAAGCACCAAACTGAGTAAGACGCTGAACCGTACCAACGATTTCTTGTCCTTCTTTCAGCTCAGCCATTACTTTAAGCTTGTTAGCTTCAAATTCTGCTTCCAGAACGTCTTTTTGGGAAAGGATCACTTTGTTGTTTTCACGATCCAGTTCTTTTACAACAACACGCAATGTGCGGCCTTTGTAATCACTGAAATCTTCAACAAAATGGCGTTCTACCATGGATGCAGGGATGAATCCTCGCAGACCCACGTCTACTACGATGCCGCCTTTAACAACATCATTCACAACAACTTCAAATACTTCTTTGCTTTCGAACAGTTGCTCCAACTTTTCCCAAGCATTTTCACTGTCGATTGCACGTTTGGACAGAACAAGTTTTTCCTTGCCGTCGTCGATGCTGATAATTCTAGCTTCAACTTCTTGGCCTACTTGTACTGCTTCTTCTGCATTGTCCAGACCAGAAGACAATTCGCGAATTGGAATAACTCCATCGTATTTATATCCAATGCTTACTACCGCTTGGTTATCTTCCAATTTCACAATTGTACCCTTAACGGTGTCACCTTTTTTCAGGGAAACGATTTGATCGAGCTCGTCTTGATTTGCCGCTTCAGCAGCTTCTTGATTTTTAATTTCTTCCGACATGTCAATACCCTCCTCAATTCAAAAAAACCATTTATTTAAACCTGCGCATAGCAGAGTTCAAAACAAAATACATTTTTGTTCTAGTTTTCCAAGCTTAGACACAATTCATGCAAGCCGTTCAATCATTCGTAGGCTTACCCGTTTCCTTCATTGTGCGAATACGTGACATAATTGCTTCTGTTGCCAGTTCAAGAGGATCTCCTTCGACATAGGTACCCTTTTGGTAACCGTCCAAATTAACAGGTTTACCGTATATCACTTTCGTTTTACGGAAAAGCTTGTAATCACCAATAATGGCGACCGGAACGGCAGCCGCTCCACTACGCAGTGCAAAACTGGCAGCACCCTTTTTACCAATTCCCCCAGCTCCTCTGGAGCCTTCGGGAAAAATCCCCATAACCTTACCTTCACGCAAAATGTTCAATGCCAGCTTAATGGATTCCTTACTCACACCACCACGTTTAACTGGAAAAGCTCCCAGTTTGTCGATCAGTGGTCCCAGTACAGGAACATTAAACAGCTCTGCTTTGGCCATAAAGTGAACCTTTCGCTTCAGCAAAATGCCAACTGTAGGAGGGTCAAGATTACTAATATGATTAGAACACAACAGCACTCCACCCTCAGCAGGAACATTTTCCCTGCCTACCGCCTCAAGCCTGAACAGAACGCGGTAAATGAGACGCAAAATACTGGCGCATACAGTATATATCATTGGCTGATCTCTCCATCCTTCTCCGTTAAGCAATAAGATACGATCGTATCTACGACATCCTGGATGCCCATATGAGTCGTATCAAGCACGATGGCGTCCTCACTGCAACGAAGCGGGGATACCTCCCTCTCCTCATCAAACTTATCACGTGCCGCAATGTCACGTTCAAGCTGTTCCAGAGTGATATCATCAGTTTCGCTCAGTTCTTTAAAACGACGTGAGGCACGTTCCTGAACACTTGCGGTCATGAACACTTTGACTTCCGCATCGGGAAGCACAGTTGTTCCAATATCGCGTCCGTCCATGACGACACCTTTACGCGCAGCCATTTCACGCTGGTATTCGGTCAAGCGTGTACGTAAACCAGCAATACTCGAATACTGTGACACATTGCTAGTCACTTCCATCGAACGAATCACAGTGGTTACATCTTCCCCGTTACAATAAACCTTTTGGCCTGTGGGGTCCGGTACTAATTCAATCACCAGCTCAGGTACATGCTGAAGCACTTTTTGTACATTTTCTGCAGGAATTTCTTTGCACATCATGTACCATGTTGCTGCTCGATACATGGCTCCGGTATCTACATATACATAGGAAAGTGCTTTCGCCACCAAGCGGGCCACTGTACTTTTCCCTGCGCCAGCAGGTCCATCAATGGCTACATTTATTTTGTTAATTGAAGATGCATGTTGCCTTGCCAACAGGGAATTCCTCCTAACCTAACCTCAAGAAAAAAGCAGGCATTGCCTGCGACGTGAAAATTATACCACACATTTATAGGCGATGCAAAATAAGCGACAGGTTTACTAAAAAAGAAAAGCTTCGGATGTTTACGATTTCCCCCGGAACTCCAACTGTCTTTCAAAACAATATTTAATCAGTTTTTGGCGCTCCTGGTCAGCGATTTTCTCATATTTCAACATAATGAGTTTGCGGCCATTTTCCATCTGCTGAATGCGTACAATTTCGGATTGGAACGGAACATGTTCTTGAGTGCCGTTTTTATATGGAACCAAAATCCAGCAAGACAATGATTCTCCTTCTTCAAGATGATGTGAACCCTGAGTCTGAAAAGATACGCCTCCACCTCCTACATCATGCGTCTCTGCTACAAATCTAGATTCGTTTGCACCATGTTTAACCGCAATTTCCAAGTTGGCCTTTACCCTGAGAAAGTTTCGACGCTGAATTTTGCTGATGCTGTCGGGAGCAGGCTTGTGAATGCGAACCATCCGGAGGACGTCTTCTTTAAAGCCTGTAACGTGGGTATTAAAATAGTTTTTAATCCCACCCTCGCTCATAAAAAATATGGACAGTTCTTCCCCAAGAAACAGCTTTTTCAAATTCCCGCTTGTTTGTGACATGGGAATTTCGATTAGAAAGTTCTGTGGGTCCTCTTCCGCAATACGTGACTTATATTCAAAAGATTCCTCCTTCTGATCGGTACCAGCAACTTGTATGTATAACACATCGTTAATTTTCGGAAACAAACGATTCACCATCCTTGTCCATTCAAAACTATAATTAAGGTATATAATACCACGACTTTGTGCCTATATTAAGCATTATATTTGCTAGAACCATGACTAAAGCACAAAAAACCTCCTTAATAAAGGAGGTTTAGAGTGACTATAGATTCATTTCAGTGTAATCAACTAGGCATTACTTGCCGTAACTTGTGGTTCATCTGAATCTTTTACCTGTTCAATCGTTTCTTCCATTCCCGTGTTCGCGTTAATGTAAATTCGATAAATGGAACCGTTGATTTTACCGCCAAATTCATAGCACAGAACTTCATTTGACAGTTCATTTTCAATTAGTGCTTTGCGGTGGTAAGTTTCGCGAAACTCAGGATTCAACTTCGCTCGTGCTTCATTCAAATTCAATTTTGCCTGAGGAATGCGACGGAGGTGACTGTGCTCATAGACATAATCGCTGCATTGGAAACCAATCACTTGTCCGTTATCCAAGCCTGATCTGACTGTGATTTTTTCTGGATAGATAATCACATCCCCTTGTTGGCTTGCAAATGTAATATTGGCTAAATTCCCGCTTTCATCATATGCTACGGGCTTCATTCCTTTGTAGCCCTTTTGTTCAAGATACTCACTTGCATAGCGAACCGCTTCATTACGAGTTGCTTTTTTAGGACCTACTGTTCTCATGTCATGATAAGAAATGAGCTTGCCGCCCTTTTTCGTAAAATCCATAGTGGCTACAGGCTGTTGCTTATTTAACAGCGTAGCCGTATAAGACGCCCATTCTGTTCCTTTGCCATTTTCGTTCACACGAATCTGACTTTCTGGTTTTCCTGTAAATTCAGCGGCATTACGCTTAATTTGTCCAGCATCCACCGCCGGGAGACTCAACTTTTTCACTGAGCGCTTATCATAAATGCTCGCAACAGACGGTCCCCAATCCAGTTCTTTGTAGTTCTCTACTTTTTTGTCCACGGTTTTGAAGCCATCAATAATGGTGTTGTCCTTCGGTCCAGTTTGAGAACCTGCCGCCATATCAACATCCATCCAGCGCAAGTTTTTGCTAATAACCTTTTGCTGCACCTCATGCATGTTTTTCGAAATTTCCTTGGAATTGTTATATAACGTTTTTAGATTCGAAATTTCTTTCTCGTTTAAAGGCTCGTGATCCAGATCACGAACAGCGGTCTGATACGAGAATGCAGATAGATGTGACAGCAAATCTTTAGCATGATTAAAAGGCATTACATTGAGAGGCAACTGATTAACCTCGTTTTGGGCTTCACTTGCAATCCTCCACACGTTCATCAAGCATTTGCGGTGCATCGCGTGTGAAGTAGTATGGACAGCAACCGCGTTACCGAGTTGGGAATGCAACTGATCCATATGAAACGACAAATCATGAAATGCACGCTGGTATTGATTTTCCGCTTTAATCGACATGCTATTTGCCTGAGAAGACACCTCTTTTCTCATCTGGTTTTGCTGATAACCCCACACAAATGCTCCTATCATAATCAGGGTAACCACCGGGAACAATACGGCACTAAGTCGTTTATACATATTGGGAGTCTCCTTTCTTCAAATACACTACCGATAGTGTGACAAGAAGAAAGCTCTCTTATGCATGGTTTTCCATGACTTCAACAATAAACTCACAGTTATCGCAAATACAGCGTTTAAAGCCGGTCTGAATCTGTCCTTGCTCCATTCGCCCTCTCAGTACAAAACGTTCTCCGCATCTTTTACAATGAATTCTTACTTTTATACGCAAAAAAGACACCTCTTTCTCTAACAGGTTTGTCAGATCAGTGTGTCCCATTTCGTTACATATTAACCTTTTCTTCCCGTTTTAACATCCGAAAAGGAGAACGGTTATTCGCTCGACTGATTTTTGCCATCCCTCCATACCATAGAAATGCCATCAGCGGAATGATAAACCAGATCCAGTCGTGTGAAAATTTCGTCAAAATTAAATCATACACTCCATGCCAAAACCATGGAAGCACTAATGACAGAAGCAGCATATATTTACTCTTCAGGTCTTTCGAAAACTTGGCTTTCCCCATATAGTAGCCCATCATAACGCCAAACATCGCATGACCGGATACCGGTAGCAACGATCTCATTAACATCATGCTGATCGAAGCATGCCCCGCCCAGGCATATAACAGATTTTCAACTGTGGCAAACCCGAGTGAGACTGCGGCCGCATACAATATACCATCATAAGGCTCGTCGAACTCCGTATGGTTATAGATGATGTGATACAGCAGGAACCATTTAAAAAACTCTTCCACTCCAGCGGAAATACCAAACACCTGAATTAAAGTGTCATCTCCTAGCCAAAGCAGCAACCCACGTTGAAAAATCATGACCGGAAGCACCACCAAAAAACCGAGCAAAAATACTTTAATAACCATGTGCAGAGGCTCCGAATCATATCGATCCTTTAAGTAAAAATACATCAATAAGGCGAGACCCGGCGCTGTAGCTGCCGCTAAAACAGAAAACAGAAGCACCGATCATCCCTCCATAAAAATGAGTCGGCTCTGCTTTCAGCGCAGAGCCGACAAATTAACTTCATTATCACTTTCTAAACCAAATCAAGAACGGCTGTCAAAATGGGTGCAGATGACAGCAACTGCCTGTTCAGGAATGATCAGCTTTCCATACTCTTCCAGCATAGCTGGTGTTACGGATGAACCTTCTCCAAATTCAGCCAGAATCGCGATTAAGGCCGCAAGCTTGGACTCTTCTACTTCTTCTGGCTCCAAATGCAAAATCCATTTTCCTCTATAATGATACAGCTTACCTGCTTCCGTAGTGTTGCTGCGGAGCATATGAGCCGCTTCTATGAGTACTTCGAAATCGCTAAACGCGTAAACGATGGAATCACTGTGCTCCATTGTGACTTCCATTTCGTAGACTTCCTCTGGAAGCTCCTCATCGGGACCCGAACCGTACTGCTGGTGATCGTATTTTCCCCGAGTGACGATAACAACCATTCCCTGAGCAGGAAGCGCAAAGACTTCAACAGCTAACGGTCCCGTGGCGTCGAAGCCCAGTTCGCTGTATGCCTGATCCATCATTTCAGTAAACAGCTCATGAACTCTTGGAATTTCTTGCCACATATCATCTTTTTGGATACCCCGTTCGCTCAAATCGTCAAAGGTAAGGAAAATCCGTATCTTGTCCTGACTTAATCTTTCTATTTTCATACTGGACCCTCCTCCTGGCAGCCGAGTGTTATTAGCAGATTATGATTCAAATATGATGCCTGTGATGAAAATGGTTCTATGTAATCATGTTATCATTTTATAATCGTAAATGCACGAATAAAAATGATAAAAAAAAGAATCATTTGAACGGCTTTAACAAAAAAGCCGCAAAATGATTCGGAATAGAGGTTTCGGGTTACAATCCCGGTACGGCTGTATGAGTTTCTTTCAGTATTTGCTCGACCTCACGTTTAACATCGGGACTTGTGCTAATAAACTCTTTAATCAACTTCATATTCTCTTCTTTGCTCTTGGCAGTTTGGGCGTTATGAACGGTTTTATCTGCTTGTGAACGATGATCATGATCCTTGTGGGTGTCTTGTGTATTCAGCGCAATATCACCCATGCCTGGAAATGCGGCGTCCATCATTTTTGTACGAGCTTTCTGTACCAAATTTCCGCCTTTTTTTCCGCCCATGTCCATGGATAAGCCCAACGCATTGCGGTTACGAGAGATCAGAGAGCTTGCGACAGCCCCCAAGACGATTCCCAGGAAAAATGAAGATGTTTTCACAATTAGAACCTCCCTTTGTGGTAGAATCAAGCATAGTGTTCGTCAGCAGAGACAAACTCATACGGTATAAATACAGGAAGGTGAGATGAATTAATGGGTACAAAAACAGCAGCCATTTTGCTAACAGCATGTCTGCTGCTTAGTGCTTGCACTGCGACGAAGCCGGAATCTGCGGATTCCAGTAACCATCAGGATTCAGTAACTTCTGATTTAAGTAACAGTGCCAAAGATCAGAGCAGTAAATCTTCCCCCAAAGGAAGCAGCAAGCAAGCAGACAGTGATGAGCAAAAATCAGTGAGTACAACAAATACACAAAATGACAAAACCGCCGTTAAGAGCAACGAGACTACAGTTCCAACAACTTCGGTTACCACTAACAAGATGTATCACTTGGACAAAGCTTACAATGTTATTCCTAATCAACAAGGTGTCGAAAAAAAAGTGGTATTGCTGACCTTTGACGATGGCCCGAAGGAAGCGGTCATGATTAACAAAATCATAGATATATTGGATAAGCACAAGGCAAAAGCGATTTTCTTCGTAAACGGTTATCGTGTAAAAGAACATCCTGAGTTGCTCAAGCTTATCCATGACCGTGGACAGCCCATTGGCAACCATAGCTGGGACCACTTCGTTCTAAAGAACAAGTCTGAGGCTGAGGTTAAAAAACAGATTGAAACAGTACAAAAAATCGTTAAAGACACTACAGGCCAAGCCCCCGTATTCTTCCGTCCGCCTCATGGTGCTGGTGGAGACGTAGGTCGCAAGGTTGCTAAGGAAAATGGGCTCTTGTATATGACATGGTCCGTAGGTTCTCTGGACTGGACCATGAAAAAAAACCAACCTCATAAAACGGAAACTCTTCTCAAAAATGTAACAGAACAACTTCATCCAGGCAGCAATATTTTGATGCATGAACTGCCATGGACAGCGGAGGCACTGGACAGTCTATTGACGCGCCTTGAGCAGAAGGGCTATCAATTTGTCGATCCACAAAGCATTGAGATTCCTACCAGTTAATTATCACTTGCTCATAGGTCAAATGTAGATGATGTAAAATTAAATGATGTAAAAAGCCCCCTCTCCGCATATTTTGTGGGAGTTGGAGGCTTTTTAGCATAATATTGCACGCACGTACTAGACGAAAGCTATCACAATGCCTTTATATCACCAAAGCATTTCACTAATGGGTGGTGCACCCTTAATTCCCCACCATAGTAGTGCTGCTGTAATGAGCACAAAAAGAGTGCTTAAAAAATTCAAAAACCACTTACTCACCCGAATACGGCGGGACGGAAACATCTCTGTCCGTGTTCGGTACTCACTGGCAGGAGTGTCCTCCTCCATTGTCACAGCAACTTCTGGTGCAGCGGCAACGTCTGCCAATTCTGGCATGGGCCGTGAAGCACGGGAGCGAACCGGTTTTGGCTTTGGCCTGTCCTCTTCCTTGCCTTTGCGGCCATTTCGGCGGCTACCATAGGTCTGCACTCTGCTAAGTTCCTGATTCATTCTTCATACCTCCGAAAACGTAACGCTAAGCCAGATATAAGGTCAATCACAAAATGACAAATGATCGGTGCCCACAGGCTGCCTGTCTGCACGTATATATATCCCAATCCATAACTGCTAAGGAAAACCCAGCCCGTGGGAATCCAGTGCCGTAAATATCGGATATGAATAACCGCAAACAAAATGCTTGTCCAATAAGGACCAAAGCTGTACTGAATCGCACCTCTAAACAAAAGTTCCTCACAGATGGAAACGATAGCAGCTATACAAATAATATGCCAAACCGGTCGATTTTGAAACAGCATTTGGTTAATACCACCGTCATCCATGGCATCCTCAGGCATGATCCGAGACAGCAGCAAATCCACTAATAGCATAGCGGCTGCCAAACCCAATCCCCACCATAAGACATGTAGCGTGTTGGGCAATGCAAACAGTTCAAACACATTTCTTTTCTGAAATATAATCCAGATTACGCCAATCAGCAGGGTCAGCCCCTGAGTTAGATACAAATTGTAAAGCAGCAAGCGGTCATTCAATTGATGAATTTGCGCTCTTTTCCATTTCACTTTAAGCTTTTTCATAGTTAGTTAGTCCTCTGCTTAGTCTTCTTTAGCATCATAGCCAAAAAGTCGGGCGGATTCAAGAAGACTTAAATCTTAATTTTTCCGCATTCTGTAGCTATGTTTCTAGTCGTCTATCCACACATGCCGCATGTCCTATTGACATGCCCATGTAAGCCATGATACATTATGAAAAAATTATTAGCGACAACAACAATGATGGAGAAAAGGTATTGATTTCGTCCTCAGAGAACCGGTGTTTGGGTGGAAGCCGGTGGCGAAGTAACTACTTTCAGCGCTCCTGAGTTATTGCATCGAGGTCTAGGTAATCATTTTCCGACATTAGATGCAATCGGCAGAAAACCGTTATCCTTTCGGTCATTATATGACCGCTGAAGGCAGTCCATTGCGAAATGGCTGCGAATTAGGGTGGTACCACGATAACTCTCGTCCCTTACTATGGAGATAGTATGTGATTCGGGAGTTTTTTTGATGCCCGAAAACCGTAAAGCAACTCCACATAAGGCCTTTGGTTATCAGTTTGGTGCAAAATACTATTTTATTCCTTTTCTGCGTCAATGCGTTATCACACTAGTATTTAGACCGCTCTCCTGTACTTTTTAGAAGCATTTCAAGTTTTTTTCATGTTCTTTATGGAATGTATTTCAGTTCGAAGTACATCCTGTCCATAAAAGAAGTTAACTTTGAGGAGGAAACCAAATGTTTAAAGTGTTAGTATCCGATCCAATCAGTGACCTGGGCATTCAGCAACTGATGGATGCAGACGATGTCACGGTGGACAAGAACACAGGTCTCAGCGAGGATGAATTGGTTCAAATTATTGGTGACTATGACGCATTACTCGTCCGAAGCCAAACCCGGGTAACCGAACGCATCATGGCGGCAGGTAAAAACCTCAAGGTTGTCGGACGTGCCGGGGTCGGCGTGGACAACATCGACCTTGAAGCAGCAACACAACGCGGGATTATCGTTATTAATGCTCCTGACGGCAATACAATTACGACATGTGAACACACTTTTGCCATGATGATGGCACTGGCTCGCCATATTCCACAGGCTTACGCTAAAACCATCGGTGGTACATGGGATCGTAAAACATTCCTCGGTGTCGAACTACGTAACAAAACACTTGGAGTTCTCGGCATGGGACGTATCGGCAGTGAGGTGGCTAAACGCGCCAAAGCATTTGGCATGAGCATCCTTGGTTATGATCCGTTTCTGACTGAAGAACGTGCTGAGAAGCTGGGCATCAAGCTGGCCAGCGTGGACGAAATTATCCGCAACGCAGATTTCATGACCGTACACACGCCATTAACACCAGAAACCAAGCATATGATTGCTCGTCCGCAGTTTGAAGTGATGAAAAAAGGAATGCGCATCATCAACTGTGCCCGAGGCGGAGTTATCGATGAAATGGCTCTTGTTGAAGCCATTGATGAAGGTATCGTTGCCGGTGCAGCCTTTGACGTATTCGAGTCGGAACCACCAGCACCGGATCATCCGTTCCTGAGCCATCCAAAAATTATCGTTACACCACATCTGGGTGCATCGACCGTCGAAGCTCAGGAGAACGTGGCGATCGACGTATCTGAGCAGGTGCTGCATATTTTACGTGATGAGCCGTTTAAAAATGCGGTCAACATGCCTCCAGTACCATCCAATGTCATGACGCAATTGCAGCCATATTTCTCGCTTGGAGAGAAGCTGGGCAGCTTTGCCGCTCAGATCACCAATCAGGCTGTACGTGAAATTCAGGTAGATTATGCTGGCGATTTGTCTTCTGTGGATACACAGCCGCTCACACGTTATATTTTGAAAGGTGTACTTAGCCGTCATCTGGGCAGCGATGTGAACATCGTGAACTCTGTGCATCTTGCCAAAACACGTGACGTCCATCTCATCGTCTCTCAGGCGCCTGCCACCAAGGGCTTCACCAACCTGATTACCGTTACGCTCAAAACACAAAGCGGCGAAGAACAACGTGTTTCCGGCACCCTGCTAGCAGGCTATGGTGAACGTATTGTTCGATTGAACCAGTTCCCGGTAGATGTGGCACCGGAGGCTCATTTCCTGCTTATCTCACACAATGATAAACCCGGCATTATCGGCCGTGTCGGCACCTTGCTTGGGGAGAACAGCGTCAACATTGCTTCTATGCAAGTAGGTCGTAAAATTGTTGGCGGTGAAGCCATCATGATCCTGACCGTTGACAAAGCTGTGCCTAAAGACGTGCTGATTCAACTCGTAGGCTTACCAGAACTGAATACTGCCCAAGAAGTAGTACTGGATTAGTTCCAGTCAGTGTTGAAAAATTCCTTGGTTTTATTTATAAAGAGAGGCGCCGGCTACCGAGGCGCCTTTTCTTATACCCTTATCTAACATAGAAGCATCCATCTTGAAACAGAATGTTCCACGTTGAACAAGATAAATGTTGATTTTTCAACAAAAAGCACCCTCTTCCGAGGATGCCTGCAAACTGGGATATATGAGCCATCGTTATAAGCTTGTTACAGAGCCCAGCCTTGTTTTATTGGAGATCGGCAACAAAATAGTAAATTCCGTCCCTTCTCCCAGTACGCTAGAAGCTGAGACAGAGCCTCCGTGAGCCTCTACGATGTTTCTAACAATAGCAAGCCCCAGCCCAGTCCCTTTGTCTTCACCACGTACTCTCGCTTTGTCTGCCTTGTAGAAGCGGTCAAAAATATAAGGTAGATCCTCACTGGCAATGCCCACACCTTCATCCTTAATCCGAATGCGGATTAACTCATTCCGTTCTCCTAGAATTTGATCCGCCGCAATGGTAACTTTTTTCCCAGAGGGCGTATGTCTGAACGCATTATCCAGTAAATTGGTCAACACCTGCTCCAGTCTGTCTTCATCTGCCTCAGGCAACACTAAGCGTTGACCTGGCTCATAATAATCGAGTGTCAGTCCTCGTTCCTTGGAACGAACCGTAAATTTCCGGTGAACACGCTCGATCAGTTCATTCATATCCACTTCCTGACGGTACATATCTGTATGACCTGCCTCCATTCGGGCCAAGTCGAGCAGATCCTTGACTAACCTTCCCATACGTAATGATTCATCATGGATGACCTGTACTAGCTCCTCGGACTCTTCCGGTGAACCTGCCATGCCGTCCAGCAAAGCCTCACTGTATCCCTGCATCATAGATAAGGGTGTACGGATTTCATGGGATACGTTGGCTACAAAATCACTGCGCATCTTCTCAAGTTTTACTTCTTCCGTAATATCTCTAAGTACAGCTACTGCACCACGAATAGCGTTATCTGTATACAGCGGCGCCATTTGTACTGACCACGAGCCTTTCTTGACATGGATGTAGTCTCCGACATCCTCGCCTCTGTCCATAACCGTATGGAACAAAGGCAACAAAGGCTCAGGCACAGAAGCTCCGAATTCCTCCAAATCACGCTCCTGCCACTCCAGCTTTTTCCAAATATCCAGCAAACTTTGTGCAGGCGGATTCGTCAAGATGATTTGTCCACTTCTATCGAAGGTAATTACGGCATCAGACATACTTCGCAGTACACTGGATAAATGGTTTTTCTCCTCATTCAGACTGCGGATCGTCGCTTCCAGTTCCGTAGACATATGGTTAAAAGTTTTCGCCAGCTCTCCAATCTCATCGCTGGTCACCAGCGAAAGCCGAGTATCATACCTTCCCTCACGGATGGCATTCGCCGCCTGAATCAACAGCTGCATAGGCTGTGTGATTTTAGTAAAAAGAAATAGAGCAAAAAAGGTCGTCAATAAAAATCCGACAATACATGTATAGGTGAATAAATGCTTGATTTCCGTCGATTCATGCGCCGCAAAATTTCTATTGATATATGGCAATAAAAAAAGCCCCAGAAAAATAAGCACAGAACCTACAAGACAAATGATGGTGATCCACAGCTTGCCTACCAGCGATCTCCAGAAGTTCACGTTATTTTGGAACCTCCAGCTTATAACCTACGCCCCATACGGTCGTAATCATAGCCGCTGCCTCTGGCGATACCTTATTCAGCTTTTCACGAAGCCGTTTCACATGCGTATCCACAGTGCGGAGATCACCAAAGAATTCGTAATTCCAAACATCTTTCAGCAGTTCTTCGCGTGAGAAGACTTTATCTGGCGACACCGCCAAATAATGCAATAGCTCGTACTCTTTAGGCGTTAGACTGATTTCAATTCCGCCTGCAGTTACCCGGTGGGCATCATGCTCAATAATAAGATTTGGAAAAACAATACTATTGCTTGGCACAGCCTCTTTCGTTAAAAAAGCCGTCTCCGACGATCGTCTTAAAATTGCCTTTACCCGGTAAATGACCTCTCGCGGGCTGAAGGGCTTGACCACATAATCATCAGCTCCAACTTCGAAGCCTTGCACGCGGTTCACTTCCTCACCTTTGGCTGTCAGCATAATCACAGGCGTAGATTTGGTTTGACGTAGACGTGTACACACTTCAATCCCGTCCATACCCGGAAGCATCACATCGAGCAAAATAATACTGTAATCGCTTGCAGTCGCTTTTTGGAGAGCAATCTCACCATCCTCAGCTTCTTCAATTTCGTATCCTTCTTTTTCCAGATACATCCGCAGAAGGCGGCGAATGCGTTCTTCATCATCTACAATTAATATGCGGTTGCTTTGTTCTGACATATTCCCAGCCCCTTCGCTAAAAAAAGCATTCTCTCTATTTTACTATTTTCCCGTGCTTGGTCAAACTTTACTCTCATCCAACAGCCTCTTTACACCAAAAAGGCCGGGGTTATGACCCCCGTCCTGTCCGTTTCTTTTTCGTGTTGTCTGATTTGGCAAGTTGAATGAGACGGTTGATTTCGTCCTTGGTTAGGGGTCTGGTGAGACCACGCTTCAAGTTTTGCAGCAATAGATCCCCAAAGGCAATCCGCTTGAGTCTGATAACTGGGTGCGAAATGGCCTCAAACATCCGTCTTACCTGGCGATTTCTGCCTTCATAAATGGTAATCTGGATCACAGATTCCTTACCGTCCGGATCTACATCCTTATATTCTACCTCGGCCGGTGCAGTAATGCCATCCTCCAGCACGATTCCTTTTTTCAGCTTATCCAGCTCAGTACCGTGCGGAACGCCTTTGACTGTAGCCACATACGTCTTCGGCACATGATGCTTGGGATGGGTGAGCAGATTGGCGAACTCTCCGTCATTGGTAAGCAACAGCAACCCTTCGGTGTCGTAATCGAGACGTCCGACCGGATATACGCGTTCCTTGACGCCTTTCAGATAGTCAGACACAATTTTGCGACCTTCCGGATCGGAAGCGCTTGTAATGACCCCTTTGGGTTTGTTCATCATCAAATAGATTTTTTTCTCAGTTTTGATCGGGCGTCCCTTTACTGTAATCATATCTTGATCAGGGTCTGCTTTCGTTCCCAGCTCAGTTACGGTAACCCCGTTAACTTCCACACTGCCCGCCTGAATAAGCTCCTCACATTTACGTCTGGAAGCTACACCGGCTTGGGCCAATATTTTCTGCAATCTTTCCATGTTCGCTAATTCACCTCATGCTAATGATACCCATCCATGAGCAAAATCACAACCCCCGTTCAAAAAACGATGCAAAATTCAAAATACAAGCAAACAAATGGCAATAGCCGCCACAAAACCAACCACATCTGAAAATAGTCCCACTTTCAAGGCATATCGTCCATTGCGGATACCTACCGCACCAAAGTATACAGTTAATACATACAGCGTCGTATCTGTGCTGCCCTGAATCGTTGAAGCAATCCGACCGATCATGGAATCGGGACCATAAGTGCGAATTAAATCCGTCGTGAACGCGAGTGAACCCGTGCCCGTCAATGGACGGAGCAAACCTAAAGGCAGCACCTCGCCAGGTACGCCCCAGTTTTTAATCCACGGGGTTACCCAGGATATTACATAGTCCAAAGCGCCGGATGCTCGAAAAATGCTAATCGCCACCATCATGCCTACAAGATGAGGAATAATGCTGATGGCGGTAGAAAAGCCGTCTTTGGCTCCATCTACAAAAGAATCGTAGACAGGGACCTTTTTGGCATATGCATATAAAGGAATAAAAGCGAGAATAACCGGGATGGCCCAAGTCGAAACGAGGTTAATAAAATTCAGCATGCCTCCCTCATCCTTTCCAAGTGGTGTCCCTGCCCTTAGTAGCTGTGATTCCCGTTCGCGGTACGGCAGGTGAAGATACGGGCGGTACATGTGAAGAAACTACAGATGTTGGTGCAGGCGAGGTACGTGGCGCCAAGGAAGTCTGGGACGGCGGATTCGCTGGAGGACGGCGACGCAATTCTCGACTACGATACCAACGATCCGCCGCAATGGCGGCAAAGGTAGCTATTGCAGTCGCCACCAGTGTCGTTCCGACGATTTCAGCCGGGTGTGCGGAGTGAAAATTTAGCCGAATGGCGATCAACGTTGTTGGAATAAGCGTAATGCTGGCTGTATTCAGCGCGAGCAGCGTACACATGGCGGGTGTAGCGGTTTGCTTATCAGGATTGAGTGTTTGTAACTCTTGCATCGCCTTGATCCCCATTGGTGTTGCTGCATTCCCCAGTCCGAGTAGATTGGCGCTCATATTGGACAAAATGTAGCCCATAGCGGGATGATTACGAGGAACATCAGGAAAGAGAAAGGCGACCAAAGGAGAAAGCAGCTTAGATATTTTCTGTAAGAGCCCACCGTCTTCAGCCAGCCGCATCATACCCATCCAGAATACCAGCACACTTATCAGTCCAAAGCATACTGTAACACCCGTAGTTGCCCCGTCAAAAGCTGCCTTCGTCACCACCTCTATATTTCCCTGTGCGGCTGCAAATACAAATCCTATACAAATCAAAGCCACCCATATGAGATGAATCATGACTGATTCCCCCTTTTCCCAATGATGTGACACCGCAGCTTTATAACATCAAGCCTACTTGCCTTATGCTCCGAACAGATTTTCAAGAATTTCATTCCATTTGCTCGTCCAACCTCGTTGTTGAGTATGGTTTGCAGGAACTTGTGCAGTCGGAGCCTCCTGCTGTGGCTGCACAATAGTTTGAGCAGGCAGCTTACTACCTTTTTCATATACAGGAACGGAACCGATCAATTTACCTTCCAGTAAAAATTCGATCCGTCCTCGTAAACCAAAAGACACGTCAGCTCTATCTGCCGAAGCGGAATTTTTAAACAATACCAGTCTTTTGTGCAATTGAGTCTTCTCACCCTCATGTAAAGGATAAGAAAAACTCGCACCTGTCAAGAGGGGGTAACCCTCAATAGGCTGCTGCTTGTCCGTAATCGGAATGAGGGGATAATAGCGGAAGCCGTAATCAAGCATACGGGCATGATCATTCCAATCGTCCCCGTCATTCAAGGTAACAGCAGCCAGCTGACGCCCCTCACGTGTGGCCGAGCTGACTAGACAGCGAAACGCTTTTTTAGTAAAGCCTGTTTTTACACCGTCAGCTCCCTCATACAGCCGCAGCATTTTGTTTTTATTATGCCATGAGTAGTCCCAGGAATCGTTGGGGTTCGGTGCTTTTTTCAGTTCTGTTTTTACGATACGGGCAAAAGTTGGATTATGCAGCGCATAAGCGGTGAGCCGGGCCATATCGTTGGCTGAGGAATAATGTCCGTCGGCATCCAGCCCATGAGGATTAGCAAAATGTGTATGGTTTAGCCCAAGCTGAACCGCTTTGTCATTCATTAAATGGACAAATCCCTCTTCTGTTCCACCCACATGCTCGGCAATGGCAGAAGCTGCATCATTACCAGAACGGAGCATTAAGCCATACAGCATATTTTCCAGCGTCATTTGTTCACCCATCTGCAAAAAAAGCGATGATCCTTCTTTGGCATACGCCGTTGAACTCACCTTTACTCGGTCCTGCAAGCGTCCATGTTCAATGGCTACAATCGCGGTCATAATTTTGGTTAGGCTAGCTATACGGAGCTCCCGGTCACCTTCGGCTGAATATATGATCCGTCCTGAAGTGACATCAATTAAAGAAGCAGCCTGGGCATGAGTTCCTAACGTGGGCGGTGTTGCTTCTGTTCTCATTGCTCCCAGAACAGGCTGTGGACTCAGCAATGTAAGCGGCAATGACAAAATAAGCATAAGCGCTAGCGGCAAAACAAATGCGCATGCCTTATTCTTATAATGGATGTGGTCCACATGGATATGTTGTTTTTTTTTTAACATTTGGATTCCTCCGGTTTTGAGCAAGTCTTGTACCATTCTATGTCCAAGCTGTTCAAAGTATGTCCACCTTTATAACAGAAAATTCCTTATACAGGACAGTCATTAGCCGCTCCTGTTTTGCTTTCTTTCTACGTTAACCAAGCAACTTGCAACCCTGAACACATATAATATTAGTTACTAACGTTAAATATGAAATCGAGGGGGGATACAACATGCAGAGATTACAGTTTGAAATGATTTTAAGATCGCGGATTGTAGAGTCCGCACAAGCATTACATCAAAGTGGTGTATCCTTTGCCACTTTTGCTACCGCGCGTTGCAACCCGCAATTTTGGGAGTTAACGGAAAAAGGCGGTTTTCGGATCAAAGCAGGCGTCACTCCGGCGCAGGGGATCAGAGATATCTTTATAAATGGTCAACAATACGCTTTTGAATGTGCAACAGCAATGGTTATTGTGTTGTACAAAGGAGTACTGGATTCCATTCTAGAAAGTGAGTTTAATCAGATTTTTGCAGATATGCTGTTGTATGATTGGCAATATGACAGTGATCTCAGGCTTATACAACAGCAAGGCAGCCATAAAGCAGTACCTGGGGACATCCTGTATTTCAACAATCCAGATGTGTCGTCAGATTCATTGGAATGGAAGGGAGAAAATGTCGTCAAATTGAAGGAAGATTCATTCTATGGCCATGGGATTGGCATCTTGCCGGCTCAAGGTATTATTGATTCGCTTAATCGACATCGTCGCCCCGATGCCACGGTATCTGCTTATTTGACAAATGAAGTGATCTACCCTGACTTCGTTTACCTATCACAGTTCGCACCCGAAGAAAACCGAGAAAATGAACTATCAGTGAATACATTTTATTACCAAGAATTCAGTCACTGTATACATGCTGTCATTGGCGGAAGGCAGTATATTCAGGAATAGGGCCGAGTGCATACTAAAAAGAAGGTATTCCTAGGCCATTCTTTGGCTTTGGGATACCTTCTTAAGAGAACACTTTTAATTTCAATAACTTTTACAAGTAAGCCGGTCCAGATTGACTTTGATCCGTATTAGCATTTGCAGGTACCTGTGGAGGTGGAGTCTGCATGTTGCTGCCTGAATTCTGGAAGATAGACTGCACCTTATCGATCAGGTATGGTGTGGAGTCGATGATTTTCTCAAACAGATGCGTTTGATTGTCCAACGGAACGATTTGTGCTCCCTGTTTGCCGACAACTAGGAAGGCAATGGGATGTATAGATACACCACCACCGCTACCGCCACCAAAAGGATGTACTTCCTTCCCACTATGATTACCCGATGAGGAAGTATGAAGCGACTCTTCATCTACGTTAAAATCACTTCCGCCGGCTGCGAAGCCAAATCCTACCTTACTGATTGGCAAAATAACGGAACCATCGGGTGTTTCCACTGCGTCTCCCACAATCGTATTCACGTCCACCATGGCCTTGATGTTCTCCATCGCGGTTTGCATGAGCCCTTGAATCGGATGATCTGACATGTTTTATTCCTCCTCTGCTTATCTCAAGCGTAGACTGCTTTTCTTTCGCTATTGTGCGCAAAGGTTCAGGAAATATGTATGTCAATCCTCTACACTGTTTATTCTTTACTGTTGGCTTGATGATTCTCAGGAGCTTTGGAAATAACCCGCTTCCATGCCTCTATGCCTCCCGGAACGCGCCATATGCGGAAAGATAATCTGAGCATGGAAAAGATTAAATAACCGAACGATATTTTTGCTTCACAATTCAAGATGGTAGTAAAACGTAGCCGATCCACCCAATAAGGCACCACAAACACCTTTGGGGTACATTCCATGCGCACAATGCTGGAAGCAAAACCGATCAAGCTCGTTTTTAACCCCCACAACATACCAGTTGAGGTCGCTGTATAAGCTGCGTCAGCCAGACTAATATTGGTAGACCACTCCATTTTCGACACTGTTACATGAGCCAATGTATGTCTCAGCCATCGCTGTAAGGATTGTGTACCCTTGAGCAAAACCCGTATATCATGTATAAATTGCTTGATTTTTTCGGTGTCAATATTTCCGCTATCCACAGAAGCATCCGTTTTATGTATATTTTTATTGCGGTCAAGCCGATAGAGAAGCCCTTTTTTCAAACCTGTAATGAGAATGGCTGGAATATCGTAATCCATTTTGATCAACCCGTATAGAAATCTGATCTCTAAATGCGCCCGATCATCATTGTCATGCTTGGCAATTTCCAGCTTCAATCGAATACGAGAGAGCAGAATAGCCAGTACAATGAATATAACGATGATGATGGCGATACTGATCCATTTCCACACTGGCGAGTCCTCCCTACCTTTTTGCTATAGAATATCATGGCAAAAATAGTATGACCTTTCAGCGGGAAATCATGCATCTTAAAATGCCAAACAGCCAGCCCTCAACGACGTAAGGACTGGCTGTCTTTTGAATTTTTTGAATTTAAGATTCCGGATCCGAATCGTTCTCCGTAGGCTGGCTACTCTCCAGACGCTCGAACAATAGCTGTGTCTCTTCTTCTAAATTGTCTGAATCCTCGAACTGCTCCGGTTGCGGTAGATCTTCAAGAGAGCCTAGACCGAAATAATCCAAAAATGATTTCGTCGTTCCGTACAATATTGGTCGTCCGATGGCCTCAGCTCGACCTTTCTCTTCAATGAGCTCCTTGTTGACCAGTGTATGTATGGCCCGCTCGGATTTGACACCTCGAATCTCTTCGATTTCAACTCTTGTAATGGGCTGGCGGTAGGCCACAATGGCCAGTGTCTCCAAAGCAGCTTGAGACAATGAGGCACGTGCCGGAGAGTAGGCGAGCTTTTCAAAATAAGGTGCATGTTCGGATAAAGTTGCAAGCTGATAATGACCAGCAATACGGACAAGCTGCAGGCCTCTTCCTCCTTGCTCCATATCCTGTTTCATATCCTCCAGACACTTTTCAACCAGCTCTTGCTGCTGTTCTACAATGTCGGCGATCTGCTTGGTGGACAACCCTTCCTCTCCCGCGAGAAACAGCAGCCCCTCAATAATTGATTTCAGCTTCAGATAATCCATTAACCCGTAAATCCCCTCTCCACTCCATTACAATATCATCGAAAAGCTTCTCCTGATAACAGAAGATTTGCTTCATTTTCATCAATTCAAGGATAGCCAAAAAGGTTACAACCACCTCATGCCGATACATATCCTCATGCATCAGCTTGGAGAACAGCAGCCGTCCTCCATTCCCCACCTTCTCTAACGCCCCGATAACTTGCCGGATACGGTCCTTGACTGAAATTTCGTCCCGATGAACACGGGTTACCGTCGTACGTCGTTCAGCTTTGCGCAATGCACGCTGAAAGGCCGCGACCAAATCGCTCGCATGCAGCCCATGCACCGGATTTGCGGGTTCGGTTGGCAGGAATGCGCTCAAATCTTCCGGCTCCTTGCCATAAATCAGACTACGTTCCCACTCCCGTTCGCTCAGATGGCGAGCAATCCCTTTGTATTTACGATACTCCACCAGCTTGCGAACCAGTTCCTCGCGTGGATCATAGTCTTCTTCTTCATAAAAATCCAAATCGTCATATTCCATCACAGGTGGCTTGGGAAGCAACAATTTACTCTTAATGGATAAGAGCGTCGCCGCCATCACTAGAAACTCGCTTGTAATGTCCAGCTCCAGCTCCTGCATACTGTGCAAAAAAGCCATGTACTGATCAGTAATATCGCTAATCGGGATATCCTGAATGTCGATCTCGGCTTTATCAATCAGATGCAACAGTAGATCCAGCGGACCCTCGAATGTTTCCAGCTTGTAATTTACGACTGTCAATGTGCTTCCCCCTGCCTTACTCCAATCATCATTCAACAATACCTTTCCCCATTAGCACTTATGCTCTACGTTATCAATCCCTCTTTCTGTAGTATATACGTCATCGCCTTGCTTAACAATCTAATCCCTTTTCCACTTTGCAGTTTATGCCGTTCTTTCAGCCATTTATATCATTAGAACTGCTTACCGAGATTGGCCATTTCAATCGCAGCCAGCGCAGAATCCCAACCTTTATTACCAGCCTTTGTACCTGCCCGTTCTATGGCCTGCTCAATATTTTCCGTAGTCACTACACCAAAAATAATAGGGACACCCGTTTTCAGACTGCTTGCCGCCACACCCTTGGCCACTTCATTGCAGACGATATCATAGTGTGAAGTAGAACCACGGATAACCGTGCCAAGCGTAATGACAGCATCATACTTTCCACTTGCGGCCATTTTTTGTGCGATAAGCGAGATTTCAAATGCACCCGGCACCCACGCTACATCAATTTCATCTTCCTGTGCACCATGTCGTTGAAGTGCATCAAGTGCACCGCTCAACAGTTTGCTTGTAATAAATTCATTAAATCTGCCCACCACAATACCATACTTTAAACCATTCGATACGAGATTACCTTCCAGAAAACGTGCCATGCTTATCAACCTCTCTTTTTTTGAATTATTTACAATGACAAACGACGACGGTAGTCGATTAAATGCTGAATGCTAATCAGCTTCAATTGATGTCGCTTGGCGATCACGACCAAATCAGGTAAGCGGGCCATCGAACCATCTTCCTTTATAATTTCGCAAATGACCCCGGCAGGCTTAAAGCCGCTGAGTCGGGCCAGATCGACAGCCGCTTCAGTATGACCGGCACGCTGCAAGACCCCACCATCGCGAGCAATTAGCGGGAACATGTGACCAGGTTTGCGAAAATCGCTGCCCGTGATTGCTTCGTCGGCTAAGGCACGAACAGTCAAAGAGCGCTCGGCCGCTGAAATCCCCGTTGTTGTCTTCATATGATCTACCGATACCGTAAAGGCGGTACCGTGAAAATCTGTGTTTTGCTCTACCATAGGATGCAATTCCAATGCCTTGGCTCGGTGCTGTGTGATCGGCACACAGACCAATCCGCGACCTTCTGTAATCATGAAATTGATCACCTCGGGCGATGCTTTTTCAGCCAAAGCGATAAAGTCGCCTTCATTTTCCCGCTGTTCATCATCCACTACAATAACGACTTTGCCGTTCTTTAAATCCTCCAATGCTTCTTCGATGGAATCCAATCGAATCTCTTCGTCGTGGTGCAACTCATCCTGCTCCATGATGTTTGTCGTTGCACTTGTTTGGATGCCTCTATCCATAACCCTCTCCTCCTTATGTCTTGTGTCACGAATGCTCCTGAACCAATTTTTCTATTATTCTGTAACAGGCTGTATCAGGCAAAGCCGTGTTTCGCCAAATAGTCCAAACTAAGTGGGGCTTGATCGGCTCTCTCCATCGACGCTGAACCTCTGTAATGTAAAAGTTGCTCCACATATTTGCCCAATATATCGCATTCAATATTCACGGTATCTCCCTCACGTTTGGCTTGTAAGGCCGTTTCGGCTAAGGTGTGGGGGATAATAGATACAGCAAAGCTATTTCTCGTCCGCTGCGCGACTGTGAGGCTGATACCATCAATTGTAATTGACCCTTTGAGAAGAACATATTTAAATAATGCTTGATCAGAAGGCTCAACTTCGAACACTACCGCATTCTGCTCTGATGTCACTCCGCGAATCGTACCCGTCCCGTCCACATGTCCCTGTACGATATGTCCTCCGAATCTTCCACTCGCCGCCATCGCCCGCTCCAAATTGACTCGACTGCCGGATCTGAGTTCCCTTAGATTACTGCTGCGAAAAGTCTCAGGCATCACATCAACCTTAAAATCTTTAGTACCAATCTGTATTGCCGTCAGGCAAACACCATTCACCGAGACACTGTCGCCTATTTTCAAATCGTCCAATACCACAGAACCCGAAATACCCAGCACCATCGCTTCACCACTTTTGGAAATACTTTGAATGCGACCCACTTCCTCGACCAATCCGGTAAACATGCTTTCACTCCTTTCCACTACATTTCAGTTTATCCCTAATTCATCAGCTGTAAGCGCAAATAACCCCCAGTCAGGATTCAATCCGTCATGGGGGTGATGAGAGTCACATATGTAGTATACAAGCGCAGTTCATACATGTATTAAAATGACATGAAATCATAGGTCTGCCAAAAGAAAGCATGATGACAATACAGCCAATTACGCTCAGAACACTATCGAAAAGAAAGCTTAATAAAAGCTGTCGTCCGATGCTGTCCTACAACGAAATAAGCCGTACGTACTTTTACGTATGCTAAAAATTGGCACATGTCACGTCATGCACATGCGCTTCGTATCCTTCTCCCATCCAGACTATACTGTCGGTCCCGGAATTGCACCAGGTCCACCTTCTGCTGATTGTTCAGCATCCGGGTCACGGACTAAGCCATGCTGTGTTCGCAGAAGCGATTCACAAACATGTCATCACCGCCGGTGGGGAATTTCGCCCCGCCCCGAAGGATCTTGCTCTTATTTAATTGAATTAACATTAAACTTGTTACGTATATTAGCACCGACTTCTAAAAAAAGCAAGTTATCTAATCGAAGCCCCTGCTTTGCTTTTGACATATTGAGTGGAGAGTTCCTCAAACCAGGTTTTATCATTCATATGAAGCGCCAGGTCAATCAGATCGGCCAGTTCGTCGACTCCAAGCTGCGTATCATGATCAAAGGTAATGACAGCTGAAGCAACAGGTCCTCGCTCTCCCTCAGAACATGCTTCATAATCCAGTCTTACATCCACATGCCCATCAATAAACTCGCATTTTAGAAAATAAATAATTTCACACATTAAAATAGGGCGCACTTGTGTTTCTAACACGCAATCCATCACCTTGGCAGAATAATGCTGGTTCGTCAGCGTGAATTTGTGTTCTGTTGCCGCCAGCGATGCCCGTCCAAAATCATCCGTAAACTTGAGTTCCACTGGCGTGATGTTCATAACCTTGGGGATTTGCTTCTTTATAATTTCAATTATTTCAACTGTGTTCAGCTTAATCATTACCTGCACCTCATTGCATCTTAAAATTCAGAAGAAGACTTTATAACATACCTTCTATAGGCCTCCACTCCTATATCGGAAATCATTACCTGTTTTTTTATGCTTCAACCCATAAACGCAAAAAAAGATTCCTGGCGCAGCAAGCGCTAGGAATCTCAATCGAACCGGTGCCGAAACAGCGGCTAACAATGTTACACGATTATTATGCAAAAAACAGAATTATAACTCCGAAATTTCATGTTTCTTTTTCAGGATAGTCCAGCGACGCTCAATCTCCTGCTCAAAGGTAGCCAGCGTTGCTTCCTCTTTGAGAAGATGCTTCGTTTTACCCATTAATTTTAGCCATTCTGCGGCTGGAATCCGTTTTCCCTTGTCTTCCGGATTGTACGTAATCGTCGTGCTCCCTTGTTCGATTTCGTACAAAGGAAAGAAGCAAGACTCGACTGCGGCGCCCACGATGCTAGTACCCAATCTGTCTTCGGATTTCCAGTTGAGTGGGCAGGCGCACAGAATTTTACCATATGCCGTACCCACGTTGTTGGCGTACCATTGAGCCTTGGCGGCTTTGCGCAGCATATCCTGCGGATGACTTTCGGCTGCTGTAAAGGCATACGGGATGTTACAGGCGGCCATAATTTGCACAGTATCCTTATGATGCCCTTGTTTCCCTTTTTGCATTTTCCCTACACCCGACGTACTCGTCATATGCCCCATTGGAGTGGAGTACGATTGCTGAGAGCCTGTATTCATGTATCCCTCGTTATCATATTCCAGCATGATCAGTTTATGGTTACGCAGAGCCGCACCAATCGCAGAACCCATACCAATATCCATCCCGCCGTCACCACTGATCATGATAAAGGTCGGATCATCCGACATCTCAATTTCATTACGTCGCTTCATCTCCATGTAAGCTTCCAGCGCTCCTGAAAGGGTAGCGGCCCCGTTTTGAAAAAGATTATGGATCATCGGTTGCTTGTGTGATGTGTATGGGTACCCTGTCGTCACCACATATACGCAGCCAGTCTGGAACAGTACAACAATGTCGCCTTCAATCCCTTTAAAAAACAGTTCTAGTGCAGACAAGGCTCCACAACCAGGACAAGCCCCATGACCCGGAGTAAGACGGCGTGGTTTGGTTGTTAACGAACGCAGAGGTGGTACCTTGACTTTGAGCTTCCCGGTCGCCTCATCCGGCGTAACCTGAATCAGACCCGTACGGTATGCATTGCCACGTGGTGGCTGCATGACTTGCGGCATCACCTTGTCCGCTGAACCCGGATTAATCCCGTAATAATCAAAGGGCTTCTCCGCTCGTCCAGCCTCTACCGCCTCAATCGCAAGCTGGAAGAACGCCTCTGCATCTTCCGCATAAAAATCCTTTCCTCCCAAGCCAAAGATACGGCTCAATACGAGGGTTTGATTCAGTGGGTCCTCCTGCAACGCCGCCTTAATTTCGTGCGTCAAATTACCGCCATCTGATCCGTACGAATCTGCACGTTCACCCACCAACAACGCCTTGACATGGCGCAACGCCTCCCGCAGTTGTGCGGCTGGGAACGGCCGGATAATATTCGGACGAATCACACCAGCTTTAATGCCACGCGCACGGAGTTGATCCGCCACATCCTTGGCCGATTCAGCCGCCGAATTCAGCAGAAATACCGCAACCTCAGCATCCTCCATATGATACAGGTCCAAAATCGGATATTCCCGACCGGATAAAGCAGCATATTCTGCTGCTACCTGCTCATATACTCCTTCTGAAAGCTTCAACGCTTCGGACAGTTGAACGTGATTATTCGTCAGGTCATCACCGTTCATATGCGCACCCACAGTGACAGGATGATCAAAATCCGTAATATTCGGATAATTCAGGTTCGGATTGGGGCCTACAAAATCGCGCACGGTCTCTGCATCGGCAAAATATTGCACTTTACGTTTTTGATGAGATGTATAAAAACCGTCGTATGCGACCATTACAGGCAACCGTACATCGCTATGCTCTGCGATTTTGAGGGCCATGATGTTCATATCATACACAGCCTGTGGCGTACTTGCCGTCAAAATGACCCAGCCTGTATTCAAACCATAATACAGGTCCGAATGATCCCCCCGAATATCCAAGGGACCACTGACAGCTCTTGTCACCAGGTTCATAACCATAGGGAAACGGGTACCTGACTGAACAGGCAACTGCTCCAGCATGTACAGGAAACCTTGCGAACTGGTGGCGTTCACAACCCGCGCTCCAGCTGCCGCAGCTCCATAACAAATCCCTGCCGATCCGTGTTCTCCATCGGCTGCAACCAGTTTAATATTATGCTGACCACGCGTTTTCATTTGATCCAGATACTGCGCTACCTCGGTCGATGGAGTGATCGGGAAATATCCCATCATATGATAATTGATCTGCGCAGCCGCCGTAGCTGCCATTTCATTACCGGATTCGAACGTTGTCACTTGTGCGGCGCCCGTCTGTTTGAGTTCCTCCTCCAGTTTTGCCATTACGCACGCCCTCCTTCATATACCGGAAATTGGTGGGCAACACGATGCTGCTCCGCCCAGCCCCATTGCTCGCGACGCGAGCTTAACGCCCCCGATGGGCAAATATCTACACATTTCAGACATCCTTTGCAATACTGGTAATCAATCCCTTGCAAAAACGGCATCATTCTTCCGCGTTTGTCTGCTTGCTCTTCCCATACAAAACAGTAATCCGGGCAGATCGAATCACACTTGGCACAATGGGTACATTTATCAGCTTCATATTCAGGCACATAACCCTGACGTGAACCACTAACATCTTTCGTCATGCTGTTGCCCTGAGTTGCAATAACGCCCCCCAGCAATTGAGTTTCGTACCCTAGCAAAGGCTGCGGACGTTCAAAAACCCGATCCTGCGCATCAGCAGTAACCGGATATACATGTAGTTGCATTTCTTCAAAACCACGATTAAACGTACGCAGATTAGGTTCCACTAATTGTGGATTTTTCTTTTCAAAGGTACTGCGAATAACCGATCTCATTGCTTCCGGGTCCAGGAAATCACAGACACGGAACAAGGCACCTAGCATGGACGTATTTAGTTTGGTCCGCTCTTCCAGTGCGATCCCCATTGCATCGACCACTGCTAATGTACCAGATACCAGTCCCAAATCAGCCCGTATTTCTTCTGCCGGACGTGTGGAATTGACCACTACAATCCCATCCGCTGGCAGTCCGCTGATCACATTTACCGTTTTGTATAATGTTTCATGGAAAATGCCTACCACATGCGGTTGCTCAATCGGACTGTGATCCCGAATATCCACCTCCGGCTCACAAAAGCGAACAAAGCTTTTAACCGGGCTTCCCTTCTTTTCCGAACCATAGGATGAGAAATTTGAAGCATTCAGCCCTAGACCAAGCACCCCGGTTTCGGCTAACATTTTGCCAGCCAGATTAGCGCCGAGTCCACCAATGGATTCCAGCCGGATTTCAAAAAATCCGAGTCGATTTGTGCGCGTTAAAATAGACAATGTGATAAGCCCCCTTCTTTTCCAACTCTTACTGAGCTTGAATACTCATATAAAATAAATGGAAAATGCATTCTTATGAAAAGGCTATCACAACACTTACTTTTCGAATGTGATCTTACGCACTGTAATACCTACGTGATTGTAAAAATCAGCAAACCGTCAAACAAAAGACAACAAAAGCCGCCCTGTCCAAAGACAGAACGGCTTAAGTACAACACTATTTAAAGAAATTTAAATCATGCATGTAATGGTAAATTACACGTCAAATACTTTAACCTCTTTCATTTTGTCGCCTTGTTTTACAGCATCAATGAATTCCATACCTTTGGTTACTTTACCAAATACAGTATGTACTCCATCTAAATGCGGCTGTGGAGCGTAGCAAATAAAGAATTGGCTGCCACCTGTGTTGCGACCTGCATGAGCCATGGACAGAACGCCTTTGGCATGCTTGGTTGTATTCGTAGCTGTTTCACAGTCAATGGTGTAGCCAGGACCGCCTGTACCATTACCGATCGGACAACCACCTTGAGCAACAAAGCCCGGGATGACGCGGTGGAAGCTCAATCCGTTGTAGTAACCGCTGTTTGCCAGCTTTTCAAAGTTAGCAACGGTGTTTGGAGCTTCTTCTGGGAAAAAGTCAATTTCGACGATACCGCCGTTTTCAAGATCTATTCTACCTTTTTTCATTGTTTGTATCTCCTTTTCAACCTGTTTTGAGAACTAAATAACATCAAGTTCCAGTTTACTATGAATTGGCGCGCTTAGCAAAGCCTTGTCCAAAAAAAGGGGCCATTGTCCCCGGTTTATGATTACCGACGCAATGGCCTGCTTGATTTTAGAATTCCACAATCAGGACGAAACCGTAATCTTGGCATTGGGCTGAACCACTGAGCTGGCTTGATCACGAACCAAGCGCTGTGGCAAAACATCGTTGCGAACAATATCCTCGTAGGTTTCCCGACGCACTACCAGCTCAGCCTCACCGTTGTTAACAAATACAACTGCTGGTCGGCGTATCCGGTTATAATTGCTCGCCATGGAGTAATTATAAGCTCCGGTTGAGGCTACAGCGAGCAAGTCTCCGCTATTCGGGCGAGGCAGTTCTACATCCCAAATAAGCATATCGCCGCTCTCACAGCATTTGCCTGCAATAGACACTGTTTCTTCGTTCGCATCTTGTGCTCGATTAGCCAGCATCGCTTCATACTTGGCCTGATACAGTGCAGGACGTGGATTATCTGTCATTCCGCCGTCTACGGAAACATATTTACGAACCTGCGGAATATCCTTGATGCTTCCTACCGTATACAAGGTTGTACCTGAATCACCTACAATACTTCGTCCCGGCTCAATCCAAATTTCTGGAAGCTCATCGTAAAGTCCAGAAAAATGAGTTTTCACCGCTTCGCCGATAGCCTGTACATAGGTGGATAGTTTCAGCGGTGTGTCCTCCTCTGTATAACGGATGCCAAATCCACCACCAAGATTAATCACCTTGAAGGAAAACTGAAGCTGCTCCTTAATCTCTCTGCAAAAAGCTGCGACCCGCTCGGCAGCCATTTGGAAGCCATTGACTTCGAAGATTTGCGAACCGATATGAGAATGTACTCCCAGCAGATTAAGATGATCCAGCTTGATAGCCTGTTCCACCGCTTGACGGGCTGTACCATTCGCAATGTCAAAGCCAAATTTTGAATCTTCTTGACCTGTGGCCATATATTCATGCGTATGCGCTTCAACCCCCGGCGTAACCCGCAGTAAAATATTGACCTGTTGTCCTTTTTCAGAGGCGAGAGCCTGTAACAAATGCAATTCCATCTTGCTATCAACGACGAAGCAGCCAATGTGCGCCTCTAACGCCATTTCAATTTCTTCCGGCGTCTTGTTA
This sequence comes from Paenibacillus sp. DP01, assembly GCF_044784315.1. Classification (NCBI taxonomy): domain Bacteria; kingdom Bacillati; phylum Bacillota; class Bacilli; order Caryophanales; family Paenibacillaceae; genus Paenibacillus; species Paenibacillus sp. DP01. The sequence goes on from NZ_CP173059.1 coordinate 3,397,010, forward strand.
TTGCCATGAAAATGGATTCGTTCTGCCGGGAATCCTGCTTGCAGCGCTGTGAACAGCTCTCCGCTGGAAACAACGTCAAGCGACATTCCTTCTTCAGCAGCTAAAGCGCACATGGCCATAACACAAAATGCTTTGCTTGCATAAGCCACTTGAAACTTTAAACCGGTCTCACGAAATGCTTCTATAAATTCCCGGCAACGCCGGCGGACTAACTGTTCGTCTACAATATATAGCGGCGTGCCAAAACGCTCTTTCAAAAGCGTGGTATCACATCCACCAATCTCCAAATGTCCATTGCTGTTAATTTTACTGCTTCCATGCAAATACATGTTCTGGCGCCTCTCTTTCTGGAACAAGCTAGTCATATTCCATCGAATGTTTACACCAGTATAGCAAAAAAAACATCAAGAACAATGGATTTTTATGCAGATCATTTATATTAATGCTCCTGTCCATTGCCTGAGTTCGAATCTGTGTTGGCATCCGTATGGGGCATACGCGTATTGTCCCTCGTTTTATTAAATGACGGGCGGTTAGGCGCATCAAGCACAGGCATACGGAACAAGATGGAAGCTAACGCTTTAGCATTAAAAGGAATGAACGGCCACAAATACGAAGAATTATATGACCGATGCAGCGTCAGCATCAAAATGATCAGTGTCGTGCCGACGACAAAGCCTGGTACGTGAAAAATAGCAACAGCAACCAGCAGGAATAGTCGAATCAGTCTATTCGCCAGTCCCAACTCATAGCTCGGTGTTGCGAACATCCCTATGGCAGCAACAGCCATGTACAAGACGACCTCATTTACGAATAGTCCCGTTTGAACTGCTATATCGCCAACCAGAATGGCTGCGATCAAACCCATAGCGGAAGCCAGTGGTGTCGGGGTATGCACAGCTGCCATTCGCATAAGATCGACCCCTAGTTCCACAATGATAAATTGGGCAATCAGCGGAAGATGAGCTTCCTTCTGAGGACCAATAAAATCGAGAAACGCCGGTTTTAACTCGGGATTGATGACCATTAGCAGCCACATCGGAAGCAGAAACATTGAGGCGAATATGCCTAAAAAACGCACCCAGCGTAAATAGCTACCCATAAAAGCGGTTTGCCGATTCTCTTCTGCATGCTGGCACAGGTCAAAAAAAGTGGTAGGCAAAATCATTACGCTGGGTGAGGTATCAACGAAAATAACGAGCCTTCCTTCCATAATATGCGAAGCCACAACATCTGGTCGCTCTGAATATCGTACTAATGGATATGGATTCCAACCTTTATTGATAATTGTCTCCTCTAATTGCTTATCGGCCAGAGGAATACCATCCAGATTAACATTTTTAATTTTGTCTCGTACCGTATCCACCATGACCTTATCCACAATATCATCAATGTAGCCTAAGCATACATCTGTTCGGGTTCGGCGTCCGACCTGCATAGCCTCAAATTTAAGTCCGGGGTCTCGCAAACGCCGACGCACTAAACCTACATTCGTAAGCATCGTTTCCGTAAAACCATCGCGTGCACCGCGCACGACTCTCTCCAAGGAAGGTTCTTCTGGACTCCGTACCGGGTAATTACGAGTATCCAGAATAACAGAAAAACGCTCGCCTTCCATGAAGAGAGCACTCATTCCCGTCAACACCTTGTTTATGACGACGGACATCTTATCCGTCTTCTCCACCTGTATATGTGGAATAAAATTTTCAAAATACGCTTGGAGTCCAGCTGAAGTCATGTCATCCGGCGTCAGATAGGTAAGCCGCTTTAGCACCTCAAGCATGATCTGATCCTTGGCAAAGGTATTCAGGAACAGATACCCAATATGGCGGCCACCTGTTGTCATTTCCCTGAACACAACATCAAAGGTCTCTCCCAAACCCAATACCATTTTAAGAGTTTCACGATTTTCCTTCATCTTTGGAGAAATATCATCCTCAACCTGCCAATAACGAATGGATTCCTCTACATTATCAGAACGCTCGCTTTCTTTTTTGTGCTTAAGACGAGCGGCTTCCTGCTCCTGCTTTTGCTTCCAGGAGCCCGAACTTTCCCCATCAGTCTTATTTTCCCTTCCTATTGCTCCGTCTCCATGATAATGCTCCTGCTGATCCTGATCCGTTCTGTGATCCATATCTCTTGCCCCCTTCTTCTTCGCTATTAACGGTTGTATACAAACCAATCAAATAAGGAACCCGTTACCTTGCCAAGCACCATTGCCATTAACAGACCGAACATGTATACAGTCATATGGAGTCGCTTGGCCAGTATGGGCAGGAGATTCAGCACCTCTGTCAGAGCCGCGGCGAGCAAGCCAATAAACACTCCGCAAAATAGCCCGGGTATCCATGTAAACATGCCCGGTAATGGCAAGCAAATGTTCCAAAAATCGGCCACGGTTCCCACCACTGAACCTAAAATCATCGCCTTTTCGTATGCACGTGATTTTTTATACGTCCGGGTGAGTTGTGCTAATCGCGGCATGATATCCAGCACAATAAAAAAAGCAATCACACCGCTACCTACCGCCAGCCCCCCAGCGATACCCAAAATAATCTGAAGTGCAGCCTGTACAAATATCATGGTTTCTTATCCTTTGTCTGCAAACGAGCCATCTTTTCATACTCCTCTGCCACAACATACTGATCCACATTTTCCTGATACAGATACATTTCCACCTCCAGGGGGGTCGGCTCCTCATTCCATTTTTTCTTGAACAAGTGATTAAAAAATACGATCATGCCAAAGCCGATGCCGATCGAGTAAGCAATTTGGAACAAGTACGGATGCTCATCCTTTTGTCCCGTAATCATCTCCACAATCCGAACCTGTACCTCCATCATGCTAACGTCAGCATGAAAGTTCATAATCGTCAGCGCAGAGCCAAAAAACAGCAGCAACCATACTAACACGAACAGTATTTTGGATGGCTTACGGGGTCTTTCCACGAGTTCCACAAGTACATGCGGTTTCCCGAGAGATTCAACTACGACTCCCGGAATATGATCTCTAATTTTTGATATGATTTGTAGCATGTCCACCAGTATCAGGTTACCGTCCTGCTTCTGCGGCCGCTTGAGAACAAGCTCAAGCAGATCCTTTTCCCATTCGGGCTCCGTCAGCAGGTGGGCTACATCGCCCAAATGTAAATCCTGCCCTTGGATCATACGCACACGGCTGCGGAGCCGCAAGTAGACAATAGGAGCCGGACTATGATTCATCCGATTCCCTCCTTATCCTCGTAATTACCGATTAGTATGGGGCGAAGCAAGCAAACCTATTCTGTGTATTGTCTTTTGTCACACGCAAAAAAGAGTACTCCTGGCCATTAAAATGGCTTTGGAATACTCTTTAGAATGCGTTAGTATAAGGATTTCACTCACTAAAATCCTGTCTTCATTATTGGGCAATCTGATCGCGGATCAGTTGTAAAATCTTTTTTTCCAATCGTGATACCTGCACCTGAGAAATGCCAAGACGACTTGCAACCTCTGACTGAGTCTGATCCCGGTAATAACGCAGGTACACAATCAATCGCTCCCGTTCAGATAATCCGCCAATGGCCTCATTCAGCGCCAGCTTGTCGAACCATCTTTCCTGCGATTCGTCGGCAATCTGATCCATAAGTGTAATCGGGTCTCCGTCATTTTCAAACACTGTTTCGTGAATGGAGGTAGGTGGCTTATTGGCCTCCTGCGCAAAAACAACATCCTCCGGTGTCACTCCCAGCTCATCAGCAACCTCCTTGACTGTAGGCAGGCGATTGAGCCGTTTGGACAGCTCGTCCTTCATTTTACGGACCTTATTGGCTGTTTCCTTCAAGGAACGGCTAACCTTGAGTGTACCATCGTCTCGAAGGAAGCGTTGAATCTCACCAATAATCATTGGTACTGCATATGTTGAAAATTTGACTTCGTAGCTGAGATCGAATTTATCCACCGATTTTAACAATCCGATGCAACCAATTTGAAAAAGATCGTCAGGTTCATACCCCCGGTTCATAAAGCGCTGCACGACAGACCAGACGAGCCGGATATTACTATTGACCAGTGTCTCACGAGCATCATTATCACCAGATTGACTCAGTGCAATAAGCCGCTTGACTTCTGTATCCTCCAAATAGCTGTGCGAAGTTTTTTTTCCTCCTGCTTCCATAGGATCAACTCCTAATTATATAAAGCTTTCTTGGATTCAATCCTTTTCTTCATCCGGACCGACGTGCCTCCGCCCGGCTCACTGACTGCTTCGAACTCATCCATGAAATTTTCCATAATCGTAAAGCCCATGCCGGAACGTTCCAATTCAGGCTTGGACGTATAGAGAGGCTGCTTGGCCAGCTCCAGATCCTCAATTCCCCGTCCTGCGTCCTCAACGACCAACGTGATCACGTCCGCTTCAATTCCGACTTTAATCGTTACGACACCTGACGGATCACTGTCATAGCCGTGAATAATACTGTTTGTCACCGCTTCAGACACAACGGTCTTCAAATCGCTAAGCTCATCCATTGTGGGATCAAGCCTGGAAATGAAGGCTGCCACAGCCACGCGGGCAAATGCTTCATTTTCCGATTTTGCGGCAAACTGCAAGCTCATGAAATTGTTTCCCGTGCCTTCTCTCATGACACAACCTCCAGTTCCGTGAGCGCATTTACCTCGTTGTCATAAATGGGCATGATTTTAAACAAGCCTGACATATCCAGCAGTCGATGTACCGGCGGATTGACATCACAGACTGCCATTTTCCCGCCCTTTTGCTTGATCAGTTTGTATCGTCCCAAGATAACGCCAAGGCCGGAACTATCCATAAACTGAAGATTCTTCAGACTGAGCACGATATGCTCGCATTGCCGGCGCTGAATCGCCTCATCCATTTGCATACGGACCATATCCGACGTATGGTGATCAAGTTCACCAGACAGCCTTACAATAAGTACTCCCCGGTGATGCTCCATTTCAATTTGCAGGTTCATGCTTACTCACTCTCCTCCCGGTCTTGGACAAGGATTTCTACGTAGTCGCAGACGATTCCTGCCCTCCGACAAAACTAGAAGAAAACCCCGTTAAATCTACAAAGAAAATAGGTTCGACATGGTACGTTTAAACAATTTCCACCAGCCGGCCTTCTCGATAGCCACAGGCGAAGTGATATTAAACTCCTTAAGACGTTGTCCATTCTGATAGACGACCAGCTTACCAACGGGGTCACCCACCCGGACAGGAGCTTTAAGGCTTGGGGTCAACTGTAGCTCGTGACGCAGCGTTTGTTTGTTGCCGCCTTTTTTCACCAGCACACTGTAAGAACGGTCAGCCTGAATTTCCAGCTCTGGCAATACACCTTTTTCAACTTTTACACTGCCCAGCTTTTCACCTGGCTTATATATGGATTTCATTGTATATTGAGAAAATGCGTAATCGAACATGGAAGAAACCTCATTATTGCGTATCTTCGTGTTCGGCTCACCAAGTACGACAGCTACGACACGTAAGCCATCACGCTTCGCCGTAGCGGAAAGACAGAACTTTGCTTCTGACGTATAGCCCGTTTTCAGACCATCTGCTCCGGTATAGAAGCGAACAAGCTTATTCGTATTCACCAGCCAAAAGGGCTTGACCGAGGATTTGCGCAAATAGTCCTGATAAGCTCCCGTATATTTCGTAATGTGCGGATATTTCAACAGTTCCCGGCTCATAACCGCAATATCATGCGCAGAGGAATAGTGATTTTCTACGGGTAAACCGTTGCAATTGGCAAAATGCGTATCTTTGAGTCCAAGCTGCTGCACCTTGGCGTTCATCATCTCGACAAAAGCCTGTTCAGAACCTGCAATTTTCTCAGCCATCGCTACAGAGGCGTCGTTGCCCGAAGCCATCGCAATTCCCTTCAGCATCTCATCGACCGTCATTTCTTCTCCCGGCTCTAAGAAAATTTGCGAGCCTCCCATTGAAGACGCATACTCACTGGCCCGTACTTTATCGGTCAGCTTGAGCTTGCCATCATGAATGGCCTCCATTGTTAGCAGCATCGTCATGATCTTAGTGATGCTTGCTGGAGGAAGCTTTTCACGACTGTTTTTTTCATAGATGACTGTGCCTGTATCTGCATCCATCAAGATCGCCGAAAGGGCCTCGGGAGCCAGCTCAGCTGCTGAACCTACTTTGGTTTTGCTTTCAGGTCTGCTTTCTTCGGCCCAACCGCCGACAGGGACGGCAGTCAAGGCTACCAGACAAGCCAGGATGAACGCCACCACTTTTTTCTTCACAATCGGTCCCCTCCTCAACATATTGGCGTAAAGAGCCGGAGCCCATTTACTGATCTCTCCGGTCTATTCGCGTGCTGCTAACCATTGTCGTCAGAATGAAAGAAAAATATTCCATATGAATAAAAACATCAAATAGCACCAAGCTGAGCCAGCATGGTGCGTATTTCCCGATATATATACGACACAACATCTATCGTCTGTAAAAATGACCTATAAAAATCGTCTAAATCCGGCTAACGGTAAGATATGTAATACCCCCACCCGGTAAAATATCCACTGCATTTTGACTAAATACCCGTATATCAATAAAAGAATTCGCTTCGAGTCTAAGTTCCATTGCTCCATTCAATGCACCATAGTTCAGTCCGCCAATCACCCTGTCATCGAGATAAGCATAGGCAGAACTTCCAGTTAGCTGCTCATCATTCAAGTGAAGTGCCAGCCGTGTCCGGTTACCATCTACTTGGGGATCGGTCGAAATGTAGACTTGTATTCTGTATTTCCCAGCTCGCTTGGCTCGCCATCGGCTATTCGAACCATCGAATTCGGTCAACTCATCATGATTAATTTGATTAAACCTTACTTTCTGCCAGCTACCTGCAGGGATATTTTGCCTTGAACCAAGATAGGCTTTGACAAAGGTTTCATTCAAATGTTCTATACCGTTATTCGAATATTTTTCTACGAGCAACAAAGCTTGCCCTGTCCCATGATTCTCGTCATAACGATGATTGCTATAGCTAAAATCCAAATGTGAGCGAAGTGTCACCTGTTGTGTGGAGGAGCTGCCAGAGAAACAAATAAGCTGTTTGAGATTACGGGGATATCCGCCCACCTCGTCCACCAAAACTTTTTTGCCAATGACCACATCCACAAAATAATTGCACACCGATTGGGTGTCATCGTATTTGTCTGCTATCGCCAAAATAGAGTCGCGCAGGGCAACATTTTTGGTTTCTTTCGTAGCACCAATTTGAATAAAAGAAGGTACTGTCATCTTGTGTTCTCTGCTTAGTCCTTCGAACCAGCAGCCTAAAAATTCTGCATTCATAAAATCATTTATTAAAATGGGAATATCACTGGAGCTCCCATCCTTAATGTGCTGACTAGCCATGAATCTCGCCCCGTTAGAACTATTCAGATCCAGCGCCGTATCGTTCCCGAGCGTAAAAAGCGCAATGCTTGTAAACTGTGAACTTCTGTTCTGCAAGTGAATCCCTATTTTATTGTAATTTATCTCCGTGCATTTAAATAAGTTCACATCACTTTCATAGCCCCAAAAAGCCGTTTCAAAATGCTCAATCAACACGTTATCCAGGACAACGCCGCCGCCCTTCCAGTCCTGAATGCCCATAGTCCCTTTGCCATAATACCCGCGCTTCACTGACTGCGAAAACGGATTATTTAAGGTGGCTCTGTCGGTCCCTTCGTACCGGATCGATAAGTCATGGAACTGCACATTTTGAAAGCCACTAAACGATGGCAGACTTTCGTCTCCAATTTGGAAACAAGGACCCGTACCATAATATTCAATCGAAGTGACTCCCTTACCCTGTCGGTATCTGCCCTTATGAATCCCAAAAATGCGCACACCCTGCTTGCGAATCTGAAGGGTAGATGTTATTTTGTATCGACCACTGGGGATGTGAAGAATGGAGTAATCGGGAGTCTTGTTAATCAATTCTTGCAAAGCTGCCGTGTCGTCCTGAATACCATCACCAGCAGCTCCAAACCAGCTTACGTTTACACTGCGTTCCATGAATTCTTTTTCAATGGCTTTAAAATTGTCATTTAATTGCTGAGGCGTTAACTCTTTGCCCGTACCACTCAAATTCAACTTCAAACGGTCTGTAAAATCCGCCACCCAAACACCCCCATTGTTAAAAACGTGAAAATACTTTCAGACTATACCGAAGAATTCTTCATTTTCTTAGCATGGACTGAGTATATGCACAATAAGGCTTGCTCTAGGTCGCGAAAAATGAAAATAAATATTTTATTATGATTGTACAAGAAGATACATTTTGTATATTATAGATACATAACGTATCTAGGCGGTGAAACCGTGAAACACATACTCACAGTAGCCGGTTTACTGGCTTTCTCGATTCCCTTTGCCTGTCAGGGTTTGTCTCCCAGAGTGATCACGATTTCCCTGCTTATCTTGTTGTTCAGCTACACCATGCTTCTGCCTTCACTCAAGTCATTAATCGCAATCCTAGCTGATAATCCGTTGCTGACCTTACTTATGATGTACATCGCCGCTTCCTGTTTATGGGCTGAACAAGAGCAAACTTCTTCTGTACTAATGGTTGTTAAATTTCTTGCCTTCTCTACCTTTGGATTCTATCTGGTCACCCATTATACAGCACAGGGCTGCATACGCCTCTTAGTCGTTACATTAAGTATCCTGAGCGTACTCAATCTACTTGCCGTCGTACTCGTTCCTTCCTTTGCCATTCATGGCGGTGTAGAGCATGCTGGACTGTGGAAGGGAATTTCTGGTCATAAAAATACACTTGGAACCCTCTCGCTGTTAAGTTTTGTTTCACATGTCATATATTTTTTCAAGGGCACACGCAAAGCCTTACATATTGGCTTCATCTTACTCAATGCCTTATTGCTCATCGAATGCCAGTCTACCACCTCATTGGTGCTGACATCTTCACTCTTCGTATTTATTTTATTTATATTGTTATTTAAAAGAATTCGAAGCATCGCGTTGCGGGGGTTCTTTGTTAGCTGTTCCTGCTTACTTGTTCTGTTGGGTTTGGCACTTACCTTTACCTATGGAGATGCGATTGCCTCGGAATTCGGAAAAACAACAACCTTAACCGGAAGAACGGAAATCTGGCAGGGAATTGATGGTGCTATTCAGAGCCACTACTGGTTCGGACATGGTTACGGCTCCTTCTGGGCAGCCCGGCCCAGCATTTATGCGAACGGCATCCGTTTTGATCTGACGAGCAGCCATAGCGGCTTTCGAGATCTATGGATCGACGTGGGCCTTATAGGACTACTTGCAACGGTTATACTCGTCGTAACTACCTTATTTAAAATCAGAATTGGCAAAACAGATATGTATACATGGCTGACGGCAGCTGTTTTTTTCCTGTTCATCGTATTGAACAATATAACGGATAGCCGTTTTCTAAACTCATTAGCCATTTACTGGATTATTTTCATGGTCATTGTGATCAAAGTGCAAGAGCGACATAGACTAACTGTAGCAGAAAAAGCGAATACAGCTACTTGGAGCACACGCCCTCTTCACTAGGCGATCATACTCAGTTCAACCGCAGAATGTAAAAAGAACCCCGTATCCCACGCCATTAAAAGGCGCTCGGATATGGGGTTCTTTGGAGATGCCCACCGTTTCGAATGGAAAATTATACTCCATCTACATTTGTGGAATAATCGCCAGTACCAATTTCAAAAATTGTTCACGTACCTTCTCTGCCGTCTCCATCACTTCACCATGAGACAAAGGCTGGTCGAGAATGCCTGCAGCCATATTGGTGATACAGGAGAAGCCTAGTACCTCAATCCCCGCATGACGAGCTACAATAACTTCAGACACGGTCGACATCCCTACTGCGTCTGCTCCCAGTGTACGCAGCATAACGATTTCAGCAGGCGTCTCATAGTTGGGTCCCAGCAATCCGGCATATACACCTTCCTGCAGGCTGAAGCCTTGTTGGGTAGCCGTTTGTTTGGCAATTTCACGTAAGCGGCGGCTGTACGCCTCCGACATATCTGGGAAACGAACACCCAGAGCAGCATCGTTCGGGCCAATCAACGGATTTTGTCCGGTCAAATTCAGATGATCCGAGATGACCATCAGATCGCCTGCTTTGTAGGAAGTATTTACACCACCTGCGGCATTCGTCACCAGCAGGCTTTGAATCCCCAGTTGCTTCATTACCCGAACAGGGAAAGCTGTCAGCTGTGGACCGTAGCCCTCATACATATGAAAGCGCCCCTTCATCATGACAACAGCGCGACCTTCAATTGTGCCTAACAGTAACTCCCCCTCGTGGCCTTCTACCGTTGATACGGGAAAATGGGGAATATCCTGATAAGGAATACTAACTCCATCTTGAATCAAATCGGCCAATATACCGAGGCCCGATCCCAGAATAAGACCAATCTCTGGGCTTATTCCGCTCTTAGCACGGATATAGTCTGCTGCTTCCTGAATTGTAGCTTGGTTGGCTGTTGACATTCATATCTCTCCTGACTTGTACAATCGTAAAGTTATAGTCATTATCACATTTTCTATGACAGCAAAGCGACGTTACGTTTAATCATTGCTTTCATGAGAAGTGCGGTTACCGCCGTGCGGGTGATGCATTTCATATACTTCCTTCATGTTGCGTCTAGCTGTCTGCGCATATACCTGCGTCGTTGACAGATCAGCATGACCCAGCATTTCCTGTACAGAGCGTAAGTCCGCTCCGCCCTCCAGCATATGTACCGCAAAGGAGTGTCGCAGCGTATGGGGCGTGATATCCTTGCTTATGCCTGCTTCCTGAGCGTACTTCTTAATTATTTTCCAAAAGCCCTGTCTACTGAGCCGCTGACCCGATACATTCAAGAACAAGGCTTCCTGCTCTGCTTGAGCCTCTTCACCCTGCCCGGGTCGCAGCAACGCTGGACGCTGCTCGTCCAAGTAGGCTTGTGCCCACTGTGATGCCTCACGACTGATCGGTACAACGCGCTCCTTGCCCGCCTCGCCGCCACAGTGCACAAAGCGCAAATCGATGCGCACATCACAGACGTTCAGGGCAATCAGTTCTGATACGCGGATGCCCGTCGCGTACAGCAACTCTAGCATCGCCTTATCTCGTCCCCCTTGCGGGGCACTCACATCCGGCGCTGCCAGTAAACGATCTATTTCATCCTGCGATAACACCGAGGGCTTCTTTTTAGCGGCTTTGGGCAGTTCCACCAGAACGGAAGGATCATGGATCGCGATTCCCTCCCGAATGAGAAAATGAAAAAAGGAGCGTATAGAGGCGACGCTACGTGAAATTGTCGCCGCGGCTTTTCCCTGTTCCTTCAGACGCCCCAAATACAGCACTAGATGTGACCGCTGTACATTATCCGGCTGCTCAAGACCACAGCTTTCTGCAAACTCAGTAAACTGCTGTACGTCCCGTTGATACGCTTCCAATGTGCTGCGTGACAATCCCTTTTCCTCTTCCATATATTGAACGAAAGGTTGAATATACATTTTCATGAGTTCCAAAACTCTCCTTGTCCTGCATACAGCGATTCCGTTGTTGCGCCTGCTTCTTCATGTGCGACCTTCATATCATCATCTCATTAAGATGATTACATAAACTACTCACCATACCAATAAAAGAAACGTAAACGTTCCAACACCGCTACTCGTTGCTCGGACCCATCATTCACTGTTTGTCCGCCAAATACCTTAACTGCATGTCCTTCCGGTATTCGGTAATGATCTACAGGTGATATCCAATCTGTAAACAGCCTGAGGCTATAAAAGAACATACATGCCAACACCCCGAACAAGATCAGCAAGCGCAGCCATTGTAGTCCTCTCCGCAATGATAGTACCATGTGGATCAGCCGCCTTTTCCCAAAATGTAGTCCCTATTTAGGGCTCTCTATGGAAGGGTATGACAAGCTATTCTGTTTTATACCACATGATCCCATACAGCAAATTCCGAACCAAAAAAGCTCTCCCGAACGCGTCTTCGTCGGTGAGAGCTTGGGTAGTCAGCTTATTAATCCTGTGATTTGTTTTTCTTGGTTTTACCCAAGGATTTTTGGGCGGTCGTATCGTTCTTCGCCTTACAACGATAACAAATACCGTGGAAGTCCAAACGATGGTCCACTACAGTAAAATTATATTCCCGTTCCAAACGCTCCTCTAACGGTCCAAGCCAATCTTCCAGTATTTCATCTACACTGCCGCACTGCACACATATCAAATGGTGGTGGTGATGTTTGGTTGTATCGCCGCGCAAATCATACCGCGCAACGCCATCGCCAAAATTAATTTTCTCCACGACATGCAGTTCACTTAGCAGTTCTAGGGTACGGTATACGGTTGCCAGACCGATTTCGGGAGCTTTCTCTTTGACGAGCATAAATACATCTTCCGCACTCAGATGATCATCTTCGTTCTCAAGTAAAACTCTGACGGTGGCTTCCCGCTGAGGCGTTAGTTTGTAGCCCTGGGATTGCAGCTGCTGCTTAATTTTTTCGATCCGTGCTTCCATGTGTCTCCCTCCCCCTGCAAAGCTACTGCCTACTGCACTTTTTTTCACTCCTATTATTATAGGGGGTCTATACAAATAAAGTCAAACATTTTGAAATGAGATCAAGATGTCACGGAAGCCGTCAGCATAGGAGTGACCCATTGCATCATAACCGGGGTGACCCAAGTTTCAAAGGACGCGCTGCCGATAAGCAGCACCATCATCACAGCAGTCAATCCTGCGTAAGAAAGCAACGGACGCAACATCCCGTCTGATGGTCGAGTAGCAAGTATTTTAGTTTTGATCATATGAATGGAAAAAGTCATCGCAGCCACACTACAGACGAGCAGTATCGGAATCACGAGCAGGTTATGTGGGGCAACGGAAACCAATGAAAATAATAGTCCTTTCCACGAATATTGCCCTACCATATAACCTACAGAAAATCCGATCAGCACACCCTTGAGAAAATTCAGCACAAGAATACCTGGGAGTCCAATGACCGAAAGCCCGCATACCCAAATGAGGCCCACCCATTTAAGATGTAGAGATACGCTGTCCCAAAAGGTTGAGGCCGCCTGCGAATCAGCAAAGCCCTGCTTGTTTTGGTTGACCGTCACAAAAAAATCCTTCAGGTAACGGGACAAATCCTGTAACTGTTCTAGGGAGAGCGCATTTACCATGAGTGCGCCAAAAACAACTCCTACAAGAAACAGCACAGCCAAGAAAACGTAATATGACGTCTGGTCCTTTAACGTATGACGAAACCATTGCATCGAGTCCTGCCCCTTTCATCTGCTTGTTTGTCCAAAAAACAACCGTAATCCGACGGCTGATGGCTAGAATGGGGCAGCTTCCGCTGCAAATCTAACATCACGAATGATGCGCCAAGCCAACGGCAGAGATATTTTATGGTTATGAACAAGCAGACGCTGATATGCCTTTTACGGAGACAAGACTTGACTAGGACACTTTACTAGGATTTTGCTATTTTTCCGTATGTTCCACCACCACCGGATACAAGCGCCAGGCGTCCTTCGCGTGAAAGCACAATCTGCTCTGCCAACACTTTACCGACGACCCCTGACAGTTCCTCCTGCGTAACCTCATGTAAAATATTCATTTCTGTTCCGAAGGCTGCTAACAGCTGGTTCAGCTTGGCTTTACCCAAGCCTGGAATAAATTCCAGCGGAATCTGGTAAATGTACGGAGGACGATGGGAGGAAATTACGGGCTGTTCACGGTCGGCAATACTCCAGATTCGATCAAGCACACCCCGCACCAGCTTGGTATGGCCACAGTTAGGGCAGCGTTCGTCCGCCATCTGTTGCTCATCAATAATCGTACCGCAGCTCTGACAGTAAGAGCGATGGTATTTTCCAAGTTTGGGATTCAAACCGTAGTTGGCACACACCCGTCGTCCTTCACGTCGCTCCAAAGCCATCCTGAATTCATCAAAACTCGGCTTCGCCAGTGATAATTTGTTGTATTCTCGTCCAATTTTCCCAAGTGAATGGGCATCTGAATTCGTGAGGAAGCTGAAGCGATCCAGTTCCGAAATCAAGCCTGCCATAGATGAATCTGCGCTCAGCCCCAGTTCCACCCCACTAATGAACTCCATATCCAGCAGTTCCTCCATACGGGCTGCAGAACTGCCATAAATGCCCTTATGCGGAGTGAACACGTGCGCAGGCACCATAATGCCTCCATGTCCGTAAATTTGCTGCTGCAACTCACGTGGCGGTGCGTAGATCCGTTGTGAGCTGAGATTGACATTTTTCATATGCTTACTCAGCCATTGGGTAAAATCCTCCATCGCCGCCAGATCAGGAAAATAGGCCAGTACGTGTGCTTCGGGACGACCTTCAGCCCGTATTTCCAGCTCCGTGCCAAGTAGAATCACTGTATCCCTGTATGCGATACCACCACCGCTGATTTCTTCCATTTCACCTGTATGCAAATAGCGACGAATATCCTCCTGTACATTAGGCGCATGGCAGTCAATAATCCCAATGAGCCCAATCCCTTTGCGACCGGATGCTTCCTTAGCTATATTGGCAAACGTTAGGTCACGGCTACCACTAATTTTGACTGGAGCTCCTTTCTCCGTTCTGCCAATATGAATATGCAGGTCTGCAAAGTAGTTGTTAAGTTCTATTATATTGGTGTCCATCCGCTTAGAAGCTCCCTGTTTGTTGGCGAAGTTGCCACGCATAGACGGCCAGAATCGTTTTGGCATCACTAATGCGCCCTTCACGAATAAGTGTGTGTGCTTCTTCCAGCGTCACCTCAAATAGCTCCAGAAATTCATCCTCATCTGGTTCCATCTCACCTCGCTCCAGTTCTTCGGCCACATACAAATGTATGATTTCATCCGCAAAGCCAGGAGAAGTATAAAAAGAGTGAAGCAGCTTCAACGATTTGGCTGTATAGCCTGTTTCTTCTCTCAATTCACGTCCCGCTGCTTCCATCGGGTCTTCACCTCGCTCCAGCTTGCCTGCGGGGATTTCAACCTCACAGCGCCCCATAGCTTGTCTGTACTGGTCCACCACCAGCATTTTCCCCTCGTGCAGAGCCAAAATTGCCACTGCACCTGGATGCTTGACGATTTCACGCTTTCCAGTTGAGCCGTCGGGAAGCTCTACCGTGTCTACCTGTACCGTAATGACCTTTCCTTCAAAGATAGGCTGTGTGGATACGGTCTTTTCCTCCAGCGCAGGATTGGAATAAGGCTTGCGAATTGCATGGCTTGTTGGATTGTTCACTTGTTCGTTCGTTTGGTCGTTCATCAGGCATGTTTCCTCCTTCGTCTTCTATCTTTCTTTCATTATTA
Organism: Paenibacillus sp. DP01; assembly: GCF_044784315.1. NCBI lineage: Bacteria > Bacillati > Bacillota > Bacilli > Caryophanales > Paenibacillaceae > Paenibacillus > Paenibacillus sp. DP01. Next base: position 3,412,338 of record NZ_CP173059.1, read on the forward strand.
ATTATCTCCAACATTGGTCTAACTTGTCCACTTGGAACATATGCTGGGGGTAGTATATCAAAACTTCTGTTATAAGGAGATTTCAGAACATGAAAAGCTACCGGACTGAAACCACTCTCCATATCGTCGGCAAAGCCTGGCAGATTCAAGCCCTCCTGCGTCAATGGCAAAAGGAATATGGACCTACAGCTACTATTGCTTCGCTAATTGTTCCAAAAAAGGTTCAGATCTAAAGGAGGAACACCGTTCCTTTCTTTAGCCTGAACCCTTTTTCGTATATTGTAGATGTAAAAAGTAAGTCTTACTTTGTAGTTTCTTGGATCAGAGCTACGACTACTTCAGCAACCTTCACTAGATCATCGGCCTTGATCTTTTCCTCTGTTGTGTGGATGTTCTGGTAGCCCACCGCCAAATTCACCGTTGGAATTCCAAGCCCGTTGAATACATTAGCATCTGAGCCGCCACCCGAATGGAAGATTGATGTTGCCAGTCCCAGCCCTTGAATAGCACGCTGAGCAACCTGTACAACTTCATCATGCTCTGTAAAGCTGAATGCTGGATAGATGACTTCACTACGGAACTCTCCCTGGGCACCAAATTCACGCGTAGTGGTTTCGAGCGCTTCACGCATATGCTGAATTTGATGATTAACCTTTTCCTGTACAATACTGCGAGCCTCCGCACGGATCAATACAAAATCGCAGACCACATTCGTCGCGCCGCCGCCTTCGAAACTGCCGATGTTAGCGGTTGTCTCCTTGTCAATGCGTCCCAATTTCATTTTAGAAATTGCTTTAGAAGCGACTTGAATGGCACTGATGCCGTCTTCAGGATTGACTCCCGCATGTGCAGACTTCCCAGTAATTCTCATCTCAATACGTGCCTGTGTGGGAGCAGCTATACAAATAGAACCCACCTCACCGTTCGAATCCAAAGCGTATCCGAAGTCAGAATCCAGCACTTCCGGCTTCATCGCCCGTGCACCCATTAAACCAGATTCCTCTCCAGCCGTAATCACGAACTGAATTTGACCATGGGGAATGTTCTGCTCGCGCACGACACGAATCGCCTCGAACAAAGCAGCAATCCCAGCCTTGTCGTCCGAACCCAAAATTGTTGAACCATCACTGCGAATCCAGCCATCCTCACCCAACTGCGGCTGGATACCCTTACCTGGAGTTACGGTATCCATGTGACAGGTAAAAAATATTTTGGGTGCTTGCTCCACACCTTCCGCTTTCCAGGTAACAATCAAATTACCCGAACCATGTCCCGTTCTTTCGCGGGAATCGTCTTCTACGACTTCCAGTCCAAGTGCATTAAACTTTTCTTTCAGAACACGTGATATTTCCTGTTCATGCTTTGTTTCACTGTCCACCTGTACGAGTTCCATAAATTCCTGTACGATTCGATCTTTTACTATCTCTACTGTCATTAAACTTTCCTCTCTTTCCCGATTACGTTACAATACGGATAGATGTTCTTATCTATGACTTAAACCTATCCTAAAGGAGTTACACATGTCTAACAAAAAATGGGTTCGTTTTTTCGTCTACGTTATGCTCGCAGCTATGATTGGTTCTACGCTGTTCATGGTGATTGAGCCGTTTATTATGCCACTATAACAACTACACCGCTCAAGTTTGGGCTACCCAAGATCCGTTACAAGCTATGTGTGGACGAGCTGCTGCACAAGCAAACAAACAGGCGGGCTCCCGTGTCAATCACACAATTGCCCGCCTGACCTTTTATTGGAAGGAATGCGTCTGCCATTGCGCAGCAAATGAAAATTGCTGTTCAAAGTACGGCACAATTTCCCTCGCAATCTGCTCTACCGAAAAAGACTGCTGTGTACAGTCCTCTAATGATGTCACACCGTATTCCTGAATTCCGCATGGAACAATGCCTTCAAAACCTTCATGCTGTATTCCTGACTTGATGTTAAAGGCAAAGCCATGGCTGGTTACGAAGCCCCGACGGTGCTTACACTTGTTAAATTTGACACCAATGGCCGCAATTTTAAGATTCCCGATCCATACCCCCGTATATTCAGGCTTACGACTCCCTTCAATCCCATAAGATGCCAGCAACTGAATGATCACTTCTTCCAAACTTCGAAGGTATCCGTGCAGATTTAACGCCTCTCGGTTGCCAAGCACAAGTAAGGGATATCCGACAAGTTGCCCTGGTCCATGATATGTAATGTCTCCCCCACGATCAATTTGAAAGACGCTGATGCCCTGCTCTTTCAGCTGCTCTGGTGTGAGGAGCAGATGCTCAGGATGCCTCTGGGAACCAATGGTGTAGGTTGGCGGATGCTGGAGAAGCATAAGCGTTTCTCTCGCCTCCCCCGCATCCAGCTTTCCCACAATCTCCTTCTGAACATCCCAAGCATGGGCATATTCCATCCTATTCGTATAGGTTACATCAAGCGGTCGTCTGTTCACGGCCTGTCACTTCCTCTCCGTCCATTTACCTAACTGTTCGGATGATTAGTACAGCTTCGTATCCAAGGTGTAGCCTTCTAGATTTTCTTTAACCCGTTGCAGGAATCGTCCGCAAATCACTCCGTCTAAAATACGATGATCCAGCGACAGACACAGATTAGCCATCGAGCGCACCGCAATCATATCATCAATGACCACTGGTCTTTTGACAATGGATTCAAAGGTAAGAATTGCAGCCTGCGGATAGTTAATCACCGGATAAGATAAAATGGAACCAAAGGAACCGGTGTTGTTGACGGTGAACGTTCCACCCTGCATGTCGTCCAGTTTGAGTGTACCTTCGCGAGTTTTACGTGCCAAATCGTCAATTTCACGAGCTAAACCAGCAATATTTTTTTGGTCGGCTTTTTTAATAACAGGAGTAAGAACAGAGTCCTCCGTGCCTACGGCCAACGAAATATTGATGTCTCTTTTGATGATAATTTTATCGACTGCCCACACCGAATTCATGATCGGATATTCTTTGATTGCATTCACGACTGCTTTCATGAGAAAAGCCAGATACGTAATATTGATGCCTTCTTTTTGCTTGAACTCGTTTTTGATCTTGTTGCGGAGCATCACCAGATTGGTCACATCCACTTCAATCGTCGTCCAGGCATGAGGAATCTCCGAAACACTTTGCCGCATATTACGGGCAATTGCACTACGAATAGGTGTAACATCAATAAAATACTCGGATCTGTTATTGTTCCCACCCTCAACTTCAATCATAGGAACTTTCGGTGCTTCCGTTAAATGAATGCCGCTGTTGCGCACCGGAATTGTAGGGTCCATATTTTGAACTGGTGCACTATGCTGAGCGGCGGACTGCTGTATTCCTGCAAAAGGAGATCCTTGACCTTGGGTCGTCCCAGTCGTTTGGTCAGTCACTCCAGTTGGAGCTGAGCCGCCCTGCTGAACAAAATTCAGCACGTCTTTGCGAGTAATTCTTCCCCCCATGCCTGTGCCTGGCACCCTGCTTAGGTCCACATTGTGCTCAGCAGCCAGAGTTTGAACTGCTGGAGAAAAACGTCCGCGCATGGACTGATCCGATCCAGCACTCTGCTGGGATTGTGCTTGTACGTTGCCTTGAGATGCTGATGCCGCTGGTGCCGCTCCTGTTGGTGCTGTAGGTGCAGCCGACTTCGTCTGGATACGGCAAATCAACTCGCCTACCGCTACCGTCTGACCTTCCTCCGCCAACAGGTCACCCATAATGCCATCCAATGTGGATGGGATTTCAGCGTTCACTTTATCTGTAATGACCTCGCAAATTGGCTCAAATTGCTCTACTGTGTCACCAGGTTGTTTGAGCCATTTGGCAATTGTTGCCGATACGAGTGATTCAGCCAATTGCGGCATGGTCACGTCGTTCCATTGTGTTTGGTCTGACATTTTTTTCAACTCCTTAACATCATAGAAGGGCGCGTTTTATCGCTGCCCCACTACTCTTTTGGAATACTTTCGCCCGAATCTGCTCTATATTAATACATGGCGAGACGGCGCATGGCTTCCTTCACTTTATCCTTGTTTAACATATAAAACTTCTCCATTGGTGGACTGATCGGCATGGCTGGCACATCAGGAGCGCACAGACGCTCAATCGGTGCATCCAGTTCGAACAGACACTCTTCATTAATAATAGCTGATACCTCGGCACCGATACCGCCCGTTTTGTTGTCCTCATGAACGATTAAGACCTTACCTGTATGTCGTGCAGCCTCGATAATGGCTTCGCGATCCAATGGCTGGAGTGTGCGCAAATCCACAACATGTGCGGTAATGCCCTCTTCCTTCTCCAATTCCTCAGCTGCCTGCATAACAAAATGCAATGGCTGGCTATAACCGATGACCGTAATATCGTCACCCTCACGCAGTAGATTAGCCTTGCCGATTGGAACGATATAATCATCCTCAGGCACTTCACCCTTAATCAGCTTGTAGGATTTTTTATTTTCAAAAAACAGCACTGGGTCAGGGTCACGAATGGCTGCTTTCAGCAATCCTTTGGCGTCATAAGGGGTAAATGGAGCAACAATTTTTAGACCCGGTGTGCCAAAAAAGATAGATTCCGGACACTGAGAGTGATACAAACCACCAAAAATACCGCCACCGATAGGTGCGCGGATCACCACAGGGCAATTCCAATCGTTGTTGGAGCGGTAGCGGATTTTAGCCGCTTCACTAATAATCTGATTCGTCGCTGGCAACATGAAGTCCGAATATTGCATTTCGGCAATCGGCTTCATTCCGTACATTGCCGCACCAATTGCAACCCCTGCAATCGCCGACTCTGCCAATGGTGTATCCATGACACGTTGCTCACCGAATTGGTCCATGAGCCCCTTAGTCGTTGTAAAAACACCGCCTTTTACGCCGACGTCCTCACCTAATACAAAAACCGTTTCATCCTGCTCCATTTCTTCCTTCATAGCAAGACGTATCGCATCAATATATTCCATCATCGCCATAATTACCGACCCTCCCCATCGCTATCAGCATACACATGCAGTAGCGTATCTTCGGGCTTAGGAAAAGGCGCATTATCTGCATATTCAATGGCTTCCTTGACTTCAAGCAGCAGTTCGGCCGACAGATCTGCATCTTTGGCCTCATCCCAAATGCCGCATTCGATCAAGTAACTCTTCATGCGGGCTACGCCATCCTTGGCCCAGTTCTCATCCACTTCCTCCTTGGTCCGGTAAGCCAGATCATTATCCGAAGTGGAGTGAGGGGACAGACGGTACATCATGGCTTCGATTAGCGTAGGACCTTCACCGCGGACAGCACGTTCACGTGCTTCCTTCACCGCGGCATATACGGCTAGCGCATCATTACCATCGACACGAATACCAGGGAATCCGTAACCCAATGCTCGGTCACTTACCTTGCCTGCCAACTGCTTATGAATCGGAACCGATATCGCATATTGATTGTTCTCGCACATAATGATGACTGGCAGCTTCTGTACACCCGCAAAGTTACAGCCTTCGTGAAAATCCCCCTGATTGCTGGAGCCTTCCCCAAACGTAACAAACGATACAAAATCCTTTTTCTGCATCTTGGCGGCCAGCGCTACACCGACTGCATGTGGAACCTGTGTGGTCACTGGGCTGGAGCCTGTCACAATACGCAGTCGTTTACTACCAAAATGCCCCGGCATCTGGCGACCGCCGCTATTAGGGTCATCTGCCTTGGCAAATGCCGACAACATCAATTCGCGCGGTGTCATGCCGACTGCAAGCACGAATCCGTAATCCCGGTAATAGGGAAGGAAATAGTCCTTTTCCCGATCTAAAGCGAAAGCTGCACCTACTTGTGCCGCCTCCTGCCCAATACCGGAAACGTGGAAGTTAATTTTTCCTGCCCGTTGCAGGAGCATGTTGCGCTCGTCAAATCTTCTTGCGAGCAACATATATCTGTACATATCAATTACTTGTCCGTGAGTAAGTCCCAGCTGTTCATGTCTGAAGCCAGCGTCTACAGCGCCTTTAGAACTCATTGAGGCACCTCCTTAAATGTCAAACATCCTACTTTCAGCACCTAGTACCATCTTGTCTTAAAACCTGGTACTAAACTCTGACTAACCCCATTATAATCCTTTTCGCCCCAAAAAGAAAAGTACCGATTTATTTGAAACGTTTATATGCCTATCGCTTGTCCATCAACGGCCAGCATCGCTTCTCCCAAAATCTCCGACAACGTTGGATGCGGATGAATAAGCTGTCCGACTTCCCACGGCGTAGCATCCAGCAATTGCGCAAGAGCGGCCTCGCTGATCAGATCCGTTACATGCGTACCGATCATATGTACACCGAGAATATCATTAGTTGTCTGGTCCGCCACCACTTTAACGAAGCCGTCCCGACTACCGTATACTAGCGATTTCCCGATCGCTTGGAAAGGGAACTTCCCTGTTTTCACCTGGTGTCCACGTTCACGGGCTTCTTGCTCCGTCAAGCCGACGCTTGCGGCTTCAGGACGTGTGTAAATACACCGCGGAATCATATAGTTGGGTACGCTGTGAAACTCTTCGCCCGCCAAATGATGAACTGCCTGCAAACCTTCATGACTTGCTGCATGGGCCAGTTGTAAGCCGCCGATGCAATCCCCGATGGCGTAGATATGTGGCTCATTTGTCTGCAAATGCTCATTAACCGAGATAAACCCACGCTCCACGCGGATATCTGTATTTTCCAGCCCAATATTTTCCACATTCGCCTGACGACCTACAGAAATGAGCAGTTTGGAAGCACTGAGAGTTTCGGTTTCTTCTCCTTTTTGCACGTCAATCTGTACGCCTTCCTCATCCTTGCCATAGGTTTCGGCCAACACTTGTGCCCCCGTCAGCACCTTGACACCACGCTTGGTTAACAAGCGCTGCATTTCACGCGAAACGTCCTCGTCCTCCGTAGGAATAAGTCGATTTGCGGCCTCAACCACTGTAACCTCCACGCCAAAATCATTCAGCATGGAAGCCCATTCCACGCCAATGACACCACCACCTACGATAATCAGAGATGCTGGCAGCTTCTCCATAGTCAATGCTTCGTCACTGCTCAGAATAAATTCGCCATCTGGCTCTAATCCAGGCAGCACACGCGGACGTGATCCTGTTGCAATAATGAGATGTGCAGGAACAATCGTCTCCATCTCACCATCTTCTAGCTCCACAGCCACTGCTCCGCTTTTAGGAGAAAATATAGACGGTCCAATCACGCGTCCCTTACCGCTCAGCACCGTAATTTTATTTTTACGCATCAAAAATTGAACGCCCTGGTGTAGCTGCTCCACAACGGCTTCCTTACGTTCCTGAACCTTGGGAAATACAAGCTGTGCTCCCGATGTCTCGATACCATATTGCGCACTTTCTTTAATCGTTGCATATACTTCCGCACTGCGCAGCAAAGCCTTGCTTGGTATACAACCTCGGTGCAGACAGGTTCCGCCAAGCTTGTCCTTTTCGATGATAACCACTTCCTTGCCGAGCTGAGCTGCGCGAATTGCTGCTACATACCCTCCGGTTCCTCCACCCAAAATAGCGACATCACAATGTATAGTCATGTTTCTCCTCCATTAACATTGATTATATATAGCTTATTGTACTCTCTTTATTTCACTGTACAAAATATGGCGTTTAGGCATAGGCTGCAAATCATCTACCTAATCTAGATATCTCTCCATATCATTCATACAGCGCATCTCGTAATTTGGTAGACATTCTTGGACTTTGTGCTGATTTGGCTCGTAACGCCTTGCGGAACGATTCATTTTGCTTGTTCAGAAGATCTAGCTCTGTCTCCAGCTCAATGATTAGCTCCAGAGCTTGCGGGCTAATCAGTCCTTGTTCCAGTAATGCTCTTCTTTTGGCACTATAATCCGTGTTTTTTTCATCCATGCCTTCCACTCTTCCCTTCATTCCACTACGCTTCACCATATCATGCCCGCGGCGGCAGAGCAATGACGACCACATTTACGTTTTAAGAATAGACATACAAAAACATGTCGAAAAACAATATATTTTCTCTAGTCTGTATGTGGCTCGTTATGGTAATCTATAATGGCGTTTTCTTTCGGAGATGAAGATTTACAGCATAATGTACATGTTAAGAGAGGGGAATTCGCTTTGCCTACAGGACGAATTACGATAATTACAGGCCCCATGTTCAGTGAAAAATCCGGCGAATTAATTCGCCGTTGTCAGAAACTAATCCAATACGGGCATCGCAAGGTGGTCGCTTACAAACCAGCTGAAGATAACCGTTATGCCGAGGACGAAATTGTAAGTCGGATCGGATATCGGCTACCCGCTATCTCTATTCCAAGAAAACTTACGGATGAGCTCGTTCAGCATATTTTGCAAGAAACGAAAGATGCCGATGTGGTTGCCTTTGACGAAGTCCAGTTTTTCAGTCGACATATTATGTCGCTCATACAAGAGTTAGCTTATTGCGGAAAGCATGTCATTGCCGATGGGCTGAATCTGGATTACCGAGGCAAGGAGTTTGGCTATGTCGGTGGTCTGCTCGCTATGGCGGATGACATCGAAAAGCTGACTTCCTTCTGCGCTGTATGCGGCAGTTCGGAAGCAGTATTTACACAGCGTATGGTCAATGGAAAACCTTCCACTGTAGGACCTATCGTGATGATCGGTGACTCTGAGGCTTATGAGCCTCGTTGTCGTAAATGTTTTATACCTCCCCATAAAGTGAACTGCGATTAGTAAGCTACATGGGCAGCAAACTCCATGCGCCTACTTGTTTTCCATTACTTTTTTCTTGCATTTTTTTGGAACGGTTCAAACTATTTCCCCGTATATCCGTTAAGCTGTACAAGTTTTTATTTTTTTGTGCATAATAACTATAAGATTATCGGGGGGACGGAATGATGAGTTTCTTTAACAAGATCTTAGCAAGTGCAGGAATCGGTTCAGCCAAAGTCGATACGTTGGTGGATCAGACTGTATATGTGCCTGGAGAAGAACTTAGTGGCATCATACGTATCAAGGGCGGTAAAATTGATCAGGAAATCGGCAAAATTGATATTGAACTCAAGACTGAATATATCGTAGAGCACGATGATAAAAAAACCGTCACCACCTGCTGCATTGCGCGGATCAAGGTATCTGATGGCTTTCATCTAAAGCAAGGACAGGAGCTTGAAACTCCTTTTTCCTTTAGGTTGCCTTTGGAAACTCCTGTTACTCATGCCAAACAGCCTGTCTGGCTGGAAACAGCATTGGACATTGGCATGGCTTTGGACCCGACCGATCGTGATTCACTCAAAATCGAGCCACATCCTTATATGAGTACGGTGTTTGAGGCGGTTCATCTGTTAGGCTTTCGATTCCGTTCCTCCACCTGTGAACGTCACCCCAAGCTTGGACGCGGTGTTCCATTCGTGCAGGAGTTTGAGTTTACGCCTGGCTCGGAGTATGCACGGGATATCGAGGAGCTAGAGCTGATTATGCAGTTGGAACCCGAGGGTGTCCATGTGCTTGTAGAAGTAGATCGTAGAGGCAGAGGCTTGTCCGGTTGGCTGGAAAATGCCTTTGATATGGATGAGCGTCATGCCTGGTTAAGCTTAAGCCGGGAAGAACTATCCTATGGACCAGATCATATAGCTGATGCGCTAGAGGAATTGATTGACAGGCAAATTCGCTAACAATGTAGTAAAACACTAACAAAAAAACTCCTAACCAATTTACTTACATACGGTTGGGAGTTTTTATTAATTATAAGAATTATTTGATGATGGTTCTCCATAGTCTGTATAGACTAAAGTGGCAGCATATCCTGTCTTTCCGCCTTATGCTTACACTCTTTACATACCCCATACAGCGAACCATTATCATCGGCATAAAAGGTTAATTTTTCTTCTTTTTTACAAAAGGAGCATTTTTGTTTACTCGTGCTCTGAATGGAGTCAGACAGTCCAAATCCAGCTTGGGCCTGAATATCTGCCGCTTTTGTATTCGCGCGTGTACCCGAAGACACTTTAGACTTCATTTCATTGCCAGTGCGGGATTGTCGGGCGGGCTTACGAGGGCGAAATTCAACAACATTACTGCCCCGATGTTCATCCGATTGTTGTTGATTGCCGCTACGTCCACGCCATGCCATAACAATCCAACCCAACACCACCAACAACACGCCGACGATCACCCAAGTCAGACTATTCCACATGCTCTCATCCCCTCTTTGCTTTAGAATCTTTTGCATCCATACCACTAGCCCGTTCAATACGATGACTTAGCCTATAACATATGATTGTATATATCCGTGTATACAGCCTCTATGTTGGTCATTCGATTGCTACCCATGTAAAAATCTACCCTCCAGTGAAACATCCGACTCGCCTCTTAACGAGACATTGATCATGTTAGGTAAAACATGTTATGCCGAGGAGTAGTTTGAGCCTTTTTACAAATTGTACATCATCCTTTTGAAAAACGATAATATCCACTCTATGAACATCGTGCTCCTTATCATAATGCTTATGTACTTCCCGATGATGAGCACAAAAATGTCTCAGATGGCTAAATTACTCCCCTTGATAATAAAAATCAATGAATCTTTTCGTCAACGGATTAAATTTATCAAAACGTTTATGATGTGGTAAAAAGCCTGACTTATGTACTTGTTCTGCTAGTGTTTCTACATGTTCAAATCGCTTGAAAAAGGGCAACGCGAAAATGTAGATATCTGCCATAATCTCTTGGATCACTCGTTCTCTTTCTGCTTCTGTGGACACAAGGTAATCCCTGTTGCCCGTATATTTCTTGGTTAGAGCGATCAACTCACTGTGAAAACAAGCCCCTGTACTATACTTCTTTTTTATACTTTTGGATTCCACAGTAATGTAAACTTTTAATGCACTATATTGGGTCGCGCCGAAACAAATTTCAAATATAAATTCCTTGTTTTCTTTTTTCAAAACTTTTCTGCTTTTCAGATATTTAAAATCATTCAAAAATGGTGTAGCTATGATTTTGTCTATCGCTAACTGACGCAGGTCGCTTGCTTTAAGTTCAGTTTTATTGTCCATGATATCACTCCAACCCAAAAGAATTTCCCACCATTGTATCATATCTTTCCAATTACAGGCTCCGCATATCTCCATCTTTTAATCGCAAATATATTTATTAAAAAATGAATAGAAAAAGCCGCTCACAGTAGAGCGGCTTTTCCCCTGAAATATAGAACCGGTATACGATTTATACTTTAAATTTACCAATTTGTCCTTGTAGGTCTTCTGCCATTTTGGACAGGTTTCTTGCAGAGGAAGCAATTTCCTCCATCGATGCCAGTTGTTCTTGAGTCGCAGCAGATACGTGTTGCGTCCCAGCTGCAGCCTCTTCAGCAATGGCTGAAATTTGTCTAACAAAGCCAACAATCTCATCGGTACTTGCAGACATTTGCTCCGATCCAGCAGAGACCTCTTCAATTTCACTGGCCACTTTATTAACGGTTTCCTGAATAAGCTCAAAAGATGCACCCGCATTTTGTACGACTTCCCGACCTGTCATGACATCTCGCCCATTGGACGCTACCGCCTCAATAGCATGCGAGGTATCCTTTTGTATCAATCCCACCAGCTCCGTAATTTGTTGAGCAGAATGAGCCGATTGTTCAGCCAACTTACGCACTTCACCTGCAACTACAGCAAATCCGCTACCGTGATCTCCTGCGCGGGCTGCTTCAATGGCCGCGTTCAGGGCAAGAAGATTGGTCTGACTGGAAATATTGGTGATGACATCAATAATCTTCCCGATTTCATCTGAACGCTCTCCCAATCCAGCCATAAGATCAGCCAAGCTATTCATAGAGTCATTCACACTATTCATTTGGACAACAGCCTGCTGGATCATCTGATTACCTTCAGCTGATTTGTGAGCCGCATCCTGAGCTGATGCAAAAACATTTTGCGCACGGATTGCAATTTGTTCTACACCGATGGACATTTCCTCAATAGCCTGGGACGATTTGGTCACCATATCCACCTGGTCACCTGTCCCTGTAGCAACTTCTTGCACTGTTTCGGTGATTTGCGCAGTTGCTTGGCTATTTTGCTCTGCGCTGGCCGTCAATTCCTCCGAGGAAGTGATTACCAGCTCGGTCGTACTACTTACAGACTGAATCAGTTGACGAAGATTTGCAACCATCGTATTAAAAGAATGAGCCAAAATACTAATCTCATCCTTGCCTTTCACGACAATGGCTTCCCCAGTAAGATCACCGGACGCAATGCTTTCAGCAGCACGACTGATGCGCAAAATGGGCTTAGAAATAATTTGGGCTATAATGATCGCCATGATCAATGCTAGGATAACGGCTGCAATACTCAAAACGATAACTAATTGTCTGCCTGAAATAAAGTTGTCAACAGCTTCTTTCGTAATCAGTTTTGATCCATCTGCATTCAACTTAATGAGCTGACTGATCATATCGTTTGAACTATACCATAACTTATAGGATTCTTGGTGAAGGATGCTTGATTGAGTGTAATCATTAGCTCTCCCTGCTGCAATCATTTCTGGTAACTTAGTCAAATACTCCGTATAAGTTTTGGAGAATTGTTCATACATTTCACGTTCCTTAGGAGTAGCAATTAATTTTTCGTATGTTTTTCGGCCTTCTTCAACTTTCTTTAAAACCTTATCATATTCGGCCTGAACCTTCTCCATTTCCTCCGTGTCACGTTCTACAATAATGTTTAATGAGAGCCGCTCTACATCAGATATATCACCATTTAGTGTTCCGAGGATGGTCACACTTGGCATCCAATGGCTATCAATTTCCATTGAAGTATCGCCTAACTTTTTCATTCGCGAGATCGATACTGTACTAATCACAACCAACAGGATTATTACCGCAAGGAAACCCAATAACAATTTTGTTCGAATGTTAAATTTCATATATTCGCTCCTTGTTCTCTTTATAATAGATATTATATCGACAAGAATCGACACATTGTTTATATCAAAATTAAAGAGAATTTCAGAACTGTTTACAAAAGGAAAATTTCTCTTCGTGATCGTTATATAATGATTGACGCTTATTTTATAAACCGCGTGAGAGTATTATTTTTCGTCCATCCAATTCATCCGTTAAAGCATTGCAAGCAAAAAAGAGATATCCCAAAGCGGGTATCCCTTTATGTTTTACTTCCTAGCTATAATCATAAATCGTTCTGCATTTGTCCTAATTCCTTTTGGAGTTTGGTTGTCCAGAATGAATTGTTGGAGTATTTCAAAATCCATTTGTTTTTGTCCAAAGTCAGGAATAATGGGAGTGTGTTTTAAAAGGAAAACTAAGTCTGCAGGAGTCTGATAATATTCGGTTGCATTAAATTCGAATGACTGAATGTCGTTAAAGCCCGCTTCATTTAGTTCTGTAATACATTGAGTTTTCAACGAATCTTTCTTATTACCCAATGCCTGCCCTCTTCCAAACGCTTCTTTAATGTTTAATTTGTCATTTTCGCTTACTTGCTGTGTTAAAAATATACCACCCTTAACTAACACCTTAACTATTTCTTTTGCACAGAAGCACGAATGTCGAGAAGAGACTACATTAAAGAATTCCCTGGGAAAATTCAGATTTTCAGCATCCATCTGTAGAAAACGAACATTCGCTATATCAGATTTGATAGAGTTCTTTGTTGCCGTTTCAATCATTCCAGTAGATTGGTCAATCCCGACTAAAAGTAATGCAGAATTCGCCATTGCTAAAATAGCTTCCCCACCACCCGTGCCGATATCAAGCAATATGTCCGACTTCTCACACGTCTTTGATACTTCATTGTAGAAGTCCCATTTTACTCCTTCAGAGATATATTTCACATTACTGAAATCCCATCCGTTGGTTTTTCCAACCTTATCATAAAACTCTTTATATTCAATTGATTTCATTTTTATCCACCTTCAAATAAGATAATAAACTACAGAATGGCAAACCGAATTTATTCAAAATTTTAGTTTTGTAGTCAACAGGGTAGACTTCCCCCTTAACAGCTGGCACGCGTTTTTTTCCAGCCCGGAAACTAAATACTTCGAACAATATGGAAAGACATCCGATTCACCTCATTTGAAAGTTTGCTTTAATTATATTTCTAATCAGGCATACCAATCAAGAATGATTCGTCGCTAAACTTCTTTGCCCCCTTCTCCTATATGGAGTAGCGTATATCCACTAGAATTAAAGCCCTCCTTAGTGTTAGAGACTTAGTTTAAGGGTAGCAGACAGCAGCACATGTAGAGGCAAAAGATTGTTAGGTTAAAATTTAAAATTGTTCGTAAAAAATACCGCTTATTTATCGGTCATGGATGAACCAATAAATAAGCGGTATCCATTAATCATCCTGATCCTTTCAGGACACCTTATTCTCAATCCGCAATTTGTCTGCGACCATCGCTATAAATTCTGAGTTCGTTGGTTTGGACTTGCTGATATTAATAGTGTAGCCGAACAGGTGAGAGATGCTGTCGATATTTCCACGGGTCCATGCTACCTCAATAGCATGACGAATGGCGCGTTCTACGCGGGATGCCGTCGTTTTGAACTTTTCGGCAATTGCCGGATATAGGGTTTTGGTGATGGCTCCCAAAATTTCGATATTATTGTACACCATCGTAATGGCTTCGCGTAGATATTGATAGCCCTTGATGTGAGCTGGTACACCAATCTCATGGATGATAGCCGTGATGCTGGCATCCAGGTTTTTCGTCTTACCCATAGGCACAACGTTGGACCGCATAGATGAAACGGTTACCGGGCTGTTGCTGACTAATTGCGGTCCTACCAATTGGCGTATACGGTTAGCAAGCACTTCCATATCAAACGGCTTCAAAATATAATAAGATGCCCCGAGTTGAACGGCCCTTTGTGTAATATTTTCTTGACCGAATGCAGTCAGCATAATGATTTTCGGTTGTGGAGTCAGGTTCATTTCTCTCAAACGCTCCAATACACCGAGACCATCCAGATGAGGCATAATAATATCTAAAATAAGTACATCAGGTATGTTGCGGGATTCTGCGATGCGTTGGAGTACTTCTTCACCATTGAAGGCGATTCCTGTAACTTCCATATCCTCCTGATCGGAAATATATTCAGCAAGCAAATTCGTAAATTCCCGGTTGTCGTCAGCCAACAATACCTCAATTTTTTGCAATGTACTTCCTCCTTAGTGAGTGTTATTCCATTGGGACATCTGTTTGCATTAAATAAATATTTCTTGTCGGAGTATATGATTTCGACATCGAATTATGAATTCCTTCTGTCGAAAATTATTTTTATTTATTTTTTTTATAAATTCAATTATAATTGAATTTTTATCTTGCAAATCTGAGTTATTCCTCTCCTTTTCGACAAAAAAAATCTTAAGGCCACTAGCTCGCCTTAAGATTAGAGGATGACTTCAAGCTCAATTTATTATGCATGATTCCTGCGTCACGCAACATCCATTCGATAAAACATCCGTAACCTGATTTAGGATCATTAACAAATACATGCGTTACAGCTCCGATCAGCTTACCATTTTGGATAATCGGACTACCACTCATTCCTTGCACGATTCCGCCGGTCTTATCTAATAGCTTTGGATCTACAACCCGAATCACAAGCCCTTTGGTTGCTGGTTTATCCTGCTGAGAAATGTGTACAATTTCTGCCTGAAAACGCTGAATTTGTTGACCTTCCAGTACAGTCAAAATTTCTGCTGGTCCTTCTTTTACTTCATTCGCAAGTCCCACCGGAATGGGCGTCGAATACAATCCATTTTGCGGCTCATCTGACATTTTCCCAAATATTCCAAAGCTCGTATTTCGTTCAATATTTCCTAAGATCCGATGATCCTTGAGAAAATGAGCACGTTTCTCTCCGGGTTCCCCACTCTGGCTTTTCGCAATTGACGTCACATTGGATTGCACAATCTCTCCGCTGCCCACGACAATGGGAGTTTGAGTATTCATATCAGTAATTACATGACCCAAGGCCCCGTAAACCCCCTGATCCGGTGCATAAAACGTTAATGTACCTACGCCTGCAGCCGAGTCTCTAATATATAACCCGAGCCGCCACGCTTTATCCTCTTGATCATATGCTGGGGTTAACTTAGTGGAGATCGTCTGTTCGCCTCGACAAAGCGTGATGTCAAGCGGCTTTTTGTTTTTACCTGCCTCGTCCACGGCTTCCGCTACCCTGGCGAGACTATTGAGGGGTTTGCCGTTCATGTGTGTAATACGGTCCCCTAGACGAATACCAGCTGTCTCACCAGGTGACACCTTACGATCATTGCTTTCCTGAATGATATGGTGACCAACGACAAGCACTCCTGAAGATTTTACTTTGACCCCGATCGTCTGGCCCCCTGGGTATACTTTCAAATCGGGAACCACGCTTTCCTGGGTTGTTTTCATGCTTTTAGAGCCGAACAAATCCAAAGAAGCTTGTAGAGGCAGCGCTGCTTGCACATGCTGAGCGTTACCGAGAGAACACATAAGAAAAACAAGCAAAAGACCGAGCAATTTGATCCTGGAGAAAAAATTCAATGGCTGTCACGCTCCCTTTGCTTCTTTCGCTTGACGAGTAAAGGTGGTCGCCAATTGCGTACCTATAAGGTAACCTTGCCCCCAGGCTTTTATAACTGTTAATCATTACGCCAGCCGCTCTTTTCAGGCTTTCTTTCCTTCCGCCAAATTCAGCATTTCCTGTGCGTGATGCAATGTTTTTTCGGTAATTTCTACGCCGCCCAGCATCCGTGCCAATTCCTTGACCCGACCTTCCTCCGTTAGTCCCTCAATTTGAGTCATGGTTCGTCCGTCATGCACATTTTTTTCAATCAGGTACTGATGATCTGCCATACACGCCACCTGCGGCAAATGAGTAATGGAAAACACCTGACAAACGGAAGACAAACGATACAGCTTCTCGGCTATAGACTGAGCTGCACGACCACTTACCCCGGTATCCACCTCGTCAAAAATGAGCACCGGTATTTGATCATGACGCGCAAAAATACTTTTCATTGCCAACATAATACGTGATAACTCACCACCAGAAGCGATTTTACCGAGTGGGCGAAGTGGCTCACCTGGATTGGGCGAAATCAGAAATTCCGCATTATCTATCCCTTGCTTGGTAGGTCGTACCTTTAGACCCTTATATTCATATCCCCGTGGATCTTCAATTGGATCAATGCGTACCTTGAGTGACGTTCTTTCCATTTGAAGATCTTTTAATTCCTGCTCTACTTGCTCTGCAAGCTCTTCGGCACAAATTTCACGCGCTTCTGTAAGCTCTTCAGCAATCTCCAGCAAATCCGAAAGCAACTCATCCCGCTTTGCAATGAGCTGCTCCAGCCGCTCATCTTTATTTTCCAACAGATCGGTTTCCTGCTCAATACGGCTATAGTATTCCAAAATCTGTTCTATACTATCACCATATTTTCGCTGTAGTCCGGTAATTTGATTCAAACGTTGCTCCACCTCATGCAGCTTGCCCGGATTAAATTCAATATCCTCACGATAAGAACGTAATTGAAACGCTGCATCCTCCAACTGATAGAAAGCAGACTGAATCTGCTCCGCAATGGGCTGAAGACTTTTACTATCATAGCTCTGAACATCATTTAATCTGGACAACACGTTATTGACCGTATCCAGCCCGCCTCTGCCACTTAACAGCTCATATGCTCCTGATATTCCATCCATCATTTTCTCACTATGGGATAGCTTGACCCGTTCCTCTGCCAATAATTCATCTTCACCCAATTTTAATTCTGCCGCAGCGATCTCTTCCAATTGGAAACGATACATGTCCAATAGCTGATAAGCCTTTTGACTGGAGCTTTGCAATTCCCTTACTTCTTTTTCCGCTTTGACAAAAGCATTGTAGCGCTCCCTGTAAAGCGCTTTGACTGGACCGATGACTGAATCACCGAACGTATCCAGCAGCGCCAGATGTCGATCTGCACGCAGCAAGCTTTGATGCTCATGCTGCCCATGAATATTAACGAGTTGCTCACCTACCTCACGCAACATCGTTAAATTAACCATCTGACCGTTAATTCGAGATGAACTTTTCCCTTGAACCGTAAGTTCTCGACGAATCAGTAAATGCTCTTCTGGGTTAGCCTTAATCCCTTGTTCCTCCAACGTACTCCAAACGGGATGTTTGACCGGCAGTTCAAACAAGGCCTCCATTTCTGCTTTATCACAACCGTAACGCACAAGATCAGCAGAGCCCCTGCCGCCCGCAATCAGCCCAAGTGCGTCAATAATAATGGATTTACCAGCACCAGTTTCCCCGCTCAATACATGAAATCCTTTATAAAAATGAACATCGACAGCCTCTACGACTGCCAAATTCCGTATAGACAAAGTGACCAGCATCGTTCTTTCACCTCTATGATGTACAAATTAAAACGCCTAATATGCGTAGCCTTTATAATTAGGAAATGTAGCCCATAAGACGATTCACGATAGTTTCACTGTTTTCTTCCGATCGGCAAATAATCAAAATGGTGTCATCCCCGCTAATCGTACCCATGACTTCAGACCATTCAATATTATCTAATAAAGCAGCAATCGAGTTAGCTGTTCCTGGCAGGCACTTCATCACAATCAGATTGGTTGTGTAGTCAATATGCAAAAAGTTGTCAACCAATGTACGTTTCAGTTTCTGCGTCGGATTGTAACGCTGATCTGAAGGCATCGAATATTTATATCTGCCGTCGTCCATTGGGACCTTTATGAGCAGCAGTTCTTTGATATCCCGGGATACAGTGGCCTGGGTGACCTGAAAACCAGCCTCACGCAATGCTTCAACTAGATCATCCTGCGTTTCAATCTCATGTTGTGAAATAATTTCCCTGATTTTAATATGTCGTTGACCCTTCATATAATCCTCCTATGGATTAACCTTCATATTCCTCTTCTTCGAGGTCTTCCACTAATGTAATAAGGCGAATACTTTTCTCGTCCGTATCAACGTACAATACCCCCGCACAACCCGGATAGAGCAGCAAATAAGGCATAAGCCTGTCCCGTAAATCAGGACCGTTCCACTCCATAGGTTTCTTGCGGCGTGACGTTTTGACCATATATGTCGAACCGTTACGTACAGCTACGTAGTCAATAAACAAACGGCTATACACGGTATGTCCATTCACTTTAAAAGCAAGCGGTATTTTCATTTTCCCGCCCACCACCTCATATCCTGCTTCCTCCAGTTGGTCCACAGCAGGTCCTTCGTTCAAATCCTCATTAATCGGTATCGTTTTTAGCACAAGCGGTCCCGGCTCCTTTAACCAGGCACGCAGGCTATAAAAAGCCCATATCCCTAATATCACCCCGATCACAGTGATGATAACCGTATCGTATCGCGTGTCCATGAACCGATCACCTCATGGACATATTCTAGGACATGACGCAAAATTCCTTTTCATCTGTACATCCATTATAGGCGAACGTGAGTTCTACAAGCAATCCCTCACACCAAAAAGAGGTTCTCTTAAGTTCACAGAACTCATGGAGAACCCCTGAATGTCACTTACGCGATGGGCCATTATTAAAAGTCTGACCTGCTTCCTGAACAGTTCGTTCAATCAGTGGACTGTAATCCATCTTCTCCAGCTGCGATTCTGCGGCCGGGAGCCCATCCAAACGCCAATGCGCTAAAAATTCAATATTTCCTTCGCCGCCTGTAATCGGGGAAAAGGCCAAGCCTTGCAACGTAAGTCCAAGCTCATGTGCAAACATCAAGATGGTCTGCAACACTTCTTTATGCGTAGCAGGTTCTCGAACCACGCCAGATTTCCCAACCTTTTCGCGACCAGCTTCGAATTGAGGCTTGATTAGAGCTACAATATCAGCAGGTTGATGCAGCAATGCAAGCAATGGCGGCAAAATAATTCGTAACGAAATAAAAGAAACATCAATACTTGCGAAATTAGGCACAGGACCACTCAAATCCGCAGGTGTCATATATCTGAAATTCGTTTTCTCCATAACGCATACACGCTCATCATTACGAAGTGACCAATCCAGCTGATTATACCCCACGTCAATGGCATACACGTACTGAGCTCCATGTTGAAGCGCACAATCCGTAAAACCTCCGGTTGATGAACCGATATCTAGCATCGTCCTGCCCTTCATATCCAGCTCGAATTGACGGATGGCCTTTTCGAGCTTCAACCCTCCACGGCTTACATACGGATGCACCGAACCTTTAACTTTAAGCTCACTGGAACGTGGTACCTTCATTCCCGCTTTCTCGATCCGTTCACTGTCCGCCAACACTAAACCTGCCATGATCGCGGCTTTAGCTTTTTCGCGGCTTTCAAAAAAACCTTGTTCTACAAGCAATACATCAATGCGTTCCTTCGGAACAGACATGTTAATCTCCCTTTAGGCAGCCAGGCTGCTCTTGTCATACTTTTTATAAAATCATGTTGTTTACTTTAAGTTATCCTATACAGATTGCCCCATGCCATATGCTGGCTCAGCGGACCACTTACGCAGCTTTAAGCACACAGCTTCAACGGTAAGTCCCACTTCAGCGCGTTGCTCTTTGATGGAGCCGTGCTCCACAAACAGATCGGGAATCCCCATTAACCGCACCTGTGCATCTTGTATTTCTTCTTTGGCGTAAAATTCCAGTACAGCACTACCCAAACTTCCTGCTTCAGAAGCTTCTTCCAATACGATCAGCTTCGTATGCTGGCGGGCCAGCTCACGCAACATCTCCTCATCCAAAGGCTTGAGGAAGCGAGCATTTACAACGCCCACTTGCATACCCTCACGTTTCATCGCCTCCGCAGCCTCTGTCGCCACTTGGAGCATCGGTCCTGAAGCGATTACAGCGAAGCCCTCACCTTTACGCAGAAGCTCCCAACTGCCGATAGGAATAACCCGCAATTCTTTATCCAACGGCACGCCAACCACATTAACACGTGGGTAACGATAAGCAATTGGACCGTCTTCGTAGTCAAGTGCTGTTTTCATCATATGGCGGAGCTCATTTTCATCCTTTGGCATCATAAGCACAAGATTCGGGATATGACGCAAAAATGCTACATCAAACACGCCATGATGAGTTTCACCGTCAGCACCAACAAAACCAGCACGATCAATCGCGAACATCACGTTGGCATTATGACGACAAATATCGTGCACAATTTGGTCATATGCACGCTGCATAAAAGTGGAATACACCGCAAATATCGGCTTCATCCCTTCCATTGCTAACGCTGCACACATGGTTGCAGCATGCTGCTCAGCAATGCCGACGTCGATCATACGTGTAGGAAACTCTTTACTAAAAGGTACTAGTCCTGATCCACCAGGCATTGCAGGGGTGACCGCAATGATGCGCTCATCCTGTTCAGCCAGCTCAATCAGCGTTCTACCGAAAATTTCCGTATACATCGGATTGCCTACAGCTTTGAGTACCTGACCTGATTCAATTTTGTATGGACTGATGCCGTGCCACTTGTGTGAATCGGCCTCCGCAGGCTTATAGCCTTTACCCTTGGTGGTTACGACATGCACTAATACAGGGCCGGTCACGTTATCAGCCTGCTGAAAAGTCTCAATTAGCTTGGACAAATCATGTCCGTCCACCGGACCAAGATACGTAAATCCCAGCTCTTCAAACAGCACACCTGGAACCATCATATATTTAAGACTGTCCTTGACGCGGCCAGCCGATTTGGCAAGTTTACCGCCTATAGCGGGTATTTTTTTTAGCAAAACTTCCAGCTCATCCTTTGCCCGCAAATAGTGACGGTCCGAGCGAATTTTGCTCAAATAATTATGCATGGCTCCTACATTCGGGGCGATGGACATTTCATTATCATTCAGAATGACCATTAAATTTTTACGTTCATGACCAATATGGTTTAATGCTTCGAAGGCCATGCCCCCAGTCAACGCGCCGTCTCCGATCATTGCAATAACTTTATTGTCCTCGCCCTTCAAATCACGTGCCAAGGCCATCCCCATTGCAGCCGAAAGGGAAGTGCTGCTATGTCCAGCTTCCCAAACATCATGCTCGCTCTCGCTTCTTTTTACAAAACCACAAAGTCCATCACGCTGACGAAGTGTATCAAAACGATCCATTCGCCCTGTCAATATTTTGTGCACGTAGGCTTGGTGCCCAACGTCATAAATCATCTTGTCCTTTGGACTGTTATAGCAATAATGCAGGGCGATCGTGAGCTCAACCACTCCCAGATTCGATGCCAGATGCCCCCCAGTCACGGACAGCTTCTCAATCAAAAAGCTCCTGATTTCCTCGGCTAGAGAAGCCAACTCCTCAACCGACAGTGATTTCAGATCGCCTGGTTGCTTTATGTGTGGAAGCAGCACGCATATCTCCCCGCTTTCCTTCAAGTTTGTGTGTAAAGTTAACAAGTATTATATCACACTTTTGGACTGTGCTTAAACGCAGACAAGTCAAACCAGTTCTAACGCTACTAATGATCACGCTTCATCAGGTAATCCGCTATCTCCAGCAAGCGTGAATAATCGGGAATACCACCTTCTGCAATCACTTTTTTGGCAGATGCTGTGAGTTCCTCCACTTGTCGTAGAGATGCGTCCATACCAATGAAATACGGATAGGTAACCTTCTCCTGTTCAACATCACTCTGCGTTTTTTTCCCCATTTTGCTTTCATCGCCTATGAGATCCAATATATCGTCCTGAATTTGAAAGGCCAAGCCCAGATCTCGTCCAAAGCGGCGAAGTGCCTCTAGTTGACTCTTGTCTGCCCCACCAATCCGTCCACCTGCCAAGAGTGAGAAAATGATCAAATCAGCCGTTTTGTGAAGGTGGATATATTCTAGTTCCTCGATCCCCGTCATTCCCTGCTCGCCCGACATATCTGCGACCTGTCCACCTACCATGCCTCTGGCACCGCTCATTTCGGATAAATCCTCAACTATGGACAATAGCGCGTCGGAAGAAACCCCGTGACGACGACCCGCCTGCACGATGCTATAAAATGCATGGGTCAGCAAAGCATCGCCCGCAAGAACAGCAACCGCCTCGCCGTATACCTTATGATTCGTCAGCTTTCCTCGCCGATAATCATCATCATCCATCGCCGGCAAGTCATCGTGAATGAGGGAATACGTATGTACCATTTCTACCGCACATGCTACTGGCAACGCCGTTTCCCTGCTTCCACCAAATGCTTCCGCAGCGGCGATCACAAGCAGAGGCCGCAGCCGTTTACCGCCTGCGGTCAGTGAATAGTTCATAGATTCTCGAAGAACATCTGGAATGTCCCAATGCGCCGGAAACTGCTCGGTCAATGCAGACGAAACTGCATCCGCCGTCACAGTCAAATATTCCTTGAACGACAGTCTATTCAAGCCCTTCACCGCCGTTTTCATCCAATCCACCGCCGAAAGGCTTCTTGCGCAAATCTCCATCCTCTTCCACGATCATTTCAATTTTACGTTCGACCTGTTCCAGCTTCTGACTGCAAAGCTGAGACAGCTTCATCCCCCGCTGGAACAAATCAATGGCTTGCTCCAGAGGAACGTCTCCATGCTCCAGTTGTCCGACAATTTCTTCAAGAGCGGCCATGGCCGCTTCAAAATTCAATTCCGCTTCATTCGCCACCGTGCTTCGCGTCCTCCTTCATTCCCCATACTTGACAGTCTAACTGTCCGTCACTCACTTTTATCTTGATAGAATCTCCCGGTTGTACATCTTTGAGCGACTTGATTAGCCGTTTCTCCTGTTCATCGTATACCAAGCTGTAGCCTCGGGCCATGACTTTGAGCGGACTCAGCGCGTCCAGCTGACGAATTCCGGTATGCAGCTGCTGCCGCCCCGTTTTTGTAATCGCACGCATCGCAGACTCCAGCTGACGTTGTGCCATATCCGTCTGCTTGCGCGCCGAACGAATTTGTTCACGCGGATTAAACCGCTCTAGTACCTGACGCATACGCGCGTTTTTCTCTGCGTTTAAGCGTGAACGGTTAGCCGCTGCGCGGATCAGACGCTGATGCAGCATGTCCATCCGCTCTGCATGCTGGAGCATGTAGCGGCGCGGATGCAGCAGCACTGGCGAACGCCGAAGCCTAATCAAGCGTTCACGACTGGCTTCCAACCGCTGCCTAAGGGCATTACGCAACCGCTGCTCCCGCTGAAGCAGCTGATCCCGAAGCTCTCCCTGATGAGGCACAGCCAGCTCAGCTGCTGCGGTCGGCGTCGCTGCGCGTAAGTCAGCCACAAAATCGGCAATGGTAAAATCCGTTTCGTGTCCAACGGCCGAAATCACAGGAATGACCGATGCGTAAATGGCACGCGCAACCGCTTCCTCATTAAACGCCCACAGTTCTTCTAAGGAGCCACCACCCCGTCCGACGATCATCACCTGAACCTCCTGCATACGATTCATGGCTTCAATTGCCTTAACGATCGAGGGGGCAGCACCTTTTCCTTGCACAAGAACTGGATACAACACGATTCCAGCCTGCGGGTATCGCCGTTGAAGTGTAGTGATAATATCACGCACAGCCGCTCCGGTCGGTGACGTAATTACGCCAATGGTTGCAGGGTGAGCAGGGAGATTCCGTTTGCGAGTGGTATCAAACAGCCCTTCTGCATCAAGCTTTTGTTTGAGTTGTTCATATGCCAGATAAAGGCTGCCTATACCGTCAGGCTGCATTTGAGTCGCATAAAATTGATATTGACCATCCCGTTCATACACGGATACGTTTCCCCGGGCGATAACACGCGTACCTTCTTTCGGTACGAAAGGGAGCCGTCTATTATGAGTTGCAAACATAATCGAACGTATGCGGCTCCCCTCATCCTTGAGCGTAAAATACATGTGACCACTCGAATGATGCGTAAAGTTAGAAATTTCCCCGCGTATCCATACATCAGACAGCACCTGATCGGATTCCAGTTTCATCCGGATATAGCGATTCAGGTCCTGTATAGAATAAATACGTTGTTGTTCAGCCACAGGCAGCTGCCTTTATGCCAAACCGTGCGACCGCTTGGCCGCTACGAGCGTATTTTGCATCAGCATTGTAATCGTCATTGGGCCTACTCCGCCGGGAACAGGCGTAATCGGACCGGACACTTGCTTTACGCTCTCAAAATCAACGTCACCCGCCAGCTTTCCGTTCTCCAGACGATTCATTCCCACATCGATAACTACTGCACCCGGCTTTACATACGAAGCATCGATGAAATTGGCTTTGCCGATGGCAACGACCAAAATATCCGCTTGTTTACTGAGCTCGGCAATATTCGCTGTACGAGAGTGACACATCGTAACCGTAGCATTTTCACGCTGCAGCAATAATGATACCGGCTTGCCCACGATATTACTGCGACCAATAACAACTGCATGTTTACCAGCTATTTCTACTCCAGCGCGTTTGATTAACTCAATGACTCCAGCGGGAGTGCAAGGCAATAGGCTATCATCGCCGATGACCAGATTCCCTACGTTTACCGGATGAAATCCGTCAACATCTTTCTCCACTGCAATCGCGTCAATGACAGCTTTTTCCTGAATATGCTTTGGTAATGGCAGTTGCACCAAAATCCCATGGATATTACTTTGATGATTCAGCTTATCCACCAGTTTCAGTAATGCTTCTTGCGAAGTATCTGCCGCCAATCGATGAACCTCAGAGTAATAGCCGAGATCATGACACGCCTTTTCCTTATTTTTAACATACACCTGAGAAGCAGGATCTTCGCCTACCAGTACAACAGCCAGTCCGGGTTGAAAGCTGTGTTCTTTCAAACGAATGACCTCTTGCTGAATGCTTGCCCGAATATCCTGAGAGATTTGTTTACCATCAATGATCGGTGCTGACATGTTTAACCACTCCCCAACCTGATTCAGTAGTCTCTAATTAAAAACGTGCTTTCAATTGCTCCAGCTCTTGTATCACTCGTCCCAGCACACCATTAACAAATTTACCCGATTCCTCGGTACCAAAGTGCTTCGACAACTCAATTGCTTCATTGACTGCTACCTTGGCTGGAACATCCTCGCGGAAAATCATTTCATATACCGCAAGCCTCAAAATTTGACGATCTACACGCGAAAGTCGGCTGATCTGCCAGCCTTTCAGGTAATCCGCCAACAGCCCGTCAATCGCTTCCTTGTGCTCCCATGTGCCACGCACATGCTCCAAAACATACGCTCTTAACACTGCCGCGTTTTTAATTACGACTTCGGCTTCGTTTTCCTCGGCCGCTTCCTGAAGCAGCATGTCCACAGCTGCCGCCGCTTCCACTTCATTCATTTCCATATGGTACATACTCTGTACCGCTAATTCCCTCGCCAGACGTCTTTTCATGCCCTGCCTCCTACGCTTGCCTATATCTATTTTTCATTTTAACCAATTTCCACAAAAAAACCTGTGAACGCATCCTCCAAAACCGTTGGGCGCAAATAAGCTACAGCTGTATTTTGGAGAACACGTATCACAGGGTTCATTTAAAAGGACGCCAACGCTGCGACAACCATTCGCTCCATTCTTTCCAAGGGAAGAATGGACCAAGCGCTGAATCGCTACGTCTTCCTAGCGTATATCCGATGAACACCATCAATGCAAAGAACAACATATTCCAAAAGCCTGCCCACAAGTAAATAAAACCGAAAAAAATACCAGCCGTGATCCCCATGATCCGGCCCTTGTAACTTCCCCATATTTCTTTCCAGGGCATCAGGGAAAATCACCTCTATTCCACACGACTCTTAAAGCTTGGTGACTGAGAAACATTAGCGATGTACACCGACACATTGGATACTGGAATTCCTGTAATCTCTTCCACATGGTCGTGTACCCCCTTTTGTACCTCTGAGGTTAACACCGGAATGGAGCTTTCCCCGTCAACAATCGCCCGAATCGTAATATCAAGTCCCGATTCCAACACACGAACGCGTGCTTTCAGATCCTGCATCCCGCGAAATCGGGAAGCCGCTTTGAGGCACAGGTTTTCGATGGTATCCACCGAAATCTGAATATCACCGTATTCGGTTCGCTGATCAATAGAATGCTGTACGGTTTGGTTCCGTCGAATAGAGATATAAAAAACCCGAAGACTCAATAACAACAGAACTCCTGCAATAATCAAGCTGGTAAACCACACCACTCGCTCATCCTCAATACTTAAAACATACGGAATGGCCCCGCTCAGGAGGAGGATGGCGAGAATGGAGATAATTCCGATACTTAAGCTGTACAAAAACAGCAGAAGTCTGTCCATAACTTTAGCCACGAAACGCACAGCCTCCTTAAATTAGAGTAAACCCTCGACCCATAAGGGTCGGGGGTTTGTACAAAGTATCGCTCTATTTAACCCGTCCGGCGCCCAGCACTTCCGGCTCTTCTACTTTTTCAGCATTTTTGAATTGAACATCGTGAATTTGCACGTTCACTTCAACCACGTTAAGACCTGTCATGTTTTCAATGGAACGCTTAACATTATGCTGAATAGCAGCAGCCACCTCAGGCAGACGGTTACCATACTCAATAATGACGGAGACGTCTACAGCAGCTTCACGCTGTCCGACTTCCACTTTTACACCTTTAGATAAATTTTTGCGGCCTAGCAGTTCGGCAAATCCGCCAGCAAATCCGCCACTCATTCCCGCAACGCCCGGTACCTCAACGGTAGCCAGTCCGGCAATGACTTCAATAACTTCTGGGGCAATTTGAATCTCCCCAATTTCTGTACGTTCGAATTCGGTTGGCACTGTGCTCATACCTTCAACACCTTTCGGTCAAAATAAGTTTCATTCCAGCTTTGGATATCAAAGCAGACATGCTCACTTATTATCCATACTATATCATTTGGCGTTCATTATGACAAACTGAGGAAATATACCGATTAAACTTCGTTTTCCTCCAAAAATTTAATATCAAAATCGCCTTCAATAAAGGTCGGATGCTCTAGCAAGCGCTGGTGAAAAGAAATCGTTGTGGGTATGCCCTCAATAGCAAACTCAGCTAAAGCCCGCTTCATTTTGGCAATCGCCTCCTGCCGTGTAGGCGCCCATACAATCAGCTTGGCAATCATAGAGTCATAATAAGGAGGAATGCTATAACCTGGATAAGCAGCGCTGTCTACCCGCACTCCAGGACCGCCTGGAGGCAGATAAAATCCGATTTTACCCGGTGCAGGCATAAAATTACGATCCGGGTCCTCAGCGTTAATGCGGCATTCGATTGCCCAGCCATTAATCGTGACTTCTTCCTGCGTAAAGGAAAGCGGATGCCCTTCAGCGACCGAAATCATTTCTTTAATCAGGTCTACACCGGTAATCATTTCTGTTACTGGATGTTCCACCTGAATACGTGTGTTCATTTCCATGAAATAGAATTTATTGTCCGGACCAAGCAAAAATTCAAGCGTACCTGCGCCAGAGTATTGAACGGCCAAAGCTGCACGAACAGCTGCCTGTCCCATTTCTTCACGAACATCCTGCGAAAGTACTGGACATGGTGCTTCCTCCAACAACTTCTGACGACGACGCTGAACAGAGCAGTCCCGTTCACCCAAGTAGGCAACATTACCATGCTTGTCCGCTATGATCTGTATTTCCACGTGTTTCATACCAGTCAGATATTTTTCCAGATACACGCCCGCATTACCAAAGGCCTTCTGCGCTTCCTGCTGAGCAGTCGTGATTTGCTGGATAAGATTATCCTCATCTTCAGCGATACGAATACCTTTACCACCACCACCTGCTGTGGCCTTGATAATGACCGGATATCCGATATCACGTGCGATACTGATTGCATCCTGTACATCCTCAACCAGTCCGTCTGAACCTGGAATAACCGGAACCCCGGCATCCTTCATGGTCTGCTTGGCTACAGCCTTATCTCCCATTTTGTTAATTGCTTCAGGAGAAGGTCCAATAAACGTAATATTGCATGATTCGCAAATTTCAGCGAAGTCTGCATTTTCCGCCAAAAATCCGTAACCTGGATGAATGGCATCACATTCAGTCAATGTAGCAACACTCATCAGGTTCGTAAAATTAAGATAGCTGTCCTTAGACAACGTCGGTCCGATACAGTAAGCCTCATCTGCGAGACGCACATGTAACGAATCCTTGTCAGCTTCCGAATAGACGGCAACTGTCGAAATATTCATTTCGCGGCAAGCGCGAATGATACGAACTGCAATTTCTCCACGGTTCGCGATTAATACTTTTTGAAATGTCATGACTTTATCCTCCCTGGGAGCAGTCTTGCCGAACCCTCAAAAAGGGGTCAAACAAGCTTTTTACTCCGGTTTCACAAGGAACAATGGCTGGCCATACTCAACCAACTGTCCGTTTTCGGCCAAAATTTCCACAATTTCGCCCTTCACTTCAGCTTCCAACTCGTTCATCAACTTCATCGCTTCAATGATACATACCGTTGTTTTATCGCCTACTTTACTGCCGATACTCACATACGGAGCCGTATCCGGGGATGAAGAACTATAGAAAGTGCCTACCATCGGAGATACGATTTTATGTAGATTGCTTGCATATTCCTTCGGTTCCCCAGCAGTTGCATGTCCAACATCGGACTGTACTTGTGGATTCGGAATTGCAGCTTGTGGCGCCACTGTATAAGCAGGTGCTGTTACAGGAGCCTGTACCGTAACGATCTCGCTTTTACCCGGTTTACGGATCATGAGGCGAGTTCCTTCATTTTCAATTTCAAGCTCATGCACAGACGTTTCATCCACCAGCTTGATCAATTCCTTAATCTCGCTTAATTTAAACATCTCTATTAATCACTCCTTCAGCATTTTGCCGGTTGCTGATAACATTTTTGAAACAGCTTTATGTATTATATCACAATCATTAAAAATAGAAAGAGCCCGGGATTGTGCAGAAATCCGGGCTTTTTCGCGTTTTTTGTCTTATTGTGTAACATACTGGACACTGATCTTGTCCTGCGTTACGTTTAATTCCTTCATGACTTTATCGACAATCGTTACCGCTTGCTTAGCATCCAACTTTTCACTCAGAACCACTACTTTGTATTTATCAGCATCTTCCTCGCGGACGACTGCATTGGCGAATTGCTGCTGCAGTTCTTCTTCGATACCGGTAATTTTGGCCTGTTTATCTTCAAGTACATGCAATTCCTTTTGTGCCTCTGCAGCTTTCTGCGGTGTACTATCATTCATTGCCGTAGTCAGCTCGTCATTTTTCTTTTGATTTTCCACATCCCGCTCCAGTAAATAGTTGTCAATCACAGCTGCCGCTGTTGGTTGGGCTGCTTGTTCGTTTGCTACTTGATCAAGTACCTGCTTGTCGGTTTTGGCGCTAGAAGCTGCTTTGTCATCACTTTTAGCTGTCGTGCCTGTCTTAGCTGTAGTTGTGTTTTGATTGGATGCAGTCGATTCAGTAGCAGGGGGGGCGGCGGCTGTGTCTTTATCACCTTTTGATGGTTCTGTTGCTGGATCAGTTGTAGAAGCTGTGTCCTTTGTGGAAGTCTCTGCCGTTCCGTCAGTTACTTCTCCATTGGTTACTACTTCATTTACTTTCAGTTCGTTCATTTGTTCTTCTGCCTTTGTCGTTGCTTCCTGTGCAGCATCCTGTTTAACCTTGCTCACCTGCTCGCTGTCCGCTACTGGCGGATTCGCCGGACTTGAGTCCTCCGTAAACAAATAATATGCAGACAGTACCACCATTAAACTCAGCATGGACACCAGCCAAACGGTTTGTCTTTTATTATTCATGTTCTGTCCTCCATATTCATAAGTGGTTTGCAATATTAACTTCTTTGTTCCCCAATTCCATATTATCCCTGCTTACGCGGAACGACTGATATTTTGTATGAAGGTACGTTTAGTCCCTTCTGCACAGCATCCACAATGAGCTGCTTCACCGTAGGGTTTTCTGCCCCCATAGCCACAACAAGCACTCCCCTTACCTGTGGTTTTACTTTTTTGGTAACAATCGGGGTGTGCTGACCGCCCGATGATTCATAGGTGACAATCTCACCATCGCGTGTATATTGAGTAGTGTGCCTTTGTCCACCATTGGCGTCCGACTCGTTATTTTCTTCCTGCATGTCTTTCACATTCCGTTGAACGATCACTTCTTCGGTAGAATCTACCGTAACCATGACATCGACGGTTCCTACGCCAACAATCTGCTCCAGCATCTGTTTCATATTGTCCTCAAAAGCCTTCTCGATTCCGGCAAAGGAACTGTCCTCACCTACCGTTGTTTCTAACGCAGGCTCATTTTTCATTACGCCAGGCGGTTCTCTCCCTACGTTTTCCGGGTCGACTTTTTTCACATTAACGAATGAATTAAAGAGCATAATCGCTACACCGATAAGGCCAAGAATAAGTAGCCAACGAAATGAATTGAACCTTTTCGCTCCGTCCCCCCCTCCACCCATCCATTGCTCCAGCTTTTTCCTCCATTTGCCCATTTCGGTTCACCTCCTGTTACCATTCATGTGTTCCATCCTGCGAATTAATCACCTGAACATGTGTGCTGTCGATCCCCCATTTTTCACGTAGAATTCCTGTGATTAAACCAAAAGCTTTCTGATCCGCAGATTTGCCATTCTCTGTGGTTTCGTCAGGACTACGATCATCTTCTCGCGTTCCTTCATTATGATTAGAGGGTTTTGACTGTGTCGGCTCCACACGAATATTCACTGTCTTTTCAGCTACAGGCTCCACCATAATCGGCTTGACATCTGTACCCAGCGGGATGTTTGTGTTTTCTTCTTTTTCTGCCTTCTGCTCCGCCAATTTAACCACTACTGACTGAACACCCGTTCCTGCCTCTAGCCCCGATTCTTTCTGCTGAATCTGCGCAAGGGTCACCTGGACCGACTGAATTGCTAACCCAGTGTACTGCTCCAATTGCCCTTTCATTTCCTTAGCTACCTCTTTGCCTGCCCATTGCATGGAGCTTTGTTCCTGCTGTTGCTTTAGCTTGTTGCCTTTGGCTAAGATCTCTTCCAATGTCGGTTCCCTATTACCTGTCTCTGCCTGGCGTTGCAGATCCAATGCTCGCCCCAGAACCTCTGAGGGACTACTGCTCAGCAAGCGCACAATCGGAGACAGCAATGTCAGCAAAACAAGCAGGCTGAGTACGAGTTTGACATACCTTTCCATAGATCGGCTCGGTAAGATCATATCGACAAAAGAAGCCAGCAGCACGATTAGCACTAGTTCCTTGAGCCAGCCTCCCAGCCAGGTCACGTCACTCGCCTCCCTCTCGTTGGATTATGTGCATGTATTCACCTCATCATGACTGTCATGTTGCCTGCTGCGAGCATGACGGTAATCGCAAGGAAGGACATTAATCCCACTGCCGCCAGTGCCGCAAAAACATAAATCATACTCTTGCCGATGGCATCCAAACATTCCACAATAGGCGTATCTCCCAAAGGCTGCATGATTGCTGCGGTCACTTTATAAATGAGGGCTAGTGTCAGAATTTTGAGAGCAGGAAAAGCACACAGGAACAAAATAATGATGACTCCCACAAGGCCGATGGCATTTTTAACGAGCAGTGATGCCGAAATGACCGTATCCGTCGCATCTGCCAGCGCCTTGCCTACCACCGGAACAAAGCTACCTGTAATATATTTAGCTGTACGGATTGTTAATCCGTCAGTAACCGAAGAGGTTAATCCCTGTACCGAAATGACTCCTAGAAAAATAGTCAGAAGCACTCCCAGCACGGCAACACCCGCGTTCCGCAGTAGATCAGCTAACTGGGTCAGCTTGTATTTGCCCGTGAGCGAGTTGACCAAGTACAGCACAGCCGAGAAGAACAGCAGCGGGAAAACAAGCGTATGAATAACTGTTCCGACCGTGTTGATCATAAATACAATCAGCGGGTGGGTCACCGAAACGGTGACAACGTTACCCATCGAGGCCAACATGGTAAACAGCAAGGGCAACATCGCCATCATGAAATGAATCATGCTGTCAATTGCTTCTTTGGCATAACCAATCGCTACACTAAAGCTATTAATCGCCAAAATGATAATGACCATGTACACGATAGCGTAGGCAACTTTGCTGACCTGCTTGCTTTCAAAAGCGCTTTGCAGCGTTTCCAGCACCATACTCATAATGCTGAGCATGACGATGGTGACGAGCAGCTTGGCATTCACCCGGATTTCATGGATGAAAAAATCAGCTATGGCCATCAACACACCTTTTATACTGAATCCTTCACCACCCGGAAGCAGCATGTCCATGAAAGAAGGCGTTTTCTGGTCAGGGAAAAATCTGCCGTATTGCTTCATGAGTCCGTCCCAATAATGTTCAACATCATCTTTGGGCATTTGCTCCGCCTGTTGTCTGATCCATTCGTTTGTAGGTGTATCTGCGAAGAGGACCGCAGCCGAGGCGCACCAGAGACATAGCAGCAAAATCACAATAACTTTGAGATTCGGCATGCCCCCCAGCCTTTTCATGGCATCACCCCCTCAGGCGGGCATCAGCTTCAGAATGGTATCAATAATAATGCTGATAATCGGGATTGCGAGTACCATGATGAGTACCTTTCCAGTAAGCTCTATTTTGGAAGCTATGCCGTCTTGTCCCGCATCCCGTACGATCTGTGCTCCAAATTCAGCAATATAAGCGATACCGATTATTTTTAATACGGTTTTAAAATAAATCATGTCCATCCCTGAAGACCTGGCCAGTCGCTCCAGCACGGCAACCACAGATCCGATCTTGCCAATCAGCAGCAAAAAAATGACGATTCCCGCAGCTGTTGCAATCAAAAAGGCAAACATCGGCTTCTGTTCCTTGATAACTAAGATGAGGACTGTGGCAACGAGGGCGAAGCCCACCACTTGTATGATTTCCATGTGTTCACCTACTGAAAAAGAAAAATAGATTTGATCTCTTGCAGAAGGTTATCCAGCATTCGTACCACCATGAACAGCACGACAACGAAACCGATGACCGTCACCCAGTGTGCCATGTCTTCCTTGCCCATTTGCTTTAGTACGGTATGAATCATAGCGATAATAATGCCAATTCCGGCAATCTGGAAAATTGCGTTCACTTCTAAATTCATTCGAGCACCCCGCTAATAGATCAAAATGACGATCAATGCTCCGATCAGCAGTCCCAGGCTTCTGCTCATACGCTCGTATCTCACCTGATCTGCCTGCGCCTGCGCTTCTTCATGGGATAACTGCTGGATGGTCAGCGCAATGTGCTTGATCTGGTCTTCACGGTCGCTGGTTCCAAGGCTGTAAGCAAGCTGACGCATCGCTTCCTTCTCGGCCTGCTTCATAGAGGAACGGCTCCACGAGACTTCAATCGCTTTATGCAAGCTTTCTCTGGCGGTCAGGCCAAAAGAGGGGTGCATCCAGCGTGAGGCTTGCTGAAACAGAGAGCGCAGCGGCTCTCGCAAGGGCTCTCCAGTCTTGGCGAATGCATCTGGTAACGGAGACACCCCGTAAGAAACCTCGGTGGTCAGTCTTTGCAGTGCGAGAATTAACTCTCTGATTTGCCGCGGCCTCATGGCAAATTGTCTTGCCCGCTGCCAGCCTGCCAGTGTGGTGGCTAGTATAACCAAGACAGCTCCCAGCAGCTTAAGCATAGGAGATGCCCCCGTTCTGCCCTTCCCCAGGCAGTGTCAGCCTGCGCTGCTTGGCATCTGCCAGCCGAAAAGAGACGCCCCGGCTCGTCCGCTCCAGCATGACATAGAGCTGGAACAGCTCCTGTCCTGTAGCTAATCCGGCAAAGGCAGATCGGCTTGCCATTTCAGCCACATCACGACCATGTGCGGAAGCAATGACTGCGATGCCTGCATGAAGCGCTTCACGTACCGCTTCCGCATCTTCTGGCCGCCCGATTTCATCCACAATCAGGACATCTGGTGACATCGAGCGAATCATCATCATCATGCCCTCCGCTTTCGGACATCCGTCCAATACATCGGTGCGAGGTCCGACATCAAAGCCGGGGATGCCCTTGTGACTACCGGCGATCTCAGAACGTTCATCTATAATGCCCACCTTAAGTCCATTTCGTCGCCCTCCGTTGCTTTGCATCCCTCCGTAACTCAGTTGTCGAGCCAAGTCCCTAAGCAACGTCGTCTTGCCATGCTGAGGCGGTGACAAGATGAGCGTATGCCGTATCGTCCCGGATTTTTGATCCGCTACATAAGGTAATATCCGATCAGCTATGCCAGGAATGGCCCGAGCAATTCGTACATTAAAGCTGCTTATATCCCTCAAATGCTCTACTCGCCCTCGGTTAAGCACAGTTCTCCCTGCCAAGCCAACACGATGACCGCCAGGGATGGTAATAAACCCTTTGCGAAGCTCCTCTTCCATGGTGTAGAGGGAATGATTACTGATAAAATCCAGCAATCGGTGGGCATCCTCGCGGTTAGGCTTATAGGCTTCAACAGGATTCAAAGTCAGCCGACCAGCAGTCGTTACAAAATGATGATCACCATTCGCATTAACTTCCAGCGGCCTTCCTTCCCGGACCCGAATTTCTTCCAGTTGCTTAAATACCGTTTCTGGAAGCCTTCCGAGTATACCGTGCAACGGTTCCGGAAATAACTCCAGCCATTCCATACCAATGCCGCCTCCTCACAGTTGTCCTTTTTCTTTAAGACAAGTCTATGGCTGACTCTCGCTTTTTATGCCGAAAATATATTGAAAATCCAGTCGAACTTTTGATCACTCCTATCCATGCTCAGCAGACCTTTCCCCGCTCATTCAAGCACCTTTCCCTGCTTTGTATAATAAAAAAAGGCTCCCTCGATGCCTTGGTGGCTAAGGGATACCCTTAAATAAAAAAGCTAGATTTACAGCAAAAAGAGGCTGTTCCACAGTCTGTCTCTTACTGATGGAACAACCTCTTAACCTACTGCTGTATTCTATGATTTATCAATCTATAAATAGGGAACGTATAATTTATCGACCTTTCCCCGTCATAGCATTTCTCTATATCAATTGATGTTATTAACGACGGTCTTTAGGGCCGCCTACAAACGCTTGCTCCTCGGTATCCAGATTATAAGCTGTATGCAACGCTTGGATAACCTCATGAAGCTTTCCAGCTTCAATTACACACGATACCTTGATTTCGGATGTGCTTACCATTTTAATGCTAACGCCTTGCTCGGCCAGCACGGCAAACATTTGTGCTGCAACACCCGGGTGGCTAACCATTCCTGCACCTACAATGGAGACCTTCACCAAATTTTCCTCAGACGTTACTTCACGGTATGGAAGCTCCCCGCGAATACCTTCCAGCGTCTTAAGTGCAGCTTCACGATCCGTTAGAGCTACTGTAAAGGAGAAATCTGCTTTTCCTGCCTCAACCCCGCTCTGTACAATAATGTCTACATCAATTTTGGCTGCTGCCAGTGTTCCGAAAACTTTTGCCAGTACACCAGGGATATCTGCAACGCCCAAAATACTGATTCTTGCTACATTTTTATCATATGCAATTCCACTGACTACAACGCCTTGCTCCATTACTGCATCCTCCTTTACGACTGTTCCTTCATTATGGTTAAAACTAGACCGTACAATCAACGGTACCCGGTTATGTTTGGCATACTCTACCGCACGGGGATGTAAAACAGCCGCACCTAAATTGGCTAATTCCAACATTTCATCATAAGAAATTTCTTTTAGCTTACGTGCCACCTTCACGATCCGTGGATCTGTTGAATATATGCCGTCCACATCCGTGTAAATTTCACAGGCATCCGCTTGAATTGCCGCCGCCAGCGCAACGGCCGTCGTATCAGAACCACCACGTCCCAGCGTCGTAATATCTCCATCTGCAGACATCCCCTGGAAACCTGCTACAACAACAATCTTGTTGCTACTCAGTGCATCCAGCACACGCTGAGGTTGAATATCCGTAATCCGTGCCCGACCAAAGTCAGATTCAGTACGGAAGCCTGCCTGCCATCCCGTAAACGATACCGCTTCATGACCCAGTTGCTGAATAGCCATCGACAACAATGCGATTGAAATTTGCTCGCCTGTCGTCATCAACATATCCAACTCACGTGCAGGCAACTGCTCATTTAATAATTTGGCCTGGTCAATCAATTCGTCTGTTGTGTCTCCCATTGCGGAAACGACCACTACACATTGATGCCCTTCACTCTGTTTCTCAACGACGCGTTTTGCCACGCGTTTCATGCGCTCCGTGTCACCGACGGAACTGCCTCCGAATTTCATGACATACAAAGACAACGATATTCACTCCCTCAGACTCAACAGTATGTAACCTTGAGATGGCACCAAACGATTTGAACGTGACATCCTGCGGCATAACTTTAGTACAGTATAATACGAAAGTGCTGTGTGGAGCCAATGTTTTTTAATATTCGTACATATAAAAATATCCTCTGCCCTTAATAAGGACAGAGGATACCTGAAAATGTAAATTCTATGCGCGAGACATGTATTTGCCGTCACGAGTATCAATTAACAATACGTCATCTTGGTTAATAAACAGAGGAACTTGAACATTCAAGCCTGTTTCCAGTTTAGCATTTTTGGTTGCACCTGTAGCTGTATTCCCTTTAATACCTGGTTCTGTTTCAATTACTTTGAGTTCCACGCTGGTAGGCAGGTTGATACCCAGGATTTCTCCGTTGTAGCTTATGATATTTACATTCATGTTTTCTTTCAGGAAGTTAAGCTCCCATTTCAGCTGATCGCTGGACAATGTAAATTGATCATATGTTTCGTTGTCCATGAATGTATGATCGTCTGCACTAGCATACAGATAAGATACACCACGATTTTCGATTTGCGCCCGGCCGATTGTTTCACCCGCACGGAATGTACGTTCAACCGTATTACCATTACGCAGGTTTTTCAACTTGGAGCGTACGAATGCTGCACCTTTACCTGGTTTTACGTGTTGAAAATCCAGAACTGTAAAAATATCTCCGTCTACCTCGACGGTCAAACCTGTTTTAAAATCATTAACGTTAATCACTAAAATACCCCTCCTACAGGACTGTTATCGTTATTAAACGACTGTAAATTCTTTGCTCGAATGCGTTAATACTTTGATGCCGTTATCTGTAATAACGATATCATCCTCGATCCGTACACCGCCCAATCCAGGCACATAGATACCTGGTTCGACCGTTACAACCATGCCCGGCTCCAGAATATCATCACTTGCCTTCGACAGACGTGTAGATTCATGCACTTCAAGACCCAGACCATGACCTGTACTGTGTCCGAAATTGTCTCCATACCCATGGCTAGCAATAATATCCCGGGTCAGCGCATCCGCTTCACGGCCTGTCATGCCCGGCTTAATATGTTCGAGTGCGTGAAGCTGCGCCTTAAGTACAATATCGTAGATCTCGCGCAACTGAGGCGCCAAATCCCCTTGTGTAGCCACTGTACGGGTCAAATCGGAGCAGTAGCCATCCAGCAACGCACCAAAATCAAACGTAATCAGCTCACCTGCTTGTACTAACTTTGCACTAGCTACTCCATGAGGCAATGCCGAACGAACTCCGGATGCCACAATCGTGTCAAATGAAGAAGAAGTAGCTCCCTGCTTGCGCATGAAGAATTCCATTTCCAGATCCAGCTCACGCTCGCTGACTCCTGGTTTGATGTAAGGTAAAATGTGTGCAAATGTAGCATCTGCCAAATCCGCTGCCCGTTGCATCACTTCGAGCTCTCCCGCATCCTTGTGCACCCGCAGCTTTTCCACAATGCCCGATACCGGAACCAGCTTAATAGGTGACAGATCTTCGCTATAAGCTTTATGTGTCGCAACAGTTACATCATCCTGCTCAAAGCCTGTTTCGCTAATCTGATGGGAAGACAGCAATTCTCTTACTGTTTCCATGACCTGCGCAGCGTGCTGCACTACCGTAAAGCCTTGGGCTTGTTCGGTCGCTTGTGTCATATAACGAAAGTCAGTCAGCAAATAGCTATGGGATTCTGTAATCAGCACATAGCCCGCTGAACCTGTGAAGCCTGTCAAATATCGACGATTGACAGGGCTGGTAATCAGCATAGCCCGCAGGTTATGCTCGCCCAGCGCCTGCCGCAACTTTAGCACCCGGTCATTCTTCATCTTCATTCCGCTCCCCTCTGTCAAATAACCAAATGCTATTTTAACACAGGGGATAGGCGCTTGAGAAGTTTTTGTTACGTTCTGTCCCCAGCCTTCTCAGGCTCGCGCATTCTTTCATCCGTATACTCGACAGCAACGGTATATCCGATAAATAGTCCCCACAGTATAAATACGCAAACTTCTGTATATATGGAATTCCATGTTAATCGATAAGGAGGGTTCATCATCCCTAACTTAGGGCCTGTTAACACAAATAAAATAACCCACCAAATCAGACCGTATATAATACCGGGTATAGGGCCATTAAACCTACGCAAAATCAGGGTGTACACCAATGACACTACCACGGACAATGCAATAAAAAACAGCAACCCCACCAAATGCCCTGCCATGGTGTTCATGAACGAATGCTTGAAAAACGGCTCTGCCAGAAAGCCAGGCGCCACTACTGTAAAGTGCAGCGTATAAAACAGCCAGCGCAGCAACCCCCAGAGCAAACCCGCAAAAAAACCCAGCTCAAGTGCAAAGGGAATGAGCGGTGTATGTAATTTGCCTGACTGTTGTCTGCCTCTGTTACTGTTGTCATTATGATTACGTTGATTTTGAGATTCACGGGACTGTTCCTGATCACGACCTATTTTCGGTATAGAGTAAGTTTCACTCATGTGGTTGGATCTCCTTTCAAAATGAATAAATTTTCTCATGGTAAGGACTCATTGTTATAAGGAAAAGCATGTGTACTTCCACCAAATTCGTGCCTATCCATTTTGAGAGGTAGTATGCTCCAATGGGGAGCAGTTTAACAATGAAGTCGAAGAGTGGATTTAATAATCTTTGCATTGACAAAATTTCAATCCTGTTTCATAATATATTGATGAAAATGATAATCATTATCATTTTATAATACGTTTATACAGGAGAACGCAATCTATGAAAAAGGGATTTATCGGATTCTTATTGTTACTGACTTTTATGCTCACACTGGCAGGTTGTGGAGCAACTGACAATGCAGCAGATAAAGGTCAGACAACTACGTCGGGCAGCAAACCCACTGAAGCAGCGACCGGTCCTGTGACAGTAAAGCATAATCGTGGTGAACTCACGCTTGACAAGCCCGCGCAGCGTGTCGTGGTGCTTGAATGGACATTTACGGAGGATTTGATTGCATTGGGCGTTCAGCCAGTTGGTAATGCGGACAATGCCAACTATAAGGTGTATGTGACTCCAGAGGCGGCTCTGGACAGTAACGTGGTCGATGTCGGTACACGCAACGAGCCTAATTTGGAGGCGATTGCTTCATTAAAGCCGGATCTCATCATATCCAATTTTGATGGGAATGAAGCAATCTATGAGCAACTCAAGGCCATCGCACCGACGATTGAATATAATCTGAACGATGGTAACGGCTACGACTATGATAAGATGGTGAAGATTTTTAATAGTATTGCAGTCGCTCTTGGAAAAGAGGATAAAGCTAAGCAGGTGCTTGCCGATCTGGATCAGCATTATGCCGAAGCCAAACAAAAGCTCGCCGCTGCAAACAAATCGGATTTCCATTTTATACTGACACAGGCTTTTACTTCGCAAAATGCAGCCAGTCTGCGTATGTTTTCAGATAATTCAGTCGTTGTAGGAACACTGGCGAAGATCGGTTTGGTTAACGATTGGAAACCGAGCAAGGTTGAATCGTATGGCTTTTCAACGGTTGGCATTGAAGCTCTGTCAGCCGTTCAGGACAGCAACTTTATCTATATTGTGCAGCCAGACGATAATGTTTTCGGCTCATCTATGAAAAACAATTCTGTTTGGAACGGTTTGAAATTCGTCAAAGAAAAACGTACTTATCCGTTGGCCAGTACAACATGGACGTTTGGCGGCCCGGTCTCGTCAAAGGGACTGGTGGATGAGACTGTCGGGGCAATTACGCAATGAATTTGATCTGGCGATTCCGTCTGATTTTATAACTGGCGATAATAAGCATTTATGGGGGCAGTCTGACCGCTCTCATAAATGCTTTTTTAAACCTATGGCATGATATCTCCCCACACTACAAGGATTTCCATCTTCTCCGTTATGATTAAATTTCCTTTTCGAATGATAAAATTAGCAGGTCACTACATCCCATTTTCGTCTAACTAGATATTCCCTTCCAAATTCGATACAATATACAAAAAAGTATGTATTAAGAGAGGTGAGACGGTTGTCACAAGCATCCAAGCCTGTGAGCTACGGCGGTCAGGCAGTCATTGAAGGTGTCATGTTCGGCGGCAAGCGTGTCAATGTCACGGCAGTTCGCCGCAAATCTGGCGAAATCACATATTTGGAAGTACCACGTAAGGAGCAATCCTGGGTGTCCAAATTCCGCAGAATTCCGTTATTGCGGGGGATTGTCAGCATCATCGACTCCAGTGCCAAGGGCACCAAGCATTTGAACTATTCAGCCGATGCGTATGCTGATGATGAAGTAGATCCGGAAGAACGCGCTGAACAAAAGAAAAAAGAGGAATCCCGTTGGAGCCTGAGCATGATGATCGGCGTGGCTGCGG
Source organism: Paenibacillus sp. DP01 (assembly GCF_044784315.1). Lineage (NCBI taxonomy): Bacteria > Bacillati > Bacillota > Bacilli > Caryophanales > Paenibacillaceae > Paenibacillus > Paenibacillus sp. DP01. The sequence continues at coordinate 3,453,977 of NZ_CP173059.1, forward strand.
TCGGTATATTGTCCTTCCTCTTTGGCAAAATTGTATTAACCCTGGTTCCGGTTGTTATGGAGAGTTTCCTGTTTGGCGGCTTGTTTCACAACCAGATTTTGCATAATCTCGCTGAAGGAGCTATTAAGCTGATTTTGCTGCTCGCTTATTTATGGGGTATTTCCCAAACTCCGTTAATTAAGCGACTGTTTCAATATCACGGCGCGGAGCATAAAGTGATTACTGCATTTGAAGCTGGGGAAGAACTGACTCCAGCCAACGTACAAAAATATAGCCGACTGCATTATCGCTGCGGTAGCAGCTTTATTATGCTCACCGTGATTATCGGGGTACTCGTCTACTCCCTGTTTACCTACGATAATCTGTGGGAGCGCATGGGGCAACGTCTTTTACTGCTTCCGATCGTATTGGGTCTTTCTTTTGAATTTCTCAAGCTGACCAATGCACTTCGGGAAATTCCAGTGCTTCGTTATCTAGGTTACCCCGGCCTATGGCTGCAGTTGCTTACCACCAAAGAACCGACCGATGATCAAGTGGAGGTATCGATTGCCTCATTTAAGCGTATGCTTGAATTGGATGCTGAGTTAGAAAATGTACCTGTAAAGGAGACTCTCAACAGTCCGGTCCTTGATCCTGTGAAAGGATGAGTGAATGATGTACAGACATGCCGTTATTTTCTGGCTTACCCTTGCTTTGGGCGCATATGGAATTGTAGATATGCTATGGAAAGGTAGCTGGGGCTTTCTCATTAGTTTACTAATCCCCATCTTTATTTTTGCAGTTATATTTCTGCTGTACAAATACCAGCCAGGACAACGCAAGCGAACTCCCAAAGTTAAGCCCTCTGTGCGCACCATGACCAAAACAGCCAGTGCACGTAAACAGCAGACTACAAGCAAACGCAAAGCATATCCTTTTCATGTCATTGAGGGTTCCAAGGGCAAAAATGAAGAGGAACAACCTAAATATCATTAATCATTATCAACCTTTAAAATGTAGCACAAAGGAGCCATCACCCGTGTTTTGCAATATGACCGGGAAGAGGCTCCTTTTTTACTTCCTTTGAAAATACTTCAACTGCCAGTAAGTGTGTTTATTTCATGGCGTACATGGTATCTTTCATCAATTGATACTTACTATACTGCTGCTGGTAAGAAGTGATGCTCCATTTGTGGAAAAAAGCTTCTCCTGCCTGCACACCGGAAGCATACAACAAATCACTTTGCTCTGGTGAAATGCTGAATTGGGCAGTGCGGATACCCAAAGTTGGAATTTTAATGGTCCGATACCGATTCTCCTGCTCAATATACCGTTCATCATGTGCCGATAGCATGGTATCAAAAATAGCCTGCAGCATGGTCAATGGGCCTCGTATATAAGAAACCTTGGTCTCCGTCCCTGTTTTGCCCACCATTTGAAATCCTACCGTTGGAATCGTTTTGGCCTCACGTTCATTGACAGGCTCATCAAAAAGCCATAGAGGCAGATTGCTGAGTAAGGCTCCATCAACAACAAATACAAATTGCTGGGAAAAGGTTTTTCCCTTGGCAAGTGCAGAATCAAGTCTTAACATAACAGGATCAAAAAAATAAGGGATACTCGTGCTCATCCGAATGGCCTTGGCTACCTCTAGTGAAGAGGGGTTTATACCAAAACGTTTGATATCCTCAGGAAGCACCAAAATGCGTCCATTCGTAATATCTGATGCAATAATGCGCAGCTTGCCAGGAGGTAGATCCGCGAATGTACGCACTCCTTTAGCTAGTAACAGCTCGCGTACCCAATGCTCTAGTGCCTCCCCTGAGTAGAGCCCTTTTTTAAGAAAGATACGTGCTGCTGGCCCAACCCACTTAATATTGAACACTGGAGAACGTCTTAACAACTTGACCAAGGGAGTTTTCTCAATTACGGCTTTCATTTCATCCGCCGTATATCCTGCAGCCAATAAAGCAGCTACAATAGCACCTGATGATGTACCAGCCAAACGATTGAATACAATATCATGCTCCTCCGCAGCCTTAACTGCACCCGCCAGCGATATTCCCTTAACCCCTCCACCCTGGAACACAGCATTGATCAGCATAGATCAAAAAACCTCCGTTCTCTTGGGAGTAAGCAGTTCTACTGCTTATGTATGAGAACGGAGGTCCATATAGAACCTAAATGATCCAATTTATATCATAATTGATAATAATTTTGAAGAAGTTGAATGAGTCCGTATGGATTTTTCCGCAAATGCTGTGCACTAAAATAAATATCCCCTTTGACCTGCTTATAATTCTCGTTCAGTTCAAGCTGCTTAATTAACTCTTGAGCGGATTGCCATCCTTTTTCAGGGGTGCCGATTTTATAAGGGGAATGGCCAATATACAGCTTAACATCTGAATTTTTGACCTCATTGGACCACCATGCGACAAGCTTGTCATATCCAGCTGCTGGGAAACCGATACTCCAGTAAATTTGTGGAGCTACATAATCAATCCATTCTTTGTTAATCCAGGTTCTTACATCTGCAAATGTCGTGTCATACGCAGTAACGCCTGCCTTGGTGTCTGAACCCGTTAAGTCCTGAGACTTGTTGCGCCACACGCCAAAAGGACTAATCCCGAATTGAACTTTCGACTTGCTGGCATGAATGCTTTTACCCAAATCGCGAACAAAACTATTTACATTATCTCTCCGCCAGTCACCTTTGTTAGAGATTTTGTTGGCGTTATATGCTTTGAATGTCGCATCATCATCAAAAGTCCCGCTGTAAGGATAAAAATAATCATCCAAATGGACACCGTCAATATCGTATCCGTTTACGACCTCCATAATCGCAGCAATGACATGCTGACGTGCAGCTGGAATTCCAGGATTGATGTACAACTGGCTACCATTCTTAACAATCCAATCCGGATGTTGATTAGCCACATGGTTTGCTGCCAAACCGCTAGTTGTTCCTGTAGAATTAGCACGGAACGGATTAAACCAGGCATGGAATTCCATCCCCCGCTTATGTGATTCACTAATCATAAATTTCAACGGATCATAGCCTGGATTTTTACCCTGGGTATTCGTTAAATACTTGCTCCATGGCACAAGATCAGACGGATAAAGCGCATCCCCGCTGGCACGAACCTGAACAAATACCGCGTTAATGCCCATACCCTGCAAATCATCGAGCATTTTTGTAAACTCCTGCTTCTGCTTCTCGGAACTGCTTCGTGCAGATGAAGAAGGCCAGTCTCCATTAATGGTGGAAATCCATGCTCCACGCATAGAGGTTGTAGCCTTCACCTGAGCCACATTTCCCTGTGAGGAACCTGAACCTTCCTCATTAGTAGAGGTTGACGGTGAGGTAACAGCGTCCTGTCCATCCTCCTTGGCTCCCTGATCGGTACTAACACTCTCCTGATTGCCAGATGCTGAGTTATTTGATGTTGAGCTGCTGTTTCCCACAGAAGTACTCCCAGCAGTAGAGGTACCTTCTTTACCACTGCTTAACGTAATGACCCGCTCTGAGGCTTGCCAGTCTACTTTTAACCCCAACTCTTCCCCAACAAAACGCAGTGGTACCATGACTCTCCCACTTGACATACGCGCAGATGCGTCCAATCGAACCGACTTGCCATTCACAGTAGCGCTTTGTGCACCATTATCCATAGATATATTTTTGTTCTGTGCTGTAATCGTTACCGTACCAGACGATGCCGACCAGTTGACCTGTGCGCCTAATCCCTCACTAATCACTCGCAAAGGAACCATCGTGACATTCGCGCCCTGTACAATGTACGGTGACGCATCACTTTGCAGGGACTGTCCGTCCAATATAATCTCAATCTCACCAGTTGATGCCGCTTGAACTCCAGGCACGATGGCAGTCTGTACTGCTAAGAGTAGACCCGCAACCATGAGCCCTATTTTCTTCCGATTCATATCTTTATAATCCTCCGCTACCCCTGTTAATTTTAACCCCTATCTTGTCCTGCTATATAATGGATAGACGCTAATAACCAGATATTTGTTGCGGTCAGGAAAATAAAAAAAAGCATTGTCCGTAAGGACAGATGCTTTTAGGAATCCCCACTCAATTCCTTGTGTATGTCATGAAGCTGGCGCAAGCGATCTTCATCTCGGCGGAAATATTCAACCAATGTCTCGATACGTGTGATGGAATCCCAGCTCAAATGGTGTTCAATACCTTCCACATCTTTATATATTAGGTCCTTGTCAACCCCAATCATATCCAGAAATTGCTCTAGTAACTGGTGGCGGTCAACCAACCGTTTGCCGACCTTTTTCCCTTTCGGTGTCAAAATCAGTCCCCGATACTTCTCATATACAAGATAATCGTCCTTATCCAACTTCTGAATCATCTTGGTGACGGACGAAGGATGCACCTCCAAACCCTCTGCGATATCCGAGACACGAGCATATCCCTTCTCATCGATCAGTTGGTAAATGCGCTCCAAATAATCTTCCATGCTTGGCGTTGGCACTTGTTTCCCTCTTTTCTGTTATTGAACGGGCGCTTACCGCCTTCATTTCCTGCATTAAACCTACTATGTAATGATACATGTTATCATCGCTCATTGGCAAGTCTCGTCCCTCCACTCACATCTATTGCCACGATTTGTTCAATTTAAGCAGGGTACACTAATGTTGTCGCCCCTGTATCGTTACTTTCTGCGGAGATGCTTTAGAGTTGGACACCAGAGCACAGAGGATTTATTTCGAAAGGAGCGTTAGCCATGTCTACGCTTGAGCGTACTCCTGTCCAAATCAGAGGAACCAAGCCATTCATGCCTGATCTGGTGTTTTTTGAACCAGACGCACTAAATTATCCCAAAGGCCAGCGTATTATGGATTGGGTCAAAGCCAAGGATATTCCGTATCGTATGACGACCTCTCACAACCGAATTACCAATTTACCAGGTGAAACTGAAGTTGAAAAATACCGAATGGCAAAAAAGACACTGGTTGTCGGCATCCGTAAAACATTAACTTTTGACCAATCCAAGCCCTCTGCCGAATATGCCATCCCTATTTCGACTGGTTGCATGGGGCACTGTCACTACTGTTATTTACAAACAACCTTAGGAGCAAAGCCGTATATTCGGATCTATGTCAATACTGACGATATCATATCAGCAGCTAAAGCCTATATCGAGGAGCGGGCGCCTGAAATTACTCGTTTTGAAGCAGCTTGTACCTCTGATCCGGTTGGTTTGGAGCATATCACTGGATCACTTGGAGACTTGATTCGTTTCATGGCAGATGAGGAATTTGGCCGACTTCGTTTTGTTACAAAATATCATCATGTTGATCCATTGCTGGATATTAAACATAATGGCCATACTCGCATCCGCTTTAGCATTAATTCCGATTATGTTATTAAACAGTTTGAACCTGCAACTTCGCGCTTTGAGGAACGTATTGAAGCAGCGGGCAAAATCGCACGGGCCGGTTATCCGCTGGGGTTCATCATCGCACCCATCATTTGGTATGACGGCTGGGAAGAAGGATACGGAGAGCTGCTGCGTAGATTGGGAGAAACCTTGCCCCAGCATGCTACGAAGGATCTGACATTCGAATTAATTCAGCATCGCTTTACCAAAACATCCAAAGCTGTTATCGAGAAACGTTACCCGAAAACCAAACTGGAAATGGACATAGAAAAACGTAAGAAAAAATGGGGCCGCTGGGGCCAGAATAAATATGTTTATCCCGATGAACAGCAAAATGCACTACGGGAGTTTATCACAGAACGCATTTTTGAACATTTTCCTTTAAGTCGTATCGAATATTTCACATAACCAGCATCCAATCCGGGGTAATCCGTTGTAAAAAAAGCGTAACATCTGTCATATGATCCGTTACCAGCAGACCGCCAGTGATCACAAGCAGCATGCCACCTATTTGGATAAGGATGGAAGTATAACGGGACGATAACTTAACAGAGCCTGCCAGCAAAGCCAATACAAAAAACGGAATCGCAAAACCAAGTGCGTAGCCAGTAATCAGCTTGAACCAAATGTGATGCTCTACTGCCGCCAAAGCGATAATAGCTGTTAGCATAGGACCGATACAGGGTGACCAGCCTGCCGCAAACCCAATTCCGATTACAAAGGAACCGGCGTAACCGGCAGGCTTCCATGTCCAGCGCAGCTTATGCTCTCTCATTAGAAATAATGGACGCACGAAACCAAGAGATACCAGACCCATGAGTATAATAAGTAGCCCCGCTACGACTCTTAGCGTATCCCCATAATTGGCAAACCATTCTCCAAGCAACCCGACACTTGCCCCCAGTGAATAAAAAACAACCGAAAAGCCTAATACAAAAGCAAGCGTGTGTCCCATCGTACGATAGCGAACCTCTGCCCTGTGCCGTCCTTCAGCCAGTTCACGTGCCGACATTCCTGTTATATACGATAAATAGGATGGATATAGTGGCAAGCAGCACGGTGAAAAAAAAGAAACCAGTCCAGCAACGATGGTCAACCCGGCGTTGACATCTGACATCATCATTTCCTCCCACCTGTCTTAGTGAACACGCAGAGCAAATGCAAGCCCTACCTACTAAAACATACGTATAGACAGAGAAAAATATGATGCAAGCCAAAAAGCGTATGCCTGGGAGAATAATATCCAAGCATACGCTTTTTACGTTCTTTTATTTTATATAGCCTCTTATTTTACAATCGCACCATTTGGCATACCATCCGGTACAGTGGCCAATGTAAGCTGATCCCCATGTGATGCTGCCAAAATCATACCCTGCGACAGCTCACCCCGAAGTTTTACTGGCTTAAGATTGGTCACACAGATCACCTTACGCCCAATGATATCCTCAGGTGTATAAAACTTCGCAATTCCTGATACCACCTGTCGCTGCTCATAACCAAGATCGAGCTGAAGCTTCAATAGTTTATCGGCCTTCTTCACAGGCTCACAGGCAACAACCTGGGCAACGCGCAGTTCTACCTTGGCAAAATCCTCAATGCCAATCTCTTCTTTCGGCTCTGGTGCTTCCTGGCTCGCCTCAGATGCATTCAGCGGTTGAGCTTGTGTCGCAGCTTCCTCCGGTTTCTTACCTCCAGTCATTGCTTCTACGATAAAAGCAACCTCTTGCTCAGAGTCCAGACGGGGGAAGATCGGATTACCTTTGACCAACTGCGTTCCTTCTGGAATACGTCCAAATTGCTTGCCGCTATCCCATGTAGTCAGCTCCCCTTGACGAATACCGAGTTGTTCCCAAATTTGATGAGGTGCACGCGTCAAGAAAGGCTGAAGTAAAATGGAAGCAATACGTAAGCTTTCTACCAAATGCACCATAACAGATGCCAATTCGCGACGTTTTGCCTCATCCTTAGCCAGATTCCAAGGTTGCGTCTCGTCAATATACTTGTTGCTACGGCTAATAAATTGGCTAATCGCCGTTAAAGCCACGGAAAATTCCATGTTTTCCATGGCTTCTTCAACTTTACTATAAGTCGATGTTGCCATATCTACCAAAGCTGCGTCGAATGAGGTTACATTGGCTTCATAAGCGGGAACTTTGCCGTCAAAATATTTGTCTACCATCGCTACCGTACGATTCAACAAGTTGCCCAGATCATTGGCTAAATCCGAATTTACACGATCTACAAAACTTTCAGGTGTGAATGTTCCATCCGCTCCAAATGGCACCTCGCGCAGCAAGTAGTATCGAAGTTGATCCAGACCATAACGGTCAATCAACGTTACCGGGTCTACCACATTGCCTTTAGATTTCGACATTTTGCCATCTTTCATGAGTAACCAACCATGTGCAAATACTTTTTTAGGCAACGGAAGGTCCAGTGCCATCAGCATGATTGGCCAATATATCGTGTGGAATCGTACAATCTCTTTACCTACGATATGCACATTTGCTGGCCAAAATTTATCGTACAGCTCAGTATTAGAAGAGCCATACCCCAAGGCAGTGATGTAGTTAGAAAGTGCGTCAATCCACACGTATACGACATGCTTCGGGTCCCCCTTGACCTTAACACCCCAGTCAAAAGTTGTACGGGAAACAGCCAGATCTTCTAACCCCGGCTTGATGAAGTTGTTAATCATTTCTTTTTTCCGGGATTCCGGTTGGATAAACTGCGGGTTCTCTTCATAAAATTGCAGCAACCGATCAGCATACTTGCTCATGCGGAAAAAGTAACTCTCTTCCTTGACCAGTTCTACAGGGTGTCCACTATCCGGGCTCTTACCTCCAGTTACATTACCTTCAGCGTTCTTCACGACGTCAACGAGCTGAGTTTCTGTGTAGTAAGTCTCGTCAGGAATGCTGTACCAACCTTCGTATTCTCCCTTATAAATATCGCCTTGTTTTAATAAACGATCAAAGATTTCCTGTACGACAGCCTTATGGCGTTCCTCCGTAGTACGGATAAAATCGTCATTGGAAATGTCGAGCTTCCGCCACAGGTCTTGAATACCTGCCACAATGTCATCTACGAAACGTTGCGGCGTTTTGCCAGCTGCACTTGCCTTTTGCTCAATCTTCTGGCCATGCTCATCCGTTCCTGTCAAATAACGAACCTCATAGCCCCGTAGCCTCTTGTAGCGAGCCATCGCATCACCCGCTACCGTCGTGTAGGCATGGCCTATATGGAGCTTGTCACTGGGATAATAGATCGGTGTTGTAATGTAAAATGTGTTCTCACTAGACATGTATGTTCCTCCTGTTTTGTTCACGACAGCAAAAGATTTGCTACCATGATAGGTACTCCAATTCATGAATTCGACACAAATTGGGCACAAAAAAGACCCCCGTCCCTATGGGACGAGAGTCACCTCACGCGTTACCACCCAAATTCCCTGTACCCTCGCAGAATACAGGCTTCACCGGTCACATCTGACCGCCCATTAACGCTGGATCACGCCTCCTCCTTACGATTGCCTCTTGAACATAGCTTCTTCACTGTGGCAAATACGCTCGAAAAAGGTTCCTCCAGGACCATATTCAGGCTTCACTCCAGACCGGTTTTCAGCTAACTCCGGCTCTCTGTACTGGACGACTTACCTTACTCATCCCTTCACAGGAAAACAATATTAACCAAAATATAACCAAATCGGCATGGCGCTGTCAAGTCAGACCCTTCTCAGTATGGGTAGCCAAACGATCTTTGTCAGACTGATCTAACCCCTTTTTTGCAGGAGGGACCAAATCTACACCGCCGGGATGAAATGGATGGCATTTAGCTATACGCTTTGCAGCTAGCCATGAGCCTCTGAGCGCACCATGCACTTCTACCGCTTCCAGCGCATACGCCGAACACGTCGGATAGAACCTGCAGGTAGCCTGCTTTAATGGTGAAATGTAAGCACGATAAAACTGAATCGGAGCCTGTACCACTCTGCGTGTGGTGATTTTCATTTCAGTAGCCCCCGTGGCTGTGAGTGTGACTGCTCGTCTGTTTGAAACCCCCATCCGAATTACTCTCAGTATGCCCATTCTTCTGCTGACAGTCTTTGCAATAACCAAAAATTTCAAACTTATGCTCGACGATTTGGAATTGATCTGTTGTATCTGTCATTTGCATTGGACAAAAAGAAATCGGCAATGTTTTCTGACAGCTCAAGCAAATCATATGGTGGTGGTGATGATGTTCATTACAGCTCACCTTGAACTTCATCCCATCCTCAAAAGATACCTGCTCCAGTACACCCAATTCCTGCATTACACGCAGATTGCGATATACTGTATCAAAGCTAAGTCCGCTGTACTTCTTACCCATATATTCATAAACGTCTTTAGGGGACAGATACCCTTCATTCTCGGAAAATAACGTGGCCAACGTCTTGCGTTGATCTGTAATACGCAGCCCCTGAGCGGACATCGTTGCGATAATCTCATCCTTTGTCAGCATGCGTTTCACCCTCCCCTGTCTATAGTTTCAGGTTTTCTGATGCAGGCTTAGGCTTGCATCTATTCATTATACCACGATTAAAGTCAATATTATAAGAGATATTCGCTCTACTCATAAGAAAAAGACGTTCTCCAGTGCTGCAACCAAGTTCGCAACGGGAGAACGCCTATATCCTGCAAGTGACATCGACTTTTAAAACGGTGAATGATGAGACTCAAGTGGTCTAAGCCGGTAAACAGCACCGGTTATTTAAAATTAATTTTTAATAGCTGGTAAAGGCATAACTACTACGGAAACCGGCAGATTACTACCAGCAGCTGCAGTGAAATACATCTCTACACTTTCTTCGATATGACCTGTGCGATACAGCACACTCATTTCATTCGGAGCCCATACAGCACCATTTGTCGGTATGCCCACAACCTGATTGTTCACCATCGCATAGCCGGAATATTCGCCTCCACGCGGGTTGAACGCAATCAGTGAATACGGCGCTACATGGTCCAACTTAACCTTATATACAACACCAAAGTTACCAGCATTGGAAGCAGAAGAGCCGTCCAGGCCGTCGGTACCAATCAGGTTCGGGTCTACCTTATTATCACCAAGAACGATACGTTGAGCTGTTTTACCAACTTCTTCGGTATAATTGAGCGAGATATCCGAATTCGCGTACGTTCCACGGTTATGAATACCGTCCTTAGGCAGTTTTGCCAGTGTAGGCAGTACAGTCATTGGATCTGCATTTGCATCCACCATAATGACCGTATATTGGATTGGCTGATCCGTGTATAGATCGGACAAGAGAGAAATGACTTGTTTTTGTTTCATTTTTTTCTCATTCAAATCCTGCAAAATAATACGGCTTTCGCCTGGATTCAGAACCGTACTAGAACGTTTGCTTCCATCTATCATAGACTGAAAATATTTTTGAATTGAAACTTTTCCCGCAGCTGTAGCAAATTCAGATGGTCCAGCAAAACCTGAATTTTCGACATTAATATTGGTAGGCGTGATATTGTTGTTGGTCGCAATCACATACATCTTTACATCTCTACCCGTTTCATTCACATGATGGACAAGAATACGGGTACTGCCTGATCCGGTTTCCTGATATACGATACCATCCTGGAACACACGTTCCGGGCTGTTGGCACGAATCAGAAGACGTGGTGAAGATGTACTAGTCAAAGGAATGGTAGGCATTGTAGGCACCTGACTGCCATCTACACTGTATTTATCGCCATATGGCGTGAAAATTTTATTGAAATCATCTTCGTTGTATAGCAGTTCATTCGTAATTTTAATTGTTTCACTTTTGGTACCTGTTGCGCCATGCTTATCAGTCACGGTCAGTGTAATGGTTACATCACCTGGCTGGAAGAAGGCAAGTTTCTTGTTCTCCCAATCACGCTTAGTGATCGCATTCTCATCGTCAGTACTCAGGTCGGTAATGGTAATTTTTTCACCCATCTTGTACTCTTTTTTATCCGTTGTAAACAGAGCTACCGGCGGCTGATTTGGCGGTCTTACTGTAATTGTTACAGAGTAAGGATCACTCCAGTTCCCAGCAGAGTCAAGAACGGAATAGGTAACTACATATGTACCCGGCTCCTGAAATACGTCCTGCTTACCTTCCCAACGTTGGTTCACAATCGGAAGACCTGTAGGAGAAGATTCCTTGGTCAAATACGTAACTTGAGTTTCACCCGCATAGATATCTTTTTGTTGAACCGTGAAAGAAGCTTTTGGCTTCTGATTCAAATCCATGATAACTTGTTTAGTTGTATTATTCACAGTATAAGGAATATTTAAGGCCTGCGTAATCGAGGTCAACGGTACCATAAATACGTTCTTTTGTTGGAAAGCCGGTCCCTTCATTTGTCTAGCTTCACCGTTAACCGTATAAACTTTGCTGTCTGTTTTGAAGCGTAGGACATTTGTTCCTTGGGTGATTACGGTTTCTTTGGTGGCAGTGTCATAACTAAACTGCAATCCGACACGGCTGACAAGAGAACGGATAGCTACATAGGAAACTCCGTCTTTGACTGTCATCGGCTGAGTTGCCGTATATACCTGTCCATTTTGTTCCATTTTAGCACTGTTCAAATACAAAATCAGTTGATTCGCATTCATGGATGTTGGAGCTCCACCAGGATTGGTGATCGTTCCGTCTCCACCGTATACATCATTGGTTACGTTCGATCCGTTAGTGGTATCTGTAGGCAGCCCAGTCAATGGATCATTGGATACACCCGTGTTATCAGGTGTTACCGTATTAGCTGGTGTGCTTGTTCCATTTTGATCTCCGATACTATTCTGAACGCCGGAATCAGCAACATTGGTCGTCTGCTGGGCGCTAACCGAATCGGTGGATTGAACGCTTGTTGATGCTGCTTCTGCTCCTACAGGGGCTACTGCAGCCACCTGAGCTACCGCCAAGGCGGTGAGCATGGTCCATTTCTTGAAATTCATTGTCTGTCTCCTTCTATCCCCAAATTATTATCATTCCCGTGAAAAGTCATACTATTAGACGCGACAGTTGTCAAAAAGTTTCTGGAAATTTTGACGATCATGAAAAAAAGGTAACTTTCTCCTGTGACTGCAAAAATTCAACAACAAAAAAACCGCCGTCCATCTGATCTGATGTGACGGCGGCTTTATAACCTGAAAGTAGTTCTGATCCATTTACATTATGATGGACGACAAGCAGTATCCGTTCCTGCAGTCTCCAGACGACCCTCTTCAATGAGCCGGTAAGCACGTTGAACTTCTTCATCTGTAGGAGACGGAACTCCCTCCAGCGGATACGCCTTACCGAGCATTTCCCATTTGTAAACACCCATTTGATGGTAAGGTAAAATTTCGAATTTCTCGACTCCGTTCAACGTTCCAATGAACCGTCCCAAATTGAGTAGATCTTGCTCGTCGTCATGGATACCCGGTACAAATACGTGTCTAATCCACATTTTGCGCCCTTGCTCAGACAACCAGCGGGCCGTACTTAGCATACGATCGTTGGATTTGCCTGTAAGCTTAATATGCTTGTCGTTATCGATGTGCTTAATATCAAGTAGTACCAAATCCGTTACGTCCAGTAGATCATGGATACGACCTGCATCATTAAAGCCGTTACTGTCCAATGTCGTGTGCAAATTCCAGCGACGTTTCACTTCTTTGAACAACTCTGCTACAAAATGAGCTTGTAATGTCGGTTCTCCACCGGAAACTGTTAATCCGCCTCCCGAAGAACGGTAATAGGCTAAATATGGTTCAATCTCAGCCAATACTTCTTCTAACGTCATCGGATTACCTTCATTTAAGGCCCAAGTGTCCGGATTATGGCAATATTGACATTTCAACAAGCATCCTTGCATAAAGAGCACGAAGCGGATGCCGGGACCATCTACGGTCCCGAAGGTTTCCAATGAGTGTATGTGACCTTTCAACATGTTGCATCATCCTTCCCGCATCCGCTATGCGTGCGTCAGTGTATTATATGATACGTAAAACTTATTTACATTGTACCGTGGAAAGTACGGTTAATAACATCCAATTGTTGCTCACGAGTCAGCTTGATAAAGTTAACAGCATAACCGGAAACACGAATCGTAAGTTGTGGATAGTTTTCTGGGTGTTCCATTGCATCCAACAGTTGTTCACGAGCAAACACATTGACATTCAGATGATGTGCGTGGCTTCCAAAGTAGCCATCCATCATCGAAACAAGGTTTGTTTTGCGTGTTTCTTCTTCTTTACCCAGTGCTTTAGGCACGATGGAGAAGGTATTCGAGATACCATCTAAGCTGTGTTCATAAGGCAATTTGGCTACGGAACTCAGAGATGCCAGAGCGCCTTTTTTATCACGACCATGCATTGGGTTTGCACCTGGTGCGAACGGTTCGCCTGCTTTACGTCCATCAGGTGTTGTACCTGTTTTCTTACCGTATACCACGTTGGAAGTAATGGTCAGTACAGATTGAGTAGGAACCGCATTACGATAAGCTTTATGTTTGCGGATCATGCTCATGAAGCTTTCTACCAGTTCTACAGCGATAGTATCTACGCGGTCATCATTGTTACCGTAGCAAGGATATTCGCCTTCGATTTCAAAGTCAACAGCAATTCCTTTTTCGTTGCGAATTGGTTTAACTTTTGCATATTTAATGGCGCTCAAGGAGTCGGTAGCAACTGACAGACCCGCAATACCACAAGCCATGGTACGAAGAATATCACGGTCATGCAACGCCATTTCAATGCGTTCGTAGCTATATTTATCATGCATATAGTGAATAACATTCAAAGTGTTCATGTACAGTTTTGCCAGCCATTCCATCATAGGTTTGAAACGGCTTAACACTTCTTCGTAATCCAGCACTTCACTTGTAATAGCTGGGAACTCAGGTCCTACTTGAACGCCGGATTTTTCATCCTTACCGCCGTTAATGGCATACAGCAGAGCTTTTGCCAAGTTGGCACGAGCGCCAAAGAATTGCATTTGTTTACCGATTCTCATAGCGGATACACAACAAGCAATACCATAATCATCGCCGTAGATTGGACGCATCAAATCGTCATTTTCATATTGAATGGAGCTAGTTTCAATAGAAACTTTTGCACAATATTTTTTAAAGCCCTCAGGCAGTTTTTCTGACCACAGTACAGTCAAGTTAGGTTCTGGAGCAGGTCCTAAGTTGTACAGTGTGTGCAAGAAGCGGAAGCTGTTTTTGGTAACACGAGTTTCTCCAGTGACAGACATACCACCAATGGATTCTGTTACCCAAGTTGGGTCACCACTGAACAGTTCGTTGTAGTCAGGTGTACGCAGGAACTTAACAATACGCAGTTTCATAACAAAATGATCGACCAGTTCCTGAGCTTGTTCTTCGTTCATCGCACCTTCCTCAAGATCACGTTGAGTATAAATGTCAAGGAATGAAGATACACGTCCCAAGGACATTGCTGCACCATTTTGTTCTTTAATCGCTGCAAGGTATCCAAAATATACCCATTGGAAAGCTTCTTTTGCATTGTTAGCTGGTTTAGAAATATCAAAACCGTGCTCAGCAGCCATTTGTTTCAATTCATTCAAAGCACGAATTTGTTCAGAAATTTCTTCACGCAGACGGATTACGTCTTCTTCCATGGAATCAACTTCAAGGCTTTTCAATTGAAGTTTTTTATCTTGGATCAAGAAGTCTGCACCATACAGAGCTACGCGACGATAGTCACCGATTATACGACCACGACCGTATGCATCTGGCAGACCAGTAATGATCCCAGCTTTACGAGCTGCTCTCATTTCATCTGTATAAGCATCAAATACACCTTGGTTGTGTGTTTTACGAATATGAGTGAAAATGTCAACAATGCTTTGTGGCACTTCAAAACCATAGGCTTTACAAGCATCGATCATCATTCGAATTCCACCAAACGGCTGCAAAGAACGTTTGAATGGAGCATCTGTTTGTACGCCGACAACTTGTTCTTTGTCCTTGTCCAAATAGCCTGGTTTATGTGAAATAATGGTGGATGGCGTATTTACGTCTACATCAAGAACGCCGCCGTTTGCCAACTCTTTTTTAGTAAGATCAGATACAATTTCCCACAATGCAGTTGTATTGGCGGTAGGACCAACCAAAAATTCTTCATTGCCAACATAAGGTGAGATATTTGTTTCAATAAAATCGTTGACGTTAACTTCTTTAGTCCATTTTCCTTTTTTAAAACCTCTCCAGCCAGATTGTTGCTCTTGTAATTCTCTCTCAATCACCGACATGTAAATCCCTCCAAATTGTTTGGTCTTCCGGACTTGTGATTTTTTTCACGTTTAAACTATTTCTTGAGCCCGGCCTTTTCACCGATGCCTTACGCTCAGTGTCGGGACCTTTCTTACACTCTTATTGTAGAATAATGATAGAGTGTAGTATGTGACAAAAATCACAATATGAGTGATTTTTGTCACTTTATTTTCCCTAGCTTCACGCGTATACCTCTAGCCTTGCCGTTCACCTCCCTTCCCAAACCAAGAGGCCCTCTATATAGAGAGCCTGCATTGGTATTGTATAGGAAAATGCTTAGTTACAAGCCTCTTCATACTATTATATTATTGATCAAAGCGTCCGTAGAAGGCATTACGGTATACATCAGCCAATTCAGTAACCAGCGGCAGCTTTGGATTTGCAGTTGTACATTGATCCTCAAAAGCGCGGTCAGCCAAATAATCTACACGTGATTCAAAGTCTTTTGGATCGAAACCAAGTTGTTGGAACGATTCCTCGATACCGAGTGTTTTGTTCAACTTACGGATCGCGTCAATTAAGCTGTTAACCCCTTCTTCAGTGGTACGTGCAGGCAGTCCCAGTATGCGTGCGATTTCTGCATAACGCTCATCCGCAACAAAGTGCGAATATTTAGGGAACGATGCAAATTTTGTCGGTTTTTTCGCATTGTAGCGAATAACGTGCGGCAGCAAGATAGCATTCGTGCGGCCATGCGCTGTATGGTATTGTCCGCCCCATTTATGTGCAAGACTATGGTTAATACCCAAGAATGCATTAGCAAACGCCATACCTGCAAGTGTAGAAGCATTATGCATTTTTTCGCGAGCCAGCTTATCACCAGTCAGAGCCGATTGCTCCAGGTATTGGAATACCAGTTGAATGGCTTTAATTGCCAGACCATCTGTGTAATCATTGGCCATTACAGACACGTAAGCCTCGATAGCATGCGTCAGAACGTCCATACCTGTATCTGCTACAGCAGTTTTAGGCAGCGAATATACAAACACAGGGTCAATAATTGCCACATCAGGAGTCAACTCATAGTCAGCCAGCGGGTACTTCGTGTTGCCCAGGTTTTTGTCCGTAATAACTGCAAACGATGTAACTTCCGAACCTGTACCCGAAGTTGTAGGGATAGCCACAAATTGTGCTTTTTGACCCAGACGTGGGTACTTGTAAATCCGTTTACGGATATCCATGAATTTTTGTTTCAAGTTATTGAAATCAGTATCCGGATATTCATAGAACATCCACATGCCTTTAGCAGCATCCATTGGCGAACCGCCGCCGAGTGCGATGATGCAATCCGGTTGGAAACGTCTCATCATTTCAGTACCGCGCTTTACCGTAACTGTCGATGGATCTGGCTCTACTTCGGAGAACACTTCAATAGCAACCGGTGTTTGACGCTGGTGCAAATAATGGATGACACGGTCCACATATCCGAGTTTCACCATCATAGGGTCAGTGATAATGGCTACACGTGTGATATCAGGCATTTTAGCAAGATACTGTGTCGAATTTTTTTCAAAATAGATTTTGGAAGGTACTTTGAACCATTGCATATTCACCGTCCGTTTCGCCACCCTTTTCACATTAATCAAGTTAACTGCAGATACGTTCGACGAAGTCGAGTTACGACCGTACGAACCGCAACCAAGTGTCAACGAAGGAAGGTTGGTGTTGTAAATATCACCGATTGCGCCATGTGTGGAAGGTGCATTTACAATGATACGTCCTGTTTGCAAACGATCTGCGAAGCGAGCAATAACATCCTCATCTTGCGAATGGATTGCTGACGAGTGACCCATACCGCCGAACTCTACGACTTCAGCAGCACGTTGTATACCTTGCTCTGCATTTTTTACTTTGTAGCAAGCCAATACCGGACTCAATTTTTCCGCAGATAATGGGAATTTGGTTCCTACTCCTTCAATTTCAGCGACCAAAATTTTGGTTCCTGCCGGTACTGTAATACCGCTCATTTCAGCGATTTTTACAGCAGACTGGCCGACAATGGCCGGGTTCACTGCACATTTTTCTACATTCATAGCTCCTTGAGTGAGCTTAGCTGCCTCTTCTTTATTTACAAAGTAGCAACCATTAGCAATCATTAATTTCTTCACTTGCTCGAAGATAGGCTCTTCAATAATTACAGCTTGTTCCGAAGCACAAATCATACCGTTATCAAAAGATTTAGAAAGGATAAGGTCGTTCACGGCCTGTTTGATATCGGCTGTTTTCTCAATAAAGCAAGGTACGTTACCAGGACCTACGCCAAGTGCAGGTTTACCACAGCTATAAGCTGCCTTAACCATGCCTGATCCACCAGTTGCCAAAATCAACGCTACATCAGAGTGGTTCATCAGTACATTTGTTTTATCCATCGAAGGTGCTTCAATCCATTGAATACAATCCGCTGGAGCACCATGTTTAACAGCTGCTTCAAGCAAGACGCGGGCTGCTTCCGCACTACACGATTGAGCAGATGGATGGAAACCGAAAATGATTGGGTTACGTGTTTTAATGGCAATTAACGCTTTGAACATCGTAGTCGAAGTTGGGTTTGTTACTGGAGTAATCCCCATGATAATGCCGACTGGTTCAGCTATCTTTTGAAAACTATCAAAGTCATTGTCTTCAATGACACCGACGGTTTTCTCATTTTTGATGCTATGGTAGACATATTCTGTTGCAAACATGTTTTTGGTGATTTTATCCTCGTACACACCACGTCCTGTTTCTTCAACAGCCAACTTCGCGAGGTGCATGTGCTTATCCATCCCTGCGAGTGCCATAGCTTGTACGATTTCGTCAATCTGCTCCTGATTCATACTCATGAAAGCTTGCTGTGCCCGGTTCGCCCGGTCAATCAGCGTTTGAATATACTGCTCTGCGCTTTGCTCTTTTTGGATAACCTCGTTTTTAACAGCCATTTCCCTCATCCTCCTGTTATCTCGTGTACTATCTCTTGTTCACGCACTGATCGTAACACAGCTTTCTAAGATATTTTGTGATTTTTTTCACAATCTATTTAAAATTTTATTTTATGAAGTGAATTAAATCACAAAGTTTGGAATTCTGCCACTTTTACCCCCTCATCTTGCCCCAAAAACGCATTGCACAGGTATATAATGAATTTGAATTGATCAAGTTGCAGATAAAATAACATAGGATACAAAGGGGAAATGGACGATGAGAAACCCTACAAATGTAATGGAAGCCCGCGGCAACACCTGTTGCTTCTCGGAGGCCAGCTTCAACCGGCTGCAAGTGATGATGAAAGATCGAGTTATGCCAGAAAGTTCGCATCTGTTCTGGGAAGGAGATACAGCGGATAAGCTGTTTTATATTAAGCGCGGACGCGTAAAAGTGACCAAAACAACGGATGAGGGTAAGGAACTTATTCTATATATGTATCAAAGCGGCGATCTTGTTGGTCAAGCTGATCCTTTCTTCGGCACTAAGCATTCCTTTTCTGCTGAGGTTCTAGAGGACAGTGATATTGGCGTAATCGATCATACAGATTTGGAGTTGCTTATTTGCCAGCATTGTGATTTTGCGATTGACTTTATGAAATGGATGGGATCGCATCACCGCATTACTCAGACCAAGTTCCGCGATTTGATGATGTACGGCAAGCCTGGCGCTCTATGTTCCACACTCATCCGACTATGCAACACCTATGGTGAGCCTCACGGCGACTATATTCTGATTCATAAAAAGATTACTCATACTGACTTATCAAATATGATCGGTGCTACCCGGGAAAGTGTAAATCGGATGCTCAGTGATCTGCGTAAGAAAAATGCAGTCGAATACGATAATGGTATGATTGTTGTCAAGGATTTGGAAATGCTGCAAGGTGTATGTCATTGTGAATTGTGCCCACGTGAGATTTGCCGGATATAATAAATTTTTTTAATGTAAAAGGGAGTGCTGTAAGCCATTATTAGCTTATAACACTCCCTAATTTTATTCCACTCCCCATTTTTTAGAGAACGGACGGGACAGTAACAAAGCACATAACTCGACCTTCTTCTGCCTACCCACTTTAAAACTGCAAACATAGATAACTTAAATTTCCCATCTCATAGCTTCTATGGATGACCTTAGCTTTGTTTGCAGGGTCGCCACTACCCATTGCAATAAACAACGGTACAAAGTGTTCTGCTCTAGGTACAGCCTGACGAGCATACGGCGCTTCGCTTTCATAGTGATCTAAAGCTTCTATATCTCCGCTTTGCACTTTTTCGATAATCCAGTCATCAAAATCAATTGCCCAACGTTCCGTTTTCGTTTCTCCCCATTTGACAATACGCAGATTATGGACAGTCACGCCACTGCCAATGACCAGAATATCTTGTTCTCCCAACTCACGCAGCACTTCACCAATGGCAAATTGTGCTTTGGGCGAGAGGTACGGATTTACGGAAATCTGAACTACCGGAATGTCTGCCTCAGGATACATACGATGCAACAATGTCCAGGAACCATGATCCAGTCCTCTCACATGATCAGTTTGTACCTCGATGCCGTTTTGTTCATATAACTTTTTCAACTTATTAGCTAGTTCAACAGAACCATGTGCTGGATATTTCACTTCGTACAGTTCCGGTGGGAAACCTCCAAAATCATAAATTGTATCGTATATGTCATCCATTGAACTAATCGTTAACATTTGTGTCTCCCAGTGAGCTGTAAAGATAACAATCGCCTTAGGATGAATGCTTTTCCCCAACTGATCTAAAAATGCAGTATAGTCCGTCTGTTCAATAGCAAGCATAGGTGATCCGTGGGCTAAAAATAAAGATGGCATCATTAAAATCTCCTTATCGTATACAGTTTATTTTATTCATATAGTAACTTTATGTAAGTTATAATACATAAGTAATAGAGTAATGTCAATCTCGATGCCAGCATATACTCAAAGATCAGCAATTTCTTTAAATAAAGATTGATATAGGTATAAAGTCATAGTAATATGTAACTAATAAATTTTAAAATACTACTATATTTCGATACAAAGGACTGGTTTCTATGGAGATACATACTTCGAATTGCCCAAAATGCGGTTCCATTTTCCGTCAAAATCTTAGAAACCTGTGTAACACTTGTATTCAAGAAGAAAATATATTCTTTGACCGCTGTTCTAACTATCTATGGAGGCATCCTTCTACTCATACCCGCCAACTCAGTGATGTGACTGGCACACCTATGGATTTGCTCACAGATTGGGTAAGAGCAGGCAAATTTCCCTCCACATACAGTCAGCTTGATTATCCTTGCGAGTCCTGCCGTTCTCCCATTTATGCAGGAAGACTTTGCCACTCGTGCTTAGGCACATTTCGTACAGCCGCACTGGATATTCAATCCCGTGTCCCCCGCCGTACAACAGCCGGAGTATTCTCAGTAGCAGGCCGTGCTAAAAGCTATTAAGCCGTACTGCCTATCACAAAATAAAAAAACAGCCTTTTTCCTAGGAAAAGGCTGTTTTGCTATGAAAAACACTTAATGAGTTTGGTGATCATCTAATCCATTCCTCAGCCCAAAATTGAATCTGCTCCATAACCGGCTGAAGTGCACGACCTTTGGTGGTCAGCTCATATTCAATGCGGACAGGAGTTTCCGGATATACATGGCGTGTAAGAATCCCTTCATTTTCCAGATCCTTCATCCGCTCTGATAACATTTTGTCACTCATTGTGGGAATCAGATTGGAAATATCCTTAAACCGCTTGGGACCGCTCATCATGGATTGAATAATCAATCCATTCCAGCGCTTACCCAGACATGAAAAGGCGGTTTCAAAACGCGGACACATTTTTGTAAATTGCGGTTGACTCTCCAAATTTTTCACCTTCTTTTGCATTTCGGTTTGATAAAGCTTTCCTTTTGTTAGTATATATCATTTTAGCATACTTTATCCCGAAAGAAAACACTTTCTTAAATTTAATTACCTGTGATGATAAAGTTGCCATGACCAAAACTGATTATACAACAAACCAATGCGGCAGGTATATGTCTAATTCGTTAAATACAAAAAGGCGGAATCCCAGAGGTTCCGCCTGTAAATCTGTTCTTTATAGAATTTATCATAATGTGATAATTGTAACTATACCAACACTCCACCAAGAGGCCTTACTGGTTCACTCCTACCATATATTGGTTTTTTATTACTTGTCGGAGAAGCCCAACGGATGCTGTTAGCAATGACCTTCAAAATATCAGGTTGGTAATAAGTTGGATAGGTTTCATGCCCTGGTCTGAAATAAAATATTTTACCACTGCCTCGATGGAAGGTGCATCCAGTTCTAAATACTTCGCCGCCTTCAAAGTTACTGATAAAGACCAGTTCATCCGGCGCAGGAATATCAAAGAACTCTCCATACATCTCTTCCTGCTCTAAGAGAATTTTGGCGTCTATCCCTTCTGCAATGGGATGTGACGGATTTACTGACCAGATAATCTCCTGCTCGCCTGCAACTCTCCATTTTAAATCACAACTGGTGCCCATCAGAGCTTTAAATGGCTTAGAAAAATGGCCTGAGTGCAGTACGATGAGGCCCATCCCTTCCTGCACACGCTTGACGACACGCGCTGTAACTTCATCGCTCACCTGGTCGTGGGCTTTATGTCCCCACCACAGCAGCACATCTGTGGAATTGAGGATTTCTTCTCCCAAACCATGCTCGGCATTATCACGCAGAGTAGCTGTTCGAGTGGCAAAACCTTCATCTGCCAAGCCGTCAGCCAATGCTTGGTGTATGCCGTTAGGATAAATCCGTTTGGCTTCTTCATTTAACTTCTCGTTCAGAAATTCATTCCAAATGGTGACGTTAATCATCACAGTTCCCCCTATTAGGTTAGACCCACCACATCTCGCTCAGCGGTTCTTCAATCAGGACCTGGCGAAGATTATGGACAGCCTTAGTAAAGCCTTCTTCTACAGACATCAGACCGTCTTCATGCTCAATACTTACTACATAATCGTATCCCACCAAACGCAGAGCACTGATAATATCTGCCCAGGTTTTCACATCATGACCATAGCCCACAGTACGGAACTGCCATGCTCGATCTAACATATTCGTATACTCCTGCATATCAGTAAGTCCGTATTTATTAACATTGATCGGATCAATCGTCGTATCCTTGGCATGGAAATGGTGGATGGCTCCCTCTCGGCCCAAAATTTGAACCGCCTGTACGGGATCAATTCCCTGCCACCACATATGGCTCGGGTCCAAATTAGCACCAATGACCTCTCCTGCCGCTTCACGCAAACGAAGTAAGGTTGCTGGTGTATGCACGGAGAAGCCCCCGTGTAACTCCAGCCCTATTTTAACATGGTGATCTGCTGCAAATTTACCTGTCTCGGTCCAGTAAGGAATAATTTTATTTTCCCATTGCCACTTCAATACTTCTTGAAAATCATTAGGCCACGGAGCCACGGGCCAGTTTGGATACTTCGCGTCCTCGTGATCCCCCGGACAGCCTGAGAAAGTGTTCACAACAGGAACTTCCAGCTTTTCCGCCAAGCGGACGGTTTTCAAAAATGCATCATGATCAGCCTGTGCCAAATGCTTTTGCGGGTGAAGCGGATTGCCATGACAGCTAAGCGCGCTAATCGTTAGTCCGCGAGATTCTACTGCCTTTTTAAAATTTTTGAGCGCCGTATCGTTCTCCAGCAGCTCATCAGGCTTGCAATGCTTATCTCCCGGGTTGCCACCTGTTCCAATTTCTACAGCATCCAATCCCTGAGAAGCCACATAATCCAGCGCCTCCTCTAGCGAACGTCCACCAAACAGCACCATAAATACTCCAAGTTTCAAAAGAAATCCCTCCCTGTATCATATGTGAAAAAAGCTGCTTTCATTATAGTGATTGTCTATTCGGGATAATTACAGGCTTAGTCAAAGTAAACTGCTTTTCCCGTGCGGGCCGATTCATAGATGGCTTCCAAAATTTCAGTAACAACCAGTGCCTGCTCCGGCTTCACAAGAAGTTCTTTGTCGTCCAGAATAGATTCGATCCACAGACGGGCTTCACGGTCTGCTTCATTTTCCGTTTCACCGGAGTAAAAGGCAACTCCTCCTGCATTCAGATCTATTTTTGTATCAAACAAACGGCTATTTTTTTCTCCGTTAATGCGCAATCCATCCTGCATATCTGCTCCGCCTTCGGTACCGCATAACAACGTCTTGGCTTCACCAAACTCTACAACATTTAATGCCCAGCTGGATTCCAATACAATTGTAGCTCCATTTTGCATGGTGATGAATCCAAAAGCTGAGTCCTCTACTTTAAATTCATCAGGATTCCACGGTCCAAAAGCGTTTGCTGCATTTTTTCGGTCTCCCAGCTTATGGAAGGTTGAACCTAGTACGCTTTTAGGCTTGTAATTATCCATCAGCCAAAGTGTCAGGTCGAGTGCGTGTGTGCCGATATCAATAAGCGGGCCACCCCCCTGTTTCTCTTCATCCAAGAACACTCCCCAGGTTGGAACCGCACGGCGGCGTAGAGCAATGGCTTTACCCAGATAAATCTCACCAAGCTCTCCTTGCTCGACCAATTGCTTCAGATACAGACTGTCATCACGATAACGATTTTGATAAGCAATGGACAGCTTTTTGCCTGTACGGTTGGCCGCATCAAGCATTTCCCGTGCCTGCTCAGCAGTTTTAGCCATCGGCTTTTCACATAGCACATGCTTACCTGCCTCCAGCGCCGCTACTGTAATTTCTGAGTGCGAGTCGTTAGGGGTACATACATGTACAACTTCAATGTCTTTATTTTCTAGCAACTGACGGTAATCGCTATAAACTTGCGATCCTTCTGCACCATACTTTTCAGCAGCCTCTTCAGCACGTTCTGGTATAATGTCACAGAAAGCAATGATTTCTGCTCTCTTTTGCTTGGCAAGACTCGGCAAGTGTTTGCCGTTGGCAATGCCCCCACAACCGATAATCCCGATCTTGAGTGTTTTAGACATGAATATTTCCTCCTTGAGCTGCGTATTGTTGGAGCCACTTCATACTGGTTTCAATGCTTTCGATTGGAGGATTTGAGCTGAAATCCTGTTCCACGACAACCCAATCCACACCTGCTTCAATAGCGGCGTCTGTAATAGCCTGAAGCTGCACTTCTCCTTTGCCTAACTCTACAGTAATTGCTTTCTGCTGCTCGTCACGTGCCATATCCTTTAAGTGAATGATAGGTAGGCGTCCACGATATCGTCCGATGTATTCCACTGGATCATAGCCTCCATAGTATACCCAACAAGTATCCATTTCGACCTGTAACAAATCATCGGGAACCGCATCATATAGAGCATCGAATACCGGGCGATCATTGATTTTCTCTGTTAGTTCAAAATCATGATTGTGATAGGCGAGTATCAACCCATGCTCCTTTACTTTTTCACCAATATGATTCAGATTAACAAAAAGGTCATCCCACTCCCGCTCTTCTTCGGTTAAATAAGGAACAATGAGGTATTTATTGCCCAATTCTTTGTGATATGCAATTTCCTCATCCAAATGATGCAGCAAGCGGCTGTATTGTATATGGGTTCCGACAACCTCCAGATTCAGCTCATCCAAAAGCGCTCTGACATCCTTGGCACTACGTCCGAAAAAGTTATGAAACTCAACCCCTTTGTAGCCCAGCTCAGCTACCTTGCGCAATGTACCTTCAAAATCCTGTTCAATCTCTTCCCTAACTGTGTATAATTGCAATCCTACTTTAGTCATTCTCCTTCACCTCTTTGTCAGGATGAATTTCCGTTATATCTGTTCCATTACACCTGCTTGCCCGCCTCTGGTATCGCACATCTGCAGTGCCTGGCAGCCAGGTACCGGCAGATAAATGCAAGCTCCATCTCAAGCCGAAGCATCGATCCTTCCACTTTGTATACGTTTTCAACACTCAATTTATCGACCCTCTCCTTGGCCCTTCCATTCAATAGATCACCAAAGGTCACTACTTCAAAGGGCGGGTTGGTTTGGAGAATTTTAAGATATACCGAGCTAGTGTTACCACAGCTGATAATCCCGGCCTTGATTCGTTTTACGTCTTCACACTCCTTGGCCTCTAACATGTACTTTCTCATCTAACATGTAAGCTTTACAGTTCACATGGTATTCTATTTTGCTTTCGTTTAAAATGAATAATATGATTAAAACATGAACAATCTGGTCAATATTTGAAACAGCCATATGCCCAAAGGAGTCATCATCATGTCTATCATTGAGCCTTGCCAGGTTCTTACCGCAGGCTATTCCTTCCACCGTAAGCCCTTTTATTCGAACCAGCCTGATGGAATCAAAAATTATTTATTCCGTCTGCAAACAGATGGACGCTGTCAAGCACGCATTGACGGGAAAATGACACGGATTGAGGCAGGTGATCTGCTGCTGTTCAATCCAACCGAGCCTTATGAACTGGATATTCACAGTGAGTTGAATCCCATGGGAGAACAGGTTGTTGAAAGTGGGGATTATCACATTTTTTTCGGTGGTCCGTGGGTAGATGAGTGGTGGAATCATCACAAACGTCCCAACCGAATTAAGGTTCAACTCACAGAAGCCCTGCTTGGTCTATTTCGTCAGCTCGTGTTGGAGCAGCGACGTATTTCTAATCCTTACCCGGAAATATCAAGCTATTACATACGCATTTTATGTTTGGAGTTTGACCGTATACTATCTGAGCAGCCCACTGCTACTCATCATAACTATCTTGCTTATCAGATAAAAAATTATATTGAAGAAAATGCATCATCTAATTTTAAGCTGGATGACGTGTCTTCACACGTCGGGATCAGCGTATCCCGAGCGGTACACCTGTTTAAGGAAACGTTCGATACGAGCATTATGCAGTACACACTGGACGTCAGGCTCAACATGGCAAGGGAGCGTATCATTTTCAGTCCCATGTCACTGGAACAAGCCGCCGAATCGTCAGGATTTGCAAACTACACATACTTTCACCGTGTATTTCGTTCCCGCTTTGGTATGTCGCCCAAGGAGTTCAGAATGATACACCGCGAGCAATTGTAGGAAAAAGAGAGCGTTCAGGGGAACGCTCTCTTTTTCCTAACGGATGATATAACGGGTACTACTTACATACACAATCTGTTTTTACGGAGCAATCGTCAGCATCACAACTGACATCGGTGGCAGTGTAACATCCAAATGCTGACCTTGCAGCTGATAAGATGTAAAAGTTTCCTTTTTCACACGCTCTGGCTGATCAAATGTATTATGTGCCTGCATATCGTCACTGGCTAAGACAACACCATTGATCTTCTTAACCTCTTCGAGCCCTCTTAGCTCAAGGCTCAAATTTGCCGATTCGTCCGGATGGACATTGCATAAGCTTATATGAATAAAGCCATCTTGTGCCTTAGAGGCGGACACACTTACTTGTGGGATGGAGTCTCCATCATACTCATAATTGTCTACCTTCGCACGAATAGCCAGTGCTTGTGCATCCTGATGCACTTTGAACATTTCAAATACATGGTATGTCGGGGTCAACAGCATAGCAGGGCCTTCAGTTAGAACCATCGCTTGCAAAACGTTGACCATTTGAGCAATATTCGTCATCTGCACACGATCATGATGATTATGGAATATGTGCAGGTGTAGTCCGGCTACCAGCGCATCCCGCATCGTATTTTGCTGATACAGGAAGCCAGGATTGGTACCTGGTTCGGTCAGGAACCAAGTTCCCCATTCATCGACGATCAGCCCGACCCGTTTGTCAGGATCATATTGGTCCATAATGGCAGAGTGACGAGTAATCAGTTCATCCATATGCAATGATTTTTTCATCGTCTCAAACCATTCTGCTTCATCAAAACCAACTGCGTGTCGTTTCCCTTCCCAACTCCCCGGAATTGTGTAGTTGTGTAGACTCAAACCGTCCATCAGATGCCCGGCTTCGCGCATCAGCACTTCGGTCCAACGGTAATCATCCACATTCGCCCCACCAGCTATTCGATAAATGCGATTCTCTCCATAGTTACGGACATATGTCTGATAGCGGCGATACAAGTCGGCATAATATTCAGGGCGCATGTTACCGCCACAGCCCCAGTTTTCGTTACCTACTCCAAAATATTTGAGCTTCCAAGGTTTTTCACGACCGTTTTCCTGACGCCATGCAGCCATAGGGGACTCCCCGTCAAAGGTCATGTACTCTACCCACTCCGACATTTCCTGCACTGTACCACTGCCTACATTCCCACAAATATACGGCTCTGCATTCAATAGCTCACACAGCTGGAAAAACTCATGTGTACCAAAATGGTTATTTTCAACCACACCGCCCCAGTGCGTATTTACCATTCTTTTGCGGTTTTCTTTCGGTCCAATCCCATCTTTCCAATGATATTCATCCGCAAAACAGCCCCCAGGCCAGCGCAGCACAGGAATGTTCAGCTGTTTCAGCGCTTCCACCACATCATTTCGAATTCCGTCAGTGTTAGGGATTGGAGAGTCCTGTCCCACCCATAAGCCTTCATAAATGCATCGTCCAAGATGCTCAGCAAATTGCCCATAAATATTTTTATTAATTATGCCCTGTTCCCAATCGGTATTTACAATAACAGAACCCTTCACAACAAACCCTCCCAAAACATTAAGATTGTTGGAATACCACATAATGATTACGCTTTCATAACGGTATAAATTACACTCTCACTACCGTTACTTTTTGGACTCTAATGTTACACGTTGTCATGCCTAAAAACCTGTTGATTAATATAAATATTAATAATTAAATAAAAACATTTTACGTGTTTAATATATTTTATTGTCTACAATTTGTCAATTGCTAACAACAAAGTCCAAACAAACTAAAAAGGTCTGCCATTTAGGCAGACCAAGGTATGGCTACTTTATCCTGTAAATATTAGGTTAAACTGGGGCTGGAATTGTATTTTTCAAGCTGTTCCCTGCCAACGTGAACCATGGTAGCTGGGACAATTTTGAGCTGCTGCCAGGGCACGTATACGAACAATACTTCCACTAATGCCACATGTGTGCCCGGACATTAACTCATTGCATTGTGCGCAGGCTAACAGTCTGGCTTCGTACACTTCATCGTTTACACATTCCATTTTGGGTCTCATATTGTTTAGAATTCTGGTAATTTGCTCTTCCGATAAAGCGATATCTCTTTCACAGCCTTTACAAGTGCTTGGCACAGGTATATCTTCCATCGTCAGCTTACCCTCCTGATCAACAATATCCTCAGTAAAAATAGTTTATTTCCACATGCCACGACTGACTTTGCCAGATACTTTATTTTAGCTGGACTTATTTCCGTTCCGACGGGAGCTGGGCAGACGCCTCAGATACGACCATCGCCAAGTCCTCATTTCCGAACATGGACAGGACGCCTAATACCGTATCCAGCGGAATATCACCTGCTTCTTCTCGCGATACAGTCAGTTTGCGTATTCGTAGCAGACGCTCGTTGCTATCCTGCTGTGGATAGGCTTTACGATATAGTTCCTCTGGCTCCAAGCCGTTATTAATGCACCATTGAGCAAACACAAGGATCATCATATCCTCTTCTTGCTTATAATTTTCAATGATGGCTTCTTCTAGCTGTTTACCGCGGTTGTCTTCTTCCATTGATACATTTCTCCTTCAACCTAATTCTTGATGTCTGGACCGTCATAGTTCGATATTAATCACTCAAACGATTAATCAGTTCTTCCGCCAGCATATGGCTTTCCAACACTTTTCCAGCTTGTATCGCACACTCCTCCGGACGATGAATATGCTCCAGAAAATGATTCACCACCCCGGTAAATCCCCGTCTTTCTAATATTGTATCCCAACTTCCAAAAGTTTGAGTTTGTGATAAATTATTTTTTCGCATGAAAACAGCCTGTTCCATATTCGTTACTTCAACAGACCGTCCTGCCCCGTGAAGCTCCAGCTTCTCTATGTCAGCCCCTGCCTGTCTGCTCATACTGTATGTACCAGTGGCATTTCCCAAGCGCAAAGTCCCGAACGTAGCGTCCATATATCCTTCACTCGTTGTATCCAGACTACTATGCAGTAGCTCATAATTATCGCCACCCAGCCACAGTAGCAAATCAAGCATATGAATTAAATCATCATAAACCGTCTGTGCCGCCGGTCTACGATCATATCCAGTTCGGTGTTTAATCGCCGCACATTGACTGAAACCGCCCACTTCCTCTAGCCAAGCTTTTGCAGCCACATAGTGCGGAGCAAAACGTCGATTAAAACCTACCGCCAGCAGTACAGCCTGTGCCTCCGCGAAAGCAGTCATTTCCAGATTCTGACGAACATCATAGGACAATGGTTTATCCACGTACACCGCTATCCCTTTTTCAATACACGCCATAACTAGGTCAAAATGAGCTTCGGTGGCCGCATGTATAAATACAGCTTCCGGCTCCCATGCCAGCATTTCCTTCACGTCCGTCGTTCCTCTTGGTAGTCTATACTGCTCCATAGTAGAACTGACCGGCTCCTGTGAACGGTTCATCACTCCTACAATGTCTACGCCTTGGTGTGCAGCCAGTAACGGCAGATACACTTTACGAGCGATTCCACCTAATCCTGCAATAGCTATTCTTGTCTTGATTGGCTTGTCCATATCGTTCCACCTCTAATCACTCATTTCATCTGTTGTCTAGTTTACATGGAAGTCCGCTGACAAGCAAAGAAAAGAGACTGCTCCTGACCCAGATGGATCTGAGGAACAGCCTCTAAGACTTGAGTATCCAGCTTCAGCCAGATTACTTCAATATAAGTTAGCTTATGCGTGCAACGCTTCTTTTTTTGTTTTCTCACTTTTAACTTTTTTAACACGCATCCCGATGGCTACAACCAGAACTACAATCAAGACTTCAAAACCGTATTTAACGACTCCATTTGCGAACCAGTGTGCAATTAATGGCTCGGCCACCACCATTTTAGCAGCGGTATACGCTAATACTGCGGCTCCAATCGTGATCACTACTGGGTAACGTTCTGTCAGTTTCAGAATAATCGTGCTTCCCCACACCATGATCGGAACGGAGATTGCCAGACCTAGAATAACCAGTAGCATATTTCCATGAGCGGCTCCCGCAACAGCAAGCACATTATCGAGTCCCATCATGGTATCCGCAATAATAATGGTGCGAATCGCTGCCCACATCTGATTTGTAGCTGAAATTTCATGTTTTTTCTCTTCGACCAACAACTTATAGGCGATATAGATAAGGGCCAGCCCCCCAACCAACCGCAATCCATATATTTGCAGTAAGTATGTGACCAGCACTGTAGCAATCACACGAATGACGACTGCTCCGACCGTTCCCCAGATAATGACCTTCTTTTGATTGGCCTTATCAACATTCCGCGCTGCCAAGCCAATTACGATCGCATTGTCACCAGCTAGCACCAGATCAATGATAATAATGGACAATAATGCGGTTAAAAACTCAATTGACAAAAAATCCATACGTTTCTCCCACCTTCTTTGTTTATTTGTTATACTGTACATAGTTCAGCGCTTTATACTAAAAAAAAAAGCGCCATTTCGCGGAATCCGGAAACGGCGCTTGACCCCATTTTGGCATCAAAAAAAGACCATTTACCCGGATTCCTAAAATCCTGGCAAAGGTCTCGCTTACAACATTACGTTGCCAATAAAGCCGGGGATTAAGAATCCCGTAATGACGACTTTACTCGCTGAGCTACTCCCCTTTGGGAACTATTCTGTTAGTGGCAGTATAGCATACATTTTTGGGAATGTGAACCCTATTTTTTTCTGTATAAGCAAAAAGCCGAACAGGGATATTGAAAGAGGTATATAAATGAAAAAATGGTTACTCCCCGCGGCTTATGTTTCGCTGCTCTGCATTGCGTTTATCTACAGATATGATTGGCTAGCATGGGCGGACAAACAAACCTCCTTTCCGGTTCTGCTACTGCTCGCATTTTTATTTGCGTTAATTCCGTTTATCCCTTACAAGCTGATTATCGCTTCCATTGCTTATGCAGCAGGAGCCTGGCAAGGTGCTTTGATTTGCTGGCTTGGCACTACTCTCGCTGCGTTGGTCGTTTACAGTGCTGTACGTACCCTGTTCCGTGACAAAGGACGTGCATATTTGGAGCGTGTTCCCGCACTGGAGCGCTTCAATCAGGTCATGGAGAAAGATCCTTTTACTGCTGTGCTACTGGCTCGCCTGATTCCAGTCATTCCTCAGGCAGCTGTAAATGTATATGCCGGAGTAGCAGGGTTTCCATTTTGGAGCTTTATGCTAGGTACAGCGATCGGCAAACTTCCCGCAATTGCAGTGTATGCTTATGCAGGCGGTACCTTTGCGGAACATCCAATCACGGGTTTGCTTATTTTGCTGCTATATACTGCACTGGTAGGTGGAGGGTTTGTACTTTACAGAAAAAGAGTTAGGCGCGTCAACAAAACATAACACCAATGAGTTTGTGCCACTTCTGTAGAATGTTTCATTGCAGTTTTTGGGACACACTACAGCTACGCAACTGAGTACTTTCTGATGTTTCGTTGGATTTTGCAAAAATCCCGTATATAATTTAATTGTAAGCTATTTAAATAACAACTAATTAAACATTCTCAGATTGGAGTGATAAAATATGAGCACCAACAATCCAAACACGGTAGAAAAGGCAACTTTTGCGGGCGGCTGCTTCTGGTGCATGGTCTCCCCTTTTGAGGAAATGCCCGGTATTTTGAAGGTTAGATCTGGATATACAGGGGGACATACCGAAAATCCTACCTATGAAGAGGTATGCTCTGAAACAACGGGACATGTGGAAGCCGTGCAGATTACATTCGACCCCCAAGTGTTCCCGTATGAAAAACTGTTGGAGTTATTTTGGCAACAGATTGATCCAACGGATGAAGGTGGACAATTTCACGATAGAGGTTCATCCTACCAAACGGCTATTTTCTATCATAATGATGAACAACGCATCAAGGCAGAGGCTTCCAAAGAAGCTCTCGCTCAAAGTGGCCGTTTTGACAAGCCCATTGCAACATCTATTCTGCCTGCCGCAACTTTTTATGAAGCAGAAGAATATCATCAGGACTATCATAAGAAAAACCCCGCTCACTACAAACGCTACCGCAAAGGGTCGGGACGTGAAGATTTTATTGAGCAAAATTGGGCTGCCAAGATTGATAAGTCCGGGCTCAAAGATCGGCTGACGCCTATTCAATACGAAGTAACACAAAAAAACGCGACCGAGCGCCCATTTCAAAATGAGTTTTGGGATCATGAAGCTGAAGGCATTTACGTGGATATCGTATCAGGAGAGCCTTTGTTTAGTTCACTGGACAAATATGATGCGGGTTGCGGCTGGCCTAGCTTTACCCGTCCGTTGCGCAGTTACAATGTCAAAGAAAAGACCGATCTCAGCCATTTCATGATTCGTACCGAGGTGCGAAGTCGCGAAGCAGACTCCCATTTAGGGCACGTATTCGATGATGGTCCAGGTCCAGAGGGTTTGCGTTATTGTATCAATTCTGCCGCGCTCCGCTTTGTGCCTCAGGAAGACTTGGAGCGTGAAGGATATGGAGCATATAAGTCATTATTTGAAAAGTAAGCAGCCGTAAAATCATTAAGGCTGACCCGGAATCATCTTTATTAGAGGTCACGGGTCAGCCTTTTTTGAATATGACAGCACATCTTTACTGATCTAGCTCATCACCCACCCAAGCCAAATGGCTAGCGGTACCAGCAATAGCTGAGCTAATAAAGTTCCTGCCAAACGCGAGATGATCATCCAACCGTACACACTATTCATCCGAATTAGGGGTAGCTCCCCTCGTAGCGTTTTTTCTGACAACACCGCCAATCTTGGATCAATTAACAAGGTCAACAATACCGTTGCGACGCCATTGATTAAGCCTGACGACATTGACATTGCCGTACCTTGAGCGGGCCATAAGAATGACGCATACAAGGCAGATACCACTCCAGTTGTATAAATTGCGGTAACGGTAACATTTAAAATAATTAGACGCTTGGGGATCACTCCACTGATCAGGGAGGTAAGCATGGACCAGCTAGGGCGCTTTATGTAGTAGCCTGCATGCTTCCAGCGATTTCGACTCATTAAATGACGTATTAAAGCTGGAATAGATCCAGTATGCTCCAAATGCACAATCCATCTGGCTGACATGCGCACCACTGTTGGATACAGTAATATAGCAAACATAGTTCCAACGGTGGCGGCCAGCAGTACCCCGTGCATATACAGTTCCAGTCTCGTATCCGTTCCGCCCAATTGGGCTGACTCTTTAGCCTGATCGACCATCCCTCCAAGTAAAGGCCCCTGCGCCATATTGGAGGTGCGTGAAACCAACAGCAGCATTCCGGCCACGGTTAAGGCCAATCCAATCCGACGTGCTCGCAAACCACCAAGCCGAAGAGCATAAGACAAGCTATCGGTAGTATGAATGATGATGGTTAGTAAAAAAACGAAACCCCAGGCAAGCAAATGTTCCACTCCTTTTTCTGGTATTCTGCACACCATTATACGCCTTTTCTCAAGATATATTTTACAATACATTCATTACTTTAATTTTTGTTTGTCTAAGCCAACAACGGGTAATACATAATACAACACCTGCTAAAAAGGAGTGTGCAACAATGCCTTGGAACAAACATGATTACCCGCCATCCATGAAAAATCTGGAACCCCGGGTGCGAGAAAAAGCCGTTGATATCGCTAACGCTCTACTCCGCGAGGGCTATGAAGAAGGGCGTGCTATTGCGATTGCCACTGCTCAAGCTGAGGAATGGAACGATAATCATCCAGCCGAACAAGATAAGAAGTAGAAAAAATATAAAAAGCAGCATTCAAGCAGCACTAGTATGATCAACACTTGCCTCTTCCCATACAGCGAAAGGGTGTTACGTAAGAAGATTTCTCTCCTGACGTAACACCCTTTCCTTATTGACGAAGGCTGTGGACGACCGGCACTGTTTTGGTAACTACCTTTTTAGCGGGAATAGCCGCTGGCAGTACCTTTTTCACAGGTCGGTGCAATTGGAACGTGGTCGTCCATGTAATTATTTTTCCGGCAAGCCACACAGCCAGTATTGTAAACATTGTTTCCTTTACAGGCAGATACAACAGCGATAATCCTAGCACGATGATGTCACTGACAATAAACACGTTGCCGATTTTCCATCCGCGCCACTCGCTCACCAGCAGAGACAAAATATCATCGCCCCCGGTTGCTCCACCGAATCGCAGTACGATTCCGGCTCCTAAACCTGTGAGCACCCCACAAAGTAGAGCTGCTATCAGCAGATTTCCATGCAGGTCTATAACCAGAGTCGAGTATTTCTCAAATCCTGCATAAAACAGTGAAAAGGCGACGGCTCCGATTAATGCTAGCATCATAAATCTTTTGCCCTTCAGTACCCATGCCAGCAATATGACAGGAACATCAAGCATCAGCATACTCCATGCTGGAGATATGCCAAACGCATAATGCCCCAGCAGAGCTAAGCCTGCAAATCCGCCCTCTGACAAATGATTCTGGGCATTAATGTGATAGTACGTAAAAGCTAAAATGCATGTTCCGAGCAACATGACAGCAATCTGTCTCAGTGCTCCATTGTTCACGATAGATTCGTAAGTTTTCCTCATACAGGCTCCCTCGGTTTCTCGTAAGTTTGATGTGGATGAACCCACTCTTACGGAAGCAACCTGGTAAGATGTGCCTGGAGGACTTGGTCCTTCGCATGTACAATCCCCTCTTCCGCAGAGTTGGCTTTCGCAACTTGACGTTACTCCGCGGAAAAGCTAAGTATAAGACAGATCAAATCGTTTCCAAATCGTCCTTTGGGGAAGTATCCTTCGGGGACACATGGTATCCTGATCCTTTCTTTTGTGGAATAAAACTCCGACATTTCTGTGGTGCATATAATTCTATAATTTATTATACCACACCTTGTCACCTGCTAAACAGCTTGCTTTTTTGCTGCACCATATTTTATTTTATGTGTGAGCATGCTTTATTGTATGTGCGAGTTGACGCATTATACCAAAGGTTTGGCGAGTACACACTCAATGACCTGAGTGTGTTTTATTTTCACTTGGAGTTATTACCCTTAGTTTGGCTGTTCTGCGCTGATTGGCCATAAATACGCCCCCGAGTATAAGAACCAGACCGGTCAGCACGTTCCAGCCGATATGCTCATTCAGAAGTAAAAAGCCCCATACGATGGCACTCACTGGTACAAAATACGTTACCGAAGAAGCGAATTCCGCACTCCCCCGCAAAATCATATAGTTGAACAAGATATATGCTACCCCTGAACCCAAAACTCCTAGTCCTATTAGGGAACCTAATACTCCTGGAACAGAAACGATCGACAAATCTGGTCTCTCTACAATTACCATCATAATACCACCCCCTGCTGCCGCACCAAACAGTGTCGCAAAGGTAGCCTGATACATGGAAAGATTGGAGAGAAAACGTTTGGAGAGCTGTGTTCCAAATCCGTAGCAGAGAGTCGCAAGCAGCATACATCCAAAACCTACCGGATCAACAGAAATAATAGAGGCAGGATTAATACCCAATAAAATAATAATTCCTATAAAAGCGAGCCCCATTCCTAACCACTGCAGGCGATGAAATATAGCTCCGAAGAAGACAAGACCCACCAACATAGTCCATATTGGTGTGGTGGCATTCAATACAGAAGCCATGCTGCTAGCTATTCTGGTCTCACTAAAACCAATCAATGTCCATGGTAAAACCATGTTGACACATGCTACCAGAATAACCGATTTCCACGGAATGCTTTTGATTTTAAACGGCTTGCGTATAAGAAGCATTAATAAGATGATAAAAATAAGACCAAAACTGGATCGCAGAAATACAATGGTCCACGGTCCTACTTGATGTAGCAATAACACCTTAATAAACATAAAAGAACCGCCCCAAATAAGGCTCAACAATAATAAAGCTGCATATAACGAACGTGACAATATGTAAACCTTCTTTCTTGACTCTCTTATGTTAAATAGTAAAAACCGTCGCTATCAGAACGCTATCCCCTTCTATGTAAGTTTTTTATCCATTAGCTTAACATAAACTCTGTTTGACTGTCATCGGCCCTATACGCAAGAATCTTTACACAATGGCACATGGAAGTAGCGCTCCCCGCACTTTTCCAATAATTGATGATTGCTTTGGCAACAGAAAAATTCCTATGATGAAGTATATTCAGAACATACGTTCTATATGCTTATTGTATATTGTACTTTCACTCCGCGTAAAGGAGATATTTATGACAAACAAAAAGGTACTTGCTAACAAGCATAAAGCTCCTTTGCCTTCTGAAGAAGACGCAGGACTGATCAAGATGTGTGTACTTCTAACACTTGTACTGGATGTGCTGGAACGAGACATTCGCATTATGAATATCTCTCCTCTAAAAATGCCCGATTTGTATATTCGTAGCCTGACTGGAGTACAACAGCGCATAACTGTTCAATTAGCAGAAACAAAAGCACGAATGAAAAGACAGGGAGTGAAAATATACAGCGAAATCCGAAATCATGAAGGCGTAGAGGTTTTGTATGTATGCCGAGGTTACCAAAGACGATTTTTCATGCTTTCATCCTTTGCCCGCAGTGAGGTTCGGCGTAAACTCGGATACTACCTGGGAATTGATCTGACCCAAGACTATGCCCCCTTATAATCTCGCCTTGCCTACTTGCCTGAACAAAGAGAAAATTTTAAAGCCCATTGGTTACATGCAAATAATTTGGCTCGTATTTTCAAAAAGGAGAAATCTAAAATATGAAAAAAGAGCAGAGCCGCATAAAATGCTGGCTCTACTCATAATTACAACAGGCTGCTGGGATCAGGACAGCTTAAAGGATGCCAGATTGGCAAATGCATCGATTTATGATCTTACTCCTAAGGGCCTACTCCAGCAAACACTAGAAGTTGTAGATGAATCTCAAACCAATGAAGGTAAAGTACCAATGAAGTTTATTCAGGCACCGAGAATTCTGTCCGACAGATGTACCGGAGCCTGACTATCCAACTTCCCATTCAAGGTAGCCATTGTAATGGAATAGCGTTGGAATGAGGAGTATCCCCATGTCCGTTTTCATCCGCAGGTCACTGTCAATATTGTTGGAAACGGTGTTCTAAACTAGATCGTCCATGTTGCTTAGTTGTTGGATTGATCAGTCGTTGGTTTAGGATCGATAACCTCATCAGGCTGAGTTTTTGGAGCACCACTCTGGTTCTCTGATTCAGAAGGTGTCTCCGGCACGTTTTCAATAGAAGGTTGCGAAGTATCTGTTGATGGCACATCGTTATTCTCATCAGGCGGTTCGATCTCTGCGTCTGTGTCAGGAACAGAAGGAACTGTTTCCTCTGGTGGAACCTCCTCTTGATCTGTTGCTGGTACCTTGATCTCAGGGACATCTTCTTTCTTGATATCTGGTTTGGACGGAACTACTGGTCTAGCAGAACGTGGAAGCTGTTCTCTTCCGACTTCGGTCGGCACGTACTTTTGGTTAAACCAGTCAGTCACGAGGTGACCTGATTGGCGGGAATAGCGCCCTGGCAGCTTACCTGTAAGACTAGATACCGTAACTTTCACAACGCCTTCCGGCTGTATAAAATGCTTATTCTTAAAAAGCTCAGGCTGGTCCTTGACCGCCTCATTCATGATCAACGCCCACACCGACTGTGCTCTGGTGTGACCTTCTTGAGATAATGTATTAACCTGTTGACGATAACCAGCCCATACGCCTAGCGTAACGTCAGGTGTGTATCCCATAAACCACACATCACCAAAGTTCTGTGTCGTACCCGTTTTACCCGCAATATCAATGGTACCGTAGCTCTTAAAAGCTTTTTGCAGACGTTTGCCAGTTCCTCTCGGGTCTGATATAACGGTTCTGAGCATATCCGTCATCAAAAATGCGGTTTGCTGCGAATATACACGTTTCGTCTGTGGTTTAAATTCATATACAATCTTACCGTTGGCATCTGTAATTTTACTGATCAAGTGAGGTGCATTATACACGCCCATATTGGGAATTGTCCCATATGCTGCGGTCAGTTCCTCGACGGATACCCCCTTACTAAGTCCACCTAGAACTCCTGTTTGAGCATGTTCATCCTGCGGCTGAATCGTCGTAATTCCAAGAGAACGCACAAAATTCCAAGCGTTTGGAATTTTAACTTCATATAAAAACAGCCTCAGTGCAGGGATGTTAATTGACCGATTGAGTGCTTCACGGGCTGTCATAAGCCCCTCATACCTTCTGTTATAATTTTTAGGAATATGATAACCCTTTCGTCCGTCTTTCAATATGATTTGTGAATCATCAATAAGACCGGCGGGCTGAGTGTAGCCCTTCTCCAAAGCAGGTAAGTAAGCAGCAATAGGCTTCATGGCAGAACCGGGCTGACGTGTCATTTGAGTTGCATAGTTCATTTGCTCGGTATTAAAATCCCGGCCCTCGATCATACCGAGGATAGCCCCTGTTTTATGATCAATCATGATTGCCGCAATCTGTTCTAGTCCCTTCTTCTTACTGTATGGAGAAAAATTTTGTGGATTAGCTGCAATCTGTCGCATATTGCTATAAATTTTTTTGTTTATCGTTGTATAAATTCGATAGCCGGACCGTTGCAACTCTTCTCGCGTATTTTGAAGAAGTTCAGCATGCTCAGGCTTAGAAATCTCGGCTGCTGTGAGATTCGGATTTTGCTGGAGTGCTAACAGCTGTGCGGCCTCCCGCTCTGTTTCCAGCATCAAATAAGGGAATGTGTTATAGCTTTTTTCGCGATGGGGTGCAAGAGTCGCTCTCACATCAAATTGAAGCGCATCATTATATTCGGACAGTGTGAGCTTGCCTGTTTCCAGCATTCTTCCCAACACAACACGTTGGCGCTCCATCGCTTTGTTGAAACCTTCTTCATCAAAATTCCCTTTACCATCAAAAGCGGAATAAACAGATGGCAGCTGTGGAAGACCTGCCAAATAAGCCGCTTGAGCAATATGAAGCTTATGTAGATCACTTACATTAAAAATTCCTAACGAAGCAGACTTGATTCCATACAAATTGTAACCAGCGGAACCATTACCAAAAGGCATTTTATTTAAGTAAGCCGTTAATATTTTGTCTTTGCCCATAAAACGCTCCATACGTAGTGCCAGCAGCATTTCCTTCACCTTTCGGCTGTCCGTTTTATCCAGACTGAGGAAAACTCTTCGGGCTACCTGCTGCGTCAGTGTACTGCCGCCAGTTTGGCGGTTTTCATTCAAAAGTTTCTGTTTGACAGCACGAGCCGTCCCCTTTAAATCTACACCATGGTGCTCATAAAATTGGCTATCTTCTGTTGAAATGAGG
Source organism: Paenibacillus sp. DP01 (assembly GCF_044784315.1). NCBI lineage: Bacteria > Bacillati > Bacillota > Bacilli > Caryophanales > Paenibacillaceae > Paenibacillus > Paenibacillus sp. DP01. The sequence goes on from NZ_CP173059.1 coordinate 3,494,081, forward strand.
GCATCCACAATGGACTGAGGGACATCCTTCAGGTCAACGAGCTGTCGGTCCTCTTCCATGCGCATTCTTCCAACCGGAGTTACCTGATCATTAAAAAATACAAAACTGGTCAGAGCATTCTCATTTACCTTTTCATATATCAATTGACGTGATCGTACAGGTTCATCATGAACCAGTGCCGCCACATAACCGGATATAAGACCTCCGGCAAACAGCACTCCAAGTACACCCGCAAGCGAGAACCACTTGATATTAATCAGCAAAACTCTGCCAAAAATGCGCCACCTACTGCGTTTTTGAGATGATGGTCGACGTTTTGGGTTCATAAAAATGGTTTTCTCCCCTCAATATTCATTCATTTCCACTTGTTTTTGTTCAAGATAATATGATACGCCATGCTAGGTTTCCCGTAAACTGTAATGTTCCAAAAAATACATTTGTATTAGGAACACTTGTTCTATATATAATACTACTATAAGGGTATATGTTCAAGAATATTCTGGAATATGATTAATCACATGCCAGGAGAGGAGATCAACATTGTGAAGGAGCGTGGAAGTAGAACCATATTTCTAGCGGACTGCCAAAGCTTTTACACCAGCGTCGAAAAAACGGATAATCCCGCATACCAACATAAGTCGCTCGTTGTGGCCGGTGACCCTGCACTTCGTTCAGGCGTTATTTTAGCCACGTGTCCGCTGGCCAAAAAACATGGTATATCCACTGCAGAACGTCTGGGGGAAGCTGTAAAAAATGTCCTGACCTTATCATTGTACGCCTGCGCATGCAGCATTATATCGATGTCTCATTAAAAATAACAGAAATCTATAATGAGTATACGGATTTGGTTGAGGTTTTCAGCATTGATGAACAATTTCTGGATATGAGCGGAAGTCTCTCCCTGTTCGGAGATCCGTTGAGTATTGCAAGTGAAATTCAGCGGAAAGTGCTGGGACAAACAGGAGTATGGACTCGAACCGAAGGAAAAGTATAAAACACAGCTAAAATACCAAATAGCATTGTAGTATTAACAAAGTCCAGCAATAATTTTCTAGACTTTAATTCAAAGATTAACAGTTTTTTAGTTTTACCTGTTTCCCAAGAACCCTTCAGACCAATATGTAGTGGGATCTGACCTTGCTCTAGTAATTCTAAATTACATCAGTATATCCCTTCATTTATTTATAATGCCCCCCGATTTTTAGGGATCTCTCCAGTGCCTGACCAGCTTGGGTCAAAGAGGACGCTCTTACGATAGCTGCGCTACCATAGCGTTCTTTAATTTTATCTGTTGCTTCTTCCAAGGAGCGGATACGCTCATGATCCTCAAAGAAGGAAAGTTGATAAGTTTGGTCGTCAACCAACCCACTTAAAGTGACACCTAAGCGTCGTATCGGCATACCGTTCCAAAAATTATAAAATATTTTTTTTGCTGCGTTGTACACTTTATTCGTATTGTTAGTCGGATCTGTAAGCTTCATTTGCCTGGAAAATCCGGTGGGAGCCTCATATGGGCTACATATACAACTAACGGTCACGACAGAGCCCATGCACCCCTTACGACGACTGTCTCGACAAACTTCTTCCGAGAGTTCAAGCAGGATGGTCTCTACTTCATTTGGTTCCAGATAATCTTGGGGTAGGGTCATCATATGGCTTACCGACTTTTGTGGAGAACTGAAGGTATACGGAGCTACAGGACTCTCATCTAGACCATTGGCTGTTTTCCACATGACCTCCGCCTGTATATCCGACTGTTTTCCAAAACGAGCGCGAAATTTAGACTTAAGATCTGGTAGAGAGGTTCTAGCGATATCTCCAATGGTTGTCATACCAAGCCGCTCAAAATGGGACGACATCCGCGAACCTACCCCAAACATTTTATTAACTGGCTGTGGCCAGAGCAGCTGCTCTAATTCTGTCTTGGGCAACGTGAATATACCGCTTTTAATTTTTTTAGCCCAAATATCGGTTGCGCTTTTGGCAAGAACCTTATTGGAACTGATTCCTATTCGTACCCAAACCCCGGTTTGTAAAAGAACCTTCTTTTGAATTTCTCTTGCAACGGTTAAAGAATCTCCAAAAATTTTAAAACTACCCGAAATGTCCAGAAACTGCTCATCGATACTAAACACCTCTACCAGGTCAGTGTATTCCTTGTATATATCCGTAATTGCTAAAGAGACATCGATATAGTGTTTCATACGGGGACGGACGATCACAAGCTCAGGACACTTCTTGAGGGCTTCACCGAGCCGTTCTGCTGTAGACACCCCGAAACTTTTGGCCATAGGACATGCTGCTAAAATAATTCCAGACCTGCGTGCAGGATCGCCTGCTACCGCAAGCGGTTTATTTTTATACTCTGGGTAGGAAGCTTTTTCTACACTCGCATAAAAACTCTGGCAATCCGCCAAAAGAATTGTCCGCTCAGTTGTTTTAGTCATGCTGCACCCTCCAAAAAAACGATCATATACATACGAACATGTATTCTTATTTATTATAAAGCCAAACATTAGTTCTGTATTCAGGTAATTTATAGGATTATGTAAATTAATCATCAATGATTGGGTATCTGGTACGAGCGTGAATCATCACATTATTTCTGTGATCATAAAGGCCAAGAAAGCTTAATGTGCTCGTGGGGGATGAGGATCGGAACGGAATTCTGGTTGGCTGGGCTTCATCTTTTAAATGTCAACAAAAATAAAGAACCAATGTATAACATTTTATCTTGTCTTGAAAAAGCGGAAACTTGGTATACACATTTGAATTCCATTAAAAAAAGGTTTTCTTCAACGATGTCGTAGGTACATTTCCGCTGTATGAACTGAATTCCATGACATTTATAGTTCCCAATGTACTTTTAATTTCTTAAAAAAGCTCTAGTAAGCTGTGCTTTGTTAGTAATATCCGCAGCAAAACCTTGAGCCTCAATTTAGTTAATTGCTCAGTATACTGTCTAGTTTCTCTTATGTTCTTGAAATCATAGCAATACGAAATCCGTGTTTACCAAACGTCTTAGCCAGTGAAAAGTCCAATCCGGGATCTGCTCCAACTATGACCAATGTTATCAATGCAAATTCACTTCTTCTCTTTTTAAATTCTTATGAGCTAATTTACTAGCGTATTTATAAATTAGAAAAGCGGACGAGCAGCAATTCGTCCGCTCTATTGTAAGTCCTGTCTTTCAGATAAGTGCTTTTGATGATGTTTGTGTCTATTGAGTTATCCTCGAAAATACGACTTAAAAGGTAGATGTATCAATAACAAATCGATATCGTACATCATTTCGGATAAGTCGCTCAAAAGCTTCGTTGATTTGATTGGTGTGAATTACCTCAATTTCAGGGACAATACCATGCTCTGCGGAGAAATCAAGCATTTCTTGGGTTTCAAGAAGATCGCCTCCAGGCGTTGCTGCAATTCTGCGACGACCCATAAGCAAACTGAGCGTATTAAATTGGTTCGGCTTACCGGAATCACCAATGATAACAAACGTACCATTTATATTAAGCATGGATACGTAAGCATCTAAATTAAGACTTGCAGAGGTCGTGTTGAAAATCACATCAAATTGACTAGCTAGCGTCGAGAATGTGTCAGGATCGTTCGTTGCATAGTAATGATCGGCGCCAAAACTTAGCGCATCGCTTTTCTTATCCATTGTCTGACTCAAGGCCGTAACTTCAGCTCCTAATGCATGGGCATATTTGATAGCTAGGTGGCCGATACCTCCAATACCGACGATAGCGACTTTTTTGCCTGGACCTACTCCCCAATGTTTCAAAGGATAGTAAGCCGTAGCTCCTGCACAGAGTAGTGGACTGGCAACATCTAAGCCCAAACTATCTGGGATCTGAAGTACGTAATTTTGCTTCACTACAATTTTTTGACTGTAACTACCGTAAGTAATATTTCCATCGTAGTCTACGGAATTATACATCATGACCATGCCCTTTTTACAGAACATATTCTCACCACGTAGGCAATTCTCGCACTCTCCACAAGAGTTCACGAGAGGCCCTACTCCAACCTGGTCACCCACTACAAACTTAGTTACTTCCGTTCCAACCGCTTCTACAATTCCTGTCATTTCATGACCGGGAACCATTGGGAATTGAGAGTAACCTCCATCATTATGGACCATATGAACATCGGTGTGGCATACACCACTATACTTAATATCGATTAGAACATCATCTGGGCGCAGTTCCCTCCGTTCAATCATCGTCCGTTCAAATGGCGCATTCGCACTGAGAACACTCAATGCATGAACTTTACACATACTTGTTATACCCCTTTCATTTTTCATATTATATATTTCAGATATTAGCTAAATTGTTGTATTTGAATTGTATTCGTATCCCTATCTCATCCCCCTTCATACACTATTTCCAGCCTACACTTAGGTACAGCGTGATAACGCATCTAAGGTTGTCTTAATGGATACTTATAGTTTAAAACTCCAGATCTATGGTTAACATAGCCTGATTACAGACAAAGTTGTCCCTATTACTGATTATTAGGAAAGAAAATGAATACAAAAAGCCCCTCAACTTCAGGAAAGCAGAGGGGCCATCGTAAACCTTATTATTGCTCCGTACTTATTTATTCATATAAGGGCTAATAACCTTTTGGCAGTAATCCCAAACTTTTATTTCGTTTTCTACAGAATAATATCGATCCCGTGGTTTTTCCTCCTTCATGTTACCAAAGAATTTCCCATTAACCTTTTCTACTTCTTGTGATGTGGCCAAATATACGGTTGTAGCAGCTCCTTTTTCTGGCGTATTCATGAATGGAAGTGCCAACTTAAACACTATATTATTAATAAAACCTTTATCGTTGTCTTGTCCAAATCTAGTCGCAACAGCACCAGGATGTAACACGTTCGCAGTTATATTTTTCAGTCCCCTTCTCATTAGTTCAGCTGACCAGTGTCTTGTGATTCAAATCGTATACAATTTGGAGGATGCATACGCACCGGACGAGGTGTAGTCCTTTTCCAACTGTAAATCGCTGAAATCTGGTTTTTTGGCAATCCTATGTGTTGCGGAAGAGGTATTAATGATCCTTGCTGAGGGGCTTTTTGAAAGAACATCTAATAATAACTCTGTTAAGAGCAATGGTGAAAATACATTAAGGGTCTCTGTGCTTTGTTTTGATTCCGTCCATGAATGATCACAGTGTGTCCCTACTTTGCCATGGTTTTCGCCGCAACTTTTCCGATTCCATCAGTAGCTCCAGTAATAAGGATGATTTTTGTAATCATCGTAATTCTCCTTTTCATTTAAGTAATATATTTATACTGCAACCCATTCGATTAGGTACATATCCAGGTTACTGATGATATTGTCCAGATTACTGATAAATAGTTCTGTAATTCAAACAAGTTTATCGTGGATTAGACTATGTCTTACTTGAAATTCAAAGGATATGATAAGAAGAGCTTTCTATTTGCGAGGAATTGTTTTGTTCATAAGGAGGGCAAATCATGTTAACGGTTGAATCAATATCTGACTTACATGAATTACTCGGATACAATAAACCTAAACATCCATTAATTACTGCGATGAATTTTGAAAATGCTAATCCATCGGAAACCATGTTTTTTGAATACGAAGCAAATGAAGCCTTGCAGCTCTCTGAACAAGAGAGAGAGACGATTGAACGTATAGTGAAGAACATTGAGGATGAATACAGTAAAAATATAGACCTTTACACGAAAGAACTCGTTGTGTCCAATTTAGAATTACTCTTAAATTACGCTAAACGCTTTTATGGCAGGCAATTTATCACTAGAGCAGTGGTTTATAAAGACGCCGTCACCAAGTTCGAAGAGCTTTTAAATGAACTGTGTACAGTGGATATTATTGAAAGATCAGGTACACCAAGTGTAAAAGGCCTGGCTCAAGCAATGGGGTATTCACCTAATTATCTTTCGGACATGCTAAAAAAAGAAACCGGTAGAACAGCTCAGGATTTTATCAAATCCAGGGTGCTGGAACTTGCAGAAAACTTGCTTTTAACGACTAAAGAGCCTATTCATCAAATTGCTGAGAAGCTTGGATTTGAACAGCCTTCTAGCTTCACAAAATTTATAAAAACGCACTTAGGTTTGAGTCCAATGGATTTCAGAAGACAGCATTTGGTATGAATAAAATTAAAAAAGGGTTTGTCTCTATGTTTATTTTGAGACAAGCCTTTTTCCTAATGTTCATCCTATCCATCGAAATAGAATAAAAACATTATATTGACACTTTTTGAGCCTCTCAAAACTGTAAAACATCATTGCATTTATTAATTATTATAAAATACAACTAAATAAGCTTGTCCGAATAACACACCTATCTTAAACACCTGTAATCAGGAAGTATGCGCAACGAAATTTCTGCCATGTACAAAGCTGTCTGTCACATATATTAATGCACCACATTTATGACTGTAGTAAAGTACAGTAAACCGATGACCTATCATAAAACTGCTTTTACAGCGGGAGATGTTATTTCAATCTCAAAAGCTACTCACCTGAAAACTACTTCCTTTGACAGTGATTGCGCGTCCTATGACCGCTGTTAAACACAAAATCCCAAAAAAACTCTATGCAAATGGTTAAACCATTCACATAGAGTTTTCTCATTATCCGTTTACTTGCGAAAGCTAATATTTTTAATATTTCTCAACATTTCCGCCTCGGTCAGCCGCAATCTGTAGCTTGCAGCGCTGGACGAGAACGGGTACGCTACAAGCTATCTCAAAAGGTACGGGTTTGTAATCAGCGCATTCCGCTAATATTCAATTGCTAAATCTCAGAGCTTGACCAGGCTAATCAATCCCACTCCGACCATGATTACCGTAATGCCGGCCAGTAGACGAAGCCATTCCCCGGGACTCTTCTTTTCCCTGAAAATCAGAATACTGCCAACGCAGGAGATGGCGATACTCGCCTGAGAGATCGGAAAACTGGCAGCGACTCCAATAAGCCCATTCGAAATGAATAGCGCCAAATTTGCCACGCTCCACGACAAACCCGTAGACAAATTGCGCAGCACCTGAACCAGATGAAGCTTCTGCCCTCCCTTACAGTTCATTAAAAGCGCAGAACACAGCATGCCAAGTGATTGCGGTAAGATGACCGACAGACCGGAGACATGAAAGATTTGATTAATAATAACATACAAGGTTAAGGCTATACCTGAACAAACCAACATGACAAGAATTTGAAGGGGTAAAGGCTTGGACAAACCACTTGATTTGCCCTGATAGCTCGTCAGCAAGATGCCAGACAAAATAAATATAAGCGCTGCTAATCCAATACCAAGTTGGTACCCAGTCGTCCATTCGCCCAAGATTAGTGCTGCAAAAAGCGTCGTTCCCATAAGTTGTAGCCCACAAATAATGGGAATGGCCATTGAAACGCTTACTTTCTGGAAAGCTTGAAATTGAATCAACTGTCCTACGGACCAAAACACACCTGAGACAAAGCTCACAATAAATGGTGTGATTTGAAAGTTAACAGGTGAGTACGAATACAGGCACAGTGCGAACAATACGGCACCGATGACCGTCCCCGTCAGTTGCTCGCGAGGACTGGCTTTTGTCATTTGCGCCAGTATGGGCATGAATCCCCAGCCTATGGCTGGAATAAAGGCAATGAGTGTATCCACATGCAGTTCCCCTCTCGTAAAGTGAGTTCTTCCGTGCAATCCTTTAAAATACCATGCAGGAAAAACCAACAGCTTTACGATATCAAAATACACCCACCTTAATCACCAGTATTTTTAGAAGATTTATATAGCAAAATCAAAGAATATTTTCACGATAAGCGCTGGGAGAAATGCCCATCATTTTTTTAAACGCCCGTGAAAAGGTCAGTTGATCCGAGTAACCGACCGAATTGGAGATTACTTGAATAGAGTAACTGGTATCCTGTAACAGCTCGCATGCCTTTTTAATCCGAATGTTCATTAAATATTGCTTTGGTGTTTCGCCTATTTCCTGCTTAAAAACAGAGGTTAAGTAATTTGGGTGAAGGCCGAGATACTCTGCCACCTCATTGATTTGAATGCCGCCGTTGTAGTTTTTCTCCATATAGTTGATAGCTTGAACTGAATAGGGAAGCTCTTGTTTCACAGGCATCGTTTCACCCGATTCATGCACCAGCTTGGCGAGAATATGGCACAAATACCCCTGAATAGCCAAGGATGAAGAAAGCGTATTATTCCCTATACGAAGCATTTCAAGAATGGTCGAATGAAAAAAAGTGATGTCTCCGATACTTACCACATACGGATTATCCTGAACAAGAGAGATGTTCTGCAAGTACATTTCGGATTTGATCCCCATAAACCCCACCCAGCTGTACTCCCATGGCTCGTACTCATCAGCTTGATAATAAGCGGCCTTATTGGCAGGGATTAAAAAAGCCTGTCCTTTCTCTATGTTATATGTTTCCTTATCTAATACCAGTTTGCCTCTCCCCTTTAATACAAAGTGGATAAGATTGAAATCCCTGGCGATAGGCCCAAAGTCCTGGTTGGGAGAACAAGGCTCGGAACCACAATTATATAGGATTAAATCTGTAATATTTTTATGTTTTGAACTGGTACGTGTATCTACAAATTGAATCATATTCTCACTCATTCCTAACCTCCACGTTTCAGAATTTAAAAGTTAACCAAGGGCGGTGTTCCCGTAACAAATATAGCATAAATTAAGAATTATGTTATAAGAGCTAAAAAGAAGCCTCAACCTGCGAATATTTGCGACAATCTTTGTTTTTGCTATCATCTGCTTTAGAAAAATCATGTACTCCTCCTGCAGCTTTTGTTATTCTGTATCTCAAGATAACGCTTACAAGTTTTCGTTAAACGTATCATTACAGTTATGATCGTCAATTTTTGAAAGGGGTTAAAACATGCTTACTTCTGCATCTGTAAAAAATAATGACAAAGTCAGTTTAAAAACACTGATCTCTTACTCACTGAGTAGTTATGGGATGAATGTTATTTACAATTTAACCGCCGTTTATCTTATGTTCTTCTATACTGACAGCTTTGGATTGAATGCGCTTGCAGTCGGGACATTACTGATGGTGGCACGGGTGATTGACGCGGTAGTTGATATCTTTATCGGCATTGCAGTCGACAACACCAATACGCGTTGGGGGAAGTTTAGGCCTTACATGTTCATCGGGGCTTTCTTGGTAACACTCACCACCTTCGCACTCTTCCTCAGTCCGGACCTTTCTTCCGCCGGGAAGCTGGTTTATGCCTATGTTACCTATATCGCTTGGAGCATTAGCTATTCCATATTGGATATTCCGTATTGGTCACTGTCCGCCGCTATAACCAAAGATGCTGCAGAACGAACCAAGGTCGTGACTGTTCCTCGTACGGTTGCAAGTGCCGGCTTGTGGACGGTCAATGTCGTAGCGCTTCCCCTCGTCCATTTCTTCAACGGCTGGGCTGGAGCGGTTGCTGTACTTTGTGGCCTGTTCTTCGTCTGCATGATGTTTACGGTGTTTGGCGTAAAAGAAAAACACGTAGTGCCTCGCCATGAAAAACAAACGTTAAAAGGAGTACTCCGCCTATTCTTCATTGAAAACCGACCTTTGCGGCTGTTGATCATCTCGTTTTTTATTATCGAAATGACTGCCAACATTCGTAATGCCTTTACTTTGTATTATTTCAAATACAACCTAGGTGCCGAAGCATTCATTCCACTGTTTATGGGACTAACCGTGGGATTTCAAATCGCAGGTAACGTCGCAGTTCCGTTCATTGCCAAGTGGATCGGCAAAAAAGGCACTAGCATAGCAGGGGTGCTAATCACCTCCATATCCATGATAGCTCTTTTCTTCTGCGGCAACTCTATTGTACTTGTCTTTATTCTCAGCTGTATCATTTCTTTCGGTGTGGGGCTGAACTATGTTGTCATGTCCACAATGCTAGCAGATTGCGTCGATTATGGAGAGTGGAAAACAGGAAACAGATCAGAGGGGATGGTTTTCTCAGCTAACGTTTTTCGGGCCAAATTGGCGGCCGCAATCGGCAGCGCCGTGGGTGGTTATGCACTGGCGTTGGCGGGTTATCAGCCTAATATCGTCCAAACAAATACAACCCTTATTTGGCTCACACTACTATTTACAATTATTCCGGGGGTTCTGACATTTCTCTCCGTATTTCCAATGAAGAATTATGAGCTGACGGAAACAATGAACAGAAAAATTGTCCAGGAGGTTCGGGCAAGACGGGAACAAGGTGAACCATCCGCACAGTAACCGGATTCTGGTCCTTCGCGTGATGCGCTTACTGGAGCAGTCACCGTGCTAGCCTATACAATTTTCTGGGACGGTGGCGTTCTCTGCACCGAACAACGGTACGTCCAGGTGTACAGGCCATGGAACGGTCTATCAAGATTGGTGGTTATTACGAATAGAATTTCACACTAAAAGACTACTGCCTATTGCCCGGGGAATGAAATACAAAAGCCTTAAATAAATCCAAAAAGGATCGCCTAACATCAGGCAATCCTTTTTTTATCTATGCTTCACATAAAACATGGAAAGTGCTTTGAAGCACCCGTTCGAACAGCATCAACGGAACATTCCCCATAGCTTGATCAGATGGAACGTATTAGACGGATCAATTTTTTGTGCCAATACGAAGGCAGTCAGTTGCTCCTCCTGTGTAGCCGTCAATCGCTCGTTTAAAATAGCAGAAGTGGTCTTCACAAGATGACGCACCTTAGCTTTGTTTTGCAGATCTGCTTTGGTCACGCCCTCGATCTGCTGCTTGACCCGCTCCTTGAGCGCACGATTTTTCATTTTTAACTTAATCCGCTCCACCAATTGCGGACTAATTCCATATTGCTGATAGCTCAATGTTGCCACACCTCCCATATCATTCGGTCATTCCCAAATATATGACGGTCAGCCTGTCCATTGTACCTATCTGTTAGAAACGTTTAGAACATCCTCATCATTCATGGTGGGTCAGTCGATAAGATCCCCTTGGAAAATCTGCTCTTTTTGCAAATAACCGCGAAGTGCTTCATACTGCGGAGATGTCCAAAAAGAGGAGTCCTTGATTAGATCAGTTGCATCCTCACGTGCCTTTTCCAGCACCTCAAAGTCCGCTACCATATCTGCTAACCGAAACTCGGGCAACCCGCTCTGCTTGGTGCCAAAGAAATCCCCCGGCCCTCTCAAATCCAGATCGCGTCTAGCAACCTCAAAACCATCGTCCGTATCGGTCATTACCTTCATCCGCTCTTGACCAACCTCCGACTTAGGATCCGCGATCAGTACACAGTATGAGGCATGTGCGCCCCTTCCAACACGTCCACGTAACTGATGTAGCTGGGACAATCCAAAGCGATCTGCATCCATAATAATCATTAGCGTCGCATTGGGCACATCTACCCCCACCTCTACAACCGTGGTTGAAACGAGTAGCTGAACCTCATTTGCATAGAAGGAACGCATAACTTCTTCCTTTTCTGCAGGAGTCATTCGTCCGTGCAACAGCCCAACGCGATAATGTGGAAAAGCCTGCTGCATTTGGATATGCAGATCGATGGCATTCTGTACATCCAGCTTCTCTGACTCTTCAATCAACGGGCAGATTAGATAAGCCTGCCGTCCCTGATCTACCTCACGAGAAATAAAACCGAGCACTCGATCCATCAGTTCGTGCTTCACCCAATACGTAGAAATTGGAATACGTCCTTTGGGCCGCTCTGATATCGTTGAAACATCCATATCACCAAAAGCAGTAATCGCCAGCGTACGCGGGATCGGTGTGGCGGTCATGGTCAGCACATCGGGGTTGTAGCCCTTGCGGCGCAGTACACTACGCTGGTTGACTCCGAACCTGTGCTGCTCATCCGTTACAACTAGTCCAAGCTGGCGGAAATACACATCCTCCTGAATAAGGGCATGCGTGCCCACCACAATATCCAGCAGACCCATTTGAAGAGCGGCAAGCAACTCCTTACGCTTCTTCCCAGTTGTACTTCCTGTCAGTAACCCCACGCTGATTCCAAAGGGTTCAAACAGCTTGTGAAGCGACCGCATATGCTGCTCGGCCAATATTTCGGTTGGCACCATCAGTGCTCCCTGAAAACCGGAACGTACTGTTGCGAATAAACCGATGGCGGCAACCACAGTTTTCCCCGACCCAACATCCCCTTGGAGCAGACGGTTCATACAATAAGGTGAGCGTAGATCATACAGTATTTCAAGCTCAACCTTCTTCTGTGCATCCGTTAATTCAAAAGGCAAAGCCCTCACAAATTCACGGATCGTGGCGTTATCCACCGTATGCACCACCCCGTCCGCTCGACCACGATTTAACGCTCGGAATGCCTGCATTTTCAGCTGGAATAAAAAGAGTTCCTCATACACCATCCGTCGCCGAGCCTCTTGTCCCTCTCGATTGTCCTGAGGTTGGTGTATACCTGCAATGGCCTGCTTGCGCGGCATCATACTATACTTGCGTACCAGCAGATCTGGCAATATCTCGGGAATCATTTCACCAAACTGCTGGAGCGTCTGATTCATTATTTTTCGCATCCAGCTCTGCGTAATCTTGCCACCTATAGAATACACCGGTTGAAGTGTCCCCGAACGGGCCACTCCTTTGTCAGGGAACTCAGAATCTGCAACAGTCATCTGCATTCGCTTAAGATCCCATTTCCCAGTCACCACAATTTCACGACCTGAGGTTAGCTGATCCTTCAAGAAATGCCGATTAAACCATGTTGCAGTAAACATCCAATCCTCAGCCATCAATTTACAAGTCAACCTTGATTTGCGTCCGTAACGCTGAAGCACCGGAATGCCCATAATTTTTGCCTGTACTGTAATCTTATCTCCGTCCTTCACTTCGCTTAACGAGCGCAGTCGGTAATCTTCATACCGAAACGGATAATATTCCAGCATATCTTGCACGTTAGAAATGCCAAAAGCGTGAAGCTCCCCTTCTTTGAGAGCACTCACGCCGTGTATTTGTTTTAATGGTATTTGATCCAATTGCAGCATATTACCTCTCATCTCCGGCCGGCCATGCAAAAATACCAATCGTTCCTGGTCCCACATGTGTTCCGATCACAGCGCCAAGTTCAGTATATATTTGATCTCCCAGTTCAAAATGCTCTGCCAGCTGAGCCACAAACGCTTCTGCCGCCGAGCGATCTGCCGTATGACCCACAGCAATATTAATTTTTTGGCCTTTTAAATCCCGCTCCAGCAGTTCAATAATTCGTGCTGTCGCTTTTTTATGCCCTCTCGCCTTATCAGCCGAATAAATAATACCTTCTTTGTCAATCGAAAGAATTGGCTTAATGTTAAGCAACGTACCAACCATAGCCGCTGCCTTGCCAATTCGTCCGCCTTTTTGCAAGTATTCCAGTGTATCCACCAGGAAATACAAACAACGACGTTCTCCAAGACGTTCCACACCCTGAATAATTTCAGCCGGGGATTGCCCGGCAGCTGCCAGCTCTGCGGCGTAAACCACGAGCATACCGTATCCGTACGAGGCCGACTTGGAATCCATAACGGTCACTCTATCTTCATGCTTCTCCAACATGGATTTACCCAGCAGAGCGGACTGGTACGTTCCGCTCACACCAGAGGATAAATGGATAGAGATAACCTGGCTCTCGGGGTATTGCTCCAACAGTTCCGTGTACGTCTCCAAAAAACGGGCTGGTGATGGCTGTGACGTTGTAGGTAGTTCATCAGCCCGTACCAGTTCGCTGTAAAACTGTGCAGCTGACATCTCAATACCGTCCAGGTAAGCTGTGCTGCCGAACATCACCGTCAATGGTACAATGACTATGCCGAGACGATCTGCTATTTCCTGTGGAATATCAGCCGTGCTATCTGTCAAAATGATAGTTCTCATCAGTCAGACCTCCTTTGTAGTGGACTACCATGGGTGTGCCAAAGCACATCAGGTTTCCACTGAGAACAGATAAGGATAAATCGGCTGACCACCTTCATGAACTTCCACTTCAACATCCGAATAATTTTCTTCAAGCCACGCAACAAGCTGATTTGTCTCTTCTTGTTTTGCGTCCGAACCTGTAAGAATCGTAACAATTTCATCGCCATTCACCAGCATTTTCGCCAGCAAAAGACGGGATGTTGCCATTAATTGCTCCTCAGTCGCCACAATCTTAGAATCCTGAATACCAATGTAGTGGCCCGCTGTAATATGCAGATCATCAAGTGTCGTATCCCGAACCGCATAGGTCACTTGTCCAGACTTCACACGGGTAACTGCGTCCCGCATATTATCTTGGTTTACCTCAAAGGCTTCTTCCTCTTGGTAAGCAAATGCTGCTGCAATGCCCTGAGGAATTGTTTTACTTGGAATCACCGACACCAAACGTTCCACCTCTAGCAATTCACGCGCTTGTTCAGCAGCCAAGATTATATTGGAATTATTCGGCAGAATAAAAATATGTTGAGCCGCAATCGAGCGAGCCGCATTCACGAAGTCTTCTGTGCTCGGATTCATCGTCTGACCACCCGAAAGGACAACATCAACACCCAAGCTTCTGAAAATATCAGCAATCCCTTCACCAGAAGCCACAGCTATAAAGCCAAAAGGTGCTAGCTCATGAGCTGGAGGCTCAGATGGCTCCTCCTCACGTGCAGGCTCTGTTGGTATTTCTGCAAACCATTCAGGTTCAGGAGCACCATCCATACCTGCTGACAGCAAATCACGATGCTGCTCGCGCATATTCAAAATTCGAATCTGTGTAATTTCCCCGTAACGCAGCGCAAGATTCAAGACTTCACCTGGAGCCTTCGAATGCACATGAACCTTGATGACATCATCATCCGAAATAACGATAATCGAATCACCATCTACTGACAACGCTTTCCGGAAAGCTTCCTCATCAAAATTTGTACCTTGCGCTTCGCCCAATTGTCGATTAATAAAAAACTCCATATCATACAAAAATTCAATATTCTCCGTTTCGAGCTTCGCCTGCGCAGAAATCGGCGCATCTGGGGAAGGAGCAACAGGCGCAGCTGTAGGTCTCTCCGATACATAAGGAGCAAAAACCGGGCGTACACTATCGCCTTTTGAAGTTGGAGATGTCACCAATCCGCTTCCAAGATGCTGCATAAATCCTTCATAAATATACACAAGTCCTTGTCCACCCGAGTCTACAACCCCTACTTGCTTCAGTACAGGGAGCATGTCCTGCGTCATGGCAAGCGTTTCCTTTGCTTTGGCAAGCACTTCTTCCATCAGTTCTGTGATGTCGTTCGTCCGGCGCGAGAAAAACACAGCATGTCTGGCCGCTTCCTTCGCCACGGTAAGAATTGTACCCTCCACCGGCTTAACCACCGCCTTGTAGGCCGCATCCACCCCGCTCTGCAATGCCGATGCGAACTGAAGGGTATTCAATTCCTCGTATGGGGCAGCGTAACGGCTGAAGCCACGGAACAACTGAGACAGGATAACCCCTGAATTGCCGCGGGCCCCCATCAGCAAGCCTTTGGATAAGATGCCGGACATGACACCGATGGAGGAAGAATCTCCCCTCTTCAATTCCGTTACGCCCGCGCTCATCGTCAGATTCATATTGGTTCCCGTATCACCATCTGGCACCGGGAATACATTTAGTGAATTGACATGCTCCGCATGCTGCTGTAATTGTTCCGCCCCGGCTAAAACCATCGCGGTAAAGTCTGTTCCATTCAAAGAACGATTACTCAAGAGAATTCCCCTTCCTAGCTTAATACAATTGTTTTACAATCCATCTTCACAACACATGTTCAAGGTTCAATTGAATTATACTAAAGCCAGACGACGAATACGAATGTCACCCTTTCGTAAGCTTCCGTAACCATCCTCTGGTTTCTTTCCACAGCTCATATAATATGAAAAACCAGTCAACTGCCCAACAAAAAATCATTGGCCGGAATGATGATTATGGTCCCGCCTCTGAACTGCCCGGCATGACTGGAATAAGAATTCACATTCCATTAAAAAACAAAATAGTCGCAACAATAGCTATCCCATATTGTACTATAATGCGAAAGAGAAATAAATAAAGTTTTTGAATCAGTTGACGGAGCTTTTTTGACTATGATATTATATTTAAGTATTGTTTTGTTCAGGTTAGTGACTTATAAAGTCCGGCTGACCCAGTCGGCCTGAAGAGCGACCCATTCCATATGGAGTTTGGTTATTTTCAGAATAGGAGGTGGAATCATGTCTCGTAAATGTTCTGTAACAGGCAAAAAGCCTGGCAGCGGTAACCACGTATCTCACGCTAACAACCGTAATCGCCGTACTTGGGGCGTCAACGTACAAAAAGTTCGCATTCTCGTTAACGGTAAACCGAAACGCGTTTATGTCAGCACTCGTGCATTGAAAGCCGGTAAAGTGACTCGCGTGTAGTCGTAAAAAAATATCGTTATAAACAAAAGGCACCTCGTTTTAAACGGGTGCTTTTTTGATTATTCGAATAATATCCCACTGATTCAGGAGGACAAAATGTCAGGCAACTTCCCGCGCATTCTTGTCTTTTATTGCCGAGCTATCAATCTGCTGTGCCCGGGAAGCGTGCCTCCTGTGTACCTTTCGCCTTCATCCTACATCCTGTGTCAACGTTACTTTGATTTCAGTTCTTCTGGAATGTATTCAAAATGGCTTTGACGAATCCACCCAGAAATTTTGGCAGCTTGATTGTGTAAAACTTCATGCCTCACCCTCCCCATCATCCTCCTGCATCCGTTCTCTGTAGTTTATGCAACCTGTCAAGGGTTGTTGCCCCACAAAAAAAGGCTACATGAGAATCCCGCTCATGTAACCATATTTATGCACAACCATCCCAGGCTATACCATCAGACAAGTCCACGAACATAGAGATATGCTGAGAGTATAAAGATAAACAGGATATAATAAAGCACACTGCTCACCACAAAACCGATACGCAAACCACGCCGTTCATTTTTACGAAAATAAAACAGGACAATAAGAACAGCCAAAAGTGAAAGTATAGCATTCCAAGGCGTCTTCACTAGCGAGAAACAACTGAGGGTCAAACCGGTCAGCATGCTCGCTAAGGTCATCCACAGTGCTTCAGTTAGCTTCACTTGGACAAATGAGCGACACTATCCCGAATAGCAGCAATAGCCGCTGCACGGTCTGCTCTGCCGTACACTGCACTGCCTGCCACTAACACGTTAGCACCCGCTTCAAATACGGCTGGTGCCGTCTCCTCCGCAATACCTCCGTCCACCTCGATATGTACGTCTGGACGACCCAATTCGTTCAACCAAGCACGGATTTGTCTGATTTTATTCAACGTCTCTGGAATGAAGGACTGGCCCCCAAAACCAGGGTTAACCGTCATCACAAGAATCATATCTACATTGGGCAGCACTTCCTTGATCGCGTATGGTGAAGTCCCCGGATTGAGAGCCACTCCCGCCAGAGCGCCTTGCTGCTTGATCATGTGAAGGACACCATGCAAATGAACACAGGCCTCCGCATGGACCGTGATGATATTAGCTCCTGCCTTTACAAAATCACTAATATAACGTTCAGGCTGCTCAATCATCAGATGAACGTCCAGTGGGAGAGTTGTATGCGGCCGAATAGCCTGAACGATAGGGGGGCCCAGTGTAATATTGGATACAAAATGACCATCCATAACATCCACATGAATCCAGTCTGCCCCCGCTGCTTGGACTTCCGCGACTTCACTGCCCAAACGAGCAAAATCAGCGGATAAAATCGACGGTGCTATTTTTAACATATGCTCAATACCTCCGTTTTTTTTCTTTTAATTCCTGATAAAACTGCAGATAGCTATCATAGCGTCCCTTTGAAATATGTCCCTCTTCCAAGGCCTCTCTTACTTTACAGCCAGGTTCGTGAATATGCGTACAACCCCGAAATTTGCATCCTTCCGCATATTGTTGGAATTCTCGAAAACAAGGCGATAACTCATCCACACCCAGCTCTAAAAAATCCAGTTGGCTAAACCCCGGTGTATCTGCTACAAACCCGCCGTTGTCTAAAGGAATTAGCTCCACATGGCGAGTCGTATGTCTTCCTCGTCCCAGCTTATTGCTTATGGCGCTCGTCTCCAGCGTTAAGCCAGGCTCCAAAGCATTAAGCATGGAGGACTTCCCTACACCTGACTGACCGGAAAACACGCTTATTTGGCCGGCCAACAGCTTCTTGAGCTCAGCCGTACCCACTCCAGTACGGGCGCTGGTTACCAGCACCTCGTAACCGATCTTCCGATACATTTCCTGAACCATCAGCACCTTATCATCCTCTGAATGACTGCCTTCATACAAATCGCGCTTGGTCAGACAGATAATCGTATCCAGCCCGGCGTGCTCAATATGGACTAAAAATTTGTCCAGTAAAGGCAGGTTTAAATCCGGCTCACGCAGGGAAAATAGCAGCACGGCCAGCGTGGTATTAGCTACTGGAGGGCGAATTAGCTCCGTCGTACGCTTTCTAATCTCCTTGACCATACCTTCCCCGTTTTCAGTTAGTTCGTAAACGACCCGATCACCAACAAGGGGCGTAATCTCTTTTTTCTTGAAAAGGCCACGTGCTCTGCATTGTACCGTAGCTTCGCCGGATACCGGACGCCCATCCTGATCCAGGCTGGAGACATAATAATATCCGCTAAGCGCCTTGACGATCAGACCTTCAGGCATGTGTAAGATGTCCTCCTTCATAATGTTCAAGTTTCATTGTGTGGAACAGGTTAAGCTTCTTTCTCTAGTAAGTTTACTGATGCTGCACAGCCTCGATCACTTTTCCTTCTTTTTGCGGGAACCGTGACCGGGGTTGTTTTTTTTGCTAACCGCCAACTCACTGCGCGTAACTCCTGCGGAATCGGTTCCTGGGGCAAAAGCAGAAGGATCACCATCGCCTTCTGTCCCCTCCTGGTTGTTAGAGTCTCCTCCACCATTACCACTATCGTTAGAAGATTCCCCGCTGTTTCCTTCCTCACCGTTTCCACTTCCATTCGGTGAGGAAGTACCACCAGATGTATCAGTCGGTGATGTTCCTGCAGGTGGAGCAATTTGAGGCATCGTCACCGTTCCATTTTTTGCATCAATATAAGAAACAGGATACGTGTCAACAAAAGCACCATCTCTAAATACGGAGACGACACTGTCTTTGTTAGGGGCCATCAGCAGGTTGATCGTAAACACCTGTGTTGTATTAATCGTACGGCTGCCCCACTCCTGATTTTCTCCACGTGCATCTGTATAAGTGATACGAATTTTACTGTTTTTGCCCTCTTCCTTCGGCGCCACAGGTACATTAAACGGTAACGTAATCGCTTCTGGCGGGTAACCCGTACTTACATAAAACGTAATTTCCGTATTTGGGGGCAGATCACTGCCCGCCTCTGACGGCCATTGTTTGGTTACTTTTCCTTTATCCTGCTCATAGCTAAATTCCTCTTTAATTGAGCCAACCTTCAGCCCCGCCTTTTTGACCTCATTTTCCGCCTGGCTCTGCGTCATCCCTACCAGATTCGGCATTTTAACAGTGGCAGCGCCTTTGCTGACGGTGAGCACTACCTGAACCGAATCCTTATCAAATGGCTCATTTGCAGCAGGTGTTTGACTAATGACGGTTCCTTCAGCCTGATCACTGAACTGCTCATTTTGCTGAATCTGCGTTTCCTTAATCTGCTGGGCGGTCAGTAGCTTGACAGCATTCTCGTAGCTTTGTCCTTTGACATCTGGCATCGGGGTGAGCGGCTTGGCAATCCCGACTTTGAGACTAATCTCCGTTCCTTCCTTGACTAAAGAACCTTCAGGGTAGCTTTGATAAAAAACAACTCCCGGTGCAATCCCCTCTTTATATTCATGCTGGATTGGATCATCAATGACTAGTCCTGCTTTACTTAGAGTGACCTTCGCTTGGTCTTCTGTTTGTGTCAGTACACTCGGTACTTTCACCTCAGGTACGACAAGCACACTTTGCACATAGTACACTACGCCGCCCATGCACAAAAGTAGTACCAACACTAGTGTTACCCAGAAGATCGTTTTTTTTCTATTTTTCTTGGACGTTTGCTTGTTCGGAAGCTGTTCAGACTCCCGAGGTTGGACAGGCACATCGTCACCACTGGAAGATACACCTAATTGTTGAGGCTTAATAGCTGGGATAACCCGCGTTTGGTCCTCATCATCCAAATGTGTAAACTCCAGCTTGGATTCATTGCGCCGCCCCGGTAGCAGACAAGTCTCTAAATCCCTTAGCATTTCGTCTGCTGATTGGTAACGTTCCTCCGGATTTTTACGCATCGATTTCAGAATGACATTTTCTACACTTTGCGGAATCAACGGATTAATTTTACGCGGTTCCTCAAATTCCTCTTGCAAATGTTTGAGTGCCACACTAATTGGGCTTTCTCCCAGAAAAGGAAGCTGTGCCGTTAGCATTTGATATAAGACAATACCTAAAGAATATAAGTCCGATTTTTCGCCGGTAATGACACCCTTTGCATGCTCAGGTGAAAAATAATGAACAGAACCCACAACAGAACCTGTCTGAGTAATTGTCGTTGACGTAACAGCTCGAGCAATCCCAAAATCGGTTACCTTAACCCGTCCATTACGTCCAATTAAGATATTATGAGGCTTAATGTCCCGGTGAATAATCTGATTTTGGTGGGCATGTTCCAGCGCATCACAAATCTGGGAAGCAATCCGCACTGCTTCATCCACTTGTAATGGCGCACGTTCTTTAATAATCTCATTCAGATTTTTGCCTTCAACGCACTCCATTACAATATAATGAATTTCATCCTCTTGGCCGACATCATAAATACTGACCACGTTCGAATGAGAAAGCGAGGCCGCTGACTGTGCCTCACGCCGAAACCGGCGAATAAATTCCTCATCATGAACAAATTGCTGACGCAACACTTTTACCGCGACATTGCGATTCAGCAAAATGTCTTGAGCCTTATACACCAGCGCCATACCGCCGCCACCGATGCGCTCAATAATTTCGTACCTTCCCCCAAGCAGGTGCCCGATCATGCTTCACACCCCTTTTCACTCAATGAAACCGTGTTGTCGGGCAATTCAAACAAAGCTACAGTAATGTTATCGTCTCCACCGGCAAGCAGCGCCAGATGTAGCAGACGATCCGCACGTTCCTCCAAAGGATTTTCTGCGGCACCTACTACCTTACTGATCTGTTCTTCTGTTACCAAATTGCTTAATCCGTCACTGCATAATAATAGTACATCGCCTTTTTCCAGCGTAATGGTGTCAATGTCCACCTTCACCTCGGAATCAGTGCCCAATGCCCGTGTCAGCACATTGCGACGGGGATGGTTCTCCCGCTCTTCCTTACTGATCTGACCGTTTTTGAACAACTCATTAACCAAAGTATGGTCTTCTGTAAGCTGACGTACCGTTCCTTTGGATATGACATAGGCGCGACTGTCACCAATATGTCCGATAATTCCAGATGCATCATTGAGCAACACGGCAACAACCGTCGTTCCCATATTATGATACTGGTCATCGCGCGCAGCCGTTTGGAAGATGACTTCATTGGCATGCAAAATAGCGTCGCTGAGCGCCGCCGTCAAAGAATGTGCGGATAATCCGCTCTCCAGCGTCGCCAAATCAGCGGCAAGTGTCTCTACCGCAAGGCGGCTGGCCGTATCACCGGCCAGATGCCCTCCCATACCATCGGCAACAATTCCAAGAATATAGCCTTGCTCCAAGTGCCTGATCCAGGCAGAATCCTCATTTACCGAACGCACACGTCCGACATGGCTGACATGAACTGTTTTGATCAAATGGTTTCACCCCAACTCCATATGCTTTGCACGCAACTGACCGCAGGCAGCGGCAATATCGTGACCCTGTTCACGCCGGATCGTCACATTGACGCCTTTTTCGGCAAGAATACGTTGAAAATTAAAAATATCGCTGCGCGATGTGCGCACATACTTGCGCTCAGGCACATGGTTGACTGGAATCAAATTGACGTGACACAGCATGTCCTTCAACACATCCGCAAGCTCTTCAGCATGTTCTGCCTGGTCGTTTACTCCACCGATCAAGGCATATTCGAACGAAATTCTCCGCCCCGTCTTAGCAAGATAATAACGAAGAGAATCCATAACATCCTTAAAAGGATAACGGCGATTTACAGGCATCAGCTTCGAACGCAACGCATCATTGGGCGCATGGATGGATATTGCCAGATTAATCTGTGTATCCTCGTCAGCAAATTTATAAATATTGGGCACAATGCCACTGGTTGACACAGTAATATGACGTTGACCAATATTCAGGCCCTTTTCATGAATCATTGTACGCAAAAACGTCATTGTCGCTTCATAGTTCTCAAAAGGCTCACCCGAGCCCATAATCACAATACTGCTCACTCGTTCATTCGTTTTATCCAGAATTTTCTGAGCCTGCACCACCTGTGCCGTAATTTCGCCAGCCGTCAGGTTTCTTTTGAGACCCCCAAGCGTCGAGGCACAAAAGGTACAGCCAATCCGGCAACCCACTTGAGTCGTTACACAAATACTGTTTCCGTAATTATGTCTCATGATAACCGTCTCAATAGCATGGTCATCGTGTAAACCAAACAGAAATTTAACAGTCCCATCTTTCGATTCCAACTTTGTAATTTCGTGAAGCGTCACAAAACTGAATTGCTCCTCCAGCTTTTCTCTCAGCCCCTTGGACAAATTCGTCATCTCACTGAAATTATTGACCCGCTTTACATACAGCCAGTCAAAAATTTGTCCTCCCCGAAAGGCAGGCTCACCGTTGTTTTTGGCCCAGTCCTGAAGCTCTTCCAGTGTTAAATCATATATAAAAGGTTTCATCAATATTTGCACCCGTTCCTTCTTCATTAAGTTCTGTTTAATCGCAGACAGTGTTTTTCATTCTTCCTATTTTAGCACAAATCCCTGAGGGGGTAAAAATTTTTCATCTTCATGCAAAAAACCGCCGGAAGTGTCCGGCGGATTGTGGAAATACTGGTGGGCAGCTACCTGGAATTCTCTTCCGATCTACTTTACCCGGCGCAGACGCGCAATATAAAATCCGTCACTGTGAAAATGCTGCGGTAACAGCTGTACCGAGCCTTTCTGTATACCATCCATTTCATGACTCACCGCTGGAAAAGAATGATCCTTTGCCAACTCATACTCTGGATGTTCGCTTAAAAACCGGGTCAATTGTCCTTCATTTTCGTCAGGCTCAATCGTGCAAGTGCTGTATACCAGAATACCACCCGGCTTCAACAGTCCGGCCACACTATCCAGCAACTCGTGCTGCAGTTGAGTAATGTCGCGAACATCCTGCACAGTTTTGCTCCAACGCAGATCAGGTTTACGGCGAATCACCCCAAAGCCCGAGCATGGCGCATCCAGCAAAATACGGTCAAAAGAAGCCGGAGCATATCGTTCTTTCAAGTCCAACGCATCACCAGTAACCGTCTCAACAGCATCCAGGCCAAGCCGATTCGCTTGCTCACGGATTAGTTGATGCTTATGGGCATGCAGATCGTTTGCAACGATCCGGCCGCGATCCTTCATCAACTCAGCCATATGAGCTGTTTTGCCGCCTGGAGCTGCGCAGCAGTCCAGCACTGCCATGCCAGGCTCAGGAGCGACCGCTTCAGCAACAAGCATGGAGCTTTCATCCTGTACAGACAACAATCCGTCCGTATACCACGAGGTAAGCGCCATATTTCCGCCGCTACGAACAACAATCCCATAGGGGCTAACGGCCGAAGGAACGGCATCAATCCCTTTTGCAATCATCTCGTCCAGCAGCTGATCACGACTGGTCATCGTCGTATTCACTCGCACGCTGACTGCAGGGGGCTCGTTATTAGCCTTGCAGATAGCCTCAGCTGTATCGGTACCGTATTGCTTGATCCAGCGCTTAACTAGCCACTGTGGATGGGAATGTTCTAACGAAATCCGTTCCTCTGCTGACAAACCGTCAGGAATACGCAGCTTGTCCGACTCACGCAGCATGCTGCGAAGGACGCCATTGACCATACCGGAAATCCCCTGATGCCCGCGCCGCTTGGCAATGGTCACTGCTTCACTAACAACTGCATGATCCGGAACTCGATCCAGATACACCAGCTGATATACGCTCATCCGCAGCAACGAACGTACCCAAGGCTGAAGCTTGGCCGTTCCTTTTTGAACAAATTTATTCAAAAAATAATCCAGTGTATTTCGGCGTGCCACTGTACCGTATACAAGTTCCGTCGTCAAACCAACATCACTTGCAGATAAACCTGCCTGCTGAAGCCGGCGATTGAGCTCAAGATTGCTATACGCGCCCTCTTGCTCCACACCGGTCAGCACGTCAAGTGCAACTTCCCGCGCCGTCTGTTTGCGAGTTTTGTCGGATCTGGTCCCCACTCCCTTGCGTTGGTCTCCCTGACGGGAGTGTCGCCCGCTCATCCGAGCACCGTGCCGGGCTTCATCTGTCCGCCGCGTGCAAAGGTTCCGGCTTCCATAACCTTCTTGCCTGCCGGTTGAACCTGGGTCAGCCAGAGAGTGCCTTCGCCTGTCTGCACCTCAATGCCACGGGCGGTTAATTGAAGAACCGTGCCGGGTGCTGGAGCATTTGAGCCACTCGCTTCATTATTTATGGAAGGCTGCTCCGCAGCCCATATTTTAAAAACATTGTTCTCCCAAAGTGTAAACGCGCCAGAAAAAGGAACCAGACCGCGAATCCGGTTGTATATTTGCTGTGCATTATCACTCCATGTAATGCGCTCATCATCACGGTTCAGGTTCGGGGCATAGGTCGCCTCGTCCTCATTTTGCGGCGTACGGTCTGATTGCCCTGCCAGCAACTTGGGCAGCTCGTCCTGCAAAAGTCTAGCTCCGGCTACACTTAGCTTTTCAAAAATTGTGCCCGATGTATCCTCCGGCTCTATAGCCACCTCAACCCGCGATATCATATCGCCGGTGTCCAGCCCTTCCGCCATATACATTAGCGTCACACCTGTCACAGTTTCACCGTTAATAATCGCACGCTGGATCGGTGCACCTCCCCGATATCGGGGAAGTAACGAACCATGCACATTCAGACAGCCGAAACGAGGCAGGTCTAATACGGACTTAGGCAAAATTTGGCCATAAGCTGCGGTTACAATCAGGTCGGGACGCAACTCTGCCACCTGAGCCACTGCTTCCGGCTGCCGTAGGCGGGTCGGTTGCAGCACAGGTAATCCGCGCTTTTCAGCCGCTTCCTTGACTGGTGTTGGCGTCAATATTTTTTTTCGTCCCTGTGGTTTATCTGGCTGAGTAATTACACCGACCACGTTATATCCGTTGTCCAGCAACATGTTCAGCGATGGGACTGCAAATTCAGGTGTACCCATAAAGATAATACGAATGTCTTGGCTCATCGAACCTCACTCCCCTGTCTGACGGTTCGGTCCTGGCTGTTCCAGAGCAACCTCATATACTTTTTCTGCAATATCCGTGAACAATACTCCATTTAGATGATCAATTTCATGCTGAAAAGCACGAGAAAGCAACCCTGTCGCTGTAACGGTAATAGCCTTGCCCTCGCGATCCAGTCCCTTGACTGTAACCTTCTCGGCACGACGTACATCCCCGTTCAACCCTGGAATACTTAGGCAGCCTTCAGGTCCCAGTTGCTCTCCTTCTTCGGCCACAATTTCTGGATTGATCATTTTTATCAAGCCATGCTCATCTCCAGCATCTACGACGATGAGCCGCTTCAAAATACCTACTTGCGGAGCAGCTAGACCTACTCCTTCCGCTTCATACATCGTATCTGCCATATCGTCCAGCAGCTTTTGCACATTAGGCGTAACTTTAGTAACTTCCTTCGCTACTTTGTGCAATACGACATCCGGCTCCAACACTATAATTCTAATTGACATGACAACAGAACACCTTCCTCTTTTTCCTTCATTTAGGCTTTACTGTATTCATCACAAAAGCGACTGCTACATTATCCTATGTACGGACGGCTTGTCCGCATCAATTGTGCGAATAACTTTAGTGTTAACACTCTACATTAGCATCTGCGGATCAACATCCAGACTAATCAGCAACTTTTGTGCCTGTGCAGATTCGGCCATTTCATCAGCCACTTGCTGAGCCAAACCAATCGCGTCGATATTTCCACGCCATTTTATCATACATTGAAATCGGTATCTATTCTTGATTCTCGAAATGGGTGAAGCTACTGGCCCCAAAATGTCCAATACATCCGATGTAAGCCGGTCCATATTCCCGAACCAGCCCCGTTGTCTGGCTCGTCCCTGTAGTGTCGCTGAATAATTTTCAGCCAATCGGACTAGCACTGGAAGCTGTTCATGAGAAAAGGTCACCAAAATAAGTCGGCAATATGGCGGGTAGTGCAAATTACGGCGGTGTTTCAACTCTTCTCTCACAAAAGATGAATAATCATGACGGCTTGCATGAACCACCGAATAATGCTCTGGAGTGTAGGATTGTACGAATACTTCCCCCGGCAATTGATGCCTTCCAGCACGCCCGGCTACTTGTGTTAACAGCTGAAAGGTCTTTTCCGCAGCCCGAAAATCCGGTAAATTAAGAGCAGAATCCGCAGTAATGACACCTACCAGCGTTACATCGGGAAAGTCCAGCCCTTTGGCTACCATTTGAGTACCCAGTAGTACGTCTGCTTTTTTATCACGAAATTGCTTAAGCAGCTTTTCATGAGCGTTTTTTTCAGTCGTTGTATCGACATCCATTCGGACAACACGTATACCAGGGAATAGCTTAGCCAACTCTTCTTCCACTCGCTGAGTACCTGTACCGAAGTAACGAATATGCTCACTACCGCATTCCGGGCAAGTCTGAGGTACAGGCTCGGAATAGCCGCAATAATGACAACGTAAATTGTTCGACCGCTGATGATAGGTAAGCGAAATATCACAATCCGGACATCCCGCCACATAGCCGCAGCTCCGGCACATGACGAACGTGGAGTGACCACGCCGGTTCAACAGTAATACCGTCTGCTCCTTACGCTCTAATCGCTCTGCGATTCCATTATGCAACGCGCGGCTGAACATGGAGCGGTTGCCGGCCCGTAGCTCCTCACGCATGTCCATGATATGGACTTCGGGTAACGTGTTCCCCAATGCGCGGGTCGGCATTTCAAGCAGTAGCGGCGCAAACTCGTCGTTGCTTTGGGAGCGAGCAGCATAATAGCTTTCTAGTGACGGTGTAGCTGAACCGAGTATAACGACAGCCCCGTGCTGGTGTGCTCTGCGAATGGCTACATCACGCGCATGGTATTTGGGTGTCTCTTCCTGCTTATAGGACGTTTCGTGCTCCTCATCCATAATAATGAGCCCTAGCTCACGAAAAGGGGCAAATACCGCTGAACGAGCGCCAATCGCTACTTTTACACGGCCTTCGCGTATTTTGCGCCACTCATCGTACCGTTCTCCCCCGGACAATCTACTGTGCATCACTGCGACCTGGTCGCCAAAACGTCCTTTGAAACGTTCGACCATTTGCGGAGTTAATGATATTTCGGGTACGAGCACAATCGCCTGGCGATTCTGCTCGATACAGCGCTGAATGGTCTGTAGATAGATTTCCGTCTTACCGCTTCCTGTGACTCCATGCAGCAAATAAGCTCCTTGCTCACGCATGTCCAGCTGACGAACAATCCGTTCATACACCGACTGCTGCTCTGCCGTAAGAGGGAGTGGGTCTGTAGGCTTGAAGTTTCTGCCCCGGTAGGGATCGCGGAACACTTCAACATCTTCCTGTAACACATAGCCCTTATCTTCCAGTGCCTTAACCGTCGCAGCTGATACACCTAACGAGGTCATAACTTCCTTCAGCGGCAGAGGCAGAAACTCGCTACGTTCCAGCAAAAAAGCAAGTACCTCCCGCTGACGCTGCGCCTTGGCAGAAAATTGCTCCAGTGCCATGGATGCTTCATCTATGCTGATAGCCAGATCAACAGCTTTCATCGTCTTTTTGCCAAGCTTGTCTTTAATAACCTGGCTTTCCTGAAGCACTCCGCGGCGTAACAGCGATTTAATAACCTCCGCCTCCTCGGGGAAACGTCTACTAAGTTGCTGCAACGGGACTTGCTCCTTATTCTGAATGAAGCTGACAATCTGACGCTCCGCCGGGTCGCTCATACCGTCGTCAGTCAGAAGGGCCCATTCGATCTCATCCCCCTGATTAGACAGCATAGATCGCTGTGGATTCGTAGACTCTTGCTGTTCGGCAATGGAGATATAACGTTCCGCCTTGCCCTTAAGCGCGGTAGGAATCATCACTTGCAGTGCCATAATTTGATTACAAGCATAACGCTCGCTCATCCATTTGCCCAGTTCAACCAAATCGGGAGATAAGGGCGGTACCAGATCCAGCAACTCCTGAATCGCCCTCATCCTATATTTCGGCGGCTCTTCAGCTGGAACCACCGAGATAACAAAAGCCTGCACCGTCCGTTTGCCAAATGGCACAGCTACCCGACTACCTGGCTCAATCCAAGGTCTCATGGAATCTGGGATCAGATAATCGAAGGTACGATCTGTATCCTTGGCAGGTACATCGACAATGACCTTGGCAACTAAATTGCCTGTCTCCATTAATGCAGCACCCCACCCATACGTCCCGCGGCTAGAGTAAGCAATTTACGCGCAACTTCTTCCTTTGACTGTACAGGAATATGCTCTACCATCCCGCTTCGGTCATATATTTGAACAGCATTTGTATCGACGCCAAAACCAGCACCATCCACAGTTACATCGTTTGCCGCAAGCAAATCACAATTTTTACGTTCTAATTTATCTATTGCATACGTCTCCAAATTTCCCGTTTCTGCTGCAAAGCCAATTAAAAATTGATGTTTCTTGCTGCGTCCGAGTGATTCCAAAATATCGACGTTCTTCACTAACTCCAATGTAAATACACTATCTTTTTTCTTGATCTTGGTCTGTGCCACCTCACGTGGTCGATAATCTGCCACAGCAGCAGCCATAACGACCATGTCACTCGTTTCCCATTGTTTTAGCACAGCCTGGTACATATCTTCAGCTGACTGGACTCTTTCAAGCGAAATACCTGAAGGCGGCTCCGCGCTGGTATTGGCAGCAATCAAATGCACCTCTGCCCCCATCTCCTGAGCCACTTTCGCAATAGCAAAGCCCATTTTACCGGATGAATCATTCGTAATATAACGGACTGGATCAATTCGCTCAATCGTGCCCCCAGCCGTGACAATGACTTTTTTTCCTGAAAGCGCTAATTCATTCTTATTTACAAGTGGCTCAGTTACTTGATTCTCTGTAGATTCTTCTCCAAACCACCGTGAATCAGATTTGATTGCGGCTTCAGGTTCCAGAGCCTGCTGATCAAAAAAGCGTTCAATCGTTTGCACAATAGTTTCTGGCTCTTCCAAACGTCCTTTGCCAACGTAACCGCAAGCCAGTAATCCTTCCCCAGGCTCAATCATCTTCACACCACGTGATACCAGTGTCTCCATATTTTGCATGACTGCCGGATGAGTGTACATATGTACGTTCATCGCAGGGGCCACCATAATAGGTGCTGTCGTAGCCAGCAACGTTGTTGATAACATATCATCAGCAAGACCATGTGCCATTTTTCCGATGATATTCGCCGTTGCAGGAGCAACTAGCACCAGATCAGCCGCATCCGCCAGATGAATATGAGATACGATGGACGGCTCTCTTTCATCAAATGTATCACTGTACACCGGATTGCGAGAGAGTGACTGCAGTGTAAGTTCGGTAATAAACTCCTTGGCAGAAGCCGTCATAATCACATGAACATCGGCTCCCTTTTGCGTCAACTTACTGCAGAGCGCAGCCCCTTTATAAGCAGCAATTCCACCGGTTATACCAAGAATAATAACTTTCCCCTTCAACATCGTTAACTCCCCCTGACCGAAAAAAATAACAACCTTGCGGTTGTCAAAGGAATTGGCATTGCGCCTGGTTATAATGATTGTCTATAATTCTTATTCTTCTTCGCCGCTTTCAAGCAAAAGATGATCTGCATAGATCTCTTCCAGAGCTACTCCAACCTGTTTGTGAGATTTAGGACTCTTCAAGCTCGTCTTCTCACCCTCACGCAACTGTCTAGCACGGCGTGATGCCGCTACAACCAGCGAATATTTACTATCTACCTTTTTCATCATTTCATCAATGGAAGGATACAGCACGAATAGACACCTCTTCATGTAGTTTTAAGCTGTATAAGCTGAACTCCAGTGTACACCTTCAAGCTCAGCTTATACAGTATTATTTCACTTTCGGTACGCTTGGCATATGTAAAGCCTCGCTTAAGGTCGAACCTTACAATGTTCGGCGATAATAATGGATTCTATTCGTTTACAAGCGAGATCAATCTCATCATTGACAACCGCATAATCATAATGACGCAACAGGTTCATCTCGTCCACAGCTACCGACATACGGTGATCAATGGTTGCTTGAGTTTCTGTGCCACGTCCCCGAATTCTATCCTTCAACTCATCCAGCGAAGGTGGAAGCAAGAATATAAATATGCCTTCTGGAAATTTTTCTTTAACCTTTAGCGCGCCCTGAACTTCAATTTCCAGAAAGATATCTTTACCCTGCGCAAGCGTCTGGTCTACAAAATCACGTGGAGTGCCATAGTAGTTACCTACATATTCTGCGTACTCCAGCAATTCATCCCGTTCGATCATCCCTAAAAATTCTTCACGCGTTTTGAAAAAATAGGTCACTCCATCTTGCTCGCCCGAACGAGGTGTTCGAGTTGTAGCAGAAACAGAATACGTTATCTCAGGTAGCTTTTCGCGCAATGCATTGCCTACCGTTCCTTTACCGACCCCCGAAGGTCCGGATATTACAAATAATAATCCCTTAGCCATAGTACACTCCATTTTTATTCGTCATTGTCATCATCTTTAGTGGATAGGCGATGAGCGACCGTCTCCGGCTGCACCGCAGACAGGATTACATGATCACTGTCTGTAATAATAACAGCCCGTGTCCGGCGGCCATAGGTAGCATCAATTAGCATATGACGGTCCCTGGCTTCCTGTATAATCCGCTTGATCGGAGCAGACTCCGGACTGACGATGGAGATTATTCGGTTGGCCGACACGATATTGCCAAAGCCAATATTGATCAATTTGATTGCCATATTCAGGTCTTTCCCCCTATACATGTGACTATTGCAGCCGTGCCGCTACCAGGTAGCTACTCAATATTTGCAGCCTGCTCACGAATTTTTTCGAGCTCTGCTTTCATCTCAACGACCAAGTTAACTAATGTGAGATGATTAGCCTTAGAGCCGATCGTGTTGACTTCCCTGTTCATTTCCTGGATTAAAAAATCTAATTTGCGACCGGCCGGCTCGTCCGACAGCAGCAACCTTTTGCACTGTCCAAAATGACTTTGAAGCCGGGTAAGCTCCTCATCAATATTGCTGCGATCCGCGAATAACGCAATCTCCATTCCGAACTTATGTTCATCAAGCGTAAATGAACCGTCCTGAAGCTCTTTAAGCCTGTGCTTCAGCCTGTTACGGTAGTCGCTCACAACATGAGGAGCCAACACCGCCATTTCATGATGAAAGGATTCCAAACGTAAAATGCGGGATTCCACATCCTGTACCAAATGCCCGCCTTCTCGCCTTCTCATCTCCAGCAAACCTTGCAAAGCTTCGTTCAAAGCTCGCTGTAGCTGCTCTTCCCAGTCATCTTCGTCTCCATTGCAAGCCTCTCCAGGCTCACCCAGAACATCAGGCAAAGCAAGGATATCACTTATACCTAACGTTCCTTTCACGCCATAACGATCCGCCAGCTGCTCCGCTGCACGCAGGTAAGCCTGCACCACAGTGTCATTCAACCGTGCGGCGGGTATCTGTTCTTCATCACGTTCCCTGTGGATGAAAACATCGATACGACCGCGTTTAATCTGCTGTTGAACCGTTCTTCTCAAGCCATCTTCATAACGAGTCCATTCACGTGGAATTCTCATCATCACTTCGCAATAGCGGTGATTGACCGATTTCAATTCCAAGCGCACTTTATACCCCTCATGATAAAGGATGGCTTGACCGTATCCGGTCATACTCAATGACATCGGCATCACATCCATTATACTATTGTAATTGATTATTATAGTCGAAACAAGGGGGCCTGTGCTCGGCCTGATTTTTCCCATACATATGAAGTCAGCTCAGCTGTCATTTCATAGAACATAAAAGGAGTCATGAAATAGATCCCATTAAAATGTTCCATGGCCGTATCAAGCAGCTCCTTGGCAATAGACACGCCCATTGCTCGTCCTTCCGGGCCCTCTAGTCCCGACATACGTGCACGCACCTTATCGGATAACTGAATGCCTGGCACTTCATTGTGCAAGTATTCTGCATTGCGGCCACTAGCCAGCGGCATAATACCGATAAAAATCGGTATTTCCAAATGCCGTGTCTCTTCTGCAATGGCTATAATCAGCTCAGGATCGTAAACAGGCTGGGTCATAATATAATCGGCCCCGGAGGCAATTTTCTTTTCCAACCGCTGTACGGCTTTACCCAAATGCTTAACATTCGGATTAAAAGCAGCTCCCACCACAAAATTAGCTTTCTGCTTGAGTGGTTTACCGGAAAATGCGACACCATCATTTAACTGCTTGATCATGCGTATGATTTCAAAAGATGTCATATCATACACCGAACTGGCGCCTGGTAAATCACCAAACCGCGCCGGATCACCAGTAACCGCCAGTACATGGTCAATACCCAGTGCGTCAAAACCCATCATGTGGGATTGAGTACCAATCAGATTACGGTCACGACATGCGATATGAATTAATGGACGCAAGCCTGTTTCAATACTAACCAGATGCCCAAGCGCCATGTTGCTCATACGAGTGACTGCGAGCGAATTGTCAGCAAGTGTAAGTGCATCGGCTCCGGCTTTCTTCAAGGCATGCGCACCTTGCATAAACCGGGTAATGTCCAGATCTCGCGGAGGATCCAGTTCTACAATGACCGTATGCCGTTCCTTAACCAGATCCACAATGTTGGGTTCGCTGGCATGTCTGCCATTGCCTCGTCCCCCTTCATTTGCTGTCTGCTCCACCACATGAATGGACTCTGTCGACAAAGCTTCTTTTGGAGCCAACGGGGGCGGTTGCAAATTTTTTAAAGCTTTGGAAATAGCAGCAATATGGTCTGGCGTAGTTCCGCAACAACCACCAATCAGCCTGGTCCCGAGATCTACAAAGGACGCGGCACATTCTCCGAAATATTCAGGTGATGCACCGTATACATAGTGACCGTCCACATAATCTGCCAGCCCCGCATTTGGATATACAGACAGCGGTACAGACAAAGGACCATCCAGCTGCTCCATTACACTCATAATTCCCTGCGGACCGGAGTGACAGTTAAACCCGAGGATGTCAGCTCCTTCACTACGCAGTGTTGAAAAAGCTTCTGACACTAGAAAACCATCTTGGGTACGACCAACCTGATCGACCGCAAATTGACAAATTACCGGAATGTCACTGTATTTACGTACACTGTGAAGCGCAATGCGCATTTCGTCCAGTGAATAAAACGTTTCGCATAAAATGCCGTCAACCCCTTCGGAAAGAAGGGCATCGATCTGCTGCTCGTAGTTTCTTGACAGCTCCAGCTTGGATATGTTAAGACGTTTGCCTCCGCATATGGAACCGACCGCACCTACTACATAATGTTCAGGTCCGGCAGCAGCCTTGGCAATTCGCACACCAGCACGATTAATCTCTTCCACCTTAGATTCCAGTCCAAAGCGGGCTAACTTATAATCATTTGCAGAGAATGTATTCGTCTCCAGCAATCGTGCTCCTGCATTTAAATACTGACCATGTACGTCTGATATAACATCAGGCGAAGTAATGTTCAGTTCTTCGTAAGACGTATTTACTGGAAATCCTAGCTGGTACAAAAAAGTCCCCATAGCGCCGTCTCCGACAATAATTTCACGATTCAGCACAGTACGCAAATCCGGTTTCATGTCCTCTGCTCCACCCCGCTCTTTATTTTCATACTAATGTAACATAAAGAGACTACAAACATAAGCCAAAAACAAAAAAAGCCGCCTCACGTCCCGACAAAATGATACCAGGAGTAAGGCAGCTTGATTGATCATTTTCTATTTACCACTACATTTTCATAGCATTTTCCCATCAGAAGAATGGAGAGAAAACTCGTAAAAAGTCCCTTTTTTATTTACTTTAGCCACAATAGAATCCGTCCCCTTTTGGGAGAACATATATTGATTTCCTTGAACATTCACTTTATAGCCGGACACATTGATATTGAACAATAGTTGAACCTTAGGCTTGACCAGCTTCAATGCTTCGGCGGCGGTATATTTTGGACTTGCAAAAGATTTTTTGAAATCTGCGTCATCATTCCAGTCCATCCCAGTGGTGGATACAGCCAGCACTTTTCCGGTTACCGCTCCAATTTTGACCTCATTCGCCTCACTTGCATCCTCGAACGACCAATAAGAAAGCCCATTCTTCTCATCCTTGTAGCGTGAGGCATGCTGCACTGTGATTCGCTGTCCACTCACTCGCTTAAATGTGTTCATTGCACGGTTCAATAATACTGGGTCCACCTGTCTCATCGCATAGTCCGCATTGACAGTAATAGCATTACCTTGATCCACATCAACATACAATGAAGAAGCTTTTTCTCCTGCCCCCCAGAATACCCAGTAATTCGAAGGCTTGTTGGACTGATAGGGGGATTTGACCCGCCAGAATGCTTCAAATTGTAAGGGACGCTTGCTATCAAACGCTTTGGCGCTGTTTAATACTTTTGCCTTGAGTGGCGCGTTCATCGCCTTTCCCAAACTACTTATTTTATATCGTATAGTTGTAGAATCTACTCTGTTTTTCTCTTTATTATATTCTGTCTGCAACGTAGCTGTTCCGTCTTCCAATTCACCCTCGACAATCCAGGTTTTCCCCATATCCGTTACATCGTCAAATTGAAATGCAGCTTTTGAACCGATAAGTTCTTGTACTGCTTTTTCTAAACGGCTTACGACTGTCGGAGTTAGCGAGCCCACCTGCTTGTCCGTCGTTCCCGTGGCAGCAGGAATAGTCGCCGCTTGAACCGGAAGCGCGGTGGCTACAAGTATGAGGACTGCAACTGCTGAAATCCAACGAAATT
Source organism: Paenibacillus sp. DP01 (assembly GCF_044784315.1). Taxonomy (NCBI): domain Bacteria; kingdom Bacillati; phylum Bacillota; class Bacilli; order Caryophanales; family Paenibacillaceae; genus Paenibacillus; species Paenibacillus sp. DP01. Next base: position 3,529,346 of record NZ_CP173059.1, read on the forward strand.
TCCGCACTATGAACGGCCTCCTTATCGTTTTCTCATTTTCTATATTATACATTGTTCAGACGTCAAAAAAAGACAGAATATCGCTTGGTTCACCATTTCCCCAGTAAACAGCGGCATAAAAGGACAAAAAAAGAAGACCTACTCAGGTCTTCTTCCCCTTCACTTCTATATATTCTTAGGTATTTTACGGGCTATTCTTATCATTCACATCAATTCAGAATAGACGACCTTCGAATACAATCTCAGCCGGACCTGTCATATAAATGTGGTTATCATCCTCGCTCCATTCAATATCCAGATCGCCGCCCTTTAGGCTTACCATGGCGCGGCGATCGCTGTATCCATTTAGTACAGAAGCAACAAGCGTAGCACAGGCTCCGGTTCCACAGGCTAGCGTAGGTCCAGCTCCCCTCTCCCATACCCTCATATCTATATGCTTCCGACTTCGTACCGTGGCGAACTCAACATTTGTTTTTTTAGGGAACAATGGATGACACTCCAGCTTTGGCCCCCAGGCCTCCAGATCAAAGCTAGGCGCATCCTCAACATAAATGACACAGTGCGGATTTCCCATAGAAACAGCCGTAAAGCGAAAACCACTTCCTCCAGCTTCAATGGGCTCATCTATTACGTTAGTCAAATCGAGTGTAGTTGGAATTTTCAATCCTTCCAGAATCGGCTCTCCCATATCTACCTTTACCATTCGTACAGTTCCGTTTTCCACAGTCAGTTCAACCTGTTGCACACCTGCACCCAGCGTCTCAATCGTGATCTGTTCACGGTTGATATGCTTACGGTCATACACATATTTGGCAGCACAACGAATAGCGTTACCGCATTGCTCGGCCTCCGAGCCGTCTGAGTTAATGATGCGCATGCGAAAATCTGCTTTTTCAGACGGCAATATATATACCAATCCATCGGCGCCAATACCAAAATGTCGATCACATAGCCGAACAGCTAATTCCGAGGCGTCAGACGGCAATTCCTGATGCCCGTACCAAACGATAAAATCATTACCCAGACCATTCATTTTAGTGAATTCCATAGCTTCCCCCCGCCGTTGCTGCTGATGTCATGCTCCTCTTGAAGCTTTGATCCCATAATATCATACAGGGCAAAAGCGTGAAAGCGATGCGATATGCAAGACCCGAATTCTAGGCTGAGAACTTTGTACGTCCCGCTGAAAATCGTGTATTTCCGCCGTGACGACGGTTACGTCGACCGCCCCATACACTTCCCGCTCCCATTAGGAACGTAGGAATTCCAGCTGCGACAATAGATAGTGCCCATTCACGTAAACCAAGGGGTACCGTTTTGAAAATAGGTTGCAGCACAGGCACATACATTACAACCAGCATCAGTACAATGGAGGACAGTACGGCAAGCACGAGATAACTATTTTGAAACGGATTACGATGGAAAACGGAGCGGGAGCTACGGCAATCAAATACATGAATTAACTGCGCCAGCACTAACGTAGCAAATGCAACCGACTGCGCTTTGATCAATTGCCCTGCATCATTCGGAGCAATCCGTAATGTCAACCAAAAGGCCGCAAGTGTACATAGGCCAATCAACAGACCGCGACTAATAATTTTCCAGCCCAGTCGACGTGCAAAAATATTTTCCTTTGCGCCACGAGGCTTATGCTCCATAAGATCCTTTTCCGGCTGATCCACACCCAGAGCCATCGCTGGCAAACCGTCAGTTACCAGGTTCACCCACAAAATCTGAATGGGTAACAAAGGTAGCGGCAGCCCAGCCATCATGGCAAAGAACATCGTCAAAATTTCGCCAACATTGGAGGCGAGTAGATAACGAATGAATTTACGGATGTTCTCGTAAATATTTCGTCCTTCCTCAATTGCCGCTACAATAGTTGAGAAATTATCGTCACTCAGTACAAGTGCAGCTGCTTCTTTGGTCACATCTGTTCCTGTAATGCCCATGGCAATACCGATATCCGATGCCTTGATCGCAGGTGCGTCATTGACGCCATCTCCGGTCATAGCTACGACATGTCCGCGTCTTTGCAGCGACTTGACAATTCTCAGCTTGTGTTCCGGCGACACCCGCGCATACACAGAGACGGTATCAACAACGTTATCCAACGCCGCATCATCCATGAGAGACAGTTGCTGTCCTGTCAATACATTTGAGCCGCGTTGGAGAATGCCCAGCTGCTGTGCAATGGCCTCCGCAGTTGTACCATGATCGCCCGTAATCATCACCGTGCGAATGCCGGCACGACGGCACTTGCCAATGGCCTCGCGAACCTCGCGGCGTGGCGGATCAATCATGCCGGTCAGGCCGATAAAAATCAGCTGTGTTTCAGCCTCCTCAACCGTAGAGACACGCTCATGCGAGCGGATATCACGGTAAGCGACGCCAAGTACACGCAGCGCCTCCGATGCCATACCTTCATTGGCTGCCAATACCTTTTGGCGCAGCGTACCCGTTAACGGAACGACATTCCCTTCCCATAAAATGTAAGAGCACTGGCCCAGTAGCACGTCTGGCGCTCCTTTGGCAAATACAATATGTCCTCCCTGGTGGCGTACGAGTACCGACATCCGCTTCCGATCTGAGTCAAAAGGAAATTCTCGCTCCCGTGTGTACAGTTCGTATAGCCCTTGTCGCGTGACTCCGCCTTTGGCAGCTAACGTGACCAGCGCTCCTTCTGTCGGATCACCTTTCAGCTCCCAAACAGCGGAAGGCGTCGGCTCTTTGGTTTTCTTTTTTGAACGCAGCTCATCTATGTCAGCTTGAACAATCTCCGCATTATTACAAAGTACACTAGCTTGCAGCAATCTACGCAAGGATTGTCCGTTTTTTAGGTCGGCCGGAAGATCCCTGTCCATAATATGACCGTGTGGATCATAACCTTCCCCGGTAACTCCCCAGAAACGACCATCCAGCCACAGCTTGGTGACTGTCATTTTATTTTGGGTCAGTGTGCCCGTTTTGTCAGAGCAAATGACAGACGCACAGCCGAGCGTCTCAACGGAAGGCAGTTTGCGCACAATGGCCTTGCGTTTGATCATACGCTGTACACCCAAAGCGAGTGCAATGGTTACAATCGCGGGCAATCCTTCTGGTATAGCTGCCACAGCCAAGCTCACGCCGGCCAAAAACATGTTCATGGCTGGCTGACCATGCAAAATGCCCGCTACGACCACGAGCACAGTTAGCGCCAACGCCACGATAATCAATATTTTGCCCAATTGTTCCAGTCTGTGCTGCAATGGTGTCTCCTGCGACTCGGTATTTTCGATTAAGTCTGCGATCTTGCCCATTTCAGTACTCATGCCTGTACGAATAACCACGCCTTGTGCCGTGCCTCGGGTCATCATGGTGCCCATAAAACCGATGTTCTTTTGGTCCCCAAGAGGTACTTCGGCGGCATGAATAGGACGGGAATGCTTACTCACCGGAACCGATTCACCTGTCAGGGCAGACTCCTCGACATCACAGCCGTTTGTACTCAACCACCTTACATCTGCAGGGATACGATCACCGCTTTCCAGCAGCACGATATCGCCCGGCACCAGTTCTCTGGCCTGAACATGTATTCGTTTGCCGCCTCGCAGCACCTTGGCGGTTGGAGCCGAAAGCTGTCTTAAAGCTCGCAATGAACGTTCAGCTCTGAATTCCTGCACAAAGCCGAGAATTCCATTTAGCACAACGATAGCAATAATGGTAATCGCATCCAGATACTCGCCGAGTAGGCCAGAGATCAGGGTCGCTCCCATCAATACAAGCATCATAAAATCCTTGAACTGGTTGAGCAGCAGCAAAATTGCCGAAACACGCTTGCCCTCGCTCAGCTCATTCCAACCCGTCCTTTCTCTTCGTTCCGCAATCTGTTCCTCCGAAAGACCCTGCTTCGGGTCGACTTCCAGACTAGTTGAAAGCTGTTCATTGCTTAATTGGTGCCAGTGTGCTTGTTCCATTCTCCCCAATTCCCTCCCGGTCAGATAGTCCGTTTCCGTCGGTTGTGCGTAGGATGGCTGCCCGTTAATATATTTTTGTGCCACGATTGCTGATATGCTGGACAGACTTTCTTGATTCAATCTATTCGGACAGGACTCGAAATATCACAAAGCCGCTTAAGTTTTGTCCCAAAGTTATGTATCATAGAAGGAAGGCGAAAATACATTTGCTTCAAAGGAGAACATACATTATGGCATTGGACGGAATCGTAACCCGCGCTATCGTACACGAACTGCAAGCCATCCGGGGCGGGCGCATTAATAAAATACATCAGCCAAACGAACGCGATATCGTGCTGAACCTGCGGGCACAAGGCGGGAGTGTAAAGCTGTTGCTGTCGGCTAATCCGACATTTCCGCGCGTACATTTTACAGAGCAAAGCTTTCTCAATCCGACAGAAGCTCCCATGTTTTGTATGCTTCTTCGCAAACATTGCGAAGGAGGCATTATTGAGAACATCACGCAGGTGGGCATGGAGCGCATTATTCATATGGATATACGTCAGCGTGATGAGCTGGGGGATATTTCATTGAAGCGCATTATTATTGAAGTGATGGGTAGACATAGCAATATTATTTTGCTTGACCCGGAAACAGGTATGATGCTGGATGGCATTCATCATGTCACACCCTCTATCAGCAGCTATCGGGTCGTTATGCCAGGCTTTCAATATACGGAACCTCCTGAACAAAATAAGCTGAATCCACTAGAAGTCGAAGATGCAGCCTTCATCTCCTCGTATCAAGCAGCCCTTGAGGCCGAAGAAGCTCCCAAACGCTGGCTCGTGAACACTTTTACCGGACTTAGTCCCCTTATTGCTGAAGAGATACTAATCCGAGCATCTAACGAAGAAGCATCTGGTGACAAGGATCGTCGACTGTGGAGGACATTCAGTGACATTATGGATGACGTGCGGAATCATCGTTTTCAGCCAGTATCTGGACTGAACGCACAAGATAAAGTAATATTTTCAGCCATTCCACTGACGCTGATCGAAGGAGAACGTAAGGAATACGCTACCATCAGCGAGTGTATGGAGGACTTTTTCGGTGAAAAAGCAGAAAGGGACACGGTTAAGCAAAAGGTTAGCGACCTACTGCGGTTTCTACAAAACGAGCGGAGCAAAAACGTAAAAAAACTCGATCATCTCCATCAAGATTTGGCCGAAGCGGAAGATGCCGATCAATTTCGGATTTACGGAGAGCTGCTGTTCGCTTCACTGCATGAGGTAAAAAAGGGAGACAAGGAAGTAACACTCACTAACTTTTATGACGAGGAACAGGGTGCGATCACCATTCCATTGGACCCGCTACTCAACCCTTCAGATAATGCACAACGTTATTTTAAAAAGTACAACAAATATAAAAACAGCCTGGCTGTCATTGACGAACAACTAGCAAAAACACACGAAGAAATTCGTTATATGGACAATCTTCTTCAGCAGCTAGCCCATGCCTCTATTAACGACATTGAGGAAATACGTGAAGAGCTGGTTCAGCAGGGCTATCTCAGAGATCGGGTTAAAAAAGGAAAGAAAAAGAAGAAAAATGACCGCCCGACCTTGCACGTATATACATCATCCGAAGGCATCGAACTGCTGGTCGGCAAAAATAACTTGCAGAATGAATATGTGACCAATCGACTGGCTGGACCCAATGACACGTGGCTGCATACAAAGGATATTCCAGGGTCACACGTCGTTATTCGTGCCGAGAAATTCGGAGACGCAACGTTGGAGGAAGCTGCTCAACTGGCTGCCTATTTCAGCCAAGCCAAGCAGTCTAGCAGCGTACCCGTAGATGCCACCTTGATTCGGCATGTACGCAAACCAAGCGGTGCGAAGCCCGGCTTTGTCATCTACGATCATCAGCGTACGCTCTTTATCACACCTAATGAGGAACTGGTCAAAAAGCTGCCGAACCGCATCAAAAACGGCTAGGTTCCACCAGCATTTGGAATCTACAAAAAAAGCCCTTTGCCCGTTGCACGTACACTTCTGGTGTTCCATGCGGTAGGCAAGGGGCTTTTTCTCATTTACTTTTGTCCAACAGCAGCCTTTCTCAATTCCTCGACAACCTGACCATCCACACTACGGCTACCCAGATCACCGTGGAAAATCACACCTTGGCGCGCACCGTGAAAATCCGAGCCGCCTGTTGCGATAAGCCCATAATGCACCGCCATAGCAGTATATCGGCTCTCAGCCTCAGCATCATGGTCTGAATGGCTCACCTCCAACCCTACAGGCTTCGCTGCCTCTATAATGGAGCGTACCAGTTCATCATTTCCATACAAGCCAGGGTGGGCCATTACAGGCACACCTCCTGCTTCACGAATCCAGCTTATAGCCTCCGCAGGCTCTACACGGGGTACAGATACGTATCCGGGCGCGCCTTCTGCCAAGTAACGGTCAAACGCATCACGCATGTCCTTCGCGTAACCTTTTTGAACCAGGGTATCTGCCATATGCGGACGTCCAATGCTTTCATCTGGCGCTAGTGGTCTGCCCATTGTAGCCACCACCTCATCTAGCGTGATTTCTACGCCCAAGCTACGCAATCGACTCAAAATCAAATCATTACGGGTATCCCGCGCCTGTCTCAGCTTTTCCAACCGTTCCAAAAATATTTTATTACGGTAATCCATAAAATAACCTAATATATGAATATCTTTGCCACCAGCACGTGTACTGATTTCCACACCCGGCACCACGGTCATTCCAATGCGTCTTCCCTCCTCCAAGGCTTCCTCCAAACCGGCCACCGTATCATGATCTGTAATAGCCACACCGGCCAACCCTTTTTCCTTCGCCCAGCGCACATTATCAGCAGGTGATTGCATACCGTCAGATGCTTGGGTGTGTGTATGTAGATCATATCGTTGTGAATTAATCTGTTCCTTCATTACGCAATTGCTCCTCCTCTTTCATCACTACAAGTTTGTCCTGCGAGTCCTCGAATACGTCCAATCCCTGATCATGACGACGCAAGTAAGATAAAAAAGTTACTACCGGGATTGGCAACAAAGCTGATTTCAGATGAATCGCATAAAACTCTCGTTTGAAGGTAATATCTGAAATATTTACAATTTTCAACAACCCGAGCGCAACCTCGTGTTTGACTGAAGAAGGTGACAGCATGGTAATCCCCAGTCCTGCCTCTACCGCTGATTTGACCGCTCCAGTGCTGCCCATCTCCATTACAATATCAAGTCGAGAGGCATCCGCACCACGATTTTTGAGCCCATCTTCTATGACTTGTCGTGTACCAGAACCTTTTTCTCTAGCTACAAAAGGATGCTTGAATACATCTTCTAAAACTACTTTTTTGGCCTTGGCTAACACATGCCCCGAAGGAACAATCAGCTTCAGTTCGTCCTGCATCACAGATTCCACCACAATATCCGGGTGTTGTACCGGGGCCTCAATCAGCCCTAAATTCAACTGATGCTTTAGTATATCATCCATAATTTGAGTCGTATTCATTACATTCATTGCCATGCGTATGTGAGGGTACTCCTGACCAAACGGGCCCAACATTCTTGGCACAATATATTCACCAATCGTTAGGCTGGCGCCAATATGCAATCTTCCCTCCAGCATGTGAGTAAAAGCAGACATTGCCTCGTCAGCTTCCCTGATCAGTTGCATACTTCTTTTTGCAAAAGGAAGTAATGTCGCTCCTGCCTCCGAAAGCTCAATTTTTTTAGTCGATCGGTGCAGTAGCTTCGTGCCAAAGTAATCTTCCAAAGATTGAATTTGCATCGTCACCGCAGGTTGCGTCATATGCAGCGCTTGCGCCGCCGCCGAGAAGCTTCCGCGCTCCGCTACGGTATAAAAAATGTGCAGCTGATGAAAGTTCATATTGACAGCCCTCTCCCCTCTGATCTCCTTATTTTAGCATAAGAAAAACGTCTGCGAACAATTTCCGAGTAAACTTACCGAAATGAGGAGTATATGCTTGCAAAATAAAAAAGCATGCAGCTGATAACTGCATACTTTTACTCAAACTCGACGGTGTCAATGAGCGCGGTTTCTAATGGAACCGTTCGCCAAATCACCGTCTATTTTTGCTTACGAGTGCTTTTCATCAGTGTCATGCGCCGCGAATGGCGCAACCATGAATAGTAAGATTTTAAGTCCCTCAATTCGATAGTCTCTGACATCCGACCCAAAAAGGTAATGATAATCATCTTATGAAGCGGATTTCCCGCAATGTCCATCTCACCTGGCAACTCACCAAATTCGGCGACAACGACCAGATCACCATCAATTAAATATACATCCTCTTCATTATGATAGTAGGACTCCATCCTGTTTTGCTTCAGGCACTCCCAAAGCCAGGCGGCGATATGATTCGTCTCGGACTGTTTCTGCTCTACCCGATCTAAATAACGTGTTTTCGCATGATTTGTAATCACGATATCGGCGACTTTCTTATCGCCCATCTCCACGTAGAACGGTTCGTATGTACTCCATCGCTGCATTGCCTTGTCACGCACGGGATCACTCTCCCCACCAGATAGGTCTTTATATCTACCAATATATTCATATGTTACCTCAACAGACCCGGGACTACAAGTTACAAAATTGAAGTTTATGGGTGTTTTTTAAAGATTTTTTAGGTCTAACAGCATTAAGATTAGTATGCAAAAGTCCTGGCTTCACAAAAAAAGCCAGCCCGTAGGCTGACCTTTTTTAAGAATTCTGAATGTATAGACAATCAAAGCTTATATTTCATATTCTTTCATCTTTTCCTTATCGTCGTTGTACTCCGTCCTAATCTCATTTCGGAAAGAGCGCTCAACCTTACGTACATAGGAAAGTCTGCGAATATTTTTAACGGTGTCCTCTGCCCGATCCGCATTCATATAAATAACTACATAATGCATACGCTTTGAAATATAGTGGACATTTCCGTATTTCTCCAGATTGCGGGCAGCCTTGATATCGCTTACCCAAATGATGTACCCTGTCCGCTCGGCAAACATTCGCTTCATCTCCCCTCCGTATCATTCCTATGGCCTATCCGCAGGAGCATTTTCCTCCGCTGCCGCATCCGCCCTTTTTCACATTCGGATCGTTGCTCGGCACCTTAATGGTCTCGGACACGGAATATGCAATCGTTTCAGACATGGCATGAAGCATATCATCCAGCGCCTTTTCGGCCCGTTTGAACTCCTTAACAGCCTCAAATTGTTCTAGCTCCAGTTCAACGACCTGCACTGCGTCCTTCGCTTCATGATAGTTGGGATGAAAATGCCCAAAACGCTCCGTTTCAGCGAAAAGCTCCTTTTTGGCATCCAGCTTGCGTACACACGCCTGAATAGACGGATTCAATTCCACACGCTGCTTCCAATATAAATAATCCGATACCTCAAAGGACCGGTTGACCATATCGCCCAATTCATAGGCGTTAATAAGCACTTCTGCCATATTGACCGTGTTCAATTCGGCTACGCTCATGAATGTCATCTCACTTTATATAAAGTTCTACCCAATAAAAGTAGACTCATTTATCATACCACATCCTTCTTTTGAGAAGAAGGAGTTTCATGCACTTCCTGACACGACTATGTAAAAGGAACCAACAACCTCATCTCGGACCAATCCCTTGGCTGCAAGGTTGCATGAGAAGATGTTTTCTCATCCATTCCTGAGGCGTACCAGCCTGTGACACTCCAAGGATCGCCCGAAACCACCGATTCCGGTATCCATTTAACCTCTTTCCCACTAATGCGCAATCCCACCGCCGCCTGCCAACGGATCGCTTGCTCCATCAACTGCCTGGAAGTGGACGTATGGTAACTCCTCCATTCTTTTGTCCATGAAGAGGGTACTGTAGATCTTTCTGGAAAATAGTCAGACGGATCAGGCAGGGTGTGCTCTTGTTCATAAAAATGCAACGTACGCCCTGTGTAAACCAGACCAGCTCTTCCCTCATGTGAAAATAGGGGACGGCCTGCTTCTAGGTTCTCTGTCTCCGTCAAAAGTGGATAATGATGAGCTGGCTCATCCGCACCTTTTGGCTCAAGACGCGGACTTAATCCAATTGCAGCGAGCGCTTTTCTTATTTTGTCAGCAGAGCGCACCGGGATAATAAAATCTTTGTCGCCGAGTCGCTCCAGTAATCCTTCTAATGCAGGATGACGCGCAACCATGTCCGCATCCTCCTGAGTACCGCATCGCAGAAGTGTTACCGTCGCAAAAGCCGTTCGTCCGACATCGCCTGCCCACTGCTCTACTGCCAGCCGTACATGTTCTGGCACCCCTGTCCGACTGTACTTGTCCAAAAGAGCAGGAATCGTCTTAGCCTCCATGCCCAGCTCGATTGCCTCTGTAATACTCTCTCTGGTAATCCGATATACTACCATCCGGTCTCCTGTCACACGTTCACAGCAGCATTCCAATCGCCAGCGCACATCATATGCGACATCTGGCGGCACTAATATTTCAAAATCAGGCTGCACATAAAAGGCACCTTGCTCTTGATGTATATCCTCGTCATGATAGGGACGAAGCAGATCTGTCACAGAGACATTCCAGCGAAAACACAATTCACCTGATGTGGTCTGACCCCAATCCCCCATTCCAAAAGCCGTCAGGGCCTTCAACCAACCCTTTATATCTTCCATAAAAGGTCCATTAAAATTACAATCAGATACCGTTTCCTCCGCAGGCCCTTCGAGATTTGCGATTGTAGGAACAATGTCTATAAGGGTACCGTTCGTAGAATCATTTCCCTTTAAACGATTCTGCGGCATTAAACCTACCTGAAGCATCCATTGCAGCAGACATTGAATAGATACCCATCCATCCGTACCTACATACTGCGAGACGGCACACAGCATATAGCGAAAATGCTGTATGGGCGCTTCAGCCTTGCCGTACCTTTCCATGAGGGTGGCAAAAATATGCTTGCGCATTTGCCCAGCAGACAAGCGAATCCATGTCGCCAGTTCCGCTTCCTGAATGCGGAAAGACACAGTTTCTTTCACTAGCAGGCCCAAACTAAGTAGTAAATCGATCATGACCACCGTTTGTACTGGATACAGCTCGGCATGTGCATAATGCAACCCAAGTCCTTCCAGGTCCTCTGGACGAAAGGGGGTCAGTTCATTTAATTTTTGCAATGACCGCTTATGTATGGTTCCTTTGGCCGTCAAAGGAACCCCCTGTATTGCAATACGTGACAACACATGCAGCAACTCCGACTCCAGTCCTGTCATTGCTTCATGTACTGTTATCGGATGATCCGTATGTATCCCGTTCATTGGAGTTTGCTTTAACAGCATATCGTACAGAGCGGGTAGTCGATCAATCGGAATATATAAAATCCGCTCACCCCACGATTTGGTGACTGCCTCCAGCCACCCCCGGGTGCGAAGCCCATGCAGTGCCAGTTTTGTTTCGACTCCGCTTAAAGCACCTTGGGTAAGCTGCACAGGCTCCTCTTCCCTCATAGGTTGTGCAGCATGCCGGATAAAGCATCGTTTAAGCACCAGCAGTTCATCCGCTGAAATCTCATTCCAGCTGCCTTGCGTATCCGTTACGCCCATCCTTGATTAGGCCTCCTTTTTCTTTCCGCCATCTTCTGTCTCATCCTCCTGGCTTCTGCTAGCCATTGTCCTATCAAACCTGCGAACCGCATATTCATAGCCCTGCTCAATCAGAAACAGCTGACGACGTGCTGCAAAATCCGTCTCCCTACTGTTCTCTGTCACTAATGCATAAAAATAAGCTTTATTCTCGCCTGGCTTTGGTCGTAAAATGCGGCCAAGTCGCTGCGCTTCTTCCTGACGTGAGCCAAAGCTACCCGATACTTCTATGGCCACCGCTGCATCCGGCAAATCCACCGCAAAGTTCGCCACTTTGGATACCAATAGGGTTTGAATACTGCCCTTGCGAAACGCTTCGAACCAACGCACCCGCTCACTCTGAGTCATGGATCCCGTAATCAGTGGAACGTCCAGCTCCTGAGCCAATTTACGTAACTGGTCTAAATATTGACCAATAATAAGCGTGGGTATCCCCTTGTGTTTCTCCATTAGACTGCGTACTGCCTCCAGCTTAGCCGGATTTTCGGCTGCAATTCGGTATTGCTGTCTGCCTTCAGCGCGCATACTTCGCTCCAAAAGGTCAGCGGTCATGGGCAAACGCAGCTCTACACAATCGACCTGAGCAATCCAGCCCTGTCGTTCCAGTTCCTTCCACGGCATATCGTACCGTTTGGGTCCAATTAAAGAGAACACATCCCGCTCACACCCGTCCTCTCGAACTAACGTAGCTGTTAATCCCAAACGACGGGTAGCCTGAATATCAGCCGTCGCTCGAAATACTGGCGCAGGCAGCAAATGTACCTCATCATATATAATGAGTCCCCACTTCCGCTCACTCAGTAGCTTCATATGTTCAAACTCTCCGTCTTTGGTGCGACGATGCGTCAAAATCTGATAGGTTGCCACCGTTATCGGTCGGACCTCCTTTTTCTGACCACTGTATTCCCCGATAGAATCGACAGGAATATTCGTCTTTTGCTTCAATTCTTCGATCCATTGCCGCACGGAGATAGTATTAGAAGTTAAAATGAGCACCTCACACTGAAGGCGATTCATCACTGCCATACCGATCACTGTTTTTCCGGCTCCACATGGGAGCACTAGTACACCACTCCCCCCTAAGCCGTCTGCACCTTCAAATGCATCAGCGGCTTTCACCTGGTAATCACGAAGCTGCAACTCCGTTTGTCCCTTTCCCAAGGTAAAACGAAGCAGATTACCCTCAAGATAACCTGCCGTATCCACAACAGGATATCCCAAGCGAGTTAATTCCTGCTTGAGCAAGCCACGATTTTCGGGCGGTACGGATGCATTTGTCTCATTGGTGCGAAGCAAACCAAGCTGTTTTAGCTCTTTCTTGTTTAATAGCTCATCCAGTAAAGCTGGGGTCTCTGCCGTCAAGATCAAGTGATCCCCTATTGTGTATGTGTTGGTTTTACTCGCCTTTGTATCTCTGTCTGACTCTTGCTCATCACGATTCGCGTCAATCGTATCAGTGCCATAAATTTGTTCTTCTTTTGCACTTGCCCGTGACAGCGTCAACGTCCCGTAACGAGATACAAGCTGTTCAATATCTCTCAACAAATCACGCGGAATATCCCAACGGGACATAGCGTGCAAACTTTTTTGAATGTCCTCAGCACTCCACCCGAGAGCGGCCGCATTCCAGAGCGACAATGGAGTGATGTGATATGTATGAAAAGCGGACGGACTTTTTACCAGTTCCGCATAAACCTGCAACTGTGAACGGGCCCATTCCGAATCGGGCAAACCCATTTCCAGTAGAACGGTAAAATCACGTTGTACAATACAAGGATGATCTGGGTTCATGACTACCTCCTGACACTCAAAAGTTCTATAATAAATAGCTTATCCGTTTATTCGCATATCAACCGGAATAGCAAGGAGTCCAACCCACACTCGGGTTGAACTCCTGATCAGAAGCTCGGGATAATGACCGTCCCAAACTGGTACCTGCTATATTATCCTTCTAGTGAACCTGCTCGGAAATTTGGCTAAGCGCCTCTCCAGCGTTGTCTGCAAAAATATTACGAACCGCTAAATCCCCAATCGAAACAATCCCGATCAGACGGTCTCCTTCCGTCACGGGCAAACGACGGATTTGCTGTTCTGCCATCAGTTCAGCTGCTTGGTCCACTGACATGTCAGCACTGGCTGTACGAATACCTGTTGTCATTACCGTATCCACCGAACCAGAACCAGAATTTTTAGCTGCGTAGCCGCGAATCACAAGGTCACGGTCTGTTACCACACCGATCAACTTATCACTGCCTTCGCTTTCCACAACTGGGATAAAACCAGTATCATTGTCTTTCATTTTGACCGCTATTTCGTAAATATTGTCCTGCGGGGTAACCGTTACACATTTTTTAGTCATAACTTCCTGAACCTTTTTCATGGGTACTCCCTCCTTTTCAAGAGTAGGGTACCCCATTTCATTCAGCTCATACTCCAGATTGGACCCTTCCCAATTTAGCTCGTATTAGCCGTTAATTGCCCCTTCTTTTCGTCCAGCAACATATCCGGTAGACATGGCAATAAACAGACGAACTGCGTTGATCATGGCATCCTCATCAAAATCAAATTTTGGATGGTGATGCGGATAAATTGCTCCTTTGGCCGGATTACCCGCCCCGACGAACATAAAACAACCTGGCACACGTTCCAAATAATACGCAAAATCTTCGGCAGGCATCAACTTTGGCGCTTCCTGTACATTCCCCTCGCCGAACACAGGCTTTGCTTCCTTAAAAAAGCGGGATGCTTCCTGGGCATCGTTAACAACTGGCGGGTATCCCATAATGTAACGAATTTTTGCTGATGTCCCATATGTTGCTGCTGTAAGCTCAGTTACCTCATGCAATCGCTCTTTCATGACCGTCCGGGTCTGCTCATCAAACGTACGAATGGTTCCACTCAAGCGGCAGGTTTCTGCAATTATATTTTGCGCAGAGCCCCCTTGGATCGTTCCCACCGTCAACACAGCAGGCTTTAACGGGTCGACTGAACGGCTTACGATACTCTGCAGTTGCATAACAAGAGCTGAGCCTGCCACCACACTATCATTAGTGGACTGGGGCATACCGCCATGCCCACCCTTACCTGCAATTTCAATATAAAAATCGTCGGCAGCCGCCATCAACGGCCCTGCACAACTCGCAGCGGTCCCGACCGAGAAGGGTGTCCATAAATGGATGCCATAAATCACATCCACACCTTCCAGTACGCCATCTTTGATGACATTAACCGCACCCCCAGGCAGCAATTCCTCCGCAGGCTGGAACAAAAACCGGATTTCTCCCTCCAGCTCATCGCGGTTCAGACTGTAATAGTATGCTGTCCCAAGCAAAACAGACGTATGTCCGTCATGTCCGCAAGCATGCATGGCCCCATCCACACTGGAGCGATATTCACATTCCTTTTCATCCTGAATAGGAAGAGCGTCCATATCGGCGCGCAACATAACCACAGGTCCAGGTTTGGCACCACGAATGGTACCTACAACACCGTGTCCCCCTACCTGTCGGCGAACATCTAATCCCCAGCTCTCTAGTTTATCCGCTACAAAAGCGGCAGTTTTACTTTCCTGAAAAGAAATTTCGGGATTCTTATGTAAATGTCTACGCCACTCCACCATGTTTTGTTGTAATTGATTAAACCAGGTTTGGTCCATCGCCTGTTGTGTCATTA
The DNA here is from genome assembly GCF_044784315.1 of Paenibacillus sp. DP01. Taxonomy (NCBI): domain Bacteria; kingdom Bacillati; phylum Bacillota; class Bacilli; order Caryophanales; family Paenibacillaceae; genus Paenibacillus; species Paenibacillus sp. DP01. The sequence goes on from NZ_CP173059.1 coordinate 3,544,610, forward strand.
TGTTCCACCTCTCCTTTTAAAACATCGGGCCAGTTTCCGATAAATCATGTAGCTTTACCCCATACGCGCCGTTTCTCTCAAGTCTTTATTTTTATCCTATTGTAGCAGATATGGAATTGTTGTGATATCTGTTGCTCCAGATGGTTGCAGAAGCCTATCAAACATACTATGATAAAATGGATAAACGATAAAATGATAAACGTCTGCGAGGAATATACCTTGCGGCGAATACCGGGGGAAGCTGATATGAGAAATACGAAGCCGGAGACTCGAAGAAGAGGGACACCGGATTTCCAATTGCTGATCCTCACTTTGTTGCTGGTTGGATTCGGTGTAATCATGGTATTTAGCTCCAGCTCCAGCGTAGCTCTGCTGAATAAAGAATACAATTTTGACTCTTTATATTTTGTAAAGCGCCAGTCCGCATTTGCTATACTTGGACTTTTTATTATGCTGGTAGCTATGAATATTAAGATGGAAAAATATAAAAAGCTTTTTGTGCCTTTATTTTTCATAACCATATTACTGCTAATCATCGTTCTTTTTACAGGCTCTCTGAATGGTGCAAAAAGCTGGCTCAGATTTGGTAGTATTGGCTTCCAGCCAACAGAACTCGCAAAGATATCCATCATCCTTTACTTATCCGCACTGATTGTCAAAAAAGGAGATCGATTTAGAGATTTGCGGACTGGCTACATACCTGTAACTGTCATTGTAGGCTCTGTCGCAGGACTCATCATGCTTCAACCGGATTTAGGCTCCTGCTTTATTTTGGTAGCCACCAGCGGCCTGATTATTTATGCCGGGGGAGCCAGCGTCAAACACATTACAGCATCAATCATCCTGCTCGTGCTAGGCGCTTCCATCGTATTTGGTATTGGATCGTTGTTTGGAGGAGATTCCGACAGCACAAATGGACAAGCTACTGCTGCCAAGCAAGATTATAAAATCGGACGCTTTCAAGCCTTTCTTAATCCCGAGAAGTATAAACAAGGCACAGGATACAATCTGGTGCAGTCCCTGCAAGCTATTGGCGAAGGCGGCTTAAACGGATCGGGATTTGGTAAAGGCATTATCAAGCTTCATTATCTGCCCAATTCGTTTAATGATTTTATCTTTTCAGTTATTGGTGAAGAATTCGGATTTATCGGAACAGCCATTTTCCTAATGCTATATTTGTATTTCATTTGGCGAGGCATGATCATTGCTCTGCGTTGCCATGATCCGTTCGGAACGTTGGTGGGCACTGGCATCATGGGTTTGATCGCCATTCAGGCCTTCATTAATATCGGCGGGGTAACCCAAACGATTCCAATCACTGGCGTAACTCTTCCGTTTATTAGCTTTGGTGGTTCCTCCCTGCTTGTCATGATGTTTTCTATGGGCATCATGCTCAGTATTTCTCGTGAGAACACCAAACAAGCAGTGCAAGAACGCACCACAGGGGTGACGGTCCGTAATGAAGTTCCCACTCGCTTTCAAACTCGTAGAACCAACCGTTACCGCTAAAAAAAGAACTTCCATATGACCACTAATCACGGTGGCATTGGAAGTTCTTTTTTTGTATATGTATATAACTACAGGTCCGTCTGCAAAATGTTAACCAGCAGATTCACAAAACGAAAACTGGCGTTTTATAACCACCAGTTTTCGTGTTCTTATGCGGATTATCGCACGGAATTCCCGGCATCTATACCATTGGTGAAAAAATGTCCATTAGCATGCAGTGGTTCTATTACACTGCGTCGTCCTTGAACGCGACACCTTCCACTTTTACGTTCACTTCCACGACCCGCAACCCCGTCATGCTTTCGACGGCTTCTCGCACATTTTGCTGAAGAATTCGGGACACCTCATGAATAGGTGTTTCGTAGAGCACGATAATACGTAGATCAATGGCAGCTTCCAGTTGTCCAACCTCCACTGATACGCCCTTTTGCACATTTTTACCGCTCAGCCTTTTGGCCCAGCCTTCCGATAAGCCGCCTGACATTGCAGCAATGCCTGGTGTCTCTAATGCGGCCATCCCGGCAATTTTTCCTACGACATCGTTGGAAATCTTGATGTTTCCTGCTTCCAGTTGTTGAATTTGCTCTGCCATGACCTATGTCCCCCTTCATCCATCCTTTATTTGTATTGTAAAGCCTCAGCCACTCCAAATGCAAACCTTACGTATAAAAACATCGTTCGTTTACAACCTATATCATTTTGGGTATATTAATTTAGAAAAATCCATACAAGTGACAGTATTCACCAAACTTGTACACATCTATTGATATCGAGGTGCTCTTCATTGAAAAAATGGTTATCTCCCGCTTTGCTTATAGCGACATTTGCTCTTAGTGCAGTCGCTCATTACACACATTGGAATGCCATAGCCCAATTTGTCATTTGTGCGATTTCTGTTGTATTCGTAGCCGGTTTTCTCGGTAGGGCGACTGAAAGTGTTGCTCATTATGCTGGTCAACGTTTAGGTGGATTCTTAAATGCCACCTTTGGTAACGCAGCCGAGCTGATCATCGCCATTTTTCTCGTCAAAGAAGGTCTTTACGATATGGTAAAGGCCAGTCTTACGGGTTCGATCATCGGCAATCTGCTGCTGGTGCTCGGAGCGAGTCTGTTCGCTGGCGGTTTGAAATATAAAGTGCAAAATTTCAATATATCGCTGGCTGGATTAAGTGGCTCCCTGATGATTGTGGCTGTTATTGCCTTGTTCGTTCCAGCTGTCTTTCTGAACACACATGTGATCACGGATAGCGAGTCAGATACACTCAGTCTCATTGTTGCAGGCACGCTCATTGTCGCGTATATTGCGTGGCTTATTTTTTCTATGATTACGCATAAGGACTATTTAGCTGACGTGACCGAACAAAAAGATGAAGAATTGCCGCATGAACATGCCCCTGTATGGTCTAGAAATAAATCCATTGCCTATTTGGTACTCGCTACCGTTATGGTCGCTTTTGTCAGCGAATGGCTGGTAGGTACACTGGAAGTATTTACGACTCAATTTGGACTCAGCGAATTGTTTGTGGGTGCATTTCTTGTCGCTATTATTGGTAATGCGGCCGAACATAGCGCTGCCATTTTACTAGCCATGAAGAACAAAATCGGTGCATCTGTTGAAATTGCTGTCGGCAGCAGTTTGCAAATTGCCCTATTCGTTGCCCCTGTGCTGATTTTTGTCAGTTACTTTATGGGAAACACGATGAATATCGTTTTCACCACCATTGAATTGGTAGCCATTGCCGTCGCTGTATTTATCGCCAAATCCATCACTCAGGACGGCTCAACCAACTGGTATGAGGGACTCATGCTGCTGGTAGTGTATGTATTGTTGGGTGTATCCTTCTTCCTGGTGTAGCTTCCAAAGTTTAAAATGTAGATTACATTGTAGTGACTTCTTCGCATTTCGTTTATTCTTCTGATCACTAATGCCCTTGAATTTTTAAGACGATATAACCCCTTAAACTGTAAAAATTCAAGGGCAAAGGTGAACGCTATAAGCAACCTCTCGTCCCCTTTTTAAAAAATGGCATCAAAAAAAGCATGCTCTCAAACTTCGCATGCTCTCATCAATTCAACCGTCTTTCTAATTAGCCTTATTATTCATGGCCTCATATAGAATAGCCAGATTGCGTTCCAGCTCACTGACCAGCTGTTTACCTACCATTTCCGGAAGAAGTCCGGCGCGAACCGCAAAATCCACTTCCTTGGAAAATCCGTACATCTGAGTATCCAGCACTTCCTCATAGAGAGGGCAATAACGGGTTGCCAGATTCTCCATCTGTACTTCAATAAGCTTCTTTATTTTATCTGCATCTTCCTGAAGCAGATTAATGGCCTTGATATTCAATTGTTCCTGCAAATCAGATGAAGTCATGGATTCTTCCCCCCTATGTCTCAATGTCGCACAAGACGTCCTAACCTTAATATTAGACCAAATTGCAGGCTAATACAAGAACCTGACAAAAAAAGCATCCCTACAGTTACAGGTAGGGATGCTTTTGCTTCCTCAATAAGTTAGGTGGCTACTGAAATGTGCAGCCCGTGCTTCTGGAACACCTCAATAATCGCTTTTTTGGCTTCCTCGGCGTCAGGCCCGTGAACATGCAGCTCATAACTGTGACTGCTGACCAACGTCGTAAACAAGCCCAGTATACTTTTCACATCAATATACTTATTTTCGGAATGAAGGACGATGGAAGAAGTGAATTTGCTCGCCGTCTGTGCAATTTCAACAACCGCCGCATTATTGTTGGACATAGTAAGATCCCTCGCTTTACTGGATTGTCATGTATCAATGCTCATTCATTATGATACATTGAAATCGCTTTCTCAGCAAGAACAGATATCGTTATTTCAAGTTTTCAGGATTTAAAGGCTCCAGCTCAGGCAGCACAAAAATGCCATCCTTACGGATTAAAACATCATCAAAATAAATTTCACCGCCACCATATTCCGGACGCTGGATCAATACCAAATCCCAATGAATCGAAGAACGGTTACCGTTATCCGCCGTTTCATAAGCTTGACCTGGTGTAAAATGCAAGCTACCAGCAATCTTCTCGTCAAACAGAATATCCTTCATTGGGTGTAAAATGTGTGGGTTAAACCCGATGGCAAACTCGCCAATATAGCGTGCTCCCTCATCGGAATCGAGAATATCATTTAACCGCTTGGTATCGTTGCTTGTCGCTTCCACGATTTTACCATTTTCAAAACGGAATTTAACATTCTCAAAGGTAATTCCATTATACAGGGTTTGTGCATTATAGCTAATGGTTCCGTTAACTGAATCACGTACAGGCGCGCTATATACTTCGCCATCCGGAATATTGCATTGACCCGAACACTTAATGGCTCCGATTTGCTTGATAGAGAAGCTCAGATCAGTACCTGGACCGCTGATCCGTACTTTGTCTGTCCGGTTCATCAGGTCTGCCAATGCATCTTGAGCCTTGTCCATTTTCGCGTAATCCAGGTTACATACATCGAAATAAAAATCTTCGAATGCTTCAGTGCTAATATTGGCCAATTGAGCCATGCTGTCATTCGGATAACGCAGCACTACCCATTTGGTGTGTTTCACTCGCTGTTCGCTATGTACCGCATGCTGATAAATGGAATTATACATTTTCATTTTATCTTCCGGTACATCTGACAGATCATTTACATTTTCACCTGCACGAATTCCGATGTAACATTGCATTTGTTTCATCCGGTTGAGGTCAATTTCAGCCCAAGTTTCCATCATTTCCTTTGTCGCATTACGAAGCATAGCGCTCTGCACCTTACGATCTGTAAGCTGAACAAAAACATTTCCGCCTTTTTTACCAACTTCATGAATGATGGCGTTAAGCAAGTCACGCTCTGTACCAATCATTTCGATCAATACATTTTCTCCAGGCTGCACTTCAACAGAGTAACCTACCAGATTTTCCGCCAGCTTAAGTATTCTAGGATCTTTCATGTAGTGTCTCTCCTTCTTTATTTCGCTCTTTTTGAACAACGGTTAATTCAAATTCCATTGTATCATGCCCGCTCCGTTACTTGTAGTCCTCAAAAGCAACTCTGGTTATCAGAGCCTCTTGGTGCAGCTTTTCATTCGCAACTTGTCGGGAAATTCGGCATTCTGACGACAGCTTTAAAGGCAAACCCGTCTGGCGGTCTATAGTTAAATGGTACACAGTCCGCACATCGGAGTGCTCCAGCTGGTTGTTCATATCCTCACAACTTTGCTTCCATACTTGGCTTAACTTTTGTTGCAGCTCTTGGTTCGTTTCTGTTTGCTGCGTTTTTAAAATGCTGATTTGAGGATTTAACGTATTCATTTCTTCCATTAAACGTTCTTTCAACCAACGCTTTGCTGAGGCAGGTTCTGGTTCAATCCTCACCACCCAAGTTCCCCGGGCAGCTCCCTTTTCCATACGAATGCTCTTATTCAGTGTGTTTAATTCCTCAAGCTCCTGAATCGGATTGAAGCGATTTAACATGCCATTTTGAACCATAGAAGTATCCCCAGATGCCAGCGCAATCCATTTTCCATTTTGACGAAGAAACCGTTCATGTGTAACACCAGGCTCGGACTTATCTTCTTTCAGTGCTACGTAGTCACCTTGCTTACGGAAAGCCTCTGCAGATCCCCAGTGCATGATCAGTTCATCGTGATTTTTTAGCTTCCCGCGATATTCAAACTGTTTAGTCGTAGGCAGGCCGCCGTCAGTTCTGATTCCAGTCTGTCCGATAAACGTTATCCTCTCTCTGCCAGCCATTCCTGCAACAGCTCTTCTAAAAATCTGCTCAGGAGTATATTGCCGATCCAGTGCACAACCGCTTAACACACATATAATCAGAAACACACAGCCCCGCATTACCCATTGCTTTCTCCAATGCATACCATCATCCGTCCTATCCTAAACATGACTATAAATCATGATAAAAATTCTGTTTTAGAACATCCATGTTATAGCTACGCTTAGGATTACCTGTCTACAAACGGTTATGCAAAACAAAAAGAGAACATTCCCTAAGGAATATTCTCTACACATCGCCTATATGATCAATAACTATACGATTACGGCCTTCATTTTTTGCTTCATATAAGGCCATATCAGCCCTATAAAATAAAGATTCGATACTGATCTGCTCGTCCAGCCAGTTCCATTCAGCAATCCCACAAGAAACAGTCACCTGAGGATTAGTTTCATATTGTACACGGCTACGTATTTTTTCTGCATACCCCAGTGCCTGCTGCACCCCCAGCTGCGGCAAATAAATGGCAAGCTCCTCTCCGCCCCATCTGGCACATACATCCTCATCACGGGTCGCCGAGCGAACAATATTGCTGACGCTTTTCAGAATTTCGTCCCCCGTCTGGTGGCCATACGTATCATTCACCTGCTTGAATTGGTCAATATCGACCAAAATAAGAGAGCCACAGAAATCTTTTTCCTGATGCTCCTGAATGATTCGGTCTACATAATGACGCACATATAAACCTGTTAGCATGTCCATATTAGCGAGACGCCGCACCTCGGCATGCAGCATAGCATTAGTTACGGCCAGTCCGATATGAGGAGCCAGCATTTGCAGCATCTTGTAATTATCGTAAGAAAAAAAGTGTGGAAGCTTGCTCGATAATAATATAACCCCTCTAGGAGTCCCCCTGTTCTTCATAGGCACAGCCATCAATGACTGAGAGTCCGTCGCATCCATAAACCAAGAGGATATCTTTCCATCCTTCCTATAGTCAGACACAATCACAGGCTCTCCTGTTTTGCATATCAGTCCAGCAAATCCGCCTTCACGAGGGTAACTCTCCAGCTTTAAACTTTCCACATTGCTTGACATCACCCTAAAGCAACTTCCATCCTGATCCAGCTGCACAATACAACAAAAGTCGGCCATGAACATTTTTAATAACTCCTGCACGGCAAACTCAAATATTTCATTTAATTTCAGGCTCTGATTCAAACGCTGAACCAACTCATTAATGAGCCGCAATTCATGGATAAGTACATTCGATTGCTCCAGCAGCTTCGCATTTTCAAATGCGGTGCCAGCTGTATCTGCCATCATCGCAATCAGCTCTACGTCCACTTTTTCCATACTATCCGCACCTGCCGGAAGAATCATATGGAAAACACCATATACGCCCTGCTTACCACGTAACGGGATACCGATTTCAGTTATTTCATCTTGTGGACTGGTAGGCTCATTCACAGCCATTTGCCCTTTCATAAATGCACGGACACATACATCCTCGTCACGTTCATGCAGCAACAAAGGCTTGACCTGAGGATTTCGACTGTGCCGATCCTGACTCATATACAACGTGATATCCACATGGGGAAACAAATAGGCGATACTTCCAAATACTTCATCCAGCACGCCTTCCACATCAATCTTGTCATGCATCCGCTTTACAATCTGAAATAAAATAGAGCGGCGTCTGCCCTCACGTTCGCTCCGATTCTGCATCCCTAGGATATCTTCCATAAATATATACTCAAACTTCGAGTAAAAGCAGGATCTAAAATGCAAAGAAGCCACTAACAATGCGTCCTGATTCGAGACAGAATGTTGAGCAGGCCGTGTAAAACGAAGAGCGGCGAAAGGCTCTCTCTTGTAATTGCGGCATAATATGGGGACCATGTATACAAATGCAAGGCTCCCATCTCGAAGTTTACGCTGGCTCACTTCCATCTCTCTAGATATGCAACAACGCTCGACCAACTCTAAATCCTCGTCATCATCCTCTTCCCTACCAGCAACCCGAACACCTGTAAAATTAAAGACAGCAGTATACTCTTCACTGATCCAGGATATACCATTGCTCTGCTGTAACCAATTCCGATATCCTTGGACGAGAAGCTGATTAATATAGGGGTAATCATAGGGTGTCATATCCATGTTCTGGAGCCAGGCAAAAGACGTATATCCTTTATCATCAAACAGCGGAGCACCGCTAGCCTGCACTGTTTTACTGTCAAGCGTTTGCTGATCCGTTGTTGAAAATTCCGACATATTAAGGCGCTCCTTCACAGCAAAATTAGCTGTACCAAGACAGCGGCTATACACCACTATAGCTCATAATATGATCTATTTTACTCTCAACTTTAGAAATTTGCATCCATTTTTCAGAAATTCGTCCCACTTTTTTAGTTCTAAAGCCCTATCGACAAATTTTGACGTTTTCATTCTTTTTCTCTTCTTGACATTGACCCACTATACCATATAATATATATTATTGAAAAAGACTGTACGGCAGAACTATCTACTGTGCGGATCTTAAATTTTGGGCGTAACAGTTTGTGTCACCCTCATCTTATTTGTTGCTGACAGGACAGCGGCTGAACTTTTCTGTCAGTAGTGCGTCTCACCTTACTAGGTAGCGCCGAACAAATTGGAGCGCAAAGAGAGCCCCAACTCAAATTTTAATTATGAAGGAGTTAACTCTATAATGGCACGTTACACTGGTCCTAAATTTAAATTGAGCCGTCGTCTCGGTATTTCCCTGAGCGGCACAGGTAAAGAATTGAAACGCCCTTTCCCTCCGGGACAACATGGTGCAAACCAACGGAGAAAAATCAGTAACTACGGTATGCAGCTTCAAGAAAAACAAAAGCTGCGCCACATGTACGGTTTGGGTGAAAAACAATTCCGTACCCTGTTCAACAAAGCTCAACACATGCACGGTATCGCTGGTGAGAACTTCATGTTCTTGCTGGAAAGCCGCCTGGACAACCTTGTATTCCGTCTTGGCTTTGCTAATTCCCGTGCAGGCGCACGTCAATTGGTAGCTCATGGTCACGTTACTGTGAACGGCAAAAAAGTTGACATCGCTTCTTACCAAGTGAGCCTTGGCGACGTGATCGGTCTTCGTGAAAGAAGTCGTTCCCTGTCTTCCATAAAAGAAGCTTTGGAAAACCGTAACCACTTGGCAGCTTACCTGGAGTACAATGACGCAGCTCTGGAAGGTAAATACATTCGTTTGCCTGAGCGTGCTGAGTTGTCCCAAGATATCGATGAAAAACAAATCGTCGAATTCTACAACCGCTAATCCTTGCATTAGCACCAAAAAGCACCCGAATTCATTCGGGTGCTTTTTATATTCCCCACGCATTAAGCCTGAGAGTTTTATTCAATGGGGATGTACACTTTCATACTCAAATGATCAGGATAGGAATTCATCACGTCCGTAATTTCAAAATCAGGTCCCTCCCTCCGTTCAAAATTAGAATTAGGAAGCCATGTGCCGTAGATAAAATCTCGTATACTCTGAACTCGTCCATTTGAACCTGAAGCGTCAAACTCAGCATACTTGCCTGCTGGAATCTCCATATATATGAAACCCTCAGCCAGTTCTTTTGATTCTTCTTCAACGGCCTCACCCACCACAAATGAAAATGCACCGTTGTCTTCAAATCGACAGGCAATCCCATATGACATTCCCGGTGCGATTTTATTCGGAATACACATAAAATATTCATGTGCGCCAAAGTGTTCATAAAATCCTGGGATTTCTTTATAGTGCTGCTCATTATTCAGATTTGTTTTATATTCATATCCTACAATTTTGGTCGTTTCGAGTTGCAATATCACAGGCTTGTTCACCTCTAATTCCTCCGTTGCGTTTTTTTGGTAATCCAGAAAATTGATTTTGCTTTGACCAGAAAGCTCAATATCACAGTTACGATATTTCCCAGGGGTGATCCCAAAACTTTTTTCAAATGCGCGAGTAAAAGCTTCTTGCGAGTTGTACTGATACTCAATAGCAATGTCCAATACCTTTTGATTGGATTGCTTTAGCCGTTTAGCCGCCTCGGACAATCTTCTCCTTCTTATATATTGTTGCACTGTAAAACCCGAAATGGCCTGAAAAACCCGCTGGAAATGAAATGCTGAAAAGTATGCCTGTGAAGCAACCTCGGCAATTTTTAAATCCTCCCGGAGATTCAATTCAATAAACTCAATCGCACACTGAATTCGTTTAAAGTAGTCCATATAATCCTTCCCCGCACTTGTAATTTATCTAGCCTACATCCACATTGGGCAACCCACGTATTCATTATGTATAACTCTTTACCTACTTGTTTGATTATTTGTGCTAAGTTTACCACGGCTTTTCACTTGGCAGAAATAAAAAAAGCAGCACTGAGATGTAAAATTAATCTCAACGCTGCTAGTGAATGTATTTTAATTATCCAAGCTTGATTTTAGCAAATTTCCGTTTACCCACCTGTACAATGTCGCCTTCTTGCGGCTTGTATGCTTCGTTCACATCAGTCCACTTCTCTTCATTAATTTTAACTGACCCCTGCTGAATACTACGCTTGGCCTCACCGTTAGATGCTGCAAAGCCTAGATGAGTCAGCAACTGGATCACACGAATGCCGCCTTCTTCTAACTGATCAGCTGTCAAAGTGAATTCTTCAATATCGTCAGGAAGCGCACGTTGTTGGAATACGGTCACAAAATGCTGCTTGGCCGCTTCCGCCGCCTCTTCACCGTGGTACATGCGGACTAATGTTCCGGCCAGTTTCATTTTGGCATCACGTGGATGCACTGAACCCTCCTTAACACCTTTCGCCAGCTCTGCCAGCTCCTCATTGGTAATATCCGTTGCAAGCTCAAAATATTTCAGCATCAGCTCGTCAGGAACGGACATCGATTTACCGTAAATTTCGTTTGGCTCCTCATCCACACCAATGTAGTTCCCCAAACTTTTGCTCATCTTCTGAACGCCATCAAGACCCTCAAGCAGTGGTAATGTAATAGTTGCCTGCGGCTCCACTCCGTATTCTTTTTGCAGGGTTCTGCCCATCAGCAGATTAAACTTTTGATCTGTCCCTCCCAATTCTATATCGCTTTGGAGAGCCACGGAGTCCATGCCCTGCATCAGCGGGTAAAAGAACTCATGGATGCTGATTGGCAAGCCGTTTTGGTATCTTTTTGTAAAATCATCCCGCTCCAACATACGGGCAACCGTTACTTTGGCAGACAGGGTTACCACATCCGCAAAAGACATCGGTCCTAACCATTCGGAATTGTAGTATACCTTTGTCTTTTCAGGATCGAGAATCTTAAAGATTTGTTCCTTGTATGTTTGTGCATTGCGCTGTACATCTTCCTCAGTCAGTTGCTTGCGGGTCTCCGATTTACCTGTCGGATCACCAATTCTGCCTGTAAAATCTCCGATAATCAGTTGCACTTGATGACCTAATTCCTGGAACTGACGCAGTTTGTGCATAACAACCGTATGTCCGATGTGAATGTCGGGCGCAGACGGATCCAGACCCAGCTTAATTTTGAGTGGCTCGCCGCTAACAACCGATTTAACAACCTTACGCTTCAGCTCATCCTCAGGTACAATTTCCGCTACTCCACGACGTATCACTTCTAGTTGTCGTTCTACCTCTGCCTGTTGCTCAGGCTTCAATTCTTCCCACTTCATCCTGAATCCCTCCTATTTTTCATCCAAAAATTACTATTTTAACAAACCAAAAAGCCCCTTTCATCCCAAGGGACGAGAAGGAGCTGCTCGCGTTACCACCCTAATTAAAGAAACGTATGCAAAAGCAAACGTTTCTTTCACTTCATTCCTATAACGGGTCTACACCCGGTACCGGATTACTATGATGAGCTTCGCAAACCTGCAAAAGCCTTCCATTCATCCAGACAGCTCCAGACGGTAATTCAAAGGAGGGACGCTACCGATTCACACCACCCATCGGCTCTCTGCACAACGTGATTCCGCCTTCTACTGAAGTCTTTCTCTGCTTTTCACGATATTTACTTTGACCTATTTATAACACACTGTTTTTATGTAGTCAACGACACCAAAAGACAGGCTTTTTAGCATATGGGTTCATTTTGTAATTTTATGCTATAATAATGGCTGTTATAAAGGAGGAAGACTTAATGGTTGAAGAAAAAAACAATGTATCAGAGCCAAAGCCTTCCCGCTTACGGAGAACCATGCGAAGGCTCGGCCGTGTCATAAAGTGGGTCGTCATCATCGGTTTTATGGGAGCACTATTCGCAGGAGGAACCGCCGCCGGCTATATTGCTTCTATTGTAAAAAACGAGCCCGTGCGTTCCAGATCTACGATTCTACAGGAAGTAGATAAAAATGCAATTACAGGCTTCGCTTATTTCAATGATGGCTCTCCCATCGGGCAGCTTCGGACCGAGGAAGATCGAAGACCTGTTACATTTAAGGAGATTCCTCAGCTCGTCATTGACGCAGTCATTGCTATTGAAGATAACCATTTTTACGAGCATAAAGGTGTCGATTTGTCGGGAACGCTGCGTGCTGTGAAGCAAAAGGCACTACATGAATCCGTACAAACTGGAGGGAGTACTCTTACCCAGCAGCTTGCACGTCGTGTCTTTTTAAATCTTGATCGTACGGATGACCGCAAGGTCAAAGAAATTTTACTATCTCTGCGCCTGGAGCGCTTCCTGAGTAAGCAGCAAATAATTACAGCCTATCTCAATAAGGTACCTTTCGGTAACGGATCAAGCGGTTACAACGTCTTTGGTATTAAAGCAGCGGCCAAAGGTATTTTTAATGAGAATGATTTGGGCAAGCTTAATGTAGCCCAAGCTGCCTATCTGGCAGGTTTGCCACAACTCCCTTCTTCTTATTCTGCTTACAACGGTAAAGGCGAATTTAATGAAGCTGGTTTTAAAAGAGCGATCAACCGCCAGCACCTGGTGCTCAGCCGAATGCTGGAGGAGAACAAAATCAATAAAGCACAATATGATGAAGCGATGGCTTTTGATATCAAAAAATCTCTCGCACCACGCACTGTTAAGGCTTATAACACCTATCCATATCTTATGATGGAAACAGAGCGGCAAGCTGCGCAGGCACTCATGTCTGTCACCAATCCGAGTCAAAAGGCTAATGCCAGTGCGGATACCAAAACCAAGGATGATAACGACTTGCTCAAAGAAGCCGAACAGCAGCTTCGCACAGGCGGCTATATGGTATATACCACCATTGATAAGAGCGTGTACAAATCTATGCGTCAAATTGCAGAAAATAAGGACAACTTCTCTGCTACTAGTAAAACCAAAGGTGACGAGCAAGCGGCAGCCATTCTGATTCAGCATAAAACCGGCGCCATTCTCGGTATGATGGAAGGTCGTGACTTCCAAAAAGAGCAAATGAACTACGCTACCCAGATGGTACGCCAGCCGGGTTCAGCCATGAAACCGATTGCTGCTTATCTGCCTGCTTTGGACAGCGGTCTTGTACAGCCTGGCACGATTGTGGATGATGCCCCTATTATTTTGAAGGATGGCAGTAATGGATATCACATCCCGAAAAATTCCAACAACCGCTACCAAGGATTAGTCACAGCGCGTTATGCACTGAATCAATCGCTAAATACGATAGCACTCAAGCTGTTTAACGAAAAGGTAGGGATCAATAAGGCGTGGGCTTTTGCTAAAAAACTGGGTATTACCACCTTGGAACCAAGCGATAACAACGCCCAAACCGGTGTACTCGGTGGCTTGGCCCACGGGGTAACCGTTGAGGAGCTCACCAATGCATATGGAGCCATCCCAAATGGCGGTGTGTTTAATGATGCCTACATGATCGAAAAGATCGTGGATTCGCAAGGCAATATTGTATACAAGCATCAGCCTAATCCCGTGCAAGCCTTCACACCACAAACTGCCTACCTGATGACGGATATGTTACGTACAGCCGTATCGGAAGGCACAGGCAAACTGGTGAGACGTAACTTTAATCAATCCGGCAAGATTCCGATTGCCGGTAAGACAGGCACTACGCAATCCTACACCGATGTGTGGTTCGAGGGCTTTACACCTGACGTCACGCTGGGAGTGTGGGTTGGATACAAGCAACCTGTCAATAAGCTTGAAACGAAAGCACAAAAAGAGCGGGCTCGTCGTCTATGGGCTCTAATCATGAATGAAGTAACGGCTAAAGATTCTCAGTTATTCCAAACGGATAGTTTCAAGAGACCTGACGGTATTGTAAGCCGGACAGCATCCGCTTATGGTTCAGACATTTATAACAGTAAATATTTACCCAAAAACAGTGAAAATGGCGTTACCCGTGCGAAATATATTACCTATCAGGGTGTAAATTACATTCCACGTGATGGTACGCCAGATGATATGTTGTATGAACGGACCGTTAGAAAACGGGAAAAGCCAATCTCAGAATTGATTAAAGAGCTTCAGCAAGCCTTTACAGTGATGAGACGGCATAATTCGTTGTCCTACTATCTGCCTCAAGATGCAGATAAAGAAGCTCCTACTCAGATTGATCCACGCAGGGACGATGGGGCAGCTCCTAACGCTCCATCTAGCGTCAGCGTAAGCTATAGCGACGGCAAGGCCATAATTAGCTTTAGCCCAAGCGGAAACAGTGATGTTGTAGGTTACCGTCTATATCGTTCTACAGATGGAGGCAGCTTCGAGCGGCTTGGCAAGGTTGTCATGGCTGATGGCTCCAAGGTATTCTCCGACAGCCCTGGTGGAAGCAGCGCAAGTTACTATGTGACCGCCGTTGATGTGGGAGGACATGAGTCTGGACCAAGCAGCAAAGCAGACACAGCACCTGTAGTACCACCTGCGGATTCTGAGTCACCAGAAGCTCCGGGCGAGGGAGATGAAACAGGTGCGCAGCCTACAGAAGTTCCTACTGCTCCTGAACAGCCCCAAGCTAAAGCGGCAGGCACGTCCGTAGTGCTCCAATGGAGTGCAGGAAAGCCTGCGGACGCTATAACAGGCTATAACGTATATTACAGTGAAAGCGGTGCGGAGCCTTTTAAAAACATAGGCTCTACCGCAAACACCAACTTTGAGTATAAACCAGGCCGCAAGCCCAAAGGCTGGTTCCGTGTTACTTCCATGAATACCATGGGGGAATCGGCTCCTTCTGGAGCCGTTCGTCCATAGTTCAAGACAAAAACAAGAAGCAATATTTTGGGTGAGATGAATGAGTTCATCCTAATAAAAAAGGGAGTCTTCATAGCTATAATGGCTATGGAGACTCCCTTTTTAGTGCAAACATGCATCAATTCAATCCTCAATGGTAGACAGGTCACCTGTAGGAAGGTTAAGCTCCCAGGCTTTCAGCACACGTCTCATAATTTTGCCGGAACGGGTTTTGGGTAACTTTTCCTTAAATTCAATTTCACGCGGAGCAGCATGAGCAGACAGCCCTTCCTTGACGAAGCGGTAAATGTCCTGTTGTAACGCTTCCGACGCGGTATAGCCATCACGCAGGGCGACAAATGCTTTAATGATCTCTCCTCGAACAGTATCTGGTTTCCCAATGACTCCAGCTTCCGCTACAGCAGGATGCTCCAGAAGCTTGCTCTCAACCTCAAAAGGACCGATGCGCTCTCCGGAGGAGTTGATAACATCATCAATTCTTCCCTGAAACCAGAAGTATCCGTCCTCATCCATGTAAGCTGAATCACCGGATACATACCAACCGGGAAAGCGGAAATATTCCTGAAACTTATTTGGGTTGTTCCATATACGGTTCATCATGGATGGCCATGGTGTACGAATCGCCAAATGTCCCATCCTATTAGGAGGCAACACCTGGCCTCTGTCGTCCAAAATAGCAGCTTGAATACCTGGAAGTGGCTTTCCCATCGAACCTGGTTTAATCGGCAGCTCTGGGTAATTACAGATCAACTGGCCTCCTGTTTCCGTCATCCACCAAGTATCATGAATACGCTGTGTGTATACTTGCCAGCCCCATCTCACTACCTCGGGATTCAGTGGCTCCCCAACGGATAATACATGCCGCAAGCTGCTGAGATCATAGTTGGAAACTACCTGCTCCCCTGCGCTCATCAACATCCGAAACGCCGTAGGAGCACTATACCAAATCGTCACTTCGTGACGTTCAATCGTACGGTACCAGTCCTCTGGGCTGAAACGGCCTCCACGGATGACATTTGTTGCTCCATTTAGCCAAGGAGCAAAAATGCCATATGACGTTCCCGTAACCCAGCCAGGATCCGCAGTACACCAATATACATCATCTTCCCGCAGATCCAGCACCGTTTTACCCGTATAGTAATGCTGAATCATTGCATTTTGTACATGATACACGCCTTTGGGCTTGCCCGTTGAGCCTGATGTATAGTGAATAATTAATCCATCTTCACGACTCAGCCATTCGGGCTCAAGATCTTCTGAGGACGTGAGCATTTCCGTTTCGAAATCAATAATTCCCTGCTCCCGTTCGTCCATATCACCAACCACAAAAATATGACGCAACTCAGGAAGCTCCTCACGTTTCACCCGTGAAAGAAGCGTAGGTGTGGTTACTAATGCCACCGCCCCGCTATCCTCCAAGCGATCTTTAACCGCCGTTTCCATAAACGCCTCAAATAGTGGACCGACAACAGCCCCTACCTTTAAAACCCCAAGCATGCTAATGACCAGTTCAGGTGAACGCGGCATGAATATAAACACCCGCTCCCCTTTACCAATACCGTATTTGCGCAGCACATTTCCGAACCTGTTGGAGCTGGCACGGAGCTGAGAAAAAGTGTAGGTTTCATGACGGTTTGCGTCGCAATACAAAAGTGCTGCTTTCTCCCCCCGGCCTTCCTCTACATGTCGATCAATCGCCTCATGTGCCATATTCACTTTGCCTGTTTCATACCACGTAAAATGACGTTCTACATCTTCCCACTGAAAGTTGTTGTAAGCTTGTTCATAAGGGCCCATGTTGGATGTGGGAACTACAGCCTGGAGTTCTTCAATCTTCATGCGTTCAGCCTCCTCACAATGGAATAATGAGAATTACACAGAACAAAATAGCGCTTACAAAATTAATGATGCAAATCAAATCTTTTGATTTGCGGTTTGATTTAAAGCATTTAATTGTGAACAATTCGTGTCTAAATCAGTATATCATAGGTGAGGATGTGACGACCATCCTTTTCATTTATTTGTTTTTTTGTTATAAGTAGGGGATATGAAGAGGTACTGATGGCAAACAAGGAGGTCGCACCCATGCAGCATTTAAAATTGTACCACTTGGACACACTGGATCATAACGGACAAACCATCCATGTAGAAGGACCGGTATCCGCTGATCGATTGCGTTCATTTCAAATGCATACGCAATTGGACGCCTTTCGTAAACCAAAGGAGCAATTCGACGCGCTGGTGGAAATTTCAGAACTGCCTGAAGGCAGAATCATCATTGCCCATGATGGAGAAACCCTTCTGGGATATGTCACTTTTCACTATCCAGATGAGATGGAACGCTGGTCGGAAGCTGGCATGAAGGATTTACTGGAACTCGGAGCTGTCGAGGTAGCCGATGACTATCGCGGACTGGGCCTGGGTAGCCGAATGATTCGGATTGCCTTTGAAGACGGACAGCTCGAATCCTATATTATTTTTACAACCGAATATTACTGGCACTGGGATTTAAAAGGCAGCGGTCTTTCCGTATGGGAATACCGCCGCATGATGGAACGCCTGATGAAAACCGTAAATATGGTATGGTACGCCACGGATGATCCTGAAATATGCTCACATCCTGCGAACTGTCTGATGGTACGAATGGGAGATGATGTGCCCCTCGAATCACGAGAACAGTTTGACCGTATCCGGTTTGTTCGAAGATTCATGTATTAAAAATATTACACTCTTATCCCAAATGCTTGAGCATGAACTCCACAATACGGTGCGAACGATGTGAGGCTTCTACCGTAAACTCAGCATAATTCACGTGAGCCGATCCATCAGCCTTATCTGACATCGATCGTAGGACAACATAAGGCACAGCGTTCATATGAGCTGTCTGAGCCACTGCGGCGCCTTCCATCTCGGTACAAGCACCGTCCATTTCTTGGTGCAATGCTGTCACTATCTCACGATTTGCGACAAATTGATCGCCGGAAAGTACTTTCCCGACAATGTATCGATCGCCAAACGATTTGCAGGCTTGTTCAGCCAGACGGACAAGCTCGGGATCGGCCGCGAACTCTGAGGTGTCCTGATAAGGAATGACCCCTCTGGCATAACCCAAAGGCGTTACATCCATGTCATGCTGCATACATGTTGATGAGATGACAATGTCCCCAATGTTTAAATCCGGGTGTACCGCCCCTGCCACTCCCGTGAATATAATTTGTTCGACGCCAAAATGATCAATTAAGATTTGTGTTGTTACCGCAGCATTGACTTTGCCTACACCGGACTTGCAGACGACTACCCTTTGCCCGTGAATCATTCCGGTAGTGTATGTGATTCCCGTCTTGGTCGTCTTGCTTGCTTCCGTCATTGCCGAGAGCAGCAATTCAATTTCTTCATCCATCGCACCCATTAATCCATAAAGTCGGCTCATTACGCATCCCTCGTTTCTTAGTTTGATGATGATTTCACAAGAAGCTATGTATCTACGAAAAAAGCTCCGTCAAAGGAGCTTTCATCGAAGGTGTATCCTATTCGGCACTGTGCCTAGTCTAAATAATTAACTGATAACCGCAAAATAGTCTCGTGCGGCAAAATAACGCGAGAGTTCTCCACGTTTTCCTTCTTCATCAGCTTGGTCAGCAAACGCATGGCTACCGCACCCAAATCGTACATTGGTTGTGCGACGGTTGTCAGCTGAGGACGAACCATGGAGGCCATACGAATGTTGTCAACACTGATTACCGAAAAATCATCAGGGACTTTCAATCCCTCATCCTGAATACTATGAATCGCACCAATTGCCATTTCATCCGTAGCGGCAAAAATAGCACTTGGTTTCTTCTTCAGACCGAGGAAGTATTTCATGGCTTCAACACCGGATTCATAGCGGTAGTTCCCGATTCTCACGAGATCCTCCTGATAATCAATTCCAGCTGTTTCCAATGCTCTCTTGTAACCTTGGAAACGTGCATAGCCGTTTGCAGGGTCTTGAAGCGTACCACTGATCATTGCGATTTGACGGTGTCCATGGCGGATCAACGTGTTAACTGCATCAAAAGCAGCGGCTTCATGGTCAATATCAACTGAAGGATAGCTACCTTTTTCATCACTCGTTGCACATAGAACAATAGGAACTGCAGCTGTATGGAAGGCCTGAATATGCTCGTCCGTTACTGTGCCGCCCATGAACAGCAGTCCATCCACTTGCTTTTCAAGTAATGTGTTGATAACGCGGATCTCTTTTTCTTTACGCTTGTCGGCATTACATAAAATGATGTTATAGTGATACATATTTGCAATATCCTCAATACCGCGTGCAATTTCTGCAAAAATTGAGTTCGATATATCCGGAATAACCACGCCAACAGTCGTTGTCTTCTTGCTGGCCAGACCTCTAGCTACCGCATTCGGGCGATATCCCAATTGTTCAATCGCTTCGTACACCTTCTTGCGGGTCTGAGGTTTTACATTAGGATTATTGTTAACTACGCGGGACACCGTGGCCATTGAGACACCAGCTTCGCGAGCTACATCATAGATCGTTACCGTCACATTCCTTCTCTCCATTGCCAATAAATTTTCAACCGAATCCTAGATCAACTAATTAGAACCATGATACGACAAAATACTACTTTATGCAACGACAGCACTCATTCTATCTATGTGAGATGATCGTGAAGCGCACGGGCTGTAATATTCGAATGGGATGTATGCCAGACAGCCTCCCCGTCCTTGATTAAAATGGCCTGCGGCGATTCATGTTTCACCTGAAGCTTGTCCGCAGCCGCATTGGACACCGGCCGATCTTCTACTACATAAATGATACCGTATTCAATATTTTCGTCGGGAGCACCTTCCAAATAAGACTCCACTTCCTGATATGCACCTGCACTTATCGGACAACGTGTACTGTGCTTAAAGAGGAGTAACGGCTTGTCTGATGACGCTTCCAGAGCCGTATTTAATTGTTGAATAGTAGTCATTTTCGTCATCGTCGCCATTGGATATACATTCCTTTCTGTGTCTTGTCGTATGGCCTATTCTCATCGTAACAAAAAGAACATGTAAAATCCAATGGTGACCATGAAAATTTTCATATTTTTTAGTTTTTCGTATTCGTAAACACCGATTTACTGGTAAAACCGGATAATTGAACCAATCTTTTCTCTACATCATTCATCCAATCTTCATCTCCTAGGCTTCTCGCATAGCGATAAAGATCCAGTAAGAGATTAATTCGAAGCTCCATTCGCTCCTCCAAAGCGGATTGCCAATCCACATTGGGATTATCCGCTTCCTCCAGTACAAGCTTACGAATAATTTCTGCCAGTTCATTGTTGCGTGCAAAAGATATTCGCCGGGGTGCAGGTTTGCTCCCTAAACTTTGTAATAGTTCCTTAATGTCCTTCGTCACATGCTGCAAAACCTCACTGGAAAAGCATGACGGACATGAGAATACAGGGACATGCAAAATTTCAACCTTACTCGCATATATTACCTTTCGCAATTCCAGCCCCATCGGTTCACCACATTGGCATTGCTTATGCATTTTACCACCTCATTACGTAGGATCAAACTTATATGAGGATCTCATCAGAATCCAGATATATCTATTTACTAGTCTATAAAATATTTGTTAACTCAATAAAATCTATCATACCTTTTTTTATTTCGACTTTGGGGCCTCAAATCCTTCCACAGATTGCAGCAATGAACAAATTACCAAAGCTTTGGGGGTCAAAAAATGACGACGATTGTTGTTAAAGAGCGACTCCTAACCCGAGAATCTGCGGAGGAATGGACTTCGGGCGTACTTTTTCTTAAGATGTAAAAGTACAGATTACAAAACAAAGGTGTCATCATGTGACGCACGAAAGGATGGTTGGATGTCAAGACTTACCGGAAAAAAGGTAATTGCCCTGGTAGATGAGGAATTCGAGGATCTGGAATTATGGTACCCGGTGTATCGCGTTCGTGAAGAAGGCGCGGAAGTACATTTAGCCGGTGCTGAAAAGGGTAAAAAGTATATTGGAAAATACGGCGTACCTGCTGAAGCAGAATATGCCTTTGAAGAACTGAATAGCAGCGATTATGACGGAATTCTCGTTCCTGGCGGATGGGCGCCCGATAAACTGCGCCGCTATCCCAAGGTCATTCGACTCGTACAGGAATTTCATGCCGCACATAAACCCATCGGACAAATCTGCCATGCAGGCTGGGTACTGATTTCTGCAAAAATATTGGATGGTGTTACGGTCACCTCCACACCAGGTATTCGTGATGATATGGAAAATGCAGGAGCCATCTGGAAGGATGAAGCTGTGGTGACAGACGGACATATTGTATCCGCTCGTCGACCGCCTGATCTTCCCCCTTACGGAAAAGCGTTCTGCGATGTATTAGCTAATAACGCTCAGAAATAAGATATCCAGTCCGCACATTCAGGACTTGAGTAACCCTTATCTATAGCTATATCGAAAAAGCACCTTCAAAACCACTTTATTCATGGTTTTGAAGGTGCTTTTTTGTACGAGCCAATCTAAGCTTTCAGATTTTAAAGCATTACTGCCGCCCAGGTCCGGCCGGGGTGCAGCTGATATTAGCTGCAGTCAGCTTGTCTTCGATCGCTGCACCAGTAGACATGCCAAAGCAAGCACGAGCAACTGTCATCGCCTCAGATGCGGTCGTATTCAGCACACGATGCTTGACCCGCAATAAAGATTGGGGGGACATACTGAGCTGATGTATTCCTAGTTCCAGCCAAAGTGGAACGGATCGTTCATCTCCAGCCATCTCACCGCAGACACTCACATCAATTCCGGCTTGATGTGCCGCCTGTGCAGTCATGCGCAGCATTCGAAGTACAGCCGGGTGGTATGGATGGTACATATGCGCAATCTGCTCATTCATACGGTCCACAGCCAGCACATACTGAACTAGATCATTTGTTCCGATACTAAAAAAATCGGTTTCAGCTGCTAATAGATCCGCGATCATCGCCGCAGCCGGAACCTCAATCATAATTCCTCGCTGTATTTTGGGATTATAGGCAAGCCCTCTTGCATCCAGATCCGCCATAGCCTCCTTCAAAAGAACATCTGCCTGACGGACTTCCTCCACGGATGAGATCATCGGGTACATGACCTTGATATTCCCCGTTGCACTGGCTCGCAAAATTGCAGTCAATTGAGTTTTAAACATTTCCTTCCAATCCAAACTAATCCGTATAGCACGATAACCTAGAAAAGGATTTTCTTCCTCTGGGAGTTCAAGATAATCCAACGGCTTGTCGCCGCCGATATCCAATGTACGGATGACTACGGAGTGATTGCCTGCCTTTTCCGCTATTAGCCGATATACTTCATACTGTTCCTCTTCATCAGGAGCAGATTTGCGATCCATATATAAAAATTCCGTGCGGAACAGCCCCACACCTTGAGCTCCATGCTTCAAAGCGGCCTCCAGCTCTTTAACGGAGCTAATATTGGCCGCCAGCCTCAGCGTGGTTCCATCCTTGGTCACAGCTTCTACCGAAGCGAGTACCTGAAGCTGCTCTTTTCTGCGTCGCTGCTCGTCACGCAAAACGATATAGTGGTCTGTTACTGATTTTTCCGGATTTACATACACCCTGCCCAGGTCTCCGTCCACAACCATCATATCTCCGGTTTGAACGGGCAAATTCAAATTGCTCTCCAATCCTGAAACGAGTGGGATACCAAGCGCACGGGCCATAATCGCGGAATGCGATGTTTTACCACCATTCATAGTCACAATCCCCAACACGTAGCTGGGATTCAGGTGTGCCGATTGGGATGGCGAAAGCTCCTTGGCTACCAGAATATAGGGCTGTGTGTCGTTAGGAAGAGTCACTTCCGGTGCGCCCAGCAAATGCTTGAGCAGTCGGTTCCCCACATCCTTAATGTCGATTGCCCGCTCCTTCATATATTCATCATCCAGCAAATCAAACATGGTCACAAAATGATCAATAGCTTCCTTCACAGCCACCTCGGCCGCCTTATACTGACGCTGAATAATTCCGCTAATTTCATTCATGAATTCCGGATCTTCCAATATCGCAAGATGAGCATCAAAAATGCTGGATTCCTCCGGTCCCACCATCTCTCGAAACTCATCCTTAATAAACTGGATTTCACTTTTGGATGTACGTATCCCTTCATACAATCGTTCAAATTCCTTCGCTAGATCTACCGTATCCATTTTTTGATCTGGTAAATCCCATTCCCAGCTCGGCAGGACAAATGCCTTCCCGATGGCCACACCTGCTGCGGCGCCGATGCCTTCTATCATGTTTCTACCCCTCCAACATTCCTGTCATGCAGCACAACGGACATTACCGAGGCCTGACCTTTTTTCACTGTTTTAAACGGAGCAAAGCTCCACGACTTGACGCGATCCGGATTCGTGATGACCATAGGAGTCACCAGCGATGGAGCTTGCTCTCGTAGCGCCTGCAAATCAAATTTGATCAGCAATTGCCCCGGTTCCACCGTATCGCCTGCTTCTACCATAGCAGTAAAATTCCCTTTTAGCTGTGAAGTATCAATCCCGATGTGAAGCAGAACCTCAAGTCCTTCTCGTGTGGAGATGCCTAAAGCGTGCATGGTCGGATACAAATGCATCACAGTACCATACACCGGAGACACAAGTTCACCGCGTTCAGGAACAAAAGCAACACCGTCCCCAACCAGCTTCGTTGCAAAAATTTTGTCAGGCACTTCATGAATCGGTAGCATTTTTCCATGTACAGGAGCATTGAACAAAATTTGAGGAAGATCACGTTCCATCAACTTCGCAATTTCCTCACGGATCAGTTCTGAATATGTTCCAAATACGACTTGTAAATTACCCCCGCCCAGATTAATAAGCCCGGCTGATCCCAAAGCCTTCATTGCTCCGGTATCAATCAGCCTGTCATTGTGAACGGTCAGCCGTAAACGGGTAATGCAGGCCTCTACCTGCACAATATTCTCCTTCCCACCGAGTGCTTCCAAAATAAGCGGAGCACTGTAAGGAATATTACCGGCCCAATCCTCCAGAACTGAGCCTTCCTCGCGACCAGGGGTTGGAATACGGAACCGACGGATCGCCCATCGAAACAGTACATAATACACAAGTCCATATGCCACTCCGACTGGAATTAGTAACCAGGCGTTATGTGACAGGTGGAAATTAAGGACATAATCTATAAAACCCGCCGAATATGAAAAGCCATGATGAATGTCCAACTCAAAGGTAAGCCACATGGCCAGACCGGACATAACCGCATGAACGAGGAACAAATAAGGAGCAGCAAACAAAAAGGCAAACTCAATCTGTTCCGACACTCCGGTAAAAAAGCAGACCAATGCGGCCGTCAGAAACGTTTTCTGCACCTTTGGTTTCAAATCTTCACGAGCTTCCTGAATGATCGCTAACGCAATCGCAGGGATCGCAAACATCATAATGGGAAACAACCCGGACATGAAATAGCCCGCTGTCGGATCGCCAGCAAAAAAACGGGGCAAATCCCCCTGCACAACGTTGCCAGACGGCGTTTTATATGTACCCAGTTGAAACCAAAATATATTATTAAGCAGATGATGAAGACCAAAAGCTGCCAATAATCGGTATAGAATACCGTAAATAAGCAGTCCAAAACCGCCCAAGCTCGATTCCAGGCCTACTATAAATTCCAGTCCTCGCTGGATCAGCGGAGCAATAATCAACATAAGCCCTGCAAATACAGCAGAGAACAGGCCAATAAGCAGCAGAACAAATCGGGTTCCCCCAAAAAACTGAAGCACTTCGGGCAACTTAATGCTTTTGAAGCGATTATAAGCCAAGCCTGAAATAATCCCCAAAATGATACCAATGAGCGTCGCTGGCTGAATGAGTCCGTTTCCAAATCTCAATGTGACCTGATCATATATAGCCATACCGGCCAATGCAGCCAGTCCCGCCTGACCTGCTTGATTCGACATGCCCAGTGCAACACCCACCGCAAACAAATACGGCAAAAAATAAAAAATCCCGTGTCCCGCCGCATTTGCCATATCAGACACCATAGGAAATCCCCACGTGGCCCAAGGAAGGCTGCCGAGACTTAGCAATATTGCAGCTGCTGGTAGCACCATCGTCGGGAGCATGACAGCACGACCAAGCTGTTGTAAGGATCCGAGCCAATTCATGGCATTCCTCTCCCTTCTATCCCTGATGGTAAGCCGAATAAATACTTTTGTCAAAGCAATGGTTCCGTCAGCCAAAAATATTTATTTACGCTTTTACAGGTCATATAACTTATTACTCAGCGATAACCCTATGAATTTAAACTAGACCCTATCATATTCCAAGCATACATACATTATATGGATTCCTGAAAGTATAATATACTGTATCATAGTTCTGATTTCACACCAAAAACCTTCAACCCTATGAAATAAGGGAAGAAGGTTTTTTTCATGCTCATATAGCATGATTCAGCGATGTGATTATCCTTTACGTACAGCTTGGGTCACTGAATCCTCCACCTTAATGCAACGATCCATAATAACCGTCATTCCATGCTCCTGCGCAATGTCAGCGGCTTCCTGGCTTATAATTCCCTGTTGCAGCCACAATATCTTAGCTCCAATAGCAGCGGCTTCACGCGCAACCTCTGCGCAGTATTCGCTACGCCGGAATACATTAACCAATTCAACGGGCTCTGGTACTTCAGCAAGACTGGCATAGCAAGTCTCTCCAAGAATCGTTTGTCCTGCGGCCGCAGGATTTACCGGAATAATCCGGTATCCCCGCTGTTGCATAGCATAAGAAACCATGTATGAGGTGCGGTCTGATTTATCAGACAAACCAACAACCGCAATATTGCCTACTTGTTCCAAAATATTCTTAATCTCTTCTCTGGACGGATTTTCAAAAGCCATTTTTTCTCCTCCTGTCTGCATCTTAACTTACCTTTATTTTACCCATTCTACAGAAGCACCAAGCGTCGTCAGATGGTCGAAATACTGTGGATACGATTTGGCGACATGATGCGCATCCTTGATCACTAGCGGCTTCTGCGCACGCAAACCTACAACCGTCAATGCCATAATGACACGGTGATCAAAATGCGCGTTGATTTCCACACCACCTTCGACACCCTCCGGTCTACCATGCACAATGATTTCCGCTTGACGTTCTTCTACCCGAGCTCCAGCCTTGCTCAATTCATTCAAATAATCGGTAATACGGTCACATTCCTTATACCGTAAATTTTCCACGTTATAGAAACGGGACGTACCTTCGGCAAATACAGCCGCAGCTACCATGGCAAGCACAGCGTCTGTCGCAGCATCACCGTCAAACTCGATGGCTTTCAATCGACCGTTCCCCTTTACGACAACGGTATCGTTCTCATGTGTCAGTGGCACTTCCATCATACGCAGCACGTCTACAATAGCACGTTCTCCCTGTTTGCTCTGTTCTTTAAGACGATGGATGGTTACATCGGAATTCGTTACTGCAGCCGCCGCCAGCACCGCAGCACTCCCTGGATAATCCCCCTGTACAGTATACGTACGTGGCTGATAGGATTGCCGACCCGGTACGCGGAAAGACATGTAGTCATCACTTGCATGAATGGTAATACCAGCCTCTTGCAATACCTCCAGCGTCTGCCCAATGACCACTTTGGATTTCAAATCATGCAGCACTTCAATTTCACTATCTTCCTCCAGTAGAGGTGTAAGGAACAACAGAGCGCTTAAATACTGTGAGCTAACCGAACCGGACACTTGGATTTTACCGCCCTTCGCCTGACCACCCTGAATACGTATTGGCAACTTGCCTTCACGATGATCTACTCTAACCCCCAGTTGGCCCAGTGCATCAATTAGATCATCATGGGGTCTTTTCCCCAAGGAGTCGGGATATGTATTCACAAATGTAACATCCGGACATAGGGACGCAATTCCCATCAAAAAACGGAGCACCGCTCCTGCATTGCCCACGTTCAGTTCCTTCACAGCTTGAGGATGGCTACCAAAACCTGTAATCACGATTTTTTCATCATCCTCTTCCAGCACTGCTCCCAGATCGGTGATACAACGACGCATAGCATCACTGTCTTCACTATGAGCTGGATAGTAAATAGTACTTTGCCCATCAGCTAGTGCAGCCGTTAGCAGATAACGAGTAGTGTAGTTTTTGGAGGACAAAGCCCCAATCTCTCCTTGCAGGGAAGGGGTAGGTCTAACGATAACATCCATATTATACATGCTCCTTTTCGATTCAAACCATCCTAGTTTACGTTAATTATACAAGTTGTAACGTTCATTTCTCCACCTAAAAAATAAGGAATATTCATCTAGGTCTGTCGAGGTTTAACAACCTGGTTGACTAATCTTTATTTGATTTTTAGATTTAGGCTAATTGACAGCTTAGAGATCGCTTCGCTATCATACATAGAGAGTGTGACGTTTCTCACACGTCAACAATACAAATAGTACCCATTTACATTAGAAAAGAGGTCCAGCCATGACGCAAATCGCTCTGATTGAACCTTCTGAGCTTCGCGCACGCCTGCAAGCAGGGGAGCAATTGCAATTGATCGACGTCCGTGAAGCGGAAGAAGTAGCGGAAGGTATGATTGAAGGTGCCAAGCACATTCCGCTCGGACAGATTCCGGGCCGCCTTGAGGAAATTGAACGCACCGATGAAATCATCTTTATTTGCCGGAGCGGTTATCGCAGTGAACGTGCCTGCGAATATTTGCAGCAGTTAGGTTACGAGGGTTGCACCAATATGACTGGTGGCATGCTGCAATGGTCACAGGAGCAGTAAAACAGCTAGTCTATAAAAGAGACGGAAGATTCCCGTCTCTTTTATTTAAACTCAAAGCCTTAGACGCGGTAAAGCATTAAAATATCATACTTCTATCATACCATAGCGTCAAAAGATTACACAATCCTTTAGCGCATCCAACATTGTATCTAAAATACCAAATCAAAAACGGAAGCTTCTTCGCCCCAGAGGGCAAAAAAGCTTCCGTTGCGTTACATACTGCATTCTTACATATTCGTCAGTTCATTAGAACCATTGATGATGGAATACGCCTTCTTTGTCCACACGCTTGAACGTGTGTGCACCAAAGTAGTCACGTTGCGCTTGCAGCAGGTTTGCTGGCAAACGCTCCGTGCGATAGCTGTCATAGTAAGCAAGCGCGCTGGAGAAGCCAGGCACTGGAACACCTTGAGATACAGCCACGGAAATCACTTGACGCCATGCATCTTGATACGTTTCTACTACATTTTTGAAATAAGAGTCCAGCAATAGGTTTTTCAGAGCAGGATCACGGTCATACGCATCCTTGATGTTTTGCAGGAATTGCGAACGGATAATGCAACCACCGCGGAAGATCATTGCAATTTTTCCGTATTTCAAATCCCAATCATATTCATCGGAAGCTGCACGCATTTGAGCGAAACCTTGAGCATAAGACACAATTTTACTTGCGAACAGGGCTTTACGTACGCTTTCGATAAATTCTTTTTTGTCGCCGCTGAAGGATTCAGCTTTAGGACCGCTCAGCACTTTGCTTGCCGCAATACGCTCATCTTTCATAGCAGACAAGAAACGGGAGAATACGGACTCGGTAATCATGGACAATGGCACACCCAGATCCAGCGCACTTTGGCTTGTCCATTTACCAGTACCTTTTTGACCTGCAGCATCCAAGATCACATCTACCATAGGCTTGCCTGTTTCAGCATCATACTGGGAGAAGATGTCAGCTGTAATTTCGATCAGATAGCTGTCCAGTTCACCTTTATTCCATTCTGTAAAGATTTCATGAAGTTCTTCCGCACTCACATTCAGGACTGATTTCAGCAAGTGATATGCTTCACCAATCAATTGCATGTCGCCGTACTCGATACCATTATGCACCATTTTTACATAGTGACCAGCACCGTCGGGACCGATATATGTACAGCATGGGTCGCCGTCCACTTTAGCAGAGATTGCAGTCAGAATCGGCTCTACGAGTTTGTAGGCACTTTCTTGTCCACCCGGCATAATGGCAGGACCATTCAAGGCACCTTCTTCACCACCGGATACGCCTGTACCAATAAAGCGAAGTCCTTTTTCCTCCAGCTCCTTGCTGCGGCGCTGTGTATCAGGGAAGTAGGCATTGCCTCCGTCTATAATAATGTCGCCCTTGTCCAGATGAGGCACAAGCTGTTCAATCGTGGCATCTGTAGCTTTACCAGCTTGAACCATGATCAGGATTTTACGGGGTGATTCCAGTGAGTTCACAAATTCTTCAATGGAGAAAGTACCCGTCAGTTTCTTACCTTCTGCTTCTTTGATAAGATCGTGCGTTTTTTCTGGAGAGCGGTTAAAAACCGAAACGGTGAAGCCTCTGCTCTCAATATTAAGGGCCAAGTTTTTACCCATTACCGCCAGGCCGATCACACCAATTTGCTGTTTTGCCATCTGGTTCCTCATCCTTTGCAACATATTTTGTATTCTATATCGCCGCTTTACCGCATTACACTTTATGTGAATCGGAACACGTGCACTTCTATTTTAACGTTTTTAGTGTCAGAAGTGAACCCCTGTCTAATCACAGATCAAAACACCCCATTTGCATGAGGTGTTCCGATGTACTACGCTTCCATCATCAGCAGTTGGTGAGATAGCGTTTGCAGGCGTTTGTGGCAATTCTCGATTTTAATCGTATCTTCCTCGGTCATGGCTGTGAACAGCTTCTCCAATTCATCGTCCACTTCCATTTTGAGCAGCAGCAGCCGGGTTTCCCCTTCATTGGAAGCGTACATATCTTCCATTTCCTGAGCGGACAGCACGGGTCCTTTCTGATAAATAACACGCTGCTTAAAGCCAGTAACCTCGACCAGACGAATGACCTCGCCGAACAAAATATTTTCTACCAAGATATGATGATCCTTGACTCTTTTGACAATGGCATGACCTCGAGTACTTCCAATTAGCTTCTCCAGCCACTCAGCCAGCTTGGCATCGCGGATTACATAATCTCCAGCCAGCTTATAGTGTCCTGTGCGCAATTGTTGAAAACGGAGCTTCACCAGCTTGCGCCCGGTTCTCACCGACAAAACCAGATACGACTCATCCTCGCTCCAGTACAGCGAATACCCTTCCGATATCAAATCCTTGATCAGATTATGGATATGCCGACGGCTAAACCGGAGCTCTAGATTGCAATATTCTACCTCACAGCCCTTGTTCACGGCATTCCCTCCTTTTTCAAGTCCGATTCAAGAAGTCCGGCTACAGCAAGCCTGCGGCTTTCCCGCTTGATCTTCCCTTGCTCTATTTTATACTTCATTTTATGTAAGGGTACTTGGTTATTTGACCTATTTTTATGAGTAACAGCGCACAATCCTACTTTTGCCTTATGTGCTTGTACCGAGCCTGGTCTAAAGACGGTCAAGCCCGCTGACATTATGCTATAATCGGACATAATACGCCACACGATATGGCTTAGCCTAGTTACAGGAGGAATAGGAATGACATTTAGTGGATTTACTGCAAAGGACTTTGATGTTTTTGAGATACCAGGATTGGAACCTCGCATGGAGGTGCTGATTCAACAGGTTCGGCCCAAGTTGGAGGCGATTGGCGAGGAGTTAGCCCCCTTCCTGACGGACTTATGCGGGGAGCCTATGCACGTTCACGTTGCCAAGCATGCACGACGCAAGGTCAATCCCCCGATCGATACATGGGTAGCCTGGGCGGCAAATAAACGCGGGTATAAGGCGTTGCCGCATTTTGAGGTAGGTATGTTCGCTTCCCATATATTCGTCATATTCGCAGTCATTTATGAAAGTCCGAATAAAATCACATTTGCCCAGGCGCTTGAAACCAACCTGAGCGATGTGCGATCTAACATACCAGGTCACTTTTACTGGTCCATGGATCATATGGCTCCACAAGGTACAGAACAGCAGCAAATGGACACTGAAGAGTTTCAAATCATCATTAACAAGCTGCAGCAGGTGAAAAAAGCCGAGGTCATGTGCGGGCTCCGCATTGATCGTAATGATCCTCTCGCTAGTGACGGAGCTGCGCTACTGCAGACAGTGCGTTCCACTTTTGAGCATTTGCTGCCACTGTACCGGATGTCTTTTCCAAAGGAATAGCTTCAGAATAAATGCGGCCCTGATCCACTTCTAAAAGCACCGTTCAAGCCTTAACAACGGTTTTTCTCCGTGGATTGCGCGCCAAAGCCAGATGGCAGCCAAACATGAGCAGCATCACGATCCCACTGATGATAAATGGAGCTGTGTGTCCAGCGCGGTCCCATAGCACTCCTGAAACGAGCGGACCGATAACCATGCCAGAGCCTTGGAGTGTTAAAAAAAAGCCCCATACTGTTGCACGCTCGCTTTCCGGAATCAGTTGGGCAAGAAACGTGTTCCATGCAGGCAAAATGAGCGCATATCCCAAGCCAATAATTGCTACGGATACAAACACAAGCGGGATGGTCTGTACTGTTGAAAAGAAAAATAGCGTGGTCCCGGCAAGCAAAAATCCGATGTGCAAAAAGTACTTGGTTCCAAGGCGATCCACCAGCTTGCCACAAGGGATCAATGCCAGCACAGTCACCCCACCGCCGGCAATCAGAAGCACGCTATACAAGTTCGGTGAAATTCCGAGATCCGTCCGCGCGTACAGCGTTAGCACAGGGCTGATCAAACCGATGACAAAGGACTGCAAAAACAGCGCAGGGTAAATTAACGGATTCACATTAAGCTTGGTTTTGAGCGTGCTGATCGTCTCCTGGATACCACTCAGCACTTGCCGCTTCTGCTTGGACTTCCCATCAGAAGATATGAGAGCGCTCTGTTCGAGGTCACCTTTGCCAGCAGACCTGTTCGTTCCAGGCAGCATAAGAGCAACCAGTAGTAATACAATACTGCATCCTATCAAAATCATGAACACCATACCGTAAGAGTGTCCGTAGTGGGATATGGCGAAGTTCATAACGAGTGGACCCAAGCCCGTTCCGCCCATGGACGCAATTTCCAGTGTTCCCATCGCTGCACCATTATTGTTATTAGGTCCGGACATTTCGGTCGTTCCGGTCATCACACACGGCCAGAGCGGAGATGTCCCCAGTCCTAGTAGCAGACACGCGATGACGAGCCACACAGGTTCCGTCAGTGCGCTTAGCATAATGATCGCTACAAGTGTAAACAACAACGCGGTTGACATCGTGCCACGGTAACCGAGCCGTTCAGCCATCCAGCCCGCCGGTGCCCGGAATGCATTGTCTCCGAAATACTGAAGCGAAAAGGCTAAACCGATAATTCCGGCCGACAGCCCCAACGTTTCTCCCATATATACCGGCAGGATCGATACCAGAAGAGATCCCTTCATAAATTCGACCAGAAACACCAGTATCCATAATTTGGCAAAAAAAGGAGTCCACAGCCGCTGCGAAGCTTTTTTTCGTCTAATTTGCTTCATCTATCCCACATCCTCCGCCTTTGTTTTTTGTCTATACATTCGGGGTTCTCCGCCTACTCCACTCTTTCGCAAATAAATGCGCCCTCAATCGCTTGCATTCCTACTTCAAACTGCTATACTCAATTTTGTTCTATTATCAATTGCACAGGATTGTCGAAATCCTGCATGAAAGGTTGTGACAACACTAATGAATCAAAGCAACACCCCGCTTTTTACTGCTTTGAAAAAGCATGCTCAGAGCAACCCGGTTCAATTTCACATCCCAGGTCATAAAAAGGGAGTGGGGGCAGATCGGGAATTTCGCGAATTTATGGGGGATAATGCTTTTTCCATAGATATGATCAATATCGCTCCATTGGACGATCTGCATCAGCCATCAGGCGTCATTGAAGAAGCTCAAAAGCTTGCAGCAGAAGCCTTCGGAGCTGATTATACTTATTACAGTGTACAGGGGACAAGCGGAGCCATTATCACCATGATTATGTCCATTTGTGTGCCAGGTGATAAAATTATTGTACCCCGAAATATACACAAATCCATAATGTCTGCCATCATCTTCGCTGGTGCGAAGCCGGTATTCATTTCTCCGGTCAGTGATGAGAATCTCGGTATTCACCACGGGGTTACAACCAAGTCCGTACGCCGGGCATTGGAACGTCACCCTGACGCCAAGGGCGTCCTTGTCATCAACCCGACATATTACGGTGTGTGCGCCGATTTGAAGGAAATTGTAGATCTCGCTCACAGCTATAATGTGCCGGTCCTGGTCGATGAGGCTCACGGAGTACTGATTCATTTTCACGCTGATTTGCCGATGTCCGCCATGGAGGCGGGGGCAGACATGTCAGCTACAAGCGTTCACAAGCTGGGTGGTTCTTTGACTCAAAGCTCGATACTAAATGTAAATACAAAAAACGGATTCGTTAATCCGCAGCGTGTACAAACTATTTTCAGTATGCTGACAACGACGTCCACTTCGTACATTCTGCTGGCTTCGTTGGACACATCCCGACGCAATTTGGCCCTTAATGGCCATGAAATCGCACAACGTGCTCTGGAATTAGCTGAATATTGCCGCGCAGAGGTCAACAAAATCGAAGGGCTATATTGCTTTGGCAGTGAAATTCTTGGCACGGAAGCTACCTATGATTATGATCCGACCAAAGTGACGGTTCATATTCGCCATTTAGGCCTTACCGGATATGATGTGGAAAATTGGCTGAGAGATCACTACAATATCGAAGTTGAGCTTAGCGATATGTATAATATTCTCTGTTTGGTGACTCCTGGTGATACCAAAGAGGAAATTGACATTTTATTAAAAGCTTTGCGCGAGCTGGCTTCACTGCACTATTCCACAGGTCAGCAGCATGAGCTGGTTGTAAAGATACCGGATATACCGCAGCTCTCCCTCATTCCGAGAGACGCTTTTTACGGAGATACGGAAATTGTACCCTTCAAGGAATCTGCTGGCCGTATCATTGCAGAATTCATTTATGTATATCCACCAGGCATCCCAATCCTATTGCCGGGCGAAGTTATTTCGCAGGACAATATTGATTATATTGTAGATCATGTGGAAGTAGGCCTGCCTGTTAAAGGACCTGAGGATCGAACGGTACATCAGGTGAAGGTTATCGTTGAAACTGACGCTATTTCTTAAACAATGGTCTGTTAGCATCTGCATGCAAAAAAATGTTGATGGTCAACAAAAAAAGCCCCCATTCGGGGGCTTTTCTAGTGTTTTGAAGAGCAAGAGCAGCTGCTGTATCCAATCTTATTCGTATTGGGCAACAAGCTCGCTATAAGCTGCTTCTACACGCTTCCACTCATCTTCGTCCTCAATATTGTAAAGCACCATTTCTTCGTTTTCTTCTTCCATACGAAGAATGATACCATCCGCTTCGGGATTGCCACGCTCAAGCAACAGAGCATACACGTGATCTTCTACGTCAAAGGTCTCTACCAGCACCATTTCTACATCTTTGCCATTTTCATCAGTTAGCGTAAGAACCATTTCTTCATGTTCGTGGTCATGATCGTGGTTGCAGGCTTCACCGTGTTCATGTTTGTGATCACTCATGGAAATACCTACCTTCAAATTGTTTTATTTTCCCTCGTATCGTAACATGATCAAGAGTGCAGGTCAATTTGTGGTATGCCTAATTTATCGCTGTGATGACTTTTTCGGATACCAGTGTATAACTACCGTCTTTACTTTCTTTAATGTAGAAACCGACTCGATAGTTCCCTGCTGTTTTGAAATCATACGTAAAGTCGTTCGTACGGAACCAGAAGTTATCCTTTTGCGCTCCTTTGATATCTTGGGACTGAATATCCTTTACATTGCCCGAAGGGTCGGTAATCGCTACTTTCACTCCGGAGATATCTGTTTTCAGGGTATCAATTTGGCTGAAAACATTAAATTTCACTTTGTTACCTTTATTCACGTTACCAAACACAGTATCTCCCTTGAACAGGAACATATGCACGTTTGGCTGGTCGAAGACAACTTTTCCACCAGAGGGATCAAAATTTACAAGCCCGTTAAAGTCACGGATAGGCACATAAGTTTTCCCATCAATGACAACTGCGCCATCTTTTGACACTTCTCCGTTAATAATCAACTGCACTTGGTCCTTGGCGGACTCCGCCGAAATGACGGTCCCTCCCATTATTGAAAAGGCCATCACTAGGGCCATGACTTTTCTCCATTTCATACTACATATCCCTCCATCGTTATCTGTTAAAAACCATCTGTCGTACATTTATACCTAGCTCAGCCGCACAAGTTGCGCTGTGTTTCACAAATTGTCCAAAGTTTTTACATAAGGAGCCAAATCTTTAGTTCCTGCAGCCTAGATGTTAAAATACGATTGTAGAGTGTCTTATAACACATCGTCTGGAGGGTGAATCCATAATGGGCCTAACGATACAGATGCTTGGTACAGGTAGCGCCTTTGCCAAGCATTATTACAACAACAACGCGCTGCTGGATAGCGGGGAAGGCAAGCTGCTGATCGATTGCGGTACAACCGCATCTCTAGCATTACACCAGATGGGTGTCCCTTTGCCTGATATTGACGCTATTTTAATCACACATATTCACGCAGATCATGTCGGAGGCCTAGAGGAATTCGGTTTTCAAATGAATATCCTCCATCGTCGCAAACCTCTGCTTTATATCGCCGAACCATTAATCCATCCTTTATGGGAGCATACGCTCAAGGGCGGCATGTCACAGCAAGGTATGATTGACAAGCTTGAGGATGTATTTGAGGTAAATGTCATAACCCCTGACGTACCCACCACCTTAGTACCGGGTATCCAGGTAGAGCTGATCCCTACACGGCATATTCCTGGTAAAAACAGTTACTCTTTGTTCATTAATGATCGTCTTTTTTATAGTGCGGACATGGTTTTTGATCCCGATTTACTTCATCATCTGGTGCATGAACGGGGATGTCGAAGCATCTTACATGAGGTTCAATTACAAGGTGCCGGAGAAGTCCATACAACGTTAGATGAGCTGCTAAGCTTGCCAACACCTCTTCAAGAGCAAATTCATCTGATGCACTATAGTGACGATATGGAACAATTTAGGGATAAGGCAGGGATTATGTCCTTTCTGGAGCAGCAACGAGTATATCCGCTAGCAGAATTGGAACGTGCAGAGTAACCGAGCTAAAGGGAGTATTAACAATTAACAAAAAGCCGCCCGACTTTCCTACAAAGGATAGCTAGGCGGCTTGCTGCATATTTTTTGTATCAATGATAAGCTTGGACGTTAATGTTGCGAGTCAAGGTCAGAACAACGGCAGTTGATCTAGGTTATTAGAAGGATCTCCATCGGCATCCCCTCGAATTCGTTTGCTTCCATCCTTGGCCTTGAACACGTTGACGCCTGCAATTGAACCTGCTTCAATCTCGTTCAACGCTTGGCTATAATCCAAAATCCGTCCAGTAGACGTCTGAAATGACGCAAGATCGCCATCCCCGTTTTTACGTACTGCCGTAATTTGTTCTCGTTCTGTATTAGCCATGCTGCATCGCTCCTTATCCATAGTATAGTGGAGGAACTTTTACTAGCATGCGCATTGTACAGCTTTGTATACACCCTGTGCCTCGACTACAACTTTTTACGCATACGTACATGCGGTATTCCCGCATCATCAAAAGGTTCATCGGAGATCGTTTCATAGCCAAGCTTTTCGTAAAACTTCTCAGCTTGACATTGAGCATCTAACAACGAGTATCTCAGCCCAAGTTCACGTGCACGTTCCTCCAGTGCTAGCAGTAATACACGTCCATAACCTGCTGCACGATGCTCCTTGAGAACGGCAATACGTTGCATTTTAGCTGTCTCTTCATCATAATATGTCAGCCGACCAGTAGCCACCATTTCCCCATGTTCACAAATTAGCAAATGATGGGCGGTATCTCCCAGCTTGTCATAATGATCAATTTCAAGATCCAGAGGAACCTTCTGCTCTTCGACAAACACTTTGGTACGGATCAATATTGCCTTCTGCAGTTGCTCTTCTGTTGTTACAGTTATAATTTCTGCGGCCATCATCAGTTCCTCCTATCCTTAATTTCAAATGTAAACTCACTAAATTTGAATTATATATATAAATAGTCATGAAGTACAGGCTGATTTCTATCTTTTCACTTTACATATATGGTTAATACATGATATTATCTAGTAACTACAGGACGGTAGCTCAGCGGGAGAGCATTATCTTGACAGGGTAAGGGTCATGGGTTCGATCCCCATCCGTCCTATACCGACCCCCCCTTGATTTATAGGGGGGGTTCTTATTTTTATAAACTCATATCCGATACGAAATATGGCTCTGATACGAATTTAATACGAATCACTTTTTGATACAAAAAAGCAGCGGCTAAGATCCGCTGCTTTCGTTGTTTTGGAACACATCAAAATTAGTACCATCATGCCAGTTACGAAATACCAATTTACTGATATATATTTCCCTACCAGAAACTCGTAGGTCTTTTTTGGGCTCATCTTCATTATTTCCTCAACATACTTGGGGCGCAGAGTCATAGGGTATTGCGCCCAATCATTAGCCACTTTAATTTCGTTCATTTTCCCACTCTTTCTCTACTCCTTCTCAACAAGAAGGTTCATAATAGAAGCAAACTTATTATATATCTTGTATTTCTCAAGAACTGCCTCTACAGCAGCCTGTGTCCGTTTCCGGTCGATCTCAGGAGAGAGGCTGCGCAGGACAATGGCAGAAAGAGTTCCAAAAAGAGTTCCAGAACGAATCGAAAATGACAAGCAGTATTCATAAATCCAAATCCAAAGCAATACGCGTATCAAATCCGCCAATAACCTCAATAGCGGGAACTTTTTCTTTTGACACTGCCACTATTGCAGGTTCATACCAGTAATCAATACCGCTGCTCACCGAACCAGTTCGGAGTAAACAGCCATTTAGAGTACGTAACATCATGCTAGAGGGGCACAATCGTCCACTAGTAACATACATCATTTACTGTATAAAAAATTCAACAGTATTATTTGTGCAAGATACCTGCAGTTCGTAGCCTACAAATCCAAGAATTAAAGTCTGCGACCAGACCTGCCACATCCGTAGCCTCGCTATTGTCCTGTGCTGCTGCCTGCTTCACTGTACCGTTTGCTGCTATTGTAGCCGCACTAACTAGCGTACCTGCAACAATAAGCGTACGAGCTGCAGCGGCATCTGCAGCCGCCATGGCAGGAATAGCAAAGCCTTCGCTCTCGGTCAGGCTACCATCCGCATGCAATTTAATAGCCAGTTGGTTATATTCTCCCGTGCCTGTAGGGACAACAGGGTTGCCGTATGCGTGTGGACCTGCAAAGCTTACTATTCTACCAGTGGGGCTATATTTACGAGCCTCAGCCTCGGTATTTACCACCTTAAAGATATTATCCGAACCAAGATACCCAAATCCGCCGTTACGTACTGCGCTTGCCTCTGTACTCATTACCAAACACTTCCTTTTCTATTATTTTTGCGTACAAAAAAGAGCAGCGTATCTACGCCACTCTCATTAAGTCTTTTAATTAGGTGCACGGTGTGGGAATTGAACCCACGCCGTTAGGTCTGTTTTACTCGGGCCCGTCTGTGCTCTACCATTAAGCTAACCGTGCATACTAGTGATATTGAAGATACTAAAAAGGTCGGCACGATAGCCGACCTTCTCACTGCATTTAAATAACTATAATTTGATTATTACAGTTCTCCTCGTGAAGTGCCTATACGAACAGAAAGCTCGCCCTCCATGTATGCTTTACCCGAGGAAAGAGATACATAATACTTATTAGCACCAGGCCAAGCGCTTGAACTGATTTCACTGTAAGTGCGACCAGGTTCTACACTTCCAGACAACATTTGTGAACCTGTTTCTGAGCCTCTGTTCACCGAAAATTTAATTGGCTGCTTACCGTCATTACGTATCCATACTTTAACATAGCCATAACCTGCGGGTATATCGAAATTTTCTGTAAGTTCTGTGTTGCGGAGAGTTCTATCAACCACCGATTTAGTGGCATAAGGAGTAATAACATGATCTCCCGCTTTTGGTGTATTCACATCGGTCGATGTGTTTGCAGATTGGGAAACTGCTGTAAAGTCAGTTGTAGCTGGTGCAACATCCGTAGCTGCCGCAGAAGCAGATAAGGGAATTGCAAGAGCTAATGATAAAACAGATACTGCAGAAGCTTTTTTAAGGTTTTTCATACTCATAAGCCTACTTTCTTTGATTTTTTTATCCTGCCAACTCTATCAACCAGCACAGTATGTAAGAAACTATTAGAGCATTCATGATTGATAAAGTTTTTACAGGTATTTATGAACATTTACATTATAAGTCTTTTGTTGTAATTATTCAACAAAAAATGGGTTTTGATTCCATGTTAGCAGAAGCCCGGATTTGAACCAGGACCAGCCAGAAATGAATCCAGTAGCACACCAAGTATTCTGCATGAAACCGCTGGCGGATTCGAACCACCGACACACCCACCCGTTCTTTTTCGCGAGAGGAATCGAACCTTCGTGGATATACCCCACTGCAGTTATGATAATAGATGTGGACATGGCACTTTCACCCTTGCATGCAGCCTTTTTCTAGGTACTTTCTTACGCGACCAGTTGCGCTCCTGATCCACTCTTTAGTGGCTAGGATCACTGTCATGAGGAGTGCGCTTGTCAGACGCACATTAGCAAGAGTGGAGTAGTGAAAACAGAAAGAGCAACATGCCCACTTATCCTACCCTTGCGGCTCTCTGTAGGTCTTATAGCAAGGGGATAACTGGTACCGCTCGTTTTACGCCCCACCGTCAAACAGGCATGTGTTTGTGTGGGGTGCTGCTCTCTCTTTGTTTTCCATGTTACTAATTTACCATGTGTAAAACCTAAAAGATCACAAATATTTTCATTTTACGATCAATTTTTTCGTAATATTTTTTCAATTCAATTTTTTGCTAGAATTACTATTATTGAAAGAGATATAAACAAAGAGGATTTGCGGCTTCAACAGGGAATATCTGCTGCTGCAATGGAAAAGATGAAAATATATCGTTCGAATTGTTGAATAAGATATGTACGCATTTCGGCGTTAGCAGCATCACACCACGCAACATTCAAGACTTTTATAATGATCAGCAAAAACCCTGTTTCGTTAGTCGAACGGCTAAAGCTCGAAAAAAGGAAATGCAGGTATGGACCTTGGAACAGGCACACGCCTTC
Organism: Paenibacillus sp. DP01; assembly: GCF_044784315.1. Lineage (NCBI taxonomy): Bacteria > Bacillati > Bacillota > Bacilli > Caryophanales > Paenibacillaceae > Paenibacillus > Paenibacillus sp. DP01. The sequence goes on from NZ_CP173059.1 coordinate 3,585,310, forward strand.
CTAGAAGCTTCAAAAGACGATATGTATTATATTGTGCTCCTTCTTACTCTAACTACCGGAGTGCGGAGATATTAGGAATTCGGTAGAAGGACGTGGATTTCGATAAGAGAACTATATCAATCACTCAGATTATGAGTAGTGATGGTAAAGATTTTCAAGTTGGTGCTGAGAAGAGAAACTGGTCATTATTTAAGATTTAAGCGACAAAAAAAGCCAACCGGAAATAAGGTTGACTTTTTTATATACTCTAACACTACACTTAAGCAGCAATATCTCTTTTTTCAGCAAGATTGAATTCTAGAGAATTGTTCGGCAATACGTATCTCTTCTATTATATAGAAGAACAACTAAGCCCAGCACCCCAAGCAAATAAACCTAATGCCCCTAGATTACGATGTAAACTGCTCCACTCTCACTGTCAATCTCCGTCGGGTAAGTGGTCACACATCCAGTATCCGGCTCTTGCACCTGACCAGTGGACAGGTCGACTTTCCAATCATGGAGCGGACAATGGACCACCGATCCACATATCATTCCTTCGGATAGCCGTCCCCCTTTGTGTGGACAACGGTTCTCAAGCGCACGCACGCTGCCGTCACTAAGGCGAAATACGGCTATCTCTGCATTATGAATGCGAACTGTTCTTGCTCCACGTCGGTCAATCTCGTTCAGATCTGCTATCCTGATTCTGCTGGTTATCGTATTGCTCTCCATTTGGTCAGCCCCCTATTCCATTACTGCCTTAAGCTCCGGCAGCTGTACAAAGTTTTTGCGCAGCTCTTCGTTATGAATGATTTCGTGCCACGGATCAGTCGTTGTGCTTAACGTCTCCTCAATTCTGCTTACCAGTTGCTGCCTCGTCTCCGCGTTTGCTAATACCTGTTTGATCGAGTCCACGCCTACCCGTTCCACCCAATGAGCTGTACGCTCGTTCCAATTCGCCTGCTCACGGTAATACTGCAGATAGGCGCCAGTCCATTCCATCACTTCGTCCTCAGTTTTAACGGTACACAGCAGTTCTGCTGCCCGCACTTTAATCCCGCCGTTACCTCCAATATAGATCCCCCAGCCACCGTCAATAGCAACAACACCCAAGTCCTTGATCGTCGCTTCTGCGCAGTTACGCGGACAGCCCGACACAGCCAGTTTGACTTTGGATGGCGCATTCAGACGTTCGAATGCCTTTTCCAACCGGATGCCCATGCCCATAGCGTCCTGTGTGCCGAAGCGACAAAAAGTGTTACCGACACACGTCTTGACGGTTCGCAATGTCTTTCCATATGCATATCCCGATGGCATATCCAATTCGGACCAGATTCCCGGTAGATCTTCTTTTTTTACACCAAGCAGGTCAAGACGTTGGCCACCCGTAAATTTAACCAAAGGCACATTGTATTTCTCCGCGACAGCAGCAATCTTCTTCAGGTCGGCAGGTGAAGTAACTCCTCCATAAATGCGGGGCACCACAGAGTAGGTGCCATCTTTCTGAATATTGGCATGGTACCTTTCATTCGTAAATCTGGATTCCTTCTCATCCTCATAATCCAGTGGCCACAGCATACCTAGATAATAATTGAGGGCCGGCCGACATTTGGTGCATCCTTCAGGCTCGTTCCAGCCCAGCACGTTCATCACTTCTTTGACGCTCTTCAACCCCATTTCTCGGATACCATCAATAATCGCCTCCCGATCAAGTGTCGTACAGCCACATATCCCCTCTTTAATCGATTCTCCGGCTTCTGCACCTGCGTACAGCTGTAAGAGCCCCTCCACTAATGGCTTGCAGCCGCCGCATGATGCCGATGCCTTCGTGCAGGCCTTAATTTCCCCAAGACTCTTACAGCCAGCCGCAACCGCCTCTCCAATGTCACCCTTGGATACACCATTACATCCGCATACAATTTCGTCTTCAGGCATCTGCTCCAGCATCATGGTGCCACTACCTTCTGATTGACCAGGGTTAAAGCCAAGTAACAACTCTTTCTCTCGACCAACCACCGACTCCCCACTTTTAATCAGAGAAAACAACTTGGCTCCATCAGAGGTATCCCCAAACAGAACGGCACCGATCAGTTTTTCTTCCTTAATGACGATTTTTTTGTAGACGCCATCAATATCATCCTGATACCGCAGTGATCGCGTTCCCGACTCATCCTTGTAATTTCCTGCTGAAAATACATCGACGCCCGATACCTTCAATCTTGTAGAAGTAACGGAACCACTGTAGCCAGGAGTCTCCATTCCCGCGAGTCGCTGAGCCAGGACGCCCCCCTGCTCATATAATGGGGCAACCAGACCGTAAGTGATTCCCCGGTGTTCTGCACATTCTCCAACGGCATATATGCCAGGAATATTCGTTTCCATGTGATCATTTACGATGACACCGCGGTTTACGGGGATTCCCGCTGACACCGCCAGTTCAATGTCTGGTTTGATACCTACCGCCATAACGATCAAATCCGCTTCCAGTTCGCTGCCATCAGCAAACTTTAGCCCTTCCACGCGACGACGCCCGGTGATAGCCGCCGTCCGCTTATTGACCAGAAAAGTCATTCCCTGTTCCTCCAGCTCGCGCCGTAACATAAGGGAAGCAGCCTCATCCAGCTGCCGATCCATAATATAACCGTTAATATGAATAACTGTAACGTCCATTCCCAAATTGAGTAGCCCCCTGGCTGCCTCTAGCCCAAGCAATCCGCCGCCGATAACGGCCGCTTTTTTGTGCGTCTTCGCCGTCTCCATCATCATCTCGCAGTCACGAATATCCCGGAACCCAATCACACCATCCTTGTCGGCTCCTGGAAGCGGCAAAATGAAGGCTTTAGAACCTGTTGCCAACAACAGTAAATCATAAGAGACGCATACACCGGATCGTGAAGTCACCTGTCGCTTTTCCGTATCGATCGCTGTGACAGGATCATCGGTATACAATCGGATATTATTGTCTTCATACCAATTCCAATCGTTGATGATAATATCCTGCAAACCTGCTCCACCGGCCAGAACAGAGGACAGCATGATCCGATTATAGTTTGGATGGGGCTCGGCCCCAAATACCGTAATCTCATAGGCACCTGGTGCGATCTTCAGCAAATGTTCGAGAGTGCGTATCCCCGCCATTCCGTTGCCGACCAGCACTAATTTTTGGATGTAGTTCATTAGGTCACTCCCTCTCCATTTCTATCCTTAAAACATAAAAAGCCTGCTTCACATACGGGGATGCAAAACATCCCTCCACATGTGAAAACAGGCTCCATTGCCGTTTCATCGAATACGCCGTTGTATCCATCAGAGTATGAATTTAAAGTACTGTAGCCAATATATAACGATTCAAATCACATGTCAATATTCCTTACGCAAAATCTCGTAAAAATAATATTTTATCACTAAGTAACATATTGATGACGTATAAAATATCACTCTTCTACAAAATTAGGATTGATTTTCAGTCCAAAACACGCCAAAATGGTTTAAAAGTTCGTTTCCACTTCATTATGATGGAAAAGCAAACCCATCTCATCAAGTTATATGTCACATTTCTTATCAAGACATACAATCCTCATGCTTATTTACCCTTCATGTTAAAGAGAGGAGGAGCCCGCTTGCGTTCCTTGTTGGTAATTCACTCACATGCTGACCCTGCATCCGAGCAGGCAGACACCATTCCCTCATGGCAGGCAGAACCTGAGCACCTTTTAGAATCCAACGGATACCTGCCTTTGCCCTGCCGCCATGAATCTGAAATCAAACAGCTCATCCATAATGCAGATGCGGCCGTACTAAACATACCTGTCGGCACAATCAGCATGTGGAGTAGCAGGTTGGAGCAAACCAAAGCAATTCCGTTGCTCTGGTGGTGCAGCGCGACATCAGCGCTGTCATCGACGGAGGCTTGTGAAGCAGACGTGACTGTCGACGGTATTCTAACCCCTTCCATGGCAGCCCATGAGCTGAATTGGGCTCTTCATTTTAGCGCCAAACGCTTTTTTGAACGCCAGCATTGGCAAAGTGAACGCAAACAACTGACCGCTCGGCTGGAAGAACGCAAATGGATTGATATGGCGAAGGGGATACTTGGCGAAGTAAACGGCATCCCGGAAGCGGAGGCATATGATCTGCTGCGTAAAAAAGCGATGAATGAGCGCAAACGAATCGTTGATGTGGCCATCTCCATTGTGAAAGCACAGCAAATGCTAAAAGCATAAATCTGAAAGGGGCCTTGAACATGAATATCATTGAAATATTAAAAGAAGTTGGGCGCGGCAAAAGAGGCGCTCGTGATCTGAACTATGCCGAAGCCGAAGCTGCCGCCGAACTGATTATGACCCGGTCAGCAACCCCAGCTCAAATCGGTGCCTTCTTTGCCGCGGAACGCATCAAAATGGAGAGTGTTGCCGAGCTGGAAGCATTCGTTAATGTCTGTCGCAAATATTCCCACCGCTTTCCCATGCAGGAAGGCATTGATTTCGCCGGTCCGTACGACGGTAGGAAGTCATCATTTATTGCTACCTTCGCAACTGCCTTTCTACTTGCCTCATACGGATTACCTGTAACGATGCATGGGAGTGCACCCCTTCCTCCCAAATGGGGGGTTACACTCCCACTTTTGTTGCAGGAGATGGGGGTAGCGACTGCGGACATGTCACACGAAACCGCCATTCATGCTGCGAAGCAGACAGGCGTGCTTTTCGTTGTTTCCGAACAATGGTGCACGCCCCTGCGGGATCTGCGGTCTATTCGCGAAGAGTTGGGGCTTCGCACAGTACTGAACACAGCCGAGAAACTGGTTGATTACGGTTCCTCCCCGTACATTGTATTTGGTGTTTTCCACAACACCGTATTCGACAAGACGGCGAAGGTCATGCAAAATCTGAGTTATCGCAGGGCTTTGATCGTCCAGGGGAGCGAAGGATCGGAGGACCTATTCATCGACCGACCGACCCGGACTTACCTGTTTGCTAATGGTAAGGTGTCCCTCCAGGTTATAGATCCCGAAATGTACGGGCTGGATTCGGTAGTACCAGAACACCGCTGGACCCCTGCTGAACAGCTGCGCATATCAGAGGAAGTGTTGCAAGGCACAGCTCCTACTGCCTTCTCGAATCAAGTGTTGCTCAACGGCGCGGTACGACTGTTCATTGCAGGGCGGGTCGACTCCATTGAGGAAGGCTTGTACACCTGCAAGCCGCTGCTTGAAAACGGGAACGCCTGGGATTTGTACTGCCGCTGGCGTGAAGCTATGTTGAGAAAAGAAATAAAAACGGGTGCCAACACATCCGAAACCCATTTTCATTTATAAAACTCGCCTCCTGCAGTCCCGCATTTATCAGGACATAAACTGAACTACTCAAAAAGGTCCCCCCCATGCTCATGCAAAAGGGGCGGCCTTTTATGCAAGAAAAAGAAGATGCACTCACACCTTCCTGTTCTAGAACTGTGACCACTCCCCGTTATGTCCACTGGTTGCAGATACAGCTAGGCGGAGGGGACGGATGCGTACAGCTGCCGTCTTGAAGCCGGGCATCCGGCAGAACGGATCAAGGTCGGGACGGGTCGCCCGATTTACATTTTGCGTCCCGCCCCAATGCATGGGCACGAAAAGCGTGTCTTCGCGAATATGTGGCCTGATCCGGCTGCGGACGGTGAAGCTGCCGCGCTGGGATGTTATTTCCACCCACTCCCCGTCCCTGATATACCAGCGCTGCGCAGTACGCGGATGAATTTCTACATAATTCTCAATCTCACGCGCGGCCAGCGAAGGACTTCTGCGTGTTTGCGCGCCAGTCAAATAGTGAGCCAGCACGCGGCCATTCGTTAAAGTAAGCGGATATTCCTCGGATATTTCTTCTCCTGCTCCACAGCTTTCAACCACTGTAAAAACAGCCCTTCGGTCGGAAAGAGCAAAACTTTCCCGAAACATCGTATCCGTACCAGCTTCATCCATAGATGGGCATGGCCAATACACCCCTTCCTCGCGACGCAGCCTGTCATAAGTGATCCCGTAATAATCAGCAAGTCCCCCTCGGCTAGCGAGACGCAGTTCTTCAAAGATATCCTCTGCATCTTTATATGCGAAGTACCTCCCCTTGTTCAACCTTGCAGCTATTTGACATAAAATGCTCCAGTCATCTCTAGCTTCGCCCGGTGCAAGGCGCACCGCTTCCCGCAGCAAAACGCGGCCTTCCAGATTAGTCATCGTTCCCGTATTCTCCAAATAAGACGTCACAGGCAAAACAACGTCGGCCATTCGTGCCGTTTCAGTGAGAAACATATCCGCCACAATCAACAAATCCAGCTTTTCCAGCGCGTCCTCAACCAACCGTGCATTCGGGTTAGACACAACAGGATTAGAGCCCATCACGAACAGCGCTTGGATTTTTCTCTGATGAACCAGTTCCATCATTTCATAGGCCGACACTCCTTTTCCCGGCAAGCTGCTTGGTTCAACTCCCCACACGGACGCAACATAGGCTCGATCTTCTTCATTCTCAATCGATCTGTAGCCAGGAAGCTGGTCAGCCTTTTGACCGTGCTCTCGTCCCCCTTGCCCGTTTCCCTGACCTGTGATGGCCCCATACCCACACCCTTCTCTTCCAATCTTTCCGGTGGCCAGCACAAGATTAAGAAATGCACGCACTGCCATGTGCCCATCCGTCTGCTGTTCGACACCCCTGGCAGTAAAAACGATACCCGTTTCCACACTGCCAAAGGCACGCGCTGCCTGCCGGATCATCTCTGCCTCGACTCCGCACAGCGCAGCTGATTCGTTCAGATCCACCCCATCCAAATGAGTCAACAACTGTTCATACCCGTTGGTCCGCTTGCGGATAAATTCTTCATTTACCAATCCCTCATCCACGATGACCTTTAGCATGGCATTGGCCAGCACAGCATCCGTACCCGGTCTGATTTGCAGGTGCAGATCGGCTATTGCCGCTGTGGGTGTCGCGCGCGGGTCAATTACGATGACAAACGCACCATTTTCCTTCGCTTGGTGAAAATAAGGCATTAACGTCGGCTGACATTCAGCGATATTCGTACCTGCAAGCACAATACAACGAGCCAACGGAATATCAGCCAGCCTGCAGGTCAGTCCGCGGTCAATACCAAACACTTTGCTACCAGCAGATGCTGCCGCCGACATGCAGAAGCGCCCGTTATAATCAATATAGCGCGTACCTATAGCCACTCTGGCAAATTTCCCAAGTAAATAAGCCGTTTCATTCGATAGTGAGCCTCCGCCGTAAATGCCGATTCCATCAGGACCCTGCGTGGACAGTAGCGAGGAGAAACTGTTAGTTACAGCATCCATCGCCTCTCCCCATGGGACAGGAACGAGCCTGCCCTCTTTGCGCAGGAGAGGCTGTGTCAGCCTTTCTGCATGAGTTGCATGCTGATGCGCATTCATTCCCTTGATGCACAACCTGCCTTGTGAGGCTGCATTAGGTTTCCCTTCCGCTTTATACACCGTTCGAACGATACCCGCGAGTGCTTCCGTTTCCGTACTAACGGTCATCTTACATTGCACGCTGCAAAATGGGCACTGTGTCTCCACCACAGGGAGGACGTATTGACCGGCTTCCAGTTTGTTTTCTCCTAACTGACACATAAAAGTCACCTTCCCTCTCCATTCACTACAACTCCCACAATCCGTTAACCTGTCAGCATGGTGGACCGCAGGCTAACGGTCAGCTCACTTCGCAGAGTAACGTCGAGCACACTTTCCCGCAGCGCTAGAACGCCAGTCCGTTCAATCCATTCCCACATTTTCTCCCCATACCTAGCACTATGCCTGTATATTTGCAAGCAGGTTACAACCATCAGCACCACTTCTTCCGGATTCTCCTCCAATCCAAGCAGCAACCCCTGACGAACCGGATGTCCTGCATGGCCACCAGCATAAACCTCCCAACCTGCTGGAGATCGGGAGATTCCAATGTCATGGACAAGCACGCCATCGGGATACTCTGAACCCGGACTAACAGCAACCGCAACTGGTGACGGTAATGAAAGACTGCCCCATACTGCTGCCAGCCGCTCTCTCAGCCAGATCACTCCACCAGAAGCCTGATCGATCGGGGCAGGATCAACAAAATCCCTACGTTCAACATCCAAATTTGTAAAACTCAGGCCCACAGAACCCGCTTCCCCTTCGTATGGTACGGTGGGCTGAAGCGCAACGCCTATTCCCAGTTGATTTGTTGCAGATCCGTTCCGCAAACCTAGAGATTCCAGATAATAAAGTACAGCAGGACGACATAATTCACAGCCCTGCTGCCTGGTCCAACCGAGACGAGATACTACTTCCTCTAGAGTTCGACAAACTGCGTCCACCATCGCTGTCTTAAGCGAATCATGATCATAATGCGTACAACCACACACAGGGACAACCTCTTGAGCAGTCGGAGTAACCACAGGTCCAGAAGCTGTCGCTCGGGACAAACCATTTTTGACCAGTGCAGCCACTAGCGGCCGGCAACCACCGCAGGAACCGGACGCTTTGGTCCGGCTCTTCACCTCTTCGACTGTTTTCAGCTTATCCGTGGCAATCACTCGCAAGATATCCCCCTTGCTCACACCGTTACATGCGCATACCGTCTCTCCTTCGGGCAATGCTTCCGCAGCATCCTCTGCTTTGCTTTTGCTGTTATTCTGAGGTGTAAGCCCTGTAGGTGGCGCGCCGCGCCGTACCATTCCAAGCAGCGAGGTGCTTTCCGCCGTATCCCCGAATAAAATCGCTCCAGTAATAGCGCCAGCGCGCATCATCACTTTTTTGTACATCTCCTGCATACCGTTATATTCCATGATCGCAATCTCGTTTCCCTCTTCACGAATGTCTCCTGCCGAAAACACATGAATTCCCGCAACCTTGAGCTGGGCATAGGGAACCGTCCCTTCATAAGGAGCCGTTTCACGACCACAAATCACCTTTGCCAGCACTTTGCCCTGCTCATATAGCGGCGCCACCAGCCCATATGAAATTCCACGGTGCTCAGCACATTCGCCAACTGCGTAAATACCAGGAATACTCGTGCGCATATAATCATCCACGACAATGGCACGGTTTACTGTCAGACCACTGTCCTGAGCCAAAGCGATATTGGGCCGGATACCAACCGCCAGCACGACCAAGTCTGTTTCCAATCTGTTCCCGTCCGCAAACATCAATCCTTGTGCCCGGTTGCGGCCTATAATATTGACCGTATCCTTCGCCAAATGAAACCGCATGCCCTGCTGCTCCAACCGCCGTTGTAAAAGCACAGCCGCAGTACGGTCAAGCTGACGATTCATCAGATACTGCGCATTATGAACAACGTCAGTTTCCATCCCTAGATTCAGCAAGCCTTGAGCAGCCTCAAGCCCCAATAGCCCTCCTCCGATGACGGTGGCCTTGCGATACGTTTTGGCATATCTGGCCATGGTTTCACAGTCATTTACATCACGAAAAGCGATTACTCCCTCTTTTCGGACTCCGGGAATGGGAGGTATGAAAGGCAAAGAGCCAGTTGCCAGTATGAGAATGTCATAGGGCTCTTGAATGCCGGATTCCGTTTCCACCATACCGGTTGCTACATCAATACGACACACACGTTCACCAGCTTGCAACTTTACCCCATTTTCTTCGTACCAGTCCCAGCTATGGGTAACAATATGTTGGAACGAGCTCTCCTCCTGAAGCATTTTGGACAGGAGCACACGATTGTACCCGGGACGTGGCTCTGCACCAAATATTGTGATTTGGAATCGCTCCGGCTCCAGACTGAGAATTTCCTCAACACATTTGATGCCTGCCATACCATTACCGATGACGACCAGTCTTTTTATCATAATTAATCCAGCCCCATTCTCTGAACCTAAAATAAGACAGAAAAAGCCCTTCTCCATTCGATGGAAAAGGGCACCGTTGCCGTAAATGTCGGCACATCGTTGTACCGATATGTACTTAAGATTACTGAATTGTGAGTATTATGTCAATATTCAATACATGAAACCTGTATTTAAACCTATTTTTTAATTTATTATAATTTTAATGTTATGTATATTGACACAAGTAGAATATCTTTTTATAATTTGAATTAAAATCACTACCATGTGATCATACCCAAGCGATGCACAATGAAGTGTGTCAAACACGGCAATGAAGCCGCAAAACGTTCCCAATATCAATGACGGGACGATTTGCGGCTTTTTATGTTCAGCAGAGGGCTGAAGTCTAAGGCCTGAGCTCTACAAACCCCAATAAGAACAGGAGAGATGGAGAATGAAGAAAAAAAGTTTCTGGCACAGCGGACACAAGCCCACCCTTTTTGGCTCTTTTTTGTATTTTGATATTAGCTTTATGATATGGGGAATGATTGGACCGTTGGTCGTTGTCATTGCTAATGATTATCCAATGGACCCTGTACAAAAAGCCAACCTTGTCGCTCTCCCGATACTCAGCGGCTCTCTGTTGCGACTCGTGCTTGGATTCATGTCAGATTATATCGGTCCGAAGCTCACGGGACAGATCGGTATGCTTATCACGATCATTCCTCTCCTGCTCGGCTGGCTGTGGGTTGATTCGCTGGAGCAGTTGTACACTGTCGCCCTGCTTCTGGGTGTGGCCGGCGCCTCATTTGCAGCTGCACTACCGTTGGCTGGCCAATGGTACCCCAAAGAGCATCAAGGTCTGGCCATGGGAATTGCCGGTGCCGGCAACAGCGGGACCGTCCTCGCAACTTTGTTTGCCAACCGTATTGCCCAACATTTTGGCAGTTGGGAGGTCGTGTTTGGATTGGCCATTATCCCAATTTTCATCGTCTTTGTTCTGTTCAGTATTTTTGCCCGCAACAGCCCTCATCGCCCAGTACCAAAAAGTCTGGCGCAATATGCTTCGGTGCTCAAACAGAGGGATGCCTGGGTGTTCTGTGCCTTTTATTGCGTGACGTTCGGTGGGTTCGTCGGCCTTTCTAATTATTTGACCATTTTCTTCAATACCCAATACGGCCTCTCTGCGGTGCATGCCGCTGATTTTGCAACCGTTTGTGTGATTGCCGGAAGCTTCTTTCGTCCTGTAGGCGGCTTTTTGTCTGACCGGATTGGTGGTTCTCGCATGTTAATGTATTTGTATGCCGGGGCCGGGATGATGCTCGCCAGCATAGCATTTTTGCCACCACTTGCCGTAGTCGTAGTTCTGCTGTTCGTAGGCATGATGTGCCTTGGGGCTGGCAACGGCTCCGTATTCCAGCTTGTGCCGCAGCGATTCGGCAACGAAATCGGGCTTATGACCGGCATCGTCGGGGCTGCTGGTGGCATAGGCGGATACTGTCTTCCTCTTATTCTGGGCCATCTGTACAAATTAACGGGTTCTTACATGCCTGGCTTCATCTGTCTAAGTCTGATCACATTCTGTGCTTTTGTCCTCGTCATTATCATGCAATTGAAATGGCGCAACAGCTGGATGCAACGCTCTGCTCCAGGCGCTAATGAAGCCGTAAACCGAATCGGAGAATTAAATATCTGACTATCCACTAAATAGACAGCCACCAAACGTTTAGATTTTAAGCCTCAATTATCCCTTATAATAAAAAATAGCTTAACTTCATTTATAGAAAAATGAAGTTAAGCTATTCCTCTATACATATTCAATCAAATTATAAGAGCTATGAAAAAAGTCACACTTATTGAATATTTACCGAAAATATTATGAAAATTCAATGAATTTTTCATTTGAAAATCATTGAAAACCGCTTTAATTTTCATATTTTTTCTTATGTAAACACTTATATAACCATTTTTCACACAACATACTTGTTCACTTGGTTTAAAATAAGGCGTATACTTGTTCACGAATTGTTCAAGGATTAACCGAATGTATTTTTTAGAAAGAAGGAATTGGAAATGCGTGCTTTTCATGTTACGGAAAATGGAACTATCGAAACTAAATTAACCGGAAAAGATCTTCTTGCCAACCCACTGCTGAACAAAGGAGTGGCTTTTACGCTAGAAGAACGTCAGCAACTTGGACTTGACGGCCTCCTTCCTCCTACCATACTCACGATTGAGGAACAGGTTCAACGGGTGTATGAGCAATTTCAAAGCCAACCGGATAATTTACGTAAAAACGTTGCATTAAATGATCTTTTTAATCGGAATACTGTCCTTTATTATCGTTTGCTTTCCGAGCACTTGAGCGAGATGCTTCCGATTGTCTATACACCAACAGTCGGTCAGGCTATTCAGGAATACAGTCATGAATATCATAAACCGGGCGGTATGTATCTATCTATTGATAATCTTGCTGGCATCAAAGAAGCTTTTAAAAATTTGAACTTGGGTCCTGATGATATCGATCTGATCGTAGCCACAGATTCTGAAAGTATTTTGGGAATTGGGGACTGGGGAGTTGGCGGTATTAACATCTCTATTGGTAAGCTTGCTGTATATACAGCCGCTGCTGGTATTGATCCTAGCCGGGTACTGGCCGTTGTGCTGGATGCAGGTACAAACAATGAAAAGCTGTTAGAAGATCCTTTATACATGGGGAATCGTCATAAGCGTGTACGTGGAGAACAATATGATCAATTTATTGATACTTATGTTCAAGCTGCACTTTCTTCTTTCCCGAACGCACTGCTGCACTGGGAAGATCTAGGTAACGTCAATGCTCGGAATATTATTAATAAGTACGGAAATAATATCTTAACGTTTAATGATGACATTCAAGGTACCGGTGCAGTTACACTTGCAGGTGTGATGTCTGGTGTCCAATTGTCCGGAATCCCTCTGAGCAAGCATCGGGTTCTAGTGTTTGGTCCAGGAGCTGCCGGAATCGGCAATGCAGACCAAATTAGTGCGGCCATGATGCTGGAAGGATTGTCAGAAGCTGAAGCAAGACGTAACTTCTGGGCATATGATTACCGTGGCCTGCTTACCAATGAAACGGAAGGACTTTTGCCATTCCAGGTCCCTTATGTGCGTGATGCTGCCGAATGCCGTGACTGGGAGCATGCTGAAGATGGCAAAATCCCTCTGCTTGAAGTTATTCGCCGCGTGAAACCGACGATTATGATCGGAACTTCCGGTGTTACTGGAGCATTTAGTGAGGAAATCGTGAAAGAGATGGCCAAGCATACAGAACGCCCTATTATTATGCCAATGTCCAATCCGACTCCTCTGGCGGAGGCAACTCCTGAAGACCTGATCCACTGGACTGAAGGAAAAGCGCTTATTGCAACAGGAAGCCCTTTTGAGCCAGTAATCTACAACAATATTACGTTTGAAATTGGGCAATCCAACAATGCTTTTGTATTCCCGGGTCTTGGTCTTGGAGCAATCGTAGTAAAATCCAAAATTATAACAGATAGTATGTTTGCAGCAGCTGCCCATGCAGTAGCTCAAATGGTTGATTTGTCACAGCCTGGTGCTTCCCTGCTGCCAAAAATCAACGAACTGCGAGAAGTATCTGAAGCTGTAGCAGTGGCTGTCGCCAAGGCAGCCGTTCAAGATGGAGTAGCGCGTCATCAGCCGGATGATATCGTACAAGCGGTTCGGGAATCCATGTGGGAATGCAAATATAAACCCATCAAACAGTATGGACAGGAAGCCGTTCTGGTTTAAAAATAGCGAACAACATCAAAATTTATACATGCTGTAAGCAAAGTGATTATTTAACTGATGTCCGCCATTTTTGGCGGACATCTTTATTGGAGGCGACATCATGGCTACAGGTCATATCTTTATTATTTTAATTCCTATTTTCTTTGTCATTTTAATTGGTTATTTTGCAGGTTTTTTTAAGGCCTTTAACCCAGCTTCTTCTAAGGGACTAAATACACTGGTAACCAAATTTGCTTTACCTGCACACTTGTTTATTGGTATTACGACGACACCAAGAGAGACATTAATCCAAAAGTGGCCCTTTCTTGTTGCTTTGCTGCTTGGGGTGATTGGCTTTTATATTGTATTGCTCATCTTATATCGCTTGATTGCAAAAAAAGGCCTGACAGAATCCTCCATGTTCGCATTGAATTCGACACAGCCCTCTTTTGCATTCATGGGGATTCCCGTTTTGGGAAGCTTGTTCGGAAGTGCGGCAGTCGCCATTCCTATTGCGATTACCGGCATCGTTGTTAATGCGATTCTTGATCCGCTTGCAAGTATTTTGGGAACGGTCGGCCAGCGCAAATCAACACAATCTGACGACACAAAAGGCAATTTATTTAAAGTCACTATAAAATCTGTCCTTCATGGACTCAGTGAACCGCTGGCTTGCGTACCCTTGATTGGTGTTGTATTGACTTTATGCGGATTCCAAGCTCCGAAACTTTTGCAATCTATGTTTGACCAAATCGGCAATATTACTGCGGGTACGGCTCTATTTGCTATTGGGGTAACTATTGGGATTAAAAAGATTACGTTCAGTCCAAAAGCACTTAGTATCGCTGTGCTGAAAGCGATCGTAATGCCTATGGTTATGCTCGGTATTGCTGTTCTGATCGGACTGTCCCCTGAGGATGTAACCAAAGCCGTACTGCTTGTCGCATTTCCCGGCTCTGCTGTAGCCGCTATGATCGCGACCCGCTATGAATCACTGGAAACAGAAGCGGCATCTGCATTTGTTATAAGCTCAGTATTATCGCTTTTTTCGCTCCCTCTGCTCATTTCACTACTTGTATAATGACAGAAAGCTTTCAACGTTCAGCGAAAGACTGTTATATATAATGATTAAGGGCATTCGTTCGCCCGCATTTATCTTATTTTTTAAATATTGTTCAAACAATAAAGTAATTTAGTTGTATTTGAGTTGAAACCAGCTATCCTGTCTTGCTAGCAAGCGGCGACCTACATTTATTGCATGTGGGTTGCCGCTTTTTATTTTTGGTAAGCTTCCATACAATTTGTTGGTTCTCATCATTATTTTCATTATCCATCAGTAAGTATATCCCAATTGTAATAATTCGCTAACATTTATAAAGGAAATTGACGAAATATATAAGGGATAGCTGTACTGTAGCATTAAATTAAAATTTAAAGGAGAAGAAACTTGTGAAAAACTTGAAGTGGAGCACTATGTCCTTTTTTGGTAAAAATCTATTAATATCTTTTCTTAACATCGTATTAATAGGTGCTATTCTTATCACATCTAGCTATATACTTCAAAAGAACATTCTCACCACGCAGCTGCAAGATCAGGTTAAAGTGCTGACCAAAAAATGGGCAGAAGATGTTGACAAAACAAAAGTACAACAAGCATTAAGCGAAAAAGATTATAACGGTTCTGTTCAACAGGAATTACGTAAATTTCTAGATTCTATTCACACATTTTATCCTAATGTCGCCCAAGCTTACATATTTGGGACAGAACTAAAAGAAGGAAATCAAACCTCCATTATTGGCGTTCCCACTAATTTGGTTCAAGCTTTCCAAGACTCGAAGATGAATATTGGGGATATGTACACTCTGCCTGACGAAAATGCAGAAGCCGTAAATAAAGTGCTTCAATCCAATGAATCAGCATTGAGCAGCTTTTATACGGACGAATATGGCACATGGACTACGATTGTTTACCCGATTACAGACGCAAGTGGTAAAGTCACAAGTGCAATTTACTTTGACGTAGATGCGAGCTCTGTACCTACGGGTCTTCATAAGCTGCTTGTATATGGTGTTTCACTGCTCATTCTGTTTCTTGCTATCTTCTTGACGATTCAATACTTGCTGGTAAAACGCACGCTCTCCCCAATTCGTTCCTTGATGAAGGGAATTGAAGAAGTCAGCGAGGGTAATCTGAATGTGAAAATTAAGTCAGGACTAGACGACCTTGGTATTATTAATCAAAAATTTAATTCTATGATCAAGCGCCTTAACGATACAATGGTGAAAGTACAGGATACGACGCAAGAAGTAACGGGATCAGCCCAGGAATTGTTAAGTATCAGCGAGAAAAACAGTACGAATACAAACGTCATTAACAGCAATATCCGGGAAATAACCCAGGGGCTTGAGGCTCAGGATCACGCAGCACTTGAAAGCTCCAGGGCTATGAATGAAATGTCTACAGTGATCCAAACCATCGCTGAAAGCTCCTCTTCTGTTGCGGATCAAGCTTATTCCATGGAAAAGCGCTCCGTTGAAGGCAATCAGGTAGCTCAAAAGCTATCCACTCAGATGGACTCTATCTCCACTACAATGGAAAGTACAGTTGATTCCGTTAATGCATTGCAGAACCGTTCTAACGAAATCAGTAATATTGTAAGCATCATTACCGGTATTGCCAGCCAAACGAATCTGCTTGCCCTCAACGCTTCGATTGAAGCTGCCAGAGTCGGCGAAGAAGGCAAAGGTTTTGCAGTAGTAGCTGGAGAAGTGCGTAATTTGGCTGAACAGTCTCAAGAATCCGCCAAACAAATTGCAGAGCTTATTGAAGAAATTCAAAAAGAGATTGAACAAACTGTAAAAGGCATTAGCCTGGGTACAAAAGAAGTTCACGTCGGACTGGAAGTTACGAAGCAGACAGGCGAAATGTTCTCTGAAATTTTAGAAGCGTCCAACAAAGTGTCGTCACAAATCCAGGAGGTATCCAGTGCAACTGAGCAAATCTCGGCCAGCACGCAGGAAATGTCAGCTACCTCGGACGAGTTGTCTTCCACAGTTAGCAAAACAGTCAACAGCAGCAAACAAATTGAACAAACCATTGGGGAACAGACAGAGTCTATGGCTTCGATTGTCCAAGCTTCGGACAAGCTTACATTGATGTCCGGGGAGCTGGAAGAGCTTATTTCATTCTTCAAGGTAAACCGGGAAGTCTAAACATTATAACTACCCAATCATCATAAAACAAAGAACCTCTAATCTGCATAGAATGCACATTAGAGGTTCTTTGATATGCTCTTACATCGTTCTTTAGTTTAAAAAGCCTTCCAACGCTGAGGTTGGCTTACCGTCAGCCTGCCAAGCACCTTTGTTATAGCCTTGATTATAACCTGGGGTTGCAGCTGGCTCCCAATAAAATACGCCCACGCCTTTACCGCCTCCGATACTCCGAACCTTCGTTTTGATTGCAGAAATAAATGCCTTGGAAGCAGCAGGTTCATTATATTCCATCCCGATTTCACTGATAACAATGCCTTTACCATATTTCGCAATGAGGCTATTGGCATTGGTAATCGTCTGATCCACCTTACCCTGCCAGTCAGAGGAAGACGGATATAAAGACAGTCCAATAAGGTCAAACTGAGCTCCATTATCAATCAGTCCACCAATGTTCCAGTTCAAAACGGAACTGTTATCCCCATTAGCTAAATGTACGATCGTCTTGGTGCTGTTGCTTACGGATTTAACAGCGTTATTCCCTGTATTGACGAGCCACGCATAGTTTTTCATATTCACTGAGGCTTTGCCGTCATCCCAGAGCATGCCATTGTTCGTTTCATTGCCGATTTGCACCCAATCCGGTGTCACACCCTTGCTCTTCATCGTGTTCATAACATAGACGGTATGGGACCAGACCGCATCCATAAGTTGTGTAAATGTAAAATTGCGCCATGCGTAAGGCTTGTTCTGCTGTCCTGGGTCAGCCCATGAATCGCTATAATGCAGGGTCAGCATAACGCTCATGCCTAACTTTTGAGCTCGCTGCGCAAGTTCTGCTGCCTTCTCGGCATTCATGTATCCGCTTGCATAATCCTTCATGTCAGGATTTACCCACACTCGAATACGAACCGAATTGATCTGATAATCGTCCCGTAAAATTTGCAGCACATCCCGGCGAACCCCTTTTTTATCCTTCCAGGTCATACCTTGGGCTTCCATCCCTGCGACCCAGCTTATATCTGCTCCTTTGGCGAAAGCAGGGGCGGCCGAAGCCGCACCCCCTCCCACAGAGCCCAATGGGTACAAAAAGCTGGATAACAAGATCAACATCGCAAATACCATAGTACGTTTACCTGTTTTCATAAGTCATCCCCAATCTAAATTGTATACTCACATTGCCTCTGGCCAATCCACCTGCTCCCTCACTCGGGAATCGGCGGCGATCACATGTATAACGTGTTCTAATTATTGCGCGCTGTCTTTAGAACCTTAACAGCATAGGCACCCAATTGAACGCTGCTGTCTGCTACCACAAGATTTTCAAGCATATCCGCATAAGTTCGTCCATCCAGTGTAATCTCTTGCGGCTCATGCGTAAAATTCATTACAAAAATATAATCATGAACTCCATCGGTACGAATCGCTGTGTTCACTCCATGTGGCAACTGCACATCGAGTGCTTTACTGAGACCTGCCTCATCAATTAAACTCTTGTAAAAATGACTATGGAATAGTCCGTTGTTGCGTGATGCGATGTAATAAGCTTTTCCCTGTCCCAAACGGTTCACCGTCAAAGCTGGACGTCCTGCATAAAAGTCTGTCCCGTACTTAGCCAGTACCTCTGCACCCTCCGTATGAATGAGATCACACAATTCAACAGCTTCATATTCCCCTTGTAGATCCAGCTCATTGCCTTCAATCGGTATAATGTAGTTACGATCATGATCATGCAATCCATCAATCTCTTCCGACCAGATTCCCAGCGTTTTACGAAGCGGCCCTGGAAAGCCTCCAAGAAAGCATAAATCATGTTCATCCACGATGCCAGACCAATAGGTTGCTACGAAAATGCCGCCATTTTCGACAAACTTCTGTATGCGCTCCCCTACACCGCTGCGGACCATATACAACATCGGAGCGACCAAAAGTTTATATTTGGAGAAATCTGCATCCATATGAATGACATCTACTGGCACTCCCTGCTCCCATAAAGCCAAATAATGTGCTTCAGCTGTCTCCTCATATTTCACGCCTTTGTTCCGCGGTCCCTGTGAATCGTTGATTCCCCAACGGTTCTCCCAGTCAAAAATGACTGCGGCCTCAGCCGGTACGGATGTACCGACCACCTCTTCCAGTTTTTCCAGCGCATGACCGACATCTGTCACATCCCCGAATACCCGAGTATGCTCGTGTCCTACATGATCGACGACTGCACCATGCAGCTTTTCACTCGAACCGCGACTTTTCCGCCACTGAAAATATTGAACGGTGTCTGAGCCGTGCGCCACAGCCTGTAAAGACGATAGCAGATGCATACCCGGTCGCTTCAGCTTGCTAACGTCTTGCCAGTTTGTCAAACTTGGCGTACTTTCCATGAGCATCCAGGGTTTCCCACCTTTAATGGAGCGAATAATATCGTGCATCATAGCCACTCTCGCAGCCTGACGGCTGTCATCCCCTTCACGGTCATGCCACGTCGGATAACTGTCCCAGGATATAACATCGAGCAGATCAGCAAACTTCCAGTAATTCAATCCTTCAAAAAACTCCATTAAATTGGTTGTGACTGGAATGTCCGGATTCGCAGCCTTGAGCGGCACAATCTCATGTTTGATAAAATCTGCGGTCTGTTCGGTTACAAATCGTCTCCAGTCCAAATTCATGGCATGAACCTGCGTTTCACCATGAGGTGCCGGAGATTCAACTTGGCTCCAGTCCGTAACTGTATGACTCCAAAATGTCGTCCACCATGCATGATTAAGTTTATCTAACGTACCATATTTATCCTGCACCCAAGCGCGAAACGCCTCCTGACAATAATCACAGTGACAATCTCCACCAAATTCATTGGAAATGTGCCAGCCAATAACAGCAGGATGATTAGCATATCGCTCAGCCAGCTTCGTATTCATGATACGTACTTTTTCCCGGTATACAGGCGACGTATAACAGTGGTTATGTCGAAACCCGTGCAAGTTACGGACACGGTTAACCCCTACACGCAGCACCTCGGGATATTTTTGCGACATCCAGGCTGGTCTTGCTCCGCTCGGAGTGGCCAAAAACGCATAGATTCCGTTCTCAGCAAACGAATCCAGAATACGATCCAGCCATTCAAACGTAAATACACCTTCCTCAGGCTCCAAGGATACCCATGAGAAAATGCCGACAGACATTACGTTGCATTTGGCTAGTTTCATCAAGCGGATATCCTCCGCTAACACCTCGGGATATTGCTGCCATTGCTCCGGGTTATAGTCTGCTCCATGCAGCATACGCGGAACTCGCTCACTAATGGGAGGGTACTTGGTTATGTTTGGATATGTCACTGTAAATCATCTCCTTGTATTAGTTCTGTTACTCTTTGACGGAACCTAACGTCATACCTTTAACAAAATACTTTTGTAAAAATGGATATACAATAAGAATAGGCGCTGCACCAATGAAAATTTGTGCTGCATTAACCGTCGTCTGAGACAGTAATTCCATCTCTTTGGGACTCATGCTCATGGAGCTCATATCCTTCTGTATAATTACAGTTTGCAGGAACGTCGCCAGCGGATAATCCTTTGCATTGCTCAAATAGAGCAGACCATCAAACCATGAGTTCCAATGAAATACCATACTGAACAGCGCAATCGTCGCAATGGAAGGCATGGATATCGGTAAGAAAATACTAAACAATGTCCGAAAATGCCCTGCTCCGTCGATCAATGCCGCCTCTTCCATCTCTTTGGGGATACCTCTGAAAAAATTCAGCATAAGAATGACCAGAAATGTATTGACCGCTCCTGGCAATACAAGTACCCAGAAGCTGTCCATAAGATGAATCTTTTGAATAACCATATAAAATGGAACCAGACCACCGTTAAAAATCATACTAAATACAAACAGCCATGAATAAATGTTGCGACTACGGAACACCGTGGTTTCCTTCGAAAGCGGATAAGCAGCTAAAAAGGTAATCAGCAGCGTCAAGCCGGTTCCCAAGACAGTTCGGCAGACGGAAATCCAGATGGAGTGCAGAAAAATTGGGTTATTCATCGTCTTCTTATAGGCTTCTAAAGAAAATTGCACTGGCCACAGTCCAACCAGATTGGCATCTGCTGCTGATTTAGCACTAAACGATACCGCCAACACATGGATCAGTGGAACGATACACATGATAGACAATATCACAAGCAAGCAAATGTTGAACACATTAAAAATGCGGTATGGCGTTGTTTTATGATACATGACTCTCCCTCTTTCAGCCTCGTGGAATCAGAATATGCGGTAACCTGCCCATTTGTAAGCAAGCCGATAAGATATCAGAATGAGAATCATACTGATAACGGATTTGAACAACCCAATGGCGGTAGCAAAGCCCATCTCCCCATTGATCAATGCTGTCCGGTAGACGAATGTGTCAATAATATCGCCTTTTTGGTATACCAGCGGATTATAAAGGTTGAAAATCTGGTCAAAACCAGCATTCAGAACATTACCAAGGGCAAGCGTCCCAACAACGACCACCATCGGGATCAATGATGGTACAGTAATGTGCAGCGTCTGTCTCCACCGGCTCGCTCCATCCATTTCAGAAGCCTCATACAACGAAGGATTGATACCCGCCAGTGCAGCGAGGAATACGATGGTATTGTAGCCAAACTCTTTCCATATGTCCGATACAATGACGGTAAAACGAAACCAGTTGTTATCTCCCAGAAAGAAGATAGGCTGGATTCCTATACTTCCAAGAATCCGGTTCATAAATCCGTCAGTAGCCAACAGATCAATCAGAATTCCGCCCAAGATTACCCAGGACAGAAAGTGTGGCAGATACACCAATGTCTGAATGGAGCGCTGAAGTCCGACCTTGCGAATTTCATTCAGCAGGATAGCAAAAACAAACGGAACCAGCAGATTGAAAAACATCTTTAACACAGCAATAATCAGCGTATTCCATACGACCTGAAGACTGTCCTCCCGTTGGAACAAAAAGCGGAAATTATCCAGTCCAACCCATTCAGAACCAGTTATGCCTAGCCAAGGTTTGTAATTTTGAAAGGCCATCACGATGCCGCCCATTGGAATGTAGCTGAATACAATTAAGAAAATGATGGCTGGCAGCAGCATGATATGAAATGGCCACGTACGTTGCAGACTTCTCATTGCAGTTCCTCCTGTAATTCTCATGGTATACCTCAATTATAAAAGCGTTTTCGCAGTCCCAACAGTTCAAAAAACCAACATACATGGCACAAAAGCAATCATTTTTATTTAATCCATATGAAGCTGAAGTAAAAAGGCTGTCCACCTTGGGACAGCCTTTTTCAATCTGTTTTACACCATCGACAACTTTTACTTTTCGACGCTCTTATACCATTCGTTTACTTCCTTTGTAATTTGTTCGCCACCAGCGGCTTTCCACGTCTGTACAAAGGTATCAAAAGCGGAAATCGGCTGTTTGCCATAAATAATTTCATTGAACGTCTGGCTTTCAATCTTATCGAGATAATCCTTTTTAGCCTTCATCGTTGGCGTGGTTGGTCCTGTAAACTGATCTTTCATAGAGATATCCTTTTGTTCCATAAGCACTTTGGCCGCTGCGGGAGTGTCTTTCCCGTAATTCACCATTACATCTTTCTCCAGTCTGGTTTTCGGTTCTGCACCGTCAGCCAAGCTTAACAAAGCCTTCATTTGGGCATCAGGGATACGTGCACCATCACGAACCAGCAAATAACGAATAGAGTTTACATAACCACCCGGTATTTTATCAATAGACACCAGCTTTCCATTGGCATCTAAATCATAATCGTAGCCCTTAAACAGCCCATTCGACAAATCACCGTCCGGTTTGGCATTTGCATAATGATCAAACAAGTAATTTTGATATGTGAAGAAGGCTTCAGGATGCTGCATTTGTTTGTTGATGAGTACGACACCATTGGTGTACTGCGTTCCATGGCGCATAGCTTTGTTGTCAGGTCCGGCTGGAATCTTGATCGGCTTCCATACAGCACTCGGCGCATTTTTAACCGTATCTTGAAGCGGCCATCCGCTCATCCAATATGGCCCAGGAATCATCCCGGCTGTCCCTGCAACTGTAGGTTCTGTCGTTTTATTTTCATCCCATAATGCTGCTTCCTGAGGGATATATCCTTTTTTGAGCCACTCGCTCAGTTTTTGCAGACCCGGCTTCATGCCAGGCTGGACAGAGCCATATTCCAAGCTGCCGTTTGCACCTTTGTTCCACTGCTGGGGTAGTGTGCCATAAGCCCCGAAAATCCAGGATGGGTCACCCATCCAAGTGTTCATGGATGTTTTGAAACCGATGCTGAGCGGGGTCACTTTGTCCGGAGCCAATCCGTCCGGATTTTTATTTTTAAAGGCATCCATCACTTTTTCCAGATCATCCATCGTCTCAGGAGCCTTCATCCCCAGCTTATCCAACCAATCTTGTCGTACCCACAATACATAATCATGGTTATAGGCGAAATCAAGCACAGGGATACCCATTTTTTTACCATCCCGGCTATACTGATTCCATACATTCGTATCCTGACTCATGGCCTGCTTCCAAGAATCCGAAGCATATTTATCAAACAACGGGCCAACTTCAGCGAACATACCGGAATCGATCATATCCTGGGCCAGCTGCTCATTCTCCGTTCCCAGTACAACGACATCAGGCATCTCCTGGCCAGAGGACATCGCCAACCGCAGCTTGGTAGCAAACGCACCGTTTGTATCCGTGACAGACCAGAGTGATTTTATATTAATACCAAATTTCTCTTTGGCCCATTTCGTCGCAACGTTATTTTCGATAGATTCGCCATTTTTAAATTTTAAGGCGGGATCTACCCCCCATACCGTGGATATTGTAACTTCTGGGTTGTATTTTTCTTTGTATACGTTTTCAGTTTTAGCTGTGCTGTCCGCATTCCCATCATTTCCTGCACCTGAGCAGCCCACAAGGCCAACCCCTAATACCATAGTTGCGGCGAGCAACGACAATAGCTTTTTCTTCGAATGAACTCGCATCTTGTTCCCCCTCTAAAAATCATTTTCTACTCTTTTATTATAAGAGGGCTTTTCTTAGCAGCCTATGTCACAAAATAAATATTTCTGCACCTTTCTCAACTGATCTTTATTCATTCGTCTTTACTGGTCCCGAAATTCATGCGGAGTCATTCCATAATGCTTTTTGAACATCTTGCTGAAATATTGGGGATTCTGATAGCCGAGTTCAGTTGTTATTTCATATATTTTTTTGTTGGAATATTTGAGCAAATAAAGAGCCCGTTCCATTCTCATTCGGATAATATAATCTCCCAGGCCTTCCCCAGTTTCGGCTTTATAGATTTTGGACAAATAGACGGGATGAAGATAGACCTGATCGGCAATCGTCTTAACAGACAGCTCCTGTCCTTTATCCTGAGCGATCAACTCCTGAACCTGCTTGACCACATAGCTTTTGGCGCTTTGCTCGCTTGCGGACCACTCGGCTTTAAGCTTGTTCATCATGGAAAATATCCACTCTTTGAGGTGGGGAAACGAATGAACCAATTTCTGCGCATGTAACGGATCGAAGCCTACCTGGTCCATTTGTGTAATGAAGCGTCCTTGTTTGTGAGCTGTATACATAAAGGCGCTCGTTACCGAAATAAACAGTTCATACAAATGCTCGCGTGTATAACCTGCCTCTTCCATTTTGCCAAATACACGGCTTACTTTTGCTTCGGCCTCTTCCCATTGCCTGGACTCTAGCAGATGAGTAAGCGTAGGGTGCGTATAAAGACCCTCCAGCGACTTCACTGAGCTATGTGACTGTTCTGTCTGCTCTTCTATGAATAGCAGTGGATTCGTTTCCTCCTGTTGGTTCCAATATAAGGATCTGATTGCTGTCTGATATAGCTTAGGCAGCTCATCCGGGAAATGAAACCAATTCGTTAATGTGACGTAAATTTCACCTTTCAAGTAATTGCTCACATTTTTCCGAAAGGTCTCAATCGCTGCACGCAAAAAATGATTCTGTTCATCCACAGTCCTTTCAGCAAATAAATCCCAATTTCCTTCAATTAACACGATTAGGCAATCATGTGGCGCTTTGCAATGCCAAACATGAAAATCAGGAGCAAACACTTCTTCTGCAATATTTCCAATCGCATACTCAATTAAGGAAACTGAGTGATAATCCATATCGGAAAAATGCTTGCCCAGCTGAATAAGCAGCATACTGGCAGGATGTTCTGTACGTAGCTTGATTTCATATTCGGACATTTTGTCCGTTATTTTCTGTACAGTCAAATCACGCCCGAGTAACAAATCGTGCATCAAATGAGTGCGCAGCACACCGAAATCGTTCCTGCGACTGTATTGTAATTGATGAACCTTGTCGAATGCTTCCCATTCTTCCTTTAGCGAATCCATAGCAGCTGACACACATTTGATAAACTCATCATCATCCACCGGCTTTAATATGTAATCAAAAGCCTTAAGCTGGAGCGCTTTTTTAGCGTATTCAAAATCAGCATAGCCTGTCAGTAATAAACTTCGGATGTGCGGCCAACGTTCGTTTACTTCAACAATCAGCTCTAATCCCGTCATGCCAGGCATACGAATGTCCGTAACCAGAATATCAATATCATGCGCTTCCAGCACATCTACTGCTGCCAAGGCTGAAGCTGCTTGATGTACCCTCTCAATTCCCAATGACTCCCACGGTATGGTAGCCGCCAGGCTTTCAGTAACATAACTCTCATCATCGACTAGTAATATCTGAACCATCAGTATCCTCCAATTTAACTATTTCTTGAATTTGATGAAGAATGGATCAACCCGTCTTCCTGCCCTTCTTCAATTGACAGTGGCCATTTTAAAATCACTCTCAATCCTCCCAACGGAGACAACGAGAATTCCAGCCCGGCGTTTTCACCAAAATGTAATCGCATTCTTTGATGCACATTCCATAAACCATAGCCACTTTTCTCCTCTACAGGCTTCTCAAGTGCTAATGTCAGGGATCTTATATCCTCTTCACTCAAACCGAGTCCGTTATCGTCTACAATCAAGTACATGGATGAGCCGATGCACTCAGTCATAATACGGATGATCCCCTCCTCCGCCTGAGGTTCTATTCCGTGCAGCACTGCATTTTCCACCAGGGGTTGCAATACAAGCGGTGGAACCAGCAGACTATGGGCCTGTGAAGAAATGTCAATAGTGAACGTTAACCGTGGCATACGCATCTGCTGAATTTTCAAATAATATTGCACAAACTCGACTTCATCCGATAAAGGAACCAAATCTCTTTCCTGTCTTGTCGTATAGCGATAATATTTGGACAAATTATGAGCCATAGCCACGACCGCCTCATGATTGCGCAGCTTTGCCATACTCGTAATAAAGGAAAAACAATTATAAAAAAAATGGGGATTGATTTGAGACTGGAGCTGCTTTAGACGAGCTTCCTTTACATGCAGCTTCTCAACGTAAACCTTCTCAAACAGCTCTTGAATCTGTTCGACCATCAGGTTGAATTGACGTGACAGAAATGCAAATTCATGACTACCCTTAGGACTCAAACGAACAGCATAGTCTCCATCCTTTAATCTCCTAAACGCCCGCACAAGCTGGAGAATCGGAACTTGTACCTGTGAGTGAAGAAGATAAGCACCAATGATCCCCACCAGTAGCGAGCCAACAACGGTTAGATAAAATAGTCGGTTAGATGAATAAATCGGAGACATCATATCGGACAAAGGCATGTAGTCAATCAAATACCAACCTGTTGTTTGCGAAAGAACGGCGTGAACAAGGTAACTCTCTTCTCCAATTTTCACGGTCAAATTATCAACTTCATGTAATCCCAATTTCTCCAGTTTCGCAATCAGCTGGCTTGACAATTCTTCATTTGCAGAGCGATTGTAAATCACGCCTACACCTTTTTTATAATAAAAAGGCTCCTTTCGCCCATCGCCTTTAAAGCGGTCAAGCATGTCCTGAATGTTGCTGCTATCGAATTCCACTTTAATAATTGTGTTAGCGGTTTCTGGATTGGCTAGTGAGGAAAACGGGGATAAGGTATACAATGAAAATATAAATTGATCCTTACCGTACACTCTTTTTTTAGATACCTGCCAGCCGTTTGTAATCGATTGTCTTAATTTCTTCTGATCATAATAACTGGCTCCATTCTCCGATACAACTCGTCCAAGCGAAGGAGAATATATACTCAGCCCTGTTCTCCAGTTCGAAGAGCTTTCCTGAAGCCCAAGCTTGGTTTGAATCCGCTTGACAAGGTTAATTCCATCCAGGTTGAGAGTCTTATCCTTTAAAAAAATTGCTTGGAAACTGGCTACATCAGGATCATGAATCAGCAGATGCGGCCAGGAGGAAATCATTTCAATATTCGTATTCACCTGGTTTTGAAAAAAAGTCAGCTGGTTATAATTGGATTGATTCAGTTCTTCACGTAATACGCCTGTCGTTGTCTGATTAGAGTAGACATACAGAAGCAGCACAGGTATCAGCAATACGATAACGATGGAAACGATTTTAGTATAAAAATTAAATTTTAACATGAGTTTTACACATCCTCTGCACAAAAAACAGGCATACTTAAAAGGTATGCCAGAGCCCTGACCTTCGTTGCCGCCACTACATACTATACATTATTAAGGGTTGGCGGTGATAATATGTTTGACGCTAAGCAAATGGAATGGTTAGATCAACTATCTGCTGAAGACCTGGCCATATTAGGTGCCGGCTTCAATACACTAGGTGATTTTTTTGATTTTTTGGCGCTGATTAAAGCCAAACAGGAAACATCTAAGGAGCTAAAAGGTAAAAACACTAAATCAAAAACTATTTAATAACGAATTTTACACGAGTCCCATCCTCATACTGATCTAACTGGTGACTGACCCATGATCCTGCCCCACGATTATCCTTAGGAGCTATGTATTTGATATTTGCACCCTTACCCCCTTCTGAGCACATAGCCATCGGCCATTCATCACGATCAAACCCTTTACGAGTAGGAACACCCGCAAGTGAATGCTGACGATTTTGCTCGGCTCCTTCCCGGTCAATTGTGCATACTGGTGATTTTCCCGCTTGAATGGCTTCCTTAATATGCTGCGCCGTTTCAGGATAACGACCTGACGGAAATTGCAGCGTTACCTGAGCTGATGAAGGCGGGTTCTCTCCTGTTATTTTCGTAAAAAGATTGTCTCCTTCAAACCAGTACGCTCCCACAGCTAGCAACACTAAGGCTATAAAACTTAGCAACTTTTTCTTCAATTTCCCTCTTCCTTTCAAGCTATTCCAGTAAATGACCTTCAGCTAAGGTAATCCCCAGATTTTATTTTTTGTAACCCCTTACCGACTATAAAAAAAGGTTAAATATCCGACGACAAATAGTATAGAGAGGAGGTTGTACGAATGAACGATGAGATCAAACTGGCCGTGAGCCAAATGCAAGCTGTTGTAATCCGGTTACTGAATGGAAATACCGTAATTGGCTGGCCTAAGCTCCTATCTGACCAAGAAACTCAGCAATTCAAGCTCTACGATGACGAACACGTATATACGATTTCCGTTAATGACGTGGATACAGTCGCAAGAGTTATTGTATAAGATACAGAGAACGACTTAATGAGTCATCCAGCGGACAAGCCCAAACAAGGCGCACCACAGGAGAAGACTAATCAGAATTCCCCAAAATAAACCTTTAAAAAGCTTCATACCATACTGACAACCTTTCCGACTGGGCTTTTTCCCCATTATAGCATGTCAGAAAGACAGCTGTCGCAGCCTGCTTTTACATTGTCTTCGTATCATATATTTTAAATTTTGAAATCACGATACCAAGAAAAAAGCACAAAATTCCGAGATTAGGACTGATTACCATTGAAAATGCAATCATGACATAATAAAAGTCACAATTTAACCGAAATTTAATGAAATTTTTCCGAAAATGATGTATAATTATTGACATAACAAAACGCACGAGGTGATCATCATGGCATTATTAAACAGAGTTAAGGAATTAAAATTACAACTGCCTAACGAGCATCATAGCATTTCACAATACGTGGAGCATGCATTGCATTCGATTGACAGTTTTGTAGAACAACATCGTCAATTTGTAGCTGCTCAAGCTTTATATGGTGAAAAAATCAACGGTACGGAAGAAAGATTATTTCGTGACACAATCGCTGAGATTAAAGCCCAACTAGTAGCTACTCTGGAGAAAACAGTTGAAGATTTCGCGCACAAAGGCGATAAGCACTGGAAAAATCATTATCAGGACGGCGTAGAATAAGCTGAAAATAAAACCCCCGGTCTTTGGACCGGGGGTTTATTTGTTTGGTATACGCCAGATGTGGCAATGTACGTAGACTATTTTAACACTTTGGCAGACGTCGTTACCTTCTTACCACCATAGACTACTTTAATACTGGAGCTTCCGCTATCCAAGGCCTTCACCTGACCAGCTGTAACCTGTACGATCGACGGTTTGGAGGATGTCCACACCGCTGAATTGGTCACATTCGCAGTCGCGCCTGAATCATAAACTGCACTCACGCTAAGCACTTGAGATGAGCCCTTAGGCAGCTTCAGGTTTTTATTGCTCAATACCAGCTTAAGCAACTTAGGTGTAACCTTAATCTCCACGTTAAACGACTTATCCTGGTACGTACCCGTAATGGTTGCTGTTCCAATTCCAACAGCTTTAATGGAAGACCCTTTTACGAGCACTACAGAAGCATTCGATGTTGTCCATTTCACTTTGCTGCTCAGGGTAACTTTTTTACCATCTGTATAATTGCCGACGACTTTGATGGACTTACTTCCCTTCAAATTCATCTCAGCATTCGAAAAACTTGGTGTCAATGTAGAAATGGCTCCCTCCACAATGACAGGCACTTTCACGTATTTATTCATATACATTGCCTTGATTCCCGAGTTTCCACCACTCACCGCTTTTACTTTGCCATTTCCCACTGTAACTGCCGCTGTTGTAGCTACCCAGCTTACCTGGTTGGTCACATCCAGTACTCCGCCACCAGCCATGTGTGCTTTTACAGTCGGAATACTCGTTTCTTGGCCTGCAACCAATACATATTTTTTCTCAGAAGCCGTCAGCTTAAGAACCTTATATTGTACGGTCACTGGAATGTCCAGCTTGAGCGCACCTACTGTCGCTGTCAATGTTGCACTACCTGGGTTTACTGCTACCAGTTTACCATTTGCAATTTTGACTGCACTCTCACTGCTTAAGCTCCATTTTACATCGGATTGAACTGCTTTTTTGGCTCCATTGACCAAATAAGCAGATATACTCGGAAGAGATGTTTTGCTGCCAGTTTCAAGAGCCAGACTGGCTTTGCTTGAGACCAGTTTTTCGACAGTTGGAAGTACATTAATCTTCAGAGTCTTACTCAAACCATGATAGGAAGCTGTAATCGTCGAATTCCCTACATCCATCGGTGTGATTTTCCCTTGCTCTACAGTGGCAACCAGCGAATTAGAGGAAGTCCATTCTGCTGTGTTGGTCACATCTGTTTTGCCGCCAGTCAGGTTCACATCGGTTGCAGTAACCTGAATGGGGGAGCTCCCCATATAGACCGATTTGGAGCCAGTCTCACTCAGTACCAGTGCCTGGGATGAAGAGCGCACATACACGATCAATTGAGCATTAAGGCCATCTTTGGCGGCTTTTATATAAGTCACGCCTTTGGCAAGAGGACGTACAAGTCCATTTTCTACGGTAGCAACAGCTTCATTCGTGGATGTCCATTCCACGCCGGACACATTTTCCGTGCCACCTCCGCTAAGCACACCTTGAGCAGTCAGTTGCTTCGATTCTCCGCCAATAGTCAGATTCAGAGGACCCGTCGGATTGAATTGCAACTTGCTGTAAGGCGATTTTACCGTAATCGTCGTACTTACCGTTTTCTGACCATATGTGGCAACAATCTTAATCTGCCCTTTGGACACTGGGGTAATGAGTCCCTTTTCTACCTTTAAAATACTTGAGTCCCCGGAGATCCATTCAGCTTCTTCGGTTACATCCGTTTTACCAGTCTCCGTCACAGACCACACTTTTAATTGAGCGGGGCTTCCACCCAGATTGATTGTGGTTGGATTTTGACTGTCCCACTGTACCGTAGAGGTCGTTTTCTCCTCAGCCCGGATCAAACCTGCTGGCCATGCTGCGAATACAAACATCAGCAAAGCAAGTAAGAAGGTACTCCGTTTGCTCATACGTTTCATACGCTCCATTCGTTTCTCTCCCTTGGTTTCATTCTATAAAACAGGATATTATTAACAATCCCATTATCTTTTATCGGTAAGCAGCTAACTAAATTGAACCCTTCATCAAAAAAAGGTGAATTATAACAGTTAAAGTTCGCCACGCAGTGACCTCACTACAAATAAATGCTCTGCCTTGGATAAGGTTTGTCCATCCTCAAGAGTCACATGGTCTGCCGAGTGACTAACCAGCTTTACATTATAAGCAATCAGTTGATCATCTCTCCAAATCGTCACCGCCGACTGAAAATGAATGGCATTATCAAACTGTAACGGAACATTCATTACATAACCGAAAGCGTTCAGCCTCGCTGGCTGGCGGCTTTTACGCTCACGTCCCGGAGGAAGCATGGTAATATGCGTAATATTTTCAAAAGGAATAGCCAGCATTTTCGGGCCCAAAATAACGCATTTTCGTATATCATCCCATTTTTCAAGTGTGCCGCGCACCTTCTGGGTATGACCGTTGTTGCCGTGATATAAAATGACCTGACGTCCCTTCCATTGACGCATGTCCTCACCTCCCGTGCTAGCGGTTAGGAATCTCCCACCGAATCGGTTCCATTCCATGCTCTTGCAAAAATGCATTGGTACGTGAAAAAGGCTTGCTGCCAAAAAAACCTCTATGAGCCGCCAATGGACTCGGATGAGCAGATTTCAGCACCAAGTGCTTACTGGTATTCACGAAGCTTGCTTTTTTCTGAGCATGGCTCCCCCACAAAATGAACACTGCCGGCTGTTCACGTTCATTAATCGCTTCAATGACAGCATCCGTGAAACGTTCCCAACCTATTCCCTGATGAGATTGAGGTTGTCCTTCGCGCACGGTCAGCACGTTGTTCAGCAGCAGCACACCTTGCTCAGCCCAAGGAACGAGGTATCCCTGATTCGGAATGGGAGTGCCGACATCATCGCGCAGCTCCTTGTATATATTTTGTAGAGACGGCGGTGTACGCACACCGGGTCTAACCGAAAAGCTCAAGCCGTGAGCTTGTCCCTCTCCATGGTATGGGTCCTGCCCTAATATAACCGCTTTGGTCAGATGATATGGCGTTAATTTGAGTGCTGAAAACAAATCTTCCTTTGGAGGATATACCTTATGTAACTTGTACTCTCGAGCTAACGTATACCTTAATTCATTAAAGTAAGGCTTTTCGACCTCTTCCCGTAGTACATCATCCCAGTCATTCCCAAACATACCGCTGTCTCCTCTCAATATGTAAATCTGTGAAAGCTGTTAACTTTTGTACAAACAAATAAAGCTGACCCCTCATCCGGAGCCAGCTTATTTATTCGTTACTTGTGTTTCTATGCCGAAGGACCAGAAAAGTATTCTTACGATAGTCAACTACCGCGGGGTCTAAATTCGATTTCCTTATTATAGCATTCACGGTATTGATGTCAAGTAACTGAATGCTTAAATTCTTCAGAAGTAAAGCTCTTAATTGCTGTATTGGTTACGACTTTGGATGAGCATTCAGGTATTCCAATGCATTGTATAACATAACAGCAGCTTCGGCACGTGTAATCGCACTTTTGGGATGAAAATTTCCCTTCCCATCCAGGACATTGACCTTGTACACTAGCGAGCGTTGAATGCTGCCTTGGTAAGAAGGCTCCAGCTCGCTGTCATCCGCAATATTTGCAGGTGCGATTTTAATCATGGGAAGAGCACCTGCTTTTTCCATGCCCTGAATCAACATGTGAGTGAACTCTTCTTTGGTTAGTGCTTTGGCAGGATTGATTTCTTTTGGAATGTCTACACCGTTATAATACGCGTTAATAAAAGCTTCGGCGTACCAGGCGGTATCCCTAACCTGGGTAAACAGTCCACTCGCCTGCGGCGCCTGGTTCAAATCAATGGCGGCCAAACTAAGCTGAAGTCCGCCCGAGATCAACTGAATGCCTTGGGCAGCGGTCACTTTAGATGAGGGGAGAAACTGCGTGTCAGAGGCACCTTTAAGTAACCCCCGCTCTTTAAGGGATATGATTTTTTCTTTGCCATTTACATGGCCCAAATCCTTGAATTGACTGTCTGCCGCAGACAAATGACCTCCAATCGAGAAGGACAGCAGAGCTATAGTCGTAAGGGCTGCGATTGCACTTTTTCTCATGCTCATGTTAAGTTCCACCTTGTAGTTGAATTAGGCCGCTTGGCCGTTAACAACTTCTTGACGTGGTTCACGATAGAAAGGTTGCAGCAGTTGCTACTAACCTAAATTGAACAATCTAAGCTACATAAAAAAACTCTCCTCTGCTTCTAGCAGGGAGAGTTTTTAGCTCACTCAATCGGATTTAATTGCGTGCTGGATTCAGCTTTGCTTGCAGTATCTTGTTGAATCCGTTCATTCTGTTTGTGGCTTGGCATTTGCCAATTTTATATGAACATCTCTCAATTGTTTGTCAGTAACCTCTGAAGGGGCTCCCATTAATACATCCTGTGCTTTACTGTTCATTGGAAAGGCAATAACCTCTCGAATATTCGATTCATTTGCAAGGATCATCACAATCCTATCAATTCCAGGTGCTATACCTGCGTGAGGGGGTGGCCCAAATTGAAAAGCATTAAAGAGTGCAGGAAATTTACTCTTAATCTCTTCATATGTATAACCCGCGATCTCAAAGGCTTTTACCATAATCTCTGTATCGTGGTTACGGACAGCCCCCGAGGACAGCTCAATTCCATTACATACAATATCATATTGGTACGCCAGGATCTCCAGAGGATTCATATTCAGCAGCGCATCCATGCCACCTTGCGGCATCGAAAATGGGTTATGGCTGAACTCTATTTTATGAGTATCAGGGTCCAATTCAAACATGGGGAAATCAACAATCCAGCAAAACTTAAACGTATCCTTTTCCAATAAATCCAGCCTTTTGCCTAATTGGTTTCGGACAGCGCCAGCTATTTTTTCGACATTTTTAAGCTCATCGGCAGCAAAAAACAGTGCATATCCCGGACCAGCTTGCGTTACATCGATCAATTCGTTTTTTACCTTCTCCGGTATAAACTTTGCAATCGAGCCGCTGAGAGACATATCATCATTAAACTTAATCCATGAAAGACCTTTCGCTCCAGCTTCAGCAGCAAAGTTTACCATGTCGTCGTAAAAGCTTCTTGGCTGCCCTCCACAATCAGGAACAGCAATAACTCGTATCGTTTTATTTTTAAACACTTTAAAATCACTCTCTGCAAAAAGCTCTGTAACATCATGGATAATTAATGGATTTCTTAAATCAGGTTTATCGCTCCCATATTTGAGCATGGCTTCTTGATAGGGAATTTTACTAAAAGGCTTTGAAATTTTAAAATGTGTAAATTCAGAAAAAACTTCATACAGCATATTTTCAACTACATTAAAAACATCTTCCTGTGTAGCAAAAGCCATTTCCAAATCCAGCTGATAAAACTCACCGGGTGATCTGTCTGCTCTTGCATCCTCATCTCTAAAGCACGGAGCAATTTGAAAATATTTATCAAAGCCGGAGACCATTAATAGTTGTTTGAATTGTTGAGGTGCCTGAGGCAAGGCATAAAATTGACCTGGATGCACTCTACTAGGAACTAAATAGTCTCTGGCGCCCTCTGGAGATGAACTTGCCAGAATCGGTGTCTGAATCTCTAAAAAATCCAAATCAATCATCTTTTTTCGGATACTTTGAATGACTTTAGAGCGAAGTACAATATTATCATGCAGATTTTCATGGCGCAGATCCAGGAAACGATACTTTAATCTTAAATCTTCCCGGGCTTCATGTGCTGAAGATACTTCAAAAGGCAACGGATTCATGACTTTCCCTAGCACTTCTATCTCATTGGCAATGACCTCAATATAACCGGTTTTCATATGAGGACTGATCGTACTTTCGGACCTGTGACATACAGCTCCTGTAACAGAGATGGTTGATTCCCTATTGATCTTGGATACAAAATCCTTTAATTCATTAGGATCAGAGACAACGATTTGCGTAACCCCATAATGATCCCTAAGATCAATAAAAACAATCCCACCGAGGTTACGAATATTTTTAACCCAGCCTGCAATTCTCACGATTTCCCCGACATGCGTCTGATTCAGCTCTCCACAGTTATGAGTTCTATATCTATGCACAGAAACACCCTCTTTCTTTTACCCTAGTATCTACATGGTTTCAATGATGTAACCCATGGTCTGATTGCATATATTGCTACTCTATTCTGCATGAATCCGGCCATGGGCTTATACGGTTAGAACATACTGCACTTCATTATTAGCTTCTTGCCCTAGGTTGAATCCAACTAGATTGTAAGACTAGCAGTTAAAGCTTTAAATCTTTCATTCAGGTACTCTGCAGTCTCAACCATTATTTTTTGTCCTATATCGTCAACATGTCTATTCTTCCAATTCTCAAGATCTGTCCCCTTAACCCATTGATTAAAAGCGCCGAGGGCTGGTCCGCAGTGTACTTGATAATCGACTCTGTTGTTTTTGTCGCCATTAATGGCAAGTCGAGTAGAATAAGTAAAGTACCATCTAAATATCAAGGCCATCTTCCGTTTCGGGATTCTTTCAGCTTTTTCAATGATTTCAGGCGGATAATAAGCTTTAATATCTTCGTAGACTTGTTCAATACTCTTCTTAAAATACTTTTCTTCAATATAGTGTTTTGTTTCTCTATCAATTTCATCTATGGAATTATAATTACGGTAAAGATCATATAATTTATTCGCCCTGGCTGGGAAAAACACTCCTTTTTTCATGACCTGAACTTTTGCGCCCATTTCAAACATATCCCCTGCTGGAGCGTAGTCCGTATCCTGAATGTTTAACTGCTGAAGCAAATCTTTTACTTCATCACTCGTCCCTGCTTCAACTGTGCACTGATTGATTGAACCCGTCATGATAAAATCAGCACCCAGTATAAACGCCGCCGCTGCAGCTTGTGGAGTCCCTATTCCCCCGGCTGCCCCTACCCTTATACTTTTATTGTGTTTATACTTTCGAATCGCTTCATCCCTCATCTGAAGCATCAGCGGGACCAATACATAAGCAACTGCATGGTCAGTATGCCCACCTGAGTCAGCCTCGACGCACAAATCATCTACCATGGGAATTTCCATCCCCATCATCGCTTCTTCCCGGCTGATCCTATTTTCCGCCAGCAGCTTATTGATAATATTCTGAGGCGCAGGACTCAGGAAGGCTTCAACAACCTCTGGCCTGGATACTTTCGCAATAATTCTGTTCTGTGGCGTAACATTTCCCTGTGCATTCCGTCTCAGCCCCTTCAGCCTGTACCTAACCAAAGAAGGTGTGATACTCATAAACGCAGAGGCTTCAATATTTCTAACACCGTATTTTATGTACAAATCAACGATGTTATTTTCTATGTCTGGGTGGTCCGGCACATGAATCAGATTCATTCCATAGGCTTCGCCATGGTTCAATTGCTTCTGAATATACTTTATGGTTTCCTCCAGAACATCCATCTTCACTCCCCCAGTTCCAAAAAATGCCATCATTCCTGCCTTTCCTGCTGTTACGACCATCTCTTTTGAAGAGATTCCCTTGTACATAGAGCCTATAAGATACGCATACTTAATTCCGTAATCTTGTTTAAATTCGCTATGCCCAAGAGACTCTGCCGTAAATCGTTTGCTGGATTCCAGTACGTCATGACCGGATTTTGTTATGGGAGCCTGTCGCTTTTCGGATATCGATTCATCATTTCTCAACGTATCCTTCGACATCCTCTTCTGTACCTGTTCGTTTCGGTCTTCAACCTCTGTCACGATCAATGGCTCGGCTTCTCGTTGTATGGCATTAACCAATCCTGCCACAACATTTCCAGGCCCGATTTGGATAAACTGGGTTACACTTTTACCCATCAGATACCGTATACTCTCCGACCACTTGACCGGGCTTACAATCTGGTTGATCAGCGTACTTCTTAAGTCCTGCTGCTTGTAGGGTCTGGCATGGACATTGGAAATAACGGGTATTTTGATGTTCGAGAATTCAAATGGCGCCGCATAGGCCTCAAATTTCTGTTTGGCATTTTCCATATACCTAGAGTGAAATGCTCCACTTACATTCAAAACCACATAATTTCGGGCTCCTGCATCTTCAAAAATCGGTTTCGCCTGCTCAATCAGTTCCTTTGGCCCTGAAATGACAATCTGGCTGGGCGAATTATAGTTGGCAACATCGAGCTCTATTAATTTATTTTTCTCCATTACTTCCCGAAACACTTCTTCTTTCAAGCCTAAAACTGCCGCCATTCCGCCACCAGTAGCCCGAGCCATCAGCTCTCCTCTTTTTTGGACCAGCTTCAAGCCGGTTTCAAAATCAAACGCTTCCGCGGCAAATAAAGCATTATATTCACCCAAGCTATGTCCTGCAACATAATCGGGTTTTCTTCCGGTCTCTCTTATTTTTTTCAGATAGCTTAAAGCGTTTACGACGAATAGGGCTGGCTGGGTAAAATCCGTTTGCCCGAGCTGGTTGGCAGGGTCTTCAAGGCACAGCTTCTGAATAGAATAACCAAGAACTGCATCCGCTTTGGCAACCAATTCTGGAAATTCATCAAACAGTCCTTCGCCCATACCTTTTACTTGAGCTCCTTGTCCAGGGAACAGATATGCGATCATTGATTTCCTCCTTGTTAGTAATGGATGCATATTAGGCAAATATTTCGAACAGACGATCCAAATTTTTTATGTCCTGTTGAAAAGGGGAGAGAATAGAACAGACGCTTGCCTTTTTCTTGGGGCCAAAATTGTACTTTACAAAATTAGCAAGCGTGCCCGAGGGACCGAGATCAATATAGACAACACCGTCCCTGTCTCCCAGACACTTTAGAGCGCTCTGAAATTGCATAGGCTTTCTAGTAACATCCCAAAGAAAACGGTTGTCAAGCCATGTCATCTTCCCGCCGTACATAGATGAAACCATATTTATTTTAGGGCTTCTTATGGTCATGAGCTTTAAAAATTCCGTATATTCCAATGCGATTGGGTCCATTAAGGAAGCATGAAAAGCATAGTGTACTGGCAGTCTTTGACAGATCATCTCATTTGCCTTCAAATAGTGTTCAATCTCTGACAGACCCTCGCAGCTGCCTGAAATAACAAAATGCGAGTCAAAGTTGATGGATGCCAGCTCTGAGTTGGTATTCAATATGGGTACTTCATCATACAGACCGGGATCACCAATGACGGCCATCATACCCCCTTTCGGACAGTACGTTTCCACCAGCTGTGCTTGCTTGATAATGCATTGAAGTGTGTCCTCATAGCTCATGCAGTCAGCCACAGCACCAGAAACAGACTCACCCAGGCTAGAGCCTAAAACATAATCAGGGTAAATTCCCTTTTCCAATAACACCTGTGTGAGCGCATATTCAACCATAAAAATGGCAGGATGAGTATATAGCAGGTTGTCAAACTCTTCTCCCCTGCGACGCGTGTCATCGAACAGCGTTTTTAATACAGACCTGCCTGTAACATCCATATGAATCTCATCCAACCTGGTCATCCATGTTCGGAAAACCGGGTTGGACATATATAATTCCTTTCCCATACCGTAGTATTGCGAACCTTGACCTGAAAACATAAAAACCACTGATCTGTCCATCCGAGTAACCCCCACAACGTATTGATCAGACTCGCCTAAGCAGTTCCTCTATCATTCACAGTTCATAACAAATTGCGCACTAATTGCATTTGGGATGCCGTAGGATTACTTTCATTAAGGACATTCTCCATATGCTGCCTGATTGCAGGTTTGAATTTCGGTTCTGTGATGATATATAGCTGCCCTTTTCGGATGCCCTCAAAAATTTGATGGGCCACATCCTCTGGAAGTATGCCATTTTGGACAGCCTTGCGAGCCAATTCGGTAATGACTTGTCTTTCGGGCGGAAGATTTCCACTCCCATCTGGCTTACGCAGCTCTGTCGGGCGGTTTCGCTCTGCATCCATAATTTGAGTACGGACGAATCCCGGACACACAACCGACACTCCCACATTAGAACCGATCAATCTTAGCTCTTGGTATAGCGTTTCAGACAGGCTTAAAACGGCATGCTTTGACGCGCTGTATATTCCATTTCCAGGACCGGACAGCAGACCAGCAATCGATGCTGTATTTACAATATGGCATGGAGTTTTTTGTTTCACCATAATAGGAACAAAAATTTCGGTAGCAAACAGAATTCCCCAAATGTTTACGTTAATTACCCACTGCCAATCTGCCACAGTATTCTCCCATAATAAGCGGCCTGTGCCGGCATCCACACCTGCATTATTGAACAAAAGATGCACAGCACCAAAGGTCTGAACTGTTTTTTGCGCTAATAAACGAATATCAGCTTCTTTGGAAATATCGGTCACAACAGATAGTGTAGCTGCGCCCATTTCTTGCAATTCTCGTTCAGTCCTTAGAAGAGCCCCCTCCTCAATATCCGCCAGAACAACCTTCATCCCTTCATTGACACATCGGTCTGCAATAGCTCGGCCAATTCCGCTGGCAGCTCCCGTAATCACAGCTACCTTATCTTTGAACTCCCTCATGTTTACCTCCGGAATATTCGTATTTTTCGTTAGACAGGGTTTTGTTCCCCAATGTGTGCTCAGAAAGGAGAAGTCGGTAAGGGAATTCTACGAACAGTGTGTCCCTCATGGAGCGCCTCCCACGTAATCCTGCCTCCCTGGGTCCAATACATCGCAATATTTTCCAGATTTCTCTCCTCTAGAAGTATTTGAGAAACTTTCTCGCCTACTTTTCCTGACAGAAGTGCACTTTTATTTGAATCTTCTCCGCCTTCTCCGATAAATACTGGAATAGATGCTCTCTCCGGCTCGTTGCCCTGGCCGACTGACTCGATAAGCTCTCTAAGACCAGTTCGCAATTCCTCCCGTGAGCTCGCTACGATTGCCGCCCGGCACTTCATCGCTTCACGGCCTGTCTGAAGGGTGAAAGCAATATCATGTAAGGAAAGCTCGTGCTGCTGCTCTACATATTCAAGTAATTGACTCGCAAGCGCATTTAGTCGCTCCCAGTTTATGTCTGAGAGAACCACTACTTCTGTCTGATCTGCCCCTTGCAACTGGACAGCTTCTTTTGGCGAAGGGATGTATTCTTCCAGAATAAAATGAACATTCGATCCCCCAGCACCGAAGGAGCTTACTGTTGCCCGTAGCGGAAATTCCCGCTCTTCTCCCTCCAGCTCTATTACAGGCCGCTTCCATTCCTGAAGCTCCCGCTGCAAATAAAATGGAGTATTGCTGAACGTAAGATTAGGATTCAGCTTTTCCGCTTTAATGGTGGGAACCAGCTTTCGATGCCACAATTGCAATATGGCCTTGGTAAGCTGCGATATCCCCGAGGCCGCTTCTGCATGGCCTATATTGGATTTAACCGAACCCATGGCACAAAAGTGCTGCTCATCCGTAAATTTCTGGAAAGATTTTTTCAAGGCGACTAGCTCAATCGGGTCTCCTAATGTAGATCCATTGGCTGCTGCCTCTACATAGCTGACTGTCCGAGGGTGAATGCCGGCTTTCAAAAAGTTCTCTTCAACAAGTTGTGCCTGTGCATTGGGATTGGGGACCGTGTACCCATTACTGTGTCCTCCATGATTAGTGGCCGTAGATTTGATGACTGCTAAAATGCAGTCTCCATCCTCCTCTGCCTTATGAAGCGGCTTTAAGAGAACTGCCCCAACACCTTCAGCAGGAAGATATCCGTCTCCATCCGCAAAGCTTCGACTTTCTTCATGGCTTCCGATCAATTGGTTCTGGCTGGATTCAATATACTTTTTGGGGCTTGTCAACAGATTCCCACCGCCAGCTACTGCGATTTGACACTCACCTCTGATCAGGCTTTCACATGCCATATGGACAGCCACAGCAGAGGAAGAGCTCATCGTATCAATGGATATGCTCGGTCCCTGGAAATTGAAATAATGCGACATGGGGTTGGCGACGGCAACAGAACCAAAGGATGTGATCCGAGGGGCATCCGTATTTGTATCACAGGTGCAGTATTTATGATACGTAGCACCAACGTAGACCCCAACCTTGGATTGGTGTTTTTTCTGTAGCATCTCTCGCGTATATCCCGCACTTTCCAGCAGGCTCCATATCATTTCCAGGAAAAGCTGTTCCATAGGGTCCATCAAACTCACCTCATAAGGAGTGAGGTGAAAGAAAGAAGAATCCAACGGATTTATTCTGTTTAGGAAGCCCCCCCACTTGCAGTAGGTTTTTCCCGGTTTATTTCTTTCTTTATCAAAGTAAAGATCGTGATCCCAGCGATCTTTGGGAACTTCGGTAATGCAGTCCTTGCCCTCTTGGAGATTTCTCCAGAATTCTTGAATATTTTCCGCTCCAGGATATTTTCCAGACATCCCGATGACAGCAATGTCCATCGCTCCTGTTTCTGTTTTTGTTTCTATTTTTGTCTTCGTTTCTTTTGCCTCCTCCTTAGGCTCTACTCGCACTGACGAAATAGGTGAGTGCCGAAATAAAGGAGAGGGCGCTTTTGCATGCTCTACGATGCCCATGGATTTCGTGCTGGCTGCCGCGACTAGCTCTTGTTCAGCACCAAACAAAGCGTTCAATTCGTCCCGATGAGATTCCAGGAAGTAAGCCGTTAAACTCTGGATATTCGGATATTCAAACAGTAAGGTTCTGGACAGTGATCCAAACGTTTCTTCCAACTGATCGGTTATTTCCATAGACTTTATGGAGTCAACCCCATAGTTTTCTAAGTTTTTATCCTCTTCAATGCGCTGTTCCGGCAGTCCAGTGGATGAGGAAAGTAAGCCCTTTAGATAACCCGTTATCTGATCACGCAACCGCTCTTCTCCAGCCAGGGATTTTGTCTCATTGGCTACGGAAGCCGTGTCAGCTATTGCACTTACAGTCGCTACCTGATCCAGACCAAACAAAGTGCTTAACTCGTCTCGGTGAGATTCCAGAAAATATTCGGTTAAGCTTCGGATATTCGGATATTCAAACAGTAAGGTTCTGGACAGTGATCCAAACGTTTCTTCCAGCTGATCGGTTATTTCCATAGACTTTATGGAGTCAACTCCATAGTTCTCCAGGTTTTTATCCTCTTCAATGCGCTGTTCCGGCAGTCCGGTAGACGAAGAAAGCAAGCCTTTTAGATAACTTGTCACCTGATCACGCAACTGTTCTTCTCCTGGTCGAAGTTCTGTATCCATTGCTGTCGTAGCGGTGGTGGCTTTTACACCTACAGTTACTGCCTGCTCCAGACCAAACAGAGCGATTAATTCGTCTCGATGAGATTCCAGAAAATACTCGGTTAAGCTCCGGATATTCGGATATTCAAAAAATATCGTCTTCGACACCTGATCGAACGTTTTCTCCAACTGGTCAGTCAGTTCCATGGACTTGATAGAATCCACCCCGTAATTTTCCAACGGCGCATCCTCTTCAATTCGATATGCAGGCAGTTCGATTGACGAAGACAACAAAGTCTTCAAGTAATGGGCCGTCTTTTCACGCAGCAGATGTTCATCTTGGACGGACACTGTCTTATTTTCTGAGAAAGGAGCGATGTTGTCTTCTGATCCGAGTCTCTGATCTCGGGCTGCTTCTCCGCTGTCTTCAAGCTGTCCTTCCATAATCATCATTCTGCTGATCAGCTCAATGTCTCCTTCTACCACCATCGCTTGATTCGATATGCAGGCTATACTTTGATACAACGCACGAATACCAGTCTCTGTCCTCATCGCATACATGCCTACATTCTGCAAAGCTTTTTCCGTCTCCTGGTCAGGTCGCATTCCGCCGTCTTTCCATAACGGCCAATTGATCGACAGCGTTTTGCCCATACGCTCCCAGGAGGATACCAAAGTATTACGATACCAAGCATAGGCATCCATGAACGCATTCGCGGTGGCATAGTCAGACTGACCCGCATTTCCGCCCACTCCGGCAGCTGATGAGAAAAGAATAAAGAAATCTAGGGGCATGTCCTTACTGGCCTGATCCAAATTGGCTAGTCCGACCACCTTCGGTGCCAGAACTTCCCTGAATTCTGCGCTCGTCTTTTTGATAATATAGTTATCTTTAATGATTCCAGCACTGTGCAGAATGCCGTTAATTCCGCCGTATGCCATTTGGATGTCCTCAATCAGGCCAACCACCGCTGCCTTCTGCGTGACATCCACCTGTCTGTATTCCACCTTGGCGCCCAAAGCCTTCAATTCTTCCAATTGGGCCAGCTTGTCCTCGGTCAGCAGGGACCGCCCAGTCAGAATCAAGGTTGCTTCCCTGGTCTGGCGCGCAATTTCTTTGGCAAAAATTAGACCCAGGCCCTTGGCACCTCCAGTAAG
Source organism: Paenibacillus sp. DP01 (assembly GCF_044784315.1). Taxonomy (NCBI): domain Bacteria; kingdom Bacillati; phylum Bacillota; class Bacilli; order Caryophanales; family Paenibacillaceae; genus Paenibacillus; species Paenibacillus sp. DP01. Next base: position 3,628,765 of record NZ_CP173059.1, read on the forward strand.
CAGGTAAACCCCATGATCTTTCCATGGAATTTGTGGTGTCGCTGGCATTTCAACCTTGTTCCAGGCAGGAATCCAACGTTTACCTTCTACAAAACGGATGCGGCTGTCCTCTGGACGCTGACTGCTCGACCTTAATATTTCAATGAGTCCTTCATTTTTTTCCGTTTCCCCTACTTCAATCAGTTGCCCGTAGAACTTTGGATTTTCCTTATGAGCCGTTTTGAGTATGCCGCACAGCCCGGAGAAAAGTAGTTTCTCATTTCCAGACATCGTTACCATTTGTACCAGCACTTTGCCTTTAGGCTTGTCAATTAGGATGCCTTGTATTTTCTCAAAAACCTGAACGGCATATGTTTCAAAGCGTCGGTTGACCTCTTCCATGCGGGCTTGTAGGGTGATGCATTCCACGCCTGTCAAGGAGGCCTCGACATGTACTGCAGCTATGGCATCTGTCTCACAAAGTATGACCACATGCCGTTCGTAGTCGGTTGCTATGGTTTCCTTATTAGCCGCCTGTTCTTTCCAGAATGGCTGTAGCATCATTGCACCGAGCGGTTGCTCACAAGTCTCCGCTTCCTTATAGGAGACCCCTTTTATGCGCACACAGATTCTGCCTGCCTCGTCGCACAAATCAATATCATACTTGTGCATCTTATGATTAATCTGATTTCCTCTTCCATGCCGTACTAACGCCCACATTTTGCTCGGACATTCCTGAAATATTTGAAGCTTATCTATCGCAGTCGGCAGTATTTTTTCCCGAGAATCAATGCCATTGAACTGCATAACATTTTCATTATTCGAAAGCAGGTATAACGGCAATTGCAGGGCAGCACTTGTCATGAAGGGATGCATAACAAATAGGCCCCCAGTATTCGCAATACCGGAAGGCAGTGATAGCTTGGCCAACACCAAACCCTGACCTATATAAACTTGCTCAGCGGACTGGAATTCCGAATCGTAGTTGGCTCCAGTCGTGCGCAGTGCTTCATCGTCTCCCCTAGGTAAAATATGATCAATGCACTCCATCTGCAAAGCCTGAATATCTAATGTTTCCGTTCTATTTAAAGCCTCCAGCTCGGCACTTCCCTCGCTGTGTAAGACAGGATCTCCTGCTTCGGTTCGTGTGCTGTAAATTTTGAAGCCAATTCCACCTTGATCTCCCGGAAAGAGTCCTATATGTATTTCCGGCTGATCTCCTATGACAGGAGCATGTGTCCATACCATGTCTGTGAGTGTGATGCCTGCCTGACCCTTCTCCTGAACTGTTAACGATTGTTCAACCGCTGCCCGCGCCATTTCAAGACATGCTCCATCCGACAGAACAAGTCTTCCATCAACGACGGAGTTATTCAGATAAAACTCCTGACCGTTGAAGATTGAGCTGAATCTTTGCTCAGAAAGAACGGAGGTATTGTGATGCAGTAAGGGGTGCAGATATGCCGGAGTGACGCCAGCGGGCTTTTCTTCATCTACTGATATCCAGTAGCGTTCCCTAGCAAAGGGATACGTAGGCAAACTGATGCGGAAAGGCTGGACATCACTGTAAAGTCTGTTCCAGTCAATGTGCACACCCTTGACCCACAATTCCGAAAGCCTGCCGTATTTCTCTGCTAGATTCCAGGCATCAGAGGATTCATCCAGCGCTTCTTCCTGCTTAACGACATCTAAACTCTCCTTATCTCGTTTAGCCTGTCCCCGATAAAGCTGTACAATATTCTGCCTTCCCCCAATAAATTCCTGCAGCTTGTTTCTAAGTTCCTCCACTGACTGAACGACCACAGCAAGGCGCTCTTCCATCGCCTCACGCCCTATCTGCAAGGTGTAAGCCACATTTATCAGGTCATTATCCGAGAAGTCATTTTTATCCATTGCAGCAGTCAATTGAACAGCCTGCTCTTTCAATGCTTCATTACTTTTGGCCGACAATACGATGACAACTGGCCTTTGCGGAGTAGAGGCAGCCTGTTCTGCTGGAATGTATTCTTCAAGAACGATATGGGCATTAGATCCTCCGGCTCCGAAGGAAGATATTCCTGCAATTCTCGGGTATTCCCGTTGCTCGCCGTTTTCCTCCAGAATCGGACGTTTCCATTCAGCAAGTCCCTGCTGAACTGCAAATGGCGTCTTGGCAAAATTTATATTGGGATTCAATACTTTGGCATGCAGACTTGGGGCAATTTTCTGGTTTTTCATTTGCAGTATAATTTTAGCGACACCCGCAATCCCTGCGGCCGCCTCCAAATGGCCTATATTTGATTTTACCGAGCCAATCGCACAGAACCCTGTATCCTGTGTATCCTTCTTGAAAGCCTGGGTAAGTCCGGTAATTTCAATAGGATCACCAAGCTCTGTCCCTGTTCCGTGGGCTTCAATATAACTGACTGTTCGAGCATTGACGCCTGCTTTATCCAAAGCCTCTCGGATCAATTCTCCTTGTGCTACCGGATTAGGAACGGTATATCCGTTCGTTTTTCCACCATGATTGATACTAGTAGCCCGAATAACCGCATAAATGTGATCCTTGTCAGCAATGGCCTGAGATAAAGGTTTGAGCAGTACAACGCCCGCACCTTCACCAGGGACAAATCCATTCCCCCCTTCGCCAAAACTCTTGCAACGTCCCTCTGGCGATAGCATTCGCATTGTGCTTAGAAAAACATAGTTGGAAGGATGAAGATATAAGTTGACTCCACCTGCAATGGCAATCTCGCATTCTCCGTTATGAATATGCTCACAAGCCTCATGGATTGCAGTTAATGACGAAGAGCACATGGTATCGACCGAAAAGCTCGGTCCCTTCAAATTCAAGAGATACGATATTCGATTGGCTACCGAACTGAACGATGTGCGAGGAAAGATCGGTTTGCCTTGCTCCCACAGCTTGGGCCCGTATAAATTGAAGCCTGTTGCGGTAATGCCTGCAAAGACGCCGATTCGCCCATTGTATTGCACTGCAAGCTGATCTCTGCTATATCCAGCATCCTCGAAGGCCTTCCAGCATTCTTCCAGGAATATCCGTTCCTGAGGGTCCATACTCATCGCTTCCCGGGGCGATATATTGAAGAAAAGAGGATCAAAATCTGCGAAATCCTCTACAAATCCCCCATATTTGCTATAGCTTTTGCCCTTCTCCACAGCTTCCTTGATGTCAGGAGAATAAAATCCTTCCCTCTTCCAGCGATCCGCAGGGACCTCTGTAATACAATCTTTGCCCTGTTGTAAATTGCTCCAGTATTCTTCCATATTTTTTGCTTGTGGAAATCGTCCGCTCATGCCAATAATGGCTATTTGCTCGTGTTTCGCACTGCCTGTGTCTATAGCTGCGCTGCTAGTGCGATGTTTTTCTTCCTGTGGCAGAGTCGGCAATGATAATTCGCTATTAACATGCAAGGATGCAGGGACGAAGTTTTCTTCCGGCTCCAGCCGTCTGCCAAGTCCTGTCCACCGTACGCATTCCTCATAGTAGTCAGCAATAAAATATTCCGCTACCGCTTCCAACGTCTGATATTCAAAAAACAGGGTCATCGAGATTTCACCAAAAACTCCCTGAAGCTTTTGGTTAAGCCTTGTAATCATGATGGAGTCTATGCCGTAGCTCTCCAAAGGCTCACTGACATCAATCTTTTCAATGCTCAGCTTAGTCACTTCTCCAAACAACACTTTAAGCTGGTACAAGGTTTTTTCCAGAAGTAGCTCAGGCTTTATTGGTGAAGAAGCTATTTCTTCAACGTATACTTTCTCCTGTGGCTGAGGCTCCAATAGATGCTTCCGCAATCTGGACAAATCCCCCTCTATCACCAGCACCTGCTTCTGGCCAGAGGCCAGGCTATCATATAAAGCCTTAACGCCGTTTGAAGTTTGCATGGCCACCATGCCAATACTTTGCCAAACCCTCTCCGTTTCAGCATCCGCATGCATGCCTCCATCCTTCCAGAGAGGCCAATTGACAGACAGCGTCTGCCCTTTGCGCTCCTTGCAAGAGACGAGGCTGTTTCGATAAAAGGCATAGGCATCCATAAACGCATTTGCTGCGGCATAGTCGGCCTGACCAGGATTGCCCATAATCCCTGCGATGGAAGAGAAGAAAATGAAGAAATCAAGATCTAGCTCCTTCGTCGCCTGATCCAAGTTGACCACCCCGGCTACTTTGGGCGCCATTACTTCCTTGAACTCTTCCTGCGTCTTATGAATCATAAAACGATCCTGTATCACCCCTGCGCTATGGAGGATGCCATCAAGCCCCCCGTGCTCCTCTCGGATCTTTAGGACCAGTTGCGAGACCTCTTCCTTTCGGGATACATCCGCTCGTTTGTACTCTACGCGGGCTCCCAGCGCCTTCAACTCCTCCAGTATGACCTGCTTGCCTTCATCAAGCATGGAACGTCCTACAAGGACTAGCGTAGCTTCTCGGACTCGCCGGGCGATATCTCTCGCCAAAACAAGCCCTAAACCTCCTGCACCGCCCGTAATCAAATAAATCCCCTGATCCTTCCAGGGCACTCTTCCCGGAGTTTCAGGGGCTTTCATTTCATTCCAGCTGAGAATCAGACGTTTACCGTTCTCATACCGTATCCTTTTGTCTTTGGGGTATTGACTGTTCTCTTTCAATTTCTCAACGATCTCTTCCAAACCTGTAGCTTCCAATTCAACAAATTGCCCTACGATTTTTGGATTTTCTTTTTCGGCTGTTTGCAGCAATCCCAAAAGCCCAGCAAAGAGCTGCTGCCCGGTTTGTGAAGAAGCAGCAATCTGTACCAACACGCTGCCCCTCAAGTTCTCTTTGAGGAGCATTTGCACTTCTGCAAGCAGTTGAAGGGCATAGCGCTGAAAGCGTTCATCCATGCCGGTCAAACCGGCATGGAGCTTGATGCATCGGGTTCCTTTCATGAGCGCTTCAATACTTCGCTCTGAGATATGATCAAGTTCACAAAGCACCACCAGATGCTGGCTACATTCATGAAGAGTCGCTTTTTGGAGCGCAGCTTGCTCTTTCCATGAAGGCTCAAGCATAAGGACTCCTGTATCCGCCAGAGCCCCCTCCGTGTTCCCTGCTCTGCTGTGCAGAGTTCCATCTGAAGCCATTTGAGCTTGAATTTGGCGTATTCTGAGGAGAGCCTCCTCTTTCTGCATCCGTCCGCTTTTTACCTCACCCAGAATAGTTTGAAAAAAGTCCTTCATCTTCGATTGCCTCCCAGCATGTAGAAACTTCTCATTTACGTATGAATATATTGAAGATTTCATTGGCGGCCTCATCAACAGACATGGCGTCGTTCATCATTTCATCCAAGAGTCTGCCGCACAATTGATCATCAAAATCTACATTGCTTTCATTTTGCGACAGTAATGCGTGGGCTTTTAATTGATCCTTGCTATCCGAAGTCCAATAATGCTCTTTTGCAAATGGGTAGGTTGGCAGGCTGATACGGTGAGGTACCTTCCCCGTATAAACTTTTTCCCAATCCAAATTTAGCCCTTTGGCCCACAGCTCCAGAAGCTTTGTATATTTCCTTTTGGAAATCCAATGTTCAATCAGTTGTTGCAGGTCTTCGTCCCCCGTAAAAATGGACAACGCTTCTTTGTTGCGTTTTACTTGACCTCTATACAGGTTGAGCATGCTGTGGCGTCCGTCCACAAATTCCTTTAATTTCTCCTCAAGATCTGTGATCGAATCCACGAGCATGGCTAGACGCTCCTCCATCGGTTCGCGTCCCACCTGGAGCGTATAGGCAATATCCAATATGCTGGCCGAGGATAGCTGACCCTGAAGAGCCTCAAGCAGCTGTCGTCCTTTTTCCTTAAGCTGCTCCTCACTCTTGGCTGATAGCACGATCATCGCAGGTCCCTGAGAAGCAGGTTCTATTCCTGATGGCTCCTGAACCTCGGGAATATACTCTTCAATCACGATATGAGCGTTGGCCCCACCTGCACCGAAAGACGATATTCCAGCCCGTCTCGGACACTCCTGAGTGATTCCATCGGTTGTAATTACCGGTCTCTTCCATTCTTCTAGATTCTGCTGAACGACAAAAGGAGTATTGCTGAAATGAATTTCAGGATTCAACTTCCTAGAATGTAAGGACGGTACTAACTGGCGATGCTTAAGCTGCAGCAATATTTTAGTTACTCCTGCAATGCCTGCTGCGCTCTCGGTGTGACCAATATTGGATTTGACCGAACCTATGGCGCAGAACTGCTTGTCTTGTGTGAATTTCTCAAAAGCCCTGGTCAATCCGGCAATTTCAATAGGGTCTCCCAAAGCCGTGCCGGTTCCATGGGCTTCAATATAACTGATGGTTCTTGCATCAACATTCGAACGCCGTAGCGCATCCTCAATCAGTTGAGATTGAGCTTGAGGGCTAGGCACGGTATAACCACTGGTTTTACCTGAAGCATTGAGCATGCTCCCTTTGATGACACCATAAATATGGTCACCGTCTGCAATAGCCTTCTCCAGCGGCTTTAACACGATAGCGCCGACGCCTTCCCCATCAACGAATCCATCCGCTTGGTCTCCAAACGACTTACATTCGCCAGTTTTCGAAAGCATCGTCATCGCTGACAGCTTGATATAGTGGATTGGGTCTACGATCAAATTGACCCCTCCGACAATAGCGCACTCGCTGATACCGCTATACAGACTTTCCAAAGCTAGATGGATAGCCGTCAATGAGGAGGAACAAGCGGTATCGATGGTCATACTTGGACCTTGGAAATCCAAATGATAGGATATCCGATTGGAAATGGAATTGTATTGAGGTCCCAAACCGTAATTTCCATTCATCACGCCTGCGAATACGCCCACTTTACGACTCTCACAAAGATTGGCAGGGGTATATCCGGCATCCTCTATACTTGCATATGCAGCTTCCAGAAAGAGCCGTTCCTGCGGGTCCATAGTTTCGGCTTCTGCAGGAGAAATCTTGAAAAATAGTGGATCAAATAAATCGATTCCCTCGATAAAGCCGCCTGATTTCGTATAGATGGTACCTCGTTTTCCTTTTTCTTCGTCAAAGTAGGTCTTCCAATCCCAACGATCTTTCGGAATTTCAGTGATGCAGTTTTTACCCTCTTTTAGGTTGTTCCAATATTCCTCTACATTACGAGCTCCTGGATAGCGCCCGGACAAGCCCACAATCGCAATATCTCTGATATTAGAGGAGTGCTCCTTCGGCTTCTCACCTTTGCTGACAGACGGCTTAAGGAAGCGTCCTTTCTGTGCAAATCTCATCGGGGCAATATCGACTACCTGTGGAGCAGGGACTTCTTCCACTCTGGAAGTTTCTTCGCTCATCTCTGTCTCCTTCATACCTACCAGCTTCTTCAACGAATCCTTTTGCGTTTGAAGCAGGTACGCTACCAGATCATCTATGGTGTTGTACTCAAAAAACAGGGTGCTGGCAAAATCCTCGATCACTTCACGCAGCACATTGGTGATTTGCACAACCAATATCGAGTCGATCCCGTACTCTTCCAGGGCAACCGTAGAGTCGATGCTTCCCGGTTCCATTTTTAGGGTTTCGCCAAGTAAATTTTTAAAGTAGGCCGTACTTTTGCTGCGCAGCACATTTTCTGATTCCGCTGATTCCGCCTGTACTGCCTCTCTTTTGGGCTGAGCTGATTGTTTTATTGATCCTGCTTCAACGGTTCTATTCTCTACCGATAGGGATTTTTGCTTTGGCTGTCGCTTTTGCCGAACCAAGCCATCGCTTTGGGCTGCAACGATCTGCTGGCCCCAATCATGCGCCTCCTGTGCCGGGAAGAACGCTGTGTGAAAGCCTTCTTTGGCCAATACGCTTTTCCATACGTGAGGATAAAGTCCAGGGCAGCCGGGAATACGCAACTCCGAATCCTCATAAGCCCACCAGCCATCCAGCAATCCGAAGGTAAGGTGGGTAAATATGCTGCTGCCCATGAGTTCATTTAATAGAAGCAGGCCGTTGCTTTTCAAAACCGCTTTCGCATTACGCAATGCCTGACGAATATCTTTGGCCGTATGAAGTACATTGGCAGCAATGACAATGTCATATTTACCCGCATCAATACCTTGTCCAGCAATAGGTTCTTCCACATTAAAGATTCGATAACTAAGGTACGGATTGTCTGGCCCATACTCTTTTTCCGCATGCATCAAAAAGGCCTTCGAAATATCGGTATAACAATATTCCTGAATGTGTTTGCAATATGGCCGTAATTTGAGGAATACGGTGTTGCTGGTTCCTCCGGTGCCTGCTCCGATTTCGAGAATTCTGATTTCTGCAGCAGAGTCGCTCATAATTCTCTGCTGAACATAGGCGGCGATCGTATCGGAAAGAACTTCATTAAAATAGTCAGCTACCAGACTGTCTTTATAAATCCCTTCCACTAATTCCATCGAGGAATTGGGGAACATGATTTCCGTTGCAGGACATTGGCCGGTAATAATTTCAGGCAAGGCCCGCAGCGTTGTCTCAGCCAAATGTACCCTCGCCCGCATCTGCGGATATTTTTTCCATGTATGCTTGTGCTCTTCCCATTCCTGCCAGACATCCTCTCGGTAAGCCGGGCTGGAAGCATTTCCATCTGTAAGAGCATCATTCAGCCGTGCCAAAATCTTTACACTCTCACCTAGCCATTTGCCGTATAACTCAGGCAGTCCATGCTTATGTTTGAACTCGTCAACAGACTGATGATCTGTCCCTGACAGCCCCATGGACCAAAGCTGCTCCTGCAACAGCTTGCCCAGAAGGTGTTCCAATTCCTTTTCCTGCAGGCTGCCAGCATCCTCTGCCGCATAATCCTCGGCAAACTGGTCTTTTGATTTGATTACTGCAGCCATACTTTCTTGTATATCCCGAAGATCGGGATCCGTGTTGTGCGAATATAGGCCAATGGCTTCCGCCGGATTAGTCCCTTCCAAATCTAAATGTTTTGTTGTCTTCATCAGCCCTACTTGATTCAATGGTGAAGCAAGCAACGTCTCAAGTGCCTCCATCCCCTCTTGAGGCTCAATAAGTCCGACGCCGATCTGCGCTAGTTTTGAGTAATTTTCCACCTCTTGCTGCCTGTCTTGGGAAGCATTGTTCTCGTCGTTCCCCCAGTATCCCCAGTTCATGACTTTCACCGGGCAATGCCATTCCTGTGAAAGCCGCTGCGCAAACGCATCCTTAAAGGTACATCCGGCAGCATAGCTGCTTTGTCCGGGATTTTTTACATAGGCAATAATGGAAGAGAAAAACAACACGAAATCCAGCGGTTCATTTTGGAAGACCTGAGCCATGCGCACACTCACATCGACCTTTGCCGAAAGCCCGGACCGGAGCTCTTCCTCCGTCAAATCTTCCAAACCCTTCTCCAAAAAGGCAATGGCAGAGTGGACTACGCCGTTGATCTTGGAGTACCGCTGCTTTATCTCCTCATATGCCCCCTGCAGCGACCTTTCATCTGCTGCATCTGCCGTAATATAGTATGGAACAGGTCCGTGGCCTTTAAATTCGTCCAATTTAGCCTGGATGGACGCGTCCTTTGGCCTTCTGCCTATCCACACCATCTGGGCCTGATAGGTCGAAGCCATATACTTGCTCCACGCCACTCCGATGTTGCCTGCACCACCGATAACCACATAGATGCCTCCGGTTTTGTACAGCGTCTGTCCTTTTGAGCCTGGAGTCTGCTTAAACGGAATCAGCTGCTGGCGATACCACTGACCGCCTCTGAAAACCCACATCCGTCCCTGACGGTCTGAAGGCAGCGTAAATAGTTCGGATAACGGCCAGTCATAGTCGGATTGCAGGTCTATGATACGAACCTTCCAGTTCGGATATTCTTTGGCCATCGTGCCTACCAACCCATGCAAACTTGCGTGGGCCGGGTGGACTGTATCGTCCTGATCGATCGACTGAGCCTGGGTGGTTATGGTGGTCCAGCCTAGCTTTTTCGTCCCATACCCCAGCAGGAGCAGCGCCTTGACCATTCTAAAGAAGAGCAAGACTCCGGGCTCCTGTTCCTCAATCAAGGATTCAGCAGTGACCGATTCGACAGAAATCGTAGGTGCAATCCACAGTATATGGTCAACGGCTCCATATTCTTCAACCTTTGAGGCAACCGTTTCTATGGAATCCTGCGCCTGCAGCTCCAAAAAATGCGCCTTCGGATAATATTCCCGGATGGCCTGTCTATCTTTGTCCGTACCACCTGCAATGACCATTCGGTCTGTCGAAGATGGGAAAGCTGATTCTTTTTTAAGCGCAACGGGGTCCCATTTTGGGATGAGCATGACAGCTCCTACAAGCGGATCGGCGGCATGATCTCCTGCAACTACGCCTTGTGCATGCTCAGTGCGGATATCTCCGTCCAGCGCTCGGGTGGATAGTCCCGTTATTCTGACACAAACGTTCCCTTCCTCATCACATAAGTCGATATTGAGCTTCTGTACCTTGTCCTCTCTCTTGCTGCCCTCGCTGTATTGAATCAACGACCACATATTCTGGGTGCATGCCCCATGGATTTCGATCTCTTGAAGGGCGAATGGCATAGAAGGCGTATTGGGTACTGTGCTGTCCGGCAGCTCTCCATCTTGACCCATGATTAATCCAATGGATGCATGCAAGGCCGCATCCATTAGGCTAGGGTGAAGAACAAAGCTGTCAGCCGAATCGGAGAGCACGGAGGGCAATGCCAGCTTGGCCAGTACCTTGCCCGGACGTGTATACACTTTCTCCACGCACCTGAAGGCTGGGCCGTAATCCATGCCAATTTTTTGGAAGATATCGTAGCAACGCTCCCCCTCAAATCCGTGTAGATCAAATTCTGCCTGTAATGCCTCTAGGTTAAGCACTGGCTTTTGTTCCACGTTAAACTGCACCGCATTGCCCTGGCTGTGCACGGTATGTCCGATATCGCTTCCTGCTTGCTTACTATATACCTCAAAGCTGATTTTTCCCGCGTCTTCCAAAAATAGGCCTGTGTGTACTGGGAATGACTGATCTTCGACCACAATTGGCCGAATCCAGTTTACATTTTTCAACCGGATTCCTGTTGTGCAGTTGTCCTCATCTCCTATAGAGCGTTCCACAGCCGCCCGCACCATCTCAAGATAAGCGACGCCTGGTAGAATCCGTTGGCCTTTTACCGTATGATCTCTGAGGAAAAATTCCTCGCCTGTAAACGTTGAGCTGAACCGCTGCTTCAAGAAGTTTGAAGTGTTGTGATGCAGTAAAGGGGACAAAAATGTAGACTGACTCAGAGCGGCTATCAAGCCATCGCCCTTTACCTGGTTTACGGGCACCCAATAGCTTTCTCTGGCAAAAGGATAGGTTGGCAAACTAATTCTGTGAGGCTTCTTTTCCCCATAAAGCCTGTTCCAGTCCAACAGCAGTCCTGTCACCCAAAGCTCGGCGAGCTTTCCATATTTACCTTTGCTCACCCATGCACCCACCATTTTAGCCATATCCTCATCGATTTCCTGAGTGACCAATACTCCTTTGTTGCGCTTTACCTGTCCTCTATACAGTTCTTCTATACCTTCCTTTTCCAGCAGGAAGCTTTCCAATTTCCAATCCAGCTCTTGGATGGATGTGGCGATGATCGCAAGCCGTTCTTCCATCGCTTCTCGTCCGATCTGCAGCGTGTAGGCGATATCTGCGAGACCTATACGCGGGTCATTCAGCTCTCTAATGGCAGATAGCAATCTTTGCGCCTGCTCGTTCAGCCTTTCCCTGTTCTTGGCCGATAGCACAATCATGGCAGGATGAAGAGACGCAGGAGCAGCTTGCAGCTGAGTAGTCTCTGCTGGAATGTACTCTTCAATTACCACATGCGCGTTAGATCCGCCTGCCCCGAAGGCCGAGACTCCTGCCAACCTTGGATACTCCTTGATTTCACCATCCATGGATACGACAGGTCTTTTCCATTCCTCTAATGTCTGCTGTACTTTAAAAGGACTATCACTAAAATCGATGTTGGGATTTAACTTGCTTGAATGCAGTGAAGGCACCAATTGTTTATATTTCAACTGCAACAGCACCTTTGTCACTGCGGCAATACCGGCTGCGCTCTCACAATGTCCGATATTAGACTTGGCAGACCCGATTGAACAGAACTGCTTGTCTCTGGTATATTCCCGGAACACCTTTTGTAAGCCCGCAATTTCAATCGGATCACCCAGAGGAGTTCCTGTCCCATGCGCCTCTATATAGCTAATGGTTCTAGGGTTGATTCCCGCCTCCTGAATAGCCTGCCCAATCACGCTAGCCTGTGCGTTGGGGTTGGGTACAGTATATCCATTGGTTTTTCCTCCGTGATTCACTGCAGTACCTTTTATGACGCCATATATCCGGTCTCCATCTGCTATAGCTTTGGCCAGCGGCTTGAGCAGCAAAGCCCCGACTCCTTCTCCTGGCACATATCCGTCACCCTGTCCGAAGCTTTCACACCGCCCATTGCTTGATGCAAAGCTTCCCTGTCCTAGTAATAGATATTTGTTAGGATGGACGGAAACGTTGACTCCCCCTGCAACCGCCAGTTCACATTCTCCATGCTGCAGTCCGTGACAGGCCATATGGATTGCTGTCAGTGACGAAGAGCACATGGTATCCACAGCGATACTTGGTCCATGAAAATTACAAAAATACGATACACGGTTGGCAACCGCCGAAGCATTCCCGAGAAGCCCGAGCATATTCCCTTTGGCTTGTTCCTGGGCTCCATAAAGCTGATATTCGTGATACATTACTCCGACATAAACGCCAACATTGCCTTCCATGCCGCCAAGTCCCCGGTCTGCACCAAGAGTTTCGCGCGTATAGCCCGCATCCTCTATGGTTTCATACACACATTCCAGGAAAAGGCGCTCTTGAGGGTCCATCGTTTCCGCTTCTCTTGGCGAAATGTTGAAAAACAACGGGTCAAACCAGTCCACCCCATCGATGAACCCTCCCCACTTGCTGTAGGTTTTCCCGGGCTTCCCTTTAGTTTCATTAAAGTACAGACTGTAGTCCCAACGCTCCTTGGGAATCTCAGTGATGGAGTCCTTCCCATCCCTTAGGTTTTTCCAGAACTCCTGGATACCTGCTGCCCCCGGATATCTTCCCGATACCCCTATAATGGCAATGTCCAAGCCCTTCTCTTCCTGATGGGGCTGCGTACCTGTCGGGAAAGGCCATGGACGTCTGCGACTCGCAGCGATCGGAGCCAAAGGCTCTATTGCTGCTTTTGCAGGTTCGTTCGCCACTTTATGAGGAGCCGCATTCTTCTCCTGCGCTTTTAAAACGTCTACCAGCCGGCCATGGTGCGATTCAAGGAAATATCCAGTTAATGAGCGGAGATTATGATATTCAAAAAATAATGTCTTCGGCAGTGAGCCAAACGTTTTTTCCAATTCATTTGTGAGCTGCATGACCAATATGGAATCAATCCCATACCTGTCCATAGGCGCATTTACATTTATACTTTCAGCTGGCAGCTTGATTACAGCCGAAAGCAATGTTTTCAAATAGTCTTCAGCTTTTTCTCTTAGCCATTCTTCGCCGATAATCGAGGCTTCCCCATCTTCCATTCTGGAACGGCCTGAAATCTCTGTTCCTGAAGGCTGTCCCAGAATGGCCGTCTTAATCGTTTGAGGATATCCTTCGATAACCATAACCTGGCTTTTACCGGAAGATAAGCTTTGATACAAAGCCTTTATTCCACTCTCTGTTTCCATGGCAATCATGCCCAGACCTTGCATTGCCTTTTCCGTTTCCCCATCGACATGCATCCCACCGTCCTTCCACAACGGCCAGTTGATCGACAGCGTGTGCCCCTGGCGTTGCTTGCCTGCCGCCAAAGCATTTCGATAAGAAGCATAAGCATCCATAAAGCCATTGGCAGCAGAGTAGTCAACCTGTCCTACATTGCCAACACTTCCGGCGCCGGAAGAAAACAGGATAAAGAAATCCAGAGGCAGGGAGTTGCTGGCCTGATCCAGATGGATCAACCCTGAGACTTTGGGAGTCAGCACTTCTCTAACTTCTTCTATCGTCTTTTTGATGATGAAGTTGTCCCGTATCACTCCTGCTGTGTGTAAAATACCGTTAAGACCGCCATATTGCTCGACGATGCCATGAATTAACTCGGTGACCGCTTCCTTTTGACCCACGTCCACCTGTCTGTACTCTATATGACCTTCCAGCGCTTCCAATTCGCTTAACAAGGTCTGTTTATCCGCTGACAGAGGTGATCGTCCTACCAGTACGACGGTGGAGTCTTTCACATTACACAGGATGTCTCTGGCAAAAATCAGTCCCAGGCCGCCTAGACCGCCAGTGATGAGATAGGTCCCTCCATCTTTCCATGGCTGGGCTGCATCTTCACGCAAGGTTTCAATTTCTTGCCACTTTAAAGCCTGTCGCTTGTCGCCATGATATCGTATTCGTTCGCCGTACTGGCCGTAACGGTTCTCTTGTAATTTTGCAATAATCCCCTCAGGGCCATCCTTGGCATCAAGCTCTAGCAGTTGACCCATGACATTCGGGTTTTCTTTTTGGGCGGTTTGCAGCATGGCAAAGAACCCGGAATAAACCTGTTGGTCATTTCGGGCAGGGACTGCAATTTGCAGCAAAGTTTTTTGTTTGTGTATATCCAGCATTATATTTTGCAATTCTTCAAATATCTGAATAGTGTAGTCTTCAAACCGCGCATCCAAGTCATTACTCGATGACTGTAAAACAATGCAGCGAGTACCATCCATACGAGCTGCAATATCCTTTCTGGAAATACCTTCAAATTCGCACAGGATCACAATATGCCGTATATCTTTGAACGCGTTCTCTCCTGCAAGGACTGCCTCCTCCTCCCAGACCGGCTCCAGCATGAGTGTGCCCACATTCTCGACGAAATCTGCTTGCCCTGCTCCTTTTTCCAGTTCTCTGGATGAGAGCCCTTTGAGCTGCACACAAATCTTTCCGCTCTCGTCGCAGAGATCGATATGTACTATGCTCAATCCATTTAGTGTCTCCTCACTCGCTTGTCTGGAAATCCGTGCCCACATCACAGAAGTGCATTTTTCGAATATTTTCAGTTCCTGCAAGGCAAAGGGTACCGAGAGGTTGCCTTCAGACACATGTTCTTCCCGATCCATCACCAAGCCGATTGTGGCCTGCAAGGCTGAATCCATCAAAGCCGGATGCAATACAAATTCACTTTGAGTATGAGATACATTGGATGGAAGGGACAGCTTTGCCAGCACGAAATCCTTTCCCCGTAAGATGGTCTCGATCCCCTGGTGTCCCGGGCCATAGTCTATTCCCATAGCTCTGAAAGCTTCATAGCATTGGCTTGAAGATAGTGAACTGTGAATACATTCTGCCTGTAAAACATTCAGGTCCAGGTACTGCGGCTCACTGTTTCTCTCCAACACAGCTATCCCCTGGCTGTGTATAATATTTTCGGCGTCTTCTTCCCCCCCGCTGTATATTTCAAACGCAATCGCTCCATCGTCCTGAGGATATAGGCTGGTGTGTACCCTGATCGGATTGTTAGCTACAACGATGGGCTGAGCCCATACTACATTTCTCAGTTGAATACGGGTCTCACCCTCCATGACATCTCCTGCTGCTTCTTCGACGGCCGCTCGCACCATTTCAAGGTAAGCCACCCCAGGTAATGTCGGTTGGCCCATGACTCGGTGATCTGCTAGGAAAAATTCCCGGCCTGTAAAGGTGGAGTCGTAGCGCTGCCCGGAGAGATCGGAAGTATTTTGATGCAACAAAGGGTGAATTTGGGCGGTCATAGCCGGGTTTATATTCTCCTGCTCCATGTCTGTCTCAGACAACCAATAGTGTTCCCTCTCGAAAGGATAGGTCGGCAGACTGATTCGCTGGGGCTTGGTTGCTCCATAAAGTGCATCCCATTCAACAGTTGCGCCATTAGTCCATAATTTGGCTACTTTATCAAGTCTTTTATTTTGAAGCCAGGTCCGAACGAGGGTTCCAGTATCTTCGTCAGAATCAAAAAGTTCAATTTCGCCTCTAGCATCGTCCACTTGTCCAGTTAACACCTTGTCCGACGAGTTGCCATTCACAAAATGTTCCAGCTCATGGATCAGATTTTCTCTTGAATCTGTCAAAAACGCGAGGCGCCAGTTCATAGCCTCTCTGCCCACTTGCAGGGTATAAGTCAGGTCTGACAGCTTAGTGCTTTCGTGCAATTTAACAAATTCCATCATGTCGGCGGCATAGGATTTCAGGGCTTGTTCGCTTTTGGCAGAAAGTACAAATAGCACTGGGTTATCTTGATCGACTGGGTTCAGCTTCACCTCAGAGGCTACAGGCACATATTCTTCAATAACCATATGCGCATTAGTACCGCTAAACCCGAAAGCACTGACGCTTGCACGTCGAGGTATCCCCGGTTTGGACTCCCACTTTTGTAGCCCAGTGTTAATGTAAAACGGGCTTTCCTCCAAAGAAATATGTTCATTTAGGGATTCAAAATTGATGGTTGGCGGCAATTGCCGATGTTTCATGGCGAGGAGCACTTTCATTATGCCAGCTACTCCGGCCGCTGTTAGCATATGTCCCATATTGCTTTTCAGCGATCCCAGCGCGCAATAGCCCTTTTTGTTCGTATAGGATCGGAAAGCTTCGGTAAGCCCTTCCACTTCGATCGGATCGCCCAGTTTGGTACCTGTCCCATGGGCCTCTACCATAGAGATCGTTTCAGGATTAATATTGAACCGCTGGTAAACCTCACTTTCAAGCGAAATCTGTGAATTTACACTTGGAGCGGTAATGCCGTTGGTTTTCCCATCCTGGTTCATTCCCCATCCCCGGATAACTCCATAGATGGAGTCCTTGTCCCTGATTGCATCAGAGAGCCGTTTTAATAAAATAACGCCAACCCCTTCTCCAGGGACAAACCCGTTTGCACGGGCGTCAAAAGTAAAGCATCGTCCATCCTTGGACAGCATTCCTGCTTTGCTGGTCATGACATGCATCCCTGGCCCTGCCATGATCATTACTCCGCCCGCCAAAGCAAGATCGCTTGTTTCTAAAACAAGGCTGTTGCAAGCTTCAGCTATAGCTACCAGAGAGGAAGAGCATGCGGTATCAATCGCCAGAGAAGGGCCCTTCAAATTCAGCAAATACGAAATCCGGGCCGATAAAATGGAAGGTGATCCTCCCATAAGAACCTGCGCATTCAATCCCTGTCCGCTCATGGACCTTCCATAATCACTAGCTGCACAACCTACAAAAACACCGCAACGGCTCCCTGACAGTGAGGCTGGATTCAATCCAGCATCTTCAATGCATTTCCAGCTACTTTCCAGAAATAGACGCTGTTGAGGGTCCATCATCTCTGCTTCCGCAGGAGATATATTAAAGAACAACGGGTCAAATCGATCTATATCCTCTAGCACACCCATCCACTTGCTATAGGTTTTCCCCTCAGCCTTGGGATCAGTATCATAATATTCGTCAATGGACCAGCGTGTTGAAGGAATTTCCGATATACAATCCCTGCCCTGAGCCAGGTTATCCCAGAACTCAGCCAATGTCTTGGATTTGGGAAACTGCCCCGCCATGCCAATAACTGCGATAGAATCCTTCTCCTGACCATGCGGCATACTGGGCACAGATTTTTTCATATCCGCCTGCTTGAGCGGTTTGTGCGTACCATCGCTATTCGGAAGTTGTCCGTAGGCCGTCTGAATCCGTTCCTTGACCTCTTGCTGATTCACAAACGTTTTGTCCTGCATTTTTATTTCTTTCTCAATCGTAGCCGCCAGCTTTTCTCTAATCGGCTGAGCCATATGGTTTTTCAGCTCAATCAATGACTCTCTTGGCGACTCGGACAGTTTCCTTGCCAGCTGCATTGCGTACGGTACCACTTCATTTCTCGGCAGAACAGGAAAAGGAGTCCCTTTGGACTCCAGTTCTGAACCGCTATATCTAGTACCAGTGAATAAAATTTCCTGCGCCATGCTAACTCCGAACTTTTCAGGAAAAATGAGGGTTGAGCCCGCACCGGGAGTAAAGCCGTATTTCATAAAATTAGTAGTGTAGATACTTTCTCTACTCATCACGATAAAATCGCAAAACATCCCCATGCACCAGCCCGCGCCAATCCCATGTCCCTGCATAGCAGCAATGACTGGCAGCTTGCAATCCAGTGCAATCTTGTAAACATTGGTATCGCTATATTTCGCCTTTCCCTCATGAATGGCCAGCAATCCCTCCTGCGTACCCCCTGTGGCAAAATAGGTGTCATATCCCGTCAGAATCACAACTTTATAATTCTCGTTAGCCTGCACCGTAGCGAACGCCTGGTTCAGGCCCACAATCAGTTCATCGGAAAATGTATTTTTGTGCACGGTATCCTTCATTGTTAACAGAACAATGCCATGCTCAAATTCCTGCAATTGAACCACAGGCGGCACTTCCGTTTCGCCATTGCTCTCCTTCTCCGGTCCGTGAAAGCTGTCCAATGGCTGTAGCGAAAGAGACAATTCCTCTGAAGTTGATTCCTGTGACCGGACTTCCAATGATTCTTCCAAAGATTCATCCGAAAGCCCGCCCATCAATTGGCGCAATCGTGCTTCGGCATCTTCAGAATTTATTTCCCCTGTTTGTACCGCACGAAAAATATCTTTTGGATCCATAAAAATGCCCTCCTAGCCGTATGAAATAGGACGAATATCGTGTCGGCAATTTACGAGTGTAATTGCTTGAACAACTGATCGGCCTGCTCAACATTTAATTCACCTTGCAGCACCTTCTGGATCAATGCTTGCATGGGCTGCGTAGAAGTTGACTCTACAGGTACTTGGTTTGAGGCTCCCGCCGATTTGCTTAATTCCTTTGCTAAATATTTGGAAAATTCTTTGATGTTAGGATAGTCATATACTCTGGTTGCTGAAATAGCCGTTCCAAACCGTTTATTCACGTCCTGTACCCACTCTACGCCTATAATAGAATCCAGTCCCATATCGATAAATTTATCGTCTCGGCCAATATCCTTTTCATCCATACTCAAGGATTTCGCAAGACTTTTAATTAGTTCCTTCTCCAATGCATCCACCCGTACAGCCGTAGGTCCGTTAGCAGGTCGCTTGGCCTCGTCCCTGACAGCGGGCTGCGGTGTAGAATTGATAGGTTTAGGCTGCGGGGGAGCAGGCTTCAATTCTGCAGGCTTAGCTGCCTTTTTGGGTGCGACGGCTACCTTCTCGATATCAGAGACTGAGCGCAGCAAAATACCCTGCGGCTTTTCAGGTACCCTTGCCAATGTCTGTACCTGCACATTAGCGTTGGCAGTAGGAGGGCTGAAAACAACGGGCTCTTGCTTTTGTGCTGGAATATCAACTACAGGGAGCTCCGTCTTGACTTCCTTGGACTGGCTTCCAAACGTAGAGATCCAATAGCTTTCCTTGGCAAATGGATAGGTTGGCAGACTCATCCGATGAGGTCTAACCTTTCCGTAAAGCCTGTTCCAATCGAATAGTAGTCCCTGAACCCACAGCTCTGCCAGCTTTGTATACTTGCTCTTGCTTATCCAGATATCCACCAATTGTTCCATGTCCTCGTCTGCTTCAAGAACCGTCAGAATATCTTTATTTTTCTTTGCCTGACCCGAATAGAGTCCGTCGATTTCCTCATTCCCCGCTAGGAAGCTCTCCAGCTTTCCTTCAAGCTCCGTCGTAGACTTAGCTATGACTGCTAACCGTTCCTCCATAGCTTCCCGTCCCACCTGAAGGGTAAATGCTATATCCCCCAAACTGGCATCCGCGTATTCCGGTGCTCTGAGTGCAGAAAGCAATCTTTGCACCTGCTCGTACAATCGCTCCTGATTTTTGGCTGACAGCACGACTATGGCCGAGTTTTGCAATATCATAGGAGCTTGTCTAGTCTCCTGTACCTCAGGGATGTATTCCTCAATAAGCACATGTGCGTTGGAGCCTCCAGCACCGAAAGAAGAAATACCTGCAATTCTTGGGTACTCAACGGTCTTCCCATTTATCGTGGCGACCGGTCTTTTCCAATCTTCTAGCTCCTGCTGAACTATAAAAGGGCTATTGCTAAAGTCGATGTTCGGGTTGAGTGTGCTTGAATGCAGCGAAGGTGCGATCTGTCCGTATTTGAGCTGCAGGAGCACCTTAGTCACTCCTGCAATCCCTGCTGCACTCTCGCAATGCCCTATATTGGATTTTGCCGAACCAATGGCGCAGAACTGGGTGTCTTCCGTGTATTCCTGGAAAACCTTTTGCAATCCAGCGATTTCAATGGGATCACCTAAAGATGTCCCGGTGCCGTGTGCTTCAATGTAACTGATTGTTCTGGGGTTTATACCAGCTTTCTTAAAGACCCTTCCAATTACACTAGCCTGCGCCTTAGGATTTGGAACTGAAAAGCCATTGGTCTTCCCGCCGTGATTCACAGCGGTTCCCTTGATGACCCCGTATATGTGATCGCCGTCTGCTATTGCTTTGGTCAGCGGTTTGAGCAACACGGCCCCTACGCCTTCACCCGGCACATACCCATCTCCGCCTTCTCCGAAGCTTTCGCATCGTCCCTTGCTTGATACGAATCTTCCCTGCCCAAGCATCAGGTATTTGTTCGGATGAATGGAGACATTGACACCGCCAGCAACGGCAAGCTCACACTCGTCTTGCTGTAAGCTCTGGCAGGCAAGATGTATGGTCGTCAATGAGGATGAGCACATCGTATCCACAGCCATGCTTGGTCCGTGGAAATTACAGAAATAAGAAACACGGTTTGCAATGGAGGCCGGATTCCCCGGAACGGCAATCATTTTGCCTCTAGCCTGCTCCTGCGCCCCGTAAAGCTGATATTCTTCGTACATAACGCCGACAAAAACGCCTACATTCCTTTCCAGTCCAAGCCCTTCCCGTGTATAACCTGCATCCTCGATCGTTTCATAGACGCATTTCAGAAACAAGCGCTCCTGTGGATCGATGATTTCTGCTTCCCTAGGAGAAATGTTGAAAAACTTCGGATCAAATTGATCCACGCCTTTGATAAAGCCTCCCCACTTGCTGTAAGCTTTTCCAGACTTGTTCCCTTCCTCGTCAAAGTATATGCTGTGATCCCAGCGCTCTTTAGGAATTTCTGTAATACAATCCTTCCCATCACGCAAATTACTCCAGAATTCTCTAACATTCTCGGCCTCAGGATACATGCCTGACAAGCCGATAATGGCAATATCCCCCGTACCACCTGCTGCTTCCGGCTGCGGTTGGAGTTTTTTCTGATCCAGCAATTTTGCCTGAGCCGGCATTTCACGAGCTTGTCTTCGGCTGCTGGAAAGCGGCCTTTCCGGGTTCTCTTTCACAGTGGAAGACGTAAACGCTTGGACGGCGTTGACCTCTTCCTCCATTCCAAGCAGTTGAATCAGCTGCTTCTGGTGAACTTCAAGAAAATATTGGGTCAGCTCCCGGATACTCTGGTATTCAAAAAACAACGTTTTGGGTAATGTACCGAATGTTTTCTCCAATTCACGTGTCAGTTGTCTGATCATAATAGAGTCAATTCCATACTTCTCCATAGGGGCATCGGCTTCAATCTGCCTTGCTGGCAGTCTGATGGATGTTGCGAGCAATTGCTTTAAATAATTTGCAGCTTTTTCGACAAGCAGGTCTTGAGCGATTCCAGGCTCCTTTCTGCTCTCCATGATCATAGAGGAGGCATCTTCAACCTGATTCAGGGATGGCTGCTGCAGGAGCGTTTCTCTGAGCTGGCTGGCATGCCCTTCCAATACCATGACTTGATCTTTTCCAGAAGCCAGACTCTGGTACAAAGCCCGCATTCCTGTGTCGGTCCCCATAGCGAACATCCCCATTTCCTCCATGATTTGTTCCGTTTCACTATCAATACGCATTCCGCCTTCCTTCCAGAGCGGCCAGTTGATTGAAAGCGTCTGCCCATAACGTTGTTTCTGTTCTACAAGTGTATTGCGATATCTGGCATAGGCATCCATAAAGGCATTGGCAGCAGCATAGTCAGCCTGTCCTATATTCCCAAGACTGCCTGCAACAGATGAAAATAGAATGAAAAAGTCCAGCGGAATATCCTTGCAGGCCTGGTCCAGATTCGTTAATCCTGTAACCTTTGGCGCCAATACTTTCTGCAATTCCTCTTCTGTTTTTTTAATCATAAAATTATCGCTGGTTACTCCTGCACCGTGAATAATCCCGTCCAGTTTCCCAAACTCTTCCCGAATATCCCGAACCAAATCCTCAACCGCTCTGTTATCGTCGACATCGGCCTGCCGAAATACGACTCTTGCTCCTAGAGCCTCTATTTCCTCAATCCTTGCTTTGATGTGACCACGGAGCATAGATCGTCCGACGAGAATTAACGCGACATCTTTAGCCTGTCGTGCCATTTCTTCAGCCAGAATCAAACCAAGGCTGCCGGTTCCGCCAGTAATCAAATAAACCCCTTTGTCCTTCCAAGGAATACGGTTCACTTCCTGCGAGGATTTGATTTCCGTCCATGCGGCAGCATATCGTCTGCCCCACTGGTAGCGGATATGTGAACTCATGAAGTTGCGGCTATTTTCTTGCAGGATATTTATAATACCTGCTGCATCTTCCTCCATATCCACTTCGATCAGTTGGCCCACTAGTGTGGGATTCTCAAGCTGTGCTGTTTGTAAGAGTCCGTAAAGTCCAGAGAATACCTGTCTTTCATCCTGTACCGGAATGATAAGCTGAATCAATGTTTTGTGTTTGGATTGGGTTTTAAGCACCTGTTGAATTTGCTCAAACACCTGAGCTGCATAAGTTCTAAACCGTGCATCCATGCTTTTCTCTTCGGATTGCAGGATGAGACAGTGCCCCCCGTTTATTTGTGATTCAATCATTTCCCCGGAAATATGTGCTGGTTCACATAAAATGACCAAATGCTGCCGATATTCAGGTGCTGTTCCTCCCGGGACAAGGGCTTGTTCCTCCCATACAGGCTCAAGCATCAAAGTCTCAGATAGCGTCAATTCATCTGAGCCCCCTGTTCCTCCTTCTGCAATTCGCGATGTCAAGCCCTTCATGCTTACACAAACATTCCCCTGCATATCGCACAAATCAATATCCAGCTTTTGCACTGGACCATCCTGTCTGCTGCCTTCACGATTACGAACCCAAGCCCACATCTCTGATGTGCAGCCACTAAACACCTCAAGCTCTTCCACAGCAAACGGTAAAGCCGGCTTTGACTTTATAGAAGCTTTACCGTCAGACATGGCAGCGCCGTATGTGTCCATCATCAGGCCTATGGACGCCTGCAAAGCGGAATCCATCAAGCTAGGATGCATCACAAACTGTCCCATGGTCTGGTAAACAGAGGTAGGCAAGGACAATTTGGCAAGTACCTGATCCACGCCAGTGTAGATCTTTTCAATTCCTTGATGCCCTGGCCCATAGGAAACCTGCATGGCTGCAAACGCCTCATAACACTGCTGGGATGAATAGGTACCCAGATTGCACTGCTCCAGCAGAGCTTCAATATCTATGGCAGGAATCTCAGCCAACGGAGCAATTGCTACGCTGCCTTCGCTATGCACAACTAACTCTGTATCCACTGATTCAGACTTGCTGTAGATTTCATAGGCAATTTCTCCGCCGTCTTGCGGGTAAAGCCCGATATTTATAGCAATCGGCCGCTCCCCAGCTACCACAGGTCGGAGCCATAATACATCTTTTAAACGAACACAAATCCCATTTACTTCCGAAGGTGTAGCGACTTCCTCTACTGCTGCTCGCGCCATTTCAAGATAGGCCACTCCAGGCAAAAGCTTCTGTCCCTTGATCACATGGTCAGCGAGGAAAAATTCTCTTCCCGTAAATGTGGAGCTGAACTGAAGTCCATAAATATCGGACGTATTGCGCTGAAGCAAAGGATGAATGATGGCTGACTTCTCCTGCTTTGGCCCAATATCGTTTGCTCCACTCAGGTTATTGGTATCGGTTACGCAATATCGTTCTTTGGCAAAAGGATAGGTAGGCAGGCTGATACGGTTTGGCTTATGCTTTTCGTACAGCACGTCCCAGTCAAAAAATGCGCCTTTTACCCAAAGATGTGCGATTTGGGCGTAGTCGCTTTCACTAGCCAGCGACTCAATCGTCTCGGCCGCGCCCGCTCTTGTTTCCTGTTCTCTATAGCGTTTTGCCTGCCCTACATATAAGCTAGGGATGCCTTCTCGCCCTTCAACAAATCCCTTTAGCTTCTCCTCTAACTCAGAGAGAGACACCGCAGTGAAGGCCAAACGTTCTTCCATCGCTTCGCGCCCCATCTGCAGGGTATATGCTATATCTCCCAGACTGCCGTCTGTGAACTGGCGCTCCCGGATTGCAGCCAGCAATTGCCGTGCCTGATCTTGCAGCTGTCCTTCAGTCTTGGCTGACAGTACAACAATAGCCGGCTTTTGGGCACTGAAGGTAACTGGCTCTTTCTCCTGATTTTTCGGAACATATTCCTCGATGATCAAATGAGCATTGACGCCGCCGAATCCAAAAGAGCTGACACCTGCTCTCCGAGGAATATTGTGCCCAGAAGCATCTTGCTGCTGCTTCCATTCACTCGTCTCCTGGACGATATAGAAAGGACTGTCTTCAAGTTTGATATAGGGATTAATGGCATCGCAATGAAGGCTTTTAACAAGCTTTTTATGCTTCAACTGAAGCAGAACTTTGATGACACCAGCGATTCCGGCAGCCAGCTCCAGATGTCCAACATTGGTCTTCACCGAACCTAGGCCACAATGGGGCTCTTTGATCCCGGGTCCCTTTGTACTCTCATATAGCTCTTTAAAGGCTGCTTTCAGTCCGTTGATTTCAATAGGATCACCCAACTCGGTGCCTGTCCCATGGGCCTCAATGTAAGAGACTGTTCTTGGGTCGATACCAGCCTTTGTATATGCATTTACCAGTAAATCCGCCTGTGCCCTCGGATTAGGTGCTGTCAGGGAATTAGCCCGGCCACCATGATTGACAGCTGTGCCTCGGATTACGCCGTAAATATGGTCTCCAGCCTTTTCTGCGTCCTTCAGCTTTTTCAGGAAAACCATGCCTGCCCCTTCACCACGCACATAACCGTTGGCTTGATCAGAGAAGGTTTTGCACCGGCCATCCTCACACAGCATCCCTGCTTTATTGAAGCTGATATGAAGCTCAGGTGTGATAATTGCATTGACACCACCTGCAATTGCCATTTCACAGCTTCCATCCTCTATAGCCTTTACTGCCCGGTGAATGGCCACCAGCGAACTGGAGCAGGCAGTTTCGACAGGCTCGCTCGGACCATGAATATTAAGGAAATAGCTCATACGATTGGGTCCTACCGACGGCGCCATTCCGCTAGAGGAATACGCCTCCACACCCACATCTCCCTGATAGATCATTCCGCTGTAGCCGCTGTTCGCAGTTCCTGCAAAGATACCTGTACGACTTCCCGACAGTCCCGCTGCCTGAATGCCTGCATCTTCAATCGCCTTCCAAATATAGGTCATTAACAGACGCTGCTGCGGGTCCATGAGTGCAGCTTCCCTCGGTG
Organism: Paenibacillus sp. DP01; assembly: GCF_044784315.1. NCBI lineage: Bacteria > Bacillati > Bacillota > Bacilli > Caryophanales > Paenibacillaceae > Paenibacillus > Paenibacillus sp. DP01. Next base: position 3,654,288 of record NZ_CP173059.1, read on the forward strand.
AAATTCCAAAAAATAAAGGGTCAAACTCATAGATCCCGTCAATAAACCCGCCCCACTTGATGTTTGTTTTATTGGTCTCTTCCGCAGGGTCACCGTAATACGCCTTCCAATCCCAGCGATCTTCAGGTATTTCAGTGATACAATCCCTGCCTTCCTCAAGATTTTTCCAAAACTCATCTACATCCCGGGCCATGGGAAAGACACCGCTTATGCCTACAATTGCAATAGGTTCAGAACCAGCCTGGGTCTGTTGCGGCATAGCTAGCACATTCTCGTTTGCAAATCGGGAACGCTGGCGTCTACTGCGGATGCTGTCTTCCCTATCATCCTCTTCATTCTGCACGGCAGGCTCAGTCCGGGTCTGGACGACAAACTGCTCACCAAGCAAGGTGGCATATTCGTCCACTAAATACCTGCAGAAGTCATGAAGTGTAGTGTATTCAAAGAATACGGCAGGAGTCAGCTCAAGCTGATACAAGTGATTGATGTTGTTGGCAAATTGCGTGAGCAAGATCGAATCGAAGCCATACTCACTCAGTTCTACATAGGCATCAATATCTTCAAGCTTGACTTTCAGCAATTTCGATACCGCCTGCATCATGGCGATCTGCACCTTGTCCAGCAGGTCCGGCGCGGCATTCCTGTCAGTCGTGGAAATGGCTGAAATACTTGCTGAAGCACCCGCCGCCTTTTCAAGCTGTCTGGTTTCGGGAATCTCTAAGCCTATTGTTCTTTTCATTTTCTCGAGATTGCCTTCCAGCACCATAACCTGATTAGCATCCGTAAGCATGGCACGGTACAAAGCCTGAATACCAGAAGAAGTTGAAATACTGCCCATGCCTGTGTGCTGCTTTACCAGCTTCTCCGTCTCCTCATCAATATGCATCCCGCCTTCTTTCCATAGTGGCCAATTGATGGATAGCGTTTGCCCCTGGCGTTGCTGTGATCCTGTCAATGTGCTCCGGTATCTGGAATAAGCATCCATAAACGCATTAGCTGTAGAATAGTCTGCCTGTCCCTGATTGCCCAGCCCTCCGGCAACCGACGAAAACATAATGAAGAAGTCAAGAGGCAAGTGCTTGCTCGCCTGATCCAGATTCACTACCCCTAAAACTTTGGGAGCGAGAACCTCCAGCATTTCCCCGCTATTTTTTTGAAGTATGCGGTTGTCACGAATGACTCCTGCACTATGAATGATGCCATTCAGGCTTCCGAATTCTGCCCCTATTTCCCGAATTAAATCAGCCACCGCCTGCTCCCGGGTCACATCGGCCTGCTTATATGCTATTCGTGCTCCTAATGACTCCAATTTCTTTATCTCTGCCCGCTTGCCCTCATCCAGCGCGGAACGGCCCGTTAAAATCAACGCGACATTTTGTACTTTATTTACAATCTCTTTGGCAAAAATAAGTCCCAAGCCACCGGCACCGCCGGTAATGAGATATACTCCGTTCTCCTTCCACGGAATGTCCGCCGTTTCCGGAGAAAATGGAATCTCGTTCCAGCTGAAAATCCACCGTTTACCTTTCCCATACCGAATCTGGATGTCTCCAGGACTCCAGCTGTTTTCTTTTAAAATATCTATGAATGTATTCGGGGCCTTATCCTGTTCAAGTTCTATCAACTGCCCCACCAGTTTTGGATGTTCTATTCTGGAGGTTTTTAAAAGACCTGAGAGCCCTGATACAAGCTGCTGCTCCTCCTGGTCGTTAGTAACAATCTGGATTAACACCTTGCCATGGTTTTTTTCTCTAAAAATTCTTTGTATTAGCTCAAGTATCTGAACGGCGTAATACTGAAACTGTTCCCCGATTCCGTTTTGATCAGGTTGCAATATTATGCACTTTGCGCCGCTTATTTGAGCTTCTACTTGTTCACGAGAAATCTGGGACGACTGGCAAAGGATCACGACATGGCGATCATATACAGGTAAATCGCCCTCTATGCTAACTCCCTGCTCTTTCCACACGGGTTCAAGCATCAAGGTACCAGAATTGGACTGCGCGTCTGTGGGAATAGAGTCTATATCCAGAATTCTTGATGAATAACCCTTTATCCTCACGCAGATCTCTCCGGTTTCGTCGCTCAGGTCAATATCTAGTTTCTGTGCCTTATCTCCTGCTGTACCATCTGCACTGTATCGAATCAGCGCCCACATGGTGGAGCTGCAATGTTTTATAATTTCAACTTCCTGAATGGCATACGGCAGAGCAGGCTTAATCTCGCGAGAGCCCAGCGTCAAGCCTATGGATGCCTGGAAAGCTGAATCAATCATGCTTGGATGCAGGACAAATTGACCGTGATTGTCAGAGACTGAGGAGGGCAAGGATAGCTTCGCCAGCACTTGACCCTCTCCGGCATATACCATCTCAATCCCCTGATGCCCAGGACCATAATCAATCCCCAGCTCTCTGAAAAGGTTATACAATGCTGCCGGATGGAAGCTTCTGCTGCATGTATCCTGCAAATCTTTAATATTCAATGCAGGAGCCTCCACCGCTGATCTCCGAACCGCATTGCCGTAGCTATATACCATAAGCTCTGTATCATCGGCTCCGTTATTTCCATAAATCTCATATGAAATTTCTTGATATTCATTCTGGAAAAGCCCGATATGCAGCTGTATTGGGCCATCCTCTATCGCAATAGGCCGTGCCCAAACCACGTTTTTAAGGCACATTCCGACCAGGTCACCCTCATCCGTGCCTAGTGACTGCTCCACTGCCGCCCGGGCCATTTCAAGGGATGCGGCCCCAGACAGCACCTTGCGCCCATTCACCACATGATCCTTCAGGAAAAACTCCTGGCCTGTAAAGCTAGAACTGAATCGCTGCTCCGAAAAATCGGAGGTGTTTTGGTGCAGCAAAGGATGAAGCGTTGCAGCCATGACAGAAGTTGTACCTTTGCCAGCCTTACTGTCTAGCTCGGGCGCCCAGCACCGTTCTTTTGCAAAAGGATAGGTGGGCAGACTCATCCGGCGAGGCTTGATGTTCCCATACAGCTTGTTCCAGTCCATCGTTAGCCCCTGTACCCACAGCTCTGCAATTTTTCCTAATTTTCTCTTCTTGATCCAGGTTTCAAGCAAGGATTTGGCATCTTCATCTGCCTCAAAGAGCACGATCCCGTCCTTGCCTTTTTTCACCTGAGCCGTCAGGACTCCAGCTGGCCGTTGGTGATGAACCAAGCCATCCAGCGCTTGTAGTAGATTCTCTTTTGAATCTGCCACAAAAGCCAGACGGTGGTTCATCGGCTCACGGCTTACTTGCAGCGTATACCCCATATCTGTCAAGTTAAGGTTGGGCTGAGTGGCAATAAAGTTTCTCATGTTTTCGGCATAAGTTACTAGTTGCTGCTCATTTTTGGCAGACAATACGAAAAGAACGGGACTATGTGACTCGTCGTCTGCTGGTGAAATTGCAGCCTCTGGACGATATTCTTCAATAATAAGATGGGCATTTGTACCGCTAAAACCAAAAGAGCTCACAGCAGCCCGCCTTTTGTTACCTTGAGAAGGTTGCCAGTCCTTCAATTGTGTATTTACATAAAATGGAGAATTATCGAAATCAAAATGTTCATTCGGGTTCTTGAAATTCAGTGTCGGTACCAGTTTCTTATGCTTCATGCATAACAGCACCTTTTGCATGCTTGCTACGCCTGCTGCTGCCGAAGTATGCCCGATATTACTCTTTACCGAGCCTATGGCACAGAACTTCTTCTGATCTGTTTTTTCTTTGAAAGCTGTGCATAAAGCCTCCAATTCAATAGGATCGCCCAGCTTGGTGCCTGTCCCATGCATTTCAACATAGCTAATACTTTCGGGTTCAATCTGATACTTATTGTATATCTCCTGCTCAAGCTCTATTTGGCTGTTCGTGCTTGGAGCGGTAATTCCGTTGGTTTTTCCATCCTGATTGATCCCAGTTCCGATAATAACCCCATAGATGTGATCCCGGTCAGCTTCCGCATCCTTTAGCCGCTTCAGAACCAGCACCCCTGCTCCTTCGCCTGGAACAAAGCCGTTGGCACTATTGTCAAATGTCTTACACTGACCATCTGGTGACAACATTCCGGATGCAGACATACCTATATAGGATTCAGGAGTCAGGTATAAGGACACACCGCCGACCAGCGCCATTTCAATCTCTTTATTTGATAAAGCCTGGCAAGCAAGGTGAGTTGCCACCAGCGATGAGGAGCATGCCGTATCTACGGATATGGCGGGTCCTTTCAAATTAAGGAAATAGGAAATACGAGCCGCTGCAATAGCGTTGCTGTTCCCGGTAGTATTGCTGAACTGTGCTTCATTTTTGTAGCGCATCATACTGTACTCATTATTTAAAATGCCAAGATAAACACCGCATTTTTTATTTCCCAACTGTGAGCCGCTATAACCTGCATCCTCAAAGGCTTTATAGGCTTCCTGCAAAAAAATGCGCTGCTGCGGGTCCATCCCTTCCGCCTCGGTAGGAGATATATTAAAAAATAACGGATCAAAATATTCTATATCCTTCAAGGCACCCAGCCACTTGCAATTTACTTTCCCCTCTTGTGCCGGACGCGGATCATACAACGGGTCTACGTCCCAGCGGTTCTTCGGGATTTCAACAATGGAGTTTTGACCTTGAGCGAGATTTTTCCAATATTGCTGTACATCTTCGGCACCAGGATATCTTCCCGAAATTCCAACAATTGCAATTGCATCTTGATTTTCCGAAGTTGCTGGCACTGATTCCTCTTCTGCTTTTACCCGACGCAATGGCACCGTTTCCTCCTTAGGGAGCTGCGCTGGAGAGCATTGGATCGTCTCTGGTCGCGGTAAATGGACTTCTGCTATAGGTTTGACCGTGTCCGAGACTGTGTTCAAGGGCTGCTGAACGAAGCTTTTCTTGCCCCCGTGCTTATTGATTTCTTGTGCCAAAAACTCGGTAAATTGCAGAATAGTCGGATAGTCGTAGACCTTGGTAGCTGCAATGGATGTGCCGTAGCGCTTATTCAAATTTCGAATCCATTCTACGCCTATAATCGAATCCAAACCGATATCTATAAAGTTTCTATCTGCCTCAATCTCGCTTTGCTCCATGTACAAGGCTTCAGCTAGGCTTGCCGTCAGTTCTTTCCGTAATTGCTCTGTAGAGACACCAGACGGAATCGTGCCGAATTGCGGCTGCTTTTCAGGCGATATCGGCATTAAATTAATCTGAAGTGAGGCCTCTGTCTGCTTATCCGTTTCCAATGATACGAGCGGCGGTAAATGCTTTGCAGGCGCCTGATCCAGAATAGACGCAGCAGAAGACGGCATGATTAATTGGGCTACAGGATTGCCCAATTCCTTTTCTAAAAATTTGCTAAACTCCCGTATGGTTGGATAATCGTAGACTTTTGTCGCTGTTATGGATGTGTCGTAATGTTTATTAATGTTTCGAATCCACTCTACGCCTATAATGGAATCCAATCCAAGATCAACAAAGTTTTTATCCTCATCGATCTCGTCCCGATCTATATATAAAGCTTGCGCCAGACTTGTTGTCAGCTCCTCCTGCAATATTTCTGACGATATGGATAGGGCAGGACTAGTAGGCACCTGCTCTTCCGTCTCGTTGTCATTATCTGACGTGTGCATTACCCCTTCCGGGGAAGTTAAAATAATCGGTGCTGTCTGCTGATTGGCAGACTTGCTAAGCTGCGGCTGACTGTCTGACAAATTCCGTAAAGAAATCCCGCTTGGTTTTTCAGAACTACTCGAAAAACTGGATGGCATTAAAGTTTCAGGAAGAGCAGACTGCATTACTTGAGACTGAACAAGAACTGCTTTTTCCTGAGATTCCATTGGAATTTTTTCTACAGATGGGATCGTAATATCTGTGACCCAATACCGCTCCTTTGCAAAAGGATAGGCTGGCAGGCTCATTCGCTGCGGCTTGGCATCTCCGTAAAGCATGCTCCAGTCCATCGCCAGTCCCTTCACCCACAGATCCACTATCTTCGCGTATTTCCGTTTCCCGATCCAGGCAGCGATTGTTTTCCCCATGTCTTCATCTTCTACCAGTGCGGACAGTGCCTCTTTGTTTCGCTTGACCTGTCCTCGATACAGCTCGGAGATCCCCGTCTGGTCTTTCATGAATCCTTCCAGCTTTTCCACCAGCGCTGGCATCGATTCGGCAATGACTGCCAGGCGTTCTTCCATCGCTTCGCGCCCAACCTGAAGCGTGTAGGCTGCATCCGCCAGATTGCTTTCTGTGACCTCTCCTTTCTCGATCACGGACAGCAATCTCTCGACCTGCTGCTTCAGCCGTTCCTCATTTTTGGCTGACAATACGATAATCACAGGATTGTGAGCTGTCACACAGATTGGCGCCTGCTCTTCCGGAACGTACTCTTCGATGATGACATGAGCATTGGCGCCTCCTGCTCCAAACGATGAAATCCCCGCCATTCTCGGGTATTCCCGTGTCTCTCCATCGAGCTCAATCACTGGCCGCTTCCATTCCTCCAGCTCCTGCTGGACGACAAACGGCGTCTGCTCAAAAGGAATGTTCGGATTCAGTTCCTGGGCATGCAGACTGGGAACCAGCGTCCGGTTTTTCATCTGCAGGACAATTTTCCCAATCCCTGCGATGCCCGCCGCCGCCTCCAAATGTCCGATGTTGGACTTCACAGAGCCCACAGCACAAAATCCCTTATCTGCTGTATCCTTTCTGAAGGCCTGGGTCAGACCGGTTACTTCAATCGGATCTCCCAGTTCTGTGCCAGTTCCGTGAGCTTCGATATAGCTAATGGTCCGGGCATGTACCCCGGCTCGTTCCAAAGCCGACCGGATTAGCTCCCCTTGAGCAGTCGGGTTAGGCACGGTATACCCGTTGGTCTTGCCTCCATGGTTGATGCTCGTTCCCCGGATGACCGCATGGATCGGGTCCCCATCTGCTATCGCCTTCGACAACGGCTTCAATAGCACGACCCCCACACCTTCTCCTGGGACAAAGCCGTTGCCTCCCTTTCCGAAGCTCTTGCACTGTCCGTCTACGGACAGCATCTGATTCGCACAAAGTCCGACATAACTCAGCGGATGCAGATACAGGTTCACTCCTCCTGCCATGGCCAACTCGCATTCTCCACGGTACAGATGCTCACACGCTTCATGAATCGCGGTCAATGAGGATGAACACATCGTATCCACTGGCATGCTCGGCCCCTGCAAATTAAACAGGTACGAAATCCGGTTGGCTACTGAGCTAAAGGAAGTGTGAGGGAATATTTGCGCTCCCTTCCTCCACAGATCAAGACCATATAAATCAAATCCTGTTTTGGTAATTCCCGCAAACACACCTACACGGCTGTTATGTCGTACCGCAAGCTGTTCTCTGGTGTAGCCCGCGTCCTCCATCGCTTCCCAGCAGGCTTCAATAAACAGCCGTTCCTGAGGGTCCATGCTAAGTGCTTCCCGCGGTGCAATATTGAAAAACAATGGGTCGAATTCAGCAAATCCCTCGATAAAGCCACCCCACTTGCTATAGCTTTTGCCATGTGAAGCCGCTTCCTCTTTATCAGGATGGAAGAATCCTTCTAGTTTCCAGCGTTCCTGCGGGATTTCGCTGACACAATCCTTCCCTGCCTTGAGATTTTCCCAATATTCATTCATATCCCTCGAACCTGGATACTTTCCTGCCATACCAATGATGGCGATCGGCTCTCGTGTTTCCTCTGCGACAGACTCCGCACAGCTTCGAACAGGCTTCACATAGCTACGGCTGGACTTCGTTGCCACCGTCTCCGCAATCGTTTGCTCCGCAACTGGCGTGCTTTCTTCTTCAGCGTACCGGGCTGTCGCAGCCGTTTCCTCTACCTGTTCCTTGTCCAGACTCATTCCAACCCACTGCATGCACTCCGGTGCGTATTCCGACACCAAATATTCCGCCAAGGCACGCAAGGTCTGATACTCATAAAACAGCGTCTTGGATAGCTCGCCAAAGGATTCTGCCAGCTTGGCATTGAGCTGGGTAATCATAATCGAATCAATCCCATAACGCTCTAGCGGTTCTTGGGCTTCAATGCTACCGACGCTCAGACGGGTCACCTCTCCCAATAGCGCCTTGAGATGATACAAGGTTTTATCGTACAGTAAACCCGCATCCAGCTTCGGCGCAGATGCCTGTATCGCACGGATACCGGGCTGCGAGACGGCTTTCGCCAGATAGGCCTCGATTTTCTCAGGCTCTCCTTCCAAGACCATCACCTGATCCTTGCTTGAGGTCAGGCATTGGTACAACGCCTGAATGCCCGACTCGGTCTGTAGAGGCGTAATGCCCATGTTCTGTCTCATGAGTTTTTCTGTGTCCGCGTCAATCCTCATCCCGCCTTCTTTCCACAGCGGCCAGCGGATGGATAGCGTCCGGCCCCGCCGTTGCTGGGCTTCCACCAGGGTATTCCGGTATGCTGCGTACGCATCCATAAAGGCGTTGGCGGTGGCATAATCGGCCTGTCCCGGATTGCCCATACTGCCCGAGATGGAGGAAAAGAGCACGAAGAAGTCCAAATCCTGACCGCTGCTCGCCTCATCTAGATGAACCAGCCCTTTAACCTTCGGACCCAGCACCTCGATAAATTCTTCCCTGCTTTTCTTGAGAATGAAGTTATCGTGAATGACCCCAGCGCAGTGAATAATCCCGTGAACACACCCGGATTCTTCCTGAATGCTTTCCAACAAGCTGGTAACCGTGTTCCTGTCGGTGATATCCCCCTGCTTGTACACTACTCTGGCTCCTGAGGACTCCAGCTCCTTCAGCCGGGTTTGTCTGTTGCCGTCCAGTGGCGAGCGGCCTGTCAGGATTAAGGTTGCTGCTTGGGTGCGCCGAACCAGTTCTTCGGCAACAAGCAGCCCCAGGCCGCCAGAGCCGCCGGTAATGAGATACACGCCACCGTCTCTCCATGGCAGCTTCTCTTCTGACCGAGACGACTCGAACCTGCTCCAGCAAGCGGTTTTGCGTTGACCACCCTCATAGCGAATCCATCCATCCACCGGACTGCGGCTGTTTTCCTCCAGCTTCGCCAGTAGGCTTTCCGCAGATTCTCCCTGTTCCACTTCGATCAATTGGCCGATGAGTTTTGGATTTTCCAGTCGGGCGGTCTTCAGCAGACCCGCAAGCCCTGAAAAGAGCCGCCCTTCTCCAGCCGCCGTCACGACAAGCTGAACCAGCACCCTTCCGGCAGGCTTGTCTTTGAGCAGGCCTTGGATGCTCTCAAAGGCCTGAACTGCATAGACCTGAAACCGCTCATCCACACGGCTCTTCCCGGATGAGAAAGCCAAGATCTGCGCTGCTCCGTTCACTCGCGCTTCGAGCCGTTCAGGTAAAGCCTTGTCCGGCTCACACAGCAAGATGATACGGCGGTCGTAGGTAGGTGCTTCCACCTCTGGCGATACGTCCTGCTCCTTCCAAACTGGCTCTAGCAACAGGGTATGACTAGCTGTAGCCACAGGTTTTGCCTCTGCTCTGGAAATCGTTGATTTGGTTTCACTTTCTATACTTATGCTTTTAGCCACTTGGGTTTCATTCCCAGGCGCCCAATACCGCTCTTTTGCAAAAGGATAAGTCGGTAATGGGATTCTGCAATACGGTTCATTTGAAAACAAACGCTCAAAGTCTAACGGATATCCCTGAACATATAAATCCGCAATCGTAGTTAAAAGCTCCAAATACTCGCGGGCTTCACCTGCATTTTGACAGTTTTGAATACAATCATTTCCATATCTCTTCAATGACGTTTGAATGCGTTGGTCTTTTTCGTGTAGTTCAGAATAATAAACTTGAGAAGAATTGCCTTTTTCCAGCCACCTTTTAAGGGACATGACAAGCTCACCTTGATTGCGGGCAACACATGCAAGCCGATGATTGCAGTGCTTTCTCCCAAGCAATAATGTATAACTCATGTTACCGCAGTCTGCCTCAGGCTCCTGTTCGCAATAGGCAATCAGTTGCTCCACCTGACGGCGTAATTGTTGTGAAGTCCGGGCGGACAGCGGAATGAAATAAGCCGGCTTTTCGCAATGTCTTCGTTTCGTATGTGGAGCCTCTTCGATGACCAGGTGGGCATTAGTACCACTGGCACCAAAGGAGCTGACCGCAGCACAGCGTCTGGCTTCAGGCTCAATCAGCCAATTCTGCAGCTGCGTATTGACATAAAAAGGACTGTCCGCAAACTGAATATTAGAATTGCCTGATTGGAAATGAAGTGAAGGCGGAATCTGCTCATGCTTTAATGACAATAACAGCTTAATTACTCCTGTGATTCCTGCCGCAATTTGCGTATGACCGATATTCGTTTTAATGGACCCGATCGCGCAAAATCCCTTCTTGTCCGTATACTTTCTAAATGTTCGCGTCAATGCCTGATATTCAATTGGATCTCCCAATTTGGTACCTGTCCCATGTGCTTCCACCAATTGGATTTGCTCTGGATGAATATGAAAAGTATCGTACACATATTGCTCCAGTCGCTCCTGAGACTTCTGGCTTGGTGCAGTAAGTCCATTCGTGGTACCGTCCTGATTGATTCCTGAGCCTAAAATTACCCCATAGATGTGGTCACCATCGGCAACTGCTTCCTCAAGCCGTTTGAGTACAACAGCGCCAACAGCCTCTCCTGGAACCATTCCGTCCGCCCTGTCATCAAAGGTATAACAGTGCCCTGTGTGAGACAGCATTCCTGCTCTGTCACCGTATAAATAGCAACGAGGGGTTGTATGAATATACACCCCGCCAGCTAAAGCCATATCCGTTTCTCCAGACCATAAGCTTTGGCAAGCAAGATGGGTGGCAACTAGCGAACTCGAACAAGCTGTATCTACAGCTATTGCCGGTCCGTGAAGATTCAAGTAGTAGGAAATTCTGGCGGGAATCACGGAGCCCATATGGCCCCACAGTGCTTGCGGAGGCAGGTCTTCACCCAGCAATCGCTGGTAATCGCCTTCGGCACAGCCTACATAAACTCCGCACCGACGCCCATCCATCCCTGTACCCGCATAACCTGCATCCTCTAGAGCATGCCATGCTTCCTCGAGAAACAACCGCTGCTGCGGATCCATGTAAGTTGCTTCCAGTCCGGAAATATTGAAAAAAAGCGGATCGAACTTATCAATATCCTCCAAAAAGCTTCCATAATTGCAGTAACTTGCATTTTTTTCCTGGTATTTTGAAAGATCCCACCGAGTTACCTCTTTTACTAAATCGTCGCCATTCTTAAGGTGATTCCAAAGCTCATCTACATTGTCAGACCCGGCAAACCGCCCGCTCATTCCAATAATCGCAATCGGCTCTCTTTGCGCCAAGCTTTTTCCTGTATTCTCCTGTTTAGGTCTTTCTGGCTCAATCGATGCACTTGCCGTTTGAACCGGATTAAACATATATTCCTTTTCCTTAGGCGCTTGGGTTTCACGGCTTGTATCTTTCCCATCCTCTATTGGATCAGCATTGTGTCCCAAAACTGGTAAAACGATGTCGCCGAATTGGCCTAAAATGTATAACGTCAGTTGTTTGACCGAACTGTAATCAAAGATGTCTGTAGTCTGCAAATGAATGCCCAGCCCCTGATTAACATCCTGTACAAAGTTGACGCCAAGAATAGAGTCCAGGCCATAATCTGCGAATGACTCATGGACATCAATCATTGAAATGTCCACATTCAAGGCCTCTGCCAACTTCTCTACAATAAGTTCCCTGACATGCTCTTCAGCCATCTCATCGGTTACATCAGCAGCTGATTGAGTCCCTGTGTCACGCTGTTCTAATGGAGGCTTGCCCTGTTCAAGCTTCTGTTGGTCCCGAAGCATCCCATCGCTAAGCTTACCATCGCTTTCAGCCACAATAATTTGCTGGCCTATTTCATGCGCTTCCTGAGCGGGGAAGAAGACCGACCGGAACCCCTCGCTTTCCAATACCTCTTGCCAACGTTCAGGGTATAAACCGGGAGAGCCTGGAATACGCAGCTCGGGGTCATTATAAAGCCACCATCCCTCCAACAGGCCAAAGGTTAGGTGGTTTAACAGCGAGTTTCCACTAATTTCATTGATAAGAATCAGGCCGTTTTTTCGCAGCGCTGCTTTGACATTGCCTAATGTCTGCCGAATGTTCCTCGTGGCGTGCAGGACATTGGTGGCAATTGCAATATCATATCCGCCCGTTTCGATGTCTTGTCCCACAGCCGACTCTTCCACATTAAAAATTTTATAAGTCAGGTAAGGATTTTGCGGGCCGTACTCTTTTTGCGCATGCAATAAAAATGCTCTGGATTTATCGGTATAGCAGTACTCACGAATATGCTCCTGATAAGGTCGAAGCTTCCGGAAGAGCATAGCGCTGGTTCCTCCAGTGCCTGCACCAATTTCAATAATTCGAATCGACCCTGACGGGTCATGCTTAAGCCGTTCATTCAAGTAGGAAACTACAATATCCCCCAGCACTTCATTAAAGTAATCTGCTGCAGGACTATTTTTATATATACCTTCTACCAGCTTCATAGAGGACTGAGGAAAAACAATGTCAGTGGCAGGTATGTTTCCGGTCAAAATTTCCGGCAGCTTGCGCAATGTTGATTCTACGAGTACAACCCAGGCCGAGAGATCCGGATTTTTCAGCCATTCCCCTTTCTTCAATTCCCATTCCTTCCATACAGCCTGCAGATCAACCAAAGCTGTATCCGTTACGCTATAAGAGTCTCCTTTACGGTAAAAATAATGATTCCGCGCCAATACCTCTATGCTTTCTTCAAGCCAGCGATCATATAAATTCAGCAATGCTGTTTTGGTTTTAAAATCATTAATCATAGCTTTCTTGTCCATATGTGCATAGGGGCATAATCCCATCAACTGCAAATAACCCCATAGCAATTTGCATAAGACATCATTCATTTCCTTCATCTGTAAGCCTCCTCATCCGATTAGTCCCTCGCGTCGTCCCATCCTGTTCCGAGTAAGCTTGGTTGTCGATCATAGTCGAAGGAATTCTTTCGTATTCAGCCGCTAGATAAGAAATATCTGGCATCTTCTTCATTTTGACACTGGTGGAAATATGGCTCTGAATATTCTGGATATACGAAGGAATAGCTTCGGAATTTGGATCTTCGCTTTCTTTTCTATACTTTTGCGAAATATTTGCCGCTGTCTCAGGTGTTCTTTGATCAACAAATATATCTGTTGACTGTACAGATTTGGTAGATTCAATGGAAGCCTGCTTGGTTTTAATATCTGTGATCCAATACCGCTCCTTTGCAAAAGGATAGGCTGGCAAGCTTATTCGCTGCGGCTTGGCATCTCCATAAAGCATGCTCCAGTCCATCGCCAGTCCCTTCACCCAAAGATCCACTATCTTCGCGTATTTCCGTTTCCCGATCCAGGCAGCGATCGTTTTTTCCATATCTTCATCTTCTAACAGTGCGGACAGTGCCTCTTTGTTTCGCTTGACCTGTCCTCGATACAGCTCGGAAATCCCGTCGTGGCCTTCCAAGAATCTTTGCAGCTTTTCCACCAGTTTCGGCATCGATTCAGCAATGACCGCTAGGCGTTCTTCCATCGCTTCACGTCCTACCTGGAGCGTGTAGGCTGCATCGGCCAGATTACCCTCTGTGACCTCTCCTTTCCCGATCACGGACAGCAATCTCTCGACCTGCTGTTTCAGTCGTTCCTCATTTTTGGCTGACAATACGATAATCACAGGATGGTGAGCTGTTACACGAATGGGCATCTTCTCTTCCGGAACGTACTCTTCGATGATGACATGGGCATTGGCGCCTCCTGCTCCAAACGATGAAATCCCTGCCATTCTCGGGTATTCCCTTGTCTCTCCATCGAGCTCAACCACCGGTCGCTTCCATTCCTCCAGCTCCTGCTGGACGACAAACGGCGTCTGCTCAAAAGGAATGTTCGGATTCAGTTCCTGGGCATGCAGACTGGGAACCAGCGTCCGGTTTTTCATCTGCAGGACAATTTTCCCAATCCCTGCGATGCCCGCCGCCGCCTCCAAATGTCCGATGTTGGACTTCACAGAGCCCACAGCACAAAATCCCTTATCTGCTGTATCCTTTCTGAAGGCCTGGGTCAGACCGGTTACTTCAATCGGATCTCCCAGTTCTGTGCCAGTTCCGTGAGCTTCGATATAGCTAATGGTCCGGGCATGTACCCCGGCTCGTTCCAAAGCCGACCGGATTAGCTCCCCTTGAGCAGTCGGGTTAGGCACGGTATACCCGTTGGTCTTGCCTCCATGGTTGATGCTCGTTCCCCGGATGACCGCATGGATCGGGTCCCCATCTGCTATCGCCTTCGACAACGGCTTCAATAGCACGACCCCCACACCTTCTCCTGGGACAAAGCCGTTGCCTCCCTTTCCGAAGCTCTTGCACTGTCCGTCTACGGACAGCATCTGATTCGCACAAAGTCCGACATAACTCAGCGGATGCAGATACAGGTTCACTCCTCCTGCCATGGCCAACTCGCATTCTCCGCGGTACAGATGCTCACACGCTTCATGAATCGCGGTCAACGAGGACGAACACATCGTATCCACTGGCATGCTCGGCCCCTGCAAATTAAACAGGTACGAAATCCGGTTGGCTACCGAGCTAAAGGATATTTGGGGAAATATTTTGGCCCCCATCTTCCATAATTCCGGCCCATAAAGCTCGTAGCCCGTTTTGGTAATTCCCGCAAACACACCTACACGGCTGTTATGTCGTACCGCAAGCTGTTCTCTGGTGTAGCCTGCGTCCTCCATCGCTTCCCAGCAAGCTTCAATAAACACCCTTTCCTGAGGATCCATGCTGAGGGCTTCTCGCGGTGCAATATTGAAAAACAATGGGTCGAATTCCGCAAAGCCTTCGATAAAGCCGCCCCACTTGCTGTAGCTTTTGCCATCAGCCACCGCTTCCTGTTTGTCAGGCTGGAAGAATTCTTCCAGCTTCCAGCGTTCCTGCGGGATTTCGCTGACACAATCCTTTCCTGCCTTGAGATTTTCCCAATATTCGTTCATGTCCCTCGAACCTGGATACTTTCCTGCCATGCCAATGATGGCGATCGGTTCTCGTGTTTCCTCTGCGCCAAGTTCCGCGTAGCTTCGAATCGGCTCCACGTAGCTTCTGGACTTCGCTGTCGCCTCCTCCGCTATCGTCTGCCCCGCAATTTGCGTGCTTTCTTCTTCAGCGTACCGGGCTGTCGCAGCCGTTTCCTCTACCCGTTCCTTGTCCGTGCTCATTCCAACCCATTGCATGCACTCCGGTGCATATTCCGCCACTAAATGTTCTGCCAGGGCACGCAGGGTCTGGTACTCATAAAATAGCGTCTTGGATAGCTCGCCAAAAGACTCTGCCAGCTTGGCATTGAGCTGGGTAATCATAATCGAATCGATGCCATAGCGCTCTAGCGGTTCTTGGGCTTCAATGCTACCGACGCTCAGACGGGTCACCTCTCCCAATAGCGCCTTGAGATGATACAAGGTTTTATCGTACAGTAAACCCGCATCCAGCTTCAATCCAGCTGCCTCTACCGCTCGAACATCGGTCTGCGAGACGGCTTTCGCCAGATAGGCCTTGATTTTCTCTGGCTCTCCTTCCAGGATCATCACCTGATCCTTGCTTGAGGTCAGGCATTGGTACAACGCCTGAATGCCCGACTCGGTCTGTAGAGGCGTGAGGCCCATATTTTGTCTCATGAGCTTTTCCGTGTCCGCATCGATCCGCATTCCGCCTTCTTTCCACAGCGGCCAGCGGATGGATAGCGTCCGGCCCCGCCGTTGCTGGGCTTCCACCAGGGTATTCCGGTATGCTGCGTACGCATCCATAAAGGCGTTGGCGGTGGCATAATCGGCCTGTCCCGGATTTCCCAGACTGCCCGAGATGGAGGAAAAGAGCATGAAGAAGTCCAGATCCTGGCCGCTGCTTGCCTCATCCAGATGGACCAGCCCTTGGACCTTCGGCCCCAGCACCTCGATAAATTCTTCCCTGCTTTTCTTGAGAATGAAGTTATCGTGAATGATCCCAGCACAGTGGATAATCCCGTGAACACGCCCGAATTCTTTCTGAATGCTTTCCAGCAAGCTAGTAACCGTGTTCCTGTCAGTGATATCCCCCTGCTTATACACCACTCTGGCTCCTGAGGACTCCAGTTCCTTCAGCCGAGTTTGTCTGTTGCCGTCCAGTGTCGACCGCCCTGTCAGGATCAAGGTCGCTGCTCGGGTGCGCCGAACCAGTTCTTCGGCAACAAGCAGCCCCAGGCCGCCAGAGCCGCCGGTGATGAGATACACGCCCCCATCTCTCCATGGCAGCTCCTCATCTGACCGAGATGGCTCCAACCTGTTCCAGCAAGCGGTTTTGCGTTGACTACCCTCATAGCGAATCCATCCATCCAACGGACTGCGGCTGTTTTCTTCCAATTTCGCCAGCAGGCTTTCCGCAGATTCTCCCTGTTCCACTTCGATCAATTGCCCGATGAATTTTGGATTTTCCAGCCGGGCGGTCTTCAGCAGACCCGAAAGCCCTGAAAAGAGCTGTCCTTCTCCAGCCGCCGTCACGACAAGCTGAACCAGCACCCTTCCGGCAGGCTTGTCTTTGAGTAGGCTTTGGATGCTCTCAAAGGCCTGAACTGCATAGGTCTGAAACCGCTCATCCACCCGGCTCTTCCCAGATGAGAAGGCCAAGACCTGTGCCGCTCCGTTCACTCGCGCTTCAAGCCGTTCAGGTAAAGCCTCGTCCGGCTCACACAGTAAGATGATACGGCGGTCGTAGGCAGGGGCTTCGACCTCTGGAGGTACGTCCTGCTCCTTCCAGACTGGCTCAAACATCAGAGTTTGGCTGGCTGCAGTCGCAGGTGCTTCCGCCACTGCTCTGACCCTTGCTGCTCCAGCCTCAACCTCAGGAGCCCAGCAGCGTTGCTGAGCAAAAGGATACGTAGGCAGACTGATTCTTTTCGGTCGCATATCGTAATACAGCAATTTCCAATCGATATAGAAGCCTTTGGCCCATAGCTCTGCCAGCTTGTTCATTTCACGATTTGAGATCCATTTGCTCACTAATTCCTTGAACACTTCTTCCTGTTCAAACCATTGCATTGAATCTTGCTGGTTATTTTCTCCCCTCCAGCAATTCTCGATATGTTCTTGTCCATTCGCGAACGAATCCAATTTTTGCACCAGCTCGCTCGTATTCCTGACGATAAACGCTACCCGACTTTTCATTGCCATTCGTCCTGTTTGAAGCGTAAAAGATACATCCGACAAATTGATTTCTTGAGAAGCTGTCAAGAAAGCCGAGAGGTCCCCAGCATATGCCTTAAGGCGCTGATCATTTTTGGCAGACAAAGGAATAAGATACTCAGCAGCATCGTTCACCAAACTGGATTTAGAACGTTCGGGTTCATCATTAGCTACAAATTGTTCGAAAATAGCATGAGCATTCGTTCCGCCTATGCCAAAAGAGCTCAGCGCCGCTCGATGGGGAGCCGACGCTTGTTCCCATTTCCGCAGTTTATCAACAACATAAAAAGGCGATTCAGACAAATGGATATCGGTATTGGGTGTATCATAATTAAGCGTAGGAGGAATCTCATTATGGTATAAGCTTAAAGCGACTTTAATACACCCCGCCAAACCTGCTGCAGTGTCCAAATGTCCGATATTGGTTTTGACCGATCCAATACCACAAAACTGTTTTTTGGCTGTATACTGCCTGAATGTATCATTCAAGGCAGCAAATTCAACCGGATCGCCCAATTTGGTTCCGGTTCCATGTGTCTCAATATAACTGATCGTTTCGGGATGAATTCCGGTTGATTCGATCGTCTTCTGAATAACTTCAGATTGACCCTTAACACTTGGAGCATAAAACCCTAGTTTGTCAGTCCCATCGTTGTTCACGCTAACCCCTCGTAAAATCGTATAAATATGGTCACCGTCTCTAATGGCATCCAGCGTTTTTTTCAGTAGAACAACTCCAACCCCTTCTCCGCCAATCATTCCGTCTGCCGAATCGTCAAAAGCTCTAATATGGCCATCACTAGAAAAGTTCAAGCCAGGCTGATACACATAACCTAAGCTGTTGAAAGGAAAGATTGTTGACGCTCCAACCAAGGCGTATTTTGCTTCACCAGACAACAGGCTTTGCGAAGCTAGACGAAGTCCGACTAACGAAGAAGAACAGTTGGAATGCACAAATAAGCTAGGACCTTTAAATCCTAATTTATGAGAGATCATAGTAGGAATGGTCCCGCCTTGTGCCAAAATCCAGGTTACATATTCATCCGCATTCCTCAGGACATTAGGTGATTGCGATGCCAAATTAGGAATAAAGGCTTGATAAAAGCTGCTGCTCGCCGACATATACACACTGGTCTCAGGAATTTCCTTGGAGACATAACCAGCATCTTCGACAGCCTTCCATGCATGCTGTAGCAGTAATTTCATCTGAGGGTCCATAAATTCTGCATTTTTCTGGGATAAATTAAAAAACTCAGGGTCGAAATACTCTTTCCCCTCAATCGTGCATTGTCCGGGCACAAAGTGTGGATGCTCGACAATCTCTCTCTCCAGCCCTAACTGGGCTAGTTCTTCCTCAGAAAAGTACCGGACACTTTCCACCCCTGCCCTCAAATTGCTCCAAAACTCAACGTGGTTTTTCGCACCCGGAAAATGGGATGAAATTCCTATGATTGCGATACTATCCTCATAATAATCAGGGTAGGATGGTTTATGTTCATCTTCCTCCGAGTCTAATCCCTGTGAAATGGTATTTTTAGCGGTATCTGTTTGTTCTGTTGCAGAAGCTGGTGCCTCGCCTTTTACTTTCGTAATATAGGCACTAAGTTCCCTAACCGTTGGATACTTGAACAATGCTGTCACCGAAATATCACATTCCAACTTGTCCTTGATCCTTCTAATCATCTCTGCGGCTGAAAAAGAATTTCCGCCCACGTCGAAAAAAGCATCATCCGTACTTAGATGATCGATATCCAGAAGCTTTTTCCATATTGTTAAAACTTGTTGTTCAACATCCGATTGCGGCAAATGGATTTTTCTTGTTGCTGTCGCCAGCTCGACCCTACGACCCATTAATTCCTTCCGATCTATTTTGCCATTCGGGGTCAATGGCAGCTTGTCCAGTTCGATAAAGAATGCTGGAATCATATAATAAGGCAAGAATGCTTTTAAATAATTTCGTACTTCTTTAGGATCAAGTGAGGATTCCCCGAACTGAGAGTTGTTGCGTAAATAGTAGGCGACAAGCTGCTTATCCGCTCCTTGTTCCTTGGCGATCACGACACATTCATCAATTCCCGGATATGTTCTGACCTGACCTTCAACTTCACTTAGCTCAATTCGAAACCCGCGGATTTTCACTTGATAATCCATCCGACCCAAATATTCAATGGAACCGTCAGAAAGCCACTTGCATAAATCTCCGGTTCTATAGAGCTTAGTTCCGGGCTTGAATGGGTTGTCAATAAACTTTTCATCCGTAAGCACCGGCTGATTCAGATAGCCTCTGGCCAAGCCATTGCCCGAAATGAAAAGCTCACCCGGAAATCCGACAGGCACAGGTCGAAGGTGCTGATCCAAAATATAAATCTGGGTGTTGGCAATAGGCTTACCGATCGAAATCGGCTTGTCGGAGGTAATCGTTTGAATTGTAGACCAAATCGTCGTCTCAGTCGGACCGAACATATTCCATGCGTCACCGTTGTTATGCACAAAATAAGATTTCAATGTTTCCGAAAGTGCTTCTCCGCCACAGAGCATTTTCATGTTCTCTTCGTTCTTCCAGCCAGCTTGAAAAAGCATGGTCCAGGTCACAGGTGTTGCCTGCATCATTGTCGGTTTTATTTTTTGAATCTCCTGCTTGAGTCTTTCGGCATCCTTAGCCTTTTCAGAACTGCAAACATAGCATTGAGCGCCTTTAATCAAAGGTAGATATAATTCCAGTCCCGCGATGTCAAAGCAATACGTTGTCACTGCAAGCAATTTATCCTGCTCTGTTATGCCTGGCTTTTCTCCCATGGAAAGAAGAAAGTTGGTCAACGCTTTGTGTGGGATCATGACCCCTTTGGGTTTCCCTGTACTTCCAGAGGTATATATCACATATGCCAAATGGCTAGGCTGCACTTCCCGTTTGAGTGTCTTTCTCCCCTTTATACTACTTGTAAGAATATCCCAATCGTTATCAAGAACAATGCAGTTCACACGACTCCCTGCCAGCCGAGATACTTTTTTCAACAATCCCGATTGCGTAATGACAAGGGATGCATTGGAATCCTGCAGCATATACTCCAATCGATCCTCTGGATAGTCCGGATCAAGCGGCACATAGGCTCCTCCCGCCAGAAGGATTCCCAACAGCCCAATGACCATTTCTAAAGACCGTTCCATGCAAATTCCTACCAGCGTATCAGGGGTAACGCCCTGATTTTGCAAATATAGAGCGAGCAATGTGCTCTTTTCTTTTAATTCCCGATAGGTAAGCGATTGTTCTTCATACACGACTGCAATAGCGTCAGGCGTTTTCCTTGCCTGTTTTATGAATAATTCAGGGAAGCATTTATCTGGATAACTTATTTCGGTCGCATTCCAGTCATAAAGGACGCTGTTCTTTTCCTCTTGCAAAAGTAATGAATAGTCCTGCAGGGCAGCTGTAGGATTGCTCATAAGTGCTTCCGCTAATCCGATGTAACGCTCAGCCATCTGTACGATGGTTGATTCATCGAACAAACCGGAACGGTATTTGATATTTAATGTCAGCTCTTCTTCCTGCTCCAGCAGCTCCAATACCAGCTCATATTCACCTTCCTGGTGAATTTCCTCTACCAACTCAACGGTAAAGCTATCGCTATACGGCGCACAAAGCTGCTGCAAGCTTGAAGTTTGCAGAAAATTTTGGTAAGAAAAAACTGCCTGAAAAACAGGCGAGCTCGCCTGCAAACGTGGCACATTTAATGCTCGAACCAGAGCCGGAAAAGGATAAGGAGCATGATCCATCCCATTGACTACGGTGATTTGCAATTTTTTCATAAAATCCAGGAATGTCTCTGTTTCCGACACTTGGCTGCGTATTGGAAGCATATTGACAAAATATCCGATTAATTGGTCAAAACGCTCCTCTGGTCGTACCATAACTGGCATTCCAACGATGATGTCTTCCTGTTTCGAATACTGGTTAAGCAATATCACATACATACCTAACAAGACGGTAGACAAGCTCATATATTGCGTACGGGCGAAAGATTTTACCCGATTGACCCAATCAACTGGAAGCCGCTTGGTGTATGTTTGTCCTTCCATGCTCGGAGTCAGAAAACCTGAACGGTTATATGGAAGCTCTAGAGTCGGTAAAGCATCCGACAGTTGTTGTTTCCAATAGGAAAAATGCTTTTCCCCTTCTGCGCTCGCCAGCATCGTTTGTTCCCATTCCACAAAATCGTTATAGCTCGCGGCAGGTGGTAAAACGACTGGTCTCTTTCCTTGTCCCAAGTCCTTATATGCATCTAAAAAGCTTTGAATAAAAAGGATGAAAGAACTACCATCAAAAATAATATGATGGATGACCACCAGTATGAAATGTTCTTGTTCGGACCTGGACATCAGATAAACACGCATCAAAGGGTCCTGTTCTAGCGCGAATGGCTGCTTTGCCTTGCTCCGAATAAAGGGAATGATTGCATCCGCTTTCAAGCTTGAAATATCCTCTATCTGCATATTGAACGGCTGAGCAGACTCCAGCTTTTGATAAGGTGTCCCATTATCCTCTTCAATCACACTTTTTAGAATAGGATATTGCTCTAAAACGGTGTGGAAAGCCTGTTTAACGTTCTCTATCTCAACTTTCGTATTAAATCGGAGACATATTGGTACATTGTAAGCATTTATTTCAGGAGACATTTTATGTAATAGCCACAACCCTTTTTGAACTTCAGAAAGTGGATTCTGTTGCAAACCATGCAGGATTGTTTCGGTCTTGATCTCTACAACCGGTTTATCTTTTTCAATCTTTTTGGCTAAATAAGCCGATAGTAGTTGAATCGTTGGGTACTCTAGAATTTCTCTTGCATTAACCTTGATCGGATAAGATTTTTCAATGCCGCGTATGAGCTTCATGATAAGAATGGAATCGATGCCATAACCGTGAATATTTTTATTCAAATCCATTGCCTCGGACTCCAAATTCAGTTCCCGTTGCAAAAATTGCACCATATATTCCTGAATCTTCAGCTGTATCAACGAAACAGCGTCTACAGTAGCATCCGTTTCTCCAATACCCGAATGCGCTGTTGAGAGTGCACTCCGATATTGATAAAGTGCCCTAAGCTCTTGTTTGATGTAAGCATTACGGCAAACCTTTCTTTGAATTTTCCCGCTCCCCGTTTTGGGAATACTACCTTTTGGCAGCAAATATATATCATAAATCTCAAGTTGATGTGTCCCAGATACGGCATTTAACATCTTTTCGACCAGTCGTTTATATTCCTGCTCATGAAGGGACGTTTCAATCTCTTGTACGACGATTACCTTTTCCTGGCCTTTGACTTCAGAGGCAAATACAGCGATAGGCAAGGTCAACTCCGGCATATTCTTTTGGATGGTCCATTCAATATCGACAGGATGATGATTTTTGCCGTGAACGATAATGACTTCCTTCTCTCTGCCGATGACATAAGTATGATTGTCTGCAATAAAGCCAAGGTCACCTGTACGGAAAAAACCGCCTTCTTGTGTACTGGAAAGTACCGCCTCAAAAGTGCTGTCCGTTTCTTGCTTCCTATTTAAATAACCCTCTGCCATCCGATCGGATTTAATCCAAATCTCGCCGATTTCCTCTGGCAGGCATAGCATATGACTTTCAGGATGAACAATCCGTATTTCTGTCGGAGCTTCGATTTCCCCGCAACTGACAACGGACTTCGATGGGTTCTTCTCATCTGTGTATTGGACTCTTCTTTGCTCCAAGCTAGGAATATCCAAATTAATAAATCTCATCGACTGGCCCGGTTTTACACTGGTAACAGGACACAGCTCAGATAAGCCAAGAAGAGGACAAAATATATCTTCTTTAAGCCCTAATGCCCGGAAATGATGGACAAAATTTTCGTAACTTTCCTTCCGAATGGGCTCACCTGCACATATAATAGCTTGAAGATGGTGCAAAGAATATTCCTGTAGTGAAGCTACGTCCAAGGTGGAGCAGCAGTAATCGAATGCAAAGTTTGGCGCAGCCGTATGGGTAGCCTGATACTTGTCAATCATCTGAATCCAGTGCTCCGGATTTTTAGCAAAGCTTTCTGGCGGGAGAATAATGCTTGAGGCGCCATTCAATAGCGGTACCAAAATATTGTTTTGCAGTCCAAAAGCATGGAATTGCGGCATCCAGGAAACGATACGGCTATTTTGGTCAATTCTCCATTGCTCAGCCTTAACCTGATTCATCAAACATCTATGGCTGAGAATTACACCTTTAGGCAGTGATGTAGAGCCTGATGTGTACAGCAAAAGGGCCATATCTTCAGGTGCTGGCATTCTCATCTTTATATCTACGTGGGCGGCGCTCTCTTGAAGAATCTCATCAATATTTAGGATACGAAACGTTCTATACTCCGGTTGTGTTTGGAGAAAAGCTTTGAAGGCAGTATTGGTTATGATACATACAGCCCCGGAATCCGTTTGAATAGGCTTTATTTTCTCAAGCATTTTTTCATCTGGCTCTGCTGCTGTAATGGGTGTAGGGATGGCTACGATGTTTGCATAAAAACATGCCAGCATGCTGCTGATATATCCCAGACCCTGAGGAAATACAAGGAGCGCTCTTTCCTGCGCAGCCAGTTCTTTCATTAGAAAGTTGCCCAAAGTTTGCACTTGCAGCAAAAGCGTGGTCCCCGTAAGAACGTGAGGATGCTCTCCTTCATTCTCAAAAGTAAACAACTCTGTTTCAGGAAATTGCCGGCAAGTTTCCATAAAAGAAAGGATCGGGATATTAAAGTCTGATCTTTGATCATGTTTACGTGTCATTCATCCACCAACTCCTCAAACACAAAATTTAAATACAACATGAGCTAAATGCTTATCACGATGTCTATTTTGAGCTACTGTTTCACGCTTGAAGCGTTGCCTAACGAAAGTAGCAAAGAAAAAACGAGTGATGAGAAAGGCTATGCGCCCCTTTCACACTCGTTTCCAGATTCCCATGAAAAACCGTAAAAGCGTCCAACAAATATAAATAAATAAGGATGTGAAAAAATTATTATTTTCCAAACAGGTTGATGATTCGTTCTTTAACCTCGGCTTGGTGAAAGGTCTTCTCATGCATAATCAGCTCTTGTTCTACGATTTTGGGAAGCTGAACACGGAGTGGAGCAACCAGATGATCCTTTAATGTGATTAATGAAAATCTGGGTTTCTCGGCCAGCTGTCTAGCAAGATCCAATCCATAGCTCATCACTTCTTTGCGAGGCAAAACTGGAAACGGCACTCCTCGCTTCTCCAATTCTACGCCTCGGTAATTCCCCCCATTTAACAATAATTCTTCTCCCAGGCTGAACCCGAGTTTTTGGGGAAGAATGAACGTCGCACCCATTCCTGGTGTAAATCCGTATCTCATAAAATTAGTCGTGTACATACTTTCCTTACTCAGGATTACGAAATCAGAAAATAGCCCCATGACAAAGCCCCCACCAACCGCATGGCCCTGCATAGCAGCTATCACTGGAACTTTGCAGTTCAATGCTAGAGAGTAAATATTTTCATCAGTAAACTTTGATGTTCCTTCATGTATAGCCAATAGTCCTTCTTGCGTCCCACCCGTGGCAAAGTAGTTGTCATACCCTGTTAGAATTACGACTTTGCAGGTCGAGTCATCCTGGATCGTACGGAACGCTTCTCTAAGTCCATGAGTCATTTCAAGTGTAAATGTATTTTTATGAACTCTATCTTGCATTGTTACTTGAATAATCCCTCGCTCGATCTCAAGTAACTCAACCACAGATTGTGACATGATGATCTACTTCCCCCTCAGCATCCCGTCTTGTGGCAAACGCCCATCAGTCCATCCACGGAAATTGACCTGTTTCGACATATCGGAAAATGCCCTTCAGATTTTGAGCGTCTGAAAACACCTCTTGATTGGACGCCAGCGCCAGTGATTTATACTGACGCAAATCGCTGAGTTCGTCCATAAAGCGTTTGTAGCGTAAAATACCCGTTTTGGACAATCGTCTGAGGCGTAATAAATGCTTGCGCAGCACCGTATCACTCTGGGCATCATATGCATCGACTAATCCCCATGTAAGAGCCTGCTCAACCATAATCGGCTGTGTCATTAATGTCAAATAATTCGCTTTTTGGAATCCAATTCTGCGTACTAAAAAGGGCAGAACACAAGCAGGGAAAAGCCCAAATAACAATTCCGACAGACTGAACTGTGCTGTCTGATCTGCTATCACAATGTCGCTGGCAGCAATAAATCCAATGCCGCCAGCGTTTGCCTTTCCTCGCACATGAGAAATCGTGATATAGGGCCCTGTCGCCAGTTTTAACCACAGATCATATAGAGGTTCTGGATTCTGTGCATGCTCATGTTCATTTGCCATTTTTTCGTACATTCCTTGAAAATCCGCTCCAAGACAAAACACTTCCGGCAGGCCTTCCAAAACAACGATCGTAACCGACTCCTCACACAGTGCAAGCACATGCATGCATTCCTCAATGAGGGTGTTATTAATCGTGTTATTTGCCTCTGGTCGGTAAAACCGTAAATAACAAATCGATTCTTGAAACCGAACCTGAATTGTTTGATAATTCATGATTCCCACCGATATTTGCGGTGGAATTCATAGATTTCCTCCAGATATAATCGCTGTCTCCCTTTCCCGGAATCGATCACTCCAGGAACCAATTGAAAATCAAGTTTGGTGTTGCGGGTTCCAAAACGTACAGCGCCACTGCCTTTCAGCAAGGATTCATATTCATCCATGGATAATTGATACCGATCATTCAAATTACGCTCGATCTCAAAACGACGCAGATATTCCTGGCTTTGCGGCATCACTACCCCGCTATAAAATTCCGAGCAGCAGCCTGATCCATAGGAAAAGCAACCAATCCGCTTCGGAGAATCAAATGTGCCCTTATCAATCGTGCCTGCCAAGGACAGGTACAAGGTCGCACCCATAATATTGCCGACTCGTTGGCAATACTCCAATCCTGGCTTGACACGTTGTACATAATCCGCCTCAATCTCATTGGGCTTGGCCTGAGTAATCCTTCGCATCATCGTGCGATGCGCTCCTTTTACCATTCCACCGAATGGAGTATGGAAGGAAAGATACTGGAAGGTATCTTTATAGTCCACTCCTTGTACCCGTTTCTGGTATTCCAAAAATGCTTGCTCGCAGCAGTCCAGATAGGACATTAAAGACAAGTCCGCATCTCCGGCCTCGCTATCTGGTATCGGCCGGCAAGTATCCATCACCTCATAGCCATAATATCCATTAGCGCCCGCATCGACTTGGAATATATGAGGATTTTCACTAATGAGCATGGCCACAGCCCCTGCCCCTCCGCTTGGTTCAGCGTAAGACCAATCCTCACTCAAAACATCCCCGCCTTCAGCGGCAATAAATCGTGAGATATCACTGGCAATAACAAGCGCTTTGGCCCCTGGCGAGACTTGGGATAAAATAAAATTCACCGCCATTTGGAGTCCGGCAGTACCCGAATAGCAGGCTTGCTTGAGTTCAAATAGCCTGCAATTCCGATTCAGTCCCAAATAGTGGTGAATATATGTACTGATTGATTTTCCAAAATCAATTCCTGATTCTGTACAGGTGATGAGCATTTCGATGCGGTTTTTTTCCGCTTCAGAGAGGGCGTCCACCAGCGGTTTTGCCGCATTGACTCCAAAGGTAACCGGATCTTCATAGGGCAGGGCAACAGCCTTTTCTTTCATTAATAAATTTTCAAATCTCGCAGGGTCCAACTGTCTGTGCTGCGCTAATTGCATGACATCTAGATAGGCTGAGCCCCCAAAAACATTCATTGCTTCTATTCCTACCAATACCATAATGCTCCCCCTTTCTTAAATGCCCGACTCATACTTTTGCATACAGATGGCCGTATTGATCCCGCCAAATCCCATGCTCAAATTCATAGTATTGTGAATAACCGCTGGGATGGACTCATTTTTCACCCAGTTGCAATCCACTCTGATCGGCTCCTCCAAATTGCGGGTAGGATGAAGTTTCGACTCTTTCATTTGTAGAAGAGTAGCAATAATTTCAACCGTCCCGGCTGCGCTCAGGCCATGCCCGATAATGGATTTGGTTGCATTGATGTAAGCATGTGATAATTGGCAATCCTGTATTGCCTTTATTTCGATCTCGTCCCCAATTACAGAGCCTGTCCCATGGGGATTAATATAATCAATTTTTTCCGGCGACAGTTTCGCTTTCTCCAAGGCCCTTTTAATCACTCGAACCTCGCCTTCATAAGAAGGATTGGGGTTCCGGTTCCGATCCATCCCCATATCCCAGCCTGCAAGCTTTGCATAAGGTTTCCCCTGCCGCTTCATTGCAAAATCCGACCGCTCTATGACGATAACTCCGCAAGATTCCCCGTATATAAATCCATCGTGCATCTTATCAAAGGGGCGACACGCCATTGCTGGTTGGTCGGCATATCGGTCGCTTCCCATGGCTCCCAAGGATCGCAATGCCTGGCATTCCAAATACGAAATATCCATCAACGCCCCCATCGCAATGCACACATCAACCCGATTTGCTTGAATTGCCTCAATCGCTTGAATGATGGCGACTTGTCCGCTCGCGGAAGCCCCGCCGACAGTATACGCTAACCCTTGAATACCGAATTGCTCAGTGCATAATCCGCACAAATCAGTATCCATAAAGGACAGCCCATAGGTCGGAGATACAAAGTGCATTTTTTCCCGATAAGCCTCATAGGTTTGAAATAATTCCCGTTGCTGAAAATTGGAGCCTCCAATCACCAATCCTATGCGGCTAGGGTCGACGTCATCCAATTGAGCATCATCCCAGGCCTCTTGAAGGGTAACCATTGCCACCTGTCCTGAAAATGATGCGGTTCGTAACATTCGTTTGGAAATGGTCTCCGGATAAGACAGAGATGGCAGCTCCGCACCTATAAATGAAGCTTCTCCCTTTCTGCCTGGACGTTGCATAACTCCAAATGCATGTTGCCCTTTGAACAGCGCCGAAGCAAAGGCAGTCTTCCCTTGCCCAATCGACGAAGTAACACCAACTCCCGTAATAACTAACTCAGGCTCTTTATAATTTGGCATAGAGCGCATCTGCCAACTCTCCTACATTTTTAACGCCAGATAACTCAACGCGCGGAATATTAAGAGATAATGCTTCCATAGACTTCATTACAATATCGGCTCGATCTACCGAATCCGCACCCAAATCTACCAAGCGATCGTCATACTGAAACTGGTGATCGTTTAATTCCGGTAGAACTTCACAAATACAACCTTTAACGATTTCGAATACTTCTTCTTTGCGCATGTATATCCTCCTAAAATTGGGTTATTTACAAACAGCTTGGATGGAAAATCGGGTTAAATTGCTCATACAATTGAGACATATTGATACTCCATTCCGTCTTCCTTGGCGCTGCAATAGTAAAGATGTAGTTACCCAACCGATACGACTGGGCGGCATATTGCGGAAAATGCGAAAATGTACTCCGAAAGCATCCACTATTAAATCTGATCTCGTTAATTTCAAGCACTTGCAATGATGCGGTAAAGCCTGTGCGCAATATTTTCGAAATCGCCTCCTTTACCGTCCAAGAAACCGTCAATAAAACAGAGTATTCCTCTACTCCTCGCACGGCTGCGATTCTTTCCCTTTCTTCCGTCGTCAATTGGCTTTCCATGGTCTTATTTCGGTTAGGACTTATCCTCTCAATATCAATCCCCATAGGATGCGCTTCTGGAAAAACAACAGCGGTCCCGATATCATCACAGTGGGCAATGCTCACTTGGTAACCAGGGACTCCGGTAGTTCGAAGCAAGGGCTGGCCGAAAACACCTGTCTCCACGCTTATGTTGCGTAGGTTCTGCTCCCTTAACAGCACGGATGCTGCTTGTTTTGCACTTAGCCTGCCGAGCAGAAAGTTGGATTTTCGGCGCTGGAATAGCAGGCTCTCAAAGTAGCTACACTCATCTGAATGAAAAATCTCCGGATCGAGAGCAGCATCGTCACGGCAAACTGCATGTACAAAACTAACAGCCGCCTTCATCACGGTATCTTCCCGCTTCAACATGAGCTGTTCTGTATACATGACCACATGCATATCCCCCTATGAATAGGCGAGCACAAACCAAAAAAACCTTCAAATGCCTTAAGGGCTCTGAAAGCTTCCAAATGGAGAAGATATCCCCACTATTATTCTATTTAAACTTTACTAATAATTTCTAAAGCTACGTTCACTAGTCTGATATCACCCATAAATTCTAGCTGAATAACCGCCTGTCTTTTATGTCTGTCTATCTTCTTAACTATGCTGCTTCTTCCTTTAAGCGGCCCTTCTATGATACGTATATTGTCTCCTTCAATAATTCCAGTTGAGCATTCTATACAATATCTATCATTGCATAAACTCTCTAAAACTTGTCTCTCGCAATCTCGCATAGAAGCTTCTAACTTCGAATATCTCAATAAACGAATGATATCGCTGGAAGTATAAATCATTGAATTTGTACTTGTTACGAACTGCAAGTCAGGTAAGTTGGACTCAATAAACACATAACTGGGGAACAAAGGCGCTAATTCTTTCTTGACTGTTCCTGCTACTTTAAAAAGTCTCTCTTGGAGCGGTATAAATGGTTTGTAAACTTCAGAATCAAACCACTTATTAAAAAGTTGTTTAACCCTTTCTTCCCTACCCGTTCGCACAAAAAGCACGTACCAATTCACTCCGCTCATCTCCTAACAAAACATACTGCCAAAATCAACCCTATAATGTCTGCTGCCAGTGTATGCATAGCTTCGCCCTTTCACTTATCCTGCTTGATAAGCTACAATCTCTCACGATATGTCCCTCATCAGTGGTTAACGTGACCCGCCAGCGATTAACCGCAAACAAGTTCCTTTATTTTTCATATAATCATATAATTGGAATAGTATATTTCCATTATAATCCTCTGCTCAAACAGTGTCAATTGCCATTTTGGCAACAACCCGGTCTATATTTAAGGGGGGAGAGACCCCATCACCCTTTAGAACTGCCCCCTTTTTACCAACTCATTTAAAATTGAATAAACCTTTTTGGTTGGGGCGCATTCTGAAATTAATAAACGGCTTCATGCTCGTAAATTGAAAATAAATATTTTCATCCATAAGGTGACTGAGTGGGAACCCAGGTGCTTTACCATATGAATGAGCAGGATAAATTTGAATGGAGCTATCAACCTCTCGCTTTATTTTTTGAACGCTATGATATAAGTCTTTCGGATCTCCTCCATTCGGATCACAAAAGCCACAACCTTCAATGAAAATGGTATCCCCCGTAAACAAGTGATTGGATAAAAGATAGCATACACTTCCCACGGTATGTCCTGGGGTCAAAAGACTTCTAATTTCTGTTTCTCCAAGTTTGATAAAATCCCCATCTTTAACGGGATGTAAATTTTCACATCTAAAATGGTAATAATCGATTTCTTGTATTGACATGAATACGTGCGGTCTATACTTTTCCAGGAGCGGATTTACCAAATTAACATGATCTAAATGTGAATGGGTTAATAGTATGGCTCTGAGATTACCATTCAACTGTCGAAGATATGACTCTATTTTCGATAAATCCCATGACGGATCGACAATAGCAATGTCTCCTGTTTTCTTATCCATTACAATATATACATAGTTAATAAAATTCATAAAACAGACTCTTAACTGTTCCATATGGTATGTCAGACTCATATCAGCTTCACTGAACCCACCTTCCCATGGCCAAATCCAAATTTGTGCGTCAAATTCACAGTTCAAATGCGGCTGAATTGATCTACATCACTATGCATTTGCTATGTTGTAGTCTTTGCTAAGAGTTCCTGAATAACAAGCATTTCTGCGCTTTTCGGGATAATTCTCGTCTCCGATGTCTTTCTGTCAAAAGTTGCTGTACCAATGATTATACCAACTTATGCAATAGAAAGGCTTCGGCCCTCTGTTACAAGATTTTGCTCTATAAAGTCGTAAAACTCTTTCTTCGCTGTAATTACATAACCAAAAAAATACCGCCATACGGCGGTATTTTTGGTTTCTCTTAATATGAACACTATTATTCACACTTTCATAAACTACTAATACAAAATACATTTTTTACTGAAAGAGAGTTGGCTGAGATGAAACCTAAAAAAACTGGAAAAAGTACAGCTACTGTCCGTAGAGGGATGAATAGATCCCCTATACAATCTCAACCTCACGCATTGAAGAAGAAAAGAATATTGCCTACTCAGGCTGTTGTTAGAAACGGCGGCTTTGAAGATCAGGATTTGACACCTTGGATTGCAAACGTCAGCAACGTGACAGGTCAAATCTTTATTACCAGAACCAACCCGCACAGTGGCAATCAAGCCGTCTGATTCTCAGCTAACCCGGGGCACAGCGTCTCGCTTAGACAAACGATTTCCGATCTGAGAAGAGGAAGAAGATACCGTGTAACCTTCTGGGTACGTAATTTGATCAGTCCTTTCGGTGGTCGGCTTCAAATTAGTTTAGGAGAGCAAACCTACACGATCCAGCTTAACTCGCTACCTTCATCACAATATGAGAGAGTCTCCCGTACCTTCTCAATCTCAGGGAATTCGGGGACAGTCTCCAGAGATTTAGTGTTCCGCGTTACAGCACAGGATACTTTTGCAACCATTCTTTTGGATGATGTATCTATATCCAGATTAAGATAATAAATCATTTGGTAGCAGAATTATCATTACAAAACACAAAACTAAACTGAATTTTATAGCATGTAATTTTCCCAAAATTAAAGCGCCTCCTCCGCATATTAACGGTGAGGCGCTTCGTTGGTCCTGTGTACCTGCAGATACTGTAATCTATATAAAATACCAGAGTCTGTCCCCAATTCGTCTTTGTTCTCCTAACTAAAAGTGAAAATCTTAAAAAGATAATTATACTTTCACGTCAAAAGTAAAATTCTCCATCTCTTCTTCGGCTTCACGCATTAAATCCAACAAACGATCGGCGTATTCTCCAAGGGATTTCCTGCTTGCGTGAAAATCAAGCCATTGAATTGTAAGTGGCATCGGGATGGAGCCAGTTAAGCAATCCCATAATGCATCCAAATTTCGACCGTAAGTTTGGTCTAATCCAAGCTGGGCTTGAAGTGTGTCATGTAATTCTTCTTTTCCATGAATGTTATTTCCATTTATAATTACAACCATCATAAAGCCTCCTTCATTCTTTTAGTTGCTCAAACGTACGGTAATGATCAGTTGTTTTATAGATTAAGCCATCATTGGAGTAGAGAATTCGATCGCTCCCCCTAGTTCCGCCTGAGTAATTAATGTCTGCTTCGTACCAAATTCTCCCTTTTTTCTCAGGCAACAAGCCTTCTCGATTTCGAAATACATCACCGCCTATGCTTTTGCCTGGGGCTACTTTTTCCAAATTTCCTTCACTAGGCTCCCAGCCTAATTTTCTGGCCTCTTTCTTGGTTATATAATTCCCGGGAAGATCATTATGCTCCGAAATATATTTAGCGACTTCATCAAATTGCGTTAAAACAGAACTGCTGTGTGTCGAGTCCTTTAATGAGACCGTTTGGAGCGAACAGCCTGTAAACAGGATGGTCACTAAAATAAAAAGCAAGACACCTAAATATTTTTTAACATTCATTACATTTAATCTCCTTTGATAGTTACATCCTATGTTCAAAACTTATCAATCTCATTGATTTCTTTTATTCATTATTTTTTCTTTTGGTGTATAATAGTCACCTGTGAAAGTAAATCCAAATTGTTTATATAATTGAATTGCATGGATATTATTTTCATAAACACTTAAATAAATATGGTGGCCAGGGTACTCATTTTCTAAAAATGAAATAAGCTTTTCCATAAAATATTTGCCCAAGCCCATTCCCTGAAATCGCTCATCTATTAGAAACCGATCGAACCAGACTTCGTCTTCAAATTTACCGTACATAGCAAAACCCACTGGTATAGCATTTTTATACAGACCTACTGGTACAAAACGAGTATCCTCCCTAGCCTCTTGTAAACACTGTGAGATGGATTCTACAAACTGTCGCTGATCCTTAGCTATGCTTAAGGAAAGTACTTCTTTTTCATTCGAGCTCGTTACAACCCGAATTTCGCTAAACATAATAACAAAACCTTTCCATTTAGTTTGTTTACAAAACGATCATATGGTATATAGTAACTATATAGTCAAGGGAGGCACTCAAAAATGAATGAAAAATACTTTACTCCGAGGGAATTTTCCGATCTATGTAAAGTTAATAAGCAGACATTACTCTATTACGATCAAATTGGCCTTTTTTCTCCGATTTACAAAAACGATAAAGGATATCGTTTTTATTCTATTCGTCAATTAGAATGGTTCAACGTGATTGAATTGTTAAAAGATCTTGGAATGTCACTCAAAGAAATCCAGCAGTATATGAAACACAAATCACCTGCCAGCTTTTTATCTTTAATGCACCAACAGAAAGAGAACATTGTTAAAAAAAGAAAAGAAATTGAAATGACGGAAAGAATCATCGACGCAAAAATAGAACTCATGGAAGAGGCATCACGGTTAGATTTTCACCAGATTTCTCTTGAACAACACACAGAAGCAACACTTTATCTTAGTAAAAATATAAAAAATATTTCGGAAGAAGATTTTGTGAGAGTGGTTTCAGAATTTGTTGACGAATTATATGTATCATTTCTCGATACAGGATATCCTATTGGGGGTATTACAAAAAAAGAGCAAGTATTGAAGGGTGACTATACGAACTACAGTTATCTGTACATAAAGCAACCTAATCCTCGGGAGGACTATCCTTATTTGAAAACTAAGAAAGGATATTTTCTAACGGGCTACCATATTGGTGAAGAAAAGAGCATTCATGAAACCTATGATCGACTTTTTTCGGAAATGGATCGACTAAACTTATCTTTAGGAGATTATGTTTATGAAGAATATATATATGATGCCGTGGTAAAATACCGGGAAAAAGATTATATTACCAAAATTATGATGGAAGTCATATTAGAATAAGGGTAGGCTCCTACTTTACCTCAATCTCTCCTTCATCAGGCTACGAAAAACAATCCCCTAGCGGATATTAGTAACGAGGATAAGAAAGGCGTAAAGAGAACAGAAAAACTATTTTGAGGAAGAAGCACCAAAGTTATTGATGCGTTAATCAAGAGCGACTCAGTCTGGAGACTTTACCTTTACATAAAAAATGAAGCCTATGAGGTATGCAGATATGCATATATGCATATAGAGGAAGTATCCACTCATGTCAAAGCTATGCGTAAATCCAAAAATTCGTCCCCAATCCGTCCCCAAAAGTGAAAATGGCACTCGCCCCTTATGATATGGGTTTTAGATCTCAACCCCTAAAAAAAGCAAAAAGCCCCTAATTATCAAGGGCTTCATGCAATAAACTAGGATGCCGAGGACCGGGATCGAACCGGTACGGTAGTCACCTACCGCAGGATTTTAAGTCCTGTGCGTCTGCCAATTCCGCCACCCCGGCAAGCATTTAGGAACGCTATTTTACACTTACTTGTTCTTGTCTTACAAGTATCTGAGAAGCTTACTTACTAAGAAGTGTTCTCGTTATGTAAATGTCGTTCATCTGGGCACCAACTTATAATACGATAATTTCATCAAAATGTAAAGGGGTTTTTAAAAAAATATAAAATTTCTCTTTTTGTATAACTTGTGCACATTTGAACTACACTAATAAACGTCTTTCCAAACCACCAGAAGGGGTGTTACGAATGCGTGAAGGTATGATTCCAGCTGTTCTTGGGACGGTAGTATCGGCTTCAGGCGCTGTGTTGCTGAGCAGTAAGTACAAACTTGCAGCTACAGGCATTCTCGGTTTCGGACTGGCTCATGTTGTTCTGGGAGCGATTGATTTGATTGAGCATCGCTAGTTGTTTGGAAAGTACCGGGCGGGATTTATCCTTCCCGGTTTATTTTATAAGCGTTTAATATGGAGCATAAGCGTTTATGTAAAGTGTAGAACTGACCATGCCTAAGAAGGAGCGTGTAATGTGCTATGAAAAAACATAATTCCAAAAAAAAGAGTCTTACTGACGATCAAATCGAATATAAACAATCTCTGGATAAGCGTGAACCAGGATTTGATCGGATTCCTGACCCTGGTGCCGATTCACCTGCAGCTACCGATATGATTGATGAAGCCGTAGGCCGTGGAATAGACAAACTACGTAATGATTTTACAAAATAAAGCATAAATTATAAGTCACAGGTTTTTGTTAAGCATCACTTGAAGATCAGCATGATCCAACCAATAATTGAGATCCACAGCACAATGCTGATGAAGAGTCCACACAAGAGACCAAAAGAGAAATTACCTTCACTCTTCGGCATAGCACTGCCAAATTTCAATCTAAGCTTCATTTGATTCCAGTTCATAGAACCCCCTCCTTAAGTTCTATTTCGGAATATGAAGCTTATTTTTGTAGACCTATAGTCATGTTTTTAAAAATAAAAAAGGGGTTTTTGTCCTATCACCCTGAGCGCGGCAACAGAATTACAGCTATACCTACCAAACAAATCAATCCACCAATGAAATCGTACAAGTCAGGTGTCTTTTTATCAATCCACCAGCCCCATGCAATGGAAAGAACAATAAAGACACCTCCGTATGCTGCATATACACGCCCAAAGGAGGAGAAACCCTGGAAGGTGGCAATGACTCCATAGACAGCTAAAATCACTCCGCCGCAAAGTCCGACATACCATGTCTTGCCTTCTCGCAGCCACTGCCAGATCAAATATCCACCTCCGATTTCGGCGATGCCAGCCAAAATAAAAAGTAAAGCTGCCTTTAACACTCCATTTCACATCCCTAATCTTTTTGACTTTTCAGTCATCTCATTAAAGTAATCGGCCTATAATAATAATCAATGCAATTACGCCAACCAGAATAAGCAGATTACTGACCTGACGCCAAAGGCTTGAAGCTCCCTCGGAGTGAAGCTTCCGCTGATTGGCATCAAAGTTTGCTTTGGTTCCCTCAGCATCTGCTGGACTAGAAAATGGTCTGTTTTCTTCATTCATATGAAAACCTCCTTTGCAATCCACTTTAATCATACCAAACTTTTCCGTCGATTTCGCGTTGCTTTATGCTTATACTTTACCGCCATTTCCAAACGGAGCTTCATATGTACGTAGTGTACAAACCATATGTCGATATTTCACTGAATATAAAGTATGATGGCGAATCAAGGTAGAGTGGGTATTTAGACGCCTTTCATTGCAGGACGGTAGTTATGGTATAATTTAGTCAACTTGTTCAAGATCATAACCAGAGCACAACAGTTACTCACCCTGTCCTAAAACTTGCATCTAAGAATCCACATCTGCGGTTACAACCTGCATATTCTTTTTGTAGACCTAGGAGGAGGATACGGATGTCCCCTATTTTTATAGCTAGTTTAATGATAATGGGTATATTTTTATTTCAGGCAGCCATCATTTTGGGCATCATACATTGGGTTTCTAAACGTACCAAGCGTCCAGCACAAACCAAAATGTACCTTATAGTGGGTTTGCTTGTTTTTATATCAGGCTTCCTTGTGTGGGACAATTGGATACAATCGCAGGAACTCAATGGGTGGACTATGATTAGTCTGATAATGATCATGATTAGCGCCTACATACAACTTAGAAAACACAAAGAAAAACACTAATCCCATTACCAGCATCAAAGGAGGAGCGCCATGAAATCTCACTCAACACGCTTTTGGTTACAGAGGGTGCTACTGCTAATGCTTGTTTTACTCTTTAGCGGCTCTCAACAATCGTTCATTGTTGCCGATGCCGCCCCGCCAATTAATGCTCATGCCTCTGCCAAAGCCAGGCAATTACTTGCCTATTTAACTAATGTACCGGATGGTATGCTAATTTCTGGACAGCATGATTATTTAGAGGCACCGGATGAACAAAATAACAAGCTGCAACAAATCAGCGGACAATACGCAGGACTTCACGGCTATGAGTTTGGTGGGTTGACTAATCAGTCCCGTACTGCTTTACGAGAGCAACGTCAGCGCGTTGTGAATAGTGCTATTGAATGGAGCCAGGACGGCGGAATCGTAGCTATCACCTTTCATCAGGCGTTACCGGGCAAGCCAAAAACGTGGAAAAACGTACAAGCAAAAATTACTCAAGCTGAATTTAATCGTTACATCACGCCGGGTACCCCGCAATATAAGCAGCTCATCGCTGATTTGGACGAGGCGGCTCTGTCCCTTAAGACCTTACGGGATGCGGATGTACCAGTTTTATGGAGACCCTATCATGAAATGAACGGCAACTGGTTTTGGTGGGGGAACAAACAAAATTACGCTAAGCTGTGGGATCTAATGTATGATCGGTTCGTACATGTCCATCATTTAGATAACCTATTGTGGGTCTGGAGTCCCAATGCCCCGAACGCATACAGCACGCCCTATAATCTGTCCTTTCCAGGCATTAACCGGGTAGATGTGCTTGCAGCCGATATCTATAATAATGATTACAAATCCTCCTACTACACTGAATTGCTAAAGCTTGCACAAGGCAAGCCTATGGGAATCGGAGAAAGCGATATTCTGCCAAGTGCGAAGGTGCTACAGAATCAGCCAGCCTGGGCTTATGCTATGACATGGGGAAAGGAACTGTCGGCAACTAATTCGCAGGCAACCATTAGACATTTTATGAACCAAAATAATATTATCACACGAGATCTTCTCCATGAGTCCCTCCGCTGAAAGAAAAAAGCTTGTACTTTGCTCCTAGAGCGAAATACAAGCTTTTTTTCATACCCAGTCAAAAGAAACTCTCTAACTATTTCTGATTACCTCTTCAAGATCAAGATCGGCATACGCCTCTTCACCAAGATGTACGGATACAATGGTGTAGATCCGCTTGGTTAATCTAGACATCAGCCGATCACCTGGTGCTACGGAATATTCTTCCCGAAAATCCCCAATCTTGTGAAAACCGCTGGACATATGGATGTACAAGTTGCCCCTACGTGTTTTACCATGTACCAACATCAAATCTCCTCCTGCTGTGTGACCAACCTAATTTCCCTGTTATATCTATATCGGTCAGAACAAGATAGGATATAAGTCCCTGGTCCCTTCTTTCGTTTCACTCGTTAGTGCACATAAACGAAACGGGCCTGTCAGTGTTATGACAGACCCGTCTTTGTAAAATTCACTTTTCGAATTAGAAAGAAACTATTATTGATAGGATTCTGCAATCGCATTGGCTGCGATGATTGCATTATACACATCATCAGGACTAACCGGGAACGGCATGTTGATCATCGTATCATTTGCTGCACAAGCAGCTTCAGCCACCTGGCGCCATTCAGCCTCAACAAATTCCTCTACACCCAGGTCACGAAGAGTTAATGGAAGACCTACATCCTTAACCAGCTTAATCACGGTCTCTAGCTCTTCTTTTGGTGCGTTTTCCAGCACCAGCTGAGTTAACAAGCCGAATGTAACTTTCTCACCATGCTGTGCTTTGTGAAGTGAAGGAACAGCCGTCATACCATTGTGAATAGCATGTGCTGCTGCCAATCCGCCTGATTCCGCTCCGACACCGCTCAGATAAATGGTCGCTTCAATCGTATCCTCAACTGCACGAGTATACACTTTACGATCCACTGCACGCTTGGCCTTCACAGCATTCTCCAGCAATGTATCATAACAAAGGCGAGCCAGTCCCAGACCTGTAGTGGAAGGCTTGTTCAGCACCAGATTGTCCCCATTGGCCTGATAGCAGGCACGAGCTTCAAAATAAGTGGCCAGTGCATCACCGATTCCTGCTGCAAAGAAACGTGCAGGCGCCGCTGCCAAAATACCTGTATCCGCAAGTACTACATCTGGATTCGTAGGCAGGAACAAATATTCGTCAAAAGAGCCATCCTTCTTGTAAATAACCGCAAGCGCGGTACAAGGAGCATCTGTAGAAGCAATCGTTGGAAAAATAACAACAGGCAGCTTTTCATAATATGCTGTTGCCTTGGCGGTATCCAGCGTTTTTCCCCCGCCAATCCCTATAATGATGTTCGAACCATGTTTGCGTACTAATTCACGGTTACGATCAATCTCTTCTTTTGTACATTCATATTGGAATTTCTCAAAGACCACCTGGTTACCAGCTGCTTCAATCGAAGCACCTGCCTCCTTTTGGGCTCTTTCAAGGATAAACTCATCGCAAATAACATAAGCCTTATCGCCATAATCCTTGATGTAGTCATTTAACGACGAGAGTAGATTTTGTCCAGAAATAAATTTCTTGGGTGAAGTAACGGACCTTACAACGTTTGCCATGTAAATTCCTCCTCAGCTTTGACTCATACTCAAATTAATAATGATTTGGGCATGTGACCCCTTAACTATAAACCTCTTTTCACATTATTAAAAGGCTTATTATGGAATATTTTATGAACAAATTGTGTATCTATTATTCTTGAAGAGTCGAAATCCATTCAGAGTACAGGATGCCCATCATGATGCGATCATAGCTGTTGCCATCACGGAGAACAGCGGAACGAACTCTACCCTCCAGCTGGAACCCTGCCTTTTCATAGGTACGGATCGCTTGTGTATTGTACTCAATCACATCCAAGCCGACCCGATTAAGATTCAGCTCATAAAACGCATAACGAAGAATGAGACGTATAGCTTCTGCTCCAAACCCCTTGCCACGGTAGTCTGTATTACCTATACCTACTGCCAGCTGCCCGCAGCGATTATTCCACTCAATCCCATGAATAGCAACAAATCCGATCAAGACATCGTCTGCCAATGTTCTTAACCGAAAATAGATCTCGTTAGAGCTAGGAGATCCTTCCGATTCCATCTGTTTCAACGTGTAGGGGAGTGCCAAATCCGTATCTACATTTCGCAAATACTTCGCATCCTCACCCCATTTGAACATCAGTTCAGCATCTTCTTCCCTGACTGCGGCCAGTTTTATTCGTTCCCCGTAAAACAAATTTTCGATTTTAATAACCCTTCAGCTCCTATTATGAATTGTGTATGATGTTTTCCGTCATCATTGTCATGTTATCCAATGTCCGCAATATGAGCTCTCCCTTATGAATTCAATGTTTAAATTTTACAAAATAATCACCCCTAACACAACCAAATCATTACAATTATCATGGTGGGAAATACAAAAAGACCTTGCAGCTGCAAGGTCTTCGTATTCCTAATATTTGAACAACATAGCAACCAGTTGATATCCAGCTCCGATCGTCCAGAATAGCACATAATCGCCACGCCGGATACGACCTGATCCAATACCTTCATATAGAGCAATGAACGGGCTGCTGGTACCTGTATAACCATAACGATCACCCACATAAATCATCTGATCATCCTCTAGCTCCAAATGATCCTGGATCTTCAACACATTGGCCAATGAAAACTGCGACAGACAATAAGCCCGTACATCCTGAGGCGTCAGCCCATTCTTTTTTATAATGCGTTCAAGCAGCTCGAATGTTGGAGGCAGGGCCATATTGGCGTCGAACGGAAGCCACTGAATATATTTTCCGGGCGCGTTCCTTTGGAGTGTCGCCGCTAACCCCTGAGCCGGGTACAAAATTTTATCTATATTGACGGGGTCCGTAAAATACAGGGAATCTATGAATCCAGTTTCCTCTTCAGTACGCTCCAAAATAACTGCGCACGCAGCATCCCCATAGTTCGCATAAGTAATCTCATCCGCAGGATCGGAAATGAGCGAATTATAATCTGAGCCGATAATAAGCGCTGTCCGCACATCGGGATTAGATAACATCGACCGACTGGCTTGATCGACAGCTACTGTCATCCCTGCACAATTCGCATTGAAATCCATCACTGCCACATCATGTCTGGCCCCAATCGCCTGGTGAACAAACAAGGCATTCATCGGAAACAGCGACTCAGGAACTTGAGTGGAGAACACGATCATATCCACATCACGACCTGTCATACCGGCTTGCTCCAGAGCCTTTTGCGCAGCTGCTATTCCCATGGTTAGACCGTTTTCGTTCGGATCATCAATGATATAACGCTGTTTTCTACCCATATGCTCCATGAAGCGTCGGATATCTTTTCCCCGCTCGTCAAAATGGCGAATATAATATTCGTTATTCAACGAGTGGGACGGATGATACACTCCCAGTGCTTTTATTCTGATATGGCTCATCAGGTTTCCCCCTTACTCATACGTCAGCGCATTATTGTACTACAATATCTACGTTGTTTAATCCTGCTTCACGTGCTACGCGACCAAGCTGCATTTTAATAATCGTTTGCTGGAGGCTGATAACAAAAATTATTTTGGCAAATCCAGTTTCTTTATAACGTGCAAAAGAACCCTTCAGTTTCTCTACTTCACCTGGTCCCAAAAGTGCCATTTGGGTGCAATCTACCCTGAGTGTAAAGTTCGATGCCTGAATAGATGAAGTTTTGGCGATATAATCCTTTACAAAGCTGTCATACTCCTCTTGGCTAAAAACTCCATTCACTGCCATATGTACCGTTTTAATGACTTGATCCACTTCGATGGTATAAGGATGTTGACTCATTTTAGAAAGACTCCTTTGATTTCATTTTTTGTCTATTAAGATTATCGGAATAATAGGTAGAATTTTTAATATAAAACGAGATACATCACCCCTAATATATTACAAATTTGTGAATACACAAAAAGCCGTCACCACTTCTAGAAGAAGCTACTGACGGCTGAAAAAATTACAAATGCTCATATGGAATTAATTCGTAAATGTATGACGACCAAGTGAGATGACAGCCGGACGGCTCTTACTCCATTTGGCTGTGGCAATCGCTGGGTTGTAATAAAACAAGGACCCATTGGTCGGATCAGCCCCATTAAGTGCCTGTCTGGCTGCTCGGTACGCAGTCTTGTTGGGCTTCAGGCGGTATTGACCATCTTGTACAGCGGTGAATTGACCCGGCTGTAAAATAACGTCGGGAATCGAGCTTGGAAACTCGCCGGACTGCACACGGTTTAATACGACAGCGCCAACAGCTACTTGTCCTTCAAACGATTCCCCACGCGCCTCGGAATAAATGATCCGTGCCAGTTGATCCAACGCGGTTACGCGGACCTTTCCGAACGAATCCAGCTTGGCCTGTGTTGCCGCTCCCGCTATACCATCAGGCGTCAGACCGTTATCCTTCTGAAAACGAGCCACCGCTTTGCTGGTCAAAGAGCCATAGTATCCCGTAAAACCAGCTTTGAAGTAACCGAGTGAATGAAGCTGCTGTTGAAGCTCCAGCACCCGTTCGCTTTGAATCCCTTTCTTTAAAGCTGACGATTGTGCCTGTGCTTGTCCTGGTGCGACTGATAATACAGTACCTAACATGCATGCGCAGGACAGGATTAAAATAGATAATTTTTTCATATTCCAGACAACCTCCTCTTTCATGTTCTGTCCGGTGCAACCATTCCGGCCTGTACAACTCAGGGACGTTTATCCGATGATGCTTCTTTTGCCATAACTTATGACTAGCTGCGGAAATGACGCGTGGCTATATATGGAATCGGATATTGATGCATTCACACGTCCGTTGCAGTATACCACAAGCCGCATTTACGTATCATCCGGCTCTGGTCCTAAGAATAACTAAGCTAATAAAACACCATTCCTAAGGGGCTGACGTGTATGAGAGGGCAATAGACCACATTTCGACTACACTTGAATACGTGACTTTTTTCGCTATTTTTCGATTCAATCTACCCAGGACCTGAATCTGACATTTGCTTTTTCAAACCACATTTTGTGCACATAAATATAGGCGAATGCATAGGGTAGCGTACGATCATTCATTTCGAGTAACAGAAAGGCAGGAAAGGACACGTGAATTCATATATGGATTACACCTCTCC
Organism: Paenibacillus sp. DP01; assembly: GCF_044784315.1. Lineage (NCBI taxonomy): Bacteria > Bacillati > Bacillota > Bacilli > Caryophanales > Paenibacillaceae > Paenibacillus > Paenibacillus sp. DP01. Next base: position 3,697,477 of record NZ_CP173059.1, read on the forward strand.
CACTGTACAGTTCACCTATGATTTAAGCGACAATATTTTGTTTCAGAAAGATGCTCAGAACTCAATCAACGAGCTGTCGATCCAGCAGCTGAATACATTAGCAAATGTATCGCTACTGGATATCCGTCTCAGCACTGCTAATGTTGTAGAGCCTCACTACCATCAAAATGCCACAGAACTAATATACTGTATTTCTGGAGCAGTGACCGTGTCACTGCTTAATCCCTTTACCCGCGAGTTACGACATTTTCCGATTACACCTGGACAGGTGGCTAACGTCCCTCAGGGATGGTGGCATTATCTAGTCGCCACGGTGGACAACACTCACTTGTTGGCGATTTTTAACGCTCCAGTCCCTGAATTCATTTTAGGCTCCGATGTTTTGCGGCTAACGCCGAGTAACATTATGGCTCATACTTACTGCCTGGATGAGAAAAAGGTTCAGGAAGCGCTCGCCCCTATTAAAAAACCTGTCATCATCGGTCCTCCCAATGACTGCAAGCAGCAGCCACCTCGAAAACCAGGGATTCATGTAAGGCTAAACGATACTTCATCACATCGTCAGATCGCCCCCCAAAGAGGTTACACCTATACTCATGGATACCCTGGCTTTTCCTTTAATCCCTATCAAGAGCAAGATTAACCCTAGTCAGACCTGAAGTACGCCGGAATCCCCCTTCCCTGTATGTTCGCCGTTACCATAAGACTTTCCCTCTCATAAAATGCCAATGTGTATAAGAGGGGGTGATTGAATGGACGCTTACTACAACTGTTTGAACTGTATGAATAAAAAGGTGCGTATTCTCACCATTGACGGAAAACAGTACGAAGGAACCATTACGGATGTGGATCGTAAAAATGTGTACTTAAAAACCGAGCGGAACGGACGTGTACAAACGTCTGCCTTTTATCCTTATGGGTATGGTGATCAAATCTTAACTTTGAGCCTATTTACCCTATTAGCGATTGCTTTAATTTAATCCTCATCCATCTCCCGTTTCGGCTTATTGATGCCAAAACACCCCATTTGACAGCTCCCCAGCCCTGCACAGTTGTGTTGGGCTTGTGCGCTGTTATTTGGGGTGTTTTATCATACAATCCATTCTCTAAAGCACTTAACCCCCCACCGGTAATATACCAATGGGGGGTTAAGCTACTCAATTGAATTTAGATCCAGAAAGACTTTGTAATGATAACGAGCAGAATGAACAATACCAGAATAGCTCCTGTCGATGTCCAAACGCCTGGGTAGCCCCCTACCGAACCGCCACCGCAACCTCTTTCACATTCACTCATGGATCATTGCCTCCTTTAATTCAAGGTACAACATAGCTTATGTATGGAGCTTTCCTATGGACCGGGCTTTTTGGCAATGTTATGAATATTTTCACGGATGGGCATTAGCCTACACCTTTCCTAGGCAGGAGCATAGGATATCACAACTAATCCTGAAGGAGTGAAGCAATTGAATTCAAATCAAATGTTTAATTATAACGTTAACCAACCTTTTCCTCACCATCCTACCTCCCACCATGTCGTGGTACACCCCGTAGATCCATATGTCGTAGAGACATTAAAATCAATGATCGGCAAGTACGTTGTACTTGAAACAACACGTGGCAGAATTGATGGATGTGTAGTAGATAGTAAGCCTGACCATGTCATCTTGGATGTATACGGAAAAAAATTCTTTGTTCGAATCAGCGAAATCGTATGGATCATGCCCAACTAAACAAATCAGACACTAAAAATCCTCGCAGATCCTATCCGGATTCGCGAGGATTAATCATGACATGAACCTTCTAATCAAGCGAGCCTGCCAATGAAGCACGAAGTTCATCTATCGTTCCATTGTACTCATCTAGATCGACTTGGCCGCTAATACCTGGAACACTGCCTGTGCTACTGTATTGCCAAGCCCACCAGCTATTCCAAGCTGGAACTGCGGTCGGCTTTTGCGTAGTGCTGTATCGCGCTACCCACAATTTATACATAGAAAACGTAGGATCAAACTTGGAAGCAAAGACATTTCCCGTGTATACGATCGGCTCACGTCCGGTAAGCTTCTCCATTTCATCCAAAAATGCATGAGCCACTTCACTGATCTGTGCGGAAGTAAGACCTTTAGGATTATTTTCATAATCCATCACAGGGGGCAGATCCAGCCTTCCTCCTGCTGAATCTAGAGCCCTGGCGAAATTAGCTGCTTCCTGGCGAGCTCCATCTACGGTAGTTGCGTTTAAAAAGTGATAAGCGCCAACCAGGATGTTAGCATCTCTGGCCCCCTGAACATTTGCTAAAAATTGATTATCTTGATACTTGGTGCCCTCTGTAGCTTTAATAAAAGCAAATGTCTTGCCTGCTGCCGCCACCTGCTGCCAATCAATATTGCCATTATGGTGCGAGACGTCAATCCCCTGCGCGTGTCCGTCAGAAGAAATCGTAGGCTCAACAGGTATAGTAGATATAACAGTATCGGTAGAGGCTGACTCCTCCGAAGCCTGATCCAACGCTATGACAACTTTACCATCATCTGCATTAATAAGATGAAAGGGTGTGCTGTGATCAAGATCAACCACAATACGTGCCGAGGCTGGGTTTGTGCTAAACATGGAGTATCTTACCTTGGAAGCATCTAGATCTTCTGTGACTAGAAAGCTTCCTTGTCCACCATTGTTAATAGATTGCGAAGCTGGAAATTCCTCGCCAAACTTCGAATCAGGTATATCTATAACAATACGATCTGGTTGAGTCAATGTGGTTACTTTGGGGCTTACCTTTCCATCCACCGTTATCATCAATTCGTGATTGTTGAAGTTAATTTGGTGTATAGCTGTACGCTCACTCTCTGTAGCATCACTTGCAGCTTGAGTAGCAGAGTGATCACGGGTGGTCACGCTGTTTCCGCTTGAAGCAGACGGAGTCGTCAAAAATACGGTTTTAAGTTCGTTGTTCCAGACCACTTCAACTCCTGTCTGTTCAGATACAAAACGAAGTGGAACATAAGTCGTCCCCCCGTTCAGCAAAGGAGCTACAGCCAGCCCCATCGGTTGATCATTAACTGAGGCAATGGGATTGTTGACCTGAAGGCTCAGGTTGAGATTTTGTTTATGTATAGTTATGGTACCTGTCTTGGATTCCCAATTCACACTATAACCCAATTCCTCTACAATAAGACGGAGTGGAACCAGCACATTGCCCTTTACTTCCTGAATCTGCGCACCCTTGCTGACACTTATATCTTTACCGTCCAGCTGAATATGTGAATTTGAAGACGCAGCGTGACTTTCTCCTGGAAATGCTAATAGAAACAGAAACAAAAAAGCAAATAAACTAATTTTCTTCATATGTACCCTACCAATCTCTAATTTTTCACTATGTAAATTTTACATTCTATGCACCTCTGAAGCCTCCATTTTGATAGACGCGACTCCTATGTAAAAAGTTACGATTCATTCATTATATATTTCAGCCTTGTAATACGAAAGCACTAAAAAGCTCCGCCAGCTATACGCAAGCAGAGCTCTTTCCAGTTTTACTAATCTCATTTGCTACAATCTCATCACAAGCACATACTTCCAATTTATACAGTTACAAACGTTAACCCTACAAGAATGATCGAAGTAACAGACAGTACAAGTAAGGGCAGCATTGCTTTCTCTCTTAAAGTCTTAAAGCTCACATTCAGCCCCATGCCTACCATAGCCATCGTTAACATAAAGGTAGTAAGCTGAGAAAGTTCGTTCATTAGATTAGGTGGAACTACAATATATTTTCCAAAAACATAACTTCCCAAAATACTTGCCGCAATAAAGCCAATGAGGAACCAGGGGAACTCTACTTTAGTACCTGTACGAATCTTTCCGGTTCGTTTCATCCAATACATTAAACTAAAGCTAAGCGGTATGAGTAAGAAGACACGCCCCAGTTTGGCTAATAAACCCATGGCAAGAGCATCCTGTCCGGCAGGCGCTGCTGCTAAGGCCACATGTGCAATTTCATGTAAGCTGGTGCCCGACCAGATTCCATATTGCATATCCGTCAGAGGAAGCCAAGGTCGAAGCACGGTAAACAAAATAGCAAATACCGTTCCGACCAAGGCAATGAGTCCAACTCCTATGGCTGTATCCTCATCGTCGGACTTTAACAAGGGAGAAACAGCTGCTATTGCTGCTGCACCGCAAACTCCTGTTCCAATCCCTAGAAGTAGAGAAAGCGAAGCATCTGCCTTACATCGTTTGGCCAGCCAAACCGTAAAAAAAATGGCGAACACCACAGTGCCTACATCACGTAAAAGCAACCCCAGCCCCTGATGAATAACAACATCCATATTCAGCTTCAGTCCATATAACACAATAGCTCCGCGCAGTATTTTCTTAGCTGAAAATTCAATTCCTGAGCGTACAGCTTCAGGATATCCCCACAACTGTCGGTATAGTATAGCGAGAAACATCGCACATGCCAATGGACCTACATAATGAAAGCCTGGTACTTCATTCAGGACGTATCCCGCCAGTGCGAAGATCATCGTTAGCACAATGCCGAATAAAAACCGAAACAATCGACCTTTGTTCAATAAAAGTTTGCTGTGTTGAATATGACTTTTCATGCTGATTCCCTCCAATTCTACATGCATACAGCTTAATATGTATTTTGTCATAAGAAAAATAAATCATTAAAATAATGATAATAAGTAAATAGCATGATTAAATTGGAGGAATAAGCTTTGGATCAATCTTTAATCGTTTTTGTTAAGGTTGCGGAGAAACAAAACTTCACACGAGCTGCTGAGGCACTACATATGACCCAACCTGCGGTAAGTCAATATATTCAAACACTGGAACGCAGTGTAGGAACCCGGCTCTTGGAGCGAAGTAATAAATATGTGCGTTTAACTAAAGCAGGTGAAATTGTGTATCATCATGCCCAGGAGATTATCCGACTCCATACACGTATGCAGTACTTGGTGGATGAGCTAATGCATACGGCAAAGGGTAACCTGTCTATTGGTGCAAGCTACACGTATGGTGAATATGTATTACCACATGTAATTGCGCAAATGAGAATTCAGTACCCACTCATTCAGCCCTCCATTACCATCGGCAATACATTGGAAATTGAAAAGCTCGTGATCCATAATCAACTGGATGTGGGCATTATCGAAGGAGAATTTCAGCATGACCATTTGCACATTGAATCCTTCGCCGATGATGAAATGGTTATTGTCGTTCCGCAAAATCATCGTTTGGCCGGTAAATCTCAAGTGGATATAAATGAGCTGCATGAGGACATCTGGATTCTGCGGGAAGAAGGCTCTGGAACCCGAGAGGCGGCTGAAAAGATGTTTGCACAGCTTCGATTTTATCCTTCTCATATGATGAATTTTGGCAGTACACAGATCATCAAAGAGTCGGTAGAAGCAGGCTTGGGGATTTCTTTGCTGTCCCAATGGGTAATTCAAAAGGAACTTGCTTTGGGAACATTAGAAGTATTGGATATTCTCAATCTCCCGTTCATTCGGAAATTTTCTTTTCTGACCCCTTCTGCAATATTTGAGACGAAAGCAACCACTGCTTTTTTGGAGATTTTGCGAGATTATAATGTGAAAAGGTAATCTGCGAAAGAAAAAAAGCACCCATTAAGGTGCTTGCAGTATAGTCAGTATTATATTTTTATGAGGAGAGATGGTCCTTACCATGGTATAAGAAGTGGGAGAAATCAGCATGGCTTCCTTGGAATTGTTGCATATCATGAGCTGCAATACCTACAAAATTCCCTGTAAATCCTCCAGACAAAAAGCTGATATCCTGTATTTCAAAAAGTCGCGTCCAGGAAGGTTCATCTCCGACTCCATAATAAAATTGTGCATGGGATGCATGAACCTCTACAGCCAAATGTACAGGAAGATCATTCTGAAGGGCAATCACTTGCGGAATTAGCGTAAATGAATTAGCTTCACAGCGCATCATGCGCAGCACTTTTCCCACTCCCTCTTCATAGCTAACATACGCATACAAATAGTCTTCTTCATTGAGATACAGCAAAAGTCCCGCCATTTGCAAATAGCTGGTTGGCTGATACTCCAGTGCTGTTTCTACCCGGAAATGATGATCCGTTTGCCGAATGGCAAGCACGTGATGCTGGAACAGACTTTGTATGGATTCTCCAGCATGGATTCGAAGATAGCCTGGGCGTTGACTTAATGAACACCAGCTATCGTCCGCCAGGATACGCAATGTGTTCCACGTTTTGTCAAGTGTGGGGCCCTCGAAAAAGTCTTCGAAAATATACTTCTGCTGCTCTTGCTGAACCAAGATTGTCCCTTGAGGCGCAGGCACCTCCAATTGGGGTGTATGGCCCCCGGCGGTTAATCGCAGCCAGCCTTCATCATTCCAATATACTTGCTGTAACGCTGTCTCGCGCCCTAAAATGGCGTATTTCCCCTCCACTGGACGTGTACATAAATGAGCCATATACCATTCTCCGTCCGGTGTTTTCACAAGACTGCCATGTCCTGCGCATTGTAAAGGGAAATTCAGCAGATCACGAGACGTAAGCATCGGGTTATGCGGGTCCACTTCATACGGGCCGGTTATCTGCTTGGAGCGTGCTACAGTAACTGCATGCCCCGTACCCGTTCCACCTTCCGCTGTAACAAGATAATAATAACCGTTCTGCCTGTAGATGTGGGGCGCTTCTGTCTTCTTCAATGGAGTGCAATCAAAAATTTTAATAGGCTCGCCAACAAGCCGCTGTTGACTGCTGTCATACTCCTGCATGACAATACCCGATGACTTATTGCTTTCCAACATGCGGTAATCCCACAACGCGTTCAGCAGCCATTTGCGTCCATCCTCATCATGAAATAAAGATGGATCAAATCCACTACTATTCAGATAAACGGGTTCCGACCACGGTCCGTTGATCGTGGGTGCCGTTATCACAAAATTATGAACGTCCTTGAACGGACGCTTGGTGCTTTTCACATCCGTATAGAGCAGATAAAAAAGGTTATCCGCATAGCTTAATTGCGGTGCCCAAATGCTGCAATTTTTCGGGTTCCCTCTCAAATCAACCTGGTCAGTCAAAATATCCGTGCAGTGCTCCCAATGAGCCAAATCTTTGGACTGATACACCCGTACTCCAGGCAGCCACTCAAATGATGACACTACAATATAGTAAGTATCTTCGACTCGCGTAATACACGGATCGGGATTAAAGCCTTTTAATATAGGGTTTTGGATCAACATGAGACATCACTTCTCCTTACTTTCCAAAATGTGACTCCCTCAAAAACCTGCTCCTTGCTCCATGCTTCTGTCCTCGCTTCAAAGCAATCCGCCCACGGAACACGCTGCTTACGTAATAAAGCTATTTCATCAGATCCGCCATATTCCTGATAGCAGACGGTTTTCTCATTCGCGACATTGTCCCAATTGTCCCAGCCGCGCGGGTCGATATGGTCGCCCATTTTACAATCGACAAATACGGTTTTGGCATATTCCCGCCATGGACGGCCCAAAAAAACAGGAGTAATATCAGGCTCTGCGGTTAAATAGCAATGATCGAATACATAGCCGTACGTTTGTCCTTGCGGTGTAGAGGCGGCTGTAACGTAGCTTGTATGGTTCTTATGATGACGCAAACTACGAATCTCACAATCTTCAAAGTAAGCGGTAGCCCCGCCAAAAATGAAATCTATCGTACCCTCGATGTAACAATGCTGATAAAGCTGGCGATAGTGTGCATGGTGTTCTTTCAAAGGAATTCCACCAAACTTTAATCGTTCTTTGGGTGCAGGAGGCAGAGGGCCTGTAAATAACGTGTCCTGGTACCCTTTAAAGGTGCAGTTTCTAAAGACGGTTTGATCACAATGAGCGTATACCGCAACGGCCTGCCCAATGTGTTCTCCCTGTCCGGCCGTGTTGGAAATGATGAGATTTTCCAAGATCAGATGGCTGCCGCCTATAAATAAAGTCGGTGTCGCAAAGGTTCCTATTTCCTCACCTGCTTCATTCCGCTCCTTGGCATACCGGTCCATACGAATCTCTACCTGCCCGATGCCTATGATATGTAGATTTGAACGGTAAATCCGCACTTCTTCCTCATAGGTACCCGATAAAATAGTTAGCGTTTCCATTTCGTTGGAAGGCGATTGCTCCAATACATGAATCGCCTCCTGAATAGTGTGGAAATCACAAAAGGATTCTTTTCCGACTAGCATGGTTACCCCAATCCTTTCATTTGATTTACAAGTGTTCAGCTAAAAATGACTGCCAAGCCGTTCGCATTTCCAATGTCTCCATATGGCCACCGCCCGCAATCACAGGCTGCCAATGCTCAGGGTGACCTGCTTTCTGATAAGCTTCCAACAACCCCTTGGCCAAATGCTCGACTCCTTCTATAGGACACATCCGATCATTTTGACCTGTTATACTCATCCGTGGACGAGGTGCGATCCGCTTTTGAATATCCAGCGTGGTGAAATGCTTCAACAAGCCGGGGACATAGGAATAGAAGCCATGATGATCCAATCCCCTTTTAGCGATCAGCGTATGGGCATCTACCTGTCCGCAGATATCCACCGTGACCTGTATTCGTTCATCTAAAGCAGCCATCCACCATGCCATAAGTCCACCCATCGACATGCCGATCGTTGCGATACGGGAAGCATCAATGTCCTCACGCTGGCACATATAATCTACCAAACGACGGTTATCATACAGCATCATGCCCCACAGCACCTGACCCTGCCAGAGCATTTCTTTTACCAGCTCGCTCTCGGTTTTGCCTCCACGCTCATTGAAGCCCCACATGTCGATACAGCACACGCAATACCCCATGTCTGTCAGGGTTGTAGCAAACGAGGGCTGCTGCAGGTAAGAACTGCTATGAAGCAGTTCCTTACGTCCATTCGTATAGTTGCCCCCATGCGAATGGTTAAATACGACCAATGGGAACGGACCGTCCCCTTGTAAGGGTGTAGCTACATAAGCGGGCACAGACTCAATCCCGTTCAAGTCCAGCAGGAGACACTCCAGTCGATAACCCTCCCGCTCTTCTTGATTCAGTAGAGTCGCCGTTATAGGGCGATCTGCCGGAAGGTCTCCCAACAATGCTTGCAACTTATCCACGTTTTATGCTCCTTTCCTCCCCTCCTATTTCACAACATTTTGTTCAGAAGGTTGTATCGTTACTTGTTCTATCAGCTTTTCAGGCTGAGCTGTATTCTTCGAATGACAACGATTGATTTCAACATCTTCCCCATTTTCAATGTAAAAGGCAGGACCTTCATGATTTTCAATCGTAACCTGTTGAAAACGAATATCCCTCACATTACCTAGATAAAAACCACGGTTATTCATATCTTCAATCCCTGTCATCATGGCCGGACGACCGGGAATCGCATTTTTAGCCATAGATATATCAATATTGGAAAATGTAATTTCAGCAATATATTGTTCTGCAAGTCCGTATAAGAAACCAGCCGCCGCATGAACCTGACGTGCCGTGATATTGGAAAAATGGATTCTTCTAAAGCACGGAGTTTCATCAGTAATTGGATAGGGATTTTTATCCCACACATATTTGTCCTTGCCCCGAGGTCCGCAGAAATAATACAGGTTTAGAATAAATGGACAAATGACCTCCTCCATCACAAGGTTGCTGATACGAATATCCTCGATGATTCCACCGCGTCCCCGTCTTGATTTCAGACGTATGCCCCGATCCGTTTGCTTGAACACGCAATTGCTGATCGTAACATTACGAATATCTCCGCTCATTTCGCTTCCCAGTACGACAGCACCATGACCATGCACCATTGTACAGTTGGTAATCGTAATATTTTCACAAGGAATCCGCTCATGGGTATCTTCGGTTCCTGCTTTGATCGCAATACAATCATCGCCTACATCAATATTGCAGTTGCTAATACGAACATTGGAACAGGATTCGGGATTAATGCCATCCGTATTGGGAGAGTCGGCCGGGTTAAGAATGGACAAATTGTCAATCGTAACGTTATAGCAAGCAATGGGGTTTACAGTCCAACTGGGGGAATTTTTTAACATGAGGTCTTTAATGGTGACCCGTTGACAGCGGTCAAAGCTGATTAATTTGGGTCTTGGATACTGCAACTCTTCAGGGTGATTCCGATGCTTTTCCCACCACGGTTGACCATTTCCGTCCAGTGTTCCGCTGCCTGTAATCGAAATATTCTCAAGGTTCTCTCCATAAATGCACGATGCATGTACTTCCCGCTGAACGCCTTCCCATCTGGATTCTACTACAGGGTAATCTGCCAGTTCCGTACTGAAGGAAAGAATTGCACCGGGGCTTAAATGCAGCTCAATGTTACTTTTCAGAATAATAGCACCCGTCAGGTATGTTCCAGACGGAACAAAAACGGTGCCTCCACCAGCATTACTTGCTGCTTCAATGGCAGCCGCAATCGCCTCTGTCGCCATCGTCGTACCATCCTGAACTGCTCCATAATCTACAATGTTATACAATTGCATTTCGTTCTCTCCTGTCTTTATTTTTTGTGAATAAAACGCAGTAGGCGGAATGGTGCTGGACAAGTGTCAGCGATGTTAAGCACCATCCGCCTGCGTAGTAACAATTCATGTACACTAATGTTCAGCCTATATCTTTATTTTTTCGTTTTCTTATACGCTTCCTCATACTCAGTGGTAATTCGTGCTCCGCCTGACTTTTTCCAGTTTTCTACAGCTGCTTTAAATCCGGCTTCATCAATTTCACCCATAATAAATTTGAAGGAGGCGTCGGTAATGATTTTCTCCAGCTCTGTTCCTTGTTCATTAGCGGTGGCTGAATCCAGTGGCACTGTCGGGTCCAGAACAGCAAATTTATTATTTTCTCGCACTAATTCATTAGCCATTTCCTTTTCCGGATTGGCATCCTTTAAGTTATAGGTCACTTCACTTGGTCTGGAGCTTGAAAATGGCTGAACGTCTGCTTGCCACAAATCTGTATTCGTAATTTTAAAGGAACCATCTTTTTCGATTTTATAATGAGTACCTTCAATACCACCGGTCATGTACATATATACATCTTTGTCAATTAAATCATCTACAAATTGCAGCAGTCTCTTCAACTCAGCTTCTGTCTTTACTTCAGATTTCGGAAATGCCAGCAAGCCTCCTACCCCGCTTCCTTCAGACCATACGTGATATTGGCCATCTCCATTAGAAATCTTGTTAACAGGTACCAGCTTCAGCCCTTTTTGTAAGCCTTGAGACAAGGTTCTAAGGTTAGAGATATCAATCATGCCTGTATAAATCCCTGCTTTACCTTGTGCAAATTGTTGTTGCTGGTCCGTTTTAGCGGTTACGGCAAAGTCTTTGGAGAGGTATCCGTTTTTGTATAATTTATTGGAATACTTTAAGGTCTCCAAATATTGAGGAGTATCAAATTCCGGCGTAAACTTGCCGTTTTCATCTACTTTCCAGCCATTAGGTGTCCCAAAGTAGGAGCTTAATGTTTTGAAGCTGCTGTAACGCAGATCCGATCTGTCAACAAACCCAGTCGTATCATTTTTTCCATTGCCATCTGGATCATCTTCTGTAAACGCTCTCGCAACTTCATACAACTCATCCAGTGTGGTCGGCACTTTCAGTCCTAAGCGATCGAGCCAATCCTGACGAATGACCAGACCCGCCCGAGCCAGATTTTTCTGGAACGGAACACCATACAGTACCCCTTCAATAGAAGCAGCTTCGCGCACTTCAGGCGGGATCTTCTTCAAATTTTCATAATCATCCAAGTATTTGCCTACATCCCAGAATAGTCCTGATTTCAATGAACTACGCACTGATGAATTTGTCATCATCGTCAAAGTCACCATGTCTGCCAATTCACCAGAAGCCAGTGCGGTGGTAATTCTCTCTTCCTTGGAAGCATCCGGCACCCAGTTGAACGTAATTTTGGAATTGGTGTATTCTTCGATTTTGCTTTTAATCGTTTCTGTAGGTGGAGAGGCTGTATGCAATACGTTTAGCCAGGTAAATTCCAGTTTGGATTTGGGATCATAGGTTTGGCTGCCTTGATCCTCAGTCTCCTTGTCACCACAAGCAGTTAGAAAAACACTCATGACCATAAGTCCGGCAAGAAGACCCGATACTCCCTTTTTCATCGCGGTTCTTTTTTTCATCGTGTTTGCTCCTTTTTCGTTTGTATATTCATGCCATATCTTCCTCTTTCACCAGAACCTCTCGCTCTATTTTGCTGAATACCTGATGCGTCATCCACATCACGAGATAACCGATGATGCTCGCTCCGGCAAAAGTTAGAATTCCTGGGTACAAGCCTAGAATCAATGCATAAAGCACGACAATAGCTACAAAAAGAACAAGTGTATATTGTAAATACGAAAATCCAATTACGATCGACATCTTGATCTTCAGCTTGATGCCTTTCCAATCATAGTGAGCCAGTAACGGAAAAATGTATGCCAAAGAGATCAGATACAAAAAGGCACCCATCAGTGTCACCACACGAACATACCAGGATGAGCTGTTGACGATATCCACGTAGAGCACGTAACCCACAAGGCTGTATAGCCCGCCAATGATGGCTGCTTCCTTAAAGCTTTCTTTAAAGTAACGTACAAACGTCGAGAAAATGGCGACTTCCTCATTGCCCCGAATCCACTGCCTTAAAATACTAAGCATAGCAACGGTTGCAGGCCCTACACCTATAAAACCCAAGCCCAGGATGGTCGCAATCGTCCACAGCAAGTTAAGGTAGACCAGGCGTAGCAGGCGCATGCACCATTTGTTCATGTTTTCTACAAACCGTACCATTTTGCATCCTTCCCGTCGTCATTAGTAAACGCCGTCCTCACCAAATTTCTTAGCGAGTCGATTGGAGAACATAATCAGAATTAAACCTACTACACCTTTGAAAAGTCCTACCGTCGTACTGAAACTTAATTGTCCATTCTTTAAGCCCGCAGTATAAATATAGGTGTCAAAGATTTCGGCAACCTCGCGGTTTAATGAGTTCAATAGCAGATACATATGTTCAAAGCCCAAATCCAGCGTGCTACCGATTTTCAAAATTAACAAAGTAATAATAACCGGGCGGATCGCTGGCAAAGTCACGTGCCATGTCTTTCTCAAACGTCCAGCACCGTCCATTTCTGCTGCCTCATACAATTGTGTATCCACCACTGTAATTGCAGATAAATAAATGATGGTAGACCAGCCAAGTTCCTTCCAAATCACTTGCCCGATATAGACCGTTCGCAGCCACTGCGGTGATGTTAAGAAGCTGATCTTCTCACCGCCTAGTGCGGCAATCAGTTCATTCAGCACACCGCCGTCCACCGTCAGGAATACATAAGAAATCGAAACGATGATAACCCATGACATAAAGTGCGGAATGTAGATGATGGTTTGAATTATATTTTTGAAAAACATCTTCCTAACCTCGTTCAGCATGAGCGCCAATATAATGGGCAATGGAAAAAAGATTACAATATTCAGTGCAAATAAAACCAGCGTATTGCGAAGCAACATAAAAAACGTAGGCTCTGTAAACAAACGAATAAAATGCTTCATTCCTACCCATGGACTGCCTGTAATTCCCTGAAAGGCTTGATAATCCTGAAATGCAATTACCAATCCTCCCATAGGGAAGTACTTGAAAATAATGAAGTACACCAACCCGGGTAAAACCATCAGATAGAGCAGCTTGTGTTTCTGCATTCGTAAAAGGCTTTCCGTCGTTCTTTTGTTCTTTTTCATTTTCATCTTCATGTTTGGTGCGGGGACACTTGAAACTTTCATTAGTTCGACCTCCTTCAAACGTTCCTGTATACGCTTTCAAGAGTACGATATTTTTGTCATTCCGCATATAATCATCAAATGATAGCGTTTACAAAAATAGGCCAACAGCCTACTTTACAGCCTTTTCACCTTAGCTAATGATTACTACACAACTTAATGATCATCCTCTTTTTCCACGCTTAGAGAACACCTCAAGATTTGATTATATACGGAATTCTTTCCTCTTGATAAGGTTTACATGTAAACGATTACAAGGAGGTCACCCACATTGGAACAACCATTAATCAAACCAAAATCACGAAAAAAAGAATCGCTGGGCAGTCGTATTTTCAACATTGTAAACAGTACACTCTTGATTCTCATTGCCCTCACTTGTCTCTTGCCTTTTTTGAATATCATCGCCAGCTCATTTGCTTCAACTGAGGAAGTAGTGGCCAAGAAGTTCATTTTATTCCCTGTAACTTTCTCACTGGATGCTTATCGCTATATCCTATCCACTCCAACGATTTTTAGAGGACTTGGGGTTTCGGTCGGAGTAACGATCGTGGGTACAGTTGTAAGTATGATTTTTACCGCTTTTATGGCTTATGGATTATCCCGAAAATATCTGCTTGGCCGCAATACGATTAACTTCATTGTCGTGTTTTCTATGTTGTTTAGCGGGGGGATGATTCCGACATTCCTCGTTGTCAAAAGCATGGGACTGATCAATTCGTATTGGTCCTTGATTCTGCCCGTAGCTATTAATGCATTTAACCTGATTATCATGCGTAACTTTTTTCAGGCATTGCCGGATGATTTGGAGGAATCGGCCAAGATGGACGGGTGCAACGATTTTGGTATCTTCTTTAAAATTATGTTGCCATTAGCCCTGCCTTCTATTGCAACCATTTCTTTATTCTACGCTGTTGCCTACTGGAATACGTATATGCACGCCATTCTCTATATCAATGACTCTGCCAAATGGCCAATTCAAGTCTTACTTCGCCAAATTGTTATCGTCTCCAGTGGTATGCAGGCAGAAGGAACTGCGGTAGATGTCATCCCGCCTGCGCAGACGATTAAGATGGCGGTCATTGTTATAGCGACCGTTCCGATGTTAATCGTGTATCCATTTGTGCAAAAGCACTTTGTCAAAGGAGCCTTACTGGGGGCGGTTAAAGGTTAATTGGCTTGCTTCATCTTTCGATAAGCCCCTGGTGTAACCTGTTCTTTTTTTCGAAAAGAGCGGATAAAGTTTTGCGAATTATGATATTGAAGCCGCTCGGCGATTTCTTTAATCGTCATATCTGTCTCAACGAGCCATTTCTTGCTCATTTGCAGGCGATAGCCCATCAGATATTCACTAAACGTCGTTCCGTATTCTTTTTTGAAAATACTGCTTAAATAATTTGGATTGTAATGCAGTCGATCTCCAATGAGTTCTAATGATAATTCCTGGTCATATTCAGCACGGATAATCGCGGCAATTTTCTCAGAGAGACAGCGGAATTGCTGGTTGGTCTTCTCCTTCATGCTTTTTACCATGGGGAAAATAACCTGTTCCAGCAGCATGCGTTCTATCTCCTCCGGGTTACGGATATCCAGCAAACGGTGATACAAGGCATGATTGTCTTGCGTTAGCAGTACTTCAATCCCTAATAGCTGCTCTAATTGGATGAGGTTATTGACAAAGCGTACCAGCAGCACTTCAAAGTTCATGGAATGGTTGTTCTTTGTCATCATTTCCGCCAACAAAGAGTGCACGGTATGATATACCTGCTCTTCATCTCCTATGCGGATGGCATCAAACAGTTTGGATTCCAATTCCGCAGGATAATGCAGCAGCACCGGACCTGAAATGACCATGGAAATATCCTCATAAAAAATAATCGACTCTTTACCAAGATTTAAACGGTGATGCAATGCTTGCTTGCTCATCTCACAAGCTTCTTTACTTTCTAATAAGTTATCATACGCTGTGCTAATACCGATGCTGATGGATACATTCAAATACTCTTTTACATTCTGAATCAAAAGCGTCGCATGATCCAGCACTTGCTTTCTCATTTCCTGTGCACTCTTACCTACCAAAATTAATATGGTAGCCTGGGTGTTATCGTTCAATATGATCGGAAGCATACGCTGCTGCTCAGGAATCGTTTCTTCTACGATTTTGTTAATAGCCAGCAGTAAAACATCTTTATCCGAAGGTTCTCGATCTCCCAGATTATCCAGTTGAACCAACAAGGTAATATACATTTGATTCTCGATCTGCGGGTAGCCCAAGCGTGGCATTTTTCGTGCCAATTCCTCTGCGGAAACACGTTTGCGAAACAGGTTGAGAATCAATTGCGTTTCCAACTGTGGCATTTCGGACTGAATGAGACTTTCCAAGCTTTCCTTCTCTGTTACAATGTTGTCGATGGAATTAATAATCCACTCAATTTCATTTTTAGAAGGTTCATTTTTGAAAGCGAAGTTAGGATTTTTCGGTAAGCTGCGTTTTATTTGCTGGAATGGCTTGGTAAAGTAAATGGCAATGATGTATGCCACCACCACCATTAAAAGCGTTAATACAAGGCCCATCATGATAATCCCAAATTTGGTCGTTTGAAACGCGTTTGCAATCTCTTTTTTATCTAATACCGTTAAGTAAGTCCAATTGTTGTAAGCAGATTTAGCATAAATGATTTGCCGCGCTGGCTGATGCTCCGTTTTCTCCAATGTCAGCATGCCCGTGTTGTTTGATTTAGCAGTAACCTCTGAAATGTGCTGAAGCTGCTGAGTAGACAATAAGGGAGTAGCAGGCTCAGTTTCGTACATTAAGTCGCCTTTTTTATTCAAAATAAACACAGGCATATGATCCTCTGTTTGAATGGTATGGCTTAACGTCTGCGACGAAATATCAGATAGCGCGATGGCCTGTTTCTTTTTGGAAAACACAGGCAAGGTATTCACAAAACGGATTCCTTTATCTGTTTTAATCCAGAATAGTCCCTTATCCTGGTGGTCGATATAGGTACTAATCAGCTTTTCTCGTTCCGTTTTCGTCAAATAAGACAGGCTTCCATTGGAGATTCTCCAATTCTGATTTAGACTTATTAGTGAATACTCGGTTCCTTCTAATCCCATCGTAGCAATATAATTGAGCTGGGTATTTACATTCCGATACGCTACAAAATCTTTTTCTGTAATGGGATTTTTGACAACTTCATTAAAGGAACTGGTCGTGCTATACGTATTAAAAGCGTATTCAATCGTTTGAATTTTCTGTTCCAGGCTATTTCTGATCTGCGCCATGTAGCTTTGCTTGGTATTGGAAACTCTCTCCACAACGGAGCTAATTGTTGTAAAATAGATATAGCTGCCAAAGCTGGCCACCAATCCTATTCCCAAAACCAGAATCGTAATAAAAATAGTGTAGAACATTCTTCCTTTTTTCATTGCGCTCCCCCTTTGGTCCTTGGTATCACACCAAATTATAGCGCTTTCATAACAAGGTTTAAATCATTTTTTTCACGTGTGCATTATTTTTTACATCCGTATCATTCCAATTTAAGTTGAT
Source organism: Paenibacillus sp. DP01 (assembly GCF_044784315.1). NCBI lineage: Bacteria > Bacillati > Bacillota > Bacilli > Caryophanales > Paenibacillaceae > Paenibacillus > Paenibacillus sp. DP01. Next base: position 3,714,838 of record NZ_CP173059.1, read on the forward strand.
TTTATTTGGTTTGCGGCAGTTAAAAAGAAATTTGGAGGTCTCTTATGTTACATGTCGTTAGTTCTAAAGAACAGATTGTAAAAGAAGAATTTCCGTTGGACACTTCCTTTCTCTCCCTCTATCCCGTAGTGGCTCGTGAAGCTCGTCCTTTTGTATTGGTGTTACCTGGCGGTGGCTACGAGCATTTGGCCTCACATGAAGGAGAGCCAATCGCCCGGTGGTTAAATGATCTAGGTATTCATGCGGGCGTGCTGGAGTATCAGGTCGGTGATTTCGAGATTACCTCCTTGCTGGAGGATGTAGAACATGCCCTGCAATGGATTCGCCAAACACCGCATGACTGGCTAGTGATCCCTGATCAAGTGGGTCTCATCGGTTTTTCAGCAGGGGGTCACCTGGCCTCCATTGTCTCCACGATCGGAGCGGAAAAACCAAATCTTCTGATGTTGGGATACCCTGTCATTTCATTTCATGATCCTTATACGCATCTTGGAAGCCGTACGCACTTTTTAGGGGAACAGCCAACCCTGGAGCAGCTCCAAGCCTTTTCATCCGATCGGCAAGTGACTGCACAGACACCTCCGACTTTTATGTGGACAACGGCCAATGATGGCGCTGTACCGGTAGAAAATAGCCTGTTGTTCGCTTTCTCATTATCCAGAGAGCGTATTCCGTTTGAACTGCATGTATTTGAGGAAGGACGACACGGCTTGGGACTATCCGAGGACAACCTTGAATGCAGACAATGGCTCGACCTGGCGGAAACATGGCTACAAAAACATGGATATGCGCAGGCAAGACAACAGATGACAACTCGACTGTTTATCGCAGGGGACTCTACTGCAGCTCAAAAAGGAGCAACCGAAAAACCGATGACAGGCTGGGGCGAACATTTGCAAGCTCATTTGGACTCTACTGTTCATGTGGATAATCGTGCCGTCAACGGACGAAGCACCAAATCTTTTATAGCAGAAGGGCGATTAGCTGATATTGAAAAAGATATTCAAGCTGGCGATTATTTGTTTATTCAATTTGGACATAACGACGAGAAAAAAGAAGACCCTGCACGCTACACCGATCCTGATGGAGAGTACCGTCTAAACTTAATTCAATACATTCAGTCCGCTCGGGAACGTGGCGGAATTCCAGTGCTGTTAACCTCTGTAAGCCGCCGCCGCTTTACCGCAAACGGTGAACCTGATCCGCTGGCCGTAGGAGCCTATCCCGCTGCCATGAGACAAGTAGCCAAGGAAACCCAGACACCGTTGCTCGATATTTTCGAAGCATCACAGCAGCTTTATCGTTCCATGGGCGAAAAAGATTCCCAGCTTCTATTTATGCATTTGCCTGAAAAAACGCACCCTAATTACCCAGCTGGTGTAGCAGATAATACCCATTTTTCTGACGAAGGAGCAAGGCAAATTGCCCAGCTGGTAGCAGAAGCGATTCGTCAAAATACGGAGCTGTCTGCATTAAAACAACGCATGGTCGAAAGAAATCTAGATAGTAGCAAGAAGCTTGCACATCAACTTGTCAACTGATATCAAGTGCCATACATGCACATACGAAAAACGGATCTCGGACGAATCACTCCGACGTCCGTTTTTATTTTGTTATGCAAAGATGGCCCAGCTATAGAGAATAGCTCAAAAATACAGTATATTAAATGAGTTTCTTTAATTGTCATATTTTAATTATTTTGTATCTTATAAGACTATAGAATCGTTTCATTGTATTATTTTTACAATATTTATCGAATGAAGTGAAAGCAACCATTTTACACGGTATATTTTAGGAGTTCATATCATACATAAGGAGGATTTTTTTATGAATACTAAGAAAATATTATTATCAACAGCTATCTCTTTGGGACTCATTGGGGGATTATTATCCCTAGCGTGTCCGCAGCAGTAGGCCCTTCTCCAGAAATTACACCTGTTGTACAAGTAAACGGAGTATCCTACAGAACGGCTACGTTGCAAAGTAATTATTCTTATGCGTTGTCAAATTACCCTGGAGATACTTATAAAGTGGCGAGCGGAAATGTCACCGTCTCCGCTTCCGGCGTAGTAACCACCACCACTGCAACGAATGCAAGAGTTGAGATTTACGCCGGTAACGGTAAATTGAGAATGGTGTATACCATTAAGGTAAACTAGGAAAAACGGACGGGCTGAGGTTACCTCTCCTGATTGCTACTCAATGTCCCGTTCTTTGAACTTTAAAAGATCACTGGTGCTTCCCATGACCAGCGATCTTTTTTTATTTCCACTTATGATATTTGGCCCACTCTTTAGCAGTCTCTTGATAACTCATTTGTTTGTTCCATAAAGTATGGTTGATTTCCCAATCATGCATGGCTTACTGATACGTTTCAAGAATTCTAAAGTCTAATACATACGCATAAAAAACACCTGAATGACTTTTACCAGCAGGATATCAACCATACTTTTGAAAGTATAATTCATCTGGTCTATTCTGTAATTATTAATAGAAAAATTTCCTTAGGTCTGATAGACTACTATAAAACATGATTTTCTTTCAAAAAAAATCTGATCAGCTAACAATCTAAAATTGAGGAGATTTCTATGAGAACCGCTATTTTCCAGTTAATATTCATTACCTTATTTCTATTATCTTCAAACTGGGCTTTTGCTTCTTCCGATCCCAAAGCCCAGTTTAACCAAAGGTACCCTAATGAAAAAATCGCTTTAATTAAAACAGAAGATATCAATTCTGATAAGAAAACAGAAAGTTTTATTCTAACGAAATCAGGAAAATTTTATCTTATAAATTCAAAAGGTATAATAGTATTTATACAAGATGAAATATATTCGGATGAGTCTTTTGAAGAACCTAATATTCAAATATTTTCACCTGCTAAAAACGAAAAACACGTAGCTGTAACTTATAATTATGCCCCATCAAATACAAAATTGTATATCTACAAACTGGAAGATGGGACATTGAAACAAAAACTGTCTATTATGGGGGATTTAGAAGTTCGCATAGAATCAGATGGTGAGGTATTAGAATTTTGGAAGAATTACCGCCCGGTTGTAGGTGGATGGGATTTAGCACTTGCAACATACAAATGGGATGCTAAATATGGTAAGTATAGAGGCAGTGGACAATTACCTTGAGTTATATCAACTGCCAGTCATTTTAATTAAACACAAAAAATACCCTGCCACTATAAGCAGGGTATTTTATTTTATTTAGAGTATTCACTTACTTCAAACGTTAGGATACGATCATACAGCATATAATCCTTTCGGCTGCTGAATGGGCCTTTATTGTTATCATGCTTATTAATAGCATATAAAGCAGATCCTGAACCAGCCTGTTTGCCTTTATACCAAGCAATAAAGTCATTTACCTCTTTCATGCTTAGGTCAAATTCCTTTTCTAAACCAGTTGTCATGGTGACTACCAGGATGGCACGGTTACCAGAAGGTTGTTCTGGATCTGGTTGAGACGGATTTTCTGTACCTGGATCAGGCTGAGACGGATTACCTGTACCTGGGTCAGGCTGAGACGGATTACCTGTACCTGGGTCAGGCTGAGACGGATTACCTGTACCTGGATCAGGCTGAGACGGACTACCTGTACCTGGGTCAGGCTGAGACGGATTACCTGTACCTGGATCAGGCTGAGACGGATTACCTGTACCTGGATCAGGCTGAGACGGATTACCTGTACCTGGATCAGTTGAGTAACCAAATACATTGAATTCATGAATTGTATAAGGGTGTCCATTTTCATGAGTGAAAATAATATAGGAAACCTTTTTAGCTTGGACATCCAAAGAAACTTCAGTTGGAACTTGGTAACCTAATCTAGTAGAGTAAACTTTGCTTCCATCTGAATTGAAGACTTGAAGTAAAGTAGTTGCGCCAGTCGTCTGGTAATCTAGGCGAATTTGAGAGACATCAGTTGGAGTATCAAACTTATAATAGACTCGTTGTCCACTTATCGTTTCTCCAGTATCCATGTTATTGTCAGTCAAATTATTAGTAATCCTTGCTATTCCTGTATTTCGTAAATTCATTATAGATATTGGTTTGTTATCTAGTAAGCCCCCTTGATATATATTGGCATTAGCCTGTACATTGTTAGGCGAAAGCAAAACTAAAAAATAAAGCAGAGCTAAAGTTCCACAAAATATCCTAACCGCACAGCTTTTTATAAGACCTTTTTCCTTATTCACCATTGCTGTCATCCATTTTCACCCTCTATAAGATTTATAATACATCAATCACATGAAATCATATCTAAAACACATAAAAAAGACTTCCTAATATACAATATGCACCAAATGAAGACCCTTCTCTATATCCACTCATTCAAACAATTTAGAGTATATAAGATTCGAGCCAACCAACACAGGTTAGCGAGGATTTTTCTATTTAGAGTATTCACTTACCTCAAACGTCAGGATGCGATCATACAACATATAATTATTACGACTGCTGAATGGCCCTTTATTGTTGTCATGTTTATTAATAGCATATGAAGCCGATCCAGTTCCTGCTTGTTTTCCTTCATACCAGGCAATAAAGTCATTTACCTCTTTTATACTCAGGTCAAATTCTTTCTCCAAACCAGTTGTCAAGGTAACCATCAGAATTGCACGATTGCCTGTTGGTTGCTCAGGGACTGTTTGCCCATCTCCTTCTGGAGTTGCAGATGCTTCATTAGAGTATTTGGAGTCCACACCATTTACTTTAGCACTCACAATAAAGTAGTATTTTATTCCATTGGTTAGGCTCGGAATAACGAAGTTGCCATATGCATCTTTTGTTGCTGTTACCGTTTCAGTGTATTTGCCTGATTCTGTTCCATATTTTACTGTATAGTTTTCTGAGTTTTTAATCTGATTCCACTTCAATGTAACCTGACTATTCCCTGCCTCGGCATTTAGATTAATTTGTGAAACATTGTAATCAATGAGCTTTCCATCAGAGTCTATATCTATAGCATCAAATCGGTAATCGTAAACGACATAGTTTTCTGACGGAGTCTCAGTCCAAATTTTAACGACGTGTACACCTTTTTTTAGACCTATTTTCTCATAAGCTAAGCGTTGGTGCGACCAAGACTCTCTATACGCAGTAAAGTATTCTACATTACCATCTATGCTAATCCCTACTTTTTTAGTATATGAATCTGACATATTGATAATTAGTCTAATTTTTGTTCCATCGAATTTAAAATTAATAGTACTTGGCTTATTATGAGCAGCTCCTAACACTGTCTTGTTATAGTCTTCTGCATCCTCTATTTTAACCATGTCATTACCATAAATTAATTCTGGTGATCGATCGTCATACCGAGTCCATCCAGGTTCAGGTGTATCCAAGCGTTCTCCAACTTTTGCTGCAAAGACGCTCATGTTAGAAAAGAGAATCGATGCAAAGAAAAATATACCTGCAACAACACCTATTTTTTTAAAAGAAATCCATTTCATTTTATAATCCCCCCAGTGATCTATTGAACAGATACTAAGGTAATATATTCCTAAAATTATGTCTAAACATACATTTACTGATTTATAAATATAACACATATATTCTCATATATATTTTTTATTGGATATAAAATTAGATTTCTACCCGCTACTAAACTGATTAGTCCTTTGCCTTATCTCACCATGAATCTTACCTTTGCGTCATCAGCATACTATTTAATTAACTTCAAGGGAGCGTTGATCCCAATCTGCCTAAGAACTAAACTGCCTTATTGCTTCTTTAGTAGTGATAAGAATGAAATCTTATTAGAAACCGAAATACCCCAGTTTATATGTTGCTTTGGGAGTCAAGTTCTTAACAACTGAAATCATAAATATGTTTCTCAAATCATGAATAAAATCCGTTTAATTCCTCTGCGGAAGATTGCAAAGCGAATTCAACATAACTACTAATCTCGACGATCTAAGTAAGTTATTAATAAATGTGGAAGATCAATTGAAAATCACCTTACTTGAAGCCATAAGCATTATGTAAAATACCATCGTGAACATACCTTTAAGATTTTTATGTATTATAAAATTATATATGAGGTGTTGGCGATGAAATCAGTTACGGCAGTCTTTATTCACAACGATGGCGAATACTTAATCACCAGACGAATCCCGATTAAAAACTAGCTGATACAAGTGGGAGTTTCCTAGAGGAAAGTGATTCAATGAAACACTTGGAGAATCTGTTAATTCATATGGTGATGGTTCATTAAAATTAATTGCATTTTGGGCTACATGGATATCTGGTGAAATTCAATTAATAGATCATGATCAATTACGTTGGGTCAACAAAGAAACAATACTCCAATATGATTTCTTACCTGCAGATTTACCATTTGTGAAACAGCTTAGTAGAGGCGATAAACCTCGAAAATAAATTCATGATATCAAATACGTTAGCAAATTATAATCGCTCCCTTATAAATGCTACTTCCCTCCATTTTTTCACCCTCTACAAACAACAAAAAACCCTTGCTTAGCAAGGGTTTTTGAGGAAATGGGCCCTGAGGGACTCGAACCCCCGACCAATCGGTTATGAGCCGACCGCTCTAACCAACTGAGCTAAGGGCCCTCAAAAAAACATGTATATTCACGCTACATATTCGTAACAGCAACGTTAATTAATATACAACATTTTCTTGTGTTTCGTCAATAGTTTTTAGAAATTTTCTTTTTAAAAATTATTTTTGTAAACCTATGGAATAAATCGGACACCATAACGACCTTTGCGCGAGCGGTACACCTCCACTGCGCGGGGATCATTGTAGCCATACATCCAGCCATCATGCTCCAGCCTTTTTGCCAAACATCCTGCCTGAAATTTAGTCGTGTACAGTCTGCCATAGTAAACCCAATACATCCGAACTCCCTCTTTTCACATGTATAGTAGGAGTTAGTGTAACCGGATCGAATTCGATTTACACAGCTTGATTACTAACAATCTGCACTGGATGGCAATGAGTCTGTGGCGCACTACTTATTAGCTCCGTTGTCTCTCTAATACTCAGCCTTATTTGCCAAAAGAAGCCGGATCCTGACGCCAGGAACGCAGCAGTTCCATCTCTTCCTGCTGAATGGTTCCTTCACGCAAGGCAACCTCCATCAAGGCGGTGTAATTGGACAAGGTTTGCAGCTTCACACCTGCTTCTTCAAAAGCTTGAGTGGCTTTGTCCAGCTGGTAGCTGAAAATAGCCAATACAGCTAACGGCTGAGCTCCTGCTTGCTCTACGGCCTGTGCTGCTTTAATGGAGCTTCCCCCGGTAGAGATGAGGTCTTCGATAACCACAACCTTTTGTCCGGCGCTGATGCGGCCTTCGATTTGGTTTTCCTTCCCGTGTCCTTTAGCTTTGTCTCTGACATAAGCCATTGGCAGATTTAGCTTTTGTGCCACCCAGGCGGTATGAGGAATTCCTGCTGTGGCTGTACCAGCAATGACCTCGGTTTCAGGGTATTGTTCACGGATGAGAGCCGCAAAAGAATCTGCGATTAGTTCACGCACCTCTGGGTAAGACATGGTCAGGCGATTGTCACAGTAGATAGGGGATTTAATACCGGATGTCCATGTAAAAGGCTGCTGTGGACGCAATGCCACTGCCTGAATGCGTAACAGATGGGATGCAATTTGCTCTGGGATATTGTTTAATGTAGTCATACTTGTATCATCTCCTCAATAATATGTTTCGCTGCGGCGCGTGGGTCTGGTGCCGCCGTGATCGGCCGTCCAACGACGATATAGCTGCTGCCCTGGGCAATGGCTTGTCCGGGTGTAAGCACACGCGACTGATCACCTGTAGCACTGCCTGCCGGGCGTATGCCAGGGGTTATGGTTTTAAAGTCCGCTCCGCATACCGCACGAATTGCAGGCACTTCTAATGGGGATGCGACCACACCGTCCAGCCCAGCCTCACGTGTCAATTGTGCATAACGAACGACAGCATCCTGCACCGTGCCCGGAATGCCCAACTCTGTATTCATGGTCGTCTGATCCGTGCTGGTCAGCTGTGTGACTGCAATAATGAGCGGCATGGTAAGTGAGCTGTCTGCGGAAATCGCTGCTTCGGCTCCGGATCTGGCGGCCGACATCATACTGCGGCCTCCAGCAGCGTGTACGTTAAACATATCCACCCCTAGACGGGTAATACTCTCTGCCCCTCCCCGTACCGTGTTAGGGATATCATGCATTTTCAAATCCAGAAATACGGAGTATCCTCTTGATTTTAATTGTTCTACAAAAGCTGGCCCTGCGCTATAAAACAGCTGCATACCCACTTTTATATAACAAGGAATTCCCTCCAGCTGCCGAATTAACTGCTCTGCTTGTTGTGCATCCGGGTAATCTAGCGCAACCATCAGCCGTCCTGCCATCTGCTGAAATGCTTCGTTCACCGTTCTACCGCCCCTTTTCACATCAATTCGGGTATATTTGCCCGTGATAAAGGACATCCGTCAGCAAATGCTGATGAATGTCCTTCCCATTACCACTTATTTTGCTTATCTATTCATAACGCGTTAGTTGCTCAGAACTGGCATCGATTCGGATGTGAAGTTAATCGTCTCCAACATTTTTAACAGAGCGCGCACTGTATCCAGCGAGGTCATGCAGACAATGCCGTTTTCAACTGCTTCGCGGCGGATGCGGAATCCGTCACGCTCTGGCGTTTTGCCTTTGGTGAGCGTGTTGAAGACAAAGTTGGCTTCACCTGTACGGATCATATCCAGAATATTCGGATTGCCCTCACTTAGCTTGTTAACAGTGTTCACTGGAATGTGGGCCTGTTCCAAGGCAGCTGCTGTTCCACCTGTAGCAATAATTTTGTAGCCCAGTCTATAAAAGCCCTGCATCAGCTCGACCGCTTCTTCCTTATCCTTATCCGCCACTGTGATGATAATCGCCCCAGTAGATGGAATTTTCATACCTGCGCCTACGAGTCCTTTGTACAATGCTTTCGCATACTGGATATCGCGTCCCATAACTTCACCTGTAGATTTCATTTCAGGCCCCAGTGTTGGCTCTACACGACGCAGCTTGGCAAAGGAGAATACAGGAACCTTAACCGAGACATAATTACTTTCAGGCCATAGCCCTTCTGTGTAGCCTGCATCTTTGAGCTTACCGCCCAAAATTGCCTGTGTCGCCAGGTTAGCCATCGGAATATTCGTTACTTTGCTTAGGAAAGGAACCGTCCGTGAGGAACGAGGGTTAACCTCGATGACATACACCTCATCCTGATGAATGACGAACTGAATGTTTACCAGACCAATCGTTTTCAATTCCTTGGCGATGCTGATCGTAATGTCCACGACTTTTTGCTTCAGCTCGTCAGACAAGTGTTGTGGCGGATACACTGCGATCGAGTCACCCGAGTGAACCCCTGCCCGTTCCACATGTTCCATAATCCCAGGTACCAAGACCGTTTCACCGTCACAGATGGCGTCAACCTCAACTTCTTTGCCCAGCATATAACGGTCGATGAGCACAGGGTGTTCTGGATTGATTTTAACCGCTTCTTCCATGTACCGCAGCAATTCCGTATCTGAGTACACAATTTCCATAGCGCGTCCGCCCAGGACGTAGGATGGACGTACCAGAACCGGATACCCCAATGCTTGGGCAGTTCCTACCGCTTCATCTACCGACGTGACCGTATTACCTTTAGGCTGGGCGATAGCAAGGCGAGACAGCAGCTGTTCGAACTTTTTCCGGTCTTCTGCTTCATCGATACTTTCCAGACTCGTACCCAAAATATTTACGCCTGCCGCACTAAGTGGAGCTGCGAGGTTAATCGCCGTTTGACCGCCGAACTGGACGATGACACCAATCGGTTTTTCCTGCTCGATGACATTCATTACATCCTCGAAGAAAAGTGGCTCAAAGTAGAGACGGTCAGATGTGTTGAAGTCTGTAGATACAGTCTCCGGATTGTTATTAATAATTACCGCTTCGTAACCCGCTTTTTGAATAGCCCACACCGCATGCACAGTAGAGTAGTCAAATTCAATCCCCTGCCCGATTCGGATGGGTCCTGAGCCGAGTACGATGACTTTCTCTTTGTTAGATGGAATCACTTCGTTTTCCACCTCATAAGAGGAGTAGTAGTACGGAGTTGTGGCTTCAAACTCGGCCGCACACGTATCTACCATTTTGTAGACAGGACGCAGGTTTTGATTTAGACGGAATTCACGAACCTCGGGTTCGGTTGTCATACTCTTGCGTTGACCCATACTGCGAATCTCAGCAATGGAGCGGTCAGTAAATCCTTTTCGTTTGGCCTGATAGAGTGTTTCATAAGTCAACTCAGACTCTTCTGCGATAGTGGATTCAAATTTGACAATTCCCTCTACCTTGTCGAGGAACCACCAATCAATTTTAGTTATATCCTGAATATCTTGTTGCTTCCAGCCGCGACGGAATGCCTCGGCTACCAAGAACAAGCGTTCATCATCTGCTTTACTCAGACGATCCTTAAGCACCTCATCAGATAGTTGATCGGCACCCTTTAGATGCAGGCGATGTACACCAATTTCCAGAGAACGAACCGCTTTATGGATTGACTCTTCAAATGTACGTCCGATGGCCATGACTTCACCGGTTGCTTTCATTTGTGTGCCAAGTTTGCGGTTGGCAGAAATGAACTTGTCAAATGGCCAGCGTGGTATTTTACTCACGATGTAATCCAATGTCGGCTCAAAGCAAGCATACGTTTGTCCCGTTACCGGATTCACAATTTCATCCAGTGTGTAGCCTAGTGCAATTTTGGCCGCCATTTTGGCAATCGGATATCCGGTCGCCTTGGAAGCCAGTGCCGAGGAACGACTCACCCGTGGGTTGACCTCAATCACGTAGTATTGATAGCTGTGCGGATCCAGTGCAAACTGTACATTACAGCCGCCTTCGATATTGAGGGCGCGGATAATTTTGAGAGAAGCGGAGCGCAGCATCTGATACTCACGATCTGACAGCGTCTGGCTCGGCGCTACGACGATACTGTCACCAGTGTGCACGCCGACCGGATCGAAATTTTCCATATTGCAGACCACGATACAGTTGTCATTGCCGTCACGCATGACTTCATATTCGACTTCCTTCATACCTGCGATACTTTTTTCCACTAAACATTGTCCGATTGGACTGTAACGCAAGCCAGAGCTTACGGTTTCACGCAATTCTTCTTCTGTGGCGCAGATCCCACCGCCTGTACCTCCCAGCGTATAAGCCGGGCGAACGATAATGGGATAACCGATTTCGTTAGCAAATTCCAGCGATTCTTCCAATGTCGTTACAATTACACTCTCCGGCACGGGCTGTTCCAACTCACGCATCAGGTCGCGGAACAAGTCCCGGTCTTCGGCTTTTTCAATTGAATTCAGTTGAGTTCCCAGCAGCTTAACGTTTTCGCGCTCCAACACCCCTGCGCGAGCCAGTTCCACTGCCATATTCAGACCTGTCTGTCCTCCCAGTGTAGGAAGTAGACCATCTGGACGCTCCTGACGGATAATCTGTGTCACAAAATCCAGTGTAATCGGCTCGATATATACTTTGTCTGCCATATTGGTGTCTGTCATGATGGTTGCCGGGTTACTGTTAATCAGTACTACCTCGACGCCTTCTTCTTTGAGCGCTTGACAAGCTTGTGTACCAGCGTAATCGAATTCTGCTGCCTGACCAATAACGATAGGACCGGAACCGATCACGAGTATTTTTTTAAGTTCTGTATTTTTCGGCATATTAGCGCTCTCCTCTCACTGCGGCGGCGATAGCAGCCTGACGCGGTTGCTTTGGTTGATTTCTTTTGTGTTCACGAATCATATCCAGAAAGCGGTCAAACAGGTAGCCATTGTCGTAAGGGCCAGGTGCAGCCTCTGGGTGATATTGCACCGAAAACGCAGGATATTTAGTATGTTTAAGACCCTCGATCGTTTTATCGTTGTTATTAATATGCGTCACTTCAAGCTCAGTTCCTTGGATCGAATCCTCATTCACTGTGTACCCGTGATTTTGTGATGTAATGAAGCAACGGCCGCTCTCCAGTTCTTTCACCGGATGGTTACCACCGCGATGTCCAAATTTCAGCTTTTCCGTATCTGCTCCCGAAGCTAAGGCAAACAACTGGTGTCCCAAGCAAATCCCGAAAATAGGGTATTCTCCTAGCAGTTCAGCCAACGTACGGACAGCATGTGGTACGTCTTTCGGATCTCCAGGACCGTTGGACAGCTGTATACCGTCTGGATCTAAGCGACGAATTTCTTCGGCCGTCGTATCATGCGGAACGACAACCACATCGCAGTCCCGTTTATTCAGTTCGCGCAGGATGCCGCTCTTGGCACCATAGTCAATCAATACGATCCGTTCTCCGTTGCCAGGGCTGCTGTACGGATGAGGTGTAGAAGTCAAAGGAACCTGATTGCGCAGTTCTTCTATGGTCATGTCGGACATCATTTCTTTTAGTTCTTCCACCGGCTGGGAACCAGTCGTCAAAATGCCCTTCATTGTGCCGTGATGGCGAATAATCCGGGTGAGCATGCGGGTGTCGATGTCGCTAATGCCAATGATGCCATATTCCTTCAGCAAATCGCCCACGCTGTATTGAGCACGCCAGTTACTTGGCGCCGGCTCGTAATGTCGAACAGCAAAGCCATGAACATAAGGCCGTACCGATTCAAAATCATCACGAGTAATTCCATAATTACCAATCAGCGGGTAAGTCATGGTTACGATTTGTCCGCAATAAGAGGGATCCGTCAGCACCTCTTGATAGCCTGTAATCCCTGTGTTGAAAACGACCTCGCCTGTTTTTTCACCTTCCGCACCAAATGATGTGCCTGTAAACAGCGTGCCGTCCTGAAGTAACAATCTTGCCTGCATCCCGTCTCACTCCTCTATTTTGTTTCCTGCTATAAGGTTCTATTTTTTAAGTAGTTGTGTATTATTTTGCTTCGTCAGCAGACCATACCAGTTTGCCGTCTACCCAAGTTTTTACCGGCCAGCCTTTGAGCTTCCAGCCTGTAAAAGGAGTGTTGCGTCCTTTGCTGGCAAACGTTTGTGGATCAACTACCTGCTCCTGCTCCAGATCAATCATGGTCAGGTCAGCGGGTGCTCCCTCTTCCAGACGTCCTGTATCAAGGCGGAAGACACGCGCTGGGTCAGTCGTCATACGGCGCACCAGAAAGTCCAGCGTCCATTTCCCGGTAGCTACGAATTTGGTGTACAGCAGTGGAAAGGCCGTTTCAAATCCGACGATTCCAAATGGCGCCAGCTCCAACCCTTTTGCCTTCTCTTCCTCGCTGTGTGCTGCATGGTCAGTTACGATGATATCAATCGTTCCGTCCTCCAGCCCCTCGATGCATGCCTGTACATCACGCGGGGAACGTAGTGGAGGATTCATTTTCCAGTTGGCATCCAGCCCAGGAATGTCCTCATCGGACAATACCAAGTGATGCGGGCATACCTCAGCAGTGACTTTGATGCCAAAAGATTTTGCATGGCGAATCAACCGCACCGATTGCTCTGTGCTGACATGGCATACATGATAATGTGCCCCGGTTGCCTCGGATAGCAGGATGTCACGCCCAACATGGATCGCCTCGGATTCATTGGGGATACCTTTAAGTCCGTGACGCTTGGCAAATTCACCGTCCGTCACCGCTGCTCCTACAACAAGTGTGTTATCTTCACAATGCGCAATGACTGGCATATCCAGCGCTTTGGCTCGTGACATGGCATCTTTCATCATTTGCGCACTCTGCACTCCGACTCCGTCATCAGTAAAGCCGATTGCACCTGCTGCTTTGAGCGCTTCAAAATCCGTCAGTTCTCGTCCCAGTTCGTTTTTCGTGATGGCTGCGTAAGGAAGTACCTTGGCCAGCCCAGCCTCTTGCCCCTTTTTCAGCACCAGCTGAACCGTGTCTACATTGTCCGTAACCGGACGTGTGTTCGGCATGCAGGCAATCGTGGTAAATCCACCTTTCACCGCAGCGCGGCTACCTGTTTCAATGGTTTCTTTATATTCAAAGCCAGGTTCTCTCAGATGCACATGCATGTCGATTAGACCGGGGATGACCAGTTTTCCCTGGGCGTCGATTTTTTCGACATCGAGCTCTTGCCCAGATGCCCCTTCTTCCACAAGTAGGCTAACACCGGCATCCGCATTGGCGATAGCTAAAATTTTTCCGTCGGCAATTAGGATGGATTTCAATTCAGCCTCGCCCTGCTCGTTCAATACGCTTGCATTCATAATTAATTGTTTCATCTGAAATATTCCTCCGCTCAGGTTTTTTGCAACTTTTTCCTACGATCCTGCTGACAGCTTCTACAGCTTCATTGCCCGTTCCATAACCGCCATGCGGATCGGAACCCCGTTGGCCATTTGCGGAAAAATTCGCGATTGCTCGCTTTCCACAACTGCACTGTCGATCTCCACGTTTCGATTCACTGGAGCCGGGTGCATGATAATTGTTCCGGACTTAAGGCTTGCTGCTCTTTCTTCTGTCAAACCGTACTGCTCTCGGTACTCATCCGCTGAGCGCAACATTCCTTCGGCATGCCGTTCCAGCTGGACCCGCAGCATCATGACTACGTCTGCCTGCAATGCTTCTTGCATCGGCACATAAGGCGCGTACGTTGCAAGATCAGATGCCTGCATATTGTCTGGTGCACAGAAGCTAACCTCGGCTCCGAATTTTTGCAAGGCCCACAGATTCGAGCGAGCTACACGGCTGTGCAAAATGTCTCCTATGATGGATACTCTCAAGCCTTTAAGCTCACCGAAAGTTTTGCGCATGGTGTAGAGGTCTAGCAAAGCCTGCGTTGGATGTTCATTGTTGCCGTCTCCCGCATTAACCAGCGGAACACTGACCTTCTCAGCAAGCTCTTGTAGCACTCCGGCTGGCTTTAAGCGAATGACTCCAGCATCAATGCCCATGGATTCAAGCGTACGCACAGTATCGTAAATGGACTCCCCTTTTTCCACACTGGAAGCCGCAGCGGAAAAGTTCAAAACCTGAGCGCCGAGTCGCTTCTCCGCCATTTCAAAGGAAAAGCGTGTGCGTGTACTATTTTCAAAAAACATGTTGGCCGCGAAGCGTGACTGTAGGACTGGAATCAGTTTTTGCGGCTGTGATTCCCAATACTGAGCACGATCCAGAATCGACTCAATTTCATTTCGGCTAAGTTCTTTTAATCCGAGCAGGCTACGTTCTCTAAGTTGACTGGCTGTTGTGATCATACCTATTCCCCCCGGTTCTGAATGATCGTCACTTCGTCCTTACCGTCCGTCTCCTGAAGTGCAACTACGATTTCCTCAGATTTGGAGGTCGGGATGTTCTTGCCGATGTAATCCGGACGAATCGGAAGCTCACGGTGTCCGCGATCTGCTAGCACAGCCAGCTGGATCATTTGCGGTCGTCCGCAGTCCATCAATGCATCCATCGCCGCGCGAATAGTACGGCCTGTGTACAGCACATCGTCAAAGAGAATAACTTTCTTATCATGAACCGATACGTCAGCGGGATTCATCAAAAGCTCTTTTCCATTTCCTTTAGCCTCGGCAACGCTGCTCCGGTCATCCCGGTAGGCTGTGACATCTAGCTCTCCCCATGGAATTGGTGCGCCTTCAATTTCAGCAATTTTTTCAGCCAAGCGCTGCGCCAGATGAACTCCGCGTGTTCGAATACCTACGAGTACGCAATCGTCAATACCCTTGTTTTTCTCCAAAATTTCATGTGCAATCCGCGTTAATGCCCGACGAATCGCAATTTCATCCATCAGTACATGTGTTTCAATACTCATGCTTCCAGCCTCCTCAGGTGATGTTCCCTTCAGACCTGGTCCCGTGTTCGGATACAAAAAAGACTCCTTGCCCAAGTTTGGCAAGGAGTCTCGTATGAACAGTCTTCCACTGTTCTCCGATCTGTCGGACACACTGAAGACATACCGCCGCAGCGGATGCACTGATCAGTGATCCATTCACGTTACCTTGCCAGCCTCACGGGACTGATTTAAAGGTGCTATTCAGGATTTCCTTTGTCCTGTTTCTCATAGTGTGAGATGGTTAACCATCTCTCGGACAAAGTCCATCGCAACTACAAGAAGTATGACAGATTGAAAATCTCGTGTCAACACCCGTTCAACCGGAACCACCGGAAGCACTTTAATAATTATACATCCTCATTGTATAATTATCCATAGTTGTTTTTACCCATTCCTATTCAGACAATAAAAAAACCGCCATTTAGGCGGTTATACTTAATAATTTATTCAAGTTTTTGAATAGGAAAGCAGAGCAAATCATCATTATTTTAGCGACTACGCAAGGACGTTAATACGTCCTCCATATCAGGAGGGACCGGTCTGCTAAATTCTAAGTACTCTCCAGTAGTTGGATGCTTAAATCCCAGAACCGCTGCATGTAGCGCTTGGCCATCCATACGAACCCCTTTACTGCGTCCATACATAGGGTCGCCAACCAATGGATGTCCAATGAATTTCATGTGAACACGAATTTGGTGTGTCCGTCCTGTCTCCAATTGAAGTTCAAGCAGGGTATAATCACCTAACCGTTCAATGACGAGAAAATGGGTAACTGCATGCTTGCTGTTGCGTTCCGTAACCGTGAACAATTTACGGTCACCTGAATCACGACCAATCGGAGCATCTACGGTTCCCTGATCGTGACTCAAATGACCGTGGACCAATGCTATATATTTCCGAGTCACGCTATGATCCTTCAGCTGTGCTGCAAGTGATGCGTGGGCCTGATCATTTTTAGCTGCCATCAGCAGTCCTGATGTATCTTTATCAATACGGTGAACAATACCGGGACGTAATTCCCCGTTGATGCCGGAAAGGTCATGGCAGTGGTACATCAGTGCGTTGACCAGTGTTCCCGAGGAGTGTCCTGGTGCAGGATGCACAACTAGACCACGTTGCTTGTTAATGACAATAACGTCCGAATCCTCGTATACGACATCTAGCGGAATATTTTCCGGCATAATATCTACACTTTCTGGTTCAGGTACCGATAGTACGATATGATCTCCTTCAGCCAGCTTGTAGTTCGCTTTGACCGCCGCACCGTTCACCAGTACCCGACCATTCCCGATCCACAGCTGGATCTGGGAACGAGACACTTCCTTCATTTCTTCGGCGATGTATTTGTCTATACGTGTTTTGGCATCCCCTGAATCCGCTGTCCATTCCAGAGATTCACCCTCCAGTTCGTCCTCATAAGACAGACCTATGGCTTCGCCGTTTTCATTCACTTCGTTCATGCTATGACTTCCCTTCAACGCTATCATTGCCATTCCCTTTTTCCCGACGCGATTCCAGCAATGTATCCAAAATAATCAGTGCAACACCGATGACAATTGCCGAGTCTGCCACATTAAAAATCGGGAATGTGTAGCTTCCAAAATTGAACTGTGCAAAATCAACTACTTCTCCAGAAATAGCTCGATCCAAAAAATTACCAACCGCTCCCCCAAGCACCAAACTTAGCGCAACAGGAAGTAGTTTTTGCCCAGCTCTGACCGTTTTTCTCAGGTACCATACGATACCGATCACAACTACAATTGTAATCACGATAAAAAGCCAGCGTTGCCCTTCCAAAATCCCAAAAGCGGCTCCGCGATTACGATGAGAGGTGATTAAAAAGAAATTGCCGATGACTGGTATTTGCTCGTACAATTCCATCCGCGTAGCCACCAAATATTTGAAACCCTGATCAATCAAAAAAATAATTAGCGCAATACCAAAATAAATCACAGTCCTTCGTCACTCCGATCCGCTTATATCCGTTGTCGAACCCATTTATTGTAGCATAAGCCTTCTCAGATCGTCCACGAGTCCTGCAGGCTATCGAGCATAGTCCTTAAATGGAATGAACTCAATCACATTTGATTAGAATTTCCTATGTAAAAGAGGTCTTCCCGGTGCACACTACAAGGAGCATACCTGACACATTGCATGCATGTAAATCTAGAACAAGGAGAGGATTCCATGTCCCCATTGACCGAGCAACAACTGCAGGGCTTGCGTAACGAACTGCTGGAACGCAAAAAGGAAATTGAGCATCGTTTGCAAAACAACGACCATTATGGACTCGGCGATTCTCAACGCGACCAAACCGGTGAGCTTTCTCCCATCGATAACCATCCAGGCGATCTAGCTACCGAAACCTATGAGCGAGCCAAAGATATTTCCTTACTGGAGCATGACGAGTTTCAATTGGAACGTATCAAATCAGCCTTGATGGCTATGGATAAGGGAACCTATGGCATTTGCGCCGCCAGCGGCAAACCCATCCCCTATGAACGCCTGTTGGCTGTTCCCTATACCATTTATTGCAAAGAATACAGTCCTGAAACAGAAGTATCCAACAACCGTCCGGTGGAGGAAGAATTTCTCGCTCCCGCGTTCGGTAGAACAAGCCTGGATGAGCGTGAAGAACAAAACGGCTTTGACGGTGAAGATGCTTGGCAGATCGTTGAAAATTGGGGAACCTCTAACACCCCGGCCATGGCGGAAAGTGGTGAAATCCACCGCTATGATGATATGGAAATTGAAGCTGGCGATGATAATATGGGCTTCGTAGAGCCATATGAAAGCTTTGTCGCTACTGACATTTATGGCAGAAATGTATCCATTGTCCGCAGTTCTATTTATCAGCGTTATATAGAAGATGGCGAGGGTGAAGGTCTGCTGGAGCCAGATTTGCACGAGGACGAATCGGAAGCTTAAAAGTGAAACGCCCTAGTAGGTAGTAAGCTCTAATTGTCGCTGTACGATCCGTACAATATCAGCGATATAATCACCGATAATCGGCAAATTCAACGCTCCGAGCACTTGCAGCACATAAATTATGGTAGCGGCAAAAAAAGTAAACCCTAGCGCAATGCCGATTCCACGGGAAACACCTGATATTAGGTTTAGCCAAAGTAATCGCCAAGGCTTATTCAGCAGCAAAGCGTAATCTGCAATACGTGTTCGTTCCATCTGCTCTGATACAGCTTGCACCAGCTTTTCCACACGACTTAGTTTCTCTGCCTGGTCACCTGCTATTCCCTTATCTGATGCTATGGCGGCCCCTTCTCCGTTCATCCCTCGGAGACTCCTTCCCAGTCTGCGCCTTGACCGTGCTGTCATATGCACAATCCCCCTTTTCCCATGGCTGCCCCGAAAGCAGCAAACGAGCCGAAGCACGTAACGGAGGAAACCCGTTTCCGATGCTTAGGCTCGTTTTTATATGCTGCCTGTTATTGTATTATGGGACAGGGGGCTTGTAATTATTCCCCAATATGAACGCCGATCGTTTTGCCATTCACTTCTACATGTTCCGCTGGTTCGGCTTGACCAAATGTCACCGTGGTTACCAATACGTTCTCACGCAACACAGAGTCGAAGCTTTCGATCGCCTGACGCAAGTCGTTGTCTACATCCAACGTCAATGCTACATACTTTTCAATCGGCAGATCCAGCTTTTTGCGGTAGTCTTGTACCGCACGAACCACTTCACGTACCCAGCCCTCTTGCTCAAGCTCCGGTGTAATGTCTGTGTTCAACGCTACCGTTAAGCCATAGCCAGAAGCAGAAGCGAAGCCTTCTTTCGCTTTTTTCTCCACCAGCAATTCCTCAGCTGTAACTTGCAACTCTTCTCCTTCTGGAGAAGCCACGTTCAGTACCCCTTTTTCTACAACAGAACGAGTTTCTTCAGCAGACATTCCCTTGAAAAGATTTTGTAGGAATCCGACATTTTTGCCGTATTTCTTGCCTGCCACTTTCAAATTCAGCTTCAATGTAAAATCTACAAATCCGCTATCGTCCGTCTCAACATGAATATGCTTCACATTGATCTCATCTTTGATGATTTCCTCATAGCCACCCAGGTCAAAATCCTGATCCATAGACAGAATCAACTCAGACAACGGTTGACGTGTTTTCAAACCCGTTTCGTTACGGACATTACGTGCTAATTCAACGACGCGACGTGCCGTTTCCATATCTCGCTCCAGTTCCAGATCAATTAAGGATTCATTGGCAGACGGATAGTCATCCAGATGAACACTTTCCCCATTGCTCAGGTTGAGGTAAATATCCTCAGCAAGCAGCGGTGTGAACGGTGCAAGCAGCTTCGCCGTCGTTAACAGCACCTCCGTCAGTGTGCGGTACGCATCCAGTTTATCTTCTGTAAGCCCGTTACCCCAGAATCGATCACGTGAACGACGGATATACCAGTTACTCAGTTCATCCACAAACGACTCAATCGCTTTGGCAGAGTTCAGGAAGTCATTGACAGACAATGCTTTGTCCACAACCAAAATTAAGCTGTTCAGACGGGACAAAATCCAGCGATCCAATTTGTGTGCCGATGGCTTGAACGGATGCTGTGCCGGATCAAATCCGTCAATATCTGCATACAAAGTCAGAAATGCGTGTGTATTGACAAGCGTATCTACCAGCTTCGATTTAGCTTCGCCTACGATGCCTTTGGAAAAACGTTTGCTATTCCATGGTGCGCTATCGGAGAGCAATGCCCAGCGGAAAGCGTCTGTACCGTACTCGTCAATTACTTCCCACGGATCGATAACATTGCCCTTCGATTTGGACATTTTCTGACCCTGCTCATCCAGTACATGGCCTGTTGCCATGACAGCTTTGTAAGGAGCTTTGCCAGTCAGCATAGTCGAAACCGCAAGCAAGCTATAGAACCAGCCACGAGTCTGGTCAATCCCTTCACAGATCATATCTGCTGGAAATTGCTGCTCGAACGTTTCATTATTCTCAAAAGGATAATGATGCTGTGCAAACGGCATAGAACCGCTATCGAACCATACGTCGATGACTTCCGGTGTGCGAGTCATTTCGTATTTACCGCATTGGCTACGAACCTTGATATCATCTACATATGGTTTATGTAGCTCGATATCCGCCGGCACGTCCCCAATCGCACGTTCTCTCAACTCAGCAATACTGTGGGGTGCGAACTGTTCTCCAGTTTCCTCACAAACCCAGATATTAAGCGGTGTACCCCAATAGCGATCACGACTGATGTTCCAGTCCACCAGTTCCTCCAAAAACTTGCCAAAGCGTCCTTCGCATACATGACCTGGGTACCATTCAACTTCGCTGTTGTTGGCAATCAGTTGATCCTTGATCGCAGTTGTTTTGATAAACCAGCTGTCCATAGCATAGTACAGTAATGGAGTATCGCAGCGCCAGCAGAACGGATAGCTATGCTCGTATTTTTCCTTGCTGTACAGCAAACCTTTTTCGGATAGCATTTTCACAATATCTACATCGCAATCTTTCACAAAACGGCCTGCAAAATCAGTGATTTCAGCTACATAGTTACCTTCAAGATCCACTACGTTGATAAACCCAACACCATTTTCACGACATACGCGATAGTCATCCTCACCATGTGCCGGAGCCATATGAACGATACCTGTACCGCTGGAGTCTGTTACGAACTTCGCACCCAGAATTTGGTTACCCTTTTCCACCTGAAAATAAGTAAATGGCGGGGTATAGGTTTGGCCTACCAGTTCAGAACCCGATAGTGTGCCAATCACTTCATGATCACCTTTAATTACGGTCTCAACCAGATTTTTAGCAACGATGTATACACCATCTTCTTGCTTCACACGTGCGTATTCCAGCTCAGTGTTGACAGCGAGCGCCACGTGGCTCGGCAAGGTCCAAGGTGTTGTCGTCCAGGCCAGTACATATTCACCACTGCTATGCAGCTTGAATTTGGCCGTGGCACTCAGATCCTTTACATCTTTGTAGCCCTGTGCTACTTCATGGGAACTTAGCGTCGTCTGACAATCCGGGCAATACGGACTCACACGATGACCACGATACAGCAGGTCTTTCTCATGAATCGTTGCCAAAATGTTCCATACGCTCTCGATATAGTTATTGTCCAAGGTAATGTACGGGTGATCAAGGTCTGTCCAGTATCCGATCGCTTCGGTTAAATCGCGCCATTGCTGCTCGTATTCAAACACGCTCGCTTTACATTTTTTAATAAATTTCTCAACACCATATTCTTCAATTTCAGGTTTGTGGGAGATCCCCAGTTGCTTTTGCACACCCAGTTCCACCGGCAGGCCATGCGTATCCCAACCCGCCTTCCGTACGACACGATATCCCTTCATAGTCTGATAGCGGCCGACGAAATCCTTAATTACGCGACCCAGCACATGACCGATGTGTGGTTTGCCGTTAGCTGTTGGTGGGCCCTCATAAAACACAAAATTGGGCTTTCCTTCACGATTGGTAATGGATTTACGGAATGTGTCCTCCTGTTTCCATTTGCTCAGGATGCGTAGGTCACGTGACCGTGCTTTTTCTTTAACATCCACTCTGTTCATAACGTTATACTTCCTCTCTGCTCATCATTGATTGTTCTAGCGCACTTAAAAAAGCAACAAAAAAAGCCCCATCCCTGTAAAAGGGACGAGACTGTGCTCGCGTTACCACCCTGATTCCGTAAATAGACCAATCTAAAAAGACGATCTTGTCACGACTCTCTGAGCCCTACTCTACTTCAGCAGGGCGCCATTATAACGCATGGCAAACGGTGATCGCTTACACACGCCCCAAGTTTAAGCGCTTCAGCTCACTTCTCCGGGAGGATCTTCAGTCATGTTCTGAACGTTGGCTTGCACCGGTAGGCCAACTCTCTGAGGGACAAATCATGACGTACTCGTTCCCATCAACGAATTAAACATGTTAAATTCATCGAAATCTTAAATCAGCAACATCGTTGCCTTGAATAACAACCATCAACCGATAGACGGATAATCGTTGAATTCAGTATAGTATTTACAGTTATAGCCTGTTTAAAGATAAAAGTCAACCCTAACAAGACCTAATAAAAGCTTGTCAGAAATCAAAATTAGTAAATTTCTTTCATTTCACGCTCGCGCTCCAGCACTTCGCGTTCACGGTTTTCAAGTGCTTCCCAGCCATCTTGGCTTAACAAGTCGAGCTGCGCTTCCACCAATGTACGAAACCGTGCTCGGTAAATTGAAGCCTGTTTCTTCAGCTCTTCAACCTCCAACGCGATTTTACGGGATTTGGACAATGCTTCGTTCACAATACGATCCGCATTTTTTTCCGCTTCCTTCACGATCAGTTGAGATTCTTTCTTGGCGTTGTTGCGAACTTCATCAGCTGCTTCCTGCGCGACAATAATTGTCTTGCTCAGTGTATCCTCAATCGTCGCGAAATGATCGAGCTTCTCCTGTACGTTCAACAACTGGGTGCTCAATTCTTTATTTTCACGGATAACGCCCTCGTAGTCCTTGATCACCTGATCCAAAAATTCATTAACCTGATCCTCGTCATAACCGCGAAGCCGGCGGGCAAATTCCTTATTATGTATATCCAATGGCGTTAATGGCATGCCGTCCACCTCCTATAAGATTGACAAAAAATTAATTTTCCGCGTCACGACGCTCAATATCATCTATCGGTCATCATACCCCGTTTTGTGAATACTGTACAGAGCAAAATCGTTCCAGTTCAACGCTATAGGTTAATTCTTTCGACAGAAATCTCATGAATCCTGCCTTCAGCTATACAAACTTACCAATTTTGACACGGAATCTACCCTTTTTTGTCATCCCGTCTGTTTCAAGCACTTTAAAACGCCCAAATCCCTGCATGGAAATAACGTCCCCAACTTTAAGTGAAGTCGATGGATTCTCCTCCACCTTCCAGTTTACCCGACATCGTCCCGCTCGAATCGGTGTTAATATTTTACTGCGGCTCAATTTGTAGACGTCACTAGCAATCCCGTCCAGGCGCAAAGAAGCCACCGTCAGATCCATCGCCTCTAATGCGACTTCCTTCGTTCGGAGACTTGCTACTGGCAACAGTTCTGTCCATACATGAACACGATGTACCTGCTGCAAATGCATGGTCATAAAATCTCCAATCTCTGACGCCACCAATACATGACACCCATCATCCAGCACGTGAATGTCCCCGATTTTGCCACGCTTGATTCCAAGCCCCAAAATGGCACCTAGATAATCACCGTGCTCAAGGGTATTGATTTTATGATCATCAGAAGTGATGGAAAGGACCTGAATTCCCATTTCCTCATCGTCCAAATACGAATAATCGGGCGCAATCAGCGCCCGCTTTCGTTCCGAAGCCATGTATCCGCCATCTACCCTAATCGTGACCTTGTCTTCCTTCGAAGCAAGTGTCTCCAATATGTACTGTTGTCGCGGATCCAAAAAATCAGTCAGCTTCTGCTCATGATAAGCTCCCGCATGACTGATCCATTCGGAAGCACGATCCACATAATCCCGTTCATCCGGGTGAAAATGCTCATAAATCTCAGTCCGCATAAATCCTCCTAGACGAAATTGCCGATTAAAGAAATCAAACCGTACGATGCAAAACGCAGAGCAATCAACGCTACGATAGGTGAAATATCAATCATCCCGAAGATTGGCGGTATAAACCTGCGGAAAGGAGACAAATATGGCTCCACAAACCTGGCAAGTAAATCACCGATCACACTCTCTCTGGCATTAGGAAGCCATGACAGCAGGACATATGCAATGATCATGTACGAATAAATCTGAAATAGCCAGTAAATTACCTCGATCAAGAAAAGCTCACCTCATTCTGTTAAGTTCTTGTTCAGTGTCAGCCAGTATCTCCGTAATGGAGCCTTGAATTTCAACCGTATCCGGTGTGCACAGAAAAATATTGTTACCGACCTTCGAAATGCCGCCACTCAGTGCATACACAGTGCCACTCAAAAAATCAATGATGCGTAGCGCCTGATCCTTGCGAATTCGTTGCAAGTTAACCACGACGGTCCGGTGGGAACGGATATGGTCGGCGATTTCCTGTGCTTCATCGTAAGAACGCGGCTCATACAGAACAACTTTCACATTTTTTTGTGAATGGATGCTGACAACATTCGTGCCCTTCTGGTTCTTACGTTTATCAAAGCTTGGGGTTTCAATTTCTTGATCTTCCGGCGTATTCATAACCTCTCGCTCTATAACTTCCTCTTCTTCCTGAAGGCCCAGAAAGTTCATGAACTTATTCATTACGCCCACTGAAAATCCTCCTCTCGTCCGACCAGTACGGAACCAAGCCGCAACCAAGTCGCTCCTTCTTCAACCGCCACTTCAAAATCATTGGACATCCCCATAGACAAGTGAACGATAGGTTCTCTAGTCAAAGCTTGTCCATTTAACCGATCACGCAGTTCACGTAATCCCCGAAACACAGGTCGAGTATGTTCTGGGTTTTCCTCATGAGGAGCCATGGTCATCAGGCCGATTACATCCACATGTTCCAACTCGCGAATTTGTTCTAGGAAAGGGGCAACTGCCTCGGAGGATAAGCCGTATTTTGAAATTTCCCCAGAAATATTGACTTGCACAAAAGCTTTGACTCGCAGTCCCAAAGCGGCTGCCTTCTTGTCCAATTCCTGAGCAAGCGATAAGCGATCAAGCGAATGTATAAATTTAAATTTTCCAATTACATCTTTAACCTTATTCGTTTGGAGATGACCAATAAAATGCCACGTTCCCCGATCACCCAACTTGCTCCATTTATCCGCAGCATCCTGCCAGCGATTTTCGCCCACATGCTCCAAGTCGTTATCCAATACGGATGCCATTGCCGCCGCCGAAACATATTTCGTGACAGCGATGACATTTACTTCATCACGCGAACGTCCGCTACGGGCACATGCCGCTTCGATACGGGCGTTAACTTCTTTAATTCGTTCCTCCAAAGACACGGGAGGACTCACCTCTCTTCCAGACCAATCCAACTCGCCATTCTTCCTGTAACGCCGCCTTCCTTGCGATATGAAAAAAATAAATCGCTGCGGCTACTCGTGCACAAGGTAGTACATTCGATATGGCTCGGCAATATTCCTGCTTTCATCATAATGTGTCGATTGCATTGTTTCAAGTCGAGTAGTGTTTTTCCACCAGTTAAGGGGAAATAAACAGAACCTTCCCATTTATCATTACCCGGGCAATCATGCTCTAAAACCCGGATTTGATTCATCACATGCTCATCTACCTCATAGGATTCAGGACCAATAGAAGGACCAATAGCTGCTAGTATATCGGACGGCTGAGATCCATATTCAGTTTGCATGGTCTGTACCATTTTCAACGCAATCTCCGCAACTGTTCCCTTCCAGCCTGCATGCGCCAATCCAATCACACGATGCACGGGATCACAAAAATATAAGGGTACACAGTCCGCATAAAAGGACGTCAGCAAAATGCCTGGTATATTCGTCAGAAGTCCATCTGTGTCCTGAAAAGCTGATGCACGATCCATAAAGCCTCGCCCACGATCAGCAGCGTGGACAACAGCAACATGATTACCGTGGACCTGTTCGCCGCACGTCCACGCTTCAGCAGCAAAACCAAGCTGCTCAGCAATTAATTGGCGATTGCGAATGACTTTCTCCGGGTCATCCCCTACATGAAACGCACAGTTCAGATTATCGTATGGCGCTTCGCTGACACCGCCATGACGCCCTGTAAACCCCACTGTTAATCCCTGAACCTGCCGCTCCCAAGATTGGATATATAACAACTCTGGCACGGGACGTCCGCCATCTTGCATGGGCGTAGTCCCTCTAGCCTCGGTATTCACTATAAACGGTTCCATTTCGTTCTCACCTCTACTGCCCAGTGTACCAAAAAGCCGCCGCTGTGTCTTCACAACATACTAAATTACGTGTACCTGCTGTTCAAAAGCCCCGTCGGTCATTCCGCTCCTGACGTTCGATATAAGACTTTTCCTCCCTCTCATCCGGCGGCTCATGCAATCCCTCCAGTCGAACAAGCACAACATCCGAACCAATTTTCACAATGTTGCGCCACGGAATAACCAATTCGCTTCCCCCTCCAAACCAACCCATGAATCGGCTGCTGCCCGGAACCACAATAGCTTCAATTTTCCCTTGTCGTACATCAATCTCCAGATCACTGATTTGTCCTAGACGTCGTCCATCTACAATGTTAATGACATCCTTGGTTTGAAACTCGGAAATTTTCATGGCTCTTACTGACGTTTCCGGTGCATTCACACGCATCACATCCTTTATTTCACTATATGAGTGGGAGAGCCCAAAAAATGTCCTGCAAACGCAAAAACGATCCACACGGGATCGTTTTTATCACTGAATCATTCAAGCATTCATTTCATTAGGACTTTACATGTTTTTGCATTTGCTGTATAGCCGACTTCTCTAATCTCGAAACCTGGGCTTGAGAGATACCGATTTCGTCGGCAACCTCCATTTGCGTCTTTCCTTCATAAAAACGCATAGACAATATCATCTTTTCACGCTGGCCCAGGCGATGCATCGCTTCCCGGAGAGCGATTTCCTCAATCCATGAGACGTCTTTATTTCTGTCATCACTGATCTGATCCATCACATAGATTGGGTCGCCCCCGTCGTGATATATCGGCTCGAACAGCGAAACTGGATCCTGAATCGCATCCAATGCGAACACAACATCTTCTTTAGGCACGTTCAGCACCTCTGATATTTCAAAAATCGTTGGTTCCCGCGAGTTCAGATTTGTCAGACTGTCCCGCACCTGAAGCGCCTTATATGCAATATCCCGCAACGAACGGGACACACGGATCGGATTGTTATCCCGCAAATAACGGCGGATCTCTCCGATGATCATCGGCACCGCATAAGTGGAGAACTTTACGTTTTGCGAAAGGTCAAAATTATCAATCGCCTTCATCAGGCCGATGCATCCTACCTGGAACAAATCGTCCACAAACTCCCCCCGATTGTTAAAACGCTGAATCACACTCAGGACGAGCCGGAGATTGCCGTTGACCAATTTTTCTCTGGCTGATCGTTCATTATTTTGCTGAAGTGATGTGAACAACTCGCGCATCTCTGCATTGGTTAATACCGGCAGTTTGGCGGTATCCACACCGCAAATTTCCACTTTGTTTCGGGTCATCGTGTCTTACCTCCCAAGGAGCAACATTAATGTACATTATCTCCTGAGGGCATTTTTTTATTCGCCGTTTCCATCGCTTCCGGATATCCCCAAGCATTATACCATTTTATTGAATTCTTTTCGTAAGCGCTTTATAATTCGTTTTTCCAGACGCGAAATATACGATTGCGATATACCCAGCAGGTCAGCAACATCCTTCTGTGTCTTCTCTTCTCCGTCTTGTAAGCCGAAGCGCAGTTCCATAATCAAACGCTCTCGATCCGTCAACTTATCCAGTGCCTTATGCAATAATTTACGATCTACTTGCTCCTCAATATTACGGTAAATGGTATCATTTTCCGTGCCCATCACATCGGAAAGCAACAACTCATTACCATCCCAATCGATATTCAGAGGCTCATCAAAAGAAACTTCCGTTCTCGTTTTGCTATTACGACGCAAATACATTAAAATCTCATTTTCAATGCATCGAGATGCATAGGTGGCAAGTTTGATTTTCTTCTCTGGATCAAAAGTGTTCACCGCTTTGATCAGCCCAATAGCACCGATGGATACGAGATCCTCAATGTTGATTCCCGTATTTTCAAATTTACGGGCGATATACACGACTAACCGCAAGTTTCTCTCAATTAGCATCGACCTCACTGCTGCATCTCCAGAAGAAAGCTTTCCAAGCAAATACTCTTCCTCGTCTCTTGTTAATGGAGGGGGGAGCGCCTCGCTACCGCCAATATAATAAATTTCTTCACTTTTCAGCCCGAATAAAAATAAAATACGATAATATTGCAGTTGTAATGCTAGCCTAAATTTCATCTTTAAATTCATTTGTTCCCTCATATCATTCTCCCCCTTTTGGAAATAGTACAAGTCTTACTGGCTCCGTCCATTTCAGCATCGAATGTTTCTCCTCGTCTTTAAACCTTGTCCTGTACTCTTCTCCATTATCCTGATTCTGTAAAATGATCACTAGCATATGCTTCTCGTTTCAAGCTTGAATCAGCATCCCCCTCTTCGTGTGCCGTCACATCTGGATGGATGATGGCACGGTATTTGCCCTCTGCCGACAACTTTCCCCCGTCCAAGCCAATCAGCACTCGATGATGTACAAAATGAATCCCATTCATCACCACCTCTACTCGATCTGGTTTGAGTGCGAGCATAAAGGAATGACTTTTGTTAATTCCACGATAGGGAACGAGACGAACACGATCCTGCCAGTTGAACGGTTCCTCCCCCAGATCCATCACTAGCTGATCAGCATTACCCTCAGAACATTTTTGGAGCCAGGAAGCGGGTAAATACGATTCCCACAAAGCCGCCTCCATCACCATTACTGGGGTTCGGGTCAAAGGATCTTGCAGTTGGTTACCTGTATCCAACAAGCCTGTACACTCAATATGATCCTGCCCAATCCACACCTGTACTTGCCCCAAAAAGCCACTCATCCTTTCTGTGCGCTGCTTCGAGGACTGCACAATACGAAAGAAAAGCATCACTCCGCCAAATGCGCATAAAATAAACCAGAATGCGATTTTCAATTCAAAAGACATTCCACCTGATGCGGTATACCAGATGCCATTAAACAATTCCCCCGTATTTTGGAGAAAATAATGCATCCCCAAAATGCCACCTGCTGCTACAAAATTGATCATGTAAAAGGCACCCATTGTACGAAGATACTTTTGCATGCTTCCAAAACCAAATGCCACCAGCAGCATGATGACCGATAAGGCCAGCTTGATTAGAAACGTAAATAAAAATGACAGTTCCGGCACAAACATCATGACTACATACATTGCGCCAATTCCAGCTGAAGTCATCAATCGCCACCACACTGGACGAATCTTTCTCATCCAGGCGGTGGCCATTAGCAACACAGCATCAATGAACAAATTGGCCAAGAAAATTAAATCGATATAAACAACCAAGGATTCACCCGCCCAGCATTTTGCAGGATAGGCTTAAGTATAGTAGTCATATGGTTCAAAGTCTGTCTAACGGTGGGGACGGTGTCCGACTAATTTTGTCGGAAAGAGGAGAAGCACTGGCCGTGCGGGATGCGGAGAAAACAGAAAGAAGCCCGCATCTCCAAGGAAGATGCGGGCTGTCTAGATATAAACTAGTTATCGTTATTATTATTGCGTGAACGGTTACGTAAGAATGTCGGAATATCCAATTGGTCACTGCTTTGAGTGTTACCGAATGGACGCAAGTTAGGAGAGGACTTTTCCGTTGCTTCGGAAGCCGCTGGGTTAGCTGCTGGTCTACGTCCCGGTGCTGGTTGGCTCGGCTTACCTTCAAAACCAGTGGCGATCACGGTAACCTTAATCTCTTCTTTCAAGTCTTCATCAATGATAGCACCGAAAATCATGTTCACTTCCGGATCGGAAGCTGATGTTACAATTTCAGCCGCCTCATTGACTTCGTATAGAGACAAATTGGTGCCGCCAGTGATGTTCATAATGACACCACGCGCACCTTCTATGGATGTCTCTAGCAACGGACTCATGATAGCCTTGCGCGCTGCTTCAGCCGCACGATTTTCACCCGTCGCTTCGCCAATCCCCATCAACGCGGAACCACGCTCCGTCATGATCGTTTTTACGTCAGCGAAGTCAAGATTGATCAGACCCGGTACAGCGATCAAATCCGAAATACCTTGTACGGCCTGACGCAGAACATTATCTGCTTCACGGAATGCTTCCAGCATTGGGGTTTTCTTATCCACAATCTCAAGCAAGCGATCATTCGGGATTACAATCAAGGTATCTACTTTTTCTTTCAATCCCTCAATGCCAAGTTCAGCTTGATTAGAGCGTTTACGCCCTTCAAATGTGAATGGTCGGGTTACCACGCCTACAGTCAGCGCACCGCACTCCTTAGCAATTTCTGCAATGACAGGGGCCGCTCCGGTTCCTGTACCGCCACCCATTCCCGCAGTTACGAATACCATATCCGCGCCTTTGAGCGTATTCATAATGAGCTCACGCGACTCTTCAGCCGCTTTTTTACCCACGTCAGGGTTAGCCCCGGCACCCAAACCACGAGTCAGCTTATCGCCAATTTGAAGCTTATGCTCAGACTTCGCCAAGTGAAGCGCCTGGGCATCTGTATTGACAGTAATAAACTCTACACCCTGAACTCCATTTTCGATCATTCGGTTAACTGCATTGCTGCCGCCGCCTCCGACGCCGATCACTTTAATTTGAGCCAAGCTCTCCATTTCAAAATCAAATTCCAACATACTATTCCATCTCCCCCTCAATGTGCATGGATGGCCCGTCCATGATTGGCATAATTAGCAATGAACGTTATATAAATTCACTGAACATATTTTTTAAGCGTTCAATCAACCCCTGCTTCTGCTCGCCTTCCGCAACGGGACTGCTGCTCTTGGTTCGGTTAGTCGGCTTCTTGGTACTACCGCCACTGTTGCTAACACTAGTCGATCTCCCGCGATAGTAACGAATAGCATTATGCAAGATACCAACTCCGCTCGTGTATCCCGGATCCCTTACACCGATAAAATCAGGTACAGCGATCCTTACGGAAGCGGCCAGTTCGCTTTGTGCCACCTGAAGTACACCAGGCATGGAGACGGTGCCTCCGGTAAGTATATAACCCCCCGGAAGCTCTGTGTAACCCAAGCGCTTAACTTCCGCCTGAATGAGTTGAAAAATTTCCTGTACTCTCGGCTCAATAATAGCAGCCAAATCCTGTTGGTTGAACTCCTTATCTACATTACTGCCGATACGGGTCACTTTAAAGACGACATCGGCTGCTGCATCATCATACCAAGCGCAGCCGTATTTGAGTTTAACTTTTTCGGCTTGATCGGTAAGGGTTCTCAGTCCGTAGGCAATATCATTGGTTACAAATTCTCCGCCGATTGGGAGTGTTGATGTGGCGACAATCGTTCCTTCCTGGAAAATGGCCACATTCGTAGAACCTGCACCAATATCCACCAGCACGGAACCCATCACCTTTTCATCCTTCGAAAGAGACAACTGTCCAGCTCCGAGAGGCAACAAGACGAGATCTTTAATCCTCAGGCCAGCTTTCTCAACGCAGCGCAACAGATTATGTATTGGGGTTTTGCCTCCAGTAACAATCGTAGCCTCTACTTCGAGACGAACACCGATCATACCACGAGGGTCCTGAATTCCTTCAAGGCCATCCACGACATACTGCTTGGCTACCACGTCAATGATTTCTCTCTCCGGTGGTACGGCAATTACTTCTGCTGCCTTCAGTACACGTTCAATGTCCTCCTCACCGATTTCACGGTCCTCGTTGGACACGGCTACTACGCCATGACTATTTTGCAGACCAATATGGTTGCCTGAGATCCCCACATACACTTCTGTTATTTGAATACCAACCATGCGTTCTGCGTGATCCACGGCGTTACGGATTGATTGCACGGTTTGATCAATGTCTACAATTGCACCTTTGCGAATCCCTTCCGAGTCGGCAGATCCAACTCCAATAATATTAAAGGTTCCATTATTCATTTCCCCAATAATAGCCCGAACTTTGGATGTACCGATGTCCAAACTAACAATGATGTCATTGTTGCTCAAGTCTGTGGCACCTCCTGACTCCAAAATGAATTTCGTTCTTTAAACACACTCTGTACATATTCAACATACTCCATGCTTTCCCTCTTTTTTCTACAAATTTTTTAGAAGCCAATTTATGGTTGCAGTCACATAAAAATTTGAAGAAAAAAGAAGGAGGCAAGTCTATTACCCATAAAATCAATTCTAGCATTTTTTCACATCACTGAGTAGTATCTTTTTCTTGGCCCTCTTCGCTCGTATCGGGTTTGAATGGAACGTAGGAATCCGCCTCCAGCATTGTGATCACACCAGGCTCCTCTGTTTCTAGCACTTGGTTCAGATAGCTGATTTTAGAGTTCAACAGTGAAACAGTTGTAATAACCTCAAACTGGGAACGCGTGTACATTTTTATACGGTCTGGAAAAGAAGGAATCGGCGCCGGAATGATTTCCGAAATATCAGCTGTCCATTCTCCCGGAATGCGTGATAAAGCATCACACAGCTTCGCTTTGTAGGGATCATCTGATTTCCATTTAGTCAAAATAGGCTTTTCAACCGCTATCCCACTGCTACCTACGCCCACGCTTGTCCCATTTGCTAGAATAGCACGCAGGCTACCGTCACTTTGTAACTCGTAAGCTACTGTAGCAAACTCCTTAATGTGAATCGTAATGATGCCCGGAAACTGCTTGTCCACAGTGACTTGCTGAATCGACTGAATTTCCCGCAGCTTCTCAGAGACGTCGGAAGCACTGACTCCGAAATATTGATCTCCGACAGCGAGACCACTTCGATTGAGAAGTTGCTCCCGGGTCGAAAATACATTACCATCAAAACGAATTTCAGAAACCTGACTCAACGAAGAACGGAAAAAGAGAACAGCGAGCAGTACAATAAACAACAAAATGAGAAGAATAGCAATCTTCCGGCTTGTTCTTTTTTTCGTTCTGTTCTTTTTAAGAACAGGTATTTGAGCATTTGGCATAGCTTCTCTCCACAAAAGCCCTTTGTCCCCCCGTTAACGGAGGGACATTATAGGCATTAATTTACGAAATCCAGCTGCTCGGGCACCGGAGACTGACGGCTCATTCGGGCACCCAATCCCTGGAAAAGACGTTCGATCCGGTCATATCCTCTGTCAATGTGATGAACCTGCTCGACAATGGTACGTCCCTGAGCGGCTAGACCGGCTATAACCAGTGCAGCCCCTGCCCGCAGATCGGTAGCCTCTACTGTAGCCCCGTACAGACGAGAAACCCCTCTTATAAAAGCAGCATTCGCATCGACCGTAATATCAGCACCCATTACATTCAGTTCATCTACATGTTTAAATCGGCTTTCGAAGACAGTCTCTTTCATGACACTGAAGCCGTCCGCCAAAGATAATAGAACCATGACCTGAGATTGCAAATCCGTCGGAAATGACGGATAAGGTGAGGTAACGATCCTCTCCACTGCTTTGGGACGACTCATACAACTTACGGTCATTATATCATTCAAGATGCCAATTTGAACACCAGCCCGCCTGAGGACGTGAATCAGAGCAGACAAGTGGGAAGGATTGCAGTGTGTCAACGACACACTACCTCGTGTAGCTGCCGCTGCAATCATAACCGTTCCAGCTACTATGCGGTCAGGAATGACCTCATACGTACAAGGATTGAGTTGACTGACCCCCGTGATTGTAATTGTGTCTGTTCCAGCACCGATAATATGGGCTCCCATGGCATTCAGAAAGTTTTGAAGATCCTGAATCTCTGGCTCTCTCGCTGCATTGGTAATCGTTGTTCGTCCTTCGGCCAGCGCGGCAGCCATCATAATATTTTCTGTTGCGCCTACGCTCGGAAAATCCATGTGGATGTCCGAGCCGATCAGCTTACGGGCTCGAAACGTAATTTGCTCGTCTTTTTCCTCTATCTCTGCGCCAAGAGCTTTTAAGCCCTCTAGGTGAAGATCAATTTTGCGCTCGCCTATGGCGCAGCCTCCGGGCTGGTAAATGGAAACTTCTCCATATCTGGCGAGCAGCGGTCCCATCAGAAAGATAGATGAGCGCATTTGCTTCATCAAATCTTCCGGAATTTGGAACGTTCGGACGGACGACGTATCCACGTATACCGTTTCCTCTTCATGTCGGCATGTACAGCCGAGTCTTTCAAGGATGTGCAGCATGACCTTAATGTCTAAAAGATGGGGCACATTCCGAATTTCTACCTTACCTTGTGCAAGTAAGCTCGCTGCAAGAATAGGTAGTGCCGCATTTTTTGCCCCATGGATACGTATGGTGCCTGACAGGGGACGGCCTCCCTCAATCACCAATTTGTCCAATGTATCACCTCCGAGTTTACCGCTCACCCACTACGAAAACCTCCGGAACTAGCTTGATGCCGGTTTGAGATGATATTGTACTTTGAATATGCTTCATTAGGGTAAGCACGTCCTCTGCTGTCGCTTGACCGGTATTTACAATGAAATTGGCATGCTGTACAGATACCTCAGCGCCTCCCGCCTTCAAGCCCTTGAGACCTGCGCTCTCAATAAGACGAGCAGCATAGTCTCCTGGAGGATTACGGAACACGCTTCCTGCACAAGCTAACTGTAGCGGCTGGGTCAGCCGACGGCGGTCTTTAAAAGCCGCAAGCGCTGATGAAATTTCCTCCCGATCGCCCCGCTTCATCCGAAACACTGCCTCTGTCACCATTCCACGTTGCTCATGCAACACGGAGTGACGATAGCTGAAATGCATATTGTCAGCATCGTACACAGCCAATTCCCCTGTATCCAGCACAATCTCAGCGGACTGGAATATTTGTGACACATCAGACCCATGGGCACCGGCGTTCATGTAGACAGCCCCACCGACTGATCCTGGGATACCACCAGCAAATTCAAGACCGGACAGGCCCTGCTTGCTGGCCATAACGCACAGTTTGACCAGTGAAACGCCTCCTCCAGCAACGATCTGTTCATTCTCAAAATGAACATAATCAAATCCTGGCCCCAGCTTGATCACAAGTCCCCGTATCCCTTTGTCAGAGACGAGCATGTTGGAGCCCCGCCCCAACTGCATCCAGGGAATTCCGTGCTCGCTAGCCAGCTTCAAAACTCTTGCCAGCTGCTCTTTGGTATCCGGGATGACAAGTGCATCCGCAGGGCCTCCAATCTTCCATGTCGTATATTTGGACAGCGGCTCATGCTCCAGCACTTTTCCGATATCATGCTCCGCTAATAATGGCATCCATTGCTGCATTGTACTGAAACCTCCTTGTTGCTTGCCCCGCATGGTTGTAAGGCTCTCACCTGACAACCGGCAGCCTGAGTGATGGTCACAATCTATAGGGTATCCTATGTAAATACCATCCGGTGTGTGACAACCGCCCAATTCTGCGCTGCAGACTACCTTTTATGGGCAAGACGTTCCATTTCTTTTACTAAAATATCTGCTGAGTCAGGCTTGCCGAGCGCAGACGCCGACTCTGCCATGCGACTTCGCCGGGCCTCATCCTTCATAATTCCCGCTATAGATTGAAACAGGGCCGGGCCACTCAGTTCCTTTTCTACAATCATGACGGATGCGCCTGCCTTTTCAAGTGTACGAGCATTAGCCTCCTGATGGTTATTCGTCACATTAGGTGATGGGATCAGAATGGACGGAATGCCCAAAGATGTGATCTCTGCCAAGAAGGACGCACCTGCGCGATTAACAATTAATGAGGTACAAGCCAGCACCTCAGGCATATTGTGAATATAGGGAAGCACATGTAGATGATTGGGCAATGAGCCGATCTGATTCCGTATGCTATCCAGCGTTTGCTCATAATAAGATTCACCGGTTACATATACAAAATGGACGTCTTTCAGTTGCGAAAGTTGCGGAGCCATTGCAATCATGGCGTCATTAATGGCCTTCGCTCCCCTGCTGCCACCGACCACAAGGACGACCGAACTGTTCATCGGAACCCCAATTGTAGCAAATCCCCGATCCCGGTTAGCCAAACGAACTGTTGTAGCACGCGGGTTCCCAGTGTACAGTACATTTTTAGCTTTGGGGAAAGCTCCTTCTGAGCCTTCAAAGCTAACAGCCACTGTATCCACATAGCGACTCAGAAATGTATTAGTCAACCCTGGAATTGCATTTTGCTCATGAATAATGCTGGGAATTCCTAACTTGGAAGCTGCATAAACGACGGGGCCGCATACATATCCCCCAGTGCCAATAACGACATCTGGCTTAAATTTCTTTAATAATGCTTTGGATCTGCGAACCCCTTTGAAAAAGCGCATGATCGTTTTTATATTTTCCACAGACAAGCTGCGGCGAAATCCTGTGATATCAATAGCCTCAAATGGAATTTTTTCCTGAGGAACCAACTTACTTTCGAGTCCTCGTTGACCGCCAATATATAAAAATTCAGCGTCCGGATCAATCTCTTCGCACTGTCTGGCTACGGCCAGCGCCGGATAAATATGCCCTCCGGTGCCGCCGCCGCTCAACACGACGCGCATAAACGTTCACCTCGCATAACGTGATAAATTTAATAAAATACCCAGAGCAGTTAACATTAAGGTCAGTGAAGAACCTCCATAGCTGATTAAGGGCAGTGTTATTCCTGTCACTGGCATTAAACCGATAACAACACCAATATTAATAACGACCTGTACCGCCACCATTCCGACAATACCGACTGCAAGCAAACTGCCATAGGTATCCGGGATGGTAATAGCGACACGCATCCCTCTCCAAACAAGGACCAAAAAAAGCCCCAGTACCGTCATTCCACCGATAAAACCAAGCTCCTCCGCCAGTATAGAGAAGATAAAGTCCGTCTGTGGCTCAGGAACGTAGCTGTATTTTTGCCGACTCATGCCGAGCCCCAGCCCCGCCAATCCGCCAGGACCAATCGCATATAGCGATTGAATAATTTGATAACCCGCACCAAGCGGATCAGACCAAGGATCCAGAAACGCGGTAATACGCTGGAGTCGATAAGGAGCAGCTGCAATCAGTGCAGCAAACCCCGCTGCCCCCGACAAGGCCAGTAGACCCAGATGCTTCATACGCGCGCCTGCCGTAAATACTATCAGCATGGATGCTCCCATCATTACGGTGCCTGTGCCCAAATCGGGCTGGAGCATGATGAGCCCAAAGGCCAGTCCCATGAGCCCAAGCGGAGGCAACAGCCCGCGCGTAAAAGAGCTAATATCATAGTCAGGACGACTGAGCCATTGAGACAGAAAAAGAATCATACCCAGCTTCATAAACTCGGAAGGCTGAATGCCAAAAGAGCTAATACCAAGCCAGCTTCGTGCTCCACCTCTTACTACACCAATGCCAGGAATTAAAACGGCAACCAGTAGAGCCAAACAGATCAACAATACGACCTTGGCATATTTCCGCCAAATCCGATAATCCGTTCTGGCCGTAAAGTACATGGCTACAAGGCCGAGCCCCGCAAACAACAATTGTCGTTTAACAAAATAGTAGGAGTCCCCGTACTCGTGAAAAGCGAGGACGGCGCCCGCGCTGTATACCATAACCATGCCGATGGCTAACAAGCTTACAATACAGACGAAAAGCCATATATCTGGCGCCGGACGAGATTGCTTCATCAGGAGGCCACCCCTTGCATAAAAGTAGGGGCTTATCCAACCCCCCTACTTACAATTTATGCGCCGCCTCTTTAAAAATACGTCCACGCTCTTCATAGGATTGGAACATATCCCAACTTGCACAGGCGGGTGAGAGTAATACCACATCTCCCGTCTCAGCAAATTCAGCTGCCTTGTTTACAGCCTCCACGAGCGTAGCGGCGGCATCCTCTCCATTATCGACGACCTTGACATGCTCTATTCCAGCCTGACGGGCCCGATCTGCCAGCTTATGCCGTGTCTCACCCAAGAGAACAACGGCTTTCACACCTTCCTGCAAGGACGGTACAAGCTCCGCATAATCAGAGCCACGATCCAATCCTCCGGCAATGAGTACGATGGGTTGCTTAAAGGAAGATAAGGCCATCATTGTCGCTTTGGAATTGGTTGCTTTGGAATTGTTGTAATAAGCTACTCCACCGTGTTCTAAAACATATTCAAGCCGATGTTCTACACCGCGAAAAGAGCTTAATGGTTCCACCAATTTTGCTGGTTCTGCGCCTGCGGCTATGGCGATTGCGCAAGCAGCTAGAGCATTTTCTACGTTAAAACGACCCGGAAGCCCAATATCGGTCACGCCTATAATGGGTTGCAGTACCCCATTTCCATCACGGTATACGATGTTTCTTTCAATATCATCCGTTACATCCGGTATGTATGGCGGGTCAGCGAACACCCCTTCCTGCAAACGTTCCGTCATTGAGAAAGGAAGCAGCTTCGCTTGAATATAGGGCACAAGCTCCCGGCAGACGGGATCATCCCAGTTCACCACCGCGGTATCCGACGCTGTTTGATTGGCAAATAGACGTGCCTTGGATGCAACATAATCCTCCATGCCTCCGTGGTAGTCCAAATGGGTCTCAGCTACATTGAGCAAGCAGGCTACAGCGGGCTTGAAATCCTTTGTTCCTTTTAACTGAAAGCTGCTCAGCTCCACAACCATCCACTCGTCCGACTTGGCGTCCACAGCCGCCTCGCATAACGGCGTACCGATATTACCAGCCACGATCGGATTAATGCCGGATGCCTCCAACAACTTGCCCACCCAAGTGGTCGTGGTCGTCTTTCCGTTGGAGCCAGTAATTCCGATAATCGGAGCTTTACATAGATGGTAGGCGACCTCAACCTCGGTCACGACCTCAATGCCGAGCTCGACAGCTTTCTGTACGGGAGGGGCCGCGTAAGGAATTCCTGGATTTTTGACAACCAGTTTCACTCCAGGATGAATCAGTCCTTCCGGGTGACCCCCGCATAAAACGGAAATTCCCAAAGCCTCTAATTCAGAAGCTTCGGGACATTGTTCCCTATCTTTTTTATCATTGACTGTGAGCTTTGCCCCGGCATGATGTAGCACCTTGGCCACTTGTACGCCGCTTTTGGCCAGACCGATAATAACGACTTCCTGATCTCGGTATGCATCTGGATGATTCATTTGTCTACAACCCCTTGTTGAGATAAAGTCCGAGTCCTGCCAACAGCAGTCCTACAGCCCAGAATGTGATAACTACGCGCCATTCGGACCAGCCGGACAGCTCGAAATGATGATGAATCGGGCTCATTTTGAAAATACGCTTGCCACGAGTTTTAAAGGAAGCTACCTGCAAGACCACGGACAGCATTTCAATCACGAATACACCACCGATGATGAGGAACAAAATTTCGCTTTTCGTAACAATGGCGATGGCGCCGATGGCTCCGCCGATTCCCAGCGAGCCTGTGTCTCCCATAAATACTTTGGCAGGATGAGCATTATATACGAGAAAACCAAGTACAGCACCAATCATGGCCGCTGCGCAAACGGCAGCCGGAAGCGAGGTTGCTTGAATCGCCACAATGGCATAAGCAGCAAATGCAATCGCACTTGTACCGGACAGCAGCCCGTCCAGCCCATCTGTAAAATTGACAGCGTTGCTGATCGCCAACATCATGATAATAATGAACGGATAGTAAAACCAGCCGCCCCAATCAAATGACCATGAGGTGCCTGGGATGCCGATTGCCGTGCTGTGATCATTGCTAATCAGAAGCCAGCACATAATTGCGCCAAACAATAACTGCCCGAACAGCTTTTGACGCGCCGTCAGACCGAGCGAGCGTTTGAATACGATTTTAATATAGTCGTCCAAAAAGCCGATCAGCCCAAAACCGAGCGTAGCAACCAGTAGAACGTAAAAGTCCGTATTTTTGATAGCTGAAAACTTAAGAAAGGTCAGCGTAAAAGCCAGCAAGATTACGATACCGCCCATTGTAGGCGTACCAATCTTTTTAAGATGGCTTTGTGGCCCGTCATCCCGGACCTGCTGGCCGAATTTCATTCGCCGCAGCAGCGGAATGAGCAGTGGAGCGGCAATGACCGCCAGTATAAACGATACGACGATCGTCAGCAGTAATAATTGAATATCCATGGGAGTCTCCCTCTCGTCAACATCAGTTCTGTAGCGGACCGTTTTTCAGCGCATCCACAATTTCTTCTAATCGCATCCCTCTGGATGCCTTAACCAGCACAATATCATCGGCATGGAGATAAGACCTCAAATGCTGGATCAGCTTTTGCTTATCTGTATAAGCGTGTACGTTAGCAGTTGGCATTGTTCCTTGCGCACCCTGCGCAATCGAAGCGCCTAACGCACCATAGGTAAACAGTGCCTCTATGTTATGCTTTGCAGCAAAACGCCCAATTTCCTCATGAAATTGCGTTTCCTCAGCGCCCAGTTCCAGCATATCCCCAAGCACGGCAATTTTACGTCCACCCGTTTGATATGCAGACAACGTCTGAATTGCAGCCTTCATTGAAGCAGGACTGGCATTGTAAGCGTCATTTAGCACGGTAAGTCCATCCGAACACTTCACGACCTCAATGCGCATGCCCGTCAGCTTTAAAGACGACAATCCTTTACGTATATGGTCTACATCCACATTGAAATGACGTGCTACCGCCAGCGCTGCCAACCCGTTTACAACATTGTGCTGTCCAAGCAAGGGAAGCCGGAAAGCCTCTTGGCCGGATTGGGCTGTTATGAATGAGCTACCTTCTTCATCCGAAGTGATTTCAATTGGATAATCATCATTGTCCGCAGCTAACCCGAACGTGAATAATTTTAATCCTTCAGGCTTGACCGTTTCAGGTTCTGCCAACACTTGTGGAAGTAGTGGTTCATCCCCATTATAAATAAGCAATCCACCAGGTTTAATCCCACTTGCAATTTCCAGCTTTGCACGAGCAATTTCAGTGCGAGAACCAAGCTGAAGTAAATGCGATTCGCCAATGTTAGTTATGACAGCTACATCTGGTTGGGCAATATTAGCCAACAGACGGATTTCCCCGCGTCCACTCATGCCCATCTCCAGAATCAGGATATCTGTATCCTGCGGCATGGACAGTACTGTTAAAGGCAACCCGATATGATTGTTATAATTTCCTTCGGTTTTGTGTACTTTAAAAGTCGTGCCCAATAGAGCATTTACAATATCTTTCGTCGTCGTCTTACCGTTGCTTCCCGTGATTCCGACGACAGAAACGTCAGTTTTGCGCAAGTATGCGGCCGCTAGATGCTGAAGGGCTTCTAACGTATCCTCGACCTCAATAGCATTTACGGACGGAGGTGTTCCATGATCCTTTTGCCACAAATATGCTGTTGCCCCTCCCTCGCTTACGATCTGCTGAACATAATGATGTCCATCAAATCGTTCACCCGCGAGTGGAACGAACAGTCCCAGACTCTGCGGCCTGCGTGAGTCTGTAAAAACGCCCTCAACCATCCGTTCAGCGTCCGCCTCTGCGTGAAGTGTTCCTCCACACATGGATGCAATCTGACTGATTGTTCTTTTCATCACTTGGATAAACCCCTTATCGCTTCTTTGGCTACGATGCGATCATCGAATTCATGCACCGTTTTTCCGATTAACTGGTAAGTCTCGTGACCTTTTCCCGCAATCAATACTACATCGTCAGGGCTTGCCATTTCAACAGCTTTATGAATTGCAGTTCTGCGATCCACGATCAGTTCATAACGTTCGGCAGGTACACCTTCATCAATCAACCCTTGTTCGATGTCTTTCAAAATCAATATCGGGTCTTCTGTTCGCGGATTGTCGGATGTAATAAACGAATGATCGCTGTATCGTGCAGCAATTTTCCCCATCAACGGACGTTTCGTACGATCCCGATCTCCGCCGCATCCAAATACACACCATACTTTACCAATCGCAAATTCCTTTACGGTACGAAGGACATTTTCCAATCCGTCTGGCGTATGGGCATAATCAACGATTACAGCAAAGGGTTGACCCGCATCAACAGGCTCTACGCGCCCATCTACGCCTGCGATAGAT
Source organism: Paenibacillus sp. DP01 (assembly GCF_044784315.1). NCBI lineage: Bacteria > Bacillati > Bacillota > Bacilli > Caryophanales > Paenibacillaceae > Paenibacillus > Paenibacillus sp. DP01. The sequence goes on from NZ_CP173059.1 coordinate 3,757,393, forward strand.
TCCAGACTCCGCTTGATATCCACCAACGAGATTCCTTCCAGCAAAGCAGCTGAAATGGCTGCTAGTGCGTTGTACACATTAAACTTGCCTACCATCCGAAGCTCAATATCAGTATCTCCTTTAAAAGTGGAGACATGGAAGGATGTTCCCTTGGCACTTATAGTGATACGAGACGCTTGCACATCCGAATCCTTTTCCACGCCGTAGGTAATCACTTGGGCCGCTGTTTGAGCCTGCAAATAGGAAGAGGCCGGATCGTCTGCATTCAGAACAGCATATTTACTATTGGATGCATCACGCGAGAAGGCATTTCCCAATCTGGAAAACAAAAGTCCCTTGGCAGCGCGGTACTCCTCCATCGTGTTGTGATAGTCCAAATGGTCCTGCGTTAGGTTTGTAAATATAGCGGTACGAAAATCTGTTCCTTTGACACGGCCCTGCTCCAACGCATGTGAGGATACCTCCATGACACAGCATTGAACTCCTTGCTCTGCCATATTTCCGAGATAACGTTGCAGTTCTACCGCTTCGGGCGTAGTGCCGGACATAGGGTAAGACTGGCCGTTATAACGCATTTGAATCGTACCAATCAGCCCGGTGTTCACCCCGGCGTCCTTCATAATTTTTTCAAGCAGGTATGTTATCGTTGTTTTCCCGTTCGTTCCGGTTATGCCGATCATACGCATACGGCGGCTTGGCGAATCAAACATATAATCCGCCAAAACCGCCATGGCATGTCGCGCATCCTTAACGACAAGCTGCGGGACAGGCACATCCAGTTCTCTCTCTACGACCAAAGCCGCCGCCCCAGACGCAACGGCCTGCTCAGCATAATCATGTCCGTCCACTGTAAAACCAGGCAAGCACAGAAATAAGTCTCCCGGCTGGACACGACGTGAATCCGCCCCGATTCCTCGGCAATCCACTGTACCGTCACCCACCACTCGGGAAACGGCCAGCAGTGAAGCCAATTGTTGAAGCTGCATCTTACATTCCTCCATTGCTCTCTCGTTATTCATAGTATGGTATAAAAAGAACCTATCAATCCCCCATATATATACGGATCGTTGATCCTCGTTCCAATCGAGAGCCTGGCTTCGGTGCCTGACTTACGACCGTCTTGCCTGACCCAGATTTCACGAGCATAAAGTTCATATTCATATCTTCATATAAATCAGCTGCAGTGGCACCTACCAGATCAGGTACCGTTTCAATCGGATTTTCGCCATACTTGTACTCTTTGGCAATTTGATTAGTACGAGGTGGTATTTTCAAGGCAATCAGTGCATCTTTTAAAATATTTTGCACGATTGGCGCAGCAACCACACCGCCGAATTGAATCCCTTTCGGATTATCGACAGCAGTATAGACGACGATTTGCGGATCATCCGCCGGAGCAAAACCAATAAAGGATACAATATGCTCCGAGGAAGAATAACGTCCGTTAATCACCTTTTGTGCTGTCCCCGTTTTACCTCCAACCCGGTAACCCTCAATAAAGGCAGGGCGACCTGTACCTTTAGCGACGACACTTTCCAGCGCTTCCCTTACCTGTCGAGAGGTATCCTCTGAAACAACTCTACGCACCAGTTCCGGCTCCACTTTTTCGAGAACCTTTCCAGTTCCGGGCTGAATCCAGCCTTTTGTAATGTGAGGCTTATAAAGATTGCCGCCATTGATTGCTGCCGATACAGCCGTAACCTGCTGAATCGGAGTGACAGATACCCCTTGACCAAAGGCCGTAGTAGCCAGCTCTACAGGTCCGACCTGAGGTAGCTTGAACAAAATGCCATTGCCCTCACCAATCATGTCAATTCCTGTTTTGCTGCCGAAGCCGAAATTGCGAATGTACTTGAACAGTGTTTCTTTGCCCAGACGTTGTCCCAACGTTACAAAACCGGGATTGCATGAATTTTCCACCACTTGAAGAAAGGTTTGGCTGCCATGCCCGCCTTTTTTCCAACAACGTAGACGTGCTCCACCAACTTCAATATATCCCGGATCAAAGAAACGATCATTTTTGAGATTGACCTTCTTTTCTTCCAAGGCAGCGGCAAGGGTAATAATTTTAAAAGTAGACCCAGGTTCATATGTCATCCAAATCGGCAGATTGCGATTATAAATTTCAGGCGCATATTGCTTGTAAAGCGCTGGCTCATAGCTTGGCCGTCCAGCCATGCCTAATATTTCACCCGTTTTGGGGTTCATCGCAATAGACAACGCGGACTTCGCCTGAAATTTGACCATGGCTTGGTCAAGCTCTCGTTCCATAATGGATTGCACCGATTTATCAATGGTTAATTGTAAATTCAGTCCATCCTTCGGTTCAATGTACTTTTCAGAAGAACCAGGCATCAGACGGCCACCTGCGTCTGATAAATACGCGATGCTTCCATCGATTCCCCGAAGCTTACTGTTTTGCTGCTTCTCTACGCCTGTCAGCCCTTGATTATCAATTCCGGTAAATCCAAGAATATGAGCCGCTAGATCACCATAAGGATAATAACGTTTGTTGTCTTCAGCAACAACGATACCCGGCAGCTTCAAATCACGAATTTTCTGGGCTTTCTCCATCGTAATTTTTCGTCCACCGGGCTGAAGTTTTTGGCTTGCTGTTCGTTTGGTAATCAGCTTGAGCACTTTATCCTCACTCATATCTAGCAACGGCGCCAGCCTGCGAGCCGTTTCTTCCGGCTCCTTAATCTGTACTGGTATCGCCATGACAGTCGGCGAACTGACATTATAGGTCAGCGCAGTACCCTGTCGATCCAAAATTTCGCCACGCTTGGCGGCAAAAGGAATATTGCGGCGCCACGAATCCTCAGCCTTGGCTGAGAGCTCGCCTCCTTTACCCAATTGAACATAGGCGAGCCGGATCGACAAGGCCGCAAACAGTACAAACAATCCCAGTAGCCCCCATACCAGCCTACGCCGCATGGTCACGTTAGATTTTTTCAAACGCGCCCCCTCCGTTCCTCAAATACTCATGACATGTCTTACCTCATGAATATTCAAAAGAACGGACATTAGAACAAGCTATCAGTTATCTTCGCCTTTAATCGCGGCAGCACTTTTCTCATCTGCTACAGCAGATATTCCTCCCTTTGGAGTTCCCGCATTTGTTTCAGTATTCGCAGTAGTATCGGCTTTGGTTTTAGTATCGGCTTCCGTTTTCGTTGCATTGCCTGTCTCGTTAGCTGCAACTCCAGTAGTCGAGTCCTGTGTTTCCTCCGGCTTCACTCCGGTCACTGTTTCTTTGGCCGGCTGAAGCGTCACACTGACGACCCGCTTGCCATTTACCATTTGTGCCTTTTGAGAGACAACATACCCTTCCCCGCTTACCTGAACACCAACCTTCATAAGCGTCAGAACTTGAAGTGTGTCACGCAACGAGACACCTGTAAAATCGGGAATAGTCATGTTGGCACTATCCTCTGTCAGCAAATAGATGCGCTGTCCCGGTTTCATTTTGACGCCTGCTTCAGGATACTGACGAACAATTTTGGAGCCTTTACCTACCGTTTCGTAAGCAATCCCCTGTTTGAGCAATGCGTTTTGCGCATCCTTCTTCACTTGGCCTGTTAATTGTGGTACCGTTGGCAAATTCACCGTTTTCGCTGCAGCCCCACCTGATTTATTCGTTTTGGTTCCCGTTTTGGGAACCCCCATATATTGCAGCGATTGGGACACGATTTTTTTAAACACAGGTGCTGCTGCTGTACCGCCGCCTACCGATTTGTTAGGTTCATCCATAACTACCAAGACAGCTATTTTCGGATCATTTACTGGTGCAAAACCAATAAAAGACACGACATCCTTCGAATGATCGTAAACTTTTCCGACGACTTTCGTCGCTGTCCCTGTTTTACCAGCAACACGATATCCGTCAATATAAGCTAGACGTCCCGTACCAATTTCCTGGTCAGACACGACCTGCTCCAGATAGTTGCTTGTCTGAGTTGCCGATTCCTGAGTAATCACTTGGCGGACTTCCTTCGGTCGAATCGTCTGCACTTCGCCTGTATCTGGGTTTATAATTTCCTTCACCAGATGAGGCTGCATCAACTTCCCACCGTTAGCAATCGCCGAGATCGCTGCCACCTGCTGAATTGGCGTTACCTGAACCCGTCCGTGTCCATATGAAGCCGTCGCGACTTCGGATTTGTACTGGGTATGGAATGTGATAGCACCGGTAGACTCACTCGGAAGATCAATGCCTGTTTTGACACCAAACCCAAAGTTATTGATATACTTCTTCAGCCGCTCGCCACCCAGCTTATCCAGCCCCAAATGGACAAAACCCACGTTACTTGAACGCTTGACCCCTTGAAGATAGGTTAATGTTCCCCAGCTACGGCTTACGTCACGAATATCCCAGCCTCCGACACGAATCATACCAGATTGGTAGGTCTCATTCGGATTAAATACCTTTTCTTGAACCGCAGCAGCCAAGGTTACTATCTTAAACGTGGAGCCTGGTTCGTAGATAGACTGAGTAGCATTATTACGGAAATTTTCCAAAGGTGTACTCCCATATGTATTGGGATTAAAATTCGGATAAGTCGCCAAACCGAGAACATCCATCGTTTTGGGATCAGCCGCTACGACAGTCATCGTTTTGGGATTATACTTTGCGATAGCTTCCTGCATGGCATCCTCTATATAATACTGAATCGTATCATCAATCGTCAGCTTTAAATTTTTACCATTTTGTGCCGGCTCATAGACACTTTCCGATCCCTGAAGAGGAACTCCCTTTCGGTCCCGCTGATATAGAAGCTTTCCAGCCGTGCCGGAGAGCTCTTTATTGTAATAAGCTTCCAACCCCATACCTGCTGTACCATCTTTTCGCAAATAGCCAAGGACATGAGAAGCCAGCTTATTTTCTGGATAATAGCGTTTGGATTCCTGAACAGTGTCCACAGCTCCAACTACCTCATACTTATCCTTCAAATACTCTTTGAATGTATCCACCTGTGCCTTCACCTCAGGGTCTACCTTCCAGCCTCCATTACGAATCTCACGGTTTTTTAAATAGTTACCCTTTTTATCCTTTGCAGATAGATGTCTTCTCAGTTCATCCTCAGGCGTTTTGAGAAGCTGATGCAGCTTGGCTACAACCTCATTCTCCAGATCATACTCCTGAATGATGCTAGGGTTGACAACCACCGTGTAAGCCGGTGCATCCGTAGCTAGTACATTCCCTTTACGGTCCATTATAGTTCCACGCTTGGGCTGAATCACCTGGTCTCTTTCTATCTGTGCAACTACCTGATTATGCCAGTATTCCCCACTCACAACTTGAATCCAAAATACTTTAAGTAGCAGAACAAGAAAAAAGAGGGTAATACATCCCCCTATCAGCAGTGTGCGAAGCTTTATTCTTTTGACCATAGCTCAAACCTCTCTGCAAAAAAATATACGTCAGAGCATAGCTTGATGCTATGCTCTTAACTATTTGGTAGCCTGCTTTTCCACACGAATGGGCTCTCTTGTTGGTTCGATATATCCCTGTTCCTTTGCAGTAGGCACAATCTGATTCTCCAGACGTTCCTTCTGAATCTTCAATTGGGCGATATTGGTCTGTAATTTGGAAATGTCCTTGCTGGCTGTATTAATCGCATAATTAATTTGATAAATGTGCGCATATCTGCCAATCAACGTCCCCGCAATGACAATGCATGCTACAAGTGTCAATAGATACAGCAGCTTTTCTCGAATCGGCAGCTCTCTGCGGCGTGTAACGACTTTAGTGGTCTCACGATACCGTTGTTGCTGAACCTGTTCCTGACGGGCTCTTTCTTTTACAGCCAAATTACCGCGTGTATAAGCCATGTCGCCTCTCCTTCTCCATTAAATTTACAATTTTTCGGCAACTCTCAGCTTGGCTGACCGGGATCGTGGATTAAGCTCTAACTCTTCTTCTGATGCCACAATCGGCTTACGATTCACCAGCTTTAGATCGCCTACCATTTTGTCATCCAGAATCGGCAAGTCAGACGGATAGATGCTTTTCGCCAAATACTCCTTGAAAATATGCTTGCATATCCGATCCTCCAAGGAATGAAACGTAATAACCGAAATTCTGCCCCCTGGAGCCAGACATTTTACTGCCTGATGCAAAGTATCTTCCAGTGCACCCAGCTCATCATTCACAGCAATCCGCAAAGCCTGAAAACTGCGTTTAGCCGGATGTCCCCCGGTTCTGCGTGCCGCAGCCGGAATTCCTTCTTTGATAATATCGACAAGTTCCCCCGTTGTGTGAATAGGCTTGTTCATTCTACGTTCAACCATGATCTTCGCGATCCGCCTGGAGAACTTCTCTTCTCCATATTGAAACAGGATACGCGCAATCTCCGCCTCCGGCCATTCATTAACAATTTCATATGCCGTAAGCGAACTGCTCTGATCCATCCGCATATCTAGCGGTGCATCATGATTGTAACTGAATCCCCGCTCCCCCTCATCGAACTGGGGCGAGGATACACCCAGGTCGAACAAAATACCCTGGACCTGCGGGACGCCGTCTTTTTCGGGCAATCCCAGTTCGGCCAGCTTGTCCTGCAAGTGGCGGAAGTTGGATTTCACTAATGAAATCTTTCCTTCATAGGCTGACAGCTTCTCTCGTGCATTGTTCAATGCCCAGTCGTCCTGATCAAAGGCAATAAGCCTCCCCTCAGGGCCAAGCTGTGATGCAATGACGGAACTGTGTCCTGCCCCTCCCAACGTGCAGTCCACATAAATCCCGTCCTGCCTGATGTTTAGTGCCTGTGTTGCTTCTTCCTTGAGTACGGTAATGTGGTGAAACAAACGGCTGACCTCCTAAATTACAATTCAAAGTTGAAATCAACCAATTTCTCAGCAATGTCGTTAAATGCTTCTTCTGATTGGTTGAAATATTGCTCCCAAGTGTGCTTACTCCAAATCTCTACCCGGGTGGACACTCCCAATACGACGCACTCTTTTGTAAGCTTGGCGTATTCGCACAAATTCCCCGGTAAATTTACCCTGCCCTGTTTGTCCAATTCGCATTCAGTCGCTCCCGAGAAAAAAAAACGGGTAAACGCACGCGCATCAGCCTTCATCAAAGGCAGTGCTTTAAGTTTTTTCTCCATGACAGCCCACTCATCCATAGGATACACGAAGAGGCATTGGTCCAGCCCGCGGGTAACCACGAACGAGGCACCGAGAAGTTCACGAAACTTGGCCGGGACAGTAAGCCGACCCTTCTCATCAATGCTATGTTGGAACTCCCCCATAAACATTGGTTTCGTCACCCCTTACCCCATTCTCCCACTTTGGCCCACTTTCCACCACCTAAGCATAATAGATTCGCTTTAAAAAATCAAAGACCTCTTTTTCATTACAAAAAAGTGATAAACCTAGAATTCGGGCATATGTCTGTTATTGTTGCCCCGCGTCATAAGATGCCAAAAAGCCCCTTATCCCATGAAGTCGAACCCCCGACAATATGCATCAGGTTTCGAAACAACACGGAATAAAGGGCTTATTCTCTATCCATCATGTCAACCTATACAAGCACTTGCTTAAAAATGCACCATTTCTGCAGCGGACATCGTGACCGAAAATAGATTAGGCGTTCCAGCTGTCCAGATAGACCTTTTGGTCTTCTGTTAATGTATCAATCTTGATTCCCAGACTATCAAGCTTGAATCGAGCCACTTGCTCATCAATTTCATAAGGTACATTAATCACAGCTTTACCCAGCTCGTTGTAACGATCATTCACATATTTCAAGCCAAGTGCCTGAAGAGCAAATGTCGTATCCATAATCTCTGCTGGATGACCGTCAGCGGCAGCTAGATTCACGAGGCGTCCTTCTGCGAGCAAATACATTTTACGTCCATCTTTAAAGCGGTATTCTTCGATATTGCGACGCACTGTGCGAATGGATTCGGAGCGTTTAGCGAGCTCAGGCTTGCTAACCTCCACATCAAAATGCCCTGCGTTACACAGCACAGCTCCATCCTTCATAACATCAAAGTGTTCCCCTGTAATTACAGCTTTATTTCCAGTTACTGTAATGAAGAAGTCGCCCAGTTTGGCAGCTTCCACCATTGGCAATACATGAAAACCATCCATATGGGCTTCTACAGCCTTGATTGGATCAACTTCCGTTACAACCACGTTGGCTCCCAGCCCTTTCGCACGCATTGCAACCCCCTTGCCGCACCAACCATAACCCACCACAACAACTGTACTTCCTGCCACAACCAGATTAGTCGTACGAATAATACCGTCGAAAGCTGACTGGCCTGTACCATAGCGATTGTCGAACAAATATTTACAGTAAGCATCATTTACAGCTACCATCGGAAAGTGAAGCTGCCCTTCTTTTTCCAAGGCCTTCAAACGAATAATCCCTGTAGTGGTCTCCTCTGCTCCTCCACGGATCGTAGAAATCAGATCAGGCCGTTCAGATTGCAACAGAGTAACCAGGTCACCACCGTCATCTATAATGAGATCTGGCTTAGTTTCCAGAGCCTTGATTTGCAAATTCTTGAATTCCTCTGGATCTGGATTGTATTTAGCTAATACCGTAACGCCATCTTCTACTAATGCGGCGCAAACATCATCTTGTGTCGACAAAGGATTACTACCCGTAATGGTGACCTGTGCTCCACCTGCTTGTACCACTTTAGCCAGGTAAGCCGTTTTGGCCTCCAGATGTAAACAAATCGTTACCTTCAGACCAGCAAAAGGCTGCTCTTGCTCGAATTGTTGACGTATACGGTTCAATACCGGCATATGGGCTTCTACCCAATCAATTTTCAAATGACCTTCAGGGGCCAATTTAAGATCGTGAATAATGCTATTTTGCAGAGAATGGGAAGTCATACGTTATTTCCTCCTAAATATTAGTTAAATTCGTTTATGATCATTATACATAAATCACACGATGCGTCCCGGACAAATCCAATGGTACGTTCATAATCATATCCATCAGGTCGAGACCATAACGATTCAGAAAATGATAGATCGTATACGCACGCTCCTGCGGCTGTCCAAATGGGAAAAGCGACCATTCGATATGATCCCAATGGCGAAGTGCTGTTCCATTTTGCCGAAGCAGCGCTTCCTCCACCTTTGCCTCCAGATAGGCGATCTGCCCCAGAATTTTCTCGCAGTTGGTTTCTCCGAGCTGTAGCAAACCTTTTTCTATCATTCCTGTCTGCTGTATAAGCGGTTTATAGATGCGGACAAAAGCATCCTTAGCCTCGGAAAACTGATCCTGCATTCCAAGCTGATCTTGAGTGGCGATCCATTGCTTTTTCCGTTCCTCAAGCCCGTCTCTAACTTGACCAAAAGTTAGCTCGTACTTAAGCATATGCTTCTCCACACCTGGCTCCATCAATGTAAAAGACATACGCGGCAGCAGTATTGGCATCTGCATCCCGAGCACTTCGAAAGCATCCCGTGTAATTGCCCAGTAGGCAATTTCTCCTAGACCCAACACAGATGCCAGTACGGGGAACAGTGAATCCTGCATGAGAGGACGGGTTAGTACATTGTTACTAAAACGTTCGGGGTGTCTATCTATCTCTTCAAGCAGTTCATCCGCTGTAAACGCCACTAAACCGCGTCGATCTGTGAATAATCCAGCTTTTTTAAAAAGCAGCAGGCGTTCCTCTTCATGAATGTAAAAAAGGTTCGCACCACCTTCATGCACATCCGCTTGTAAATGATAACCATAGTCCACGATCCGCGTAGCGGTTGTCCTATACGCTGTCTCCAACTCATCATTGTGCTGAACCAACTGTCTAAAAACGGATGTCTCTAGCTTGCGCAGCAAAGGATCTGCAGAATCCATGAGCACCAATCCATAGGTACCAAACAAACGACCCATCAGCTTGGCAAAGGCATCACTTAGTCCATATGACTCTGTCAAACCCTGCTCAATCATGTGCATAATATCGGTCTTATGTTCTGAATCTGGCAAGCATTGCTCTATATCCGCCATAGCTTGCTTCCACTCAACCGTATCGACTTTAATAGCACTAACTGAAGAACGACGTTCAGGCTGCTTATTCAGCTTGATTTTAACTGCTTGCGGGTCTTTTGCCATTACGTATGTATGATTGACCTCGTCCCAGTCATGATCTTCACCAGCAATCCAGAAAATTGGAATAACCGGACGTCCAAGCCGTTCTTCAGCTTCTCTAGCTGCTTTAATAATCGTAGCGGCTTTATAAATGACCAGCATTGGGCCTGTGAACAGGCCACTTTGCTGTCCGCCAACTACTACTAAAGCATCTGGGCTTTCCAAACGGTCCAATGAAGTATGAACCGCCTCATGCGAATTGTGCTGCTCATTGTATATACGAAAACATGCTACGACATCCTTACGGTTTAATCGCAGATGCTCCGTCTTATCCAGCCACTTCGCCCGTTGGGCATAAGCATCGGCGTGCAGAATATCATATTCATACAAATCGCTTGCGCGTCCTGTACCCTGTATATAGTCTTCTGCCAAAGCCGACCCTCCGCGAAGCGTTTCCGGAACTATTTTCATGGGTCTGCCTCCTGTCTCCACCAAAACCTTACTGCTTGATTGTACCGAAAGCCCATGTCCACGTCAAAGCTTCCTACAAAAAAAACCGCCGAATAACTCGGCGGTTGGTATATAGAACAAAATCAAGCGTAAGGTTCAGCTACAAAATGCCCTTTAGACACTTCGATAAGCGTGGCATTTTCCAGGTTATAAGCCCCTGCCTTATTATCGGACGCGTTATGAATCGGTCCGCCTTGATCGTCAGGCATAATAATTCGCTTTTTGTTGGCTTCAACTTCCGGATCAGGAAGTGGAATCGCCGACAAAAGCATTTTCGTATACGGATGAATCGGATTGGCATATAATTCAGAGCTTTCAGCAAGCTCCACCATTCTGCCTCTATACATTACAGCTACCCGATCACTGATGTGCTTGACCATCGACAGATCATGTGCAATGAACAGGTACGTCAGACCAAGACGTTCTTGAAGCTCTTTCAACAGGTTGACAACTTGAGCCTGAATAGATACGTCAAGCGCTGAAATCGGCTCATCACAAATGATGAACTTAGGATTAACAGCCAATGCACGGGCAATACCGATCCGCTGACGTTGACCACCAGAAAACTCATGCGGATAGCGTGTTGCATGGTCAGGGTTCAAACCAACCAGATCGAGTAATTCCTCAATCCGTTTCTTACGTTCTGCACGGCTACCTGCCATATTGTGAATATCCAGTGCCTCACCAATAATATCAGACACGGTAAAACGTGGGTTCAATGATGCATACGGATCTTGAAAGATCATCTGCATATCACGACGCATTGCTTTCATTTTCCCCGGTGATAATTTGTAAATATCTGTGCCGTTAAAACGTACGCTACCTGCTGTAGGCTCATACAAGCGCAAAATAGTACGACCCGCTGTAGACTTACCACAACCGGATTCGCCAACCATACCCAGCGTTTCACCCTCACGAATATAGAAATTCAGGTTATCCACCGCTTTGAGCACACGGTTTTTGCCAACATTAAAATACTTTTTAAGGCCTTCAACTTCAATTAAATTGTTGCTACTCACCATGATCTCACCTCCTATTTCTTCAACTTCGGATCAAGCGCATCACGCAAGCCGTCGCCAAAAAGGTTGAACGCAAGCATAATCAAACTGATCAAACCTGCTGGGAAAAGCATCCGCCAAGGGTAATACATCCACCCTGTCAGAGCTGATTCAATCATTGAACCCAGCGATGCCTGAGGAGCCTGTACCCCTAATCCAAGGAAGCTCAGGAATGCCTCGGAGAAAATAGCACTTGGAACCGTCAAGGTCAATGTGACAATGATTGGTCCTACCGCGTTAGGCAACAAGTGACGGAACAACAAACGACCTGCACCAGCACCCATTGAACGGGAAGCAAGTACGAATTCTCGGTTTTTAAGTTGCAGCATTTCACCACGTACAATCCACGACATGTTAATCCACCCTGTTACACAGAGCGCAATAATAATGGTGGTGATACTTGGCTCCAGTACAACCAGCAACAGAATTGTAACAAGCAAGTAAGGAATGGAATACAAGATTTCAGAAAATTTATTCATGATTTCATCAACGCGGCCACCAAAGTAACCCATAATTCCACCATAAATTACACCAATCATCAAGTCAATCATTGCAGCAGCCAAACCAATAATCAATGAAATCCGAGCGCCCATCCAAGTACGTACAAACATATCACGCCCCAGATCATCTGTTCCGAACCAATGTTCCGCCGATGGAGGAAGATTGGTGCTCAACAAATCATTCGTGCGGTCATCGTATGGCGACAGCATCGGACCAATAATTGAAGCAAGCACTATGAGAACCAAAACGCTTAAGCTCGTCATAGCCAATTTATTTTTACGAAGACGCTCCCAAGCATCTCGCCAAGCGGATAAGCTTTCACGCTGAATAACTTCAGACTGCTTTTCATCCGCTCCGACCCTCTGGAAATCTTCCGGTTTCACCTGAAGTTTATCCAAGTTCACAGCATTATCTTTAACAGACATAAAGTTATCCCTCCTTCCCGCCAGTAAGCTTAATCCGCGGATCAATAAATCCATATGCAATATCCGTAATAAAACGTGCCACCATCAACAAAATACCGTAAAAAATAGTAACTCCCATAATCATCGTATAATCACGGGTTGTAATACTATCTACGAACACCTTACCGATACCGCCAATCCCGAAGATTCGTTCAATAACAACCGAACCCGTAATAATATTGGCTGTCATTGGTCCTACATAGGTAACAACTGGAAGAATGGCATTACGTATAACGTGTTTGAACATAATTGTAATGGATTTCAAACCTTTAGCCTTGGCAGTCTTAATGTAATCTGCATGGAGTACTTCCAGCATGCTGGAACGCGTTAGTCGAGCGATAAACGCAATCGGTGAAGCAGATAGAGCCGCAACTGGCAAGAAGTAATCCATCGGGCCTTCAAAGCCCATAACATTAAACCAGCCTAACTGTTGAGCAAAGAAAAATTGAATTAACGATGCCAGAACGAAGCTGGGAACCGCAATCCCCATGATAGCTAATACCATAGCGACGTTATCTATGAGCCTACGATGATACAAAGCTGCTAGCATTCCTAGCAAGATACCGACAATTATCGACACGATTATGGCAACAAAACCGAGTTTGAGGGAAACCGTAAACGTTTGTCCGATAATGTCAGTTACACTTTGATTCAGCTTTTTCATAGAAATACCAAAATCACCTGAAGCAATATCACCTAAGTATTTAAAATATTGGACATATACAGGCTTATCCAGCCCATATTGCTCCATTAACCGGGCTTGAATCTCAGGAGAAGTCGCTTTTTCACTCATGAAGGGGTTACCCGGAATTGCTTTCATGAGAAAAAACGTCGCAGAGATCAGAATGAACAAAGACAGCAACATATAGAAAAATTTACTGATCAAATAACGCGTCATTGCCCGTTTACACCCCCCATAAATTATTTTCGACACCATTCGATTTTATCGAAATAGAATTGGACTGTCCAATCTACTTATTTGCATGGTTACATGATGATGGAAAAGACTAGGACACACAAAAAAAACGGGATATATATGGTTCAATCCACATATATATCCCGAAGTAACTATCAAACTTCAGAATTAAGCTTCAGTTACTGTGTAATATACGCTCTTGTGAAATCAATTGCTCCACTAAAGTCAAGTCCAATGTCTTTAACATTCGGTTTCGTTAAAGAAACATTTGAATAGTAATAGATCGGAAGCATTACCATATCATCTTGAACCAAAATTTTCTCTGCTTTCGCAAAATCTTCCATGCGTTTAGCTGGATCAGTTTCTGTTTTAGCAGCTTTAATCAATTCATCATACGCAGGGTTAGCATAACCTGAGTTGTTGTTACCATTGCCTGTTGTCCACATATCCAGGAATGTCATTGGATCATTATAGTCAGCAGACCAACCACCACGAGCGATTTGGAAATTCAGCTTGTTACGTGTTTGGATAAATACGCCCCACTCTTGGTTTTGAGTTTTAACATCTACACCAAGATTTTTCTTCCACATATCAGCTACTGCCAAAGCAATCTTTTGGTGACTTTCACTGGAGTTGTACAGCATAGTTATTGTAGGAAGCGTAGTCATGCCTTCTTCTTTCATACCTTCTTGAAGCAATTTTTTCGCTTCAGTGAAGTCTTCTTTGAAGAAATCGTCTTTATGCTCGCTACGGAATTCTTGAGAAACTCCTTTTATGCCTGGAGGTACAAAGCCGTAAGCAGGAATTTGACCGCCCATTGTTACACGTTCAACGATCGGTTGGCGTTGAATAGCCATCGCAAACGCTTTACGGATTTTAGCATTGTTAAATGGTTTTTCTGTTACATTAAACAGATAGTAGTACGTACTTGCAATTCCTTTAGCCTTAAATTCATTAGGCAATTCGTTTTTCACAGCCGTAATTTGGTCAGTAGGAATTTCACCTGTTGGCATACCTGAATAATCAAGTTGTCCACTTCTGTACGAAGCCAGTTCAGTTGCTCCACTGTTTACAAGGGACATAGTGATTTTGCTCAACTTGATTTCGTCTTTACCCCAATAGTTTTCGTTCTTGGAAACTTCGATCTTTTGACCGCTATCCCAAGCCGTTAATGTGAAAGGTCCGTTAGTAATCATGCTATCTTTCTGAACTGCCCACTTGTCATTACCTTTAATAGAAGGGTTTACAGGATAGAAAGTGTAGAAAGAAGTCAATCCCAAGAAGTAAGGAGTTGGGTGTTCCAGCTCTACTTGCAATGTATGGTCATCAACAGCTTTGACACCTACATCTTTAAAGTCTGTAACTTTTGTTCCTTTATAAGATTTCGAAGTGCTCAGGTTGTAGCCCTCAGCATTCTTGATATAGTACAATTGGTAAGCATATGGAGGTGCAGGAGCCGTTGAAGGATCCAATACCCGTTGCCAAGCGAATACGAAGTCGCTTGCTTTGACTGGGTCGCCATTACTCCATTTTGCAGTATCACGAAGTTTGAACGTGTAGGTTTTGCCGTCATCGGAGATTTTCCAAGATTCAGCAACGCCAGGGATTTCTTTGCCGTCAGGACCCATACGTACGAGACCTTCATACAAAGTTTTCAGAACCGCGTTGGTTTGACTATCCTGAGCTTGTGCCGGATCGAAGGTTGGCGGCTCGGAAGAAAGGTTAACGCGCAAAATTTGCTTGTCGGCCGGGGCCGGCGTAGTCGAGGTATTTTCTTGTGCGCCCTTACCATTGGTATCATTCTTGCCGCCGCAACCTGCGAGCAGTGCGCCAACTGCAAGAACGAGTGTCAAAAGGACTAAAAAGCTTTTCCTTTTCATCTAGCGTTTTCCCCCTAGTTCTAAAGTGGTATATGTTTATAGATTATACAACCAGCGGTCAAAAAAATCTACATTACATTTCTTCAAATTGAGCTTTTTTTTCAAAAAAACATGATTAATTCATATTTTTTCATCATTTCATGTCATATTTCATCACATAGAGTTGAATATATTTTTAAATATACCAACAACAGTCAACAAAGTATACGCCAATGTCATCGCCATAAAAGTTAATCTCCAGACCGCTCTACATAATCTTTTACCATCAACCTTTCCTTTTATTCGGTTTTGAGCTCCTCCAATTAAACCCAATGCCAGTAACAAGAGCAGTAGAATCAAATAAAAACCGAATCGGGATGTAAATAGGACATTAAAGAGTGCTGCGACGGAAAATATCAGAAAAAAAGTGGTAATATCCATAGAAGTAAGCAATGATTTCTTCTTTTCCATTTTAAGAATGTAGCGACAAACCGCAAACACGATCAAAAACGGAAAAAAGGGAAGAATACTGAAAGTGATAATAGTACCTTGTATAAGACTCAACTGATCACCCCTCTTTTAGCCGCATTCCTTCAATTAATTGCCACAATACCTCATGAGTTGGCGCACTAATCCCAGCTCGCTTTGCCATCTGCACCAGTTGCCCGTTAATGGAAGCAACTTCGGTCATGGAATGTGCAAGTACATCAGCTAGCATAGACGAGTGATTCTCTGCCGTTGCCCGGCAAACATCCATAATTTGATCCCACCATGCGCTTTCCCAGCGGATACCATGAGCTTCATATACTTGAATGCCTTCATCATACAGCTTACGCATCATATGTATTCGAACAGGCTCCGATAGCAGCTCGCCATTCCGAACTCGCCATACGGCTGTCAGTGGATTGATCACAGCGTTAATCAACAACTTGCGATAAATCCCTTTCTCGATTTCTTTCGACAAGCAAACGTCAAATCCTGCTGCAAGCAGCCGATTTAACACATATTGTTTGAAATCAGTGTTGTGCTCTCCCTCTACTTCCTCCGAATATCCAATTTCAGTCACGCCCGATCCTGCATGCACAATGGATGCTGCGCCTTGTTTCTTGGCTCCTTCGGTTGTCACAGCAGGATATACTACAGCTTTAGGCCACGCCTGCCTGATGCGTTCTATATGACCGATTCCATTCTGTAAACAAATAATCCCTGTACCTGTTTCCGTTTGAGCTACAG
The DNA here is from genome assembly GCF_044784315.1 of Paenibacillus sp. DP01. Lineage (NCBI taxonomy): Bacteria > Bacillati > Bacillota > Bacilli > Caryophanales > Paenibacillaceae > Paenibacillus > Paenibacillus sp. DP01. Next base: position 3,773,997 of record NZ_CP173059.1, read on the forward strand.
GCTGGATCTGCGCCAATACTTCTTCTATCGCCCCCTGTTTGGTCAAAAACATGATCCACCGTGCCGAAGTCTGTGAATTTAACCGTTGCCAATCTGCCAATGGCGCTACCTTTAATTGGTCCCCCGATACATGAACAACCACCTGTCCCTCCTTATCAAGCACAGTAATCCCTTCACGAGCAATGATTTGTGCCTGTTCAAGTGTTCGTGTCCACAGCCTTACTGTAGCACCCGAGGCCGATAATCTCCCGGCAAACAGCAATCCCAGCGAACCCGCTCCAATAATATCAATCACTTTGTATCGTCTCGCTTCCATCTTTTTTTCTACTATATCATATGCACTCCAATGTAATAACAAAAAACGCCAACTACGGCCAAGCGATAGTTGACGTTTTATTTAGATAGCTATTGTAATCTTGCTACTCAATGCGCTCCAGATTCCCATTAGCGTCCATTTTGAACCTGGATTTAAGCTCTTCCTCATCTTCAGTGATTAAAGCCAAACGCCGGGCACGGTCCATAATCTGAATCAGAGCTTTATAATCATCATTTACAACACGATAGTCGGTCTGCACATCATTCACTTCTTTGGACAGCCGGTCATTAATGGAGCGAAGCTGATTTAATTCTTCTTCCTTTTCCCGCAAATCTTTCTCCAGCATCTTAATCTGCCGATTAGTCTCCTGCACAGATCCCTTCCATTGACGCAAGAAGCGAATTACAGCATCAATAGATAACGTATCTTCACTCGTGCCATCGGTTCTGTATCCCCCTTCGACTGTATCGAGCGTGGCAAAGGCCGCTACCTGCGATACACCTACTGGGCTCTGCTTGCGAATATAACTGCGCTTCTGGCGCTGCGCTTTGGCAATGCTAATCGCTTCATCGTAACGTTTGCGCACGCAGCTATTCCAACGAAAGCCGCATGCCGCAGAGGTTCTACCTATTTTTTGTCCAACCTCCTCAAACGCAGCGAGCTGTGTTCCACCTTCCCGGATATGCCGCAATGTCACCTCCGCCAATATCAAGTCATCTTCCGCACTCCATGCATCTTGTCTTATTGCAGTCATGCCTCTAGCCCTCCTAACAACATCCTGAAATAACCGTCTTCATGAACCGATCTTGCCGGTATTTGAATAGGGTATAAAAGCTGTTTATTCATTCCTATGCCTCTCGTAGAGTTCATAGAATCTATTTGATACTAAATTGTATTTCCATTTCTGCCAGAACTCATACGTGAAGTAAACAGTTTCGGGTTTCACGCATGCTCTGACTGCTGTACAATAAAATGAATGGTTAAAGAATAAAAAAGGATCATATACATTACCATTAGTCTTTTTCTGGAATACATAAAAGGGGAAACTAAATGAATAAACGAATAAAAATCGCGATCTGCACCCTGCTGGTCCTCATAATGATGCTGACTTCCATATATGTACGTCCTATTTTGGCCGCTCCCTCTCCTGAAGAAAATCAGATTTTACAAGATAGCCTGTCTATCGTGGAGATCGACCATGAAATCGAGCGGATTAGTCAGGAACAGCAGGCTCTTTTACAGCGTCAGCAGGAACTGCGTAGTAGTCTAGCTGATCAACAGGAGCAAATGAACCTACAACGTAAGCGTGCAGGTTCTGTGCTTCGATCTTACTATATGGGAGAAAGGGACAAGCTGCTGAGTGTAGTGCTAGGGGCTAAAAGTATAAAGCAACTTCTCTCTTTGTACGATTATTACTTATTATTGATTAGTCACGATCAGGATGTGCTTCAAGAATACGAATCCAATTATCAATTTATGCGAAAAACAGAGCAGCAAGTCGCCCAAGCCACGACGGAATTGGGGACGGTTAAAACAAACCTACTGGCACAACGTAAACGGATTCTCCAACTCCAGTCGCGTGTAGATGACGGCGTTAACGCCAGCGATAACCCTGATACTCTACGCAAGTTAATTGGCGAAATGACAGCTTATTGGGAGAATGTAGGGGTATACGAGGTAAATAAACACTTTAAAGCATTAGCTCAAGCGATGCAGGATTTACCCCAATTCATTCAACAACAGCAAGGTGCTATGATTACAAATGGAAAAATCATTACGATAAGCATTCGTGAAGAAGAATTTAACCGTTTTTTAAAGTCAGAGAATGAATTGTTTAATCACTTCAACTTTTTCTTCGTGCAGGATCAGATTGTGGTAGAAGGTCAGCAAGGAACGATGAAATTGAGGGTAGAAGGTCACTATACAGTAGAGAATGAACCCAAAAATGCCATTCTATTTCATGTAGATCGACTGGTATTTAACGGACTGGAATTGCCGGACACGACTCGCAACAAACTGGAAGAAGATTTTGATCTCGGCTTCTATCCACAGCAGCTTATATCATACGTCAAAGCTACAGAAGTACATGCTTTAAAAGGTATTCTTGAAGTTAAGCTCGAATTAAGTTTTAAGTAAGTTTTTGCTCACCTACATTGTTCTGATTTTTGATATGAACAAAACAAAAGACCTCGGGATGTTCCCGAGGTCTTCATTATTTGTAATAACGATCAGGGGTTATAACAGATCAGCTGCCAACTGCGCGAGCTTGGAGCGTTCTCCTTTTTCCAACATAATATGTCCGCTAATCCCTTCTTGCTTAAACCGCTCCACCACATAGGTCAAGCCATTACTGGCTGCATCTAGGTAAGGATGATCAATTTGCTCCGGATCTCCCATCAGAATGATTTTACTTCCCTCACCTACCCGAGACACAATCGTTTTGATCTCATGTCGTGATAAATTTTGCGCCTCATCGATAATAATAAATTGCCCAGGTATCGAACGTCCGCGAATATAAGTGAGCGCCTCAACCTGAATACTGCCCAAGCCCATCAAGATTTTGTCGATATCCCCAGATTTTTTGGCATCAAACAGATACTCCAGATTGTCGTAGATTGGCTGCATCCAGGGGCGAAGCTTTTCTTCCTTTTCTCCCGGTAAATAACCGATATCCTTGCCCATAGGAACAACAGGCCGAGCAATTAACAGTTTCTTGAAGCGATGCTCATCCTCTACTTTAAGCAACCCCGCCGCCAGTGCCAGTAGCGTTTTGCCTGTACCTGCTTTTCCAGTAATCGTCACAAGAGGGATATCATCATTAAGCAAAAGCTCCAATGCCATCCGTTGTTGAGCATTACGCGCGCTGATTCCCCACACCGATTCGTTACTTAAGTACAAAGGTTCTAATCGCTCTGCCTCCTGGTTTACTTTCAGCAATGCTGATTTTCCAGTGCCCATTTCATCTTTCAAAATAACAAATTCATGTGGATACAGTGTATAAGGTAGTTTCAGTGGTTTGATTGGTAAGAAACGGTTAGAGTAAAATTCATCTATGATGGACGGATGCACCTGTATCGCTGAGTATCCGGGGTACAACTCACTTGGATCGCCCGTTCTATCGGATAGGTAGTCTTCAGTCAGCAGCCCCAATACATCTGCCTTGATTCTGACTAATACGTCTTTACTAACCAACACCACCGAACGCGGATCAGATTGCTCCTGTTCTTCCAAATGATAATTTAAGGCAACTGCCAAAATCCGGTTATCGTTCGAAACCTCCCCGAACATCTCCTGGACTTTCAAAAAACTCCGGTGGTTTAACTCAACCTTAAGCCTTCCCCCTTGGGGAAGTGGAACGCCGCTGTGAAGATGCCCCACTTCTCTCAACCCGTCCAACAATCGCGATACATTACGGGCATTCCGTCCAATCTCATCCGCGTTGCGTTTTTTGGAGTCGATTTCTTCCAGAACAACAGCTGGAATAACAACTTCATGTTCTTTGAAGGTAAAAATGGCTTTCGGATCATGCAGTAGCACATTCGTATCCAGCACAAAAATTTTCTTCATTAAATCCCCTCCAAAGCGGCGTGGACAATCTCATGTTTCATACCTATACCTATTCACTGGCTACCCAATACTTGCTGATTCCCTGAAAAAAGAACCCCAAAACAGCATAATGCAACGAAAAGTGTAGCTGAAGATAGCCTCAGAGCCTGTACATTTTTAAAATTAGACACAAAAGGCCCAGTGATTGCTCACTGGACCTAGACTGGGTTCACTTTAAATTTAGACATACCTCAACCCCCTTATGCTATATAAGAGCTTTACTCGCTGCGAGTATAACATAAGCGGGGAAAAAGATACATACTCAGGAATTGGAAGAAGCTTCAGTGCTGTCGCTTGCTTTTTTGGCTAATTCCTCTTGTAGCGCTTGTTTGGCCAAATCGAGCTGTTGCTCATCAATGTACACATAAGGGCTACGCCACGTTCCTGATACAGGATTGTATTTTACATTTTGCTTGGAAATATTCCAATAGGTTTGTACGATATTTTTCATTTGCTGTGACTCGATATCAGTCATCATATTCTTATCAACCGATTTAATAATTGCACTAAACTTGGTCAAAGCATTAAAGGATTGCATTTGGTCAATTAGGGAATGAAGCACCTGATTTTGTCGCCGATTGCGATCAAAGTCGTCAGATTCAGCCGTTCTCGGACGACAATTCGACTTGCGGTAGCGAACAAAATCAAGAGCTTGGTCACCGTTCAAATGCTTGGCCCCAGCTGTCAAGTTAATATCGGTGCCATCAGCACGGTCTCGATAACACATATTTTTGTCAACCGTTACATCTACGCCACCTAGATTATCTACAACATCTCTAAAGCCCTGGAAGTTAATAACCGTTACATAATCAATATTAATGTTTAAATATTTGCCGATCATCTTCTTCATTTGCTCTTCAGCAACTTCACCAGAGTCTTTCTCTCTAGCCTTAAACACCGGATAATACTCATTCAGCTTGCGTGGTTTATACCCATCCATTTCTAGACGCGTATCACGAGGCAAGGACACAATGGTAGACGATTTTGTACTAGGGTTCAATGTAGCTACCATAATAACATCTGACAAATACGTCGGATGGTCAGGGCGATAGTCGGTTCCAAGCAATAAAATAGTCAAAGGCTTAGCCTCAGCCAGTTGCGTTTTGGGCACTTCCTTGTTGATTCCAGTATCCAAAACTTCCTCTACCTGATTGTAAATATAGTAGGTATAACCACCTGCTGCCAAGATACCTATAATGAGTAGAAATAAGACAAACTTCATAAACGATCTGAAAAAGCTTTTTTTCTTTTTCGTTTTTTTCGGTTTGGCGGATTTTTTCCCGCTTTGTGTCCGGGGAGGCAATCCATTCGAAAGATTACTCATGCTTCAACACCTTTTCCTGCGTTTTGAGAAATATAGCTTTCTCCAAGTTTACAATCCTAAAACACATACAGCGGCGCATCCCATTTCCGGGCGTCGCCGCTGTGGCCAAAGACCAATCCTATGAATTAACTATTTGCTTGTGCTGTTTTACGTTGTTTCTCCGCACGCTCGCGCTCACCTTTGTTCAAGATCTTTTTACGCAAACGAATGGATTTAGGAGTGATTTCACAATACTCATCATCATTCAGGTATTCAAGCGCCTGCTCCAGAGAGAAGATAACAGGTGTTTTCAATTTAACTGTATCATCTTTTGTTGCGGAGCGAACGTTTGTCAATTGTTTTTCCTTACAGATGTTAACGACAATGTCGTTATCACGTGTGTGCTCACCAACGATCATACCCTCATAAATTTCAGTCCCTGGCTCCAAGAACAAAATACCACGATCTTCTACGCCCAGCATACCATAAAATGTAGAGGTGCCGTTTTCCGTGGATACGAGTACACCTTGATGACGTCCACCTACTTGACCGCCAACAAATGGTCCATAGCTGTCAAATGCATGGTTCATTACACCGTAGCCACGAGTCAAAGTAAGGAAGTTTGTAGTGTAACCGATCAAACCACGTGCAGGGATCAGGAATTCCAAGCGAACCTGTCCAGTACCGTTATTAATCATGTTGACCATTTCGGCTTTACGGGAGCCCAGGCTTTCCATAACTGCACCCATGCTTTCTTCCGGAATATCAATGAGGAGACGTTCGATTGGCTCCATTTTTTTACCGTCAATTTCCTTAACGATAACTTCCGGTTTGGACACTTGCAGTTCGTAACCTTCACGACGCATGTTTTCAATCAGGATTCCCAAATGCAATTCACCACGTCCAGATACAATAAAGGCATCCGGGCTATCGGTTTCATCAACACGCAAGCTGACATCTGTTTCGAGTTCTTTCAGAAGACGCTCACGCAATTTACGAGATGTTACCCACTTACCATCGCGACCTGCGAATGGACTGTTGTTAACCAAGAAGGTCATTTGCAGTGTAGGTTCATCAATTTTCAGTACAGGCAACGCTTCAGGATGATTTGGATCGGCAATGGTTTCACCAATGTTGATGTCCTTAATCCCCGCGATCGCCACAATGTCACCAGCGCCTGCTTGATCGGTTTCAATCCGTTTCAGTCCTTGGAAGCCGAACAACTTCTCAATACGCGCTGATTTACTGCTGCCATCACGTTGGATAACTGTGACCGCTTGTCCCTGCTTGATAATACCGCGGTTCACCCGACCTACTGCAATTCGGCCCAGGTATTCGTTATAGTCCATCAGTGTTACGAGGAATTGAAGAGGCTCATCTACTTTCTCAGTTGGAGATGGAATATGCTCTACCACTGTTTCGTACAATGCTTGCATGTTGTCATCTTGCTTTTCAGCATCCAAGCTGGAGGTTCCGTTCAGTGCCGAAGCGTACACAACAGGGAATTCTAATTGATCATCATTTGCACCCAGCTCGATGAACAGATCCAGTACTTCGTCAATGACTTCTGCTGGACGAGCTGCCGGACGGTCAATTTTATTGACTACAACGATAGGCGTCAGATTTTGTTCCAGCGCTTTACGCAGTACGAATTTCGTTTGCGGCATGCAGCCTTCGTAAGCATCAACGACGAGCAAAACGCCGTCAACCATTTTCATGATCCGTTCCACTTCACCACCAAAGTCGGCGTGTCCCGGTGTATCTACAATGTTAATCAGGTAATCTTTGTAAGTGATAGCTGTATTTTTAGCCAAAATCGTAATACCGCGTTCACGTTCCAGATCGTTGGAGTCCATGGCGCGCTCCTGAACAGCCTCGTGTTCTCTAAATGTTCCAGACTGTTGAAGCAACTTATCGACAAGTGTCGTTTTTCCGTGGTCGACGTGGGCAATAATCGCAATATTGCGAATGTTCTCTCTTGCATGCATGGTTTGTATCCATATCCTTTCCGTATATCAAAATAGTGTCTCTATCCTGAAGCAATGCTCATTCAAGGCTAACAATCGTTCTTTAGGCCCACTCCCTGCCAGCCTTCTATATGTTTCAGGCTTTATACAGACAGCTTCTCTCTCCGATTCGCGTGAAAACCTTAAAATAAGCGTCAGAAATCATTCCGACGCTCTTTTCATATCCATTATATTATAGTAGAAATATGTCATAAAGCAAGACATTATTGCCTGTTCCGTAATTTACCGCCATGAAATCTGCACAGCTTGTCGGTTTACCAGTTGCGTTTGCTACGGTTGTTTATGACCAACCAGATTCCAGCTCCAATCAGCAAAACGGCGATAATATACATGATGCCTGTACTTAGCAAGGTAATAATTAATAATAGCACCGATATCAAGCCTAATAGCACGCTCCCTGTGTATACATTGCGAGAAAGCGAAATATCATTAATGGCATACTCCCATAATCCAATCGCCACACCTAGAAGGAACATAGGCCATAAGTAGACCATTAAATGCCATCCCCAAGTATTGCAGAGAAAAAAGAGGAAGCCGTATACCGACAAAATCCCTGCCGGCAGCAACATAAAGGGTGATACCTTGCGCATCATATACATTGCATGCAGCACGATTCCAGGTATTAAAATCAGCAAGGGCCAAAGGTTGCGTCCCAAGAAGGAGAACGTCCCCAATTTCCCCAACAAAATAATCAGTCCTACGGCAACAATGCCTACTCCGATCATACGCTCTTTTCCGGAATTCATCGTGGTCTCCTTTGTTTGCTGGATTTGTTTTTGAGTCATTAAATGTAGTTATTTTTAAGTACACTTTTATGAATATAGAGTTTTTACAAAAACCGAGCAAACTCCCCGGCATCTGCAAAACCCTATGTCTAGTTTAGCCGATGTTTTCCAAAAAAACCACGTTCAAATATGACGGGTCCGTAGCTGTCGATATATTCCTGCAATGACAACTGCTACGGCCAGCAAGAGAGGTAACCATGCATGTATAACCTCACCCATGACTGCTAACCATATGCCCAATTTGGGATCACGCAATAGCATTTCTCCTGCCGTAAAGGCCAGAATGGCAGATCCCAGCAGAACAAGGATCGGGAATCGATGAAGCCAGATTGCTATCACATTGCTGCCCCAGACGACAATCGGAATACTAATTGCGATACCAATGACTATAATAGCAATGTCCCCATTGGCTAGAGCTGCAATAGCTAACACGTTATCTAGACTCATCACAAAGTCTGCTACTAGTATCACTTGTATTGCCTTCCAAATGGTTGTTTCCGCTCTTACTCCTACATGATCATCATTCTCATACAGCAACTTGAATGCAATCCATAACAGAAGTAAACCGCCCGCCGCCTGAATAAAAGGTATGCCCAGCAAAATAACAGCTACAAAAGTCAACACACAGCGCAGAAGGACCGCACCGACTGCCCCCCACCATATTGCTTGACTTCGCTGCCTTGCAGGCAAGTTTTTGCTCGCCATGGCTATAACAACTGCATTATCACCGCTTAGCACCAAATTAATCATTAATATTTTCAATAGCAAAATGATATGCTCCATATGTACAAACACCCCCATCCTACATGTATGCGAAATTGGACGAGGCTATGCTTGCAGGCATTTCAAATAAGTCATCATTTATTAATAACTGATATCCAATTTGTTGAGTATATACCTTGAATTCAATAACAAACAGCAATATAATGAATCGTATTTCCGAAAAACGGGTATTAACATAAACAACATGCAATGTTTTTGAGGATGTTTAATCAGGGAGATGAGAACGATTGACATGTCTGTACTTCAGTTCTTTTGGCTATTGCTTAATGTAATATTTATTGACCTTCTACTCGCAGGAGATAATGCAATTGTAATTGGGCTTGCCGCCAGAAAGCTGCCTCCTGCAATGCAAAAAAAAGCGATTCTATACGGCACCGGGGGTGCCCTGCTCATCCGCATAGCAGCCACTATTGTGGTACTCTGGTTGCTCCAAGTACCGTGGTTGTTACTCATTGGGGGTGTGATGCTAGTCTGGATCGCGTATAAGTTGCTCGTGGACCAAGAGGATCATGCTGAAGTTAAAGCAGGCACAACGCTATGGGGTGCTATCCGCACCATTATTATCGCCGATGCGGCAATGGGTCTGGACAACGTGATTGCTGTTGCTGGCGCGGCCCAGCAACATTTGATACTTGTAGTACTGGGCCTGTTAATCAGTGTGCCGATCGTTGTATGGGGAAGCACTCTTTTTATCAAGCTGATCAACAAATTCCCATGGATCATCTATTTAGGATCGGCTGTGCTTGGTTATACGGCCTCTAATATGATCACTGAAGAACGTAAGCTGGCACCATACTTTACAGAGCATCCGGCGCTGCGTATCTTGTTTATTGCCACCGTTATGGCTGGGATCTTGCTCACAGGATATCTTCAAAATCGCAGAGCAGTAGCCCGTCGAGAAAAAGCCGTCTAAAAGAGTTTTCAAAAGCACAACCCAAATAAAAAGGCAGACCCAACACTGTTGCGGGTCTGCCTTTTTTATTAAAACCAATCTTCCTGTATAACTTCCTCTTTACGCCCCTCTATAGCTCCGCCTGCCTCAAGGACAACCGTCTCCGTTGTAGCTACAGCCTGATCGATTAAAGCATTTAAATCCCGAATAGAAGCTTCAATCTTCTGCACTACCCACAAATTCGGATTGGTCGTGGGAGATTTGGGAACAAACAATGTACAGCAATCCTCATACGGGAGAATGGATAAATCGTAGGTGCCAATTTGCTTAGCGATTTCTGTGATCTCCTGCTTATCCATCATGACGAGAGGTCGCAGCAAGGGGAGTTCCGTCGAACGACCAATCACATTCATGCTGGATAGCGTTTGACTAGCAACTTGACCCAGACTGTCGCCCGTCACGAGTGCCAATGCTCCTTCACGCTCTGCCAGCATCGTTGCAATTCGCAGCATAGACCGCCTCATTAGCGTAATAATCAAATTATCCTGCCCAGTGCGAGTAAAGGCCGTCTGCACCTCTGTAAACGGCACAAGGTGGATTTTGATTCGGCCCGCGTAGCCTGCTAATACTTTTGCCAAATCAATAACCTTTTCTTTCGCACGCTCACTTGTAAATGGATAGCTATAAAAATGTACACATTCGATTTCCAAGCCTCTACGCATGGATGACCATCCTGCTACCGGACTGTCAATTCCACCGGACAGCAGCAGCATAGCTTTGCCGTTCGTCCCTAACGGAAAGCCCCCTACAGCCATAATAACATCACTAAAAATATATGCCGCCTGCTCTCTTACCTCCACACGCAGCTCAATATTAGGTTGACGTACATCGACCCTCAGCGCCGGAAAATTCCGCAATAGAGGAGAACCAATTAAATGATTCATCTCTTGTGAAGAATGGGGAAACTCCTTCCATACTCTGCGGGCATTTACCTTGAATGTTGTTCCCTCGTCTACGTTCAGCTCATGCATTAAAGCTACAGCCGTCTCAATGATAGCATCCAACTCAACAGGAGCCATTTTGACAGGACTAATCGTCGTGATGCCAAACACCTTTTGCAATACTTGAATGATCTGTTCATAAGGCTCTCCCCCGAGAACCACATAAATCCGTCCAAATTCCTTGCGCAAAGAGGCACCTGGAAAGGGCTTAAGCAGCAGTTTTACGTGTTTCAGTACAGCCTTTTCAAAACGAGCACGATTCTTCCCTTTTAATGTAAATTCGCCGAAGCGAAGTAACAGCATATCATAGTGCATTTTAACGTTTCCACCTTTCAAGGGATTCCAGCTTGGCTACAGCCTGTCGAAGTGCGAGTATGAGCTCGTCGATATCCTGTTCCGTATGTTCATCACCAAAGCTGATACGAATGCCGCCGGCTGCTTCTGCCTCATTGCGGCCCATCGCCAGCAGTACCCGGCTGGGCTCGGCTAATTTTGAAGAGCAAGCCGATTTGGTGGACACTGCCACACCCAATTGCTCCAGCGTATGCAGCAGTACCTCGGCCTTCATGCCCGGATACGAAAAGTGGACAATATGCGGCGCTTCTTTCCCACTGTTCAGCCGCAGTTGTGGGATTGTTTTCAATTCTGCAGCCACTCGTTCTCTCCACTCAATCATGCGCTGTGCTGTCTCTGCTTGTCGTTCGCCCGCCAGCCGTACCGCCTTGGACATACCGACAAGCGATGGTACATTTTCGGTACCCGCACGAACCCCTTGCTCCTGAGAGCCGCCACTAAGCAGTGGGAAAAGCTCTACACCTTCTCGAACGAATAGCAACCCCACACCTTTGGGTCCACGTAGCTTATGCGCTGAAAGGCTATACAGATCAGCTTGCCACCCCCGGATATCAACCGGCAGCTTTCCAAACCCCTGTACACCGTCAATATGAAATAGGACACGAGGGAACTGTTTCTTCAGCGCAGCTCCGATATCATGCAACGGTTGCACTCTTCCCGTCTCATTATTGACATGCATGATACTAACTAAAATCGTATCTTTACGAACAGCTGCACAAACCTGTTCGGCAGTCACATGACCTTCCTCATCCACAGGTAAAAAAGTAACCTCAAAACCCAAATTTGTTAGCTGTTTGCATGCTTCATACACAGACGGATGCTCTGTCGATACAGTAACGATATGTTTGCCTCTAGTCTGATACTGCAAAGCTGCTCCCTTAACGGCAAGATTATTACTTTCCGTTGCCCCGGATGTGAAGACAATCTCTGAAGGAGATACTCCCAAAGCTGCAGCGCATACTTCGCGCGAGCGCTTAATCAACTTATCCGCGTCCTCTCCATACCGATGCATGGAAGATGGATTGCCATAATGGCGTCTCATTACCTCGGCAACGGTTGTAATCACCTCTTCAAAAGGCGGAGTTGTCGCGGCATAATCAAAATATTTCATCAAACTCCCCTTTCTGCCCCACAACTGCTACAACAAAAAAAGACCAAAACAGGGAAAGGCCGCTTCATTACAGCGACACCCTTTCCCCATATTGATCCTGTCTGCGGACCTAATCGAATTGAAATTACGCACTTTTATGCTATAAGCTATAGGGCTTAGATGGTATATTTTTCACGTGCATTCTGAATTTTGGAAATATATCTTTGCGTTTCTACCGGAAGCTTGTCCAGTACAGACATCAACTGCTCATCACTACTTACTCCAAGCCGCTGCACCCGTCCGGGACCTGCATTGTACGCAGCCAGCGCCATATTTTCCTGTCCGTTAAAACGTTTAATCTGGTAAGACAAATAGCGTACGCCAGCATCAATATTTTGTGCAGGATCATAGGGGTCACTAACTCCCAGACCTTGAGCTGTAGCATCCATCAACTGCATAAGTCCTTTGGCTCCGGCCGAAGAAGTAACCGATGGATTAAATGAAGATTCCGTATCAATAACTGCTTTAATCAAAGCTACCGGAACGCCGTATTTCTGACTTGCCTCATTAATCAAACTATCATACGCTGTAGCTTTTGTAGGTCCGTCCGTTGCCGCATTGGAAGAAGCCGGATAGACTGCCAATGGCGAAGCCGTTCCCCTCGAAGGTCCCAGTTGTAGCCAGAGCAAGCCGTTTTCATCTCTGGTAACATCGCCTGAATTTTCTTGGGTGACAGCATCATCTGTTTCCAGCTGACCTACTTGTTCCAGCAATCCAGAAAAAGCATCCGCTGTACCCGTCTGGGTCGTAGCACTCATATTATTTAACAGCTGCATGTCTAACATAGATTTGGACACGCGCGGATCAATTTGCATGTGGTGTTCCCAACTTTCTATAGTTGTTATATCCCAAATAGCTTGTCGTTATTGCTATGATACAACTTTTTACTATGTACTTCCATACTTTTTAATGAAAAAAAGCTCCGTTTCTGTCGAAAAGACAGCGGAGCTAAGATATCGGAACCTTTACCCAACAGGGTTAGCGCACAAACGGGATAAAAGCAAAATAACTCAAGGTTGCCAATGCGCCAAGACCAATCGACCAAATACCGGTTGTTTTACTGCCATTTACATAAGCAAAAAATCCTAAAACTGCCGCAATGGGTCCCAGCACAATAGACCACATAAACAATGATGCGATACCAGCAGCCAGCCCAATATAGCCGGAAATACGACCACTATTGTTTATAACCTGCTCTTCACCCTTGTTCTCATGTTTGGTCACAACTGGCGAGCCAGGAGCAACCTCTGCGGCATATTCCTCACGATGATGGCGGCGCTTGGCAGAGCGCTCCTGAACGTGACGAGGATAATCTACACGTTCACGGCTAACATGCTCTTCATTCTTATGCTTATCGTTTTCATGATCTTCCATAATTCCTGCACCTCCAAATGGAAATGAATCGCGTAATAAATCTACAGAGACTTCGGCTTAAAGGTGTGGCAACAGGTTGCAGCAGACGTTGCAGCCTTATCACGTTCTTCTGAACTAAAGCTTTCCCCCGCATATTCTTCTTTAAATTTTTTCCCGGCATGACCATCTACTTCAATCATGATCAAATCTGCCTTGCAAAAGTTGTTTTCTCCCCAATAATGGCAATTGGCTACACTGCACTTTACGATTGGCTTGGCCTCTTGGCTCATGATCATCACCTCGGATTCATTGTCCCCCCGCTCGTCTGCACCTATGCGTTCATGGCATATGGCAGTTGGTGACATACGAAAAAAGCCGCTTCCCTTCGTCTCCTCCAAACTGGCAGGAAACAAGTAGAAAACGGCTTGCTTGTCTTGTTTTAGTTTTTGATTAGAAATGAATTTCTGGATTGAATGCTTTAGGCATGAGTACGACGAGTCTGCATCCGGCGCTGTGTCAAATAATCACTTTCATAATAAGTCAGATCATCACGCAATTCTTCAAAATTTTTCGTAATGTCCATGATCACTTCGCGTGCGGCTGGCACAGGCGTTTTACGGAAGCGGATAGCATCTTGTCCCGTATAAGCATAGCGTCCGTCCTCTGCGTAAGATTCATTTTTGGGATAAAAAAAGCTGTTCACGCAGTCATGGTATACGTTATACAATGCCTTTTCCGCAAAATCGACGTCAAAGTTGGCACGGCGCAAAGCCACACCCAGCTTTTCATAGGATACTTCGGAAAAAACAAGGACATGGCGGAGATCCGATAAAAAACCTTTGTAAAAAAGTACAGACTCCTCATTGCCATCCACAGCCAGTTGCGGCAGAGCATGCTCATTGAGAAATGTTTCCACACGTTTTACGGCAGTTTTCAGTCTCTCCTGCGCCGACTCACATAATTTTTGTACGTTGACTGCTGACATCAAGGCAGCTCCCCCTTATTTGTTGCTTGTTCATCAATTTGGTTACCCGAAAATAGTCCCTTCTAACCGAAAGAGCTGTAATTTTCAGTATTTATCCTACCACAAATAAGCATTGAAAGGTATAAAAACATGCCAACCTCCTCACGCTAAACCATAAATTTATGAATACTTAAGGAGGACGGTTCATGTCTCGGCGAAAATGGTTAAAACCCCTGCTTGGAGCAGCTGCCGGGGTGCTTCTGATCACACTGATGCTGCCTTCACGCGATCACCGCCACACACCACAGCCCGAATATACGACCAAGATGGTACCACAGCAGGAGAAGCAGCTTAAAAAAGGAATGTTGGCTTTGGACCTGTCCGCTACAGATACCCTCACACGGATGGACGCAAGACAGGATATTCAATACGTAATGCGGGAGCTGAATGGTAAAACTGCCGATCAGAAAAGACAGTTCACCCACACATTGCAGCAATCACACAGTCATCTTCATACGCTCCAGTGGATTCACATTAGGGACGGAAAGACTAACACCTATACAGGTAGCAAAGCACAGACAAGTCTGCTAAGCCATCCTCAAATTCAAAGCAGCTTGGCTGCAGCTCGTCGTTCCGTCACGCAAAATAAATCCTATGAATCGGCTGCTTTTCAGGTTGAAGGCGGTAAATATTTCGTCATGGCTGAACCATCGGCTGACGGAACATGCGGTGTTGCTGCTCTAGTCAGTCAGCAAGTATTGCGTGACGTGGAGAAGCACCAGCGCAAAAATTTGCGTTTAATTCCCTATCCAAAAGAAGGTAGCTACAAAATCGAATCCGTACATCCCGACACATTGCACGATATCACGGTCAAAACGGGACACGACAACGAAAATGCAAGCCATTATTTTGAAAACGAAATTGTGGTTCGCTTCCGTCACAATCCTGATTCACGACAACTGCAGGAAATTGCAGCAGACTTACATTGTGAGCCAGGTCGCAAGCTTGGTTATACTTATGTATTTCATTCGGATAAGATGAACTTTAAAGAGCTAAAGCAATACTTTTCACGAAAGTGGAATCCACTTTATGCTGAGCCTCACTATGTGTATCTGACTAATGAGAAAGCACCTATCAAAGCGGACAGCTCTATTCCTAATGATCTGCTTTTTTCTCGCTATCAATGGAACCTGCCTGCTACCGAAACCAACAGAGGTTGGAAACTAAGCAAAGGCAGCAAGGATGTAATTGTCGCGGTTGTAGATACAGGAGTGGATTTGGATCATCCTGATCTAAAAGGTCAAATTCTTTCAGGGCATAACGTGGTCAACCCGTCTGAAAAGCCTTATGATGACGTCGGTCACGGAACGCATGTCGCTGGCATCATTTCTGCGCTCGTAAATAACGGTGAGGGAGTCGCCGGTATGACGTGGTACAACAAGGTCATGCCGATCAAGGTACTTGACCAATCTGGCTCCGGTACGACTTACTCGGTTGCAGAAGGTATTATATGGGCAGCTGATCACGGGGCCAAGGTCATCAATTTGAGTCTCGGCAACTATGCACAAGCTTCATTTTTGCATGATGCAATCAAATACGCTTATGACAAAGATGTTGTATTAGTTGCAGCCACAGGCAATGATAATACGGAGCGACCTGGTTATCCAGCAGCATACCCTGAAGTATTTGCCGTTTCTGCTACAGATTCTTCTATGCACCGCGCATCCTTTTCTAACTACGGCGATTACGTGGACGTCATGGCTCCAGGTGCAAGTATTGCCAGTACGTATCCAGGGAATCAATATGCTGCGCTGTCGGGTACTTCAATGGCCAGTCCACATGTATCAGCGCTAGCTGCCCTGATTCGATCCATTAACCCTGATCTAACCAATAAAGAGGTAATGGATTTAATGAGAGACAGCGTAATTGATTTGGGCACACCAGGACATGACAAATATTTTGGGTATGGTCAAATCGACGTGTATAAAGCATTGAAAGCAGCACAACGTCCGTATGTTCCCCTGCAATTCTATCCACAGCATTTCAGTGACAAGTTAAAATCCCTATTGAGGAAACTGGAAGCCTAGGATACCCCAGAAAAAGCAGCCATGTTGCTCCATGGCTGCCTTTTTAGGCTTTCTTAACGCTTGGAACTGGTACGGACAGGCCGCTTTCCATGACTGCGAGTATGACAGCATGGGTCACCAGGATCCTTGACAACCACCGGAAATACGTGGTGGGGCACAGGTATAACATGCGCCTGATTGATAATTTCAATCGGATGAACAACAGGCACCACCTGTGGGTAAAATTGATGATTTACAAATTGGATCGGCGGGCACACAACCGGGTCGTAATGGCAATGACTCATAATGTGCAACTCCTTTCGGTGAATTAGTACAGCATATTAAGAAGGCGTATGCTGTGCTTGGATGTTTACCCCCTAATACATTTATCCCTTATAAAATAGGCTTTCGTTCCACAATGACCGAATGATCAAGAATTTCGCCCAACATACGACATAGCTTGCGCAGACCTGATTTAAGTGTTTCCTTGTCCGCATACGAAAAAGAAATACGGATATGATTACTATCCATACCACCTGCATAGCACACCGCACCAGGCAAAAAGGAAATGCCTTCACGGTCAGCTACCCGCTCCAATTCTGGAATATCCACCATAGAGGGAAGTTTAATCCATAGATTGAGACCACCTTCAGGAGCATACCAGGCAACCTCTGGCGGAGCATAGCGCTGGAGCGTATTCAATGCGACAGTTAGACGATCACGAATTTGTTCTCGCAATGAAACAAAATGCTGATCAAGTCGATTTCTGATAAAGGGTAGCAGTGCTTTTTGCGTTAATAGAGGGCTTCCCAAATCCGTAGTTGACTTGGCAGCCACTAAACGATCCATTACGCTCCCAGTTGCCGCTACACAAGCTATACGGCAACCGGGAGCAACAGTTTTACTGAAGCTTTTGATATAGACAACATGCCCGGATTGATCATGCGCCTTGATAGAAAGCGGTGGTTTTGCTTTGTAATACAGGTCGGAAAATGGATCATCCTCAACAATGAGACAGTGATAACTTTGAGCCAGATCTAGTAATTGTGTGCGTCTGGCCATCGTCAAAGTTACACCGGTAGGATTATGAAAGGTAGGTATCGTATAGATCAATTTTGGGGGATGGGTATCACAGAGACGTGTCAAAATATCAATCCGCATCCCCTGCTCGTCCATCGGAATCATAATTACTTTGGCACCACGACTAGTGAACACATCAATGGCCCCAGTATAGGTAGGAGCTTCCATGTAGACCACATCTCCCGGGCCAACAAACGTACGCGCCACTAGGTCAATCCCCTGTTGAGCTCCGCTGGTCACAAGCAGTTGCTCTGCCACTGTAGGTATACCACGTTCACTCAAGTGGTCTGCAAACACTTCTCTTAGTTCTAAATCACCTTCAAAAGTCCCATATGCAGCCATTACATCGGAATGTTCAGAGGATAAACGTTGAGTATCTGCGATGATTTCGCGCGTGGGAAGAAGCTCCGGTTGTATTGCGGCTATATGAAAAGAATAGGTAGCCTTTCGGCTATGATTAAAGTTTCTCCATAACTGCGCGCGCGGCAAATAATCGATGAGCGACATCTGCCAAGACAAATCCTGCGTCCGCTCACGATAAATCGGTACTGAAGCTTCCGCCACATAGCAACCTTTTCCCTGTGTACACGTAACCAGATTCATGGACTCCAGCTCGGCATACGCTTTGCTTACAGTTACAGGACTCACCGCAAGCAGACTGGACAGATGACGGATAGAGGGAAGCTTGGTACCTTGAGGTAGGAGCCCTGACTGAATGCGATCCGCTAATGTTTTGGTAATCTGTAAATATAATTTGACACTGCTGTTGCGGCTGAGATCAATATGCATCGGAACCCTTCCCTCCAAAAATCAACTGTTACATTTAGACGTTTACTGTTATACTTCATTATCGATATAATACAACAAATTTCTTAGCACAGTATAGAACACAGGAGATGATTGGATTGGAATACAAATTTTCGGGTATGGCTCGTACTCAGGGCTCGTCCATGGTAAGGGACATTTTGAAGCTGACACAGGGAACAGATGTATTATCTCTCGCAGGTGGCCTTCCGGCCGATGCCTTCTTTCCCGTCGAAGCGGTTGCTAAAGCCTATGAGCGGGTATTCCGCCTCGGCGGTACTACCGCACTTCAATACGGCCTAACCGAGGGATACATTCCTCTACGGGAACGTCTGGCAGCAATCATGTCATCCCAAGGCATCTCCGTCACCAGAGATAACATCCTCATGACAACAGGCTCGCAGCAGACCATTGATCTAGTTTCACGTGTGTTGCTTGATCCGCAGGATACTGTATTGGTGGAGTCCCCTACTTATTTGGCAGCTCTTCAGGTATTCAATTCCTATGGCGCTAACATTGTAAGTGTAAATACAGACGCTAACGGTATGCAATTAGATGATCTTGAGGCCAAAATCAAACTGCATCAGCCAAAATTTGTGTATGTCATCCCTACCTTCTCCAACCCAGCAGGAAGTGTATGGAGTATGGAACGCAGAACAGGTGTTGTTGAGCTATGCCGTAAATACGGAACTTTAATTTTTGAAGACGATCCTTACGGGCGACTCAAATTTGATGAGAACCTTAACTTCCCATCCCTATTTTCTATTGATCAACAGCTAGGTGGCGACGGTCATGTAATGTACACTTCTACATTCTCTAAAACTGTCGCTCCAGGTGTTCGCTCTGGATGGTTGGTGGCCGATCAAGCGATCGTCGTTAAGACCGCGAATGCCAAACAATCTGCTGATTTGCACTCCAGCAGTATTGACCAGCGTGCTTTGAATGAACTGTTGGACTTCTTTGATTTGGAGGGACATATACGTACCGTGTCCGCTGAGTATCACACTCGTATGCTGCGTCTTACATCGTTAATGAAAGAACGCCAATGGGAAGGAATCACTTGGAATGATGCACTTGGTGGCATGTTTATGTGGGTTACCTTACCTGAAGGCTTCCGTTCTGAGCAGTTGCTGCAACTCGCGATTCAGGAAGGAGTCGCATTTGTGCCTGGACAAGTTTTCTATGCTGACCTGAGCGGCAGCAACCATATGCGAATCAACTTCACGCATACCGATCCAAGCCTGCTTCCAAAAGCAGTTGACCGATTGGATCGGGCGTTGAAGATGTATATGGAGGAAAATGTAGTAAGAAACGCGCGTTAATAGAGTGCTGATTGCAAGTCTCATCCTCGCACGTTTATACGACACAGGATTTGTAAGTCAAAAAAACAGAATGAAGCCTCCAGTGCTATGCTGGGGGCTTCATTCTATAAATGTACGGATTTTGCGCAATCCGGCTGTGCATTAAAAAGGGTGCTTCATCATTCCCACAGGAATATGACGCACCCTTTTTAATGCAATAAATACATTTGGATTAAAGATTTCTCATGCAAACAGGTCATTAATAAAATAGATTCATACATTTTAAGGTGTTGCAGTGGGGAAAGTTTTCCGTAAGCCGGGTTCTGTGCTATTCGTGGTACAGACGGGAACTACCCTCCCACTAAAAGCGACAATCATCTATCTAGGCCGAACATTGCTATCCAGCTCCAGCGACCAACCTAGACACACCTCGGGCTAAGGCTGCTTCGCGAAGAAGCTGTGTCCCTTTAGGTCTTGCTCCAGATGGGGTTTACCAGGAACGAAGTCACCAGCGTTCCTCGGGGTCTCTTACACCTCGGTTCCATCCTTGCCTGTGCCGCAAGCGGCCATCGGCGGTCCATTTCTGTGGCACTATCCTTCAACTCGCGCTGACTGGACGTTATCCAGCATCCTGCCCTATGGAGCCCGGACTTTCCTCTCGTGGCTTACGCCACCAGCGATTGTCTGTTAAACTTTCCGAACAACATTACATAGTATACAGGGAACGCGTGCATGATACAACCCTGAAAATATTGTAAATTATAGAGCACTCTTTTTACTTGCTCAAATAAAACGGATGTACCTTTCTCTGTAATGAATCATCTGCCACGTAATAAGCAGATCTTCCCACGTATAACGGAATTGAAAGCTTACTAAAATCAGGAACGTCCTCATCTAGGAATAGTTCATCATCCCGGTAGGTCTGCTGTATTTCGCCGACAATCCAGTCATGATCTCCGTAGGTATGAATATCCACTACTTTACACTCATAAGCGAGATACGCTTCCAGCAATATAGGCACATCCACTGAAATTCCGTCTTCATATGCAATCCCAAACTGCTGAAACTTATCTACATCTCTACCACTAAAGGTACCTACAGCCTGAATCCATTCCGATCTGTGCGCAGGCAGAAACTGAACACCAAAGCCTCCGCTTTTCTTAATCAGTCCGTAAGAATACGTTTCCTTCCTCAATGAAATGCCATACATGCCCGGTGATGATCCGATATATGTATGCCAGCCTGAGGCCATTACATTATTTACTCCCTCATAACGGGAAGTAACAATTGCAACCATGCCTGGATAGGCATGAATCGCAGAATCGGCTATCATCGTTCGCATACAACCTCTCCCTACGAAAAAATGTAATAGTACGCCTTTATTTTCTCATAGATGTGAAGGTTTTACAAAAATTGAAAAGGTTCGGTGTCCACTTCTGATACATATACTTCCGTTGAGTATCGACCTTCTGCCAAGCGTTTGCGCATCCATTCTGCGGTTTTAGGCTTCATAATCTTTTCTGCGTTATGTCCAGGGTCAATAATAGCAATGCCTGCCATCAGGGCATCGTGAGCCGTGTGATAGTCGATATCCCCCGTCACTAATACGTCAGCGCCTTTAAAAAGCGACTTATTTACATAGCGACTGCCAGAGCCTCCAAGCACGGCTGCTTTTTTGATCCAACGGTCCAAGTCACCCACCACACGTACATGCTCAACGTTGAGACCGTTTTTAACAACATCTACAAACTCCCGCAACGTGCGGGCTTCCTTGAGCTTGCCCACTCGTCCCAATCCAAAGGTACGGCCTTTCAAATCCATAGAGTAAAGGTCATAAGCCACCTCTTCATAAGGATGAGCCTTCAGCATCGCTTGGACAACTTTATTGCGTACACCCTGCGGTACAATAGTCTCAATACGAACCTCTTCACTACGTTCCATTTTACCTGGCTCACCCAAAAACGGCTGTGTGCCTTTACCCGGTACAAAAGTTCCATAACCATCGATGTTAAAGCTGCAATGGCTGTAGTTACCGATATGTCCAGCTCCCGCATTCAGTACGGCATCCAGTACACGTTGATGATGTGTTTTGGGTACGAAAACGACAAGCTTAAATAATTGCTCGGTGTGAACATCCTCCAGCGTACCTTCACTTTGAATACCCAGTGCTTCTGCCATCCAATCATTCATGCCATCCTCTGCCGTATCCAGATTCGTATGACTGATGTAGACAGCAATATCATTCTTGATCAGCTTTTCATACAATCTGCCTGCAGGCTGGTCCGTGTTCAAAGCTTTAAGTGGGCGGAATATAATCGCATGATGCGCAATAATGAGATCAGCTTTTATGCGGATCGCCTCTTCAACAACCTCATCATTGACATCCAGGGCTACTAATATGCTTTTGATTTCCTTTTGCAGGCTACCCAGTTGAAGACCAATTTTATCGTCTGGAACTGCCAAGTATTTCGGAGCCAGCTGCTCCATATAGCTAATTACTGTCTGTCCTTTGGCAAACATGCAAGTACCTCCTTCAGCTGTTCAATTTGCTTGCGCAATTGCTCCTGCTTATGCTGCGCGGATTCCTGATCTGACCGTGCCACTTGCGCCAGCACATCCTGAAGCTTGCGAATCTCCAATTGCCATTTAGAAAAAAAGATTTCATTGGGTGCTTTGACCAATAACGGTCCGAGTAGTATCAACAAATCCTCTGTCAGCACCAGCGAACTACCAGGAAGTTCCCATGGCCGATACAGCTCGTCCTGTTTCAGTGCGCTTTCGGAAGCAGGTACTGCTGTCAGAACTTCATATATTTTACCGTCTTCTTCCATAATATGTTCGTTTATTAATACCCATTGATGCTTGATTAGCCAGCGTCGTAAAATATCCTCGCCTACGTTGGGCTGTAAAACAAGCTGTTTCACTGAAACAAGCTTGTCTTTCCCTTGCTCCAAAATGGAAGCGATCAAGGCACCACCCATGCCCGCTATCGTAATAACATCTACCTCATTGACCTTAACTACAGCCAAGCCATCCCCTTTTCTAACCGCAATGCGATCTGTAAGGCCTGCTTCAGCCACCTGCTTTTGAGCCGCACGCAATGGTCCATCGTTGACCTCACCCGCTACGGCTTGTGATACTCTGCCAGAGCGCACTGCAGCCACAGGGAGTAATCCGTGATCCGAGCCAATATCAGCCAGTCTGCTACCGGCAGGAATTTGTTCCAAAATATATTGTAATCGCTGAGAAAGTTTCATGACGTCACCCACGTAATCCATTTTTTTCGAGTCCAAAATAAAATCCCTACGACAAAAGCCAACTTCAGTATGCTAAAAAACATCACTTCGCCTGCTGCTTGATGGCGCAGGACGACCGTGTCTGCTTCCGCCATAAACACAAGGGTCAGTCCTATAGTAAAATAAACCAACGCGAGACGGGGAAAGCGGCGATGTACCCACCAGCTTAATCCAATCAACAATACTGCGTGTAAAATCCAAAATACCTCAAGCATCACTAAAGTAGCTGTAGGCCAATAGCGGCCTATAAGCACCGCATACACTAAAAGCAGCCCAGCAAGACCACAGTAATGAAGCAAGCTGATGCGCAAAGTTAATCCTACGAGACACCATATCAAACCGCACAGGCCCACCAGCACTAGAAACCAAACCTTAGCTTCACCCTGATGAAGCTGAATGATCCATACACCTGAACCCAGCATAATTGCACTGCCTAAAGTGCTCAACATTGCACTCATACTCTTTTCGGAAGACCGCCAAACCGCGGCCATTCCATAGCAAATGGCAGTAACTGCACTTGCCGAGCATATTTGCATTGCCAACGGAAAAGCGGTAAAATAAAAACCGATCAAACAAATGCAGGAAATAATGACAAAACCAAGAAGCCAGGCGATCCCATGCCCGTGTCTAAGATATGTAAGCAGCCCAGTGTTGTTACGGTTCTGGCTTTGTGCCGGATTTTCATCGTCCCGATACAGGTTGGATAGAAAATCGCAATATTGCTCAGGGAGCAGTCGACTCTGCCGCCAATGCTCAATTTCATGTAACAGTATTGTCCGTTTTTTCTCCTGGTCCAAGCTTCTTCCCCTCCACCAAGGCTGCCATGAGATAAAAAAAGACCTTCTGCGCGCTTCAAGCCGCAGAAGGTCCGCAATGTTACGCTTCTATTCGAGGAAATCCTTCAGTCGCTTACTGCGGCTTGGATGGCGCAACTTACGCAGCGCTTTGGCCTCAATCTGACGAATACGTTCACGTGTAACACCGAACACTTTACCCACTTCTTCAAGAGTTCTGGTTCTTCCGTCGTCCAAACCAAAACGGAGACGCAAAACATTCTCTTCCCGTTCGGTCAACGTATCCAGTACATCCTCGAGTTGTTCCTTCAGAAGCTCATAGGCAGCTGCGTCTGCAGGCGCCAATGCTTCCTGATCCTCAATGAAATCCCCCAGATGTGAGTCATCCTCTTCACCAATTGGTGTTTCCAATGAAACCGGTTCTTGGGCAATTTTCATGATTTCCCGTACTTTTTCCACGCTTAGCTCCATCTCGGCAGCCACTTCTTCCGGCGTAGGTTCGCGCCCCAGCTCTTGCAACAGTTGACGCGATACGCGAATTAGCTTGTTGATCGTTTCCACCATATGCACCGGAATACGGATCGTTCTAGCCTGATCGGCAATTGCGCGTGTAATCGCCTGACGAATCCACCAGGTTGCGTACGTACTGAATTTAAAGCCTTTTTCGTAATCAAATTTTTCTACTGCCTTAATCAAACCCATATTACCTTCTTGAATTAGATCCAGGAAAAGCATGCCACGACCAACATAACGTTTGGCAATACTTACAACCAGACGCAAGTTTGCTTCAGCCAACCGACGCTTAGCTTCTTCATCGCCGTTATTGATCCGTTTGGCAAGCTCCACCTCATCATCAGCAGAAAGCAGCGGTACACGACCGATTTCCTTCAAGTACATCCGGACTGGGTCATTAATTTTAATACCGGGAGGCAGGCTCAGATCGTCATCGAAATTAAAATCATCCCCGTCATTGTTTTCCGGGTCGTCATTTTGACGCAATCTGGTAACTTCTTCGTCGTTGTCATTTACAACCTCAATCCCCAAGTCACCCAGCTGCTCATAAAACTCATCCATTTGCTCGGGGTCCTGATCAAACGGCGACAGTTTTTCCATGATATCTTTGTAGTTCAGAGAGGAACTTTTTTTACCCAACTCAATCAGTTGATCTTTGACCTGATCCAGTGTTAATTCCGTCTCCAGTTCAGTATGCTGATCATTCGCCATCTTTCGACTCCCTCCTCCTAGAAACATCCGACCTCTGTGTGTTCATTGTCTCTCTAGGGCTATAATCTCACTTGCAATTTGTGCTGCACGCAAAAAATCACCTAAGCGCTCAGCGGTTCTCATTTCTTCCCTTTTCAAATCCAGTTGCTCCTGCAATGGAAATTTTCGCACTTGACGAATATAATCATCCAAAATGTGCGGTGCCCATACGCCTGGAGCATCCATCATCATGATCGAACTTACGTTCTTCTCCAGTCGGTCGTCTTGCAAAGATGAAATAAAACGGCTTGTATCCGGTAACTTCCCTTGCGCGTAATAGGCATATAGATAAGCAGCAATTGCTGCATGATCCTCAATATTAAAGGCGTCCCCCAGATGCTTCTCTACATACTCTGCAGCTTCTAAATCCTGCATCATCCAGTGAAGCAGCCTACGTTCAGCCACATGGTAAGCCGGCAACAGATTAGGCGTAGAAACCTGCCCTTTTTTATGCCTACCATTATTCCACCCATTTTCGTTATTATCCCCAAAGTTCTGTTTTTTTTGCAGGGTTTGGCGGAGTAAATTGCATTCTTGCTTTAAGGTTTCAAAATCAACCTTGACTTCGGCTGAAACTTCGCGCAGATACACTTCCCGCTCAGTCGGGGATGACAGAGGTGCAATGACATTTAATGCTTCGCGGGAATACGCGATTCTTCCTTCTTCCTCTTGCAGTATATGGTTTTTTTTCAGATATATAAGCTTAAATTTCACCGTTGAAACAGCACTTTCGATAATTTGGCGTTGAAATCGTTCGGCGCCGTATTGCCGGATAAAATCATCCGGGTCCATACCGTCGCTGACTATCGCTACTTTCACGTGAAGTCCCGCATTTTCCAACAGTGGAAAATTTTTAAGCGCTGCCGCTTGTCCTGCCCGGTCACCATCATAACAAATAATAACCTCGTCGCACAGTCCCTTTAACATCGTAGCATGATGCTCCGTTAGAGCTGTCCCCATGGCGGCCACTCCATTTTGTACGCCAGCTTCCCATGCCGAGATCACATCGCCATAACCTTCAAAAAGAACACTTTGACGAAGCTTGCGAATTGAGGTTTTAGCATGATGGAGATTGTACAGCGTTCGGCTTTTGTTAAATAGCTTGGTCTCCGGTGAGTTCAAATACTTCGGCTGCCCCTCGCCAAGTATACGGCCCGCAAAGGCAATAACTTTTCCGTTTCGATTCCAAATGGGAAACATGATACGATCTCTGAATCGATCTACATATCCGTCACCCTCATGTCGGGGAGAAATAAGCCCTCCCTTCTCCATCTCGACAGGATCAAAAGAACGCTTCTCTAGAAACTGAACGATCGTATCCCATCGGTTGGGTGCATAGCCAATTTGGAATTGGTCAATGATCTTGTCACTGAATCCCCGTGAACGCAAATATTCCATGGCTGGTTTGCCGTGCTCCGTATTTTTAAGCAAAAAATGGTACATCTTAGATGTTAGTTCATACGCTTGCAACAGCCTGTCCAACTCAGGATGCTGATGCGATGAATCACGTCCCTGCCATTCGCCGAGCGGAATATGACTTTCTTCTGCCATTGTCCTGACAGCTTCGGGAAAGGATAGTCCTTCGATTTCCATCATGAACTTGATGGCATTGCCTCCCGCGCCGCAGCCGTAGCAGTAAAAAATCTGACGATCCGGTGTCACGGTGAATGAAGGGGTTTTTTCGGAATGAAAAGGACAGAGGCCTTTCATATATTTCCCCTGTTTGGTCAAATGCACGTACTTGCTTACCGTATCTACAATATCATGATGTTGTAAAACTGACTCGATGATATCGTCCGGTATGTTACCTTGTCCGGCACTCATATTAACCACCTTCATCTCTTTAGCACGTAAATATAATTCGATACCGTTATTCATTCTCCTGCAAGCGAAGTAAAAGTTTTGTCAGTTTATGTTGAAAAACTTCACGATCCTCTAATGTAAACGGTTTAGGACCTTTTCCATAACGTCCTTTTTTCCGTTCTTTGGCAGAAGTGTGGCGTCGGTCCAGCATGAAGTCTATCGAATCGTTTCGATACATCGTTCCGCGAAAAGACATCACTTCACACCCTTTTGCCAAGGCAAGTGCAGCAAGACCATAGTCGTTGGTTGTTACAATATCTCCGCGGCGGATATGATTGGCAATATAGAGATCGGCACTCTGGTCGCTTCGGTCTACTTTAACAACGCTTACGCCTTTGCTGCCCTGAATGAGATGATCATATGAAGATACCATAATAACGTCAATATGAAAACGGGAAGCTGTCTCTGCTATTTCACTTTTAACCGGACAAGCGTCCCCGTCAACAACGATCCGTATATCCGGGAAATTTCCGGACCCTCCCATGAACATCCCCCATCTCGCATCCGCATTCGAGTAAAATACGGAACGGCTGCAAGATCACTCTTACACCGTTCCGTATATTTATACCCATTTTTTCAAGTTGTTCATACTACCACAACCGACGTTTAAACTACAAGCTTGGAAAAATCAGCAAAACGCTTCAATTCTGAGTCAATAGCAGCCAGCAATGCCAAACGATTATTACGTACAGCATCATCCTCAGCCATAACCATAACGGAATCAAAGAACGCCGTCACCGCAGGAGTAATGGATGAAGCAAGCGTCAATGCTTGTGTCGCATCACCTTCCTGTAAAGCTGTACAATAAGACTCATAGGCGCCATACCATGCTTCATATAGGTTTTTCTCGCCCTGTTCCGTAAATTCACCCGTATTCACTGACTTATGAACTGCTTTAGCAGCCAAATTACCTACGCGATTAAAAGACTCGACTGTTGCCTTGAAGGCATCCCCTGTTTGTACAGCAGTCATTAACGCAGCTCCGCGGTTAACAACGGAAGCAACATCGTCATATCCAGCTGAAAGCACAGCATCCACAACGTCATAACGAAGTGTCTCGGACAATAGTTTCTTCACGCGTAATCCGAAAAACTCATGTAATTCTTTACGTATTTCATCTGCAGAACGTTTCATATTTCCAAAGTTGCTGTGCACATCAAGCGCGATATTGAACACATCAGACAACGTAGCCGAAAGCTTACGATCTAACAGGATCTGCACGATACCCGCTGCCTGGCGACGAAGCGCGTAAGGGTCCTGTGAACCTGTCGGAATAATGCCGATGGAGAAGCAGCCTGTAATGGTATCTATCTTGTCTGCGATACTTACAATCGCTCCAGCGTTCGTTGAAGGAACCGTTTCACCTGCGAATCGCGGCTGGTAATGCTCAAACACCGCTCTTGCCACTTCTTCCTTCTCTCCAGCCTTACGAGCATAATCTTCGCCCATAACCCCTTGCAGTTCCGGAAATTCATAGACCATTTGTGTTACAAGGTCAAATTTACAAATATCTGCTGCTCGGCTAACCGATTCCTGTGTATCTTGGGAAACACGTAGCTTCTCTGCCAGAGCATCGGCAATGCGGCGAATCCGGCGCACTTTGTCTCCAACCGTTCCCAGCTCTTCGTGGAAAACGATGCTTTCCAGCTTGGAGAGTGCATCCTTAATTTCCAGCTTCTGATCTTCTTCATAGAAGAATTTGGCATCAGACAGCCGCGCACGCAATACTTTTTCGTTTCCTTTTGCAATGACTTCCAGTGATTGACTGCCACCATTACGTACCGTAACAAAGTATGGCAGCAGCTTTCCTGTGCGATCCAGCACTGGGAAATAGCGTTGATGTTCACGCATGGAAGTAATCAATACATCCTTCGGAATGTTCAGGAACGCAGGGTCAAAGCCTCCGAACAGCACTGTTGGAGTTTCCACCAAATACAGCACTTCTTCCAGCAAATCGTCCTTGACCGCAATCGTCCAGTCTTTTTCGGCTGCAAGTGCTTCAATCTGCTTCACAATAAGCGATTGACGTTCCTCAATGTCCACAATGACATGCTGCTTGTGAAGTACTTCGACATAGTCCGCCGGGCTTTCTACAATGGCCTCCTGTCCAAGGAAACGATGTCCTCTTGTCACATTCCCTGACTGTACGCCAGCAATCTCCAAATTAACAATATCGTTGCCAAACAAGGCTACCAACCAGCGGATTGGACGAACAAATTTAAAGTCATAACTCGCCCAGCGCATAAATTTAGGGAATGTCATGGCATGTAAAATGTGTAGTAAACCTTCAGACAGCACATCTGCCGTCGGTACACCTATGCTGCTCTTGGTCGCGTAAATATATTCCACGCCTCCAAGCTCTTTGAACGTGAACTGTTCAGGATCAACACCTTGGCTACGGGCAAAGCCTAGAGCAGCCTTACTCCAGTTACCGGCTTCATCAAGTGCGATTTTGCGGGAAGGTCCTTTAACTTCTTCGTTAATATCTTCCTGCTTCTCCGCTACTTCCTTAACAAGTACTGCCAAACGACGAGGTGTAGCATAAGCCTCTACAGCACTGTAAGCAATACGCGAGCTGTCGAGCCACGCTGTCATACGTTCCTTCAACTGCTGAATCGCATTCGGGATAAAACGTGCAGGAACTTCTTCCAATCCGATTTCAAATAATAAATCCTTAGACATTTGCCGCACCTCCTTTCTTCAACAGCGGGAAGCCCAGCTTCTCGCGCTCCTCTAGATAGGTCGCAGCGACCTGGCGCGCCAAATTGCGTACTCGTATAATAAAGCCAGTCCGTTCCGTTACACTGATTGCTCCGCGAGCGTCCAGCAAGTTGAACGTGTGAGAACATTTCAGCACATAATCATAGGCTGGGAATACAAGATGCTGCGCCATCGCTTTATTCGCCTCTTCTTCATACATATTAAAAAGAGTAAATAGCATTTTGACATCAGATACTTCAAACGTATACTTGGAATGTTCGAATTCTGGTTGATGGAAAACATCACCGTACGAGATTCCAGTGACCCATTCCAAATCGAACACATTTTCCTTGTCCTGGATGTAGGAAGCAAGACGCTCCATACCGTAGGTAATTTCAACCGCAACCGGACTGGCATCAATACCACCCACTTGCTGGAAGTAGGTGAATTGGGTAATTTCCATACCGTCCAGCCATACTTCCCAACCTAACCCCCAGGCTCCCAGCGTCGGTGCTTCCCAGTTGTCTTCCACGAAACGAATATCATGCTCCAGTGGGTTAATCCCCAAACGGTTCAAACTCTCCAAATACAATTCCTGAATATTATCAGGTGAAGGCTTCAAAACCACTTGAAACTGATGATGCTGATACAGGCGGTTCGGGTTCTCACCATAACGTCCGTCAGACGGACGGCGAGAAGGCTCAACGTAAGCTACGTTCCACGGCTCAGGTCCAATTGAACGTAAATACGTCATCGGGTTCATCGTACCTGCCCCTTTTTCCGTATCATAAGGCTGTACAATAATA
The DNA here is from genome assembly GCF_044784315.1 of Paenibacillus sp. DP01. NCBI lineage: Bacteria > Bacillati > Bacillota > Bacilli > Caryophanales > Paenibacillaceae > Paenibacillus > Paenibacillus sp. DP01. The sequence goes on from NZ_CP173059.1 coordinate 3,804,504, forward strand.
CAGTTGTGTTCAGACCAAAATTGTTGCAGCGTTAAAATCATCTGCTGAAAATTCATGGGCACACGCTTCCTTTCCAATTCCCTAAAATGTTGGTGATTTCTAAACATTAAGCTCATATGTACAGGGCTAATTTATCCCATAAGCCTTGCTAGAGACAGCAAAAAGCCCCCGCCTCTACGCCTGTACAGACGTAGGGACGAGAGCTGACTCCCGCGGTTCCACCCTACTTGATTGCGATCCTACATCACCAGTCAGATCGTAATCCTCTTTTCCGTGTCCATTCAGACGCTCCAGAGTGCCATGTTCACGAACAATTCCCACTGGGCTTACACCGTCCCCAACTCGCTAACTACAGAGAATACGTCTCGTTACTTTCTCGTTCAATGCATCTGCTCCCAAAGGAGATATATAGTAGGATATTACACGTTTTCAGGGATACAGTCAAGAGAACACCGTATTTCACATATCGTACTTATCAAGCTGATCCAGGAAATTACGGGATTTCAGCTTAACCTCCAACTGCATATCCATGAACTGACGCATGACATGTTTGATCTCCAGCTTGGTGGAGTCCTTCACGTCGATATTGCCGAGTCGATTTAGATCCATTTGGGCGAACAAGCGCAGCAGCTTCAACGTACGTGGAGCAACACTCAACGCAGCTGGATCAAAATGCTTGTAGCCCCGACACAAAACCCCACCTAACCTCGGACTGATAAACATATCCTCATCAGCACATTGTTGACCGCTTGAAATACAAGCATCAAGCTGAGGTGCATATCCGGCCGCCTGCAATATTTTAAATTCATAAATACTCATGACGATCAGCGGATCTTTGCCACTCTCCAATGCCTCCAAACAGGCTTTGAGCTGCTTAAACCAAAATGCACCTGTTTCCTCATCCTGTAATACCCGATCAAGCAGTTCACAAGCATAGGAAGCGTAAGCAGCCTTTGTAATATCCTCGCGCAGTGTATGGTGGGATTGGATAATTTCACCGGCATTCAGTGTGCCTAAGCCTGTGTTACGAAAAAAAACAAATTCACCGTACGTAAACGGCTGCGTTAAAGCAGCATGACGGCTTTTGGATTTTTTCGCGCCTCTGACCAGCACACCTACTTTGCCTCCGCTTTCGGTGCAAAGCGTAATAATTTTGTTCCCCTCACCGTAATCCATGCTGCGGATGACGATTCCTTCCATCCTGTAAAGCATGCTTCTTCCCCCAAACATTCGCGAAGAAGCCAGTGGTTCGCTCTATTCACGGGCTTCTTCATGCTCGTCCGACTCTCCTTCATCCGTGTCTTGCTCCCTTGTCACGGCGCTCTCCCTGTATAACAGATACGCATCGACATCTCCAGTCATCGCAAAATACTTCCACGAAAAATCTCGCATTCGTATTCATCCTTTCTTCGGAAATGACGTCTGCATCTCAAAAATAGGATGATGCGAAGAGGGAAGAAGTATGCGATGAAATTAATGGATTACGTTGAAAAAGGCTACTGTGTACGGTCTGGTCACCGCTTCGCGAATGATTTGATCTTACGATCGCTGTTACCCCTGAATTTATTTTATCCAATGAGAAAAGGAGTAAATCAGGAGTAAAGGCGAACGCTGACGCTTCTTCAGATTCAAATTCTTCGCTCCGCTACAACGTGCATACAGTTACAATAGCTCTTTTAAAAAGCACTCCTTATTTCATCGCTGGAAGAAAGGGTAAGAGCAAGAAGTTAAGCGCCGCTTATGCGCGGCGCTTGGGATGATTAGAAGACTGATACTTATCTCCGTCGTAGAGATCGGTACGGCTTTTTTATGATACTTACAACAACTATACATATTATTTAACATCAATTTTAGCCTCAATAAACCTTTGACGACCAAAGTGATGGTAGAATCGATATCTGCTTTTAAGCGTCGCGATGGAAGCCCAGATCACGAAGGACACGTTCCTGGTTACGCCAGTCTTTTTTGACTTTAACCCAAAGTTCCAAGAAAATTTTGGAGCCTAGCAAATTTTGGATATCCTGGCGAGCTTGTTTGCCCACCTCTTTGAGCATGGCTCCCTGTTTGCCGATAATGATCCCCTTCTGGGAATCACGCTCTACAAAAATAACCGCCATAATATGCACTACACCATTATCCTGTACTTTCATGTCTTCAATCATAACCGCAATAGAATGGGGTACTTCCTCACGTGTCATGTGCAAAATCTTTTCCCGAACCAGCTCGGCAATGACAAACTGCTCTGGATGGTCGGTAATTTGGTCATCAGGATAATATTGCGGACCTTCTGGCAAGTATTTTTGAATCTGGTCCAACAGAGTGTTTACATTATTGCCCATTTTGGCCGAGATCGGCACAATTTCCGCAAAGTCATACAACTTGCGATACTGCTCAATCAGGGGCAACAATGCCTCCGGCTCAATGCGGTCAATTTTATTCAACACCAATATAACTGGTGTTTTGACTTGTTTAAGCTGTTCCGCAATAAAACGGTCGCCTCCGCCCAAACCTTCAGCAGCGTCAATCAGAAAAAGTACCGCTTCTACCTCACCCAATGTATTAAAAGCGGTCTGATTCATATAATCGCCCAGTTTTGACTGGCGCTTGTGAATCCCCGGTGTATCCAAAAATACAATTTGTGTGTCCTCTGTGGTGTATACACCGTGAATTTTATTCCGTGTCGTTTGGGGTTTGTCTGACATGATGGCAATCTTCTGCCCAATGACATGGTTCATCAATGTTGATTTTCCGACATTGGGTCTGCCAACAATTGCGACAAAGCCGGATTTAAACTGTTTCTTAGCCATTTTTTTTATTTCCTCCAGCGCGATTAAGCACCTAATTTTTATTTTTGTTTTTTTCATTAAAGCAGCTGACTCATTAACGTCAACAAAGGTCTATAAAATACAAATATGCCAATAATTACAGCAAAAACCGCTGCCAGGAGCACGGCTCCGGCGGCGGTGTCTTTAGCCGCTTTGGCCAGCGGATGAATATCAGGTGAGATTAGATCCACCGCTGCTTCAACAGCGGTGTTGATCAGTTCGGCTACCATGACTATGGCAATGGCCATGCACACGAATAACCAGTCGAGCCGGGAGATGCGCAGAGTTAACCCTGCCACAATGACAAGGAGCGCCACGACCGCATGTATCCGCATATTTACTTGCGTACGCAGAGCGTATACCACGCCTTCTGCGGCATAGCGAAAGGTCATTCTCCAAGGCTGACGTCTCATTACCGTGTCAACCCCACTTGAGCCAGCACAGCTTCCTGCTTACCCATCATTTCCGCTTCACTTGCATCGTCTTGATGATCATAGCCTAACAGATGCAGAAAACCGTGAACAAACAAAAAACCGATTTCACGCTCAATCGAATGTCCATATTCTTCGCTTTGAGCTTGGGCTGTCTGTACAGAAATAATAATATCTCCTAGAACATCCGGTACATCGTTTAAAGGATTTTCTTCCGTCGGTTCGTAAATTATTTCAAGCTCTTCATCTAGTGTTTCCTTCATAGCAAAAGACAACACATCAGTAGGACGATCAATTCCGCGATAATCCCTGTTCAACTCATGTATTTGATCATCATTCACGAAAGTAAGGGCAACCTCACCGTCCATAACCCCTTCCGCTTTGCCAGCCTCCTCTAATAAGGTGTTCAGCAGCGTGATCAACGATTCGTTAATTACCATATCGTTTTGTTCATTATTCCAAGCTAATTGAAGGCCCATGCCAACCGCTCCTTTTAATTCTAATGCTTTAGCTGTGCTTCATGCACAAGTAATATTAAGCTTTTCCACTTTCGGGCTTAGGTCTTTCCTCTGGATATTCAATACGGGAATGAAAAATTCCCATTACTGTTTCCTTGAGCGTTTGGGCCACGATATCAAGCTCCCTCATGGTCAGTTCACAGTCGTTAAACTGGTGATCATCAAGACGGCTCTTAATAATTTTTTCAATCATGGATTCTACCTGCTCCACCGTAGGTTTTCGCAAGGATCGAACTGCTGCTTCCACACTATCAGCAATTCCTACTACAGCAGCCTCTTTCGACTGAGCCTTCGGTCCCGGATAACGGAAATCATCCTCTGTGAAGTCAGGCTCCACCCCCCGTTCTTCCGCCTCACGCAATGCCTTGTGGTAAAAATAGTGCAGAAATGTCGTTCCGTGGTGTTGTTCGGCTATATCACGAATCGGCTTGGGTAGCTTGTAATCCAATTGCATTTCCACACCATCACGGGCATGGGCTATAATGATGGATTTACTAAGCTTGGGCTCTATTGTATCATGCGGATTTTCCATCCCATTTTGATTTTCAATGAAGTATGAAGGCCTTTTGGTTTTACCAATGTCATGATAATACGAACCAACCCGGCACAACAACCCATTTGCTCCTATAGCCTCCGCTGCGGCCTCCGACAGATTACCTACCATTACACTATGATGATATGTTCCGGGAGTCTCGGTAAGTAGCTTGCGAAGCAATGGATGATTAGGATTTGACAATTCGACAAGCTTCAGTGCCGACAAGATGCCAAAGGTGGATTCAAAAAATGGCATTAGCCCTATAACAAGGATCGCTGTAACCAGACCACCTGCAAAAGCAAAGGCTACCCCATAGAGTGTCGTTGTTTGAGTCCAGTTCCCTTGGTCAATCAGCGCCAAAGAAAAAACAGCCAGAGCCCCGAACAGGCATACCATAATAGATCCCTTGAACAGCGTTGAACGCTGGCTGGCCCGGTGGGTAGAAAAAATCGACGCCAGACAGACCACAAGGGCAAAAAAACCAAAATTAAAATCAAAAATTTGTCCCTGACGAACATTCAAAATAACACTTGCCAATATACTGAATATAACGGCACATACGAATGCCAGCGACATATCAAGCAACAACGTTACAAGCATAGCTCCAAGTGCGATAGGCGCCAGATAGCCGAGGTAGGATCGTTCACTAGTCTGCAGTATAGAAATTAACATCATAGCTCCCACTGTAATCACAAAGATTAACACCAGCATGAGCAACTGTGCATTATTATACTTGAAGTTTCGTGTTCGTGATTGAAATTGACGAATATACATAAACAGACCCAATGCCAGCATCATAGACAGCAACAGCAGGCCAAATTGTGGCCAATAGTTGATTTTATCCTTGAGCAGCTCATTCTCATCAAGCAGTGTATAGATTTCCTGGGTAATAATCTCACCCTTTTTAACAAGTACTTCACCCTGTTTAATGTAAACTGTAGGTGTATCTTCACGAGCCTGTACTTTAGCGTCCTTCGTAGCTGTATCATCATAAAACTTGTTGGCTGTAATCACAAGCCTTGCAAGTTCCTGAACAACCTCCCGGGAGGTACGTTTAGTAAGAGAGCTTGTACTCACCCGTTCAGCTACCTTGGCTCGAGCCGTCTGGGCATCCGTAATTTGATCATTCATCAATCCTGTTACAATCTCACGGGCTACGGGCCGCATTTCGGCAATATCCTCAGATGTAAGTCGCGGAATTTTGATGTATGTCTCCTCTGGGATTCGGTACGTTTGCTCTTTCGTTTTTTCCAGCACCTCATCCAGCAATTTATCTGGGTAGGCATCCGCATTACGGCTGTTGTTCACAAAATTTTGCACGAATTCCCGTGCACGTTGAGGAATCTCATCCTTATAAATCGAAATCTTATCTGCTCTGGAGACCTGATCATCCTGATTGAGCCGTTCAATTCGATCCAAAATACCGGTAATCAGGTTATCGTTGCGGATCGGTACAATGGTATACATGGGCTGCACGCGCTCAGCAGATTCCTCTTGGGCCTTCAAAGTCGCCTTACTGTTAGGAAGCTGCATTGGAGCGACAATTTCCTTTTCACTCGGTTGATTCACCCGGATGTCATAGCGTTCGGGAAGCAGCTTGGACGCAAAACCCACATAAAAAAGAACCACCAAAAATAAAAACAGAAGATAGCGTGTCGCCACGCTATACTTCCATCCATTCATTCTATGCTGGAACGTTTTTCCTTTAGATAATTCCTTCGAGGTCATCTAAAACAATCCCTCTCCATCATCTTTTTCAAGGCAGCTATGCTGCTCATTTTGTTCGTTTTCTGATCATACCCACTATACTCGTGCTCAAGGGCTTATGCTTGATTTTCAGCAACACGGTCATAAGCGACGATGATTTTTTGAACCAGGGAATGACGGACAACATCCTCTTCCGCAAACTGGACAAAGCCTATTTCCTCAATCCCTTTTAAAATCGCATTTGCTTCAATTAGACCGGATTTTTTGCCACGAGGTAAATCAATTTGTGTAACATCGCCGGTAATAACCATTTTGGAACCGAAGCCAAGTCGAGTCAAAAACATTTTCATTTGTTCTGGTGTGGTATTTTGGGCTTCATCCAAAATAATAAATGAGTCATCCAGCGTACGACCCCGCATATAAGCCAGTGGCGCAATTTCTATCAACCCGCGCTCCAACGCTTTTGCCGTCTGCTCAGGACCCATCACATCGTATAGGGCATCATACAACGGGCGTAAATACGGATCAACCTTTTCCTGTAAATCCCCGGGCAAAAAGCCCAAGTTCTCACCAGCTTCTACCGCAGGACGAGTCAGTACAATACGCTTGACTGAACCTTCCTTTAGAGCAGCTACGGCCAGCACTACAGCCAGATAGGTTTTACCAGTACCCGCTGGGCCAATCCCAAATACAATATCGCGTTTTTTAATCGTGGTTACATAGTGCTTCTGTCCAATCGTTTTGACACGAATCGGTTTGCCCCGAAACGTTGTCGTAATTTCTCCCTTGAACAAATCAAGCAACTGATCGGCGCGCAGATCTTTTGCCAGCTCAATCGCATAATGGACATCCCTTTCGGTCAGTATATACCCATTACGAATTAACTGGAGCAAAACATCGAACAATTGTTCGAGCACTTCCACTTCGTGAGCATCTCCAAAAACATTAATTTCCGCCTCACGAGATGCTATTTTTGCAGGAATAGCTGCTTCGATCAATTTTAAAAAGGAATCCTGCGGGCCGAATAACGCCTGACCTTCTCCCGCACTGTTCAATGCAATTTGTATGCTGCGTTGTTGTTCTGCCAAATAGCCTCATTCTCCTTGGTTATGAACTAACGGAAGTTCTTCCGCAATATCCTGTTCCACTTCAAAAAGTACTTTCATATAAACTTTACCATTCTCTCTCTTCTCATGCAAAATTTTTTGGCTCATTATTTTCGTTCCTTTGCCGTATTTAGCTAAAATATCCGCGCGTGCGCCTTCTATTCCTGACATTTTGGCTTCTGTTTCCGTTAACTTCTGCTCTTGTATCTTGGTCTCCCTCACACTTTCATTCATCCAACCCATCGGAAGTTTGTAAGAACGCCATGTTAGCGGATCATGTTCAACGGTTGTTTTATGTGTAGAATAAGGTATTTTCCCATATCCCCACAATTGTATCGCACGGTTGCCTAGCACCAGATACAAGCGATCGTGGCTATTCCCCGTATATGTGCTGCTGCGTCGTACCATGGGACTACTAATTTCATATTCATGCCACACAAGCCCCTTAATCTCTCCTTTGGCTACGACCTGTTGCTGATTCTCCTCATCTCCAAGCGTTCCTGAAATGAGAATAGCTCCTTTTTTGACCCGTGTATTTTTATGCACAACAGGACGTCCCTGCTCGGCAAAAATTTCAGTGACTACCGCGTCCGCCTTACTGATGAGATGACGTGGACTGTAGAGCGGCGGGGGAGTAGGCTGTGAAGCTTCAACGACCTGAATTGTCACCAAGGTTCCCTGCCTTTCCACACCGATCCAGGATGCCTCTGGAAGCTTCTGCATGAGTGCGCGCGAAAGCTTGTCCTGGCTGGAAAGGCGAAAACTCCATTGAAACGGATAAAGCCCCTCCTGTCGGGCTGCTTTGAGAACAGCTTCCGTTGGGAGCTTGTCATTCCCCTTCACTTCAATGTCCCAGATGAGCGATGACATCAGCAGGAGTCCTATCCAGAACAAGGCCAGTCCTGCGAGAAAAAATTTACGTTTGGCGAGTCGTACAACAGTAAAGGGAAGTCCTTGACGTTTGAGAACATGCATTTTGCAGCCTGTCCTTCTCAAAAGCGGACGCAACAGGAAGACGTGCGGCAGCAGAAGGTTCATTTCTGCAAGTCTAGTACCCATCGGCCGCACGTTCCAAACAGGTATATGGTGATCAGTGAGTAAATTAATGAAAGCTTCCACACTTTCGCCCTCGACAGCTAGGGTAACCGTGCCACGCAGCTTTGCTAAAGCGGGATGTTTCACGAGCCTTCCTCCGTTCCTTCCAATTGAATATCCGTAATATGTCCCTCTACACTTACCTGGTCTGGCAGGATAGACGTAATGATTAGATCATGGCCTGACACTCTTAGCCTGCCTTGCGCAAGTGCAAGTACGAGCTGGTCTGGTGTAAAATCCACCACACCCCGGTGATTTTCTACATAAAGCTGGCGGCTGCCGATGAGGGTTAACCGCGGCAGATCAAATAGAATATCCTGCGGAAGCTCCAACGTCTCGCTGGCCCACTTTCGCAGTTTGCGGCTCATCCGGCTCATACGGCGAAATCTCCTTTCCTGTCATCAGAACAACTGTTATCCAACGGCTAATAGTTGTGTTGATGGCAGCTATGCTGCTTTTTTATAATCTTCTGTTATTACCATTAGCACTCCATCGTTGTTACGACAGCAGCTATGCTGCTTTTTTAATCGCTTGTTATGACTATTCGGTTTATCCTATGTCTCGATCATCACTGGACACTGTTACACCAGCGTCACAGATATCTGTACTGTACATTTTATGATCCAGTCATCGCATTTATGAGGCTAAACTTACAATTCGTAGCAACTGCAATATTAAAGAGGAAAAAGACCATGCTTTATAAAAATTCACATAAAAAAAGACAACCTCGTTTTCATATCAAAACAAGGCTGTCTTTTTAGTTTCACAGTATGAAATGGTTAGTTTTCGGAATCCTGATTCAAAAGAGAGTTTTTTCGGGAGTATAAAAAGTAAATAACCATACCAATAACAAGCCAAATGATAAAACGAATAAACGTTTGACCATTCAGATTAAGAATAAGAACCCCACATGAAATGATAGCCAGAATAGGAATAAATGGAACCCCAGGACATCGGAAGGCTCTTGGCAAATCAGGTTGTGTTTTTCTCATCACTATGACAGCGACTGAAATCAGAATAAATGCTGATAAGGTTCCAATGTTCACCAAGCTTGCTAACTCATCCAGCGGGATCAACCCACCCATTAATGCAGATAAAGTACCAAAAAACAACGTGTTAATATAGGGTGTTTTATATTTGGAATGAACCTTTGACAATACTTTAGGTACTAAGCCATCACGTGACATCGCAAACATAATACGGGTTTGACCATATAACATTACCAGCATGACCGTTGTCATCCCCAAGATGGCTCCGATATCCACAATACCCGCCACCCAATTCTGACCGGCAACCTGCAAAACTAATGACACCGGATGGGAGATACCTTCAAATTGCATAAACGGCACAATACCTGTCATAATCGCGCTAACGATCACATACAAAAGCGTACAAATAGCAAGCGAGAAAATAATGCCACGTGGTAAATCACGAGCTGGATTTTTGGTTTCTTCAGCAGCTGATGAAACAGCATCAAAGCCAATGAAAGCAAAAAACACAAGGGCTGCGGCTCCAAACACCCCACTGAACCCAAACGGCATAAATGGTGTCCAGTTGTCTGGCTTCACATATTTAGCAGCAACAATAATAAACAATAAAACGACAACAATTTTTACAATAACCATGATGTTGTTAATTCGTTTGGATTCTTTTATTCCAAAATAAAGCAAGAATGTGATAGCCATCAAAATTAAAAAAGCTGGAAGGTTAAAATAAGTAGTTCGGTCTTTTAAAGCTCCTGGCGCAGCAGTGAATTCAACCGGGATATGAAGACCAATTCCTTTCAAAAAGGATACAAAATAACCCGACCAACCTGCTGAAACAGCGCTGGCAGCCAACATATATTCCAAAATTAAATCCCATCCGATAATAAAAGCCAATAGCTCTCCCATCGTAGCATATGTAAAAGTGTAAACAGAACCGGATACTGGAACGGTGGAAGCAAACTCAGCATAAGCCAATGCTGCGAACAAACAAGCGAGCCCCGCAATCACAAAAGACATTACCAAACCCGGACCAGCCGTAACTGCTCCCGTACCTGTCAAAACAAAAATTCCCGTTCCGATAATGGCTCCAATCCCAAGCATTGTTAAATCAAACGCACCCAATTCCCTTTTAAGTGCTTTTTCCCCACGTGTAGCAGCGATCAGTTGATCAATGTTCTTCTTTCTGAACAAGCTATTCCCCATCCATCCCATCCTCCTAAACATAAATTTTTACTTTTTGTATAACCCTGTGACATCACCTCGATATAAATCAAATTTTAGCTAAATATGGGGTAAATTTTCATAAGTTCTATCGTTGAGAACATTATATATAAAAAAGAAAAAATGAAAACGACTTTTGGAAGGCTTCGTTCATATTGTTACATTTGATCATTTTTCACATAAGTATTTTCACAAATGAGATTCTAAATTAGACAAAATGCCGTCTTTTTAGATGACAGTAAATGTCAGAAGAATGTAGCATATATGAGATCATCACATTCGTTGTTAGGTAATTTGAGCATTTGTCGTTAGGTCTTTTTTTATTCTAGCAAGTTTATGTATTGCTAAAAACATCGCAAAAAAAAGATCCGCCACAGCCAAAGCCGTGACGGATCACTATCATTTTAACGTCTTCCTCCACCCATGTAACGCTTGGAACGCGGAGGGCCTAATATCTCTGCCCAAATTACACCTCTGCGTAGGTCAGCTGCATTCACGGTACCCCGCTCTTGAGAAGTTTGCTCTAGCCCATCTGTAATTTCCTCCGAATCACTCGCATTGGATATACGATCGAGTCGGGCTAAAACCATCCTTCGCTCTTCTTCCATAATACGAATCCGATCCTCTAGAGTCGTACCGTTATCTAATGAATCTTGGTCCATCTGTTCTTCCTTTTTCAGCCCGTCCCCCACTTCTTCTATACGACGAGCTTCCATCACCGCCCGTCGCTCATTAGGAAATTGACGTTGCAGCTCTCCAGTAACATCTTGCTGACGTCGCTCTATCTCAGGTTCCGTTGTGAAAGGTCTGGACGACGTCGAGGACCCGCGCGAACCATGATCACCACCAAAGGTAGGCATACCTTGCCGCGGGGAAGATTTCCGATCTCCACCTTGAATGCTTTTCCCCAAAAAGGACACCAGTGCAAAGCCAATCACGATCAAGATATACAAATGGTCAAAGATCCAGCTGATAAAATTCATTACTCACCGCCTAACTGCTATAGTTCATCGGCCCGTCCATTAGTTAATCCCGGTTCTTGTTATCATTCCCCGAGTTCTCATTCGGTTTGCCTAAGGAACTACGCATTTGCGTATCTGCCTCAATATTTTTTAAATTCATATAGTCCATGACGCCAAGTTTACCACTACGCAGCGCTTCAGCCATTGCCAGAGGCACTTCGGATTCGGATTCCACCACGCGCGCTCTCATTTCTACAACACGTGCCTTCATTTCCTGTTCTTGCGCTACAGCCATCGCACGCCGTTCTTCGGCTTTTGCCTGCGCAATACGTTTGTCTGCTTCCGCCTGCTCTGTTTGCAGGAAGGCACCGATATTTTTACCTACATCAACATCTGCAATATCAATCGACAGAATCTCAAATGCTGTCCCTGCATCCAAACCTTTGGATAGTACGGTTCTCGAAATGGAATCTGGATTTTCCAGCACGTCTTTATGCGAGTTACTGGAACCAACCGTTGTTACGATACCTTCACCAACCCGAGCAATAATCGTTTCTTCTCCTGCACCACCGACGAGTCGATCAATGTTGGCACGCACCGTAACACGAGCTTTAACCTTCACTTCGATACCATCCTTGGCGACCGCAGCAACAATAGGCGTCTCAATAACACGCGGATTAACGCTCATTTGGACCGCTTGCAGAACATCCCGTCCCGCAAGATCAATCGCAGCCGCACGTTCAAATTCAAGCGGAATGTTAGCGCGCTGCGCGGCAATCAACGCATTGATCACTCGGTCTACATTCCCCCCTGCGAGAAAATGACTTTCCAGCTGATTGATATTCAAGCCCAGACCAGCTTTGGTAGCCTTAATGAGGGGATTGACAATTCGGCTTGGCGTGACGCGCCGCAACCGCATAGCTACTAGCGTAATGATACCGATCCGCACACCCGAAGCCAGCGCCGAAATCCACAGCATCACCGGGAAGAAACTAAAAAACACACTCAATACAATAATCACTACTACGGCAATCAGCAAAATACTGACAATACCCGATTCGAACACTCGCATCATCCTCCATTAATCTAATTCTTCGTTGTTAGCTTGCTAGACGCTCGCGTCTGCCTTGACTACAATTCGCCCGCCTTCTACTTTGGATACGATAATCGGCATATCCGGGGCGATAAACTCCCCATTCGTTACGACATCCACTCGCTCGTCAGCGATTAGCACCGTTCCAGCTGGACGTAATGGGGTCAGACTGACACCCCTCTGACCTAGTAACGTTTCCCGATTCACAACCGAAGAAAACCCTTGGTCAGCCGTTAAACGTTCCTGAAGTATAAAACGGTTCCATATCCCTCGGTCCTTAAAGACAACCGCGATGATCGCCACCACGGCAACAGCCGCTGCAAAAGCAATCCCCAAAGATATAAACGCATGCTGCATGTTGTATGCTGCACGGACTACACCCGCGACAAGGCTGATGGAACCCAAAATACCCAGAATGCCAAAGCTTGGAATGAACATTTCAAGTATAAGCAGTGCCAGACCGATAATGAACAACAGCCACGTCTCCGAACCTGCAAAGCCAGCGATATAATTACCAAAGAAATACAAACCAAATCCAAGTACACCTAAAATTCCCGGTACACCAAAGCCAGGTACAAGCAGTTCAATAACTACACCCGCGATACCAACAAATAAAAGCAATGTCTGCACGATCGGGTTGGTCAATATCTCGGCTGCTTTTTCAGCCCATGTGCGCTCCACATGGATTACATCATCTGTACTGTAGCCCATCCACTGGATAACTTCTTGTTCCGAAGACGCGATGTGATCCGCGTACCCCAATTTCAGCGCTTCCTCACTGGTTAAAGAAATGATCTGGCCATTTTCCTTATTAAAATTCATCTCCGGGATAGATACAGTCGATTTGGAGTCGACCATGCCTCTAGCAATATCGGGATTGCGCCCGCCAGCTTCTGCGGCAGATGCCATGCTGCTCTTCCACCAAGCTATCGTTTTTGGGTCTGTAATAGCATTCCCCCTGCCGTCTACTAACGCTGCTGCTCCGATAATACTCCCCGGTTTCATAGCAATCTTGTTAGCACTCAACGCAATATAGCTACCCGCTGAGGCCGCTTCTCCCTTTATATAGGCTACGGTCGGTATGGGACTGTCTTTAATCAGTTTGCCCAGCTTCTCCGCTGTATCTACCCGTCCGCCGGGAGTGTTAATATCCAGTAAAATCAGACCTGCTTTGGAATCAACCGCTTCTGCAAATCCACGCTCCATAAATTTGCCCAGACCCTGTTCAATTTCCTGATCAACTGGTATAACAAACACAGCTCCACCCTTTGTTTGAGCTGCCGCTGATCCAGAATGAACTAAGGGTAACAACAGAACGGATATCATAATCCACAACGTTAAAAAGACCAATTTGCGGCTGGAGTGGTGATGTTCTCTATGCATTTCTTTCCCCCCTTTCGATCTTTCCTTGTTACAGCATACCAAACTTTGTTAGACAAACTATACAGTTTTCAGGATTTAATGTGAAATTATTGGGTATATTGCTAATCCTGACGCCTGTCAAATACTTTACGCCCCTAATGGACATCACGTTTCACACAATTGCGAGAAGCGCTTTCATAAAGGCGTTTTCCACCATTCTCTTTTATGACAGGCGTCACACATATAGAAATAACACCCTCTGTAAACAGAGGGTGTTGTGTTTTCCTGTTTGTCGCAGGGTTTATTGCAGAAATTGCTGAACCGCCTGGTTCACGAGCTTACCGTCAGCACGACCTTTTACCTTAGGCATTAAGGCCGTCATTACTTTCCCCATCTCGGCTTTCGAAGAAGCACCGGTTTCCTGGATGGTCTGCTGTACAATAACTTTAATTTCTTCTTCAGAAAGTTGTTCAGGAAGGTACTGAGCGATGATCTCTATTTCTGCTTTAGTGCTTGTCGCAAGTTCATCACGACCGGCTTTTTCAAACTCATGGAGGGCATCTTTTCGCTGTTTGATCTCACGACTCAGAATATCAAGCACTTCGTTGTCGTCCAAATTCCGTTTCAAATCTATTTCAAGATTTTTAATCGTAGAACGAACCATTCGAATGGTGGAGAGTTTGAACTTGTCCTTACTCTTCATTGCTTGCTTCATATCTTCGTTCAATCGTTCGCTCAAATTCATGATTACTTAGATCCTCCTAGAACTTTCTCTTACGAGCAGCCTCGGACTTTTTCTTGCGCTTTACGCTTGGCTTTTCATAATGCTTGCGTTTCTTCACCTCAGCCAATACGCCATCCTTAGCAATGGAGCGTTTAAAGCGACGAAGTGCAGCATCAATTGTCTCGTTTTTGCGAACTTTAGTTTCAGACACCAGTTTTCCCTCCCTCCGACCAGACCGTCCAAGAGCAATAACACGGTTCATCAAATTTTATTATAGGTGAAACGGAAACCAGGTGTCAACCTATAAGAAAAAATGAGTACATAGAAGGAACTTTTTTTCCCGTCACTTCCGCATTACTGAAAAGACTAGCTCTGTCATTTTTAAGAATGCGAGTCCGAAATACCTGTCAGGGCACCTAATTTGGCGCCGCCCAGCAAGTGATAATGCAGATGGCCTACCGCTTGTCCACTATCCGGTCCACAGTTGTTAATCAACCGATAACCAGACTCAGCGATTCCCAACTTTTTCGCAACCTCAACCGCAACACGATGAATCTCCGCGATAAGAGGAAGATCCTCCTCCGTTACAGCATTCATTGAAGGAATGTATTTTTTTGGAATAATGAGCACGTGTACTGGCGCCGCAGGCTGGATGTCATGAAATGCGAGCACATTGTCGGTTTCCAACACCTTTTTGCTGGGGATGCTTCCATCCACAATTTTCAAAAACAGATCGTCCATTCAAAACCCTCCTTTGGCAGTGAGCCGATCATAAGCAATTAAACATCAGCAGTCCTTGCTCTCGGCATTCAAAGTTATGTATTTTCCACACCAAACAGAAACATAACCAATCATGATTGGTTATGCCTTTGTTTCTATATGTATCATAACGGAAAATGGGGCTTAATACCAGTTTCCCTTACTAACTTCCTCTACTATAGATTTAACTCCTTTATCAATTAGATCCGGCTGTGCACGCGAAATACTTATGCGCAAAAATTTTTCTTGTTCCCTGTAGCTTGATAAATAAAAGCCTTTTCCAGCTACAACTTGGATGCTTCTCGCGTTAAGACTGTGTACCAAACGTTCCAAATTCACCGTCCTCGGCAGCTTAAACTGCGTATAAACACCTGAGGTTGCAGCTGGAGTTTGAATGTACCCGGACTGATTGTATCGTTCCACCGCCTTGTTCAGAATACGAACGCGCTCCGAATACAGTTTGGATATCGTGTGTTTATGGCGTTCATACATTCCATTTTTAATATAGATATCAAGTGCTGCCTGAGACAAAATGGATGTGTCAACATATCTTTTATAGGTACTGAACGTCTTTAATAAGTTTTCTGGCAGTACCGCAACCCCTAATCGCAAGCCAGGGAAAATGATTTTTGAGAAGCTTTTCAAGTAAATAGTGTGCTCTGTCTGATCGTATGCATAAATAGGATCAACAAGATGATCAACTCCCAAATCAGCCATATAGTCATCTTCTACGATGTACACATCATATTTCGCAGCCAAGGCAGCTATCGTTTTTCGTTCCTCCGTGTTATATGAGATACCAAGAGGATTATGATGCCTTGACATGGTATAAAAAAATTTGATGTTACCCTGCTTAAATTGGTTCTCCAACTCATAAAAATCTAGACCTTCCGCTGTCCGTGCAATCGCATTGACGGGTATGCTCTCTTCCTCCAAAAAACGCAAATAAATATCGTAGCTGGGCTGCTCGACCAAAATCTTTTCTTTGCCATTGGGAAACGGCATTTTCGCGAGTATTTCTAATGCTTGTTGAACACCTGAAGTAACGATAATCCGATCTGTTTTTGCAAACACCTGAGTATCAGCCAAATGAGAGACGAGCGTATGTCGCAATGTTTCCAATCCTTGCGAATCCCCATATGTGAACAGATGATATTTGTAAGTGTCAATAGCCTGATTTAGACAATGTTGAAAATCTAGATATGGAAATACATTTAAATCCGGGGATGCTGAAGCAAAATCAACGTAGTCGGAAATATGGCTATGGTGTACGTCACTGGGGTTTTCCACTACATAGTATCCGCTTTGCGGTATGGAATAAATGGCATGCTTCCTTTCAAGTTCAGCATAGGCTCGCAGAATTGTGCTTTTGCTGCACTTGTATAGCTCCGAAGCATCACGGACCGATGGCAGCTTGTAACCAGATCTATATTGTCCCTCGCGAATTTTAAGCTCTATATCTAATAAAACCGAAACATATTTTTTCACGATATCCTCCTGCCTGTTCAGTACATCCTCTTTATATGCTTATTCCTTCTTATGTTTCTGTACACGCTTGATGTTAACATGGTTTTTAGATAAACAGGATACCTCTTTTCACTAAACTGTACCCATACAGTCTCCATTCATAAATAATTGTAACCTCGATAAAGGCTGTAAGCGTTATAGCTCATTAACATATTGAGACGGTAGATGTGAAAAAGAGGCTGTTTCTTCATGCTGGAAGAAACAGCCTTACTTAGTGATGATGTATGGATACGCCTATATAGCCACTTATACTGTACAAGGGCTTTAGGCGGGAGAGAGTAGAACGATGGTCAGGCAACGAAGAAGATCGGATTAGTAGTAAGGCAGTAAACTAATCGCTGTCAACGCAGCAAGTGGCAGAATCAAGCGATTAAAGCGGCGACGTCCGTATGGGAATCCATACGCATAGGCGGGTACTGGGACCGGGTAAGGGTACGGATAAGGGTACGGAGGATAAGATGCATAGCCGCCATAAGCACGGGAGCCGCATCCACAATTGTTGGGCGGATAGGGGAGATTAACATTCTCCATTTCTTCTCCACCCATAGGAACGGCTAAGTATATCTTTTCATCATCCACATGCTCTACTATTCCGTCATACATTGTCCCATCCTTTACCCATACGCATACATAACGATGCATATGCTGTTGACATAGTGTTTTAGCATCCATCTGTTGCGATGCTGTAACATTTTCGGTTATCATGCTTTTTTCCATGGTTGTTTCCTCCTAGACTCTTGCATGTATACCGTATGTTATTCAAAAACGGGCTATGTGCTACATCAAATTGGGCGAATTCCGGCTACAAAAAAAAGAAGCACCCCGGGAGCTCTTGGCAGAGCCCCTCTGAACGGACGTATGACGGGAAGACTTCTTCCGCAGCATACGTCCGCCGGGGTGCTGTATGATTAACTTGTCGGCTTAGCTGTATTATAACAACAGTTTGAAACTGTATCTGTGATCCGTATCACATTGTTTCAAAATGTTTCCATAACTACACGAGAGCCTCCACCAGCCTGCTCTGCGGGAAGAACAACCAGCTTGCGTGGGAGCCGGGCCCGCAATTCAGGCACATGGCTAATCACACCAACAGATAATTGATCGTGATGCAGCTTTTCTAGCGAGGTAATTACTGTGTCAAGCAGTTCGGGGTCCAACGTTCCAAATCCTTCATCCAGAAAGAAAAATTGTAGAGGGTATTGGCCCCGCAATTGAATTTGAGCCGACAGCGCAAGCGCAAGCGACAAAGAGGTCAGGAACGTTTCGCCGCCGGACAAGGTCGATACCGGACGTTTGACCCCACCGTTGGCATCATCACTAATGACAAAACCACCGCTGGAATCTACTTCTAGCGCATAACGCTGCTTAGTCAGAAAACGTAGGCGGCGTGAAGCGGATTGGCTGACCTGCATGAGCTGCTCTTCGGCAATATATTCAACGAAGGCATTGCCTCGAAAAACAGACTGGAGCTTGGACATTTTTTCTGCCTCGCTACGCAGATGTAAACGATTGGACTCCAGCTCCATCCAGCGGACGTGCCGACGCTGCAAGTCCTCTAAATCACGTTCGGCCTTGGCGCGATTCTGAAGCGCCTCTTCGTCGCGTGCACGGCAATCACGCAGCCTCGCAGTGGTCGTTTTCCACTGTTCCTCTGTTATTGTTGCTCCATTCAACTGCTCTTCGACATGTTTTAAGCGGGAAGACAGCTCCTTCTCCCGTTCTCGGTGCAAATTCACTTCACGCTCATAGCGTGTGGCTTCTTCCGGTCCCAAGCAGCATTCCAAGACCTCTGCTTCCGTAGCAAAAGAGGAAGCTTCCAGACGGATGCCCCAACGGGATGCTGCTGTCTGCCGTCTTTCTTCTGCCGAGTCGGAGGCCTGCCGCGCTATCAGTGAAGCATGAACAGCCTGCTGCTTGCGTTCTTCCGCTTCGGTACGGCGGCGTGCAGCGGCTTCGGCTCCGTTTTTCAGTCCCAACAAGCGTGAGGTCGCTTCTTCCAGCAATGAGGCTGCTTGGCCTTCTCCAACCCACTTTCGGAGCTGTTCTTGCTTTTCACGCAGCAAATCATCTTTACTTTGCAGCCCTGTACGACGGGCAATAATGATTTTGTCCTCCTCGATGATGCTTTGCTGTATCTGCTGTACACGCGCTGCCTTTTCTTCGAGGAAGGTCACGCTCGTCTCCAGTCGGGATCGCAGCTCCTCCGCACGCCGGTCGCGCTCCTGCATGGCGCGATAACGCTCCGCAGCTTGGTCGGGGCCGACATCCGGCAGCTGCGCTGTCCATTCGGCGCGCAGCCCCTCGCTGCGCGTGGTACATGCCTCGCGCTTGCTCCGCGCCTGCGCCAGGGCTGCAACCGCCACTTCCTGCTCAGCGGCTGCACGGATACGCCGCTGCTGTCCGGCGACGTCCGCCTCACGCAGTGCCTGTGCCTCGGCAGGCAGCGTATGCGCACGCGCTGCCAGCTCAGCCGCTGTACGCTCCAGCGCTGCACAGCGCTCCGCCCATACGGCGACACCACGAGGCACAGCAGCCGCAGGCGTAAAAGGCTCGCCCGTGGCGGCAGCGCCGCTGTCTGCGGCGGCGGGCTGCGTCAGCAGGCTGCGCTGCTCGTGCAACTGCTGGCGCAGTGTGAGACGCAGCTCCTGTAAGCCGAGCCGCAGGCGGTGCAGCTCATCCGGCGCAGCGGAATCCGCGCCATGGGCCGCAACAGCGGCAGGCGCGGGGTGATGCAGAGAGCCACACACTGCGCATGGCTCTCCTTCGCGCAGCTCGGCAGCGAGATGCTGCGCGAGACGTCCGAGCTCCTCGGCACGAAGCTCGTGACGCAGCTGCTCCTCCTCGGCAGCCAGTGCCGACACGTCGGCTGTAATTTCCGCATCCAGCGCCAGCAACGCCTCGATGCCTTCAGCCGCCTGTGCAGCAAGGACAGAACGTCGTGTCTCGGTCTCCTGTGTCTCCTGCTCCATTAGCTTTAGACGTTCGTCTGCTAGCGCAAGCCGTTTCTCCTGAGCTAAATACTCCTGTTCAGCTTCACGCCATTGCTCATGCGCTATCTCCAGCTGTTGTAGCCGCTGCACAGCCTCTTGCAGCATACGCCGCTCATCTGCCCGCACTTCATTTTGCTTCAACTCCTGCTGAAGCTCCTGCTGCCGCTTTAAACCTCGTGTCTGTAACTCTTGTTCCTTTGCGAGACCTGCGGCATGCTCTGCAAGGGTTTGTTCGCTATGCGCCAGTTCGGCCGCCAAACGTTCTCTTTCGGTCCACAGCACCTCCGTATCACGTTCCAGTTGAAGTGCCTGCTCCAGTTGGTCGATCCGAAGCAATAGCTTCGGTTCTTCAGCACTGAGTGCTTGTCGCGCCTGCTCATCTGCTTGCACAGATACAAGCGCTGTCTCCGCTGCGGAGGCAGCCTGGACTGCCATCTGTTCAGCATTCTTTTGCCGTTTTTCTGCTTCGGCAACGGCTTCCTTCCAATCTGTCAGTGCAGGCAGCAACGCCTCCGCTGCAGATGCTTGTCGCAGCTTGCGCTCCAGCAAAGCAATGCCTGGTTCCTGTCTTGCCATATCCTCCAGCTCATTCACTCTTTGGCTAAGCTCGATGACCAGTTCCCGTGTTTTGTTCAGCGCCTCCGCTTCCCGTGAAACACGCTCTAGTTCGCGGCGTGAAGCCTCTGCATGGTCCATCGCTTCTTGGAGGCGCAGCTTTACAAGCTCAAGCGCTTCAGCACTCGCATCCCCCAGCCCTTGCTGCTCCGCTTCCAACGACTTCAAGGCGATGTCGTTATCCTTCACACGACGGCTCAGCTTCTGAGCAAGTTGATCTCCGTACTTCTCCAGATGGAACAAACGCTGAAGCATCTGTCTACGTTCACTGCCCTTTAAGGATAAAAATTCCGCAAACTTCCCCTGCGGTAATACGACAGCGCGCGTAAAATCGTCCATTTTCAGGCCGATGTACTCCTCCACACAGCGCGTCACATCCTGTACTTTGTCAGCAAGTACTTCCTCGCCGTCTTCTGTATATGCAATAAAACGGCTAAGCGTATTATTAACCGATACGCCTCCTGGACGTTTGAAACGTCGTTCTACACGGTAACGGCGAGGTCCTTGAGCTGACATTAATTCAAATGTAAATGCTACAGACAGCGTATCCTCGGCATGATTCATGATGCCTTGTGTACCATTCACCGCCCGCTCCACCTTACCGTACATGGCCAACGTAATGGCATCCAGCAATGTTGATTTACCACTACCCGTTGGACCAAAAATTCCGAACAGTCCCGTTTCGGTCAAATCGTCAAAGCGAATTTCCTGCGACTCCCGGTAGCTTTGCAACCCCGCCAGTTTCAGAAGGATCGGTTTCATACTTCATCCTCCTCAGCGTGGTCTCTTGCATCATCCTGTTCTACCAGTTCCAAAAACAACTGTACTAATCCGTCATCCGGCTGTGCTCCGCCCGTCTGTCTTTGGTAAAACGCCCGGAACAACTCATGAACCGGCAGTTCTGAACGTTGCTGTTCCAACTGTGCCGCCGCCATTTCTGGGTACACGGGCCGAATATGAATGATGCCTTCACGGCTTTTGCGCAACCGTTGAATATCTCCCATTGACATCGCTTCATCCAGCGTAATTTCCAGGTCAATAAAGGCATCAGCATCCAGTCCTTCATCCAGCCAGCGATATACTTCCTCCAGACCTCCCCGTGCTCGCCACCTCACTAATGGGCGTCCACTGGTAATATACAGTTCCTCAACCTGTGCTGGCTTGCCGGCAATCACGTCAATTAACGTAACTGATTTGGCTTGTCCAGCTTCGGAAAAGCTATAAGCCAGCGGAGAACCACTATAACGCATCAGCCCATCGCCCTTCACATATTGGGGACGATGCAAATGCCCCAGAGCCGTATACTGCGCTCCAATGCTCAAAGCAGACGGATCTACGGTATAGGCTCCCCCGACCTGAATCGGACGTTCCGAATCCGACTCCAGCCCGCCAAGCACATATATATGGCTCATCGACAAATTAACAGTATCGGGCCGAAACGCTGTACCCAGCTGTGACATCAGCATCCCTACACGACGGCTATATGCCTCGCGTAATATGGTTTCATCCCCGTCTTCAGACAATAGCTCATTCAGACGAGACTCAGACGGATATGGCAAGGCCGCAATACATGCCATTTCGCCCGTTCGCGGTGTACGAACGCGCACTGCTTCCCCATGAGGCAGTCCCAGCAATGTAATTCCACGCCCGCTCACCAGCGGGGTGACCGAGGATACTCTTTCCGGCTGATCATGATTGCCGGCAATGACGACTAGCGGTCTTCCTCCAGCCGTAAGACGAGCAGATGCTTCATAAAACAATTGCTCTGCGGCGGCCGAAGGATTGACTGAGTCGTACACATCCCCAGCCATCATAATCAAATCAGCCTGCTGGTCGTCAGCCATTTTCACCAATTCTTCCAAAAACGCCTCCTGCTCCTTCAGACGGCTTCGACCTTCCAATGTGCGACCCAAATGCCAATCCCCTGTATGCAAAATCCGCATGCTATTCCCCCTCTCCCTATCTATATCACTACAGCTGCACACTCTCTCCAGCTTCTATAAAATACAACCATTTCTCAGCAACCTTTTTGCCTGTAATCTCTTCAATCACACGGGCATACAGCTCCAATTGAAAACGATATTGGTCTGTTAAATGTGACAGCGTACGATATTTGGTTATCCGGTCTGTTTTATAATCCAGCAGCACAAGCCCTTCGGGAGTTTCAAACAAACAGTCAATGATCCCGTTCATCAGCACTTTATCGTCCCGCCCGCTTTCCGTAACTGTCTTCTGTTCTGGCAACACCGCAGGCAAACTGTGGTTCCAGTAATCGGTTGCCCGCATGGTATAAGTAAACGGAAGCTCACGCTGAATACGGGATGAACCCAGCATTCTCTCCCCTAGCTCACTAGAGAAAAACCGTAATATTTTATTCGTATCCAGCGCCTTTGCATGAACATCCAGTAAGATACGTTGATTCAGCAAACGAGCTTTGGTTTCCTCAATAACCTCAGCGCTCAAGACTCCATCTAGGGGCACATGCAGCATCAACGTATGATAGACCGTCCCTCGTTCTGTAGGAGTCAGTCGCTGATTTCCCATAAACTTAGGTCTGCGCAAGTGTAATTGACTGCCCCTAGTGTCAGAATCTTCGCGATCCTCTGGTAAGTCTGCTTGTTGGGAGATAGAAGATAGATTCAGCCAATCATCAGATCCTATCTCCTGCATCTCCAGCCATCTTTTCATCTCTGTGACCGATGTATTGGCTGCTGTCTTGCCCGCCCGTTCATACGGGTAGGTCCAGGAAAGAGCCGCAGCAATATCCGTTTCACTTTCTTCGTCTAATTCGATTAGCTCAACATTTCTCAGTGCTTCTGTTTTCTTTTGGCGTTCTTCGGCCGATACCTCTTCTCCACGATCCGAGTTCACACGAGAGCCAGAAAGTGTTTCTGAGGCTACGATTTTAAATAACCAGTCTGCCCCCGGCATGTGTTCCAGTCTGTGATAATACCCCTCCTGATCCCCTGCCGCTTCCCTCAGCGAAGTTGCAGAAGGATGACGAATCAACGCAGGACCTACCCAGTCCAGATAGCTGC
This sequence comes from Paenibacillus sp. DP01, assembly GCF_044784315.1. Taxonomy (NCBI): domain Bacteria; kingdom Bacillati; phylum Bacillota; class Bacilli; order Caryophanales; family Paenibacillaceae; genus Paenibacillus; species Paenibacillus sp. DP01. The sequence goes on from NZ_CP173059.1 coordinate 3,827,998, forward strand.
GACCTGCCGCCAGCATATAGTCTGGTAGTACTGTTTCCGCATGTTCCTTGGCACGTGCCCAACCTGCTGCGCGGGAAGCGAGATCCTTCACGGTTCCGGTCATAATCAGCTTTTCACGCGGACGCGTAAGCGCTACGTATAGCACACGCATTTCTTCAGCCAAAAGCTCCAGCTGTGAGCGTCGACGGATCGCTAAATTAGGCAGCGTAGGGTAGCTAACGCGGTTTTGTTCCTCCACATATTTAGGACCAAATCCCAACTCCTTGTGCATAAGAAACGGCGCATTCAGATCCTGCTGATTGAACATTTTTGCCGTCCCGGCAATAAACACGACAGGAAATTCAAGTCCTTTACTTTTATGAATAGTCATAATGCGGACAGCCTGATCGGGTTCAGTCCCCCCGCTGATGGATCCTAAATCACCGCCTCGCTCCCGCAGACGGGAAATAAAGGTCAGGAATCGAAACAAGCCTCGGTTGGACGTAGAAGTCTCATACTGTCTCGCTCGGTCATATAAAGCCCGTAGGTTGCTTTGACGCTGTGAGCCGCCAGGGAGTCCACCCACCCAATCCAGATATCCTGTTTCCTCCAGCACATTCCAAATCAATACACTTAAGCTTCCTTGTCTGGCTTCCTGCCGCCATGCGTCCAAATTACGCAAAAATGAACGTAGTCGGGTAGACAACGTATTCCCGTCATTCCTATGGACTGGGTCAGGTGGAGATAGCGGGTCCTCAGTGAAAAGATCCATCTCCATAACATCAGCAGAGGTCTCTTTTAAACTCTCCTCAACTTGTTCAGTCTCTGCCGCCGCCAGCAATGCATCATAAAACATTCCATCCGGCTTCTCTAGACGAATTTGTGCCAGTTCATCTTCGGTCAAGCCGACAATTGGCGAACGAAGCACGGATGCAAGCGGGATGTCCTGCTGCGGATTATCAATAATGTGCAGCAGGGACAACATTACCTCAACTTCCGTTGCTTTAAAAAAGCCTGTCGTCTGCTCTCCAGAGGCTGGGATGCCCTCAAGCCGCAATTCTTCCACAATTAAGGGAGCCCATACGCTTGCTGAACGAAGCAATATGACAATATCACCGTAGACTGCTGGACGCATCGCTTTTAATCCCTTGTCATAAATCAACAGTGGCTGTCCAGTATCTCCAGTCAGCTCCTTGATCCGTTGAGCGATTGCACGAGCCTCCAACTGAGCCGTTTCAAGCTCCGCAAGCTCGGCCAGCTCACTTTCCTGTAAAGCCGATTCGTCCCCCGTTTCAGACAACTCCGAAACCTCAGAAAGACCACGCCCGCCTTTATCAACTAACATCAGTTCAGGCGCGTATGCAGAAGCAGCGTCCTTCTCTGTCTTCTCTGGGTAGGACGCGCCGTGTACGAGCCAGGCTCGTTCATCGTACTCAATTTCCGCCACACCCACACTCATAATCTGGCGGAACACCAAATTAACCGCATCGACAACTTCCTCCCGACTGCGGAAATTACGCGCCAGATCAATCAAAAAGCCATCTTCCTGTTCCTGCATGCCGTATCGTTGATACTTATTCAAAAACAGCCCTGGCTCTGCCAGCCGAAACCGATAAATACTCTGTTTCACGTCTCCCACCATAAAACGGTTACCCGGTTCCTCGCGCGATACCAGTCTAACGATATCTTCCTGTACGGTATTCGTATCTTGATACTCATCCAGCAGTACCTCGTCGAACTGCGCCTTGTATTCAAGTGCAGCATCGGAAGGTAACAGCTTGTACGGAGTAGATTCGGGGTGTCTTAATATTTTCAAACAATAATGCTCCAAATCCCCGAAATCCACCAGTCCTTTTGACTGCTTGTGCTGTTGAAATCGTTCCCCGAAAGCAATCACAGTCTCCACCAGTTCGTCCATCAGAGGAGCGGTCGCATGCAGTTCCTCCAAATAAGCTTCTGCTCTCCGACCGAACAGGGAAGCCTTCATATCCGTAATCATTTTTTTGGCAGCCTCGCGCAGCGTCTTAACCCGTTCCTGCAATGCAGGCTCGGTTTGATCTTTTTTAACTGGCTTGAGCTTGCCAAAGGATGCTGCTTGAAATTGATCATACAAGGATGCCCACGGCTGTGTCTCGAGCTCTTGCAGTAATTCCTTCACCATCGCCGTATCCTCTTGCAGTGTCATGGCATAGGGTGCAGGACCGCCAGGCTGCATAGCTGTTTCATGCGCCTGTTCCAGCAAACTCGCTGCTCCGCGCAACGAAAGGGCAGCATCCGTCAAAATACTACGAACCCAAGGAGTCTCCCCCAAAGCTGCTACATCCTGTACACGAAATGCTGCTGCCGTCTCGCGCAGCCAATGCTCCGGCCAAGGATGACTTTGAGAAAAATCATACAAACGCTGAACAAGCACATACATGGCATCATCGGTGCGTTCTCCACTAAACCAGTCGACCAGTCTGCGGAATGTGCTGCCTTCATCATGAAGCTCATATTTCTCCTCAAACAGTTCTTCTAAAAGCTCTTGGCGCAGCAATTCTGTTTCATGCTCATTCATAATCCGAAAGCCGGGATCAAGAGGAATGGCCTGATAATGCCTGCGGATGACCTCCATACAAAAAGAGTGAAGCGTCGTAATCGAGGCTCGATTCAACAACGATAGCTGGCGACGTACATGTTCACTTTCCGGTTCCTGTTCCAGCACACGTTCCAGCGCTTCGCGTATCCGTTGACGCATTTCTGCGGCTGCAGCCTTCGTAAAGGTCGCCACCAGTAACCGATCTACACTGAAGCCGAGCTGAGGATCAACAATTTTGCGAATAATACGCTCTACGAGCACCGCTGTTTTACCAGACCCCGCCGCTGCCGCAACCAGCATGTTGTTACCGGATTCCGAAATGGCACGCCACTGATCATCGCTCCACATGCTTCCTTCCGGCTTCGGCAAGCCTTTAGCATTTGACGTGCTTATCATTGCTTCATTCCTCCTTTCCCTTCCTGTGTATGACCCAGCAGATCCCAGACCTGATCCTTGCCCGGTTTCCCCCATTGGTTGTAACCACTGCCTTCCAGACTGTCGTCAAATTGACAAACAGGCTTAAAAGAACAGAAGGTACATGCCGTTTCTTGCTGGATGCGATAAGGTTCAATGGCAACATCGCCTTCCGTCATCCGTGTGCCAATCGTCCGAATATTGTTGCGCACCGACGCTAACAGGCTATCCCACTGTTCAGGCGAAGCAACGGAAGCACTGCTATAAAAACTGCCGTCTGCTTTCACTGCAACAGGTAAAATAGAGGAATATCCTTTATCCAATGCTGTATCCATTTGCCCAACTACATCCCGATCCGCGAGCAATAATCCCTTCATCTTAAAACGTTTCAAGAGCTCCTGACGCGCCTGTTCTGCGCTCAGGCCGTTAGGCGATTGCAGCATCGGATTGTGGACGTGAAAATACAGTGTACCCGCCGGATAAGCAGTCTCGCCCAACCATTCCTCCGCCGCATTCAGCAGCACATCCAGGTAGGTGAGCATTTGCAAAGACAAGCCATAATACACCTCATGCAGTTTAAGATCCTTTTGACTGGACTTATAATCAATGACACGCAAAAGTAATCCTTTTTCTCCTTCTGCCACATCGACACGGTCAATCCGTCCGACAATTTCCATCACCACGCCGTTATCTAACCGGAAGCTTAAGGGAGGAAGCGGCTGACCCGGTCCGAAGTCCAACTCCAGCCCAATCGGCTCAAAGCTACCTCTCCGTGCATGTTCACCCAAAATTAACGAAGCACGGCTCACAATGTCTTTTAACTTGCGCAAAATATAGCCATACCGCTTGGAGCTCATTAAAATCTCGCCTTGCAGGCGAGGAGCAAGACGCTCCACCGTACTTTCCGCCTCTTGGCGACATTCCTCGGTAGTGAGGCTTCCCCAACTGACATTACGTTCACGCAGATTGATCGCCATCTCACCAAGCGCTGCATGGAATAATTGTCCGATATCCGGAGCCTTCAGACGATACATTTGACGTTCCTTCAAACGAAGACCATGAGAGGCAAAGTGAGAAAATGGACATGCGACAAAACGTTCCATCCGAGATACACTGGTACGCAGCTTGCTGCCATACAGACGGCGGCTCGTTTCCTTCTGCATTTCGGCATGATTCTCGTAAAAAAGTGAGGTCAACAACTGACGCAGCTTGTCCTTCTCACGTCCCTGCTGGCTGGCATACCAGTTATATACCTCCCACCAGGGAGATAAAATATCACCGCCACGCCGCCAATGCCGTAATTGCGCAATGAGCTGCGGCAATGCCTCAGACGGATGGGAAGCATACTCCCATTGCGTCGTCCAAGCGTCTTCAGGCAAAGGGTATCCAGCCAGTGGACGTTCATCCAGACCAGGAAGCAGTTGCCGCACATGTCGCACTAACTCCGACGGCAGCAATGGCTTGCCTTCTTCATCAGTCACCGCATAGCTCATCCATAGGCTTTTACCAGCAGAGGTCAGGGCCGTATAAGCGAGAAACCGTTCGTCCAACAGACGTCTTGTCATATCTGGCGCCAGCTCTATACCTTGTTCATTTAATGCCGTACGCTCCTGCTCATTCAGCACCCCATCCTCATGGAACACAGCCGGCATTACACCTTCGTTCATCCCTAGCACAAAGGCATGTTGAATGCCGAATACACGTGTACGGTCCGTATTTCCGACCAGCACCTGATCCAGAGCCGGTGGAACAAGCCCCATACGGAACTCAGCCAATCCCGTTTCCAGCACACCCGCAAACAAAGCAGTGTCCAGTCGCTCATCACCCATCATTTCGACGATTTGATCCAGCAGTTCAAGCACCGCCTCCCATACCTGACGGTGCTCCTTCGCCTGCTCGGGATTTCCAGCTTCTTCTGCCTGATGAATGAAGGCGTCCAGCTTGTGACCGATTTCTGCATCCTCCAGCAACAGATATACAGCTTCGCTCTTCTCAAGCGCCGTTCGTGCCTTACCTATACGCTTCTCAAACGCATGCAAAGGCGTCACAATCACATCTCGGCACAACTCCATCAAATCCAGCGTTTCATCCCGTTGACGGTTCCGTTCCTGTTCCTCCAGCTCCAGCGACAAACTGGGCACAGCCTGCCACGCCCGACCATCTGTCCAACGGCTACCTTGTATTCCGCAGGCCAGCACATAGTTTTCCAGACGGTCCATCTGCTCGCGGCTCACTCGACCGTCCAGCGGCAATAGAAGGTCTGTTTTGACCGCACGAAATACATCCTCGTATCGCCAGCGTCGCTGCACGATATCCAGTGAAGCCCGAATCAATTCCACCAAGGGATGATGAAGTATACTTCTCCGCTGATCCAAAAATACTGGAACCTGATACTGCTTGAATATCGGTTCCACCCATGGCTCATAATCTTCAATATGACGCACAAACAGGGCCATTTCCCGATAACGCGCACCTTCATCGCGGGCCAGACGGCGCATTTCGCGTACGGCTCCTTCCAGCTCGGCACGACGATTTGCCGCAGCATGCAGTTTTATACCCTTAGGTTCTGTACCTGCCCATTGCTCTCGTAGCTGCTGTAGCCCCAGCCGCTGTTCCTGATTCCGCAGCCCTGTGCGATGTTCGAAATTAGCCTCCAAATACGCCAACGCTGGACGTTCCTTAAACCTAGGCATCGGATCGGGGCGTAATAACTGTGTCTGCGTTTCAATCATCAGCTCCTCTGCCATTCCTTTAAGCTTGACGTAGGTAGCCGCTGAAGGATGAAACAAATCCAGCTCATGTGGAAGCTGTCCGCTATCGTAGCTACGGTTACAGGTCAGCGCCACTGTCAGCGAGGAGGCGTGCAGCATAAGCTGCTCCACCACCTTGTATTCATGTGGTGTAAACCTCCGGTAGCCATCCATCCAAATGTCTGCTCCGCGCACGAGGGAAGACTGTGCAATCTGTTCTGTCAGCATGCGAAGCGTATCTTCACCATCGATATATTTAAGCGTCAGCTCCCGTTCAAAATCCTCATAGATTAGACTGATATCCTTGAGCTTGCCTCTTAAAATCGGAGTGGACTCCCCCGCAGCATGCATTCTATCCAGTTGCTCCGGTACAGACCGAGCATCATTTCCGTACTGCTTTAGCTCTGTGAACAACGTATTCAACCGATCCACAAAACCGAGTTGGTCTCCTGAATCTTTAAATAAACTCAGTTCATCCTTGCGACGACGAATAATTTTATATAAAAGCATCTTCTTGCCTTCTTCCGTTACAGGCACCAGTGCTGAACCCCCTGTTTCCTGCATGACTAAATAGGCAAGACGATGGAATCCCATCACCTGGGCGCGCACCGACCCCTGAATACCGTTTCCGACTTCGGTGAGCAACGCATGCTCTGAAGCAAATGACGATTGCTCAGGCACAAGTAACAGCATAGGCTTACCTAGCGGCTCCTCGCGTAACATAGAGGTCATTTCATTACGGATTAACGTGCTTTTACCACTACCAGAGCGGCCAATCAATAAGCGGACCGACATGATGCCGCCTCCTTTCTAACCAACAACATTCTATTAAACAGTATAGCATATCAGGCAAAGGAGAAAAGAACGTACGTTTGCCATGTTGTAGCAATTGGGCTCTTCTCAAAAACAAACAGTCCCGCAGGATGGCTTGGTGCAAGCCTTCTCTACAGGACTGATGTATACTAAAAATGAGTTTGTTTTCACCTATTTATCTTTATCGCCTAATAGTAGATTAACTTTGACAAGGGTATGAAATCTACAGCTGTGTCCGGCTGCGCACCTCAAAGATGGCAAATTTCAAATAATGACCTTCCTCCACACCTAAAATTTGGGGATGGTCCTTCCCTGCCGCTCTCCAATCTACCAGTCGGAGGATTTTGCCGGCATCTGCAGCCGCTTCCTTAATCGTGTCCAAAAACAGCTCCGGCCGCATATGGAACGAACAACTCGCCGTTACCAAATAACCGCCCTCATTGACGAGCTTCATTCCGTGAAGGTTGATATCTTTATATCCACGTGTAGCTCCTTTGACAGCACTCTTCGTTTTGGCAAAAGCCGGCGGATCCAGAATAACTACGTCAAAGGTACGTCCGCCACCCGCAGTCAGCGGCTTAGATGTATCTCCTTTGCCGCCCGCTCGCGCGGTGCGTTCCTCTACACCTTTAACCTGATTACGTAAATATTGAAAAGCATCGTCGACGACAAACTCGACGCGATCCTCAAAACCGTTCAGCTTCACATTATCCCGAGCACTTTCAATCGCATGTTCAGAAATATCAAGACAAGTTACTTTTTTCGCACCATGTTTACACGCATTGAGCGTAAAGCTACCTGTATGTGAAAAACATTCCAATACAGTTGCACCGTCCCAGAATGGGAATTCAACAACCTTACCACTTTTATTCACAGGCTTTATGACCGTTGTGCCGTCATCCCCTGGGTTTGCAGCTACTTCTTGCAACGTAATTCCGCTACGCGCTCCCCAACCTGTCATCAACGGCGCGATGGCCGCACGATTTTCACGCTGGTCAAAGAAATACCCCGTCTTTTGTCCCTCTTCGATATCGACCTTGATTTGTAAGCCATTTTCCGTCACCACCACATGGCGCGGGCAATCGCCGTACAAAGAACCCTTCGTCTGTTCCAACCCTTCCAGCTCACGGATGGATACATCACTACGCTCATATATACCAACTGGCCCCATTACTTCAACAAGTGCATCTCTGATTTCTTCCCTGCGCCGATCCATGCCAAGCGTTAACAGCTGAACGACCAATACATCACCAAAACGGTCTACAATCAGCCCAGGCAAAAAATCAGCCTCGCCGTACACCAAACGATAAGCGTTTCCTCCGGTCACAAAGCGTTCGCGGTGCTCCAAGCAATTGCGGAAACGTTGGGCAAAGAAGCTTTGGTCCATCACTTCTAGCGGCTCATAGGACATCACACGCACTGTAATTTGTGAAGCAGGATTATAGTAACCTGTCGCCAAATAACGCCCCTGATGGTTCAGGATGCTGACCAAGTCACCAGCTTCTGGATCACCCTCAATCTTGGCTATTTCATTTTTAAACACCCAAGGGTGTGCTTGCTCCAGCCTTTTTTTACGGCTACGCTCTAATATTACTGAAGGCAAAATCCTTCACTCCTATTCTTGGATTACTCAAAGTGTTAAAACATTTTGTTCGATAGGGGCGCGGCTCCACCGATTCATTTGGTCTTACGATCGCTGGCGCTTCTCCAGCTTCAAATGAACCGCTTCGCTACTGCCCGCCTATATATCGACGTCACGCTTTAAAAGCTTGTGAAGATACTACAAAATGTTCGTTCCATAAAAAACTGCTCGGCCATGCTTGTCATGGCTGTCCTAGGTAGATCATAGGCTGTTACATAAGTATTCTCATTTTCGCCTAGAAAAGGGGGGGCTAAAGCCGTGTTTATACATGTTATATTGCCGCTGTGCGGTGGGCTGCTTATTTTTTTAGGTGGAATGAAGCTGATGGAAGCTGCCCTCCGGCATTTGGCCGGCCCCTTCCTTACTCGCTGGCTAAACCGGGCTACGGTTTCCCCTTGGCGGGGTATGCTGTTTAGCTCAGGCATTACCGCCCTACTGCAAAGCAGCACCGCCGTAACGGTGCTGACGATCGGACTGGTCAATGCCGGGCTGTTGACCTACGGCCGCACGCTCGGCATCATTCTTGGTACCAATATTGGTACCTGCCTGACAACCGAGCTGATGGGCCTCCAGCTCGGCAAGCTGGCTGCTCCACTGCTATGTGGATCACTGCTATGCTGGGGCACTGCTGTTCTGTGGGGGGAAACGGTCGCTGGCCGTCAGTATGCAGCTGCCGGAGCTTCAGCCACCTCCAATGGGCTTAGCCGCCCACAGGCTGTACAATTTATCAGCCTCGTCTTTGCCGGATTTTCGCTGATTCTCGCAGGTATCCGCGTGATGCAAGCCGTTGGCCCCTGGATTGAGCAAGCCGGACTATTCCGCTGGTTTCTTGATCATGCTGCAGCCAACATGTGGTGGGCCTTCGCTGCTGGAGCCTGCCTAACCGCACTGGTTCACAGCAGCGCAGCTGTCATTGGTATGGCGATTAGCCTGGCTGCTGCGGGTGCCCTGCCAGTTGATGTAGGGATCGCCATCGTCATCGGCTCCAATGTGGGCACCTGCGTGACTGCCCTGATTGCCGCTGTTGGCGGCAGCGTGTCTGGCAAATTTGTGGCCTGGTCCCACGTGCTGCTGAACGTAGGCGGGGCATTGCTCTTTATGCCGTTAATCCCCGGGCTGGATATGGCCGCTTCTTGGATATCTACTGAGCCCGGAGCCAAGGTAGCGCATGCCCAAACCCTGTTTAACGTCATCAGTTCTCTGCTTGCCTTGCCCCTCTGCTATTTACCTGTATGGACTCGTATAGAGGAGCAAGTGTCTTCCCATAGGGTTAAACGTTAATTCCTAGCATAGACAGCGCCTTGCTCAGAATGACATCATTGTTGTCATATCCACCCTGACGCTGGAGACGCCATGCTTCTTCGGGCGTATGCCACGCGACGCCTTTGATTTCTTCTATCTGTGCCTGCAAATTCCCATCCAGTGCCTCTACGAGATAATAATGAACTTCCTTGTCCACTTCCCCATATTCAGGGTGCTGGTACGTATAAGCAATCATATCCACATGCTGAATAATCCGCCCGTTCAGCCCTGTTTCCTCACGAATTTCACGTAGAGCGGTTTGTTCGATTGTTTCACCTGGCTCCATTTTGCCTTTAGCCAGAGATGTCTTGCCATATCGGTCGGTAATCAGCTGAATTTCAAGCTGCTCCCCCTGTTTGCGAAACACTACGCCACCTGCGGAAATTTCCTTTTTTGCTGCCATCCTGTAATCTCCTTTCCTTGCGCAACAAGGATTCCGTCCTCTCTGTAGGGAAAGGCGAAATCCTTGTTGGCCATCGCTATTGCCTGTTCAGGCTCTTTTTATTTTACAAAGCTGTTTGCAGCCCGTTCTCCAATACGCGGACCAATTGGCCTTCACTTTCATTAACGCCCGCCTTCGTCAGCTTCACGCGGCACACCTTGCCAACCAGATCCTTATTACCTTCAAACACCAGTTGAATGTAATTGTCACTATAACCATAAAGTATACCGCTATCTTCCGTCCCTTTAGGGGCTACTTCAGGAATAACCTCCAGCACCTGACCAACAAACTTTTCAGCATATGCCAGCTGCATTTGCTCTGACAATGCAATCAGGTCACGCACACGCGCATTTTTCACGTCCTCGTCCACCTGATCCTCCATACGTGCCGCAGGCGTGCCAGTACGCTTGGAATACGGAAACACGTGCATTTCCGAGAAGCCGATTTTTTTCATCAGCTCATAGCCATTACGGAACATTTCGTCCGTTTCTCCAGGGAAGCCGACAATTACGTCTGTTGTAATTGCTACATCTGGCATCGCTTTACGAATCATAAGCATTTTGTTATAAAACTCTTCTGTCGTGTACTTGCGGCGCATCCGTTTCAGCACGGTATCGTCCCCTGCTTGAAGCGGTATGTGGAAATGGCGAACCAGCTTATTGGAGCGTTTCAGTACATCCAGCATTTTTTCATCAATCTGACTGGCTTCAATCGAGCTGATACGGATACGTTCCAGCTCTTCCACTTTCTCCAGATCCCACAGCAGATCGGACAGGTCATAATTATCCATATCGTCGCCATAACCACCAGTATGGATACCCGTGAGTACGATTTCCTTGTAGCCTGCGTGCACCAGTTGACGCGCCTGTGTAATAATGCTCGCGGCATCACGGCTGCGGGATAAGCCCCGCGACCACGGGATAATGCAGAAGGTACAGAAGTTATTGCAGCCATCCTGAATTTTTAGAAACGCACGGGTATGATGAGCAAAATCAGGCACATCCATTTCCTCAAACACACGGGTCTTCATTATATTACGCACAGCGTTTACAGGTTGACGCGACTCTTGGATCTCCTTCACAAACGGAATAATCTTATCTCGATCCTGCGTACCAATAACAAGATCAACACCTGGAATATCCATAATTTCGGCCGGAGAAGTTTGAGCGTAACAGCCCGTCACTGCCACAATGGCATCTGGATTTCGGCGAATCGCACGACGAATGATCTGACGGCTCTTCTTATCACCGGTATTCGTAACCGTACATGTATTAATTAAATAGACATCAGCAGTCTGCTCGTCAAAATCCACCTGCTCATAACCTTCTTTTTTGAACAGCTGCCAGATCGCTTCTGTATCATAAAAGTTTACTTTACAACCTAATGTGTAAAATGCCACTGATGGCATATTAAACCCCTCCCATTTCTCCTGTCTCATATAAAATGCATGCCAATGCAACCATACCTGCGGTTTCCGCACGTAAAATACGTCTTCCCAGTCCTGTAGACTGTGCCCCGGCCTGCTCAGCCTCTAGGCTTTCCGCTTCAGTAAAGCCGCCTTCCGGGCCCACCACCACCAGCACACGCGGCTTGTCTGTGGACACCCATTGTCCTGCGAAAGGCTGGATTACATCCCGTAGCTGCCGCCCCTGCTCTTTTTCATAACAATAACATATCAAATCATACCCAGCAAAAGAAGCCAGAAGTTCTTTCCACGTCAGGGGTGCGCTAATTTCCGGAATCCGGTTACGATGGCTTTGCTCAGCCGCTTCCTTCACAATCTTGCGCCAACGCTCCAGTCGCTTGCCTTCCTTTTTGGCATCATACTGTACGACCGTGCGCTCGGATAAAAACGGTACGAACCCGGTGGCTCCGATTTCTGTACATTTTTGCATCACCGTCTCCATCTTGTCCCCTTTAGGAAGACTCTGCGCGATGGTGATCTGAACATGCGGTTCAGAGGTCATCTCCAGCGGTTCGATAATCGTCGCCTTCACATGGTCCTGCTCAATCGTATCCAATGCAGCCAGCGCTTCCCTGGATACCCCGTCACTGACTATAATTTTGTCACCACTACGGCCGCGCATGACTTTGGCGATATGTCGCGCGTCCTCACCCGTAACAATTGCGTGATCTTCTAGAAATTGCTCTGCCGGAATAAAATAACGCTGCATTCTCTCACACCTATTCTAAAAATAACTATTATCCACTAACGTTCCGTACAAAATCCGATGAAATCACCAAGCACCATCATATCATCTTTTGCGCCTGTATGACCAGTCTGTTCCCTTTTCCGTTTATGTTATACCAATTCTCGTAAAAAAAAAGGAGCCCTTAGGCTCCAAACAATCCGGTAATGTAAAAAGAGAACTGTAAAAACTGTATATAAATCATCTGAGACAGCGTGTAAAGAGGTTCAATCGTTACAGCTCGTACTTGCGGAATTACCAGTATAAGCAGAAAAATAAAGATCGACCATTGCTCAAAGTGCTGAAGCTTGCGGCGCACAGGAGTCGGAGCCACGTCCTCCACAATCCGGTAGCCATCGAGTGGAGGCAGTGGGATCAGATTAAAGATAAACAAAAACAAATTTAAATTGATTAGCGCATTGATAAACAAATAGATTGCCTGAGCCACCCGCTGGTTCTCCATTCCCGGCAATACTTGAAAATGAAGAAGCACAGCATAGATCAGTGTAGTCACAAATGCAAGCAGCAGATTGCTCAGCGGACCAGCAGCCGATACAATAATGCCCATAAGGCGCGGGCGGCTAAAATTGTCACGATTGACCGGGACTGGCTTGGCCCAACCAAAGCCTCCGATCAACAGTAACAGCGTACCCAGCAGATCAATATGCACTGCCGGATTTAAAGTCACGCGCCCCAGTAGCTTGGCCGTAGGGTCGCCAAATTTATTGGCATAATACGCATGCGCAAATTCATGCACCGTAAACGATATGATCACAGCCAACAAGTAAAATGGAAGGACATTTAAATTTACACGAAAAATACTTTGTAAAAAATCCATGCTTACCTCTTTCTCGCCACAAACGCCAGCCAATCTTCATCCCGGTTGATTTCGGTAATCTCAAAGCCAGCAGCTTTCAATGCGGTTTCGACAGCCTCTTCTTTGTTCTTCCAAATTCCTGATGCAATATAAATACCGCCTGGCTGTAGGGCATTATATACATCATCAATGAACAACAAAATGATCTCGGCTAAAATATTAGCTACCACCAGCTTGACTGGCAGTTGAATACCCAGCGTTGGATCGCTTGCATTAAGCACGGAGAGCAAATCGCTTTCTTTAATGGTGATGCGCTCCTCCAGTTCGTTCAAACGCGTATTTTCACGCGCACTGGATACCGCTACCGGGTCAAGATCCAAGGCAAGTACATGCTTTGCTCCCAACTTGACCGCTCCAATCGCTAAGATACCGGAGCCCGTACCAACATCAATCACTTCTTCTCCACCCTGAATCACGGATTCCAGCGTTCTCAGACAAAGGGACGTCGTCGGATGTGTTCCAGTGCCGAAGGCCATACCCGGATCAAGCTCAATAATTTTTTCATCTTCACTCGCAGGCTCATACTCTTCCCAAGTCGGTTTGATGGTCAAACGATCCGATACACGTAAAGGCTTAAAATATTGCTTCCAGGCATTAGCCCAGTCATCCTCGTGGACCGTTTTCAGCTCATACCGAACCTCGCCAGGGTCAATATCAAAAGTTCTCAATTGTTCAACCCGCGGCTCAATTTGTGCACGCACGCTGTCCATGTCTACTTCTTCGGCAAAATAGCCCTTGATGATCGCTTGTCCTTCAGGGATGTCGTTCAAAGGACGATCGTACCATTGTCCATAAGACGTGTCCCGGGGCTTATTAAGCGAACCGGATTCTTCAATGGAAACCCCTCCCGCACCTGCTTCGTGCAGAAAATTCGAAATCATTTCGATGGCTTCTTCACTTGTATGTATTGTAATTTCATTCCACAACATTGTTTACATTTCCTCCTCATTTCACATGCATACATTACATTGTACTATATACTCGCATAGGAGTTCAAAAAAGCCAGTATGACAAAGACAATATTAGATTATAATGCTAGTTATTGTTACGGCTATCATCTGGTATAAATCTACTAGTGAATAGCACAAAGGAGAAACATAAATAAGACGGGCTATCCCACAAATCACCTTTTTAGGTGGGATACCCGCCTTATTGTATTCTACTCGTTGTCGTTTATGATCCGTTGCTGACGGCGGTCAGCTACTTCACTACGTCGGATCGCTTCCAGATCCTCAGCATCTGCCTGCTCTGCCGAGAACTCAACATCTTCGTTTTTGGCAGATTGCATGCGTTTGATTTTCTCGGTTTTGGTCAGCACTTTATCGAACCGTTTGTTTTTAGACATCGGTCACTGCTCCTTCCAAACTTGTCACAGCATTCCACCCGCTTGTTCCACAATCGACATCGCCTGATGATGAATGGATTCGTCCACCACCGCAGTCAACAAAATATCGCGGCCTGTTGGTCCACCTTGTCCTCCATCACTCATGCCACTGGCAGCAGGATCAGCCGCAGCCAGTATCGCTGGAGACGCATCTGTAAAATCCACACCCTGTGTGAGTGAGGACAAGCTGCTAATCTGTCCCGAAAACACAGGCAGTCCGGCGTTGCCTGTAGACTGCCGCGGATACCGGCTAAAACGATCTATCGACATATCCGTTACCCGGAGAGCTTCCAGTTTTCTCGCGGCTCCCTGTGCTTCCTCAGGACTTTTGAAATACGCCAAAATATTTTTTTCGCCCATCCCAAAATCTCCCTGTGTAGTATTGAGCGCAACTCGTGTTTGAGAACATAGATCGTTACGCTTTGTTATATCCTGCTCATTGGCAAGACTTTATATTCTCCACGAAAGCTTAACGGATACAGACATTGCATTGTCATGAACAGCAGGGCAAGACGGTGAACTAAAGTTTGTGAAGAACATAACTTTTACGGACGTAAAGTAGCAGCCGGAGCTTCACCTGACATGGCTACTCCTGTCTCCCAGGCTGCGTGAATAACAGCATCCCGTACCTTTTGCACCACCTTTGGATTAAAAACATCCGGTATGATATAAGTTTCACTTAGCTCCTCAGGGCAAATTGCATCAGCGATGGCAAGCCCGGCAGCCAGTTTCATCTCCTCGTTAATCGTCTTCGCATGGCAATCCAGAGCGCCCCGGAAAATTCCCGGAAAGCACAACACGTTATTAATCTGATTAGGAAAATCGGAGCGACCGGTAGCAAGCACACGTACATAAGGTGAAGCTATTGCCGGATCAATTTCTGGCTTCGGATTCGCCATGGCGAACACTATAGGATCAGTTGCCATGCTCTGTATGTCTTCCACAGTCAGTATATCTGGACCCGACACACCGATGAACACATCAGCTCCCACAATTACCTCAGATAAGCTTCCACTTAGATTATGCGGGTTAGTCATGTTCGCATACTCTGTCCAATGCGGGTTACTGTATTCCACATCGCGGTGAATGGCTCCTTGCCGATCGACCCCAATCAGATTGCGTACTCCTGCCTTGAGCAGCATGCGCGAGCAAGCCATACCCGCCGCACCGATACCGGCAAAAACTACTTTGACATCTTCCATTTTTTTGCCGCATACCTTTAATGCATTGACCAAACCCGCTAATACCACGACTGCCGTACCATGCTGATCATCATGAAATACTGGAATGTCGAGTTCCTGCTTCAACCGTCTCTCGATCTCAAAACAGCGTGGTGAAGATATATCTTCCAAGTTAATGCCGCCAAAGGCAGGAGCGATCATTTTGACAATTTGAACAATCTCATCAGGGTCCTTCGTATTGAGACAGATTGGGAATGCGTCGACACCTGCAAATTGTTTGAACAGTACTGCCTTCCCCTCCATCACAGGCATAGCTGCCTCCGGCCCGATATCTCCTAATCCAAGTACCGCTGTTCCATCTGAAACGACTGCTACTGTATTTTTTTTGATCGTTAATTGAAACGCTTTGGCTGGATCATTGGCAATTTCCATGCAAATTTGAGCCACACCTGGCGTATAAACTTTGGACAACCCCTCCATCGTTTCAATTCGCTTCTTGGGTAAGGTCTCCATTTTGCCACCTTCGTGTAATTCTCTGATTTCATCTCTTAAACTGCCCATATATTTCTCCATCCTTTCATGACTGTATATGATATGAATTTTATAGCTTGGTCTAAAACTCATCAGCTCCATAATTGTAGTAACAAGGTTGCTAAAATGACGGTGCCTGCTCCACCAATCCGTGTTGCAATTTGGGCAAAAGGCATCAGTTCCATCCGATTGGATGCAGACAGAATGGCTACATCGCCCGTGCCCCCCAATCCGCCGCGACAACTGGTCACCAAGGCAGCTTCTACGGGATACATATGAATCCATTTTCCTGTGAAGTATCCAGTAACAATCAATGCAACCACTACAGATGCACAGGTGATCGCATAAGGAACCGTTAGAATCCCAACTACACTATCTAATGGCACATACAAAATGCCTAACCCCACCATCAAGGGCCACGTCAAACTAGCGGTTATACATTTGTACAAATGAAAAGCTCCCTGCTCCAATGTGTTCGGCATGATCTGAATGCACTTTATTAATGCGGCCGCCAGAATCATGAGAATCGGCCCTGGAATATGGAGATACGGCTCTAGCAGCTTACCCACAATAAAGAAAGTACAGGCCAACAGCAGACCACCACCCATTAATGGAAAAGAAACGGTTTGTCCCAAGTTTACCGGAGCTAACTTGTCTTCGTCTTTTTCTAGTTTTAACAACCTTCCGTTACCAGAAGTTTTTGGTTTTTTCTCCGCTAATCTCTTCAAGACCCCTGCACCTATAATTGCAACAATGTTACCGATAATGGCAGCCGGGATAAACTGGGATACGAATACCGCAGAATCCTTGCCCAGTATCATTCCATACGAAATGGACAACGGTAAAATACCTTCTCCAATCCCACCGGAAATAATCGGAATGATGATGAAAAAAAATGTATGATAAGCACTGTAGCCAAAAGCCATACCCACCACCATACCGACAGCAACAGCAGCAATAGATCCTATGATAATGGGGGCAAAAATTTTGACAATTCCATTCATCAGCATTTTGCGATCCATGCCAAGAATGCTTCCTGTTACTAGACATGCGATGTAAAAATAAAGAAAATTCGAGGTTTTCATAAGCGTGTGCACAGCCCCCATTGCAGATGGACTGAACATATTCCAAAATACCATTAACGATGGAACCATAAGGGATAAAATGGCTGGCCCGCCTATATGTTTGAGCAGTGGAAGTTTGGCCCCCAGATCACTGAGCAGTATACCTAAAATCATGATGACGGCAAACCCGCCCAATAGATCGTTCGGAAGTCTTTCTGTAATTGCAGCCGCATAAACAATTAGCGCAATCACGGCATATAGCGGAAGAGGAATAACTCCCACCTTTATCCTGCCCAGCATCCTAAACCCATCTACAGTATTTTTACTCCATCTTTGCCCCTTTTGAATGACAGGCTGGTTCGTAGCATTTTCCATAAATCTCCCTCCATAAAGTGAAGAATGATGATCATGTTCCCATTCTACATCTTGGAAAACGCTTTATTTGGTTTTAAAACTAAGAACTAACTTTAGTAACTAAAGTAATCAGAAATAGGGCTAAATATAACTATTCATGATTCCTTCTGCCTGCGGCAACACCTGGTATTGGTAAACAGGACGTCCAATGGTACCATATATAGTTTCCATAGAAAGCACTTCAATCTCTGTCATAAAAGCCAGATACTTGCGCATAGACACCCTGGAGATCCCTGCACTCTCCGCAATATCCTCGGTGGAAAACAGAACCTTATGATGCTGCTGGATACAATTCCATATCATAGCCAGCGTGGATTTCGTTATCCCCTTAGGCAACCGTGCCAAGTCTTTAGTCAAGCTTTTATGATAAATCAGTCGGTCCAGCTCCTCCTGCGACAGTAGACTACGCTCACGAACAATACTAATGTGTTCTCGGTACCCGGTAAGGGCCTCTAAAAAACGGTTAAAGTGGAAAGGCTTGATTAAATAATCCACCGCGCCAAAGTTCATCGCTTTTTTGATGCTACTCATGTCACTTGCAGCTGAGATGACAATAACGTCCACATTCACTCCAGCCTCCCGTATAAATGACAGTAAATCGAGGCCATTACTTTCTTGCATATACACATCCAGCAATATCAGATCAATGGCTTGTTCAGCTATATATTTCTTAGCCTTTTCCACCGAAGAAGCCCAACCACCACATTGGAAACCCTCTACCTGCTCCGTATATTTGCGGTTGAATTCCGCAACCATCGGATCATCTTCTACAATCAGGACATTAATCATGTTCATCATTCCCCGCTATAATGTATGGAATCTTAATCTGAAAACAGCACCCCTGCTCGACTGGGATCAACTTTACACTACCTTGTAGCCTTTTCACGCTTTGCGACACTAGGTAAAGTCCCATCCCTCGCGACTCTCCCTTGGTCGAAAAACCTTTTTTAAAAATGGCCTTCCCAAGGCCCTCCGGTATACCTGGACCATTGTCGCACATGATACAGGTCAGACAGCCATTTTTCTGGTTTTCTTCATAATAAAGTGAAAGGGTAATCCGCTTGTGCTCCAGAGATTCCATCGCCTCCACTGCATTATCAAACAGATTGCCAAGAATAGTAATCAGTTCATGAGTCGTTTGAGTTTGACTGGATTCAGGCAAGTAACTACCCGGAGTCAGTTCAAAATTTACCCCTGCCTCTCTGGCCCGGCTTAATTTCCCTAACACAAACCCCGCCATCACTGGGTCCTTAAGCTGCCGAGTAATGGAGCCAATCTCTACTTGATGATGCTCGACAGCATCCATAATATAGTGCTCCAGTTTATCATACATTCGCAAATGCACCATCCCCATAATGACATGCAACTTGTTCATAAATTCATGAGCCTGCGCGCGTAGTGCTTCCGTGTACAGAGAAACTCCTGTCAAACGTTCAGCAAGCTGTTTCATCTCCGTCTTATCCCGAAAGGTTACAATGGCTCCGACAATTTTTCCTTTGACCCGTATCGGAACACTGGTGGTCAGCAAGGTGATCCCACCCAGCTCCATTTCCTCATCCATCAGTGGAGTGCTTACTTCCAAGACCTCTTGTAATCGGAAAGCAGATAAATACACAGTAATTTCCTGTCCAGAGAATGAGAAATCTTCAATCCCCGCTTGCCTCAGTAGACGGATCGCTTCTGCATTCATCAGCATGATACGACCGCATTCATCCACCGCAATGACGCCTTCCTTGATGGACTGTAACATCGCGCTGCGTTCCTCCAGCAAACGTGCGATTTCCGGCGGCTCCAGACCGACCAGCATATTTTTGATTTTACGAGCCAGCACAACCGCTCCTCCTGTGCCAATCAACATTCCGATCCCAATGGCGATAGCAATAAGACGGGTGTTGCCTTCCTGGGCCCGCTGTACATCCTGCATGGATATACCGACAACAATCGCACCTACCTGTTTTCCCGTCACACTAAACACGGGGGAGAAGGCCCGCATGGACATGCCCAATGTCCCCTTTGCAACGGACACGCTCTCCTGACCGTGAAGTGCAGTATACTCGTCCCCTCCGACAAAGGCTTTGCCGATCCTCCTAGCATCCGGGTGGGTTTTACGAATTCCCTTCATATCCATAACCACGACAAATTGGATATGATTCGCCGTTGAGACCTTCTTCACATACTCCTGCATGGAAGGAGAAGAACCTGTCTGTTGCAATTGCTCAATAATAAGCGGTGTATGGGCGAGTGTACGCGCAATGGACATTGCCTTTTCCTCGAGCCCCTTCTCCGTTTCATGCTCAACTCTCTCGGCAAATAACAGTGTTACTGGCAGGAGCACAAGTGCCATAACCAGACATACGAGCAGCGTTATTAGACCTCTAAGCTTTAATATCGGCTTACCTCGACGCAGACTTGTCCGTATTTTTTCGATGGAACTCACCCCTTTCTAGTTGATAGAAGCTCAATTGTTAACTCTGGTTATACAAAAATGGCTATGTATGTGTTTACGTGAATATAAAAAAAGGGACTATCCCGCAATTGCGGAATAGTCCCTCGGATTCATAATTGAAGCTCCGCGATTTCGACTTTGGCTTAGTCGCCTCGGAAAGCCCGCTTCACACGGTCAAAAAAGGACTGCTCATTCTCATGTGTCTGCTCTCCACTAAGCGAAGAGAACTGACGCAGCAAATCCTTCTGTTCCTCACTCAGCTTGCTAGGCGTTACCACGACTACTTTAATATGCTGGTCACCTTGACCTACGCCGCGCAGTTTTGGCACACCCTTTCCTTTAAGACGGAAATAAGTCCCTGTTTGCGTGCCTGCTGGAACTTTCAGCTTCACTTTCTCGGTCAACGTCGGGATCTCCACCTCATCTCCCAACGCTGCCTGTGAGAACGTAAGCGGAATTTCACAGTAGATATCGTCTCCTTCACGCTCAAAGAAGTCGTGCGACTTCACGCGGAATACGACGTACAGGTCACCTGCCGGTCCTCCGTTGACACCGCCTTCGCCTTCACCGTTGATACGCATTTGTGCGCCGTCATCCACACCCGCCGGAATGCGAATATGAATTTTACGTTTCTTGCGGACACGGCCTGATCCGCTACAAGTCGTACATTTTTCTTTGATGATTTTACCGGAACCGCCGCAATTGGAGCAGGCACGTCGGTTAACCATGCGGCCAAACGGTGTATTCTGCACCACTTCTTCCTGTCCACTGCCGTGGCAGACGGAACAGGTCTGTGGTTGAGTGCCCGCTTTGGCTCCTGTACCATGACACGTATCACATGTTTCCGTACGTTCAATTTGAATGTCGGTTTCTTTACCAAACACCGCTTCTTTGAATTCGATTGTCATCGTATATTGAAGATCGTTCCCTCGTTGCGGTGCATTCGGGTCACGTCGACCATTACCGCCACCAAAGAACATATCAAAAATATCACCAAATCCGCCACCGAAGTCGGCACCACCGAAGCCGCCTCCCATGCCCTGATTCGGGTCTACATGACCGTATTGGTCGTATCTTGCCCGCTTCTGACCATCACTGAGGACATCGTAAGCTTCTTTAACTTCTTTGAATTTAGTTTCTGCGTCCGCAGCCTTGTTCACGTCCGGATGATACTGACGCGCAAGCTTACGGTAAGCCTTTTTGACTTCTTCATCCGAAGCGCCTTTTGCGACACCCAGCACCTCATAATAATCACGCTTATCAGCCAATGTTCCACCCCCATGCCTACAACGTGTCTGCACTACATATAAAAGGAAAGCCAAAGGCGCGGGATGACCCGGCTTTGACCTTCCCATCATTTCAAGGCAGTACAACCCGTAATATGCTTATTTATCTTGGAAATAACAGTTACCCTTAGGCTAATTGTTATTTATCAAGGCAGCTACGCTGCTAATTATTGTTCAGTATATCATAACGTACCGGTATACCGTAAAGTTGCCACTATCCGATCCGTTGCTTAGTCTTTCTTCTGATCTTCGTCAACAACTTCATAGTCCGCATCAACTACATTGTCACGGCCTTTGCTGTCTGCTGCTCCGTCTTGAGCTTGCGCTGCTTGAGCAGCTTGCTCATACAATTTCACAGACAATTGCTGAACAATCTCAGTCAGCTCTTCAGTAGCTTTTTTGATGTCTTCCAGGTTATCGGATTCCAGCGTTTTTTGCAGATTTTCTTTAGCTGCATTTGCTTTTTCGACTTCACCTGCATCCGCTTTTTCGCCCAGATCTTTAATCGTTTTGTCTACGGAGTAGATCAGTTGGTCTGCAGCGTTTTTCGCTTCTACCAACTCTTTACGTTTCTTATCTTCTTCCGCATGCAACTCGGCATCCTTCATCATACGTTCTACTTCTTCGTCACTCAAGCCGCTAGAAGAAGTGATCGTAATTTTTTGGCTTTTGCCTGTGCCTTTATCTGTAGCAGATACGTTCACGATACCGTTCGCATCCAGATCGAAAGTAACTTCGATTTGCGGTACACCACGTGGTGCTGGAGGGATATCTCCCAATTGGAAACGGCCCAGTGTTTTGTTGCCTGCTGCCATTTCGCGTTCACCTTGCAGCACGTGAATTTCTACGCTAGGCTGATTGTCGGCATACGTCGAGAATACCTGCGATTTGCTCGTAGGGATTGTCGTGTTACGATCAATCATTTTAGTGAATACGCCACCTGCGGTTTCAATACCGAGGGACAGTGGAGTTACGTCAAGGAGAACGACGTCTTTCACATCACCTGTCAATACACCTGCTTGAACTGCCGCGCCCAAAGCTACCACTTCATCAGGGTTTACGCCTTTGTGAGGCTCTTTACCTGTCAGTTTTTTGATTGCTTCTTGTACAGCTGGAATACGTGTGGAGCCGCCGACCAAAACGATTTTATCGATGTCGCTAGCACTCATGCCTGCATCTTTCATCGCTTGACGAGTAGGTCCCAAAGTACGTTCTACCAGACCTGCGGACAATTCTTCAAACTTCGCACGAGTCAGGTTCAACTCCAAATGCTGTGGAACGCCATCAGCTACTGTGATAAACGGCAAGGAAATTGTCGTTGTCAGCACGCCGGACAGTTCTTTTTTCGCTTTTTCTGCTGCATCTTTCAGACGTTGTACAGCTGCTTTATCTTTGCTCAGGTCAATACCTTGATCTTTCTTGAACTCATTTACGAGGTAATCAATAATCACTTGGTCAAAGTCATCGCCACCCAGCTTGTTGTCGCCGCTTGTTGCTTTAACTTCGAAGAAACCATCGCCCAGTTCCAAAATGGATACGTCGAATGTACCGCCGCCCAAGTCATATACGAGGATGGTTTGGTCTTCGGATTTTTCCATACCATATGCTAATGCAGCTGCTGTTGGCTCATTGACAATCCGCAGAACTTCCAGACCGGCAATTTTACCTGCATCCTTAGTTGCTTGACGTTGACCATCATTGAAGTATGCTGGAACAGTGATAACCGCTTGAGAAACCGTTTGGCCCAGGTAAGCTTCAGCGTCAGCTTTCAGCTTTTGCAAAATCATAGCGGAAATTTCCTGTGCGGAATATTCCTTACCGTCGATGTTTTCTTTATGATTTGTACCCATGTGGCGCTTGATGGACATGATTGTACGATCCGGGTTCGTAATTGCTTGGCGTTTTGCCGTTTCCCCTACAGTACGCTCCCCATCTTTTTTGAAACCGACAACGGAAGGGGTTGTGCGCGCGCCTTCCGGATTTGGAATAACGACGGCTTCGCCGCCCTCCATAACAGCCACACAAGAGTTGGTTGTACCTAAGTCAATACCGATTACTTTGCTCATCGGACAATTCCTCCTTCTGTATATACGAGGCCCTCAGGCCAGAATGGTTGAATCAAAATGATGTAATTCTAATGTATATAGAAAAAGTTACATGCTAACTTTTACCATCGCTGGACGAAGCACCTTGTCCTTCAGCATGTATCCTTTTTGTACCTCTTCAACGACGATGCCTTCATCATGCTCTTCGCTCTCCACCTGCATAATAGCCTGATGGAAATCAGGATTAAACGGTTGTCCCACTGCATTCATGGCCGTCACTCCCTCTGCCTGAAGCACACTCTCAAACTGGCGGAAAATCATTTCCACGCCTTTGGTGAATGACTCAGACTCCGCTCCTTGCGTTGCTGTTGCCAGCGCTCGCTCGAAGTTATCCAGAACAGGCACCAACTCGGTAACAAGCTTCATAGACGCATATTTAGCAAGGTCTTCCTTTTCTTTCAGCGTACGGCGACGAAAATTATCAAAATCCGCCTGTGCGCGCAAAAACCGTTGCTGATGCTCCTCCGCCTCTGCACGAAGTTTTGCCACCTCTGTGTTTTCTTCCTCGGCTTCCAGTGCTGCCGCTTCATTCACCAGCTCGTCCTGCTGGCTCGTTTCGGCGGCTTCCTCTGTGCTTACATTTTGTTGTTTGTCATCTTGGAACGCTTGTTCTTCCTTCAAAATGTTTCACCTCCTTCAAGTTGTAACTCCCCTATAAAAGCACGCAACAATGCACCCGCGCAGGATACAAACCGTATCCCAGCGCGGAACATGTAGGACCGCAACCTATGCGATCTTATTTTATTTAAACCGTTGCGTTAGCATTGCGGTCAAATCCTTAGACAGGATACCCAAAATATTAATAACTCTCGCATACTCCATCCGCGTCGGACCCAATATACCTATAGTACCCAACGCTTCTCCGTCTACTGCATATGTAGCAGTAATCAGGCTGCAATTGGCAAATGCTTCATGATCATTTTCTGTGCCGATGCGGACTTGAATTTCAGGTGCTCCGGCTACAGGAGTCATCAGTTTAAGTAGCGTTGGTGTTTCCTCCAGCAGATCGAGAATATGTTTAACCTTTTCTACATCTTTAAATTCAGGCTGATTCAGCATGTTCGTCGCACCGCTTAAATATAGGCGCTGATCTGATTCATTATCGAGTGCTTTATCCAGCACCTTCATAGCGTCCTCAAAATGAGATACATGCTTCTCCATTTCCTGACCCAGCGCGGTGTAAAGGCGTGATTTAAGCTGATAAATCGGTACACCGACCAGCTTGCTGTTCAGTAAATTCACAACCTTTTCCATCTCGGAGATTGAAATTCCAGGCGGAATATCCACCGTTTTATTCTCCACCTGACCGGTATTGGTCACGATAATCGCCACAGCCGTCGTTTCGTTGAGCGGCAACAGCTGAAAATGACGCAACGAAGTATGAAAAACCTCCGGCCCAAGCAGGATGGAAGTATAATTGGTCATATGGGACAAAATGCCTGATGCATGCTGGATCACTTGCTCCATTACATTCAGCTTTTCGGCGTAAAAGGCTTTTAGTTCCCGCATTTCCATAGGCTTCAGTGTATTTAGTGGCACCAAATGGTCCACATAATAACGATAGCCTTTATGAGACGGGATGCGTCCCGCAGAAGTATGGGGTTGCTCCAGATAGCCCTGTTCCTCCAAATCCGACATTTCATTACGGATTGTGGCTGGGCTGAATCCGACATCCTGCCTTTTGGATATGCTGCGGGAACCCACTGGCTCAGCCGAACGAATGTAGTCATCAATAATCGCATTCAAAATGAGTCTCTGACGTTCGGTTAACAAGCGAATCCCCCCTTGTCATTTATCCATAATAGCATGATTGTTAAATGGAATCATTAGCACTCGTTCGCGATGAGTGCTAACTGATAATACAAAAATACCAAACCGACCTGATCATTGTCAAGTCAGATCAGTATTTTCAATAAACCAGATTTATTACATCCATTTGGATGACTACAATGAAACAGACTATTTGCAATTTTTCACGGAAAACCTCATTTTTCATCATATCCAAACCGTATTTATGTATAGGCAACAGAAAACTGAAAAATTTGAGACTGTGTCTACAAACTGTATAACTTTATTGCCTTTAAGGAGGAATGGGATCTGAGAAGCAAGCGCCGCAACCTTTTATACGCATTAATCGCTCTTTTAACTACAATTTGTATGTTTTACATTTTAATCGAATTGTTTCCGTACACAGGACTAGGAAGAATACTTGCTTTGCCACTAGTTTTTATTCTGAACGCTGCCCTTATCATTTCGGTGATCCACTTAATTCGTAAATTAAGACCCCTATGGTGTGCCTTAATTTTGGTCCCTACCATTCTGTTAAGCATGTGGAATACCATTTTATTTTACCCACAAGAATTCAGTCCAAGCATTCCCAAGCAAATCAAATATAGTGTGGCAGCTATACTGCATTATGATGATGTAACACCAGCCGACTGGGAAGGATACACATATCGTCCAAGCCGAACCGGAGAGTCTGAAAAATATGTTGTCGCCTTGTATAAATACAAACGTCAGGTTCCGTTAGATGGCACTACATACTTTTATAATGATACGGATTACCATAAGGACCATCCCATAAGAAGCTTGAATGATATACCTTCGGAACTGGAGCCTCATCATCAATTCATTTGGTGGTTACTCCAAACATTTGAGAAATAAACAGGGGCACAATAATGTAAGCCGTAACACATACACACGGCTACGTCCTGATAAAAAAACACTGAACTGACCTCATTATTGACAGGTCAGTTCAGTACTTTCAACACTGCGATTTCATCACAATTGTTTTGCTTACTGCAGTGAATGCAGTCGGTCCATACCTTCTCGGGGAAAATCTCTTTGCTAACTACATCAAAACCGTTTTTTATAAAAAAGGATACCTCGTAGGTCAGTGCCATAATTTTAGGAATACGTTGCCGCCGTGCTTCTATAATAAGGCCTTCCACAAGCTTGGAGCCTATCCCCATTCCTTTATGCCCCTCAGAGATGCCAAGGGAGCGAATCTCTACCAAATCAGCCCCCAATTTGCATAAAGAACCACAGCCAACGACTTGGCCGTCCACCTCTGCAACAATAAACAGCTCCAGTTGGCGCGTAAGCACTTCCCTTGAACGTGGCAGCATAATCCCCCGCTCTGCATAGCCACTAATCATTTGATATAAAGGCTCCACATCCTCAGGAACCGCACTTCTGCACAATACATCTTTACACACTGAAGCCATCTTGCTCTCCTCCTGCCGCTTGCCGCATATAATGAATAAATATACAACATAACGCATAGAATCGCAATACTCCATTTACCCTGCTGTGGCAGAATGGTGTAATAAAATGATAGCCCAGCTTACGATGTCAAAATGTATTGTATTGAAACCTGCAACTTATGAATTTACCGTGATAGAACCGATGAACTCTGCAAATACGTCATTTCCGAATAAAATACCGCGTTCGCTCAAACGATACCCATCCTCGATTGATTCAATTAATCCCGCATTCAGCATTTTTCTGAGAGGAACTGTAAACGTGTCTTCCAATGTCTGACCAAATTGAGCTTCAAAACGGGATTTAGACACACCTTCCAGCATTCTCAAACCGACCATGAGGAAATCCTCCATGGCTTCCGCCGTCGGCACCTCAAAACTGTCCAAACGCGGTAAACCATTCCGAGTAGCCTCCACATAAGGGTTAATGCCCTTAATGTTCATATGACGCTCTCTGCCAACATAACCATGTGCCCCAGCGCCAAGACCGTAATAATCCTCATTACGCCAATAAGTCATATTGTGCTTACTTCCCAAACCTGGTTTTGCGAAATTGCTAATTTCATACTGTTCATAACCCGCTTCTTTCATGCGACGCATGAGGAGCAAATACATTTCCAGCTCGTCATCTTCATGTGGAAGCGGCAGCTGATTTTTCTGGTACAACGTGTGGAAGAGCGTATTCTCTTCAACCTTCAAACTGTAGATAGAGTAATGAGGAAGTCCCAACTCTAGGGCTCTACTGACGCTTTCATCCAGCATGTCCACCGTTTGGTTCGGCAAACCGAACATCAGGTCAATCGACAGATTGTCCAAGCCGGCCTTACGTGCGTTTTCCAAACTACGATAGACGTCATCTGTACTATGAATACGACCTATGCCTGTAAGCAGCTCATTCTGGAAAGCCTGCACACCAAAGCTGAGTCGATTGACGCCGCCTTCTTTCATCACAGAAAGTTTTTCAAAATCAGTTGTGCCTGGATTGGCTTCCATGGAAAACTCAATATCTTCCGCCCAATTTGGAAAATAGGTACGAACGCTCTTCAGGAAATATTCCATTTCCTTCGGATTGAGGGTTGTTGGTGTTCCGCCCCCGACAAAAATGGTTTTTATCTGTCCTGGCGGGTGAAGTTTGACCGTATGTTCCATCTCCCGTTCCAAGGCATACAGATATTCCATAACAGGCTGATCCTTGAGCACATAAGAGTTAAAGTCACAGTAAAAGCATTTATTCGTGCAAAAAGGTATATGCAGATAAACCGCTTGAGGCGCGGATGAATATTCATGTTTTTGTATGGATGCGGTCATACCGATCCTCCTTGTCGATTCAGGGTTTAGTGAGAAAATGAGCCGAGGTCGAGACCAACCGCTTCGTGTTCCATTTGATCTTCTGATCGCTGTTACTCCGCAATTTTCCATTATATAAGCACTCTTAGGGATAAAATTGGGGAGTAAAGGCGAACGCTACGCTTCTCCAGATTCAAATGGCCCCCTCCGCTGCTGCCCACCACGAGTCGGCCCATTTTTGTGGTGTAGGTGTTGCAGTAAAAGAGACACTGCTTTAAGAATTACTCTAAAGTTTTAATGATACTATGCTTTGTTACGCTGATTATAACTTGAACGAGCTCTCTGTCCTGAATAGCTTGCTCAAATAAAGAACGTCCATTCTCCATGCATGGCAAATGCCCCATGAAAGAATGGACGAATACTTCAAACTGCTTTACTCATCTATCTTCAGTACCGCCATAAATGCTTCCTGTGGTACTTCTACGTTACCGACCTGCTTCATACGCTTCTTGCCCTCTTTTTGCTTCTCAAGCAGCTTCCGTTTACGAGAAATATCGCCGCCATAACATTTGGCCAAGACGTTTTTACGCATAGCCTTAACGGTTTCACGCGCAACAACCTTTGTTCCTACAGATGCCTGGATTGGCACCTCGAACATTTGCCGCGGGATCAACTCGCGCAGCTTCTCACAAATGATACGTCCGCGGTGGTAAGCTCGATCTCTATGCACGATGAACGACAGCGCATCGACCTGCTCACCATTCAACAGAATATCCATCTTCACCAGATTAGATTGGCGATAGCCTGAAATCTCATAGTCAAAGGAAGCATAGCCTTTGGTGCTGGATTTAAGCTGATCAAAGAAATCATATACGATTTCAGACAAAGGAATCTGGTACGTAATTGTTACCCGTGTTGTATCTAGGTACTCCATGTTCACGTACTCACCACGCTTGTTCTGACAAAGCTCCATAACTGTACCTACATAATCATTTGGCACGATGATGCCCGCCTTAACATATGGCTCTTGTACATGTTCAATACGCCCTACTTCTGGGTAGTTGGACGGGTTATCGATTTCGATCGTTTCCCCATTAGTCAATTGTACACGGTAAATTACGCTTGGTGCCGTTGTAATCAACGGAATATTGAATTCACGTTCAATACGTTCCTGAATAACGTCCATATGCAGCAGACCAAGGAAACCGCAACGGAAACCGAAGCCCAGCGCACTGGATGTTTCCGGTTCAAAGCTGAGCGAAGCATCGTTCAGCTGCAGCTTTTCAAGCGCCTCACGCAGATCGTTGTATTCCGATGTTTCAATCGGATACAGACCGCAATACACCATCGGATTAATTTTCCGATAGCCTGGCATCGGTTCTGGTGTTGGATTTTTGGCATCCGTTACCGTATCCCCGACACGAGTGTCGCCCACATGCTTGATTCCGGCCACGATAAAACCAACATCACCGATATTTAGCTCATCCACGATCGTCATACGTGGCATGAAAGCTCCAACCTCGATAACCTCAAACGTTTTGTCAGTCGCCATCATTTTAATTTTCGAACCCGCACGGATACTGCCGTCCACAACACGTACATATACGATTACGCCTTTATAAGGATCATAATGCGAATCGAAAATAAGCGCCTTAAGCGGATTATCCGGATTTCCTTGCGGAGCAGGCACACTTCTGACCACCTGTTCCAATATTTCCTTGATACCGATTCCAGCTTTGGCTGAAGCATGTACAGTTTCACTCGTGTCCAAACCGATAACATCCTCGATTTCCTGCTTTACCCGTTCAGGATCAGCACTTGGCAAATCAATCTTGTTAAGCACTGGCAAAATCTCCAGATTGTTGTCGAGCGCCAAATAAACGTTAGCCAATGTCTGCGCC
Source organism: Paenibacillus sp. DP01 (assembly GCF_044784315.1). NCBI lineage: Bacteria > Bacillati > Bacillota > Bacilli > Caryophanales > Paenibacillaceae > Paenibacillus > Paenibacillus sp. DP01. The sequence continues at coordinate 3,857,846 of NZ_CP173059.1, forward strand.
TCAATCCCCTGCGCTGCGTCTACGACCAGCAAAGCGCCTTCGCAGGCTGCCAAACTACGAGATACCTCATAGGTAAAATCGACGTGTCCCGGTGTATCAATCAAATTCAAAATGTACTCTTCGCCGTCATCGGCCTTATAGGTGAGTCGCACTGCCTGGAGCTTAATTGTAATCCCGCGCTCCCGCTCCAGTTCCATCTGGTCAAGCACTTGCTCCTGCATTTCGCGGGAAGTGAGTGCACCGGTGTACTCCAAGATCCGGTCAGCCAGCGTGGATTTACCATGGTCTATATGTGCAATGATACTAAAGTTCCGAATTTTACGTTGTCTTGCCAAAATGTCAGTCATGCCTTACCCCCACACAATGCCTAGTATCAATCAGCTTATTATAGCAGTTGTAAGGGGGGGCAGCAATATTTCTATTCTGTTACCCCGTCAAATACAGATACAACCCAGCGAATACCTTGTCTTGACAGGTTTTGAAGCAGCCCAGCCGTTTTATCGGCCATGGTATCCACCGAAGCCTGCTGCGCCTTTACGGCTAGCAGCTCACGAGGCGTCTCTAGGCCCTGCCGAATATTGTCATTCTGAGCAGTCTTCGTATCCCATTCATGTGTCCAGCGTGCGGTCTGCTCCTCACTTCGTTCGTTTGTTTTTCCTTCATTCGTGTCCGTTTGTGGCTCAAACTCGACCTTTCCACTTGTATTATACGTACGATTATACGCTCGGGCATTAGCTGCCGGGGTATCTTCAATCACCGTCTGCTCATAATCAACTTTCTGTTGATTCACCGATGAAACTGGATTCTCGTCCCATTCCGGGCCATAGACTGAGCGCAGGCCAGAGCCTGCCAGCTGCATGCCAAGTAATACGCCTGCTCCGATCAGAAGCACAAATCCAAGCGCTTTTTTACGAAAATGTCCGGTCATTATATCCCCCCCCTAACTGCTGCCTTATTTAATTACCGCTGTTGTTCTTTTTGGTGTCAGATACGTTGGTACCCGCCTTCTGTGCTTTCTGATCCTCCCAATACACTTCACTGATCATGTCCGCCAAAACGTCAGAAGTTCGTTTTAACTCCTCCTCGGTGTTGTCAATCCCTCCGATTTCGATCAAAATGCTATGAGAAGACAAGCTTTGATTGTATTCACCATTGTTTCCTTTGCCGCCATCTTTTCCCCATACACCGCGCGATACGCCGTGATATGATTTTTCCAGCTTTTCATGAATGCGAGCAGCAAAAGCTTCATTTTTGCGCCAATTTTTGTTGTCATGTCCGATAATAAAATACACTTTGGCATAAGAAAGTCCATTAATCGTGGCTGTTGTTTTTCCATGACGTTGGGAATCACGATGAATATCGAGCAGATAAGTTAAACCTTTATTTTGAGCCAAAGCCTCCTTGACTGTTGTGCGTGAATATTTATAGGAGTAGTTCCAATTGTAATTTTGAACTGTGGTGGCATAATCCTTGTTTACATGCAGTGTAGATATCCCTTGCTTTTCCAGTCTCTTCTTTACAAAGTCTCCTACCCTTGATACATTAGCTGACTTAGAGCCTGAATTGGGGTTGGAACTGGTTTTGCTCAGTAATGGGTTATATGCTTCTCTGGGATGAGAATGGTAGATTAATATACGCTTCTCCCCTTTGGCGGAATCACCTGGATCATCCTCACGTGCAGGGTCTGTTTCCGGTGTTGTCGGAATATCCGGCGTAGTAGACGGCGGGTTCTCAGCTGCGTTTGAGCTCCCAGGGGTATCTGTCGTTCCCTGATCAGGCTGATAATCCGTAGGACCCTCTACCTTGATGTTCCCCGAACCCTTGCGCAGCAAGACAGGCGCTCCAGCAGCCATGCCAGGAATTTCACGAGAAATGAGACTTTTGGGATCTTGCGGATTAATACCTGTAAGCATCTGAAAAACAAATGGCGACCATTGTTCACCCGACAACGAAGAATGCTGTTTCTTTTGTGCCAAATGAGGTACCTCCATACCTAGCATATCCGCGAAAAAACCGCTGGACACCGAGCCTGCCAATCCTTTCATCGAAGAAACAGGAGAAGTTTGCAAACGATTTTCTGCCAGCCCTCCTAGTCCCAAAACGACAAATAAAAGCGCCGAGCCCATGATGAGCAGCACAAGCGTATGTCCCATTGCCAAAATTTCGATACCTTTTCTTCTCCATCTTCCGACGTTCCAGGTCTGAATTTTTTTCATGTGAGCCTTGTCCTCCTTCGTCCCGTCGAAACCCGCTTATTACATTCAGAACACAGGGTTCCTATCTGTTTCGGAAATCTCTTATACTTCAACTCTATGAACGGAGAACAATTACTAGAACACAAAAATCTCTATCTACAGGACAAGCCCATCCCTTTTTGAAAGAGATAGGCTACCTGTTAAATAGAGATTTTTGTGCCGTGTCTTAGAAAGATGGTTTTGCTAGCCTTTCATTAATGCGTATAAGCGGCGACATTGTCGGGATCAACAGCTTCATGTAGAGCTGCGTTCAAACCGGTCGCAATGATATTCGCGATATCTTCAATAAATTCATCGATCTCTTTTGGAGTCACAATCAAATCATGCCCCAGCGGTTGAAGTACCTCTCTCACCAGCCCGAGTCTCTCAGGTTCTGAAATATCATCCAACATTCCCAGAATTACTTTGGTAGAAGCCTTTTCTTTGGTAAAATGCGTTTTCATCAGTTCGATTACATTATTGACGATGGTCGAAGCATAGCATACCGTTGGAACGCCGATAGCAATACACGGAACCCCCATAATATCCTTGGTGATACCGCGGCGCTTGTTGCCAATACCTGAACCCGGATGTATTCCGATATCCGCCACCTGGATGGTCGTATTGACACGCTCCAGTGAACGTGACGCCAAAGCATCAATAGCAATAATCAGCTCTGGTTTTGTGCGGTCCACAATACCTTGAACGATCTCACTGGATTCGATTCCCGTGATACCAAGAACACCCGGCGCAATCGCACTCACATCCCGATATCCAGGGTTGATCTGATCAGGTGTCAGTTCAAAATATTGACGGGTGACCATTAAATTTTCAACGACAAGCGGACCCAGCGAATCAGGAGTAACGTTCCAATTCCCCAGCCCTACCACCAGCACCCTTGCCACCTTAGAGATCCCTATTTTTTGTATAAAATGCTCCATTTCTTTTGCAAAGGCAATGGCTACCCGTTGTTGGAGTCCAGTGTCGCCTTCACGCAAGCCAGGTACTTCGAGCGTAACGTAATGCCCTTGTACCCGCCCAATACGGTTGGCTCCTTCCTCATTTAATACATCCAGCCGCGTAATTTTAATCCCGTTATCTTCCTCCACATTCTCATTTATACCCGTCAGCGGGACAGTCTGATTCCGTTCTGCCAGCTCTCTTGCCTCTAATGCCAAATCCGTGCGTACCGCATACTTCTGCAAATCCAGATCCATCTGTTAAACCTCCTTATATACCATCTCTGGCTATAGTGTGCGAGACACCCAACAGGTTTATGCACATCCATTTTCATCCTGTAATTTGCATCGTCTTAGAATGTTTTCTTATTGCAATTTGGGGTGTGGCATGCTAAAATATTTTAAGTTGTGAAACGTTTGTGTTCATAAGTAATGCCTTTACAGGAGGTGAATGTAATGCCAAACATCAAATCCGCTATCAAACGCGTTAAAACTAGCGACAAACGCCGTGCGTTGAACGCTTCCCAAAAATCCGCGCTTCGTACAGCAGTTAAAGCTGCCGATACAGCGTTGGTAGGTAACGAAGCTGAAGCTGCTGCTGCTGCTTTCAAAGTGGCTTCCCAAAAGCTGGACAAGGCTGTAACTAAAGGTCTGATCCACAAAAATGCAGCGGCTCGCAAGAAATCTCGCTTGGCGAAAAAACTTAACGCTCTTACAGCTCAAGCGTAAGCACGAGCTACTTTTATACGTTAATGAAAAAATCCTGACCAGCCTTGGCTGATCAGGATTTTTTAGTTTATAACTTTATGAGATTAGATTGAAGCGCCTGCCCCCATTTTCATTAAAAACAGTTCCAGTCCCAGCACCTTGTCAACGACACCTGTCTTCATATGATAGTCCAGTTCGCCCAGTTCATAGAGAAGCTGGCGTAGCTGCTCAGAACGGAAGCGTCGTGCTTGATCCCCTGCAACTTTCACCCCATAAGGATGCAAGCTGAGCTGACTCGCAATTTGTTGCTGAGAATAGCTTTGACCTGCCAGCTCTTTGACCTGCAACATAATACGAAACTGCCGTGTGATCAAAGCTGCTATCTTGATGGGTTCTTCTTTTTGCTTAAGCAATTCATAAAAAATACTGAGCGCCTTATCCAGCCGCAAATTAGCCAGATCCTCGACCATCGCAAATACGTTCTGCTCTGTATTACGAGGCACAAGGGATTCAATGTCAGCGGATGAGATCGTTCCCTGCGCTCCTGCGTACAAGCACAGCTTATCTATCTCGGCTGCCAAGGATTGAAGCCCGACACCCGTGTATTGAATGAGTCTCTCAGCCGCTCCTGCTGCCAACTGCACTTCTCTTTCTGCTGCACGCTTATGGACCCAAGCCACAAGATCATCTCCACCCATAGGGGCGAAAGCAATAACTGAGGCATCACTTTTCAGTTTCTTGACGATCTTTTTCCGTTCATCCAACTTTTCAGCCTGAACCGTAAAAACGATGACGCTATAGTCAGTCGGGTTATCCATGTAAGTCAACAGCGTCTCAAGACGGTGCTCTATTTTGCCGTTATCTTTGCCTGCTGCAAATACACTGGTATCCCGTACAATAATTAGCTTCTTTGGCACCAGAAAAGGCGCTGTTTCTGCGTCCTCTACAACCACCTCAATTGGCGTCTCGGTTAAATCATAAGAACTAATGGCGAAGTCACGATGCTCCTCCTCGACCACCTTCTCTTTTAGCATCTCAACAAACTGCTTCATTTGATATTTTTCATTGCCATATAACAGATACACTGGCGAAATATCACCTTTACGAATAGCCTTAGAGGCTGTTTTTACATCCATTTTCCGTTCCCCCCACCCACTGATCGTACCTGACATCCGACCGGAAGGCAAGTCATGACACAAACAAAGGGACCCCACCTTTAGGCAGAATCCCTTCACCACCATCTATATCAACACGGCAGCAGAAAGCTCTAGAAACTTTCGGCCGTCGGGATACGACGTCGGTTCATATAGTTTATTCTCTGTTTCTAAAAAGTGTGCCACTTACGAAAACTATTTTCCAGTGCCACGCGGAACGGTGTACGTATATTTACTTGCAGTCCCATCCTGCTCTGTCTCATACATAAAGGTCTGGCTGTCATCTGACCAGCTTCCTTTGACCCAAGCACCCTTCAGGGTACGGACTTCCAGTGTTGTTCGGTCTACACCGTTATCGGAAAGCTTATACACTTTCAGCTTTTTGCCCTCAATAGCCACCGCATAGCTACCATCAGGCGAGTTGAACTGATCTGTAGAGGCCGACTGGGCACCATAGGTGGAAGCATTATTACTGTCCGGAGAGACCAGCGAATTAGATACAAAGCCTTCTCTACGAACCGGGTCTTGTGACACCGATGATTGCTGATCATTAGAATCGGCATTGCTGCTATCCGCCCCTAAAGAGTTCCCCGCATCCTTGGTGACACTTTTGGATGTCGCATCTTTCGACGTTTCATTTGAGGCAATTCGACTCTGTACCTTTAATTCCTGGCTAAGCGACGAAGATGCATCATTTGTACTTGTATCATCGCTATTATCCTCCTGAGCGGTACTCGTACCCGCTAAAGGTGCCTTTTCCATTTTCGGATCCAGCTGTTCATCAGGAGCAATCGTGGGTTGATCAGATTTTTTCTGTCTTAGCTGTTTGTCATCGGATGTAGGAGCATCTGCAGGCGAGTCATCCTTTGTCGCCTGACGATCGACGTTCGGCTGTCCCTGCTTTTCATCCTGATGGGATGAATGCTTAGTCGGTGCAGACTTTGTTGAAGGTTCCTCGCCAGCTTGCTGGTCATCGACCTTCCCAGCATCCTGTTTGGAAGGATTCTTTTCGCTATCTGAACTGTCTGTTCCCTGGTTGCCCAGGTCAGGTTCCTTATCTGCAGGTGTCAGAGAGGAATCAGCACCTTGTCCCTGTTCAGATGGCTGCTTGGTCGATTCCGCTCCAATGGCTGCATCACGTCCTCCACTCCCATTGGTCGTACCTGGAATTTCCGTCTGAGTCTGCTGGCTTGTCACCTCGGGTGACTGGGATGTAAGTATACCTTCCGCATCCTGCACTGTTTTAGGCTCAAAGTTGAATACTACAATCCCCAGTACAACGGCAGCGGCAGCCACGCCCATGGCAGCACGCCCTCCCACCCTGTTCCACCAAGGTATAGGCTGAGTACGTTGTCTAGGCCCTGCTCCAGACTCTGGATCAGCAGCTACAGGCTGCATTTCCTGAAGCGCGCTTCCCTGCTCTTCACGTGCGCGGTCAATGGCATCAAGCTGAGGCATGATGGAATCCACCAGGCTGAACGCCGGGGAAACCGCAGGCAATTCCTCCAGCTCGCGAGAGAGTGTCTGAAGAATATGGAATTTTTCCGCACAGTCCGGGCAAGTCGCAATATGGTTCATTAATTGGGACGTCTCTTCTTCGCCCAGTTCATGATCCACATAACGCTGCATCCAATCCATCACCTCTTCTCCACACTTCATCCTGATACACCACCTTTCTGATATTCCTGAAGTAGCCCTTGCAATTGCTGTCTTGCACGATACAAGTATGACTTGACCGTATTTAGCGGCAAATCCAGAGAATCGGCAATCTCGTTATAAGAGAAATCCTGCAAATATCTCAGGACAATTACCGTCCGGTGGTGTTCCGGGAGCTGTTGTATAGCCTCACGAACATCCTGTGCCATGTAAGAGGTTAACACCTCAACCTCCACGTTTTGGGGGTCGTTAAATATCATGTCATGCTCGTCAATGGAAACCGAAGGCTTTGTTCTTCTGAATTTGTCGATGCATATGTTCGTTACAATGCGCTGGACCCAGGTTTTAAACTGTGCTTTTTCCTCATAAGAGTTAATTTTGGAATATATTCGTATGAGGGCTTCTTGTGAAGCATCCATGGCGTCCTGCTCATTATTTAGAATGTAATATGCCGTACGGTACACATGCTGTTCTATCTCTCTTAATAGGGTAATGAGAGCGTCGCGATCGCCCGATTGAGCGGCTCGGATGAGTCCCTGCTCTACCACAAAGGATCCCCCTCTCCCTGCAATATTACAGACGTATCCCTTTTGCAAATTGTTGCAGGATAGACGTCTGACGCTAATTTTATTTTTTTAATAAAAAAAATTATAACAAAATGCCCAGAATCCCCATTGTATCCTCCCTTAGAATAACAGAAAAAGGGAAGGTAGTCACCTTCCCTCAGCCCCTACATACATCTAAATACTAGACCTATTAAACTGCATGAAACATTTTGTCACTTCTTAGAAATCAGAAAATCAGATATGAGTTGTAATCGATAAGATAGAGCAATCGGATCTTGAAAATAAAAATCGTCGATTAAGAATTGATATACCTTATCTGATTTAACGGCAGGCAGGTTCTTGGCTGTTACAAGCCTGCTTTTTTGTAGTTGAAGATGATTTTAACAAAATCATTTTGAATTCGTCTGTTCACGTCTGCGTTGATACCGAACACTCAGCTTACCTTGCTGCGCACGAATCTGCACCTCTCCCATTGTATCTGTTCGATATATGGCAGAATCAACCTCCGCCAAACGTTCCAATACTGCTTGATTCGGATGTCCATAAGTGTTGCTTGCACCAACTGAAATGACGGATACTTTCGGCTGCCAATAGGACAACCACTCTTCCGAGGTGGAATACTTACTTCCGTGATGTGCCACTTTCATAACGTCTACAGCTTTCCTTGCAGCTCCTATTGCTCCCTGAGCTTTCACATGGGATGAAGAATGGGTTAATTCAGAAATCAACAGCGACTCTGCGGCATCATCCATATCTCCTGTGAATAAAAACGAGACCCCCTCCATCTCTAAAATCATGGCAACGGAATAATGATTCTGTTCCTTCATAACAGGCAACTGCCCAGATTCGTTCTCCTCCAGCTTAAACGGATAGAGAAAGCGAATTGTCGTATCCCGGTCTGGTTCCCACTCCATGCTATGATGTGCACCGTACAGCTTGATCTGCTTGTTCAAAGCCGTGTTTAACAACTTTCGAAATGGAGCTTTGTCTGTTAGGGTACCATTAAAAAACAAGGTGGTTACGGGAATCTGGTCAAATATAGCCTGTAGTCCTCCGGCATGATCATGGTCTCCATGCGTTAAAATGACAGCGTCCAGCCGATGCACCCCACGTTGCTTTAGCAAAGGGACAATCGTATCCGCGCCAACCTCGTAGGGATCTGTACGCTTGCGCCAAGCATTTTTCCCTGTTGCAAAGTCCATCGTACCCCCGCCATCTACCAAAATATGTTTTCCTCCCGGCGTTGTAATTAAAATGCTATCACCTTGGCCCACATCCAGATATTGAACAACTCCCGTGTTTCTTTCACTAGGAGATTGGTACCCTATACATAGTATGCCAAGCCAGACAATACCACTTAAAGCCAGTGCCACATGACGATATCCATCCCACTGTCGATGCGCAAATTTCCCTGCACCCTTCGGTTCATGATCCGTTTGCAAAATAGCCGCCCACTCGGCAGAAGCCGCTAGTCCTGTATGCACAGGTGAAGCTATGGGATTAGATTTCACATCGGAGATGTCGCCTGTTTGCCTTCGAGATATCAACCATGTTTTGAGCCAGTACAGAACGCTGTACAAAGCTGCGTAATATGCCAGAACCCACAGAATAGAAGAAGACGGCCAAATACTCACATAAGCATCATCCACATTCATCCATTTCACAAGCGAAAAGGTTAGATCGTTTAATTGCTCCGCTGGCCACGCAAGGATGCGAGCCCCCTCCCCCCATAAAAAGGCCATTCCCATTGCCACCGTACCTAGTGGAAGCACGATATATGTAATTAGGGGGACAAGTAAAAAATTAGCCGCAAATGATAATATCGAAAATTGATTAAAGTAGAACACCGTCATTGGAAACGAAACAAGCTGTGCCGTAATTGTGATCGCAACTTCACCACCGATCAGGAGGGGCCATTTGGCGAAAAACGGCTTCATAAGCGGCATATATATGAGCAACCCACCTGTCACCAAAAAGGAAAGCTGAAAGCTGACGCTAAGCAGGTAGTATGGATTCCATAGCAGCATAAGCAACGCAGATACACTTAAAATATTAAGTCCGTCTTTGAGCAACCCTCGCCGAGCTGCAAACAAGCCGATCATCGCCATAATCCCTGCTCTTACAACAGAGGGAGAAGCACCTGTCAGCAGCACATAAGCCGGAATCAGTACCATCACAATCGTAAGGGAGGTTTCACGGCTAACTCGTAACAGCTTGAGTAAATATAATAATGTGGCCGCATATACCGCCACATGCATACCTGATATCGCCAAAATATGCGTTAAACCAAGCTGCGTAAATTCATTATACGTTGCTGGGTCCAGCTCATCTGTAACCCCAAGTATCAGACCTTTCATATATCCTGCGTGAAGAAGTGATGTAAAAGCAGATTCCATTTTCTGACCTAACTGCTCTCTAAGCTGATCATTCCATCTCAATAATGTGTAGCGGTTCCACAGTGAAGCCTTCTGCCTCTGTAACGAGGCGGCTCCAGCCCCCTTGATAAGCCAGTGAATTTCCTGCGTGTGCAGGTACTCACTGTAATCAAAGCTACCAAAGTTCCCCGCTTTTGCTGGTGCCTTTAAGCTGCCACGCAGCAGGATTGCATCCCCACGCTGCCATGCTGCCGCAAGTTGCTGTTCCTGCTTCGCAGCCAACTTGATATGAACAATGACCTGTTCAGAAATAGACCCCCGATGTTCATCCTTATTGGAAGGACTAGCAAAGTGATGAATTGAAGTAACTCTCATCTCAAACTGCGCACGATCACCATCAATCTCAACTTCTGAAGCAATAAACCCTGCTGCTTGAACAGGCATGTCTTCTATGACAGAAGAAGATACATGAAGTGCACCAGGAATACTGCTCACGTTATGCGTATCATGCCAAAACCAATGAAATCCACCACCACTCAATGCAATCCATAGCAATACCATATGTCGGCTAGGAATTTTCATCAATAAAGCTATAAGCGGGAAAACCAAAGTAATTCCCGCCCACAGCACCAAAAGTATACGTCCCGAATACAGACACGCTCCCGCACTTCCTATAATCCAACAAACAGTGAGGCTTAATATAGGCCTAGTAAACACAAGTTGGGCTTGAATACAATCACCTTCCCATTAGCAAACATTGCTTTCTGTCAACACACAAAACAAAAAAAGAACCCCTGACAAAATAACATTGTCAGAGGTTCTTCCTCGTTATTGTTTAATCCTTAACATCCATCAGCGTTTCCTGCGGTGGATGATAAGTCTCCAGCATGCGAAAGGCGATTCCCTTTTCCTCCATCATAGCTCGAACCTTGTCGGCATCTTTTGGATAAGGTCGGTGATATACAATCTCCACAATGCCGCTGTTCGCCAGCATATTGGCACACGTCCAGCACGGCTGGTCGGTGACATATACTGAGGAGCCTTCACGGTCAATCCGGTCAGTAAACAGCAGCAGGTTCTGCTCCGCATGAATAGTGCGAATACAACGCTGCTTCTTAACCATTTCCTCCCGTCCATCACGGTGAACGACCTCATATTCCTCCGAGATCATACAGCCTGCCTCAGAACAGTCAGGCACCCCGGATGGTGCTCCATTATAGGCCGTCCCCAATAGCTTCTTACCTTGCACAAGTACGGCTCCAACATGACGCCGCGAGCAGCGCGAGCGGGTGGATACCATATAAGCGATATCCATGAAATAGGTGTCCCAGTCCTTGCGTACATCTGCACTCATTTCCATCTCTCCCGTATAAACAAGTTAAACGTAAAACATATCCGTTACAGCCACTCTCAAAGCCTACACCGTAAACTTAAATAAGTTATAAGCTAACATACGGCTTCATTTTCGCTAACATTTTAGCTCCGATTCCCTTTACATGATCCAAATCGTTCACACGTTTGAACAGCCCGTGCTGATTACGATAGTTCAAAATAGCCTCGGCCTTTTTAGCCCCAACTCCCGGCAGCTCCATTAACTCGGCAGCAGTCGCTGTGTTAATGTTCACCTTTTTTTCACCGGAAACGGATGGAGTAGCCGAATCATTCACCGTATTTGTCCTACTCGTCGTTGCAGCATTCGAACTGGCAACAGCTGTGTCTGATCTCGAATCCGCAACATCTGACTGCTTTACGGTACTTGAATTCCCCGCCATGGAGTGTTCAGAGTTTTCACTTAAATCAGCAGATACACCCGTAGAACTCTGCTTAGTATTATGCTTCACATTGTCAACAGCTTCGTCATTCGCACTGCGTTCAGCTTGGTCTGAAGCCTCTTTTACAGCATGCTTTCCTTCGGCATACTCACTGCTGCGCTGTGACTCAATTGGCTGCGACTCTATCGCCAAAGCCTGCTCCACCTTATGGTTAAGCAAACTCCACTCTTCTTGTGGCTCAGTTCGCTGCCCTCCAGCAAACAAAATAAGTCCACTCCCGATTACAGCAAGCGTTATTGCCGTTCCTGTCCATACGCGTTTCATTTTTCGTATCGTCCCCTACTCCACATGGATTTCGAGAATTTTGAGCCGACTGAAAACACCGTCTCAATTAAACAGAGCAAGTCTGTTCAATTCCCGTTAAACCGGAGGTTGTAAACACCTCCATACGGTATCGCTGTGAGTATTTATACACAAGGGTGGTACGACCCCAGGCACGATCTAATGTGCTCAGACATAAAATTCGTCATGTCGGCCAAGACCAAGTGCATACACTAAGAAGAATGACAGCACAGCGTCTATACCGCAAAGTATGAAAGGAGGACGTTGAACAATGAAAGTTGGATTTATCGGGACTGGCAGCATGGGAAGTCTGCTAATCGAATCTTTTATTCATTCGGACGCACTCAAACCGCAGCAAATATTAGCAAGCAACCGAACGTATTCCAAGGTAACCGAGCTAGCCCGTCGTTATCCAGGTTTGCATGCAGCCCAAAGCAACCGTGAGACGGCAGCGGAAAGCGATATCCTATTTATCTGCGTGAAGCCGCTGGAATCAAAAACCGTAACGGATGAAATACGCAATGTCATTACAGAAGAGCAGATCGTCGTTTCTATCACAAGTCCAGTACAGATCCGTATTTTGGAGCATGCACTGAAAGCCAAGGTGTCCAAAATTATTCCGAGTATCACTCACCAGATTGGAAGCGGAGCCTCACTGTGCATCCATGGAAACCGGATTACAGAGGAGGATCGCTCCCTTCTGGAAGAGCTTATGTCCCACATCAGCAGGCCAATTCGGGTTAAAGAGTCTCACACACGGATCACATCGGATTTTTCGAGCTGCGGCCCTGCTTTCTTGGCCTTTTTTATGGACCAGTGGATTCAAGCCGCAGTTCAAGCTACGGGTATAGACCGTACAGAACTATGCGCATTGGCCGGTGAAATGATCATCGGCACTGGAAAGCTGCTCACGGAAGGCGGGATGACACCAGCCGAGTTACAAGCAAGAGTAGCGGTTCCCGGAGGTATAACCGCTGAAGCTCTTGCGTTGTTAGACATCAGCCTGCATAGTGTCTTCCCTGAGCTAATACGGGTCACGCACAACAAGTATGAAGAGGACATGCAAAAGATAGATGCCTCCTTCGGCTTAAAGCCGATTAACCGGCAACAATATTAACCAGCTTACCCGGAACAGCAATTACCTTGCGAACCGTTTTACCAGCCAGTGCTTCCTGAACGCTGTCCAGCGACAATGCAAAAGTTTCCATCGCTTTGGCATCAAGATCTTTGGCAATCGTTGCACGCTGTACGATTTTACCATTCATCTGAATGACAATTTCCACTTCAGCGTCTACCGTCCATGCTTCATCATAGGCAGGCCAAGCCGCGTAGGTAATGCTCTCGTTGTGTCCCAGCAGCTGCCACAGTTCCTCGGCTAGATGCGGTGCAAGCGGCGACAGCATTTGCACGAAGTTTTCCATCGCTGCACGCGGCAGAAGGTCTGCTTTGTATGCATCATTGGTGAAGATCATCAGCTGGCTGATCGCTGTATTGAAACGCAATGCATCCAGGTCCTCGGTTACCTTTTTCAGCGTTTTATGCCAGGTCCGTTTGAACTCGTCGCTACCGCCGTCATTTTTAATTTTTTCGTTCAGGCTACCATCCTCGGAAACAAACAGGCGCCATACGCGGGACAGAAAACGATGCGCTCCCTCTACCCCATTCTCATTCCATGGCTTGGTCGCTTCCAGCGGCCCCATAAACATCTCATAAATACGCAGCGTATCGGCGCCAAACGTATTTACAATATCGTCAGGATTGATGACATTACCGCGTGATTTACTCATTTTTTCATTATTGTTGCCCAGAATCATACCCTGGTTGACCAACTTATAGAAAGGCTCTTTCGTTTCCACTACGCCGATATCATACAGCACCTTGTGCCAGAAACGGGCATACAGCAAGTGAAGAACCGCATGTTCCGCTCCGCCAATATACAGGTCAACAGGCATCCATTCGCGCTGTTTCTCTTTGGACACAAGCTCTTTATCATTTTTTGGATCAATAAAGCGCAGGTAGTACCAGCAGCTTCCTGCCCATTGCGGCATCGTATTTGTCTCGCGACGTGCTTTCATACCTGTTTCAGGATCAACGGTTTCTACCCAATCTGTCGCATTCGCCAGTGGGGATTCACCTGTACCTGAAGGCTTGATATTGTCCATCTCTGGCAGTACGAGCGGCAGTTGATCCTCAGGAACTGTTTTAATCGTTCCATCTTCTAGATGAATTACTGGAATCGGCTCGCCCCAATAACGTTGGCGGCTGAACAGCCAGTCACGCAGACGATAGGTTACTTTGCCCTGCCCCTTACCCTCAGCTTCGAGCCATTCAATCATTTTCGGAATAGCTTCCTCATTGGTAAGTCCATTCAGCAGGCCTGAATTGACATGCGGACCATCCTCGGTGTATGGCTCTTTGTCCACGTCTCCACCTTGAACGACCTCAGTGATTTTCAATCCGAACTTCTTGGCAAATTCCCAGTCACGTGTATCATGGCCCGGTACTGCCATAATTGCACCTGTTCCGTAGCCTGCCAGTACATAGTCGGCAATCCAGATTGGCAGCTTTTCGCCGTTCACCGGGTTCACTGCATAAGCTCCTGTGAATACGCCTGTTTTATCTTTGGCCAGATCCGTACGCTCCAGGTCACTTTTCCGAGCAGCTTGTTCACGATACTGTTGTACAGCGTCCTTTTGCTCAGGTGTAGTGATCATATCCACCAATTCCTGCTCTGGGGCCAGCACACAGTAGCTTGCACCGAACAATGTATCTGGACGGGTTGTAAATACTGTGAGTTGTTCGTCATAGCCTTCAATTGGAAAATGAACCTCTGCCCCGGTAGACTTACCAATCCAGTTCCGCTGCATATCCTTAATGCTTTCGGACCAGTCCAGTTCCTCCAGATCGTCAAGCAAACGATCGGCGTATTCCGTAATTTTCAGCATCCATTGACGCATGGGTTTGCGGATAACCGGATGGCCGCCACGTTCACTCTTACCATCAATTACTTCTTCATTCGCCAGTACCGTTCCCAGTGCTGGGCACCAGTTCACGGGCACTTCAGCTACATAAGCGAGGCCACGCTTGTACAGCTGGATGAAAATCCACTGTGTCCATTTGTAATAATCAGGATCAGTTGTGCTGATTTCACGATCCCAGTCATATGAAAAGCCAAGTGATTTGATTTGACGGCGGAAGTTATTTACGTTCTTCACCGTAATTTCGCGTGGGTGCTCGCCTGTATCCAGCGCATGCTGTTCGGCAGGCAGACCAAAGGCGTCCCAACCCATCGGATGCAGTACGTTGTAGCCACGCATTCTTTTATAACGTGAAACAATATCTGTAGCTGTATATCCCTCCGGGTGGCCTACATGCAGACCAGCTCCAGACGGATACGGAAACATATCCAAAGCATAAAACTTCGGTTTACCCGGTTCTTCCCCAGTGCGGAACGTTTTGTTCTCATCCCAATATTTCTGCCATTTTGGTTCAATACTTTGCGGTTGATAGCCGTGCTTCGGCTGTGTGTCTGTCATTGTCTTTTCCTCCTCAAACGGTATGCAACAAAAAAACCTCTGCATCCCGTAGCGTGTCAGCGCTAGGGACGAGAGGTTATATTCCCGTGGTACCACCCTAGTTAGCAGAAAGCGTTCTTCGCATTCTACTCCCTTTGCACCTGATAACGGAGGTGATCCGATGCGTATTAATAACAGGACACTGACACCTATATAGGTGCTTTCCTGCGTTGGACGCATATCTCCGAGGCGAGTTCGCTTTGCACTGTCAACCGGCTTGCACCACCCGCCGGCTCTCTACATGTCCAGACAAAACTACTATTCCTCATCAGCGATTATTTAACCGTTAATAATGGCACTATTATATTGAAAACCGCGAAAAAAGTCAAATAAGGACTACATTTGATACGAAGCGCCATCTTCATACTAGTTGTCCATGACACATGAATACGAATGTTTTATAATAACTCCAAGTTGCAATGGTTCAAGTTGAGATGAGATAAGAAAGGTGAGTGGAGACATGGCACAGATTAAAATTTTCGGGACAAAAGAAAAGCTAAATCCGATCAAAAAGCAACTTTCAGAGGTGATTCACTCTGCCGTGGTGGATGCGTTCAATTATCCTCCAGAAAAGAGGTTTCATCGTTTTTTTCCTATGAATCATGAAGATTTTATATATGCAGATGGTCGCTCCGACGCATACACCATTATTGAAATCAGTATCTTCGAAGGCAGAACGACAGAAGCTAAGAAGCAACTCATCAACCTGTTATTTCAAAGAATTAACGATCTTTTGGGTATTTCTCCACAGGATCTTGAAATTACTATATTTGAAACCCCGAAACAGAATTGGGGCATTCGGGGTGTACCGGGTGATGAACTTCAGCTGAACTATAAAGTGAATATATGAGAGCAAAAAGACGCCCTTCATGACTTCATGAAAAGCGTCTTTCTTTTTCTATATTAGCTCAATGAATCCTAGCTATTTTACAGCGACATAAAAAAGTCTCGCCGCGTCATCTGCTGCTTCTACCCATTCAAAATCTGCATATACCTTCACATCACGAAAACCCGCTTTGGACAATTCTGCCTTCATCCAGGCTGGATCATAAGCACGCTGTACATGAATTTCCTCAAAACGCTGGTACAGATCGCGTCCTTCATGTTCTGCTTTCGCAAAGATACTGAGATGATGCTCAATTTCACAACGGGGAGTGTCCAATGCGCATGTCCAGATATACGAAATAGAGCGTTCATCCAGTACGAATGGTTGTTCTTCATCATAACGCAAAAATGTCTGGGGATGATGTACATCAAACAGAAAGGTTCCACCAGGCTTCAGACCAGCATACGTTCTGCGAAAAGTAGAAATGATATCTTCTTCCTCAAGTAAATAATTCAGGCAATCGCAAAAAGAAATGACAGAATCCACGGGCTCCGGTAAAATCCATTCTCGCATATCCTGCTGTATCCAGCGAACGCTCCCCTCACGAAACAATCGCTGCCCTTGAGGAGTAGTTTCCATTTTGCGACGGGCTACTGCCAGCATGTCAGAGGACAAATCGATGCCAGCCACCTCGAAGCCTGAGTTAACCAGTGGAATCGTAATTGAGCCCGTTCCGCAGCCCAGCTCGGCCACTGTATGTGGCATACCGTATCGATCCCAAGCCTGCCGTGCAAAGCGCAACCAGTCCGGGTACGGCATGTCCTGCATTAGCTCATCATACACATAGGCAAACTTGCGGTAAGAAGCCATCTTTATTCCCCATTCCCGTCCTTCGGTTTAGGCATCTTCTCCACCAGGTAGGTCCAGTTTTCTTTTTGTGTAACCAGCCCTTCCTTCATCAGCTTGCCCATCGCACGCTTGAAGGCGGATTTACTGATACCAAACCGTTGCTTGATAATATCCGGCGGCGTTGCGTCAGAATATGGCATACCGCCACCCGGACGTTCCTTCAGAAATGCAATCAACCGATCCGCATCCTCATCACGGCCTACTTCCTTGCGTGGCGACATCGCCAGATTGACCCGACCGTCTTCACGAACAAGCGTGACCCGTACCTTAACCTCCTCGCCCAAGCGAAGCATGCGGTTACGTTCCGACGAATGAATCATTCCTATTGCACCAAAACCAAGCACACCCCCGTCCACCAGGACGAATGTGCCCATCTGAAGCGGCTTGTACACCGTCGCCTGCACCCATGTATTAAGCCACGAACTAGGAGCATGGAAACACAATGGAGCCAGTTCCTGCTCCCCTGCCAGCTTAGCTCGCAGTCTGCCTTGTTTGTCATGTTCCATAATGGCATACACGTAGTCACCCACCCGAGGATGCAGATCACGGTTTTCTGGCAACTCACGAATCGGCAGCAAAAGTTGGCGCCCCAATCCCATCTCCAGGAAGCATCCCAACCGCGGATGCACATCGGCCACCTCAAGCTTGGCCATTTCCCCCAGAGACAAGAACGGCTTTTTCATAGTTGCAGCCAAACGGTCCTCTGTATCATGGAAGATAAATACCTCCAGCCGTTCACCTACCTCGATTTCACGAGTAAGCTCGGTATAATGCAGCAGAACATCCTGCTCACCGACGGTAAGAAAGTAGCCGAAAGGAGATACCTCACGATCCACCATAATGGTGACATAAGTACCAGCGATCAAACTCATACCTTCTCCACAACCTTAGCATCCGACCAGAGTCGCTCAATGTTATAATATTCGCGTTCGTCGCGATGGAAGACATGCACTACGACATCCCCCAAATCCATTAGAACCCAGCGAGCGGAATCCATTCCTTCGATTCCTTTGATGGCTACACCTTCATCATGAGCGCGTTTGCGAATTTCTGTTACAATCGCCTGTACTTGTGTATCCGAATTACCATGGCAAATTACAAAGTAATCCGCGACTAGCGATACTCCACGCAAATCCAGTGCGACAATATTCATTGCCTTTTTATCATTAGCGGCCTCAACCGCCGTTTGCATTAATTTCTCATTCGTTAGGGTCATTCATGAACCTCCGTTTTTTTCTGTTTTAGCTGTCGAATCAAGTCATTGCGCGACAAGACCGTCAGCGGAAAAATAACCTTTTGCTTTTCCAGCAACAAAGAAATCGTAGAATCAAATCCAGCGATAAGGCCCTGCTCCAAACTTTTCTTTGCCTGTTTACGAATATGTTCAACCCCGGGAAAATCCCGCCCCGGTTCGATGTAATCAGCCAGACACACGACTTTATCCAGCAGGCTCATACCTACGCGGCCTGACGTATGCCAGCGGATCGCATTCCTTATTTCCGGATCATCCACTCCGTAATCTCTTGCCGCGACGCAGTACCCTACCTCTGAATGCCAGAGCTGCTTGTCATGCTCCAATAGCGCCTGATCACATTCGGGATAGTTACGAATCACTTCCTCCATCTGCTGAACAGGCCAATATTTCGCTACATCATGCAAAATAGCCGCCAGTTCTGCCTTATCCGGGTCTGCTCCATAACGCTTCGCAAGCTCAACAGAGGTATGCATAACACCCAGCGTGTGCTTCCAGCGTTTTTCAGGCATCTGGCCTGATACGACTTCCATTAGCTGCTCACGGCTGTACTTCATACAAACCGCCCCTTGTAATATAGTCATGAACACGATCAGGCACAAGATAACGAATAGTGCGGCCTTCTGTCACACGCTCCCGTATATCCGTCGAAGAAATGTCCACCACTGGCATATCCGCCAGCAGTACCTTGTCCTGCAAATAATATGGCAACTCATCCAGCGCAAGCTCGAAGCCCGGTCGCCGCACCCCAATAAAACAAATCCGATGCGCCAATTCCTCAATCCCCTGCCAATGAGGCAAGTAGTTCACCATATCTGCACCAATAATAAAATAAAAATCTACAGCAGGATGCAGCTCCTGAAGCTTCTTGATCGTGTCAATGGTATAGGATACCCCCCCGCGAAGCACTTCAATATCCAGCACTTCAAAAGCAGGATGACCCGCCACCGCTTCACTCGTCATCTCCAGACGCTCCTTGCCGCTTGCCCCCGCTTGATGCTTGTGCGGAGGAATATGAGAAGGCATAAACCATACTTGATCCAGCCCATAGGCATCTCTTGCCGCTTCTCCAGCCAGCAGATGTCCAATATGAATGGGATCAAATGTACCACCCATAATACCGATTTTCATAATTTTCTCCCCGCGTATTATCCTCTAGGCAACTCGATTTGCTTATGATCACGAGATTCCTTGTACAAAATAATGGTGCTCCCAATAAGCTGTACAAGCTCGGAACCCGTCTCTGCTGCCAGTTCTTCCGCAATTTCATGTTTGTCGTCTAAACAGTTGTTCAAAATTTGTACTTTCATCAGCTCACGCTTTTCAATCGCATCATTGATGTGACGCATAAGATGCTCATTCGTACCGTTTTTACCTACTTGAAAAACTGGGTCCAAATGATGCGCCATGGAGCGCAGATATCTTTTTTGTTTACCTGTTAACATGTATATTTAACCCCTTCGTCGCCACATATACAATGCGGCATTTCCATAATTTTAATGTATATCCGACTTACGTTAGGCTTCTCAGCACAGCCGCTCTCATTTGGTCTACTGCAGGGGCCACTCCCGTAAAATACTCAAAAGCCACTGCCCCTTGGTACACAAACATGCCTAAACCTCCATGTACAGTGCAGCCACGCTGTTCACGACTTTCGCGTAAAAGCCTCGTTTCCAGCGGGTTGTAGATCAAATCGCTCACAATGATTCCCTGCGGAATCAGATTCGTTTCCAGTGGAAGCTCATCAGATAAAGGAGACATTCCCACCGAGGTTGTATTAATCAATACATCCACTGTCATGAGCACATTCTTGGCTTCCTCGTTGGAATAGCCCATTACTGGAATTGCTTCTGTCGTCCACTCCAATGCCAGTTGTTCAGCTTTGTCACGAGTTCGGTTCAGAATAATGACCGATTCAGGTCGCTCCTCCAACAAAGCATGAATCACGCCCCGAGCAGCCCCACCGGCTCCTAGAACAGCAATTCTTGCACCCTTTAACTCAACAGAAGTCTCTTCTTTAAGGGAACGCACATAGCCAATTCCGTCCGTATTATAGCCCTTGAGCCGTCCATTGTCATTCACTATCGTATTGACAGCGCCGATGAGCCGGGCCCCTTCATCAATCTCATCCAGATATTTCATAACCTCAACCTTATGGGGAATCGTCACATTGACTCCGCGGAAATGCAAAGCCCGAATCCCCTTCACAGCATCCTCCAGCTGATCCGGTGTGACATGAAGAGGTACAAAATCTCCCTCAATCCCCGCTGCCTGTAAAGCTATTTTATGCATAAGAGGCGATTTGGAATGCTTGATCGGATCACCCAATACGCCCAATAGTACAAGATCTCGTTCGGTCGCTCCAGACTCCCCGCTGTTCATCGTTGCTCTCCCCCATATTGCAAAATATTAGGCCGCTCAAATACATGAATGGCGGCAGGAACCCGTATGTGTTCCTTGCCGCCCTATAGCTTGGTTACAGCATTGTTAAATCAACGCAGGCCGCAAAAGCACACGGACTCCCCGAGGAGCATGAACCGCTACCAGAGCTCCGTTCTCACTATTCACCCTAATCCATCCCAAACCGGATATATAGATGTCCGATGGAGATTTGCGTGGAACGCGGAACTCATGTCTGGTCCATTCTGGCATCTCTGCCAATTGATCGCGTGTTGGTGGAGACAATAGCTCCCCGGCATGATCAGCGAACAACTGATCAGCTCGCTCCAGCTTCGTGCGATGTATTTTAAGACCACCGTTAATGTAGCAGGTAAAAGATTGGTGCTGACCGTCTACAAAATCAAATCGGGCCATACCGCCGAAAAACAATGTTTGTCCTGCATCAAGCTGATATGCAGCAGGCTTCAGCGGCTTGTCCGGCATAATAGCACTCAAGTCCTGACGGGAGACAATTTCACTGAACCGCCAAGGGTACACAATACCCGGAGTATCAATAATGTGCTTGCCGTCGTCGAGCGGAATATTCACCATATCGAGTGTAGTTCCTGGGTAACGGGATGTTGTGAGTTCCTGCTCCATATCGCTATAATCACGAATCAAGCGGTTAATGAGCGTGGATTTACCCACATTTGTGGCTCCGACTACATATACATCACGGTTACCACGCAGTTCAGATACCACATCCAGCAGACGGTCAAAGCCCTGATTTTTTTTAGCAGAGCACAGTACGATTTCTTCCGTGCGTAGCCCTTGCTCCTTCGCTTGCTTTTGTACCCAGTTACGTACCTTGTTCCAGTTTGTGACCTTAGGCAACAAATCAGTCTTATTGACTGCCAGTACAACCGGATTCGAACCTACAAAACGCTGTAGGCCGGAAATCAAGCTACCTTCAAAATCAAAAATATCTACAATGTGGATGACGAGCGCATCCTTGTCCCCAATCTGACTAAGCAGCTTCAAGAATTCATCTTGATCTACCGTCACCGAAGAGGTTTCATTATAGTTTTTGATCCGGAAGCAACGCTGACAGATGACCGGTTCACGAGTTAATAATTTTTCCGGAATATATCCCGGAAGGTCCGGGCTAGTGGTCTGCATGGCGATACCGCAACCACTACATTTGACGGCAGTTCCACCGTCAGGTCTTTCAGTCATTCTTCTTTTCCTCCTCAAGCCATAAGCCTTTCTTACGTAACCTTGTGAGCGCGATTCGCTCCAACCGTCGATTAAATCGGGTCATGACTCCTTCATCATGAATGGATATCGGCAGCACCAAAACGGTATGCAAACCCATTCGGTTGCCTCCCAATACGTCCGTCAACATTTGATCCCCGACCATAATAGTCTCTTCCGGAGTAAGCCCCATCATACGAATGGCTCTACGAAAGGACGAGTTGGATGGCTTCCGGGCGGCATGTATAAATTCAATGTCCAAAGGCGTAGCAAACACGGATACACGGTCCATATTGTTATTAGACACGATGACAAGCTTAAAACCCGCCTGTTTGACCTTTTCAAACCAGGCCACCAGCTCGGGAGTTGCGTTCGGCGCTTTTGCACCGACCAGCGTGTTATCCAGATCCGTAATAATGCCGCGATATCCTTGAGCATACAAGCCTTCAAGATCAATATCAAAGACGGTATTCACCCGTAATTTGGGCATCAGCATTTCAAACAACGTCGGTCACCTCAGTTTCATACGACAAACTATACCATATTACTATGGCTTAGTAAAAAGCTATCCGCAACAAACGGACAGCTTTTTACTAAACATATAGATTAAGATTAAAAATTGCGACACCAAACCTAGTAAAAATGACTAGCCTTCATCCTTCTGGTCAGACTTGGCTCTTCGCCCAGCCCATCGTTTTATCCATGGTTCCTTTTGCAACAGGGTAGCTTGCTGGCGAACACTGCGCCAATCCTCGGCGGTTACCGACGAAGGACTATAACGCGCTTGTTCAAAGCGTCCTAGTAACTGATGTAAAATCACAGCGCGTTCCGGTGCTTCTTGTGACCATCTGTCGACTGATTCCCTCAGTGTCTCATGGCTTGCGCGGACATAGCCTTTCCTTCGCATGTACCGTAACCAGTGTTCCGTTTCGACGATCACCTTTTCATCTGGGGTCAGCGGTTTACCTGTGCGTAAACGCAGCAGGTAAAAGTGAATGTCTGCCCGATTACGCCAAATGATATAAGCAGCCCACAGCAGAAGAATGGCAACAGCAGAGCCTATGATTACAGGATGAATCTCTAAGCCTTCCCCTGGATCCGTCTGCGGAGTCTGCTCAGGCTGCTCTGATTCTGGCTGATCCTTGACCTCTGGGGCGGCTGGAGTCTTTGAATCCTCCTGCTCTGTAAGTAACGGCATATCAAAGCCAGGCGTAGCTTCTACCGGAACCCAGCCATATTCGCCTAAATATACCTCTGCCCAGGAATGAGCGTCCGCGTTTGTCACGGAATAAGAGGACATGTTTTCGTCACCATCGCCCGTGGTTGCATCATCTGAAAACGTCTGCTGGCCAGGAGCATACCCTTTGACCCAACGGGCTGGAACCCCAACGGAGCGAGCCATCATGACTAATGAAGTGGAATAATAATCGCAATAGCCCTCCCGAATCTCAAACAGAAAGGCATCCACGAAATCCCTGCTTCTTTTCCGTGAGAGATCCGGATTGTTCGTATATGCATAATTTTGCTGTAGATACTGCTGTAGCAATCCGACTTTTTCATACGGCGTTTTGGCCGTCGCCGTAACATTGCGAGCCAAATCGCGAACCCGCTGCGGCAATTCCTCTGGAATTTGTAAGTAGGCCTCCTGTTTATTTTTTCCATACAACTCATTAAAACTTTTTCTACGCAGTTCTTTCTCAGGGATCACTGGGACATGCGATACCAAAGTATACGTTTTAGGATAAGCAGTTCTTCGAGAGGCTGGATTCCAAAGCAGTTCTGCCTGTTCCGGATTCCAACGCAACCCGTTTGCCCGTGAATCTCTGTCCACCGATTGAACACGATGCACCGAATAGGCGCCAAACAGAACGGGATAGCTCTGATCATTTTGCATGGTAACGGTCTGCACGACCTGCTCAGTAGAGTGTCTCGTTTCTTGTGCGTTTTCAAGCTCTGCGGTCATCGACACCTCATTTGGTGCTGGATCATCGTTGCCCACGTCGACCCAACCTGTACCGGAATAGGTTCGTTTCGTTTCTCCTCGCCAATAGCTTCGCTGATTAGTTGTGATAGTCATGACAGGCGAATAATCAAAATTAAAACCTCCACCCAATCGATTATCCTGGCGACTATAACCAGATGCGGTGTTCATGCGCTGATTCAGTGCCCCAGATCCATTGGTGGTTCCTGCGGTGGTTGAGCTAATGCGCTGGGTCCACGCTGTATAGGGGTCCGTCAAAGCTGGCTGTACCTCGGGCATATTCACACCCGCCATAATTATAAGCGCAAAAATGACAGCAATATTGGCCGCAATTTTATACGGATAACGCCGAATATGCTTCCATCCTTGAGGATAATGCTGACGAAAATACTGCAGATGCTGTGTCACTAGCCATCCCATACCAGCAAAGACGATCCAGGCAACCTCCTCCCACAGCACAGTTGGTGTGAAGGAATCAAGCACCGCCAGAGCTGCAACGTTGATGCCCACAAAAACTAGAATCCGCTGCTTCGTGGTAACGATGAGCGGCACCATTTCAATGACTAGCCAAGCAATGAGGGAAAACCAAACATAAGGAGACATATTAGATATAAACTGATCCAGACGATTGGCTGCCCCGCCAAAGGGGATAATGATGGAGTAAGACACTAATGTCCGATACAAAATAAAGAACAGCGTTACCGCCTTAACGACAAATTCAATCCATGGACGGAATGGTAGTAAAATCTTCACCAGCGCCAGCATTGTAATGGTCATCAGTACAAGTGCCCTCGTCTCTTCCAGCCATAATTCAGAAGCAAAAGACACCCATTGCATAGCAATAATAATAATCCACAAGAACGTAAAGGCGGGAGCCCAGGAGCTCTTTAACGATTGTAACCAGCTTTTCATTGTGTCCCTCCCCCCATTACAGCCGGGAGCTCTTCGAGGCTCTCAACATCGTAGCCCTTAATTCCCCTTGCACGAAGCATACTCATCCACTTTTCAGCTTCTCCCTCGGCAGAGCCTTCGCCGATATAGACATGGCACGGAGTCATCCCCCGGGTATCGGCCCAGCGAAGAAGTTCCAGCGCCTGATGATCCTTCAGCGGACTAATCAGTATAAAATAACAGCCTTGCGGAAACTGGCGCACACAGCTTTCTACAGCAGTCATCAAGCTGCCTTGCGAAGTGGTGTGGATGTCTACCAAGTGATGCATCATTCGTTGTCGTTCCATCATCTGCTCACTTGGCTGAAAAACACTCCCCTTCTCTCCAGCTGTACACAGTCCGACCCCCATCCGCTCCCGTCCACCGTATTCCAGTAATGAAGCGGTAGAAGATACAGCTAGCTCAAACTGATCGGGGTTTACATAATGCTTTGTTTGCACGTCCAGCACAAGCATCGTTTTGGGAACCGTTTCATGTTCAAATTCCTTGGATTTCCAGCTACCTGTACGAGCCGTCGCATTCCAGTGGATGCGTGAAAACCGATCTCCATATACATAATCCCGTACACCGTTAATTTGCGTCGTTTCACGACGCGTTCGAGTTTGAACGGTCTGCGGTCCAGACATCCTTGAGCGGCGATCATTGATCTGCCAATATGGAATGAATGCCGTGCGAGGAAGCACCCGAAATTCACCGCGTGCATTCAACCTGCCCTTGTGCTCCAACAGGCCAAAGATGTCCTCACTCACACATTCGGTTTCCTCAAAATAGTAGCTTCCTCGTTCTAAAGCAGGGGTTTGAAATGTAAGCTGGCCGCCACCTTTCATACTAGGGATAACACTGTCTTCAAACGACCAGGATTCCCCCGTATGTCGCTTGAGCACCTCGCGAACAATGACATAGGGTAACGGAAGAAAGCCAGGAATGCTCAGACTGAGCTTTACGTGTACCTGATCTCCCGCATGCAGCAGCTCGCCAAACTCCGAGCCTTGCGAAAGCTGACGATGGCCCTGGACGCGACGAACTCCACTCAGACCAACCATCCATAAATAAACGATTAACAACGTAACCATAGAAAACAGCATGACCGATGTCTTTCCACCCTGAAACAACAAATAAAGCAGGCACACTACCCATATACATAGCATAAGCCAGATGCGACTTGATAGCCGGGGAAGCCTGCGCTTCCTTTTGACCATGTTCATTCCTAAGGACGCTCCATTCGTACGGGTACATGAACCTGTCGGAGCACGGACTGCAGCACGGACTGGGCGTTGGAGCTATCGAGGCGTGCTTCGGGACGCAGCAACAAACGGTGCGTCAGCACATAAGGTGCCAGCGCCTTCACATCATCAGGCAACACATAGTCACGGTTATCCTGAAAAGCGAATGCCTTGGCAGCCATGACAAAAGCAAGTGCGGCCCGTGGACTAGCTCCCAGTAGCACTGATGGATGTTCTCTCGTCGCACGCACGATATCGAGTAAATAGGACGTCACCGCTTCGTCCATATAGATATCTCTGATTTCCTGCTGGATGTCAGCAATCTGTTCCATATGCGCTACAGCCTCCAGACGATCTGCTGGCTGGCCCGTCTGATGATGAAGCAGCATGTTGCGCTCTGTCTCCAAATCAGGATAGCCCAGGCTGATTTTGAGCATAAAACGATCTAATTGTGCTTCCGGCAGCATATAAGTGCCTTCAAAATCAATTGGATTTTGAGTGGCACACAACATAAAAGGATGAGGCAACATATGAGTGTCCCCATCCACCGTCACACTTCGTTCCTCCATAACCTCCAGCAGAGCTGACTGGGTTTTCGTCGTCGCTCGGTTAATTTCGTCTGCCAGCAAAATGTTAGTCATAACCGGACCCGGACGGAAATAAAAACGCTCGTCCCGTGGATGAAATATAGATACCCCTGTAATATCACTCGGTAGAATATCAGGATTACATTGAACACGGCGATAATCACCACGCATGGATTTTGCAAGAGCCTTGATCATTTGCGTTTTCCCCGTACCCGGAACGTCTTCGATCAGAATGTGTCCACCCGCCAGCATAGCCGTAAGCAATAATTTTATTTCAAAGGATTTCCCTAATATGCATGATTCCAGATTAGAACGGATTGCAGATACAATCTGCACAGATTCTTGACGCACGGGCATAACTCTGTAAACCTCCTAGATAGCAACATGTTTCCTATTATTGTACATGAAGGTGGACATAGAGTACACTTAACTCCTTGCCCATATTATTCAAGCTCCATCTTCTCTTATAGGTACATATTTTTTGGAACAGTCAAAAACCCTTCGGTTATCAAATCCGAAGGGTTCACGTATACAATTTATTTTACTTTTTATCCTATTTAAAGCACCCTGCTTTATATGCTTCCTTTTGGACGAACAAACAAGCATGCCAGAAAAGAGAAAATAATCGCCGAGGAAATCCCTGCGCTTGTCAGACTAAAGATCCCTGTAATAACACCAAGCCATCCGTCCTTTTCCAATTCGGTTAGTGCCCCATGTACGAGTGAGTTACCAAAGCTGGTAATTGGAATCGTCGCACCCGCTCCAGCAAATTTGATAAGGGGATCATATATTCCGACAGCGTCGGCAATTGCACCTGCTACCACCAACGTACTCATTGTGTGTGCCGGGGTCAATTTGATTACATCCATCATCAACTGACCCACGACACAAATGGCACCGCCCACTAAAAAAGCCCATAGAAATATCATACTTTTCCTCCCGCTTCAAAAGCTACAGCATGTGCAACACATGGAATGCTTTCACCCTGCTGTGTAGTCAAAGGAGACAATAACGCTCCGGTCGCCACGACCAGCACCTTTTGTAGTTCTCCCTTTTCGATCCGCTTTAACAGATGTCCATAGGTTACAACAGCTGAGCATCCGCAACCACTTCCACCTGCAATGACCTTCTTTTGCTTATTGATGTCGTAAATCAGTAAACCGCAATCATTAAATTCCGTTTGATTCATATCGAATCCATCTTTTTTGAGCAGCTCCTTGGCAATCGGCAGCCCTACGGAAGCTAAATCCCCTGTTACAATAAGATCATAGTAGCCTGGGTCCCTGCCTGTATCTCGGAAATGAGATAAAAGCGTATCCGCCGCCGCTGGAGCCATGGCCCCGCCCATATTAAAGGGATCTTTAATGCCCATATCCATTACACGCCCAATAGTGGCACAATCTACCACCGTACCTGACTTCGCATGTCCCACAATGGCCGCCCCGGAACCGGTAACAGTATACTGAGCTGTGGGGGGCTTCTGTGCTCCGTATTCATTAGGATAGCGGAATTGTTTTTCCACAGTACAGTTATGGCTGGTTGTACCCGCCATCACGTAGTCGCCCGCCTCTGAATCCACAATAAGTGCTGCTAAAGCCAAGCTTTCCATCGACGTTGAGCAGGCTCCGAAAACACCTAAATAGGGAATAGCAAGCTTGCTAGCCGAAAATGAGCTGCTGATAATCTGATTCATCAGATCACCACTTATGAAAAATTGCACTTCCTCTTTGTTTAAATTGGAATTAATTAACGCAAGCTCTGTAGAATGCTCAATTAACCTTCGTTCCGCTTTTTCCCATGTTTTCTCGTTTATTTCGATATTGTCATAAATATAATCGAAATCTGTGGACAACGGCCCCTCTCCTTCATCCGGGCCTACAACAGTTGCACTCCCAATGATGCGCGGTCTCGACTCGAACTTCCAGGTTTGTCCTCCCTGTCTTCTCATAAGTGATTGCCCCCCACACCGAGGATTGCGTATATAACGCCCACGATAAATGCGGCCACAACACCAAATACAACAACGGAGCCTGCCAGCTTGAACATATTTGCACCCACTCCAAGTACCAATCCCTCGGAACGATACTCCAATGCAGCTGAACACATTGAGTTCGCAAAACCTGTGATGGGTACAGCGGTTCCCGCTCCTGCCCATTGGGCAATCTTATCGTAGACCCCGATGCAGGTTAATATAACAGACAAGAGGATCATCATGGATGCAGTTGGTGCCGCAGCTTCTTTGGCTGGAATATGCATCCCTGCCATAAAGGCTTCCTGAATCGCCTGCCCAATCACACAGATGACGCCACCAACCAGAAAAGCACGCACACAATTGGCAAATACTTTTCTGGAAGGTTCATGCTTTTGGGAAACACTTTGATAGTCTTTCTCATTTATGGACAACGGCGACGAATTGGTACGAAAACCGCGCTGTCCTGACTTAGCTGGCATCATTCACCACCCCTTATTCAAAAGTTCCGCGCTTGGCGGTTCAGATTGCTTGGCTCCTTAACATTATGAGCTTTTTGGGGAAATGTTATGTCAGGAAAATGATATCGTGGACATTCCGTACAAATCCATTCATACTGAATACATGACGACCACTGGTTAATTAATAAGGAGTGAGGTATACATCATGGAAGCAAAAACATTGGAATTGTTTAAAACCTTAACAGAGTTCCCTTCCATTCCTGGACATGAGCGTGAGCTGCGGGCATGGGTTAAAGAACGAATATCCGGTTATACGGATGAAATCGTGCAGGACCGTTTGGGCAGTCTTTTTGGTGTACTGCGCGGGCAAGAAAGTGGCCCACGTGTAATGGTGGCAGGACATCTGGATGAAGTTGGTTTTATTGTAAATGGCATTACGGAAAATGGAATGATTCGTTTTCAGCCGGTTGGAGGCTGGTGGAGCCAAGCCATCATGTCACAACGTCTTCAAGTATTGACCCCAAATGGCCCAATCATTGGTGTAGTTGGATCTGTCTCACCACATTTGCTTGATGAAGCGCAACGCAGCAAACCGATGGACATCAAGCATATGTACCTGGATATCGGCGTAGACAGCAAACAGGAGGCGCAAAATCTGGGGATTGTACCCGGAACGGCGATCGCTCCGATCTGTGATTTCACTCCACTTGCGAATCCAAAAAAAATCATGGCTAAAGCATGGGACAATCGATATGGTGTTGGCCTGGCCATTGAGCTGTTGGAGGCATTACATAAGGAAAAGGACCAGCTTCCAAATACATTGTATGCAGGAGCTACGGTTCAGGAGGAAGTGGGACTGCGCGGTGCACGCACAGCTGCCAATCTGATTCAGCCGGATATTTTCTTTGCACTGGATTGCAGTGCTGCCAACGATATGGGTGGGGATCCGAACGCATACGGACAGCTTGGTAAAGGCGCACTGTTGCGGGTTTTTGATCCAGGTATGATTACACACCGCGGAATTGTGGAGTATGTGCAGGACATGGCGGAAACTCACAAAATCAAGTACCAATATTTTATCTCCACTGGGGGAACGGATGCTGGTCAAGTGCACTTGAGCGGAATTGGTGTGCCATCTACCGTCATCGGCATATGTGGACGATACATCCACACTTCCTCGTCCATTATTCACACCGATGATTATGATGCGGCCAAGGAACTGATCATTAAGTTGGTTCAAAATCTGGATCGCACAACACTGAATACCATTATTGAACGAGCTTAAGAAGTAACAGAGAATAAGAATCTATAAAAAAACAGTCAAGACACATACGTGTGCTTGACTGTTTTTTAATTTAATAGAAGAAAAAATAGAAGAGTTCTCAAATTAAATGCTTGTACCGAAGCAAAGCAATCACTACAAGTACAGCTGTTAAGGTGATACAGATATTTTCTACCTTTGCTCCCTTCCGGGTTCCGGTGCTCATTAATCTAAATCTTAGCTTCCATTTGAATGGCGGCAAAGGCTTAATTCCGTTATTCGTCAAGGAATCTGCCAATAAATGTAGCAAGTACGCTATACCTCCAGCCAGCCATATACTGTCGCCATGCAAACGTGTCGTGCCGTAAAGCAGCGCGGTCCATGCTACTGTCCCATATACCGTATGCGTCAATCCTCGGTGCGGAACAAGCGTACATATGATCAGCAGACACCCGGCGATATAATTCCACGGTGCATATGATTCCCCATACCAGGCAAGGCCGATACCAATTAGAAAAATGATAACTTTACGCATAGACCGTGACGGCATAAAAGAAGCGCTGATCATCAGCAAAGCCAAAACAAGATTCCAGGGTGGCGGAGCCAAACGGGTGAAAAACACCCAACCCGCAGCCCCAATCATTAGAAGCTGTATGAGCCTAAGCATTTTGTTCGGTAACGCACGGCTCACAAGCATGGAGTTAGGCTCGTCAATATCCGGCAGCAATGAACCAACCACAGCGGCTGCCACGGCAGCCGGAGTCACTTCGAATCCACTTAAGGCTAATACCGATAGGGAGACCCCGGTTCCAATAATTAAATGGGCTCTTCCCATCATGATGCATAACATCCTTTCTTGCAGTATACACAGAGTCGACATTACTCTATTTGAATCAGCATGATTCGATTGTATACGACAATCAAAACGAGAACAATAGTTCGCTTATTCTATTTAAAAGACTTCATCCAAAAGTCCTAGTTTCGCCCTCCATTACTTGACCCTCCCCTTATTCTTTATCTGTACAGCCATTTCTCAAAAAACACGCCATATGACCTATGGGTATGTTGACAAATATCTTCAACATTTTCTTTTTGCCTAAAAGTCCTATTGTACAATTTGGAATATTAGTTAATATAGTGTTTATATTTACTATATAAATCTATTAAATGAACAAGGAGGAAATGATTATGCAAGAAAAATCTCTGTTCCGAAAGTTCAAAACGATTGGTCTGACGTCGTTGCTAAGTGTCGTATTGTTCGCACTTCCCGCTTCAGCTGCTTGGAATGATACATACACGGGGTACGCCACATATACAGGATCAGGTTACTCTGGAGGAGCATTACTGCTTGATCCTATCCCTTCTGATGCCAAAATTACAGCGCTTAACCCCACACAATTGAATTATAACGGAATTAAAGCCGCATTAGCTGGAGCCTATTTAGAAGTTCAAGGCCCCAAAGGAAAAACAACCGTCTATGTAACAGATTTATACCCTGAGGGTCCGAGTGGCGCACTTGATCTGTCTCCGAATGCCTTCAACCTGATTGGCAATCAAAAGGATGGAAAAATCAATATTTCATGGAAAGTTGTCAAAGCTCCGGTTAGTGGTAATGTCTCCTACCGCATTAAAGAAGGCAGCAGCCAATGGTGGGCAGCCATTCAAGTACGCAATCATAAATATCCAGTCTTAAAAATGGAGGTCCAACAAAACGGGCAATGGCTCAATCTCGAAAAACAGGATTACAACCACTTTCTGGGTACTAACTTAGGAAAACAGCCTCTGAAAATACGGATTACGGACATTCGCGGTGTCGTACTGAATGATACCATCCCAGCTCTAGCGGAAAATGGCACAGGCCAAGCCTATATTGTTAAAGGTAATGTTCAATTTCCTGACTAATTGAAATGCCGCCTCATCTTTGCTTCTTTCATTTGAACCAATAAAACAGGCCGGGAACCGACGCAATCTAGTTTGCGTATCCGTGTTCCCGGTCTTTTTACGAAAAAATCATTATTTTTCACAAAGAATCGGTTTGTTCACTGTCCTGTTCATAAAATCATACGTATAATGAATACATAAATAGGGTGTACTTTACAGCTACGTTCACACAGACAGGAGGCCTGTTCATATGAGCAATTTCAAAAAGCATCACAAGCTACACAGCAAATTGCTGGTCAGCATTACGTTATGTATAACACTAACGTTGCTGGTATCCACCACTGTATATTATTTCTACTATATTCGCGTGGAAAAGGAGCAGGCGTTCGAAGCCAATCACAATAGCTTAACGTTGAGAAGCAAAGAGGTCATCAACATGACATCTATTGCTCAATCGTTGGCATTTCAAATGTATCGCAGCAGTACCCTATCCAAGCTGTTGTATTATCCCAAGCCCAATGTATATGATGTAACCGCTGCCATGACCGAATTAAATAATTATCTTAACTCCATGCCTTATATTGAATCCATCTACGTGTATAACCCTAAAAGTGACACCTTCTACATTGCGTCCTCACAAGGCCAAAACGGGTTATTCAGCAAGCATGAACTGGCTGATACAGACATCATTCGCGTGCTGGATCATTATCAGGACTACAAACCCTTTACGCCTATTCCACGCACGTATCCGTTGCTGTCTGCCTCAGACCCCGAAGCTGGCGTAGAGCAAGCAAGCCCAGACATCGCAGCCTATACGTATTTATGTTATGACGCAATCAACTCGAACGAAGCGATAAATTCGGCTGTGATTGTGAACGTGTCAGCAGCCTGGATGAACAAGGAAATGGCGTCGACCCCCATCTCAGGTGGGACTGCTTATATTTTAGACGATCAAGGCAGATTGTTATCTGGTACAACGTTGACAGACGAAGCTTTGAACGAAAAAGAACAGCTATGGCTGCACACTAGAGTCAAAAAACAGGAAACAGGCTATTTTGTAGAAGACTTTCATGGTAAAAGATCACTGATTTCCTATACTTCCCCGGATGGACTAGGTTGGCAGTATATTAGTGTCACACCTTATGAAAGCGTTATCAAAATGGCGAGTGTTATTCGTAATGCCATGGTACTGATCGCGGCCATCATCGGAATGGCAGGATTTGTAGCTTCCTGGCTGCTGTCCAAAATGCTGTATACGCCTATTGGTCAAATTGTTGTGCATATGAATTCACTGGAATCGGAGAAACGCAACAGTATGTACACGATTCGGCAAAACATTTTACGGAATGTGATTCGGGGAATCCGAAATCTTCCTGCTGGTGAAGAACCGGAACGACTGCGCGAGCTTGGGATTACATTTCAGTTCGACAAAGACTATCGGCTTGTACTCCTGCGCATAGATGAATATGCCCGCTGGCAAAGCGAGCGTGGACCTGATCTGCTACCTTACAAGTTTGCCATCATGAATATCGCTTCTGAAATATGCGGGCAAACATATCGGGTGGAGACCGTTGATATGGATGAGGATAGCGTCCTGCTGATGCTCAACATTTTAGACCCTGCGGAACATACAGACACGGTACTACTGGAAACCCTATTACGCCAAATACGCGAAGCCTGTCTCGAATATTTGAAGCTAAGTGTATCACTAACCTACAGCGTAATTACAAGTCAACCAGAACGGCTGCATTTGCTGTACCGCCAGGTAGAGAACGCATCTATGCACCGTTTTTTTCAGGGTCATGGCTGTATTATTGATGCGCGAAACACTACAGATGAAGATGTCCAAAATACTTATGTATTTCCATCGGATAAAGAAAAAAAATTGCTGGATACGCTGCTATCTGGTCATACGGAGGATGCACACCGGATGTTCCAAGATCTGTTGATGCATATGGAGCAATATCCGTTTTCCTCTGTGCGGGTGGCAATATCTCGGCTTATCATGAGTGTGAATAATGCCGTTCGGCATATAAGTGAGCTCAATGGATTTGCTATCGAATCTAAACCTGAATTACCATCCGCAGATCGATTAGAGACCGCCGAGGATCTTATTGCTCATTACCAATTGGTCTTTGAACAGATTCGCTCCAATCTGGCGGAAAAACGAAATACAAAGCAAGAACGATTGGTACAACAAATCAACGAACGAATGGAGCAAGCTTATACGGACCCTAATTTCTGTCTCAATCAGATTGCGGAAGAGCTGGATATGTCGCCAATTTATGTCAGCAGGCTTTATAAGCAACAAACCATGTCTACCATCGTAGACGTCATCCAGCAGCTTCGTATTCGCAAGGCCTGTGAGCTGCTGGAACAGACCGACTGGTCGGTGGCTGACGTGGCAGAACAAACCGGGTTTGCGAGTAGCTCTTATTTCCACCGTATGTTTAAACGCAGTTTAGGCGTGACACCCACAGATTTTCGCCGTTCTAAAGCGAATGCGCAATAGGCGATATCAAAAAAGCAAGCCTCCAACTTTCTGGAGACTTGCTTCTACTTTAGATCACAGCTCTTAACGTTTTACTTGATCCCCTTCTCCTTCACATAGGCTTCCCATTGTTTTGTATATTCGGTTTGAATCTTCTCCAAACCAGCTTGGTTCGCCTTTTGCATGAAAGTCTCAAGACCTTGATCAACATTGTCGATCAGCCCAGCTTGAAGCGGGTACAGATACTGCTTCTCGACCTGTTCTAATGCCGCCTTTTCTGCTTGGTAGGTCGTATAGTCCTCTGCAAAACCGGTAAACAGGTCAGGCTTCTGGATTTTATCCAGCTCGGCAAAAATCTTCTTCACACGGTCAAAGCCTGAATCAAACAGCATGTATTCCGGGTTACGCCAAGCCCAGCTGTTCATTCCTTCCCGTGAAAATCCATTCGTACTGCCGCTACCTATCATATGATAGTAACCATCTTTGACTTCGTAGTTTTTGCCTTCAATACCATATTGCGTAAGCAAATTATAACGTTTGTCTGTTACCAGCTTTTCATAAAAGGCCAATGCACGGGCTGGGTTCGGGCTGCTTTTTGGAATTGCAAAGCCATTATGGATCGGATGCACCGGAGTTGCATAGCCTGTTGTCAGCGGGAATGGATAGTACTCAAGCTTCCAGTCGGGATGAGATGCTTTGAGCTTAATGACCATATCATTAAACCGGGTTGGGTTGTCGCCAAAAATACTCGCAGCTTTACCAGAAGTGACCTGATCCTGAAGCGTATCTTTTACGTTTAATACGTTTTTAGGAATGAATCCTTTATCAGCCCAGCGTTTATAAGTATTCAGCTCTTCTTTTTGTTCATCTGAGCCCCAATATTTATACACCTCTGTTGGTTTTTCATATTTGATACCAATGCCATAAGGCAAAGCACCTATACTCTTCGTTACTAATTCGGTATAACGATCATGCAGATTTCCCTTGATATCACTGTTCAAAGATACCGTTTTCATACTAGGCTCATGCTGACGTATCCCGTCCATGTAAGCCTCGTAACTTTTGATGTCTGTCGGTTTAGGCAAATTGTACTTTTCGCGTAAATCCTCACGCCATACAAAACCGTTTGTGACATATTCTTTATACGTGCCAGGCACGGTATAAATTTTGCCTCCGATTTTAACCCCATCCCACATGTCCTGAGGCACGAATTTTTGCAAGGCAGGTGCGGCCTTAGGCAGCAGATCGTCTAGCGGCAGGAATGCCCCCTTCTTGGCATAGGCCTGATACTGCGTCCAATCTGCAGTGAAGATCAGGTCGATAGGCTGACCCGAAGACAATAACAGCTTATATTTTTGATCCCAGTCTGTCCACGTCGTATAGTTAAATTTGACGGTGGCATTCAGATCTTTTTCTGCCAACTTATTAATCTCTGCCTCAATGGTAGACAGATCCTTAGGAGCATCACCCAGCATATAAAATTGCAGCTGTACTTTCTGGGCTTTATCATCCTCTCCATTTGCTTTTTGTGCGCTGTTTCCGCTACCGCCCCCACATCCGGCTAAGAGCGCCATGATAACCATTACTGCAATCAGGATGGACATGCGTTGTTTTCTTTTCTTTGTGAATGTCATGTGAATCCTCCCTTTGAAATGGTAGTCCGTTTAAATAAAACGCTTACAAAAAGTGCTGCTTGGATGGCACAATGTCAGCACATTATGCCATCTCAGCCTTTAGTGCCGCTTATCCTTTTACCGCACCAATCGTCAGCCCCTTGACAAAGTAACGCTGAATGAACGGGTACAGGAGTAAAATGGGACCCGTAACCACGATCGCCATTGCCATTTTGGTCGACTCTGTCGGCATATCGTTGGACAGGGACACGCCGGTACCTGCACCCATTTGAGCAATAAATTGCATGGAGTTAATGACATTATACAGATAGTATTGCAACTGGTATTTATGCGGGTCATTAATAAAGAGTGAGGATGAAAACCAGTCATTCCAGTAAGCCAAAGCCAGAAACAGCCCCACAGTGGCAATACCCGGTGTAGATAAAGGCAGTACAATTCGGTAGTAAATTTTAAAATCACCCGCACCGTCTATTTTAGCGGACTCGAACAGTTCTTCCGGCATGGAGGAACGAATGAAGTTTTTCATCAAAATGATTAGAAATGGAGTCATTAATCCCGGGAAAATAAGCACTGTATACGTATCTAGCAGCCCCAAATACTTCGTGAGCATAATGTACCAAGGTACTAATCCGCCTCCAAACAACGTCGTAAAGTAAATATAGAATGAAAACGCGTTGCGGTATTTAAAATCTTTGCGTGCCAGCACATATCCGGCCATCGTCATCAGGAACAGGCCCAGCGTCGTACCTACAACCGTGGTAAAAATCGTCACCCCATATGCCCGCAACACCTCTTCAGGAAAGGTGAACACCGTCCGGTATCCTTCCAGCGAGAATTGCTGTGGAATGAAGTGATAGCCATCCCTGATAATCGATTCATTACTGGTTAGTGAAGCCGAAATAATAAGTAGGAACGGGAGTAAACAAGCAATGGATGCCACAATGATAATCACATAAGAGATAATTTTAAAAAGTCGAGTGTATACATCCTCTTTGATCGCCATCCGTTTCGGTCCTCCTTTCTAGAATAAGGCATATTCGTCGTTCAGCTTGCGAATGATATAGTTCACGGTCATGATCAGTACAAATCCGAACAGGGATTGATACACGCCTGCGGCCGAAGCCATACCCACATCAAAAGTTACTTTCAAGGAACGATATACATAAGTGTCCAAAATATCCGTCGTATTGTACAGCACACCGTTGTTACCGATTAACTGATAGAACAGATCAAATTGTCCTTTCATAATACTACCCAGTGCAAATAACAGCAGCACAACGAATGTTGACTTGAGCATAGGAACGGTAATGTACCAAATTCGTTGAAAAATGTTGGCTCCGTCTATTTTAGCTGCCTCATAATACTCGTCACTGATCCCTGTGATCGCTGCCAGGTAGATCACCATACTGTAGCCGAGATTTTTCCACAAATAGAACAGGATAATCAGGAAAATCCACACCCATGGTTTGTTATACACATCCACGCGTTCACCACCGAATTGCACAAGCAACGTGTTCAGAAAACCATTATCATAATTAAATATGTTATACACGATGACACTTAGAATGACGAAGGAAACAAAATATGGAAGAAACATCACAGATTGAGTGATCTTTTTAAAGTAGCGGCCTCGCAACTCATTCAGTAAAATAGCGAGGACAATCGCTAACACGTTGCCGAGTAAAATAAACGCCGCGTTATATCCAACCGTGTTCAATGTCAATTTGGTCAGCGTACCAGATTGCCATAGAAAGCGAAAATTCTGGAGTCCGACGAACTGGGCCTCAAAAAGGCTGGTATTAAAGTCAAACTGGGTAAATGCATAATAAATGCCGACCATAGGAATGTACGAATTTATGAAGAAAAAGATTAAAGTGGGCAACAACATCAGAAATAATACTCGATTGCGGATCAGTTCATAGAAAAAACCGTGTTTCTTGCCTGTTCCCAGCCTACCGTTCAAGCGGGAATCCGTCGTAAGCATTGCAGAATTTTTGGGCATAGGCTGATTCAATGTGAGTCACTCCCCCTCTATATACATACCGACTGCAAGGTTTGTAGCATCGCCGCCGTATAACTATATATTATGTAAGCGCATTCAAAATGAAAAGTGAAGCCTCTCATGCTTCATGAACAAAGGAGTGTCCAGAGGAGTGAACAATTCGGATATTTGTGAAGTTTTATGTGATATGAGGCGCCTGATCGACGCCTTCAGCCCATTCGCAAGCATATTTGGACGATCTGCTCTATTCCTTTTGCCCACCCTGAAAAATGGTTTCATCCTGTTTTACTCGAAATCCGTTTTTCTTGGCCTGCTCCAGCAGCTCAGCGGCATTATCCTGCGGCTTATATCCGATTAGTTCTTCCAAGTAACCAATGTCATAATAATTATCCGTATTGGCTGACGTACCGTACAAATTAAGATAACTCATCTCCGAAGGGGCCTCGATACAGCAGACGGTCAGATGGATCATATCGCGCTCGGAGATCCATATATGAGCAGCACGCTCCGAATGCGGCCGATCATCCCCAGGAAAATTACCGATGCGGATATTCATTGAAGATATTTTGCCCTGATCGGCATACAGCCGTCCCAACAGTTCAATATAGCACTTACTCAATCCATAAAAGCTATCCGGTCGGTAGGGATCTTCTACATCTATGGCTTCGCCTACTTTATAAAACCCTGTGGCATGATTGGAACTGGCGAAAATAATGCGCTTCACCCCATTTTTGACCGCAGCTTCATATAGCTTATAGGCTCCGCTTACATTGCCAGACAGCACTTTGCCGAGGAAATCCCCTTCATCCTTAATCCATGCAAAATGCAGTACCGTATCCACTCGATGTGTAAGCTCAGCCAATCTTGCAGCATCATGTATATCCAGTTCGACAATCCCTGCTTCTTCATCCCTCATTACATCGGCGGCGGTTATTTCATATTTCCCTTCCGCTTTTAGCCCTTCGTAGAGTACTTTTCCAATTGTGCCCGCCGCCCCTGTTATCAATAATTTCCGTGCCATCGTCCGCATCTCCCTTCTTTATGTGACAGTGTGCTGTCATCCATAGCTTAACCAACTCCCTAAAGAGGGAACCTTGATACCATCATTCGCTGCATTCTGTCAGCTATAAAAAAGGACTCTGCTACCTGAGCAGAGTCCTTACTTGTTGCTATTATTAAGTTATTAATTTCAAGCTTGCCGTACTACCCTCACTCTGCGATTAACCAGATAAATGCTAAAGCCGATTAATACCAGACCGATCAGCAGAAAAGCCGTAATCGATTCGTGAAGCAGCATAGAACTGACAAATACCGAAATCACCGGCACCAAAAACGTATAGGAAGCGACCTTACTAGCATCTCCCGAATTGACCAGCGTGAAATACAGCAGCCAGGATAGTGAAATTCCCAGCACAGTCCCGAACACCAGTCCTGACACATATGGAACATTCCATACGATGTCTGACCAGCTTTCCGTTACCGATCCAGCCCCTGTCAACACGATGCCTCCAAGTGTACATTGAAATGCGACCAGCCACAACGAATCCACACGCTTGTTAACCTTTTTCACATACACGGTTCCTAACGCCCAGCTCACCGCTGTAATAATGGCAATAATTACACCTGCAACAGCCACATGTCCTGAAAAGCCTCCGACACTGACAGCTGCCACGCCAAGAAATCCAATGACCAATCCAATCACTTTGAGCTTGGACATTGCTTCTCCCAGCCACATCCATGCAAAAATGCCAACCAACACAGGCTGAAGATATACCAGCACAGAGAACAGACCTGATGGAACGTACATGAGCCCCACGGTTTGCAAGCCATAAAACAGAACTACGTTAAAAATACCTGAAATAGCATACACCCGCCAATTTTCTTTCCAGCAAATGCGATTCCATCTCGGTGCTAAAATCGCTCCCAATAGCAGGCCACCCAACAGTGTGCGTAGTCCTGCAAACAAAAGGGGAGGTGTGAATTCCAGTGCAACTTTATAGATGGGCCAAGAAATGCCCCACAATACGACCAGTAGCGCGATCATCATTATCCGTTTGGCTGTCGTTAACTCTCCCATGATGCACTCGCTCCTCTATGAAAAAAATCACTAGACTTTATATATT
Source organism: Paenibacillus sp. DP01 (assembly GCF_044784315.1). Taxonomy (NCBI): domain Bacteria; kingdom Bacillati; phylum Bacillota; class Bacilli; order Caryophanales; family Paenibacillaceae; genus Paenibacillus; species Paenibacillus sp. DP01. The sequence continues at coordinate 3,898,371 of NZ_CP173059.1, forward strand.
ACGCCTATGGGACAACTTTATCAAACAAAAATATATAGGGAAAAGCTCCGCTTCTCCAGTGCGTTTGTTCATAGGATAGGTTTTCGAACAGAGGAATCCAGTCTTTGGCCTATGTTACAATGTACCCAATAGATAAAGCTTATTAGGATAGGAGGTTGTCTGCACTTGATTTATTTCATCAAATTTCTATACAGCTTTGTGCTTCCTCCCGGTTTGTTCATCCTCGTGATGGCAGGGCTTGTAATCTGGCTATGGAAACGGGCGCGTAAACCTGCTGTCGTACTGCTCCTTGTTACATTGCTGCTGTATGTTTCATCGACCAATTTGGCTGGAGATTTGTTAATCCGTAGTCTGGAAAAGCAGTATCCACAGCCCCGTACCGTTCAAGGTGATGTTATTATCGTACTTGGGGGCGGAGCTACAGAGGGAACTCCCGACATCAACGGGCAAGGTAATATGCTAGGGTCTGCAGCCAACCGACTGCTCACTGCGGCCAGACTGCATGAAGCAACAGGTCTACCTATCCTTTTTTCCGGTGGACAAGTGTTTGGAGACAGTGGTAATGAAGCGAATATTGCGCAGAGGCAGCTAATAGGACTCGGTATTCCGGCAAAGGACATCTTCATCGAAAACCGTTCCTTAAATACACAGCAAAATGCCGTATATACCTCCCAAATTTTAAAACAGCACCAGCTCACAAAACCTATTCTGGTGACCTCAGCATTCCATATGCCCCGTGCTGCACTGGAATTTCAGCGTGCAGGTATGCAAGCCACAGCTTATCCAACCGACTATCTGGCAAGTGAAAAGCTGTCACTATATGCTGCCAAGCTCTCACCGTCTGCTGGAGCCATATCTACAATCGGGACAGCCCTCAAGGAGTATTTGGGGATTTTGGCATTAAAGCTCAAATAATGTGATACACAGGTGTAAAAGGAACACAGCACAAACAAGCGTCTTGCGCTTACCGCTATAAGCCAGTAAGCGATTAAGACGCTTGTTTTATCATTACATATTCTCATGCAAGAAAATTTCCGATATTTGTTCTTCTGATATGACCTTAAAGCCCTCCCTTTTTAACAAGGCGGAGGTTACCCCATTGCCTGCAATTTTACGGTTTTCGAATGCCCCACTATAGATCGCTGCCGATCCGCAGGACGGACTGTTTTCTTTTAAAACAATAAGTGACGCGTTAACCTCTCTGGCTATATGTAAAGCTTCGTGCGCACCTCTAATGTACATATCACTGACATCATTGCCTGAATACTCGATCACCTTGGCGGTGCCAGTCAGCACATCCTCCCCTGTCCCTCCAACAATCTCAGCAGGGTCTCTCGGCGTCGTAAAGCCCCCAAGTAGCTCAGGGCAGATCGTCATTGCCTTTTTTTCCTCTACCAACTTCTGAATATGTACATCCAGGCTATCCGTCCCGTTATATCGCACCTTCATGCCTGCCAAACATGAACTTACCAGAATCATTAGTTCACCTCATATCCATTGCTTTCATATTAAGTAATTAAAGTATAAACAAATTTTCTCAAAGAGTCATCGTGCGAAAATTTAGACTCGCCACTACGTCCGCGCTCCGTCAGGATATTCGTCCAGCTGATGACATAATCATAATCCTGTATTCAAATCTCGTTGCCTTCCTTTCAGTCCCTATAGGATCATGGAGTGATACGTATTTGCGTGTTTTTTTCAGAGATTGCAAATGCATCAGGATCTCATTTTCTATACAACGAGCTGCAAATATTGCTAACTTGGTGCCTTTCCCATTCTGAAAGCTTTTAATGACCTTGATCAGTCCGATGGTACCGATGGATATAAGATCCTTCAAATCTTCGCCGGTGTTATCGAATTTAAGGAAGGCGGAACGTTTAACTCATCCAAAATAATCTGATAAAAACAAGCCTGAGGCGCATATTGGGCAGCACTCCGGCTTATTTTTATATGTTGAGGTTCATCCTGCTCGTAAATAAAATAAATTCACTCTTGCTATAAGTCGTAATTTTAGATATATTATTAATTAAATAATTAATCATTTAATTAATGAAAGTTTAGTTTAAAGAAAGGGGAATACATTTGGCAAGACCCATCAATGAAGAAAAAAGACTGGAGCGGCGTAAACGTATCCTAGAAGAAGCTGTTGTCCTGTTCGCAGAAAGTGGATATTCTAATACCACAATGGCTATCATTGCTCAGAGTGTGGGAGTGACTCCTGGAACCATTTTTCAATATTTTCCTAGCAAAGAAGCTTTATTCTACGCCGCAGTCCTTGAGCCGCTTGCTGATATTCAGGTGAAATCGCTTGCTTGTCTAAAAAAAGGAGGGACACCAGGCGTATTGATTAAGAGCATGGTGGCAGAACAATTCAACCATATCTACTCCTATATAAATGAATTGCGGCTTGTTCAATCTGTCTTAGGACAACGAATAAGATTCCCTGAACTTACACAGAAGGTCCTTGAAAGTGTAAAGGTAATGACAGATGCGATCGAATGCATCTATGCCAAGGGACAGTTAATGGGAGAATTCAACAAATGCTTTTCTCCAGCAATGATCTCTCGTGCCTATATCTCTTTCTTAAATGGAGTGGGCTTAACTCTTGGAGAAAGTATTATTCAGCATCCGGAGTGGGAAAATCTGAAGGAGCATGCCTTTTATTTGTTCGCACCCATACAACCTAAAGAAAAACCGGAGGAGTCTGAATGAGTCAAACATCATTACAACCCGATCTGACATTTAACGTTCGTGTGAAAAAACGGAAGAAAATTTTATGGAGCCTAGGAATCGTGCTTCTGCTTGTAATGGCTCTTGTATTTTTTATATCTTATAAAGTAGTAGACACCCTGTTGCACCATCCTAGAGACACTAATGTCAGCTACGAATTGAATATCGATAAAACACCCTACGAAGAGATCGAGTTCAAGAGTTTGAAAAATGATAATACGATTAGAGGTACTTTCTTTCCTGCAAATGGTCTTTCTGGTAAACCAAGTGATAAGACGATTGTTGTCGTCCATGGATATACGAGCAATCGTTTAGTCAAAGGGCGGACCCAAAAGTTAGTAGAGCATTTCGTTCCGAAAGGCTACAATGTATTGGCATTTGACCTCAGCTCGCAAGGTAAATCCGATGGTGACTTGATTACACTGGGCCTCAATGAAAAATACGATTTGCTAGGAGCTGTAAGCTACTTAAAATCCAGAGACCATACGGGTGATAACATTGGAGTTATCGGCTTTTCAATGGGTGCTGCTACTTCTCTGCTAGCCGCAAGTGAAAGTGATGACATCAAAGCCGTAATTGCGGATAGTCCTTTTCGTAATGCTGGTCTATTTCTGAGAGAGGGTTTGCCCTACTTTTCAGGTCTACCTGCATTTCCATTCAGTTATACATCGACATGGATGGCAAATTGGGTCTTTAAGGTTGATCTTGATTCCATATCTCCTATGAATGCGGTAAAAAAGATGCAAGACAAGCCAGTTATGCTCATTCATGGTACTGGAGATCAGCAAATCAGTTATAAAAATACAGAAATTATTTACGAGTCCTTAAAAGATAACCCAAAAGCAGAAGTATGGTACCCGCAAAATACGGAGCACATCGATGCCATCAACCATTACCCCACTGAATATTTCAAAACAGTAGATCGCTTTTTGGATGAGTATGTAGGAAAATAAATTCACTCCAAGAGAGCCGACTAGCGAAAAAGCTTGTCCTGACGAAGTAAAAATACCCAATAATATCAAGCATTTTTAGCCTGTAGTGCAGAAAACCACTACAGGCTTTTATTTGCGTTTTAAATGAAAATACATAGCAAAATAGCTATTATTTAAGCGAAAAAAACGGTAGTACGAGTACAGAGCATGTTGATAAAGACAAAAGACAAGTGTATGCTGTTTGCTGGTCAGGAGAAGATCCTTTTTGGAGATCATTTGAATAAAGACTCGGAATTGAATAAATGAACTAGAAAACAACGCGTTCTCTACAAGAGCAACGCGGCTTCAAATATCTCCTTATCCATTATCCCTTCTGCTTGTAAAATTCATGGTACAACTTCATCAGCGCGCGCTTTTCAATTCGTGACACATACGAGCGTGAAATTCCCAGTTCTCGTGCAATTTCCCTCTGTGTTCGTTCTTCTCCTCCAGCTTCCAGACCAAATCGGCCAATCACCACTTCTTTTTCACGGTCATCTAAAATATCCAGATTGCGATAGATTTTGCTCTTCTCGATTTTGAGCTGTACCTTATCTACAATATCGTCCGCCTCGGAACCAAGGATATCAATTAAAGTAATCTCGTTTCCTTCCTTGTCAGTCCCTATAGGATCGTGGAGAGATACGTCTTTGCGTGTCTTTTTCAGGGACCTTAAATGCATCAGAATCTCATTTTCTATACAACGGGCTGCAAATGTTGCCAGTTTTGTTCCTTTTCCGGTCTGAAAGCTTTCAATAGCTTTGATCAGTCCAATGGTGCCGATGGATATAAGATCCTCCAAATCTTCGCCGGTGTTATCGAATTTTTTTACAATATGGGCCACCAGCCTTAGGTTATGTTCAATAAGTGTGTTACGGGAATGTGCGTTGCCTTCGGCAAACAGCTTTAGGTGTCGAGCTTCCTCTTTTTCAGTCAATGGCTGCGGAAAGGCGTTGTTTTTCACATAGGAAACGAGTAGCGTCAATTCCTTGATGAACAGAGCGATAGCACTAAATAGTCCGGGCACGGATGACACCTCCTGAGGTAGTTGCGAACTTACCGGCCTTTGTTACTTACCGGGCTTGCGGTCTGTTTATTGTATGTAGGCAGGTGCCCATCCGTGCCTGTACTCCGAAAACTGCTCCGTAACAATTTGCCGGATATCTTTCTGGAGCAATCTCCAATACTTAATTTGAAACTTAGAGATCTCTTCGACAAATCAACGCACTCCTATAGCCAGAGGGAAACACGGGATAGCTTTACATTATTCATCACTTGATTTCCCCATTTTCTTTCAGTAGAGTATTAACTTTTTTCTAAATATGACATCGGAAGTGGGGAATAGACTATCGTATCTCCATCTTCATCTCGTTTTAAAATAATAGCGAACTCAGCACCATTACTCTCATCGCCTCTTGGCAACGGGAAGATCATTGCGGGACAACGCAACTCATAATTATGAGGAAATTCTTTTTGAAAATCCTCTAAAGCATAATTCAGAATTGCATCTATTTTATCGGTAAGCACATGAAATCCACCTATTACAAAATCATTGGACTCTTGGGAAGCGGTATACTTCTCAAATAACTGGGTCTTGTATTCCTCAACAGTGCTAAAACAAACTTCCCAATCCAAAGGGAATACGCCATTTGCCAAATAATAAGTGTATATTTTCATATTCTATACATCTCCTTCTCGCAGCTAAAATAGTTATTTATATTGTTTCTCTCAATCTTTTTCGATATAAATTAGCCTAGCCTTTAGAATGAGCTTGTTAAAGACCCGAAAATAGCACCCTTTTCTTATTTCCTCCTATATCGTTTGAATTTTTTAATTACGTAGGTTCTTATCCCGTCCATTGCTAGTATAGTCATGAAATAACTGGTTGCTATTATAATGCTTGGCCACTCATTTATGATTATGCCTTTTTTAATTAAGGAATACATTCATTGAGAGTTTCATACAAAATCCAGATAGTTATTCGTTTTCCATGGAACCTGTCGTTATAGCTGAAGATAACGTTTCAACGAATGGAGATACCAAAAATACTTTTCCGAAAAATGTTTTGATCGATAATAATCTTTATTGGGAGAGCAGCTTAAGTGGTAAAGGTGGGGAAATCATCTTCAAATTAGATACGGGAAAAACGATCAATGATATCCTCTTAGCCCAGCCACCTTCTCGCGCTTTTATACTTTCGTTTTCGTTTCATGGCTCGAGTGACGGAGAAAACTGGTATAGGTTAGGACAAGTCGAGGCTGTACCAAGCACTGCAAAAATAACCTATCAGTTTAGTAATGAAATTCCTTTTTCATATTATAAAATAGCTGTACTTTCCTCTGGATTGAATAATACAACCACCTATTATGGTATCCGATACATTCAACTAAGAACCGCGCTAATCAATGGCGTTCCTGCCTACAGAGCGTCCAATATAAATCCCGCTATTGCGGAATAAGCCAGTACAAAATACAAAAAAGGGGGCTGGACAACGCCCCTATGAGTAAAGGCTATACTTGAGACAAAAGTTATTCTTACATTCCTAAAATTTCTAGTTATAAGTGATACTTTCTTGCTTTATAACTGAGACTTATCCTCCAACAATAACATAATCACACCCTAATATGATCACTCGTCATTCTATAACTGTGAAGAGAAATGAGAACCAGTAGATTCCTTTTAGCTACTGGTTCTACCTGAACCGCAACAGCGACACAACATCCGTTTGAGTAAACTGTAGGCGATCTGCCCGGCTAAAAAAGTCTCAGACATATACCAAAAAAAGTATAGCCAAATTCGTCTCATGTATTACCGTAACTCATACCTGCGTCAATATGCCGGAAGTGTATTCAATAAGATATCCTTTTTCACGAGCATATTTGATTGTGTTTCTAATCCGACGCTGAAACTCCATTGGTGATTTAACCTTTCCGATATGAATTTCTATCGTATTATCCCACCGAAAATAGCCGTAAATATTCGTCCCTTTACCAGGAACTCGTAGCCACCGGACTATTCGTGTTAAAGCTAAGCAATCCAAGAAGAATGCCATAATGTCGATTGACAACCATGAAACCTGGTGCATGACCTAAATACAAGAATAATCCAACGAGAAAACTAAATATAAAACTTATGCAAACAGTTTCAAGCGAACGCCCTTGATAAAGCCTGAAGCAAAATTTGAATCTCTTAAACATTTCATCCCACCAATCCTTAAATCTCTGCAGTTGTCTCCATGCCGTGGATTTTCCACCATTTGATCACAGTAACCGCTGACTCCCCAAGATCCTGTAAGTCAGTAACGTGTACAGCATGACAACATTCAAGCTTTTACCCGGACTAGATGCCCCTCATGGATCGAAATCCATTCGTGCCGAGAGGAGTGAATTCTAATCGGGCTACTTTCTCAAATGACCACTCGTATCTCCCTGGTATCCAGCCGCCCCCAAATTTAACCTCCATGTAGCTACCCGCTTGGATCGGCTTACCGGCAACAAAATGCCGCAGGCCATTGCTGCTGCCTTTGTGTCCAAGTGTAATCAGATCTTCAATCATTCCATTTTTTTTCGGCTGCGGAGTCATCGGGTCCTTCTCCCCAACCCACTTCCTGACTTTCAGTTCCAGCCCAGGGATCGGTTCTATCCAATCCGCATCCTAATAATATGTTCCGGTGTGATTCCGAAGTTATCCGCTGTAAATAGTATTCTAAGCTGACTAAAAGAGGGCACTGTCACAATTTCCTCTCCTACTTCGGGGTACCGTCGTAAGATTAAATCGGACCACATTTCAGATACAAATTCATCGTTGCTTTTCAATTCAAATCGTGGCAGATGACTAATAAACTCGGATCGCTTTTTGCCAACTGCCTCTGCATCTTCTTCTTGCTTCCGGGATGCGTAAGGGTAGAGCAGATACATACCAAAATGATATAGATGAATATCTATCTTATTGTCCATGAGCTCGTCCACCAGGTACTTGAGCATTACGAGACAGTCAGGCTTCTTTTCGGCATTCAAAAAGATATCATATCTGTGTCTCAGGTTTCGAAAGAATCTTTCCGGGTATTGGTATACATATAAAAAATCCCCTTTTCAAGTCCTCAATTATTGGCATACATATCGACCTGCACCCGGCTGCAGGCTAGCCACTTCTCCAATCGATCAAAAACCTTAATTTCAAATCCCGATTCATTTCTCAATACTTCAAACCGGATGTTCTCCTCTACCGCCGGCCCTCCAATTGTAACTTGATCTCCTATCAGCATACCTTCAAGATTAGCTTTTCGACTTAGGCTTAGTTTCATAAAACTCATTCTTTCCTTATTAATTAAGTCCAACTGATCGACTCCACAGCCCGTAGCAGTTGTTCAATCAATCTTTACTTGTTGCAGGTGTAAGGCTTTTGCCGAAGCCCAACCGCCGATGACAAATTGATATCGGACAATTTGTCCGATATAATGAAAACAAAACGGACAAACTGTCCGAATCTATAATCTGAAGGGTGAAACTGGGATGTATATCAAAAAGTTGTATTTTTTACCCGTAGGTGAATGTTTCCTAGATCAATCGGCAGTTAATCGAACCCTTGCCCCCGGGAAATTAGTCGGAATGCCTGTGTGGTCTTTTCTATTGGAAACGACCAGCGGGCCGATACTCATCGATACGGGAATGCCCGACGCTTTTATCAACAATCCCGATTACTACAAGGGGACTAGACGTGAAGGGCGCGTCGTCCCCAGCATGTCTGACGGCGACTCGATCGTAAATGTGTTAAAGCGTGTCGGTTATCGACCTGACGATATTCAAATGGTCATTAGCTCCCATTTACACTTGGATCATTCTGGGGGAAACGGGCATTTCCGCAATACGCCGATCCTTATTCAAAGGGCAGAGTATGATGCGGCCATAAACAATGAGGATTACTCTCCATTAGAGTGCAGGCTGCCCGATTTACAATATCAAATCATTGAGGGTGACCATGAATTAATTCCGGGGGTTCAAATTTTATTCACTCCGGGTCATTCCCCTGGCCATCAATCAGTCCTTGTCACAACGGAAAAGTCGGGCCCAGTGCTACTGACATTTGATGTTGCTTATACTAGGGAGAACTTTGAGAATAGCGTACCGTTCTTGACATTCGATCAAGAGATGGCTGCCAAATCGATTACTCGCATGCAGGAGTTAATTCAGGATGTTAGGCCGTCCTATGTTTTCTTGGGACACGATAGAGATCAGGCGCAAAAATGCCGCACCTTTCCTGACTTCCTGTAATGGAGGGACAGGCTATGGATACTCAATCAATGGCTTTATCCGGCAATGAGCGGAAATTAATGGGGACACTTTGCTTGCTCATTATTTTCGGAAACATCAATATGACCATGTTTAATTTGTCTATACCTTCGATTTCCGCTGACTTTGCCCTGACCTCCTCGCAGGTGAGCTGGGTTATGGTCGGTTACAGCATTTTGATGGCTATCGGCGCCGGTACTTACGGCAAGTTAACGGAGTCCTTTTCCTTTCGCCAGCTGTATGTCATTGGTTTAATCCTTTTAGCTTTCGGCTCTATGATCGGCTTTTTTGCAGCTTCATACTTGCAAGTCATCATTGGAAGACTGCTGCAGGCAGCAGGGGCCTCATCCATCTCTCCCCTGTCTTATGCGGCAGTAACCCTGTATTTTAAGCCTACAGTCAAGGGACGGGTGCTGGGAACCTTATCCGCCACAATTGCCTTTGCTTCCGGCTTCGGGCCTGTGTTCGGCGGTTTCGTGGAGCAATACTTTGGCTGGCGTGCTTTGTTCATCGTGTCCAGTCTGAGCCTATTTGTTATCCCTTTGATATTCAAGTATGTTCCTGACAAGAAACACGACCGCGGTTCATTCGATTTTCTCGGAGCTGTTTTGTTCTCCGCGGGACTGGCGTTGGTGTTGCTAGGGGTTACGAACTATTGGTTTATGCTCATTGCAGGAGCAGCAGTTCTTCTATGGTTCGGTACTCATATTCAGAAAAAAGAACATCCATTTATCGATGCATCTTTCATGAAAAATGCTCCTTACCGACGAATTCTAGGGATTGGATTCCTTACCTTCGTATGCAACACGGGGTTAACCTTTACTCTTCCTGTCATGATGAAGAATTCCTTTCATTTACCAACTAGTAAAATCGGTCTGCTGATGCTTCCCGGTGCCGCCTGTGCAGCCTTGCTCGGATCCCGGATCAGAGGTTGGACAGATCGTTTCGGAAGCTCCCGCGTGCTTGTCATATCGCAAAGTCTCGTCATCAGCGGATTTATACTACTGGGGGTATCTGTACATTTGCCGCCATGGATCGACGCTTTATTGATCATTATCCTTATGATTGGATTCAACGGTGTCCTCACCTCTAGCAGCAATTTAGTTTCGACGACACTCCGTTCGGCTGAGCTGGGTGTGGGGATGGGTATTTTCACACTGGCCTATCTCCTAGGCGGAGCATTCGGCCCTGCGCTGGTCGGCCGACTGATTGATCTAAAGATGCCTTTTTTTGTTGTTTATTTTACCATTTCCCTGTTGGCAATCCTGACATACTTATTCGCAAGAAAAGCAAATCCTAGCGGAAGCTATGGTAATTAGTTTGGTAGACTTACGACATGTCCGAAAGATATGGAGGATGAATAGATGAGTAAATTAAATTTCCAACTGTCCTTTGCTGCTATTCATGAGCTGGCCGAGGGGATCCGAACAAGGAAAATATCCCCCGTAGAGATTACAGAACATGCGCTTCACCGCATCGAACGTTTGAATCCGAAACTGAACGTTTTCGTTACCCAAACGTCCGAACTGGCGATTGAACAAGCGAAGCAATCGGAACGCGATATTATGCATGGTCGGTACAAAGGGCCCCTTCACGGGATTCCCATCGTTCATAAGGATCTATATTACACTAAAGGGATCCGAACAACTGCCGGTTCAAAAATATTGAGCAGCTTCGTCCCCGATTACGATTCGACGGTTGCAGCTAAGCTACATGAGGCTGGAACAGTTCTGCTAGGCAAAGTACAGACTCACGAGTTCGCTGCGGGATTGACAACAACTAGCCCGCACTTTGGTCCTTGCCTCAATCCGTGGAACACTGAACTTGTAGCGGGAGGTTCAAGCGGCGGTTCGGCTTCTGCTTTAGCGGCTGGACTTACTTATCTGGGAACAGGCTCGGATACCGGAGGTTCGATCCGCATACCCGCTGCTTTGTGCGGTGTCGTAGGGATGAAGCCGACGTACGGTCGGGTCAGTCGTTATGGTATCATTCCAATGGCCTGGTCATTGGACCACTCGGGTCCGTTGACCCGCTGTGTCATGGATGCGTCCCTGTGCTTGGATGTGATGTCTGGCTTCGATCCAAAGGATGAATCGACTGTCGATCTGCCTGCGCCAGGTATCAAGATGTATCCGAATGGTCTCAGAGGTGTGCGTATCGGATTGCCGACAAGCTACTATTATGAGGATTTGATGCCGGAAGTGGAAGCTGCGATGAAGGCCGCTATCAATAAATTCCGAGAACTGGGAGCAGAAATCATCGAAGTTAGCCTGCCCCTGATCAAACATGTTAGAAGTGCGACGATGGCCATTATGATGACGGAAATGTACTCGTACCACGAGAAGTGGCTTGAGACAGAATTGGAACAGTATGGACCGGACGTCCGAATGTTTCTTGAAAGCAGTAGAGATATTCCGGCTTCCATTTACCTTCAGTCTCAGCGGGCCCGGCAACTAATTGTCAATGATTTTTTGAATGCATTGTCCGGAATCGACATCTTGTTGACGCCGGCAACACCGATCACTGCGCCGCGTGCAGATGATGATGCTAGTGTATTCAGATTGAACTCATTTACGCTTCCGACCAATTTGACTGGCTTGCCTAGCCTGAGCATGCCTTGCGGCTTCTCACCTTCCGGTCTGCCGATTAATATGCAATTGATTGGCCGCCCCTTCGAAGAAGCGACAGTACTAGGTATCGGCAATACTTATGAAATGAATACAGACTGGCACAAGAGACATCCGGATTTGTAAGCCTGACTATATTTGATGGAGGGTAATCTATGGATCAAAAGCAACTTAACTCTGAAGTTAGCAGGAAAGCATCAACCGTAACCGGAACAGATACGACGAGCGACAAGAAAAAAGCATACGAGCAGTTTATTCATACGATCGCAAGTTTAAAGGAACTGGACCTATCGGGCATTGAACCGCATTTGCCTCCAATTTACAAAAAGCACTATACCAAGAAATTAAAAAAAGCTCATCGGTCACCCAAATGAATGTATTTTTAATTTTTCACGAAATGTATTATAATTATGAAGACGGACAACATGTCCTATACACGAAAAACGGACATATTGTCCGTTTTTCGTGTTAAATAACAGTTAAATTAATGATGAGGGGAGATATTTATGGTAAATTCAGAATCGCAATCTGTCTCTCTGAAAATTCCCAGAGAGGAGTTAAACCGAAGACGAATTTTGGCGGCGGCTAGAGAACTTTTCATCAAAAACGGTGTTTACAATGTCAATATGCATCAGATTGCGAAGACTGCTGGAGTAGGACAAGCAAGCCTATACCGCCGCTACTCGGATAAGGGCGACATATGTCAGGAGATCGCGTATGAAGAATACCAACCTTTGTTTGATGAAGTTCAAGCATTTCTTGATCAATCCCCAGAAACCGCTGCCTTGGACCGGCTTTACCATGTAATCGTAAGATATGTCTCTTTTTTAGAGGCGAAAGTTCCTTGGCTCTGTGAGGTCAGCCGGGCCTCAACCGGGCATCGTCCGTTACAATCTCCGTTATGTCAATGGATGCGCAATATAAGCAGAAATCTGCTAAATGAGGCCGTTGAACAGGGAGACGTATCCGGGGTGGACATTTCATATACTATTGAAGCCCTGCTGGCCGTGCTTCACAATATCGATTACCATCTCCAAGATGAAGGCTTTACAAGCCAACGAGTTCTTGATGGATTACACCGCATATTTATTGAAGGTTTAAGAGCTAATAGACATTAATTGAGGGGCTGGCCACAAAGCCACATAACATGGATGAGGGATAGTCCTGCGTAACTCCTCTTTTTATCTCATAATGGTATATTGAATGTACAAAGAAACCATATCCTTTCAAATGGTCGGGTGGTACCTCCATTTTACCCAGGAACGGTTTCTTATTGTTTTACAATTGGAGAATAGGACGTCCCTAGTCATTTTTATGACTTATGGGACAACCCTTTTTTTCTGCCTATGGCTGCTATGCGAGTTGAAGAGATTTGTACAGCACTTGGGGATTTTATTAAAATTTAGTCTATCTTTCTCCTTACGGATATACAGTAATACTTCGTGCATAGATTTATATAAAGTATGGTAAGATACCCCCGTGTATTCTAATACTGTACAAACTGTTATCCGGCCGGCTTTTTGGAGCAAATCGGAAATCACGAAGTCTACATCAGCCTTATATTTATTGATTCTTTCCTGTCTTAGTTTCTCTTTAGTTTCTTCTATTTTTGAAGTTATTTTATTGTTTAATTCGTTATAATTCGTGATTATATTGCTATAAGACATCCCTAAAAATGTGACTACATCCCTTAATGTAATTTGTTCATGATCGTGTGTTTTGATGTACTCATTTGCAAGTGACCAAAGGTATTTTTCCTTTAACTTTTTCTTGTTGTGGTTTTGCTTTCTAATTGCTTTAGAGATTCTATTACCCAGTCCGTGCTCCCAAGGCAGAAAATGGAATTTTTAGATATCGAGCAATTGCCTTATGAGATATTTTAAGATTTTCATACACAAATGTTTGAAGAGCTTTCTCCAATTGATCTACAAGTTCAGCACTGTTATAATTCTGACGTTCTATTGTTTTCCTTTGATAATGTTCTTTATCAAATAGGGCATTAAATATAAAATACCGTTGCACAGCAGGATCAAATAAATAATAGTAGAACGTTAATATTCCAACCTAAAATCGCTCTTGAGTTCTGAAGTAATCCGAGTTTACCCTTCCAATTTAAAAGCCCTCTAAAAATCTGTACCAAATCACTACTACATGTTCTGGTTGGACCGAATTTTTTAGATAACTCCCTTGACAAAAGCTTATTTTTATTTAAATATCCCATGATCTTGTACACAGTATTATTGGACCTTTCTAGTCGACGTGCTATTTCACTCACCGATTGTGTATTCTTTAGAATCTCCCGTGTTCTCTCAATCATACCAACCCAGTCATTAATTGATTTCCACATGTTATCTGAGGTATCAATCCCGTATTCCATCCAACATACTGTACAGATGGAATGCCTATTATATTTCTGACCTTGTACCATATGTTAGCATATATAGAATATATATAGTAAATAGAAACACAAAAAAACCAATAGAAACAAGGGGTTTTGTTTCTATTGGTTTAAAAATGTCTCAAACATATACCCAAAAATGTCTCAGTTATCAACCATATCAGTCTCAATTATTACCGTTACTCACAGCCCCCCTCCCTTATTTTGGCTACTTCATTTGAAGCATATTATAAATCATCTCAGCCGCTTCCGCACGCGTAACTTCCTGTTTGGCACGAAAGCTGCCGTCTGGATATCCTTGTACTAAATTAATCTCAGTTAGACCAAGTACATCCTTTCTGGCCCACTCTACAATTTGAGAGGAATCTGAGTATACACTGCTTTCTTGCTGTGGTGTAGCCTTGATAATGTTATTCACCATTTTAGCGGCCTGCTCCCGATTTATGACCCGATCTGGACCGAAGGCTTTGTTACTAAAACCTCGAGCGACTTGATCCTTAATTGCTGTTTTGAGCAGATCAACATACCATGCAGATAGATCAATATCCTCGAAGTCTAGAGTCACATCTGTTTCGAGCGGTAATTTAAGAGAACGAACAAGCATCGAAGTAAATTCCATACGTGTTACGGGTCTATTCGGTTCAAAAAGCGTGCTGGATCTCCCCTTCACTACGCCCAAATCGGCAAGCGCATTTATTTTCTCTCTATTAAATACCCGATCAATGTCACTAAAATGATTTGGCTTCGTCTCGATTGTCGAGCCTTGAAAGAACTCTGTTTTTGTTTCTATCGGCTCCTCTACAACAGTCTGAATCGGTTTTACACCCCCCGCGCCTCCTGCTCCAACACCTGTGTCCACAGCATTCCCTGTAGTTTTACCACTCGCTTCTTTTGCCTCTGTGCGTTTTCCTTGACTATTTTCTGCCCAAAGTTGAACGGTATACAATTGCTTTTCTCTCAGCTGTCTCCAGATAAAAGCTCGATCCTTACCACGATATAGGACTACTCCTTCACTAGCGAGAACAAAAATATCATTTTCATGCTCTGACTCCCAATGGATGATAAATTCACTATTGGTTGTTTCTGTCTTCGAAAACGCAAATGCTGAAGACGGTAACGTCTCGACCTGACCTTCTGACTGCTTACCTTCACCGCTTGTGTTCACTGGCTTAACAGTAATACGATACAATGTAGAACTATCTAATCCGTCTACTTTAAACTCTTGAGTAGTCGTATGGCCGATAAGCATCTCGTTTTTGTAGACATTGTAAGCATCTGCACCCGGAGCTTCTGGCCATGTAATAAGCAAATCGGTATCCGTTACGCTTTTCACAACCAACCTATGATTTGGTATTTGACCTGGCAATGTACGATACGTAAAGGGAGCAACGTCGCCTTCTCCCGTAGTATTCATCGCCTGTATACCAAACGAGTAAATTATACCAGGCTGGATATCTGAAAGTATGATGCAAGCTTCTCTAGTGTCAAAAACTTCCCCTGTATCTTTGCGGATTACTGCATATTGGGAAGCACTCTTGATTTCATTCCATGTCAGCGAAATCTGTCCATTCCCAAGTTCCGTAACTTTTACATTTTGTACTTGAGGCGGGAGTGTCAGCAGTTCACCCAACGCTGGCGGGCTGTAACCACTGCTGTTCCCACTACTCACTTGAAAAGTGTAGTTTTTCCCACCTGTTAAACCAGATACAACTATCCGTGGTTCCGTACTATAATAATTTTGACCGTTGATTGTTACCTTATATTGAGTTGCCCCATCAACCGGAGCCCATATCAATGTGGCATCGTGCTCGCGAACATCTACAGCTGCAAGTTGTACAGCCAAATCAGGTAGCGTTAATACGTTGATAGATGTATCTAAGCCCGTACCACTTCGATTGTAAGCCCGAATTTTTATATTGGCAGATCTACCTGCTGGCAAACCTTCAAAAGTATAAGAATGGATACCACGCGGAATTTGCACCTTTGGTTCATCGTTAACATTCAAAATGTACCCTTCAGCCCCCTGCACATCTTGCCACGCTACACCAACAGAATATACATCCTTCGTTACACTTGAAAGTGTAGTTACCCGTTCTGGTAATGTCATAACGCCGAGATGAGCATAGTCTCCAAATCCTGTTTCATTTTCAGCAGATATACGATAGTTATACTCCGTTCCCGCCTGAAGCCCAGTATCGGTGAATTCTGTATACACATCGTTATAAACCGAGACCTTATCTCGCTCTAGAGCATAGTAGGTGGCAGTGATTACAGAATTCCACTTCAAGTCGATTCCATCTTCTCTTACGGTTACATTCCGGAATCCGCTTGGGCTGTCTGGTAGACTTAAAAAAGATACATGTTTTGCTGCCCCCTCTCCCATGGCGTTTATAGCGGATACAGAAACTTCATAATACTTACCAGGCTCCATCCCCTTAATCGGATTATACACATCCTGTGTAACCGTATCCTTAAATATGATTTCTCCCGTGCTTGCGTCCGCTGCTGTAATAATATATTTATTAGCTGAAAAAACTGGCGTAAAGTCGGCCATGATTTCTGCTGAATGACGAGAGACCGGTCGCAACTGAACATGCTCAGGGGCATCAGGTAACGTTAATACACGGACTCGATTAGAATATGCATTGCCTCCTACATGATTACTGCAACGCAGTTCATACTCATATTCATGTCCTCCTAATAGCCCTGTATCTGTAAATGAATTTGTCGGATGGTTAACATCCCAAACCTCATTTGTTGTTAGATTTCGGACTGTATAGACATAACCATCATCAAGACCGGAGGGGAGAGTCCATTGCAAATCAACCTCTGTGTTGCGTACAGATGTTGCCGAAAGCTCAACCGGCTTCGGTTGCTTTTGAATGCGAAGTGCACTGCTGACCGTTTCATACATGTTTCCTGCCTGGTCTTTCACCTTCGCATGGACATACCATTCGCCTTCATTT
The DNA here is from genome assembly GCF_044784315.1 of Paenibacillus sp. DP01. NCBI lineage: Bacteria > Bacillati > Bacillota > Bacilli > Caryophanales > Paenibacillaceae > Paenibacillus > Paenibacillus sp. DP01. The sequence continues at coordinate 3,915,351 of NZ_CP173059.1, forward strand.
GAGAGATCCAGCTGGACTATAGGATCGGCGGCAGCCTCCCAGTTTTCGGGTGAATCGGAGCTGTTCGTGATTTTATACTGCCTTGTCGATGGATCAATCTCCGAGTGCTGGTCAGTATATTGTATGTTCACATGAATATTAGTATCTTTCCATTCACGCATATTGGGTGTCAGTTGAATGCTCGGCGGCTCCAAATCGATATAAGACATTGCGTTCACCGGAACGCTTCGATTTCCAGCTGCATCTACAGCTTGAGCAGTTACTTTTACAATTCCGGAACTATTTAATATTCCCGATGAACCAGGCACATAAGCGCCAGAACCCAATTGATATTCATAATGCACTGCTGTAGTATCCGTTGCACCCGAGAGTGTAAACTGTACTGGTTTATTGATATATCGGTTAGGATTCGTTACCTCAGAAAATATAACTTTCGGAGGGGTGGGTTTGGTTCGATCAATCATAACCGATTGAGTCACAATGGGACTAGACACATCAAGATTATTGATCGTCCGCGCTGATAGTTCGTAACTCCCTTCTGCATTTAATGTAAAAATGCCATTGTATGTCAGCCACTCCCCAGTTGGACTCAAACGATACTGTGTCTTCTTAATTCCATTTGTAGAGTCACTTCCCGACTCAATGGCAATGTCCACATCACGGTTCGTTGGACCCGTTTCGCTAGCCCGTATAACAGGAGCCGTCGGCCCCTTTTTATCAATCGTGATCTCTTTGCTTACCTCCAGGCTCACATTACCGACATTATCAATGGAACGAGCATAAATCGTGCTTTTGCCATCTTGGTTCACATGAAACACTCCACCATAATCCTGCCAAGCCTGATTCACAACACCGGACAATCGAAATTGAGTATGGGCTAGTCCAGAATAATCGTCTGCGCCCGGTTGTAATGAAATGGTATATTCATTACTGTTTCCTGTTGCATCTATAATGGGGGGAGTTGGTGGCATCCTGTCTATTCGGACATTGGCGGAAAAAAGACCACTATACTGGTTATTGACGTCCACTGTTCGGGCATAAATTGTATTTACACCATGATCATTGACAGTGAAGGGACCAATATATTGCTGAAATGCTCCTCCATTCAGGCTATATTCATAGTACTTTAATCCTTCAGGAGCCACATCCCCATCAATCCACACGGTTACAGGCTCTTTGGTCCACCCTGTAAACACCTGTCCCTCTGCGCCAGCATGTATCTGGGGTGGTTTAGGCATCAAGTCCGATTTGGGAATAATACGGATTCCAAACTTGGATATTTCATTACTTGTCTGTTGACTAGTTCCCATCGCTCTGAAATATCGTACATCCCTTAATGTAATAGAGTCAGTGATATCTATCCATTTCCCCTGGTAATAGCTATCGGCATAGAATTTCGTTACATTGGTCCATGTATATAAATTCGTTCCGTTGGGTCTCCAGCTGTCGCCTGCGGCGGCATTAGATGTATATATATCTGTATGATAAGATCCCTCAATGTAAACAAAAATCCTGTAATCCGAAGTCTTAATAGATCTTCCAATATCAATAAAACGATTTGTCGGCTGTTTAGTTCCATCACATGTATACCTTGCCGACCCCATGCCAGTGTATACTTCCGTTGCTCCTACTCCACTTCCTGACCAAGAGCCCCAACTATCGCCTCCACCTGGCAAATTATTTTGGCAAAAAGGACCTCCGATGATTTCTTCTGTAGCAGCTGATACCCTTTCCGGGAATATGGGAATGGTCATTAATAAGAGGAGTAAAGCCAGTACTCCATACACCCATTTATTGTGCTTCCTAACCTTTCGTTTATTTTTTCGATACATACACTTCTCCTTACTTTATTTTATTTTCAAAGAGTTCTACGTACTCGCTTTGGCTAAAATAGAAAAAGCACCTCAAACGAAGGCAGTAATGCCTAAGTTTGAGGTGCTTCCTCAATTTCACGAGTATGTTTTGAAGTTATTATACTTCGTTTCAAACAGGATGTAAACAGAACAGCAAAATGAACTGAAATAAATTTTCGAAACACTCATCCCAGAGACCCTTTTGAAACTTTAATTGGCCTGAACACCCAAGTTCCGAAAAAATCCCCGCATATTCTGCATGTAAGAATCCTCAGGAGCAGAAGATTCCTTAAGAAGATTTTGCATACTATTCATAAACGCGGAAGCTGAGGATGTATCCGCTTTGTCAAACCGATTCGTTAACTGTGGTTTATTTAACAGCTCTTCAGTCTGTTCTGTACGTTCCTTGTATTTATTAATCCAATCGGGGTTTTGAGGAACCTTTTGTGCAAAACTCAACAGCTGGCTTAATCCATTTCCTCCACCCTTAATGTCATTCATGAACGCAGTATATTTTTGAGGATCGACCTGTTTCATCACTTCCGACAGCTTGACGTAGTCCTCAGGGGCACCTATCGGACGATCTGTAGGAGTCGTGTAGCTAATATCTCCGGTCTCTGAATCAATGGTTCGTGTCAAGGCAATACCAGCTATCTGGTTCATGGTTTGCATAAATTCCTTGGCTTTATCGCCTTCCATGTAATGATCCGCAATATACTTGGACTGGGAAACTCCCATCTCCAGCAATACCGCGCGCTGCTTCTCATCCGTTACCGTTCCATCGACGATAAAATTGGATTGAATCATATTGTACACAGCATCCGATACTTCTTCCGGTTGGCCCTCCAAAACCCGGTTTAATGCATCGTTGATCTGAGTTGTGCCAAAATACTTGGCAGCATGTGACACGATATCCCCCTCAGCCAGCTTTCTGCCAGCTTCACTAATCTCCACGGTGTCCTGAACGACGAACCTGGACACTTTTTCTTCATGTAGCTGGGGGGACGGAACTTGCTTGCTTGTCGGATTGATCCGTAAGCTACCAGAGCTAAGAACCGCTTGTTGTGCTTTAAGAGGTTCAAAATTCATTCTACTTCCTCCTGTCATGTTTGTAACAGGCAATCTAAGGCGTATGTACGATGTAATGTAACCCTGTTGCTATATATATCGGACAAAGCATATATGGAATGAATATATGCTTTGTCCTAAAAATGAACAATTTTTGAAGCAAGATCCTGACTCTGAATATAAATTGTTAAAATAAACAATCTGACGTTGTCATTGCTTTATAGACAGTACATCAACCACCATAAATGCTATAAGCAAAGTGATATACAATATCTGTAGCTGTAAGTGAAGTACCTGACACCTGGGCAGCTACACCTGAAAGATCATAGTAATGTGTAAAGCTTATGGGACCAGACAAGTATTCTGCAATACTTCCCGTAGAATGCGGCAGGGAAAGGGTCACACTAAAGGCTCCATTTTGATCCGTATAACCAGTACCTGTACGAGTTCGATTCCCGCTGCTTTCAGTCCAGTTCTGGTTCAACCATGTCACATTAACTGGTGCATTTGCTACTGGATAATTATCCGTTGTAGTAACAACACCCTTTACAGTCAGGCTGGTGTTTCCATTAACCCGATAATGGCGACCGTAAGAGTAGGATGGATAGTCATTCGGACCGTTTTTAGAGTCATAACCGTTAATTACAATTTTTCCAGCCCGAAGTACTGGTTTAAGTGTGAGTGCATATAAATGGTCGGGTGAATACTGGTTTGTGGTGTACACTCGCACATAGTAGGTTCCCGTATTCAAAGTGACATTATGATTGGTTTGCGGCAGAAGCGCCATTTGGTTGCCACTAAGAGCCCCATAAACTTCCGCTTTGTAACCGTAGCTTTCCGAAGTGCTGTCCAGTTTGACATTCAAACCATCATAATTGCGATTCGCAGGAATTGTGATTTGATACCAATCATTGTCAATTCCTGAATGAATGGAGCGTGAATTAAGGGTAGATCCCCCTGTACTAAATGTAAAGTTATAGGCATGAAAAGCACTCTCATCCGGTTCATAGGCATCATATTGGGAGTTTACATCCACGGTTAAATAGAAAGGATCATTTATGCTCGATCCCTTTTTGGAATGGACTGCAACTGCGTAAGCTTTCTCAGATCCGGTAGCATTGCGGCTTCCTACGTTTTCAGGAACTGATGCCGATCCCTGTTCATACTTGTTAAAATAGGTTCCATAGGTGGAGGCGTCAATAGCATTGGGGTTGATATCCCCTGTTGTCATATCAAATTCGTACAAGTATAAGTCATAGTCAAGCTGCTCTGAAAATGGACCATCCAACTGTGCCTGCAACAATTCACCTGGCTTCACATAAATCGGATATAAAAACTGTGTGCCTCCCTCTTCTGTAATTGTACCTGAATACGTAGCAGAAGAAGCTGTGGCTGCCGTTGGACTAGCTTTCAGGGAAGGAAGGGTCTCCCTTTTCAAAGAGAATGTCTCTGGTGCTTTAAAATTGATATTTTCCTGCATGTTATAAACGGAGGATGTAATACCTTCAGGCTTGTCCACCCGGGTTAAATGCTCAATAACATCTTCGTTGTTCGTTGTTAGCTGAAAACTGGAATCAGCTTCAATAGCTTGTTTTTCCTTGTTCAACTCTGTACCTTGACTCGCGTTTGCAGTCATCCCAAAAGCAAACAGGAGCATCAAGCTTAGCATAACTGAAATAGCCTTTCTGAACCTCTTCATACTGAAATCCCCTCTCAAATGGTTTAAGGAATTCCCGCTATTCCCTGGAGAATCAGGGTATCTTCTAGGCTGTTGTCTCTATCATAAAACATTCTTGGTTCTAATGGAATATATTGTAGCAAATATTTTTAGTCGTCATTTCCTAAAATAGAAAACTCTAGAATCCTTAGATTAAATGATAATACTAGGATAATAGACTTACTTCAGACACTTTTTTACCATAAAAACCCTACCATTCTCTTATTTATACGATATAATAAACTGATATGGGTAGTTCTTTTAGACTAATTAATATATCTAATTACCCATAAACATACATAGAAAAAGGGGAATACAGATGAAAAAACTTAGTATATTTATGTTAGTATTGTGTTGCTTTTCAATTTTGGCAGCTTGCTCTACCGATCCGGTAAAAAAAGATTTAATTACCTATGTGAATGATGGAATGCTTCCGTTAACACAAGATGAAAAAGCAGTAACTGAAAAATATGAATCTGTGACCGGGGATAACTTCACAGATGATGAAACACTATATAATACGTTACGAGATAATATTATCCCAGAATACACCAAATACCTCGATAAAGTTGAAGCAGTAAAGACGGAAACTCCTGAGGTACGGGCCGTCCACGAAACCTACATCAAGGCGGTTAGCACTCAAAAAGAAGCACTCATTACGATGATCGATGCGTTGGAAAAAGGAGATCTAAACTTAATTAATGAAAGTAACACCAAGCTTAGCGAGGGTAAAAAGCTCTTCAGAGATTTTGGTGAACAGGTTAACACACTGGCTAAAGAGCACGATGTGAAGATCAATAAGAAATAAATTTTAAAGCTCCCATCTCGGGAGCTTTTTCTATATCCTAGGAATACTCGAAGCAAATTATCGCTTTCCTTAATTCTCTATCATAAAATAAGTAAACCTTATCGGCTCCAAACGCTTGAAAATAATATCCGGTGAAAGAACCGATATAGGTAAATGTCTCACCATTGGCACGTTTAGGCACATGAAGCAGATTGGTTTGCTCGAACTTGAGCATTTCTTCCAAGGATTCGTCATATTCCTTGATGTAGCTTTGGGCCTCATCAGACTGAAATGCGATGTCATCCAGAATACCGTTGACTTCGGGAAAGCTTAGCCCCCAACCACTGGATTGTTTTTCCTCAAAATCGTGAGTGAGCTCTTCCACAGACTTTTTGGCCTCTCCAAAGGAGGAATATGGACAAATTTTATGGTTTTCCAGGAAAAATGCTTTGCGAGCTTCGTAGTCTTGTTCATTAGCTATGTACACCTGTTCCAGTCCGTCCAGTGCCATGACTTCTCTCTTCATACGTAGGTACGCTTTATCTCCGGTAGATTTCAGCGCTTCATAGGTAGCCTCCAACTGCGCTTTCTGATGAAGACTAAAATAATTCCAGTCTGCTTCAAATTTGTATTTGCCGTCAATTACATCGAATCCCAGCATATCTTCCTTGGTATATAAGGTATGAAATTGCTGAGTATTTTCACCCACACAGCCTTCGTGGATTTCTTTTACGGAAACAAAATGAAGCCACTCGTCCTGCTCTGGAAATAAGAATTGGAGGTTAATCGAGCAAATTGGCAGAAAGTGCTTGCGGTGATGTTCAAGATCGCTGGCAAATACGTCCTCGTATGCTGGAAAACGTTTGATAAATCTCTCTGGTATGTTCATGGATGCTCCTCCTAAATTGTACGGTTCTATGGTTGCTTTTCGATCCGAAACGTCCCTTCACTCGAAATCACGCTGTAAATTTCATCAAATCCTTCTTCGTAACTTGGGACCTCTAGTTTACTCATTACACTTTTAATACCGATTTCAGGAATATACTCTTTGCCTGTGCGCTGCTCATTACGCTTAATAGATTCAGCATAATCAGGTTCAAAGTAGTAGCCAATGATTTTAAATCCCTTGTTTTTACAAGCATCTATATATTTCTTTCGTTCTTCGACTGTGGGATTGGTATTGTCCACTACAAAACGCTGCATCGTTTCGATGGAGGTCTGAAGGTACATATTTTCCCTATTCCGTGTTTTAAGCATATCAAGATTTATCCGCATATGTGTTTTGAAGAATCGTTCTTTATAAAAAGCCGACTTGCCCGAAGCCTGAATTCCTATAAAAATGACACACTCCAAACCTCACACATCCTTGTCCAGGTATACATAATGGTTAATATAATCTCTATTTTGTGAAAAGATTGGTGTGTCATGATCAACATCCCACTTGCTTCTGACGGCTTCTCCTTTGTTATACTGTTGTTTGGTAATGCAGATTCCCCGCTTTTGCCAGACCGGAAGGTCATTCCAGTTCAGTCCTTTTTCCACAAAAAGCTTGTCTTGAAGCTGATTTCCGTTCAATCCTTGTAGTTCTGAATGCCTGAAATGAGCTTGAGCTACCATAGAAATGCTGTTTTTAGTAGCGTCTTGTTGTCTCCATAGAAAGTAGTTTGCAACCTCATCGTGAGGCAAAACCCATGCTCTTGCATCAAAAGTAGCTAGAGGCTTATCCGGATAAACTTTCTGGATTTCCTCGTTAAATTTGGCAGTAGCCAGAGAGGCAGATATAGACACCATCTTTTGAAGATTATTTTCAAACCATGATTGTGTCGTTAATTTGTCGTAATTCGTAAGAAGCAGAGAGATTTCATCACTCTGATGGTACACCAGTTTACATCCCATAATATTATAGGCCAGATATTTGCACGTCTCCCATAACGCAAAGATTAGCTTCTCATCAAAAGGTTTCGTCATCCCACGTGTAAAGGTATGAAAATGAGCACCATCGATTCTGATAATTACGGGTAAACGGCGGGGTAAACTTAATCTATAAGCATTTTCATATTCCTTCATTCTATTTCCAAAATCATCTTTTTTCATAAACTATGTAGCTCCTTCGCTTTTCATAGTATCTATTAATCAAAGGTGCTGCTGAACTCCCCAACAATATACAATCCAATGTCGGTTTCACCTTCTCTTTTTATTTCACAGCAATATTATCCTCAAAAACAAAAACGGAGATGGCTATATCTTCTTCCACTTTAATATCTGAAAATAAATGCAGTAAGCGGGAATCCATATAATCCTCCAGTTCTTTATTGAACTGTACAGGATAGATTTTTTGTACCATTTTGGTTCGAGCTGCATGCACCATCTCTCTTCCTGCATCCTCTTGCGCAAGAAACTTTTCGGATGGAGTTAAATTACCGTATAGCATTGTGATGGCCATATTATCTACAAAGGTTGTATGTATGCGTTCCGGGCCTTTTCCAAATAGCTCTTTACGTACTTTTCGAATAATTTCGTTAAAACCCGTTTCCTTTCTCATATCGCACCGCTCTCCTAAATCTACTAAAATCCTTGTTACTATTTCCATCATAACCGATTCCTATCATATAAAACAGAGATGAAGCGAAAGTGATTCTTGGAACATGCTTACCATTGAACGTCATAGAAAAGAAAACGCAGCCCGCCCGATCGGACAGACTGCGTATATTACTGAATCCAAACGGACTAGTCCTTCACCAGTCGATTCGATAGCATCAACATGATAAAAGAGAATAGGATAATGACGGCTACCCAGCTCCAGGAGAGTGTCATATTTCCGACCTCGGACGCGGTGTAAATCGCCGTAGGCAGGGTTTGAGTCTGTTCAGGAATATTACCCGCAAGCATCAGTGTAGCACCAAATTCCCCTAACCCTCGGGCAAATCCGAGAATGTACCCTGAAATAAGCGGTCGGTAGGCAAGGGGCATCGTAATATGGCGAAACACTTGCCATTCGTTGGCACCTTGCGCACGTGCAGCCTGCTCTACTTCGGGTTCTACAGCTTCAAAACCTGCTTTGATCGTCCGATAAGCCAGTGGAAAAGCAACAACTACCGCCGCCACCACTGCGGCTCCCCATGTAAATACAATCGTCTGCTGGAACAGGCTTTCAAAGGCAGCGCCAATCCAACTTTTCCTTCCCAGCAAGATGAGCAATATAAAGCCGACAACAGTGGGAGGCAAAACAAGTGGAAGAAGTAGAACGGTCTCAATCACACTGATTCCTCTCCGCAGCTTGCAGTTCGCCATCATCCGAGCTACCACAGTTGCTAATAAAAAGACAATGATGCTGGCAACGACAGCGACTTTAACAGATACGATAACCGGAGGAAGAAAAGCCGACCAATCCAACGGGACCCCCTCCTTTATCTGTGAATTCTATTTCCCGGTTGTTTCTGCTGGAGCTGAAAATCCATCTTTACTAAATACGCTCATGGCTTCATCTGTACGCAGAAAGTCAACAAACTCGCCCGCTTCCTTGCTGTGCTTGGTTGCCTTTACGATGCCTTCTGGATACAGGATAGGTGCGTGCAATTCCTCAGGTACTTCTAGCGCTACGACCGTTTTATCGGATGATTTGGCATCCGTCAAATAAACGAGTCCAGCATCGGCATTGCCTGTTTCAACATAATTTAATACCTGTCTTACGTCTTTGGCGAATACCATTTTCGGTTCCAGCTTGTCCCATAATCCGGCCTTTGTCAGCGATTCTTTGGAATACTGTCCGGCCGGAACGGTAGTAGGCTCCCCAACGGCAAGCTTCATATAAGAAGGACTTGTCAGATCATTGAGTGTAATACCCTTGTTGTCTGTGCTCTTGGCTTTATCTTGCGGAACAACCACAACCAGTTTATTTTGAAGCAGTACGCTATCTTTTTCCACTAATGATGCATCGGTTAAAGCCTTCATTTGCTTCATACCTGCCGAAATAAATACGTCAGCGGGTGCACCCTGCTCAATTTGTTTCTGTAAAGTACCGGATGACGCATAGTTAAAGGTAAGCTTGATATCTGGGTGCTGCTTTTCATACTGTTCCTTGAGCGTATTCAGACTATCTTGAAGACTCGCAGCGGCAGATACGATCAACTCTGTTTTGGCTGCAGGCGCTGTCGACTGTACAGCAGCCGGAGACGAGCATCCAGCCAGAACCCATGCCAACAATCCAACGAATGTGAATATGTACCCGAATTTCTTTTTCAACTTGTTCTTCCCCTGTCCTCTATATTCCGTAATGAGGTGACAGTGCGCAGCTCATTAAGGTCTGAATCTATTGGGTTAACCCAAATATTTGTGATAAATAGACCTCGCCTCGGCGATATCCTTGGTGCCATGGATCAGAACACGTCCATCCTGAAAAAGAACCAACCGATGCATTCCAATGACAACGGATACTAGATATGGATTATGCTCCACTTGGCCCCCCTGACGGGATAGCAGACGGGCCGCTTCGTTCAGATTGCGTACAGAGCCCGTGACCGGTCGGATCTGAACCGTATCACGTCCGCACAGTACAGCCGTTTTAGCCTGATGCTCCAATTGTAGAAATGGATACACCGGATGCTCTCCACACGTCGAGCAATCCGTTTTTTTCATGGCGCTGATTTGGATCGCCTGATGTTGATTATTCCATAGATCGAAGGAAATCAGCTTGCCCTGCAAGGCTGAATTGTCCCCAGTGAGCAGCTTCAATGCTTCGGCACTTTGGTAAGCTGCCACCATCTGTACAGCCGGGCTGATCACACCGACCGTATCACAGGTTGCGCCGCCGAGCGGTACGGTTCCGAGCAGGCAATGCAGACAGGGTGTCTGTCCTGGAACGATCGTAAAGGTTGTTCCGTAACTACCTACACACGCTCCATAAATCCAGGGGATTTGGTGCTTGACGGCGTAATCGTTAATAAGCAGACGTGTATCGAAATTGTCAGTGGCATCTACGATGAGGTCCACTCCTGCTGCAATGTCGCCGATTTCCTCTAGTGATACGTCTTGGACTAGCGCACGGATGTCCACGTCCGAATTGATTTGCTGCAATCGCCTCTGGGCGGCCACTGCCTTGGGTATCTGTTCACGAGCATCTGCTTCGTCGTAGAGCTGCTGGCGTTGTAGGTTACTCCAGTCTACATAATCTCGATCTACCAGCGTCAATCGTCCGATGCCCGCTCGCACCAGCATGTCCGCGTTGGCCGTTCCTAGTGCTCCAGCACCTACCATTAACACATGCTTGCTGCGGATATTTTGTTGTCCTGTCGGCCCGATCTTTCCGAATAATTCTTGTCTTGAATATCTGGCGTGGGACGCCTGCGTGTGTGCTTCTGCATCCGCATCCGTTTTTGGGTCCTTTTTCATTTCAGACATCGTTATTTACGCCCCCATACTTCTAATCCATTAATTGCTGCAAGTCGATCAGACAAGATAAAAGTTCAGATGTCCCGCCTAACTCAAAAGTTATGGGGTGTTATGAGGATTCCAGCCACCCAGCTGGTGCCCCTTCCACTCGGAGCCATCCTCCCACACTTCCTTTTTCCAAATTGGTACGATTTGCTTCAAGCGTTCAATAGCATGGCGACTGGCCTCGTAGCAAGTATCACGGTGTGCAGCAGAAACAGCAATCACGACACTGGTCTCTCCAATCCTTACCGTACCAAGCCGATGTGTAATGGCAGTGCGCGTTGACGGCCAGCGATCAGCAATTTCGTCACCAATTTGCTTCATCGTGTTCATCGCCATCGGCACATATGCTTCATATTCAAGCAGCACCGTTCGCTGACCTTGTGTAAATTCCCGAGTCGTGCCATTAAAGGTCAATGAAGCCCCATGAGAAGGGTCGAGTACCTTTGAGGTTACCTCATTGGCATCAATCGGGTCGTAGGTAATAGCATATAATCCGCATTTAGAAACGACCGTCTCCATTCCGGGAGCTGACTGATGAAGAGCAATTGCGTCTGTTGGAAGCACAAGTTCATCTGGAGAAGCCAACTTTTGATGATGGGTAAAAAAACAACTAGACAGTTGTGAAGCTATCTCCGGGTACAACTCATTCAGCCTTGTTTGAATGTCTGCAATGGTCACCGTTTCCTGTGAAAGTTCCACAGTGAGCACGTCACCAAATTGCTCCGCCATACCTGCGAATAATTGAATATGGTATTGCATATTCATCTGACCCCCTTTGTTCCCTTATCTATCGAATTCACCTAGCCTGTTACTGGAGCTTATCCTCCTGAAACCGGAGGAATAATCGCAATTTCATCATGTATACTAACCAGATCCTCTGGAGCGACATAGGCTTGATTTCTGGCAACAAAAGCTCCCTGCAACTGGGCCGCTGCTTCAGGGAAATATTGGGACAACAAGTCTTTTAATGCGTTGACGGTCATCGTCTCCTGATCAGCAGGCACCGTAATCATAGGCCTTCCCATCAGCTCTGCAAGTCCGGCAAATACTTGAATATGATAGTTCATTAAGTAGGTTCCCCCCTTTCAGTACAAGGACTAACCATCGCATATACACCAAGAAAAACCAACATGAACTAATACCTCGAAAGGTTTTATTCCATGCTGGTTAACTATGATGGTCTACATTGATATTTTTATATTATATTTTAGATTCAACCAGTTCATCAATCCGCTCCGTGTGCGTATACACATTCAAAGAACGACTTCGTATAAAACCGATGGTAGTAATCCCCAGATCCTCTGCTAATTCAAGTGCAAGCTCTGTGGGAGCTGACTTGGACAAAACAACCTCACAACCAATTTTCGCAACCTTCAACAAGATTTCAGACGAGATGCGCCCACTGAATACGATGATTTTATCTTGTAATATAATATCATGCTTTAGGCAGTGCCCATAGATTTTATCAAGCGCATTGTGGCGGCCGATATCCATTCTGGACAGGATTATTCCGTCTTTGTCACACAGCGCAGCATTGTGAACGCCACCCGTCTCCTGAAACGTATGTGCCGAGGTTTGCATCAAATTCATCAGGCGGAAACAGTCATCAAAAGACACCGTAACATGGGCATCATTCATTCTTTTTGCCACTTTAGCATCATTTATAAAGTAAAATCCCTGTCTACTTTTTCCGCAGCAGGAGGTAATGTATCGTTTGGAATGAAAGTTTTGATAAAACTCATTCATCCGACGGGTTTTAATATGAACAAAACCTTCTTTTTCCTGAACCCAAATATCTTCGATATCATCATACCGTTGAATGACGCCTTCAGAGGCCAAAAAGCCTACTACCATATCCTCTACATACTCTGGTGTACAAACCATGGTGGCAAATTCCTGCTGATTGATTTTAATGGTCACTGGATACTCCGTCACCACTGTGTCTTCAAAACGCTTGATCTGACCGTCCCGATAACGTAGGATCTCGCGTTTTACCTCAGCCGGCTTTTCCATGTGCTCAACTCCCTTGTTTCTGACAGGCTGGCTCTTCGGTCACCCGCCGATATGTGACATTTCAATTTTGGACGATGCTTGCTTCGTATGAGTCAATCGTTCCTCTGAATAGCGGTCGGTACGTCCTCTCCAAACACGCTCAATGTAAGATCTAATCTCATCATCGGATTGCTCGGACCGCAGCATCGTGCGAAGCTTGTACCCTTTGGACGCAAACAGGCATGTGTACAAGGAGCCCTCAGCAGAAATTCTCGCCCGTGTACATGTGGAGCAGAAAGCGTCCGTAACGGATGAAATGATGCCGATTTCCCCGTCTCTGTCCAGATACCTGTAGCGCGTCGCCACCTCACCTTTGTATTGGGGTGGAACAGGTTCTAACGGCATGTGCTCATGGATGGTTTCGATGATCTGCTGCTTGGAAACAACCTGATCCAATTTCCAGCCATTGGTGTTACCTACATCCATAAACTCAACAAAGCGCAAAATATGCTTTTTCTTTTGAAAATAGTCGGCCATAGGTACAATATCCTGATCGTTAAAGCCCTTTTGCACGACCATATTTATTTTCACCTGCATTCCCGCTTGAGCTGCAGCTTCAATACCTTCCAGCACTGCCTTTACACTGCTTCTCCCCCCGTTCATGCGGCGGAATCGACCGTCATCCAGCGAATCCAGACTAACCGTCACTCTCTTCAGCCCCGCCTCCCGTAGTGACGCTGCATATTTAGGCAAAAATACACCGTTCGTCGTCATAGCAATATCTTCAACCCCATCGAGTTGAGTTAACGAATGAATGAGCGAGGACAAATCTTTCCTCAGCAACGGCTCACCCCCAGTAATACGCAGCTTTGTAACGCCGAGCGAGACAAAGATACGAGAGAGGCGGGTAATTTCCGCAAAGGTCAATATTTTTTCTTTTGGCAAAAACGGATAGTCATGGCCAAATATTTCTTCAGGCATACAATATCGGCACCGAAAATTACATCGGTCTATGACGGATATTCTCAAGTCCCGTAACGGACGATTCCATTGATCGTCGCTGCGGTTCGCCATCCCGTTCACCTCAATCCGTCTCATTAATAAATCTCTTTTAACTGTAAACTGAACCAAAAAACCGGCATCACAACAACTTCTTCGCTTATGAATATCGAAGAATCTGCTAAATGCCGGTTAATTTATCTACATCAGGATTTTACGAATCCTCACATCATGTGATATAGAAAAATCAAACTAACAAGCGCTGCGCCAAATAAAATATACGCGATTCCCACGTACACTCCATTCACGAATGCTCTCAAATAGATACATTCCTATTGTTAGCAATCCTGGAACGTTTGTCAATGATTTTTCGCTTTCTCAATTGATAATCATTATCAATTAAAAATTTTAATAAATCACCGTTGAACTATCTTAAATTTTACGCTATAGTTACACCAGATGACATGCAGAAAATGACATATTCAATTTATTGATATACAGGCGGTGCGTACTGTCTGGTATTAATACATACTCCAATGGCGGATTGGCCTCCAGGACCTAGAGCTTGGTCACTACTCCACCATAAACACAAGTGCTTAAACACGAGCACTTGTGTTTATGGTGGAGTTTTTTTGTTCCCAATTTTAAAATTCAAAATCTGAAAGGAGCCTGAACCGTGGCGGATAATACGATCAAAATTACATTAAACGGACAGGAACTGAAAACGAATAGCAGTGCAACCATTCTTGAAGTGATCAACGAAAACAATATTGCCCACCCCCAACTGTGTTACGTTCCCGAAGTGGATCCAATCCGCACCTGTGACACATGTATTGTGGAAGTGGACGGAAAGCTTATGCGTTCCTGCTCAACGCTTGCTACAAATGGAATGGATATTCATTTACATTCAGATCGCGCAAATGCGGCACAAACCGAGGCTATGGACCGTTTGCTGGAGAATCACCTCCTCTACTGCACGGTGTGCGATAACAACAACGGTAATTGTAAACTGCATAACACCGCAGAGCTTATGGAAATTGAACATCAAAAATATCCATATCGACCGAAGGTTGATCCCACAGAAGTAGATATGTCCCACCCTTTTTACCGCTATGATCCCAATCAATGTATTGCATGCGGCCAATGCGTAGAGGTATGTCAGAACCTGCAGGTCAATGAAACACTGTCCCTCGACTGGGAGGCTGAACGCCCTCGCGTGATCTGGGACGATGGAGTTGCCATTAACGATTCCTCCTGCGTCAGCTGCGGTCAGTGTGTAACGGTCTGTCCATGTAACGCCTTGATGGAAAAGTCCATGCTGGGAGAGGCCGGCTTCATGAGCGGCATAAATAAGGATTTATTAAATCCAATGGTTGATCTAATTAAGGAAGTGGAGCCAGGCTACAGCGGTATTTTTGCAATTTCGGAAGCTGAAGCAGCGATGCGTGAAACACGCACGAAAAAAACTAAAACCGTCTGCACGTTTTGCGGTGTAGGTTGCAGCTTTGAGGTTTGGACCAAAGGCCGCAAAATTTTGAAGGTACAGCCTACCTCTGAGGGGCCTGTTAACGGCATTTCGACATGCGTCAAAGGGAAATTCGGCTGGGATTTTGTGAATAGCGATCAACGTTTGACCTCGCCTTTAATTCGTCAAGGAGACGAATTCGTGGAAGCAACCTGGGAAGAAGCCTTGAGCCTGATGGCCAGCAAAATGGGAGCTATCAAAGAAACCTACGGAGGCGAGGCACTCGGTTTTATTTCTTCATCCAAATTTACCAACGAAGAAAATTATCTGATGCAAAAGCTGGCTCGTCAGGTGTTCCAAACGAATAACGTTGATAACTGCTCACGGTATTGCCAATCTCCTGCATCATGGGGGCTACAATATACCGGAGGCATCGGCGGCGACAGTGGCACGATTAAAGACATTGCCTCCGCAGGTTTGGTCATACTAGTCGGCTGTGCGCCGGGAGAAGGACATCCCGTGCTGGCTACCCGCATCAAACGTGCGCATAAGCTGCATGGTCAAAAGTTGATCTCCGTCGACCTGCGCAAGCATGAAATGGCAGAACGCGCAGATTTGTTCATGCGTCCGAAGCAAGGTACTGATTATGTATGGTTATCCGCTGTAGCCAAATACATCATTGAGCAAAACTGGCATGATGCTAAATTCATTGAGAAACATGTAAATTTCTATCCTGAATATTTGAAATTGCTGGAGAACTTCACCCTGGAATTCGCTGAGCAGGAAACTGGTATTTCCCAAGAGACGCTCATTCAGGTAGCGACCATGATTCACGAAGCGGATGGCACGGCCATTTGCTGGGGCATGGGCGTGACGCAAAACATCGCAGGCTCTTACACTTCGATCGCGATTGCTAACCTGCTGCTGGTGACTGGCAACTTTATGCGTCCAGGTGCAGGCGCATATCCGCTTCGAGGACATAACAATGTTCAGGGTTCTGCCGATATGGGTACCATGCCAGATATTTTTCCTGGCTATCAGCCCGTAACGAACGATGCCATTCGGTCCAAGTTCGAAGCGGCCTACGGCGTACAAATTCCAAGCCAGCGCGGACTGGACAACATTCAAATGCTGGAAGCCATTGAGACGGGTAAGCTCAAAGGTATGTATATCGCTGGAGAAGAAATGGCATGGGTGGATGCAGACTCCAATCATACCCAAGAAATGCTGGCGAATTTGGATTTCCTTGTCGTTCAGGATGTATTTCTGAGCAAGACAGCTGAATTCGCTGATGTCATTTTGCCAGCTGTACCTTCACTCGAAAAGGACGGTACCTTTACGAACACCGAACGTCGTGTACAGCGTTTATATGAGGCCCTCCGCCCTGTAGGAGACAGCAAACCGGATTGGTGGATTTTCAGCCAATTTGCCAAGCACATGGGATTTGATTGGGATTACAGTCATCCGAGTGAAATTTTTGAGGAAATGGCGGCGCTCACTCCATTTTTCTCCCAATGTAATTATGACGTATTGGAAGGCTGGAACAGCTTCCATTGGGGATCGCCGGATGGTAGCAACACTCCGCTTCTGCATACCAACGGCTTTAACTTTCCAGATAAAAAAGCACGCTTGGGACTCTTCGAATATGTACCACCAAAAGAGTATCCCGCTGAATTCGATCTGACCTTAAATAATGGCCGACTGCTCGAACAGTTTCACGAAGGGAATATGACGACAAAGTCAACAGGCCTTCAGCTCAAACTCCCAAAAGTATTTGTGGAAGTGTCCCCTGAGTTGGCAGAGGAGCGCGGAGTTACAGACGGATCGCTGGTTCGACTGGAATCTCCCTATGGGGCGGTCAAGCTGCATGTTCTGGTGACGGACCGGGTACAAGGAACAGAAATTTATGTACCGATGCACTCTACCAGTCATGAGGGTGCTGTCAATCTATTAACTGGTGGAGCATTTGATGTAGTCACCCGTACACCTGCCTATAAACAAACCAAAGTACGGATGCAAGTTTTGGAATTCGATGGTCAAAATCCACTCCCACATATCAATCCACGTTATAAAAAGCGGCATCCGCAAAATGGGGTTGAAGTGAACCGTAAGTGGAATCGTCCCGGTTATATCGATTTGGTAGATCAAAAATAAGGAGGTCGAACCATGGCTAAGCCTATTTCAATTGTGAGAAAACGTATATTGACAGCAGAAGAACGGCAAAAACAATCGCTGGATCAACTTACTGCCGACCTGGCAGACAATAGGGCAGCATTGCAGAAGACGCTTGAAATTGTACGTGAACTGCATGACAGTGGTCTTCTCGAAGCAGCTCAGTCTATGCTAAAAGCCAAAGAAACCATTGCCAAAATCGCTGTAGGACAAGCGACGCGCAAGCCTGTGACGAACATCATCAATAATCTGATGGATGCAGCAGGGATGCTGTCCGAGGTAGACCCTGAGCTGATGAAAAAACTGGCAAGCAGCGTCACTACGGGCCTGAATGAAGCCGAAGAGCACCTAAAGCGGAATAAAAAGACGCGGCTGCGTGATCTTATGAAGGCAATGAATGATCCAGATGTAAACCGGGCAATGGGGTTCGGTATTCATTTTCTCAAGGGCGTGGGAAAAGGTTTGTCTGATAAATAGCTTAATAGATATGAAAGTGGAAGGCTACTAACCACAGATAATAAAAAGAGCTGGCTCCGAAAAAAACGGGGCAGCTCTTTTTATTTATTTTTTATCCACCTGCAACAAGGTCACTGTTTTAAGAGAAACGGCATCTTTTATTTGCTCCTCCGCGATAACCTTAAGTTTTAGCAAGCTGGAAATTTTTGAAGTGTCCGGCTTGGAAAACAAACGCCATAATTGAGGATCAGGCAATGAATCATACAATTTCGCATGATCGTATTCCTTGCGGTGCTGCTGTACAACCCTGACTCGGTAGTTGCCAATTTCCCAATCGGATACTTCCTGCTCTGCACAATGGGCGGTAATGTCATTGCGCAAATCAGTCAGTTCACCTTCAATTTCTTTTTGCTTTTGCTTTAACTGGTAATAGCGACGCACCTTGTCTTCCAATTCCATCACGCTCCTCTGCTTACATATGTATGTTGGCAGAAGCGTTTTAGGACAAGTTTTATCATGTTAGGATGGAAGGTGTAATTATAACTGTAACAGCATTTCCCGGGTAATGGTAACGTCGGCCAATTGAGTCCTCATTACTTAAATTTTATTTCAGGATTTTTGCAAAATCCTCATTTAGGTACATTCGCCCCTGGAGTTACAGGCCCCGCTCCTTTTGACTTCCCCTTGCGCTTCATATAATTGGCCCAGTATGCCGTCAGAATTGGCACCAAAATGGAGGTCACTATGACCGAAGCGGCTACTAATGCCGTTGCAGATTGGGCAACAGGTAAAAATTCAGGCTTGATATTGGCAACAATGACTGGATTCGCTACTGCTGCACCTGCGGTGCTGGAGGCTGCAATCCCTGCCGTACCGTTGCCACCCCCAATATATTTGTCCGCCAGAATCAATGGAATACCTGTAAAGATAATTACAAAAACACCCAACAAAATACCTAACACACCTGTCTGGACAATAACACTCAGGTCAATGGAACACCCCAACGCAAATCCAAAAAATGGAATAAGAGCTTGTGTCGCGTTTCCAAAATATTTACGGAAATCATGATCCAGATTGCCCAACATAAAGCCGACCAAAAACGGTAATACGGCCCCGACAAATGTTTGCGGTTCAAAAACGGCCAGCCCGGTACTCCCTAGAATAAGCATAGTCACCAGTGGACCTGATTCCAGTGACATCAGCACGAATGCTCCTGCCTCTTCCTTGGAGCCATACTGCTGCATAATGGAGGCGTAGAGACCGCCGTTCGTCATATCCATAGCCGAGATCAGCGCCAGCACCGACAAACCTGCAAATAGCCCACTTTCTACGCCGCCAACAGGCAGCAATCTAGACGCAATGATCGCCACGACCCAAGCGACCGCGATTTTAGTCAATACGAGCGTTCCTGATTTACGCAATACGGTGCCTGTCGCTCGCACATCTATGGAAGCACCCATACAAAAAAACCACACTGCCAAAATGGGCACCGTACCGGTCATCAATCCCTTGGTAAAAGATCCAAAATAGTCGCCTGCCCATGGAGTAAATGTATGAAAAAGTGCGCCGATAAACAGCGGCACCAGCATAATGCCCCCTGGAATTTTATCGATGTTTTGTTTGATTTTCATAACTTCATTCAACCCTTTCGTTTTTGCCAATGCAAAAACAAGGCCGTTTTACTTGCGGCTTAAGCCGAGCTCAGGAATCAGTTTTGCGAAAGTATCATGACTATCCTTCAGTAGACGCGCGAATGCCTCTGCATCCTGGACACGCAATCCCAATCCATGTTTTCGCATTTCCTCCCTAAATTCCTCGTCTTTCGTCCCCTTGATCAGTGCATCCGCCAACGTTTGAGCCACCTCATTCGGTGTATCCTTAGGTACAGCCAGCCCTCTCCAGGTGCCTATAAAATGGACACGTAGCCCTGTCGCCTGCTGAAGTGTTGGCACTTTTGGAAACGCTTCCGAAATGATGTCTGCCTGGATCGCCAGTATGCGAAGTTTCCCATCGTCCACGTATTTCTTCACCTCTGCGGGACTGACAGGTACAGCGTCCACGAATCCGCTCATTAAAGCAGAAACTGCTGGGCCTGCTCCCTCATAAGGGATATGGGTGAAGCGGACTCCGCTTTTCTGCTCCAGCATCGCGGCAGCTAGGTGCCATATACTACCTGTGCCTGCGTTCCCCATTTTCAGCTTGCCTGGATGGGCCCTAGCATCCTCCAGAAATGCCTCCGCTGTCTTCCACGGCGCATCCGCCCGAACCGTAATGGCAGAAGGGTCCATATTGGTTTGAAGCAGCGGCTTAAAACGATCATAGGTGATGGGTAGCAGTCCCAAATGTGGTAATGTAGTCAGTTCAGCGACCAGATACGTTACGGTGTAACCGTCTGCCTGCGCCTCAGCTCCCTCCATCAGGCCGACAGAACCGCCGCCACCTGTTCGATTAACGACGATGATCGGCTGCCCGAGATGCTTTTCGGCGGCTTTTGCCAACGCTCTTGCGGTAATATCTGTACCGCCCCCCGCCGCATATGGAACGACAAGCGTTACTGGCTTCGCAGGAAATATACGACTGTGATCCTGCAGGGCGCGGTGATCCACATATTCACTGATACTCAAGGCAGAAAGCATAGCCACTCCTGCCGCAACCAGCACATATTTTTGCCATGGCTTTTTCTTCATTACGCTTCCTCTTCTCCACAAATAAACTGGGCCTATTACGCCCGCCGTCACCTCCAACGTTTTCGGTCATTTGTTCGCGCTTACATGAAGTCAATGTACCGCAACGTGGAGGCCCACATCTATCGTCTAATCTTCGTGTTTATCTTCTATTCCACCAAAGCGCCGATCTTTTGACCGATTTGCATATTCATTAGAAGATTTGTTGATTTGTCTGAATTTCCCTGGGGTCACTTGCTTATACTTGCGGAATACACGAATAAAACTGTTCTCGTTTCGGTACCCGACCTGCTCTGCAATTTCACCAATTTTCAAATGCGTTTCACACAGCAATATGCATGCCTTTTTGACACGTAATCCAGTCAAATAATCATATACGGTAGTCCCCGTTTCCTCTTTGAACATACTACTCACCGAGGACACGCTCATGTGAACATGATCCGCAATTTCCTGAAGCCCGATGTTCAAATGCAAGTGACGTTCCATATAGTCGATCATCTCTTGTACACGTACAAAATCTTTGGACTGTTGGCGTCCATGCCATTTCTCTTCTATATCAGTCAACATGATGGCCAGCAGCGCCTCAATGTCTTGAAGGTCTAGCGTCAGAATCTGATTCCAATGATAATCAGCGAGCAGATCTGGCGGAGTCACGCTTTGAGTGGTACACCATTTTAGCAAATCTTCCAGTAGTTCATGAACAAATAGGTAGACCTGGTTTGGAGATGTCCTAAAGAGTCGAAGTTCTTCTACCCACTGGCTGACTAGCTTTGCACTTGCACCAGGTTCCTGCGACTCCACAGCACGAATCAGATCCACACGCCGATGGTCCAGTAATCTTGCATCCTGAGCCTGATCCTGTGACTGCACATCCACTATGCAATCCCGTTTCACATTTGTGCTGCTGTTCATATTCATATGTGAACGTCCATATCCCTCATACAAACGTAAATTAAGCGCCTCTTTTCCTTTTATAAAAGACGCCCGTGCCTCTTGAATATCTGTGACCCTATGGCCAATCCCTACCGAAATCGTCAAAGGAAGATGCTCAGCAACAACCTGAATTAGCCTGTCAACGCTGTTGCGAAGCCATGCTCTCTCTTTAGCAGCCCCCTCCGCTTCAACTTCATATGTGCTTTCCCTAAACTGCAGCAGTACAACCAAACCACTCTCTTCCTCTGGCGCACTAACTGCTTTCCAATGAGGCTCAAGCATCTCCAGCAAAATATTGTTCAGCGCATATTTAAGTAGCATTTTATCCTCTTCCGGAAAGCTTGCGCTCCACGTAGAATACCGATCAATCGACACGATCATAACAACCAAAGAATTATGGTCCCAATCGGAAAAATACTGTTCCCATTTCGTACGCATTTCCTGCACACCCATTCTACGCTGGAAGACATCTTCTATATATTTGGAACGCAGCTCCGGCAAGCTTCGCTCTACCACCAATGATTTGCGGTGAAATTCTCCAACCAACTTGCTAATCACGGGTTCCAGATCATACAATCCTCCCTGACGCGTTCCCTTGTTGCCTGAATTCAAGAGACTATTAATTTTTTTCATAGGGCGAAAAGCGGCATAACTGTAATAGTATACCGCCGAGCACCCAGCCAGGATAGAGATCAAGGCCAGCCACAACATCATATTGCGCGCAAGTTTTACATTTTTCAGTAGCTTGTCCATCGGTACGAGGGAGACTAGACGCCAGCCTGTAACATCGGAGAAGGTCTGGTTCGCCATATATTCCATATCTCCAATTTCTACATAAGCATAAGGATTCACATCCAACTCTTTCAAAACCCTGCCCATATCATTTAAGGGTATGGACGATCTCAGTTTGGGATAGATCAGCTCGCCCTCCAGATCATAGACGTATTGCGAGTTGGATAAATGAATATACAGTTTGGAGAAAAAACGGTCGTAATCCAGATTGATTAACACCGCACCCCTGACCTGTCCATTCTCTACTATAGGTCTAGCCAGCGAGAGCAGCTCTATCGTGCCATGCTGTTGATCAGTACCATACCATCTCCGCTTAATCAATAGCGGCTTTTTTTGAATGTCCTGAATCCAGGGAACCCAGGTTGTATCCGGTGCTTGATTCCAATCGGGCAAATAACCATAATTGCTGGACACGAGAGCATGATTATCCAAAGAAATGACTTCAATCGAATAAATTTCTTCGTGTGAAGAAAGGGTTTTCAAATATTTCTGAAGTCGTTCGATAACGGAGGCTTTGTTGGATACCGATTTTCCATCCGCATAAATACGTATAAAAGACTCTACATCCGGATAATAAGCCGCATCCAGTGCCTTGTTATCCGACTCACGAAAAGCCCGATTAGTCACATCCAGATTGATTTGCAACAATTCTATATTAGGTGTATTCAGCTCGGTATCCAAACCTTCACGGTATCTTGAATACGATAGCAAGCCGATCACGCTGATCACGAGCGACACGCACAGCGTGAGCAGCAGAATCAGTCTTGTCTGCTTATTTTTCAGTATCAATCGAAGCTTAAGTCGCAACATTCCTGTAACTTCATCCTTCCGGACTACGTTGTCCATCTTCCTCTTACTCAATATTAGATGACATATTACCTTTACATCTATTTGACACATGAAGTGGAATTTCCTGCCTTTACAAATCAAACTTAACAGGAGTCATATCATTAATAATAAAAAAAGAAGAAGTCTCCCTGTACAAGGTAGAACTTCTTCTTACGTGCTGCTTGCATCCATTGTTCAGCAGCATAGATATTCGTATTAAAGTGTTTGGCTCGTCTTTTCCACCTGAAAACGATTCAGTTCCCGCTGCATCTCCTCGCGAATCTGGCGAAGCTCCTTTACCTTCTCAGCCGATTCCTCGAAGGAACGCTTCTGCTCCACCGTGGAAGCCGTAATCTCTTCACTGCCTGCGGCGGACTGCTGAGTGATTGCGCTAATATTCTCAATAGCTTGCTGCACCTGTACACTCAGTTCTCGTGATACATTCATGTCTATGGATAATTTGCTGACTTGGCCGGCAATTTGCTGCACTTTGCCACTAATCTCTCTAAACGATTCTCCGGTGGAGGAGGTTGCCTTCTCCTGCTCGCGGAACAACTCCTGACTTTGCGCCACAGAAGTCTTCACCTTATCCATAGCCTGCGTGATCCCCTCAACAGCGGTATAAATTTTCTTTACAGCAGATTCAGATTGACTCGCCAGCTTTTTCACTTCATTGGCAACAACAGCAAAGCCTTTTCCCGCTTCACCCGCACGTGCAGCCTCAATCGAGGCATTCAAGGACAATAGCGACGTTTGGCTGGCAATTTCAGATACATAACCGGTCATAGTTGTGATCTC
Source organism: Paenibacillus sp. DP01 (assembly GCF_044784315.1). Taxonomy (NCBI): domain Bacteria; kingdom Bacillati; phylum Bacillota; class Bacilli; order Caryophanales; family Paenibacillaceae; genus Paenibacillus; species Paenibacillus sp. DP01. The sequence goes on from NZ_CP173059.1 coordinate 3,939,328, forward strand.
AGCTGCATTAGATTCCAGCTCTCTAACGGTTTGTTCCACTTCAGACATTGCCGAACGGTTCTCTGCAACAATTCGCATTTGATCACTCATGACACGCGCACCCTGCTCAATGACACGCAAAGCATCCTCACTATACGTGGTTGATTGCGTAGTCTCCAGCAAATTAGATTCAAACTTCTGCTGCATATCATCCACCACGCTAACTGTCGATGACAGGTCCTCAGCAATTTTCTGACTGCCTATCGCAAGTTCCTCTGTTGATGTGCTGACTTGTGTCACAATTTCCTTCATGGCCTCATTGTGCTGATCAATATCCCGAGCCATCAGATCGACACGATTACCCGCCTGATCAATGGAGAGTACAATGCTGCGCAAGTTCCCGATCATAACACGGAAAGATTCATTGAGCTCGTCCAGCTCGTCTCGGCCCTTTGTTTGAGGAAGTTGAACAGTTAAATTCCCCTCGGCAATTTGCTTCGCTGCATCCGTTAACTTGCGGGTTCTAAGGGCAAGCTGCCTGGAGGTATATGTATTATATAGCCCAACCGCCACCAGAAGTAGAACTGCACCTGCCAAGGCTAATTGCCAAGTAAAACGAATACTTTTGGTCAGGTCTTCTGTGTATTGGTCGTAGCGCGCCTTGGTCAGCAGATCCAGCATAAATACATCGTTCTGAATCCCCTGGGCACGCATGGCCTCTCGTTTGGATTCTGGGCTGTTCTGAGCACTCATCGCTTTTTCCGTTGCTACTTTCAATTGGCTGAATTTTATTTTAATCGAATCCAGTCGCTTTTGCTGTGCTTCGGTCTGCATCATGCCCTGTGAAAGCAAAGTAATCGTTTTTTCAGACTGAGTTAGCTGATTTTGCACATCGGCTTTGTTGCTCTCCGTCATGGAAGTAGAATAATTTTGCAGTGCCTGCCCCGACTGAATCAAATAGGCATTAAGCTGCTGTACATTCAACATAGCTGGAACAAGATTACTACTTTGAGCGTTAATACGTAACAATTCAAAAATGATATAAGCTACTAAAGCCAGGCAAGCGATCAGGGAAATCATCGCGTTAAGCACCAGTTTACCTTGCAGTTTCATCAGCATTCATCCTCCGTTTGCGAAAATTTATTGGGTGGGTACAGTAAGTGTGCCGGATTTGATTTTTTCCATTAAATCATCCATTACCTTTTGCTGATCCGGATTCAGTGTCACGACACGAATAGGCGCCAAACCTATACCTTCTTCCGCAAGTCCAAACACCATATCCTTCTCCGTAAATTTTCTTTGATGGTCTGCAAAGCCTTTGACTACTGTATAAATTGCACTGTCTACGTTTTTAATCATTGAGGTCACCACCGCTTTTTCTGCAATAAAAAACTGGTCGCTATCGACCCCGATGGCGAATTTGTGCTGCTTCTGCGCTTCCTGTAGCGCACCTACACCGGTTAGCCCTGCTGCTGCAAAAATGACATCAATCTGGTCCTGATTGATCATGTCATCCGCAATTTTCGTACCCAGCTCCGGTTTGCCAAAATCTCCTGCATACGTTGCCGTAACTTTGGCATTAGGCTTGACTGATTGCACCCCTGCACGATACCCAATTTCAAACTTTTTCAACAGAGGAGATTCCGCACCTCCGAGAAAACCCACCTGTTCCGTACGACTCGTCAAACCGGCAACAACCCCGGCCATAAAACTGCCCTCTTCTGCTTTGAAGGTAATGGAGGCCACATTCGGCAATTCTGATGTTTCATCCACGATTAAAAATTTACGGTCTGGATTCTTTTTGGCAACGGCCTCCAAACTGTCCTTCACCATGTAACCCAATCCAATGATTAAATCCGCTTTTTCTTGAACAAGCTGATTAAAAGCAGCATCATACGTCTTGGTCTCAGTTATTTCCCGGTATTCAAAAACAATCTTCCCCTCATCCCGTGCCTTGACCAAACCTCGAAAAGCCGCGTCGCTGTAAGATTGATCACCCAGACCAATATCTGACAGCACGATTCCCACCTTAATGGGTTCGGCCTTGGTTTGTACGTCTGATTGCCCACATGCACTTAGCAATAATGCAAAGATCGTGACAATGGGAATCCACCTAAAAGTTAATAATACAGCTCGTTTCTTCATGACATATCACCTCAACATAAAATGCAAATCCCCAACATCTTTATATCGGTTATAGAGGTGAATTTGTTCATAAATTTTTCTGTAAATTCATTGTAAATGGATAATGACAATGGGTTCATCTTCTTCTACATGTAATAAGCGTCTCTTTTCGTACTGCTTTTATTGTACGAACTGTCTAAAATTATTTATTTCGTTTATCCGGAAAGAATAAAGTGTAATTTTTATGGTAAACGTAGGAACCCCCTTCAACCATCACTCTATGTTGAAACTGAAAGGAGCTACATTTAGAATGACTTCAACAAATTCAATTCCCCAGCCTAAAACATACGGTCCCTTAGGAAATCTGCCCTTGATCGATACCCATGCCCCTGTCCAGTCGCTGGTTAAGCTTGCCAATGAGTACGGTCCCATCTTTCGCATGGATCTGCCTGAAGGAACGAACATTTATATTTCGGGTCATAAGCTGGTGGCAGATGCTTGTGATGAAACTCGTTTCGATAAACAGGTATGGGCTCCCTTACAAAAAGTACGAGCTTTTGCCGGAGACGGACTATTCACAAGCTGGACTGAGGAACCGAACTGGCGCAAGGCCCATCAAATATTGCTGCCTAGCTTTAGTCAGCGGGCCATGAAGGGTTACCACAATATGATGCTTGATCTTGCTGTTCAGCTGGTGCAAAAATGGTCTCGGCTCAATCCAGATGAAAGTGTAGAGGTACCGGAGGATATGACCCGCCTGACTTTGGATACTATCGGGTTATGCGGCTTTAATTATCGTTTTAACAGCTTTTACCGCGACCAGCCCCATCCGTTCGTGACCAGTATGACACGCGCTCTGGATGAAGCAATGGGTCAGTTGCAACGTCTCAATTTGCAAAACAAGCTGATGTTATCGAAGAAAAAACAGTTTAAACACGACATCGAAACGATGTTCTCTCTGGTGGACAGCATTATTCAAGAACGCAAAACCACGGGCAACCAAGGTGAAGAGGATTTACTGGCACGTATGCTGGAAGGCAAGGACCCGGAAACAGGTGAAACGCTGGATGATGAAAATATCCGCTATCAGATCATTACCTTTCTCATCGCCGGTCATGAAACGACCAGTGGGCTTTTATCCTTTGCCATTTACTATTTGCTTAAAAATCCACGAACACTAACCAAAGCCTATGAAGAAGTAGATCGCGTGCTCACCGATTCGCTGCCTTCCTATACTCAGGTGCGTGAACTCAAGTACATAAGGATGATACTGAATGAAGCCCTGCGGCTATGGCCGACAGCGCCCGCCTTCTCTCTCTTTGCCAAAGAAGATACGCTGCTCAACGGAACCTATCCGCTTAAAAAAGGCGACAGTGTCAATGTACTCATCCCGAAATTGCACCGTGATACCGAGGCTTGGGGTGAAGATGTTGAGGAATTTAGACCCGAACGCTTTGAGGACCCATCCGCCATTCCGCAAGATGCCTACAAACCGTTTGGCAACGGTCAACGTGCTTGTATCGGACAACAGTTTGCCTTACAGGAGGCCACTCTTGTGCTGGGTATGGTACTGAAACATTTTGAGCTGATTGACCATACTCATTATGAGTTGAAAGTCAAAGAAACGCTCACGCTCAAGCCGGAAGGCTTCACCATTCAAGTACGGCCACGCAGTACACAGACTGCCGTCATGCTGCCAGGTGCCGCTCAAGAACTTCATGAAAAAGAGGAACAAAAAGTTGCAGCCCCCCATGCCGAAAAGCATGATACATCTTTGCTATCTTTGTACGGCTCGAATCTGGGTACAGCTGAGGGACTTGCAGGTGAACTAGCCGATTTAGGCCGGAATTGGGGTTTCAACAGTAGCATTGCAACTCTAAATGATCGTGTGGACCATTTGCCTAAAGAAGGCGTGGTACTTATTACGACCGCATCTTATAATGGGCATCCGCCAGATAATGCAGATGCCTTCGTAGAATGGTTGAAGCAGGTAGACGAGGGACAATTGGCAGGCATAAGGTATGCTGTCTTTGGTTGCGGTGACCGGAATTGGGCCAGCACGTATCAGCGCATTCCAAGGATGATTGATGAACTGATGGCTGCCAAAGGGGCAGAGCGACTGTATGATCGGGGTGAGGGCGACGCCAGTGGTGATTTCGAGAAGGATTGGGAAGTCTGGAACCACGGCTTATGGCCGGAATTGCTGAATGCTTTCGGGATAGAGCACAGTGATACAGAACCTCAGGACACCAGCAGTCTGAGCATAGAGTTTGTAAGCGACGTACTAAGCGCTCCGCTGGCGGCCAACTATGAGGCAGCTACTGCCATTGTTACCGCGAATCGTGAACTGCACGCTGCTGAAAGTGAACGCAGTACACGACATCTGGAGATCCAATTACCAACCGGATTGTCCTATCGCGAGGGTGATCATCTTGGTGTTTTGCCGCGTAATCCTGCTTCGCTGGTTAATAGGGTGATGCAACGCTTTAAGTTACAGGATCAGGACTACATCGTATTAAAAGGCAGTGACCGGGATGCGGCGCATCTCCCCTTGGATCGGCCTGTCAGCGTAGGAGATTTGCTCACTCTCAGTGTGGAACTGCAAGAATCGGCAACCAGAGCCCAGCTAAGGCAACTGGCATCCTTTACAGTGTGTCCACCGCATAAGAAAGAAATCGAAGCTTTGCTCGAGGATACTACTTTCGATCAAGAGATACGAAAGAAGCGCGTCACGATGCTGGATATTCTGGAGAAGTATCCAGCCTGCGAGCTGCCATTTGAAAACTTCATCTCGCTGTTACCACCACTCAAGCCTAGATACTACTCCATCTCCAGTTCTCCGCTTGAGTCGGAGAATTCAGCGAGTATAACCGTGAGCGTCGTGCGTGGACCAGCCCGTAGCGGAAAGGGCGAATATCTCGGTATCGCCTCCAATTATTTGGCACAGCTCCAACCAGATGATCCGGTTGTCATTTTTGTGCGAAAGCCTCAGTCTGGCTTCCGTTTGCCGGAAGACCCGACCGTGCCTGTGATCATGGTCGGTCCAGGGACTGGTATTGCTCCATTCCGCGGATTTCTCCAAACACGCCATGTGCTTAAGGAGAGAGGAGAACAGCTCGGCGAGGCGCATCTATACTATGGCTGCCGTGATCCAAAGCTCGATTATCTATACAAGCAAGAGCTGGAGGCCTGGGAGCAGGAAGGAATCGTTACGGTTCATACAGCCTTTTCACGTCTGCCTGGTCAACCCAAAAGGTATGTACAGCATGTCATGAATGAAGATGCAGACACTCTGATTCACTTGCTTGATGAAGGAGCGCATTTGTATGTATGCGGCGACGGTAGCCGGATGGCCCCCGACGTTGAAGACACGCTCTGTGCGGCCTATGCGGATGTACACCATACAAGTAAAGAAGAAGCGCAGCAATGGTTGGAGCAGCTCCAACAGGATAAACGCTATGCCAAGGATGTCTGGACAGGCATCTGATGATAACGGTATATAAAGATAGATCATGTTAAAAATATGAGGGACTGACTACCAGGCATCGATCTCGTCGGCTAGTAGTTCAGTCCCTTTTATGATTTGCTTTTGTTCCACCATTTAGAGGCAACCACGTCTGTTTTACTTTCTATAAGTTCCATGACCTCTTCACGACGTTTGGCTTTGAACAGGTCGATCATATCTATCAAATCATTGCGATCCAATAATTTAACCCCGTTGACAGCAGCAAGTGTTTTACAGGATTCCGTGTAACGTCCGGAGGTGATAACGATGGACTTGTCGGCCGCGTAATAACGCATAGAGGTGTAAATTTCCTGCACTGCGCCCAAGCCGACCGGATGTTGTACAGCATAACGCTTGGCCTGAATTACGACTCTGGCGCCTTCACGGTCTGTAAATACCAGATCTGCTCCAAAATCCCGGCTGCTGGTTGTTTTATAAATGTCCTTATAGCCAAGTGCGGATAATAGCCGCTGCAAATAAAGCTCAAATTCCGAGCCATCCTCCATACGATCTATATCCTGAATTCCGATTTTACGCGGGTCCAGATCACGTAAAATCCGATTCCGACGACCACGTATCATTCCCCTGATGATGAGCACAAGCAGTAATAGTAATACAATAAGTCCTATTCCTAATTCCTTATATGCCGATAATTGCTCCAGCAGCATTCCTCTTCCCCTTTTCTACAGCAGGCATGCAAGCGGTATATTCCTTAGTAGAGTTACCGTTACTACCTATCACACTGACACAACTTCACACAAAAGCAACCCCGCCGAATTCGACGGGGCTGCCTTCATTTTATCTCAAAGTTGCCTACATTCTAAACTCCGCAATATTATTCACGATTCAGCAAAGATTCTCCGGCAATACCAGGCTGAGTCATTTGGTACGGGTCCAATATAATGTCCAATTCTTCCTCAGTCAGTACATTATATAGCAGACACAGCTCACGTACCGATTTGCCAGTCGTAATTGCTTCGCGGGCAATGCGTGATACGACCTCATAACCGAGGTGCGGATTGAGCGCTGTAATAATACCTACACTGTTCTCCACATATTCACGGCACCGCTCCACATTTGCTTCAATTCCTTCCACACAGTGAACACGGAAAACGTGGAAGCCCTGCTTCATAATTTCCAGTGATTGCAGCAAATTGTAGACAAGTACAGGCTCCATCACGTTCAGCTCCAGTTGGCCTGCCTCCGAAGCCAAGCAGATTGTATGATCATTACCAATGACCTGAAAGGCAATTTGATTAATGACTTCACACATCACTGGATTTACCTTGCCCGGCATAATGGATGATCCTGGCTGACGAGCAGGCAGACTCAGTTCTCCCAGACCAGCGCGTGGTCCAGAAGCCATCAAACGGATGTCATTGGCCACCTTGGACATATTCATCATACAAATTTTCAAGGCAGCGGACACTTCGGTATAGGCATCCGTATTTTGTGTGGCATCTACGAGGTTTTCGTCTGCTTCCACAGGAAAGCCACTAACCTCAGCCAGTACCTCAGCGACACGCTGAATATAACGACGGTCTGCATTCAGGCCGGTACCCACTGCAGTTGCACCCATATTAATGGTTAGCAGGTGATCTTTGGTTGCACGAACGCGTCCGATATCACGGCCCAGCACACGAGCATAAGCCTGAAACTCCTGCCCTAATCGGATCGGCACTGCATCCTGCAAGTGGGTTCTACCCATTTTAATCACACTATCAAACTCAGTGGCCTTGCGGGAAAAAGCTTCCTGAAGCTCACTCATGGTGACTAACAGCTTATCAATCATACTTAATACAGCCAAATGTACAGCCGTAGGAAAAGCATCGTTCGTCGATTGCGCCATATTAACGTGATTATTAGGACTGATCTCCTGATAGTCTCCTCGCTGCTTACCGATCAGCTCCAGCGCCCTGTTTGCAATCACTTCATTTGTATTCATATTAATGGACGTGCCTGCGCCGCCCTGAATCGGATCGACGATAAAATGATCATGCAACTGTCCTTGAATAATCTCGTCAGCAGCCTGAATAATGGCCTCTGCTTTGGGGCGATGTAAACGGGTTAGTTCCATGTTTACCGTCGCTGCTCCCTTTTTTACGATCGCCATGGCTTTAATCAACTCAGGATGCAATCGTTGGCCTGTAATTGGAAAATTTTCTTTTGCTCTTAGAGTTTGTACACCGTAATAAGCATCTGACGGCACTTCCTTGGTTCCTAAAAAATCATGCTCCAGCCTCATATTCTTTGATTCCTCCGCTGTGTTTGCTACGTTCTTCAATTCAGTACAGTCAAATGACATAAAAAGACCTTTTCTGATTTCCTCTTCATTATATGTTCCGATTCCCGTGCTTTACCAGTCGAATAAACGCGGAAAAAGGTTATGTAATCCTATGACAAGTTATGATTTCCCGCAAATACCACGGTTATTCGGCAAATGCTCAGCTATGACTGGAATACGGATTTAATGGCTTATAATAATATCGAGTGGCGTGCAGCTGACCATCGGCTGATTGAGCGTAGTTCGGAATAACACCAGCTTCCACAAACCCGATCGACTCATATAATCTATTAGAAGGATCTCCCACCCGCGTATCCAGCACCAGTAGGGTTCTGTTATGACGCACTGCCTCTTCTTCGGCTGCCTTCATTAACTGTCGTGCGATCCCAAGCCTGCGTCCGGACGGATGCACCATAAGCTTTGCAATTTCTGCACGATGTGTAGCGTTCGCTTTTTGAGCCAACTGAAGCTGAACCGTCCCAACAGGTATTCCGTCCTTCTCGGCAATCCACAGAACTACATCGTCCTCAAGCACACTGTTCCAATAAGCTGCTGCCTCCTGATACCCCAGTGGCGGTAAGAAACCTATAGATGCACCATCAGCAACCACGTCGATCAACAGCCGGCTTAGTGAATCTGACAATACTTCGCTGAGCACTTGAACAGAGTATATTCTCACTTCGTTAGACATTGTAATTCCTCCTGATGAGTTCAATCACATGCAAGAAAGAAAGTAAACTATCTTTTTAGGATAGATTACTTTCCATGATACTTCGTTTGCTTAATCACCCTTACTTCTATGACTGCTCTGCCATATAAAAGAACTCCCATAGATGACCATCCAAATCCTGAAAACTCCAGCCAAACATAAAACCATGATCTTGAGGCTCATTGGAGGGTTTGCCGCCTGCTTTCAAAGCTTTGTGAACGATCTCATCCACCTTTTCTCGGCTCTCCACCGATAGGGCAACAATCGCTTCTGTGCTTTTCGTGGCATCTGAAATTTCCTTTGAAGTGAATGCTTTAAAACGTTCTTCAACCAACAGCATGACAAAAATATGTTCACTAACAACCATGCAGGTTGCATGTTCATCCGTGAACTGAGCGTTGAATTCAAATCCGATGGTAGTGAAAAAATCAATGGAGTGTTGCAGGTTTTTAACTGGTAAATTCACAAAAATTTGTTTAGCTGTTACTCCCACGACATTTCACCTCTGCATTCTATTCATTCTACTTTATCATACTACTTCTCCACAAAAGATAACTTAACTATCGTATAAAGTCAATCAATCTGACATTTATCTAGTTCTGTGATGGTTAAGTCAATTGGCTTTGATCACTCCCCATTTTCCTTATGATTACGCTTACAAACATACCCTATATTTAAGATACCACAAATTAGCCAATTTAGTACCTGAATTATGTAAAATGAATTCTTCTTGCCGTAGCATAATCAGATCATATTATTGTAAACTTGTTCTAATACAGAAAAAGGTGGCATTACACACTATGGAGCATTTGCTTAACGATCAGGTTAAAAATATTCAAATCAGCGGCATCCGCAAAATCGCCAATAAAGTTGCCGCATTACCCGGAACTCTGTCATTAACGATTGGGCAGCCAGATTTCCCCACCCCTGTACACATTATGGAAGCTGCCCATCGGGCGATTGATGAAGGTCGGACCACGTATACACCTAATCCGGGACTACCGGAATTACGCGAAGCCGCAGCAGCGTTTGTAGATCGCAAATACGGCCTGAATTACCGAGGACAGGATGAGGTTATCGTGACGAACGGAGCCAGTGAAGCGCTGGATATTACCCTGCGCACGATTTTGTCACCCGGAGACGAAGTCATTCTACCTGTGCCGATCTACCCAGGATATGAACCATTGATCCGTTTGTCAGGTGGCATTCCAGTGTTGGCTGACACCCGCAACAGCGGCTTCAAGCTAACGGCCGAGGTACTAGAGCCTTATCTGACTGAGCGGACAAAAGCAGTCATTCTCGGGTATCCTTCGAATCCAACCGGACGAGTAATGAGCCGCGAAGAGCTGGAAGCAGTCGCAGATTTGCTCAAGGAACGCGATCTGTTTATCATTTCGGATGAAATATACAGCGAACTGATTTATGATACATCGCACGTATCTATTGCGACTCTTCCAGGTTTGCGGGAGCGCACCATCGTCATTAACGGACTGTCCAAATCACATTCCATGACAGGATGGCGCATTGGTTTTACACTTGCACCTGCTGAAATCACACAGCACATGGTCAAAGTGCATCAATACAACGTGACCTGTGCTAGCTCAATTAGCCAATATGCAGCACTAGAAGCCCTGACCGCTGGGGTGGATGATGCACTTCCGATGCGCGATGAGTACCGCAAACGTCGTGACTATGTACACGGAAGACTGGCTGATATGGGAATTCCACTGGAGAAGCCCGAAGGAGCCTTCTATCTCTTCCCTTCCATCGCCCATTTTGGATTAAGCTCGATGGACTTCACCTTAAAGCTGCTGGAAGAGCAAGGAGTGGCTGTCGTGCCGGGAGATGCCTTTTCTTCCTATGGCGAAGGTTACATTCGCTTATCTTACGCCTACGGACAGGATGTGCTGGAGCAAGGGTTGGATAAAATAGAGAGGTTTGTTAAAGGAATTGTGAGAGGTTAAGGTGGTTAGGGGCGCTACGCAGTCCATTTGATCTTCCAATCGCTGTTGCTGGGGGATTCTTTAATTGTATAAAACATTTATAGGTAAGAATCCCTCAGCAAAGGCGAACGCTGCCGCTTCTCCAGATTCAATTGGCCCGCTTCGCTCGCTGCCCGCCTTAAAGTCCCACAATTTTCTAAGGTATGTGAAGTGGTAGGGTTAAAGACATTACTTACCGCTTCGCGCGGTGAGTACACAAAAAAGGCCCTTGAACCACCTACGTTGGTGGTTCAAGGGCCTTTTTGTTCTCACTACTCCCTCACCGTCGGCGTGGGATTAACAGGTACGTTGCTTTAAGCACGGCGCAGCGGAGGGGGCGGAATGGTGCTGGACAAGCGAAGCGGTCGCCTTAAAATTCCGATTTTCACCTTTACATATTCAATCATAAAAATCGGAATTTAACAGCGATGGTAAGCACCATCCGCCTCCGCAGCGGCTTCTAAAGCACCATTCCCTGATCCACAACGCCACTCCCCTACTTTAAATGCATTTTGAATTGCAGGAACAATTCATTATAGTGAGCGAGCATTCGCTTACCCAGATTGTTGTATACTTCCAGCTTATCTGTAATTTCAGATGGAGGATAGAAACGCTCATCGCCAGAAATATCCTCAGGCAGCAATTTCTTTGCATCCTTGTTTGGCGTGGAGTAACCTACAAACTCGGCATTTTGAGCGGCTACATCGGGCTGCATCATAAAATTGATAAATTTATGAGCCGCGTCCACATGGGTGGCCGTTTTTGGAATAACTATATTATCGAACCACAGGTTGGACCCTTCATCTGGCACGACGTAATCCAGCTTATCATTCTGATCCATGATTTCGGAAGCATCACCGGACCATACAACTCCAGCAGCAGCTTCCTCGTTGGCCAGCAGCATTTTAATCTCATCGCCAACCACTGCCTTGACATTGGGTGCTAGCTTCTCCAGCTTCGTCAAAGCTTGCTGCAAATGCGCCTGGTTCGTATCATTCAAGGAATAGTGGAGACTGTTCAACGACATGCCCATAATCTCCCTAGCTCCATCAACTAGCAACAGATTATTACGCAGCTTCGGGTCCCATAGGCCATCCCAGCTATGAAAATCAATGCCCTTCGTTAGCTCCGGGTTAAAGACAATCCCGACTGTACCCCAAAAATACGGAACCGAATATTGGTTATTCGGATCAAACGAAAGGTTTAGATAATGAGCATCTACATGCTTCAAATTCGGCAGTTTGCTGTGGTCCAATGGGAGCAACAGATGCTCCTGCTTCATTTTAGCTAAAGCGTATTCCGAGGGAACCGCTACATCAAATGAAGTTCCCCCCTGCTCGATTTTCGTCAGCATCGCTTCATTGGAATCAAATGTTTGATAAATGACGGTAATGCCCGTCTCCTTCTGAAACCGTTCCAGCAGCTCAGGATCAATGTAGTCTCCCCAGTTGTACACCGTCAGTGTGTTACCACCGGAGTAGCCTTGGCTGGAGTTCAGCCAGGCTGCCACGCCCATCAGGCCAAACGAGATAATGAAAATGGACAGAAACACGCGCACAAGCGACTTCATCTAGGCACCCCCATTTCCGCCGCAGGCTCTTTTTTACCATTACGATTCGCCTTGCGCATGATAAAGTAGTAGCCCACCACCAGCAGCACAGTAAACAGGAATATGAGCGTGGACAGCGCATTGATGGACAAGGAAACCCCTTGACGGGCACGTGAGTATATTTCCACTGATAAGGTCGAATAGCCACTGCCAGTCACAAAAAAGGTCACCGCAAAATCATCCAGCGAGTACGTTAACGCCATAAAAAAGCCTGCATAAATTCCTGGCTTGATAAAGGGCAAAATCACCTTGGTTAGCACATCCAGCCGGCTGGCACCCAAATCACGCGCGGCATCGACCAGAGATGGACTCATTTCCTGAAGGCGTGGCAAAATCATAATGACCGCAATCGGCACACTAAACGCAATATGGGATAACAAAACAGAGTAAAAACCCAGCTTAATCCCAACCATCGTGAACAAAATGAGGAAGGAAGCGCCAATAATAACGTCCGGGTTCACGATTAGTACATTGTTGAGCGACAGCAGCGTATTTTTGACTCGACGGTTCTGCATCTGATGAATAGCCAGCGCACCCATGATCCCAATTATCGTAGCCAATGCAGACGACAGCAAAGCAATCACCAAAGTGTTAATGACAATAATGATCAAACGGGTGTCTGCGAACACCTCTTTGTAATATTGAAGTGTAAAGCCTTCAAACTCGTGCATGGTCCCGCCGCTGTTGAAGGAATAGTACATCAAATACAAGATAGGTGCATACAACACGAGAAAAACAATCACCAAATAAATATTTCCGAATCGGTTTTTATTTGCCATGCCGCACCCTCCGTTTCGTTCGCGAGGTGAGCAGCATAATGATCGCCATCGCCAAAATCAGGAACACAGCAACTGTAGAGCCCATACCCCAGTCCTGAGTAACCAGAAAATGCTGCTCTATCGCCGTTCCCAGCGTAATCACACGGTTACCCGCAATCAGACGGGTAATCATAAACAGCGACAGCGCTGGAATAAACACAGCCATACAGCCGGATCGCACACCCGAAAGTGTTAACGGGAAAATAACCCTGCGAAACGCGGTCCATTTGGAGGCTCCCAAATCACGGGCTGCGTCCAGCAGTGAAGGATTCAAGCCTTCCAACGCGTTATAGATGGGCAAAATCATAAAAGGCACAAAAATATACACAGATACAAACACAAAGCTGGAGCTGGTAAACAATATTTGCTGACCACCCAACCCAACCATTCCTAGCACCGCATTCACCGGACCATAGGTTCCGAAAATCCCGATAAAAGCATACGTTTTGAGCAACAAGTTAATCCAGGTTGGCAAAATAATGAGCAACAGCCACAGCTGCTTATGCTTGGTGCGAGTAAGTAAATAGGCCGCCGGATACGCCACGAGCAGTGAACATACCGTAATCAGAAATGCATACCAAAACGAGCTAAGCGTCATGCTTAAGTAAACAGGTGTCAGAAACTGAGCGTAGTTGCTGAATGTGAGATGACCATCCACATCAAATAGTGAATAGTAAAATACAAGGACAACTGGCGCCGCCACGAACAGCACAATCCATAAATAGTAAGGCAGCAGATACGCTGCTCTTGTATTACCGGACATGCTGATCTACCTCTTCATAGGCTTCCAGACGCCGATCGAATTCTTCCTCTGTCTCCCCAAAGCGCATGACATGAATGGCTTCCGGGTCAAATTTCAGGCCGATTTCACTTCCCAGCTCCGCCTTTTTGGTAGAATGCACGAGCCATTCCTGTCCTGAATCATCATAGCAGCTTATTTCATAGTGAACCCCACGGAACAATTGAGTATCCACCTTTACCCGCAGCTTGCCTTCAGCAACACTCGTAATCTCCAAATCCTCGGGCCGGATCACAATTTCAATCGGTTCGTTCGGACGCAATCCTCCGTCAACACATTCAAACTGTCGACCGTTAAATTCCACTTGATAATCCGCGATCATACGTCCAGGAACAATATTCGATTCGCCAATAAAGTCAGCCACAAATCGATTAATCGGCTCATCATAGATATCATTTGGCGTGCCGCTCTGCTCAATCTTGCCTTTGTTCATGACAAATATTTCGTCTGACATGGCCAGCGCTTCCTCCTGATCATGCGTAACGAATATAAAAGTGATTCCCAGGCGCTGCTGCATTTCACGCAAAATATACTGCATTTCTGTCCGCAGCTTTAAATCCAGTGCCGACAAAGGTTCATCCAGTAAAAGAACATCAGGCTCATTGACGATAGCCCGTGCAATCGCTACACGCTGACGCTGCCCCCCGGACATCTCGGAAATTTCCCGTTCACCGTAGCCTTCCAGATTGACAAAGGACAACGCCTGTGTCACCTTTTCCTGAATGTCCTTTTTGTTCATCTTTTTGATTCGCAGACCAAAGGCTACATTTTCAAATACGTTCAGATGTGGAAATAGCGCATAATCCTGAAAAACCGTATTGACCTGCCGCTCATTGGCCGGAACACGATTAATGAGTTTATCATTCAAATAAATAGAGCCTTCTGTCGGCTCTGCAAAACCTGCAATCATACGCAAAATTGTCGTTTTACCACAACCGGAAGGGCCCAGCAGTGTATAAAACTTACCACGCTCAATCTCAAAGCTGACATCCGCCAGCACCGGGGGATCGTTGTCATATTGTTTGGTCACCCGCTCAAATCGGATGATGGTTTGCTCTCCCATAACACCCTCCTTCAAAAATTCGACTTCATTCCATTACATTCTCTTCATTAAACATAATTATTCAGGCTGTATCATTCACCCTTGAGACTTCCATATAAAATAGTCTGTCAGCACGCGGATGGCTACCTCAATGGCTTCCTCTGCAGGCTCCAGCTTGGCATGATGCAAGCCATAAGGCGTATCTACGCCAAGCCAGAACATCAGACCGGGAATTCGCTCCAAAAAATATCCGAAGTCCTCTCCCGTCATCGCTTCTCCGCATTCAACGAGCTGCACATCCTTCCGATTACTGACCCAGTTCATGAATTCCTCAGTCACCTTGGCTTCATTGTACACTTGCAAATAATTGGAGCCATAATGAATCTCCGCTTGACATTCAAACCCAGCTTCCACACCGCGCACCAGCGCCTCAATCCGCGATTTAACCAGCATCATCGTATCGGCAGACAGCGTACGGATTGTACCTTCCAAACGAGCGGTTTCCGCAATAATGTTCTGCTTCGTACCTCCACTAACCTTGCCAACAGTAATGACTGCTGCATCCAGTGGGTTCACGTTACGGGCTACCACCGTCTGTAATTGCCCTACCAGCTGGCAAGCAGCTACTACCATATCATTCGCCTTGTGTGGATAAGCAGCATGTCCGCCCGTACCCTTGAGATCGATGAAAAGCTCTGATGTATTGGCAAACAGGATACCCGGGCGAGTAGCAATTGTGCCTACAGGATATTCTGGTGCAACATGCAATGCGACAATTTCATCCGGCATCCAGTCGGCCAGCTCCGTGCTGTCCCGCATAGGCAAGGCTCCACCAGGTCCTTCCTCCGCAGGTTGAAACAACACGACCAGATCATCCTTAATCGGATGACTCGCAAAGTGAGTCACAATTCCCAATCCAATCGTCATATGTAAGTCGTGTCCACAAGCATGCATGTAGCCAGGATGAGTCGAACGGAAATCGTAACCCGTCTCTTCCTCGATGGGTAAACCATCCATATCACAACGATATCCATAGCGGCGCTTAGGAGCCGTTCCATGAATGAATACTAACACGCCCGTACGCCATGTACGAATCTCCAGCCGCTCCTGAGGGAGCGTTTCCAAGTAGTTCAGCAAGTATCGTTGTGTTTTATATTCCTCAAACCCTGGTTCGGGAATTTGATGCAGATCCCTTCGTATTTGAACAAAAGAACGATAATCGGCTGTACTCATTTTGCTGCTACGCCTCCTCTTTATAGCTCATCAGCTCTTACCTGGCAAAAGAACAAAAGGACAAAAGCCCGGCGCAGCCGCCGAGCCTTGTCCGTTGTGCTTCGTCCCTATGTTATGCTGTCAGTGTATCATGCTCCTGACAAGGAATCGTTCACCTTTGGTACATAAAGAACTTTGCCTTCTTACAAAACGCGCAGTTCTTTCAAAATCTCAGTTTTGGATTTGGTCTTGTCATCGACTTGTTTGATTACACGTGCAGGTGTACCCGCTACTACAGAGTATGGAGGCACATCTTCAGTTACAACCGCTCCGGCTGCGACAACTGCACCTTTACCAATGCGTACGCCTTCCAGTACAACCGAGTTCGCACCGATCAATACTTCGTCTTCTACGATAACGGGCTGTGCGGAAGGTGGCTCAATGACACCTGCAAGGACAACGCCTGCACCGATGTGGCACATGTTGCCTACTTTAACACGACCGCCAAGTACAGCATTCATATCAATCATAGTGCCTTCACCAATCGTAACGCCAATGTTAATTACTGCACCCATCATAATGACTGCGTTGTTACCGATGCCTACCATGTCACGGATATAGGCGCCTGGCTCAATGCGTGCATTAATGCCTTTCAAATCCAGCATAGGAACAGCGGAGTTACGGCGGTCATTTTCCACCACATAATCTTCTTCTTTAGCATTTGCGCTATCCAGTACCGGCTTGATATCGGCCCAATCACCAAATACCACACCGCTGTCTCCAGAAATAAAAGCTTGAACGTTCTCGCCAAAAGATGCGGAAGCCAAAGCCCCTTTTACATATACTTTAACAGGCGTCTTTTTCTTGCTGTTTTTAATCACGTTGATGACTTCTTGTGTATTCATTTCGATGGACATATTAAATCTAACAACTCCTTCATCGCTTCATACGACTTCGCAAGCCGGAATGATCTTATTCTCTCATCCTTTATAGCACAAAAGTGCAGGTCTCGCAATTACAGATTAGACCCTCGAAGCGCTAAGCTAGTACCTGAAACAACAAATTTCAGCAGTTTAACTGCCTTAAATTCATAATTATAGGCCAGCGTCCATCTGACTTTATATTAGGATTATTTATTAGCTTGCAGGCTCTCCAGCGATGTATAAATGAAGGATTCAAATCCTTCAGCAGGCTCCCCTTGTGGAATATTCACTTTCACGCTGAAAGCCCCTGTAGTATTTTCCACAACAATATACTGTTGTGTAATCTTCGAGCCGTTCGCTTGCAAGAACAGACGGCTGCTGGTCAGCACTTTAGGCACGTCTGCTTTGTCCAGCTTTTGCACCTTGCCAATGGAAGCCAAGTCCTTCTTGCCTTCTTTTTGAAGCTCATCTAAATTAAAGTTGGAGGGCAACTTCGTAATTTCGGCGTAGTAGTTATCATCTACCGCCAAAGCGACACGGTTTTGATCTGGGAACAGGGACATCGGGTCAAACACATACAGCGAATAGCCCTCTCCCTTTGCCAAGGTTGCTGTCTGCTTTTCCTTTTTCCCTTCAAGGGTAAGGTCAAAAGTTTGAGTTTTCGCACGTTCCCCGCCTACTTGTTGACCAGAACTTCCGTTTTGATTGCCATCTGTTGCAGCCTCTGTCTTTTGAATTTTCGTTAAAGTCAGTTGCTTCGCTGTCGCGTCGCCCTCTACTGCTTGTTCGTTATATTCAAACGCTACTGGATCACCTTCTTTAAGTCCAGCTATTACCGTATCCATCCCCTCCCCTAATTGGAAGGATTGGGCTTCGCCGTTGGTTTCAATCTCTACCGTATGTGGGTCAGCAGCTCCGTTATATACGCCTGTGCCTTTTTTAACCTGCGGTTCAGCAACCGGCTCTGGTGCGACTTGCGGCTGTTGCGTTTGCGGTTGGTCTGCCCCTGAAGGTGCATTGTTATTGGTTTGCGGTTTCGTACCACAGGCTGATAGAGCCAGCACTGCCACGACAGTCAGTAGTATGATTGAAAATGTGTTATGTTTTTTCATAAAATCCACCTCCACTATGTTTGACGAGCTTGTGCAGCAAAATTTCTATGCAGCATCTCACTTAAAATCCTCCCTCTCGCTCCCGTTGATTATATTCTCAGTATTTTGCAAAATCCTAATACCATGGGAATGCCAGGTACGGTATAATGAGCTATATTAAACCTCATTTTCGAGATACTGTTAGAAAGAATTTTAACGTATTTATTTTCTTTCATACGGATGGAGCTGCCACATGAATCAAGCACACAAACCGTCGTTTTCCTTTGAATTATTGTACATCATAGGTATTATCGCTATTTCGTTCTCCTCGATCTTCGTTAGATGGTCTGAAGCCGAGGTGTCCGTCATCGCTATGTACCGTTTGTACCTGACCAATCTGCTGATGCTGCCATTGGTCTGGAAATACCGCACCGAGCTATTCAGCCTCACTCGCAAGCAATGGATGCTGATCCTCTGGTCCGGAATCGCGCTAGGGCTGCATTTCTTGCTGTGGATGGGCTCGCTGCGACTGACCACCGTTGCAAGCTCTACTGTTATTATGACATTGGAACCGATCCTTGTCATGCTCGGTTCTTTTTTGTTTTTCCGGACAGGCACGAATCGCGCTATGCTCTTCGGAATGGGTATGGCCTTTGTCGGCTCACTGGCCATCGGTGCAGGGGATTTTCATGTCTCAGGACAAGCCCTGCTCGGAGATGCACTGTCCTTTTTGGGTATGGTCGCCGTGTCCATCCATATGCTGATGGGCAAGCATCTGCGCGAGCATTTGAGCGCTTTTGTCTATAATTTTTGGGTTTTTATCATCGCAGCCACATCGCTTGCGCTGTATAATGTGGTCAATGCTATACCTTTTACTGGATATGCGCCACGGGAATGGGGACTGTTCCTGCTGCTTGCCATTGTGCCTACGCTGTTCGGACATTACCTGTTTAACTGGCTGCTCAAATACATTAACGCCACCGCTGTGTCGATGGCGGTACTCGGTGAGCCTGTTATTTCTTCCCTGCTGGCGTGGGTGCTGCTCGGGGAAAGGCTGTCTGCCTTGCAGTTTGGTGCAGGCTTTTTCATTCTGTTTGGAGTATGGGTTTTCATCCGATACGGAACGGATTTTAAAAAGCAAGTTGTCCACCAAAGTGAAATGCCTGACAATGAGCCCCCCCTGAAGGTTAGCTCTTAGCTTATTACCCCATTTTCATAAACCATACTCAATGGATTAAATTTACTGTTAAAAAAAGGAAGGCGGAATCCTCTATGAAATCCATCGTATCTAAGCGCTGGCTGTTGGCCCGATTGTATGAACCCGACATAATCATTGCCGACTGCCGTTCCGTGCTCGGACAAGCCGGGGCTGGACGGACCGAATTTAATGAAGACCACATTCCTGGGGCGATTCACTTCGATTTGGAAGAAGACCTTACCGCTCCTCTAGGCGAGCATGGTGGTCGCCATCCACTACCTGATGTAGATACACTCGCTGCACGTCTGAGCCGTGCCGGGATCAATGCAGGTTCACGCATCGTCGCTTATGATGACCAAGGGGGGATGATGGCCTCCCGCTTCTGGTGGCTGCTGCGCTACCTTGGTCATGAGCAGGTATACGTGCTGGAAGAAAGCTACAGCGCTTGGAAGGAAGCAAAATTCCCCGTTACGGCAGACCAGCCGATTCGCATTCCCTCGACCTTTGTGGCAAATATTCAGCCGCAAATGCTCACAAGTATGAAAGAAGTACAACGTATATCCGAAGCTTCTGTTCCTGTTGGCTCCTATATCGGGTTTTCACCTATATTGATCGACTCCAGAGAGCGGCCACGCTACCTGGGACTGGAAGAGCCTATAGATCAAGCAGCGGGGCATATCCCCGGTGCAGTGAATTTCTTCTGGAAAGAGGTCTTGGACGAAAAGGGTGCATTTAAAAATGCAGAGCAGTTGAAACAGCATTTCTCTGATCTTGATCAGGACGCTGAGATCATCGTATATTGCGGATCAGGCGTATCCGCCTGCCCGAATGTTCTGGCCTTGAATGAGGCAGGATTTAGTAATGTGAGACTCTATCCAGGAAGCTGGAGCGATTGGATCAGCTATGAGGAAAATCCGGTGGCGACCGGGGAGGAATAATCCGTTTTTAACGGATATAAAGGTTTTAAAGACAAACCCACTGCCTTAAGCGGTTAGACTCATGGCAGTGGGTTTGCTTTATTTATGTAAAGGATCTCTAGGTTGATTTCGGAATATAGTTATCATTAGCTTTTCATACTAATTAAAATATAGGGTTTAATTCCAACCACTTTTGAAGCAGTTTAATATCTTCATCTACATTCCTGATGACAGCAGAGTCTCCCCAAGTATTTGGAAGATAAGAAATGTATAGAGTGCCAATATTAAAAATTCTTCTGAAGGGAATAAAGAGGGCAATAGAATCTACTTCACTTTGGCTCATAGCTCTAACCTTGTTATATCCATTTAAGAATTGATATTTTCGTTCTTCTCTCTTTTTTAATTTCGTTTCGTCACATCCCATGCCAAATGGGAAAGCATACATAGATATGTCATATGCTCTCCATCCATTTCCACAGAAATCAAAATCAAAAAGGATAGGATTGCTGTTAGCGTCAACTCGGATATTCCCACTATATATGTCGCCGTGACATATACCATATTGCGGTCTTTCAACAGTTAAATACTCTAGTTTATCGCTCACATTCTTTGCAACTTCCTCTAAAAAATGCAGGTCAAAATCATGAATGGTTGAGAACTGTCTGATAGCATCCATAGAATTATCTATAAATGAGGCAGCATCTAGATTCCATCGTTTTTTTCCAAGCTCACATTTGTCCCAAGCATTATGAATTGTAGCGATATAACTACCTAATCTCTCGTTTAATTCAGCCGTTTCCGCAATTTGATTAAACTCAAGTTTTCCAACAGACGTATATAGCACTCCATACCTTATCCCATTTGCAGTGTTGAACTGTGAAATAAATTTTCCATCATGTCTTGTAACTGGTGTAGTGATTTCAATGTCTGATGATCTTAGGTGATTGAGCAAATCTACCTCTGCTTGTATTTCTTCCATGCTTCTGATCCCTTGACGGTATACCTTAAAGAAATACTCTTTTTCGTCTGCATTAACTCTATATATGTCATGTATGCCTCTATAAAATAACCGGCATTTAAGTAAGCCATAAGAAAAATATTCTCTTGAAATGTACTCACGAAGTGCATCGGCAGATAGTACAGATATCTCCAACGGAAAAAAATCCAAATAAATATCTCCCTTCAATTTTATTTCTCATCGAATTTATCGATCATTTAATCCCTTTCCTGCGAGAATGTCCTGCATACATTTTTCAATCCTCGATTCCCGAGTTTTAGATTGTTTGGGCGCAGCAAAATGCATAATGTATGCTCTTTGTCGTCCCGGCGTCAATGCAGCAAAAGCAGTTTTCAAAGCAGGATTTTCATCTAATTTAGCTTGAAATTCTTCTGGAAAAATGAGTTCTGTATTCTTTTTAAAATCCACTTTCAAACCGGCTTTTTCCACTTCAACGGCTTCAATAATATAGGCTTTCAAGATGGTTTCCATCTCAACAATTTCTTCAACATTCGTGAACCGAATCTGCCGCCCTGCCTGCGTATCCTCCCCAGGTTTGATTAGAATACCATTGGGGTCTTTTAACAAAGCACCTTTGAAAAACATAAGCGCACAGTGTTCTTTAAAGCCTTGTATTATAGCTATGTTACTATTCTGAAACATGTAACAAGGTTTACCCCACTTCAGTTCTTCAGTGAGCTGGCAGTCAAGCATGATTGCTCTCAACTTCTCCATTTCCGCCTTCCATTTGTTCACTTTTCCTAAATACACATCAACCTTAGGATTCATTTCCTCTCTATTTGTCATGTTAGCTCCCCCCTTATGTTTTTGCTCATCATGTTTATGTATAAATATTTACAGAAAATCGATTTTCGATACGAATACAGAAGAAATCACGATATCAAGGGCAAAGCCGAAACGTATATTTTTTATTATACGAATTCAGTCAATCGAAGAATAGCCGTCACATTGCTATATTTATTATATGTTCACCTCATCCCATCTATAAATTACATAACCCAAACTTCTTCGTTCACTTCTCTTGTCTTTATTTTCTCACTCCAACTCATTATTCTTGAGAATTCTACCGCACCCAATACTCCCCATAGCAATGGAAAGAATAGAAATATGGCATTTACCAAAGACAATAATATACCCATCCCTACATCATCCATTGTTCTTATTGATTTAAAACAAATGTGCACCACTAGTGTCAGACTAAATAATCCCAAGCCTATAATACTTACTATTGGTTTGTCTTGCATTCTCATTTTTTTATTCCCTTCGGTTCCAATTACATATAACGATGCTGTATTCACGATGTCCTAGCGTTTTAGGACTAACAGTCCGGCTGCCACTTGCGGCAGTTAAGCGGTAGGGTGTGTCTGTTGAATTACTTCCCCGAAATAGCTATCCAATATTTTGAACAATTATATATCTTAATTCATATTCTTGTTGTTTTTCTGCATGTGTCAGATATTCTTTTATGGAACCAGTTTCTAATATATTCAAATCATTAAAATGTTCAATTAAATTTTCTTCAGTAAAGAAGTGAGCATATTTCCCTTTCTTGTATTCATATGTTCCTTCCTCAACTTTTCTACCCACGCCATTATTAAAATCGCGATCAGAAAAACACGTAAAATACATCACTCCCTGTCCCTTCAAATGTATCACACAATTCTGTATCAGTTTTTTTCGGTCTTCCAACAAAAATAAATGTAATAAATCATAACAATATATGCCGTCATACCTTTTGCTTGTACGAAACTCTAACACCGATTCTCGAATAAAATTCGTTTTTAAATCCCATTCTTTTGCTAGATCTATAGCTGAACTAGATATCTCAATTCCATCAACCTGAAAACAAGAAGAGAGCATCTTAGTATTTCTCCCATATCCAGCACCAGGAACCAATATATGATGTGCATTATTCTTTTTGAACAAATCTATAGCTTGCGTTACAGTTTGACTTGGTTCACAACCCCAAATCATTCCTTCTTCAGCAAACCTTTTGTTCCAATAATCTCTCATATTATTCACCTGCCTATATACTCACATAGCTCTTCTTTTAAGCTCATCAATCTGTCTTATATGATGTTGATCATGCCAGATAAAATCTCTTAGATAAGATATTACAGTAAACTTCCCGTCAGTATATTCTTTAGTAAACTTATCATCTTCCAAACTCTCTATGCTCTGCAATATCATGTTACGGTACTGAATAGTCATTTCAATTAATTCTTCCTTCGTTTTTGTTTTCCCATATTCAACAGTATCCTGATTAAATTGATTAAAATCAATATGTGTTAATGTCAAAGGCGTATTGTTTAATATCGGATGTATGGCTGCTTCATAAAAGTATTTATCCCACAGCAGTATATGACTTACGATATCGTGAACTGACCATTTATCTTCGGCAATCTTTATTTGCCAATCCATTTCACGAATCTCAGAAACAAAACATATCCATTCCTTGAACTCCTCTAGTAACTGCGACTTTTCATTCATGGTTTCCACACCCCTCTTTTCAGATTTGCGTTAGTTAGAATAACGTATTTGTATTCATGAACCCCAAAAGTGGGGTTTGCTAAAAATTTTTATGAATTCTATAATGATTATTTCTTTCAGCATCTATTTCTATCTCACCAACAAACTTAAAATCACTTTTTTGAATAACTCTATTGGATGGTCCATTCTCAAGTAATGCAATTGCATTTAACTCTTTAATCTCCGTATTTTCAAATAAATACTGAGTGTCTTTACATTCTATAGCCAGGCTATACGTGGAATTCTCTTTAGAGTGCATAGCGCTTCACCTTTGATTGTATTGGTATTATAATGATTTGCACTAATTTCATTTAACTGTACCAAAAGAAATCTTCATATTAGGCGCATATACTAACCAAGATTTATCACTGAACTCTTCAGAAAAAGTTGCTTTTGCTTCATATTGTTTTTGAGCTTCCATTTCGTTTAATCCTCTGGCCAATAAATTTTTGAATACCTCTGAAATATCATTAGGTTCTTGTCCCAAGCCTTCTTCTTTTAAAGAACTATAAAGCATGTTTTTACTTTCCGTGTCCATGTTCTGATCAAGAAAGTTCACCTTATCGCTAACCCTACACCCTACATTTCTTAAGCCTAGCTGGCTTAGCATGATCGGTATTTGGATGCCTATATTTCCGTCCTTAGCCGTACGCTTATGATCTCTCTCATATAACTCCTGTAGAATCCCTAACCGGATGACATCGCTTTGTTCAATTCCGTCTAGATAATAATTCGCCATATTACCAATCCAATGCGGTTCAAAACAGATAACCATTCCATTATCCTGGACACTATCAAGCATCTTTTGTAGAACACTCTTTGGATTAGGCATATGTAATAAAAAAGCATGACTGACTGCTATGTCATACTTCTTTTCTAATTCCACTTTTTCAATATCACACTCTACAAATTCAGCATTATAAGAGAGTTTCGAAAATATTTCATTGGCTTGCTTTATTAATTCCATGCCTTTGTCAATGCCAGTATATGTTGATCCATTTGGTAGCAATGGAAGAAGCTTTAGTCCCAAATATCCAAATCAGCATCCATAATCTACGATCTCTACAGGTTTATTTATCTTCCACACCTTTTGTATAAGAAATTCCAAATAATCATCGTTATAGTACAACCAGCGGGTATTTCTTAGGTAATCAATTTTAATGTCCCAGTAGTATTCAGACATAAAAATCCCCCTAGTTATTTTATTAC
The DNA here is from genome assembly GCF_044784315.1 of Paenibacillus sp. DP01. Taxonomy (NCBI): domain Bacteria; kingdom Bacillati; phylum Bacillota; class Bacilli; order Caryophanales; family Paenibacillaceae; genus Paenibacillus; species Paenibacillus sp. DP01. Next base: position 3,964,276 of record NZ_CP173059.1, read on the forward strand.
GTCGCTTCTCCGATAACTTGCTCTAATGACTAAATTCCTTTCTAATCATGTCCTTCTTCTCATCTATTATTTCCTTTAACTTAATAGCCTCTTTTTCTGTTATTTCTCCATTTATTCTTTCAGCTTCTATTTCTTCTTTAATATCCTCTAATAAGGCCCTTGTCTGATATAACCTCAATCCAGTCCATTCAGAAATAAAAAAATCATCCTCTACCGTACCATCTAGATTGAAGATCAGCCTGTAATAACCTATATGATTTGTTCGATACTCGATTCTAATTTTCACTTCAACATACTCAAGATCTCTATTAATTGGGTCTAAATATTCCAAGCTCTTGATATGTAAGGAAACATCCTCTATTAAGATCTTTAAATAATCTTTATCATAATCCCAAAATAACTCATCAAATTGCTCAGGCTCCTCGAGCCTATAGTTATTTAAATTAAGCCAAAAAGCCTCTAATGCCCGACTTCTTATATTGTGTTTGTCTACCCAATCTCTTAGCTTTTTTACATCCATAAGATCCATCACTCCATAAAGTATTTTGCTGTATTTCAGATAAAGTTTCGTGGCCAAGGAAGCAAAAGCGACCACAGTGTGAATTACTTAATTCAATTTCCCTTTAGGCTCTACTCGAACTAGCACCTCTTCCATAGTCATCTCTGGGGTAATAATTATCGTTTTGTTTAGTTTTCGACTTAGGCTTTTTAGGAAGTTCATGAGTATATCTATTTTTTTCTCTGAGTCTATCTGTATTGGTGAAATATCAAATTCAATAACGCTTCCTTCATAAAAATGCCCACAAATATCAATTTCACTATATTCAATAGTTATCCCAATACTTGCTTCTTTTTTAATTCTTAACAATTCAGCAATATCCCTAATTCTTGTAATTAGCCCATCTATAGTCACTCGATAATTAATTTCGTTACTTTCCAAATACTCAAAAATTATAGCCCATATTTGGATGTCTGTATCCAATATATAAATGTCCCTTAGACTTCCATCTTTAAAGAATACTTCATTCGCTACTTCATCGTAATTCATGCAAACCTCCTAACACTCCGCGTTTCACCTAACGTGCTTATATTTCACGAGTCCTCACTATCTATTTGCTTCTAATCTTCGTTCATTCTATCTGCTCGTATCCAACTCATTTCCTCAATGTTTAATAATTCTTTAAACTCTTCTACTAATTCATGCTCAGATTCTAATTGTGTATAGTAACTATTATTTAAAATATCCTCTAATTGTTTTATTTGTTTATTATCCAGTTCAAAAAATCTAAATGTTTCTAAATTGCAATTTGTAAACTGTTTTGCTATTTTCTCATTGTATTCATTAGATCTCAGAACTTCTTCAATTAATTCAATTCTGATTTTGTCCCCTCTAGGGTCGACATATAAAAATTCAATGTGATCTTCCTCTGGATATCTTTCTTCTGCAAGCTTAATAATTGAAGTATCTAATAAAACATAAGATATATGAAGACTTGCTATCTCTTGTGAATTGTAAACTACACGGTATCCCCAACAGTGATCTTCAAAATTATAAAAATATAACACTGGGATTTTTTCTGAAATTTGAAATAGACTTTCCGGAATTTCTTCACTTTCTTCTGTGTCTTTGGTTATAAAAACAAACCATTTTTCATTTAAATCCTCCGCGTATACAGGATGATGCTCAAGAATTGCCTCTTTATATTTCAATAGTGATAAGCTTCCTGAAGTCAATTCACTCATTGTTTTGGCTCCTTTTTAGTCATACAAATTTATATTTTGTTAATTTATTTAATTCGATCACTTGTTCTTGATTAAAATAGCCCACTAGGCAGCCCTGATCTAAATTTGAAATATACAATTTCATGGATTGTTCAGTCTTTGTTAACTCATTAAATTTCTTGAATATCTCCATATCCAACCAATCATCCTCTACTTTCATTTCCCATCTTATAAATTCATTCATATATTCAAAGGAGACCCATACTGTGCTATTCTGAATATCTACGTAATCCGTTATCTTATTTAAATTAAGTTTTGTCATATTCTCTAATCGCATTATTACTCTTACATAATCTCTATGATCCTCAATACATTCCGTATCCAGATACCAAATTTTATCAGATACATTTATAAATTCATCATTTACTACAACTTCTCCACCTAAAGTAAGTAGTAGCAAGTTGTAGGGATCTTCTTCATATTCACTTTTTGAAGTTTCTTCTAAAAGTAATTCTTTCTTTAAACCTGCCCTCATAAAAATACCCAATTCAGAAAGTTGGTTTAGTTGTTTTTCAAATATTGTCTTCTTTTTCCTAAATAAACCAAACAGCTTGAACACCTTCTTTTTATGGTTTGCGTCCTTTTCCTATAACGTTCTTGTATTCATGAATCTTGCTAGGGGTTGTTTGCTAAAATACCTCCTCGAAAGCCATCCCGCAGACCAAGGCCCCATAGGAGATGCTGCTTGAATATGATGTTAAGTGATGTCTTAGCTTCTTCGAAGCAGTGTACATTATTGTTTTTCTATTATTCCAAAAGTATCATGAATGACTCTTTCATAGTTTGCCCATTCAAAATAAAAGGGACCTATATTTATTGGTTTGTTCTCATGCTCCAATTTGAAATCCTTCCATATTACAATTTCTTCTTCCCTGTCAATTTTCACTGAAATATAACCACACTCTTCATCTCCACACCAAGGACATACAAGTATTGGATATCTATAGTACATATCCTCATGTGGTTTCTTTAGTAAAAAATATTGAATCATTTCTTTTTGTTGATCTTCGCTTCCCCATCCTAAGGATGGAACAAGATCGTGTTTCTTGAGCATTTGGTAAAGTGATCTTCCATCAATAATTAAATCTGCAAACTTTGTGTTTTTATTTCCATCTTGTTCTGGGTCAAATTCATCATATCGGCTGGAAAGTTTAGTTTGTAGAGTGTTTATCGTTGTCATTGGTTTCTCTCCTTGTTGATTATCTAGATTTCACATAACGTTCTTGTATTCACGAACCCTCACTGGCTTAAGGACCAAAGGACTGGCGTGATGCGCTTAATCAGTGCAGGATTGTTCTGATGCACTTTATCAAGGCCTCGACCGGACCAGGGAATCAGCGCCCAGCGATCCCGGGTCAGACGATACCAACGCACTTCTGCGAATTACTTACGAACATCCTTAAGCTCTTGCAACAATACAATCCAGTTATCAGAGAGATAACCAATTAAGTACTCAAAAATATCTCTATCGATTGAATATATGTACAGTCCATCGGCCAATTCTTTAATTCTTTCAAGCAGCCTCTTATTAATGTCATGTCTCTCTTCAAATGGTGTAACTTGATATTGTTCCAATTTTATTTTTCCATTAAAATTAATACCTTCAATAATATCCCTTATCTCCTTCATAATAGACGAATCTTCTTCCGCTCTAATTAGCTTTAAAGCAGCAATTGTTTCATTCAAGTACTTTCCAGTGGCATTTTCCAGAAATCCGAAAACCCCATTCATTGATAATTCTGTATCAAAATCTATTAGCAAAATAATAGTCCGCAAAGATTCTGGTACCTCATAAATTATGTCTCGTATTGAGCTAGCCTCTTCTCCGTAGATAACACTACCCATGTGTTCCACAAGATCTGCAGCCGAAAAGTTATTATGGCGCGGAATTAATAGCTTTATAACATGATTTAGGGTGCTCATCATATTCACCTTGATTTCATAGTTTTGGTTTTACATGGTTCATGTAACGTTTCTGTATTCATGAACCCCAAAGGGTTTGTCTGCGAAATTCCTCTTCGTAATCCAACTCGCAGACCTAGGCCCCATTGGAGACGCAGCTTGAATATTATATTTTAAAGGTCACTTCCTTCATGATTTCCTCAACGTTAATTTGGTTCAAATCCTTTGTCAGTATTATTTCCAGAGGTTCATTCTCAAGCATTAAACATCCAGCATCTCTATATCCAAGCTTCCTATAAAAATGTTGAGCTCCTTCATTCGACTGTGTTGAGGTCATGACCATCTCAAATCCCTTTTGTTTCATTAATTCTTCCCAATAGTGGACAACTTCTTTACCAATACCTGTTCCTCTGTACTCCTCATCTATCCATATCATATTCATAAATGGTGTGTTGTCCCAAAAAAATCCGTATCTCATCCAACCTATTTCTTGATTGGATTCTCTAATTATTAGAATTTCATTTTCTTTTATTTTTGGTCTTATCAGTGTTTTATGTATGTGCTTGTCTCTTAACGAGATATACTCATAATCTGATTCAATTGCAAAATCAATCTGCATTGTAAATCCTCCCTTTCATGCTTTTCATTAAATATCTTCTTGGTAACACTTAGCACTGATGTATCATAACGTTTGTACATTACATAAGTTTATAAAGTCTTTTTAAAAATGTATAAGTCACCTTCTTCTCTAACCTTAGTAAACCCACACTTTGAATAAAAGTGATGATTCTTCACACTCCAGCTAGGAGTATCCAGCCACCATTCAGTGCTATCTGGAAATTCACTTTCAATTTTCTCCATCACCTTCGTTCCGATTCCTTGATTTTTAAAATTTGGATCAATAAAGATCCTTCCTAGATTATGCACTCGATTACATTCTACAAATATCATAGCTCCCCCGATTATTTCTCCATTAAAGAGTACCTTGAAATATTCGCAATTTTGCATCATTTCTTCTTGCCAACTTATGGAATCATATCCTATGGGCCCAACGGTTCCGTTAATATTAAAATGCTTTGATTCATCCTCAAAACTGGCCTTTTGTATTTCAGCAAGTTTTTGTGCATCATTTTTTCTAGCTTTTTCTAATGTCAGCACCCAACATACCTCCATTATTTTTTGTTTTTTATTTTTTTCTTGCACAGGTTTCGTCTAACCTTCCCGTATTCATGAATTCCAAAGGGGTTGTCTGCTGAAACCCTCCTCGAACTCTCCCAGCAGGTCAAAGCTCTGTGAGAATTCTTAAGCTTGAATATTATGTTATCAGAAGTTACCGAACTTCTTCATTATGTATTCAAAATCAATCTGCAATTTTTTGACTCCAAACTGACATCAGTGCTTAACGTAAAGGATAAGGATGAAAATGGAATAACTTCGTCAAACACTAACTTTTAAGTCGAGCTTTTTTATTTTTTATTTTAAAACTTTTACATATTGGAATTATCTCAAGAATATAATCGTATCGATTAGAACAATCAAAAGAGTATAATTTTGGCATATATAATTATTCTTGGAGATTATTTCTTTGAAACAGAAGCCTTTCGGTAACAAAATAATTTAGTCCATGGTCGATTTTTTGACAGGAAATTAGTCATAAGGAGATGTAGAAATGGCTGTGATGCTTGAAGTAACATTAATCGGAATTTCTTATGGGCACAACTTGGATGGAGGATCTTTAGAAATATCCGGTGATCTTTATGTGAAAACAATAAATCAAAACCAGACGGAAAAAGAATCTTTTGTTATGTTTTCTACAAATACACCTGTGACAATAGGCGTTGGAGAGATGTATAGAATTGGTACAGCGGTGAGAATTGCTATTTCTCATGATCAACCCACAATATTTGCTAGGTATATAAGACTTGGTGGTTTCTTAAGCATCGGAAGTCCTAAGTATATAGATATAGACTATGTTTATTCTGCAGCTACTCAATATTATAGGGTTATTTTTCCTAATCAAGATGTTAGTAAATCTGCTGTAGCTCAATATTCGATTAGATGGTTACATTATATTTGATACTATTTTCCTAATATTAGTATAAAATGAAAACCTTATTTTTTATTATCTTCATTATGGGTGTCAGTCTCAAACAAACCTCTACATTAGAGGCTCATCTGGACGATTTTCGTTCGTGCCCCTCGACACCACGGTTCAGCAAATTCCAAAATTGTTCAACCATGACCGCTGACGGATATGGCATTGAACGGGTAATCCACCATTCCAATACCCCCACTGCTGCTGAAATTAAAAATTGCACCGTAATGTCCCTGTTCATTTCCTGATCAAGGTTGATCGAATCCAGATGCGCGCTCAGACTTTGCCGAAACATTGTCTCCATTTGGTTCCGAAAAACCGTACTTCCCTTGTTCGTCAGCATTCTTGAATAGAATGAAGCATGCTGCTCCAAATATTCAAACGTGCGCAGTAGTGCGGTTTTGGAAGGGACATGAAAGAAATTATCTTCAGACATACAATTGCGTAGTAACTCGTTAATTTGAGCTTCCATACATTGATCGCGCAGATCGTACTTGTCAGTGAAATGCAAATAAACCGTTCCACGATTGACATTCGCTTCCTCCGCAATTTGATTGATCGTAATTCTCTCGAATTCCTTTTCTGACATCAGCCTCATAAAAGCATCAATAATGGCTTGCCTCGATTTTTGAATACGCCTGTCCATATCCTTCTCCCCTTTGTACCATCCGAAAAAATGAACATTTGGAAGTCCTATGTTGAAAAATCAACAACCACGCTTGTTTTAACCATTGAACCCCATATACCGCTCTGATACATTCATTTTATAAAATTTATGTTGATGATTCAACATATGTTCAATTTTAAAGAAGCCATAATCATGAAAGCTATTGTTTTAACAATCTTTGAGATGAATTTATCCACAAGAATTAGGAGGGTTTTAAAAATTGAAACTTACAGGAAACACGATTTTTATTACAGGCGGTGGTTCAGGGATTGGACGTGCGTTAGCAATAGCTCTCCACAAGCTTGGAAACAAAGTTATTATCTCCGGTCGACGTAAAGAGCGTCTGGAGGAGACGATCAAAGCGAATCCCGGCATGTCTGCAGTGGAATTGAATGTACAAGATCCTGCCAGCATAAAGGCGGTCGCCAAGCAGTTAATCGAAGAATACCCGGATGTTAATGTCTTGATTAACAACGCCGGCATCATACAGTCCGATGACTCGGCGGGCGTGATTGATGAGGATGTTTTGATTTCGACTGTCACGACAAACTTGCTAGGTCCCATTCGGTTAACTTCTGCATTCATCGAACATTTGAAGTCCAAAGAAGAAGCGGTTGTCATCAACACGACTTCAATACTTGGATTTGTACCATTAGCGACAACTGCTGTATATTCCGCGACGAAGGCAGCACTTCATACCTATACGCTGTCCCAAAGGTACATGCTTAAAGACACATCGGTAAAAGTAATAGAAATTGTACCCCCATGGGTTCAAAGCAACAACGATGAACCACGGGCGATGCCGCTTGCTTCATTCATTGATGCAACAATAAAGATACTCGGCACGGATACAGACGAAATTTTGGTGGATGAAGCGAAAATGTTTCGAAATAACCCTGGCCCGAACGAAAATGTTTTTGTGACCCAGCTTAACGATACGATGAATTCTGAACCTCCAAAGATCCATTGATCCATCTGTAATTTAATTTTCAAAAATTTAAGCGAACATGAAGTAAACACTCATCTCCGTCTACTTCATGTTCATTTTACTGCAACTTGTACGTGGAATAAGAAAAAGTGCCAAGCGGTCACACCCATGTTTATTTCTTAAATAATTTTGTTGATTTCACATAACGTTGGGTATTCCCGAAGTTCAAACAGCTTAAGGCACGTAATGCCGGGTGGCTCTGCCACTTAGCTGGTTGAATTTGTCCGGTGAATTTGCTCTTCCGAAATGCCTTTTCTGGACCAAGGGTCGGGCTTGTCTCGGCCCGATGCTTGAATGTAATGTTATGCAAAGGTACCATGAATTCATTGAATCTACTTAGAAATCCTGTTTAATTCACGATCACCATTCTCTCCATTCTTCTGTAATATCTTGATCCTCCTCAATTTCTAATCCAGCTAATCTTGCTGCCTTGTCTATAAATTCAGCCAATTCTTCACGTTCCATCGTTTCAATAAAATAATCGTTCGATTCATTCAATTCATTAAAAGAAATTACAATTTCTTCTACAGCCTTCATAATACTTTCAGGATATTTAGTTTCTTGTAATAATATTAATTGGTTTAGATAGTTATCCAGGACTTTATCAGACATTAATAATCTCTCTTCCGTAAAAAGATCATCTCCGTATTCAACCATTCTTTTGTTCCACAATTGAGTTGGTTTTTCATTAAATAGGTCCTGTAATGTCATTGGGCATATCCCTCATTTTCTTGTTTTTGTTTTAATAGATTTTTAAAATTGTTGCATAGTATTTCGCATATGAGTTTGCTTACTAACTTGCTTTTCACTTCACTTATCTAATTTTTTCTTTGATTCCTCTTTTTTCATCTGTTAGTACACCCTTAATGAAAGATCAAGTACGGTCAACATCTGGTCAGTACAATTGGCTTGGAGGGTTTATTCCCTTCTAAGTCTCAGATAATAAAAACCCACCTTCGGCTCTTAACCTTTAGGTGATTTTTTACCTTCTCTTGTTGTTATTGAGGCATGTTAAAAATGCAAGAATAGATGTCCAAAATAGTAACATTAGAGTCATCGCATCTTTTACTTCCATGGTCTCACTTTTCGAAGGAAAACCATGCCCACCCAAGAGTCAATTGTATCTATATTTTACCTGTATTCACATTCGCAAACAAGTGTTCTCATTTATTTACTTGTATTTTTCTTTTATTCTATTTGTTATCCATCATTTCTAGCATATAACGCTTCTGTGTTCACGATGTCCCTCTGACTTATGCGAACGAAATGAGCGGCCGCGGTGCGTATGTGTCCGCCTGCCCCCACTCCCTGGCATTCCTTTTTGCCGGACCAAGGAACCGCAGGCTCCGATGCGTGGATATGATGTTATCTGATGAATTGGCCAAAAGAAAACAGTTCAACTTTCCCTCTATGACATAAGGCAAAGATGAACTGTCTTTAGTTCCTGTTAAAATCTCTATGAGCACAAGTAGCAACTTCTTCCCCCATCAAGCCAACAAAGCCTGAGCGATCTGATCCACAATGCCATTGATGCCTGTGGGTCCATAACAGCCGATCCATGTCGCGGCATCGACCGAGTGTATGTGCTGGCGCTCAACGGTATCAAGCATTCCCCAGACACGTTGCTCTGTCGCAGATATTCCCTCCTGCATGAGTTCATGGCTAAGCAAGAAGTAATGGCTGGCATGTACAGCCGGTAGTCTGTCAACTGTGATGTGATAGGCCGTGTCGGAGGTATCTGCCACAAATAACGGAACAGGCAGACCTAGATCATGGTACAGCACAGCCCCTGTACGATGAGAGGCAGAATGCACGCGAACCAGAGAATCCAGCGGACGGATCAGTGCCACGCTCTTGCCTGCCAGAACGGGAGCAAGTTCTTCGGACAGCAATGTGGTTCGTCGGTGATAATCCGCTATAATACGCTTTGCCTCTTCTCGTTTGCCTGTCAGTTCACCGAACAGAGTCAGAATAATCTGCCAGTTTTCATTGCGCTTAAACATGAGAACTGGAGCGATCCGGCTTAACTGTTCATAGTGCGGCTCATGTACCTCGGTGCAAATAATTAGATCCGGAGACAGTCGTTCCACTGCAAGCAGGTCGGGGTACTCATATGTTCCGAGTAATTCAGTATTCTGAAGTCCTGCCCTGATCGTTTGAGGGAAATGTAACACTGCATTGCCTAGTCCTACACTACCTGCTGGAGAGAGCCCCAGCGCAAGCAAATGATCGGCATATTGCACATCGAGTACAGCGATACGCTTCGGAGATCCGATAACATAGTATTCCCCTCGCATATGACATATCACCGAGCCTTGGGCCGACTCATATGAAGAAGCTGTGCGGTTCCGCTGCAAGGAATGGGCATAGTCTATATCTGTTTTCGAAGCGGCATCAAGCCTATAACGTAGCGGAGGGACGCCATAATATTTCTTAAACGCCCTACTAAAATAATACATGTCGCGATAGCCCATTCTGTCAGCAATTTCACCGATGGGAGCATCCGTGTGACGCAGCATCCGCGATGCACTCTCCATGCGCAACTGAATGACATACTCAATCAGTCCGAGCTGCTTCTCTTGTTTGAATCGTCGCTGCAGCTGTCTTAAGCTGCATCCAGCAAGGGCTGCCAGCTCTTTAAGCTCCAGATTCTGGCGATAATGCGACGCTATATATGAAGCGACAACATCCACCATGTCAGACGCTTCTCCTCCCTGACCACGTTCGTAATCCATGATCAGTTCGTAGATCATACCCTGAAGCAACGCATTGGCATGAAAACGTTCCATCCCTTCGCCACGACGCCATTTGGCAACGATTTTTTCTGCATTCTCGATCCATTCTGCTTGGGTTACCGAATTTTGCACAAATGAAGTGCGCAACGGATGTTTTCGATATGAAGGCAAAACAAGAGAGGCTCCCTCCATAGAAGAAGCCTTGTACATGATCACGATATAATAAATGTCGTCTGATCTGGCCGTCAGCGTTAAGGATGTCCCCTTAACAATATGACCAGCAAAAAAAGCTCCAATGTGGCAAACCTCACCATTCATTGCAAGCTCTCCTTCCCCTCCGTATGCCAGCAACAACACATTCGAGGTTAATTCCGTTTCGCGAAGAACACTGCCTGTCTGCAAAGTACCGCTATACTCGTCAAGCATCTTGATCGTTGTATCACTCCATAGACTTGTCTGTTCTTGTAGCGGCATTTCTCTCATCTCCTGACAATAGCATCCTTTGCTAGAGTGACTCACATGACTAGGCTTAACCAATTAACTACAACCAGGCCTGTTAGCAAAAGTAAAATTGTTGCTGTTGTCATTTTAATTGAGATTTATTCTCATTGTCAATTTTCGGACATTTTCTGCAATATTCCCCTGACATCTGGTAATAAAAACAACAGGTGGTACGCTTGCTTTTCACGACTGGAATGCTGTCCTTATTTTTTGTGAACCGAGTGAACGGATTTCTTTTTACACCGAACAAATGCCCGGGCGCTCCTTGCGTCAGATATGAAAAATCTGCCTGGATGTGCTGACTTTCTTGCTCAGCATTGTCTACTTCAGGAGTATATAATGGGACAATGCGTATCATGATATTCTCCCAAAGGATACTCATCGAAAGAGGAGCAATCGCAGCAAGCGTCTTTAACAGCGGTGCAAGGTGTAACGAAAACATCTCCTTTACCACCTTTTCCCGCCATACTTCCCTGTCTCCCGTTAGTGCTTCTGCCCGAAGCCCGTTCATAGCCAGAAAAGGAAAACGCGTCTCCCCCTCATTAGCTGTGAGCGTCGGATGATAGAGAAAGCTGTTGTCTAGCCGAAAAGAAACATGCTGATGATGAACGCTCATCGCGGTCAGTAACGGAGCAATCCACAGGTAGCCGATTCGCTTAGCTAACATCGAAGCAGCTACCCTTATGTCAGGCGCACCAATATACTCTTGAAGCCAGCTTAAATACTCTCGGCATGCAGCTTCTTCATGTAGTTGACTCAAAGCAATAATACGGACATTATCTTCAGACGGCTCACCAAGCCGAATCGAGTGTTCTTCCACCGTTTGCTGCCATAAGTCAGTCGATAGATAATGGTCCATTTTAATTCGATCCCAACAGTGCTTCCGATGCCTGATCTACAATAATATTAATTGCAAGTGGGCCATAATAAGCGATCCAAAGTGTAGAATTAACATCATATGCACGGTTATTTTTGACTGCATCAAGGGATTTCCATACTGAGCTGCTATCCAAAGCCTCTGCCTCTGCCGCAAACAACTCATCAGACAGAACAAAATAATGATCTGCACCAATCTCAGGAACTTTCTCCATCGAGATTTCAACGGAGGTATCATCTTTGATCTTCTGGACTAATGCAGGCATTTTTAAGCCCAAATCCTCATACAGAATGCCGCCTGTTCGATGCTCAAGACCATGAACACGAATGCCTTCTTTTCTCGGACGAATAAGTGCTACCGTTTCCTCTCCCAATTTTTCCGACAGCTTCTCCTTCAGTCCTGCAATTTTGTCCTCATAAGCCTTACGCACAGTTTCTGCCTCTGCCTGCTTACCTGTGATCGCAGCCACCGTAGCTAACGTATCTCGCCAGTCCTCGTAGAAGTCAAGTACGATTGTGGGCGCTATTTTGCTTACTCTCTCATACTCTTTCTCTTGAAAATCAGTCATTAAAATAAGATCCGGGTCCAATGCTACAATCGCTTCCAGATTGGGCTTGTCCCTTGTACCTAAAACCTGTACGTCACCCGGCTTATCGCCTAAATATTCTGGAAATGTGGTATTGCCTTCAGCGATAACACTGCCTGCCGGCTGCTCGCCAACGGCTAGCAATTGATCCAGAAATTTGACATCAAGCACAGCAATTTTCTTTGGTTTCTCGTTAAGCGTATACTCACCCTTCTTATGCGAGATCGTAACCGGGAAAGCTCCGGCAGTCTGAGACGCTTCATTTGAAGGCGTTTCCGTTGGAGTTGTAGCAGACGACTCATTGCCGCCATTTGTACCTGCTCCGGCCCCGCAAGCCGTCAGTACAAGAACAAGGGCCAGCATCCAGCCCATTAAAAATCGTGATTTATGGTTAGCATGTGCCATGCTTCCGGCAGCTTGCCTCTTTGTTCCTTTATTCATGCTGAATCCTCCTTATGTATGATAATGATTTTCATTATCGAAATATAAGGCGAGTATAATATATCTCCACATCGCGTTACCATGTACTTTTGCGACATTTCAGCCGGACTAATGCGACATGTAAACCGCTATATCTTCATTTACAATTCTATCAGCTCTTTTACTAATTACTGCATAATCATCGTCTAACGTATCAAGCCAACAAAACCAAGAATCTCCCATTTTTTCTTTCCATTCATTTGGGAGTTCCGTTATTTCTAATCTAGCAACAACTATTTGATCTTTATTTTCTTCAAAAGAATATTTTTCTTTTCATTGGTTTCTACCTCTTGCATCAATGTACATTCCATATCCATTTGTTCCATTGAAACTACAACAGAGGTTTGTATGATAAATTTGTGGGTACTCTTCATTAAATTCTGAATGTGGAAACTCATAAAATGTTCCTTTGGATTCATAAGCCATTTTCGGTGAAACATCTATCTTTAATACCCTTTCATCCGCAGATATTTCTAAAACATTTTGCTTTCTCCTTTTATCAAGTATTTCCTATAACGTTCTTGTATTTATGAACCCGTTAGGGGGTGTCTGCTGAAATTTCTCTCCGACACCCTTCTATCAGACCCAGGCTCCAAAGGAGCCGTAGCTTGAATATTATGTTATGTGATGCCACATCTTCTTCGAACTTTCTACCTACAATTATTTATGGATTTGAACTTTGATTTTAGATATTTGTTTATCTATTAAATTATAGATTTTTTCGATTTCATCTTCTTTGATCTTATTTTTTACCAATTCATTTTTAATTTCTTGTTGAAGTTCAATTAACGCTTTAAGTTTCAATGTTATATACCAGCCTGTCCATTCCGTAACTAGGCTATCGTCAAAGCATTCGCCATCGGTATAAAAGAACATTCTATAATAACCTATTCTCTTTTTTTTGTAGTAAATGTCTAACGTAGATATAACCTGCTGGGAATAGTGACTGTCTGCAATCTGATAATCGGAATGAAAAATAGTTTTATACTCAATTGTATCTATTGAAGGCTTAATATCTTCTAGATTCAATTCATCAAAAAACAAACTAATTTCTTCTGGACATTCTTTCATGTAGTTATTGAATGTTACCCAAAAACCTTCTAAGGTCCTATCCATAATTTTATGTGTATCAATCCAGCTCTCTAGCGCTAAATTATCCAATTGAATCATCCATCCTTTAAAATCTTATGTGATTTCACATAACGTTTCTGTATTCATGAACCCGAGAACCTTAAGCCCCAACGGGGCGGCCGCGACGCGGTTAGGTTCGCAGGTTTTGTCCGCCTAGATCCACTCCATTGAAAATTCCTCGGGAGGATCAAGGAGCCGTCAGGTTCCGCAGCGTGAATAAGATGTTATGTGATGTCGACAACTTCCTCAAATTAGCTAAATGCCTAGTACTGAAATATAATTTTGGGATTTCAATCGCTCTTTAATCCATGTTTGAAATTCGTTAATTAATTTCCTCAGTTTTTCAATGTTATTTTCATAGTCTTTTATAAATTCATCTTCACTACATCCAAAGAAAAAGCCAATATGCTCTTTAAGTGTATTCATTTCGGGTTGTCCTTCAAGAAGATTTATTACTCTTTCTAATCTCCCTAGGATTCTCCACCAAATTTCCTTTTGAATCTCATTAAAAGCATAGTGATCATAAGTAGTATATTCACTTTCAATTGATTTCTCTATAAAACCAAATACTTCTTCGGTCAAAAAGATTGAAGTATCATTCCAACATTGACCAAGATATCTACCCGGCAAAATTTCAATATAACAAGTGCCTTCAAGTTCTTCTTTATTTCTTATTATCTTCATTGTGCTTACCTCTTAAATAATATCGTCGATTTCACATAACGTTCCTGTATTCACGACCCAGCACATGCTGGGTGTCCGGCGAATGCCGGACCTAGGACGAAAGTCCGCAGCGTGAATATTATGTTAGGCGATGGTATTCGTTCTTGAATTATTGTTTAGTTTCTAAAGCCATTAAGTTAATATCATTCAACCGAATATAAGGCTTATCATTTTTATTAAAGTATAATGTTGCTATAAAAATACAATAAACGCCTTTATTCCAGAGTATCTTTTTCAATTTGGAACTATTAGAGATGCTCTCGCTTAATAAAACAGAAAATTCATATCCTTTTCCATCCCATGCGCCACAGTTTAAAAATTGTTTATTCGATGAGATTGAATTAACTTCGCCCCAAAATATTCTTTTTTCTCCTTTGAGTGAATGATCTGCACTTTTAAAATCTATAATTAAATCAAAAGGATCTTTGTAGTTTTACCTTCAAAAATTATTGGGATATCAATATCATCTAAAAGATTATGAATCGCATACTTTAATAGTTTTTTCAATGTAATTTTACAGGACTTATGTTAAGCGTTGCTTCTGTCTTCCTGAGTTGACTTCATTTTGATCCTTTACTGACATAAATCTAATTTCTTGGTTCTAATTCTTGGCATACCAATTTAAAATCTCTTTATGCGTTCTTTCAATCTTTCTGTTAAATCGTTCTTTGTGCTCTTCTTTAATATCGTTGGGATCATATCCATACCATATCTCACAATTGATCAAAAGATCCCGAATCCCATCCATCGACTCCTGAAAAAGCAACATTAATATTTCCGTAGTTAAACGATCATGTTCGTCATCAGGAGCACCACCTTCAACTAAATTCACAGGATCAAATCTGTTAACGATTTCTCTTAGTTCTAAAAATGTCTTTGAATCTTTTGAGATCTTTATTTCACGATTCTCTTTAGAATTATTTCCGAAATCCATATATTCCCTCCGTGATAAATCTTTAAGTCCACTTTAACGTTTAACAGGCTTAAAACCTGTAAAGTGTTTGCTTTGTAGATTACACCTCTTGTTCGAATCCGCTTCGTCGATCTTGGTAATTCCTCGACTTTGAATCGTTCTTAAATGCGCTCTTCTAGAAGTTGCGCTTAACGTTCCTGTATTCATGAACCCGTAGGGTTGTCTGCTGAAATGCCTCCCTGAAACCCATCCAGCAGACCAAGGCTCCATCTGGAGCCGCTGCTTGAATATTATGTTATACGATGGAATCACTTCTTCGATTAACCAGCATCCATTCTTGATTCTAATCTTTCATTGTTCTGCTATATGTTCCAATAAATCTCCTGGCTGACAACCTAAAGCCGCACATAATTTATCAATCACTTCTAACGACACATATTCGTTCGTATTGAGTTTCGCCATTGTAGCAGACGAAATACCTGTCATTTTCAATAAATCCTGCTTCTTAATCTCCCTGTCGATCAATAATTTTTGAAAAGGTTTATAACTAATCATCTGATATTCCTTTCACACATCAAGTGAATTTTCTTTAATTATATGAAAGTATATTTTCTTTATCAAAAACATCTTCAACATGTATTGACTTAATTATTTAATATAATAAAATTATATTTAATAAGTTGAAGTTTTATTCATAAAATCAAATACATTGAATGGTGTTCAAAATGCATAATTCTTTAGAACTCTTACTTGATTCACTGATTCATACTCGAATTGAATCTTTATATGGCGAGCTTATCAAAAACAACTCCAGCTACAACCAAATCTCATCCGAACGGAATCTTTACTTCAAGCAGTTACATGAAGGAGTACCGGAGAATATACAGAAGACCCTATTCCTTTACGATGATGCTGAGCTTTCTGTTCAAGCTATTTTAGAACGTGAAATTTATTTGCAAGGTTTTAAGGACGCTCTTCACCTGCATAACGAATTACATATATCTTTAGATTGAGAGCCTTCTGGCTCTTTTTCATTTTGATTCTGTCGTATAACGTTCCTGTATTTACGACCCAGCGTATGCTGGGTGTACGGCTTCTGCCGGACCAAGGGCGCCCGTAGCGTGAATATATTGTTATCGGATGTTCTATTTTTCCAGCGAAAACCCTCTCAGAATTTCATTGTCTAATTTTTCTTCTAAGAGTTTATTAAGAGGTTTGTCTCTAGGTTCTATACATATTTCATCTATAATTATTTTAATAATATCTTTAAATTGTTCTTGTATAGTTGTAAATGGTATATACTTACTAGTGGTTTCATTGATCTGTATTTCTTCCCCATCTCTTGTGATTAAGATCGCCTCAAATTTATACTTATTCCAAATATTAATATATACTCCAAACCGATATTCAAGTGGTTCCTTCATCCAATCCTCTTTGAGCTTAATTATATCTAGTCGCTTATCATGAGGATTTTTCTTAACCTCAACAACTAAAAAATTAAATTTATTTGTTCTTCTTTTATGAAAAATAATATCGGGTCTTTTATTTTCATAATTTCGTTTTGTTACATCAACTTCTTTATTCAACCAAAAAATATACTTACTAAGTTCGTTACACAAATGATAAGTTAAGTTCCATTCTGTCATGCCTGTTTGACTTGTATAATCAAAGAAGTCATGCTCATTCTCAAAAAAGTTTTGGATAGACGAATAGATTATATTTTTCACTAGGTTTTCCATGAATTTCACTCCTTTATGGAATTTCCGATAACGTTCCTGTATTCATGGCGTCCGACGAAGTCGGATGTGTCTGCTGAAATACCTTCCCGAAATGCATCCAGCAGACCAAGGCTCTGTGAGGAGCCGCTGCTTGAATATTATGTTAAGTGAAGTTACGGGTTTGATCTCTTGGCTTCAACTTTGTGTTTCAAATTTCTTGAAAATTCTTGTGCAGAATTTTGGACATTTCCTGTGTACTCTATCTCAGTTGCCAATTCAAAAATATAATCCTCTAAAATTTCTTTTAATTCATCTCCACTGCAAGTAACTTCTTCTCCTAGAAAGTATGTAATGACAGCTTCTTGCTGAGTGTCAAAAGTTAATTGCCATATCTCTTTACATTTCTCTTCTGCTCTATCCATCAATATACGTAAAGCATTTTCAGCATGATTCACTGAGTCAATTGCTTCATCTAATTCATCATCATTGATATGCCCTTCTTGTGTTATCTCCATCCAACTAGCTGGATAAAAACACTCAAGACTTTCATCTAAGTTTGAATTCAAATCCGAAAGCCTGCCCCAATATTCGCAAAAATCAATATACTCGGCGGTGACCATTTCAATTGCCTCTATCCAATCTTCCTTCTTATTAAAATCAAAAGGATAACTTCGATGCTTCATTCCAAGTATATGATTCAGTTGCTTTATTTTTTCTTGTTGGTCTTTTGAAATAAACATGATTATTTACCTCCATAAATAAGAGTTTAGTAATTTCACTTAACGTTCTTGTATTCACGAACCCTCACTGGCTTAAGGAGCGAACGCGCCGGGTCCGACGGACTTAGCCAGTGCAGGGTTGTCCGGCTGCTTCCACTCCCCCAAAATGTCTCTGCCGGACCGAGGGCCGAATGGCCCGATGCGTGAATATTTTGTTATCTGGTGCCAATGCCTTCTTGATTAACTTTCAAATGTTGCTTTGACTCGTTTTGAGTTTTTAAAATACAAAATCCATATTGATCCAAAAATAATTGTAGAGATTAAACTTGGGAGTTCATCTATTTTGTTAATTGTGAGAATGAAGTTTAAAAATCCAAATATTATAGTGATTATTTCAATTTGAATTATTATATTTGGTCCTTTCCTTTTCTTCTTCAATATAAGCACTAGAGAAACAATAATTAAGACTTCAGAAAATAAATAGATTCCGACAGAAATAGTTCTAGCAAGATTCCAACCAATTGTTCCAACTAACATATAAATATAAAATTCGAAATAAAGACCTATTAAATTACTTATAAGTAGATAAAAAGAATAGATCACAAAGAAAAGCAGCCAGCCTTTAATTCCACTCATACTATTCTGAGATAATTGCATTATTGGCTCCTTAATCTTTGTCTTTTATTTGCATTGAGCATTGGTTTCAGATAACGTCTTATTTACGAACTTCCGAAAGAATACTCTCTTCGTCATATTCACGAACTTCGTGAATCCTGCACTTTTCTCCTTATTCCCGCACTTTCTGCGTTTCAATCCTCCAGCCCGCTCATCCGATCCAACGGACTTTAAATCTGCCAATGTCCCGCCTACTCACATGTGTATACCGCTCCGTCGTTCGCACACTCTGATGCCCTAGCAGTTCCTGAATATAGCGAAGATCAACCCCATTCTCCAGCAAGTGGGTCGCAAAGGAATGCCTTAGCGAATGGATACTCACCTGTTTGCGAATGCCCGCTTCAGCCAGCACTTTTTCAAACACTTTCTGCGCTGAACGTTCAGTCAGGTGGCGGCCTTCCCTCTGCCCTGGAAACAGCCAGTCTGCTGGCTGCTCCCCCCTATATACTGCTCGACCACCGCAAAAGCCGCTTCGGATAGCAGCGTTTGCCGATCCTTCCTGCCCTTTCCCTGACGAACTTTCAGTACTTTCCGTTTACGGTCGCAGTCTTCAAGACGCAACCTCACCACTTCGCTTACCCGTAGCCCGGATGTATACGTCAGGTACAGAATAGCCTTATGCTTTGGATTTTTCACTGCTTTCAACAGACGCATAACCTCATTCAGGGACAGCACATCTAGCAGTTACTCTCCTTTTTCGGACGAACATAGGCGGCGGATTTGGGCTGCTTTAGCACATCGCGAAAGTAAAATTTCAGCGCGCTGATCGCTTGGTTAACATAAGCGTGCGAAAGGCCTTTTTCGAGCAGCGCCAACGCGTATTTTTGCACCGTCGCATCATTTATGCTTGCTTCGTTCCCTTGCAATCCGGCAAAAAAACGTTCCGTTTGCGATATGTATGCTTTAATCGTCTTGCTGCTGTAGCCCCTTGCCGCCGATCCAGCCATTCCCGGATGAACGGCAGCTCTTTATCCAAGCGCTCGTCGCACTCGAACTTGCAGCTCCGATACGCTTCCAACATGCTTTCTACAGCTGAGATCTATAAGGAATGGTCCATATTTTTTCGTCTGGAACCCATTTCCTGCTCGGTATGGATCGAATCCCTTCTCGCTCCTTGACTCCGTATCGCTCCAACCGTACGCCGATCGTTTTTTCATCCCGATAAAGTAGGTTTATCTTCATCTCACTTGCCTCCTTAGTATATCAGCCGTTCAAAAAATTGGAAATCTAATTTTACACAAAAAAAGGGACTTAAGACGGGTATTCATCTTAAGAACCTGATTCTTTCAGAGTAAATTATTGATCCTTAAAGTTCAATTTTCATCATCATAAAGTGTCTTGTCTTTACTTGTCCAGTTCCTCCGTCACATCATCCCATAGCATCGCCGCCACCTACCATGTTACTCAACCTTAAACTGTTTTAATTCGTCTTGAAGCTTAGTGGACAATTGGTTTAATTGTTTGGATAGTTCAGCAACCTGTTCGAAGCTCTCCAATTGTTCCTGCGTGCTGGCGCTGACCTCTTCGGTTGAAGCGGAATTCTCTTCTGTGGTGGAAGAGATGATTTCCAGCGCCTGCAAAATCTCATCTTTGTGCTTGTGGACTTTGGAGGTGTTCGTGCTGATCTGGATCATTCGCAATTTCAAATCTTCCAAATCCTTGTTAATACTAAAGAACACTTGCTTCGTGTCCTCCACCGATCTGGCATTTTCTTCTGCGATTTTAAGACCGTGAACGGTATGCTCAACCGATACACTGGTTTTTTCTTCGATGACACGGACCTTCTTGTAGATTTCCTGTGTCGCCAGCGCCGTCTGCTCAGCCAGCTTGCGAACCTCCCCGGCAACCACGGCAAACCCTTTGCCCTGTTCGCCTGCACGCGCAGCTTCAATAGAAGCATTGAGCGCCAGCAGGTTGGTCTGCGTTGCAATTTGGTTAACCGTATCCACGATGCTCGAAATCTCATGACGGCTCAGATCGATATCCTGAATGATGGCCGACATCGCTTGTGTGGAATTATGATTTTCTTCCGCCCATTTGGATAGCTGGTCTACTACCGCAAGCCCTTGTCCGCTTTGTTCGACCGAGGTTTGCACCATAGATTCGATGGCTTTTGTATCATTGGCAATTTCGTCAATTTGTCCAGATAATGCTCCAGTTTTCTGCAAAATGTTATCTGTTTCAGTGGACTGGTAGTTCGTCGCATTGGCAATTTCATTGATTGCTGTCGCCGTATCGTTCATCGTGATTGCAGTTCTGGAAGAAATGGATTGCAAATCATGAGAAGACTGATTCAAGACTTGGGCTGATCCACCAACCATTTGGAGCATACCTTGAATTTTTTGAATCATATTGTAAACTCCTTGATGAATTTGCCCGATTTCGTTGTTGGAATGCGTATCAAACTGAACGGTCATATCTCCATTCTCAATCATCTTGATTTTGGCGAGCAATTTCGGGATTGCTCTTAACTGATAGCGGAGCGTTATATAACAAATCACAACGAGCATAATGGTGGCTGCCGAAAAACCGCCGATAATAATTTGGGTAAACGCTTTTAATTCTGCGAGCGCCTCTTGTTGAGAAATGGTTAAGCCTACAGACCACCCTGTATCTTTACTGGTTCCATACCCGATATAACGAGGTTCCCCATTATCATAAATCAACTGTACTCCGGACTCACCGGCAATCATTTTCTTGCCAATCTCGCCAAGATCTCCTGTGTTTTCGTTAATCTTTTCTTTCAGCACTTTATTTTGATCAGGGTGATACAAAATATCACCTGTTTTGGATGCAAGAATCGAATAGCCTGTGCTTCCAAGCGAATAGCTTTGCATAATGGCAGGGATGTCTTTTAAGGCAATATCAACAACTGCAAATCCGATTAATTGGTTACTGTTATCCTTGATTGGATAGAAAATGCCCATTATCATATTACCCGAATTGACGTCCTTATAGGGTTCTGAGTAGTATAAACCGTCTGCTTCAACAGCTGGCTTGAAGTATGGGCGTGTATGAATATCGAAGTCGGGCTTGGAAGTAATACCATCATTCTGTAAATAGAAACCTTTGCCAGCTATTCCCGCAATCCAAGCATCGGCAAAAGATGGCTCTGCCTTTACAATCGCTGCTAGGGTCGCTTCGGTTTCCGCAGCATATGGAGAAGTTTTCACCATCTCAGCCGATTCAGTAGTCTCTATATATTTCTTAAAGAGATTATTGGTTGACATTTGTTGGACAAGCGAGCCCTTTTCCTTAAATAACGCATCAAATTGACTGACGACCGCTTGCGTCTTGGCCTGAAGCATGGCCTCTTGCTGCTTGACAAGCATGCTTTGCGTGCTTGAATACATGAACGTCCCCAAGGTTGCAAAAACGAGAACGATAATGACTAACAAGACCATGGCCAATGTGTTGGCCATGCTCAATGATTTGAATAGGCGATTCTTAATACTTTGTAACATGGTTTCATCTCCCAAAGAATAGTGAGCGAAAAGCTCTTAAATAATATGTCGGAAGTTTACAGTTGTATTAATATACTTTCCATTGAATTTTAATTAATTTTTAATAAACGCAATTTAAAGTTTCGTATCTTAGTCTTAAGCTATTGCTCCAAAGAAAAGCTTGGCTTAACAACTTTAGTTGCCAGTTGACCCCTCATAGACTCCCTCAAAATTTGTTCTACAACCTAACAAAAGCAGCACAAAGAGCCTCCGTCAGACGCAGGCTCTTTACTAAAAGCTATGTATGAGAACGCAGGGTTTTGCGGACTTAGAGCGTTTCAGCGATCCATAAGCTCAACCCTCATCCTCCGTCGTTAACCCAACTGCATCGTTGTGATACATGTATCGTTTTTCTCATATGTAGAGAATTCCGTTTGGGCCGTTTTACCTTCATGGTTCACACTAATGCGGTAGGTTTTATCTCTTGGCAGCCATAGATCAATAAAACCATTGGGTTGTGATTTCATGGCAGCATTCTCCATGATGATATTCCCTTCGGAGTCGTGAACAGTCACATTGAACGCCCCATTTTTTATTTCGCCTTGGCAACCGGTTAGACTATGAGTTGCACAAGGGTGGGTCTGGTCTACATATGGCGCAATCGAAACAAAAAACTCGTTGTCAGGCAAATTATAAGTTATGGGTTGTGTATTGTTCCCGGTGACTATCAACTGACTGGAATTAATAGAAGCGGATTGGGCTGTTGCCTTGCCTGCACTGATATCATGCACCAATTGCTTGATATCTGTTGTCCCGAGCTTGTCCGCTCCTTCTTTCTGAAAATTTCCTGCAATCAGGTACGTGCCTAATGCCGCAACAACCAACCCTGAAGCGACCAAGATTCCTTTTTTCATCTGGAGTTCATCTCCTTGTCCGTTTTTAAACATTATAATGTAGAACGCATCGTAACGGACAAAATACAGCACTGAAGTCACCAGATATTCACATCTTTGCTTGTTTATTCAGACATATCTGGGGCACAATTCTTTTTAACGATCCCGGTTCACAATATAATTCATTAGATGCTTCAGAAAAGCGATATTGCGTGGCACCTCTTTTAATGCTTCCATGGCAAGGCAGTAGTGCTCCCACATCTCTTTACTGGCACCTTCGTAGCCAAGGATGGACACAAAATTCGAATTATTGTTATCTGAATCCTGACCCACAGGTTTTCCAAGTAAGAGCGTATCTCCTTCCACATCAAGCAAATCATCTTTGATCTGAAAAGCAATCCCCATATGATAGGCGAATTTCTGCAAAGCGGCAATCTCCGACTCCTCGGCCTGTGCAAGCATGGCTGGCATAACGAGACAAGCCTCGAACGCCACTCCTGTTTTGTAAAAGCACATCATATTCAGCTGCTCCAATGTCAAAGCCTTTCCTTTGGAATCCAGATCCATCGCCTGACCCATACACATATCCTCTGCCTTACGGGCCGAGTATTGGATCAAGGCAAGCACAGTCTCAGCATTGAACTGACTCAGTGATGCTTGCTCCCCGATGGCCTTCTGGATCAGATATAGTCCGGTTAATTCCGCAGTAGCGCTATTGTGCACCTGATGTAATGTCTGACGCCCTCTACGGGTAGAAGCGTTATCCTGGGAAGGCAAATCATCAAAAATCAGGGAGGCTGTATGCATATATTCCAATGATCTTAGAAGAGGCACGATTGCCAATGCGTCTAAGCCATATTCGTTCACACCCATGACCCAAGTCAAAATAGGTCGTATCCTTTTCCCATCCCCCTCGAGACTATAATTTGCAGCATCAATAAGCTGTTCTTTCATGGCCTCGATCCCAGAAGGCTTGGTAATTTTCAATTGGTTGTTAATCTGGTCACGGACTGTTTTGACCGTATTCATAAAGTCTTCCTTTTCCCTCGAATCGTTTTTCAGATGGGTAATCATCTGGTCCCGAAGCAGCTTATCGAAGAATTCTACATCCTCTGCTTTGCCCACCATCTTCTGAATGAGACGATTAAATTCAGGATTTCCGGATGCCAAAATCTCCATTATTTCATTGTACTTTTCTGCACCTACCCGTTCTTTATAACGTTTGAGTCCATTTATTGCACGGTCCAGTATCACCTCGCGAGCCATAGCATCCGAGTCATATACGTTATGGATCAAATTAGAAATGACCGCCCAGTATAGTTCGAAGGGATTGATCAAATCCGATCTCTGACGATGATATTTTAAATAATAGGTATAGGGTGTTACCGCACCGTCTCTCATATCGTCAGCCATATCTGCAAAATCATCAGCAAGCTGGTTATAGATACCATAATAGAATGTTCGTTGCTCAAACCCTTCATCCTCAGGAGCACTAATGACGGAACGGACAATCAAGCGGGAAGAAGCAGATTTTAAAATAACGGGTATATAAAGTTCTTCATTGGTGTAATTAGCTCGTGTTAGATCCTTATCCCGGTCGATATCTTGAGAATGAAAAAAAACATAGGACTGCTCGAAAAAGGTTTGCTGTGTGTCTGGCCGCTGATGTGCCTTAATATACTCAAAAGCATCCGAGAGCTCCGAATGGATATAGCGAATGAACTTCATATGATCGCCGGTCCAGTCGCCCAGTTCTGGCACAGATCCGGTAAGAAGCGCGGTACGTATCATATGGGAATATTGTTCTTTCTCTTGAACGGTCAACAGCTGAGAATCGAGCAGATCATCAATAAAAGGATAAGTCAACCCATAGGAATACCCAAGCCTGATGGCTTCATCCAGTCTGCGCGAACGTTCAACAGGTGACACGGCTTCGTCCATTTCTTCCATCACATGCAGAATAACCCCAATGATGATTTTAATCAGTTTGCGCTGGGCATGCTCTGCATCCATTTCCTCAGGAATATAAGAAGATACAGAGTTAAGCTTGTTGATTAGCCAGATTACAGTCGTTTCGATCCCTTCCTTTTGAGACCACCGATACACCCCGGCTATATTCATAAACTCCGGTTGATTTCTTCTATTAGCACGGGTAGGTTGAAGCAAATATCTTTTCACGTCAGCAATGACGCGCTGAATCCGGGTCTGTGTGTCCGCAGAATCTAGAGCCTTGCCTAGATCCCTCATGTAAATATAAGAGACACTTCGCTTCAGATAATCATCCAATTTGCCTGTGTAACTCAGCCATTGAATGTATCTGTCATAATCCCGAGTATCCGGCTTTCTCTTATTCCGCGAAAAGAAGGATAACCATGAAGAAGGACGGATATGATTCCTTTTCCATATATGGATATCTTCTGTAAGAGAAGTCACATAAGTCTTATCCTTGACTTGATTATAGAGTGATGCAAAATACTGAAGCGCCTTCTGCTCAGCCAGTTGGTATCCTGTATCGGCTCGAAATTTTTCATTCATATGATGCATTACCTCAACTTCTCATTTTGTTTAAACATGGTTGCATTTCTCCCTGAGGGAACGAGTTTGGATCATGTTTTTATCTTTATACGGAAAAAAGTCTGTGAAGTTACGAATAGATTATATCCTTCTATATATATGCTACAATTTCAGAGTAGAACAAAAATAATGATAGGGAGGCATAACGTTGAGTATTAGTCTAGTTAAAGGACAGAAGGTAGACCTAACCAAAAATAATCCACACTTATCCGTGCTGAAAGTAGGGCTTGGATGGGACCCTATGAGGGGTAGAAGCATGGATATTGATGCGTCAGCGCTGCTTCTTAATGAGAACGGCAAGCTAACCCAGACGAAAAATCTAGTATATTTCGGAAACAAAAATAGCCCTTGCGGGGCCGTCGTACATAGTGGTGACAACTTGACAGGACATGGTGCCGGTGATGATGAAGTCATTACTGTATCCCTTCAACAACTACCACCTGAAGTGCATAGAGTCGTATTTATTGTGAATATATTCCGTTTTTTCAGCTTTGGTAGACGTAAGGATTTCAGTATGGTGAACAATGCTTATATTCGAGTATTGGATGCGTCGCAAGATGAAGAGATTCTCCGATACAATTTGACAGAGGACTATAAAGGGATGTGTAGCATCCGTGTAGGTGAAGTATACCGCTATGGAGGGGAATGGAAATTCGGTGCTATTGGGGAAGGAAGTACCATTACCTCCCTGAATGATCTTGTCAAAACGTATGAATAAGTATTTTTGGTGTTAAGGAAAAACCCACGTCTGACGTGGGTTTTTATACTATCTCTTCAACAGCCGCCTGATACAGCAGAGAACCTTCACGGAGCAGCAGGCGGTCTTTTCTGAAATCCTGTTCATGCGGTTGAAGGAACTTTTGATCGTCATTTAAAAAGCGAATGTGTTGTCCTTTGCTCAAGTTGCCTGGCTTCACATTCTTTTTCAAGACATATTGTCCATTCTTGCCATACCCGCCGTCGAACAAAAAGTGATACCCATCTGTAGCCACCCCGGAGCAGCCGGAAATCCTCGGATTCACAAACGTAATATTCGTACGGTCGCTACCGGAAATATACCCTAATGAAAAGTCTGAATAGTAATAAAACCAGATTTCCTGTTCGCTGATCACGTTCAAAGCATAGCAATCATGAATATCTGCCGCTTGGTTCTCATATATTTTGTGTCCCTCTTTATTCCAGGCGACAAGGCCGGAGGACCCCACAGGCTCATTCCAACCATAATTCCCGAATATACCTTCATCAAAATAACTGGTCCAGATCGTACCTTCTTTTGTAACCTGAACACTCTGGATACCGTCTCCAAGCAGTAGTTCATTCACAGTACGACCTTCATAATCAATAATTTTACCATTTAGATCGTATTGATCAGGTCCGTAATAATGGCATCGTGCTCCGACGAGTAACAAATAATCTTGTAGAGGCTGTACATAATGATAGTTGAACTGCTGCCCCTCCAAACACACCTCTTGAATGTGATCGTCTAGAATGAGTACCTTGTAAGTACGTCTCTCTTTAAGAGAGGCAGGCGTGAACATCCCCCGCACTCGTTCTGGGACTTTATCAATGAGCAAAATATACACGCGTCCATCAGGACCAAATTGGGTCGAAACGATCTCAAACCCTTCTATATTATTGGAAATATCGACAAATGAATGAAGCTGTTTATCTAGATGTGACAATGTAGTTCCTCCTCTAAAAGATCAGTAAAGTGAAGTATGATTTGTACTTGACTTCATTTTGTCATAACGACATGTAGCTGAGGAGGGCGGAAGTATGGCGATATGAGTAGTAGTCCCAAGAGATGAGTCATCGGCAAAATATAGTAAACCAAAAAAGCTAGGTTCTGCTTCATAAGAAAAGCAACCCAGCTTGATCTTTATAGATGTTCCCCTTAGAGTGTCTGGCCCTTGTCGGCCTTCTGCCATAAAGCTTCAGTCAGCTCATCAATCGTCTCTTTCATTGCCAGCTTCTCGCGCCAGTGACTCGGGATACCGCTTAGCCCGTAATAAGCCCCTGCAATCTGGCCGTACACTGCCCCGGTCGTATCTGCATCATCCCCCAGATTTACCGCCAGCAGTGCCCCCTCTTCAAATGAAGCCGAATGGTGAAAGGCCCACAGCGCAGCCTCAAGGGAACGAATAACATAACCGCTTCCTTGGATTTCAGGCGGCTCCTTATGCTTGTAAGATCCCTGAATGATTTCTTCAATGGCTGCCGAATAAGCTGACTGGTCCTGCCGCCGCCACTTATAGCAGACATCGGGTGATAACATGGATTCTTTGTCCGCTCCCCGCAGACCTGCCACAAGAATTGAAGCAAGCGCGGCACAGGCCTCCACACTTTCGACTGCTCCATGGGTGGTGCGCGAGCTCAGCTCAGCGTACATCACGGCCTCTTCCGGGCGGTTCGCATAGGCCATGGCGACAGGTGCAAGCCTCATAATCGAGCCATTACCGGCAGTCATGGGGTCAACGGACCCGCTATACGGATCTCCAGTGGCTTCGAAGCGATGCAGTGCTGTTCTCGTCGCACCACCGATATCAAAGCACGTTCCCGTGCTGCTCATATATCCCAGGTGGTACCAATTGGTGTAGCGACGCATCTGGTCCGCTGGATCAAAGCTATCTTTTCGCACCATGCTCTCGGCCAAACAGAGCGCCATAGACGTATCGTCTGTCCACTGCCCTGCCTTCAACCCAAATACACCACCGCCTACAATATCCGTTACAGGTTCAAATGTGCCTGGACTGCTAAATTCTACTGTGGTTCCCAAAGCATCCCCTACGGCCAGTCCAGCGAGACATCCATAAAAACAATCCTTGTTAAGTGCCATTTTGATGTACACTCCTTTGTAATTGTTATAACTAATGCATATATTTCCATATCACTAGGAAGGAAGAATATCTGGTACGCCATTTATTCGTCGTAGCTCAAGGCTGTACAACCGCTATCTGGATTTAATTCAACGAAAATTCCTGCCTCTTGATGATAAATGAGTGGAAATCGCTCCGTATCTACATATTCACGCACACCGCTTGAAAGCCGCCATACCTGAAGCGGAACTCCTTTTCCCCACAAGAATAATCGGTCACCGGAAACGGCCATATCCGCTTGGGGATATGGATAAATCCCGTCTTCTTCAGGCTTACAGTTTAGTGGCGGGATCGCAGGAAGCACTCGTCGATACCCAGGCTGAGTCATATCGAATAGGACAACCGCCGGTTCCACTCCCTCCTCTCCCCAATCTTCCTCCTCCAGTAAATCGGCATCCATCTGTCCCCATACCGCCAATGTATCAGGTCCTGTCCAGCATATTGGCCCATCCCAATCTATGGTTTGCCAAAGATGGCGAACTGACGGACCGTTTTCCGATTCCCATGGGTTCAGTAGCCAATCGGATAATGACCAAGTTCGGACCACTCCTAAGGGAGCCCATACCCATCCCGTATCCGCAATCCACTTTCCCTCTGGAGAAGCCAGCAGCCTTCCATGAAAATAATCTAGATAATGCTCATCTTTGCTTTCGCTGTTATAAACCGGGGTAGGTCTTGCTGTCAAAGGCAGCCCTGTTTCTACATCTGTCAAATCCAGCCGGTTCCATTCCGTTCCATGAACAAGAATACATGCACCGTCTTGATGTACAAATGCCAGGGGAAACATACTTTTATCATAGTGGTATTCGTCCCGCGATAATTGCATTTTTTCTTGAGCATGGACTAAATCATACACTGCCGCATGCCGGCCAAAACGATTGGATATGGCTACGTACTTGCCGTCAGGGCTGGTCACCATTTGGACAGGTTGCAGGGGATTAAAATCAGGAATACAAATACGTGTACACAATTCGGCATTACCAGAGCAAAGCTCTAGCCTCCACAGTTCTGCTTGTGTGTTCAATGCCAGCAAGGTTATGCTTCCCTGAGAGCCACCCTTTAGTGGATAAATGGCTGTAAGACGTCCGATCGTCTGTGGTAAATCGGGTAAAGAAACGTGATGAAATGGCATCATTTAACCCCTTTTAATCTGGATAAATAATAATTTATACCCGTATTTGTGAAGCTGGATTTATCGATAAAAAATCTGAGTTCAAGCAATGCAGACAATACTTTCATAAAAACACCCGGTTTTTTCTTGCAGAAACATTTAAAATATGTAATTTCGCTAGGATTACTTTTGAGAATAAAATAGGAGTAATTCATCATGATCATATTGGAGATGAACTGCTCTGTTGGAGATTGATGTTCATTGATACAGTCGATCAGCACTTCTAATAACCTATTTTTATTAGAGTTATAGGCTTGTATAAACCTCGTTGCTTCTGCAAACGACTTGTTGAAATCATCATATGGAAAATCATATACATCATGACTGCCCAAGATGAAGTTGACCAACTGGCCTTGCAAAATTTTTATTTTTCCCAGCGTTGCTCGGGTATCCATATCCATCTTATTTTTGTTAATATGCTCATGCAAAATATCAATTAGAATGTGCAAATCATACTGCTGTCCGTCTTCCATACTGTACAGTATCTTATTATTTTCAATCGTTAGACGATCATAAATGTCATCTCCTAAACCCAATTCAAATAAGAGAAGGTGAAGAAAAAATAGCCTATCCTGAGTAAGTGAGAATTCATTCCCTCTCTCTGCTAGATGTGAAACTTGATATTGATAATAAACACAACATAAGTTTTTTCTGCAATAAGCAACATCTTTATGTATATCAAACATGTTAAAAATAAGCGCGAGCAATCGAATCAGACGTTCAGCATCCGTTACGCTTAGAATGGGATGATCCATTTTGGTAAATAGCGACCTGTCAAATAAATCATGCCATCGCACTAAAGAAATATGATCCTGCTCATTTATATTCAGAGTTAATATTCTTAAATTTTGCTCTTGATCAGGATAGGAATAAAATAGATATTCATGACTTAAATCAGAAATGCGCTCATTAAAGTAGGCTCTTAATTTGTAATCGTATATTTCAGAAAAAGACATTTCTCTCCTCCTTGCACCTTATCTTCGAACTCCTATATTGTAAAATTAATCAGGATCGACTGGCAAGGTAGCATAATTACAGAAACATATGTTCTTCATTTCTATATTATGATATCTTAATGCTAAAAGTAAAACGTGATGTCGCAGGTCATAGCCTACGACTAGAAAGGAATACACACCTATGAAACAGTTAAACGAAGCGCTTACCCGGTTTGTACACCAGCAAAACTTGTATAATGAAGCCTACGGGCTGTTCCAAGACCACGATATCCAGCCCCGTTCAGAGAGTATAACAGATTGCTGGGACAGTCGGATTCCTCTATCTCCTGAGCTTGCGTACATGTATAGCCACTATGAAATGATCGATGCCAAGGCAGCGGGAACACACAAATTGAAAAACGCGGCAGTTGAAGTTGGGGATGCCGCAGTTCTCTTTTTTGTCGCACCAGAACATTTATATCGCCAACAGTTGGGTTATCGCTTTATTACGTCTGATGAGCTTGTTCATGAGTCATCTTCATGGCCATCCCATCATGTTGTAATTGCCACGTTTAATGACGATCCAGTCATTGTCGATACTAGCGCACCCGGTTCGCCTGTATATGCTGCAATTGAAGGTGGGGCAGCGCAGCAGGTTGCTGACTCTTTAGCTAACTTCTTTACGGCTCTTTCCATCCTGATTGAAGGTGCCTGTACCTTTAAGGGAGAATTGATAGATGAAGATACATACGAAACCAAAGCAGCATATATCGAGCACGTAAAACCATTGCTGCATCATTTGTTGGGCGAAAACCAAACCACGTACTTGCTGAAATACCTATCCTTCTGTTAGAAATCCTATTTGTTAAAGAGAGGTGGGGCTTTTTATGATCTATATCGCATTACTGCGGGGCATCAATGTCGGCGGCAACAACAAGATCGAGATGAAGAAGCTCAAGCAAACGTTTGAACATGCAGGTATGGGGCATGTGACGACTTACATCAATTCTGGAAATATCATATTTTCCAGTCAGGAGCGGTCCAACCAGGAGCTATCGCTCGTACTGGAACAGGCGATTCTGGAGGATTTTAGCTTACCCATCCGTGTCATCGTCCGTAATATGAAGGAGATTCAGAGCATTATGGAGGCACTGCCGGATGAATGGGCTAATGATACACAGATGAAAAGTGACGTAATGTTTCTGTGGGATGAAATTAACGATATTACCGTTCTGGACAAGCTTCCTTTGAAACCGGGAATTGGGCACGTCATGTATACGCCCGGGGCGATTTTGTTTTCTGTCAGCAAGGAACAAGTCACAAAAAGCGGGTTAACGAAATTAGTCGGCACCAAGCTGTATCAGCAAATGACGGTGCGGAATGTGAACACAACCCGGCAGATTTATAAGCTGATGCAAATGGCTGAGCAGGAAGAGTTACGAGATTTGGACTCCTGACTGGATGACGAAAGCAATCTAGTAGAGTCTGCTCAAAAAGGGAGCCTTCTTACGGCTCCCAACTGTTTTTCTTCGTCCTTCATTTAAATACCCATCACCGTATGGTCCTCGTTAAATTTTAAAGCCTTCGACCAGCTCATTCAGTCGAGCTGCGCTTTCCTTCACCTGATCAGACTGGTGTGCCACTTCACGAGATTTTTCCGTTGATGACACCATATTCTCAGCAATGTGCTGGGTAGATATAGCAGACTGTTCGCTGGCGGTTGCAATCTCATGGATCGCTCTCACCATAGTTTGGATGGTTTCATTTACCTGCTTAGAGGTGGCGTTCAAATCATTGACTGTGTTCGTATGCTCAACAGCATCAGTGTAATATTGTCCCGCTGTGTCCTCAAGCAGCTGATAATCCTTGCCCACCTGGGTTTGCAGGAAGTGCAGTAATTCTTCGGCATTGGTAGTCAGATTTTCTACAGACTGCACAACCTCTTGAGTAACACTCTGAATTTGGTCTACCGCGTGTTTGGAGCCGTCTGCCAACTTACGAATCTCGTTAGCTACAACCGCAAACCCTCGACCTGACTCACCGGCTCGAGCCGCTTCAATAGATGCATTTAGGGCCAGCAAATTGGTTTGTGCCGTAATTTCCAAGATAGACTGAGAAAGTATACGAATTTGATCTACTGCCTTGGCTCGTTCTAATGCTTCTGTCATCTTTGCATTAGCCTTCTGGTAAATTTCCTTGGCCGCTTTATTGGATTGACTAGCCGCCTGCTTCAACGTTTCGGCCTTTACACTTGTATCATAGGCAGACTGAGCTCTTTCTTGAGTTTTGACCGAGATGTACTCTGCTGCCCGCTGCATTTCATCCGCAGAATGATTCATATTTTCGGTGTATGCTGAAGTCTCCTCCATAGCTGCTGACAGCTGTTCGACCGTGGCGGATACATCGCGAATCCGTTCATTGAGATCTGTCATATTCAGATTCGTCTGATCGCTAAGCTGGTTAATTTGGCGCGACTCATTGATCACGCCCGTAATGACCATTGAGGTTGAATCTGTAATTTGCTGAATAGCACGAGCAATGACAGCGATCTCATTATTTCCTTTGAGCAAGGCAGGATCAAGGGCTGCCGTTAAATTGCCTTGGGTAATTTCTTCACAGTATTTCGTAATGGTGCTCATCCGAGAACGAATGTTTTGAATGGCCACAAAGGAGATTGTGATCAGAACAGCCAGTACGAGAGCCAGAACCGTGATCAACACAATTGTGCGCATTTTTATCTCATTTTGCGTATTTTGATATAGGTTGGCGGATTGCTCATTGTTATAATCTGAAATGGTAGTCAGCATCGTAACTATGGCCGTACTAGATTTATTAATCCGACCTCTCTCTTCTGTGTCATAGGTTCCAGTATTTTTTTTGACGGCCATGATCTGTTCAATATCCTGAAAATACGTGTCTATACTGCCTCTTAGTTCCTCATACAATTTCTGTTCCTTTGCATCCAATGTCCTTTGTGAAAATTCATTTAGCCCGGTTGTAACACTATCCTTTCCTTTCTGTACCTGCTTATATTGTTTATCTGTATACTCTTTATTGTCGAGTATTTTTGTATAATTGGCCCGCATATTGTAGAAATCACTTTTGACTTCAAGAATATTGGTTTGGTGTTGAAAGCGATCCACATACAAAATACCTTGACCCTCTTTAGCTTGATACATACCGATAACCCCTACCAACGATACAATGAGCAAACCCACCAAGCTGATCACAATCATGGAGATCATCGTTGTTGTGACCTTTAAATCTCTAAGCCCTTTTCCTTTTTTCGTCCTGTCCGATAGCTTGTTACTCATCCAAACCCCTCCAGCTCGTCTATGGATAATAGTTCACGCTGCTCTCAACTTTCACGAGTACTCCGATCCCCCTTGAGGCTGCCCTCCAAACAACAATATGAAGTAGATTACAAAACGTGATGCTATATATATCGGTAGAAAGCGCTTAAATTTATAAGTCAAATTACAGTACTGCAAAAATAATGAATATTATAACAGGCAAATTTATACATGGACTTGCTACGTAAATCCACAATTTTAGTACTTATAAGCATGGGGAGTTTGGTAAACTAGAGGGGAATGCCTGCATGAAGTGAGGCACATATGCAAATTAAGTTCTAAACACTGGATGATGGGAGAGAACGTATTGTGACAAACATACAAAATCCAAAGCAAGTATATATAATCCATGGATACACCGCTTCGCCAGCAGATCATTGGTTTCCTTGGTTACAAGACAAATTGCAAGAAGACGGGGTTTCGGTAGATATACTAGAAATGCCCAACTCGCAAGCGCCCAAGCTTAATGAGTGGATTGAGTATCTATTGCAAAATATTAAAGTTCTACATAAAGACACCTATTTTATTGGTCATAGCTTGGGATGTGTATCCATATTAAGGTACCTGCAGCAAGTAAATATCTCGGAACCGCTGGGGGGCGCCGTGTTCGTTTCCGGTTTTACTGACCCAGTGCCAAGCCTACCATCATTAGATGAGTTTACAATTGACCATTTGGATGATCAGCAAATTATGGATTCACTAAAGGCACGTGCAGCTATAGCTTCAAAGGACGATACGATTGTCCCCTTTGCACTTAGCAAGAAACTAGCGGAAGATATGCAGGCTGATTTTCACGAAGTAGATCATGGGGGGCACTTTTTGCAAAGTGACGGTTTTACCACCTTACCGATGGTATATCAAGTGTTACTTGAGATGATGAATGCAAATGAATAGCATGTCAGGAGAGCCTTGTGTCAAAAAAGCAACGCGGATTGAATCCGTAAACCTAGCTACTATTTACTTTTAGCAAACGATAACAAGCCCCGATGATAAGCTATTCCATCGGGGCTTGTTAATTTGCTATGGCCTTCTTCTCTTTATTGTTAAGTCTTCATTTTAAAACCTAGTGTAATAATTTCATGCGGCTTTACAGACTGAAGTAACTCATTAGAGTAATCCATTACGATGTCTTCTCCTGGTTCTTCGAGGATATTACTTTTATAGAAATCGTACTGCTGCGGCCCGGGCTTGATAATTAATTCGGCTATACTATTGCTCATATTGTACCAGCGTAGCAGCACATCCCCCGACAGCTCATTCATTTTCATAGAGGAAAAGGCAAGCTCCGTGCTTTGCCAATCAAACG
The DNA here is from genome assembly GCF_044784315.1 of Paenibacillus sp. DP01. Classification (NCBI taxonomy): domain Bacteria; kingdom Bacillati; phylum Bacillota; class Bacilli; order Caryophanales; family Paenibacillaceae; genus Paenibacillus; species Paenibacillus sp. DP01. Next base: position 3,999,319 of record NZ_CP173059.1, read on the forward strand.
GCGCATAATCTGAAGCAACTGTACCCGCATGAATCCCCGTTTGTTTTACAATCCAAGGAATTTGGTATTGATAGGCTTCTGTATACGCGCCGGACTGAATACCGTCGCCATCATGTGGAATGATTTCCAGACGAGCGGTGTGCTCACCTGGGCACTGCGCTTCCGGCGTCGGGAACCATCCCCAATCCCCCAGCTCGCCAACTGAGCGAAGCAGCGTTATTGCAATCGTGTTACGACCATCACGCATGATTTCATATTCATTCAACCCGAGATTGGCTACGGTTAGACCCGCCTGTTCCCCGCTTACATCCACAAACGCCTGCTGATGCTGTGTGTTGCTTGGGTTTTCCCACTCAGGTGCAGGTTCATTGTCCCGGATTGCAATTTCAAACATCGAGTCCACCCGATGCTCACCAGAAACTATATCTGTCGGAAACAGAGCACGAAGACGGTGATCCTTGGCCTGGTTGTTAAAGGTGGTTTCCATGGAAACCACTCTGCTGTTCCTAGATAAAGAAATGACGGTCCGTATCGTCAGCGGAACGGTCTGCCAGGAGCGCTGAGCCTTGCGGTACGGATAATAAACTAGTTCTCGCTGCTCCTGCTCCAGCGTTTCATCAGCGGAAGCCGGTATTTCCCAATGATGAATAATCTCCATGGATGCCAGAAAAGGTGTATCTTCAAGCACGCGAATGTCAGCGATCAAATCTTCGGTGGTCAGCGCCTGCTCTCCCTCGGGCTGTCTGAACATATACTCGTTGCCGATATCACCCACATTTTCATATACGCCAAGGTCTTTGTAGCTACGGGCTGTACGCTTATCTGTCAGGGTAAAAGATCCGTTATCCGCAATTTCGACGTGGAGCAGATCATTTTCCATACTGCGACTGCCATGAAAAAGGGAAGAGGAGTCCGTCTCGACACTACTTCTCAGCCAAGCATAGGTTTTTAAGCCTAGCAGGGGCACACGTTCAACCTCAAAGGTAAGGCGAACCCGACGAGACATGTAAGGCTGGCGGAATCGGTCATCTGGCAAATCATAACCGAACTGTAGCCCGAGGTCCTCCATCTTGCATGCCACCGGACTCCCTTCACTGTCCACCAGTATACGCCCGGAAAGATCAACGTTCTTTGCTTGATGAGCAGCCTCCTCAGTCGTGTATCCTTCACGGAAGTACAGACGTACCACTTCCAGTTCTGCCGACACTATACCACTGCGCTCCCAGCCTGACGTATTAAAAATCACGAGTGGCAATGCATCTTCTCCAAAGCGGCTAAAGCCCGTCGTATCCACTGCTTGCACAATGACCTCTATGCTTTCATCCACAATGCTCTCGGCTACATGACGGCTCTTATCAAACCGGGTCACCATCTCACGGTGCACCTCGTCCACACTACAACCGCAAATACTGTCATGCGGATGGTTCTGCATCAGTGTTTTCCAGGCATAGGTGAACAAATGGTGAGGATAAGCCTGCCCCAGCAGATGCGCGACGGTCGCAAGCGGCTCTGCCACTTTTTCCAGCATCACTTGTCCCAACTGGTTCATTTGTTTCAAATACACCCGAGCAGAAGCCGTATTCACCAGCGTTCCCCAGCCGTCCGTGCGCTGACTGCGAAGCTCTCCCTTCACTGACGAGAGTTGCCTTTGGGAAGTCCGTTTCAGAGAAGTCAGATAATCGTTGAAATTGGAATGAACAAACTCGATATCCGGATAAAGCTTCTGTGCCGTACGGATTGCTTCCGGTAAATCAAGCTGTAAAGGCTGATGATCGCAACCGTTCATGAACAGCAGCTCGCCCGTTGAAGCATATTTTTGCGCATCATCCAGTTTACGCTTCCAATAAATCTTGGCTTCCGCCTCATCTACAGAAACCTCATTGCCGTTGGAATACCAGTTGGCAAATAAAATACCGAGTACCTCTGATCCGTCTGGCCCCGTCCATAACAGTTCCGAAAAGGAGGACTCGTAGCCTCTATCCGACACTGTATTGTTAAACCCTGTCGGCTTTACGCCCCTTCCGAAGAAAACATTCGTAATCCCCGACTGTTGCATGAACTGCGGAGTCTGCCCAACCAGGCCAAACGTATCGGGGAAGTATCCGATCTTGGACGGAGTGCCGTAACGTTCGGCATCGCGGTGACCAATCTGCATATTGCGTACATTGGCTTCGCCGCTGGTCAGAAAAGCATCTTGCAAAATGTACCAGGGTCCGATAAAAATACGACCATTGCGAATATGCTGCTCCAAACGTTCCTTATGCTCGGGCCGAACCTGTAGATAATCCTCCAGAATGATCGTCTGCCCGTCCAGATAAAAGTTTTTATAATCCGGGTCCTGCTCCAGCTTATCCAGCAGAGAATCCATCAGGCTAATCAGGCGCATATGGTGCTTCTCATAAGGCAAATACCACTCCCGATCCCAGTGGGTATGCGAAATAATATGTGCTGTCGTCTTGCTGCCCGTGTATGTGTCTACTTCCCTGCTTATCGCTTGATTGTTGATTGATTCATCCCTTTGCTCGCTCATCGCATATCTCCTCACCGTATGTCTTGACCTGCCATTGTTCACTGTATCACTTCAATCGTCACGTCCTCGGGACGATATACTGCTAGCAACAGACCTTCTCGACCCACAGCAAACAAGATAGAGCGGCTCCTTGGCAACAGAAAAGCGTAGGATAATCCAGTCTCCTTATCCCGAACACGCACTTGGGTATCCCGGGAAAACTCCGATACGAAAATATATAGGCCCCCATTCTTGAAATTCAGCTTACGTCCATATAGCCCCGGCTGATCGCCACCGTCTATCCATTCCAGCTCTCGCTCCACCCCGGCAGCAGCGAAGGCGTAACGATACAATTCGGCAATCGGCTCATCTCTGCCATTCAACTCCAGTGGAAGCGGACTCCAGATCAAGCGCCCCTTGCCAAGCGGCAGGTTCACGACTTCATCACCCATCGCTCCATCCGCTTCCGGTGACAGTTGTTCCTCCTTAGCGACCTCAGCAATTCGCCGCTGTCCGAATGAGACAGAGTAGGTTTGACCCTCCAGACTCAGTACTTCCTCCCGTTGGACGTTCCCCAGCGTACGCTGACCAATAATGGCATCAACCCGTTCGGTCATTTTCCAGTAAGGATCAAGCCCCAGTGGTCCGGTGACTAGTAGCGTCACACCGAAGACTCGCACCATTTCCAGAAGATGCTCCAACGATGTACTATCGAAATTGTGCGCGCTGGGGATCATAATCAGTTTCGGTAACTGCCGCTTGAGCGAGTCCAGATGATACTCGGAGACGGCACGGAACGGCTGTTTGAGATTATAGGACATCACCCGGGTAAGCCTTGTCGTGGCATCGAAGGCAAGTGATCGGTTAGAGAAATCATTGGAATACGGGAATACAACAGCCGTTTCTTCCAGCTTCCGGTCTGTAAACAGATCGCGAATTTCATTCATAAAAAGCCCAAAATCGTAAGATACCTCTGCTTCCGGCTTCTCGGTCTCATCCGCACGTAATGCACCGATGTGCGATTCATTGGCATTATCCATATAAAAGTTCGTATTCCAGATCCAATGAATCGCACCCGCTCCGCCAGTCGAAAAGGCATACGCATACTTGCGCTCCAGCATGTCGCGCAGCTCCTCCTCCGAACGCTTGGCTCGACCATCCGGTGTCTCAACATACATGATCCCGGTTTCCTGCACGAGATTCGGTTTGTCTGGTGTTTTGGCAAAAATACCGTCCCACACCAAATGATCATTCAGCCACCATGAATGCACCGTCGTATAATCCACCACAGCCTCATAAAAAAACGGGGATGGCCGTTGCGCGCCCAGTGCCTCGTCCTGACCTACAGTTACCAAATGTCCGGGACAAAGCTCCCGAATCGTAGTCGCCAATTGCTCGGCCCACAGATTGTGCATTTCCATCGAAAATAGACAGTAATCCAGCCATTTGGCTCCCTTTTTGGCCAGATGCATATCCTGAACGTCGAAGTTGATCTCCTCCGGCTCGGGGATTGTGGCAGAAGCAAAACAGGAAAGCTGCTGTGGCGTCATATTCCAGGCTTCCTGCAAAGCTTCAATGCTGCCATGGCGTTGCTCCAGCCATGTGCTGAACGCCGCCTGTTCCCATGAGTCCCTCGCAGAACGTGGACCGTCTGCGAAAATACGCGACGGATCAAACATCGAAGGCTCGTTAATTAGATCCCAATCCACATGGGTTGTAGCCGTGTGCCGACTGACAATACTGCGAATGAATCGCTTTTGTGCTTCCACGCTTTGCGGATCAAGATAAGGGTTAACCCCTTCCCACGTTTCCGGCGTAAAAGAAAAGAACGTGAACGTCACCTGCAAGCCATGCCTTTTGGCTGTCAGCAGAAAAGCATCAATCGCGCGAAGTACCTCTTCCGAGGCGTGCCCGTCTATCTGCATCATGTTGCGATAAGCCGTCCATACCCCTGTACGAATCCAGTTGATGCCCGCTTTGGCCATCTGGGCCATATCCCGATCCCAAATTGCTGCATTGGGCAAAAATAAAAATTTCCGTGCCACATCTGAGGTCATATAGGTCATGCCAACAACAGGTAACGGACGCCCGTCCTTTATAAAATAATCCCGACTACACATGATGATCTGTCCTTCAGCCAGCAGTTCGGCATCCTGCCCCCAAAAGCCCTGTCGCAATATACGTACTTCACCATCCGATGATTCAGCTCGGCAAATGACCCGATATAAACCGCTTAGAATGGAAAAGCCAAGGGGAATACGTACAAAGTTCTGTTCTTTGCTAACCTCAATCTGCAAGCGATTGCTCCATACCTGCTGATTGTACTCATCCAATATTTGCTCCACCGTCAGGTCAAAGCTCCATACCTCGTGATTTCTGGGCGTGGCTCCTTCTCGCTGCAATCTCTGGGTTTGAAGTGTCAGTATGGCTCGTTCCCCGGACTCATAAGCAGCATAGTTCGGCTTGATAGATAGCTCCGTCATCCCCTTGGCGCAAAAACGTGCCCATTGGGCAAGCAGTTGCTCACCATCCTGTTCCCAAAAGGAAGCTATCAACGGCACATGGATAAACATCCAGCGTGCGCCAGCAAACAGACCCCGGGCATGCTCCCATAGCACCACCGGGGCAGCGATATCCCGTCCGTCCTTACTTACTCCCTTGAGCAAAGGATAAATTTGCGTATTCATTGGCCCGGCAGAGCCCATCTGGTGTGGCAGATCGCTGCTTTTGGTCGTATGTGGAACGAGATTCCACGTATCCGCCACCTGAAATAGAGACTCCTGACCACACAGTACAGGAATATCCTCTGATGCAACCAGCGAAGCTACCTTCGACGCATCCACTCGCAGCACCTCATGAATATGCAACTCCTGATGATACGCAGTCTGTTCATTCTCAATCCTCCAATCTCCATGCTCATCAGCAGGATCGCGGACTGGATGCTTAAAGGGTGCTCCCCCAACGTTAAGCAGCCCCCCTCCCCTATGGAGAAATGCCACGATTTCAGTCCAAGCGGATTTGGGGAAGTACGGTGCATGCAGATTGACAAAACAGCCGTTGTCCATATGCTTTAGCGTTTCAGCCAGTTCATCGGCTCCTACGACCACCACCTCTGCAACTCCATGAAACGCCTCATCCGGCAACAGGTTCCCTATAGTGGGAAAGCCTTGCTCACTGAAAACAACGATGGATGGGTTTACTATGATTCCATTCATAACAAGCCATCCTTCATAGCCTTATACACAAGCTGGGCAAACAGACTGTTAGACCAAGCGAACCATTTTCGCGTATAAACCGTAGGATCATCTGCATGAAAACCTTCATGCATGTAGCCAGTGTCCCCATCTGTTGCTTCCAGCATCTGGATCATCTCCAGCTTTTCTTCTGCGGTCCGGGCCGTTAATCCTTGCATAGACAGGGCCATATGCCAGATGTAACCTGGCAGCGTGTGCGGACTTCCGATGCCTTTAGCCGCCTTGCCCTCAAAGTAAAACGGATTCTCCTGACTTAAAGCGAAGCGTCTCGTATTTTGATAGATAGGATCGTCCGCCGTCGTATAGCCCAAATACGGAATGGACATCAATCCAGGTGTACCCGCATCATCCATCAGGCAGTAGTTGCCAAATCCGTCCGTTTCATAAGCATATATAGGCCCAAATACCGGATGGCGGTAAATGCCGTACAAGCGGATACCGTGCTCCACCTCAGCCTTCAGCTCCTTCAGCTCGTTCAGAAAGTCCATATCACGGAATACCCACTCCGCAATCTCCTGCATCTGCCGCAAAGCGACCACTGCAAACATATTGCCGGGTATATTGTAGTGAAAATCGCAAGCATCATCACTGGAACGGAAGCCCGACCAAATCATCCCTGTATAATTTACAGGCATACCGAGTCCATGATTGCGCAAGGAATCTGTGGGAATGCCGTTATTACGCGTAAACCGATACGCAGATTGCTCTTGGTGACGCTGCTCCGTTTTGAACACATCCACTATTTTGCGCAGAGCCGACTTGAATTTTGAATCAAAAATATCGGTAAGCTCCGTTTCCTTCCAGTACATATAAGCTAGCCGAATGACAAAGCACAGCGAGTCGATTTCAAATTTTCTTTCCCACACCCATGGTGACATCTCCGTCTCATCAGTCGCATTCCAGTGCCAGTCATTCGCTGTCTCATTGAACGCATTCGCATACGGGTCTATGAGGACATAATGAATATGGCGCTTGATCAGCCCCCCAATGATGCGCTGTAAATCAGCATCCTCCCTGGCTAACGGCGCATAATGAATGACCTGCTCTACAGAATCCCGCAACCAAAGAGCTGGAATATCCCCTGTAAACAGAAACGTTGTCCCATCATCCATTAGCTTGGTCGTCGTCTCCAGTGAATTTGGAAAACAGTTTTTAAACAGCTTCAGCAGCTTCGGCCTGTGAGCCAGTGCTTGCTCTGCTTCCTTAAGTACGTCCTGAACAGCCTGCGGCAAGTCAAAGTCGGGCATTGGTATTTTGGGAAGTCTGAATTGTTCCAATAGCTTTTTCGCTCCTTTATCTGTCGGGAAACACCCGTGCGCTTATAGTCATTCCAATCCAGCATATCTATTGCAAACGTATCGTTTTAATTTCATAAGGTGTAAAAGACAGCGTAAGACATCCACCTTCCAGCTCAAGAGGATGCACTTGTTCCTCCAGCGCATTCGACATGTAGGCTGCGTTGAACGTATAAGGCCAGGTCAGCCTGATCGTTTCCCGTCCCCCAGAGGATTCATACAAACGAAGAATCGACCCCAGCCCATCTTCGGCCGGCTTGATCGTATCCAGCACAACGTGACGGCTATCAAAGTTAATGAACGATCCACTGCTCGGCAGCACTCCGCTATTGTGCTTTTGCTGCTGTACAACAGGCATATCTTGATTCAGCTCAGCCGCATGACGCAAAGTATGGGCGCTGCGCCAATCTCCAACATGCGGATAAAGCGAATACGTAAAATCGTGCTCGCCCAGATCGGCATCTTTATCCGGCCATTTGGGTGCTCGTAGCAGAGACAGACGGATGGTACTGTCTTGAATGTCGTAGCCATATTTGCAATCATTGAGCAGACTCACGCCATACCCGTGCTCGGAAACATCCGCAAATCGGTGTCCACATACTTCATACTGCGCCTGCTCCCAACTCGTATTCCGATGGGTCGGCCGTTCCAAGGCACCGAACGGAATTTCATAAGTCGCCTTGTCCGTAACCACATCTATAGGAAAGCCTACCTTTAGCAGCTTGTGCGCTTCATTCCAGCTCACATGCGTTTTGAAATCAATTCGCCGCTCATGATGATAAAAGATTACATCCTGTGTCATTTCAGATTGATGGATTCGCCATCGGAAGCGCAGCACATCCTTCGTTTTTCCCTGAAGCACTACTTGTTTTTCCAGCAACTCGGCTTCTCCTGCTACCTGTTCCTCATAGCGGTCATCCAAATCCCAGGCATCCCACAGCGTCGGACGGTCATGGAAAAAATAAAAACGGTTTGCCCGTTCCCCTTGCTTCAAAATTTCACGATTTGCCGCTTTATCCAGCAAACGAATCATTTCGCCCCGCTCGTTAAATTGCACCTTATAAAAGGCCGTCTCCCACATATCCCCCAGCGATCCAGATATCACAGCGATCTCGGGCTCCTCACCTGCTTGAGCCTGTTCTCGCTCCAACCAAATCGTTTTGTAGCCTAGTGCAGGAATATCCGGAATACGCACTGAAATGCCGCCTTCCTCCACATCGGTGTCCAGCCGCTCGGCTTCATCATTAGCGTAGTGGTAGGCATACCATCCCTGTGCCGATTCCGTAGCAATATGAATCACAGCATTACGGATCCAGCCCAGGCTGTTAAACACCAGATACGGTGTTCCTGCCCTCGATCCTTCCGTGTTCACTTGAGCCGCCAGCGTCGTAATCCCCTGTTGAAGCCCGACATGTCCCCATTCGAAAATTTGCTGATACTCCTTATCCGAAGTGCCGTACACCTCGGTAATCGCCGAGCCAGGGATAATATCGTGGAACTGATTCAACAAAATCAGCTTCCAGCCCTCATGCAATGCCGAACAGATATCCTCCACCTGCTCCGGCTCCAGCTGTGGTAATGCCAGCGTGCTCCACAGTTCTGCCTCGCGGTAGACTCCCTCCGCTTTCCGGTTATTGCGTTTGTTGCGGGCGTGGGTCGTGTAGGTTCCTCGGTGCAACTCAAGGTACAAATCACCATGCCATTTGGGAAGCTTCGGATGTGCCTGATCTATGCCTGCGAAAAACTGTCCCCCCGTGCTGAACTGACTCGTAGGCAATCCCACCATTAGCGAAGAACGCTCTATATATTCCAGCATTTCACGCGTAACTCCGCCCCCGCCGTCTCCATGTCCATAGAGCAACATGTGCTCAGGATGCGCTGATTTTTCACGATAAGACTGCCAATGGTCATGAATGTCCTGTGGCCGTGTATTTTCATTCACGCCATGATTGAGGTAGGACAACATCGAAGTCCCATCGATGCCCACCCAGTGGAACAAATCGTAAGGAAACACATTCGTATCATTCCAGCCGAGCTTGGTCGTCATAAAATAGTCTATCTTCCCATGCTTTAAAATCTGCGGCAGGGACGCACAGTAGCCGAACGTATCCGGCAGCCACTCGATATGAGAGGTTTGGCCAAATTCCTGTTGGTAAAAACGCTGACCATACAGCATTTGGCGGATGAGTGATTCGCCACTGGGCAGGTTCAAATCAGGCTCTACCCACATACCCCCGACCAGCTCCCACCGTCCTTCAGCGACTCTCGCTTTGACTCGTTCATACAGCTCTGGATCATTTTCCTTTACAAAAGAGAACAGCAGCGGCTGGCTCTGTGCATATTGATAGGCCGGGTATTCATCCATCAGCGCATCCACCGTTGAGAAGGTTCGGCTTGTTTTCCGTACGGTCTCGCGCATCGGCCACAGCCAAGCAATGTCGATGTGCGACTGTCCTACCATGTGCTCCAAAGCTTGCGCATTTCCGCCGATCTCCTGAACCTGCTGAATGAGCTCATTTTCTGTGGCTGATATCGCCCCCCCTGCTCGAATGGCGTCTTCCTCCAGATTCGCAAAACGATCCATCACCCCATACAGAGCCTTCAGCAGGCGTATTTTGCGGATATCGCCCTCAGGCAGTAATAGAGCGGCTTCGCTAACAACGGTAACGGTATACATCAGGCTTTGCACAGGCTTATTGGGCCGTACAAGATAGCTTGTAATAGAAGAAATCGGAGGTTGAATGACAGCCTGCCGATTGAGCGGATCTACGGGCTCAGGTACCGGATCAAACAGCTCAATCTCCAGCTCAGGGGAAGACCCGATGAGCTCTGGATTTAGCGTGACATAGGTATGATTGCGATCAAGCCCGTGATAGGAAGCACCATTGACTCGCAGCAAACCTTCTCCCCCGGACTCAAACACCAATCCAAAAGGCTCTCTCAACCACGCTGTTGGTACATTCAGCCGCATTCGAAAAAAATAAGTCGTCCCCTGACTGCTGGGGAATCGCTTGAGGTCCAGTCCTTCCGTTAAAGGCTCGGCGCCTTCGTATTGACCTGGTGCCAGGTAAGTGGAGCGTGTAATGTTCCAGCTCCGCAAATCCAGCTTCTCCAGCCATTGGCATTCCGACAATTCCCGAATCAGGCGTTTGATACGCTCCATTATTCATCCTCCCGTACGATCAGCTCGGCACACAGGGTATCTTTGGAGTGCCTGCCTACTTGAATAGAAAATCGCCCAGTCTCAACGATTGGCTGTAGATCATGCCCTATATATTGCAGCTTGTCGGAGCCTACTACAAACACCACCGTCCGTGTTTCTCCCGGCTGTAATACAAGCTTGCAAAAGCCCTTAAGTTCCCTGATTGGACGGGTCACCGAACTCACCGTGTCCGAGATATATAACTGAACTACTTCAGCCCCTTCCCGGTCGCCCGTGTTGGTTACATCGACTGTAACCGTAACGGATTCGCCCGCTCGGATCGAATTGGCGCTTAATGTAAGCCTTTCATAGCTAAACGTCGTGTAGCTAAGACCATAGCCAAACGGATAGCGCGGCGCGGCATCGTCTTCCAGATACCGCTTGCCCCGGGAACGCTTGCCGTTGTAATATACCGGCAACTGCCCCACATGTTTAGGGATGGAGAGAGTCAAACGTCCCGAAGGGTTCACATCCCCAAATAAAATATCCGCGATTGCATGCCCTCCCTCCTGACCGGGATACCATGCTTCCACAATGGCATGTGCGTGCTCCTCCACCCATGGCTCAGCAATCGGTCGCCCGTTCATATAAACGACGACAAGCTCCTTCCCCAGCCTGTAGACTTCCTGCATGAGTTGAAGCTGTACGCCTGCAAGCCCCAACGTCATCCGGTCAATGCCTTCGCCGCATTCCATGTCGTTCCAATCGTGATCCGATACCTTCGAGGCGCCGGTTTTCAGGTCAATCGTCCCTTCCCCGAAATCGCGGGCACTGGACCCTCCAACCACCATCACCACGGTATCGGCCTCAGCCGCACATGCCAGTGCGTTATCAAAGCCTTCCCGGGACTCTCCCTTGATCCGGCAGCCAGGTGCATACAGAACGCCTGAATGATCCTTGCCCAGCTTGCCACGGATACCATCAAGTACAGTTACCACACGGGATCTCTGCTGCGGTGATGTATAATCGCCCAGTTGGTTGTAGATCTGATCTGCATTTGGGCCAATGACTGCAATACGCTTGGAGGTTTTCGGCAGGGGGAGCGTGCTATTGACGTTTTTAAGCAGCACAATCCCTTCGGTCGCAAGCTGACGAGCTAAGCGAATATGCTCCACCTGACCAATTACCTGCTCCGCTCGTTCTGCATTCACATACGGTTTGTCAAACAGACCGAGCCTGAATTTTAACGTGAGCACCCTGCGAACCGCCCGATCCAGCACGCTCGTCTTCAGCTTGCCAGCATGAACCGCCTCGACCAGATGACTGCCGAACATTTCCCCGGACATTTCCATATCAATTCCTGCGCGAATTGCCTGCACAGCGGCATCCAATCCATTTTCGGCCACATCATGTCCGCTCGCTAACATTTCAATCGCGCCACAATCTGTGATGATCAGACCGTCAAATCCCCACGCCTGACGAAGAGTATCGTCCAATAGCTCAGTATTCACTGTACACGGAACCCCGTCGATTTCGTTATAGGCTGGCATAACAGATTGGGCCCCTGCTTCCACCGCTTTTTGGAATGGATACAGATCGACCTCCAAAAGCTCGCGCCAGCCCATATGCACAGGTCCGGCATTACGTCCGCCTTCCGAGCTGCCATAGCCTGCAAAATGCTTTAGTGTGGCAGCTACGCTATGTTCGCTGAGTAAGCTTTCCCCCTGAAGTCCCTCCACTGCGGCAACAGCAAATTCGCCGATGAGATAAGGGTCTTCGCCAAAGCATTCCTCCGTGCGCCCCCAGCGTGGATCACGCACAACATCAAGCACGGGCGAATACGTGACCGCCCCGCCCTGAGCGCGGGTTTCACTCGCAACCGCACGGCACATATCGCGGTACAGATCGACATTCCATGTGCTGCCGATGGACAGCGGAACCGGAAACACAGTGCCGTCAATCGCCATATGCCCATGAGAGCATTCCTCACCGATCAGTATCGGGATACCCAGCCGGGAATGCTCTATCGCATAGCGTTGGATCATATTCACAGCCTCCGCCCCTTGTTTGGCAGATAAGCCATTCTCCAAGGTCACTCCGGTCCACGGATCAGCGCGAAGTACCCCGTATAAGGAGCCGACTCCTCCATTTTGTACCTGCTGCTTGAAATCATGATGTAGGGACAATTCCCCGTCTATGTGCTCATACACTTGCCAGCCAAAGGGCTGCACAAGCTGCCCCACCTTTTCTTCTAACGTCATCAAACCGATTAAGTGCTTAACCCGTTCTTCGATCGGTTTGCTTTTGTCTTTATAAATCAACATGTTCATGTCTCTCCTTCCCTGTTATTCCTTCACAGCCCCAACCGTAAGTCCCTGCACAAAGTAACGCTGGAAAAAAGGATAAGCGAATATAATAGGCAGCGTCGCCAGCACCACCATCGCCATCCGCGAGGTATCTTGCGGAATGGATTGAAGTGCAGCCAGACTCATAGAGCTGTTTTGCGAATTTTGCTGGATGAACTGAATGCTGGATTCAATCCGCATCAACATAGACTGAAGCGGCACCAGATTGGGATTGTCAATATACAACAGGGCATTAAACCAGTCATTCCAGTAACCAAGCGTGCTGAATAAGCCAATGGTGGCAAGTCCAGGCAGAGAGAGTGGAAGCACGATTTTTAAAAAGGTGTAAAACTCGCCTGCCCCATCTATTTTGGCTGATTCGACAATGGCATCAGGCACACTGGTGCTATAAAATGTGCGCAGGATCATAATATAAAAGGCATTCATGGCAAGCGGCAAAATCAAAGCCCAAATCGTATCCTTAAGCCCGAGCAATTGGGAAACGACCATATAGGTCGGGATCATTCCGCCATTAAAGAGCATGGTTAAAATCGCAAAAATGGAAAAGAATCTCCGGTAACGGAAGCTCTTTCGTGAAATGGCGTACGCATATAACGAAATCAGAATGAGACTGATCACCGTACCGATGACCGTTACGGCAATCGTCACCCCATAGGAGCGCAGTAGCGTATCACTGGTACGAAATATGAAGCGGTAGGCTTCCAGACTCCATTGAGCCGGGAGCAAACGATATCCGTCCCGCGCCAGCGTTTTCTCATCGGTTAGGGAAATAATGACGACAAACAAAAACGGAAACACACATAGGAACGCGAACATCCCTGCTATCCCATTCAGAACAACATTCCAGCCCCGTGAAATATGATGGAAATCTCGTTTTTTTCTTTTTTTTCCAGAAGCCATAGTCCACACCCCTCTCCTCTTTTTTAGAACAAAGCGCTGTCTTTATCTATTTTTCGCACAACATAATTGGATAGGATGACGAGAACGAAGCCAACCACCGACTGATACAAACCTGCCGCCGTGCTCATCCCGATTTCGCCTGTCGTTTTCAAACCGCGATATACATAAGTGTCGATGACGTTCGTTACTGAATATAAGGTGCCCGAATCCCTCGGAACCTGATAGAACAAACCAAAATCCGCATAAAAAATCCGTCCGACCGCAAGCAGCGTCATAATAATAATGATCGGCGAGAGCAAAGGGAGCGTCACATTACGAATTTGCTGCCACTTGCTGGCTCCATCTATCATGGCTGCTTCATACAATGATTTGTCGATCCCCAAAATTGAAGCCAGATATACGACACTGTTATAACCGATCGCCTTCCATAGACTGACTAGAATCAAGATATAAGGCCAATAGGCGGCCTCCGAATACCACTGAATGGGCTCGATGCCAAACCCTGCGATAATTTGATTCAGCATCCCCCGATCCATGCTCAGAAAGCTGAAGGCAAAGTAGCCCACGATGACCCACGATAGAAAATATGGGAGAAACATGCCTGTCTGGTACAGCTTCGCCAACCGTTTATTAATCAGCTCGGAGAGCAGAATAGCCATAGCGACTGAAAACACAAGTCCAAGAATAATAAAGACCAGGTTATACAAAAGGGTATTTCGCGTGATGACATAGGCATCATTGTTATTGAACAGAAACTTGAAGTTATCCCAGCCCACCCATTTGCTCGTATAAATACTGGCCCAGAATCCTTCCCTGTTAAAACGATATTGCTTGAAGGCAGCCACAGTACCAACCAACGGCAGATATGAAAAGAAAAAGAACCAGATAGCGCCAGGCAGCACCATGAACAGCATAACTTTGTTTCGAATCACATTTCTGAAAAATGCGGCCATAGGTATCCCCTCCCAATCTGTAATGAGAAAATCAGCTAAAATAGCTATTGGAAAAAGACCGGGCGTAACTTACACCCGCCCGATCTCGCTTATATTTCACAACCTAAAGGATTATTTGCTGTTTTGTGCCTTCCAGGCATCAAGCTGGGATTGCGCTTCCGCCATCACCTTATCCAGCCCAGCCTGCTTGAATTTCTCAATTACTTTAGGGAGATTCGTTTCCGGTTCCAGCGTGCCTGTCATCAGCGAAGCCCAAAATTGCTCTTTGACGTTCTGCACCGCTGCCATCTCCGTGGATACTTTACTGCTGTCAAAGTTGAAGCTCAGGATGGGAGAGTTTTTTCCTTCCGAGTTGAACTTCTTGAATTGCTCCCATTTGTCAGCAGGATCATTCGGATTCAGATACAGCAGCATATTGTTACCGAGTGAATACGAAGGCATATCATAGTTTTTGGAATCAGCCAGATTTTCGATATATTGGCCATTTGTTTTTTTGTAATGCACTCCTTCAATACCAGAGTCAACCATATTACGTAATACTGGATCTGTATTCAGCAGGTTCAGGAACTGCATCGCCTTTTCAGGGTTTGCCGAGTTAGCAGAGATCGCCATAATAGAGCCCTGTACAGACGTATTGGTCACAATTGGATCACTGGCAGGGGTCGATATCACCGGATAGCCGTAGCTGGCAGACCATAGATTATCGGCTAGTGGTTGAGTTTGCGCACGATCCAGAAACCAGTTTCCGGACGTAGTTAAATCATTAGTCGAGCCTGTAGTTGCAGCTTCCGGTGATACATATCCGGCCTTGTAATACTTATGCATCGTCGTCAGCGCCTGCTTCATTTCAGGTGTTTCCAAGATGTTTACGATTTTATAGTCCGTAGTATCCAGTTTGACAGCCATCGGCAGGTTTTGAATGATATAGTCGTATGGAACATAGGGAACATAGTTTTTGTCCATACCGAATGCCGTTACGCCGGGCTCGTTTTCTTTAATCGTTTTGAGCAGTGGCTCCAGGCTATCCAGCGAGCGGACATTGGAAAGGTCCAGCTTGTATTGGGTTAGCAATTTTTTATTGAACCGCCATACCTCTTGCTGTGGAAGCTCCTTGTTGGCAGGAATGCCATAATGATGACCATCCACCTTGGAGCCTTCCAGAAACGCAGGATCAATCGTCTTTTTAAGATCCTGACCGTACTTGTCAAGCAAGTCGTCCAGCTCCATGAATGCGCCCTTTCTGGCATTTTGCACATAATCAAAGCCACCGGAAGCCGTAAATACAATATCCATGGGCTCTCCCGAAGCCACATTCACCTGCATTTTTTGCGGGTAGTCGCCCCAATCGACCATTTTCATTTTGATCGTGGCGTTGATTTTCTTTTGGGTGTACTTGCTAACCTCTTCCATCACCCGATCTACATCTTTTTGAGGTGTACCAATGGTATACCAGATCAGCTCTACCGGCTTTTCCGCTCCCTCATTCGTCGTTTCCCCGCCACCGCTGCTTCCTCCACATGCACTGAGAATGAGCGTCAAAACCATACACATCACTAGAACAAACGAGTAGCTTCTTTTGCTTTTACCCATGTATGATCCTCCCTTATGAAATGGAATCTGACCCTGTCGTTTCATTCATTTCTGTTTCAGGATTTTTGCGAAATCCTCATTGATGAAGCAACTACGTTAACCTTAACTAATGTAAGCACTTTCATAAAGAAGATAAACTTAATAAACCAAGGTACAAATTAAAGAAATCCATGTACACCTGGTATTTATCCCAATCCTTTATAGTCTGTCGGGGAAATGCCCACATATTTTCTGAACTGCTTATAAAAATATCCCGTCTCCCAATACCCTACGTTCCGCGCAATTTCGTTTACCTTGAGATTTGTGCTTTTAAGCTGCTCCTTGGCTTTTTTAATCCGGTATTGATTGATATATTCAGCAAAGGTTTCGCCCGTTTCCTTATGAAACAACTGACCGAGATAAACGGGATGAAGGTGGTACTGGTATCCTAATATTTTTAATGATAACTCCTTGGCATAATGAACATGGATATAGGACAGCACCTGGCTTACAATAGGGTTCTTCATATCTTGCAGTAGTGAATTCACCGTCTCTGTCGCCACATGCTGAAGCGCGCTCACCAGCTCTGCCCATGTCGTACAGCATTTTATCTGGTGGAGCCCCTGCTGAAACCGGTCCGACTCATTGGAATGCTTGATGCTCTCCAGTTCCATCTTGAACCGGATCACCAGTTCCAGCGCCATATTCCGCAATTCATCCGGGGTAACCCTTTCAAGATGCTGGATTTGCTCAAAATCACTCTGAATCCGTGCGGTAAGCGCATCTAGGTCTCTTGCTATAATCAGCTTCGCATAATCCTTCCATTCGATGGAACAAGTCTCGCCAGCATTTCCCCCGCCCTCCTTCAGCAACGTATAGTCAATGATCCGGCGGTCATCATATAGCATAAAATATTCCAGTGATTTTTTAGCTTCATTATAGCTGCGTGGAGTAGCAACAAGCGAACCGGCGCTGCCTATCCCGATATAAACTGTTTCTTCCCCGTCCGTTGACCACTGAACAGAAAAATCCTCCAACTGCATAATCAAGTCCTGTCTGCCCTCATCATAATTCGGCAGTGCGGCAATGAGCACACTATCCGCATCAACATCGAGAAACAATGTTAAGTTGGGCTGATGCTGAATGTACTGCCTTAACTGTTGATGCATTCCTACCGAATCCCCCTCCGTCCGTAACACGGCTACCGCCATGAAGGGGATATTTAACGAAAAACCTATCAATTCAGCACGTTCCTGAAATTCGGTAGGCGCAATCTGCCCTGTCAGCCAACGGTACAACGTATTTTCCTTAAGCACCTGCACCCCGAACGTCTCATATCGTTGATCCATCCAGAACCTGTCCAGCTTCTCCGTTGTATTGCATAAAGTGGATTCCAGTTCCTCCACATTAATCGGCTTCAGAAGATAATTTTCGATGCCCAGCTTCATGCCTTCCTTCAAGTAATCAAATTCATTAAATCCGCTCAAAATAATCACCTTCAAGTCAGCATGCAGCTTTCTCGCCTCATGAATCAGCCTGAGACCATTCATCGTTGGCATGGAAATGTCCGTAATGAGTACGTCCACGGGTCTGGAGGCCAGCGCTTCCAGCGCCAAAGATCCATTTTCCGCATGTCCGACAATTTCTAGCCCAAAAGAGGTCCAATTCACAATATCGTATAATCCCTCAATGATAAAAGGCTCATCGTCTACAATAAATACTTTATACATATATGGCATCCATCCCTTCACTGTTGGGGCAACGTACCCGAATCGTCGTTCCCTCACCGCTGCGGCTTTCCAGTTCAATCCCGTAATCGGCTCCGTGTAGAAACCGAAGTCGGGTGTGCACACTGCGTAGTCCAAACATTTGTCCGTTTTCCTCCTGGCGTTCCAGTTCCTCCAAAATCTCTTTCAAACGCTCCTCTTTAATGCCCTTCCCATTGTCACGGATCTCAACCAGCAGAACTTCCCCCGTTTCCCGCACATCAATGGTCAGCACATTATCATTCCGGTCGCTTTGGATACCATGAACAATATAATTCTCAATGATGGGTTGAAGCATCAGCTTCATGACAGAGCGGGTATACAACTCGGGGTCGACCGTAATCGTGTAATTGAACCTTTCCTTGTAGCGTATTCTGAACAACTCAAGATATAATCTGCAAGCCTCCAATTCATCTTTAAGCGTGTATATTTTTTTCTGCTGAACCAGGCTTTTGAACAACACCGATAAGCTATAGATCATTTCTCCTACATCCTTGGCTCCCTGGGAAATGGCCCTCATACGTATGACTTCAAGCGTGTTATACAAAAAATGTGGATGAATACGTGCCTGCAACGCCACAAGCTCCGTTTGCTTTTGTTTGATCTCTGCTTTATACACCCGTTCAATATATAGATTAAGTTCGTCCAGCATATCGTTGAAGCTTCGAGAGATTTGTCCCAGCTCATCCTCTCGAAGGTCCTGGATGCGAGCTGTGAGGTCACCATTTTTTACCTGACGAGTGAATTTAATAATCCGATTCGTTCGTTTAGCAAAGTTAATGACGAAGAATGCAGGGAACAGCACAGCAAACAGAATACAGATGACACTGATGGTCAAAATCGTATTACGAATGCCCCGGTACGATTGAGCCATTTCCTCATGGGGGGCTGCCCCAATCACGACATATCCTTCGTCCGGAGAAATCAGCTTGTTAATATACATATTTTTCTTCGTCTGAATGATCCCGGCACCGGAATCCACATCGTCATATAATGATCGGGTCACTTCGACATAAGGGTACGTTTTTCCGTAATAGTTATTCCTTGAATCGAACAGAACGGTTCCATTGCTGGACAGAACGATAATTTCTCCCTTCAGGTTGTTCCCGTAGCTGGCAAGTGCATTGGAGATACTTTTGGAATTTAGAAATACTAGAAGCTGACCGGTATTTTTGAGTGTTTGCTTATTGTTAATGGGGACTTGTAACGAATATAACGAGGGGCTCCACTGATCGACCGCCTTCCGAATCCAGTAATTCGGAGTAGAGACGCTTTTGCTTTCTGCAGCCATCACATCCGGTACAAAGGAACGCGCCGCATGCACCGGGAATTGCTTGAATTGCTTGTTCTCATTGAAAGTAGACAGATATTGCTGGTCGGCACTGTACAAAATCAAATTGCTGATATCGCTATTTTCATCCAACCAATTTTTAAAATAGGTGAGTACATCTGTTGAGTAATCATGACTCTCCATGTACATTTCGTCCATGCGGTGCTGTACATATTCGGAATACGCGTGGTCCATAAAAAAGGAAACATTCATTGAGAGAACCTCATTCCGGTACATATCTCGCACCATGTTCTGGACGGATTCATGCCGGAGATGGATATAACGGTCAACACTTTCCATAGCTGCTTTCTGGGTATCCAGTTCCCGCCGAACAATGGATTGCGAAATGGAAACATACGTGACATATGCAATTGTAATGATGGACAAAATCGCAATACAGGAGAACAACACTAGTATCCTCAGGAACATGTTGTTTTTAAAATAAGCAGTGTATCTAGTACCCCTTTTCATGGTATAAGCCCTCCAGAATCGTGATGCGTAAATAAAGTATACCATGTCCTTCGCAGGAGATAAGTAAGCGCATTCATGAAAAACGCGATTTTCTTTAATTTAAACGCTATATCTTTAATTTATCCTCTATGTAAAAACCGTTTTATTGATTATCTTTAGGGGGATAAATACTCGTTAGGGGGATGAGCTATGAAACGTAACAAGGTTCACAAGTTCGCTTTAAAATGGACTGCTCTGGTTTTGACTTCTGTCCTGTTCAGTCAAACCCTCTCTCCATCCGTGTATGCAGGCGATACCCTCCCGTATAAAGGGGAAAGCGCCAAAGGGCCGAATCAGCCTTATCAGCATGGATACGCCAGCTCACATATTTTGGACTGGACTCCCACCCAAGATGTCTATGGAGATATGCTTCGAGCCCGTGTCCCACTGCAACAACGAAACAGCCCCTTTGCAGCCACACAGGCTCAGCCTGCTTTAAGCCCTGACACGCAAATGTTTACACTCAGCGGCGATTATGGCAACGCTTTCTTCGATAGCTATCCCTATACCAATAAATTCAGCCAATATTTGTTCAATTACTGGCAGTATACCGACTATTACGGTTACTGGCATGGCATGCCTACCGCCCATGTCCCTGAAGAGCTATACGATCCCCAAAAGGATTGGACGGAAAAGTGGTTTGAGTTCGGCATTCTGAACATTCCAAATCCGGGTTATACGAATGCGGCGCACAAAAACGGCGTTCTCTCCATCGCCTGTATCTTTTTCTCGGATAATGACCGTGGACCGCAAACGTATAAGCAAATGCTCCTACAGGATGCTCAGGGAGAATTTCCGGTAGCCAAAAAATTAATCGAAATGGCGAAATATTATGGCTATGACGGCTACTTCATCAACCAGGAGGAAGCTTCAAAAGGCGTAGCTACAGAGGATATCCCCCGGTACAAACAGTTTATGAAATACTTACGGGATCAGGGTATGTATGTGCAATGGTACGACTCCACTGTAAACGAAACCGGTAAAATTGCTTATCAAAATGAGTTCAATACCGTGAACAGCCCGTTTGTCAAAGACAAGCAATATGGACAGGTGTCCGATTCTATTTTTCTGAATTATTGGTGGGACAAATCGAAGCTGAAAAGCTCCCGCGACCATGCCAAGCAATTGGGTCTGAACCCTCTTAAAACTGTTTTTGCCGGGATTGAGGGCGGGAATGGTGACTTTGGCAGATGGAAGCAAAAATACGACCTTCGTCTGAACATTGGTGATAACGGGCAGCCGATGAACAGTATCGCAACGTTGGGAGCCGATTTCACACATAATGCGCTGGATGAAGAGCTTGGCGGGCAGGACACCAATCGTAGAGCTGACAATGCCTATCAATGGATGACCTTTATCCGCGACTGTGTCTGGTGGTCCGGTCCGAATCAGAATCCCGTTCGTGCACAAAGAAACCCAAGTGTAGATTTGTCTGATGTAAAAGCTTCAGGTGCAAACTGGGACGGTATCGCGGCATATATCGCCGAACGTTCTGTCATCCGTGGCTCCCATTTTAACACCAGCTTCAATACCGGCCATGGCTTGCAGTATGTAGTGAATGGAATTGTTTCCAATCCCAAGGAATGGTCCAACATTAATATTCAGGATATCCCGGTGACCTGGCAATGGTGGCTCGATACCAAAGGTAAACCGCTCTCGGTTGACTACGACTATGGCCCGAATTATACCAAAGGCACTCGGTTTACCTATCAGCCTATCGGTGCTTATCAGGGCGGCAGTTCCCTCGTCGTGAACGGAGAGCTGAATTCAGATAACTTTTTACGACTGTATAAAACGGATCTGTCGGTTAATCAGAATTCAAACTTGTCCATCACGTACAATAAGCCTTCCTCTGATGACAGCTCAGTACTGAGCATCGGACTTATGTTCAAGGATAACCCCGGCCAAGTCGTAAAAGTCAGCATCCCTAACTCTGGTAAACAAACCACGGGCTGGGTTAGCCGCAATTTGGACTTGAGTCCCTATCAAGGAAAAACAATTGCAGCTTTCGGTTTATCTTTTGAAAATACGAATAAAACAATCAAAAACTATCAGATGAATATCGGCCAAATCAAGATAACAGACGGTTCTGCCCGGAAACCAGCCGCGCCGACAGGATTTAAAATCACCAAGGCCCTGACCGATACGAACGAAATGCTCGTAGCCTGGGACCTTGAGGATTACTCCAAAGTTAAACAATACAATCTGTATGAGAACGGCTCCTATATCGGCGGAATTTATGACTCAACCTATTATATTAAATCCCTAAACCATAAATCCGGTGAATTAATGCTTACCGCAGTTGGGGCTGATGGAACGGAAAGCGAACCGGCTCCATTAAGCTACGATCTGAATGCTGCCGTCAGTCATATTAAGGTGGAGACGAAAGAAAACGGGGAGGCCACAGTAACGTGGAAAAATCCATCTAAAGCAGACGGAACAGTTAAATTGACCTTAATCACCGACTATACGGACACCGTATTCCAGAAAACCATTACGGCGGACAATGGCGCTGAGGCGGCTACGTTTACCGATCTGCCCACAAATGGTGATCACTACACACTACTTATCGCCATCGGCAATCATGAACCTGTAGCCTATACTGGGCAGCTCGCAGACACGATGATAGAGCCTTATGCAAAAGAGAATGTGACAGTCACCGGATCAACCTATACGCTTGCTCTACCCACCTTGAAGGACTGGCATTATTTATATGTATACGAAAACGATGTGCCCAAACTATTTGGTGTAACTTATGTATCAAAAAAGTTTCCTTACATTGTCCGGGGAAGAACAAAATTAAGTGAACTCACTTTTACCCCTACTTCTCGTACCAGCTCGCTAAAGATCGTGCTTGAAGATTACGCTGGCAATCAGGCCACCACATATGTAAGATAGCTTGGTGCAAGAATTCCGAGACCGCCGATTCGTTGTTCAAACAACTAGCTCAAATTCAGCTATAGGGACATACCCATACGGCACAATAGCGAGAAGTCTCCAATTCAATGGACTTCTCGCTATTGCTATATATTGGGCAGAATCATGCAGATATCAATATAATGCCCATTTTTCTGTACACAGCTCTATAAATGAATGGGCAACCTGTTCACATTCGTCATACCCCAAGCTACCAGAATGAGCAAAAAGAATGGGGTATTCGTTGTTTCTTTTTTCCTCTCTCATATCAAACATATAGTGGTTTCCGCACCCATCCATCGCAAACGACACGGCACCCGGCATATACTCTGGCAACTCGTAGGCGAGGTTCATTTCTCTCAAATCCTCGGTATTGAAAAATTGAAAATAACGTTCTCCATTTTGAAATTCCCCGCCATTAGAGTATTTCAGCAATTCTATGTAACTATCAGGAAATTGTTCTTGGGGCAGATGCCAGCCCACAGGATCCAGCGGTTTATATTGATCATAAAATGGAGACGATTTCGGGAAAGGGTTCACTTGTCTTTGTTGGATTTCGTGAATTTCGTGCTCCGATAGCTTGATGTTCCATGTGCTCAAAAAATCCCCGATTTGTTCACCTGTTGCTTCCGGGCATTTTACAAACTGTTGCTCAAAATGAATACTCCACATAATAACCAACCTCCCTGCCTTGACGTCTCTAAAAGTTGTTGTTGCTACCTTTTTCAACCTTCTCCATCTTTTTCAACCCATTCAGCCACACTTTCATGAGGTTGAAGGTCCTCACGTTTATAGTAAAAAACGGTCTTGAGCTCGTAATCCAAGCTTTCAGCAGCAATAAAAAATCGAGTGCCGAACGTTTTATCCTCCATACAAATCACAGGCCCCTCATGAAATCCGTAAGAGACGGTTTTTAACATTTCCAATTCCTTGTCAGTAGCCAGTCTAAAGCACTCAATTGAAAATACACCACCCGGACAGGAAAGAAATGAGACCTCGTAAAAAGTGATCTCTATGTTGTGATAATAGCTAAAGTCAAAGCTCCCTGCTAGTACCAGCTTGGGGCGACTTGTATAATCATAAATGTAGTAATGGTAAATGTTATTTTGAGAAAGTATTTCATTCAGCTGCATCAGTTTGGATTGAATGGAATGATTCATGATCCTATGTCCCCCCTCCCCACTCGCGGCTATTCCCGATCCGTCACCGCCTGCCACGCTTCTGTTATTGCTATAGGTGATTTGTGGCTGGTCTCTCCGCCACCTTCCTGAGTCCATAGCGGCGGATAATAAGCAAATACCTCTCCTGGCTGAAGTTGCTCCATATCCGACTGCCAACCATTCCAACGGAATGTCTGGTAGAACAAGCCCAGATCTCCCTCAGCCAACCAGCTCAAGAAACCGGAATAAGCCATCTCAGTGGATTCCCACTCCAATGCATCCGGTGCAAAATAGTAGATGTGGCCGCTACGTCCAAACTTCCCTGTATCCAATCCAAAGAAGCCACCTGCTGCATCATAGGCCACAATCAGCATTCCCCCAAGTGCAGGGACGCTCACTGGCTCTTGCAGCCCGTTCCACGAAGCCAAACTACCGTAAATTTCAGGCCCACCTGCACCCAGTAAGGTGATCCATCCGTGGTCAAATATGATCCCTCCTGTTTCATAGGCAACCGTTCCCAAGTACGATTTTGTGCTCACTTGCAAACGGTAGAGCGAATCTCCCCTAGCAGATTCCGATTCTGCCGGTACAATGCGAAATGGATTATTCCCTTCTTGCAGAATGTTTCTGACCTCTTCCCATGCATGGTTGTCCTGATCCACCAGCTCATCAACCGTTAACGTATGCATATCCATTCTCCTTCCTGTATTCCGATATCTATCTTTCAACCTTTGAACTGATTTTCGAAAACCTGCGTTTGCTCTAAAATTACCCACTGATTCAGCTCGTCGTAGCCCTGGACAATCGCCGTGATCTCATGCCTCGGATACATCCACTCAGATGGGGTCTTTTCCGCATATGAATGGGTGTCTGCCAATCCGACTGCATTGTGCTGGAAAATATGAATAAGTATTCCGTGTGGAAAAAAGGCTTCAATATATCCGCTTACCTTAGTCCCAACCGGCAGTACGGTTTTGACTTGATGCCATTCCTTGTTAAAGGTGTGAAGATTGCTAGACCAGATTTCTTCAAACTCTTTTTTTGTAATTTTCGTATAATAGGGCTCTGTATCATCAATCGCTTTCTCTGCTAACAAGAAATGATATTGCTCGTGCTTACGATTAGAAGCAATAAAAGTACCGTCATCTTGGATCACAATTTGCCGATAGGCTACGCCGTCTGAGTCTATTTCAAAATACCAGGTTCCCATGCCTGGTTCCGGACAATCTTTAAGATATTTCATTGGCCCCTCCTAAAAGGATGTATAACCGTGTCATTTCTTCTTTCTTTTTCCGCTATAGATTCTTGTCAAGTATGCGAGATATTCCGAACGCGTCAGGCCTCCCGTTTGGCGGTTGAACTCATCGTACGAAATGTCTTTCGGGAATCCGAATTCGGCCAGTGCTTTTCGACGCTCCTCTCGATACAATGGATTATCCAGCGTTTTGTGCCACTCCCGCTCTTCCCAAGGACCAAAACAGTCCGTAATAATACCTGAATACACACCGTTATTTAAAAATTCCCGCGAAGACTTGAACACTGTCTCCCCTTCCGGTTTGGAAATCGTGCCCGTTCCCCAGGACAGCCTATATATTCTTTCTTTACTGCTATCCGTGCTAATGCCGTAACCCATCGGAAACACAATATCCTCTTCTACCAATGCTTTATGCCCTACCCACTCGTAGGACCCTCGCATAAAGGAATCATCCATAACAATCCAGGTTGTATCCGATAACGGGGCGGCTGTGATGGATTCCAAAGTTATTGAACGGTCACGACTTGTACACAAATACGGACGTACGAATAAAGGCATCGTCATGACACTGTTCCATATGCTCTCCTTTGCAAACAACTGATCCTTTTGCATTTGGCGCAAATCACCGACGACCAATACATACCCATCTGTAAAAAGGTCTATTTCCACACGAAAGATGTCTCCCGGGATGGTTTTATAACGCTGGTTTTTCATATGCTTTAATCGATCCAGCTTTCGATCATAATCGTTAGGCACAAGTGACGGGTAACGTTGAAGCCAATCCATGATCTCTTCTTTACTATGTAAATGCTCACATCCAGTGATGGGCAATCTCACGCCAGTTTTGCTATTCACAGCAGTAACATAACTAATAGGACGATCTCTTCGAATGCCTGCTGAAAAGGTCACACCTTCTGCTGAGATGCTCGAAACACTTGTATAGTTCAGTTTTTTCTCTTTGCCACGAGCCGTTTTAGGCAGAACAACTGCCCGATCACGGGTAAAAATCTCTACATCAGCTTCTCCATAAGCATCCTCTTTAGAAGAAATTCGCTTGCGAATAACATCTCCATCCATACAAATAAAATATCCTTCTTTAATTTCTACCACGTCCCAATGTTCTTCCAGCGTCTCCAGCCCAAAATAGGGTCGTAACGCGTTGGTTAACCAACTATTCATATGCTCCTCCTGTTCCGAGTTTAATTCAATAGACTTCATTTCTGTTATTCCAGAAATTATAACATAACACGGCATGTAGCTCGTTTATTCATACATTGTTCCGCTTGGGCCAACTCCTCCTGAATCCAGCTACTGCTGGTAGACAGTTGGAGCAAGTCGGCTGTGATCTGTTTGGCCTGTTCTTGCAATACGTGTGGCTGATCTGTTCCTTCCAGAAAGCGACTCACAAAATGAAGAAATACGTCTACCTTTCTAAGCAGCATCAACACAGGCAAAGCGTCGATCTCGGGTTGGCTTAAACGGATCTGGCGGCTGAAGCCCCGACAAAAATCACGAACAGCCGTTGTCTCCTCCGGTTGCCCCAAAAATCCTGATAAGATGACCGCCGGTTCCATCACCCGAACGTCTAACGTGCAAAATTCAAAATCAAGCAGTGCAGCCACCTGGCTATGATCAGAATCCTTTACTAATAAATTAGAAGCGTTCAAATCTCCATGTACAAGCTGATGCGGCAACTCTTCCAATGCTTGAAGTGAATCTGTAATCTCTTCATATACTTTTCCTATCAGGCGCAGCTCTTCATGTAAATTCTTGAGAGGCTCCGGCGGGTTTAAACAAAAGCCTTGGATTACTTCCGGGCTACATAATGGATAGGATTGCTGCAAAGCATAATACGGCCGATAGACTGGGGTCATATCAAGATTAAGTGTTGCAAGTACAGCAGATAGTTCACCAGCAGCCTCGCCAAAAGAATGGGCAAAGCTAGGGTCCTGCTCCAAGGGTGATATACCTTCTATGTATTCGAATAGACACACATATTTGCCACTATCCTTGTCAACCTGTGCAAGTGTCTCTCTTGTAATCGTTCGAATTGGCATTGGAACCCTGAAGGATAGAGATTGCTTGCTCAGCGCCTGCAAAACCGCATGCTCAAATTCAATTTTGTCCCGATCCCTGTGTGTATCGTAGACGCGCAGCACCCCGCTTCGCCCACCGCTCTTAACAAAATACGTCGTATTATTCCAGCCCCCGGTTCGTCTTTGCAATGTTCCATTCCACTCTGGCCAGTTCCGTCTTAGTACCGCTTCCAAGGATATCCCCCTTTACATTACTAGCTTATGAATTTGCCGATATTATAACATATAGACGCCCAATTCAAATTGGACGTCCTTGTGTATTCTTCATTTTCTCATTTGTTTGTTTCGGATATTTTGCGGGGTGGCACCATACGCGGTCTTAAATTTTTTATAGAAAAAACTCATGCTGTTATATCCAACCTGCTTAAATATCATTTCAAACGGCAGGTTGGTATTCACAACCAAAGAATAGGCGGCATTAAGCTTAATGTTGGCAATGAGCTGAGTGTAAGTAAGACCCGTTACTTTTTTTAACTTGTTACTTAAATACGTGCTATTGTAATTAAAATGGTTAGATAATTGCTGAAGGCTTAAATGCTGATAATGCTCTTCCATATAATTCAGAATAGAGGTAATATGATTTTCCTGTTGGTTTACATGAATATTATGCTCGCTTTCCAATACACGAACCAATTCTCCAAATACAATTGGCAAATAAGCCTTGACCAACTCCATAGAGTCCTCTTGCCTGGAAAAATATTCGATTAAGATTCTACGCAATATATACTGAAGGTTCTCATTATGCTGCGACTCAAAAATAATAAAGTGATTATGATGCTGATGCTGGAGGACAGAGTTGGCGAGAAACTCGCCGATCAAACTTTTTTTCTTGGATAGCCGCTGTAGAAAGAGGGACGAGATCGTTTCTTTTTGCAGCAGGATATTAATCAGTATATCGTTTTCTCCCAAAGGAGAGATGCTGTGCGGCACATCCTTATCCAGAACACACACTTGACCTTCACAAAGCTGAATCTCTTTGCCCGCTATAATTTGGTTGCATTTACCTGAGTAAACATAGTTTAATTCAATAAATTCATGCATGTGCTCTAGCATCGGAGCAAACCTGTTGTGCTTGCTAATATAAATATCATGTTCTCCGAAAAAGAATAAAGCGGGCATTCGATACATATTCAGATTCATATCAAAAAATCGCTCATTCTCCGATTCTTTGGAGAGATCATTAATCACCTGATTGCTTTGTTGTTGCAGAAGCTCAATTTCAGTTTTACTTCTCAGCAACTGATCCAACTCATGCAGGTTCATAAACACAGACTCCTCCTTCAGACTCCCATTAACTGTGAACTGCCGTCTGTGTTTTGCTTTCCTTTCCTCTAATAGTGATTCCCAGACAGAGGAGCGCAGCAATCATAAATACAATCGCTGAAACGAGAAAGGCAAACGAGGCAGTTTCATTCCCAAACAACACCCCAACTAACTTGATGATATAAGGCGAAGCAAACGCTCCCAAATTGGAGCCCACCATTGCAATTGAAATAGATATCGTCTCACTGCCCTTAGGTACGATTTTAGTTAGTATGGTAAAAATATAGGGAATAAACAGTGCAAAGCTAAAGCCAATGATCAGCATGGCAACCGTAACCATCGTCACACTCTGAGCAAACCAGAGCAAGACAAAACCTGTTGCTGTTAATAAACTGGAGATAAAAGGAGCGTAATTTCTGAACCATTTATATATTCTACCAAACAAGAAGCCTGCAATCATAGTCGACAAGGAGAACAGCGTCAAAGCGGTCCCTAAAAATCCTGCATTAGGCATACTCTTCTCAGCAATCATAATGCCTGTTTTGGTATACACAATCATAATAAAGGTCATAAACAGAAAAAGTGCAGCTCCTAATCCAAGTACAGATAGAGATATTCCCCCACCTCTGTGACCCGTTCCTATGGAGCTCACTGTAGGCTCCTCGCGCTCTGGTTCAGGGATGATAAAAAAGAATAACAGTGCGATCGGAATCGTGATCGCATAGCATAAAAAGGCAAACGGCCAGTCGATTAGGGCAAGCTGTCCTGCCACAAAGGTAGCCAGGCTACTTCCGAGCCCTTGTACAGCGCTTTGAAAGCCTACCAATTGAGCACGTTCGTCCCCTTCAAAAAAATCACTAATTAAACTGACAGCCAGTGAATTGAACATCCCCAGACCTGCTCCTAGCACCAAACGCAACGCGAGAATCCATGTAATGTTCGTAGTGAGCATAGGAAGTATTCCGCCGATGACCACGAGCAAAAGTCCTAGCAGGACTGTATTTTTTTTACCCAGGCGAGAAGAGATCGGACCACTCAGCAGCACAAACAGCATCATCGAGAAGGACGGGATCGTAACTACGCTTTCAATCAGCGAACTGGAGACTCCCGGTAATTGGTTCAGCATCATCGGGATGACAGCCGAAATAGCACTCGCTGATGTCAGGACTAAGGAAATGGACAGCAACGCCGTTTTAAACCATATTTTGTTTTTAATATTCATCAAGCTTCTCACCTCTAGTCTATGTTATTTAGTCTCTGGTTGTATTTGTATTGGAACGTATACTGTCCAGACCCGGCGGTAAACGTCAATTCATGGTCTCCACTTTTTTGGAAAGTCGCCTGTTCTCCGGTAGAACCTAATTCCCCGGCCAGCTCTTGTGGCACATTACCAGGCGGATACTGAATGGACGGGTATTGTGTGGTAATGGTCTGTTGTAGCGTATCCAGCTCCATAACGCCTGGAAGCGTAATCTCAGCCGTCGTATTATGTGGTACGTGAACCGTCATCTGCATTTCTTCATTCACGATTTTCCAATGGACAGCAAGCGCACCATATGGTGTCTCCAGCTTGCCATGGGCCGAAGTAAGATTAATAGGCGGTTTGGGTGCTAACCGTGACTTTTTGTAGCCCGCTTCAAGCACATCGATACCGGCAATATTTTGGTACATAAAGTCTCCAACTGAACCGTACGAATAGTGATTGAACGAATTCATATCAGTGCTCCAGAAGGAGCCGTCCACTTTGATGCTGTCCCAATGCTCCCACATGGTCGTGGCCCCACGTTCAACCTGATAGAGCCAGGAAGGATAATCTTTCTGGAATAAAATTTTATAAGCTACATCTGTATAGCCGTTGTCGGATAAAACTAGGCATAGATAGGGTGTGCCCACAAAGCCGGTATCCAGATGCATATCATTTTTTTCTATCAGCCGTACGAGCTCCTGGATCACTTGCTTTTTATACCTTTCCGGTACCAATCCGAAGTGCAAAGCCACAACCTGTGCAGTTTGGGTATTCGAAGTCAGCTTGCCAGCGTCATCAAAATAACGGTCCGCAAAAGCGGCTTTAATCCCTTCATGCAAGCTTTGATAGGTGTTGTAATCGGTATAGCGATTCAGCAGTTTGGCCGTCTGCGCCAAAATATGAGTCGAATACGCAAAGTATGCAGTCGCTACCAGCGTTCCATCGGTCGCTCCAAAATAGCTTCCTTCCTCGCTGTCCAGCGCCAACCAGTCTCCCAGTTGCAAACCACTATCCCACAGATGCTCCTCAGTCCCCTGTGCACGGATATAATCGACCCATGCTTTCATACTGTCATACTGCTGGGCTAAAATTTGCTTATCCCCATAACATTGATAGATCGTCCACGGACATATGACCGCCGCGTCTCCCCATGCTGCCGTCGTTTTGTCCATATTGTCAGCAAAGGTTCCTTTGAGGACATCCGGCACGACAAAAGGCACAGCCCCATTCTCCAACTGGTTGTAAGCCAAATCTTTCAGCCACTTTCGGAAGAAGGAAGCACTATTCATATTGAAGCTGGCCGTTCTGGCAAAAATCTGTGCATCGCCGGTCCAGCCTAATCGCTCATCACGCTGCGGGCAATCGGTCGGCACATCCAGGAAGTTCCCCTTTTGCCCCCATACAATATTGTGCTGGAGTTGATTGAGCTTTGGATCGGATGTCTCGAACAAGCCAATTGTCTCCATATCTGAATGCAAAACAACGCCCGTAAAATCTTCAATGTCTACGCCAGCCGGAAAGCCCTCAAGTTTCACATATTGGAAGCCTTGAAAAGTGAAATGCGGCCTAAATATCTCCGTCCCCTTGCCGCTGCAAATGTACGTAATCTGCTGCGCTGCATCCCGAATGTTATCTCGGTAAAAATTCCCTTGCTGATCCAGCACTTCACCATGTATCAAATTCAGAACCGTACCCTCAGGAGCTTCAACTTTAAATTCCAGCCAGCCTACCATATTTTGACCCAAGTTAAGGACCAGCTCGCCTTTAGGCGTTTGAATCAGTTCAACAGGCTTTAATCGGTTCATTACACGGACAGGCTCGTTCTCCTGAGCAACCAGATGACTTAACGGAAACGGGACGACCTGCATCATTTTCCGTTCATTCAAGGAGCGATGCTCGCCTGCCTGCTGCTCCAATCGGGCATCATAGATTTCGCCGTTATAAATGTCCGACATCAAAATGGCACAGCTCGTTTCCTCCCAGGAAGAATCTGAGCAAATGAGTTCTGAACGGCCATCTTCATAGCTAATCTTCATTTGAAATAACAAAGCATTCGTGTTCCCATAGGTATCCTTGCGCTTTTGCCAGCCTAGATAGCCGCTGTACCAGCCTTCTCCTACCGTGGCTGTGATGCGATTATGTTGTTCTCGAATGGTAGAAGTCACATCATAGGCTTGCACCTGGACACGATCGTTATAATCTGTCCATCCCGGGGTAAAATAGGCATCGCCTACTCTTTGTCCATTTAGCTCCAACTCATACAAACCAAGGCTTGTGGCATAAATGACTGCTTTTTTCACTTTTCCCTCAACTGAAAAACACTTGGAAGCGGCAAAAGGGGCTCTCGTCTGAAACTGTTCATGGAGGCTTCGCTCCTTCACTGTAATCCATTCTGCCTTCCAGTCCTGCTCAGAAAGCAGCCCCATTTCCCAAAAGCCAAACTCACTCCATTCCGATTCCTCCGGTTCGATGTCACCTGCTCCCTGAGCCCATACTTTTACCCGGTAATAGTATCGTTGTCCGGATTCCAGTGGAGGACCTCCATAGGGAAACAAAATGGATTGCTCCGAATAGCAAAAATGATTCCAAAACAGCGGTTCAAAAGTAGGATGTATGGATACTTGCAATTGGAAGCGTTTTTGGAAAACGTATATGTTGTCAGATTCAATTTGCCAGCTTAGTCGCGGCTTTAGGCAGCCCAGTCCAATCGGATTGTTTAAATGTTCACATCTAAGCGCTTTCACTTTTAGCATTCGTATGTCCTCCCTGAGGTCTTCTTTTGTGTTTCTATACTCAAATTAAAACGCTTCCAATAGTTGTGCGCAATGTTGTATCCCTGCATGTTGTATGCTTGATTTACAGGTGTTGAATGTCCAACCCTTATATTGAATCTTAAAATGGGTCTATTAGAAAAATATGTACGTGTATACATCGCTGCTACACTAAGCGATCCCGTCTCAAAAGGAAATCGCTTGTTTTATATACATATGGATTGTAGTATTAAGCCGATCAAGAAAGGAGAATCACAGTATTGGAAACGAACTACAAAAGGCTGCTGGATCAGATGATGGCACCCTATGATGAAATGCTGCAGAGTCTAGTAAGTGATCACGCCGATTTTTCGAAGGTTGACTATTTGGAGCAACACAATGAGGAATATGGAAAAAGTGATGCCAATTATACCAATCGCCTGAAGGTGCTTTTGGCTATGTATAATCGTGAGGATCGAGATGCCCCGCATTACGAACCGATTGTGAGAAGGCTGCTCGTGAATGAGATTATAGACAGGGAAACGAACAGTTTTCAGGGGATTGGCGATGCTCTGTATTACGCCATTTTTTTACTGCAAAAGTATGAGCGTGAGCAGGACCAAATTTTGTTCCAGCAGGCCAAGAAGGCCAATTTCGATACATATGCCGGGTTTGACCCTGAGTTGATTTTGGAAACATATTTGTTCAGCAAAGATACAGCTGATCTTGAGGATTGCATCAATATCGCGAGTGAGCTCGGAGAAGATATGTATCTATCATTATTTATCGATTTGTGGATCAGAGAGCAGACGGATTGGAACAAAGAAAATTTACAGGCACTCGTTTATCATGAGAGATGGCGCAACCATCCAGAAGGTGAAATTGAAGCCCTTAAAAAGCTGGCCGAAATGGAAAAAACAGAAGGAAATCATCATAATTACTGTTCTACTGCATCTAACTTGGCAGAGAAGTTCATTGAAACAGGTCGATTGGATGAAGCGTGGGAAACGATGGTCACCATTATTCCGCTTATTACGAAGGAAAAAGAATGGTTCCTGTACGGACTTGGTCGCAATATTATTACCTCCTGTATCCATATCATCTTGCATTTTGGGGCAGAAAGCCTGCAGGCCTCTTCATTATGGCAAACAATAAAAGGGATTCTTCAACCTGCCGCTAACAATATGGGCACCAATCAATATCAGCTTGCTGTATCTGCCAGCAAATTTATGGCAGATACCGAATTGGAGCAAACGTTAATCAGAAACCAAAAGCACCGTTAATAATCCAGTTGCAACAAGGAGACTGTCGCGTGTACTGCAAAGAACCAGGCACTCGACTCAGTGGCTCGCCGTCCGGTCGCCCCTCGAAGCGAGGGGCAGCAAAAATACGGATTGCAGTGCATGGCCTTCTCTACAGATTTCCGGTCACGATAATACCATCTGCTTGCTTCAGATGCGCTCTGACCCATGCTGTAAAGGAATCGATAAATAGGCGTAATTCTGACTCCTTGGTAGGCCAAGTATCCAATTGTGTTAATATTTCATGCCATACCGACGCCTGAATCGGATTATCCCAGCAGGGGTCAAAAGCCTCATACGTTTCTCCCGTATCAGGATCGACAAGTGGATATTTGGACTTTAACGCAGACAGCACGATATCAAAGTCATCTGCGTAGATGAATATCATCTCCTCCAGCTTCGGTTCATCAGCATCCCCATAACGCAACGGTTCAAAAGTATATCCAATATTGGCTCGTGGACCGCTATAGCGATAGATTAGTGTCTGAATCTCTTTTTTGTCCTTCTTACTCAATCTCACCCACTCCTTTCTTCGGCTATAACTCGAACCAATCCGCAGCGCATTTCTCTTCTTCCAGCACCCTGCACATTCCTTCCCTCAACCTCATCGCATCTCCGCCGCCGATATGAAATAGACAATAGATATAAGGTTCATCATCTTCTAAATATTCAATATTTCTTGCCTCTTCCAATGAAATCTGGAGCGCTTCAGGCCAATCAGAATTATTCTGAAGCAGGACAAAACCATCCTCATCCCTTTGCATCCGATATCCGTCAATCCTAGGCAATGCTTCAGCTAAGCGTTCCATTAGCGCTTTAATATCCTTAACATTTGCGACCTTAATTCCATACTCCCAACCCATCTGCATTCCTCCAACACGTTTTCAAAAAACCTGACTTAAAGACCTGAGTGCGTACAAGCTATATTTTTTGTTTAATGCCGCCCATTTTGGCCGGATTTCCATAAGCTCTTCACTCCCTTCTGATTTTCCTGAAATTTCTTATAACTTATTATAATAGATATAGGCTTCCGATGAGTATACTCCGGAAGCCTATGGATTCATCTAACCACTCTTTTATTTATCATGCCTTGTCAGGCACAGGCTTACTATTCCCGTCTCCCTTTTTTACCCCCAGCATAACGATAGCCATACAAGCAACCAGAACCGCTATAAGAATAAAGGGAATATATTTGTCTACTCGATATAAAGTGGTCGTCAAAATAGGAGCAATGATCGCGGAAATTCCCTGTATCGCAGCTACCAGCCCTGCTGCTCCCCCTTGCTGTTCTTGACTGACCGAAAGCGAAGCACCTGCCATAAATCCGGGCATCAGTAAGCCCGTGCCTATGCCAAACATAAAGAACGCTGCATAGTAAAGGACCAAGCTGGCTGAAATCAGAAAAAATGCCATTCCAGCAATCAGGAATAGAGAACCGAGCAAAATCATCGGCTTAGGCTGCCATTTAAGCCATTTCATTTGGATGATCTGCACGATCAGCATCGCTGCTCCGGAGAACATAAGTCCAAAGGAAACAACTCTTGCTGTTTCTTCGGATGTAAGACCTAACTGATCTTGAAAATAAAAACCACCTATAACCTGAATAGTCACAATACTAATCATCGTAACCAAGCCTGCAAACAAATACATTCTTAGACCTGGCTGGAGGGGATTAATTCGAGCAGGTTTTTGCTGAATAACAGGCTGGGCGGCCGGAATCGCCAGTAGAGACACCACGAATGCAACAGCGGCAATGACAATTCCAAAATATAAGGGCCATAACAGTCCTATTAAAGTAAAGGCACCTGCAATCGCGGGGCCAAATACCAGCCCAAGCCCATTCGCCGCACTAATAATAGCCATACCACTTCCACGCTCTTCACCCTCCGTTACATCCCCCATATAAGCTTGGGAAGATGACAACACCGCCGGGATAAAGCCGCCAATTAAGCCGCGTGTAACAATCAGCAGGAC
Organism: Paenibacillus sp. DP01; assembly: GCF_044784315.1. Lineage (NCBI taxonomy): Bacteria > Bacillati > Bacillota > Bacilli > Caryophanales > Paenibacillaceae > Paenibacillus > Paenibacillus sp. DP01. The sequence goes on from NZ_CP173059.1 coordinate 4,034,874, forward strand.
TAACAGCAGTCCCCCACTGAGCCAACCCTTTAATCCTGCAAAAAGAGTAAGCGTAAACAACAGACAGCTTACACACATCCCTATAAACCCAAGCAAAATCACAGGCTTGCGGCCCTTTGCATCACTCAGATTTCCCCATACTGGAGCCATTAAGGCCATCGTTATAGAACCAAGCGATATAATTATTCCGGAATGGCTTTCTCTTAAGCCTAATTCACGAATAAGGGGCGGCATAATTGGAGCAATGAGCATGAGCCCTAGCATAGCCACAAAAACACTGAAAAAGATGCTCCCTTTTATTCTATTCATCCTCGCACACTCCTCTGTTATAGATTCTCTCTATGCAGAAGTATACGGAGCATACCAAAAAGCTACTGCCTATAGACGGATAAATTTGCGGTTAAACGGATTTAATTTAGCCTATAAAATAGCAGCCAGGCTGAAAGGGCTTAATTTCCTGACGAGTTTTTACGATATATGATGTACAGTCTTTTTACCTTTAGTAACAAAATGCAGTTGTGGGTTGAGTCTGTATATCGATCTCTAAGGGGGAAATCACAGTGAAAACAAAGATAGGATCAATCATGAAGGTGAGATCGTTAAGGGCGAAGTTAACCATAATGTGCTTGATTATTTTAATTGTACCTACTTTTGTGATTGGAAGCAGTTCTTATGTTGTTTCCAAGAATGAAATGAATGAATCAGGCAAAGTGGCACTTAAGAATAGTGTGCAAATGGTAATTGGTATGATTAGTTTCCTCAATGGGCAAGTCGAAGCCGGTAATTTAACATTGGAGGAAGCACAGGAAAAACTGCGCATCGAACTGCTCGGTGTAAAAGATGCTAATAACAAAAGACCGGTAAAGATTAAATATACTGTAGGTAAAACAGGTTATCCGTGGGCAGTCAACCAAGATGCGGTTTCAGTGATGAACCCTTCAAATGAAGGCCAGGATTTAATAAATGCCGTATCCGAAGACGGTGTGCATGTGGGAAAAGAGTTTGTAGAAGCCGGCACAAACGGCGGGGGATTCGTCACTTATAAATGGGCTTTACCTGGTACAGATCAAGTAGAGACGAAAATCTCGTACGTTGAAAAGGATCCTTATTGGGGGTGGATCATCGGTTCTGGAGCATATTTTAACGAATTTAACAGCGGAGCGACCAAAGTCCTTTATATTGTCCTGATTATTACGGCTGTTGCGGTTATTCTGGGAGCAGTTATCGTAAGCTTTGTTTCGGGACGTTTTACGAAACCTATTATCACGATTGCAAAGCGGCTTAACTCAGTTGCGGACGGTGATTTAACAGTCCAAGAAGTCAAAATGAATTCAAAAGATGAGATCGGTGAGCTTGCACAGGACTTCAATTATATGATTAAAAATATTCGATTTCTGATCGGTGAGGTAAACCTGTCCACCAAGCAGGTCGCTGCTTCCTCAAAAGAATTGACCCTTGGAGCAGAGCACACTGGACAGGCAACCGAGCATATCACCATTGCGATTCAGGAATCGGCGGCCGGTGCGAAGGAGCAGCAACTGATGCTTCAGAAGACAACCAGCTCGCTTGAGGAAATTTCAATAGGTATGCAACGGATCACGGATAGCTCCTTGACTATTGCTGAATCGTCTGCAGACGCGATGGAAATGGCGAGCCTTGGCGGTACTGCTGTACAACATACAGTGAAGCAAATGGACTTGATTAACCATTCCGTCAATGAAACCGATGCGGTTATGAGAATGTTGGATGAACGCACTCAACAGATCGACACGATGCTACATGCCATTACGGATATCGCACAGCAGACCAATCTGCTTGCCTTAAATGCTTCGATTGAGGCTGCCCGTGCAGGCGAAGAAGGCCGCGGTTTCTCCGTAGTTGCTTCAGAGGTAAGAAAGCTGGCCGAACAATCGAATCAGTCTTCCGGGCAGATTTCTGAGTTGATTCAGAATATGCGCAAAGATATGGAGCATTCGCTTCAGACCATGGAACGCGTAAAACAGGATGTCGACTCCGGCATTAAAATTGCCAATGAGACGGAGCAGCAGTTTAACAAAATTGTGGCGTCCACCAATCATATCGCACAGCAAACGGAAGAGCTTGCAAGCATCACGGAGCAAATAACCGCAAGTGTCCAGGAAATTTCAGCAAGTGGAGAAAACGTTTCGAGTCTGGCGCTCCAAGCGGCGGACAACTCGCAGAATATTGCAGCGTCTGCAGAAGAACAGCTAGCTTCGATGCAGCAGATCACCAGCCTGGCAACGACCTTGTCGGATATGTCACAGAAATTACAGGATCTAACGGTCAAATTTAAATACTAACGGAATAAGTCTTTCCAAAATATCACGCTAAACTGTCATTCATATTATGAGGTCAACCATTTCTTTCTGGTTGACCCTTTTTGCATTTGCTCTGAGAAATTACGGAAAAGGCTCGCAAATCGTGATCCCCTTCTAGCGATGTGAATTGGGCACGGTTTTTGTCGATTTGGTTCAGAATTGGTTCAGAGGCATTTAGTATAGTAAATCAGTAGTGTAAGAAAGAAAAATTATATTAGTAGGTTAGTCATCATGGAGGATCCTAGTAAGTTCATCGTGACACCGGAATTTTATGGAGGAAATTTATGCGTAAAATCAAGTCTTTTTGTTTATCTTATCTTGCTATTATCGTTTTATTTGGAACCTGGACATGGAGTTTTTCCGAGAGTGCTGTGTATGCAACCTCCTCACCAGTACCTAGTGTAACGGATGCTGTGTATGCTACTGAAACCACAGTAACGAGTTGGACAAATCCTTCTAAACAAGGTCAATCCGTAACGTTTAGCATCAAAACCATCTCAACTCCACAAATTACGAAGGATTTAACCGGCACGGTGGTCCTTATGGATGGTACGGATATATTAGATACGCTGACGATGAGGCCAAATGGCATTGCGAATGGATATGCCACTGCCACTTACACCACAAGTAATCTAAGTGTGGGAAGTCACCCGATTACGGCTTTATATAGTGGGGATGCTCGTTTTATTCCCAGTACATCTGAGCCATACATTCAGGTCGTAAATGCATCTGCACCTGCGCCTACACCTTCACTGAGACCTACAGTAACTACAGTATTGAGTTCGACGAATCCGTCTAGTCAAGGTCAAGAAGTAAGGTTTAGCGTGAGGACAACTTCAAACCCACAAACTTCGGGCGATTTAACTGGAACGGTCATTCTTATGGACGGCACGAATGTATTAGATACGCTGACGATGGAGCCGGTGGGCATTTCGAACGGCTATGCCAATGGGTACTACACTACAAGAGACTTAAGTGTGGGAAGCCACGCGATCACTGCTATATACAGCGGGGATGCTCGATTTGCCCCGAGTACATCTGAAGCGTATATACAGGTTGTAAATGGAAATGCAAGCACTGGCGGAACTGGTGATACTAGCAATAACGACAGCAGCAGTAGCAATAAAAAAGATAAGAAGGATAACACGGATAGCAGTGATTCATCTTCTTCCAGTGAAACAACCACACCTTCATCACCATCGGTTTCTTCAACGGTTTTACCGACTCCAGAAATCATGCCAGTAGAGCAATCCGAGGTTGCGCATGAAAAATATATAACGGGTTATCAGGATGGTACTTTCCGACCGGACCAGTCGATTACACGGGCTGAAACCGCTGCGATGATGGCTAGGATTATGAAGTTGGAGACAAAAGAAGGCTCAACGACATACAAAGATGTACCTAGCACGTATTGGGCAAAGGATTCGATTATAGCACTTACGACACAGCACCTCATGAATGGGTATGCAGATGGAACATTTCGACCAGAGCAACCCATTACCCGTGCAGAAATGGCAGCAATACTCGCATCCTGGAAGCAGCTTAAAGGAACACAAACCACAGCTTCTCCTTATACCGATATCGAAAAACATTGGGCAAGAGATTCCATTGTAGCGTTAGCTAATGCAGGATGGATTACCGGCTATAATGATGGAAGCTTCCAACCCAATAAATATATAACACGCGTAGAAACCGTTACAATTTTGAACACAATCTTAAAACGAGGACCCCTGGAAGGAACCATTCAGGCTACATGGAAGGATGTACCAACAGATTACTGGGCATTCAAAAATATTGAAGAAGCGTCTCGTACCCATACTTCAACCATCGATACAGATGGCATTGAAACTTTCGTGAAATAAGCACCAAATAAAAAGGCTGGAATCCTATCTATACGGGTTCCAGCTTTTTGTTTACTTAATATTTTTTAACATGGTCAAAACAGAATTTTTAAAATACTTTCTTTAAAGATGATGGCTTCACTCCGTATTCCCGGAAAAATTGCTCTGAAAATGCACTCACATTACTGTATCCTACAGCCATCGCAGCTTCTGTTACATTGCTTTCCTGGCTTCGAAGCAGCTTCATCGCATATTCAAGACGAATTTGGCGCAAATGTTCAAATACAGTTGTTCCAAAACATGCTTTGAATCCTTTTTTTAATTTAAAATCATTTAATCCAACCTTTTTTGATAATGCGATCAGTGAAGGAGGATCAATCATGCTGGATTCAAGGATTTGCCGAGCCATATGCAACTTTCTGACATCTTCTTTAGATAAGCCTTCGGGCATGGGAGTTAAATCAAATAATTGAATCATAAACCTATTCAAAATCTCTAGTGCCGCTGCTTCCATTAATAAAGGCGATTTATGCACACTTTTCAAGTCTTTGATCAAATGTTCAATCATCACTATACTTCTGTGATCCAGTTCAAAACTAAGATGATGGAACGCAGCACCCTTCAGAATTTGATTAAATTCAATAGCTACCTGTCGACGAGCTGCCAACTGTGAAGCTGCATAATTAAACAACGAGACAGGAATGCCAAGCGCAAAGGATTGGTATTGTTCGTTAACGGGAGGATGGAAATATGCTTTGAAATCCTGTAAAAAAATAAGAGCACCCCGCCCTATCGGGAGCGTATAGTCCAGACCAGCTATATTTACATGACGTTGACCCGAAAGTGCAAATTGAAGTTCAATCATTTGTCCTCTGGAGGCAAAGTTCGTCGGATAAGGCTCGTGATATTGAATATGCGAATACACAATCTCGATTCCGCTGTAAGTCGTAACTCGGTAAATATGTCCGTCGCCCGCTTCCGGTAACATCATATACGTATGCTCGTTTTGTTTTCTAAACGGAGTTTTTTCTAAATAATGCTGATATATTAATGATAACGAATTTGAATTCACAGGCGTTCACCTCAAAGGTTTTCATTCATTCTGATACCACAAATGAGAATCGTTATCATTAATATTAGCTGAATTTGACTGGTTTGACCAGGCTTATTGGAGTATGCTGTGGAGATATTCGGGGAATCTATTAATCCCAATCCATATAAAACGTTGCCTTCAATTTACCCTTCTCACATGCTGGGCAGCTCAAATGAACCGGCACATTGTTTTCAATGTGTTCCTGCTGCATAACACTCGCGCATCTAGGACAAGCATGAGAAATTTTATACTGTGATGAGTCCGATTCCATCTCAATAAACAATTCATTGCGGATGGCCTGACAGACCGGGCACACATACAGAGCGTCATAAGCATCATATCTCGCCGAAGGGTTGCCTATGAATTCCTCAATACGCCGTTTAAGGGCAGCATCCTGTACAAACGAAGCAATGGATTCCAAACGCATATACAATAAACCAAACCCCACAAATATGTTCTCAGTATAAGCACAGATATCACAGTCCAGCTTGTACGCTTCGCCCATTTTATCCTCCAGCTCTTCATATAGTTATGAAGCCTCTATCTATCTCTTTATAAGACTTGCTGCATGCGTGACCCGGTTTCTCCCGCCACTCTTGGAAGCATACAGTGCCAAATCTGCTTGATGAACTATCGATTGTTCCGTATCCGCTTGCGTAACCGTTGCCACGCCAATACTCACAGTAATGCTGTAATCTCCCCAATCCCTTGAGGCCGTCGTGGAGCGATATCTTTCTGCTGCACGAATGGCTTCCTCTGCGTCGTTGCCCGGAAGAATAATGACAAACTCCTCGCCACCATAACGAGCGACAATATCCATCTCCTGTGACATGGATTGTAGTAACTCAGCCAGATTAGTGAGCACCAGGTCGCCCACCGGATGACCATAAGTGTCGTTAATGTTTTTGAAACGATCAATATCAATGATCAGCAACGAGAAAGGTATTCCGGTCTCTTGAAAGGAGGCTAGGCTGATTTGTAATTGATCTTGAAAATATCTTCTATTTTTAAGCCCAGTTAACGGGTCGGTTGACGCCATCGTTTCTAGCTGGTGATTAATCCGCACTAGTTCCTGCTGTTTGATTTCATATTCTTCGTGCAACCGTTCAAGCTTCTGGTTTGCTTCATTCGTCGCCTGATATAATTCCTGAAGCTTGGTTTTGGTCTGTAGTATATCTTTCTCATGTTCAATCCGCTTACGCATCATAAGCACTACACAATCAATAACAGCTTCTCCATTGCGTTCCTGCCGAACTCCGTTTAGAAGTACAGGCACATCCTGTCGATCACTTGTGCGAAACGAGAAGTACATCTCATCAACATGCCCGTACAACTGGATGTAGGGATAAAAATAAGTATGAAAAAATAGCTTGTTCGTAACAGACATTGTCGTTTCAATCGGCCGCCCGAGCAATTGATCACGTTCATAAAGAAGCATGTCCAATAAAGTTTGATTTACCGATTGAATGATCCCAGCGTCCGAAATTGAAAAGTATCCACAGGGAGCTTTATCTAATTGAATATCCATTGCATGACTGCCTTTCTTTCGATATTACACACTGGCTAAATATTCTTTGATTAAATCGCTCGTTTCTCCTGGTTGGCTTAAATGAGGATAATGCCCCTTTGCTCTCATCTGCTGAAGTCTGCTATTTCTAAGATGGGTATGCAAATAATCCCCTACCTCAATTGGAGCAATACTATCGTCTGAGCACTGGAGAATAAGCGTAGGAACCGAAGCATGCGGAAGATCGACACGGCAATCTGAAAAAAATGTAACCTCTGCGAATTGCCGTGCAATATGAGGATCTCTGGAGCAAAATGCCTTTTCCAACTCTTCGGTTAAGTCCCCTCGCTCGGGATTTTGCATAGCAATGGGCGCCATGTAACTAGCCCAGCCAATAAAGTTCATTTGCATCATATCCAGTAATTCATCAATATCACTCTTATCGAAACCTCCATAATAAAAAGGCAGGTCATTCACATAGCGTGGAGAAGGACCGAGCATGACAATGCGTTCAAAATATTGAGGGCTTCGGATGGATGCGAGCATTCCGATCATGCTGCTAACGGAGTGTCCGACGAATATGATATTCCGTAACTCTAACGCTTCCATAATATCCAGCACATCTTGGGCATATCCTTGCAAGTCACTGTATTTTTGGGAATCATAGTATTTTATTTGGGAATCTCCAGAACCAACGTAATCAAATAAGACGATTTGGTAGTTGTCGATAAAGCTAGGGACGATATAACGCCACATATCCTGATCGCATCCAAAGCCGTGAGCAAATACAATCGTCTGGCTGCCTGTACCCAACACTTTTACATTATTACGTCGGAGAATATCAACGGTCATTGTAAATCACCTCTCTGAGGTAGTATCTGTTCTATGGCTTCTCTTCCCTATTATATCGGAAAAGATTTGATTATGGATAATGGATCTCATTCATAAATCCAGCGTTTAATGATCCCCTTTACCTTGTGCACATGTTGCTGTGATGGGGAACAAATAATAACTAATTCGTTTTTCCCATTCGTATCTAACCAATAGTGAACGTCATCCCCCTCATTAACCGTTTCATGAATGATTCTGATGGATTTATGACTTATTTTCGATTTAGCCGAAAAAATGGGGTTCATATCCATAACTTTCTGACCATTAGAAAAGGATGTGTTGTAATAAGGAATCACCCAGTTCTCTTTATCCTGATCTTGTACTAAATTTAGAAATACACGCACCCAATAATCCTCTAGTTCTGTGTAACTCTGTTCATTCAACCCATTCAAATTCATATATGTATCCACTCCAAATGATTTAATAAACTTAAAAAAGCCTCGCCCTGTGATCACATTTCCATGACGGAATGCACAATTCACAGACCGAGACTTCTTCCAATCTTTATTTTACATCCACATCATTCGTGATTTTCTCTATTAAACCTCTCAAGCCTTGGTTGGTATCATTTAATTGATCAATAATATTCATGAACTCCGACACAAGCTTGGCCTGCTCTTGGGAAGATACAGTAATCTGCGTAATCTCTTGTTCCATACTATAAACCGATTGTCTGACAGCTTGCAAGGATTGCTCGATTCGCCCAGTGGCTTCCTTGGTGCCCGTAGACATCTTGCGGATTTCTGCGGCAACAACCCCAAATCCTGCTCCTGCCTCACCCACCCGAGCAGCTTCAATGGCTGCATTTAGTCCAAGCAAGTTTGTCTGCTCTGAAATTTCCTTGATGTAGCCAGCCACCTCAGTCACATTACCAGAGTCCTCAACCGCCTTTTTCGTATTGCTTAAAATTTCCTCGGCTGTCGCACTAAGCTCCTCCGAATGGGCTGCTACATGCTGAATCCCTTCCACTAGCTTGCTTGTAACATCCTCTGCTTGGCTCATCAACTTCTTCAGTTGATCCTGATTATCCATACTATAGGTGATGCACATTACTGCCTCAATCTCATTCTGTTCATTCTTTATCGGATGAAAGTATGAATCAGCAGCAAACCCGAAAACTTCGGCATCATAGCGAACTCGGGTCTTTTCTCCGTCTACTAGCATTTTGAAGTTCTTGTGTACATCAGGGAGAGGGTCGCCTGCCTTGAAATCATAGACTAAACTTTTCCCCGACTGAAAGAATAGAAATTTTTCTTTATCCATTACAGATATTAAAACATCATGTCGTGCAGCTTCTCTAATAAACGGCATGGCAGACAAAACAGCTTCTACTTGATTCATAATATGTATCCACTTCCTTATATTTTGTTATCCACCCTACCCTTTATTTCGACATTTTCAACCCATGTGTTTAGTAAAATTAACATACTATTGACTATGGTGATCTCCTAATCTGTATACATTCACCGTAGTTTCCTGAAGGGAAGCTGGTTTTAAATCCAAACAGCGCATACCTACTGAATAGGCATGCGCTGACTGCATCACTTTTTGAAGACACACACTAATATTTAGTCCAGCTGTTCCCCATTAGTTTCGATCACACTCTTATACCAATAGAAGCTCTTCTTTCTGGATCTGGCAAGTGTTCCTTTACCTTCATTATCCTTATCGACGTATATGAATCCATAGCGTTTTTTCATTTCACCGGTTCCCGCACTTACTAGATCAATACATCCCCAAGGTGTATAACCTATTAAATCTACTCCATCAGCAATGGCTTCTTTCATTTGCTCAATATGCTGCTTTAGATAATCAATTCGATAAGCATCTTGAATGGAGCCGTCTTCTTCCACTATATCCACAGCGCCCAGACCATTTTCCACAACCATTAACGGGATTTCATATCGATTATAAATGTTATTGAGGGACCATCTCAATCCCTGCGGATCGATTTGCCAGTCCCAGGCGCTTGCTTTTAAATAGGGATTCTTTAATCCCATGGATAAATTCCCACCCACCTTCTCCTGATTGGGGTCTGCACTGACACAAGTGGATGAATAATAACTGAAAGTATAAAAATCTACGCATCCTTCTTTTAAGACGTCCTCATCATTGTCCTGCATCGTAATTTGGATATTATGTTCTTTAAAATATCGTTTGGCAAATCCGGGATAAGCACCTCTTACTTGAACATCTGAACATAGGAAATTACTCAAGTTATCCTTTTGTTGAGCGAGCAAAACATCATCGGGGTTACAGGTAAGTGGGTATGAACACATATAAGCAATCATACAGCCAATTTTAAAATCCTTATTGATTTCATGCCCCAGCTTTACTGCCTTTGCACTGGCTACAAATTGATGATGCAAAGCTTGATACAGGACCTGCTCATCCTTCACTGTAGCATGGGCAAGCTCTCCATTCCCCTCTGGCATCATCGCTCCAGCCATGAACGCCCCAAAAGACAAGGTTAAGATATTGATTTCATTAAAGGTGAGCCAGTATTTTACGACATCTTTGTATCTGTTAAAAAGAACTTCACAATATCTTACATAAAAATCTACCACTCTGCGATCTGACCAGCCGTTATATTTTTGGGTTAAATGAAACGGTGCTTCATAATGTGAGATCGTAACCAACGGCTCAATGTTGTACTTTTTTAATTCTGCGAACACACGATCATAGAACTGCAAGCCTTGCTCATTCGGCTCGATATCATCTCCGTTAGGAAATATTCTGGACCAAGCGATGGACATTCTAAAAACCTTGAAACCCATTTCAGCAAATAATCGGATATCCTCTTTATAATGATGGTAGAAATCAATAGCCTCATGACTTGGATAGTTCATTCCTTCTTCCAATACAGGCGTAATTCTTCGGGAAATAGTATGCGTCCCGGCTGTTATTACATCAGCAGTGCTTAGTCCCTTACCATCCACGTTATACCCACCTTCAAATTGGTTAGCAGCCGTGGCCCCTCCCCATAAAAATCCTTGTGGAAACTCCTTGGTTATATTATTGTTCATTGTTTATTCCTCCTAAAATATAGGTATCTTAGACCATGACCGTCAACAAATCCTCTTTATAACCAATCGTCTTCTTCTCCGTTTCAATAACATCCAAGTAACTAGCAGTGTTGGCAACAATTACAGGAGTAGTCAGAACATAACCAGCCTCTTGGATAGCCTCCAGATCAAACTCCATGAGCAATTGTCCCTTTTTGACGGCTTCCCCTTGTTTTACTTTGGGATAAAAATGTTTACCTTTTAATTTGACTGTATCCTTACCTACATGGATGAGAATTTCCACGCCCTGATCACTGGTAATTCCGATCGCATGACCTGACGAAAATAAGGATGTTAAGACACCATCAACAGGTGAAACGACCTTGCCTTCGGAAGGCTCAATGGCAATCCCTTTACCCAGAGCACCTGTCGAAAAGGCTTCATCAGTTACCTCAGATAAAGGTTTTACATCACCCTTTAACGGACTAATTACCGTCTCCTGTCTTATTAATACTTCTCCTCCTTTTGCTGCTCCCGTTGAACTAACTTCTTTTTTCGTTTCTTTCACCTCATCATCTTTAAATCCGCCAAAAAACATAAGCAAGAAGCCTAATACGAAACTTACCAGGATACCAATAACAGCCCCATAAAATCCGCTGTCTATTCCTGACGGATTAATATAGCTCGGAATCGCGAAAATGCCTAAGCCGCCAATGATATAGCCTTTCGTTCCCATCATTCCGATAATACCGCCACCTACTGCAGACGCTATACAGCTTAAAATGAATGGTTTCTTACGTGGTAATGTAATCCCGTAAATCGCGGGTTCTGTTACACCAAAGATCCCGGAGATGACAGCTGGAATGGAAAGGGATCTCAGCTTTACATTTTTGGTTTTGAACAAAATCGCCAGTACGACACCTGTTTGAGCAAAGGAGGCTCCCAGCGTTGCAGCAAGGATCGGATCGAATTTGAGCACCGCCAAGTTGTTCATAGCGATAGGAACAAGACCCCAGTGCAGTCCAAAAATAACAAATACCTGCCAGAAAGCCCCCATGATAATACCTTCAATCATCGGGCTTAAGTTATACACAAAGAGGGTGGCTGCGCCAAGCAGTTGACCTGCCCAAGTCGAGAGTGGTCCAATCACAATCAGCGCTAAGGGTACAATAACTAACAAAGTGAAAAACGGAACCAAGAATGTTCTCACTACGCTAGGGATGACCTTTTTAAAGAAATTTTCTATTTTTGAGCCTACATAGGTGGATACAATAATCGGAAGAACCGTTGATGCATAGCTCATCAGAATGACCGGAATACCTAAGAAGGTGATATATACCGGTGACTCAAATATAGTGCCGCTAAATAAAGTGTATAGCGGTTTACCCGAGGCTGTTATCGTGCTAAAGGTTGGATAAACAAGTGACGCCCCGATCGCCATACCTATAAAAATGTTGGCATTGAATTTTTTAGCTGACGTATACCCCAGGAAAATAGGGAAGAAGTAGAACAAGCAGTCTCCTAAAGCATTGAGAATTTGATAGGTACCCGATGTAACAGTCAGCCAGCCTATAGCTACAAACAAGGCCGTAAAACCCTTAATCATACCCGTGGCACTCAAGACACCCAGCGTGGGTGTAAATACACCTGAAATGGTATCAATAAACCTATTGAACAAACTGACTTTTTCACCTGATGTTTCTTCTGAATCACCTGCCTGGAAGCCGCCTATCGCAGCAACATCCGCATAAACCTCGGGCACATGATTACCGATCACAACTTGGTATTGTCCCCCGCTTTTTACCACCGTGACGACACCATCCATATTTTTCAGAACCTCTGTATTGGCCTTATTTTCATCCTTTAGCTTGAAGCGCAAGCGTGTAATACAATGAGTTAGACTATTTACATTTTCTTTGCCGCCGACATTTCTGATGATGTCTTTTGCTAATGTCTCATACTTCATTGTAACTGCCCCTTTATTTGTATTTATAAAAAAAGGCAAAACCAAAATAGATCAAATTCGATCTAGGTTGGTTTCGCCTGCATTACCAGTAACAATCCAAGGAGTTATTCAATTGGTCATTGAGTTACGCGCTGAATATGAATCGTTATATACAGTTTTTCTTCATCTGACAATACCGTGTCCAAGTATTTCTCAATCTTTAGCATACAGTTGTAAGCTTTTTTGTACTTTGCTTTTACTTGCCTTAATAGAAAATCATCTTCCAGTGCTAATTTTTTTTCTTTTTGAATTAATCGCTGAAAGAAAAACCTTAAATGTGTAATAAATCGTTCATAGCTGGTCGAGTGTTCATCCAGGGTAATATTGTAAGAGTACTTAATAATATTTAGGATATCCTGTATTTTTTGAGTTTGCTGAGCGACATCCGCTACTTTATGGTAGGAGCTGTTGACTTGAGCATTGATTAAATGAAGAGCTATATTACCTGCTTCATCTTCAGACAATCGTTTACCTGTTTCGTCTTCAATAAACTCCAGCGCTTTTAAGCCAACTCCAAACTCTTTAGGATAAAATTTTTTAATTTCCCAGATGAGCGGATTTGCATTTTTAAATCCTTCATCAAACATTTTAAATGCATTGTTCATGTGATCTGTAAGCGAAACATATACATAGTCGCTCAGCTGTGCTTCCAATATGCTCTTTCCATATTCAATGATGTCATAGCATAACGAAACATATTCTGTAGGGACATCCTCTAACAGTAATTTAAATTTCTCTGAAGCATCTTTTTGTTTAAGTACAAACACCTTTTCAATTAAATGCTCTTCTACTTGTTCTCCTGCATTCTTTTTGAATGCAATTCCACGACCCATAACAACAAATTCATGCCTTTTTGAATCTTTGGCTATTATGGCGTTATTATTAAATATCTTTGTTATGATCATTCTGGCTGCCCCCCTGATCCCGCAATAATCTAAAAAAGGATTTAGATGCTGGGCGATATTTCAGATAGGTCACAAGACGGTAATAGCCGATCAAGCTTTCGCTGTAAACCAAACTATAATGTGTAGATTTATAAACTCATTAAAATGAAAGCGCATTCATAAAGAGGAATAAGCCCTACACTATCACTCACCTTTCTACGTTATTTCAAATCTGTATACAAAAAGAAAAGGCAAAACCCAACACATGGAAGTCCAGTTCCATGTCCCGGGTTTTGCCTTTTCAGTAACAATCCCAAGATCATAATAACATCGAATTTAAGTTTTGCCAACAAAAATGTTTGCGCTTTCTTTTTGGGAATATCCACATCGAATACGGCACATTACCCGTATAAAAATGTCAGCCGCCAATGTAGGACATGTTAATTTTTTTTCTGTTGTTTGCAGTCTGTTCTGTACGTTCATCGGAATACCGATCTATGCGTTGTTCCCATACTGAAGTAATCGCATCAAGTAATTCCTGATCATTCGCCCCGTTACGAAGCATCTGGCGCAAATCAAATCCGTCTGAAGCAAACAAACACGTATAAAACTTACCATCAGAAGATAAACGGGCACGCGTGCAGGATGAGCAAAACGAATCCGAAACCGAAGTAATAAAGCCAACTTGCGCGTCGCTGTCTTTATAACGGTAACGTTTTGCCACTTCTCCAAAGTAATTCTGATCTACCGGCTCCAACTCGTACTCATTCTTAAGTCGCTCCATAATTTCTTCTTTTGTTACTACCTTTTTGAAGCTCCATCCGGTATCGTTACCTACATCCATAAATTCAATAAAACGAAGAGTTATTCTCTGGTCCTTAAAATAAGCAGCCATCGGCAAAATCTCAGAATCATTTACACCTTTTTGAACCACCATATTGACCTTAATCTCAAAACCGATTTCTCTTGCAAAATCGATCTGCTTCAAAATAAACGCAGGCTTAATGCCCCGTCCATTCATCTGCCCAAATAGCTCGGGGTTCAGAGCGTCTACACTGACATTAAGCCGTCGCAGTCCCGCGTCATAGAGGCGTTGCGCCTGTTGCCCTAGTAGCAAACCATTTGTGGTCAACCCTATATCCTCAACTCCACTGATAGACAAAATACTAGAGACAAGGTCGGGAAGGTTCGGTCGCATTAACGGCTCACCACCTGTGAGTCGTATTTTTTTGACCCCAAGGCCTACAAAGAGCTCCGTAAGCCGATGAATCTCTTCAAACGATAGGCATTCGCTTTTGGGAAGAAAGGCAAAATCGTCGCCGAAAATTTCTTTTGGCATACAGTAGGAACAGCGAAAATTGCAGCGATCCGTAACAGATATACGTAAATCACGAATCGGACGCCGCAATGGGTCCTTCAGCGGATGTGAACTCATGTGACCACCTTCTTTTTTTCATTAGCTGTATTTGACGTTGCGGACATGGACACATGACAAGCACTTTCACTAGCCGCCGCTGACAGGCGGAATAAAAGCTGCGATATCTCCATCCTGCAGTACATCTGTAAGCAACGCGTACTCCTCGTTTACTGCAATTCGTGTAGAATTGATCGGCATATCCGGGTATTTATCTGTGATCCAACTGTATAATTCCCCTACAGTTTGGCCTGCCAAATCTGCCATTTCTTCGAATTTTCCTGTTACTTCACGGAGTCCCGCAAAATAGTACAGCTTAATCATGACTGATTTCCTCCGGCTTTTTCTTTTGTTGTCCGATCCATTGTGTTCCGTTTTCCCATATCTCTCGCTTCCAGATCGGAACGATTTCCTTGATTCGTTCGATTGCGTATTCATTCGCCTTATACGCATCCGAGCGGTGTGGTGAAGAAACAGCGATGACAACGGCAATATCACCGATCTGAAGCTCACCAATCCGATGTGCAATTGCTACTCTTGTCCCTTCCCATTTCTGTTCAATTTCGTGGCCAATCTCTGCAAGCTTTTTCTCAGCCATAGGCACATAGGCCTCGTAAGCAAGATATAATGTCCGTACGCCTTGGGTCCACTCTCTTACGTGCCCTGTAAACACGGTCACCGCTCCCGCTTCTGGTCTTAAGACATAATCTGCATAAATCTGCGGAAGAATGGGCTCCGTCACGATTTCAAATACACTCATCTTTTCCACCTTCCAGCCACCTGGCAAGCTACTCTGCTATGAAAACTCTGCTCACTATTTATATTTCCTGGATCTATATCCCTTGTTTAACCGAACAACTGATGGTATAGCTTTTGACCTCTGGCAATACTTCCAATACCGTGAATGAGGAGCCTTCCGTTTTTAAATAAAATCATTCGGTGCTCAAAGGCATAAAATTCAACGAAATAAGGGGTCCTTTTTACACGTTCCGCCATAAGCCTGCCCATTTTCTCTGCATCGTCCAACGTAATCGGACGATGAGGGTCTGGAAGAACCTGCACTACATCCCGTCCGCACAGCGAAGCATACGCCGAGCGACGGGATGCGGTCAGTGCAGGAAACACAGGATGTTCTCCACAGGTCGGACAATTCTGATTGCGGATGCGGGAAATCCCTATGTCCATCTGCGTATTTTCCCATAGATCAAATAAATGAACCTTGCTGCGCATTTTATCACGTTTACCGCTCAGCCATTTCATGGCTTCTGCACTTTGGAGAGCAGCCGTCACTTGAACTGCGGGCGAGATGATTCCAGCCGTATCGCAGGTCTGATTGATTGCCGGCAGCGATGGCAGTAGGCAACGAAAACAAGCTGACTTGCCCGGCACGAACGGAAAAACAACGCCTGTGCTTCCAACACAGGCGCCGTAAATCCATGGAATTTCAGCCTTTCGTGCAGCATCGTTTATAAGCAGCCGGGTTTCAAAATTATCCGTTGCATCCATCAGCAATGTGCTTTTACCAGCAAGCTCTTGAGCAAGCCCGGTATCCAAGCTGTCGAGATAGGTATACAAGCGTACGTCTTCTCGTATCGCCTTTAACCTTTTTTCAGCAGCCGTTACCTTGGGGAGCATTTGTGCAGCATCCTGCTCCGTGAATAACTGCTGGCGTTGCAGATTCGACGTCTCCACATAATCACGGTCAACCAGGTGAATCTCTCCGACGCCCGCTCTTACTAATGTTTCAGCGATGGCGGAGCCTAGTGCCCCGCAGCCGATAATGGTAACAACAGCTTCAGACAGATTACGTTGTCCTTCACTGCCGATGGGTCTAAATAAGATCTGTCTTGAATAACGTTCCTTCATCACAATGTCCCCCTAACGTTGAAGAGCGATCGTTAACTTTGTGCTTTTTCCTGTGGCTCTCGCTAGAAACGTTAAAGGTGTCTTTATAATTTCTCCACTCTTAATGCTTTACTGCTGAAGTTCCTTTTGTTTCTCAAAGCGGTTCTGCTCGGCAGTTACGGGGAAACGTCCTTGATAATATAGCCATATGACGAGAATCAGGCTAGCCAGTGCCACTTGGGAGAGTAACATGAACCCAATGGAATATTGGCCAGTAGCCGCATGAATCGTCGATAACAAGATCGGAGGGAAAAAGCCACCCAGGCCACCCATCATGGATACAATTCCGTTCACTATGCCTGCCTGTTTATTAAAATAAAATGGAACTAGCTTGAAAATGACACCGTTCCCGATTCCCGCACTCACAGCGATAGCCAAGCACCCTACGGTATACAGGGTGATGTCTGGGGAAAAAGCCAAAAGAATCGCAGCGACCGTATATACAGCAAACGTACCTACCAGCAGGAACAAGGGCTGAAAACGATCCGCCAGCCAGCCACCGATCGGGCGGAAGAATGTAGCAATCGCGATAAAGCCTGCTGTACGCATCCCTGCATCCACTTTATCCAGTTCGAAATTCGATACGAGAAAATTCGGTAGATACACCGTAAACGCTACAAATGAGCCAAACGTAATAAAATAAAAGAGCGAGAAAAACCAAAGCTTTTCATTTTTGTAAACCCCTTTGATTTGCTCCATAATGGGCGTCTTGACTTTAGCTTCATGACGGTCCCCAAAGAAGAAATTCAAAACGATAAAAACAAGCAATAGGATAAGGTACAGTTTGACTGTAAGTGCCCATCCTACCTGTGTCGCTACAATCGGAGCGGAGAAAGTCGTTACCGCTGTCCCCAGGTTGCCCACACCATACATCCCGTTGACAAAGCCATGTCTTTCTTTCGGATAATACTTGGGCAGTGAAGTCACTCCAACCGAGAACACCGCTCCCCCGATTCCAAGGAACAAGCCACCGATAATTAAATCCGTCATCGTCGAAGCTTCACTGATATAGTAGACCGGAAACAAAAGCAAAACAAAGCTAACGAGGAAAACGATTCTTGCCCCGAAGATATTGGCATAATAACCAAGCGGAATGCGCAGAATCGATCCAAGCACGACCGGAATCGCCGTAACCATGGCCAGTTTTCCGGGTGGAATCGCAATATCCTCCGTAATGAACGGCATGAGGGAAGAAATGATGACCCACACCATGAATCCAAGAATCAGGTTCAATGTTTGTAGCGGCAACTGCATTTTTCTAATCATTTAACTCACCTTTTCAACTTTATTCTGTCGAATGTTTGATTTGTATTTTTCTGTTCCCATTGTAGCCGCTAGCCGTTCCTTTCGAATATAGGGGACTCCCCTTTCCCGGTCAGGGGAGTCCCTGAAAATAAAAAAGCCGCTTCTCGTAAGAAGCTGCTTGATTCATTGTAGATATATTATTGGATTAAAAATAATCTTCTTCATAAACTAGAAATCCAGCATTTTTTTCTTTAAAGCATATTGGACCAGCTCAGGCCGGCTTTTTAAATTCAATTTCTCCATGATTTTAGCTTTGTTCGCTTCCACGGTTTTGACAGAGATGAACAGCTTTTCGGCAACTTCCTTATTACCGTACCCCTTCGCGACCAGAGGGAGAATCTCCAGCTCGCGCTTGGACAGAATCTCATACGGATCTTCGGTTTGTGATGTTGTGTCTTTCTTAATGAACTCACGCACGAGAGAAGTGGCCATTTTAGGATGGATATAAGTCCCGCCCCCATGAATGGTTCGTATGGCAAGCAATAGCTCCTCATCTGGTGCATTTTTCAAAACGTACCCTGAAGCACCATTCTTCAAAATATGAAATAGATATTCTTCGTCGTCATGCATGGTCAAAATCAGAATTTTAGTATCAGGATGGTCCTCTTTAATCTTGCCTGTGGCGATCAATCCACTTTCGCCTGGAGGCATGCTGAGGTCCATAATTAGAATATCCGGCTGATGTTTGGCTACCATAGTATACGCTTCAATCCCGTCCGCAGCCGTTCCGACAACCTCCATATCCGATTGGAAGTTGAGAATCATGGAAAATCCGCTTCGTACAATGGCATGATCATCCGCTAATACAATTTTGATCAAGTTTCTATTCCTCCTCGTGTCCAATCGGAATTTGTAAAAAGACTTTGGTTCCTTGGCCAACATTCGAAAGGACGCCAAAACTTCCACCTACCAGTTCTGCTCGCTCCTGCATACCATACAAGCCTAGTCCTGTCCCAATAGGCTTGCCCCCCTTATCAAAGCCAATCCCATTATCCTCTACAGTCAAACGAAGCGCGTGTTCGTGCTCCGACAAAGTAACTTTAACGGTATCCACCTGGGCATACTTCAACGCATTGAGCACAGCCTCCTGACAGACGCGATAAATGACTGTTTCTTTTTCGCTTCCATACCGCTTCTGGGGAAGATCAGATACGAACTCAACCACTAGACCAAAACTTTGCTCGACCCGCTTAAAGTGGGAACGGAATGCCGCCTCAAGTCCAAAATCATCAAGGGTAGCAGGACGAAGATCCACAGACAGGTTGCGGATATCATCCAGCAAGCGTGTCATGGATGCTTCTGTTTGTTTCATGTTTTTAATGAGCTGCTCATCATTCGTCATGTATTTTAATACCCGTAGTTCAACAACCGCGCTCATCAATTCCTGGGCGACGCTGTCGTGCAGCTCTCTGGAAAGCCGTTTACGCTCGTTTTCCTGTGCTTCAATAACATGTTTCATCATTTTGTTCTGATACAATTTCTCCTGCGTCTGAAATTGCGGGGTCAAATCTCTCAGCATCAGCACCCGGATTCCATTTGTAGAATCAATCGTATGAAAAGAAGCTGCATAGGGAACCATTCCGTTGCTTTTCGTCTCCAGATAAACCTGAAAAGAAGCAAAATTGTTGGATTCAGGCACATTGAAATAACAGTCAAGGCAGGTACGGGGCTCTGTGTCGCTTGTATAGCCTCTGCATGTTCCACATAAGGCCCTGTCCTGTCCTTCATAGAGTTGAATGAGAACGTCATCGTCTACAATCTCCTCAGCCGCCGGGTTCATGGCTAGGGTTTTCCCTTCCCTATCAAAAAAGAAGATAGCTTCTGTACTGTTCTCAAACATCTTCACCATTAGCGCACTCAAAGAGTCTGTCCCTATAGACAATGTCAATTCAGATCACTTCCTTCCCGTTCAACTCTCCAATTCCCCTATGTGCCAAGGTTTCCAAATCACGCATCATAGCTTCGGTCATCAGCTGTTCTTCTCGAAATCCACCCAGCAGTACACCCGCGACGCGAGCATCATTCCACAGGGGTACAGCGCCGAGACTCTTGAGCTTCTCGGATTGAACGATTGGATAGTTAAACAGGTTGTCTGCCCCAACAAATTGATGAACAGATGGAATAAAGATAGATTTCCCGGTTTTAAACACGACTCCTGCTATACCCTTTCCAGATTGCAGTACAATCCGCTTAAATCGATCATTCAAATTGCCAGCGGCGTTTTTCCATTTAATGACGTATTGATATTCGGCCGGTTCAACCAGAGCAAGTGCCATAAAATCATAACCGAAATGTTCGCGTATTCGCTCAAGCTCCCTTTGATAATCCATCTTATTATTCATCACTCTCTCCTAATAAAACTAGGAAAGAAGGCAGAGCCCGCTTTCCTAGTTTGATTTATGTCTTCTGTAAAGGATATAACTTCTGCGCACATAATTCAACGGAACACTCCACACATGTACAAGCCGGGTAAACGGCCAGAATGCAAAAATCGCAAAACCCATAAGTACATGAAGCTTGAAAGAAATCGGTACATCTCTCATCAGTGTAGGGTCAACACGGAATATGAACAAACCGCGGAACCAGATCGAGATTGTCTCCCGATAATCAAATTCCGGCTGAACCGCATTCGTTACGAGTGTGGCAAACATCCCCATGCACACAAGCGCCAACAGCAATACGTTTACGATCAAATCAGAAGCTGTACTTAAACGGCGCACATTACGAATTGTAAAACGTCGAGAGGTAAGTATCAACATCCCAAGGAACGTCATGGCTCCAAATATTCCACCAATATAGACCGCTCCAATGTGATATAGATGATCGTTTACCCCCAGTGCATGCATCCAGGTTTTGGGTATACCCAGACCAGACACATGACCAAATATAACAGGAATGATCCCCAAGTGGAATAAGAGACTTCCGATCATCAATTGTTTCTTTTCAATAAATTCACTTGATTTTGCCGTCCAATTGAACTGGTCCGTTCTATAGCGGAAGATATGACCTACGATAAAGATAACCACGCACATATAAGGGAAAATGACCCATAAAAACTGCTCCATCATCATAACGTGGCTGCCTCCTGTTCTACGCAAGCTTTAAGCGTTTCGCGCAGTCCCTTGACCAGATGAAAATACGGGCTTTCCATTTTTTCCAGCGCTTTAAGCAAATGATAAGTGCCATCTTCCAAAATCGCGATGGGCATGCGGAAGTTTTCTGTCGTCTTTGCATCCTGCACCCATTCGGCGGCATACAGAAATTCACACATGAGCGGCAGATAATCAGGCAGCTCTCCATCTGGCATTTCAAGACCATACATTTCATAGAGAACCTTTAACTTAACCAGCATTTGTCCTCTTTCTTTTGCATCTTCGAACTTGAAGTAAGTCATATATAGTGCGCAATTTTTTTGAAAATCGAAGGTTTCTGTATACAGTTCCTGGATCTCTTCCATACTAAACTCTTGCATCAAAGACCAGTACTTATGAGCATGCGTATACGCAGGATGATCCGGATCAAATGATGCTTCCAGAAAAGCCGGATGAAAATCCAGCTTTTCCGGGTACATGAGTTGTTGGGCGAAAAACCCGAATGAAGGCTTGAATTCATACAGTTTCGCTACATTAATCACGCCAAATACCCCCGTAGAAGTTTTCTTCATACATTTGCTTGCCTGATTTCGAAGGCTCTTCCATTCCCGTGGAGCTTGCCAGGCTACAACCGCTACAGCCAGCTCCTCCAACTCCACAACCTTCCATATTCCCTAAGGTATCACCGTAACCAGCAGCTCCTTGGGCGCGATATGGATTAGAATAACCCTCTTTATGCGATGTTGGAATAACGAAACGGTCCTCGTATTTGGCAATGGCCAGAAGCCGGTACATCTGCTCGGCCTGACGTGCTGTCATGCCGGTGCGTTCCAGACGGCTTTCATCGAAAGATTGTCCTGTGGACTGGGCACGCATATAGGAGCGCATCATAGCCATCCGCTGCAGCGATTCTTTCACCGTCTGGGTGTCGCCCGCCGTCAACATATTGGCAAGATACTGAATAGGCGTGCGCATTTCTTCGATAGCTGGAAAGATCATATCTGGATTCTCGATGGAGTCTTTCCCTTCAAAGTAATTCATGATCGGACTAAGTGGTGGTACATACCAGACCATCGGCAGCGTGCGGTATTCCGGATGAAGCGGGAATGCCAGCTTATACTCAATAGCAAGCTTGTAGACCGGTGAGTTCTGCGCAGCCTCAATCCAATCTTGCGAGATCCCATCTTTTTTTGCCTGCGCAATTACCGCTGGATCACTTGGGTCCAAGAACAAATCACACTGTGCTTTATACAGATCTTTCTCATCCTCTTTAGAAGCAGCCTCCTGCACCTTATCCGCGTCATACAATAGAACGCCAAGGTAACGAATTCGTCCGGTACACGTCTCGGAGCAGACGGTCGGCAACCCGGCTTCTACGCGCGGGAAGCAGAAGGTACATTTCTCTGCTTTGTTCGTCTGCCAGTTGAAGTACACTTTCTTATAAGGACAACCCGTCATGCAATATCTCCAGCCGCGACATGCTTCCTGATCCACAAGCACGATGCCATCCTCGTCCCGTTTGTACATGGCACCTGAAGGGCAGGATGCGACACAGCTTGGATTCAGACAGTGTTCGCAAAGCCGAGGAAGATACAGCATGAACGACTTCTCGAAATTGAATTTAATCTCTTCTTCGATTTTCTGAATATTGGGATCGAGAGGGCCTGTCACATGCGTACCTGCCAAATCATCCTCCCAGTTTGGTCCCCAATTCAGATCCATTTTTTCACCTGTTACAGCAGATTGTGCACGCGCGACCGGAGAATGCTTCTGCTCTTTGGCGTTGGTCAAATGTTCATAATTGTAGGTCCAGGGCTCATAATAATCCTTCATTTCAGGCATATCGGGATTGTAGAAAATCTTGCCGAGCGCTATTTTGGATAGCTTGTTCCCTGACTTCAGTTCAAGCTTCCCTTTGCGAAGCTGCCAGCCGCCCTTATACTGCTCCTGGTCTTCCCAGCGTTTCGGATAACCAATACCAGGCTTCGTTTCCACGTTGTTGAACCACATATATTCCGCACCTTTGCGGTTTGTCCAAGTTGTTTTGCACGTCACGCTGCACGTATGGCAGCCAATACATTTATCCAGGTTCATGACCATGGCAATTTGAGCTTTAATCTTCAAGCCAGTTAACCTCCTTCATTTTACGTACCGCTACGTACACATCGCGCTGGTTGCCGATCGGACCGTAATAGTTGAATCCGTAGCTAAGCTGAGCGTATCCACCAACCATCTGGGTCGGTTTGAGATGAATTCTTGTTGGCGCATTATGACTGCCCCCGCGTGTATCCGTGATTTCGGAGCCTGGCACTTGAATGTGCTTATCTTGTGCATGGTACATAAACATCGTTCCTCTTGGCATCCGGTGACTGACAACTGCTCGGGCGGTTACGACACCGTTACGGTTGTACACCTCCAGCCAGTCATTGTCGGCAATAGCATGAGTTGCTGCATCTTCGTTATTGATCCATACTGTAGGACCTCCGCGGAATAGCGTAAGCATATGCTGATTATCCTGGTAGGTGGAGTGAATATTCCATTTCCCGTGTGGAGTCAGATAACGAAGCACAAGTGAATCCTGACCACCCTTGATTTCCCGATCACGCGTGCCGAATACCATCGGTGGCAAAGTCGGTTTATAGATAGGCAGCGACTCCCCAAACTGCTGGAAGATTTCATGATCGATATAGAAATGCTGTCTTCCTGTCAAAGTCCGGAACGGAACGAGACGCTCAATATTCGTGGTAAATGGCGAGTAGCGACGTCCCTGTTTGTTAGAGCCACTGAATACCGGTGTCGGTATAACTTCACGCGGCTGCGCTGTAATGCTTTGGAACGTGATCTTCTCGGCGGCGCGGTCGGCTGAGATGTCCATTAGCTTCACACCGTGATCCTTTTCCGCCTCTGCGTAGGCTTTTTGGGAGACACGACCATTCGTTGCGGACGAAAGATGAAGAATCGTATCAGCCACTTGACGGGCTGTCTGGATCTTCGGCAGTCCATCTTTAATGGACTCATCGTAATAAACCCCGTTCAGCTTCTTCAATTCCTCATATTCATCCGCTACCGAGAAGCTAACGCCGTGCGCGCCCGTTTTTCCAGTAGCCAAATTTGGACCGAGCGAGACGTATTTATCATGTATTTTGGTATAATCGCGTTCTACGATGCTGAAATTAGGCATGGTTTTACCCGGCACAGCTTCGGCCTCGCCTTTCGTCCAGTCCTTTATAAGACCCATCGGTTGCGCAATTTCGCCTATGGAGTCATGCCCAAGCGGTGCAGTTACAAGGTCTTTATATATTCCCGGTAGATGCTCTTTGGCCATGTTCGAGAAGGTTTCAGACAACTGACGGTAAATATCCCAGTCCGAACGTGATTCCCAAAGCGGATTCACCGCAGGATTAAATGGATGCACGAACGGATGCATGTCTGTCGAGGACAAATCCGTCTTCTCATACCAGGTTGCCGCCGGAAGTACGACATCCGCGTACAATGGCGTTGTGGTCATCCGGAAATCAAGTGCGACCATCAAATCAAGCTTTCCTTCCACATCTTCCCGCCAGACGATTTCCTCAGGTTTCTGATCTTCGTTCGGCCGGGCAAGCAGCGCGTCGGAGGCTCCAAGCAAATGCTTCATGAAATATTCCTGTCCCTTGGCCGAGCTGGAAATGAGGTTGGACCGCCAAATAAAGAGCGAACGCGGGAAGTTCTCCGCTGCCCCTGGATCTTCAATAGCAAAACGGGTCTTACGCGATTTAATCTCTTCCACAGTGTGGTTAATGATTTCCTCGTTTGACTTCTTGCCTAATTGCGCCGCCTCTTCGGCGAATAGCAGGCTGTTTTTATTAAACTGCGGGTAAGAAGGCATCCAGCCCAACCGTGCAGCAAGTACATTGTAGTCCGCCGGATGTTGGTAACTGACCTCTCCCCCAGTCGGCGATTTCAATGTGTCGGTGCCGCTTTCTTCATACCGCCACTGTTCTGTTGCAAAATAGAAAAACGAAGTAGCATTTTGCAACCGAGCCGGTCCCTGCCAGTCTTTTGCAAAGGCAATCGTTGACCAGCCTTCAATAGGACGGCACTTCTCTTGACCTACATAATGCGCCCAGCCTCCACCGTTAACACCTTGGGAAGCCGTCAGCACGACCAGGTTCAAGATGGAGCGATAAATGGTGTCACTGTTAAACCAGTGATTGATCCCCGCCCCCATAATGATCATGGAACGTCCTTGAGTGTCGATGGCGTTCTGAGCAAATTCGCGAGCAACTTGCACTACGACCGATGCCTTGACTCCCGTGATCTTCTCCTGCCAGGCAGGAGTGTAATGAGAAGCTGCATCGTAATAATCCTTTGCATTATGAGGGCTATCATTGCGAGCGACACCATACTGACTCATCATCAAGTCATATACGGTGGCTACGAAGCGCTCTGAGCCATCAGCCAGACGTACTTTTTTCGCCGGAATGACACGTTTGAATGTTCCGTTACCTGTATTATCAAAATAAGGGAATACGATTTCTTCCCATTGCTCGTCATGACCTTCCACCGTGAGCGCAGGCTCAACCTTGGTTCCATCTTCCCGTTCCAGGATCAGGTTCCATTTCTTATCCTGCTCCCAGCGCTGTCCCATTGTACCGTTCGGGACCATCATTTCCCCTGCTACTTCATCGAAAATGACTGGTTTCCAATCTGCATGCTGTGAAGCATCCCCCAGATCACTCGCCCGCAGAAAACGCCCACCTTTCCAGGCTCCTTCGTGGGGGTCAAGCAGAATCATGAATGGCATATCTGTATATTGCTTGGCATAGTTAATGAACATGGGTTCCTGACGTTCCTGGTAGAACTCATCCAGAATGACATGTGTCATCGCCTGTGCCACAGCGGCGTCTGTACCCGGATTGGGTGCAAGCCAGTTGTCAGCGAACTTCACATTTTCCGCCAAATCCGGAGCCACGGATACGACCTTGGTTCCTTTATAGCGTACTTCCGTCATAAAGTGGGCATCCGGCGTCCGGGTAAGCGGCACATTCGAGCCCCACATGATCAGGTAGCCCGCGTTGTACCAATCTGAGGATTCAGGTACGTCCGTTTGCTCACCCCAAA
Organism: Paenibacillus sp. DP01; assembly: GCF_044784315.1. Classification (NCBI taxonomy): domain Bacteria; kingdom Bacillati; phylum Bacillota; class Bacilli; order Caryophanales; family Paenibacillaceae; genus Paenibacillus; species Paenibacillus sp. DP01. The sequence continues at coordinate 4,061,258 of NZ_CP173059.1, forward strand.
TTTGGGGAGAAGCAGGCGGAAGATCAGCATACCAGTCGTAAAAGCTCAACATTTCCCCACCAAGCAATGAAATGAACCGCGCTCCCGAGGCGTAGCTTATCATTGACATCGCTGGAATGGGTGTGAAGCCTGCGATCCGGTCAGGACCGTACTTACGAATGGTATAAATTAATTGCGCCGAAATCAGGTGTAGAACATCATCCCAAGCCACACGAACATGCCCGCCTTTGCCGCGAGCCGATTTGTAGAGCTTGGCTTTCTCTGGGTCTTCCACAATGCTGGCCCATGCGTCTACCGGATTGCTATGCTCCTTGAGGGCAGCTTGCCATAGTCGCAATAGCTTACCGCGCATATATGGATATTTCACACGTAACGGGCTGTATTCATACCAGGAAAATGAAGCACCACGCGGGCATCCACGCGGCTCAAATTCTGGCATGTCTGGACCGCAGGAGGGATAATCGATTTGCTGATTTTCCCAAGTGATGATGCCGTTCTTAACAAAAACCTTCCAGCTACAGGAGCCGGTACAGTTAACACCATGCGTCGTGCGAATCACTTTGTCATGAGACCAACGCTGGCGGTACACGTTTTCCCATTCTCTATTTTTTTCTTCAAGGATTGACCAATTTCCAGAATAGCTCTCGATTGGCTTGAAGAAGTTGAGACTATATTTTTTTTTCATCGGTGATCAACGCTCCTTTTCAGAATAAATCAGCCCGTTGCAAACCCGCGGAGAGGATTCATTCGCTTACTCTCATTATGTAATTCATTCCTCTCCGTTCCCATTAGGGAATGTCCTATAGCGCTATAGAAAATCCCTCGTTCTAAGGAAAGATACAAAAAAAGCCCCCCTCTACCAGAGGGAAGCTTGTATGAATAGATTAATTGTTCTTTTGGCCTGTTAACAGGAGCATTATAAAGGAAATGAATATGATAGAGCATGTCCAAGCCCAGGCCATAGGAAGATGGCCAGAATCCACTGCAATATAGATGGCTGTAGGGATCGTTTGTGTTTTACCCGGAATATTTCCGGCAATCATCAGCGTAGCACCGAATTCTCCCAGCCCACGGGCAAAACCAAGTATAAAGGCCGCTTTAAAAGAAGGGAAAATCAAAGGAAAGGTGATATATCGGAAGACCTGCCATTCATTTGCCCCCATCGAGCGCCCCGCGTTTTCCAAGTCACGATCCACTGCAGCGAATCCCATTCTCAGTGTCCGATAGACTAGGGGAAAAGCCACAACCACCGCGGCCACGACCCCAGCCCACCATGAGAATACAATAGGCTCGCCAAACCAATGCTCCACCAAACGTCCAAACCCACTTTTTCGTCCGAGTAAGATTAGCAGTAAAAATCCAACTACCGTCGGCGGGAGCACCAAAGGCAGCATAAGCACGGTTTCAACGAGTGTTTTCCCTTTAAATAATCCTAACCGCGACATGGACCATGCCGCAAACAAGCCTAATAGGATCACCAAAACGCTGGATAACAGTGCAATCTGTAACGATAATCGAATCGGAGGCCAATATTCGCTCCAATCTATAGCCTGCATGCTCACTTCGGTATGGTAAATCCATACTTAGCCATAATGTTCAGAGATTCTTGCGATTGAAGGTATTCATAGAAGCTTTCGGCTTCTTGGATGTGTTTGGAAGCTTTGATGATCCCGATAGGGTACTCAACCGTTGAATAAGTTTTAGAGTCCACCTCAAAAGCAATTTTCGCCTTTTGCGAAGTTAACGCATCTGTCTTATACACAAATCCGACATCTGCGTTACCCGTTTCTACATATTGCAGCACTTGTCTAACATCTTTTGCCTGAACAAGCTTGTCTTGTAACACATCCCAAAGCTTAACGTTCGTCAGTGCTTCCTGTGCATATTTGCCTGCAGGAACACTCTCAGGAATACCGATTGCTACCTTTTTCACTTCTTTTTGCATTAAATCCTTTACACTCGTGATGCTCGTCGTCCCGTCAGCAGGGATCACCGCTACCAACTCGTTCGTCAGCCATGTTTTTTGTTTATTGCTCTCTATTAAATGCTGATCTACGAGAGACTTCATGTTTTTCTTCGAAGCAGACAAAAACAAGTCCGATGGAGCTCCTTGCTCAATCTGCTTTTCCAGTGCACCAGAACCACCAAAGTTGAAATTCAATTGAATACCTTTATGGGATGATTCGTACAATGTCTGGATTTCTTTAAGTGCATCTGTTAAGCTCGCAGCCGCGGAAATGGTCAGTTCTAAAGTTTCAGTCTTTTTCGATGAATCCTGGCCGGAGACCTCGTTCTGGACCGCGCTGCTACCACTTGAAGCTGATTGTTGCCCCGCACCGCACCCTGCTAGTAATAACACAACACAAAAAGCAAAAAAGAGTGCCTGGCTATGTTTAATAATTTTTTTCATTTTGTTTGACTCCTTACGTCTAGCCTGTCATGAAGTGATAGGTTTCATTATGAATGGGGTTGTGCCTGTCTGGTACGTTCAACTAGTGTACAATTCTCAAGAAGAATATGATTATAAATGTCCGCTTCCAGATCCTCCAAACGCTTCAATACAAGTCGATGTGTGCCACAAGCTTCCTGTAACGGCTCAAAGCCATTGGTAATCAAACGCAGCTCCTGCAGTAAATCCACAACCGCTTGGTGCTCGTCTTGCAACTCGGATAAGTGAAAAAGAAGTGCGTCCACACGCTCAAACGTCGAGTCCTGAAAAAACGCCTGAATCAACGGAAACAGAAGACTTTCCTTGAATTGAATATGTACCGTTAACTTCTGTTTAAGCAAGGTATAAAGTTCATTCACTCGCTTCAGGTGCGAATAGCGTTCGCCATGAACCCGTGTTAGCTTGGTAATATACGGTGTGAGCGCCGCTAGTTCTTCACACAACTTTGTATGATACTCATCCTGAATATAGGCGATCAGTTCTTTGGGTTCTAGTGAGGAGGGTTGCATTTGCTTATGCTGTGCCTGATTTTCCTCCACTTCATGCACCCGCGCCAGCAGTTCACCAGCGTGCAGCCCCCGGCTGGCAGCCGCTTCACGGAGCGATATTTTTCCGCCACAGCAGAAGTCAATCCGTAGTTTACGGAACAAGTCACTTGTTTTGGGTACTTCTTTTACAATGTCCGCTACCCATGTTTCTTCCGTTAACTGGCTCATTTTCATTCCCCCATCTTACTTCAGTTTTATACTTAACTCTCATTTTATGTCTCTCTCAAGGCTGAACCAATTAGGGCGATCCCTTTTTCACTCATGGAAAGCGCCTGCTTATAAAAAAACTGAGACCAGCTGTTCAGCTGCTTCTTTGCCTTGAGCGATACAATCCGGAATGCCAACCCCTCCATAACCAGCACCACATAAAAATACACGCGGAAAATCCTGTGACAAATCATGTCTCACCTTCGCCATCTGCTCTTTGTGTCCTATCGGATATTGTGGCATGGATTGATTACACCGACTGACTTCAGTTAATTCAGGTTCAGCATCGATTCCCATTAAATCCTTCAGGTCTTTGCGCGCCGCAGCTACAAGTTCATCGTCTGTCATCTGAACCCATCCCTGTGCGCCTGCATGCCCAATGTAAGTCCGTAAGAGTGTATATCCTTCAGGTGCGGTATGGCTCCACTTTGTCGATGACCAAGTACAGGCCGTAATCATTTTTCCTTCTTTGCGGGGAACTAAAAATCCAGTTCCCTCATAGGCAAGATCAAGGTCTGAATTTTTATACGCCAGGGAAATATTCGCTACCGAAACGTAGTTAATCTTATGGAGCCAGCTCACACTTGCGATATCGGAAAATAATGTGGCCGCTTCAAAGGCTGGAACAGCGCAGATCACTGCATCTGCATCTATGATTTGCCCATGGTCTAGTACTACTTGATAACCGTCCTCTTTTCTCACCTCAGCCACACGCTGTCCCATCACAAAATGGACGGTGTCGAGCTTTTCCTTTAACCGCTCCACGATGGTCGATAATCCATGTTGATAGGAAAGAAACATGCTCTTCTTGGCGATTTCTGGGTATTTGTTAGGTGCACCCGATCTTCTCCCTGCCCCTTTAGCCATACCTATAATCAGACTTCGATGCTTTTGTTCCATCTGCTTAAATTGAGGGAAGGTTGACTTGAGGCTAAGAGAATACGTATCGCCAGCGTAAATACCAGATAGCAAAGGCTCAGTAATCTGCTCCAACACCTCTTTACCTAGACGTCGCTTGATAAAATCCCCCAGAGATTCATCCGTATCGCCTTGCTTGGCTGGAATGATTAGATCCAGGGCTGCGCGCGCTTTTCCCAGTGGAGAGATTAGCCCTGTCCGAATGAAGGGAGTTAACTTTGTTGGAATGCCTAAAATAAAGCCCATTGGCATAGTATGTAGCTTGCCTTTATGCAAAATGGAGGCCGACTTGGCCTTCGGGTTTGTTGACACCAAATCGGCTTCCAGCCCCAATTCCATAGTCAGATCCAATATAGCTGTTTTTCTGGCCAGAAAAGCATCCGGTCCTTTTTCGATCATAAAATGGTTTTGGCGAACCGTTTGCAGCTTTCCTCCCAGACGGTCGCTTTTCTCCACCAGTGTAATCTCCACTTCAAGCTGCCTGTCCTCCGCCAGCTTTTTCACATAAAAGGCAGCACTTAAACCGCTTATTCCTCCACCAAGGATAACAACTCTTTTAGCATTTTTATTCATGAGCACACGTTTCCTTCCCCACTCCAGGCATATATGCACAATAAGGGTCACTCTCCAAATAGTCTCCTGTGATGGCAAAAGCCCTTGCTCTGGAGCCTCCACAGACTGTATTGAATTCGCAAACTCCACATTTGCCTTTAAGCAGAGATTTATCCCGAAGATGGTTCATAATCGGAGAGTGCCGATAAATATGGGCCAAACTATCCTTTCGTACATTCCCGCAAGTTAGAGGTAGGAAACCACTCGGGTACACTTCGCCGATATGACTGATAAAAACAAATCCATCTCCATCATTTACGCCTTTCGGGGCGCGTCCCAAGACATCTGCCCTTTTTTGTTCGGACGTTGTGTTATGCTGTCCTGCTTTGTGCTTTTCCTGTAGGACAACCCTTCGATAATGAGGTGCTTCGGTAGCCTTTACACCGTAGGGCATCTGTTGCTGTATCTGATACAACCACTTCATTACAGCCTCATGCTCATCAGGAGTAATCATATCTTTTTCCATCCCACGCCCGGTTGGAACCAGAAAAAACAAGCTCCATAACACCGCCTGCATTTCCTTTACCTTTTCTGCAATTCGCTCCAGATCGTGAAGATTGTATCGGGACACGGTGGTGTTCACTTGGATAGGGATGTTCAATTCCTTCAAATATCCAATTCCCCGCATGGTCGTATTGTAAGAACCCACAGTCCCGCGAAAATGATCATGAATGTCCGCGCATGAACCGTCCAGGCTAAAAGCCCATCGTGATAAGCCAACCTGCTTTGCTTTTTCGACCGCTGCTCTTGTCACTTTTGGGGTAGCACTGGGAGTCATGGAAACCGATAGCTTTTTCTCCTCAATTGCATATTGAGCCAACTCAAATAAATCAGGACGCGATAACGGATCTCCACCTGTGAAAACCACCAGTGGTTGATTCATTTCAGCGATTTGATCGAGCAGCTTTTTGCCCTCTTCAAATGTCAGCTGACGAGGGTCAGGCTTATATTGGGCTTCCGCTCTACAGTGAAGGCATTTTAATGCGCAAGCTCTCGTTACCTCCCAAATGACGATAAACGGGTCTACGCGATAATCTCGTGGCGTTTGCAAAGATATCATTGATGTCTCTCCTTTTTAAAAATATAAAAACAGCACAGATACATAGAGCATCAATGAAAATCCAATTTCAGCCATGCCTACATGCTTTGCCTTTAACTCGAATTTAGGAAGCCATATAGCTCGTATGAACAAAATTAAAAATGGAATAACCAAAAACACCTTGAGCCAGGCGGCCAACAGCACAATGATCAGATGATAGGTAATAGACGCATAATAGTAACGTGGATTTTTTCTTTCACGGATGATCGTTTTAACATAAAGAGCCGTTCCTATGAAATAACATACCAACAGCAAAAATAGCTCTGTGGTTAATGTCCAATCTCCACCTTCTCCAATATGAACAACAGGGTATATAAAAGAACAGAAAAGCAGAATCGCGGTAATGTCATTTAACAAAGCACGCTCATTCTTCATTTTGGCGTAATACATATTAGCCATAAAAAAGAACAGGAGCAGAACTCCGTACCAGATCAACGCAGGTTTAACCCATACTAGAGAAGCCAAAAGAGGAAGGAGTATTGCTCCGTATATAACAACAGGTTTACGGTATCTTTTACTGTTTCCCGTTTTGATCCATTGGAGAACAGGAAAACTAAATAAATAGATAAAAAACCAGCATACGAATAGAGGTATATGAATGAATTGTTTTGGAGAAGCAGCTAAGCCAAACAAAAATGGAAGAATGAGCATTGCCCAGGCTCCATGCTGATTGGGGATGTATCTATCGATCCCTTTCAAAGTCTTGATCCTTTTTTCACAATGTGTAACATCTTTATAGCTTCGGTTAATCGACTCATCATCCATTCCCCCAAAATTCAATTTTTCACCCTACTTTAATTCTAAGTATTCTGTCCAATTGAACCAATCAGGGAGTTCCCTTTTTTGTTTGGGGGAATAGCCTAACCTGAAGATAAACCTTCACTTTCTTTATAAAAACGTACCAAAATAATAGTCCAGCGCTTCCTGGGAGTATCCGTCATCTCCTTGCCAGGCTGCTACCGAATAAAAATCATCATTGCCGCCGCGGCGTCTACGAGGTGTGTCCCGTGGTGCCAGCAAGCCAGCATATCCCCATACCTCCATAACCACGTCGCGTTCATTTTTGCTGGATGGGAACACATCTTTCCAGCGCTTCTCCAATTGCCGCGCACCATTCTGAGCCTCACAGTCCTGAACCGCTTCCAGCATGTTATGAAGGATAGCCAGATCCTCATCAGAAACCTGGAACTCCTCTTCTTGACTAAACAATTCAAGGTCCATCCAGCAGTAAAGAAGGTGATTCAGCCGAATACCGCCCCATTTGATCCGTTCAAAATTCAGCACATTCAAATCCTTATTGACGTATTCCTTATCGGACATTAGTTTATGAAAATTACAATCCCCACAGCTGCTGTAATTGGTCAGGACGACAGGTCGCTCCCCATAGGTATGCATAGGCAGTTTTGCGGTTAATGCCCAGCTCGATAAGGCGCTTCGCAAATGAACCTTTTTCGTGGAAAGACTGTGCAGAAACGCCGCTGCCACTCGCTCTTTTGTAGCCTTTTGCTGATGCAGCTCATATAACCTTTTTATCATCTCATCATGTGTAATGGTGATCGGATCGAACATCAAGCCCTTACTTTTGGCATATTCAAAATCCTCACCCGAAAAGGGTCCTCGCTCCTGCTTCCAGCCGCTGGACCAGAAAGTGTTCATGAGTATTTTCTTTGCTTTTTTATCCATCACACTTCTCCTTACTTATCCCAACAGTCTCACCTACAAGATCGCTATTCACCTTTATACTTAAAAGCAACGGCCGTATTTCCCGACCGCGGGTCAAAATAAGAAGAGATTTTCCCCCAGTCAAGTTCATATTCCATATAGGGGTAAGGCTTGGTTTGACGATAGCTTGGCTTTACGGACAAATGTCGTTGTAACAAACGATCATGCTCCCTTTGACGCTTTCTTTCCCCTTCTTCAGACCAATTATCCCATGAAGTTGGAAATTCATTGCCTTGGAGCGAAATCTCCACAACCACTAGACTCGTATCCTTAAAGCATACAGACACAAAAAAATACCGGTGCAGCAGAGGAACTTGATCAAAATGATACCAAATGTAATCATTCCCTAGCTTTCTTACAGAATGAAAATATTTCGTGTACAAATCGGTCTCTAACAACTGCTCTTCTGTTAAAGAAGAATAAATCGCGTGCTCATTATCAACTTGAATGATGCCCGATTCCCAGTCATTCATTGCTGCCACTCCTTAAACTGATATGCCAATCTTCTACAGCTACTCTTTATCCTCGTTTGTCCACATGATGGAAAATGGCCTGCCAGGACCGATCCAGCACACGCGTATGTAATCGTCTGGCATAAACATTTCTCACGATGGCAAGAACGATCACACCCACAAATACAACACTAAGTATCGTAATAGAGGGAACCCAGTGGTCAAACATGGCATTCGCCAACACTTGCAGCAGATGCCGCTCCGGCTGCAAATATTCCACCACTGCAACGATAACTGCTGCCAGCAATATAATCACAGATAGGATCATAAGCATTGCATTGATTACTTTGTATCTGGCAAGCCCTTGCTGAAAAATGCGAGTGCCAGCATATTGCTCCAGCAAGATAATTTGCTTGTGAAAATCATCTTCCACCTGCTCTACAGGCAGGTCGTGCTTTTGAATCAATGCATGTGCTTTCTTCAGTTCGGATTGAATAAATAGGCTGCTCTGGATAGCAGATCCTAACTGACCTAAAACATTCATATCTTTTTACCTCATTTCAATAGTTTCTAAATTACGAGTATATCGTTTCACACTGAACATGACAATGTATGGAAAATTATAAACAAATGATAAGATAGGATAGTCTAATATAAAACAGAAGGGAGATTGGTCATGCAGTCTGTTGATCACCAACTCTATCTGGCTGAAAGCCATCGTATTCCTAAATTATCCATGTCACGGTACATTCAATATTTTAATATAAATGTCAAACCATTTTTGGAACAATGTATGGTTGAGCATACGAGCCAAGGCTATGAAGTCTACAGATTCAGATTGACGGCAGAAAAGCGCGGAGAATTCGATTCATGGAACTTCCTGCTGCTTCTACAAGTTGAAAGCAAATCGGTCGCCGAGCAATATGTGAAGTTAAAGCAACAGCTGACAGGCTTCCCAAAAGAAATAGAGGTACGCAGCGAATTGATGATCAGCACGCCCCAATCGAATTACCCCACACCACCGCAACATGTACAGCGACGTGCATTCAAACCCTTTTTTGCTGTTGAATATGTAGATGTGCAAGCCCCATATTTGGATGAATTTCGGCACATTATGATTCACAATAACGGCCCTGCCATGCGAAACATTCTTGAGCATAAAAAGTGGTGCTACATGATGATTGCCCTTGAAACATTGGAAGTGTGGTACCATCATGACGCCTTTCCGACATGGAATCAAATTCATATCATTGGCCTTTACCCAGAAGCTATGCTCCATTATAAAAAAGATTTCGAAGAAGGCTTGCAACAACATGCCGGAGTTACTTTTCAGGAAAACTTCGATAGACTCAAAAGTATTCGAACCATGCTGTACAAAACGATCGCTTCCAGGCTCTTCCCTACATGAGCTTATTAATAGAAATCAAAGTAACCTCGCCAGGTTCCTTCATTCTGATGCTTGGCAAAATAAAAGCTACCCCCATCGACAATATTCAATTCGGCTTTGGCATCTGACGCAATCTGAAACACAAATTCACAGCCTTCGCCAAAGTCGATGCCTGGTTGAATAAAGCTGGGATAGCCGCCCATTTTGTGAACCGCATATATGTCCTCTACGATGTCCTCGAAATAGTCGGGCTCCTCCTCGTCCATATCTTTGAGGGCATTGCCGTATTCCTCAGGAATATCTTCACCGTCCCAGACCGGATAATCATTCTCTATGAGCTCGGGGAACAGCGGAAATGCTTTGATTTGCATAAATGCCGGACCAAAATCTTTTTCAACCAAATCCTCTACCGACGTATACTCACGAATACACATATATCCTTCCATATCCTCATGATCCAGTACATCGGGAGACAGGAAGACTGTCAACAGCTTGATATCACGTATAGCCTGAGGAACAAAAGGCATAGCAGGCAGATACAATTGCATGATCGGAGCCATAACATTTCCCTGTACGTCAATCGGCTGTTCCTCTGTCGGTAAAGCTACTGTGACTCTACCGATCCAGCTCTGATCAAGGGAACCCGACGGTCTGCGTCCCCCTGTATGAAAAATAGTAGCTTTACGTCTTAAAATCGTTCTTAGCTTCTCAATGGAGTTGCTGGACAACGAAATCACTCCTTTCTAACCTAGAATAGAAACATCACAACATCCTCGCCTGCTCTACAACCAAACTCACTTAAGCGGTCTTCCATCTCTTGAATCTGGCGCAGATAGTCTTCCTGTACAGCTGGCAGCTCCTGTTCATTCACTAATGTCCCACCGAGTCTGGCGCGCGCATATTCGGCACCTTTCCACATCGCCTCAAACACAGCTTGCGGCTGCACCGTTCGTACCGCATCCATACTGAAAATCAAATCTGCAAAGCGATCCTCTGCGAGTGTACTCAACCAAAAGAAGCCGGGATCGGTTCCCGTATGTACGCTAAATAGTTCATCATAGCCTCCCGGACCGTGATGGTGTGCATGGAAAATATCCATATCTCCCCACTCCATTCCAAGGCTGAGCATGACATCCCAGATGTCCACTCCACGGTAAGATTGACCTTGATCTGCTACCAGCCTAAGCATGACAGTGTGTTCCCTCTCACCTTCCTGATCTACAAATGCTTGAAGTTTTTCCGCTTTTGCACGTGCATGAGCAGCGTCCTCCCGAGGAAGCACACGAACGGTACCCTTCTCCTGAAATCGCGCTGGCAGTGTGTTCATAAAGTCAGTAACTTTGGCTTCTTCCAATCGAATCTGCATCTCTACATTATCGAATATATCCATACAAATACAGATTTTATCATAATGGCATTCACCTGCCGGTCTGCGTCCCACACTAGTCCATATCTGCAAATCATGGACGTGCCCATACACAATATACCCCTTAAGCAATTGCAAAATATCTTCATCTGACAACGTAAAACCACTGAATTCCACATCAATCAGCCAATAGATATTAGCATCTGGCTCCACTTGATGGATTCCTTTTATGGTCTTCACAGGCTTCTGTACCAACTCTACGGCAAGAATGCTAGATACATCCTCACTCCCATGTTCTGGTAAATTCAAGAATTCCCCTCCTTATTACCTGTTTTCACTTAACAGTTTCCTATAATTCTCAATCTATATTAAACTATAAATCACCAAGCACAAAATAGTATAAAAACGGTGCTGGGTCGTTGAACATGATTCGTAGAAACTCAAAGCTTCGAAAGGGGAGAACTCATGATGCAAAAACTTTGGCAAAAAGGAAAGGCTTTGTCCCTGCCTATTATGGTGTCTGCATCGCTGATTTCTGGAGCGCTGTTGGTAAATATACCTGCAGCGAATGCAGCTGCAACCAAGGAATTGCTTCAGTTATCCGGGCAGGCTACTTACTATGGAGAGGTTGAGAATGGTCAGCCACACGGGCGCGGTACGATCAAATGGAGCGAATATAAGCAGTATTCGGGTGATTTTGTGAATGGCAAGCGATCAGGTACTGGGAAATATATAAATCAATACACGGATGCAGATGGACAACATCATAAAGTCGTATATAGCGGAACGTGGAGCAATGACACCATAAGTGGCAAGGGTACGCAGACTGATAAAGTGACGCAAACGGACGGAACGATACGTTCGAATGAAATCCAAGTCGGTACTTTTCAGAACAATGGATTACAGAACGGCTACCAAGTGATCCATGCTGTAGCCGATCCAGACTACAGCTTTACTTATAAAAATGGTAAAGAAGTGCTAAATATTTTGCACAGTAATCAGGATCTGATCCAAAGGTGGCAGCAAGGAGAGCTTTTCTCCGTAAATTATAAAAATGGCTCCGTTCAAAAGGAATACTCCATGTTCCCTGAAGAGGTCGCAACCAAAGAACGTCAAAGACAAGCGGCCATCAAATATCTCAAAGGGATTACCGCCAAGATCACCCCTCACTTGCAGCAGTTTGAAAAGCTGTCCAAGCAGGTTCCTTTAAAATAAGCTAGAGTGTCGCACATTATATAGTAGCTTCTATGCATGATGGCCTCTCATTCTTATGGAAAGCTCCATTTGAACAGAGAGGCTTTTTTTCATCTTCTTTATGAGTAACATGTAAGAATTTCGAATCATAACAACTCCTACTATTTTCCCTTATACCCCCTCATGAACTCATACAAATGACTTATTTTTAACAAAAACCCCCTCCTTTTTTTGCTAACCACAACTAGAATCACTAAAATATTAAGTAATTATTTTAATCATCCGAGGTGGACATCATGGCTAAAATTATGGTTCCTCCTGAGAAACTAGAGGCGGTTTCCAGGCAGTTCGCACAGGCACGTGAACTGGGAGCACAAATTTGCGGACAACTGTCACAGCAAATCCAAATGCTAGAGAATAGCTGGGCAGGAACGACACAGCAGCGCTTTTATCAGGATTTTCATAAAGCACGTGGACAAATGGATGCTTTTACTCAAACGGTCGGTTCTGTCAGCACAGAGCTGCGTTCCATTGCAGTAAAATTCAAGGAAACAGATACCCAAGCAGACACAGGGATTAACCAAGGAGATCAGAGCGGACAGATTAAGAGCAATGAAGGAGCAACTTCTGGGAAAAAAGGGAACGACCCAGCAGATATAGCCATTAACAGCCTGTCAGAAGCCAATAAATGGCGGGGACAATTGGGCTTTGCCGGGACAGCGATCTATAGTGGTCTGGCTTCCACACTTGTGCTCACCAAAACAGTAGAATTCAAAAAAAGTCTGAAAAATCCCACTCGGGCGGTTATACATAATGCGGCATGGGTGAAAGGCAAAGGTAACAATGCTTTTATGCGTAATTTGGGCAAAAGCATAAACCGCCAATTCGCTAAACCAGGTATTGTCATGAAAGGCTTGAAGGGCTTTGACCGTTTAGCCGGAAAGCTGCAAATGGGTAAGCTCGGCCTTGGATTCAACAAAGCCAATAGCTTTCCTCAGTGGACGCGCAACGTCATCGCCGGGGTGGAAAAAGGACGTTATGGCATAGCCACCCGCCAAATTCCCGGCATGATCGCCAAAAAGCTGTACCCTATTAATGCCACCATGAATATTGTGGGCGAGGGCATCAGTCTGGCTGGAAAATGGAAAAGTGGGAAGCTTACCGGAACGGATGTGGCTGTATCTGCTTCTAACGTAGCGATCAAAACTGCCGCAACTTATGGCGGTGCTGTCGTTTTGGGGTCCGTAGGCGGTGCTATCGGCGGTCCGGTTGGTGCAGCCGTCGGTGCATACGTTGGCGGTACAGTGGGAAGCTGGGCAGGTGGAAAAGTCGCCAAGTTCGCCGAAAAAGGGATACGCTGGGCCAGCAAACTATTTAAATAACATACACTTAACAGAGAGAGAAGGAGCCTGACTATGGACAAACAAACGGTAATTTTAACGCTTGAGGAACTAGGCTTTGCCTTGACTGCACTGGGTGCAGAGGATATGGCTTCGGGTCTGCTCCAATCCTATTACGGGGAACTAACGGAGGATCGCTGGGAACTGCTTTTTCATGCTGCAACACATAGCCTGGTATCCAAGGGCTTGTTGGAACAGCAGGATGACGGGCAACAGCAGCTTGAATTTGATACGTTCATTGTTGACATGCTGGCTCATCTGGTACAAAGCCGCCAAATGCTGCGTGGATACAAGGAGCAACAGGACAAGCAAAATACATTAACGATACACCATGGAAATGGCCGTTTTTTGTATCACCTCTCCAGCCACAATGAACTCCATTTCTTTCGCTGGTCTTCCCCAGAAGACTGGCATCACGACATTGATCAATTATTCGACCTGTTTTCCCCAAACTTCAATGCACACTGCCGATACGTCGATCTGACAGAAGAACAGTGGAATGAGTTAACCTCATCTAACTTCACGATGCAGCAAATGGCAACGTGGAAGCTTCAAGAGTCGGCTGAGCAAATGATACAAGACTGGCGAGAGGATTTTAATCGTAATCACTGCAACCTCGATAATTTGAGCCAGATGGTATACACGGACACGGATGAAGAGGGGCCTTCCGTTACAAATCTGCTATTTGTTCTTAAAGGAACGAATGATGTGTGGATCGTAAGAAATACAGCACTGGATATGCAGGCCACCCCATGTCTGCGCATTGAAAGTGTGACTGAATCAGACTGGAGAGAACGGATCACTCAGTTCATTCAGGCGTTTGTACCCGACGAGGCGGTATTCCGTGGATAAAATTGTATATCGCAGATCTCTAGCATTTTGGAAAGCCCTTGGTAGCTTGATGTTTGTGCTGATTTGTCTGTTTTTACTGTTGCTCATTTTTATCGACGAAGATATCTCTGCTCTGCAAATCTTCTTCTTTATTACGTCTGCTATGATTGGAATTCCTTTTTTTGGTAGTTATTTGGTGGTCTGTTTGAACAGAACGCTTCGTAAGGATACCTTCCTGTTCATCTTTGATGAACACAGTATTTCCGACGGTATTCGAACTGTCCCGTGGTCTGCAATCACTAAAGTTGAATTCGAGGGAGCCTCCATCCGCAAATGGTTGCGCCCTCGTTTCCCCACCTTTATTTTTCATCTGAATGACCGCAGCACCTGGGAAGTCAGCACCGATTATGTGCTGAACGATATGGAACTGAATCAAGCCGGGAAACAACTGCGAACTCTCATTAACCAGTATGGCAAGCTGAAGAAAAAACGTTTTTGATTTGCGCTCTCATTCCATGAATTTCTTTTATTCCAGCTTATTCTTTATGCTTGAAAGACACCCGTTGCTGCGATGCGCTGTACCGCCTCTAGCAGTCTTTCTTCACTGTTCACCAGGCTGACCCTCACATAAGAAGCTCCTGCACGACCAAACCCTTCTCCAGGGGCAACCGCAACATGCGCCTCGTCCAATAAAAAGTTTGCAAAGGAAGCCGATGTATACCCCTCCGGCACCTTGAACCAGGCAAAAAAAGACCCTTGGGGAGCGGCAACATCCCAGCCAATATTTCGTAACGCTGCAATGAGAACATCACGTCGCCGCTCATATAACGCCGCGAGCTTCCGTACTGGCTCCTGGGTGCCCAGCAATGCGACAGCTCCCGCATCTTGTACCGCGCCAAAAACAGTACTGTAGGCATGCGTATGATAATGCTTAAGCGCACCAATAACGGACGCATTTCCAACCGCAAAGCCAAAGCGCCATCCAGCCATGTTATACGTTTTGGAAGCTGTATACGTCTCGACACCATATTCCTTGCCGCCAGGGATTTGCAATAGACTAATTGGCTTATGCCCGCCAAATCCAAGAGCACCATATGCAAAGTCATTCATAACCGGAAACTGGTGCCG
The DNA here is from genome assembly GCF_044784315.1 of Paenibacillus sp. DP01. Classification (NCBI taxonomy): domain Bacteria; kingdom Bacillati; phylum Bacillota; class Bacilli; order Caryophanales; family Paenibacillaceae; genus Paenibacillus; species Paenibacillus sp. DP01. Next base: position 4,076,571 of record NZ_CP173059.1, read on the forward strand.
AGCAGCATAATCCAGTGTGTTCGTCAGGAAATCTACGGAAGCTACCACTCCTGTCGGATTGTTCGGATAATTAATCATGAGCAGTTTGACCTGCTTTGCGATTTCTTCAGGTACGGTTGTATAGTCCGGCAAGAATCCATGTTTCTCATCCAGAGGAATCGTATGAATACGAGCTCTTGCCAGCGCAGCAGCGGAATAATATTGGGGATATGCCGGATCGGTGGTCAACAACCAATCACCGGGATTCAGCAACGCCTGCGGAATCCCCATTACACCTATGGCTGAGCCATTGAATACAGCAACTTCCCGGTCAGGGTCTAGCTCCACCTGATACTCCCGTTGATAGAACGCAGCGACAGCCTCCAGCGTGCTTCTTTTCCCATGAAAAGGCGGGTAGCCCTGATTGATCGGTTGATCGACCGCTTCCTTCAAAGCGTTGATGATATGCGGTGGTGTTGGCTGATCTGGGTTGCCGGCTGCCAAATTAATTACATCTATTCCTTTGCTTTTATACAGATTCACTTTGTCATCAATTGCGCTAAAATAGTTGTCAGGCAGAGCCTTGACGAGATCAGAGGATGAAAAAATCACGTTTATCTCCACCTTCTATCCATAAGATACAGACTAGGTAAGTCAGTCCACATAAGATAATACCTCAGTTATTTAAAATAGCTTGGCAGCTTGTAGCCTTCATACACAGGATTCGATTGGATGTACTTTTGGAATTCATCGGAATGATATCCCTCAATAATGTCTTTGACGAAGGGCTTGTCCTTATTCTTGCTGTCCACAGCTACCACATTTGTGAATGGATCTGTCAGTTTTTCAAGCTTTAATGCCGAGGTTAACTTCATTCCATTCGATACAGCAAAATTCCCTTGTATAGCCGCAAAATCAACATCCTCCAATGCACGTGGCCCTTGTGCCGGGTCGGTAGCAACAAATTGTAGATGATGCGGATTAGAGGTGATGTCGTTCACCGAGGTTTGCAATGGATCAATATTGTCCTTTAACGTAATCCAACCTACTTCCTTCAAAATGTTCAGCGCCCGCAGCATATTGACTGGCTCGTTGGGCAGGTTGATTTGGGCTCCAGCGCTGACTTCCTCAAGGCTGGTATGCTTGCTGGAGTATAATCCCATTGGAGGTGTCGGGACCTGCACAGCACCAACCAGATCAATCTTCTCCCGCTTATTGATAGAGTCCAGATAGAGCGAATGCTGGAACACATTGGCATCAATATCTCCATTAGCTACGGCTACATTAGGCTGAACCCCGTCTGTAAACTCTTTATATGTAATCTTATATCCCTTCTTCTCCAAATATGGAGCCACACCATTCTTAAACTGATCGCTATATGGACCGGGATTAAAGCCGATATGCAGTGTTTTCTTTTCTTCGTCCGCAGCGCTGCCCGACGTATTCTTGCTGCCACAGCCTGAAATAAAAAGCATAACTACTCCCAGCAGCACTATAAATGAAATCCATTGTTTCTTCATTTTGATGTCTCCCCCTGCTCCTTGATATGGTCTAGTTTTGGTGAGTTAAAATATTTAAAGCTTTTAAAACATAGTAATTTGATATGTTTTGTAGATATTACAATGATTTTTTATTCACTGTCAACAACATTTAAATTACGTATCTTCCGCAAAACTAAAAAGGGGGTCGCTTCGGGCGCTCCACTTGAAAACAAAGCACTTCACAAGTTTGTAAAATAATTCCGTTTCAAACATACCCCCTATGGGTATATTTGAGTGTGAGAATATAACCCTAAAGGAGCTATTGAATATGAGAATACAATGGACTTTACTTGCTGGTGCAGTCATGATTATTTTGAGTGGGTGCGGGAACAGTAACACGCCAGCCCAGGAGCATACGACAAGCAGCAGTCAACAGCATGACGCATCAGATATGAACCATTCCACATCCAGTGAGCTTCCTGCTGGACTAAAAGAAGCTGAAAACCCAGCCTTCAAAATTGGCAGCCAAGCGACCATTCAAGCCGATCATATGGCAGGCATGAAGGGCGCTACGGCCACGGTTGTAGGTGCTTATACGACTACTGCTTATACAGTCTCCTATACACCAACCACTGGAGGAGAAAAAGTGAATAATCATAAGTGGGTTATTCATGAAGAGATTAAGGATGCGGGCAGCGAGCCCTATGCAGCTGGCACAGAAGTTATTCTGGCGGCAGATCATATGAAGGGGATGGATGGGGCTAAGGCTATCATAGATTCCGCTGAGCCAACGACCGTATATATGGTAGACTATACGCCGACTACTGGAGGAGAGCCTGTCAAAAATCATAAATGGGTGACGGAGAGTGAGCTTTCAGCCAATTAGAACTCTTTTATCATAGGTTGCTTGTGATCGCCAAAGGGAGCCGGGCAACGGCTCCCTTTGAACGGCTTTATGGGATTTGGACAAACCTTGTTGGCTTTACCTCTAGTCAATGTTCAATGTCATATGTATTTCCTTGAGTCAGTTGGTTTAACGCGGCATACGCAGAATGGCTGCCTTCAGTGCCTTGATCCCTTCTTCGCTTTTTAAATAATCTGACGGTGTTTCGTGACCAAGTGCGGGAACCTTTCGATCCATCCAAGTCAGCAAATACTCGCCCATGTCGGGCAGCAGCACGATCTGAATTTCCCTTGGAATTTTACTTTTGGCCACCTTTGCCCTTATCACCGGATCTACCTGATCATATCGCTCCTGATAGATCTGAACCATGTTAGCCCAGCTTTCCGGCTTAAACTCTTTTAAATATGTCTCTCTCATCCATGAACCCTCCTTATGATCTCAGACAACGCTTCTCATGCTGGAGCAACCATTCTTTTCTCCATAGGCCCCCTGCATAACCAGTTAGTTTCTGATTTGATCCGACAATTCGGTGACATGGAATCACAATGCTCAGCTTATTTTTGCCGTTCGCACTGCCAACGGCTCGGATTGCTTTTTCGTTTCCAATAGCGAGAGCAATATCTTTATAAGCTGTCGTTGTACCGTAACCCACGGTCACCAGCGCATTCCATACTTTTTGCTGGAAGTCCGTACCTTCAAAAGCATAAGGAAACGAAAATTCAAAGCGCTCACCTTTAAAATACTCGTCAAGCTGGCTGGCGCATTCCTCTAATACTTGGATTGGAGCTTCTTCTGTAAGCATCGTTAAAGGCTCATTCCGATTAGAGAACATAATGGAATAGACAGCCTCATTGGTGCCCCGTATCTCTATCTTTCCAATCGGCGATACATAATTTAATACGTATAACTTGCTCATTAAGGATATCCACCTTCCTTTTCTAATCCTTATTCAAATTTCTATACTCACTAGGAGAACATTGGTTCAAGCTGCGAAACGACTTATAGAAATTGGAGGGACTTTGGAAGCCTGTCTCATAGCAAATTTCAAGATTCGTAAGATCTGTATTTTTAAGAAGATAAGCTGCCTTATCTACTCTTATTTTTTCCAAATACATACGCGGGGATTCCGAGGTTTCTTGTTTAAAGATCCGATCCAAATAAAAAGTGCTTATTCCAACATGATCCGCAATATCCTGCAATACTAGTTTTTCTTTATAATGATTGATTAAAAAAGCTATCACATTCTGGACAAGCCTGATATACGGCGAATGATCTGTATGAGGCTGGCATCTTTTGCAAGCGCGAAAACCCGCTTTTTCCACGGTGTCCACATCAAAGTAAAACTCGACATTGATTTTTTTCGGCTTTCGGGATCGACAGGAAGGTCGGCAATATATACGGGTTGTTTTCACAGCGGTAAAAAACACCCCGTCATATTTACGATCACATGCTATAATTTTCTCCCACATTTCTTCAAAAGAAAGACTAGGTTTAGCCATGATCAAAGAATCCGTCCTTTCTCTAGTTCATACTCATATAGTTCAGGATTTTGTAAAATTCGATTCCAGTCGCTCCGAAGTGCAATATATAGACGAACTAAACCATTTCGATCTATATATTGTTCATTGGAAGTCACTTATGGGATTTTTGCAAAATCCTCATATAAATCTGAAGTATCTTGAAGGTTGATCAACTGTTCCGCATTCTTTTGCAAAGCAACTATTATCTTATCAGAAAACGCATTTCCAAAGCTAAACCGTTTGACTCCTAACTGCTGAAGCTGGCGGACATTCGTCAGACCTGGCAAAGATAAAACATTAAGCGGAGCATGTATATGAAATACAACCTCTCTGATCTCTTCATCACTCTTTAAACCTGGAACAAAAATTCCATCCGCACCACTATCCACATACGCTTTGGCCCTTTCTATGGTCTCCGAAAGTGGAGTCTCCATCTGCAAAAATGTATCTGTTCTTGCATTTATAAAAAACTCTTTAAACCCATGAACATCCAAGGCAGCTCTTATTTTGGACAGCAGGTCACTGTGCGCCCTCACTTCTCGAAGTCCCTTTTGCTGTTTTAATGAATCCTCAATATTAATCCCCGCCACTCCGACATCGGCTGTCCTTAATACATGCTCGACAATCGTTGCCGCATCCTCCCCATATCCTGCTTCAATATCTGCCGACACAGGAACTTGAACATGCTCTGCAATAGTGCGAATGATGCTTATATGCTGGTCAAAATCAATAAGCTCTCCATCTGCAAACCCAAGTGTATTGGCAATCCCCCAACTCGTTGTACCTATCGCCTTAAAGCCTGCCTTCTCCAGAGCCACGGCAGATAGCAAATCCCAAGCATTCCCCAAAAATAAAGGTTCCTTTGAAGTATGAAGTGCATGAAATTGCTGGATTTTGTTCATAAATATAGCCTCCTAATAGGTGATGTTTCTCATTCTATCAAGAGGCTGTATTTGTTTCGTCCTCATTCTTGCACATATGGTCTGTGAAATTGCTTTTTATGTTAACGAAGCTATTGAAAAACAGGAAACTTTTTAAACCAATTCATAGACAAGCCTTCCCTTCATTCCATACTATATTTAAAATTTAAATTTCATTTTAAAGAAGTATGCCATACGCTTAAAATGTATTATTTCACATTATAAGTAAAATGCGATTGTTTTCATCGCCGACATGAGTGTACATCGTTGACTTGTCCATGATTTTGTTTTACTTTTAAAGTATTACTCATATTTTCCAGTTCCATCATACAAAAACCGTTCCAGAAGCCCCAAACCTGCAAGCTTCTGAAACAGTCTAGTAAAATAGCGTATTTATAAACTAAAGACCGTTAGATGATCCGATAGCCGGATGGCAGTCTGCCAGTACTGCGGATATTACGGATTTGCTGCAACGTCAAACGTTGATTGGTAGAGATAATAGATTCCACATCATTCCCGCGAATCAGATCATCCAGGTCGGCGATGCTGCGATTGCCTCTATACACACGGAAGTTACCTCTAAACCGCGTGCCAGTAAAGAGTACAAGTGTAGCATTGCTGCTGGTAGAAAAGAAACGCAGACTTTCGATGCCGTCGAGAATATTATCGGTGTTGCGGATACCTAGGTTTCCTCTGAATACTCTGCTAGAACCCCGAAAATTTTCTTCATTGTAGACTGTAAGGCGTGGATACGTTTGAGATACGTATGCTTTATTAGTCATGTTGTAAATTCCTCCTTTCAACTTTAGCATATGCTTCCCTATTCAATTGGCGCGGGCCTCACAGCATTCATCTAAAAATGGTTATGTGTTGAATAGAGTAGACGCAGACTTGAAAAAGGAACATACGTTCTGTATAATTTATCTTAGTAATTTGGAAAATCCTGAACTAACGGAGATGCAGACATGGACGATAAATTTATTGAGGAACTACGTGAAATTAGCAGGAACGACAAGCGAAGATCCGAATTTCTCATTAAAGGGATGAAGGAAACGCTTCAGGAAAGAAAAGAAAAAAACTTTATCGAAAGATGGATTTGGCGACAAAAGAATAAGAAGCTTATAGCGCGGAAGTTTAAATCCTAGTAGATATAACAACAGCTCTTCGTAGCAGTTTATTTTCATAGCATATACAAGTACATTAGATCAAACCTCATTTTTTAGGGAGGCAAAGCCATGATTGAGCAGCTAGTCCCATTCGATGATCTATTAAATCACAATCCATTTTTGATTGATGAGGTTCGATATAATTTGCTTCATCGAATATGTGAGTCAGAAGAATCAACATGCCTTAAAACGTCTGATGGAAATATGATTTTCGCTCAATCACCCGGACATAAGGCTTGGCTATGGATTTCGCAGCAAATCATCGGCAACCATAAGTTAACCTATATCGAAGAACTCTTACATTATTTAGAAGGAACCAACCTATCAGGTGTATGTGGTGATGTCGAAACAGCCGAGAATTTCGCACATGCTTACGCCGAGCGGCATACTGCTCAGGTACATACTCATATGGTTATGGAATCTTATTTCTGTCCTGAGTACAACAAACCTTCTGGCGTTGAGGGGATCATACGACAAGCCACTTCAGAGGACGTACAGGTAGTTGCCCAGCTTCTAGCTGGTTTTTCAAAAGATGCTTTAGACCGTTCAGTTGATCCGACTAGTCAAATATCAGCTGCGAAGGCAGCGATTGAGACAGGGAATTTATATCTTTGGATTGTAAATAGTATGCCCGTGTCCATGGCTAACATTGCTCATCGTTCTCCGAGGCATGGCCGTATTAATGCTGTTTATACTCCCCCTACCTGGCGAAAAAACGGTTTTGCCAGCGCAATAGTATCGGGGTTATGTTCCATTTTGAAAAATGAGCAGCTAACCCCCATGCTTTACGCAGATGTAAAAAATTCAGTTTCCAATCAAGTTTATAAAAATATCGGTTTTAAAGAAGGCGGCAAAATTACTGATATTGCGTTTGAATAGACCCTCCTGCTGTCAGAGAGCATATGAGTGCTCACTCAAAACAAACAAGCCCAGCGATGCCATCTACCGCTGAGCTCGTTTTTCTATAATTCTTTATTCTGTCACACCCAATTCCGTGTGAACCGAAGATCTTCGTGAAAGTAGATATACAGCTACCATGGCGATAGCGACACCAGCTGCTCCAAACCAAGGGATGGAGGCCAGCGAAACCTGACCAACAACTACACCGCCAATTCCGGCTCCCGCTGCCATAGCAAGCTGCATGGTAGACTGGTTGAGACTCAGCATCACACCGGAAGATTCCGGTACGAGAGTGACCAAGTTATATTGTTGAGTAGGTCCGGTTGTCCAGGCTGCGAACGACCATAGAATCAATAAAGCAAATACTGCCATCAAAGAATGAGCGGCAAAAGGAAGTAAGAGTAAGGAAATACCGTGCAACATCATGCCCCCTAATAATGTAAAGGGTATACCCTTTTTATCCGCACTGTATCCACCAATTTTTGACCCGATTAGACTGGCAATTCCGAAGGCGAGTAATACTGAGCTTAGCATATCCTCTCCTACACCTGATACATTCAGCAAGTACGGTGAGATGTAAGTATACGCGAGTGAATAACCTCCTAGCCAAAAAAAGGTAATGCCTAATCCCAAGGCAACTTCAGGCTTTTTCAGAAGTGCAAACTGCTGCAGTAAAGGGATCGGTTGATCTCCTTTCAAGCGAGGGATTGTCATAGCGATAACGATCAAGGCAATAATCCCCGATAAAGCGATGCCGAGAAATACGGTTTTCCAGCCATATGCAGAAGAGATCATTCTCCCAAGCGGCACCCCTATAATCAGCGAGGCTGTAAAACCCATAGTGACTGTAGCAATAGAACTGGCCTGCTTGCCAACTGGGGCTATTTTTGCAGCAATGCTCAGTGCAGTAACCACGACCATCCCCGCCCCGAGGGCCATCAGAATACGTGCGGCAATAAACATCCCAAAACCTGGCAAGACAAAGGAGAGCATATTGGCTACTGCAAATAATCCTAAGGAACTCAAGAGCAGGTTGCGTCTGTCCCATTTAGCGGTTACTGCCATCAGAATCGGCGTGCCTATCGCGTAAGCAAGAGAAAAGACGGTAATCAACTGGCCCGCTGCGGACACCGTAATCCCCATGGTTGTCGCAATCTGATCCAAAATACCTGAGATAATGTACTCAGATGTACCTACCAAAAAACTGACAATGGCCAAAATGTACACCTTCCACGTGCTCTGCATTTTAAAAAACGCCTCTTTTCTTTAGTTTTTTTATATTTTTGTATTTTTACAAATATCGAAATTAAGACTAAAAAAAATTATGTCAACAGGAACGGGGCATATTTCTGTGCTGCTTCCACATCCAAGCTGTAATAAATAAACGTCCCCTCTTTGCGGTATGTGAGCAGTCCCGATTCTGCCATTTGCTTCAAATGGTGTGATAGCGTTGAAATCGCTACACTGTTCAGCTTCTCGCCCAGTACAGAGCAGCATTGATCACTTTCCTCTTTTAGCAGAAGTGCTATCTTGAGACGAGTCGGTTCTCCAAGTGCTTTATATATTTTTACAGCTTGCTGCATCTCTGTTGTCTCTTTCACCCTGTTCGTCTCCCTTCGGTTCCAGTCTTAATTTCGATGTTTGTCGAAATTAACTTAACACAAACATTGGTAAAAGTAAACCCGATTATGTTAAAGTCGCATCTTTTTTGGACTCTATAGTGTGAATAATGGTCTTCCTCATCTTATAATAAAAATAATCCCCCATCGGCAAAGAAGGATAGGGGACAAAACAATCTGAATGCAGAGATGGAACCACGGATTTTATTGCATGGAGTTAATTTGTGCTTGCCGTGGGTCTGACAATGATTTCATTCACATCTACATCCGCAGGCTGCTCCATGGCATACACAATGGAACGAGCAATGGCATCCGGCGAAATCGAAATACGGCGGTATTCTTTCATTCCCTGCCGAGCCTCTTCATCTGAAATACTGTCGGCAAGCTCAGATTCGGTTACTCCCGGTGATACCAGCGTTACACGAATATCCCTACCAACCTCCATACGCAACCCCTCAGAAATCGCCCGAACTGCATACTTCGTTGCGCAGTATACTGCTGCAGTCGGCGTTACACTATACGCGCCAATAGAAGCAATATTGATAAACTGACCAAATCCTTGTTTTTTCATGATGGGAAGCCCTGCCGCGATCCCATGCAGAACGCCTCGTATATTAACATCAATCATGCGGTCCCATTCTTCTACTTTCAGGGCTTCCAATTTTGAAAGAGGCATCACTCCTGCATTGTTCACAATGACATCCACACGTCCAAACCGTTTTTCAGCGTACTTAATGAACGCTTCCATCTGCTCCCTTTGGGTCACATCCAGTTGCATATAATCAGCCGATCCCCCTTTTGAACGAATTTCGGAGGTAAGAGCCTCCAGTCGTTCTGTGCGTCTGGCTCCTAATACAACATGAGCCCCATGTTGAGCAAGTAAACGAGCAGTAGCTTCACCGATTCCACTGCTTGCTCCTGTAATAGCTGCAACTTTCCCTTTAATATCTAACATGCTTATTCCTCCTTTAGTTAAGAAATTATTGAAGTAGAATGCTGTTTTCCTTTTCACATGTTTATTGAGCATTGTTTCTACATCTTTATTATGAGACGATGGTGATTGGAGATGGTAGAAGAATCAGAGCAAATTATTGCCTAATCCTCCAGAGGTTCATTAGAAGGGATGTGTCATGATGGAGGCAACTAATATAGAGGATTTCACGATGAAAAAACAAGCCGAATTGCCCATTCTCATAGAACAATTTACAAGTCACGACGGAGTTCACGCTACAGATATCCCTTCACTTCACTTCGTCCGAAGTTCGACTACCACCGTTCCAATTTATCAGGTCCATGAACCCGCCTTATGCATTGTGGCTCAGGGAAAAAAAGTCGTGATACTCGCAGAGGAAAGTTACTATTACGGCACATCCGACTACCTTGTGGTTTCGGTGGATTTACCAATTTCCGGGCAGGTGATACAAGCCTCAGCAGAAGCCCCGTATTTGTGCTTCCGGCTCAATTTTGATCCGTATCAGGTTTTGGATCTCATCAAGGAGTCTACTTTTCCTACTACCTCAATACCTGATTCCAGACGAGGCTTGTATGTAAGCCAGACCAACTCCCTACTGCTGGATGCCGTGGTAAGGCTCGTACGTCTTTTGGAAAGACCGCAGGATATTCCGGTGTTGGCTCCATTAGTTATACGTGAGATATTGTATGTATAGGATTTTACAGGGGAAGCAGGGAGAGTCCTTAAAACAACTGGTCATGACTGGTAGCCATTCAAACCGGATCGCAGAAGTCATAAAGCGAATTAAACAAGATTATGATAAGCCGTTGCGAATTGAGGAATTGTCCCAACTGGCTAATATGAGTCCTTCGTCGCTACATCGTCATTTTAAAGAGGTTACAGCTATGAGCCCAATGCAATATCAAAAACAATTACGTCTGCAAGAGGCCCGTCGCCTGTTGTTATCTGAATCAGCAGATGCGGCAGATGTCGGTTTTCAGGTAGGCTACGAAAGTCCCTCTCAATTCAGTCGTGAATACGCTCGCTTGTTCGGCCTCCCTCCAATTCGTGACATCAAGCGCTTGCGTGTAGATCAGGATCACCTCCAATCATAATCGCAGGATGTACAAACAGCACAAAAAAGCTGCCTCGGGTAGAGAAGCAGCTTTTCATTTTATATACTTCTAGGCAAAGCTCATCGCTCATTCAGCATCAGTACGGATTATCCAGCTTGGCGAACAGAGCACGAATAACATCCTTCTCTGCCGTAGTAAGCTGTTGTCCTGCCTGCCATTGTTGAATCTCTTTCTTGACTTCCTTCGGGTCTCTATAGCTGAGAGCATACCCGATGCCCCCTATACCTTGTACGCGGTTGGTTTTGTCCATATCTGCCAATGCTCGGATCATCGTAGTTTTGTCCCTTGTAAACAAATCTTCCATAAGATTATCGTATTCTTCAGTTAGCGCTCCATCCAAGCCAGCAGTGCCCTTGATCACATTCGGGAAACTTTCCGAAGGAACCAAAGCGCGCTGTTTATAGAGATAATCAATGATTTCCATGCTTTGATGTTCACTAATTTCGTTCATCTTCCCCCAATGGATACCTGCCAAATGGTCCGTAATATGACGTACTTTTGCTTCATCACTGAGGGATGAATCCTTATAAAAGGACAGTACAAGTTCCTCTTTACTTTGCTGGGTATGCTGCGTACTGGTTGCACTGGCCGCACTTTGCTTGGGCTCCTCATTGCTTGCTCCAGACGGCGACGCAGGGTCAGCATGGGGAGTACATCCTAGGATTACAGCCAGCAATAATGTAGTACAAGCTCCAGAAACGAACACGCTACCTTTTGACATGAATCCACTCTCCTATCCATATCTATTACGCCTGCAGCCATTCATCCATGGTTATAACGGAATAGGGTTCAGAGCTAGACTTACTTTACTCGTCATGTCCAACCGTAGGCTTACGGATCACGGAGACGCTGGATTCCCTGACAATCAGGCGAGGCTCAAACTGTATACGCTCATAATCCCCCACGGTCTGTTCCTGAATTCGCTTAAGCAGCAGTTCCGCAGCCAGGCGTGCCACCTCTTCCCCCATGATAGAAACTGAGCTGATCTGCGGGGTCGTTACCGTAGCCCACAAATTGTTATCAATACCGACCACTGCAACCTCTTGCGGTACTTTTACACCCAAATCCTTAAAGCGGTTTACGATTCCTATGGCCACCATATCATTAACTGCATAAATCGCATCCGGCATATTTTTCAAGCTGTAAAAATAATCGGCTGCCCGTAGCCCGGTCTCGAAGGAAAAGTCATCGCCAAAATACACCAGTGAAGGGTCCACATGCTGGAGAGACTGCTCATAAGCAAAGTATCTCTCTTCGATTTTGTCCTTCGCCGCACCTGCATAAGCAATTCTCGTTCTTCCGATTTTAAGCAAATGCTCCATCACAAGTCTTCCCTCTTGCCGGGCCAGACTGACGATATCCGCTTTGACGTCTTCACCCAGCTTCTTGCCATAGTTAATAATAGACACGGGAACGTTCGCTTTGTTAATCAGATCAACCAACATTTTGGGATACGCCAGCGGCATAATGATGAGCCCGTCTACATGCAGCTTCTTAACCTCACGCACCGTTTCAAGCTCCATTCTGGCATTCCCGGCCGTATTGATCTGCACGACACGATAACCGTGCTGCTTGGCAGCCTGTTCTACGGACCAAGCAATCTCTGGAATGATGGCGTTCCGGATATCTGGTACAGCCAGCGCAATTTGGCGTGTCTGCCGCACCTTTAGACTCTGAGCTGAAGTGTTAGGCGTAAAGCCCATTTCTTCAATCACTTGCAAAATAAATGCCTTCGTCTTGGGGCTGATACCCTCGCTATCGTTAATAGCCCTGGAGACAGTCGCAATACCGACCCCTGCCCGCTTGGCTACATCCTCTATGGTTACTTTCTTTTGCTCTGACACACCCAAAATCCTTTCACGCTCGGAATCGTTTTCTCTCTATGCACATAAACTCTCTAATATAGATATTATACCACAGAATGAGTCTCTAAAAATTGAATTCGTTTTCTTCTAGTCTCTTCCTCACCTGAATAATTCATAAAAACTCTTTTGTACAGAGCAACAAGTCAAATATAGCGCCATAGTCACAAGTGATTATATTCACAAAAAAATCAAGTGCTTTTTGCATTAATTTGGTTTGACAATGTGTAAAAATTGTGACATATTATTTTTCGGAAACGTTTCCTTATTCATTCACTTTTATAGCAGCAATGATCATATATTCATCAAGGAGATGACAAGACATGCAAGCATTGAGATGGCATGGAGTAAAAGATTTACGTTTGGAAAACATTGAGCAACCCGCTGCTCTTCCAGGAAAAGTAAAAATCAAAGTAGAATGGTGTGGCATTTGCGGAAGTGATCTTCACGAATATGTAGCAGGACCGATCTTCATTCCTGAAAACGCTCAGCATCCACTGACTGGCGAAAAAGCTCCGATTGTGATGGGACATGAATTTTCTGGACAAGTCGTTGAAATCGGTGAAGGTGTAACTAAAATTCAGGTTGGCGACCGTGTAGTCGTAGAACCGGTTTTTGCATGTGGAGAATGTGATGCATGTAGACAAGGCAAATATAACCTTTGCGATAAAATGGGCTTCCTCGGTTTGGCAGGCGGCGGCGGTGGATTTTCTGAATATGTCGCAGCTGACGAGCACATGGTTCACAAAATTCCAGAAAGCGTATCCTTCGAGCAAGGCGCTTTGGTAGAGCCTTCGGCCGTTGCTTTGTATGCTGTACGTCAAAGCCAACTGAAAGTCGGCGACAAAGCTGTCGTATTTGGCGCTGGTCCTATCGGATTGCTGGTTATTGAAGCGTTGAAAGCTTCGGGCGCCTCTGAGATTTATGCAGTAGAACTTTCCGAAGAGCGTAAAGCTAAAGCTGAAGAGCTGGGTGCTATTGTGCTTGATCCTAAGACTTACGATGTTGTGGAAGAGCTGCACAAACGGACTAACGGTGGCGTAGATGTAGCCTATGAAGTCACTGGAGTACCTCCTGTGCTGACTCAAGCTATTGAATCCACTAAAATTAGCGGACAAATCATGATCGTCAGCATTTTTGAAAAAGAAGCTCCAATCAAACCGAACAATATCGTTATGAAGGAACGCAATCTGACTGGTATTATCGGCTACCGTGATGTATTCCCGGCTGTCATCAGCTTGATGGAAAAAGGGTATTTCCCTGCTGACAAGCTTGTGACCAAACGTATTAAGCTCGAAGAAGTAATCGAACAAGGTTTTGAAGGTCTCCTGAAAGAAAAAAATCAGGTTAAAATCCTGGTATCTCCGAAAGCCTAATATCGAAAAAAACAGATGTCTGCCCTGTGCAGGCATCTTTTATTATAAAACCAGGTTGCACGGCAAGCGTCCATGTAAATGAAAAGACAAAACAGCGCTCTCCTACTATGGTCTCTGCCGTGAAGTAAGAATAGCGCTGTTTTATTATAATCTAGATGATTGAGTTACATTATTTCATTACATTTTTCAGAACATCATCAATCATTTGACTGTTTGCAATTGTACCTGTATACAGCCAGCTGGAATCCTTGCCAAAGTCGTATACATGGCCTTCTTTGACTGCCGGAATTCCTGCCCAGACTGGATCTTTAATAATCTTATCCTTGCTCACAATTTTGCTGTTCACGATAAAGATATAATCAGCGTTCAGCTCAGCCAATTTTTCCAGGGATAAATTGCTCCAGTTCGCCTTGGCCGTTTTGGAAATTTCCTGTACGACCTGTGGAATCTTGAATCCCAAATCCTTGTACAATACATCACCGCTGGATAAATTCTGGTTCACCACATATACATTTTTATCCGTTACCCACAATGCCGCAGCCGTTTTTTGTCCTACCGTCTGACTGAGCTTGGCTTTCGCCTCTGCTGCTTTTTTGTCGTAATTGCTTAATGCCTGCTTCGCTTCACTGCTCTTATTCAGCACCTCACCCACGGTCAGCAGCTCTTGGCGCCAATCATTATTCATATTACTGCCCACAACGTAGGTTGGAGCAATTTTGGAGTATTGATCATATTTGTCGCCTTCCACCATGCTCGCACTGTCCATCATGATCAAGTCAGGCTTGAAATTCAGAACCGCCTCGAACGGAAGATCTGAAGCGATGGCAGGAACATCTTTCAGTTCTTTTTGCAGGTAAGCTTGAACTGAATTTTTACCCACCGACCATTGGGCTACCGGTTTAACACCCAACGCCACCAGATGATCCTCCAGATAAGAAGCGAGCACACGCTGAGGCTGAGCCGGAACCTTCACCTCATGCCCAAGTGCATCCTTCAGTACCCTTTCCTGTGATGCTGGTTCTGCTGATGTATTATTGTTCCCTTGCGAAGCGCCATCGGTTGCCGTAGGACTGGATGTGCCTGAGCACGCGCTCAGCAGCAGGGTAAAACTAAGCAATACAATAAATGCCATGGAATGCTTTGTGTTTCTATTCATTTGTAAAATCCCTTCGTCATGGTTTTGATAATGATTATTATCCTCAATACCAGTATGCAGGGCACCACCTGTTGAATCAATGGAACATTCAGACAGGCTTGATGGATTATCCAGACGCATATCACTAACAAAAGCAGATGAATATAAGCTGTCCCGATAATGAACCGGGGATACGCCAGTATATTTTTTGAATGCCCGGCTAAAGAAATAGACATCTGAATACCCCACACTCGCAGCAATATCCTGCAAAGTAGCATCCGTCTTCCGCAAAAGCTCCTTCGCCTTGTCCATCCGTAATTGAATCAAGTACGTAATCGGGCTACTATCCGTTTGTTTTTTAAATAACCGGGTCAGGTGTCGCGGACTACATTCCAATAATCCGGCCAAACGTTCCAGCGTGATGGACTCCGCATAATGAGCCTGTATAAACCGAATCGCCTGTGCCACCACATCTCGCGTAGAAGTCCGAGTCTGCGGTTCCTGCGATTGGCGCATACATTCATATGCAAAATCATAGAACCGACCCTGCGCCTGAACTTTGGATAACGCCTCTTGATCCTGCCATGTGTTCGCCAGTAGCTGCAGCTTTTGATATAGTATAGCCGGATAGGGCGGTATGAAACCATAAGCTGCCGAAGGTTGATGATAAACTGTGCGTCCTGATAAAGAAGTTGCTTTATATAGTACAAGAATATATTCGATCCCGCATGATGAAGGCTTTATATTCAGTTCAAAGCCCTTGCCACCATGTAGTACATAGCCTGAATGGGATGCATCCTTCCAATCATCATCCAAGTGCACGCTACCCTGTAGCATGAACACAAAAGCGTGCGCTGGAAGACGATATAATTGAACCAGCTCTTCCGCTTCCAATCGAATGTGCCGGACATCCATGACACGGATCGACGAATGAAGCCATACGGACAGCAGCTTGTTCAGTTCATCAGCTTCATGCCCCTTGCTCATCCCGGATTGAGAACCTGTCTGCTTTTGCCGATCCTGCTTCACGTATCAAAGCCTCCGCTTCATAAATTCATACTTTTTTCCAAACCAACCTCATTATATATCATCCTTTACTTTGGCTACCATGAAACAATTATTCCCGCGCGAAACAAGGTGAATATAACATAAAGACAGAATGATATCGATATTACAACAATCGTCAACAATATCATTCTGCCTCTGTTTCTACATTTTTTCCTCTATCTATTTTAATCTCCCTACCAGATCCTATTTCTTTCATTTCCTAATTGGATATTTTCATGTAGTATAAGTCTAATTGAAGTAACCCTGCTTGGGCTATGCTGAAGCTGTACACTATGATGAAGGAGGATTTCATATTGAAATCAAATGAAGCAACTTTACACAAAAAGCTTCGACCACGGCATATTACCTTTATGGCTATGGGTGGAGTCATCGGGACGGGTATTTTTAAGGGTAGCACCGAAACGATTAGCTTGGCAGGACCTGGAGTTATTTTATCCTATGTCTTCGCAGGACTGCTGCTCTTGGTCGTTATGGGTGCGATTGCCGAGATGGCTACCGTCTACCCCAACATGAATATGAAGGATTTTATTCGCAAGGCTTTTGGAGAACGACTTTCTTTTATTATCGGCTGGTTGTATTGCTTCATGTGGCTGGCTGTTTGTGTCATTGAGGTCATTGCCGCGGGAAGCTTCCTGCAATATTGGCTGCCAGATGTCCCTCTATGGCTCCTCAGTTTAGCGAGTGCGGCTTTCATTATTGTCGTCAACATGCTGAGTGTCGGCGGTTTAGGGGAGCTGGAGTTTTGGCTGGCAGGCATTAAAATTGCCATGATTATTATCTTCATTGCCTTGGGTGGCTGTATACTGTTTGGGATTATCCCCACTGAAACTCCACCTTATTTAAGCAACTACGCTCAGCACGGCGGGTTTTTCCCCAATGGCTGGCTGGCAATCTTTTCGGCATTGCTGGTCGTTACCTTTTCTTACGGAGGTTCTGAGCTGATCGGATTGACGTTGACGGAGACTGAAAATCCAGAAAAGGTACTGCCTAAAGTGGTTAAAAGCTTTATTCTTCGCGTTGTTTTGTTCTATACGCTGCCTATTCTCATTATTTGTGGCTTGATTCCCTGGAACCAACTGGATGCAAGTACCAGCCCGTTTGTACAGGTATTGTCTTCTGTAGGGCTTCAAGGCTCAGCTCATGTCATGAACTTTATTCTGATCACTGCTGTACTGTCAGCCGCCAATTCGGGAATTTACGGGGCTACACGCATGCTCCATTCGCTGGCGATTAATGGAGAAGGTCCCAAGTCACTCGCTCGCCTGTCTTCAAATGGAGTTCCGGTGAACAGTCTCAAACTGTGCGCGGTCATCCTGATTGTTGGCTCCATGGTCGCATACGTCGCTCAGGACGGGCTGTTCCGTATTTTAATGGCTGTACCTGGCTTTGTCGTGCTGCTCGTCTGGAGCTGCATCTGCCTGTCCCAATTGAAACTGCGCAAATCTTATCCAGTGGAGCCTACCTTCAAGATATGGGGATTCCCTTATGTGACGGCGGTTACGGTCGGATGCCTATGGGTCATTGCCTTCCTGTTCTTGATTGACCCGCAAAATCGGATTAGCATCAGCGTATGCGTGGCTTTCATGGCATTTTTGGTCATCTGGTCTTTGGTGAAGTTCCGGAGAAAGCAGGCTTAAACAGCTCATGATTCAATCTTATCTGTTTCCCGTTTCATATGCTTTTCTGGCCTTCCCTGTTGCTGCGTTATTGTTTACACTTCCGTTCCTTATCGTGCAATATCGCAGACATGGCTATATTCACAAGGCTAGAGCGTGGCTGCTTTACTTGATGCTTTTATACTTGATGAACACCTTCTTTTTAGTCATACTACCGCTTCCGGCATCGCGTCATAATGCTGCTTTGGCCGGGGGAGCTTTGCAGTGGATGCCCTTGCAGTTCGTGCAAGACATCATAAGAGAAACATCCGTTTCACCTGCTCATCCTTCCAGTTATTTGCATCTGCTGAAGGAGCGTGCTTTTCTGCAAGTGGTTTTTAACGTAATGATGACCATGCCTTTCGGTATGTTCTTACGTTATTACTTCCGTGCACGATGGGGCTGGTGTCTGATTCTGTCCTTCGCCTTGTCTCTCTTCTTTGAGGTGACACAGCTGACAGGATTGTATGGATTTTTTGACCATGCGTATCGTGTATTTGACGTGGACGATCTGATGGCCAATACTTTGGGCGGTATGCTGGGCTTTCTGCTCGGCGAATGGTTTTCACGCTTTCTTCCCCGCTTGGAGCATCTGGACAAGCATGTGGACATTACAACCAAACGGGTGTCCTATACGAGACGAGGAGTAGCCTTCTTAGTGGATTCTATCCTTTGGACAGGGTTACTCGGCATGATGGAGTCCCTGCATGTATCTGCTGCTTTCTGGATTTCCAGCGGGATATACTTTATGGTGGTTCCTTACCTGACGAATGGACGGACTCCAGGGAAATGGCTGGTACGTATTCATCTTACAGGGAGAGGAAAACGAGTTTCCCTGTGGGAGCTCATCAAGCGCTACAGTCTCTTGTACTGGTTGTATTTTGGACTGAATTACGTACTGGGTGGACCTGTGCTGCGGTCTCAAGTGTCCCCTTGGGTAAGTGTGCTGATCGGTCTTGTGCTATTGGTGTTGAACGGATGGTTCTTTCTCCATCTGGTCATACGCCTGTTCAAGAAAGCACCGTTATTTTATGAGGAGCTTAGCCATACTTCTCACCAGATTATATGGCCCAAGCGCGATCATCCACCTCAGAATGACACTGCTGACTATGGACAGACGTCGGGAGCGAATATAGGTCAAGGATCACCCTAAGACTAAAGGACGTCATCAATTTCCGAATCAGCGTTACATCGTGCAAATAAAAACAGGCGGAGCAAAGGATGTCCTTTGCTCCGCCTGTTTTTTTATGTCGCGTATAGATATAACTTAACTTATTTCCACTGTGCAATTTGATCAATCGGCAAACGTGTGGACGGGTGCCCCTCGTTGATTCCTTTACCCATCGAAATGAGCATAACAGGAACATAACGATCTTTGTCCATACCAAAGGCCTCGGCAATTTGATCCTTTTCATAACCACCGATAGCGTTGGTATCGTAGCCATGAGCGCGTGCCACCAGCATAAGCTGCATAGATACCAAACCACCGTCGATCAGGACCGTTTCTCTGTTCACAACGGGATCAAGGGCAGCAAAATGGGCTGTTACTTTTTCCTGTTGCATTTCTTTAATGTCTTGTGGCATATAGCCCAGTTCTACAGCTTCTCCGAAGATTTGTTCGAAATTATCAAAGTTGTTCAGATCCCCAAACACAGCGATCACGGCCGAAGAGGTCTCCACTTGACGTTGGTTGAAACGAGCCAATGGTGCCAGGGTTGCTTTACCTTCCGGGCTGTCAATCACAAGGAAACGCCAAGGTTGCAGATTAATGGATGATGGTGCACGTGTAGCTTCCGTCAAAATCTCAGTCATTTCCTCGCGGCTGATCTTCACGGACGGATCGTATACTTTTACCGAACGGCGTCCCAATGCGATTTCTTTAAAATCATTCGTTTTTACAATATTGGATGTATTCGTATTACTCATTCCAATCTCTCCTTTGTTCCTCTGTGGGTAAATGTAAAATTACAATGTTGTCAGTCCATACTGGATATATGACTATTCATCACTTGCAGCATATCAGCTAGCTGCTGCCGCTGGGTCTCGTCGAAGCTCTGTAGCAGCTGAGCTACAAACTGCGAGCGCTCCTGCTTAAAGATGACAATACGCGCACGCCCATAATCGGTTAGGCTTACCAAGGTAACCCTGTTGTCCTCTGGCTTCGTGCGTCGTGTGACCATTCCTGTCGCTTCCAGTTGCTTCAAATGACGCGTAACGGCTGCAGCGTCAATGCCAACCTCTTTTTGCAGCAGCGTTTGACTAATCTCCTCCACTTGATACAGCTTGCATAATAGCTGCAATCTGGATGCGCTGACTCCTGCACACCGCTCGAACTTGGAGCTAATCTGCTTGTTCAGTAGCAGCAGCATATCAAAAATATAATCAGCCTCGGATGGTGTCTGGGTGATATCAATCTCTCCTCCCTTTAGCATATCGCTGGGCCTCGTGATCCAACCTTTGATCCATCAATTATTGATCTATCAAGTAATATACATCCTCTTTAGCAATAAATCAAGTCCCTGAGAAAAATAAAGTGCCTCATGCCAAATAAAAGCTGAGCGACTCACACGGAGCCGCTCAGCTTCAATTTTGCTTTTATTAGCTAGGTTATTCAATCATTGTACAATGGAGAAAAGGAATTGTGACGTTGAGTTAGATAATTCCGTGAGACAGCATAGCATCAGCCACACGCACAAATCCGGCGATGTTCGCTCCGACCACCAGATTGCCTGGCACGCCGTATTCCTCAGCCGCCTTCACGCTGTTAGCATAGATATTTTTCATAATATCATGCAGCTTGGCATCCACTTCCTCAAAGGTCCATGACAGGCGCATGCTGTTCTGCGACATTTCGAGCGCCGAAACCGCTACTCCACCTGCATTGGCAGCTTTGGCTGGTCCAAACAGAACCCCGTTCTCCAAAAATACTTCAATCGCCTGTAGCGAGGACGGCATATTGGCACCTTCACCGATAGCTTTTACGCCATTACTTACCAGCAACTGTGCTGCTTGCTCGTCGATTTCATTCTGTGTCGCACATGGCAGTGCGATGTCGCATGGGATTGACCAGATTCCCGAGCAGCCTTCTGTATAGATTGCGCCTGGACGCTCTTTCGTATACTCGCTAATCCGCAGACGATTCACTTCTTTAAGCTGCTTCACCAGCTTGAGATCAATACCGTCTGGATCATAGATATAACCATTCGAGTCACTACATGCCACGACTGTAGCACCGAGCTGCTGTGCTTTTTCAATCGCATAAATGGATACGTTCCCCGAGCCCGACACAACAACACGTTGTCCTTCAAAGGACAAACCTTGAGCTTGCAGCATCTCGTTTACAAAATACACACAACCGTATCCAGTCGCTTCTGTTCGTGTGAGACTGCCTCCGTAATGAATCCCTTTACCTGTCAGGACGCCGCCTTCATGTCCTCCGCGAATACGCTTGTATTGCCCGAACATGTATCCGATCTCACGGCCGCCTACACCAATATCCCCTGCCGGAACGTCGGCATCTGGGCCGATATATTTATACAGCTCCGTCATGAAGCTTTGTGTAAAACGCATCACTTCGTTATCTGATTTACCTTTGGGGTCAAAATCCGAACCGCCTTTGCCACCACCGATTGGAAGACCCGTCAACGCATTTTTGAAAATTTGCTCAAAGCCCAAAAATTTGACGATACCCAGGTACACAGATGGATGGAAGCGAAGTCCACCTTTATAAGGACCAATCGCACTGTTAAACTGTACGCGGAAGCCACGGTTGACCTGTACATTGCCTGCATCGTCTACCCAAGGTACACGGAAGGTAATGACACGTTCTGGCTCCACCAGCCGTTCCAAAAGCCCCTGCTGCATATACTTAGGATGCTTAGCCAATACCGGAATTAGCGAATCCAAAATTTCTTTGACGGCCTGATGGAATTCATTCTCATGAGGATTGCGCGCGATAACCTTCTCAAAAACGGACTGCACATATTCGGCTGCTGCTTGTTGACTCTGCTCTGGACGGATCATGGTCATTATTTAATACACCCCTTTTATAATTAGCCCCTCTGTTAAATGACGGAATGACTTTTATTCTGCACCTTCGAGAGTGGAACTTTATGTATTCATAAAATTTAGTTAACTATACATGATTTTTTATATAAATACATCCAATTTCCCTATAAAAGATTTTTGTATCCTTCATTAAATAACTCTATGAACCTACCACTGCCTGTTATATTCCTAAAGCCAAATCCCTTGATTTACGGGCTTTTTTCACGATTTCTAAGGCCCTAACACCTTACTCTATGTGGCATTATAATGTGAACAAATTGAAACTAAAACATACATCATATCTGGAAAATATGGATATAAAAAAGGAGGCTAGCGCCCAGGACGCAGCCTCTTTCCCATCCGTAAGAAGGTAACAACTCACCATTACGGAAATATTCTGTTACACATAAAAGGCTTCAAGCTGACGCACAATTTCGGCCTCGTCATGCTCTACCACCTGCTGGTGTTGCGGCTTGGAGAACAATTGTTCAATTTGCGCCGGGAACTCTTGCTTAATGTCCACCAGACGGATCGCCTCATCGAATTTGGCCGGATGTGCTGTCGCAAAGGTCACACAGACTTCGTCCGCGCCATTATACGCCTCATACGCGGCAATACCGCAAGCCGTATGCGGATCAAGCAAATAATCGTATTCAGCTTTGTACTTTTTGATCAGCTCCAGACACTGCTCATTCGAAGCACCCAGCGCTTCAAAATCCTGCTGGACACGTTTCAAATCCTCTGCACCGATCACAATCCGTCCCTCTGTTTTGAGGTTATTCATGTATTCAGATACCTTGGCTGCATCCTCTCCGAGGAAGTAGTACAGGTATCTTTCGAAATTACTTGCCACCTGAATGTCCATGGAAGGACTGTATGTGCTTTTGAAATCGCCCGGCTGGTATTCGCCAGTCTTCACGAAGCGCTCCAAAATGTTATTTTCGTTCGTGGCAATGATCAGCTTGTGGATGGGCAGACCCATTTTCTTCGCAAGAAAGCCGGAAAAGATATTGCCAAAGTTGCCGGATGGCACGCTGACATTGATCTTCTTCGTACCCGCAGACTCCTGCGCCCGGAAATAAGCATAGAAGTAATAAACGGTCTGCGCCAAAATACGCACAAAGTTAATCGAATTAATCGCCCGCAGATGATGTTTGGCTTTGAAGTCCAGATCTGCAAACAGGTCCTTAATTACTTTTTGACAATCGTCAAAGTTCCCTTTTACTGATAGATTCAGCACGTTCTCATCGTCTACTGTCGTCATTTGCAGCTCTTGTACCTTGCTCACCTTTTGATGCGGATGCAAAATACAGATTTTGATGCCTTCCTTGCCACGCACGCCTTGAATGGCTGCTGCTCCCGTATCGCCCGAGGTTGCACCCAAAATATGAATGATCTCATTCTGCTTTTTGGACACGTAGGAATAAAATTCACCCATAAATTGCAGCGCCACATCCTTGAACGCGAACGTAGGCCCATGGAACAGCTCCAAAATAGACAGGGAATCGTTGATCTTCTTCACTGGCGTAACTTCCGGATGACGGAAGCTTGCATAACTGCGCTTCACCAGCTGCTCCAAATCCTCACGAGGAATCTCATCATTGATATACAGCGCAAAAACTTCCAGCAGCAGCTCTCTGTAGCTCAATGTAGCCCACTGCTCCAGCGTAGCTGCCGACACGGTCGGAATCTGCTCCGGCACCATTAGTCCTCCATCGTCAGCTAACCCCATGAGCACAGTATCAATAAATCCCTTGGCTTCTACGCGACCTCTAGTGCTTATATATCTCATATACATCCCCCAATAAAAATTCAATTCGAACCTTTTTTCGAATATATTATTGTCTATAATACCCTGTCGCGGTGCTGTAACCAAGCCTTTTTTTCATATTTTAAAGACTTTCTCCTACTTTACCATACCCCGATGCGTCAAGCATCTGTCATTGCTAGACAATCAGAACGTCAGGAACAGGCCGTAAGTGTGAAAAAAAGCAGGCTACTCCAGTCATTAGGAGCCTGAAATCGAAAGTGCAGCCAACTTGAGCGAAGGAGATGTGCAGCTTCCCGTAAAACGCAAATCGTTGCCAACTTCCTCTACCTGCTGTAGGACGTCAAAGAAGTTGCCTGATACGGTAATCTGATTGACCGCTCTGACCACCTGCCCCTGCTCAATCCAGTATCCCAGACAAGCCAGCGAAAAATTACCGGACGCCGTATTGGTACCCGCATGCAGCCCTTGCAGCTCGACGATCATCAGCCCACGATCCGTCTTGCGAATCATGTCCTCCAATGTACACGTGCCTGGAGCCACGTACAGATTATGATACGACACCCCAATTTTACCGTTATAGCTGCCTTTGGAAGCATGAGAGGTACTCTGTACCCCAGCCTTGCGGGCCGTCTTGCGGTTATGGAAATACGTCCGCAGTTCGCCATCCTTAATGATCTCGTTGCGGCGTGTCGCACTGCCTTCCGCATCAAACGTGCTGCCTGCCGGAACGTTTTTCATTAGCGGATCATCAATCAGCGTGATATGTTCGCTTGCCACCTTCTGACCCAGCTTCCCAGCCAAGCGTGAAAAGCCTTTATCCACCGATTCTGCTGAAAATACCGACGTATACGCAGCCAGCAATTGCGCTGCTGCATCATGACGGAAAATGACCGGATAGTTATCCGATTGGATCGTGTGCGCCCCCAGCTTGGAAACAGCCTCTTTCACAGCTTTATGCGCCACATCTACAATATCGATCTCTTCCACGCTCCGCAGCGAATAATCATGCCAGCCCCCGGTAACGGTTTCGCCATGGTCGGCTGCAATCACATACACATAAGCGGTCGCCAGACTTTTGCGACGATGACAGCTCAGTCCTTTAGTATTCACAATCAGGACCTCATTTTCACGAATGCTGACCGAGCAATGCCGAGCCATCACGATACGTGGATCTGCGGCAAGCGCTGTACGTTCCATTTCCAGCGCCGCTTCGATCAGAATTTCAGGAACTGTGTCAGCCAACGCTACGGCATAGGCAGGCTGCTCAGGATAGCTCTCAGAGCCTTCAAACAGCTCATCCTGCTCCTCGCTCTCCAATATATCCGCGTTGCTACGTGCTTCTTCCAATAAAAAGTCGATCACATCTGGTTCCAGCTTCTCCGTAGAGGCATAGCCCATTTTTCCGTTAATGACGCCACGGAAGGAAAGTCCGCCATTTTCAACGATGGTATATTGGTCAATTTCTCCCTTCAGTACCTTCACCGAGGTAGAACGTCCATTTACATAGTAGATTTCCATATCCGCATAGCCCATTTCCCGACCTTTGGCGAACAACGCTTCCTGAAATTGCTGAATATTCATCGCCTATTCCCCCTTTCGTCCGCCGACGGTCATTTCGGATACACGAATCGTCGGTTGTCCGCAGTTGACCGGAAGACTTCCACTGACCGAGCCGCACATCCCCTGACCATGATCCAGATTGTTGCCGACCATATCAATATTTTGCAGGGTTTCAATCCCTTTGCCGATCAACGTCGCGCCTTTGACCGGCTCGCCAATTTTACCGTTGCGAATCATGTACGCCTCTTCCACTGCAAAATTAAACTCGCTCGTCGAGGTATTCACCGAACCACCGCCCAGCGATTTGGCATAGATCCCGTACTCCGTATTGGCAATGATCTCTTCACGGGTAGACGCGCCATTCGCAATGAACGTATTGTTCATACGGGATGCAGGCGCGAATTTATAGGATTGTCTTCGTCCTGATCCCGTCGCAGGTACACCCATCTGGCGCGAGCCCATGCGGTCGATTAGATATCCTTTTAAAATACCGTTCTCGATCAGTACGTTGCGCTGTGTCGGCGCTCCTTCATCATCGATATTGAGCGAGCCCCATGCATTTGGAATCGTTCCATCATCTATAGCTGTGACGAGCGGTGAAGCCACCTGCTGCCCGATTTTATTGGCAAACACGGAAGTTCCATGCGCCACCGCCGTAGATTCCAGCCCGTGTCCACACGCCTCGTGAAAAAGGACGCCGCCGAAGCCATTCTCAATTACAACAGGCAGCCTGCCGCTAGGCGCATATCCTGCTTTGACCATCGTGGACGCAATGCGAGCGGCGTGTCTGGCATTTTCTTCGATGTTCAGGTTCTCCAGGAATTCAGTCCCAGCATACGCTCCCGGTCCACGGAACCCGGATTGTCTATGCTCCCCATCAGTCGCAATCGCGCTTATTCTCATGCGTGTATACGTACGGGTATCCTCCACCAGCAGCCCGTTGCTATTGGCGATTAAGATGTTCTGGATCGAGTTGCTGATCCCAACAGAGGTTTGCGTGATGGAAGGATTATATTGGCTTGCCGCCTCATGCGCCCGTCTCATCATGTCAATCTTGGCACGTTTCTGTGAACCATCAGGTATGATCGCAATCGGATGTTGGTTAGGGATGGCATGAGGATGGAGTGTAATCGTGTGTGCACCTGGTGCTCCACCTCCACGAATAGCCTTGGCAGCCGATTTGGCCAGTCTGATCAGGCTCTGTTCGCTCATATCACTGGTGTAGGCATACACCGAGAAATGCTCCTTCATGATCCGAATGCCAATCCCAAAATCCCGGCCCGACAGCGCCGTATCCACGACGCCCCCAGTCATGCCCAATTGTCCATTGGTGCGGTCCTCGACGAACACCTCTGCAAAATCTCCGCCCGTCTCCAGCGCGGCTTGCAGCATATCCTGAATCTGTGTTGGATGTATCATCACGTTCCTCCTCTTTTTTGCCATGTTTCATATTGTACGTCTAAGCGATCAAGAACATATGCGGGTTCATGCTTATTTCCCATAACTTTACTATACATGATGTCGGGAGTGGGTGTAACTATCTGGGCGTAGGGTGATTGCGGGGAGAGTGAAGATTTATGCGCGGGGATGAAGGGATTGAAATGAGAAAACCCGATCAGACCGTGAAGGGTCATGTCGGGTTAGCTTGAGTTGCTTGATTACTGGGTGAATTGAGCCAGTACGTGCAACTAAGGACGCTACGTGGACGGATCATTCTTCCGATCGCTGTTGCCCTCAGATTTTTTTGATTATATTTTAGCGGTTAAAATCCGGGTTCAAAGGCGAACGCTCCGCTTCTTCAGAACAATTCCGTCCCCTCCGCTGCTATGCTTGGGTTTGCTTCATTTTGTTTGCCAAAATACTTTTTTTCAAGCGAACTTTAAACAGTTCTCTTCGTAAATCTAGTTCCATGATATGAAGATGCTCTGCTGCTTCTTTGACGGTTTCCATGTGCAGTACGCTTGCCTTTTGAGAAATGATAGCTAGCGCATCCCAAATGAGCTTTGTGCAGGTTTTAAGTCTCTCTATGTGTTCATCTTCTTGCTGTACCAAGCTCTCGTATTCTTTAGCCGTATTTTCAGATGAGTTTGTATGTTCCATGCTCTTTAGTATCTTAGGTAGGGTATCCAAGTTATCATCTCCTTTTTATTCAAAGTGTAGCAAAGGATGATAACGGATGTGGTACGTAGATACGTAACAATGAGAGAATAATAGATAAGGTTATTATGACAATTTAGTGTGCAAGATAAAATAAGACTCTTTGACATTCCAAGATAAGGATTATATCAAACTTAGAAGTTTTAAAAGTACAACTAAATAAGTAGATATTATTTCTATTCAAATCATTAGTCTCGTGAAATAAATTATCCTTTCTTTCACGCCAAATGGCTGTACCTTAAAAGAAATACCTTCTTCACAAAATGAGCTCAATTGTAAAAAGAGCTGCCGAAACAGCTCAAGAAATACCTCATGATCACACGCATTATTTTACTTTTTCAAGATGGGTATCCATATTTCACTTTTGAAAGTCGGTGAGGTTATATCTTTACTCTCATTCCACAAGATTTCCGGACCTTCTATTTGTTCATAGTTTGAGGATGGGAACCATTCGGAATAAATACGCCCCCACACATCTTGTAAAGTATCAGGAAATGATCCGATTGCTTCAAATACTGCCCATGTTGAGGCTGCAACTTCAAGTTGTGTTAGGTTATCTGGACACTCCTTTGTTGTTGCAACGCCAATATAGTGATCAAGCTCCCCTTTTTCCTCCATTCTACCTTCAGAAAAGTTTGTGGATGCGCTAAGCAACCCCATAGGCTCGACATTAGAAATACTTTTAAGATTATTGATCGTTTCACTCTCTAAACTTTCCCACATCGCAGCAATCTCTGGATTGACTCCGTTGAAAATAATGGGAACTCTTTTCTTGATACCAACGATGCAAAATGCCCCTTTTTCTTCAATTCGATAGTTCATTTCACTTCCCCCTTTAATGGATAACTGGAAGGTCATTCGTGGATATGCTTTAAGTGAACGGCCATTAATTCTGGCTTCAGACGGCGTTAATCCATGTAAATTTTGAAAAGCTCTTGTAAAAGAATCTGGTGAATTGTACCCGTATTTAATCGCGATATCAATAACCTTTAGTTTGTTGTCTTTAAGCTCGAATGCTGCAAGAGTGAGGCGTCTGCGGCGGATGTATTCTGATAACGTAACACCTGCAAGAAAAGAAAACATTCTTTTAAAATGAAATTCAGAGCAGTAAGCCAACCTTGCTACCTCTTTAAAATCAATTTCGTTAATCAGGTTCTCTTCAATATACCTTATCGCTTCATTCATGCTCTTAAGCAAATCCACTATATGACCTCCTTCATCAATAGAATAACAGTAGTTGAATGTATCCATCCGACAATTCCTGCGCAATTATGTAGGGTCTATTCTTATTCATAAATTTAGTGCGAATACATTATAATAGAGCGCGTTTGAGGTACTTATCAGGAATAGATGGTACAAGCTCCAGCAAGCGTTTGACTGTCATGGAATTTTAAAGTCGTATACATTCGAGATGATGGAGAGATTCTTGCAAACAAGTCCGAATTATTGGAGCAGTGGTCTAATGCAGAGCAAGTTGGAGAAAATTTATTTAAAACTAAAGAAGGACAAACTATCACTGCTCCGAAGCAAACATGCGACCTAACACAACCTATCTCAATTCACGGGGGTTGAAAAATGAAACGAAAATATTTTTATAGAACGGCCGTATTATCTCTTGTGGTTTTTGTGAGTGCTATATTTGGAACCTCTTCTTTTAACGCTAATGTAGCACCGATTAATCACTCTATTCATATCAATGGAACCTCTTTGCTCAAAGTGAATGATTATGACGTTTTGTACTGCACACCGATTGGTCCCTACGTTAATGAAGAAAAACGTCTCATGGTTCCGCTTCGTTCCGTTACCGAGCTTCTTGGCGCAAAAGTTAATTACAACGGTAAACTTCAGGAAGCAAAAATCAGGTGGAGATCAAACGAAATTGTGTTTCAAAAGGGAGCAAAAACATATAAACTGAACGATACTTCAGCACAGATGGACACTCAGCCCGAAGTGATTCAGGATGCCTTTGTCATTCCGCTTGGGGTATTGCTGAGAAGTATGAATATCCCGTTTGAGTACATGAACAACAAAGTGATTGTAAAAGATCCAGCTTTTGACCAAAGCAAGATTTTTCAAAGAGTAATAGAACTGGATCGAGGAAGATCCATTGTTGACAATCCTTCTGCACTGAGTATTCAAAATTTCAAACTTGTGGAAGAGAAAAACTCAGCAAGCGAAACCAGAGGGAGTATCACGGTGAGTGGGTTAAATGGGACAGGCTCTACGATTAGTGAAGGGAAAGAAGATTTGCACATCATTGGCTTCTTTAATCAAACGGTAGAAATGGATGCAGATTTCGCGTCTGTAGATATCCCGGATCGAAAACGTCTAAAAGTTAATCAGGAAGGTCACGTGTCTCAAAGTCTGTCGTATCTTAAAATAAATGACCCTTTACAGTATTTACTAGCTGCCGGAAGAACATTACAATCGAAGAATGAACGAAAATAGTAATATCCCGTTGGACTGAGCCTTTTAGTTTTGCCAGGACCAAGGAAGCTTGTTTTAATATCTACTGGATAAAATCGTTTAACTGATAAGATTATGTCTTGCACCATGGCTTTTCTTATGCCTATAAAGAAATTATAAAACGTATCTCCATTTTTAACACTATAAATAACTATGACTTTCCATCCTCCTATCAGAGTTAACATACACACTTAAATCGCGGAAGGGCAAAATCCCACGCC
The DNA here is from genome assembly GCF_044784315.1 of Paenibacillus sp. DP01. Classification (NCBI taxonomy): domain Bacteria; kingdom Bacillati; phylum Bacillota; class Bacilli; order Caryophanales; family Paenibacillaceae; genus Paenibacillus; species Paenibacillus sp. DP01. The sequence continues at coordinate 4,106,466 of NZ_CP173059.1, forward strand.
AATTGGCCAGATTGGTTTCTCGAAGGATTACAGCAGTTGTACTAACGTAGCAGAATTCTACAACTAAAAGCTCTCACTTAACTCAATGTCTTAAATATTTCATGTCTACATTTGGTCTACAATAAAAGTGATTAAAAACAAAAACCCGCTCAATGAGCGGGTTTCAGTATAGAGGCGTGGGGAGTTTCCCCTCTGTTCCAAACTTTTTTACCAGACATTAAATGTTCCTCAAACCCTACAACAAGACTTCAAGAGCAATTGATTTATTACCCATTAAACTATCAAGCATTATTTCTTAATGTCAACATGTAATGTTATGGTCTAGCCACTCATCTCATCTCGATATAATACTACCACGCACTCCACGTGCCTTGAGTGTACAAAAATGATGACCCTAAGGCCTGGTCGCCCCTTGGCGGAAAATCTATCGTTTTTAGATCAGAGTCTTATGTCTTTCTTTTTTATTTTCTACTGAAAGTGTCCCTCCTGATCCATCTGCCCCAAGGCAGTCTTGGTTTTTCTGACTTTCTGACAATCCTCTCAAACATAAAACCAGTAAAATAATTTATTGCTCAACTACCCCAAAATCATCCACATAAACATATGCTGTACCAGGATTCTTGTAAGCATACACTGTTGCCCTGGTAGCGCCTTCTCCGGTTGTAAAAGGAATGTTTACCATTGTCCAGGATGTACTGTCAGATGTTGCGGATGCATCCGTTCCTTCAAAGCCATTAACGCCAATCTGAATCCGCTCTCCTATGTCTGCCTTAACCCAGGCGGTACACATATAGCTGGTATTAGGACTTAGCCCCGTAAGTACCTGCTCGATACCATCTTCTCCGGGTCCCAATCTAACACTCTTAGAGCCGCTTCTTGGTACCGATACACTTGCAGCAGTATCTGAATATGTTGCCGCCCATGGTGAGATTATCCCTTTCTCGAAATCAGATTGACTTACGTTATTAACATAAAGTAAGCTGACACTCTCAAAAACCGGGTCCGGAGGTGAAGAAAAATCATGCCCGGCAGTCCAGTCAGTTCCACCGAACTCATATGCTCCAATATCCGGTGCCGAACCAACATAATCATTCGTGATTCCAGATATTACAACCCCTGCATTAATAGCTGGAGAAGTAGACTGCAACCTGAAATCATATGCTGTGGGATTCACAAATAACGGATTGGTTTCTGAGGTAATATTATTTCCCTCTATATGAGCACCAGGCAGTGTAAAGGCTGTAGTAAAGATATTGTTGAAAATTCTGTCGCCGTACATATCTGACTGAAAATTACTTCCCCAATATCCTACATTTCCGTTACTGTAGGTGGTATTGTTATAAATCAGGTTAAAATTACTGGGTGTATTCAATCTTATCCCTGTATAGTTTCCCCATACAACATTATGATGCACAGTATAGCCCTTGCTACCGTTATCCAGATAGATACCAGTGCCGGAATAATTCTTTGCCAGATTATCATGGATGTAGTTATGATGAATTACCGTCCCTTGCCCATCCCAGGCAAATTCATAGAGTATTCCGCAGTCTTTTGTCAGCTTTCCTGCATTGTACAGATTATTATATTGTATCTGGCTGTTTTGGGTAGGCATAAATATCAGATAACGCCCAGCGTTATATACCGTATTATGACTGATTAGATGGTTTGCCCCCAATAGATAGATTGCCGGAATATCCGCTGCCGAATAATTTGCTTCATGAATAAGATTATTAATTACCTTATTTCCTGTTCCCTCTATACTCACCAGATTACCGGAACTGTAGGTCAAAGTACTGTCTCTAAGCTCATTATTGGTACCGGACATAAATATCCCTGTACTGTATTGTCTGGTAACATCCGAATCATGACTGACATATTCCGCAATCATATTAGAAACTGTACAGTAATTAGAATTAGACATTTTAATGCTGGAGGCAAAGATATTAATTCCGGTAATATTTATGTAAGAGCGGGAACTTAAATCAAATGCATAAGTCCGCTTCTTTGCTTCTACTGTCAAAGTATTCGGATCAACTCCACCAGGTGCCCATAAATAAAGTCTGCCAGTAATGCTGTCATAATACCATTCTCCCGCACTGTCAAGATCTTTAAGATTACCAGTAATATAATAGCTGTTACCGCCTGTCGCTGAAGTATCTATTTGATCAAAGGTAATGGAGCCGTCACTTGAGCTGGTAATGGTACTTTTATAAGATTTGTAGCCTGTTCCCGGAACACTCCAAACCGTTTTGCCAACCCAGTATCCAGGTGGCTGAGTTAAGTCCCCATCCTTGATGGTTGTAGTGGAACCGGAATCAACTGTTGCATATGTTGAATTTAAGGGATCAAGTGTTGATGAATTGGGCCATCTAGCTTCAAATTGCATTTGCTTATTAACAAATATCTGATTTTTTGTTCCAAGGGAACCCCTCATTTCCGCATAATAGATGGATCCGGAGTAATTTTTCCAGCCAGTAACCGGATCGGCACCGGATACCGTTACGTTCTCTCCTGTATAAGCCTCAAAGTTTATGGGTTTTGCAGAAGTTCCGGAAGTATGAAGTGTTACTGTTTCCCGGTATGTACCACCTCGTATGATGCAGGTATCTCCGGCTTTCATGGTATCTGCTGCCTTTTGTATGGTTTTCCATGGATTTGATAGTGTACCGGTCCCAGTGATGTCATTCCCCGTTGTAGAAACATAATATACGGAATTTGCCTTTACAGTTTCCACACCCAGATTAAAAGTAAATACATAAATCATCATAATTACAACTAAAAATCTAAAGCCTGTTCTCTTATTCATCGCTTACCTCCTGGAATGAATTCTATTTTTAGATACGGCTTCTACGCCTGGGCTTAAGTTCACTGCTAGATATGTTATAATATAGAAATTTGTGTATATATAAGCCCTTAATTATTTAATCGACTTATACCGACTTAAAGTTTATGATTCTTTCGGCGAAGCTTCTCCGATACTGAACCCATCCAGCCATTTCATTGACCATGCATGGTATTATTTTCTTTCCGAAATGGGTGCATGAGCATCCAGAGATTAAAGTACGCTATCAAAATGATTTCATCCCTCTGATGGAAGAATCGCGTGAAAAGTATGAGACTTATCCGAAGCATGTAGTTCCTGAATTCGCATATATTACTTTTATTGAAAATGCAGGTGTGAACAACGAGAAGTTGATTGCCCAGGCACCTTACGCGGGCATGACAGATGATATTCGTGCGGGTAAGTTGCAAGCATAGTCAATCAAGACGAATTGAACTGAAAAGCCTGAGCCTGTGCCTCATAACGTAAGACAAATTAAAACACCTACCAACCTGGTCATACCCTGTCTACTTGACAGGGGTATGACCAGATTGGTAGGTGCCCAGCATCTTTTTTAATGTTCTCTATAACCCTCTAATCTCCATTGGCTATTCTTCTTTCTCTTTTTCATCATGAAGCATCATCTCTAATACAACATATACAAACTGTGCTCCGTCCTTCATGCCCTGCCAGTACAAAGCTTCATTCTCCAATGCTTGCTTGTAATGATGCTTATCCTCCCATTCCGAGAATTCAGGTCTGTTCACAATATCCATCTCAGAAAGTCTCTTCGGTTCCTCTGGGCAGGGCATTAGGATCAATATTTACGCTAATTCCCAGTCAGGTCAACAACCAGGTTCTCAATCGTACTTTTATCGCTTCCATTATTCCCCGCAAATACATACATCATTGGTATATGTTGACCTTCCCTGCATCTGTTTTATTAAAGTAATTGAACCACAGCAAGTTGATTGCACGTCACAGAAGGGAATAACCTTATTTTATTCAACTCCAAATCCTTACGTTCAAAAATGGTATCCGATCTCGGCACTTGCGTATTACCATATTCCTATATTAAATCATGTTACACTTCCCTCCCGTATCACCTGCTTCCAAAAATAAACATAGTAAATCCCCCAATCAATGGGTCATTCTGTAAACTAAATCTCTCTTTTAACCGATAAATACATATGCTGGGTTGTTTATTAAATATCACCTCTCGTTCCTTTTTAGCGTACAAACCTTGTTATACATATTTATATGGACTCACTGTTGTACTCATCTGCGGCTTCGATAATTCAGAAGCAAATGCAAGATGACGTGCTTCACTTGAAAATACCCATCGCATCTAGAAAGGAGTTATGAACTCACTTGAGCGTATTATCAGATGGGATCGGATATGAAAGCCTACGCTTTTATGGTCCCTTTCAGCCACAACATATCGAACAACTTCAAATAACACGTACCATTAATGATCATGCCTTTTTACATATCAGTGGCATGCTCTCCGAAGAACAGGGAGCGGCTTGTATTGGTCAAAATATGGAGCAAGAGCCGATTGTGATTCGTCAGTTGAATGATCAGGGACAATCGCTGAGAAGGCTGTTCCATGGGATTGTTACACGTATGTCCGTACACTGCGTACGAGGCGTGTATACGTTTGAATTGGAGGCCGCTTCCCATTCGTACCAGATGGATATTAAACGTAAAAGACGCTCCTATCAAGATATTCACCGCACCTATGATGATCTGGTCACAGCACTGGTTCGAAAATATCAGTACGGAGATGCCATTGATACGATAAGCAACCATGCCAAATTGGAGACATTTGTTTTACAATATGAGGAGACGGATTGGGCATTTTTAAAACGTCTTGCTTCTCGCTTTGGTTCCGTCCTTGTGCCAGAGGTAACCGCAGCTTCGCCCAAGGTTTTCTTCGGTATGCCAGAAGGCAAGCAGCATAAGGTGGAGCGGGATGTATTTTATCGAGTACGGAAAACGTTTCATGAGTTGGATGCGGAAAAGCCGGGAGAACGTGCTGGCTCGTATGTCACCTATATGATCGAAAGCCTGCAATACTATGCACTAGGCGACCTTATCACGTTACCTATTGGACAAGGCAAAGAACTGGTCGTGGTTCGAGCAGTGACAACCTTAGCAGATGGCTTACTGTACACCCGTTATGATCTTCAAGCCGAACAAGATATCCGCTATGCCCGTTATGAAAACGATCAGGCTACTGGAATTTCGCTGACAGGAACGGTACTGAAGGTACAACAGGATTTTGTACAGCTGCAACTGGATATTGACCCGAAGCAAGATCCTGCCAAAGCCTGCTGGTTTCCCGTCGCCACCCGTTATGTCGCTGAAGAACATAGTGGCTGGTACGATATGCCTGAGGTTGGGGAACAGGTGGAACTGTATCTGCCTACACACCGCGAACAAGATGCCTATGTCACGGATTCAGTGCGACAACAACGCTACATAAATGATCAGCCGAATGTGAAGGTATGGCAACATGTGCAAGGTAGCTCCGTCGAAATGTCTGAGCACAAGCTGACCCTATCCACCTCCGGTGAATTTTCCATTACACTGCATGAAAGTAGCGGCATTACGATTGACAGTCCCGGGAATGTGCAGATTCAGGGTGGTCACGTCAAGCTTGATGCTGGGCAGGAGCTTTCGCTCGAAGCTGGAACGGCGCTGTATCTAAAAGGCGGAGCCAGCAGTATGGTACTGGACGGTGAGACGGATACCAAGGCTCCAGTGATTTATCAGGAAGGTACGGTGAAAGCTCCTGTTTTCGTAGCTGACCTCCCTCCTGTGCCTGAGCCACCACTCATGAGCATCAAAGCATACGAGGCGGCGCAAGCTGCATCAGCAGCTAGGGATTCATCTAGCAGCCAAGCCTCTACCCCTAAAGCAAAAATCACCATTCCAGCAGAGCTTAAACAGGCAAATGCCTTGATGGGTACGGTGTCCAAGCTATTGGGTTCTATTCCAGTGATGGGAAAAGTGGCTGGCGTTGTTGCAGGAGCTTTAGGCGGACCTGCGGGAGGTATGATTCTGAGAGCAACTGCAGCGATCCCTATTCGGAGCAAAGGAACCCCTACCGTTGAAGGAGCTAAAGGGAACGGTATTCATCCGTTGAAACACTTGGCTGGTTTGGCTATGCAAGGGTTGATTAGTCTACACGAGCATGAGAAAGCTAAACAAGCCTATTATAGTAAATGGATTCTTGGGAAAGTGTTTACGAGCGCCCGTCATATAGCGCATTCCGGAGGCCCATTGGAACTAGTACAGAACCTGCTTAAAGAATCGAATGCCATGGTTCATGCGTATCAGCAGGTTCCGGAAGAAGTAAGAAAACGCTGGAGAGCCGATTACGACAGCCGCATGGCACAGCAACAGCCTAAACAACAAGTTGAGAAGCCTAAGTCTTGGTGGGATCGTTACCTGGAATATACGGGTAGTAGTGCGATGATAAAAAGTCAAATAGCAATGGAACAGGCACACACAGCACAATATGTGACTACAAAGTCGGCAGATAGCCTAACTGAAATAGGAACAGGAATTTATGAAGCTAATATGGAAAGGATCCAAAAACGCTACGATTCAGTTGGTGCATATTTGGATTACTTGTCGTACGGTATTCCTAAGGGAATCTATCAGGCTTATATGGAGCGTGCACGTAATCAGGGGAATTCTGGTAGCGATGCTATCAATTTCGCTACGTTCGGAATAACAGAGACTATACGTGGAGCGTTGACACCTAAAGATCCTTTGTCAGCAGAACATTGGTCCAACATTATTGGTCTAGTAGGGATTGTTGAGGGAACCGGTTCATTTTCCAAGCCGAAACCTACACTAAAATTGCCCGTTAAAGAACCTATTCATGCAGGTCCTAAAATCAAAACAGAGCCACCCCAACCTCCCAACCTGAAGCCTAATAAAGAGATTGAGGGGATGGGTAATTCTGCAAAGATACCTAGAACAGGACCAGAATGGGATGAGTATTTCCGTTCAAGATATGGCGATAATAATGTAGACTGGAAAACTAGTTCTGAATACAACCTATATGGTCCTAATTATATTCCTTATACACCAAAAATCAGACCGAATGCTATCAGTACTAAGCCTTCATTACCTAGAGGGGGGAAACCGGAGGGAAATTATGCTGAAACTAAAGGTAAAGGTAGCCGAGGTTTAGAAAGACAAAATGAAGCTGCAGATGTACTCACAGAACAAGGATATCGTACAACAATGCTTGACGAACTTGATAATGGAAATGGTTATGGTATTGATCCTAAAAAAAGTCCAGATTTCATAATAGAGAGACAAGTATTTGATTGTTACGCTCCTGATACAACTACGAGTCTACGGAACATTCTTGATACACTCAGAGAGAAAACTACAAAACAAGCTAGAAGAATAGTGTTAAATTTAAATGATTATCCTATTGAAAAAAGACGCGAGCTTATTGAAAATTTAAAAAGTCAAACACATAAGGATTTAAAACATTTAGATGAATTGCTAATCATTGAAGATCGTCAAGTAACTAGAGCGTACTGGAGGTTTGAGTAAAATGGACTTTAGGTTATCTATTGGCTCTAATTTGTCTAGAGAAGCCTTGGGAAAGTTGCTTTATAATATGATATGTGAAGTGTTAGTAATGGAAATAAATTTTTATGAAGTGGAAGTAAAAGATTGGTCTGATGCTCGACAGGTTAGTATTAGTTGTACTTATTTTTCTATAAGCATTAATTTAGATGATGAGGATGACTATTTAGAACGTTTTCAAGAAATGAATCTCGAAGATCACGGCGTAGATACAAATGTTCTTATTAGTATTCAATTTATATCACGTACTTTTGACATTGGATGGTTAAAGCTACTCGAAGTTATTGGAAAACTATTGCGATTGAACGATCAAGATTTGGTTGTTGAAGATGATTCCTCATACCCACTATTAAAAAGAATTAAAGGGCGTTTATTTATCAATAATAATCTAGATGAATATCAAACCAGGTATATCACTAAAGAAAATCTAGAGCTACTGAATTATCCTTATTTAGAAGAAGATTTTTTTGAAAATAGCGGGTATAGAAGGTAACTTTTTTCTGTTTATTACATGTTAAAAGTGAAATGAGAATATCTTAAATAACGTTTTTCAATTATGTCGAACGAGTCGATTATGGTCAGATACTACCATGATTGACTTATTTTTTTGCTTTCCTCTTGGCCTTAATGCCGTTTGGTATTCATAATAAAAATGATTATTTTACAGTCAACTGGTGGCAGGATGAAAACAAGCTAAAACAAGCAGAGCAAGCACTGTGCACTGAAATTACAAAGAAGCGCAAACTATCACTGTATGATATTAAAGATTCTAATAAATTGGCCACCATACAGCGTATCGTCAACGCAAAACGAACGCAGTTATGGGATGAAGGAACTCTCAATGCCATCGAAGATGGTTTAGTAGCGATGGGTGTGGACTCTACAAATGCTATTGAGTTGGACAAAATCTGGAGATTACATGGAGAGGACAGGCCTAAGCGGTTTAGTCGAAGACACGACTTATGGGATTGTAACAGCTCATATAGGTATGGGGAGTGCAGGAAGTTCTCCTGCTAAGTCCAGCCAGCCACCTATTGCAGAAAATCCGCCTGCAAAACCCACTCCAAAGGGTGGTCCAGGTGTAAACAAACCCATTGATGAGTTCAATGATTCAGCGATTTATAATGGGGCAAATTCAAGTAGACCTAAGGAGTCACCTAAACTACCGAATTCGAGCAAGAGCAAGCCTCCTGAGGATACTCTAAAAGCTTCTAAATGTTGGTAGTGTAGTCAAGAGTGGAAATAAAACGAAATATACGAATTCGGCTGGTAATGAGTTAATTTGGGATGATCAACATCCGAAAAATATTAATCGCGATATTGATATCTTTTAAACAGTAAAGACCCCGGAAAAGCTACTGAGGCAAAAGTAGCTTCTGCTGTTAGAGAAAATAAGGAAGTAACAGCATTTGCCCAGAAAATTCAAAGGGCAGATGGTAACCCGGCGGGCGATTTTGACGTAGTAACTAAGGATGAATTATTGAAGTTAAGAAATCATTAAAAGCCATTACAAATGTTGAACAGTTTGATAAATACGTTAATGTAAATCATGACGGTTATTTTAATCATAACCAGAAGAAAGTCATTTTATATATTGACAAGCCGTTGACTAATTTACATCAGAACGATCTGAATAAATTGGAAGTTATTAAATCTAAAGGTGTTACTATTGTAAACTCTATAGATGAACTCAAGGAGGTATTAAAGTAAAGATGGGGACTTCGGCAGTTATTTTAACGAATAAAGAGAGATATTCTCCTGAGAAGCTGTTAGCAGATACTATAGTTGCAGCCTTTCATTCGGATGCATCTCTCTATTTCTACAACAATAAAAATTACTCAAATGAAGGGGATTTTTCATATACAACGCTGAATATTAATAATAGATCATTTGCGGAGAACTACGAATCTTCATTAATCTTTTATATTCATAGTATTAATAGTTCAAGTATTGATTTTTACTATCACGAAGATTTAGGATTAGATACAAATTTATTGCTGTGTCAAGTCGGTCATATTGAAGATATCTATGTTAATCAAGAATTGATATTCAATTTTATTTACGAATACCTCAAGCTAAATCCTGATGATTATTTTTGGATTGCAGATTATGATTGGGTTTACAGTTGGGAAGACATACAAAAATTAAAATTATTACCGTATGACCCAGATTGGTGCTATAAGAATCCCAAAAACTAACTTATGAGTACAAGGTGACAACAAGATCCTACAATACAACAAACCAAATACTAAAAAAGACATAACTTTCAAAAGCTTATTCCAACTTCAATCTATGAGTTGGGATAAGCTTTTTTCTAAAGATCTAGCTGATTTATATACACACACAATTAGCCCTATAACAGATTTCACAAAAATATTGTCGTGATCACGATCACGGTTTAGACTGTAAATTTAAGTTAAAATACAAACAATTTAAAATTTATTTTACCTAAAACCAAAGATACCGTGATGGACCACAAAGAAAAAAACAAGGAAGTGTACAAAGATGAAAAGAACGGATTTACCTCTTGTCTATTCTTGTTCTGGATGTTCCTCCGCAGCACAAACCGCTAACATGATCGCTATACAAATGGATCGAGAAAAAGTCGCTGAAATGTCCTGTATAGCTGGTGTTGGCGGTGATGTCAAACCACTTGTCAGAACAGCAAAATCGGGACGTGACATCATTGCAATTGACGGCTGCCCCTTGTCCTGTTGCAAGAGTTGCTTAGCAAGACATGAAGTTCAACCCAAACACCATTTCCTGCTGTCTGACTTTGATGTACCCAAAATAATAGGAGAAGATCCTAACCCCGATCATTATAGGAATGCTTACACACAAATCTTAGAACAAATTGGACAATAATTCCCGACCGAAGTTAAGGTGTTGTGTATATATAGTAAAAGTATAGCTGGCTCATATTATGTAACAATATTGTAAATTAGTTTGTACTGGTGGCTCCTAACACATTTTTAAGGGCCACCAGTATTTTTTTACTCCCATATTAATTATTGGATATAAAAATCCTAAACAATTTGGAGCTCTAATTGGGGTCATTTTTTAAATCATTAAGTAGCTGAGTTGCAACATTTGGCAAATCGTTTCGAGCACTTTACTTACAAGTGACTATACATGTATTCTCTTTTTTAATTATTTTCAGATAACTAAGGTTCCCCGCCTATATTACAAGCTCCCCCGCCTCCTTAGCTGTCTTGTAAAATTACTCGTCGTTACCATCCAAGCAACACAGCAACTATGTACCTGCGTACCTGCCTTGAGTTGGAGTACTATCTCATTCCCAACATCACATTTCCAGCATTTGCACTGAACGGGGATTTTGAATAGCCCTCTTTGCCTTTGAGAACTACTTTGCGTAATAGCGAAGAGCCTAAAAATAAACTTAATGATGAAATCGGTGAATATCACAATATGACAACAGATGTTATATTATACTTTGGTTGAAGTTAAACAAAGGAGATGGAGATGCTTATGATGAATCAAGAACCAAATCAGCAATTAGGTGAAATTATTGAGCAGTTCATACATTCATACATGGCAGAAAATAACAATATCCGCTCTCAAAAAGTAATCAACACTGCAGATGAGGATACCATAGCTCATTTAAGGGGAATTGGTTTTCCCAAAAAAGGAAGACCGATAAAAGAAGTTGTCAATGAAATGAGGAAAAACGTCTATTCTTATCAAACGTTCATGCAACACCCTCGCTTTTTCGCATTGGTTCCTAGTCCAATGTCTCTTTACTCGTGGTTAGGAGATATCATGACCAGTGCTTATAATACCCACGCCGGAAGCTGGATGCTGAGTTCGAGCGCAAGCCTTTTAGAAGGGGAAGTGATCCGGTGGATGTGTGACCAAGCAGGATATCCCGATACGGCTGGAGGCTTATTTCTGTCCGGCGGATCGTTGTCCAATTTGACCGCTTTGGCAGCTGCACGCAATGCAAAGTTATTCGAGCAGGAATATGCCATTGGAACTGCTTATGTTTCAGACCAAACTCATTCATCGGTTGCCAAAGGGTTACGCATTCTTGGATTCCGTGGTGATCAGATCAGAAAGATTCCAAGTGATACAAATTTTCGTATGGATATTTCAGCCTTAGAAAAAAAAGTAATGGATGATCAGGCGGCTGGTATGAAGCCTTTTGCGATCATTGCCACGGCAGGCACAACCAATACAGGAAGCATTGACCCGCTAAACGAAATTGCTGACCTATGTGAAAAACATAATATTTGGTTACACGTGGATGGAGCTTACGGTGCGTCAATTTTGGCTTCTTCGAAATATAAGTCCCTTTTGAGCGGAATATCGCGTTCAGATAGCATTACCTGGGATGCACATAAATGGTTAATGCAGACCTATTCCTGTAGCGTGGTTTTAGCCAAAGATAAGCAGCAACTCAAAAACTGCTTCAGCACACGCCCAGAATATTTGAAGGATGCCGAGACTGATGAAGAACATTTTAATTATTGGGATTTGGGCCCTGAATTAACGCGGCCTGCTCGAAGTTTGAAACTATGGGTGACACTGCAAGCTTTAGGAACTAATGCTGTCAGTGAAGCCATAGAGCATGGTGTTCAACTCGCAGAATGGGCTGAAGATGAAATCAAAAAACATAATCATTGGGAAATTGTATCCCCCGCACAGTTAGCGATTGTTAATTTTCGATATGCACCAACTGGATTATCTGAGCAAGAATTAGATTCGCTCAATAAAAGGATTTCCCAAGAAACGGTGACCAATGGATACGCTTCGGTGCTTACGACACAACTTAATGGAAAAACGGTTCTCCGAATCTGTGCAATTCACCCAGATACTACGGAACATGAAATCAGGAATACAATTCAGCTTTTATCGAATATAGCACGCTCATTGAATGAGACAAAAGCCTTTTTGTGATGAAAAATTATGAAATGAAATGCTACACTTTCTGTAAATAAATAAAAATGCTCAACATCACGCAAATAAGAGGGGCACGCCGCCCCTCTTTGGTCACTCTTTGAAGCAGGTCAAAATATATTTTTAAAATTTTATGTGTATGATGGCTAGTTTCTCAATCGTATTGTATTCGTTCTTCTTAGACAAAGGAAAACTCCCCTTCAAGTAGCGGTTTATTTATTAAACCTGTCTACTTGAAGGGGAGCATGTCAAAATCGGCAGCCTGTTCCGTAATTTATAATAGCGAGGTTACGAACTTCACCTCTGGAAAGCGGCTATCCGGTCCTTTCATTAAGATTCCGCCTTGATTTTTCAGATACATATCAAAGAAATCCAGCATGTAGGCATTGATAACGGAATTCGCTCTTTCGGGTGCAATCTGTCCTGTAATGCCCAGCATTTTAAAAATCGGAGAAATGAACTGTACGTCGGTAAAATTCAAATGCTCCGTATTTTCGATATAGAGGACTTGTCCCCCTTCGTCGACCGTTTCGCGCATCCGTTCAAGCTCCAACTTTTTATCTTCCGTTACTTGATCCTCCCACTCTCTTGTTGATCCCATACGCTTAAGCTCTGCATCCGTGTAGACCCGGTTATCCATCACCATTTTTAATTTTTCGAAATAGCTTTCCGTGTTGATAAACAAAAACGGCTTTCGCAGACCCTCTCTGTCACGCAGTCGATATAGCCCTCCATCAAAGTCTATTCCAACCGCGATTCGCGGATCGTAAGAAGCGTCATAGGCCGTCGCTCCGCCGATGGAATGGCCGAACACCCCGACATGACCGAGATCAATCTTCCCTTTTAGATGACTTGGAATCTGCCCCGATTGGATGAGCTCGAATTGGTCCAGCGTAAACGCTACATCGCCGGTTAAAACTTTTCCCAACTTGTCACGATTTCCCCTTTCTGTCCGGTAATCATGGTCGGGCGAGAATAAGTCGTTGGTTGTGCTGGTCGTGATTCGACCGTCCGGAAACTCGGTTGCAAATGTATTGTAGGTGTGGTCGATCACTGCCACGATATATCCGTGACTCGCGAGATTTTCGGCTTGCGACGTGTGGAGGAACCTGGACGAGCCGTTGCCGGGATTCGCAAGGATCAGCGGGTATGAAGTCTGTACCGAAGAGACTTCGGCTCCCGAATAAGCATGACTGGATACGTACTTCAGATGTTGAAACGTAAACCCGGGAAGGCCATAGTTCGCAGCCATATAACGTAAAATCTGAGTATCGGGAATAAAGGGAGCGTACTTGCTGGTGCTAGCTTGAGTCGGATACCAGACCTGAACCATCAATTCCCTCTTACCTGTCTCAGTTTTGCCAAATGTCTCCTCCCGGCTTGGATCGATGAAATGAAAGACTTGTGTGCCTACCTTCAACTCGCCGGTTGGCGCCGGAAAGTTGAATACGGGAAACACATAGAGGAAGCACCCTGTTACGATTAGCCCAATCACGATAAAAAGGCGGCCTAGCATCCTACGGATTCGCGAGGCAGTCCGAACGACTTTCGGCGTTATGAAAACGTTTATAAGCGAAAGCATAAGCATCAGGAGCGTAAATCCGTATAAAAATAAAAGCTGAACCCTGTATCCTTCGACAAGCAAATGTATCACTAAAAAAATGGAGCTTGCTCCGCTTGTCAGGAGCAAGGCTGATCTTCGGATACGTTGATTGGTAATGAACAGGAGTGCCAACAAACAAGCACTTGAAAAGAATAGCAGCATTTCAAAAAACCTCACGCCAACTCCCCCTTAAAAAATAATCCTATCAATGGATTAGTATAGAGGAGCAGCTAGGTTGATACCATTGATCTAGATGACAATTGCCTAACACTCTTGTAAGGTCGCGTGACGATGGCGCAGAAACGCCAAGAACTATCCAAATGACTACATCCCTCCAATCTCCGATACAATGATTTTCAGAACTCGGCTTCTTGCTTCGTTTATGGAAGATTCAAAGGCGAGATTGACCGAGACAGCGAACAGCCCCCGTCGCCGGGATCTGTTCGCTGTGTGGTCGGAATGGTGAGGATGAACGGAAATCGCAGCATACAATCTCTGCACGATTTGCTCCAAGACCGCCTGCGAAGGATGAACCAGATCAATCGCTTGGTTTTCCGGCGACGATCCAGGAGCTCTGGACAAGCTGTTACCTCGGTCAGCATCACTTCCGCTATTTCTTAATGTCAACATGTAATGTTCCATTGATCGTCGTTGTATTTACTATAGCTCCCAGAACTTCCGAAACAAATCTAAGAGGAACCATAACCCGATTCGGATATTCCGGCATAACGGGAGCACTTGGCATCATCTTTTCTTTATCGTTCACGTACGCAACTTTGCTACCCACGGTTAATCGTACAATTGTACCATTCGTCGATTTAATTGTAACTTCTTGTGTAGGTCTGTTCCATGTTACAGACTCTCCCAAGCCCTCAGATATGAATTTAATAGGAACATATACGGTGTTTGTGGATTTCTCTATATACGGACTGGTGTCTGTTGTCAAAATGCTATTATTTTCATTTGTGGATTTCTCTCCAAATGGATCTAATGTCAAAACGCTGTTATTTACAGCAACTTCAACATTATACCTAAATTTGGATCCCGCATGCGCGCCCTCAACTGAGACAGAAGAAACGAACACAAAGATAACAGCTAAGGGTAAAATTATACGTTTTAACATGGCTTATTACCTCTCCTCGTTTATCAACTTAAAACACTAATACATCCTGTTATTCTCCACTAAAGCTTTTGGCCCATTCAGCAACCCTACGACTGCTTTCTTCTTCTGACAAATCCTCAATCCTGGTCATAATAGACCACCTTACTCCACAAGGATCCAATATACTTGCGAATCGATCCCCTGAAACAAAGTTTGTAACGGGTTCCCTTACTTTCGCTCCTCTTGCTACCGCCTTTTCAATGACCTGATCCACATTCATAACGTAAATTCCGAAAGAATAACACGCATTATCTCCATCTGGAGGCAAGACCAATTGATATGTCGGATTCGCTGCTCCCAGCTGCAAAAAACCATTTCCAAAATCTAATTCCGCATGAACAATGATTGTATTGCCATTCTCATCAGGATATTCAGTAATGTCCTTAACCCTCGCATTGAAAACTGTTTTATAAAACTCTATCGCTTCCGAAGGATTCTTCACGGTAATAAACGGGGTAATAGATGTAAAGCCGTTGGGCATTCCATTCTTTGTATATTTGCCTGACACTCCCACATATTCTCTGCTTTCAGTCATTTTAACTCCTCCTTTAAATGCTCTTAACCGTTCAATATAATGCTCATACCTTATTGGATTGAATCCATCAATTCATAGTAATGTTTGGATGCACGAGTCTTATTTAGACTATACCAGGCTTCTAATGTTTTAGAAGAAAACACACCCAGAGCTTTCAAAACATGTACGGTGAATTCCAACGGAGCCGTTCCAGATGCAGTGATCAGTTTTCCATCCGTTACAGCAGACTCCATTTTGTAATACTTTTCGCCTGTGTAGGTGGGACAGGTCATTTGGAGGTATTCCATATCATTGCTTGTATGCGAACGTGAATTCAGCAATCCTGCCTGGGCAAGTCCGATGGTAGCACCACAAATCGCAGCAACCCATATACCTTCCTCTAAACACCTCTCAGCGATTTTTAAGATGGGTTGGTGAATGGTTTCTGTCCATGTATTTCCACCAGGTAAAATCAATGCATCTGTGCTCTTAATGCTGCACTCATCCAGTTTGATGTCAGGCAGGATTGTCAATCCGCCCATGGTAGTGACAGGAGTCTTTTCCATTCCCACGGTAACTATTTTGGATGGGCCCAGCCCCTTTTTATAATATCTTCCTGAGTTCAGTTCGGCAGTTAAGTAACCGATTTCCCAGTCTGCCATGGTGTCAAATACATAAAGATATACCGTACTATTCATTCACAGGTTCTCCTTATTTTATAATTGATCAAGTGATACCAACCCTCAGTGATCCATGATTATTCTCATTATAAAAAAGCTTCACTGACATCTGCTGTCAGTGAAGCTTCTAACGTTGATAATATTCCATTAACTCCGACGCAACCGCAACAAGTTTTTCCTTCAAGCTCTGTGGTTCGATGATCTGAATGGATTTCCCGTAGGGTAGGAGTAAATGAGGGACATATGTATGAAGTGATTTTTCCTCAAGCAAAAAGATGGCTTGATTAGCGGTTCGCTCTTTCAGATGGTGCCCCAAAAACCAATGTAGACATAAGTCATCCGATGCCTCTGACCTGCCTTCGATCATTAAAGAAATTAAACCGCCCTTGCCCACTAAATCAGGTAACAGATTTTGCATAAAAAACTCACGAGCCGAAAAAGCCTCAGGACGCTTAAATAGGCTTGGAGTACGCTTGATCTGTAAAATCCGCTCTGCCCGAAAGCTACGGATCTCATTCCTTAGGTGACAAAATGCAACAGTATACCATTTGTTGTTCCAGTACACCATTCCATAGGGGTCGATCACTCTATTCTTGGGTTGTTCTTCATGGCTCGTGCGATAATCCATTTCGACAGAGAATTGGTTGGCTACAGCCTGCTCCAATTCTACCAATATCGGCTGAAGAGAAGGATCTCCTATGCGATTTATCACTTCAAATCCGGCTAAATGACGGCTAAGTATACTTTCTTGCTCTTGATTCGAATACATTTTCAATTTTGAGGTCGCACTGCTTAATGCCTCACTTAAAGGAGATCCAGCTTCTTTTGCAAAAACAGCAGCATGAAGGAGTGCCTTTTTTTCCTCCATATCAAATAGTAAGGGTGCTCTAATAAAATTATTCAGCAGGCTATACCCGCCATGATGACCCGTGTCGGATATGATAGGCACTCCACTGGCGCATAGTGCATCAATATACCGATAAACTGTCCTTATATTTATTTCTAACTTTTCGGATATTTGTTTTGCCGTCATTTTTACACCCGAATTCAGCATCCATAGAATGGCCAGCATATTATCGTTTTTTGGCATAACCTAAACCCTCCTCTCTCATTAAAAGCTGATCTTTTATAGATAACTCTTTGTACTCTTCTTACCACCTATTATATGCTTTTTTCCATCTTATACTTCCCTCTCATATCTTCTAATTCCAGATTTACACATAGCAAATACCATAATGAATGGGTCATTCTGTAAACTAACTCTCTCTTTTAACCGATAAATACATATGCTGGATTTATAATTCCTCTTTTTAAACACAACTACAGAAGGAGACACCTATGGAAAATATCGTGACATACGGTCATATCGAAATCATGCCTTATGAGTTCGTCCGCCTTCATGAACTTAAAATCTTGAAAACAGTCAATGACCATGCCCGAATGATCTGTACAGGCATCATCTCAGAGAAAAAGCGAGAGCTGTATGTACGTGCTTCTGACGAAGAAACCCAAGTCAAAGCTTTTGTTACAGACAAAAATGGCAATCGACAACCCCTTTTTCGAGGCATTGCCTTGGATGTGGAGGAAAAAGTCGTCCACGGGGTCCATTACCTGACCGTCGAAGCCATATCTCATACCTACGAGTTAGATATTAAGCGCCATCAACGCTCTTTCCAGAATCCTAACCTCACCTATACAGGACTGATTGAAAGTATTGTATCGGACTATTCCAAAGCAGAAGCGATGGATGTTGTGTCCCATAAGAAGCCCATCGGCACCTTTATCATGCAATATGATGAAACCGATTGGCAATTTCTGAAACGGATGGCTTCCCACTTTTACTCTCCGCTCATTCCTGCAGTGGGCTATGGAGTTCCCAAGTTTTATTTTGGTCTACCTATGGGACTCAGCAAGGGCGAAATACAATCTACCAATTATAAAGTCACCAAACGGGTCGCGGATTTTCAAACCGCCTCAGAGAACCATATCCCTGGCGTGCGTGATGCGGATTTTATCCAATATGAGGTCGAGACGGAGAAATTATTGGAACCTGGCTACGAAGTGACCTTTCGAGGTCATAAGTTGATTGTAGCTGAGGTGCTAACAGAGATGAAGGACGGGGTACTGACCCATAACGCCAAGCTGTCACCACGAAGCGGCTTACGTCCGATTAAAGACTACAATCGTTCCATTATCGGCGCTTCCATTCAGGGCAAGGTACTGAGCGTTCGCCGAGACAAAGTACGCGCCCAGCTCGATATGGACGATCAGCAAGATCCAAACACGGATTACTGGTTTCCCTACTCTACCATTTATGCCTCTGCGGATAACACGGGCTGGTATTGCATGCCTGAAGATGGAGACAGCATCCGCATCTATTTTCCCAGTTATAAGGAAGAAGAGGGATATGCGATCAGCTCAGTTAAAAGAGAACCACAACCTTCCGGGGGAAAATCTACTACTCCTGGACATGCCACAGCTTCTGCTTCGTCTGCTGGAACAAAGTCTTCTTCGGCACTGTCTGCGGCAGCTCCTGCGCCAGATCGAATGGCTGATCCTGCCATTAAGACGCTGCGAACCAAATACGGCAAAGAAATCATGCTCGCCCCAGATCAAATCGTTATTTCTGGCAATGGCATGTCCATTGTCATTAACGATAAAACGGGCATTGATATTGTAAGCGGAAAAAATGTGAGTATTAGCGCGGCTTCAGATATTGTAATGAGTTCCGGTAACATCCAGCTTTCCGCCGGAAAAATTGAGCTGTCTGGTAAAGGCAACACGATCACGTTGGATGACAAAACCACCTTCTCCGGCACGGAAATTAAGATGAACTAACGGAAGGTGAGAACTAGCAGATGAATAAACAAGCGGCATTACACCATTTTAAAGAGCATCATTTTACACCTTTGCTGGACATTCAGTTGGACAGGCTGGAAGCCATATTTCACCGCTACCAAGCTCAATTGATCTCCGACTTCAAAGAATCGTTCAGGGATTTGTGTATACACATTTTGAACATGCAGCAACAAGGTCAAAAAGAACCCATTGGATATATTCACTATTCGTTCTTACGCACTCAGATGCTAGAGCAATCCTACCTGTATATGGTCGAAGCTTATTCTGCTGAATGGTACGAAGATGATTCCGATTGCAAGTTAACCTATGACGCATCATGGGCTTATGGACCGATGAGTACCATGTTGGAAGCCTTGGAGCAGGAACGAAAAATATATATGGGGACGATCACTTCAGTGGACGTTGAACGATTGATGTTGGAATCCGCTCCTTTGTTTCACCAGTTTGTGAACTCCCTCCTGCGCTTAG
The DNA here is from genome assembly GCF_044784315.1 of Paenibacillus sp. DP01. NCBI lineage: Bacteria > Bacillati > Bacillota > Bacilli > Caryophanales > Paenibacillaceae > Paenibacillus > Paenibacillus sp. DP01. Next base: position 4,126,110 of record NZ_CP173059.1, read on the forward strand.
GCATGGCAGAAGTGGTTCAAATGCCTGAGTATCTCGCTATTCATAAAGCTGATCGTGTAGTCATCCGAACGGGCGAATACATGGATATCAGCGAGAATCTATACGTCGAAGATCAGGAAGCACTTCTTGCAGATCATGTGAGAGAGCAATTGATTCACTCCAGTGAAGAAGAACCCTTTGTTTACGAAAACCTAAAGCGGCTCTCTCTTCCCCATCTTCAGCTGATGCAAAAAGATTTGCGTTATAACGATTTTAGCCTTAGTGACTTACGGGAAAGCCAGTTCCATACCTGTATATTAATCGGGAGCAGCTGGCAACGAGCAAATATAGAAGGAGCTAGCTTTCAGGGATGTTTACTGACCGACGCAGATTTTAGATATAGCAATCTAAAGGGTGTCCATTTCTGCGGTGCCAGCGGACAGCCTTATCGGGAACATGGAGTTCGGGTTCCGGGGTTATGTGGCCTTCATTTTGAACACTCCATCCTGGATGGGGCCGATTTTACGAATGTACATTCGTTTGAACATGCGTATTTTGAGGGGGCTTCGATGCAAGGAACCCTTGTCCCGCGAAGGTACCAACAGCATTGGAAACTAAGCGAAGCACAGTGTCAATCCATTATGTGGGCGGAATAAGGAGGAATATGTATGCGCCATTATTATGTGCTGGTCGATGATCATCGTGTATCCCGAAACATGGAACCGATGAATTTAGACCTTTTTAAAACGCCATTCGTTGGTATGCCTCCAGCTCAGGTTTTAGATATTCATGCGACAGAAGATGCCGAGTATACGGACTGGCTCCCGTTTTCAACCTCCCAACCACTATTTTCCGATCCTATGAAACAAATTCTAGAATTATACAATACACAAGCTCGTTTTAAGCAGGTGTATATCGTGAACCGGGAACCTAGCCGTCAGGAATTATATTGGATTTTATCCATTCCCTCTGTGGATGGCATTTCAGAGCAGACTGAATTTTATCCGCACGACCAAACCCTAAAACGACTTGTGCTGGATAGTCAAAAGGTGAATGGACACCATTTTTTCCGACTTTCCAACGTGAGAGAACCTTATTTCATCGTTAGCTTGGAAGCGGCTGAAAGCTTGCTGCGGCGGAGCTTGAGTGGTTTTCAGCTACAAAAGCTAGAACTCTTATAAGGAGGTTCAACCTTGACGGAGCATTGGGATGAATTTTTTTTAAAACTGCATCACCAACAAATATTGAAAGAGCAATTAAGTACAGCAGAAAACGATGAAAGCTGGATGATGATATCTATTGAAGAAGCGATGAAGGGAATTTCGAAAGGCTCACTAACGCTGGCAGATGGACAGGAAATTCGGTTTCAAACCCTTCCTGTCTTTGAAAATCAACTCACCATTTCTCTGCCTGACTCTCTTATTCCAGAAGTTCGAGCAGGACAGACGGTAGCTTCGTCGAAAAGCTTCGTTGTTCAGGACAAGCTGGGGGGAATCCTGTTCGGTCTGCACCAAAGCGGGCAAGCACTTGACCCTACGCAAATAGAAATCTATCAACAACAGCTGATTGAGCAAACGAGTCGCGCACAACCAAGTATGAAGCTTGTGGATGAAAAGGCTCTTTCTATTCAAGATACCATCATTGGCTGCTATGAAGCTATTTTTCTAGTTTCCCCCTCTCCCTATTATCAGATTGTCTTTGTGCGTTCCTGGCGTGGCAAAGCTGTGATCGGGAGTTGCCAATTTAAGCTGGAGGATGCTTCGCTCTGGGTCCCGTTAACCTATGCCATGCTGCACACTGCGACATGGTCGGAGCTTACTTGATTCTATACCTTTATCCAAGGAGGTACTTATATGTTTTTACCTTTACTTATTAAAGCTTTGGCCCAGGGGGCGCTCAGCGGAGAACATTCCTATGTGGTGAGAGGAGCCAAGTTACAGTGCAGTCAAGGTACAGACCCTGGTGTGCTTAATATGATGTACAGCCATGGTGTCTTCATTAAAGATAAGCCCGTTCTGAACGTGGACGATGCCATTTGTGGAGCCAATATTAGCAAAATCAATGCTTTTGGTCTGTGTAAATTGAAGCATGGTCTTCCTTGCGAACCTGAGATTGCATTTGGGTCCAAGTGGACCGGTGGGAAAGAAGATGTATTGATCGAGGGGGCACCCGCCTTACTCAACAATTCGACCTTAATGTGTAGCTGCCAAGATGTTCTGACTAATACGTTCAATTTCATGATAGACCCCAGTGATGATGGTACCCTCTCTTCTGCGATAGGACCTAGTGGTGGGGGCATCATCTCGATCATCGATGACGGGCAAGACAGTTGACTTTATCAAGCAAGGAGATTCAGGAATGAACATCGTAGCGAAAGACCGTTTTACCTATCAGCATCTACATGTTACCTGGCCCTATGGTAAGCTGCGTCTTCGTAATATCCATATGAGTCACGAGCTCGGAGAACATGCCAGGCTGAGGATCACGGGCGTCTTGGAAGGCAACCGGGCAGACACGATCATTGCCAAAGCGAGCAGCGACGACGAAGTTGAGCTATGGTATTCCGATGACAAAGATCAGAAGCATCCCTTATTCATAGGGCAACTATACTGCGTAGATGTGGAGCACACGCACCAGGAGGTCTTGGTGACCCTCGACATCATATCTCATAGTTTCAAACTGGATACGCAGCTCAAAAACCGTTCCTTTCAACATATCAATCAAAAGTATGCGGAGATTGTAGATGCAGTGCTGGCCGATTATAAAGGCTCGGATAAAATCGATGAAGCTTTTGAGAAAAAAGCGACAGGCCAGTTTATCATGCAATATCAGGAGACGGATTGGACTTTTTTAAAACGGCTGGCTTCGCATGTGGGAGCCCTGCTCGTCCCCAATATCGTTTCACACCATGCGCAAATTTGGATCGGAATCCCGCAAGCCAGGCAGCATATTCATTTGAAAGAGGTTCCTTTTTCGTTACAACGCAAGATCGCTCCCTATCTGGATCAGGAGGCGAACGGCTGGAGATCTGCAAACATCGGAGATTACACTCGGTATACCTTTGAGTGGGATCAAATGCTGCAATTGGGAGATGAAGTTGAACGCAATCACGAAACTTACGTCATCACCAAACGTGAGGGTCAATTGATTCGTGGCTTGATGACTTGGTCGTATGAATGTGCCCTGTCGGCGGGCTTGAAGGTCCCTAAAATCTATAATCGAACGATCATTGGCGCGGCTATCGAAGGAAAAATACTGGAGGTCAGCCGGAATCAGGTTCGGTTGCATCTGGATATAGACGGTCATCAAAATCCAAGGGATGCCCAGTGGTTCCCCTATTCTGCAGAAGGGAATCAGGTGTGGTATCTGATGCCGGAAAAGGGTGCACAGGTGAAGCTGTATTTTCCAAGTGCAGACGAAGACGATGCGATGGTCATACAATCGGTCCGAACGAAACCATCTAGTGTTGCTGTCTCTTCATCTCACGCAGCTCAAGGTGCGGTGATCGAATCACCTACAGAACGTCACCAGCGTAAAACAGCCGATCCTGGGGTTAAATCCTTTGCAAATCCACAAGGAAAAGAAATTTCCTTAGGGAACTCCGAGCTGTCGATGAGTGCGCAGGAAGGATCACTATACATCTCCATGAATACCCATAACGGTGTCAGCCTGAACAGCACCCAACGTGTACAAATTCAAGCCGCAGGCAGTCTTAGTCTTTCGGCAGGTAGTATTCTGCTGCAAGGAACCAACGGCTTACATTTGAATACAACAACGGATACGCTTGATTTGGAACAGGAAGTCAACAGCGTGAGTTCGGAAATCCAGCTTAAAGCTTCCCTCCATCAATACTACCCAGATCCGATCTTATCTGACTTTGAGAAACAAGTCGCTGAAAAGGGAATTCAAGGTGTAATGGGAGCTCGTGCTAAAGAAAACGTAGGTGCCACCCTCAAGGGAGAATGGGATGCGGGTTTGGAATTTATAGGCGGTGTATGGGACTCGGTTGTCGATATAGTGGATATGGGGACCATGGTAATGACCCCTCTTGTTATGCCGGGAAATTACACTGGTAAAGGTTTTCTGGAGCGCAATGAGACGCTCGAGGGCATTAAGAACGGTGCGAAGTTTGGCTGGAACTATATTGCCGATTCATTCCAAGGGAAGAAAACAAAGAAAGATGTGGTTCACGACCTTGAAACTGTATGGGATGGCATAAAAAGCATACCCGATCCGATTGAGCGAAAATTGAATAATTTCTTCCCTAATCCATTGACCGATACCAAACAGGAAAGTTACGATGCAGGATACGACAGTATCAAGGCCGTTGAACGTGTTGCAGACATTTATGCGTTTGTTAAAGGCGGCTCAAAGTTAGTTAGAAAGCTGGGAAAGGAGGAGCACCGGGGTTATTCGGAGATTCAGCAAAGACCGACTCTGCTCTGGCCAAAGTTGGGGATGGGAAGTTCAAAACGAATGCCATCCGTTTTCCAACCAATTTTGAATCCTTGGGGAGTTACTTGCAAAGTGTATCTAGAAAGATGAATATCCGTTTAACTAAAAGGTCACCCATCTTCGCAACTGCTGGAGGCCATTATCGGTTTCATGATCCTGGTCCTGACATCCCACATTCTAAAGGTTCTGGTGCAAAGATTTCACTTGAGAGACAAAAGCAGATTGATGCGTTAGAATCAGGAGAGTACACGGGTAAGAGCACTAAGGGAACGGGTAATGTTCCTGAATCAATACCTACCCTTAAAAAGATTGATTGGAATGAATACAAGCGTGTAGATGATTATAAACCCACATTTATGGATGAATTTCAAGAAAAAGAATATAAAGCTGCAACAAAGGATTATGATGATATTAGAAGTGTTGGTATGACTGATATTGAACAGGTTGCAAAAAATACTGGTATGACAATAGAAGAAATTAGGGCTATGAAACAACACATGTTTTTTGATACACATAAAATCCCTTTAGATAATCAAAGTTATCGAGTTGGCCACTTTACTCCTGATTTAGAAGTTGGGTTTATATGGAAAGAAGCACAAAAAGGTGAGCTGGATCCAAAACAAAAAAAGTGGTTTCAAGAGTTAGCTAAACATGAATTAACTGAAAGTGAAAAAATGAAACAAGGCTACCCATATAAAAATCCTGGTTCGTATCAAAAAGATAGTGATGATTTTGGTTCAGATCCTCCTGGTGCACATGATGTAGCTTCTGATCAACCTTCCTTTGAACTCCCTGGAGGATATGAATATTATGCGAAAAAAGTTCTTGGGCAATAAAAATAGAGAAGATGGAGCGAAATAATTGATGGAAAATTTTAATCAGGCAATTAAGCGTATTTCTGCAATAGATTGGAGTTGTATTGGAAACAAACAAGCAAGATCACATGTTCATTTGAGTAAAGAATACTTAAGAAGAGCATCAATGTTTTTCCAATATTATCCTGGTCCTTGTCGGTATCCTTTTATTATCATTTCAAATTCGATAACTAAGTCACAAGTGAGTGTTGATGAATTACAAATACTAAAGGAAATTGACAATAGTTATGTTAGAGAAATTGTTACCAGTTATATAGAGTTAAACGCACTCATTGATGAAGGAAATCAAATTGCTATTGATAATAAAGATTTGTTTGAGCCAGCAATAAAGCTATATGAAAGAGGTGGCCTTTTCTTTATAAGGGGCGGTTATTTGAATGTAGTTGGTGCTACTGATTTTCTTTCGCTTGCAAATCGAGTTAAAAGGGAACCACTTGATATAAGTGATGAAATCTTGGATGCACTTGACAATGAACGTATAGAGTAACCATTTTTACATTTTTTCGTTTAGGTGGACTCCCCAGTGCTGAGTAAGTCATCTGCTCTACCAAAGACTTATATAGCTCATGTAATACCCGTATAAAGACTTTTCTTGTTTCTTAAACACACATTGATGATTAAAAGCATAACCTTCAAAAAACTAAAGTCTTACAATAAACAGGTCGATTATGGTCAGAGGTCACCATGATTGACCTGTGTTTTATGCTTTCACTTATTTCTCGTTTGCTGAAATTTCATTAATATATTCTAAAATTTCCCCAAATAAAATTCGCTATATAAAATGCATTTTACGAAAAATGAGGGAGATAACTTAGAAATATTCGAGAATATTCTGAATGAATTATCCCTTGAAGGAACGAATGATATAATTCTCAGTCTCTGTACAGTTTTTGAAGATGAAGTCGCTTAACCGTCAGCTGATGATTATCTAATCGAAACTATATTCTATATTATAAAACGTAATAACTTAGAGGAAGGCTTGCACAAACTGGCTCTAGGCACTATCAAGATGTTACCCCATGCGGAATTTTGGGCAGAGAGAATCCACCAGACACTTTTAAATTCAAAAGATTTAGTATTTTCTTATGGTAAAGTTTTGGGCAAATTAGAAAGTCCGACTAAACAGAAGATTAAAGAAATTTTAATAATGATTAAGGATGACGATACAGATTTATATTTGGAAAGGGCTAATTTCCTCTTAGAAAAATTAGATGAATAAAGATTAATATGGTCGAGTATAAATTCTTGCGAGATAAGGTGATATTGCTATGAGTTTACCAAAGATTATTTTGGGGATACCTGGTTATTGGGAAACAAGAGATGAATTTATAGAGGCAATGGCTCGAAAGGGAAACGGTTTTATATATGCAGGTAGCCATATCGGAAACCTTAATAATCCAAAAGATTTCTTTGACGTAGAAATGAGTGAATATAATCCTTATGTTGCAGAAGCTTTCGAGGTAGCTGGAAATGGCTCATTTAAAAGGGAACACATTGATCAATTAAATGAACATAGAAGTATCGTCTATCTTTTGGGTGAGGGTGGTTCTATAGAAAAAGTTTTGGATATTATGGAGGTTGCTAGTGCAGTATTGCATGCAGGAGGAATGGCTATAAATGTTGAATCTTCTGGAAGGGCAAGTACTAAAGAGGAATGGTTAGAAATAACAAGTAGTAGAGACATTGCTCAAGTTTTTACTGCGTTTATTCAAATGTCCCGTGAAGAAAACACATTTTACACTACTGGTATGCACAGCTTTGGTTATCCTGATGTACAAACAACCTCTGAAGACATAACTGGCTCGGAAGTGTCCACATTATTCAGGATATTTTGTTTATATAACCTTGTAGAAGCTCCAAGGATCACTGATGGAGAAACATTTAGTACAGATCCAAGATCTCCAATCTATTTATTAAAGCATAAAGAATGTACAATGTTTGAGGAAGAAGATCCATTCTATAATCCATTCGGAGTATGGAATTTAATTCGAAATCACCGCTCTAACAATTAAATTTTTCATTTGATACCCAGTTATACTTAATAAATTCTTAAAGGCTTATTCCACTTAATATTATTAGGAGGAATAAGCCTTTATTTTGTTCAAGATCAGCAACTAATAACTAGCCCTCCAACCGCCACAAACTAAACTCACAAAAAAATGCCCCCTAGCATTCATCGGACAAACCAAGAGGCTTGTTCCAATGTCTACACTAGGGGGTGCTCTTCTAATCAGGGGAATTTGCTTTACCCTTTAACCGACCCGGCTGCGATTCCTTCCACAATCCGGTCACTCATAATGAGGAACACGAGCAAAATGGGCAAAATGCTGATCATCAACGTGGCTCCGATTGCTCCCCAGTCGGTCGTATATTGACCGATAAAGTTTTGAACGCCGACGGTCAGTGTTTTATTTTCGTCTGAGCTGATGAACGTATTGACGAAAATAAACTCATTCCAGTTGTAGATCATGTTAATAATAGACGTCGTTGCCATGACTGGGGTGGTCATGGGCAGCACAATTCGGAAGAACATCCGGTTTACAGAGCAGCCGTCCATAACGGCCGCTTCTTCCACTTCACGGGGCAGGGCGTAATAGAAGCCCAGCAAAATCATCATCGTGGTCGGTAGATTAAAAGCGACATACGACAGGATGATGGATACTGAAGTGTCTGTTAAGTGCAGTTTGAGAAACATACTGAATAGCGGGATCAAGGTCGAATGGACCGGAATCATGAGTCCGACCATAAAGAGCCCGAGGACCAGTTGGCTTCCTTTCCAACGCATCCGTGTAATGGCAAACGTTACAAAACTGGCGAGCAGCACGGTCAGCGCCACGGATATAACCGTAATCCATACACTATTGAAGAAATACCGCCCGATATTGCCACTGGTCCACACATTCATATAGTTTTCCCAATGCGGCTGAGACGGGAACGCGAACGGTGGAAGGTTAAACACTTCCTGATTATTTTTAAGCGAGAAAAGCATCAGCCATACCAATGGTAAAAGCTGCGTCACCGCCAAGATGATCAAAAGTATATACAAAGCGGCATAACCGACCCGAGTTAACAGTTTGCCGCGGGTAGCGACTCCAAGCGGATAGTTGGCGGCTGCCTGGGTTTTCATATCCGTTCCTCCCTCTTCCTGTCCTTTGTTACCCCTGATCTAATTACATGAATGTCCTATGAATACTGGATGGTGTCACTAGTAGCGGTCACCTTACGAATCACCCACGTAGCAATCAGGCAGATGAGCAGCAAAGCAAAGGCTGTAGCGCTGCCATATCCGAAATCGAAGCTGCGGAACGCCTGGTGGTACATGTACGAAGCCATCACTTCACTGGCTCCGTTCGGCCCACCGTCCGTCATGACGTAGATCAGGTCAAAATATTTGAGCGAGCCGACAATGGACAATATGATCGTCACGTTAATTACCTCGCGCAGCAGAGGCAATTTGATACGAGTCGCAATCTGCCAGGCACTGGCTCCGTCGATCCGTGCAGCTTCCATCAGCGTTTCGGGAATGTTTTTCAGTCCGGCATAATAGATCAGGATATAAAAGCCTGCATATTGCCAAATAATCGGAATGAACAAGGCAAGCAGCACCAGAGACGGATTAGCTAACCACTCGGGTGGGTTGTGAACTCCGACTGACGCCAGCAAAGAATTCAGCACTCCGTTGGTCGGATGATACATTTTGAGCCACAGTTGAGCGATCGCTACAGAAGACAGCAGCATGGGAATCAGATAAATTTTCCGCAGCAGGTTCGCTCCCTTGATTTTTCCTGACAAAATCATCGCAACAACCAGATAACCGATCAGACTGATACCTGAAAACAAGGCCAACAGCAGCGAATGCCAGGCACTTTGCCAAAACGCCGTGTCTGTAAACAGATGTTGATAGTTGTCCAGCCCTACGAAAGTCATAGGGCCGATTCCATTCCACTGATTCAGACCGTAATAGCCGGTCAGTACGATGGGCACATAAATCACGGCGAATAACAACAGCAGTGAAGGCAACACATAGAGAGCAATGACGAGCTTATTGGACATGACCTTTTCCACGGTCAGACCTCCTTAGGTGGTCAATTTTCAATTTCCTTTCTCAATGGCAGCCTTATGCTGATCGGCAAATTGCTGCGGTGTCACCGCTTTACCAAACAACGCCTGAATCATATTCAAATGCACTTGTGCCGCATTCGGCTTCATCTGAACATCAGCGAATAATGTAATGTTGCTGGCTTCGTTCAGCCCATTCAGCAGATCGACATACAGCTTGGGCAATTTTTCTTTGGAGGTATCCACTTTTGTCGCTGGAATAACGCCTGCCTGTGTGACCGATTGCTCTCCCCATTTTTCTACGAAGTATTCAACGAATGCTTTGGCTTCTTCTTTCACTTTGGAATTTTCCGAAACGAACAAGCCTACTCCCGGACCTCCTACCCAACTGTTCTCGTCGCCCTTGCCGCCTGCAACCATCGGGAATTTAAAGAAGCCAATTTGATCTTTAAACGCTTGCGGGATTTCGGGATTAGTCGTAAAATTCGGCAACTCCCAGGTAGCCATCAAATACATCGCCGCTTTGTCGTTCATAAACTCGGATTTTCCTTCATCATTGGACAAGCCGTTAAATCCTTTGTTAAAGGCATTCATATCCACCAGCGTCTGAATTTCGGAGGCCGCCTGAATTAAACCAGGGTCATCGAACGATCCTGAGCCGTCAATTGCTTTTTTCAGCGTTTCGCTACCTGCTATACGGTCTGCCAGATACATGTACCAAAGCGAACCCGTCCAGCGATCTTTATTGCCCAATGCAATCGGTGCAACTCCATGATCTACGAGTGTTTTCACCACCTGCTTAAATTCATCAAATGTCGCAGGTACCTTCAAGTTGTATTTTTGGAATATGGCTTTGTTGTAATAAATGGGTGTTATGTTCAATTCGATCGGAAGCGCATACGTTTTGCCATCCAGCGCATAGGCATCGGTCGTTCCCGGTACGAATTTGTCCTTCAGCTTGGAACCTTGCAGCAGGTCATCCATCGGCGTAAATAATCCGCCTTTAACGTAAGGCTCCATGAAGCCCGCTGCCCAGGTGATACCGATATCTGGCAATTCATTGGAAGCTGATAGCACTTTGAGTTTGTTTTTGTATTGTTCATTTTCCAGCACTTCCTGCTGAATGACGACATTCGGATGATCCTTTTGGTATTGATCTATAATCTGAGTTACAAGCTTGCTTTGCTGTGCCGAGCTTCCCTCTGGCCACAGGTGCATCATTTTGAGCGTAACCTTGCCCCCTGCTCCACTGGAACCGCCTTGACCATCCTTACCAACACCACAACCGGACAGCACTAGCATGAATGACAGCAGCAGGGTCAACCCAGCAACCCATTTTCGATGTGAGCGCTTACGAACTGAATACTTGTTGGACATCGTTAGACCTCCGTTATTGTAATTATATTTTTTGTAACCGTTATCATTTGTAAGTTTAGCACTGTATTTCTGCTTCCAACAGGGTACGCTCATTGGGTATAATTCCACTTTTATTGGGTTGTGAGCAGCTTATATGTCAGTCGATATTCTCCGGTCCTTTACGCATCTGCTGCCTATAGCGGCTGGGACTTACCCCCTCGGTCGCTTTGAATACTTTAATAAAATATTTATCTGTCCGGTAGCCTGAGCGCTCGCCGATCTGGGCAATCGTCAACTGGGTATGCAGCAGCAACTCCTTGGCCCGTTGAATCCGCAACCGGTGCAGATATTCGCTGAAGGACAAACCACTTTGCTCCTTAAATAAAACACTAAAATAGCTCGCATTCAGGTGTGAATGCGCCGCAGTCTGTGCCATCGTAATGGGCTCGTGTAGATGCTCCGCCATATAGGCGAAGGCTCGCCGTACCGGATCGCTAAGCGTAGTCGCTTGGAGGTCAAGCTCCAGCAGAACAGGGTCAGCCAGCTTGTCCAGCTTCTTGTATCGCTGCCGTTCCTCTTCCAGCTGAAGCGCCTCATTTACCGCATTCAGTAGCTCCTGCTTATCAATCGGCTTGAGCAAGTAATTAACGGCTCCGAGACGAAGCGCCTGCTGGACATAATCAAATTCCGCATATCCCGAGATCACAATAATCGCCGGACGATATGACTCCCGTTCCAAAGAACGAATTAAATCCAGCCCGCTGAATTCCGGCAAACGGACATCTGTAATCAGCAGATGAACCCTCTCCGCTTGCAGCATATGTAATGCCTCCAGGCCATTCCCCGATGTCATAATTCGGTATTTCCCGGAGGCCCACTGCTCCAGTGTCTGATGTATCCCCTGACGTGTTCTTTGTTCATCGTCCACAATAACAATGGTCTTGGATGAAAAACGCATTCCTACCGCCCCCCGTATTCATCAGGAATTTCAAAAGCGACCACAGTTCCTTCCTGCACAGCACTGTGGATCAGCACGCCGTCCGTTCGATAAGATGCGCTATCATAATAGAGAGCAAGCCTGCGCTGCACATTAACCAGTCCCATACCAGTTCCCTTGCTCTGACAAGCAGATCCCTCCATCAACGCTGTACGCACAGCTGCAAATTCCTCCTGTGTCATTCCAGGTCCGTTATCTACTACCTCGATCTTAGTCCAGCCCAACCTCGCCGAAGGAGTGATTCGAATTTCAACACGGCCATTGCCGATGCGATTTTCGACACCATGTAAGATTGCATTTTCTAAAATGGGCTGGATCAGCAGCTTAGGAAGCGGAATTCTTGCTGCCTCTGGTGGCATATGAATTTGCCAGCTCAGGCGTTCGCCCAGGCGCATCTCCATCAGTTCCAGATAACGACGGACTTGTGCTATTTCTTCTCCAAGTGTCACCCAAGAGTCATGGTGAGCCGGTTCGATCACATAACGAAACAGCCGCGACATGGACACCATCAGCCCGGCAAGTTCTTCCTCTCCCTTCTCCTGTAGCGACCAGTTAAAAGCATCCAGCGTGTTAAAAAGAAAATGCGGGTTGATCTGCGCTTGCAGTGCTTTAAGCTCGGTCTGGCTTTGTAAAGCCTCCTTCTCGCAAATGACATGGATCAATTCATTGATATCGACAATCATCGTGTTGTACTCTGCATTTAATTCCCGTAGTTCAACCGCTGCTGCCGGTTCTGGATTCAGGGCCAATGCCCCTTCCCGTGAACGACGCATGGCCTGAATCAAGTGACCTATCGGTCTGGTAATCAATGTTGACAGCATAAAAGACATGAACAGGAACAATACGGCACCAAGAGACGCCGAAATAATAAGTGTCGTCCGTAAAACCGTAATTCCGTCTGTGACGACGCTAACTGGAATGAGGATCAGCAGCGACCATCCTGTCCGTTCCGATTGCTGAACTGCCTTCACATACTCGCGCTCTCCAATATGAACCGTCTGTGTCTTGCTGTGCAATACATCTAACAAATTAGTCTGATTCATAGGCTCACCCGATAGCAACTCGCCTCCACGATCTACAAGCAGCATGGTTTCATTTGCTTCTTCATTGGTCGCTGACGTACCATTTAGCCCAAAATAACTTCGGTCCATGCGGGTAATCAGATATCCTCCGCGTGAAAACCAGCGATCCACCAGGCTCACCTGCCGAATCGCCAGCAGCGACTGGGGGTTTTCAGGATCTATGCCGATCCAGACCAGCCTGCCTTTCATCTCATTTGCTTCCCGAATGTCCGCCTGTCCGATACGGTCCTCCAGACTGCCTTCTCTAATTGGAAACAACATCTTCCCTTCGGCGGTATACAGCTCCAGCGAGCCGACGCTCGGCATATAAGCCTGATAGCTATGCATCACTTGCAGTAGCGATTGACGCTGTCCGAAAGTCACCTTGCCTCCATTGCGCTCTTCCAGCAAAATATGCTGAACAGATGGATGATTCGCCACTTGTTCTGTCAGGCTGTCCATCTGGCCGATTAATGCATCCAGTCTGCCACTTGCTTGTACTGCGGTCTGACCAATATGCCGCTCGGCGCTGTCTTTTAACAGGTCAGAGACATTGAGGTAAATGAACGCCCCCGCCACACTCATCATAATGAGCATCACCAATATAAAGCCGATAAAAATCTGATTACGCAATGTGTTTAATGGTTGGAACCTTGAACGCATAAGCCTTCTCCCCCTGAATCATTGCAGAAAAGTTGATAATGATAGCGCTTTCTATTTTCTATTCTAGCGCATCGTTCCCCTTTGTTGGCATCTTTTTAGCAGAGATTAATGAAAACGGCCAGCCCTCTTTGGATTCATTACGTTTGATAATAACACGTAATAACGATGTATATTAAAAAAGCCTTAACAAAGATAACACCTTATCCTTGTTAAGACTTCGTTTGCATTACCAATAATAATCCTCAGCATTACATTCAATGACAGGGTTCAGACATTATCTTGTGGATAACGAAGCCCATTTTTGCTCCAGCCACTGATCAAATTCAGCACCCTTGTCACCTTCATATGCGTCATAAATATCGACTCTCATCTTGTGCAGCTTCTCGCGAAAATCGTTATAGGTATGGTCGGCTGGCAGGCTTTTTTTAATCCGCACCAGAATCTTCGTCAGCCCCTTAACAAGCTCACCCTCTTTGCGCACAGGCGGCCGTACGTTTTCTCCCCATTCCTGAAGCTTGTGGTAAGCGGCTTCCTGAACAGCATATACCATATCATTATTCATTCGGTGCGTCAGCAAGTCAATTGTCTGCTGGTTCTTCCATGCACCCAGATCATTCACCGCAGCTAGACGCGCTTTCCAATCGGAGGTTCGGTTTGCAGCCACCTTAAGCTGCTCATATACTTCTGCAAATTCCTGCTGAGTTTCGTTGTTTTCCAAAATAATCTCATCCTTTTCTAAAAATCACTACACTGCTGTTTATCACGATTGCCGTTTGTTAAATATAACATACTTGCAGGTCTTCTTCTAAAAAAGATCAGAATGAAATGTAGCGGATTCCAATTTAATAAGAGCCTTGCTTAGTAAGGAGATTTATAAGAAGTCCGCACGTGCTGGTGTAAATGCATCTAGCAGAATTCCGTCATCCTCCAGCGGGATGCAGCCATGAAGAGTGTCAGATGGAAAATGAATGCTGTCTCCTTCTTTAACAATCTGCACATCCTTTGTTTCGCCATGATCGATCATGAACTTAAAGCTTCCCTTCAATACATAAGTGACCTGTTCATGGACATGCTTATGCAACAGGATTTCCCCAGTTTGAGCTTTAGCAAACATCACTTTGACATACATCAACTGGTCACTGTGGGCCAACACTTTCCGGGTTGTATTACTGTCTACTGTATCCATTAGAATATCTTGGTCGTTAAAAAACATGAATCATTCCTCCTCATTTAGAACCCAATTTATTTAGATGAGTTATTTTTAAATATTCATAAATCGGTTTAGTTTAAAACCAGCGGAAAATAAGCCAAAGTAATCCGGAAAGGGTAGTAAAGTCGGGATCGGCGAATGTCACTCCTTCGGCACTCAAAAAAGAAAAGAGCGGCAAGGTGAGAGCCGGCAGCAGACAGAGCAAGAAGCCATTAAGACAACTGGAAATGACTGCTCCTCTAAAACCACCGCTGGAATTGCCAAATATCGCGGCTGCACCGCCAGCGAGAAAACAGGCCATGATCCCCGGTACAATAACAGGCAGTCCGATAAGCGGGAAAAGAAAGACGCAGGCAACACCTGTGAAAAAGCTGACCAAGAAGCCTACCAACGCGGAATTAGGTGATTTGTCGAACAGTACCAGAACATCTACACCAGGGATTGCTCCAGGTGCGAACACTTGGGAGAAGCCTTTGAAAGCAGGTACAATTTCAGTCGTGAACAGCTTAACACCTGCTTTTGCGATATACAAGCCGGCAGCAAAAGTAGCTGATTGTTCGAGGATAAAGACGAGGTATTCTTTGCCATCAGATAATTTGCTGACATAATCAGAACCAGCAACCAGTCCAGATACCAACAAAAGCACCAGCATCGTCAAGGTCGTTGCCACATTGGGATCACGCAAAAAACTGATGCGGTCATTTATTTTTACATTTTCGGTGTCATGTTCACGATTGCCTAAAACTTTTCCTAGATAGGTACCGAGAATGTAAGAAGTCATGGAAGCATGAGCAATTGTATATTCATCCGATTTAATAATATTTTTGCTGGCATTCCGGAGCAGGTAAGGAAACACCGCCATGTAGCTCCCAATGACCAAAGAACCAACGATGATTGTAGTCAGCGAACTGAGACCCAGACCTTTCATAACGGCTGTAGCGGCAAAGCTCATGAACAGAATCAAGTGAAGAGACAAATAAATGTACTTGAACTTGGTCAGGCGCGCAAGCACGATGTTAAGGATCATGGAAAAGAGTAAAATGAGTGCAGCATCCGCCCCGATCTGATCAATGGTCAGTGCCATGATAGCTTCATTACTTGGTACGACACCTTTAAGGTTGAACGCAAAAGAAAATATTTGGCTGAAGTTGGTGAGCACGCCTCCTAAAATTCCGCCGCCGACCTTGATCATGGTGAAGCCCATGAAAGAAAGGGTGGTTCCCGTTATGATCTCGGATACTTTCTTCCTCTGGAATACGAGACCGAGTAATGTCACAATCGCAATAATGATGGATGGCTCCCTGATAATGCTCATAAACATTTCCATAGTGATCTCCGACCTTCTTTTATATATTTTTCATTCTTACTAAATCGATTTAGTAATGCTTGAAAAAAATTTCCCTTCCGGGAATGTAAAAAGAAGTAGAACTGCCTTTTGTGAATTTTAGTACAAGTTAAATCATAAATTTCCGTTTAGGGTTCACTCCTCCCCTCTTTTAAGTTACAGTCATCACTACAGTCATCACTACACTCAGCAACATACATACATGAAAGGGTATTCATGACTCGAATCATAAGATCATTATAGCTCTTTATTTTCTTTTTACAATAGAATCCATAAAAACGTTTTCAAAAAGAAGAAATACTTATTCCAACTATTCAGTTTAACTTTTGGACAGATTCTCTGTGGTTAATGACCGGATTCAAACGGATGATTTCTGAGGGCTGCTCCTGCTCTTTTTGATCGATTTTATCGAGCAGTAGCCTCGCACTTCTTTTCCCCATTTCAAAACTCGGCTGGGAAACGGTAGTGATCGGCGGATTATAAAAAGATGCAAAGGATACATCATCTATCCCAATCAAGGAAAAATCGTTAGGTATGGTCAGATGATTATTTTTGGCATAGATCAGCACCTGCTCCAAAATCATGTCATTCGTAGCAAGGATTGCGGTAGGCGGGTTCTCCATATGAAATAGTTGTCTAATAAGATCAGGCATTTCATCCAGCCTGCCGCTTTTAATATAGTTTTCATGCACGGATATATCATGTTTGCCGAGTGTATTCCTATAGCCGGATAGCCGCTCACTTCGTGTAGTAATCGCTTTTTTGCCTAGAGGAAACGTGATGATGCCAATGTTTTTGTGACCATGCTCAATCAGTGCTTCAATCGCAAGCTCGCTAGCTTTTTCATTATTCAACAGCACCGTGTCTACGCTGATTTCATCAATTTTTCGGTCCACAAACACGAACGGATAGCCACTTTTGACAAGGGAAACATATAATTTTTTGTTCTCTTCTGTCGGAAAAATAATAAGTCCATCCACTTGCCGAGCAATCATCGACTGGACGTACTTTTTCTCTTTGAGGGAATCATCATCAGTATTGCAGACAATGACCTGGACATTTTCCAGTTGGCATTCATCTTCAATCGCGCGCACAATCTCTGTTGTAAATCTCGACAAAATAGTTGAAGAAATAACCCCCACAATAAAAGTCTTCTTTTGCTTGAGACTGCGCGCCACCTCATTGGGAATATAACTGAGCTCCTCAATCGCTTGCTCAATCTTCTTCTTGGTGCTTTCACTCATATAGTTGTATCTTTTATTCAGAAACTGCGAAACTGTGCTCTTCGACACCCCTGCACGTTCTGCGACTTCTTTCATCGTTGTTACCATGATTCCCCCCCTTTCTATATTTGCGTATTAGGCATGTGCTCATTTTCACTATATCTGTACTCTGCAACCTGTATGTAATGTGAATTTCCTTTATTATATACCTTCTTTTACAGGAGGAAAATATAATAAATATGAGTTGAAACGTGCCTTCACCCCATACCCCTACCCCATAAATGCTGGACTCCTAACCTAAATATACCTTGTTGCAAATCTAATAATTTCGAACAAAATCTTAAAAATATACGAATTTTATGAACTTGTTTGATGGAAGATTTGAACATAAAATGAAAATGTAATCGGTTACAATATCATTTATATAAAGGAGGAAGCAAGAATCATGAAGAAAAAAGGGTTCAAAAAAACATTTTTCGTCATTGCCTCCCTCGTTATGGGCCTTACACTGTATGGGTACACTCCACCTTCGGCAGATGCAGCCAGCGTGAAAGGATATTATCACACCCAAGGAAACAAGATTGTAGATGAATCCGGGAAAGAGGCCGCATTTAACGGTCTGAACTGGTTCGGCCTGGAAACCCCTAATTACACCTTGCATGGACTGTGGAGCCGCTCAATGGACGACATGCTGGATCAGGTGAAAAAGGAAGGCTATAATCTCATCCGTCTGCCTTACAGCAATCAGTTATTTGATTCCAGCTCCCGTGCTGACAGTATTGATTACTACAAAAATCCTGATCTGGTCGGATTGACTCCGATTCAAATTATGGACAAGCTGATCGAAAAAGCTGGACAACGCGGTATTCAGATTATCCTTGACCGTCACCGCCCAGGCTCAGGTGGACAATCCGAGCTATGGTATACCTCTCAGTATCCTGAGTCCCGCTGGATCAGCGACTGGAAGATGTTAGCTGAACGTTATAAAAACAATCCTACCGTCATCGGTGCAGATTTACACAACGAGCCACACGGTCAGGCAAGCTGGGGAACAGGCGATGTCTCCACAGACTGGCGTCTCGCGGCGCAGCGTGCAGGGAATGCCATTCTGTCCGTGAATCCAAATTGGCTGATTCTCGTAGAAGGTGTGGACCATAATGTACAAGGCAACAACAGCCAATATTGGTGGGGCGGCAACCTGACAGGTGTGGCTAATTATCCTGTCGTACTGGACGTGCCGAACCGTGTCGTATATTCACCACATGACTATGGTCCTGGTGTGTCTTCGCAGCCATGGTTCAACGACTCGACCTTCCCGTCCAACCTGCCAGCAATCTGGGATCAAACCTGGGGCTACATCAGTAAGCAAAACATAGCTCCAGTGCTGGTTGGTGAATTCGGCGGTCGCAATGTCGATTCGTCTTCCCCTGAGGGTAAATGGCAAAATGCACTCGTAGACTATATTGGTGCCAACAACCTGTACTTTACGTATTGGTCCCTGAATCCGAATAGCGGCGACACAGGCGGTCTGCTGCTGGATGACTGGGTTACCTGGAATCGTCCAAAGCAGGATATGCTGAGCCGGATTATGAAGCCTGTTGTTTTCGTAGCGGAGCAAGCGAAAGCAGCAGCCGAATAGGCACAGGACTTCAATCCGATTATTAAAAAAGCTGATTTTCCTCCTTCAGTCCAGTTTGTGCTGGAACTACGAAAGGGTGGAGAAACGGCTTTTTCCATTTCCAGTTTTACACATTGTAAATTCCCTAATGAATGGGTCATATTGTAAACTAAATCTCTCTTTTAACCGATAAATACATATGTTGGATGTGAAAATCATTTCGACGAGAGACTCACCATGAACGTAAACATAATTAGGAAGGAAGTTTTCATGTGATTATTTGGAAGGGCTTTGGTATTTTAAATATCATTATTCCAGGAATTTTATTCGTTATTGTCGGCAGTTTAGTATCCGCTCTTGGGCTTGACTCCATAGATTCCCGGCTGCCGATGGCTTTTGTGTTCATTGTGTCGGGAGTTATTATCTGGTATTTGGGTAAAGCACTTAACGCCGACTCGGACAAGGTGCTCGTTGATATGGAAACAGGACAACGCTATCGAATGGGAACCCAGCACAGTCTGTTTTTTATCCCTATGCATTATTGGGGCCCTGCCGGTCTAGCGATCGGATTTATTTTAATCGTTGCATCGATATTTATATAACGTTGATTGCAAAACATGAGCTATTCCAAACACCACAATGCGAGCTAGTTGCTCCACTGTGGTGTTTTCCCTTATGTAGAGCGATTATGATCAGATACTCCCCTGGTTTATTTGTGATAAAGCTTTTCTCACAAGCTGATCAGCTTGTCGAGTGGTCTCAGGTAAGCGATATTGTGGACAAAGCTTTAATATCCAGTTGCAGGCCGTTTCTAATGAAATACGATGCCCTACAGATACAAACAAAGGTTTAATGTTGTCCTGGGTTCTTAACGCCCCGCCGATAATCTCCTCATGATCCATTAATAACGAACATGCCCCTCGTTCTCGAGATGGCTCTTCGAATTCACCCCATAGCCTCGTTTTACCACATCCAATTGTAGGAATATCAAATATAACACCTAAATGACTGGCTAATCCGAATCGTCTAGGATGGGCAATTCCTTGTCCATCACAGACCACCAGCTGGGGAAAGGTCTTGATTTGCTTCAATGCTTTTACTATAGGCGGCAGCTCCCTGAATGAAAACAATCCGGGGATGTAGGGAAAATAGACAGCATCTTCAACCACTATGGATTCCACTACTTGTAATGAGCTAGCATCTAAAATCACGATGGCCGCAACTAAGAGATCACTTTGTTCACTGTATGCCACGTCTACCCCAGCAACATATTGAATTTCAGGGAATCGATCTTCTTTTGTAACTTTTAAAGATAACTCCTGCTGTAATTTCACCGCTTCTTTTTCATCTAGATCCCATTCATGATTTATGATTGGTTCCATTTTTCTGTGCCTCATTTCTATCCTCTTAGAATGTAATTTTCCGAATGTCCTCTATATGTTAATGGATCAGCGTGTTTGCTATTGAGATGGCGAAAACCTAGCTCATGCTTCGTCCTAGCTGCTCAACCTTGCTCAGCCATTCGTTACGCTGTTGATCTGTCCTCTTATTCATAAGATCAATGGTCGTAGAACGCACTGGCTTGACACCGCATAAATGTAACGTGGAATCCTTCATCATCCGGTGCCCAGGCTGTCCCTGGAAAAATCGATAGTACCAGTGCGGACCGTCCATCGTTGTAATGAGGCGGGCTGTTCTTCCTTTTAGAAGCTTGTCAGGCAGGGGTTTTCCTTTTTGATACTTAAACGCAAACCCCGGCATAAAGGTACGGTCAATGAATCCTTTCATTAATGCAGGCAAGCTGCCCCACCAGATTGGAAAGACAAAAACGAGATGTTCTGCCCATTTAATCGACTCCTGTGCTTGGATCAAATCAGGTTCCAACGGCAATTTATTACGATATCCACCTAATAGATTTGGATTAAAGTCCAACGCGGATAGCTGCAACAAACGAACCTCTGCTCCTGCAGCCTTCGCTCCTTTTACATAGGATTGAGCCAGCGCTTCTCCATAACTACCATCGACCGGATTCCCTTGAATCACCAATATTTTTTTAGACATATAAGCCACTTCCTACCTTCATATTATGACTTTAGTTAGAAAACACTAACTTTATATTTAAAAAGAAAAGGTCACTACAGACCTTTTCTTAATAAAGCAGTTAAACGTTGTTTGACCTCTGCTGCCAATGGAGCCAGTAGCTGTGGAAGTTCCCCTTCCAGGCTGGACACGGACAAGCGTGTAATGGCTCCAATGATGAGCACACCGGATAGCTGAACATCCTGCTTCGGCAGTTCACCTTGTTGAATCCCCTGTTCGATGAATTCAGTCAACGCCTCCAGCGGCTGACGCACATTCTGGCTCTGGCTTGCTTCAACATACAGCTCATGATGCTGTGATAGTAGAAGCAATCCATACTGGTCCTCATCATGCATATTCAGCACTTCATCCACCAGTTGATGGAAACGGCTGACGAAGCTCCCACTCTGCTTGCGATAGAAGTCAATTAAGGTGGTGTAGCTATTACAATATTGCCCAAATACCTCCAAGGCCATTGCATCTTTACTCTTAAAATGCTTATAAATCGCGGCATCCGTCACACCGGCAGCCTCTCCAATCTCTTTGACTGAAATCCCGTCAATCCCTTTGGTTGCAAATAAGCACATCGCTGCCTGCAGAATATCTTTCTTTTTGCTGTCTACATGTGTTTTCTTGTTCATAAAATTATAGTAAGTTAATACTAACTAAAATGCAAGTCATGTTTATGCATGCTCATCCTGTCTAAGTGCTTAATTTAAAATCCATTGTAATAAACCTAAAATACCATGTTTTTATAAGTGAATGGTCATGAATACGTTAAATGATACGTGTATCGCCTCATTTTATTCCTATAAAATACATATGTAACCGAATAAAAGCGGGCGTTCTGAACCGTAAATAAAGAGGACGGAAAAGCAACCGATTGGCATACGCTGCATTACGGCGCTCGGGCGCTAGGACAAGTGGGGCTAATCATGCTTGAAGTGCATGCAGTCACCCAGCAGGGAAAAGATTCAGGCAGCCTTGGCATATGGAGCGACGAGCACATTTCCCCGCTGCAAAAAGTGGTGCAAGCCATTCATGACCAAGGCTCTAAAGTCGGTCTCCAGCTTTGGCATGTCGGACGCAAGGGCTCGTTGCCTCAAGAAACAGCTGTATCCGCCTCTGGTTTGCCTCACCGCGAACGGGCGACCTCCGCACTGTCTTTAGAAGAAATCCATAATCTTGTGCTTGCCTTCAGAGATGCCGCTGTACGGGCTTCGCAAGCTGGAATAGATGTCATTGAATTTCGTCAGACTGCTGGTATAGCTACCGCAGCCGTAGGCTTGATTACTCACGGTACTCAAGCCAAGGAAATTTTGCGTAATGGTCGGGCGGATCTGGTTGCGGTAGGCCGGGAACTGCTGCGTAATCCATTCTGGCCCAGACAGGCAGCCGAACAACTCGGTGTTCGTATTGAAGGACCTGCACCCTATAACCATTTTTGGTTTTAAAATAATGCCCATCACTTGAAGTATTTATCGCGAGCGATGTCATGCACTGTATCGCACACTAAATTGAACAATTTCCACAATAATAGGTGTGCCGGAGGAAATTGTCTCCCCTTCGCCGAGGTGAATCGTCAGCGATGAAGGTGTCAAGCTGAACAACGTTCTTTCTTGTAACATTCCGTTAATATACAGATTAGCATAACTATTGCTTCCGACATGAAACCTCTGAGAAGCTCCTTGCACACCATCTACAGAAAATTGATCCGCCATAATCGTGACTGAAGATTCAATCGGATCAGGAGTAAAATAAAAATACCTCTCAGCCATAGGGACAATTTCAATATTGGAGATGTCAGGTGCCGGACCGGTTGGACCCGTTATACCTTGGGCTCCAGTAGGACCGGTTACGCCCTGTGCTCCGGTAGGACCGGTTACGCCCTGTGCTCCGGTAGGACCGGGTGCACCTGTTGCGCCTGCACTACCTTGAGCTCCAGTTGGACCGGGCACTCCCGGTGCTCCCTGTGTTCCTGCAGGACCCTGTATTCCTGGTACTCCTGGCACTCCCGGCACTCCTGGCACTCCTGGCACTCCTGGCACTCCTGGCGTTCCTGGCACCCCTGCTTCACCTGGAAGACCTGCTGAACAGGGCATACCTTGCTTTCCTGTATGCTCCATCCTCTTCCGTTTAGCAGGAGTATTTCTGAAGCGACGTTGTATAATAATTAGCTTTGGATGCTTTTGGGCATGCAACCCCGTTTTTGTTTTACCTTTGAATGGATACCTGGGCTTACACTTTTTTCGTTTGTTGATCTTGCAATGTACTGTTCTCTTTCCTTGCCTTCTTAGTGATGCATCACGTCTCCTCATACCAGCCGTACACACCTCCTCCTCTCATGCTTATGTATTGTATGCACATCTCCCATTAGGGTCTTAGGCATTTGTAGCATGCAGATTCCAAGTATTCGCTTTCATTTTTTGTGCAGTAAAATAGGGCCTTCTCCATTTACCCTATTATTAATAGAAAGGTTCATATGCCGTTTCCGAATAGGTTGAAAAATCATTTATTGATTAAGAGCCAGCGAATGGCTCATACCACATACCAGTAAAGAAAGGAGATGAGAACTATGCCAATCATAAAACCTGTATTTACAGCAGTAGCTACGGCTCCAGTGTCAACGGGGGGTGCTATAACCACGACCATAACCCCAGCAACCACCCGTTTTTTTGCAACCATTACAGCCGGGATGATCGGAGCAACAGAAACAACTGTTCCTGCTGCCAGCTTCGTAGATGACGCCGATGCTCCCGTGGTTGCTTTACCGGCATTAACAGCCACAGATTCTTCTAATTATTATATTAACGGAGTCATTCAGCAGAGCTCCTTATTCACCCTCTCCACAGCAAGTCTGGTCATTGCCTCCGTAGATATTACACCAGGTGTCCCGGTTGTTATAGAAATAGCAGATTTTAGCGGTACAACCTCTACTATCACCACTCAGCCTACCATCTCGGCCCCTACTGTAACGATTATCACATAAGGCGTTTCAATGATTTTGAACCAAGCCGGACTGAATGGTCATTCACGCTGTACACTACCCCGTATATGCTAGAAAAAGACCGATTCAGATGTCGATATCTGAGTCGGTCTTTTAAGCTCAAGATTAAGGCAAAATAGCAAAGGAGCGCACCGGAAAACCGGGTGAATCCTGAATGCTCGGAACGATATTATAAATGATTGCGCCCGTCGGAGGCAGCTTGTCCAAATTTGTCAGCACCTCAACTTGATATCGATCCTGCTCCAATATGTAATATTCCCCTACCAGTTTGCCCGCTTTTCGATAAGCTACAGAGGAGTCCGTATCCAGTGTTTCATGTCCGATAGCAGCAACATTCCGTTCTTCTACCAAAAAGCGCAGCGCATCCAGCGACCAGCCTGGGCAGTGTGCATCTCCGGCATTGTCCTTGTTCGAGAAGGCATCTGGATTAGGCCAGCGCTTGCTCCAATCACTGCGAAAGGCGGCAAAGGACTGTTCGGCAATACGTCCGTGCTCTTTTTCAAAATCCAGAATATCCGCGACCGTAAGCTCATAGTCGGAATTGGCTGCAACGGCTGCTGAACGGTCAATGACTACCAGCGGTAAAACCAGTTCCTTCAACGAAAGCTCATGTAAATAACGTTTCCCCTTCACAAAATGAACGGGAGCGTCAATATGAGTTCCATACTGCCCTGGAAAGCAGTATTGTTTTACAAAAAAGCCATCGTCGTGGGTAAACAAGGTATCCACCTGAACGTTATCGAAGACCGGAAAATGGGGAATTTCAGGATAAAAGGCATGGGACAAGTCCACCCACTCTTTTTGCTTCAACAACTTCAATACATTTGCTAAATCCTCTGCCATGATGCCGATTCCTCCTCAGCTTTATTACAAGCATTGTACCTGAGGATACTACAAAAATCCATAATTCTCCTGTCATTTTTCATCACTTTTTGACTTGGAATCGTTAACATTATCAGAAAAACTATTTTATCTTTATTCACTGAAATAACTCCATATAATCATATATACAATTCCCATTTCCTATGATTGTTAACGTTTTCATTTATATGTATGCATTTTGATTGGAAAAAGAAGGTCTCTATTGAATTATTTAAAAATTCGACAAAAATTTTAGTATGTAACTTTTATTATATTAACAAATACTGGTACACAAAGTATGATAGAACATGTAGAAACTACAGGAGCACCCGGGACTCCCTCGTTCGTCTACTCCATTTATCCAATATACGGAGGTATTTTATGAAAAAGAGATGTTCACTCGGAATCGCAGCCGTGTTATTGTTCGCTACTCTGGCTCCTATGGGTGCACCTGCTCATGCAGCAAGCGATATTGGCAAGGAGACACTTGGCAGCAAAAACGGTTGGGCCGCCTTTTCTACAGGCACGACAGGTGGAGCTACTGCTACTTCCTCCAATACTTTCACCGTAACGAACCGCAAACAACTTGTCGATGCGTTAGGCAAAAGCAGCAACACTACACCTAAAATTATTTATGTCAAAGGTACAATCAATGCCAATGTCGATGACAATAATAAAGCGCTAGGATTGAACGATTACAAAGACCCTAAGTATGATTTCAATGCGTATCTCAAGGCGTATGATCCGTCTACATGGGGTAAAAAGGTTCCTTCTGGTACATTGGAAGACGCACGTAAGGCATCACAGAAGAATCAAGCTAGTCGTATCGTTATTGAAATCCCATCCAATACAACGATTGTCGGTCTGGGCAACAATGCTATCATTAATGGTGCAAACTTCCAACTGAAAAAGGGTACAGACAACGTCATTATCCGTAATATTGAGTTTCAGGATGCCTACGATTATTTCCCGCAGTGGGACCCAACTGACGGCAGTACAGGCAACTGGAATTCAGAATATGACAGCATTACCATTAACGGAGCTACGCATGTATGGGTGGATCACAATACGTTCAATGACGGGGCTCACCCCGATAGCGGAAACGGCACCTTCTACGGTCAAGAATACCAACATCATGATGGACTGCTCGATGTGATTAACCAAGGTGATCTGGTTACCGTTTCATACAATCACTTTTACGATCATGACAAAACATCCATTATCGGCAACAGCGACAGCAAAACAGCAGATGAAGGGGCTTTACGTGTAACCCTGCATCACAATTATTATGAGAATACAGTACAACGCACACCGCGCGTACGTTATGGACAAGTCCATCTCTATAACAATTACTATACAGGTGATGTAAAACGCTCTGAATACCCTACGCTGTATATATGGGGCGCAGGCAAATCCTCCAAAATCTTTGCTGAAAACAATGTCATTGACGTTGCGGGACTATCCGCAGCCAAAATTGTGACTGTTTTTGGTGGGACTGCCTTGTCAGATACTGGCACACTTCTGAATGGACAGGCCGTAAACGCAGGCTCCAGCGCGGGTCTTAGCTCCTCTGTAGGCTGGAAGCCATCCTTGAACGATAAAATTTCCCCATCCGCCAGCGTGAAGGCAGAGGTCACTTCCCAAGCCGGTTCCGGCAAGCTGTAAGCGCTACCGCATAATACAAATCACCACAGACTCATGCAACCTGTGGTGTTACACCAAAAAGGCTGTTTCCTCCGTAATATTATTCCATACGGAGGAAACAGCCTTTTTTTATTTATCATCTGTTTATTTATAAATTATATATTGCTTTAACTGCCGTATTGTTCAACTAAAACCGGCTTTTCAAATGCGTTATCCAGCTTGCGAAGTTTAGCCTTCACCGCTTCTGGTGGCTCAACTGCAGGTGCATCTGGATGAAGCAACCATGATTTCACAAAGTGTGTATCAGACAATTGATAGAGCGGAGGCTCTTTCTCAAAGTCAATTTTCATGGCATAAGAACTGCGGGCTGCAAACGCATCCCCTACAGGTGGGTGAAGCAGATCCGGTGGTGTTCCCGGGATGGCAGCCAGCTTCTGACCATGGCTGTCCAAACTAGGCATGGAAGCAAGGAGTCCCCATGTATATGGATGTTTTGGGTTATAGAAAATTTCATTAACCGTACCTGTTTCCACGATTTGCCCTGCATACATAACAGCAACGCGATCCGCCATCTTCGCCACAACACCGAGGTCATGAGTAATAAAGATGATAGAAGTATCAATCTTTTTCTGAAGATCCTTCATCAGTTCCAAAATTTGAGCTTGAATCGTTACGTCCAGCGCAGTCGTCGGCTCATCGGCAATCAGAAGTTTCGGATTAGCAGCCAATGCCATCGCAATGACGACACGTTGACGCATACCGCCACTAAATTCATGCGGATATTGGTTAAAACGCTGTTCAGGATGCGGAATACCTACCAGATTCAGCAATTCAATCCCCCGCTTGCGAGCAGCGTCCTTGGATATCTTTTCATGCTTGAAAAGCACTTCCGTGATCTGCTTACCGACTTTCATCGTCGGGTTAAGTGAAGTCATTGGGTCCTGAGAAATCAGGCCAATTTCCTTACCACGAATTTTTTGCATCTGCTTTTCCGTTTTATTAATCAGCTCTTGTCCGTCAAACATAATTTGACCCTTTTGATAAATGCCTGGAGGGGTCGGGATCAGCTTCATAACAGCTTGTGAGGTTACGCTTTTGCCTGAGCCGGATTCACCGACAATCGCCAGCGTCTCTCCTTTATTGACATGAAAGTTTACGCCACGAATGGCCTGCACTAGTCCCTGACGGGTCTTGAAAGATATCGTTAAGTCCTTCACTTCCAAAAGGCGGTTCATCTCATCACTCTTTCATTTATTATTCATCACTATTATTGACCACTATCTAAAAAAACGACGTTCATGAGTCAAGGTATATACGAATAATTTTACTCATTTTAGTACCTGCCAGTCAAGCAATATCTAAAATATCACCAAAAACCTTTCATGATATGTCATGTTAGTGGTATATATAAGCGAAAAAGTGATCATTTTTAACCATTTTTGCCTCATTTATAACATGTGTTGAATGTAACTGAAGCGTGCACCACCTAATGGCGATCGTGTACAAAGTAGTTCTCCATTCAGTCGGGAGGCTATTTGACGGCAGATGGCCAATCCTAGTCCCGTGACGCCATTTGATCCTGTATAGAATCTTCCAAACACCTCGGCTGCTTCAGACTCGGTTAGTCCTCTCCCATCATCATCTACATGCATAACCCACACAACCTCCGCCGTTGTCCCCGTCTCCAAATGAATGACAACCTCCGTAGAGGTGTGTCGAACTGCATTTTGCAGCAAATTCAATATCATGCGAAATAATTGCTCAGCCGGAACGGCCACATGCAGACCCTCTCCCTCCACTCGAAGCGAGATAGAGCGTTCACTGGCCATCGGCATCAATAGATGAACAGCGTCCTCCGCCATACTTCTCAGATCAATCAGAGAGACAGGCCATTCCTCATTCAGCGCCTCCAGCCTCGATAGCTGAAGCAACTTTTCCACCATATCAATTAATCGCTGGGATTGCACTTTAATAATGCTCAGTCCCTCGTCCTGGGATACCACTTGATCCTGAATAGCATATACATAACCTTGAATGGACATTAACGGTGTCCTTAGCTCGTGTGATACATTTTGCAGAAATTCAATTTGGCTGTGGTGGTGCTGCTGAATGCGGGCGGACATGGAATGAAAGGTGCCTATTAGTTCGCCAATTTCGCTTTTGTCCGCCTGCGGAAACTCACTATCCTGTGGCTGATTCGGCTCATAGTTGCCTACCGCCTCTTTCAATCGTTTGAGTGGACGCACCAGACGTGAAACAATCATCAGACCAATAACGAGAATCACCAGAAAACTCGCTACGATCGATAGTAACGTAGTTCTCATTAACGGTACATAGAGGGCTCTCAAAGAAGATAAGGGTGAGTATACAAAGATGCGGAAAGGTTGTCCGGGCAGTTCTTCATTCGTAAACAACACCTTTTTACCTTGAAGCACCGCAACGCCTTCATGTGTAGTAACCAGATCGTGGGCAGACGGATGAACCGATGCAAAAAATCCTTGGCGGGTCAAAAGCAAATGCTCGATCTTTTTGCCTTCCATCCCAGAGACGCTGGAGTCGATGATGCGGTTATCCGTGCTTAAAATAAAGTAATCGGCAGATAAAAGCACACCCTTGATAACATAGTTAAATTCGGCATTATCCAGTCGATCAAAGCCTCCGTCACTCATAATGTGGACGGCTTTGCGTGCCTGCTCATGAAGCTTGGATTTGGCCTGATTCACCAGAATGTCATCGATGAGCCTAATAAATAAGACCACCGTAATACAGACAGTAATCAGCATGGCAATGGACAGGGACAGCAGAATTTTGGCTCTCATCGTACGCATGGCTACATCTCCTGAACCGTTGCTTTATATCCAAATCCCCATACCGTGTTAATAACAAGCGTGGAGTGGTACTCTGCCAACTTTTTGCGAATACGTTTGACCAGATCATCTACGACTCTCACATCACCTATAAAGTCATAGCTCCACACCTGCTGAATCAAATGCTCTCTGCCAAAAGGCCTTTCCAGATGATTCGCAAGAAACAGCAACAGGTCGAATTCACGTGAGGTCAAATTTAACGTTTGTCCGTCTACTGTAACTTTACGAAAGTCAGCAAAAATGCACAGATTGCCTGCATGGCAAAGATTTGTGCTCTCTGCTGCTTGCTTGTCATCGGATGCAGACGTGCCCGCCTTGCTCAGTCTCAGCATCGCTTTGACCCTTCCCACCAGCTCTCTTGGATTAAAGGGCTTGGTCAAAAAATCACTGCATCCCAATTCCAGCCCGTGGATACGGTCACCTTCCTCTCCGCGCGCGGAGATCATAATGATCGGCATTTCTGTAAACTCACGAAGCTGAGTCAATAGAGAAAGCCCGTCAATGCCCGGCATCATAATATCAAGCACGAGGCAATCTGGACGGTTTGTTCGGATATGCTCTACCAATGTTTTCCCACTGGAAAAGGAAGTTACCTCGTAGGACTCTTTTTTCAAATATTCAGATATTAATTGCAAAATGAACACATCGTCATCCACTACTACTATTTTTGTCATGGCCTTAACCCCTTGCCGTTGTTCTGGATGCTAGCATCCTTTCTTTAAGCTTAACAGAAGCCCAGCAGAATAGACAAAAGACGGGTATACCGTTCCCGGTCCCGTCTTTTCTTATCATGAATCGCTGCTGTATATGCCAGGTGAACTGAAAGCTAACTACACTTCTACCTTATTTTCTACCTTATTTTCTACCTTATTTCTTAGTTGTTACTACTTTAGCTGCTGCCTTTGGAGCAGTTTTGGCTGGGACTGCTTTTTTTACTGGAACTTTATGGGTTACTTTTTTAGCTACGACATGTTGTGCACGAGTTTTATGTGCTGCTACCTTGTGTTGAACAGCGTTATGTTTTTTCACATGATGTTTAACTGTGCGGTGTTTTGCTTTCACTGCTTTTGCTTTGTGGCTTGCCACTTTTTTCGCAATGGCTTTTTTGGCAGGAGCTTTTTTTGCTTTGGTTGTTGCTTTATGAGCTGTTGCAGCTTTTTTAACAGGTGCTTTCACCACAGGTGTTTTCGTTGCAGGCGCTTTTGACGGTGCTTTGCTAGCAGGAGTCGTAACCGCAGGAGTTTTGATGGCTGGTGCAGGGGTGGCTGGAGTTGTGGTTGCTGTAGCGGCGAATGCGCTGCTTGCTCCTCCCAGTACGCTTACTACGGTCAATACGGCTGCTGCATTTTTAGTCCATTTTTTCATGATTGAATCACCTCTCCTTTAAAGTATCTTTAGCTTATCAGGAGAATTCGGGATAATTGTGGAGCAAATATGTGAAAAGTATATGAAAAAGCGTGCAGCTCTGTATCTGGAAAACACATGAGTCTGCACGCTATAAGTGTTGCAACCATCATCTCCACTAACCGATGGCAATCCAGGAAATAATACCGTAGTTATGCGCGGTTTCACTCCACTTGGTTACAACGATCACCGCTCCATTAGTCGTCTGGGATTTCAGTGTTGCATGAAAGAGAGGATGGTTCGTCATCGCTACCAACGTGTAGTCCGGGTTCACAAATGGCTCCCCAAATACAATGGTTACTTCCGTCTCTCCTTCGCTTCCTTTTAAAAGAAACGGCGCTCTGCCAAACTGCTGTAATGCAGGCTGGTTCGCACAAGTACGAACCGGGGTGATGCTCAAATGCTCCGGTGTCACTGCATTCAGTTCCAGCTCACGTGAGCCAACGGAACCTTCTGCCAGATGATGACCTTCGATGCTCTGCTCTGCCATATGATGACTTTGTACCGCAGCAGCCTGTAGATGCTCTGGACCTACAGCTTCTGGGCTTAGCACCTCACTGTTGACGACCTGATCCTGCAGATGGCCGCGGGATATACTGTTTGCCTGAAGTTTGTCGCCACTGATCCCTTCCTCCGGTAAAAGCCCCGAGAGATGAATATCTGTGGATAATTGATCCAGTGTCACCGAGCCGGGCTTTATGTGGTGCGAATCAATGACTTCCTTTGCAATATGCTGACCTTCAATTGCCTCCTCAGCCACATGGCGGGACTCCACCGTTCCATCTGCGAGTTTGCCGGACGTCACTGCTCCATCCTGTATAGCTTGCTCTGACACCGCCTGCCAGCCGATATGCTGTGACTGAATAGCTCCTGCTTGCAAATGCTCAGATTGAACAGAATCCGGTGAAATGTGACGGGACTGCACAGCCCCCTCTGCCAGTGCTGACTCTTGAATCGCCCCATCGGACAAATGCTGGGAGTGCACGGCATGCTCTGTCAAATGTACGGAGCTTACACTGGCTTCCGCCAGATTCGAAGCACGCACCGCGCGAAGCGCAAGCTTCTCAGCGTTCACGCTGCCTGCCTGGAGCGCGTGAACAGATACGCTCCCTGGCGCAATATGCTGGATCGTCACTGCCGAAGGCTGCAAGTGGGCTGAGGTGATAGATTCCGGCGCCAGATGGCTCGACTGGATGGTCTCTTCTGCCAAATGATGGGCTTGCACGGCTTCGTCCGTAATGTGCCATGGCTGGACGGAATGTGGAGATATTTTGGCAGCTGTCACAACCTCATCTGCCAGTTTGTCGGACGTAACGGACTCATCCTGTAAGGCCTCCGTCGATATTGACTGGGACGCCAGATGCTCCCCCTGAATGGTTCCAGTGTGCAGATGGTGCGACTGGATCGATTCCGGGGCAATATGCACGGACTTCACTGCACCTTTTGCCAGCGCTGTATCCTGTACTGCGCCAGTTGCCAAATGCAGGGTGTGTACCGACTGTGCGGACAAATGCGAAGGACCCACGCTGCCTTCCGCAAGATTCGCCCCTTGTACCGAGTGGACCGCCAACTTCTCCGAGGTGACGCTTTCCGCTTGTAGCGCACGACTAGACACACTATCCGAGGCCAGATGGCTCGCAAGCACAGTCGAAGACTGCAAGTGGGCTGAGGTGACGGACTCTGGCGCCAGATGGCTCGACTGAACGATCTCTTCTGCCAAATGATTGGCTTGCACGGCTTCATCCGTAATGTGCCATGGCTGGACGGAATGTGGAGATATTTTGGCAGCTGTCACGACCTCATCTGCCAATTTATCAGACGTAACGGACTCATCCTGTAAGGCATCGGTCGATATCGACTGAGATGCCAGATGCTCTCCCCGAATGGTTCCAGTAAGCAGATGGTGCGACTGGACCGATTCCGGGGCGATGTGTACCGACTTCACTGCCCCCTCGGCTAGCGCTGTATCCTGGACTGCACCGTCTGCCAGATGCTGGGTGTGTACCGAATGTGCAGACAGATGTGACGGGCCGACGCTGCCTTCCGCAAGATTCGTTCCTTGCACCGAGTGGGCTGCCAGCTTCTCTGAGGTGACGCTTTCCGCTTGTAGCGCACGACTAGACACACTATCCGGAGCCAGATGGCTCGCAAGCACCGCCGAAGACTGCAAGTGGGCTGAGGTAACAGATTCCGGTGACAGATGGCTCGACTGGATGGTCTCTTGTGCCAAATGATTGGCTTGCACGGCTTCGTCCGCAATGTGCCACGGCTGTACCGAGTGAGCCGACAGCTTGGCGGCAGTCACACCCTCATCCGCCAATTTATCAGACGTAACGGACTGATCCTGTAAGGCATCGGTCGATATCGACTGGGATGCCAAATGCTCGCTCTGAATGGTTCCAGTTTGCAGATGATGCCGCTGGATCGATTCCGGGACAATGTGTACCGACTTCACTGCCCCCTCGGCTAGCGCTGTATCCTGGACTGCGCCGACTGCCAAATGCTGAGTGTGTACCGACTGTGCGGACAAATGCGAAGGACCGACGCTATCTTCCGCAAGATTCGTCCCTTGCACCGAGCGCGCTGCCAGCTTTTCCGAAGTGACGCTTTCCGCTTGTAGCGCAAGACCGGATACACTTTCTGGTGCCAAATGGCTCGCAAGTATCACCGAAGGTTGTAAGTGAGCTGAGGTGACAGATTCCGGCGCCAGATGGCTCGACTGAACGGCCTCTTCTGCCAAATGATTAGCTTGCACCGCTTCATCTGTAATGTGCCACGGCTGTACGGAGTGAGCCGACAGCTTGGCGGCAGTCACACCCTCATCCGCCAATTTATCAGACGTAACGGACTCATCCTGTAAAACATCAGTCGATATCGACTGGGATGCGATATGCTCGCCCTGAATGCTTCCAGTGTGCAAATGGTGCGACTGGATCGATTCTGGAGCGATATGCACAGATTTCACTGCTCCCTCTGCCAACGCTCTATCCTGTACCGCTCCGGCTACCAGATGCCGGCTGTGTACGGACTGTGCCGATAAATGTGACGGGCCGATGCTGCCTTCCGCAAGATTCGTCCCTTGTACCGAGCGCGCTGCCAGCTTTTCTGAGGTGACGCTTTCCGCCTGTAGTGCACGACCGGATACACTATCTGGCGCCAAATGGCTCGTAAGCACTGAGGAAGCCTGCAAATGGCGAGAGGTAACGGATTCCGAGGCCAGATGGCTTGACTGGATGGCTTCTGTCGCCAAATGATTTCCTTGCACCGCTTCATCTGTAATGTGCCACGGCTGTACCGAGTTGACCGACAACTTGGCGGCAGTCACACCCTCATCCGCCAATTTATCAGACGTAACGGACGCATCCTGCAAAGCATCGGTCGATATGGCCTGGGATGCGATATGCTCGCCCTGAATGCTTCCAGTGTGCAGGTGATGCGGCTGGATGGACCCCGCGGTAATGTGTACCGACTTCACTGCTCCCTTTGCCAGCGTTGTATCCTGTACTGCACCTGTTGCCAGGTGCCGGGCGTGTACCGACTGTGCAGACAAATGTGACGGGCCGACGCTGTCTTCCGCAAGATTCGTTCCTTGCACTGAGTGGGCTGCCAACTTATCCGAGGTGACGCTTTCCGCTTGTAGCGCACGGCCGGACACACTATCCGGGGCCAGATGGCTCGTGAGCACTGACGAAGACTGCAAGTGGGCTGAGGTTACACTTTCCGGCGCTAGATGGTTCGACTGGATGGACTCTTCTGCCAAATGATTTCCTTGCACCGCTTCGTCTGTAATGTGCCACGACTGTACCGAGTGGGCCGACAGTTTGGCGGCAGTCACACCCTCATCCGCCAATTTATCAGACGTAACGGACTCATCCTGCAAAGCATCGGTCGATATGGCCTGGGATGCGATATGCTCGCCCTGAATGGCTTCAGTGTGCAGATGGTGCGGCTGGATCGATTCCGGGGCAATGTGCACGGACTTCACTGCTCCCTCTGCCAGCACTCTATCCTGTACCGCTCCAGCTGCCAAATGCCGCGTGTGTACGGACTGCACAGATAGATGTGAAGGGCCGATACTGCCTTCTGCAAGATTCATTCCTTGTACCGAGCGGGCTGCCAGCTTTTCCGAGGTAACACTTTCCGCTTGAAGCGCACGACCGGATACACTATCCGGGGCCAAATGTCTCGTAAGCACCGAGGAGGCCTGTAGGTGCACCGAGGTGACCGCTCCAGATGCCAGGTGGGTCGAGTCCACAACTGCCACAGCCAAGTGGTTGCTTTGTACAGCTTCATCCATAATATGCCCGGACTGCACTGCATGGGCTGACAGCTTAGTGGAGGTTACACTTTCCTCTGACAGTTTGGCAGAGGTAACCGCTTCATCCTGTATGGCCGGAGTCGCTATAGCTTGCAATGCAATATGTTCTCCCTGAATGATCCCGCTTTGCAAGTGCTCGGATTGGATGGATTCTGCTGCAAGATGCTCAGACTTGACAGCATTCTGGGCTAATATCGTGTCCTCTACTGCTCCTGCGGCCAAATGTCTGGTGTGTACGGCCTGTGCAGCCAAATGTCCGGGTCCCACGCTGTTTTCCGCCAGGTTGGAAGCCTGCACAGCCCGAGCCGCTAACTTCTCGGAAGTGACGCTTTCCGACTGAAGGGCATGGCCGGACACACTATCCGGGGCGAGATGTTTGGTTTGGATCGAAGCAGACTGCAAATGGTTGGAGGTGACGGATTCCGGAGCAAGATGATTCGCCTCCACTGCCTCAACAGCCAGATGGTTGCTTAGCACCGCTTTATCTGTAATATGCCATGGCTGCACAGAACGAGCAGACAGCTTGGAGGAAGTGACACTGCCCTCAGCTAACTTAGGCGCAGTAATTGCCAAATCATTAATTTTATCCGTAGCCACACTTTCCGGCGATAGTTTCAACGAAGTAACGGCATGATCCTGCAAATGGTGGGAGTATACCGCACCGCTGGCCAAATGCGCGGTTTGAACAGCGCCTTCGCCTAGTATGTCTGCGGTAACGGACTGTTCTTGCAACGCCGCAGTTCCGACACTATCTTCCCCAAGATGCTTGCTCTGTACAGAGCTCTGGGCCAAATGAGTTGAGTCCACCGCTTGAGCCTGTAACGCCTTTCCGCCCACACTATTGTCGGCAAGGTGGTTTTCACGGATGACTCCCGTTGCAATGTGTACGTGGGTAACGGCTTGAGACGCAATTTTATTTCCGGTTACCGCCCCTGTGCTAATTTTAGTTTCTATAACCGCCTCGTCAGCGATTTTGTCAGACTTAATAGCGCTCGAAGCAATGTGATTTTCCTTGATAGCCTGATTCGCCACATGGTGATCCAGAACTGCACCCTTCCCTATTTTCTCGCTTGTCACAGCCCCGGAATGCAAATGTTGCTCCGTAACCGCCTCTGATGCGATATGATCCTTCCGAATAATTTCGGATTGAAGATGCACGGAAGAAACTGCCTCTGGAGAAATTTGGGGTCCTTGTATGGCTGCTGTTGCAATATGTCTGGTAAGTACCGCCTCATCGGCAATTTTGTGTGGGAGAATGCTCTGATCCGATATTTTGGATGAAGTGACGGATTGATCGACAATTTGCAATGAGCCTACAGACTGATCTGCCAGTTTATTGGATTGAATACTCCGATCCGCGATATGCCGTGCTGTCACTTGGCCCGTTCCAAGCTGCTCTTCCCCGATGGAGCCGGGACTGAGATGCTTTCTTTCAATCGCTCCTGCCTGAATGTGCGTACTGGTGACTGCCTCAGACTCCAGATGACGTCCGCTGACAACGCCTTCCTCCAATTGTTCTCGGCCTACAATACCGTTGGATAGCTGCTTGCGATTAATCGAACCCGGAGCTAGATGCCGGGCAAGAACGGCATGCTCGGTCAGGTGTGCGCTCTCAATGCTGCCTGCCTGGATTTTAGCTCCATCCACAGCCCCATCCCGCAGTTTGGAGGTGGTCACAGACTGATCACCCAGCTTGGAGCTATCAACAGCTTCATTCGCCAAATTGTTCGATTGAATCGTACCGCTGCGAATTTTATCTGAGGTGACCGACTGATCTTGAAGCATATCTGAAGACACGATCCATTGCTTGAAGTGACGACTCTCAATCGAGCCATTGGCAATATGATCGCCGCTAATAATTTTATCCGCCAACTTTTCTGGAGTGATGCTGCCATCCCGAAGTTTTTCACCACTAATAGAGCGATCCTGCAATTTACTGCCAGCCACTGATGCGTCCGACAGATGCTCGACCGTAATGGAGTCGGGAGCAATCTTCGAAGCAGTCACAGCACCGTCAGCTATTTTAATGGTATGAACAGCATAATCTGCTAAAGATTCCGTTTGAATACTCTCTTGTTTCAGCTTGCTGGAATCTATGGAAGCAGGAGCGATCTTCTCACCCGTCACAGCGAGATCACTCAAATCGTCTGTATAGATGAAAGCATTGTTTACATGTGGAGCCTTCTTATTGTTCAAAATTTCTTCCACATCAATTGGATCTGGTTCTGGTTCTGGCTCTGGTTCAGGTTCAGGTTCCGGTTCCGGCTCCGGTTCTGGATCTAGTTCTAGCTCTGGTTCTAGCTCTGGCAGTGGAGGTTCTTCCATCAAAGCTGGAGTCTCCTCTACCTCTGCAACCTCAATCTCTTTCTCTTGCAGAGCCTCGACTTCAGGCTCGACAACTGTCTGTAGCTCCGACTCCTCTGTAGTTGGGGGAGGCGGAGAAGCAACTTGATGAAGTCTTGCTTCTGTCTCCCTCTCCGCAGGCAGTGGCTTTGAGCGTTGTATCATACTTAACTCATTCATATCCGGGTCAATTACACGATAGAGCGGCTTTTTGTTTCTGTTGGTTTTGCGGCTCTTGTTCTTCAAGCAGCTCTCTCCCTTCTCATGTTTATCGTTACAGCATCATATGCAGACTCTTAGGCACTTGCCACCCTGTACAGGGATACACTTTTGGGTAAAAAGGATACTTACTGAAATCCACGTTTGAAAAAAAATTGTTAAAAGTTAAAATAGTAAGGGTGAAGATTGCTACAAGAAGAGAGGAATTACAATAACATGATTATCAAACCAAGAACACGTGGCTTTATCTGCACCACGGCTCATCCGGTGGGCTGTGCCCAACATGTTCAGGAGCAAATTGACTATGTACAAGCCCGTCCTGCTATCCACGGACCTCGTAATGTGCTTGTGATCGGGGCATCTGCCGGATATGGGTTGGCTTCTCGAATTACGGCCGCTTTCGGTGCGCGTGCCAATACAATTGGTGTATATCGTCCTAGCAATGCTACGGCTACACGCACAGCATCAGCAGGCTGGTACAATTCTGCTGCATTTGAAAAAGCTGCTCAGGAAGCTGGGCTTAAATCTTTAAGCGTGACAGGAGACGCCTTCTCGGATGAAGTCAAAGCCAAAACGGTGGAAGCCATTCGTGAAGAACTGGGACAAGTCGATCTGGTGGTTTACAGTGTTGCTTCAGGTCGCCGTACCCATCCCCGCACAGGCGAAACGTCTAATTCCGTGCTCAAACCTATTGGTGAGCCCTATACGAATAAGACCGTTAACTTTCACACCGGTGAAGTCAGCAGCGTGACGCTCGAACCGGCTACAGAAGAAGAAGTACAGGGGACTGTAGAGGTTATGGGTGGTGAAGATTGGAAATTGTGGATTGACGCTTTGCGTGCAGGCGGTGTACTCGCTGATAACGCCACTACCTTCTCTTTTTCGTATATCGGTTCAGATATTACCCAAGCCATCTACAGAGAAGGCAGTATCGGAAGCGCAAAAGATCATCTGGAGGCGACAGCACGCCAACTGAACGACCAGCTGAAAGCCACAGGTGGACGCGCCTTCGTCGCAGTCACCAAAGGACTCGTTACCCAATCCAGCTCGGCCATCCCTGTCGTTCCTCTGTATATTTCCGCTTTGTATAAGGTGATGAAGGAGAAAGGGCTGCATGAGGGGTGCATAGAACAGAGCTATCGCCTATTTGCCGAGCGTCTTTACGCCCCAGAAACTGCTGTAGATGAAGAGGGTCGTATTCGCATTGATGATTGGGAATTGCGCGAGGATGTGCAGGCAGAAGTTGCAAACATATGGGAGGAACTGACGACCCAAAATATCTATGAATTATCCGATCTTGAAGGATATCGTCGCGAATTTTTCCAGCTGTTCGGCTTTGAGTTCGAAGGTGTAGACTATGATGCTGATATTGATCCCATCGTAAATATTCCCAACGTGCGCTAAGTCTTTTAGTGCCGCCATTCGTTTAGAAAAACATAAAAAAGCTGTCTCCGGCAGAAGAACATTTCGTTCTGCATAGGGACAGCTTTTGTTTTTTAATTAAAAGGAACTCTTGTGTCTATTTGGCTCTGCAACATGACGCAAACATTGCAATTTTAAAATTGTTTTGATATTGTACAAGTAGGCATAGCAAAATCCCTCTTCTTACCAAGAGGGTACACACAGCTGGACAAGTCCTACCTTGACTGACTGTGATTGTATTTGCTCAGCCCATCACATTCCTATAAGGAGGTGAACAATATGGCAAAAGACGTTCTGTGCGAAGTCAACTCATGTACGTACTGGGCTCAGGATAATAAATGCAGCGCAAGCTCCATTTATATTGTAAGCAACAAGCCTGCGAACACTCACACGTCCGAAGAAACAGACTGCAAAACCTTTGAAGCAAAGTAGTCCTTAGTTTTCAAGCCAAACCATAGCTTTATCATGAAGGAGCCCCTGCCAGGGTTCCTTCTTTCTTATGATTCTAACAAGAATGATAATTATTATCAAGTTCTTTTTGAGCTTCCTTGAAGTTTTTCGACTTCGCTTAAGACAAAAAAAAGAAGCGTCACCCTGAACGAGTCGCTTCTTGTGCTTGACCTTTTGTAATTGTTCCTGCTTGGTCGGCTTCATTCGCGTGTGCTGTGAAATCTCGCCATAATGATCATTCGTTTTGCGGCTCTGTGCCGCGCAATAGATCCCGGCGCGTTTCGCCTTGCTTAACGCTTTTTGTGTTTGAGTACGTGCCATACAGCTTCACTCTCCTTGATTGGACTCCCTCTATCATAGCATCCAATAGGCAAATCGTGAATGGTTAGTCTGACTCAAGCATTCTTTAATTCATTAAATGTCTGAAAAAATATCCGAGTCGCCACTGGAAGCCGCCACAACAAAAACAATAACCAAGAAAATGATAATCAGTGCATAAATTAGTGTGCCGATAATACTACATACCAGTCCAGCAATAGCCATGCCTCTGCCTTGCTCACCATGACGATTAATTTCCTTCAGGGAAAGACTGGACAAAATAATACCTACAATTCCGATGATCAACCCAAGATAGGGAATGACAACAGATAAAATCCCGAGCACCATCGACGCAACAGCTTTACTATTTGTAGGTGGAACTACTGGGGGCTGGTTAAATGGGGCGTTATAATCGTTCGGCTCCTGAAAGGGATCGGAAGATCGAGGCTCCTTGTACAAGTCACTCATCTGTTTAATTCAACTCCAATAATTATAATAACAATATATAAGTTCTAGGGTACCACAATCTTACAAATCAGGACAGTACTTATTTCAATTTTTCAAATTAGAACGTTAAAAAGTAGCAGCATAGCATCTTAGCACTTTTTGAGATAACCGGGCATACAGTATTGTACCTATTACAGATAAATTGCGCTCCATGAGAGCATCCTGCCAAGGAGGACGGAGCTATGTTATATCGTGGAACATCCCGCAGAAAGGGCTCGCCTCACCAACGTTTACATGCAGAGACACTTCGGAAAATATCCGCCGCCATGCTGCCATTTTACAAAGCTATTGCGACCCGACGTGCTTTTGCCGTCCAATGGTCACGAGCTGTCGTTCAGGGTAATTTGGATCGGATGAAATCCCTTCTCTGCTCAGTAGCGCCATTTGCCGCCAAGCAAGGCTTAGGCACGAATGGGATCGGCTACTTTGTTTCCTTTTTAGCTCAGCCACCAATGCTTTATTATACGAACGGTACGACGATTCCACCCGGGATGGTGCAGTTTACATTTGAACCGAAGGTTCATCGCGCCATTGCCAAAGCCGTTTTTCCGCTGTATCGCGAATTGGCACGCAATGAATGCTTTGCTTCTGCCTTAGCCAAAGCGATCAACAGGCAAGACCAGCGTGCAGTTCAGGTAATGATCCGTAGTTTAATTCCATCCTCTGCGCTAAAATCTGTAGACATTGAGGATAATGGATTTGCATTGCTCTTTAAGTATCCCTTTAGTAAATATCCCTATCGCAATCTACTCTTTCAGGAGTTCACTTAAAAAGGTCCCTACAAGCGTACTTGATTAAGTTCTTCAATGAGCTCTTTTCCCATTTGTATAGCCATGTCTGTCAACATTCGGATTTCGTCCTTGGTTGCATGATCCAAATGCGTCCCGCAGCAAATGGCGAAGTTACCCGCAAACTCTTTACGCAAGCGAACTGCAATTTCTTCAGTAATATAAAATTCCTTGTGATTTTGCAATTGCACGGTTTGAATCGGCTCAAGCCTAGCCCCTGCTGTAATCGTCCCCAAGTGAGGCTGATCACCGCCTGATATGAGCACAACGATATCTTCTCCCATAAAATAGGCATCGAGTACAAGACGGATACGTCCGCTTTCTTTTTCCAAATGAATCATATGATCCTCTCCTGCTAAAAAATATTATTGTGAAACGATTCACTTTATAGAGTACTATTCATTGTATCGCTTCCTGAACTGTTGGACAAATTCAAAAAGGCCCACAGCAGCCTCTATTAACAGTGGCTTGCTGTGGGCCTGCATTGCATTCTAAAAAATCTTCTATCCCCTGCTCTTACTTGCTGTTAACGGATCGTGATGGTGTGCACTGCCTTACCGTTTGCGCCGTCATTATCCGTCACTGTTAGCTCCACGGTATACGTTCCGGCTGTGGTGAATTTATGCTTCACTTTCGAACCAACCGCCGTATCGCCATCGCCAAAATTCCAACTGTAGCTGACGATCTCACCATCTGCATCACGGGAGGCTTTGGCGTTAAATTGTACATTTTTGTTCTTCTTGGCTGAGTCATTCGCCTGGATAATAGCTACCGGCTTTTCATTCGATGTAGGTGGATTCGGACCAGGGCCCTCTCCTCCACTATGGGTTACATACAATCTTCCCGGCGCCTCCGTTTCCACTTCATTCCCCGCTGCATCCCTTACCCGGATCACGATGACTCCGCCTTCCAGGTTCAGAGAAGATGAAGTGAGATAAATACCTTCATAGTGACCTGATGAAGTTTCATTTAATGGAATTTCATTACGGGCCAAAGTGGACAGGTTAAAGGGCAACTCCACATGGAAGGATGCCTCCAAACCAGATGCACTGTCAAAAGATACCCGTACCGGCTGCCCTGGAGTGATACGTACATCCTCAGCAGGACTAATATTTTCAAGTTTCGGCAGCGCTGTATCGACATACACCGAGCGTGTAACACTCGTTTCGTTTTCGGCAAGATCTTTGGCCGTTACCGTAATTTGGTTTTCACCTTCGTTGATAAGCAAACGTTTGTTAAAGCTGCCGTCGCTTCCGAATTCAGCAGGCTCGCCGTTAATCGTCAATTCACTGAGGAACTCGTCATACACCGTACCGGTTACACTGACCACACCTGCGTTCGTACGTGCTCCCTCACCAGGCGAAGTCAGGATCAGACCCGGTTTAGTCTGATCGAGCGTTACAACCACCGGCTCGGAACGATCCGTTACTTTGCCGTATACCGCTGCTTGAACACTTAGCGGATTAGCACCTGGCTGAAGATCGACCGCCAAACTGAACTGACGATCCTTCACTTTCGTTGTGCCAGCCAACTCTTTGCCGTTAAAGAGCTGAATATCAGCCCCTTCTGCCGGAGAAGTTCCTGTTACGGTAATCGTATCCTCCTGCGTATACGTTGCCTTCGTAGGAGTTGTAATCGTTGGAGCGTTGACCGGATATCTGACGATCGCCCGGATCATGTAGTTCCCTTCCTCTTCAGGGGATTGGCTCCATGTGCCGCTTACACCTTGCCAGCTACGAAGCGCATTGGGGCTGTTTTCATCTGTAGCAAGGCCCGGCGACTGTGTGCCTACCGCAGACTGTGTATATACAATATAGAAATCGCCTTGAACCGTCACCGGCTCTGGAAGCTGTACCGTCGTCCATTGTGTCTCATCCCGTACAGCTGTTCCGTCGAATGGACCAGCCAATAGACGTCCAGGTGCTCCTGCTGCACCGGAGGCGTCATAGACAGAATATTGGAATGCTGTTCCTCCCGGATTCGGGAAAGCAGAGTTCCAGAACAACAGTGATGCTCCTGTCACCTGTGCCACTTCCGACTCAGGTGTCATTCTCACTGCCCATGAATTGCCTGCCGCGTTAAAGGCTCTGGCATTTTCTCCTGTACCGTCATCATAGGCGATGCCTCCTTGAAAACCGATGAAAGGCTTCAACGTGACATTCGCTTCTACACTGCCGTTTGGAGGAGCCGTAACGGAAATACTGTCACTATAGTAATTTTCGGCTGCGATGGACAATGTGTATGTTCCTTCCAGCACGTCCAACGTAAATTCTCCAGCCTCATTCGTCTCTGCAGGAGCAATACGTGCATCCTCCAGCACCAATACTTTCGCTTTTTGGATCGGTTCACCAGATTGCTTGTCGGTGATGACCCCGTGAATCGTACCGTGTGGGACAGCCTGGAGACTAAAGTTTGCTCTGATGACTTTGTTATTTTCAATCGTAACTGCCTTCGTCTGAGGCACGTAACCGTAGGCTTCGGCCTTCAGCGTATAGTCACCCGCTACATGAGTGAAGCTGTATTTGCCCGTGGTTGGGTCTGTTTTCACCGAACGTCCGGTTTCCAGTACCGTAACCGTAGCACTAGCTGGAAGACTGTCGAGACCGACACGTCCACGATCCACTGATGCTTCTGCCGGCTTCACTTTTTCCTGAAATTCACTCTTTTCAGTGCTTGTAATTTTGTACAGTGGGAATTGTTCTTCTGCTTTTTCCAGCTTGATATTGGACTCAGGTACGATATCCTTGGTCACTGTCGAAGCTGGAACACCTAGCACACGGAAATCGTCAATATACCAGCCATTCTTGTTCACACTGTTATCCGATTTCAAGCGGAAGCGAACTTGAATCTCATTGCCGGTATAGCTGTCCAGATTGTAATAAACAGGTGCCCATTTTTTACCACTTGTATTATGCGAGAACTTACCCAGCTCACTCCACGTGTCGCCATTGTTTTTGGACACTTCTACATATCCGTAATCATAGCCGCCTTCAATTTCAAACCAGTGGTTGAAGGTCAGTGTTGCGTTGCGTATACCATTCAAATTAATTTTTGGAGAAACCAGTGAAAAATCAGCACCGTTCTCATAGTTGCTATCGAGATCGGTGGCCCACACATTCGGTTTGGACACTGCGCTTTCCGGTCCTACTTCCTTAGGAATGCCGCGTTCCCACTCATCCTTGGTCCCGGAATGAGTCCAACCATTGTCTGAACTGCCATCAAAATGATCGCTATACAGCGTATCC
The DNA here is from genome assembly GCF_044784315.1 of Paenibacillus sp. DP01. Lineage (NCBI taxonomy): Bacteria > Bacillati > Bacillota > Bacilli > Caryophanales > Paenibacillaceae > Paenibacillus > Paenibacillus sp. DP01. The sequence goes on from NZ_CP173059.1 coordinate 4,170,423, forward strand.
GGCACGTCCACTCTTAGTGAAGTCTCGTTCGACTTGACACCTTCGTTACCGCTATAATCCTCGGCCGCCACTGCATAATGATAGGTCGCACCACCGACAGTGATCGTATCCGTGTAGGTCAGCCCAGAGGTTGTACCGATGGAAGTATAATTTTTACCGGACTGGGTTGAACGATACACCTTGTACTGCTTCACATCTTCATCAGAGGAAGCACCCCAGGCGAGTGTAACGTTGCCCACAGTATCTGCTTCAGCAGTCAAATGACCAGGGGCAGCAGGTGCAACGCTGTCTGGTTCCTGAATGGAGAGATCGTCAATATACCAGCCATCTTTCACGATTGTATTGTCACTAGTAAAGTTGAACAGGAGGTATACCTTTTGACCCGCAAACGCTCGCAAATCAAGATATTGTGTTTTCCAGCCATTGCTGGTGCCAGTAAACGATAATACCTGCTCAAACGCATTCTGATTGTTTGTGGTCGCTACATACACTTTGCCGAAATCAGAATTGTTTTCAAGATCGTACCAATGCTTGAAGCTGACCAGTGCCCCTTTGGAACTCTCAGTCAGATCAATTGGAGGGGCCACAAAATAACTGTTGGAGTTGGTCTGGTATTGGCCTTCGAGATTGGTCGCGATGACCTTTGTACCCGAATGTGCGCCTTTAGGGCCGCTTGTCGGGGTTCCCCATTTCCAAACACTACCCTGACCCCCGATATTAATACCGGCAATGTCTTTTTCAAAGTCTTGTGTGTAGCCTGGTTTAACACCTTTGGAGACATTCACCTTATATACTTCCGTTTCAAAACCATTATTACCGAAATCATTTACACGGATATAGTATTCCAAACCTTTGCTATCCACCAAAAAGGTTGGAATGGACGCTTGATATGTACCATCTTTGCTGTCTCCAGAGGTCCGCTCCAACGGAATATACACATAGTTTGACGAACCCGCTGTTTTGGCAAAGGCCTCAACGGCTGTTACGCCGACATCGTCCGTTACATGTGCAGTCAAAGGGATATCAATACCCTCAAATGCAGCTGCAGGCGGTGTATGCTCAAGAACAGGCGCTTCCAGATCGTCGCCACCCGTTACGACTTTACCGGATACAGAGCCCAGACCCTGCATGACAGACCCGACTGCATCAAGCGCATTAATGACGCCATGTCCATATCCATTGTTTGGCGAAGTAGGATATGTACTATCTGTCCGAGGGGTAGCTGTGTTTTCCAGAATTTCCTCCAGCTGATCCACGGTAAGAGAATGATTCGCTTGCAGCAATAGAGCAGCAAGACCCGCAACATGAGGACCCGCCATGGAAGTACCGTTATATCCACCTTTATAACCGCCACCAGCTACGGATGATCGGATATTTACTCCCGGTGCGGAGACTTCGGGCTTGATCTCACCGTAAGGTGAGGGTCCCAGCAATGAAAAGCTTCCCAGTTTATCATTGATATCGGTTGCCCCCGTGGCAAAGGATTCTGGGTAGTTGGCCGGATTGGCTACCGATCCAGGTCCGCCCGGATTGGAGAGGGAGGTATTCCCTGCGGAGAATTCGGGGAAGATTTGAGCATCCCGCCAGGCCTGAACTACAGGCCGGAACCATTCATCAAGACCCGGTCCGCCTCCCCACGAGTTGTTCACTACGTCTGGAGCAAGCTCGGGATGAAGATTACCTTGGGCATCTTTTGGCGCAAGCAGCCATTGACCGCCGTCCAGTATAATCGCATCCGTCGTTTCCGGATTAAAAATTCGCACCGCAATCCACTTCGCACCGGGGGCAACGCCCACTCGGTTTGTTCCATTTTCCTCGGAGCCAACCATCGTGCCCATCGTATGCGTACCATGGGAATCGTCTTCCTGATCGACCGGAAGCGCCGCATGACTATGCGGATCATACCAGCTCAGCTCTGGATTCACGACATTGCCTGCCGCATCCAGACCACGCCATTTGCGATGCAGGGCCGGATGCGTGTAGTCAACGCCTGTATCGAGGTTGGCGACCACGATTCCGGTTCCGTCGATTCCTTTTTCCCACACTTGTGGTGCGTTAATATGGGATATGTTCCATTCCACTGTGGACGGGTCCACAGCGTTCTTGCCTGTATTACCGGGCAATGCCGATGTTTTGCCATCGCCCTTTTCCGGTTCTACAGCTTTCTGGGCTGTGTCAGACTTTGCCGTTCCTGCTGTTGCTGCCGTTGCGGTTCCAGCCGCTTTGGTGCCTGTGTCCTCTGGCTGCTTATCAACCGTTACCTTTTGCAGATAACGTGTTTCATTCGGTACAATTTTATCGACCTCAGGCAGCTTCGAGATATGATCCAGCACCTCCTTGGTGCTCGTGACAGCCAAAGCATTGACTATAAAATAGCTTTTATATTCCTTTACTCCGCCGCTCTCCGATTCCTTATCCAAATAACTTTCAAGCCCGTATTGGGTTCTGGAAGCCGTTTCACGTAGAGAGCTGATCACATGGCTGCGCACAGCCATTTTGGCAGCGGAAGGTGTTATTTTCTCAAGTGAAGCCTTTTGAAGAGCATTTTTGGAAACCTTGTTCGTATCTACCTGTTCTTTTAATTTGACCAAATAGGTAACATAGTTGTTCTCCTCAAACTGTTTGGTCAGCTTCGCGGATACCTTCGCGGTCGTGACCTTGTGCGAGGCTGATTTCAGCTCCAGCTTAGAGCCATCCGGGGTGTTTTTCGCCAAAGCGGGTTGAACAAATGAAAAGGCCATAAGCAAAGAGAGTCCAATAGATAACGGTTTCTTGAAACGTCTAGGTTTAATCAATTACTTCTCCACTCCTTTTACTAGGTTTAATGATTCTGGAATAACCTGTACAAGAGTCAGACCTCATGCCTTGCACATCAAACACGCGGGTTGCGCAATACGATGTGTTAGCCACCACCTCCTTCATAGATTATAGAGAGGCTCAAAAAGATATTTGGCTGTTCATAGATGGCAGTACTTCATAGGTGAGTTTACAATCCCAATAGAGAAGCGATGAAATTCAGTAGATACCTAGGAGAAAAAGCAGAAGCATTTCGAAGGAAAAAACATGTTATATCATTACATTTTATATTAAAAATTGATATATAATCATATATTATGGATAGTATAAAGTTATCAAAACAGATATACAAGTCATTTTTTTGCAATTTTCTTGAAATTCTATGACTTTTATATTCATTTATGTAGGAAAACCCCTTTTTAGCAGCTACGCCTTAGTGCAACACACGGTTAGCAGGTGCATGCATCCTTGTACGAGCCGCCCAAAGGGATTTTCGGGGATCTTTCTTAAACCTGTATGATTATGATTATGATTATTTTTAGTTAAGTACGGAGTTCACCGCAGCAAGCGCATCGATCAGACCATTTCCATAGCCGTTGTTGGGTGAAGTCGGATACTGACTGTCTGTCAGCGGTGTTGCGGTTTTCGAAATAACATCCTCCAATTGATCCACAGTTAATGATGGTTTAGCCTGAAGCAGTAATGCCGCTAATCCAGCCGTATGCGGACCTGCCATAGAGGTACCGTTCCAGCCTCCCTCATAAACTCCTCCCGGTACAGAGGAACGAATGTTTACACCAGGAGCCGAAATTTCTGGCTTCACTTCGCCATAAGGAGAAGGACCACGCAACGAGAAGCTTGCCAGCTTGTTATTGATATCCGTGGCTCCTGTGGCATAGGCTTCTGGCAAGTTAGCCGGATTGGCCACAGACCCAGGTCCGCCGGGATTTGATAGTGTTGTATTGCCTGCGGAGAACTCAGGAAAAATTTGTGCTGCTCTCCACGCCTTGGTCACTGGGCGATACCATTCGTCCAGGCCAGGTCCACCGCCCCAAGAATTATTCACCACATCCGGTGCAAGCTCAGGGTGCTTTTTGCCGTTTTTATCTACAGGTGCAAGAATCCACTGCCCACCATCCAGCAAGATGGAATCTGTGGTATCTGGATTGAATACTCGTACGGCAATCCACTTTGCCCCTGGAGCAACACCGATTTGATTCGTACCGTTGCTGTCTGAGCCAACGCTTGTCCCCATCGTATGTGTACCATGTCCATGGGAATCTGTTGGCAGCGATGCTCCATTAACCGCATCATACCAGCTCAGCTCTGGATTGACGACTTGACCGGAAGCATTCAGCCCGCGCCATTTTCTTTTCAATGCCGGGTGAGTATATTCAACACCTGTATCCAGATTGGCAACGACAATGCCTTTGCCATCAATACCTTTGGCCCACACCTGTGGTGCTTTAATCTTAGAAATATTCCACTCCACACGACTTGGCGTTACTGCATCTTTATACACGGATTCTTGCACCGATTTTTGTGCATTTTCTTCCGTCACAGCCGGGTCAACAGCAGTTTGATCTGCCACTGCTTGGCCTGCTGTTGATTGCTCCCCTATCGGCTGGGTATCCTTATCGATTTCTACCTTTTGCAACTCGCGCTTTTCATCTGGTAAAATTTTGTCGATCTCAGGTAGGGTGGCGAGATTTTCCATGACCTCTTTGGTACTGGTTACCGCAAATGCGTTTACGATAAAGTAACTCTTATATTTTTTGACGTTTCCGTTATTGACTTCCTTCTTTAAGTATTCTTCCACGGATTGTTGAGTTTTTTCTGCGGTATCCATGAGAGAGTTTACAACCGTTGTACGTACAGATAGCTTAGCAGCAGCGGGGGAAATCTGCTCGGCAGAAGCCTTCTGAAAAGCGTGCTTGGCAACAGACTCCGTGTCTACTTGATCTTTTAATTTAACCAGATAGGTGACATACTCGCTGGCGCTGAATTGCTGGTTCAGCTTGGCTGAAACCTTGGCGGAAATCGACGATGCTCCTGCTGAGGAGGTTGTGCTGGAATCTGCATACACCGGAGAAATCAGAGAAAAAGCAAGAATAGCGGTAAAACCGACCGACAGTGTCTTTTTGATATTTTTCGACTTAATCAATACTTTTAATCTCCCTTTACTTGGTTTTTTTGATTCTCAAAGACAACCTTCCGACAGCAGCGTCAAAAGCTCACAAATAGCCTCTGGTACTCACCTCCTTTAAAAATATAGATACTGGGGTGAAATCCATAGGTCGTATTCTAAGGTGAATAACCTTTGGTGCAGACCGCAAGGAACGACATTCAATTCAGAACTGTGGACAAGTCTGGAAGAAAGTAAGTGAAAAAAATGAAGAAAAGGGTAGGGTAAGATACTAGAAGTGATCGAGGAGGTTGATAAGCATATTATTAAAATACAATTTAAAACAAAAGAATGAATCATTTGGTATCTTTTGAATCTAGTATAGTGTCATAAAAACAGATATTCAAGCATTTTTTTGAATTTTATTCCTTTTTTTCTTGAAGAAGTGAAAAACCTCTTCTATAATCCGCAACCAAATGCACCGAGAAAACTCGCATTTGTTTCGAAAATAAAAGAGGTTTTAGGAGGCAATCAGCAGCAAATGTAGAAGAATGCTATCTGCCGCTATTTACAGGTATGGGAACCGAAACGGCTTCTGGAAAGGAAGATTTAGTTTCCTGGGTTCTGCGACACAGGCTCGTACATTCTCTAAAAGCCATTTGCCTGCATCCCCTGCATCGCTCCTGATTCACCATTGCAAGAGCTGCCGTAAGGGCCTCTCCTGTATGTTCGAAAAAATGATTTTGTCCGATCATGTCGTAGCATCCGGTTTTCCGCAGTAACTCCAGCGGTTGGGGCTGGAGTCCGGACACAAGCACTGTCCCACCAGACTTCCGGTACTTGTGAATTAATGCGGTAAAGTTAGCTTCTCCCGTCATATCCATAAAAGGGACCTTTCCCATTCGCAACAACAAAATCCCTTGCAGGTGGCCAGTCTGTCCCCCTACACCTGAGTTCTCCAACGTCGAAGCTGCACCGAAAAATAGGGGGCCTTCCACATTGTAAATAGCCACCTGTGGGCAATCATGCTGCTCTGTGACCATATGTGCGCCTACTTTTTCATGCTTCACAGAAGGGTCAGGAAGCACCTTATCGACTGAAAGTGTACTGCTCATACGTTTGACGAACAATACAACTGCCAGAATCAGACCTACCTCCACAGCCGTTGTCAACGTCGTAAAGACCGTCAGCAAAAAGGTGACGACCAGCACAATAGAATCCGCTGTCCGTGTTTTGAGAATGTGCGCAAAATGCTTGCGCTCACTCATATTCCAGGCGACTACCATCAATACCGGTGCCATACTAGCCAACGGAATATTAGATGCATAAGGTGCAAAAAGCACCAGAATGAGGAGCACCACGATCCCATGCACAATGCCTGACATAGGAGAAACCGCGTTGTTGCGGATATTGGTGGCCGTACGGGCAATGGCACCTGTCGCAGGAATGCCGCCAAACAGTGGTGTCAGCAAATTAGCAATCCCTTGTCCAACCAATTCGCGATTGCTGTTATGCCGGGTTCCCGTCATCCCGTCAGCTACTACCGCTGAAAGCAGCGATTCAATAGCCCCCAACATCGCTATAACAAGTGCTGGCGGCAACAGCTTCACGATCAATTCCCACGTCATCACAGGAATATGCAGCTCAGGCAATGATGCCGGAATTGCGCCATAAGCAGAGCCAATCGTAGCCACCTGCCCTGGAAAAAGCAAAGCTGCCACCAACGTTGACAAGAGCAGGCCGACCAGTGATCCAGGTATCTTGGGCCATTTTTTAGGCACTAGAATAAGCGCAGCAAGACAGATACAAGCTGTCAGGATACTATACACATTGAGTGAAGGAAGTCGATGGACGAGCTCTGCCATCGAAGGCAGAAAAGTTTCATGTCGCTCTACCCCACGCAAACCGAGAAAGTTAGCAATCTGACCACTGAAGATCGTCACGGCAATCCCCGCTGTAAAGCCAATGGTTACGGGCTTGGGAATGAACTTGATCAATGCCCCCAGCCTTAAAACACCCATTAAAATGAGTATGATGCCTGCCATAAACCCTGCTATAAGCAAATTCTCATAGCCGTATTGCATGACAATAGCCAGCAAAATTGGAATAAACGCACCCGTAGGTCCTCCGATCTGAAATTTGGACCCACCCAGCAGTGAAATCAAAATCCCCGCTACAATGGTTGTGTACAGACCATATTCCGGCTTTACCCCCGATGCAATGGCGAACGCCATACCGAGCGGGATGGCCACAATCGCTACAATGCTTCCAGAAATTAGATCCTTTCGTAAAGCCCCTGCGTTATAGCCTTCGAACCTTCCTATCCACTTCATTCCTGTAACCCTTCTTTTCTGTAGTAGCATTACTTCTCGTTACGTATTCCTTCCAGCAACGAGATAGCTTCGACTAAATGATTGTCAAAAATCTGCCGCGCCACCGCTAGCAGCTCCGTTAAGAGCGGATCACGTAGTGAATACACGACCGTTGTGCCTTCCTTAAAGCTGTTCACCAAATTTTTAGCCCGTAAGACAGCCAATTGCTGCGATACGGCAGAACCTTCGGAACCGAGCGCAGTCTGCAACTCGTTCACATTCCGTTCCCCTTCACTCAGCACCTCCAAAATGCGGATGCGCAGAGGGTGAGCCAATGCTTTGAAAAAGTCAGCCTTAAACTTCTGGAGATCTCCTTCCATGCCTGCGCCGTCCTCCTCACAGATTGTTTTCATAACGATCAACAATATCTGAATATTTGAATATTCAGTACAATAACAGTTTCGGGTCAATTGAACTATGATGTTACTCACACTTCACCATGCGTATAGTCACATTTTTCCACACTTTTATCTTTCAGGGTTGACAGCTTCCACAGGTTTCCATTAACATAACAATTAACTTTAAGAAAAGGGGGCCGACAGACATGACCAAGCTTTACACGATAATGACAATCAGTCAGCATGATACAATCACATATTCGAAATTTCGTCTCATCGGCCCCGTTCGGGCGACATGATGGGTATGTCACGCTGTCTGACGGCGTGATGAACCAGGCTTTTTTATTTTTATATGCTATTGAAAGAACAGGTTATTTATGTTTTTATGATGTACTGTATGATGTACTGATCATAAAATGTAATGACACTTTCGGTGCACGAAGCCGTAGACGACAAGTCTGCGGTTTTTTTGTTTTTTTCGAATCTTTTTATAGGATGTTATAAATTTACATGAAGAAGGGAACTACCCATTTATTATGAATATACAACCTACGACCAACTCATCTTTTCATGAAGGACCATACAGCCACCTGATGAAGCTTCCGGCAGGGGATCTGACCGTGTACGCTTCGCAGCAACTCTTCTCCTCACTGGATTACAAAGTGTTCGAGATGGCTAATAACAATTTACAAATTCCAGGTATCCGCTATATGGGATATACACCAGATGTACATGTAGGCGTCGGAACCTGCATCGGTACAACTGCGGTATGGGGAATGGAAGACGGCTATGTATCTCCCTCCATCGTTGGCAGCGATATTGGCTGCGGCATGCGCGTACACCTGACCAATCTGCACAAGGATGCTTTGAAGGAAATCAAGCTGCGCCGCAAGCTGGTTAAGACAATCGACAAATACTTGCCGATGGAAGCCCACCAACGCGGACATTATTCGGATATACGACTGGAGCATATTGTACGTAAGGGTTTGCATGGCTTACCTAATAAATATATTCCAGATAGCTACACTCCTAAGAAATCTACCTCACTGACTCATGTAGAGCACAGTAAGTTCTCCTTTGACGAGGAAGTGCTGAATCTCGTCGAAGACCGTACTTGGCACCGGGCTCATCGACAGCTCGGCACGTTGGGTGGAGGCAATCATTTTGTCGAAATTCAGGCGATTGAAATTGCCGAAGAAAATAGAGAAATCGCTGAAGCTTGGGGGATGTTCGACGGTCAGGTGGCTGTGATGATTCATTCCGGATCACGTGCTTGGGGTGGAGCAGTCAGTCAGTCCAGTTCATCTGCCATCGCCAAAGCGATGAGCCGTCTCGGTCTCGGCACCTCCGACCCGAGACTCGTATTCGCACCGCTGGATCATCCCGAGGCAGCACATTATGTGGATATGATGTATTCAGCGCTGAATTATGCTGTGGTGAACCGACATCTGATTGCATACTCCGTGCGAGAAGCCTTCCGCGATGTCTTTGGTACAAAGTGCGAGTTGCGTACGCTGTACGATCTGATGCACAATTATGCTTGGGAGGAGTCCCATCCGGATCATGGCAGCGTGTTTGTACATCGTAAAGGTGCAACGCGCGCGCTTCCAGCAGGACACCCTGACAATCCGCGGCCTTATCAGGCGACTGGGCATCCGGCCCTGATCCCCGGCTCAATGGGGACTGCCTCTTATATTATGGTAGGTTTACCGGGCGGTCAGGATAACTTTCACTCCATTTGTCATGGAGCGGGCCGTATTCGCTCGCGTTCTGCGACCAAGCGGCTTGTAAGTGTAGACGATTTTGCAGGTGCCCTGGGTGTAGGGACAGACGACGAAATTGTGGTCAACCAGGCATCTCTGGAAAGTATTATCGACGAATCTCCACAAGCCTACAAAAATGTAGATGATATTATTGAAAGTGTTACCGGGGCAGGACTCGCAGCCGTTGTAGCCAAATGTAGACCGCTGGCCGCCCTGAAAGGAGCAAAATAATGTTGAGTATAGACATCCCAGCTATTTATGAATTTGACGAACGAACAGATGGACGCATTACCGGTTATGCCGCTTATGCCCGTCTGATCGACGGTATTAGTGAAGCACTCTATAACCGTTATGGCGTAAAATATGAGCTGTATGCCAGTGATGATCCCAATATTGAATATTGGGATCTGCTGGAGGAGGATATTCGTTCAGGCAGCCCTGATCTGGAGCATGTGGCACGGGTCTTCGATCGTTTGGAGGAACGCACCATTCAATATGACGATGACGGGCCAACGCCTGAATATGGTGTGCATCTGTCGATGCGCAATAATGTATTTGCCTATCCCAAGTGGGGGATCGCACTGGCACGAGTTCCCTTTTTCCGTGAAAATGGCGTATACAATGAAGATTACGTATTTGCCATAGGCGATCAGGAGCTGCAAAGCTTCCTCGCAGGCGTACGCGGTCGTGAACGCAAGCAAAATATGAAGCGTGTCACCGTCTTTACCGATACAAGCCGTGGACTCTCTCGGCAAGCAGAACCGATAACCCGCGCCATTACACGGGATGACGTGATTTTGAAGGCAGAAATCAAGCGGGATATCTTCCGATCACTTGATCAGTTTTTTGAAGCGGATCGTACCTTCTATCAGACTTATAACATTCCTTACAAGCGTGGGATTCTGCTATACGGCCATCCGGGCAACGGTAAAACAACTCTAGTGAAATCAATTGCCAGCAGTGTACCGGGTCCGGCTGCTTACTGGCAAATTACAGAATATACAACCAGCGAATCGGTCAAAGAGGTGTTCGAGGCAGCTACTCGCCTGGCTCCGATGGTGTTGGTCATTGAGGACATTGATTCTATGCCTCAGGAGGTTCGTTCCTTTTTCCTGAATACGCTCGACGGCGCTACATCCAAGGAGGGCATCTTCCTGATCGGAACGACCAATTATCCCGAGAAAATCGACCCGGGTCTGATGAACCGGGCGGGCCGCTTCGATCGAGCTTATGAAATCAGTTTGCCTGATGAAGCGCTGCGACTCGCGTATCTCAAGCTGCGTAACTTCCTTGTTTTTGCAGGTGAGACAGGTACACAGAAGGCGGCAACGATGACGGACGGCTTCTCCCTGGCTCAGCTTGGTGAACTGTATGTCAGCACGGCTCTAGAATGGCATGAGCAAGGAAAAGCCGATATTGAGCTGATTATTAAAGGCATGCGGGGCGAGCTTGATAAAAGCCGCAAGCAGGACTGGCTAAAAAATGCCTCCGAAGGAAGAGTTGGGTTCTTCTGATTAATCCTTTTACTGTCTTATTATGAAATTTATGTTATACTGATAAGCAATAAAGTACCGAAAGGGTGACCTTAAGCCAATGATCTACTAATCCTATTTCCAAAGAAAAAACGTAATCTTACGAATTTGCTGGATAGGATTAGTGTAGGCTTTTGGGTATTAACGATAAGAGCATTGCTTCTTTGACGGGAGCAGTGTATCTTCTTGTTCGTATGTCTGCCTCCTATCCAGAAACCAATGGATAAGGAGGTTTTTTAGTATGAAAAGAATACTCGCAATTCTCATGATCAATATATTCATTGTGATGGTCGGCGTTGGTTTGATTACCCCTATTCTTCCGGAATTGATCATTGAATTTGGTGCCAGTGGGCGAGCCATCGGTTTATTGGTAGCAGCCTATGGAATAACGCAATTCTTGCTCTCTCCCATAACTGGACAGCTGTCTGATCGATATGGGAGAAAAGTTTTTATCGTCGTAGGTGTTATTATTTTTGCTGTAGCTAAATTTATGTTTGCTATTGGGGATGAGCTGTGGATGCTGTACACCTCAAGACTTCTGGAAGGAGTTGCAGCAGCCCTGATTATTCCACCCATGATGGCATATGTAGCTGATATTACAACAACCGAAGAACGTGCCAAAGGAAATAGCTTGCTAGCGGCAGCGATGTCATTTGGATTTGTCATTGGTCCAGGACTTGGCGGCCTTCTTGCAGGATATGGAACGAGAGTGCCGCTGTATACAGCAACAGGTGCAGCTATGATTGCAGTTATTTTTTCAATCGTTTATTTACCTGAAAGCTTATCGAAAGAACAAATGAAGGCAGCACGGGCAACAACTCATCGAAGGGAATCTATTTTCAAACAATATGCAAGATCATTAAAGTCAAAATATGCGATGTTCTTTGTCATTGTCCTGGTGATGACTTTTGGACTCGCTAACTTTGAATCCGTTCTTGGCTTATATGTAACGGATCGCTTCCAATTCTCACCGCAACATATTTCAATCCTTCTAACGGCAGGTGCTGTGATCGGTGTCGGTATGCAGGCATTAGTTGTTGCTAAAATGATCAAGCAGTTTGGTGAAAAAAAGTTGATCAAAGGCTCGCTTCTCTTCACCTCTGCTGCTTATATTTTATTTCTCTTCGCCAAAGACTTTTGGAGTATCTTTCTTGTGACTTCCCTTATTTTCTTTGCCACAGCTATGCTTCGTCCAGCTCTTAATACACAATTGTCGAAGATGGCAGGAAATGAGCAAGGATATGTAGCTGGTATGAATAATGCCTATATGAGTGTGGGGAATATTTTGGGTCCTACTCTAGCGGGATTTTTATTTGATGTGAATATGTTCGCTCCATTCCTAACAGGCTGTTGTATTCTTTTGATTACCTTCTTGATTACATTAAAAATGAGAGTGAAATAAAAGAGGACTACTGATGCATAAAAGGCAGCTACTGGCCTGGGCGTTATTTTTAACCCCCGGCTGTAGCTGCCTTTCTGTTCAGTTTATTCCGTTTCCCCACTCAGTCGATTCAAAAACTGGATGGCCCGTGGACTGGTCGGCTGCTCCAGCACCTGATGTGGCGTACCCTGTTCAATGATTACGCCCTGATCCATCAGGATTACATGATCCGCAACCTCTGCCGCAAATTTCATTTCATGGGTGACAATAACCATCGTCATTCCTTCGGCAGCCAATTGCTTTATGACCTTGAGCACCTCACCTACCAACTCGGGATCAAGAGCAGAGGTGGGCTCGTCGAACAAAAGCACCTCAGGTTCGACCGCCATTGCCCGGGCAATACCGACCCGTTGTTGCTGTCCTCCCGACAATTGATGCGGATAGGATTCTGCTTTATCAGCCAATCCCACCTTCTTCAGCAGCTCCAATGCACGATTGCGCGCTTCGTCCTTGCTTTTTTTCTGAACCGTGACTTGCCCCTCCATCACATTTTGTATCGCAGTCATATGCGGGAAGAGGTTGTAGGATTGAAATACCATCCCTGTCCGCTTACGCAGCGCCAAAATGTTTTCTTGTCGAGGCTTCGTTCCTTTCGCAAAATTCAGGGCAATATCACCTACCTGAATTTCTCCCTGATCGGGAACTTCCAGCAAATTCAAGCAGCGTAAAAACGTTGTTTTACCAGAACCGGAAGGACCGATAATCACGAGCACTTTCCCCTTATCGAGCGTCACGTCAATCCCCTTAAGCACTTCCAGCGAGCCGAACGACTTGTGTATATTCCGAATTTGGATCACCGGTACAATCTCCTTTATCTAATGGAAAAACGGCTGAGACGCTTTTCCAAATCATTTTGCAGCACAGTCAATATCGTGCTAAATAGCAGGTAAATAACTCCAGCCTCGGTATATACTAATAGCGGTTCGTAGGTGGTAGCTACAATCTGATTAGCCGTTCTGAACATTTCCACATAGGTGATGGTGGCAGCCAGTGAGGTATCCTTTACCAGGCTGATGAATGAGTTGGCAAGCGGGGGTACGGATACACGGGAAGCTTGAGGAAGCACGATCCGCCGCAGCACTTGCCAGCGTGTCATCCCCAAGGAATATCCCGCCTCCCATTGACCCTCTTGAATGGAAATAATAGCAGCACGCATAATTTCAGAGCTATAGGCCCCCACGCTAAGCGTAAAGCCGATCACTGAAGCAATAAACGGGTCCAGTGTAATACCAACAGAAGGTAAACCGTAGAAGATAATATACAATTGCACCAGCAATGGAGTTCCTCGAATCACCCATACATAGAAGCCGAAGATCAGCTTGAGTATTCTCCATTTGGACAACCGGGCGAGTGCAGTGATTAGCGCCAGCACAAGTCCCAGAGCAAATGAGATCAGTGTGAGCGGAATCGTAAAAGAAACCCCTGCTTTTAGCAGAGGCAATAATGAATCCATAATAATTTGTATTTGGCGATCATCCATTGTACAGACATCCTTTATTATTTGGACACATCGGCTCCAAAATATTTTTCAGAAATTTTCAGATACGTACCGTCAGCCTTCATATCAGCCAACGCTTTGTTGACTTCCTTGATCAAATCTTCGCTCCCTTTATTAAATACTGCTGCGCTGTGTGAAGCATCCGAAGATTCGTCCACCTTTTTGATTGGAGCATCAGGCTTTTGCTTTTTCAGATCCAGATAGGATAATCCGTCGTTGACGGTCGCATCTACCCGTTTGGAAGTGAGGAGGTCAATAGCTTGGTTGAATCCTTCGGTTGCTACAATTTCCGCCCCGTTGCTTTTTGCGATTTGAGTCAGGTTGCTAGTCAGGGATTGCCCTGCCTTTTTACCTTTTAAATCAGCAAATTTTTGGATGTCCGTATTATCATCACTCACGATCAGAACCGCCTTGGAGACAATATATGGATCGGAGAAATCATATTTTTGCTTACGCTCATCTGTAATGGACACTTCATTGAATACTGCGTCAAACCGCTTGGAGTTCAATCCTGCAAATATTCCGTCCCATTGTGTCTCGATAAATTCCGGTTGCACACCCAGCCGCTTACTTACTTCGGTTGCAATATCGACGTCAAAGCCTGTTAATTTGCCAGCAGCATCATGGTACGTAAACGGAGCATAGGTACCTTCCGTACCAATTCTCAGCTTGCCGCTCGCTTTTACAGATTCAAGGGTAGCTGCAGCCGTTGTATCTGCTTTTCCATTATTAGAACCGTTCCCTCCGGTAGATGCATCATTCGTGCTAGCGCCTTTATCATTGTTGCCGCAAGCCGAAACCAGCAATGCCATCACGATGAGTACAATCGGTAAAAAACTAAATTTTTTCATGTTATCCACACTCTTTCCCTTTTTCTTGATAACCTAGCACAGGCTGGTCATTGAATAGTACATCATTCATTTTCGCACGTCAATGCTTTTATCCAATAATCCCTATCCAAAAGGTAAGTTATATTTTTTTATCATCTAATGCTATTCTAGGTTGACTCCATCATAGGCTGGCTATTCATCTTCACTCCCCTCGCAGCAACTTTTTGTGTACCATTACATAAGAGATTTCGTATAATAGGTTTTAATATACAGATTAGAAATATTTACCGGAGTGTGATCATGGATACCCAAAATACAACTTTATCCCCTGAAGGAAGGCACTCGGCCTGGGCTACCTTTACTTCACCTTTAAAACAATCCAAAGCGTTCACCCTCTTATGGCTTGGACATTGGATCGCGATGTTAGGAAGCTCCGTCACGACAGTCATTTTGCCACTGGTTATCTATTCTCTGACAGGCTCCACCACCATCATGGGATTTGCGATGACGGTTTATATGCTGCCAAATGTACTTATTCTTCCTTTCGCAGGAATGATCGTGGACAGAATTGACCGAATTCGCCTCCTTCTGTTCACGAATGTCGCCCGCTTTGGTCTGATGCTCGTTGCTTCAGTGCTGATGTTTACGGACGGGATGAAGTTGCCGTTCCTATTCGTTGGGCTTGCGTTGTACGGATTGATGGATGGTATCTTTAATCCGGCTTATTCAGCCTTACGTGCACAAGTGTTTACACCGGACATCCGCAATGCTGCCAATGCGCTAAGTCAAATCAGCATACAAGCTGTTCGTCTACTCGGTCCTCCGCTAGGAGGCTTTATTGTATCCTTTTCCTCTCCCGGTGTCGGCTTTGGACTGGATTCTATCGCTTACCTGGTATCATTTGCCTGTTTTTGGATGCTAAGTGCTCATTTGGCCTCCATCATCGGCAAACGTCAGACCGGTTCAGCACAGGAAGATCAGGGTGGACAACATTTTCTCAAGGATTTTATAGCAGGTTTTGCTATTCTTAAAAGCCATCCTTGGCTATGGATTACGATACTCGCCTTTTCTTTCATTAATATCTGTTATTCAGGTATTATCGCTGTGCTCATCCCATGGCTGTTCAAGGTGCATCATGGCTATAATCCAGTCGTATACGGCGTCGCAATGGCAAGTAGTGGCATTGGTGCCATGTTGGGAGCCTTTGTGTATGGATCGCGCAAGCATTGGAAACACCGCGGTCTGCTCGCTTACTTAGGAGCTTTTGTCAGCGGTCTTGCCTTACTGCTGTTGTCCATAGTCACCTGGATGCCAGGATTGATTATGAGCATGATGCTCGAAGGATTTGGTATTATGATTTTTGCGATCATCTGGGAGACAAGCCTGCAGGAATTAGTTCCCGCTGAATCCTTTGGACGTGTAGCCAGTCTGGATTTGATGTTTTCCTTCGCACTGCTTCCTGTCGGCTATCTGGCCGTAGGTGCCGTGGCGGACAAGCTTGGCGGTATCCTCACCATTGGTATGTTTGCAACCATCGGCATGTGTATCGTGCTGGGCGTGCTAATTGTTCCTCATATCAGACGATTTCAATAGAAACTATGTAACTTTATCTCAAAAAAAAGCTGCTCCCACAGGTTCATTTGTGAACCTTGCGGAAGCAGCTTTTTTCCATTTTTAACTCGCGCCCCATCGGGACGGGTCTATTCAATAATTCGTAAAGTTAGCCTCTGCTCCGTCCAACGGAACGGAAGATCAAGCTCACAATCACGACTAGCACAATCGCACCAATTAATGCAGGAACGATGTAGAACGATCCGATTTCAGGACCCCAGTCTCCCAGAATCAAGCTACCCAACCATCCACCGATAAAACCAGCGATGATGTTACCAATCACACCACCCGGAACATCACGACCTGCGATAATTCCTGCCAACCAACCAATAATACCACCAACAATCAATGCCCATAACCAACTCATTTTGCGTCACCTCGTTTTAGTTTTTATCGTTGTGTTCTATTATTAACCACTCGAACTCCTTTTGAACACACAGAGACCAAATGGTTAATATTACCACTCAATGGTACGCTGATTTGGGGGCTTGATACCATCCTACGTGCCTCCCAGATTATTTATGCTCTTTGTGTGAAAAGTGTGTCTCCTATCCGTTTATCCTTGTATTCCTGCTTTTTTTGTGCCATCCTCACATTATGGCTTCACTGAAGTCACTTCATGCATAGGTTACAAAAATAACAGATTATTAAGGAGTGACCCCCTCTGGAGTGTCGAGTAGGATGTGCTGCATGTTGCATTGCCATTACGATTTCTTCCCCTATTCCCGGCATGCCAGACGGAAAACCCGCTGGTGTTCCTTGCCCTCAACTCACGCCTGATTACCGCTGCCAATTATTTGGAAAACCTGAGCGTCCTGCTGTATGCAGTGGCTTTCATGCGGATAAGGATACATGCGGAGACACTAATGAAAGAGCATTTGAACTGCTGAGCGAGCTGGAGAAATCCACTTTACCGAGTAATGCCTAAGAGAACTCATTCTATATGAAGGAGAATTTTTGATTATGAATGTTATTGAAAAAAGAATTGCCGAATTGAAGCAGTACGTTCCCGATCTTACCACCCCTAAAGATATGAATTTATTTTGGGACAAAACACTGAAAGAAGTTCACGCCAAACCTGTACGTGCATTCAAAACGCCCGTAGAAACACCGTATCCTCATATGATGGCCTATCGGGTCACTTTTGAGGGGATCGATGATACGCCTCTGCATGCCTGGTATGTACGTCCCCGATTTGCAGGAGATCAGAAGCTGCCATGCATCGTTCTGTTTCATGGCTACACAGGCGGAAAGGGCTATCCTGAAGATTATTCATCTTGGCTAATGCTTGGTTTTGCTGTATTGGCGGTAGATGTTCGTGGTCAGGGAGGAGAAACGGGGGACCGTCGGAATGACCCTCACGGAACCGTTAAAGGCTGGGTCACGAAAGGAATATTGGACAAGGATACCTGCTACTACAAAACGATTACAACCGATGCCCTTAGAGCCGTAGACTGGGCGGCGGAGCAAGCCGACGTCGATTCGGCTAAAATCGCAATCAGTGGCGCCAGCCAGGGCGGTGGACTTGCATTAATGGTGGCTGCGCTCAGCGATAAAGTTGCTACGACGGTAGCGGATATTCCTAATATGTGTCATATGGATTTTGGCATGATGAATTCTACCAGTTCACTGACAGAAGCTGCCGAATTCGCAAACCGCTTCCCCGAGCATTTGGAGCAGGTACTACATACATTGAGTTATTTTGACGTGATGAATCTAGCTCATCGCATTCGTATCCCTGTCATGGTATCTGTAGGGTTGAAGGATACAGTGTGTATGCCAGAGACGATTTTCGCTGCTTACAACCGCATTGAATCACCAAAGACGATTGAAATTTATCCGTTCACGGGACATTGGGTTGAAGGTTTCCACAGACGCAAGACGGCTGAATTTTTAGTTCAAACCTTAGCATTACATTGAGTTAACGGTTTCCTCCGGTGCATAAAAAAAGAACACCACGCATCCATCTGCGTAATGTTCTTTCTACTGCATCGGAGCCAATCTCGCTTCCATAGACAAGCTCCTCGACAGTTCACAGCGAAGCACCTCTCCTGAAAAGTTTACGATGCAGTTCTCTGTTCTGCTGTCGAATCCCCTGTCCATTTTCGCACCCAAACAAAATCCATAATCATTAGACCAAACGGAATGAAGGATGCAAACATAATGAAAAGAGGCCGCCGTAAAGGCCAATGCAGTGCGGTTTTTCCATAGATTAAAGCGACGAGGAGCAACAGAAAGCTCACCCGGTATATGTTACCAATCACCATAACCGCCTGGGTCATGCCCGCAGCTTGCAGCGGCTGGTGGGTGAATAGTATCGCCAAATACGCTATAGCTTGAATCCAGAGCATGAGCCGGACACGCCCTAAAGGTGTTCTTAACACAAATGTAATCCCCTCTCCATGAGCAGAGATGTTCTCTCATCCCTTATGCATCCTTTATTATAACGAAAAGATGCCCAAACTCCAACCTATCGAGTTTTGAATTTTGACCAAATGGGTTGTGTTTGATACAGTTGTGTAAGAGGTGATTGTAAAATGCTTAAACTGGGTATACTGGACCAGTCTCATATTCCTGAAGGCGGTTCTGCTCAAGATGCATTGTCTAATACAACAGATTTAGCGCGTGAAGCTGATCAACTGGGGTACAGTCGCTATTGGGTATCCGAGCATCATGCGTCCAAAACACTAGCACACTCCAGTCCCGAGGTATTGATTGCCCATTTGGCTGCTCACACATCGCGGATTCGTGTGGGTTCAGGCGGCATTATGCTGCCACACTATAGCGCCTATAAAGTAGCTGAAAACTTCCGGTTACTGGAGGCGCTCCACCCTGGACGCATTGACTTGGGAATAGGACGTGCTCCAGGCGGCTTGCCGCTGGCTACTCGCGCATTGCAGGAAGGGAAATACCAAGCTGTCGAACAATATCCACAGCAGATTCTAGATTTAATCGACTATTTCCATGATTCGGTGCCTGACAATCATCGGTTTGCTGGCCTTCATGCCTCCCCGATGATATCAACCGTTCCTGAATTATGGTTGCTTGGCTCCAGCGGGGAGAGCGCCAGATTGGCCGCGATGATGGGTGCCTCCTACGCCTTTGCCCAATTTTTCGGTACTCCGGGCGGCGTAGAAGCTACCGCGCGTTACCACGAGCAATTCATGCCTTCGATTTTAGGAGATAAGCCTCACTCCATGGCGGCAGTTACGGTAGCCTGCGCTGAAACTGAAGAGGAAGCTGAGCAGCTGGCATCCAGTGCTAGTTTGTATTTCCTTTTACTCATGCAGGGTAAAGAAATGAATTCTCTTCCATCGGTGAAAACAGCCATGTCCTATCCCTATACAGAATTTGATCGTGAACGGCTGCGCCAGTCTGCAGCAGGGCGTGTTGTTGGTACTCCTGAGCAGTGCAAGGAACAGCTGCTAAGACTGGCTGAGCAGTATCGTACCGATGAATTACTGGTCGTTTCTTCCATTCATGACTTCAATAAACGTGTTCAGTCCTACCGTCTGCTGGCCAAAGCTTTTAATTTGGTATAAACACAGATGAACAGAGGCTCATTTTCATTAACATTAAACCCCCCGCCTGCCTATAAAGGCAACAGCGGGGGTTTGTTGTAATATAGATACCACAAAAGTCGAATGTCATATGGTACTTTAGTAGTATATCCATCGGAACTGAAGTATAAGTTGTTTACTTCTAAAGTTCCATCATCCATATACCAAAGGCGCATAAGCTATACTTCATTTCTTCAAAAGAGTGCAACCAAAAGTCCCATCTCTTTACTCACTCCAGCCAAGTTTGTCATGGCTGAATTTCTAGGGTTCTATACCCCATACCAGCTTACCTTGCTGATATACGGTGCCATGGTCCCAGTCTGCGAATGCTGTTTGGGTAGCACCATAGGAGTAATCGTTGGTCTCATCAAAGTTGCTCCAATTTGCAGCATGAATACGGGATTGAATTTCCCCAGTTTCGCCGCCGGGCTGAATCGTTCCTGCTCCATCTGTGAAAGAAATTTCTACATATTTATCTGCCTTGACCTTCGGATTTGGCAATGTTACAAAAGTCGCTTTTACCTTTTCGTTGCCAATCTTGGCCCAGTCTACAAAAAACTGCTGAGCTTGTTTGCTCTCATCTGTATAATAGTAGCGAATTTTCAGATCACTCAGCTTCACAGCTGTTTTACCCGTATTTTTGATATTAAATTGAGGTCGGATCGCATTATCCTTGGCATTCGTATCATCGGTGCGATATTGAAGCACGATCCCTTCATTATTACCGCCTGGTGTACTTCCACTGTGATCGTTACCATTGTTTCCACCGCTATTTCCACCATCGTTACTACCACCATTGTTGCCGTCTCCGCCGTTATTCCCGCCGTTGCTTCCTCCACCATGACTGCTGGAGCCTTCCAGAATTGCCTGTTTTACGAATTTGCCGGAAGCTGTTAATTGTGAATCAGGCCATCCGCCCTTGCGATCGGCACCAGGCAACAGCGCAGCCGAGGTCTCATTTTTGTCAGCAAGCGACCAATTGGCCCAACTGATTTTACGGCTAGCCAGAAAGTCAGTCCATACTTTGGATTCATTCAGGAACGGGCCACCGTTACCCGAAGCGTCGCTTGTCCCCCACTCGGTAGCAAAAATACCTACTCCCTTGTTCAGTGCATAATCAACCCGATCGCGCAAATATTGTCCATGTGTTCCCGCATAGAAATGCACGGTATACATTGTATTTTTGTCTGGAAGTGGATGGTCTGCTGCATCATGTACATCCTGACTCCAGGTACCTGTTCCTACAATAATAATATTATCCGGGTCCTTAGCTCGAATAACCTGAGATACCTCGGATGCATAAGGTCGAATTTGATTGTTCCAGTTCACATTCCCATTCGGCTCATTAGCAAGTTCATAGATTACGTTAGGCAAATGACCATACTTAGTGGAAAATTCATTAAAGAAAGCTTTGGCTTCATTTTTATGAATGTTCGGATCGCCATCTGAGAGAATGTGCCAGTCAATAATGACGTACAGACCCAATTTTTGTGCTGCCTCAATGGCTTCCTTCACTTTATTTTTCAATGAAGGATTGGCAATATAACCGTTTTCTTCAGTGTACAACGCAACTCGAAACACGGAAATGCCCCAATCGTCCCGCAACCATTTCATAGTGTCCTGATTCACCAGATCTCCAAACCATTGCACGCCATGAGAACTAATGCCCTTGAGCTGTACAGGCTGTCCATTTTTATCCACCAGTTTACCGCTCTTTACTGAAAGTTGTCCGTAACGTTCCACAGGGGTCGTCCCGGCCGCCTCTGCTGTTGACGCATTCCAGTTAAACCCATTCGTTAACGTTAATAGCAACACTGCTGTTAGCAGTACTGCTACTCTTTTTGCGATCCTTGGCAGGATCCATTGCCTGTTCATCATTTACACATTCCTTCCTTTTAATAAAATAGATGAGACTTATCAGTACGTTGTTCTCCGCTTTTTCGCCCCTTCCTTCATACAATAAAAGGATCAGGTCCAACATTCGATGTCACTTACCTGTATATGGATGTTACTACTATTATAGTTAGTTACATGTTACATTTCGACTTTATGCTAGAAAATGAATAAGAAGTCACGGTTTTGGGATATGTACCCCTTAGTTGGCTACTGTAGAGTACTGAAAGGACAAAAGTCTCATTTAGCTATTGAAAAATTTGGCCAATTTGGGCTGGTTAACAGGTTAAAAAGAGTCTTAATTGCAACTCTTTAACTTAAAAAAAGACTGCTTCCCGATGCCTAGGCTCGGTACAGCAGTCTTATCATGATCTTGTATATGATCGGATAATGTTAACAATATCGTCTTAACGTATGATGTCCTTATTACCCCTTAGCGGCAGCTTGAGGTTCTTGGGTCGCCTGATCTTCGTTCATATCGCCGCCATCCGTCGCTTGATCTGTCAGTACAGTCTCAGATGAGTTACCCATTACCTTGTCTATAAGTTGTAGCCAAGGTTCTTCACTGCCTCCACAACTCTCAATATCACCGAGCAGGGACTCTAGCGTGGTTCCTTCTTCTGGCAAATCAATAACTAAACTGTCTTCGTCAACTTGGATGGTGCAGCAGGTTTTCATTGTAAATCCCTCGCTTAATTCTTATTTGAGCATGCAAGTATGCTTGCTCAGATGGGATGAACTCCCACGGATCCAGGGATAAGCCTTTTGAATCCGTCTGAAATTATAAACCTAATACATCCCAATTGCAATGAACAAACCTTGAATTTTTAAGAATTAGCGAATTAGTTCAAACATTCAGCAAGCTCCGTAAAAATCACTCCAAGCGCATAAGCCCCCGCGTCTGGATAACCAAGGCTTCTCTCTCCGACCGCTCCAGCACGTCCCATACGCGCCACGATGTTTTCTGTCTTTTTGGCCCCTAGGACAGCGGCTTGAGCACCTCGCACAAAGGCTTCCTTCACGTCAACATTTGATTTCGCGCTCTCTACCCAGCTATCCGCACATGGCACTAATGCATCAATAAGCGTTTTATCACCCACGACGGCTCCTCTACCGAAAGAACGTTCACCTGTCGATTGTATGCCTTGCACCGCAGCCTGCATCATATCTGCGAATTCGGCAATGGTCAGTTCGCTTCGTTCACCCGCAGATCGTGCTGCCGCGCGAAATGCTGAGCCCCAGATCGGACCCGAAGCCCCACCGCAGTATTCCATGATGACGAGCGAGCATGAATGGAGAAAGCTTCCCATCGTCAAGGAATCTTGGTGTAGGATGTCGCTCCATTCCCGTTTCAGCTGACGGAACCCCTTGGCAACACTCATGCCAAAGTCGCCATCGCCTGCATGAGAATCAAGATCGCAGAAAGGCACCTCATTCTTAATGATAACCTCACTCATTTTGTCAACCAGGTATATCAGATTGTTCAACGTAATCTTGTTATCCTCAATAACTGCAAAAGCAGGGGCAGTTTCCACCTCGAAAGATACTTGCCGATTTTCGTCTGCTACAGTTGATAGATCTGTGAACACGACTTGATCAGCAGGTCCAGACACCTTGAACGCAGGCGTGTTGCTTTCATGGGAAAGTAAGGTTTGCAGTTCGTCGTCCAGCTTCATGATTGAAACTGAGATGCCCGCCATATCGATACTTGTCATATAATTGTTGACAAAAGCTCGATTGATCTTGATTCCCTTCGCTGCTAGTTCGCGAGTGACCGCATAATTGAAAAGATACAGTTCTTGCAGAGGCGTACCGCCAAAACCATTGATCAGCAGTGCAATTTCTCCGCTGAATCCATTTTCGATCTGCATATCTCGAAGGAGGTCGGTTACCATTCTGCGTGCCAGCGTATCCGCATCTGTCAGCTTCTCGCGTCTGATTCCAGGCTCGCCGTGAATGCCCACGCCGTATTCGATTTCATCAGGCCCGAGCTCAAACGTTGGCGAGCCCTTCGCCGGCACGGTGCACGACGTCAATGCAAATCCGATACTGCGTACATTCGCAGCGGCTTTCTCCGCCACTGCTTTGACTTCTGCCAAACTACGCCCCTCTTCTGCCGCTGCACCCGCGATCTTATGCACAAGTACCGTGCCCGCTACACCGCGCCGTCCGACCGTATATAGACTGTCTTCTACAGCGATGTCGTCTTCAACCTTTACATAGTCCACTTCCAGACCATCTTCAGCAGCCAGATGAGCGCCGTTTCTAAAGTTCATGATATCGCCGCTGTAGTTTTTGATAATCAGCAGTGTGCCTTTTTTCCCAGCTGTTGCTCGGATGGCCTGATACACTTGAATTTGCGAAGGAGAGGCAAAGACATCACCGCAGACCGCCGCATCGAGCATCCCCTTGCCGACAAAGCCGGCGTGAGCGGGCTCGTGTCCGCTGCCACCACCGCTGATGAGCGTTACTTTCTCCGTGTTCAGTTCCTTTTTCTTGAGCACTTTATATTTTGGTAGAAATTCCAACTCGGGATGCGCGAGCGCGATACCACTGCACATCTCAAGAACCAAATTTTCCGTACGGTTGATGACCTTTTTCATGCTATTTTACCTCCGCTTTGTACTGGCTGCCGATCCGGTCGGCCGCAGCAATTGCCGCTGCAACCTGCTCTACCGTGATCGGAAACGGCATGGCATGAATCGATTCCTCCTCAATGCAGGCTTTAGCAGCTACTTCCATGAGTTCTTCCTGGCTGATATGATCGACACCGATATCGGCCAAGCAGACCGGCAAACCGATGGTTAAACAGAAATCCAGTACCTGATGTAATTCTTCCGTCGGTGCGTTTTCGAGCACCAGCTGTGCGATCGTACCGAACGCGACTTTTTCTCCATGGTAATAGTGATGCGTGCCTTCCAGAATGGTAAGTCCATCATGAATCGCATGGGCCGCAGCAAGTCCGCCGCTTTCGAAGCCAAGACCTGAGAGTAAAATATTAGTTTCAATGATATTTTCGAGTGCTTGTGTAACATGATTTTCATCGCATGCCGCTTTTGCTTTGGCACCGTCTTTTAAGAGCATTTCATAGCATAACGTTGCAAGTGCCAACGCCGCATTCGTACCTACGGCTGGCGCACACTGTCCCTCGCGTACTCCATTAGGCAGTCCAGCGTTGACCCTGGAGTAAGAGCGAGAGGTCGCACGGGCTTCAAAGTATGTCGATAGTGCATCACCCATACCTGATACGAGGAATCGGGTTGGTGCATTGGCAATTACAGTGGTGTCAACTAATACGACACTCGGGCTTTGTTTAAAATAGGCGTAATCGTCGAATGCGCCTTCTGGAGTATAAAGAACGGCCGAGTGACTTGTCGGCGCATCCGTCGCAGCAATCGTCGGACAGATGATAAGCGCTTCCCCTTGTGCCACACATTTCGCCGCGTCAATCGCTTTGCCGCCGCCGAGACCAACGATGCAATCACATCCATTCGCAGTGGCGATTTCTTGGAGTCTAGACACTTCTTGTCTGGAGCACTCACCCATAAAACCGCTTTCAATAAAGGTTACGTTATACTTTTCCGTAGTGGAATCAAGCTTATCTTTCACCCGCTCCACATCGGCTGGATGCGCGATCAGTAAAGCAGATTTGCCAAAGGTACTCACATAGTAACCCAAATTCAACAATTCGTTTTCACCTTGTACATATTTGCTTGGGCTGATAAAAGCTTTTCTCATCTATAATTCCTCCCTTTAATGGTGTTGGTTTCGTTCTGATTAAAACTATAAACGAACCATGTGAACTTTACATTGGAGGAATCAAGGAATATATTATAATTTGCAATCGTATTTTTTTGCACTGAAGCATGTAAATTGTACTTTTTTGTTGTTGCTTACAGGATAATTTACCATTAAGGGATGAGAATCTTGATACGTGAACATTTGAGCATCCAGAAAATCTTTGATTTGAAAAAGTGGGAGCAGTTGCAGGATTCATTAGCATCCGTTACCAAATTAGCCATTCTCACCGTCGATTATAGAGGGAATCCCGTAACTAGTCACAGCCAATGTCAATCGTTCTGCAAGAAGGTTCGCCAAGATGAGAATCTCCTTCCCTACTGCCAGAAATGTGACTCTCGTGGTGGACTTGAAGCGGTGCGTTCCAACAAACCTTATATTTATCTCTGTCATTATGACATCGTTGACATCGCGGTACCAATCATTATCGACGATAAGTACATTGGCGCCGTCATGGCAGGTCAGGTTCGCCTAGCCGATCCTTCGAACGCTTTACAGCTGGAACAAATCCTCACATCAAAAAATGAAAAACTGTACAGCTCCAAATGGGAGGAACTTAAGGACTACTATGCCGATCTGCCGACGATGACCTATCAGGAAATTCAGATGATCTCCAACATGTTATCCTTATTGTGTAATTATATTGTTGAAGAAGCAATGAACAAAAATCTTCTCGCGGAAATGTTCGAAAAGGCTTCGGCCATACAGTCCAGTCCGCAATTGTCTGATATCCTTCCTGGCTACTCGCTGAAGCATATCGAAAGCCTTAAGAAAGAAATGAATAATTTCTTAGCAGATGCCTATCTGAACTCCTCAGGGGATGAGGATATTCCGTGCGGAAATCCTGTACTCAAACCCGCCTTTGAATATATTTATGAGCACAAAGGTGAAACTTTCTCTCTAAAAGCCATGGCTGACTTGTGTCACATTAGTCCGAGTTATTTTAGTCGGCTGTTTGCGAAGGAAACGGGTGAGAACTTTTCCAGCTATCTTGCCCGCTTAAAGATGAAATGGGCGAAGCAGCTGCTCGAAGCTACAGATATCCCTGTATCCCAGATCAGTAGTGAGCTCGGCTTTAATGAGCCAGGGTATTTTATTAAAATATTCAAAAAATATGAAGGCACAACACCCGCGGTATACCGAAAGTATTACAAGGGATAAATATAAAAAACAGATGATTCATAGGTCTATCATTACCATGATCATCTGTTCATAATGTTCTTGCCCATGCTACCTCTTCAGTGTGTACTGATCAGGCTGCCTGACCTTTTTGTTAGTAATTATATTATGGTGTGTTTCTTTAGAGCTACTGTAATGTTTCTGACTGATCCTGAGCATTCGTTTCATTGTGCATAGATTCTGACTTTTTCTTGCGAAATAATTTGGCAAAAAACTTGCCTATCACACCAAACACACCTACACAAGCAGCACCAATGAGGACAAGCACCTTAACTCCCGCGCCCTTAATAAAAGCAAGGATTAATGCCAACAAGCCTACCTTTTTAGCTACTGCCAAGCCGGCCCCTCCCAAAATCAGTCCGGTCAGGCCATATTCAGAAATTTTGTCCGTTGAAGCATTAAAATCTTCGTATCGCTCACCTGATTTGACTGTCAGCTTGGGTAATATTTTCTCATTCAAGAACTTCTTATCCGCGTCCAAATGTGCAGGATCGGACACTAATATGGCAGAGATATAACCCTGACGAGTGAGCACACGAACATTATAATTAATCAGCTTCTCCTTGTTCCCATCCTCCGCCAGCATAGACCAGGTTAAATTATGGGTAGTTTCATTATAAAAAGGCTCCACATCCCAGCCTGTAACATACAGACGATCACTTTCCACTTTTTCCTTGTTACTCTCTTCCGTACCCTCTTTATAACTATCTAGAATGGCATCTGCATCGATGTCTTCTTTTTCATCATCCTTGATATGTCCAAGTTCATAGTATTCAAAAACAACTTCCCAATTTTGATTTTCATCCTTCGGAAATATACTCCCAATTTCCTTGCCAGATGGCTTTTCGTGATTCATCTCGCTTACCTTCGCAGTGTTAGCCGCATCCAAAAAAAGAAGAGATGAGTCTAAATCAACCGCAGCTACATTTCCCAGGTCTACCTTTCGGCCACCCTCAATCCATTTTAATTGTTCACTAGATGAAGCCCACGCATTTCCTCCACTGAGTAACACCAGACTAAGCGCCAACAGCGCTCCCAAAATCGTTTGGCCCCATCTCATTTTGTAGTTACATCTGTTATCTAGTCTCTTATTCAAAACTCATTACCCCTTTATAAATTCCAATATCTCCCGTGTCCTCAACCATATTAGCCACTGCTTCATATTTTGTCAATTCACCGTAGCAAAGGGCGCTTCCACGACTTTATACTCATTTTTATACATATGTATGCAAATTTTCTACTCTAATCGGACTGGTTTGACAAGGTATGGATGAGCGATATAAAAAGACTCATCATGGACAAGCACAATTGCGCAATCGCTGCAACTTATCCGTTCAAGTCTCTCTCACTTATAATTTCTTAAAAGACGTATTCCTTGATATGACAATCTTGTTGATCTCAAGCCTAGTCTCAAGCACATCCATCTAGCCTATAAAATGTCGAATTTCAGCAGGTTAAGGAATGCATACTTCACCAAACAAGCGACTATAGTCTTAGTGACTTTATTCCTGTTTTTATACATATGTCGTCTTTTTTATTTAAAAAAATGTATAGGCTTACACCGGATTGATTTAACAAATACTGGGGCATAGAAGTAAAGATAGAGGGGATGCATACTCCACTCCTCTATCTGATGTTCTAATCCACAATCATCCGTCCAGCTCCACCGCCCTGCCAGCGGCCTGTTGTGCGCTTCCCCCGTCCGGCTCCTTCCAAAATCAGCACTAGTTGCCTATGGAGCTGAGCATGTGAATATTCCTTATATTCCGCACCACTTCGGTTTGCAATATAATGCTGGATAGATTCTCTGTCCACAGCCTCCAGGTTCAGGCACATCATAGCAAACATACAATCCATCGGATCGGTTGTACCGCTTTTGAGCAGCTCGGATGCAAAATAGCGCAGCGTTTCTGGGCGCAACGTACTTTGATACAACCCCGCAAAGGGGGCATGGATATCACTCCATGTATTGAATTCAGTAGCCATATCAGCAAAATCCTGATAATTGGAGCGAAGCACAGCTCCATCTTTGAGTTTGAATCGACCCAACTCCAGCTCATCCAATCCGATCTCAGCCTCGGCCTCTAGCACAATATCTGCATGATGCACGGTGAAATCCGGGCGATCGGTTTGTTCCAAAAAGAGCAGCTTCAACACCGATAGCCGCCCCGTAGCCACATATGAAACTTCCTGCTCTTGCTCCAGCAGGTATAATCTATTTTTATGCTTTACAATGCCTCTGCCTACGGTCAGCGCATGTTCCCCGACGGTCACATTCATTCCGGTAATAATACCATCCGAATAATCCTGATACCGGATATCCAGAAAGCTACGGGGGTAATCCCGCAGATTTTCCAGCATCTCGGTTTTGAGAATGCGACCTTTTTCAAACTTTGGAACGATATGCGTTAACATGGGATTTCCTCCTTTCTCTATTCTTCTTTATTTAAGGGAACAGATAGCCGATTCACACCAGGCGCAGGAGGCGGAACAATAACTCCATCATCGGTGGTGGGTGGAGCTTTACTTACTCCAAGTAATCCAATAAATAGGCGAAAATTCTTTTCTATACATCTGCGTATATCCATCGTGCTCCCCCCGATTGAAGACTGAGGTTTAATCTCAGAGTTTATTGATCTACCTTTACATCCCGGCTCCGCGCCCAGCCTGCTCGCGCAGTATATAATTCAGCTCGCGCTTGTCCACAACATAGGTACGTGCAATCAGATCGTGAAGAGCCTGTTTTCTAGCTGTAAAGCCTGCCATGATAAAACCGATCCACAAAATGATACTCGATACAATTTTACTCCAGTAGCGGGCACTCGCACGTCCAAAGCGCAGCTTTTGGTTAAATTCATCTACTACAACGATACCAAGAGCCAGCTTGCCCACCGTAGCTCTGCATTTGGACGATTCCATGATCGCAAAATACAACCATGAAGCCCCCAAATTCATCAAAGTTTGTCCTAATAATTGCATAGTAAAAATAGCAGTCGGCCCGTCTGTCAGCATAGAGGTTTCTGCCGGAGATGGCACCCAATCTCCAATGGCCTGAATGATGATCCAGACCAGTCCGATAATCATAAATACAAATCCTAAAATAAGGCTGTCAATAATATAGGCCAAAGTTCGTTTCCAAAAACCTGCATACAGCATGTTATTCCCTCCATGTGTTGTGTGCTTTTCTGATTTCTGCATTTTGCAAAATCCTTAATTTATTATTTCGTGCCGTCAAAGAAATCCAGCTCGGAGAGATCATTTTCGAAGGCAAAAAAGCGCTTCGGACCCAGATACAGCAATTCATCATGGCGAGTAATCGGCACGACGTAAAAGCCCCAACGACTATCCCCGACAAAAACAAAATACTTCGTTTCCTCATTGCGAATGGAGTCCGTATCATCCTGCGGGATATCCCGACCGTACAGCTCTGCGATTTCCTCATACGGCATGGGTTCAAAGGCATCTGGCCGACTGCGGTACACATGACGCTGACGCAGCTTGCCACCGTTGGCCGTCAGGAAGAATTCCACTTCAACCGCTTGAGACGGCCGGGAAATAGAACCGCGTACCCGATTGCTTTCCAAGCTCGCAATCAGTTCCTTCTCACGCCCCGTATGCGTCCATGCGCTGACCGTATACGGAATCGCTGGAATATGATTGGTAATGACAGGCTCAATGGTTCCCATTTTTTTAGCGTTCAGGTAACGGATAGCCCCGCGCAGACAGGCCATTTTCAACTCAGGTACTCGGCTCAGGTCTTCTGCCTTTTGTCGAAACTCAATACTGCGCCCCGGTACAAATTCCTTGAGTGCTTCGCGGAACACGTCAATCCGGCAGGACTGCCCGGTTAGCTTGATAATCGAATAATCCTGCAAGCGTCCCTCCAAATAAAAATCATCCAGAAACTTGCGCACAATATTGTAGATATCTGCCTTAAGTAGCTGCTGTACTTCACGAATATTAAACACTACATCAGGTAGACCATATTCATCACGGAACCGTCCATTCTCAATGACCGAAACCAGCCAACGATCCATTACGGCAATGTTCAGGTCGCTTTCAGCAGATAATACCTGCTCGGATTCAAAGCGGCTGCGCAATATCCCCGTACGTAGAAAAAATTCCTTTTTCATATTTTCTGCCGCACTCCACAGCAGATGAAAATTACTCAGTACCCGTTGATATTCATCCCGTGTAGCATGCTCATACCGTTTGAACGCGGTAGGCAAGATCGCCTCTGCCTCACGATACCGTTCCTCCAGCCCTGCATATACAGCATCTACACCAAACTCATCCACATGACGGTACAAATCTCCCGAAGGAATGCCGATCAGAGCATCAATATCAGTGTCAGGCAAACGCGTCTCCGCAGCGTAATAACCTGCAAATACAATTTTCATAAACTGCATAATCCGATACGTCAGATTATTTCCGCCAAAATTGGTATCCCCATTTTCATACGTTGTGTGAATATCCAGCTTGTAGGCAATACGCCCATCTTCAATCCGGAAGCGGCAGGAAGACAAATCTGTCGTGCCCCCACCACAATCAATGACAAGTGCCTGATACTCCTCACCGTCCGCAAAAGTTCCTCGTTCCATCTGGTCTGCCAACGTGTTGTACAGCACTGCCAGCCCTTCGTCCAGCGCATCCTCCGCTTCAATCCGGTAATCAGGCAAAATATCGCTAAACATCTCAATAAACTGGGGCTGCAGCTTGACAGGAGCAGAAAAGTGTAAATTGCGAAACCGACACTTAAATTGCTGCTCGGCTGTAGCAATCACATAACGGATAAACGCCGCTAAAATATCGCTGCGGGAAGCGGTTGCTGTATTCCCCTCAGAATCCATTAATTCTTCGATTCGCTTATAGTCATTGACCCAACGTTTAATTCCCCGCAATACCGTGGCACGGCTGCCTGCCACATCACTTCCACGTAGTGCCTCCTCCCCAAATGCATAAACGATATGCTCGGGATTGGAGCAGTCCGCGACGCGAATGGCAGTCGGCAGCACTTCGATCCAGTCGCCTTCCGTACCTTCTGGACCAGGGAATGACACATAATTGATAGCGTCCAGCCTTACTGTGCTGCTCATCCCTGTATCAGGGGCCGTAACGTAGGAACTATCCAAATAAGCACCTGCCGTGGTGTTCGAGGTGCCAAAATCAATCGCCAGTACCGCATCGGTTGTTTCCGTGCCCCGAATGATCAGCTCTGCCACCGGGATTCGGTGACCCTGAAGTTTCAGCGGTAGCATTGGCTTATCTCCATAGTAGAGGTTATAAAAATATTCTGATTCCTGTCTTCGCAGAAACAGCAAGCTATAGCTATGATTGGACGTCTCTCGCAGTTCAGCATCGCGGTGACGAGAAAGATAATATACGCCTGTTCGTCCCTCATCCTTCACCAAATTTAAAACACCACATAATTCCCCTGTCGCATTCACCAGCAGCACATTAGATGAGCTCAGCCAAGGCAAATCGGATTCGATCCGATAGTTGTCCATGCGACCTGTGCGCACCCCCTGATACAGCGTGATTTTGGCGGGAACCCGGATACCGCCGTTCTCCTGCGGGCGGTCATTCCAGTTGCGCTGTAGTGCCGATTGCATACGTTCAAAACCGTCAGGATTGGGTCTGGTAATGAGTAGATGCTCCTCCGCGCTTCGAAATCGCAAGATTACGCGAATCAATTCTTCACGTGCCAGACGATTCGCAAAGCCCTCGACCAGTCGCTCTTTATCACATATCCCGCGCAACTGAAAGGTCGTCATTTGCTCCAATTCCGCCCGCGTGTATTTGGTCGTGAAGCGAGCGCTTTTTCGATCAGTGAGCGGGTCTAGCAACCTGTATGTATAGGGTCCGTTCATCGTTCACATGTCCTTTCTTAGCCATTTAGCCTTAATAGAGGGCGATAGCATCTATTTTCATCGTAGGGTCTTCCTCCAAAATGCCGAAATGACTGGTCCAATACAATTCCGTCGTAAACCGTGCTGGAAGAAACAAATCGAGAATCAAATCCACTTTGATTCGTGACAGCATCGTCTCCTCCTGGCCAATATATATGAGTAGTTCGTCTTTTTCCTCACAGTTGGTGTAAATGATCGAGCGATGGAAGACGCGACGCATCGTTTGTTTTAGCAGATGTACGGCTTCCCCCGTCTCATACAGGCGCAGCAGACCTTCAGCAATCGCGTCCTGTTCCTCACGGTTTAATTGTCCAAAGGCTTCCTTTACCTTCGGGCCAAAGATGCCATCCGCAATATCACGCTGAACAAACCGGATATGGTACTCTCGCCGATTCATCCCTTGATACAAATCGATCTCCGCCAGAAAATGCATCATAATATCAAATAGCGATTCTCTCAGCTCCAGATCCTCTGCTGCATCCGGTGGAAACAGATCCCGAAAAATAGAATAAAAGCGGTAGTACGGATTAATCTCCACTACCTGCTCCAAATGGGACGTATTCAGCTCAGCCAAGCTAAGCTCCATATACGGAGAATAGCTGACAGCGGGTACGAAGCGGAATTTATCTACATCCAGCCCCTGTTTCCTTGCGCGCATGAGCAAATCCCAAACGTAATTCACACCCATTCTCCTTCACACTTGTACTCTGGAAAATACATCTGCACTTCCGACACCAGAAAGCTCATTAAATCGGATAAAATGTAAGCAGGT
This sequence comes from Paenibacillus sp. DP01, assembly GCF_044784315.1. NCBI lineage: Bacteria > Bacillati > Bacillota > Bacilli > Caryophanales > Paenibacillaceae > Paenibacillus > Paenibacillus sp. DP01. The sequence continues at coordinate 4,203,840 of NZ_CP173059.1, forward strand.
GTGGTTGGCAACACATCCTCAGAACCACGTCTGAACCCCAATCGCATGATCTGCTTGCCATCCTCTGTCCGTACATTATCGCTGACAAACGGATTTAACGGATACGTCTGAGTTTTGGTTACAAGGTTGCTTATATCATTTCGCCCTGCACCTCCCCAGATGTCCACACGCTCTAGCTCTAGCCCCTGTGCCGCTTCAAACGAATTGACGATGCGCGTGATCTCTGCTTTAGCCCGGACAATCACGGCCTGTTTTCCTGCATAGCGACCCAAAAAGCTGTCCTGCCGCCGATTAGACAATACCGGAAAAGTCTGACGACTAAGCTTGGTTGTAACTGGTTTCGTAACCTTCATCACATTCCATTCGCCAGATTTATCACGTGGTGTGACAATCGTCAGTTCCTCTTCTGTCCGCTTGATATAGCGGATATCACTTTCAGTCCCGTCAATCAGGTAACCATGCTCTGATCCTGTTTTACGCAAAGGCAGCACATGCTCATAGTTCACACGATCTATAGCTGGTATAGGAAAACCGCTGTTCTTTAGAGCCAGTCTTTCAATGTTCCACAGCGGAAAAACATCGGCTTTCTTATAAACGTCGAATTCCTCCAACGAAATCGAGATTTCATGGATTTCTTCATGAGCGGCCGGCTCGCCGTCCCCACCAATCAATACACAGTCCACAAATTTATAAGCGTATGGATGATTAATCGTTTTCCACGGCATACCATTTTGCATAAATGTATGATACAACTGCTCAATCTCCAACATATAAGATCGGTTATGCTCCAGACGAAAACGAATCGGGTAATTTGCAGTTTCCGTGACCAGCATTCCTAAGAAAATTCGTTTGCTGCGTACCAGTGCCGAGATTTGTTCGGTCTCCATTTCGAGAAAAAGCGTAAATAGCGGCATCTCCCCGCCTTCGCGTACCACCTCTGCCACACGACTGATGTCTACCTGTTTTTCTACTGCATCGGAGGGCAACACAGGATATAAAAATTCATGAATCGGGTCATAGTCCTCACGCGATGTCAATGACACATACACATCAAACTTTTCTTCTGTATTCTCAATTTCCTCAAATACCCGCCGTTCTAGCTGGCGGGTCATTTCTTCCTGATATTCGACGAGGTTCATAAATACCCCCGCCATCATATTTTTCAGTAAACGTCTCTGCTCTAAATCGTCCATCTTGCTCAAACGATCTTGTACCAGCTCTTTCACGACGTCTCACTCCTTTCCGGCTCCAGCATTCAATGAACATAAAAACTTATTTCCCGTTCGCAGCAGCCTGATCTTGACTCTCTGAATTCGACGCCCCGGCTGCTTTAGAAACAGAATCAGCAGTTCCTTGCTCTTTGCTGGTGTCCGCCTTGGTCGAAGCGGCATTGCCATCCCCCGTACCACCACTTTTTGCAGTCGGAGAGGCTTCCCTCTTCGCGGGCGTAGGACCCGCTGAAGCCGTCGGCACAGCCTTCGCTTGCGATGCTGTGGCAGAGGTTGCCGCAGCGGAAGATGAAGCTTCACTCGCTGCGTCTCCAGCATCTGTGTCGTTCAACACTCCGTCAGACAATCCCAATCCAGCAGGAAGCTGTCCATTTTTCTGCTGCTCCGCGCTCTGCTTTTCCTCCGCCTTGGCTATGCTCCGCTCCAGCGCCAGAACACTTTCGAGCTTATCAATCTCCTGATAAATCTCCTGTGCCCCGCTATAAGCATCAATGGCCCCTTCATAATCGAGATCTTTCATCAGCCGATCCCCTTTGGCCTGAAGCTTGCCAGCTTGAATCTCCTTGAGCTGCTGCTGAATAGCTGTCAATTTATCATTGGTCTCTGTAATCTTCTTCTCCAGCTCTTTTTGCGCGGACGTATAGCCGGATTCCATCGCAGCCTTATTTGCTTTTTTGTACAGCTTGAGTGCATTTGTGTAATCGCCACCCTGGAATTTTAAATCTCCGTCCTTCATCCAGCTCGCCGTCTCGGCATAGCTGTCCAGTTGGTCGATTTTATGCTCAATGTCCTTCACATTAAATGGTGGATATAGCCCGGCGCTTTTCCGTGCTTTATCGTAGCTGGCTTCAGCTTTGGTAAAATCGGCCTTTTCCACATAGCCGTCTCCGTCGACCATCAATTGAGATACTTTCTGCTCTGCCGTGTACAACCGCTTGTGAATTTTATCATTAATCTTAACTGCCGCGTTTTTCGCTTCACTGTAGGATTTGAGCGCTTTTGCATAATCGCCAGCTCTTGCATAATCATCCGCAGCCTGAGCCGATTCGATCATCGTTTCCAGCGCAGCCGCTTTGTTCGCAGCCATACGCGCCAGTGTAATCCATGCTCCTCCGCCCACGATTACAAAGGCGAGCAACGCAATCAAAATCCGTTTGATCAGCTTACGACGGTTTTTAGGCTTTTCCTGGAAAACTTTGTTTACATAAATGGCGGCAGCCGTGTAATTATTCACCGTCCGGCGCTGTTTGCTCAGCAGGACCTCTTCCAACGTATCCGTCAGCATACCCGGGTCCTTCGCTTCCTCCAGCGCACCCAGCATTTCTGCCAGTTCAACGTCCTCCCACATCCCAGATGTAGCGAGCAGCATGACATCTCCATCTGCAAGCTGTGTCTTTTTGGCGTAATGGGCATGAACCCCATTCGGATTCCCCAAGTATTCCAGCAGATTCCCCCGTTCCTCGTGTGTACTGGTCGCTTCGTCTGGAATACGACCATCATCTGCCAGTGACTGAGCCAGGCTATGATCCTTACTGCGAAAATTAAGCCTTCCATTGCGAAAATGATATAGCCGCACATTACCGCACGAAACGTACACCATTTTGTTGTAGTTGGTCACTACCATCAGTAGACTGGCCTTAAGCCGGACACGACGGCTTTCAAATTGCAGCCATTCCTGCGCTTCACGCAGATCTCTCATCAAACGCCGCTTGGACATGGAAGGCTTCTCCATAAAGTTTTCCAGCACCGTTTTGACTACCATTTCTGCGCTGCGCAGCTCCTGATCCGAATCCAGACCGTCTGCGAGGACATAACAGGCCATGTCGTCCGTCTCCATGAATGCAAAATAGTCCCGGTTATCTATATAAGAGCCCGCTTCCGACACAAAGGCGGTACTAAAATCGCTGTTGTCCTTGCGCATCGCTACCCCCGTCTTTCTTGTTTCATCCTATCGCCAAAATAAGCACTGTCGCATTATCCTGACTTTTAAACCCTTTATCGTTAATGGTGTCGATCATGGCATCCGCCATTTCCTGCGGTGTTCCGCCCTTGCGCATGATCTCTTCCTGCTCAATCTCCGTCAGCGCCTCCTGAATGCCATCACTGCACAGCAGCACATAATCACCCGAATACAGGCGAATCGGTGCATTCCCCAGTTCCATGCTCTCAAAGCCTTCATAACCCAAGTAGTTGACCAGTTGATTGCGTACAGGACTCGTTTTAGCTTCCTCTGAGGTCATTTGTCCAGCAAGCACTCGTTCTTCCAGCAGTGTTTCCGCTGTATGCTTGGAATTGACTGTCTGAAAGTGACCATTGCGGTAAATTGTAATCAAGCTGTCGCCCACCGCTCCGTAATACAGCTGATAGCCGCACACAATGACCGCCGCGAGCGTCGTTCCCCCGCCCTGCCCATTCAAATTTTGCAAAATACCGCGATTGCTTTGGGTTGCAGCCTCTGCAAAATATCCGTTCAAATTCGTTGCATCTTCTAACTTGGCAAATGCCTTCGTAAAAGTCGTCACAGCCAAGGTACTGGACATACGTCCATTAGCCAGCCCACTGATCCCGTCTGCAACAACAGCCAGCGTACCCACAGGGGTGGTCATACTGGAGAAATAATCATCCTGCTCGCTCCGGCTCCCGATCGTTTGACCATTTCCAATCTCAATTCCACTCACGGTACGGCTGCCGGAACTTCGCGTCAGTCGTATACGGATGATGAGAAGAACAGCGAACAGCACCGCAGCTCCACATACAACAAAATAAGGCTGCATCTCGTTACCTCCCTGCACCATTGCCCACTTCCGTTCTAATTTTCGTTATCCCACTCGAAATGAGCGCCGCACAGCGGAATAAAGATAAATTTGCTGCGTCCGAGCTGAATCACGTCATAAGCAGCCAGCTCCACTGGTGAATATACCGCCTCGTTATTGTGATACGCCAAGCCTGACGAATCGCCTGGCAGCAAGTAAAAGTTGCGTTTCTTCGGATCATACACAATGACCGCATGATTTCTGCGGGAAATCGTGTTGTCTCCGATAATACGGACATGCATTTCCTCTGCGCGCCCGATAAAGTTTTTTTCTGCCATAATGCGATAGTCCTGACCCACCTGTGCTCCTTCGATACATACCAGCCATCCGGTTACCGGGTGAATCCCTACCGTCTCGCCTAAATACGGCATGGTTTTGTCATCGTCTCCCGCAACGTTTGTTTTCGCTGCTGGTTCCGCGCTCTTGGGTGCGGCTATATTTACTACCGAATTACAATAAGGACACGTATTTCCGTGCTTTCGTGTACTGAACATGTGTCCGTTCGGGCATCTTGTCAAACTCATAGTCGGTTCCTTCCCCCATTGTCTTGATTGTCTTTACAGCGATCTACGTGTTATGCAATTTCTTCTATTTAACGAGCAGCCTAGTATTGGCAATATATATCAAATCGCCTGAGTAAATTCGGTAAGGTTCGCCACTTTCCAGCTTTTTGGTGCCACTTTCGTTCGCAGACCGTAGCCCGGTACCGTTGCCGGAATCCACATCCTCCACAAACCAGTCGCTGTTTACCCGGTTGAGTACCGCATGCTCCACACTTACCAAGGAAGCATAATCTGTACCTGCTAAATCAATATCTGCCTCAGAGCGTGATGTTGTTTTGCCGATTAACAATGATGTTTCGCTTTCGATGTACCATTCTTTAACGGACTCACCCTCTTCATCAATCAACACCAGCTTGGTAATCCGTTTACGCTCTGCCTTTGGCTTGGGCACAGGTACCACGGACACCAGATTGCGCAGTATGTATACAAGCACGCTAATCCCAATACCTATCGCGACCACAGTCTTCAAACCGCTGTAGCCTGTACGATTAAACACATAAAAGGCGATCGCCAGCATCAGCCCGAACATGGCAACATCTATGATGAAAACCCATCTGCTCTGCGCCGTTTTCACTGCTTGCTTCCCCCGTTTCTATCCTGAAATCATCACTTTTTACGAATACCAAAAAATTGGTTGAACATGGCTGAGGTATCCGTCGGATCACCGGATTTTTTCGTTTTTTTCCCTGGTGAGCGCTCCTTCGTTTTCGGATGAAAGCCGAAAAATTGCTCAAAATCAGTGCCTATGTCAGCCGGATTGAATCCTTTAGCTGTCCTACGCGTACCGCCTGAAGGTGCTGCCCCTCTCGCTTTATCTTGCTGTTCTCCGCTAGTTCCTGTAGCTTTTCGGATGAGCTCAGCATCGTATGCCTGCCGCAATGCTTCGTCACGCAAGGTATTGTAAGCCTCGTGAATCAGCTTGAACTTGCGCGTTGCTTCCTCGCTTCCCTGGTTGGTATCAGGATGATACTTTTTGGCCAGTTTACGGTAAGCTTGCTTAATCTCTGCCTCCGAAGCATCCCGGCTGACACCGAGCAGCTCATAGTAGTTGGTCATTGTCTGATGTTCCCCTCTCCGAAAAAAATAAATATTAAGAGACCCGTAGGCCTCTTAATATTTATCCACCCTTCACGTATGCGCCGGGTGAGTGTGTGTTTAAGCCGCGCTTAACGTTAAGACGTTAAGCTTAAACTGGATATCCGCCGTCGATAGTAGCCAACTCGGTTTTGTCTTTCTTTTGTTTGATGTAGAGTGTAAACGCGCCTACACCTTCTGTGTCGCCGAAGTGCTCGTTGTAGTCTACAACGAAAGCATTCGGGAAGTAGATTTTACGCACCACTTGATCGGCTGCGATAACTTCCAGTGTTACTTTACGGTAGCTGTCTGCTTTTTCAGCAGGAACCAGAGACCACAAAGCCAGTTTCAGCGTGTCATCCGCGCTGTCACCGTCTACTGCTGTGATGATTTTACCGCTGATGCGCAGCGTGGAGCCTACGTCAGTGGAGCGTGCATTGGAATCGTCCGGTGTATCGGTGTCATAAATAACCGTTTGGATGTTATCCAAGCCCAGCTCGATTGTTTCTTGTCCTTCTACTTTCAATCTGAATCCCATGTGTGTTGCCTCCTTGATATTAGGTAAAATGATGGCGGAAGAAGCAGGGCTTCTCCGCGATTTATGTATAAAGGCGGTTCTGGATAGAAACGCCTCTACCATCTTTCGTAGTGCTCGGATCATGATTTGACCGAGCTGGTTCCCTTAGTTATCATGACTTCCAGGTTCTTCACATTACCATTGAAGACCAGATCGATATGACACATATTGCTTTTCTCGTCAATAATGAAGCTCATATCATCTCCGTCCTGAATGATCGAGTTCACAGATCCTCTGCTGCTCAGCCACTTGCTCTTCTGGCTGCTCGGATTGTTACTAAAGAAGCGGACGATATTTTCGTGCTTGAAATCACCTGTTTGGTAGCGCAAAATACGTTCAATGTACGTGCTGACCAGCGTTTTGTAGATAGAGTCAAAGCCGTCCTCGGACATCGCCATGCTTCTTGCCTTGTAGACAGTAATCCGGCGGATATCCTTATCCTGAATCTGAGCATTCTCGGACGAAAATACAAAGCCAAAGTTTTTACGGTTGATGGCATCCTTGATCGTGTTGGTGAACCCAGTGATTTCCTTGGCCATCGTCGTCACCGTGCGCAGACTGTTGTCTCCAGCTTCAATGTCGAAGCGTACACCCGGGAAGTTTTTATTGACCGTTTTGAACGTCTCACGCAGGTATTCAGGACATTGATAGGAAGCGACCAAGCCAGCGGCCACATAGGCAGCGCCCACATATACGCCCTCGATCCACAGCTTGAGAATATCTTCTTTTTCCTTGGAGAGCTGCACACCGTCTTCGGTCTGTAGCATTTTGCTATCAATAATGACACCCGATTTATCCTTCGGAATAATGGTAAAGTTTGGTACACAAGGAATCGCAAATTCGCTATATTCTCTGCGTACAAGACTGGCGCATTTATCGACATATTTATCGATGCCTGCTGTCGCCATACTGTTGAAGGTCGTCTCTTCACCGGATTCAAAGTTAAAGAACATTTGAATTTTGTAATCCTTCACGACTTGCAGCAGCATCGAAAGCGATTCCATCGAATTTCCGCCCTGCTTTACGACCTTCTCGTTGCCCTTAAAGCGTTCACGAGAAACTTTTACCTTACCGGCTGCTTCAAGCTCGATAGATGGAACGATCCCGAACCAGATGGTGTCGCTGAATTCATTTTTGGCATTTACGGTGTTCAGGTACGTTTCCAGACGCGGGATATTGCTACTTTTCACCAGCATGTCCAGCTTGTTATTCGCTACCAGCATTGTCGGCAGCATCCCTTTGCTCTTCGTCGCATATTGATCGAAGAACATTTTGACACCGAGGATTTTTTCTACCAGAGGCTTAACCGCCTTTACGAAATCATCCTTGGCATTTTTATAGAACTCCAGATACGTGTTGTAGTTCTGAACTTCAACCGCTGTGTCAACCTTGGTCTGAACAGCTGGCAGTGGCACAAACGTGCGAACCACCAAGTCTTTTACATAGTCAGAAGGCGTATCTGTAATAGAGTTGTAATCTTCTTCGAATACTTGGGAGAGATCGCCAGTGCTGTTCTCATCCAACAGCATCAGCTCAGTACTTTCGCTCTTCGGCGCTTCAATAATTTTCAGTTCGCCGCTTTCCCCAATGGAGAGCATACCCACCTGGATCAACTCACCGGCGTTTTCCTCTTGGGCCCCACCGAGCAGAAGTCGGGTTTTGATGTCCTCAATGGCCAGTGGCAGCATAGCCATAACGTTGTTATAGTTCTGGCTCGCTTCCTCGAACATGGCATTCAGCTTGTCACCCATGTCGAGTTTCTTCGGATCTCCATCATCCAGCTTGTCGTATTCACCGTACATATAGTGAATTTCTTTGCGGACTTGACGAATATCGTCCATAACCTTTTTCGGTGAAATCATATCCAACAGATTTTCAAATTTGAAATCTACATTGGTGATTCCTTGACTGCGCTTAGTATCAATGAGCGTAAACAACATTTTCAGAAAATCATTGCTTTGATTGATACGAATTTCAGAAATGCTATCCTCATCAATTCCCTCAGGCTTTTTAAGGGTGTAGACGACCTTTTGATTGGCCGCGTTAAAAAATGAATACACGGTCGGTGAAAACTTATCCAAAAATTCGTCAAAGCTGCGCACCAGAAGGTGCTGATTAATTTCCTTGATCTTCTCATCGCTCAAGCTGTCGATACCCTTCACATCACCTACAATGGTGATCAGGTCCAGCTTTTCCGGGTTAATCTCTTCAAAAAGCATTGTCCGGTTGGTTTGATAAATGATTTCCATCGCTGTCGGCAAATGAATAAAGTTTGAGTATAGGTCCATTGCTCCATATTCGGACATGGGATGTCCAATTTGAAACGGACGAATATTCATTTTTAGTTCATTTGCCTCCTCCCCCCTACTTAACATTTAAATTCGTCAAAGGATTGAGCTTATACCACATTTACGGTACAGGCATATAACCTCGAAAATCGGTCCGAAGCGCTATTCGGCTTTTAACGGCAAGGCATTCAAATGAGATAAAATTCAAAATCAAAAGTCATATAACACAGAAACTTCAAATTTATGATTTCGTATTCCTAACTTCAATCCCAATTTTTGCCGTTGATACGAGAGCTATCATACAAAGCACCCTTTAGTTTTGTCAATTTCTGTAGTCTCAGATTGAAATAGGGCATTTTGGCTCATTTTATGCGTGAATACGTAATTTTTATGATATGTTAGACCTGTTTCTTCAGGGAAATATTCACAAATGGAATCCAATTGCCGATAGAAGTTCATTGGATATTTCTGATAAGCGTAAAAGTATCAAATTCATGGCTAATGTGAGGGTTTTCAGCTGTTTTGATCCTTTATCCCTTATATCCCAAGGATTAGGAGAGTTGGCACGCCCACATTGGTCTCGCCGATGGAGGAGCTTATGTTCAGAATAAGGAAACTAGGAATTATCATTTTCATGACTTTTGTACTATTTTTCCAAATGGGCTTAAACGGGGTCATTTGCACTGTAAATCAGGCTAATGCAGCATCTTCGGGGACTGCTCCGATTGAGGGTTACGATGCTGTTTTTGTACTGGATACCAGCTATTCCATGAGAGACACGGATCCCGAGGGTATTGCCGCCGAAGTCATTAGTATGTTTATGGACTTAAGTGATGCAGACCGTACACGCGTGGGTTTCGTCGCCTACAACCATCATGTTGTCGCCTCAAAACCACTTACCTCGATTGGCGTGGCAGCGCAAAAATCGCAAATTCAGCAGGAAATCAGAATGTTGAACCGTTCTGGCTATACAGATTTGGGACTTGGGCTGCGTAAAGGCTCAGAACTGCTAGCTGCCGGAGCATCCCAAGGGCGTCAGCCTTTTATGATTTTATTGTCAGATGGAGAGACTGATTTTGGTGCCTCTTCTGGTTCTCGGTCTAAGGGTGACTCGAATAACGATGTATCCTCTGTCATCAAATCTGCACAGACCAAGGGATACCCGGTGTATACGATTGGCCTGAACCATGATGGCACGGTAAACCGGCAAGAACTCGAACGGATCGCTTCTCAAACGGGAGGAGCTTCTTTTATTACGAGTAGTGCTGAGGATCTGCCGGAAATTCTGAATCGTATTTTTGCCAGTCAAATTCGCTCCAAACTCGTTCCAGTTGCTGCAATTACGACCACTGGCGAGATGCAAGAATTAACGGTGACTCTACCGGACTCTAGTATGGAGGAAGCCAATCTGGTGCTTTTGTCGGAGCATCCCCTGCTGGAAACCCAGCTATACTCCAATTCAGAAAATGTCCGTAGGTACAAGTCGAGCCGATATGCAATTTTGAAAATTGAGCATCCACAAGCAGGTAAAGTGAAGTTGAAATTACGGGGCATACGCGGAGATTTGGTTAAAATCAATTTACTTGGCAGCTACCGACTGGAAGCTGAAGCTACTATAGGAGGAACGCAAACAACAGCAACTCATGGCAACAAGCCTATGCAATTGCTGAAGGGACAAGCGACACCATTTCAAGCTCAGCTCCTGTTACCGGATGGCCAAAATCTTACAGATGAGGCCGTATATACATCTCTTCAAGCCCATATTATAGTTACCCCTGTAAAAGGCGGTACAGCTAAAAAGGTGCCTATGACCTATAAGTCAGGAGCCTTTCATACCGAATATGCGTTCCCACAAACGGGTGATTATACATGGCAGCTATCTCTGGATAGTCCGCAGTGGTACCGTAAGGGAATTGTACATAAAGTTCACGCCACCAATGCAGCACCACAAGCATTAAAAGACCTGACGATACATCTGGTAAAAGAAGACGGTGACTCCCGTCGAAGTTTAGAGGATTTTATTGTTGATCCCAATCATGACAAGCTGAATTATAAGCTGGATTCAGGAGCCTCTGAGGATACAATTAATGCCGAGATTAACGGTAATGATCTGCTGCTATCCAAGCTTCACACAGGTGACACGAAGCTAAAGATTACCGCTACCGATCCAGAAGGTGCATCCAGTAGCGCTACACTGACCGTTTCAGTCCAATCCCGGTATACAGCCATTAAATGGACGGTAGCCATCAGCATTGTGATAGCTGCTCTTCTGTATTGGTTCTTGCGACCGAAGCCGCAGTTTGCTGGAAGAATCGAAGGATATTTTCTCGCTACAGCGAGTGGACAGGAGATTCCGGTAAAATCTTGGCCGCTGACCTCCTTTCCGGGTCATAAGGTCAGCTTGCAGGAGTTATTCCGTACGCTTGACGTTCACGAACCGTTGCCAGAAGCAGAACGAATCCTATTTTCCGCAGGTAAAAAAGGGACTCTGATCGTGAAACATGATACACGTTGCGCCCTGCAGCATGGAAAAATCAGATTGACCCGTAACAAAAAAGCGGTCATGGCGTATGGTGACAAACTGTACATCACGTTTGAGGACGGCGTCACTGAAATTGAGCTGCGGTACAAGGCGATTAAGCCGAACACTTCAGTGTACACCGACCATATTCAAGCTCCGACAGGATAACGTCCGTCGGAATAAAAAAGAGAAGCACCTACTCTTACGATTAACGAACCGTAAGAGTAGGGCGCTTCCCTTTTTTTATCCAATATTCCGCACGTAGTGCGGCTTTAAACCATCGAAGTGAGCGGCAACGCTTGTTAGCCTGTACCGCCAGGCCACGCCGAATCACGTACGGCAGTAGTGAAATCCCTGCATTTTCGATCCGAATCCGTTCGGTCCGATCTGCAAATAATCTGCCTGGCACATCCGGTGGGGGTGATCCTTTTTGGCAATAATACAGCGTGGCGGCCAAGCTATAAATATCCGACACAGGTCCCTGCCGCGAACGGTTAGAGTAAAATTCCAGCGGAGAATAGCCTGCCGTCGTGAAGATCGGATGCTCCTTGCCTTCGAAATGCACAGCAGAGCCAAAATCAATCAGCTTGATGTTGCCATGTTCCCCAACCATAATATTGCCTGGCTTAATGTCCCGATGAATAATTCCTTTGTTGTGTATATACTCCAAGGCATCAATTAATGGTAGCAGCGTTTGGTACAAAAAAGTAGGATCAGACGTTGGCACAGCTTCTTCTTGCATCATTCGATCCAGCGTCTTGCCTGCACAGTATTCCATGACCAGATAAGCAGTTCCATTTTCCTCAAAGTGATCTATATAACCGACAACCCCCGGATGATTTAATTCCTTCAACATTTGCCCTTCACGCAAGAAATAATGCATAAACTCTACATATTTGGATTGCATAGAAGCGCTACAAGTGACCGTTTTTCGATCCATCCCCCGCAAAGCCAGCGCATTCGGAAAAAATTCCTTTACAATGACCTTTTCTCGGTTATCCAACAGCCTTGCCGTATACACGATGGCCAGCTCACTGCGGGACAAGGCGCTTCGAATTTGATATGTATTTCGCAGCTTCGTATTGCGGGCAAGCAGATTCCCGCTTGTATCCACGATCATGACTCGTCCTCCTGTCAGGTTCTTAGCTTATGTCTTTTGTATATATCGGCTTATTACACGTCTTTTTATTATACCGTAAATCAGGTTATTGGAAAAACAAATAACCTGCCATAATCTCCCTTAGAGAAATGATGACAGGTCTTTTGGCATTCATCTGGTCCTATTTTCTCAAATCGTTTAACCTAATTTTGTACCTGGCTTCATGCTGCGCACACCATTGGTATTTTTCTTCCGTTCGCTGCGCAGTTTGCCTTTACCTTGTTCTGGAGTGCGAATGGTGAGGGCAATCAGGAACGATACGACGCACAGCACAGCAATTGTGGTAAAGGTCGGGATAAATCCGCCGAGCAAGGCAGCGATAAATGACCCCGCCAGCGCACCAAGGCCAAAGCCCTGATACACAATGCCATAGTTTTTGCTTTGGTTCTTCAGACCGAAGAAATCAGCTACGATGGCAGGAAAGACGGTAATATTGCCCCCGAAGCAAAAAGCAATTCCTGCTACACAGGCAAAGAACAAACCAAAATTCAGGGGTACCAGACTCAGTACTGTAACTGCAACTGCTGTTGTTAAAAGTGCACCTGCTACCACTTTCAGACGACCTACCTTGTCCGATAGCGCACCTAATATAATCCGACCCGCCGTGTTGAAAATAGCGACCATAGCGACCGCATTGGCGGCTGTTGCTACATCCAAGCCAGCCATCCGTACACCGATATCTTTGACCACACCGATCAGGTAGAGACCACTCATACAAGCGGTAAAGAACATGACGAACAGCAGGTATGCCTGCTTGGTGCGCAGCATTTCTTTAACGGTATAGTCCCGCTGTACAGCCCCATTTTGTTCCGAAGGTTTGTTCACAACTACTGCTTCTTTCACCAGGAAAGAACCACCGACGATCATGATCAGCACGATGATACCCCAATATAGAAATGCCTGCGATACGCCAACAGACTGAATCAGCGAACCGTTAATATACTTAAATATCAGACTGCCTGTACCGTAGGCCCCAACTGAAATACCGGAGATAAGTCCTTTTTTCTCAGGAAACCATTTAATCAGATTTGACAGTGATGTAATATATGCCGTTCCATCCGCAAAACCTACGACAATACCTGCCAAAATGTACAGCAGGGATAACGAAGTTACCTGTGAACTGAGCATGAGCCCTGCCCCTAGTACGATACCTGCACACAAAATCAGACGACGAAGTCCCCATTTATCCTGTAGCTTGCCTGCGAATAACGTAGCAAACGCCAGTGCAAAACTGGTAATTGAAAAGGTAATAGCGACCGAACTGAGGTTCCAGCCAAAGCGGTCCACCAACGGTTGATTAAATAAGCTCCATGTGTAAATGGTACCTAAACCCATCTGGACAATAATCGTTCCCAGTACGACCAGCAGGCGATTTCCGCTGTTTGATTTCATATTGATCTCCTCTTTTCATTCCGGCTCTACAGCATCCATTTGTTATGATGATAACCGTGAATCCAGTACGCTTTGCGCCTGTGAAAGAGCAATTCTGTAAGGATTCTGTTTACACGGTTATTATAACCCTGCATGTCAGCTAGAAATCGTTTGAGGAATGAAATGCACATATAGCGGAATGAAATGCCTTTAAAGTCGCATAATTTGCCGAAACTCCTTGGCCTTACTGCGACTCACCGGAATTTCTGCTTCTAGTCCACGCAAGCGCAAGAGATACGTATGATTGAACCAAGGTACAATTTCACGGATTTGCGACAGATTAACCGTATACGATCGGTGACAGCGAAAGAAGTCCTGCTGCGGCAGGCGGGCATGAAATTCCGAAATGCTCATCGGCATCGTATATTCTTCATGCCTTGTAAAGACACGAGTTACCTTTTCCTGCGCACACGCATAGTAAATATCGTTTGCATCCGTTACGATAATTTTGTCATTTTTCAGCAGATTAATACGCCCCGGAGCAGCAACGGTACTGGTTTCAGCAGCTCGGGGTTGCCCAGCCTGGACAGGTTCCTGTATTTGAGCGTTTCGCTGCTCATAAGCATTTTCGAGCTTATGCAGCATGGATGCGATCCGTTTTTCATCATATGGCTTGAGAATGTAGTCGAACGCCTCCAGTTCAAAAGCCTGCGCCGCATGTTCTTTATAGGCGGTCGTAAAAATAATATAGGGCTTTTTAGCAAATTTGCTAATGTTCTGTGCCAATAGCATCCCGTCCAATGAAGGAATGTTAATGTCCAGAAAGATCGCATCCGTCTCCTGATCTTGCAGAAACCGGAATACATCCAGTCCATCCTCGAAACTATCGGTCACCTCAATACTGCTATGAGTCTGAATAAGATACTCCAGCTCTTCACGTGCCGGAAGTTCGTCTTCTACAATTATGGCCTTCATGACTTCTCCTTTGGTATGTCAAAATATACTTCGGTGCCCGGATCATGTTTAAGAATAATGACTCCTTCACCGTACATAAGCTTGAGTCTTCTGTGCACATTGTACAAGCCGATCTGTTTAGCCGGAACTTGATCATGATATAGGTTATCCACTACATCGTCCCGTATACCCACCCCGGTATCAGCTACAGAAATACGCACCTTTTCGCCACGGTCTTTTACAGAAATGGTTACTGTACCTGGCCCTTTTTTCTTGAGGATTCCATGATTAATCGCATTCTCAACTAGGGGCTGGATAATTAGGCTCGGAATGCGCACGGACACCTCATCCATTACATACTCCACCTGAAGCCGATTGCCGAAGCGAGCTTTTTCAATTTCTACGTAATCCGACACCTGTTGAAGCTCCTTGTGAATTTCGATCAAATCATCATTCAGCTCCAAATTATAACGCAGATAGCCTGACAAATTAATAATCAGCTCTCGCGCCTTATCCGGTTTGGTGCGCGTCGTCGAGGCAATGGCATTCAACGCGTTGAACAGAAAATGAGGGTTGATCTTCGTCTGGAGTGCCTTTAACTCGGCCTTATTCGCCGCTTCCTTAATTTGCTCCACACGCGACACTTCCATTAACGTAGAAATGATCTGAGACAAGCCAATCGCCATCGTCTGCAACGGATACGTGATTTTATAAGCTTTTCGGTAGTAAATCTTTAGGGTTCCGGTTACTTCTCCCCGCTCCTCTAACGGGATAATGAGCAGAGACTGGATTTGGGGCGTTTTGTCGTCAGCAATATGGTTGCGGATCGTGATTTTACCACTGCGGATCGTCGATTTAGTCACATCGCTAATAATTTCATCCCCGATATGATAGCGTTCTTCGCCAAATCCGACGTAAGCCAGTACATCTCGGGTATCCGTAATCGCCACCGCGTCTGCCTTGATGTCTTCTTTTATAATCGAGCAAATCGTATGCAAGGATTCCGCATTAATCGAACGAAAATAAGGCAACGTCTTGTTGGCAATATCCAATGCCAGCTTGGCCTGTCTTGCTGCGATATTCTCCTTTTCCCCCTCTACACTTTGGATCAATAGAACGATTAAACCGATACTGACCTCTCCGATAATCATCGGTAGACCGATCTTGGAAACGATGTCCACACCAAGGCCGTGAGGTTGTGCCATTACCAGAATGAGCAGCATCGTCAACGCTTCACAGACCATACCTGCAGCGATGCCGACCAGCCATCTCTTGGAACGATTGACCCGGCGGCCGATATATCCTGACACCACACCTGCCAGAATACTTGTAATCAAACACGGAATCGAGGTCACTCCCCCGATATCAATTAGATAACGATGGATCCCCGATACAATACCTGTAATGATCCCAACCCAGGGTCCGAACAAAATACCGCCCGCCATAATTGCAATGATTCGAACGTTAACCAGCGAGCCTTCAACTTCAATCCCGGTGTAGGTACCAAACAGGGCAAACATACAGAAAATCAATGTTAGTAAAGTCAGCTCTGCCGGAGAATGACTGTTCTTCTGCAAGGTTTCCTTAAATCTGGGGATACGTGTAATAAAAAACAAACAAATCAGCAACAATGCTGCGCGCTCAAAGAGCTGCATCAGCATTTCCAGCAAGGCGTTCACATGCGTTCCTCCCAAATAAAAACCCATTATTCACATATTTCAATTCCTACCCTGCCATTACGGGCACGAATAAGCACCTTCCCGCCAATCGGATATGTAAACTGCGGCGTGGTATGACCAAAATCGACATCTGCAATCACAGGAATAGATGCCAATTCTCTTTTCGAACAAATGATTTGCCGCAGCAATTCTTCTGTCATATGCGAAGCCTTCTGAAATCGACCTATGATGATTCCTTTAACCTGATCAAATTCAGGCTGGTGCAACAATGATTGCAAATCCCGGTCAAATGTAGCGGGAGAGCTTTCGTAATCATCCTCAACAAACACTATGGTTCCTTTTAGACTTGGCATGTATGGGGTTCCCTGTAACAAATTCAGAGTACACAAGTTTCCGCCCACAATCGTACCCTCTGCTTCGCCTTCATGAATCGCATATGGACCCGCATTGCGGTGAAAGCTTCTTTGATCCTGATCCTGATCCTGATCCTGATACCAAGCATCGTCACTCCACTCTGGCGACGATTGGATTTGAATGCTACCCTCTTCCAACATTAACCTTTGGAAATAAGTCGTCGTATATTCATTTCCTCGCAACATGGCGAACGTCAAAAAGTGAGGTCCTGCATACGTGATAAGCCCTGTTCTGGCATAAATCGCATGGCTTAACGCCGTTATATCCGAATAGCCACATAATCGTTTAGGATGAGCGCCGATCAGATCATAATCCAGATGGGCTAGAAGCTGATTGGCATTATAGCCCCCAATTGAGGTCAGAATGCCCTTTACCTTTGGATCGACAAAAGCTTCGTGCAAGTCAGCTACTCTAGACTCTATCGAAGAAGATGCAAAGTCATCGTTTTCCAGCACATGCTGTGAAAAGCTCACTTTAAACCCAAGCGCCTCCAGTCTACTCTGAGCAATCAGTCGATTTTCCTCAGAAACAATAGACAAGCTTCGGGATGGCGAAAGAATGCGTATCTCGTCTCCTGCTTTTAATTTAGGTGCTTGCTTTCCCATCATCATAGTCATTCCCCCTTGTTCCAAAGCATTTAAACTGCCACAAATTATACCATCAACTTCCATCTAATTATAGCTTCTAAAACTTCCCACTTCATTCCCTTCTTCCCAATAAGAAGTAAAAAACCGGGGATACCGCTTGTTAGCGATAAGCCCCGGATCTCTAGTCCGATGATGATGCTTTTCGGTTATTTACTTTTGCCGATTTCACTAGAGCTGTTGTTCTCATTCTGATCATGGACCAGCTCTTTCAACTGAATAATCAATGCCTCCAGCTCACTAAATCCCGCTACCATATTGGAGGTTATATTTTGCTGCTCTTCTACTCCAGCCAAAATTTGTTCAGACGCTGCACTTGCTTGTTCTGTCACACTGGAAAATTCCATCATCTCTTGAACGACCTGAGACGAAAATTGTTGCATACTATTCGTACTGGACTCTACCTCCACAGCCTGCACCAATACTTTATTGGCATTTTGCAGGATATCTTCCAGTACAATTTCGGTCGAATGTGCCGACTCCATGCTTTGCTGCAATCTTTCCTGTCCTATGTCAAATTGGCTTACGACGGAATCCATCTGAGTTCTCAGCTGCTCTAAAATACCCTCCATCGCCACTGAGGTGTTCCCAACCATTTCAGCCAAATTACGCACTTCTCCAGCCACGATCGCAAATCCTTTTCCATGCTCTCCCGCTCTGGCGGCCTCAATGGATGCATTCAAGGACAGTAAATTGGTTTGCTTTGAGATTTGAGTAATATCTTTAAGCATGGCAGACATATTGTCACTCTGCAATTTAAACTCATCCAATTCTTCTTTGGTACGACTCATCACCTGACCCAAATCTTTAATTTGAGATGTTAATGCAAGCAGTTGACTGCTGCCTCTACCCCCGGCATTTTTCGTATCTTCGGAGAGCTGCTTCAGCTCCCGGGAATGATCGGCAACCTCGCGCACATGCCGATCAGACTGAGCCAAGTTATCGGTTACCTCAGTGATATTCGAAGCCTGCATCTCTACCCCTTCGGCAACCTCCTGAAACCCGATGGCGACTTCATTCGTCACAATGCCTGTAGCATCCACTTGATTCCTGAATCGTTCTGTAAAGCTATGTAATCCCGCTACAGCCTGCCTCACTTGCTCAAACAGAAATTCAATACGTTGCCTTGTGGCATCCATATTTTTATTTTGTTCCTCCGTTATCTTAAACTGCTTTTGGTTTAACACCGATACCACTAGCAATAGTAACCCAATCAGCCCTACAATAATAAATTCATGTACATAACGCAAAGAACCGGTAGCTGGCAGAGTTGCAGGCGTACCGATCGTAATTTGTATAAAAATATTACATAGATTTAAAGTCATAGCTACCAGAAAATATGGATAAGATGGGTAGAGTAACAACAATGAACAAATAAAGATCGTAGTCACTACCTCCACGCTAGATAAGTTCACAAATATACATATTAATGCACTATAAAATGTAATAATCCAAGGAATAAGCCGGATTCCTATCTTTTGTATATTCAGAATCGTCAAAATTGCCGCGACTACTAATCCTACACCGCTAGATATCCACATCGAGGGATTAGATATTGCCGGGACGATGCTGCTCAAAGTCATAATCCAAAAAATAATGATCACCAATTTGTTTCTTTGCCACAACAATTCATTCGTTCTGTCCATGATTGTGTACGCGCTCCTTAGAGATATATTAGGTATTTATAAAATAAAAATGTAAATGCCATACTATATATATCGTCATATCAGAACGCGTATTGAATGATGGTCGTACTTTAAAGAGAAAAACCGCCCCCTAACAGGGAACGGTTTTAATTCACAGTTTAATCATTTTCTTTAATTAGCAAACGTTTAATGTGCCTGCTGAATCCATTAAGATTCCTTGTTTTCGGAAGCCTCTTCAGCACCTTCAGTTGCCGCTGCATCACCTTCCACAGCAGCATTCTCTACTTCGACTGCACGCGGAACGATCACGGATGCCAGCAACTCCTCTTCAGAGACATGCAGCGTCACGCCTTTAGGAAGCTTCAAGTCGCTTGCGCTCAGCTTGTCGCCAATATCCAGTGCGGATACATCCACTTCAATAGTGGACGGCAAGTCAGAAGGCAAACCTTCAACCTCGACTTCTGTTTCTTGAACTTGCAGAATACCGCCTGATTTTGTACCTACAGGCGTACCCTGATAATCAATCGAAACACGCACGCGAAGCGGTTTGTTTTTGGAAATTTTCAAAAAGTCGGCATGCAACCATTGGTTGTCACGCTGTTGATAATCTTTAATAATGACTGGAATCGTTTCTCCGCCTTCTACTGTGAGATTAAAAACCTCTGAACGTCCGGTTCTGATTACTTTATTAAATTCCTTGGCATCGACATGTACAGGGGTTCCCTCGATTTCAGAGCCGTAAACCACAGCTGGAATCCGTCCTTTTAACCTCAATCCACGAATGGCCGAACCCTTCTTCTCTGTTCTCGGCTGGGCGGTTAGTTGAATACTTCCTCCATTAGAACTCATGATATACAACCTCCTTCAGGTTACCTTACAAATGATTTTCCTCCAAGAATCTTGCTTGTTTACCAGTCGTACTACAGAATATAAGCCAGCAAGCTGGCAAAACTAAACAAGTCCATAATTCTATTTTACCCCTTTTTTCTGAAACTGACGCACATTTGCATAAAAAAATAGCATTTCTCGAAATGATCGAAAAATGCTATTTCTCGTGTATATATGGCAACCAGGCATACAAGTCTATCCCGCCCGGTTATCGTTAACCAGTAATAAATATTCCTCTCTGCCACTATGAATCAATACCTGCATCACAGACTGGGTCGGATTTACATCAATATATCGATCTGCCTCCACATCCTTGGCATCCCAGTGATTCAGGCGGACAATGTAGCCAATTCGCTGTACATCAGGAGCAACCCGAATGCGGGCTACTGCCCGACCATCATCCCAATCGTGAAATTCAACATGTCCGTCCTGGTGTCCGGTGCCCCATACCCACACATTCCAGCCAGAGTATTGCCGGTCTGCACGCTCGTAGATCAGTTCAATCGTACGAAACGGAATAACCGCTCTATCGTTTCCTCGCTGGGCATCTGTCATTGCTGTACCTGCAATCTCTTGATTCGTCCCCTCATCTAAGCCCTTCGTTTCGTTATCCACTTGCTCGTTAGCTTGATCTTGCTCAGTCAAAAAGGAGGCTTGGGGAGGTCCAGCCTGATCATACAACACCATCATCGACCAGCGCGATACAGTCACACGATGGCCTACCACTTCATAGCGTGTCTCATTCCCGGCCCCGTGTGCATCCACGACCACATGCCAACGATCCGATTCCGCAGGCAATGATATTGTCTGCTCTGTATCCGAACCGTTATAAATCACCACAATATGATTCCAGACATCGCCGTTAGCATGATGCCTCAATGCAAAAGCCACCACATGCCCACTGCTTTGCAGGACTTCCATATGCTGCTCCACCAGCTCACGCTGATCCATACGGAATGCCGGGTGACTGCGCCGCAAAGCAATTAAGCCCTGGTAGTAATCAAACACGGATCGAAACCTCGCCTTGTTATTCCACCGGATAGCGTTTACCACATCAGAGCTTCGGTAGCTGTTATGGTCTCCATATTTGGAACGTAGCAGTTCATCCCCTGCATGGATAAAAGGAATACCTTGCGATGTCAGAATCATGCCGTTAGCCAACAGAGACTTACGTACAGTTTCGTTTTCAAGTAGGTTACTTTCATCCAGTTCCTGATACGGGTCTGCTTCAGCTACGGCTTGTTCGGCTGTCCTTCCATCTTTGGGGTTCCCCTGCTCCCATTGCGGAAAACGACAGTTCTCCCGAACATGTCTCACCGTCAAAATTTTATCCCACAAATTGAGATTATCGTGGGCCGTTACATAATTGACGGTCTCTGATGGATGAGCTGTAAAATCATAGATAGCTCCAAAAGCACCTTGAAGTACCCGTTCCTCCTGATTTTCCGCCCCCGTGGCAAACCCATTCCCGGTACCGTCGCTATCTCCCTTAATGGCAGAGCGGTAATTGTCGTTAAAAACGGCAAAGCCCTTATCCCGCTGCGTTCCTTTTAATGTAAGCAAAGGCTGCGGGGACTCCCCACCCGTCCAAGGCTCACCATAGATCAGCAGATCGGGACGTATTTCAGCGCGAAGCTCTCGGGTAAGCTGCTCTACAGTCGGTGTATCAATTAACGCCATCAAATCAAACCGGAAGCCATCTATGTGATATTCCTCTGCCCAATAGCGTAGTGAATCCTTGATATACTTGCGCACCATCGGACGTTCGGTTGCCAGTTCATTACCTACACCTGATCCATTGGTGAGCTTCCCTTGCTCATCCGTACGGTAATAATATCCTGGTACAATCGGCTCAAACGGACCCTTTTCCACCGAATACGTATGATTGTACACAACATCCATAATGACACCAATGCCAGCAGTATGCAGAGACTGTACCAGCCGTTTCAGCTCTCGTATACGCATCTCCGGGTCAGCTGGATTGGAAGAGTAAGATCCCTCCGGCACATTATAATGCTGCGGATCATAGCCCCAGTTATATTCAGTTCCTAATTCCGAAAAATCATTCACCGTATGAAAGTCAGCCACTGGAAGCAAATGAACATGTGTAATGCCCAGCTCCAGCAAATGATCCAGTCCGACACTGTTACCCTCGGAATCCATTAATCCCGTATACGTAAAGGCTGCAAACCGCCCCTGAGCAGTAGATAAATCTTTTATACCCGTATTAAAATCGGGGTCCATCGAAAAATCACGCACATGAAGCTCATAGATAATAGCATCTGTCGTACGCTCAAGTACGGGTCCCTCATCCTGTTCCCATCCATCCGGGTTCGTTCGATCCAAATCAATGATAGCCGTACGTTGCCCGTTGGCTGATACCGCTCTGGCATATGGATCGGTAGCATAATGAATGCTGTGGTCCGCCCACTCCAGCCTGTACATGTAATAATATCTGTTCCAGTCGCCTTCCAGCTCTATAGACCATACTCCGTGACCATCACGATTCATGAGAAATTCCTGACCACCGCCGTGCTCCTGAACGATTCCTTCCTGATCGTACACCCCTGCGTCGGTATACAACGCGATATGAACCTGCTGTGCAGTCGGTGCCCATACCTTAAATTTGCTGCCCGCAGGCGTATAAGTAAGACCCAAATCATAGCCTTCATATATGGGATATGCTGTGTGCTCAAGTCCCTTGAGCTGATTGAAATCAGACATTCCTGTTCACCACCCATTTCTATACATCGGCTTATAGCCTCTGTTCATCCATCATTTATGATGTTTATGACTTGTCAATATACCTCAGGATTTGCAAAATCCTCACCTCATAGGCTATCAAAATAAGACAAGCTTGAAAAGCTGGATGATTTAAATAAGGATGACGCTCCCATTTCAACGCGCACACTCCATTTTATGACAAAACGATGAACAGGCTACAGCTTTCGCCTCCAAAGCATTACATTTATTTCCTAGCTTTTATCACTTATAGCTTGACTGAAAAAAGCGTGCTACAACATGTATCATTTTCATGAGAGTCGGCGGTTATCCATTTGAAAAATTTCGTCAGCCATTCGCATAGTGGAGCTTCGATGCGAAACAAGGATAATCGTTTTGTCTTGTTGCTGTTCTTTTAACGATTTTAAAATAATCGCTTCGTTCAAACTGTCCAAATTGCTAGTTGGTTCGTCCAGCAGTAAGAGGGGCGCATCATGAACAAAGGCTCTGGCCAGCCCCAAGCGCTGGCGTTCTCCCCCAGACAGCCTGTCCCCCAACTCTCCGACCCGGCTGTCATATCCTTGAGGCAATGTCATAATAAAATCGTGTACTGATGCCTTACGGGCTGCTTCCACAACCTGTTGATGTGTAGCATCCGGCTTTCCAATTTTGATATTAGCTGCAATGGAATCGTCAAACAGGAATGTATGCTGATCGACGTAGCTTTGCAAGCTTCTCAAATGTCGGGTCTCAATGTCCTTCAAATCGTGGTCAGATAGTAAAATCCCACCCTTCTGCGGGTCCCTGAATCGCATCAGCAACTTCAGCAACGTTGACTTACCGGACCCACTTTTACCCTGAATACCTATAATTCGCTTGTGTGGTATCGTGAGACTTACATCATTCAGCACCGTTTGACCATCGTATGCAAAAGTCACCTTGTCTATCTGCGCTCCAGTAAAGCCAACGGTCATTCCATTCATATTTTCTTCTACCTCCGGGCTCTCCTCCAGCAGACTTAGCACTCGCTCCCCGCTTGCCAGCGTTTGAAGCAAATTGTTGGACAAATTGCTCAGTGCGACCACCGGACCAAATGAACTAAACAGAGCAATGACTGAAATCAGCATACTTGTAAAATCCATCTGTCCTTTAGACATGCTATACAATCCAGCTAGCAGCATCAAGAATGAAAATCCGACTACAGCTGCATCTGTGACTGCTCTTGTGATGCCTTCATGATGCTTCAACTCTTTCTGCTTGGCATCCAACTGATCCGTACGACGGTTAATTTCATTTAATCGTTGTTCCCCTTGCCCATATTGCACAATTTCCTTCATCCCACGTAAGCTGTCCAAAAAATAACTGCTCAGCTGGCCGAAGCTGCTCCGGTATTCCATCCCTTGGCGCTTGCCGATACGTGACGTAAGTAGGGGAATAAACAAACCGACGGTTATGTAAGCAAGCGCAGCGATCCAGCCTAGTAAAGGCTCATAAGAGCCTATAAAAAATACCATGAGCAGTGAAGTGATGATGCCAATCATAACAGGCGCTATCGTATGCGCATAAAATACTTCCAGCAGCTCAATATCACTTGTAATCAGCGATATCAGATCCCCCTTGTCCTTGCCTTCAAGCTTGGCTGGGGCCAATCTACGCAAGGCTTGAAGCACCTTGTCTCGCAGCACAGCCAGCAGCTTGAAAGCGAGATAATGACCACTCATTTGCTCGCCATAACGAAATACACCGCGCAATACAGCACATAGCACGATGGCAGTCAGCAAAAATGTCATGCTGTAGCCTGTCGTGATGCCCGTTGCTGTCAGTAGGGCAAGGGCCCCGTACACAATAATGCCAATAGCACAAGCAAAGCCAAGCACTCCTGTAACAATAGTGATCAGCAGCACAGGTAAAAGAGGTCCTGCCAAGACCAACAATTGACCCATGATTCGTAAACCGGGTCTACGCATATACTGCACCCCCTTTTACAAACTGTTCCATCCGATGCTGACTGAGATACATCTCCGCATAATGTCCCTGCTTGCTCAACAGTTCCTGATGCGTTCCGGATTCTGCCACCAAACCATTTTGCAGCACATAAATACAGTCAGATTGGATCACGTTTTCCAGTCTGTGAGAGATGAGAATCACTGTTTTTTGACCTGCCAGTGCATGTATGACCTCCATGATTCCTTCCTCACTCTCAACGTCAATGTTAGAAGTAGCCTCATCAAAAATATATACATGACTGTCGTGCAGCAACGCTCTGGCCAGTGCTAGACGTTGACGCTGTCCTCCTGACAGATTCGCACCCTGCTCCTCTATCTCTGCTTCCAATCCCCCTTCGGAGAGAATAAAATCATACAGTTTCACTTGCCGCAATGCCTCCAGCATTTGTTGCTCATCCGCGTGCTCATTGCCCATTCTCAAATTTGCTTCGACGGTGCCTTTAAAAATATAGCTGTTAAAACCGATCCAGGTCATATGACGCATGCGGCTTTCTTCCGAAATGGAGGTCAGTTCGATTCCTCCGATCGTCAGGCTTCCTTGATAACCCTCATGATGTCCAACGATCAATCCGGCTACCGTACTTTTACCTGAGCCTGATTCTCCAACAATGGAAACGAAGCTGCCTTGAGGAATGTCCATGGTTATATTACGCAAGGTATCTCTTTCGTCGTAAGCAAAATTTACCCGTTCCAATCGAATGTCTGTAGCTTCTATGCTTTGTTGTCCTTGTACAAGATCCTCTGTACTCAACATTTCGAATATTTTGTCACTTGCTGCCATTCCGTTCATGGCAATATGAAAGTAGGAACCGAGCAGACGCAGCGGGATGAAAAACTCTGCCGACAGCAACACAATGATGAGCGCTCCCGCCAAGCCAATGTGACCCGAAGAATATTCGCTAACCGCGACCAGCACACCTGCGGCGGCACCACCAAATGCGATAAGATCCATGACAGCTACGGAGTTTAACTGCATGGTCAGGACTTTCATTGTCATTTTGCGAAAATCCTCAGCCGCTGTGTTCATTTCCTGATGTTTATTCTGGTCTGTCCCATAAATTTTGAGCGTGGTCAGACCTTGTACATTTTCCAAAAAGCTGTGGCCCAAATTGACGTAGCTGCCCCAATATTTCCGAAACAGCTTTTTAGCCATCCGCATAATAACAATAATGGACACTGGAATTAAGGGAACGCAGATCAATAGAATGATAGCCGCTTTGAAGCTGACAAAAGAAAGGGTGATGAACAACGTTACAGGTGCAAGCAGACTATAAAATAGCTGAGGCATGTATCTACCAAAATAGGTTTCAAGCTGCTCCACCCCTTCTACAGCAACCTGAATAACCCCTGAGGTGGAGGTATGATCCGTATAAGAGGGGCCCAGCTTTAACAGCTTGCTGTAAATCTGCAAGCGCAGCGTTTTTTTAGCATTGATTGAAGCCCGATAGGACAACATACTGGCTGCGTAATTACTCAGGAAGCGAACGGCAATGGCAGCAATAACAATGACTGTCATGGATAGAATTAGCTGGCGAGTTACTTGTCCTTCCCATGCTTGCTGCATCACAAAGGCCATAGACAAAACGGCGGCTATACTCCCTAAAAGACCGATCCACTGTACGAGCACACCCAAGATGATATATTTTCGAGAATGCTCCACCAGGCCTAGTAGACGACTGTCGACCATTTTAGACCTTTTTTTCGGAGTAGGGACGGCTTCAGATGAAGACGGAGTTTCCGCCTTACCTTCCCTCACAGTTCCGACTCGGAATATAAAATAATAATATTTGAACAGGATGACCAAAACGATGAGCGCTTTGCCCCACACAATGGGGGTAAAGATAAAGCCTGTAATGAGCATAGCTGACGCTAAGCCCAATGACGTAATTTTTGTAGACAGCTTCAACGACCTGGTTTGTACAAAACTCTCCAGATACTTATGATACAAAGATGTATTCGAAAACCACTGATGAATCCTTTCAGACCCCCGCATAAAGAAAAAGGTTGCCAGCAGCAGAAACGGTGTAGTCGGCAACAACGGCACCACTACGCCAATCACTCCAAGTGCCAAAAATAAAAACCCTAAGGTAATATAAATCGGTTTCACTGTAATCCCCCTAATATATATACTGTTAATGATATTTTATAGATAATGATAATCATTATCAATATATATAATTTAGTCAGGTTGTTATGTGATGTAAATCACGCATATAAAAATCCTCTTGAAGTTCAACTCTACAGAACACTTTTGTGCTCATGTAGATGTTTTGTCTTCAAGAGGATTATCAAAATGAGTGCGTGTTATTGCGTTGTTTTACGAACTTATAATATCATATTGCTCCAATACCTGCCGATGTAACGGGTCATCTGCAGGTATGGACGTATAACGTGTCAGCGCTACACTCACCCCTTGGCTGCGAATCACCTGCTGAAGCTCAACCGCTTCGGGGTCTTCCGTAATATCAAATTTACAGGCGGCAGCCATTCCCAACGCCAGATGATCGGTCGGGATACCATACTCCTGCGCTTGCAGCGCGGGACGTACAAGACGGTCATTGGGAGACAGCTTGCGCAGCGGTGAACGTCCGACCCGAGTAACCTCGTCTGTCAGATTAGGATTGCGGAAGCGATCCAAAATCTTAGAGATGTACTTCTTATGCTCCCCTTGATTCAAACCGAAGCGCTTCACAAGCACCGCTCCTGTTTCCTCCAGCGCCCCTTGTATGGAGTCTACCACCTTGGTATCCTTCATGGCCTCCTGGATCGTGGCATAACCTGCGACATAACCAATATAGGCTGCCACGCAATGGCCCGTATTCACCGTGAACAGCTTGCGTTCAATGTAAGGCTCCAGATCCTGCACGTAAAGAATGCCTTCAATTTCTTGATGATCAGGAGCCATTTGCGAGCGATCCACAACCCACTCGTAAAAAGGCTCTACCTGCACATGCAACGGGTCCTCATGATGCTGAATCGGCACAATCCGGTCTACAGCGGCATTGGGAAAATAAACCGAAAACTCTGCCTTGGCACGAGTCGCCTCATCCAGTAGTGCAAAAACATGCTCTTTTAGTTGGGCGCTGCCCCCAATTGCATTTTCGCAAGCAATCACATGCAGCGGGCCTGCCCCTCGCTCTACCCGCCGCGCTATGCCCTCGGCAATACCTGCTGCAATATGCCTGAGGATGCTAACCCCTACCGCGGTCGTGACCAGATCAGCATGGTCTACCGCGTCCGCTACAGCCGATGCATCTCTACCGTCAATCGCGGTTACATTCGTAACTGTCTCCGTATCCTTCGTATCATTCGCCAACTCTACCGTATACTGCTTGCGGCGGCGTAACTCAGATACAAGGGTCTCGTTGACATCTGAAAAGACAACCTCATAGCCTGCACGTGACAAAATCAGCCCAATAAAGCCACGACCGATATTTCCTGCTCCAAAGTGAACAGCTCTCATAACTCCAGCTCACTTTCGAACAGATCTATAATTTCCTGTGGAGCCACTGCGTTGCGAAGTTTATCCATGTTCTCTTCCTCCGCACATACCACCGCGATACTCGTCAAAATCTCCATATGATCGCCGCCTTGGGCTGCAATGCCGATCACCATGTATGCTTTTTCTTTCCCGAAATCTACGCCTTGCGGGAACTGAACGATGGAGATGCCAGTGGATTGAACAAGCGTCTTGGATTCCTTGGTACCATGTGGAATAGCCAGCCCGTTCCCAATATAGGTGGATACGATCTCCTCGCGTTCAAGCATCTTGTCAATATACTCACTTGTAATATGTCCTGCATCCAGCAGAATTTGTCCTGCCATACGAATCGCCTCATATTTGTCTTTGGCGGTTGCGTTCATTTTTATTTTGTCTATCGTCATAATACTCACGTTAGATTCCTCCCTGTCCCTAATTTACTGTGGAAAAATTCAGCCAGCTCACTCGATATATAATTGGCAATCTGATCCCTGCTACCGTGTTCCAGTAGCGTAATCATGTCTTCCTGCAACAGTAATGCACTAATCTCGCTCAATACCTCCAAGCTTTCTTTCGGCAACTCACGAGGTCCCAACATCAGCAGAACGCATTCTACCTGCTCATCTACATCCGCCAGCAGCGGCTCAGCCAGCCTATACAAGGTCAGCGAAGGCTGGCGAACATAGGGACTGCGCGTATGAATCAAAGCAACGGAGGTATCAGAAATCACCTGACTCCCTTGACGCTCTCTTTCTACAAGTTGTTCAGCAACAACAGAAGGCTCTGTGACATTTCCCCGCACTGCCTCCAACATGCAGATAGCCTCTATAGTGGCTAACATATCCATCCCTTGATTTTCCAGCGGGTACACTTGAAATTGCTGTACAATGTGTACAATCTCCTCAAGGCTTTTCCGTAGACCGGTAAGCCACTCCATGCCCTGGCCGGGCTGAACAGCCTGTTCCTGAGGATGGTCATTGAGTTGATTGAGTGTAATATGCTGGATAAAATGACGCAGACGGTCACTCTCCTCTTGCGTCAGCAGCGGACTGATTTTGAGATAACGATCCGGTTCAAGCGGCAGCTCCACTGTCGAAATGATCAGATCATAATCCTCCTTCGGAATCCGCGTTGCCTCGTACCATGAGGCCCTATCCACGATTTTGATCTGTGGTAGCTCCTTGGCCAGTCTGGTTGCCAGAAGTCTGGAGGACCCAATTCCGCTCGTACAGACTACGATGGCTCGAACCTCCCGCTGCAATTGTCGCAGTCGCTCCAACGAAGCGCCAAAATGCATGACCAGAAATCCGATCTCTTCATCCGGTACTTCCATTTCGGTCATATCCGCCGCAGCCTTTTTGACCGAGTCGAACAAGCTGCCGTAATCCTTGCGGATTTGCTGAAGGAGAGGGTTGCGGATGGACTTTCCTTCCCTCAAACGTTTGAGTACCGGAGCCATATGGGCTATCAGTCCTTCACGCAAAACGCGGTCCTCTGCAAGTGGTGTGCCTGTCTCTGCCTCCACACGACGGATCAACTCATGAACCAACTCCAGCAGTATAAGATCATCCAGTGGGAGCAACCGGGTGGAATGATCCTCAGCATCACGGAACAGCAACCTGAAATAACTTCGTTCCTGGTCTGGAAAGTCAATAGCCAGCGCCGCCGACAACTCTGCGCATATGCGTTCTACCATAGCTGTGCGCAGCATGATATTCTCCTCCGAATCTGTCTTCGAATACGGGAGGGAGGCACGATGATCTACAACGTACCCGAGTCGTAGACGTGCCAGTGACACGCAAATTTGAATCAGCAACTCCATATATTTGCTTTCCACCATGTTTTTCAGCCATTGATCATGAGGCTGCCAGAGGGCGTTCTCCACGGTTAGCAAGTTCTCCCTGCCAATCATCTCCAGCAACTTTTCAGTGACACGTGTCACCGGACGAAGCTCCTCACGACTGGAAAACAGAGCCGATTCATCCAAATATTCGAGAGCCAGCTCAGAAATCGCCCGTCTTTTGTCTATCTCCCGTCCTGTAATCTCGACACCGTATCCCCGTCTGCGCACTAGCACGAGCCCTCGATCTGCAATCCAGCCTCGTAATTCGTCCAGATCATGACTGACCGTAGTTACTGTGACTTTCAAATCCGATGCCAGCGCCAGTAACTTGATCGGCTCCTGTGTATCCAGCAGCATGCACAGCACTACAATCTTTCTCTCCTCAGCCGAGTAATCGTCTGACTTCGTTTGCAGCAACTGCTCCCGTAGACTTGCAAGCTGATTCGGGTCGGCATCCACATAGATACCGATCCCTGATTTTTTCTCCAGCTTTACCTCATGAGCCGCCAACCAGCACTCGACTGCGCCAAGTTCCCGATGGACCGTCCTTGTGCTGACATTAATCTTCTCGGCAATTTCTCCGGCCGTAACCTCATGGGGCTGCCCCAAAAGATACTCCACGATGTCAGATTGTCGTTTCGTAATATTCATAAGCGCATACCGTTCCTTCCCAAGCTCTATTCCCTTTCAGCAGGAAATACAAACTGTACACAGACGGCTGACTTTATAGGGATTAAGAGTCGGATTTCAGACGGTCAACCAGCGCTTCGTATTCAGGGCTTTTCAGAAAATTGTCAATGGAAATGTGCTCAGCATTCGGGGCTACCGTTTTAGCCCGGTCTGTTAATGTTTTTTGCGTAATGACAATGTCCGCATCCTGTGGAATTTCACTGATTGCCGTATTCGTTACCGTAACGCCCACGCCCGCCTGTTTCATTTTTTTGCGTAAAATTGAAGCTCCCATGGCACTTGAACCCATACCTGCATCACAGGAAAAGACAATTTTGTTCACTTCGGATTTATCCTTGAGCATTCGATCTGCGGCAATCTCAGCAGCACGATCAGATGCGTGGTTATCTTCCATTACAGTGGCGTTAGCACTTGCACCCTTGCTTTGATTTTTCATATCTTTCAGGCGGGATGCAGCTTCCTCCAGCCCCTCTTCCTTTTGCTTACCTGTCTTGAGCAATACTGCGGCAACAGCAAAGGATACGACTGCAGCAGCGATTACACCGCTCAGCATCGGCAAATATCCGCCTTTTGGTGTCATCAGGAAATAAGCAATGATACTGCCTGGTGAAGGAGCAGCAACCAGTCCGGCACCTGTCAACATAAAACAGAAGGTTCCCACAACGCCCCCTGCTATAGCAGCGAGAATTAGAATCGGCTTCATCAAAATGTAAGGGAAATAAATTTCATGAATCCCGCCGAAAAAATGAATGATAACTGCACCAGGAGCAGACGACTTCGCAGAGCCTTTACCGAACAGGCAATAGGCCAGCAAAATACCGAGCCCCGGCCCAGGATTGGATTCAAGCATGAACAAAACGGATTTTCCTGTTCTTGCAGCTTCCTCTAGCGCAATCGGACTCAATACTCCGTGATTCAGTGCGTTGTTGAGAAATAATACTTTTCCGGGCTCAATAATGAGGTTGACAAGCGGCAAGAGCCCTGCATTTACGAGAAACTGTACCCCTGCCGACAATACTTGGCTGATGGTTTGAACGACCGGGCCAATCCCCACATGAGCGAGCAGTGCTAGAATGGCACCGATAATCCCGGCCGAGAAATTATTGACCAGCATTTCAAAACCTGATTTGACTTTGCCTTCAATGGCCTTATCGAACTTCTTCAAGATCCATGCAGCCAGCGGGCCAGCTACCATTGCGCCCAGGAACATCGGGATATCGGCCCCCACAATGACACCCATCGTCATAATGGCACCGATCACACCTCCACGCTGTCCGTGAATCATTGTGCCTCCTGTATAACCAATCAATAGCGGCAGCAAATAATTTTTCATCGGATCAACCAGTTGTGCAAAACCCTCGTTCGGAAACCACCCGGTCGGAATAAAAAGGGCCGTAATTAATCCCCATGCGATAAAGGCCCCCATATTGGGCATAACCATACCGCTGAGAAAACGGCCAAAACGTTGTACGGCGACACGAGCGCCACCGCTTGAACTGGACTTTGTGTCCACTGTGCTCATATTCATATCCTCCTTGTGAGTAAATAGCATCACTACCTTTTCTTAAAATTCATACTAAATGACAGCGCTATCTTCATCAACGAAATGAAAACGTACTTTCGTCATGAACGTTGATGACAACATTTAAATTTAAAATAACGGACAACGTATTATACCTGCATAATTCTTCTTAATATGACCGATAACAATAGAAATTAGTCGAAAAAACAGTGCTGTAAATCTGCACCTTATGTAGAGGAGCTCACCTCTAAATCTAATAAATCGACGTAATTACGTCTTCTAAAAGACAACAAAAAAATAGCCGCCATGTCAGATCATAGCGACTATTTTATACACAAAACGAGCGGACTAACGATGCTTTTATTCAATTCAATATCCATATAAAAATTTAGAATAAAGCGCTAATATTCCATCTTATATTGCTCGTTATTGTTCATCCGAAATCAACTGCTCGTACTGATCCGCAGACAGCAGCTTGCTCAGAGCTTCCTCGACATCATTGCCCATCTCTACTTCAATCATCCAACCCTTTTCATAGGGAGATTCATTCACCAGCTCAGGTGTGCTTTCCAGAGCTTCATTTACTTTCAATACGGTTCCCGCCACCGGAGCAAAAAGGTCGGATACGGTCTTCACCGATTCAATTGTACCAATCTCTGCCCCCTGTTCAATCGTTGCTCCCGCCCCAGGTAATTCCACAAAAACAATATCACCCAGTTGATGCTGTGCAAAGTCTGTAATGCCGATCCGCAACGTCCCGTCTGCTGTGCGCTGAACCCACTCATGTTCGTCTGTATACCAAAGTTCCCGTTTCACTTCACTCATCCTGCTTTCGCCTCACTTCCACATGAATAAAATGCTTTTAATCACCTGTATTAGACAGGTTAAGATTATGACAACATGAGCAATCATGTCAATAATACTAACAAAAATACTTCATGTTATCTCATATAGCATAGAATATTAAAAAATGATAACTTGTAACAAACGCTTACATATCCTTATTTATACATTAAATGTTTTTTGGATTGTTTTATATGACATTTTTATTGACATTTTGAATGAATTTGCGTATTAATGGGTTATAGCAAATGCTTTTGGAAATACCCCGACAACTGCAAACGCGGATGAACGCGGAGGGAGAGACTACCCAAAAAATTCGCATAGCTGTTGTCGTTTCTGAGACAGTTGTGCACGCGAACTCGGATCAACTTGTTACCTGCAAAACCGGGTAACCTACCGTTGATCCAAAAGGTAGCGCCGAAGGAGTAAACTTGCATTGCAGGTGAATCTCTCAGGCAAAAGGACCTCTGCCGGACGCATCTCTGGAGAGCATTCGCGATTAGAGCGGATCACCCAAGGGGAAACCTGGTTCACACCGGGGTAACTTTCTGGTATCAAGGACAGAGCTGAAAGAAGAGTATGGACTGCCGTCTATACGTTTCTTTCAGCCTGTCTTTTTTGTTTAGCCGATTACACTGGATAGGAGTGAAAAAATGTCTAATTTGCGAAGAACACCATTATTTTCGTCTTACGGGACGCAGCCCGGGGTTCGTTGTATTGACTTTGGCGGGTGGGAGCTTCCCGTTCAGTTTAGCGGCATCCAAAAAGAGCATGAGGCCGTCCGGCAACGCGCGGGTTTATTCGATGTCTCGCACATGGGCGAGTTTTTGGTTGAGGGCAAAGAAGCCGAGGCTTTTTTGCAATGGGTAACCACGAATGATGTCAGCCAGTTGGAACCGGGCCAGGCACAATATTCACTCCTGTGTTACCCCGATGGAGGCGTAGTGGATGACTTGCTTGTATACTGCAAAGGACCAGAGCGCTACATGCTCGTTGTGAATGCCTCCAACATCGACAAAGATTGGGATTGGCTCATGCGCCACGTACCTGCATCGGTTCATCTGGAGAATGTGTCTGATGCGATCGCATTGCTGGCATTACAAGGTCCGGAAGCAGCACATATTGCCGCAGCCGTGACAGATACAGATATTACGAATCTGGCATCTTTCCGATTCCATGAGAACGTGCAATTGTTCGGAGCAAAAGCACTCGTCTCCCGAACCGGATATACCGGCGAAGACGGTTTTGAATTTTATATACCTGCTGAGGAAGCGCCCGCCGTGTGGAATGGTTTGCTTCGTTGCGGTGAATCGTATGGGCTAATTCCCGCTGGGCTTGGTGCTCGCGATACACTACGGTTTGAGGCACGGCTGCCGCTGTACGGACAAGAGTTATCTGCCACCATTTCACCGCTTGAGGCTGGTTTAGGTTTCTTCGTCAAGCTGAATAAAGGAGATTTTATCGGCAGAGAAGCACTGCAACACCAGAAAGAACAAGGAATTCCTCGCAAGTTGATCGGGCTGGAAATGATTGACCGCGGTATCCCGCGCGCTCATTATCCAGTCTTCGCGGAAGGCCAACACATTGGTGAGGTCACAACGGGGACTCAATCGCCCACCTTGAAGCGTAATTTGGGGCTAGCCCTGGTGGACAGTCGTTTTAGCACCCTATCTACACCGTTAGAGGTCGAAATTCGAGGTAAACGCCTGCGTGCGGAAGTGGTCGCAGCCCCCTTTTATAAGCGGCCACGCTGATCCTAAATCCTCTTCATTTCAAAAAAATGATCATGTCAGATACGAAATTCTGGATTTTCCAACTACGATTATGTATTAGCTAATTTACTATCTAAATTTTGCTTTTCGAAAGGAGCCAGAACTTATGAAGCAGCATCGCTATCTCCCCATGACCGAACAAGATCAAGCCGAAATGCTGCGTGTGGTGGGCGTATCATCCATTGATGATTTATTCAGTGACATTCCAGAGGCAATTCGATACCAAGGGGAACTCCCTCTTTCCTCTCGGCTTGACGAAAGAGCCTTAACTCGCCACATGGCCGAGCTGGCCGGACACAACGCCAATACAGACACACATGCCAGCTTTCTTGGTGCAGGTATTTATGATCATCATATTCCGTCCGTCATTCAGCACATCACCTCACGTTCCGAATTTTACACAGCCTACACCCCCTATCAGCCGGAAGTAAGCCAGGGCGAGCTGCAAGCCATTTTTGAATTCCAGTCGTATATTTGCGAATTGACAGGCATGGCAGTAGCGAATGCCAGCATGTACGATGGAGCGACAGCTCTGGCGGAAGCGGGCTCACTGGCCGCCGCAGCCACGCGCCGTAAACAGCTTATCGTATCAAGGTCTGTCCATCCAGAGGCACGCCAGGTATTGGTAGCCTATGCGCGCGGATTGGACTTGGACATCGTGGAGATCGGCTGTTCGGACGGCGTAACGGATGTCGATGCGCTTGCCGCGGCCGTATCGGAACAGACGGCGGCTGTCTTGATCCAAAGCCCCAACTTTTTTGGAGCCGTGGAAAATCTGAAGCCGATGGCTGACCTGATCCATGCACACAAGGGGCTAATGGTCGTCAGTGCCAACCCATTGGCACTTGGCTTGCTGGAGGCGCCCGGTAAGCAGGGCGCGGATATTGTTGTAGGAGACGCGCAGCCGCTTGGGATCTCGTCCTCCCTCGGCGGTCCAACCTGCGGTTACTTTGCCGTTTCTCAGGCACATATGCGTCGTATCCCTGGGCGTATCGTAGGCCAAACCACGGACCGCAACGGCAAACGCGGCTTCGTGCTGACCTTGCAAGCGCGGGAACAACATATCCGCCGCGAAAAGGCCACGTCTAACATTTGTTCCAACCAAGCGTTGCTTGCTTTATCTGCATCTGTGTACTTGTCTGTCATGGGTAAACAGGGTATCCAGGAAGTAGCCGAGCTGAATTTGCATAAAAGCCGCTATGCGTTAGAACAATTGCTGAGCTTGAATGGCATAACTGCCTCGTTTCACGCACCGACCTTTAACGAGTTCGCCCTTAGGCTGCCTGAAGGTACGAATATGAGCCAACTTCAGGACAATCTGCTAGCTGCTGGATTTATCGCAGGCTATGATTTGGGCCGGGACTATCCGGAACTTGCGGGTCACATGCTGATTGCAGTGACGGAGCAAAGAACCAAAGAAGAGATCGACCAATTTGTACACACCTTGGAGGGATTGCTATGACACACACCGGACCGGACCAGAAACAAGAGCTGTTGAAGGAACACGATCAAGCGCTCATTTTTGAATTGAGCCGTCCGGGTCGCATCGCTTATTCCCTTCCCGAGTGCGACGTTCCTCGTCGCCCGGTGGCAGAGCTTTTGCCGGATTATGCGCTGCGCAGCGAACCTGCGGCATTACCCGAGGTATACGAAGTAGATGTTATTCGCCATTATACCGCCCTGTCCCAGCGCAACTTCGGCGTCGACAACGGGTTTTATCCGCTTGGCTCGTGTACGATGAAATACAATCCAAAAGTGAATGAGGATGTCGCCCGTTACGCAGGCTTCGCTAAAATTCATCCATATCAGCCGGAGAATAGCATCCAGGGGGCTATGGATCTGCTGCATACGCTCCAAAACGATCTGGCTGCGTTGACCGGCATGGATGCCGTCACGCTCCAGCCCGCTGCTGGCGCCCATGGCGAATGGACCGGGCTGATGATGATTCGCTCGTACCACGAGGCACGTGGTGAGCGACGTACCAAGGTGCTCGTGCCGGATTCCTCGCACGGTACGAACCCCGCCAGTGCAACCGTAGCGGGCTTCGAAACAATCACCCT
Organism: Paenibacillus sp. DP01; assembly: GCF_044784315.1. NCBI lineage: Bacteria > Bacillati > Bacillota > Bacilli > Caryophanales > Paenibacillaceae > Paenibacillus > Paenibacillus sp. DP01. The sequence goes on from NZ_CP173059.1 coordinate 4,240,598, forward strand.
TCCCTCCACCCCTGAGGGGCTGGTGGATCTGGACGCGCTCCGCCAAGCGGTAGGCAACGACACCGCTGCGCTCATGCTGACCAATCCGAACACGCTGGGCTTGTTCGAGAAGCAAATTACTGACATTGCCGCGATCGTGCATGACGCAGGTGGTCTGCTCTACTATGACGGGGCAAACTCCAACGCCATCATGGGGATTACCCGCCCCGGGGACATGGGCTTCGATGTGGTGCATCTCAATTTGCACAAAACGATGAGTACTCCGCACGGTGGAGGGGGCCCGGGCGCTGGACCCGTCGGCGTAAAGCAGCGACTGATTCCCTATTTGCCCAAGCCGTTTGTCGTACGTGATCCGCAGGGTGTGTACCGCTGGGATCGGGAGCACGTAGATTCTATTGGGCGGGTCAAAGCCTTTTACGGAAACTTCGGCATTCTCGTCCGAGCCTATGCCTATATCCGCAGCTACGGTCCTGATGGCTTGAAGCGGGTGTCCGAATGCGCTGTACTCAATGCCAACTACATGATGCATCGGCTGGCTCCGCACTTTGACCTGCCTTATCCTGGGCATTGTAAACACGAATTTGTCATGTCAGGGCGAGGTTTGAAGAAATTTGGAGTACGCACGCTGGATGTAGCCAAACGATTGCTTGATTTCGGTTACCATCCGCCTACCATTTATTTTCCGCTAAATGTAGAGGAATGCATCATGATCGAGCCGACGGAAACAGAAAGCAAAGAGACGCTGGATGCTTTTGTCGACACTATGATTCATATTGCGCGCGAAGCCGAGGAGAACCCTGAGCTGGTGCTCAATGCACCCTATACCACTCCACTCACACGCCTGGATGAAACCACTGCAGCCCGTAAGCCTGTGCTGAATTGCGCATGTAGTTAAGGTTAAATTCAAACACAACAATCCAAGCATACAAAAAAGCCGGTATCTGTTGAGATACCGGCTGCTGTATGTATACAGCAATTTTTGTTGGAAAAAGATATAACCTTTGAAAATGTGATACCCTTCCTTATGCTTCGATGCTTTGAACCAATTCAACAACCTGCTCGGCTGTTTGCATATCCAGAGCTTTTGCAGCCAATTTCTCCATGTCCGCACGGGACAACTTGGAGATTTGACTACGTGCTGGCAGAATGGAAGTTGCGCTCATGCTGAACTCATCCAGTCCCAGACCCAGCAGCAACGGAATTGCTGTTGTGTCTCCTGCCATTTCACCACACATACCAACCCAACGTCCTTCACGGTGAGCGGCATCAATAACCATTTTCACCAGACGCAAAATGGATGGATTATATGGTTGATACAGGTAAGAAACCCGCTCGTTCATACGATCCGCTGCCATTGTGTATTGAATCAGATCGTTAGTACCAATACTGAAGAAATCCACTTCTTTAGCGAATTGGTCAGCCAATACCGCTGTAGAAGGAATTTCTACCATGATGCCCAGCTGAATTTCTTCAGATACGGATACACCCTCGGCTACCAACTTTTCTTTTTCCTCCAACAAAACAGCTTTAGCTTCACGGAATTCGTTCAGCGTAGCAATCATTGGGAACATAATGCGCAGGTTACCGTGCACGCTTGCACGCAACAAAGCACGCAATTGAGTGCGGAAAATATCCTGGCGATCCAGACACAGACGAATAGCACGGAATCCGAGGAACGGATTCATTTCTTTCGGCAGATCCAGATAAGGAAGTTCTTTATCTCCACCGATGTCCAAAGTACGGACTACAACCGGTTTGCCTTCCATTCTTTCCAGAACCGTTTTGTAAGCTGTATATTGTACATCTTCGGATGGGAGCTTGTCGCGTCCCATGTATAAGAACTCCGTACGATACAAGCCAACGCCTTCACCACCGTTGTCTAGAACACCAGCTACATCGTTAGGCGTACCAATATTGGCTGCCAATTCGACATGGACACCATCGACGGAAACCGTAGCTTCGCCGCGCAGCTTACGCCACTCTTCGCGTTGCTTGTCATATGCCACCTGTTTAGCACGGTATTCTGCAACGATTTCTTCGGTAGGATTCACGAACACGTGACCATCCAGACCATCGACGATAATCAAATCGCCGCTTTTAGCTTGAGACAATATATTTTTTGTTCCTACAACAGCAGGAATTTCTAATGAACGAGCCATAATAGCCGAGTGCGAAGTGCGTCCGCCGATATTTGTTGCAAAGCCTTTAACAAATTCACGATTCAGCTGAGCTGTGTCGGAAGGTGTCAAATCTTCCGCAAGTACAATCGTTTCTTCGGCAATTTCTGCAGGGCTGACAAAATGAACACCAAGCAGGTGATTAAGCACCCGTTTGGTTACATCACGCATGTCCGATGCGCGTTCTTGCAAATATGCACTTTTCATGTTTTCAAACATGGAAACAAACTGTGTAGCTACTTCATTCAAAGCATAGTCAGCATTGAGCTGCTCGTCTCTGATTTTAGCTTTAACCGGATCGATCAATTCAGGATCATTCAGAATCAGCAGGTGAGATGCAAAAATTTCTGCTTTTTTCTCACCCAGTTCACGAAGCGTTTTCTCCTTAATCGATTCCAATTCGGTTTGAGATTCTGCTAAAGCCGCATCCAATCTTGCGATTTCAGCTTCAACATCACCAACCGCGCGTCTCTCTACAGCGTAATTCGGATGCTCCAAGATAAACGCCCGGGCAATGGCTATGCCTGCCGAAGCGGCAATCCCGGAAATTTTAAGCATGAACTTCGCCCAGCCCTTCGTTAACGATTACATTTTCAAGAGCTTTCAATGCTTCAGCAGCTTCAGCGCCTTCGCAGATAATGTTAATAGTATCCCCTTGTTCCAGACCAAGAGACAATACACCCAGAATGGATTTCAAAGTTACTTTTTTACCGTTAGCTTCGGCGAAAGATTCAGCACCGCTGAATTTGTTAGCTGTATTTACCAGCGCAGTTGCAGGACGTGCATGGATACCGTCTTCATCCGTAATTCTAAAAGTTGTTTGCATAATTTGTTCCTCCCACTTTCCTAAAAATAATATTTGTTTACACGCAGCATACCGGATAATTGATCAGACGGCCTAAGCCGCCTAATCAACTAATCCGAAACACATAGAGTTTATTTTATCGTAATTATACCATCTTCGCCAGCCTTCAATACTCCAGTTTTATTTAAAGTTACCGAAGATCCTTCTGGAAGGTTGGTAAAAATGACAGGTGAGATGATGGATTTAGCGTTTGCCTTCACGTATTCCAGGTCTACTTTCATAATAGGCTGGCCGGCTGACACAAGATCGCCTTCGTTCACCAAAACGTCAAATCCTTGACCTTTAAGCTTCACTGTATTCACCCCGATATGAACAAGCACTTCTTTACCACCATCGGATTGAATACCAACCGCATGCTTGCTTGGGAATACATTGAATACTTTACCATAAACAGGAGAAACAATTGTTCCATCATTTGGCACAACTGCAAATCCATCACCTGTCATGCGTTCTGCAAAGACCGGATCGGGAACGGACGAGATGTCAACCAATTCACCGTTTACTGGCATCACAATATCTTCCACAACGATCGTTTGCTTTTGTTCTCCGGCTTCCTTTTCCTCTTGTGGAGCTGGTTCTGAAGGAGCAGGTGCAGGTGTACGTCCTGCCATGATATCAGCCATTTGAGTTTTAATCGTATCGGAACGGGTACCGAAGATCGCCTGTACATTGTTACCTACTTCAAGGACACCTGAGGCGCCAAGTTGTTTCAGACGAGCTTTATCCACGTTTGATTTCTCATTAACTTCGATCCGAAGACGTGTGATACATGCATCCAGATGCTTGATATTCGATGAACCACCGAAAGCAGCCAAAATGTTATGTGGAAGCTCGTCACTGCTACCGCTTGCTGCACCCTCCACATTATCTGTAGCTTCTTCACGTCCTGGTGTCTTCAAGTTGAATTTCCGTATGATGAATCGGAATCCGAAGTAGTAAATAACCGCCAAAATCAGACCGACGATAATTACATACCACCATGGTGTACGGGTTGGAATAATCCCGAATATCAGGAAATCAATAAATCCACCAGAGAACGTCATGCCGATTTTAACATTCAAAATTTGCATCGTCATAAATGACAAACCTGCAAATACACAGTGTACTGCAAACAGCAATGGAGCTACGAACAGGAAGGAAAATTCCAGTGGCTCCGTAATACCTGTCAGGAATGAAGTCAAGGCTGCTGAACCCATGATGCCTGCTACATATTTTTTATGCTCCGGTCTTGCTTCATGATACATCGCAAGTGCTGCTGCCGGTAATCCGAACATCATGAATGGGAATTTACCTACTTGGAACGTACTTGCTGTCAGTGCCACACCGTCGCGAAGCTGATTGAAGAAGATCTGCTGGTCACCGTGAATGGTTTGACCTGCTTTGTTCACATATTCACCAAACTCAAACCAGAACGGTGAGTACCAGATGTGATGCAAACCAAACGGAATGAGCGCACGTTCGATAACTCCGAACAGGAACGCCGACAAGGTCGGGTTGGAATACACCATAAAGTGAGATACAGCGTTAAGTCCTTGTTGAACTGGGGGCCAGATCAAAACCAGTGCCAGTCCGACAATCAGTGAAGATACTGCTGTTGCAATTGGAACGAAGCGCTTACCCGCAAAAAAGCCCAGGTACGAAGGAAGCTCGATTTTGAAAAATCGGTTGTACATAGCAGCGGCCAGTATACCGATGATAATCCCGCCGAACACCCCGGTTTGAAGTGTAGGAATACCCAACACATTCGCATAACCCGGTACTTTTTGAGCAATCAGACCAGGTGTAACACCTACAGCTGTACCCAGCGTAATGTTCATTACGAGGTAACCGATGATCGCAGCCAAACCTGCTACACCTTCGCCGCCCGCCAGACCGACGGCTACGCCGACTGCAAACAACAGCGCCAGATTATCAAAAACAATTTGTCCGGCGTTCATCATGATTGTCGCTACCGATTGAACCCAGCCCGCATTTAACGCAGGGATGTACTGGAGAAAATCAGGATTGACCAGCATGTTGCCGATACCCAATAAAAGCCCCGCAGCTGGCAAAATGGCTACTGGAAGCATTAACGCTTTACCGACACGCTGTAAAACGCCGAAAAGCTTTTTAAACATACCATCCACATCCTTCTCTGAAATTTAGAACAGAGGTAAAACAACAAAAAAGGCATGAGCCGATTTAAGTATGTTTGAACACAACCTTGGGATATAGCATACCCCACTAGGCTGTAAACAATCATAACTTAAAACAACTCATGCCTGATCGAATCAGTAACACGTTAAAATGTTTAGTTGTTGTCTTCCTCATTGCAAAATTGATTATAGCACCACGCTAAATGCGAGGCAATACTTTTTTATTCGGGCTTTATCACGGTTTGTTGCTCTCCCTGCTTGCGTTGGGACAAACGCTGCAGATGCATCGTCAAATAGCTAACTTCAGCTGGATACACCGGTTTACGTAGCCTTTTCTCCATAATCTTCGTAAGTTTCCAGGCCAGCATATACATTTCTGGATATTCTTCATTCAAAAGCTTGTCCAATCGGTAAATCTCCTGCACAATCTCTCCTCGTCGTACACGTTCAATCGCAAATCTCAGATGAGTCAGCAGACGGGAATAATCAAGGGATTGGATAGGAATTCGGTAATCGAGTGTCGTCTCGACGACCTGAACCATGTCAGCAATCAGACGAGAATCCTTCCTAACCTCGGAGATATGTTGGTTCGTCATAGCACTATAAATATGCAGAGCTACGAATCCGATTTCATCTTCTCCCAGATCCACGTCCATCTTATCCTTGATCAAAGCAACAGCCTGCTCAGCCATCTTGTATTCCTGAGGATATATTTCCCTAGTTTCATACAAGAACGGATTATGAATCGTAATCCCCTGTTTATGACGGTTGATGGAGAAGGCAATATGGTCAGTTAAAGCAATTAGTATGTGCTCATTAAGAGGCTTTTTGGCTTGAAGCTGAACAAGATGAAGCACCTCACCGATGACCTCAATGAGCTTTTCATCCAGCTCAGGAAGCAATCGTTTGTATTGCTCCTGCTCTTCATGGCTTTTTAATATAAATAATTTTTCAACTGAATCCAACGGCATTAGATCGCCGGGTCTGCGATTGAAACCGATTCCTTTTCCAATCACGACAACCTCATCATGCTCGGGATGCATCCCTATAATCACATTGTTATTCAGCGCTTTGGCCACTTTTAGGCTGCTCACATCCGCACCTCTTTTATCAGAACCTTGATCCTAAGAATTATAGCATGAAGCTCAGAGGAATCCACGTTAAAGTACCAAATATTCCGCTAAAGGTCAATAAAAAGAAAACGCTTTTCATCACAATTTCCAGGAAATGCTGTGATGAAAAGCGGTCTTTTGAAGGCTGAGAATCTACTCCCCAGAGGCTTATCGTTATTCTTTATCCGTTAGTGCCACCTCAACCAAGGGTGGATTGTGTAGCTTGTTCGCATCATCGGAGGAAGGTACGGAATGAATGCCTTTTTTTCCAGTGGTTAGTCCCTTGATCAACTGCTCTACATCAATACCGGATACACTCTTAAGCATCTCGGGAGCCGTCGCCATCAGTTCCGTGACATAATTGCTGACACGAGTTGCTCCTTCCCCTTTACCCGTATCCACAACAGTCAGTTTATCAATGGATGCAATCGGTTCGGCAATGCGTCCTGCCAGATCCGGCAGCATTTTCACGATAATATCGAGCACGGCAGCCTCTCCAAACTTCTGGAACGCCTCCGCCAGTTTTTCCTTGGCCTCAGCTTCCGCGAGACCACGCAAACGGATGACATCTGCATCGGCTGTACCTTTGGCCCGTTCTGCATCCGCTTCTGCTTGCCCGTTTAGACGTTTTTGTTCAGCTGACGCTTTAGCCTGTGTTTCAATCGAGTATTGCAGCGATTCCGCCTCACGCATTTTACGTGATTTGTCGGCTTCCGCCGCTTGTTCTACTGCATACCGATCGGCTTCCGCCTTCTTTTTCACTTCCGCATCATATTGCTTTTCACGTACCTGTATTTCCTTGGCTTGAATATCAATCTCCCGTTCCTTACGTACCAACTCAACTTTCATCTGTTCCTCGACAGCAGTCTGCTTAGCACGGGCCTCCTGAATGTGATAAGCCTGATCGGCTTCTGCCCTGGCTGTATCCTGTTCTTTCTTAAACGAAGCCACCTTCAATTCCTTCTCCTTGGCCGCCTCGGCAATATTCGTATCCCGTAATAGCTCGGCCTTCTGTCCTTCCTGTTCTGCTTGTGCCTTCTGAATTCGGGCATCCCGCACTGCCTCGGCTTCTGCAATCTCTGCATCCCTTTTGACAGCAGCAATTCTCGGCTTACCAAGCGCATCCAGATACCCATGTTTATCGCGCACATCTTTGATGGTGAATGAAACGATCTGCAAACCCATCTTTTTTAGATCGCGCGCAGCCACGCCCTGTACTTCCTGCGCAAACCGATCCCGATTACGATATACTTCCTCTACCGTCATGGAGCCGAGGATTGCCCGCAAATGTCCCTCCAGCACTTCTTGAGCCTCTCCTCTAAGCGCTTCCAGCGGCTTTCCGATGAACTGCTCGGCTGCTGTGGCTACATCCTCAATGGAACTGCCAACCTTGATGATCGCCACACCATCCGCAATCACGGGTACTCCTTGCTCTGTATATACTTCCGGTGTAGTTACGTCCAATTTGTGAGACAACAGAGAGATAAATTCGGACTGCTGGAAAATAGGCCAAATGAAAGCGCCCCCACCACGTACAATTTTAATCTTGCGACCAGAATCATCCTCGGAAATATTTTTATTTCCCAGAAAAGAACCTGTCACAATCATTCCTTCATCCGGTCCTACCGTTTTGTAACGGGCCCAAAAAGCAATCCCTAATATGACGATAACAATGACAACAATTCCAGGGATCAACACAATATCTTGCAAACTTGACACTCCCGATCACGCTCCCTTCAAGTTAAGCGAATGCGCCGTCTATGTGTCCAGATACGCTACGCGGACGACGCCCTCTGCGACCTCAACCACGACAATACGGGTTCCCGCAGCTAGCGGTTTGTGATCAAAGCTAGATGCTGTATGTATGGTGTTGCCTGCACCCAAGCGGATCATAACTTCCCCGTAACCAACCTCAGGTACAGGAATGGTAACCTCACCGATTCTGCCAGTTAGTTCACGCATCGAGAAGCCGCTGGATACCTCTGAATTCGCCATGGGCTTGATAAATGCAAAAAACACTAGCACTCCAATAACAAGTGCAATCCCTAAAGCTAGCACAACAACCCAGCCCATGGTCAGCCCAGTATACTTTGTCAGTAGTACTCCAGCCCCGCCAAAAGCAGTCATAGCCCCAAGTAGAACGACAGGTCTGAACCAATCAAGGCCCGGCAACTCTAACGCCCCATCCAGCCAGCTACCGAGTACATCCCCGATCAACACACTAACCACAGTAAAGATTGCGCCTCCTGCCAACAACCACCAAAATAAGGTTTCCATGCGACTCCTCCTTCCATGTACCTTTTCAGCCTGGTTTCCAGTCTATAACTATGTTTACGTATTCAACCTTAAAAAGTTTCAAAATTTACCTCCAATATTCCAAATTAAACCCAAAAAAGCACGTTCGTACGTCTAATGACGCACAAACGTGCCTATTATGATCCAAATGCTGTTTACAGGGATGCTTTGTAAATTTCGACTACATCTTCGCGATTGAGCTTGTTAAAGCCACCGAAAGGTCCGAATTTCACAGCTTTATCAGCCATTACATCAATTTGGGACGCATCAATATCGTAATCAGCCAGACGGCTTGGTGCACCAATCGAGCTCCAGAAATCACGCAACGCTTGAATACCTTCCAACGCTACTTCTTCATCACTCTTACCTTCTGGGTTTACATGGAACACATTCACAGCCAGCTGTTTGAAGCGTTCAGGCTTCACATGCAGGTTATGTTTCATCCAGTTCGGGAACAGAATAGCCAGTCCTCCACCATGCGGAATATCATAAACAGCAGACACAGCATGCTCAATATTGTGAGTAGCCCAGTCACCTGTCAGCCCCATGTTCAGGAAGCCGTTCAGTGCCATCGTACCACAATACATAATGGTTTCACGCAGCTCGTAGTTTTCCAGATCGTTAACCAGTCCCGGCGCCGCATCTATGACCGTACGCAAAATCGTTTCACACCAGCCCAGTTGAACCGGAGTATTGGATTCCAAATGGAAATAATGCTCGAGCGTATGTGACATCATATCCACAATTCCGTAAACCGTTTGATTTTGTGGCAGAGAGTATGTGTTCACCGGATCAAGAATGGAAAACGCAGGAAACGCATGTACGCTACCCCAGCCCAATTTTTCCTGAGTTTTTTCGTTTGTAATAACAGAACCTGCGTTCATCTCAGAGCCGGTTGCAGCCATGGTCAGAACCGTACCTAATGGCAAGGCTGCTTTGGGAGCCGCTTTACGCTCTGCAAAATCCCACATGTCCCCATCATATTTTGCACCGACAGCAATAGCTTTGGAGCAATCCAGTACACTACCACCGCCCACAGCCAGTACAAGGTCGATTTGATTTGTTTTACACAATTCAACACCCTTATGTACCGTAGACAAGCGAGGATTTGGTTCTACACCCGCCAGTTCTGTTACCTCTGCACCAATTTCACCAAGCAATTTTATTACATTATCGTACAAACCGCTGCGCTTAATGCTGCCGCCGCCATATACAAGTAGTACACGTTTTCCATATTTAGGAACTTCACGCTTGAGAGCCTCCAATTGTCCTTTACCGAAGATCAATTGTGTAGGATTATAAAATTCGAATGCTTTCATCGCAAACGTTCGCCTCCAATAATTCTAAAGTTTAATGTTAAGAAACTACTCTATTATAACCTTTATGGTTACAGGAAACAAATTGCTTTATTTTCAGAAAAAAACCATACCCCTTAAGGAGTATGGTTACATTTCACATCTTGGGAGGGTTCTCGTATTGTATTATGTGGCAACATAAGCAACTTTATTCTCCCAAGGTATAGCCCAATTGTTTCATAAAACGGCCAAACGCTTGCTGACCGGATGGATTCCGTTTATACACTCCTGCGTGCTCTAAAATTTCACTGAATTTCAGTCCAACCTCATTTTGTACGGTACGAACAGCCGTCTCCTTATCAGACAGGCGACCGAACCGGGTATTCAACTGGTAAATCCAGTCTGCATGCTTAAACAGTGGATGTCCTTCCTGCTGCATAGCCACGGCCAATTCGTCGTCCCCACACAAGATATCAGCAATTCCATCCAGCTCATCCTTGAGTCGACCTGGTAAGATGGCAAGCCCCATCACCTCGATCAGACCGATATTTTCCTTTTTGATATGATGCATCTCGCGATGGGGATGGAAAATACCTTCCGGATATTCTTCACTCGTTCGATTGTTCCGCAGTACGAGATCCATCTGATATCTTCCTTCAGAATCCCGGCGCACAATCGGCGTTACTGTATTATGCGGAATCGTTTCCCCCTCCAGCTCGGTATGAGAGAGAACGTCTACCGATGGATCACTATAACCCTTCCAGGCTTCAAAAGCAGCATTCCCCGCCTCCAACAGTGCGTCGGGATCTGTTGACGTAAAACGAATGACCGACATCGGCCAGTTTACAATACCTGCCGTAACCTGCGGAAACTCTTCATTATGGTATACGCCGTCCACACCCGCTTTTTCAATTGGGAATGTATGACGACCACCCTGAAAATGATCATGAGTTAGGATAGACCCTCCGACAATAGGCAGATCCGCATTAGAGCCAATGAAATAATGCGGAAACGCTTTCGTAAAGGCCAGCAACCGCCGCAGCGTATCCTTTGTAAGCTTCATGGGTACATGATCATGATGGAACACAATGCAATGCTCGTTGTAATACACATAAGGTGAATATTGAAAAAACCACGGTTCCCTATTCAATTCGACCGGAATAATACGCAAATTTTGGCGGGACGGATGGTTTACCCTTCCGGCATATCCAACGTTTTCACGGCACAATTGACATTTGGGGTAAACAGGCGGCGGTAAAAGCTTCGCCATTGCAATTTCCTTGGGACTTTTTTCTGGCTTGGACAAATTAATCGTAATTTCCATATCTCCGTAAGGCGTTGACTGATTCCAGTACACATTGCTGGCCACCCGATCCATTCGAATGTAGTTCGAATCGATGGATAATTGATAAAAAGCATCTGTAGCCGCTTCTATACCACGTTCAGCCTCCGTTTGATGAAAGTCACGGATGACTTCAGACGGTCTCGCCATTAGCTGGCCCATGATTTTGGAATCCAGCAAATCACGATACGTATCCGTGTTTTCAGGGATAAGCCCTATGGCAAAACCATAATCTATCAATACATTAAGCACAGGCTGGAGAGCTTCGGGGGCAATAATGCCCCCTGCTTCCCCACCGGAATAAGGCTCCGAAAACCCGAACTGCTCCAATAGCAGATTACGACTGTAATCCGTATCTTGCAGACCAATCAAGCCCTTCTTATGTGCGAAAGCAACCAGTTGCTCCACCGCATATAGAGCCGATTGCTGTACAGTTTCGTCGATGTCATGGGCCAGGTGCCGGGAAAGTTCCCGGTCTTGGCCTTTATCTACAGATTGGCGCTCGCTCATATGTCATCGTCTCCCGTCTATTCGTCGCCGTAGCCTTGAGGGTGCGACTGATGCCATCCCCATGCTCCGCTAATAATATCCTCCAGCTGGGTACGTTTTGGACTCCAGCCCAGCACCGAACGGGCCTTGTCAGAAGATGCAACCAATATTGCTGGATCGCCTGCACGGCGGGGTTCTGTCACAACTGGAATGTCGAGTCCAGTAACCTTGCGTGCCGTTTCAATAACTTCCTTCACAGAGAAGCCCTGCCCGTTGCCCAGATTGAATATGTTGCTGTCATTACCTTCACGCAAGTAATTCACTGCGCGCACATGAGCATCCGCCAAATCACTTACATGAATGTAATCACGGACACACGTACCATCAGGTGTCGCATAATCCTCACCAAACACAGCGATATGTGGACGCTGTTTTAATGCTGTCTGGAGCACCAATGGGATCAGATGGCTTTCTGGTCGGTGATCTTCACCGATTTTGCCGCTCTCATGGGCACCAGCTGCATTAAAATACCGTAAAGACACGTATTTGATGCCTAATACTTTATCAAACCAGGACATCATGCGCTCCATCATCAGCTTTGTTTCACCATACACGTTAGTTGGCTCAGTACGGTCACCTTCTTCAATCGGCACCTTTTCCGGTTCGCCATAAGTAGCGGCAGTCGAGGAAAATACGATCTTGCTTACGCCGGCATCTTTCATCGCCTCCAGCAAGCTCAACGTACCAAATACATTGTTGTCATAATACTTCCCAGGATTTTGCATGCTTTCCCCAACCAGCGAGTTGGCTGCAAAATGAATAACAGCGTCGATTTTATTTTCAGAGAACAGTTTGGACAGAAGTTCTTTATCTCTCAAATCACCTTCATACAACTTGCCTCCAAGTAATGCTCCTTTGTGTCCGGTTTGCAAGTTATCCAGCACGACAACTTCTTCTCCCAGATCCAACAGTTCTGCTACGGTATGTGAACCGATATATCCAGCTCCACCTGTGACTAAAATGGCCATGTTATTCGTCCTCCTTCAGTTCTTTAACTCCGTCTCCTGCCTTGCATACATAAAAGCTGGCTTCCAGCCCTGTACGGGTCTGATAAGCTTCGCCGACTTCCTTCACAAAACGTTCCACATCGTCCTCATGAACCAATGAAACCGTACAACCTCCAAACCCAGCCCCTGTCATGCGAGCACCCAGCGTGCCAGGAATGCGTCGTGCTTCTTCCACCATAACATCCAGCTCGGTGCAGCTGACCTCATACAGGTCACGTAATGAATCGTGTGAAGCGTTCATTAACTGACCGAAAGCTGCAAGTTCATTCGCCGCGAGAGCTTCGACAGAGGCCAGCACACGAGCGTTTTCCTCCACCACATGCTGTGCCCGGCGGCGAACTGTTTCATCTGCAATATGATGCTGAAGCTCTCCAAACCGAGCCTCATCCAGCTGTGCAAGGTACTCCAATGACGACTCCTGCTGCTGCAAAATGGACAGTGCTTCCGCACATTGACTGCGACGCTCGTTATAGGCTGAATCCACCAAACCGCGGCGCTTATTTGTATTGCCGATCACAAGCTTATAAGCTCCCGTGCGGAATGGCACTTTACGGTACTCCAGCGTATCGCACATCAGCAGAATTGCATGATCAGCCGCTCCGTTCGCTACAGCGAACTGGTCCATAATGCCGCAATTGACACCCACGTAATTGTTTTCTGCACGCTGGGATAACAAAGCAATTTCGACTGTGTCGGTTTTCTGCTTCTCGGTAGTCAGGAAAGCGTAGCCGGTCACGACCTCAATCGAGGCTGAGGAGGATAATCCAGCTCCGTTCGGTATTTCTCCATGATAGAGCAGATCGTATCCGCTAGAAGGATACACTCCCTTTTGAGCCAACTCCACCAGCACACCCACCGGATAATCCACCCACTCATCCGTTTTGCTTTTACCTATCTCTCCGCGGGGGATAGACACTTCGTACGACAGGTTTGTCGAAGCAAAATGAATTTGGTCATCATTGCGCGCACGAAGGATCAGCGTCGTACCAAATTCCAGCGCAGCCGGGAGTACATAACCACCATTATAGTCGATATGCTCTCCAATCAGATTGACGCGCCCAGGTGCATGAAATATCAGCAGTTCATTGCTGCTTTCACCATATTTTTCAATAAAATGTTTCTTTAATTCAGTAGAGTTCATATCCGCATCCACCTCATTCACCGTTAGTAAAAGTCTCCCTGATTTCCCTGTAATATCTTAATCAGGTTGACATCTCTTATGATTTCAGTATAAATGAAAGCGTCACACAATGTAATGCATCCATGTGTTTAAGCTATGGATAAATGTGACTTGGACATGTACAATGTAAGTATACCGCATCCGCTAAACTATTCACAAATGCAGGAAGGATGACTCTATTTTGCAAGCGCATTCATATAGTTATGCTGTCGCCTCTAATCCGGTGTTTTATGAAAATAGCCCGCTGCATGTGCTTTTTGCAGGAGAGAGCCAGACCAAATCCGGTCATGCTGTGGGGCCGAAAATCTATGATTACTATCTGCTCCACTTTGTAGAGTCGGGCAAAGGCATCTTTCGAACAGAACAGCACACATATCAGCTTAAAAAAAACGATTTTTTCCTTATTCATCCCGGTCAGCTGGTGAGCTATACCTCTGATGAAGAAGAACCATGGCGCTATCGTTGGTCTGCTTTTACCGGACACCATACGGAGCAGGTGGTGCAAGAGGCAGGACTGCGTGTTCATCAGCCTGTTTTCCATGCTGCCGATCAAAGTCCTATTCCCGGTTATCTGGAACAAATGCAATTGGCCTTTTACAGCAGAAAATCTAGCTCCCATCTCTCAGCCTTGGGCTACTTGTACCTAATTATGGGGGAAGCAAGTAATTACCTAAGTGACTGGACTGATCCGTCTGGGGCGGATTCGCAAATTCGACGTACAGTCAAGCAGATGGTTCAATACATGTCCACTCAGTACGCACACCCCGTTTCCATTGAGCAAATGTCTGAAGGACTTGGTTATAACCGTGCATACTTATCACGGATATTCAAAAAAGAAACGGGCATCTCCCCCGTCACCTATTTGCTTAAACTACGGATCGACAAATCACGTCAACTGCTGCGTGAACGTCCTGAGCTGTCGGTCGAGCAAGTGGCTGCATCTGTAGGTTTAACCGATGCTTTATACTTCTCACGTCAATTCAAACGTTTCTGTGGTCAGTCTCCAACCGAGTACCGGAGCAAGGTTAAGCAGTATCCTCAGTTGTAAAGTAAGCTTTGGCAGGTTTCCCTAGCTCCCTGCCAATAACAAACAGCCCGCATCCTTCAAGCGAATGCGGGCTGTTAAGTATATATCGTATAAGAGAATGTGAAATTAGGTCAATGACTCCGAAATGCCTTTTGTCATTAGGCTGTGCCGCTGTCTTGTCCGTTCCCGGCATTTAGAATCGAATCAATCCGGTCCAGCTCTTCCTGTGAAAACTCCAGATTGGATAAGGCTTCAACATTCTCTTCGATTTGGCTTACACGGCTAGCCCCAATCAGGACAGAGGTCAGACGTTCACCGCGTAGAGCCCATGCCAGTGAGAATTGAGCCAAACTTTGTCCACGTGCAGCAGCCATCTGGTTCAAGGCGCGCACCTTGCGAAGAGTTTCAGGCGTCACATGGTTCTCATTCAGGAAAACCGATGTGCTTGCTGCACGTGAATCCTCGGGAATTCCGTTCAAATATTTATTGGTCAGCAGTCCCTGAGCCAGTGGACAAAAGGCAATGCTGCCTATCCCGTTTTCGTCCAGTACATCTTGTAATCCATTTTCAATCCAGCGGTCAAGCAGAGAGTATCTCGGCTGATGGATCAACATCGGTGTGCCAAGCTCCTTCAAAATACGAGCTGCTTCTGCCGTTTGCTCTGCACTATAATTAGACACACCCACATACAGCGCTTTACCGGAACGTACGATATGATCCAGTGCTCCCATCGTTTCTTCCAGCGGCGTATTCGGATCGAAGCGGTGAGAGTAGAATATATCGACATAGTCCAGCCCCATTCGCTTCAGACTCTGATCCAGACTGGATATCATATACTTGCGAGATCCCCAGTCACCATATGGACCTTCCCACATATGGTAGCCTGCTTTGGTGGAGATAACCAATTCATCCCGGTACGGCTTCATATCACTGGCTAACACTTGTCCGAAAAATTCCTCAGCTGAACCCGCAGGAGGACCATAGTTATTAGCTAAATCAAAATGCGTAATGCCCAGATCAAAGGAGCGAGTAATCATGCTGCGACCATTCTCCGCGTTGTTAATCCCGCCAAAATTGTGCCACAAGCCCAGCGAAATAGCGGGCAGCTTAAGACCTGACCTCCCTGTACGGTTATATTTCATACTTTCATAACGATCTTCGCCAGCTAAATAAACCATGCTATCACAGCCTCTCTCGAAACATTGTTATGTCCATCACAACATCATCATAGCGCTTTTATCCGGGCGTTGACAAGAAAACGATTACAAGCCCAATTGATGAGCAAGTTTTTCCATAACTTTACCGATCGGTTCAGTGATCAAAAGATCCGCCTTGTGATCATATGAGGTGGGGTCTGTATTCAGCAGAACTGTATGTTTACCGCGAAAATAAGCAATCAAGCCTGCCGCAGGGTGAACTGTCAGTGACGTTCCTCCAATTAACAGCAGATCTGCTTGAGAAATGGCCTGAATGGATTGAATAAGGGTATCTTGATTCAACTCTTCCTCATATAAAACGACATCCGGTTTGATCATTCCTCCATCTACCGGACATTTAGGTACAACCTCGGAACTGTTCATCACTTCATTTAGATCGTAAAAGCGACCGCATTCCATACAGTAGTTGCGATGTACCGAGCCGTGAAGCTCCAGTACATTCATACTTCCTGCAGCCTGGTGTAATCCGTCAATATTTTGCGTCACAACCGCTTTAAGACGGCCTTGCTTTTCCAAAGACGCGAGGAAATGATGACAGCCGTTCGGCTTCGCATCGGGATGCAGCATTTTGCTGCGATAGAAACCGAAGAATACCTCAGGATGCTTCACAAAAAAAGAGCGGCTAAGCATAACCTCGGGAGAATAAGGTAATTTTTCCTCGCTCTGATACAAGCCTGCTGCTGAACGAAAATCTGGAATACCACTTTCCGTCGATGTCCCTGCTCCGCCGAAAAAAACAATATTCTGCGATTGCTGTATCCAATCCGCCAACGTATTAACTTTCATGCTCTACGCACCTCCAGCTCTTTATATCCACGAACCACCTTATCCGCATCCAGCAAATGACCGGAACGCTCCGGTTCCGGAGCAAATCCAATGGCTAGCCGTACTCCGGCACGCTTGCCCATCTGCATATCCCCATTACTGTCTCCGATCACTACCACGTCCGCTGGCGACAGTCCTAGTAACGC
Organism: Paenibacillus sp. DP01; assembly: GCF_044784315.1. Classification (NCBI taxonomy): domain Bacteria; kingdom Bacillati; phylum Bacillota; class Bacilli; order Caryophanales; family Paenibacillaceae; genus Paenibacillus; species Paenibacillus sp. DP01. The sequence continues at coordinate 4,257,770 of NZ_CP173059.1, forward strand.
GCAAGCTTTTTCAGCCATTTCCGGGTCAGGCTTACCGTATGTAACCCTATCATGTCCGATGATCTCGTCAAAATAGGATGTCAGCCCCATCCACTCCAGATGCTCTTGTGCAGCCTCTGTACTGTCAGAGGTCACAACCGCCAGCTTCAATCCGGCACGGCGACTCTGCTCCAATAAGGTCCGCAACCCCGGAAACACCTTCGCTGCCCGATGTCGGCGGACGTCAGCCATCGCTGTTTTATTAAATTCGCGGACAAGCCGCACAGCTTCATTCCACGGGACACCGGCAGTATAAAGCTGCCAAGCCAGCACACCTGTACTTTCATCCACCGTCCCCATTGCCAGCGGACCAGAAGGATCGTAACCGATCACACGTCCCTCCTGATCGTGAACAGTGCCTAGAATGTTGCCTTTTTCCATCGTAAAACCAGCTCCCGCCACGACAAGATGCTGCTCCATCATATCCAGTATAGAACGAGCCCAAGGGCCCCACAACTGAATAAAATCCAGTAGTGTGCCATCTTTATCGAATAAGATGCCACGGCATGAATATCGCTTCCCCTGCACGATCAGCTCAGACATGCATCACACCTCCTTTACGGGTTCTTAGAAGCTGAATCTACACTCTCTTTCATCCAGTCCTGTAAAGCCGTTACCGTCTGATTCCATTGCTCAACGGCGCTAATTTTCGCAGGATTATCCCCTTTCTGGGCACCGTAACTGCCAAATTGGGCATGGTTCCCCCCTTCGACTGTAAAATACAGCGTGTTGGCAGGTAAATAAGTTCTCCCACTTTGGACATTTTTCATCTGGATGACTCCATCATCACTTCCTAGTAGAGAAATCACTGGCAGATTTTTATCCTTTAAATTACCCTTGTTATCCGGGTAGGAAGCAAGGAAAAATACACCTTTAACCTGATCAGGATGTGCAGCTGCATATCGGGCCGCCATCACACCACCTAACGAATGTCCGCCAATAACAAAGACTTCCTTCGGGTACGCCTTTAGCACTTCATTCGCCAAATCCGGTGAGATCAATGCAAGGTTCAGTGGCATTTTTACAATAATCACATGATGACCCTTTTCTGCCAGACGGCGTGCCAAGGGCGCATAGCTTTCGGGTTTAACCAACGCTCCTGGGTACAAAATGACTCCTGATCCACTTCTTTTGGCAGGCTCAAAACTTAACCAATGCTCTTGCTCATTTACTTTCACAGTATCCGCTATTTCGGCTAATGCAGCAGCAGCCGTCTCGTCAGGCTGATAAGGCGTAAATACCTTCCATGCTCCCCAACCCACGATTAGCACAATGACAATTAGGATGCCTAAAAGAATTTTCCATATTTTCCGAGATCCGCGTGTTCCATAGGAGTTGTATGATCTTCTTGTTCTTCTTCTCATCGTATAAGTTCCTTTCGCCTTTCGTACCTCGTGATTCGCAACTTGAATCTAAATGGTGTCGCTGTATTTGTTAGCATAACTATAACCTTGTTAGGGTAACATCGTTGCCTGTACAGGGTCAAATTAGCACACGTTTCCAGACATAAGCCCATCTTTATTCCGTGTTCAAGCTTTCGCCACATAAAAAGGACATGATAACGCTTACTATTGTGAATAAAATCACAATGTTACAATCCAGAGTATCGTACCTTGTTCCATGTAAAGAATTATTTTTTAAATAGTTTAGTCGGCAGAAGCCGTTCGGAGGGAAACACATGACGACAAGCCATGATGTACAAGGGGAAAGCTTTTTTCTCAATTTGCGATTTCTGTTGATTATATGCGTATTTGCAGGAAACGCCCTGGAGCCATTAGTCGGTTCACTTCATCTTGCCCAACAATGGTTCAGCTGGATATTCATGTTTCATATGCCGTTGTTTGTACTCGTTACAGGCTACTTTGCCAAAACCACTTTGACGGGTCTCGCAGGACAAAAGGTTCTGCTTCAGATCGGTATGCAATATCTGATTTTCCAATCCCTTTATTCAATTTTGGATATCGTAATCTTTCACGTTCCCCATATCCATCATTCTTTTTTTGCTCCTTATCTGCTGCTTTGGTTCCTTGCCAGCCACATCTGCTGGAGACTGCTGATGCTATCTTTTCAGAAAATACCACCAGTCTTCCAACTGGGCATATCCGTGCTACTGGGTATCCTTGTCGGATATCTCCCCGTAGACGGTATATGGCTAAGCGTATGCAGAACCTTTGTTTATTTGCCTTACTTTGTAGCAGGTTATCATTTGAATTATGCCGACGTTCGACGCTTCTTCACAACACCTGTCCGTATCATCGCTGGTATTGTATCTCTTTTACTTATGGTACTGGCGGGAACGTCGTATTTTGGTATCCCGGCAGGCTGGCTATATGGCAACATGACTTATGGTGAACTGGGCCATACCGAATGGTACGCAGGGATTTACCGTATCGGCATTTATGGAGTTCAATGGATAGCATCTATGGCGTTTCTAAGCTTTGTTCCAGCCGTCACAGGACGTATAACCGAGATGGGACGACGTACATTATATGTCTTTTTGCTGCATGGCTTAATCGTCCGTTCCGTTGTTGCAAAGGGGGTCTACGAGTATATAGATACTCCTGTGGAAGTCATGTTGATTCTAGTGTGCGCCACAGGTCTGTGCTGTCTGTTGACCATGCCTTGGGTTCGAACTGCAACACGGCCTCTGATTGAGCCACAGGTAGAGTGGATGTTGAAGCCCGCTCCTTATCTTTTTAGACGGTCTGCGTAACTTTTTATCCATTGATATTTCACAATCAGGACGCGACAACCCACTTACAGACGAGAATGGAAGTGGGTCTCCCCCTCTTTACTTCGCGCATAGTGCCTGTTTCATACAGGCAAGATGTGGTAAGTAAATGATACGCGCAACAAAAAACAACTTTTTAATAAGGAGTGATTTGTAATGGCACGTAATCAAAATCAGGGTAAAATGAGTCGCGAAGAAGCAGGCCGTATGGGTGGGGAAGCTACCTCCAAGAAGCACAATAAGGAATTTTATCAGGAGATTGGCAAGAAAGGCGGACAAGCAACCGCAAACTCACATGATAAAGAGTTTTATCAGGAAATCGGCAAAAAGGGCGGCGATGCTACAGCTGAGTCGCATGACAAAAATTTCTACAGAGACATCGGTCGTAAAGGTGGCAGAAATTAAAATATAGTTTCATATTCCACCCTCCTTTAACATAAAAACAAGCCTGAGCCCATCCGTTTTATAGCGGAATGGGCTTTTCCTATTTATCCGATAGGCTAATATATCAGGATATCAGAGTTTTGAAGAATCCAATTCAAATCCTTACAGATGCAATATATAGATAAATAAAACTGTTCCTATCTATATATTGTTGCTTACAGAACACTTCTATACTTTTTTCAAAATCCTCATATATGTAGAAATATGCGCACAACTATGATAGACTCTTTAGAAAACATCTGCGCTATTACGGCGTTCAATTGAATGCCATACCATTTTTATACTTTGGGGGGAAACCAGCATCATGACAGCTAAGACGAAAATGCGTTCCGATATGATTAAAAAAGGCTTTGACCGCGCTCCTCACCGCAGCTTGCTGCGCGCAGCGGGTGTCAAAGAAGAAGATTTTGACAAACCGTTTATTGCGGTATGCAACTCGTATATTGACATCGTACCGGGCCACGTCCATTTGCAGGAATTTGGCAAAATTGTCAAGCAGGCCATTCGTGAAGCAGGCGGTGTACCTTTCGAATTTAACACTATTGGTGTAGATGACGGCATTGCCATGGGACACATCGGTATGCGTTATTCTCTGCCAAGTCGTGAAATTATTGCAGACTCTTTGGAAACTGTCGTTTCCGCTCACTGGTTTGACGGCATGGTATGTATTCCTAACTGCGATAAAATTACCCCTGGTATGATGATGGGGGCATTGCGTGTTAACATTCCGACTATTTTCGTCAGCGGCGGTCCTATGAAAGCTGGTAAAGATAAGAACGGACGCTCTATTTCCCTGACTTCCGTCTTCGAAGGTGTAGGTGCATTCCAGGCTGGCAAAATCGATGATCAAAGTTTGCTTGAGCTAGAACAATATGGCTGTCCAACCTGCGGCTCCTGTTCAGGAATGTTCACAGCGAATTCTATGAACTGTCTCGCAGAAGCGATGGGACTCGCTATGCCAGGTAACGGTACCATTCTCGCCGTAGCAGAAGAACGCAAAGAATTCGTCAAACAATCTGCACGCCAATTGATGGAATTGATTAAGCTTGATCTCAAACCACGTGATATCGTGACTAAAGAAGCCATTGATAATGCATTTGCACTGGATATGGCAATGGGTGGTTCTACGAATACCGTATTGCATACATTGGCACTTGCCCATGAAGCTGAGGTTGACTACCCTATCGAACGCATCAATGAAGTCGCGAACCGTGTACCTCATTTGTCCAAATTGGCACCTGCTTCCGACTATCACATTGAGGATGTTCATAATGCAGGTGGCGTAAGCGCAGTGCTGAATGAGCTATTGAAGAAACCGGGCGCATTGCATGGTGACTGTATTACTGTAACTGGGAAAACCCTTCGTGAAAACGTAGAGGGTCAGGAAATTTTGGACACTAACGTCATCCACAAATTGGACAACCCTTATTCCGAGCGCGGCGGTCTAGCTGTATTATTCGGCAATTTGGCACCACAAGGCTCCATTATTAAAGTCGGTGCGGTTGATCCTTCTGTTGGCGGTTATCACAAAGGCCCTGCCATCTGCTTTGATTCACAGGAAGATGCACTGGCTGGCATCGCTAACGGTAAAATTGCCGAAGGACATGTTGTTGTTATTCGTTATGAAGGTCCTAAGGGCGGACCTGGTATGCCTGAAATGCTCGCTCCGACTTCACAAATCGTGGGCATGGGGCTTGGTGCCAAGGTTGGTCTGATTACAGACGGACGATTCTCAGGTGCTTCCCGTGGTATCTCCATCGGTCATATTTCCCCCGAAGCAGCAGAAGGCGGACCTATCGCTTTTGTTGAGGACGGCGATATCATTGAGCTGGACCTGAACAATCGTAAGATTGAGCTTCACATTACGGACGAAGAATTCGACCGTCGTCGTGCCAACTGGAAAGGCTTCGAGCCGAAAGTGAAGACAGGCTACCTGGCGCGTTATTCCAAGCTGGTGACGAACGCAAGTAACGGCGGAATTATGAAAATCTAAGTGCTTTGCCAAGATAGATTATTGTATGAACCACTAAAAAGCCTCTCGACTCCTACAAAGGATCGAGAGGCTTTTTTTATTAGGTCAACTGCTTGATCCTGTATCCGCTGTTTGTGAAGCCCTGATCGAAGTATGCATAGGCTCCCCTTCTTCGGTCATTTCACTGTTGAGTGTATGAACCACATCCCTTTGATCAGTTGGATCAAAAGCCTGGTCTGCCCGGTGCGAATCCCCCGGTTGAAAACGTTCAAACAAGGTATCAATGGGCATCACGATTAGTTTCGGTACCATGACCTCTTTTTTTTCACTCAATTGTTCTGAACCCGAAGGATGGATGACACGAAATAACAGCTTTAAATATACAGTAGATGCATGCTTAAACAGTCCTTGGGGAAGCTCCTGAATTTGAAAGCCTAATTTTTCAGGCCCTCGATGAATCATACTTACTGCATAGATCGCCTTTACACCCTTCATACCAGAATCATGTACAACCCGTTGGGTAAGATCAGGCAGTTGTCTTTTCACAACCCGAATCAATTGAATCGCTAGATGTACCAAGGACTTTGCCGTCGCTCCCAATTGAAACAACATTTTATTGTCAAAATGAAGCTCAATTATGGGGTCCCCCTTTTCCAGCCACCTACCGTTCTCCATGTTAATATTGGGTCCATGATAGATACGGCGACGATAATAAAAGATCGTGTTATTCTTGCTAACAGGACGAAGGCGGAACAAGGCGTGAAAAAGGCGCTCGTATTGTAGCCATCCGAATACCATCGTTTTTTTCATCCAATCTGTACTGGACAAGCAGGAGACAGTGGAATGATAGCCAGATTGACGGCAAAACAATGTATCCACGCGGACACTGCGTAATTGCCGTTCCTGGGCGACCCTCAATAGCTTCTCTAGCGCAATGAGCATATTCTGTGGCGCTTCTGCGTCTGCCCCCAATGTCGTACCACAGTCATGGAGCAGCATCACCTCGCCACCCCTCAGCTTTTTGAGCATTCTTTCTGCTAATTGTTTCGCTCCAATGCTGGCCTTCCAGTCACCAAACATAGAGGACCATAATACGATTCGACGACCATTGTTTTTGGAAATATCAAAAAAGTTCACAATCCCCCAAGGTGGACGATAAAAGGTCGTTCCTTCGCCAGTTACTCGACGAATGACTGACTCTGTCTGGGCAATTTGTCTTCTAACAGTAACAGGCCGCATAAGCCAATTCGATTTGTGCACATAATTGTGAATACCGATTAGATGACCTTCATCATGCATGCGCTTCAGAAGCTCAGGGTGTTTTTCGGCATTCAACCCTACAACAAAAAAAGTAGCCTTGGCATCAAAACGCTTGAGTAAATCGAGCAACTGTGGTGTATAGACTGGATCAGGACCATCATCAAAGGTTAGTGCATATTCTTGGTCACTTTTTCCACGCCTAAACACCCGGAAACCAAATATACGACTCACCAGCGCCGGAATAAAAGCATAAAAAGTTGAAATGTAAAACATCCATAACAGCAAAGTCTGCACGTTTTATCCCCACTTTTCTATTCTGAACTTCCAAGCAGGCCTCCTGAGGAAAACTCACTTACTTATATGTTATCACAATGATGTAAGCATGCCGAGATTTTGCCATTGCTACTGGTCAGCATTGAGATTCAATTTAGTGTACAATAAATAAAAATCTTAAAGGAGTCGTTGTATACATATGCTTCCATTGTACAAAAAATATTGGCGTACTGTTTTTGATATCGGTCTGATCGTATTAACCGTGTATTTAATTATGTTCGTATCCAGCAAACTGTATCAGCTAGCCGCACCTGTGTTCCTTTCATTCGTCGTGTTTTGGTGCATTGAACCTGCTGCCCGTTATTTTCATCGCAAAGGCATGAAAAAGCCTTTTGCCTCCGCACTCTCCGTATTGCTGTTTATCATCTTATTAATGGCTATTTTTTTCGGATTGGGCCTGATCCTGGTTACTCAATTTACAAAAGTCGCGCAAAACCTCCCACATTATACCCAGATTATCCAAACGGAATTCACGCGGATTCTTCATCTTTCTCAAGATAAAATTGCTGCCTTGCCTCCGGGTGTTACCGAACGTGTAAATGATTATTTTGCGACTGCTACCACCATTGCTACGAAATGGGCACAGCTAGGGTTATCTTTTTTCATTCAATTTCTCAGCTCCTTCACTGTTTTTATGGGCAACTTTGCGGTTGCCATCATTTTAGCGTTCTTTTTGAGTATGGAAATTAATCTCTGGAAAGGAATTGCCCGCAGTAAAACACCGAAGACACTAAAAACGGCGTACCTTTTTCTAAAAAATCATGTACTTAAAGCCATTTCCGCCTTTCTCAAGGCTCAAGCCTTACTGGTAGGAATTACCTTTGTGCTCGTATTTATAGGTTTACTCATTTTGCAAGTAGATAATGCCCTATCGTTGGCGCTCGTAGCAGCTTTGTTTGATATTCTGCCGTTGTTGGGTGTGCCTGTTATCTTTATTCCGTGGGCAGTGTATTTGTTCATCACGGGGAATACCGGCTTGGCTGTAGGCTTGCTTATTGTCATGGCTGTCACCGTGATTGTGCGCCAGTTGGCGGAGCCCAAAATTACTGGTAATTCCATCGGCGTCTCATCTGCCTATCTAATGCTTTCCTTTGCCATTATATCGTTATCCATCTTCGGATTGGCCGGATTAATCCTATCCCCCATTCTGATCATTTTGCTCAAGGAATTGTGGCAGCAAGGTTATTTGCAGCAATGGATTCGGTTTCCGACTGAGGAATTTGACGAGCCTCCTTTTATCGTCAAAATTCAGGAGGAAGAGCGTGAAGCTACTCGCAGGACTCAAGAGGATTGAGCTAGCAGATCCATGACTTGGCCGAACAGTGCTGTGGCCTGATTTGCAGCATGCGTTGAAGCATTTTGCACAAGAACGGCAACCGCATAACGTGGCCGCTCTATCGGACCGTAACCAATAAACCACTGGTGATTTATGGGGCGACCGTTTTTTAAAGCTTGGGCCGTACCCGATTTACCGGCCAGCTTCCAGGTTTTGTTACACAAGGAGGCACCTGTACCGTGTGTCACAACTTGTTCCATTGCTTCACGAAGCGTATGAGCCGTGGATGTGCGAATCGAGCGGCTGCCTTGGGGTAAAGGAGCAGCGTGAGCAGGTAGCTCCAGCAAGGTGCTTCCGTCTGCGTAGCTGACGCGTTTTACGATGCGCGGTGCATGTACTTGACCATCGTGCAGCAAGGTGACGATGAGGTTAGCTGCTTGGAGAGGCGTCACCAGCACATCACGCTGGCCGATAGCTGTCTGCACACGTACGCCTGGATCAGATGCATTTGTATGGGAGCCGAATACGGCTCCCTTTTCTTCGTGATCCATCGGTCTGAATTGAGCTAGCCCTGCCAGATCCCGGTCCTGCCAGCCCACGGTTCGACTCAATCCTAGTGCAGAGGCTGCGGCCTGAATTTGCTCGGCGTTAAGCCGTTCGCCGAGATGGGCGAACACACTATTACAGGATACGGCAAGCCCTTCCTCCAGGTTCAGGGTTCCGTGTCCTTCTTTTTTCCAGCATGACAAGCCGTACTTGCCATAGGCTCCATGACAATGAAATTGCTCCTGCGGTTGAACCACACCTGATTCAAGTGCAGCCGCAGCCGTAACCAACTTAAAAATTGAACCAGGCGTTACTGCTTTGAGAGCACGATTAGACCAGTCTGTTTTCTGCTGCGGATCAACATGAGCGGGATTATAGAAAGGACGAGACACCATCGCCATCACATCCGCGTTACCTGCATCAAGCACAACGACTGCTCCTTCTGCCAAGTGGTTAGATTCTGTCAGCTTCTCAATCTGTTCCTGCAACGGGAGATCAATTGTAGTCTGCACCTGTAATGGATAGTGACTATTGGATGGAGCACTGACACGAAGCGGGACATGAGTCAATGGACGACGTTGGGCATCTACAAACCGAGAGACGAATGTCTCACCAACGCCGCTTAGCAGCGGCTCTAGCGTTCTTTCCAGGCCAGCTGCCCCCATCGGCAGTTCACTTGCTCGTTCACCACGTTCATACATAAAACCAAGCCATTGTCTGCCATTGGGCAAGTCCCTATAACGTTGCGCATACGGTACAAGCTCTATGAGCGAAGGGGCTAACTTCAGCAGTCTGCCCGCTTCATTCGGATGGATTTGTACAGGCTCTCCACGTCCATCCCTCCATATGAGCGGAGATTGCAGTCCCTTCCATTGCGTCAACAGTTGCCCTTTACTCGTATGCAATAACTTGGCCAGCTCCTGTCCATGCGAAGCTGCTCGGCCATCTACATCGGGAAAAAGCACTGGCGTCCATACGACTCCTCCAGTCAAGGGCTGCCCGTGTCGGTCCGTAAACTGTCCACGCCCAGTATCAATAGCGATTCCTTCCTGTCGCTGACGTACTGACATTTCTTTAAGCGAATGCCCCCCATAAAATGACAAATGAATGCCTGCTGTTCCCTGAATCCAAGCCAGTCGGAAACATAAAATCAGTAGCGATACCATGATCCCCAGGGCTATATATGCAATTCGACGTTGACGAATGAAACTGCTATGACGCCTAGACACATCCATCCTCCTTTCATCATTTTTCCAGTAGTATGTCCGGTGATGGAAAAAGAAAACCCACTCAACATGTAATGTTGAATGGGTTACCGAATTTATTGGATATCTAGTGATGAATATGGGCTACAACCTAAAATTTCATCTAACGAATAATATACCGTTATAAAAATAGTAATGGCTAGAACCACCCAGGCCCACTTTGTGTTTCTATTCATAATCTGCTTTCCTTCTCAAGAGATTTCCCTGATAACCTTGATTTTACAACACCTACACTGTAAACCTTGAAAGCTGTTCTTTCAAATTCACTGAAACTCCTTCCAGCTTATCAGACAAGCCTACCAGCTGATTACCGATATTGGCCTGCTCATTACTGAGAGAAGCGACTTCCTGCGAAGTAGCAGAGGATTGCTCGGCCACCGCACTAACATTGGTCATTGCCTCAGACAAAGTAGTCTGCGATTCACTCAGATGATGAATGGAGGCGGTGACTGTTCCCAACCGAAGCGCGAACTCGCCCATTTGCTGCTGCACCGATTGGAAAATGTCCGTCGTTTCTCGTACGGCTCCCATCTGCTCTCGGAACAGCGGGTACACTTCAGATAACGCCTGTACCGTTTCATTCATCTCATTGACGATATTATTCGTAATACCTGTAGCTGTACGAATGGCTTGACGTGATTGTTCTGCCAACTGACGGACCTCATTTGCAACCACCATAAAACCACGCCCGGCTGTCCCTGCTCGTGCCGCTTCTATCGTCGCATTCAGGGATAGAATGTTCGTTTGTTTAGCAATATCCTGCAATACGTCCAGCACCTTAAAGACATCGGAAGTTGTCTTCTTCAGTTCATCTACTTTGCCTACCAAAGCATGCGTAGTTTCTTCCGTAACCTTAGTCTTGCTCAATAGATTTTTCAGCTGAATTGTCCCTTTTTCACTGGACTGTTCAACTTCTTGTGCGACCAGACTCATTTCATAATTAGAAGTCATAACCGTATCCATTTGCTGGGATATATTCCCCGTTAATCCGCTACCACGTTCCGCCTCTGTTGCTAAACTGGTGGCACCATGAGCAATCTCTTCCGTCGCAGCTGCAATTTCTTTGGCTGAAACGGCTGTCTTCTTCGAGGCATCACTCAGTTCCGTCGCTGTATTCAGTACCTCCTGTGCTGATGCATTCGTCTGTTCTACCAGCAGTGTAATTTGCTCCATCATTGTATCAAAGCTAGCGGACAACTGCCCAATTTCATCCTGAGCCTTATAGTTCGTTCGGATTTGCAAGTTGCCTTTGGCGCCTTCAATCATTAAATCCTTCAGGTGTGTCAGTGGACGAGCCACGAGGCGCACGATCCACAGGCCGATGAACAATGCAATGAGTGCAGCCACCGCAGCAAATACCCAGGTCGTAGTTAGAATCCCCTTAGCGTCTCTCACCAGCTCGGATACAGGTACTACACCCACGAGAATCCATTTGGAAGTTCCCAGTGTATTATGAACCGTAAGCACACTTTGCTCTTTGCCATCTGCTACCTGCTCCATAATTTGATTTCCTTCGATCCCTTCAAGCTTGGAAACGTAATCCAGCTTTGTCTTACCCCCGGCCAAGCTCTCATTGTTAGAACCTACAAACTCCCCCTTGTCTGTCACAAGGCTAATCATACTGCCTGAGCCCAAATTAACACCTTTCAACTCGTCCTCCACCGCACTGGCCTTTAAATCCATAACCAGAACATAAGTCCCTCCCAACCCGGACATGCTGTTCATGGATCGTGCCAGACGAAAGGTCTTGCTGCCATTGTCATTCACCTGCGTAGGTAGCCAAACCATTCCCTTGTTTTTCAAAATATCGTTAAACCATGCTTCCTGCCGTACATCCTTTTGTGTTCCGGTACCCATTGCAGCTAAACTGGTTTCTTCCGGGTACAAATACAATGAATCAATCGCTTTATTTGTAAAAGCAATATTGGTTAATTTCTTGTTTACTTCTCCCATAGCAACAAAAGATGCAAAGGGATTTTTATCTTGCTTTACAGCCTTTTGCAACTGATCACTTAATTCAGTATCGAAAAATACCTGTGTCGATGTGTCTTGAAAGCGCTCTAAAATAATATCAAGCTTTTCCGAAGTTTGCTGAACCGTTTGCTGATACGCTGTAGCTGCATTTTGCTCAATCGTGCTTTTAGCTCTGTAGTACGAGAGCATTCCCAAGCTGACCACAAATAACATAATGGCCGCAAAAAAGATCAGAAACAACTTCATCCCAACCGAACGGATCGGATTATAGTTTTTGACTAAATGCATAAAATCCTTACTGTATCTTTCAGGCTTAAGTAAACGCTTTAAATTGTTTGTGCATTTACGTAAGACCTCAGCTACCCAGGGAGTACCCTTCGAAGACATCACAACCGTCTCCTCCCCTTTATCCGTTGTTACTTTACTTCCTTTTAAACCTTTCATTTGATCCTTTTTCTTGGGTTGCCTTTTTGCTGTATTCCCCTCTTTTTTCCGAAAACCCATTCCTCTCACCTACCACTATATAATTAGTTTCTTGTTCCACGTCATCCATTATGTATCTATTATCTATATAGTCTCTATCGGAACTATTCGACAAGGAATGTAGCTTTCCTTTGAGTACCCACTAAATTTTGTGAAACTTTTTTCCTAGAAAACTATTCAAAAAAAAGCCTCTCCAACCGATAGGAGAGGCTTTTGAATCTTTTAACTTGTGACTTAAGACTTATTTACTTCTTTTTACGCATCATATCAAAATATGATACAGGCTGATCTACCTTCATTTTGATTCGTTGAAGCGGATGACGTGCAGCATCTAATTCGTTGCCTTCCTCATCCCAGATCGTTCCGACCGTTTGCTTGAAAAATGTTCCGTTCGGACCGAAAAATTCAATTTCATGACCTGGTTTAAAATGGTTGCGTTGTTGAATCGTTGCGATGCCACTTGCAGCATCGTAGTCCATGACCAGTCCGGCAAAATCATAAGGGACCGCTTTTTCTTCCGGCTCATAAATATGATCCTCATGATCCGGTGTATCATAGAAGAATCCAGTATTTAACGGACGATTGGCTGCCTTGTTAATTTCTTCAATCCATTCTGGTTTGAGTACATAATTTTCCGGATCAGCCATATAGGAATCAATCGCTTGACGGTAGACATTCACGACCGTAGCCACATAGTGGATGGACTTCATACGTCCCTCCACTTTAAAGCTGTCTACACCCACATCAATCAGATCAGGAATATTTTCAATCATACACAGATCCTTGGAACCCATAGAAAAAGCATTATCGCTCTCTTCAAACAATGGAAGCTGGTTAACGCCAAGCTGGAACTGTTTTAGTACATTGTTGTCCTGTGCCTCTTCCTCAGATATCCAAACCTCACCTGGTCGGGCATCCTCAAACAAATCATATTTCCAGCGGCAAGACTGACAACATCCTCCACGATTAGAATCTCGGTCTGTAAAATGATTGGATAACACACAGCGACCGGAAAATGAAGAGCACATTGCACCGTGGACAAAAGCTTCGATTTCGATGTCCACATGCTTTTTAATTTCTTCGATTTCCTCCAAGCTGGTTTCACGTCCAAGTACCACACGCGGCAGTCCCTCGTCTTTCCAGAACTTTACCGCTTGCCAATTCAGCGTGGACTGCTGTGTGCTCAAATGCACTTCCAATCCGGGAACTGCCCGCAATGCCACGGATACAATAGCCGGATCAGCGACGATAACAGCATGAATTCCTACTTCATACAGATTGCGCAAGTATTCCTCAATTCCGGCAATATCTTCATTGTGAGCATAGATATTAGTCGCCACAAGCACCTTAGCGCCGTACTTGTTGGCGAATTCCACACCTTCACGCATTTCTTCAAAACTGAAATTATCGGCGTTAGAACGCAGACCGTATTTTTGCCCACCTATATATACAGCATCCGCGCCATAGTGAACGGCAAACTTCAGCTTTTCTAGATTTCCGGCAGGAGCCAACAACTCCGGCTTATCCAAACGATTTCGTTTACCTGTATATTTTCTCGTTTTGGTGATCGTTCCCATGACGTTCCCCCCTCTGTAAATTCATTTTGTAATTAATAAACCTGCTCTTTGTAGAAAAATCCGAAGGAAAGTTCCCGTTCAGGGTCTTGAAGGCGGCGAACCTCATCCAGCCAGCTTTCATCATAAACATAAGCATCCGGGTCGGCTGTATAACTGTCTATAGCTTTACGGTAAGCACGGACAACTGCCTCATTGTAAGCTGTGGGTTTCAACAAGCCCTCGATCTTAAAGCTGTGCACGCCCGCCTCCATCAGAATATGCAGATCCTCCATGATACAAAAATCATCCGAACTCATAATATGTGTCCCGTTGATATCTTCGTAAATGGGGAACTTCTCTTCCTTCCGCTCTGCTTCAATCAGAAACAAGCCACGCCCTCTGCCGAGATCACCTTCTACCGTGCGACCTTGGTGCAGCATATAGCTTTGAACAAGCTTACGCTTGGAGTGATAAATATTGGTCATTCCATGTACCTGAACCTGTGCTTCTATGTTCAACTTTGGAATCATTTCCGTAATCTCATCCATACTGAGCTCACGAGCCAAGATGACACGTGATGCCCCTTTTTCACCCCAGTAGTTGGCGGTTGCGAAGTTGGTAGAAATCATCTCTCCGTTCCAGAAGAGTTTCAGATGAGGGGCATATTCCTTCACAGCCATGAGCACTGCTGGATCATTAAACTCAATGGCGTCTACGCCGCATCCAGCTATGGTCTGCACATATTCGGGAAGAAGTGGCAATAGCTCATTCGTCATCAAATTCGTCATAGATACATATACCTGCGCCGCATGCTTCCGTGCCTCTTCCACAACCTCACGGATTTGGTCCGGGGTAAAATGTCCTGGCAGTCGCATGCCAAAGCGGTCATCTCCAATCAGCAATGCAGTTGCTCCAGCCTCCAGCATATGGCGGGCATCCTCCGGAGAGCTGGCAGTTGCCAGCAGTTCGGGTTTGTAAGCCATAGGCTCACCTCCTAATTTGTCTTACGGTTACTTATCTGAATGTTATGCAAATGTTCTTTATACGTTTTGGCAAATAAATGTTTATGTGTCCCATCTTTTTTGGTCACATAAAATAAATAATCTGTAGATTTTGGCTGTAGAGCCGCCACTACTGATTTCAGACTAGGACTTGCAATCGGTCCTGGCGGAAGTCCCTGATGCATATACGTATTATAAGGACTTTCTACAGCCAAATCCTTGTAATACAGTCGTTCCTTTTGCTTGTCCAGCATATATTGAACTGTAGCATCAATTTCCAGCTTTTTATCCTGTTGAAGACGGTTATAAATAACGCCAGCTACGATAGGCCGCTCATCGTCTACAACTACCTCGCGCTCTACCAGAGAAGCAACTGTCAGCAGCTGATGCAGTGTTTCACCCCGTTGCTGCAACCCGGCATCCAAGTCAGAAATGGTATCCAGACGTTTTTGCGTCTGCTCCAGCATCGTCTGAATGATATCCTTGGTTGTGCTTCCTTTTTTCAGTTCATAGGTTTCCGGGAAAAGATAACCTTCCAGCGCATAGCGAAGCCCCATCTGCTTTGGTATGTCCCGCACCAGCGCGACGTCAAAAGCGGACGGATCGTTGGCCAGCTGCAAAAATTGCTGCCGGTCCGCCAGTCCTTCCTTTTGCAGTTTATCTGCCATCTGTCTAATCGTAAAACCCTCCGGGATTGTAAAACGAATCATTTCCTCTTTGACTACATCCCCAGCCGATAGCTTGGCAATCAACTGATCAAAGGTTGCGCCAGGCTGCGCTTCATATTTTCCAGCCTGAAATGCGTTTCCTTGCTGTTTGAATTTTACATAAGCCTTAAACACGAGCGCATTACGTATAAGTCCCTTTTGCTCCAGCGTATCTGCAATAGCCGATGTTCCCGTACCTCTTACCACCGTAAAAGCAACGGGTTGTGTTTTCGGCTGAACAGGCTGCATGGCATTCCATATATAGAGGAGTGCACCTCCTGCTATGCAAACAAGCAGGAGAAGCAACGTAAGCATCCTTGTCCTTCGCTTCACATCCACCCAACTCCTTCACAGCCAAAAAGGGCGGACTGGTCCGCCCTTTCAGGTTTGATCTCCTCGTTATCCAGACTTACAGCTCTTCCGGCAACGTACATTCGTCGTACAGCTCAGAAATATCTTCCCACTCATCATCATCTTCAATGGTGGTGATGGAGATTTCGCCGTCTGTGGATGAGCTTACATGATATAATTCATGTTCGCCAGCAGCAGCGCCAGGTCTACGCAATACGGCGTACCGTTGCTCACCTACCTTGAACTCTGCTTCCAACTCCATGCGTAACGCATGACCCTGTTCATCCTGCAACTCTACGTCACCATCAAAAGCTTCTTTCAAATCAGAGGTCCAGCTCAGGTCTTCACGTGAATAGCTCGTCATTTCCCGTCTTCCTCTTCTTCTTCCTCTACAAATGTATTAAAGGTCTCTTCGACGATTTCCCATTCGGCATCGTCTTGGATCACAAACAATTTAATATCATCGCCTTCTTCCTCGTAACGGAAGGCGTACACATCGGACTCATCAGCTTCAGGGTCCACTGGCGCAACCATCATGTACTTCGCTTCGGAACCATCTACCTCAAACTTCATAATGACCTCGAACTCTTCCTCGTTGCCCTCGTCATCGGCAATATAAATAATTTCCGGCTCTTCTTCCATACCCAATTGATTTTCAGCCATTACGAAATCCCCCTCACCTTGTACTGTGTGCGTCCAAATAATTTTGCAAGATCAGGCTTGCGGCCAGTTTATCTACCACCTGCTTGCGTTTTTTGCGGCTGACGTCGGCCTCCAGAAGCGCACGCTCTGCCGAACGCGTCGTCAGCCGTTCATCCCAAAGGTGAACGGGTAAACCCAGTAACTCCTTGAGCCGGTTCGCAAACTCAATGCAAATCTCACCGCGTGGACCCACGGTTCCGTTCATATTTTTCGGCAAGCCTACAACAACCTCACCAATTTCATGTTCACGAACCAAATTTGCAATTTTACCGAACTCGCTGTCGTCACCGCGTCGTTCTATGACTTCCAATCCTTGGGCGGTCCAGCCGAAGGCATCACTTACGGCGACCCCAATTCGGCGATCCCCGTAATCCAATCCCATTACTTTCATGCCTGTCTCCTAACGATGCTTAGCGAGATAGAAACGAACCAGCTCTTCAATCAATTCATCGCGTTCTTTTTTACGCACCAGGCTTCTAGCATTATTATGCCGTGGCACATAAGCCGGATCACCGGATAGCAAATACCCGACGATTTGATTGATCGGATTGTATTCTTTTTCTACCAACGCATCATATACGGTCAACAAAATCTCCTGAGCAGAAGCTTCCTTCTCATCCGCCTTGACATTAAATTTGACCGTTTTGTCCATGGAATCCATTGTTGACACCTCGCTTCCACAAAACATGTGTACATGTTTATGCCAGCTTATTCTTTTATATCATACCATAAGCAAAGCCCTTCAAGGAAATGTCTAAGTCCGTTTTTTTCCAAAAATCCGCAAAAATTATCGAACTTTATCCTTGTGAGGCTGCTGACACCAATTCATGTGCACGTTGAAGTGCTTCGTCCAGCTTGCTCGCATCCTTACCCCCGGCTTGCGCCATGTCAGGTCGTCCGCCGCCACCGCCGCCGCATACGGCCGCAATTTCTTTCACGAGCTTACCTGCATGAAGTCCTGCCTTGGTATGCTCAGCTGGGACAGCAACGACAAAATTAACTTTGTCGTCCATTGCAGCGCCTAGCACCAGCACAGCTGCAGGAAGCTTACTTTTCAGCTCATCAGCAATCGCACGCAGCGCATCCATGCTGGAGGCCTGCACGCGTGCAGCCAACAACTGCACTCCGCCAGCTTGCACAACCTGATCAGTCAGTTGACCCGCCTCAATAGCGCTCAGCTTGCTTTGCAGTGATTCATTTTCACGACTGAGGTCTTTGATCTGTTGCTGCAAAGATTCGATGCGTTTTGGCACCTCGGACAGCTTGGATTTAACCAGCCCAGCCGACACCTTCAACAGCTCTAATTGACCTTCCATGTACTCAAAACCAAAACGTCCGGTCACTGCTTCAATACGACGTACACCTGATCCGATGCCGCTCTCGCTAACAAGCTTGAACAAGCCAATTTGCGAAGTATTGCTGACATGACACCCTCCGCACAGCTCGATGCTGTAATCGCCAACCTTAACGACCCGTACAATATCACCATATTTCTCACCAAACAACGCCATCGCTCCAAGCGCCTTGGCTTCGTCAATCGGTTTCAGTTCAATAGTCACATCCAGTTGGCTCCAGATGGCACGGTTAACCCGCAGTTCAATATCTGCCAGCTCTTCTGGGGTAATGCTACCAAAATGGGAGAAGTCAAAACGCAGACGCCCAGGTTCTACCAAGGAACCCGCCTGATTGACATGGTCACCCAGTACTTCTTTAAGCGCTTTGTGAAGCAAATGCGTAGCCGTATGATTCTTCTCAATTTCTCCACGTGAAGCCTGATCTACTTCAGCTTTTACCGTGTCGCCTACGTTTAGCTCACCGGCTTCTACAACGACCTGATGCACATGCTGACCTTGCGGCGCCTTGAACAGCCCTTCAACCTTCGCGGTTACCGTTCCACCACGCAGTAAGCCATGGTCACTGACTTGCCCGCCGCTTTCAGCATAGAAAGGAGTCACATCCAGCACGACTTGACAGGACTGCCCTTCACTAACACTCTCCACCAGCATATCATTATATACAATTGCCACAATTTTGGACTCAGTTATGAGGTCATTATATCCAACAAATTCACTTTTAACCGCCAGATCGGACAAAGCTCCGCCCTGAATCTTCATGCTGGCATTGTCTTGATGAGCATCACGCGCACGTTGACGCTGTTCCTGCATCGCTTCATCAAAACCTTCACGATCAACTTTCAAGCCCTGCTCGTCCGCATAATCCTCTGTGAGATCAAATGGGAACCCATACGTATCATACAGCTTGAAAGCATCTGCTCCGCTAATGACATTGCGGCCTTCGGCCTTTGCCTGAGCACTGATATCAGCCAAAATAGCTAGTCCGTCTGTCAATGTTTCATGGAAACGCTCTTCTTCTGTTTTAATCACCTTGATGATGAAATCACGCTTGTCCACGACTTCAGGGTAGTACACGCCCATGATGTCCCCAACGGTTTCCACCAGTTCAAACATAAATGGACGGTTCATGCCCAACATCTTTCCATAGCGAACAGCCCGGCGCAGCAAACGGCGAATGACGTAACCCCGTCCTTCGTTGGAAGGAAGTACACCGTCACCAATCGCGAAAGTCACGGTACGAACATGGTCAGCAATGACCTTGAGAGCCACATCACTGTCCACATTGTCGTTATATTTAACTCCTGCCATGGCAGCCGTTTTCTGGATTAGTGGCTGGAAGATATCCGTATCAAAATTGGAATCGACATTTTGCAAAATGGATGCAAAACGTTCCAAACCAGCTCCTGTATCTATATTTTTATTGGGAAGCGGCGTGTAGCTGCCATCTTTGTTATGGTTGAATTGTGAGAATACGAGGTTCCACACTTCCAGATAACGCTCATTTTCTCCCCCTGGATACATTTCAGGGTCTGTCATGTCGCTGCCGTAGGCTTCGCCACGATCATAAAAAATTTCCGTACAAGGTCCGCAAGGGCCTTCACCGATATCCCAGAAATTGTCTTCCAGTTTGATGATACGTTCAGCCGGAAGTCCAACTTTTTCATTCCACAGCTTGTACGCTTCTTCATCCTCAGGATATACCGTTACAGCCAGACGTTCTGGATCAAAGCCGATCCATTTCGGGTCTGTCAGAAACTCCCACGCCCATGTGATGACTTCTTCCTTGAAATAGTCGCCAATAGAAAAGTTCCCAAGCATTTCGAAAAACGTATGATGACGACGCGTTTTACCGACATTTTCAATGTCGTTCGTCCGAATACATTTTTGCGAATTGGCGATACGTGGATTTTCTGGTTTTACGCGTCCGTCAAAATAAGGCTTAAGCGGCGCCATACCCGCATTGATCCATAGCAGGGAAGGATCTTTGTGTGGAACAAGCGGTGCGCTTGGTTCAATCACATGTCCCTTACTTTCAAAAAACTCCAGCCATTTGGAGCGGATTTCACTAGCTTTCATATAAGTAGCCTCCTAATTATGGTGTCACTGGTTTCTGGCACAGGCCATAAAAAATAGAAAAACGCCCCTGAACGGATCAGGGACGATTGTATCGCGGTACCACCCTGGTTATCGCCGTCCCCTCTGTACGAAATGCCACATGTGCAAGCGCACACCAACATCTGCTTAACGGACGATCGATCGCCTTGTTTTCACTGGTAACGGGAGCATCCCGGCGGGTTCAGCCCGCACTCCGAAATGAGCTTTCCCTACTGGATAAACACATTTAAACATACTCAATTCAGTATATCCGTGTCATTTAGCCGTGTCAACGCGATTTCAGACAGCATGCATCTGGGATATAGACGAAATTAGATTGTTTTTCGCTTGACGTAATATGCAAAAAAATGCTGAAGCCCTACCTTCAAAACAGCCATCACTGGAACTGCCAAGATCAAGCCAGCAATTCCCGCAATTTCCCCACCCACTAGCAGAGCGAAAATAATGGCTAACGGATGCAGGTGCAGCGTTCGCCCTACCACCTGAGGGGATATTACATTACTTTCAAGAACTTGAATACAGGAATTAACGACTACCACTAAAAGCACCATTTTTAAGGAAACCGTAGAAGCCATAATTACTGCCGGTGCAGCGCCCAAAAAGGGGCCCAGATATGGAACAATATTAAAAAGAGCCACAACTCCGGCCAGCAATAGCGCATAAGGCATGCCAATCAGCATATATCCAATATACGCCATTACGCCAATAATGACGCACACCAGCAATTGGCCCCTGACATAGTTGCCAAGCGCCTGATCAATTTCCTTAAGCACCGATACAATCGCCTTACGACGAGAACGCGGGAGATAAGAAACAATCGTCCGTTCAAACACGTCAAAATCCTTTAAAATATAAAAAATGAGAAAAGGTACGATGAACACATTAAACAACATGTTGATCATCCCACCGATGTTGTCCATAAAGGTAGAAATCCCAGTAGCCATCCGATTCTCCAGTTGGAAAAACCATTGATTCATCCCCGTACGCACCCCTTGGGGTAAAATACCGCTGTCCATATTCGTCATTAGTCCCTGCGCATGCATGGTCAGCTCTGGCAGATGCTCATTCAGCTCATCCAGTTGTTCAATGAACATCGGAATCAGATTCATCAGGATCACAATAAGACTGGCCAAAAACACAGCGTAAATAAGCAGTACAGCTACACTACGAGGCACCTTTCGACCGCCCAGCATACTCACTACAGGATTAAGTACATAGGAGATGATCATCGCTACCGCAAACGGAGCAATGATTGTTTTCAGAAATTCATACAAATGAAAAAACAAAGGTCTCAGCAGCCAGATAAAATATAGAATGACGAGTCCCAGCAGCGTCCATATGCCGTACCGGAACAGTCTACTTTTCGTTAATTGGTCCATTTTGTGCCCCCTTACCGGACTAGCCTCCTTTAAGTATATGCCTGTACCTGTACTTTAATCCTTCCCGCCAGTCTGAGATGTCCCATTAATAACCATTGCGAAAAATTGATGAAAATGGATGAAAACAATAAACAAAGTCATTCGATCTGACGATATAAGTACAAAGCACTATCCTAAGCTTTCACATTTCTGAAACATCGGGGGTCGTTACATGAACTTAAAAATGAAGCTTATTCTCCTTTTCACTTGCATTGTAATCGTTGCAGCTGGGCCTTTGTCCGTCATTAGCATGACAAGTGTTAAAAATCAGGCCAATCATGATATCCAAGAGCTTATGAACAGCAAAGCTTCCGAAACCGTCAATCAGCTCGACGGATGGACAGGCGGCAAAGCTGAAATTATTGAATCATTAGCTGCGAGTCTGGAATCCAGCGATATTTCATCAGATGCCAAAATAGCATCTCTGAAAGCAGCTTTCCAAAACTATAAGGATCAAAATATTTCCAACATTTATGCAGGGTATGAAGATGGATCTTACTGGGATGGATCTGGCTGGTTTGAAGAGGGTTACGATCCTCGCGCTCGTCCGTGGTACAAGGACGCCAAAACCAAGGGAGAAATGTACTATTCCTCACCTTATACTGATGCAGGCAGCAATGACTTCACCATTTCCATTGCTAAACCTCTCAAGGATGCCAACGGCTCGATCACCGGGGTAGTCAGCGAGGATATTATGCTCAACGATATGACAAAAATGATTAAAGGCATAGACTTGAACGGATTGGGCTACGCATTTCTGATTGACCAAAAGGGAGTCGTAATCGCGCATCCAGACAACAAGCTGGCTGGCAAAAACCTCAAGGAAACCCCCGAGTTAGGATCATCGACCGCGACCCTGCTCAGCACAGCTTCGGGAAAAACAGACTATAGCTACAACGGCAGTGACCGTCAGCTTTATTTTAAAAGAATGCCTAGCACAGGCTGGATTGTAGGCCTGTCTATTTCTAAAGATATTGCTTTTCAGGAATATTACTCTACTCGTAATCAGTTGATTATTACTGTTGCTATCATTTTAGTCGTTGCTATGCTGCTGGCGATTTGGGCGGCAAACAACTTTATCAAGCCGATTCGCAGACTCCAAACAAATGTCAAACGGATAGCTGAAGGCGATATGACCGCTCGTGTGGATATTAAGGGTAAAGATGAAATTGCCAGTCTGGGGACAGATTTTAACCTCATGTCAGACAATCTCTCTCACCTGTTGCGCAAGGTATCAGATACAGCTAGCGATGTCAGTTCCGCTTCCCATGATATGCACCAACACGCCAAAGATACAGGAACCATTGCATCACAAATTTCTAGTGCAGTTCAGGAGCTAGCGCAAGGAGCCAGCGACCAAGCCGAGGCGGTATATTCCGGTTCTGAGAAGCTGACACACATGACAGGCTCCATCAACCAGATTGGCGAAAGTGTCAAACGGACCCAAACTGCTGTATTCGAAACTGATTCTGCTGTGCTGGCCGGCTATGAAACAGCAGAGCGTCAAGCGAAACTGGCAGCCGAGTCCAGACAAACAACCACTGCGGCAGGAGAAGCGGTAGATTCACTCACGCTGAAAACCCAGGATATTGGGCGGCTGGCCGGGGCCATCCACGATATCGCCGCACAAACAAACCTACTGGCCCTCAATGCATCCATTGAAGCGGCACGGGCCGGGGAACACGGACGAGGTTTTGCCGTCGTCGCGGGAGAAGTGAGAAAGCTGGCCGAACAAGCAGGTAGCTCCAGTGACAGTATCATGAGTAAGCTGGAAGAAATTAAAATTGCGGGAGTACAAAGCGCGGAAGAAATGAAGAAGGCTCTTGCTGTAACTGTAGAGCAGGAGCATGCTGCCATTGCAACGAGACAGGCGTTTGAATCCATACGTGGCGCTTCTCAGCACATGCTTGCCCAAATTGAAGATGTTTCTGCTGCAGCAGATCATCTGCGTGTAAATGCCGGACATATTTCTGATGTCATCTCCAGCGTTGTCGCTGTTTCTGAGCAAAGTGCAGCATCTACCGAGGAAGTAGCTTCCTCAGTACAAGAACAAGGTCATGCTATGAACAATATTGCCGACCTTTCTGCCAAACTTGATTCTCATGCAGATCTTCTATTGGAAGAGGTCAAACGCTTTAAATTGTAAAACTAGCCATCTTCACAAGAAAGGATATACAAAAGAGGGTGCCCCCAGGCCAATAGCCGTTCGGGACACCCTCTCCATTTTTTATTAAGCATGATCCAACCCACTTAGCTATATGTTAGGCCATAGGGGGAAGATCACACCTCTTCGTAAACAGCCTGTCCACTTCCCGAGTCAAACTTAGGAAGAAGCGTGAATTTGCGGCAAGTCCTGTTGTGCCATCTCATCTCCAAAGAATAAGTCGTCCAGCGAACTGAGCGTTCCATCCTCTTCCACTTGGTAGACAGACATTTTTTCACCATTCACTTGAAGTTCGATAAAGCATCCCCAGCAATAAAATTGATGGGAGCCAATTTTTCCGATATCTTTGGAATTACAATTCGGACATCTCAATAAACTCACCCTATCCATTAACAGAATATATGGCTTTTTCCAGACGCTGCTCGCTTAACGGGGGAACCATAACAGCATTTTCCCCGATGGACATATCTTCGGTGCAGGGCAGCCATTTCCGCCCTTCAATAATATCCGATACAAAACCATCGCTGATTTCCAAGCCTATTATGTTATTGCCCATTTCCTGGTCAAAATAAACATCCGAGATGTGCCCGAGCATAAGCCCTTCCTCTGTTAGCACGGATAAATCCTTCAGTTTACCGGGTCCAAGCAAGTACGTATGTTGTATATCATGGGCCTCTGTTTTACGGACGGCCTGCTGATTGCGAATCATGATCGCATCTTCACCATAAGCAACGATGTCATCCCAGGCCACCATTTTGACATGAGATGAAAAAAGCCCTTTACCTTCTAGCTCAATCCCTGTAATTCGCCAATCAGCTGTCAACATAAAGTCATGTATTTTACCAATCTGCTTCCCGTCCTCGACATCGAAAACAGCAAGTCCGATCATGTCTTGAAGCCTCATATATAGGGTCCCTCCTTACTATGCAGTCCGAACGAAGGTGCGGTGTTTTTCCTACATGCCTGTCAATACCTTGCTTCCGTTCATGCAATGAAATGGAAACCGCTCCTCCCTTCTTACTAAAATGCGGAGAAATCCCTAGTACCTAGTACGCAGCCGCTTCCATATAGTTTCAATTTTCTTGGCCGTGTATTCCATTTCTTCCGTAGTATTACCCAAACCGAAGCTAAATCGAATCGCTGAATTCAAAACATCTTCAGGAAGATCCATCGCCTGCAACACATGCGATAGCTCTAAAGACCCCGAAGTGCAGGCTGATCCGCTGGCAGCTGCGATTCCTTCCATATCGAGATTCATCAGCATGGTCTCTGTACCAATGGCCGGAAAGCTAATATTTAGCACATTAGGCACAAAATGTTCAGGATCGCCATTGATTATAAACTCATCGCTGCCCAGAGAGCTTTCCAACGCTTTTAGCAGCGTTTGGCGAAGAGCCATATCGTGTGCTCCTCGCTCTTCAATGGAAGCATTGGCAAGAGTTGCGGCTTTAGCAAGCCCAGCAATGCCGGCGATGTTTTCTGTTCCTGCACGGCGTTTCTTCTCCTGAAGTCCCCCATGCATTAGCGGCTGAATGCGTGTACCCTGACGGATATACAATGCACCCACTCCTTGCGGTCCGTTAATCTTATGGCCAGACACACTAAGTAAGTCAATCGGGAGGTTCCCGCAGTCGATGGATATATGCCCGAAGGCTTGGACTGCATCTACATGAAATATAATTCCATGCTCTCTCGCAATCTGTCCTACTTCTTGGATCGGCTGAATGACGCCCACTTCATTGTTGGCATACATCATGCTGATCAAAAAAGTATCCGGGCGAATAGCTGCCTCAATGTCCGCAGGATTCACACGCCCAAAACCATTGACTGGGACATAGGTCACCTGGTATCCCGCTTTTTCCAGCTCATCGCAAGCATGAAGCACGGCGTGATGTTCAATCGCGGTTGTAATAATATGGCCGGAAGTACGACCATCTGCCGTAGCCGTCCCAAACAGGGCCAGATTATCACTCTCTGTCCCTCCGCTCGTAAATATAATTTCTTCAGGCTTGCAGCCCAAAGAGGCCGCAACGGCATCCCGCGCTGCGCTGACGGTGCGCTTGGCATCGCGGCCAAAGGCATGAACGCTCGAAGCGTTGCCGAATTGGCCGGTCATGATATCCATCATAGTCTGCGCAACCTCAGGATGCATAGGAGTCGATGCGGCATGATCCAGATAAATTCTGTTCATGTTATCCACCTCAAATATAGAACATCTTGTTTTTAGTATTGCTGAAGTTCCATTATATACTTCTTTATTGATATAATGCACTTTAAAAGTTTTTGTAAGAGCATTTCATTGCAAGTTTTTACGGAGGCCCCCTTGATCCGATTATCGGTGTAAGAAGACAGATATCACGAAGAGATTGTACTATAAAAAGCTTTGGCCAAAGCTCAAGCTGCTTATGACGAAATCAAAAAAGGGATTGGTCCGTAAAAAATAACTCTCAGACATGCTCAAGCTTGGTAATTTACAGGATAGACAATTTTAATGTATTTTATATAGAATTAAAGCCCCATATAATGGGGCTAAAACGTTTGATGAGCCAAGATATCTCTTGTTATATACACAATTGGAAATTAAATATAAAACATGTAGTTATCCAATTCATCATGTTCTTGGTATGTGATCAAGTCCTTGAGTGTAGTTGAATCCAGCACTTCAGCAATGCTGTCACGAATTCGCAGCCAGAGCTGACGTTTTGCCGGATCGTCTTCTTCCGTAAAATCAACTGGAGAAATCGGGCCTTCCAGCACACGAATGATGTCTCCTGCTGTTACGCCTGACGGTTCATTCGCCAAAATATAACCGCCATAAGCACCACGGATACTTTTTACCAAACCTGCATTACGCAAAGGCGCAATGAGCTGCTCCAGATAATGCTCTGATAGCTGATTTTTTTCGGCAATACTTTTTAAAGAAGTTGGACCTTCGCCAAACCTGGCCGCAAGCTCCATCATAATGGTCAGGCCGTAACGGCCTTTCGTTGATATTTTCAATTGTGGCACCTCGCTTATATTAACAATTCCGTTAAACACGCGGAATATTTGGAGTTGTAAACCTCTCTATTCCGATCCTAACCCTCAGCTTATGTTAACATATTAGGGCAGGTAAAGGGAAACATTACGGTAACAATCTTAAAAAAAGTTGCTTTCGAGCGATTAGCAACAGATTTAGCCCGTTTTATGTAGCTTTCTTGCATCGTTCGCCGTGTCGTTTGTTCATCCAAACATCGTAACTTATTATCGTTTATGTTACAATAGGTGGGTTCTACAACAATATTGAAAGAATTGGGTGATGACCATGGCTAAAGCCAATCATGAAACCCGTGTCGTCGTCGGCATGTCCGGTGGCGTCGACTCATCCGTTACCGCGCTGCTGCTAAAGGAGCAGGGCTATGACGTAATCGGCATCTTCATGAAAAATTGGGATGACACGGATGAATTTGGCCGTTGTACGGCTGAAGAGGATGCGGAGGATGTACGCCGCGTCTGTGAACAGATCGACATTCCTTACTATACAGTCAATTTTGAAAAAGAATACTTTGATAAAGTATTCTCCTATTTTCTTGATGAATATAAAGCTGGACGCACACCCAATCCAGATGTCATGTGCAACCGTGAAATTAAGTTCGGCGAGTTTCTGAACAAAGCGCTGGATTTGGGAGCAGATTATGTTGCTACTGGACATTATGCACGGGTTGTGGAGGAAGACGGCCGCTTTACTTTGCTGCGAGGTGTGGACAGCAACAAGGATCAGACTTATTTCCTGAATGCATTAAGCCAAACACAGTTGTCGCGAGCCATGTTTCCGATCGGTCATCTGCCGAAACCAGAAGTACGTAAAATCGCAGAAGCTGCGGGACTTTATACAGCCAAGAAAAAAGATAGCACGGGCGTATGCTTTATCGGCGAACGCAATTTTAAGGAGTTTCTGAGTGGATATCTGCCTGCAAAAGGTGGAGATATGGTGGATATTGCTACGGGTGAAGTCAAAGGACGCCACGATGGTCTGATGTACTATACACTGGGTCAACGACAAGGCTTGGGCATTGGCGGTTCAGGTTCAGGCGAACCATGGTTCGTAGCAGATAAGGATCTGGAGAAGAACATCCTGTATGTGGTACAAGGTGATCGTCACCACAGCCTGTATTCTACCAGCCTGATTGCCACGGATGTAAACTGGATTGAAGGCGCAGATGCACGTCCATCCGGCGAATTCCGCTGCACAGCCAAGTTCCGTTACCGTCAGCCTGACCAGCAAGTCACTTTACAATGGCTTGCGGATGGGACCGTGCATGTCGTATTTGATGTACATCAAAAGGCCATTACCCCTGGACAAGCAGTTGTATTTTATGACGGGGAACGTTGTCTGGGTGGGGGAACCATTGATAAGGTTGAAAAACTTCAGCCTGAAACGGTTTGAATGAATGACAATTAACATTGAATAGCCGTAATAAAAAAGTCGTCTCTCCTGATTTGGGAGGAGCGACTTTTTTCTGTTACATGTTTTTAGCCATAAGTCGAAGGGAATTGGTTATCTGCTCTTTATTATGTCTATCATGCTGAACAAACATTTCCTGTAAAAAGGTTTCCAAAGTATACAGGCTATTAGGAGTTTAATAATTAGTTTATTGGACAATGATAGCCCATCGAAAAAGACCTTAGAGGCACAAAGCTAATCAAGCAGTAAAACTATTCTTGGACTATTAAGCCCTTTATTTTTTCACAAATTTTTTCGGCGTCACTTTTGTTCTTAGAATTCAATAGAAGATTATCCAAGAAATCTTCAACAAAATTCCTTACAGTAGAATCAAATATACCAATGGGAATATATTCAACTCCAATTGGATTCATGAAAGTGATCCCTTCCGAAGAGTACGTAGACTCATTATCCCATGCAATCTCTATTTTATCGTTAACTCTCCTGAAGAATACATCAGGCAAAAATGAGCCTGCTCTATTTGAAAACCATGAGTGTTTAAACTCCCATTCTTGCTTTGTATCGAACCATTGATCAAATTCAGCGTCATTGTCGGAATCAAACAACAAACAATTATCTATAAGTTCAAGAGAGTTTTGTCCTTCAACTGGAAGAGGAAATGCTTCATCACTCAATATATGCATATGATTTTCACTAAACCATTCAACAATATAAATTAAGTTCCATTGAAAAGGTGTTACAACATTCTCTTTCTTGAACTCAAAAATATTTCTTCCTCGAACAAAAATTTCAATTTCTCCCCATGATTCACCAGCTAAACTCTTTTCATTAAAAGGATTATTTACAAGTTCATATTGGATAGCAAAAGTACTTTTATCTCCAAATGTTCTCAGAATAACGCACCTCACTTATTTCTTAATAGCTTATTGTACTCCACTTTCGTAATTTTACCATCCCTTAGGAACTGCCTCAATACATCGGCAGGTACTTCCCTAGCAGGGTTCGTAACCTCATATGGATGCCAACCCGTTTCACCATCTGGTTGAAATTTAACAAGCTTCCCCTCATAAATATTATATAATTGCTTATTTTTTGAAGATGAATAGGCTGCATCCAATAACTTTTGCCCTGTCTCAGCGTCTGGAATGGGGTTAGGACTCCCCCACCCACTTTGAGGATCATGTTTAGGGCTAGGCTCATATGTTCTCTTTTGAATTTCACCCGTTCCTTCAAAACCATCAGGTACCTTTTCTACCTTAACTTCTGGGGAGTTAGACGAACCTCTACCTTCTCCTTTGGCCATCTGCCACAATTCCGCTGAGCTTTCCCCTACTCCACTTGCACTTTTAACCGCAGTTGTAGCTCCATGCGCCGCCAAAGCTGCCGATCCAATTAATCCGGGCACTCCGATTATACTCCCTACGCCTGTAGATGATATAGCAACTGATAATCCTTCTCCACCCAATCCAGCTACTACCTCACCAGCCCCCTGCAATGTTGTAGCTACATTCCCGAGGATTTCTCCTACTTTAGCTGCCATGGGATGATCATAATCTCGTTCTTTATCTGGCAGCATCCCCAATGTCAAATTTCCCTGAATAGCTCCTTTTGCTCCCTGTGCAGTATCCCAAAGGATTTCTCCTTGAAGTTTGCTAGCTTCCAATTGAGCTTCAGCCTTGGTAATCTCAGCTTGTCCAATCTGTTCAAAGATTTTATGTAACCAACCTTCACCTGTGGATGCCGTTTTAACAGGGGCACCAAGCCAGGGCACATTCAATACGACTTTTTCTCCATCTACCTGTGTAAAGTTTTTTGAAATAAAAATAAGTTCTTGTGCTACTGTCGATAGTCGGTCAATTGTTACACTCATGGATTGTCGAGAAACCTGAAATTCCTGAAAAAATCTCTCTTGGGTGGCACCATACCAGCCTTGTTGGACAAAATCAATTCGTCCATTCAAGAAATTCAGCATACGTTCCAATTCATGCTTTCCTTGTAAAAACTGATCAGCAACTTCCATCAGTTTGTCAGGTGGAACTAATATTCTCCCCATTTTAACCACGCCCACTTTAATTTTGATGGAAATAATCTTATCAGAAGGGGATGTTTAGGGACATCCATCTATTATCCTGATATTTCCTTTTATATTATGTGACCAATGGACTGAAATAAACAGATTACTATGTCAAAAGTATTATAATCCCTTGTTATGAGTTACATGGATCAAAGTAGAGTTAAATTTCAAGCTGCGTCTAGGAGTGGAAGTGTAACCGTTTCTGTTGATATCGTCTTTCTGCATGACTGTGAGTAATGACAACTTGCTCATTGTGGGCAACTTACGTGAAGAGGTTCATTCATGCGCTCATCGGTTGTTAAACGGATTGCGACACTAAGAAATTTTTGATAACGCCCCCATTTGGGTATATGATGTAGACAAGATCATTACTTCAATTGAAAAGGAGCGTGCCTTTATGTCTGATTCATTAGGAATGCTGACACCGGGTAAGAAAGTTTCTTTGAAAGAATGGGACCCCAAGGATACGAAGAATATTAAAAATAAAGAAGAAATCCGACAGGAAACAGATCAATTGAAGGAACGCTTTGCCGAATTACAAAGTAAATTATTTACAGAGAAAAAACAAGCCGTTTTGTTTGTATTCCAGGGTATGGATTGCAGCGGAAAAGATGGCGTGATCAAGCAGGTATTTTCTAATCTTAACCCTGCCGGGGTGACTGTACACAGCTTCAAATCACCTACGACTGAGGAATTAAGCCATGATTTCTTGTGGCGCGCCCATAGCGTAACTCCAGGACGCGGATATATTGCGGCGTTCAACCGTTCTTACTACGAGGATGTGCTGATTACACGTGTTCACGGACAGGTATCCGATAAGCAGGCCAAGCAGAATATGAAGCATATCAAGCATTTTGAACAGTTGTTGCTGGATAGTGGTGTAAAGGTGGTTAAAATCTTTTTACATATTTCAAAGCAATTCCAGTTGGAAAAGCTGATTGACCGGATTGAGAAGCCTCGCAAAAACTGGAAGCTTGATCCGAGTGATTTGCAGGAACGGAAATTTTGGAAGCAATATACCCAATACTATGAGGAGGTACTAGAGCTAAGTGCAACCAAGCAAGCACCTTGGTATGTTGTTCCTTCAGACAATCGTTGGTACAGAGATTATACTGTACTGCGGATTGCCGTCCAAACGCTAGAGGAAATGAAGCTGTCTGACCCTGATCCACGACCTGAACTCAAAGCCCTTTTACCTGAATTATACAAAGAACGAGATAAAAAATAGTTAAATAAACACAGCACTAAGCTTCCGCCCTCCTATTCATGGCTGATAACGCCTTGAGTGAGGGTTTGGAAGCTTTTATGGTGTGCTCACATGTCATTTTGAAAATTTATAAGGTATAACTGACCCTGTACCCGATTGCTGCAGCTATAACTCCTACTATTACAGAAGATAATACATACATAGCCATACGTCGGTATTTTTTGTGTTCCATCAGTTGAAGAGATTCATAGCCGAATGTGGAAAAGGTGGTGTAGCCGCCACAAAAACCGGTTCCCAGTAGCATCCAGAGTGCAGGAGACAAATTGTGTTGCGCAAACTCGCCATACAGCCAGCCTAGCAGCAATGAACCGCTAATATTAATGATCCACGTCCCCCACGGGAATACAGTACCCAACCTTTTTCCGGCCCACATGCCAAGCCCGTATCTAGCTAAAGTACCTACCATCCCACCTGCTGCCGCCCACCAAATCATAAATGCTCCTCCTTAGGGGCAACCTGTGTCATTTTTGTGCCTAAACGGATACCTGCCCACGTCAAAAACAAGCCCCCGCCTACGCTAAGCAGCAAGTACAATATAGCCGTCAGCATACGATCGTGAACCGTGAGGCGTACAGCATCCACTGTAAAAGTGGAAAAGGTAGTAAATCCCCCTGTAAAGCCTGTTCCGATGGCAAGTCGCCAGCGGGGGTTGATCCGCCATGATCGCAAGGTCACCGTAAAAAAACAGCCGAGAAACAGGCAGCCAAGCCAATTCATTAACAGGACGCCAAATGGAAAGTCTGCCCCAGCCGCAGGCAATAATAATTGTATACTGTAGCGAGCAGAGGTTCCGAGCGCTCCACCTGCTGCGACGAATAGTACGTCTTTCATTTCTTTTATTCCCTTCTTCGCTCTTGCAAGATCATCGTGTAACCTGACAATGTCGTACACACTTCGTATATTAAAGTCACACATATATTAAGACTGTGAATCCCGCCAACGTTGGTTTTGCCTGATTTTAGACTCATTTCCCTGCTCAGTGGCCTGGTAAAAGGTCTGGTCTGCTATCGAATCGGGCAAGTATTGCTGTCTCACATAGTGATTCGGAAAATTATGCGGATATTGATAGCCAACATGGCCGAGTTTTTCCGAGCCTTTGTAATGTGCATCGCGCAGATGTAGCGGCACCTCGGCCGATTTTATATCGTCCATGGCCGACATGGCCCGTGAAATCGCCGTGTATACGGCATTCGACTTGGGACTTTCCACGGCGAACAAAATGGCCTGTGCAATGTTCAGTTTGGCCTCAGGCCAGCCGTTATTGCGGTAGGCCTCAAGCGCACTCACCGCTTGCACCATCGCCTGCGGGTTCGCCAGACCAATGTCCTCGCTGCTCGCTGCAATGAGGCGGCGAATAAAAGTCATCGGGTCCATGCCGAGCTTCTCTACGGCATACAGGAACCAGAACAGCGCCGCGTCGCTGGAACCGCGAATGCTTTTGTGAAAGGCAGACAGCACGTCATATTGTGTGGACTCGTCTGCCTTGACAATCGGGCGGCGGATGGATTCCTCTGCCACTTCCAGCGTCACATGAATCGTGCCGTCTGCCAGCGGAGGGGTCGTGAGCGCCGCTAGCTCCAGTGCGTTCAATGCACGGCGGATATCGCCGTTCGCCATGGACGCGATGTGGTCCAGTGCAGCTTCATCTACCTGAAGCTGCATATAGCCGAGCCCCTTGTCCGCATCGCTCAAGGCACGGCGCATAGCAGCCAGCGAATGCTCCCGGGTTAGCGCTTCAAGCTGAAATAACGTAGAACGGCTCATTAAAGCGCCGTTGACGTAGTGAAAGGGGTTTTCCGTCGTGGCGCCGATAAATACGATCGTTCCCTTTTCCACCGCAGGCAGCAATGCATCCTGACGCGAACTGTTAAAACGATGGACCTCGTCAAGAAACAGAATAGTCTTTTTGCCATACATCGATTTATTCGTCTGTGCACGGTCAATGACTTCTCTTACATCCTTTACAGATGCTTCTACTGCATTTAGACGGACGAAATCACCTTGCGTGTGTTGAGAAATGATATGTGCCAGTGTCGTTTTGCCGCATCCCGGTGGCCCGTACAGCAATATAGAAGAAACCTGATCGGCCTCTATAGCTCTCCGCAGTAGCTTGCCTGGACCCACAACATGCTCCTGTCCAATATATTCATCCAGCGATGTCGGACGCAGGCGGTCTGCAAGCAACCGATTGTTTGGCGTTGACTCCTGGGAATATGAAAATAAGTCCAATTCATTCACTTCCTTATCATTTATGAACGAACACTTTCTTTTTTCATTGAAAACAAGTTCGCCCATACAGCTAAAAGACATGAAAATTCAATCGATCTACTGTATTAAAACGATTATAAACCGCCTCTTATTCTACCATATCGGTTAACAAGTTGCAGATAGCCTGGTCACGGTATAACTGTAGCCTTACCTGTGATTCAACTAAAAAGAAAGAACAGCCTAGGACGAAAAATGAATTTCGTGGCTGTTCTTTGGTTGGCATGACCTTCAGCGTTCTAATTACTCCGTTTGCGCCGGTACGTAACTTGGAAGTGGACCGTCATGCAATAGCCACAGCTCATGCAGCGCACGGGTACATCCCACATACAACAGCTTGGCATCCCAAGTCCGTTCTCCATAATGATCCTGGTCGGCATCGGCCACAATAACTGCATCAAACTCCAGACCTTTGGACAGATATACAGGCAGTACAGACAAGCCGCCTTCATATTGCTTTTTACCACCATCAATCAAATGGACATCCAACCCCGCACTGGTGAAAACCTCATGCAGCTCTACAGCTTCTTTTAAGGTACGTGTCAGTACGGAAACCGTACGATACTCCTTGGAGGAAAGCTCTTTTAGAGCGGTAAGTAAACTCTGTTCACGCATGGACGAGTCGTAAGACACAGTACGCACCGGATCACCGCTACGAAATACCGGAACCGCTGTAATGCCGCCACGTACTCCCTGCTCCAAAATTGTATTTGCAAATTCTATAATTTCCAAAGTTGATCTATAACTCCGTGTAAGTGCAAAATACCCCGTTTGTTCAGGCACAAATAGTGAACTCATTTCCTCCCATGCATGTACACCACGATATTCATGAATTCCCTGCGATAAATCGCCCAGTATTGTAAAGGAATGCCCTTTTACGAACAAATCCAGGAGAGCGATATGAAAAGGTGAAAAATCCTGCGCTTCATCAATGACCACATGGTCAAAACGTTGAGATGATTCTACCTCATGAATCAGCACGTGAAGATACACCAACGCAGTCAGATCCTCTTCACGGATGATCTGATTTCGCAGGTCTGACTGTGTGGCCTTAAAGATGGGAGCCGGCAAAGAAGCCTTCATTTCCGCAGCGGTCTCTGCAGGTAATCCTTTAGTTGCCTGAAAAAGCTGCTTATAAAGCGTCAGTGCGTCATATTGTGGCCATTTTTTAGCATACGCCTTTTCCCGAGATCCGGCTTTTTTCTTTCCTTCCTTGAGCGCAGCCGCCGAAGGTGACTTTTTCAGTTCCATTTCAATCCAGCGATGGACTCTTGCCAGCACACGCTCCTTCCGCTTCGCGAGCGGATAGGGCTTATATTCCTCATTGAACCAATTCAAAATCTCAGTTCGCGGCAGCACCGCCCCATCCCAAGGTGAAAAGTCGCCCTCAGGCACCGAGATAGGCTCCAGTCGTTCCACAAAATCCTGAAGCAGCTTCATAAAATGAACCGATCCCTTAAATCTACCCGGCGCCTCATCCATAGATTCCGTTCTCAAGCTGCCACTTTCAAACCAATAAGATAACGTTTCGGTAGGATCTGCCAGAGGTAAATCCAGCCCCAGCAAGCCTAACGCCCAGTCTGCAAATGTACTTTGCTGAATATTTCCAACCCCCAGCTCTGGAAGTACATCTGAAATATAATCGAGAAACATGTGGTTTGGTGCGAAAATAACCATTTTGTCCGCCGACACCTGATTCTTGTATTGATACAGCAAAAATGCGAGTCGATGGAGCGCTACGGTCGTCTTGCCACTACCGGCTACCCCTTGAATAACGAGGGCTGTATTTTTAGCCGCGCGGATGATCTGATCCTGCTCCGCTTGAATGGTAGATACGATATCCCGTAAACGGTTATCCTTGTTCTCTCCCAAACGATAAACGAGAAACTCATCAGAAACGGCAGGCTCGTCACTTTCACGATTGTACGTATCAGCTACCCGTTCCAGGATTCTTTTCCGAATGACAACGTTGCGTTTCAGATACACCAAGCCCTCGACAGTTCCCTCAGGAGCTTCGTAGGACGCCGTTTCCTCACCACCTGTAAACGAATAAAACAAACTGGCAATCGGTGCACGCCAATCAATCACCAGCGGATATGCTGACGTTTCTTCACGCTCCACCCCGATCTTACCGATATAAAGTGGCTTGCGCTGACCTCTACCGCGCTCGTCAAAATCCATACGCCCAAAATAAGGCTCCTGCGAGCTTTTGGTCAAAGCCTGGCGTTTTTCCTCCCGTGCAGATTCCAGTACTTGCTCCGTAAAGTCATGCCCGGTGTACACTGGCGTATTGCGAAGCCGTTCCAATCTCCGATCAATTTCCTCCATAGCAAGCGACAGCCTATGCTGTTCTTCTTGATAGGCACTTTGAAACTTATTCTCCATTTCAGTTACCTCCTAAGAATATCAAGTCTCGATTTCTGCATCTCATTCACTTGCTCCGATACAAAAAAAGGAAAGTA
This sequence comes from Paenibacillus sp. DP01, assembly GCF_044784315.1. Classification (NCBI taxonomy): domain Bacteria; kingdom Bacillati; phylum Bacillota; class Bacilli; order Caryophanales; family Paenibacillaceae; genus Paenibacillus; species Paenibacillus sp. DP01. Next base: position 4,293,974 of record NZ_CP173059.1, read on the forward strand.
AGCGTAACACATTTGAACACAAAAATCCAACCTTATTTCCTAATACGCCCAATCCCCTACTCTTTCACAAAAGTATGAAGCTTTGCGGCACCAGTGGAGCGGGTGATTTGAATCCGAAGAAGCGGAGTGATCGGTGGATCAAATCACACGCGAAGCGACCTTTAATACTCCATACTTCTCTCCCCCATCTCCACAAACTGCTTTTGAGCCAGCTCGCGGTACACCTGATGGGTTTCTAATAACTCGGCATGGGTTCCTGCACCAGTCACATTGCCTTTGTCCAACACGATAATTTGATCGGAGTGGACCACTGTGGACAATCGGTGTGCAATGACAATCGTCGTGCGTCCTTCCATCAAGTTCGCTAAGGCCTTCTGCACCTCATGCTCGGATGAGCTGTCCAGGCTAGAGGTAGCCTCATCCAGCATGAGGATGTCAGGACTGCGAAGAAGCGCACGCGCAATGGCGATCCGTTGTCGCTGCCCGCCGGACAGCTTCATTCCCCGTTCCCCTACCTCCGTATCGTAGCCTTGAGGTAGATCCATAATAAATGTATCCGCATACGCCATCATGGCAGCTCGTCTGACTTCTTCCAAATCAGCTTCGCGCCCCAAGCCATACGTAATATTATCTCTAACCGTTCCGGTCATCATCGAGCTCTCCTGTGATACATAACCAATCTTCGAGCGCCAGGAGGACAGTGTATATGACGATATCGATTCGTCTCCATAACGAATTTCCCCTGTATCTGGCACATAGAAGCGCTCCAACAATGAAAACAAGGTGGATTTCCCACTCCCGCTCGGTCCCACGAATGCTGTCGTTCGGTTAGCCGGAATGACCAGGTTTGCACGATGAAGAACCTCTTCACCTTCGGTATAGGAAAAAGCGACATCACGAAATACAATATCTCTGCTCTCTTTTGCCGCTTCCTGCTTCAATTCAAGTGGTTCCTCTTCATGGTCTAAAATAGTCTGAATTCGTTCAGTGGCACCAACTACCTTTTGCAGACGTGAATATAAGGTCGTGAATTGGGCCATCGGTGTAATCACCTGAAACAGTAGCAAAATAAAAGCCACCAAATCACCCGCGGTTAGTACACCTGATGCGACGCGAACACCACCAACACCCAATATAATAACGAGCACCGCAGTCAGCAAAAAGGTAGAAATGGGACCTACAAGGGCCAATATACGTGACTCCTGCAACCCGAAGCGGAACATACGGTAAATGCGATCCTCCCCGGCCTGTGCCTCTCTGCTTTCCGTTCCGTAGGCCTTCACCAGCCTGATTTCGCCGATAACCTGACTCAGCACTGAGGTCAGATCTGCCATCTCATCCTGCTGTTTTTTGGAGATACGATACATTTTTCTGCCTACCGGAAATAAAATCAGGGCTGTTAGCGGAACAATGGTCAGAATAATGAGCGTCATCACCCAATCCAGATAAAATAACAACGCAATACCACCAATAATCGCAATCACATTAGAGATCAGATTCACGAGATACTCGGTAATTAAGTTCATAATCAGGCTTGTATCATTAGTGACACGACTCATCGTATCTCCTGACCGATTCCGGTCAAAGTATGGAATGGGTAGAGATAAAATTTTATGCCATAAGCGTTTGCGCAAATTAGCCACTATTTTGTGCCCGGCGTAGTTCAACATATAGATCGAAACTGCCGAAGCTACCGCTTGAAGCACAAAAGCGCCAAGCAAACCAATAATGACCATACGGTTCAGTGAAGAAAAGGTTAAGCCATCGATCAACCCTTTGGTCATCATTGGTACGATTAAACCAGCAATCGTCTGAACCAGGGTCAGTATCAGGGCGATGATCAGAATGGCCTTGGGCGGATGCGCACTCGCAATCAGTTTGATAAACCGACCCATACCAGCCTTGTCCGGCCTTTTACCCGGCTTTTCCTTCATCCGATCTTCCTGCTCATCTTGTCGCCCATGTTGTTCTTTTTCCATAAACCATCAACCTCGCTTCCTGTCTGACCATTCTTGTTCAAACAACAACACCCGCGCTCTGCGCGGGTATGAACAGTACAACCTATCTTCGAGTTTACTACACCAGAGAATGAAGCACAAAGTTAGCCACAAACAGTACAGAAATGATATATAATGCGACAGGCACTTCCTTGCCCCGTCCTGCTGCCAGCTTGGCTACGGGATATGCAATAAAACCAAATGCCATACCGTCTACAATACTGTAAGTAAAGGGCATCATCACCATGATCAGAAATGCAGGAAAGGATTCAGTAAAATCACTGAAATCCATCTCTCGCACATTTTGTACCATTAGGCCTCCGATAATGATTAATACAGGTGCAATGGCACTGTCAGGAATATAAGCCAATAGTGGAATAAAGAAAAATGTCGCTCCGAATAAAATTGCAGTTACCAGCGGGGTCATTCCTGAACGTCCGCCTGCCGCAATACCAGCCGTCGACTCCGCAGCGGCTACCGCGGGACTGCTGCCCAGAATACCAGCAAAAATATTGGTCACAGCCAATACACGCAAGCTATTCTTAAAAGAATCCGGTCTTCCAATCATGTTGGTCTGTGCAGTAATCATTCCAACATTCTCAAACAACACAATCAGTAACAGCAAAAAAACAGCGATCCAGAAGGCTACCGAAGCGATACCTGAAAAGGAAAGCTCCCCAAACAATTGCCCATACTGTCGCACCGTTTCAGAGGTTCGTACCGTGCTTGTTGGTTCTACAGCTCCCAGTACGTATGCAAGCCCAGTTCCTGCCAAAATGCTGATAAGCAAACCGCCCTGAACGTTACGCACAAATAATACAATCGCGAGTAGCAACGTTACACAGGCCGTAATCACCTTGGGATCATTGAAATGACCAATAGCCACAAAAGTCGTTTGATGTGCAATTACGATCCCACTTTTTTGCAGACCGATAAAGGTCAAAAACAGACCAATACCTACCGTAATTCCATGCTGCAAATTATGGGGAATCGCCTGACTGATCAGCTTGTACAATGATGTAAACGCCACAACGGCAAATATCACTCCTGTGACGGCAACCACCATCAACGCTTCCTGCCAGCTCAGCTTCATGGAATGTACGAGTGTGTAAGTGAAAAAGGCATTAATCCCCATCCCTGGTACAACGACCATGGGAGACTTTCCGCCAAAAGCCATCAGCAGACAGCCGATCATCGAGGTCAGCAGCGTCCCGAGCATTGCCCCTTGAAGAGGGATCCCGGCATCTGCCAAAATGGTTGCATTAACCATAATAATATATACAACGGAAAAATAAGAAATGGCACCCGCGGCTAATTCCTTTTTCCAATGATGCTCGGGCTTGAAACCGAGACTTCTGGACCATAGCCCATCCTTCATACCAAAACCCTCCAGCAAGTTGTTCAATCTGTTTGCAGTAAGCTGCTTTTTTCAAAACAAAAAGAGCTGTAGCCTACTGTGACACCAAGAAGTGATGCACAGAACTACAGGTCTTAGGTTGAAACATACTACTGTAAATCTAACGAATGTACTGTCATGCTACATTTCAAGCTTATACACCAGCGTGCTCTAACAGGTCCTTGACAGCTACGCTGACCATAATCAATCCTGCTACCGGAGGTACAAAAGCATTGCTTGCAGGTGGTTGCTTCGCTTTCCGGATTTCAGGTGCGTTGGCAGGTACAATTTTTTTGGTAATTTCTTCACGCGGCTTCATTGGCTCCTCATCAGAGAATACAACCTTGACGCCTTTGGTAATACCTTCTTTGCGCAGCTTTGTGCGGATGACACGGGCAATCGGGTCCATTCTTGTCTTGGAAATATCGGCAACTTGAAAACGGCTTGGGTCCATTTTATTCGCAGCACCCATACTGGAGATCATCGGAATTCCCCGTTTCAAGCATTCTTTAATCAAATGAACTTTGTAAATAATCGTATCCGAAGCATCCAGCACATAATCCAGATCATACTTGAATAGCTCCTCATATGTTTCTTCCGTATAAAACATGTTCAGTGCAATTGCCTCACATTCAGGATTAATCAGCTTCACACGTTCTACCATCAGATCAGCCTTTTTTTGACCTACTGTTGTCGTCAGCGCATGAATTTGGCGATTAATATTGGTAATATCTACGACATCCTTATCAATCAAAATAATGCGTCCAACACCCGTCCGCGCCAGCGCTTCCACTGCAATCGAACCGACACCGCCGATACCCAATACAGCTACCGTGCTATTTTTCATAACCTCCAGACCTTCCGTCCCGATGGCCAGTTCCGTGCGTGAAAATTGATGCAGCATATGGTAATCCTCCCTCACTGGTCTAAACTCTATGCTTGAACTCCAGCATACAAACCACGAACCCATTATCCATAAAAGGGTAACGGGTTCAAGGCATTTTATAATCTATTTACATGCCAACAGATGGCAACTTGCACTTGCAAAATCCAACGCTTGTTTTAAGCTTTAGGTGCAACAGGCTTCGGAGCAAGACGAATATGAAGCTGATCCAATTGAGCTTGATCCACTTCGGCTGGTGCATCCATAAGCAGGTCTGTCGCGCTGGCCGTTTTCGGGAATGCAATGGTTTCACGCAGATTTGTACGACCTGCAAGCAACATAACAAGACGGTCAAAACCGAAGGCAATACCACCATGTGGAGGCGTACCGTATTCAAATGCATCCAGCAGGTAACCGAATTTATCCTTCACTTCTTCAGGCGGCAGATTGAGCGCTTTGAACATTTTCTCCTGAACTTCACGTTTGAAAATACGCATCGAGCCGCCACCCACTTCGTAGCCATTCAGCACGATGTCGTAGGCCTGAGCACGAACTTGACCTGGATCTGTGTCCATGAGGGCCAGATCTTCTTCCTTCGGACGAGTGAACGGATGGTGCTCCGCTACATAACGTTTTTGTTCTTCGTCATAGCCCAAAAGCGGGAAGTCTACGACCCAGGCAAATTTGAATTTGTTATCGTCGATAAGCCCCAAATGACGGCCAATTTTCAGACGAAGCGCGCCCAAAACATCAGCAACTACTTTTTTATTATCCGCAGAGAACAGCAACAGGTCGCCTTCTTCGGCTCCCGTACGCTCTTTCAAGGCTTCGATTTCTTCCGGTGTGAAGAATTTAACGATAGGCCCCTTGAATTCGCCTTCTTTCACTTGAATCCAAGCCAAGCCCTTTGCTCCATAACGTGCTGCAAAAGGACCCAGGTCATCAATATCCTTACGGCTCCACGTGCCACATCCTTTGGCATTAAGGACTTTAACTTCGCCACCCTTTTCAATTACGGAAGCAAATACTTTTACACCACTGGTTGCCACGATATCATTGACATTTATCAACTCAAGACCAAAACGCAGGTCAGGCTTGTCAGAGCCATACTTGTCCATTGCCTCTGCATGTGTAATCCGTTGGAACGGGGTTTCCAGTTCTACCCCAACTGTTTCTTTGAACAATTTCACCATAAGACGCTCCATCATAGGCAGCAAGTCATCCTGTTGCATGAAGGAAGTCTCAATGTCGATCTGCGTAAATTCAGGCTGGCGGTCAGCACGCAAATCTTCATCACGGAAACAACGTGCCACTTGGTAGTAGCGCTCCAGGCCGCCTACCATCAGCAATTGCTTGTACAATTGTGGCGATTGCGGCAAGGCAAAAAATTCGCCTTCATGCACTCGGCTAGGCACCAGATAGTCACGTGCACCCTCTGGGGAGCTTTTCGTTAAAATTGGTGTTTCTACCTCAATGAAATCTTCACCGTCCAGGAAGTCGCGGAATACTTTTGCTGCTTTGGAACGCAGTTTCAACGTCTGATGCATTTCCGGACGACGCAGGTCCAGATAACGGTATTTCAAACGCAGCGACTCGTCTACTTCTACGCCGTCTTCAATGAAGAACGGAGGTGTTTTGGATGCATTCAATACTTCGATTTCAGTGACACGCACTTCAATTTCACCTGTAGGCAGGTTCGTATTGATCGTTTCTGCATCACGTTTGACAACAGTACCAGTAACCTCAAGCACATATTCACTGCGAACACGATCCGCAATTTGCAGTGCTTCACCGGAATAGGCCGGATTAAACACGATTTGTACAATTCCGCTACGGTCACGCAAATCTATAAAAAGTACGCCCCCTAAGTCACGACGGGTCTGTACCCAACCGTTCAATGTAACTGTTTCTCCGATATGCGCATGAGTCAATGCGCCGCATTGATGACTCCTTTTCATAATACACACTCCTGTTAGGTTTAGTAGTTAATGCTATATGACAGCCAGAGGGAAGCTCCCCCTGACTGATGTTACATCATGTTGTTTAGCCTAATTCTTCCACCAGCTGATCCAGCTTAACGGTACGTTGCTCACCGGTTTCCATGTTTTTCAGTGCAATTTCACCTTTAACCAGCTCATCATCACCCAGAATCGCCGTATATCTTGCTTTAAAGCGATCTGCCGATTTCATCTGAGCCTTCATTTTACGCCCCAGATAATCTCGCTCTGCGGAAAATCCAGCTTGACGCAGCTTGAACAGTTGTTTGGTCACTTCCGTTTCTGCCGCCTCACCCAAAGCCACCATATAGATATCCAGCGGCTTGGCTTCGTTCAATTTGACACCCTGATGCTCCAAAATCAGCTGAATTCGCTCAAGCCCAATGCCAAAACCAATCCCTGGCTGATCCGGTCCGCCCAGATCTCCAACCAATCCGTTGTAGCGACCGCCTCCACCAATCGTGTCAATAGCACCAATGCCTTCGGCTTTGAACTCGAATGCTGTCAGCGTATAATAATCCAGCCCTCGTACCAAACGCGGGTTCACTGTATATTCCACGCCCATCGCATCCAAATTTTGCTTCACTTTCTCAAAGTGCGTGCTGGATTCCTCGTCCAAACTATCCAAAATCGAAGGTGCTCCGCCAAATTTGTCCTGATCATCTTTGCTATCCAGCACACGCAGCGGATTACGCTCGATGCGCGCTTGGCTCTCCTTGGTCAACGTATCCTTAATGGGCATCAGGAAGTCCACCAAATGCTGCCGATAAGCAGCACGACTGGCAGCATTACCAACAGAGTTGATTTCTACCTGTACCCCTTTCAGGCCCAGCTCACGACAGAACTGATACCCGAAAGCAATAACTTCTGCATCCAGCGCCGGGTCCATCGCCCCGAATGCTTCAATGCCAAATTGGTGAAACTGGCGCTGACGCCCAGCTTGTGGACGCTCATACCGGAACATTGGGCCGATATAGTACAGCTTAGTTACATCCGGTTCACCATACAGTTTGTTCTCCACATAAGAGCGGACAACCCCTGCCGTTCCTTCCGGACGCAGCGTCATGCTCCGTTTGCCTTTATCCTCAAAAGTGTACATTTCCTTTTCCACCACATCGGTCGTTTCACCCACGCCCCGAACGAACAAATTCGTTTGTTCGAACATTGGTGTACGAATCTCTCGGTAATTAAAGCGGCGGCTAATCTCACGAGCTTTTTCCTCGACCACTTGCCATTTTTCTACACTGCCTGGCAGCAAGTCCTGTGTTCCCGTCGGTTTTTGAAAGGCCATTTACGTATCCCCCCGTCATTGTATTTCTTATAAAAACAAAAAATCCCTCGCCCTGTTATCATTAACAGGGACGAGGGATTGTCGTTTACAAATCACCCGTGGTACCACCCACATTCCGGAGTTTACCCAGACCACTAGCATATAAATGACTCAGTGTCCGTCAGCATTACACTGACTCCGCTCATACGTATAACGCCCGTAACGCGCAGTACGGCTATTATGCAGGATGGTCCGCTGTTTGGCATATGCCATGCATGACTCAGCAGAGATTCCTCATTGTTCGCCGCCTGTTCTCGGGGAGGTCATTCGTCCGCTCATCAAGGGAATTTTTACAGCCTGGAAATTCCTCTCTGCGCTTGTGGGTTCGGAGTACTTGGTCCCGTCATCAAATCATTTTTCATTATTTTATGATTTTAATGAACTGCTTCGACAAAGTCAAGACATTCCCCCTAGAATCAGACAAATAAGTCTTATAAAAAGAAAATAACCTGCGGAAACGGTCCGCAGGTTTAAAAAGATATATCAAAAGGGGGTCATGCTGTTATTATAAACAACGAATATTAAGGAATGATGTTTCGAATATTACAATTGTATTACAGCCACTCTAGTGTGACTAATTTCCTCGTATATCGACATTTTTGTGACATTCGCTCCCTTTTTAATCCAGCTGCGCCACATATGCACGATTGGAACGAAGCTTATAAATGATCTCATCATAATCGGCATCATTCACCTTGGCGGACAATACATACCGTAATTCATCATGATCACCGTTAATATACACATCAGTCGCACGGAGCAAACCTCCGTCATGACTCGTTGTTCCGCTCCTGTCCTCATTCAGATCCCTTTGGGCTGCACTAGAATTAATCTCGTCATTCTTCGCATCGGGTAGAATATTCTCGCCATAAGTCCCTGCGGCTGGAATCGCCGCACCCGCAGAACCTCCTGTGCTCACAGAGCCAGTATTGTTATAAGGGACCAACGGAATTAAAACCCTCGTCTCCCGACCGAGCGTCTCATCCAGAGCACCTACTTCCAAATGTTCAGTTCTATAAGCCTGAAGCGAAGCTCTGGCGCCCTCAGCTTCATCTTCTGTGCGAAAATAAGCCTGAATCTGTTTAGCCATATCAAATCCTCCTCGTTTGGGAATTGTACTGGCATAAATCTAGGAAGCATTCACGGTTAAATTACAATGCCTTTAACAACTCACGCACAAAAGCGGGCTCATCCTTAGGAGTCCGAGACGTAATAAAGTTACCGTCCACCACCACCTCTTGATCCTCAAAATGAGCACCCGCATTAATCAAGTCATCTTTCAATGGAGGGTAAGCTGTAATCGTCCGGCCTTGTAACAAATCGGCACTCGCCAAAATTTGCGGCCCGTGACAGATAGCTCCGATCGTTTTTTTGGACTCATTTATTTCAGTTACAAACTTCAGAACATTGGCATCCAAACGCAGATTTTCCGGTGATGATCCACCAGGAATAACCACTGCATCATAGTCACTTGATTTCACATCTGCAATGGCTTTTTCAATAGTGTAGCTAACTTTGCCTTGCTTACCGTTCACTTTTTCACCTTGTTTTAATCCAATAATATCTGCCTCATGTCCAGCCTTTTTCAGTTCATCATAAGGGACCTTCATTTCGGAATCCTCAAATTGGTCAGCCAACAAAAATGCAATTTTACTCATTATCGTTCAGATCTCCTTTCCGGTTATCCTTAAAGCGAGCTTAAAGTTAGGTTTGTTTGTTTACCACGCTTTGTTATTACCCGCTTGATCTGTGTTTATAACAATTCCAAGCAGTGAAAAAGAAAAAGGAGCCCGTTGGCTCCTCCATGATGTACTGCTACATAATTATTTTCGATCTCTTTATAACCGCTTGAGACAATACGTCGTTAATGCTGCATTTACAAATGACTTACCTACGCGGTAGGGCACCGCGTCCTGGCTTGTCCATAGCTGTAGCAACATGCTGTAATAACGCATCAGCATTACGAGTAAGGTTGATTGCCTCCCGCATACTACCAGGATAAAGTAGCACCGCGCTTTGATATCCGTCCATTTTTGGGGTCTGACGCATAGCTTCGTCTCTCCTGTCACCCTTAAGGCTTTCCAGATGGCTGCTTACCAACCGGGATGACATTATGGTTCCTCTAAACGGCTATTTTATTCTCTTCTACTCATGTTCTCAGATCATACCAAGAATGGATACCTACGAACGTTCGCTATCCAAAATCAACGTCACTGGACCCCAGTTGGTCAAGGAAACATCCATCATAGCTCCAAAAATCCCCGTCTCGACCTCCAGGCCCTTGGCTCGAAGCTGGCTGTTAAAGAAATCATACAGCTTCTCCGCTTCCTCAGGTTTGGCTGCTCCCATAAAGTTGGGCCTTCTCCCTTTACGGCAGTCACCATACAACGTAAATTGCGAGACAGACAAAATGGCCCCACCGACATCCAGAACGCTGTCGTTCATTTTGCCTTCAGCATCTTCAAATATACGCAATCCCGCTGTTTTATCCGCCAAATAAACGGCATCGGCTGCCGTATCTCCCTGACCAATACCAACCAGCAGCATTAATCCAGTTCCGATTTTACCGACCACCTTTTGATTCACCGTTACCTGAGCGTCTTTACAGCGCTGAATAATGATCTTCATTGCCTATCCGCTGCTCCTTTACTCTTCTCCTTACAAGGTGCTTACAGTCGTACCACGGCTCTTTCAGCCACCTATGAGTCTTTGTACCCAAGATGTATTACATAGGCTATATAAACCTGCGTGTATGCTTAACAAGTTTATTGCATAATCCGATGCACGGTGTATACATCCTTCACCCGTTTGATCCGTTCGACAACAGAATGCAAATGATCCGTGTTACGAATAAGAATTGTAATGTGAATCATTGCCATTTTATTTTTATCTGTACGTCCTGTCACGGCCGAGAAGCTAGTTTTATTCTCAGAAATGGCCTGGAGCACCTCGTTCAATAAACCATTGCGGTCATGCCCTGTAATCTCAATATCGACACTATAATTGACCTCGGCTGCTTCTTCCCACTCCACTTCAATCACACGCGCCTGATCTTCGCCCACACCCGAAGGAATATTCGGGCAATCGGTACGGTGAACAGATACGCCGCGCCCGCGTGTTACGTAGCCGATGATGTCATCACCCGGTACGGGATTACAACATCGTGCAAAGCGAACGAGCAAATTGTCGACGCCTCTGACGCTGACACCGTTGGTCGGTGTTTTTTTCCGATCACCCTGGGGTTTGTACTCCTTAACCTCGGTCGTCAGCTCAATTAGACGTGCCTCTTCTTGTTCCTTGCGCAGCTTCTCTGTCAAACGTGTACAAACCTGCGCTGCGGTTATACCGCCAAAGCCAATCGCAGACAGCATATCTTCAGAATCATTAAAAGAGAACTTTTGTGCCACATCCTGAAGTTTGTCCTCGCTCATCCACACGGATGGCTCAATATCACGCTTCCTTAGCTCACGTTCCAGACTTTCGCGGCCTTTTTCTACATTTTCCTCACGCTTTTCTTTCTTGAACCATTGCTTGATTTTACTGCGCGCGTGAGAGGACTGAGCAATTTTAAGCCAGTCCTGACTAGGTCCATAGGAGTGCTTGGACGTCATAATTTCCACGATATCGCCAGTTTTCAGACGATAATCCAAAGGAACAATTCTTCCATTTACCTTAGAGCCAATCGTTCGATTTCCAACTTCTGTATGGATACGGAAAGCAAAGTCCAGCGGAACCGATCCAGCCGGTAACTCAATGACTTCTCCCTTAGGAGTAAAGACAAACACAAGGTCTGAGAAAAAGTCCATTTTGAGTGATTCCACAAATTCCGAAGCATCCTTCGCCTCGTTTTGCAGCTCCAGAATTTCTCGGAAAAAGGTGATTTTATCCTCAAAGTTTGTGTTATTTGCCCCGTTGTTTTCTTTATAGGCCCAGTGGGCCGCAATCCCGAATTCAGCAGTGCGATGCATATCCACTGTGCGAATTTGTACTTCTGTAGGCTCTCCGTTGGGACCTACTACGGTCGTATGGAGGGACTGATACATATTAGCCTTAGGCATGGCAATATAATCCTTAAACCGCCCCGGCATCGGTTTCCACAACGTATGGATAATCCCCAATGTGGCATAACAGTCTTTAATGTTATCCACAATAATTCGAATCGCAAGCAAATCGTATATTTCATTGAATTGCTTGTTTTTTGTCGTCATCTTTTTAAACACACTGTAAATATGTTTAGGGCGTCCAGACAAATCAGCCTGAATCCCCATCTCTTCCAGCTTCTCTCTGATACGCTGTATGACATTATCAATAAATTGCTCGCGCTCTGCCCGCTTCTTATGCATCAAATTAGCGATGCGATAATACTGCTGAGGATTCAGATAGCGCAAAGCAATGTCTTCCATTTCCCATTTAATCGCTGAAATACCCAATCGGTTTGCAACCGGACAGAAAATTTCCAACGTTTCATAAGCGATTCGACGCTGGCTTTCTTCCGATTGATATTTCAGGGTACGCATGTTGTGCAGACGATCTGCCAACTTAATGACGATGACACGAATGTCCTGCGCCATGGCAATAAACATTTTTCGATAATTTTCGTTCTGCTGTTCTTCCTTGGATCGGAACTGGATACGCTCCAGCTTCGTCAAACCATCAACAAGCATCGCACATGTATCGCCAAAATGCTCGCGAATCTGCGCCAAAGACACCGTCGTATCCTCCACAACGTCATGTAAAAGAGCGGCGATAATGGAGATGGTATCCATCTGCATATTAACGACGATATCAGCAACCGCAAGCGGATGCAGAATATAAGGTTCACCGGACTTACGAGTCTGGCCGGAATGGGCCTGCTCGGCAAAATCATAGGCGTCCCTGATGCGGATAAGATCTGCTTCTCTGGTATAGGCCCCGGCCTTTTTAAGTAATTGCTCTATCCCCATTCTGCTCTATTCCGTGTCCTTTCTATGCAAAATGGAACCCGCCGATCAATGTCGCGCAAAGGTTCCCTTTTAAAAGTGATTTCCTACAATTATGACGCTTAGCACGCCACACGTCAACTATTACAGGTTTGGCACTGTCGCATTATTTTGTCACACATGGTTAAGTAAAATCAGGATTGTTGACGAAATGAAACGAATTATATTGAAAAAATTACGAAAAGTAATTAATGTATATAAGAATAATTGAAAGAACTAAGGAGTGAACTGCGTTGCAACGCGAAATTCAAGTTAATGAAAAGCTTCCAGCAGGACCTGGGATCCTGCTCAGCGTACAGCATTTGTTTGCCATGTTTGGCAGCACCGTGCTGGTGCCCAATATTTTTGGCGTCGATCCCGGCATGATTTTGCTCATGAACGGTATCGGAACATTGTTGTACATATGGATCTGCCGTGGCAAAATCCCTGCCTATCTCGGCTCCAGCTTCGCTTTTATCGCTCCTGTCAGTCTTGTGCTTAAAAGTAACCCTGGCAGCAATGGCTATGCAATGGCCCTGGGTGCTTTCATCGTTACAGGTATTATTTTCTGTCTCGTTGCACTGGTAATCAAATACGCCGGGACACGTTGGCTAGACATCGTTTTTCCACCGGCTGTCATGGGATCAATCGTAGCCTTGATTGGTCTGGAACTGGTTCCGGTTGCTGCAGGCATGGCAGGCATTATTAATGCCGATCCTACTAAAGCCTGGACGCCAGATCCCAAAACGATCACCCTTTCCCTCGTTACGCTCGGTGTTACTGTTCTGGGTGCGGTGTTGTTTCGCGGATTTGCCAAAATCATTCATATTCTAATCGGTATCGTGGTGGGCTATGTGCTTGCTTATTTCATGGGTATGGTCAATACGCAGGCTATTGCGGACGCTCCTTTGTTCGCTCATCCCGCAATTACCACTCCAACCTTTAATGCTTCGGCTATGCTGACGATTCTTCCGGTTGCTCTGGTCGTCATCGTAGAGCATATTGGTCACTTGCTAGTGACGAGCAACATCGTCGGACGTGAGTTGTCCAAAGATCCTGGTCTCCACCGCTCTTTGCTGGGTAACGGGATTTCTACCATCATTTCCGGTTTTGTTGGTTCTACACCTAATACGACTTATGGTGAAAATATCGGTGTTATGGCATTAACTAAAGTGTACTCTGTATGGGTTATTGGCGGAGCGGCCGTTATTGCCATCCTGTTGTCCTTCTCGGGTACGTTCTCAGCGATTGTTTCTAATATTCCATCTCCAGTTATGGGTGGCGTATCCTTGCTATTATTCGGTGTGATCGCTGCCTCTGGTCTTAGAATCTTCGTCGAGCAAAAAGTTGATTTCGCCAAGCCAACTAACATGCTGCTCGCTACCATCGTGCTTGTGGTCGGAATCAGCGGTACTACGCTCACTTGGGGTGCGGTCACCTTGAAAGGTATGGCCCTGGCGACAATCATCGGTATTATTCTGAGTTTGTTCTTCAAGCTGGTTGATGTGCTCGGCTGGTCGAATGATAAAACGCAGGAACCTTTAACTGAAAAAACACCAGATTAATATCTACTTTTCAATTTTAAAACGCCGCTCCATGTTAGTTATGGATGAACACGCTCAGGCTGTATAGACAAGCGTGTAAGTATCCTTCTTACCTGGAACGGCGTCTTTTTATGCACGGCTTTTTTATTTATTTTTAAAATAAGATATCACACACGAAAACGGGATACAACCTGATTAAGCGTATCAGAAACACCTGTAAGTGACTTGGCGGAACTGTCCAGACCTTCCAGATCCTTTAACTGCCGTTCGGATCGTTCCGAGGCTTGCCCTGCACGTTCAGCTGAAGCTTTCGCAATATCTGCAAGATAACCAATAGATGCAGCAACTTCTTCTGAGCCTGCCGACATTTCTTCAGAGGCAGATGAGACCTCCTGCACTTCTATCGCCACCTGCTGAATATCTTGATTCATCGCTATAAAACGTTCTTCCACCTCACGTAAAATAGATACGCCTTCATCCATCTCCAGAGCCCCCTGCTGCATTCCTTCCAAAGCGAATTTGGTTTCTTCCTGCATGGCTCGAATTCGATTTGTAATTTGCTCCGCAGACTCGCTTACGTTTACGGCCAGCTTTCCGATTTCTGAAGCCACTACAGCGAACCCTCGGCCATGCTCCCCAGCACGAGCGGCTTCAATGGAAGCATTCAGCGACAGCAACTTGGTCTGCCCACTAATATCCTGAATCATTCCAATAATGCTGCCAATTTGAGCGGACCGCTCATTTAACGAGCTTACTACCCTGCCTGCCTCATCCATAGACATTTTCGCTTTATGCATTCCTTGGCTGACCACGTTTAACCGTTCATTTCCTTGTTGGGCCTTTTGTTCAATTTCAGTGGTAGTCTCGGATACATGCTGTATAGATTCAGCAATACGCTGTATGCCAACAGCCATTTCTTCCATCGCAGTCGCACTTTCTGCTGCTGCGGTCAACTGAAGCTCTGCCCCTTCCTTTACCTGCGCCAGTTCTCCTACATTATGGTGCGCATCTTTAGTCGCTCCGGAAATCTCCTGAGATATTTTTAAAGATACACCTGAGATCACACCTGACTCTTCGCTCAAGCGTGACGCCATTCCTCTGGTTGCAACAATCACTTTATTGATCCCATCAGCCATTTGGCCAAACTCATCTTTACGATGATGTGGTAATTCAACGGTATAATCACCAAGTGCCATACGATTGGTCATCTGCCTAATTTTTTTAATTTCTTTGATCATGCCTGAATTGTTAATCAATACCGCTCCCATAATTAGTAAAATACCTATAACACTAACAATCAGCAGAAGTTTAAGCATTTCATTCGCAGAGCGATTCAAATCCGATTCTGGCAGTAATACACCAATTTTCCATCCGGTTTGTGGGAGTGTTTCGTACATTATCCGGTAGTCCTCATTATCAATGTGTATGGATAGTTGTCCAGACATACCACTTTGAATAGATTGTGCTGCTTCCGCATTCATCGTGTTTTTTAACGGCTCGCCTGCTTTTAAGGACTGAAGACCGGATGACAGAATGGCTCCATTCTTATCCACTAAGATCGCACTACCTTGAGTACCAAACTTCATTTTTTCAATATACGTCTGGATACTCGTCATGTTTAGGTCGCCTGTAATGACACCTAATAGTTTCCCCTCCCTGTCGTAAAATGCTTTCCCTTCCGTAATCATATTGATGTTCAGCTTGCTATCGTAAAAAGGCTCTGTGAAATTTATGTCTTTACCACGTTCCACGGCTTCTGTATACCAAGGCTGCGTTAAATAGTCATATTGCGGATCGTCATATTCAGTCGATTGCTTGACTAGCTCGCCATCTCTATGCACATATATTGAACGGTATGTCACTCCTGGGTCATACGCATCTTTAGCAAAATAAATCCCTAACCCGTAAGTCATATCATTTAATGTCAGCTCTTGTTCAAAGAATCGTCCATAGCCCTCAATGTTCATTTCTGTTCCCAGTTGTTCCGCACTCTTAGTCAGCATCGAAACAAGTAAAGCATGACGATCTATGTTAGCTGCTATATCTGCTTTAACCCTCGACAAGGAATGAGCAGCATTTTGGCTTATTTCCGTATCCAGCTTCTGCTTGGCAAAAAAATAAGACAAAAAACTGATTAAAATCAGCGTTATAAGTACTAGCGGAACCAAGGTAGAAAATGTCCGTGCTTGTAAACTCTTAAATTGAAATATACCCAATATATATCCACCTCTTGTTTCTTTTTACTCTTTTATCGACATTTATTTTATTTTTTTATAAGTATTTTCCAATAAAACCCGTGGTAATTTGTTACAATAAAAAATCCAATTTAATTACAATCAAAAAATAGTCCGATGGAGCAACTCTTTAGATAAAGAGATGTTCCAACGGACTATTTAGGTAATCCATGTATAAATATTTCCCGGGAAACCCCGGTTTCTAAACACTTAGTACTTAATTAGGGTGAATACATCTACGTCAGGCAGCTTCGCCCGTCCGTTGAGGTCAGACAGCTCGATAAGAAAGGCAGCCCCTGCCACATTGCCACCAAGTTGGCGTACCAAGTTAACGGACGTAGCGATGGTTCCGCCTGTAGCAAGCAGATCATCAGCAATCAGAACATTTTGCCCCGGCTCAATCGCATCCTTATGCATAGCTAGAGTATCCTTACCATATTCCAAACCGTATGCTTCCTCAATGGTTTCTCCAGGCAGCTTGCCACTCTTACGGATGGGAATAAAACCAACACCAAGCGCATAAGCCAGAGGTGCACCAACAACGAATCCACGTGCTTCCGGACCTGCAATCAAATCAATTTTTAAATCAGATACCAGTTCCTTCATATCGTTGATCGCCTTGCGATACAGTTCACCATTTTTCATTAGGGTCGTAATGTCCTTAAAACTAATCCCTGGTTGTGGAAAATCGGAAATTACCCGAATATATTCTTTGTAGTCCAACTTAGTTCCTCCTACTGTAAACTTCTAATTAGTATATACATTTTACAAAACTGCAAGGTAATATCTCAAGACGCACCTTTCATAAGCGACATGATCCAGCTCGTCATCTGGGTGGTGTCCGCATCCAGTAAATACCGCTCCATCTCAGCCATATTGTACAATTCCTGATAGCGCGGAGAAGCAGTTAAATCCCGCTTGGGCGGATTGGATACAAAACGAAATTGACCATCTGTACGAGTCAAAAATTCAAGATCCTCGAAGATGTCCAATACTTTGGATAACATGCGCACTGAACACGAGCACTGCCTGCTAAGAGCAGGTAGCATTGCTTTTTCATCAATTAGCTGTGTTCCCATTCGAGAAAGAACAATGTAAATACGCTTAAACAGCTCCCTATCGGGGCTCACGAGCCGGCCGCCACGCTCACTGATCGAATGAAGAAGAAACACGTTCTCTACATTCTCAAAGGTAGACCATAATGCATGAAACTGCTCGGGTGTATCTGGCGGCTCCAGTACGAACAGCGACTTCACAGAGTGCTGTGTATCTTTTCGACCATCACTAGGAGTAACGCTGCCATCTTTATCGTATAACCATAAGGATTCAGCGCCCACGGAGCTCGATGTCCGAAGCCGGGATGACGGATGGATCAACACCGCAACATCATTCTTTCGTTCCTTTAAGCTTGGATGGAAGATCCTCAGCCCTCGCTCCAGTTCGGCAAGTGGGTCCGATACTCCACGATAATCAAAAATTTGCGGAGCCTGCACACGAATATCCTGCATCATCAGCTGAAGTGAACGTTTACCGTTCCACTCGTTAATTGATAACTCGCCCAACAGATCTATGTCCGTTTGCTGCTGTAAAAAATCAGCCAAATCGCCACGTCGGAAGGCAATCGCATCCAACGATAAACCATTCTGCTCCAATAGTAGCTTCACATGGTTTTTCTCACGTCCCATTTTACGAGCCTCGCGCAATTGAAGCCCCTGTAATATGAATCGTGGAGAAGGATTTCCCATCCCAAAAGGCTGAAGTAATTCCAGTTCTTCAACCACTTGTAAAGACACCTCATCCAGACGACAGACCATATCAGCCTCAGCTATAGGGATAAAATCCTCCGGTGTCAAAATGGAACCTGCATAGCAGTTAAGCCGTTCTTCGAATAATTCCAGATTGTCACGGGACAGCGTCATCCCCGCTGCCGAAGGATGTCCACCAAAATGCTCCATGAGCTCATGGCAATCTGTAAGAGCACTGTATATATCCAATGCAGGAATAGAACGAGCAGAGCCTTTGCACATGCCTGTCTCCGCATCTATGCCCAGAATAATGGTCGGACGATAATACCGATCCAATAGCTTGGATGCCACAATTCCGACGACACCAACATTCCAGCCCTCACCAGCCAAAACAATCACAGATGGAAGCTTGCCTTCATTTAGTTTGGATGCTAATTGCTGCTCGGCTTGCTCCACTATGTGTTCGACCACTTGTTGGCGCTCACGATTGAGCAGATCCAGCGCATGCGCAAGCTGGTCTGCTTCCTCCTCTTTTTCTGTCGTCAGCAGGGAAACTGCTCGTCCCGCATGATCCAGACGCCCGCTCGCATTAATCCGCGGTGCCAATGCAAATGCGATGTTGACCGAAGTCACTGTGGATATCTCCACACCCGCTACATGAAGCAACGCCCGAATCCCTGGGAATGCAGTGTTTCTCATAGATTGAATCCCTCTACGTACTATCGTCCGATTCTCACCATGTAGTGGCATCAAATCAGCTACCGTACCAATAGCGGCGATTTCAAACCATTCCTCGGGTACTTCACTCAACAGCGCCTGAGCCAGCTTCAGGGCAACACCAACGCCTGCAAGGCCTTTAAACGGGTAGGGACAATCCGGTAGCTTCGGATTGATCAAAGTATAAGCCTCGGGAAGCACAGCAGGCGGCTCATGATGGTCAGTCACAATCACATCGATTCCTAAGGAAGTCGCATAAGCAATTTGCTCTACTGCACTAATTCCCGTATCCACTGTAATGACCAGCGTCACTCCCTGCTGATGTGCCCAATCCAGAGCATGGTTATGCAGACCATATCCCTCATTAGAACGATGGGGAATGTAAATATCATAAGATGCCTTCAGAAAACGCATAAGCTGAATCATCAATGATGTACTGGATACACCGTCCGCATCATAATCGCCATAGATTAATATATGCTCGCCGCGCTCCAGAGCCTGGCGAATTCTCGGCACGGCCTCTTTCATGCCAAGAAGCAGAAATGGGTCGTGTACATCGTCCACACTTCCGTACAAAAAGCGGTTTGCTTCCCCGGCCGTAGTGACGCCCCGGTTCACTAAAAGCCGGGACAACAATGGTGAAATCCCCAGCTCTTCTGTTAACGGTTGAGCCGCTTCCAGGTTAACCTCCGGGGTCTTCCATCTGTACTGCGAATGAAGCAATCCTATTCACCTTTCTTTCATAGTCGGCCTGCCTTATTGAAGCAAGGACGACGCATCATTATCTGGCAGTTCATGATTGGATTTATAAGGATACCCGGCTTGGTAAGAAATGAACTGCATTTGTACATGAGTTACCTGTGGAAAACGGGCTAACAGTAAATTTTTGGCTCGATCAGCAATTTCCTGCGCCTCCTGCACCGTAATCCGCGGGTTAACACTTATCGTCACATCCACTGTTATGAAATGACCCGTTTCCTGAGCATGTAAGTGTTCAACCGTTACAATACCATATACCCGTTGAATCGTCTCCATAAAGCGCTGGGAGTCTTCCTCCTGCAAGGGCTGTGCAGGCACCTGGTATGCGGTATTCATTACCATGAGATATCCTTTACGCAGCACCAGACAGGCTACCAGCAAAGCTGCAGTTGGATCAAGATATAATAATGCAGGCCATTCCATTGCCTCGCCAGTCATTGCACCGATCATGCCGATCAATGCAATCAGCGATGCATATAGCGAGTACCGTTCATGGTTAGCGTACCGATCCGCTTCCGCTTTATGGCCGTGTTTAATCGAGTAGCGATATTGAAACTGAAACAACGCTTCTCTCAATACCAAAGCAATAAACACGGTAATTAATGCGTACAAACCGGGAGCTTGCGGTTCCGAACTGCTTAATGAACGAATAGCAGAAATAGCTAGTTGAAGTCCGCTCATCAGCACTAAAATAGCCAGCACCACAGATATAACCGTCCGAACTTTTTCACCGTTCCGCAACCGCGCCAGCATTCCGTGATCTGCACCACCCTTGGAAAACAGCATCTCCTGCAAACGGGAAGCACTATCCGCAGCCGTGTGCAGTGCATCCCCCATCAACGCCTTGCTGTTTGCTGCATAACCGACGGTTCCCTTTAGAACAGCCAGCGCGAGATTCCCTAAAATTCCGCTCAACGCCGCAGTTTCTAATGATCGGCTGCGTTCGCTATTCACAACTTTTCCCCCTCAATCCTGAACTAACCATTTCCCGATAAAGCTCCAATCCAATATAACCGAATTCTTAAAACCTTAGAAAACCGCGCCCAAGCAGACGCGGCTTTCTCTTTAATTTATACTACTGGTATTTGCGTAACTTAAGACTTTGCAGTTTTGGCCGCTCCACCAGCTGTCGGCGTCTTTTGTTTCCCCTTCAAGGCTACCCACAGCGGACTGGCAATGAAGATGGAAGAGTAAGCTCCGAACAGCAAACCGATAACCATCGCAAGCGAGAACATCCGAATAGATTCGCCGCCAAAAATGAATAGGCAGACGGAGGCAATAAACACTGTAAACACAGTTGCGAGTGAACGTGTCATTGTCTGTGCAATACTGTGATCGACGACTTGCTCCAAGTCGGTTCTGGACTTTTTCTTTGCAAATCGCAGATTTTCCCGAATACGGTCAAAAATAACGACGGTGTCATTAATGGAGAAACCGACAATCGTCAGAATAGCCGTAATAAAGGTCAAATCCACCTCAAGCCGGAAAATCGAGAATATACTAATGACGAGAAACGCATCATGCAGCAGCGAAACAATCGCAGCAACCGCAAAACGCCATTCAAACCGGATCGAAATGTAGATAGCAATAGCCACAGAGGCCAGCAAAATCGCCCAGATTGCATTTCGCTCCAGCTCTTGCGCCATTTCCGTATCCACCGTATTGACCTCAAATGATGCTTTCGGATCAAGCTCTTTGTTAAAAGAGGTTTTGAATTCATTCACTTGCTGATCCGTCAATACCTGTGAAAAACGAATGCCGAAACGCTCTTTACCTGGTGTATAATCCACCTCTTTGCCGATCCCGTTCTTGTTCAGCAAAGCTTGAATCTGTTCTTGTGTAACTGTCTTAGTCAAATTAACATCCACGTTGGAACCGGAACGGAAATCAACCCCGTAATTCAAACCAAATATCGATAAGCTCAAAATACCAAGCAATGTGATAATAATCGAGAACGTGTAAAACCACTTGCTCATCTTGACATATTTATAGTCCCAATTAAAGCGCACTGATATCACTCTCCTTCACACCAAAATACTTGGCCTTCTTCACAGCATCTGCTTTAACCAGCAGATTGAGCAAGAAGCGCGAGAAGAAGATATTTGTCAAAATACTCACGACAATATCAACGATGAGCACGAGAGCGAATCCTCGAACGGAGCCTGTACCCAGACCAAACATGACGGCTGCCGCTATAATTGTCGTAATATTGGCATCCATAACAGTACGGAACGATGCCTTACTGCCTGCAATGACAGAAGAACGAATCGTTTTGCCTGACTTGATTTCTTCTTTAATCCGTTCATACGTAATGATATTGGCATCCACCGCCATCCCGATCCCGAGCACGAAGGCTGCGATACCCGGAAGTGTGAGCACGAAACCGCCCAAATAAAAAATCGCAAGCACCAGCCAGGTATGAACGATGAGACAGAAGCTAGCTATCAGTCCCGGTACACGGAACATTGCAATCATAAAGATCAGAATGATGACCGAGCCGATCAAACCAGCACGGATCGTCTGATCCAGTGACAGCTGACCCAGTGTAGCCCCTACACTCTGAGAATATTTTTCCGTCAGTTTAAGCGGAAGAGCACCCAGGTTGATCGTATCTGCTAGCTTGTTCGCCTCATCACGTGTGTAGCTACCTGTAATCGAAGCACTGCCATCCGTCAATTCACTACGGACTGTAGGTGCAGACAGTAATTCATCATCCAGGAAAATAGCCAACTCTTTATTCATAAGTCGCTTTGTGATTTCTGCAAATTTAGCTTTGTCTTTTACTTTGATACTAATCTCAGGCTTGTTCAGCTGATCATAGCCTACCACAGCACCATTCTCCACAAAATCATTACCGCGGAGCTCAATTTTGCTGTATTGACCCGGCTTTTTAGCATCTGCTGCCGTTGCACTACGGAATGTTAACTCTGCGGGTTTTTTTAGCATGGAGCGGACTTCCGCCTCATTAGAGACACCAGCAAGCCGCACGCGAATACGATTGCTCCCCTCAGTTGTTACTTCCGGCTCAGTCGTACCAAGCGCATTAATACGTCTCTCCAAGCTTTGTGCTGTTTGTATCAGAGACTGGCTGGTTACACGCTGCCCGGCTTCCAAAGGCTGGGCTTCATATAAAATTTCAAAGCCTCCCTTTAAATCGAGGCCTAGTTTTAAACTTTTTAGTAGGCCCGGGCTTGTCCCGACCATAACACCAGTAGTTATGAGCACGACCACGATGAAACTTAGAATTCTTTTCATTCCGTCCCATGTTCCCCTTTCATTCTCAATATTCCTATTATAGCTACCCCTCAAAAAGCAGTCAATTTGAACGCAAAAAAAGACCCCCTTCTATTCGAAAGTGGAGCCCCGTAATGCGGACATCGTCAAATAGTTCATAAAGCTCGTCGCTTTAAGGGAAAGTATATCGTTAACGAGCTTGTGCAGCGGAGGAATACCCTCCTTTTCATATTTATGGCTGACGCAATTCCACACGTCCTTACTGGTGACATGTTCATAACCTACAAGGATCAGCTCGTCTGCCTTACTTTGACAGAGTATCTCAATTGCGTCATCCCAATCCTGCTCATCCAGCTCTTCCATACCCACGATGGCCGTTCCTCCTCCCAGCGACTATCGGTTCCGCAGATCAGCAATTAGCGGGGTTATTGACTGCTTTATAGAACATTTCTGTCCTGATCTTGGAAAACCCTTCTTTTCATCGAAAAATAGCCGTAAATCAACAATATATGCATTCATTTCGCTCGTCAATAGCAGAATTCACCACTCTCCCTCTTGTAGTCTGGATCACCTTGTTTCTAAGCTGAAAAGCTTGTCATGAACATGGACAGGTTCAGCATATCTTCTAAAGAAACACATAGACGCAGAATTTCATTTTGGGGAAGAGGGAGTTGCGATTGAAAAAGCAGACATTCATTCATGGAGCAATTATTTTATTGGCAGCGGGAATCATCAATCGGCTACTGGGTTTTATTCCCCGAATCGCACTCCCGCGTATCATCGGCCCCGAAGGAGTCGGCTTGTACCAGCAGGGGTATCCCTTTTTTATTGTACTAGTGACTCTTATTACCGGCGGCATCCCTCTTGCGGTAGCCAAGCTTGTAGCTGAAGCTGAGACGGCGGGGCAACCCGAAATGTCGCGGCGTATTTTGCACACTAGCTTGCGCTTCACCATTACACTCAGCCTGATCGCCATGGCAATCTGTCTTGTGTTTGCACCTTGGATCACAAGCCATCTCCTGACCGACAGCCGTGTGTATTATACATTCGTGAGTATGAGCCCAATGATTGTCATTGTTGCTGTTTCCTCAGCTTATAGGGGCTATTTTCAAGGAAAACAAAATATGATCCCTTCCGCAAGCTCCTCCATTGCGGAAACCGTCATGCGCATTTTTTGCGTCATTTGGTTTGCTTACTTGTTACTTCCCCATGGGGTAGCCTACGCTGCTGCGGGTGCCATGCTTGGTGCTTTGGCGGGTGAATTCATTGGCATGGTTGTGCTGCTGTGGCAATACGCCTGGAACCAGCGAAAAGATCACATTCTTCAACCGAAGGCGCCTTTACCTTCAGAAGTTCATACCGAGCAATCATCCGTTTTGTCACGTCTTATGTCGATTTCCGTTCCCGTTACTGCTGGAAGGCTTGTCGGTTCCTTATCTTATTTGCTCGAATCTATCTTATGCATGCGTAGCCTCGCCGTAGCAGGCATTGCAACTGGCGTGGCAACTGCACAATATGGAGCCATGCAAGGCATGGTTATTCCTGTGTTATTACTACCTGGAGCCCTTACCAGTTCGCTGGCTGTTTCACTCGTGCCTTCGTTATCCGAAGCAGCAGCAAAAGGGCATATTACCGCCATTCACAAACGTTTGCATCAATCGCTTCGTCTTGCTTTAGTCGCAGGAGCGCCATTTGCCGTAATTATGTATGTATTAGCAGAGCCGCTGTGTCTGCTGCTCTACAATAATGGCGATATTGCGGGCATGCTTAAACTCATGGCGCCCTTTGCACTTTTTATGTACATTCAGGCCCCGCTTCAGGCAGCACTTCAGGCGTTAGACCGTCCTGGAAGCGCCTTATTGAACACCTTTGTCGGAGCCATTATCAAAATTGGGCTGATTGTATGGCTTGCTTCCCAGCCTCAGTACGGTATCTACGGAGCTGTCATCGCCATCTGTATTAACAGTGCTATCGTTACCCTCCTACATGGCTTCAGTGTCAGCAAACTGCTTCGCTTTCGTGTACGTTTACTTGACTTCTGGAAAACCGGGATAGGCATGATCATTATGGCGGCAGCGGTATTATATACCTACAGACATTTAACGATTTTCGATCAAATGTGGCTCCAGTTTATTTTTGCCGCAGGCTTGGGAATTATTCTGTACCTTTTCCTGATGACCTTGATCAAAATGATCGACTGGGACAACCTCACACGCATTCCAATCCTGAGAAGATGGTTTAAAGCATAAAAAAAGCTAATCTGAAGATTCTCCATAGACCGGTGGTGTAATATATACATCCCCTCTATGGTTGACCGAACATAAGAAAACATCCTTAAAATCTTTGTGTCCCTTCGCTTGAATCTGATTTTTAAGCCAAAAACGGTTCATATCCATCCGTTCCAAATTTCGATCCAGCACCTTGCCATCCATAATTAATGGAATCGGCAGTCCCTCATATCTAAACTTTCCACCGATTTGTGGAGAAGGGTGGACTCTATTTTCCTGGTGCTCTTTGCTTATCAAATCATTCTCGCTTTGTTCCTGCTTTATTTTTTCGCGTTTAGCGCCATCGTAAATATCCTTGCTAATCACCGTGAGTTTACCTGTTGTTTCCAGAATGACATATTCAACCTCGTCCAAACTTTCTATATTTTGTTCACGAAGTTGTAACAGCAAGTCATCTAAGTTATAACGCTGCTTCGCCATTTCGTCCTTGTTTAGTTGTCCATTGGAGAACAATACACTGGGCCTACCATCAAATAGTAAGCGCAGACGCCGACTTTTCAGACTGAAATAGGAAATCCCGATTTGCAAAATTAACAGCACTCCTAAAGGAATCAACCCTTCATAAAGTGGACGTTTTATATCCTCCAGGCTGAACACAGCAATTTCCGCAATCATAATGGATATGACGAGATCGAAAACAGACAGTTTTCCGATCTCCCTTTTACCCATCAAGCGCATCACCAGATATACAATAAAATACATGAGCAGCGTCCGAAAAATATGAGCAAAAATATCGTGACTCAATAGTTCGCCTCCTCTCCTGTACTTGCGACAAGACATTAGCCGTTCATTGTACACGTATTCTGACCGTTCCTCACTTGGCTCATACAAAAAACAAAAGGCTAAATTATTGAAATAAAGAGAAAGACTGCTTACGACTTGGTACTAACCCGGGAAGCTTGGCCATAGAATGATAATAGTTCAAACCTTGGTACAGGAGGAATTATCCATGGAGCTCATTCGCCGCTGGTGTTCGTTTCGTCTGGCCCATCCCATTTTATCCGGCTTATTTTATGCCTTTGCATGGATGCTGTTTGGCGCATTGATTCTTTCAATACTCTTGTGGATGACACAGATGCAAGAACAGGATTTATCATTGTATACGTACATCGTCCACGCGTTCGCCATGCTATCTGGCGGCTTCGTCGCCGGTAAAAGATCCACGAACAAAGGCTGGTATCAAGGCGGTATTACAGGCATTCTGTATGGACTAATCGTTCTTCTAGTCGGTTTTTTGGCATTGGATGCAGGCATGAACGGTAAAGACCTAATGCACTTAGGAATCGCGTTTGTCATAGGAGCAGGTGGCGGGATGTTTGGCATTAACTTCAGCAAGTAAGTCGACATGTATGCAACACAAAAAAACCGAGCCTCCTCTAAGGCTCGGTTTTTGCATTACAATCGCATATTACGATTTAGAAACAACTTCCTCAGTTGCAGTGTCTTTTGCAATCGCATTACTAATTGCACTGCGGTCAAAGGTCAGCTTTGTCACATCATTCACACGCAAAACAACCACATCGTCCGTAATCTCCACAATTGTACCGTGAAGACCTCCGATTGTAATTACTTTATCTCCCTTTTTCAAAGCTTGAAGCATCGATTGACGCTGCTTTTGTTTTTTCTGATTCGGACGAATCAGCAAGAAATAGAAGATTACAAACATCAGAGCCAGTGGCCAGATCATTTGAAAAAGTCCGCCAGCTCCACCAGGTGCAGCCGCAGCTGTAGCAAAATGAAACACATTAAATCCCCCTTTCGTATACTCTCCCCTAAAACTTAAAAGCCTTTATCATTATCATGAAGACCGTACTGCTCAAAAAATTCATCGCGGAAATCAAGCAGCCTGTCATCCATAATCGCTTGTCTGACATTACGCATCAATTGTATTAAGAAATGCAAGTTATGATACGTTGTCAGTCGGAGCCCGAAGGTTTCATCTGCTTTAATTAAATGTCGCAAGTAAGCACGTGAATAATTGCGACAAGTGTAGCAATCACAAGCCGGATCAAGCGGGCCAAAATCGCTTGCATAATTCGCATTCCGAACGACAAGACGTCCTTGACTTGTCATCGTTGTCCCATTGCGAGCAATTCGGGTTGGAAGTACACAGTCGAACATATCCACACCACGAATGGAGCCTTCAATCAAAGCATCCGGCGAACCTACGCCCATCAGATAACGTGGTTTGTTGGTAGGAAGCAGAGGAACCGTATAATCGAGCACTTCATACATCAAATGCTTAGGTTCACCTACACTCAGTCCACCAATAGCATACCCCGGGAAATCCATGGAAGTCAAATCTGCCGCACTTTGCTTACGCAGATCTTCATGCATGCCTCCTTGTACAATGGCGAACAGACCTTGATCATGAGGACGCGCATGTGCCTCCAAACAACGCTCAGCCCAACGGCTGGTACGTTCCAGTGACTTTTTCACGTATTCATACTCAGCCGGAAACGGTGGACATTCATCGAAGGCCATCATAATATCCGAGCCAAGTGAGTTTTGGACTTCCATCGCCACTTCCGGAGAAAGAAACTTCTTATCTCCATTTAAATGAGAGCGAAAATGAACACCTTCCTCTGAAATTTTACGCATTTCACTTAAGGAAAACACTTGGAATCCGCCGCTGTCTGTTAAAATAGGACGATCCCAATTCATAAACTTGTGCAGTCCGCCCGCTTCACGGACAATATCATGACCAGGACGAAGAAACAGATGGTACGTATTACTCAAAATAATTTGAGCATCCATCGCTTTCAGTTCCTCAGGGCTCATCGTTTTAACAGTTGCTTGAGTTCCCACAGGCATAAAGGTTGGAGTCTCAATAACTCCGTGGGGGGTGTGTACACGCCCCAGACGTGCTCCTGATTGCTTGCAGGTCTTAATATGTTCGTATCTTATTGCTGGTGCCATATTTTCTCTACCATCCTTAATTAATATATGAACATAGCGTCCCCGAAGCTAAAGAACCGATATTTTTGGTCAATCGCCTCCTGGTAAGCATGCATAATATTCTCTCTGCCAGCTAGTGCGCTGACCAGCATAACCAAGGTGGACTTAGGCAAATGGAAATTCGTAATCATTGCATCCACCACACGGAATTCATAGCCTGGATAAATAAAAATCTGTGTCCAGCCACTGCTGGCCTGTAGCACACCATCTACGAAGTTATTGCCCACCGTCTCCAGCGTTCGGCAACTGGTTGTTCCCACTGCCACGACTCTCCCACCGCGTGCCTTGGTTGCATTGAGTATATCTGCCGTTTCCTGTGACAATGAATAGTATTCTTCATGCATAACATGTTCCTCAATCGTATCCACCGACATCGGTCTGAACGTCCCTAAACCGACATGAAGTGTGATAAAGGCAACCGTAACGCCCTTCTCTTTAATTTGGTCCAGTAATTCTTCTGTAAAATGTAACCCTGCCGTTGGTGCCGCAGCAGAACCTTCGTGCCGAGCATAAACGGTTTGATACCGCTCACGATCATCCAGCTGTTCCTTGATATACGGAGGAAGCGGCATCTGCCCCAAGCGATCCAGAATCTCCTGAAAAATACCATCATATGAAAATGAAAGTACCCTTCCGCCCATATCTCCTTCTTCCTCAATAACCGCCTTCAGCTCATCACCGAAAACAATAACAGCTCCCTTTTTCAGCTTTTTGCCGGGTTTCACCAATGCTTCCCATCGGTCTCCCTCCAGTTGTTTAAGCAGCAGAACCTCGGCCTTAGCCCCAGTGTCTTGCTTGATGCCAAACAAACGTGCAGGAATTACTCTGGTATCATTCAGAACCAGCGTATCCCCTGGCTGAAGATACTGCACAATATCCGAAAATGTATGATGTCCCACTTCGCCGTTGTTTTTGTTTAACGTCAGTAATCTAGAAGCGGTCCGCTCAAGCAAAGGCGTCTGTGCAATTAATGTTTCAGGTAGTTCAAAATCGTAGTCGTTTACGTTCATATATTGGTCAGTCCTTAACTATATCCACATTTTTGTAATAGTGTTGCAAAATTTTCTTGTAATCATACCCCTGCTCTGCCAAACCGTTGGCCCCCCATTGTGATAAGCCCAAGCCATGACCATTCCCTTTACCTGTAAAAATAAAGCTTTGCGTTTTGTCGATGACTCGTGCATGGCGATCTTCATTCATGACGACCACCCCGTTACCACTTGAAGTGCTGGTGCCAGATGCAGACAGAATTTGGGTGCCTTGTGTGCCGCTTATATGAGTAGTAGCTCCATCAGCGCCTAATACAGTATAACTGCCGGTACTCGCAATATCAAACAGTGTGCTCGGCAGTCCCCCCATCGCTGAGCGATACATGTCCGGATATTTCACTTTTAAAGGGGTGCCATCTGCTTCAACCTCCAATACTCGCCCTGACGGACCTCGTTTGGTGACATCAAGGTGATTAATAGAGGATGGTACCGTGCCAGTTATTTTTCCTTGCAAGGACTTAGCAATTTGAGCTGCTGTAAAGGGGCCTCTAACCCATGCATAGTCTCCGGATTGAGGCACCTTTTCCAAAACAATCATCTCTTCGCCCGGCTGCGCCTTTGCTACGGGTGTAACCGTTGATTGGATTTGGGGAATAGGACGCACATTTGTATTTTCCGCAGTGACGGTGATTTTGTCTAACCCTGCTTCTGTAACTCCCTCCAGCTCCTTAGCATTATCCTCGCGAATATAGCCTGTCTTGCCACTGGAGAGAAGTACGTGATACCACTCTTGTGCTCCTTTTTGTGCCGAAGTATCTCCCGAGCTGTCCACGCTCGCAAACGCTTCACCACCACTATTCCACACCTCGGAAGCATCTGCTGTCACACCGCCCGCATTAGAAGAGAATACAGCTTCGACCACTTTGCCGCCACTCTTAATAACTTCACCAGCTGTTGCATCTACAGCCTCGTTGACATTCGCATGTTCTGAGCTCTTACCGTTGTAAGCTTGGCTTAGGGTGCCATCTACCACATTGCCGATCTGAAACCGATTGCCTTGGGCAAGCGCATAACTGCGAGCAGCTACCGCTTGAGCCTTGAGCGCTTCATCTGGCCATGAAGAATAGACCTCTGCTCCTACTACGGAATACAAATACTGCTCCAAAGGGACTTCATTTACAAGCGCCAGCTGTCCTGACGTCATGCCAATCTCCATGTCGCCGCGATATGTTCGCTGTGATCTTTCGACCACTTGGATTCCATTATTACCGCCGTTGACAATTACCTTGCTGTTATTAGAGCCACTTAGCATGTAATGAGACATCGTCTGTGAGCCTGTCGTTACTCCTGCTTCCTGTCTTAGAATCAGACCAGTTTGAGTAGTATTCACTTTGGAAAGGGTGAGTCTGGGCTGCTTGCTCTCCAGTTCTGTTTTCAAGGCCGACAGCTTGCTGTCATTACTTTCTTCTCCAACCCATACAGCGTACTGGCCTCTTGATTGAATTACTGTAAAAGCATCAAAGCCTGCGGCAGCAATAGTCGTGCGAACAAGATTAGCCTCCTGCTCGGTTCCGTAGCTTCCCGTCGACCAATGTTTGTTTCCCTTAACTTCGGCCTGTGCTCCGGTTGCTAAGGAAATCCGCTGCACAGCAGCCTGTGCCGACTGTTCACTAGCATATAATCCTGCATACACTTGATAGACAGAGCTACCGTTTTTTGAACCGATAAAAACAGTAGGTTTATCATTAGTCTTTTGCAGAGCTTGAGCCGCTTTTATCGCAGTCGCTTCTTTTCCTTCAAATACCTTCACTCGATAGCTGTCTACACTAAAACGAGCCGTACTGTCCGGCAGTCCCATCCAAGCCTGAAAGCTTCCCCCACTGTTCTGGCCGACACTCAGGCTTCCTGATGATTTCAAAGTTACAGCGGGGACTGTCGCTTTATATTTACTACCTAGATCCGCAAAGATCACTACACGAATATCTTCTTGGGCGGCAGCAGCGTGAACGCCCGAAGACCAAGGTATGCAAGCTGTAGCTAATACCATAATAACTGCTGCTCGTTTGAAGCCGCCTGTCCACGCTCCGAAAGTTTTTTTTCGGTTCAATGTTTCTCCACTCATTTCTAGCTCCCCCAATTCTAGCTGACTAGCACTTTTATTACATGATTTATCGGATCTCGACCTGCGTATTTCCCTTTAAATACATCGGCGGAATAAACCAAATTTTGAACCCGCTCGAATCGGACTTACACACTTCTTACCTCAATTTATCTGTCTATCCATTTCATATCGCCATACTTACGAATAGCATTCAATGATTTTTAAAAGTGCACCATGGTTTTCTAGTCACCGTGGGTCTGTTGGCATTGGAATTCCAAGGTGAGCATATGCCGCCGGAGTCACCGTTCGTCCCCGAGGTGTTCTTTGTAAAAGACCAATTTGTAACAAATAAGGCTCATACACATCCTCAATCGTCTGGCTCTCTTCGCCAATGGTCGCAGCAATGGTGTCCAATCCTACAGGTCCGCCCCGGAATGAATGAATCATAGCCTTAAGCATTTTATGATCAATTTCATCCAGCCCGAGTGGATCTATTTGAAGTCTCCTTAGTGCCTCAGCAGCCAACTCTGAATGAATAATACCGTCTCCGGCCACTTGGGCAAAATCACGTACCCTTTTTAACAGTCGGTTGGCAATCCGCGGTGTTCCCCGTGAACGCAATGCAATTTCCTCCGCCGCGTCCCCGACAATCTCAATTTCCATAATATCCGCATTCCTAGACACGATGTAAGCCAGCTCGTCTGTCGTATAAAACTCTAACCGACTAATAACGCCAAACCGGTCACGTAATGGCGCAGAGAGCAACCCAGCGCGTGTAGTAGCACCTATAAGAGTAAAGGGAGGCAAATCCAAACGCACCGAACGTGCACTCGGACCTTTGCCAATCATAATGTCCAACGCAAAATCTTCCATCGCCGGATACATCACTTCTTCCACTGTACGATGAAGGCGATGAATTTCATCAATGAACAAAACATCCCCCTCTTGCAGGTTGGTTAGCAATGCTGCTAGATCTCCCGGTCTTTCAATTGCAGGGCCTGAAGTCGTACGTAAATTAACCCCCAACTCATTGGCGATAATGTTAGCGAGCGTGGTTTTACCCAATCCAGGCGGTCCGTACAATAATACATGATCCAATGCTTCTTTACGCATCTTGGCTGCTTCAATATATACTTTCAGATTTTCCTTAACCTGATTTTGCCCGATATATTCATTTAGATAACGGGGGCGAAGGCTTAACTCCGCCGTCTGGTCTTCCATCATCAAATTGGCGGAAATAATCCGGTCATCCATATTCCATCGCTCCTCTTTTTACCAGAATCCTATCCACGGACATCAGCGTCCTATCCGGCAAACAACAGTTGCAAAGCCCGTTTCATCAAAATATCCGCTGAATCATCAGGTTTCGCATCTTTCTTCATTTTGCTCCATACCTTATCTAGCTCAGCATCCGTGTAACCGAGCGCCTTAAGCGCTTCACGCGCCTCACTCCAATACGAACCTTGACCTTCTTCTACAACAGGCTCCGCAAACAATCCGGTAGCCATTCCCAACGCCCCAATACCGTCCAGCTTGTCTTTCAAATCTAGAATCATACGTTGTGCCGTCTTTTTACCAATTCCCGGTAATTTGGTGAGAAATGTGATATTCTCCTGATAAATCGCCGTCACCACATGAGCAGGCGTACCGCCTCCCAAAATCCCAAGTGCCACACGCGGTCCAATACCAGATACATCGATCAGTTTACGGAATAATTGCTGCTCCTCACGGGTTGCAAACCCAAACAGTAAAATTGCATCTTCCCTTACATGATGATGAGTGTAAATAACCACCGGTCCTTCCGTTTTGGCGAACGCGTAAGGATTGGGACAAAATACCCGATACCCTACACCCTGCACATCCAAAACGACATATTCATTTTCCAAGTGAGCTACAGAACCACGCAAGAAATCTATCATTTTCGTAATACCTCATTTAATTTTGAATTTAGTCCATAGGAATGCGCATGACAAATAGCCACTGCCAAAGCATCCGCTACATCATCCGGTTTGGGCACAGCCTGGAGCTTTAGAAACATTCTAACCATCTCCTGTACCTGCTTCTTCTCCGCCTTGCCATACCCTACAATAGCCTGCTTTACCTGCATCGGCGTGTATTCCCCTATAGGCAAATTACGTTGTTTGGCAGCTAATACCAGCACTCCACGTGCCTGACTTACGGACATAGCCGTTGTAACGTTGCGATTAAAAAAGAGCTTCTCCAATGCTACCGCATCCGGCTTATACTTATCAATTAATTGCAACATGCCTTCATATACATGAAGCAGCCTGTCTTCTTCGGGGGTGTGTGCCTCCGTCTGGATGCAGCCATACTGCACAGGAACCACTTTACTACCAACCTTGTCTACAAATCCGAAGCCCACAATGGCAATACCCGGATCAATTCCTAGAAAACGCAAAAAAATCTCTCCCCTATCGCTCAAACATGACGTAACTAACCAACAGCCAGCACTATCGTCAATATACATGACCAAATCCCATATAAAGCGAACATATGTGTCGTTCTTTTCATTATAACAAAACTTTGTATCTAATAGAGGAAAAAGTTTAACCATGAGTGAAAACATAAAAAGAGACGCTACAAACCTCACCTCGTGGGCAAAGCCTAACGTCTCCGTACTTGGTGTAATCAATAATGCTGCTTTAATACCCTCTGTGTTCGCTCCACTGCAAAATCACTAAAAGTGGAGATTACACTGTTATACTCATTTATATCCTGTACACGGATTCCCTGCTGAAGTTGTTTATATACCCCTTCCGGCAAGGCCGTCTCCATGGACCCTATATCCAATTGAAAAAAGGTACGAATTACTTTTTCCTTTTTTGGCAGCCCTTCAAACAGTGTAAGCTGCCCATCAGTGCTTAAGCCCATATATGCGCGCTCTTTGCATGACTCCGACAAATCTTCCACTCTGCGCTCCAGCCACACTTCTCCTTTAGTATTAAGTCTTCCCTTCCAATCGGGATGTTGCTTCAGCAAATTTTCCAGCTGCTTTGAACTTAACGTTCCCAAGGAAGTGGTCTCCGTGCCACATACGTAGGTAGTTAACAAACGGGTCTTCCTGCTTATACCGGAAGCACGAATACTTTGCAATAGCTGCATCTGTGGGGAGCGGTCTTCGGTCGGGCTATATGATAACTCCTTCATTTCCACCTCTGCCATAACGGGAGTAGCCAGTGGTTGCGACAGCATAGCCTGCATATGATTCGAAAACAGAACGCCCAAACCTGTCAGTAAACAAGCCGCACTAAAAATAGTACATGCCCACACTGCTCTTCTCCACTGTTTCCAGCACCGTTTCATCTGTTTTTTCCAACTTAATCGCTTCACAGTAATCCCTTCCGTCCCACTTTTTGTGTTAGTGTGACCTGAAGATTACTGAATTATACAAAAGATAATAACATAAACAAAAAAGCCGCTGCTTCCAGCGACTTTCTTTTGAATCGGGATGACACGATTTGAACATGCGACCCCCTGGTCCCAAACCAGGTGCTCTACCAAGCTGAGCTACATCCCGAAATAGATGCCGGTGAGAGGACTCGAACCTCCACGGTTTCCCTCACGATTTTGAGTCGCGCGCGTCTGCCAATTCCGCCACACCGGCTTATGAAATTAATGGCGCGCCCTGAGAGATTCGAACTCCCGGCCTTTTGATTCGTAGTCAAACGCTCTATCCAGCTGAGCTAAGGGCGCAAATATGGAGCGGACGACGGGAATCGAACCCGCGACCCTCGCCTTGGCAAGGCGATGCTCTACCGCTGAGCCACGTCCGCAATACAATTATATTCATGACGTATAAGTGCATGAATGGTGAGCCATGAAGGACTCGAACCTTCGACACCCTGATTAAAAGTCAGGTGCTCTACCAACTGAGCTAATGGCTCCCAACAGGGTAATGTAACTTTGTGAAAATGGCGGAACTGACGGGATTCGAACCCGCGATCTCCTGCGTGACAGGCAGGCATGTTAGGCCTCTACACCACAGTTCCATAATAATTCTCATTAAAAAGTTAATTGGTTGCGGGGGCAGGATTTGAACCTGCGACCTTCGGGTTATGAGCCCGACGAGCTACCGAACTGCTCCACCCCGCGATAATAGTAGGGAAATCTATTGAAAATAAATGGTGGAGGCTGAGGGGATCGAACCCCCGACCCTCTGCTTGTAAGGCAGATGCTCTCCCAGCTGAGCTAAGCCTCCATACTACTATGACCCGTAGGGGATTCGAACCCCTGTTACCTCCGTGAAAGGGAGGTGTCTTAACCCCTTGACCAACGGGCCATGCTATAAAATAATTCTGGCGGAGAGAGAGGGATTCGAACCCTCGAGACGCTTTTGGCGCCTACACGATTTCCAATCGTGCTCCTTCGGCCAACTCGGACACCTCTCCATATGGCTCCCCGAACAGGACTCGAACCTGTGACAACTCGATTAACAGTCGAGTGCTCTACCAACTGAGCTATCAGGGAATAATAATTATAAAACTCGCTTGGCGGCGTCCTACTCTCCCAGGACCCTGCGGTCCAAGTACCATCGGCGCTGGAGGGCTTAACGGTCGTGTTCGGGATGGGTACGTGTGGAACCCCTCCGCTATCGCCACCAAACATGAATTTGCCTCGCAAATTCTTCCGTAAGCTTATTCGCTTCAGCACAGATCGTGTGAATGAATCGCCATACGCTTGTTGTATGTACTTCTACATACCTTCAAGGTTACACCCTGAAAACTGGATCCGAAACTCATTGCGTCTTATCTTTAGGATAAGCCCTCGACCGATTAGTATTGGTCAGCTCCATGCATTACTGCACTTCCACCCCCAACCTATCTACCTCGTCGTCTTCAAGGGGTCTTACATACTGGGAAATCTCATCTTGAGGGGGGCTTCACGCTTAGATGCTTTCAGCGCTTATCCCTTCCGTACATAGCTACCCAGCGGTGCTCCTGGCGGAACAACTGGTACACCAGCGGTACGTCCATCCCGGTCCTCTCGTACTAAGGACAGCTCCTCTCAAATTTCCTACGCCCACGACAGATAGGGACCGAACTGTCTCACGACGTTCTGAACCCAGCTCGCGTACCGCTTTAATGGGCGAACAGCCCAACCCTTGGGACCTACTTCAGCCCCAGGATGCGATGAGCCGACATCGAGGTGCCAAACCTCCCCGTCGATGTGGACTCTTGGGGGAGATAAGCCTGTTATCCCCAGGGTAGCTTTTATCCGTTGAGCGATGGCCCTTCCATGCGGTACCACCGGATCACTAAGCCCGACTTTCGTCCCTGCTCGACTTGTAGGTCTCGCAGTCAAGCTCCCTTCTGCCTTTGCACTCTTCGAATGATTTCCAACCATTCTGAGGGAACCTTGGGGCGCCTCCGTTACTCTTTAGGAGG
Organism: Paenibacillus sp. DP01; assembly: GCF_044784315.1. NCBI lineage: Bacteria > Bacillati > Bacillota > Bacilli > Caryophanales > Paenibacillaceae > Paenibacillus > Paenibacillus sp. DP01. The sequence continues at coordinate 4,330,509 of NZ_CP173059.1, forward strand.
CGACCGCCCCAGTCAAACTGCCCACCTGACACTGTCCTCGTACCGGATCACGGTACCAAGTTAGAACCTAGATACGATCAGGGTGGTATCCCAAGGATGCCTCCCTTCAAGCTGGCGCTCAAAGTTCTACGGCTCCCACCTATCCTGTACAGATCGTACCCAAATTCAATATCAAGCTGCAGTAAAGCTCCATGGGGTCTTTCCGTCTTGTCGCGGGTAACCTGCATCTTCACAGGTATTAAAATTTCACCGGATCTCTCGTTGAGACAGCGCCCAAGTCGTTACGCCATTCGTGCGGGTCAGAATTTACCTGACAAGGAATTTCGCTACCTTAGGACCGTTATAGTTACGGCCGCCGTTTACTGGGGCTTCGGTTCATAGCTTCGCCCGAAGGCTTACCACTCCCCTTAACCTTCCAGCACCGGGCAGGCGTCAGCCCGTATACTTCGCCTTGCGGCTTCGCACAGACCTGTGTTTTTGCTAAACAGTCGCTTGGGCCTTTTCACTGCGGCCCCCTCGGGCTATTCACCCTACCGAGGCACCCCTTCTCCCGAAGTTACGGGGTCATTTTGCCGAGTTCCTTAACGAGAGTTCTTCCGCGCGCCTTAGAATTCTCTTCTCGCCTACCTGTGTCGGTTTGCGGTACGGGCACCTTCTCCTGGCTAGAGGCTTTTCTTGGCAGTCTGAGATCATGACCTTCGCTACTATAATTTTCGCTCCCCATCACAGCCCAGCCTTACGATGTGCGGATTTGCCTACACATCAGCCTCACTGCTTAGACGGACATCCATCAGTCCGCGTCACTACCCTACTGCGTCACCCCATCGCTCATAGCGGATTACGGTGGTACAGGAATTTCGACCTGTTGTCCTTCGACTACGCCTATCGGCCTCGCCTTAGGTCCCGACTTACCCTGAGCGGACGAACCTTCCTCAGGAACCCTTAGGCTTTCGGCGGATCTGATTCTCACAGATCTTTTCGTTACTCATACCGGCATTCTCACTTGAATGCAGTCCAGCGCTCCTTCCGGTACACCTTCAACCCGCATTCAACGCTCCCCTACCCCTGATGCAAAGCATCAAGCCATAGCTTCGGTGGTGTGTTTAGCCCCGTTACATTTTCGGCGCAGAGTCACTCGACCAGTGAGCTATTACGCACTCTTTCAATGGTGGCTGCTTCTAAGCCAACATCCTGGTTGTCTGTGCAACTCCACATCCTTTCCCACTTAACACACACTTGGGGACCTTAGCTGATGGTCTGGGCTGTTTCCCTTTCGACAATGGATCTTAGCACTCACTGTCTGACTCCCGGAACTAAATCTATGGCATTCGGAGTTTGACTGAGCTTGGTAACCCTTGCGGGCCCCGCACCCAATCAGTGCTCTACCTCCACGATTCTTCTTTCCGAGGCTAGCCCTAAAGCTATTTCGGGGAGAACCAGCTATCTCCGGGTTCGATTGGAATTTCTCCGCTACCCCCACCTCATCCCCGCATTTTTCAACATGCGTGGGTTCGGGCCTCCAGTGCGTGTTACCGCACCTTCACCCTGGACAGGGGTAGATCACCCGGTTTCGGGTCTACGTCCACGTACTCATTCGCCCTATTCAGACTCGCTTTCGCTGCGGCTTCAGCTCTTCACCTTAACCTTGCACGGGAACGTAACTCGCCGGTTCATTCTACAAAAGGCACGCCATCACCCATAGATCGGGCTCTGACTTCTTGTAAGCACACGGTTTCAGGATCTATTTCACTCCCCTTCCGGGGTGCTTTTCACCTTTCCCTCACGGTACTGCTTCACTATCGGTCGCCAGGGAGTATTTAGCCTTGGCAGATGGTCCTGCCGGATTCATACGGGGTTTCACGTGCCCCGCACTACTCGGGATCCGTCTCGGAGGGAACAGGTTTTGAACTACAGGGCTTTTACCTTCTCTGGCGGGCCTTTCCAGACCTCTTCATCTAACCGGTTCCTTTGTAACTCCATGTGAGACGTCCC
>NZ_CP173059.1:4335000-5007500 GCF_044784315.1 Paenibacillus sp. DP01
AATTTTTCAATTAATTCTAATTTGTTTTTATGTTGCTAATCATCTTGTAAAAGAAAACTATAAGAATATACCACATGACTACGCTAATTAGCAACATCTTTTTTAGTGACATTATTCATGTGTAGGATTACTGCATTAAAAAAAGAGACTATCATTCTCAACTAGCAGAATAACAGCCTCTTTAACATTTATTCCTTTCACCTTATGACTAACAAATCGGGACGGTACTAGTGTTTACCTCTTTCTTATATTTATCTGCGTCAGTCATTAATCCATGGATTTTGACGTGCACGAGCACTATAGGATGAGGAGCGAGATCTTCCTCCTGTCGATTTACGGGATTTATGCTTCTTAACAGTAGCATGTTCACTTGAAACCTTGGCTTTAGATGTTTCTTCCTTGGATGTACTGCTAGAGTTGTCTTTTGATTTGCCTTTAGACGCGCTATCGTCTTTTTTTGAAGAAGCACCTTCATTTTGCGATGGAATAGTCAGATTGTTACCTACCTCTTGCGTTCCCGGAGAGGCTGGCGCCGACTCGATGTTTCCTTCCCGGCATCCACAGTCTGGCATAAACATATAGGGCGTTGTATATCCCTCTAATGGATACATAGGTGCATTTCCATGTGCGAACGGATGATATGGATGATTCGCGGCGTGTTGAGCCATTGGTTGGCTAAAGTCGGACACGTATCCACTTGCAGGCATACTATATTGTGGTCCTCCCCATGCGTTGCCCCACTGGCTACCCTGGACTGCACTCTCTGGTTGCTGCTGCGGACCCCCTTGGTGGATAAATGGAGGATAGACAGGATAGGATGTATTTTCAGACGCTTCATGACTCGGATAATATCCAGGGGTGCAGCAGCAATCTGAATAGGCAGGATAAGGTGTGGGATGAGCATGTATGGGTGCTGCTGTCTGCACAGGTCCCCAGCACCATGGATGCTCACAGTCATGATGATAGCCCTGATCTGCAACTACAGTAGGAGAGGCATGTTCTGCAAAGGAAGTATTTACAGGAGCATCCCCCCAATTCTGAGGAGACCCAATCCCCGGATACAACGAGTTCGGCATTGCATTTATTGGCGGACTGTAATCAAATGTCGGTTGCTGTAATGGCCATGAGGAATTTTCCATCGGCTTCGAGCTTGTGCAGCCACAAAACTTTTCAGTTACAGGTTGCTTTTCGATATTAATTGGAAGCTGCGGTTTAGGTGCAATCGGTTGAGTGACTATAGGTTGGGTGACTATAGGTTGCATTTGTTGAGGTGGGGCAGGTTGAGTAATTATGGGCTGCAATTGAGGTGGAGCAGGATTTACGGGCGCCATATTGACAGGTGCCATGTTCACGGGTGCCATATTGACGGGCGCCATAGGAGCTTCAGGCAGTTTTAATTCAGGAAGCTTAGGAGGATTCACTGTTTCTTTCGGCTGTGTCATTTCTTCTTTAGGGCTAGGCATATTCTCCGGTTTAGGCTGTGTTAATTCCGCCTTGGGCTGGGTAAGTTCTTCCTTGGTCGGGGATTCGGTTTTAGGCTGTGTCATCTCTTCTTTCACTGCGGTATTTTTTTTATTCATAGAAAGATCAGATGCGTTTTCTTTGTAGTGTGGAATATTAACTGTTTCTCCAACCAGAAGTGCGTTCGGGTTTTTAAGTTGGGAATTGGCATCAATAATTATCTTAAGTGGTACATTCCACGCCTTAGACAACTTCCATAACGTATCACCTTGCTTAACCTTGTGTTGATAGACCGTTGACGGCTGTGTTTCCATCGTAACAGGATCTGTCGGAATTTTGATTTTCTCACCGATGCTCAACTGATTAGGGTCTGCCAATTGGGGATTGGCGGCGATAACTTTCTCTAGTGTCACATTATACTTCTGTGCCAGTAAGTATAGAGTGTCACCTTTTTTGACGATGTGTATTTTCACAGGTCACAAACCTCCTAGACTTTCGTTCGGGCGGGATAAACGCCCGGCTTCTGTTATTACATCCTATGCACCTCCCGGGCGAATGACCCCCTACAAACAAAAAAATCCTCTCGACCGAATACTCTTACAAGCATTCAGTCAAAAGGATCTCGATTATTTTAGTCCTGCCACACTTTATAGCCATCCTGATCCACAATCTTCCGGAACTCAGCCAGAAGCTCCAAAGTCACTGGACCGGCAACACCGGAGCCAATCGTACGACCATCTACTTCATAAGCTGCAATCACTTCTGCCGCGGTTCCCGTAAAAAACACCTCGTCCGCGACATATACATCATGCAATGTAAAAGGTTGCTCCTTAAGCGAATATCCAAGCTTGGCACACAAATCGATGATAGCATTACGAGTAATCCCCTCAAGCGCTCCCAAATAACAAGGCGGTGTGTACAACACTCCATTTTTGACAATGAAAATGTTGTCAGCAGAACCTTCCGTCACATATCCTTGGGAATTGAGCATAATAGCCTCACCTACACCAGCATAGTTAGACTGGATCTTCACCAGGATATTGTTGAGGTAGTTCAATGATTTAATCTTTGGATTCAAAGCATCCGGGATGTTGCGACGCTGAGAGACAGAGATTGTCTTCAGACCTGTCAAATAAGCTTCTTCCGGGTAAATGGCGAGCTGCTCGACGATAATGATGACACTCGCCTTTGCACAACGAAGGGGATCCAAACCTAGATTTCCAGCACCACGGGATACAACCAATCGAATATATCCATTACGCATTTCGTTAAGGCGAATCGTTTCAGCCATGGCTTCCAACATTTCATCAGGAGACAGCGGAATGTTCAACTGAATAGATTTTGCAGAATCATACAGGCGCTCTAAATGCTCCTTACATTTAAAAATATTTCCGTTATAAATACGAATACCCTCAAATATACCGTCTCCGTACAAGAAACCATGGTCATATACGGAAACCTTTGCGTTCTCCTTAGTTACATGCTGCCCATCCAGATAAATCCATTGTTCTGCCATTACAACCACACCTCCGATTAATGTTCCTTCAAAATAGGTTCGATCGCTGCTTCAACATACTTGTAGCTTGGATAAGAGCCAAGAATGCGTACATGGCACCCCAAAGCCTCGATCTCTGCAAAGGCTGCCGGAAGCAAAACGGAATGCAGAGATTCCAGAACTTCAATGTAAAAATAATAATTCCCCAATTGCTTTTTGGTCGGACGCGATTCAATACGAGACAGGTTTAACCTGCGCCATGCAAATGCAGATAAAACCTGATGCAGCGCTCCCGGGAAATCCTGTGGCGGCGTGACCAAAATACTGGTTCGCTGGCCTTCTGGCGTACGCGGGAACCTTACAGGTTCATGTCCAATCAAGACAAAGCGGGTAAAATTGTTATCGTGATCCGTCACCTTGCTGGCCAAAATGTCCAATCCGTGTTTGGCAGCCGCAAGCTTGGTTCCGAGAGCGGTCCAACCTTTACCTGGGTTATGTTTAACAATTTCGACGGCTTCGGCCGTACTTCCTGCACTCTCCAGCTCAGCTTGAGGAGCGAAAGCTTGTATGAATTCTTTACATTGGGGAAGCGCTACAGGATGGGACATAATTTTGACCACTTTGCTCAAATCCAGCTCGTCCTGATCCCCAAGAAATTCACTACGATGTCCAATAAGATTTTGAATCGAAGGATATACCCATTCCGCCTGCATTGGAATGTCTACCTCATGTACAAGCCAGTCCATATGCAAACTCACAGAGCCGTCAATCGTATTTTCAATAGGAATTACACTATAGTCTGCCTGTCCCTTGTCTATTGCCTGAAATACGTCTGCTATATGTTTGTAAAATAGAAGTTCACAGGGTGTATCTCCTAACAAATATTTAATCGCTTCATGAGAAACAGTCCCCTCAGGAAGAAGTGCAATTCGTTTCATATCGTAAGTTCCCCTTTAATCATATCCATAAAAGGGTGTGTATTCCCTTCTGTATATACTTTAACCCCTTCAACCTCTGGGCGCAATTTCAAAACAGACGCAGTGATCCCTTCTTTGTTCATTGTCTCCGTTAAATACAGTTCAAGCTCCGCTTTGCGATTTTCCCGTTGATCCATCAATGCCAGCAACGTCGGTCCAGCACCACTAAGGGCCACACCCAATGCACCATAATGGTGCGCATCCTGTAGGATCTCTGTCATACCCGGCACTAGTGCCGCGCGGTAAGGCTGATGAAGCTGATCCCGCATCGCTTCGGCGATTAGATCTGTTCGGCCCGATGCCAATGCCGCTACCAGCATTGAAGCATGACTTATATTATATACAGCATCCTTCAAGGATACGTGGGTAGGCAGGACCTCTCTGGCCTTCGACGTAGACAGTTGAAAATCTGGAATAACTACCATTACCTCTAGATTAGCATCCGGTTCAATCCGTAAGTGCTTGGCATGCTCGCCATCCCACATAGCAGTAATAATACCACCAAACAGAGAGGCTCCGACATTGTCCGGATGCTTTTCGATAGCGCTTGCCATGTCAAATAGCTTGGAATCCGACAGAGGCGAGCCAATCAGCGTATTAGCAGCCACCAGGGCACCTACAATGGCGGAAGCACTGCTGCCCAAACCACGGGTAAGCGGAATATCCGAGTACATCGAAATTTCCAGCTCAGGAACAGATACACCTGCTTCACGAAAAACCATTTGTGCTACCTTGTAAATCAAATTGGTTTTATCTTGGGGAACGCCATTCATTTGATCTCCGTACAGATGAAAAGATGTCTGCTTGGCCTCTTTTAGTTCAATCCATGCGTATAGAGACAATGCCATGCCCAATGTATCAAAGCCAGGGCCCAGGTTGGCCGTACTAGCAGGCACACGCACTCTTGCTGTTTTCAAAACGGTCATACAGATGATTCCTCCTGCTTTTATTGACTATCCCTCTACCCGATATACACTCTTGATGCGGCGGATCACGTCCAAAGTTTCAAAATGCTCTAAAACTTTTTTCATACTTGCTTTGCTAGCTAAATGAGTCACGATAATAATTTCAGCATCGGGATTAGTCTCATTCGGTTGCTGCACGACAGATGCCAAACTGACATTGAATTCAGCAAATACCTGCGTAATCTGTGCCAATACCCCCGCTTTATCATCCACGTGCAAAAGCACGAAATTTTTGAAATACACGTCTTCGTCATTGCTAATTTTCTTCGGATTGTAGGGTACGATTGCTTTAAGCCCATTTACGCCGAGTTTGAGGTTTTTCACTACAGCCACCAGGTCAGCCACAACTGATGTAGCTGTTGGCATTTCGCCTGCACCTGCACCATAAAACATGGTTTCACCCACCGCTTCACCATGTACATAAACTGCGTTGAACACCCCGTTCACCGAAGCTAATGGATGCTGCTTGCGCACCATAGTTGGCTGAACATTAATCGTAAATTCATCACCTTGACGCTCTGCAATGCCAAGTAATTTCATTTCATATCCTAATCTTTTAGCAAAAGCAATATCTTCACTGGTTACCTTGGAAATACCGCTCACGCTTACATCCTTGAGCTCTACATTGGAACGGAAACCAAGGGTCCCAAGTATCGCCATCTTTCGGGCCGCATCCAACCCTTCGACATCTGAGGTCGGATCAGATTCTGCGTATCCAAGCTCTTGGGCTTCCTTAAGAACCTCCTCATACGAGGCTCCTTCCTGGCTCATTTTAGTTAAAATATAGTTTGTTGTCCCGTTCACAATCCCCATAATGCGGGTAATACGGTCAGAGGAGAAACCTTCGATGAGCGTACGAATGATCGGTATACCGCCCGCTACGCTAGCCTCATAAAAAATATCACATTGTTTTTCCTGTGCCTTTGCCAATACTTCAGAACCGTGCAATGCCATTAAGTCCTTGTTGGCCGTTACAATGTGCTTGCCCCTCTCTAGCGCTTCGAGAATGTACTCCTTCGTCTGATCAATCCCACCCATGACTTCGATAATCACATCAATTTCAGGATCTCGAATGACTTCCCACGGGTCCTCCGTAAGCTTGGCGGTGTCCACTTCAATGGCACGATACTTTTCTATGTTTTTTACAGCTATTTTTTCAATGACGATCGGTGAACCGACTTGTCTGCTCAAGTCTTCCTGATTACCCTCAACGATTCGAACGACTCCCGTACCTACAGTCCCCAAGCCTAACAATCCTACTTTGACCGGTTTCATCCATTCCCCTCCTGCAACTTTTATCTAACGAACTGTATCGCTCAGCCTTGCCCAATCAGGCGGACCCGCTTGACTCCAGAAATGCTCTCCAAGCCCTCCAGCAGAACACCCAATTCATCACTAAGCCTGGACATTTCTACTGAGATGACTACGTTGGCTCTGCCTTGCAGTGGAATACTTTGCTGGATCGTCAGCACATTACCTCCGTAATCTGCCACTCTACCGAGCACCCTGGACAGCATGCCGGATTGATGCTCTAGATCAATAGAGATATTGACAATTCGCTCGCGCTCCAACTGGTTAACCAAATGTATGCCATCTTTATATTTATAAAAGGCGCTTCGGCTTAGCCCAACTTGCTCCACAGCATCATGTACGGTTTTAACATCTCCCGAAGCCAGCAGCAGTTTTACCTGTATGGTCTTAACAATAGATTCAGGCAAAATATCTTCCCGTACCAAGTAATAGCGCTCTTTCAAGAACGTCCTCTCCTCAAAGACTTATGTTTTTGTATAGAGGACATTATATCGAAACTCTTGAAAATCGGCAAGCTAACAATACAAAAAACGGCTACTGCCTTCTATAGAATTCCCTATAGTGCAGTAACCGTTCAGGTTTTAAAGCCTTATTTCATTTTTAGTAGTAACTGCTACCTTCTACAAATTCGAACTCGAAATCAGCAATGCGTACAGATGTACCATCTGTGGCACCACGCTTACGTAGCTCAGCATCCACACCCATATGACGCAACGTTCTTGCTAATTTTAAGATGGCATCATGAGAATTCATCTGCATGCGCTTCATCATGCGCTCAATTTTGGGGCTGTGCACTACGAATGTGTCGTTTTCACGTACAATCGTAAAGCCCTCGTCTTCGGCCGTATCCAACTTAAATACCTTACGTTCATTGACTTCTGCTACTTCCTCAACAACCGGCTCGTCCGGTATTTGATCCAACAGATCAGCAGCTCGATAGAGCAGTTCCTTTACCCCCTGACGTGTCAGAGAGGAAATAGGCATGATTTCAAGGTCAGGACGTATCGCAGCAATTTGCTCTTTGAAGTGAGCAAGATTTTCTTCAGCTTCCGGCATATCCATTTTATTGGCCGCCACAATTTGTGGACGCTCAGCCAGAGCTGCATTATATTGCTTTAATTCGTCGTTTATTTTGGTCCAGTCTTCAAACGGGTCACGTCCTTCAGAGCCCGCCATATCCACAACATGGATAATGATTCGCGTCCGCTCAATATGCCGCAGGAATTCATGACCCAGTCCAGTGCCTTCATGAGCTCCTTCGATCAAACCAGGCAAATCGGCCATCACAAAGTTCCGCTGATCCCCCACATCTACGACGCCCAGATTTGGGGTAATCGTTGTAAAGTGGTATGCGCCAATTTTAGGTTTTGCGGAAGATACAACTGACAACAAGGTAGACTTTCCTACACTAGGAAATCCGACCAAGCCTACGTCAGCCATCACTTTTAACTCAAGTGTAATATAACGTTCTTGCCCCTCCGCACCGTTTTCAGCCAATTCAGGCGCTGGATTGCTCGGTGTAGCAAAACGAATATTACCGCGTCCTCCGCGTCCTCCTTTAGCTACAACGACCTGTTGGCCATGACGTGTCATATCTGCCAATACTTCACCAGTGTCATCATCCATGATAACTGTTCCCGGTGGTATACGGACGATCATGTGCTCTGCGTTGGCTCCGTGTTGGCTTTTGTTGCGACCTTTTACTCCACGCTGGGCTTTAAAATGCCGTTGGTATCGAAAATCCATCAAGGTGCGCAAACCCTCATCTACACGGAAAATCACATCTCCACCGTTCCCTCCGTCACCACCAGCTGGGCCACCATTAGGAACGTATTTCTCACGGCGAAACGCAATTAATCCGTCTCCACCGTCACCGCCTTTAACAAAAATCTTCGCTTTATCTACAAACATGGTTACACCTTCCTTATGTCTGGCACTGCATTCGAATTTGAAGCATATCTCCTGTAGGGAGCTTCTCTGTTCGAAGGCGTTCACTTCCGAGTACGGATCTGACCTGCTTTAGTATATTTAAATCGGCAGGTATGTCACTTCCTTCAAAGCGGACGATAACATCATTCTGATCCATACCGAAATAAAGTGTCAATCTGCGCACTTCTCCCCAGGACGACCGGCCCCCGCCATATTGATACGCACGCACCGTTTGTATGACGGCCGAGGCAAGCGACTCGCCGTCTTCGGGAGACATGACAGCGTCTAACTTTAACTCTTCCTCAACCTTTACCGACAATTGTAAATTTCCGGCGTTCACGCGAAAAGACTGCAAATAAAACACCAGCGAGGGAATACCCAGCTTAGATATTTTACTGTCTTCCGACACCCGCCCTTTTATTGTTTCCACATAAGCAGCTGATTTATCATGCTTATTCATACGAATATAGCCATAAAGCACCTGTAAATCATTCATCCAGTCATGCCGATGATGGTTAAGCGTTGCTATCGCTGTACGCTCAAAAGAACGCAAAGCAGCTTTCCGCTCAAGTTCAACCTGTCTATGGGTATACCACATACCAAAACAAGCAGCAGCTACAGCCCACACAGCTAGTATGATAATCGTTAATGCTTTGGGATAGAGCAGTGAAAAAACCAAAGGAATCAGAATGGAACCCAACGCCAGATAAGGCGCTCTTATCCGCTGGAACATGGCTTCTCTCCGTTCTGCGATAATTAAATGGACTAGTCAACAACCTTAATCCAGTATAGCACAGACTAACTTTCCAGTTCATTACCATCATGCAAAAAAGCCTCCGACAAAAGTGCCGGAGGCTTTTCAGCGTGTCTAAGCCGCTATTAAGCTTCTACAGTAGCTGCTACTGGAGCAACGTCGATCGGGTAGATGCTCACCTTTTTGCGATCACGGCCCCAACGTTCGAACTTCACAACGCCGTCCACTTTCGCGAACAGAGTGTCGTCCTTACCGATGCCCACGTTCGTGCCCGGGTGAATTTTCGTTCCGCGTTGACGAACCAAGATGCTACCGCCGGTAACTGCTTGACCGTCAGCACGTTTCACTCCAAGACGTTTCGATCTGCTGTCACGTCCGTTTTTTGTGGAACCTACACCTTTTTTCGATGCGAATAACTGAAGATCCAATGTCAATTTCAACATGATGTCTACCTCCTTCTTTGTTTATTTTCTATTTGAATATACTTACCGTATGATTCAGCAATGCTTGTCAGCATAATCACCATGGATTCCAACAACAGTTGAACCTGTGCGTTCGCATCATGATAACTTTCAGGAGATAGATACGCGCTTAAAAAGCCGTTTTCCATTTCCGTTTCCATTTCAACGTCCGTAAGAGCTACAATCGAATTGACAGTTCCTACGGTTACCGCCGAAACACCAGCACATACGATATCTTCGCCAGATTTAGCAAAATTCGCATGGCCTTTAACAGAAAACCCCTGTATGCTGCCATCCTCCAGTCGTATAATACGCACGATAATCAATTATCGCACCCTCTTACGCTTGGATTTTTTCAATCGTCACTTTCGTGTACGGTTGACGATGACCTTGCTTCACATGGTAGTTCTTTTTAGGTTTGTATTTGTATACGATGACCTTTTGACCTTGACCATGCTTCTCAACTTTAGCCGTTACAGAAGCTCCAGAAAGAAGCGGTGTACCTGCTGTCAAGCCATTGTCGCCGGACACTGCCAGAACACGATCGAACGTTACAGTTTCACCATCATTAGCTTCCAACTTCTCGATGAACAATACGTCGCCCTCTTGAACTTTGTATTGCTTACCACCTGTTTCGATAATTGCGTACATTTGCTTGCACCTCCTTATGTCTCAGACTCGCCTAATAGCAGGTGGCAGTTTCTTTAAGATACTGCACTTCAGTACCTGATTGGAGCGGTTACAGCATGTGCAGCCAATCTTACGCATCACACATACTAAATGATTGTAGCACAAGCTTCGTACACATTCAACCTTTAGTTTTGAAATAATTTTGATTACGCACGTTCTATACGAGAGTCTTTTCTTCACGCACTTTTTTGCGGGTCATTTCCAGTAAACCTAACCGCGTCCAACCGACAACATAGGATTTAGTCCGGTCCTTTTTTAATCTTGCCTCCAGCACAGAGGATACTTCCCTACGATTCTCCTCTTGTTCCATATCAATAAAATCAATGATGATAATACCACCAATATCACGGACACGTACCAGGCGGGCAATTTCTTCTGCTGCTTCAATGTTAGTCTGGGTCACCGTCTCTTCCAGATTACTGCCGCCCGTAAACTTCCCAGTATTCACATCAACGACGGTCAATGCCTCCGTATGATCAATGACAATGTATCCGCCACCCTGAAGCCATACCTTTCGCGCAAAATCGCGTTCCAGCTGCTCATGAATGCCATAAGCTTTGAAAATAGTTTCTTCTGCACTGCGAAATATACTTACATGAGCTTTCGCAGAACCGATCTGTTGCAGCATTATTTCTGCATCCTTTGCTTGCTCCTCACTGTCAATGACCAGTTCATCCTGCTCAGGTGTAAACACATCGCGAATTAAACGCTGAACGATACTCAGATCCCGGTGCAATTCACACGGTGCGGAGTGTTCACTTGCTTTACGCTGAATAGCCGCCCATTGCTTGCGTAGTTGATTCAGATCATTTTCAATCGCCTCTATACTCATTTCCTCTGAAACAGTACGAATGATGACCCCTTCCTCACCCGTGCGCAGTTGCTCTCCCATTGCTTTCAAACGGGCACGTTCTCCCTCACGCTCAATCTTCTTGGATACGGCCACATAATCAGCACGGGGCATGTAAACAATCCAGCGGCCGGGAAGTGAAAAATGAGTGGTCACCCTGGCTCCTTTGCTACCAACTGCCTCTTTTAATACCTGTACTACGATTTCCTGCCCCACCTTTAACAGTTCAGAAATGGACGGCTTTACCTCTGGCTGCTTGTCCAAATGGGCATGAAGTACGTCATCCACATACAAAAAGGCATTCTTGCGCTGTCCAATGTCAACAAAGGCGGCTTGCATTCCCGGTAGCACATTGACCACCCTAGCTTTGAAAAAAGAACCTAGAATTCCCCGTTTTCGCGGTAGTTCAGCCGCATATTCAACCAACCGTCCCTCTTCCAACAGTGCCATTTGGGTCATCTGCTGTTGGCATTGTACAATCATTTGCTTCATGGTTTTTCAACCTCTCTGAATACAGCCTCTTCCTCAATTCATAAAACATTATTTGGGCTTGGATTCTCCACCATTTGGCGGGCGTGCCGCAAAATAAGAGCGTATAAGTCGTTGCTCCGGCAATACAGCTACAATCCGTCCCTGTTCATTCATAACGTAAACCATATGATATCGATCTCTTCTGAAAAGACGCAAAACAGGCTCCAAATGTTTCACTGGCAGGGATACAATAGGTAAAGCAATGCTTCCTTTAGCCGCTTCGCGGTAAAAAAGCTCGTCCCTCCCCAGCAAAAAACGTATAAAACGGTAAGGGATATTCCGATAATCCACAATATTAGAATAAAGCAAAAAAATCCCTACCGCCAGCAGATTTAAATGTAAAGGCTCATCTTGCCTTAATAACGGCGAAATACCATACAGGCAAAACAGCAGACTGGTTACGATACTGGCTCTAAAAGTCCATACTAATGTGCGATGATAAGAAAAGAATAAGCTAATCAGTGACTGTAATATTTTCCCACCATCGAGCGGTAAAATGGGCAACAAATTAAACAATGCAATAACAGCATTTCCCTGAATTATATAATTTACATAATCATGCTCCAACCCACTCACATGCCTAAGCCACAAAAGAATGATGATCATGATTCCGTTTTGCAGGGGGCCCGCTAGAGCAATGACAATTTCCTTCCACGCATTGAGCTTCCCTTGATCCTCAATGACAGCTACTCCTCCAAAGGGTAACATCTGTATGGAAAGCAACCGCGCCCCCAACAACGAAGCAGCTGTCGCATGACCTAGTTCATGTATAAACACCAGTGTAAACAAGGTCATGATCTCGATAAAATGTCCAGTTAATACAGAGGTCAGCATAACTAGTACAAACAGTGGATGCAGTGATAGGGTCACCCCTCGGACATTAATCAAGGGCTACCACTTCCGACGGGTCAATGTATTGATCCCCTCTTTGAATTGCCAAAAATAAAGTTGCCACCTCACTACCGCCGTGATTTGCTGGCAATACACCGATCTCTTCACCCTCCTGAACCCAATCGTTCACTTTTAAGATAGAGCGTGAAAGTCTTCCATAAGTTGCTGTGATGCCACCAGTGTGACGAACTGTAACCGAAATCCCACTTTTGGGATGGTTTAATACGTCCAATACACGTCCTGCATCTATACTTTTAACAGCGATTGCCCCGTTATCGGTAACATTCGGCGTAATTTCTACTCCTTTAAGGCTCAGTACAAACGGCTGTGTTATATTGCCTTCAATCGGTGGAGAGCCCTTTCGACTAGCGTCTACCTGGTTCGTTTCATGCTCCTCGCCAAAAATCGGTAAAAAGGAAGGAGCTCCGTCAAAATAAGTTTTATACCATTGTCCGGCGGCTACAAAATCCATGTCCTTATTCAAGGCATCCGCGACAAACATTCTCAAATTTACTGCATAGGGAATATCCCAGCGAAATAAGCCCCATACCACTCCAAATAACACTGTTGCTATGACAGTTCTGCGCCAAAAGGAACTCCAAAAAGACGGACCACGATTTGCCCCAAAAGATTGCTGCCAACGTTGTCGATCATTTTTCCACTCGGTTTCTGGGTCTCTGGGCGAGTTGGCACTGACTACAGGCATCGATTTCATTTCTCTGTACCCGTACCTGTTCTGATCTATGCCTGAGGAATACGCCTCCGCTTTGTTTTCCTCGATTAGCTGCTGTATACGTTCTTTTCTGCGCTGCTTGATTCCGGAATTTTTGTCCATCTTATTCAGCCCCCTCAGCGAGGTAAGTTTATTACATCTTATGAGGACGGGCTTCAACTTATGTTGTCCGGGTGGGAAATACATACCCTAAAAAATCAAAAAAACCGGCGCTAGCGCACCGGATATGTTTTGTATTTATAACATTTATGTAATGACCTAAATTTACGAACCATTATCATAGAAATTAAAAAAGCAAACCAAAAACACTTAAATAAGTTGCCACTTATTTAAGTGTCGAGTATTACAATGAACGCTACTGTAACACTTACCTTAGAAATCTTCCTGATTTCCTTATCCACCCATACCAAAAAATTTCTTAAAGCGTGTCATCACGCTCTTCTTCTGGTCCAGCTGCATAAGAGGCACAGTATCGCCCAAGATTCGTCTCGCAATGTTCCGATAGGCAATCGCTGCCTGTGCATCCGGATTCATAACAGTAGGCTCTCCTGTATTTGCTGCTTTAATTACCATTTCATCATCCGGTACAATCCCAATAAGGTCTATGCTAAGCACTTGTAGAATCCCATCAATATCTAACATATCTCCGGATTTAACCATACTATTGCGAATGCGGTTAACCACTAATTTAGGTGATATCACATGTGAACTTTCCAGTAAACCAATGACCCGATCTGCATCGCGTACAGCAGCATTTTCTGGAGTAGTTACAACAATGGCCTGATCCGCACCGGCAATGGCATTTTTAAAGCCTTGCTCAATACCCGCAGGGCAGTCGATCAATATATATTCAAAATCCTTCTTAAGCTCTAAAATAATATCCTTGACCTGCTCCGGCGTAACAGCACTCTTGTCCTTGGTTTGAGCAGCTGGCAGCATATACAACTCCTCAAAACGCTTGTCCTTAACCAGTGCCTGATTCAGACGGCAACGACCTTCCGCTACATCAACAAGGTCATAAATAATCCGGTTTTCCAGACCCATCACAACGTCTAGATTACGCAAACCGATATCCGTATCCACCAAACACACCTTTTTGCCGAGCAGTGCAAGCGCTGTTCCTATATTGGCTGACGTCGTCGTTTTGCCGACGCCGCCTTTTCCTGAAGTGACGACGATAGCCTCTCCCATGTGCTACACCCCTTTGAACACGTTAAAATCGCGGCCCAGACGCACAATATTGCTCATTTTATCTATTTGCATAGCGCCATCCTTGAGATACGCAAATTCCATGCCGGATTCACGCGTCTCCCATTCATCTGGTGGACGGCTGATCATTTCGGAAATTCGCAGCTGTGTTGGTGCAAAATAGGAGGCCGCGATAATCGCTTCACTATTTCCCTCCATCCCTGCATGCGCCATGCCCCGCAGAGCGCCAAGGACATAAATATCACCAGTACAAGTTATAATTCCACCCGGGTTAACATCTCCCAAAAAGAGTAAGTTTCCATCGTGATGAAGCACTTGTCCTGAGCGGATAATCCCTGTCACCGTGTGAATGGGGGGCTTGCCCTGCACTACCGCAGGCAATCCGGGTGATTCTACAGACCTGATGAGCAGATTACCCTTCCGCTTTAAAATCTCCAGAATACTTTCCTTCTGCTCCTCCGTTACTTCCCGACTTCCCAGCTTAATATCCACATGAATGATCGGGCCTGTTAAAATATTTTGATGACTGTGCTCCAGCTTAAAACGCAGCTCACCCAGCAAATCCTCAAATTCGCATTGATCGTCAAGCAGGAATACCAGGCCATCTTTGATGCCTTTAATCGTGACATGATTCGATTTCACCGCCATTAGCCTGTCCCTCCTATCTCAATCATTTCGTCCCCGGGACGTCAAATCCCTGCTAACCCGGAC
Organism: Paenibacillus sp. DP01; assembly: GCF_044784315.1. Taxonomy (NCBI): domain Bacteria; kingdom Bacillati; phylum Bacillota; class Bacilli; order Caryophanales; family Paenibacillaceae; genus Paenibacillus; species Paenibacillus sp. DP01. The sequence continues at coordinate 4,349,969 of NZ_CP173059.1, forward strand.
AAAATGTGTGTAAAAAGACCTAGACAGTCTCTTCCTTTTTCACACGGGTACCCAAACGCTGTAATTGCTTGCGAACAGGGACATAAATGATGAGGGCGAACAGAAAATGGATAAATAAATCAGGAATCATATACTGAGCAAGTGCCCAATTGAAAGTCTGATGATTCAGCTGGAACAGCTGATCAATGGCAAAGAGCATAGAATCCAGCAGGAAACTACCAATCAACACGGCCGCCATCATAATGGGCATCGGTGCACGTCTAGCTGTAAACACAAGCCCTAATAAGTATGCAGACAATCCCATTGCAAAAGAATAAGGGCCAATGATAAACCCGTAGTACACTACGTCATGAATAAGTCCAAAAACAATACCTAGCACCAACGCTGTATGACGGCTGTAATACACAGATACAAACAAAATTACGACATACACAAAATTTGGGACCATTCTTGAATGCCAACTATCCGGGAGAAGCCACGGAAGAATCGTTCCTTCAGCTATAAACAAGACAAACAGCAGCAGTATCAAAACCTGACCGCGCATCTTCATTATTCCGGTACCTCAGGAGTGTAGAGGACGAGCAGTTCTTTCCAATCCACAAAGCTGGCTGCCGGTTTAATAATCGCTGTCCGTGTTTTGCCGAACTCTCCAACCTGAATTTTCTCCACCGTTCCAATCATTAGGTTTTTGCGGAACTTCCCGCCTGCACCAGACGTAATAATCTGATCACCCTTTGCGATTGGATCTTTTTCTTCAATGCGAGTCATTTGAAATCTGTTCGTACCCGGATCATAGCTTTCAATCATACCAAACGATTGATTTTCCTTACCCAAGACTGTCGCTGCAATAGCATAAGAATTCGGATTTTTAGGATCCAATGTAGTCAACAGCGTAACGGTAGACGTAAAATTCCCCGTGCGGCTAATGACTCCAACAAATCCTTCAAGTGAACTGACTTCCTGACCAACCTTGGCTCCATCCTTCTCACCAATATCAATCACGAGCGTTTTGGAATCATTGCTAACACTGTTCACTTGAGCAACACGATAATCATAATTATTTTTCGCCTTTTGCGTTTGGGTGAACTTCAGTTCATTCTGCAATCTGGCATTTGTCTCAACATAATTATGAGTCTGAATCTGGTCACGAGTCAGCTTAGCCACGGCTATTTTTAACCGCTCATTTTCTTCGTAAATACTACGCATATTGCCGATATCTTCAAAGAAGCCCGCTATTGCTGAAGCGGGCCTGTAAAAGATACCTTGCACAAAGCCAATTGAATCTCTGGCGAACTTCTCGGGCCAGGTTAAGGAATTTCTCTGTCCAAGTGTAATCCCCATAAGGGCAATAAACAGAACGATTCCAATCAATAGAACAAATAGTCTTTTATTGCCAAACAGCTTAAACAGTTCCTACACCCCCGATTCAACGTTTGGAACGGACGGCAGAACTGCTGCGCGATTTGAACAAATGGATATTTTCCAGTGCTCTACCCGTACCGATTGCCACACAATCCAGAGGATTTTCCGCTACGATCACCGGCATTCCGGTCTCACCTGCCAACAGCTTATCCAGGTTGCGCAGTAGTGCTCCACCACCAGTCAGTACAATTCCTCTATCCATGATGTCCGCCGCCAGCTCGGGAGGGCATTTTTCCAATGTTACTTTGACTGCGTCCACGATCGCATTCACGGTGTCTGACAATGCTTCGCTAATTTCATCGGAGGTAATCGTAATTGTCTTCGGCAAGCCTGTAACCAGATCGCGTCCGCGGATTTCCGATGTTTCCACTTGCTCTAATGGCATTGCTGAACCAACTTCCATTTTCAACTGCTCAGAAGTCCGTTCACCAATCATCAGGTTGTATTGACGTTTCACGTATTGAATAATAGACTCGTCCATTTCATCGCCAGCCACTCGTACAGAACGACTTGTTACGATCCCTCCCAAGGAAATGACCGCAACTTCGGTTGTACCTCCACCGATATCGACAACCATACTGCCCGTAGGCTCCCATACCGGCAGATCAGCGCCAATTGCCGCTGCAAACGGCTCTTCAATCGTGTACGCCTCTCTTGCGCCTGCTTGCTTGGTCGCATCTTCAACAGCACGCTGTTCCACTGCAGTAATGCCCGAGGGCACGCAAACCATCACGTTCGGATGGCGCGGAAACAATGAACGTTGTGCTTGCGCCTGACGGATGAAATATTTAATCATCGTTGCAGTCGTATCAAAATCGGCAATGACTCCATCCTTCATTGGACGAATTGCACGGATATTTCCCGGTGTGCGGCCGATCATTTTTTTCGCAGATTCCCCAACAGCCTCAATGGTTTTTGTATCTGTACGCAATGCGACTACAGATGGTTCACGAACCACGATTCCCTTACCTCTTACGTATACAAGCGTGTTTGCCGTCCCCAAGTCAATTCCCAAATCTTTTGTAAAGCCACCCAGCATGATGTTAATCTCCTTTTCTCTTCCCTGAAATCTGTTATCCCTGTATAAACGGTTTATTCAGGCCGGTTTATCCGGTCGTGTTTAAATGTTTGATTTAAATATTATATTATATCAGACCTTGTTCCTTCAAACTTACAAAGGTCCCGTCCCCGATCACAATATGATCAAGCACGTCGATACCCACGATGTTGCCCGCTTCCATCAAGCGGCGGGTCAACTGGATATCTTCCGGGCTTGGCTTCGGATCACCGCTCGGATGGTTATGAGCGCAAATAATCGAAGCACTGCTGCACTTGATTGCAGCCCGGAATACTTCACGAGGATGCACGATGGCGGAATTCAGGCTGCCCATAGATAGCGTTTCCTGAGCAATGACATGGTTTTTGGTATTTAGAAACAGGCAAACAAAATGCTCTTTCTGCAAATAACGAAGCTGCTCGAACAGCAGATCTGCCACATCCCGCGGGCAACTAATCACCGGGGTCTCCAAGTGGCGTGACAATGCCAATCGACGCCCGAGTTCGATACCCGCTTTTAGCTGTATCGCTTTAGCATTTCCAATACCCTTAATCTGGGTCAACTCGCTCAGACTCATATCCACCAGTTGACGCAGATTCCCTGCCTGCTGCAAAATACGCTGCGCTAAATGCACAGATGATTCTCTTTGTGTTCCTGTACGCAGTAGTATTGCTAGCAACTCCGCGTTGCTCAAGGCATCCGCCCCATATGTCATCATGCGCTCTCTTGGTCGTTCTTCATGGGGGAGGTCGCGAAGCATCAGTATTGGCGACTCCAGCATATGTTTATCCCCTTTTATGGACGCAGCACATCTACTCCAAAATCGGACAGCATGTCCGACAGCAAAGAAAGCGGCAATCCTACGACGTTAAAATAACAACCCTGAATAGATTCCACCAACGTAGCACCCATGCCTTGAATGCCATACGATCCTGCTTTGTCAGACGGTTCACCAGTATTTACGTATGCCACAATTTGTTCTTGGCTCAAAGGCTTCATTGTGACATCCGTTTGGCGATGTCTAACAAGCATCTTGCCGGTTCCGGTATGTATGCAGGCTACCCCGGTGTACACACGGTGTGTTCTTCCCTGCAATGCAGTCAACATGCGAACCGCGTCCGCATGGTCGACAGGCTTGCCCAATACCGAATCCTCCAGCACGACAATCGTATCACTGCCAATCACCAATCCAGCTTCCTGGGACTGTGCGGCAGTGCGCACGACCGCTTCGGCTTTGCGGGCCGCAAGGGTCTCCACGATTTGCTGAGGCGTCCAGCTCTCAGGCGTGCTTTCATCCGCATGACTCGGCACCACCTCAAAGGGGAGTCTCAAATATGCGAGTAATTCCTTCCTTCTTGGTGAAGTCGATGCCAGAATAATGCGGGGCGTAATTTTCCCGTCCATAAGGGAAGCTCCTTTTCATCAGTTAGAGCCTGCGGTACAGCCAGAATGCGGCGATGATGCCGATCAGACTAAGCAGGCTCAATTCAAAATTTATCGTTATGTTGTAGCTGATAATATCCAGATCCGCTCTCGGTGACCAGGATATCGTAGTGGGGTGGGTCAGAAAGGAAAGGACTTTGACCGATTGAAGGGCCTTAGCAATCCAGGCACCCAAAAGCCAACCGAGCAATAAAAACAGTATAAGCATTCCTACATTTTTTTTCATCCTGATCTTCCCTCGCCATTTTTTGACACCTTCATTATTATACGGTGATTTGTACTGCAATACAAACAGAAATCCGGCATGGGGAACTATTTCCAGTTCCTTGCCGGAAAGTATGGTTAGTCTACTGTTTTATGAATTGAATAAATTCCTTCTCACGCAAAACATATTCCATCATGGAGGACTGAATCTCCCAAATGTGTTCCTTGGCTGTATTCTTGTTATATTCTCCAAGTGCAGAGACTGCGCTGTTCATCGCCTTTTCAAGCGAGGTTGCGGTGGCAGCCGCTTCCTTCGGAAGACCAGTGGGAAGTGCAGCGACATTTTGTGTCCACTGCTGATGCAGGTCGTTCAGCTCGCTCATGTCGGAGGCTGACACCGCATTTGAGCCTTCTTCTCTGAGCAAATTTGAAGAAAGTCCGCTCAGCTTCCCCACTAATGAGTTGCTTAACTGAAAAAAGGTAGTGAGTTTATCACCATTACCTCCGTAAGCCGCTTTTTCGAATCCGGGTAATTCGAGCTCGCGGACATACAATTCCACTCCTTGTGTCTTCAATTGATTACTGAGCAACTTGGCTTGCTCCCTATCCGACGATATTCCTGCATATACCCGGTTTTGATCCTCGCTATCCCCCCCTGCTGCAATGCCTGCCTTCAACAGTTCTTCCTTTGCCTGTAAAGCCCGCTCTGGAGTGCTGAAAACCCCATATTGCAGCAAATAATAGGTTTGTGGAGGCACTTGAGTTGCTACGACGGCGACAGGGGCAGCATTCTCTTTTGCATACGTGTTATCGACATCAACAGATTCTTTAAAAACAGGCACAGCCTCATCAGCAGAAGGATCAGATCCCGGGACCATACCGCCTCCGTTAAACAGTAACAACAAAATATATCCGAACATGCCTCCAGTCACCAACGCGCTGGCTACAGAACCGATTAATCTCCATCTGGAAGGGTGAGGTGGACGCTTTCTATACTCTTGACCGGAATAATAGGTTTCCTCAACCTCAACATCGTCCTCTTCCGGACTTTCCGGTAGAATGTCCGCATCTGACCAGGAAGCTGCCGAACGACCAAAAGGGTCATCCCATCCCTCTTGTACCCTCAATGTTGGAGTAAAGCGCCGAGTTGCAGTGCGTTTGTTCGTCTCCACAGGCTTACCAAGCTCTGAATGTTGTGTAGTTCGAGTATGTTTCTCCATACTGCTAGTCCGTTCCATCCCTTTATGCTGGTTATCCGTTTGATAAAGCTCATCATCGTGATATAACTCCGTATCTCTGATCGTGTCACGCTGTCCGTTCGTAAATGACTCATTTTGGTTCGGAAGCACCTGTAGCTTATCCTCCCGGCTTGTTTCCGGCAACTGTTGATCGAACCGGAATGTCATCTTGGCCTTGTTCATGGATGCACTCCCTCCTTGTCCCATACTTCCTCATAGTCTGTTGTATGAGTCAAGCTGAGAGAATATGCCTCGGCTTTACAAAAAAAGGGTATCCCGAAACACCTTCGTGTTCGGAATACCCTTCAAAGCTATAATACATTGGCGTAACAGCCCATGTTCATACGTATTACACTTGTTGCCCGCGAAGATGGCGTGCTAACGCGTCGCCAGCTTTCCAGATATCTCCTGCTCCCATTGTCAGCACAAGATCGCCTGGTTGTAACCGATCTTTCAGCTCTTCGATCACAGCTTCTTTGGTTGGTAAATAGATTGCATTCGCATTGCTGTTTTGGACGATTAAATCCACCAGTTTGGAAGAATGCACACCTTCAATCTGTTTTTCTCCTGCTGGTGAATAAATATCGGTAATGATCACTTCACCAGCCTCGCTAAACGCACGGCTGAACGCATCCAGCAGGAAAAAGGTACGACTGTAGCGTTGTGGCTGGAACACGGCAATAATACGCTTGCCAGTTGCTCTCGCTGCACTGATCGTAGCCTCAATCTCTGTTGGGTGATGCGCATAATCATCAATAATCAAAATGTCATTGCCTTCACCTAGCACTTGAAAACGACGTTTCGCTCCATGAAATTCCACAATAGTTGCAGCAATTTGATCAAATGGAATCCCTGCTTCCAGACATGAAATCACGGTAGCCATCGCATTATACATGTTATGTTTACCAGGTACAGACAATTCAATCGTTCCGAGTGCTGTTCCCTTACGGCTCATCGTAAAGCTTAATCGGCGGTCACCCAGTTGGATATCTGTCGCCATGTAATCCGCTTCATGCTCTACCCCATAAGTAATGACCCGAGTTTGGAGCTGAGGCAGCATCTCTCGGATGTTCTGATCATCTGCGCATACAATAGCTGCTCCATCCGGCCGAATTTGGCTCAAGAATTGCACGTAAGCACTTTTTAGGCGATTGAAGTCCCCATCGTAATTTTCCAAATGATCTGCTTCAATATTGGTTACGATCCCCTGCCAAGGATGATATTGTAGGAAAGAACCATCGCTTTCATCCGCCTCGGCAACGACAAACTCGCTTTTCCCCGCTTTGGCGTTCGTCCCCAAATTCGTGATTTCGCCGCCGATAATATACGTTGGGTCAACGTTACATCTCTCCATAACCAGAGCGATCATAGAAGAGGTTGTCGTTTTCCCGTGCGCACCCGCAACCGCTATACCCTTACGTTCGTTAAGCAAGCGAGCCAGCATCTGCGAACGGTGCAGTGTTGGAATATTCAATTCTTCTGCTGCCACCCGCTCTACATTGTCACGTGACAATGCTGTTGAATAGACGACGATATCTGCGCCCGCAATATGTTCAGGCGTGTGTCCAATATATATTTTTGCGCCTTTTGCCGCCAGTTTTTCTGTCAGCTCCTGTGATGCCACATCTGAGCCAGTCACGGTATATCCCATCTCCAGCATGACCCGAGCAATCGCGCTCATCCCGTAGCCGCCGATACCGATAAAATGAACATGTTCCGAAGTAATCAACAAATTTCACCAACCTTTTTCCGAATCGGTTTGATACATAAGGGTAGCCCGTACATCCGCAATAAGATACAGCGTGCCGGACACCACCCCCAGATCTTCCGCTTCCGTATGTGACTGAAGCAGGTTTAAAGCCTTTTTCCAGTCACCTTCTACAATAATTTTTAAATCCGTTTTGGCATAAGACGGCCGCAGCTTCTCCACGAGATGAGCCAAATCAGCGGCATTCATTTTGCGGCGAAAATCGGGCTCGGTCAGGATAAGCGTATCCACTAGTGGCAGTATATGCTGCAAGTATGCCTCATGATGCTTGTTTGATAGCATCCCCATCATTAAAACCAATTTTTTGTACGAATACACTTGTGGGAGACTCTTGGCCAGCGTTTGTGCCCCTTCTGGATTATGAGCCCCATCAAGGACAATTCTCGGCGAGGTACTGACTTGTTCGAGACGCCCTGCCCAGGCAGCTTGCCTAAATCCCTCCAGCAGATCCTCATCATCCAACACAAAAGCCATATACTGACGTAGGACTTCAAGTGCCATCAGAGCTCCTGCCGCATTAGAACATTGATGCTCACCTAACAACGTGATGTCGATTTCCATATGTCGGAAGGGTCCGGCGAATGAAAAGGTCTGACCTGTTTCATTCCCGTTTAACCGTTCATACGTAAATTGTTCTCCTGCCAGGTACAAGGTAGCTCCTTGCTTGGTCGCCGTTTCACGTATGACCTGAATAGCCTCGGGCTGGGAAACACAACTGACGACAGGTACACCCGGCTTGATGATCCCAGCCTTTTCTCTTGCAATCTGTTCCAGTGTATCTCCCAAAATGTCCGTATGGTCATAGCCGACATTCGTAATGACCGAAACGATAGGACTCACGATATTAGTTACATCCATCCTTCCCCCGAGGCCTGTCTCCCATACCACAACATCTGGAAAAGCTACCGTAGCATAGTACAAAATAGCCAACGCTGTGGACACCTCAAACATCGTAGGTGATCCCAACTCACTATCTGCGATTTCTTTCACCAACGGATACAAGCGATTGGCCAGTGAAACCAGCGTTTCATCTGGAATATCGGTCCCGTTGAATTGAAAACGGTTCGTAAATCGGGTGATGTACGGAGAAGTAAAGGTCCCAACATCGTATCCACATTTCAGAAGCACAGAGGTTAGAAAGGCACAAGTCGAGCCCTTACCGTTGGTTCCTGCAATATGAATAAATTTCAGATGTCGTTGCGGATCACCCAGCCTACTCATCAGCTGTTCGATTCGCTCCAGTCCGGGTCTAATGCCAAACGGAATCAACCCATTAATCCATTCCACTGCTTCATCATAACTTTGTAAAGGGGCTATGTCGCCGCCCCTGATCGTATCTGACATCCTCTTCACCTTCAGGTCATTTTATTGTGAGTGAAATTATCCCTTGAGTTCTTCAATACGTGCGATAACTTTAGCGCGCTTATCTGAGTAATCGGCTTGCTTGGCCTTCTCTTCCTCGATGACTTTGGCTGGTGCCTTCGCCACAAAGCCTTGGTTGGAGAGTTTTTTCTCCACGCGCTCCACTTCACTGTTCAAATGCTGAAGTTCTTTTTCAAGTCTGCTAATTTCCTGGGCAATATCTAGCAGTCCGGCTAACGGCAGGTATAGCTCTGCGCCGCTAACAATAGATGTCATGGCTTTATCTGGAGCGGTGAACTCTAAGCCTGCGTCGAATTCAGACGTGTTACAGAATCGACGTACATACTCCCCATTGCGGTTAATGATATCAAGAACGGCTTGATCGCCGGGTTTTATGAGCAATTCAATTTTTTTACTCATCGGCACGTTGACTTCAGCGCGGATATTGCGCACAGCACGAATCACGTCGATCAGCAAATTCATTTCAGCGACCGCGTCCTTATCCTCGAAAGCAGGATCGTAAGCAGGCCAAGCGGCCAGTGTGATCGTTTCTCCCTCATGCGGAAGATGCTGCCATATTTCCTCGGAGATAAACGGCATGAACGGATGAATCATGCGCAGTGTCCGATCCAAAACGTATGCAAGTACCGATTGTGTTTTCTTTTTCGCCTCTGCATTATCGCCATATAGGGAAAGCTTCGCAAACTCAATGTACCAGTCGCACAAATCATCCCAAATAAAGTTATACAGAAGGCGGCCTGTCTCGCCAAATTCATAAGCATCTATTAGACGCGTGATGTCGCGTGAAGTTTCGTTTAGACGGTGCAGAATCCAACGGTCAACGGTGCTCAAGTCACCAGTAATGTCTATATCTGCCGCAGTGACGCCTTCCAGATTCATCAGCGCAAAGCGTGATGCATTCCAGATTTTATTGGCAAAGTTACGCGCCTGCTCCACACGTTCCCAGCGGAAACGAAGATCTTGTCCAGGTGTGCTGCTGGTGGAGATCATATAACGCATTGCATCGGTACCATATTGGTCGATCACGTCGAGCGGATCAACACCATTGCCCAGGGATTTGGACATTTTTCTTCCGTCCGCGTCACGAACCAAACCGTGCATAAGTACATCCTTGAACGGAATCTCTTCCGTGAACTCCAGCGCGGTAAAGATCATACGCGATACCCAGAAATAAATAATGTCATAGCCTGTCACCAGAACATTCGTCGGATAATAGCGTTTGAGATCCTCTGTCTGCTCAGGCCAACCTAGGGTCGAAAACGGCCACAAAGCAGAGCTGAACCAAGTATCGAGTACATCCTCATCCTGTTTGAGCTTTCTACCGGCATATTCAGGCAAAGTGGTAGGGTCCTCCGCCGATACAATAACTTCTCCGGTCTCCTCATCATACCAAGCCGGAATACGGTGTCCCCACCATAATTGACGGGAAATACACCAATCTCGCACATTTTCAATCCAATGCAGATAAGTACGCTCAAAGCGATCCGGTACAAAGTTTACACCGTTGCCAGCCTTCTGTGCTTCAATCGCCTTAGCTGCCAGAGGCTTCATTTCCACGAACCATTGCGTCGACAGATAAGGTTCTACAACTACGCCAGAACGCTCACTATGACCTACTTGGTGTACATGCTCTTCAATACGAATCAGTACACCCTGCTCTTTCAAATCAGCGACGATTTGCTTACGGCAATCGCTGCGATCCAGTCCCTGATATTTGCCTGCTTCAGCATTCATCGTTCCCGTCTCGTCCATCACCGTAATTTGAGGCAACTGGTGACGTTGACCCATTTCAAAGTCATTCGGATCGTGAGCCGGTGTGATTTTAACCGCGCCGCTACCGAAATCTTTATCTACATAGTCATCCGCAATGACCGGAATTTCACGCCCGATGATTGGAAGCACAAGCGTTTTGCCGATCATTTGCTTATAGCGTTCATCTTCTGGATGTACAGCTACAGCCGTATCGCCCAGCATCGTTTCAGGGCGTGTAGTGGCTACAGTAATAAATCCGCTACCGTCTTTCAGAGGGTATTGCAGGTGATACAGATTTCCGTTCACCTCTTTGTATTCCACCTCAATATCCGACAATGCGGTACGTGCAGCGGGGTCCCAGTTAATGATGCGTTTACCGCGATAAATCAGACCCTTTTTGTACAGTTTAACGAATACTTCGCGTACCGCTTTGGACAGTCCCTCATCCAATGTAAAACGTTCACGAGAATAATCGAGAGAAAAACCCATTTTCTCCCATTGATTGTGGATATTGTCCAAATAAAGATCTTTCCACTCCCACACTTTCTCCAAAAACTTCTCACGGCCCAAATCATAGCGAGTCAAACCTTCTTCACGTAGCTTCTGCTCTACTTTTGTTTGAGTAGCAATACCTGCATGGTCTGCCCCTGGCAGCCACAAGGCATCATAACCCTGCATCCGCTTGGCGCGGATAATAATATCCTGCAAAGTAAAGTCAAGAGCATGTCCAATATGCAACATACCCGTAACATTCGGTGGTGGAATAACGATAGTAAAAGGCTCTGCCTCTGGATGTTGCCCGGCACGGAAATAGCCCTTCTCCATCCACGTTTTGTACCATTTTTGTTCTGCTGATTTGGGATCGTACGTTGTTGGCATTTCCAAGGTTGTCTTGTTGTCTTGTTCTGACATATCAGGATACCTCCATGATTTTCAATTGGCAAATAAAAAAAGCCCTTCATCCTCAAAGGACGAAAGGCTGTTCTCTCGCGGTACCACCTTTGTTTCACCCCTAGTGCATGTATCCACTGATCCATTACACATGGTGTGACACTTTATGCAGATAACGGTTGCGGACCGGCCTTATTCTACCGTGAACCTCTTACCTTCCGAAGGAATGAAATGAGGAACCGTTCAAACAGGCGACTCCCGGGTGACTTCGGCCAGTAGCTTCCTGCGGAACCTCACAGCGCTGCAATTCCACTCTCTGAAGGGCTTGCTGCCTACTCTTCCCGATCTCAGTCTTTCAATAACTATACCACATCATACATTTCCCATTGACTATAGTCAACACCCATTTCTCATTGACGATAGTCAGCACTTGGTCGCATGTTTCAGCAACCGAATCAAGGGATGTACAATACCTGCCCTTCTTCTACATGATGCTCTGCCAATCTATTATACAATTGAAGCTCCCGTGTGCTGAGCTGATAACGGTCTGCTATCGTTTCCAGTGTATCCTCGCGCTGTACAATGCATAACCGCACCTTGCGGAAAGGCGTTTCATCCTGTGTATGGAAAAAAAGATTTTTCCACTTGGCATCCTCACGCTCTTCCTCGGCTTTCTGATCCTGACCTTGCGGTTCATGTTCCAACTGCTGCTGGTGTTCGGCTTCCTTCACCGAACGGCTGGATTGAAGCAATGATGAGTAGACAACCGGGTCCGGCTCGTCTGCTCCTTCATTCTTTTTACTGTTAAGCGCCACGCGCATCTCTGGCTTTTCCTCAGTAAAGGTATCCTGAACTTCATGGTTTACCTGTTCTGACGCTTCAGGCCTGAAGTCAAAGTCATTCGCCTGACTTGCTTCCAACTGCGGCTCCAGATAAATCTCCGACTCTGTGGCAGAATGTGGCTCTGACAGCAAAGGGTCGTATGCTACATTAGGAGATGCAGAGGATACTTTGGGCTCGTTCCCTTCCGTCTCTGCTTCCTCTTGCTGAAATGCCCACACTTCCGACGCCTCCTGCTCATGCTTAACTTCGGAAGAGCTGTCTTCAACTACTTTTCCCGTCCACGGCTCATAATATCGGTTCGGATCTACTATCGGATCATAAGCTTGATGCTCCAATGATGGCTTCTGTTCCCCTTGATCCTCTGACGACTGTTCCCAGTAAGCTGACTCTTGTTGTGCGGGTACTTTGTATGAAGTTTCCGGGTCTGAAATGTTGTTGTATACCGAGTCTTGGGTAGAATAAGCCTCTTCGTGACGATGCTCTCCAGCGCCGTAAAGAGATGGAGCCGGATGTTCAGGTGCATGCACCACAGTAAATTCCTCATCCAGCCAAACCGCAGTCTCCTCTGCATGCGAGCTTTCCACCCCATGCAAAGAAAGCACCCCTGTAATGTTTAGACTACGTAAAGAGAGCAGGTCCACATCAAAATTTTCAATCTCCACGGAGATATCTTCCAATCTTCCTACCCGGTTAAGCGGAATGGTAATTTCCACAGGGATCAAATGATGAAGCTCGCTCGTGATCTGTTCAGGTGTGCGGTACACGCCCTCCAGCAGCAAATGCCCTCGCAAAGCGGCATGGTCGCCGTGGGTTACAACCTGAATGCGTGGCAGAAGCTCAATTTCCTCCAACTCGGCAATCCCGGCAGCTTCCTCCGTCAAATGAATGCGTTCATAAATATCAAAACGCAAGCCTTGCGGCTGATCATTCTGTTGTTTATTCAAGGATGGCATCCTCCTTTGGGCAGCCTCCGCACATCCTCTGACTCGTGTCAGGCGCACGGAAACTCCATATTGCAAACCGTTTCTAGGTTCAAGTATATGCGCCAAAATAGAAGGCATGCCATCTTTTATAGCTGTTTGTGCAGCTTTTGAAAATCATCCGGCCAAGCATCCTCGACGATAATCGTTTCGCCGCTCAGCGGATGACAGAAGGTGAGGCGCTCTCCGTGAAGGGCCTGTCTGCCAAAATCAGCAGCACGACCGCCGTATAATACGTCCCCAAGCAAAGGATAGCCAGCATGACTAAGATGTACGCGTATCTGGTGCGTCCGACCTGTCTCCAGCGTCAGATACACGAGACTGACCGCATTCGGACCACTCCCCCATACTTCTCCAACTTCCACATGGGTAACCGCCTTCTGTCCAGTTGGGGATACACGGCGGCGCTGTTTATGATGCCTATCCTTGCCAATCGGCCAATCCAACGTCCGCAGCGATGGAGGTACTTTCCCTCGTACCAAAGCTACATAACGACGACCGATGTCTTTAGCTCGCATTTGTTTGTCCAGCTTGAGCAACGCAAATTCATTTTTGGCATAAAGCACCGGGCCTGTCGTGTCCACATCCAGACGATGTACATGCCGTACTGCTGTATGAATGTCGTTGATTTCATAATAGGATGCGACAGCATGATCCAATGTTAGCGGACCATCCTTTACACCACCGTCTGGATGGACCGCCATCCCCGCTGGTTTGTGTACAACCAAGCAAAAATCATCCTCGTATAGTATCTTCAAATCATACCAACGTGGGATGACGCCGAGGTCCACTACAGGAAAAAGGGCCAGCCGCAGCCGGTCCCCTGTAAGTTCAATCCCTTTTTCATGCCGTAGCCTGCGCCACAGCTTGTCCGGTAATCCCAGACGGTTCAGCAACCAGCGGTCCACAGCTTCAGCGCGATTTTCATCAGTTGCAATTTCTCGCCCTGGTGTGACTTCCAGCCACGGTCCTCTTCTTTTCCAGCTGCCTTTCCAACTCATAGACGTTTGAGCGCGCGGTAGTTCGCTTCAATGGTCGCATCAATATCCTCAACTGTATGCACACCTGATACGAACATGCCCTCAAATTGAGATGGAGCTACACTAACGCCCTCATTGACCATTTCAGTAAAGTAACGGCGGAAGTGGTCCTGATTACTCGTTTTAGCAGTGTCAAAATTGACAACCTTCTCGTCTGTGAAGAACGGACACACCATAGAACCGACACGGTTAATCGTGACAGGAATCCCCAGCTCTCGCGCGTTACGTTCGAATCCGGCTTGAAGCCGTGCTGCCCGCTCTTCCAGACGATCATATACTTCCGGTGTCAGCAATTTTAGCGTCGAATAACCTGCTGCCATAGCCAGCGGATTTCCGCTCAGCGTACCCGCTTGATAGATCGGGCCAGATGGTGCAATTTGCTCTAGAATGTCGCGACGGCCGCCATATGCACCTACAGGTAGGCCACCACCAATCACTTTGCCCAGACACGTAAGATCAGGCGTCACACCAAAGCGCCCTTGAGCAGAATGAAGTCCTACCCGGAATCCAGTCATCACTTCATCAAAAATCAGCAGACTTCCGTACTGTCGGGTTACCTCACGCAAACCTTCCAAAAATCCAGGCTGTGGCGGTACAACACCCATATTGCCGGCTACTGGCTCGACAATAATCGCAGCAATCTCTTCGCCAAATTTCTCAAAAGCCAGCTTCACCGACGCCAAATCATTATAAGGGACAGTGATTGTATGTGTGGCCACGACTTCAGGTACACCCGGACTATCAGGTAGACCTAGGGTCGCAACACCAGAGCCCGCTTTAATCAGCAAGCTGTCTGCATGACCGTGATAAGAACCTTCAAATTTAAGAATTTTACTGCGTTTCGTAAATCCACGCGCGAGTCGGATCGCACTCATTGTTGCCTCGGTTCCCGAGTTGACCATTCGAACAATGTCCATGGAAGGAACACGCTCACATACGAGCTTGGCCATTTCCGTTTCCGCAAGCGTTGGGGCTCCGAAGCTGGTTCCTTTTACAACAGCAGCCTGTAAGGCTTTAACCACTTCAGGGTGCGCATGACCCATAATAAGCGGTCCCCACGAACATACATAGTCTATATAGGATTGACCGTCGATATCATATACACGTGATCCTTCCCCACGATCAATATATACCGGTGTTATACCCACGGATTTAAAAGCTCGAACCGGACTGTTTACGCCACCCGGAATATATTGTTTTGCCTCATCAAAGGCTGCTTTGGAACGCGTATCCTTGCGTACCGTTCGTTGTTCGTCGATCATTCTAATCACTCCTGTCTTCTGAAAAATACACTTATTGCTTCAACCATCTTGCCGCATCCTTGGCAGAATAGGTAATAATCATATCTGCACCGGCACGCTTCATGCTTGTCAGAATCTCCAGCACCATCGCCTTTTCATCAATCCAGCCTTGGAGGGCTGCCGCTTTGACCATTGCATATTCACCACTGACATTGTAAGCCACCATAGGCAAATCAAATTGGTCCTTAATGGTGCGCATTACATCCAGATAAGAAAGAGAAGGCTTCACCATCAGCATGTCTGCACCCTCCATCACGTCAGACTCCGCTTCCCGCAACGCCTCACGTGCATTGGCAGGGTCCATCTGATAGGATTTGCGATCACCAAACTGCGGCGCAGAATCAGCGGCTTCCCGGAAAGGACCATAAAAAGCAGACGCATATTTGACGGAATACGACATAATTGGAATATGCGAAAAACCTTCCAGATCGAGTCCCTGCCGAATCGCCTGTACAAAACCGTCCATCATATTAGAAGGAGCGATAATATCTGCACCGGCTCTGGCCTGAGAAACGGCTGTACGTACCAGCACCTCCAGAGATTCATCATTCAATACTTCACCGCACACTTCACCATCATGCTCATGCATGTGTACCATACCGCAGTGTCCATGGTCCGTAAACTCACACAAACAAGTATCTGCCACGACCAGCAGTTCGGGATAACGCGATTTGATCAAACGAGTAGCTTCCTGAACAATACCGTTGTCCACAAAAGCTGAAGTCCCTACACTGTCTTTGGTTTCTGGTATGCCAAACAGGAGCACAGCAGGAATGCCAAGCTCACTAATTTCTTTCAGTTCTTCCTCCAGCCGATCCAGAGAAAAACGGTATACACCTGGCATGGAGCTAATCTCCTGTTTCACTCCAGTACCAAATGTTACGTAGATCGGTTGGATGAAATCAGACGGATTCAAAACCGTTTCACGCACCATGCTGCGGATGGCAGCTGACTGACGCAAACGACGATGTCTGGTAAAAGGGACACTCATAATTACAAACCTCCATTTTTTTATACATTCATTTGTAAAAAATAAAATTTATAATGTCATAACCGTACTTGATTGTTTCCAGTCACATAGCGATTGAATTAGACTTTCAATGGTCGCCTTCTCTGACATCAAACTGACAGTCAATCCGGCTTGGGTTGCTGTCTCACCAGTTAAGGGGCCGATCACAGCGATCGTAACTCCCTCCAGCAGCGATACTGGATCACTGATCCCCATTTGTCTGAGGGCTTCCATGAAAAAGGTTACGGTTGAGGAACTGGTAAACGTAATCGCGTGAATGGCACGCTCCTCCAGCAGCTTGAGAAGTTCATCATCCTGTGTGTTGGCAGCCAGCACCGTTTGATACAAATCAGCCTCGGTCACATGCAGTCCCATCTCTCTCAGCTGATCCGGCAGCCATGAACGAGCGAGATCACCTCTTGGAAGAAATACGTTTTGCCCTGGTTGCAAATCTTGCTCGAACGTTTCAAGCAATCCCTCTGCCTGAAAAGGACCTTCGATCTGTTCTGCTACAATTCCGTGTTTTCGAAGTGCGTCTGCTGTGGCTGGTCCGACTGCGGCAATACGAGCTTTGTATAGCGCACGTACATCCTTGCCCTGTTCCTTTAAATGAGTGAAAAAGTATTCCACTCCGTTAACGCTGGTAAAAAACACCCAGTCATATTCAGGAAGTCGCGCAAACGCCTCTTTGATTTTCTGTTTTGCCTGCTCGTCCGAAGGGACGACGGTCTGGATAACTGGGAACTCATAAGGTTCGCCGCCAAGCTCCTCAATCCGGTGAACCAGACTGCTGGCCTGCGCGCGTGCGCGAGTAACCAAAATTCGCTTCCCAAACAAAGGCATATCCTCTGCCCATTTTAACTGTTCACGCTGATTGACCACTTCTCCGACAACGATGACGGCGGGCGGTTGAAAATTCGCTGCCTTCACCTTGGCTTCAATATCCGCCAGCGTACCCACTAGCGTATCTTGCTCGGCGCGGGTCCCCCAACGGATCAAAGCAACTGGAGTATCGGACGGCTTACCATGCTTTATCAGTTGATCACTGATATAGCCGATCTTCGCTACACCCATCATAAAGATCAGTGTACCCGTTGCGTTCGTTACTTTATCCCAATGAATACTTTTATCTAGTTTATCAGGACTTTCATGACCTGTAATGATAGACAGCGACGAGGCCATCTCCCGATGCGTAACAGGAATGCCTGCATAGGCAGGCACGCTGATGGCTGATGTGATGCCAGGTATGATTTCATAGGAAATACCGTGTTTACGCAGTAGCCCGGCTTCCTCGCCGACTCGCCCAAAAATAGTGGGGTCTCCCCCTTTGAGCCGGACGACTTTCTTTCCTTCCAAGGCTAAATCCACCAGCAGCTGATTAATTTCCTCTTGCTTCATGGTGTGACGATCTGGCAGTTTGCCGACATATATTTTTTGGGCCCCTGGCTTCATCAGCCCCAAGAGGCGAGGGCTTGCCAGTCTGTCATACACAATGACATCGCCCAGTTGAATGCACTCCCAACCCTTGACCGTAATCAATCTTGCATCTCCGGGTCCTGCACCTACTAAATATACCTTTCCCACCATTCCACTATCCCCTCACCTGCGCCAGAATCTGTTCCGCTCCTTTGGCTATCAAACTGGCCGCCACCGCTTCTCCCAGCTTCTGCGGATCATTTCCCTGGAGCGTTTCCTTCAAAATAACCTCGCCATCTGGCGAACCTACCATCCCTGTGAGGCTGATTTCTTGACCAGCCCAAACCGCATGAGCTCCGATTGGCACTTGGCATCCCCCATTTAACACACCCAGAAAGGTTCGCTCAGCCGCAACCGTAGCCGAGGTATCCTGGTGGTTGTAGAGTTTCAACAATGCCAATAGCTCATCATCGCTCGCACGGCATTCAATACCGAGCGCTCCCTGTCCTACTGCCGGTAAGCATGCCTCCTCTGGTATATAGGACGTAATGCGGTCTTTCCAGCCCATCCGGTGCAAACCTGCTGCTGCCAAAATGATGGCGTCAAAACCTTCCGTCTCCAGCTTTTTCAGACGGGAATCAATATTGCCACGTACTGGCTCTAATTGTAGATCAGGTCGCATGGACTTGATTTGACTGGCTCTGCGCAAGCTGCTTGTGCCCACCTTGGCTCCTAAAGGCAAATCCTCCAGACTCTTGGCGCCCAATGTAATTAGGCAATCGCGTGGGTCCTCACGGCGCGGTACAGCGCCATTGACAAGACCTTCCGGCAATTCGGACGGCATATCCTTCATACTATGTACTGCCATATCAATCTCACCAGCCAGCATGGCCTGTTCAATCTCTTTGACAAAAAGTCCTTTGCCACCCACTTTGGACAAGGTTACATCCAATATTCGATCACCCTTGGTCAGGATTTTCTTCACGACAAATTGTAAATCCAATCCATGCTCCGCGCACAGTGCATTCAAATCCTCAATGACATGCCCGGTCTGAGTTAACGCAAGAGCGCTCTGTCTGCTGCCTACCACAATTGTTCGCATGTTATTCCTCCTGATTTTGCGCAATCCATAGATCTATTTCTTTTTCGGTCCAAGCCATAAATTCATGACGTCGTATCTGTTCCAAAATTCCGCTACTCGCCAAGCGTCTTAATAGTTTGGTCCTTTGCTGTGGGGAACTTATCTTGCGTTTGATGACCTGTCGCATATCGTGCATGAAATCCAGATAAGGCTCGTATTCGCTACCGAACAACGTATCCAAGGCTGATGTAATATCAGCAGTCACAGCGGGGCCTGCCCCTTCGGTGGAAATACTAATCGTCAGTCTCCCTCGTCGGATGATGCCCGGCGTTATAAAATCTCCCTCTTCCGAGCGATCCGCCACATTTACCAGTATACCCCTTTGTCTGGCCTCATGCGCAACCTTATTATTCACTTCTCTCTGGTTCGTAGCAGCATATACAAGAAAGGCTCCCTGGAGGTCACCCTCGCGATATACGCGATTTACCCAGTGGAGCTGCTTGTGATCGGCCAGGATCTGCAAATCCGGCGTTATATTCGGGCTAATGACGGTAATGGATGCCCCACTTTCCATCACCCCCTTAACCTTTCGTTCCGCAATCCTGCCGCCGCCTACAACACAACAGAGCTTATTGTTACAATTCAACGAAATCGGGACAAAATGCTGCAAATGGCTTTTCACTCCCCCGTCCACTGATGAAATACAGACCAGGAATTCAGCAAAAAATTAAGAACTAGCAGCGTGTAGCCAACCAAAGACCACTTTGCCATGACCAGGCCAGAACGCTGGTTCAATCTTTTGCTCACTAAAAATACAATATACACGCATAAGGCAATCGCTGTCATCAGCACTTTGGTATCTAGCAAAAGACGCCAGCGTTCCTCGGCAATAATAGAAATAACAGCAACAACAATAGAAACTCCCAGCAAAGGAGTACCAATTAAAAGCGCCATATGTGTATACCGATCCATCATTTCCAGACTCGGCAGGCGCTTGATCGTGTCATTCCATTTCTTGACTTTCAATTTACGATGCAAAAACAGATACAACCCCGAAAATACAGCCGCTACCGTCATCGCGACAAAGCCAAGATTAGCCAGCGCAATATGAATCAGAAGCAGCCCATGTACGGTATGCCAATTTCCAAGCGGGTTGTCGATCGGCTCCATCCATATATTGTTGAGCACAAGAACAGCAAAACTAATGATATTAAGCAGCAACACCGCAAATTCCGATCGCTGATAACGTGACAGAATCAAAGAAATCAGTACCAGGATAAATGAGAACAGAAACAGAAAGTCGTAGGTCACAAAAATAGGAAGATGCCCTTCATTCCAGGTTCGCATTCCCATAAAAACAAGCTGGAGCATTACAACGACAATAAGAAGCCCTGTACCTGTCCGTTTAGCATTCGCATTGCGACGAATTCCATCCGAAAATACAAACAGAAGGCTCAGGGCAAAAACATAAATCATTGAATCATATATAAGCATGCCTGAGGCCACGTCTGTTCACCCACCTTTACAGGCTGGCCGGCGCAAACGACGCTGGCAAAGCCTGAGCCTGACCGGTTTTTCCATGAACACCAGCCTCCGGTTTTATTAACGCAGATGCATCGCTTTTATCTACTTTCTGAGCGGCGTCCTCCAAACGATCCTCCAGAGCAAAAATGTGGCTAAACATGTCTAGCGCCTCATTTCCCTGCTTTTGGACAGCCAGTTCCTTAACCCGATTGATCGGATCATGCATCATCTGATTCAGCATACTCTTCGTCAAACGGCTTATCACTTTACGCTGCCGTTCATCCAGCTCGGGAAGCTTGTTATACAAGCTTTCCAGCGTATCCTGATGTATAGACTCCGATTTTTCCTGTAATGCACGAATCACCGGACGCACTCCCATCGTTTTCAACCATTGATAAAACTCGCTAAGCTCATCTTCAATCATATGCTCGATTTTTGCAGCTTCAGTACGACGCATTTCCAGATTGCTCTCCACGATCCCTTCCAGATCATCAATGTCATATAGGAAAACATTCTGCAATTCGCCAATAGCCGGGTCCAAATCGCGTGGAACCGCGATATCAATCATAAACAAAGGACGAGACTGACGACGTTTCATACTGGCTTCGACACGATTGCGATCCAGAATATACCCCTGAGCACCAGTCGAGCTAATCACAATATCCACATCCGCCAACCGATTCATGCCTTCCTCCATCGTAACTGGCGTTCCGTTAAACTTGGAGGCCAGATCCTCGGCGCGGGACAAAGTTCGATTTGCTACAATAACCTCGGCAGCTCCGCCGCTGTACAAATGCTTAACGGTAAGCTCGCTCATTTTACCGGCACCGAGGATCAGTACCTTTTTATCCGTAAACATCCCGAAAATCCGTTTGCCCAGCTCAACGGCTGCATAGCTAACAGATACGGCGCTTTCTCCAATAGACGTCTCCGAATGGGCACGCTTGCCCAATGTGACGGCCTGCTTAAACAACATATTAAACCACGTTGCTGTAATTTTTTGAGATTGAGCCTGAAGAAAAGCATTCTTTACCTGTCCCAAAATTTGTGTTTCTCCGATGACCATAGAATCCAGACCACAAGTCACACGGAACAAATGCCGAATTGCCTGCTCGTCCTCATATATATATAAATGTTGTGTAAACTGATCACGAGGAATACCAAACCATTGTTCCATAAAACTGCGTATAAAATAACCGCACATGTGAAGGCGGTCCACCACAACATATATTTCAGTCCGATTGCAGGTTGCGACAACTACGCCCTCCAACACACTTTTGGTAAGTTTGAGTTGTTCCAGCGCTTTTGGCAAATCCTGTTCTGCAAATGTAAACCGTTCTCTGACTTCCACAGGCGCCGTACGATAATTCAACCCAACAACGACGATGTGCATTGTAAAATTCACCTGCCTAAACTGTAATAAGAATACTCACTGTTATCATAAACTATGTTAATTATATCACAGAAGTCCGAATCCCCTTCGGCTGTTTTATGAATTGTTTATGAAAATTGGATGGCTTTCATAAACATCAAGCACGTTCTGTATGATTTAGTTTAGTGTAAACCACTTTTAAAACAAATAACCATGGAAATGTTCCATGGTTATGATATAGGACGCACACGGCTCCATAAAGGAGATTTACACCAACTCAGCCAGCTTGCACTCCGGGGATTCCACCTGAAGTTCTCCCAAGCCGCGAATCAGCTTCTTCGCATATGTTTTTTTCGGTTTTAGAACGGATACCAGGTAATCAATAGCTAACTGCGGATCAACAGTCTCACCGCAAGTATAACAATCAATAGCGGCAAACCCTCTCTCAGGATACGTATGAATAGAGAGATGACTCTCCGACAACAGTACAAGCACGGTAGCTCCCTGTGGTTCGAATTGCTTGGATTGAACGGACATCACCGTTGCTCCGCAAGCTTCAGCAGCTTCAACTAATTGAGCCTCCAGAAACTGCGCATCATTCAGTAATTCAAACTCAACACCCCAAGTATCTACGGCAACGTGTCTTCCGAAAGTTGAGTATTCCAATTCCATCTTTCGGTTCCCCCTTCCTAGGAATAAAATGTTTGAAAAAAATTTCATCCGCTAGGACCTACGTCATTCACTTCCCGAGGGATAACCTCTCGCAACATTCAATGTCCTGAGTGAATCCTGGTTCCTATATTCATTTTCAACGAGATTAAAAATAACATCTATGTGCAGCAAATGCAATCATTTTTTTGGAATAAAAAAGCCCCTTTCGGTAAAGAAAGGGACTACACTGTATAACAATTCATTCCATATATTCAGCCTCTTAAGCTTCCAGGGCAAATAATTTGGAGCAACTCATCCGAAGCTTGTGGTCAATCTGTTCCAGCTCAGAGAAAGTACGCGCCAGATTCCGCTCATCAAGTAACGAATTAATGAGATTGTATACATCTGCTATTTCCTTTTCGACGTTCTGATGTTGAAAAAGCTGTTGCAGCTCTTGCACTGTATTTCTATATTCAAACACCAGCCTGGAGCCTTCTGCATTCTTTTCCATAATTCTGCGAACCGCACCTTCATTATAAAAATACACCATAGTGAATCCTTGATACATGCGGTAAACAATACCTTCACCCTTAAAACGAACAAATAGTTGGCGTATAAACAGGGTTAGCTGTGGATGAACTAAGCGGCAAGTTAATTCACAGACAAACGCTCCCTCTTTGGCTTCAAAAAATAAATGAACTTCCTCACCTGCAATATGCTCCAGAACGATTTCCTGTCTTCCGTTATCCAGAACCTTAATGCGGTAATGCACCTGAGGATCATTCACTGCCTGTAAAAATTCGTCCATTTGGGTTTCTGACAAGGTCAAAGTGGTTTTTACATACTCTGTGGCTAACCGCTGTGCCATACCAATCTCCTCAATTCTTTCCTCAAACCTGTAGTGTAAGCTTTATGCTTTATTATACATCAGACCCGCAGCGCTTTCTTGCGCATCAAATCATAAATATCCGGCATTCATCGGAAATAAACGGAAAATAACGGAGTCGCAGCTGCATTATCCACCATATGCTCACTTTTATGCTTAAATCCCACGATTTCCTTTGTTTATTATATATTATTCCTACCCATTTAATGAGTTTAATGTTTTTAATCCAACATCACGAAAAAAAGGCGTCCTTCAGGACGCCCCTAACCTTACAATTCCGTCT
Organism: Paenibacillus sp. DP01; assembly: GCF_044784315.1. Classification (NCBI taxonomy): domain Bacteria; kingdom Bacillati; phylum Bacillota; class Bacilli; order Caryophanales; family Paenibacillaceae; genus Paenibacillus; species Paenibacillus sp. DP01. The sequence continues at coordinate 4,373,513 of NZ_CP173059.1, forward strand.
GCTCTTCGTCGTCATTCTCGATATAGCTGGAGATGACCGACCACAGCTCTTCCTTGCCCATGCCTTCTTCGGATGAAAAGGGGATAAACAAACCCCCGGGAAGTATTCCGAGTTCCTGCTTGATTACCTTATAGTGCTTTTCTCGCCGTGTTTTAGGGATTTTATCTGCTTTTGTGCCTACAACACAGACCGGAAGCCCATTATGACGCAACCAGTCGTACATCATGATATCATCCTTGGACGGTGGGTGGCGCAAATCTACCATTTGAAGCACCAGTTTAAGCGGCTCACGTTCCAGCAAATAAGACTCAATCATCTGCCCCCAAGCCTTGCGAGACGTTTTGGATACCTTAGCATAACCGTAACCGGGAAAATCCACAAAATAGAGCTCATCATTGATCCGGTAATAATTGAGTTGCTGGGTTTTACCTGGCGTAGAACTGGTACGCGCCAAATTTTTACGGTTAATCATCCGATTAATCAGTGATGATTTTCCAACATTGGAGCGCCCCGCCAGAGCAATCTCTGGCAAAGCGTCCACAGGAAACTGATCCGGGCCAACCGCACTGATTATAAATTCTGCTTTTGTTACTTTCATTGTGTCTTTAATTCCTCTCTAATGTACCCTTGCCTGCTCAACCAAAGCATGCTTTAACACCTGATCCATATGGGCAACGGGGACAAATTCAACATCCTGCCGGATACTGTCGGGAATATCCTTCAAATCCCGTTCATTATCTTTGGGAAGCAGAATTTTTTTGTAGCCTGCCCGATGGGCAGCCAGCGACTTTTCTTTCAAACCGCCAATCGGCAATACGCGACCGCGCAAGGTAATTTCGCCCGTCATCGCTACATCCTTGGATACATGACGGTTGGTTAAAGCGGAAATTAATGCGGTAGCAATCGTAATTCCGGCAGATGGGCCATCCTTTGGTATCGCTCCCTCAGGAATATGAATGTGGATATCATTTTTCTCATAGAAGTCCAGTTCAATGCCCAGATCGACTGCCTTGGAACGAGTGTAGCTGAATGCCGCCTGCGCGGATTCTTTCATAACGTCTCCCAGTTTACCCGTAAGAATCAGTTTCCCGCTACCAGGCACGACCGTCACTTCAATCATCAGTGTTTCACCACCGACCTCGGTCCATGCCAAGCCTGTAACCGTACCGATCTGATCCTCCAGTTCTGCTACACCGTAACGGAATTTGGCGATACCCAAATAATCTTTCAAATTATCCGGTGTGATTTGAATCGGTCCTTCACCACCGGAAACAACTGACTTCGCTGCCTTGCGACACAGAGAAGCCATTTGCTGTTCAAGATTCCGCACACCGGATTCACGGGTATATTCGCGAATGACACGCAGCAGCGTATCCTCCCCAATAACCAATTGTTCCTCTCCCAAGCCATGCTCTCTCTTCTGCTTAGGCAATAGATATCGATTGGCGATTTCCAGCTTCTCCAGTTCGGTGTAGCCGGGAATATAGAGCGTCTCCATACGATCCATCAGCGGACGTGGGATATTATGTGCAGCATTGGCTGTCGTAACAAACATCACGTTGGACAGATCAAACGGCAACTCAACAAAATGGTCACTGAACGTGTTGTTTTGCTCAGGATCAAGCACTTCGAGCAACGCCGCCGATGGATCGCCTCGGAAATCGGAGGCCATTTTATCAATCTCATCCAGCAAAAAGACTGGATTAGATGTTCCTGCGGTCTTCATTCCCTGAATAATCCGCCCCGGCATCGCGCCAACATAGGTCCGGCGGTGACCACGGATTTCTGCTTCATCGCGCACACCACCGAGAGAGATGCGGACAAATTCCCGGCCCATGGATTTGGCAATCGAGCGAGCCAGTGAGGTCTTGCCGACCCCTGGCGGACCTACGAGACACAGAATGGGTCCCTTAATGGTCTTCACCAGTTTGCGCACGGCCAAATACTCCAACACCCGCTCCTTGGGCTTATCCAGCCCATAGTGGTCGTTATCGAGTATTTCTTCTGCTTTGACGATATCAAGATCATCATCGGTGAACTTGTTCCACGGCAAGCTTAACAGCCAATCGACGTAATTGCGGATGACACCACCCTCGGCAGAGCTTGCTGGCATTTTTTCCAGACGGTCAATTTCCTTTTCGACCTTCTCTTTCACCGGAACAGGCAACTCTCGTTCACTTAGCTGGTTGCGTAGTTCTTCAACTTCTCCTGCGCGACCTTCCTTCTCACCAAGTTCCTTCTGAATCGCCTTCATTTGTTCACGCAGATAATACTCCTTCTGCGTCTTTTCCATCTGCTTTTTCACACGCTGGTTGATTTTACGTTCCAGTTCCAGCACTTCACGTTCATTGTTCAAAATATCTAGGAGCTTCTCCAGACGCTGAGTTACGTCGATCGTCTCCAATATATCCTGCTTTTCCTTAATTTTGAGCGTCAAATGGCTTGTGATTACATCAGCCAGTCGCCCTGGCTCCTCAATATCAGATACCGCAGCGAGAGTCTCCGGTGTTACCTTTTTGGACAAATTGATATAATGCTCGAACTGAGTTAATACAGTGCGCATAAGCGCATCCGTTTCAGGCTGTACGTTTTCTGCCTCGTGCAGTTCCTTCGCCATTACCTCATAATATTCTTCATTGTCCGTATATTGAATAATCTCAGCGCGTTCCAGCCCTTCCACCAATACTCGAATGGTTCCGTTGGGAAGCTTGAGCATTTGGCGTACTTTGGCTACCGTGCCGACTCGAAAAATATCCTCTTGTGTGGGTTCTTCAATATTAACTTCTGATTGAGAACACAGGAGAATCAAATTGTCTTCAACCATCGCTTTTTCCAAAGCCTTGACCGATTTTTCCCGGCCCACATCGAGATGCAGAACCATGCTCGGGTAAACCAGAAGTCCTCTTAAAGGCAGCAAAGGAAAACGACGACCTTTTGTCTTGGTGGGTCCCATCGCTTTCGCACCTCCAGTGATTCTCAGGTTCCGGATTTTACAATCCTCACGTTGCTATCTTTCATATTTTATCAAATGTTTTATAAAAAAACCAATGAAAGACTAGTTCATTAGCAAGATCCTGTATCTGAAATCGTCCCATTATGTGTTCCATCCGCCTGTAACAAGGAGGATTGAGATGGGCGAAAAGTCTCAATTGGCGCATGTACAGGCGCATCCGTGGTCATCTCTTCTCCAAACACATGACGGAACACTTCGGTAACCGACTGTACAGGGATGACTTTTAGTCCCTCAATGCTGTCAAATAGAGCTTGCCAGTTATCCTGCGGAATGATCACTTTTTTGGCACCAGCCTGAAAAGCAGCTTCGACCTTGGCTAATACGCCGCCAATCGGCTTGACTCGACCATGGATGCTAATCTCGCCAGTCATGGCAATCTCATGATCCACCGGAATTCCCCGCATCGCGGAGGCAATAGCTGTCGCCATCGCAATCCCTGCCGACGGACCATCTACTGGCGTCCCCCCTGGAAAATTGATATGCAGATCGTAATTGGACGGAGACAAACCGAGCGTACGCAAAACAGTCAGAACATTTTCCACAGAGCCTTTAGCCATGCTCTTACGACGCAGTGTACGGGAGTTACCTCCGATTTCTTCTTCATCCACAACACCCGTAATATTATAGCTTCCATTTCCTTCAGGAACCGGAACCGCAGTAACCTCAATTTCCAGCAGCATGCCCATGTTCGGACCGTATACAGCTAATCCGTTAACGAATCCAATTTGTGGCAAGCCCGGTATTTTTCGATCAGGACGGGGTTGAATTTGGCTGCTACCCGCTACCCACTCTACATCCGAAGCATCGAGTCGTTCCCTTTTCTCGGTAAGCGCCAAACCAGCAGCAAGCTGGATCATATTGACTGCCTCCCGGCCGTTGGTCGCGTAACGCTGTACAACCTCGACTGCCTCTGGACAAGGACCAAAGCCCAACTTGTGTACAGCATCTTCAGCAATACGAGCAATCTCCTGAGGTTGCAAGGCACGGAAATAAATTTCCATACACCGGGATCGAATAGCAGGTGGCAGCTCATGCGGCGAACGGGTCGTCGCACCTACCAAACGGAAATCCGCAGGCAAACCATTTTGGAAAATATCGTGAATGTAAGCAGGCGTATGCGAGTCTTCTGAATTGTAATATGCACTTTCCAAAAATACCTTCCGATCCTCCAGCACTTTCAACAGCTTATTCATCTGCGTTGGATGCAGCTCGCCAATCTCATCAATGAACAGCATCCCTCCATGAGCCTTCGTTACAGCTCCGGGTTTAGGTTGAGGGATACCCGCTACACCCATCGCTCCTGCCCCTTGATAGATTGGATCATGTACTGAACCAATTAACGGGTCCGCAATACCACGTTCGTCAAAACGGGCCGTTGTGGCATCAATCTCCGTGAATTTAGCATCCCCCTTGAACGGGGAGGACTGATTCTTCTTAGCCTCTTCCAGTACCACACGTGCTGCAGCCGTTTTCCCTACACCAGGAGGGCCATAAATAATGACATGCTGCGGATTTGCACTGCATAACGCCGCTTTGAGCGCTCGCAGACCGTCCTTCTGACCGACGATATCCTGTAACGTGGCAGGTCGCGTGCGTTCAGCCAGCGGCTTAGTAAGTGAAATAGAGCGCAATTTGCGCAACTTATCCAATTCCTTCCTAGATTCCCGATCCACCGCACTACGGTTCGTTTTCTGGCTCCGCAGAAGATTCCAGAAATACAGACCAATGACAATCCCGAAAAACATTTGCACCAATAACAATATCATAGTCAAGTCCATCGTATTTCCTCCGTTTCTCATCTCAGCAATTTGAAAATGCTGTTCTATGAAAGACAGTATTTCCTTTTCCACGAGAGCTAAACGGCTGTCTTTCAAAAGATCAGAGAGAAATACAAAAACGCCGCGAAAAACAGTTCTGTAGCAGAGCTGCTCTCCACGGCGCTTATACAATGACCATAGTTTATGATTATACCTGTTTTAAAATAACCGCTTTTGCCTACACCTTCTCGGCAGTGTGACGCTCTTCACGTCCCGGTATTTTACCTGTTTCCTCATAAGCCTTGACGATGATATCAATTTCTTTTTTCAATTCGTCAACCATTTCAGCCTCAGGGACTTTACGAATCATCTTTCCATAACGGAACAATAGACCTTCTCCACGTGCTCCGGCAATTCCGATATCAGCTTCCTTCGCTTCACCCGGACCGTTAACTGCACACCCCAGTACGGATACTTTAATCGGCACCTTGAGTTTTGCAATGTAATCCTCTACTTCGTTCGCAATAGAGAACAGATCAATATCCAGACGCCCGCAAGTCGGACAAGAAATCAATGTAGCTGCATTCGTGATCAACCCAAACGTTTTGAGCAACTCCCGTGCTACCTTCACTTCTTCGACTGGATCGGCACTTAGCGAGATACGCATGGTGGATCCGATACCAGCTGCCAACAGTGCTCCCATACCCGCTGCGCTTTTAACCGTTCCAGTAAAGAGTGTACCGGCTTCGGTGATGCCCAAATGGAGGGGATACTTAATAATTTCAGCTGCCTTCGTGTAAGCCGCAATCGCCATTGGAACGTCAGAAGCCTTCAGTGATACGATAATATCATGGAAATCAAGCTCTTCGAGTATCCCGATATGGTACAGTGCACTTTCTACCATCGCTTCTGGCGTCGGGTAGCCATACTTATCCAGTAAATGCTGTTCCAATGATCCGGCGTTCACACCAATCCGAATCGGAATCCCTTTTTCTTTACACGCCTTAACGACTGCTTCCACTTTTTCACGTCGTCCAATGTTCCCTGGGTTAATACGAACCTTGTCAATCCCATTTTCAATCGCCAGTAGAGCCAGCTTGTGATTAAAGTGAATATCTGCAACCAGCGGAATATGAATCCGCTTCTTAATTTCCTTAATAGCTGCGGCAGCTTCCTCATTGTTGACGGTAACCCGCACTATCTGACATCCGGCTTCTTCCAAGCGTAGAATCTCAGCTACTGTAGCTTCCACATCTGCCGTTTTGGTTGTACACATGCTTTGGATGATGACTTCATTGCTGCCGCCAATCGTCAGATTCCCGACTTTAACGGGACGTGTGTCTTGTCTTAAGAACATGTACTTTTCTCTCCCATTAACGCCAAACCTCCACCCCATAAAACCTCATACGGGTTTAGTGAAGTGGAGATCGGGCTTCTCATATTGTAGAGATCGCGAAGTATCAATCCTTAGGCGCTCTCTTCTTGTTTTTTATCCTTATCTGTACCACCGAGTTCCGGTGCGATTTTGTCTTTTACTACCTGCTCGTTGATGACGCAAGTCGTCACATCATCACGGGAAGGAACTTCGTACATAACGTCGAGCATAATACCTTCGATGATTGCACGAAGGCCACGGGCACCCGTGTTACGCTTGATCGCCTCACGAGCAATGGCTTCCAGAGCATCTTGCTTAAACTCCAGCTGCACATTGTCCAGTTCCAGCATCTTCTGATATTGCTTGGTCAAGGCATTTTTTGGTTCAGACAAAATACGAACCAATGTCTTCTCATCAAGCGGCTCCAGCGTAGAAATAACTGGCAAACGTCCTACGAATTCCGGAATCAGACCGAATTTCAGCAGATCCTCTGGCAATACCATGGAGGTATATTCGCCTGGTTTTAGATCTTTTTGTTCACTAGTCGCGTTAAAGCCGATGACCTTCTTACCGATACGACGTTTGATCATTTGCTCCAGACCATCAAAGGCACCACCGCAAATGAACAGGATATTCGTGGTATCAATTTGAATGAATTCTTGATGTGGATGCTTGCGACCACCTTGCGGAGGTACAGAAGCAACTGTGCCTTCCAAAATTTTAAGCAACGCTTGCTGTACACCTTCACCCGATACGTCACGCGTAATGGACGGGTTTTCGGATTTGCGGGCTACTTTATCAATTTCGTCAATGTAGATAATGCCGCGCTCGGCTTTTTCTACATCATAATCGGCAGCTTGAATCAGTTTCAGCAAAATGTTTTCAACGTCTTCACCCACATAACCCGCTTCCGTAAGGGAAGTGGCATCTGCGATAGCAAATGGGACGTTCAAAATTTTAGCCATGGTTTGCGCAAGTAACGTTTTACCCGAACCTGTAGGTCCAAGCATCAGAATGTTACTTTTTTGCAATTCCACATCATCAATTTTGTTTTGTGTATTAATACGTTTGTAGTGATTATATACCGCAACAGACAATGATTTTTTCGCTTGATCCTGACCAATAACATATTGGTCCAGAATTTCACGGATTTGCATTGGTTTTGGAATGTCTTTCAGATCTACTTCTTCTTCATGACCCAATTCTTCCTCCACAATTTCCGTGCACAACTCGATGCATTCGTCACATATATATACGCCCGGTCCGGCAACAAGCTTGCGAACCTGATCCTGAGATTTACCGCAGAAAGAACATTTTAATTGTCCTTTTTCATCATTAAATTTAAACATAGAGCCACCCCTTTACAGATTAATCGGTTTAGACAGCACCTGGTCAATGATACCGTATGCTTTCGCCTCTTCCGCTTCCATGAAGAAATCCCGGTCAGTATCACGTTCGATTTTTTCGAGGGGCTGACCTGTACGCTCCACATAGATTTGATTCAGCTTGGCACGTGTTTTGATAATCCAGTCCGCATGAATCAGCATGTCGGAGGCTTGCCCCTGAATGCCGCCGAGCGGCTGGTGAATCATAACTTCACTATTGGTAAGTGCATATCTCTTGCCTGGTGCACCGGCTGTGAGCAATAAAGAGCCCATACTAGCAGCCATACCTACACAAATCGTCGATACATCCGGCTTAATGAATTGCATTGTATCATATATACCCATGCCTGCAGTAACAGAACCGCCTGGCGAGTTAATGTACAAATTAATGTCCTTCTCCGGGTCTTCCGCAGAAAGGAACAATAGCTGTGCAATGACGAGATTGGCGACATCGTCATCAATCGGGCCACTTAGGAAAATGATGCGATCCTTAAGCAACCGCGAGTAAATATCGTAAGATCGTTCTCCTCGATTCGTTTGTTCCACAACCATAGGGACGAGACTCATCACGACCAACCTCTTTTCTTTATTAAAATGAACACCTGTATTCATCCGCTTCCTTAAGTCCCATTAAAACGGAAGCGGCAATCATGAAACGTGAACACCTTACAAAATATTTTAACATGTTCAGAGTCTCGTGTCATATTTGCCTGTGCTCATATATAAAATGCAGGCTATTTACAGACGTCCTGCCGAGACCTTCTCATATTTAACCATGTTTCGTATGTATGTGCAAATGTACGGTAGTGACTTATGTAAAACAGAAAACACCATTCACAGCGCTTTCCATAAACGACTAAAATTTGGATTGTCTAAGGTAAAAATAAGGCACGTAACTTTCACTACGTGCCTTATCCTTATCTAATTACTACGTTGCAGCCTGTTACAGCATACACCGTATATTTTATCGTTTAAATTACTCAGCAGCTGCAGCTGGCGCTTCAACTTCTTTGCTGTTTTCAACCAGCAAAGCGATTGTTTTGCGCAGTGAGATCTCTTCTTTCAAGTTAGCGAACGAGCCGTTACTTTCCAGAATGCTGCGGATCTCTTCTACAGAACGTTTGTAAGCATCAGCCATGTTTTGCAGCTCTTCATTAATTTCCGCTTCGGAAACTTCGATGTTTTCTGCTTTAGCCACTTGCTCCAGCACGAGGTTGTTGCGTACGCGCTTCTCAGCATCAGCTTTCATTTGCTCTTCCAGGTCTTCTTTGCTTTGACCGGAGAAGCCGAGGAACATTTCAAGATTCATGCCTTGGCTGCGCAGACGGTTGTCGAAATCGCGAACCATGTTTTGCACTTCACTCTTAACCATTGCCTCAGGAATGTCGATTGTTGCATTTTCAGCAACTTTCTCCACTACAGCGCCCTCACGAGCTGCTTTAGCTTCGTTTTCTTTGCGTTCCAGCAATTGCTTTTTCAAGTCTTCCTTGAATTCAGCAAGTGTGTCAAATTCACTTACATCTTTAGCAAATTCATCGTCCAATTCAGGAAGAACTTTGCGTTTCAGTTCATGAACTTTCACTTTAAATACAGCTTGTTTACCAGCGAGGTCAGCAGAATGGTAGTTCTCAGGGAACGTTACTTCAACGTCCTTGGAATCACCAGTGTGCAAACCAATCACTTGATCTTCAAAGCCAGGGATGAAGGTATTGGAACCCAGTTCCAGAGAATACTTCTCAGCTTGTCCACCTTCGAACTGTACACCGTCTACGGAACCGTCGAAGTCAATGATAGCTGTATCGCCGGATTGAGCAGCATCTTCATCAACGACAACCAATTCAGCATGACGTTGTTGCAGGCGCTCCAGCTCTTGAGCCAGTTCTTCGTCGCTTACTTCGATTTTGCTTACAGGCACTTCTACGCCTTTGTAATCGCCCAAAGTTACTTCAGGTTTAACAGTAACTTTTGCTTTGAATTTGAAAGTTTCGCCTTTAGCAAATTGATCAATTTCAACATCTGGGCTATCTACTGGGAAGATGTCTGTTTGCTCTACAGCTTGGCTGTATGCTTCTGGCAACAGGAAGTCAATTGCATCCTGGTACAGACTTTCAATGCCATAACGTTTTTCAAAGATAGGACGTGGCACTTTACCTTTACGGAATCCTGGTACGCTTACTTGTTTAACCACTTTATTAAAAGCTTTGTCGAGTGCAGCGGCTACACGATCCGCGTCTACCTCAACTTCAAGAACCCCAAGGTTCTTCTCTATTTTCTCCCAAGTTGCTTTCATTTTATGCTTTCCCCTCCAACAAAATCTTCACTTAGTTTTCATTACAATCAACGCACACAAAATAACCACTATAGTATATCTAACATTACTGTCTTTTTCAAGAGCAGCCCTTGAATGCTTTAACAGGTAAACGTTTCCGGTCATTAAGGAGTGTTCATTCCCGCCGCTACGAATAATCGCATCGACCGATATGCTTGCTCAAAACGGAAGCGCAGTGCATCTGTAATGCCATATATAGCGCGGGTTTCTTCTTCATTATTGTTCCCGTTCAAACTTTCCGAAACGGTCTGATGGAGTGCTGCTGCCCAAATATCCGGCATTCCGTCCTCTTCTACCAACATTGATCTATAATCTTTCGTACCGTACACGGCCATCACAAACTGTGACCACAGCTCCTGTGCAAAATAGAATAGTGTGGGCTCATGCACTTCAGTCTGGTCGGCTACCCGTTCCAAAATACGCATAATCGCCTCTGGAAACTCATCAGGCTGTAACGGAACCGTTTCAATATCGATTTCCGTCTGTTCATCACCCCGTCTGATTTCTATCGTTCCTTCCATTCCGCGGCGTCTCAATGTCTGTAGAACACGGAATTGAAGAAGAGGATGGATTTCCCGTTCAGTAATCCAGCGAAGCAAAGCATCGTCGATCTCCGGCAGTTCCAAGTAGGATAGCTGTTCCAAAGCTAGAATCGTCTGTTCGGATAACGGTTGATCCATAGCCATCTGCAAAAGCTTGTTACCGTAGCCTGCATTCTGTTCCTGCTTAAAACGTGCATGACGGCGAGCCAACTCAACTTCACTGACTTCGTCTTCTTCCACATTGTCCGTTACCGCTCCGCTGTCAGCATACTGTGGAAATGCAGCTTCCAACCATTGTGATAGAGCGTTCCATTCATCGTATTGTTTCTGCTCCTGTCCCTGACACTGCATCAAAAAGCGCAGCATCGCCATCGCCTCTCCGTAACGTTCGTTTTCAAGCATCACCGTAAGTTGAATTTGATAGTAGTCCAGTGTCTTCGGAAACAATACGATATTATTTTCTTTTGTCGTCACCTTGGAGTCCTTTATTTTCAAGGCACCCCCTCTCCTCCGCAAGCTAAAGTATTTGTAGATTATATGAGAAACAGCAGCCGAAGTTCAACCACTCGTCTTCAACATATTCACCTGTATTCTAACATACCCTTTTATAAGGCAAAAAAAACGATGTGTAGTCTGAATTTATGTGGTGTAGAGCCCAAATAAACGATAAATGCAAAATAAGACTTGAATCTTTTCCATCCATATGATATATTAATATTCGCTTGAATTTTATGTCCCAGTAGCTCAGCTGGATAGAGCAACGGCCTTCTAAGCCGTCGGTCGGGGGTTCGAATCCCTCCTGGGACGTATAGCCGAAGCTTCCTATTTAGGAAGCTTTTTTTATTTTCCAGCGAAATAGGACCCACCGTGAACGTTGGAGCCCAGCATCGTATTACAACCTATTTTAATGTAGAAAAGGCTGTTTCCGTAGCGCTGTTCGAGCGCTTGTCTGGGACAGCCTTTTAATCGAGGATATACCCATTACACCGCTTGACTGCGTGGAGTAGTAAGGAGTTTAATCAAATGAAATTAATATCTTGGAATGTAAATGGCTTAAGAGCCTGTGTAACCAAAGGATTCTATACTTATCTAAAAGAAACGAATGCCGATATTTTTTGCGTACAGGAAACGAAGCTTCAAGAAGGACAAATCCTCATGGAGAACATGGAGGAATACATGCAATACTGGAATTATGCTGAGAAAAAAGGGTATTCTGGCACAGCTATTTTCACCAAAATCAAGCCGCTCTCTGTGCATTATGGACTCGAAGAAAATGAAGAACCGGAGGGTCGAACCCTTACGCTGGAATTTGAAAAATTTTATCTTGTCAATGTGTACACACCGAATACCAAACGGGATTTATCCCGATTGCCATACAGGCTCGAATGGGAAGACCGTTTTCGCAACTATCTGCAACAACTAGACACTCTGAAGCCTGTCATCATTTGCGGAGACTTGAACGTGGCTCATCAGGAGATCGATCTCAAAAATGCCAAAGCCAACTACGGAAATGCTGGCTTCACGCCCGAGGAACGAGACCGCATGTCACAGCTGCTCAACGCTGGATTTATAGACACCTTCAGATATTTTTATCCTGATCGAACGGATGTTTATTCCTGGTGGTCCTATATGCCAAAGGTGAGAGAACGGAATATCGGCTGGCGGATTGATTACTTCCTCGTCTCAGAGCGGCTTCGTCCGCTTTTAATAGATGCGAGTATTGATTGCCATATTACAGGCAGTGACCACTGCCCTGTTATATTAGATTTGCAAGATATTTCCGCGTAATTCCGCACTAATACAAGAAATTAGGGTCTTAAAAAGCCGTCATGCTCTATTTTGCAGCATGACGGCTTAAATGAATTAAAGCAATCTCTCCAGATGCACCTCGATACGAGAAACCAGCCGGTCTCTCACATCCTGAGCCTCTTTTGGGTCTAATACAGCCTGGTTTATTGTCTTCTGTTCCTCATTGCTATAATGCAGTATATACTGTTTCACTATGCAGTCCGGCGCGTAAGTATCCATGCGACTTGTATTATAATACGTCACCTGGCAGCTTCCGAGAAAGCAGAAGGTTAACTCACCTGTAGCTGTGAACAGCCAGCCTGGCAACTTGGGCTCCAGCTTCAAGGTAAGCCCCCTAGAATCATAGCCAAATGGCTGCCCGCCTGTCATCATCCATAGCCACATATGAATAAATTCTGCCGTTGATCCACTCAGCCTCGCAATATAGCCCGTTCCATGCAAACTTGCATCAGGATTAGCACTGCTAGCAATAAAGGAACTGTTTTCCAGCGTACTTCTTCCATAGATCGCAGCGTCCATAAAAGGGGGTAGCGCTTTTTGGATGTCTGCAAAAAATTCAGTGTATAGACCCACCTTTAAACACTCAAGTAAATATTTATATTCCATATGCATAAATATCGATTCATTTTCCAGCCACCCTGGCGTGAAAGCTCTGGAACGGCCCAGTTCAAACGGCTGTCCCGCCAGACTCTCATTCACCTTATACATACCCAGCTTTTTGTCGTAAAGCTCGCTCTGTCTGATAAGTCGATACAGCTTCCTCCCATTTACAATGTCGCCAGTTACTTTCATAGCCCGGGTTGGTCCTTCCAGGAAGAACGGTATATCCTTGCGTTTAAAGGAATGTATATTTACAAACACCCCCCCGTTCTCATCCTGCTGTACCTCGAATTCTTTGGCTTCATAATAAAAGAAGGTTGGGTATATCCCCTTTCCTATACGCAGAGCCTTATCCATTCCCTCTTGAATCTTACGTTCAGCCCGCTGCAAAAACTCCAGTACATCAGCAAACGACAATGCTGCTTCTGTCCCTTCAAATCCAAAGCGAACCGTTTCACGGTATGCTTCTCTAGCATCCGAAATCCGTGACCAGAAGCCATGATCGTCACTACCATTCCCAGGCTCCGCATCATTAAAATCGTGGTAGTACTCTTCAACTGCGAGCCCTAATTCTTGGATCAACCTGGCTACCTCTAGCGGTAGCCTCAGCACAAAGTCTGCCGAAAGCTTCATCTGTGCATGTATTAAAAATCTTACGAGTCGCTGTAACTCGCATAGCTCACTAAAGCCCGAAGCAAACAGCCCCGGAAGTCCGTTCATGGAATCATTCCATCCTGGTTTCCCCGCCTCCATCTCAATTCCCAAGCCTTCTGGGTCTAATGTAGACAGCTTGATGGCAGCCAAGGATAGCAGCTTCTCGTATAAATTGGACTTGTAAATCTCTCCGTTGCCTCGTCCGGTTCGAACCCAGTGAACATCGCGAGTCCGCATGTGAAGTTGAGCTTTCTTCTCCTTGCTTTCTACAACCGCTCCGTACTGACGAATACGTCCGTCCTTCATCTGCACGTATTTGTTTCGGCGCGGCTGTACCCATGCCGGACTGTCGTAATACATGTACTCCCTGGTCGAGAGCAAGAGTTCTTCTTGTTTGTCTGGAAAGATACTCAAATAGCTTTCGATTAGATCCATATTATAAGTCCAATGGTCGATCCAGAAGCCTTCACCAAAATCAGCCTCATAGCATTGTTCGGAATGCTTGAGGGCTTCGATCACAAATGTCTCTACCGTTTGCTTTAGTCCAATATTGTCATGAATGATGTGCTGAATCAGCTCGCCCGGGGTAAATGATGATTGAAAAAAAGTACACAAAGACGAATGGGCCGCCACTTCCACCTGTTCCAGCAACGGTTCGAGCTCTCGTATTTGAAAGCTACAGCCTTTTACAACAAGCGGGTTATAGCCGTCCGGCTGAATCAGGCTCATAAACAAACGAATATTAAAATCTCCGACGCCCGGGTTAAACCACACATCATTTCTCCGATTCTGGTTCGCATCGCGGAAATTACCATTTCCTTGCGAATAATACCCCGCCTGGAGTTTGAAAAAATTATAGTCTCGTTCCAAGTCTCCATGCTTGCGCGAAAATACATGATACACAAAGGGTTGCTCCGTGCCATTGTCCAGCAATAATGGATAACCCCCACGTAGCAGATTATCCAGATAGCTTTGACGGCAGTATTCGTCAAACAATGGAATGGATGTCTGCGTGGCCATTCCATCTGTCAACTCTTCGATTAACGTTCTAGCTTCCTCCGCCTTTTGATCGATATAAGACATCGTTGCAATTTCTGTAATCCGTTCATTGATCAATTGAATATCATCCACATGCCCGATGACCGAACAATGATTTACAGCTGTACCTGCCGCCAATCGTGCCGCATAACCGCTAAACCCACAAGGCACTTTATTCGTCGTCACTGGCTGCTGTGAAATCAGGTCTTCGACACGTGTATGGATAAAGCAGTCAGGGAAGGTCAGGGACGTATTTTCACCAAATATAATGGATGGATCGACAATGGGACGTACTAGTCTGGCCTTGCCATCCTGCTCCACAAAGCTATACATAAAATGTCCCGCCTCAATCTGATGGACCTCACTTGTATCCACTGTACTTCCACGTACCTTATAGTAAGGTATGCTGTTATTGAGGTTATACACATCCATCCAGCTTTTCAGTGTATATCCAAGCTCCTTGTAAGCCGTATTGTCAATACCGAAGGGCAGCACAGCCGGCATGCCGTCCAGCACCTCCAGCTCAAGTTCTTGATCGGAATGATTGACAATCTCAACCTTGCGCACCAAAGCAGCGTAGCTTTCATGAGGAAGCGTAAAATATTGCACACGCACCTCCAGCCCTATATCTGGATGAGAGCTATTGATTTCCAGCATATGGCGGGATATTAACATTTTTTGTTGCTCATGCTCCAAAGGACGCACAGCCGAAAACGGCTCCATATAGCTCCACTCATCCTGCCTTTTTACCTTTAAAAAGGTACGGAAGCCGTGGATCGGTACGAGACTATAGCTGCGGTTAGCCGGAAAAAATTCCATGATCGCTCCATTTTTATCCTCCACACCAAAGCTCGCAATTCCTTGTCCACGATTAACATAATACGCCCACAGGGGAATTCCCTGAACACCAGCAATGCCGGGCAAGAAACTGGAAAAGGGCTTGGCATGCGCAAAATTTTCAATCACAAAACGTCCTTGATTGTCAAAATAATACGGCTGCATCGTATCCCCCTTTTCTGTTTAAAACCCGTTCTTTGCCATCATTTGCTTGAACCATAGCGCACTTTGTTTGGGAGTCCGTTCCTGCGTCTCGTAATTGATATGCACAATGCCAAAACGCTTGCTGTAGCCCCAGGCCCATTCAAAGTTATCAAGGAAAGACCAGACAAAATACCCCTTGAGCTGACCTCCCTCTTCAATGAAGCGATGACAGGCCTTTAAATGCTCTTCAATATAGCGCTGACGCCCGGTATCCTCAATCTGTCCATTTACCACTTCATCCCTCATCGCTGCTCCATTTTCCGTAATCAGAATGGGCAAGCCCTTGCTAAAATCCTTCTCAATCCGTGTCAGCAGCTTATAAAAAGATTCAGGGTGAATCTCCCATCCCATGTCCGTTACTGGCTCCTCCATGTGAACCTGCTCTACTTGCAGCAACGAAGCGTCGTTCGTTGATCGAATGATGCTGCGGGAATAATAGTTAATGCCCAAAAAATCCCCCGGTTGCTGAATCAGCTCCATATCACCAGGCTGTACAAAATCCAATCCATTCAGATACGTTCCGTACCATTCCACCATATCTTCAGGATACTTTCCGTTAAACAATGGCTCCGCAAACCAACGATTAATAAAGCCATCTCTTCTGATGGCAGCAGCCACGTCCTCGGGTCGCTCGGAAGCCGCATCCACATGTTCCATGTTCAACGTAATGCCAATCTTACCCGTTAACCCTTTCTCCTTGTGCAAATTGCTGGCAATCCCATGACACATCAGAATATGATGGGCGGCAGCAAAAGCTTCCCTCCAGTTCTCATGGCCAGGGGCATGCTCTCCTGTACCATAGCCCAAAATAGAGGCGCAATAAGGCTCATTTATCGTATTCCACCAGTTTATCCGCTCGCCGAATCGATCCATGATTACAGAGGCATACGTTTTAAAATGTTGGATAGTCTCTCGCTGTGTCCATCCACCCTCGTCCTCAATCCACTGCGGTAGATCCCAATGATACAGCGTCAGCATCGGGATCAGTCCAGCCAACTCAATCTCATCCAGCAGATGCTCGTAGAAGAGCACCCCCTCTTCGTTAATAATGCCAGGCGCGGGCATAATACGTGACCAAGCTACAGAAAAACGATAATGTAAAAAACCAAGCTGTTTCATTAATTGCACGTCTTCTTTAAAGTGGTGAAAATGATCACATGCTACATCTCCACAGTCCCCTCCGATTACCTTCCCGGGGACTTGACAAAAAGTATCCCAAATGGAGGGCGTTCTGCCGCCCTCATCTGTACCCCCTTCAATTTGATAAGAAGAGGTTGAAGTTCCCCACATAAACGTGGCAGGAAATATAAAGGTATTCTCGCTCATACTCGGTACCGTCCTTTCAGGAATCAAGACTTCACAGCTCCAGCCATTGCACCGCCGACAATAAAGCGCTGGAGGAAAATATACAAAATAACCAGCGGTAGTGTAACAATCAAGATACCGCAAGCAAGCAGCGGCCAGTTGTTCATGTATTGTCCATAGAAAGAGAACAGTCCCTTGGTCACTGGCTGATAGGCGGGATCAGACAAATAAATGGTAGGACCTATAATGTCGTTCCATGCACCAATGGCTGTCAAAATGATGCCTGTCGCCAACACGGGCTTCATCAGTGGTACAAGAATCGTGAACAAATAACGTGAATAACCGCATCCGTCCATTGCAGCCGCTTCATCCAGCTCTCGGGAGACAGACTTGATATACCCCACAAACATCAGGAAAGCGATGCCGGTACCTGTCGTTTTCAGCAAAATAAAACCAAGCTGTGTATTGTACAGTCCCAGACTATTAATAAGGGCAAATTGCGGAATTAGCGGATTGGGGAGATACATGGAAATCAGGAAAAACACATAAAAGAAGGTGCTGAACTTAACATATCCCCGTGCTAGCGGAAAGGCGGCAAACACGGATATAATCAGGGTTAATAACGTAGAAACTCCTGTATACAAAATACTGTTCCACATATATTGAGAGAAATTCCCTTTATCCCAAGCATCCATGAAATTCTCCAAACGCAGACCCTTGGCTAACGCTACAGGATCCATCAAATACTCGCTTTGCGTCTTCATCGATACATTAAAAAGGTAGAAAAGCGGGAGTACATATAACGAAAGCATGAGCAGTACGATGGTGTAGCTCACTATTTTGGTTCCTTTGCTACTGCTCATTACATTTCCACCTCTCTTCTGCGCAAGTAATAAAGTGCAATCATTGATACCGTAAACACGAATACAAACTGGATCATCGCAACTGCGGAAGCAAGACCATAATCTGATGTCCCGGAGCCAAAGGCTGTGGCATATACATCAAATGCAAGTGTCGTCGTGTTGAATTTACCCCCTGTCAGCACATAAATAATGTCAAAGGTTTGCAAGGCGCCGATAATGGATAGCAGCATATTGACGGTAAAGGACGGTGCAATCATTGGAAAGGTAATATTTTTGAACGCTTTCCATCCAGAAGCGCCGTCCATATATCCCGCTTCATATAAGTCACTAGGAATGGATTGGAGTCCAGCTAAGAAAATAGTCATCGAGTAACCCATGTACATCCAAATTTGCACAAAAATGACCAATTCAAATGCAATATCATAATCCCCAAAGAAGTTGGAGCTGGTTCCAAAAAAGTTCAGCAATGCTTGCGCAGGACCGCCAAGCGGATTGGCAAGCAACTGCCAGATCAGACCGGATACCGTTACCCCGAGCACAACGGGCAGAAAAAATACAGAGCGATATAACACATCACCTTTGAGCTTTTTATTAATAAGGATAGCCATGAATAGCCCAACTGCGTTTTGGATCACAACCACCGCTACGGCAAAATATAAGGAACGGCCAATGGAAGCAATACGATCTCCAGAATCGGAGGAGGTGAAAAAGGTCGTGTAATTCTCAAATCCGATAAAATTCCACGTCTGTCCCGGAACCCCGGTAGCATCTGTAAAGGAAAAAAGCACGGTTACCATAGAGGGTCCAAAACCAAGAAGCAAATAGAGCAGCACCGGAATACTCAGCAGAAGATAGGGCATTATCCGGGCTGCACCCTTTCCAAAGGGATACATGGGTCTCACACCTTTTCACATTATTATGGGAGCTTTGCAGTTACCATTGTGTTCATGTAAAATCTATGGATTATTTAGGGGCTGCCGCATCCCAGTCTGCTTGAGATTTCTGCGCAAGCTCCAAAGGCGTTTTTAACGGACCGGCAGGCGCCAAAAATTCCGCATGTACACTGGCTTCCTTAATGTACTGTCCAACATTCTTACGATTGATAAACAGCTGATCCCAAGAGAGCTTGAAGTTTTCCAGTGAAGGCTGGATTTCATTAACGAAATCGCTGCTTATCTTCACATCAGACTGTGTTGGCAAAAATCCAGCAGCATTCACAAAATCCGTGTAGTTCTGTTTCTCAGAGAGCATTTCAAGCCATTTGATCGCATACTCCTTGTTTGGTGACTTTTCTAGTACCATCCAGGTCATATCATACTTGCCTGCCAGGTTTTTATTTTTGGCGGGGTCGTTACTGCCCGGAATCGGGAAATAACCAAATTTCAGCTCTGGATTGGCTGTCTGAATCGTAGTTGCATCCCACGTACCATCCGCAATCATCGCTACACGCCCGGAAGCAAATAAGCTTGGCAAGGTTCCATAGTCAATTCCCATAAATCCACCAATGGCGTTGTTCATCAAAATTTGTGTTTTTTCCAGCACCTCAAGCTGGACAGGATCAGTCAGTTTGGTCTTGCCTGTCCACAGCCCTTTGATATATTCCAGCTGATCATCATGGATAGAGGCTTGAAGTCCTTGGACTGCAAGATTAATAGGCCATACATCCTTACCGCCGAAACCAATCGGTTCCACGCCGTTATCCTTGAGCACCTTCATAACATTCACCAGTTCGTCCCATGTCGTGGGCACAGCAAGATTATATTTTTCAAAAATCTCTTTGTTGTAAAACAGACCTGTCAGTGCTACCTTACCCATGTTTACACCGTATACCTTGTCGTTATAGGTCATGGCATTTTTGACATCTGTAGGATTATAGTTTTTGATAAAAGCTTGATCTGACAGATCTGCAATGAGTCCTCCCTCGATCCACTGCTTCCACATCGGATCAGCAGCTCCCTTAGACCATTCCTGCGGTGCGCCTACGAAGCTGAATTTCAGAGGAATAATGTCTGCATCACCGGTTGAACCCGCATTCATACGCGTTTGCATCAGTTGATCATAAGTGGAATCAGCAGGAACCGTCGTATACTCCACCTGAACATCAGGATACTTCTCTTCAAACTTTTTATTAAATTCCTTTATATAGTTATTAATATTCTCCTGCTGCCAATGAATAATTTTTAACGTGACCTTTTTATTCCCGTTCTGCCCAGCTTCGTTACCTTTACCGCAAGCGGCTAATACCACGATTAAAGCGGTTACAACAAGTAAAGAAAAACACTTTTTTAGCATTGCAAAATTCCCCCTGTAATCTTAGAATAAATGCACTCACTCTTACGAAAGCGGTTTAGTTAATTACAGCTACTATTATGTATCGAATAGCCTGTATTTGTAAATAGCAATTTGTAAATTATCAAAAAATCATTAACTATCGTTAAATCGAACTTCATTATCCATAATATATTAGGATTTATCCTATAATAGCACGGTTGACTCTCTTCTATGAGGTAGCATAGAATACGAGTAATCATTAATTTTAGAATGCAAGGTCAAATGAACTAAATCAGTTTAGTTACGGAGGATTCCATGAATATAAAAACAATAGCTAGCATGGCAGGCGTTTCAGTAGCAACGGTTTCGAAGATCATAAACAATTACACAGATATCAGTGAGGAAACCCGGCAGCGAGTACTCAAAATTATGGAGGAAACAGGCTATAGACCTTCCTCCTCGGCTAAAACGCTTGCTACCAAAAAATCTAATCTGGTAGGCGTTATATTCGCTGGCAAGCTGAATGTCGATTTTAGTCATCCTTTTTTTGTAGACATCATTAATGTTTTCAAAAAGCAGATTGGCTTGCTCGGTTACGACCTGCTGTTTTTTTCAAATGAGAAATTTCTGGATAATGGAGAGGACTATTTGGCTCGCTCAAAATATTTCTCAGTGGACGGGTGCATTATTATTGCCGGAGACGAAGTGGAGAAGAGTGTTTTTGATCTCGATGCCAGCCCAATCCCCTGCATCGGTGTTGATATCGAATTAACCGGAGCCAGCTCCTGCTACATCATGTCCGACAATCAGAAGATTTCAATGAAAGTTGTTGAGCACTTTTACATGAATGGATACCGCGAAATGGGTTTTATAGGCATAGAACGCCCCTCCTTGGTTATTAAAGAGAGAGAAGAAGCTTTTATCTCATCACTAAAGCGGTTTAGCCTTGATGTCAGACCGGAATGGATCGTGTATGGCAAGGACTATGCAGCAGAGGATGGATACCAGATCGCAAAGGCGTGGATACAGCAAGAAAATTTACCAAGAGCTATTTTTGCGGCTACCGACCTGCTTGCCTTTGGTGCCATTCGTGCTTTCAAGGAGAGCGGCTTGAAGGTACCCGAGGATATTGCCGTAGTAGGATGTGATGATATTGAAGCCTGTCGTTATACTGATCCTCCACTGACGACTGTAAAACAAGACAAGCAAAAAATAGGTCGTCTGGCTGCTATGGTGCTGTTTGACCTGATGAATAAACAAATGGATACGAAATGTATTAAAGTGGAGCCCGAACTCGTCATTCGCACCTCCTGCGGAGCCCGGCAACATTGGAACCCTACAAGGGTTGAGGGATAGCACATACCTAAAAAAGGTGACTCCTGTCGAATTCAGAAGTCACCTTTTTGCAGTTATATAACAAGAGCCCTTTCGTTTAAGCCATTATTTGTAGGCCATCGTCGCATTCACAGCCTTTTTCCAGCCTTCATACAGGCTGTCACGTGTTGCTTCATCCATCGTAGGGGTAAAAGAAGTTTCCACTCTCACTCGCTTACGAAGTTCATCTGTACTCTTCCAGTATCCTATCGCCAATCCTGCCAGACATGCGGCACCCAGCGCCGTTGTCTCATGGATAACTGGCCGTTCCACCGTCGCATCCAGAATATCGCTCTGGAATTGCATCAGGAAATTGTTCAACACGGCTCCTCCATCCACTCGCAACATCTTCACCGTAATTCCTGAATCAATCTCCATGGCTGTAAGCACATCCTTGGTCTGATAAGCGAGGGACTCCAAGGTGGCACGGATAAAATGCTCCTTCGTGGTCCCACGTGTCAGACCAAACATCGCTCCACGCACCTCGCTATCCCAGTAGGGGCTGCCCAGCCCGACAAAAGCGGGTACAAGATATACTCCTTCTGTGGAGGAAACACGGGCCGCATAAGGCTCACTGTCCTTTGCTTCACGGAACATGCGCAGCCCATCTCGCAGCCACTGGATCGCAGAGCCCGCAACAAACACACTCCCTTCAAGTGCGTATTGCACTTTGCCTTCCTCCAGCCCCCAAGCGATGGTCGTGATCAGACCGTGCTTGGATTCAACCGGCTGATCTCCCGTATTCATCAACATGAAGCAACCTGTACCGTAAGTGTTTTTGATCATTCCTTTTTCGTAACAAGCCTGACCGAACAAGGCTGCCTGCTGGTCACCCGCTGCACCGGCGATCGGTACATTCTGACCAAAAAAATGATAATCCACGGTGTGCGCATATACCTCGGAAGAAGGCCTTACCTCAGGCAACATGATTTTCGGAACTCCCAGAATATCCAGTAGCTCTTCATCCCACTTTAGCTCATAAATATTGTACATCAGCGTTCTGGCCGCATTGGAGTAGTCTGTTACATGGGCCTTTCCGCCGGATAGTTTCCAGATTAGCCACGAGTCAATCGTACCAAATAATAAGTCACCTCGTTCCGCTTTTTCCCGCGCTCCTTCTACATGGTCCAGTATCCACTTTACTTTAGTGCCTGAAAAATACGGATCGATCAATAGCCCTGTTTTGCTGTGAAACAACTCCTCATGCCCTTGCCGCTTCAGTTCTTCGCAAATATCCGAGGTTTGGCGTGATTGCCATACGAGTACGTTATACACGGGTAATCCTGTATTTTTGTCCCACACGGCCACCGATTCTCGCTGATTGGTAATGCCGATGGCAGCAATTTGTTTTGCTTTTACACCGGATTCGGAAAGACAGGAGGCAATAACGCCCAGAATAGAACTCCAGATTTCATTCGCATTCTGCTCTACCCAGCCGGGGTGAGGAAAATATTGCGGAAATTCCCGCTGGGCCGAGTACACCACATCTCCTTCGCTATTGAACAAAATCGCTCTTGAACTTGTCGTTCCCTGGTCTAGTGACAAAATATATTTTCCCATGTTCATCTCTCCCTGTGTAAATCCATCGTTTTTACGCTGTAAGCTTGTGATCCATTTTATGATTTTTATAAATACGACTAATACGGAAGGTAATCAAGAGTACAACCACGATAACCCCTAATAAAATCCAGAACGCCGGAGTCATACTCCCCTTAAAAACGGCCTGATAAAACGGCCCTGCGAAAGATCCCCCCAATAGCGGTCCTACAATGGGCACCCATGCATATTTCCAGTTGGATGCTCCCTTACCGGGTATCGGTAGTAAATAATGCATCAGACGCGGCCCAAAATCCCTCGCTGGATTGATGGCATAGCCCGTTGTGCCTCCAAGGGATAAACCGATACTGACAACCAAAAAACCAACAATTAGCGGTTTAAGGCCGTCTGTAAACGAATTGGCACCAAACGACAGTAAAGCAAGAACAAAGATAAAAGTACCTATCATTTCACTAAGCACGTTACCAAACGGATGATCAATAGCTGGTCCTGTCGCAAATACACTGAGTTTGGCTGCTGTGTCCTCCGTCTCTTTCCAGTGGGGCCAATAATGCAAAATGACGATCACTGCACCCGCCATGGCTCCGAGAACCTGAGCCACAATATAACCGGGAACATCCTGCCATGGAAAACTACCCTGAAATGCCAACGCGAGTGTAACTGCGGGA
Organism: Paenibacillus sp. DP01; assembly: GCF_044784315.1. Lineage (NCBI taxonomy): Bacteria > Bacillati > Bacillota > Bacilli > Caryophanales > Paenibacillaceae > Paenibacillus > Paenibacillus sp. DP01. Next base: position 4,397,094 of record NZ_CP173059.1, read on the forward strand.
TTCAAATGCGCTCCGCTGATTTGGCCCACCGCATACACCCCAATAGCTACCGCGAGCCCCCACCCCAATCCGACCACAATCCAGCCGGAAGCGTGGGCAAAAGACTTTTTCAGGGACACCCCTGCGCACACTCCGCCACCTAGGGCAATAAGAATCATTGTCCCTATGAATTCGGCTGCGTATGGCGACATACAACCAACCTCCTCAATAGATCATCCGATTTTGATCGTTTTCATCGCGCAAAAAAAAGAAAAGCCATCACAAACCAACCCTGTGCTGTAACATGGGATGTCTGCGTGGCTCTCTTGTCTCCGTCACGATTATTAACTTAAATTTGATATTATATAAGCATGTAAGCGATGTCAACTGCGGATTTACGTCTTCTGATATCCTAAAATAATCGTTGACCATGTTAGATTGCCCGATTTATGATGTAAAAAAATGGCTGAATGAAAGGATTTCAGGATGAATACGACACTCCCAAACTTGATGATGAAGGGAAGAATGTTATGCTGAAATTTCTGCAAAAAATCGGCAAGTCATTAATGCTTCCAGTAGCTACATTACCCGCCGCAGGGATTTTGCAAGGGCTGGCTCTCATTAATTATGAGACGGATATTCCGCTTGGCCCTGGAGTTGGTGGATTTCTGAATCATTATGTCACTCCTTTTCTGAATGAAGGGGCGGGTGCTATCTTTGGCAATCTGGCGCTCATTTTCTCCATCGGTGTTGCTATTGGTCTAGCAGGCGACGCGGTAGCCGCACTTTCGGCAGTCATTGCCTATTTGGTGCTGACCCGTATTTTGGCGGCCGTACCGGGTATATTTGCGTATATTCCAGACGACGTCAAGCTGGACATGGGCGTATTGGGCGGTATTTTTATCGGCGGATGGTCTGCTTATCTGTTTAAAAAATATCATAATATTCAACTTCCAGATTGGCTCGGCTTTTTTTCGGGCAAACGTTTTGTCCCCATGATTACAGCCTTCACGACCATGATTTTAGCCATTCTGCTCGGCATGATCTGGAGTCCGATACAAGATGGCATTGCAGCCTTCGGCAACTGGATTGTTGGCTTTGGTGGAATCGGGTCAATGGTGTTCATGATTGCCAATCGACTGCTGATCCCGCTCGGGCTGCATCATGTACTGAACTCGATCGCATGGTTTCAAATTGGCAACTATACCAATGCTGCAGGTGAAGTTGTTCATGGTGACCTGACACGTTTTTTCGCAGGCGATACATCGGCGGGTATGTTCATGTCCGGCTTCTTCCCCATTATGATGTTCGCTCTGCCAGCGGCGGCTCTCGCATTCATCCATACGGCCAAGCCGGAAAAACGTAAAGCTGTCGCTTCCATCTTTATCGGTTCTGCGCTGGCGTCGTTCCTGACCGGTATTACTGAGCCCCTCGAATTTTCTTTTATGTTCATTGCACCTCTGCTTTACGGCATTCATGCTCTGCTAACAGGTCTGAGCGGCCTAGTCGTATACCTACTGGATGTCAAACTCGGCTTTTCCTTTTCAGCAGGACTCATTGACTATCTGGTCAATATGAAGCTCTCCACCCATCCATTGCGAATGATCCCGATTGGGCTTGTCTTCGCCCTCATCTATTATTTTCTGTTCCGCTTCATCATCCTCAAATTCAACCTAAAGACTCCCGGGCGCGAAGACGATGTAGATGACACCCTTCTATTTGAGGCTAACAAATCCATACCCGTTGGAAAAGCAAGCGCCTCATCCGGCACCCAGTCCAGTCAGGCAGGCCAGGTCCTAACCTATCTCGGCGGTTCAGACAATATCCAAAGCATTGATGCCTGCATCACGCGGCTGCGTCTTGTCGTCAAGGACGACAAAGCGGTTAACGATCAAGCTCTTAAGCAGCTCGGAGCGTCAGGAATTATCAGGCTTGGGAACGGTACCCTACAGGTTATTTTCGGTACTCGATCCGAAGCTCTGAAAGATGAGATACAACGATTGATGTCATGAAGCTAATCCCCTGCCTTAAGCACGTGCGATCTTCCTATAACAGACGCACGTGCTTTTTTTATGGATAAACGTTTCAAATTTTTTGTTTTTGGTTAAGGCAATGCACATAAATGGGTAACAGCTTCATATGATGGAGCTAAACCATTTACAACTTGTTCAGCAGGCAGATTATTCAGACAGCAAGGAGGGAAATGATGTGAAGACAGTACAATGGCAATGGCTGGTATTATGTCTTGCTTTTCTCACTATGATTAGTGGTTGTAGTGGGTCCCTATCCTCTAAAGGTCAATCATCTGAAGCTAATTTGTCAAACAGTAAAAAGATAACGCTTACATTGTGGTACTGGAATCGTTCTATTGACGATGAATTGCTCGTCCAGGCCGAAAAACAGTTTCCCAACATTGAATTAAAAACTCAAAAAATAGGCGGTGACTTTAAAGCCAAGCTGAAGACAACGCTCGCAGCTCGTTCCGGTGAACCAGACATCGTAGCTCTGAACGACTGGATGGTGGAGCTATTCCCGAGTGCGGATCGTTTTTATGATCTAAAGGAACTCGGAGCAGACCGACTGAAGGATCAATATTTGGAATGGAAATGGAATCAGGGCATCACTCCTGATGGTAAAATGATTGCATTTCCCATGGATACTGGGCCTACCGCCCTCTTCTATCGAAGCGACCTGTTTGAACAGGCAGGCTTGCCAAGTGATCCTGAACAGGTCAGCGCCTCGATCCGCACATGGGATGATTATATGGCAGCCGGAGAACAACTTCGGCAGAAATTCGGAAGCCATTCATTTTTGGCCGATAATATTGTAAACGTTTACAATCAGGTACTCGCTCAACATACGAACCTGTACTTCAAGCCGGACGGAAGTTATATCGGCAATCAATCTCCTGACATCCGCCTGGGCTGGAAAACCGCTGTGAATTTCCACAGGAAGCATCTGCTCGCCAATGCAGATGGCTGGACTCCTGAATGGAATGCTTCGGTCAATAACGGCAAAATCGCCTCGTTCGTAGGGGCAATCTGGATGAAGCAAGTTCTCACAGAAGCCGCACCGGATACAGCGGGCAAATGGAGAGTCGCCCGTGCTCCTGGAGGAGACGGAAATCTGGGAGGGTCTTTCATCTCTATCCTCAAATCTAGCCAACACCCCAAAGAAGCCTTTGAAGTTCTGACCTGGCTGCAAAGCCCGGAACACCAACTGGAAGCCTACCATAAAATCGGCCTGTTCCCATCCACTCCCGGCGTCTATGACGATCCAGTCATGGAGACACCCGAGCCTTTCTTTGGTGGTCAGGCCACTGGCCTCATTTTTGCCGCCTCCGCACGTCAGGTGAAAAATAGCTATTTCGGCGAGCGCTATCCTGTCATCCACGGCATTGTAACCCGTCGTCTTGCCAATGTGGCCAAACAAAATGCCGATCCCGAAGCATTATGGACGGAAACAATGCAACGAATTGAACGGGAATTACAGCGTTAAAAAACAAAACTTCAAAAAAGGCGTGTGGACAATATGCTGAGAGAAATCTGGAAGCACCGGGCCGTTTATGCTGCGATCTCGCCATTTTATTTGCTGTTTGGCATCTTTGGCTTGTTTCCGATTGGCTTTTCATTGTACCTGGCGTTTCACAAATGGGACGGGATCGGAGACATGACCTACAACGGCTGGGGCAACTTTCGTTACCTTGTGACAGACAACGAATTTTGGCAGGCTGTAGGTAATACGTTTGTGATCTGGGTGTACGCCACGATTCCAATGCTATTTCTAGCACTCATTGTTGCCTTTCTGCTTTATGCCCCTTTTGTGAAAATGCGCACCTTATGGCGAGTTGGATTCTTCCTGCCCAATGTGACATCTATTGTTGCTGTTGCCATCATCTTTGGCGCCTTATTTGCCAACAATTTTGGATTTCTCAACTACCTTTTGCAGCTCTTGGGGCTACCTATGATCCAATGGCTGAATGTGCCATGGGGTATCCAAATCGCCATTTCTTCCATGGTCGTCTGGAGATGGATGGGTTACAACGCCATTATCTATCTGGCTGGGCTCCAGAGTATCCCACATGTGCTGTATGAGGCCGCCAAAATAGACGGGGCAACCGGAGCGCAAGCTTTTTTCCGCATCACCATTCCGATGCTGCGCCCAGTCATTCTGTTTACAGTCATTACGTCCACCATCGGTGGGATGCAGCTGTTCACCGAGCCACAGGTCCTGGTCGGTAATGACGGCGGTGCCGGGGCAAGTGGCATGACCATCGTTTTATACCTGTACCGCGAGTCGTTCATTAACAACTATTTTGGATATGGCGCTGCTGTCGGATGGGGCATGTTTCTCATCATTGCTCTATTCTCCATCATCAATTGGAAACTCGTTCAAGGTAAAAAATAACGATGGAAGGAGCTTTACCACATGATGCAGACACGTGCAAAATCCATTGTTTTATATGCTGGGCTGTTGGTAGGTATCATCCTGTCGATGTTTCCATTTTACTGGCTAATCGTCATGGCAACCCGTACAACCTCAGACATCTATCGTTTTCCGCCACAATTGTGGTTCGGCAGCCACTTCCTGGATAACATCACGAGAGTATTGCAGCAGATTGATTTTGCCGGCGCCTTTTTGAATACGCTTTTTGTAGCCAGTTCGATTACCCTATTGGTGCTGTTTTTTGATTCACTGGCCGGTTTTGCATTCGCAAAGTTTGATTTTCCGGGCAAAAAGGCGCTATTCGTCATTCTGCTAGCTACAATGATGGTCCCTTCACAACTTTCGCTCGTTCCCTCCTTTGTCATGATGGCTTCCTTTGGATGGGTAGGTACGTTCAAAGCGCTCATCATCCCGGGTATGGTAAATGCCTTCGGGATTTTCTGGATTCGTCAGTATGCAGAAGAATCTATTCCCAAGGAGCTCCTGGATTCGGGGCGTATGGACGGGTGCAGCTTTTTTCGACTGTACTGGAATGTAGCACTGCCGATTTTACGCCCTGCGTTCGCTTTTCTCGGCGCATTTACCTTTATAGGAGCTTGGAATGATTACTTATGGCCATTAATCGTTTTAACGGATGAGCGCAAATTCACCCTCCAGATTGCATTGTCGCAGTTGAACGGGATTTACAATACGGATTATGCGATGGTCATTGCTGGCACCCTGCTGGCTGTACTTCCTCTTATTATTTTGTTTCTTTTCATCAGCCGCCAATTTATTTCCGATCTTGCCGCTGGAGCGATCAAAGATTAGCCTTCACTTGAATCCCCTTTTACTTGCTCTAAAGCGTCATCGAAACTGGACTTAAGCTCTGGAGAGGAATTGCACAACTATGAGCTCCGTGCGATTTTATTAATTGGAACGATTGCTCTAAACGGAACACAAAATAGGCTACTTCCGAGGCTGAGTTTACACACGATTGAACATGTACTGTCTACCTGTTATCCATATTTCCTTGTAAATTAGCCTCCATAGTTATCTAACGATTAATAAAAATCGCTTCCACTCATTTAACAGAGTAGAAGCGATTTTTCAAAAATTATATAAGCGTTTCTCTGATAGGTCAACTTAAAGCCATATCATAGTTTGCACTACTATTCATTTGCCTATCAGAGCGACATTTACATGCGCAATTCGAGCCATGTCCGAAGTCATGAAGTATATTATTAGCACCGGAAGAACAAATACAAGATAAAGGAACAATTCCAAGGGTATTTGCCATTAAAGGCTTCCTTCCAAATGGATTTACAATTCTCAATTTATAATCCTCCTTCGACTCATTTTGATTATAGATTGGAATTACACCAATGTAATATGGTTTAATTCCTCTAATAAATGTGGTTTGTGTTCCAAGATAGTATGATAGCTTATCAATGCATGTTCCAGCATATCTAAAGAACGCCTACAAGCTATTCTCTTTTTTTCGATATTAAACTTATCACTATCGTAACATTCGACGTAACAAACCGAACAAAGGCGTATAGCCCAACATTTGGAACACTGGGACAAACTCTCCTTACCATAGTCGTCTATATAACGATCGATTAATACAGATTCGTCTATACCACTATAAACGTTTCCAACTGAAGGTGATTTTCCAATGCGCTCGCATAAATGAAAGTCTCCATTTACCGTTACATAAATTCTTCTTGAGGCAGGTGAACAGCAGCCGTTTAAGCAATAGTCCGGGTAAGGAGTTTCAGTTAAAATCCTATCATGTATTATTGAGAATTGTTTGTGTAAAAAATCGATTGTAAAGGGAGTATTTTTTGATATAGAAGTATTATTTAACATTAGATCAATTGTCCAGTTCCCTACAGGGTTATCATAACAATGCATAGAGCTTTTTTCAGTAATCGTTTTTTCTATGTCAGACGAGTGTCTCACATAAGAAATATTTTTAGTAATATCCTTAGGTACCCACGAAAGAGAATTGAAGAAATTTTGAATTTTTTTCATAACTACATCATTAGCTGGTCTAGGTGTTACCATGCTTAGCGATATAAGAGAATTACTCTTTTCTCCATAAGCATTAATTAGATGTTTAAGACCATTAATTGCCTTGTCATACGTGCCCTCACCATTTTTAAATACCCTCCTACAATCATGTATTTCCTTTGGACCGTCAATACTACAAACTACTCCAAAGTTAGGAACTGTAGATAGATATTCTGCGATTTCAGCAGTCATTAAGGTTAAGTTTGTTGTCATTGAAAATGTTAAATCTTTATCAGCACCATTTTTTAAAGTATAGTCTACACAATGCTTTAATAATTTAAATTCTATTAATGGCTCCCCGCCATAAAAAGTTACCGCCACTTTTTTACCTGAGTTTTTCAGAGTATAATCGATTGCTAACTCTGCTACTTGCCAGGACATGTGCCTGCGTCCAAATTCCCTGAAGTCTATGTTCCCTGAATGATATATACAATAGTGGCATGCCATATTACATTGTTCGGTCAACTCCAGAGTAACCTGTTCTAGATGACTTCTTGCATTTTCTAAAACCTCATCTTTTGATAGTGCAAAGGATAAAAGAGGAGGTGCTTGGAATAAATGCTGTTCCTGCGCAACATGTATTAAGTCAATTAGAATAGTCAATGTATCATCATTAACTTTGGTAGTTTTTATTACCTCTTCGATATCTCCGTACACTTGTAAGTTATTTAGAAATACATACTCTATTTCAGTGCATTCCATAACTTTGCCTGTGCCCACATCATACAAATAGGATTTATTCTTTGTCTGAAACAACTTAAACAATCGTGAGTAATTCCCATACTGTTTTTTGATGTTTCTAAAGAACTCCATAACTGTGGAATCCAATATCATCACGTTCCTCTTGGGTTTCAATATTCAAAATATGGTCACATGCTGCTAATAGTCTCTGGTCATGTGATACTACAATTGTTATCCTTCTTGACTTTTGCTTGGTCAATATTTCTATAAGTCCACTTACACTCTTTGAATCTAAGGCTGATGTGGGCTCATCAAGAATCGTTAAGAAAGAATCTTTACTTAATGCACGAATCAAAGCTAATTTTTGCTTTTCACCACCAGAAAAGTTGCTTCCATTTTCATTTATTAGTATATTTTCAAGGTTAGCTTTTGTTATTATCTCTTCAAGCCCAAAAGCTGTTATAAGCTCATCTTGATTACTGGCAATCTCTTTTGAAAAAGTAATTCCAAATTTCAAATATTCCTTTATTGGTAGATTTAAAAACTCCGGATTCTGTTCTACATAAGAAATTCTATAACGCCTCATATCAAGCATATCTATATCTTTGATGGAGCAATTATTAAAAGCTATTTCTCCTGTGTAAAGATCACTATAAAGACCTATCAGAGTATTAAGTAATGTTGTTTTGCCTGAACCATTGTGACCACAAATCCCGTAAATTCCCCCCTTAAAAAAATCATAAGAAAAGTCTCTAAATACGCTTTCCTCGGAATATTTAACACCTAATTGTTTAATACTTATTTTCTCTAAATCTTCAAGTGTTGTACTACCATAAATATCATTTTCAGAGTTCATAACGTCATTTAACCGTTCTATCGATACTTTCGTCTCTTGGTATGAACTTGCTAAGCTTAATAAATATGAAGTTGACGAGATGATCATTGAAAGGTACGTGTTAATTATGGTGAACTGCCCTATACTCATTTGGCCAATTACAACTTTATGACCTCCAATTCCGATTACAAATATATAGCAGATGATCAATATAAATTGATTTAGATTGGAGAAAATATAATTAGTTTTTACTTGTGAAGTCGCAACTCTAAATAATGAATTAAATGCTTTATTTAGCCGCTCATTCATTTCATTAAAGAGTACATTCTTCTTTATAAAAACCAATTTGTTAATTTGTTCGACTTTTTTAGAGTAGTATTCATTTGCTTCTTTTTTGTATTTCAGATTTGCTTTATACAATTTTTTTCTAAAAACCACATATGTAAATATATAACAAGGAATAAGCGAGAAAATTATAACGCATAGTAGTACATCAGCTTTTAAAACAATAATACCACTGATAATTATTGTGATTACTTGCAATACTAAGTTGGAAATATTATTTGAAAAAAAGTCAACTACTGTGGATGAATCATTATTAATTTGGTCAACTAAGTATGCATTATCCTTATCTTTGAAGACCGACAGTTTAGTTTTGAATATCTTTTGATAGATATCATTGCAGATTTCGTATAATAATAAATTATTCAATTTCGTAGAGAAAAGGGCAGTTAAATATTGTATGAGAATGTTTACTATATTTATAATCCCCAGTAACAGTACAAAATATAAAATGATACTTATATTACTTTTTGATACTAAATAATCAATATATATGCCTGTGATGTAAGGAACAATAATTCCTATAATCCACAATACTGAAGTAACAACAATGTAAAAAAATACATACTTGCGGGTTTTTGAAAGGTATTTTTTCAAGTATTCTAGGACTATCATATTCATCACCTATGTTTCATATTAGGTAAATCTTAGCGAGATGCTAAAAACAGCATCTCGCTAAGTAATGTTACTTCTCTTAAGCTACATCTTGTAGGAACAAGAAAGAGTGCAGCCACTTGAACCGTGGAAAGGACAATGTGCACTTACTTGTACAGCACTTTTTACCAATACGTCCATAGTTTTTCCCTCCTTAAAATTTAATTTATATAAATAACATACAGTTTAAAAACTATATGCTACTTATCACTTTTGAGCTGCAATAGAAAATGCACTGTTTTCAAGCGTGATATTTATCTTTGCTTTACCTGCACCATTTATATAGTTATATGTTAAGTTTGGTCTAAACAATGGCCATCCCGCAGGAACACTTAATGCACTTGCAGTCGTCTTAACTGTAACTGTGTAATCCGAAGCTCCTTTACTAAAAGTTAAGGAACCTGAACCTTTTGTATTGTCATAACTAATGGCTTTTGAGTATCCTACAGGCACCCGAACTGACATTGAGGAACCATCTACACCTGTGATATCAAGATTAGTATTTAGCTCTGGAAGTGAAACTCCAGACTTTGTACTTTCTACCGTTATTTTTTCATAACTTTTATCAGGAATTAAAATATTAACTCTGTCGGAAATGCCGTTAGCTGAGCCTTTCCCCTTTACTGTGATGTAAATTGTAGATCCACTTAATGTAGAAGTGACAGTATACAAGGATTTGTTATACTCATAACTAAAATCACTTGCTGAAGTTTTTGTAACGGTGACATTACAATTTATAGCCGTTAGATTGATATTCTTAACATCATTTGAAGCTGCATTACTTGAAGCACCTAATGGCATCCCCATAAGTAAGAAACCACATAAAACAATACACATTTTTTTTAGCATTAACATGATTCAGAAACCTCCTTCTTATTTTCCGTTAATTGTCCAGCCAGTAATACTTTCGTGCACTCGGTAATATACTCCTGCAAATTATAACGATATTGCTCACATATGTTAAAGTCTGCCATTCTATTATGAGGACATCCTCCTAAACACACAGGTAAGTACTTACAGTCTGAACATTTTTCATCTTCAGTAGGATCATATAATAAATAACAACCAAGAAGCTCAGTATTCCATTTCACTGATGTATCTTCATTTATATTTCCAACACACTGCTCAATAATTCCAATATCGCTCCAACATTTATATAAATGACCAAGAGGATCAATAACGAAACTATTATATTTGTCCGCAGAACAATAATTACCTTTAGGTGCAGGATAAATATAACTAATTGGGATATCATTTTCCGACATAAATTTTAAATTAAATTTTGAATACATCTCGTCTGTCAAGCACTTAGTTCCCTCATACTTTCCATTCGTCGGCGTAACTAATCCTAGATAAGGTATTACATTTTCCAATAAAGAATTTTCCTTTAAGAATCCTACGATTTCATGTAAATTCAACCAGTTGTCTTGGTCAGTATTTATTCTCATAAATATCTTAATCATCCCTTTAATTTGCTTGAGGTTATTCATTATGACATCAAATGTCCCTCTTCCACTTACTAAAGGGCGTCTAAGATCATGTACTTCTTTAGGACCGTCAACAGTGACTTGAATATCATTTACTCCACATGATATTAACGTTTGAACTTTTTCTTTATTTAAAAGATAGCCGTTTGTAATGACACTGGCCGTATATTGTATATTGTTTTCTTTACATATTTCCAAAAAATCTTCCGATATCCTAACTATCTGCTTCATTGCAATCAAGGGTTCACCGCCATACCATGTAACATTAAGAGTGTCAAGTTTACTAGCATTTGCTTTAACAAAATTGACTATACTTTGAGCTGTTTCTTCACTCATAGTTTTGTTATGATATTGGTCTTTCTCAAAACAGTATACACATCGAAAATTGCAGGCCATTGTAGGGGCAATTGTTAGCATTAAATTAGAAGATTCAAACCGATTTTTTAAGAGGTTTACCTTTACATATGCTTTTTCATTCATATTATCTTCTACGATATAGCCACATTCGATAAGATTTTTAAGATAAGTATCATTATTTATTGCCAATCCATTGTTTGTAAGTTCACAAAACTGTTTATAGTACTCCGGTTCAAGAACTGCCAATGCACCTGTTCGAGAATTATAAAGTACCGTTTTATCGGTATTTTCAATAATGTCATTAAAAATAAAGTTATATTGCGAAGCTTTCATTTTAGCCCTCCTTAGAATGGATGCGGTCCCTATGTAATTATGAATCGATTAACTAGTGACAAAATTCACATAAGTTTTAAAAATAAGATGTACGCTCATTCTGAGTTGTAATAGCATTCTCGCAGTGCACACTAGCCACCAAGAATAGATGTCCATCATCCGAAACCGGACTGAATTTAAAAGCCATCCTACACCTTTATAGTTTATTCATATACTTTATTCTCTCTGGACAATATCTATACTAGATAGCTTTTCCTTCTCGGCTTTTAATGTAGCATAAGGCAAAAAGAAAAAATAAGCTTGTATCCTGAAATGCAAAAAAGTCCATCTCAACGACCAAATATGTCAGCTTCATGTGAGATTAATATTTTTGTTACCTATTCTAAGCAATAAAGAAGAACGTATCCATTCCCTCGCCTGGGCTACGTCCTATCCACAGTATAAGTATGCATTTGAACTTTTACTAACAAAAATTCCATAACCTGATGGTAATTTTTTTCATATGTAAAACATCACTTCGAATAGACTTTTTTTACAATATACTGGATTTATATAACATATTTGAGGTGGTCTATTTGTTTCAAGTTGCTGTTTGTGACGATGATCCCGCAATGCATAAAATTTTACAACACTTTTTCATGTGTATGTCAGTAAGTGAATCCTTTGATTTTAATCTACAATTCTTTTTATCTGGGGAAGATCTAATCAAATCTTACAGTTCACAAGAGCGATACCCCTTTCATATTATCTTGTTAGATATTGAAATGAGGGAATTATCGGGAATTGAAACTGCAAAACTTATTCGCCTTTTTCCTGACCGAGAAGTTCAAATCATATTTCTAACTAACTATCCAGAATACATGCTAGAAAGTTTTGAAGTACAAGCATTTCAATATTTACTTAAACCCCTTACTTATAAACTCTTTGTAGAAAAAATAAATAAACTATGTCATTATATGCGTTCTTCAGTATCCCACTTTCTGTCTGTGAAAAATAAAACTGAGCATCTTGTATTGAGACACTCTGAGATCATAGCCATCTCAAAAGGTGAAAACAATTACATCCATAATGAACTTTGTATTGCAACGGATTCACACAACTATTTTATTTCTGGAACGTTGAAAGCGGTTTATGAACAATTAAAATATCCGTTTGTGTTTATACATAGGTCAATAATTGTGAATTTAGTTCATATACGTAAGTTTTCAGCTACTTCTGTTATTATGTCAAACGAACAAGAATTCCCTGTAGGTCGTTCTCACGCTAAATCACTTCGTGAGGCGTATGCTCGTTTTATAATTTCTCGTTTTCAGGAAGGGTGAGTTTTTTGAATCATTGCGTTTACATTAATGTCACCTCGTTTTCTAATTACTCTTTATTTTTATTTAGCACAACAAAGCAAAGTCATTTTTCCAATCCAATAGTTAACCTTTTTTTACTTTTCGCCTCTTTACACTTCATACTTATTACAGTACTAGTAGTTCATTATTTTAAAAAAGGAAGAAAATACAAGATAGGGATTGTGTATTATTTTGTAATATTAATAGGAACATCGTTTAACTTGCTCATACATTACGGTTTATTTTCTTTTATGAAACATAATTTATTCTTTATAATGTCAATCATCAGTATTCTTGGAATGAACGTGATTAATGTCTTTCTAACGGACAAGTTGATAGAAAAGTCAAACCTCTCATGCTTTTTTCAAAAGCAAATGCTGATGCAAGAAAAACGTTATAAAGAAACAATTCGATCTCTTAGTGATATCAAACGAAGTATTCATGATTTCAAAAAACAGTTAATTTTTGTCCGTGCTTGTTTACAAGAACAGAGGACGGAAGAGGGTGTTAATCACATCAACCAAACTCTAAAAAATATAGACTCACCAAAACTTCATATAACAACAGGACATCTCGTTATTGATGCTTTAGTAAATCATACTTTCAGCATCGCTAATAAAAGTGGGATAGCTTTCTTCCATCAAATCCATATTAACCCGGCAAATATTAGTATTGGAAGTCATGATCTATGTATTGTCTTAGGTAATGTTTTCGATAATGCTATTGAAGCTGTAATGCAGCTTCCTAGAAAGAAAGAGCATTCAATTCATTTGGAAATTTTCACCGATAATATTGCCCTATGGATTTATGTTCGCAATTCAAAAAGTAATTATCTCAATACAGCATTCTCAACCAAAACATACAATCCCCCTTTAAAAAAACATGGGTATGGATTACTTAACATCCAGCAAGTGATAAAGAAATATGGTGGTTATTTAAATACAACTATTACGGATTCGCATTTTCAAATTACGATTATGCTCCCATGTAATAACTCTTAGGTTTGTAAACGTTATGGATTAAGAGATATTCAGAATAAATAAAATGTCGGTAATCACCAGTCTTATAACCTAAAAAAAGGAGTACCCTCAAGCCTGTGATGGCTGAGGATACTCCCTTTTAGTATTTATGAATTTACCGTTTGTCCCTTTTCTTCTACTTGGATAGCCGCCCCTACATTGGCACCAGCAAGAATACCCTTGTTCTTATTAGGATACAAAGAATTCATATAAGTCCGGGTTTCTGCAACAACAATTCCCGACAAGCCGAGCAGTGCAATCAGGTTCGGAAAAGCCATCATGGCGTTAAAAATATCTGCCAGCAGCCAGATGGCATCGAGCTTGATGAACGCGCCTCCGGCAACCAGTACGATGAACAGATAACGGTATGGTTTAATCCACTTGACCCCAAGCAAATATTCAACACAGCGTTCCCCGTAGTAGTTCCAGCCAAGTATCGTTGTGAACGCAAATAAAATAAGGCTAATCGTCACGAGCTCTGCTCCAGCCGGAAAGGCACTGGAAAACGCATGCTGAGTCATCAGACCTCCATCATCATTTCCACTCCATATTCCCGTAACCAGCAATGTAAATCCTGTCAAATTACAAATAATCATCGTATCGATAAAAACGCCCGTCATGGATATTAGCCCTTGTTCTGCGGGCCATTTCGTCTTAGCTGCTGCTGCTGCGATTGGCGCACTTCCCAAACCAGCTTCATTTGCAAAGATCCCTCTGGCAACTCCGCTTCGCATCGCCAGCATAATCGTGGCTCCGGCAAATCCACCCGTCGCAGATGTTGTCGAGAAAGCCCCTTGTAATACTAGTGCGATCGCATGAGGAAGCTCTCCTGCAAACTTAATGAGTACGATTAAACAAACCACGATATAGAGCCCCGACATGAATGGAACAATCTTTGTGGATACCTTGGCGATACTTTTGAGTCCTCCAATCGTAACAACAGCCGTCAACACGGAAATAATGATTGCTGTAACTACTGTTGGCACGCCAAAGCTACTTTCCGTAGAAGAAACGATAGCCTTTACTTGCGGAAAAGTACCGATTCCAAATAGTGCTACAAGAATACCAGAAAAGGCAAACAACATCGCCAGCGGCTTGAAACGGCGGCCAAGCCCATTTTCAATATAATACATCGGTCCACCCGAAAATTGTCCGTTCCGGTCTTTAACACGGTATTTAACGGATAATAGCCCTTCCGCATATTTGGTTGCCATCCCGAAAAAAGCTGCAACCAGCATCCAGAATAATGAACCGGGCCCACCCAGTTTGATCGCTGTTGCGACACCGACGATACTTCCCGTACCTACAGTAGCTGCAAGTGCCGTACTCAATGCTCCAAAGCTACTGACATCCCCGCTGCCTTCGTCCGGCGCTTTACCAATTAGCTTGAGCGCTAAGGGCAATCGAATAATCTGAAGCATCTTCAGACGGATCGTTAGCCACAACCCAGTGCCCATGACGAGAATTAGAAGCGGCGCTCCCCACATCCAACTGTCAATCGTTTCTAACACATGTACCAAATTCATTTCAACCCGCTCCTTCAGCATAGTAGAAAACAAAAAAGAGTCAAATCTGTTGATTCGACTCTTGGAGAGGTTAAAGGCACGAAAAAATACAACCATCTTGTGCAGGATTTCACCTCTAAAAGCTTATAAAAAGCCTAGGGCTATCCCTGTCACAGGTTATTCGCGTCTCTGTCCTTTTGCCTGAGAGTTTAAGCAGATGTGATCTGCGGTGCACCTTCGGCGCCCAATTAAGGGTCTCTCCAGAGTTCTGTCCGTTTACGGTCCCTGCTCGTTGCTGTAAATCAGCCTAAGCACCTGAGAGTTTTGCCCCTTCGGTTGGAACTTTCATTCCATCTCCCGCAAACATCAACCAGACATATGAAATTTTTATTCATTATACAGAAAAATTTCAGCTTATTACAAGTGAAAAATTTGTGAAGCCCTCTGAAAGAATCAATAGAGTGTCTATACAAAAAGCGGGTACAGCAGATTGCATCCTGAGGATTTTCTCTGCTGTACCCGCCAAAACGATATGGAATTATAATTCTTCACCGTTGGTTGCTATCACATTTTTATACCAGTTAAATGAGTCCTTTTTGGAGCGTTGAAGCGTTCCGTTACCGTCATCATCCAGATCAACGTAAATAAATCCGTAGCGCTTGGACATTTCGGACGTAGACATGCTCACAAGGTCGATAGGTCCCCAGCTGGTGTAACCAATCAGATCAACACCGTCAGCAATCGCTTCCTTCATTTGGGCAATATGCTGACGCAAGTAATCAATGCGATACGTGTCATGCACAGAGCCGTCTTCTTCTACCTTATCATACGCACCCAGGCCATTTTCCACGATGAACAGTGGCTTTTGATAGCGATCATAAAACGTATTCAGTGTAACACGCAGGCCGATCGGATCGATCTGCCATCCCCAGTCGGAAGACTGCAGATACGGATTTTTCACACCGCCTATCAGGTTCCCTGCTGCCTTTTCGCCTTCTGGCCCTGCCGATACGGTCAAGGTCATATAGTAACTAAATGAGATAAAATCGACCGTGTTATTTTTCAAAATTTCGGCATCGCCGGGTTCTGTCTGGATCACAATATTATTTTCTTCAAAATAGCGGTTCATATAGTTGGGATATCCCCCACGAGCATGCACATCCGTAAAGAACAGGTTCATTTGATTTTCATGCTGTGCTTTCAGGATATCTTCTGGGTTACACGTATGTGGGTAGCTTTCAATGCGGGCCAGCATACAGCCGATCTGAGCACCCGGAATGATCTCATGTCCCCGTTTGGTCGCCAATGCACTTGCTACAAATTGATGGTGCAATGCTTGATATATCGCTTGTTGCTTGTTTTCTACACGGTCAATAACCACACCTCCGCCTGTAAACGGGCTCATAGTCATGACATTAATTTCGTTAAAGGTCAGCCAGTATTTTACTTTATCCTTATAGCGTGTAAATACCGTTTCGGCATATTTTACGTAATGATCCACGACTTCGCGTCCCAACCAGCCATTATACTTCTGTGTCAGACCTAGCGGTGTTTCATAATGCGACAGTGTTACCAAAGGCTCAATACCATACTTGCGCAGCTCATCGAATACATTGTCGTAGAATTGCAATCCCGCTTCATTCGGCTCGGCATCATATCCATTCGGGAAAATCCGCGACCAGTGGATGGACATCCGGAATACTTTAAAGCCCATTTCTGCAAACAAGGCAATATCTTCTTTGTAGTGGTGGTAAAAGTCCACACCTTCACGCTTTGGAAAACGGGCGTTTACCTTCCCTGCCAAGATGTCCTCCAGTCGTTCGGACGAAATTTCTATAGCATGATCGTTCTTACGTTCTGATTTAGGTACATAGGCTATCATGTCTGCGCTGGACAGACCTTTTCCATCTACGTCAAAAGCACCTTCCAATTGGTTGGCTGCAGTTGCCCCGCCCCAGAGGAAGTTTTTCGGGAATCCTTTTAGCGTCTTCGTCATGGTATGAAAACCTCTTTCCTTAATTTAATGTTTTCACTTTAGTCAGTAACCCGTCAGGTGCTGCAATGCGAATCCATAACTAACGGTAACCGTTCTCCTTTGAAATGCATCGACAGATGCTTTAAAATAGACGTAATGCCCTCATAAAGCATCCTAATTGTTGTAACGCGTTTCATGTCAAGTATTTTTTTCTTAGGTGAGGAGAAGCATCATGTCGAATCTTGATCAAATTGCAAAACTGGCAGGCTTTTCCAAAGCTACGGTTTCCAGAGTGTTAAATCAGTCCCCCCATGTAAGTCACGAAACTAGAGCTAAAATTTTAAAAATCATGCAGGAATTAGATTATGTTCCTAATCGGAATGCGATCTCTCTATCCAAGGGTCAGACGCTTCAGATTGGTATCATCACTTCAACTATCAATGAAATTGTGCTGGCATTTCTGGACAGCTTTGTGGAAATCGCAGGCCAATATGAATTCCAAACCATTATTTATACTTCGGGAGAAGACAAAAAGAAAGAGCTTCAAGCTTTCGAGGATTTAAAAAGAAAAAGAGTCGATGCGCTGGTCATCATTTCCTGCGTGAATGACACTGATTTTTTGAGTACCTATTGCAAATATGGACCGATCGTGGCATGGCAACGAATGGAGCATACTGATATTCGCTCCGTCGCTATGGACCAGTATGAAGGATACATGTTAGCATTAAAACATTTGATACAAAAAGGCTATACACGTATAGCCAATGCTTTTGGTCGTCCAAGCAGCATCAATACTCACAGCAGACAACGAGCCTATGAGCAGATCATGAGTGAACACAATCTGCCGATGCTGCCACACTGGAACTATTCTTCTATTTATAACATTCGTGATGGCGAACAGGTCGTGCGCAATTTGTTACAGCATCGGGAGGAATTTCCGGAGGCTATCTTGTGTGCTAACGATTATGTAGCAGTGGGTATTCTCTGCGAAGCGCGCAGACAATTGCTGAGGGTACCGGAAGATCTGGCGATTGTTGGGTTTGATAACACGGAGCTGGCGCACACCATGGGGATTACAACGGTTCAAAATCCCATTATGGCTCAGGCGGAAAATGCCTTTTTCATGCTTTCCCCTCAGCTGATTGGACGCCAAATGGAGCTTCATTCGCTAGAATACAGTCTCATTGAGCGTACGACCACTTAAGGGCACAATTGACTTGCAAATTAGGCAAATGGGCCTTGATTTGAAATATTTTTTGTCGAAAGAGAATAAAATATGTTGAAATCGCTTTTTTTTGTGCTACAATAGCACTATATCGAAGGATTGTGACCGGTGATGCGGGCAATGCCTGAGTTCAATTGAGTGCTATTGCTAACAATAGTGTTGAATTGTGCTTGGGCATTTTTTATTGGTAAAGGATGGGAGGGGGAACTTCAATGATTATTGAGAAGGTGCTCAATAACAACGTCCTGTTGACTAAAAACGATAAAGGCAAAGAGGTCATCGTCATGGGAAGAGGTATTTCCTTCAAAAAGGTGGCTGGGGACCAAGTCGATGATCATAAAATAGATAAGATTTTCATGTTAAATGAAAACGAGTTCACGGCCAGACTAACTGAGCTGCTAAACGATATTCCTGTGTCTCATCTGGAGGTCGTGAATGAAATCGTGACCCATGCAGCCGAAGTGCTGGATACGGAGTTAAGTGATAACATTTATTTAACATTGACCGACCATATTCATTTTGCCATACAGCGGGAAGAAAAAGGATTGGCACTCAAAAACGCGATGCTGTATGAAATTAAACGCTTTTACAAAAAAGAATTTGCAGTTGGGCTGGATGCTCTACAAAAAATTGAAAATACGCTCGGTGTAAAATTGGGCGAAGACGAAGCGGGATTTATCGCTTTGCATATGGTGAATGCGCGGATCGACGGTAACGAAATGAAGGCTACACTAAAAATGACTGAGATTGTCCAACACATATTGAATATTATTACGTATCATTACGGGATTGTGCTGGATGAGTCTTCTTTTAGCTATTCGAGATTTTTGACCCATTTGCAATATTTTGCAATGCGAGTGATTCGCAAAGAGGTTATTCACAGTGGTGAAGAATTTTTGTACAACCAGGTAAAGCAAACATATACCGAGGCTTTTGCTTGTGCCCAAAAAATTAATGAGTATCTGGAAAAAACATATGATCAATATTTAAGCAAAGATGAGTATGTATATCTAACGATTCACATTCATCGGGTAACTGAGCGTAATAACATATCAGGCTAAAAACTTTATATCCTCATGGTTCATGGATTGTGACTGGTAAGGCAGGCAAAACCTAAACTGATGGTGAAATCGACGTTCCCTTATAGGAGGAGTGCGCAGTTTTCACCACGAGTTTAGGTTTTTCTTGTTTACAAGGTTAAAAAAGATGCACGCCGGCGCATCTCAGCAACAAATGTAAACGGTAAATCCTATCAGTAGCAAGAATAACACTTAAGGAGTTCTGAACATGAGTGATAAAGAGCTATCCAAAAAAATAGTGACTCTCGTTGGCGGCGAAGAGAATGTCAATTCGGTATTCCATTGCGCTACACGCTTGAGATTTAAATTAAAAGATCGCACAAAAGCAGACAAAGCTGCACTGGAAGCAACACCTGGTGTCATTACAGTGGTGGAAAGCAGTGGCCAGTTCCAAGTGGTCATTGGTAACAATGTAGGTCAGGTCTTTGAGCATATGATGGCAGAAACAAATCTGCAGGATGCAGATAATCCAAATGCGAAAAAAGAAGAATCTTCCGAAAAAACGAATTTTCTTGGCAAAGCGGTCGATATCATTTCCAGCATTTTCTCACCTCTCTTGGGTGCTCTTGCCGGAGCTGGTTTGCTCAAAGGGATTATGGCCTTAATTGCGTCGCTCCATTGGATTGATACTGCAAGCGGTACGTATCTCATTCTGAACGCCGCTTCGGACAGCGTGTTTTATTTCTTGCCTATATTCCTAGCTATTACATCGTCCCGTAAATTTAAGACGAATGCTTTTGTATCGGTCGCAGTTGCTGGAGCCCTCGTCTACCCGGATGTTATTGCAGCGGTGGACCATCCGGCAAAACTGGCTTTTCTCGGGATTCCAATCATTCTGATAAAATATAGTTCCAGCGTAATCCCAATTATTCTCGCGGTATGGGTACAGTCCTATGTGGAACGTTGGTTTAATTCCTTTGTTCATCAATCGGTTAAAAACATTATCGTCCCTATGCTATCACTGCTAGTTGTTGTTCCGTTGACGTTTTTGGCCTTTGGTCCAGTCGGTAACCTGATCAGTCAAGGCTTGGCGAACGGTTTTACATGGGTGTACAATTTAAGCCCATTGATTGCCGGAGCTGTTGCTGGGGCATTCTGGCAAGTATTTGTTATTTTCGGCGTACACTGGGGCTTCGTTCCTATTATGCTGTCCAATATTCAAACATTGGGTTATGACACGATGCTTCCAATGCTTACAGCAGCCGTACTTTCTCAAGCAGGTGCAACACTGGGGGTATTCCTGAAATCACGAAATACTCAAATGAAAGCTTTGGCTGGTTCTTCTACACTGGCAGCTGTATTCGGGATTACTGAACCTACAATTTATGGTGTAACTTTGAAATTGAAAAAGCCTTTCATCTATGCTTGTATTTCTGGTGGTATTGGGGGCGCGATTATCGCTTCCGGCGGAGCAACTGCAAAATCCTTCTCCCTGCCTAGTTTACTGGCGTTGCCAACTTATTTTGGAGCTGGGTTCTTGTGGGTTGTTATCGGCTTACTCGTTGCCTTTTTACTTGCAGTTGTATTGGCTATGATTTTGGGCTTTGATGATCCAAAAGAAGTAGCTGCAAAAACAGAAACAGCACCCGTAAAAAAAGAAGTAGCCATCGAAAAGGAAATCCTCGTAAGTCCGCTGCAAGGTAAAGTGCTGTCATTGGAACAATCTTCTGATGTTGCTTTTGCTTCAGGCGCTATGGGAAAAGGAATCTTGATCGATCCTACAGAGGGTGTGCTGACTTCTCCGGTTAACGGAACGATTACAACAGTATTCCCGACCGGACATGCCATCGGTATTACTTCCAATGACGGAGCAGAAATTTTGATTCACGTTGGTGTTAATACAGTGAAGCTGAAAGGACAATTCTTTGACAAACGCGTCAAAGAGGGTGATGTGGTGAAGCAAGGACAGTTGTTGCTTGAATTTGATATCGAACAAATTAAAGCGGCAGGCTATACAACGACTACGCCGATCATCGTAACCAATTCCGCTCAATACCTGGATGTACTGAACACCATGGAAACGGAAGTGAAGCGTGAGGATTACTTGTTGACCGTTGTAGTCTAACGTTTAACTTTCAGACTAAAAGAAGCTTTCCTAATGGAAAGCTTCTTTTTTTATACATCATGAGACAAGTGTTACAGCGAAAAATGGAAATATCATATATTGTAAGTTTGAGATTGTAAAAAAAGGAGGATTTCTGTGAAAAAAGGATATATCGCCGGGTTAAGTGTCATTGTGTTGCTTATCATTGGTATCGCTATTTCAGCTGTAGTTAAATTTCAAGACCTGGAGCAGGTAGTTCAGCAGAAAGATAAAGAGATCCAAGCGAGCAAAAGCAATTACCCCGAAATATATGACCACTTGAATGCGGTTACAATGGATGGTTTTAAACAATTGATTCAGCAGGATCAAAGTGTATTTGTCTATGTTGGCAGACCCAGTTGTGGCGACTGCAATCGGTTTGAGCCTAACTTTAACAAGATGATTGAACAGTATAATCTGGGCTCCAAAATTACTTTTTTAAACGTTCACAAAATCCATAAGGACAAATCCCAATGGAATAAGTTCAAAGCAGATTACAACGTAAAATACACCCCCACGATTGCAGAATTCAGGAACGGCAAGCTGGTGGATAAAATAGAATGGACGCCAAAAAGAGATCTCAGTACAGATGCCGTAAAAGAATGGCTAACCTCCAAAAAACTCATTTTATAAGCCTCTTTTTTATCCATTTCATTGAGAATAATAGAGTTGTTCATGCAAAAAAGGTATTCAAGCGAACAACGCATGAATACCTTTTATTAAGAATGTCCAAATCATCAAGCTGATTAAAAATAGTTCCTAGCTCTCTTCACTCGCTTCGGATAAGCCTTGTTTATACCCATCCGTTCCTATATTGCAGGCGCATTATACAGTTCGAGCATCAATCGAATCGGGAAATTCATATCGAATAATATCCGTTTCGGTTACGATATGTCCGATTTGTGACTCAATGAGTTCCAAATCTCCCTCTACTGCACCTATAAAATGCTTGGTACCAGGTTCTACAACGATGACCATACCAGGGCTGACTGTCTGTGTCATCCCATTGATACAGACGCTTCCGGTTCCTGAAACAATGGTCCAAACCTCTTTTCGGAACTGATGCTCATGATAGCTGATAAATCTCCCGTTCGAAATGACAACACGTTTGGTGACCGTTTGTAACCCGCTTGCCGCTTGTTGATGGGACAAGACCGTTTGCTTACCCCAGAATCGCTCCTCAAAACGCGGTCCAATTTCAATTTCTGCCACCATATCCTTAATTCCTGTTGATGATTGTCGATCCGTAACCAGCACGCCATCCGGCCCAGCAACAACAATAATGTTTGGGACATTCCAGATGCTAACCGGAATTTCCAGTTCATTGATGATATGCGAGTCATGTGATGCTTCCGAAATATATCCGGGACCGCTTAGCTTTGAACTTACTTCCCGCACCAACGAATCCCACGTTCCCAAGTCCCTCCACTCTCCATGATATGGGAGCACGGAGAGCTTACGAGTGTGCTCTACTACCGCAATATCAAAGCTGGTTTTAGGCAAGTCTGCGTAATTTGTCGAAAGTGTTTTATAATCGGCTGGTAAACTCATTTGCGCCAGCACATCCAATAAAAAGCCGAGTCTAAAAGCAAACACTCCGCAGTTCCATAAGGCTCCTTCACGGATCAAGGCTTCAGATCGAATCAGATCGGGCTTTTCTACAAATGAACTCACCCTATAATATTCCTGGTCAAGTAAAGGAGCTGAAGGCACAATATATCCATATTTATCTGAGGGCTCCGTTGGGACAGCCCCCATCAACGCGATATGGCTTCCTGATTGCTCTAATATGGAAGGAAGCCTGCGCAGATGCTCGAAAAATTCATCCCCCGCATAGCCATCCACCGGCATGACCCCCACGATCTCGTCACGTGATGCACCTGCAATGTCATGTAAGTAAGCGGTAGCCAAGGAAATGGCCGGGAAGGTATCCCGCTGAGTCGGCTCCTCAATCACTACAGCGTCTCCACCAATTTGTCCCTGAATCAGTTCGACCTGAGTTCCACTCGTAGAAAAATAGGCTTGATCTGCCAAATTCGCCTCATCCAACTGCCTCCATATCCGTTGCAGCATGCTTTCCGGCCGTTCGTCATGACGTAGGATGGAAAGAAACTGCTTCGGACGGTTCACATTGGATAAGGGCCATAGACGTTTACCCGAGCCTCCGGATAATAAAATCATTCGCAAAGATGCAACCTTCTTCCTCTAAATTCATATTTTCTTACATTATTGGACTGTTTGCTTTTCGTGCTTTTGCCGAATACATAAGTATGTATCATCGTAGAACATACATAGTTATGCCATGTTAATGGTATCTTTGTCCGTACAGGAGATGTCAGTCATGCCTATAAAAATACTCATCCTTGAAGATCAAAAAAGTTTGGCTGATATGATTGCTCTTCATCTTCAGGAGGAAGGCTATCATACCGAACTAATCTATGATTGTAAACTCGCAATTCCTACATTAATGCACTTTAAGCCGGACATTATTGTGACCGCTCTAATGTTTTCCGGTAAAGTCGAATCTGAGCTGATCAGTCACATCCGTCAATTCACCACGGTTCCTATGCTCGTCATCTCTAATAACACCCTGCTGAATATAAGAATAAAGGCTTTGGATGACGGAGCGGATGACTTTTTATGCAAACCTTTCAGTCTGAGGGAGCTAAATGCCCGCATCAAAGCCTTGCTGCGCCGCAGTGGTAGCAACATGCTCACTGAATCACGAACGATAACCCAAAAGCTTAAAAAGGTAAGAGTTTGGGTGAATGATTACCGTCATAGCCTGTTGGTCGATGACCAGGAAATCGAAGTTACTCACATCGAATTTTCTATTATAAAAGAGATGTCCAGCAATCCAGGGAAAGTCTTTACCCGTAGCGAGCTGATGGATCGGGTCAAAGGCGGAGATGGCGCTTATCTGGACCGTACCATCGACGTACATATCTCCAGCCTCCGCAAAAAAATTGAACGTGATCCTAAAAATCCTCAGCATATCCGTACCGTTTGGGGCAGAGGCTACAAATACGAGATGTAGCCATATTGTGGCGCCTGTTTCCCTCCGGGCAGCTTGCTTCTTATGGAATTTTCCGCTTATTCCATCGCCGATATGGAAGAAAACAAGCTGCTCCGCCCAGGATCCCTATGACAAACAATACCCAGCCAAAACGGTAGGCTGAAGCCAGAATAACGACAACCTTACCGTTTCCGCTGCCATTCGTTATGAATCCGGTAGTTACTCCATTCACAGATAGACGCGCTCGCTGATTTTCGTTACCCAGCCTGAACTCCCATAGTGGATTGGGTGATTCCGTCTCCCGGATCAGCACTTGCTGATGCATTGGATTATATAGCGTAAAACTACGTTCCATGGAATTTTCACGAGTAGCCTGAATGCTTTCCGCAGCGTGTGGTGCTATAAAAAAGGTATCCATATCCGTTCCCTCAAACAGCGTAAATTGATCCACTGTAATCATCGCTTGATAAGGGATGATGGAATATTGCTTCATTTGAAATAAGCCCGTCTGCTTCTTGTGCGCATGCGCTAAAATCTGAAACTGCATCATGGTGGTTCCTGCCGGAGCCTTTACAATCTGGTCATAATGATTCCATTGCTCCTTATCTCTCTCCTCCACCTCATCAATATAGGAGGTTTGAAGAACCTGGGACGCTTTATTTAAGAAAATGACCTTCATGTGCCGGCTTCCAATTTGTTCTGACCGTGCATCCAACTGCACGGCATACTCTTGCAGCGGTTCCGCCTTCATTTTTTTGGACGCATAAATATTCCAATCACAGGAATAGCTAGGTGCGTAACGGATGGACAGTTCTGTGTCCTTGATGGATAGATCCGTCTGGCCAGGTCGAATATCTGCTACACAACCAACATCCGTGCTCAATGATTCCTTCGTGTCCTGCCCAGGCATCACGATCACTTCCTGCCCGCCCATTCGATGAATATCTGCAAAATGGCTCAATGACGGCACCTGACTGTCCAGTACAAGGGTTAAGCGATATTTTCCCTTGGTTAAGAACAGATTTTTAAATTCGACTCGGCCATAGTCGTTCAGCAGACCGGGAATTTGTATGCTTTTCTTGGCAAAACCATCCTGATTGGGCACCGTTTCAATAACCTTCTTTTCGGATAAAGAGGTAGCGGGTAATCGCTTATAAGAGTCCTCCGTACGAAGCGTTCTGGTCAGCACCTCTCCAGTCTCTTCATTCTTCCATTTCATGGTTAACGATCCTTCATATCCGGCAGGTAAGTTAGCCAAAATAGCTGTGGCATAGGTTCCCGTTTTGGCGACTTCCACTTCTCTGCTTAACGTCCCTTTTTGGTAACTGATTCCCCGCCCCATACTAAGTCTAGGTAAAGCACGTTCCGTCTGCACATTCCCTTGAGCATTAAAATCGTTCTCTGCCTCCAAGGTAAAAAAGAGCTTACCCCGCTTCAATGCCTGCTCCACCGGAAAAGATAACCGATCCAGTTGATCCACAGGAACAATCGCAAATTGATTGACCGCATTAAAGCCTTGCAGGTTATTAACCGTGATTGGGTTATCTCCCTTTGGAAAAACATGTTCTCCCAAATCAACCCAATGAAATTGGTTTAATC
The DNA here is from genome assembly GCF_044784315.1 of Paenibacillus sp. DP01. Taxonomy (NCBI): domain Bacteria; kingdom Bacillati; phylum Bacillota; class Bacilli; order Caryophanales; family Paenibacillaceae; genus Paenibacillus; species Paenibacillus sp. DP01. The sequence goes on from NZ_CP173059.1 coordinate 4,423,104, forward strand.
CCTCATCACGGGTCTTGATGTTAGCCACTCCATCCGGCAGTGTGACTTGCAATTTCCCGCCTGCCTTATTCATGAACACTCTTGCATATACATGCGAGGTTTGAGGCTGTTCTATCTTTTTATGCATCGTAAACGTGTTGGGCTTGCTGTATTTCCCCAAATCACGCAGCTGAATATCGTGAATCCACCAGTAATTTTTTTGCTGCGGACGCTGGAGGGTTAACAAATCCATTCGCATCCAATAGCTTCCAGGCGGCGAGACGTATTCCCCGTAAAATTTTACACTGTCAAAATTATATCCCTCTGAAGGCGCCACAACATAGCTAACCCCCAGCTCACGCATTTGCTTATCATAAAACCTCATTTTTACATGCATTTTGTTCGTCCCACGACCAGAAACGGTGATGTGGAACTGATATGGGTTATTTTCCTTGGCTTCTAGCAATCCCGATCTAGCAACCTGCCATATATTACTCGGATCTCCCTTCATAATCTCACCATGCAGAGTCGGCACGTCGTTCGATTCCTCTCGGGGGTTAGCCTGCACACTGAACAACTGTGGATTATCAGGCTTGAAAAAGGTTTCCGTTCTCAGCATAGAGTCAAAATCAAGCACCGTTTTGCCTTCAATACTGCTCATCTGATAGGGTGCCACATCCAGCTTCTTACTGGCGAAGGTGACCGCAATCCCTGCATCCATCTCCATATCAAACGGGAAGTTCCGTATATTTTGGGAGGATAAATACCACAACCAATCGTTGGTTGATGCAAAAGTTTTTGACCATTTCAAAAATGCATTACCATCCTCAATGGCATCAAAAGGCCGCAAGTAATCCTCTGCCGGGAGCTGGGACAACAGCAAGTCATTAAAGGAGGCTGCCTCCACATAATCCCCCTTGTTGACCGTCTGAATGGTGTTTAACTCAGGCTTTAACGCGCTGAACAGCACGCCAAAGCGGCTGAAATCAAAACCAGGCAGATGACTGTAGCTCTCCAGTCGGCTAAATCCGTAAGGTGTCACAATTTTACTTGCAAGAATATTCATATAGGGCGGTGTCTGATCAAGATTGAATATGGAAAACAAATCGTTCTTATACGTACGTTTCAACCCGGTCTGACCTTCCAGCTGAGACAGGTGGAAATCCTGCCGCTTCTCCTGTCCTTCATATTCATCATGGTAGACCAGCTGGTTGACCCCAAAGGTAGAGAACAGCCAGCCTAATCGCGAGCTTAGTCCGTTGTCCATAACATACTGTAGAAAATTCATATAGTATGTGATACCGGGATCATTGCCTTCATGATGAAAGATCGTATTTTTAGGAGAAGAGTATACCTGAAAATCCCCGGTCGCCTTCTCGGTTGCCGTTTTTCCTTTATTCCATTTGGGCGTCGCTACTCCGTTATAGCTTTGAATCATATTATCAGCAATCGGAAAATACAGTGCCTTGCTGTCAAAACGATCTGGGTCAGTCAGCTTTTCAGCCATTTGACTATAAGCCTTCGGCACTTGTACCGGCTTGTAGTACCCCTCAATGAACTGGGTACGCAAGGGAGCAAAATATACGCCCAGGCACAAAACGACGATAACAACCGCCAGCTTTTTATACACACGCTGTAGCGGCGATGATCCAAACCATTCCATACATTGAATGACGCCAAAGGTCAGCAACACACCGAAATTAAGGGAAAGCAGTCCAATAAATTTGTTAGGATCACGGAAAACCGAACCAATCACAGGGGTTTTCGTAACCAAAATAACAAACCACTTGGCAATGGACGGAAATGTCGTTCCAGTCGCTGCAACCATAAATAACAGCGTAAGGAGCGAGAAGATCAGAATGATCGGATTTTTATGTGAACGTGTCACCATCGCGTATCCGATCAATAGCAATAAGAATCCCCCACCTACATAAAACATCGCAGGCAGTGAGGAAAAGGAGAACATTGGCCACCAATAGCTCAGTAAATAACCCACATTATATAAACTGCTATTACGGCTGAACAGAGACAACGTATCCACGACGTTGATATTATGCTGAGACGCTTGAGCGTCCATCAACATGCTACCTACATACAGGGACAACCAGTAAAAACTAAGCAGTCCGAAAAACACACCAAAAATCATGCCTTTACGCAAAAAATTACTGTATAAGGGCTGTAAATAGGCGCGCCCGGCTTTACGATGAGTCCAGGTCAGTTTGAGCAGCAGCAACATGGTGAACAATCCCAAATAAATCATCCCGAAGAAAAAATAATGAATGGCCGCAGCACTAACAGTGAATACTGCAGCCAGCAGGAACAGGTCAATCCAGTTCCGCTGATACAACTTATGGGGATGATAGTTTTTAATTTGTTGAATTTGAAACTTGGGGTCCACCGCACTGAAAAAGAATCGCAGCATTAACGGAAACAAACTATACCCACAGAGCAAATAAATATGCTGGATGCGAAAAATAACCCACGGATTCAGTGCGTAAAACAACGAACCAACCATGATGGCAAAAATACGGGTTTTCGTAAAACTTGGTGAATAATACACGCTGACCAGTCGCTTGGCAAAGGCATACATCGAAAATGCCGAGACAAATAACAAGCCTGTGATAAACGACTTGAGCAAGACCGGGCCGCTTTCGTCAAATAATAGTGAAAGTCCATAGAAGGGCAAGATGTACAGGATACGTGGAGCATTGAACAAGGTCGAGGTAGACCATCGTTCGTTCCATACCCCGGTTATTTCCTCCAGATACCGATGAGAGGTGGCTCCAAAGGCAATGTCACTGAATACGATTTGTCCTAATCCATAGATGGGGGCAAGATATGCGACAATCGCAGCCAGCATCAATAGGATTGCCGCCATATCGTAGCGGTAGCGAAATATCCACTTTTTCATGCTTGTCCCCCTCTCTTGAACCTCTTGTATCTGTTGGTTATCTTGGGCCTATCTATCTTCTCAAATGAACGATGGCCTGCAATCCCTGATCGGTGTTACGCAGCTTTAAGCGACCACCTATAGTCTTCAGATATGCATCCATGTGATACAGGCTGAACGTATGCTCCTGTGCGTTTTGGGAATAGTCCGGCTGGAAATAGCTCCAACGCATCTTGTCATCAATCCCGCCGCCTGTGTCTTCAATGATAATCATAATTTCAGCTTCTTCCAGCCGTGAGCTAACCTTAAGCATATGAGATTGCCGCTTGGACCGCAGACCCGTTCGGCTCCGTTCCTGATCCTCCAGCTGCTCTCCATCTTGGTTCATGGCCTGCACTGCATTTTCCAGCAGCCCCTGAATTGTTTTGTACAGCATGGGTGCTTGTGCTGCAATGGATGGAACTGGCTCTTGCCGCAAGATCACTTGAATGTGCTTCATATTCAGCGAACGGTTCGCCCATTTCAGCGATTCGGACAATACCTCATTCATATCGGTGAAGCTAATTCCGCTATTATCATGCATTTTCTCTTCCAGCTCATCACGCAAACTACGGACGCCTGTCAGTAATTCTCCTAGTGAGGATTCCTGTCTGAGACGACCCTGAATGAAATTTTCATTCAGCTCGCGGAAATACTCCAGTTCCTCATGAGATGCTCCTTTTCCCTGACTGGAAGACACTTCAAAGCGGTTGGCTAGATCTTGATAAAATCCCAACAGCTTTAAATCATCGCCGCCTGTGAGACGGCTAGTCTGTTCTTGCAGCTCTTGCAGCTGTTGCTCAATCGTCTGCATTAACGGCAAATAATACGTGTCCTGCTGCTGTCGCATATCTTCATCCCGCCGCTGGTCACGCACTTGATTGTTCACGATGGCATCTTTCACAATCCGTTTGCGGAACTGTATGAGCATGGCCCACAAAATAATGAGTATTAGAGCCATCACCATCCACAACTGTTTGCGAAAGGAGCTAATTCGCTGGGGGGTGTCCTGACTGATATCCTTAACCGATATGTAAAGGGCCTCTTCCCCAATGCGGCTGAATCCTATTCCGTATTTCTCTCCACGATCTTCAACGATACCCGTATTGCCCTCCAGCAGCCTACGGGTTACACTCGTGATGTCCGTCCGGTTGATATCCGAAGTACTTCGGGAAGCTACGATCTTGAATTGACCGTTATAAAATAAAGTCTCATGCTGATTCACCGGCTTACTTTTAACAATTCCACTAAGCATTTCAGCGTCAACTGTACGCACCATAAAACCGCCCGTCTGCGCCCCTTGAATCCTGCACGCCATGTACTGGGCAGGCTGATGATCCTCAGTCACAAAAGAGCTTACCGCACAACCATTTTGCAGCCATTTAATCTGCTGGACCGCATTCCTCATCTCACGATTGTCACGTCCGACCATCACATGATACTGTTCATCCAGCACATAAAAAGACCCGCTCTCACGCTTAAACCCCACAGCATATTGACGTGTTCCCTGATTCAGCATCTCTCTGCCCAGACTGGACGACAGCTCTTTTAGCTCAGCTTGCCATGCGGCATAATGCTCCGTTATGCTGCCAGACAGTTCCTGTACCTCATCCTGGAGCTGCTCGTTCTGAATTTCCGCCAAGTGACCGCTGAATTGCCGCATGACGAACCATTGTAGCACAGCGGCCAAGAACACTGTCACACACAAAACCATCAGGTACAGGATCAGCTTTTGCCAACTTGGTTTCAACAAAGCCCATTGCTTCATGACCTGGCCCCTCCATTTTGTTCAAGACGGCTCAAAATCGCTTGCATCAGGCATTCCAGCTCGTAGCTGACCAGCGGTAGCCGTGCGCACAGCAACCGGGGAGTGCGGCGCTGGAGTGCGGCAAACCTCGCAGCGGTTTCCGTTGCCCCGTCTGTCAGCAGGATCAACTCGCATGTTTTGGCTATATATAGACGATCCAAATCTTCCTCGCTGTATGCTCGCAGATCAACAACGTAAATATCATGACGATCGTCCATATGCTGAAGTGCGCTGGAGACAGCCAAGGTCACCCCTGTATGTCGCGCAGCATGATATTCGTGAAGAAGACGCATCCCTTTTTCCCAGAGCGCATGTTCAGCCGAATCAAATCGTTCACAAAAAAGACGCAACGCCCGTTCTGTACTGACATCTTTCAAAAATGCCAAAACGCTGATATTATACATGTAGTTCCTCATTTCTTACTTCCTGATTGGAGTTGCGCAGTTCTTATGACACCCCAAAACATTCTATTTGTTGACGACAGTCCAATGGTTCTGTCCCTGCTTGAACGGACATTGATGCAAGAAACATTCACCTTACATACCGCTCACACGCCTAAAGAAGCCCTGCAAGTGCTAGAAAAGTATCCGATTGATGTAGTCGTTTCCGATCTGCTTATGCCTGGTTTGGACGGAATTACGTTCCTTCGTATGATTAAGAAGGATTATCCGCATATCGTACGCATCATTTTATCTGGTCACCTGCATACGCAGTCCATTTTATCGGCCATTAATCAAGTCGGCGTGTTCCGGTTTTTAACGAAACCGCTGGAGCTAGATGATGACACGCTAAAAAAGATGCTGTATGAGGCACTCGATCAGGCTCGACTCAATCGAACAAGTCTTCATGCAGACCAGAACGTGGCAACTGACTTGCCGGTATTTATAAACAGTATTTTGAATGCTCCGTACCGACCGTATGTACTGCTGAATGAACAAGATATCGTAACCGCCGTTCACATTGCACTTGCTGAGCTATATCCTGTCGGCTGCTCACTGCGTCATCCTGATGGCGAAGGTATTCAGTTAACTCCGCATTCATTATATATACCGTATGAGGAGCCGGAATCTTCCGATCCCGACCTGTACTCGCTGGATACGCTGACCCTCGGTCATTCATCGTTACGCCTTATCCGCCTTAGCGAGATCGCCTGAGTGACGGGTGCCGCCCTTTAACACGGCGGCTACCCCAATCACAGTCAGGCAGATGTACATCCACAACATCCCCCCCGTTAGCAGCGGATGGCGGATGTAGTTTTTCACATTCCCCCATGTATACAATACCGGACGGAAGAAGTACCAACGTTCCAGTGCCTTTCGCAATCCGCCCTCCTCAGATGACATCGTACGATCCATCACCGAGAAGTAGTAGGCTTTTTTACGTAATACATCCTGCAAATATACCTGTTTTTCATCATGATATACCCGTGTAAAAACCGCCCGGCGAATGACTCCGCCAGACTCTATATAGCGTAAAGTTGGCTGTATTTCTTCAAAAGCAATTTGCTCCGCATTAAATCCACCTGTCGATTCGTAAGCGCTCATTCGCCAGAAGCGTGCAGCTTCAATGGAGCGTTTTCCCAAGGTCTCTCCCGCGTTGTTAATTACATTCCGCTCGAAAACCTTTACTTTGGAGAAAAAATTATTTGCTTCCGAATATGCCTCCTCTGGAATAACCAAGGCGCCAATATCTTGATGATCGTCAAAAAAGTCGATGCTTTGCTGAATTAGATGTTCGGCTAAAATCATATCGGAATCCAATACAAATATGTATTCGGCACCCAAGCGCTTCGCTTCCTCAACCGCTTTGACTCTAGCAACTCCCCGCTCTCCATGAGGAAGCTCCAATACGGTAACGGGTACTGAGCTCCCTGCGGACAGCATACGAATCGTCTCAATCGTCCGATCACTGGAGCCATCATCGGCAATTACAATATGCAGATCCCTGTAATTTTGACCCATACAGCTTCGCAAACAAGGCTCTATTGTACGTTCATTGTTGTACGTGGAGAAGAGAATGACCACTTTGTCCACTCTGTTCCGCCTCCTCTGTCCAATTCTCCATCAACTGCTCAAACGCGGCAGCTGTATGATCAAAATGAAATCTTAGCGCATATTGGTACGCTCGCTCACGGATGGCCATGTAATCTTCGCCACCCTCTGCCGCTCTTTCCATTTGTTCAGACAATCCTCGAATATCGCCGTGAAAGCATAAATATCCGCTTTTTCCGAAATCCGTCGCATCCACCAGACCAGGAGAATTGCTCACAATGCTGGGAGTTCCAACCGCTGCCGCTTCGGTAATCGTCAATCCCCAGCCTTCACGCAGGGAAGGGAATACGAGCGCATGGGCACGGCTCATCAGCTCCAGCTTATACTCTGCTGAAACAAATCCATAAAAGGTAATATCGGCTTGTGATTGTCCCTGTTCATCCGGTTCTCCGTATGTCAATCCATACCGTTCTATAATCGGCAATAATTGTTCTGTCACATAGGTTTTATCGGTTTTTCCGGCAATCCATAACATAGCCTGGGGGAACTTTTCCTTGAGCCGCCCAAAGGCTTCAACGACCAGATCAATGCCCTTATATTTAACAAAGCGTCCGGCATACATGAAGGTTGGGTTAGACTCCTTCGTCAAAAATTGTTCACGCGGCCAATGATCAAACTCAATGCCTTCCGGTAAAAGATGAACACGATCCGGATGAAAGCCCAGCTTAAGCAGATCATACCGGGTAGACGGGGATACGGTGAGCGTCCGATCCCTCCGTGCCAGCTTAAGCATGAGGGGCTCCATATGAAATCCAATCATATTTAGCGGGAACCTGGCATTTTCATACCATATTTCCCTTGTTAGCTGATGTATGAAAAAAATTCGCTTGGATGCCTCCACCCAAAATCGGGTAAAGAACTGATGCGTATTCGCTTGATTAATTACATAGTCAATCTGCTGCCGATGACGACGGTAATAGCGCATCGCATAATAAATAACACTGTATATGTTTCCTTTTCGAATATACGTAACACCGTCAATGACTTCATGCTCAGGCATCCCCTCAAATTGAGGTGAGAAATGAATGAACTGAAACCGGCCTTGCTGTGAGCGTTTAAGCATTTCATGGGTGAAAATTTCTGCTCCCCCGCTTTTCGGAGAACGAATGTCACGCCAGGAAAGCAATAGAACTACGGTTTTATCGTCCTGCTCTAGTATGGTATTCATGGGGTGATTCCTCCCCTTATCTTTATTTTGAACAAATACATATAGGCATCTATCACAAAGTAGAGAGACATAGCTCCGTACACAATGAACTCTGACAACAAAAAATCGATCGGGTCTGTGTGAGCCATATGAAAGGCTACTAATAAAGCTGCGGCTCCCGCCATCAGACTGAACATAAAGGTGCGTCTGCCCACTAATACGTGCACATGCACAAAAAATAGCACGATGGAAAAAAGCCAATACACCCAGCCTCCCCATGGAATATAGGCCTCAGCCGCCTGGTAAGAGGCTCCAAATAATATGGGAATAGAGGGTGGGAATATATAAGTTGTGCCCACATATACACACAGCGCGGCTACAGCCATTAATCCAGCATAGATTACAATTAACTTGCCCAAAGCCTGGCGGTCATGCCCCTGCGCACCGATCTTTGGAATAAAGGCAGCAATCAAGCTGTACGAAACGTAATAGACCAACTGGCTGTACTTCAGCGCAATGGCATAGCTGCTGGCCTGCTCAGGAAAGTAATGCTGTACATACAACATGTCGATGGATATACAAAACAGAATGAATAAATTCGTCATAAGGCTATCGGTGAAATCCTGACCTAGTGACTTCCATAACCCAGCAGGGATATGTTCTCCTCTATATGTCAATAGGGACAAGCCTCGGGCCGAAACGATCCAGCCGTGAAGCAACGACAGCAGCATTCCCCCACAGCTCGCTAATAGTAAGGCTTCCAACCTTAACCCCAGGGCAGCCAGGACAAAAAACAGGCATAGCTTCCCTAATACCTCAATGTAATAGTTCACATTGAGCGCCAGCATGCGTTCCCTCCCCTGTAAATCTCCACGGCACGAACTCACCAGAATATGCAATCCGATCAAGGCATACAGCATGAACAGCGGGCCGGACTCAACGCCCAATAGCGAACGCAGCAACGGATGAAAGGACAGTGAAATGATCATGGCAAGCAAAGTTAGCACTAGAGGTGCTTTTAGTAATAGAGAACCGAGCGGTAAGCTGCGTAGCGGAAGCTTCTGGTCAGCCTTGGATACCAGCTTGGCGGTTAACAGCTGGATGGATAAGCCCAATACGGACAACAGTGCAAAGAGGGCCAACAGCGCGTTCGCCTGACCATAGGCTTGTCCGGTAAGATACCAGCTCGCTGCAATGTGGAAGAAAAAATTGAATCCGTTAAGCAGCACATTAAAGAGGGGGAACATCAACGAACGCAATCGGTTGTTCACGTGGTTATCTCACCCGCCGATCCAGTCGCCAAATCTCAATGATAGAGCGCAAAAAACGAATGGAATCCTTCCAGACATGAATGTGCGAGCCATCTCGGTCAATACATTTGACGGGTAGTTGCAGCACACGGAGCTGAAGTCGCTTGGCAATGAACATCATCTCCAGATCCAGCGCTAGTCCGAGTTGTTCCTTCAAATGTGGAAACATCCGCTTCACGGCAACCGAGCTCATCACTTTAAGACCCGTCTGGGAATCTACTACACCGGTTGGTAAAAAGGGGCGAGAGACGACCCGTTTGCCAAAGCTGACGATAGATCGCAATAAAGAACGATTCTCGGCGGTCATATCTTTGGTTCCAATCACAACATCATAGTAGCCCTGTTGAACAACATTGATCATTCTGGCAATATCCTCAATAAAAAAGGAATCGTCCGCGTCCACAAATACGTAGTAATCCGCACCGATGGTCCGCATTCCTTCCAGATACGTCCCTGCCTTGCGCGTATTGCGTCCCAATTCCCTTGTTTGAAGCAGTGGACTCAAGTTCTGGTTAATCCGGTTTACGGACAAGTCCGTTGCTGCCTCCAGCGCTTTAATCAAGGCATTCGTGCCATCGTGGCTACCATCATCAATGAGATAAATCGAACCCTCTATAATATGGCTGCGGATAAAGGCTTGCAGTCGCTCAGCAAAGGTTTTGACATGAACAAAACGTTTCTCTTCGTTATACACAGACAAGATGAATGCAACATGTTGGCTTTTAGTCGAATACTCGGGATAGAGCAAGCTTTGTATTTCAGAAAGTATTTCTTCGGTATCATTGGCTTGCCAAAATAGCAGACGCAATCGGCCTACTCCGATAATCTGCACCATATGCTGATCACTGAACGGAAAGGTTACATCCGTCACCAATAGCAATGGCATTTGTGGAAATTGGCTACGGATCTGATTAGCTTTTCGCACGGCTTGCCCCGGCTCCCTATAATCTATCAGGCAGCAACTTGCGCCCTCGTAGACTGAAGCTTCCTCCGTGTCCTCGCACTGTATATATTGGTAAAAACAAATCACATTGGGATAATCAATAGCCCTGTTGTTATCGCTAAAAATGGCTATAGGTCCCTGCACACAAACCTCTCCTTTTCCTCCGAATAATTCTATTTTGTTGAAAAAGAATTAAAAATGTTTGCTTAGTAAGATTAAATTAATGTCCAAATACTTCATATTTTCTTAACATAATAGCTCACATCCCTTGATATATAAGCATTCAAGAGAAGAAAAACTAATTTTCATATTTGATAAAAACAGAGTACTTAGACCCGATTCATTAGGACTATTACTATACGAATTACAAGGTGTATCCGAAAACAAAAATAGTTCTATAGGATTAATAAAAAGACACACATATGGTCATTTTGTCATAGATTGATAGGCGAATAAAACCAATTTGTACGTCCATACTATGGACAACATGTCATTTTCATCATGAATAATTATCAAAATATAGGGAAAGAAGGTATTTTTATGGAAGCATTTCATGTCAATCGTGATGGGTCATTATCTACTCCCTTACGAGGAAAGGACGTCCTAGCAAACCCTCTTTTGAACAAAGGGGTGGCATTTACAGAAGAAGAACGCAAAGAACTGGGCTTGGAAGGAATTCTTCCTCCCACTGTCCTTTCATTGGAAAAACAGAGCGTTCGGGCATATCAGCAATTCCTGGCACAACCCACCATGCTGCGTAAAAATGCTTCACTTAACGACCTTCATAACCGGAATGTCGTGCTTTACTATCGGCTGCTAACCGACCATTTGAGTGAAATGCTGCCCGTAGTCTACACACCGACTGTAGGAACCGCCATTCAAGAATACAGCCATGAGTACAACCGTCCCGGGGGCGTATATTTATCGATAGATCATCCGAACGGTATCGGACAGGCGTTCTATAATTCCGGCTTGCGTAGTGAGGATGTTGACCTGATCGTGGTCACGGATTCAGAAAGTATTTTGGGAATTGGTGACTGGGGTGTCGGGGGAATTAACATTGCTATTGGCAAACTTGCTGTATATACAGCTGCGGCAGGTATTCATCCCGGGCGGGTGCTGCCCATTGTACTGGATGTGGGCACGAATAACGAGAAGCTGCTGAATGATCCGCTATACATCGGAAACCGTCATAAACGAATTCGCGGAGAAGCCTATCATCAATTTATTGATACCTTTATCAGCAAAACGTTAACACAATTCCCGAAGGCGCTTTTGCATTGGGAGGATGTGGGCAGCGTGAACGCACGCCACATTATAGGGAAATACGGTCAAAACATTCTCACCTTCAATGATGACATCCAGGGCACAGGAGCAGTCACATTAGCTGCGATTGTTTCGGCGGTAGGTGTCACCAAAACTCCGCTGCGTGAACAAAAAATACTTGTCTTTGGTCCAGGGGCAGCAGGAATCGGTAACGCCGACCAAATACGGAGCGCTATGATCGAGGACGGGCTTCCTGAAGAAGATTCATTCAGGTCGTTTTGGGCCTTTGATTATCGCGGATTATTAACGGACGATATGGAAGATGTACTCGATTATCAGAAACCATATGTGCGTAAAAAGGAAGAAATCAGCTCATGGGCCCAATCGGAAGACGGCAAAATACCGTTGTTGGAGATCATCCGTCAGGTAAAACCTACAATCTTAATTGGGACTTCCGGTGTAGCGGGTGCCTTTTCTGAAGAGATTATCAAGGAAATGGGAAAGCATGTGGAACGCCCGATCATTATGCCCATGTCCAATCCTACCAATCTGGCTGAAGCGGTACCCGAGGATTTGATACGATGGACTGATGGCAAAGCATTGATTGCTACGGGAAGTCCCTTTGAGCCCGTCACCTATAACGGTACGAAATTTGAAATTGGACAGGCGAACAATGCCTTTGTTTTCCCGGGACTGGGTCTGGGTACGATTGTGGTCAAGGCTAAAAGAATCACTCCTTCCATGTTTACCGCAGCAGCTGATGCCGTTGCCAACGCCGTAGATTCGAATGAACTTGGCGGCGCACTGCTGCCCCATATTCGAAAATTACGTGATGTTTCGTTTGCGGTTGCGGTTGCGGTAGCAAAGGCCGCAATTCAGGATCAGGTAGCTCAGGCACACCTTCCAGATATTGAGCAAGCCATTCGGGATGCAATGTGGAAACCGGAATATGTGAGGGTCAAAGCCGTGGAAAGTGTAATCCATCACCCTCACTAATCCTTCACTAGGCATAAGCAGTTTGACATAACATAGGAACAAATGTACAGTATTAGTCAAAAGAATAGGAAAGTCCACTAGGGGAGCCATTATGGCTGAGACAAGAATGAATCTTGGACCCTTTGAACCTGATCTAGTTCGTACTAGCGTAGGAAAGTGGAGCCTTCTATATAGGGTTTCAGGCGTTTTTGCGCATTGAACCTATGTTGAAGCCGCTCCAGTTTTCGGGGCGGCTTTTTGGCATTGTTCCGAGAATTGTATCTTACGGGACTTCTTGTTCTCCATTTTTGTTGGAGGTGGGGAAATGAGTTTTTCGCAAGAGCTCCGTCGACAGGCGGATGGCATTTTTCAAGCCATTTATGAGCATCCCTTTGTGAGAGGTATTGCTGAAGGAAATTTAACAAGGGAACAGCTGATTCACTATGTAAAACAAGACTTTGAATATTTGAACGCCTACATGCGGATTTACGGCATCGCGATCTCCAAAAGCACGAGCCGGGAGGATATGGCTGTATTTAACGAACAGATCTCTTTTATTCTCAACAGCGAGGTTCATCCGCATCAAAATTTTTGTGCTATCGCAGGTGTCACCTATGAAGAGATGCAGGGATATCCACTCGCTCCGTCCGCTCATCATTATATCCGCCATATGCTGACCGTCGCACATGAGGGTAGTCTTGGGGAAATCATGGCCGTGCTGCTACCATGTCCATGGACATATCTTGAAATTGGACGCAGGCTAATGGATGAGGTAAGACCAGACGAGTCTCATCCGTTCTATGAGTGGATTTGCTTCTATGGCAACCAAATTGAAGATGTAACCTTCAAATATCGAGAGCGTGTGGATGCTTGGGCGAAAGTCGCCACGGCTGCCGAGCGAGAGCGGATGATTGAGCATTTTATGCTAAGCTGCCAGCTGGAATATATGTTCTGGGATATGGCTTATAAGCAGGAACAATGGCCCGTCCAGATGCGCGCTACGGTCTTGGAATAATCAGTATAGATGAGAGAGGATAAACATGATGAATATATGGGAACAAAGTTATTCGGCGCTCCTGACAAAGGTACAAAACAGCAACCCCCTCGTTCATAATATAACCAATGTGGTGGTCACCAACTTTACAGCCAACGGCCTATATGCACTAGGGGCTTCCCCGGTGATGGCTTATGCACCCGAGGAAGTAGCAGATATGGCCAAAATAGCGGGCGCCGTCGTGTTAAATATCGGTACGCTAAACCGTGAGCTGGTGGATGCCATGATCCTTGCTGGACAATCGGCGAATGCTCACGGTGTTCCAGTTCTGTTAGATCCGGTCGGTGCAGGAGCGACTAGCTTTAGAACCGAGTCAGCACTACGAATTCTAAACGAGGTTAACATCTCACTAGTACGAGGCAATGCAGCCGAAGTCGCTCATCTGATCGGAGAAGCCCGAGAAATTAAAGGGGTAGATGCAGGCGACAGTGCTGACAGCAGTAATGTCGATCTGGCAGTTCGGGCTGCGCAAACGCTCCATACCATGGTTGTCATCACTGGAAAAGAGGACGTCATCACCGATGGAGTTGAAGTACGATTGATTAGTGGCGGAGACGCGCTGCTTACGAAGGTAACCGGAACAGGCTGCCTGCTGACCTCTGTGTTGGGTGCGTTTGCAGCAGTTGAACCCAACCTGCTGCTCGCAGGCACAGCAGGTTTGGCATTTTACGGTGCAGCAGCTTCTCGAGCCGCAGCGCATACCGCAAAGCTGGGGCCGGGCAGCTTCCAGATTGCCTTCCTCGACGAGCTTGCCAAACTACATACTGGTTCGCTGGAGGGGCATGTCACGATCCGTGAAGCTGGAACAACTACAGCAGGTGGTGCGCGATGAGAGACGTGCATGTACCGAGAGCGCTGACGATTGCCGGTTCAGACAGCGGCGGCGGCGCTGGAATTCAAGCCGATCTCAAAACCTTTCAGGAGCTTGGCGTATACGGCATGTCGGCTATTACAGCCATTACGGTACAAAATACCTTGGGAGTTCACGGTGTATATCCGTTGCCACAGGAAGCAACAGCGCAGCAAATCGAAGCTGTAGGATCAGATCTTGGAGTCGACGCCCTAAAGACTGGCATGCTATTTGATGCAGGCATCATCCGTCTTGTGGCCGAGCAGATCCGAAAGTTCGGCTGGGAAAAGGTTGTCGTCGATCCTGTAATGATTGCCAAAGGGGGCGCAAAGCTGCTGCAACCAGAAGCGGTGCAGGCATTGAACGACGACCTGCTCCCCTTGGCCCTGGTCGTCACACCAAATATCCCGGAAGCGGAGGCCTTAACCGGGATAAGCATTCGTACGATGGAAGGGCGCCGTGAAGCTGCGAGACATATTAGCAGCCGGGGTCCCAAATTCGTTGTGATCAAGGGCGGCCACGATGAGGAGAGCGAAAACAGCGGTCAGGTCATTGACCTGCTCTTTGACGGAACAGCCTTCACAGAGCTGGGCGGCAAGCGGGTGCGAACTGTCCACACACACGGAACAGGATGTACGTTCTCAGCAGCGATTACCGCTGAATTAGGGAAAGGCGTGTCTGTACCGGAAGCTATTTTGAATGGAAGAGCCTTCATTCAGGCGGCGATTGAAGATACGTTGTATCTGGGCCAGGGACACGGTCCAACCAATCATTGGGCCTACCGCCGTCGTCAGGAGATACTCCAATGAGCGGTCGAATATTACCTGAGATCATGCGCCGGCATTTACAGATGTATCTGGTTGTTGGAAGCGTGAACTGCCTCGCGGAACCAAATCGGGTCGTGCAGGAGGCTCTTGCTGGCGGCACGACCATGATCCAGTTCCGGGAAAAGGGCCGTAGCGCGTTAACAGGGGTTCCTATGTTTGAACTTGCGCGTCAGCTACAAGATCTGTGCCACCACGCTGGTATCCCCTTTATCGTCAATGACGATGTGGAGCTGGCTCTTGAGCTCAACGCCGACGGTGTTCACATCGGTCAGGACGATGAATCGGCTGATTCTGTGCGTACGCGGATCGGAAACCGAATCCTTGGCGTCTCCGCCCATACGATTGAGGAAGCTCGTCGAGCCATTCTGCAAGGTGCGGACTACCTCGGCGTCGGCCCCATCTATCCCACCATCTCAAAGGATGATGCTCATGCGGTGCAGGGTCCAGCCATTTTGCATGAGATGCGCAAAGCGGGAATTGATCTGCCCATCGTCGGGATCGGTGGCATTACGATAGACCGTGTGGAGGAAGTGGTAAGTGCGGGTGCCGATGGTGTAGCGGTGATTTCGGCTGTGACGCAGGCAAAACAGATTCGAACTGCTGCAGAGGAATTAAAGAAAAAGGTAGTGCTAAACATCAACCATCCGGGGATGTCCCAAAAGCTATAAAATGCTATGTCCCTTCCTTCACCCCATTATGTCACTTTTATTGTTTACGCAAGAGCCTCATTTCCACTAATAAAGTAGAAATGAGGCTCTGTGTTGTCATAAAATTAATCTTTTACAGCTTGATTTCTTGTGTTCTTTTTCTCAGCAATAAGTAATCCTAGCAAAATGTACCCCCTGTACAATATTCCCATGAGCAGAACAATACCAACGATTGAAACAAGAATAAGTATAATATTCGCTACAAATAAAATAATTGCCATAGTCAAAATATCACATCCCCCAAATGATACTGATTTTTAAGCGTTCCTATCCCCAGTGCACTTGAGCTCGTTGAATACCTGATTAACTATAAATATATGTCAATCGTCTTTTCTAATATTCGTATAGCATTCGAGAACAATTAGAAAACGATATTTAATTATATTGATTTTTGGTTCCCCACTCACATAACCCTTCCAAAACAGGTAATAGTGTTTCCGCTTTTTCTGTAAGACTGTACTCAACTTTAGGTGGAACTTGGGGATACTCTTTCCGATTCACCAGACCATCCGCTTCCAATTCTTTTAGCTGTGAACTCAATGTTTTATAAGTAATAGCTCCGATTTGTCTTTTCATATCATTAAAGCGAACCACTTGGTTTTCGGCCAGAAGATAAATAATAACCATTTTCCATTTACCACCAATAACTGACACTGTATAACCAAAAGGTGTATCTTGAATGTTTTTAACTTTACCTTTAAATTCAGCCATACTCATATTCACACTATCCTTTCGGGTAGTACCTATCAAATTAGTGCGTACTACGTTTTTATTTGCGTTCAGTTTATACTAACCGTAAATTGAAGTAAAGGAGAGAAAGAAATGACTAAAACAATACGCCTATTAATGCCGCAATGGCAAGGAGGAAACAATCCTAACTACTCTTTTGGAGCAGAACTGCTGGCTTGGCTAGCCCCAGACAATGATCAGCCCCTTATTCATGTTCCAGTTCAAGCTTATGATGGAACCCCGCTTGATAACGAGAACGGTATGAATGGGAGAAAACAGCTACTTGAACAATTAGAGGCTGCTCAACATATCATTGACGCTCATAAGCCAGATCGCATAGTAATGTTTGGTGGTGACTGCTTAGTCGAGCAAGCCCCGTTTGCCTATTTAAACGAACGATACGGCGGAGAATTAGGATTAATTTGGATTGATGCTCACAGTGATTTAGTTAGATATGTGGGCTATGATAACGGACATACATTACCGCTTGGAAATCTATTAGGAGAAGGAGATGAGGAGTTCGCAAAACATGTGAAATTACCTCTTAAACCTGAAAATGTCTTTATCGCTGGATTAGCAGCTCCTACAGAAGAAGAAACAAAAGCATTTTCAGAGACATTTCAAAGGTTAGGTGTTACCACTACAGAAACAGATACTGAAGTAATTCAAAGATTAGGGATTCGAACTGCTGGGACCCAAGAGTTAACGACCAGTACCGAATCAATAAAAGAGTGGATTAAAGAAAGCGGCATCAAGCACCTGGCGATTCACCTTGATTTAGATGTACTTGATCCAAAAGCATTTCGTTCTTTATTATTCGCCAACCCTGAAGCTCCCTATAATCTTTCTCCTGCGGGAACCATGCAAATACCTCAACTACTTCATCTGATTAAAGAACTATGTGAAGAAACCGATGTTGTTGGATTAGGTATAACGGAGCATATGCCATGGGATTCCATTAACTTAAAGAATATGCTTGGGGAAATACCTATTTTAAATAATTAATTCTACTTACGATCTGTGCATTTATTCTGACGTTAATTTCGTAATGGGAAATATGAGAGACCGATGAATTAGAGTACGTGCAAAGAAGGACTCCTCTGGAATTTATTCTATTATGGAGTCCTTTTTTATTTTTATTTACTAATTCCTGAATAGCACACCGATAACCACAGCGAAAAAGAATAACCAGGATATTAGGTGGTCGCTCGCTCTACTAACTTGAATTCCAAGGGATGTAATTCTTCATGAAGCCCCTCTAGGGCATTTCGAATCATAATGAATGCATTTTCCGCTTGCTTGTCAATCGGGTAATGAATGGTGGTTAAATCAAGCAAATGCGAAATTTCGGTGTTATCAAAGCCCACCACTGCAACATTACTCGGGATAGAAACACCGAGCCTACGTGCTTCGGTCAACAGCCCTGCAGCCAAATAATCGGTAGAACAAGCGAAGGCATCCGGCTTGTTGGATTGTTCGCCCCACCAGTGAGCAATTTGTTCACCCGCTTCTATTGAATTTAAGCCATAAAAATGCGAGAAAGCATCAGCGTTCAAATCATGTTTTTTGCAAAAATCATGATAAGCCCGTATGCGCTCCTTCGTATTCAATCCCCTCATATTCCCATATACATTCACAATGCTGCGATAGCCTCTGGCATACAGATGCTCCAGCGCAAGCATGTACCCCTGATACTGGTCCATAAATACAGACGGGATTGCCTCAATGTTTACACGCTGCCATGTCACAATTGGACCATATTTGGTGTAGTGCTCAATCACACTCCACTCATTGACGCGAATCATACAGACCAAGGCGTCCAGTTGCTTTCTCCGCAACATTTCCAGTGCTTCAAGCTCCCGCTCCTTCTCTCCATTCGTAATAAATAGTGCCATATTAAAACCATGCTCCTGGGCATAGGTTGTAAATCCACGCACAAATGAACCCAATGAATCATTAAAAGAAATTGAAATAATTCCTATGAGCTTGGTCATGCCCTTTTTTAATGAAACCGCATTCAAATTAGGTACATAATCCTGTCGGTCTATGACCTCCTGTACACGCTGCCTTGTCGGTTCACTTACGTACGGATGGTTATTAATGACACGAGACACCGTTGCCGAGGATACACCCGCCAGCTTTGCAATTTCATGAATATTTGCCACATTTCTCACCTCGTTCTTTCTATTTTAGCATGTTCGTGTTTAGCATGTTTCGTGGCTCCGCCCTATAATTGTCACCTTCCCCAAATAAGTTTTTTAAAAGCGCTTGACCTGTAATGCATTACAGGGATTACAGTGAATTTGAGCTTAAGAAAGCGGTTTTAAAAAACATACTCAGGAGGCACTAACCATGAAAAAAGGCATAAAGATCGCAACTATTGGCGGAGGCTCCAGCTATACACCAGAATTAGTAGAAGGTTTTATCAAACGTTATGCAGAGCTTCCCATCCGGGAATTATGGCTGGTAGATATTGAAGCAGGACGCGAGAAACTGGAGATCGTAGGGGCCATGGCCCAACGGATGGTGAAAGCCGCCGGCATTGATTGTGAAGTACATTTGACACTGGATCGTCGGGAAGCCTTGAAGGATGCCGATTTTGTAACGACCCAATTTCGGGTAGGCTTATTGGAAGCCCGGATTAAAGATGAAAGTATTCCTTTGAAACACGGTATGATCGGTCAGGAAACCAATGGGGCTGGTGGGATGTTCAAAGCTTTTCGTACCATACCCGTTATCCTCAGTATCGTAGAAGATATGAAAGAACTGTGTCCGAATGCATGGTTGATTAACTTCACCAACCCTGCGGGCATGGTCACCGAAGCAGTGCTTCGTTATGGTCAGTGGGATAAAGTCATCGGATTATGTAATGTTCCAATCGGCGCGATCAAGAGTGCATCGGCTGTGCTGGACAAACCGGAAGAAGAGCTGTTCTTTAAATTTGCAGGAATTAACCACCTTCATTGGCACAAAGTTTATGATAAAACTGGAGAAGAATTAACAGAACAAGTTATCGAAGGACTGTATGCTCCTGGCGCAAAACCGGAGAAGGTCGTTGAAAATATTAAGAACATGCGCTTCCTGTATGATCAGGTTCGTCAATTGAAAATGCTGCCTTGTCCTTACCATCGGTATTACTATATGACCGATAACATGCTCAAGGAAGAATTAGAGGAGGCCAAAAACGAAGGAACTCGGGGCCAAGTCGTCAAACGTCTGGAAGAAAGTCTGTTTGAATTGTACAAAGATCCGAATCTGGATTACAAACCAGAGGAATTATCCAAACGCGGCGGTGCGCATTACAGCGATGCTGCCTGTGAAATCATCAACTCTATTTATAACAACAAAGGCGCATTGATGGTGGTTAGTACGCGTAACAATGGTGCGATTGATGATGTCCCTTATGGTAGCGCCATCGAAGTAACCAGTGTCATTCGCGCGCATGGTGCGGAGCCCGTTAACTTCGGAAAATTCCCGCCAGCACAACGGGGACTGCTGCAAGTCATGAAGGCGATGGAAGAGCTGACCATTGAAGCGGCGGTCACTGGTGACTATGCGACAGCACTGCAAGCCTTCACCCTGAATCCGCTCGTTCCAAGCGGCGATATCGCCCAAACTGTGCTGGATGAATTGCTGGAAGCACACAAAGAGCATCTGCCGCAATTTTTTGCTCATAAAGAGAAGGCGACAGTATAAAGCCAGAATCAATGATACTGCCGGAACACAAAAAAACTTCCTAATATTGAATTAGGAAGTTTTTGCTATACGTCCCAGGAGGGATACTCTCCCTACGGTCGAGACTGCGAAGTTTATGCTAACGATGCTTAGCTCCGACGTCCCCCCAAGGGGTTCTCATCCCACACTGGAACACAAAAAAAACTTCCCAATATTGAATTAGGAAGTTTTTGCTATACGTCCCAGGAGGGATTCGAACCCCCGACCGACGGCTTAGAAGGCCGTTGCTCTATCCAGCTGAGCTACTGGGACAAAATGATAATCCATAAAACCTTATGTATTCAGTGCATTAATGATTATATCACATTTTGGGCAACTGTCAAAAGCATTTTTTCATTATACAGGAAAGCAGGCTGCAAAAGGAATCATTTGGACGCTAACGGGGTATTATGTACAAAGAACGATGCCAAAAAGGAGGGATTAATCCGTGAGAGGCCTTTTGTCTTCACTTTGTTATTTTAGCATTTTTTTCGCACCTTTTCTGGTGCCGGTCATTGTGTGGATTGCAGTCCGGGACGAATATGTTCAGGGACACGCGAAAAAAGCCATTTTATCGCACATTTTCCCCATTATTGCGGCGATTCCGCTAGTTTATTTTATTATCACTGCCAATCATGCAGGTTCGGTTATCGGGTTTGTACTGCTATTCGTAGTGGTCTATCTCGGCGTTTTTGTCTATAACATCTACAAAGGGATCATGACGCTGCGTGAAGCGGCCTAATTCAAAAGAAGCCTCTCGCATTCGCAATTTTGACGAATACAGAGGCTTCTTCAGGGTCATTTATAAATGAGCGTTTCTCAGTTTATGACTGTTTATTTATTACCGAAGCGTCTAGGACTTCTTCGCACCTCATGTCTTACATTTTTCTCCATCACTTCTTCCGCGAACTCATTGTTATGAATATAACTGCTGCCTTTGTTTTTCTTATACTTCGCTTTGCCGTCTATGATTTCCCCCTCCTTTCACGCTGATCTGGCGATGGCGCCGGTGTCCAAATTAACAAAAGCCGAGGTAGTGCACACCATATCCTCATGCCCCGAACTCCTTGGCAAACTCTGTACTAAGCTGCCCATAGGAGAGCAATTCCCTTTTGAACTTTTCCCTTTCCTCACCAGCGGTAATGTGCGTAGAGTCCGTAAAAGCCTTGTCGGTCACTTCTTCAAATGCCGAATGCAGATTATTGTCATACCAATCCAGCTCCAGATCGGCATCATTGCGGATGATCCTTACCATGTCATAGTCAGGCTGACCATCCTTCTGATTCGAGGCTGTGATATAAACCAGCAGTTCCGGGTCATCTGCGGCACCGGGACGCACTTCTACCTCAGCGCAGCGCACTCCGTCAAGTTCAGTGAAGCGGCGTATTTTGGCATCCTTGATGTAGTACATTGTCTCCCTCCTTCCTCACGTGTAGGCGGGTTGCCCCATCTGTAGTTTTCGGAACGGACAGACATTTTATGCTTCTTTTCGGCATATATACTGATGAACTGGGGATTTAGTTTTTGATTCATTCCAACACTGGATGAACACGACAAAGAGAGGATGAATATACATGTGCGGAATTACAGGTTTCATACAGTGGAACGGAGATTTAATGCACCAATCTGAGCTGCTGCTGAATATGACGCAAACGCTCTCCGATCGCGGACCGGATGCTGCGGGTACCTGGATATCCAATCCGTGTGCCTTCGGACACCGAAGACTAAGCGTAATGGACCCGGAAAACGGCGCTCAGCCCATGATCCGGCAGCTTGAGGATATCACTTATACGATTGTATATAACGGGGAAATATATAACGCGCCTGAGCTGAAAAAAGAGCTGCAACAACGTGGGCATTTTTTCCGTACACAATGCGACACAGAGGTACTGCTCGAATCTTATATCGAATGGGGCCCGGATTGTGTAGATCGGTTGAACGGCATTTTTGCGTTTGCGGTCTGGGATAGTGAGCGGGAGCAGGTATTTCTGGCACGAGATCGACTGGGAGTGAAGCCGCTATTTTATAGCCAAACTGAAGATGTATTTGTATTTGGCTCCGAACCCAAAGCCCTACTCCAGCATCCAGCGGTAGAGGCGGCAGTAGACGCCGAGGGCTTGGCAGAAATTTTTATCATTGGGCCTGCACGCACCCCCGGACACGGCGTCTATTCGTCGATGAAGGAGCTGCGTCCCGGGCATACCCTCACCTACAGCCGCGACGGCGTACGCATTCAAGCCTATTGGAAGCTGGAAAGCATTGCGCATGAGGATAACACCGAAGAAACGGCACTTAAGGTACGAGAGCTGTTAATGGATACCGTTGAACGGCAGCTTATCTCGGATGTACCGGTATGTACCTTATTATCTGGTGGGCTGGATTCAAGTGCTCTGTCCGCATTAGCAGTTGATTATTACAAACGTACCGGGCAGGGACAAGTTCATACGTATTCGGTCGATTATGTGGACAACGACAAGCATTTTAAAGCCCATGCGTTCCAGCCCGGAGCCGATGCTCCCTGGATACAGCGGATGGTCGATGAATTAGGGACAAATCATCACTGGATTGAATTCGATACACCTGAAGTTGTAGCCGCTCTGAACAACTCCACGCTAACGCGGGATTTACCCGGCATGGCGGACGTGGATTCGTCACTGTATCTCTTTTGCCGGGAGATTAAAAAGGGCGCTACCGTTGCCATTTCTGGTGAAGCAGCGGATGAAGTGTTTGGCGGATATCCATGGTTCCATCGGGAGGATATGCTGAACTCAGGCACATTCCCGTGGGCGGTTGCTCCCGATATGAGAGCGAGTCTGCTATCCCCTGAAGTGCGGGACTGGATCAAGCCGCTGGAGTATTTGAACGACCGTTACTCAGAAGCAGTCGGAGAAGTACCAAAGCTACCGGGGGAAACAGGAAAAGCTGCGCAAATGCGCGTCATGTCCTATTTGAACATCACCCGCTTTATGCCTACCCTGCTGGATCGCAAGGATCGGATGAGTATGGGGGTCGGACTCGAAGTACGGGTGCCGTATTGCGATCATCGGTTGGTGCAATATGTATGGAACATTCCGTGGAGCATTAAGATGACAGGCGGACGTGAAAAAGGTATTTTGCGCAAGGCGCTGGAGGGCGTATTGCCGGATGATGTGCTATATCGCAAAAAAAGCCCGTATCCTAAAACGCATAATCCCTCCTATCTTGCCGCTGTGAAAAAGCAGGCGCTGCAACTGCTGGATGATTCCTCTTCCCCACTGCTCAAGCTGATCGATACGAAAAAGATACGGGATATTGCCGCCTCACCGGAGGCATCCACCAATCTGCCTTGGTTTGGCCAGCTAATGTCGGGTCCGCAGTTGTTTGCTTACTTGACCCAAGTGGATAACTGGCTACGCACTTACAAGGTGGCTATTCGATAAAATGTGCTAACTGCTTAAGCCGTAAACTACGAGATGGTAACCGCCTGTTTTTCTCAATGCATGCTATACGTGGAACAGAAAATACCAAAAAGGCTATCCGCGCCTATGACTGACGGATAGCCTTTTTTTCGTATATGACAGGTATATATTCAACCTGCTGCCAAACTATGCCTGTGGATTTCCCAGCTTAGTTGCCAAATTACGCAGGGCTATGCCTCGATGACTGATAGCCTGCTTTTGTTCCAACGTCAGCTCCGCCATTGTCTTTTCAAACTCTGGCAAATAGAACAGCGGATCATACCCAAACCCACCGCTGCCTGCGGTTTCAGTCGTAATCCAGCCTTCCACGGAGCCCGTCGATTCCAACGTCTCCCCAGTCTGTGGATTATACAGAATCAAGGTACAGACGAATTGAGCCGGGCTTAGCAAAGGCTGTCCGGTATCATCACCAAGCTGCTTTGATTCCAGAACATCAAGCAGCTTGATATTGTTTTCGTGATCGCTGGCGCCTTCCCCCGCATAACGGGCCGAATATACGCCTGGCGCACCATCCAGCAAATCCACGCACAGGCCGGAATCATCGGCCAGCACAGGCAATCCGAGCACATCTCCCACCGCTTTGGCTTTTTTCAGCGCATTTTCGGCAAAGGTTGTGCCATCCTCAACGACATCAGGAATGTCTGGATAATCGTACATACTTCTGACTTCCTTGCCAAACGGCGCAAAAGCATGTGCAAATTCCCGCACTTTCCCTTTATTCTTCGTAGCGACAATGACAACCGGACCATCCAGTCGCATTAGGCCCCAGCTCCTGTACGTCCAGCACCGATCTTATCGGCAATCGGTCCGAGTACTTCTTTTTGGCGCTCGATCATTTGCAAAATCCCTTGTTCACCCAAGCTAAGCAGCTGATCCAATTCCTGACGGTCGAATGGGCTTTCTTCCCCCGTACCTTGCAGCTCGACGTATTTTCCACTGCCAGTCATGACGAGATTCATGTCCACCTTAGCCTTGGAATCCTCTTCATAATTCAGATCCAGCAGCGCCTTGTCACCAACAACCCCTACGCTGACGGAAGCCAGGAAATCCGTAATAGGGAAAACAGGCAACTTGTGCTGGATTGCAATTTTATTTACTGCAATCGCCAACGCTACGAAAGAACCGGTAATGGAGGTTGTACGTGTCCCACCGTCCGCCTGAATGACGTCACAGTCCAACGTAATCGTCCGTTCACCAAGCGCCTGCAAATTGACAACCGAACGCAACGCTCTTCCGATCAGACGCTGAATTTCCATAGTACGGCCTGTCAGCTTGCCGCGCGCAGCTTCACGCTGATTGCGGCTATGTGTCGCCCGCGGAAGCATGGAATATTCGGCGGTCACCCAGCCTTTTCCTTGGCCCTTCATAAAGGGAGGAACGCGCTCTTCCACTGTAGCCGTACAGATGACTTTCGTCTCGCCAACCTCTATAAAAACAGAGCCCTCCGCGTATTTATTTACTCCTGCTGTCAATTTCATCGGGCGCAGCTCATCACCGTTTCGTCCGTTAGATCTACTCATGCTTTTTCCTCCTACGTCGTATGCAACCTGTTCTTATATGTTTATTTTACCAAAGTGTGCAGGCAAAAGCACCCCAATGACGATTCCCTGTCCTTAAAGAGGAATTTCGTTAATGTGCTGCGGCTTGGCTACAGGCTCTCCATAATTTTGATTATTTTGTCCAATCACGCTTTTCTCACCATTCAGTTCAATGCGAATCTTCGTTTTGACCGCATCATCCGAATTGTCCGCTGCTGTCAGTACGACCGATTCCAAAAATTCAGCAGGTACGGCCTCCCCTTTGGCAAACATATCATCCGAGAGTGATACCGTAATGACGTTATCTTTGGAGCGTTCTACCGATTTCAGCGCCGTCTCCCCTGTCATCACTTCCTGCAATCCATCCTTGGTCTGTGGACCTTGAATTAATTGATGTAGAGCGGACTGGACACGATCTTTTTCCGGACTGACCAGTCGTGTTACAGGTACATAATATTGTACTCCAGCAGGCGAAGATGAAGAGAAATATACGGTGACTGGACTGGAATCCAGAGGGGTCACACCATGACCGACCTCCAAATTAATCCCTACTGCGCGCGTGAGCGGATGGTCCAGTGGTGTGCCGCCAACAGGCATTTCGTTCAGCTTTTTACCATCCACCCAAATCTGCACGCTTTTAATATCGGGACGGTCGGTCAAGGTCCAAGTCAAGCTTTCCATTAATTTGCGTTCTTCCTGTGGCTTATAGTTGGCGAAAGATTTGTTAAATTCGACAACAGCCAGCTTGTTATCCTTGTCCACTGTCACACTTTTCACTTCTGTACCCTGAGGCAGTACACCTTTAAATCCTTCTGGTAATAAGCCGGCATAAGGCCCGCCCTCAACCAGTGTTTCCAGCGCCGACTTGGCATCTGCCTGTACATCGCCTGAAGCAATCGGTAAAGATACAGGGGCCAGCAAACCATTATGATCTTGCAAAAAAACAGCCCTCAACTGCCCGGTAGTGGCAGGTGCTTTTCCGGTTACAGCCTTAATCATGGACTGCTCTGTCGTGGACGGCGGAGGGTCGATGGACGCGGCTTCGTTGCCGAAAAGGCTGCATCCGGACAACAACAGGGGCAGGGATAGCAGCCCGGCTACAGAGGTCATACGCCATGGGTGTTTTATGTTCATAAATGAAGTTCCTCCCTAACAATTTTGTACAGATTGTACTAATATGTATACGAGCCCCGCGTAAAAAATAACTACTTTTTTAGCAGACTGGACACACTGGTCATAATTGCAGTAGAAAATTAGGATCTACACGAGGAGGGTAACTTCAACTTTATGGACAAGAAAAAAGTACCTTACAGCCTGAATAGTAAAAAGGTAGCCGATGCCACCCGTGAGTGGCTGCACAAGCGTGGTGTAAGTATGACTGAAATCGCAGAACTGGTTATGCTTCTACAGAAAAAATATTACCCGAACCTAACGATGGAAGAATGTATGGACAATGTGGACAAGGTGTTAATGAAGCGCGAGGTTCAAAATGCCGTGCTTACGGGCATCCAGCTAGATATTCTCGCGGAACAGGGGGCTCTTCTTCCCCCATTGCAGGATATGATTGAGAATGATGAGGGATTATACGGAGTGGATGAAATTCTAGCCTTTTCCATCGTCAATGTGTACGGCAGTATTGGATTTACCAATTACGGTTATGTCGATAAGCTCAAACCGGGTGTGCTGGAACGCCTGAACGATAAAAGCCTTGGGCCGATTCATACGTTTCTGGACGACATTGTGGGTGCGATTGCAGCCTCGGCCAGCAGTCGTATCGCCCATCGCAAGCAGGCAGAGCGCGAGCAGGAGCTTGGAGAAGAAAGCGCACCGAATACAACACGGTAACAATGACATGCCAGTTGCAAACAATGCGTTGGATTACAATAGATATATACAGGGTAAGAGGAGAACTAGACATGGCAGACGTAATTGCAGGATATACATTCCGTACGATGCAGGCTGATGATTACGATCAGGCCATTGAGCTGTGGAATGGCTTAGACGGATTGGGATTAAGTGAGGCCGATTCACCGGAGCGGATTGCACGATTTTTGCAGCGGAATGAAGGACTTAGCTTTGTCTGTGAGTACGCTGGAAACATCATAGGCACGATTTTAGCAGGCCATGATAGTCGCAGAGGGTTTCTGTATCATCTGGGTGTAGCCACAGAACATCGTGGTCATGGGATTGCGCCCAGACTGGTGGATAAAGCGTTATCTGCTTTGCTTAAAGAAGGTATTGATAAATGCCATCTGTTTGTGATGGAGCATAACATAGGAGGTCAACGCTTCTGGTCAGCTAACGGCTGGGAGAAGCGAGATGGGATTTTATTATATTCGCGAGATCTGGGATAGCATCTGAACGCTTGATCTATGTAAATTAGGAACGCCGGGGCTGCTGATTCTATTGAATTAGAAGCAATCAGACCCGGCATATAAGAAATCTCAGCTTATTGAGCGGTAATCCTGATTAAAGTATAGGCTATCTTGATTCTTAAATTGCAATCAATTTTGAGGTCGTAGTGTACGTTCCACAATGTTAAGTGTGGATTGACGAGAGAAAAATCGGGATACTTGGGCTACCCAATAGTTTTGTCGACCCGATATCATATGACTGCGCCCTTTTTCAAATGCTTTCAAGGCATTATTGACGACAGTCTGGGGTGTTTCTCTGGAACCTACAGAGGCTTCACTGGAGCCTACCACATCAAAAAATGAGGTTTCGGTTGCACCTGGACAGAGGGCGAGCACTTTGAGTCCTCGTTTTCGATTTTCGGCCCACAGCGCCTCGCTAAACGAAAGTACAAATGCTTTGGTTGCTCCATATACGGCCATATAGGGATCAGGCTGAAATGCAGCGGTGGATGAAACATTGATGAGTCCCCCATCCCGGTTACGCAACAAATCAGGCATAAATGCATGTGTGATATCGACTAAAGCAGCCACATTGAGCATCACTTCCTCATGCTGTCTTTCTCCTGAAACCTGCTCAAAGTACCCGTAGGTGGCAAAACCGGCGTTGTTGATCAGAAGATCTACCTTGAGTTGTTGATTTTGAACCTCCTGATGCAATGTTTGGGGAGCTCCCGATGAGGATAGATCGAGCGCAATCACCGTAGCTTTTACGTTATATTTAGCGGAGAGTTCTTTCGCCAGTGCTTTTAGTTTTTTTTCATTGCGCGCTACCAAAATGAGATTACATTGCTTAGCCGCGAGCGAATAGGCAAATGCCTCACCAATCCCGGATGAAGCCCCTGTGATGAGTGCTGTTTTGTTTGCATACCTAAACATGATGATGACCTCCATAGTATCGTCGTTTTATTTAAGAAACACTGTTACCACTACTCTATAATGAACTGAAGCCATCACGATGACGACCTCAGTACACTTCATATTTACGCTGGAGATGAAGAGGGTTTACATACATCGAGCGTATTCTTCAGTGTAAATGCATACACCTCTTGGGCCATGTCCACAGTCAAAAAATGACCTGCAAATTGTAGATGTATCACCCCGTGTAAAGCTGACCACAGCATTCGGACAACCAGCAGTGGGTCCTGTTCTTTCAGTGCTCCCTGCTCCATAGCATGTATGACGGTTTGTAAGATTCGCGATAATGCCGTTGTGGTACCCTCCAAGCTCTGTTCATCCGGCTTAAAATCAGATAATGCCCCGCCAAACATCATTTTGTAATAGGCTGAATGAAGCCGCGCAAATTCCCAATATGCCCAGCATAAAGCTTCCAGATCAGCGAGTACGTTTTTCGTAACAGGTACTTGTTCAAAGGTTTCAGCCAATAGCCGGCATCCATCCAGATACATCTCATTGGCAAGACCGTCCTTACTGCCAAAAATACTGTAAATGATCTTGGTGGAACAGCTTAATTTCTGTGCAACTCGCCGTACAGTCACTGCCTCAGGCCCTTCTTCTGCAAGAAGGATGCATGCCGCATCAATCACATTTTTACGGAGCAATTGCTGCTGCTGTAGCTTCACCTCAGAATAGGTTTTATAAGGTTGCGATGGCTCAGACATCGTTCAATGCACTTCCTTTGCTTATCTCAGAAACGTCGTTTCCTTCGTGAACCATAGTATTCCATTCCTAAATGTTTGTCAAATAAAAAAGAGCACAACATAAGTAGACACACTTACTGCGCTCTGGTTGGATGTTAAAAATGAAGCTATGTTTTGCGTCCACGATCAATAGGCAATGCCCACCCTTGTGCGGATAAAATCGCAACTTGTCCATTGACGATAGGTAAAATCAGCTGTATCCGCAGTGGAAATTTGTGAGCCGTCTTCAGGCAGAAAATCTTTTTCCACGCGATATACACCTGTACGTCCGCCATCTGGCAAATAGGTTGGACATACGACTGTCCAATCTAGTGCCGATTCACGCAGCAATTCGTACACTCGCCGATGCTCCTCGGCCGCGCGGGTGCTGCGTCGCCGGGTATCGGAGGACTCGTACCGATACAGGCTCGGTTCGGTCCGGCTTTGCAAAATCCCTGCCGTTCCTACTGTTATGAGCCGGTGAATGGACTGCTCCTGCATCAGCCGGATCAGCAGACCTGCACTAACGGATAAGGTGGTGGTTCCATCTGTATTCAGCGCACTGATCACAACTGTTGGCCCGCCTTTCAGCGCTTGTGCTACGTCCTCCGCGTTGGTGGCATTACCTTGTACAATTTTCAGCTGTGTCCCGTATTGGGATGCGAAATTCTCCAACTTGTCCGGTGAACGAACTAGGACGGTTACGGTATGACCATCCGCTAACGCATATTCTAATATAAAACGGCCCACACGTCCGGTAGCTCCCAGCAGCAGCAAATTCATAAAAGCCTCTTCCCCGGCATACATGCCGTTCATGTTGTTCTGTCATGTTGCATTGTCATATCACTATACTCGCTCGTTAACTCCACGCCATTATTGATAGCAAAGAGGATAAAAGCGAGTGATGGGACTCGTCTCGCTCATAGAGGCTCGTTCACGGCGCACCAGCTCCACCAGGTGGGCCAGTGTCTCAGACATGGCAAACCTTAGCTGGTGAATCCCCAGCTTGTCGCCGAACACGGCAATGCACAGCTCATAAGCTGTGCTGCCTTCCGGTTGGACGAGCTGCAAGAATTTGTCCAGCCGTTCTTCATGATGCGCCAGCAATGCTTGCGTCCGTTCGCGAAAATATCCAAACGGATTGCGATGCCCGGGATATGTCCATGCCACCTCTAGCTCACCTAGGCACTGCAAGCCATCTATATAAGACTTCAGCGGCTGGGCGTCACTGCCCGGCAGCAGGCTGATATTAGGGGAAATCTGCGGCAGCACTGCGTCACCGCACAGAATAACGCCGCTATTCGGCTCATATAAGGACACATGTCCAGGCGCATGCCCTCCAGTCTCTACGGGCATCCAGCTGCGTCCGTCTAATTCCAGACGAGCGTCTATTCCGGTAGGAATGAAGGTAATCTCAGGCTGCGGATTCACTTGCAAATAAGCCTGCCGCATATGTAATTCCAAGGCTGATACCTTTTCCAAAGGAAAGCCATGCTGGACAAAAAAGCTGGGCAGCCTTTTCTCCATAGCGGTCGTCGATTCTGGAGCGTCCCACATCATCCTCGCTTCCTGATGGCTGCGAGCTGACATATGTACGCGAGCCTGACCTTGCTGCTGCATCCACCCCGCCAGTCCATAATGATCGGGGTGATGATGAGTCACCACAATGTCTGAAATATCCTCAAAGGACATTCCCAGCTGTTGGAAGACATATGCCCATTCCGCCTCTGTATCCAGATTGCGCGGACCTGGGTCTACAATTGTAAAACCGTGCTGTCCCTTGAGCACATAGCTA
Source organism: Paenibacillus sp. DP01 (assembly GCF_044784315.1). Classification (NCBI taxonomy): domain Bacteria; kingdom Bacillati; phylum Bacillota; class Bacilli; order Caryophanales; family Paenibacillaceae; genus Paenibacillus; species Paenibacillus sp. DP01. The sequence continues at coordinate 4,454,234 of NZ_CP173059.1, forward strand.
TTCACCCAGCGCAGCGGAAAGGACATGGATATTTTGACCTGAAAGCCTCCGTCTATTCGCTCACACGGCGTAAGCTCTGGCAATTTCATGGCTTCCCCTCCGGCCTTCTGTTTCAAGCCCGCACACCGACAAAAATCATTCGGGGCGAAGCATCTTCTATATATTGATCTTCATCATAACTTCCGTGCACCTGCTCTACGGATAGCCCGGCTTGTTCTAGCAATCCACGGAACTTTTCATACGGATATAGCTTTACTCGCTCATAGTACACACGCGCAGGTTGTGCGTCAGCATGAGTGGCATCCAGCTCAGAGGCTGCTTCTGTGGTCGTCACAGATGCGGCTGACCGGATGGCAATTTGCTTTTTCACAAATCCATCTTCAATGACCCGATGCTCCTCAATCCAAGATCCCTCATCCTCCCGGGACGAATGCGGTACCAAATGTGCAGCTACGTAGGAAGGGTTCAAATAATCTATAATAAAACGACCTCCCGGTTTCAACAGCCGATAAATTTCCTTTAATACCTTAAGCTGCTCCTCATCCTTCTCAAAATAACCAAAGGAGGTAAACAAATTGACCACCGCATCAAAGCTTTCATCCAGCGGCACCGCTCTCATATCCCCTTGATGCCAGCTTACCCGCCCTTCGGAATCCGCCGCATGCGCCTCTCTCAGCAATACATTGGACAGGTCCACACCCGTCACCTTATACCCTGCATCGGCGAGCGCAAGCGAATGACGTCCCATCCCGCAGCATAAATCCAATACGCTGGAACCTTGCGGTAATTTGAGCCAGGAGATCATTTTTTGCACTTCCTGATAGGCTCCCTGAAAGTCGCGATGCTTGTATACCAATAAATAATCTTCCCCAAAGCTCTGCTCGTACCATTCTGCCATATCGTTTCTCCTCCATGAACTCATTTCGCTCTATTACATACTATATTAGCTTTTTCAAACTGGAAACTCAAAAACATTACGAATAAGCATTTTGCAAAAGCACCAAGCTTCCTGACATGAGAGCATGTTACAATAACCGTATTTGAGCTTAAATAATCATAGGAACTTCATACCCACTTCATGTGATTTATTCCATTTTATCATTAAAATGAATCATGGGAATGCCTTTACAGAGGTTTCATGCAGGAAAGGAGCGGCAAAGTATGATTCAAATTGGACTGACGGGTTGGGGCGATCACGATGACTTGTATCCAACGGGCACTAAAGCTAACCAAAAACTAAGTGTCTATGGAAGCCATTTTCCCGTAGTAGAGATGGATAGTTCTTTTTATGCGGTACAGCCTACGGATCGTATGGCACGCTGGGCGACGGAAACTCCAGACTCCTTTTCATTTCTCGTCAAGGCCTATCAAGGCATGACCGGCCATACCCGCGGCAAACAGCCTTACTTCAAAACCATTGATGCGATGTATGAAGCGTTGCATGCATCCATACTGCCTCTTCGCGAAGCGGGCAAGCTCAAAGCTGTGCTGTTTCAGTACCCACCCTGGTTCGACTGTACACGTGAGAATGTCGCCATATTGCGAGACACGAAAAATAGGATGGGAGAGGTCCCATTCGTACTTGAATTCAGACATCAAAGCTGGTTCACACCAGAATTTCGGAAGCAAACGCTGGCATTTATGCGTGAAGAAGGCTGGATACATAGCGTATGCGACGAGCCGCAGGCAGGCCCCGGGTCAGTTCCCATTGTACCGCTGGCTACAGACAGCAACCTGACCATCGTACGTCTCCACGGACGGAACATATCAGGCTGGAATCAAAGCTCGGCACCTAATTGGCGGGAGGTTCGTTATCTGTATCGGTACAATGAACAAGAATTGACCGAATGGAAAGACAGATTGCTGGAACTGGAGCAGCAAAGCCGTGAGGTATGCGTTATATTCAACAACAACTCAGGTGGAGACGCCGCTGCCAATGCCAAGCAACTCATGACCATGCTGGGCATGGAGCCTAGACCTTTTCCACCTCGCAAGCCACCTGAAGCGGATCAAGGGCCGGAACAGCTTGAGCTATTTTGACGGCCGGGCTGTGGGTGAAAGTTTGGGCATAGCCTCTCTGAGCTTGCGTTCGTTATCCAGCAAATGCGGGTCATCTGGCAAATAACGTAAAGCGACTTGGTTGTGCTCATATGAAGCTTCCAGCTTACCTACATGGGCGTAGCAATGACTGAGTCGTACATGAGGTAACCAAGAGTAGCATGGCAGTGGGACAGGTCTCATACCAGGAAGGTGATGCTGTTGCTCCAATGCTCTTTCATACCAGTATGCGGCAGTACTCCATTCATTTCTTGTGAAAAACCAGTCCCCGATCATGCAGCACAGGTCTGCTTGCGGTACCCCGTATCGAAAAGAGCGTAACAAACGATCCAGCTGTTGTTCGGGCTTCCCGAGATGGAGATAGCATTCAGCCGCTCGCGCACAAGCAGTAATGCGATCCTCCTGGTAGCCGCTCGGCTCCTCCAGCAGATGGTCGAAGCCCTCTGCGGCCTCGGCATATTCCTTACGGTCAAAGCATTCATTGGCGTGAAAATACAGCAGACGCCCTTCCAGCTTGCCGCTTTCGCTGATCCACCGGGCGAGAATACGCTGGTTACGGAGCGTATGGTCTTGCATTCGGCGATGTGTCACTGCCACATCCGCATGCACGATTTGCCCCTGAGGTATCACCAGATCCTCATGCAGACGCCCTTCCCAGCGGTATTGTCGCTCCCGCTTCACAAGGCGAATACGGCGTGAGCTGAACAACGGTTCACCCCGCTCACCCTCTGCCAAGTGAAGTGGCATCACCACCGCGTCGATATTTTCGGACAAACGCTGTTTTAAGGAACGAAGACGTTCACGATCGGGTTCCAGCAGCACATCATCCGCATCCAGCCACATGATATAGGAACACGTTGCCTTGTCAAACGATTCATTACGAGCGGCGGCAAAATCGTCCTTCCATTCAAACGTATATATCCGATCCGTATAGCGGGCTGCTATCGTCTTCGTCTCATCCGTTGATCCTGTGTCCACAATGATGATTTCATTCATCAGGTCTGCGACCGAATCCAGACACCGGGACAGTGTTAACGCCTCATTTTTTACGATCATGCACAAGCTGAGGGTCATTGGATGCTCAGTCATCACTTCACGTCATCCCCTTTACCGTTGGCTGACTCTTCCGTTGTTTTTCCGGTAGACTTGCCATCAGTATATGCACCTCTCCTCTCAGCCTGCGCCTTGTCTATCTATTCGACATGCGTAACCCTTTCCAACGGCAAAAGTTGTTCCTCCATATGCCGGATTCGCTGTACCGCCTTGTCGAGTGCGGCCTTTCGCTGATTCATTTTGCGAACATGCTGCTGCTCTACCCGTTGAAACTGCTCCTCATCCAGCTTCATCCATTCATTCAGTTGCTCTGTCCCTGGCTTGGCCTCACGCAGCTCTTTCGGCTTCTTGCGACCTGCAAAGCACAAATATTTATGGTGTACCTCCAGCGTTTGTTCTATAAAGTAAGGGTACAGCACACGGGAGAGACTTCCGGCATAGTAAGTCCGTTTGTGATCGTGAAACGGATGATATCCATAAGGTACAGACAGGACGAGCGTCCCCTTTTTATTCAACAGGCGGTAAGCATGAGCCAGCAGAGTGTCGGGATGCGCAAAATGTTCCAAAATCTCTCCTAAAATAATAGTGTCAAATCCGCCGGGAGGACGTTCAAATTGTGAAATGTCCTTTAACTGAAAGTGGACTCGTCCCCTGACGGGTGCAGATTCCTGACGAAGTTCTTTTTTTGCATAATAAATGCTGTCTTCTTCCAAATCAATCGCCGTTACCTCAAAGCCTTCCCGCGCAAGCAAAATGGACGTTATTCCCTGACTGCATCCAACATCCAGCACGGTACGACCCTGTACATGGCGACAAATCCAGTGAATTCTATTGCGGGTGGCTTCATGAGATTCCTCTGAATTAATCTGTCCGTAATAACGTTCGTTTACCTGATCACGGTTAGCCAACAGCGGCGCCCCCTCCGTCACCAGGATGCCCCAAAATCACGACATGTCCACCTGTGCAATGTGCAGTCGCATTACGTGTATCGAAGACCAGCCGAGCATGGTCAACCAACTGTTGGTAGTTCACCACAGAATGGTCTGTCGTGATGACCACAATATCTGCACTTTCCCACAGCTGGGCATTTGCCGTCCGAGATGGGATTTCTTCACCGTTCAGCTTAAAACTCGATACATACGGGTCGGTGAAGCTAACCGAAGCACCCATTTTTGTTAGATGCTCGAACAGGACAAGAGCCGGGGATTCCCGAACATCATCAATGTCCTTTTTGTAGGCTACACCTGCCAGAATGATGTTGGCCTTGTTTATGGCTTTCCCTTCCTGAGCAAGCATGGATTCGATTCGCTCCGCGATATACAGCGGCATACGCCGATTCATGCGGTCTGCCAGATCTACGAATTCCAGCGGAAAACCATGCTGTTCCGATTTCCACGACAAATATAGCGGATCAACCGGGATACAGTGTCCCCCAATGCCTGGTCCTGGATAGAAAGGCATGTAGCCGAACGGCTTGGTTGCCGCTGCATCCAGTACCTCCCATATATTGATGCCAATTTTCTCACACGCCGCTGTCAGCTCATTGACCATTCCAATGTTGACACTGCGAAACGTATTCTCAAACAGCTTGGCGGCTTCAGCCACAGTTGTCGAGCTAACCGGAACAATCTGATCCAAAAAGGATCCGTAAAAACCTGCTCCTGCTGCCAGACAATCTGGTGTGCAACCGCCGATCACCTTAGGGGTGTTGCGAATGTTAAAATGGACGCTGCCCGGATCGACACGTTCCGGTGAAAAGCACACATAAAAATCCTTACCCACTGTCCATCCCCTGCGCTGCTCTATCACGGGCCGAATCAGTTCTTCGGTCGTTCCCGGATAGGTGGTACTTTCCAGAATCAACAGCGTTTGTCTACGCAAATGAGGTATGGCCTGATCAATGGCTGTCTCAATATAGGACGTATCTGGTTGATGTCCGTCCGTTAGCGGCGTAGGCACACAAATCACGACGATATCCGCATGCTCCAGCACCTTGATATCCGTAACTGGATGCAATTGCTGCCCGATCAGACCTTTCAATGCATCATCGCCAATGTCTATGATGTACGACTTTCCTTGAAGTAGCTTGGCTACTTTGACGGGATCGGAATCCACGCCATATACATCATAACCGGCCTTTGCCATTTCCACTGCCATGGGCAGCCCTACATAACCGAGGCCGATCACTGCCACCTTTACCGTTCCTTTTGTGATTTTTTCCATAAGCTGCAAAATACCCACCTCTTTCATCGTTACTCCATACCTTGCAGTAACTCAGCAATTCCAGCGCGATCCATTAACTCATCGTCCGAGCGATATTGTTCGAAGCTCACCCGCTCCAATCCACCATATTGGCTCAGTAAGCGCTCGTCTGCTTGCTGGGGAAGAATAACAAAATAACGATCGTCATAGCGATACGTGTGCGGCACCTCATAGGGTGAAATCAGCACCTCATGCAGCTTTTCCCCACCACGTATACCAATTTCCTTCACTTTTAACTTAGGCTGCCCCGCCTGTTCTTTCATCACTTCTGCCAAATCCGCAATATTGCAACCCTTCATTTTCATGACTAGTGTCTCTCCACCAATCGCCGTAACAGAAGCCTTTAGCAGCAAGCCAATCGCCTCTCCGAGCGTGAGGAAGAAACGTGTCATGTCTGGGCTCGTCAGCGTTAAATCCTGACTTTCCGCGATCTGGCGTTTGAACAGAGGCACGACACTTCCACTCGTCCCTAGCACATTGCCGCCGCGAATACACACAAAGCGAGTACGCTCACTTAAGGCGTTGGCGCGGATCATCAATCTTTCGCCAATCGCCTTCGTCATCCCATATACATTCACCGGGTCTACCGCCTTGTCTGTAGAGACATCAATGACCTTGGCGACTCCCTGCTCTATGCTGGCCCGAATCACATTTTCCGTACCATGTACATTCGTCTTGAAAGCCTCTTCCGGCTGCTTCTCACACACAGGAACATGCTTTAATGCCGCCAAATGGAACACATAATCTATCCCGCGACAAGCCTCCTGCAATGCCTGAAGGTCCCGAATATCTCCAATCATGAAATTCAGCCGGGGATCAGACTGGAATTGCCGCTGCATGGCAATCTGTGCAAATTCACCGCGTGAAAAAATACGAATTTCCGCTGGTCCCTCCTTCAGCAATTCAGCCGTCAGGCGTTGCCCCCAAGATCCCGTTCCTCCGGTCACCAGCAGTTTTTTTCCTTTGAACAATATAATCTCCTCCTGACGGTTACGAATTGGCAATGCCTGTGCCCAAAAATTCAGCCAGCACCGCGTTCATTTCATTTTCTGAGAGTCGATCCTTTGCCGGCACCTTTTTCACCGATGTATTGGCGGCATGAATGACATTCACATAGTTGCGAAGCGGAATCACCTCATGCGGCAGCTCCGTTACATATCCGTGTGTGCCTTTCCCAGGAATAACGACACGGTAATCATTCAGAAATTCCTCTACTTGATAGCGGAACACATAAAAGGAAGGCGAGTGGTGAAACACAGGTGCCATCTGCCCCTCAACCGCATCCCACAAGTAACCCATTTGATTTACCAGCGCAACCGTATCCGGTTGAAACTTGTAATCATGCAACTGTTGTACAAAGGATTGGTGATACAAATCGTCGGAATCTATTCGAGCAATAAGCAGTTCGTCCGCTCCTTCGATGTACGCATTGATACGACGTTTACTTTCGATGCTCGTACCAAAACGGATGTGCTCAGGAATGGGCTCCCGTTGGGCCAGTTCCTCTTCCACAATGTCGCTGCATCCACCCGCCAGCTTGACGACAGATAAAAAATCCGTATTTGTCTGATTGAGCAGACTACGCAGCGTAAAGGTTCTGAATATATCCAGTCGCTCGCTGATCCACTCACGTGTCAGGCGGTTGGGATTCATCCCATAGTTATTAAAATTAATTTCAATCACAATCTTGCGCTTCATTGATCTTCCTCCCTTTCATCCGTCTTCTCTCAAGTTATGAAGACGCTCCTGAAACGGCACGTACAGATGCAACAACTCTCGCAAAAATAGGTAGAATCGAAAAAGAATAGCCGTTCATACAAAAACCTTTTAACTTTCGACATATGATAGAATACGAAGTTTTTTGCTCTATTTGAAAAGTTGAACAAGCAGGACTGACAGGGAGGAAACAGGATATGACGGATCCAAAGTATCTGGAGATTGACGAGGTATTGAAACGTTTGAAGCTGGCACTCGATCAGCACCATCCCTTCTCACTCATACGTATTGGAGATGGCGAAAATTTGGTATTGGCTCAAGACACCGTCTGGCCGATGGAAAAGGTGTTACAGGAACGCTGGGCGGTCAAAGCCAATCTCGGCCAAAAGGGACTATTTCTGCCCAATACGGAACTACGAGACGCAGTGGCAGAGGCAGTGAACAAAGCCAGCGTCGCAGGCATTTTGCCATATGATGACGAGTCTATTAAGGCACCATCCTATATGAAGCGGGAGCTGACCGATCAGGTCTTTGCTCACTATGCTCTTTCCCCTGCGCTGACTTGCCATGCCTGCCTGAATCGATATTTGGCAGAGACACCCGCATTCTGGAACTTGCTGAAAAATCGACGCATTCTGCTGGTCACCCGGACAGCTGCTGAAGTAAAGCCTGTTCTTGAAGCCGAGCCATATGGGCTGCATATCGCGCACACGCTCGCATTCCATCAATATGAACAGATGCCAGAAACACTCGAATGGATCGCAACCCACAAAGATGACTTTGATATTGCGCTATTCTCTTGTGGTGTCAATGCAGTGGTGTTGGCGCAAAAAACAGCAGAATTAACTGGCAAAGTAGGTATAGACTTCGGCAAAGCGGTTAACATTGTCATGTTCGGCAAAGCGAATTAAAGAATAAAGGTAATAGTCTGAAAAGAATCAACTTCGTTATTGGGGCTCCGTATATCAAAAAAAGCATCAGCAAAATGAAACCTGCTGGTGCTTTTTGCTATCCATTGCTGTTCTAAACTTACTTAAAAATAGATTTGAGATTACCTGTCACTTCTTTTACAATATTACAGAAACTAGCATTCATTCGAGATTATGAGGAGGATGTTGAATATGTCGCATAACAAGAGATTGAAGACATTTCCACTTGCAAAAGCAAAGCATGTAAAGGTTCATGGCCGAACTACGCCAACACTTACACCTCTTACTCTATTTTGGACAGGCAGCGGCATTGAATTAAATATGAAAGGCTCAGAGCTATGGATTGAAATAGAAGCCGATTATCAGGTGTATGAGCCCTGGATCAGTATTGTCATCAATGGTGTCCCGATGAGTCGTCTGATGGTGACCGCTGGTCGGCATTGGATCTGTCTTTTGAGAGGATTGAACTCTGACACGGTCAAAAATGTCCGTCTCGTCAAGGATGCCCAGCCTATGAGCTCGGACCCGCGCTGCTTGTTGCAAATTCATGCCCTAAAGGTTGACGGAGAATTGCTGCCGGTCCCTAATAAGCCCCTCAAAGTAGAGTTTGTCGGGGACAGCATTACTTCGGGAGAAGGAACGATTGGAGCGAAGGAGGAGACCGACTGGGTTCCTATGCTGTTCACGGCTCTACGCAATTATACAGCCATAACAGCCGAGGCACTGAATGCGGATTACCGAGTATTCTCACAAAGCGGATGGGGTGTGCTAACAAGCTGGGATAACAATCCACATGGGAACATACCGGCATATTATGAGCAAATATGCGGTGTGCTCATCGGAGAGAGAAATGAAGCATTAGGAGCATTTGCCGATCATGATTTTACCTCTTGGCAACCGGACGTGGTCGTAGTGAACTTAGGGACTAATGACGGTGGAGCCTTTTATTCTCCAGCATGGACAGACCCAGTAAGTGGGAAAGTGTATAAGCAACGTTTGAATGAGGATGGCACATTTAATGAAGAAGACGTACAAGCTTTTGAAAACGCTACCGAACGCTTTCTTGTCAAGCTTCGGAATTGCAATCCTACTGCCCATATTGTATGGGCCTATGGGATGCTTGGTACTCCGATGATGTCAGCGATCTATCGGGCGGTCGATGCGTACAAGAAAAAAACGAGGGATCGCAGTGTGTCCGTATTCCAACTGCCCAACACGACAGAAGAAACGATAGGATCTCGCAGCCATCCCGGACTCCTCGCCCATACCAAAGCGGCAGACGAGTTGACTCAGTATTTGCAAGAAATTTTAAAGAATTAGCAGCCCGTAAAAGCAAATCAACTCTGTTGTACACACCATGAAGTAATCACAACAACCATATCATTTATGTTCTCGGTGTTGTAAGGAGTACAGACAGCCACAAGCCTGCGGCAAATGTCTACCCCAGGCTGTGGCTGCTAGGCTTAAAGCGCAGCTGCCTAATCATAGGAAAACCATGAACAGGCAGCGAGCTCTGAACCGGAGAATACTTGTCTGATATATTTTACAAAAACGGAGTTGAAGCGATACCCGTGAATACTTCCGGACCATTGCGGACAGTAGTCGAAACACCGGAAATATAAGAAGAATATACCGTTTGTATGGCCCAGGGAGCGGACAAATCCTGTGCATTAAAAGCTTGCGTTTCATTAGCTCCATTCACGCCCAATACCCCCTCAGCGCGGTAGACTACCTCGTTCGGATCATAGTTAGCTCCACGTACAATCTCAACCGCATACGTATCACCAAACTCACCGATCAGACCAATCGAACCACTAAAAGTCACAATCGGACTCGGCACAAGATAAGTTCGCAGCGTAATCATACCGAATCGCTCTGGTACAGGCCCCAATTGAATATCGGGGCCCTCACCTGTTTTTGATGAATTGGTGGAGCTTCTCATATCCAGAAAAAAACCCATACCTTATCCCTCCAAATTGCAAGATACTCCATGCTATGCAAGCAATTCTTTGACGTATTGGACAAATTAGCAATAAATCTATCAATTCAGCTCCAAAAAACCGATAGTAAATACATATGGTATAAGCTTTTGAAATGAATATATAGTTAGAAAGCAGGGGTTAGATGAAACAACTGAAACGACTGAAAACATTAACACTACGCAAGAAATTGACAGCAGCTTTCCTGCTGGTCATGCTTGTTCCTAGTATTATTGTGAGCTCTTTCTCATATCAGGCAGCGTATAACCAGACAGATCGCCAATTACTGGACAGTGCAACATCTAGCGTGACTGCAGCTGATCGCGCAGTTACTCAAACGATTCAAGCCAAACTAGCTGATCTTGAATATTACTCCACAACGTTGACGGCTAGTGATAACAGCGCTGAAGCAGATGATGCCATTCTAAAAAGATTACAAGTGTATTTGAAAATGCATGCGGAAGTTGTTGATATGTTTGTAGGAACTCCCGAAGGTAAACTTATTATTGGCAAAGCCGTAGGCTCCACAAACGATCCTCGGGAACGTCCGTGGTATAAGCAGGCCATGGAGAAACCCGGTCAAACCGTAATCAGCCCTGTCGGGCTCAATACGGCCAAGGTCCCCGTTGTGTATATTTCACGTACACTTCCCGACAACAGCGGTGTTCTCGGTCTTTCTCTGAATTTGAATAATTTAAAAGAAATCACAAAGCTAAGAATCGGACAAAATGGCTATATTGTGATATTTGATAGTACCAAACGCATCGTTACCCACCCGACAGCAGTCAGCGGGAGTACCGAAATGGGAGAAAAAACGCCTGAATTGTTTACCTCCAAGGAGGGTAGCTTCGATTTCAATGCCGCTGGTGTAGCTAAACATCTGATTTTCAAAACCAATGAGCTGACAGGCTGGAAAATTGCCGGAACGATGGACAAATCAGAAACCCGTGCCTCCGCCCAACCTATTCTTCTCACGACAATCGTAGTGTTGGTCATTGCAGCCATCATCATTGGTGTGCTCGCAATGTGGCTGATCAACAGTATCCTTAAACCCATCCATAGATTGCGTAATTCTATGGATGCTATCAGCCAAGGTAATCTATCGATTAATGTGGCTACGAACAGCACAGATGAAATTGGCGAGTTATCAAGATATTTCCAACAAATGGTGGATAACCTGCGTAACATGATTAGAGAAATTCAAGCAATGACAGGTAATTTGTCAGCATCCTCGCAAGAACTTGCCGCAGGTGCAGAACAAACGACCCGTGCCATCGAGCATGTGACCATAGCCATTCAAGATGTCGCTGCCGGCAGCGAACGTCAGGTGGACAGTGCTAAAGATAATCAGAAACGAGTTAGCGGCATGTCTGCTGACATTACAGCTATGACCGACACCATGGCAGAAATGACCACTTATTCCGCCCAAGCTATTCAGGCGTCGGATGCAGGCAGTGAGCATATCGGCAACAGTGTCATCTCCATCGATGGAATTCGCACTACCGTGGAAGAGCTCGATACGATTGTCAGCGCTTTGAGTGACCGTTCCGGACGAATCGGGACGATCGTCACCGTCATTACGGAAATTGCTAGCCAGACGAATCTGCTTGCACTGAACGCTTCTATTGAAGCAGCACGAGCTGGGGAGCATGGCAAAGGTTTTGCTGTCGTAGCAACAGAGGTCCGCAAGCTGGCTGAAAACTCAGCTTATTCCGCACAGCAAATTCGTGAACAGATTCAAGGGATACAGAGCGGTGTATCTGAAGCCCTGGTCGCTATGGAATCTGCCAAGGAACGCGTAACGGAAGGGATCAATTCCATTGATCTATCCGGTCGCTCCTTCTCGCGCATCCGTAGAGCAGTAGCCAAATCAGCGAAGCAGCTCGATAACGTGGCTGCTTCTACCGCGGGAGTAGCCAATGGAACGAATGCAGTCGTTAGCAGCATGGAGGAAATTACACGCATCGCTGAAGAAGCAGCATCTCATACAGAGACCGTGTCCGCAGCCGCAGAGGAACAGCTCGCCTCCATGGAAGAGATCGGTTCGTCTGCCGCAGATTTGACCCGTCTGGCAGAGCAGCTTCAAGATTTACTGACACAATTCCAATTGGATGAAACAAAATAACCATTCCTACCGATAAATACAGAGAAAGCGAATTTTCAAAATGAAGGAGGATGGAACATGGATATCGCAGCATTATCCACAGGTATGAGTCAGGCCAGCTTGGCTCAAGCCGTAAGTGTGAAGGTATTGGGTATGGCTAAGGATCAGGCCAGTGAACAAGGACAGGCTTTGGTACAGATGATGGAAAAAAGCGTACAACCGCATCTTGGGGGTCATCTGGACATCCGGGCATAAGTACATCCTATTCATGATGAAAGGCGATTCTACTCAGGTCTGTACAGACCCGGGCAGAATCGTTTTTTTTCTCCCTATTTTTCGTTCAGCATAAAACGTAGTAAACTAGACATATCGTCCACAACCTCGGTTCGGAGGATAGCGCAATATAAAAACGATTTACATTTAAAAGGAGGATACATAGTTTATGAGTTATACTGAATATTTTGAAAAAGCCAGAGAACAACAACTGGGCGAGCTACAGGAATGGCTGTCCATTCCGAGTATCTCCGCATTATCGGAGCACAAAAAAGACATTAATCAAGCAGCCGAATGGCTGGCGGCCAAACTGACTGCTGCAGGCTTGGAAAACGTTGAAATTATTCCAACCAAAGGCCATCCGTTAGTGTACGCAGACCATTTGCATGCACCTGGCAAACCAACCATCCTTGTGTATGGACACTATGATGTGCAACCTGTGGACCCGCTTCACCTGTGGGAAACGCCACCGTTTGAGCCATCCATTCGCGATGGAAAATTGTATGCGCGCGGAGCGACAGACGATAAGGGGCAAGTTTTCTTGCACATTAAGGCGGTTGAGGCCATTTTGAAGCAGGAAGGCAAATTGCCGCTGAACATCAAGTTTTGCATTGAAGGCGAGGAAGAAGTGTCCAGTCCGAACCTGCTTGAGTTTTTGCACACCGGCGCTGAACGCCTAGCAGCCGATGCTGTACTGGTGTCTGACACCTCTCTGATCGAAAAAGGGAAGCCTGCGATTTGCACAGGTTTGCGCGGACTGTGCTCACTAGAAGTCGCCATTCACACGGCGAACACGGATCTGCATTCCGGCTCCTTCGGTGGCGGTGTGCCGAATGCCCTGCATGCTTTGGTGTCCCTGTTGGCAACCCTGCATGATGACAAAGGCCGCGTTAGCGTCGAAGGATTTTACAACGATGTTGCTCCATTATCGGCAGAGATGAGAGAAGAATTCGCGAAGCAAGGCTTCAATGAGAGCAAGCTGCAACAAGATCTTGCACTTGATTCGCTCTATGGCGAAGAAGGGTTTAGCTTCGTCGAGCGTGTTGGGGCTCGTCCTACACTGGAACTGAACGGCGTATATGGCGGCTTCCAGGGTGAAGGTACGAAAACGGTCATTCCGAAGGAAGCTCACGCTAAAATCACATGCCGCTTGGTAGCTAATCAGAATCCGCAAGATATTCTGGACAAAATTGAGCGCCATTTACGCGCACACGTTCAGACAGGAGCTACTCTGGATATTCAACAAGGTGAGAAAGCGAACGCCTTTAACATCGACCCGTCACATGCGTTTTTACAAGCAGCAGCGGATGCCTTTGAGAAGGTATACGGTGTACGTGCCCTCTTTACCAAGGATGGAGGCTCCATTCCGATCGTGGAAACCTTCTCCCGTGTGCTGAGTGCTCCAGTTGTATTGATGGGCTTCGGCTTGCCAGATGAAAACCTGCATGCACCAAACGAGCATTTTAATTTGGAGAATTTCGACAAGGGTCTGCTGACGATTGTGGAGTTTTTGAAATCTGTGTAAGCATATGACAACTTCTAATGGCTAAGTTACAATAGAGAGGGCGAAAGCCCTTTCTATTTTTTTAGAGGAGCGCTGCACAATATGATTATTCAGTTCATTCGTTTACGGTAATGTGAGGTACAGTTCATGAAAACTCAATCATTTTTTCGAAAAATGGGTTGGGTTTATTTGGCTGTGCCTTTTTTCATTCACCCAATACGAATGAACGAGGTGCTTTTCTATGTCCAAATGGAATAAACACGAGATGAAGGCTAGCCTGATCAGGAAGCATCAACATCTTTTTAGTTGTCCTGTATGTTCTCAACCCATGCGTATGGTGGAAGGTAAAAGCCTCCTATGTATGAATCAGCATTGCTATGATCTTTCAAAACACGGGTATTTACATTTATCCGCCCGATCCCATAAAACCAAATATGATAAACAACTATTTAACTCCAGAAGAATGATGTGCAATAGCGGATTTTTTGATCCTTTAAATGAAGCCATAAGCTGCACGATGATGAAGTTTATGAAACCCCTGTACGATCAAAAATCACATCTGTACTTGCTGGATGCAGGTTGCGGGGAAGGTTCCCCTTCGAGCCACATTCAGGATAAGCTTACCTGGAAGGGAATCACCGAGCTTACAAGCGTAGGTATGGACCTGTCTAAAGAAGGTATTGTGGCCGCAGCCAAAGCATATCCTCATGCCCTCTGGTGTGTTGCCGATTTGGCTCATTGCCCATTTGCAAATCAACAATTTGACGGTATACTCAATATTTTATCCCCTTCCAATTATGCTGAATTTAAAAGGATTCTTTCGGAGGATGGCTGCATTCTAAAGGTCATTCCCGAACCATATTATCTTCAGGAATTGAGATGCTTGTATGAACAGAAAAAGCCAACTTATTCAAATGACAATATATTAAGCCGGTTTAAAGATAGCTTTAATCTTCTATCCGCCGAACGAGTAACCTATCGCTTTATGCTAAATGCCGACCTTGTGGAGCCTTTGCTCCATATGACTCCCTTATCGTGGGGAGCTACGGAAGCAGACTGGCAGCGAATGCAGGAAATAGATTTACCGTATGTCACCGTAGATTTACTCATCTTATGCGGTAAAAAATAACATACCAAAAAGCATTCACAGCATGTGATTACGCATGCTCGTGAATGCTTTTTTTCGTTAATGCCGTCGCTTAAGGAAAACGAGTGTAGCGCAACAGGTGAACCAGCCGATTCAGCCGTTCTATCTCCCGATCCAGCTCATGCAGTGGCTGCCCCGCCAAAGCAGCGTTCGCTCTCCGATCACGTAGCGGATTTATTTTCCGGCCAATGAGTTTCAGCACGGTGGCCTTCCCCATGTTATTCACCACCACATATTGCGTTAGCGGATCAAGCTCAATCCACAATACATGGTGCTGTTGAAAAAACAACAGTAATTGCTTTTTTAACTCATCCAGCTCATAAGGCTCACCTGCAATTTGCGGCTGATGATGAAAGGCAACATAGCCCATCACACGCAGGTCACTTATGATTTGTTCCAAATGAAGCGTTTCGTTTATGTACACATTGTTCGTGCTGATGCGGTTTCTTGCACCATTCGTACGATTTTCCCGGATGACGTTCACCACCTGACTATCGTTTATTTTAAGGTTTATCTTTCCCCTTTTTCACTGTAGCGCAATCGGTTTTAAAAAATCAGAACGTATACAAACCTTATGAACAAAAAAACAACCGGCTTATACGCCAGTTGTTTCCCGTTCCACAAAATACTTATTGGTCATATAATGAGCCTTGCCTCTAGAAGTATCAACCATTCCCTTTTTGTTGTCGAGAAAAACAATCTCCCGGCATTTGGTGCAGTACCACTTGGTCCGCTTGAAGGGGGATTCTGTTACATACGATGTACCACATTTGCAATCTACTTTAATTAAGGTTTCTGTTGATTTGTAAGCTTGAGACAGCTCTCTTAAGCCAGTATCCGGCTGTTGAATCGGGATAATGACCTCCTGATAGCTTGAATACTGATTGTGCACTTTAAAGTCAGCCACCAGTTCCGCATGCAGTCCAAAGTACTCTTTGCCAATCTCGGTTACAAATTTCTTGCCGATTCTGTAACACTCAAGCCATTCCTGTATCTGTTGATTAGACAAAGGCACCGTGCCCTTGATACCACTATTTAATGTGTAAGTCATGATGTATAAAGTATCATCTTGTCTATGTCCGTACATGAGAAGCCTCCTTATAATACACTTGATAATGTACTACAAAGCGTACAAAACATCAATTTTATTATTTGGCAAAAGATATAGTAGCATTTCCAAGTATGGATTTAATATATGGTGAAAAGCATATAAAGACGCGTGCGAGTCTGTTAGAAAAGCAACTGACAATCTGTCAGTTGCTTTGTCTTTCTACATAGTATTTGTTGGTCATGTACCAGGCCTTGCCTGTATTCGTATCCACCATGCCCTTTTTACGATCCAGGAACACAATATTGTTGCATTCCTTGCATGACCACTTGGTTCTCTTATGAGGTGATTCTTCTATGTAGGAAGCACCACATTTACATTCTACCTGAATTAATGTTTTATACTGACTATACGCTTCTACCAGTGGGTCCAGATCTACAGCTTTACGTTCCATTACAGGCTGTATCATGGATATGTGTTCTCTCTGCTCCGAGTATTCATTATGTACCTTGAAATCTGCTACCAACTCAGGGTTTAAACCAAAATATTGTTTGCCCACAACTGTTACAAATTTACTGCCAATTCGATATGCTTTAATCCATTCCTGCACCTGTTTACTGGATAGGTCGACTGTTCCCTTTATACCGCTGTTCAGCGTGTAAGTCATTGAGTGTTGGTTGGGTGTCATATGTCTTATCGTTCACCTCCGATCAAGAATATACCACAGGTAGTCCTAAGCAAAAACCCGATTCAACTTCCATCCTGTCGTCATGCTAATTTGTATTTCATTCTTAGACTATCACCAGATGCATTTCTATCTAAATACAACTTTGTGGTACAGCTTCCACCTCAATTATTCATATAACTTATTGGAAAACGCATGGTATTTTCTTCCTTATCTATATAGTACACCACTTATACACAAATTCCCACATATTTCAGCGGTTTAATCGTTTTTTTCATCATATCCTCAGCATGATCAAAACAAAAGCCTTCCCGACCACCCTTCATTGTTGAAGGATCATCGAGAAGACTTTGTACCCCGCAAGGAACGAGAGGTCAGATTTTTAATTCGCCAAGCCTGATTAATTCTACGACCGCCTGTGAACGACCTTTTACGTTCAGTTTCTGCATTACGTTGGAAATATGGTTACGCACCGTCTTCTCACTAATAAATAGTTGTCCGGCGATGTCACGCGTTGTTTTGTCCTGCACGAGCAGTTCAAATACTTCACGTTCACGGTGAGTTAACAAAAACTTGTTTTTCTGGTCGTTACCCTTCGTCAATTTCACCCCTCCTTGCTCGGGTTTTGTGTGGTGTAACAAGGTTAAGGGATACAGTCAACACATTTTATGTCATGTGCTCAGGTATGGTTCAATGTGCGGATAAAAATGGGCATAGGCACCTTACTTGTAGCTTTAATGACGAGTTGAACTTTGTGTCTAAAATATGTATTGACAGGCATATAGGCCAGCCTTATGATAAGAAAAAATGCGACTGATAATCATTATCAAAAATGATAATTCGTTATAGAGATCGCGCTACAGACTATGGTTCAAGGCCAGTTTGGCCAGAAAGGGTGTTCATTGATTATGAAACTACGTTATGCCGTACCGGCCGGAGTGCTAGTCTCTTCTATTCTGTTTGCAGGTTGCGGACAAGCCGGAACTGCGGATCAGCAGCCCGCTGCAACATCCAAAGATACAGGAGCAACAACACAGACCACGACTCCTGCGGCGACTGCTCCCAATTTTGATCAAGCGGTTGCGGCTTACCGTACCTATGCAACCGAGCAATGTGATACGTTTGTAAAAAAGACGGAAGAATTCACGAACGCAGTCAAAGCTGGCGAGCTGGATAAAGCCAAGGCTTTGTATGCTCCAGCGCGTATGTACTATGAACGAATTGAACCGATTGCGGAAGCACTAGGCGATCTGGACCCGAATATTGACGCTCGTGACGGTGATGTGGATGCAGCGGATTGGCGCGGATTTCACCGTATTGAGAAAACATTATGGGAAGAAAACACCACCAAAGGATTGGACGAGTTTTCCGACCGCCTGCTGAGTGATGCCAAACTGCTGCGTGCCAAAGTAGAAACAGTTAACATTGATGCCAGCTTGATGGTAACAGGTGCAGTCGAGTTGCTGAATGAAGTATCTACCTCGAAGGTAACGGGTGAAGAAGAGCGTTATTCTCACACAGACTTGTACGACTTTGCGGCCAATGTAGAAGGTGCTCAAAAGATTTATGACATTTTGAAAACAGATCTGAACCAAAAAGACGCGGCGTTGGAAAAACAAATTGGTGAGCGCTTTACAGCCTTACAGCAGGAGCTGGCTCCTTTCAAAGACGGCGAAGGCTATGTATCGTATACCAAACTGAAACCGGAAGAAATTAAAAAGCTAAGCCAGAACCTTGATGCTTTGGCAGAACCGTTGTCCCAAATGGGGAAATTGTTAGGAGTGTAATGATATGAAAGGCTTTAAGCGGCAAAAAGGACAAGAAAAGTCGCAGTATGCGGAATCCCGTAATGAACAGTCTGATCTGACAGAAAAGGATGCTCAGCCAGCGGATGATGAGCGATCAGGAAAAGGTAAATCCGTATCACGCCGTGATCTATTGAAGCTGGCCGGGGTAGGCGGATTAGGTCTACTGCTTGGCGGCGGTGGCGTGGGCGCTGTGCTGTCAGCCAGTCAACGCCTCGAAAGCATGTTGACGGAGGCAGATACCAAAGATGTAGTTCCTTTTTACGGCAAACATCAGGCGGGAATTGTAACTCCGGCACAAGATTTTATCTGTTTCGCCGCTTTCGATCTAACAACCCCCGACAAGGAACAGGTGCGGAATCTCTTCAAGGCCTGGACGGAAGCAAGTGCTACAATGACTTCTGGTGTGCTGCTTGGCACCGATAATGAAAATATCAACCTCCCTCCTTCCGATACGGGCGAGGCAGCGGGATTATCTCCGTCCCGGACGACGATCACTTTTGGGGTGGGCCCCTCCTTTTTTGATGGACGGTATGGCCTGGCAGGGCTCAAGCCTGCCGGGTTCCGTGAGTTGCCTCGTTTTCAGGGAGACGCCCTGGATGAGCAATGGTGCGGCGGTGATATCGGAGTGCAGGTATGTGCCAATGACTTGCAGGTAGCTTTCCATGCCCTGCGTAATTTGGCGCGTATCGCCAGAGGAACGGCGGTACTCCGTTGGACGCAGGAAGGTTTCCAGCGGACGGCACAAGCTGATCCTGCGGGCAGCACACCGCGCAATTTGCTCGGCTTCAAAGATGGCACGGGAAACCCGGACACGTCCAAGGCAGACGAGATGAATCGGCTGGTGTGGACACAGACCAATGACGGACCAGCATGGATGGGCGACGGCAGCTATATGGCTGTACGCCGTATTCGTATGCGAGTAGAGGTGTGGGATCGTTCAACATTAGGTGACCAGGAGGATACCTTTGGACGCCATCGCAGCAGCGGTGCCCCACTGGGCAAAAGCAAAGAGTTTGACAAGCTGGATCTGGCGGCTACAAGCCCTGAAGGCAAGCCGCTTACGCCCCCTACCTCTCATGTGGCATTGGCTCATGGGAACGGGAGCATTAATATTTTGCGGAGATCTTATTCCTATTCAAGCGGATTAGACAAACAAACAGGACAGCTCGATGCCGGACTGCTGTTCATCAGCTACCAGCGTGATCTGTTCAAGCAGTTCGTTCACATTCAGGAGAAGCTTGCACGTAATGACAAGCTGAACGAATACATTGTACACAAAGGCAGCGCGGTGTTCGCCTGCTTCCCAGGTGTGTCGCAAGGCGGCTACATCGGGGATACGTTATTTTAGCAGCAGGCAAGGAAGGGGATTTATATGAATCGGCGCAATAAAAGCTTGGGGTGGGTGTTTGTGCTGGTGGCGGCTCTGCTGCTGACAGTAACTCCCTTCATATCCGGCTCCAGGTCCGCTGCTTTCGCACAATCAAATGCTAAAGCTGAATCTAATGATCAGCTGATGCCAGTGGTCGGCGGAGCACTGGTGGAGGCGGGACAAGACCAATGGACGGAAGCCTCCAAGGACCTAAAGGAATTCCGTGGTTTATGGGAAGCCGCCAAAGCAAATGGCGGGGATTCAGCTCACATCGCGGCTGTAGATCAAGCTCTGACCGATGCGGAAGAGGCGCTTGCCCGTGGCGGCGGGGATTCAGCGAAAGCTGCGTTATCCGTGCTGGCGCGCTCGGTCAATGAGTTTGTGACTGCTGCCGAAGGAGATCAACCGGCTCCCGCCGGAGCTAAAGCAGCGGAAAAACTGCTTCCTATGGCGAAGGGCAGTCTGGCTGCCATGCAAAAAGGCGATTGGGCTGCTGCGCGGGTGGATTACGACCGAATCGTTAAAGCCTGGTATCAGGTAGAGACACCGATTCGTCTGGATCATTTTTCGGTATACAGTTCACTTGAAACGAAAATCAGCCTCATTCGCATCTCTATGCAAGCAGAGCCCATACGTCAAGCACAGGCTCTCAAGGAAATGCAGGAGTTAACGACGCTGCTGTCTGATTATAGTCAGGGCAAACTTGTGAACACAGATCAAGGGGCAGATGCAGGCAATGCCGCTGCCGGAGCAGCGAATGGTTCAACAGCTTCCCTCGGCGATGCAGTCACCCTGCTCGAATCCGCACGCCAAGATGTTGTAGCTAATCAGCCAGAGCAGGCCGCAGACAAGGTAGGTCAGTTTATCGCTATATGGCCTTCTGTCGAAGGACATGTACAAATTTCCGATCCGGCGTCTTACACTGCGATTGAAAATCAAATGACCGAGACTTCTGGATATCTGCTGTCTTCCCCACCGAATACGGATAAAGCCTTGCAGACTCTTGATCAGATGCTGGACAGGCTCCGTCCGTTGACCGAGGAACGTTCTTATACTGCATGGGACGCCGCACTGATTTTGCTGCGCGAGGGTCTGGAGGCCATTCTCGTGCTCGCAGCTCTGCTCGCGTATGTCAAGAAAAGCGGCGAAGCCGTGGCTGGACGATGGATATGGGCAGGAGCTGGTACAGGACTGGTGCTAAGCGGAATACTGGCGGTGCTGTTCACCTCGCTGGTGGCAGCTGCTGCATCGGGCAGCATGCGTGAGCTGTTGGAAGGTGTCACCGGGCTGGTGGCTGTTGTGCTGATGCTAACGGTCGGTAACTGGCTGCATAGCAAATCCAATGCTGCTGCGTGGAACCGCTTTGTGGAAAACAGCGTGGGCAATGCGCTGGCACGGGGCAGCCTATGGTCACTCTTTGCGGTTTCTGCGCTCGCGATTCTACGTGAAGGAGCCGAGACAGCTATTTTTTATATCGGTATGGCTCCGGCCATTAAAACCTCGCAATTGCTGATTGGTATTGGCTCAGCAACGGTTATACTGGTCGTCCTTGCTTTAGCGATCATCAAGTTCAGTGTAAGGTTGCCAATTCGCGCCTTTTTCCTGACCGCCACTATACTGATCTACTATCTCGTATTCCGATTTCTGGGCGAAAGTATTCATTCCCTTCAGGTGGCAGGCAAGCTGCCGGGACACACTGCGTCCTCGCTTCCTTCTATTAGCTGGTTGGGAATGTATCCAACTTGGGAAACATTTGTCCCACAAGCCCTTGTGCTGATCTTTATGGTATGGCAGCTTGTCCGTCAGGAAATACGCAGCTCCAAAGCACGTTAAGTCAATACTACAATGCTGAAAATGTAAAAAACGCCAAATCACAGGTCCGATGGATATCGGCTCCTATGATTTTGGCGTTTTTACATACTTACATCACATCCTCAGGCAACGCAATCATACGCTGATGGTGCAGCAGGTCCGTGCGATCACCGTGTTCACGAATGACATGCACTTCCCCGCGATAATCGAGCAGTTCCGCCGGAGTAGCATGTCCCAAAAAATATAATGGGCTGTAGCTTAATCCATAGGCTCCTGCGTTCGGAAAAGCAATATAATCGCCTTCGCGAATCGGGGGCAGCTCTGCTTTTTTCACAATACAATCCTCGGGTGTACAAAGCGGACCGACAATGCTTACCGTCTCCAGCGCCGTGGAAACCTCTTCTCCCACTTGTCTGCGCATAATTCGCACCGGGTAATTGTCCCTTAAGCGGCGTCCCCGAAAGGTAGCTGAGACGTAGTGATTCATGCCGCCATCAGCCACGACAAACTTCTCTCCCTTGGATTCCTTGGTATACAACGCCCGGCAGACATACATGCCTGATTGAGCGACCAAATACCTGCCGCTTTCAATGATCAGCCTAACCCCGGGCATACTGGATCGAGTCTGTTCCGCGAGTGCATTGAGTCCGTCAATGACGTGATCCATATCGAGCGGCTGTTCATGAGCAAAATAAGGTACACCAAACCCACCGCCCAAATTGACCGTATGCATCGCCACACCATACTGAGCCTGCACCCGTTCTGCCAACTGCAAGGTATTCGCAAATGAAGCTAAAATCTGATCCGCTTTCAGCATTTGCGTACCTGTATACACTTGAATACCTTGAAAATATACGTGCGGGCAATCTTCCAGCACCTTAAAAAAGTGATCCAGCTGCCCTTCATCGACTCCAAAAGGGCGCGGAACACCGCCCATTTTAATCGTTGCTCCCGACAGGTCATTATCGGGATTAATTCGAACCGCAGCTCTGACAAACACGCCTGTTTGGGCAGCAATGTCCTCCAGTAGACGTAGCTCTCTCACCGATTCAACATGGATGCAGCCGATCCCACAGGCTATCGCCTCGCGCAGCTCGGCTACCGTTTTCCCCGGCCCAGCGTACAGCACATCCTCCGCAGCATACCCGGCCTCCATGGCGACGAACATTTCTCCAGCCGAGGCAATTTCCACACCGCAACCTAACGAGCGCAGCAACCCAGCCAAGGCTACGTTACCATTAGCCTTGAGCGCGTAATGTACACGCACGGCCGGATGTAACCGGGCCAGCAACGAGCTGACGTGAGCATGCAGCGCGTCCCCATCATAATAATAAAAGGGTGTCGGATGCTCGCCGAATCGCTCCAGTAAGACTTGATCCTTTTGATCCATCTGCCGAATCCCTCCTTTCTTTGCTTGGATACTCTGTATTTGGTATTACTCGAATTTCACCGATTGAAAACCACAATCATACTCATATGGCATAGATCGCCTCGCCTGAGCGTGCTGCTTGATGAATAGCTGCCAGCAGTCTGACGCGTTCAGCAGCCTCATGAAATGGAATGGGCTCCGTTTCACCCCGGATGATGCTGCAGAAGGCATCCAACTGATTGACATAATAGTTCATGGGCTCAAAAACCGTTTTGCTATGCGAGGATGTCTGTGATAACAAGGACTGTGCTGCCGTATCTGTTATATTCACCGCGATATCCTTCTTTATTTCCGTCTTGAGTGTCATTTTATAAAAGCCTAAATTCGCCCGAAAGCAATCCTTTAAGGTGACTACTGCCGAATCAAAGGTCAGTACATGAGCACAGCGATAAGGTCGCTCAAATGAGAAGAGGGCAGATGCCTCTAGTCCGCTTGGGTAACGGGCTTGTGCACGAAATGTCCAGTCACAGCCATGGGGGCCATCGAAATCCGATTGACTGTGGAATTCCGCCTGCTCCAATCCAACGACGGCCTGAAGCAATTGGAGCCAGTACACACCCAGATCCCAAAAGCAGCCCCCGCCTTGCTCCGGTCGGGATCGGTAATTGTCCGCATGCCCTTCTTTTGCCGGAATGCATAGACTCGTCTCTATGGAGCATAAGCGACCATAGCGACCCGATTCTACGATTCTGCGCAGCTCACGTTGCCAGGGATGATGCTGCACCATGACTCCCTCCAGCAGATAAGCGTTGCACTGGTCGACGATAGCTGCCAAAGGAGCCAGATCAGCCGTATTCAGGCATAACGGTTTTTCCACCAGCACGTGCTTATGAGCTTGTAAGGCTCTGCCAATCCACTCAGCATGTAAATCGTTGCTGAGCGCAATATATACAGCGTCGATGTCTGGGTCTTTTAACATATCCTCAGCATGTTGATAAACGACATTGACTCCATAACGCTCTGCCATTTCTTCCGCCTTGGCAACCGTACGGTTCGCAAGCGCGGTCACGCGTGCTCCTGCAACATGTCGGATCGGTTCCAGCAACGCACGAGGGGCAATGGCAGAACAGCCAATGATCCCAAAGCGAATATCTGGCATCGCAGATTCTTGCGCAGCCGCGGCCGCGTTCATGATCCCTGCTCCATTCCTGATGGCACTTGAATGCTCTTCACATAGGACTCTATATAACGCGGCGTCCGACTGCGCAGCTCTACGATCCTCCGATGCATTTCCTCCAGAATCTGAGCACTGGCGCCATAGGTTCCAATCCACGTCTCGTAGCGCATGCCTAACCCCAGACGTTCCCATAGATCCGCATTATGCTTCTCATGCACACCAAACGGCTCCAGCATAATCAACGGAGTAGCTGTAGCGAACGAATCGGTCAGGCTGCCGCCACCGGGCTTGCTGACAATGGCCTGGGCATGACATGCTCGGTCCAGCATGCAATGGTAATCCGGTCCGACCTGATACACCGTTTCCTCACCCATTTTCACCTCTCCGAAAGGTGGAAATGTATGCTCCCCGGCTTCATTTCGTTGCCATGTTCTCCATTGCGGGTCCATCCGAAAATAGCGTATACTGTCCCGCTGTTCATCTGGCTGATCCTGATCATACAGCAGCAGATCCAGTTCCCAGCCCGCTTCTGCCAACCGTCCAACCTTCTCACGGTAGGTGCCCATCCCCCAACCGCCGCCATGTACGAATAAGCGGGATTGCCGTGCTTCAAAAGGGATATGCTCCACTGCTGGGATGTCAATATAGTGGCTGACTCTATTTTTATCATTTTCAAACAGGGTCGTTTCTCCACAGCCATCAGCAAAATGCGGATGATGCTTGGCTAGATTTTTCCAAGAAGGAGAAGGTGTCGAATCCATATACACGATGTCCACATACACCGACTCCGGCTCTCTGCGCCTGCGATACTCCTCCAGTACATACATCCAATGACCGGATAAGCATATAAAATACCGCCGATCCTCTTCTATCCATTGGTTCAGCAGTACTTCCATCGCTGCGGGGTCCAGTGAATGACGCATATCCTGCGGAACCTTTTGCGACATTAAGGCCACTGCAAAATTGTCATGATAAGCTTTCCGACTTTTGTCGACCTTGAGACGGGCCGATTCTGGCAGTACATTTTCAAATACATGGATCGCCGTATCCATGCCCAGCTTGCGAAGACCTGCTTGCAGCAGCAAGCCAGGGGTATAAAAGCCCAATCCGAAACCGGAACACAAAATCGTTACCTTCATAAGCTTCTCCGTACTCTTACGCATGCTTATACGCCTCCCGTTTAATTCAGCACTGTAAAATGTCGCTCTGCCAAAAAACGCTCCAGCTTGGTAGTCAATCGTATTTTTTCCTCATCGCTCGCAGCAACCAGTTCCAAATAAAGCCGGCCTTTGCCTCGTGCCCGTTCATTTCCGTCAGCTTCTTGTTTACCATTCAAATCAGGCTGACTCATGCCGTTCCCTTCTGGTCCGCCATCGCTGGCTCCAATCCCACTTACGCGAACCTGCTTGGCAGATGACCTGCCTCCGCGCCCGGTTGTGTTTCTGCTTGGCGTGGTTGTATGACCTACAGTCTTGTTTTCACCGTCTCGTCCACCTGTGTTTACATATAACGTATTGGCTCCCAGAGGCATGACACCTTCCTCACGCTCACCTGTGAATAGCAATCCTTCATCTTTCAGCCCTTCCAGCAATTCCTCATAGGATAGACTGCCATCATGAGACAGTGAATAATTCGTCAGCGTGCCATGCATATTTTTCCCGGCCAGATAGGTATCGAGCTGATGCTTGATCAAACTCATCGACTTTCTGGCATTAATTTCGATAATGGGCTCCAGCTTCCCGCCGCGAAGTGTCATGGAGTCAATACAAACATCGCCATAATATCCATCCCGATACAATTGCTGTCCCACGTCCTGCATCAAGCTAAAATAGCCGTCCCGCTCCAGGCGCTCCATAAAAGTCCTGTCCGGCGATAGGGATTCCCGATAGGCGAATTGAGTATTAGCCAGCCATTGCACAGATATAATGTCTACACGTCCATCATCGCTAATCGTGAATTGGCATGAAAAATCCTGCTCTTTCTCCAGGAAAGGCTCCAGCAGGAACAGCACCCGTTTGCCTTTGCGCTCCTGTCCACGTAAATATGCTACGACCCGGTCCAGCATTTGTGTCGAGGTAATGTGTAGATTGCCTTTGCCCGATACGCCAAAATCATCCTTGATTAAAAAGCTTCCATCCCGCAGCAGTTTACGTCCTGCTTCAGCGACATCCGCAAACGAAGTCACAATATGGCCTGGATTGCGCAGACCTAGATTGCGTTTTAGCTCAGAGGAATAGGTTTTGGCATTTACCTTGCGAATGGTTTCCAGCGGTGGCTGATGCAATGTAATTCCCCAAGCACGTGCGGCCTCCTCCACATGCGGCAACCCCGCAAATGGACTAAGCACACAGCCCTCCAGCTGAGGAAAACCTTCATCGGCATCCATCTTGCGACTGCTCAGTAGCTCAAAAACAGATGCGGCCGACACATTGCCCGCCTGTTCCATTCCGTCAGTCAAATCCCGTTCGTTTACAGCCGGATGAAAGCCTAGCTGCGCGATATACTGACGGTGCACAGGTGAAATGGCATAACGTGTCAATAAGGCGTCTCCCGGCTGGCAAAAGCTAAACAGCAATTCATCCATAGCTGCTACTATGGCCGAAGAAGCCCGGTCAGGCAGGGCGGGTAGGGAAGCTAGCTCGGTATCTCGCCAGTAAGCCTCCGCTTCGAACGTGCCCATATATAAATGACGCTGGTTCGGTATCGCATTCATATGATTCGCTTCCTTTCCTGCTTCATTATGAACCTACTACACGGTAGCCCTACTGGCTCGCGCTCGTATAATCACGTAGAGCAAACTGCCATATCAAGCGGATAATCGCCAGCAGCCAGAGAGGTGCGAGAAATGCCCATAGCATCAAACCGGGTTCCATTTTGCCGAGAATGAACATGGGCGGAAAATTACAGATGACAAACACCGGAAGCACAAATAAGCCAATACGCTGAATCAGGTTACTGTACACGGCCATCGGCACATAGTTTGTCTCGAAAATGCTGTTGGATAGCTCTGTAACACCGTTCGTGCGGATAATCCAGAAGGCCAGCAATTGGGGCAGCAAAAACACGGAGTATGCCGTAAGCACTCCACATCCGAGCAGCACAGCAAATCCTCCCACGGTTTCCACATCAAATGGCAACCCCAGATGATACCAGCCAATGCCTGTCATGATTCCACCGCCCACGACATTCGGCACAGTATAGCCCAGTTCAAATTGACGCAGTGTCACCATAAATTGCAGCGATACTGGTTTGGTCATGAGCACGTCCAGTGAGCCAGTCCGAATTTTGTCAGGCAGGCTTGTAAAATTACTGTAAAATAATCCACTATAAAATCCGCTCATCATCGTAAACACGCCGATATATAAGAGCATGGCATCGGGAGACCAGCCGTTAATGTCCGTCCCAGCGCGATATGGAAGCGATGCGTATAGCAGCTTGATAAATAAATAAGCGGTTTCAACCAGGCATGCACTTATAAAATTAGTGCGGTATTCCATTTGCGACATGACGGAAAACTGGACAAATTTCCAGTACAGTCTGAGGTAACGTCCAACGTTTCGAAAAACATTTTTCATGTTAACCTCCCACCGAGACAAAGCGTTTGACTCCGGCTTGCCACACCCAGCGCGATACGGCCGCCAGCACTGCAATCCAGATCCATTGCACGCCAATGCCTTCAGCGGCTTCCAGCACAGTCAGCTTGCCCGTCAACGCATTCACCGGAAAAAATACGGTATAGCTGAACGGCAGCAGACTGAACAAACGGGCCAACGCATCTCCAAAAATCGTCAGCGGAAACACAGTACCGCTAGCTACATAAATGACAAGCGACACCGTATAAAAAAGTCCCGCCGATTCTGTCATCCAAAAAGCTATGCCACTCAGCGCATAATAGACCACAAAATTAAGCACAAGTGCTCCCGGCAACGCCAATATGTAAAGCAGGATGTACGATAGCTCGAAGCTAATTTGTCCTTCCAGGCTAAGGCATAACAGCAAAATAGCAGCCGCCAGCAGCACAACTGCGGACTGTATGACTTTGCCTCCAATAAACCGGCAAAAACGGTAGGCAAAATAATGTACAGGCTGTACCATGAATTTTGCCAGTCCACCTTCCTTGATATCTGTAGCAATTTCGTATTCAAAGCCTGTAGCAATCAGTTTTCCAGTTACTCCCGCCATAACCACATACACCAGCATTTCCGGCAGAGAATAGTCCACCACTCTTGCTTGTCCTGAAGAACCGAATACCGCAAGCCAGAGAAAAATTTGTGTCATGATCGGTAGCATAAATCCCGCCATTTGTAGCCAATAATTGGCTCGATACTCCATTTCGTTTTGCATACCAAGCTGGAGCACCTTCACATATTTGTTATTTCGCATCGGCCAGCCTGCCCCCATCATACAAATTGGCTATCCCCTCTTCCAGCGGGACGTCCTCAATCGTAAAATCAACGACAGGCAGTGCATCCAAAATCTTTTTGGACCAAGTCAACGTATCTTCTGCGTCCAGCTCAAATACCGCCTCCAGCTCCGAGTTGGAGCGAAGCTTGCCGAGCCCCGCCAACGTCAGGTTGGATACAGGAGTCTCCAGTCGAACCTTGAGCAGTTTACGAGCACCCATGACCTCATTCACCTTGTGCAAGTCTCCGTCATACACCAATCTGCCCCCACTGATAATGATGGACCTAGTGCATAAATCCTCAATGTCCTTCATGTAGTGGCTTGTCAGCAAAATGGTCGTCCGGTGTGTACGATTATAAGCTTTGAAAAACTCCCGAATCCGCCGCTGAGAAACAAGGTCCAATCCGATGGTCGGCTCATCCAGTAAAATGACTCGTGGGCGATGCAGCAGCGCGGCGATTAGTTCCATTTTCATACGCTCGCCGAGCGATAGTCGCCGCACCTGCACATGAAGCTGCTCCTCCACCCCAAGCAGAGTGACCAGCTCATCCAGCGCCTCTTTATAACGGTTATCATCGATTTCGTAGATAAGCTTGTTCAGCTCGAACGACTCGCTTGCAGGCAAATCCCACCAGAGCTGGTTTTTCTGTCCCATTACGATGGAAAACTGACGTTTAAACTCCTTTTGGCGCTTCCACGGGGTAAAGCCGAGTACCGATGCCTCCCCGTCTGTGGGATGGAGAATGCCGGACAGCATTTTGAGCGTCGTTGTTTTGCCCGCCCCGTTTGGGCCAAGAAATCCGACAATCTCACCTTCCTCAATGCTAAAGCTAACATCCTGCACAGCCTTTTTGGTCAGCTGTTCACGCTTAAACAAATTTTGTAACGATTTGCGCACGCCCGGCTCCTTTTTGTAGTACGTAAACGTTTTCGACAATTGGTTTAATGTAATGGACGGCAATGAATTCCCCTCCTCT
Source organism: Paenibacillus sp. DP01 (assembly GCF_044784315.1). NCBI lineage: Bacteria > Bacillati > Bacillota > Bacilli > Caryophanales > Paenibacillaceae > Paenibacillus > Paenibacillus sp. DP01. Next base: position 4,483,908 of record NZ_CP173059.1, read on the forward strand.
TTCCTCTGTGCGTGATACCTGGATGAACATGCCTGATATAGCCGAATGCTTAGACTACTCGGCTGCTTGCTCAGCTAAAATCATCAATTCCTCCAGCATATGGCGCTGTCTTTCAATCAATTGCAGAGCCCGCTCTGTAATCTCAGGCATCCGATGCTTGCGCAGTTGGAGTCCTGTTTTGTAAATATGCAGATTAAGCTTGTGCCAATCCCTGTGAAGTGCCTGCGCCAATTCAATGACATGCTGGGTTTGCGGCCCAAGCGTATCTTGATGCAGCCGGCAATAATCAGCTGTATAATCTGTCAAATGAAGAGCGCTGCCTAATCGCAGATTGTAATAGATTTCATGACAGTACGTCCGAAACTCCTGATCCTCCATGTCTTCTAACAGATGGAAGTCATCGACAAATGACCGGTAACCTGCATCTCCCCGCTTGACCTGCTGATCTGTTGCAACTTTCTCACCCGTCACATACTGACGAATATGGTAAGCACACGCAGCATGCAGCTCCCTTGGCGAAAGCGGGACAGGCTGCTCCACTAGCCATGCATACTCAATAATGCCCTGCATGAGGTCGTCGAGCCGGGCTGAGCCCACATAAGTCATCGCATGTCCCGAGGAATCGAGCAGGAAGCTATCATTCACCTGTGCCGTCCGTTCTTGCAAGTCCAATCCGCACAACTCAATCACATGGCCCCTTGGGTAATTTTTCACATATACGTCGTGATAGGTTAAAGCGGTGCTGGACGTATGCAGCATCGTACCATAGCCGGATGTGAGCACCTGCAACAGGTCGGTTTCATTGCTGACTCCTTCGATCCACGGTTCTACCCGAATAACCGGTCCGCCACTGGCGGCCATTTCTTGAAGCTGCTCCGGATATTTCTCCGGTCCGAAGCGCTTCAAATCTCCACCATACTCTGCGCACATACTCCCACACAGCATGAACAGCTCAGCTTCCGCCATGTTCACCCCATACCTCCGCAATGAAGTACGCAGGGAAGAATATACACAATGTTTCCCTGGGAGAGCGTTTGCGATTTCTTCTGCACTATGGTCAACTATGGAATCATGACGAGTTCCCATATCGGATTGCAGCCTAGGTCTTGTCTGTTCAGCGCCCTTATGCATATTTGCCCAGCAGACGCTCAATGCCTTGCAATGTAGACAGATGCTCCAGCACCAAATCGTCGTCCTCCATCGTAATATCAAGCTCATTTTCTAATTCAACAATTAATTCAACAGCAGATAAGGAATTCAGCCCCAAGGTTCGCAGATCCTGATCCGGAGTGAGCTGTTCCAGCTCGCCGGGAGCCAGCTTCAAAACCTTTTCCAGTAAAGGTACTACATGGTATACGTCTGTTTTCATTCTCGATTCCCTCCTAATTTATGAGCATCCTAATCCAGCAATGATACCTTCCAATTTGTGCGCATAAGCATCAGCTTCCTGCCAGCTGTCTGCCAAAATAAGTGTAAAAATCCGGTTCACATAGCCCCGCTTCACAGGAATACCAGACAAAGTGCCCGCCGTATAAACAAACACCCCTTCAGGTCGCTCGGGTGTATATAGCAGGCCTTCCTCCGCCAGCAACCCGCACAAACGGCTGTAGGTGAGAGGTGTAGTGGTCACGTTGCGATAATAACGGGACAAGGTCTTATGCTGTTCTCCCAAGACAGAGGACAGGAACGAGATGTAAGTAGACAGGGTAAATCTGCCGTTAATCTCGATCACTGGAACCAGCAAACCATCTTCGTCAACAAAACCGTCAATGGAGGCCATTCCCGTATACCCGATGGAATAGAGATACGTTCCCAACTGATAAGCGCATCGTCTCACTTCTTCCTCCAGCGTTTCGCCAATATCAGCGGGAACCTGGGACCCGATATAGACTGTGCCGTCTACGTTTTGCCTTTTTAGTGAAAACATCGTCACCCCACCGCCCTCGTCAATGCAGAGCTGGTAGTTCAGATCCATTTGCTTATTGTGCCAGCGCTCCACCAGCCAGCCGCCAGAAGACGATGACGAGCCGCCGAAGCGTCTCATCACACTCAGCAGTGTATCCAGCTTGGACAGCTCGTCCAGCATATACATGCCTTGTCCCGAGGCACCGTGCGGCTGCTTAATAATCAGCTTCACGGGCTCGTCCGATAAGCCAGCCAATCTCTCACATTCTCTGCGAATTGCCGCTTCATCTGCACACACAGCGCCTTCACTGACAGCAAAACCAAGCTTTTGTGCGGTCAGACGGCTAAATATTTTATCATTCACCTGGGCGCACACCGCAGATGGAGCGCCGATCAGCTCCAGCCCGCAACGCTCCGCAATCGCTTCCTCCTGCGGTGTGACCGCATAGGGTACGAGCCATGCTTTGGTACCACCGCTGCTATGGCCTGCATCCGCAACCGCGCGTAATCGTGCCAAAAGCGCGTCATCCGCCAGTACCAGCTCTGAAATCGGCGTTAGCGGATCAGAGGGCTCTGGTACCTCAATACGCGGCAGGCTGAAGCCTAACCGCTGAAGCATGTCCAGAAATGCCTCATCCGGCTGTTCACGGAGTACAATGACATCCTGACTTCGGCATAGCAGGAGATTCATTTCCTCCATCCGGTTTACAACCTGCTGTTCATCCCGGTCTACCATGCCCCCCTTCCGGGGGGATGGATGCCACACTTGCTCTGCGCCGATATTAAACAGCCAAATCAGGACCCCATGATCCCGTTCATGAGCAAGTGCTTCCACAAGGTTAATCGTTTTAGTCGTCACGTCTTGTCATCATCCCTCTCTCTTCCATCTAGTAGCGAACAATATCCATAGGAGATCCATAGGAAACTAAATGTATTTCAGAGAGCCTGCCCCGTGCAGATACAGTACACTGCATTTGGAGCACACCGGCGTCAATCCTTCATGGTTAATCTTTTGACGGGTTTTTTCATACGCATCCGAGTTCCATATTTCCTTCAGACTGTGCTCACGCAAACTTCCAATTGTGAACTCACTGAAAAATTTGCAAGGCATAACCTTTCCGTCTGGTAAAATATCTGTTCTGGAGGTGAGCGCCAAGCAATGATTGGAACAACGGCTGACCATTTCCTCGCCATGTATAAATTTATCAATTTCCTCATAATCCAAGCCGGGCTGATAGCGCACGCGAATGTTCCATACCCGCTCATTGATCCGCTGTAATTCCTGCATCAGAGGGTCAATGTTAGCCGGGTTGATTTTATATTTGAAAGCATGCCAGCTACTAATATTTTTTTCTTCAAGTTGTCGGAGCCAGGAGAAATTACGTGTAAAATATTCATCCATTTTAAAGGAGGTTTCTTTGGAAATGTACCAGGGGAACGTCAGCAGCACCAGATCCAGCCTCTTGTCCTCCAACATTTGCAGAAATTCGTACATCCGTCCGATCATGTTATCGTTAATGACCGCATGGACAGTTACCCGTCCCTTGTACAATCCCTGATCGCGAAGTTCAATCAGCTTATCCATCTGCCGCATTGTTTTTTGAAAGGTGCCTTTACCGCGTATTAAATCGTGTTCTCTTTCAAAACCTTCAATCGCTATTAACAATTCCAGATTTTCAGACAAGTCCAAAATCCGGTCCAAATATTTATCAATGAGTAGTCCATTTGTACAAAAGGTCATTTCACGCCGATCTTCCGCCAGCACGTCCAAAATTTCATCAAAGCGCCGGTGAAACATCGGTTCACCACCCCACATGTACAGTCGGGACTTAACCTCCTTCGTTTCGCTCAAAATCTGCCGGAGCATGTCCGGGGCAAGATCCATATTCTGTTCTTCTTTATCCATCTGGTGATGATAGCCTTCCTCGTTCCATTCAAAGCAGTGCGTGCATCTTAAGTTGCAACGGTTGGTCAGCTTAATACCGATCGTCTGGGGCATGTCCGTTTTGAAAGCAGGGTCCTGTGTTGCGTTACGATAAGACACGGAAGCGTTTTTCAGGTTACGCTTGATGAGCTTGAAAGCCTTCTCATCAATCAGCACATTGCTTTTGGGCTGCATGCTAACACCTCGTTTAATGGATTTTCAGGCAAAGTCTACCCTACGTTCAGACTGTCTCCATACCTTCCGGGTGCGGCACTTGCTCCGCATCGCTCATTTCTTGAATGTAACTGCAAAACGCATCTACTGAACGGAGATGTTCCAACTCAAAGGAATCAAAATCAATCTCCACATCAAATGCATCCTCCACTTGCAGCATGAAATGAACCAATTGCAACGAATCTAGTCCTGCATCATGAATAATGTCCGAATGTCCATCCAGCTTAGCGACCAATTCAGGATCTTCCTTGACCGCGCTGATCATTTCAATCACTTGGCTTTGCATAGCAAACTCCTCCTTGTGAATGAGATACTACTCTTCCGTCCAACGATGCCGTCTAAAAAGCTCCTAGAAAATTTCCTTGCTTGGAACTATATTCAATTATACTCCTCCATTGAAGAGACAAGTCAATAGGTTGTTTTGTAAGTAAAAGTCGCAAGATGTAAATTAATGTATGATTACTTCTACAAATTTTTCTGCATTCATTATTCATTTTATAGAAGCTACACTTGAAAGCGATCAGCCTCTCTCCTCTTGTATGAAGAGCGTAATTATTTTACAATATACACGAAAATATTTTTCTTTATTTTATTGAATTAAACGATACTTTTTTTCATAAAAGCATTATATAGCTAAAGGAGCACAGCCCATGTCCCCCATTCTTCATACATTATCCCATCGACTGGAGCAGTTGCCCGTACAAGAGCGTAAGCTGGCGGAATCTATCCTGCAAGCCCCGGAGAATGTGCTGCACCTGGGTATTCGGGAACTGTCAGAGCGTTGTGGTGTGAGTGCCGCAACCGTTACACGGTTTTGTAAATCACTCCATTTTAAAGGGTATCCCGATTTCAAAATGAAGCTGGCCGCCGAGTTGTCCCATTCCAACCTTACAGGTGAAGAATCCTACCAGGACATTGTGGCTGGAAATTCACTTTCCCGCATCGTGCAAGCTATTCAGGCAAACCATACTGCCTCCATCGCGGACACGACCCGGCTGCTGGATTTCGACAAGCTGGAGCAGGCCATTGCATGGCTGTCAGCCACAAGCCGTATTGATCTCTATGGGATGGCGACATCCTCGATTGTGGCTCAGGATTTTTACCAGAAGCTGATCCGTATTGGCAAGAATAGCACTGCCTTCGCGGATTCTCACATGCAGATCACCTCTGCCTCCTCGCTCGGAGCGGAGGATGTAGCCTTTGCCGTCTCTTATTCAGGAGAAACCCAGGAGACGATTGCGGCTCTCCGCTGTGCAAAGGAACAAGGTGCTAAAACATTATCCCTGACCTCCTTCGGAAACAATACGCTGGCAAGCCTTGCGGATATTGCGCTATTTTCCTCTTCGTTGGAGGAAGGAATGCGACGTGGAGACATGGCCTCCCGCATCGCCCAGCTTCATATTATAGATATCCTGTTTACAGGTATGGTGAGCGCTAATTTTGACAAATATATTCCGAGATTGGAAGGTTCATATCAACAAGTGAGTAAGCTCAAAAAACAACCAGGGGGTCACTAAAGATGAACATTCGCATTTTGAACAGCCGTGAGGACCTGAACGCTACTGCTGCCGCTGTGATCGCCAGCTTGCTGCTGTCCAAACCACAAGCTATGCTGGGCTTGGCCACCGGTAGTACGCCGATAGGCATTTACCGACATCTTGCAGATATGTACCGCAAGGGACAGGTGAGCTTTGCACACGCCTATTCCGTCAATCTTGATGAATACGTTGGCCTTGCCCCAGAACATCCGCAGAGCTATCGCAGCTTTATGAATGAGCACTTGTTTCAGCATATCGACATTCCCATATCTCATACACGCGTCCCTAACGGGGATGCACTAGATCTCACAGCAGAATGTGCAGCACACGAGCAGGCCATTTTGGATCATGGACCTGTAGATCTCCAATTGCTTGGCATTGGTCATAACGGTCATATCGGCTTTAACGAACCCGGTCACAGCTTGACCGGAGCCACACATGTTGTAGATTTGAAAGAAAGAACGCGCTCAGCGAACGCCCGATTTTTTGGTGATATAGATGCAGTCCCCAGACAAGCAGTGACGATGGGAGTTGGCACCATTCTGAAGGCGAAGCAAATTATGCTGGTGGCCTTTGGCGCAGAGAAGGCCGACATTATAAGGCAGGCTTTAACTGGCCCCGTCACAACGGAGTGTCCGGCTTCCCTGCTGCAATGTCACCCCGATGTGCTTATTTTATTGGATCAGGAAGCAGGAGGATGGTTCAAATGAAGTCAGATGAACTGAACGGTAACATACCGCAGCTATTGTATGGTCAAGTCGTCGTTGGGAATGACATCATCGACAACGGAGTTGTCATCATTGAGGGGCAATCCATCGTATACATTGGTTCTGAGGAGGATTTGCCCGTGGATTGGACCTCAGTGGTCTTGGGCAATCCGGAAGAAGGTGCCACACAAGCGGCGAATATTGTTCGTCTGGAAGGGGGTTACCTGCTACCAGGCTTTATCGATATTCATGTTCACGGCGGCAACGGTGAGGACTTTATGGACTCAGATTCGAGGGTGCTGGATGTCATCACCTCCTTTCACAGTTCGCAAGGAACGACGGCTATGCTGGCTACCACGATGACCGCGCCCAAGGAACGAATTGATCAGGTATTAAGAGAAGTTCACACATACATGGCACTTCCCATGCCCCATGCTCAGTTGGAGGGGGTGCATCTGGAAGGACCGTTCATTAGTCCGAACTGGGCAGGAGCACAAAACCCGGAACATATCGTGCCTCCGAACCTCGCTTGGGTGGCAGAATGGGAGCAGTGCTATCCGGGCCTTGTTCGCCAGGTCACACTTGCGCCTGAACGAAAAGGCGCCCTTGAGCTCATCACATGGTTGCGTAGCCACGGCATCACCGCGGCGCTCGGTCATACGAATGCTACGTATGAGGAGATTGAACAGGCAGCATCGGCGGGCCTGAACCATGCAGTCCACACCTTTAATGCCATGACTCCGCTGCATCACCGCAAGCCGGGAGCTACGGGAGCTGTACTCGCTGATCCGCGCATTGAAGCAGAGATCATCGCAGATGGCATTCATGTGCATCCTGCCGCCATTTCCCTGCTTGCCAAATTAAAGCAGGACCATAATCTCATCCTCATCACCGATGCCATGTCTGCTACTGGACTGGAAGACGGTCATTATACACTCGGCGATTTGCCAGTGATTGTACAGGACGGTGTCGCACGATTGGAGGATGGCGTCACTTTGGCAGGAAGCACCCTAACGATGATTGAGGGCTTCCGCTATCTCGTTCAACATGTAGGCTTGAGTATTCCCGAGGCATCACAAATGGCCAGCCTGAATCCAGCTCGATCCCTGAACATAGCTGATCGGACAGGTTCACTTGAAGCAGGTAAACAAGCAGATGTCTTGTTGCTGGATGCTGACTTAAATCTGCAAGGGATATGGATTAAAGGAGTTCGCAAATCGTTATAGTTATATAATCCCCGCAAAAGAAAGAGCTATTCCATCAGCGTAATTGCCGAGATGGGATAGCTCTTCTTTGGATATTCACATTTAAGGGTTTGAATTAGCGATGATTCATTGGTGCGGGCGTATTATTTTGTGGACGTGTTGGTGTATTTTGCATTGGACGGTTTGTATCTGCCGCCGAAGTCGGGAATACACGTTCAATCACATCCACCATTTCATTGCTCAAGCCTCTGATCGGATGACCATTTTGTACACTGTGTGTAAAGTCAGAGGTTTGTTTAACAAAGTCCGGGTTAGCCGATACATGCACCTGTTCAATGGAAGGAGCAAATTGCTTAATCTTGTTAGCAATACGACTCTTGACTGCATCACTTGGTTCATATGCAGTTCTTGCTCCCTCGATGGTGTTGTTGCCGTTATCTGTGCGATTGTTGTTGTTCGTCAAGCCACGCAACATACCATACGAGCCTGTACCCATTGTTCCGTACAAACCGTCGTCACGACGTGCAGGTGTTCCAATCCCGGTAACTCCATTATCTGTCATTCCAGGCGTTGTAGTACCTGTAGTACGGTTCCCTCTAGTGCCATTCACGCCATTCACACTCGGTACATTTCCGTTACCCCCAATACTATTAGCACTTGGAGTACCGTCAATGCTTGGAGCATTGACACCCGTTCCGTTGGCTTGGTCTTTCAAGGAAACGGCTACATAGGCATGTCGTTCACCGACCAGCACTGTCGCAGACTTTACATCCGGCATCTCGGATATACGTTTGGACAAATTGCGATCGACTTGCAGATTACGGATTGGGTGTCCGGTTCTGTTGCCATTTTCATTCAGTGACATTCCGTCCATACCATTGGATTTTACCCCATAACGATTTACACCGTCCATACGGTTTACACCGTCTAAACCATAACGATTCACACCATCCATATTAGGCGTGCTTTGCGCATTATAGCGGGTAGCGTTCGTACGGACGTTATGATTTGCAGTCCCACATCCTGTCAAAGCAGCCATGCTGGCAAGTAAAGCAGCAGAAATCGTCAAACTGATGACCTTCTTAGTTCCTGGCATGAACTCATCCTCCATACATATAAAATGTGTGACGAGATTAGCATGCGCCATCAATCTTAGGGATATCCTGACTAAAAAATGACTAAAAAAATAAAATTTTAATGTAAATATGAAATACAATTGATGATTTACCACAAGATGGCATGTATAATAAGTTTGAAATACTTAATTTTACAAAAAGGAGGATTTACAGTTTGAAGAAGCTCACCGTTTTGATGCTCATTTTTTTGTTATCCGTCACTCTTATCCCCGCCGGTGCTTTTGCAGGCTCCACTACACCTGAAGCACCGAAAGCTCCCGCCGGAAGCTGGACAGAAGGCCCAGCACCTAATCGCGTTGATCCTGCCAAGCCTGCATTATTGTTTGTACATGGTTTGAACAGTAGCGCCGAAGTGTGGACCAAGAATAATAACGATATGCTTCAGAAAGCCCGTGACGCTGGATACCAGACGGCCAGCATTAATCTGTACGATGCGAATGGCGCATCCCAGGATATGTGGGACAATGGCAAGCTGCTAGCCGACAAAATCAAAGTCATTAGTAATCATTTTGGAAAAAAACTCATCATCATCGCCCACAGCAAAGGTGGAGTGGATACTCAAACCGCTCTCGTGTATAACGAAGCAGCTCCTTATGTACAACGTGTCATCACCCTCAGCAGTCCCCATCATGGCTCACAACTTGCAGATCTCGCCTACAGCAGCTGGGCCGGATGGCTGGCAGATATCGTCGGCTCACAAAATCCCGGCACCTCTACTTTACAAACATCTTATATGAAGTATTTCCGAACTAAAACCGATGCACTCAGCAACGCGACTACAATTCCGTTCTTCACGTTTGCTGGTGATAACTGGTCTGGTGGCACTGCTTCCTACATACTGGGTGGACTTTATCTCTCATCCTTCGGCAAAAATGATGGAGTGGTCACAGTCGACAATGCTAAACTTCCCGGCGGACGTGTAGTTAAAGTCGGTTCCTGGGATCATGCCAAGGTTCGTACCGGTTCTTACGTCTTCTCCCTGATCCTACCTTACCTCCAAGCGAACACTCCAGCATTGAATCAGGAAACTGAGGCATTTTCAGCAGCATCTTCCCTGACTGCTTCTGCTGTACAATCCACCTATAACGAGATCGATAATTCATATTTTATTCGAGGCGGCGATTATAATGGAAAAGCCTCCGAAACCCTTACGGTTGAAAATGGTGTCCAATCCATTGATCTGGACTGGATCAGTGATAAACGTGTAAGCCAGCTTGAGCTGACCAAACCTGACGGTACTAGCGAATTGCTTCAAGTGAAAGCAGGTCGTGATGAAGAAATCTTTGCTGGTGCCTGGCATCATAGTGCAGTAGTTACCAATCCCCAACCAGGCATCTATAAGTTGAACGCCGTTATTCCTGATCATGGTGCGTATCTCCTGATTGCACGCTATCATGCCGTTCAAGTCCCTGAGCTTAAATACAATCTAAATGCAGTGGGTCCAAGGCTAAACCTGAAGTCCCAGGATTCCCCGGCCAGCGTCACACAAGTCACTTACCAAGTTCAATACTATGGTGATCCGCAACAAGGAATCACTACAGCGTCCAAAGGTCTGACGTTGCAGCAAAAAACCGTTAACCCTACTGGGCAAATTGAGCTTTCTAAAGCGGACAAGCCGGGCATCTATTCCGTAACGTATGAAATTAACGGTACCACAGCAGCAGGATATCCTTACCGCCGCACAGCAGTTCAATCCATCTATATTGATGCTGACGGTAACAAGTATGTTGACTAAATAAAACTACAATTTAATAAGCCTGCAAACACCTATTATAGTATGGGCGTTCGCAGGCTTATTTATCATTCCAAACATCTTTAATAGAGATAATACGATGTAATCTATGCATTGTGTTCTGTTCAATCCGTTGTCTGATTCTTCAGTTTATTCAGCCAATAGTAGCGATGTAGCTCCATAATAAAATGAAAAAGAACAAATGCAAGCATGGAATAAACACACATCAATACTGTAGCAACGAATTGTTGTGTAGCAAAACCAAGGGAAAGATTGGCTATCAAATAACCAGCCCCGGTAAATGTGATCATTGTTACTACAGCTTCTCGCTTGTGTTTTTTCTTCACTTTTGGTTCTTTCTTATAAGTTGAAGGATCTTTGAATTTCGTCAGATGATATTTTATATAGCAGTATAAAGCGATTCCATAAGCGGCAAAAGAACTTATAAAATACCATGGGGTATCCAGACCCAACATACCATAAGCAAACTTTTGTGTCATGATCATGAAGCCAATAGAGCATACCAAACCAAATACACCACGGAATAAAACATAATTCAATTGCAATTTGCTTGGCATGATGACCAGTACAAGAGCCCAAATATTAATCACAACAATCGGTGGCATCAGCACATAAACATAGACTGCAATGTAGGGGTTTCCCATTAAGGGAATAGTTAAAAACAGATCTAACAGCAATAAAACAAGAATGATAACATTGGAACGAATACGGTTAACTGGATACAACTTCATATTTTTTTCAAATAAAGCCCTGCTATCACTCATAAACATACAAGCCCTCCGTCACATAAGTTAAACCTACCGATAAGGATAGACAAGACTATATCCAATGTCCACTTTTCTAGATCTCTGTCTTCAGCTCTTGCCGCAATTCTTCAATAAAATCAACCATGATACTTTGAACAGCATCTTCACGGGACATACGTATATATCGACTCGTCCTCTGAATGTCTTCCTCGAACAAATAAAGTATCCTGCTCATGGCCTCCTGATCCCCACGTTGTGCTAATTTGAGCCATTGGACGAACTCAGCATCCGAAATAACTCTTTGAGCATTTTCTTTTTCCATTTATTCACCGCCTGTTGGGATAGCTTTAACTCTTTTGCAATCTGCGCTTCGGTTTTATCTAGTATGTAAAGGTCAAAGATGATCATTTTTCCGATCTCAGAAGATAGAGAGTTGATAAGCTGTAGTGTGTACATATTAGAGTTTACAGATTCTGCAAAAGATGGGGCGCTGACAGTTTCGTTCTTTTCCATTACAAATTCATGATTGGTTTGTACCCGAGCACGATACTGGATTCTCCAAGCAATGCGGTACAACTTCTTACGGTATTGTTCGACCAATGTTAGCTGAGATTTCTCCAATATAAATCACCCTTTCTCTTTGGATTTGACTTTTTCTAAATCCTCATATTATAGGGTAATTTGCAATCCTGTTTTACAACCAAAACAGAACATTTGTTCTTATTTATTATACTATTTTTACAATCAGTTGTATATGGTTCTTTTAATTTACCTTCCTTTATATATGGCTAAAAAGGAGGGAAATACATTGCAGATGGATGATGCTCTTTCTCTGGTTACCAACGTAGGCTTTCCGGCTGGGCTTTGTTTTATTTTATTGCGGCACATCCTGCACACGATGGAAGAAAAGTTGGATAAGCTGGATCTCTCACTTCATGAGCTGATTCAGGTCATCCAAGATTTAAATGTCAATAACAGCCCTTCTTCCAAAAGCAGCAAGCCTGATGAATAACGCACACAAAAAAGCTCCACGCGGCGATTATTCGCCGTTGGAGCCTCTTTGTTCAGCTATTATAAATGTAATGATTATTGGCTAGCCTTAGCCTGGTCATGACCATTCTGTTCAGCATGGTTCACGCCAGATGCTGACAGGCCATAAGCCCAGTTGCTTTGTGGCGGTACAACCCACACGGTATCTGGATCATCTTTAAGTGTCCAGCCCTGATAAACCAGCTCGGGATCATCCTTTCCCAACGATATGCTCAGCGTAAAGCGGTGAACAGGCTTGTTCAGCTCGGAGGCTTTGCGCAAAGCCTGATTGCTGGCCAGGTTTTTGATTTGCTGTGAGAGGGAAGTCGCCGTGTCACCCGCTACCGACTTTCCGTTTAGCGTCCAAGATGCGGAAGCACTATCTCCAGTTCCACTGTTACCGGAGGATCGGAGCATCCATGAGGCATTCTGGCCTTCCCACTCTATCCCGCTCAGCTTGGTATCATCCCAATCAAACGGCGTTGTGTCTGTAAAATCATCAGCATCCAGCAGCAAACCCGAAAGTGTATCTATAGGTACGGAAGCTATCTCTTTTTGGTCTGATAGTACATAAACAGCGTCTCCAGAAGGCAGCGTATCACCGAAGGCAAAGGTGCGAACGTCACCATTCTTGGTCTTAATCTCAATCTGGTCATGGGTAGCGCTGATTCCATATTTGGCTACGTCTTTGGGAGATGATTCCACGACATCACCCAACTTTACATTTTGAATCGCGGCTAGCCAATTGTCTAATGTATATTGATTTAACGGGTAAGATCGCGGCTTACTCATGCTCCATTTGCCATCATGTTGATCAAGTTCCACCGACTTGCCGTCCTTTCCAGTGATCGCAAAAGACGCAATATCTCCTTGCGTAAGCTGAACGAGCTGGCGAGCGGCCGGAGCTTGTTCACGAAAAAAGTTTTGGCTCTTGGCATAGATTATACCCGCTCCCAATACGACTAACAGCAGCACTGTGGGTATCCATTTTCTCATGCACTTCTTCGCCTCCACCATAATAAGATTCCGACAACCGCAAACAGCAGCGGCAATCCGACGACAGATATGGCTAATACCGTTTTCGCTTGTGCAGCAGTCAAATAAGCTACCTTAAAATCCTGCTCCTGACGAGGACGAATAGTGAGTCCATCAGAGTGTTCCTGTACATAATTCAGACTATTCAGCACAAAGTCACGATTCCCACCTGTACTGATCTCCGTGTCACTTAGGAGGGCTGACGTTCCGAGAATAACCGCTTTGGGCTTGCCGTCTTTCCCTTCTACCGCGTAACCGAGATCAAGCGGCCCCTGTGGGTCCTTGTCATCCTTCTGCGTTTCGTTGTTCAGCAGTCCCTGAATATTCGTTTCACCATAGCTAGCTGCAGAAGATTTTAGCAATAGCGTCGTCTTCCAATCCTTCTGTTCTCCTGCCTGCAAAGCAATAGATAGTGAAAGAACAGGATACAGATTAGAGGCCGCCAATTTATCGGTGATTGCATGACTGCCAAAGGTGGGAACCGTCCACAGAGGACCAAGCGTATTCGTCTGTTCCTGATCCACCACGATAGCATGAGTATCTTTCACACCATAATCAGCCGCTAATGCGTCAAGGTTTTTCCAGCTAGACCCCATGTTCGGGTGAAATCCTAACGCCATAAAAAGCTTTCCACCGTCATTCAGATACGTACGAATACTCTTCAGTTCCGTCACGCTAATATCCCGTTCGGGTCCGACAATAGCCAATACAGACGCATCTTTGGGCACACTACCCGCTTGATTGAGCTGAACTTCCTCTGCTTTCACATTATCTTGCGCCAGCGAGCTGCTTAATTCGGTCATTTGGGACAAAGGAATTTCCTCATGCCCTGTCAGAAAAACCACTTTCCCTTGGCGGGTAGACGATAATGCCAGCAGTCCACTGGTCAGCTTTTCCTCCCCGGTAAATTGGTATGCTCCTTCACTACTCCCCTGAGCCTGCGTAAATAGACTCCCAATATCTATAACCCGCTTCTTCTCTCCCTGCACCAACACGATGGATGCTGCTGTAATCCCATATTGCTTGGCCAGTATCGGTTCCTGATTCAAATCATATTGCTCGACCTTGAGCTTGTTGTTACGCTTGGCATACTCATTCAGCATATCCGTAACATCCCGGTTCAGCTTCTGATTCTGCGAAGTGGAGACAGTAAAGGCAATCAATCGTACGTTTTCCTTCACACCCTGAATGGTCGTTAACGTCTGATCAGACAGCGTATACTGCTTGCCTGCCGTCAGATCCAATTGAAAGCCTCCCAGCGAACGCAGAAATAACGTCAATAAAATAAAAATCCCTACAGCAGCAATCGATAGTACCATACTATTGGTATGACCCAGCCATTTTTTCATATTCATTACCTCCACCGTTTCCGTTCAACCACTTGGATACTAAATAGCAAAAAGAGCGCCGCCACCGTCACGTAGTACATCACATCGGCTCCATTCAGCAATCCTTTGGTGAAACTGTCAAACCGTGCGGTTAGTGAAAAAGGTTCCAGCCACTGCTGCAGCGCCGCAGATGCGCCCGTTTGTCCACCAAACGAATCCAGCATCCAGAACACGAGCAAGAGAATAAAACTGACGACCGCGGACATCATCTGATGCTGTGAAAGCGTCGATGCGAATAAGCCGATCGCCATCATGGCTGCGCCAAGCATAAACAGGCCGATCACGGATGTAAATACGAGCGTCCAATCCAGCGACCCATAAAAGGACATCACGACCGGATACGCCAGACTGCACAGCACCAGTATGAGCAACATGCCTAGCGATGCCAAAAATTTACCTATCATGATTTCCGTTACACTTACAGGTGAGGTAAGCAGGAGCTCATCTGTACCTTGCCTGAATTCCTCTGCAACCAGCCGCATTGTGAGTAGGGGGACAACAAACACCAGCATGGACAATGTGTCACCGAGTACCAGCCGATAGTCCAAAATACTAGGCTGATACATCACAAAGTTCGTGTAAAATAGTAACCCCGTCAGCAACATGTACACCGCAAGCGCAAAATACGTCGTTGGGGTCCATAGATAGGCTTGCAGCTCCTTTTGACAAACTGCGAACAAACGCCTCATGACTGTTTACCTCCTGTATCCTTGTCTTCATCGACCTTGTTATCGCTGGCCAAGGCTTCTCCATGATCCACCGTGTTGACCGTTGCTTCATTCTTAGAGGTATGTAGAACATGAACCGCTGGATCGCTGCTCCCACCTTCTTCCGTCTCGCGGGTCGTTAACTGCTGGAAGATGTTTTCCAAGCTTATGTTTTCTTTTTTCATTTCCAAAATCGGAAGCTTCGCATCCGACAGCACAAAAAACAGTTCTTCGCGAAAATCCTCATCAGGAGCTCCTGTAAGCAACAATCCAGTCAAATCCTGCTCTGTGACAGCCAGCTTCGTATTCGCTGAAGGCAGAGTAGGTGACGAAGGTTCAACTTGTACTTTTCCCCAAGCTCGTAGGACATCCATTACCTGCTCACGCTTGCCTTTGACCTCCACCTTCACCTTGAATCCGTCTTCCATCGAACCGCCGAGCGCGTCAGGACGCCCGTCCATGACCAGTTTCCCTTCGTGGATGATCAGAACCCGATTGCACAAAGCATCCACCTCAGGCAAAATATGCGTGCTGAGCAATACCGTATGATTTTCACCAATCTCCTGAATGAGCTGACGAATCTCCAAAATCTGATTGGGGTCCAAACCCGAAGTCGGTTCATCCAGCACTAGTAAATCCGGGTTGTGAATAATCGCACCTGCCAATCCCAGACGCTGTTTATACCCTTTGGACAAGCTGCGGACCAATTGTTTTTCACGTCCATTCAGTCCCAGTCGGGAAATCATCTCCGAAATACGCAGCTTCTGCTCTCTCGCAGGCACGTCCCGAATACTAGCTACAAACTTTAAGTAGGATCTTACAGACATATCCCCATACAAAGGAGGCGTCTCCGGCAGATAACCAATTTTGGAACGAGCCTGTCTGCCTTTATCCTGAATCGGGATACCGTCGATCGTAATTACACCCTCGTTTGGCTGAAGATACCCTGTAATCATACGCATTGTCGTTGTTTTACCCGCACCATTTGGCCCCAGGAAACCAACAATTTCACCGCGCTGCATTTCAAAATCCAATTTATGTACGCCCCGGTTGCCCTCATACCACTTGCTCACCTGTTGTACTTTGAGCACATGTTTCACCCTTTCATTGTTCGTGATCTTCCCTATGCTGCTCTCCCACCTAAAATGTTGCATGAGTAGCGGAGCGGTCTCCTCCCTGCTGCTCCCCTCCCCCAAATGTTGCATGGGAGTTGGGTAGCAGCGAAGCGGAGGGTTTGAAGCTGGAGAAGCGCCAGCGATCGGAAGCTCAAAGCCTTCGCGAAGCGGTCTCCTCGCACTTCATGCTACACTTTTAAATTCTAATGATAATCCCCCACATATAGCTTCAGCTTAACGTCACTTAAATAGAAGCTTAAAATAATGTGTCTAAAATGTGAACATGGAAATACACACCTGCCCTCGTCAACTTGTACGGTTCGCCACGGCGTGGATTCGCATCTACTATCATTACAACGTGTGAAGGGAGTGTATAAAAAGCGATGACCGTATTATTTACCAATCTTGTTAATAACGGCGACTTCGAGACCGGATCTACCCTTTTTTGGAACGCCGCAAATGTAACCGTCACTAACTTATCCGTAAAAAAGACAAACTTTTATAGTGCGATCCTAGCAGGAGGCGCGGTAGATGCATCTCTTTCCCAGGTCGTTTTTGCCACACCAGGCGAAAGTTATACGTTGAGCCTGTCAGCTGCAAAAATAGGAAACTTGATTAATCCTCAAATCAACATTTTTCTGTACTACTATGACGCAACCTTTAGTTTCCTCGGTACTGGGCTAACTACCTATCTGAGCGCAGGCACATTACCTGATGCTGTTAATGGGACATGGCAAACCCTGTATGAAGTAACAGCTCCTGTTCCAGCTAACGCAGCCTTTGCCTTTTTGGTTATTAGCAAAAATGCCTTAGCTAACACCGCTAATGTAGCCATTGATTCCGTTGCCCTTGTTAAAGCAAGTGCAACTGGAGCTGTGGGACCAACCGGACCTGCGGGGCCAACTGGTGCTACAGGCGCTAGCGGCGATGCAGGTGCTACGGGGCCTGCGGGCGCTACCGGACCTACAGGTGCTACGGGCGACGTTGGCGCTACTGGACCTGCCGGACCTACGGGTGCCACGGGCGACATTGGCGCTACTGGACCTGCTGGACCTACAGGTGCCACAGGCGACGTTGGCGCTACGGGGCCTGCCGGACCTACAGGTGCTACGGGCGACGTTGGCGCTACGGGACCTGCTGGACCTACAGGTGCTACGGGCGACGTTGGCGCTACGGGGCCTGCCGGACCTACGGGTGCCACGGGCGACATTGGCGCTACGGGGCCTGCCGGACCTACGGGTGCCACGGGCGACATTGGCGCTACGGGGCCTGCCGGACCTACAGGTGCTACGGGCGACATTGGCGCTACGGGGCCTGCCGGACCTACAGGTGCCACAGGCGACACAGGCGCTACGGGGCCTGCCGGACCTACGGGTGCCACAGGCGACGTTGGCGCTACCGGACCTGCCGGACCTACGGGTGCCACGGGCGACGTTGGTGCTACGGGGCCTGCCGGACCTATCGGACCTATCGGGCCTATTGGCGACACTGGACCTGTCGGACCTACGGGCGACACGGGACCGATTGGACCAACTGGACCGACCGGGCCATTTGGTCTTGGCTTTACCGGTCCAATTGGACCGACTGGACCTACAGGACCTATCGGACCTACGGGGCCAACTGGTCCTACTGGACCCACTGGGCCGACCGGACTCTAATCTTCTATTATTACCACATCATGGACTTAAACGACGTATCATATCCTACCGCCAAAGCCTCTTAGCAAGTTATGGCTTTGCCATCCTTGCCCTGCCGCAATTGCGGCAGGGCTTCTATAATCAGGTCTCTATTAATTCCAATTTTAGGTTTGACCTGAATCCTTAAATGGTTCCCAAAGGAGTGATACTCAATTGATCAGTATCAGCCTGTGCATGATCGTCAAAAATGACCAACATACCATTGGTCCTTGCCTTGAATCGGTCCATCATATTGTAGATGAAATCAACATCGTGGACACAGGTTCACAGGATCGGACCATTGACATATGTCGCAGCTTTACAGATCGGATTTTTCCGTTTGAATGGGTAGATCATTTTGCCCTTGCACGTAACTATTCATTTGAGCAAGCTACGCAGGAGTACATTCTCTGGCTGGATGCCGATGACATTTTGAAGGAGCAGGATGCTATCAAGCTGCTTGAGCTAAAGCATACTCTTGATTCCTCAGCTATATCAACCGTAGATGCAGTGTCCATGAAGTATCATTATGCCTTCGATGATCATGGCAATGTCACCCTGCATTTTCGTCGGAATCGCTTGGTCAGACGGTCGGCCGGATTCCGTTGGCATGGAGCCGTGCATGAGTATCTCGCCGTAGACGGAAATATTCTACATGCGGATATTGCCATAACTCACACCAGAACACATACCCATACCCCGGGCCGAAATCTGCGAATTTATGAGAAGCAGCTCGCCCAAGGCCATGACTTCTCTCCCCGCGACCGCTACTATTACGCTAACGAGCTTAGAGACAATGGAAGATATGAGCAGGCCGTGCAGGCTTACCGAGACTTTCTAAACACCGAACAAGGCTGGGTAGAGGACGCAATTAGTGCATGTGGCAAAATGGCTGACTGTCTGCAACAACTCGGCAAGCTGGAGGAAAGTATTACCGCGGCTCTCCGTAGCCTGACCTTCGATACGCCTAGAGCGGAGCTTTGTTGTCGGATGGGTCATTATTTTTTGCATAAAAATGAGATTCCCAAAGCCGTTTACTGGTACGACATGGCTACCACTCTGAATCCTCCTAACACGCTAGGCCCGGTACAAGACGCATACCAAACATGGTTTCCTCATATCCAGCTATGCATTTGCCATTTTCGGCTAAAAGACTATACACGTGCGAACTGGCACAATGAGCAAGCAGCCACGTACGTTCCCAATGACCCGCATGTCCAGCATAATCGACAATATTTCAGCTCAATCCTGAACCCTTCCCAATAGAGATGCCTCCCATAGCCAGCCATCATTCTTTAAGTCAATCAAAGGAGGAGCAAACCAATGCAACCACAGAAACGGTACAAGATAGCGGTCTATGCCATCAGCAAAAATGAAGCCCGATTCGCCAAGCGCTGGATGAACTCCATGCGGGAAGCTGATGTTGTCATTGTAGCCGACACCGGTTCTACAGACGACACCGTTGCTCTACTGCGCGAGGCGGGTGCAGAGGTACATCCTATTCAGGTAGTCCCTTGGCGTTTTGACAAGGCTCGCAATGAGTCCCTGCGGCTGGTCCCTGATGATGTAGATATTTGTGTCTGTACAGATCTGGATGAAGTCTGGGAGGAGGGATGGCGGTCGCGCCTGGAAGGCAACTGGAAGGATGGAACGACTCGAATGCTGTATGCCTTTACACATGGACAGCCTGGAAGGAATACCGCTTATACATGGTTCTGGAAAGAAAAAATACACACTCGTCATGGCTACCACTGGGTACGCCCGGTTCATGAAGTGCTTGAATATATCGGGGAAGGCGAAGAACACAGCATCCGATCGTGCCAGCTCCGCTTGTATCATGATCCCGATCCGCACAAGTCACGCAGCCAATACCTTCCACTGCTAGAGCAGTCTGTACGTGAATTTCCCGAAGATGATCGCAATATGCATTACTTGGGGCGAGAATATATGTATCATGCCCGTTGGGACGAATGCATCACTACACTGCAACAACATCTTGCCATGCCACAGGCGCGCTGGGCCGATGAACGCAGCGCTTCGATGCGTTTTATCGCTAGAGCATATAAGGCAACTGAACAATGGCATGAGGCTGCACGTTGGTTATACCGTGCTATTGCGGAAGCGCCCTATTTACGTGAACCTTACACGGAAATGGCTCAACTTGCCTATCATACACGGAACTGGCCCGCCGTCTATCATATGGTCGAAGAAGCGCTGCGCATTTCGACACGACCAGATACGTATATGCAAGAGGATTTTTGCTGGGATGCTACTTTGTATGATCTTGGAGCCCTCGCTTGCTATGAGTTGGGCCTAATACACAAAGCCTGTGAATTTGCGAAAGAAGCAACAGAACGCTCTCCGGAAGATTCTCGCCTTCGCCATAATTATGCGCTAATTCAATCCAGGCTTCCATAGAAACCCACACCCCGTCCTGTAGGTTGAATAACTTGGTATAAGAACTTGTGGTTGGCAAAGGAGGTTATTGAGATCAAAGTTCTATTTACTTTTTATATACCCAGCGGTGGCGTGGAAACCTTGAACCGCCAACGCTGTAAAGCGCTCATTCAGGACGGGATTGAATGTCATCTTCTCTATTATCAGCAGGGTACAGGGATGCAAAACCTGCAAGGCGATATTCCGGTGTTCATGACTTCCTCTGAAGAAGAAATTCGAAAACTGGTGGAGACTCATCGCTACGATGCAATTATCGTCTCTTCGGACTATCCTATGCTCCCTAGACTGCGAATGTTGGGCTATCAAGGGATATTAATCTATGAATCACAAGGCTTTGGCACTCACGAAGAAGCTGCTTGGGTTGTTGCAGATGCATCTCCGTATCTTCAAAATTATGCTGACGCGGTGCTCCTCCCCGATACAACTCACCTCGTGCAGCTATTTTCCAGCATGTGTCCATGGCTTGATCGTTATGTATTCCCAAACGTATTGGATACTAGCGTATTTAATTATGTACCTAACACTCCCCCGGTTAATCCGGTCATTGCATGGGTTGGGCGGCTTGAGCCCAATAAGAATTGGCGGCATTTTATAGACATATCTTACTGGATGCTGCAAAATCGTGCCGATCTTCGGATTTGGATGTTCTATGATGACACCTTGTCGCAGACGGAGGATAAAATACAATTCGAGAACATGCTTGCTCAGCTTGGCATGTCCACGATCATTGAGCGTTTTAAAAGCGTGCCTCATGCGAAAATGCCTTTGTATTATTCCATGATTGGCGACTCGGGTGGGTATCTGCTCTCGACTTCACTGGTGGAGGGATTCGGTTACGCGGTAGCTGAGGCCATGGCCTGTCGTTGCCCGGTCTTAAGCTCTGATTCAGACGGAGTACGAGCATTCATTGACCATAACGAAACCGGCAAGTTTTATCAGCAGGGAGACATTTTACAGGCGGTACTGCAAGGACTAGACCTTATGAACAACGTCCCTCATCGCGAATCTATCCGCCAGAAGGGGCGTACACGGATCGTTAACCTGTTGGCGCCAGATAAATATGTGCGCTCCTTCCGGCAGATGATGAGCTCGTTGGGTGTACGGTAACCTGCTATTGTAGTACATGCCGCAAAAGTCTGTTTCATGATCCAAAAAAGCTGACGACAACCCTATTTTTACACACGGGCCATCGTCAGCTTGATGCGTTTGCTGTGCATTACTGAATATTAGGGAACTATCTGATCTTCAATAAACGTTCTCCTGCATGAATATCCTTCGAGTTTTCAGCTAAGATATCTGTGTACACCGCAGTATTGGTTACTATAACAGAGGTGGTGAGATCATATCCTTCATCCACTATAGCTTTTGGATCAAATTCAACCAGCTTGTCCCCTTTTTGAATCGTATCTCCTTCAGACACAAAAGAAGTGAAATGTTTTCCTTTCAAGCTGACCGTATTAATTCCAATGTGAATGAGCAGTTCAACTCCATCCTCAGAGATCAGTCCAATCGCATGTTTTGTTTTGAAAACGGTAACAACAGTTCCGTTAAACGGTGCGTAAGCTACCCCTTCTTGGGGGATAATCGCGGCTCCCTGACCCATCGCACCACTGGAGAAAGCCTCATCTTTCACTGCGGCCAAACGAATCAATTCACCGTTTAAAGGACTAAATACCGTTTTTTCTTCCGCTTTGTTTTCAACTGCAACCTTAATTTCAGGTGCGGGTTTAGCATTCTTATAGCCGAAAAGATAGGTCAGAATAAATCCGACTACAAAAGCGACAACCAAAGAGATAATAAAGCCAATGAAGCCTGCATCTATCCCCTTTGGATTAATGAATAAAGGGATACCAAAAATCCCGCCTGAGGCAAATCCATATGCTGTTGAGCCGAGTAAGCCCGCTGCAGCTCCTCCTACACCCCCAGCGATCGAGGCTAAAATAAACGGTTTTTTGGTGGGTAGCGTAACCCCGTAAATAGCTGGTTCAGTAACCCCCATCAAACCCGCGATGGTAGCAGAAGTCGCAATAGGTTTTAATTTAGGATCGCGTGATTTCAAAGCAATGGCAAAAGCCGCACCTGTTTGCGCAAACGTAGTACAGAACAGCATACCGTTAATCGGATCAAACCCGTTCGTAACTACATTATTCAGGAGAATCGGAATGAACGCCCAATGCAAGCCAAAGATAATAATCCCTTGCCAGAACCCAGCCAGAACGAGACCAGCTATAGCCGGACTTAACTGGTAAATCCACATGGAGCCTTTGGCTAATCCATCACTGATTATAGTTGCTATCGGCCCGACAACCAGAAAAACAATCGGTGATATAATGACCAAGGTCAGAAAAGGCACAATGAACATTTTAATGGATGCAGGTGCATACTTACTAATAAATTTTTCAACCTTAGCTGCCAAGAACGCCCCAATAATGATGGGTATAACAGAAGAAGTATAATTAATCAGAACGACAGGTATGGTCAAAAAGGACAGCGCCGTTTTATCCGTAAAAGCCGAAGTAATGGTCGGATACACCAAGGCGGCCCCCAAAACAGCAGATAGATACGGGTTTCCTCCGAATTTTTTACCTGCTGAAAACCCTAGAATAACCGGAAAGAAATAAAACATAGCGTCTGCTGTTGCATATAAAATTTTGTATGTGCCCATCTGATCAGTCATCCACCCCAGAGATGTGCATAAGGCCAGCAGTCCTTTTAGAATCCCCACAGCAGCGAGCACACCCACAACGGGCATGAACACGCCTGAGATCACATCGACAAATCGGCTGAACAGGCTCGCTTTTTCATTCTTTTGATCGTCTTCAACTGTCTGGTCTCCGTGCTTTACTCCCATCGTATCCAAAAGAGCCTCGTATACTTTGGGAACCTCATTCCCGATGACCACCTGGAATTGGCCGCCACTTTCCACGACGGTAATGACACCGTCAATCTGTTTAATTTTTTCTTTATCTGGCAATTGGTTATCCTTCAATTTGAATCTCAAACGAGTGACACAGTGAATGACACTATACACATTTTCGTTTCCCCCCACCGATCTAAGCACTTCTCTAGCTGTCTTTTGGTAATCCATCATGATCACTCCTGGATGCGTTTTCTATTTCTCCACTCCACCTGCTAGCTTACTCCTGTTCTTCTCTGGTTTTATTTCGTTCCGATGATCACAACATCGCTTTCAAAACCATGCATATCAATGACGGATTGATCAGCCTGGACATCCACCTCCGTTTGGGCAAATCGTCTCTCCGCTAAATCAATGGTTGTAAACTTGTAGTCCTGCACGTTGATATTTAGCCGCACTTTCGTGTTAACCGGGATATACAAGACGAGGGTATTCTCGTTCCCCGCAGCTCTGATCTCCTCTGTCTTGTTTAAAACAATATCCAACGGCTTTATGCCAATCAGGTTGTACATTTCAAACAAATATTTGATAAAGGAATAATCCCATGCGCCCTCAAAACGCAGTGCTGTTCTCCAATCATAGGGACTATCAAAGCCCTCTCCTTCTACAATTCCGAACTTCTTGCCTTTTTTATGCCAACTCCAAATGCCATGCGCTCCATAGGTAATTCCCGCTCCCCCGCCTGCCAGAAGACTGTGCCATGCTGCTTTTCTGGCATCTAGTGCAGTGTATCTTCCATACACATTGCGGCTGTAACTGATCTGTTCATAGCAAGGTTCTCCATTGATGACGGGACGTATCTCCGGCTTGTGATAAAAATGCTGGGCAATCTCATGGGCGACATGCTGAAACTCCGAATTATGTCCTGATTGATACATATAAAATCCAAGACCCTTGTGTTGCTCAAAAGCTTCAGGAATTTCCCTCAATCTCCCTTGGATATGCAGCGTAGTCAAGCTTGCCGGGCTTAATTGTTGTACCGTTTCCAGCGCCTTCAAATAGTACGCATTAGCACGTTCTGTAGGAAAATCAGTGTCTCCGCTGATCAAATAAACAGGCTCGAATCGAGAATAGCGGTTTACAACATAAGTTACATAGCTTTCAACGCAATCCAGCGGCATTTTATTGCCTTTCTGGAACATTTCAGCCCATGTATCCGGTACATAGTTACACCACAACAGAACCAGTGCTGGAATAAAGCCGCGCTCGACAGCCATCTGGATCATGACTTCCGCCCGCTCAAAATAAGCTTCGTTTAAGGTATGGTAGTCAAAATCTCCATTTTCCAGTAATGCAAATGGCTGTAGATTCAGGTCTGATTCGCTGGCATCCCATTGTCGGAGCATATTGATCTGTAAAACGTTGAAACCCTGCATTTTTCGATAGTCCAGGTAATCGCTCCACTCTTCAATAGTGGCGTTGGTAAATACGCTCCAGACGGTATCTGCCAAGTAAAAGAAAGGCTTGCCCTTTTTCACAAAACTTCTTTGATTTTCAGCCATGCTTAAGCTCAAACAAATCACCCTTTCACTCATAAACAAAACTAAACTAATGTATAATTTTATACGATATTGAATAAAATAAACTAAATAAAGCGTTCACAATTGAATATTAACACTATGTATCCGAAAAGGTCAACTCATTTTATCTGTTGTTTGTTTAGTTTAATTTATAAACTAAACTTTATTATATAATCATGATATAATTTATATAGTTTAGTCCAATGGGAGGTTCCACGTTGAAAATAGATGATATTGCGAAGCTTGCCGGTGTTTCAAAATCAGCCGTCTCTTTAGCATTTAATAACAAACCCGGTGTTAGCGAAGAAACCAAAGAGCATATATTAAGAATTGCCCACGAGCATGGATATAGACCACGTACCATGAAGTCAAATAAGGAATTTACGAAGAATCACCATGTCATTCGTTTTGTTGCATGCAAAAATACAGGCATCGTGACCGAGCAATATGAATCACTTCCATTTTTCAATGAATTGATCCATCATATTACCCATCAGGTGAGAGAACATGGTAATACTTTGATTTTCTCGTCATTTGATAGCCATAGCCTTGAAGAAGAATTGTCTGCTCTGGAGAAGGACCAGCCTTCTTCAGGTATACTTCTGCTGGGCACCAATTTAACATCCGAGACTATTCATTCCTTACAATCCATTCATTCCAATATCGTTATTTTGGATACCTGCTTTGAACACGTTGATGCCAGTTTTGTATCGATTAATAACTATCTTGGGGGGTACCAGGCAGGCCAATATTTAATCCAGTCCGGACACAGAAATATAGGATACGTACAATCCAGTACCAGAATTCTTAACTTTACAAAACGAAAAGAGGGGTTCATGGCTGCTTTAGAGGAGCACAATCTTGCCATAGATCATGGGCTTACATTTGATATGCACCCGATGCTTGTCATGTCACAGGACGCATTTAAAACAGCTATTCATAAACTGAATGAGCTGCCTTCGGCCCTATTTTGTGAGAATGATTATATGGCGATCAGTGCTATTAAAACGTTTCAGGAAATGAACATTCGAGTGCCTGAACAAATTTCCGTCATGGGGTTTGATAATATTCATGAAGCTAAGGTCATTAGCCCGGAACTCACAACCATTCATGTGAAAAAGGATATTTTGGCCCGAACGGCTGTAAACTTGCTGATGGAAAGGCTTAATCACAATCAGGAGCACCATACTCAGGTTCTTGTAAATACAGAGGTTATTGAAAGAAGGTCTTGTATAGACGCAGAATTATAATCAAGTGAATAGAAAAAGGCCGCCATATAGGCGGCCTTTCAGCTTTTATACTTCTGAATTGTGATTTTATAGCGAATGAATCTAAGCGTCTTGTTTTTTGCTCAATGTAAACGAAAAAGATGCAACAACAAGTGCTATGAATACGACTAACCCACTAATCCAGCCCAAATTCTGTATGGATGTATACTCAATTATGACTCCCCCTAATCCTGCACCTAAGGTCATACCGATATTCATTAGCGCAGTATTGAAGCTTAGAACCATTTCTGAAGATTGTGGCTTTAAAGAAATTAAGTAATATTGATTTGCAGGAGTTGTTGTCCAAGCAGCCATCCCCCACAACATAATCGTCAGAAGAACACCGATCGTAGAAGTTGCTGTTACTGTTAATACGAATAAAGCCGCTGCGTGAACTATTAAACTAATGGAAATCGTCCGGACAGGTCCCCACTTATCCACTGCATATCCGCCTATACGTGACCCTATAAAAGCAAACACTCCTAGTACAAAAAGAGCTGTACTAATCTCTTTTATAGAAAAGTCTGCTATGGTGCTTAAAAGCGGAGCAATATAGGCAAAGACCATGGTGTATCCAAGATACCGGTTCATTCCCCTGTAATTTTGGAATAAACCGATTGAGTAGTGCCAGAATGATCAGAGCAATGACAGCAATAATAATATAGATATAACGCCAATCTATATTTGCAGCAATTAAGGTTCCAAGGGGAACTCCCAGCACTAAAGATATTGTAAATCCTGTAATGACTGTTGCGATGGCGCTACCACGTTTTTCAGGTTCAGCCAGTTGAGCAGCGTAATGGGTAGCAACCACAAAATACAATCCACCACTCATAGCCTGTACAATACGGGAAAGCATGAGCAGCGTAAAGTTAAAGCTGAAGAAAGCAATGACCGTCCCTAAAATAAAGAAAAGCATGGAATACAATAACACTCTTTTCCTTTCAAGCTTTGCAGTTAGCATGACCAGCACAAGTGCACCAAAAGCATACGATAAGGCATATATGGTAACTAATTGTCCAGCCAATGAAATAGATACATCCAAATCATGAGAAATCATTTCCAAGATACCGGAAACGATAAATTCTGCGGTTCCTAATACAAAAGCGCCTAAAGCTAATAAATAAATGGCAATACGATTCATTCTCACTTCTCCTCATTATCTTTAACTATCATGAGAGCTTCAATTTCCCGTCATTCGTTAAAGTCTTCCTCTGTCAAATCCAGGTTTACACTCGCAGCGGTTCGGCTACCGTCGGCCGCAGCAAAAATCAACTGAGAAGGCATGAAGTATGAAGAATCACCCGCAGCATATACACCAGGAATGGAGGTTCTCCCCGCTCCATCTGTTTGAATCCCGCCCGACTCGGTCCTTTCACAGCCCAAACGTTCTCCAAACGGTGCACTTTGCACAAATTGGGGGGTCACAAAGCCGCCGGCCCTTGGGACTTGAGTACCGTCCGTAAAGGACACATACTCCAGCTGTCCATGGTGACCAATGAACGCGGCAACAGGCTGCTCCATTACCGCGACTCCTTTAGATTGAAGTCGTTCTTTTTGCTCGTCCGACAAGAATGCCTGACCGTTCGTGCAGACAAGCAAATCCTTACTCCAGTTCAGGAGCAGTTTGGCTGTGTGATATATAGCTGGCGACTCAGAGACGAGGACAAGCGGTTGATCCCGTAACTCCCAGCCATCGCAATAAGGGCAATTAAACAAACTTCTTCCGTAGAACGTGTAAAAACCTTCGATCTCAGGGAATATCTCCTTTACACCCATCGCCAGTATCAATTTTCGCGCTTGAACACGAAGGCCTGAAGAATCAAATACTTCGAATCCGGATTCATTTTTCGTAACTGAAATAACCTCGGTTTGCAGATGATGCACATATGGATACCGCAGTACTTCCTCATAAGCTACGCGGCGGAACTCGGCCGGCGTTACGCCATCTCTCGTAATGAAACCGTGCGACGCATGCGTAACCGCATTTCTGGGCCGGTTATTATCGATCAAAGCCACACTTCTTCTTGCCCTGCCCAGTACAAGGGCTGCATTCAATCCAGCAGGTCCCCCCCCAATAATAGCGCAATCGTACAGCATAACATCCAGCTCCTTTTACAAAGATATTAAAGACTCTTTATATCTATAATTAAAACAAAAAAACACTTCACATAACTGGCGATCACCTTCTCTCTATTTATAGCCGCTCCCCTTTATACTTGCGCTTGCTTTTGGGCTAAATCGACCAATTTCGTATTTTTAAGATGGCCCTCCATTTTTTCCTCCGCTTCCCTCATTACAGCTTGAATCAGACATTCTGATCCATGGACAAAATCACATTCAAACAAAGAATTCGTCCCTTCAATCGCATGGATAATATCCAAAAAGGTAATATCGTCTTTATTGCGGGATAAGCGATAGCCCCCATTGGCTCCAGAGACCGATTCGATCATCCCCGCCTTCACAAGCCTCGTCAAAATTTTTGAAAGATACGTGGGTGAGACATTTTGGGATTCGGCCAATTGCTGGACACCTACGGGCTTCACCGACGAATCCTCAACGAGCATGAGCATGGTGTGCAGTGCATAATTGGTTGCTTTGGTAAATTTCATAACTACACCTCATTCACAGACTTATTGTATCTATAATATCTCTGAATCTGCAGGAATGTCAAGATTATAGGTTAAGTATAGAAAATCGAAGGGAAAAATTGCATGTTGCCTTCACCTCAATAACATCCAACCTTATAACAGAATGTTTGACTTGGGCTGGCCTGCTAGAGCGGGCGAAAGTATCACTCGCTCCTTAATATTTTCCAATTGTTATGTAATTTTTTTCAATAAACAAGAAACAAATTCACGATTTCCACGTCTATGTATATAGATTTAATTTTAGGAAAACCTTGGATCAAGTCCTGAAGCCCAATATTTTTTTACAAAGGAGCAATTAAAATGAAAAATCCAAGACTAAAATACGCTACTGCTTTCCTGTCTAGTATAGTGCTTGTGGGAAGTGTAAGTGGCTTTTCTATTGCCAATGCTAATAGCACTTTACGCCCTAATACGCATGTTCAAAGTTCAGTTAATACTATAAATCCATCTGTTTACCAGTCTATAACCAAATTTAAAAAGAGCGAGACCCCAAATCAGGTGATTTGGAAGGAGAACAACGTTTCGTTAGTGGCCAAAAAAATGGAGCTAGAAAATGCACCAAGCTCTGAGAAGAGTGTTATTACATCTATAACGATCAAAACAGGAGAACAGAATTACACCATTAAAACAGATGGATATAATGATAAACTGCGTAATATATCGAGCGCAGTATTATCTCCTTCTAATACATGGTTGGCTATCCAGGCACGGCGCAGTGCAGGAGATACGTTATTACTGATCAATCTTAAAACTGGAAAATCTACCATTGTAAATGATCTTTTAAAAGCTAAAGGCAAAAAAAATGTAGAATCCATTGCTGCTTATAACTGGTCACCTAAAGAAGATCAAATTGCCTTTTCGTACGGTGATACATCAAGCAGCTCCATAGCCATTTATAACACCAAGAAGGATGCCTTTATATATCTTCCTAGGGAAACGGATTACATTAGCACAAGTCTGATTTTATGGCATAAAAATGGAAAAAGTTTAGACTATATAAGTGAGTATCCATCTGACCAAAAGAAGTTGTACAGATACTCAATGGACAGCAAAAAGGTGAAACCTGTTAAAAAAATTAGCCAGAACGAATTTCAAAAATGGTTCAAACTTGATAAATACAGTACAAATTAATACCAAATAGGGCGGAGTAAATCCCGCCCTTTGAATTTTTTGTTCTAGTTTATTGTGATTTTGCCGGAACTTCCGTTTTGCTCAAGCACTTGAATTAGTGCTCTTTGGTCACTGTTAGAAAGTCGGATGCAACCGTATGTTGGACGCAGAGGATACCAAGTCAGAGATGTGCTTGTAGCAGGGTCTCCGCCATGAATCATAATTTCGTCGCGGCCATTATTTGTAGCAGTCAGGAAGTTCCCACTTACTGCTTGATTCAGCCACACACGCTTATAAGGACCATAAGAATAGTCAGAGTCACCTTTCGCATAAACAATTGTTTTCGCAACCCCCGTAGGAATGTCTGCATATTTAAGTCTCCAGTTCGTATGGTCGTTACCATTCTTCGGATCATTTGATCCACGGCCTAAAGCTTCTACAGGTCCAAATACCAAACTACCACTATCGTTATAAACTTTCAGTGTTCCTTTGTAATCTCGATTAGATGGAAAATTAGCAATAATGTGATAACCCATTGTTAAACGCCTCCATTTAGTTTAGTTGAGAGTAGATTTGATAGAGTCGCTAACATCTAAATGGCTCCACATTCTTTAATGTTAGTCTTCAATTCCCTCTCACTTATGTAGGTGATTTAAGGCTGCGAATTACAACCAAATCGTGGCGTCACCAGAAGCAGCTTATCGTCAAGGGCTCTTTATTTTTTGTATGATGAGCTCTGGATCGAAATATTGAAAAATTGCGTTCATAGCCTCTACGTTGGATTTGTTTGAGCAAGCTCTACTAATTTCATAAACTCATCATCTCATCTATTTTTCGTTCCTCGAAATTGCCAACAAGCGAACGACTGAATAATGCGCTAATGTAGAGATACCCCCGCAGAGGATCGCTATGGGAAATCTATAGAATGAAAAGGAGAAGCATATCATGGCTAAACACACAATACAAATTCCACCGAATTTTATTATGGGGGCAGCGGCTTCCGCCTGGCAGACAGAGGGCTGGAGCGGTAAACAGGAAGGTCAGGACTCGTATCTGGACGTATGGTACAAAAATGACCGCTATGTCTGGCACAATGGATATGGACCCGCGGGTGCAACCGATTTTTATAATCGTTACGCCGAGGATATTGCGCTGATGAAGCAGATTGGACTGACTCATTATCGCACCTCTATTAATTGGTCCCGCTTCTTAACGGATTATGAGCATGTGGTGGTGGATGAAACCTATGCGGATTATATGGGCAAAGTCATTGACGAATTAATTGCAAGCGGAGTCGAGCCGATGATTTGTCTGGAACACTATGAATTACCTGCTTATTTGCTCGACAAATATGAGGGCTGGTCTTCCAAGCATGTGGTAGAGCTGTTTGTGAAATATGCGGAAAAGGTGTTTGAACGGTACGGGGATCGGGTCAAGCACTGGTTTACGTTTAATGAGCCCATTGTTGTACAGACTCGCGTCTATCTGGATGCCCTTCGCTATCCCTATGAACAAAACACACGGAAGTGGATGCAATGGAACTACAACAAAACGCTGGCTACCGCAAAGTGCGTACAGCTTTTCAAAGCCAAAAATTATAGTCAGAACGGGGCTAAAATAGGTGCTATTTTGAATCCCGAAGTGACTTATGCCCGATCCAGCGCCCCTCATGACCAGTACGCAGCACATGTGTATGATTTATTTTACAATCGGATATTTCTGGACCCGCTTATAAAAGGCGAATACCCGCAAGAATTGTTCGAGCTCATGAGCAAGCATGATATTGCATTTGAGGCTACAACGGAAGAGCTGGCCTTGATTAAGGAAAATACCGTGGACTACGTTGGGATCAATCTCTATTATCCCCACCGGGTCAAAGCGCAGAGTAAAGCGTGGAACGAAAACAATCCTTTTCACCCCTCTTACTACTATGAGCATTTCGATCTTCCGGGTAAAAGAATGAACAAGTCACGGGGCTGGGAAATTTATCCGAAGATCATTTACGATATGGGCATACGTATCAAGAACGAATATAACAATATCGAGTGGTTTGTCGCGGAAAATGGCATGGGCATTGAGAATGAAGCTGCTTTCAAAAATGAGGAACACATCATTCAGGACGACTATCGGATTGACTTTATAACTGAGCATTTATACTACACGTTACAAGCTGTAGACGCAGGCTCCAACTGTACAGGTTATATGCTGTGGGCCTTCACAGACAACGTTTCTCCTATGAATGCTTTTAAAAATCGTTATGGACTGGTGGAAATTAATCTGGAAAATGATCGAAGTCGGCATTTGAAGAAATCGGGCTACTGGTATCAAGCTGTTATCAAGGAGCGCTCATTTGTTGCTGATCTGGATGAAGAGTATAAGTAGTTAAATGGACAAGCTGGCTGGCGAAAACATATAAATTCGTCCAAACCAAAAAGAGGCTGAGAGGTTTTCTCAGTCTCTTGGTTGATTCGCGCGCTCGTTAGCCCTATACGCCTTCTTTGCCTGTGCCCATACTGCTCACGTACGTTTCCTTTAGACCGGCAGAGATACCGTATAGCGGTTCCCAACGAAGCCAATGTCTGGCGACTGCGTTACTCAGACAGCTGTGGTGAATATCTCCCACCCGCGCCGGTGAATACACAGGGCGCACAGACGAACCGTGCAGCTTTAGTAAATCATAGGCCAGCCGATTGATGGACGTCGTTCGTCCCGTACTTACATGCACCGTGCGTTGGTCCGCTGCATGCATAGCCGCCATATTGGCTCGAACTATATCCTTGACGTACACAAAGTCACGGGTTTGCGTTCCGTCGCCGTGAATGAGCAAGGGGCTTCCTTTTTTCAGCCGCTCTATAAAAATAGCGACGACACCGCCCTCTCCCTTCGCTGCCTGACCGGGACCATACACATTTCCGTAACGCAAAATCGTGTAGTTCAAACCGTACAACCGATAAAAAAGCCGAATATACGATTCTGCGGTCAGCTTGGACAGTCCGTAGCCTGAAATAGGCTCCACGGGATCGTCTTCCTGAATACATTGCTTTTGCAGCTCTCCATATACGCCGGATGTGGAGGCAAATATGATTTTCGACACACCCGCATCACGACAGGCCTGCAACAAATGAATCGTCCCCAGCACATTCACATCCGCATCCTCATCGGGGTGATGGATGGATTGCTGCACATCAGCCTGTGCAGCCAAGTGAAACACAATATCCGGGCTTTCCCGAATCAGCAGCGTCCTGGCTTCAGGGCTGCGAATATCTGCAATATGCATGACCGCGCGCGGGTCTACATTTGCAGCATTCCCGGTCGTCAGATTATCCAGCACAAGCACTCTGACGCCCGAGTCAGCAAGCGCACGTACCAGCTGGGAACCAATAAATCCGGCTCCTCCGGTGACCAAAGCCTTCACTAGCGCACCCTCCTTTTAAACCGAAGCATGTATCTTCCCTTCGCATCATGTTATGCGATGCTCTACAGCTTGGCGCAGGCGCAAGCACAGGTGGAAGACAATCTATACGTGTTCCTATAGTCTCCGCACCTCAGACATGAAGTCTGACGTTGTCCAGCATATAACGCCACATTTCATCCTGACCGTTCCATATATCCTCGGGTGGCAGCGCTACTGAAACCAATCGTTCCAGTCCCCAATTCAGCTCCGTCACACCTTCAGTCCCTGTATAATCCACGTATAACAAGCGAAAATCATGGGTAATTCTCTGTGACAACACATCATGCAGTTCTACCGCCTGCTCCCGGCTGCCACCGACACGAACCAGCAGCAGACGGGAAGCCAATGCGAATTTCTCCAGTAAACGTGCGATGCGGCGATCAAGTGTCGTTTTGAATGTAGGATAAGACGCCAGCTGCTCTGATGTATTCTGGCTAACCGGAAAATGGTGTGCTGCTGTAACCTCATAGGACGCATCCTCAACCAGGAAGTTATGACCTCCGTAATCATGCCCTGTGACACGCAGGCTTTCAACATCCATAAAACGGGCAAATCGCTCATTCAGTAAACGACTGATCTGTGACAAATTGCCAGAAATCATCCAATCCAGCGGACCTGCATACGGACGCAGTCCGTTTTTATCCAGCTGAATCGAAGGTAAGCAATGCCCTCCCAGGCTAAACACTGCGTCATATTCCCCTTGCAACCGTTCAAGCACGACGACCTCCCCTTTTCGACAAGGACATTCCCTCAAAAAGGGTGCGCCAGTGTGGATCACTCTTGTAATTCCATACATCGGCAAAAGGCATTTCCACTGCGCATACATGAGGAAGCTGCCAATCCACCTCCGTCAACTCCGTTACACCGGAACAATTCACCACTAACAACCGAAATTCATTCGCTACGATCCCCGACAAGATCCGCTCCAGTTCCTCTACTTCTTCATAGGTGCCCAGCATACGGACGAACAAGTTGCGCTTGGCCATCTGTGTTTTTGCAAAAAAACGTTCGATACGACGGTCTATCTTTTCCCTGAACTCGGGATAGGTCACCAGATCTGCGGACGTGTTGCGTTCCTGCGGAAAATCGTGTACCGAGATCACATTATAAGCAATATCTCTGACCATATAATTCAGTTGGCTCGTACCAACGACACTTAAATTAGGCAAATCCATAAAACCTGCAAACCGATTCTCAAGCAAGCGGTTCACATCAGAGAGCGTGTCAGACATCATCCAGTCCAGCACCCCGGCAAACGGCCGCAAACGGTTCTTTTCCAATTGAATGGCAGGTGTACAGTTTTGCCCTAGACTGAAGACCGCGTCATATTCCCCTGCCAGCTGTGCGAGTCTCATAGCCGTGCCTCCTTTGTTAAAGCGACCCTTCCCCCCGATCTACTCTTTGCTTTTTCTGTAGTCGAAAAGGGGCTTCAGGCCGCAGATTGTTCCACTCTACATTACATGCACAGCATGGCAAAAAGGGTTGGACACTGGCGCGCTTTTTGTCAAAGAGGCGTACAACTATCCAGTCCACTCGCGGTTATTTTTCATATCATATAAGGCTGGTAACCTAACGGAATTCAAGGAGGCATCATGATATGTCCGTGTTTCTTTTAACTGTCGATCATCATCTCGCTTACCACAGCGCCCATATACAAAGCTGCCATGTAACCTTTTTCAATCGTGAAAAGAGATCTGTTGATGTGCTGTTGGAAATGGGGAATGACAGTGGCGTTTTCAGGCGGCAACTTCTTCGGCTGAGCCCTTCTCCCGAAGCTGGATCTGTATTGGAGATCAAGGATATGGAGGCAGCCCAAAATCCATTTTATCTGCGAGTGGTCACGAATATTTACAATCCCGAAACGCTGTTTATCCTGGCGGAATTTGTGGAGAACGGGAACGTAGTCGCTAAGCGGACAGCCAGTCATTTTACCGTAACACCTTAATGAACAGGCAGAGGAGGAAAATTGTATGTTGTTGAAATATACAGTTCAAAACAAAGCTGAAGCAGGCACATATGCACTGCCTTTTCAGGTTACCGAACAGGAGATCGTGCTCTCTACATTGATCATTCCTGCAGGTGAAGCTGAGGGCCACATTCTCATCGAAGTCTCTTTGGCATGGGAGAATCCGCTGCTCAACTGGGATATTGGGGAGCTGGATATTCGATTGCGCCGCAACGATGAGCAGGGACCCGTGCTGGATTGGCTGCAGGACTCCTGTTATCAGGAGGGATTTGCCGAGTTAAGCTATGAGGAAACAGCACAACAGGCAGAGACTCATGTATACTGCTTGACTGTACAATCAGCTGACCACCGTGCTGTTGTTACGGGACCACTTATGATGCGAGGCTCGGTTTATGTAGACCAAATGGATGACAACCCGGATGAACAATGAGCTGAAATAAACTAAAGGCAGGTGGGAATGTAAGCCCGACCTGCCTTTTTATATGGTCTGTATGCTCATGGCGCGGATTGTTTCAGCCGTTCCAAAATGTCAGCGTCCGGCAGCTTATAATCCTCTGGCAACGAGGTATTAATTCGGTTCCAGATTGCGTAATCGACCATCTGATCTGGGTGTGACTGCTGGATTTCAAAAATACGGTTGTACAAGTCTCCAACGATAGGAAAAGTCATGCTCTCCCTCCTAACTATCGAATCAACGCACTTGATTAAGCGCTTGCCCATAAATATTGACGAGCCGTTCAATCATAACATCCAGCGACCAGTGCGCGGTTCCCCATGCCTTGGCACGATTCCCCATAGCTATCCGTACTTCATCCTGAGCGAGTAAATGCTGCAAATGAGCTGCAAGTGCCTCCACATCGCCAACCGGGGAAACCAGTCCAGTGTGTTCATGCTTCACCATTTCTGGCAGTCCACCCGCATCCGATACCACTGCCGGAAGCCCCATAATCTGTGCCTCCATGACCGAAAACGGCTGATTATCCTGTATGCTCGGATGTACAAAAAGGTCCGCCAGTTGTAAAAGGGCAGGTACATCTTCACGATGTCCGAGAAATACCACGTCTTCTTCCAGCCCCAGCTCCTTCGCCTGTGCCTGAAGCTCTTCCCTCTTATCTCCCTCCCCAACAATCCAGCAAACCCAATCCGTACGGCTTGCTTTCAACAGGCCAAGAGCGCTCATTAAATAATGTAGCCCTTTGATATAGACCAGCCGAGAAGGACAAATGATAACTTTTTTCCCCTCAGGTCGTGTCATGTCTGTTCCCCTGGCATGGACTTCCCAGAAGTGTTCGGTGTCTAAGCCATATTGGAAAGTGGCAATCTGCTGCTCAGGCACTTCGAACTCACGCACAAGCGTCTGCTTCATCCATTCTGTAGACGTAATCGTAATATCAGCGGAAATAGCGCCATAATGCTCCAGCGCCCAATAATATTTCCACATCAGCGTCTCGCGGTAACCCTCTTCATGATCCCGCTCCAAAGCCATCATGACTTCACGAGCCAGCGAGCCATGAATATTTGCTACCAACGCACTGTCTTTGCGTTTGACCCGACTTAGAGCACGAGTGGCTATGACATCTTGCGTATGAATCACATCATACTGCTCAACCCCGAAATAGGCTGCCGCCAGTTCCATACAGTATCGATCCTTTTCCACCGTCTGCACCCATGAATCCAAATGTAATACAGGGGCAGCCGATTCATTCAGCTTCGTATGCAGCAAGGGCAGCAATTGATCCTTCAGCAACTCCTTATCTTCAAAAACAATATGGTATTTAGGGGTATCCGGTCCGTTCCCCATCAAGTCTACCGTGTGACCCAGTAGCTCAAGTCTTCGTTTAATTTGCAGCATAAAGGGCCACACACCACCCAAATGAGGAATCGGCCAGTACGTAGCCAACAAAATTTTCAAAACAGCCCCACCTCCTCTGTCTCGTACGTTAAGCTACATTCCGTTGCTTCCGTAAATTTGCTGGAAACCCGATAATGCGTCTGTCCAGACCGCAAAAAAACCGTTATTCGGCACGATCGTTACATCAATAAAATTGCCAATCGTGACCACTGGAACGGGACTAATCCCGTTAGGATTAAAGGAACTGTCTGTTATTCTGAGGTTCGTAAATGTATTCCCTCCGTCCGATGATTCTGCAACAAATACATCTAATAAAGAGGCTATGATTTGATTGGTGTAGTACACAATCTTAATCACACCGGTCACGGGCGAAACATCAATGGCCGGGAAAAAATGCTGTGCTCCTGCACTGGCTCCTGTCACCGATTGCGGCGCAGTCCAGCTTAATCCACCATCCACGGACCGGGCAAGCAGCACATCCGCATACCCTGCCCGATTATCCTGCCAAACCGCATAAAGCGTCCCCTGATTCGGGCTGGTGGAACGATCTATGGCAATGTTGGCCGTCGGCAATACATTAAAGCCAAAACCGACCACAGGCAGCGGACTTGGAACCGGGACGACAGAGGACACTGGCAGCGAGGAACTGAACGAAGTCCCCCCATTGAAGGACACAATGACCTGATATTGGTTAACCGGATTCGTCACAATGTACCCGACATAAATCACCCCTGTAATGCTCACAGTGATTTCTCCGCGCGTGATCTGATTGGAACCAGGAGTGAGCACCACAGGTGTATCCCATGTGATTCCTCCATCCTGCGAGCGTTGAAAAAACATGACTGAGCCGCCGAAAAAGTCGGGGTTATACTGATGTGTATAACATAAATAAATGTTGCCAGTATAGGAGCTGACCTGTGAAGTATCGAATTTCACGCTGACTTCCACATTATTGACAAACGTCCCATACCCTCGTTGGGCAATCACGGGTGGATCAAATGTATTCCCATTGTCTCTGGACACATAGGTAGCGATGGTACCGCTCAAGCCGTCTGCGGTAAATACGTGACAGGCTATGACGAACAAATTGGGAAAACCATAGCTGACGCTATGGGATTCAGCCCCTACATAACCGACTGGCAGCGGTAAAATCTGCTGTGTGAAGGAGACACCGCCGTTATCTGAACGGTATACTGCTGTCAACGGCGGTCCGGTCGTAAAATCAATGGCAGCAGCTACTATGGTACCGTCGAGCAGATTGAAAGCCACACTCGGCTCCTGTGCCAGCCTTCCACTGGGCGTAAGCTGTACGTTCGGCATCAGGTTTCACCTCCCGGTACGCCAGCAAAAATCGTTAAACTGCCTGTGCGCGTATCCGTCCAGACGGATATATAGCTGTTCGGTGGTACAATGGCGATATCAATGTAGTCGCCGATCAGTTCTGATTCGCCCCCACCTACATTCGGGTTAAAGGAAGTCGTTGTGAGACGACTGTTCGTAAAGGTATTGCCCCCATCTGATGATTGAGCGGCGAACACATCCAGATTAAAGCCGTCCAGGCGATTCGTATAGTAGACAACAACGACCAGCCCCGTCTTGGGCGACACTGCAATCGCAGGGAAGAAATTTTGAGAACCCGGCGGGCTGTCTGTCACAATGACTGGGGCGCTCCAGGTACCGCCAAAATCACTGGATTTGGACAACAACACATTGCTGTAGCCCTGACCAAAATCCTGCCACACGGCATATAGCGTATTTGTTGTAGAAGGCACCCCCGAGCAGTCTGCTGCCAAGCAGGGAGAATTCAATACACGAAAATCATATCCGGGGACGGGCAACGGACTAGGTACCAGTGTTATGTTGGACACAAGAATATCCCCGCTAAAAGTGGACCCTCCATCAAAAGAACGCCGGATAAAGAAAGCCGGTGTTTGCGGCCCCGTACGAATCCAGCTGACATATACACTGCCATATTTGTCGACCGCAGGCTCAGGCCGCTCTGTGGAGGACTGGATATTGGAAAGCATTAACGGTCGATCCCAGGTCAATCCTCCGTCAGTGGAGCGCTGGTAGAAGGCCGCTGACCGAGCATTAACCTCTACGTTGTATTGGCGGTTATACGTAACGTAGACATGCCCTAGATACGGACTTGCCCCTGCGTTATCTGTCGTAATATTGGTCCAGTCATTATTAATGTAATCTCCATAGCCTGGGTTAATGACCACCGGAGGATCAAAACTGGCCCCATTGTCCGTAGAACGGTAGATCACGACAGCCCCGTTCTCATTTCCCGGAAACACATGCGCCGATACGATAAAAATATTGGGGAAAAGATAGGCCACCATTCCTGCCTCTGCTCC
This sequence comes from Paenibacillus sp. DP01, assembly GCF_044784315.1. Taxonomy (NCBI): domain Bacteria; kingdom Bacillati; phylum Bacillota; class Bacilli; order Caryophanales; family Paenibacillaceae; genus Paenibacillus; species Paenibacillus sp. DP01. Next base: position 4,523,561 of record NZ_CP173059.1, read on the forward strand.
TGTATATCCCGGTGGGAGTGGCAGTAACGTATCGGTCCAGTTCGCCCCGGCGTCCAGTGAGCGATACAGTCCAATTAAAGGGGGCCCGCTGCTAAAGTCAACAGCTACAGCCACAACGATATTCGGATTCAGCAAATTAACAGCAACACTAGGCTCAAACTTGGGCAGGCCGCTGGGTGTTACTTGAAAATTCAAAGGCATCGCGAGCATTCCCTTCATTATATATAGATATGCCTGAAGTGCTTCTATCAAAATGTACTTTTTTCGGTATAGCCTACAGACAACCATACAAGCTTTCCTCTCCATAGATTCATAGTATAGAAGCATCCCTATTGAGGGATTCCATCATACTGTTTTGAGAGGATGATTCTATTGGCTTTTACAACCGGATATATGACAAACACAAGGGATTTTGGTACTGCCTGCTCCAATGTTGTTGTAAATTTGGTCAATGAGGACACAGTGAACGCGGCAACCGTGACCATCCAAATTTTTTTCTCACTCGTACCGGATACCAAGACACCACTATACGTAACATCGGTTAATTTGCCTGCAAACTCGATTGCACGCCGGACCTTCTTTATACAAGGGGTTCTTGCCTATGAGGTGCAATACAACGTAGTCTCCGTCGCTCCAGCCAATGTTGTGCTTTCCAACTTTGGACTGGATCAGTTTGGTAATGTTGTACAGGAGCATCGTGTTCTCCAGTCCGAGCTGACCACAATCCCGGCACTGTCCCCTGTTATTTAAAAGCCACCCTGTTCCAGTGCCTGATGCAATCTGTGGGTATAATACACGTAATTCCATTCCGGCGGCACGGACTGAACTCCTCGGCCGCTGCCGATGGTTGAGTGGTCATCTGTATAGTAGGAAAAGGCATGTGTATCCTGCAAAGGGCGCAATAAATCCGTAAGATACAACAAATCTGTCACGGCAATATAAGGTTTGACACCGAAGCATACAACAAAGCGTGTTGTCGTTTCACCAATCGCCTGAATCAGTGCTTCCTTGACGGAATAATGCGGTCTCGGCGTTACGATTAGCCGAGGGTCAAGCATCATTTCCAGAAAGGAAGAAGCTCCCTGTTCCGGCGTAATATCCAGCAACCGCACGATGCAATTACTGTAATGCTGCTCCAGCAGATTATCGAGCAACGGCTCAGCTTGAGCCATATCTGTAATAGGCATTAAAATGGTCATTTCAAGTGGGATACCCCGGCGGGCCCTGGCCTCATGTTTGGCGATTTGAAATGCATGCCGCCAGCGTCGATGTTCTTTTTGGCTGCGCAAGCTGGCCGATACACTAAAAGCAGAATCCACCCGATAATCCATCAGGATATCCGGGATGAATTTCATGTTGCATGTCTCGGTCAGCCGCAGCCAGTAATCATAATCCTCTACAGGTTGCAGCCGATAGCCGTCGATCAGACGGGCATATTGGCTTTTGTACATAAATGACACCCCGACAATGCTGGCGTTCAACAATTCGTGATGCGGCTGACTTTGGTACCGAATCAGCGCTTGTTGATGCTGCTGGTCGTATAACGGATTACCCGCAGCGTCAATCTGACGGAAGGTGGAGAACACAAGTCCAAGCGAATCGGGCCCCCGCTCTAGCTCGCACCGCAATCGTTCGATAAAGGATGAATGATACACATTGTCGCTGGATACCCAGGTCACATACTTGATCGCTGGATCTTTAAACAACTCATCGAATCCCCGGTTAAGGGCATGGGATACTCCTTGGTTCTGAGGGAGTGTAACCAACTGAACGCGCGGGTCTCCCATTGCTGCGTGAAGCGCCGGCTCTATCATTTCCGGCGCCCCGTCAATCACAATGATGAAGCGAAATGCCCTGTAGCTCTGGGCTAGTACGGATGAGATCGCGGCTTGCAGATAACCAATATCCTGTTTGTACAGCGGCATAACAATCCCCGTATCTACCATATCAATCCCCCCTGACAAACTTTCGCTTCATGAGGATAAACCGCCCAACATCTGACTGAAGCGATCTCGATAACGTGCTTGGGTGATGTTGTACTCCTGTTCCACAGCAGGCCAATATTTTTTGGTTCCCATTTCATCATGCCAGCGGTAGTTAACCAAGGACTCGTTCAGAAAAGGAAATGGATATCCTGCCAGCATTACTCGGTACCACATATCCAGATCATGGGTGTACGGCAGCAGTTCATCGAACAAACCGATATGTGCAAACAGCTCCTTTTTGAACATCACCGTACATCCATTGACCGGATTCCCCTGCTGGAAAAAACGGTAAAACTCCGTCAGGGACGGAAATACAGCAGCTGCCTGATAGGCTGTGACTTGGCTGTGTTGATTGATAAAATTGAAATTAGTATGAGAGATGTATGCACCCTGTTCGATCATAAAAGAAACTTGGTTATTAATTTTGTCCCTATGGTAGGTATCGTCGGAGCTGAGCCACGCAATATATTCACCGCTGGCATGCCGGATACCATGATTCAAAGCGCTGGCTGTTCCACCGTTAGATTTGCCCAAATAATGTATATAGGGAAGATAGGGCTGAAGCATATTAACATGTGTGGTGGACCCGTCATCGACGACAATAATCTCAAGCGGCCCATAGGTTTGCTCCAATGCGCTTTGCAAAGCCTGATCCACATATGCACAGTTATAAAAGGGAATGACGATCGTTACTTTTGGTCTCATATCGTTCCTTCCTTTCCAGCTCGGCGGTATTGAATCATATCCTCCAGCGATTGCCCCAGCTGTATGGTCGGCTTCCAGCCCATCTCCTCCAGCTCCTGCGCCCGATATGCCTCCGTTGCCGCTGGCTCGGCTATATCTCCCCATTGTATGGGAATAGATATTTTCGCCAGCGCAACCATACGTTCCACGATATCTCCCAGTTCCACAATGCGGCCTGTGCAGACCGAGTAAATTCGGCCTGGCACTCCCTTTTCCAATAGCACGCCATAGGCGCGAACTGCATCACGAACGTCGAGAAAATCACGCTGCGCATGTCGGGAAGACACGCGAAACGGGGCTGCCTCCGTTACGAATTGCTCTTTCATGCGTTCTGTCCGAACGATATACCCCGCGAGTAATGCACAAAAGCCGGTGGATGGACCCGGGCCAATCAGGTTGCAAGGCTCTGCCAACATGACAGATTGCTCGAACAGCGCGCCCCACGAGAGCGCGACTGCCTCTTGAATGCTTTTGCTAAGGCTGTATGGATGCGTTGGATGGTATGGTGCCTGTAAAGCCGTCTTTAGCCGAGAACCCGCAACAACAATTCTGGCTTGGGGGAAAGGTCGCAGTACATCGAGCAGATACAGGGTGGACAGTACATTGGATTCCATATATAGCAATGGACTCTGCCAAGATTCAGGTACGGAATTTTTGCCACCCAGGTGAAGCACATAATCCGGAGCAATGTGTCGAATCACTTCGCCCAGACGTTTCTTGTCGAGTAAGTCGCACACATAAGGTGTAATACAGCCACGTGTGCCCGCTTCCAGGCTGAAATCCCCATCATTTTCAGTCTGTGAGGTCAATTTTGTAGCAGAAGCGGCAGTGCGAGTCAGCGCTGCCACCTCCCAGCCAAGTTTTGCAAAATAGCGGCAGGCATGCATCCCGGTATAGCCCGCCGCTCCGGTAATGGCTATGACTGGCCGACGTTGTTCCGCTGTGCTTCTGTCCATTCCAGCAGCTCCTTCAGCATGATGCTGTAGTGAGGAACATCGTAGAGCAGATCGGCCCGGGTAGAACGAAGCGTCCGGTCCTGCACCGGCTCATCCTTCGGCACGATCCGAATATCCTCTCTCTTCCAGATATCTTTGAACAGAAGCAGCAAATCATGCTTGCTGATCGGTTCAGGGTGAACCAGATGAATGAGTCCGTCCAGCGGCTCATTCATCAACACTTGTATCGCTTTTGCTAATTCCAGCGTTGTGACTCCATTCCAAAAGACCCGGCGGTATCCGTCAACGTCTCCGCTCTGTTGCAAGAACCAGTGCAGCAAGCCAATCCCGCCTGACCGAATCTCCGGTCCGATAATAGAGGTACGGATGGTCAGATGCCGCGGTGCCTTTACTTCTCCGAGTATTTTTGTCAAAGCATAGGCACTTGTCCCATCAGGTTGATCTGTCTCCTCATATAAGCCAGGAACCCGCTTTCCTTCGAATACGCAATCCGTGCTGATATGAATCAATCGGGCACCGATACTGTCCGCCGTCTGCCGGAGAAGATGCGGCAGCAATCCATTGATTTGGTATGCCGCAATCTGATCTTTCCCGGCATATTGATTGAGTACGCCAACCGCGTTAATAATTACGTCTGGCTGTACACTCCGTACCAGCTGCTCCACCATAAAGCTGTCCTTTACATCCAGCAGGAGACCGCCTTTATTTGCGGAATCACGGGTGGTATAGAACACGTTATACCCGCTCTGGTTTTGAAAATACTTAACCAGAACATGGCCTGCCATGCCGTTCCCGCCCAAAATAAGCAGCTTCATTTGATGAACCCCCCGCTTTGGAGAATGCTTCGAATCTCCTCTTTTGACATCAAATTGAATTCCGAACTAAAGCTGCTGAACGATACCGGAGGGCACTGATTATAACGGTCCTTTAATTGAGGAATATTCAGTGTCGGGAGAATGACCAAATATTGCTCGTCATATACTACCGTTGTCAGGCTTTCAAAGTCGCTCATCAAAATCTCGTGTATTTTCTCACCGGGACGGACGCCCTTTTCTATGATTTCTACATTTTCCACGCCTGAATCCTCAATGAGCACCTCAGCCAAATCCACAATACGGCAGGTTGGCATGGTCATGATAAAAATTTCGCCGCCCACGCTTTCTACGGAAGCTTTGAACAGTAGACTGATGGCATCACGCAAGGTCAGGAAGAAGCGGGTCATGTTCATATCTGTGATGAAAACCTTGCCCTTTTGGCGAATCTGGCTTTGGAACAAATGCACCACGCTTCCGTTTGTACCCAAAACATTACCGCCGCGTACCGTCACAAAACGTGTATCACTATTCAGCAAATTGGCGTAAACAATCAGTTTTTCTCCAATCGCCTTCGTCATACCATAAAAATTGGAAGGGTTGGCCGCCTTGTCAGTCGATATATATATGACCTTCTTTACCTGATTGGCGACAGCGGCCTCGATTACATTTTGGGTGCCTACGACATTCGTTTTGAGCGCCTCATAGGGCTGATCCTCACAGACAGGTACGTGCTTGAGAGCCGCCAAGTGGAATACATAGTCTACTCCTTGGCAAGCGGTAGTCAGCGCATCCTTATCCCGAATATCCCCAATACAGAAGCTGAGTCGTTCATCCTCAAACTGCCTGTTCATTGCAACCTGACTCGATTCTCCGCGTGAAAAGATAATGACTTCTTTGGGGTTACGCGGCAATAACTGGGCAACCAGCTCATGCCCCCAGGAGCCGGTACCGCCGGTAACCAAGATACGTTTGTTTTCAAACATGCCGTTTCCCTCCAAGCAGAAATTTTACTACCTTATCCGACACATCTTCCGCCAGATAGCCTGCGGGACATTGCCACTTATGAGCTATCCCGGTCATTAAGGCTACCGCATTTGCTATAACCTCGCCATCAAGACCGGACACGATATTGCTGCCGCAATCTACCGTTTCCGGCCTTTCGGTCGTGCGACGCATCGTGACCGTCGGCACCCCCATGACACAGCATTCTTCCTGTACGGTACCGCTGTCCGTCAAAGCGCAGCGGGCATGTCGCTCCAGCAGAACGAAGTCAAAAAAACCGAACGGCTCGTGGAATTCTACCAGCGGATCAAGCTGGATCGGCGGGTGGCTTGCGATCCGGGCGGCCGTGCGGGGATGAATACTGCAAATGACACGCTGCCCGAACTGCCGGGCTACTCGGTTAAGACCATCCAAAATAGCCAGCAAATGCGGCGGATGGTCGACATTTTCAGCTCTGTGGGCAGTGACCAGGAAATATTCTCCGGGCGACAGTCCTAACTTTTTCAGAATTTCGCTGCCGGATACCTCTTTCTCATAGTGTTGCATTACTTCATAGATCGGATTTCCAGTCAGTATAATTCGTTGGCTTGGAAAGCCTTCGCGTAGTAGATGCTGCTTGCTTTGCTCTGTATAAGGCATATTAATGGTAGAAATCGCATCAATGACGCGCCGATTCTTCTCCTCTGGCACATCCAGATCATAGCAGCGGTTCCCTGCCTCCATATGCACAACGGGGTAACCCATACGTTCCGCAAGCAGGGCACATAAGGCGCTGTTCGTATCACCTAGCAAAAGTACATGATCCGGGCGTTCCTTGTTTAAAATGTCCTCCATCTGCGAGTACATGGCAGACAGTTGTTTGCCCAGCGTTCCCGCTTTCTCCTGAAGCACATAATCCGGGGCGCGCAAACCCAGCTCGCGGAAGAATTGTCCGCTCAGGCTTTCCGTATAATTTTGGCCCGTATGCACAAGCACATGTTCATCTGCATAATGGTCCAGCTTCGGAATAATCAGGCTGAGCCGTATAATCTCCGGTCTTGTGCCGAGCACGGTCAATATTTTCATGGTTTTGGAACCCACCTTTGCTGTCGTTGTTTCATAGAACTGTGGAGTTCAATGAATAATAGCCATCCAGCAGACTGGCTGTGCTCCGGCTAAACGTTCATCTCAACGGTCCGGTGTATGTTCACCCGGACCGTTGTTTGGAATGCTGTCTGGCCTTGAGTATGACTCGCTTCTGCTTGTGCGCTTTGGATCGCCGTGACAGGAGTTTGAGTTTCCGCTTGAGCTTCTGTTTGGACTTGGATCTTCGATATAACGGGGACCCGTGAATTTTCTTGAGACGGCTTCTGCCAGCGCTTTTCTTGTACCTTCGATTCCGCAGTCTGGTATGCTTGCGTCCCTTTGGCCATCTTGCCCGAATACTACGCTTGCGGCGAGGCAACTCAGATGGTGCCTCAGGCAAAGGGGGAGCTGGTTGTGGCAAGCCCTGAATAGCTGCATATTCAATTGGCGGCAGGCCCAGCACCGGCAGTTGATTAACCACCGATTCGGGAAATTCTCGAACAGTGTGGGCATAAGCCTCAGGTATAGCAGTGACCTGACGCAGTCCTTCGCTTTCCCTCGTCCATACCGGTCCACCCGGCTGCTGAATCAATGGGAACCAATGCGGATGATGACATACCCATTGACTGACCATGACGTGCAGACTGCTTCGGTAGGAATCGGGTCCGTACACACGCGTAGCCGCACTGTTGTTACGCACACCAATTCGTTCCATTTCCTCGGGATGATCGAGCAGGTAGCCTACTTTTTGCGCCAGGATGTCGCTGTTTCCCGGCTCTACCAAAAAATCTGTATTTCCAGTCGCCTCCATCAATTCCACAAGCCCGCCCTGAGCAAAGGCTACTACAGGCTTGCCGTAAACCAGACCCTCCAGGGCCGTCATACCAAAGCCTTCCTCCACCATGCTAGGGATCACAACAATATCCATTGCGCTATAGGCTGTTGAGACGGACTCCTCAAATGAACTGAACTGGAAGCGGCGGCTATAACGAGACTGGCGAATCAAAGAGACACATTTTACGTAATACTCGGAGTCCACTGAGCTGCCGATGATCCAGAAACGACACTGCGAATTGGTTTCACACAGCTTTAGAGCCATTTGGACAAAAGGCAACAGCCCTTTGGCTTCGTAGATAAAGGATGAAATATAACCAATGCAGATATGAAAATCCCGCAGTCCCAGCTTTTCACGTTTCCTCTTCCGTTCCAGCACATGCTCTTTGGGAGACGGCATTTCCATATCCCGACATGGAGACAACACCGTATGCTGACGTGTCAATCCCCCGCCATACAAAGGACGCATAACCGCTTGCGAAATGCCGATGACCCATTGGCTATAGCGCTCAATAATGGAGACAGAAACTGGCGTATGCGCATTTTGATTAATGACCTCAGTTATTTTCCAGATCACCGGAATATTAAGCTCTTGGGCAGCCATAGCTGGCATGACGTTCACACAGGTATTGACCAGCACCACATCAGGCCGAGCTTGCCCAAGCATCTGGAGCAACGGCGCGTACGCCACATGATTCCGCAAATTCTCCGCATCCTGCGCCAATCCCTCGTACGGAGTATACATGCCATGCAGCATGAATAGATTCTGAATCTGGACAGTGATCCCACGCTTGCGGGCCATTGAGGTTAGCCGTCCTTCACCAGGCGTTACCAGAATGCAATCGAAATACGTACGAACGTCTAGGCAAAATTGCAGCAGCAGCTTTTCCGCCCCTGTAATACTGCGAACGTTGCTGACATGGCTGAATAGCATCATTTTCGGCTTGATCGGAGTTCACCTCCTTTAAAAATAGCAACCATCGGACGTGTGAATGGCCTTATGGGAATATGACCGATAGCAGTTGGTCAATCCGGTGACCATACGTGTGCTCCCGCAGGGTTCGTTCCAGCGCACGCAGAGCAATCTCACGGCGCTCCTTTTCATGCGTTAGATAAAACTCAACCTTCTCCAGCAGTTCCTGCTGAGAACTGTAAGTTTCAATCTCTTCGCCTGGCTTGTAAAAACGAGCCAGATCGTCTCTTGTATCCGTCAGTTGCAACGTGCCACTGGCGGAAATTTCAAACGTGCGAGGATTTGGCGAAACCCCCGGAATTTTCAGTGAGTTGTTGTTCACTGAATCATCCTGGTGGGAACGATGAAGATTAATTACGATTTTGCTGCCGTTATACGTATCATTTGTCTCAGCCGGAGACATCCAGCGTCCCAGCTCAATTTTGTCACCATACGACTGATAATCCGGGAGACGATCCCACCAGATTCCGTTGATTTTAATGTTACGAGCCATGAGCTGCGGCATAATCGGATTGAAAAAATAGATGCGATTCCAGTAGGCTGAACCTGTAAATCCAATCTCACGCCGGACTGAAGCAGGCGAGCTGAGTGGGAAATAGTGAGTCAAAAATGCTCCAAAGGGCAAATAGTGTACAGACGTGCAACCCAACTGACGATACAGTTCTATACAGTTCATTTCTAAGGTGAACACATAATCATAATTCGTCACAATTTTGGTCGTCGTATCGGTGTAATAGGGATCGTCCGTCAGCCAGATGGCAGTGGGAATGCCCAACTGGCGTACTGCAGCCACCTGTTCTAACGGTAGATCCATTCCATCCAGTGCCAGCATCAGATTCGGACGAAGCTGAGCGGCAATATCTCCTACCGGCTGGCGTGGGTCTGTTACGGTAACCTGAGCCGTCATGCTCTGCAACGTGGTAATGACCGCCTCATCCAGCGGAGAATACGGAAGGCCTTTGCCCGAGACGACATACAGTACATGGATCTGTCGAGAAGGGAACGTTGCTTTGGTTCGCGACATAATCGCGTTAGCACGTCCGCGCAGGTATCCCTCGTCGTATCCGTCATGGATTCCCGCAGCTCTCCCCTTCTCCCAGGAGGCCGCCGCCGTCTGGTGAACAGCTGGGTCATACGGTCCTGTCGTAGATATCGTCATCACTTTCACTCCTCACTGTTTATGGTGTTTACTTTAGGCCATCGCCTTGTCCAGCAATTCTTCCATACGATTCGAGTACCTATGCTTTTGCATGGTTGTGTGCAATGCGCGCCAGGCTATGCGTTCGCGTTCCCAGTCATGCTTGAGATAGTAGTCCAGCTTCACTTTCAATTCCTCTGCTCCCGAGAAGGTCTCAATGTCATAGCCTGGTTGGTAATAACGGCTCAGATCCTTCCGCACATCCGTCATTTGAAGCGTTCCGCAAGCAGAAATTTCGTATGTCCGAGGATTGATGGACTCCGCTGACAACTGGTGTGTATTCCGATTATCCAGTCCGGGTTCTGTCGGGCGGTGCATATTGATAACAATTTTGGAGCCGTTATAGTATTGAGCGGTCTCTTCCGGTTCCATAAAACCCGGACGGATAAAGCGTTCCAGCACATCCCGCCGGGTTAGCCGATCCCAGTGCCCACCTACGATCAGCACTCTTTTATCCGCCAAGAAGGGAGCAAGGTAGTCAAACAGCTTCACACGGTTCCAGAAGGCATTCCCAATGAAGCAAATATCATGCTGATGCTCACGCTCTACCCGACGTGGATAAAAGATACGGGCTGACACAGCAAGCGGCATATAGTGAACCCTCGTTACTCCTTGATCCCGATAAAACGGCAGACAAGAAATTTCATGCGTAAAAACGACATCGTAGGATTGACAGATCAACGCCGTATCCTCCGTAAAGTAGGGATCATCTACAAACCATATGGCCGTCCGAATGCCCATGGCTCGTATTTGTTGTACCTGTTCCAGATGATCCGCTGGAAAAACATGCAGCCCGTTCATGACCAATAAGAGGTCTGGACGGTGAGCCTCAGCGTCAGCCAGCATCGTGGCAGGAGTACCGATGGCGCACGAGCTGCATATTTGGCTCAATGCTTCTTGCACACCTGTGTCTATAGCTGCGAAACCTTGCGGAATATACAACACTTTCAACTGGCGAACCGCAGGTTGTATTGCCACGACCTGTGACAGAGCAGCCGTGCAACCGCCCATTCTGCGCCCTTCCCGATAGCCGCATCGGTGTGCTTCGCGTTCATTTCCGCTTCGTTGATCATTCACATCCTTCACCCTGTCCTGTTGTAGGATAAACTTCTGTCACTCCTAAACTATATGCACAGGGGTCAAACGCATCATGGACGACTGCCACTGCCCGGACAAAATTGGCGTTTGCCCGTCCAACTACCGAAACGCAAATAACCCCGAAGCTGCTAGGCTTCGGGGGGGTTAACCGTAATAGATGATTTTCATAGTTTACTGTGCCTTGTAAGCGACCTGGTGGCCATCTTCATAACCTTTGGCAAAGCCTGAATTGAAACCCTCATTGTAAGCAGCATCATATCCCTGCTGGAATGCCTGCGGGTCATGCTCCAATACAACAGGAACGGGCTGTGGGTTCTCCGCAGAAGGAGCTGCGGTTGGATTAGCTTGAGGTTTTTTCCGCCGCCGCAGAAGAGAACGTCTTCTACGTACTGAATGAAGCCCCCTTTTACGGCGTCTAAGAGCAAGCAGACGTCTTCTTCTCCGTTTTAACCTGCGAATGCTAGAACGCCGGGCATCTTTACGTCTTTTGCGCGCTTTGTCTCGAGTAGTGCGTTCCCACCTTGTACTCATTTTCATTCCTCCTTTGCTTTCTCGTCTGGGTTTCATTTTTTTGAACAGGCACATGGAGCCACGGCTTCGTCGGTTTCCCATATACCTGTCTTCTTAAAGGAATACCTGCCAACATTTTCGTGATTTCTCCCTGATAGTTGCTGAGTATACGGATGGTCTCTTCCAGACGGGGAGCCGACATATCCGCATGGGGCGTCAAGTCCGCAAGACTGGTCAGCATCCGGGCAACGGCGTGCTGGCTGGCAGCAATAGACTCCATCATATCCAGCTTAATCTCACGTTCACGCCTCATGCTCATTAGTTCATATCCCCCGAGCCCATGCCTCCCATCATCCCTTCCATTCCGCCACCCTGCTGCTCATCCTGGTCCAGCAATGCTTTGAGATTGCTGCATAGTCCAGTCTGAAGCCGGGTTAATCCCTCCAGCATTTCCACCATCTGCTCGTGAATTTCCAAAGGCCGCCCCAGTTGCTCTTCATCGGTGTCAAATGCGTGAGGCGCCAGATGGTTCAGCGTCCAATTACGCATTTTTTCTGCTTCGACCGCCTTGGCCTCCAGGATCATAGACACATTCCGCTGCATCTTGGAGGCTGCGTCCAACATGTGAATCATTGCTTTTTCCCTACTCATGTGTTCACTCCCTACCCTCGATTGTTACACTACTCCTCTTCCGAGTATGCCGTCTCCTTCACGACACGAACGAGCATTTCAGCCATTGCTTCCTGAAGGTCGGCAATACCGTTCAAATAGGCAACAATGCTTTTGTTTACTTGTCCCGAGCTATCAATAATGCCCGGAATTCCATCAAAACGCGGCTCCTCATCCGGCAGTTCATGTATGATCTGTGCCATGCGCACGACCACCTGCCGTTCCGCATCTAACAGCCTAGACATCTGCTGCTGCGAGTGCGAAATATGGATCAGCAAATCATCTAACTCGTTATGCATAAGCCCCTCCTTTATGTGTTCCGCCGTGCGGAACGCACGAAATACCTACGGGCTTTCCGCTACTACAGCGTATGCCGCAGCGAGTAGTCGGTTCCGCCTAAAAAAGCCTATTCGATCATCATAAATGCCCTCGCAACACCGGTGGAGCAATAATAGGCTGCTTCTCCGTCAATGCCGACAATTCTTCGGAGGACAAAAACTGAATTGGATAGTCCTCAGCCTGCCAGCTCATCACAGCGTAGAGGGAAAGGAACGGTCTTTTCCAGCCGTTGCCGATTTGGTACAGTTGCCCACCTTCAGCATACAGTAACTCAATCCATCGTTTGCGTTGAGCCGGGATATGAAGTGTGGGCAACATGGACATGTTCCCCAGCTCAGGAGCCGCCAGCACGGGCAAGGGTTCCTCAGGCGCCACAGCTACAGGCGGGGCGTCAGCGCTGCCGGAGACTGTCGCCTCCGGCTCACCTACCAAGGGAAGCGCCAACAAATCAAGCTGAGACACTCTAACGAGACGCACATGTTTATCTCCCGCATCACTGGCTCCATGCAGCCGCCGTCTACTTCCCGGCTCTATCCGAAATACTGCACCGGAAGGTCCCTGAACAAGCGCTCCGACGGGATAAAAACTTGCTGCTGATAAGTAGGCTTCCTTACTTGATAATCCTTGGCCGTGCGGCTCTGCTGTTCCAAATTCCGGGTCGTGGAACAGCTTATCCGCGTCCCCCCACTTTTGGACAAAAAAGGATCGGTTCCGGCTCCTTTCCTCCGTTGAACCGATGCTTTCGGCCGTTTGAGGAAAACCATAAACCGTATCCCGATCACTTTCTGCAAAATGGATAAACGCATCTCCGGCAATTGCCATACGTATCCCCAACAAGCGTACACGCAGCAGCCAATCTGCATGGGCTTCCTCAATACTGTGGCATCCTTCGTCCCAATATCCCGTCTTTACCAAAGTGTCTCTGCGCAGTAGTAGACAAAATGCGGCCAGGCTTTCAGTCTCTCGCCATGCATCCGGGTTGGGAATATTATGGGCCGTGGCAAATGGACGTACTTCATTTTCATTCATATCAGGAACCTCAATCTGCTGTTCTCCGAATGGACCATTCGTTACAGGGCCGACAACTCCCATACGCGAATCGCTGTATAAACAGCCCATCAACCGGTCCAGCCAGCCAGGAGTCACCATCGAGTTTGGGTCCAGTACAACAATAGTTGTACCTTTGGCCATCATCAGTCCCTGATTCAGACTGCCGATCATCTGAACATCCTTTGTTAGCAGCGCATAGCGTACAGCGATGCTTTTACGGAGCAAATAGGTAGGTGTCCCGTCCGTCGAGCCGCAGTCCACTACAATAATTTCGTGAGGATGGCTCGTATTCTCCTCAATATGATGAATGCAAGCACGGAGCTGTTGAAGCTGATTGCAGGACACAATGATAATACTTACGCCTTCAAAAATCTTGCCGAACGAAGCCTGCCCCAACTTCCTGCCTTGCTCCTGGCCCCTGTTATATCCTGACCAATAGCCCTTCTTTCCGAGCCGTTTGCTGTGTTTCCTTTGCGTACTCAGGCGTTTCATGCCGTTCACTCCTCCGGGTGGCATTATGCCTATACTATATGCCTGGCCCGGCTGGATGGTGTTTCATTGAAATCAAGGTAGAAGTCCCTTCATTTTCACTCCAGCTTCCTGAAGGGAATCGAAGGTTCCTGCGTCGCTCCAGTAGCGCCGTAAAATATCATATTCCAGCTTGCCTTCAGCAGCATAACAGTTATTAACATCGGTGATCTCAAGCTCACCACGTGCTGAAGGCGTTATTTCCCGGATCTTATCGAATACGGCAGTATCGTACATATAGATACCCGTAACGCAATATTTGGACTGGGGATGCTGCGGCTTCTCTTCAATCCGCGTAATGCTCTCCGGGCGCTCGGGATCAAACACAGGTACCCCGTAACGACGGGCATCTGCCACCTTTTTCAGCAAGACTCTGGCACTCCCCGGTGGCTGTTGTTTGAAGCGTTCGATGACAGGTCCCAAGTCTTCCTTGAACAAATTATCACCTAATAAAACAGTGAACTTCTCCTCTGACTGCATGTAGCTTCTTGCCAAATCGAGTGCTTCCGCAATGCCGCCCGCTTTTTCTTGAATCCGGTATGTCAATTGGACACCATAATTACTGCCGCTGCCTAAAAAATCAGTGTACAGTCCGGCCGATTGTTTACCAATAATAATGAGCATATCGGTAATCCCCGCTTGTCGCAGCCTTTCAATACCATATACGATCATCGGATACTTGCCGACCGGAAGCAGATGCTTGTTGAGTAATGTAGTCAACGGATGAAGGCGCGACCCGGTTCCTCCTGCGAGAATAACCCCTTTCATATCTTCCTTCCTCCTTCGACAGCATGTTCAGTGCATGGGATTCCCGTTTCGATAAACACTCTGGGATCTACGCTCCATTTTTCTATAAATAATCGATAATTCCGCTCGATCAGCTCTTTGAGCCAGGAAGATTCCGAGCGCGAAAAGCTCGCATTTCCCTGGTGATAGACAAAACAGTCATTGCACATTAGCAGCTTGTAGCCATGCACGCGTGCACGCAGACAATAGTCGTCATCCTCATAATGTCCGGGGCTGAACCGTTCATCCAGCAATCCGATCCGTTCCATCAGCTCACGCCGGAATAACAGGCAAAACCCGACCAACCGCTTGACCTCTTGCCATCTGGAGGGATTACTTGCATTATTCTGCTCCGCATACCTCAGACAGCTGGCCATATCTCCTTCTATTCCGTAAATCTGCTGAATACCGCTGACGTAATTCGTCACCGGTCCCACCAATCCCACTGTGCTTTCACTATGCAAAGCAGCCAACATATTCGATAGCCATCCCCGTGTAACCGTCACATCATTGTTTAAAATGACGAATTGGTCACCCGAAGCCAGACGAATTCCTCTGTTACAAGCTGCCGGAAAGCCCCTGTTTTCAGGAAGACGTATGCTAATTAGCCGCTCAGATGCGCAAAAATCATCCGTCCCGTCATTCGAAGCGTTGTCCACAACAATAATTTCATACGGTGCATCTATGGTATGTGTTCGAATCGCCTCGATACACGGTTTTAATAAATGCAGGCCATTATAAGTCGGAATAATGATGCTCGTCAGACTCATCGTGCATTCCTCCCTTTGGCAACGTCTACCCGTGTTGGAACAGGCCCTAACGGAGAATACCCGGCTACCTGAAACACGGCCGTCAGCGCCTCTGCATGATCGCCGATAATTAATTGCTCCATAGCGTTCCCTTTCCCGACATTGAAGGTCCGCTTGCGGTTTGTTTTAATCACATCGACAGCATGTACGGCTGCCACGATCATGCCATGCAGAATCGCCATCGCATGGGCCTTCGGCGGTACCGCAAGCACGGCTGGCCCAAGTTGATCCAGCACACGCCGAGATAATGCATGCGGTACAGCGGTCAATGAGCTTGCTCCAAGATCCGACCTGCGCAGTACGCGGTTCAGAAACCCTTTGCACCGTGTTACGCTGTCCTGCTGGGTATAAGGCGGCAAATGTCTGCCCAGATCATTAAGCGCCACATCCGTTCCCTGATCCACCGCTTGAAGAAAAGGCAGCAAATCAGACGCTGGGATCGGCAAATCTCCGTCCACGAACAGCACAATATCAGCCTGCGTCAGACGTGCGCCTACCGCACGGCCAACATCATGCCCCAGACGACCCGGTACGTCGACGAGAGTCGCGCCAGGATGACGTTTGGCTACGGCGGAGCGCGTACCATCCGTACAGCCGTTTAATACGACCACGATATCCGCAAGCGGAAGTTTTTCCAGCTCACCCAGTACCCGGTCAATCGTAGTCTCCTCATTACAGACGCTGACCACGGCTGCTGCGGTCCCCTGCAATACAATATCACTGGAGGCTTCACGTTCCTCAGTCAGATGGACTTCGGGCATTTCTTTTGCCCGAGGTGAGAGTTTTCTCACCCTGCGGCTATGCATCGAAGCCGTCGTTTCTCGTTTTCGCTGTATACGTCTTAGCCCCCAGCCCGGGTCTTCACGCTTTCTTCTACGATATACTCTAGTCACGTTTTCACCTCGTCTCTGATCCGTTTGCGCTCCAAATCTGTATATCCCGCACGTGCTCCCAGACGTGATGTAAGCCAGGCAATAGCATCCAGGTGATCCTGGACAATTACATCTGCCAGCGGGTCCTTGCCGTTCTGTTTTTTACGTGTTGCGTTCATTTTACCGACAGCTATTCCATGTACAGTCACCACTCGCAACCCGGAGACGATAGACATCACTTGAAATAGCGGAGGTTTCTCCAAGGACTTTAGACCTATTTCCTTTAAAGCCTTTTGACTTATGGCGTGTGGAATACCAGTCATAGAGGCTCCCCCTAAATCAGCACGATTCGACAAGATATTCAATACATGCTTTGCCTCAACTACAGGATGTATGGGCGTGCGATTCACAGGTCCATGGTAATCATTCAGCACCACATCCGCTCCTGCACTTACGGCCTGTATAAATGGCCGAAGTCTGACGCAGGGAATGACGATATCACCATCCAGAAAAAGCAGGATCTGTCCGGATGCCGCTTCCGCTCCAATACGACGGCCAACATCATGTCCGAGCGGTTCCGGGAAGGAAAGTACACGAGCCCCCGCCGCCGCAGCCACCTTCGCCGTTCTATCGTGTGATCCGTTCTCAACGACGATAACCTCTGTATGTGGATGGACATGGCGCGCTTCGCGAATCACAGCTCCGATTGTTCTTTGCTCATTCATGGCCGGAATAATGACAGATACGATAATCTTTCCCGCTGATGATGGTTCAGATGGCCGCGCTTCGCCGATTTGTGCCCCTCTCTCCGTTTCGAGTACATCGCTCTTGTCAGAGACTATCGGCTTCTTATCCATGTTCGGCATTCGGTACGGCAGCCACATCTTAGAATGATAATAAGCCCTTGAATGCCGCCTCCGATTAATCTTGAATCCAGCTCTTCCACGCTTTTTCATGCTCCCGTCTCACCTCCCTTGCTGCTGTATAGATGAACAGCATGATTAGGACAGTTCAACATAACCTATGCGGTCCAAAAGCCGTGTGTAACGGCAAGCGTGGAGTCTTTTCGACACAGCAATTTTCGACTTTATTTTACAAAACTTATTATTCCTATTAAATAAATGAGTTTTTAGGGTCTAAAGAATCATTTTGGATAAATTTGTTACATAGATCTTCTCGTCCGTCATTCTCTGTGCTAATATCAGAGCCAGATGATGGGAGTTCGAAAAATCAACTTTTGTTTTTTTTGCATAAGGCAACTTTTTTCCATTATCCGCTTTTATTCCACTATCTTTTTATACGACAGGAAGGGAGGAGTTTGTTACCTTTTTAGGCTACTTGCTTCAAATGCAGTACCCTCTTTTCACGCACGCTTCATGAAAAACACTTCGGTATTTCACTTCATGTTCCATTCTTCTATTCCAGACGACAACACGACCTACATAAATGGCGTAATGCCTTATTCAAAGCAGGATAATTCGTCCTGACATTAATCGAGGAGAGTGAATTTTTATGAAAAAAGTATGGTTTTCGCTTCTTGGAGGAGCTATGTTATTAGGGTCTGTGGCGTCTGGTGCATCTGCGGAGAGTTCCGTTTCGGGACCAGCACAGCTTACACCGACCTTCCACGCCGAGCAATGGAAAGCTCCTTCCTCGGTATCAGGGGACGACATTGTATGGAGCTATTTGAATCGACAAAAGAAATCGTTACTGGGTGTGGATAGCTCCAGTGTACGTGAACAATTCCGAATCGTTGATCGCACAAGCGACAAGTCCGGTGTGAGCCATTATCGACTGAAGCAGTATGTAAACGGGATTCCCGTATATGGAGCTGAGCAAACTATTCATGTGGGCAAATCTGGTGAGGTCACCTCTTACTTAGGAGCGGTGATTAATGAGGATCAGCAGGAAGAAGCTACGCAAGGTACAACTCCAAAAATCAGCGCTTCTGAAGCGGTTTACACCGCATATAAAGAAGCAGCTGCACGTATTGAAGCCCTCCCTACCTCCGACGATACTATTTCTAAAGACGCTGAGGAGCCAAGCAGTGTAAGTAAAGATACTTACGCCGAAGCAGCTAACAACGACAAAACGCTTTCTGTTGATAAGGACGAGCTGAGTCTTGATAAGGCATCTGTCCTGAAAGATAGCAAAATTGAAGCAGTGGAGGCCGAAAAAAGTTCCATTGCCAAAATCGCTAATCTACAGCCTGAAGTAGATCCTAAAGCAGAACTCTACTACTACCCTAAAGGGGATGACCTGCTGCTAGTTTATGTGACAGAAGTTAATGTTTTAGAACCTGCCCCACTGCGTACCCGCTACATTATTGATGCCAATGACGGCAGCATCGTATTCCAGTATGACATCATTAATGAAGCGACAGGCACAGGTAAAGGTGTGCTTGGTGATTCCAAATCGTTCACTACTACCGCTTCCGGCAGTAGCTACCAGTTAAAAGATACCACACGCGGTAACGGTATCGTGACTTACACGGCCTCCAACCGCCAAAGCATCCCAGGCACCCTTTTGACAGATGCTGATAATGTATGGAATGATCCAGCCGGTGTGGATGCCCATGCGTATGCTGCCAAAACCTATGATTACTATAAATCCAAATTTGGACGCAACAGCATTGACGGACGTGGTCTGCAACTCCGTTCGACAGTCCATTACGGCAGCCGCTACAACAACGCTTTCTGGAACGGCTCCCAAATGACTTATGGAGATGGAGACGGTAGCACATTTATCGCCTTCAGCGGGGACCCCGATGTAGTAGGACATGAACTTACACATGGTGTCACAGAGTATACTTCGAATTTGGAATATTACGGAGAGTCCGGCGCATTGAATGAGGCTTTCTCGGACGTTATCGGTAATGACATTCAACGCAAAAACTGGCTTGTAGGCGATGATATTTATACGCCAAACATTGCGGGCGATGCCCTTCGCTCAATGTCCAATCCTACTCTGTACGATCAACCAGATCACTATTCTAACCTGTATAAAGGCAGCTCCGATAACGGCGGCGTTCATACAAACAGCGGTATTATCAATAAAGCCTACTACTTGTTGGCACAAGGCGGTACTTTCCATGGCGTTACTGTAAATGGAATTGGCCGCGATGCTGCGGTGCAAATTTATTATAGTGCCTTTACGAACTACCTGACTTCTTCTTCCGATTTCTCCAACGCACGTGCTGCTGTGATCCAAGCCGCAAAAGATCTGTACGGGGCGAACTCAGCAGAAGCAACTGCAGCTGCCAAGTCTTTTGACGCTGTAGGCGTAAACTAAATCACATACACGATCCTCCTCATTTTCTCGTCCATAGACCTTTGCCATTGTGCAACTGTCACTTGGCTCTGCCCATACCATGGACGAAAAATAGGGGTGCAGTGTACAAGTCTGCACCCCTTCCCCCCTTATTTATGGCGCCCCCTCAAAGGGGCGTCCTTTTCTCTTATAAAAGTAATCCTGTATCTCTTGCTTTTTGCACAGCTTCTTCTCGATTGTTGACTCCCAGCTTGTCATAGAGAGTGGAGGCGTAATTTCTTACTGTCCCGTTGGATAGGTAAAGTTTCTCAGAAATTGTTTTATAACGGTTTCCTTGAGATAAAAGATTCAAAACCTCTAGTTCACGTTTCGTTAAGCCATACTCTTCTCCATCTGACCTCGGTCCGACTGACTCTTCATCATCATTTCCGTCCCACATTCTATGGAACAAATCTTGGTTAATTACCGTGCCTCCCCGATAGACGAGGCGAATCGTTTCAGCCAGTTCACGCGATTCTATGGATTTCAGCAAATAGCCGTCAGCGCCGCTTCGCATGATTTCCTTCGCCCTCTCTGTATCCTGAAACGTTGACAGGATGAGGACGCGAATGTCAGGCCATGTCTCCTTGATTATTTGGGTTGCTCGAATCCCATCCTGATTGGGCATCTCCAAATCCATTAATATTAAATCCGGATTCAGGCTTCTGCACAATTCCACAGCCTGTTCCCCATCTTCGGCCACCCCCACCACCTCTAGGTCCTCCTGTCCGTCCAAGATGGTATGGAGACTGTCTCGGATAAACGAATGATCATCGACGATACACAAGCGGATTCGTTCATCGGACAATTGTACCAGTCTGGGTAACACACATGAAATGAACGTCCCTTCGCCTTTTTCGGAGTATACAGTGACTCTTCCTTGTAACTGTGTCGCACGTTCTTTCATTGCAGTTAATCCGAAGCCATCCTTCCACTCCTCCACTCCGCCGCCATTATCCTGCACATCCAATCTCGTCTGTTGCGGTTCAAAATGCAGTGACACAATGATTTCAGTGGATTGTCCATGGCGCACGGCATTAGTCAGCGATTCCTGCAAGCTCCGATAGAACGTCATTTTCGCTTGTTTGGAGACTATGTACTCTTCCCCTATTATTCGAGTGCGTACATTTACTTGTGCATGTTTCTGGAACTCCTCTGCTAATTGTTGCAAAGTAACAGTCAAGGGAAGTGACTCTTGTGGTGAATCTATTTGATGCAAATAGGCTCTCACTTCCTCCATACTGTTACGGGCCAATTGCAATAATGAGTCGATTTTTTGCTCTCCATCTTTTGTCGCTAATTCCGTACGCAATATTTCCAACCCCATAATGATCGAGGTATAGGAATGCCCCATCGTATCATGCAAATCTTTGGAAAGTCTATCGCGCTCCTCCAACAAAGTAATCTGCTCAATCTGAGATAGGTACTGTTCCAGCACAAGCTTCTGATTGCGAATAACTTCATTTTGGCGGTAATTAGAAACTAGTAAGTGAAAGGAAAATCCCATCGCAAAAGTCAGACCGATTTGTGGGATAATCGCCCATAGATCTGTTCCTGGGGAAAACATTGCAATGAGCAACGGAAATAAAACAATTGTGATAGAACCCGACCAACGGAATGATTTATGAGCACTATTTGCCGCGATCATGAAAGTTGGCATTAAAAATGCAAGATACGCCCCCGGAAATAATAAGGTTAAGTAGAAGCACACTCCGCCAAACAAAACCATCTCAGTAAGCAGATAGTAGCGATAACTGAACATTAAACAAATCCAAGGTACTGAAAATGAGACAACTTCCCAAAGAATGATGATCCAAAGGGGCACAGTTAAATGGTCTTGGTGTTGGATCGTAGTTATCATCAATGAGAACCAGATGACAAAACGTATACAAAGCAATAACCAGTCATACCAGAGCCATTGTTTCCAGGCTGTAAACAAATTATCACTCCTTAATAGCTTTGAACATAGAGCGCGTGTACATTCCAACGATTTGAACTAGGCTCTTTCCAATGCGGGTATTGATCCAGACGAGAATACACCCAGCGATCATGACACTTATAGCCTTTTCCCATGAATCCACAGCGAATCCCAATAAGTATAGCTCAAGATGTTGAAAAAGTATCGGTGTAACGATAAATACGAGCGGAGCTATGTACAATATAACGGCACATATGAGGCTAATCACACCAATAAAAAATTTCTGCATAAGCCAAAAAACGGCCCTCCAATTGCTACTACTAAGAATTGCTTCTCTCGCTTTCATCCACTTATCCCTTCCACTGTTTGTCCTTGTCAGGATTGGCTCTATTGATATGTCCGTATAAACCTTCGTCTGAATGCGTTCATATTGGACAAACGTGTGAGTTGTTCGCAACACACGCGCCAACAAGGGAATACCCACGAAGATAACCGTCATCGCTAACGCAAATGTAATGCTGGCCAAATAGAAGCAAAAATAAAACAGTCCAGATCCGAAGGTAAACAACAAAAAGTAGAAATCTTGCAACCTTTTTCGAGCTGATTCTTTCGTCATTTGATTCTCTCCTACTCTTTATTTTATTTGCTAATACGTTATGATTGCCCTTCGAATCCTAACTTGTTGTCTGTCACATACGGTAGTGTCAAAGTGTCATGATTTGTAGGTCATGACTATAAAACACGCCGTACTACGCTCTATTTTTGATGTCATGCATTAGAAGACGAAAGGTCACTAGCTACTATGACTTGCCGCTTGCTACACTCGGTTCATACACGGGTGAGTCGACAACTCGGTGTGCTGACAAGAACATCGCAATAAAAAAGGAGAGTTCGAAAATGAAAAAAGCAATAAATAAAGCAAGCCTTGCACTGCTACTCATTTCTACCAGCATGATCTCTGCTTGTTCCCAACAATCACTAGAAGTTGGAGAATTAAAACCATCGACATCTACGGCCAATATTCAAATGACGAAAGCTCCCAATAATGCAAAAGAAGTAGAATCTTTTGCTGATCCGTTATTCGCGGAAAAAATGAAGAAGTACAATGTGAACGGTTCAAGTTTTGTCGTGGTCCATGATGGAAAAGTCGTCGTCAATAAAGGGTACGGTTATGCAGATAAAGAGAAGAAGATTCCAGTCAATAAGGACACGGTCTTCCAAATCGCTTCAGTCTCGAAAACTTTTACCGCCTTGGCCGTGATGCAACAAGTCGATAAAGGAAAGCTTAAACTAGATCAAGATGTACAACGGTATCTCGGTGGATTAAAAATACCCAATAAAACAGGAAAAGCCCTCACCTTGTTTGATATGTTGACCTATACCAGCGGCGTAGATTATCCCGATATCACCACGATAACCGGACCCGAATACGTTAATCGAAATATATCTATGAAGGAGTTTATTCCTAAACATATGCCGACAGTGGTACGATCGCCCGGTGAAGCTTATACGTATGACAACTTCTCATTTTTACTCGCAGGATATGCAGTAGAGAATGTTACGGGCATACCTTTCTCACGATATATGGAAAAGAATATTTTTAAACCCTTAGGCATGAAGTCTACCAGTGTGCGCTTTACGCCTGACCTTCTCAAGAGAATGGCTACACATTACAGTCCCACTGGTGATCCTCATCCAACATATGGGCACGCTCCAACTGATGGACCACAAGGAAGCATTTTGTCTACTGGAGAAGACATGTCAAAGTACATGATTATGCAGCTACAGAATGGAAAGTTTGGAGGTAAACAAATCGTAAGTAAAAAAAGCATAGATATGATGCATGCCTACCAAGTTTTCGCAGATAAGACGATTCCTATTGCGACAGTTGGATTTGAGACATATTTCAACGACTTTGCCAACGGTCAACATGTAGTTTTAAAAGGCGGAAACATGCCGGGACATTCTTCATTGATGGTTTTGGTGCCTGAACAAAAAACCGCATTTTTCATGTCCTACAATAATGATTCCATGATGAGTCTAGATGTGTACGATGCGTTCATGGATCATTACTTCCCTCGAACTATCACTGTGAAGAAACCAACGTACCACCAGTTAGCGGAAAAAGAAGCGCAAAAATACGTCGGTATGTATCAAAATACACGTGTATTCGCGATTCGTACTCACTTTTCCTATGAGAATGGGGCGTTGGTCATGGAAGATGAAACTGCGGGAAAGCAAGTACTCAAAATGATTCACCCATTGTTGTTTGAAGATGCAGAAGGAAACAAGCTCGCTTTCCAGAAAAACAAAGCTGGAGAAATCGCGTATTTTTATTACACCAGTCCTAAAGGTCTAGGCGTTGTAGCTCAATCTCAGAAAATCAATCTCAAACCGCCTTTTGCAGATGTCCCGCAAAAGAGTAACTATAGAAGCCATATAGACAATCTTCATGCTTTAAACATCATGAATGCTAAAACAGGTAATCTATTTAACCCGAAGGGCACGATGACACAAGGGGAATTTGCTGACGCCTTGTTGCTCGCACATGGAGGTTATATTTTCCCAGACGAAATCGAAAAAATCAAGAAGCAACTCAAAGTAGGCATACCAAAATATGATCGCGCAACTCCGATTACCAGACAAGTCGCAGCAACCATGATTCAAAACTTGAAGCAGATTCAACCTGACCAAGCCACTCAGGTGAAATTGCTCGACGCTGCAGATGCCTGGGCGGTCCAGTCCATTCAAGCCCTTGCCTCACAGGGAATCGTAGATCCGGATACCATCATCAATACTGATGGCTCCTTTACCTTCCGTCCAAAGAATTTATTGCTGCGTCAAGAAGCGAGCGCCTTGCTTGATTTGGCTTTTGGCTATCATGCTTTGCCTATTAAACAGAAGTAAAAAATGCCTTCACCAATTATCTGACGTCCCTTCTAACTTCTCCACGCGTTGCCGCCTCCACCCTTATGTATAAGGCGTCCCATTATGGGACGCCTTTTTTCATTATGAAGTTGATTTGCAACTTACATTCTGGCCTTTTACTAGTGTCCCATTGCAATCCAATGAACCCATCCCTCACATGTCGAACCCGATTGTCTGCGTTCCACTGTAAGCACTGCCGAATACCTCTGTCGCTGGGTAACAGATACGGTTATTCCTGGTAAGCTCGCATTGGCGGTGATTGCATATTGCGTATCTATAAAAGGCTTCTCAAACACAACGTTCACTTTGCTTGTAACTTCTTGTGCAGGAAGATAAAAAGAAGTGCTACCAAATTGAGGTGAAGTCACTTCACTGTCAGTAGTCCCGTCATCGGTCACTGAGCCATCATGAATGGCATTCCGACCTAATTCTTTTTCAGTCTGAGAAGCTAGATGGTTTTCTTGCTCTAGCAAGCGCATTCGCTGCTTTGGACGCTGTCTCCCTTCCGCAATGTGAATACTGGTTATGGAACAATCCAATAACGAATCTTGCTCGGTCTGACCTTCCGTCTTCATAGATGCAATGTCGTGTTCCGTTCCGCATTCGGTATCTGAGTCAGGCACAGACAACAGCAGCACAGATGCTCGATTCATCTGCATCGCTTCCTCTAGCGTTTTGGGAAGCTTATGCTTTTTCCATGCCGCTTCCTCTACAGCTTGAAGCGAGGTATTCTTCTCTACGGGGACAGGTATACTTGCCGTTCCACGCTGAGT
This sequence comes from Paenibacillus sp. DP01, assembly GCF_044784315.1. NCBI lineage: Bacteria > Bacillati > Bacillota > Bacilli > Caryophanales > Paenibacillaceae > Paenibacillus > Paenibacillus sp. DP01. The sequence continues at coordinate 4,548,722 of NZ_CP173059.1, forward strand.
GGGTCTGTGACTGCCAGCGCCAGCAGGCGAAACCGTTTTCTCCTTGTTTACACGGGGAGAGGGGACAGTATTGGAATGGTTACGCCGTGCTATTTTTTTATCCTTAGGGTTATGGTTCGTGCGATGGTTCATGATGACCGCTCCTTTGACACAGGAGTGAAACAGCGGTCGCTCCGCTTCATTCACCCAGGTGGGAATCATGGCCTAATGCCTATGCGATAGCCTATGCACGTAACCACGACCACGTCACTCAATTGCACAGTCTGTTACAATTTGAGCCCAGCGTTCTGCAGAGTGCTGCCATAAAAATTGGCTCCGCACCTCCCCCAGCCCGGCTTCTCCCATCCGTTGCCGTAAGTCAGGCTGCTGGAGCAACCTGATGATGGCGTCGGCCATTTCCTGCTCGCCGTGTGACGGATAAACCAACCAGCCTGTCTTGCCGTGTTGTATAACCTCCGGAATACCACCGATTCGTGAGGCTACCACAGGCACGCCTGCCGCCATGGCTTCCAGATTGACCAGCCCGAAGGCTTCAGCTTCTACTGAAGGAACAACCGCCACATCGGCTAACTGATATAACGAGGCCAATGCCGGATGCGGCACATAACCCAGGAAGTGCACATGCCTCGCCAACCTTAGTTTACGTATCTGCCGATGCAATGCTGCGGTGTATGGCGTGAGGCGGTCGTGACCGTAATAGGCACTCCCTGCTATAAGCAGCAGCACGTCCGGACAGGTATGGACGATACGCCGCAAGGCCTTTAGCAACCGATGAACTCCCTTCCCCGGCACCAGTCTGCCTGCATATAACACGATTCGGCGGCCTGACCAGCCGAAATCTTCCAATCGAGCCGACCTGATCGCTTCTGCTGCAGGAGTCCACCGTGGTAGGAAATCGCCAGGATGAATACCCAGCTTGTTGATGACGATGCGCTCTCTGACCGCATCGGGACTGTCAGAAGCCACAACAGCCCCTAAATACGCACTGTTCACAATAATACGATCCAGCGGCAACAGCAGCCTACCCATGTCCTTCCGTTTGAGGTGAGGCTCCCGGATGAACGTGGTGGAATGCAAAGTCAGCACAATTTTGCTATTGGGCAAAGCCTCGCGAATGGCATAAGCAACTGCGGGGCGGTTGTGTACATCTATAACCGCAGGTAACCATCTTTTCAAATCAGCGATTACCTCGGGAATATATCCTGCTCCCCGCGTATAGCGCATACAAGGAATTCCGTCAACATCGCCGTGATCCGGTGTTTCTGCCCCTCTTATGCCATAGATCTGTGCCTGAAGCTTATGGCTAGCCAGTGGTACCATACGAGCAATTACCCTCTCCACTGAACTGCTGCGGGACGAAGGTATAACAAAAGAGCCCGGTGTAATGACTGCTACCTTCAGCCTCTGCATCACCTCACCTACTTTCCTTACCTTATTCCTTCACCCTTCAACACTCATCTTGTATCATATCGTCTCTTGCTCTGAAAGGTGCTTGGTTTATGACTTTGGGCATATCGCAAGGCTAGCGTCCATGCCTGGCCGATCTTTGATACATATGATGGACTAGAATCACAATATGGTCAGTTGGATTGACGATAAGGAGGGCGGACATACTCATGTTGCATGTCGGCGTCATGCTCAACCCGGCAACTTACCGGGGCATTCCCGTCATGAGGACGCGATATGAATCTATCGCCAATTACGAGGAGGCCGGGTTAAGCTACGAGCTAATCCCCTGCTTTCTTCGTCTGGAAGATATTCATATATCGACCGGAACATGCCGGGCTTTTGTTAAAAACGGCAACGAGTATCGGCAGATGACTCTTCCGTTGCCGCCAGTCATCCACAATCGCACTCTCTATCGGCAAAATGAAAATGCCCGCGATATCAACAGGCTGGTACACAAGGGATTCTATATTTTTAATGAACAAAACCGTTTCGGCAAAGACCATATACATGCAATTCTACAGGAAGACCCTCTGCTACATTCCCACCTGCCCAAAACATTGCAAGGCGATCCTTCTTCCATCCGCACCTTGATGGAGCAAACCGGGGATGTTGTAATTAAGCCCAGTAGCGGCAGCGTGGGTAGAGGAATTATGCGGCTGAGGCATTCCAGCGGAAGCTGGACATTGCAATGTGCTCATCCAACGATACCTGGGCGTTGGTCCACACTACGGTTGAATGTCGGAGAACTCCCTTTATTTCTGCATAAGCGACTGATGCGTGTACCTCATATCATTCAGGAAACCATTCCGCTTGCTTTATGCGATAATCGTCCATTTGATATCCGTGTGACCGTTCAGCGCGGATATGGCGGAATCTGGGGCGTGACAGGCATGTTTGCCAAAATTGCTCCATCCCACACTTTCGTCTCGAATGTAGCCCAGGGCGGTACGGCCCGTTCCCTACCAGAGGTGTTATCACGAACAGAGACGGTGCAGACCTCAAACATAGCCCGGCTGATGAATGAGCTAGAGAGACTCTCATTGCAAATCGTCCACCGATTGGCACAACACCTACCCCGTCTCGCCGATGTCGGACTGGATCTGGGAATTACCCATGAAGGCAAGATTATTTTTATCGAATGCAACGGTCGTGATCAGCGCTATGGCTTTAGCCAGGCAGGCATGAGTAATGTCTGGAAAGAAACATATGCTCAGCCGATGGCTTACGCTCGTTGGCTTCTCGAACAAATGTCTTCGTCAGGCACCGAACGTTCACCAGGCCGTCCCCTGTATTGATTTACGTCACATTCTGTGTCAATATAGTTCAGAGCGGCCGGACAGGTTCCGGCCAAGACGGCTCGGAAATGAACAAGGGGGATCTGTAATGGCAAAACAGTGGCTGCGGCTTATGACGGAGCTATCATCGCGCAAGTGGGTGTGCCGGATTGTGGGCTCCTTCGCGCAAAGCGGTGCAAGCCGACTTTTTATCCCCACCTTTATACGTACGTACCAGATCCAGACGCATGAGGCGGAACAGGATTGGAAAGAATACCGCTCCCTGAACGCCTATTTTACACGCAAATTAAAAGCGGGCATGCGCCCGATTGATACGAACGCCGAGGTGATGACCAGTCCGGTGGATGCACGGATTACTTTTACCGGCCCAATTACGTCTGGCACTCTTTTAAACGTCAAGGGGCAAGACTATACGCTGGAAGAGCTTCTTAACCGCTCTCCACGTCTTGAGAAGTACACACACGGCTATGCTTTTGTGCTCTATCTCAGCCCGACGGATTATCATCGTATTCATGCACCGGTATCCGGTACACTGGTAGAAAAGGAGCATCTGCGCGGCAAAGTATACCCAGTGAATGACTTCGGCTTGCAGCATATGAGAGGAGTTCTTAGCCGCAATGAGCGACAGATTACGTACATGGCCCACGAATATGGTGAGGTGGCGGTCGTCAAGGTTGGCGCAATGAATGTGAGCAGCATCAAATATACCGATGAACAAGCGACTTCCTGGACAAAAGGTGACGATCTCGCCTATTTCGAATTTGGCTCAACCGTCGTTTTGCTGACTGAAAACGGCACATTTGAGCCAGACCCCGCATTGAAGCTGGGGGACGTGGTGAAAATGGGACAACGTCTTGGTAGCTTTCGACACGATCCTAAAGCATAAATAAAGGATTGTAACAAAAAAATAGCTGCACATTTGAGCATGGGGATCGAATGATTCAAATGGCTCATACGAAAAAGGACCCAGCGTAACTGCTTCGGTCCTTTTTGATTTATCCTTTATATTCGTCATGCGCTAATAGCTTATCGAATCTCAGACGGACTTTTTCCTGTATACTGCTTGAATTGGCGGCTGAAAAAAAAGATGTCGCGGTACCCCAAAGCCTCCGCCACCTCAGTTACATTCATTCCGGCATGTAGCAACAGATGCTGCGCGCGCTCAATCCGCATGCTGATTATATGGGATTGCACGGAAACACCTAGCAGCTCCTTGAATTTTATCGAAAAATAACGCGGTGACAGCCCTGCACGTGCTGCCAAATCCTCGACTCGATGAGGAAGTCCCGGATGCTGGCGCACGTAGTTGGCCGTTTCTCGAATGACCTCGGTGAGCTGGTTACTGGCCTGTTGCTCCTGCGGTTCCTTCCGATCTGCACGCAGCAGATGAATCATCAGTTGCTTCAGGATCAGCCGGCCCTCCTCATCAGCCCCATAGGCACGCTCCAGACGCAGACGGACATATCTGGCAAGCATATGCTCCACCTCGAACGTTTCTTCCAGCATGCGGTAGCTGGCTGGAATTTGCTTGGGTTGTTCGGTGAGATCAAAATGAATATAAGTAAGTATGAGCGGCTTTTGCGGATTATGTGTGGCACGGGTATCGTCTCCCGGCTTGAACAAAAAACAACTGCCCTTGCTCACCGGATAGGCTTCCCCATTTAATACAACCGTTCCTTCTCCACTCCATACATAAAATAAATCATAGTTTGGCATCGGCTTCTCGCGTACCTGCCATTTCCAGCCCGGCTCGCACACAATTTTGGCAAAGGCCGGCAGCAGGATAAACGATGACGCAGATGTATCCAGCAAAATCTGTACCTCCTTTGGTTCATCTCTGGTTGTCCTGTTATCCCGTTATTTTATAATATAAGCGCAGCGCCACGATTAAGCAAAAAATACGCTCTTATGGCCCCTAATGCTTGTGCGTGACGCTTACCGTGTGTAATGCTATAATATGTAATCAAAATGACTTGGAAGGATGAAACGGGAATGAATCCACTGGCAGCGCAGTTAAATCAAAACATTCAGACAGGCAACGAGCATGTATATCAAATGCTTTCTCTTTTAGGTAAAGAGATTTATTTTCCAAAAGAAGGGATTTTGAGTCAATCCGCCGAGGCAGGGAAACTTGCCAAAAAGTATAATGCTACGATCGGGATTGCTACTGAAGGCAATGGTCCTATGCATTTGGAGGTTATTCAGGAGAAGCTGTCCGCTTACAGTCCCAAGGATTTGTATCCTTACGCTCCCCCTGCGGGCAAGCCTGAACTTCGTAGCGTATGGCGTGACAAAATGCTGAAAGAAAATCCTTCGCTGGCTGGAAAAGGCTACGGCCTTCCTGTAGTTACCAACGCGCTGACCCACGGTTTGAGCATCGTTGCCGACCTGTTTACGGATGAAGGAGATGCTGTCATTTATCCAGATAAAAACTGGGAGAACTATGAACTAACTTTCGGTATTCGCCGTCATGGACGTTTGGTGAATTTCCCGTTGTTCACAGAGGATCACCGTTTTAATAGTGAGGGACTACGCGAGGCGCTACTGGCGCAGAAAGAATACGGCAAAGCGATCGTTGTACTGAACTTCCCGAACAACCCGACAGGCTATACACCGGGCCTTGAAGAAGGTAAAGCAATTGTCGCTGCCATTCAGGAAGCGGCGGAAGCAGGCATCAATGTCGTAGTTGTGACAGATGACGCTTATTTTGGCCTGTTCTTCGAGGACTCTCTGCATGAATCACTATTCGGTCAGCTAGCCGGGCTTCATCCGAGAATTTTACCAGTCAAAATTGACGGAGCTACCAAAGAAGAATTCGTTTGGGGCTTCCGTGTGGGATTTATTACCTTTGCTTCAGAGCATCAGGATGTACTGAGCGCACTGGAACAAAAAACACTAGGGATTATCCGGGCAACGATTTCGAGCGGTCCTCACCCATCTCAAACCTTCGTACTGGATGCTCTCAAATCACCAGAATTTGAACAACAGAAGAATGAAAAGTTCCAAATTATGAAGGGGCGGGCTAATAAAGTCAAAGCGTTGCTCGATAGCGGAAAATACGGGGATGTATGGAGCTACTATCCTTTCAATTCAGGCTATTTTATGTGTCTCAAGCTGAACGGCTTGTCTGCTGAACGACTGCGCACACATTTGCTGGAACAATATGGGGTAGGCACGATTGCACTGGGTGAATACGATCTTCGTATCGCGTTCTCATGTATCGAAGAGGAGTATCTGGAAGACCTATATGACATTGTGTATCGTGGTGCACAAGATTTGTTGAACGCCTAATCTGTCTGTATCAGGTTAGAATATATAGTATAACTAGCGGTATGCCAGATATTAGGGCATACCGCTTTTTGGGTCGGCTGACTATTGTCCATCATACGTCCGCACAATTATCCTTCCGCAGCGAGCAGAGATTCCTGTGCCAGTGGCAGCAGGATGACGACCTCCGTTCCCACTCCGGGCTCACTTTCATAGCGTATACTCCCGTTCATGGCTTCAATAATTCGAAAGGAAACGACCGTTCCCAGTCCTGTTCCTACCTCTTTGGTTGAAAAAAACAAAGTACCCACTCGTTCGAGATGCTCCTGGCTCATGCCTTTTCCAGTATCCCTGATACTCAGACATGCCTGCTCTTCCTGTATCGCCAGCTTTATGTATACCCTGCCTCCATCTTCCGCAGCTTCAATCGCATTTTTCGTCACATGTATTAACGCCTGTAGCAGCTGGTTACGATCTGTATGTACATAAATTTCATTCCTTAGCTCTGTATACAGCCTTACGCCTTGCTTGGTCGCCATTGGTTTCAGAAGCAAAACGATCTGTTGAACCATGCCAGACAGATCCATCCGTTCTGTGTTCCCAATCTGCGGTCTGGATAAATTCAGATAATCGCTAATAATTCTTTCAGCCCGATCCACCTCTGCCAGTGCCAAAGCAACATATCTGCGATTTTTCCCTTCTAATCCTGACTGAACCATTTGCAGGAACCCTTTTACGACGGTTAAAGGATTCCGTACTTCATGAGCCATCGAGGCTGCCAGTTCACCCAACGTATTCAGACGCTCGGCATATTTAATTTTTCTTCTCATTTCTTCCCGCTCCAAACTAAATTCCATCCAGAAAGAAGAGGCTCCAATACTTAGGAATTGAATCACACCGAACCAGAGTATTGAGCGAATCAGCTCAATCTCATCCTCATCCAGTCTGCCATTGATCCAAGAATGTATTAAAAGAAAAATCAGCATAACTCCAGTGATCCATATACTCATTACCATATTCATGCCCACTCGAAGCAACATGCTTTTGAGCTGCATAAATTTTTTTCTTACCAAGAGAGGTCCCAAATAACACAACATCATGCTCGGAAGCCCCACCACCATAGACTCGGGGCCTACATACATACGAGCCATTACCATTAGCGTCACATTCATTAGACCTGCCTTGGGACCAAAATATAAAACAGAGAGAATCAAAGGAACATACCGAAGATCCCAATATAATCCGTACCAAATGTACGAAAACATAAGGCAAAGCACCGAAGAAACACCCAGCACCCCTCCCATAAGCAGCGGGGTATGCTTCCTATGCCGATGATCCGACAAAGCGCTATATACGAGTAACGGTACAAACACAAGAAATATGTTCACGAGCAGCTTATCTACCAGCATCTCGTCTTTCCCACTTTCCAAGTGATAATGATTACATACTTCTTCTATTCTCGATAATACGTACCTTTTCCTCTCTCATCTCCTGCATCTGATGAAAAATATAGGGCGATTCGGCAACACACCAGAACATTGGCCCACGCAATCTGGAAACCCACTTCATAAGATACGATGTATCCTTTATCACAATGACCGAGAGGAGAATGAGCATGGGAGCAGAAGAAACAAGAGGCGGTTACGGTGGTTACGGCGCATTCACAAGTACAGGAACAATTTTGGTACTGTTCATTTTGTTAGTTATCATCAGCAAAACGATCTTCGTTTAAGCAGACCGATATCTGCACCCACGACTACCATAAGCAGTGAATGTACAAAAAAGGCTAATCCGCAGGCAGCTCAGCTTTTGCTGCTTGCGAATTAGCCTTTACTTTATTGACACAGATATGGATCACACTTCTTCCTCATCCTGTCCGTCCAAACGCCATTTTTTGGCTTGAGTACCACGGAGCAGGAACACAACAAGGACTCCCCCAACCAACGTGAGCAATGTAGACAGTAAATCCTCCGTTCCTTTTGCCAGAAAAGGAAGCCACAGCACCGCCGCAGCCGGCAACGTCAACCGAACAACAAAGTCAAGAAAAGACGCACGGCGACTATGCGCAGGAATCGGATATAACTGAAGCCATAACGAATCCCTATGATACTGTCTTAATGAAGTAATCTGAACACCTATGAGGAATATAAAAAATAAATATACGGCAATACCAATCCAGCTAGCATGGGTGATATATATAATTAACAGACCCAGAATACCTAACCGAATGACAATGCCTGCTGGTTCTGTACGCAAGAACGTCTTAAACAGCAGGTAACGATACGCTCCCTTTCTGTTCCAAGGTATGTTGCCACCCAGCCAGGAGAGCCAGCGACGCGGCGTCACTCTCTGTGTAAGGGCAGGCACATCGACAAACCAGCCCAACGTACGCATCACGCGGGCAGCCTGCATAGCCTCTGTGCGGATCAGTTTTTCCCAAGCCACTAGCAGTTTGACCGGCAAACGCAGAACAAGCACGTACACCACGCCAACCAATACGATAAACGGCAAGCTGTGTAACGGAGGCTGCCATAGCCATGCGGCTACCATCAGCACAGCCAGCACCCACCGCAGTAGACGATAGCCTATGCTCCCGCCAACCGATACCATGCGAAGCTCCTGCCAGCCGCCGTAGCTAAATAGCACCTTCAGTAGCACGAACAGCAGCAGAGTCAGTAGCAGCGGCTTAGGTGCAGCATCACTGCGGATATACAACGGCCACAAAATCATGGACAGCAGCAGCAGACCGAATATTTTGTACACCACACCTCGAATCCGGCTGGCCTTAAAATATTGTGGCATCGCGTACTCCTGGGGACGAAGGAAGACTATATCTGCCGCATTCAAATACGTTCGAAAGCTCGCATGCGCAATTGGAATAGCTACAATAAGCATGATCCAGCGGATGGGCAAATCCGGCGGAATATGCATGAGTAGCGACGTGTACCATGCGGCAAAGGCAATCAGCGCAAAGCCGAAGACCACTGCAAGGCCGCTCTGAATGACATAGCCCAGATAAGGCAGCACCTGTCCCCAGAACGCTAGACGTCTTTCTTTATGCAAACGTTGCAAATCCATGCTCATTCCCTGCCCTGTACCAGCTCATAAAATGCATCTTCCAGCGGCATGCCCGGCTTACCCGCCTGTGCTGTCACTTCATCCAGCGTACCCTGAGCAATGATGGCACCCTGATGAAGCACAATGAAACGATCGCAATAATTTTCAATCGTGGACAAAATATGAGAACTGAGCAAAATAGACGAGCCCGAACGCTTCATCTCCAACATAAAGTCAAGCAGAGAACGAATGCCGAGCGGGTCCAAACCCAAAAAAGGCTCGTCTATGACATACAACGGCGGTCCCGCTAAAAATGCGCACATAATCATCACTTTTTGGCGCATCCCTTTGGAGAGATGCATCGACATACTTCCGCTTTTATCCCGCATACGAAACAAATCCAGCATTTGATCACTGCGCGTGCGGAAATCTGCTTCGCTGACTCCGTATGCTCTAGCCGTAAACTCCATATGCTCCATCACTGTCATTTCAGGATACAGCTCTGGAGCTTCGGGTACAAAAGCAATAGCTCCCTGATATGCTTCGGGATTCTCATCCTGCTTATGACCCTGTACGCGAATTTCTCCGGCCTGCGGTGTCATCAGTCCCAAAATATGCTTCATGGTCGTGCTTTTCCCGGCCCCGTTCAGACCGATCAGTCCCACCATTTCGCCCGGCTTCACATCGAGCGAAATCTGATGCAGCACCGGGCGTTTGGCGCTGTATCCACCGGTCAGTCCGTTAATTTGCAACACAGGCTGTTGTTCCATGGCTCCCCCTCTTCTCCCTTACTCGTTCGGTTTTGATCCTTTTTCCTTCAGCCATCTTGGCGCACCCTTGTTTTTACGATCACGCTCGCGCTGTGCCTTTCCTGCTTTGGATAAGGCTGCTCCTTTGCTCTTGTCTGGAGCTGAACCGTTCACGGAATTCCTGCCTGGACGTCCTGCTTCAGTCCGAACAGGTGTCTTGCGATTTTCCGTCACTGTTCCATTGGAATTGGATCTAGTCTCAGACGGCCTTACAGGGACACGCTTGGCATCCGCCGGGCGCGGCACCACAACTCGACCTCCGTACAACGCACGCTCTGCAATATCGATTCCCAGTTCACGAGAAAACTTACGCATGATGAACGTTTCGCGGTCGGTCACAACCGACACTACTAATCCTTTGCGTCCCATACGTCCTGTCCGCCCTGCGCGGTGAACATAAGCTTGACTATCCGTAGCCGGGTCAAAATGAATGACCATTTCAAGACCCTCAATATCCAGACCACGGGCCGCTACATCGGAAGCGACCAGCACTTTGAGCTTGTCCTCGCGGAATCGAGCCAACACATTGCTGCGCGTGACTTTATCTGCATCTCCATACAAGGATGCCGTAGTTAGACCCATATGCTTGAGCTTGGCTTCAATTTCCCCAATAGCATTGGTTGTATTCACGAACACCAGCGCTTTTCTCGGATTAAAGTGCCGTACCAGACGGCGCAGCATATCCACCTTATCCCGTTCTTCGGATACAAAGTAGTAATGTTCCAGTCCACTGGCCGTCTTCTGGTCAGGATCAATCCCGATTTCTACGTAATCAGGCATCTCCCGTTGTGCCAGCGACTGAATCTCATTATTCAGCGTTGCGGACAGGAATACCAATTGACGGTCACGTTGGGCAGAGCCCAGTATATTGGTCACATCGCCTGCTCCGCCGAGCTGGAACATCTGATCCACCTCATCGATGACAATCGTTGTAATATTGTGCATCTTCAGCTTTTTCGAAGCGATGAGTTCCCGTACACGGCCAGGTGTGCCTACCACAAGCTGTGGGTGATCCTTTAGCTTTTCGATTTGGCGCTTGATGGCTGCCCCACCAATCAGACCCAGTACACGGATTCCACGATGCTCTCCGTAGCGCTGACCCTCACGTACAATTTGCATGGCCAATTCCTGGCTTGGAGCCAGTATCAGCTTTTGCGTAGCCTTTTTCTGTGGGTCAATCGCTTGTAGCAGCGGTAGCAAATAAGCCAGTGTTTTTCCTGTGCCGGTTTGCGAGCGTGCCAATACATGCTGTCCCTTCATTATTTCCGGTATAGCCTCTGCCTGAACTGGCGAAGGCTGTGTAATTTCATGCTCGGTCAGTTTGTCCAGCAGATCTTGTTCAACGCCGAGCGCTTCAAAATTCAATGTCATGAAAAGGTCCAACCCCTATACGTAAATTCGTTACTCTCCATTATATGCGAAAATAGCCTTGTTACCAAATCACAAAAATAAAAGATGTCCCTCACCACACCTAATGGCTACGGGACATCTATTATTTCTTATTCATCACACCATGCCCCAGCCTGTCGATCAGTCTGGGAGCTAATTGATACAACTTGAGAAAAGGAGATACCCACTGTGGCAGATTAACCTCCTCCTTACCAAGCTCCATCGCCCTTACGATATGCTGTGCCACCTTATCAGGTTTTAGCATAAACCAGCCAACATTCCGCACATAACCCCCGGAGGGATCTGCCAGCTCAAAAAACGGTGTATCAATCGGCCCGGGGTTAATCGTCGTTACGGTCACTCCACTTCCGCGCAGTTCTTGCCGGAGCGCATTACTGAAACCGAGCAACGCATGCTTCGTGGCCGTATAAGAAGCCGATTTGGCTGTCCCGATTTTCCCAGCCATCGATGCTACATTAACAATCTGCCCACAGTTCCGCTCTGTCATTTGTGGCAGAAATGCCTTGATGCAGCGAACAACCCCCATATAGTTCACGTCCATCATTTGTTCGAACTCTGTCAGGTCGGTCTCATTAAAATACTCAAACTTACCGTACCCCGCATTGTTGAGCAATATATCAACCCGTCCGTATTCTTCCAATACTCGTGCAGCCACAGCCTCTACCTGCTCCTGGCAAGTTACGTCCAGTGGGATCAGCTCGTGCCTGCCGCTGATTCCCGCAGATACTTGCTTCAGTCGTTCCTGCGAGCGCGCTGTTAAAATAGGAATCGCGCCCTTTGCGCTCAACAACTGAGCGCAAAGGGCGCCAATTCCACTGGATGCACCTGTAATCACAATTACCTTATCCTGCAATGTACTCATGGACATCCCTCCACATTAAAGAAACTTACTCCTTTAATATTAAGAGATCATCACCTGAATATCCAGCTCACCGATTCCTTCCACCGAAAGCGGAATACAAAGGGCACGCTGAGGCACAAAAGTGGTCAAGTTTTCTGATTTCATGACCTGCGGAGGGGTGATATCCACGACAATTCCTTGACTGGACAAAATTGTACTGGCATTGCCACTAATCATATTGCCCAATTCCGAAATTGCGCTTTTTCCCATCTCATCAATTTCAGTCAACACAAATCCGCCCATCATCGCCGATACCATACGTAGCGCCACCTGTTCATTCAGGCCGAACACAATATTTCCGCTAAGCTGTCCAGTCATCCCGATCATAATCCAGATATGGTCGTCCACCAGCTCGACATTTTTCACACCGAGATTTCCGGGTAAAGGAGATACTTGGATCAATTGTTCAATGACCCGTCTCGCCGACTCCAAAAAAGGATTTATCACTTCTGCCTTCACGATCATTGCGCCCCTTTACGATGGGCTTTTAGACACACAACAAAAGTCCCATTTTAATTTGAGTTTTTTATTCAAATAATGCTGTATAACGACTCAACCTGCAATAAAATGCTCTCTCTATCACTTATCGACAGCAGTCCGGCAATTTTTTATAGCTAAAGCACAAAAAATGTGAATAATGTCCTATATCTTTACTCCATGCCGAATTTAGACAGGTTAATTTTAAAGTATATCAGGACTTTAGTCTTTATTTCCCAATATACCACACTTTACGATGTACTGCTTCGATTCATTGCCCTTCCTGCTCGAATAACCTATAATCTAATGAAATAAAGCATAACGATGGTTTTACATATAAACAAGTAGATTGGCTAAACTCAGTCTATACAGCTGCGACAAGCTAAAGAAAAGAGAGGAGGAACTTCATGAACATCAGTCAACTTGAAACGCTTATCATGATTTCCAAAACGATGAGCTTCCGTAAAGCCGGAGAACTTCTCAATTTGACGCAGCCGGCAGTGTCCGCCCAAATCAAAAGTCTGGAGGATGAGTTCAAAACCATTCTGATTGACCGCAACCAGCCCGTCACCCTGACCGACCGGGGAGTTGTTTTTTTGGAACACGCCGAGCGCATATTAGAGGTAGTTGAGGAATTAAGACAGAGATTGTACGACTTAAACGAAACACCGCAGGGTCACATTGCACTGGGTACCACAACATCCATCGCCATTCAAATTTTACCGCGTGTGCTCTCCTACTTTCAGGATCAGTTCCCTCTCATCAAAACCTCCATTCAATCGATGGCTTCCTCGATGATCTATCAGCAGGTGGAGAACGGACTTATTGATGTTGGTATCGGTTATCTGATCGAACGTAATCCCAATCTAAGCACTTCAGTTCTGTACTATGATTCCTTTGAACTTGTCGTGTCTCCTACTCATCCGCTGGCCTCGCAACCACACGCTACCATTGAAGCCCTTCGGGAAATTCCGCTCATTCTGCTCTCTCCCGATACGGTAGGACGGAAATTCGTGGACGATGTTTTTAAAAAGCACCAAATCGTTCCCCATGTTGTGATCGAGTTGTCCAGCAGTGAGGAAGTCAAACGGATGGTTGAAATCAATCTCGGGGCTGCCATCATTTCCAGATTGTCAGTCACTTCTGAACTGCGTACAGGCACATTAAAAATGATCCATATTCCCGAGCTGGAAGTTAGTCATCCGGTAGGGGTGATTTATAAATCTGGCCGCTATCTAAACTCAGCAATGCAGCAATTTTTAAGCGATCTGAAGGGGATGCCGGAGACGAATTTCACCAGTTCTGAATAACGTAATTCGCTATGAACAACATACACAATATAAACCTTGGTTACGAAAGGAAGACAGTCCATGAAATTTGATCTGCACACCCATCATTTCCGCTGCGGTCATGCAGACGGCAACATTCGGGATTACATCGAAGCAGGTATTCAATCAGGCTTACAAGCTATTGGTATTTCCGACCATTCCCCCTTCCTATGTAGCGAAAAGGATCAGGCTTTTCCTAAAATTTATATGGCCAAGTCACAGCTTGCTGAATATGTAAAAGAAGTACAGGAGCTTAAGCAGGAATACGAGGGCCGTATTGACGTGCTCCTTGGATTGGAAACGGATTATTTCCCTGATTTTGCTGAATTGTATCGTTCCACTTTGGCTCCTTATCCATTTGATTACCTTATCGGGTCGATTCACAATGTCGAAGGGGATAGCATTTTTAACCGCAACCGTTGGAAAAAATTAAGTGACGCTCGTAAAGTCGAGGTCAAACAAGCCTACTATGCGCTCATTCAGCAATCTGCGCGAAGCGGCATGTTTCAGATTTTAGGTCATATTGACGCCATGAAGGGGAATTTCCCTGCCTTTTCAGACATTCCTGCCGATGAAGCCATTGACGAAACCTTGCGAGTGATTGCGGAATCCAATGTGGCGATTGAAATTAATACTTCGGGTAAAACCAAGCTGAGTGGCGGATGGTACCCGTCTGCTTCTATTTTAGAAAGAGCGCACCATTTTGGTGTGGAGGTTACTTTTGGTTCGGATGCCCATAAGCCTTCGCGGGTAGGCGACGATTGGGAAGACGTAAAGGCGATGCTGAAGGATATCGGCTTCCGGGAATGGGTTTATTTTAAAGAAAAACGTAAAATCCCTGTGGCGCTTTAAAAGGCATGAAAGGTGGGATCGCTGATGCAATGGGATGCTTAGGTATTTCTTTATAGAGTAATAATCCCATTGCAAAGGCGAACACTACGCTTCTCCAGATTCAAATCCTCGCTCTGCTACCAATCGCCTTAAACCGTACAGCTCCATTATTTTTAATAAACAACATCTTGTGTGAGGAGAATTACATATGCAATTGGAAGATCCTATGGACAAGCTCAAAAAGCTAAAGCATGACATCACGCGCTTTATGCTCATCTATAAGTTTGCACTCGATGAAATGGAAACCAAGATTGAAATATTAAAGCAGGAGTTTCAGGCGTTGCACGATTACAGCCCTATTGAGCATACCAAATCACGCCTTAAATCTCCTGAGAGCATCATGAACAAAATGCTTCGTAAAAATAGCGAGTTATCGCTGGATGCTATCAAAGATTCTATCAAGGATATCGCGGGCTTGCGTATTACTTGCTCTTTTATTTCTGACATTTATGATGTCAGTAACATGCTTCAGAGACAGAGTGACCTCAAGGTGCTGGAAATCAAGGATTACATCAAGAATCCCAAGCCGAACGGTTATCAAAGCCTGCATTTGCTGATTCAAGTTCCTGTATTCATGTCGGACTGTGAGGAACTAGTCTGCGTAGAGGTGCAGATTCGAACCATTGCGATGGATTTTTGGGCAAGCCTGGAGCATAAAATCTTTTATAAATACAACCAGTCTGTTCCCGAGAGTCTGACACGTGAATTAAAGAACGCAGCGGATTCCGCTAATGCGCTGGATCTGCAAATGGAACGTCTGCATCGTGAAATCAAGGAGATTAAAGATGCCAGAGGTGAAGAAGACTCTATGGAAGAGCTTCGAAAGATTATGATTAATAATCAGCAGATTACGGTACCAGCCAATTTTTTGAAGCTTCTAGGGGAATAATCTGAATCAACTAATAGCGTGATTATTCAAAAATTGAAGAATAGAATCATTGATTAAGATGGGCTGCTCTCTAAGCATATGCGGTCGATGACTACAACCCAGAGCAACTCGATAACGTGAATCTTGGACGCATGAGCATAATTCCTGAAGCTGCTCTTCTGTGGCAAAGTCGTCATGTTCACCGGCGATAAATAATGCAGGGCACGTAATGCGGCTTAACTCATTACGTGTCAATTGCGGATATTGGCGCCAATCCTGAGCGCTCTGACGCATAAATTCCTGCCAATTACCTTGATGTGCTTCCTCATGGCGTTCCATCATTTGATGGATCATTTCATAGCGTTCGTTCTTAATGAGCCACTCCGGCTCAAACTCATCTGCCCCCTCAGGACATGCGACTCCACTACACCCAATGGTAGTAACGGTTGCGAACATTTGAGGGGGCTTCACCGCACAGTATAAAGCCACATTGCCTCCGCAGCTGTACCCAATAAGATGAGCTTTAGAAATATGTAACGCCTGCATAAAATCAAGCACATCTTCTGCGAGTTGAGGGGTACTCCATTCCAGGCTATCACATTTCGTTCTGCCATGTCCCCGATGGTCTGGAAAATAACATGTATACTTTTGCTGAAAATCAAGTAATTGAGATGAAAAAGCCAGGACTCCCCTTGAATAATGACTGTGCAAAAATATGACGGGGTCTCCTACACCCATTTTTTCGTAATACATTTCTAAATCCCGAGTTTTTACGTATGGCATGTGATCCTCCCTTTTTTATTGCGTCCTGTATCTTTTACATTCCTTAGTCCGTCTATCTTAATATAAATGAAAACCATTCCATGAGGAGTGATGTAAGTATGAAAAAGGTACTTGTTTTGGGAGGAACGCGCTTTTTCGGCAAGAGACTGGTGGAACGTCTGCTGGACAGTTCCGAGAACTCCATTACTATTCTCACGCGGGGCCACACAAACGATTCGTTTGGTGACCGTGTTCAACGGATCTGTGCAGACCGTACGGACCCGCAAGCGCTCGCAGAGGCGGTAGGTGAGCAAGTGTGGGACGTTGTTTATGATAATATTTGCTATTCCCCAGATGAAGCCAGCGAAGCCTGTCGTATTTTTGATGCTAAAGCCAAAAGGTATATTATGACCTCAAGCCTATCTGTCTATGATCCAAGCCCGGAAGCGGTGACAGAGAATATCTTCGATCCTCAGGCTTATCCAGTTCGCCAGGGCGGAAAGGACGATTTTACATATCAAGAGGCTAAACGACAGGCTGAAGCAGTTTTTACGCAGCAAGCTACGTTCCCTGTAGTGGCTGTTCGTTTTCCGATTGTATTGGGAACAGATGATTATACGAAAAGACTTCATTTTCATATTGAACATGTTCGTGCAGGCCAAGAAATTGGAGTACCTAATCCCGCAGCTCATATCTCATTTATTCGTTCCGATGAAGCTGCAGATTTTCTGCTTTGGCTTGGGTCTGCTCATTTAACAGGCCCTGTAAATGCTTGCTCCGACGGTACAGTAAGGATTGGAGATATCATTTCCATTATCGAGCAGGTCACGGGAAAACAAGCTGTGATCCAAGAAAAAACAGCAGACGAGCATATGTCTCCATTCGGTATTACACAGTCGTGGTACATGGATACATCCAATGCCCAGTCAGAGGGATACTCATTCCTCTCCCTAAACGAATGGTTACCAGAGCTGGTAATCAGCCTGAACCGTACCTATGAATCATAAAAAAAGAGGACCCGAAGCTTAGGGTCCCAGCAATATATATGATTCAAAGGGGGTCATGTCTATGTTGTACCCAGTCTATATTAAAGTAGTTTTGCAGTTATATTTCATTTTTGTAACAAAATGAAACATAGACAGGATCTATCCAATCCATATTATCCCGAGTTAAAGAACCAAAAAAAGAGGACCCGAATGATCGGGTCCCAGCAACATATATTATTCAAAAGGGGGTCATGTCTGTATTGTACCCGTCCTGTGTTAGAGTTGCTTTGCAGTTATATTTCATCTTTGTAACAAAATATTCCAATGTCATTTCTAGGCATAATCCCCTTGGGTCATTGAAAATACCAATACACTCGGCACCTCTCCTGAGGGATCATAGGCACCAATGGTGCGCAGCAGGCGCATCTTATTTTTCATAAGCACACGCATAGAAGCCTGGTTATTCTTTTGGCAACGGCTTTCGATCCGCTGGAGCTTCAAAGATTCGAAACCAAATTTCAGCATTTCTCCTACAACTTCTGTAGCCAGTCCCTGTCCCCAAAAAGGCCGATCCAGAATATAGCCCAGTTGTGCCTCGCCCCTTCTTTCATTCCATTGCTGAAAAGAAACGATACCAAGCAACGGTGAGGAGGATCGTTCGTTGAATTCCTCATGCAGATTGCTTTCTCCTGTATTTCTCCGATGCCATTCCACTGCGAAATGCAGGGAATCCAGGGAGTCAGCAGATATTTTAATTTGCGCAACCAGGCGCCTCATTCTTGCATAGACTGGCTTGCGAATTCGATTCACATATTGGATTACCAATGGATCGGATAAGATCCGCTCCAGCGCAGGATAATCCTCCGCTCTGAGCTGGCGCAATCGGACTCGGCGAGTGTAAAGCTCCGGCAATCCGAGACGAAGCATTTCTCTGGTCAGCACAATGTTCCCTCCAGCGGTTGGATTCTGCTTTTAGCCATGCATATTTCTATACTTAATCCAGGTCCTGAATTCCCCGGTAAATTCCGGTACGCAGCTCTCGAATATAATATGCCAAAGAAGGCACATCTGCCTCCTCTGCTTGTTTTACTGCCAATTCTATATCATAGGGTACACGTACAAACTGAATGGAAAAAGGCGTGAGCTGCTCCTCTCCCCATTGCCCCTCTAAAATGCAGTAGGAAGCCTGGGTGATATCCAACGGATTCCCGACACTCCCAACGTTAAAAAGTGTTTTTCCCTGAAAATGCTGGATAAAAGCATTATGCACATCACCATATCCCACGACCTCTGGAGCAAAAGGTACTTTTCCACTTTCCTCTGCTAGTGGATCGAACATGGCAAGCCTTTTGGCCGGCTCATCCCATGGCTGCACACGGTGATACACGCTTTGCGGCGAGGCATGCACCAAGCGGATACGGCGTCCGCTCATTCTGAAATCATAATGAAACGGTAACTGTGCCAAATACTGTACTCGCTCTGCACCCAAACGTTCGGCTTGCCAGCTAAAATTGAGATCATCCGTTATGCTAACCAACTCATCCCAATTGCCTCGAACGACGACTTCACAATGTTGGCGGATAGCATTCAGCACCTCGCACGGGCTAGGCCCTTTGCCGATCAGATCCCCCAAACAAAACACACGGCTAATGCCTCGGGAAGCAATATCCTCCAGCACCGCCTCACAAGCAGGCCAATTGCCATGAATATCTGAAATGACAGCAACACGATCCATTCGAATCTCACTCCTTTGTCCCGAAACGACTACATCTCTACACTACATTCAAGCCAACATTATGTAGTTCCAACATATATGATGAAGATGAAAAAAAAGATCATGGCCTATTGGCCAGATTTTAACGTAATGACACTAAGCTCCGGTCTGCACAGCACCCGTATCGGCAAATGTGTCATACCAATGCCGCGGCTGACATACAGTGGCATTCTATCCGTTCCCACATGAAACAATCCCTGAATGTACTTGCGTCCACCTGGGGGCGGCATCGGTGCTCCAATGACCGGCAAACGTACCTGTCCCCCATGTGTATGTCCTGACAATTGAAGATCAAAGGACATTTGTGCCGCCACATCTGCATAGTCCGGCTCATGCATCAGCAGCAGCTTGCACATCTCATCAGGCAGTCCGTGGATAGCACGCTGCGGATTGGGCTTGCCCATGATGTTATCCTCTAAACCGACAATGGCCACACGCTGTCCCGCGCGCTCTATAACCGCATGCTCGTTTCTCAGCAGCGTAAACCCGGTTTTGGGATATAGCTCCTGAACGCCGGCTGGCAAGCCTCTATAATCATGATTGCCCAGAATAGCAAACTTACCGAGGGTAGCGTGCATGGAATCCATAACTGGAACAGCAGCCTTCATAGATACGGAATAATCATCTACAATATCTCCTGTAAAACAGAGCAAATCCGGCTCCAGGCCTGCTATCCGGTCCGCAAGCTCGCTCAGATCCTGCTCATCCATGTGAAACCCTAGGTGCACATCACTGAAATGCACCACCCTAATTCCGTCAAATGCAGACGGAAGACGAGGGAGAGACAAGTTGAAGCGTGTAATCTCCAAATGATTAGGCTCCCATAAGGAAGCATATCCTCCAGCCAGAAGTGCAGTTCCTGCAGTGGCCAAAGCCGCTTTTTTCAAAAAACGGCGGCGAGAAGGATTAGCTGGCTCATTCGATAAGGAACGCCGCGAAGAACCGGGAGGGATAGCGGCCTCCTGATATAGGCCATCCTGACTCTCGCGGCGGATTTGCGGCGTCTTCTTCATTATGCGTTCCCCCTTGCGTTCTGTCCTTTCTATCTCATTTCTCAGATTTCCCTACTGTCCAGAAGCTCTAGCGATGAGTGGATAACCACTGCTCTGCATAGTCAACCAAATCCCGTTGCCTTGCGAAAAAACATGAAGCCTCTCCAATGTTCACCCGCGTAAAGGATGTGGGACATTCCCGCTCAAAATCAAGTCCCAACTGCTCAAAATCATCCGAGGTAATATTATAATCCTGAAAAGACACCCACGCTTTGATCCCATCCACCATCATAGGGGCTTGATGCGTGACAACTTCACGTCCATTATAGGCTGTTCGATATTCTGCCAAATGTAAGGAGGTGTTGCTGTCATGTCCGCAGCCCAGCAACAGTACATAGGCATCTGCCTCATAAAGCTTTGCCAAGGGCGAATGCTCACCCAGCCCAAAATCAAGCTCATGCGCTTCCAGCAAGCCTAAAGCAGCAGATCCACGCCCCGCCAGAGAAACGTGCGGATGCCCGCTGCGCACTGTTCCCGGCAGGCCACGGAACGTTTCTACGATGACGCCCATCCCTCCAGTCAGCGTCCAGGCCGGATCATAAGCGGGCATTTCCTCGCGGACCAGTTCCCACCACGACTCATCCAAAGGCGGGTTCATCCAGGTGGACGGATCTGTCAAGTCATGTGACTGTGTTGGCATCACCAGCGTTCCTTCCCGGCCAATCGCTTCGGTTAATGCGGCAAGAATGGTGGAGGCTCCGCCTGGAACAAAGCGTCCAAAGCTGCGCATTGACGAGTGAACAAGCAATGTCATGCCGCTCCGAACTCCCAGTTCCCTTAATCCTTTCATTACATCCGACCGCGTGACAGGTCGATTCGTTATCGGTTGCACAGTCACCTGTCCAGCCTCCTTTTCTCCAAAACGATACACAATACTCTAATTATACCATAAGTGCTGTCCCTCGCTCCTTCCTCCATGTTACCCTCCATCATTCCTGAGCGCAAAAAAACAGGCTTTCTCCGGTTTGGGAAGAAGCCTGTTTGAGTACAACCTATGGGCTGGCTCTGCTACACAGTCAGCCAGCGCTTGAACATATGCTTGGTCGTTTGCTTGTTCATTTCGGCAATGGAAGTTGTCAATGGAATGCCTTTCGGGCAAGAGCGTACACAGTTTTGCGAATTACCACAGCCCTCCAGCCCGTCGTCCGTCATCAATGCATCCAGGCGCTCCTCCTGATTCATTTCCCCTGTCGGATGGCTATTAAACAAGCGAACCTGAGATATCGCCGCAGGTCCGATGAACGTCGTCTTCTCATTGACGTTCGGGCATGCTTCCAGACAGACACCACAGGTCATGCACTTGGACAGCTCATACGCCCACTGACGCTTTTTCTCTGCCATTCTAGGACCCGGCCCCAGATCGTAGGTACCGTCAATCGGAATCCACGCTTTGACCTTCTTGAGCGCGTTAAACATCCGGCTGCGGTCAATGACCAAATCCCGTACGACCGGGAATGTGCTCATCGGCGCAATCGTAATCGGCTGCTCCAGCTTATCGACAAGCGCCGCACACGCCTGACGCGGTTTGCCGTTAATCACCATGGAGCAAGCTCCACATACTTCCTCCAGGCAGTTCGACTCCCAGCACACCGGAGCCGTCTCTTTACCTTGGCTGTCTACCGGGTTACGCTGAATTTCCATCAGCGCGCTGATCACGTTCATTCCCGGTCTGTAGGCCAATTCGAATTCTTCCGTATAGGAACTAGCGTTAGGCTCATCCTGACGAGTAACCACAAACTTCACTGTTTTATTCGACTTCACTGCTTGCTCCGACATTTAAATACACTCCCTTCTGTTATTTGCTCTTGGAATAATCTCGAACACGCGGCTTGATCAGTGAAACGTCGACCTCTTCATACGAAATTTGTGGTCCTTCCGGTGTCCAATCTGCAATCGTCGTTTTCAAATAATCTTCATCATTGCGGTCCGGGAAGTCCGGCTTGTAATGGGCCCCGCGACTTTCGTTGCGCAGCAGCGCCCCTTTGGTCATCGCTTCGGCCAGCTCCATCATGTTCCACAACTGCCGTGTAAACGCAGCACCCGCATTATTCCAGCGCGAAGCGTCATTAATGTTAATGTTCGAGTAACGCTCCTTCAGCTCCTTGATCTTGTGAATCGTAGCTTCCAGCTTGTCATTATAACGAACCACGGTCATATTGTTCGTCATCCACTCACCCAGCTCTTTATGAAGAACATAGGCATTTTCTTTTCCGTCCATATGCAGAATACGCTCGTACTTCTCAGTCTGCTGATGGACTGCCGCATCAAATACCGAAGAAGCTACATCCTGGGCAGACTTTTTCAAGCCCTTGATATATTCCACAGCCTTTGGTCCAGCCACCATTCCACCATAAATGGCCGACAGCAACGAGTTTGCACCCAAGCGGTTCGCTCCGTGATACTGGAATTCACATTCACCAGCTGCGAACAGACCCGGTATATTTGTCATCTGATTATAATCGACCCACATGCCGCCCATTGAATAATGAACAGCCGGGAATATTTTCATTGGGATTTTACGCGGATCGTCGCCGACGAATTTTTCATAAATTTCAATAATGCCGCCCAGCTTTACATCCAGCTCTTTTGGGTCCTTGTGGGACAAATCCAGATAGACCATGTTCTCGCCATTAATACCCAGTCCATCATCTACACATACGCTGAATATTTCACGTGTCGCAATGTCGCGAGGGACCAGATTTCCATAAGCCGGATACTTTTCTTCAAGGAAATACCATGGCTTCCCGTCTTTATATGTCCAAATGCGACCGCCCTCTCCCCGTGCCGACTCGGACATGAGACGCAGCTTGTCGTCACCGGGTATAGCCGTTGGATGAATCTGTATAAATTCACCGTTCGCGTAGCGAACGCCTTGCTGATACACTGCACCGGCAGCTGTACCGGTATTAATAACGGAATTTGTGGTTTTGCCGAAAATAATTCCGGGACCACCGGATGCCAAAATAACGGCGTCCGCTGCAAAAGTCTTCACTTCCATCGTACGCAAATCCTGCCCGCAAATCCCTCGGCAGATGCCTTCATCATCCAGTACAGCCTGTAAAAACTCCCAGTTCTCATACTTGGTCACCAAACCAGCAGATTCCCAGCGCCGTACCTGCTCATCGAGAGCATACAGGAGCTGCTGTCCTGTCGTCGCGCCAGCGAAGGCTGTCCGATGATGCTGGGTACCGCCAAAGCGGCGGAAATCTAGCAGTCCTTCTGGTGTCCGATTGAACATAACACCCATGCGGTCCATGAGATGGATAATTCCCGGAGCCGCTTCGCACATCGCTTTTACCGGCGGCTGGTTTGCCAGAAAGTCACCGCCATAGACTGAATCATCAAAGTGAATCCAGGGTGAGTCTCCCTCACCTTTGGTATTTACCGCACCGTTGATGCCGCCCTGCGCACAAACGGAGTGGGATCTTTTGACCGGAACCAAAGAAAATAGATGAACGTGGACTCCCGCTTCTGCCGCCTTGATCGTAGCCATTAGACCAGCCAGACCGCCGCCCACGACAATAATGTTGGATGCTGCCATTTCTGCTCACTCCTTCTTTTCAGGATTTGTACTAAATCCCCTTTTACAAATCAGAATAGAATCTCAACACGATGTATAATTAAAATAACTCGTTTACAGTAGCTGTTTAAAAGCGCTGCATTGCACCAAGGCTGTTGCCGTTTCCTGGAATTCCGCGCTGCGAAATGCAAGCAGGGAAGCAACGAAGCCGATCGATACCACCACGAACAGGGTCATACAGATATAGGAAGATACTTTTTGGGCACGTGGCCCCACGGTAATCCCCCAACTGACCATAAATGCCCACAGTCCATTAGCAAAGTGAAATGATGCCGAAACGACACTGATTAAATACAAAATAAAATAGACCGGGTTCGTCACTATACCATGCATTACGCCGCCTAGCTCCTCATGAGTTACATTACCCAGGGCCACCTGAAAGCGTGTGTCGTATACGTGCCAGATAATAAATACAAACGTAATGACGCCGGAAATACGCTGGAACAAAAAGCGCCAGTTACGCGAGTAGCCAAACCTTTTGACATTCGGGTCAGCCTGATAAGCGATATACAAGCCATAGATTCCGTGGAACAGTAATGGCAAGTAGATGAATAACGTTTCTAACACAATAACCAGCGGCAAACCATTCAGGAAGGCCACGCTGCGATTAAAACCTTCCTTGCCGCCCTCCACCGCTGTGAAGTTCGTCACCAAATGCTCAACAAAAAATAGAGCCAATGGAATGACGCCAAGAAGCGAATGCAGCTTTCTGGAATAAAATCCTCTCATCTAGGTCATGCTCCCTTCTCCCAATAATAGCGTTTTCAATAGTAATATAACATATAAAATGACAGTTCCCGACAGGGAATGTTCAACAAGGTGTCCCTTATAAGGAAAAACAAAAGTGTGAACATCTTGTGTCGCTTTCATGTTACTCCTTTTCGGCTTATAATGGAATTGCAATATACGTATTAATTATTATGTCTTTTTTGCATATAGAGAGGAAGTGGAAGATTTGTTTGAGGATTTGAACGCTTTTGCCGTCATTGTCGAGCAGTCCAGCCTGAATAAAGCCTCCAAACTGCTGAATTTGTCCCAACCCGCCCTGTCTCGCAAAATTGCCAAGCTGGAGGAAGAGCTGGGTGTCCATCTCTTTGATCGTCGGGGCAAACGGCTCGAAATTACATCGACCGGCCGATTTGTATATACTTTCGCGCTGGAGCAACGGCAACGACAGCTTCGCTTCTTACAAAAGCTGTCCCAGCACAAAAATGAAGCTCAGAGCATGCTTACACTGGGCGCCAGTCTCACGACACTCCAAACGACGCTGCCTACCCTCGTCGAAGCTTTCATGAGCAAGCATCCTCAGACTGAGCTAAAGCTGCTCACCGGCAAGACGCATGAAATCGTTGCCTTTGTACGCGACAAAAAAGCAGACGCCGGCGTTGTCGGGTCTGCCATTCATGAAGCTGGATTACGCTGCATTCCGTTATTTGACGATCATTTGGAGCTAGTCGTCCCCATCGGGCATGAATTAACTGTCAAGACAGGAACGGCTTCAATGAAGGACCTGCAAGGATTGCCGATGATCATTTTCTCCAAAGGAACCTGGTACCGCAGCCTGACGGATGACTTGTTCCAGCGCAGCGGCATTATGCCGGATATCCGCATGGAAATCGACTCCTTCGAGGCGATTGTACGTCTGCTTCCCACCTGCAAGGCATCCGCTTTGCTGCCCAAATCCTATTTGCGCAGCGAACTGCTGCGAGATAATGGACTTACTGCATTGTACTTGCCTGATTTGAAGGAGACACGCCGAACGACCTCCCTCATCTACTCAGAAACGGCCGATCTCGGCCCAACAGCACGACGCTGGATTAGCGAGACACGCGCATCGTTTGCAGGCTACCGTATGGTATAGAGGATTTAACCCTCTTCATTGACATTAACGACCTCATCCTCAAAGCGGCCGATATTATCATTGGAGCCGATAATGACCATAATATCGTCTGCTTTCAGCCGATCCATAGCTGTCGGTGCGATCAAGATACCATTCGCCGTATGAAGCGCCACGATGCTGCAACCAAAGCGGGTGCGAGCATTTAATTCTGCCAACGTTTTGCCATTCAGACATGCAGGCACATTAAGTTCTACAATGCTGTATTCCTTGGACAGCTCCAAATAATCGAGCAGATTAGGCGTGACCAGCTGATGCGCTACTCGAATACCCATATCCCGTTCCGGATAAATGACTCGGTCCACCCCAAGCTTCTCTAACGCACGCCCATGCAGCACAGATATGGCTTTGGCTACGACTTTTCTCACACCCAGCTCCTTCAGCAAAATGGCGGTCAGGATGCTTACCTGAATATCATCACCAATCGCAACAATGCCGCAATCGAAATTACGTATGCCGAGTGACCGCAACGCATCCTCATCTGTAGCGTCCGCCACGACAGTATGTGTCAGAATCTCACTCATACTGTCCACAACATCCTCATTCCGATCAATGCCCAGCACCTCGCACCCCATATCCACCAATTGCAAAGCCAGGCTTGAGCCAAACCGTCCCAAGCCAATGACTACAAACTGCTGCGTTTTCATATCTACTCGAAAACTCCCTTACCCTATAATTATTTTACCTTCTGGATGACGATACAATTCCTTACCCTTTTTCGGTCCCAGTGCATAAGCTAGCGTGAGTGGACCCAGCCTGCCTGCAAACATCGTCAGAGTAATCACCAGCTTGCCTACAACTGTCAAATCAGGTGTAAGCCCCATGGACAGTCCTACCGTACCAAAGGCAGACACCGTCTCGAACAAGATCATCAGAAAATGATGATCTTCGGTTGCGGACAGAATCATCGTCACCCCAATCACGAACAGCAACCCCAGCAAGGTAATAGTCAAAGCCTTATAAATGCGTGCCTGCGCAAGTCGGTACCGGAACAGCACAATGTCTTCCCGTCCCCGCAGCATCGAAAACACCGCTCCAATGAGCAGAGCAAATGTAGTGGTCTTAATCCCGCCTCCAGTGGAGCCAGGCGAAGCCCCAATAAACATGAGTATGATGATAAAAAACTGCGTAGCCTGCCGCAAGCCTGCAATGTCCAGCGTGTTGGCACCTGCGGTGCGAGGGGTAACGGACTGGAATAAAGAACCCAGCAGTTTACCACCCCAATCAAGCGAGCCAAGCGTCTTCGGATTCGTAAACTCAAATACAAAAATGACAAGCGTCCCGACGACAATCAGAGCAGCTGTCATGCTGAGTACCACCTTGGTATGCAAGGATAGTCTCTTACGCTTGCGATAATCTGCCAGGTCAGACATCACTACAAAACCAATACCACCCGAAATAATGAGAAACATGGCTGTAAAATTAACAATCGGATCATATACATAACCTGTCAGGCTGCGAAATTCACCGAACAAATCAAAACCAGCGTTATTAAACATGGAAATAGCATGCCAGATTCCAAAATAAATCGCCCTGCCTACAGGCATATCAAACGACCAGCGAATCGAAAAAATGATTGCACATACGCCCTCAATCATCAGCGAGTACCATAGCACCTTGCGGATCAATCCGACAATTCCTTCGACAGAGGTCTGATTCATCGCTTCTTGCAAAATAAGGCGCTCCCGCAAGGAAATCCGACGCTTGAACACCAGCGCGATCAAGGTAGCCATAGTCATAAAGCCAAGTCCGCCAATCTGAATCAGCGCAACGATGACAATTTGACCAAAGGTTGTAAAAAAGAGCCCTGTATCCTTAACGACAAGCCCAGTTACACAGGTCGCGGAAGCGGCAGTAAACAAAGCGTCTATAAACGCAAGTGGTTTTCCTGTTGTATTAGAGATGGGCAGCATTAACAATAAACTACCTATTAGAATGATAATGGCAAAGCCTGCAACGAATATTTGCGGTGGAGAAAGCCGAAGCCAGCTTGCATTGGGATTCATTTATTCATCACTTCTCCTCCTTGGTGAACTATGAGCATGGAGATCGCTCAGCTCATAAAATCACCAATTCTTTTCAGTTTCTTTTATAAATCAGAAAAGTATCCGCAAAGCGGGATACTTTTGCCTTTCAATACTCACTACACTTTACGTAACTACCTCATGGAACGTTTGATGACTTTAAGGCGGGCAGCAGCGAAGCGGTCCATTTGAATCTGGAGAAGCGATAGCGCTCGCCTTTGACTCTGAATTTTACCCTTATCAAGGTCTAGAAAATCAAAAAAATTCAGTGGCAACAGCGATTGGAAGATCAAATGGAACGCGCAGCGTCCTTAACTCAGCAAACTTTTATTCACACTTATACACACAAAAAAAGACACCGGAAAACCGAGTGCCTGACTTGGTTCCTGCCCACAGCCTACGAGGTTAGCTGACGGATTCGGGCAGCACAGTATGCCCTATTTACACTTCCGATCCATCAGGATCGACTGTAAAATTCACCCCAGTAACATGGTTCCCCCGTTTTCTCACAGAAATTCGGCTTAAATGTATATCATTACCCATATAGTTCATAGGCATTGCCTCAAGATTATAATCCTTCTCTATTCAGATCACAAAACCGATTTCGCCGAAAAAACGTGAAATTGGCTTTATTTTGCGATTGGGCATCGCTTAATCACAGCTTATCTAATTTTATTAAAACTTTAAAGTGCTTTCACTCTGTTTTCATGAATATCGCTGGTCTGTTGGCGGGAACCTGTGCAGTATGATATCTTTAATGGATGTTCTTATTTACAGATTAAGGAGGAAACTCATGAATCCTATCGGGAAACCGGTCGTGCTCACGGCCAACTTCAAAAAATTAGGCTTGCTGGGCGGGGTTGGCCTGATTTGCTTTTTTATCTTTCAATTGCTTATTCCCTCGCTTAGCAATCCAAGTCCGGAATCATTGATGAATGCAAAGGTCATCAGCAAACAAGAAGCGATCGTACACGCCCTGGACTTTGCCCGTTCCGAGCTGGGCTATACGGAATCACAGCCAGAGAAGCCTGTCGTGACCTATCAGGCTGAAACAGATTTGTACGGTTATTTATCCAGAGAAAAACTGCTTCAAGCGTACGATCGTACATGGAAAAAAAATTATCCTTATGAAACCTTTCGGGTTGATTTGCCTGACTCCTCAGCGAAGGGCAAGCTGCAAATTCATGTGGATTTATCCACTGGGAAGGTCGTTAGCTTTAAGCGGATCACCTCCAGCACCAATTACACACAGGCTGATGTTTCTACAGATGAACAAGCACGAAGCAAGCTTGTACGTATAGCTGAGGGCGACATGACGCTTGAAGCCAAGGAACAGGCTGCAGCAAAATGGATCAAACGCTTTGGCTTTAAGCCATCGGAATTGAAGCTTGCGACCACTGAGGGGGAAGGTGGATTAAAATATACCGTGGACGAAAAGAAAATCGGCGCCTCGGTACTTACGCTGGCTTTTACCTTTGAAGATGGGGATGTTCGCTCATTTACCCAAAGCTTTTCAGCCCCTTCGTCTTATACCGACTATGTTAAAAATCAAACATACTGGGCGAATTGGATGACTTATGCGGGTTATGCCCTATTTAGCTTTGTCCTGGGTGTACTTGCCATTGTGTATGCGTCACTCACCCGACGACATACTTCATTTGTACGCGGTATTTTTCTGTCCATTGTTTATTTTATTGCTAGTATAGCTGGGACCATGAACATGCTGCCTTTATTACAAGCTGAAGCAGGCAGTAAGGGCATGCTTATATTTCTTATGGTATTCCAGGTCGGTGTTACCTTCTTCATGGCTGTAGCCCTCTACTTCTCCTTGGTTGGTGGTGACGGGCTTATGCGTCAGGTTGGACTCAATGCATGGCCACGGGCCAAAGAGCCGGGCTACGGGCTGTATGTGCTTCGCAGTATGTATGTCGGTTACTTGTGGGCCTTCATTTTACTCGGCGTACAATCCATTTTGTTCTTTGTATTGGAGCGTACATTTAATACGTTCTCCACTACAGACGCCACGCAATCCCCTTACAATATGGCTTATCCATGGCTACTACCGATTATGGCCTGGATGGCAGGTATTGGAGAAGAGACTGTTTACCGTCTATTTGGTATTCCGATGGTAAAAAAAATAGTCAAAAATACGTTTGTTGCTTGTCTGATTACTACGCTTATTTGGGCACTGGGACATACGCTTTATCCAATCTATCCAGTGATTTCAAGACCTATTGAGCTGACTTTTCTTGGTTTGCTGTTTAGCTTCGTGTTCCTGCGTTACGGCTTTATCGCTGCCATGTTCAGCCACGTTATTTTTGACAGCATATTAATGGGGCTTAGTGTGATCAGTTTGGGAGACACCGTGAATGTGAGCGCAGGTCTATTCTGGATCTTACTTCCGGCTATTGTAGGCTACATCATTTACTGGTTTAGTCCTAAAAGACCTAATCGAATCATGTTTGAACCCGTGAAAAAAGAGGAGCCGTATTCTACGACTCCTCCTCCCGAAGGGCAGCTATAATCTGACGAGCAAGTTTATCCCCAATAGAGAGAGGCCGGAAGTCTTCGACGCTGGCCTCTCTTATTTTTTTGAGCGATCCAAAATGCTTGAGCAGCAACTTACGTCGTTTCTCTCCAATGCCCGGAATGGAGTCCAACTGGGAAGTTACCATCGATTTGCCGCGCTGCTCACGGTGAAATGTAATGGCAAAACGGTGAACCTCATCCTGAATCCGTTGCAGCAGATAAAATTCCTCGCTGTTGCGTGCAAGTGTTACGGCCTCAAATGTATCCCCCATCAGTAATTGGGAAGTTCTGTGTTTGGCATCTTTCACCAAACCACACACAGGAATAAACAATCCCAGCTCATTTTCCAATACATCGGTTGCCGCTTTTATTTGTCCACGACCACCATCAACAATGATCAAATCGGGACGATCGAGATTTTCCTTCAGTACACGTTCATATCGGCGCCGAATAACCTCACGCATCGTTTCATAATCATCTGGTCCCTGCACAGAACGGATCTTGTATTTTCGATACTCTTTCTTGGCAGGCTTACCGTCAATAAAGACGATCATGGCCGACACTGGATCGGAACCCTGAATGTTGGAATTATCGAACGCCTCTACCCGATGCAGACTATCCAGCCCAATGGCACGTCCCAGATTGCTTGCAGCTTTGGAGGTCCGTTCCTCATCCCGCTCGATCAGTTTAAACTTCTCATCCAAAGCAACACGTGCATTTTCCGTCGCCATCCCCGTCATTTGCTTTTTCAGCCCACGCTGCGGCACAAGTACCTTTACATCCAGCCATTCAGCCAAAGCGAGAGCTGCCGCCGTTGGGTCCTCTAATCCACCGGATAGTTGAGTTTCTGTTTCTGTTTCTGTTTCGGGTTCTTTTTCCCCGGCTGCTTGGTCACCAACTGGGTCTTGAATCGTTCCTTCTGCATATAACGCTCGTGCTTCGGCTACCCGCAGTGGGTCAGCAGAACGGTCTGACTCTGTTTGTGCTGCTCCCTCATCTGTAATGCTGGCAGTCTCAGCTGTGATCGCACTGTAAAGTTCACTTTCTGCTGCAATCGGTTGATCGACATCAGTCGATTTTGCTTTCATCAGCTTAGGAGAGTCCGGCAACAATATCTCCTGCGGCACTGCCGGGTTGTCACTGTAATATTGCGTCACATAGGACATAAAATCACTGTAAGCTTCACCGTAGAAAGGAAAAGTCGACATATGGCGCTCGATCATTTTACCCTTGCGGACATATAAAATCTGTACACACATCCAGCCCTTATCTACCGAAAAGCCGAATACATCTCGGTCCTTCGCATCAGATGTGGTGATTTTCTGCTTTTCCATCATCGCGTCGATGCTTATAATCTGATCGCGCAGCTCCTTGGCACGCTCAAAGTACAATTCCTCTGCGGCCTCCTGCATTTTACGCTGGAGGTCCTTTTTAATTTCCTCATGTCCCCCGCTCAAAAAGGAACCGATCTCCTGACTGATCTGATCATATGTTTCCTTCTCGACCTCTTTCACACAAGGTCCCAAGCACTGATGCATGTGATAATACAGACACACTTCTTTTGGCATTACACCGCACTTGCGTAACGGATACATACGATCCAGCAGCTTTTTCGTCTGATGTGCCGCGTAGGAATTGGGGTACGGTCCAAAATATTTCGCTTTATCTTTCAGAACGCGACGGGTTACCTCCAGCTTGGGGTGTGCCTCGTTCGTAATTTTCAAGTACGGAAAGGTTTTATCATCCTTCAACAGCACGTTATAACGTGGTTGGTGCTTTTTAATAAGGTTGCACTCCAGAATGAGCGCCTCCATATTGCTGCCTGTAACGATATATTCAAAATCACGAATATCAGCAACCAGTCGCTGCGTCTTGCCGTTATGGCTACCTGTAAAATAGGAACGGACCCGGTTTTTCAACACTTTGGCCTTGCCGACATAAATGATGGTGCCTTCGCTGTTCTTCATCAGGTAACATCCTGATGCATCCGGCAACAATGCTAATTTGTGCCGTATGTTCTCCAGCGCCTTCTCCTGGTTCTGCAAGTCCTCCGCATAGGATTTCATTCGCCCGGTTCCTCCTTCCATTCTTAATGACTGCTCAACTTACTACTTATATTATATAGGAATAATGCACAAAAACGCCCCCGGTATATATAACCGGAGGCATTGACTGTTCATGGCGCTCCACCAAGCCCCCGCAGGAGCATGGGTCACATTCCATGATTATTGGTGTTTAGTAAGCATGCTTTTCAATGCTTCTTTGGAGTTCAAACCTACCACTTTATCAACAGGCTGTCCGTCTTTGAAGACGATTAGGGTAGGAATACTCATCACGCCGAAACGAGAAGCAGACTCTGGATTTTCATCCACGTTCACCTTCGCGATTTTGACACTATCGCCAACTTCTGTAGACAGATCCTCCAGAATTGGAGCGATCATTTTGCAAGGACCGCACCATGGCGCCCAAAAATCAACCAAAACGGTTCCTGTGCCTTCGACTTCTGCGTTGAAGGATTGATCGGACACGTTAACAATTGCCATTGTATGTTCCTCCTTTATAGAAAAGTCAAGATTATTATAACCTGTAATGTCTGTTTCGACACCTATTAATTATATCACAATAGTCTTTTAATTGTAAGATATCAAAAGAGTAGGCAGATGACCGCTTATCCTCGCTGATTTTTCCCCTTGACGGTAATGACATCTACAAAAGGACGAATCCGGTCCATCAAGCGTTGTCCCTTGTACATTTCCTCTCCGTCTTTGCTTGTAAAGCTAAGATGCTTCTCTAGCCCTTGCAGCGAGTAATTGGAAGTATAAAAGGTCGGTTTGCGGTTCATTCGGTAATTCAAAATGGAGCCCATTACATGGTCCCGTACCCATGGACTCAAATTTTCAGCACCAATATCGTCAAATACAAGTAGATCACAATTTTTAAGCATTTCAGTCGTTTCCTTGAGCTTCTGTCCATCCTGAATCATGGATTTTAAGTCCTCCACAAAATCAGGCATGTACACAATCACACCGTTGAAACCCGACAGAGCCAACTCGTGCAACAGATAGCCCATCAAAAAGGTTTTTCCCGTACCAAACGTACCTTCCAGGTACAGCCCCTTTTTTAATAAACCCTGCCTTTTGGTTTCCTCAATATAGCGGAATACCTGATTTACTGCGGGCACGCGTTGCAAATCCTTGCGTGCAATCTCAACGGCATTATATCCTTCCAACAACGCGCGCTCATCCACATAAAAGCTTTTAATTCGTTGACGCACTCGTTGTTCATGCTGGGAGGCAACTAGCTTGGCGCACGGGGTCCGAATGTCCACCATTTCCGCTGTTCCATTGGGATACTCCACGCCCAGCTTGCAAAAGTGACCCTGGAAATCGTTAGGACACTGTTCCAGTCCCGGACAGTTGTCGCAATTTCGACGATCCCGGGTATACTGAAAGAGCATACTCATATTAAGTCGCAATTGCGTTTCGTCTACATCAGGATGTGCAGCACAAAATTCCTTCACCAGCGGATCATTTAGAACCTGATCGGCTACGCTACGAGTACGTTGGCGAAACGAAGGGTTCTGCATCTGCTGAAGCAAATCACCGAGTGATTCCAAGAATGCTCCTCCTTTCTAAAATGTGCAGAGTTATGGAGGGCGATTGACGCTTCGCTGCCGACCGCCATAAAGTCGACACATTATTGAATTGGCTTACATTACACCTTTTTCTGTTTACCGGATTGCAGTCGTTCAGCCAGGCGAAGCAGTTCATCCAATTCCTCCTCGGATACGGATTCCTCGGAAGGCTGATCTTGTACGATCGGAATAGACGGCTTGGCAGGCCCATTGTTTTTGGCATACGTGCGGGATCTGCCCCCGGAGGAAGAAGCAGTAGACTGTTTTCCTTTTACCTTGGCTTGATCCCTTATATATTGAACAGCTTTTTCGTAAGTGTTTACCTGCTTCAGCAGCATGTTGGAGGCAACGGCCTCGACAAAGTTGCGGTTAATCCGCTGATCGCTCCCCGATACGAGCAGTGACATTAAATAATGGATCAGCACATTGATGACTTCGCCAGGCAGCTTATAGCTGATATCAATCTTCTCGAATATATCCAGCAGGTTACCGGGAACCGTGCCGGGGAAAAAGGTTTGCAGCAAACGGCGATAAGGCTCGTTGCGCAGCATCATATTATATTGGTGAATGTCACACTTGGCTGTGAATTGTGGGGGAACCTCTACATAAAATTCCATTTCCACAGCCTGCTCTGCAGGCGGCTCTTCAGGTGTGGAAGTTTCCCTCTGTCGCAAGGCAACCACTTTGGCGGCCTGCACTTGCTGCTCCTCCTGACGCTTCCGTTCCTGCCTGGAGTGTTGGCTAGCCCGAAGCTGAAGCTCGTCGAGCAATAAGTCACCTGCTTCGGTAAAAATGCCGTCCTCATCCAGTAAGCGGCTGATATCCTGTACAGAGAGATCAAATTTACGGACCACGTAATTGACCATACCCAGTTGCTCGTGTTCAAATCGAAGACGCTCCACGTGTTTGCGATTGGCGGATTCACGCGGAAAACGAAGAATAATATCTGCATAGTTCAAAGCTTCCTCCGATTCGGACGCTAATGCTCCAGTCTGGCGGCTCGTGGATACTTCGGACAGCGCTTGTTCCAGCTCATAATCTATAACATGGGTGTTCAGCTCAAACAGCTCATAAAACGGAACCGATATATTCTCTTTATTATGGGAAGATTGCGACCATTCGCTAGATTCCCTGCTCCACAACGATTCTCTCAGAGAAAGCACTGCAAACTTACCGATTTTGTCTCTCAACAAAAGGGTAAGGTGCTGCGTTCTGAAAAATTCAGCAGGTGCGAGCGGTGGTTGCATCTCATATTCATACATATAATCGTCCGTTTCGGGCGCATACAACCTGGACGTCTGCAACAGACCGACAGCCTCCAGCTTGGAGGTCTGTTCAATCAAATACTTGCGTCCCTTCTCACTTGGCTCCAGTCCCAGTGTCAGAAAAAGTCGACGTTGCTGTTCCAACGGCGAATAACCAATCTGTCCGACTGGCACATGCTGGAACAACAGTCGATATAGACTGACCGCAAATGCGCCTACCATCGGCTGATAGACACTTCCCAGCATCAATTCATCCAGTGCGCTCAAGCCAAATTCCCGATAAACGCAGTAGCGGTGGTTCTCAGTATAGTGCAGCAGGTTTTTCATCCGCATTCCGACATTCTTCCTTTCCTGACATAACGTTCTCCAAGATGTTTTTCTATTCTATCATACTTGCCCTCGGGTGGGACCAACAAAATAAGGGCAATTGTCCTCCTTTTTGGCAGCCTTATTCGTCCGAGTTCTTCTTTTTTCGAGAATACTAACTATTTTATGACTTTTGTGACCTGCATCATGGAAAAATAATATTCTTCACACTTCTTTCATTGGTGAAAAGCTCCAAATTGAGCTACAATATAATGGTTAAACATCACGTATTGGATACAGGAACGATATACGGAAGTACACATATTTCGGCTAAGCCGATTACATTTACAGATCGTAAAGGAGTGTAGATCGTGAATCAACATCAACCTCAACAAACCCCAGCAACACCCAACGAAGTAACCTCCACACTGGAAGGCTGGTACGCGCTTCACGATTTCCGGTCCATCAACTGGACGGCATGGAAAACTGCAGACGATGAAGAGCGCGCGGGAGCACTGGACGAGCTTCAAGAGTTTATGAAGGAATGGAGCGTTACCGAGGAAGCAGGTCTGGGCAGCTCAGCTGTCTATACTGTAGTCGGACAAAAGGCTGATTTTGTTATGCTGCACCTGCGTGAAACGCTGGAAGACCTCAATAAATTGGAAAATGAATTCAACAAAACAACCTTCGCCAAATATACGACCAAAACTTATTCTTATGTAAGTGTGGTGGAACTGAGTAATTATTTGAGCAAGGAAGAAGATCCAATGCAAAATCCACAAATTGTCGCGCGCCTGAAGCCTGTATTAAACAAGGCACGTTATATTTGTTTCTATCCAATGAACAAGAAACGTGATCTGGATGACAACTGGTACATGCTTTCGATGGACGAGCGTCGCACCTTGATGCGCAGCCACGGTTTAATTGGACGCAGCTATGCTGGCAAAGTAAAGCAAATCATTTCAGGCTCCATCGGCTTCGACGATTGGGAGTGGGGCGTGACCCTGTTCTCCGACGACGCACTTCAATTCAAGAAGCTAATTTACGAAATGCGTTTTGATGAAGTGAGTGCCCGATACGGTGAATTCGGTTCCTTCTATGTCGGCAGCGTTTTGAATGAAGAAACATTTGAAGACATGCTGAAGCTGTAAGACGCAGACATCAACTCTTTACTGAAAAAAACCGAGGATTTCGTGAACTCCCACTTTCGGGACGACGGAATCCTTTTTTTATAAGATCTAAAACTATAATAGAAGAGAAAAGGCCCCCGCACGGGCGCCTGATAAAATGTATTTTTTTTATGATTGCCCAGGTAATAAACCAAGGAATAATAGCACAGATTATTGCATCACCGGCTCCACCACTACGGATGTATTCTCACTTTTCGCCAGCTTTCTTTTCTCCAGAGCAATCAAAATAAAGATAATAAGCAGCAAACCACTTAGTAAGACCAAAAAGCCTCCCAACTCGGGAATAAAATATTTTAAGCTCCCACCTTTGAAGCCCATACCTCTCAAAAACTTGAAATGCCAGGTCAATGGGAGAATGTTACTTACATATTGCAGCGATGGAGGCAGCATAGCCACGGGCAATTGAGCACCGCTCAGTAAAAACGAAGGCAGTATAATTAGCATGAGGCGTGAGGAAGCTTTTCCAGGATTCGCAGCATTCCACCCTAAAACCATCGCAAACAAACTCAACGTAATCGTGTATAGGAAAAATGGAATACTGAGCTGCCATACATTCGCTTCAAAGCGTAATCCCCCAATTTGCTTAAGTAAACCAATGGACAGGTAAAAGGACACACATCCTACTAACGCATACGGTAACACCCTAAGAATCAAGCTATACGAATGCTGAAGCTCCTCTTTTAATCTTCCTTGCTCCCGCAATCGCGGAACGATTGTCAGTACAGTAGCACCAATCAATGAAATCATGACCGTATTAATGAATCCCATAACCGAGGTCATCAAAGTAGCATTGGTAGGATTATATAACAGGCGCTGCTGAAGCAGCATATTAGAAGTAAGCCCTGTAACCTGGCTGTCACTCATTCCCATGCCCTTTAATCCACCCCCAGCCAGCATCGCATTTTCCGTCGCCATAATCTCTGTGACTGCCGAGCGTAGATTTCCAGTAGCCTGACCTACCGTATTATCCACATAAAAACCGATGTTGCTCTGAACTCCTTTGATCCTATTTTCCTCCAACCCAGCTGGGAGGTAAATCACCGCAAAAAACTTTTCATTATATAAGAGTAAATTCGGATCGGCTTCATTCTCTTGCACATGGCGTACATCAATATACTGCGATGCATCTAATTTATTAATAAGCTGTCGGCTATAACTGCTATGATCTAAATCGACTACAGCTATAGAGGCATCGTTAAGCTGATTATTTTTAAAAACAAATCCAAAGGCTAGAGCTACTATGATAGGAACGAGCAGCATAACAAAAACCATCTTACCGCTGATCAACAGCTTCCATTCTTCTATAAACGCCTTCATTTCGTCACAACCTCTACCGTCATTCCAGGTAATAATTCAGATGTGCGCTGAACATCCACCCGTACTTGGAAGGAGCTTATATCCGACAGACCTTTGTCCCGACTCATTCTCATGTTGGTATACTGAGGAGCAGAAGTGATGTACCTCACCTTGCCTTGGACATCTTTATCTAAAGCTACAACGTGCGAAGTCACATTTCCCCCAGCTTTAAACTGTGACATGGAATCCTCACCCACATAAATATCGTAGTATAGCTGACTGGTTTCGATAACGGCGCCCGTTGCCCCCGTAGAAACGATCTCTCCCATTTTAGGTACAATACGCGACACCTTACCATCTGTGGATGCCTTCAGCACCATACGTCCCCGCTGTAATTCCAAAGTTTTGAGTTGAACACTTAATGCCTGCTTTTGTTGAGCCAGAAGATCCACATTGTATTCGCTATTCTTAACATCTTTACGTGTTTGCGAGGTTTGAGTCAAGGCTTCCTTGGCTTTTTCTGTTTTGATACGAGCCTGCTGGCGTTCCTCAGCCGTTGCGCCAGCCTCCATTTTATCCAAAGCGGTTTGCTGCTGAGCGATCCCATTTCTAGCAATGTCCGATTGTTTGCTAGCCGCTGTAATCTGGTTATTAGAAATTTCAACCTGATCCTTAGCTGTATCCAACAAGATTTGGGCATTATCCAGTTGGTTTTTGGCGTTATCCAGTTCTGCTTTGGTTCCAGCTCCGGCATCATATAACGCTTTGATACGCTTGTAATTCACATTAGCCAAGTCCAGAGCCTGTTGTCTGGATGATACTGTTTTTTGCGCGATTTCCGCATTCCTTTTGGCTGTCTCTACTCCTGTCAGAGCTGCGTCCAACGATTGCTGTGCTGCTTCAATAGCCAGCTTTTGTCTTAGAATATCCTCCGCACGTGTTCCTTGATTTAATAAGGACTCTCCTGCTTGCGCGGCTTGAATGTCCAATTGTCCCTGTTTTTCTGAAGTTGAAATTTTCTCCGACTGATTTTGCAGCCCGTCTTTAGCCTGTTTTATTTTCACATCAACCTGTGCGATATCCGTTTTTAATTTCTCGATTTGCAAATCAAGGTCTACAGGATCAAGAGTCATGATTACATCCCCTTTTTTCACCTGTTGTTCTTCCTTCACCTCAATCGTGTTTACTCTTCCCCCTACACCCTGAAAAGCAACATTCACGGTATCTGCCGTAAGCAGTGTGTTTTTTTGTTGGGCTGCCATACTCACAGCATCCTTGCCGCTCATTGCCATCAGCGTACCTCCAGTACCTAATGCGACAACAAGTAGCACGTACACAATGATCTTTTTATTCATTGCAACAAACTCTCCTTCATGATGATTTAACCAATAATCGTTAAAAAATAATAGTCAAAAACAAATAAGGAACCTGATAATACGACGTCTAACTATTTAAGCCGGGAAATTTGATCATTCCCGTTTTATCCGTTCAAGTCCTGAGGAAAGCTTATTTAATAACGTAGCAAATAGAACATGATCTTCCTTTGTAAATTCATTCATTAAATCCGAAAAAAGCTGGATGAACATCGGAATTTTTTCCGTCATTAACTGTTTTCCTTCATCAGTCAAGGAGATCGCGGTCATACGTCGATCCGTCAGCGTACTTCTGCGGATGATGCCGTCCCGTTCCAGCTTATCAATTACGCTGGTTACTGTTGAACGAGTAACCCCTGAATATTCAGCCAGCTCTGATGGAGTCAATGCACGTTCATGTAAAAACAATGGCACTAAAATTTTCAGGTTGCCTACAGATAACCCATATTCCGAGAGTCTGGAAGACACTCCATTGTACACTTCATGTGCTGCCTGCACGAAAAGTACGAACGTATTCAACGATTGGGAGTCCACATTTGGAAACTTTTCAGTCAATAAATTTATTCTCTTGGGATCGGCATTGATTTTAAAATCAGAATTCAACGTGAAGCTCCCCCTCTATAATTAGTAACCATACTATACGTCGTCGAATAGTTATGAGTCAATACCTTTTTTTTCGTTCACCTAAATAAAAAAGGTCTCCAAGCTCCATTCAAGGAGTCATGGAAACCTTCTGACGTTAGAAAAACCGCCCTTTTTTCAGTACTAGTGGAATGCCGCCAATGATGAACAGATAGCGTAGATCCACAATTTTTTTCAACTGTGCAGCCACCCAGCCTTTGATTTTTCGTTTACCTACTACGGCGACAGCTTCGCCTTTTCCAAGGGATGCAACCGTACCCTTGTTGGAGAATACGAACTTGTGAAGCTCCTTTTTGCGGAGCGTAGCGGCCAGATTCTTGGCACAAAGTACTCCTTGCTGCATTGCAATTTGGGCAGTCGGTGGATAAGGGCGGCCTTCCGGATTAAACATCAGGGAACTGTCCCCGATAATGAAAATATCATCATGACCCGGTGCACGCAGAAAATCGTCGATTTTCACCCTTCCGCGCATCACTTCGAATCCGGCTTTCTCGATCAATCCGTTTCCACGGATTCCACCTGTCCAGACGACCGTGCAGGCTTCAATTTTCTCACCCTCACCGACAATTACACCATCCTGCTGGCATTCCTTAATCGGGACTCCAATACGGAAGTTAACCCCTTTACGCTTGAGGACATCCATCGCGTACTCCACCAGCTCAGGATCAAACCCTGGTAATGCTGTAGGAGCTGCCTCGACGTTAATGATTTGAATTCGGTTAAAATCGATGTCGTAAGCTTTAGCCAGCTGTGGCAGTCGATCTGCCAACTCCGCTACAAACTCAATGCCACTAAAACCAGCGCCCCCTACGACGAAATTTAGGCGACCTGGCTTACCGTCATTTTTATACAGGGCCAGCTGGTATTCAATATGCTCTCGAATCAGGCGCACAGAGTTAATACTGCGAATCGTCAGTGCGAATTGATCCATCCCTGGAATTCCGAATGTTTCCGGCTCCCCACCTAATCCGATGACCAAATAATCGTAGGATAGCGAGCCATCCTCCAGCACGACTTTTTTCTCATTTGGTATGATTTCCTTCACTGTTCCTTTAACTAAATCCACCTTGAACTCATCGATTAGCTGCGCAATCGGAATCCTCGAATGCTCAATCGTATCCGTGCCTGCCGCAGGCATGTGAAGATGTGTCGTAATATAGTGGTAATCATGACGGTTGATTAGCGTGACAGTTGCCTCATTGTGCTTGAGCTCCTTTTGCAATTGCTGAGCCGTCAATATACCGCCATATCCGGCGCCCACAATGACAATTTTGGGAATACTGCTCATGCTTCTACCCCTTCCGATATACATAATCATTCAATATTCACAGCTTTTCTCTTAACACGGTTAACTTATACTCACCGGAAAGTCTTCATCAAATATTAATCGCTTTAACTTTGCAAGAAGAACCCAGCAGTTTATAATGATAAGCAGTGAATCATACGTTCGGCGGCTATCTGAACCTCTATGCGGCTGATTCAATATCTACAATTCATACTATCCCTTTCGGAGGTGTTTTTAGAGTGACAGCTCAATCCACAGGTGCGGAGATCCGCGATCTGATCATAATTGGAGGCGGTCCAGCCGGTATTTTCGCCGCTTTTTACGGAGGAATGCGTCAGGCATCCGTCACCTTAATTGAAAGTATGCCCCAACTGGGCGGCCAGCTTGCAGCCCTTTATCCTGAAAAATATATTTATGACGTTGCTGGCTTTCCTAAAGTGACTGCACAGGAACTGGTCAACAATTTGGTTCAACAAATGAACCATTTTAATCCAGAGGTGCAGCTAGAAGAGAAAGTCGTATCGTTAGAGAAGAAAGAAGAACGCCACTTCATCGTCAAAACAGACAAAGGTGGCGAGTATCATGGTAAAGCGGTTATCATTACCGCTGGCGTGGGTGCTTTCGAGCCACGCAGACTGGAGCTTCCAGGTGCCGATCGTTTTGAAAAAACGAACCTGCATTACTTTGTCAGCGACCTGAGCAAATTTGCAGGTCGTAAGGTGCTAATCAGTGGCGGCGGTGACTCTGCTGTAGACTGGGCCCTTATGCTGGAACCGATTGCAGAACAGGTTACATTGATTCACCGCCGTGACAAATTCCGCGCGCATGAACACAGTGTCGAGAACCTCCTCGCTTCCAAAGTAAACGTGATTACACCAACGGAAATTGCAGAATTGCATGGGGAAGATACGATTACAAAGGTCACTCTTGCTCATGTAAAAACCAAAGAAACTCAGGAAATCGAAGTGGACGATGTCATCGTTAACTTTGGATTTGTATCCACAC
This sequence comes from Paenibacillus sp. DP01, assembly GCF_044784315.1. NCBI lineage: Bacteria > Bacillati > Bacillota > Bacilli > Caryophanales > Paenibacillaceae > Paenibacillus > Paenibacillus sp. DP01. The sequence goes on from NZ_CP173059.1 coordinate 4,591,074, forward strand.
TTGGTCCAATTGCTGAATGGGGAATTGAAATCGAAAGTAACTCCATCGTGGTCGATTCTCGTCAGGAGACGAATATTCCTGGCATTTTCGCTGCAGGAGACATCACTACCTATCCAGGCAAGCTTAAGCTGATCGCGGTTGGTTTTGGTGAAGCTCCTACAGCAGTCAACAACGCCAAGGTCTATGTAGATCCAGACGCCAAGTTGTCTCCCGGACACAGCAGTAACATGAAATTGTAGTTAATTTAGACTATGACAAAAAAGGGTATTTTACTCCAGATTTGAACCTTTGGAGTGAAATACCCTTTTTCACGGTGTGCCTATTCGTTGCAGTGATTGTCCGTAAAGTCATCCGAACCCTGAATGACTTTACAGTCGCAGTACGAGAGCTTGTCCGGTCTAATGAAGGACTACGGCTGTATTCATCTCTAGATTTCTTTTGTGAATTTCAGCCAGCAACAGTGCAATGAAGTCACATTCAAGTTTAAGCTCGATTGCCATCTGATAGGAATCCAAAAGCATTTCATCCGTCAGCATAGCCATCCTCGACACAACCTTTCCTTTTATTTCAAAATCTATTCTATCAAAATACCAAAAACGGAACAAGCGTTCTATTATCCACAGTCAATTGTGGAAATCCTGTGTATAAATTGTTGGTAAGTGTCGTTAACCCTTATATGTGACAGGGGATAATGTGGACAATATTTATACACAGAATTTTGGCGATTAAACGCAAAAAAAATTTTTTTTATGTTTATACAAATATATTATATTTAGCATCTTGTTAATAGATTATAATGGAAACTTTTTGAAGAAAACCTGAATTTATTGAGGTCTTGTGTTTACCTCTAAAATCCATACCCGTCCATTCCAATCAAGCCCGTAATCAAATCCCAGTTGTCCGATCCCTGGAAATCTTCTTTCAAGTATAGGAATACAGTGCTGTGTAAGTTCAACGATCTCCCGCCGCTTTCGTCTAGCTAGCCGTCGCGGATATATCATTCGAAGTGCCTCTGTTCCCTTCAGCAAAGTTCCTCCTTTGCACAGATTCGTTATGACCAGTCCGGGACGAGCATGACGCGCCACCACTGCACGAAACTCCCATTTTTCCCCTTCCTTTACGACTTTGACTCGATAGTCAACAGGTCTACCTTGGATACTTGCTAGTTGAATACCTTGCTGAATGAGATACGGACGTTGGATTCGGAGCTTATTGATTCCGGCCACAAGCGCTCTAAAATGGCTGAACCGATATGTTTGTTCCATACGCGTACAGGTGTAGCCGTTCCCCTCCTTTGCCACGCGCATGACTCCGACACCTCCGCCTCCTCTTACGGGTTTTATAAATACAAAAGCATGCCGCCGCAGCATTATGCGCAATTGTTCTTCACTATATAGACAGGTTTCCGGTATATAAACGGCGGTATGTGGATGATGGAGGAGCGCCTTCGTCTTTAGCCATTTGCTTGCAAGTTGTCTCATCTAATTCTCTCCTTTCGCCGTCAGCTATACTTATACATACTCAATAGAGGTGTGCTATTCTTGGGTGATTGTCAGGATCATGTGTCTATTTCGACAAGATCATGACGAACGGTAGCATGCACCGGACAACACTGGTACAATGACAATAATCTGAATACCATTTAGAACGGAGCAGTTGAATTTGCTGCAAATTGTTTCTTTCAACAAGGAGGTCAACTCATGAATAGCAAAATTGGCATCATGGACATTGGCTCAAACTCCATACGTCTCGTGATCTATGAAATGACAGAGACAGGTGCTTATCGAATTGTGCAGGAATGCAAAGAAGCTGCCCGACTGAGCGAAAAGGTTGGGGCCAACGGCCGTATGGAACGAGAAGCAATCCGCAGCATCGCTCCATTGCTACGCCAATTTATGGAAGTTTGCCGTATGCACGGGGTTGTTCGTATGCGTGCAGCAGCAACAGCGGCCATCCGCAATGCGGCCAATTCGGACGAAATTGTTCAATGGATTGCGGAAGAGACAAATCTAACATTGGAAATCCTGAGCGGGGAGCAAGAGGGCTATGCCGGTTTTCTGGGCGTAGTGAATACAATGAATGTGAGTGACGGCATTATTATTGACATCGGGGGCGGCAGTACCGAAATTACGCTGTTCAGGGATCGAACACGGCTGCATACAGTTTCATTTCCCTTTGGCGCAGTCAATATGAATTGGCGCTTTGGACGTGAGGTCAAGAATGGCGAATGGTCTCCTGGACAGATTGAAGAAATGGAGAGCTTTGTCCGTTCTTCACTGCAAAACCATGATTGGATCTTCTCCAATCCGGGTCTGCCGTTTATCGGGCTGGGTGGAACCCTCCGTACTTTGGCTAAAATCAATCAGAAACGGCGGGATTACTCGCTTCCTGTGACACACCATTACGAAATGACAATAGAAGATGTCGATTATTTTTATAGCAGTCTGCCTCATCTCCCCTATGAAAAACGCAAAAAAACAGCCGGCCTGTCCAAAGACAGAGCCGACATTATCGTACCGGGTCTCATTATATTGAAAACGATTTTTGAAGCTGCTCAAGGCTCCGCGTATTTGGTCAGTGGAGCGGGTCTGCGAGACGGCCTGTTTCATGAGCTAGTCAACGCTGAACAGCCTGTGGTGGCTAATCCGCTCATCGCGTCCATTCGCAATATCTTGTCGTTTGCTGTCCCGGTTAGCGAAGCGCATGTCAAGCGGGTTAACGAGTACGCCGTCCGGCTCTATGACACTTTAGCTGAGGGACCTTCAATCGCTATGGACAAACGCTTGTTACTGACCGCAGCAACTCTTTACAAAACAGGCGCAGCCTTGAATTACTATCACTTCCGCCAGCATTCCGTGTTCTGGATCTTGCACGCAGGCATTGGCGGCTTATCTCACCGGGAAACAGTGCTAGCCGCGCTGATCGCTGATTACCACCCCAAAAACCGGACCCCCCGCTTGCTGCGCACACATGCAGATATTTTGGAGCCTTCCGACGAAGAACGTGTACACCGGCTCGGCTCGCTGCTCCAGCTAGCAATCGGTATGGATCGTAGCGAATCCGGCATCATCTCCGGCATCCATCCCACGACAGGAGACGATGCGCTGCATATTCGCCTGGAAAGCAAGAGTGAACCGATTCTGGAGCAACGGGAGCTGGTGGCTGTCGCAAAAGATTTTCAAAAGGCCTGGAATCTTACGTTGTCGTGGTCCATTCTTCCTTCTTCCAGTTTTTAACCTTCATTGCTTCGAATTGGCTCCTGATGGGAGCCTCTTCGTTGTTTCTGGCTACAAATTGATAGCTGCCATTCGGCAGAAGCTGGCGTGCTTTTACATTATCCTTCAAGGATAAACGTAAAATATCCACTAGCATTTCTTTGATTCGGTCGTCATAAATTGGGCACATCAGCTCAATCCGGCGAGTCAGATTGCGAGTCATCCAATCCGCGCTGGACAAGAATAGCTCCGAATGACCTGCATTTTCAAAGTAAAACAGTCTGGAATGCTCTAGGAAACGGTCGACAATACTGATAACCCGAATGTTCTCGCTAAAGCCCTCCACTCCAGGGCGTAAACAGCAGACCCCTCGAATGATTAAATCAATCTTCACACCTGCTTGAGAAGCCGCATATAGTTCATCAATCATTTCCTGATTGGATAAAGAATTAATTTTAGCAATAATACGGGCTGGCTTGCCTGCAAGTGCTTGCTCCGCTTCCCTGCGGATCAGGTCGAACAGCTTATTTTTCATTCCCGTCGGAGCTACGGTGAAAGCTTGCGGGGTCTTGAGCGCCGAGAAGCCCGTGATTTCATTAAACAGCTCAGAGGCATCCTCACCCAGCACCGGATCCGCTGTGAATAACCCGATATCCGTATATACACGTGCCGTACTTTCATTATAGTTGCCAGTTCCCACATGCACGTACCGTTTGAGCACATTACGTTCATGACGTACTATTAGAATAATTTTGGCGTGTGTTTTCAAGCCGACCAACCCGTATACTACATGACAGCCAGCTTTTTCAAGCGTACGCGCCCAAGCAATATTACGTTCTTCGTCAAAACGCGCCTTCAGTTCGACCACTACGGTCACCTGCTTACCCGATTCGGCTGCACGTGCCAGAGCCGGAATGAGCTTCGATTCTCCATTGACACGGTACAGGGTCATCTTAATGGCCATTACATCCGGGTCCTCTGATGCCTCAATGATAAAATCAGTTACCGCATCGAACGATTCATACGGATGGTACACGAGCACGTCCCGTTTGCGAAGTACGTTAAAGATATCCTCTTGCGGAGGCAGTTCTTCCGGATACAATGGTTTGATTGCCGGAAATTTCAGATGCGAATACCCCTCCAAATGATCGGCAAAAGACGACAAAAACGTCAGATCTAACGGCCCGTCGATCTCAAATACATGATCGAACAGCTTGAATTCGCGTTGAAGTTCCATCAGGGCAAAGGGATTAATCCCTTTTTCCACTTCCAGTCTGACCGGTGCTCCCCGCCGTCTTCGACGCAGTTCTTTTTCAATCTCTTCGAGCAAATCTTCGATCTCTTCTTCATTAATGGACAAATCAGAGTTACGCGTAACCCGAAAGGCATGAACCGCCTCGGGGATATATCCAGAAAACAACGTTTGTATATGATGCTTAATCAGTTCCTCAATTAAAATAAATGATTTCTTCTTGCTATTGGAACGTAACGGCACCGAAACGACACGCGGAATATTGGAAGGCACCTGCACAATGGCAAAAAGCGGCTTATCCTCCTCCGTATCTCCTGGACGTTTCAAGACAACTGCCAAATATACGTATTTATTATGAACCAGTGGAAAAGGACGGCTTTGATCGACCGCCATCGGTGTAAGCACCGGAAATATAATTTCATGAAAATATGCATCCAGCGACTTGCGCTGTGTCGTATTTAAATCATTATATTCAAGCAGCAAAAGACCTTTTTTCGTCAATAGGCGAGAAATATCACGATAGGTCCGGTATTGCTCGGATACCATGGAGACGGTACGCTTGATCAGGCGCTTGTACAAACCGGAAGGGGTATAACCCGTAAAATCCTTTTGCATAAAACCCGCCTTGATCTTCTCGCGCGTCTCTGCAACACGAACAGCCATAAACTCATCCAAATTGCTGGACACAATTGCTAAGAATTTGGCTCTCTCCAGCAACGGTGTATCTGCATCCTGAGCCTCCTGGAGCACACGACGATTAAATTCAATCCAGCTTAAATCTCGGTTAAAGTAACGTTCTGACCCGGCTTTATCCTTCTTCTGACTCTCTATCAACATATGGCCTCCATCAATTTCATGCAGTATAGTTACCCTTTATTGTACTATTAGATGAAACGCACTAGCATCACAGAAGTGTAAACGCAATGTAAAATGTGTGTAAACACACAATGGATGTTGAAAAGGTCAAACGGATGCTTTACAAAAATAGCATTAAGCGGTACAGTGTTTACGTCTGTTTCATAGAGTAGAATGACGAACCGTACCTTTTTCAGTTGATTAAGTTCATTAAGATGTGTAGTAGCCACGTTCAATTGCTGATTTTCAAATGGCATGATATAGGGAGGATTTACATTATGGAACCCAAGAAAACGCCACGCGTACTGCAAAAAAACATCGAATTTTTTACCGCGGCGCTGTCTCAACACCTCGTTTCGGTCTGGCAAGAGGACCCTGCGGGCGTATACTGTGAGATAGGCTGTGGTTATATCGAATTGTTCAGTAGCGAGATGATTCGGGTGCGCAATCAGGATGGGACCCCAAGCCATTATGACCGCAATATCACCATGTTTCAGCTAATCACGAAGGATCAGCCGATATAATTATTATATGCTATGTCTGCGCTGTTCTTCCAGATTAGAATGGTTATATGTTTAATCTACCAATTTTCATATCTGTTGAATCTTGCAGTTTTCTCCGAAAAAGCGCCATAGAGCGCTTTTTTTGTCGACTTTTTTTGAACATCGTTTGGAAAAGCAGTATGATAAGAAAGCATATTACCTAAATTTAAAGGGGAATCAACCGATGGAGCATACAACATCAGATGGGCGCATCCTGGTCATGACCGCGGTTGAAGGCGAACGAGAGGCTGTGCTGCGCGGCCTGAAAGGCGACACTCGCTTTGTGGTCGAGCTGGCCGGTGTAGGCGCTCCGTCCGCAGCGGCTTCAACCGCGCTGGCACTGGCCACTGGCGGCTACCGTCTGGTCATTAGCGCTGGAATTGGAGGCGGCTTCGTGAAGGTCGCTGCACTGGAGAGCGTCGTCGTTGCTGACGCGATTATTGCCGCCGACTTAGGGGCAGAGACGGCAGAGGGCTTCAGCAGCGTGGACGAGCTGGGTTTTGGCTCCAGCCGCATTGTCGTGAACGCTGCCACCGCGCAGCGATTCGTTCAGGCGTTGCGTGACGCTGGCCAGACGGCCGTCGCCGGACCGATCCTGACCGTCTCGACGGCCACCGGCACAGCGGCTACAGCGGAACGCCTAGCCAAACGCGTTCCCGGCGCTGCTGCCGAAGCGATGGAGGGTTACGGAGTAGTCGTGGCGGCCAACAGGTTCGAGCTGCCGATGATGGAGATTCGCACGATTTCCAATGCTGTTGGTCCACGTGACCGTGCATCCTGGCGAATCAAAGAGGCTTTGCAAGCGTTGGAAGCCGCATTTTCTACATTAACGGAGGTTATATAGATGCAAATTGCTTTTTCACCTTGTCCTAACGACACTTTTGTCTTCCATGCCTTGGCGCATGGATTGATTTCGGGCGCACCCGCGCTGGACATTACATTCGCCGATATCGACATCACCAACAATCTGGCGATCACACCAGACGGACTTGATATCATGAAAATTTCGTACGCTGCACTTCCTTGGGTGCTGGATGAATACGCCCTGCTGCCTTGTGGTGGTGCACTGGGCCGGGGCTGTGGACCGCTCGTGCTGACTAAGGAAGGTTCCACCGTCGAAGGTCCGGAAGCCCTATCCGGCAAGCGTGTAGCTGTTCCAAGTGAACGTTCCACCGCTTATCTGCTGTTCCGTCTATGGGCGGCCAAGCATGTGCCTGGAGGTGTCGGCGAGATCGTCGTGATGCCGTTCGACCAAATTATGCCTGCTGTCCGTGACGGAGAGATAGATGCAGGATTGGTGATTCATGAAGCACGCTTCACATATCCGTCCTATGGACTTAGCAAGCAAGTTGACCTAGGGAACTGGTGGGAAGAAGATACAGGGCTGCCAATCCCGCTCGGAGCTATTATTGCCCGTCGTACACTGGATCTGGATGCGATCACCAACTGGATACGTGCCTCTGTCGAATATGCTTGGAAACATCCCGAAGCTTCGCGTGAATATGTATTGTCTCATGCGCAAGAGCTATCACCCGATGTCGCCCAATCGCATATCGACCTGTACGTGAACGATTTTACCGCCAATTTGGGCGACAGCGGTTATGCCGCCATTGAAGCCTTACTCGGTCGCGCTGCGCAGGAAGGGCTGGTGCCTCCGTTTGATTTAGCCAAACTGCGCCTTACGTCCACAACAACACGCTAAAAGGTGCAGACATGCCATGCATGTTATCTCCTAAATAGAGCAGCTTAAGCATATAAAACCTCCCGAACGAGCACATTGCCTAGCCATGCGCCCCATTCGGGAGGTTTTATGATTTCATAATGCAAATTCTCATTGGGTCTCGCTTATTCTTAGCTCTGTTCTTGCTCCACGACCTCGGTCTTAAACACGTTATCCAGTTTGGTACCCAATCGTTTGACCAGCGGCACCTTGATATCCCGACTCAGCTCTTTGAAAAAAGCGTCCATGTCACAATTAATCTTATCCAGCACGACCTTCACGGTGCCCTCTTCCAAAATCTGCTCGTTCAGATCCTCAGGTACCGTAACCGAGATATCATACTTCTTGCATAACGTTTTAATGTAGCGGCTAAAGATTTCGATAAGCTCCTCATTGTTGAACTTCTCAACTGCAACTTGCCCTTTGTTCGTAAATTTCAAATTCACTCTCACGTTAGCATTTCCCCTTTTCCTTTTGACCATTTATTTTGGATAAACGTTGAACCATTCAGAGGCTCTTCAAAGAAAGGGCCTTACCGGTCGTTTTAGACTCTTGTCCTTTGATATACTAAGTATAACACATTAAGTCCGTTTTCATTTCCCAACTTGTCGTTTTATGATAAAAAATGATACATTTTGCGCATTTTCAGCATAATTTCTTTCTTTTCATGCCAATCATTAGGAATAGTTTGTACACAAATACACAAGAAAACGCCTATCTCGCAAAAGAAAGACGTCTCCGTGTAGATGCTTAAGCAGTATGCATTTATAAAGGCTTCGTACATTCCCAACCGTGTGAACGATACTCACGCACAGCATCTCGTATATCCTCAATATCATCTGTATGCAGCAAAATCGCAGGTAGAATTACCCAGTACTCATTCTCCGCTAGATCAATAAATACGTCCTCGACATCATAATATTGCATATCGCCAAATGCCGTATCCCTGATTTTCTGTCCAACCAAAGGTGTAAAAGGGGAATCAAATGTTTTCATCACCTTCGTATATTCCTTCACACCCGTTGCCGAGATTTGCTGTGAAATAATGACACTCAATGGTGTTACCTCCCTGACCTAATAATGCTCATTATAACCTTCTCTCAGACCTTCTACAAAACCATGCGCGAAAAAAATCATAAAAATCAATAGGCCAATGCCAATGGCAACGGAGCTGATGACGATAATCAGGATGCCTTGCGTGTTTCTTTGTTCCATCTTTCTAGTCAAAATTCCGAAAACAAGACCTATAAGCCCAAACAAGCCTCCAATGACAAAAAAACTAAATACGAACCCCAAACTTGAAAAAATCCAACCAAATAGAGCGAGCACCCAGCCCTGCGGCTGCGGCTCACTCTGTTTCATCTGCCAGCGTTCCCTCGCTGTAGGTGTATATCTGTCCATTTATTAGCTCCCCCGCTCAATTTACATTCCATAAGACAAAAATCTGTAATGCCCAGCATCGGATTAACGTTAGGTTCCTCCTATTGCTGACCAGTGAGCTTAAAAGTGCCGCCTTCCCGCTTACCAAGCGGATAATTTTGAACCGTCATTTCCACCTTCGTATTCTTATCCCATACCGGAAGCTTGTCAGATGTACTGTACTCTTTCATAGCTATGTCGATGACTTCCTCTGCCTTCTTCGTCAATGCAGCAGAAGACATATTATATTTGCCATAACCTTGATAAGCACCGCCAAAACCGAGATTAGGTTGGTTGTTCACATTCAGTAGCACACCCTTCAACTTGCCATCCTCTGCCACATCAAAAGTCACTTTTTCCAATACAAAATCATCTGTAACGACAGATGTCTGCTCTAACACATGTGTTATGGATGACAGGTTGGCTGCTAATTTTACTTTTCCAAGTAGGGCCTCTGTATCATTTTGTTGCTTGGTTAAGGCTTGTGTTGTCTGTTTTAGCGATGCATTCGCTATAGTTAAAGAACTAACCTTCGTATTCAGATTATAATTCCATACCGCCAAGGCTATACAGCCTAGTACAGCTACTCCAGAAATGACCGTTGCTACAACTGCCAGCTTACGAATAGGCTGTGGTTGTGGCTCCACAGACTGAGTATGACCGCTTAACTCTCCCATACCAAACTTCCTCTCTATTTATATAGTCATATTTTACTATTCCCCTCTCTGATATTCTAGTATATTTTTCCTAATTCTATATTTTCTAAGTATTTGTACAGGAATTCGTTTCATTAGCCTTCGAGCTTTGGTTCGCTCGCTTTCCGGGAGAAGATGTATTTACCAAATACACACTACCTGCAATCAGCACCAACCCCACTACAAATGTCAAAGTGAGGGACTCTCTGAGCATGACCATACTAAAGAGTGTGGATAGCACCGGAATCATAAACGTATATGAGCCGACGGTTCCTGCATCCCCATTGTCGATTAGCTTAAAATAAATCATCCAGCCCATCGCAATCACGAATACTGAAATAAACAATAGAATCGCGATAAAGGAGGCTGTCCAGTGGATATCGCTCCATTTCTCGGTCGTAAACCCAATCCCGTTGAGTATGATCCCTCCCAAAATGAGTTGCATCGTCACCGCCCAAATGGAGTCCAGTTGTTTGCTTTTTTTCTTCATATAAATCGTTCCGAGCGCCCAGCACAGTCCCGAGGCTAGCCCCAACACAATGCCCAGCACAGACAAATGACCTGCCATTCCGCCTGAGCTAATCACGATCACTCCACCAAAACCGAGTACCAGTCCAATGACCTTCAGAGGAAACATACGCTCTCCCAACCACAGCCAGGAGAATAATCCCAACAAGATCGGTTGAAGGAATACCAAAGTGGAAAATAATCCTGCAGGCAAATAACGCAGTCCTACCGTCTGCAAGCCATAGTAGCCTGCAATATTAAATATAGCCAGCACAAGATATGTCCACGCATTTTGTCTAAGGCGTAAGGTTTTCCGATTACGCATAGCGAACAACAGCAGAATCACACCACCCAGCAGCGTGCGGATTCCCGAAAAAAATATCGGCGGCGTATCTGGCAAGGCCAGCTTGGTCAACGGCCAGTTGATCCCCCATACCATCACTAATATCAAGACAAGCCACAACGTAGCTTTAGGCGTTAATTTTTTCATAGATGTCTCTCTCCTTAGAATTTCATTGCGCATTGCTTACGACTAAAATCTGAACAGCACCGTTTGCAAAGTTTTGCTTTACTAGCTTATACTGTGGTCACTAATAAATAAAATGAATGTTTTCAATAAGGGAGATAACTTTTCACTTATGACTATTACTCAGATTATGATCTTTGTTCGCGTAGCGGAAACACTAAACTTTACCCAAACTGCCCATGAGCTGCATATGACGCAACCTGCGGTCAGCCATGCCATCGCCAGTATCGAGAACGAGCTCGATGTCCAGCTATTGCTGCGCGATCGAAAAAAAGGCGTGCTCCTGACAGATATCGGACACAAGGTGCTGCTGCAATTCCGCATGATGCTGCAAAGCATGGAAAAGGTGCAGCAGCAGGTGGCCGCTGAAAAAGGCTTAGATGTGGGTACGATCACGATTGGTGCCTTTCCTTCTGCCTCGGCCTATTTTCTGCCCCCGATTATTGATCATATTCGTCAGCACTATCCGAACCTTGTTTTCGATTTACACGAAGGTTCCACGAATGAAGTCAAGGAGTGGGTACATACCAGAGAAATTGAAGCGGGAATCATCCTGTTGCCAGACCCTGAGGTAGATGTAATTCCTTTATGTCAGGATGACATGGTTATTCTCCTGCCTGACGGTCACCCTTTTCAATCGCACGACAAAATCGCCATCCGAGACTTGAATCAACAGGAGATGATCTTTTGTAAAGGTGGACACGAGGTCGCCATTATGGAAGGTTTTGAACGTGAGCAGAGTCAGTTGCAGGCACAATTCATTACTCACAATATCAGCACCCTCGTCAGCATGGTCCGACAAGGACTAGGTATGGGCATTGTCTCTTCACTCGCCTTATCCACGTTCCCCCATGATCTGACCGTCAAGGAAACCACGCCTCTGATCACGCGTCAAATCGGTATCGCTATCCCCTCTCTACACAATGCTTCACTTGCTGTACAGTTATTTGTGCGTACTGCGCAGGAGCTGTTTACTGATTTGAAGCAATAGGGCATATGTGCAGAATTATCGAATCATCGAACAAGAGGAAAAGTTGCGTAAAGCAATGTAGCTAGTGATGTGAAGATCTTGGATGAGCTTATTCATAATAAGCTTATATTCGTGAATCACTTTGGACAGGTGTTGAACAATATAGATGGGGCATTGAAGATCATTTCAGGGCATTGTAGCACGGTAAAATTAGATTAATCGCGAATCCGCCTTGGATACCAAATCTGACTAAGACAGGTAGACTGCAACGGCAAGAATCTTCGTGATTAAATCAAGTGACACGGCGTAAGTGAAAGAGCGCTAGCCTTTTTAGGGATAGCGCTCTTCCTTTTTACAATCTTGTTAAATCACTTCTTGGTTGTGGCATCGTACAAACGCTGTAAAACAGTAACAGCTTCGGCCCGTGTGACCTGCGTTCTTGGGTGAAGGTATCCATTGTCAGCGGTAAAGACGCCCATCTTGGTAAGGGTGTAGAATGCTTCTGCCTTTTGATCCTGGGAATCTCCATCATAGGAGTACTCTTCTCCCGTTTGGTCGATGTACAGTACCGGATAGTAGGCAGAGAAATTGTCTTTGTAATTTGCCTTACGAACTTTGATATCGTTGTACTGCGCAGCTGAGGAAATGACTTCGGCAATCTCAGGATGAAGAGTCTGATTAGTATAGTCTGTTCGAACTGAAGCAATCATCATCATATCCCACCGGGTCAGCGGTTTGTCGGGCTTGACATAGAATTGATAGTTTGGATAATCGGCCCCGGCCCCTACACTTTCAGCAAACGGCCAAACATAATCTCCATTGAATATGGCTGCAAAATCTTTATTCGCCCAGTGCTTGCGCGCATCCACAAACTCTGAAGATTTACCAGCTGAATAATTGATTTCTGGAAAAAGTTTATGAAACATATGGACAAATTCCGCTTTTGTTATGGTTTTGCCTGGCTTGAATGTCCCATCCTTATAGCCGCTGACAACACCTTTGTCGACCATCGAACGAATGGATTCGGCAGCCCATTCATATTTTGTACCGTCCACATCAGGAAACGTATTTGCCGCCAGTACGGATTGACTAAAAAACAGAACCATCGCAACCATAGGGGTAATGAGCCATTTCTTTTTCAACATCTTTTTTCCACTTCCTTTAGGTAAATTTACGTAGAAAATAGTTCTCTAGACTCAAAGTTATATCGGTATTTCCTATGCAAAAGATGAATACAAACAAAAGAGCATCGCTTAACAGGTTGTAACGGGCTTAACTATCCTCTTTAAACAACACAAAAACGACCTTCGCAACGAGTAAAATTCGTCACAAAGGCCGTAATCCGTAATCTAAACGTGTATCTTTAGGAATATTTCAGTCCACCACTCGAAAAATTAACAAGGCTCTTCGCTTGGTTTCCCTGCATCTGTAGCTGTACGGAAGCTTGAACCGCAGCCGCATGTAGCTACAGCATTCGGATTATGAATCGTGAATCTGGCGTTAGGCTCACGTTCGGCCAAAATCGCGTCAGATCAACGTTTTTGAGCATTGAACGGGATTGTGGATACGCACGACTACTTGTTAATCACACGCCTCTACAGCGTATAATCACGTTAATCGTATTCTACCCTAATGGAAGGCGTAACGCAACGCCTATAAACGAAGAAAAAGCGCCTGCCTCCGAAGAGACAAGCGCTTAGTTTATCGTTATGTTAGGTTATCCCCGAGATAAAAAATACTGTCTGGATTGTTTTCGCACCAGATTCCGGGCCGGCGCGCAGGGGCCTTGGGGGTACGGCCCTCGCAATCTCCGCACAAAAATACGCTTATTCATTCGCTTTCGATAGCGTAAATAAGCGTTAATTCCGATCGGACACACGCAGCCATACGTACCACCCGATCGCCTTTTATGCAGCGGATATTCACGTACATATGCACAAAATCCATATTATGCGAATATGTCTGCGCCCGTAGACCGCACCGTTACGCGGTTGATACTACGCTGCATAAATGTACCTTATGCACTGTATATACATTACCAGCGTATAATCCGTATAAATCCCGTAGCTACGCAGCTTCGCGCCCTATACGGCTGTCTACCCGCTGGTAACGTATGCAGTGAAATACACTGGTTCTCTCGTCCGTTATACACTACGTATGCAGCCGAAACGTATGGCGGATTTACGCTATACCCGAAAGTTTCCGTAGCTATAAAACTGCAAGACTCCGCGCCCCAACTGGCCCTTCAGCTATTAGAATGCTTTCGTATCCGAAAAATTCCGAAGGGGTCACGCGTCAGGAGGCTCGTGTAGGAAAATTCGCTATAAAGTACACTTTTGGGACACGATAAATAGCCGCTAAAGCCTTATATACCGCTGATATAACGCCATTTCACCCGATTTCGCATACGTTATGAATCCGAACCGACTCGCGGCTTAAATAAGGCCGAACATTCGGCATCTCTCCGTGATTTCATCCGCTGAAAGCGCGAGCCAATCTACCGCACTCCTATGTCGTCGACGTATTGCGGATATGAACCCTCGGTGTACCCTCTCGTATTCTTTATTAAAATCCTCACGCTGCCTCCAGCGGTACAATGTCCGCCTATCCACTCCACATAGAGACGCGATTTCATCCATTGTGTCATGCACGCCCTTGCGCGCCAGCATTTCGATTGCAAGCCTATGACGCTCGTCAAGCGGTGGCCGTGCGCGTCTTTTGCGCTTCTTATTCGTCATTGTAACGCAACTCCTTCCGTATGTAAAAAGAGCATAATAAAAGGACGGCAAAGATACCGTCCTTGAGTGCTAGATTTAATTTTTGTTCTGACATTCATACGTCCTCTTCTTGATGCTTAAACTCGATCGTCTGTGTTGTCGGATTAACCCAATAGGATACCGCTTGCTCGAACTCTTGTTTATACTGCTGATATTCGAGTTGAATAACGCCTATTTTATCATTAGCATAATCACACAACTGCGGATAAAAAGCCACATCATTCTCGATACTTGTTTCCGCTACGTCACCAGCCGATTCCGGTGTTACAAAAACTACTTTTCCCGATACCTTGTCCCAAAACACTCTTGATCCAATTTGATCCATCTTTACCCCTCCATATTTTTATTCGTATGCGAACCATTCGAAAGCTTCTATTACCGCTGTAGAGGTCGATCCGGCATAGTCATTAATTCGGCTACTTCCAACCATACATGTAAACCCTCCAGACTGTTGCGTGAGACTACTTAGACTAAGACGGTTGTTAAATCTGCCATACATAGATATATCCCCTGTTTGCAGAATAGAGGCAGTAGCAAACCCTTCTATATACAGGACATTGCTAGTATCTTTCAACCTCACGCGGATAAACACTCTTGTTGGAGAAAAGGACATGTTGTTCACTCCTAAGGTCATCACAGCCCCACTACTAAAGTTAGGAGCTGTTACCGATTGGCCGTTAAACGTGCCTTGTGCCCATCTTTTTACGGGTAGGTTAGTGATTGCTGTAGCTAACTCTGCGTGTGTGTTGCTGGCTGAGACATTACCACCTTTTCCGTTAATAGCGCCAGCAACGACACCTTTTCCATCAACGGATAATTGCTTTAAATTATTAAAATCGGACAATCCGAGAAGCCTTTGCCACGGCTGCCAAGAAGCAAATCCAGATCCGCTATTGTAAGCTGAACGTACCCATACCTCCATTTGACCGTGTGACCTATACGTCTGGCTCAACGCGCCACTCCCGGCTGTCATAACCTCCAGTACACCGTAAGTATATGCGCTTCCTTGGTCCGCGTTTTTAGGATAATTAATAAACGTTGACCAATCTGTAGCGTTGACCAAGTAAATGCCGTTTGCAGTTGCGCTATTAAAATCAGCAGGAACCGCTCCGCGAACGACTATTCCGCTATTCCACAAAGTTCGTTCTGCAGCGGTGGTGTGTTTGACAGCATCCGCAACATGCGTAGTAAGCGCCTTGGCTGTCGGCGCCAACGTTTCAGACGTACTATTCGTTGCGTTCGTGAGTTGTACGACACCTTTAACCGTCGTACTTGCATCAGCCGGGTCCTTTACGTTAAGCTGATCCGCAGGCACTTTCCCGTCAGCGTCTAGTACCGCGAGTCCGCCAGCTACGCCTACTTTCGTGTCTATAGCACGCCAATTTGCGTCCAGGTATTTCTCTAAGTCAAAATACGTTGTTGTTGGCGATGTGCGATCAATTAGATTTAATCCGAGATTTGGTGTCTTCATAAGTTTTCTCCCTTCGTAAGTAAAAGAGCGAGCC
This sequence comes from Paenibacillus sp. DP01, assembly GCF_044784315.1. Classification (NCBI taxonomy): domain Bacteria; kingdom Bacillati; phylum Bacillota; class Bacilli; order Caryophanales; family Paenibacillaceae; genus Paenibacillus; species Paenibacillus sp. DP01. Next base: position 4,607,057 of record NZ_CP173059.1, read on the forward strand.
GCAGCCCGCCCGTTATTACGTCGCTAATCTACGCGCCAGCATACCAGCGAACCGTTCAACGTCCATGTCGCTATTGATCGTGACGTTCTGGATAACGATTGACGGAGCGTTGCCACCCCTGCCGCGTTGTTGATCGCGCCATTCGGACGCCTCGTGCTTTGTGAGTACCGCTTCGTCCTTGTGGAGACGCGCGGGCATATTATTGTAGGGTACGGTGTCGAGTCCGCCGGCGTACCCGGTCGCAAAGTTACGAATGGCGGAACCAGCATTAGCAACGGAATCCCATGCTTTTTGACCCCAAGTCTTTTGAGAAGGTGCTTTTATCTCTCCTCCCTCAATGAGAGGTTTGCCTGGATTGTTCTTTGCATTCTCAACGGCCGAGTTTTTCAAGGAATCATAGCTGGAATACTGACGTTCGATCAATTCTTTCGCAGCATTATTGGGATTCAAAGCTTGAACGAGGTTAAAGTGCTCTTTAATCCCTTTCATGACACCGTACGCGATTGCTTGGCCTACGCTTAATGCTGCGCTTGCGATTTGAGGTGCTGACGCTTCTACAACATCTATCATTACGCCCAATACGCTTGACGTGATTGTCTCAAATCCTGCCCGTCCGCTTTTTTCCCACCATCCGTTAAACGTCTCAAGTAGCGTATCAAAAACAAAGGTGACTTTACTCTCCAAGTCCGGAAGCTTGTTGAACTTCGGATTGTTGATGAAGTTTGATTTAATATAGGATTGCGCAGTCGTTACCGCCTTCTGTACCGCCGCTGTAATCTGCGGAGTATACTTCGTTACAAACTGAGATGCGGCATTTGCCAGTTTAGCAATAATCGGCATCGTCGGAAGCAGCGCAGATATCTGAAGCGTCTCGATTGCGCCCTGGAACTGTTCGATGCTCCCCGCCGCATTATTCATTTTCTCCTTAGCTACTTGAAGCGCGGTAACGTTGCTCATTTGACGGTAAAACTCTTTGACGCCCTTGGCTCCCGCCTTATACAACGTAGTTGCGGCCTTCACACCATCAGTGCCAAACATATCAAGCAGCGTAGCCGTTCGGTCCTGGTTTGACATTTTACCGAGGGTCTTTTGCAGAACGTCAGCAACGCCCGCTAGGTCCTTGATCTTACCCTTTTCGAAGAACTTATTTGCCTTGCCGACGCCGATACCGAGCTTTTCAAATAAGCGCGTAGCCTTCTTCGTCTGTGGCTGTAGGTACATCAGCATAGACTTGAAAGACGTACCTGCATCTGACCCGGATTTCAACCCGTCATTGGACATGAGGCCTATTGCTGTATTCAAGTCTTTAAATGACAGACCGACCATGTCCGCCACTCCGCCAGCGCTCGCAATCCCGTACCCTATATCTCTAACTCCGGTGGCCGCAGCGTTAGCGGTGCCTGCGAGTATGTTTGCAGTCTGCGCCGCAGATAGTCCGTCTTTCTTGAACGCATTCATCGACGTTGCCATCGTTTCCGCAGCTTCCGCAAGCTCAAGACCGCCAGCCGTTGCGAGGTTAAGGGATGCGTTGAGACCACCCGCTTGTACTTGAGCGGTAGTCATTCCCGCTTTCAAAAGCTCCTCGATCGCTTTTGCCGATTCCAGTGCTGAATATTTAGTTTCGGCCCCTTGCTGGAGTGCAAGCTGCTGCATTTGCTTCATTTGTGTATCAGTCGCACCGGTTAACGCCTTAATCGTGGACATTTGGCTTTCAAAATCCATTGCTTTTTTCAAAGAATCCCCGGCAATTGCGACCGCAGATACAGCCGTACCTAATCCCGCAGCCACGGCTCCAAACTTCATCATGCCGCCCATTGCCCTATTAAGCTTGCTAGATAGATCGTCCTTGAGGCGTAAATGCCCGATTAAATCGAAGCTCAATTACGGATCACCCACTCCCGATAACGGTCGATCGCACGCAGCAACTTTCGCAGCGCATCGTGTACGGTTAACGTTTGACGCATTGCATTTCGACCGCGATCTACAGCGTTATCCGCTTTCTCAAGCGCATCCGAAAGCCTACGCATGTGATAGCCCACGGTTTTAATCGAGTGAACCCCGGAATCCTCAAACTGTACGGCTGTCTCCGTCCACGTTTCGTACTGCTCCGTATGGTTTGTCCGGAATCCGTAGTTACCTGGTCGAGTGTACGTGATGATCTCCGCCAGTAACGCCGTGATCGGGACTACGCGCTCAAAACCCGTTGTAATATTATCCGACATACTACTCCCCCTATCGTTGTTGCGCCGCCTTCGCTTCCCGTTCGAGCTGAAGCATCATGGACGCGTACATAAACATCCGGTGACGTCTGTTTTTAGCGTAGACTTCGTCAGGCGGAATACCGTGCCGCTGGAATATCTCGTGCAGCAGCGCAGGTTCTCCACCTGACTTAATTAGTTTTTTGCGTCTTGAATAAGCTCCGCGTCTCCTACGAATCCGGATAGTTTCAACAACGCTTGTACGATGCGGGATTGTTCACCGGGCAGTAGCGCCTTTTTAACGACGTCAGCCGAATCGGACGCCTCGTAGTGATCTCTCAACCCCTTATCGTTAAGGTCCGGATCAGCTACGGCTTTTGCGATAAGCAATCGGTTAAATAGCGATTCGTCGACGGAGCCATCCTTGCCTGTCGTTGCCTGTGCGCGAGCTTTTTCGAGTGTGTCTTCATCCAGCGCTTTGACGATGAAGTCCGTACCCAAGCGCGGAATATACACGCCTTCCTGTAAATCCGTAGTGGCTCCGAGTAACGCTTCAAGTCTGCTTGTTGTCATATAATCAGCCTCCGTATGGTATTTTTGGAAAACAAAAAGAGACCCCGAAGGGCCCCCGTGTTATCGCTATTTACTTACGCGGTCAGCCCTTTGATACGGGCGTGCGCCTTCTCTTGCTGGAACTCTAGCGTGTACTCGCCAACGATGATACCGGACTGATAATCGCCTTTGACGCCAAGATACGTATGACCAAAGGAGCGGTTGCCGAGTGGTCGAATCTTAATCCGATTGGCGTCGATAAACAGAATCTCGTCCGGCTTCAGATTATCGTTAAGCACAACTTGGAACGTACCAAAGTCATTGATGAGGTGGTCGACCTTCTGGCCGCGACTATTCTCCGCTTGAGTCAGTCTGATATTTGCACTTGCTAGTTCACTAATTGCGCGCTTTTGGACTGCTGGAACAACGAACGTATAGCCTGCGCTTCCTGTCGCAAAGCCGCCCGCATTGTAGACTTGTTGCGCCACGTCATCGAGCAACTTTTTCGTAACTGGTCCGCCCGCAGTGGTCACGTTAGTCTCGATGAAGCTGCGGATGCCGCGCATTGTGCGCATATCCCCGCTATCAAATTTGCGACCGCCGATAATGGCTTTCTCAAGTTGGAGCGCAAGTTCAAGCTGCTTCTTCGCCTTCTCATATGCGTAGAGGCCGCTTGACCCTATGCCATACTGCGCAACTGCTTCCGCCGAACCGGTTACACTAACCGTGTCCTCAAAAATCTGCGTTACGTTGTCTACTTTTGTTTTGGACTTATACCGTGCGTCGCGTGCATCAGCACCTTCTCGGCTGTCTCCATAAAGAGACTCAATCGGAGAGTCCTTCGTAATCGCAGCAGCCGTTGTGCCACTATGCCCCCGGACAACCGTAATCTTATTCGCGGTGGTATCCACAGATTGGATCAGTACTAGCTCATCGCCCACCTCCGCAATCGTGTGCGGTCGGAATGGCTCGGTGCTGGCTACTTTGATCTCCGTTGCGTCCGCAGTAGCGGCGGCAGTGACCGTCGTCCGTGTCGCAAACATCGCATCTTCTAGCCAAACGTGCGTAGTTGATGTAACTGGCTGGCTGAAGCCGAGTAAATTCAACATCGGCGTTTGTGTTGGGTTAAGTAGCAGAATTTCATCGGTTACAGATTCACGTTTACCTACCAAGTCAGTTGTATAAATTGTCATAATAAATTCCCCCTATTAATTTTGTGATTTAAGTTTACTTTTGAGTTCCATGTACTCAACCATGTCTTCTGGACGCCCGGTACGCTTAGCCTTTTCCGCTGCTGTCGCAAGTCGCTGTTCACTCGTCTTTTCGGCTCGCTCACCATAATTGGGTGCAAACGGGCCTCCTATAGAACGCGGTTCCCTTGGTTTAGCGGCGGAGGTAAACGCGGTCAGGATTTCATCAATCCCCTGCGCTTGCCCTGCGTCATCAAACGTTACAGCGGAAAGATTTACGATACCCGCCAGTGCGTCCGGATCGTCAATCCCTGCTGCTCTTGCCTTCCGATAGAAGGCGTTACTGACACGTTGACTGTGTAGCTCCGTTGTCAACGTTTCGAGCCGCTGTGTGAGCTCTGCGCGTTCATCCTCCCACGTTGGTTCTTGCGTTTGTTCTTCCGGAATCTCCGGATTTGTTACGTCCTCCACGTATACCGCTCCTTTACCATTTAAATTTCATGTGTCTGAACCAAGTGAACCCACGAGGAATCAGCAACCGTTTTACTGCCGGAGTAATCACCGGTCTCACCTCCTTCACGCTACTTTTCACTTGCAACTTCTTCATCGTCTGGTTGTGGATCGTGCCATATAACGCGAGGCTGAGTGTACTTACCAAATCGAGGATGGCTGATATGCTCGACGATCCAACCGCGACCACCCGGCGTAAACTCACTACGGCCCTGAACGTTGCAGTCATAGACAATCTTCTCAACATCGAAGCTGCGCCTAAGCGCCTTTAACACAAATTCACGATGCTCCTGCGATATTGTGTAAAGCGGGTACGCTTCGTATGTCGCAAATCGACGCTCAAGCACTGCGCCGGATTCGTCTATAATTGTTATGTGCGCCCGCGTACTTACGTCTTGAACAAAAACTTGCTGATAGACCGTTAATATCACCCCAACCACCCCTCCCGAAGTAGGTCAGCCCGCTCAACGTCGAGCCATACCATTCCTGCATATCTTTTATGCACTTCTCTTACTCCGAACGCGACCGACTCATTGACCGCGGCCGCTTCCGACATATAGGAACAATCGCGAACAAACTCGCCCAATATCTCGCCCGTATCCGGATCAACAACGGTAAAGAATGCGGCGCAGGCCCCTCCGTACCCCCTACTCAACTTGTGCCGTAGAATTACGTCCACTCTTGCGCTCCCCTCCTTCCGGACATAAAAATAGCGCAGCAGCCGCTCGGCCCTGCGCTTTATGATCAATTTTTAGTTGGTTTAAAAAGAAAAGCAACCGAGTTGCCGAAGCTGCCCGATTGCCCCAAATCTAAGGAGGCCGCGACGCTGTTGAGGACGCCGCAGCGAGAGAAGTCGTAGACCTCTCTCATAACCTATATAAAATTATTCCACGAAAATAGCCGCCGTATCTTCTTTACCTCTTGCCATTCCCGATTATCCACATGATAGTTGCCCTCCTCGTCGATATAATAACAAGTATCCTTTAAATTGTAGTATTCAGTCTCGCCATGTTCTCGATATCTGCGGCGCATTTCCATCGCAGTCATCTCCGCGACGGTGAGTTTCCTCCTCTTCGGTTCCCTGTAGTCCTTCCCATCCGTCGCGAGTGTTTTAGGAACCGCATCCCAAGAAACCTCTTTGTACGTCGTCTTAGCCTGTGCATATCCGATTCGCAGCTTTTCGTAAGCCTTAACCGGCAGGAATGTGCCGGTCCTCTTAAACCTCCTTTCTGCGGCTTTTTGCTCGTGTCTGCACTTCTCTGAACAATACTTTGAGGGCCGTTTACCAGTCAGTAGCACCTCATTATGGCAATTCCATGCTGCGCAATATGTAGGTTCCCTTTCATCTTCATAAACTACCGGAGGAAACCCGACGTAATCCCGCTCAAGTTCGATCCAATCCGCCCGCGTTCTCCCCGATGCCACCTCTCTTTCTAACATCCGGCTATTATTTTCAATGACGTAATCTAGCCGTTGCCCCATCGTATCCAGCGCTTCCCAAAACGGAGAATAACGGACTCGCGCCGCCTTACTACCGTCGCGCATAACCAGGCTGCTCTCGCTTACAACGAGCTCGCGGCGCTCAATACTGGCGAGATAATTTTCGATGTCCTCTTCGTACTCCTGCATCAACGGAACGGCATCAAGAACGTCAGCCCGAACGGTCTCCTTTGCCTTGGCGGTGAGTTTCGATAATGGCGGCGTGACGATGAGCTCAAGTATAGGTCCTTGTCTGTGTTCAACTAACTTTTTGGCTGCTTCCAATAAATCCCCCTCCTATAATGGAAACTTAATAATTTGATGTCCGCGTATCTGTTGTTCTTCCTAGTAGAAGTTTTCACGCAAAAATCTATATGTGACTATCTCAATGCGCGTATGATACTTCGCTAGGAATGAGCGTAAGCGAATGACGACGCGTGAGGGATAGTGGTCTTCTATCCCGAAACAGGTTATGATGTCGTAATGTTTATTCTTATTTATTCGTTCTTGTTACTTCGTTCTTATTACATTCCTATAAACGGAGTACGACGATTCCCATGAACGGGATTTAAGCCACTCCGTCTACAGGAATTGCTTCTCCTACAGCCTCCTCTGAGCGCGGATAGTAAAGCGGAAGATAAATCTTTTTAACATTTCCACGCCAGGGAATTAATTTCGTGATCAAAAGGCCCTCTACCTCTAGCATCAGGCACAACGGTTTAATTCGGTCACCGTGTATCCCTGTATCTTCACGTATTTGCTCTACCGTTGGGAACGCCCACATATAGTAATCGTTCGCCTCGGTTCCGTTCACATACGCGTGAAGGTAAAGCAAAAGCAGAATTGCGTCTCTCGCGTCGTTCTTCCGGTATTTCTCCCCCATTTCAACTAAATGAACGCGAAAGAGCGAATGGAGTGAAGGCGAGTACCCGCCATGTCCCCGCTCTAGGACGGTCTCTTTTTGTTTAGTTGCTATCTTAGCTAACGTCCGAAGGTCGCTCATCCTCCGTCCCTCCTCCTATACCGTATTTTTCGTGAAATTCCGCGTGCGTCAGCGGCTCAAGCGGTTCGTATATGAGCTTGTTCGGAATGCGATCGGACTTTGTGACGTTGAGCAAACCGTAACGGCAAAGCGTAGCCGTGTGCTGGCGTATTTTGTACGGAGATAGCCCCGTTTGCGCCTCTATTTCGCGTTGATTTAGCCACGTTTTACCGTATAATCGGTGGTCCGGCTTGTTTTGGCACCAGGAACGTAAATAACCGTAAAAGCCCGCCGTTTCCACGTTAAAACCTTCGAGTTGCGGATACAGCCGGAACAGTATGGCCGGGACTTTAACGAACCAGTCGTCCCGTTCATGAGACCGCAATTTCCCCGTGTCGATCGTCATAAGCGTTCTCCTTCCGTAAAATAATTGAGCGGCAGCCCACAACGGAGCCGCTGCCTTTCGGATCGCAACCCACGTTGAAAATTCTCCGCCTTGTACTTACTACAACGACGCTCAACGGCTCGTGACACACTTTTGAGGAAATTTATTTTCTCCGGTATAGATAACACGCTGGCCGATAAGCGTTCGCACACCCGATACTGTATTGTCTACTGCGAACTTTGACTCCGGCACAGATTCTCGTGAAATCTTTTCCTCGTAATATATAAGGACGCGAAATCACCAGAGCTGGACCGGCCGCACACGTAAGTTGTGTCTAAACCGTGAACAAATAACTTTTTTCGCAACAAAACGGAACCTATGTTCTTATCCTTCGTATTACTCGATATAACAAGCAGACGACCGGTGCCTGAACCGGATTTACCGGCCGATCGTCCGAGGATGAAAAATTTATGTGAACTACGCCTGCCTGACGGATATTGCCGTATCCGGACGTAGGAATTGTCGAAGCTGGCCGGTAGTCGGGACGTTGGCGCGTCCTTTCGCTACCGACCGAAGTTTACCGAGCATTTGGCGCTACTCAGCATTAAAGCAGCGACCTGTTAGCGCAGGTCAGATGTCCGCATAGCGATCCCTCCGATTGGCGTCGGAAAGTACGGACATGAAACGTTTAGCCGCCGATGTCGCAGCAAAGACAGCCGGATAATACACGCGCGTCTCCTCCCCATATTAGCGTTAGGTTCATCGGAGGTATTTTACGTCAATATCTCGCGCGCAATTAAAACGACCGCGTATATAAACTTAAGAACTGCGACGATACGCTTGCGATTTTTACGTGATAATACGATGTTACGCGTAGTTGATAAACTGCTTACTGCGTTCAATCTGGACGCCTCCCTTCCCGACGATGAATCCGAGTTCCTTCATAACGTCCATTGACAACGTTAAACTACCGAGCGGAGATCGCCGACTGACCCCTGTCGTATTCCAGAATGCCCGCGGCTGTATGACGAGCTCCTGACGTGTGCCGACGTACCGAACTATGTAGTTCCCCGTGATCGGATCGAGTACGTAGCGAACTTGAGCCGGAGTAACTAGCAGGCGTACAACACGGAAGACTTCGCGCTTCATTTCTGCGTCTAATTCAAAGCCGAGTTCAACGAGTTGTGCCGGAGTAGCTCGGACAATGTCACCGTAGAGATACGGATTAGCTTGCGGTATAATAGAAAAGAATAATTCCGATGTAACGCGGAGTTCTTGACGAGCGCGGCCGCTTCCGACCGTGATGATGACGTTACTTTCGCGACGATTACGGATGAAACCTAACGTTATTGACATATGATTGCGCCTCCTAGCGGGATATATAGGATGAGTTGCGTTGATGCTTCGTTACAGTACGATGTTGCTCGGGATAAAGATGAAACTTTCTTATACTATTATTCGTATATTCGCTTATCTGTTTTCGAGTATATACGGCTTTTAGTATAGAGTCAACACTTAATTTACGAATATTCGTATATCCGATAATGAAATTTGAGGAAGAGGTAAATATGAGAACTATCCGCTTGAGATTAAATGAGGTCATGGCCCAACGGGGGTTAACACAAACACAGCTCGCAGAATTATCCGGCGTCCGCCAAGCTGCTATTTCCGAAATGTCACGTAACATTCGCGAACAAATAAATATTAAAACACTTGTGAAAATTGCGGATGCCCTTGAAATCAACGATATTTCTGAATTACTATCTCTTGAATACATACCTCAAGGAGCCGAAGAAAGTACCGAACCAAAAAAAGAAGACCGTTAATCTAGCGGTCTTTTTGCGTTAAATAAGCGCCTATCCTCCGTTCCCTTACGTACCCCTTAACGCAGGCTTTAGCGTCCTGATACACGGTGATTATACGGTTAAACATTGCGACAGAACATTCATTAAGTGTGGTATACTCTTGTTAGAAGAATAGGAGGTGCCGTCTTGAAACAAGTACCTGAGCAATTACAAAAGCCAGAGGACATTGCTTTCTGTCATGCCGCTAATATCATTATTTATGTTTTTTCACTTGAAGATTTACAAAATCCCATTGATTCGGGTTTCATAGAACAACCAAACGCAGATGCTAACTTTATTGTCGTTAATGGGACAGTTTACGAGATGAAGGATCACGTTTTTCTAACTACTCCATAAGAAGCCTTTATAACAACGAAAAAGCCCGCTATCCTCTGCGTTGAGGACACGGGCTTTTAACGTGAAATTAGGCGTTTATGACGCTACCCTTACGTGGGTATTCAGAGCGGAGTTACGGCGCTTATTTGCGGTCGGAACGTGTGTCGAAGTATACGTAATCTGCCCCACCTAAGTCGAGCGAGTCCGTACCTACAGCAACGAAGAAACCGGATACGTCTTTTGGAATTTCGAATACTACTTTACCCTTTTGCGTAATACCTGGATTAACAGTTAATTTTGAGATATCGCTTTTTCCTATATCCGCCTGATAGTTTTTGTCCATCTCATCTATAAGCGCAAACATGTTTGAAGACACCCTTTGAGCCTTATCTCCTGTGTTCTTTACTGAAGCATTAAGTTCTAAAAAATGGTTACTTCCCTCTGTTTTATATGTAATGTGGTCGATTGATATAGCAAAATTCTGCAACTCAGCCGTTTCTCCTAATTTATACACGTTATTCTCCTGTTGTTCAACCTGTGCAACACCCGAGCTACTTACGCCCGAATCGTTCATCTTCGTAATGACTACCAGTAGCGCTATAAATGCTATGAACGCTCCGAGAACCAATAGTAGCTTTATCTTCGGAACCTCTCTAGTCGGCGAATCCACATCTTCCCCTCCATCATCTCGCGTTTACCTAAATAATACCATTGGACTAGGCCCATGTCACTACGGATATTCGAAAAAGCGGACCCATCTCTGCATAAATGAGTCCGTTGTTATCTCCATTACTTCGGCATCCATACGTCAATCCACACGACGAACTGGTTCGCCTCTGTTACGACGCTTACCAAGCGTGAAGCTTGCGGAATATCGTCACCATCCGCTTCCATTCCGTAGAGATGCAGCGCAAGGCAATCCTTCGCCATATACAGCGCTTCTTCGTCTGTGTCGCCGCATGTGTAGGCGCCTGGCAAGTCCGGGAAGCTGACGGAGATCCCGTCGTCCGCGTAATCGAAAATGGCCGGGTATACGTATCGGTTTTTCATAAGTGACGCCTCCTACTAATCGTTAAGAATCGAGTTTACCGGTGAATATTTCGTATGCTGTACGGAGATATCCGGCTGATACATCTCTGCGTAGAGTTTCACCATCTCCAACGTCTTGTGGCCCATGATCGACATAAGCGAAACAATATCACCACCGTTCATTAAGTAATTGCGTGCAAACGTATACCGCAGCGAGTGGCATGATACGCGAACTCCCTTGATATTCGCCAGTTTTCCGTAATCGCTTATCTGCTCCTGTACATAGCGTCGTCTAAGCGGCTGACCCTCCGCATTCACGAAGAAAATATCGTGTTCCTGCTCCCCACGCATCTCCTTATATTCACGTAATCTTAGCGCTAAAGTTTCGCTGAATGGCACAACGCGTTCCGTGCGGCCCTTCCCGTAAATTTGAATCACCTGCTCCTGCCAGTAAACGTCATGGACACGAAAGGTCAGCGCCTCCTCCAGGCGTATCCCCGTATCCAAAAGAACGAGTAGGAAGACGTAGGCGCGGAAGCCGGCTATCGTACCTCTATCAGGCGCGTCCAATAACGCAACAACCTGTTCGCGACTTAGCGTGCGGTTAATGCGCTTTTCTTCAACGAGCTTGTCGACTGGTTCCATAGGATTTTCGTTTAAGCAGCCCGAACTATGCAAGTGATTAAAGAACGCGCGCAAACCTCTTATATATTTGTTGACTGTAGACGCTTTATTACCTATGTCTAATCTACGTTGTATAAATTCGTATACGTCCTCCGTAATTACGTCTATAGGGCGCGATACGTCGTTATCGGCCAGAAACTCTTTGAACTTACTCAAGGTTTGAAAGTAGAAATCATGTGTATTTTCGGTCAGATTTTTGAGCTTCCTTGACTGAAGGAAACCAGTTATAGCTTCGTCCATCTCCAATAGCTCCTTGTTCTGCTTTTGTTCAATGATTTTCTTTCTTTTCTCTTTGTAGTCCATGTTCAAACTCCTCTCCTATTATTAAGAGAAAGTTTAAACCATTAACTCAGCGGATACAAAAGCGAACCCCCCTACGCAAAAAACGTGCAAATGGGTCCGCATATACTCGTCTTACTTCGTTGTCTCTTCCGTCTTGAACGTTGAATACACGCCAGTCCCGATCAACGAATACGAAACGATGTCTACTCCGCACTTTCTAATTATCTAATCGATTAGACAATTGGGATGAGATTGTGTAAACTAAAAATGTAACGCATTACAAAAAGAAAAAGGCCGCAAGACACAGCGCGACCTACAGTTTCAACTAAAGAGCACTACGAATAATAGCCGACGATCCGCTCAAAGATACCGGCTATTATTTGCGTATTATTAAAATGACAAGAGATACAAATGATAGTATAAGCGTCAGTGTTTCATATACGGTCATAAGCGGTCACCTCCATGGTAGGCCGCTTTTTGCTGTGCCTTGCTTGCCTAAGTATACAACACCTCCCCTCTTACTGCCTACCATTTTATACAACTCAAACAAAAACGCCCACCTCCGAAGAGATGAGCGTCGTTATCAAACTCGCTTCTTAATAAACCGTGATGTTGGCGAATACTCGTCATGACTTCGCCGTATGTCCCCCGTATCCATCTGAATGTAGCGGCGCATCGTACGTATATCGGACCATCCGCCCATCTTCTGTACGGTGAATGGATCGGCCCCGTTAAGTATCATCGCACGAGCCCAAGTATGGCGATAAACGTGCGCTGTCATCTTCTTACCGGATATGCCCGCTTTTTCTCCATAATGTTTCAGTCGTTTATTGAAGTGGTTCGCGCTTACCGGATCGCCGTAACAAGACATGAATATGCGATCCGTTGTGAAATACTGGCGGTTTTCCTCTATTAACTGTAACAACAATTTTGCCACATGCGCGGATATAGGGACCATCCGAGGCTTGCGGTTCTTGTTCACTTCACCGCTCAACGTAATAAATCGTGTTTGAAAGTCTATGTCAGATATACGGAGACTAAGCATTTCCGATACGCGACAACCCGAGTCAAGTAATAGCGTGATCGCCACGTAATCCCGATACCCAACGAAATCCCGCTGTTTGGGTTGCGCTAATATTGTCTTTACCTCGTCGTCAGTCAGACAATTCGTGAGGTCAACGTCCTGACGCAATAACCGCACTTTACCGACCGGATTGACCTCGATAAGCTCATCTCGTTCCAACTGATTAAATATCGCTTTCAACGTACGCAGACGGATATTAACGGTCGTATCTGATAGTCCAACGGGTTGGTTCTCCGTAGGTATATTTTTGTGGCCGGAATAACGAACCTTATCGAATTTCATATACGCGACATGGTCCCGAATTATTTCCGTCGTGATATCCTCGACATATTGAATTTCCGGATGTTTCTCGCGTAACCAAGCGATAAAATATCCGTAATGCTTCGCGTAGTCCTTGAGCGAGCGTTCACGTAAGCCCTCTGACTTCTTCGTACTTATAACGAAGTCGATCGCCTGCTCTAATGATAGTTGCGGATACTCGCGCGCTAACCTTCCACCAGCCGGCACCCGTCTTTCACGTTTCTTTAACGCCATAATAAAGAAGACCTCCACATAAGTATAGTACGTAACTATACCGCTGTAGAGGTCGTAATCCACAACCCTAAATCGTATGTTTTGGGGTTGTTAACGTTCATCATACGGGATTGTTAACGCTCAAATTCCCGACGTAATCCGCAATCCCGAACATCTATTCTGCTAGGCCAACGCATCGGCCTCCGAACAGATCATCGGAAGACAAAACGTTGATATAGCGCGGTTTAACAAGGCTCTTCGCTTGGTTTCCCTGCATCTGTAGCTGTACGGAAGCTTGAACCGCAGCCGCATGTAGCTACAGCATTCGGATTATGAATCGTGAAACCGCCGGACATACCAGACTCTTCAAAGTCGATTTCCAGACCGTCCAGATAGCGGATACTATCCTTTTCCACGACTACTTTCATATCCTGTACATTCATATATATATCCTGATCCGTCTCGTTGTCGTCAAAGCCCATGGCGTACGAAAATCCGGTACATCCACCTGGCGTAACACCCAGACGTAAAAACATATTCGGCGTTTCCTGCTGCTCCAGCATTTCTTTCAGGCGTTCAGCAGCGGAATCGGTGATGTTAATCATAGCTCCATCCTCCTCTTTTACTTCATGCTCCCCTTCAGTATACTCTCTTATTTGCAGGTGCTCAAGTCATGGAATGTCCTTCCGTTACAGGCTTAAACACCTCTTTTTCTACTCGTTTGTATTGAACACCAGTGGTGTGAGGTTTATAATAGGTGAAGAGTGTGTTAAAGAAACTGTCGGAAATTTGTCATTTCAAAGGCGAAATTATGAGACATCCATCATTGTAGCCTGGCATTGTAACATTTTTCACATATCGTATATCCGCGCTGCCGTATTTTACCGACGGAACGGGACATCCTGTGCGCATCAAGCGCTTGTGCCGCTAATTCGGCGGACAGCCTCGCACAGAGCAACTTGAAGGAGGAATAGGCATGTCCACATTAGTTACACCTTTTACAGACCGCAGAATGGCGGAAATTGTAGAAAAGGTACAAAACGGGATTCGTTTGAACCTCGAAGATGGTATATATTTGTATGAAACTGACGATATTCTCACACTGGGCCAGTTGGCTAACGAAGCTAATTTACGCAAGAATGGTAAAAAGGTTTATTTTATCGAAAACATGAGCCTGTACTTCACCAATGTATGCGAAGCGCGCTGCGCGTTCTGCAATTTCCGCAAGGATCAGGGGGAGGAAGGCTCTTATACGTTGTCTGGGCAGGAAATGATTGATTATGTAGAGCAACATATCCATCCAGGCGTAAGAGAATTCCATATCGTCGGCGGTCATAATAATCATGTGCCTTTCCAGTACTATGTAGATTCATTGAAGGCACTGAATGAAAAGTATCCCAACGTTACACTGAAAGCATACACTGCAGCGGAAATTGACTTTTTTACACGCATAAGCGGTTTGAGTGTTAAAGAAGTTCTTCAAGAGCTGCAAAAGGCAGGACTTCAATCTCTGACTGGTGGTGGCGCGGAAATCTTATCTGATGAATATCGGAAGAAGATGCGTGTTACCAAAGCCAATGTGGACCGCTATCTTGAAGTACATCGTACGGCCCACAATCTCGGTATGAAAACTCATACGACGATGCTGTACGGTTCAGTCGAAACTTATCAGGATCGTATTGAGCACATGCTGCAAATTCGTGAATTGCAGGATGAAACAAATGGATTTATGGTATTTATCCCACTGTCCATGCAGCCGAAAAGCAAAAACGCCAACATCATGCGCCGCAACTCTGCTTACGAGGATCTCAAAACCATTGCGATCAGCCGTTTGATGCTGGACAATATCGACCATGTTAAAGCTTACTTCATTAATATTGGTCCGCAATTGACGCAGGTCGCTCTTACCTTTGGCGCATCTGATGTCCATGGCACGATTGTGCGCGAGCAGATCAGCCATGCCGCAGGTGCGTTGACTCCTGCCGGATTGACCCGCAAAGAGCTAATCTGGCTGGTCAAAGGTGCTGGACGCATACCTGTAGAACGTGACACCTTCTATAACGAAATCGAAGTTTTCGAATAAGTGTAACATCGGATTCAGATTTCCCGCGTGCATTTTATCCCCATTACTCACACCAAGCAGCCTCAAGCTGCCCCGGAACACGTCGGTCTGTCTGCTAAAGGCAGGCCCCTTTCCGGGCTTTACAACAACAAAACTTGTGCTAGATCGACAAGACACCAGACCATTTGCCGGGGACACGGTAACGAAAGGACGGCGGATTTTGATGAAAAATTTCGTTATTCTAGGGGGCGGCTATGGCGGCCTTACCATTGCCAAAGAATTGCTGGATAAACACATTCCCGACGATATTCAAGTTATTTTAGTGGATCGGATGCCCTTTCAGGGGCTGAAAACAGAATACTATGCCCTTGCGGCAGGTACCGTATCTGATTTTGATTTGAGGGTACATTTTCCGGATGAACAACGCCTTATTCGCAAATACGGAGAAGTCACTTCGATGGATCTTGAGAATAAAATGGTTCATTTTCAAGATGGTGATCCTTTGCCCTATGACCAACTTGTCATCGCGCTAGGTTGTACCGACCGTTTTCATAATACACCGGGAGCTGAAGAATACAGCTGTACGATCCAATCCTTTAATCATACCCGCCAAACGTATCTGCGCTTGAATGAAATCAAGCCTTATGGACATGTCCATATTGTAGGTGGCGGTCTAAGTGGGGTCGAGATTGCTGCGGAGTTACGTGAAAGCCGCGCGGATTTGAATATTACGATTATGGATCGGGGCGAGCGGGTGCTATCAGCATTTCCGCAACGTTTGTCTGCTTATGTACATGCCTGGTTCAAGGAGCATCATGTGAACGCACTAAATCATGTTGCGGTTTCCCGCATTGAGCCAGGGGCTATTTACAACCGTGACGAGCAAATTATGACCGATGCGGTTGTATGGACAGCCGGGATTCAGCCCGTTAAAATTGTGCAGGATTTAGCAGTTCCTAAAGACCCTCAGGGTCGCATCGTGCTAAATGAATATTATCAAATACCGGATCATCCTGAAGTGTACGTCGTCGGAGACTGTGCGAGCCTTCCTTACTCTCCAAGCGCTCAGGCGGCAGAGGTGCAAGGTGAGCAGATTGCCCACATTGTACGCGACCTGTGGAAAGGACAAACGCCTCACCCGCATCCTTTAAAGCTACGTGGTACATTAGGTGCACTTGGCAAGAAGGCCGGGTTTGGTTATGGCTTTATGGGCAGTACCTCTTTGCGTGGACGAGTGCCGCGTCTGCTTAAGAGCGGTGTGCTCTGGAAGTCCAAACGCCATTTTGGCTAATTGGATACTCAACAAACAAAGAAGACCTGCTTCCAGAGCAGGTCTTCTTTGTTGTTACATCTATGAATAATACATATTTCCTACAAGAGGAAGCTGCTTGCCGATGACTTCTATTTTTAATCCAAATCCAGGTTGTCCCATGCTTCGGCTTCTTTAATTTTGTTTAGAATCACTTCGTACAGAAGCTCTGCTGAATCTGCGGATACAATTTCACCATTAACCATCGCATAAGGCTCAGCGTTACACTGACCGCAATTGCTTAGGCAGCCGTATTCAATCACATCATAATCCGGGTTCTGTTCTAGTTTGGACATAATCTCATCGGTACCAAAATGCATATTACTGGTGCAAAATTCAATAATAGGTCTTAACATTTTTTTCACCTGCTTTGGATGACGGGCATTTTAATTTGGCCCGCTTTGTAATATAATAAATAAGGTATAGGAAAGGAGTTGAATTCTAATGAGCGAAGCACAAAGCGTTCAAATGTATGATGAAGTAGCAGACGTACTGGATAAGCTCCGTCCGTTCCTGCAACGCGATGGCGGTGACGTTGAGCTGGTTGACGTTGAAGATGGTATCGTTAAGCTGAAGCTGGTAGGCGCTTGCGGCAGTTGCCCAAGTTCTACAATTACGCTGAAGGCAGGGATTGAACGCGCTCTTCTCGAAGAAGTCGAAGGCGTCCAAGAAGTGGTACAAGTATTCTAATGCTTGATGCATAATGATCAGAGAGTCTTGACTTCGGTAACGAAGCTCAAGACTCTTTTTTGTGTTACAACGTCTAAAGGATCTCTCGATCTTATATGGTTGGCCGAATGGGGTCCAATCCTCCGGACACATCCATAATATTACCCGTTATAAAATCCGAATGCTCCTCACACAAATAGGCGATCACTCGCGCAATGTCCTCTCCGCTTCCTGGACGCCCACGCGGTGTCTCTGTATCCTGCATGCCGATGACATCGGCAATCGACTTTTCCTTGTTCGCTCCTCGGATATCCCCGGGACAGATCATATTGACCGTGATGCCATGGGGAGCTTCCTCTACAGCCAGTGACTTCGTAAAAGACACCAGCCCCACCTTAGCAGCTGCGTAGACGGCGCGATGCGGCCAAGCCCTTGCTTCTCCAGCATGACCAAAGCCAAAATGAATAATACGTCCCCATTGCTGGCTACGCATGTGCGGCAATACCAAATGATCCAGCAACATGGTACCGACCAGATTCCCCTGTATCATGGCATGAATCTCAGCCACACTGTAATCCGCAAACAGACGGCGTTCCCGGATGAACGGTCCGGCATTATTCACCATAATATCGACTCCGCCCAGCCGATCCTGCACTTCACCGATCAGCCTGGTGATATCTTCCTGAACCGAGATATCTGCTTGTAAAGACAGGCAGCGTACTCCCTTAGACTCAATTACCCGCTTAAGCGCTTCGGCTTCAGCCTGGCTATGGACATAATTCAGGGCAATGTCACAACCTTCATCAGCCAGACGCAGAGCGGTCATTTTACCTAAACCTTTGGCACTACCCGTTATGAGTGCGACTTTGTCTCTCAACAGTTTTCCTCCTCTTCACAGAGAACGGTCACCCCCAAGTATAAAATATTTAAGCAATCCCTACAACTCCAACCAAAAAGAAACCCCAGTCCTCTTGTTCAAGAGAAGCTGGGGTTTACGTTCAGCGCATTCTTAGTTTCTGCTTAAAATGCAGGGATAATTGCGCCTTGATATTTGTCTTCAATGAATTTTTTAGTTTCTGGAGATTGCAAAGCTTTAAGCAGTTTTTGGATCGCTTCGGAATCTTTATTATCAGGACGTGCTACCAGTACGTTAGCATATGGTGAATCTTTGTCTTCCAGTGCCAATGCATCCTTGGTCGGATTCAGCTTGGCTTCCAAAGCGTAGTTCGTGTTGATCAACGCAATATCCACTTCCGGCAACTGACGTGGCAGCATAGCTGCTTCCAGTTCCTTGAACTTCAGGTTTTTCTTATTTTCAGTAATATCTTTTACAGTAGCTTCAATGTTGCTAGCATCTTTCAGCTTGATCAGACCTTGTTTCTCCAACAGCAGCAATGCACGACCTCCATTGGTTGCATCGTTCGGAATGGCTACTGTTGCACCGTCTGGAAGTTCATCAAGCTTTTTATATTTTTGAGAGTAGATACCGAATGGTTCCAGATGAACCGCGCCAACAGAAACCAGATCCATTTTACGCTCTTTATTCATCACATTCAGGTAAGGTACATGTTGATAAAAGTTAGCATCCAGTTGCTTGTCAAACAATTGCACGTTCGGCTGTACATAGTCGTTAAACTGAACGACTTGAAGACGAACCCCTTCTTTTTCCAACTGAGGCTTGATTGCTTCCAAAATTTCCGCATGAGGCACAGGAGAAGCTCCAACTTTCAGTTCGACTTCACGGGGTGACCCGCCTGTATTTTCGGCCGCATTGTTTGTATCCGATGTTGTGCTCTTTGTACCGCAAGCAGCCAGTACCGCAATTAATGTCAAGCTCAATACAGCCAATACCCATTTCTTCATGTTGTTACCCCTCCAATAATTTGTAATATTCAGGATCAGACGTCCTGATCAATAAGGATATCTATATGTTTTCCCTATTTTCGAGTATAATGCCGCACGAGGCGATCTCCTGCCATTTGCAGCAGTTGTACCAATACGACCATTAGCACGACCGCAACAATCATTACAGCCGTTTCGTAACGATAATAGCCGTAGTTGATAGCCAGCGTACCCAGTCCACCGCCTCCGATCATACCGGACATTGCCGTGTAGGATACGAGTGTAACGACGGTAATGGTTAATGCGGCGAGCAGGCCCGGCAGTGCCTCACGTAACAGCACACGCCGGATAATTTGTCCTGTCGAAGCCCCCATCGCTTGTGCAGCTTCAATGACACCCTTGTCCACTTCACGTAGTGACGTTTCGACAAGACGTGCGAAGAAAGGAGCAGCCCCGATAACCAATGGCGGAATGGTTCCCAGCACCCCGGTCGAGGTACCTACCAACGATCGTGTAAAAGGAATAAGTGCGACGATCAAGATGATAAATGGTACGGAACGCAAAATGTTAACGACGAAAGATAATACAACGTATATCACCTTCATCAGAGTCAACGAGGAACGGCTTGCCAGAAACAACAATATACCGAGCGGCAAACCAATAACGAGGGTGAACAATGCAGATGCCCCGAGCATCTGAAGGGTTTCCAGAGTAGAATTCCCTAGCTCTTCCCAACTCACTTGCGAAAAATCAAGTTCGCTCATTGTCCGATCACCTCCACATCGAGTCCTTGCCCTGACACTTCGCGCAGCGTATGTTCTATATCTGAATGGTTTCCTTCAAAACGAACGATCAGCTGTCCATACGGTACGTTTTTAATCGTAGAGATGGTGCCCTGTAAGATTGCAAAATCAACACCTGTACTTCGAGCCGTACGCGATAGAATTGCATCATAAGTTTTACTGCCCAAGAAGGAGATACGTACCACCTGTGCCGATTCGCCGCTACCTGCTGCTGCAATCGCTGCTTGTAATTCCTCAGGATGTTCTGCCTCCCGCTGGATAAAATCCTTAGTCACCTGATGCTGTGGCTTCAAAAACACTTCCGCCACCGGACCTTGCTCCACGATATCGCCCTCATGAATGACGCCAACTCGATCACATATACTTTGAATGACATGCATCTCATGAGTAATCAATACGATAGTCAAATTAAAGCGCTGGTTAATATCCAACAGCAATTTCAGGATAGACCCTGTCGTCTGCGGATCAAGCGCAGACGTCGCTTCGTCACACAGCAGCACATGCGGATCACTAGCCAGTGCCCGTGCAATCCCTACCCGCTGCTTCTGTCCACCTGAGAGCTGTGACGGATATTTTCCACTGTGTTCTTTCAGTCCCACCAATTCCAGCAGCTCGCGAACTTTCTTGTCTAGCTCCTGCTTTGGGGTATTTACCAGCCGCAATGGAAATGCAATGTTGTCATACACTGTCGCCGAAGACAACAAATTAAAATGTTGAAAAATCATTCCGATTTTTCGGCGTTGCTTCTGTAACTGGGCTTGACTCACAGTCACAAGGTTAACCCCATCTACCCATACTTCGCCTGAAGTAGGGCGTTCCAATAAATTAATACAGCGGATCAACGTACTTTTGCCCGCCCCGGAATGACCAATCACCCCGAATATTTCTCCACGCTTTATAGAAAGGTTCAACCCGGACAACGCATTAACGCGTCGGTTACCTTTACCATAATGCTTGGTTAATTGCTTAAGCTCTATCAACGTGCTGCGACCTCCTTCACTTCTTTCTTACCCTGTTAACCAGTTGTCATCTCTCGGGATTGTATAAAATCACTATTTATTTATACAAAAAAGAGCCCCTTTCACAGAATGAAAAGGGCCCCACCTTGCGAACCTTTTCTCATCTGCCAAAATCGCTATAACTCTAGCGGTTTTGTAGGAATTAGCACCATATGTTCCCTCCCGGTGCATTACACCGGGAAAGAACGGGTTGCCGGGCTTCATCGGGCCAGTCCCTCCACCTCTCTGGATAAGAAAAATATGTTAAACTCCAGCTTTAGCTGTCCGTTAAGTTTATATAAAAAAAATAATTCAAGCATTTTTCTGAAACTAGGTTTCAGTATAGATAGTTTACATTGCTTTGTCAAAGGATATTTTCTGTCATAATTATGGGCGCACTGCCCGGTTCTCCCATTGTTTCGCAGTATAAGAAAATGCGTTTGATAGCGACTGGCATACCATTTCCAAGCCCTGCTGCAAATCTTCCAGATGGTGATCAAGGTCCTCCAGTTGGATTTTGCCATATAAAGCACGGTGACGTTGCCAGAGATCATCCTGCATTTCCGTGTTCATATAGTGTATTTCCGTATTTCGACGCTTACGCAGGCGATTGATGGCATCGTTGTATGTGTCCTTGATATCATTTAAATTATCAGTCAATACAGGATGCATTTTGAGATACTTGAGCTGTCTCAACACGGTAAAATACGAATAATGCGCCTTATACTGCCCTGTTTTTAAATCATACAAATCATTCATCCAATTACCAAGCTTATCCAAAATAGAGAATACCCGCACAAACCCATCCTTATAAAAGAAAACATACAAAGCATAATCGGATTTTTCATCCTTGCTCATATCTTCAGCGTATCCGGCTTTCACTTTCATACGGAAAAAGGCGGCAGCATGATGGCTCTGCTCCAGTTCATCCAAAGACGACATCAGACCACGTGTTAAAATATCCGCCTTCCGAAAGTCATGGGTAGGATCACCACTGGCCTGAATTTGCCGTTCCAGCAAATGTAACATGTCTGACATGCTATTCATGGCATCCAGCAGGACGCCATGATTTTCACGTGGGGGCTCGCCCAACAGCTTGCGTATCATGCTTCACGCCTCCTTCATATCTGTAAAATCCGGCTGTTAGATGCTTGAATAGGCGTCAAGCGAAATAACTCGTCCACCGTTGATCTACAAGCTTAACTATATCCTCACGCGGTAGCACCTCATCAGGGTAGCCTGGCTTCATACGTGCATCCACTATAATCGGCAGCTTATAGTTCAGGTGATGCAAACGTACTTCGCTGTCGGCGTACATATCTGTAGCCGGGTTAAAGCGTGTGAATACCGTCCACAGGAACGAGGCTTGGGAGCGAACAACTTCTTTGGCATCGTCCACGATAAAGACAAGCGGCCACTCTTGCTCACCCGCAGCTAATCGCTCCAATACACGCGCAGCGAGTTCAGGCTCCTGCTCAAAGGACGAGCCGGATATAACGAGGCAACCTCCGCAATAGGGTTCGATTTCACGAATTCCCGGCAGATCGCCGCCTTCATAAACGCGAGGCAATTCACGCACAGGCTCGCCTACCCCCATCAGAATCGCCTTGCTGCCGTGATTCAGCTTGCGGCCCGTGTAATCGAGTGTATCGTGAGACGTATGGTTAAAAATAAACAAATCTCTGGCTGGATTAAATCGCTCCAAAATGGTTTCTAGCAACAGGTTAAAGTCGGATAAATCGATCACCCGATCCGTCAGCATCAGGAATTTGGTCAACGACAATTGACCTTGACCCAGAATGGTAAAGCCGGATACCAGCGCTTCACGGGAGTAGCTTTCACGTACGACTGCCGCTGCCAGCGCATGTACACCTGTTTCTGCATATGCCCATAACGACTTGACAGAAGGCATCACAAGCGGATAGGCGGGCGACAACAGACGTTGCAAAAATTCGCCGAGATAGTAGTCTTCCTGCCGTGGCTTACCTACAATGGTTGCCGGATAAATGGCATCTTTGCGGTGATGCATATGTTTGACATGAAACACAGGGAAATCATGTTGTAATGAGTAATAGCCAAAATGATCGCCAAACGGCCCTTCCGGGCGACGTTCATGAGGCGGCACATAGCCGCTGATCGCAAACTCGGCTTCTGCCGGAATGCGATGGCCTCCAAGCGGGTCTTCTGTCATGGGCAGCTTGCCCCCCATAATCAGAGAAGCCAGCAACAGCTCTGGCAAGTTTTCCGGGGCAGGAGCAATGGCAGACGCAATCAGAGCAGGCGGGCCACCGATGATGATCGTCGTAGGCAACGGCTCATTACGCAGCTCTGCCTCATGATAATGGAAGCCGCCGCCTTTATGGATTTGCCAATGAATCCCTGTCGTCTGATCATCATAAATCTGGATGCGATACATCCCCAAATTATGGTCCTTGGAATGGCCTGGCTTTTCGGTATACACGAGCGGAAGCGTAATGAACGGTCCTCCATCCTCGTGCCAACTGGTTACTCTAGGCAGCGGAGCCAGCGGAGCATCCGTACGGCGAACGCCCAATACAGGAGCTTCGTTATGAGATACTGTTTTTAGTCCTACTTTTAGCATGTCCTTAATCAGGCCACGTTCATTCCACAACGCTTTGGGTGTAGGTGGAAGCAGCGTCTTGGTCGCACCTACAATTGCATCCATCAGTTGCTCTGGACGAGGGCCAAAAGCCATGTCCACACGGCGATTCGTGCCGAACAAATTACTGGCTACAGGAAACGGGGTTCCTTTGACATTGGTAAACAGCAGTGCCGGGCCCTCTTCCTCAATGACTCTTCGGTGGATCTCAGCCAACTCCAAATAAGGATCGACAGGTGCTTCTATAATTTTAAGATCATTTTCTTTTCGCAGCGCTTCAATAAATTGGCGCAAATTCTGGTAGATCAACTGGATGATTCCTCCTAAGCAAATCAAGCCCTCGAGAAACTCGTGGGCCTGGTTTGTTTCTTATGATGTTATTATACGTGTTTCAACACCTCTTGGGCAAAATACGTTTTATAATGATCTACGAAACGCTTAGGTACGCTGTGCTTGGGTCGGAACAAGCTTGCGGTCCGGTGACAATTGCCATACACGATAGCTCAGATAAGCCAAAACGGAGAACAACGATGCAATCACCAGCATATGTCCCAGCACGATAAACATGTAAATTTCAGGTCTGTTGACGTACAGCAAGATAATGCCAATCACTACTTGAAGAATGATCAATACGACCGATACGACACCTAGGGTACGAATATCCCGGTGATTCGGGTGATAACGGTACGAGTAGTGACCCACAGCCAAAATAATGACGAACAGCAGTCCGGCTGAAATCTGATGAAGCAGCAGTGGAGATATGAAGCCCCCAATATTTACAACCTTCTGGATGACCGAATGACTAAGCAACGCTCCTGAATAAACAGCAATATAGGTATAGATCGTTGATAGCCATATAAAGTTACGATAGCCCCGACTGACACGCCCAGGAATCAGACGTGGAGTGTAGCGTGAATCCGCATGCTCCTGCCAGGCTCCCAGCGTCATCATAGTCGCACTGGCAAAAGCGATAAGCGCAAAGCCAAAATGCAGTCCCATGACTGCAGCCGATTGGGAGAAGATGACAGCCAACGCCCCCATCGCACCTTGTATGATAACAAACAATAACGTGAGCAACGAGAATAGCTGTAAATCCTTCCGATGCTTCATAAACAGCAAAAAGCCGACAAACGAGGCAATAGAAAGAATTCCAGCCATGGCACTGACGGAGCGATGAGAGAACTCAATAAGGGATGCGATGGTATGTGCCGGAACCAGCTTACCATTACAAAGCGGGAATTCTCGTCCACAGCCGAGACCCGAATCCGTTCGCGTCACGACACCTCCACCGAAGGTAGCCAAAAACATGACAATGCATGTTACGAGTGCCAGCCATTTTAGTATTCTGATTTTGTTATTCAATGAATTCACCCGTATCCTTCCAAATATAATATTTATTCACTTTAGATGTTGTGAAATGATCACTTAAAGTAATTATAACTGATATATCGTTCCTTGACATACGAGCTTTGTTGACAAAATGTGAACGTGTCCGTAAGAAAGCCGCCTCCTTCGGAAGGAAGCGGCTTTCTGTATATCGTGATGATTAGGTTTCCCTTCGGAGCCCTCATACATACCTTTATCATTTATTTTGCCAAGTTAGCATGGACTTCTACAGCCCGGTCCAAAAACTGCTCGATTTCCTCGCGGGATTTACGCAGCCTGTTCACCAGACGTACCAGTTCTCGCCCTTCACTGTAAGCGATAAAGCTGGGAATCCCTAGAACATTTTGCTCTTGACTGACACTTTCGGCCTGCTCTACATCAATCTCAATTAATGTAAGCTTGTCTGCATATTGTTGTTCCACATCAGGCATGAACGGATCAATAAAATGACAATCCCCGCACCAGTCCGCCTTAAACACAGCTACCGTTACACCTGAAGTGGATATTGCCTTATTAAAGTCTTCATGAGAGACGATTTTTTGCATACATAATTCCTCCTTGAACTTCTTTTATGCAGGAAATCCTGTAGTTTCTATTGTAACGCCAAGTGAAGCTTTTGCACACACCCCTATTATGCTCACATGCCGATTGGAAGCCCTCTCATTGAGGCATACTAAAGATATACTTAAGAATCCACATAAGCGACGACATTCTAACAGCATACCCAACATACTTAGTGGAATACGGGGATGCCTGCACTTGAAAGGAGGTTATTTAAACATGTCTCTCACCGAATGGCTCCATGTGGCATCTCGACAGCTTCAGGGAGGGCTCAAGCTACTGAGCTCCGTTCCGCGTGTTGCGGAGGAGGCATGGGAGGGCAAACGTGCGGCCTGGACCGAATCCCGTAAATTACGCTATCCCTTACGTGAACTGCCGTGGGATTATCATTCGGCACAAGCCGCCATGAATGAAGCTGAAGCATTAATGCTGGTGAACGGACCCGCTACGCGTCCCTCTTCTCTTAATATGCCCTTATGCGAAACAGACTGTGAGCTGCTGGAGCGGATCAAGAACGATACAGCACAGGAGAATCGCAGCAACATCACGCGCACTGCCGCTTACCTTGAATGCTATCGTGGCTACCCGGAATTACACTGGGCATTACTGGCCCATCTGGTTTCTCGTAATGGCGGCTATAATATGACTGATCTGAAAGGAGAGCTCATTGGCGACCTGTTCGGCGAACAGGAAAAGGAGTGGCTGTATCGACTACTTGAGCGCTGTAACGCCCTTATTTTTCAGGACGCTTATCCACAGTTGCAGCTTTACATGCACAGCCGTCATTTGGGACGAAGTTGCTTCCATTTGTTGCCCTATTTTCACGTTTCGCCATTCATGAAGCCCTTTTGGGAACGTTTCTGGGCTTGGCGGGATAGTTCTCTTTTGACGGTGGCGCTCATTATTAATGAACAAAACTATATTGAAGGACGTGTCGTGAAAGATCCGTATTTTCAAAAATTTGTGACACACAAGCCGGGCTTTTATTTGCATGACTGGCTTCAGCTCAATCAAGTTATATTTCCGCTTGGACTAAACGGAGGCCTTGCCGGACTTGTCATGGAGCGTTTCGGCCATCTGGACGAGCGGATCGGCTTTGGCAAAAGTCTCTACGCTATGTTATTTGGCCATCAGCAGGTACTGGATCAGGCATCCGCATTTGCTGCCAGCGTGCCGCATACCGGTTCTCGCAGCGACTATTGGCCGGGACTGTTCACTCCGAATGAACAAAAAGCGCTGCGCTCTCCAGAAGAGAGTGCAACGCTTTTAGCACATGAATGGCTCCCGCCAAGTCAACGTCTGTACAGCCCGGAACTGAACGCCGTTTGGTCAGATACAGCCTATGATCCGATTCCCCGTTATGACTGGTTTCAGGACGGTTCTACACTTGGGCATATCAGTGAACCAAGACGGCCTCTGTTATTTGCTATGCGCCATGAGCATCGCCACGGCATTC
Organism: Paenibacillus sp. DP01; assembly: GCF_044784315.1. Taxonomy (NCBI): domain Bacteria; kingdom Bacillati; phylum Bacillota; class Bacilli; order Caryophanales; family Paenibacillaceae; genus Paenibacillus; species Paenibacillus sp. DP01. The sequence continues at coordinate 4,633,831 of NZ_CP173059.1, forward strand.
AAAAAACAGCAATGGCCCATGATGCTCATAACAGCTTTAGGTCCTTTCATTGAACAGAGGAAGGATTCTTTTAGCTTCGTTGTCCAGTGGACTCACGCTGTAGGCGCATTAACGGACGCAATACCTTCTGCAACATACGCGGATAGTTGCCCAGCTCGTCCCTGCGCAATACGCGCAATACAACCAGCAATACCAAGTAGCATACCAGTACAACCGCTCCGGCAATACAGCACGCGATCAAGAAAGCTACACGCGCAGGCATCAGGTGTACCAGCAAAATGCAGGCTTCATTTACTCCGTACCCGATAGCTCCCGAGACTACGACAGCGGTTAGGAAGCCTGCCCAGCGACGGCCCATGATTGAGAAAGTAACAATACCTTTCAGCACACGCAAATTCAGCAACGTAATGACGAGAAAACATAATCCGGTTGCGGCAATAATTCCGTAAATTCCAAGCCAACCAGCCAGCAGCCAGCTCGCTGCCAACTTCACGACGATACCAACCATCACATTGACCATTGAAATACGCGGCTTGCCCATACCGATCAATATCGAATTAGAAGTCATCATCGTAATCTGGAAGATCGTTCCGAGTGTCAAAACAGCGATAATTCCGCTGCCTCCAAGCGAGCTGAACAACAGACCATTAATAGAATATGCAGTTACACATAAAGCCAGCACAATCGGCATTCCGGTCAGAATAGAGATACGCAAGGCAAGCGTCATCTGATTTTGTAAATGCTGTTCATCCTTACGGGCAAAAGCCGCCGAAATGATCGGAATGAGCGATTGACTGAGTGCAATGGCCAAAATTGGAGGAATACCTGCCACACTCTGTGCCCTAGAGCCTAGATAACCCAACTGAGTAGTCGCCTGATCCAATCCCACTTGTCCAGACAGCAGTCTAACTACAATCGACGTATCAATAAAATTAACCGCCGGAACCGTCAGAGACGACAATACGATGGGAATAGAGAGCTTAAAAATATCTTTGTAAATCCGCATCATCGGTAACGCGGAGCTTTCCTCTTGGAATTGCTCTTGACGATCTTGGCGATCCTGACGACGCAGTTTCACCGTGTAATACAACATGACCGCCAGAGCGCCGAGGCTTCCCATGACACCCCCAAAGGAGGCACCCGCCGCAACCTCACGATCTCCATAGCCAAGCTTCAAAATAATAAAGGCGAGCAGAATTGCGGTTGCTACCCGTGCGACCTGCTCCACAATTTGTGAAATACCGCCTGCGGTCATATTACCACGTCCTTGGAAGTATCCACGCATCATGGCAATAGCAGGAAACAACAGCAAAGCGGGTGCCAAAGCCTGAATAGCCAAAGCAGACTGCGGAACCCCTGCTACATGCTCGGCAAAATAAGGCGCTCCAAAATACAGCAGCGCCGTAATGATAATACCCGCCACGGCCGCGAATATCAAAGCCGCACGATACACACGTCGCGCTTCCGCAGGCCGATCCAGTGCGTAGCGTTCCGAAACCATTTTACTCAGTGTGCTAGGAATACCGGCCGTAGCAACCGTGAGCAGCATCAAATAAGCGTTGTTCGCAATGGTAAACGAGGCGTTCCCCACGGAGCCGAGCAAATGCTCCAATGGAACGCGCTGTACCAGACCAAGCACTCTGGCCACCAAAGCGGCAGCGGCTAAAATAAGCGTACCTTTAAGGAATGTTTCTTTATTGGACAAAATGCGTTCCCTTCTTTCTTGCTGTTCACATGCATGCAAAAGCTCCGCGAAAAACAGTCATGGCCTGAGCCATCACCGGTGCGGAGCCGCATGTCGATTCTGTCTCTGTAAATCATAATAAACGAATCTCAGGTTAAAACACCCAAATTAAGAATACAATAATCATGGCAAGCTGCAAAATTACTTTCATCACGGTGCTAGTAAATAGGCCCAAGACGGAGCCAAAGCCCACTTTTATAGCTCGATCCAGCGGGGCTTTACCAATCAGCTCACCCAGCACAGCACCGATAAATGGTCCCAAAATCAAACCGAATGCTGGAATAACAAAGGGGCCAATAATGATTCCCACAGTACTAAGGATCGCTGACAGACGCGAGCCGCCAAATCGCTTAACTCCCCACGCATTCACAGCATAATCCGCAACAAAAAGGGCAACGACGATAAGTGTTTGTATAATCCAAAACAATGCATTGTATTGAGCAAACGAGAAAAACCAGCCGTATACAAAAAATGCAAAATAAATGGCGAGCGCCCCCGGCAATACGGGATACACCGCTCCCGCCATGCCCACAATGAACAGTACAATGACAACAATCCAACCTACAACGTCCATGGGCCTCCTCCTTCTCGTCTATTCATCTTGCTTGTGCACCATCATTTTATTACACAAGCACATAATCTCGAATCACTTCTACAATGCCGTCCTCATTATTCGAAGCCACAACCACATTAGCGGCTTCTTTTACCGTATCCTGAGCATTTCCCATCGCTACACCCAGTCCAGCCGCTTGAATCACAGCCAGGTCATTCAAACTATCACCTACGGCAACCACCTGCTCCATGGTAATGCCGAGCAGGTCGCACACTTCAGCGATGCCACTGGCTTTGGATATACCAGCCGGATTAATTTCCAGATTCGTCATCGAAGAATTGGAAATTTCAAGTCCCCCCATATCCTGAAGCTTGAGCAAAATTTGATGGCGAATTTCGTCATTTTCCGTATTATAACCGAATTTGAGCCATTCCTGTGTGTCCAATGTGTCCGGCCAACGATCTCTGTTGTATAACTCCTCGGTTGAGTAAGCCCAGAACCAGGAGCCTGTTTCTACGGCAATCTGGTGCATCTTGCGAACAAGCTCCTTATCAAGTAAATAGCGGCGCCACAATTCGTGAGGTGATTTCCATACTTCACTGCCGTTTACAGTTACCATTGGCGTCTCCAGGCCGAGTTGCTGACCGTAAGGTAAAGCATGCATCGCTGCACGTCCAGTAGACAAGCATACATGAATCCCTTCCTGAATCGCCTTATTAATCCAATTAATCGTTTCCAGGCTTATTTCATGATTATCGTTCAGTAAAGTTCCATCCATGTCGAGCGCAAGCAGTTTGTATTTATATTGGTTTTCTCCCATGGTCTCTCTTCCTCCTGTTGTCCCTTATGTCCAACGACATTTTACCATGAAAAAGAGAAGCCCACAAAAGTATTCAAGTCCTTAATTCGCTGCCAGAGGCTTTTTGGGAATACCATCAAGCCCGTATACTTCGTCATACGCATCAAATATTTTACGCGCAACGGGTCCCGCGCTCGTCGCACCAAAGCCCCCCTCCGGGATGATCACGGCTACAGCCAGCTTCGGATTTTGACGCGGAGCAAAAGCGATAAATACCCCATTATCTTTAACCGTACGTCCCACCACCTGCTGAGAAGTCCCCGTTTTGCGGGCATAGTCATAGGGAAATCCGTTAAAGGCTTTAACATCGGTAGCCATGCCGCGAATCACAGTATTCCAGTACGTATCTGAAAAAGCGACCTCATTCAGCACCTTCGGCTTAAACTCACGTACGAGATTCCCCTGGTCATCCACAATTTTACTGACTAGATGAGGCTGCATTCGCTTGCCCTTGGTTGCCAGTACAGTCGTATACTGGGCCAGCTGCATCGCTGTATATTTCCCCTGCTGACCAAAGGATGCCTGTACCAAACGTGTCAGTGCACTTTCATGCTTACTGGTGTATTCCAGTCTGCCTGCCCACTCACCGGGCAGATCGACTTCCGTCGGTACACCCAGTCCAAATTGCTTCATATACTTGTCCCATACATCAATTCCCTGATGCATTCCTGCATTACTTCCGTATTTGGCATACAGCGGCTTGCCGATCATATCGACCATGAACGTATTTGACGAGACCTCAATAGCCCTACTAGGTGTTAGTGAACCATACACATGTCCGCCTGAATTACCGACTCGGCTGGAGCGATTTTTGCCATAGTACGCACTTCCTGTATCCTGATATGTTTGTCCAGGCGAAAACAGATTTTCCTTCAACCCGATCAGCACAGTCAGCGGCTTAATGGTTGAACCCAGCAGAACCGAGGATTCCGGGTGCGGACCCCCTTTTCCACTAGGTACAGATTTAATCGTTCCGTTCCCCATTTTATGCTGAATATCGTCATACACTGAAGGCGACGCACTTCCCGTTTTCCATACATTCGAGTCATAGTCCGGCATGCTGGCCATTGCTACGATATGTCCGGTCTCTACCTCCATTGCTACAGCGAAGCCAGTAGTTGCATCCTGATGAAGTTTACCCGATACGGCATGGGTACGAAGCCAGCGGAGTTGATCCATAATCGCCTGTTCAGTTTTTTGTTGAATTTCCTTGTTGATGGTAGAGTACAGATGATGACCTTTCGCTGGAGGTGTAATGGATCTAATACCCTCCGGCATGCTTCGAGGGTTAACCTCTACCGTTTTATAGCCGTTTTTCCCTCTTAACTCGTCTTGATACTGAAGCTCCAAGCCATCATATCCGACAATTTCGCTTTCCGAATACACTTGTTCCGGTCTTAGAACCTCCGAATTGGCTTCATACAACTCTTTATATTTGGGTCGGTTCGCTCGGGCTCCTTTGAATTTGTACATATATCCAATCGTTTGTACTGCCACCCGATCCGGGTCATAATGGCGTACACTTTCTTCTATAACCTCTACACCTGGAAACTCTGTTCGATGCTCCAGAAAATAAGCAATTTCCTTCTGACTCAGGTCGGATTTGACCAAACGCGGGGTAAATCCCCTATATTGAATATAATCCGGGTCGAGTCGTTGTATAATTTCCTTTGCATCAAGTCGCTCTCCTTCGCTATGCCCCAGCTCGTTTAATTTGCTAGCAAGTTTGCCAGCAAAAGCATTAAGCTCAGGGAGCAGCTTATCCCCCGGCTTGCGACCTTTCTCCGTACGCTTGCTATAATCCTTAGGCAAAGTCACATACAGGGACTGCATTGGAGTCGAATATGCCAGTCTAACCTTACCCGTGGAGTCATAAATCGTACCGCGACTCGGGGTTAGCGGAACATTTTTTGTATTTATGGATTGCTGCTGGCCCTTCAGCTCCTCTGATTGTATAAACTGCCATACAGCTAGTCTGGTAATGATCAGGGCAAACAGCACAAAAACACTAAAAAACAGTAGGTTGGTTCGTAAAACCGTCCGCTGTTTTCGCGTTTCTTCGTCCTCTTCACCAATTTTCTTTTTGAATGAAAATTTTTTATCCAAACTTCCTCTGTCCATATTAGCTGATCATTACTCCTTCCAATAGGTCTCATATTCCTGATCCTACCATATTTGAAACAAGAAACAAGGAAATCCAAGATGACAATTTTGTAAGAAAACGTATAAAAAAACACAAAAAAGCTTTCCTCAGCTCAATGGCTAAGGAAAGCTTACCTGAAATAATATCTGTATAAAAATGATTATGGCTGTTTGGCTGTATTAGGATCGGCTGTCGCTGCGTCCTTTTTCTTTGGAACACCGTCCAAACCGTACACTTCGTCGTAAGCATCAAATATTTTACGTGCCACAGGTCCGGCGCTCCAAGCTCCGAAGCCTCCTTCAGGAATGACAACTGCTACTGCAAGTTTAGGATTCTGACGCGGTGCAAAGGCGATAAATACCCCGTTATCTTTCAGTTCCCTGCCTACACTCTGCTGAGATGTCCCCGTTTTGCGAGCAAAGTCATACGGAAAACCTTTAAATGCGCTGACATCTGTTGCCATCCCGCGTATGACTTCATTCCAGTAGGCATCCGGAAATTTCACTTCATTTAGCACCTTCGGTTTAATTGTTTGAACTACATTGCCGTTGGTATCTTTAATTTGGCTGACCAAATGGGGCTCCATCCGTTTGCCCTTGGTAGCCAATACTGCTGTATATTGTGCAAGCTGAAGCGTTGTATATTTACCCTGCTGACCAAAAGAAGCATATGCCAGTTTAGATAATGAGGACTCTTTCGAATTATGAGCATACTCTCTGCGACCAGACCATTCACTTGGTAAATCCACACCCGTAGACACACCTAGCCCAAACTCCTTCATATAGCGGTCCCATACATTCACACCCTGATCTTCCTTGGCATTATTAATGTATTTGTTATACAATCTCTTACCTACCATATCGACCATAAATGCATTTGAGGAATGCCGTATGGCAGAAGCCGGGTCCAACCCTCCATACACGTGGCCAGAAGAGTTCCGTACTCGTGAAGAATTGTTACGCCCAAAATAGGCTGCTCCTGTATCCTGGTAGTAAGATGAAGTACTGAATAAACCTTCCTCCAGACCTATTAACACTGAAAGTGGTTTAATGGTGGAACCGAGCAGGACAACTGACTCTGGATGCTGGCCCGGTTGACCTGATCCAAAGGAGCGGATAGTACCATTTAAATATACATTTTGAATTTTTTTATAGTTATCATTGGATATATTTCCAGTTTGCCAATAATTTGCATCGTAATCCGGCATACTAGCCATAGCTACCACATTTCCTGTATCTACTTCCATCGCTACAGCGAAGCCTGTTTTGGCATAAGGATGAGTCTTGCCAGACACAGCGTGTGAATGGAGCCATCTCAATTGATCCGTAATGGCTTCTTCTGTTTTAATCTGAATCTCTTTATTAATCGTGGAATAAATGTTGTTCCCTTTTTGCGGAGGAGTAACAGAATCTACACCCTCCGGCATGTTTCGAGGATCAATCGGAACCGTTTTATAGCCATTTTTCCCTCGTAATTGTTCCTGATATTGATATTCCAGTCCATCAAAGCCAACAGATTCATTATCCATATAAATGAGGCCCGGATCATTTTCAGCTGACATGGATTTTTGAATATTCTTATATTTATCCAACGTTTCACGCGCACTTTTGTAGCTTTTAATATAACCGACCGCTTGAACAGCTACCGTATCAGGATCGTAATGACGTACCGTTTCCTCTACGACATCTATTCCGGGAAACTCGCTCTTATGCTGCATAAAATAGGCGACTTCTTCTTTGCTGAGATTCGTTTTAATCAGACGAGGCGTAAAGCCGCTAAGCCGTTGATAGTTCCGGTCCATAGCATCCATAATTTGTTCTGCTGTCATTTTCGGCTCGTTTTTATCGCCATATTCAGCAAACCGATTAGCCAGCTTTTGCGTCATATTTTCCAACTCAGGCAACAATTTTTTATCTGGATTACGCTTTTCTTCCACGCTGTCACTATAGTTCTTGGAGAGCGTGATATACAGCGATTGTACAGGTGTAGAATACGCCAGTCTATTTTGCCCGGTGGAATCATAAATCGTTCCGCGAATCGGCGTAAGTGGTACATTTTTGGTAACATTACTGGCCTCCTGCTGCTTAAGCTGAGGTCCATCTACAAATTGAAGTATCGCCAATCTTACAATGATGACTGTAAATATAATGAACGAGCTGAAAAAGAACAGATTGATCCGAAAGCTGAATCTTTTTCGATCAGACGTCCCATTGTCTGTTCCCTGCTCGTTGTCTATCTTTCTCATGTGCCCTTTTCCACTCCTTATTAAATCACTTTATCCTTGATATGTGTTTGGGCAAAACCAGGCGGATTAAACCAGTCCCCACTTTGTGCCCAGGTCGGGTCTAGCGGTACCCACTGATTCTGTCCGCTCAAATATACCTCATTCCAGGCATGGGACCCGTATCCCCCCTGTCCGTTGTATCCCAGCCCGGTCACTACCTTGACCTGAAGCCCCTGAGATCGGGCCATCATTGAGTAAAGGCGGGCATAATCAATGCACACTCCTTTACGTGTATCAAACGTATCTCTGGGCGTCTGTTCATGCCAGTCACCACGTTGCTCATAGGCTTCCACCTTACTGTAATCATAGCTAATACGGGTGCCTACCCATTCATACAACGCTCTAGCTTTTTGCTCGTCACCGCTAGCCCCTTCTGTAATCTTGGCCGCTGCCTGAACGATATCGCTTGGAATGTCCCGGTCAATTATTTCGTATTTGCGCTGCATGATACCATTCAATTCCTTGGTAACAGCTTGCGTAAATACAGGGAGCTTATCCTTAATCAGAGTCCCGGACAACGGCTCAATGACCGATTGCGCACCTTGCTTATAAATCGGCGAAGCTTGTACGTAGCTGCTAAACCCGCTGTCTGGGTACAGACTTACGCCTATGAACAGCAGGGCTATGATCATCATGGCGCGAGCACCACCAATAAGAGTACCTATTCCGGCCCCTGCCACCCTGCTGAAAAAGCCCGATTTTTGGGGATGCTCATGGAGAGAGGAATCTGATTTGCCACCTACCATCAGCACATAAATGGCACGCAGTATAAACTGGGCGATAGCATAACTGAGCATGAACAATACGGCGAACCGCAGCAGTGGAAAACCCTCTATCCCCGCCACAAGCGTATAATAAAATTGCTCAATCCCACTTAGTTTTCGCTGTGGCAAATGCTCCATGTAAGCTGCCAGCCATTGCTGCACCTTTGGTGAAAGCCACATCGCTAACCCGAGCGAGCACAAAATACCCGCCACAGTGAGTATGCCATCCACAATGAGACTAAACAGCGCACCTACAGATCTGGAGGCTCCTCGCCTCCACCCCTGTATCAACGACAATACTACGATGGCGATCAGAAACACCGTCACGCCATTCCAATGAAGAATAGACTCCAGCCAGGATGGGTTCATTGTGTTCCTCCTGTCTTTACGGCGACTGTGGCGGCTGTGCAGCAGCCAAGTCTTTCGCACTTTCGATATATTTCTTGACTGTGTCACTCATACTCCATTCGCCCAACGACATTCCCTGAAACCATACCTTGACCTTGTCCCCCTCAAACGGACCTTTTACTTCCAGGTTGGAACTGGTCACTGTAAATGTACCATCTCCGTTGGAGGTGTATTTGGCATTTTGCCCCTCTTTTATCATCATGTTCAAAGCCTCGCTCTGAACCTTGTTAATTGCATCATCCTTTGCCTGAGTCACGACCTTACCAACCTGTTCAAAGGAAATACCACTGTAGACTAGCAAGCCTGCAATCACAATAATGACGATCAGCCATTTTACGAGAGTTCTTACAATCTTCAATATGACTAACAATAGGACAAGCCCAATCACTATATACAGCCAGTTATCCTGAACGATCTGCCAATTATGTTCCAAAAACTCTGACCAGACGTTCTTATCCATTCGCTACACTCCCGTTTCCAACTACATGATTCAAATTGCAAAATTGTCTCTGTAATTATACATGATTACGCAATGTCCTGTCAGCTTAGGTCTTATACATACCTTGTCTTTCAATTCTTGTCCACACAAAGTGGTCTATGTTCGTCCAATCTGGCGTACAACTTAGGAAGGGCCAATACGAAGTAACATGAAAGTTTACATTTAGGAAAGGGGGTCAATCACATGAAAACAGCCCTCTGGCTGTATCTCTTCTTGTTCATTGCCTTTTTTGATCTGCATGCACAATATCCTATTTTGACACCATTCGCCATCTCTCTGGGGGCAGCTCCTACCTTTATCGGTTGGATGATGGGAATTTACTCTCTTACTCACCTGCCTGGGAATTTGATGGCAGGTCCCAAAGTCGACAAACACGGCAGTCGCCGATATATTATGTTCAGCCTGACAGCTGCAGGCCTGATCCTGATCATTCAATCGTACATCCATACACCGTGGGAATTGCTTTTTCTGCGTGCGATTAGTGGTTATGTGTTGGCCTTTTTATCTCCAGCCTGTCTGGCCATGCTGGCGCAACTGTCCGATCATCCGGTTACGCAGGGCAAATATATGTCGGGACATGGTGTTGTCCATACGTTGGCCTCAGTTCTATCTCCAGCTGCAGGCGCATTTATCGTAGCCAGCTTTGGCTTTAGCGAGACATTTAGCTCCCTTGGTATCATTCTCGTAATCACGGGGCTTATGGCTTATTTCACCTTACCCAAAAAAGCACCCGCTCCACAGGCCCAATTATCTGATGGTCATACGACACCTGCTCCACAGTCAGCAGCACAGACGCGGTTACCCTTCAATTGGCGTTATCTGCTTCTACCTTTTGTTTTGGCGTGCGCACAAGGCATTTTATTTTACGAGATCCCATTACGAAATAACGGTTCTGCGTCCATGATGTCCACCGGATTGCTCTTTTCCATCATCAGTTTGGGAGCACTCTGTACGCTCAGTTTGCTTTTTCTGAACAAATATTCACCGATGGTAAGGTTAATTTGCGGCATTATTCTGATGTCTTTAAGCTTCTACGCACTCGCCACCACGCCCGAAGCGACCATAGGCATCATCCTGTTTATTTTGGGAACAGCCAAAGGCATCATTTTTCCAGCGCTGGCCTCTCTTTTCATACGAATCGGAGGGGCACGATTGGGCAAAACCTTTGCCCTACAATCCATTGCAACGTCTATCGGCTCCTTTGCCGGGCCTGTACTGGCGGGTCAGCTTCCGGATCACATATCTCCTTTTTTTATCGCATTTCTAATTTTGATGACTGGTCTACTATTCGTTCCTGTTCAGCGATTATCTCCTACACCACCATTATCTGCCTCGGGTCCTTATCATTCCTAATTATAACTAAGGGGCCATGCTGAAATGCTACCTTTAAAGCCCAAAATACGTTCTAGAGGGCTTACGCACAGTACCTAATACCCTGCTCCTCATAGACTAATTTGACTGAACAATTCAATACAAAGGGAGGTGCAGCCCATGAGCCACTGTCATCCTGTAAGCCCTTGCCCTGTTTTTGGAACTTCAACTGGTACCATTCTTGTTCTTTATATTCTGCTCGTCATCATTCTTCGTACTTGCTGGTTCTAATGTTCTAATTAGCCCTAACATCCGGCTTTGTAACCCATGCCTGCCACTTACGGCAGGCTGTTTTGTTGTTTTTTGCATGAGAACCCCTTTTAGAGCTAAACTATACACATATTCTTTCATTTCCCGGGGAATTTCGAGCACAGGCATCAAGCAAGGGGTGAGCAAAATGGCGATAACCGTGATTGTCGAAGGAAAAAATGACCGCAGTAAACTCCGCCGATTACTCGATCCGGAGGTCAACATTTTATGCACCTTCGGCACACTAAACTCAATAAAATTAGAATCCCTCCGCCAGCGGACCAAGCATGACGAAATATTTTTATTTATGGACAACGACAGCTCAGGGAAAAAAATAAGAGGTGTGCTTGCAGACGCTTTTCCGGATGCCCTTCATATGTATACACGCAAAGGCTATGCAGGCGTAGAAGGTACTCCAGATGAATATGTAATTGCCCAGCTGGAAAAAGCAGGGCTTGAGGAATACATTGTATACCCTCCTGTTCTTTAGTCCTGCAAATAACAAAAAAGCTGTCCTCAGGTCAATTTCATGCCTGTTGGACAGCTCTATATAGTACAGCTTCTAAGATTGGTATTAGAACTTATGAACCGTATCAACGATCATCAGCAAGAAGCTGAGTGTCAAATGGTTAATGGAAAAGAAAAATACTTTTTTTGCCCACGAATCCGTTTCTTCTTCCTTAATCGTAAAGCCTTTAAAGGCATAAAACGCCCAAAGCACGGACAATAACACGGACACGATCATAAAAATAATACCGGCATATCCATAAGCATACATAAGGATGGGTACCGGGATCAGCAGCACAATATAAGGAATCATCTGAATCTTAGTCCGATGAATGCCTTTCACGACTGGCAGCAATGGAAATCCTGCTGCGCGATATTCCTCAACTCTGCGAATGGCAAGTGCCCAGAAGTGAGGCGGTTGCCATAAGAACAGTAGTGCGAATAAGAGCCAAGCACCCATGTCAATACGGCCCGATGCGGCCACATAACCAATTACCGGAGGCATAGCCCCAGAAATACCGCCAATGGATGTACTCCATGTAGATGAACGTTTCAACCAGAGTGTATAGATGCCAACGTAGACAAACATACCCAATATGCCCAGTAGTCCTGCCTTCACACCAGAGAAGAAGAATAAAACAGCCAATCCGACAATACCCAAAATAATAGCGTATGACAACACCGTTGTAGGGGTCAGACGTCCTGTTGGCAGTGAGCGATTACGTGTGCGCTCCATCTTCAAATCCAACTCACGGTCAAAGTAGTTGTTAAAGACACAAGAAGACGCCATAACCAGCATTGTACCTAAGAGTGTAAGAATTAACTTTATATAGTCAACGTCCCATTGCGATGCCAACCAAAAACCACCGAAGGCTGCAACCAGATTAGTACGAAGGATGCCTGGCTTGGTAACTGTAATAAAATCTTTCCAAGTTCCCGCCTTACCGGGTGGTTTAGATTTTACAGAATAGGTAGCCGCATCCGAAGAAGTCTTATAACTAATATTATCCATTGTGAGTAACTCCCCCTTAGAGATGTATGAATTCGGGAGTAAGTTGAACTCCGATATAAATTTTATCATATACCTACCCCAAAAAGTTTGACAGAAAACGCACAAAACGTTCACAATTCAGATGGCAAATCACCCCTGCTGATCGTTTACAGTAAATTTGGGTAGTAATAAGTACAGGAAACAATACAAAAGGAGCGACAGATATGGATACAGCCACACACTTTGTCATGGGAGTCGGGTTGGCCGGGCTGGCCTATACTGATCCTGTCGTCGCCGGAGATCCCAAGCTAGCAGCGGTCATACTGCTCGCTACAGTCGTAGGGTCACAAGCTCCGGATTTTGACACCTTGCTTCGGTTGAAAAATAATGCAGCGTATATTCGCAATCACCGTGGACTGTCGCATTCTATCCCCTTCTGGTTGATATGGATCTTGTCCATAACGGGACTGATTTGCCTGATCTTCAGGGATGTGCCCCCAGGTCATGTAGCATTATGGGTAACGATTGCCGTCTGCCTGCATGTATTCACAGATTTATTCAATACGTACGGAACCCAGGCATTTCGGCCGTTTACGAATAAGTGGATATCTTGGAATATCATCCATATTTTTGATCCCTTTATTTTCGGCACCCATGTTGCTGCGATCATGCTGTGGATCACCGGATTGGTTCCGCCCGCCCCTTTATTTATTACGCTGTACGTCATTATTGGCCTGTATTACATTTGGCGAACCTGGAGTCATTTTATTACCAGAAAAGCGGTACGTGATATGGACAACAAGCGTCAGCAAGGCGACACCTATTATATCATTCCCACGGTATCATGGAACCGGTGGCATGTGGTAAAAGCTCATCAGAATGGAAGCTATGACATTGGCGGATTAAATGGCAAGCATTTATTTTGGACGAAACACGCAACTCCATCCACACATCCAGCCGTAGAGGCCTCCAAATCCTATCGCGATGTGCAAGCATTTCGCTATTTTTCCTCCTTTGCCGTTGCCGAGGTGGAAGAACTGGAGTGGGGCTATATTGTGCGATGGGGAGACGTCAGGTATCGACACCGGAGGCAATATCCATTTGTGGCGGTGGTCGCGATGGATAAGCAATTCGGACTGATCAACAGTTATATTGGATGGCTCAGTGACGAAAAGATGCAAAAACGTCTTTCCTTGCATACGAATTAAAAATATTTCCAAGCTAACAATAGGCCGAGTGTATTACAGACAGCAAGTCTCCCTTAAACGGGGGCTTGCTGTTTTTTTGACTATTCCCGTAAAAAAAGCATTTCATGAAAGCGCCCTCTTGACGAAGCAGACTAACGTGATTCACAATGGTCATAAACATGCGCAAAAAAATCCGGAGCATGTTTGCTCCGGATTTTCTTCATCACAGCTGCTCATAATACAGCTTCCAAGATGGGAGTGTTTATGTGTATTACTGCAAGCGGCTGCTGCCCGACAAGGATTGTTCTGCTTGTTGGACCAGCTTTTTCGTGATGTATCCCCCAAGAGAACCTGTTTCGCGGGAAACGACATTACCGAAGTAACCGTCCTGAGGGATGGTGATGCCAAGTTCTTGAGCTGCCTCATATTTTAATTGTTGTAAAGCGGCGTTGGCCTGCGGTACTTGCAGGTTGTTTGAACGACGTCTGCTCATATTTGAATCTCCTTTCAGTTCTTTGTGAGTGAGGTTCATTGCAAGCTTGCAAGATTATTATGGCTCACTTACATCTACTTATTCCTGAAATTCAACATTCGAAGGCTGGAGGTTTTTACCATGAGCAAAGGTCTATCCCTATGGTTCGCCGTTTCATCCATTGTCCTGCTGACAGCAGCCGCTATATCCATCAGCTATTCTGCATGGCTTGCTATATTACTGGGACTTTTATCTGTCGGTAATATCGGCTGGGGCTTCGTAATCAAGGCCCGACAACGCCGCTCTTAAGTTAATTTGTAGAAGACCCCATCTGTCTGTCTTCAATTGGCTCTAGCGTAGACGTGGCAAAAAGCCCATGCGCTCTTTGACCGCAGACAGCGTGACTTCAGCAGCTTCTTGAGCACGCTCTGCGGATTGGGCCAAAATATGCCCAATTTCACCGGATTCCCGGATATCGCGATAGCGCTGCTGAATCGGTTCAAGCATAGCTACAACCGTCTCTGCCAGTTCTTTTTTAAATGTTCCGTACATTTGACCTTCATAGCGATCCTGCACTTCTTGGAGCGACAAACCGGAACACTGGCTGTAAATGCCCATCAGATTACTAATTTCCGGTTTATTGGCTGGATCATATCTAACCTCACTGCCCGAATCGGTAGTAGCGCGGCTGATTTTTTTGCGTATGACTTTTGGATCGTCAAGCAGTGCAATAAAACTGCCTGCATTCGGATTACTCTTACTCATTTTCTTGGATGCATCATCCAGGGACATAATTCTCGCCCCTACTTCAGGGATATACGGCTCCGGAACAGTAAAATAATCTCCATAACGGTGATTAAAGCGGCCCGCTAAATCACGTGTCAGCTCCAGATGCTGTTTTTGGTCGTCGCCTACTGGGACAAGGTCCGCGTTGTAGAGCAAAATGTCAGCTGCCATCAATGACGGATATACGAACAGCCCTGCTCCTACGGAATCCTTGCCAGCGGCTTTGTCCTTAAACTGAGTCATACGCTCCAGCTCGCCCATATTCGTCAGTGTTGTCATCAACCATCCCAGCTCAGCGTGCTGAGGAACATGGGATTGTAAAAAGACATTGGATTTCTCTGGGTTAATACCCGCTGCGATAAATAATGCCGCTACCGCCTCCGACTGCTCACGTAATTGAGCTGGTTCCTGCGGTACAGTAATCGCATGAAGGTCTACGACCATAAAGTAACATTGATGATCCTCTTGCAATTTGACAAAGTTTTTCATTGCGCCGATGTAATTACCCAAAGTAAGTTGTCCACTAGGCTGAATACCTGAAAGTACGGTTTTCATATTCTTCCTCCTCCGATTATTTCAATATTTTAGAACGCAAAAAGGCCTCGCATCCTCAAGGGACGCGAGACCGTGGTACCACCCTTATTCATTGCTGTCAGCCTATGAGTTGTCGGAGCTATCCTCCGTGGCCGCTGCAATCTTGAAGCTCCGTTAACGAGGAGCAATCGGCCGTCATACTGAGGAAAGTAAAATCCTGTTCTGTGCGGCACTCCAAGGTCCATTCAGCAGTGCAGGCTCGCCGATTCTCATCCACCACCGGCTTTCTGAAGAGCTTATGCAAAAGCTTACTTGTCCTCATCATCGTGTTATCCATGTCATTTCTTTCTAAGCTACATTAATGATAATTCTGCTTACTGTTATTGTCAAATGACGATTGTGCCATATGACCAAAAATCTGTTATCATAATGACACGAAGCTTCAACCGATTATAGTGGACAAAGGAGCATGAATATGAAACAAGTGACCAAAGAACACTGGAACGGTTACGACACGTATGTTTTACATAGTGGTGAATTGGAAGTTACAATGATCCCTCGTCTGGGGAATAATATTATCTCCGTGCGTGATCTGAAGCTGAACCGGGATATCGTACGTCGACCTGGCGAGGAAGAATTGGCATTTTATTTACAAAAGCCATATCATTTTGGCTTACCTATTTTGATTCCTCCTGGCCGAATTCGCAAAGGACAATTTGAGTTTGACGGCGTCCCATATCAGTTTGACCGTAATACAGCCAACGACAATCATATACACGGTCTGCACCGTAATCAATCCTGGCGTTGCAGCGATATTGAAGAGGATGAAGAAGGTTGCAGCGTAACAACCGAGTTTCTGACAGAAAGTGATCCGCACTGGATGGAACAATACCCCATTCCTTTGCGGCTGGAAATGACATATCGTTTGCAGGGAACTGTATTAAGCCAAACGCTGCGCGTCACTAATCTAGGTGAAAAAACAGCCCCATTCGGCTTGGGATACCACACTTGGTTTATGGTGGATGGAGAACCTCAGCGCTGGCGCCTGAAGCTGCCGGTGAATGGAGTATATGAACAGGATGCTGAGCAGTTGCCTACAGGTGTCATTACTTCTTTAGATCATTTGGAACAGCTCTCCTCAGGTTTATCTTTGAAAGGAACAAATTTGGATACTGTGCTGCGAGCAGCGGAAGGCCCTGCTGAAGCTGTTTTGACTCGTGATGATGGCTATCAAATCCGCTACACCGCAGATGAGCAATACTTTAAGTATTGGGTACTATATACCAAAGGGGAATGCGATCAGTATCTTTGCATTGAGCCTTATACCTGGCTATCTGATGCTCCCAATTTTCCTGACCCAGTCGGAGATGGTGGGCTGATTCGTCTGGAGCCTCAACAATCCATCGACCTCAAAACTCAGATTCATATCATATATCCTTAATTTCCCTATAGTCGCTTTTCTTCCTTCGGCGCATATTTTCATAACTCTGTCGCATACTAACCTCATCACAGCCGAAGGAGGTGACTACACATGTATGAAGCCAATCAAGGCAGAGGACGTCGTAGCAATACTCTGGTCGTTCCTCAAGCCAACAACGCATTGCAACAATTGAAATATGAAGCTGCGCAAGAACTGGGCATCACCATTCCGGCAGACGGTTACTATGGTGATATGCCGTCCCGTGAAGCTGGGTCTCTGGGAGGCTATATCACTAAACGCTTAGTACAGCTGGCCGAACAGCAATTATCAGGTCGTTCAGGTCAATAAGCGTCATTATTCCACATGAGCATTCCGTTATCGTAATTTACCAAAATGCGTTATAACGGGTATATAACAAAGGCGGTCTTCCTTCGGAAGGCCGCTTTTCTTTGCTCTTTTTAATGTCGATGGTTATTCAGATTTAGCCGCGCGATATGTAGGCTTGTTATAGCGGATCATGAGATTCGCCATGTTGTAGTTAGACTCTAATGTTGCATCTACCAAGATTGTTCCTTGTCTGATGGCAAAATCGAAAGCAATCTCACCATGAGTCCAGCTACGCTTGTGATTTAGCGTTTCTAGGGCCATACGCCGAAAATGGTCCCGATGCTCTACAGATAAGCCTGGGTCTACTGCTGCAAATGTGCCACCTTTGCCTGCAATTGGATTATGCCGAATCCCAAATTTACCAACCACATTGTTCCGTATTTGTACAAATACGATCCCTGACGATAAACCCGCCAATTCATTATCCAATTCTTTAAAAACAATATCCATCTGCCTCGCCAACGACAATTGACCTACTTCATCCATCAAAAACCCTCCTATATACCTTATATGAAAATATTTAATAGGTCTTACGGCTCAATTATATGCGAAGGTTTTTAAGCTTACAATCAAATTCAACATAATTGGGTATTTATAACTATTTTCTAAGTATATCCATCATTTTAAATTTCGCTAACAGGTAGCATCAATTGCACTTCGACATTTTGCGACTTTATTCATCATCCTCTGCAAAAATTACAAAAAAGGCCCCCCTTACGGGAGACCTTCTAAAATGTAACTCGGTTATTTTGTCATTTGCAAAAATTGCTCAATATCCTGAACAGTAACTTGTGCTGCGTTACGCCAGAAGTCAGCCTGTGTTAAATCGGTCCCCAAGTGCTTGGAGGCCAGTTCTTCTACTGTCATGCGACCTGTATCACGCAGCAAAGCATCATATTGGTCCGCAAAGCCATCCGGATTTTCCTTCGCAAAAGCGTAAATCCCTGCACTGAACATATACCCGAATGTGTATGGGAAGTTGTAGAAAGGAGTTTCCGTAATATAGAAGTGCAGCTTGGAAGCCCAAAAATGAGGATGAGCCTCATCCAGAACCCCACAAAACGCTTCACGCTGCACTTCTTCCATCAACTCGCTTAATTGCTGTGCTCCTACAACACCTTTTTTCCGCAGCTCGTAAAAACGGGTTTCAAACAGGAAACGGGCATGAATGTTCATAAAAAAGGCTACACCACGCTGAATTTTATCCTCCAGCAAAGCTACCTTCTCCTGACCCTCAGCAGCTTCCAGCAGAGCATCTGATACAATCAGTTCTGCCAGCGTCGATGCTGTCTCAGCCACGTTCATAGCATAATTTTGATTCAATGGATGCAATTCATTCATCACATGTTGATGATAACCGTGTCCTAGCTCATGGGCCAGTGTCGAAACGTTGGATGGTGATCCGGCATAGGTCATAAAAATACGGGTTTCTTTGCTTAGACGCAGAGATGTACAAAACCCGCCTGGACGTTTGCCTGGACGATCCTCTGCTTCGATCCAGCTTTTCTCAAAAGCCATCTGGGCAAAGTCAGCCATTCTCGAACTAAATTTACCAAATTGCTCAACAATCGTTGCGGCTGCATCGTCGTAAGGGATTTTAGTGGTCGATGTTCCCAGCGGAGCTTCAATGTCATGCCAGGACAGTTTTTCTAAGCCTAGCAGCTTGGCTTTCCGCTCCAGGTACTTGACTACAATAGGCTTTGTTTCATTAATCACCTGCCACATCGTATCCAACGTTTGGGCTGACATACGACTGATTTCCAGCGGTTCCTTAACCACGTCAGTCCAGCCTCGGTTTTCATATAGCTTGAGGCGGAAGCCTGCCAGATGATTCAGTGTATCGGCGCAATAGTCCTCAACCTGAGTCCATGCCTCTTCCCAACGTGCAAATACGTCTTTACGTACGCTGCGATCTGCTTCATCCAGTTTATTCGCTGCCTGACCTACAGACAGGTGTACAATTTCACCATTTTCAGGCACCGGGATCGTCATATTTTTGACAATGGTATCATAAAAGTCACCCCAGCCATGGTAGCCATCCACTGCCAAATCCAATGCAAGGCTCTCCAGCTCAGGAGCCATTTTTTCGCGCGCTTCGTTCCGGTATTCAGTTAGGACAAAGGAAATCGGCTTGATCGCTTCGCGCTCCATCCACTTCTGCCAAATGTCTTCACTGGTTTGTGCCAGCAAGTTCTGGAAAGCGACTAAAGCACTTTTTCCTTGGGCATACAACGAATTGACACGCGCCCCCAGTTGAACAGCCAGCTTGTCATGCTGATTTTGAGCAGTTAAACAAGATACAAAAGAACCTGCCTGCGATGCTCCATTAAACAGCTCCTGTATGCTATTCAGAACACTATCCAGACGCTCGGTATCCAACACCGTTTGTGGCACTTTGGCTACTTTAAGCTGGGATTGCAGCTGTTGGACCTTACTCTCCAGTTCTTCCAAAAATGCATGAAATGAGGCAGAGGAAGAGCCTCCGCTAAAAATAGATTCCAGATCCCATGTTTGCTTTAACGGTGTTTTCATAATAGTTCCACCTTTCTTTTTTGGCGAATTCATGTGGTTTCATATACAATAAAGCTACATCGTGATGGTACAATCACTACAATTAGGAGGAAAACAGGATGAGACCCTTACAAATTTCGCCGGAAACGGCTGTGAAATTATCCGAAAAACTCGGCATTCCGCTGGAACACCTTATGCATACACCCCAGCACATTTTGATGCAAAAGCTGGCCGAACTAGCTAAAGAAGAAGCCGCTGGCTCGAACGGCGGAGAATCGGACAAATCATGATTCCTTTTGATAAAACCTGGCCTTATGACATTGTCATGGGAGATGTTTATGTACAGTCTTGTCCGTTTTGCAACCATGATAACGTCTTGCTGCCCCTGAAGCCCAAAGAGCTTAAGCTCATTCATGAAGGCATGAAAAAGCTGCTTGTGTTTCCATGCTGCCATAACAAGGTTACTTTGGTGGATTGTGACGACGATTATTTGCTGTCAGATACCACGTTGCGCCATCATTAATTCATGAGGCAGTTGCAAGATAACTCGTTTTACAAACAAGGTGTGAACCATGAGCCTAAATTGGTCATAGTGCACACCTTTATTTCTTCAAGAGGAGCTTGCGTTCTGCATTTCCTCAGGTAGCTGGAAGTTTTTTGCCAGCATTTGTTCACGCAGGACAGACCACTGTTCACGAGAAGCTCTAATCATCGCTGCATCCATAATTTTCTTATCATTAATGACACGCGAAAACCAGCGCACTGCTTCGTTAAAGTTACCCGTACGTCGATGCAGTTCACCAATCAGATAAAGCAGTTTGGCATTATTCGCACCAACGCCCTCCAGCTCATAGACTCGAACATAGGAATCCAAACTAAATTTGAGAAAGCGAAGCTCCTGCTCCTCATTCCCCTGGTATCTGTACATCCATGCAATATGCTGCAATAGACTGGCTACTACGCGTTCCTTTTCTCCGATGACCTGTGCACAGAGTAAACCCAACTTGTACGTTTCTAACGCCTCTTCCCAGCTACGATGCCCACCATATTCGCGAGGCTGCCAGCGATTACCGATTTTATCCTTAAATAGCTTGGTTTGCTGATCGCTTAACTGAACGGTAGAGTGCTCTGTCGAAGTAAATCCACAATGAGGACAGACCCGTACGACATAAAAATCGGGATTTTCGTTCTTATAATAAGCGCAAAAATCTGAATCGGTACGAATAGCCTTCTTTAGGCTTGGTCTGACACGGGATGTCTGAAATTCTTGTTCGCATTGCGGACAGACGATTTTGATCTGATATAACGGTTCAAGTTCCAATGTTTTTACAACCCTCTCCAAAATTCGGCAATCCCCGAAAGCTTACGGGGTATTTACAAAATGATGCGCAGGACCGGACAAACGACTAAGTATGATGGAACGAAGCGGCTCCTCAATTCCCGTATCCGTTAACGCATCTGCCATACAAGACAACCATGCCTCTGCTCGCTCCTCCGTCACGGGGAACTTCATATGTCTGGCACGTAACATCGGATGACCATATGCATCAGAAAAGAGGGACGGCCCTCCAAAAAACTGGCTCAGGAACATAAACTGCTTTTCCTTTACCGGCTCCATGTCTTTAGGAAACAGGGGACTTAACAACGGATCTTTATAAACTCTCGGGTAGAAGGCCTCAATAATAGCACGAATACCTTCCGCACCCCCAAGGTTGTCATAAATGCTCAGGCTAGGATTCACTTTTCCTCCAACTTTCTGTGCTATGGTAATAAATATACACTCGTATTATAACAAAAAACAAAAAATGACGCTAAAAATAAGCGTCATTTTATCAATTTAACATATGAAGAGGTTTGCTTCACTGCACATCGCTTCGTCATTCCATGAATACCACTAATAACTCCGCCAATCCTCTTCACCGGGATGGACGAGAGAGGCACGAATGACATACACAAAAGCACATACAAACAGACCGGCAACGATACTCATCCTGATCACTCCATCCTTAAGGTTATGGAATCGTTGTTTTCTTATTTTAACATACTCTTTACAAAAAAACAGCATTCCATGTAATCGTTTTCTTTACTTTTTTGTACTCTTTGTCCATCCTCGACATAGGTATAATAGTACAACTCCAAAGGAGGGGCCTCTATGTCGCTGTACCGCCGTTTCTCGCTTCCTTTGCTCATCCTTATGCTGTTATTCCTATTCATACTGATGGCCGCGTATCCGCAATCTTCTTTGAATGCTGGGCTTCGCGGTCTTGCCATCTGGTGGGATGTGCTGTTCCCGTCCCTATTCCCATTTTTCGTTATTTCCGAGCTTCTTCTCGGCTTTGGAATTGTCCATTTCATAGGTGCGCTACTGGACCCACTGATGCAGCCTCTATTCCGTGTACCTGGGTGCGGGGGGTTTGTCGCGGCGGTCAGTTGTGCATCCGGCTACCCTATAGGGGCCAAATTAACCGCTAAGCTGTGGGAACAAAAATGGATCACTCGCATTGAAGGTGAACGTTTGGTCGCGTTTACGACTTCCTCTGATCCGATATTTCTGATTGGTGCAGTTTCTGTTGGCTTCTTCCATCAACCCGAAATTGCACTCGTCCTGGGAGCGGCCCATTACGGTGGCGTTCTCATCATCGGACTACTCATGCGCTTCCATGGTTCCCGTTCAGAAAAAAACGATATTCGCAGCAAACGCTCTCAACCTCCTCAAAAAGCCTGGTCGAAGTCTGCTAACACATTAACAACAGCTCGCAATAAACAGCCTGGGCCACTGCGCCAAGCGTTATATGCCATGCATACAGCACGTTTGGAAGATGGCCGTCCATTGGGTGAGTTGCTTCGTCAGGCGATTGCTTCCTCCCTACGCCTTATTATTGTCGTAGGAGGGCTGGTTGTATTCTTCTGCGTCATTTTAGAAGCTTTGACGAACTCCGGCTTAATGAGCGGGCTTCATCTGCTTACGGCTAGCCTATTGTCTGCCTGTGGTCTTCCTCCTACATTAACAGAGTCCATAGTAGGTGGTATTTTTGAAGTCACTTTAGGTGCGCAAGCTGCAGGTGAAGCTGCAATAGCGGCATTACCGTTCAAGGTAGCCGCAGCAGCTTTTGTTCTCTCCTGGGGCGGGCTATCCGTCCATGCACAGGTTGCAAGTATTTTAAATATGACAAATCTCCGCTATATGCCATTTTTGCTGGCCCGGGCTGCGCACGGGATCATCTCTGCACTGCTAGCTCTCGTGTTATGGCGCCCATTAATGGGGCAGGGAAGCTCTCCAGTCTTTTCTCCGGTCCACGATATCGCATGGTCCCCTGGCTTCTCGTCCGCTATGCTGCTGCAAAGTCTGCTGCTTCTTGCCTGCATACTGGCTGGAATGCTTGCTCTCTCCTGGTTAAGCGTGGGTACAAGTCGCTTATTCATACGATTGAAAGGAACACACCGGCAATGAACGATTGTGTTCTTGCTCATAATTGATTATGATCGATATATACCCATGACAAAGGAGCTTTTCATCTTGAGATATTATGTTCTGGATCGCGGGGATCAGCACTCCATGGACTTGAGTCAGCAATTTCACCGTCTTGCCCAAGAAAAGAATTTCAAGCTGGATGCCGAATCGCCGGAAATCGTCGTGTCTATTGGAGGCGATGGTACGATGCTTCATGCGTTTCATACCTTCATTGACCGCATTCCGGATATTGCCTTTGTTGGTGTACATACCGGTCATCTGGGCTTTTACGCGGATTGGCGTGCGGACGAGCTGGAGGAGCTAATCCACCTGATGAGCCAAAGCGGATCTGAGGGACCGCTTAACCCGAGAATCGTTAAGTATCCACTGATTGAGTTGGAAATTCACAAGAAGTCAGGCAATGCTTCTTTTATTGCCTTAAATGAGTTTACATTAAAAGGGGTAGATGGCACGGTCGTTGCCCAAGTAGATATTAACGATATCACCTTTGAGATGTTCCGTGGTGATGGTATATGTGTTTCTACACCTTCAGGAACAACCGCCTATAATAAAGCACTTGGCGGAGCTATGGTTCACCCTACCATTGAAGCATTACAGTTGACTGAGATCGCTTCCATTAATAACCGTGTGTACCGGACATTGGGATCCCCCCTGCTACTGCCAAAACATCATCATTGTGATATTTTTTCACGGAAAGATCAGCGTCTTTTACTGACTGTAGATCACTTGAACTTTCCTGTGGATGACTTGATCTCTGTTCGATGTCAGGTGGCAAGTCAGAAGATCAGCTTCGCTCGTTACCGTCCTTTCCCATTTTGGGATCGGGTACGCAACGCTTTCCTCAATTAGAATCTGTAAAAGAGCCAAATCCTGGCTCTTTTTTTAATTAGTCAGGAGGAAGCGTTAGCCCCATTTTAATATTTGCAAAAAGTTGGTCATAACATTGGCAGTTGTGGACGACTTACAAACAAAACGGCTCCTGAAAATTCAGGAACCGTTTTGTTGTGGAGATGTGAATGTTTTATTTTTTTGACGCTGGCCCTCGGGTTCACGCGAAACACGAACTTGCCGTCCCTCCCGATTTTCCTTTGGCTGGCGATCATAGCGTGGCCCACGCGATTCCTTTTTATCGAAGTTTCCTTGTGGATTGCGCTGCCTACGTGGTTCCCGGGCTTGCTGCCCTTCCCCCGAACTTCGCCCATCCTTTGCTTCACGCGGTTCCCTTGACTGGCGCGAATCACGTGCTTCACGCTGCCGATTTCCTTCACGTCCTTCTCTGGATGGGCGACTTTCGCGAGCTTCACGCGGCTGTCGTTCACGTACTTCCTGCGCATCCTTCGGTTCCCTACGTTGCAACTCTCGTGGTTGGCGGGCTTCTGAAGGCTGTTCCACTCTCGACTCCTCTGTAGCTGCGGAATCCTGCTGTGGTTGCGGCCATTCCGTTTGTCCAGCTGAAGGTTGTGAACCTTCTTGACGCTCTTCAGTTTCTGACATTTCCGCTTGTTCCCTTTGAGCATCTACCAACTGCTGGATGTCGGGAGGAACGAAGTCATCACTGGTACCGTTCTTATTTTCAACTTCACGGCTTTTTTGCAGCACAAAATAGGCACAGCCAAAATTGCAGTATTCATTAATATAATCGTCCAATACCACAATGGATGTATCTTTATTGGCTTTGGGGTGCCCTTCTCGATAAAACCCCTTCAGACGAAGCTGATTGTAACCCCAATCGCCAATAATATAATCATAGCGATCCAACACTTCACTATATCGATCACGAAAGGCTTCGGGATTCCACCCGTTCTTGTGATCCTGCAACACTTCATAGTTTTTACCACCGATTTGAAACAAGCTATTCTGACCGCCTTTCCCGGATCAAACCTGCGAAAGGGCGCTTTCTTCCTTATGCTGAGCGGCCGACTTCACCTGCTCATGCGCTTGGTAGGAGCTGCGGACCATCGGACCGGATTCGACGTGGCTGAATCCTCGCTGTAATCCCTCTTCCTTTAACTTCGCAAAATCTTCCGGTGGATAATATTTTTGCACGTATAAATGTTTCTCGGATGGCTGCAAGTATTGACCAATTGTCATAATGTCACAATCGACTTTGCGCAGATCATCCATGGTTTGTAAGATCTCGTCCCACTCTTCTCCGACACCTAACATGATGCTTGATTTCGTTGGGATATCCGGATTTAATTGTTTTGCACGTTGAAGCAATTCCAGAGAGCGGTGATATTTCGCTTTAGCCCGAACCTTGTCGGACATGCGTTCCACCGTTTCAATATTATGATTCAAAATATCTGGCTTGGCATCCATGACGATTCGCAGCGACTCAATGTCGCCCATAAAGTCGGGAATCAATACTTCTACACTGCAAAAAGGTAATCGGCGGCGAATCGCACGAACCGTTTCTGCAAATATTGTAGCGCCCCCGTCTTTCAAATCATCGCGGGCCACACTGGTTACGACACAGTGTTTTAAATTCATGTTCTCAGCCGCTTCTGCGACGCGTTCAGGCTCCTGCAAGTCCAGTTCCGTAGGCATTCCCGTATTTACTGCGCAAAAACGACACGCACGCGTACAAATATCACCCAAAATCATAAATGTAGCTGTCCTGTTGGCCCAGCATTCATATATATTAGGGCATCGTGCCTCCTCACATACGGTATGTAATGTCTTGGAACGCATCATGCTCTTGATTTCCTGATAGTTATCGCCTGTCGTAAGTTTAATACGAATCCAATCGGGTTTAGCTTCCTTCACTTTTTTAGACAATGGCATAGACCTTCTTTCTGATAAGCTTAAGCTGTCATTGCCATACATTATAGCATGAAAGCCATGGAAAAACCTCCATTCATTGTTCCCTTTTTGATATGACATTGATGCCGGAAAAAGTAAACTCTTGAGATGGATAAAAGCGGCGGATATGGCTCAATCTAATCAAAAGCGCCCTAATTACGCAAATACGGGCCAAGAATTTACCGGGCGCTTAAGCCCTTTTATAGGAGGTCGGTTCACGTGTCTTACCCTACGCGGGCAGTCCGCGCTGTTCGTCTGTTATCGCTGCTGTTGTGCGCTACTACACTGACAACGGCTTGTCCGCTTCCTGCTCACGCCTTTACCGAGGACACAAAGTCCTCGTCAGCCGGAAATAACCTGACAACAAATATGGATGCTTCACATGCTTCGTCTTCATCGTATACGTCCAGACTTGCCTTATATCACTCCATTGAAGCCCTGACAGGAGTCCCTTGGTACAGACTGGCTGCCATCGACCAGTACGAACGCACACTCACGGTGGCCCATCCCAAGGATCGCAAGCATGCGGAACGGATCATAGGTATTTTTGTGACGGGATCGGTATGGTCCGGTCTGTTGAACCCTGATGCCGAGGATCAAAATCCACGTTCCATTGAACTATTTTCCGGGCTGGGACAAGACGGCTCAGGCGATGGAATTGCTGACCGCAATAATGACAAGGATTTGCTGTTCAGCATCGCTTCTTATCTCGGAAAGTATGGAAATAACGAGGATGAATTTGGTATTGCCGTGTGGGAATATTACCATAACAGCCGCTCGGTTCAAAGAGTTCAGCAGTTTGCCAAGCTGTATCAGAGGTATGGCAAACTTGATCTGGTCAGTCAAGCTTTTCCGCTGCCTCTAGGCAGCATTTATAGCTACCGCAGCACTTGGGGAAGCCGACGCAGCTGGGGGGGCTACCGTATACACGAGGGGACTGACCTGTTTGCTGGCTACGGAGTTCCGGTTCGCAGCACCTGCTACGGTGTAGTTGAAATGAAGGGCTGGAATCCCTTCGGAGGCTGGCGAATCGGTATTCGTGATCTCAACAACCGCTATCACTACTATGCACACCTTTCCGGCTTTGATAAAACCGTTCATAACGGAGACATCGTCACGCCTGGTCAGACGGTGGGTTGGGTCGGAAGCTCGGGCTATGGGAAACCGGGTACCCAAGGCAAGTTCCCACCACATCTACACTATGGTATATACCGGGACAATGGCTGGACAGACTGGTCCTTTGATCCATATCCGCTATTAAGACAGTGGGAGCAGAGTGAACGTAAAGCGCTCAAATCAGGAAAAACCAAAGGGACCTCCTCATAGGTCCCTTTGGTTTTTTGAGTAACTCACACTCATCCCCTCTTGTTTATGGCGTTGGGGACTGATTGAGGGAATTGGGGTCTTCCTGTATCTCTGGAACACTTTCTATGCTGGAATCTACAACGCCGCTACTCTCTATAGAATGGGAAGGCAGTGCCAACTGCGGAGCGGTTGCACCATTTTTGCCGACTGGTTTCCCCTGATTGTCATAGTAGTACATCGGGACGTTGCCCACTACCAGCAAATAAGAAACCGGGATTTCCGTCTCCACAATCTGAGGTTGCATTTCAAACGGTATAACCACAGACACTTCCGTCGTAATTCGAATGTACACTTCCACCAAGATCATGTTTATGCCCGCATCCTGCTGACGTGTATTTAAATCCACCTTGATTGCTCCATGCGGCTCCACTTTTAGGGGAACCTTGGGTCCATAAGCTGCCAGTAGCGGACTCCCCAATGCCTGACCAATCGGAACACTTTCATCAAAATGACTCATACTGTCCATCGTTGCCTTGACTGCTTTGAGCGTGTCTGACGTAATTCTCATATGCTCCGCATAATTTAGAACAAATCCAGAGGTTCTCCCTTGCGTATCCGTTCTCCATTCGATCAAATTATCAGCAGTCTTCCCCTGCTCTACCTGCGCAGTAATTGCTGAATTAATAGCCTCTGTCGCCATTTGTTTGACCCGCACTTTAGCCAGATGCATCATGGGTGGCTTCAAATGCTGTTCCACATAGGCGGCCACCTGTACGATTCCTACCAGCAGCGCCAATGCCACAATGAGCCACATCCTGCGTCTGCCACGTCGCCTTCTGTTTGGTCTGCTGTGCCATTGCGGTTTTCTATTCATTCTGATCCCCCCGCAGCGATGAGCTTACTTTAGAAGGATATGCCGCAAATAAACGAAAAAGAAGCTGCCCGTCCGGCAGCTCCTCCTGGTGGTAAACATATATGATTTCAAATACGATTCATTCCAAGCTCAACTCATTATTTGAAAATGTGGTCAATCTTTTCGATATCCGCTTGACTCAATTGGACATTCAGCGTTTTCAGATTCGCCAGAACCTGCTCCGGTCCCTTCGCGCCTGGAATGAGGGCATCAATCGAATCACGGGTCAAATACCATGCAAGCACCACATGAGCAACCTCTGCATTCAACGCATTAGCGATCTCGCGTACCTGCTCCACTTTGTCCAAATTACGAGCAAATGCCTCTCCCTGAAACAATGGATCTTTCGCTCTGATGTCCGTGAAAGTCATGTCTTTCGTATACTTACCACCTAGTAGTCCAGAAGCTAGCGGGAAATACGGCACAAACGAAATGCCATTTTCCTTAGTATAAGGCAGCAGATCCTTCTCAGCTTCCCGTTGCAACAAATTATAATGGGATTGAAGCACATCTACATAGCCGTCACTATTCGCATCCTTAAGTTGTTCAATGGTAAAGTTAGATACACCAATAGCTTTAATTTTGCCTTCGTCCTTAAGCTTCTTCAGTTCTCCGACTGCTTCTGCCTTTGGCGTAGCTTCATCTGGGAAATGGATATAGAACAGATCAATATAATCCGTTTGTAATCTTTTCAGACTGGATTCGACGGATTCACGTAAAAAAGCAGGCGAGTTGTCAAAAACAACCTCTCCGTTCACAAATTTATGCGCTCCCTTGGTCGCTATGACAGCTTCCTCACGTTTGCCGCGCTCTTTAAGTACCTCACCGATCAACCGCTCTGAGTGCTCAGGCCCATAAATAAAAGCTGTATCCAGAAAATTGATGCCGTTATCCAAAGCTGTGCGAACGACTTCTTTGCCCGTTTCATTGTTCAAACCGGAAAAAAGATTATGTCCTCCTACCTTATTCGCACCCAAACCGATTGGTTTTACATATAAATCTGTTTTGCCAATACGCACTTGCTCTGCCAATTCACGTCATCTCCTTTTCGAAAGTTACTTCCATTTTATTATTAAATTCCAAAAAAAGCAAAGTGCGTACCTGGCTGCTGCTCTTATCCCTTAATCCCCGTTAAGGCAATACCTTCCATAAAATACTTCTGTCCTATGGCGAAAAGAATGATAGCTGGCAACACGACAATTAAAGAAGCGGCCATCAGAACACCCCATTGCGCTGAATATATTCCCTGAAACTGCTGTAGCCCAATCGCCAACGTAAATTTGCTTTCATCATTAAGATAAACGAGCGGCCCCATAAAATCATTCCATGTGTTCAAAAATGTAAACAATCCGATGACCAAAATCGCTGACCGGGACAAAGGTAAAATAATGCGAGTAAAGATCGTAAAATGGTTGCCTCCATCCACAAATACAGCTTCATCCAGTTCTCGCGGAAGAGTCATATAAAATTGTCTGAGCAAAAAGATATTAAAAACGCCTCCACCAAAAAACGAAGGTAATACCAATGGAACATACGAATTAACCATGCCTAACGCCTGCCAACCAATAAAAGACGGAATTAGCGTGACCGCAAACGGCAACATCATGCTGCTTAACAATACAGCAAATACCTTATCTCTTCCATTCCATCTCATTCGCGCAAAGCTATAGGCAGAAATAGTACTCGACAGAAGTACACCGGCTAAAGTACCTGCTACGACGATAAATGTGTTCACAAAATAACGACCAAACGAGAGCTCTTCAAACGGCTGCAAAAAATTTTCAAGTACAAATGGCTCCGGAATCCATTTCGGCGGGATTAAAAAAATCTGACTTAAATCCATCATGGAGCTTCTCACCAGCCAGTAAAAAGGAAACATGCAAAAAAGTGACCCCACAATCAGCACCGTATAGAGTAAAATCCTGCCCCAACTCAAACCACGGTTTTTCATCCTCATGCCCCCCCACCTTCGTAGTACACCCATTTGCGGGCTGTCTTGAATAGAAAGGCAGTGAAGATCAAAACTACAATAAAGAGCACCCATGCAATCGCACAGGCATAACCCATATTCGAAAAAGTAAATGCCTCGCGGAATAAATAAAATGTGTAGAACAAGCTGGAATTGTTAGGTCCGCCCTGAGTCATGACGTAAGGCTGGACAAACACCTGAAATCCACCGATGAAGCCCATAATCGTATTAAAGAAAATTGTGGGCGATGTCAACGGAATCGTAATATAAACAAGCTTATGAAGAGCGTTCCCACCGTCAATTTCAATGGCTTCATAATAATGCCTAGGTATATCTTGCAAGCCAGCCAGAAAAATAATCATGGTTCCTCCAACGGTCCATAAACTCATTAAAACCAGTGTAGGAACTACCGACCCTTCACTATAAATCCATTGACTTTCCGGCAAATGTAGCGCACGCAGCACCACATTCAGTAAACCAAGATCGGGATCAAACAGCCACATCCAGATCATAGACGATGCGATGAGTGGCACAATCGTAGGCAAGTAAAAAACGGTTCTGAAAAAAGCCAGACCTTTTACCTTTTGATTAAGTAATATCGCTAAAAAGAAGGCTACTATAATTTGCAGGGGCACACTCAAAAACACATAATAAAACGTAACCCCAAGGGATTTATAAAAAAATTGGTCCGTACCGTCAAATAAGTGAACGTAATTATCCAGACCAATAAAATGGGCCTGTGAAGCAACCTTATAATCGGTAAGACTGAACCAGAGACTAGCGATCATCGGTCCCAGAACAAAAATGACAAAGCCGAGAATAGCAGGGGCGGCAAAAAGCCACCCCAACCCATTTTCCTTCTTACGAATAGAAGATAATGATTGCATTCTATCCCTCTCTTTCTGTCAAAACCCTCACCTTATTCTTTCGGATATGTCCCCTTAAATTCAGCGTTGGCCTTGGCGGAAACCTCCTTAAATGCTTGCTCCACCGTTTTCTTGCCCAGCCATACCTGATCCAGCGCCGGGTTAATAATCGCATTGATTTTTTCCGAATTCTTCAAATAATAGTCGTAAGAATTGACACCGTTATGCAGCGTTTGGTTCATGACTGCATCACGATATCCATCCGCATGGCCTGGCTTGACATCTGCCCATTTGCTAATCAAGTCTGGTTCGGTGTACCACTTTTTCATGACAGGCATCCACAATCCGCTGGAATGCATGTCAAGCCCGCTTTCAGCATCCAGCAAGAATTTATAAAACATCCATGCTTCTTTCGGATGTTTGGTTTTGGCAGAAATCACTTCCGGTTCGCCAAACAGGATCGTTTTGCTGCTTTTCAGTTTGGGTAACACGCCTACACCAAAATTCACCTTCGATTCTCCGAGATCCAATTGGACCCACTGCCCATCCAGATCCATCGCTACACGTTTGCTTTGCAATGCTACGGCCGGGGAAGGGATATTTTTGGACTGCGTAGGCGACGGTGCCACATGATACACGTTGATCAGGTCCGCCATCTTTTGCACGGCTTCAATCACATCAGGGTTTTCAAGATTAAGCGAGTCCCCTTTATCTGAAATAACGCTTGCGTTGTTGGAAGGTACTAGCAGATGCCACATCCATGTGTCAAACCGAACTCCATACTGTTTGATGTTACTTGCATCGAAATTGGGGCTAAGCGCATTATTTCCCGCTTTATCAATGGTGAGCTTTTGCGCTGTCTCTAAGAACTGTTCCCATGTCCAAGCCTCTTCAGCTTTGATTGGCGGCAAGGCAACACCAGCCTCATCAAACAAATCCTTGTTGTAATAGAGCGCAAAGGCTTCCTCCGTCACCTTGACCCCTGCCACTTTATCCTTATCCCAATAGATGACTGAATTAGGAATGAGACTCTCCTTCGTTAGCTCCTTATCCTCCTTCAAAAATTCATTTAAATTATATAGTTTGCCTTGTTCAGCCCATTGCAGAGCCTGTGCTTTATAAATAGGAAATACATCTGGTGCCTGATTGGCGGCAAACATCGTCGTTAATTTGGTGACGTAATCCCCGGGGATGTGCATATAGTTGATTTTGATCCACGGATATTTGTCTGTGAATTTTTTGGCGATCTCCTGTTGAACCTTCTTCTCATTGGTGCTCCCCCAACTGGCATAGGTCAGTGTCACTTGCTCGTGCCCCTGCAAATCTACTGGCTTACTGCTGCTCTCATTTGAACTACAGGCTGACATCAGTCCAACGACCAAGCACATGCAGACGATCCATAACTTTCGTTTTAACATGAGTAACGCCCCCAAACCGTTTATTTTTTATCTTTTCGTTTGTTGCTTCGTCACTAAATTTATTCTAGCAAACGCTTACATTTTTGAAAGTCGCACTCTCATTGGATTGGTGTCATTTGATTAGATCTATGTGTTTCTCCGATTCGGATCAGGACAAATGTCCCTTTATCTTCTGGTGAGTGGAGCGCAACCCCATATTCCATCCCATATAACAGCCGTACTCTTCTGTCTACATTTTTAATGCCCGTTGACCGGATTTCTCCAGCTTGAATGCGGCGTATATGATCTTTTTGAATTCCTAATCCATTATCCTCGACTTTAAAACACACCAATTGCTTTTCGATCCAGGCTGTGATCTTAATCCGACCACCTGATTCCATTTCAGCGAAGCCGTGAATAATTGAATTCTCCACAAAAGGCTGCAAGAAGAGTTTGGGAACCTCCATCTGAAGTAAAATGGGATCAATATCATACTCCACTGTGAACTTGTTCTCAAAGCGATTTTGCATAATATAAATGTATTTTTCCAGCCAATTCAGATCGGTTTCCAGGCTCCAGGTCTCGTTTTTGTTTCGAGTCGTAATTTGCAGCATTTCCGCCAGACTAATGATCAATCGGCCCAGTTCCTGTTGTTTATGTTCTAATGCGATCCAATACATTGTCGTTAAGGTGTTATACAAAAAATGGGGATTAAGCTGTAAATTAAGTGCCATTAACTCCGATTCTTTGGCTCGAAGACGTGATTTGTAATTTTCTTCGATCAAATCTTTAATTTTCTCATTCATTTGATTAAATCGGATCACCAGATCCCCCAATTCATCATAGCCGCGTTCAGGAATTCGAATATCAAAATGTCCCTTTTCCATTACCTTCATCGCCTGTTTCATATCCGTGATGGGCTTACTGATGTATACCGACAGCAAATAAGCAAGGATGACAGCAATGAGCATCATAAAGCCTAAAAAGAACAAGGTGTAGGTACGAATCGTTGACAAATGCCCCAGTACATCTTCCATGGGAATGGCTATATATGATACCCAGCCCGTCGTCTTCATCGCTTCGTAAACCAGTAGTATACTTCGACCCTTCACGTTTACCATTTTTGTCCCTTGTTCCGAAGTAATGGCATTCTTCAGCCAATCCGCCACGGGCTCCCCCGCTTGTTGCTGTCGATCTGAGCTCATGACTATCCCGTTGTTATCGTGAATCATACCGTAGGATAGATGTGCAAATCCGCTGCGGGCTGCATAATCTTCAAAACCATCCTTTAACAAATCAGGCCGGAAATTCAATATAAGTATAGGCTTTTCCTTTCCTTCAGGAAGCGTATGGAAGGTTCCAGCATCATCTAATGCAGTCAAATGAAGCTGCTTAACCACAGCAAATAAAGAGCTAAAATCATAGGAACCTTGTTTTAAATCCTGCTGATGAAAGGTGTCGGCATACGAATAGGCAGGAATCCACCTGGTAGCCCCCTCTGCTTGTACCGCCGTTGTCGCCAAGGGAGAAGAATAGAACGGCAGAACGGGAATATACATCCGCTCTGTACTTCCGTATGCATACTTTTGCGTCATAATCTGAGAAGCGTATACTTCCTCTATATTGCCAAAGTATCTGTACAAAATTTTCGTAATGCTGCGATCAGCTCGTAAAAGCGATGAAGAATCCGTAGTATCCACGTCTGTGATAGTCTGTAAAAGATCATGATCAATTGGAATCATATCCACAGTTTTTTGAATAGCTGTCAGCTTGTTATCCAGCAACTGGTTATTGCTACGCAATACACTTGTAACGCTATCTGTTACGTTTGCAGTAATATTCCGCGCACTGGTTTCGAAGTAGACAAAGCCCAGGATCAAAACGATGAAACCAGACAACAAAAAATAGGACAGCATCAACTTCGTACGAAAGCTACTGTCCAAAAATTTTTGATATATATATTTGACTTGGCGCATTGTATCTTCCTTTCACCTAACGATTAAATGAATTTCCTACGAAACTCCTCGGGTGTGTGCTTAACGTTTTTTTTGAACACTTTAAAGAAGTACTTGGTATCTTTATAACCAACCTGTCTACTAATTTCTGCGACCTTGGCGTCTGTATGCAGCAGTAAGTGCTGAGCCTTTTGCATTCTGAGCTTCACCATATATTCCGTGAACGAGAGCCCAAAATAGTTTTTGAACAGAATGCTAAAATAGGACGCATTATAGTGAAAGCGCCGGGCCACAATCTCCAGACTTAGGTCTTCATGTAGATGTGTATCCAGAAATTCCTTGCATTTTTTCATGATAGGTTCACCTTTGGAGCTGCCGTCAAGCTCAAGAATCAGCTCTTTTAACCATGCTGCAATACGATCCTCAAGATTCTGAAGACATGTGGCCTCTTCGACAGCTCGGTTCAACTGTTCCGAGTAACGTGTGTAGGCTTCCTCACTCCACCCTATATTTAACCGTGGTAAACTAACTAGGAGAAGGTGTATTAATTTAGCTTTAAGCGCATCAGGTGGAGGGTACCCTTGCGTCATTCGTCCAATGAAATGTTGTACCCATTCCAATAGCTGATCGGGCTTTCCATTGGAGATAGCGCTTTCAACGAATTTTAGAAAGGCTATTTGTTCATGAGTGCTCAATTCCTGTACCGGCTGGTCATCATCTGAAGCGACAAGGTTCAAACATCTGATGTGAGGTGTATAAAAGCGCATGGAGATCAGGCGAACAGCCCTTTCGTGAGATGGGCTTATTTGCATTTCATCAAATTCAAAAGGCTGACCCCAAGCAAACCAAATAGAGATAGCTTGCTGTTGCTCCACCTTTTTCAGACCAGCTTGAAGTGCACCTTTGGCCTTCTTGCCTTCAGTCCTGTCTCTCCAATTCACCACGGCGACCATATGGTCTTTATGGACTTCAAGTGGGAACACGACAGAAGACGCCCAAGGCCGCAATATTTCAACAACCGTGTTTCGCAGCTTAGAATCCCACGTATATATATCCTCTGGGCGGGATGCAGATGCTCCCAATGCGAGAACTTCTCCTACCCCCTGCCATCCAAAGTAACTCTTTAATAAGCTTTTCTCGTTAGGCTGTAACTTGTCTGTCACGCATCTACTAAACAAATGCTCCACAAAGGCAGGCATGCTTTGCTCGATCTGATTCAACGCTGTTCGATTTTCACCGAGTGCTCCCTGCTCTTCTACAATGATCTTCTCCATTTGTTGAATCACTTCAATAAGCTGCTGTGATTGCACCGGTTTCACCAAATAATCATTCGCTCCGTACCGTACCGCCTGCTGTGCATAGCTAAATTCCTGATAGACTGTCACTAAAATAACTTTGGTCTCATGCTGACCCGATGTTCTCAATTGTTGTAGATATTCAATCCCATTCATAATCGGCATTTGAATATCTGTAAAAACGATCTGGATCGGCTGGGATAATGAAATGGTCAAAGCATCTTTCCCATTCTTGGCTTCCCATACCTCGTATTCTGGACGTAAATCCCGGATCATGGCAGCCAACCCACGACGCTGCCTAGTTTCATCATCTACAACAAGCACTCCCAGCGGGATCGAATTCACAGACTCCCCTCCTGTCGGTCTTATACACGTATGTTTTTTCAGTATAACACTTACAGGCGGGGACCCATCCTAATTTCTTTTTCGCTTCATACTACGAATGGTCGTTTTTGTGGCCTGATCCACCCGGTATGATTCTGTGATTTTTTGCAAAGCTTTATTGAAAGTAAAATCATCTAATGTATTATGACTTAAATACGCCGTCGTTACCTCTGGCAGCTTGATATAACAGATAGATATCGCCCATGCTACCGCCATTTGTACATAATAATCTTCCCGATGGGTCTGATCTAGCAAAGTAAGCACCCGGTTAATATACTGTTCCTCAATAAAAAAATTCAGAAGCATAACCACCCCAAACCGAATCTCATATTCTTTCTTAGAAAACAGATAGGGCTGAATAAAATCCCATACTCTTTCTTTATGTTGCTTCGTAATTTTCAATCCGGCACAGAAACTGTCACATACGGACCAATTATCAATTTTAGGAACAAACTTGGCGGTATAACTCAAGACTTCCTCAATATCTGTTTTAACAGAACCAATCACCATACCTTGCAGCATCACTTCTTCAAAGTGTTCACTTTCAGCGGTCTCCAGATAGAGACGCCAATCTCCCTTGGCAATATCTTGAGCCAGCTTACGTAGCACTGGCAGACGCACACCGAGCACATTATTAATCGTCGGAAGCAATGCAGCCGTAAATTTCTGAAAATCTGTATCCACATGTGACAATATCTGTTCTCTGATGGTCTTCTCCATATTTTCCACTCCCTGTTTGTTAACGAAATGAAATGCTCCACAAATAAATGGAGGCCACTGAACCATAAGGCGAATAGACTCGGCGATACTCCTCAAATTGCTGCTTGGTCAGTGTATCTAAATGGTACAACTTCATCATTCCCCGCCGAATAGCCATATCGCCCCAACTGACGACGTCTGGACGTTCCATGCAATTAATCAGCATCATTTCAGCCGTCCAAGGGCCTATCCCTTGCAGCGAGGATAATTTCTGGATCACCTGTGTATCGGAAAACTCATATAATTCCTGTAAATCCAACAATCCCTGCTCGATCGTTTGGGCTATATTCAGGATACATGCTGCCTTTTTCATGGTGATGCCACAGCTTTGAATATCTTGAGCCGTCTGAACAGCTATATTTTGCGGAGTGATCGCTCCTAATTTTTCCTGCATCCTTGTCCATATGGTCTGAACCGCCTTGGCGGAAATAAGCTGCCCCACAATCGCATGAACAAGCGCTGCAAACAGGTCAGGAATGATTACGCGTTCTACCTTGCCCATTTGCGTTATAGCTGTACCAAGTACGGTATCTACCGTCTTCAGGTAGTTGATTTCCTTTTCACCATAGTCAAAGTTCTTGGTCATTACCGTTTCCATTGGTTCTCCCGCTCCCCTTGTAAGGTGCACTCTTCATTTAATGACATAGGTTGCTTTCATATCAGGGTTCGAATCCTTCTTTGCTCACATAGAGCTGTTCTTTCGGAAAAACCTGAAGAAAACGCTCATAAACCGCCTTATACGCAGCAGGGTGATACCATTCCTCCAGCCCCAATGACTCGTACAGCGCACCAATGTTCAAGCTA
This sequence comes from Paenibacillus sp. DP01, assembly GCF_044784315.1. Classification (NCBI taxonomy): domain Bacteria; kingdom Bacillati; phylum Bacillota; class Bacilli; order Caryophanales; family Paenibacillaceae; genus Paenibacillus; species Paenibacillus sp. DP01. The sequence goes on from NZ_CP173059.1 coordinate 4,671,421, forward strand.
CGCGTCCGCCTTCCCCCGCTGCCGTCTCCCATAAAATAATCATCTATACAGACACGGTTGACCAGAGACACGAGCTTGTTTGCAAAATGCTCACTGCTTGGCAGCATCGGAGCAATGGTAGCTTGCGTCGGTACACCTGCCTCTTTTAAAAGTTGCAGTGTTTGGAGACGAGCCTGGATGGGAGGAGCCTCCGGGGTGAAATGTTTGCGTATATCCTCGCGGTCTGTTTCTACAGTGATACTCACACGTACACGTTCCTTCAATTGGAGCAATAAATCAATATCCCGTCGTACAAGCGGACTACGCGTCTGTACAAAGAGAAAATCCGGTGGATTTTCCACCATCACTTCCAGCAGAGATCGGGTCACCTCTTGTTTGTACTCGGCCGGCTGATAAGGATCTGTGCTTGACGACATAAAAATTGTGACTTTACCTTTGGATTTGGCCCTACGAAGCTCCTTACGAAGAATATCAGCCGCCTCTTTTTTAATATCAACCCATGTTCCCCAAGCTTCCTTCCGAAACGTAGAGACTGGCAATTGGCGTACATAACAATACGAGCAACCAAAGGTACAGCCGGTATACGGGTTCAACGAGTGTGTATACCCTGACAAGAAGCCAGTCCCTTTATTCAAAAGAGTCTTGGGGGATTTGTAATACTCATTTTTCATACCTGACCTCACTACTGTATTGGTTTGTGTGTGTGATTCTTTTCAAGCTGCAAAAGCTTCACCTTCATGTCCAGCCCCCCACGATATCCGGTCAAAGCTCCATTCTTACCAATGACCCGATGACAAGGGATGGTGACCAAAATCGGATTAGCACCGATAGCGGTACCAACCGCACGAACAGAGTTCGGCTTTTGAATCGCGTTGGCAATGTCTGAATAGGATTGTGTCTCCCCATACGGAATATTACACAGCGCGTTCCACACAGCCATTTGAAATGCAGTTCCATGAAAGTCAAAAGGGAATGTAAAATGTGTACGCTCCCCTTGGAAATATTCAATCAACTCCTTGGCATAGAGCTGTAAAATGGTATCCTCTTCAACTAAAGGACTGCCGGGAAATCGACTTCCTGCCCATGCAATCAATTCCTCAACAGTTTGATTAAGCGAACCAACATAACATAATCCTTCCGATGTAGCTGCAATGTATAAATTCCAATCCTCATGTGCCAATAATGACCAATAGATCGTTTTATTCATTTGATATACCATGCTGTGTATCTCCTTTTTGAGTTGCTATGGATTCGAGTTGGCGATATTGCAATGGAGTGTAACCTATATTCTTTTTAAACAACGTAATAAAGTAAGGGGTATTGGACAGACCTACGTTCTCCCCCACTTCCGCAACAGATTGTTGTGAGCAAATAAGCAGCTTCTTCGCTTGTTCCAACCTAGTACGCTGTATATATTCCATCGGAGTTACATGCATGATTCGCTTGAAGGTACGATGTAAATGGTACGGACTTCCATGACTGATCTCTGCCAGGACGTGCAATGTTAAGTCCTTCATATAATTCGAATCTACGTATTCTGTAACTCCTGCGATCCAGTCGTGATCAGGCAATCGTTGTCCTGTCGGTTTACATCTTTTGCATGGACGAAAATGCTCAGCCAAAGCCTGCTCTGCTGATATAAATAAACGGATGTTCTCTCTTTTAGGAGGTCGGGATTTGCAGGAGGGGCGACAAAATATTTTCGTTGTCTTCACAGCATACAAAAATACCCCGTCATAAGACTTGTCATTTTCTATAATAGCTCTCCACTTCTCGTCTGTTATGGATAAATCGGATGTTCTCATTTCAATCACCCCTCTGTGCAATGTACCCTGTCTCATATCTAAATTATAAACTAAACAGTGAACATATGTACCCCTTTTGGAATGTAAAGGCAAGATAATGAAAAAAGATGACCCACAAGGAGCCATCTTTAAATGTAGTAATCTATCTTATTTAGGCTTGAATCTTACCCGGTTCAACTGTGATCGTCAACTCATCTGAAGGAAGCTGATATTCCCGTGACCAATAATCTGCATTTGAAATTCCCGCCTGCTTCGGATCAAATACCGGGTCTAGACCTTGCCTTCGCTGCTGCTCGTAATCCTTAAGCACGAGAAACGCAGGCTTGGCCAGGAGAATCATAGCAATCAGATTGACCCAAAGCATAATACCGACGCCCATATCCCCTAGTGTCCACGCCAAGGCCGATTCTTTGACGACCGTTCCATAAAACGTCGAACCCAGAATTACCAACTTTAACAGGAACATAGGCCATTTGGCTTTACGGTCGGCAACCAGGTAAGCCATATTCGTTTCAGCGATGTAATAATACGCAATAATGGTGGTAAATGCGAAAAAGAACAAGGTTATGGACAAGAGACTTGAGCCAAAACCCGGGAATACCGATTCAATAGCAGCCTGTGTATATTGGGTTCCTTCTTCAACACCCGGGAGATGCTGCACAATATACCCCCCACCTGGTCCCTTCACATTGTACATACCTGTAAACAAAACCATGAAAGCCGTAGACGTACAGACTAAAAAAGTATCTACATATACGGAAAAGGCTTGAACCAGCCCCTGTTTTGCCGGATGGGACACTTCTGCTGCGGCTGCCGGATGCGCACCAGAGCCTTGTCCCGCTTCATTAGAATAAATGCCTCGTTTAACACCCCAAGCAATGGCTGTACCTGCTATACCGCCGAACACTGAATCTACACCAAAAGCACTGCGAAAGATCAGGGCAAATACCTCGGGAAGCGCAGTAATGTTCGTCATCATAATGTAGAAAGAGACAAGGATGTAGCCCAGTGCCATAAACGGTATGACAACCTGAGCCACATTGGCAATTCTTTTGACACCGCCAAAAATGATAAGCGCCAGCAACACGACTACTAATATCCCAGAAACCTTCATATCCATACCAAACGAACTATGAAAGGCTACGGCGATGGAGTTCGATTGAGTTCCTGGCATCAACAAACACATAGCGACCAACGCTACTACCGCAAAAATAACGGCAAACCATTTTAAGCCTGTTCCTTTTTCAATATAAAAAGCCGGGCCGCCTCGGTACTGACCATCACGCTTTACCTTATATACCTGAGCCAGTGTAGACTCAACAAACGCAGTAGCCGACCCGATAAAGGCCATGACCCACATCCAAAATATCGCTCCAGGCCCCCCCATACCGACTGCCAATGCAATCCCAGCAATGTTTCCCGTCCCTACACGTCCCGATAGCGCCATCGTAAAGGCTTGAAAAGAAGAAACGCCTGCCTCTGAGCTTTTTCCTTTAAAGACAAGGCGAATCATCTCTTTGAAATGCCTAATTTGTAAAAATCGAGTCATGATTGAAAATAATAGCCCCACGCCCAAACAGACATATACCACAGGATTGCTCCAAATGACGCCATTTACTGCCTCTGCCCACTTCTCTAACATTCCTTGCATTTCCCCCTGATCCATCAATTCATCTAGTCTATGTTTTCAGAAAATTTGCATAATTACAAAAAATTATAGATTAGTTTTTACAACCGTACAAGCTAATTTAATTGACATATTGTCAATTACAAATAGCCTTATTCGGCATCATAGGACGACAAAAAAGCTCTGATGATCCGAGAATGTGGATTATCAGAGCTTGGTCCTTACTTAAGGCAATCAGGCGATGCCTTCTTGCTCATTATGAGCGCTAGAAAGTTTCAATAACGGTGCCTGCTCCGTTACCTGCCCTTGAGGGATGGGGAGGATTTCCGTATATTCAGAAGAATTTGTAATGATAACTGGCGTAATCGTAGGATAACCCTCTGCCTTGATTTGCTCAACATCAAATTCGAGTAGCAAATCTCCTGCTTTTACTTGATCGCCTTCTTTGATATAGGAAGTAAAATGTTTACCATCCAGCTTAACCGTATCTACTCCGACGTGAATTAGAACTTCTGCGCCGTGATGCGAGACCACTGCAAGCGCATGTTTTTTCTTGAACGCTACAGTAATAGTTCCGTCGAACGGAGCTACGACTCTGCCTGTTGTCGGCTGGATGGCGATACCTTTACCCATAGCTTCCGAAGCAAACGCAGGATCGGGAACCTCCGACAGAGCGACCACCGTTCCTTCAATCGGGCTTAGCACCTCTTCGTTAGAAACGGTAACTGTAGAAGTCGATTCTTTAGCCGAGTTGTCAGTGGTTTCTTCCTCTTCAACTGGATCTTCGAAGCCTAAAATATAAGTCAAGATAGCCGAAACCAAGAATGAAACAGTAATCCCTAGAATCAATCCTGGGAAGCCTTGTCCGCCAGGACCGTAAAAGATCGGCAAAGTCAGCAACCCAGGTGCGCCGGAGGCAAATGCTTGCGTCCCCGCTTGGCCGATAATGGCACCACCGACAGCACCGCCGATAACACCAGCAATAAACGGGCGCTTCAGTGGCAGCGTAACCCCATAGACCGCTGGCTCTGTAATACCGAACAAAGCGGTAAGTGTAGCAGAACCTGCCAGCGTTTTCAGCTTTTTATTTTTCGTTTTCAGCATGACACCAAACGCTGCACCGGTTTGAGCAAAGATGGAAGCCGAAGCAGCAGGCTTAATACCGTCTCTGCCGTTAACAGCAATGTTATTAATAAATACAGGTACAAGACCCCAGTGAACACCGAAAATAACGAGCAACTGCCAGCAAGCACCAAGAATTGCTCCAGCCAGCAGCGGACTAAAGCTGAACGCAGCAACGAGCGCGGTAGCGATTGCATTGCCCACATACACCCCAACTGGACCAAAAACCATCAGAGTCAGAGGAAGCATAATTACAAGTAGAATCAAAGGTGTAATAAAGTTTTTGACGCTCTCATGGATCAGTCGATTGCACCATTTTTCCAGCTTACTCATGACGATAACGGCTAAAATAATCGGGATAACGGTTGATGAATAACTCATCATCACAATAGGAATACCGAAAAAGTCTGTTGCTGTACCTTCTGTTTTCAGCGTGACAATCGTCGGGTAAAGCAGCCCTCCGGCAATGGTCAAAGCAACGAAGATATTACCTCCGAATTTCCGTGCCGTTGTAACCGCTAACAAGAGCGGCAGGAAATAAAACAAGCTGTCGGCCGCAGCATACAAAATCATATAAGTAGTGTCTTTCGGAACCAACCAGCCGAGGTTGCTCGCAATCAGCAGCAGACCTTTCAAAATACCGGACCCCGCCATAACTCCGAGCAATGGTGCAAAAATGCTGGAAATTACGTCAATTACAGCGCCAAATCCTTTTTTGCCTTTAGTTGAGTTCTCTTCTTTTCCAGTTTCATTCAAAATGTTGGATACTTGGCCGATGGCATTGTATACTTCTGGTACTTTGTTGCCGACCACAACCTGGAACTGGCCACCGCTCTGCTTGACCGTAATAATTCCATCGGTTTTCTCCAGCTTTGCCTTATCTGCTTTCGCCTCATCTTTTAGCACAAAACGCAGGCGCGTGGCGCAGTGTACGAGCGATACTACATTTTTTTCCCCGCCTACCAGGTGCACAATTTCTTTAGCCAGTTTTTCATAACTCATGATGGACACCTCCATGTTCTAAGGGGCTTTTTACATATTTAGGCACACAAAAAACCTAAGCCTTGAAAAATGGTGGGCACTTGAGTCCCGCGATTTTTCATGACTTAGGTTTTGCCTGCATAACCAGTAACAATCCCAGTTAAAACTTATTAAATTCCTGTTACTCACATAATACATTTAATCTACCATATTTGTCAACAAAAACATTTAAACATATACTTTCGATTCTTTTTCGAATAAAAAGTTTAGAGCTTATCTGTTCACCACTCGTTCAATATGCACAGTCAAATACAGCTTTTCTTCGTTCGTTAATTCATGATTGTATTCTTTTTTAACGAAAGTTCCGATTTTCTCCGTACAAGCGGCTGCATCCTTGTGCTTTTCCTTAATCAAGTCATATAAATGATCATAGTTATTTTCATAGTGATTTCCTTTAAATACGCGCTGAGCGAAAAATTTCAGATGCGTAATAAAGCGGAAATAACTTAGAGAATCCTCGTCAAAATCAACCTTAAAGTGGTATTTTGCGATATTGATAATTTGCTGGATAAACTTCGTAATGCTCATGGTCGTAATGACTTCCTCATTCATTTCAGCATTCACAATGTGAAGGGCAATATAAGCCGCTTCATCCACAGGCAGTTCAATAGCGAGCTTTTGTTTGATTTGTTCCAGCGTTCTTAGACCAATCGCGAATTCTTCCTTGTACAGCTGCTTGATTTCCCACAATAACGCGTTTTTGATTTCTAGTCCTTCCCGGTACCTTTCAATAGCGAAATTGATATGGTCGGTCAGAGAAACATAAATATTTTCGTTCAGCTTTCTGTTCAGATTATGCTTGGCGTCATTAATGACTTCCTCCACAATCACAATCAAATCCAGCGGTACCTCACGCAGCAGCATTTTGAAGTTATCGGATGTCTGCTTGTTTTTCAGCGCAAATACCTTCTGAATTCTGGTTTCATCTACTGTGTCTCCAGGCTTTTTCTTAAAAGCAATCCCCCGACCCATGACTACGAGTTCAGTACCGTCTGTCTGGTAAACACTAATTACATTGTTGTTGATGACCTTTGCTATATTCATCTCGATCCCCCGTTCCATATGCCAGCAAGAGCCACTCATGCTCCATCCACTTTATTGCAAACAAAAAAAACCGAAGCACGCCAAATAAACAAGACTGTAAAATCCGCTTATTCGTTGCTTAGGTTTTGCCTGCTCTGCAGTAACAATCCTAAAAATGATGGAATTGCGTCAAGTATAGCCCGAAAAGGAACGATTGTCAACGCTTTCAATTGAGAAACGAGGATCGGAAATTCCCGTTGATTCAGGACGTCCGATCCTATTTTCTTGTCGTACGACTATTCGCCGAGATTTTCACCATCGGAATGAATTACGTTTTTATACCAGTCAAAGCTTTTCTTTTTAATACGTTTCAACGTACCGTTGCCTTCATTGTCACGGTCTACATAAATGTAACCATAGCGTTTTTTCATTTCTCCAGAGGATGCGCTGACAATATCAATAGGTCCCCAGCTGGTGTAACCGATAATTTCGACGCCGTCTTGAAGAGCCTCACCCATTTCAGCAATATGTCGCTTGAGATAGTCGATTCGGTAATCGTCATTCACTTCTCCTTCAGGTGAAACCACGTCATTGGCACCAAAGCCATTTTCCACTACGAAAAGAGGCTTTTGGTAACGGTCATGCAATTGGTTGGCTGTAATGCGGAATCCTTTTGGATCGATCGTCCAGCCCCATTCGGATTTGTCCAAATATGGATTAGCCACGGAACCGAATACATTACCACTGGTCATATTTTTGACAACTTCCGGGTCTGTGCTGGTTGTCCGGCTCGAATAATAGCTAAATCCGATGTAGTCGACGGTATGGTCTTTCAAAATGGCTGCGTCGCCGGATTCCATCTCGATGTTTAGTCCATGATCCTTGAAGAAGCGTTTGGCATAACCAGGATATTCGCCGCGTGACTGTACATCAATGAAGAAGTAGGACTCGCGGTCTTTTTCCATCCCCTGATACACATCTTCGGGATTACATGTATACGGATAGAAGCTTCCAGCAGCAAGCATACAGCCAATTTTCGCATCTGGAATGATCTCGTGACATGCTTTTACAGCCAGCGCGCTTGCAACAAGCTGATGATGCGCAGCCTGGTACTGAATTTGTTTAACGTTTTCGCCTTCTTGGAATACAAGCCCTGCACCGAGAAACGGCAAGTGGAGCAGCATGTTGATTTCATTAAACGTCATCCAGTATTTCACTTTATCCTTGTAACGAGTGAATACGGTATTGGCATAGGTTTCAAACAGACCAACCAGTTTCCGGTTGCGCCAGCTTCCGTACTTCTCGATCAGAGCTACCGGCACGTCAAAATGAGCAAGGGTCACAACCGGCTGAATGCCATGTTTATGCAATTCATCGAACAAATCATCGTAAAATTGCAGCCCCGCCTCATTGGGAGTAGCGTCTTCTCCAGTTGGAAAAATACGAGCCCAGGCAATGGAAACACGCAGTGCTTTGAAACCCATTTCTGCAAATAGTGCAATATCCTCGCGATATTGGTGATAGAAGTCAATGGCTTCATGGGAAGGATAGAATTCGCTTTCAAGTGGGGTTAGCGAAGGAACATTCCCTTTCATTATGCTTCTTCTCTTCTCTCCGGTAGGCAGCAGATCCACCAGGCTCAATCCTTTACCGTCTTCCAAATAAGCCCCCTCGGCCTGGTTGGCTGCAAGAGCACCGCCCCATAAAAAGTCTTTAGGAAAAATATAACTGGACATAAACGTTCTCCTTCCAAATGTGTGATAAAAGGGTGTACAGAAAGGGAGATGAATAATAAAAAAACCCAAACCAGCCTGGTTACACTTGCGGTGTAAACAAGCCGATTCAGGTTATGCCCTAACGGTAACATCCCATGAAAAGGTTATTCATATTTGATTGAAACTCTAACAAAGATTTAGGAGCCTGTCAAATTTAATAGATATGATACATACGCTATTCACTCTAAACAAAATACGAATTTTTAGTTTATTTTCGCAAAATAACTAAACTAAACAACTAATTTTTTATAAACAAGCTAATTGACAGCGGTTTACAGAGGTGATACGATGACTTTGAAAATAAAAATTTATATAATTTATCCACTACAATTTAGTTTTGTTTAGTGAAATTTTAATTTGTTTACTTCTAGTACAAGGAGAGTTATTCATGAAAAAGCTGAAACTGGGTTATGCGCCTACTCGACGATTCACCTTCAGTGCTGAAGATGCATTCCGCTACAAAGTTGCCATTCGCCAACAAATCGAGAGCTTCGGAATGAACATTGATATCGTGGATTTGGAAGGGCTTAATGAGGAAGGTTTGCTGTATGACGACCATATTAATGCGGACTTGATTATCAAACGTTTCAAGGAAGAGGAAGTGGACGCCGTTTTCTTCCCCCACTGTAATTTTGGTACCGAGGATACGGTTGCCCGTGTGGGCAAGGCACTTGGCAAGCCGGTTCTATTGTGGGGTCCACGTGATGAGGCTCCGTTGGCCGACGGCATGAGATTACGGGACACCCAGTGTGGATTGTTCGCTAGCGGAAAGGTGCTTCGCCGCTTTAATGTCCCTTTTACCTATATCACAAACAGTCGTGTAGCCGATCCGGTATTTGAACGAGGCTTTAACAATTTTATCTCGGCTGCCAATGTAGTACGACAGTTCAAAAGTTTACGAATTCTCCAGATAGGTCCTCGTCCTGCTTCCTTTTGGACTATGATCTGCAATGAAGGGGAGCTGTTGGAGCGATTCGGTATTGAGATTCATCCAATTACGCTAGTAGATATTCAGCTGCGTTCAAAGAAAATTGCAGCCGGGAGCAGTGCTGAACTTTCAGAAGCGATTGATTATATCAAAGAGAAGCTGGACTACAGTGAAGTCACCGAAGAAGATATCAGACGCATTGCTGCACTTAAAGTAGCCATGAAATCCTACGCTATCGAAACGGGAAGTACAGCCATCGCGATCCAATGCTGGTCCTCCCTCCAGGAAGCTATGGGAATTATGCCTTGTCTGGCCAATGCCATTTTGACAGATGAACAAATTCCGGTCACCTGCGAAACCGATATTCACGGAGCAATTACTTCGGTTATGGTACAAGCGGCTGCGATGAACGAACTCCCCACTTTTTTCGCTGATATTACGGTACGTCATCCTGAGAATGACAATGGAGAGCTTCTTTTCCACTGCGGGAACTTTCCAGTATCCATGTCTATTGAGAACAAACCCAAACTACGCAAGCACTTCCTGTTCGATGATCACGCACCAGGCACACATGAAGGACAAATCAAAGGCGGCGGCATGACCATCGCCCGTTTTGATGGTGATCATGGAGATTATTCCATTTTCCTCGGCAAAGCTAAAGGAATTGAGGGACCTTATACCCGCGGCTCGTATGTCTGGGTAGAGGTCAACGACTGGCCGTTATGGGAAGAAAAGCTCGTCAAAGGTCCTTACGTCCATCACTCTGTTGGCATTCATGCTAATGTCATCCCGGCTCTGTACGAGGCCTGCAATTACCTTCCAGGTGTCACGGCAGATCCGGTAGATCCTACCGAACAGGAAATTCAACGCTGGTTGCGTGGTTCCGATCTCGCTGTCACCAAGTCGGGTATTCTGGTTTAACTATATTATTTCAGGAGGGCACTATGGAAATCCTAGACTTGAAAATTAAAGCCGCACAAATCCGTAAGGACCTGCTCACCATTATTCATCGTGCCAAAACAGGGCATACAGGAGGCTCGCTGAGCAATACGGATATACTCACCGCCCTATACTACGAAATCATGAATATTGATATCACTAATCCTAAATGGGAGGAACGTGACCGCTTTATTGCCAGCAAGGGACATTCCGTCGAGTCTTTATGGTGTATTCTGGCAGACCTTGGTTTCTTCCCTAAAGAAGAACTGGAAACCTATAGCCAGTTCGGAACCCGTCTGATTGGGCATCCGAACAATAAGGTTCCCGGTGTTGAGATGAATACAGGCGCATTGGGCCATGGCCTCCCCATCTCAGTCGGCATGGCACTGGCTGCCAAGCGTGACGGGCGATCCTACCGTGTATTCTGTCTCATGGGTGACGGAGAGCAAGCTGAAGGCTCCAATTGGGAAGCTGCTATGGCAGGTGCCCATTACAAACTGGATAATCTTGTCGGCATCATTGACCGCAACGGCCTGCAAATTAGCGGTACAACCGAGGAGGTTATGGGACTTGAACCGCTGGAGGAAAAGTGGGCCGCTTTCGGCTGGAACGTGATCTCCATTGACGGCAACAGCATGGAGGAACTGATCCATACATTCCGCAATGTCCCTGAAATTGAAGGCAAACCAACGTTGGTGCTGGCAAACACGATCAAGGGAAAAGGTGTATCCTTTGCCGAGGGTGTTCCAGGCTGGCATCACCGTATTCCAAGTGATGATGAACTTGAACGCGCACTGGCGGAACTGACACAAGAAATAGACGAATTATCCGGGGAAGGACAGGTGAGATAAACAATGAACAAAATCCCAAATCGTCAGGTCATCTGTGAAACGCTGCTTAGCCTTGCCAAAGAGGATCGGGATATTATGGTGTTGGCTAGTGATTCTCGCGGCTCTGCTGCTATGGCTCCCTTTGCCGATGCCTATCCGGAACAATTTGTGGAGGTAGGCATCGCCGAACAAAATATCGTCGGTATGTCTGCTGGACTCGCACACAGCGGTAAAAAGCCGTTCGTCACCTCTCCTGCCTGCTTCCTGAGCATGCGTAGTATTGAGCAGATCAAGGTAGATGTAGCCTATTCCGGAACCAATGTAAAGCTGATTGGGATAAGCGGTGGTGTTAGCTACGGTGCACTAGGAATGTCCCACCACTCTGTCCAAGATATTGCTGTCGCCAGAGCGATTCCTGGTTTGATGGTTTTACTCCCCGCCGATCGTCATGAAACCAAGAAAATGACCGAAGCGCTGGTTCAGCATGAAGGAGGCGCATATGTAAGGATCGGACGTAATGCTGTTGAGGATGTCTATCCGTCCGATGATTATCCGTTTGAGATTGGGAAAGCTGTTACCCTACAAGAAGGATCAGACATTACCCTAATTGGCGCTGGTGAGACCGTCCGTATCATTCTGGATGCGGCTGAGTTGCTAGGGCAGATGGGTATTAAAGCTCGTGTTCTCAATATGCACACCATCAAGCCACTTGATGAGAAAGCGATCATCGCCGCAGCCCGGGAAACGGGAGGTATTGTCACCGTAGAGGAGCATAGTGTATTCGGAGGCTTGGGTGCCGCTGTAGCAGAAGTGGTGGTTCAACATCAACCGATTCCTATGAAAATGCTGGGCATACCGGATGAGCCGGCGATTGCCGGCAAAACAGCTGAAGTCTTTGAACATTATGGACTTACCTCTGAAAATATCAGCAAGATTGTGCTCGAATTGATGAACAAGTAAGGAGCTGTAGCTGTAATGAATATCGAGACCTATATTCTGGCGATCGATCAAAGCACTTCCGGAACCAAAACACTGCTGGTTAATCAGCAAGGCGAAGTGATTACCCGTTATTCTTTGGAGCACAAGCAATATTACCCGCAGTCGGGCTGGGTTGAACACGACCCGCTTGAGATATATCGCAATGTGCTTATTGCTGCGAAAGGCGTACTGGAGAAAGCAGGGCTTTCTCCTTCCTCGCTGGCCGCAGTAACCATTACGAATCAGCGAGAAACGGCTCTGATCTGGGACCGTTCTACTGGCTTGCCTATCTATAATGCCATTGTATGGCAATGCCAGCGAACGGCAGAGGTCTGCACACGGTTGAAGAATACTGGCTATGAAGATATTATACGCTCCAAGACAGGTCTAATGCTCGATCCTTATTTCTCTGCCGCCAAGTTCAATTGGATTTTGGAACATGTACCTCATGCCCCCCAATTGCTTGCTGAAGGTAAACTACTTGCAGGGACTATTGACAGCTGGCTGCTATGGAAGCTTACGGGCGGTCAAATACATGCAACCGATTACAGTAACGCCAGCCGGACTTCCCTTTTTAACATTCATACTCTGGCTTGGGATATGGAGTTGTGCAGTATATTCGGTGTTCCTTCCTCCCTGCTCCCTGAGGTAAAAGCATCCGATGCCTTGTATGGCTATACACAGGAAGTTGAATTATGGGACGAACAAGTAGCAATATCAGGGATAATCGGAGATTCACAGGGTGCACTGTACGGGCATCGTTGCTTCGATACTGGCGATGCCAAAGCGACATATGGGACTGGAACATCTGTACTTATGAATATTGGTTCGCAACCCGTACAGGGCGGCGAAGGCTTGGTTACAACGATTGCCTGGGGGGCTTCAGGAAAGGTATCTTATGCATTGGAAGCTGTTATACGTACAACCGGAGACAGTATAAAATGGGCACGGGATAATTTAGGATTATTCTCTTCATTTGAGGAAATGCAATCCATGATCACCGAATTGCAGGACAATGAGGGCGTATATCTGGTCCCTGCTTTTGTCGGTTTAGGTGCTCCCTACTGGAATCCCTCTGCACGTGCTGCAATTGTGGGTATGACTCGTGGAAACGGCAAAGCACATATTGTACGCGCAGCGCTGGAGAGCATCGGGTATCAAGTGAGAGATGCGGTTCAATTTATACGTGAACAATCCGGTGTGCCCCTTACTAGTTTACGTACGGATGGCGGGGGCTCATCTAACAGCTGGCTCATGCAGTTTCAGGCAGATATTCTGGGTAGCCACGTTACCCGCTCTACCTGTGCCGAGCTGTCTGCAATGGGTTCTGTGTATCTGGGCGGTCTCGGTGTCGGATACTGGTCAGATCCTAAAGGCATCATCACGGGAAATACCTCTGATCAGAATCTGTATGAGCACTACACTCCTAGTATGGATGAAGTCAGCCGCCAGCGGCTTTATGCAGGTTGGCAGAATGCAGTGCAGATGGTAATACGTTCAGAACAACCGCTTACACCATCTTCTTCCGCTAATTGTTGATGAATCTTCCTCATTTACTTTTGAGCTTACTACAAGCTTCCGATTATTTTACAGGTGTTACACTTGGATAATCGGAGGTTTTTTATGTACACTGCATGTATTCCGCTTTACAGAAAGGGGGAAACCTTGAATGAATGCACGCATGGTTTCAATTCTTCAGTACTTGCTGGCTGCCGATGCTCCCGTCAAAAGTGATTATCTCGCCAAATTGATTCAAGTTACTTCACGTACCATTCGCAGCGATATCCGGGAACTAGATGAATTTCTATCCAAGCACGGGGCAGCAATTGAACCTGTTCGTTCAAGGGGATATGAACTAAAAATTACGGATCATCGTAGCTTTCGTGCGCTGCTGCAGCAGCTGTTCCTGTCCGGCGAGCCCGATGATCCAGGTTCTCCCGGCTATCGGCAATTGTATTTAATCAAGCGTCTCCTGCTCGCTGATCATTATGTGAAGCTGGAAGACCTCGCAGATGAGCTATATATAAGCAAGTCTACGGTGCAGAATGATTTCAAAGAGGTTAAACAAACCCTACAAAGCTACGGAATCACCATTGATAAACGGCCAAATTACGGAATCAAACTGAAAGGTGATGAAGTCCAGCTTCGGTTTTGCTTGTCCGAGTTTATTGTGAGCCGTTCCGAAGAACAAGGCGGAACATTTCATGCAGCGCTGCGCATCGTCACCCCGCGCGAAATGACGCTGATTTGTGGAATCGTTCTGGAACAGACTCAGAAATATGAAGTAACACTCTCCGATATCGCCTTCAGCAATTTGTCCATTCATATTGCGATCGCCTGCAAGCGCATCCGTGACGGAAACCAGGTAGCTATGCTCTCGGCGGAAATAGGAGATCTGCGGGGCACCGATGAATTTCGGGCTGCCGAGCATATTGTCGAGCTGATCGAAAAGGAATTGCAGTTGTCTTTTCCCGAAAATGAAATCGCCTACATTGCCATGCATCTTGCCGGAAACAAGTGGTTTGTCAGAATTGAAGGACACCCTATAGAGGACATGGGACCCGAGAAGCTGCTGGACTGGAACCTCTTTGAACTGGGCAAGGAAATGCTCGCCGAGATCGACAGGGATTTGAATCTGAACATCAGCTGTGATACAGAACTGCTCATAGGCATCTGCCTTCATCTGAAGCCAGCGCTGAACCGGGTAAAGTATGGAATGAACATCCGAAACCCCATGCTGGATCATGTCAAGAGCAACTACCCTCTGGCTTTTCAAGCGGGAGTTATTGGTGCCAAGCTGATCGAGAGCAAGCTGAATATTGCCATCCCGGAAGCAGAGATGGGCTATCTCGCCATTCATATCGGGGCAGCCATCGAACGACAGCGTATGAACACCCGGCCAAAACGCTGTCTGGTCGTCTGCACTTCAGGAGTCGGAAGCGCCCGGCTGCTCAAGTACAAACTGCAAAGCACTTTTGGTAGCTCGCTTGAAGTGGCGGGTACAACGGAATATTACAAGCTTCAGCAGTTTCCCCTCCATGACATTGATTTCGTGGTGAGCACCATTCCCATTCAGCTGCCATTATCGGTTCCAGTCGTGGTCGTGCATACTCTTCTTGGCGGCAGCGATATGGATAAAATTGAAAGTTTGCTGGCTGGTGAAGCCGAGTTTGATTTTCACTACATCCGGAAGGAACTCGTATTTCTGAGACAAAATTTTACCACCAAGGAAGAGGTCATCTCATTTCTGGGCCAAAAAATATATGCTGAAGGGCTGATCCGCTCTGCCGAAGGCTTTATTGGACTCGTTCTGGAACGAGAACAGGCCGCACCCACGGCTTACGGAAATTTGGTAGCCATTCCTCACCCTATCATTCCGCAAAGCAATCAAACCGTATGGGCGGTCTGCACCCTTCAACAACCTATCGAGTGGGGCGACAAACCGGTGCAGTTCATCTGTCTTCTCAGCATTGAAAGAAACGGTAAAGAGCCACCCGCTAAAATGTATAACCATCTCATGGAACTGGTCGACAATTCGGATATCGTCCAGCAGATGTTAAATTGCGAAACGTACGAGGAATTCTCCAGGATTATCGTTAAATATAAGCTGTATTGAACCAAGCTCCGCAGTGCATCCAGCTGATATCACAGAACAGGTGCTGCTTCGGAGCTTTTTAAAATGGACGAGTAACAGCAATGAATGAATTTCCGCTACTGGCGGAAAAGACTTGGGTTTAGATCTCGGCAGTAAACCTATACACTGAAACTGTAAGTTAAAGAGAAAAAAGCATGAGGTGAACGAGATGGAGGAGTATCAAGAAATCATTATGGGGATTATCACCAACTCAGGTGTTGCCAAGAGTAAAGCGATGGAAGCAATCGCTCTTGCTCAAAAGGGTAACACACAGTTGGCGGCAGAGCGGCTTGAAGAAAGCAAAGCCGAATTGGTTAAAGCTCATAAATCACAAACGAGACTGATTCAACAGGAAGCTGGCGGAACCGCCCACGAAGTCACACTGCTTATGGTACATGCTCAAGATCACCTTATGTCAGCCATCACAACTAAAGATCTGGCGGGACATATGATTGAGCTTTACAACAGATTGAATCGCTATGAAGATATCACAAATCACACTTCCAATGGAGGGAACAACGGATGAAACAAATTACACTCGTATGTGCTGCAGGAATGTCTACAAGTATGTTGGTACAGAAAATGCAAAAGGCCGCACAAGCACAAAAGCTTGAGGTTGAAATTAGGGCGACTTCCGAAAGTTCGTTTAAAGAATATGCTGACAAGACAGATGTACTGCTAATTGGACCACAGGTCGGCTACCTGCAGGATGATTTCAAGGCAAAATATGAACCTAAAGGCATTAAGGTAAGTGTTATCAATATAGTAGACTATGGAATGATGAACGGCGAAAAAGTGCTAGGAGACGCGCTTAAGCTGTAAAGCTCAGAGTCAGATGCTCATCACCAGACCGAACAAGAAGGTTGGTCAAATCGGGCAACGATATATGATATTCTGCATGGTGTTTCGCCAAATGAAAGCGTTCTCTAAGTTATTATATAGGCGGATGAAAGCCTATCGTAGGAGTTGAATAAATATGGCTAGCCAACAAAAATTCTCTTATAAGCTTCAAAAAGTGGCGGGTACAATTCAGCAAAACCGTTACATGAGCGCAATTTCCAACGGGCTGATGTCCACCCTTCCTTTTCTGATTATCGGAGCATTTGCAACCCTCTTCTCTGCACTTGCTTGGGAGCCTTACCAGAATCTTATTGCACCCGTAAAGGCTATAATCGGGTTGGCATCGACAATGACCACTGGCATCATTGCACTGTATGCGGTATTTTTTATCGCCTACAGACTGGCGCAAGCTTTTGACAAGGACCCCCTTGTGCCAGCGGCAACCGCTCTTCTCTCTTTTCTTATCGTTACACCGATCCAAACCTTTGATAAAGTTCGTGCCTTGCCACTTCAATGGCTCGGCGCGCAGGGATTGTTCGTTGCCATGATCGTCGGTTTGATTGCTGCACGGTTGTATATTTGGATTGTTGACCGCAATTGGACGATTAAAATGCCTGACGGGGTCCCGCCTACCGTTGTCAAAACCTTCTCAGGCTTGATCCCAGCTGTCTTAGTAGCCCTTGTGTTTGTTATCGTTGCTGGTTTGTTCATGCAGACCCCATTTGGTACAGTTCACGATTTTATCTACACTTATCTCCAAATACCACTGGAAGGGTTGGGCGGATCACTCGGCGCTTTAATTATCGCGCTGATCATTATGCAGGCTCTGTGGATGTTCGGAATTCACGGTGCAATTGTTATACTCGCTATCGTTAAACCCATCTGGATGAGTCTGGATCTAGCTAACCTTGACGCTTTCCAGGCAGGCGCTCCACTTCCGAACACGATCGGTCTGGCCTTCTGGTCCATCTACTGCAACTATGCACCGATGCTTGGATTTGCTCTGCTATTGGTTTTCCTGGCCAAGAGCAAGCAGCTTCGCACGATCGGCAAGCTTGGTCTTCCGGGTACCTTTTTCTCCATTCACGAGCCGTTGATCTTCGGAATTCCAATGGTATTGAACCCGTTGCTAGCCATTCCGTTTATCGTTGCTCCCATCATTTGTGCGGTACTCGGCTATATTGCCACCAACATCGGCTTGTTGCCTGCACCCATCGGAATTTACCCGCCTTTCGGCACCCCTATCTTTGCTCTGGGCTTCATTGAGGGCAGTTGGAAACTAGCCGCCGCACAATTGGTACTCATTCCGATCAGTATGCTGATCTACTACCCGTTCTTTAGAGCGCTGGACAAGCAGGCTCTGAAGAAGGAACTCGAAGCGCAAGAGCAATTGGAAAAGCAAGCAAGTGAAACTACAGCAACTCCTGTTATCCTATAATAAAAAAAGCAGAAGCGGCGGACGGATAAACGCTCGCCGCTTCTGCCATTACAATCGTTAGGAGAGGAAGCTTTTGATTCAACTGAGTATCGCTGAGAACAAACGATATTTCATGAATGAGGGGAACCCCTTTTTTTATTTGGCGGATACGGTTTGGAGCGCATTTACCAACATCACGCTGGAGGAATGGGCCTATTATCTGGATTATCGGAAAAGTCAGGGCTTTAATGTCCTGCAAATCAATTTGCTGCGCCAATGGGATGCAAGTGGCAGCGATTTGAACTATGAGCCTTTCGCATATGCCGAGGATGGCAGCTACAATTTTTATATGCTGAACGAAGAATACTTTACCAGAGCCGAGACGATGATCGAAATGGCTGTGAACAGAGGCTTTGTTCCTGCACTGGTTCTACTATGGTGTAATTATATCCCGGATACCTGGGCTGCCAAGCTTCGTGAGGAGAAAAAAATGCCACTTGAGGCAGTGGAACCTTATGTACGTTACATTGCCGATCGGTTCTCCAAATTCTACCCTATTTATATTATAAGTGGTGACACTGATTTCCCTTCCGAGCGTGCCAACCAATATTACCGACTTGCTCTCCATACCATAAAACAGCACAGCCCGCAGTGTCTGACTACCCTGCATATTCAAGGAAGATTAGCGGCACTGCCAGAGGAATTTATTGATGATCCCCATTTGGATTTTTACATGTACCAGTCAGGACATAATTCACAATTTCAACCAACGGCGTATACACTCGCACTGGATTTCTGCAATAAGCCTGTCACCCGACCGGTGCTCAACTCGGAGCCCTGTTATGAACAAATGGGCTACAGTCGAAAAGTCTATGGCCGCTTCAGCCGCGCCGATGTTCGTAAGGCAGCCTGGCAAAGTCTTCTGTCCGGGGCGTCTGCGGGCATAACCTATGGAGCCCACGGTATTTGGAGCTGGCATCGAAAAGGCAAAAGGTTCGGGGTAACTGGGGAGGGATTCGACAGTCCATATGATTGGCAGTCTGCACTTAAGTTTGAAGGGGCATGGGATTATGGATTGGCCAAATGGCTCTTCGGGATATATGGAATTACAGATATGCAGCCTTGGAACATAGTGCTTAAAAATACGGAGGAAATTCGTGCGGCTGTAAGCACCGATTACACCAAGGTCGCCATCTACGTTCCAATCAACACGGTGCTGAAGCTAAACGTGGATTTGAGCGAATACGACTTCACGGTCATTGACCTGGAGAATCGTCGTTTTGGCACAGCTTCAATTTCTGTGCAAGAGCAAATCACGATCATTGGGATGCATGATTTTGAAGCTGATGTCTTGCTGATTGGCATAAGAAAATAACCGTGATTACTTACCGCCTTTTTCATCATTTCAACTACTATGTACAACGTACAAACAGCCCCGCAATCGAGATTTCTCATCGGGACTGTTTGTCTTACTTCTTGTTATAAAAAGCAAGCACTCCATTGTGGTCAGGAAATATATCTCAATTTAATACGTTTGGAAGCTCTGTGAAGCGAAGATTTCACTGAATTTTCACTCTTATTTAAAATTCTAGCCGTTTCTTTTATGGAGTATCCTTGGACTACACGCAATTTAAGTACCGTCCTTTGCTCGGTATTACTTGCCATCAGAAGAATTCGGTTAACCTCATCCTGAATTTCAAAATCGGGGGTATCCCAGTGATAGTAGACGTGCTCCTTACGTAAGAAATATTCCTCCATCTTTTTTCGCTTTCTTATTATATCTATGGCTAAATTTTTAGCAATTCTCAAAAGATAAAATCGGATACGATCTTCGGGCAAATCAGGGGAAGCTCTTATAAACCGAATAAAGCATTCATGCAACAAATCTTCGGCATCCTGTTTGTTATGCACTATTCTCAAAAGATAGCCAAGGAGTTCTGATTTATGAGATAAATATAGATCTTCCAGATCTTTAATGTCCATATTATGGCTTATCCTTTCTGTTTCGATGGATTACGGTGTTCCCCTTGACTTAAATACACTAGCTATTTTATAGTCTTAAATTCATATCCCTGCTTTTTTAAATATGTTATGATTTCAGGCAAGGCTTTAGCTGTTTCTTCCTTCCCGTAAGTGTCATGCATGAGTACCACTGCTTTTTCTCTAGTCCCAATGCTCTTCATAAATTCGTGTATTAATTCCTCGGCATTCTTAGAGGTACCTTCCGCATCTTTAGGCAACACATTCCAGTCAATCTGATGATAATCCTTATCATGTAAAATTTCATCTAACTCTTCCATGCCTTTGGGATCCTTTCTCTGCCACGTCACATGGCCACCTGGAAATCGAATCACTCTTGTGGAAAAATCCTGTCCCAAAATTTGCTTTAAAATTTGATTTGTTTTTTCAATATCGCTCATAAAAATGCTCGAATTCACAGTCTGATTAGGATATAAATAACCATAATCATGTGAGTAGGTATGATTTCCGATAGCATGCCCTTCCTTAATTATTCTTTTGGTTAAATGTTTAGTACCTTCATTTTCTTCGACTGCTTTTCCGACCACAAAAAACGTCGCTTTTACATTTTGTTCTTTAAGAACATCTAAAATCTTAGGCGTCACGGTTACTGATGGCCCATCATCAAAAGATAAATAGACAACCTTTTTACCGTCTATCCCATCGGGCTTTTGACCTTGGATTTGCTGATTTAAGTACTTTTCAACAAATGCAGCATCCTCAACACCCGAAACATTTTTTACAGGGAATTCGCTCCCTTTGGATTCGTTATTTAATTTGTCGGTTGATACGGATTCTATTTTTTCTGCAAATTCAATCGTTTTGACTGGTTGTGGTTTACTACTGAAAATGTCAAAGAGTTTTAAAATAATTAGAACAATACAAATGATAATAATAAACAGTAGTCTTCTTCTCTTCCTCTTCATCCGATGAGCTCTGGTTCTATTTTGCACATAGCTTTTTTCCATAGTATTTGTTCCTCCAAAATCTAGAAGCAGTTCACGTTTTATGTTGCGACCATGTGCCCATTCAATTATTCGTACCTCAATGCATCTATTGGCCTCAAACTTGCTGCTTTATAAGCCGGATATACTCCGAATAGGATGCCTGTGCCCGCAGAGCTAAGAAACGAATATATGATAGGCGAGATTGTAAATTCAATGGTCATATGCGCAGCCGCCTCAAGTATTTTGGAAGCTCCTATACCTGTAACAACTCCGATTGTGCCTCCTAACAGACCAAAAATGATCGCTTCAGACAGGAATTGAATCATAATATCTCTCGGCTTGGCACCAATGGCTTTCCGAATACCGATTTCTTTTGTACGCTCTATAACTGAGACCATCATAATATTCATAATTCCGATTCCCCCTACCACGAGGGATATCGCGGCTACCCCACCCAATAGGCTGGTCATAATACTATCTACACCAGAAGCTGCACCTGCTGCCTCTGACAGACTCATAATTTCAAATTGATCTGGTTCCGAAGGTTTTAGCTGGTGTGTCATACGCAAGCTTTCCAAGATGTCTAAGCGAGCCTGATCCATCAAGGCTGGTGACTTGGCAGACACGTCCAATCTGGTAATATTCTCCTCACCCAGACGGTTCATCATGGTTGTAGCAGGGATGTAAATTTGTTCATTACTACTGTAGCTTAAGTTCGTAACTGGCTGAGTATCCAATACTCCGACTACCTTGAAGGGGATCTGCTTAATTTGAAACGTCCGTCCCAATACATTTTGGCTATCTCCACCAAAAAGACGTTGGACCGCTTGGCTTTCAAGTATGGCGACATTCATGCGTTTGTCCATCTCGTCATTGGTAAATGTTCTACCCTCGGCAAAGGAAAACTTTTTGACCTTATAAAATGAAGCGGAAGTTCCTACAATAGTGGCGTTATAGTTATATCGCCCCCACGTAGCTTTTGAATTGCTCGTTATATTCGGCATTAATGCATCTATAGACTTCTTTTGTTCCAAAGCCTCGACATCAGCCCAAGTAAATGATGGTGTGTGGTCATAATCTATTTCACCATCGACCATTTTCATAGCCGGCGCAACCATCAATACGTTATTTCCTAATTTATTAATTTCCGCCTTTATGCGGGCTGTAGATCCGTTTCCGATCGCCATAATGGCAATAACTGCTGCCACCCCGATAATAATACCGAGTATCGTTAAAAATGAGCGTAGCTTGTTAGTGATTAAGCTATTCATGGATACACGGATGGTTTCCATTACATTCATAGGCTTACCTTCCTTGATGAAATTCGTCTATTTGCAATAGGCTCATCTCGTTCAATATTACCATCCCGAAAGCTGATCAACCGTTTGGCATATTCAGCAATCTCCAGCTCATGCGTGACCAAGACGATGGTTTTTCCCAGCTCATTCAAGCCTTGAAATAATTCCATAATTTCGATACTCGTCTTCGTATCCAGTGCTCCCGTAGGCTCATCCGCCAGCAGAATAACAGGATTATTCACCAATGCCCGGGCAATGGAAACACGTTGCTGCTGACCACCAGATAGCTCGTTAGGCTTGTTGTACATCCGTTCTGCAAGGCCAACGCTGCGTAGTGCCTCTACGGCTCTTTCCCGACGCTCCTTGGCAGGTACACCTGCATACATCATAGGCAGCTCTACATTGGCTAATGCTGTAGTTCGGGGAAGTAGATAGAATTTCTGAAATACAAAACCC
Organism: Paenibacillus sp. DP01; assembly: GCF_044784315.1. Lineage (NCBI taxonomy): Bacteria > Bacillati > Bacillota > Bacilli > Caryophanales > Paenibacillaceae > Paenibacillus > Paenibacillus sp. DP01. The sequence goes on from NZ_CP173059.1 coordinate 4,694,100, forward strand.
AGCTTCTGGTTTCTAATCTCCGAAAGCTCGTTCTCTCTAGCATCCAATATGGAGTACTCATCCAGGTAGTACTCTCCGGTATCGGGATGATCCAGGCAGCCAATGACATTCATCATGGTAGACTTGCCCGAACCAGAGGGCCCCATGATAGCAACAAACTCCCCTTCGCTAATAGATAAATTAACACTGCGCAGAGCCTGAATCTTCTGACCGCCTACCTCATACATTTTTTTCAGTTCTTTAATTTCGATTACAGCTTTATGGGATTGAGTTTCACTCATTGTACCTGCCCCCCATCAGGGTCTTGACCCTCTGGACTGCCATTCGAACCAGCACTACCACCCTGAGGTGGGATCACAATGGTCTCACCGTCCTTGACACCAGACTTGATTTCCGCCTGATCTGCTGTATAGACACCCAGTTTCACTGGTCTAAACTCATAATCCGCCGGATTCGCCGCGTTCTTCGCCACATATACTCCATCCACACCGCCTTCAGATCTCAGTGCAAACAACGGCACAGATAACGCATTTTTGTGTTCAGCTAACAGAAGGGATACATCCATATTCATCCCTGGTTGCAGCCTTATCTTTTGGCTATCCAAAGACAATTCGATTTTGTATGTAGTCACATTGGATTCGGTAACCGGCTCTGGAGAAACAAAGAGCACTTCGCCTTTAAATTGTTTGTCCGGAAATGAATTCGAGTGCATTGTCGCCTGAAGTCCAGTCTTCAATTTAGCAATATCACTTTCATTAACCTTGGCAAGAACCTTCATAGCCCCTGTGTTTGAATTATTCATTACAATAAAAGGTGCAGTAGGACTGGTACCCACATCGCCGTTGACCTTCAAAATGATCCCGTCCCACGGCGCCGTAACCTGTAATTTACTCAGGACACTTTTCTTCTGCTCTAATGCCGTTTCAGCCTGCAATAAAGAAGCCTGTGCGGATTGGATGTTGGAAGCTTCGGGCGGGGACTGTGCAGCCTTTAATTGTATTAAAGCTGTTTTATAGCCCATTTCCGCCTCTTCGATCGCCTCAGTTTGCTTGGTCTGTGCCTTCTTGTACTGCAGCTCCACATTGCTCATATCCAATTTTGCCTTATCCAGATTTTGCTTGGCTGTTGCCAGGTCACTTTCTGCTGCCGCATCATTCTGAACCAGATAAGCCTGGTCATCATAATCCTTCTGAGCCTTATCCAAAGTCACCTTGGCCGACTCCTTTTGAGCAGCGGCTTCCTCTAATTCCATCGTGTTCTTGGCTGTTTTAATCGCCATCTGTGCCTTTAAGACATTAGCTTTCTGCAACTCTATATCATTCGTTTTGGGTCCGCGCTTGGCTTCCTCCAGTTTGGCTCTTGCAATCGCCACATTCGATTCGGCATCCTTAATTTGCAGCCTGGCATCCGAATCATCTAATCGTGCTAGAACCTGACCTGCTTTGACGCTATCTCCTGCTTTGACATTGACAGCGACGAGCTTGGCACCCTCGACATTTGTAAAATTAATGTTTACTTCCTTGGAAGCCTGAACGGTTCCAGTGACTTTAAGCGACTCGGTCATGTTTGTTTTCTGTACCTGTACGATCTGGTTTGCAGGACCCTCCACAGGCTTTTCCTTACTCCTGTTCATATAAACAGTACCGCCAATCCCCGCTATAATGATCAGGACAAAAATGCCTATAATTCTTTTCAGCCTTCTTTTCTTTCTTACTACCTGCAATGCATCTTTCTTTTCTATTTCTGACAATGTTATATCCCCTTCAAAAGTATTTTTTCTAAATCCTATACGCTCCACGGCTTGTTCAAAGCATGTTGCAGCAACGTCATTTGAACAATCAGTTCATCCATATTCCGTTCGATTTGCTTCACTTTTAATTGATTCGTGGCGACTTCCGTACCCGTAGCAAAACCACGTTCCTTTTTTTTACGAGAAATGTCCAACACTTTATTGACGTTCTGTAGATTACTTTGCATTTGCTCGTATTGTTCAATATTTTGCTGTAAGTTAAAGTACATACTCTTCAAGGTTTCTGCCAGTTGATCCTTGGTATTTTCCAGTCCGCCTTCTGCTGAATCTACATCAATCTGCTTAATTTCATAATCATCAGTTCCTGAGTTCCAGGTGTAATATTTAACTTCCATCTTGGCCAGCTTGACAGCTTCCTCCTGTCTCCACACCGAAGGACTCGCCGAGATTGCACGCGTCACCAACGTATCCAAATTCGTGTTGTCTATTTTGGGGTAAACAGGGCGATCAACCAGTTCATATACCGTACCTTGAGGTTGACCCATTTGCGTATTTAATGAATCCATCGCTTTTCGCAATGCAGTCTTTGCAATGTCTACATTCTTTTGAGCCTCTATACGAGTCTGAATAATCGTGCTCTGGTCACCTGGTGAAATTTTCCCACGGTTGGCCTTCGCTTCAGCAGCCTTTTCCTCTAATAACGCGAGCGAAAGTGCATCCTCACTACTCTTCACTTTGTTATCAGCCAAAAGTACATCGTAATAGTTTTTCATTGCAGCGTAGTCTGTCTGATCTTGGGCAAGTTCAATTTGCTTCTTGGATTCCAGATAAGAAACCGTCGATGAAGCATACCCCTTCCAGGCTGAACTACTAGCCGCATCCTCTTCACCGTTGCCTGTACCTGCCGGAATAAAATCCAGATTCTTACCAGCATTTTTTAGGTTAATCCGGTTACGATCTATCGCTTGCTGGGCCTCCTTCAAGCTAAAGCTATTAGACCGCGCCCATTGCTGGGCTTGGCTCAGTGTTAGTTTCACGCTCGCTTTGGTAACCTGCTGCTGCGCCTCCTCTGCTTGAACAAAGGACTCTGATAAAGAACTGGCCGACAAGGCGAGCAGCAATAAAATGAACAAACTTTTTTTCATGATATCCCCACTTTTAAAATATGGTATCGACTTGAATAGAATACACTAATGCGTTGTTATATGAATTAAATATCTTCTGATGAACAAATTCGCCCTGCACCTACTCGTCAAGGCTCTCAGCCCATTGAGACCTTATTTTGTATTTGATGAAAATTCCAGAAAGGAGGAGTCTAATCCTACCCTTCTGCAACTTTTTTTCATGTGGCTTATCGCTCTTTACAGCATCTTTAAATCCAATTGACGAAGGTACAGGAAACGTACAATAAGAAAGGAAAAGAATTGAATTACCCAAAAGCAAATCATAATTTGAATAAGCGTAAGATGAAAGGGTACTACAGATGGTTCTGACATAACTAAACAAAGCACTATTCCTATGGATGAAACAACTAATGGCAGAAGAAATAGGAACGCAATTTGTCTGGATGCAGCTCGTCTCATTTCCCTTGAGCTTAGTCCAATTTTGGATAGAGCCCGGTATATTTCCTCATCCCGTTTAAGATCTACATACAATCTGAAATAAAGCAGGCTTACTGTGCTTGCCAACATAATGATGGCGATAAATCCGCCAATAAATTTACTAATATTCAGATCCATCTCCGATGTCAGATAATCCACTGCTCTAGAGTTAAGCGATCCTTTATTCACCTTGTTGGCCAGCAGGGAATACAACCACACCTCTTCTTGGGTCTCAGAAGTTTCCAATGATACTTGGCCACTCTTCCATTTAGGCACAAAATAATAAACAGATTTGTATGCCAATGGAACATTGAAATACTGTTGTTTAACTAAATGTTCGTAAGTTTGATCTGAGACAACAAGCAACCTTCCTAGTTCAGAAATGATGTTTCCATCAAACTTTATGCTATGGTCTATCTTCTGAGTATCCACAATCTGGATACCCGTAATTCGGGATTTCCCTTGATTGTAAGTTAGCCTTTTTTCAAAAAAGGTTTTCTGTTCTTCTAATGACATCCCGTTTGAATCAAAAATGAAAAAGCCTTGATCATCTCGAAGCGCAGGTACCTGTATTTGTTTCTTTAATTTAGAAGCAAGAGGCTCATAGTTGGATTGTTTCATCACAGGTGCCAACTGTTCACGAAAGGGAAAGATCAGTACTTCACTTTTCGAATAATCCACCCCAGCCTTATAAAGATTTTGATCAATCTCATCTTCAAGATCTATGGAACTTACAACATCAGAAAAAAATGCAAATGAATAAGACTGCTCCCTAAAAAATCTATTTTGCTGCTGCATGGAGTCAAAAGTTGAAGCTGCTCCTAGAAAGGAAACGATAGAAATTAGGGTAACCAATGTGAACAGCCCGGCATTATTCCTCATTTTGTATGTGATTTCAGATAGCCATAACAAACGAGTTCCACTCCAACACCATTTCCTGTTGGCTCTAAGCAATTGAATGAACAAAACACTTGATTGGGCGTATAGTAAGTAAATTCCAATAAACCCCATTACAATCGTATATTTAAATGTGTCTCCAACTGAATAGTGCAACATATAAAAGGATAGAGTCCCCAAACGATACGGTGCCAGATAAATATATGGTGGAAAATCCAGCTTCATTAAATATACAGCCGCTCCTATTAGCGCTATTGCAAGAAAGGACAGGCTCCATGAAGCTTTAGGCTCTTTTTTGAGCTGAGGAACCTTGCTAAAAAGCTGCTGTAATTTAGATTGGCGTATGAAGAAAACAGATACAAGTGAGATCAAGGTAAACAAAAACATAAAGCCAACTACAGTGAAAGCCAGTGCTTTCCAAGGAAAATAAAATGTTAAATACAGCCCTGTGGCACTGGAGCCCAAAAGTAGAAAGAACTTTGCGGAAACAAATCCTCCCGTAATCCCGGTAATCAAGGATAAAAAGCCTATAATCAGATTCTCATAAGCAACCAAAAAATAAATTTGTCTGCGATGTGTCCCCAAAATGGTCAGTATACCGAATTCTTTTTTACGTGCAGCAATAAAAATATTGTTTGTGTATAATACGAAGAAAAAGGAAAATACAAAAATCAATAGATCAGCAACTTGTAATCCCTTTTTTACATTAAAGGCCATGATTGCATTGGAGACATCCGGGTGAAAAATAAACATCGCATATACGAAAAAAATTGTAATCATCAAGGAGCTACTTAAATAATAAGGTACATAAGCACGCGCATTATGCTTGAGATTATTCCATGCTAACAGACGAAAGCTCATGTGCATGTCTACTTCCCCCCAGAAAGGAGAGCATATCTATGATTTCCTGAAAAAATAATTGCTGACTGTGACTACGGTGGATTTCATTAAATAACTCGCCATCTTTAATAAAAATTACCCGATCACAATAGCTGGCTTCCAAGGCACCGTGTGTTACCAGCACGATTGTGGAATTGTCTACGCGATGGATGAGTTCTAACATTTCCATCACAACTCGTGAAGATTTGGAATCGAGATTTCCAGTTGGTTCATCTGCCAACAGGAGTGAAGGAGAATGAATAATAGCTCTGGCTATAGCTGCTCTTTGCTTTTGACCCCCTGACACCTCAAGAGGCCGTTTGTCTAAAATATCTGCAATATCCAGTTTCTTCGCTACCTCTTCCAGTTTGTGTCCCATTTCCTTTAATCCTTTTTTATTCAGCATCAGAGGAAATAGTATGTTCTCTCCCAGACTAAGAGTTTCCAGCAAATTATAGTCTTGAAATACAAGCCCCAATTCTTTGCGACGAAATAAAGCGAGCTTATCCTTCTTGAGCAGATGTGGATTTTCCCCATTAATGCTAACCTCGCCAGAAGTCGGCATATCAATGGAGGAAATCATATTTAGTAATGTTGTCTTCCCACTACCAGACGGACCCATAATGCCTACAAACTCACCTTGTTGAATCGTTAAATGGATATTGTTGAGAGCTCGGTAGGGAACCTTACCATAGTATATTTTGGTGACTTGATCCATTCGTACAATCTCCATCGTTCATTCCTTTCTTTTTCCTATGTCATGATCATAATTCATCCAGAGGGATGAAGCGATCGATTAACATTACAGAAACCTTAAATGTGTTGTAAGGTTCTTATTTGTGAATTGAAAACAAGATCTCAACCGTCGTTCCTTCACCAACCGTCGATTTCAGTTGAATGTCATGACTCAGCCTTTTGCAGATTTCTGACACCATGTACAGGCCCATTCCGGTAGATTCACTATACTTCCGTCCGTTTTCACCTGTGTAATAAGCCTCAAATACCCGTTCAATATCTTTTTTAGGGATACCGATTCCTTCATCCTGTACTTTCAGCACAAACACTTTATCTCTTATCTCAGATATCAACTTCAGACTGTGGGCATGACCTGAAGAGTATTTCACCGCATTGGTCACCAATTGATTAATTATAAATCTTAGCCATTTGGCATCGGTAATCACACTCAACTGCTCGTCCACTTCATTGGAAGGATAAATTTCGTTACGAATCAATAATCTTTTGTTATCATAAATCACTTCACTAACCAGCTTTCGTAATACAACAGGCTCCACATGAAAGTCAGGTTCAAAGGCCTCCAATCGTGACATATATAAGATCATTTCCAGTCCTTTTCCCATTCGATCAATCTCATCATGAATCTGATCCGACTCGGGATCTATTTTTCCTTTGAGAATTAAATGAATAACAGAGAGGGGAGTTTTCATCTGGTGAACCCACTGGTTAATAAAAGTAATGTGATCACGCTGTTGATGCTCTAACTGATGAATTCGAGACTGATACAATCGGTAAAATTGTAAAAGCAAATTCTGTAAAGAAGAGGCAAGAGGATTAAGTACCTTCATCTGAATGAGTTCATCTAGATCTCTAATATTTGCAGTGGAAAGTAATCGATATAAACTAGAATACATGACGTACCGGAACAGTAAATAGATCAGCAATATGGAGGTCCCAAAAAAGACGGAATAAAGAGCAGTAGACAAGTTATGATAACCATCCATCCAATAAATGCTTAACACAAGAAAAAGTTGGACGATATTGAATATGATCATTGAGAAATGATCACGCCAAAAAAGCTTCACTGTTCTTCCTCCTCAGTCAAGTGCAGCCGATATCCAGCTCCTCTAACCGTCTCTATGATATCCTCCAACCCCAACTCGGCCAGCTTTTTACGGACACGAGTAACATAAACATTCAGTGTATTTTCACCGACATATTGGTAATCATCCCATAAAGCTTCTAAGAGATGAACTCTCCCTACAACCTGCTTAGGATATGTCATCAGTAGCTCCAGTAGCGCAGCTTCTTTATGGCTCATTTCTACCTGCTTGTCATGAAACACAAGCTCCATAATGTCAGGGTATAGAGTCAAGCCTGACACTGTTATGGAGCGTGATTTTTGGGCAACTGCATATAAACCATAAGCACGTCGCAGATTACTTTCTATTTTGGCTAACAGTACTTCGGGATGAAACGGTTTAGTAATGTAATCATCCGCCCCGTTCTGCAAAGCAATGACCTGATCCATCTTATCATCCCGCGCGGACACAAAAAGGATAGGACAAGTAGATTGGGTGCGAATTTGTCTACACCAATAAAATCCATCAAAATGAGGTAAATTCACATCAAGTATGACCAAATCAGGCTTTACTTCCTGAAAAGTACTCAATACCTGATCAAAATTTGAAACGACAACTCCTTGATAACCATACTTTTCAAGATAGGACTGGAGTAAAGAGCTAATTTGAGGGTCATCCTCTACGATTAATATTTTATGCATTGTGTTTTCTACCTTCTTAGTGCTTGAATTTTTAATAATATGATTTTCTCTATATAATGCCTTGATTTAATCGTCCAAGCAATAACAACAATCCATTTTCTTTAATTGTAATTAGGAAGATTCAATTGTGATATAGATTGAGTCTCGAATAATATGCATTGTGCCAAGCACCAGAGCAGTTAACGTTATAATCATCATAACGATAACCGTTACTGTAATAATGATCCCTTTATATTTTTTTAACGTCTCATCGAAGTCTTTTTTTGATTTGATTACCTTTTTTATTTTGTTCTTTGAATACTTCATATGCTCACATCTTTCCTTGCCTAGCTATTAAACATACTAACTAGCCTATACATCACAAACAACAGTCAAAGCTTACAAAAACCTTACTTTGTTGTAAGGTATATAGAAAACAGCTCAACAGTAATATATGTATTATGTCCAAATGAAGACCTACCCTTAAAAGTGATTAAGATCATGACAGATATAACATTCTCTAAAAAAATGAGTCGGGCTCTATGACCCGACTCATTTTAGTATTAATTGATGTTATAACCCAGACAAATCCGTGTTCATTCTCTTAGCTTCGCTGTCTCATCGCCTCGAATAATAACACCGTAGAGGCCATGGCTGCATTCAGTGACTCTGCTTGTCCCTGCATTGGAATGAATACTGATTCATCCACCATACTAGCGGTAGCAGCAGAAATACCTTGGCCCTCGTTGCCAATCACGAGCCAGGTGGATACACGCAAATCCACGGCATAGCATGACAAGCTTGCATCCAGCGAGGTGCTGAGCAAGCGGGCCCCTTTACTTTTGGCCTGCGGCAAAAGCTCCTCCAGACTGCCTTCGATGACCGGCAGATGAAATAACGATCCCATCGTGGAACGGATCGTTTTGGGGTTGTACAGGTCGGCGCAGCCATGACCCAATATAACGCCTGCGGCTCCAGCAGCGTCCGCGCTGCGGATAATGGTGCCTACATTGCCGGGGTCCTGTACCCCGTCCAGCACCATCACCAGCGCATCTGGCTGCTCCAGTAATGCTACGAATGCGCTCTGCTCCTGCTTACGCACGATAGCAAAGACAGACTGCGGCGTCTTGGTATCGGTGCATTTGGCAATGACCGCCGTCGACACGGGAATCCATTCCACCGGCTGGTCGGCTGAATCCAGACCATTCAGCTCGGCAGGAATCCCCTTGTCCAAATCATAGGCGACGCTTTCTACTGCCGCGTTCGAACGCAACGCTTCCTGCACTAGATGAATACCCTCAACAATATATTTATGCTGCCGTGTACGATGCTTTTTCTCCAGCAATTGCGACCATTCTTTTACACGCGCATTATTCGGTGAAATGATTTCCATTCGTTTAACCTTCCGTTCTATGGTCCGTTTCTTTAAAAATAAATGATGCATCACTTGTACTTGAACATCAAATCTCTCTAAGCTGCAAAAGCCAGCTCCAGCTTGGTTAGATCGTCCTTGTGACCCACAATGACCAGCACATCACCCGCTTCAAGACGATCCTCAGCATAAGGTGAAATGTTCATCTCCTGGTTTCTGCGAATCGCCATTACATTGCAGCCGAAGCGTGCACGTATGTCTAGCTCCTTCAGATTTTTGCCGATCATGGAATCAGCGGCTCGCATCTCCAAAATACTGTAGTCCTTGGACAGCTCGATATAGTCCAGAATATTGGGAGATGTTAGATGATGGGCTACCCGCAGTCCCATATCCCGTTCAGGATAAACCACTTTATCCGCACCTATTTTTTGCAGCACTTTCCCGTGTAGTTCATTTTGTGCTTTGACCACAAGAGCGGGCACACCCATGTCCTTGAGAATCAATGTTGTTAGAATGCTGGCTTGTATATCTTCACCAATTGCGACTACAATTACGTCAAAATTGCGGATACCCAGTGCTCGCAGTGCTTCCTCATCCGTCGAATCGGCAGACACCGCATGCGTCACAATATTCGACATTTCCTGTGTACGCTGCTCGTCCGAGTCGATAGCCAACACATCAAAACCCATCTCACTCAGCGCGCTGGCAACACTGGAGCCAAAGCGCCCCATGCCAATGACCGCATACTGTTTTTTCGCCATTCCTTCTTTACCTCCCGCTCACCATACTGTCCGTCATAGTATAGCATATCATGCTACAAACATAAATTTTGGCATCCTTATTCCAAATGCTTCTCCATGAATACTGGACCACAGCCCAAGCCATAATACATTCGATCACTATTACAACATACGGGAGGTACACATGCCCATTACAATGGATTTACGACAAGCGATTGTTCACAAAGTTCACGGCAAATCAGAGGCTGATCTTACGGATATGATTATTGGGTCAGTGGATGGACCGGAAGCCGCTTTGCCTGGATTGGGTGTCATTCTTGAAATCGCATGGAAGCATATGAGTCCAAACCAGCAGCATGACTTCGTCCATTTGGCACATGAACAAATCGATAAAATCAAACCCGTGCCCTTAACCTAGCTCTAGCTACTCAACTTCCTGTTATGCTTTAATTGTGCTCATTATTTTTACCCGTATTCGAAAATGAGAATAGTCCACTCGCATTCATGTCGAGTGGACTATTCGTGGTATATATCAAATGACTGAGATCAGACTGCTCTGCATATAAAATTTTATGGAGCCATTTCCAAAAACTTAGCGGTCGGATTTTTTTCTATAGCCGTACGCATGGCATACTCATTTTCGAACAAGGCGACATAATTGCCTTTCTTATCTTTCACAAGCGTAGAGTTGATACGGAACTTGCTCGGATCAATCTGCTCATCCACAATCCAGCGAGCAAATTGGAACGGCATACGCTGAAGCTGTACATCTACCCCATATTCACCCTTCATGCGGTATTCAAATACTTCAAATTGCAGTTGGCCGACTACGCCTAGAAGCGTATCATCGAAGCTTACCGTACGGAACACCTGAATCATACCTTCTTCAGTCAACTGGTCGATACCTTTCAGATACTGCTTGTGCTTTAAAGCATTCTTTACAGTAACCTTAGCAAAAATCTCAGGTGAAAAGGTTGGCAGTTCATCAAATACAACCTCGCCACCTTGACTCAGTGAATCGCCAATGCGGAAAATACCTGGGTCAAACAAGCCTATAATATCCCCAGGGAATGCTTCTTCGACAATATCACGGTCCTGTGCCAAGAACTGCTGTGGTTGGGACAGCTTAATCTCTTTACCCATTCGAACATGTTTAACACTCATCCCGCGTTGGAACTTACCAGACACGATACGCAAAAATGCAATACGGTCACGGTGAGCCGGGTTCATATTGGCCTGAATTTTAAATACATAGCCAGTAAACTTCTCGTTCGTTGGCTGAATTTCCCCAACTGTACTGCGGCGCGGTTCTGGCTTAGGCGCAAGCTGGAGGAAGTTTTCCAAAAATGTTTGCACGCCAAAATTGTTAATCGCACTGCCAAAGAATATAGGCGTCAATTCTCCACGCTGTACTTTTTCCATATCAAAAGGGTCACCTGCGACATCAAGCAACTCTAAATCCTGGCATAATTGGTCGTGCAAATATTCGCCCGCCATCTCGCGAATAATCGGATCATTGTAACCTTCCACTTTTTGTACTTTGATCGTGGAATGGTCATCTCCCTGAAACAACTCAACCTGATTTTTGACACGATCATAAACACCGCACAGATCACGCCCAGTACCAATCGGCCAGTTCATCGGCACCGAACGGATACCAAGAACCTGTTCCAGCTCTTCCATCAGATCAAAGGGACTGCGTCCCTCACGGTCCAGCTTATTAATGAAGGTAAATATCGGTATTCCGCGCTTCGCACAAACCTGGAACAGCTTGATCGTTTGCGCTTCCACACCTTTTGCTACGTCAATCAGCATGACCGCACTATCTGCAGCTGTCAGTGTGCGGTACGTATCTTCACTGAAATCCTGGTGACCTGGGGTATCCAGAATATTAACGCGATGCCCATTATAATCAAATTGCATTACTGAGGATGTTACCGAAATCCCCCGCTGTTTTTCAATCTCCATCCAGTCACTCGTCGCATGCTTGCTAGCTTTACGAGCTTTGACTGTACCTGCAAGACGAATAGCGCCCCCGAACAGCAGCAACTTTTCCGTCAGTGTCGTTTTACCCGCATCCGGGTGAGAAATAATCGCAAACGTACGCCGTTTGTCGACTTCCTGTTGAAGTATATCTGTTGTTTTACTCATTTCACATATCCCTTCATGATCAAATCCATTGCATTTCTGCTCAAGCTATTATAAAAAGGCCATGTTGCACGCCTATTTTCATAAGTTCATCGGCTCATTGCCGTTAGTTCCAGTATTCGGCATACTCCGTCACCATATTCATGATAAATACGATCTATTTACATGTTTTAGCCTGCCTTTAACGTATAATCAGTTGCAAACTGAAAACCTGAGACTAAGCTATTATAGCATACTCCGAACGCAAAGCATCCCCTTACATCCTGAACAGGACATAGGGGGATGCTGGACAAATCGGGATTACTGAGTGCCGCCTACTCGCCAGATGACATTATCTTCATCCTGACCGCTAACCGGCCACCACTTGTAGCCATCCTGCTCCAACAGCTTGTGAGCACCATCAGGTCCCCATGAGCCTGCAGCATAGGTTTCCAGTGTATCCGGGGTTTGCTGCCATGCTTTGGCGATTCGATCAACGAATCCCCACGCTGTAGCCACCTCATCCCAGCGCGTGAAGTACGTCGAATCACCCTCGATCGCATCCATCAGCAACCGTTCATAAGCTTCCGGTGAGTTGATCCCCACCATACAGCTTTGGCAAAAATCCATCGCCAGCGGCTCAATATCTGACTCCGAACCAGGCTTCTTGGCATTGATTTTAATGTATATGCCCTCCATTGGATTAACCCGAATGACGAGCAAGTTGGGTTCGAGCTTATGCTTTTGACCGAGATATACATTGGTCGGCATGCTCTTAAATTCCACAACGATCTCCGTAGTTTTTACAGGGAGGCGTTTGCCCGTACGAATGTAGAACGGTACGCCAGCCCAACGGAAGTTATCAACAAACACGCGTGAAGCAAAATAAGTCTCTGTATTCGATTGTGGATCAACCTTGTCTTCTTGACGATACCCTGGCAACTGCTGACCGCGATAACTGCCCTCAGTATATTGACCACGTACCACGTTGGTCTTCACATCCTCAGATGATCCAAAAGGTCGTAGTGAACGCAGCACTTTTACCTTTTCATCGCGGATATCCTCTGGCAACAAACGACTAGGTGGCTCCATCGCGATCATCGTAAGCATTTGCAGCATATGGTTCTGTCCCATATCACGCAAGGCACCGGAATGATCATAATAACCTCCGCGTTCCTCTACCCCTACCGTTTCACTCAGCGTAATTTGCACATTGGCAATATGCTTGTTATTCCATAGTGGTTCAAAAAAGGCGTTAGCGAAGCGGATCACCTCGATATTTTGTACCATTTCCTTACCAAGATAGTGATCAATCCGATAAATTTCTTCTTCGGCAAATACTTCACGAATTTCAATGTTCAGTTCTTGTGCAGATTCGAGGTTGTAGCCGAAAGGCTTCTCTATAACCAGACGATTCCAGCCCTTGCCTTCCAACATGCCGCCCTCTTTCAAGCTCTTCGACACACTTCCGAATAATTCAGGAGCCAAGGCCAAATAAAACAACCGATTTCCCGGTATGTTAAACTTACCTTCTATAGCCTCCGTCTGCTGTCTCAGCTCATGAAACCCATCGACATTGTTGATATCCAGCGATTTATATTCAAAATGCTCGGCAAATGCCTGCCATTCTTGATCATTTTCTGCTTTATAGCGACTAAACTCCTGTATGGAAGCGTACAGGTCATTACGGAATTCTGCTTCTGTGCGAGGACGTCTTGCTACACCAATAACAGCAAAATCTTCAGCAAGCTTGCCTTCGCGGTACAAGCTGTAGATAGCAGGAAATAACTTGCGGCGAGCCAAATCACCCGTAGCACCAAAAATAAACAGAACTGCACCTTGTGTCACAAGAGATTCTTTAACAGGTATGTCAGCCATGAAGTACCTCATTCTTCCCATGTCAAGATTCCGCAATCCACAATCCTCGAAATCCGCATGTAGTATTGTGTATATTTATACAAGATCATACTTGATTTTCGAAAAACATGGAACTAAAGATTTGATGACATTTTAACATATTCTACATGGATAAGCTATCCGATGAATCATAAATTTACCTTATAAGTCAGTATTCAATCGTGATAAGCGGAAAACCGAGTGTTATACGTTTATCCTGCTGCTCCTTATTTTCATGTACAGCCATCTGCATCTGGACTTGATGCTCACCGCTTTGAACCATTAATGGCAGGTCTGGAGCTTCATAAGATACGGCTACTGTGTTTACATCTGTGTATCTTTCTTTAGCCTGCATAGAGATGGTCCCTGCTAAGCTCGCTTCTGTCCGTTTCATCAGTTGATCCACGCTTTCCTTTGCTTGCAGCGAACGCTGAACGGAGGTGTTCCACTGCGCTTGCACCCCTATAGAATTTAATTGCTCAGCACAAAGCTTATGAAGCTGAATCAATTGCTCACGTCCTGTATCACTGCTTTCCAGCTGAACGACTACATACCATTGTCCAGTTTGACGTTCCATCACATTTAAACGAATTTTCAAATCCTCACGATCACGAACAGAACGATAAAGTGTATGTCCATTTTCCACGAGTTTACTTGCTGTGGGTATATTCAGTTGATCAGCTATCTGTGCCGCTATATCTGCCGGATCTTCATGATTAGGAATCCAATCGCCTTGCCATTTTACAACTAGCTTATCCAGTGTACCCGGGGTTTGATCCGATAGGAATAACAACGAGCGTAAAGCCGTTTCTGCCTCGCGGGAATCAGTTCCGTTGGTCTGAAGAGTTCCGTAACGCCAGCCAGCCAGTACCAACACCGTTCCTAATACCAAAATCGCAATAACTCCCTTTTTAATCATCTCTACTTTTAACATGGACGTTCCTTCCCCTCCATAACCATACGTTCTCCGCATATCCACGATAGAATGCTTCTTTTTTCGGCTCGATTGAAATCTATGAATCTATCAATAGCATGCCCGTTGCCAGAGGTTTTATACGCAGAGGAAGTCAGCACAACCGTTCAGAAATATTCATTCGCCTACTGGGTGTTCGACCATACACCGTAGGCACTATAAGAATAGACTATAATCACAACGCATCTTACACCAAAAGAGGTGAAATCATGTTTCCCATTTATCCAGTAAATGAAGCCAGTGTGGCACCTCATGGCGGACGGATGGTCTGTGCCGTCATGCGTGATGGTACACGACACATCGGCATCTTAAGCGGGTGTAGCAAAGGCAAGCTGATGTTGAACGGATATCCATCCTCCTTTCCTGGTAGTCTCTATGCCGGAAGCTACAGTAACAAAGGAAAACAAAAAGCTAAAAAAATCTCCTCTAAAAAGAAAAAAAGGAATTCCAAAAACAAAGCTCGCCCTTCTGCCAAGCTAAATGCCTTTAATAGACCGCCCGACGAACTTCTAAATCCATACTTTCCTTATAACGTAGGCGAATTTGGCTCAAACGGAAATGGAAATTATGCAAATGGCAGAGCAGGCTATCGCGGCAGATATGGATACGGGGGAGGGCTTGCACTAGATCTGGCCTTAATCGCCTTTCTATTCCTCCTTATCTAAACGCCGTATTTCAGAACACAAAAAACCGGAGGACCATTCATCGCCTCCGGTTCTTTGTATTTGTCGTTTTATAATCTACTCTGCTAAGCCGTTCTTATAGGCATAGATTGCCGCCTGTGTGCGGTCCTCCACTCCTAATTTGGCGAGAAGGTTCGTGACATGGAATTTTACCGTCTTAATCCCGATAATCAGTTCATCTGCGATATCCTGGTTAGACTTCCCTTGTGCCAACAAGCGAAGAACCTCCATCTCACGATCTGTTAGCTCTGTATGTGCGGGCGCTTCAGCCTGTGGCTGGCGGAATCGATTCATCATCTTAGAGGCCACCTGTGACTCGAGTACGGACTGTCCGCGTGCAGCTGCACGGATCGCATCCGCAATCTCGGAAGCACGAGACGTTTTGAGCAAATAACTGAATGCACCTGCCTCAATGACCGGGTACATTTTCTCATCATCCAAATAACTCGTCAGTACAATCACCTTTGTCTCTGGAAGCAGGCGTGTCACTTGGCGTGTCGTTTCAATACCATCCATGCCATCCATGACCAAATCCATTAAAATTACATTTGGCTTGTATTCTGATGCTAACCGTATGCCTTCTTCTCCGCTTCCAGCCTCGCCGACCACTTCAATCCCTTCTTCTGTCCCCAGCACTGCCGCAAGCCCGATCCGCACCATTTCATGGTCGTCTACCAGCAGCACGCTAATCGGTAATTCCGTTTCCATGATCATCGTTCCTTCCGCTTTCATCATAAATAACTGGCACAGACACCTCGATGCGTGTCCCTTTTCCCGGAGCCGTTATATACTGAATAGCTCCCCCAATTTCACTGACCCGCTCCTGCATGGTGGATAATCCATATGATGTCTGCTTTTTCTCATCCATTTCAAAACCAATACCATTATCCCGAATCGTCAGCCTAATGGAATCCGGGCGCTGCACGATACGAATTTCCATACGAGTTGCTTTGGCATGGCGCAATGTATTAGACATCGCTTCCTGAACAATGCGAAACAAGTGATTCTCAATGCCTTTAACCAACTGTACTCCGCTTTCCATCTCAAAATCAATCTCCATTGGTACTTTTGCCTGTAATTCCTGTACCAAATCACGCAAACCCTGCTCAAGCCGTTTTCCTTCCAGATAGACAGGCCGTAAATGAAGGAGTAACGCCCGCATTTCGGATTGTGCCACGGAAGACATTTCTTCAATTAATGCAACCTGACGTTGCGCTTTATCAAAATCCTTGTCCAGTGTCCTGCCCACAGCCGTCGCTGTCATTGAAATAGCAAATAATTGCTGCGATACTGCATCATGCAACTCTCTGGCCAGCCGCTGCCGTTCCTCTACGATCGCAGTCATTCGTGCCTGTTCTGCCAGCTGAGCATTATCTGTAGATAAGCGTTGTAAAGACGTAACTTGTTCCTGCCATTTACGCCCGATTCGTTCCAACTGCTCTCCTAGCCTGCCAAGCTCATCATGCCCTAGGGGAGGCAACTCACGTGCAGGGGTGCCCTTTTCCCACATTAGCAATGTCTCTCTTAACATTTCCAGTCTGCTTTTAAAGCGATAACTTTCATAAAATCCGTACATTGCCCCTGTACCAATCAACACCAGTATAACGGCTCCTGCTACTTTCAGTATCATTCCCCAGGTTGGGAACGACTTCACATATCCATATGTATACAGCATATAAAAGACAACTACGCCCACAACAACACACAGGAGGATACCTTCACCCATACTGCGGGTTACCATGTTGGACGTTTTTTTATGATTCATCCCGGTTCCTCCTGATTCAATAAAATCGAATGCGGACATCGCCCGCCAGGTACGAAACGACAAACTTCACTTTATATTCACTCTGCTCAAAATGAGGAGACTTCCACACCAGTCGGTTGAGCATCCCCGCCTCATGATCCCGGTCGAACTGAATCTGCCCGAACAATACGAACATCTCCACCTCTACACCGTAATTATCCGGCAGCGTGATGTCAATGTCACCGAAGATCCCCTGTAAAAATATGACGGGCTCACGTTCCTCTGGAAGAGCCAGCGTCAGGTCAGCATCCACATCCCCAACCACATGCCATATACTTGTGCTGCGCAAGCTCCACGGCACTTCATCCCATTTGTGATTGGATATGAAATTGTGTTTGAATATGGAGCTTTGACCTTTATGCAGCTTCCTGGAACGTGAATAGAACACAGCCAGCGAAGCCAATGTGATCACCACAAACAAGAACAAATGATCCAGCACCAGCAGACCAGCACCGATGGCAAGCATCGTATAGCCCTTTTTGATTTTAGAATTGCGAATCTTATATATTCCCGCCAACATTAGGATCAGTGCAAACACGGAGAGGAACCCAATCCACTGACCGAATAAAATAATAATCCCGATGCCAATCCCTGCCAGTGCCAAGGCTGATTTTCTTCTCTCCATGCTGCACCCCCTTTTTTGCTTATACAGGAAGGAAAAGCCATAGTGGCGCAATTTATGGCCATATGGCTTCCCGAACCATACAGATTGAGCACTGTTATTGGTCAGTGTCCATCTATACAGCATATCATAATGTTTGGGTTCCGAGTAGTTAGTCCTTCTTCATATCTACAGGTTTAGCACCTGTCTGAATTTTGGACTTCAATTGTTGAAGCTGCTCATCCACTTTAAATTGTTTTTCAGCTTCTGCGGGATTAACATATGCCTCTCCCGGTGCTTGACGATAAGGGGCACGCAGTACGTCAGCTTCCGCCTCCATTTGCATGATTTTTTCCTCCATGCGGTGGAAGCCCAGCGAAGCAGACCCGCTTTCAATCGTGTGCAAGCTATTGATTTGCGACATTTGCTTTTTGGCTTTTGCCATTTGAGCACGGGATACCAGCTCATTACGCTTATTGCGCATTTTGTAGAATTCATCCTTCATTCCATGAAGCTGCTGTACCAGTTCTTTCGCTTGAAGCTCAGCTTGAGTGTGCAAGTCACGGTATTCATCCTGCTTTTGCACAAAATAAATCTTCTCGCCCAGCAGCTTGCGGGCTACTTCTTCCTGACCATTTCGCAATGCAGATTCGGCCTGCTTTTCGCGCTCATTGGATACACGTACAGCCTCCTCCAAGCGCTGTTTCATACGACGCTCATTTGCCATTTGCTTGGCGACTGTTACCTCAGCCTCGTGAATTTCTGCCTCCATATCACGCAAGTACTGATTTAACATGATAATCGGATCTTCAACTTTATCCAACATTTCATTCACCGATGCTCTTGTCATATCCTTCATTCTTTTA
The DNA here is from genome assembly GCF_044784315.1 of Paenibacillus sp. DP01. NCBI lineage: Bacteria > Bacillati > Bacillota > Bacilli > Caryophanales > Paenibacillaceae > Paenibacillus > Paenibacillus sp. DP01. The sequence continues at coordinate 4,712,786 of NZ_CP173059.1, forward strand.
AAGATTCCCATTATTTACGTTCTCCCTTCTCGAATTGCTCCACTTTTTTACGTAACTCTTCCAGTTCCTTTTTCATTGCTTTTTTCTCGATATCTTCCATCATGGAATCCAGATCACTGTTGTGTCCTGCATTAAATTTGGATGAATAGCGGGCATCCTGACCAAACGGGTTCGAGTTGCCGTATGCTCCACCTTGATTGTAACCAGTTCCTTGTCCGTACTGTGTTCTAGTATTACTACCGCCATAATAGCGCGGATCTTGCTGGGTATAGGGACCGCTATCTGGACCGAATCCTCCATCGTAAGGAGATCTTGGTTCCTTGGAAATAACCAACGCTGCAATCACATAAATCATAAATGTGGTGCCTGCTGTAATAAAGAAACTGATCACAACCAGAATACGTATCCAAGTTGAGTCCATTCCTGTTGCGTCAGAAAGACCGCCACATACTCCAGTTAATACTCTATCCCGGCTTGATCGGTAAATTCGGGTCATAATTTACTTATTCCTTCCCGCTGTTGTTCAGCTTGCTTTTCAATCTCGCCCACTCTTGTTCGAGCAGCGATCCACCGCTGTGAGCATCCCTTGTATACTCCTCACCCCGACGCAATTCACGCAGACTCATCGTTTCTGCTTCCATATCGGCTACCCGGTCTTCCAAGCGGTTGAACATTCGGGGAACATTTCGTCCACCGTATGTACCTGCCCGTTCGTTCATTTGTTGCTGGAGTCTCAACGTTTGTACACGTGCAGCGTAATACTGACGCTTACTGTGTACCGTTTGGTATTCTGTCTTTAATGTATCCAGCTGTTGCTCCAATTCACGTAATGATTCACGGCTCTGCTCCCACAGTTCTCTATACTGCTCTTCTTTTTCTGCATACAGCATTTTTTCCTGAAGGGCTAGCTTTGCGACGTGTTCCTCATCTGCTTTCAAAGCCAGAAGCGCTTGTTCCTCCCGTTTGGCCTGCATGGACAATGCATGATCCAACTGCTGCTTCATTTGTCTTGTATGCACTGCATACTGCTGATGAAGCTTTTCCGCTTCGGCGATTTCCTGACGGGTATTATATAGAAACTGGTCAATGAGTTGTACCGGATCTTGACTTTGTTCCAAATGCTCATTGAAGGTTGCTACCGTAATATCACGCATTCTTCGAAAAACACTCATTGGCGTCTACTCCTTTCACAAGTTCGTATTTTCATCATTTCTTGCTCTTTGCTTTCGTACATTTTTCTTCATCCTCAAACTGTCACATTCAGTAGCGTCTTCTACGGTCACTCAGCATGGATACACCAAATATGATTAATCCGATTGCCAGCAGTGGTCCAATAAGCCAGGACAGCTTGCCCAGTAAAATCAGTACCCCGAGCACAAGCACGATCCAACCGAAGAGCGCATTACCTCTTTTCACACCGTAGTACCCCAGCATAATCATCGCTATCGGAATTAAGTAACCAATCAGATGTCCTACAAAGTGACCGAAAAACGGAGTAAACTTACCGAGCAGCATAATCGAACCCAACACGATCAGTACAATGGCTAACCCATTCCCTTTGTTAACTCTCATCATCTCTCACCGCCTTTCACTGTTTCTTGCTTATGTCCTTATTGTACGCTGACCTAACGTTTGACAAAACGGACCCCAGACGGTTTTTGAACCTAGACCTAAGTCGGGGGTGAATATAGACCTGCGGCTAACCACTTCTACGCTGCTCTGCTGCAAGGGTTGTTGAGTGTCGCTTTCCTGCATGCTTAGAGCGTAGTGAAAGGACGAGACAAGCAAATAAGGCTACCGCTGCCACCATATAAGGCAAATTAATATGAACATCAAACAGCAGTCCTGCAACTAACGGTCCAATTACATTCCCCAAGCTGGTATAGGACGAGTTCATACCCGCTACAAACCCTTGCTCATCCCCAGCCTGCCGCGATAGAGAAGTGCTTACGGCTGGGCGAAGGATATCCATAGCCAGAAAAATGATAAAAGTCGTCAGCATAATCATCACGTACTGCTCGGCAAATAAAGTTAGGAAAATAAACAGTCCTCCAATAGCCAAGCAAAGGTGAATTACTTTTTTCTCACCAAAACGGTTAATGATCCAACCAAATATAGTTGCTTGAACAACTGCCCCCAAAATAGACCCTGTCGTTATAATGATGGCAATATCCATCGGTGTAAAACCATATTTATGGTCAACAAACAGTCCAAATACCGTTTCAAAATTCGCCAATCCAAAAGCAACGACAAATACAATGAGCAAGCCCATGAAATACGGAGATTGATAGGACTTGGCAAATTGCTGTAAAAGGTTTTCTTTTTCACGCGGAAGCTCTCTATTGTACTGTTGTTTTTCCTTGCTCAAAGACTCAGGCAGCACGAACAGAGACAAAATAGCCGCTATTCCTGCAGCACCTGCCGCCGCAAAGAAGGGAATACGTATTCCATAGGCTGCAAGCAAACCGCCAATCCCTGGCCCGATTATGAAGCCTGTGTTAATCGCTGCATTAATCATGCCCATACCCTTGCCTCTTTCCTCAAACGAGGTCACATCAGCGACATAGGCCATTATAGAAGGTGTAAGCAACGCTGCCCCTACCCCGCCCATGATTCGTGCAACAAACAAGGTAGGAACAGAACTCGCCAATCCAAAAACAAGCTCTGACAGCATGAAAATAAACATCCCAGAAACAATCAACTTTTTACGTCCATAACGGTCAGACAACTTTCCTGACAAAGGTGATAATAAAAGCTGTGTCAGCGCAAAGGCTGCAACCATTAGTCCCATTGAAGAACCGTTCATCCCTAGCTCACTTATAAATTTAGGTAAAACAGGAACGACTAATCCAATCCCCATGAATGCTAAAAAAATGTTAAGCATCAATAACAGCATTGCTCCCCGATTTCTTGTTAGTATAGACATATTTCCACCCTTCCTTTTCAGAACCCCTTTTATTTATCAGTAGTTAATTTCAGTATCCTAGCTTCAAAAACAAAAAAACTTTAATTGTTTTATTAGTTTTCATATAAAAAAAATAGCCTCTTTTAATACACACATATTATTAGGCTATTTTTGTTTTTCGACTAACCCAAATAACAATATATCTACAATGGAATAAGTTGCTTCCTCTACCGTCACACTGTTATCCAGAAAGAAACGCTGATCAAGCGTTAAATTCACTGAATCAATAATTAGCTTCATGATTAGAGCCTCATTTTTATTCACAATAATTCCTTCTCGAATACCTTCCTGAATTAATGTTCTGATCGGAGACCAATCATTTAAATCAGCATGTACTCTTTTCCATTGCTCAGGATAATACTTTTTCATCTGGTCCAAAATTCTTAAATCATAAAACTTATAATACAGCGGCATAACCCTAATCGACTGCTTAATCTTTTCTAACAAAGATAATTCATTGTTTTGGATAATTTGCTCCGTCTTTTGAATCATATCATCATTTGTACGCTCAATAAGTGTCTCTAAAATAAGAGTCTTAGACGAAAAATTTTCATACAACGTACGCTTACTGATGGCAAGTCTTTTCGCAAGATCATCCATAGTAAATTTCAATCCATTCTCATGAACTTCCTCTACGAAAGCTTCCAAAATTCTTTCTTGCATATGCATTCCTCATTTCTTTTACACTTAATAAACTATAAATGTTTTTTCAGTACCATTATCCTACTACAACCTCAAAGTCACAGTCAAATATACTATTTAGAAAAGAAACTATGTGAAGTTCTTATCTTCATTCATCTGACACCCGATTAATTATGTAGCCGAAATTGAGAATGCAATTAATAAAAAGGGTGATAAAATGCCTTTAAGCATTTTATCACCCTTTTGTGTATACCGGCGAGAGGACTGAACCTCCACGGTTTCCCACTCGATATCGAATTAAATCTTGATAATACCTTGTTTGACGAAGGGAAAAAAGCGCTGTTCGTCGATTTCTACCCGCAAGGTAATCTGTCGATGTACTTTGGTATTGAGCAGCGGGATCAACTTCCGTAGCTATGGTCTGCGACAGGACTAACTCAGTTGCTCAGTATCGAGGAATTTTAGAATACTTGTACAACTTCTTTAATATCATCAATTTCCTCAAGAATTGCGCGCTCAATAGCAACCTTTAACGTAATCGTAGCACTTGGGCAACCATTGCATGCTCCCAAAAATCTTAATTTTGCTATACCGTTCTCAACTTCGACCAGTTCAGCATCTCCACCGTCACGCAGTAAGAAAGGACGTAGTTTGAGAAGAACTTCCGATACTTCATCGAATAAAACTCCATTTTCATCCATTATGTCAACTCCTCCCATTGTTTTACCAACCGTCATTCAGACCTTTTTTCATCCTAGATCGTCTGAGTAATCCTTTGCTTTTTGCCTAAGAGTAACCTCTTGATCCGAAAGTTCCCTTATAAGCGTATGAATAGAGTCTAAAGGTATCATCACACCACAACTTGCGCTCAATCCTGACAGCATATGGAGGCAGAATTGAAGTTTTCGTATCTCTCGGGTAATTTGAGCTAGTTCTGAATCGTCCGATTTATTTTTCTTCATTACTAGCACCTCTTTAAAGAATGATAAAGGTTTGATCTATTAAATTAATGAATCAACCGATGCTTCCTTCCATCTCAAATTGAATCAACCGATTCATTTCAACGGCATATTCCATTGGCAATTCTTTGGTAAACGGTTCAATAAAGCCCATTACAATCATTTGTGTAGCATCTTGTTCTGTAAGCCCGCGGCTCATTAAGTAAAACAATTGTTCCTCAGACACTTTGGATACTGTTGCCTCGTGCTCCAAAGTAATCTGATCGTTTTTAATTTCATTGTATGGAATCGTATCTGATGTTGACATGTTATCCAATATCAACGTATCGCACTTAATATTGGACTTAGACCCTGCGGAATCGCGGCTGAAGCTGGACAACCCTCGGTAGTTTACTTTTCCGCCCTGCTTGCTGATGGATTTGGATATAATCGTAGATGTTGTCTCGGGAGCAAGGTGAATTACCTTCGCGCCAGCATCTTGATGCTGATCTTTACCGGCTACGGCAATAGACAGGATGGACCCCTTGGCTCCCCGTCCTTTCAATAATACTGCCGGATACTTCATTGTTACCTTGGAGCCGATGTTGCCGTCCACCCATTCCATTGTGGCATTTTCTTCTACCACAGCCCTTTGGGTTACCAAGTTGTAGATATTAGGAGCCCAATTCTGAATGGTCGTGTAACGGACACGGGAATCTTTCCGGCAAATAATTTCAATAACTCCACTATGCAAAGAACTGGTACTATAAATAGGTGCTGTACATCCTTCAACATAATGGACAAAGCTGCCCTCTTCGGCAATAATTAATGTCCGCTCGAATTGACCCATATTTTCAGAATTAATACGGAAATAACCTTGTATAGGAACCTCGCAATGAACACCCTTCGGAATGTATACAAAGCTACCGCCTGACCAAACCGCACTATTAAGCGCCGCAAATTTATTGTCTGCGGGAGGGATGATCGTCCCAAAATGTTGCTTAAACACTTCGGGGTATTGCTTTAATGCAGTATCCGTATCAAGGAAAATAACGCCCTGATCCTCCAGTTCTTTCCGCATGCTGTGATAAACTACTTCCGACTCATATTGAGCGGATACGCCCGCCAGGAACTTTTGCTCCGCTTCAGGGATTCCCAGCTTGTCAAAGGTTGCTTTGATCTCGGAAGGAACCTCCTCCCAGGTCTTTCCCTGTTTTTCAGAAGGGCGAACGTAATACTGGATGTCATCAAGATTTAGCCCGGTCAAATCCGCTCCCCATTCAGGCATCGGCATTTTGTAGAATTGATTCAAAGCTTTCAACCGAAAATTGAGCATCCACTCCGGCTCTTCCTTGATCCGGGAAATTTCCCGGACAATCTCTTCCGTCAGACCTTTTCCAGATTGAAAAATAGACTGGTGCTTGTCGCGAAACCCATATTTATATTCGCCCATATCTGGTGCTTTTTTAGCCATTAGTATCACTCCTTTTTAACCTTTCAAGAATCATTTTGATTTGCTATGATCTGCCGAGCTTGCTTTCCACTAAATCTTTTAGGCGACTACGAACACCTTCCAGCGGGATCTCCGAAATGACAGGAGCGAGAAATCCGAAAATAACAAGATGTTCGGCTTCACTCCTTGATATCCCGCGCGACATCAGATAATAGATTTGCTCTGCATTTACTTGCCCCACGGATGCAGCATGACCCGCGGTTACATCATCCTCATCTATCAGCAGGATCGGATTGGCATCGCCGCGAGCTTTAGGACTTAGCATAAGCACGCGTTCTGTTTGCTGACCATCACAATGGGTTGCACCTTTTTCAATCTTTGTAATGCCATTGATAATGGCCGTAGCTTCTTCAAGCATGACTGCACGCGTAATCATCTGGCTTACCGAGCTTCTGCCAAAATGCTGAGCTTGAGTTGTATAGCTCGATTTTTGATTACCCGTGCCAATAGCAATTACCTTATTGTCGGAGACCACCCCGTTGCCTTGTAGCAAAGTCTTGGTATCGCTGGCGGTATAACCATTGTTCATCTCACCGATAATCCATTCCACACCCCCATCAGCAAGAACGACCGCCCGTCGCTGGGTGAAATCTGTTGTAGTTGCAGCAAGCTGATGAACCGAAGCTACTTGCACCTTTGAGCCCGCCCCCGCGAAGACCTCCGTCACACCGTTATGCAATACCTTGACATCATCACCACTCGATACGCAATTATCCACATAAGTGATCTTGCTGTTGCTCCCTGCCACAATTAAGACGTGAGGAGCAAAACACACACCGCTTGTATCGTTAAGAAAGATCGCTTGAATAGGTGCTTCAACCTCTACACCGTCTGGGACATATAGAAAAACGCCACCACTCCATAAGGCACTGTGTGCAGCAGATAAACGATGTTCTTCTGGCTTTACTGCCTGAAAGAGATAACGTTGAACCAGCTCCTCATGCTCTTTTGCCGCAGTATGCAGATCCGTTAAAATGACTCCCTGGGCGGCTAAGCTCTCGGACAATTTCGTATACACTACATCCGAGTTGAACTGAACGATTAGTCCGCCTTTCACCGGAGAAGTAACCAAACCTCGAACAACCTCCGGCGCTTCCTCCAAACTAGACCACGCATTCTCAGCTTTGTAATCTCCACTTTCGTAGATATCCCATTTTTCAAGATTGATTTTCTCCACTTTAGGCAACTCCAGCGTCCCTGCCAGTTCGAGTGCATGAACGCGGCGTTCAATCAGCCAACGAGGTTCATCCTTAGCACTTGACCATGCGCGTAAATCGTCCACATTCATTGAAACTCTAGCTTGTATATCCACGTGCTGTTCCTCCTCTCCGGCTTTTAAGCTTCCCTTACCGTCTCATCCGTAATCCCAAGTTCCTCCTTCACCCAATCGTACCCTTCAGCCTCCAAACGGTGGGCAAGCTCCGGACCGCCAGATTTAACTATCTGGCCTTGCATCATGACATGCACAAAATCCGGGGTAATATAATTCAACAGTCGTTGATAATGGGTGATGATTAAAAAGCCTCTATCCGGGCTGCGCATCTCATTTACGCCATTGGCCACAATACGCAGTGCATCAATATCAAGCCCTGAGTCCACTTCATCCAGGATCACAAACTTGGGTTCAAGTAGCATCATTTGCAAAATCTCATTCCGCTTTTTTTCACCGCCAGAGAATCCCTCATTCAAATAACGATGCACAAATTCCGGGTTCATCTCCAGCCCCTTCATTTTGCTCTCCATTTCACGGATAAAACGGATTAAGGATATCTCATCGCCTTCTTCACGCCGTGCATTGATGGCACTTCTGAGAAAATCCGAGTTGGTCACGCCAGCAATTTCACTTGGGTATTGCATAGCGAGGAACAAGCCTGCCTGGGCACGCTCATCCACCTCCATCTCCAGAAGGTCTTCATTGTCCAATGTCACCTTACCGCCAGTAACCTCATATTTGGGATGGCCCATTAAAGCTGAAGCCAATGTACTTTTCCCCGTCCCATTAGGCCCCATAATCGCATGAATCTCTCCGCCATGAATCTCCAGTGTGAGCCCTTTTAAAATTTCTTTCCCTTCAATCTTGGATCTTAATTCCTCAATCTTTAATGTCGTCATTTATCATAAACTTCCCTTCGGAGTATTCTTCGGCACGCGCCACCAAATCACTCATAAATTTTCCAATAGTCTGCAGCTCAACCTCTGAATAGGATTCAATGAATTGGTAAAACCTTTCTTCTTTTTCTTTGTGCAGTTCTTTATGCAAATGATAAACGTGTCTTCCCTTATCCGTTAAACTAAAGTAAATCTCCTTACGATTGCTGTTCAGTTGACTTTTCATAATGAAGCCCATTTCCAGCAGCTTTGCACTAATTTTAGTAATACTAGCTTTGGACAACCCCATCTTCTCCACAATCCCGGTATGATTTATCGGTTCATAATCACCAATGCAATCAATAACGTGTACACTAGTAATATTGTTGGAGAGCATGTCAATCTGGTACTTTCTGGCCTGTTGCCGAAACGAGTTAATTTCTTGTTCAGTATACAGCTCATTCAGATGTAGCATTTTAATATATTGTTCGTAAAGATGACCTTTAAAATGATTTTGAAACTCCAATTTCCCAATCTCCCCTCTTTTGTAGTAGTTGCAGACCAAGTTTAGTGTCACCATTAGATTATTTTTGTTCACTAGTAAACAAAGTTATATTAACATAATTGATATTGATTATCAATATCAATTATGTTAAATGTGATACAATTTTGGAGGCACTTTTCATCATGAGTTTGTTGTCATTGTCATCGGCCTCAGGCTGTGTTTTGACTAGGGCACGTTCTGGAAATGGTTTTGAATACCTCTGATCAATCCTGCTTTGCGGGGGTTGAACAATGGAACCAATTTGGCAGCACCCGGATGGATCTGGTAACCGAAGCCAAGTCCAATACCGTTGCCTATGAACGTCATGGTACACCTGTCAAAGACCGGGGTCGCTATCGTAAAAGAGGACAAAGGTGGTGCTTGGCCGAGCTGTTTTAAAGCCGTATCGCCGCGTTTGAGTACGCTATCGTGAGCATGTATAGCAATGAATAATCAGTCAGTTACCTGTGTCTGGATATGTTATGAGGCCAAAGAGTATACCAAAAACTGTGGTTTTTGCTGGTGAATCTTGAACAGGCGATGCTCCATTCTAGCCAGCACCGATCTGACACTGGAGATGACCTAGATCATTGAACTTTATCCGCCCAGTTCAAAATCAAATGCACCTTCTGGGCGCTAAAGCAATCCATCGGCGGATTAGCTACCACTTTTGTAGCAAATCCATTCCAAAGCTCAACTGGTATTTGAAAAAAGATCGGGTTCACCCTCTGGAGTTGTTGGAAGAGGAGAAAGCGCAACGGGACATCCGCCTAACTGTAAAGATGAGAATGGTAAACGATAACCAAAATGGATCCCTACGGGGCTTAAGATAAAAGGAACCAAGAAAAGAGCCGAAATCTTGCTTCAGGAAGCCAGGAAGAATTATCATATGGAAGGACAAGCACTCGCGGTTGAAAACGAAGATATGCTGCAAGAGTAAAAGCGGCTACTCCATCCGGTAATCAAAGGTGTCTTCAGCTCAAGCAATGAGTGGGGTACTAAAGCTCAAATAAAAAAAGTTCATTAGAGAATGTCTCTAATGAACTTTTTTAGTTAATACCGGCGAGAGGACTCGAACCTCCACGGTTTCCCACTCGATTTTGAGTCGAGCGCGTCTGCCATTCCGCCACGCCGGCATATTTAATTATGGAGGCGCCACCCAGATTTGAACTGGGGAATAAAGCTTTTGCAGAGCTTTGCCTTACCACTTGGCTATGGCGCCAGAATATAACTAAGCGGACGACGGGAATCGAACCCGCGACCCTCGCCTTGGCAAGGCGATGCTCTACCGCTGAGCCACGTCCGCATAAGATGGCTGGGGATATAGGATTTGAACCTATGCATGACGGAGTCAAAGTCCGTTGCCTTACCGCTTGGCTAATCCCCAATAAGAAAGGGCGGCCGATGGGGCTTGAACCCACGAATGCCGGAGTCACAGTCCGGTGCGTTAACCACTTCGCCACGACCGCCACAGGAAAAGAAGTAATTGGCAGGGGCAGCAGGAATTGAACCCACACCAACGGTTTTGGAGACCGTTGTTCTACCTTTAAACTATGCCCCTATAAAACTGGTGGAGGATGATGGATTCGAACCACCGAACCCGTAAGGGAGCAGATTTACAGTCTGATGCGTTTGGCCACTTCGCTAATCCTCCAAAATGGTGCCGGCGAGAGGACTTGAACCCCCAACCTACTGATTACAAGTCAGTTGCTCTACCAATTGAGCTACACCGGCACAAAAACTATTCAATTAAAAGTGGCTCGGGACGGAATCGAACCGCCGACACGAGGATTTTCAGTCCTCTGCTCTACCGACTGAGCTACCGAGCCTCACAATAGAGCTCTTTATCAAGCAATGTATTACTAATGGCGGAACTGACGGGATTCGAACCCGCGATCTCCTGCGTGACAGGCAGGCATGTTAGGCCTCTACACCACAGTTCCATAATAGATTTAAATTGGTTGCGGGGGCAGGATTTGAACCTGCGACCTTCGGGTTATGAGCCCGACGAGCTACCGAACTGCTCCACCCCGCGACAGTAATAAGTATTTACTTTTTAAATGGTGGAGGCTGAGGGGATCGAACCCCCGACCCTCTGCTTGTAAGGCAGATGCTCTCCCAGCTGAGCTAAGCCTCCTCAACGGAACACTTCTTATATTATACCACAACAAACTTTTTATTGCAACTTTTTGTGGTTATTTTTTTATGACCCGTAGGGGATTCGAACCCCTGTTACCTCCGTGAAAGGGAGGTGTCTTAACCCCTTGACCAACGGGCCATACTATAAAATAATTCTGGCGGAGAGAGAGGGATTCGAACCCTCGAGACGCTTTTGGCGCCTACACGATTTCCAATCGTGCTCCTTCGGCCAACTCGGACACCTCTCCATATGGCTCCCCGAACAGGACTCGAACCTGTGACAACTCGATTAACAGTCGAGTGCTCTACCAACTGAGCTATCAGGGAATATTAACATTTGTTTCAAGGTTACACCCTGAAAACTGGATCCGAAACTTCATTGCGTCTTATCTTAGGATAAGCCCTCGACCGATTAGTATTGGTCAGCTCCATGCATTACTGCACTTCCACCCCCAACCTATCTACCTCGTCGTCTTCAAGGGGTCTTACATACTGGGAAATCTCATCTTGAGGGGGGCTTCACGCTTAGATGCTTTCAGCGCTTATCCCTTCCGTACATAGCTACCCAGCGGTGCTCCTGGCGGAACAACTGGTACACCAGCGGTACGTCCATCCCGGTCCTCTCGTACTAAGGACAGCTCCTCTCAAATTTCCTACGCCCACGACAGATAGGGACCGAACTGTCTCACGACGTTCTGAACCCAGCTCGCGTACCGCTTTAATGGGCGAACAGCCCAACCCTTGGGACCTACTTCAGCCCCAGGATGCGATGAGCCGACATCGAGGTGCCAAACCTCCCCGTCGATGTGGACTCTTGGGGGAGATAAGCCTGTTATCCCCAGGGTAGCTTTTATCCGTTGAGCGATGGCCCTTCCATGCGGTACCACCGGATCACTAAGCCCGACTTTCGTCCCTGCTCGACTTGTAGGTCTCGCAGTCAAGCTCCCTTCTGCCTTTGCACTCTTCGAATGATTTCCAACCATTCTGAGGGAACCTTGGGGCGCCTCCGTTACTCTTTAGGAGGCGACCGCCCCAGTCAAACTGCCCACCTGACACTGTCCTCGTACCGGATCACGGTACCAAGTTAGAACCTAGATACGATCAGGGTGGTATCCCAAGGATGCCTCCCCTCAAGCTGGCGCTCAAGGCTCAACGGCTCCCACCTATCCTGTACAGATCGTACCCAAATTCAATATCAAGCTGCAGTAAAGCTCCATGGGGTCTTTCCGTCTTGTCGCGGGTAACCTGCATCTTCACAGGTATTAAAATTTCACCGGATCTCTCGTTGAGACAGCGCCCAAGTCGTTACGCCATTCGTGCGGGTCAGAATTTACCTGACAAGGAATTTCGCTACCTTAGGACCGTTATAGTTACGGCCGCCGTTTACTGGGGCTTCGGTTCATAGCTTCGCCCGAAGGCTTACCACTCCCCTTAACCTTCCAGCACCGGGCAGGCGTCAGCCCGTATACTTCGCCTTGCGGCTTCGCACAGACCTGTGTTTTTGCTAAACAGTCGCTTGGGCCTTTTCACTGCGGCCCCCTCGGGCTATTCACCCTACCGAGGCACCCCTTCTCCCGAAGTTACGGGGTCATTTTGCCGAGTTCCTTAACGAGAGTTCTTCCGCGCGCCTTAGAATTCTCTTCTCGCCTACCTGTGTCGGTTTGCGGTACGGGCACCTTCTCCTGGCTAGAGGCTTTTCTTGGCAGTCTGAGATCATGACCTTCGCTACTGTAATTTTCGCTCCCCATCACAGCCCAGCCTTACGATGTGCGGATTTGCCTACACATCAGCCTCACTGCTTAGACGGACATCCATCAGTCCGCGTCACTACCCTACTGCGTCACCCCATCGCTCATAACGGATTACGGTGGTACAGGAATTTCTACCTGTTGTCCTTCGACTACGCCTATCGGCCTCGCCTTAGGTCCCGACTTACCCTGAGCGGACGAACCTTCCTCAGGAACCCTTAGGCTTTCGGCGGATCTGATTCTCACAGATCTTTTCGTTACTCATACCGGCATTCTCACTTGAATGCAGTCCAGCGCTCCTTCCGGTACACCTTCAACCCGCATTCAACGCTCCCCTACCCCTGATGCAAAGCATCAAGCCATAGCTTCGGTGGTGTGTTTAGCCCCGTTACATTTTCGGCGCAGAGTCACTCGACCAGTGAGCTATTACGCACTCTTTCAATGGTGGCTGCTTCTAAGCCAACATCCTGGTTGTCTGTGCAACTCCACATCCTTTCCCACTTAACACACACTTGGGGACCTTAGCTGATGGTCTGGGCTGTTTCCCTTTCGACAATGGATCTTAGCACTCACTGTCTGACTCCCGGAACTAAATCTATGGCATTCGGAGTTTGACTGAGCTTGGTAACCCTTGCGGGCCCCGCACCCAATCAGTGCTCTACCTCCACGATTCTTCTTTCCGAGGCTAGCCCTAAAGCTATTTCGGGGAGAACCAGCTATCTCCGGGTTCGATTGGAATTTCTCCGCTACCCCCACCTCATCCCCGCATTTTTCAACATGCGTGGGTTCGGGCCTCCAGTGCGTGTTACCGCACCTTCACCCTGGACAGGGGTAGATCACCCGGTTTCGGGTCTACGTCCACGTACTCATTCGCCCTATTCAGACTCGCTTTCGCTGCGGCTTCAGCTCTTCACCTTAACCTTGCACGGGAACGTAACTCGCCGGTTCATTCTACAAAAGGCACGCCATCACCCATAGATCGGGCTCTGACTTCTTGTAAGCACACGGTTTCAGGATCTATTTCACTCCCCTTCCGGGGTGCTTTTCACCTTTCCCTCACGGTACTGCTTCACTATCGGTCGCCAGGGAGTATTTAGCCTTGGCAGATGGTCCTGCCGGATTCATACGGGGTTTCACGTGCCCCGCACTACTCGGGATCCGTCTCGGAGGGAACAGGTTTTGAACTACAGGGCTTTTACCTTCTCTGGCGGGCCTTTCCAGACCTCTTCATCTAACCGGTTCCTTTGTAACTCCATGTGAGACGTCCCACAACCCCAAGGAGCAAGCTCCTTGGTTTGGGCTAATCCGCGTTCGCTCGCCGCTACTGACGGAATCACTATTGTTTTCTCTTCCTCAGGGTACTTAGATGTTTCAGTTCCCCTGGTCTGCCTCTCACTCACCTATGAATTCAGTGAGTAGTGACTGTCGATGAAGACAGCCGGGTTTCCCCATTCGGACATCCCCGGATCAAAGCTTGCTTACAGCTCCCCGAGGCCTTATCGTTGTTCGCCACGTCCTTCGTCGGCTCCTGGCGCCTAGGCATCCTCCGTGTGCTCTTTGTAGCTTAACCTAGTATCTACATAGTAAATACGATTTGCTACCTTTATTTCACTTGTTTACACAAGATCAGCTTAAAGGAATATTCTAAAACGCAATTTCGTTTCGGTATCCAGTTTTCAAGGTGCAATTCGCTTCGTCGAAGCGAAACCCGATGAATATTTCGGTTCCACACGATGTGTGAATGAAACATTCGTCGAAACTTGAGAGTTTGAACTCTCAAAACTGAGCAACGAGTGAGTAAGTTCAGGATATCCATTTCATTCACACATATTGTGATGAACCGAATTGAATATCCGGTCGCAGGTACATGTACCTGCTGATTTGAATGTTTCCATTGCAGGAAACGATTCTCCATAGAAAGGAGGTGATCCAGCCGCACCTTCCGATACGGCTACCTTGTTACGACTTCACCCCAATCATCTACCCCACCTTCGGCGGCTGGCCCCTTGCGGTTACCTCACCGACTTCGGGTGTTGTAAACTCTCGTGGTGTGACGGGCGGTGTGTACAAGACCCGGGAACGTATTCACCGCGGCATGCTGATCCGCGATTACTAGCAATTCCGACTTCATGTAGGCGAGTTGCAGCCTACAATCCGAACTGAGACCGGCTTTTCTAGGATTGGCTCCACCTCGCGGCTTCGCTTCCCGTTGTACCGGCCATTGTAGTACGTGTGTAGCCCAGGTCATAAGGGGCATGATGATTTGACGTCATCCCCACCTTCCTCCGGTTTGTCACCGGCAGTCTGCTTAGAGTGCCCAGCTTGACCTGCTGGCAACTAAGCATAAGGGTTGCGCTCGTTGCGGGACTTAACCCAACATCTCACGACACGAGCTGACGACAACCATGCACCACCTGTCTCCTCTGTCCCGAAGGAAAGGCCTATCTCTAGACCGGTCAGAGGGATGTCAAGACCTGGTAAGGTTCTTCGCGTTGCTTCGAATTAAACCACATACTCCACTGCTTGTGCGGGTCCCCGTCAATTCCTTTGAGTTTCAGTCTTGCGACCGTACTCCCCAGGCGGAATGCTTAATGTGTTAACTTCGGCACCAAGGGTATCGAAACCCCTAACACCTAGCATTCATCGTTTACGGCGTGGACTACCAGGGTATCTAATCCTGTTTGCTCCCCACGCTTTCGCGCCTCAGCGTCAGTTACAGCCCAGAGAGTCGCCTTCGCCACTGGTGTTCCTCCACATCTCTACGCATTTCACCGCTACACGTGGAATTCCACTCTCCTCTTCTGCACTCAAGCTCCCCAGTTTCCAGTGCGACCCGAAGTTGAGCCTCGGGATTAAACACCAGACTTAAAGAGCCGCCTGCGCGCGCTTTACGCCCAATAATTCCGGACAACGCTTGCCCCCTACGTATTACCGCGGCTGCTGGCACGTAGTTAGCCGGGGCTTTCTTCTCAGGTACCGTCACTCTTGTAGCAGTTACTCTACAAGACGTTCTTCCCTGGCAACAGAGCTTTACGATCCGAAAACCTTCATCACTCACGCGGCGTTGCTCCGTCAGGCTTTCGCCCATTGCGGAAGATTCCCTACTGCTGCCTCCCGTAGGAGTCTGGGCCGTGTCTCAGTCCCAGTGTGGCCGATCACCCTCTCAGGTCGGCTACGCATCGTCGCCTTGGTAGGCCTTTACCCCACCAACTAGCTAATGCGCCGCAGGCCCATCCACAAGTGACAGATTGCTCCGCCTTTCCTCCTTCTCCCATGCAGAAAAAAGATGTATCGGGTATTAGCTACCGTTTCCGGTAGTTATCCCTGTCTTGTGGGCAGGTTGCCTACGTGTTACTCACCCGTCCGCCGCTAGGTTAGTTAAAAGCAAGCTTCTAACTAACCCCGCTCGACTTGCATGTATTAGGCACGCCGCCAGCGTTCGTCCTGAGCCAGGATCAAACTCTCCATTAAAGACCAACCGAAGCTGGTTATAGAAAGAGCGATTAGCTCATTTTGAAACTGACGAGATAAAATATCTCTTTCTTGCTTCCATTTCATACAGCCAGATGGCATGTACCAAAATTTCAGCATTGGATTTTATAAATAAAATCCGTACTCACTCGTTGTTCAGTTTTCAAAGATCAAACTTTATTTTCTCTCACTTTGTTTCACCACCGCGTCTCAGCGGCGACTTAAATAATGTAACACATAACCTCATTTTTCGTCAAGCATTTTTTTAAAAATTTATTTTCTTGCTTGATGCAACACCCTTTATCCTGCTTTAGACAGTTCTAAATTATTCGTGTTGCTTAATGGGGCGAGTTATAACTTAGCACATATTTTACATACTCGTCAAGCTAAAATAATCATTTATATCTTTTAATCTCCTGTAAATTCTAAATCACATAAGAAAAAAGGAAGAAAAGATCATTTATCGACCTTTCTTCCTGATAAAATAACCTCCGCTCATCAAAGAAGGGAGTAGCGCAGTTCACGATTTTGTCCGCGATCCCTAAATTCCCCGACGGCTGATTCTCTAATAAGCGAACGATAAACCAGTTTACGGAGCACGACGGTAAGATCTAATTGTAGATTCTTGAGCTCAGGATGATTCATAAGTTCATCTATAGACCAAGGTTCCCGTCTGCTGCCTAATATACGGAATAGCGGAGAGGAGCACTCCTCCATTTTTGACATGACTGAAAATTCACAAGCGAGTAGTACCAGTTCAACCCGTTGCTCCAGAGTCTCCGTACTTAATGTGAGCTCGTTATACAGCTTCTCAATTGTTCGATCCAGCGGCTGCATCTGAACCCATAAGTGAACCTTTGGATAAATCCCACGTTCAATGAGTTCAATAGACGCCCAATGATCCAGTGCCTTCAGAACACTTTGATAAGCGTCAATGATCCGCCCTTCTCGCACTGCTTTCTTACCCTGAACGTAATTGACCAGAAAGCGGGAGAACTCATGAAATCGCTTCTGCTCCCGCAGTGGATCGTTAAATTCAATAATTTCCTGTCTTAAAAGACGTACCCTGTCATCCCGTTCCCAGACCATACGACCTTCTAGCACATAATCTATAATGTTGGCTTGTTCACCTGCGATAATCCAACCCTTCAGACAACTAAGCGTTGTGTACAACACTTGGCATTTTAGTCCATTAATAAATAAGTGTTGTATAGATTGAACTGGCTCCCGGCCTTCTCCAATAATTAGAATGAGTTCATCAAAGTCATACAACATCGAACCGTGAAAATATTCTCCCGGCTTTCTGTACGAAATAACACCTATTGAATCTTCCTGCAACAATTCATCATGCATCAGGTTTAATTTGGTTAGCTGCACTTCACCCTCCATACCTGCAAGGCGGCTATAACCGCTAAATTGGATATTTGGATACATGTGATCATTTCTACATAAATAAGAAACTTCCTTCTTCAATTGTATAATTTTTTATCTTATTTAATTATTTCTTTCAGTGTTATCCAAGCGTCTTCATCTGCAAAGCTCCGACTCCACACACCAATTCCGCCCAGGTTCAGTGATTTGGCAAGTTCTACTCTTGCCTTCAGGGATATCTGATCCTCTAGCCAAATCTTTTTGACAACACCGTCTTCGGTATATTCGACATAATTCTGACCTTCAGAAGCTCTAAATTTGGGCTTCAACTTAAATTGGGCTAAGATATCCGCTGCTGACTCCATACCAATTGATTTGGAGGTGACCTTAATTTTCCCTTCTTTGGGAGTCTCGGACCAAACGCGGGTATATAACGGAATACCTAAAACCACTTTTTGAGGCGGCACTTCGTCTTCCTGAACAATCCGCTGAATTGATGCTTCTGTCCATGGTAATGAGGCGACGGAACCAGCTTTTGGACTAGCCGCCCAATGCTCATCATACGCCATTACCATGAGATAATCTGTTATAGCACCCAATGCCTTTCGATCCAAGAAAACAGACCACATCTCACTTTGAGATTTAGGCGTAACATCAATGGACAGTATCAAATCATGTTCCCGGGCCAACGGTTTAAGTTCCCGCAAAAATTGGGTGACATTGGGGCCATCCTTCGTATGGACATTTTCAAAGTCAATATTAATACCATCCAGATCATTTTCTTGGGCAAGTGAGATCATCTGATCTACAATCGATTTTCGACGTTCAAAGGTAGATAGTGCCTCTGTTGTTATTTCGGGGTTAAAGCTGTTGCTCAACAAGCCCCATACCTCCATGCCCTTACGATGCGCCCAGCTGACATATGCCGGGTCCGCTTTGCTTTCTACAGTACCCTCATGATCAACGACGCTGAACCATGTAGGGCTCACCACATTTACTCCAGGCATAGGGTCAAATTTGGAAGGATCAGGCTTACGATTATAGACGGCTTCCCAAGCGAGATTCACAGGTTTACCCTGCCAATGCTTCTCCGAGATTGACAAATCGTCCTTAACCGAAGGTATCACAAGTTCTTCTCCTTCAGAGATACAGTCTGACTTCATGTATCCTGCATAACCATTGTCTAACTGCACAAAATACCAATCGCCCTGTTGAGACCAGATGCGTACTTTCGTCTGCTGTGATACATCTGCCAAAATAAAAGATAGACTAGAGGCTTCTTTGCGTAAAGCAATTCTAGCATCCTGTTGCCCATCTTTCTTTTCTACACTACCTAGCCTGACTTTCTCTCCGGCTTTCATCAGAATGACAGCCCCTGTTACAGGGTCTTCGTGGATGGATATACCATATACTTCACGTACAGCCTCAATGGGGATATACACCTCTCCACTGATTATCTGAGGGGCGGCGCTAAGTGCATATGTTTTACCATTCAGTTCGCCTTGTGTCTTTGCAACATTCATATGGAGCAAGCTTTGTCTCGTTGCCATAATGACGGTTTGGCTGTCATCCTCATAACGAATGGCAGGGTCAATTTGACCTTGTATCAATTTAAGCGGCATCAGCATGTTCTTGCCGGAGCTTTGAGCTTCATATCCGGTCAACTTGCCCTTCATAAAAATAGGTCGGACACTCCCCTGCCAATCGGGTTTCTCGTGAAGAGGATTACCATACCATACGACAGTAATTGCGCATATAATCGCTGCGAATAATAGCAGGCTTGCCGCTCCTTTGAATCGAGAACGTTTACGGCGGCGTCTGGAATGATTTCTGGCCAATATTGAACCTCCATTGTAAGAAATTTTGATTTCTGTATTTTGTAACTTTAACAGATTACCTGAGACAAAAAACAAAGTGATTTAAACAAAAAAACGCGGTAAATCCCCACTTATGGGGAATTCCTCACGTTTCCAATCCATTACAATATATACATACCGCACTAAAAACTTTTATCCCTTGTTTCGCTACGATTGTTTGTTACTACAAGCTTTGCATACTCCGTGTAACTCCATACGATGTCCATGCACCTCGAAGCCTGTTTCCAACGCGGCATGGCGTTCCACATCTGCCAAATACGGATAACTGAAATCTTCAATCTTTCCGCATTTTTCACAAATGATGTGATAGTGCTCCGAAATATTGGCATCATAACGACTGGCGTTATCTCCATAGGTCAACTCATGTACCATACCCGCTTCTATAAACATCTTTAAGTTATTATAAACCGTAGCCACACTCATACTTGGAAACTTGGACTCAAGCGCACGATATATTTCATCTGCAGTCGGATGCCCCATAGATTCCATTAAATAGTTTAATATGGCATGGCGCTGGGGTGTTATGCGTACACCTGTCTTCTTCAGAAGTTCCAAAGCATGCTGGACGCGTGCTGCCATATATGTCCACCGCCTTATCCCTTACTTGCAATCCTATCAATTACCACGCATCTATTTACAATTCACTTCTAAAGCTACTCACATTGTACGGTCTACTCAAGAATCTTGTCAACGCGCCGTATTGTCGCCGGATGTCCGTACAGAAGTATCGGTCGCAGGAACTTCAGGTTCACCCGGAGAACTTACAGTTGCATCGGGCGCAGTCGATCCTCCGGAATCATCCAAGTCGGGTAATGACGGCATCAGTAACTTTTTAATGGTTAAATTGCTGTTCCCCTCTACGTTAATCACATATTTGCCATCCCCGTTTTGACCTGAAATGCTTTTACTGTCTATCTTAAATGGAAAATCAGACTGAAGATTACCATAACTGCTTGAACCCTCTAACTGAAAATCTCCATTTGATGGAAGATCCAATACGATATCACCGACAGCACTGTATATTTTCCAATCTCCGCCCACCCTCTCGCTATGCACTTTGATAGCGCCATTAAGCGAATTTGCATTCAGCTTGGCTGTAGAATCCAGCACATTCATGTCACCATTTTGAGTATCAACGGTAATATCCCCTTCCGAACGAGCGACCTGAATGTCACCTACCATAGTGTGGAGTGACAAGGCCCCTTCAATATCCCCTGCCTGCATATCGCCACGGTTCGTGCGTACATCCACATCTCCAGAAATCCGATGCAATTTAATCTGACCGTTCAGGGTGCCTCCTTTGACATTGCCGATAGCGTCATTAACTGTGAGATTCCCATTACCACTCTCAAGCCGGATGCTGTCGATAGCGTCTACTCCATTCAAGGTAATATTCCCGTTGGAGGTTCTAATCTGCATATTGAAGCGCCGATCCTCTGGCACGGTGATCAACATGTTCATTCGAGGCTGACGTTTACTTGATGCTCCGTATGACTGTACCTCCGGACGAATCTGGATGGTCTTGCCGTCGGTAGAAGTCAGTGAAGAAGCTTGAGCAATCTTGTCCGCTTCGGCAGCAGGCGCTTGATCCACCCATAGAGTCCCGCGTACCTCAATATTGGACACCGGCCTTCTGATCAGTGTTATATCCCCATTCACTGAATCAACTACTAAATCGGATGTCTGCATAGTTACAGGTACCAGCACACCGCCCATATCATACCGATTCTCTTTAGCCTGGCTAAAATCCATAGACGCCGATGTCAGATTGAGACTAACCCGGTTCCACAGGTACATATAATGGTTTTGCTGGGTCACGATAAAAACCGAAGCAGCCACTACCAAAGCGGACAGAATCCCCTTCAAGTCAGGTCTGAAACGTCGTCCGTTGTCAGGCTTGCCCTCTTTGCGATAATACACGCCAAAAAAAATCAAATACTCCAGACCCCAAAGCACAAAGATTACAGGCCACCACACAAGGAGCTGGAGCATATATTCCGTGTTCTGAAGCACATCTACAATCAGCAAAATGCCTACAGCCATCAACAGAAGCGAAGAGGTGTAGCGGCCGACTCTTATTTTGCGGTGCACGCCTGCTTCACCCTCTTTCTTTCAACTTTTTACGTTTAAAGGATAGAAAGGCTTCCCTTAGAAAAAGGAATAAACCGATTATCATTAATATAATGGCCAGCGTCAGGAACCCATAATCTTCAAAGAAAATGCTTAGCCAGCGAGGTTTCATGCGGAACAGAATCATAAGTCCACCGCCTGCCACCAATAGCACAGCAAAAGCAAAGCCTCTTTCCCACGCATAAAATGGACTACTTTGCTGACCTCTAGCATCCATTCGTGCATATTGATCTGGCTTGCGCCGATAACGAACCATGTAATCCGCTGACTGTAAGACATCATATACATTATAAAAATATAAAACGGGTATGAACAAGCCCAGCAAAATTAGTAATGGGATGTTAATCCTCAATCCATCGGAGGAAACATACAGCATCGCAAAAATATCTAGCAGGAGCAATACAATAAATGTAAGCCCCCTAATAAATAGTCCTAAAAAAAGATGTCCCATTCCAGGTATCAGTGCTGCCATGATAATGGCAATTACTTTGCGAAATTTAGCGTATTGCAGACGCCCCCGCTGTTTCTGTCCATGTGGCTGTTCAGCCTGTCCGGACTCTCCCGACGGTAACGGTTGTTCCGAGTTCATGCCATCCTCCCCTTTGAATTCCATACGTAGCTCCGCTGTAAAATACTTTGATGGTTACATAGTACCCCAATCAGATTTGATAGTAACTGTAAAAAAAAGGGTTATGATCACTCAACGGAGACGGCAGCTATATCTTCCCATTGTCGTAAATCAGCTGCAATACGCACCGGATTAAAGTCATGTCGGGCCAGCACCTCCAGGGAAACCTCCATACTCTGACGATCCGGGTGCAATTCATGAAATGGAACATTTTCATGTTCTTTAATCATGATTTTACGTATTTCCACTTTTTCCTGCTCTAAATAAGTCGAAATTTGATCGAGCAATCCGTGAGAGGACAATCCGTACAGTGTAATAAGATGAGGCTTGCGTCCACGCATATACCGAAGTTCTAATTTGTTGAACACCCATAAATTTAAAAATACGAGCACAGTTGCCGCTATAGAGGGTAAATAGAAGCCTGCTCCGACCCCAAGGCCAATGGCAGCTACGACCCAAATGGAAGCCGCCGTTGTGAGTCCAGTAATGGATTTACCTGTGAACATAATCGTACCTGCGCCCAAAAAGCCTACGCCAGTAATCACCGCCGTAGCCAAACGAGCTGGATCTATACGCACATTAGCTTCTTTAATAAAATCAGCAAAGCCGTAAATGGAGAGTAGCATAATCAGCGCCGATCCAAGACTGACCATAATGTGAGTCCGCAAACCAGCAGCATGATTGGAACGTTCTCGCTCAAAGCCAATGAATCCACCGAGAAGCATGGACAGTAATAGCCGTAAAATGATATGTGAATCATCTATAATCCACGGATTATTCATTCGAGTCTCTCCTCCCGGTTATGTCGTGCTTCCCTGTCCGGGCACGCGGTTTGTGAGTATTATTCCACGTTATGCAAATGGTAGGTGGTTAATTCCACGCCTGGGGCCACTTCTGCCGCGGAAACGGGGCGAAAACCATGTTTTCGATAAAGCGTCACCGCAGGAGTGTTTAAAGTTCCAGTGGTGACGATAAACAGGGGGACATTCCGATATTCATTCAAAACATGCTTCATTAAGGAGTCCGCAATCCCTTTGCGAAAATGATCTGGATGAACCATCATACGTGTAAGGGTAAGCGAGCCAGATGACTCAGACTGCACAGCTAGTGCTCCTAGCAGTTCATCATCCTCCAGCCACCCATAAAAAGACTCCCCGCAGCTTCTCAGCGTCTCCAATGTATCCATCAGTGGAGGAATCTCATCAAATCCAATCAGTTCAGCTTCCAGTCTATAAGCGACATGCTGAAGACGCCATATCTGACTGACAATATTATCATCTTCCAATGAACATAGGGTAACCATGCTGTTTGCCCTCCTAAGGAAACTCATCATATGTCATCACGCTTCTAATACGTGTTTGATGCCCCATTCGTGTCTTTGCACCTATGCAAAAGGGGCCTGTCCCTAAAAGACAAGCCCCTGTCATAACTATGCCATTAACGGTTCAACACTTCTGTCAGCAACTTATTAGCGAGGCCAGGGTTAGCTTTGCCCTTGCTCTCCTTCATCACTTGACCGACCAAGAAGCCGATGGCCTTTTGCTTGCCAGCTTTGTAATCCTCGACCGATTGCGGGTTGGCTGCTACAACTTGTTCGACAATTGTCAGAATTGCACCTTCATCACTGATTTGCACAAGCCCTTTTTCTTCAACAATTTGCTGTGGCAGTTTATCACTTTCCAGCATTTCCTTGAAGACCGTTTTGGCAATTTTACTATTGATCGTACCCTTCTCCAGTAGTCCGATCATTTCACCCAAGCCCCGACCTGTCAATTTAACCTGCGACAATTCTACATTGGCACTGTTCAAATAGCCGAGTAAATCCCCCATAATCCAGTTGGATACGGCTTTGGCATCCTTGGTGTACTGAAGACTATCCTCGAACAAATCAGCCAATGGCTTGGAGGACGTAATTACCTGTGCATCATACTCAGGTAATCCATATTCCGAAGTGTAACGTGCTTTACGCTGGTCGGGTAATTCAGGAATCGAAGCACGGATACGCTCTTTCCACTCCTCATCAATATGCAGTGTAACGAGATCCGGGTCCGGGAAATAACGATAGTCGTGCGCCTGTTCCTTGCCACGCATGGACAGTGTTTTACCCTGTGCCTCATCCCAGCGACGTGTTTCCTGTACGATCGTTCCACCTTCGTCCAGCGTCTGTTCTTGCCGGAACTGCTCATATTCCAGTCCGCGCTGTACGCCACGGAAGGAGTTCATGTTTTTCAGTTCCGCTTTGGTTCCCAGCTCTTTTTGTCCATGCGGACGAAGACTGATATTCGCATCGCAACGAAGCGAGCCTTCCTCCATCTTCACATCGGATACGTCACAATACTGCATAATGGCACGTATTTTTTCCAGATAAGCCTTGGCTTCTTCCGGCGAAGATATATCCGGTTCCGAAACGATTTCAACCAACGGTGTGCCGACCCGGTTAAAATCAACCAAAGACGCATAGCCACCATCAACGTGGGTTAATTTCCCCGCGTCCTCTTCCAGATGCAACCGGGTAATGCCGATACGCTTGGTTTCACCGTTCACTTCAATATCAATCCAGCCATGCTCACCGATCGGTTGGTCATATTGCGAAATTTGGTAAGCCTTCGGTGAATCGGGGTAGAAATAGTTTTTGCGGTCAAATTTGCTGATATCAGCGATGGTGCAATTGAGCGCCATTGCCGCTTTCATAGCATAATCAACGGCTTGACGGTTCAATACCGGCAATACCCCCGGATGTCCTAGACAGACCGGACATGTATGGGAGTTTGGCGGTGCTCCGAAGGATGTCGAGCATCCACAAAATATTTTGGACTTCGTATGCAATTCCACATGGACTTCAAGTCCAATGACCGTCTCATACTTAGATGTAGTTGTAGACATGAATAGGTTCCCTCCTTTTTGGCAAATTACAGCTGCGGACGCTGCTTGTGAAATTCAGTATTTTGTTCGAATGCATGCGCTACGCGCAGTACAGAAGACTCGTCAAAGGCTTTCCCGATAATTTGTAGTCCGACTGGCATTCCATCTGCAAGACCACAAGGAATACTGATCGCCGGCACGCC
The DNA here is from genome assembly GCF_044784315.1 of Paenibacillus sp. DP01. NCBI lineage: Bacteria > Bacillati > Bacillota > Bacilli > Caryophanales > Paenibacillaceae > Paenibacillus > Paenibacillus sp. DP01. The sequence goes on from NZ_CP173059.1 coordinate 4,737,905, forward strand.
AGCCAAACTCACTGGAATCGTCAAAATATCGTTCAAATACATTGTCAATGGGTCGTCTACTTGGGAACCGATTTTGAACGCGGTAGTCGGTGCAGTAGGCCCGATAATCACATCATATTGTTCAAATACACGATCAAAATCCTGTTTGATCAGTGTGCGCACTTTTTGAGCTTTCAAATAATAAGCATCGTAGTACCCGGAGCTGAGTGCATAGGTACCGAGCATAATCCGACGCTTCACCTCAGGACCAAACCCTTGCGTACGGGACTGATGGTACAGATCGAGCAGGTTATCCGGATTGTCAGCGCGTACACCATAGCGCACGCCGTCAAAGCGGGCCAGATTGGACGATGCTTCAGATGAAGCCAGTAGGTAGTACGTTGCAACTGCATATTCCGTGTGCGGAAGAGATACCTCTTCCCATACAGCGCCCAATCCTTCCAGTGTTTTCAGTGCATCAAGCACCTTTTCCTTGACCTGTGGATCTACGCCTTCACCAAGATACTCTTTAGGCACAGCGATACGAAGTCCCTTCACATCTCCGGTTAAAGCGTTCAAATAATCAGGAATGTCTACCTTCGCAGAAGTGGAGTCCTTCTGGTCATAACCTGCAATGGCTTGCAGGACATAGGCTGAATCCTGAACATTTTTTGTAATCGGACCGATTTGGTCTAAAGACGAAGCAAAAGCCACCAGTCCAAAACGGGATACCAGACCATAGGTTGGTTTTAAGCCAACTACGCCGCAATAAGAAGCGGGCTGGCGAATGGAGCCACCTGTATCGGAACCGAGCGTGAAATAAGCTTCACCTGCCGCAACAGCTGCAGCCGAGCCGCCACTGGAACCGCCGGGAACACGTTCTAAATCCCAAGGATTACGTGCAGGGAAAAAGCTGGAGTTCTCGTTCGAACCACCCATGGCGAATTCGTCCATGTTCATTTTACCCAGTGTTACCGTTTGTGCTGCGCGTAACTTACCGACAACTGTGGCATCGTACACGGGATCAAAATTTTTCAAAAACTGACTGCCACATGTTGTGCGCAGCCCTTCCGTCACGATATTATCCTTAATACCGACCGGCAGACCAAACAACAACCCTCGTTCCTCTCCCGAAACCAGCTGATCATCCAGCTGACGTGCGGATGCCCGAGCCCGTTCCTCGTCGACAGTAATATAGGCCCTGATCTTCTCTTCCCGCGCATCAATTGTCTCCAGAGCGTGCCCCACTAGATCACTCACGGAAATTTCCTTTTGATGCAGCTTATTATGTATTTCCGGCAATGTGTTATTAAACAAGCTCAATTTGCATCCTCCTTTCAAATGTGAAATCTATTCCAGAACAGCAGGAACTTTAAACTGTCCATCTTCTTCTTCAGGTGCATTACGCATCACTTGCTCATGCGTCAAACTTTCGCGAACTTCGTCGTCTCGCATGACATTGCTGACGTGCAGCACATGAGTGGTCGGTTTTACCTGCTCCGTATCCAGCTCATTCAGCTTCTCCGCATAATGGAGAATGGCGTTTAATTGCCCTGTCATGGTTTCTTCCTCAGTCTCGGTCAAATTCAATCGGGACAGCCTGGCTACGTGACGGACATCTTCCTTGGAAATGTTCATTCTAAACCCTCCTCATGTATATATAAAAATCCAATAAGCGACTGGAATCGGATTTTGCAAAATCCTGGTATCAAAAATGTTACACCGAACTTTGAAATAACGTTTTTAATTATAGGATAGAACCCTATACAATTCAATCTTTGACGCGGTACAGAAGCAGACTGTACATCAATGAGGTAAATGTTACTAAAAGAATATAAAAAAAGCACCTCTCGGTGCTCTTTCAAGAAAACTATAGCAGCTGAAATCGTGCCCATTATATATTGTTAAAAAGAGTCGGCAACAGCCGGTCCTATATCCAAGCACGCAAATTAACTTGTTTAATAAAATCAGCCTGTGACAACAATTCTGCCGCGGTTTCTTCTTCCTCAGTCTCTACTGAATCATGACCACCGTTCATCACATGTCTGAACAGCTTCTCATTATGAGTAGCAAGGGCGTAATCTATCAGCGCTTCACGCTCAATCCGCTCGGCTTCCAGCTTGAGAATACTTTCTTCCAGCTCAATGTCCCCGGATGGTACGAAAAAATTGCGATTTACCTTCGGTACGCGAATGACATAGTCAAAAGCATTGTCCGCATTACGGTCGTAAGCAATGATATAACCATGTTCGCCCACAGGAAGATTCTGCTCAAAAGCATCCGCGACGATCATAATTCTAGCTCCTAAATGATGCATCGTTAGCCCCCCCGTTTGTCTGAACTTATCTGCTAAGTCTACTAAAAAAAAGGTAGCTTGTCTATATCATCTATGTATCTTCATAATCGACCGTCTCCACGTCCAAATCTATGCTCATTAAGCCGTATATGCCAGTTTTGCGTAGGGGTTCCGCCCTGCCGTTTCACCTTTTTCCAAGTTATGATCTTCGGTTCGGAACCTACCACAACATCTTCAATATCTACTATTTTGGGAAGACGGAAACTACCTTCTTTCTCACGGTGTACCTCATATATATGTTTTCTTTTCATTCTTGCTCCCCCTTGTGATCTGACGGCTTCATGCCTCTTTATCCTCTTAATGGGCAAAAAAAGAACGCAAACCGGGATTCATCCACAGCTTGCGTGCTTCGCGAGTTTAGTATGTAACTTCAATAAATTTATGTTAACAAAAATAAAAACCTTTGTCTATACATAATTTATATTTTGTTGTCGAATTGAGGCAAAACCTGTCACTTCTTTGATTTTGCCTCAATTAATTAACGTTTATCAAATTTACCGGATATACGGATTGTTGGCTTTCTCATAACCAATGGATGTTTTGGGTCCGTGACCACAATAGACCGTAACGTCATCTCCAAGCGGAAACAATTTATTCTGAATGGAATCGTACAAATCCCGTTCCCGCCCCCCCGGCAGGTCGGTACGTCCGACACCCTGACGGAATAGCACATCCCCGGAGAAAAGATCTTTGCCACACAAGAAGCTAACACTTCCGGGTGAATGCCCCGGTGTATGGAACACCTTGAACGTGTGCCCGATTAGATTTAATTGCTGACCTTCCGCCAAATCATATTCGGCAGGTCCTGTCGAGATCGGTGGAGAAGCCTCTGGCCACATCAGGGAGCCATTCAGCTTAGGAGATGTGAGCCAGTCTTGCTCCAAGGCGTGCAGATACACCGGGCATCCTTTCGCATTGCGAATCTCCTCCACTCCTCCAATATGGTCAAAATGGGCATGGGTCAGCAGGATAGCTTCAATGGTCAGGGATTCAATCGCTCTCAGCAAAGGTCCCGGATTCATTCCTGGATCAATAATAACGGCGCGCTGTGGATCATCCCCTTGAAGCAAATAAGCATTCGTTTGAAGTGGACCCAGATTAAAGCTGCGAATGGATAAGGTCATAAGTTAAAATCCCGAGATCAGCTCGCGTAATTCCTGAACAATCACAGGATGAACCTCGGTTCCCTCCCCATATTTTGCAGCCATTTCTTTGCGAGCAACTGCGATTTTTTCTTGATAGTCATCGGCTTCCCGATCTGGATTTTCACGTTTGAATTCGATCATAATTTGTTGGACATGTGCAGGACGTGGTCCCCAGTGACCCAGTACGTGGCCCCCAGTATCCGCAAAAATCACAATCGGCACAGCACGTCCGCCCATCGTCAGGAAGTCGTCCATCAGCGCCTGATGATTTTCCAGAATCAATACTTCGGTTGGGATACCGCTATTCTCCAGCGCACGGAACACAACTGGCACATTGCGTACGACATCCCCACACCAGTCGGCAGCCAATATAAGCACACGCAGATCATCACGATGGTTCAGGCTTTCAAAAAACTCCCGATCCTCTTCGCTGCTCCACACAAACTGATCGTATCCGGAGCGGAAGGCTTCTTTGTTCTTTTCCATGCCCTCCATAAATTGTTCAGGACTCAGGCCCTTGCCGAAATATTGCGATACGTTAGTACGGCTCATGTTATACACTTCCTTTTTTGTTTTTGGCTACAATCCATTTGATGACAAAATAAATGATCAAGAGCGCAAGAGCAACTAGCAAAATGGGTTTGATGTAAGGTGCTGCCACTTCGTCAATTTGCTCCCACTTGTCTCCCAGCAGCATACCTAAATATATAAACAAAACAGACCAAGGTATAATCGCTAGCGTCGTCAAAATAATAAAGCGCCATACGTTCATTCGAGCCAACCCGGCAGGGATTGAGATCGCGTGACGAACAACAGGGATGAAGCGAGCTGTAAAAATGACCCCCGTGCCATATTTATTGAACCAGGCTTCAGCGTGGTCAACATGGCTTTTTTTGATGAGTATGTATTTCCCATACTTATCTAATACGGGTCTGCCACCATAGCGTCCAATCCAGTAAATGAACAGTTGGGCCAGCACCCCGCCAATCGTTCCGAACACGACTGCGCCAAAAAAATTAATATGACCTGAGGATACTAAAAAGCCGCCGTAAGCGAGGACAATTTCACTTGGAATGACCTCCACCATCAAGCCTAGCATAATACCAAAATACCCAAGACTACGAATGATTTCAAACAAATAATTAATGATACTAGATATATGGTCCATTTTTTCTTCCCACTCCCTGCCTGTTTCTCTATTTTCATTAGTGTATCACAGCGGCAGAACAAGTCGCCACTTCGCTCCATTAGGGCGGTCAGTGACCCCAGCTCCTCTGCCCGCATAAGTTGAGAGAGAGAGGAGGGGGTACAATATGCCTCCCGGCAAATTCCCCAAACATGACAATCCACAATCCCGTTTACCCACGGCTCGCGGGATCCGCCGCGCATGCTGCAAAGAGCTGTACCGAACCTGCAAACGTCTGCCTGTTCACATTGCTCCTGATCTGGTCAAGCAGGGCGAGGAGCTATACTGCCGCAAGGTCGTCGGACACCTCATCTGGATTGCGGAAAACCATAGCAATCGCAAACTACTGTGCGACTGGTGGGACGAAGATGTCAGCGAGGAGCTCGCGGCATTGTGGAAGGTGGATCGCGATGTCTTGTGCACCGCTTTTAGAAGTGCCTATGGCGGGTAGAGGTTTGCGTATAGCAACCATGAACTGTAATTTACAAAAAAGTGGAGCCACCCCGCAGTGGCTCCACTTTTACTATATTCTTAGCTATGTGTCTGTTTCTGCCCCGCTCCTTCGGGAAGCAAATCCGCACAAGCACGTTCCAAATAAGGATCAGCATGTATAAAATCCCGAAATGCTGTGTACTCACGCCACAGAACGGATCGTTCTCCCGCTTGGCCTTTGACAGCACGAATCAGAATATTTTTAGGTGTGTGCTCCATGTCGATAAATTCCAAGAGCTGTGTCCGATACCCCATCATATCCAGCAGCTTGGCCCGGATTCCATCCGTTGCCAGTGCAGAAAAACGCTCCTTTAAAATGCCATGGGAGAGCAAAGGCTCCAAGACCGGGTTTTCCAGTTGGCTAAACAGCTCATGCTGGCAGCACGGAACTGATAAAATGACAGACGCTCCCCAGCGGACAGCCTTTTCCAGCGCTGCATCTGTTGCTGTATCGCATGCATGCAAGGTAACGACCATATCCACCTGCTCCAATTCATTGTAGTCTGCGATATCTCCGACCAGAAACTCCAACTGTCGATATTGCAGCTTTTGCGCCAGAACATTACAGGTTTCAATAACATCTGCCTTTAAGTCCAAACCGACAATCTGCAAAGGTCGTTTTTGCTGTACCGCCAAATAGTGATACAAGGCAAAGGTCAAATAAGACTTGCCACAGCCAAAATCCACAATCGTCAATGGACGGCCTACCGGAAGGCTGGGCAATACATCCTGCACCATTTCGAGAAAACGGTTGATTTGACGGAATTTATCGTATTTGCGGGCCAGTACCTTACCGTCCTCATTCATAATCCCCAGCTCAATCAGGAAAGGAATACGTTCTCCTTCCTCAAGCACATATTGCTTTTTACGATTATGAGACAAATCGGCTTTACTTTTGCTCGGTGACTTTGTCAGAATGGATACTTTATATTTTTTACTGATCAGCACCTGATAGTCTGCATCCTTGGCACATAGAAGTCCTTGGCGGAATGTGTCCTCAAACAAGGCAGTCATGCGCTCATTAGCTTCATCAGGGGTCAGATTTTCATGAATGACTTTGTTGCTGTAATGAAAGGCAAACTGGTAATGCAGTTTGTTTTTCAATTCCACAGGTTTGATTTGCACTTTAGTAAAAGAAGCATCCTCACGTTTGCGCAGCTGACTCAGCGTTGCTGTTATGAGGGAGCCTCCCGTGGTCAATTGGTATACAAGTTCGCGCAGTGAATCCAAAAGGTACATCTCACTTTCTTTCATGTAATTGGGTGATCTCGGACAAACCCTCGATGATTTCCCGGCGTGAAATTCCACCCCGCTCTAGCTCTGCATCGGTCTTATCCAGTAACTGACTGTAAAATGCCTCTGCTTCCGATCCCAGCTCTGGCTGCTCCCATGCCAATCCAAACCAGACATCGGCGGCCTGGTCCAGTCTGTTTTCCCGCTCATAATGAACAGCCAGTAGCTTGCTGGTTTCAGGAGAAAGCTCATATTCATGAACCAGTTGTACGATACACGCTATTCGTTCAGGCAGGACCTGTAGATCACGATTTGCGCCATTCAGATCGCTGTACAAATATAAATGAAGAGATTTCATTAAAATTCGTATGCCCTCGTCTATTCTGCTGGTCTCCATGTATATAACAGCTTCTTCTTCCAGAATGCGAGCCACTTGCTGAAGCTCATCCGCTTCCATCCCAGGGCCCATTCGGAAAAGCTCAATAATTTGTTCTGGCGGCAATCGTCTGAGCAAATCTGAACGAAGGCGAAACTGCTTGTTGAGTAGGTCATCTAGCTGTTTTAGCGCTTCGACGTGTTTATTTTCACGCCTCAGACCGAGCACTGATGCTACTGCTGATGTCAATTCTTCCATCATACTAAGCAAATAATCTTTTCTAAGCAAGCCGTTCCCTTCCTTTCATCCTGATGCCTAGAGAACCAGCAACCCTGTCCCTTCTGATTGTAAGACATCCTTGTCTAAAAGCCAAATGCCGCCATCATGGCGTAATTCTATTTAGTACAATTACAAATCATTTATAGCATCAATGATCCGGCACTCAGAAAATCACGTATGACACGTAACATTTGGGTAGTACAATGTTTTGTAGCCGGTCATGTAATCAACTTCAAATACAAGTATTCGAAAATTTAATATTGATTCTCCGTTAGTCTCATGTTATTTTTGTTTCATAAGAAACAAAAATAATCGTTGTAATGCATTAAATCACAAAATAAAATATAATATTTATTTTCTTAAGAAACAATTGTGCATTAATTACAGGAAGGATGTTGAAGTATGGGAAAACAATTTAGTTCGATACTACCGGAATATAAGGAGTTCATACAGCGACAGCATATTTTCTTTGTAGGATCAGCACCTGTATCTGAGACGGGGCATGTGAATATTTCCCCCAAGGGATATAATTCTTTTCGTATATTGTCAGATCATAAGGTAGCCTATCTCGACTTGTCGGGAAGTGGCAACGAGACAAGCGCACACATTATAGAGAACGGACGGGTAACCATCATGTTCTGTGCATTTGAAGGCGAGCCCTGTGTATTAAGGCTCTTTGGTACTGGCACAGTCGTGCTGCCCAACACAAAGCGTTGGAATGAGCTGTATCCTCTCTTCAATCCACTGCCTGGAGCAAGACAAATCATTGTTCTAGATGTTCATATGGTGCAACATTCATGTGGTTTTGCAGTTCCCTTCATGACTTACACGAGCGAACGGGAAAAGCTGAAGGACGTAGCGATTCAGATGGGCGAAGAAGCACTTAAAAAGTATGCATACGAAAAAAATTTAGAAAGTATTGACGGTTTGCCGACAGCGTTTGCCTTGAACAAAAACAATATGACTTAGGCATTTTACACATCAACCGATATGAAGCAACAAGTCAGCAAAAAACCGGATCTCTTCTGTTACCACATCAGAAGGTTCCGGTTTTTAGACTTACCCTACTCTACTTTTTCAAGTTCTGGTCCAAAAATGACAAGATGGCATTCGCTAATAACTGTGGTGCTTCGAACAAGCTCATATGTCCAGACTGCGGTAGGGTAACCTGAGTTACTCCGGCCCGATCTGTTGTAAACGTCCGGGCTGGAGGAACCGCCTGATCCTGCTCGCCTGCTACTAAAAGAGCTGGCAATGCAGAAGCCGACAGCACATCCCGACGGTCCGGGCGCTCGCGCATAGCCAGTGATGCTCCTACGACTCCTTGTGGAGGTGTTTTGTAACCAATTTCTTTGACTTTGAGTAGTTGGTTTGGCATCGACTCCACATGTTCAGGAGCAAACAACCCCGGTACGAGCCCATCTACAAAGGTTGTAATTCCTTCCGTTTGAATGGTGGATACAGCCTTGTTCCGCTTTTCTTTACCTTCGTCCGTATCTGCATAAGCCGTCGAATGAATCAATCCAAAGGCCGTAAGACGCTCTGCATGTCTCTGGGCTGCGGAAAGGGCTAAGTAGCCTCCTAGGGAGTGACCAAACCATGCAGCCTGAGGAATGTCCAATTGTTCCTGAAGTTTAAGCACATCGCCTGCCATTTGATCAATCGTATAGGCTCCGAGTGGAGCATCGCTGCGTCCGTGTCCACGCAAGTCTGGAACAATACAACGATAGCTTGGGGATAGCAAGGGAACAACCTCATCCCAATAGGAGGAGCTTCCGCAAAATCCGTGCAACAGAATGATCGGATCTCCTTTTCCTTGTTCGGCATAGCAGATCGTCGTTCCTTCGCATAATACCTTTTCCATGTGGAACCCTTCCTTCTCTGTATATAATCTATTGGTTCTGAATATATTAGTGAGTAGAACATGCTGATGTATATTATTAAGCAGACCATCAATATCTGAAACGGTAGCCCGCTGGAAAATCTTGCGAAGCTGTTTTTAAACCAAATTCACAAGCCGCTGCATCTGCAATATATGCGGCCATTGTCATAACCAGGTGAAGCGACGTCATCTGGAGTGTCCAGTACGGTTTGGGACTGCGCTCATTCACAATCGCTGCAACGCTATAATGCCCAACGGACGGCAGAGACAGCCCGACCGATCGCGCAGGGGTTAGCGGTTCACGGGCAACAAGGAACATTCCGGTTGAGCCATGCTGTCCAAGACAAGCATCTATGGCGATCACATGATGATCTTGGGGAATACGCTCCAAGTATGAAACCAGATGATCCGCATCGCAAGGCTCCGTCATTGTGCCAATCACATGCGGAAAGCCTTGCTCCTTGAGCATGGTGCCTACCAGAGGCCCGAGTGAGTCACCCGACGAGCGATCTGTACCGATACATACAAAAGTCAACTTATCTATAGCATGCTGATGTTGAATTTCTCGAAAAAACGGTGCGAGTCCGTCGCGATCTGTTTTCTCTACATTAGATTCTACGGGCGAGCGACCAGATGTGGAAGCTCGATTATACAAAGACAACTTTGTCCATCCTCCTTCATTCAGTTATATATCGGTAATCTGGCTATCAGTACATTCTACAACAAAAACATGATACAATACAGGCAACTTCCCCTGTTATGAAAGGATGGAACATTAACGATGGATTTGTCTGTACCGTCTCATGCCAATATTGAGTATATGATTGAGGGCATTAAAACCAAGCTTCGTATGGCGAGTGGTGCTGCTATGCAGGCTTCCGCTTTCTCGCTAGAGCAATACGAGGACATCCATGATGTCTACGATATGGTGATCAGCAAGCCTAACCTCAGCATTTCAGAGGTTGAAGCCATTGTCTCCGAACTGGGTAGATTGCGTAAGTCCTCGTAAATCAGCTTGTAGGACAGACAGCTTGGCTATTTTAAGTGTGTCACCACAAATAAAGCTCGTATCTCCGGTCGTCTTAACAGACGCGCAAGGGATACGAGCTTTATTTTTTTGATGCATATACGTATTTTCATCCACTTCTTCCTTTACCTATAGAAGCTTCAAGGCAAATCTACTAATACCAGTTCAGATACTTCCTCATTCCCTGTAGCTAGTATCTTTAATGTACAGTTATTCTGAATTCGCGCGGCATCGCCAGGTTTTAACTGAAATTCCCCATCCTGACACGTAACTTCAACATGACCGCTAATGATATAAATGTGAGTGCGGCGCTCCTCTTGCTGCGGATACTCAAGCTGCTGTCCCTTTTCCAATCTGCTCAGATACAGATTTATATCCTGTGCAATCGATAGGGCTCCCTCCACCTCTGAACCAGACACTACGGGCTGAAGTCGATTTAGGCGTTCACTGTGCTTGAATCTCTGTACCTGATAAGAAGGCTGAAGGCCAGGACTCTCGGGTAGAAACCACATTTGCAAAAAACGAACCGGTTTTTCATCCCCAGGATTTCGCTCCTCATGTTCAATCCCAGTGCCTGCACTCATAACCTGAATCGAGCCGCTTTTCAGATCCTGTTCGTGACCCAAGCTGTCGCTATGATGCAGAAGGCCTTCAATTACATAGGTGACGATTTCCAAATCATGATGCGGATGTCTTTTGAACCCTTGCTGCGGTTTAAGCTCATTATCATTATGGGCTAGCATACATCCAAAATGGGCATTGCTCGGATCTTCATAATCTGCAAACGAAAAGCTAAACTCACTATGAATCCATCCCTTATTTGAGGTATGTCTCTCTGCTGATGTCACTATTTTAATCATCCTTAACACCTCCATGGATTTCAGTTCCGTAAAGCAGCCCTTACTTCGTGATTCCTAATCCACTTCCGGCCCTGGCATTGACAAACGCTGTAATACGATCCCTTTACCCCGCACTTATATGCGTCAATCAGCCTATTGTCTCTGTCAGGTTTTGCTCTCCCGTTCATTATTCGTTAAGTTAATAGTACACAAAATGAATCTATCACAGCCATAAGGAGGCGATTTACTACATATGCTATCCCAAGAACCTCAACGATTCCGATTCTTACCAAGCTATTTGCGTCGCAGTCTATCCGCATCTATGATCATGATCGCTGTCTTACTTCTCATTGCCTATTCAGTAAGATGGATTGGCACAGCTCCTTTTCTATATTGGGATGAGCGCATTCAGGATATTGTCTTTCCGAACACGGCTGCTGCTCATTACCGACTACTCCCCGTCGCTATATTCATTACATCGTTAGGCTCATTCCGCATATCATTACTGATAGCAATCGGTACCGCAATCTTGTGCTGGGTCTATCTCCGCTCAAAAGCGTATTCCTTTGCCATCCTAAGCAGCTTTACGGCGATGTGGGTGCTAAATACGATCATAAAAGAATTTTTACAACGGGACCGCCCGTCTCTTCAACATTTGGTTGAAGCAGGAGGTTACAGTTTTCCCAGCGGTCATGCGATGATTTCCATGGGATTTTACGGAATGATATTTGCCATTTGGGCTATAGAACGAAAGGTTCATAAGCGTACATTCTTCCTTCCGTGTGTTCTTGGTGCATTGTTCGTTCTCTTGATTGGCCTCAGCCGTGTATATTTAGGAGTTCATTTTCCTACCGACATTGTAGGTGGCTATATTGCAGGTATGATCTGGCTGATATTTACCGTTCCCGTGGTCTATTGGCGAGCGCGTCTGTGGGGTTCCTCCCCTTCCTCTCTCCCCCGCCCATAAAGCGCTCTAAGATGGTTTTTTGTTTCACTCAGGGTCACAACGTTTATATACGAAGTAAGCAAGGCGAAGAAATAACGAAAGCTCAGCATTCATCAAAAACATTATCGTTGTGTGAACTCAGGATAAAGGAGGCGATCCTTGTGTGGGGAATTGTCCTAAGTATTGTAATGGCTATTATTATCGGATTGATTGGCGATGCACTGGCTGGTCATGAAATGCCTGGCGGCATTGCAGGCTCTATGATTGCTGGCTTTGTAGGAGCTTGGCTCGGTGCCATGATTCTAGGAGACTGGGGTCCAGTCATCGGAGATTTTGCAGTCATTCCAGCCATACTTGGAACCGCATTGTTCGTGTTCTTGCTCGGACTTGTGTCCAGGCTATTAAGAAGGGCTACCTAACATTTATATATATTTTTTATTCTATAAAAGGAGTGATATATCATGAGTAACATTGACAATCAGAATATGGCAAGCACTTCAGGTTTTGCAAAGGGTTTATTCATTGGAGGTTTGATTGGTGCTGCGGCAGCCCTGCTGTTCGCTCCAAAGCCAGGCCGTGATTTGCGTAGCGATCTGTCCGAAAAAATGACTGTTGTCTCTGATAAAACCAAGGATGTTGCATCCGTAGTCAGCAGTAAAGCGACGGATTTGGCCAAAACCGTTTCTACCAAAACAGCAGATGTAGCCAAAACGGTAGCCGAGAGCAAAGACAACATCGTATCCAGCGTAACTAAAGCCTCTGCTGATGTTGCTAATGAAGCGGCTAAAGCAGATAAAGAAGTTATGGATGCAACTGCTCAGGCAGCCAAGGACACTCAGAAGCAATTAAATGCAAATTCCTAATACGAATACATTCCGATTACAACCAAAATGAGCTCCAAACACTGAACAGCCAGCATGCAAGAAGCTGGCTGTTTTTAAATGATAGAAAGGCTGGGATGACAATGAACAAACCAAGCTCCTATGGAGATGATCTTGCTCGGAACAACAAGAGAACCTTTCACCCCCTACAGACACAAGATCAACCAGACAAGGTTTCATCCAAGCAGACCTCACCTACTCATGTTAAAAAGCATGATCATGAAAGAGATTTTGATGTGGATGAACATCCTTTTGAGCTACGCCATGAGGTCAAGCGGCTTAACAAACGTCTAGATCAAATCGCAGATACATTAGAAAAAGCAGAATTCAAAGATATTATAGAGAACTACTCCAGTACGAAAAGAAGAATTATTAGTAATCTGACGGCTGGGATTTCAAGGGGTCTTGGCCTTACACTGGGTACAGTGGTCGTACTCGCCTTACTCGCTTGGTTGCTTAGCTTCCTGGTGCAGTTAAATCTTCCAGTCATCGGAGATTTTATCGCCGAGTTGTTAGGATATATCAAAATGAGCCAAGGTACTAAGTGATTGTCTTCTATTTCATATAAAAACGATCCATCGAACCGGTAATGAGCTCCTAAAATGCTCCCGGTTGTGATGGATCGTTTTTTGAATGCACATTGTAACTGCCGTAAGCAGCCGCTACAATTTGTTACGCTTGTTTGTTTTTAATAAATCTCCTGTCCATCCCTTCATCATCAGCCAGCCGTACATCCCCGCCATACTTAACAGAGTAGCCATAATCACGAAGGTAAAACCCCAGCCTGTTTTGATCCAAGGCAGATTTTCAAAGTTCATGCCCCAGATAGCGCCTACTACAGTGGCCGGCGTAAATACAGCGGTCACGATCGTGAGTGTCTTCGTAATCTCATTGCCCCTAAATGCGGAAATGGCGTCATCAATGGAGATTAGTGTGTCGATTTCCTTCTCATAATGGCGGAATAGTCCCTCCATCCGAGTCACACGGTACAGTAACTGCTTAAAAAAGCGATTTTCCTCCAGCTTATCCAGATAGGCTTCGCGGGAAGCCGTGACCAGCTCTGAAAAAGGAATGAACATATTGCTCCAATACAACAGCTCGAAACGCGCATTCAATATAGAATCCATCAGCGTACGTGCGTTCCTTTTCTCCATGTCCTCTTCCAGTCTTCTCAGGTTGATCTCAAACTTATCCATTCCCGTATGAAAATAATGAAGCACAGCTCTCGCCAATACGAACATGCCATCAGCCGCATCCTCACACTGTTGCAGCATGGTTTGGCGTTCTGGGGTATGCATAATTTCGCGGGTATTTTGGTCCAAATTTAAGGTCACTAGCTTCTGGTTTAGAACTAGAAAATAAAACTTGTTGCAATTGCGCTGACTGTCGATCTCTTCTTGAACGGAGTAGATCAACGATCCGCACATCAACGGCTGATTGCCATCTGGAAAGCGTACAGAAATAAAGCTGGATGGAATGTCCTCTACCTTATCCAGCCACTCTGCGGCCTCTGGGAGCTTCTCCTTCAAGTGCTGTATGACCGAATCCTGCCAGTCCGCAGCACAGATGTCCCACCATTCCCATCCTCCACGAAAGGTAGAAATCTGTTCAAATGCTGTCATGGATTCCATCCTTTCTTTGTTTTTTCCGCTTTATAAAAAGGACACGCTTCCCTAATTGGAATAACGTGTCCTTACGATGGGACGTCAAATATTATAAGCCATGAATTCAGCGATCTTGTCATGAAATAGAGGAATTAGACATAATCTGCTTCAACTTTTCTGTTGCCCGCTTCTGAATACGGGAAACGCTCATCTGCGATACGCCCAACGTCTGCGCAATCGCACGTTGAGATTGACCATCCTGAAATGCCAGAAGAAGCACTTTCTGTTCCTGCTCTTTCAGTTGGCTTAAGGCCTGCTGAAGATCCATCCGTTTTTCCACCGTGTCAAAATCGTTAGCATCTGAGCTAATAAGCTCACCTAACGTAGCTGCACTCTCTTCCTGGGATAATGGCGAGTCCAGTGAAACATAGTGGTAGCATTCGCGACCTGCAAGCACCTCGATCGTTTCCTCAACGGTAAGGTCCAAATACTCCGCAATCTCGTTCACATTGGGTGAGCGTTCTAATTTGACGGTCAGCTCATCAATCGCATGTTGAACAAGCGCTCCCTTTTCCTTGATACGGCGAGGGACCTGTATGTACCAGGATTTATCGCGTAAATAATTCTTCATATGTCCCAGCATACTTTTCATAGCGTACGGCTCAAATGGGATACCCAAGCTGATATCGTATTGCTGGAGCAGACGTATCAAAGCCATCTGACCGGTCTGATATAAATCCTCGTATAAGTCCGGGCGGTTACGGGATATCTTCCCGGCAGCCATCTTGACCATAGGCTCATACTTGCGGATCAGCACGGTAGCAATTTCGTTATCTTTGGTTTGCTGGTACTCCCAGATTAGACCAACGGCTTCATCCATCGACTCCGGGGGAGTTACCTTTTCATTCATACTCTTTCCTCACTTCTGGTCAGACGCTTTACCAACACCACTTCCGTACCTTTTCCTGTCTCATTCAAGATTTGAACATCGTCCATAAGCGCCTGCATGAGATAAAAGCCTAATCCGCCAATTTGCGCATCATTTAACTCCTTGTCATGCAAGGATGCGATACGAGACGGGTCCTCCACACGTTCAAAGCTCTCCCCTTCATCTTTGACACGAATGGACAACGAAGCTTCGTCAAATTCGAATGTTACTTCCACGACTCCTCCCTCATGACCATATGCATAAAGGACAGAGTTATTACAGGCTTCCGATACAGCCACTTTCATGTCTTCGATATCCTCATAAGAGAATCCCATTTTAGCGGCAATACCATATAAATTTAATCTTACAATATCAACAAAGTCAGCTGTGGCCGGCAAATTAAGAACTACTTTTTGAATTTGAGCATTCATTTCTTTTTCTTTCCTTTCCTATTGGGAATTCTCCTGGGGGGCAAAGAATTTGGCAATACCGGTCATATCAAACAGTTTTTGAATCTGAGGCGGTACCTCTTGAACCGTAAACCGGGACTCCATCCCATGCCTTGCTTTTAAAATGGATAGCAAAATACCAATGCCTGTGCTGTCAATGTATTTAAGGTCTCTCAAGTTAACAATCAAATCCTGGCTGGATTCCCCCACTAAAGGCTCCATGACCAGACGGAAATCAGGTGCTACCGAAAGGTCTAATTCTCCACTCAGATAAACGGTATTTACACCATCAGCTGTTTCTGTGATCGCATTGAACTTCTCATTTTTATTTGTATTCATAGGCCTACTCTCCCAAAAAAAGATTTCCCTACATACTAACCCAATATACGAGCGTTTGAATCACGTTATAACTTTTTATACACCTGTCAAATAACACCAGCTAAGCTTCATTGATTCGATCTTTACCTGGCTGCATTGGAAAATGGTCTGGAGAATGCCGGAGCAGCGCCTGTTTTACACTGCTGATTTTAACGGGCTTACTAATGTAATCGTTCATTCCAGCTTCAATACATCGGGGCTGAATTCCCTCCATGACGTTAGCCGTCATAGCGATAATCGCAGGTTGAGATCTCCCCGCCAACTGTTCACGCACTCTACCCGTACACTCCAGGCCGTCCATTACAGGCATCTGCAAGTCCATAAAGATATAATCGTAATCCTGATTCGCAGTGACCATATCAAGCGCCTGTTGCCCATCTGCTGCCACGTCTGAAGCCAAACCAAGCTTGTCCAGTATATTGACCATCAGCTTCTGGTTGATGGGATGGTCATCCACAACCAGTACAGGTCTACGGGTTGGGGGCTCCTGTTGTGGAATTTCCCAATCGTGGCTGGACTCCCCCTCCAGTTCATTTTCCTTGGCAAAGCCAAGCTTCATTGTAAAATGAAACGTCACACCCTGTTCTCCACTCGTATCCACACGGATATCTCCGCCCATCATATTCACTAAGGTTTTGCAAATAGCGAGTCCTAGACCTGTTCCACCATATTTGCGTGTCATTGAAGAATCCAGTTGGGAAAAAGGGTGAAATAGCCTTCCAACCTTGGCAGGATCAATACCAATCCCTGTATCCTTTACAGAAAACTCAACCGTAAGCCCATTGTCGCTACGCTCTTTAACCGATGCGAAGACATATACCCCGCCTTGGTCTGTAAATTTGACAGCATTGGAAACCAAGTTAATCAGTACTTGGCGCAACCTTCCCATATCACCATATAACACGGGAGGCAGCTGTTCATCGAGAAAATAAACCAGTTCCAAATTCTTGCGGTTCACCTCTACCGTAAACAGGCTGAAAACTTCCTTGATACAGGAAACCAAATCAAATGGATATTCCTCAACCTCCATCTTGCCTGACTCCAGCTTGGTAAAGTCCAGAATATCATTAATGACCGCGACCAGCGCGTCTGCACTGCGGCGGATGATATCGGCATATTCCTGTTGATCGTTTTGCAGCTCTGTCTCCATCAGCAGATCAATCATACCAATGACACCGTTCATAGGTGTGCGGATCTCATGGCTCATCATTGCCAAAAATTCGGTTTTGGCATTGGCAGCAATCTCTGCCGCCTCCTTGGCGGCAATCAGTTCGCTGTTCATCTTTTCCAGCTCCTGCGTCTTCTGATGAAGCAGCATGGACTGTGTTTTCAAGCGCTTGTTTGTCAGATACATTTGTACGAAGCCTTCAATTTTGGACTTGAGAATTTGAGGGATGAACGGCTTCACCATATAATCAATACCGCCCGCTGAGTATCCCGCAAACAAATGCTCCGCTTCCTTGCTGTTAGCTGAAATGAAGATAATCGGAATATCCTTCGTCTTCTCTCTGGCCTTGATTAGCTTTGCGGTCTCAATTCCATCCATACCCGGCATTTGCACATCGAGGACAACAAGTGCAAATTCGTCTTTTAATAGACATCGCAACGCTTCTTCCCCTGATGTGGCCTTTACCAGATTATATTGTTCACTCTCCAGCACTGCCTCAAGAGCGAGCAGGTTCTCAGGTCTGTCATCTACCAGCAATATATGAATCGGTTCATGAAGCCCCATGGAATCCTCCTAAGCATCTCTATTTAATCTTCCGGTATATTTTCTCTACCCGGTCCAGCGGCTCGTAGGAATCACTATAATCGGTGAAATGTATGGATTCCTTGGCCCCAAGCACCAACACACCAAAATGACTCAAGCTATCATAAAACAACCCATGTACATGGTTGCGAAGTTCATCGTTGAAGTAGATCATAACATTCCGGCAAAAAATCACATTGAACTCGTTAAAAGACCGGTCTGTCGCTAAATTGTGCTCAGCAAAAATAATATTTTTTCGTAAAAAGGGATGAAACATCACCGAATCATACTTGGCTGTATAATATTCAGAGAACGATTGTGTGCCCCCAGATTCCAAATAATTTTTGGTATACAGCTTCATTCGGTCGATCCCATATACGCCTTCTTTCGCTTGCTGTAAAGACAGGTTATTCATATCCGTCGCATAAATACGGGCCTTATCATATAAGCCTTCCTCATGCAGCAAGATTGCCATAGAGTATACTTCCTCACCTGTGGAGCAACCTGCATGCCAGATTCGGATATACGGATACGTTCGTAAAATAGGAATAATTTTTTGCCTAAAAATTAGAAACAGCTCCGGATCGCGAAACATCTCGGTCACCGGAATAGAAAGACTCTGTACCAGTCTATCGAAGGCACTGCGATCATGCAGCACCTTCTCCTGAAGTCCTGATATCGTACTTACATTCTCGGACTGCGCATGATAATAAATACGCCGCTTGATCGAAGGCAGAGCGTAATTACGAAAATCGTAGCCGTACAGCCGATGTATACCTTCCAGCAACAGCTCAATCTCAATCATTTCCCGCTCATTGTCATTCGATTTCACTTCATTAGCAGCATTATCCGCCATATCCTTCGATGTCATAATCTCTCTCCAATTCCTAAATAGGTTTTGCCTGCACCGCTCTCAATCATGTGTCGTTTTATATTACCCATTTTTTTGGGTTACGAATACAACCACACTCGCATTAATGATAAAAGCTGTTCGGTTTGAATCGGTTTTTTTACATAATCGGAAGCGCCTGCCTCAATACACTTGGAACGATCATCTTTCATCGCCTTGGCTGTCAGGGCAATAATAGGCAGCTTCTCGAATTGTGGCATTAACCGGATACGTCGCATCGCTTCATATCCATCCATTTCCGGCATCATCATATCCATCAGCACCAGATCAAAATCAGGTGTCTGTTCGAGCAGTTCCAGTGCTTCCCTTCCATTTTCAGCAAAGGTAACCTCCATACGATAGCTTTCCAGCACACTGGACAGAGCAAATACATTACGAATATCATCGTCTACCAACAATATTTTTTTGCCTTCAAACAGCTCTTCCTTGTTATAAAGCTTCTGCAGAATTTTACGTTTGTCCTCAGGAAGATTTGCCTCCACCCGATGCAGGAACAACGTAGTCTCATCCAAAAGTCGTTCCGGTGATTTGACATCCTTAATAATAATGGACTCTGCATATTTTCGAAGTTGTGTTTCTTCCTTACTATCCAGATCTTTGCCTGTATAAATAATGATCGGCAGATCGGTGAGCTGCTCATTTTCCCGAATGCGGTCGAGCAATTCAAAGCCTGTCATGTCACTCAACATCAGGTCCAGTACCATGCAGTCATACCGCTGGGTGGCCAGCTCGTTTAGTGCTTCTTTACCAGTCGATACCGCTGTAATGGCCACATCATCATGGTCGATGAGCTCAATAATGGATTTGCGTTGATTATCGTCATCCTCGACTACAAGGAGGCGTTTTACCATTTGGTCCGTATACGACTTTATATGTGAAAATGCCTTATCCAGACTCTCCTTCGAGGAAGGCTTTTTGAGATAAGCAATTGCGCCCATCATCAAGCCCTGCTTCACATCATCTATGACTGAGATAACATGTACTGGAATATGACGTGTCGACGAATTGCCTTTCAGCTCGCCCAAAATGGACCAGCCATCCATCACAGGTAACTGAATATCTAATATAATAGCGTCGGGCAAATAGGTATGAGCCATGTTCAGCCCATCGTCTCCTTTGAGAGCAATCAACGCCTTAAAGCCCCGACTACGGGCCATGTCGTACAAAATATTAGCAAAATTAATATCATCCTCAATAATCAGCAGCACTTTATCCTGCGGGGTAATCTCGTTTCGGTCGTCACCCGGATGTATGTCCTCCGCTCCGCTCTTCGCAGGTATCTGATACACAGGTAAGCGTTCAGCTGGCATAATCATTGGAAGATCTGCTTCCGCTGAAGCAGCGGCGCCTTCAAAAGCCGGAGGCACATCTGCACTGTTAAGCGCCTCTCTCGAATGAGAATCCTTATTCTTTTCGGTAGGCGTTTGTTCCGGCAAATACAGTGTAAAGCAACTGCCCTGTCCCTGCTCGGATTCGACTGTAATGGCACCGCCCAACAATTTGGAAAGCTCACGGCTGATCGACAGCCCCAGCCCTGTTCCCCCGTATTTTCGGCTAGTCGTACCGTCTACCTGCTGGAAGGCTTCGAAGATCAGATCTGTCTTATCTGAAGCAATCCCGATGCCGGTATCACGCACAGATAGAGCCAGATAGGATTTTCGTGGATTTAGCATACCCGGAAGCTGCTCTCCATTTACCCGAGATACCTTGAAACTTATAGAACCTTCCGTGGTGAACTTGAACGCATTGGACAGTAAGTTACGTAAAATTTGTTTGAGACGATAACCGTCACTTATAATAGCATCTGGCAAATTCTCTTCGATTTCGGTATGCAGTTGAAGCTCTCGTTTGGCTGCGACTGGAGCAAAATTCTGTTCTACAAACAGCTCCAGTTCCTTCAAATGGACCGTTTCATGGTTAATATCCATTTTTCCAGCATCCACTTTGGATAAATCCAGAATTTCATCAATCATTTTCAACAAATCCGCGCCCGACATATAAATGGTTTGTGCATATTCAACTTGTTTGGGCTTGAGATTGCCTTCCTTGTTCTCAGACAGCAGCTGAGAAAGAATAAGCAAGCTATTTAGCGGAGTACGCAATTCATGCGACATATTGGCCAAAAACTCGGATTTGTATTTGCTTGTGATCCCAAGCTGCATCGCCTGTTGCTCCAACTGGGCTCGTGCACGTTCGATCTCATCGTTCTTTTCTTCCACTTCTCGAACCTGTTCTTCCAGTGCTCTCGTTTTAGCAATCAGTTCAGTATTAAAATGCTCCAATTCTTCCTGTTGACGCTGTAATAATTCCTCGGAACGCTTAAGCTCCTCTGTTTGCTGCTCCAAATTCTCGTTAGAACGCTTGAGCTCTTCTTGCTGAGTTTGCAACTCTTCGGACTGGCATTGCAATTCCTCGGTAAGTGCTTGTGATTCGCGCAATAGTTGCTCAACCCGCATCCGTCCCTTGATATTGTTCAAAATGATTCCCAAACTCTCCACTAACTGAGCAAACAGCTTCGTTTCCAGATCACTGAAGCGATCCAGTGACGCTATTTCCACGGCACCAATGCATTCATCATCGAACATAATAGGGAAAATCATAATTCCAACTGGCTTACTTTCTCCTAAGGCGGAGCCAATGGACAAGTATCCTTCAGGTGCCTCTGTGATCAAGATTGGCTTACGATCCAGAACACACTGTCCAAGCAAACCTTCGCCCACCTGGATAGCGTCTCTGATCGAGCCTTCGCCAGTCACCTTTGCATAGGAGCCGTATAACTTGAACCGGTTGTCTTCTACCTCTTTTCCTTGCAGGTAGATGGCTCCATAGCTGCCCCCCAAAATGGGTGTAAACTCACTAATGAACATCTGAGCAACCTGCTCCAGTGAATTCACACCGCGAAACAGCTCAGTCAATCGAGCAGTATTGGCATTAAGCCAAGTTTGGTCCTTCTGCGTTTGAAGGACGGAATGCTCGAATTTCCTTTTTTCATCCAGGTCTCCAGCCAATTGTTGAAACACACGAGCAACCTCTCCGATTTCATCTTTGGAGGCCACACTCATGCGGCTGATAGCCCTGTACTTTCCCTTGCCAAAACCGTTCATCATGAGGTTAACGGTATTTAGACCTTTGGCAATGCTAGGAAGCACCCACAAAATAACCAGTAAGCCCATCATCAGACCGGCCGCCATCAGGATTGTGGTAATCTGCACAGATTCCTCATAAGCCTGATTGGCCTGCTTCATATCGTTATCAATTTCCCGGTCTTGGAAAACAGCTAGGGTATTAATGCTGTCCATTGCCTCCTCTTGAGCAGGCAGACCCGTGCTATTACGGAAAGCATTAGCTTCCTCAATACGATCTTGCTCCAATAAGGAAACGAGTCTCTCTTCATAGTTTAGATAATCTTTCCAGGCGACAGCCACCCGGTCAATCTGCTGTTGCTCTTCACTCGTACCGGAATCCGTTTGCAGACTAGCCAGCACTTTTGTTCCAGTAGCAGAAATATCATCCATCTCGCGCTTGGCCTCGCTGACAGAGGAGCCTGGATTCAAGATCAAGTTGGCCATGACTTTAGCCATATCGTTCACCTGTCCGCGTATAGCCGTTGTTTTCCGGACCTTCACATATCGTTCTTGGTAAACCTGGTTCAGCTGTTCATTCAAGCTCCCCATCCGGTCATAGCTGATTAGCGTCAGCACAAGGAGGATCGCCATAAGCGATCCAAAGCCAATCAGCAGTTTATTTCTGATTTTCATGCAAGCTCTCTCCCTCTTTCAATGAAATCCAGATCAGGCACTTATCATCATCGCGATCCTGCGGCCCCTCGTTACGAAAAAACGCATCCAGCATCGCTTCTTCATTCCATTCCTCATACTTGCGCAGACAGGCAGTCAGATACTCCAATTGTTCCTCATATTCACCTTCTACCGTCTCCAGCAAGCCATCTGTATACAAAGCGATATGCCCAGTTCCTTCGTAATAAATCGTGTGCATCTCTGCATCAATTTTATCAAACAATCCGACCGGACTACACGCACGGTCTAATTTGGTTATGCTACCGTCCTGATTGAACAGCAAGCCGGGAGGATGCCCTGCATTTACATAGTCAATTCGCCGTGAACGAGTATCAATCACCATATAAATCGCCGTAAAATAATACTGTACCAGCTGCTTGCCCAGGTCCAGTTGATTAAAACGACGATTCAGCTCTTGTATGACCTTCTCCGGCTCCACATACGTGGTCACCGTATCCTTGAGTACAGACGCAATGAACATGCAAAACAAAGAAGAAGAAATGCCATGCCCCATCATATCGAGCAAAATGATGGCATATCTCCCTTCTCCTAGCGGATACCATGAATATAAATCTCCCGCCAGTTCAAAGGAAGGCTGGTACAGTGCATTCGCTTGCAGCATAGGGTCCTGAATGGCAGGACTTAGCACCGCCTGCTGTACCATCGCAGCCAGTTTCAATTCATCCTGAATTCGCTGATCCCGGTCCTTATGCCAGTCTTTTTCCTGCTTAAGACGCAAGGCAGATCGAATTCGCGCCATTAGCTCTACCTTGTTGATCGGCTTTGTGACATAATCGACGGCTCCCACATCCAGAGCTTCGGCCAATTTTTTAGAATCGCCTACAGCGGTGACCATAATAATCGGAATATCTTTTAAATGTTCATATTCCTGTACAATACTGCAAGCTTCAATGCCATCCATTTCAGGCATCATCATATCGAGCAGCACCAAATCAATATCCGAAGGACGGGGGCGAAGACTAATGGTACGGTCGCCGATTCCCAGATGCTCCAGCATTTCTGCGGCCGAGCTGGCAGAGATCACATCGCGATAATTTTCTTTTTTTAGTATTTCACGAATAATAATGACATTCGTTGGATTATCATCAACAATTAGAATTCTCATTGCTCTCTCCTTATCTGTAACCCATGTATTATACTATACCTGCTTATGGGGCAACACCCTTGTTAATTAGAAATAGCGTTTCCGTAAGCAGGCATTCCAAAAACATAGATAAGGAATGAGGCTAAAACCCCATTCCTTATCTATGTTTTTGGAGGACCCGCGAAACACTTGGGCTGCGGCCAACATCCTCTTTTTCAAATCTAAGTTTGCTTAATCCTATGATGAGCTGGAAAATCACGCTTTTTTCGCAATAACCAGCACTTTACCCTGATCCAATTCTTTTTCATAAAAATCTGCTTCCGTATCGGTAAAACCTAAGGAAGTGATTTTAGCACGAAGCTCATCGCCACGAGAACGGAACAAATTCGCTAAGGAGTCAAAAACGCCCTCTTCTTTAATCCCGATTTCCTTGGCAGCTACCGTATCTGCGATACGATCCGTCCGATCCTGATCATGAGCGAGCACGAACACATCCTCATAACGATAGCCCGTGTTACGCAACTCATTCACAG
This sequence comes from Paenibacillus sp. DP01, assembly GCF_044784315.1. Taxonomy (NCBI): domain Bacteria; kingdom Bacillati; phylum Bacillota; class Bacilli; order Caryophanales; family Paenibacillaceae; genus Paenibacillus; species Paenibacillus sp. DP01. The sequence continues at coordinate 4,761,980 of NZ_CP173059.1, forward strand.
CTTCAACGGCTTGTACACCGTTCTCTACCACCTTGGCATAAGATTTATGATTGGTCTGATTCATGTTTCTCACGCTCCTTTAAGGATTGACTTCTCTGACTATTACACTTCATTCATCCATTTGAAACTTCCATATGATGTCACGCCTCGAAAAAATCGATTACCACTCCGTTTCATCAAAAAACTCAACATACTTTGGCTTGTCAGACGTCTTATCCGTAAATACTTTGATCGCCCGCTGCCCGCGCACATACACCTCTCCGTCTTCTGCCGTAAATTGCGAGCCGCCTAGCTCTTGATCCAGCGTTTTCCGTTGCAGTGGCAGCCACTTATCATTCACTTTGATTCGACCGGCAGCAGGATCTACATGCACATAGGAGACGACGTCCTCACGCATACCTACGGTGACATCCGGGTATTGATATTCTGTAGAAAGCAGCAGCTTATCCTTCTTAATTCGAAGTGGCTTGCCCAGTTTTTTCAATACATCCGCACGAGTATCATCCAGAGATATGCCATTTAAGGTATGAAAATCAGTTGGCACAGCATGTGGATCAGTTATCGTCTGAACAGCCCTTACCATATGCCCCGCTGTCTGCGGGGAGACGGTTTGCTGAACCGTATCCTGTCCGGAAAAGGGAGTGAGCAAACCAGCGGCTAGTAATAATGTCTTCATCATAATTCTCACCCTTTCAATGAATTTCCTATAGTTTACGGTTCAGCACTATACTACTGACGCATTTTCTGCCACACCCCAGCAGCGATGTCTACATAACCCAGCCAGTTCTTAGCCGGCTTGCCCGCAGGTTCCCCATAAGTGGCATTGTAGCTCTGAACCGTCCGCTCTGTTGCAGTCAAAGGTCTGTTCGATCCCGTTGACTTGATCGCCTTCTCCGTTCCGGAAGTGCTGCTCGCAGTGCTACGTGACTTCTGAAGGCGTGTCATTAACGCTGTTGAAGCCTGTTTGGCGGCCAGCGTCACTTCGCTGAGTACCTCCCCCAGGTTTTTAACCGACTCCATCACAGGTTCCACTTGCTTCAATTTATGATCAACGTCTGCGGTGATGTCATTTGCATGTCGAACCGTTTGTTTTACTTCATAACTTAGTTCATCGACTGTCTTTTGTACTTCCTGCAAGGTTTGAGTTACCTTATCTAGAGAACCTTGAGCTGCTTTCAATGTCTTAATAAGGTAAATAACGAGTACGGCAAATGCGATAGCAATAATAAAAATGCTGACCTGTGTTAACATAGCGTAACCTCTCTTTCGTCTTTCACGATGATGTTTATGATTACTGCATAGTTACCCTCTACATTCGGACACGAAACAACGTCCAGACTGGTATCTTCTTGTGCTCCAAAGGTTATGATTCACGGGCCCTCGCACCGTTTAAAACAACGTATAATGATGGCACAGCCACACTTAATCTGTAGAAGTCACCATCCTCTGCTACCACGCTCTATCGGGGCGCGAGTATGCCACATTATATACAATCAAAGGAGGATACAGAACATGCTGAAATGGTCGGCTTTATTCTTAGTTTTTGCTGTGATCGCCGGGATTTTAGGTTTTTTTGGTATCGTCGTCTCCGTAGCAGCTACAATAGCCAAAATGTTATTTGTGCTATTTTTGGTCTTATTCGTTATTTCACTTTTTACCGGAAGAAAACGAGCTTCATAGACGTTGGATGATAGCTACACCCAAACGTGATATGTATCATATGCTTATCAAAAAAGGATGTTCCCACCCTGGTCAACAGAGATGTGGAACATCCTTTTTTGATGCAGCTTTTAACAGTGAACGGCGTTTTTATTGGATCACGCTGCCCCCAAACAGGAAACGATCCTGCCAAGGCTTGCTGAAATCCGTAACTTTTACACCACCGGCCGCTACAGAAAACGTATGGAGAAGCTTGTTGTCTCCCAAGTATACAGCTACATGCGTAATCGTTTGGGAGGAATTATCCAAGGACGTGTACGCCCCGGAAGATGCATTATAATTTGTAAAAAAGAGCAGATCGCCACGCTTCAGTGTAGTCATATCTGTATTCGGCTGACTGTTCTGCTTGATCCACTCACCCTGTGAACGAGAATCTGCCGGGAGCTGGATCCCTACAGCCTGACGGAAAATTTGGCGAGTAAATGCCGAGCAATCAAAAGTAGCCGTACTGTTGCGATCAGAACCATATTCATAAGGTGTTCCAAGGTAAGTCATACCTGTGTCAATAACCTGTTCGATTGCAGCCGCTGCATCACCAGAAGGCAAGCTAACCGTCGAAGCAGGAGACGCTACCGCAGGTAGAGCAGTAGTATCTGAAGCGGGTGCAGCCGAAGATGCCACAGGCTGCTGCACAACAACCCCCTCACCAATACGAATATATTGTGGAGATGAGCTGACATAGCCTACTGTACCATCAGCAGTGGTGATCTTAAACCAATACGCGTTACTGGAATCGGTAATCGTAACGACATCCCCTGTATTCATATAGCCCAGAACCTCGGAAGAAGTGGATGCCTCCGCCCGCAAACGAACGGACGTTTGAATCGTAGCTTTCGTTTGACCGGCAGAACTATTCACTGAAGCCGGAGCCTCTTTAGTTGAAACATTTTTAACTGAAGCTGAAACAGTTTTAGCTGACTCTGAGGCTTCCGTTTTACGGCTGGCAGACGGGGTGACAGCAGCAGCGACGCTGGTAGCGCCAACTTTTATGTACTTGTCGGAGCTGCTTGTGTAGCCGGTTACTCCATCAGAGGTCTTGATCTTATACCAATAGCTATTCGTTTTCTCCAATACTGTTACGGCCTCTCCCTGCTTCATAAAGCTGACTACATCGCCCGTAGTCGAAGGATCGGATCTAAGCTTTACAGCCGCCTGAATAACCGCCTTCTGTCCTGTGGATGCTGTCGATGCCGCTGCGTCAACCTGACCCGGCGCCACATGAATTGCTGCCAACAGCGCGGCTGACGTCATGAGCATTCCCATCACGCGTCTTCTCAATGTTGCACCTCCTGGCTGTTTTTACGAATTTGAAGAGCATAATTCCGACGAATATAGCCGGACATGCCTTCATTATAGTAAAAGCAGCAGGAAGAGAGATATAATCCAAACGTCACAAAAGATAGCGTGTACACCTTTTTTGATATAGGTCTAAAGTCACTTTTAATACTAATTATTTAATAATTAATCTATAATTTAGGTTCTACATGGACATGAACGTGCATTGTATTATGAACCTCTTGTAAACGTTCCTCAATCCGATCGCTGATCCGATGTCCTTCGATCAGACTGAGTTGCGGATTCACCTCAATGACCACATCCACCAGCGCATGGTTACCGTGTACCCGTGCTTTAACGTCTCGAATTCCCTCTACTCCAGGTATAAGAGCAATCGTACTCCGTAAGTCGTTCAGTTCTTGCTCATCAAATCCATCAGTCAAGCTATGTGTGGAATCCCTAAAAATCTCCCACGCCGTTTTACAAATAATGAATCCTACCACGATCGCCGCCACAGTATCCAACCACGGCAGCCCGAACTGTGCGCCAATAATGCCCACTGCTGCTCCAACACTGACGAGTGCATCTGATAGATTATCCTTGGCCGCAGCCAGCAACGCCTTGTTGTTGATTTGCCGAGCGAGCCTGTTATTGTACAGGTACACCCCGAACATAATCACTGCGCAAATCACAGCCACACCCGCAGAGGTAATATCCGGTATTTGCTTTTCTCCCTTGAAAATGCTTCCGATTCCATCAATCAGCACCTGCAAACCAACAACAGCCATAATAAAGGACGCCAGCAGCGCCGCAATCGTTTCGGCCCGAAAATGTCCATAGGCATGGTCGGAATCTGGTGGTTTTTGCGAAATTCTCAGACCAATTAATACAGCAACCGACACCACAATATCGGTGACATTGTTGAATCCATCGGCCAGCAACGCGCTAGAGGCAAATATATATCCGCTAATCAGCTTAAAAGCGGACAGCAAAAGATAAGCAGCAATGCTTACCCACGCCCCTCGCTCACCTTTTCGTATTTCATCATAGACATTTACCACAACGGAGGACACTCCTTCAAATAGATAGTTCGCAGCGTAAAGATCTGCCCAGAAATAAAAATAGCAGCATAGCTGCCCTTACACTACCCCTCAAACAAGCAGCATAGCTGCCCTAAAAATAACAATTCACCTTTGGAAAACTGTTATTTTTAGGATAACAGACGAACTTTGTGTGGGTCTAGAGAAACAGTCTTTCCACTCTACATCGCTGTAGGAACAATGAAAAAGTATTGCCAGGCCCCATCCCTGTAGGTTACACAAAACAATTTTTCCTTCATGCAAAAAACAGACATTTCTCCTCTTACCTCACTCCAGCGATGTGTTATCATTGTTGCCCTTGTCCCTTCTTTTAAAAACGTATAAAATGAGGACACAGCCGCGTTTTTCTTCAATCCAGCATGATTGACATGAATCTGGCGGCAACAGGAGGAATTTATTCATGAGCGATGCTAAGGAACCACGTAAAATTAATCTCGCAGATGCCATTCGCGAAAAGCTGGCACAAAAAAAACAGCAGTCCGGCGCTTCACAGCAGGGCGGCTTTCAAGGCGGTTCCACCAAAACACTGAAAAGCCAAAATACGAAGAAGCCGAACAACCAACGCCGTCGTACAGGCGGATCATAAGCCACCCTCTAGGCTATATAGGGGACCGAGATCAGGCGGGATCTATCTTGACTCACTCTCGGAACCAAGTAAGCTAAAGGTCATGGCACAAAACGAAAAAAGAGGAGTCTCCCGGCCAAGGCAATGGCCTGATGGAGCTCCTCTTTCGTTTATCTATTTGCTGAAATTAGCGGTTCGGATGTTAGCCGATTTCTACCGGATACATGCGTTCACGCAATTGAGCGATTTCTTCATTTTCCAAGTATTCATCATAGCTCATCGTACGGTCGATTACGCCGTTTGGTGTAATTTCCACGATGCGATTCGCGATGGTTTGAATGAACTGATGGTCATGAGAAGTGAACAAAATAGTCCCGTCAAAATCGATCAGACCATTGTTCAGCGCTGTGATAGATTCCAAGTCCAAGTGGTTGGTCGGTTCTTCCAGAAGCAGTACGTTAGCACCGTTCAGCATCATTTTTGCCAGCATACAGCGAACCTTTTCTCCCCCGGACAGCACACTTGCTTTCTTAAGCGCTTCTTCGCCTGAGAAAAGCATACGTCCCAAGAAGCCGCGCAGGAACGTTTCGTCCTGATCCTTGGAATATTGACGCAACCAGTCCACCAGATTCAGATCCACACCTTCAAAATAAGTGGAGTTATCTTTCGGGAAATACGCTTGGCTCGTTGTAATCCCCCAGGAAAATTCACCGTTATCCGCTTCCAGTTCGTTCATCAAGATCTGGAAGAGCGTTGTTTTAGGGAGACCGTTCGGACCTACAAACGCAATTTTATCGCCTTTGTTCACGACCAGACTAAACTCGTTCAGTACTTGCTCGCCTTCCACGGTTTTACTGAGACTATCTACAGTCAGCAATTGTTTGCCCGCTTCACGCTCAGGCTTGAAGTTAATGAACGGATATTTACGGTTCGATGGACGGATGTCGTCCAGCGTAATTTTATCCAGTTGCTTTTTACGCGAAGTTGCCTGTTTGGACTTGGAAGCATTCGCAGAAAAGCGCTGAATAAAGGCTTGCAGTTCTTTGATTTTTTCTTCCTTTTTCTTGTTCGCATCGCGAGCCAGTGTAAGTGCAAGCTGGCTGGACTCGTACCAGAAGTCATAGTTTCCGACATACATCTGGATTTTACCAAAATCAATATCCGCAATATGCGTACATACCTTGTTCAGGAAGTGACGATCATGGGATACAACAATGACAGTGCCTTCATAGTCCATCAGGAAGTTCTCCAGCCACTGAATGGATTCGAGATCCAAATGGTTGGTAGGCTCATCAAGCAGCAAATTGTTCGGACGACCAAACAACGCTTGTGCCAACAGAACGCGCACTTTGTCATTGCCGCTCATTTCAGCCATTTTTTTGTCATGAAGATCACGCGGAATCCCCAGACCGATCAACAATGCAGCCGCATCCGGCTCGGCATCCCAACCGTTCAGCTCTGCAAATTCGCCTTCCAATTCACCAGCACGTAAACCGTCTGCTTCGGAAAACTCCGCTTTGGCGTACAGTGCATCCTTTTCCTTCATGATTTCATACAGACGCGTATGGCCCATAATAACGGTTTCCAGAACCGGAAATTCATCGTATTCATAATGGTTCTGCTTGAGGACAGCCATCCGTTCGCCTGGTGTCATGTGAACCTCACCTGAATTGGCTTCAATTTCACCGGAAAGAATTTTCAAAAAGGTGGATTTACCCGCGCCATTCGCCCCAATCAGGCCGTAGCAGTTCCCAGGAGTAAATTTGATATTTACGTCTTCAAAAAGTGGGCGTTTACCATAACGAAGCGTTACGCCGCTTGTACTGATCATATAAGCATACCATCCTTATCATTAGTAAAGTGCTAAACACAAAATTACCGACGGCAATAGTATAACACACAAAAGATCGGATTCGAACCGTAGTCTAAGCAGAACTGCCCCTGAATCTCATCCAATATCTTATAAATAAAATAAAAAAATGCTTCTGTCCTCACGATTGTCACCTGACAAACACCTGGATCAGAACCATTTTTATGTTTTAAATTCAATGAGATAACTCAAGGACAGATACCTTACACTCTCTCTGTGCGTGTAAATGTTCGGAATCTCCGACGCCTATCGGAATAAGATACATGCCCGCCTCCTCGTCCTGTCTTATGACTACCTTCACACCATAGACTGCCTGAATCAGTTCGGATGTAACGACCTCTATAGGCGAACCATTCGCTATTATGCGTCCTTCTTTCATAGCGATCATCACATCACTATACCGAATAGCCTGATTAATATCATGCAGCACCATCACGATGGTCAGTCCGTGCTCCTGATTGAGCTGCCGAATAAGCTCCAAAATCTCAAGCTGGTAATACATATCCAGATAGGTGGTCGGCTCATCTAAAAATAAAATCGGCGTTCGCTGTGCCAAGGCCATTGCAATCCACACACGCTGCCGTTCTCCTCCTGAGAGCTGATCCAGTGTATGTGTCCTGCGTTCCTCCAGATTGGTGCAGGCTATAGCCCATTCGACTGCTTCCTCGTCCTCGTCCCGGCTGGTTGTGAACATGCTCTTATGAGGCAGTCTTCCGAAGCTGACGAGTTTTTCTACTGTCAGGTCAGAGGGCGCTTCGTTCTGCTGATGAACTACCGCCAATTGACGGGCCAGTTCCTTGGGCTTGTAGTGGGCTATCTCCTTGCCATCCAGAACCACCTGGCCCTTGCGAGGAACGGCATTGTTGGACATCACATTGAGCAGTGTCGATTTGCCGCATCCATTGGGGCCAATAATCGTAGTAATTCGTCCCCGTTCAATAACAGCATTGATCGCATGTAGACGATCTGTTTTTCGATCATAGGAGAAGGTTATATCTTTAATGTCCATAGGTGCGATCCGCCTTTCTGATCAGGAATATCAGGAATGGTCCGCCAATGACTGCCATAATAATAGAGGCCGGAATTTCATTGGGAGCAAGCACCGTTCGCCCCAGCGTATCCGCAAGCAACAGCAGCAAACCGCCGCATAAGGCAGAAAACGGAATCAGCCACTTATGATCCGAGCCAACCAGGTAGCGGGCACAATGCGGAACGAGCAGGCCGATAAAAGCAATCACTCCTGCGATAGCTGTAGCCGTTGCTGCAAGCAGCACTGCTATCACAGAAATTAAAAGTCGTGCACGTGTCACGTTAAGGCCCAAATTTTTAGCCGTTTTATCTTGAAGGGACAAGAAATTACACCAAGAGAAGACGAGCATGGCCAAAATTAAACCAATTCCGCCATAAGTCACAATCACCTCGACATCTACCCATTTTTTCATAGACAAGGTTGAGGTGGTGACCTGGTTAATGCTGGTGACCGCATAACTGCCCCGATAGTTAAACGACTGACCTAGGCCGGAAAAGATGGCGTTTACTGCCACCCCAATCAGAATAAGTCGAATAGGATGCAAGCCAGATTTCCATGAAAATCCGTAGACCATTAGGCAGGCCAACGCACCGCCGATAAATGAAAAGAACGGCATCCAGAAATAAAGCGCCGGAAAGAGGGTCACCGCGATCAGCGAGACCAAGGCCGCTCCCGAAGAAATGCCGATCACCCCGGAATCTGCCAGCGGGTTTTTCATGACGGCTTGCAGCAAAACGCCCGCCACTGCAAGGGCTGCACCCGCTATCACAGCTACGATAATTCTCGGTAGTCTTAGATCCTTGACCACATTCACCTGATCATCTGTTCCTGTCCACAATCCGGCCACCAACTGACTCAAATTCACCTTGAGGCTGCCTGTCATCGCTGAGTACAGCATGACACCGACGAGTAAGACAATTACAACAATAAGGCTCCATAATTTTTTGGACATGTCATCAGCTTCCTTTAATTCGAAGGATACAGCATTTTCATCAGCTCATCCAGCGCAGAGCTTGCCGCTAAATTCCCAGTGGTGCCAAACAACGGTTCAGGCAAATCATAAACATGCCCCTTTTTCACAGCGTTGAAATGCTTCCAGATATCGTTAGTTTTGAACTCTTCATCGAACATTTTTACAACCTCATCCGGCATCCCGTGTGCAGCACGCAAAATGATATCAGGATTGGATTGCTGCAAGGCTTCGGTATTGTGGGCTATGAACTCCACCTTCTCACCTTGAACCACATTTGTCCCGCCTGCAATTTTAACCATATCCCCAATATAGGAATGTTCGGTAGCCACCAGATAGCTTCCCGGAACACCCAGTAGAATTAGTACTTTAGGAGACTTCTTGCCTTTAATTTTTTGCTGAATCTCAGTAACTTTGGCATCCAAGGCCCCATTAATCTCTTTCGCCTTTTCAGCTTTATCAAATCGGTCTCCCAGCTTTTGAATTTCCTTTTGCATATTCGCAAGGCTTTCAAAATTCAAAAATTCAGCATTAATGTTCAGGTCCTTAAACTTGGGCTCCAAATCATATTTGAGTGTGGTCACCGAAAGCACATCTGTAGGTTTCAAGGACATTACTTTTTCCATATCAGGACTCATCGGATTCCCCACATCAGGAACATCCTTGTAACGATCAGGCAATACTTTGGTGCTTGTTGGCTTGCCAGCCAAATCCAAGCCCAGCGCATCCGTAATTTCAGAAATGGCTACTGTAGTCGCCACAATACGTAGAGTTGCTGTTTTATCATCAGAGGACTTTCCGGTTGCATCTGATGCTGCTGTTGAAGTCGAACCATCGCTATGGTCCTGTCCAGGCTGTGCTCCCCCGGAGCATCCGGCCAGCAATAAGATCATGATGCCGATTAACATATAGAAACCAAACGCTTTCCTTTGAGCCAAAGCTGCATACTGTTTCATGAAAATCCAATCACCTCAATTCAAAATATAGAGCAACAGCGTGAGTCCCAATTTTTTCGGGTGGATTTTTGCAAATTCCTCGGGTATGTAAATGCTGACAAGTCTTGATGCCGGGGCACCAAGACTTGCTCGCATACAAACTTTGCTGTTATTTAGGCTTCATTGATGTCATAACCTGAGATTATTTCACCTTTAGGCTTGCTTCATCAAATTGGAACTGAACCGTATACCAGTGATCATACGGTACTCCGCCTAGGACCAAACCAGGCACAATAACGTGTGTGTAAGCACTGATTTTCTGAGACAAGTCCCCTACCTCAAATTGAACGATACGTGTATCACCGGATGTCGAGATCACTTCCACATCTTTTAGGGTACCGTTTTGCTCCACTTGTAGAGTCGGCATCCAAGAGCTGTTTTTCAAAGTGATTTGGATATAGCGCTTGTCTCCCTTTTCAATCAATGTGGCTGGTTTATCGAGATAACCATCCATGACGGACGCTTCATTCGTTTTGTCTTTAAATACGTTGTAATTGATCGTGTATTGCTTCTCGGAAGCAGGTTGAACTGGTTGCTCAACTGCTGGTTTTGCTTCAGCTACCGAGGTGGTCGTTTCTGTTGCTTTGTCCGTAGAAGCTGCTGCCGATTCAGTAGCGGTTGCAGTTGTAGCTGCATTAACTCCTTCACCTTTGAGCGATGCACGGTCAAATTGAATCTGTCCGCCGAATTTCTCATTAAAAATGTATTTCTCAGGCAGATATACCTGTGTGTACACACTCAGCTTTTTATCCAGATCGGGTACTTCGAAGGCAATTGTGTGTGTATCACCTTTTGTGTCGGTACCCACAATCGTCGGATTCGCGTAGCGGCCCTCAAAGTCCGTTTGGAATAATTTCAAAGCATGATTGTCTGTTACGGTTACATGAGCCTGAACCTTACCATTTTTCACAATCAACTTGGCCAGACTCTGTACAAATGGAGCCACCAAAGAATCCTTGTCCGTTCCGTTTGCAAGCACACGGAAGTTCGCAGTGTACTCTCCATCGGCTAAGTTATTTTTCCCCTGTTCTACTTCATCTGCTTTTGTTTCGTTGTGATAAGATACATTACTGGTATCGAATTTAAATTCAAAATCATATACCTTTTCTACTCGATCCTCCGCCTTGAAAACCATCGGAGCGCTACTTGCCACTTTTGGAGCTTCGTAGACAACCAGTTGACCTTTTACGTTGTTCTTAAAGTCACTTACACTGAAACGAACGTCCTTCGTATTACTTGCTGCATCTTCCCGGGTCACTTCTGCATCCTGATAACCTCCACTTGCGTTATCCCAAATGCGCAGCGCCTTAACTTCATTGCTGTTTTGCAGCTTCAGACCTACAAACCGTTTGTCGCCTTCCACGACCAATTGCGCTGGTTCATTAGTGATGAAGCGTTGAGCCGGAGATTCAGATCCTGTGATGCCATCTGGCAGCACAATGGTGAATTTCAATGCATATTTCCCATTGGCAAGCTTGTCAAAATCCAGTTTAACGATAGGATCAGCCGCCCCTGAAGAGGTAGGCTCAACAAAGCTGCGAATGGTGGCAGGCTCGAATTGGAACTGCACATCATATACGTGGTCATAAGGGATGCCACCCAAATCTAATCCAGGTACGATGACATGCGTGTTCACTGTAACTTTATCTGACAGATTAGGTACTTCAAATTGTACTGTTCTTGTGTCTGCAGAGGTGGACTGTTCAACCACCTGAGCTTCAGAACCATTTACTTTAAACGTTTTAATCCAGCTGCTCTTGTCCATTTTAATTTGAATGATATTTTTACCGGACTGTTTTAACAGTGTGGCTGGCTTTTGCATATATCCATCCATCACAGATATTTCATTGCTTCCGTTTTTGAGTACGGAGAAATCAATGCTGTATCTGCCATTTTCCACTGGAGTTGTGGTTCCGTTATCCGGTCCTTTAGCTGTAATGCTGCTGCGATCAAATTGAAGACGAAGCTTATGATCCATCTCATAAACCCCACCTGGATAGGTCGTGCTCACATGCACCTGTGCATTCAGAATAGCGTCCAAATCGGCCACCTTGAATTTCACAACACGTGTATTCGCATTCTTATCCTCACTAACGATATCTGCATCTGTCAACGTCCCGTTTTGTTCTGTTTTGAACTCTGTCACGGTGGTGCTGTCTTTAATCGTAAAGGAGGCTTCATACTTGCCCTTCGATACCGTCAGCGTAGCCGGAGACAATAAATATTGCGCCATGGCCGATTTTTGATCTTTGGTTGCGTGCAACGCATCAAAATTAATTGAATACGTTCCATCAGCTAAATTCTTTCCAGGCGTGCCTGGTGTACCTGGCGTCCCAGGATCAACCGGGGTTGGAGCATTTGTAATGCTGTTTTTATCAAATTGAAGACGAAGCTTATGATCCATTTCATAAACCCCACCTGGATAGGTCGTGCTCACATGCACTTGTGCATTCAAAATTGCGTCCAAATCAGCTACCTTGAATTTCACAACACGCGTGTTGGCTGTCTTGTCCTCGCTTACAATATCTGCATCCGTTAATGTCCCGTTTTGTTCTGTCTTGAACTCTGTTACGGTAGTGCTGTCTTTAATGGTGAAGGAAACCTCTTTTTGTCCTTTTGCTACCGTTAAAGTCGCTGGAGATAACAGATATTGCGCCATTGCGGATGGCTGATCTTTGGTTGCATGCAGGGTATTAAAGTTAATAGCATACGTTCCATCTGCCAAGCTAGGTGATGTAGGTGCAGAAGCCAATTGAAGATCTACATTATAGGTATGCACGTAGCCCAGTTCAGGCCAGTTGATACTTACCCATGCGCTTAACTTAGCAGGTATTTCTTTAACCTCGAATTCAATAACTCGTGTATTCGCAGTTTTGTCTTCACTTACTGTAGCAACATTAGTTAATACTCCGTTTTGTTCTACCTTAAAACCATCAATTTGTTTACTGTTTTTCAAGGTGAAACGAACATACTTCTTGCCATTACGTTCAATCAAGGTGCCTGGTTTCCCCGTATACCCATCCATCATAGAAACTTCATTCGTTCCATCCTTCAAAAGAGTGAAGTCCAGATTGGATGTCGTTTCTGGAGAGCTTCCATTTTCTGTGATACTATTTTTATCGAACTGAAGACGAAGTTTATGGTCCATCTCATAAACCCCACCTGGATAAGTCGTGCTCACATGGACCTGTGCATTCAAAATTGCGTCCAAATCAGCTACCTTGAATTTCACAACACGCGTGTTGGCTGTCTTGTCCTCACTTATAATATCTGCATCCGTAAGTGTCCCGTTTTGCTCTGTTTTGAATTCTGTTACGGTAGTGCTGTCTTTAATGGTGAAGGAAACTTCTTTTTGTCCCTTCAATACCGTCAAAGTCGCCGGAGACAACAGATATTGGGCCATGGCCGATGGCTGATCTTTGGTTGCATGCAAAGTATCAAAGTTAATAGAGTACGTTCCATCCGCCAAAGTTGTTGGTACAGGTACAGAAGCCAACTGCAGATCTACATTATAAGTATGCACGTAGCCCAACTCAGGCCAGTTGATGCTCACCCATGCATTCAGCTTGGCTGGTAGTTCTTTTACTTCAAACTCGATAACTCGTGTATTCGCATTCTGGTCTTCACTTACAATAGAGGTGTCAGTTAACACTCCATTTTGCTCTACCTTAAAGCCATCAATTTGCTTACTATTCTTTAACGTAAACTGGGCATATTGTTTGCCTCCACGCTCAATTAGCGAGCCTGGCTTCTCCGTATACCCATCCATCATGGACTTTTCCTCTGTTCCATCTTTCAAGAGGGTAAAGTCCAAATCAGCTAACTTTTCTCCTGTGCCAGGAGGCGTTACCGGTGGTGTCACTGGTGGAACGGTTGGATTCTCGGTTGAGTTTTTAAGTCTCAAACTGGAAGGATCAAACTCAATCCATTCCTTCACTGAACGGTCCGGATCGGTATCTACATACCATGGAGAACTGCTGTTAAATCCAAACTCCGTATTTACATTTTGATGAAAATCATAAACATCGAAGCTTACCGTTCCCGAAGCTTTTCCGGAATCTACTTCTATTTTGGCGGGAACCGTTTCCCCGTTTTGTTCAACTAGAAATTTCGAAAGCCCTTGAGCCTCTGCAAATTTAAATGAAAAATGGTATTTTCCATCTTTAATAATCAAATCTCCAGGGTAGGTATAATTTGTTTTAAAACTTGAATCCTTGGTGCTTCCACTGACTGTCTTGCGCAAAGGCTTATAATCAATCAGGTATTCTCCATCTGCATAAGTCGCTTCAGTTGTTGTTATAGCATTCGTAGGCTCAACATATGGACCGGGCAGTTCTACCGGATACTCATAAGTAGCATACGTAGCACTAGTCACTGTAGTGCTTGAGTCAGGCAAATTCGACGAAGTGGATTCATCCTCGGGTGTTGCTCCTGCGTATGGTGAAAATAAAGAAAACAACATTAGAATAGCAGCGAATGTCGTAATATATTTGTTCAATCGGCTTTTCAAGGTGATGTATCCCCCTACTTAAAATATACTCATTTGGAGCTTTGGAACTAAGCTCCAAATGAGCATTCAGTTCAAAATCATTATCTCAAAATGAAACCCTTAGATATCACTGTCGTCGAATTGGAATTGAACAACATAGTCGTGATCGTAAGGAATGCCGCCAGTGTATTCTTTTGGTACACTTACATGCAACTTAACGTTCAATTTTTGAGCAAAATTACTTACAGGAAACTCTACTATTCTTGTATCACCTGATGTACTTACCACAGTCGCATTCACATACTGGCCGTTTTGTTGCGTTTTGAATTCAGTAACCCAAGCACTTTTAGTAATAGCTACTCGCACTTTGTATTGACCATTCGTAACAATCAGTGTGGCTGGTTTTTTTACATAACCATTGGTATCCATGTAAGAAGGCTCAGTGGTTCCATCTTTATAAACGGTATAAGGCAATTGATACGTTCCATTAGGCAAAGCTGCGTTCGCTTGATTAGCTGAGAATGGGGCTAGTACCACAAAAACAAGCGCAGCCATCAATACAGTGAGCATTACTTTTTTTAGAGACAATTTCTCCATACGATTCATAATCATGTTCATGTTTTAATCTCCTTTTACGTTTTATTTTGGATTAGATTTCGTCGAATTGCAGTTGTACATCGTACTTGCCTGTGTAGCCAATCACTGGGATGGTAATTTCAGCGTAAGCATTTACTTTGGCATTCAGGTCAGCCACTTCGAATTCCACGACACGAGTGTTGTTCGCCGGATTTGTGCTTACTACAGTCGCATCTTGCAATACGCCATTTTGCTCTACTTTGAACGCCGTAATCAGATTGCTGCTTTTCACAGTCAGACGAACAACATTTTTGCCATTAGCTACCGTAACCTGAGCAGGCTTCGTCAGATAGCTGTCCAATCGAGAAGTTTCATTGGTTTGATCCTTCAGAACGGTATAATCTACGTTATACGTGCCGTCGGCTGCTGCTGCTTTAGCAGAAAGTGGAGCCATCAGTGCAAAAACAAGTGCTGTCATGATCAGTGCTACGAATGCCTTCTTGAAAGAAAATTGCTCAAAGCGATTCATTACCATATTCATATCTACACACACTCCTCAATTTTTTATGCTTGAATTTATGTTGATTTTATGAACGATAAAGATGGCTTCAATTTACTTTTTGGAAGATTTGGCTGATTTCGCTGACTGGACGGCTGCAACTTTTTTGATGCTTTTGGAATCAAAAGCGAAGCGGATCGTATAGTCATGATCGTAATTGTAAGCAGGGACAGTAACATGGATTTTAGAGATCAACGGGCTGTTGACACTTGCAATGGGAAATTGCACGGTGCGAGTATCGGCTTTGGCATCCTTTTGGATGATCTTGGTATCGATGATTTTACCTTTGTAATCCACTTTAAACCCGGTTGTCCATTCGCTATGATTCAGCTTAATTTGCATGGTCATTTGACCTTTCTTTACATACAACTTAGCTGGTTTTTCAAAATAATCATTTGCCATGGACACCGAATCATTTTCTGCCTTGAGAATATTGTATTTGAGCGTGTATGTACCATCCGCCAATTTCGGAGAAGCCGCAGCGGCTCCTACAGATGACGAAGTTGGCCAAAAGCTCAGCACACTCACCAGCAGAAACACAGCAATAATTGCAGAATACCCCTTCTTCATTTTGACAGCAGTCCCTCCCCACGAGAATATAACTAATTGATTATCATTCTCAATTAATAATTTAAAAAAAATAGCTCTTTTCGAGCTTGTCTCCCCACCTCTCTATTCCATAATTTCGCAAAATCAAGTAAACCCATCACCAATATATCTTACACTTTTCGAAAATGTCAATATGTATTTGTGTGTACGTAATCCCTTGATATATGCTATTTTTTAATAAAAATTTGTAGTTCCTTCTTCTATAATTCGAATGACTCTCTTTTGTTTTTAGTTCAAAATTTATTTAAAAAATTGCTTTTTTCAATTGACAATACTCAGTGATATTCATTATCATTCTCTTATACATAAATGAAAATGATTATCATTATTGTTTAACTTGAAAATTGCAGGAGGAATAACATGAAATCTTATGTGTTGTGGTCGTCCGCAGCGCTTTTATTGGCAGTTACCGGATGTAGTAATGGTACCTCCGCAGATCACAAACCAGCCAGCGCTTCCGTATCTACCGCTTCAAGCACGACAAGCGGCGCGACGATTCAAGTTACTGACTTTTCAAAACGGACGTTGGCGTTTCAAAAGGTCCCTCAACATATCGTTGCGCTCAGCAATGGCGATCTGGATATTATTTACGCATTAGGCGGGACAGCCGTGGGCAGACCCAACTCCAATGGACCTTCCGTCGTACCTGCTGCTGAAAACGTTCAGCAAATAGGCTCCACCCATGAAGTGGATCTGGAGAAAATTACGATGCTCAAACCGGATGTCGTGCTAGGCAATTATCCTATGAATGAAAAAGACATTCCAGCTATTGAAGGAGTCGGTTCACAACTGCTGCTGACTGGGGCCAATTCCGTTCAGGATATCCAGTCACAAATTACGCTGTTCGGACAATTACTGCAAAAGCAGGCCGGGGCCGTAAAGCTGAACCAACAAATTGACCAACAGGTAGTCAAGCTGCAAAAAGAAACAGCCTCTACCTCCAAACCGAAGGTGTTGCTGGTTTACGGAGCCCCGGCCACGTACATGGCGGCGCTGCCGAATTCTCTAGGCGGAAATATTTTGGAAGTTGCAGGTGGCTCCAATATCGCCGCTGATTTTCCGGGCCTGCAAAATTTCCCGCAATATGCGCAGTTGAACACAGAACGCATCGTACAAGCTGACCCTGATTACATTTTCATCATGACCCATGGTAATACGGAAGAGGTTAAAGCCGCATTTATAAAGGAAATGCAGGAAAATGCAGCTTGGAACGGAATCAGGGCAGTCCAAAACAATCAGGTCGAAGTTTTACCTTCAGATTTGTTCGGGACGAATCCGGGGACACGGGTCACTAAAGCGCTGGATTTGATGCACCAAAAGCTGTATCCGGCGAAATAGGCGATGACGATGAACAAACTACAGCGCACCAGAAGACGCACCATCGCCTGGATTACCCTTCCGATCTTACTGCTAGCTGTCTCTGTGTACGGTCTGGCCTACGGTTCGGTGTCGATTCCACTTCAAGAAATCAATCAGGTTTTGCTACATAATGATGAATCCACATATCGCACGATCCTAATGGATCTCCGACTACCCAGAGTGTTGGTGGGTTTACTGGTAGGTGCTTGTCTCGCAGCTTCAGGAGCACTTCTTCAAGGCGTCATGAAAAATCCATTGGCTGACCCAGGCATTATTGGGGTATCGGCTGGAGGTGGACTTGCAGCCGTCTTTACGATGGTGATGCTTCCACAGCTTAGTTACCTTCTTCCGGTAACCGCCTTTTTGGGAGCCTTTCTGAGTGCGATCGTCATTTACCTGCTGGCTTGGGACCGAGGGACCTCCCCTGTCAAAATTGTACTGGCTGGTGTTGCAATCAACGCGTTGCTGGGCGCGCTCACTAACGGCGTAATGGTCATGTACAGCGACCGCGTACAGGCTGTACTTCCTTGGCTATCCGGCGGGTTAAATGGACGAAGCTGGCATCATCTGGAGTTCATGGCTCCTTACGCTATCATTGGCTTAATCGCCTCTTTGTTTGCCATTAAGCCTGCGAATTTGTTGCTATTGGGTGATGATTCAGCACAGTTACTGGGCCAGCGGGTAGAGCTTCAACGGATGCTCATTATCCTGCTCTCTGCCCTGCTCGCCGGCACGGCGGTCAGTGTAGCCGGGCTGATCGGGTTCGTAGGACTGGTCGTTCCCCATGTTATAAGGCTGCTCATCGGGGAAGATTATCGTTTCCTCCTCCCCCTTTCCATCATGGGCGGTGGGACACTGGTTGTCCTAGCCGATACAGTGGCACGCTCTTGGTTTGATCCGATTGAGCTGCCTGTCGGTATTTTGCTGGCCGTCATTGGGGCACCGTTCTTCTTAATCCTGCTCAAGAAACGGGGGAATTTCGGATGACAGCCATTCAGGGTAAGCATCTTTCCTTACAACGCGGGTATTTCCAGCTGGACGATGTGAACATTACCTTGCCCGCCGGACAACTCACTGCCATTGTCGGTTCCAACGGCTCAGGCAAGTCTACGCTTTTGCGGATTTTGACCCGGCTGCTCAAGCAGGATCAGGGCAAGGTTTCCGTACTGGGCAGGCCCGTAGAGGAATATAAACGGCGTGATTTTGCCCAGACGATTACCATGCTGCCGCAAATGAAGGACATGCTGCCGTTATTAACAGTCCGTGAGCTGGTCGCTTACGGAAGATCCCCTCATACCAAGGGTTTGAGGACAAGTCCTACCAGGCAAGACCAGCATATTATCGACCATGTCATGGGAATCACAGGCATCAAGCCCTATGCAGATCGGATGTTCCATACTCTATCGGGAGGTGAACAACAAAAAGCGCGAATTGCAATGGCCTTGGCCCAACAAACGGGTATTCTTTTACTCGATGAACCAACCACTTTTCTGGATATCGCCCATCAATTTGAAGTTATGGATATGCTGCGGCGTATCAATCACGAGTCCGGCTTGACGATTGTTATGGTACTGCATGATTTGCAGCAAGCTGCGGCCTATTGTCATCATATGATTGCGCTTAAAAAGGGACGAATCGCCGTCGCTGGCGAACCCCGTCAGATTTTGACGTCTGCTTTTCTTCGCGACATTTATGAAATGAACGCTACCATCAAATTTGAGGATGGCTATCCGGTTATTATACCGACCATACCACATCATTCAGGAGGAATTTAATATGGTTATCGTTACAAATACATCTAAAATTACACCGGGCAATGCCCACCTGCTCATCGAAAGATTTAACAAAGAAGGACAGGTTGAAAAAATGGAAGGCTTCCTCGGTCTGGAAGTGCTGCTGACGGAAAACACGAAGGATTATGAGGAAGTAACGATTAGCACACGCTGGCAGGAAAAAGAGAACTTCCAAGGCTGGACGAAAAGTGAAGCGTTCCGCGAATCCCACAACCACCGTCAAATTCCAGACTATATTATTGAAAACAAAATTACATTTTATGAGGTTAAAATCGTTCGTCATCCCATCTCGAACAATGATTCCTCTTTGGCGAGTGATATCGAAGCCGTTTAATTCTGGACGGTAGCCTAAAACTAGAAAAAGCGGCTCGGCAGGCAAATTCATTGTCCACCGAGTCGCTTATTTTATATACGTTACTGAACCCTTCAGATTCTAGTTGAGCAACGGCGCCCAATTTTCAGCGTCTCTCCGTGCCCCAGTACATGGATGCGTTCCTTTGCAATCCCCAAGCGCTCTCGCTCCACTTCAAGACGATCCAGCGCCTCTCTCGGCGTATCGTCCGCCAGCTTAAAGGCTCCATAGTGCATCGGGATCATCTGATCTGCGCCGCAATCCACAAAGCCCTGCAACGCCTCCTCCGGTGTCACATGCTGTGAGGTCATGAACCATTCCGGTTCATACGCACCAATCGGCATAAAGGTCAGATCAATAGCAAAGCGCTCGCCAATCTCCTTAAACCCACGGAAATATCCCGTGTCTCCCACAAAATACAACGTAGGTGCCTCCGCTGAATCTGATTCTGCGTGAGCATCTGAGCCTGCAACAGACGTGGCAGAACCGATCACCTGCTGCTCACTTTGCAAAACGTATCCACCCCAATGTGAAGTATTGGTATCAAACGGCGTACGCCGTGTCCAGTGCTGTGCCGGAACAAATGTAATCCGCACTCCACCTACCGTAAAATGCTCCCACCATTGCAGCTCATGGCAGTTGCGAAAGCCTTTGCGGATCATTTTCGACTTTAACCCCGAGGGGACGAGTATCAATGTATCTGCACGATATAACTTCCGCAACGATGCCAAATGTAAATGATCATAATGCGAATGTGACAGCAGAATGATATCCAGCGGTGGCACATCCTGAATGCGAATGCCGGGCGGAGCCAATCTTTTATCAAAAGCCATACGCTCTGCCCACACCGGATCGGTGACCATATTCAGCCCAAGGTACTGAATGAAAAAGGTGGAATGGCCCACCCAGGTCGCCGTCGCCATTTCCCGATTACTATGCAGAAACTCCAGCTCCGGGAGATGGTTGGGCACAACGAACGTGTAATCCTTTATTTTGCTGCGTCGCTCCTGCCGCCATTGTCTGAATTGCTTGATGGTTTTATCGGTATTTACATGATCCATATTGTTAAAACGCACTTTAGGCATGATGCAGCCCCTCCCTGACAGACCCGTTCTCCAAAAAACACAACGGTTCAATTTAACTATATATTGTCACTCAAATGTGATCATGAAATGATGCAACATCCTGAACTATGTAAAGTATAATTCAATCACATCTGTAAAGGAAATTCTGCGATAATACAGCAAAAACAGACCTCCCGGATCTATCAGAAGGCCTGCTCCACATGTTATTGTCAGTCCTGTGGATTTTTAAAGCGTGCCGAATAAATAAACAAAAACACAATCGCCACCACGATAATGATCGGCGACTCATACATGATCGTAAAATGCTCGAAAGCAACCACTCTAACTCACCCCTTCTTTCCCGCTTGTCCTCGTACATACTTTGCATCGAACAGAAACAATCTCAATATCAGGATCAGCGAAGGAATCAGCACCAGCAGACCCGCAACAAACGCCGTAATCAATGCATACGCCATCGTAGAGTTCGTAAAGCTGTTATATACATTAATGTAGGGATACAGAACATACGGAAGATGTGAGCGGCCATAGCCATACCAGGCAAATGCAAATTGCAGCATCACCAGGATGAAGGAGATACCCAAATGCCGCCGCTGCCAGACCAGATACACTGCTCCCACAAAGCATATGAAGGATGCGACAAACATCCAGGCCATACTAAGCATATTGGCAAAATGGTCTGGATTTTGTTTGTTAATCTGGAAAAATGCGAACAAACTCGCCAAAATCGTAGGAGCACTCCAGAGTAACGCGTACCCTCGTACGATTTCAAAAGCTACCTTGTCCCCTGCCCTTTTGGCATAAAAGGACAAAAACATCGCCGATATATACAATACACTCACCAGCGCCAGAATAATAACTGCCCACGTGTAAGGGTTGCTTAATAGCTGGCCCCATTGCAGATGAACACCTGTGCTGTTCTCTACAATAATGCCACCTTCTGAAATAGCGAGGACCGTCGACAGTGCTGCGGGAATCAGCAGCCCAGTCGCACCGTACAATGCCATGTAGACGATATTATTTTTACCCGAATGCCCATAGGTATTGTAAGCATAATATACTCCCCGGATCGCGAGCAGCACAATCGCAATACTGCCGGGAACGAGTAACGCCGTACCATAGTAATAAGCCGCATCCGGGAAGAACCCGTTTAATCCCACCACAAAAAAGATGAGAAATACGTTCGTTACCTCCCATACCGGAGACAGATATCGTTGAATGATATTGTGGATTTTATTCTGGTGGCCTGTCAGCACGCTGTAAAAGCTGAAAAAGCCTGCACCAAAATCAATGGATGCCACAAGCAAATATCCAAACAGGAAGGTCCACAATATAGCGATACCTACAATTTCATAGCTCACTTGCCTTCAGCCCCTTCCAGGCCCAGCTGTCTTATCTCTTCCACGGCATCCTTATTACGGAATAGCTTGCTGAGTACCTTGATGGCCGAGAAGCACAGCACCAGATACAAAATAACAAACAACACCAGCATCCACCCAACACTTGTAGAAGTGGTTGCTGCTTCGGACACCTTCATATATCCGCGTAAAATCCACGGCTGTCTGCCGACCTCTGCAAACATCCAGCCCAGCTCAATAGCTACCATCGCCATCGGTCCGACCAGAATGAGCGCTAGCAGCAGCCATTTGGGGTAGGGTCTGCGACCTGGCAAACGCTTACGGACCAGATACAGCAGTGGGATGACGAGAATCAGCACTCCTGTAGTGATCTTGAGGTCAAACATATAATGAATAGACAGCGGCGGACGCTCCTCCACCGGATAGTCATTTAACCCCTTAACCTCTGTACTAGGCAAATTACCAGCCAGGATACTAAGTGCATAAGGCACTTTCAGGGCATATTTGATTTCACCGTTTTCGTCCATAAAGCCGCCATATACAAAGGGGGCGTGTGTCATCGTATCAAAATGCCATTCGGCGGCAGCCAACTTCTCCGGCTGATATTTGGCCAGAAATTTACCGGATGCGTCTCCTATCAGCACTGTACTGATGGCAAATACAATGGTACAGGTGGCCGTCAGCTTCAGCGCCTTTTTAAAATAAGGGTGATTACGCCCCCGCAGCATGCTGTAAGCAGCCAGCCCCATCAGCACCCCTGCGCTCAATGTATACGAGGAAGCCAGTACATGGGACACTTTGGTCGGCGTGGCCGGGTTTAGCATAGCCTCGATGGGATGAATATTGGTCATGACTCCATTTTTGAGTGTAAAGCCTTGAGGTTGGTTCATGAACGAGTTCACAGTCGTAATAAAAACCGCTGAGGCAGACGAGGCAATCGCTACCGGGATGAGCAGCATCAAGTGAAAATATTTACTTTTAAACCGATCCCAGGTATACAAATAGATGCCTAGGAATATTGCTTCGATAAAGAAAGCAAACGTCTCTAAAAACAGGGGCAGCGCAATCGCTTGTCCGGCCACCCGCATAAAGGTAGGCCACAGCAAACTGAGCTGTAGACCAATGGAGGTGCCTGTCACGACGCCCACGGCGACAGTAATGACAAACCCCCGAGCCCACCGCCGTGCCAGCAGTGTATAATGCGGATCACCAGTTCGCAGCCCGCGCCATTCTGCAAGTGCAATCATTAAGGGTACGCCAACGCCGATGGATGCAAATACGATATGAACAAACAGGGTAATTCCGGTCAGCATCCGGCTTAGCAATACAGGGTCCAGTGAAGACAAATGGGTTTCACTCCTTCATTTCACATTTTTAATAGGGAAAACTTCGAATTCACTCTTGATTACCAACTAGGGAGTCAAGCGAGCTATGCTTTTAATTACGGCATATAGCATAATGGCCGCAATTACTATACATACAATAATGAGCGTTCTTTCCTGCTTGCGGAACATAGGAACGCCTCCTTCACTTATCTTTTGGCGCATTTTGGTAACCTATTTACAGTTTGGTTCATTCAGCTGATTTTTAACCCTGCTTCTGTATTGAATGTAGCAGTATTTCTTTCTAGATATTGTTTTATTCATGACAATACGTTATATTGATATATAGTTAGATAACCTAATTATATGAAAAGAGTGAACTTATGCCGCCAAAACAAAGGGACTTCATCCAGCAATCTCTTCCTCGTCTGGGACCAGAACCTTATCTAGAGTTAATGGATCAAACTGCCCTTGCAGAAACAGACCGGCGACTTGCTCGTATTGGTCTCTTCTTGCTATGGACAGGTGATAATGTGCTCGACGCGGTAGATTTGGATCTAGCTGCTTACGGCCTGACAGAGAGTAAGCTAGATTTATTGTTGCTATTGACATTGCACCAATCCCAGTCTCAGATGAGCCCCTCTATGATTGCCGACCGTCTAGGCATCCGACGTGCATCTGTAACATCCCTCCTGGATTGGACAGAGCAACGAGGCTGGATTATCAGAGAACATAGTTCTACAGATCGGCGCAAAATTCATGTACGCATTACAGAAGCGGGTTCTCACCTTGTACAGCAAGTGCTCCCTGTATTTTGGTCTTCCTGTGCTTCCCTAGCGAGTATTTTGGAGCCCGAGGAGCAGGTCGTTTTTTCACGGATTATAGAAAAAATCCATCATCATATGGAAAACAAACTGGGGGTGGGCAGGTAATTTTTTTTGAACATATAATTAGGTTATCTAATATATTCAATTGTTTGTATTTCAAATTACTTATTTGATGATGAAGGAGTGTTCTATTGATGAGTAAACTACGAACAAACGATACCGTTATCCAGAAGGAAAATGTTGCTCTCCCTTATGCATGGATGACTGTAATCCTATGCTGGTCAGCGGTTGTCGTCATGTCCAGCCTGTATGTGACGATCCCTTTGGTCCCTCTCTTTGCTAAAGTATTTGGAAAAACGCTAGCTGAAGCAGCTCTGCCGGGAAGTATCTTTTCCTTAGGCTTTGCAGCGGGATGTCTTATTTATGGAGGATTGTCTGATCGCTTTGGACGCAAGCAGATTATCGTCGCTGGATTGCTCGCATTGACGATCCTTTCGTTATCCCTCAGCTTAACCAGTCAGTATTCTGTATTAGTTGCACTGCGCTTGCTTCAGGGCTTGGCGGCAGCCACCTTTTCCCCCGTTGCTCTCGCATACGCCGTAGACATGTTTCCAACCGAAAAACGGGTAACGGCCATCGGCTTTATCAGCACCGGTTTTCTAGTGGCAGGTATTGCCGGACAGGTATTTAGTATTATCATCAGCGAACAAATCGGATGGAATATGGTATTTCGGATGCTAGGTGTTTTGTACGCAATCACCTTCCTGATCGTTCTTTTTTTCCTGCCTAAAGCTCCCTCCCCGCAACGAGGGGTTCGTATTTTGGCAGCCTTCGGTCAGTTGGGGACCGTTCTGCGTTCGTATCCTTTATGGTTAAGCTACACGATTGCTTTTGTTCTTCTGATGTCATTTGTGAGCATGTATACGGTTTTGGGAAGCTACCTTGGCAGTCCCGAATTTGGCCTGAATAGTAGACAGATGCTATATGTCAGGTCGGCTGGCATCATCGGCATGCTTCTCTCACCCTTCGCCGGAAAATTGGCCCTGAAATTCGATGTACACCTTGTATTACGTACAGCTCTTCTTCTTTCCATCCTTAGCTTGGCGCTGATGGGAATGACACATTCTCTAATAGCTATCGTGGTATTAAGTGTATGTTTTGTCAGCGGCATTGCCCTGAGTGTCCCTTCACTCATTACAATAGTTGGTCAGCTCGGCGGGGCAGCAAGGGCCATAGCGGTCTCACTATATACCTTCATCCTGTTTGCCGGTACGAGTATAGCCCCTATGCTTTCCATTCGTTTGATGGGGAATGGCGGCAATCAGATGACTACATTTATGCTGCTGGCGGCTGTTCTGTCTGTGGGACTTATCGCCTCCCTGCTCATTCGCCGCCGTCAAAACGATCCACTGAAGCGGGATGCATAATACAACATCCGACTAAAACCGAACTTAAAAGTTACCTATAGTGCCACTGCGCAATCGGATGTTACTTCCCACCGCACCGTCCCCGGATTTCTAGAATAAAACTATGAATAGGGTAAAAATCCGGGGACAAAAGCGACCGCTACGCTTGTACAGCACCATTCCGCCTACTCCGTTTTCATGTTCATTTTTTCGAGTTTGGCTTATATAGCATCCTGTTTTCATTCAAAAATACTCCTATTTAACAGGTATACTCATCTAAATCATGTGATATATGTCATTGTGTTTTCTCTATAAACGAAAACTCTCTCTTTGGAGACCTACGCAGAATGAGGTACAATACAGATAAGCTATATATGATATATGGAGAACTTTTGAACAGGAGGCTGTACCGAGCTATGAAGATAACATCTATCGAGCCAACTCCCAGTCCGAACACCATGATGCTGCATCTGGATGAGCGGCTGGAAGCGGGTATCCGCAGAACATATACACGGGACAATGAGCGTTCGGCTCCCCCATTTATCCGGCGTATGCTGGCCATTGAAGGGGTCAAAAGCGTGTTTCACACGACTGATTTTGTAGCCCTTGACCGTAAAGGAAATGCCGATTGGTCTACTATTCTGGGTCAGGTCCGGGATCAGCTAGGCGAGGAAGGTGCTGACGCTAATTGGGATTTACCAGAGGAAACCTCTGGGGAAGCGTTTGGCGAAGCACAGGTTTTTGTACAATTTTTTCGCGGCCTTCCCATGCAAATTCGAGTTAAAGCGGGTCAGCAGGAGGAACGAATTTCCTTGTCCGACCGTTTCGTGCAAGCCGTTACCCGTGTAGCAAGTGCAACGCTGATCAAGGAACGTAAGCTGAGTGATTACGGCGTCCGCTACGGTGAACTGCCGGATATTGCCCGCGAGGTTGAGCAGGAATTGGAGGCAGCCTTTCCGCAGGATCGGCTGGAACAAATTATCCAGCAGGCGATTGCCCACGGCGCGGACAACAGCGAATTCGTGGAGGAACGCCGCGAGTGGAGCGATGCCGAACTGAAGCAGGCCCTGCAACACGAAGACTGGCGCACACGCTACGCTGCGCTGGATCGGCTGGAGCCGACGCCCGAGCATTTGCCCCTGATCCGGCAAGCGCTGCATGACGACAAAATGCAGCTGCGGCGGCTGGGAGTCGTCTATCTGGGCGATATTCGTACACCGGAGGCGATGGAACTGCTGTTCGAGGCGCTGCGCGATCCTTCAGCGGCAGTACGCCGCACTGCTGGCGACACGTTGTCGGACATTGGCGATCCCGTCGCTACCAGTGCTATGATCGGAGCCCTATCGGACAGCAGCAAGCTGGTTCGCTGGCGTGCAGCCCGTTTTCTATACGAGGTTGGAACCGAGGATGCGCGTGATGCGCTGGAGAAGGCCGTCGATGACCCCGAATTCGAGGTCAGTCTACAAGCTAAAATGGCGCTGGAGCGCATCGAATCAGGCGAGCAAGCCGCAGGTACGGTTTGGCAGCAGATGGCCAAACGGAACTCCTGATTTAAGAATCGATAAGTGGATTTTCAAAAAATTGTCGATTGTCAGAAGGTGTACAGGTACGATATACTGTAGTTCGCTATACAATATAATATCATGTCATACACCTCATCAACCTGTTTTATGATGAGGTAGAGGTCGCGGATGTAATCAGTACACTGGAGGAGACGCCAAGAGCCGTCTGAGATTCCAGTAGAAAGGTACACCCGCCGAAGTATGCGGAGCTGACTCTTTGTAAATACTCCGTATGCTGGGGCTGCTAACCGAAAGGAGCAGAACTGTCACGCGATGTCCTAACACAGACACGTGTGTTGAGCTATCTTGTTATAGAAGAAGGTATGGTGCGGAATGCATAGACAAGACCGCAGGCGTATTCCCTGCGGTCTTTTGATTTATATACTCCCCCTCCTTCTGGCTCTTGCCCTGACATGAAATACAATTTCATGAAGGAGTGTTTGAACGTGCAACACAAAGCAACATCTGACGCAACCTTGCGTAAAAGTCTCAAAGCCCGCCATATGACGATGATCGCCCTCGGCGGCTCGATCGGAACAGGGCTATTCCTCGCCAGTGGAGGCGCGGTCGCCGAAGCTGGACCTGGCGGTGCCCTGCTGGCTTATGCAGCAGTTGGCCTTATGGTCTACTTCTTAATGACCAGCCTCGGTGAGTTGGCTACGTTTATGCCTGAATCCGGCTCTTTTAATACCTATGCGGGTCGCTTCGTTGATCCGGCTTTTGGTTTTGCCATGGGCTGGAACTTCTGGTACAACTGGGCAGTAACGATTGCTGCCGAATTGGCAGCAGCGACCGTGCTCATCAAATACTGGTTTCCAGAAAGTCACTCTGCTTGGTGGAGTCTGTTATTCTTGGCCATAATCTTCTTGCTGAACGCGTTGACAGTCAAAGGCTACGGTGAGTCCGAATACTGGTTCGCGATGATTAAAATTGTGACTGTAATCATCTTTTTGGCCGTAGGGGTGCTGATGATTTTCGGCATCATGGGTGGTCCTGCGGTAGGCTTTGCCAACTTCACGGTAGGAGATGCCCCGTTCCATGGTGGATTCTTCGCTGTATTAGGCGTATTTATGGCTGCGGGCTTTTCCTTTCAGGGAACCGAGCTGATTGGGGTAGCCGCAGGCGAGAGCGAAAATCCGCGTGACAATGTGCCACGTGCCATCCGTCAAATCTTCTGGCGTATCTTGTTCTTTTATATTCTCGCGATTCTCGTTATTGGTTTGATCATTCCGTATACGAATCCGAATCTGTTGCGAGGAGATATCAGTGATATCGGAGTCAGTCCGTTCACGCTCGTATTTGAAAAAGCGGGGCTTGCCATTGCTGCCTCAGTCATGAACGCCGTTATTTTGACTTCCGTATTGTCGGCAGGCAACTCGGGTATGTATGCAGCGACTCGGGTACTGTACGCTTTGGCGCGGGAAGGTAAAGCCCCCCGTTTCCTTGGGCGTATCAATCGACGCGGCATTCCTATGAATGCACTTCTGATTACGACTGCTGTTGGTATGCTGGCTTTTCTCGCCTCCCTGTATGGAGACGGTGTAGTCTATAACTGGCTGCTCAATGCCTCAGGAATGTGCGGATTTATTACGTGGGTTGGGATTGCAGTCAGCCACTATCGTTTCCGCCGTGCCTTTACTGCACAGGGTCACAGTCTGAGTGAGCTTCCATACAAAGCCCGCTGGTTCCCGTTTGGACCGTTGTTCGCCTTTGCTCTATGTATCATTGTCATTATCGGGCAAGGGACGGATGCCTTCACCGGACAGGAGATTGACTGGAAAACGATGATCGCTACGTATATGAGTGTGCCGCTGTTCCTTCTGCTGTGGCTTGGCTACAAATGGATTAAACGTACTAAAATCGTTCCATTAAAAGAATGTGATTTGAGTTCAAATCCGCCTTCGGATAAATAATAGAATACCGTGTGTGATAAAAAGCCCGTCTCCACATATCAGGGAAACACGCTGATACACCTGGTCCCAAGACCGTTATCCGCATGTTCCCCTGTATATGCCCGGAGACGGGCTTTTTCTGTTTATTTGGAAGAAGCAGCTACTTCAGCTGATAAAGACATAGATAAGGCACGACGACTAAAAATACCGTATATGACAGCAATCAGCGTCAAGACTGCTGAAAACAAGTACAAATTAACGATACCCAGATGATCTGCAATCCAGCCCATTAAAAGCAGCGAAATACAAAACGTCAGGCTTGTCAGCGTAGCCTGGGCGGACAGCACCTTAGGCAAATCATGTATCGACACACTCATTTGCATCATCGTGCGGCGGGAGACGACCGACATTTCCGCAGGTAGCCCCATCAACAGCACGATAAGCAGCGTTAGTGGCGGTAATGTGTTCAGTGCATACCAAGCTGTCAGCAGTCCATAGCCTGCCATTCCTGCCAGCATGGCGGGCAGCAGTCTGCGCTGCAACAGCTTGACGCAGGCAAGAACTACGATGCCGCCACCAATCGCCCCTGCAAAATACGCGGCATTGATGTATCCCCACCATGCCTCGCTCTTGTGCAAGACCTGCTGAGCGAAGGCAAGCGTGAACGCGCCTACCCAAACCGATCCCCCCAGCAGGTCAATCATATCCATAAAAATAAGAGCCTTCAGTCTGCGACTGGCTCCGATGAGACTCCAACCTTCTCGCAGTATTTCCTTTTTACGTTTAGGAGGCACCGACGGACTCTCTGATTCCGGACCATACAGCTTATCTTCCAACTGTGCGGGAGGCAAGTCATGGTGCCCTTGTCCCGGCTCGGTTACAGCCTCATAAGCTGAGACATCTCCATTTTGCACCCTTGTTCCAGGCTGAAGCAAATAATGGGCTTTGCCTTCTAGGGGATCTCGAATCAAGCTGGTGAAGATCAGCGCTATCATATACAGACCGCCAGCCACCAGCAATGTTTTTTCCGAGCCCAGCATAGCTACGAGCACCCCACTAAGCCCCCACCCCGCTAATTGCACCGTCTGATCGCTGACCGATACCAGACTGTTTGCCCGCATGAGCCCTTCCCCGGAAGCAAGGCGGGGAATCAGCGCGTTGCGCGCAGGTGTAGTCCAGCCGTCCAGAAAGGACATGGCTGTCACCAACGCAAACACAATCACCCATACGGGCTCCGTGCCCGCTGACCACAAGTGGCCCAGCAGTACAGCGAAGAAGGCCAGTTGTCCGAACTGGGAAACGAATAAAATAAATGGAAGCTGGAACCGGGCCAAAATGAGCGGTGCCAAAAAGCCGCTGATCATCTGTGCACCCATTCGCAGCAACGGAACGAGCACCGAAGAGAAGATCGAATCCGTTTCATGAAAAACCAGAGACACAAGTGCCATAATATAAAGAATGTCGGCCGCATTGGACATCGTCTGCGTGCCAAGCAAATAGGTAAAGGAACGCTTGTGCATATAAATTAGAATACTCCTTTGTTAATGTAGCTTTTTACAGCAAAATCATCAGGTCCATTTTAGGGTTACACGAAGATTGCCGGTACTTCCAAGATCCGTAATCTGATAGGAAATGGACTTCAAGCCAAGTTGATATAAGGATTGCAAATCCTCCTTGAGACTTCGTTCCGTCCCCTGATAGCCGAAGGTAAGTGACGTTCCTCCCTTATTTATCACCTTATGAACCTGCTCCTTGATATCGGCGGATGATTTGACCAGCCCCTTGCCGTCTTGCAATGGATACTCCAGGTTATTGTACAGTTTTTGATACACGGTAGCCTTTGATCCTCCAGTAGCTATCAATGCCGATAAGGTTTCCCGATACGATGTATTCGCCTGAGGGTATTGTTTCACCCATGAGTGATCCCGCCGCATTTCTGAATCCGTCAGCAGATAATATGAAGTGCTTACCTCGTTCGCGCGATCGGGGGTCGGGTCATCCCATGTCGTATCCATGTGATACCATCGGCCATCTAATAAAACAAGATTCCATGCATGCAGCTGTCCCCCTGCTCTACCCTCCACAATCCGATTCGTAATCCCTGCTCGTTCGAGCATTTTATAGGCCAACAGCGAATAACCCTGACACACTGTGCTGCCCGTTTTCAGGCCATCGTAGGCTGTGTACTTTTGCTGTGCTTCATCATACTTCAGGCGAACGACGATCCAATCATGAATGGCCTTCACCTTTTCGTGATCCGTCATTCCCTTCGTAATGATATCCCCCAACACAGCTTGAACTGTGCTATCCACATATGCCGTCTGTTCCTTCGTCTCCCGGTAGCTTAAACGAATCGTAACCTGGGCGGAGGTGGTTGTGCCTGTATAGCTGAATGCGTAGCTTTTGATCGTATAATTCACATACGGATCGCTCTCCATCGCCTGTTGGATGGCTGTCTGTAGCTGCTGCTTGAGACCGTTCACTCGCCCTTGATATGTAAAGGTCAGCGTTTCACTCCGCGTAGCCATTGCCTGTAAAAGCTTGTTCTGAAGCTGCTGCGAGGATACGGAGGAAGTCGGCTTGACCGACGACGCATACACATTGCTGCCCCACTCTACAGCCTGCGGCAGCAACACAGCCAGCGCCGCACCTGCAACCAGACATTTTACAAGCCTAACCCCGATTTTTCTGTTCATACAGAGCGTTCCTGCCCTTCTTAGCATAGTTGTAAACAGCTCTATCTTACCATAAAAACAGTTGCCCCAAACGCTCTAGTTTTGTCGGTTACAGGCGAGTAAGAGTGCATTTAAAGGCAGGTTGTGACACCATGCTCTGCTATATAACAGTTGGGACCTTAGGTAAACATGTCGTTCGCAGAGAATTTTATCACAGCAATCTAGTACTCCTCATGATATGGTACTGGCATCGGAAGTAAATGATATTGATTCTCATTCTAGATAAGAAAGGCTGAGCACCATGCCAGAATGTATTTCACTCCTTCGTACGCCACTAGGTCAGACTGTGCGATTGCAATCTCTTGCGCCTCTTCATCCCTCATTGCGCCGTCGCTTAACAGACATGGGCATCAACGAAGGCTCCTTCATACGCTTAAAAAAGATCAGTCTATTGGGCGGTCCTATTGTTATTGAATGCAACGGACAGCTGGTCGGTCTCCGTCAAAATCAAGTGAAACAACTGGAGGTTGTTCCGACATGGACATGATCGCTCTTTTTGGCAATCCCAATACAGGTAAAACCTCATTATTCAACAAGCTGACTCGTACGTATGCAGAAGTAGGCAACTGGTCCGGCGTCACCGTGGAAAAGAAAACAGGAATTCTGCGTGATAAGTCTGCCGTATTGGTGGATTTGCCAGGTGCCTATTCTTTACTCCCTCTATCGCTGGATGAAGGTGTCGCTACCCGTTATTTGCTGGAGGAACCGCCTGCGGCGCTGATTAACATCGTGGATGCATCTCAGCTCCAGCGCAATCTTTATCTGACCATACAACTATTAGAATACGGCCGTCCGCTTGTACTCGGCTTAAACATGACTGATGTAGCTGATGCCACCGGTCTTCGGGTAAACAAGGAATTATTAGCTGACCAACTGAACGTTCCCATTATTCCTATGGTGGCACGTACAGGTAGCGGAAGTAAGCAAATGCTTGCGTCTCTTCGAGAGGTCAGACATACGTCCAATGTTTTTCAACTGGATTACGGTCCTGCTGTCGAAGCTGCTATTATGGATATTTGCAACTTGCTGCCGAATACATCTGTGCCGCAGCTCCGGTGGGCTGCACTGCAATGTCTGGAAAACAATCCGGTCGTCATGGAATGGATGGCGAATGAGACACAGCGTGAACAAGTAACTGCACGCATCCAGCGTTGCGAAGGAGAGCTTCTCAGGGAAGGTAATGCCGTCACTCCTGCTCAGTATATTCGTTCTGTACGAACAGCATGGATTGCTGAACTGTGCAGCAAGGCAATTGACACATCCAAACTCAGACCTCACAACCTGACGGATAAGCTGGATGCATTGCTAACTCATCGGTATTTGGGGATTCCGATCTTTTTACTGCTGATGTACGCTACTTTCAAGTTTACCTTCGATTGGGCGGGCACAATTCTTTCAGATATGCTAGATGAATTTTTTTCAGGGACACTCAGCAGCTGGATTTCTGAATTACTCGTTCACCTGAACGCGTCCGCTTTTACGCAAAGTCTAGTCGTGGACGGCATCGTGGCTGGGGTCGGGGGTGTGCTAGTTTTTCTGCCTCAAATTGCTATTTTATTTCTGATTATCTCGGTGATTGAAGACTCTGGGTATATGGCACGGGTCACGATACTCATGGATCGCTTGATGCAGGCTGTTGGCTTGAACGGGAAAAGCTTCATTCCCTTCATTATTGGATTTGGTTGTAATGTTCCGGCCATTATGGCGGCACGCACCATCGAACAACCAAGAGAACGCCTCATTACAACGTTGCTGGTACCCTTTATGTCATGCTCGGCCCGCTTGCCAGTCTATGCGTTGTTTGCAGGTGTGTTTTTCCCGTCACATGCGGCAAGCATTATCATGCTGATGTATGTGTTAGGGATCACCGTATCGCTTGTACTTGCCAAAATTTTTTCCAAAGTATCTATTTTATCAGGTGAGCCTTCCCTCTTCATCGTGGAGCTCCCTCCCTATCGGGTACCGCAGGCTCTTACCTTATTTCGCAGCACATGGGAAAAGGTCAAAGGCTTCGTCCGTAAAGCCGGAACGATTATTCTTGCAGGCTCCGTTGGCATCTGGCTCTTGTCCAATTTCGGTCCGCAGGGCTTCGGGGTAGAAATGGATGACAGCCTGCTCGCTACAATTGGAGGATGGTTTGCACCTCTATTGGCCCCTCTTGGTTTTGGTACCTGGCAAGCAGGCGCGTCCCTGCTCACAGGTTTTATGGCCAAGGAGGTAGTCGTATCGACTATGAATATCATTTACCACGTTCCCGATATGCAGGGATTGGAACTGCAAGTCAGTCATGCTTTTACACCGCTTGCCTCATTTAGCTTTATGGTGTTCATTCTGTTGTATGTGCCGTGTCTGGCCACGGTAGCGGTTATTCGCAAAGAGACACTCTCTTGGCGCTGGACTGCATTTTCTGTGATCTATCCTTTGACCGTGGCATATATCATCGCCGTCTTGATCTATCAGTGTGGCAGATTATTAGGTTGGGGTTAATTCAGACCCTACAGTATATAGAAGGAAGTGGATTCCATGATCAATGTAATTATTTTATTGGCGATCCTCGGTTATAGTGCGTGGGTGTTGGTACGATTTTTGCGAAAAAGCCGCCAAGGCGCCTGTGCCGGCTGTTCATCAAGCAAGTCATGTCCGGGCTGTGCCGTGAGTTCAGTGAATGAAGATCCTGCGAAAATGAAGAAAAGTATTTAATTCATAACATCATTACATGTAAAAAGCGGCTTCGGGGATTTCTACACCCGAAGCCGCTTCTCATTTAAGCTCAAAGCTCACCATATTACCGATAGACCGCCAAATGATCACTTAGCTCCCGTGTGTGTAGATACACTTCACGGTATAGCTCGTATAAGCCTTCATATTGTGCCACACGTTCTGGGTTCGGCGAATATCTTGCTGCTTCACGCAGAAAAGCTTCAGCGCACGCTTGCAGCGATTCAAACCACCCGCTACCATAGGCAGCCAGCATAGCTGCTCCCAAGGCAGGTCCCTGCTCACTTTCCAGCTTGACGATATCCGTGTTAAAAATATCGGCCTGCATTTGCAGCCATGCCTCATTACGCGCACCGCCGCCGATGGAAATCACTTCATTCACCGTTTTTCCCGTGCCTCTAAGAATATCAATGGATTCCTTGAGCGAAAACGTAATTCCCTCCAGCACCGCTCGTGTAAAATGCGCAAGCTTATGCCCTGCATCCATCCCGATAAAGCTGCCTCGAATAGTTGCATCCGGATGAGGCGTACGTTCGCCTACGATATAAGGCGTGAACAGCAGCCCGCGGCTGCCCGGCTCGACCGAGTTCACATCTTCCAACAATGCGTCAAAGGAATGTTCTGGCGCAAAGGTATCCTTAAACCAGGTCAAGCTGTATCCAGCCGCGAGTGTAACTCCCATGATATAATAAGCATCCTGCTCACTATGATTAAAAAAATGGGCTCGCCCCTGAACGTCGATATCCTTGCGTTCCTCATAGGAAAGCACAACTCCTGAGGTGCCGATGCTGCACAAGGTGCGGCCTTCGCTCAAAATGCCAGCGCCAATCGCGCCACATGCGTTGTCTGCTCCACCTGCATAGACCTTGGTCTCAGACGAAAGCCCGCTCTGCTCCGCAATCTCCGGCAATAGTGTACCCGTCTGGTCAAAGGATTCCACCAGTGGCGGGAACAGCGACAGCGGCAGATCAAACGTAGTTGCGATCTCTTCGCTCCACTGCTTGTTCGCGATGTCCAGCAGTAATGTGCCCGCCGCATCCGAATACTCCATCGCCAGTTCTCCTGTGAGACAGTAGCGTACATAATCTTTGGGCAGCATAAAATGGGCCGCACGAGCCAGCACGTCTGGCTCATGCTCCTGCACCCACAGCAGCTTGGGCAGCGTGAAGCCTTCCAGCGCGCGGTTGCGCGCGATACTTAGCAGCGCTGGCCCGAGCTGTTCTTCAATACGGCGGCATTGTGCCGTTGTGCGCGTGTCATTCCAAAGAATAGCCGGACGAAGCACTTGGCCTTCCTTGTCAGTCAGCACAAGCCCGTGCATCTGCCCCGAAAAGCTAATGCCGTCCACAGCATCTGTTCCGGCGATTCCGGCCTTCTCCACAAGCTGTTTCAGTGATGCTAACGTGCCACTGACCCAGTCCTCAGGATGCTGTTCGCTATACCCTGCTTTCGGCTGATGGAGAGGATAGGACTGTGAGGTTTCATAAGCCACTTGCCCCTTGCGGTTGACCAGCACCGTTTTAACTGCGCTGGTACCCAAATCCACGCCGATGACATAACGCTCCTGCTCCTGATTTAGCTTCTCCTGCATTGGAGTTCCTCCTTCCCTTTATCGTGAAATCCTTATTTCATATATAAGCTCTGGCATTAATCAGCCAAAATGTATTGATTTAATGTTGCTTTCAGATATTCCTGACGACCGGATACGTTTTTGCGTGGTGTTTCGTTCGCCAGAGCATATTCAGCCAGAGAAGCAAGCGTTGCTTTTCCGGATACAATATCTGCTCCAATGCCTTCCTTAAAGCTGCTGTACCGCTTCTCAATAAAGTCCTCAAACACACGATCCTCGATCAGTTTGGCGGCTACCTTTAGCCCCTTCGCATACGTATCCATACCCGCAATGTGAGCGAGGAACAAGTCTTCTGGCTCAAACGATGCTCTGCGCACCTTGGCATCAAAGTTGATACCGCCACGGCCCAGACCTTCATTTTGCAACACTTCATACATAGTTAGTGTGGCATCATACAGATCAACCGGGAATTCATCCGTATCCCAGCCCAGCAGCAAATCGCCTTGGTTGGCATCTAGGGAACCCAACATGCCGTTAACCCGTGCTACACGTACTTCATGATCAAAAGTATGACCCGCCAAGGTTGCATGGTTAGCTTCCAGATTCAGCTTGAAATGCTGATCCAGATCATATTTTTGCAGGAAGGCAATCGTCGTCGCCGCATCAAAGTCATACTGATGCTTGGTTGGCTCCTTCGGTTTTGGCTCAATCAGGAACTGAGCGTCAAAACCGATTTCACGCGCGTAGTCCACAGCCATATGGAACATCCGTCCCAGATTGTCCTGTTCCAACTTCAAATCTGTATTCAGCAGTGTTTCGTAGCCTTCACGGCCTCCCCAGAATACATAGTTATCTGCGCCCAGACGTTTGCCCACTTCCAGTCCTTTTTTAATTTGAGCAGCTGCGTGTGCGTATACATCTGCATTGCAAGTTGTCGCAGCTCCATGCAAATAACGTGGATGGCTAAACATGTTCGCCGTGTTCCACAGCAGCTTTTTCCCCGTAGCCTTCATGTGCTCCTCAATCAGATCCACGATGGTATCCAGATTGCTGTAAAATTCCTTCAGTGACGCGCCTTCAGGTGCAATATCCACATCGTGGAAAGCAAAATAAGGTAAATTCAGCTTATCCAACAGCTCAAAGGCAGCTTCCACACGTGCCTTCGCCAAATCTAGTCCAGTAAACTTGGACCATGGACGTTCCGCAGTCTCTACTCCAAAAGGATCAGAGCCACCTGCAACCAGCGTATGCCAATACGCCATACTAAACCGCAGATGCTCCTCCATCGTTTTTCCCGCTACCATTTCCTGAGGATTATAAAATTTAAATGCAAAAGGATTATCGGATTGCTTGCCCTCGAATTTAATTTTAGATACTTGTTCGAAATAAGCCATTATAAGTTCCTCCTTTGTAGTAAACGTTTACAAAAACGATTCTAGCACAGCCAAGAAACTTTGTCTATTGCTTAAACTAAGTTTATTTTTATGATATAATAACGGGAATTACATCAACAGGAAGTGAAAATAACCATG
Organism: Paenibacillus sp. DP01; assembly: GCF_044784315.1. NCBI lineage: Bacteria > Bacillati > Bacillota > Bacilli > Caryophanales > Paenibacillaceae > Paenibacillus > Paenibacillus sp. DP01. The sequence goes on from NZ_CP173059.1 coordinate 4,799,245, forward strand.
AATGTTACTGGCGATCAGGCGCTTGTCAAAAAGCTGAATAAATCCATTGTATTGGAGCGAATCCGCCTTCATGCCCCTCTATCGCGGGCACAGTTATCCAGTCAAACCGGATTAAACAAGGCCACCGTGTCCAACCTGGTTGCAGAGCTTATCACCGATGGATTGGTGTATGAGACAGGATTAGGAGAATCCAGCGGTGGGCGTAAACCTTTAATGCTGCTGTTCAACAGCCGTGCAGGCTTTGTGCTCGGTATCGAGGTTAGCGTACAGTACATCAAGGGTGCTCTGACCGATCTGGCAGGTACCATTGAAACAGAGCTTACCCTTTCTCTAACCCAGCATGATCCTGACTTTGTCATCGAACAAATCCGTAAGCTCGTTCAGAAGCTCATGCAGGTCACTCCTCCCTCCCCTCACGGTATTGTTGGCATTGGGTTGGGGGTACCGGGTATGGTGGATGAAACCGGAAATGTTTTATTCGCACCCAATCTGGGCTGGGAAGAGGTTCCGCTGCGTCAACAGCTTGAGACAGAGCTGGGTCTTCCCGTAGTGGTGGATAATGAGGCCAACGTCGGTGCACAAGGTGAATTGTACTATGGTATGGACGCCGATCATCGGCAGCTTGTGCGGGATCTGGTCTACATCAGTGCAGGCTCCGGGATCGGGGCCGGAATTATCATTGATGGCAAGGCGTATCAAGGGGCTTGGGGATACGCGGGTGAGAGTGGGCATATGTCCATAGACTGGAACGGGCGCCTCTGCTCCTGCGGCAGCCGAGGCTGCTGGGAGCTGTATGCTTCGGAGAAAGCGTATGTAGCATCCGCATTGAAATTGCCTGCACATAATACAGTGGAATTACTCCCGTTTGCCCGGCAAGGTGATGCGAGTACATTAAGCGTCCTTGGTGAAATAGGGCGCTATTTAGGTGTAGGTATTACCAATATTGTGAACAGCCTCAACCCCGGCATGCTTATCATTGGCGGTCCGCTTGCGGAAGCCAGACCTTGGTTGGAGCAAAGTATGCGTACAGTGATCGAAGAGCGGGCCCTGCCCTATCACCGTCGGCAATTACAGATTCGTTTCTCCACGCTTGGCAGCCGTTCGACGATGCTAGGTGCTGCCTATGCGGCAACGGCTCCTTTTCTCGGGCGTGTACGTGTATCTTTGTAAAAGACCAAAAACAGGCCCCCGTCGCAGTATGTAACTGCGGCGAGGGCCTTGTTTAAACCATATGACGATCACAGAACCGTCGTCTGCTGTTAGGCTGGATTAAGCGTTCAACACTTTTTCAAACTTGGTTTTGTTCATACCGGAAATACGTTCTTCCCCAATCAGAGTCAATGGAACGGCACGAATGCCCATATCCCACACCTCTTGCGCAAAAGCTTCATTGGTTTCAATGTTGCGTTCTTCGTATTCGACGCCTTTTTCAGCCAGGTAGCTTTTTACTTGACGACAATGCGGGCAGTTTGTAGATGTGTAAACTATTGCTTTTTCCATGAATATCACCTCATCATTTATTTTGTTACATCATATTTATACACACCTGCAAGTATTACAGGGCCAGTGCACTGTGCTCCAGACTTTCAATGTATTTCTCGCTGTCCATAGCAGCCATACAACCACTACCTGCTGCGGTAATCGCTTGTCTGTAGCGTGTATCCTGTACGTCGCCACAAGCGAATACGCCAGGCACGTTTGTTTCGGAAGTACCCGGATTAACGACGATATAACCGTTCGCATCCGTTGTAATTTGTCCCTCAAGGAAGCCTGTATTCGGATGATGTCCAATCGCCACGAATACGCCGCTCACTGTAATGATTTCCTCTTCACCTGTTGCATTGTTCAGCACTTTCAAGCCAGTTACTCCGTTTTCGTCTGCAACTACTTCTACAGGAGTACGATTGAGCGCCCATTCAATTTTGCTGTTCGCACGAGCACGATCCTGCATAATTTTAGAAGCTCTCAATTCTTCACGACGATGTACCAACGTTACTTTGGAGGCAAAACGAGTCAGGAAATTAGCTTCTTCCAGTGCAGAGTCCCCACCACCGATAACAACGATTTCTTTGCCACGGAAGAAGAACCCGTCACAGGTAGCGCAAGTGCTCACGCCGCGTCCGATGTTATCCTGTTCACCGGGAATCCCCAGGTATTTGGCAGTCGCCCCTGTGGAAATAATCAGCGTATCGGTAACCAGTTCACCCAAACCTTCTACATCCAGTGTAAATGGACGAGCAGTTGTGTCTACCTTGTTCACCCAGCCTGTGCGGAATTCAGCGCCAAAACGCTCCGCTTGCTTACGCATATTATCCATCAAATCGGGTCCCATGATTCCTTCAGGAAAGCCTGGAAAATTCTCAACTTCTGTAGTCGTGGTTAATTGTCCGCCTGGCTGCGGTCCTTCGATCACCAGCGGGTTCATATTAGCACGTGCCAGGTAAATAGCGGCGGTCAAACCGGCAGGGCCGGTACCTATAATAATGGACTTGTACATATCTTGGTTCCTCCTAAAATATCATAAGTATTATATAGCGAGTTTTCGGTACCGGGCGCTGGGCTGCTGCATATACTCTAAAAGTACTGCTGGCAGAAGCTCATCCCAAAAAGTGGACACCCGGATGTTGTAAAAACGAATCACTTGTTTTATAGCCTTTTATGACTTAGACTGATTCTAAATCCTAATTTCATTATGCGGAAAGAGCTGTAAACAGTCAAATGAAGTTTTCATGAAGCGAAGCTTAAAGATAAATGAGGTATGGAGGGATTATCCCGATTATGAATGACGTTTTCGTAGGTAGCTTAATTTCTGCCTTGTCCACTGGACTTGGCGCCGTGCCTATTCTGTTTATGCGTAATATCACGCACCGGCTTCGTGATGTTCTACTGGCTTATGCCGCAGGAATTATGACCTCTGCATCGGTGTATAACCTGATTCCAGAAGCGATACAGCATTCCAATTGGTTCGTGCTGACTGCGGGGATTTTGCTCGGTTGCCTCGTATTACTGGTGATGGAAATGTATATCCCCCATGCCGATTTGGAGGACCCGGATTCCAAAACTTTTCAATTGGAGTCCAAATCTTTTCTCATCATCGCAGCTATTACGTTGCACAACTTGCCGGAAGGGCTCTCTGTTGGGGTCAGCTACGCGAGTGAGACTCAGAATCTAGGCAATCTCATTGCCTTCTCTATCGGTCTGCAAAATGCCCCGGAAGGCTTTATTGTAGCGTTATTCCTGGTGAATCAAAACATTGGGCGTTTCAAGGCATTGGGCATTGCTACCCTAACCGGGGCTGTGGAAATCATCACCAGTCTGATCGGCTTTTACTTGAGCAGCTGGGTGAACGGACTGGTGCCGTATGGTCTTGCTTTTGCTGCCGGGGCTATGATGTTTATCGTTTACAAGGAACTGATTCCCGAAAGTCACGGGGATGGTAACCAGCGAATCGCCACATTTTCCTTTATTCTTGGCTTGATTACGATGATCGGGCTAACCGAATGGCTATAGCCGTGCAACACAAAAAGGCTGTCTTCTGCCTGTATTCCAGACAGTAAAGCAGCCTTTTTGTCATGTTCAAATGAAGGGATCTCATTTTTTTCGGTTCATGGAACGCAGTGCTTCACGATACTGCTCGTCCTCACTTTTGGAATTCTCCTTCTCTCCATTAGAGAGTCGGGAATGTCCATCCTTTTCTTCGTCCTTTCCAGCAAAACCACGCAAAGCCGCACGATAATCCTGGTCCCCGTAGGCACCTTCTGTATTCTCGCGATCTTTCTCCACCTTTATATCCGTTTGGATATCAGGCAATTTGTGCTGCTCCTCTGCACGATGTTCTTCAACGCTCGAATTCTTAGGCTGGATCTCTCCCGTATGCTCCGTCAATTCATGCGCCTTGGGTTCCACCTGCACAGGATATGGACGTTTGCTTCTTTGCCGGGATTCCTCTTGGTTGGGGCGATTCTTGGCCGAGGACTTGCGCGTCATCTTCGTATTAAATACCAGCAAAAAGATAAAGGCAACCACAGCTACTACAATAAAAGCAATGGTCATCGGCGGCCTCCTATTCTTTTTCGGCGTTACGGTACCGTCCCGCCATCTCAGCGACCCGTTTGCCCAAAGAGCGACCTAACGCAAGATCATCCCCCGTTGGAAGGTTGGGCGGCCCATCGGGGTCTGTCTCCACCGGACATGTTACCCCTACGCCGTAATAGGAGCCGTAGAGCGCATTCTCTGTGATGCTAGCGGGCAGGCCTACAATAATCATACCTTGATGAAGCATAGGAGTAATCAAATTCAACAGCGTTGATTCTAATCCACCATGAACGGTAGCGGTTGTGCAAAACACAGCCCCGATTTTGTCCACTAGCTTGCCCTGCGCCCACAGATACCCCAGCCTATCAATCCAACTCTTCAGACCGCTACTGATGGTACCAAAATGACCCGGGCACCCCCATATGATCGCATCTACGCTTACAAGCTCATTCACATCGGCCTCATTCACATGTTTTAGCATCACTTCTGTGTGATCCAGGCGTGCCCCTTCTGCGATCGAGCGAGCAAGACGTTCGGTATGTCCATTTTCACTGTCATATACAATCATAATTCTGGTCGTCATTATGCACATCATCCTTTGTCAGCAAGATCATCCTTTTGGCATACGCTCTTAACCTTTCCCAAAACCCATCTGAATATTATGAATCGTTTGACGAATACTTTGAACATCCAAAAATACTAGGGAGGCATGCACAATATGAATTCGCGCGCCATATTAGTTAACCTGCTGGTAATCATCATTATTCTGGCAGGAGGTGGAGCCGCCGCCTATTACTACAATCAGTCCGCCAACTACATAAAAACCGATAATGCCCAAGTGAGCGGACAAGCGGTTACCGTTGCCTCTCCAAGCGCGGGCAAGCTCACAGGTTGGAATGCTGAAGTTGGTAAGACGTACACCGCTGGCAGCACGCTGGGCAGTGTTGAAGGAGGCGGAAGCCGAATTAGCGTTACGATTCCAACTGATGGTACCGTTGTGCAGCAAACGGCTGTCAACAACTCGATAGTCGGGGCGGGTACACCTTTAGCGAAAGCCTTTGATCTGAACAATCTTTGGATTACTGCCAATATAGACGAAACGGCCGTGCAGGATCTCCAGGTAGGTCAGACCGTAGACGTGTATATTGATGCTTACCCGGATACATCCCTGAGCGGTAAGCTCGAAAAGATCGGTCTGGCGACCGCCTCCACCTTTTCACTGCTGCCTACTTCCAATACCACTGCCAACTATACCAAGGTGACGCAGGTCGTGCCTGTTACCATTTCCATTCAAGGTTACAAGGGGCTGGGAATTATCCCGGGAATGAGTGCGACGATCAGAGTTCACAAGTAGGAGGCTGTCATGGATCAAAAAATGTCCGTCGGACGCATTCTGTCCGTGCTGCTGCTAGGCGCCTTCATTTCGATTTTGAATCAAACGTTGCTGAACGTGGCGATTCCGCACTTGATGAATGATTTCAATGTGTCTGCCACAACCGTTCAATGGCTATCCACCGGATATATGCTGACCAACGGGATTTTGATTCCAATCACCGCTTTTCTCATTGAGTCATTCGGGACACGTGCCCTGTTCATATCCGCGATGGGGTTATTTACTGCCGGGTCTGTCGTCTGCGCTGCCAGCACCGGCTTCGCGCCTATGCTGGTTGGACGCGTGATTCAAGCCAGCGGTGCGGGCATCATCATGCCTGTGGTGATGAACGTGTTCCTGACTGTATTTCCTCCCGAAAAACGGGGGGCTGCTATGGGAACCATGGGGATCGCCATGATGTTTGCTCCGGCGGTAGGACCCACTTTATCTGGCTGGATTGTGGAGCACTACAGTTGGCGGCTGCTATTTTTATTAGTAATTCCGCTGGCGATCATTGATATTCTGTTTGCTGTGCGCTGGCTCAAAAATGTGTCCAAGCTGACAAAACCGCATTTTGACCTGCTGGGAACCATTTTTTCCACCCTTGGTTTTGGCCTTTTGTTGTATGGCTTTAGTTCAGCTGGAGACAAGGGCTGGAGCAGCAATACAGTTATACTCTCGCTCGCTTTTGGGATCGTGTTTATTGTGTTTTTTGTCGTGCGTGAGCTGAACATGTTGGAGCCTATGCTGGAATTCCGTGTATTTAAATATGATATTTTTACGGTATCTACGCTGGTTGGGGCTACGGTCAATATGACCATGTTCGGCGGGATGCTGCTACTGCCGATCTATTTGCAAAATATACGCGCCTTTACACCGCTGCAATCCGGTCTGCTGCTGTTGCCGGGTGCACTGCTGATGGGTGTGATGTCACCGATATCAGGGGCAGTATTCGATCGTATTGGCGCGAGACCGTTGGCGATCATCGGGCTAATCATTACGGCAGTCACGACATGGGAATTCAGTCTGCTGACCGATGCCACCACCTATGGACATATTATGATCATCTATACGATTCGCAGCTTCGGGATGTCACTGCTGATGATGTCCGTCCAGACGGAAGGGCTCAACCAGTTGCCTCCACATCTCGGCAGCCATGGTACTGCCATGTCCAATACAGTACGGCAAATCGCCGGATCTATCGGTACCGCTTGGCTCATTACTGTAATGAGCAGCCGGACTACGGTTCATATGGCAGATTATGCGAATGTAGCTACCACAGCCAATGTCTCTGTAACTGAAGGCGTATCACAACTGGGACAGACCCTCGCACAAACAGCGGGTATTTCTGCGGAAAGCGGCTCTGCACTCGCGATACAACAGGTATACGGAAGGGCTGTTACAGAATCGACGATCCATGGTATTAATGATGCCTTCATCATTGCAACCGGAATTGCACTGGCGGGATTACTGTTTTCCCTGTTCTTGCGGCGGTCTACACCGCGTCGTAGATAGTCGTACAGCAGTCGCGATTAGAAGTATGAGATAAACTTTGCCTTGCATACAAAATAGACTAACACTACTAAAGAAAGAAGGAGCATTCATCCCCCTTGGATGTATGAGGGTTGAATGCTCCTGACTGTTTGTAATCTTGTGATTTGTGAATTAGTTTATAGTCTTATGACCGCAATAAGCGCAGGCCGTTCAAAATGACAAGCAGTGTACTACCTTCATGCCCAATGACCCCAAATGGCAGGGCTATATTTTGCACAAAATTACTGATCACCAGCAGCACAATGACACTTACCGCGAAGATCATATTTTGTTTGACCACTCGCTGCGCCTTGCGCGCCAGTGCTATCGTCGGAGCAATCTCCTCAATTCCGTCGTTCATTAGTACCACGTCTGCGACCTCCAGGGCTGCTCCGCTGCCATGCATCCCCATGCCTAGCCCTACGGTTGCTGCGGTCAAAGCCGGAGCATCGTTCACACCGTCGCCGACCATGACGACATGCCCGTATTGCTCCCGCAACATGCGAATATGACTGACTTTATCCTCCGGCATTAAGCCAGCATATACTTCGTCTACTCCAGACTCTGCCGCGATCACGGCAGCCGTTTCCGGACGGTCTCCGGTCAGCATGACAACCCGAATCCCCTGTGCTTGCAGGCGTTTCACAGATTCTCGTGCCTGTGGACGCAGCTCATCACGTAGCGCCAGCATTCCGACAATCCGATCATCCGCGAGAATGATGGATACGGTTTTGCCCTCGGCTTCCAGTCGGGCTCGACTCTCCACCCACTCTGGCTCAGCCAGAAGACCAGGTTCATCCAGCACGTTCGTGCGACCGATTTTCCATTTCACCCCGCCTATGATGCCTTCCATTCCCCATCCGGTAAGGGCCTGCACTTGCTCGGCTGTGAGCAGCTCTCTCTGTCCCAATTCAGCTTCGGCTTTGGCTACAATCGCTCGCGCCAGCGGATGTAAGGAATAGCTTTCGATTGTCGCGACAATGTGCAATAGCTCATCAGCATCGTAATCTGGGGCGACAATCCAATCCGTGACCACAGGTGAGCCCTTCGTTAACGTGCCCGTTTTGTCAAAAGCAACAACCGAAGTTAATGCCATATTCTCCACATGCGCGCCACCTTTGAACAGGATGCCCCGCCGGGCACGATTGGAAATGGCCGATAGCATCACCGGCATAATGGATGACACGAGCGCACAAGGTGAGGCTACGACAAGGAACACCATCGCCTTGTAAAAAGCCGCTGCCCACGTCCAGCCTAATGCTAGGGGTGCACCCACAATGACGATCAGCGTGACGGCAACAACAATTCGGGCGTATACCGATTCGAATGTTTTAATAAACCGCTGGGAATCGGGAACCTCGGTCCGTGCCTCTTCTACCATACGAATGATTTTTGAAAATAAAGTATCTTCCGAGGACTGGCTGACCTCTACATATAGCACGCCTTCTCCATTAATGGTGCCTGCATATACTTCGTCACCTGCTACCTTGTTTACCGGAACAGATTCCCCGGTAATGGATGCCTGATTCACGGCTGACACGCCCTTGGAGATTCGGCCGTCCGCCGGAATTAATTCGCCCGGCTTTACAAGCAACAGATCGCCTGGCAACAGCTGCTCAATGCCAACCGTTTCTGTTCCGTCGTGAGACAAGCGCAAAGCCGTTTCCGGTTTTAACGCCATGAGCTCGGAAATGTCCTTACTACTACGCTCCGTGGTATAGCTCTCCAGCGCACCGCTGAGTGCAAAAATAAAGATCAGCATAGCTCCTTCATTCCAGTAGCCAATAGCCGCAGCTCCTAAAGACGCAGCGATCATGAGCAAATTAACATCCAGATCATGTTCTCGGATCAGGGTTTCAATCCCTTCTCTGGCTTTGGACCAGCCTCCAAGGGCATAAGACACTACATAGAGAATGATGGATAGCCATTGCCACCAATGTGAGACCCCCCATGCCATCAGCATTAGCATTCCACTGCCTAGAGCAGCCTGCATCTCCTTATTTTTCAGCATGCTTTTGAGCTGAAATTGCGGTTTGCGATTGGGACCGGGTCGTCCGCTGCCACTGTTTTTTGAAAGTGCTCGGTTAGAGGGAGACAATGTATCTTGTAATCGTTGAACTGCTTGCATCTTGTCACGTTCCTTTCCATTTTTGGTTCCTTGTACTTGCATCTCATTGAGAATGATATCCATTGTTAAGTGCCCTAAAATAGCACATGCTGCTTCGGGAAGCCCGAAGCAGCATGTTTGGCAATGAGAATGATAATCATTTTTGCATCTATACAATTATTTTGCTTTAGAGAAACTTTTGTTTTATTATATACCCTTTCTTTTCCACTTGTAAACTGCTAATAGCCTAAATAAAAAAAGATACCCGCGCAAACAACGCAGGTATCCTCTATCCTCTATATTTCAAAGCGTTCTATTCAGGATTTGCAAAATTCGATTCCAGTCGCTCCAAAGTGCAATATATAGACGAACTAGACCATTTCGATCTATATATTGTTCATTGAAAGTCGCTTACTGGATTCTTGCAAAATCCTCTATCACATGAATTCAGGTTATCTTCAGACTATAGTGGAAACTTCCACGCATGGGTGTGTGCAATTTCTGAAGTGTGTTGACGATTGGGTTGCTGTTGCAGTCTCCAACGCGCAGCCGCAAGGCGCACAGCAGGAACTGTTGAATCCGAGCAAATGACCCCCGTCAGTTCGTTCTCCCAAATCCAATTCCCATCCAGGGACTGGTGAATTTCATCTATCGCCACCCATATAGGAAGCTCGGGCTTTACACGCCGAACAGCTTCCATTATGCGTTTTATCGTATCATTAGCATTCTCATGACCGTCAACAACGGATGGAATCAGCGAACCCCCAGCTCTGTTGTCATCAGATGGAACTGGTATGACTTCTAAAATGACCGTATCGGCAAAGCGTGCCAAATCTGCGGCTTGAGCCGCCTGCTTGGTCTGTCGTGCGCTCACTTCGAACATGCTATCAGCATTGGCCGACTTTTCCGACTGTACGGATTGCTCACTCCATGTATGGCCTGCATTAGGCACCAAACTTGCATCAACCGTCAAAAGTACACCTACCCGATATGGAACGCATCGCAGACGCCCACACAACGTTTGCTCGGCAACGCCGTCGATCCAGTCCCGGATGGTCTGGAACTGGTTTACGTCAGCCGGATTGCGCACCATAATCTCCAGCCGTGGTTCTCCCCCCTGGCGCATGCTCCGCAACGCTGCACGCAGTAATGCCTCCAGCTGCATATCTTGCAGGCTTCCGATGCCCACTGCATTATTCTGCTCAGTCAAAGCTATAGTCAGCGGCAATCCGCCCAGCAACTCAAACAAGCCCTCGTACTCTGTTTCCAGCAGGCCAATGATTCGTCGGGACAGATGCTCACACAATCCAGGCAAACCAGATGCTTTATTAAATGATGTGTACGTATCGGATGCACGGGAACCAGGGACAAGGATGGGATCGGGCTCCCCGTCAGGGGCATGAATCTTTAGTCCAGACTCTGCCGCTTCCAAATAGGCATAGCATAATTCCCTCACGCGGCCGGATGCCAGTGACAATGGACCATGCAGCAGACTATAACCGTCAAGACTACCTATTCCTGATGCTTCCTCTGTACTTTTACGACTCATACTTGCAGGAGCATCCGCATAAAGCCGTATGGAGGTGTCGCTGTATTCATCGCTCCATTTTAGTAGTGTGTCCATGGCTTGCACTGTATCATTGCCGTTACTCAGCATCGGCTCTCCAAGTAATTCCGGGTTTGCAGCCAGCAATGCCTCCGCTCGACTGATTGCACCCTGCTCGGCTAAACTAACCAGCCAGCCCAATGGATCTTCCTCCTGTGCAGCAGATACTTGATGGCTTCCTGCTCTTAGCGTCTCCATAGCCAATCTCCGTGTAGTAGACTCCATACCTGGCTCTGGAACGTTGCAATCCCGGCTGTTTATGCCACCCAACAGCTCTGCGAATACATGCATCAGTTTAGCCTCCATGCTAGTAATCCATCCTTTCTTTCGTCAGCAAGTTGGCACACACGAATTCGAGTACCCCTCCAAATAAAGAAAACGCTTACTAATTACTGACCAACCGAATGTTACATGGGTCTTACTTATAAAGTCCCTACCTTAAACGTATTAGACCCTCCCCACATTTATACATCTCTGCACAACTACGATATATGAGAAAAATAGGTCTCTATACTGCTGAAGGCACATGTCTACACAAAAAAGGCTGCTATAAAAACACCCCCTGTCTTCATAGGATGTCTACATCCAATGTTAACGGGGGTGTTCCCTTTTTATTCGTCAGAACCAACCTTCAGCACACGCATCACATTTAATACGGCTAGCAGTGTTACACCTACGTCGGAGAATACAGCCTCCCACATAGTAGCAATACCAAACGCGCCCAATGTGAGAAATACTGCTTTGACACCTAGCGCAAATATAATGTTTTGCCATACGATACGGCGTGTGCGTTGAGCAATATGAATCGCCGTCACCAGCCTTGAAGGCTCGTCGTTCATGATTACGATATCTGCTGCTTCAATCGCAGCGTCCGAACCCAAACCGCCCATTGCTACACCAACATCTGCCAAGGCAAGTACAGGTGTATCATTAATTCCATCGCCTACAAACAAGATTTTACCGCTCGGTTTTTTACTTGCAGACAACTGCTCAATGGCTTCGGCTTTATGCTGAGGCAACAGTTCTGCCCGTACTTCATCCAGACCTAACTGACGTCCTACAGCCTCGGCAACTGTCCGATTGTCACCTGTTAGCATGATGGTTTTGACCACCCCCAGCTTTTTCAGCGAAGCAATCGTTTTGGCCGCATCCTCCTTAACCTCATCCGATATCAGAATGCAGCCAGCATACGTTCCGTCTACAGCCACATGTACGACCGTTCCTTCATCCATTGGCCCTGCTTGCTGCGCCACATTAAAAGCAATACGCTCCCGCTCCATCAGCTTAGCGTTTCCGGCCAATACCTTGTGTCCATCGATCTGGGCCTGAATCCCGTGGCCGGATATTTCGCTATATTGCTGCACTCGCTCCGTTTGAAGTTCATTGCCATAAGCTTCACGCAAGGAAGCTGCGATAGGATGCGTGGAGTGCATCTCGGCCAATGCAGCAGTCTCCAGCAGACTTTCCTTCGTAAAAGCTTCGGCAGGATAAATCCCGGTCACGTGGAACACACCTTTGGTGAGCGTACCTGTTTTATCAAAAACAGCGTACTTTACATGATTCAGGGCTTCAAGATAATTACCGCCCTTGATCAGCACACCTGAACGGGAGGCTGCCCCGATTCCGCCAAAGAAGCCCAGTGGAATGGACACCACCAGCGCACACGGACAAGAAATAACGAGGAAGACAAGCGCACGATATAACCAATCTGCAAACTGTGCACCCGGCACAACAAGCGGAGGAACAACTGCCAACAACAACGCTACAATAACTACTACAGGAGTATAATATCTGGAAAATTTCGTGATAAACTTTTCAGTCGGCGCTTTTTTGGCACTCGCATTTTGCACCAGTTCCAAAATTTTGGAGACCGCAGATTCACTAAATTCCTTGCTGACCTCTACCGTCAGAAGTCCATTCGTGTTCACAAATCCACTCATCACACTGCTTCCCGGCTCAACGGTACGAGGCACAGATTCACCGGTCAACGCCGAGGTATCAACATGCGATTTACCTTCTACAACCTTACCATCCAGCGGGATCTTCTCACCCGGCTTGATTACGATCAAATCTCCAATACGGACCTCTTCTGGAGACACCCTCCGTACGGACTCAGCGGTCTTCAGGTTGGCATAGTCTGGTCTAATATCCATTAGATCGCTGATGGACTTGCGTGAACGGTTAACCGCAATGCCTTGGAATAGCTCTCCGATTTGATAAAAGAACATGACAGCTACGCCTTCGGGGTATTCCCCAATAGCAAATGCACCCACCGTAGCCAGCGTCATCAGGAAATACTCGTCAAAGGCCATTCCACGCACCAAGCTACGTGCAGCCTGCAAGACAACATCACCGCCAACGATGATATATGCCACTAAAAATAGAGCCAGCTTGCCCATACCTTCAACAGGTAACCACCAGGCAACAGCTGCAATAACCGCTCCTATGGACAGACGCGCAATCATACGGCGCATACCGTCCGTACCATGATCATGCGTATGCCCGGCATGGCTATCATCATCATGCGAGTGCGAATGTGAGTGAGCATGGGTAGCTTCACCATGATCGTGCACTGCATGGTGATTGTGATGTACGTGTGTATGATTACCGTGGTCGTGCCCATCGTGCGCGCCATGTGCTTCATGGCTGTGGCCACCATGACTGTGAGCACCATGCTGTCCATCATTGTGATTATGTCCTTCACCATCATGCTCATGACCGCATGCGCAATCCTCTGTGCAGCTTGCCTGTGCGGCACCAACGCTGCTTCGGCTGTCTTCGCGCAGGCGTCCACCGGCACTTTTGGCAACCATCCGAACATGAGGCTCAAGTCTATGAACCTTCCGTTCCGTTTGGCGAAAAACCTCTTCTTTTTGATCCGAAGTTGTGGTCATCGTCAACGTTTTTGTTACAAAATTGACCGAGCAATCCAGAACCCCTTCTATTTTACTGACTCCATTTTCAATCTTAAGAGCACAGTTGGCGCAATCCAAACCTTCCAAAATCCATTCATGTCGTTCATTTCTTTTTAGAGCATCCATAATAATTGGCCTCCAATTAGCTATATATGAGCAACTGTTCATATATTATTTGTTAAGGTCATTATATTCAGGTTTAGGGGTAAAAGTCAATGATCATAGCCCTTATTAACAAAAAAAATCGACTTCAATGGACAAGCACCAAAAGAGCGCCAATTGCTTGGCGCCCTGCTGTTGGTTTGTCAAAAATCATTGATGTGATATGTGCTGATGGGTTTGCAAAAAAATCTGCTCCACATGATTATCATCCAGTGAATAAAACACTGTCTTGCCTTCCTTGCGTCGTTTGACAATACGCAGGTTGCGCAAATAACGAAGCTGGTGGGATACCGCAGATTGGCCCATGTTCAACACCTGTGTTAAATCATGAACACACAGTTCCTTTTGGGCCAGGGCATAAATCAGCTTAATCCGTGTCGGGTCACCCAGCGCCTTAAACAGCTCCGACATTTTGTATGCGATGGAATCCTCAACAAGGGAAGATTTTATGCGCTCAATTTCCTGATCTGAACCGTGACAAGCCGGCTCGCAATCCAAAGCTTCCGTTTCAGAATTCATCCTTTTTCACCCCGTGTATTTCGACTTGATGCTTCTATTATAGCAAATTCGTAGAATTTACGAATAGCTTATATTACAGCTTGCCCTGTAACCAAAATTTGCTTAATTCAACGTTTTTAATACTTCGTCATTGTATGGAATTATTTCTTTTATCTGTTGATCACGCAATTTTACTGCAAATGCCGGATCAACCAGCAATGCACGTCCAACTGCAACCAAATCAAATTCCTCTCGTTCTACTAGCCCCATGAGTTGTTCTAATCGAGCCTCTACACTACTGGATTGATCAGTCTGAAGACTATTATTTTTTTCCAGATCACTCAGAAAGGCCTTCTCCAAACCAACCGATCCCACCGTAATCACTGGCTTGCCTGTTATCTTTTTCGTCCAAGCTGCCAGATTTAGATCTGAGCCTTCAAATTCCGGTTCCCAGAAACGGCGACTTGAACAATGGAATATATCCACTCCGGCCTTCACTAATGGAGCAAGAAACTGTTCAAGTTCCTGTGGTGTCTGTGCCAGCTTTTCTCCATAATGGTACATCTTCCACTGGGAGAATCGCAGTACAATTGGAAAATCCGGACCCACTGCACGGCGACAAGCCTCAATAACCTCGACCGCAAACCGGGTCCGCTGAACCAAATCGCCTCCATATTGATCGGTACGCTTATTGGTTTTATCCCAAAAAAATTGATCTATTAAATAGCCATGCGCTCCATGAAGTTCAATGCCGTCAAACCCCACCTGCTTGGCATCGGCAGCGGCCTGAGCAAAGGCTGCGATGATATCCGCAATTTCCGCCTCCGTCAATGGCTCAACTACCTTTTCACCGGCGGGAGAAATACCCGAAGGACCGACAGGCAATGCCTCGGGATTCGGTTGGTTATCCGCACCTATTTTTCGGGCCGTACCCACATGCCAAAGCTGCGGTATAATTTTGCCACCTGCCGCATGGACCTCCTCTACTACCTTGGCCCACCCCTTTAACCCTTCACCATAAAAGTTAGGGATGCCTGTGTGCTCCACAGCTGCGGGATGATTGATAGCCGTTCCCTCCGTAATAATCAATCCAACAGCATTTTCCGCACGACGACGATAATACGCAGCAACCTCAGGTCCTGGAACACCTTGGGGAGAAAAATTTCGTGTCATGGGAGCCATAACGATCCGATTGGGAAGCGATAAGTTACCTATCTTAAAAGGTTTAAACAATATTTCGGTGTTCATGACGTTTTCCTCACTCTCCATTAGTATTATCTTTTTCACTCTTCTGTTATACAATTCCATTTTACACACATGCAAACTTGAGTTCAAGAAGCCACAGTTTAATTTCAGCAGGCCCTTTACAAAAAAAGAGGAAGCGGCATAGAGCCGCTTCCTCTTTGTGTTATTTATTAGTGTGCTACCATGTTGTATTCCATAATCCATACAGAACCGCCAACGACGGTCAACAGGATCACTATACCAAAGATTAAAGTCATCACATTCCAACGTGGTCCATTGCTTTCACGGATGTGCATAAAGAAGAATAGCTGAACCAGAAATTGCAGCACTGCCGCGGCCAAAATAACAACCATCGTCGAAGTGCGGCTCAACATATGATTCATAACCACGCCGAGAGGAATGATGGTCAGTACGATGGACAGAATAAATCCGATAACATAGGATTTCACTGAACCGTGAGAATCATCATGACCATGCGAACCTGCTCCTGATTGATGCTGTGCCATCTACATCACCCCCATCAAATAGACAACTGTCAGCAAGAAGATCCAGACAGCGTCCAAAAAGTGCCAGTACAAGCTCAATGCCGAAACTTTGCCCTTCGTCTCTGGAGTAAGTCCGCGTTTTTTCAACTGGAACATAAGTCCAATCATCCAAACCAGACCTAACGAAACGTGAAGTCCGTGTGTTCCAACCAATGTGAAGAATGCCGACAAGAACGCACTGGTTCCAAAATTGGCACCTTCATGTACGATTTCAACAAACTCATAAACTTCAAAACCGATGAAACCAAGACCCAGGATTGCCGTCACGATTAACCAGTTGATTAATCCCTTCATGCTTCCTTTGTTCATAGCCAACACAGCCAGACCACTTGTGAAGCTGCTTGTGAGCAAGAGGAACGTTTCAATAATAACGCCCGTCATGTTAAACAGCTCTGCGCCACCTGGTCCTCCGGCTGTGTTGTTCCGAAGGACAACGAAGGTTGCGAACAAGGTACTGAACAGGATTACGTCCGTTACGAGGAAGATCCAAAAACCAAGCATCTTCAATTCTTGCGGATCGTGATGCCCGTGGTCATGATCATGGCTGTGATGTGCTGCTGCTTGTGCCATTATACAGACCCCCTTATTGCCGCTTCCGTGCGTTTTACTTCATCCGCAGGGATATAGTAGTCGCCATCATAAGAGAAGAACGAACGGCAAATCATACAAATTGCTACGCCGATCAGCCCTGGAATATAGAAGAACGACCATCCAAATACGAAACCGAAACCTGCAATGAAAAAGAATACCGACATAATGAATGGAATCGCCGAGTTTTTCGGCATATGAATCGCTTCAATTGGCGGTTGCTTTCTGAAGATACCTTTTGCACGTTTATCTTTTTCTGCCCACCAGTCATCGCGTTCTTCTACTTGCGGAATGGTAGCAAAATTGTATTCCGGTGCAGGTGAAGGAATTGACCATTCCAACGTGTGACCACCCCAAGGGTCGCCAGTTGTATCCTTCAGCTTGCGGTAATTTTTGATACCCAGAAGAATTTGAAGAACCTGGAACAAGAAACCAATCCCCATCAGGAATGCCCCAACGGTTGACACCATGTTAAGCGGCTGCCAGCCAGTATCCCAGCCGTAAGTGCTCAGACGACGTGTCATACCCATCAGACCGAGGGAATATTGCGGAATGAAACATACATAGAATCCGATATTCCAGAACCAGAAAGCCCATTTACCAGGCGTTTCAGGCAATGTGAAACCGAACATTTTGGGCCACCAGTAGTACAGACCTGCCAGGTAACCGAACACTACCCCACCAATCAGAGCGGAGTGAAAGTGAGCGATCAGGAAGTAACTGTTATGGAACTGGAAGTCCGCAGGCGCTACAGATAACATGACGCCCGTCAAACCTGCAATCAGGAAGTTCGGAATAAATGCAATAGACCACATCATCGGAGTTTTAAATTCGAGTTTACCCCGGTACATCGTGAACAGCCAGTTAAATACTTTAACCCCTGTCGGTATTGCGATAACCATCGTCGAAATCGCAAAGAATGCATTAACATCTGCGCCTGATCCCATTGTGAAGAAGTGATGCGCCCACGTGAAGAAGGACAGGATCGCAATAATGAACATGGCGTAAACCATGGATTTGTAACCAAACAATTTCTTTTTAGAGAATACGCTGATAACCTCGGAATAAATACCGAAGGCTGGCAATACTACAATGTATACCTCAGGGTGACCCCACATCCAGATCAAATTGATATACATCATCGGGTTACCGCCGAAATCAAGGGTAAAGAAGTGTCCTCCTCCAAAGCGGTCAAGGAATAGCAAAGCTAAAGTAACCGTCAGAATCGGGAACGCGAAAATGATAATAACACATGATGAAAATACGGACCACGTAAAGACAGGCATTTTCATCCAAGTCATACCAGGTGCACGCATTTTAATGATGGTAACAATAAAGTTGATCCCTGTAGCCAATGAACCTATACCGGAAATCTGAATACCCCAGATATAGAAGTTCTGACCGACGCCAGGACTAAATTGCAGTTCTGAGAGCGGTGGATAACTCAACCAGCCTGCATCTGGCGAACCGCCAATAACGAAGGACAAGTTGAACAACATCGCACCCATAAAGAAAAGCCAGAAGCTCAATGCGTTCAGGAAAGGAAACGCAACGTCGCGCGCACCAATTTGAAGGGGTACGGCGATGTTAAACAAACCAAACATCAACGGCATCGCCATAAACAAGATCATGATTGTGCCGTGAGTTGTAAAAATCTGGTTGTAATGCTCAGGATGTAAGAGTGTCACATCAGGTGTAGCAAGTTGAATACGCATCAATAATGCATCCACGCCTCCGCGGAATAACATCAAGATGGCCGCAAGAATATACATAATACCGACTTTTTTATGGTCAACCGTAGTCAACCAGTTTTTCCAAAGCCAGCCCCATTTTTTGAAATAAGTGAGCACAAACACGATCCCGATCGTTGCTAGTGCGATGGAAACGTCCGCTCCATAGATCATCGGGTCTCCAGTAACGAAGAAAGTGGATGCAAACTCTTTTATTTTGTCAAGCATTGGGGGCCTCCTTCCCTATAATCATTTTAATTGTGTCCGCTCATATTCATATGACTCATATCCATTTCGGCATGCTCTTCTGTGCCGGTCTTGGATGAATCTTCTGTGGATGTAGCTTCACCATGTCCAGCATGGGGGTTAGAAGAGCCTTCCACTACATACTTGTTGACAATCTCTTTGAACAATCCGTCTGGAATCGAAGAATACTCATCAGGCTGGGACAAACCTGGTTTTGCAAGCGCCAAATAGCCGTCTTTCGTCAGCGGCTTAGACTGCTTCTTGATGTCAGCGACCCAGTTTTTATACTCTTCATCCGACTGGACTTCTACATCAAAACGCATTTGTCCAAAATGCTCACCGCTAAAGTTTGCACCCGAGCCAAAGTAAGTTCCTTCGTGATCGGCCTGCAAATGCAGTTTCATGGCCATGCCTGACATGGTGTAGATTTGACCGCCCAATTGCGGAATCCAGAACGAGTTCATCGGAGCGTCAGCAGTCAGTTCAAAACGGACTGGAACACCTTTAGGAATGTGAACTTGGTTAACTGTAGCTATACCTTCCTCTGGGTACATAAAGAGCCATTTCCAGTCCAATGAGGTTACTTGAATCGTTACTGGCTTTTGCGTACTTGCAATCGGCTTGGAAGGCTCCAGCAAGTAGGTATATCTCGCAGTGATGACCGCAATAATAAGGATAACGATAATTGGAATAGCCCACCATGTGGTCTCCAGCTTTTTGCTGTCATCCCAGTGAGGTTGGTACTTCACCTTGTTTGTTGGGGTATCGCGATACCGCCAAACGATGAAGAAGGTCAAAATCATAACCGGTACAATTATAAGCGCAGACAATGCAGTTGTAAGAATGATCAGCTCTTTTTGTGCTTGCCCAATTGGTCCTTTCGGATCGAAAACAACGTATTTTCCGCCAGCATAAAAACACGTCCAGATGAGCAATGCTACCGTGAGCACGGTCAAAACCAACGCAATAATCGCTTTTGGTTTTTTGTTCATGTTGTTCCCCTCTCCTTAAAATAGTAAATTACTCAAAACTAACGAACTCCTGTAATGTTGCCCTTATATAAGATAGCAGAAAAGCGGCCACTTTTTTTATTGTTAACAGAATTGTCGATTATTTGTCCGATTTTTGTGAAAAACCTCTCTAAAAATAAAATTTCTCTTGCAAATTCAAAATTTCTTTTTAATTCAAAAATGACATATAAAAACGTTAATTATGCATCTTGAAGTATCTTAAAAAAGCTATACTAAAGCAAAAATCGGGACTCCTTACAGTTATCATCCTACACTGCTCGAAGCCCCGCGCTGTTGTTTTCGTTATCAGTTTTACATCATCTTTTCAATTGTATTAACGATGTCCGTTCTCTTGGTCTTCCTTCTTGCGGGCAATGACAAATGATTTCCCGATTAGAAAAATGAAAATTCCGGCAGCAAAGGCGCCAATGCCTGTCATTAGATAGATATTACGATCGGTTAAATTCCCTATATCAAGCAAAATAAGAATAATACCTACAATGCAAGCGATCAAAGAAATAACAGATACCGTGCGGCTCATTTGGTTATCCCTTGATCCTGATTTTCTAAAATTCGAAGCCATACCCTCCACTCCCTCTAGTTTAAAATGGTTAAAAAGTGCCCTCGTCAGGTATTTTTTTCAGTATGCACATTTTTTATTTTTTTATTCCTGCCGGTCTCTATATACTAGAACCATCTGTAATTCATCTTGGCTATTATTACCCCAGAGGACCTCCTATTTAAACAAACGGGAGCGGAGGCAGACCTAAATTTGCTTTATATTCAGATCATTTCTCTTTGTTTAGCGTCTAGTCTCCAACCAGTTATTACTTACTACATTTCGATACCAATAGTAACTTTCCTTGGGGGTGCGGACCTGTGTGCGAAAATCGACATGAATCATGCCAAATCTCATATTATACCCCTCTGCCCACTCAAAATTGTCCATAAGTGACCATGCCATATAGCCTTTAACATGAAGACCATCATGAATTGCCCGGTGCACCTGCACCAAATGCTGCTGCATGTAGGAAATTCGACGATCATCTTGCACCTTTCCGTTTACGACCTCATCATTGATACAAGCCCCGTTCTCTGTGATGTAAATATCGATGTTACCGTATTTTTGCAAATAATGTAGTACCTCATACAGCCCACGTGACTCCACCGGCCAGCCGATATCTGTTACAGGTAGTCCCATATTGATTTCTTCAGATTGAAGAAATCCTGCCTCCGGATTAAATCGATTAACCGACATACTATAATAATTGATACCAATCATATCAATTGGCTCACCGATAATGTCCATATCTCCATCTTGTATAGGTACGGTGGCTCCCTGTTCCGCAAACCAGTCTACCAAAAACTGAGGATACGAGCCTTGATAAATAGGCTGGAGAAACCAGTCACTGTGCAGGGAAATCGTGCGTGCACAAGCCGCTTTATCTTCCTCAGAAGTGCTGTAAGGAACAGCCCAGGAGACATTTGGGGCGATACCGATCTGGCCACTGGTGCCAAGCTCGCGGAATCGGCGTACAGATAGGCCATGCGCAACCAGCAGATGATGTCCTACATCAATCGCAGTCTGGAGATTCGTCAGACCCGGGGCATGAACTCCCAGCATATTGGATAAAAAGGCGATACACCACGGTTCATTGAATGTCAGCCAATGCTGTATTTTACCGTGAAACTCACGGAACATCGTTTCCGCAAACTGGACAAATGCCTGAATTGTGCGACGATTTCCCCATCCTCCGGCATCCTGTAGCGCCTGAGGCAGATCCCAGTGATACAGTGTACAAAACGGTTCAATTCCGTTGTCATTCAACAAATCAACTACACGATGATAATAGTCCAATCCCTCTTGATTGACTTCACCATCACCATTAGGAAATATACGTGGCCAGGACACCGAGAAACGATATGTACGAATGCCCAGTTCCTTCATGAGACGGATATCTTCTTCGTAACGATGATAGCTGTCACAAGCTACATTGCCGTTATCACCGTTGAACACTTTGCCAGGCGTATGGGCAAAGGTATCCCAGATCGACAACCCTCTTCCATCCTCCTGGTAAGCCCCCTCGATTTGGTAGGCGGCCGTTGCGGTACCCCACATAAAGTCCTGCGGAAATTGAAAAATAGTCATTGTGTCTCTTCCTCTCCCTCAATTATAATCGTATATTCATTCGTTGTTTCCTGCTTTTTGGTAAAAGTCCATGACAAAATAAATCCTCCGTGCTTGGGATCAGGCTGAGCCCGACGATCATCAACGCTAAACGGATGTGCACTGCGAATCGTACAGCTTCCCGTCTGGACCGATGTGGTAAGCTCCGCACGGACGAGCCGCGAACCGGACCATTCCATGCTGACCGTAATTCCGCCACGCCCTTTCAAGCCGCTGACCCGTCCCTCCGGCCATGCCGATGGCAGGGCAGGCAATAGCGTCAGCTCGCCCGGGCGGCTTTGCAGCAGCATTTCTGCTATGCCTGCCGTCGCACCAAAGTTACCGTCGATCTGAAAAGGTGGGTGAGCGTCGAATAAATTACGGTAGGTCGACCGCGACAGCAACGTGCGAACATACCGATGCGCAGTGTCGCCATCTTCCAGCCGGGCGTACAGGTTAATCAACCAGGCACAGCTCCACCCGGTATGCCCGCCACCATGATCGAGCCGGCGGTGTAGCGATATGCGGGCCGCCTCAGCCAGCTCTGGAGTATCACGGATATGGATCTGTCGGCCGGGGTAAAGCCCGAAAAGATGCGAAACATGTCGATGCCCAGGCTCCGCTTCCTCAAAATCGACCATCCACTCCTGTAACTGACCGTGACGGCCGATTTGATAGGGTATTAATCGTTCCCGTGTCTCTTCGCAGCGTCTACGGAACTCATCGTCTAACTCCAACAGTTCCGCGGCCTGAATACAGTTGCTCAATAGCTCCCGAATCAGCGTCATGTCCATCGTAGAGCCCATGGATATACTGCAATCCTCGCCTTCGGGCGTGATGAATTTATTTTCAGGCGAAGTGGAGGGGGACGTTACAAGCCGACCATCCGGGCCCTCCACAAGCCAGTCTAAGCAAAAGGCCGCCGCCCCCTTCATAAGCGGATAAGCCTGTTCTGCCAAATAGGTTGTATCCAAGGTGAACAGATAACGCTCCCATAGGTGAGCGGTTAGCCATACACCCCCAAGCGGCCAAAATGCCCAACTGGCATGGCCACCTGACGGTCCGGCGTTTCGCCACACATCAATATTGTGGTGAGCTGTCCATCCTTGAGCCCCATAATTGATGGAAGCGACCCTGCGTCCCGTACGACCGACTTCTCCAATCATGTGCAGCAATGGCTCATGGCACTCGGCAAGATTACACACCTCTGCGGGCCAATAGTTCATCTGTGTATTAATATTGGTTGTATAGTTACTGTTCCACGGCGGCTGTACCCGGTCATTCCAGATGCCCTGAAGATTGGCGGGCTGACTGCCCGGACGTGAACTGCCCATTAGCAAATAACGTCCATATTGGAATAACAGCACTTCCAGCCCCTGGTCTGCCTGACCTTTCTGATAGCGTTCTAATCGCAGATCCGTCGGGAGAACGGACTCGTCAGTTAGCGTGTCACTTCCCAGTTCTACTGCAACACGGTCAAACAGCTTCCGGTGATCCTGCTCATGGCGTTGCCGCACCTGCTCACTTCCTAGCGAAATCGCTCCGTCTAGAATGACTTTGCATGCTTCTGCCGACTCTGTTGCATCACTATTCGGCATAGCCTGAAATCCCCGAAATCCGGTAGCCGCTGCTAAATACACCGTGATTTTATCCGCGTCCGAGATGATCAACGCTCCGTCATCCCTCGTCGTCAAGGTTCCTCCCTCGGGAATAACCCTCGCCTGAACTGCAAAAGCCATCCCCAAATCATTTTCGTAAACGACAGACTGTGGATGATCACCGTGATAATTAGATTCCACATGACTGGGCGCTCGTCCAGTCAACGTAATGAAGTCCCTGGTCGGTTCCTCGGATGGATCGTTATCGTTGGCTCCTTTGGAGGAATCACCAAGCGCATCCTCTCCAACTTCATCCTCACAAGGATGGGGGGTAGTCATACGCACAGATGCATGGATTTTTCCAACCTTATTCGCAGTCAGTGACACCATAATGACTCCATCAGGTGCACTGGCGATAACTTCACGAGTATAGTGGACTCCATCACTCTGAAAAGTGACCACTGCCGTTCCGGTCTGCATATCCAGTTCCCGTTCATAATGCGCAATCTCCCCTAGGTTCTCCTGTGTAATCCACAAATCTCCTAAAGGCTGGTAGGCTTCTGTATCTCGACCCAGCATGTTCGAATTAATCAGCTGCTCTGCTTCCTTGTATTTTCCATCTGCAATCAGCTTTCTGGCAGGCTCTAAATATCGCAATGCATCATACTGAACGCCATCTCTGGGAAATCCGGACCAGAGCGTATCCTCGTTTAATTGCAAATGCTCCTCTCTGATCCCGCCAAATACCATAGCTCCCAGCCGTCCATTGCCGACTGGCAATGCTTCCTCCCATACCTCAGCAGGCTGGCGATACCATAACCGTAGGGACTGTGGTCTTTCGCCTTTCGTCAACTCAAACCCTCCCTCATCAAGGTCAGACAAAGCGCTGAACCCATATTGCCCATGGCGCATGCGCTCTGTCACTCCGAGATTTCAAAGTTTGGAAAATATGGACTCGTTATTTAGCAGCCTTCCCACTCCATAACTCCACTCTGTCCTTCACCAGTTGCGTGTATTGCTGTTCCATTTGGACAGCTCCGGCGGCATCCAGTTCTTTAATCATGTTGTCGTATACCGTATCAAAATTGGAAGCTGGTGTTAAAATGGCTTCCGGTATACGTTTGCGGATTATGTCTGTCGTCTTTTTGAATGTAACGTTATAGTTGGATTCATTGTCTGTCGTCAGGTTATAGGCTGCGCCCCAAGGCTTCACATCAAATTCTTCTTTTCCTGGAAACAGTTCCTTCCACGTTTTTACGCCATACGCTTTCAGTGATTCTTTCTCCGGCTTCGAATAAGCCGCGATAATTTGTTCCGGGAATTTGGCAGTGTAGTAGTTACCCGTAGAGTCCTTCACTCCGTCACCATAGTGTCCGCTCATTAATGTGTACAAGTCTATTCCAGTGGATTTATTGAAGCTGGTTGTATTGTTCGTTTTT
This sequence comes from Paenibacillus sp. DP01, assembly GCF_044784315.1. Classification (NCBI taxonomy): domain Bacteria; kingdom Bacillati; phylum Bacillota; class Bacilli; order Caryophanales; family Paenibacillaceae; genus Paenibacillus; species Paenibacillus sp. DP01. The sequence goes on from NZ_CP173059.1 coordinate 4,824,041, forward strand.
TGATCCAATACATCGGCAGGAATGACGCGTTTGCCGTCTTTGATTTCATAGTGCTTGCCTTCGATTCCCCAGTTCACTAGCACCTGTCCTTCATCGGAAGCTAAATAATCCAGAAATTTAATAGCCCGCACCGGGTCCTTGCAACTTTCCGTAATCCCTACACCATAACCGGACGCAAAACCTGTATCCTGAAAGGAACGATCCTTGTACTCCTCTGAGAGTGTAACTGGGAAATGCGCGTAGCTGGCATCAGCCTTGCCTGACGCTTTTAATGCATTTTCGGCATCCTGATAACCCCACTCCTGGTCGATCAGACCCAGAACACGACCGCTGGCAATTTTGGATTTGTATTGATCGCTTTTTTGCACAAACGAATCTTTATCGAGCAGCCCTTCATTGTACATGTGGTTTAACCAACGGAAATATTCTTTTTCTTCCGGACGTTTGTAATGAAGCTTGGCTTCAAAAGTTTTGGGATCAATAAAATATTCACCATCATCCGGCGCCCCAGTTGTCTGGAAAGCAGGGTTCGTTACGGTAATCATAATTCTCCAGTCGTCTGCATCCAGCGTGAGAGGGATCGTTTTTTTGCCATTAATCGTCGGATGTTTGGCTACATAGGTTTTGAGCACGTTTTCAAAATCCTGCAATGTTCTTACCTTGGGATATCCCAGCTCCTTGAGCACCTTATGCTGAATTTCAAATCCCCCCGTCGCGTCAAAACTCTCCTGTCCCACCCCTGCATACGTAGGAATAACATAGATGGCTTGATCCTTATTGCTGTATTTCAGCCGATCCATATAGGGGCCGTATAGCTTTTTGAGATTGGGTGCGTGATCGTTGATCAGATCGGTCAGGTCAATCATAGCCCCCGCATCCACAAGCTTGCTAATATTTGCTTTAGGAGAGACCAGGTCTGGGTATTCCCCACTTGCTGCCATCAAAGCAATCCGGTCATCCCCACCTCCGCCGCTGACATCAAATTCCGCATTCAAGGTTACACCTGTTTTCTTGGTGATTTCCTTGCCTATTTCATCTTTCATTCCATTCCATTGCGGGCTTGTATCTGCTCCGAAGAAGCTAAACGTAATTGGGTCTGTGCCGCTGGATGAGCCTTCTTTCGCTGTTTTATCGCTTCCACCGCAACCTGCGAGTGCGGCAAGCGATACGGCGAGCAAGGGAATCAGTGCAAATCTGGACCAGTGTTTTTTCATGTTCAAAACCTCCTGCATTTCTAGGATTTTATCGTTGTGGATTGACTGCTACGATTGGATTGTTATGATTTAACAGCTCCCAGTGTCATACCGCCTACAAAATATTTTTGTAGGAATGGATATACGAGCAAAATCGGAAGCGTGACGGTAATCGTGATTGCCATTTTAATCGACTCTGGCGAAATTTGAGCCATTTGCTTAGCCATATCGTTGCTATTCGCCATATTGGCGCCGCCTTGCTGCGTACTTTGCAGTATCTTCATCAGCTCAAATTGCAGCGTTGTCCACTGCGCGGCGGTTCCATTGTACAAGTACGTATCAAACCATGCGTTCCATTGATTTACCGCTAAAAAAAGGGCAATTGTCGCCAGCACAGGCTTGCACAGCGGTAAAATAATCTTCCAATATATCGTAAAGTCATTGGCTCCATCCAGCTTGGCAGACTCTTGTAGCGCATACGGCAAACCATCCATAAAGGAACGAATGACAAAAACATTAAACGCGCTGATCAGCCCCGGAAAAATATACACCCAGAACGTGCCCAGCAAATGTAAATCACGCATCAAAATAAACACAGGCACCATTCCGCCGGAAAAATACATCGTCAACGCCAGAAACGTGGATATGAACTTGCGCGCGCGGAAATCGACCCGACTCAGCGTAAATGCAAGCATAGAAGCACAGATGAGTCCCAGCACCGTTCCAACTACTGTACGTAAAATCGATACCTGCAGACCCCGAAGCAGGCCATCGTACTGGAAAATCGTTTTGTAATTTTCGAGTGTAAACTGACGAGGCCATATATAAATACCGCCACGAACCGTGTCCGTCGAATTGTTCAGGGAAATCGCTAGTACGTTCAGAAACGGGTACAGCGTCAACACCACGATCAGAGCCATGAGGATATAGTTGAACAGGTCAAACAGCTTTTCTGACCGTGTAGCATTAAATGCCTTATTCGTCATTTCGCTTCTCCCTCCCTACATGATGCTTTCTTTGGTCAGTTTTTTGAATATACCGTTCGCCGTAAACAACAACAGAATGCTAACCAGTGAGTTGAAAATGCCTATTGCCGTCCCGTAAGAGAAGCGGCCCAGATTAATCCCGTAATTCAGTGCATACAAATCCAGCACTTCCGAATAATCCGTTACGAGACTGTTGCCAAGTAAGAACTGCTTTTCAAAACCATTGCTGACCAGATGTCCAATCGCCATAATAAACAGAATGGCGATGGTCGAGCGGATACCTGGCAATGTAATATGCCACATCTGTCTCCAGCGGCTGGCCCCATCCACACGTGAAGCTTCATATTGTTCCTGGTCAATTCCGGTGATGGCAGCTAAATAAATAATCGTATTCCAACCTGTCTCTTTCCATATGTCGGAAGCGGTTACAATGTACCAAAACCAACTCCCCTTAGCCATAAACTGAATCGGTTCATCCACAATATGAAGCGCTACCAAAATATCGTTAACAATTCCACCGTCAATGGACAGCATTTTCGTCACCAATCCGGCCACAACTACCCAGGATACAAAATGCGGGAGGTAGGATACTGTCTGCACAACTCGCTTGAACAGCATACCACGCAACTCATTTAGCAGAATTGCAAAAAAGATCGGTACAACAAAACCAAAAACAATACCCATCAGGCTCATTGCCAGCGTATTTCGTAATACCAGATAAAAACGTTCATCCTGAAAAAGCTCAATAAAGTTGTCTAACCCTACCCACTTTTGATCCCAAAACGATTTGGCTGGCTTATATTTTTGAAACGCCATTGTCCATCCCCATAGTGGAAAATAACTGAAAACAAACACCCATATGACGAAAGGAATGGACATAAAATAAAGGTACTTTTGCTGTTTCACACTGTTCCACAGGCCTTTTTCACCGCGTTCGGGCTTCGATCCGCGAGCCTTACGCGGTCTTCCCCGATTGGATTCAGGAATCACAGCATCAGCGTTGGAAGCGGTTTCAGTTGAAGATCCCATAACAAGCTCCTCCTCATCTCTAGATACTATTATCATACTTTGCTGGCTCAAAAGCGGGTACCCGACGAATTAGGAGAAAAATCAGTTCAAAATTAGATATATGGGGAGTGGATTAAGATTTACATTCGTGCCACTACACATGCGGATGGTGCTTCCCATCGCTGTTGTCCCCGGATTTCTTGAATAAGCAGACAAAGGTAGAAATTCAGGGACAAAGGCGACCGCTATCGCTTGTCCAGCACCATTCCGCCTGCTCCGTTCTCATGTAAATTCTCTGAGAGAAGTCTTGTAAAAAACAAAAGATCAGCAATGTAAGCTGATCAGAGGTAAAGGATAATGCTTATTGCACCACAGGTGGGTGATGGTATATATACACTTACTGTCGCAATTCACCTAGTTGGAAGAAAAAAGCTTTCTAGCATCCATGGGGTCAGTCCCCATGTGCCAGAAAGCTTTTTTGATTTATTTTACCGTGATCGTCCCGTAGTACATATACATGCCGCAATTGTACTCATATACCCCCGGTTTTAAATCCTTGACGGTAAAATTATTATTTTCGTGATCCAGGTAAACGTCCATTCCGATCTTCAACGACTGTACTTCATCGATGCAAGTAAAGGATGTCATTTTTTTAAAATTGATCTTGGTTGGAACGCCGGCTTTCACTTCAATATTTTTAGGATAGAAACCGTCCCCTTTTACACCCACTGTAACAATCTCGTATTTGGTTTTATCTGGCTCTTCCTGAGCTTGTTGAGATTGATTGGCCGGAAACGACGACACGCTCCCTTGAAAATAAAACAAGACAAACCCGCCCATGATCAGGGCTACAAAACCAATCAGCATCAAATGCCAATGTTTAGAGATGAGTGTTTTCATTTCTTTCAGCCCCCTCCAGTTGAATGTCTAATGAGCATGTGACGCATCAACTCTAACCAGTATATAAAAGTTAATCGAAATTTTAAATACCTTGTTTCAAAGCTTATAGCAGATGAACCATATTATCCGACACGGTGATCATTACTGTTTTTCCAGACCCGGATGATCCAGCTTATACAGATTACGGTATCGGGTATGATCTCGCCACAGCTCATCATGACTGCCTCGCATGGAGATGGTGCCTTGTTCCATAAAGATCACCTCATCCATATGCTTCATTCCTGTGAGATGATGAGTGATCCAGATCAATGTTTTGCCTTCCAGCACGCGAAACATCGTCTGCATAAGTTCATGCTCCGTCAGCGGATCAAGCCCCACGGTCGGCTCATCCAGCAAAACAATCGGGTGATTTTGCAACAAAATCCGCGCCAGTGCAATGCGCTGTCTTTCTCCACCGGAAAAGCGAAGACCCGTCTCCTGCATTCTTGTATCGTAACCCTCTGGTAAAGAATCAATCAGGGTTCCAAGCCCTACCTGCTCCGTCACTGCACGAACCTCATCCAGCGTGGCGTCGGGTCGTCCCAATCGAATATTGTTTGCTACCGTCGTATCGAACAAATACGGTTGCTGGTTTAGCACCGCAAATAGACTGGAGTATGCTCCACCTGTAAATACAGGCACTCCTGCGACAGTGACGCTGCCTTCATCAGGCTGCAATGCTCCTTGAATCAGATTCAGCAGCGTAGACTTACCCGCACCACTGCGGCCAAGCAATGCAACCTTGCCCCCCTGTGGTACGTGTAGGGAGATATTACGCACACTCCATTCCTGCGTTGCCGCATAGCGGTAGCTTACGTTGTTCAGCAGAAGGTCTCCCCCGTGGCTTAATCGCTGAGCGGTAGCCTGTTCCTTTTTAGTATCTGCTACATCGTCTACTGCTGGTTGTCCTGCATCTGATCCTGCTGCAAGTGCAGATGTACCTTTCTCGGAATCCTTTAGCCGTCGAAGTGAATCCTGATACTCCGGCGCATGAACCACCGCTTCCCCAGCGCGAACGAAAGCATCCAGCAACGGAAAAGTTACTAGCGCAAAGGATGCCAGCCATGTCGCTTCAATGCGACCCTGTGCTACCAGTCCTCCGGCCCACACAGTCATAATTACAATTCCTCCACCTACAAAGCATTGTGCGATCCAATGAGAACACCACTCGTTCCGGCGAAGTGAATTTTCCACCATGGCAGCCCTCTTGTGCCGTTGTGTAAAGGTGCTAAGGAAATGCCCAGTTCGTCCGCTCAGCACCAGATCACTCATGCCGAACAAAGCATCCGTCAGTTCCTGATAAGATTTACTCCGTTCCTGCTTGAACGTACGCCGTTTGGCGAGTGAGGTCCAAAGTGAGATAGCTGGGGCGATAAAAAGCAAAAATCCCCCATATAGCGCCATCAGCAAGGCAAATGTTCCATCCATCCAGCCAAGCGCCAAGATGCCTGTTGCATATATCAGCAAAGCCGATAACGCAGGCAGAACCAGCTTCAGATAGATATTTTGAAGCTGCTCAATATCCTCTGCCAGCAATCCCAATAGATCCCCTGTACGAAATTTGCTGCGAATCATCAGCGCCTGCGGTTCCACTGCCCGATACAAGCGTACCCGCATACGAGACACAAGCCGCAGCGCAGCATCATGACCTACCAAGCGTTCCAGATACTGAATAACGGCTTTACTAAAACCAAACGTTCGCACAAGCACAATGGGCACATACACCATTAATATATTTTCAGGCTTTAAGGCCGAACGAGTAATCAGATGGCCGGACGTAAAGAGCAGCGCGCCTGCACACCCAATGGACAGCGCCCCCAAAAGAGCAGCTGCCAGAAAGGCCCAAAAGTATTGTTTTAGATAAAGCAAAAACCAGCCTTGGCTGCTATCGCCTGTTGCTCTCATATCGTCCGTTCCCTCCTTCCGACATTCCCGTCAGCAATCGATAATATTCTCCCTTTTGTGCAACCAATTGCTGATGGGAACCTACCTCTTCCAGACGACCTTGATTCATCATCCAGACACAGTCCATATCCGGCATCCAATGCAGTCGATGGGTGGCAAGAAACATCCTCTTGTGTTTCAATACGGACAAAATGGTCTGTTTTAATTCCCATTCTGTCTCAATATCCAAATGCGCCGTAGGCTCATCCAATAAAATAATCGGACGGTCACTGAGCAAAGCGCGCGCCAAGGCAATCCGCTGCGCCTGTCCTCCGCTCAATGTCCGGCCTGCTTCACCAATAGGCTCATTCAACCCACTCGGAAGACCGTCCACCAGCTCACGCAGTCCAACCGCGTCAATCGCCCACTCTACCTGCTGGTTGGATGCCTCCGGCTCATAAAAGCGAATATTATCTGCCAAAGTAGCGCTAAACAGGTAAGGATGCTGTGGAATATAGGCAATATACCGCTGCCATTCAGCTTTGGTATCCGCAGATAATCGGCATCCATTAAGGATCACCTCACCTGAAGTCGGGTCAGAAAAGCCGCCAAGCAGACTAAGCAATGTCGTTTTGCCTGCACCACTCGCTCCGACGATGCCGATCATGTTCATGTGCGGTTCAACACTTGCAGACACATGTTCTAGCCGGGCAGAGCCGTCTTCATTAAGTAAACACACATCAGACAGCTTGAGGATGTCCTGCCCCGTGATGTCTAATCCTTTATCATGAACTGTCTGTGCATTCGTCTCCGTCGCTTCTTCTTCTGCACCGAGAATCGAGCGAATCGCTCCCCAAGCCTCTTTACCATCCAATGAGGCGTGATAGTCTGATCCCAACTGGCGTATAGGCATAAAATATTCCGGTGCCAGAATAAGCACCGCAAGCGCTGCCTCCAGTCCCACTGAACCACTAATCAGACGCAGACCCAAGCCTACCGCTACAAAAGCGACCGACAGCATACTGAAAAAATCGAGGGCAAATGAAGAAAGAAACGCTACCCGCAGCGTACGCATCGTGGCTGTACGATACTGGTCGCTGACCTTCCCTACGCTTTCCCCATGCGCCCGACTGCGTCCCAAAAACCTTAGTGTCTGTAGTCCACGCAACGAATCCGTAAAATGATGTGATAACAGACGATAGGAACGCCACTGCTTGTCTGCCTGCTTTCGCGCCGCCAAGCCGAGTAAAATAAAGAAGCCCACCAGAATCGGCATCGTAGTCGTCAAAATCACACCTGAAATCATATCCAATGTGAAAACATACACAAGTACAAGTAAGGTTACAGCCATCATGTCTATCATACGAGGAATGGATATTTCCAAATAATTGCGAAATCGATCCACGCCATCCAGCGCGAGCGTCACCAACTTGCCGCTTCCTTCCCGCGCAGCAAAGCCCGGGCCCCGCTCGAACAAACGCGCAAGCAGACGCTCCCGTAAGGAAGCGCCTGCTGCTTCGGCAAAACGACCGGCTGTCCGGCGTTGCAGCCAGATCATCGTATGCCTCACTGCAAAAGCCGCGAAAAACAACGCCAGCGATGGCCAAGCCATTACTAGCGGATTTTGTTTAAATAAAATCGTAATAGCCTTTGCCAAAAAGATGGCTTGTGCAATTACCGCTGCTCCCTGGAGCAGGGAAAGGGCGGCCAGCAGCAGCATTACTGGCCGAATGCCCTTTAATTCAAACCAGGCTTTATCCATTAGTATTCCAGATGATCCTTTTCACTGAGACGCTTATGGAAAACAAAATAGCTCCACGCCTGATAAGCCAACACAAAGGGTAAAAGCGTTGCTGCAACAATCGTCATGGCTTTCAGTGTGTAATGACTGGAGCTTGCATTATATATCGTCAAATCAAAAGCACTGTTGATCGAGCTCACCATAAATCTTGGGAACAAGCCAACGAATAACGAAACGAAGCTTAGCAAAATGATGACACCGGTCATCCCGAAAGCCCATCCTTCACGGCGCTGCTTCAGGAAATACCATGTTAGCACATAGGCAACCATCCCCACTGCAACCGCAACATACATAAAGGGACCGCGACGTGCAAATAAATCCGTTGCAAAATAAGTCCATACCACCATACCAGCAAGCAAAATCCCCAACACCGGAAGAAATTTGGACGCGATCACACGAGCACGATCCCTTACTTCACCAATCGTCCGCAGAGAAATGAACGTCAGCCCGTGCATAAGGCACATTCCGACCACGGTCAGTCCAATCCATACGGTGTATCCATTGAACACATCCAAGAATCCGGCTTTCAGATCCATGTTTTGCTGAATAGGTACACCCTTCACCAAAGCCGCAAAGGCCATGCCAAACAGCATCGGCGGCAGGAAGCTGCCAATCAGAATGCAAGCATCCCACGTTCCTGTCCACCCTTTCCCTTCGGCCTTGCCCCGGAACTCAAAGGAGACTCCTCGCAAGATCAAACCTAGCAAAATAAACACAAATACCAGATAATATCCGCTAAACATCGTTGCATAAAAATGCGGAAAAGCGGCAAACATCGCACCTGCTGCTGTAATCAGCCACACTTCGTTGGCATCCCAGAATGGACCAATCGTATTGATCATCAAACGTTTTTGTTGGTCATTACGCGGCACTAATCCCGTAGCCATCCCTACGCCAAAATCAAAGCCCTCTAGAAAAAAGAAGCCTGTAAACAGCACAGCGATCAATAAGAACCATAAATCATTTAACGACAATGCTGTCACCCCCTTGAGCAAATGGATCATGAATTACCGTATGCTGATGCGGCTCCATATCTGGGCCTTTACGAGCGGTACGAGCAAACAGGAATGCCAATACACCCGTTAAAATGAGATACAACGTCGTAAATGCAATCAGTGAGAACAACACTTCTCCTGCTACAACGGTAGGTGAAACAGAATCTTTTGTTTGCAGCAAACCAAATACAGTCCACGGCTGACGTCCCATTTCTGTCATGATCCAGCCCGCGGTATTGCCAATGAACGGGAGTGATATCCCCCACAGCATAAGACGGAAGAACCAACGATGGGAGCCCTCCAATTTTTGTCGAAAACTCAGATAAGCTCCGTACAGAGCAAGTGCGATCATGGCACATCCTGCCGCAATCATAATGCGGAAGCTCCAGAAGGTCGTACGGACAGGCGGAATATAATCACCCGGACCGTAGGTCTTTTCATACTGTGCTTGAAGCTCCTTCATACCAGGCACAGAGCCGGAAAACTTGCTATACGACAGAAAGCTCAGTGCAAACGGAACCTTAATCTCAAAGGTATTTTCCTGCTTATCAGGATCAATATTGGCAATAATCGTCCAAGGCGCTGGATCGCCACTGTCTCCCCACAGAGCTTCACTGGCTGCCATCTTCATGGGCTGTGTTTTGATCAAATATTGAGCCTGTCCATGACCAAACAAAGGAATAGCAATGGCACAGATTAATGCAACAATAATGCTCAATTTAAAAGAAGGTTTAAAGAAGTCCATATTCTTTTTATGCATCAGCTTCCAAGCACTAATCCCTGCTACCAGGAAAGCTCCAGTTGCAATAGCAGCAAAGATGGTGTGAGGATACTCCCACAAAAGCTGCTCGTTCGTTAACAAAGCAGCAAAATCTTGCATTTCTGCCCGGCCATTTACAACCCCATATCCTACGGGACGTTGCATGAATGAATTAGCAGCCAAAATCCACAAAGCCGAGAGCATCGTACCGATCGCTACTAGCCACATGCAAACTAAATGGACAGTTTTGGATAGTCTTTCCCAGCCGAATACCCATAGGCCGATAAAGGTTGATTCCAGAAAAAATGCAAGCAATGCTTCAATGGCTAGCGGTGTACCAAATACATCACCGACAAAACGGGAAAAGTCCGACCAATTCATTCCGAACTGGAACTCCTGCAAAATTCCGGTAACTACGCCCAGCGCAAAGTTAATCAGCAGAAACGTTCCCCAGAATTGAGCCATTTTTTTGTACAAGTCTTTTTTCTTGATAACATACATAGTCTCCATAATTGCCACCAACAATGACAATCCAATGGAGATTGGCACATAAACAAAATGAAGAATCGTAGTGGTTGCAAACTGCAACCGTGCCAAATCCAATACGTCCATGATGCTGCTCCTCCTCTGTACTTCCCTTAACAATGATTTAATGTTTGTGATCTGAAGTCTTTTATATTTGTGATTGTATTCACATTGTTACATATGAAACCGTCACTTTTTTAGGAAATGACTCACTTAGCTAACTTCCCCATGGTTGCCATAACCGGGCTTCAGATTATCCCCATTATATAGAATAAATTTAAATGAAATAGAATCAAAAATGTGAACATCGTGTCAAAGTTGTGTCATAACGATGGCATTTTTATGAAAATGCCCTAAAATCCATAATCAATGTGACATTTTCTATTGATCGGTCTTTTTTCAATATATAAAAAAAGAGCCTCTCTTCATTCGGAGGATATACCTCCGACATCTGCAAGAGAGACTTCATAACGTTAAACCTAGGGAATCGATCAACAGCCATCTGTTCCTCCGTTCTTTTGGACCTGATTACGGTAAGAGGAAGGTGACATTCCAACATACTTTTTAAATTTACTATGAAAATAATCTGCATTCGCATACCCCACGCGGTCCGCCACTTGGTGTACCTTAATCCCCTGTGCAAGCAATTCCCTTGCTCGCTCAATCCTTACCTTATCCAGGTAGGCATTAAAAGCCTCGCCTGTATGACTTTTGAACAGTTTGCCCAAATACCCACTATTGTAATTGAACATATCTGCCAGTAACTCCAGTCGCAAATTTTCATCATAATGACCATGTATAAAGTCAATCATTTGCTTCATGATGATCTCCTTGCCACCCGTATCAGTCTGGCCAATCCACTGCAACACATGTTCGAGCGAGTGATCCACCAGCTCGCCCAATGTTGAATAGGCATATACATTGGTAATCAAGTTGGAATGCTCCTCCAGCACGGTCCGGCTGTGTTCCTGTCCAGCTGCATATTTGTTCAGTGCGAGTGTGAATGTCTGAGCGAAGGCCGCCTTAATTGCAGATTCTGTACGATAAATCTGGGGAAATTGGACTTCCATGTCCTTAATGACACGGGTCGCCGCTTTACCATTAGCCATATCCAGCGCGTAGTACAGCTTTTCTGCATAACGCATGGGATCATCTGATGCTCTGTCAGACGCTTCATCCATTTCAGCAGGGACTGTCTCCCATTCATGTAGGTCGCCGGGAAGCATGACTCTTTCTGCCCGGAACAAAAACGTACGCTCCAATAATCGTAACGCCTGCTCAAAAGATTTGGGGATCTCCTTAAGAATGTCTACCGGAGCGCCGGCAGCCCCATAGATTTCATTTACCCACGGTTTTAGCTCCTGTCGCCATGCAGCCAGCAACTGAACAGCATCTTTTTCCGTTTTTAACATGGCGGGAAGCAATAGACCCGTATATATTCCAGCCTCAAACACAATGCCTCTACCCTGCTTACGACACAATTCGGCCAGCCGCTGCTTTGCTGCCAACTGCCGGGCTTGCCGATCCCAGTCAGGTATACGCAAATCCAGCAGAATCACCTGATAGCTACTCCAGTCCAATGCTGGTAATTCAGGCTGTTGTCCGTGTTTTTCACCGCTACTTTGATGTTCGTCTTGCTTGGATGCACGATGGCTGGGTTCTACAGCATTACGAGCATGTTCTCCATGAACCGGAAACAGCAATGCTTCGATCCAATCGCGCTCATGCGAAGACGGACTTCCCCACTTTCCATCTCCCTTTTCGTTTTCAATGCTTTGCCGTACTCGCTTTAGCTCCAGCGTCATTTCTTCCTCATCAACGGGCTTCAATAAATAACCATCCACCCCGAATCCCATGGCTTGCCTAGCATAATTAAAGTCTGCATATCCGCTTAAAATGAGAAAGTGATACGGCTCCCCATTCATTTGGCGTATGCTTTGTATAACCTCCAACCCACTCATCCCAGGCATACGAATATCTACAATGACCAGTTCCGGTCGATGCTCTCCGAACTTTTCCAAAGCCTCGCGTCCGTTCTCAGCCGTATCGACGATGCGAAAGCCACAATCTCCCCAGTCAATAATGGAAGACAGTCCTTCACGAATCGCAGGCTCATCATCTACAATCATCGCTTTATACATTCGGCGCTTCCTCCCTTGGTATGGAAAAGTATACGGTTGTTCCTACCTGTAATGCGCTTTCAATATGCAGACCATAACGTTCACCATACATCAATGTCAGACGTTGATGAACATTGCGTAGACCAATACTGCTCCCTTCCGGCTCCTCCGTACCCGTGATCCGAGCCAACAGACGGGTCAGTTGCTCTTCCTCCATGCCAATTCCATCATCAGCCACTTTAATGTGCAGCTCTCTTTGTTCTATTGTGATATCTACCTTTACGGTAACTGGTTCTTCCTTATTTTCTAGGCCATGAATGACTGCATTTTCCACTAACGGTTGTATGATTAAGGGAGGAATCGACATGTCCTTCGCGCTTTCTTCCAAATTCACTTCATAGACCAAACGATTTCCAAACCTGAACTGCTGAATTTGCAAATAGGATCGCACCATATCCAGCTCCTGTAATACGGTTGTTTTACCACTGCCAATCTCCAGATTCCTGCGCATCAGCCTGCCAAGCAAACGAACCGTCGTTGCTATCTCCGCTTCCCCATTCAGGTGTGCTTTCATTCGAATGGATTCTAAGGCGTTAAACAGAAAATGCGGATTAATTTGGCTTGCCATCATTTTTAACTTGATATCCTTTTGTGCCAATTCAAGCTTATTATTATGCTCACTCGTCTCATAGACCTGGGCCATAAGCTGGCGGATACTACTCACCATGTAGTTGAAACGGCGGGATAAATCACCGATCTCGTCCCTTCCCTCCACACTTGATACCACATGAAAATCACCCGCAGCTACCTGACCCAGCTCATAGCTCAGCCGCTGAAGCCGTTTGGTAATAAGCCAGGAAATGATGGTAATCAGAATCAGCGCCATGATGAGTACCGCTAGTACACATAATGCACCAATCAGGCTGACCCGGTTTGCCCCCTGCACGATATGTTCCGTTGAAAACACCGAAATAATCGTCAATCCGCTCACACTTGAGGTTGGCAGCAGTTCATCCACAATAATGTTCGAGGGCGTTCCGTTAATTTTTGCTTCATATATCCCCTTACCTGCACGCTGGACATCAAAGCCTAAATGTAAATCCGTCAACGTCCGACCTACTGACTGCGGATGGGTAGCTGCGACCACAATTCCGTTACGATCCGTAATCAAGGTTTCAAAGGGCTCCTTGCTCAGCATATGATTCAACTCGGTCTGACTCAGTGCAATCATCAGAACTCCCTTGGAATTGTATTCGGGAAAAGGAATTTGCCGTACCAGGCTGAGGCGATTAACTGGGTTATCCTCCTTATCCTGAATGTAAAACCAGTTAATCGCCGTCCCCTTCAAAGCCGCCTGGAACCACGGCTGCCGCTCAATGTTAGCGTCCACAGGAATAAACTCCAGATTGTTGACCAACGTCGGATTGTAAGAATAGAACCGGATAGTAGCAACCTCTCTATATTGCTGGGTGTACTCATTAAAATCCTTGTACTGATGGTACGCATTCATGAGCTCCACCATGCCGGGATAACGGCGGTTCGCCATCTCCTTTAGCCTTTTATCGAACATTAGCCCATTTGAAATATCTGTTGGTACACGTAATAAATTTGCTGTCTGGCTCTTAATCTTTTCCACATTATTTACCGTCTGGGCAATCGCACTGTCCAGTGCCTGCTCCCGCAAATAAAAAATAACGCAGCCGCCCACCAACAGCACTGGGATCATGACAATCAGTACGTAGGAGAAGAGCAACTTATTCCGCATACGCATATTATTCATCAGATGCCTTACTCCACGATACATGCCATCCCTCCTGTGAGATAAGCGCTTACATGTTTTCAGTTTAAAGCTTCACAACATTTATATCCATATTTTCTTGCCAAATAAAAAGGTGGTGAACGGAGTCACCACACTTTACGGATCACGAACTATTTACGTACAAAAGGTTCGATATGCACTCCCTGTGGCAGCTTATACGGATCTTCCGGGTTGATACGGTCATAGAACATAATGCCATCCAGATGGTCCATTTCATGCTGTACGACAATCGCTGCATACCCCTTAAACGTTAACAGCTCCTGAGTTCCATCCGGTAAATTGGCCTTGATGCGAATCTTCTCGTAACGTGGTACATATCCGGGTATGTACCGATCTACAGACAAGCATCCCTCACCCTGTTCCAAGTAAATCATGGATGTAGAATGGCTGACCAGCTTCGGATTAAACAGGCCATATTCTACCGTTTTGTCTCCATCTTCATAATAAATAGCACACATTCTTTTATTCAACCCAACCTGGTTGGCGGATAGCCCTACACCCGGGCGCAGCTCATAGCGGGTGGCCAGCTCTTCATTTTGGCTATTTTTCAGGTAATCCAGCATCCATTGCATCTGTTGAAGATCCTCTTCAGACAGCGGCAGACATACCGGATCAACCTTTGTGCGCAAAATCGGTTCCCCTTCACGCACGATATCCTTCGTGAGAAGCATGTCCATCGATTGATTGCTCATTCGTCAGCCTCGATTCATTTAAATAAATATTACGATCATGTGATGTACAGCAAAAGCTGGAGAATTCCCCGCTTTTCTGCAAGTTTTATCCCATAAATTATATCTATTCATGAAATGAATTGTCAAAATAGAGCGGTATGGGAGAGAGAAGCCATGATGCGCCCTCTCTATATAAAGCCATTAAATATTCACTGCCTTAATTGTTTATCTAATTAAATTATACTTATGTTCTTATAGCACTGAACCAAAAACCTCCTAAACTGAAGTGTTCAGGAGGTCTTTACATAGCTTTTCTTACGATTAAGACGGTTGCTCTAATGCTTCGGGTGCTTCACTGAACAGCTTCGCCTTCGGATTCGGCTGTGTCCAGGTATTATAATATTGCGAATTCTTGCCGTAAGAATTATCGATGACAACATGCGGCATATCAAGCAGGCAGGCCAGAATATGACCATGCAGCCGTGAAGTGCGAACCTCGCGGTAAGAGCTGAACAGCGTAACCGCCTTGTTCATGAGATGGTCGGTGTACTTGTACCAGAATGTACGCGTAGGCAACGGGCCGCCGATTTTCTTATTCAGACGGTAAAACTTTTGGAAATAGACGATCCCCTTCACTTCCAGCGGAGTGAATAAAGTATCCCAGTCCAGACGGTGAGAGGCATCAGCCTCGTCATCGAATTTCTTTTGTCCTCCTACCGTTTCAATATCTGTACGCAGGAAGTACAATACGTCCTTCACGGTTTCCGTAGTCGGCTTCAATGGCCAAAGCTGGTGTGCCATATCTGGACATAATGTGATACTGCACTGGTTCAGTTTATCCTTAGCCCACTGATAAGAGCGTGTATCCCGCACAAACATATGTAGATCCGGGTGGGCATTAAACAGAGCCGCCACCTCATTAGCCTTTTGTTCAGACTGGAAGTGGATCGTCTGCGGCATGATTACAATTCGGTGGTTAGGGAAATCACGAACGATGCGTTCCCGCAAATTTTGGTGATTTGAATATAGATCGCCAAAGTTGCCACCGCCGTGGCATACGATAATCCAGTCGCCCGGAATATGAAGCTGATCGGGAATATCCATGGCGCTATAACGGGCACGGACACGAATACCATTATCCCTAAAGAACGCTTCGGTGCCTTTCATGATCAGTACGTCCCCACCGTTATTATAGACGGGATAATCGACATAAATAATGTTCGAACCTTGAGGGACTACGTCGAGAATGACGCTCAGCTTATTTTTCAGTTTAGCCATGGGATGCGAATTCGGCATCTTTCAGTTCTCCCTTCCTGCGCTTCTTTTGTATAGTCTGCAAGACAAATGTAATATCACTTTTATCAAAAATGATCCGGGATAGCGGAACATTGAAAAACATGGGGAACGAGAACAGCGAGAACGCCAACCGTACACAAGCACCTACAAGCAAAGCAATAGCAATGCCGTCCAGACCGAAGATCGGTGTACAAATAAAAAACAGACCGACGGTGATCGCATAGGCTACAATTTGCCGGAACAGTACCAGTCCCGGACGACCGAGTGCGTTAAAGGCCGAAGCCAAAATCCATGAGCCACCACCGATAATACATTCCAGTGATAGCAGGTAGAACGTTAGCGATGCTTCCAGAAAAGCGGGCCCGTACAGCAAACCCAGCATGTATCGACCAATAAAGAGAGCCGGCACAATGACGATGAGCATCGCAGCCATGGAGATGCGAAAAGCACGACCCACCGTTTCGACAATTTTGCTGTGTTCCATGCCTGTCACTTTCGGGAAGGTTACATTAGTGACGGCATTTTGCACCACATTGAACACACGGGACAAGGCGTAGACAACAGAGTACAGACCGAACGCTTTGGGTGACAGCAGCGCCACAATGACGATTTTGTCCGTTTGTGTGGACAGCGTTCCCATCAACTCCATCCCATACACCCGCGCTCCATAGCTATAATAAGGGCGCAGCACTTGGCGGCTGGTCAACGGACGAAATGCGCGTAGGTTCATATGCTTGCGCAAACGGAGGAACGCCCACATGAGCGCAAGGAAACTCGCGGCAAAATTCACTGCCCCCGCCAGTTGCACATTGAGTAAGCCCATCAGCCACAGGGTCACTAGACCGATGAAATTCAGTAACGGATAGTAAAACAGCAGGCCGTTATATACGCTAAACCGATCCAGTCCTTGCGATAATGCCGTCGTAAGTGCTGTAAGCACAGCTAACGGTACTGCTGCCGCACAATAAATCTGCGACAGTTGGATAATGTCTGCACCATAGCCATTCAGCCACAGCGGCATACATATCCAGGCCACCGCTCCCGCCAACAGACTGGCAGGCAACTGAATCCAGAGCGACAACGCCAGCAGTTCTTCCGTCGTGCCTGTTTTCTTCTTAAGGTTATAAATTAACGAGGTTGGCAAGCCGAAGCTCAATACACTGCCGATCAGCGTAGGCCAGAACAGAACAGCCGCCAGTTCACCTTTCCCCTCTACTCCGAGCATACGTGCGGTCAGGATGGAAGTCAGGGTCGTGACGATTAGCACAAAAAAATTGTTAAAGCTCGTGCGCATGATCGTTTTGGCGAGACTGTCACCCGTGAATACTTTCCTTGCTGCTGTCCATGTGCTCATGTTACGTCCAACTCCTGTTCCTTATTAAGCCTCTCGTCTCTATGCTCACATCGCGTCTTTTGACGCACCTCCATCAGCCTACCGTTTTTTTTGAATTGCGTTCAGACAACTGGCCTCCACTAACAGGCTCCTTCGTACTTGAGAAAATCTCTTTCAGTGCTCTTCTATAGCCTTGAATGGCTTTATGATTTTTTTTGGGTCTCTCCCTTAAAATCTGATACAACGTCGTCCAATATAGTGCTGCATAACCGATCGGCCCAGATCCCTCGTCACGTAGTAGATGAATATGATTCATCACCCGCATATAAGTAACCTGTTCCATATTGTCGCGCGAGGACGGCGATTCATGGTGAAGCAGCGTAAGGGCCGGATTAATATACAATGGACCGCTTTTCATGGCGATACGGGAAAGTAATAAATCCTCGCCGACGCTATAGCTTTGCAACCAAGGTACCGGCTCCAGACTTAGAATCGCATCACGGCGAAATGACATATTACAACCATGAAAAAACTGGGTCTTAAACGTCTTCTTGGCCTTATGCCAGTTGTACATCGAGCCGGATTGACCGCTGAGGGACAATCTCCCTTTGGACAAAGATTGCTGGAACGAAAGCAAGCAGCGAATTGTACCCATGAAGCTGTTACTCATTCCCTGTGCTATGCCGCCAACACCAACTGCCTGCGGGTACGCCTCATAGGTGCGTATTAACTCATTCAAGTAGTTACTCGGCAGCTCAACATCATCGTCAAGGAACAAAATGATGTCACCTTGCGCAAGCTCCACCGTCTTTACACGTGATAACCATAGTCCGGGCTGCTCCTTACGATGATATCGGTAGGCAATTCCCGCTCTGCTCAACTGATGCTCATAACGTTCCAGCACATGCTTTGGCAGTTTTCCGTCATCAATAATCCACAGCTCGGTTTCACATGCCTCTGGTGCTCCCCCCATGGCAATTGAATTGATGCATCGGGTCAGATCGTCAACCCGATTGCGGGTGCACAGAGCAATGGACAAGCTTAACATCATACTCCCCCTTTATCCTGTCAATGGTATAAAACAGATTACTGAACCGCCGGGCCTAAATATTCGTTATATTTTTGCTTACGCGGGTTCAGAATGAACAACACCCCCTGCTTGTATCCATCTGCTGCGTTAAAATTACGGCGCAGCGTTTCTTTGAGCATCAAGTAGGTTAAGGTCCATAAAAGAGCTCCATACTGGATAAATCCTGCCTTTTTCAGGGCAAGAAAATAATAGTGGTTAATCGCTGTGGCCTTGGCTACTTTGCCCGCCTTATCGCGCGAGCTTGGAGATTCATGATGGATGATCATTAAGTCGGGATTAATCACCAGTTTGCCGTAACGACTCGCTAACTGGCACATGTACAAATCGTCAGCCACCGCATAGCTGGTCATCCACGGATACGGCTTCATGTCCCGAAGCGCATCCCTCCGAAATGACATATTGCAGCCATGGAAAAATTCAGTGTCAAAAGTCTCGGTTGCTTCGCTCCAACGCAGCAAAGAACCTGCCAGACTACTGGGCGAGAGCTTGCCAAGGGAAGAAGACATCTGAAAAGTCAAAACGCCAAGCAGCTTTCCTGCCCGGCTTGAATGTAGTCCCTTTGCAATCCCTCCAACACCTACAATCGTGTCATCCTGTTCGTAGGTATCGAGCAAGCGCCGGATATAGAGTTTATCGTCCAGTTCGGCATCATCGTCAAAATACAGCACAATATCATACCGTACGAGAGACAAGGCCTCATAGCGGGATAACCAAACGCCGGGACGACTTTTTTTATAATATTTGAGAACACCTTGAGGCAATCCGGACACCATGTGACGGTACTGTTCAATCTGTTGGTCGGAAATATCGCCGTCATCAACAATCAGCAGTTCTACAGCTGTATGCTCCAATTGTTGCTGTGCAGCAATAGATTGTATACAGCGTGTCAGGTCTTCGATCCGGTTGCGGGTACAAATGATGATGGAGACATCGGACATGCCATTACCTCCTGTGTGTGTATCCAGATGCTTTGGAAGAGATATTCAAAATTTTTCCAATTGCTGGATTATATATGTTTATTGTATCTTTGACAGCGTTTGAGTGTATATACCTCTTTTGTATACTTTTTCAGTCTCCAAAAGGGTAGACAATCCTCAAAAAAGAGCAAAAAAATAGGATCGGCTTCTTGCGCCAATCCTGATCTATCCTTGAAAATCCAGAAACAACGTGGCATTCACATACCGACGTGCCATCGACAAAAAATAACTATTTTGCACCGATACCGCTGCCACCAGCAAAGTATTACGCACTGCTTCACACTGGTTAGGGGTCAAATGCTGCAAACGACAAGTATATTGATCTGCGGCTTGTACCAGCAGTTCTTCTGTCGCAGCTTCCTGACGTTTCTGTCCTGTAGCAGAAATTCCGTTGTCTTTTGCATACCCTGCTCCTGCCACATCAAGCAGTTGGTCTCCGTTCGCATCCAGCTCTTCAAATAAAGTTGAATATGCAGCGTACAAATCGACCGGCTGAATCAGATCATCCGTATCATCTTCTGGCTGTTGGAACAGGATATAAAATAGCTGACGGATAGATTCAAAATCAAGACATGATTTTAAATCTTCCACGATGAGCAATATAGCAGCCTGGTTGACTGAGTATTTTTTGCCGATTTTCGGAGCGCCGAGGAACTCCTTGAAATCACGTTTGACCCAATTTTGCATAGAGGCCAGTGAGACATGACTATATTCCACCAGTTGGCCTAAAGAAACGATCTCCTGCAGCGAAAAGGCTGCGCTGTGCTTGCCCTTGATGATTTTATCCAGCACAGGCGTCACTTCGGTATATAGAAATGTCGGCATGGTACTACCGGAACGGGCAAGATGGCTATGAGTGCGTCTCCAGGCGTCCTGAAGAACAGCCAAAGGCTGCAATTCGCTGCGGCCTTCCATGGCCAGCAACAAATGGGCCATATCACGGCGAGTGAGGGTAAAAGACTCCATCTGCTTTCCTCCCTTTATTGCATTTCAAGTTCATTAGAACTCATCATACGCCCTTAAACTAGGCTTGTAAAGTGAAGCAATGAGCCGTGCGGGTACTATTATGCCTTATTTTTCGTGTAAATTAGAGGTAGGTGACCTGCTACGATTCCATATGAACCTTGTATATTTTCTTTTAAGTTCTTAAAATAAGTTCAAGTGAACTCAAAATAGAGTTCCTTAAAAAATTGAACGAAAAAGGGATGAGTGAAAATTATATGGGTATAGGTGTCAGTCTATTTTTGTTTGCGGTGTTGATTTTATTTAGTGCTTTCTTCGTGGCTACCGAGTTTGCGATTATTAAAATCCGTTCCAGCCGGGTAGATCAGCTGGTGGTGGAGAACCGTAAAAACGCACTGGCGCTACAAAAAGTCGTCAATAATCTGGACGGCTACCTGTCTGCCTGTCAGCTTGGTATTACGATTACAGCGTTAGGACTCGGTTGGCTCGGTGAACCAACTGTAGTCAAACTGCTGGAGCCTCTCTTTCAACAGCTCAACATCAATGGGGAGTTTTCACATATCCTGGCCTTTATTATTTCATTTGTCATTGTAACTTACCTGCACGTGGTGATCGGCGAACTGGCTCCCAAAACATTGGCGATCCGCAAAGCGGAAGCTGTCAGCCTGTTAACCTCTCCAGTCATCGTGTGGTTTAACCGGATTATGTATCCGTTTATTTGGCTCCTTAACGGCTCGGCCAATCGCCTGGTTCGTCTGTTCGGTCTTCAACCGGCTACTGAGCATGAAGAAGCGCACTCTCAGGAAGAAATTCAGATCATTTTGTCCGAAAGCGTGGAAAGTGGTAAGATCAATAACACCGAATATGGCTACGTAAATCGTATCTTCGCTTTTGACGAGACCGTTGCCAAAGAAATTATGGTGCCACGTACAGATATGGTATGCTTGTTTACGAATCGCTCGCTCAAAGAAAACATGCAGACTATTCACGAAGAACAGTATACCCGTTTTCCGGTAGCGACAGACAGCAAGGATCAGATCATTGGTATGATTAATACCAAGCAGCTATTCCTTGAGTATGATCGCAATCCCGAGCTTGTTTTCGATAGCCTGATTCAACCGATCTTGACCGTTCCGGAAGTTATTCCCGTCAACACGCTGTTGAAACGTATGCAGAAGGAGCAGGTTCATATCGCTCTCCTGGTCGATGAATATGGTGGAACCTCTGGTCTGATTACCATTGAGGACATTCTGGAGGAGATTGTTGGCGAAATTCGGGATGAATTTGATAAGGATGAACGGAAGGAAATCGAGAAACTGACGGAGAACAGTTATTTGATGGATGGTAAAGTGATGCTTTCCGATCTGAGTGATCTGACGGGCTTGACATTGGACGATGAAGACGTGGATACTGTCGGAGGGTGGGTGTATAGCCGGGTTCCGGAACCGAGACAGGGCAAGGAATTCATAGAAGATGATGTGAAATTTATCATTCGTGAAATGGGTAAAAATCGTATTCGTCGGGTGGAAATTATTTTACACCACAAATCCCCGATCTCGGAAATGGAGTCGGACACTTCTTCCCAGGAGTGAACTTTGTGATCTGAGCGACCAGCATACTGCACTTGGCACTTGCGTTCACTCCTACTGAAATGACATATTTTTAGGGCAAACGACTCAGGTTGTTTGCCCTACATGCGTGTAAGGAGGAGCTAGTAAATTGGATATTTTATCATCTATTATTATGGGTATTATTGAAGGGCTGACAGAGTTTTTGCCAGTCTCTTCGACGGGTCACATGATCCTTACGGCTGATCTTCTAGGGTTGAACACCGAGAATGATACGGTTAAAACATTTGAGGTTATCGTACAATTAGGTGCTGTGATGGCGGTCGTTGTATTATACTGGCGCAGATTCCTCAGCCTGTTTGATTTCAGACGCAAAATTTCATCCCAGCCACGTCTAAACCTGTTACATATTATTTTAGCCATGATCCCTGCGGGAGTAATTGGTGTACTGTTCCGTGATGTAATCAAGCAATACTTGTTTGGTCCTGAAACGGTTTTGTACAGTTTGGTCATCGGGGGCTTGCTCATGATCGCTGCTGAAAAATTCCATCCGCCTATTAGATCACATACGTTGGATGAGATCACGTACAAACAAGCATTTACCATCGGTGTGTTCCAAGTCCTAGCTCTGTGGCCAGGCTTCTCTCGTTCAGGTTCAACTATGTCTGGGGGCCTATTCGCACGTGTAAGCCATACGGCAGCCGCAGAATTTACATTCCTCGTATCTGTTCCGGTCATGCTGGGTGCATCGGGGATTGATATGATTAAAAGTATGGATCATCTGTCTATGAGTGATTTCCCGGTGTTCGCAGCCGGCTTTATTACTGCCTTTATCGTCGGGATGCTGGCAATCAAAACGTTCCTCGGTCTGCTCAAGCGCTTGAGCTTGACTACGTTTGCCATCTATCGTTTCGTGTTGGCGGCTGTGTTCTTTTTCATTATTTTGTAATCATTGTTTGGTATCCTATAACCAAAAAGGGATATCCAAGTGGCCTTAAGGTCAGCCTTGGATATCCCTTTGCTATTTTGCGGGCTTGGGTAGATCGTCCTGATCTACCTACCATGCGTACTGATTACTGTTTGGATTCCAGCGTAGTCAGGTATTCCGAAACTTGAGCTGGCGTTTTGGCGTATTTGCTGTGCAAATGAGCAATTTTCTCGCCATTACGGAACACGAGCAGGCTCGGAATGCCGCGTACTTGATTTTCTTCAGCAATCGGCTGAAACTTCTCGGCATCCAGCGCAAAGAAACGCTTATCCGCGTTCTCCTTCATAATGCCGTCCATAAATTTATCTAGCGTCTTGCAATCTGGACACCAGCTGGTATCAAATTTCACGACGGTTAGACCGTCACCGTTAATTAAATCCTGATATTGCTGCTCAGATTCGATACGTTCCATTCGTTGGTCCCTCCTAGAGTGAATTGATAATATCTTCACATTCACATATGAATGATAAATCAGGCTTATTCCTATATTGTAATGATTCTTTTATATATTGCAACTGGAATGAGTACATGTTTGAGCATGTACTTATTCTATTTTTGCTCGGATCAGCGGTATTGCGCATCATAACGATTGGCCCGGCTGATTTGCTGTAGCGTCTCTCGCTCGTGCTCAGTTAGCGGCGCAATGTCGGCAGCAGAAATATTATGCTCCAATTGCCCCAAAGAGCTTGCACCCGGGATCACAGCAACAACAGCCGGATGAGACAGGCTATAACGGATCGCTGTCTGCTCCATACTACGGTCCGCCCCTGCAAATGCCTTTAATTGCTTACGCACGTCCAGTAGCTCTGCTTCTTCATAGTCTAGGTATCCCTTCGCTGCCTTTTCTTCCCCCTTGTCGGCCAATACGCCGCTCGCCACGGGTCCACGTGCAATCACACTAATTCCCCGCTCCTGAAGCAAAGACAGTACTTCTTCCTCTGCACGCCGATCCAGCAAGCTATACTGATTCATAACACTAACGATATTCGAGCGTTCCACATATTCACGGATGACATGCGGGCGAATGGAAGAAATACCATAGTAGCGGATGACACCCTCCTGCTGCAGTTGCTCGAAAGCCTCAATGGTTTCATCGATCGGATCATCAATCGTCCCTCCGTGCAACTGATACAGGTCGATATAATCCGTTCCCAGGCGGCGCAGACTCTCTTTAACGGCTGACAGGATATATTTCTTGGACGGGTCCCATCCCCAGCCCTCCTGCCCCGGTATACGCCGATTGCCGACCTTGGTCGCCAGGATGACATCCTGGCGCCGTCCACGGATGGCTGCCCCCACAATTTCTTCATTGCGTCCATGCTGGTACAAATCGGCCGTATCCAACAGATTTACGCCCCTGTCTAACGCTTCATGGATCAAGTAAACAGCTTGCTGCTCCTCCGTACCGACCGACATACATCCCAAGCCAATCTCACCTACCAGCAAATCCGAAGCTCCCAGACGGTTTTTCTTCATCGTTGTCTCCCCTCACTTCAATGACGTATAACTTTAAATTTTTAACATTTCTCTATTATACGAAAAATACATACAAAAAAAACAACCCCAAAGACATAGAGACTCCACGCTCTCCAATCCTTTGAAGTTGTTGTATGAAATTCGTATTCCCTTAGAAGCTATCCGAAAAACCATTGAATGGCCTTAGGAAACTGACGCTGAAAACAATCTACACGATGCACCGCATCTTGATCAAGCTCAAGCAGCACATCTTTTGTGTCAAGTCCCTGTGTCAGGAGCACCTCGTGTGCCTGAAGGGTCAGCGGAACCATGTCTTTTTGTACATTCGTCTTCCCTTCCCCTTCACGGGTCCCGACAGAGATATATACCCGGTGTGTCCCAGCCATTACAGTGGCAAATGATGCAGATTGCATATAATCGATCATACCGGGAAACCAATATGAGCCCGAGATCGAACCAATGCGTCCAAATATGTGCTTATACTGGAAGGCCGCATACATGGAAATCAGTCCACCCAACGAAGCACCGATCAGCCCGGTATGCTCCAGCCCAGTTTGCACTGGATATTTTGCCTCGACATAGGGCATTACTTTTGTAACCACAAACGCCAGATAGGCATCTCCGCCACCGCCAAAAGAAGGTCTTCCCTCTACTAAAGCAGCTGCCTTCCAAGGCGTATAATCGTCCAGCCGATTCACGGGCTGAATGCCCACCAGTATCACACGGGGCAGCTCTCCCGTAGAAAAACCTCTTTCCAGTTCATCCAACCCGCTTAGAAATAAAGAGCTGCCATCCTGCACATACAGCACAGGATACAGCTCATTAGGATTCACAGATACGGGAGGTGTATAGATGTGTAGAAGATACCCATCTAATGAAATTTCATCTACATGACCTTTCATCTTACGCAGTCCCCCATGATGTGAATGTATGCATTACAGTGCAGCATCTATTTCCTTGATCATTTCAGATACGGATTCCAGACCATTACCTGACAGGTACCAGTAGTTAGGATCAAGGTATACAATATGTCCATTTTTATATGCATTGGTTTTCTTCACCAGTTCATTCTCAATGGTTTGTTTACCTGTAACCTGTTCCTTGCCTTCCTCGACCACCACAGCCCCACGGTCAACGACAAAAATATAATCTGGATTTTTTTGCTGTACATATTCAAAAGAAACCTTTTGTCCATGCGTGGATACTTTAATGTCAGGATCTACAGGAGTTACGCCAAAAGCATCATGAATGATACCGAAGCGGGATTGTGAGCCATATGCGCTCAGGCTTCCTTCGTTCGTCAGTACGATCAAGCCTTTAGCCTTGCTCGCTACCGCCTTATCATGTACAGCCTTAATGGAGCTATCAATCGCAGCCAGTTCCTGTTTGGCAGCATCCTCTTTATCGAAGATTTGACCCAAGGTTTCAACGTTTTTCTTAAAGGAATTGATATAATCCTTGGTATCTACAGCCATCGAAATAGTCGGTGCAATTTTGCTCAACTCTTTATATGCATCAGCTTGTCTGCCACCGATGATGATCAATTCAGGAGAGAGATCACTGATCTTCTCATAATCCGGTTCAAACAATGTACCTGCACTTGCGTATTTGGA
Organism: Paenibacillus sp. DP01; assembly: GCF_044784315.1. NCBI lineage: Bacteria > Bacillati > Bacillota > Bacilli > Caryophanales > Paenibacillaceae > Paenibacillus > Paenibacillus sp. DP01. The sequence continues at coordinate 4,850,046 of NZ_CP173059.1, forward strand.
ATCTTTATATTTGCTCAAATACGTAGGAAGATCCTGCTGCGCTACCGCCGCAACGTCTACTCCTAGCTTATCCAACGTATCCAATGAACCAAAATCAAAAACAACAACATTTTTCGGATTGACTTTGACTTGGACTGGATTCTCATCGAGTGCGTGTTTGACCGAGACGGTTTTGGATTCCGTTGTTGCAGTCGATGAGCCATCGCCAGTCGCTTCTTGTGTTGCCGGAGCCGCTTTGCCACAGGCCGATACGATCAGTACCAATGCAAGCACCAGTGTTAAAAACATCAAATTTTTCTTCATTTTACATTCCCCCTAAGTGAAGTACACACAAATTTTATGATCACCGATCTGTTGAATCGGAATATCCATATCGTACAAATCTTTTAATACCTGACTATCTATCATCTCGTCAGCCGTTCCTTGTTTTAGCAATCTGCCATTCTTCATCCCGACAATATGGTCCGAATAGCAGGAAGCAAAGTTAATATCATGAAGCACCACCAGAATCGTTTTGCCCAGATCATCCACTAAATTGCGTAGCGTCTTCATAATTTGAACCGAATGCTTCATATCCAAATTGTTCAGCGGCTCATCCAGCAGGATGTATTCCGTGTCCTGTGCCAGAATCATAGCAATAAAAGCCCGTTGCCGCTGTCCTCCACTGAGCAAATCAATATGCTTGTCCTTCATATCCTCCAATCCCATGTAAGCCATAGACTGCTCCACCATTTTGCGATCCTCGCTGTTCAATCTGCCCTTGGAATACGGAAAACGGCCGAAGCTGACCAACTCCTTCACGGTTAAGCGGATGTTGACATCATTGGTCTGTTTTAAAATGGATATCTTCCGGGCTAGCTCCTCACTTTTCGTCAGGCTCATGGCCTGCCCGTCAATCAGGATTTCTCCCTCATCACTGTCAGTTAGGCGACTAATCATCGACAACAAGGTGCTTTTTCCAGCGCCGTTAGGTCCAATAAAGGAGGTAATGGTGCCTTTAGGTACAGTGACGGATACCTGCTCCACCACATTTTTATTCCCGTAGCGTTTGGTTACGTTTTTGACTTCTACCATGATTTATTTTCCCGCAGCAAAAGGTACAGGAAGTACACCCCCCCGATAAAGTTAATAATGACGCTGACTGTTGTCGACAAGTCGAATACTCTCTCTGCCAGCAGTTGGCATCCTGCCAATGCGATGACACTAACAAAGATGGAGGCCGGAATTATATAACGGTGCTGATACGTCTTCATCACCTGATAAGCCACATTGGCCACAATTAATCCAAGAAATGTGATCGGTCCAACAAGTGCCGTAGATATGGAGATGAGAATCGCTACAATAATCAGCAATCTTTTGATGATATAACTGTAAGGAAGCCCTAAATTAATCGCATGCTCCCGTCCGAGCGACAGCACGTCCAGGTACTTAATGAATCTCCACGCATAAGCAAATACGAGCACGAGCACGAATACAGAAAGCCATAACAGTTCGGTGTTTACATTACTAAAGCTGGCAAAGCTCTTGTCCTGAATTTTCGCAAATTCGTTCGGATCAATTAGCACCTCCATAAAGGTAGACAGGCTGTTGAACAATGTACCAAACACCAGACCGATCAGTAAAAGCACATAAATTCCCCGTCCATCTTTGCGGAAAATTAACTTGTATAGCAATCCCGCGAACAGCACCATCATCCCCACCGACAGCAAAAAGTTTAATTCTTTGCTGGTCGAAATCAGCGGTACAGAACCAAATGCAAAAATAATCGTCGTCTGAATCAGCATGTACAGTGAATCCAGCCCGATAATACCCGGGGTCAAAATCTTGTTATTCGTGACCGTTTGGAAAATAACAGTCGCAAAAGCAATGGAGCCACCTGTCAGAATGAAGGCTGCGACCTTTTTCAATCGTCGTGGCAGCGCGTAATGCCAGGTGTGCGGAAGATCTATAAACACAAAAGCAGCAATCAACACAAGCGCGGCAGCGGCTAATATTCCGATTTTTAATTTAGGATTCATAAGCCCTTCTCCTCAGCAGCAAGTACAAGAACAACGCGCTTCCGATCACACCAACCGTAAGCCCTACAGAAATCTCATATGGGTAAATGATCACCCGTCCCAAAATATCGCAAAACAGCACAAAAACGGCACCCAAGATCGCTGTATGTGCTAGGCTTTTTTTCAGATTATCCCCCATGTACATACTGACCAGATTGGGTACAACCAGCCCCAAAAAGGGAATCGTCCCGACGGTTAAGATTACAACAGAGGACACCAAAGCCACGATCACCAAACCCACATTGACAGTGCGCTTGTAATGTACGCCCAAATTAGCCGCAAAATCCTCACCCATGCCTGCAATTGTAAAACGATTCGCATATATGTACGCCAACGCGACCAAAGGAACACTGAGATACAGCATTTCGTAGCGACCACTCATAATTAGAGAAAAATCCCCCTGCATCCACGAAGAAATGCCCTGAATCAGATTGTATTTGTAAGCAAAAAAAGTCGTCACCGAATTTAAAATGCCTCCAAACATCAAACCGACAAGCGGGATAAATACCGGGTCCTTAAAACGGATTTTATCCAGTATCTTCATGAAAACCAGGGTTCCCCCTAGAGCAAATCCAAAAGCCGTCAGCATCTTCGTCCAAAATCCTGCCGCTCCAAACACCATAATAGCCATCAGCACACCTAATCGTGCCGCATCCATCGTGCCTGCGGTGGTCGGCGAAACAAACCGGTTCCGAGTAAGCTGCTGCATGATGAGCCCGCAGATACTCATACTCGCCCCTGCGATAATGATGCTGACCAAACGTGGGAATCTGCTAATCAGGAGTACCTGCGCTTGATCGTTGGATAAGTGGAACAAATCAAGTGGAGTTACATCATGCACACCGATAAACACCGAGGCGAAGGCCAGTACGATAAAAGCCAGTATTAAATAGCGCAATTTCATTTCTAACTAAGGGAGCCTGTCCAATAACCTGTACCAAGCTTCGGCCCTGTCCTCCCCTCCAATAATGATAATCATTATCAAAACAACTAGGATAAATTATATCAGTGATATTGTATCTGTCAAATTTTTTGCAATGAATAAGCCATGTCAAAAAAGGTGTTAGCAAAACCTGAATAGTCTGAAGAGTGAATGAGCAAATAAGAGCAATATCCTGTAAAATAGGGATGGAAGATTTAGGATTACCCGTTTCTCATTTTTACTGTAAGCAATTCTTGGAATTCGAGATTCATTAACTTGATGAATTAAAAAAATAGGAGGAGAATGATGAATCACATATTAATTGTCGAGGATGATATCGCCTTGAGTAACGGTATTGTTCTTGCCCTCAAAGAACCTAACAACGTATTTGTGCAAACGTATGACATAGCTGCTGCAAAAGAGCAATTGAACGTCACTACCTTTGACCTAGTGATTCTTGATATAAACTTGCCGGATGGGAATGGACTCGATCTTTTAACCCATTTACGAAAAAAAACAATGATTCCCGTCATCGTTCTGACAGCAAATGATATGGAAACAGATATTGTCACTGGTCTTGAGCTGGGTGCTGACGACTACATCACCAAGCCTTTCAGTCTGATGGTACTGAGAGCAAGGGTTGGTGTTCAGCTAAAGAAATCCAGATACTCGCTTGCGGACTCCATTCAGCTAGACAATTTTTCTTTTTCATTCGAGAGAATGGAATTTATTAAGAATGGTACACCTATTGAACTAAGTAAAACGGAGCAAAAATTGTTGCGCATCCTAATCAACAATCGAGGAAATACCGTTTCGCGTGATCATTTGGTAGACAGCATCTGGACAGATGGCGCTGAGTATGTAGGCGAAAATGCGTTGTCAGTCACCATAAAAAGGCTACGTGACAAGCTGGAGGACCTTCCTTCCTCTCCTCAGTACATTAAGACTGTGTACGGTATCGGCTACACTTGGGCGGTGAAATGAATGACGATCCTGAATTATGCGTGTTTTGGAAGTGCTATTACTGCTCTTTTCATAGCCGGGGTTACCATTCTTCTCTATCGTAAGAACGTACATAAAACAATGAAAACTATGGATCATATGATTGAAGCTGCAATTAGTGGAGAGTTTTCAGAGCATGTTTTTGACGAATCCGTCATATCAGCAGTAGAGGCCAAGCTTGCGCAATTTCTTTCCATTTGCTCCGTTTCCTCGAAAAATTTGTTAGCAGAAAAAAATAAAATAAACGAGCTTATTTCTGATATCTCGCATCAAACGAAAACCCCTATTGCTAATATCCTCCTCTACTCACAACTGCTCAGTGAATATGATTTGCCACCGGAAGGTTCCACTTGTGTAAAAGCTTTATCCACACAAGCCGAAAAGCTTCATTTCCTGATCCATTCCTTAGTAAAAACATCACGGCTTGAAACAGGGATTATCAAATTGTCGTCAAGGCAGGAGTCAGTTCAAAGGCTACTAACCACTGCACTGGAGCAAATTATGCCGAAGGCAAACGCTAAAGGGATTTCGATTACTATGGAGAGTAAAGAAATTCAGGCTTCTTTTGATTTAAAATGGACAGTTGAGGCAATCTATAATATTTTGGATAACGCCGTCAAATATACAGAAATGAGCGGGAATATATTTATTAAAGTGAGTGCTTATGATTTATTCTGCCGGATTGATATTACTGATAATGGCATTGGGATTGCAGAAGAAGAACACAGCAAGATTTTCAAGCGTTTCTATCGGTCACAAACTGTAATCTCGCAAGAAGGTGTCGGGATTGGACTATTTTTAACAAGAGAAATTGTTTCAGCTGGGGGCGGATACATCAAACTATGGTCACGCCGCGGCAGTGGTTCCACCTTCTCGATTTTTCTCCCCATAGACAAGTAATTCTTACAACACTGTTAGATTTCAGAAAGATTGTAGAAAGATTCATATGGTAAAGTCTGTATTGCGAAGTATGGTGATACAGACTATTTTTCATGGAGGAGAAATGAATGACTCTGTTAAAAACTCAGGAGTTGAAGAAGTATTATGGTAACGGGGATACTGCTGTTCATGCCCTAGATGGGGTGAACCTGGAGGTGGAAAGCGGAGAATTTGTGGCCATTGTCGGTACGTCCGGGAGCGGCAAATCTACCCTTCTCCATATGCTGGGTGGACTTGATCGTCCGACAAGTGGAAACGTTACGATTGACGGTAAAGATATTTTCACATTGAAAGATGAAGAATTGACTATATTTCGCAGACGGAAAATTGGCTTCGTATTTCAAAATTACAACCTGGTACCTGTTTTAAATGTCTACGAAAATATTGTGCTTCCTATTGAACTGGATGGTAAAGAACCGGACAAAACCCACATAGATAAAATTGTACATACCTTGGGCCTTGACCATAAGCTGAATAATCTGCCCAACCATCTTTCAGGAGGCCAGCAGCAGCGTGTAGCCATTGCCAGAGCACTGGCAGCCAAACCCGCCATTGTCCTGGCAGATGAACCCACTGGAAACCTGGATAGTAAAACCAGTCTGGATGTGATGGGGCTCATCAAAGTATCCAGTCAACAGTTCCAACAAACGATGGTGATGATTACGCACAACGAGGAAATTGCGCAAATGGCAGACCGGATTATACGGATTGAGGACGGTAAAATGGTCGGTGGTGAAGGCAAATGATTCAGGTTAGAAATAAAAAAACGATTCGTAATCTGGCAGATAAGAGCTTCAAAGTAAACAAAGCCCGTAACCTCTTTGCCATTGTTGCCATAGCGCTCACTTCATTGTTATTTACGACGTTGTACACCTTGGGGCTTGGTGCTATGGAAAACTTACAGCGGGCAACTATGCGACAGTCCGGTGGAGATGGACATGCCGTACTCAAATATATAACGGATGATGAATTTAATCATGTCAAGGATCATCCATTGATCAAGGAAATAGCTTATAACCGTATATTAAGCGACAGAGTTATAAACGACAAATTCCTAAAACGCCATACGGAATTCTGGTATTACGATGATGTAGGGTTGAAGCTCGGTTTAATTGAACTTAATGCGGGGCACAAGCCTGTGGCGAAAAACGAAGTAATTGCGGACTCCAAGACGTTGCAGCTATTGGGGGTTCCACTGGAGGTTGGAGCACCTTTGAGGCTAAAGCTTGACTTACGAGGTAAAAAAGTACAGCGTGATTTTATCCTCTCCGGCTGGTGGAAAAGTGACCCTGTGGTTAACGTAGGGCAAATATTTGCTTCTAAAGCCTATATCGATGCTCATGCCAGGGAATTACAAAGCAACTATAAAAAGGATCACTTCCATACAGGAACCATTAGTGCGTATATGATGTTCGATAATAGTTTTGATTTGCGAGGAAAGCTCAATAAAGTGATTACCGAAAGCGGTTATTCACTTGACGAAGATGCACCGAACTATATCGCGAATAATGTAAATTGGGCATACATCTCGACTAATTTTAGTTTAGATACAGAGACCATCATAGCGTTAACTTCTGCCCTGTTACTGATCATGTTTACTGGTTATTTGATTATATATAATATTTTCCAAATATCAGTGATGCGAGATATCCGTTTTTACGGTCTCTTAAAGACGATCGGTACAAGCCGCAAGCAAATACGCCGGATTATTCGTAGACAAGCACTGATTCTATCAGCGCTAGGAATCCCGATCGGATTGATAGCAGGTTTTTTTATTGGTAAATCACTCGTGCCTTTTATCATAAATATGAGTGTATATAACGGTACCGAGGTATCGGTGTCCCCCAACCCATGGATTTTTATAGGATCGGCTTTGTTCGCCCTCATTACCGTAATGATCAGCACTTTCAAGCCAGGCAGAGTTGCCTCGTCCGTATCGCCGGTAGAAGCAGTCAGATACACAGGTGGAGTAAACAAGAGCAATGGTAAGCTGAAAAAATCAACCGGAGGTGCAAAAATCCACCTCATGGCTCGTTCCAATTTGGGGCGTAATAAAAAACGCACCGTTCTAGTGGTTATTAGTCTTTCTTTAAGCTTGGTCCTTCTGAACACTGCCTTCACACTATCTCGGAGCTTTGATATGGATAAATTTTTAGCCAAATTTAATGATACCGATTTTCTCATTGCCCATGCTGAATATTTCCAGGTTCCCAGCAGTTTTAGTGGGCAAGAAAATGGGACCACCGAAAGTTTTATTAAGGCTGTACAGGCACAACCAGGCTTTGAAGAAGGCGGTCGATTGTACGGTGACCCAACAGCTTTCACGGCCGAGAATACAAAGGGAATCACGGATGATCCCCAGAACACTGACGCTCGCGGCAATTTCCTTGTAGACGTGTATGGGCTAGAGGATTTACCCTTGCATCGGCTGCAATTGATTGATGGCGAGCTTGATTTTAAGAAACTAGCTTCCGGTAAGTATATCCTGGAGGGAGTCGAACTGAACGATAACGACAAGCCTTACATGGAAAGCATGCATCATAAAGTGGGCGAAACCGTTACTTTGCATAGTTATGTAAGAACAGCAGATGAGGCTCCATTGGGTAGAGAGTATATAACGCAAACGTTTACAGTGCTTGGCCATGTGGGCATTAGATCTACCAATTCGAATCGCATTTACACTGGTTATAACCTCTACCTTCCGGCGGAAATATACAAATCACTTGTAAAAGAGCCTGCTGTGATGAGCTACGCCTTTAATGTATCCTCAAATCAAGAAACATCTATGCAGAGCTTTTTGAAGCGCTACACTGAAGCAATCGAACCGATGATGAACTACGAATCCAAAATTACATCACGGAACAATTTATCTGGTATGCAAACCACTGTTGAGTTGATCGGTGGCACGCTTAGCTTGATTATTGGCCTGATAGGTATCCTGAACTTTGTAAATGCGATTTTAACCAGCATACTGACCCGGCGCAATGAATTTGCTATGTTGCAGAGCATAGGCATGACTAAACGGCAATTGCGGGGAATGCTGATTTATGAAGGACTGTATTATGTTTGCGCCACTAGCCTGACCTCTATTCTATTGGCAGTCTTATTTTCTCTTTTGATTGTAAAACCGTTTTGCAGCTTGCTATGGCTTTTAAGCTATCACTTTATACTTTGGCCACTTCTAGTCTTGTTGCCTTTACTGTTCCTGCTTGGGATACTGATACCAGTAGCAGTCTATTCTATGAATAACAAACAAAGTATTGTGGAGCGACTTCGAGAATCAGAGTAGTTGCACCTAAAAATAAGCAAGCAAAATACCTATGAGCGTCAAAAAGATGACTCCTGATCACATTCAGAGGTCATCTTTTTATGCCTAGAAAGGTCTTTTTCACAGAACATTACGACTCCACTCTTCCCGTAAAAGCCCCATTCGGATCGAATCATAATACTTTCCATTATAATATCTGCATTTGCGTAGTCTGGCTTCCAGGGTCATGCCCAGCTTCTCTCCAACCTTCATCATCCGCTGGTTTCCTGACCAGGTTGTAAAACCTACTCTTACTAAAGGCAATGTATTAAACAAATGCGTGATCCACAATCGAAGTGCTCTCGTACCATAGCCACCGCTCCAATACCCCGAATCATAGATACCTATCCCCATTTCAAGCCATTGGGAAGGCTGATGCTCCCAATAGTAGCTCACAGATCCAATGACCTTGCCTTCCACTTCAATGAGCCAAAAGTCATCTTGTCCGATTCGCTTTTCCTTCTCTTTTAAATAATTATCAAAAGAAAGCGTCTTATGGTCATAATAAGGTGCATCCCATTGCTTCCATTCCGGTGCTTCTTCCTTATAAGTTAACGTCCACAGCGCATGTAGGTCTTGTTCTTTAACAGGCCTAATCGTTAAATCCCTATCCGTATACATCGCGCACACCCCTTTAAATCATAAAATGCTCATTTCTATGTTAGGTTATATGATCCCTTATTGTATCTGCTTTTGCATTATTTCGAATTCAATTTTTGTCCATCAAGAAACTGTATTGTAGCAAGATCGCAATTCATGTTGACAAACAATCAAAAATAATATATCTTAATATCAAGATAATAAATATAAAGAAAAATTTACGCCAACGGTTTATTTTGCTTTGACAAACCTAATCATATAAAAACCAAGGAGGGCAAATAATATGAAACTGTTAGGATTGCATCACGTTTCAGCGATTACAGCGGCAGCGGCTAAAAATGTTGATTTTTATACTCAGGTATTGGGACTTCGGTTGATCAAGAAAACGGTGAACCAGGACGATGTTAGTGTGTATCACCTCTTTTACGGAGATGAACGCGGAACCGCGGGTACGGAAGTCACTTTCTTTGAAATTCCACATGCGGGACAAACGCGTACAGGCAATAACAGTATTTCAGCGCTCTCTCTGCGGGTACCGAACGACAAGGCGTTGAATTATTGGAAAAATCGCTTCGAGCAGCTGGATGTGAAGCATGGCGAAATTATAGATCAAGCAGGACGCTTGGCGCTTTCGTTCGAGGATTTTGAAGGACAACGCTTCTTCCTCATTTCCGATGAGCATGACAACGGAGTGCGCGGCGGTACGCCTTGGGAGAAAAGCCCTGTTCCTGCGGAATACGGCATCGTTGGACTTGGTCCGGTTCATCTGACCATTCCCAAAGCGGAGAATACCATTCTTATTCTTGAACAAGTGATGGGCTTCCGTAAAAAAGGCTCCTATCCTTCCCCTGTTGCCGGACAACCGGATGTGGTTATCTACGAAACAGGTGAAGGCGGTACAGGAACTGAAGTTCATCTGGAAGAGCGCAACGATCTGCCACAAGAGCGACCAGGACGCGGCAGTGTGCATCACGTCGCTTTCCGTGTTGAAACCGAGGAAGAGCTCAAACAGTGGGTAGACCGTATTGGGCAGCTGCAAATTTCCAACTCTGGTTTTGTAGATCGCTTTTATTTCCGTTCCTTGTACTTCCGTGAGCCAAATGGCATTCTGTTTGAATTGGCTACCGATGGACCCGGCTTTGACACCGACGAGGAATTGGAGTTTTTGGGCGAATCTCTGGCATTGCCTCCATTCTTGGAGTCGCGCCGTGCATCGATTGAAGCCAATCTCAAACCACTCAACACCAAGCATTAATAGGGTATATTTGCTCTAGAATCACACAAAGCCAGGACTTCTACATCATGTAGAGGTTCCCGGCTTTTTTCGTGTAATTGCTCTGTTTTCATTTAAAAAAGCATCTCATCTACAAGCTTTCCAGCTTTGAGAGGCAAGCGAAATGCCCTTTTTGGCTGTACTTACAGCTTTTTATCATCCACACTGTTCAGCCATGCTTCAATTTCTCCGATCACAGAGGCGATGCAGCCATCTTGGAAAGGCGAAATCAGTCCAGCCAGCTCAACCAATCCGGTAAAAGATCGGCTTCCTCCGGCACGACACAGCTTCAAATAATCTTCCCACGCTGCCGCTCGGTCTTCGCCCATACGCTTCCAGAACTGGAATGCACATAATTGTGCCAGTGTATAGTCAATATAATAGAACGGAGATTGAAAAATATGTCCCTGCTTGTGCCAGAATCCGCCCTTTTCGAGGTACTCGTTGCCTTCATAATCCAGATGCGGTTTATACTTGCGTTCAATGGAACGCCATGCACTTTTACGTTCGGCCGGGGTCCAGTCTGGATGTTCATATACAGCATGCTGGAATTCGTCTACGGCTACGCCGTAAGGCACGAACAGCAGCGCTGAAGATAGGTGTTCAAAGTGATATTTGTCCGTGTCTTCCTCAAAGAACAGCTTCATCCAAGGCCATGCGAAAAACTCCATACTCATCGAATGGATTTCAGCCGCCTCCATGGTTGGCCAGTGGTACTCGGGAATTTCAAAATGCCGGCTTTCATAGACCTGGAAGGCATGACCTGCCTCATGTGTCAATACGTCGATATCACCGGATGTCCCATTGAAATTGGAGAAAATAAATGGCGTGCCATATTCGCTCAAAAATGTACAGTAGCCTCCGCTTTGCTTACCCTTTTTGCTGATTAAATCCATCAGTCCACGCTCAACCATAAAACTGAAAAATTCATGTGTTTCCGGTGAAAGCTCCTCATACATACGTGCTCCATTACGAAGAATCCAGTCCGGATCGCCTTTGGGCGTAGGATTGCCTGACAAGAAGTTGAAGCCCTCGTCGTAATAGCGAAGCTGATCTACTCCGATCCGCTCGCGTTGGCGCTCTTTCAGCTTGGTTGCCAGAGGAACGATGTGCTTCAGTACCTGCTCGCGGAATTTGGCTACCATCTCTGCATTGTAATCTGTACGTCCCAAGCGGGCATAGCCCAATTCTACGAAATTGTTATAGCCCAGCTTGTGTGCCATGCGTGTACGAACCTTCACCAATTCATCATAAATCCGGTCCAGCTCGTCCTCATGCTCACTCATAAATTGATATTTGGCCTCGGAGGCCTGTTTGCGTGTCTCGCGATTGGTTGCCATTTCAAAAGGCAGGAGCTGAGACAATGTGCGTTCTTCCCCCTCGAACGGGATCTTCGCTGAGGCAATCAATTGAGCATATTCCGAGGTCAGCTTATTTTCCTGCTGCAAATCCTCAATGATATCCGGGTGGAACGACTTGAGCGCTACCTCAGCAATACTGAAAAGCTGGCTGCCCCATTGGCTCTCCAACTCAGCTCTAAATGGAGAATCCACCAATGCTCGGTAGTAATCGGTTACATACTCCTGAATAACCGGCATGAAATCATCAGCGTACTCTTGCTCCGCTTTGTAAAAGGCATCCTCCGTATCAATGGAGTGCCGAACTTCCACCAATTGCAATTGCGTTTCCACATTACTGCGCAGCTTGTTAATCGCATGAATAACTTCATTTTGACGTTCTACACTGTCCGCTTCACGAAACTGCTGCAACAGCGTTTTAAACCGCTGTTCAATTTCAGGTTGCTCTGGCCGGCTGTAAGCCATTTCGCTGAATAATGTCATTGCTTCATTTCCCCCTTTAATGTAATAAATCTGATGCCTATTATACAGTACGATTAGACCAAACTGGAAGCTGAAATACCAAAATAATACAACCTCAAAAGCCGCAATACCATGTATTGCGGCTTTTGAGCCTAGGCTAACTCCATATATCATAGATGTCGTTATCTAAAGTAACCTCAATATATATACAGTCTGGTGGAGATTTATAAGTCTCCTTCATATGGCAGCCCTTCATGCTTTATTGATTTTGCAAACGATGTGCCACATGCAGGGTCGGACCGACAAATTCATTTAACTTGAAGCCACCTTCAATGGCCTGTGTAATGAATTTCTTGGCCTGATCCACAGCTTCACGCACAGTCAGCCCTTGTGCCAAACCAGCCGTTACCGCAGCCGAAGTGGTACAGCCTGCACCATGGGTAAAGTTGGTTTGTACAACATCCGCTTCAAACCAGTCAAAAGTGATTCCGTCATACAGCAGATCCATCGCCTTACCAGCGCGAATTTTGCCACGGTCCTTGATCAGTACATGCTTAGCACCACGCTCGTGGATAATAGCAGCCGCTTCCTGCATCTGCTCCAGTGTCGTGATCGGTCCATTCTTCGCCAGCTGCGAAGCCTCGAACAAGTTCGGTGTTACCAGGTCAGCGCCAGGAATCAACAATTCCAGCATGGCCTCTGTATTTTCCGGTTGAAGCACTTCATCCGTGCCTTTGCAGACCATAACCGGGTCAATCACAATCCGTTTCAGATCATGCTTTTTCAAGTAGCTGGCCACCAGTTCGATGATATCTACGGAACCCAGCATACCGGTCTTCATTGCATCAAAACCGATACCTTCCAATACAGTACGCAACTGCGCCTCAACCACGTCCAACGCAACAGGATATACAAGATGGTTCCAGGTTTTAGGTTCCATCGCAACTACGGTAGTCAATACAGTCATGCCATATACGCCAAGCTCCTGGAAGGTTTTCAGGTCCGCCTGAATACCTGCTCCGCCGCTTGTGTCGGAGCCGGCTATCGTTAGTGTTTTGGGAATCGTCATTAGTACATGCTCTCCTTCACTTTCTGTGCTGCATTTATCCTAATCCTGCATGCGAAACTTGTCAACGCGCAAAACGGTCCTTTCCATACGAAAAGTCACAAGAACCAGCAACAGCTAAAAAACGAGAATATCCCCCTTTGAAATGAGAACATCCTCGTAAGTACGTGTTATATGAAGAATTTGAATGAATTTTAGAATTATAAATACCCACCAGCACTGTGATCATAGGCATGGTTTTTTTCGTTTGCCCGTACGCCGAGGCAAAGACTCTGATACAACTGCTGCTGTTCCGGGGTAGCAAAATTTCGATGCTGCTCAAATAAAGCCATACAACCAATGATATGTTCGGTATAGCTGTTATCGACAGACAATTGCAGGCAATGCAGTGTTTGTCCCAAGCCCTTGGGGTAATCGCCTTTTCGAAAATAATATTCCGCATACACCTTGCAAAAAGAAGCAAAACGAAATGCATTAAAGTGCTTGCGATAATGTGTGTCCCATTGCTCCGGTGCAAGCTCCCAGAATCTCTTGAGTTGCTGGTTGAACAGCTCCAGCTCGGCATCTACGAAATAGCCAAACCGGTTCGCCGATTCGAGCAACGTATTCAGGCCTTCCAGTGTCTCATCCGGATGCTCGCGCAGGTAAGTAATATATTCATAGATTGCAGAAGTGTTGCCCATTTTGATTTCAATACAAAGTCGGTTGCCCTGTGCATATACACGATGCAGGTTGACCACTTTCCAACCTTCCTCGTCCAAACCCTCAAACCAGCTCAAATCTGCGTAACCTTCAATCCATTGCTTGGATTCCTCATATCTACCCTGAAACTCATAGCAGCTGGCCTTAAGCAGATGCCCTTGAGCATAGTAATAAACGAGCGGCTTAATCAGCTCCAGGTGCTCATCTCCAAAGCGATTCCGATTGCGATACAATGCCTGCGCCAACTCTCTTAGCTCGTCCGCATACATTTCCATCTCGGACCATTGCATTTTTAAAGCAAACACTTGAGATAGCATATGTAAGCCTTCCAGTGCATAAATTTCCGGTAGACGACTACGGTACAAATGGAATTGTACAGCAGCCTTCAAGTTCCGTTGGTTATCCTTAATCTGAATCTGGAATATGCGAAAATAGCTAATCGCCAACCGTTCGGAGTGGGTATACTTCTCACTCTCAATGACACAATCATACAAAAGCATGGAGGCTTCATGTCGACCATCCTCAAACATCGCTTCTGCAGTCTCAAAAATAGCCGGAACATTCGATAAATCGTCCATCAAATAACCAAGCACACTGCGTATACAGTCCAGCTTGTTCAACTCTGAGCAACGAAGAAGAAACGGACGCAGCCTCCTCCAGTGTGGCAAGGAATGAATAAAACACTCATCAACATACATCTCGAACAAAGATCCTTCTTCCAATCCCATCGCCTCAGTAATCAGATCAAGCTGATTAACTGAAATAGGCCGTGGTGGGTTTCGGTTAAGTATACCGCTAAGTGTACCCGGATTTACCTTAGAAGCATCTGCAAAACATTGCATCGAAATGCCTTCACTTTGAATATACTTTTCTATCTCTGCGCGGATCGTGGTGTTTTTTTCCAAAGGGACACCCCCTCAAACGAATGATGGTGACTTTTTCATTACCTTTTAAACCAAAATTTGTTTAATCAAAGTATATGTCTAATTATACGAGAGGTCAATAACTTTAAACACGACTCAGGACATATAAAATCACGAGTTTCGTACGATTTTAAATCTGTTTTATGAAAAAAGACCGTCCTCCGAGAGACAGTCTTTTTCTATTATTTTGATGCTGTGGACTTAGAGGACAATAACTTGCAAAATATTTTAAAATTGACGAAAATCAAGAGCAAACTTAGCGTATCCTTCTGCCGTCAGTCCTTCATAGAGCAATTCAGAATAAGCATGGGCAACATTCGTTGCTTGCGGCGAGGTTAGGAAGGTCACATGTGGACGACCCGACCATGGGGCGAGAGACCAGTGACCGTCGGCCTTTGGCGTCAACGTCTTCATATGCCGCACATACTCAGTCAGCACATGTCGGTTCTCATCCGGGGAAGCCAGTATAATTCGCTCTCCACCCGGATTAACCAGCGCAGAGGAGAATGCGCGATAGTTATTCGTAACAACAAGATAACTCCGCTGCATATCCATTGGTTCCCCTTCAAAAGACATATGAATGATTCTGTGCGCTTCTAGGTCCTTTAATTCCCCGGCAGTATCATATCTGGCTGGCTGTGTTACATCAATCTGATACGTGATGCCATCGATGATATCGAAATTAAAGCTGGGAAAATCAGAATTAATCAGCTCTTGTTCCTCCTCTGCCGAAGGATCAATTTGCCGGAATTGACCAGCAGACCACTCAAGCCATTCCCGAATTTCTGCCCCGCTCAACCGAACGACATGCAGCGTATTCGGAAAATTGTATAGATCAGCAATATGCTTGATCGCCAGTGTCCCCGCCGGAATATCGGTATAATACGCCGGACCGTATCTTCCGCCTGTTTTAAAAGGAGCTGCTGCCGACAGAACGGGCAACCCTTCATACTCGCTCCCTTGTAGCTGCTGCTTCACATACCAAATTTGTGCATCATTGACGAGCTGAACCGAAGCATCATCCATCACCTGGGCAAAAAAGCTGTTCACCGCTACTGTCGTTCGACCTACAGGTGCACGAATATAATCCAGTGTTCCAGCATGTTCATCTGCTACTGCCTGCTGAATAGCAGTATCTGGTTGGACGAGGGCTTCCTTGCGTATCGGGTCATACACCGGGCGTACCTCGGCAGCAGATGCAGTCACTTGCCACTTCCCTCCAATAAGGGCCACATCCAGATCAATAATACCCAGATGATCTCCCCAGAAGCCCGGCTCTACTGCTGGAATGCCATGGATGGTGCCCTGCTCTGTATCCACACCTGTCATACCTATAAATGAAGGGCCGGGAAATACTTTATGGGCATGACCAAACACAATGGCATCGATCCCTTCCACCCTGCTCAGATGCAGCACCGCATTTTCCATACTGGGAGCTTCGGGAATATCCTCAAAGCCTGCATGGGGCATCGCAATGATGAGATCGGCTCCCTCCGCCTGCATTTCTGGGATAAACCGTCTTGCGGTTTCCAGCATATCTTTGACGATAAGTTTCCCTTCCAACCACGCCTTGTCCCATTGCATAATTTGCGGGGGCACAAAGCCGATGACCCCCACCTTCAGCAGATGCTTACGGCCTGCTTCATCCTCTACCGTCTTATCCAGCAATAGATAAGGCGTAAAGTAGTTTTGTTCTTCCTCTCCCGCTATATAGATGTTGGCATTCACATAAGGAAACTGTGCTCCTCGAAGGCAGGTCTGCAAATATTCCAACCCATAGTTAAATTCATGATTACCAATACCGCCTGCCTCGTACCCCAGCAGATTCATGGCTTTATAGGCGGGATGCACCTCGCTTGGGTTCTGTTGGAGCCGCTGTACAGCATAATCTCCCATCGGATTCCCCTGAATCACATCTCCGTTATCCAGCAGCAGGTGATTGGGCACCTCTGCCCGAGCCGTGTGAATCAGACTAGCGGTTTGCGCCAGACCGTAATGCAGCGTTTCCTGATCTGTATAATAATCATAATTCCACAAGCTGACATGCAGATCGGTTGTAACCATAATGCGGAATTTCGCCCTCACAGCACCTGCATTTTCCTGCTCTGTCTTATCATTAATGTCCAAATTATCCAATCTTGTTCTCTCCCTCAGCTTCGGTCATAGAGCTTGAACAAGTCTAACAGAACACTGTTAAGAGAATGTTAAAATATGCAATTCGTATAAATACCGCTTATGGTCTCTAGCAAATGATAAATTTTACATCATTTTTACCAAAGTCAGGAGTGATTTTTACCCTAGCTGCAAGACTAGCTGTTAAGATTTGGTTTGTCACTGAATTTACAGGTTTTTTAAATTTTCGTTATTACGATGTTTAGGGGGAAATTATTTTGTTCAAAAAAGCACTGACCTTGTGCATGACCTTCACACTGGCAGCGGGTTTAGCCGCTTGTGGCTCAAATGCAAGCAATAACAACAGCGCCTCCACTCCGGGTACAGATGGCTCTAAAAACGAAAGCACAGCCTATGTCCCTAAGGAGCTAAAAGTACAATTCGTTCCTTCTCAAAATGCAGATACCCTCGAAGCCAAAGCAAAACCGCTCGAAAAACTGCTGGGGGACAAGCTCGGAATCCCGGTAAAAGTAACCGTATCTCCTGATTACAATACGATTGTGGAAGCCATGTCTTCCAAACAGGTCGATGTAGGATTCCTTCCGCCGAACGCTTATGTACTGGCACACGATAATCGTAAAGCGGCCGACTTGCTCCTGCAAGCTCAACGCTACGGTATTGAAGATGCCACAGGCAAAGACACGACTGAAAAAGTAAACTTTTATAAAGCAATGATCGTGGTAAAAAAGGATTCTCCGATTCAAAGTCTGGCTGATCTGAAAGGCAAGAAGGTTGGCTGGCAAAATGTAACCTCCTCCGCAGGCTATGTGTACCCCGCAGCAGAGCTGAAAAAAGCTGGCGTGGACCCGGACACAGATGTGCAGGGTGTGACGATCAAAGGCCACGACGCTGCTATTCTGGCGCTGCTGAACGGTCAGGTTGATGCTGTCGCTGTTTTCCAGGATGCACGTAACACAGTGAAGAAGGAAATCCCGGACGTATTTGAAAAGACACGTGTCATTCATTACACAGCTAAAATTCCAAATGACACCGTCAGCGTACGTTCCGATATGGATCAAACGTGGAGAGACAAAATCGCCCAAGCCTTTATAGACATTGCCAACGATCCTGAAGGCGGCGAAATCATTAAAGAAATTTACACCCATGTAGGTTATGAGAAGGGCGACGATAAAAACTTCGATTCTGTGCGTGAATACGCCGAAGCCGTCGGCCAAGCGGTAAAGTAACAGCTACGAAACAGGCTTTACGAATGACAGGGCAGCACCGTCCATGTATTCATGGCGGTGTTGTTTTCATTCCACCCCATCGGGGAGAAAGTTGGGAGCATATGATTGAATTTCGAAACGTATCGAAAACATACCCGAACGGCACCAAAGGGTTGAATAATATTAATTTGACGATTCAGGAGGGAGAAATGGTCGTCATAGTCGGCTTATCTGGTGCAGGTAAGTCCACCCTGCTGCGTTCCATTAACCGACTGCATGACATTACGTCCGGCGACATCGTTGTAGATGGTAGATCTGTCACATCTGCCGGAAGCAGCGAACTGCGGCGCATTCGCCGTGATATCGGCATGATCTTTCAAAGCTTCAATCTGGTTAAGCGCTCGACGGTGCTTCGCAACGTACTTTCGGGCCGCGTCGGTTATCATTCGACGCTGCGGACCATTCTTGGTCTCTTCCCGAAGGAAGATATCGAGCTGGCACTAACGGCGCTAGAACGCGTGAATATCCGGGAAAAAGCTTACAGCCGAGCCGATGAGCTGTCCGGTGGCCAACAGCAACGTGTATCCATCGCGCGTGCTCTAGCGCAGGAGGCTAAAATCATTCTGGCAGACGAGCCTGTCGCGTCGCTTGATCCGCTGACCACCCGCCAGGTGATGGACGATCTCCAGCGAATCAACCGTGAAATGCAGATTACGACCATTGTCAATCTGCATTTCATTGATCTGGCGCGCGAATATGCAACACGGATCATCGGCTTACGCGCGGGAGAAGTCGTCTTTGACGGCACACCGGAGGAGGCTACGGATGAAGCCTTTGCGGAGATCTACGGCCGGGCCATCAAGCATGATGAACTGCTGGGAGTGGGATCATGAAGCCCGACTCTACTGCCCAGCCGCTCTCTTCGTCGCAACCGTCACCATCTGCTGGACCACCGCAGCCAGGCAAACCGTCCGCAGGGCCACCTTTGCCAGGACGTTATAAGCGTTACGCTACCTGGATGATTTTTATCGTGGTGCTGGTAGCCTGCTCCATTCATACAGATGCCACGCCTTACCAATTGATCGTTGGCTTACCAGAGATGGGCAAATTGCTGGAAGAAATGTTTCCTCCTGACTGGAGTTACCTGCCTATCATCTGGAAACCGATGCTGGAAACGATCCAGATCGCTATTGTCGGTACGACACTGGGAGCCATATTGGCAATCCCTGTCGCGTTGCTGTGCGCCTATAATGTGATGCCGCGCAAGCTGATCTCGCTGCCGATGCGCACGATCCTGAACCTGGTACGGACGATTCCCGATTTGCTGTTTGCCTCGATCTTTGTGGCCGTATTCGGCATCGGTCCGTTTGCAGGGATGCTTGCCCTGCTGTTCTTCTCCTTCGGGATCATCGCCAAGCTGACCTTTGAGGCGATTGAAGCCATTGATCCCGGGCCACTGGAGGCCATGACCGCTGTTGGCGCGAGCCGCATTCAAGTCATCGCCTTTGGTGTGGTTCCGCAGGCACTGCCTTATTTTGTGTCGTATTTGCTATACACCTTTGAGGTTAATGTGCGCGCAGCTTCTGTTCTAGGGCTCGTCGGCGCTGGCGGCATCGGTCTGCTGCTTGACCGTTCCCTTGGGCTGTTCCGATATGACCGGGCAAGCATTATTATTCTACTGACCCTCGTCATCGTCCTTGCGATTGATTACGGCAGTAACCTGCTACGGAGGAAATTATTATGAATGATCCTACGCTTCGCAGACCTATTGGCTCCCGCCTGCGCTTTTGGGCGTTAGCTATTCTGCTAATTATCATTTACATTTGGGCTTTTCGCGGGATGCAGTTTGAAGGATTACAAGGGACGGCCAAAAGCGTCTCTGTCGCAATATTGGACGGCTTTCTTCATCCCGACTGGTCATTTGTCTACATCCCTGAGGGGGAGGACTTGCTGCGTGGGTTGCTGGATACACTGGTCATTTCAGTGCTTGGAACCTTCGTATCCGCATTTGTCTGTCTTCCGTTTGCCTTTTGGGCATCGAGCAATATGACCCGTCTACGCCCCTTATCAGGCAGCGGGAAGTTTGTACTTAGTGTCATTCGGGTATTTCCCGAAATGATCGTCGCCATTCTATTCATTAAAGCCGTAGGTCCCGGCTCGTTTGCAGGTGTGCTTGCCCTCGGCATTCACTCCATCGGCATGCTGGCCAAGCTGTTCTCAGAAACGATTGAAAGCGTCGATCACGGGCCGCAGGAAGCTTTGATCGCGTGCGGTGCCAACCGTTGGCAGGTCATTTTCTTCGCCGTGCTGCCGCAGGTGATTCCACAGTTTCTTTCCTATTCGCTCTATCGTTTTGAAATTAACATCCGGTCCGCAACCACGCTCGGTCTGGTTGGTGCAGGTGGTATTGGGACCCCGCTGCTGTTTGCACTCCAAATGCGCAACTGGAACCGTGTAGGCGTCATTTTACTCGGCATTGTAGTCTTGATCATTTTGACGGATCTGATATCCGGCTGGCTGCGCAAACGAATTGTATAATTAAACATCTCTATCCTAACAAAAGCCTCTCCTGTGTAAAAGGGAAATGCTATGCTCCCATTGACTCGGAAGAGGCTTTTGCTGTTCAACAACTCCCACCTAGTTCATCTAGGACCCGCCGGACTTCCTCTGCCGTATTGTAAAAATGCGGAGCCACACGAATAACATCCTTTCGTGCTGACACAATCATATTTCGGCTCCGCAAACGCCTCTCTACCGCCGACACATCGGCTACTTCAACAGCGAGCAGACTTGGTAAAGTGCCTCCTTCATCAGGTATTCGTATGTGTAACCCTTTGCTGCGTCCATATTCAATAGAAAAGTCCAACAGCTCATTCATATAGGTCTGAATGTTCGTGACCCCAATTTCCAGCAGCAGCTTTAAGGCTGCATTGGCGGCAAAAATGCTAATGAAGGAAGGTAATCCTGTCTCAAAGCGCCGGGCGCCTGCTGCCGGAACCGGATGAGCAATATCAAACCAGGAGGCTGACTCCTGTCCAAGCCAGCCCGTAAGACGGGGCTTGAAGCGTTCTATTCGCTCCTTACTTATATAAAGAAAAGCCACTCCCGGTATCCCCAGCATATATTTGCGTGCTCCCGCGACCAGCATATCTATGCCCATCGCCTTTACGTCTATCGGAATCATTCCTGCAGACTGATAGGCATCGACGAATAGTAACGCCTGATTTCGATGAGCTATATGTGCAATGGATTTGAGATCCTGCTGAAATCCGTTGGTATAATTCACATGGGATACCATAATGAGCGCAGTTTTCTCCGTAACATGCTCCTCATACTGCTCTAGGGTCACTTCTCCCTCCGTAGAAGGGATACAGCAAATATGATCACGGAACATCTCCTGTGCCTGCCAGATGTGGCCCACCGTCGGAAAGTCGGTGTCTGCATACACAATCCCTTCTTTTCCCGGTACATAAGGAAGGGCAGTGGCCACGCCAGCAATCGCCTCAGAGGCTGAGGACAGCACCGCAATTTCGTCAGGCTCCGCCCCGATGAGCTTGGCAAAATGTCCTCTTGCCTCCTCCAACCGTGCCATAGATAGGTCGCCGTTATGACCGTGTTGCAGCAAGCTTCGATGATATTCCTCAATGGCAGCGGAAACCGGTCTCGATATCGCCCCCTGGGAACAGCTTCCTACATGGATATGTGAGGACAGCACCGGAAACAACTGACGGTAGGACTGAAACGGATGTTTCATTTTTCCCTTCGCTCCTCTTGGGCACACCAACGTGCCTTGATATGATCATTTTATTATCCATATAAGCCACCTTAGAACAAGGGCCTCTCTTCCCATCTTCTCGCCGTTAACAGACGATAGACACAAAGAGAGGCCCTGTTGGATCATATACACAATTATTAATTAATGCACGCGTTTGCGTCCAAACCAGCTTTTAAGCACCAAGGTTGCCAAAGCAAGTAGCAGCAACAACGAGGCCACCGCAAAAGATGCCGAGAACTGATACTCGTTATACAAAATCTCCACATGCAGCGGAAGTGTATTCGTCTCTCCCCGAATATGTCCCGAGACGACGGACACTGCACCAAACTCACCCATGGCTCTCGCATTACACAGAATAATGCCATACAACAAACCCCATTTGATATTCGGCAGCGTCACTTTCCAGAATATGCGCCAGCCGCGTGCGCCCAGCGTGACCGCCGCTTCCTCCTCCTGCTGCCCCTGATCTTCCATCAGCGGAATAAGCTCGCGCGCTACAAAAGGAAATGTAATGAACAGCGTTGCCAAAATAATGCCTGGCAAAGCAAATATAATTTTAATATCATGCTCGTCCAGCCACGGCCCAAGCCAGCCCTGTGCGCCAAACACTAATACATACATCAGTCCTCCGACAACAGGCGAGATCGCAAAGGGTAAATCAATCAAGGTAACCAGTACACCTTTGCCGCGAAAATGAAATTTTGTGATCAGCCATGCGGCCGCTACACCAAATACCGTATTCAGCGGAACCGTTATCGCGGCCACCAGCAGCGTCAATCGCAATGCGGACATGGCATCTGGGTCCCGTAACGCTTCAACGTATACGCTCCATCCCTGCTTAAGTGCTTCGGTAAGCACAACGATTAGCGGCAATACCAACACCCAGAGCAAAGCTAAAAAAGCAGCACCAATGAGCGTCCACTTGACCCAAGGGGCTTCGGTTGTAACCCTATTGGGCGGTGCAGATGAAGGTACTGGTGCAGAAGCAAGCTCCTGCCCAGTTATCGCTTGTGACATGATGTATCCCTCCTTGAACACGGGGTTTAATGCGCAGGCCTCTGCTGTCTGCATGTTAACGTTAGACGGTTACGTTAGACTGCACGGCGCCGCGACCAGCGCTGAAAACTGTTAATCACGAATAACAGTACGAATGAAATGACCAACAGCATCAATGCCACCGCCGTAGCCCCTGCGTAGTCATTTTGCTCCAGCTTGGACATAATGAGCAGCGGAGCAATCTCGGTCTTCATCGGCATATTGCCAGAAATGAAGACGACAGATCCGTACTCGCCAATGCCGCGGGCAAAGGCAAGCGCAAAACCCGTCAGCAGCGGGGGTACCAGCTCCAGCACAATAACGCTACGGAAGGTACGCCATCTGCCCGCTCCCAGCGTAGCAGCCACCTCTTCCTCATCCTTGTCCAGATCCTCCAGCACCGGCTGAACTGTCCGTACGACGAACGGAATGCCAATAAACATCAACGCGAGCGTAATCCCTGTCTGTGAGTATGCCATTTTCCACCCAAGCGGTTCGAACAGTGAGCCGATCCAGCCGTTCTGTGCATATAGAGCGGTCAACGCAACCCCTGCCACCGCCGTGGGCAATGCAAAGGGCAGATCGATGACCGCATCAAACATTCGTTTCCCTGGAAACTCATAACGCACCAGTACCCAGGCGATCAATAAACCGAGAAATAGATCGATCAGCGCCGCGGCTGCGGCACACAAAAAGCTCACCTTGTAGGAAGCCAGCACTCTGGCATCCGTCGCCACGTCCCAAAATTTCTCCCACGTCAGCCCGGTTGAATTCAGGAGCAGTGCTGATAATGGCACCAGCACCACCAGACTGAGATACAGCACACTATAACCCATCGTTAACCCGAAACCGGGAAGTACGCGTTTTCGGGTGGCTTGCATTTGACTCATGTTCTGTCCATCCCTCTCTGCATCCTTTGACTATGGCACTCGCGCCAACTGATCCTCTCGCCTTTACACTTCACTTATGTTATGAACTACCAGGTACATAAATCTGGTCAAAAATCCCCTTGTCGCTAAAATGCTTTTGCTGTGTCTCTTTCCATGTTCCGAATACATCCTTCAAGGTTACAAGCTCCAGATTAGGAAATTGATCCTTGAACTTTGCCGTCACACTTTCTAATGTTGGGCGATAATAATTTTCAGCAGCAATGGTCTGCCCTTCTTCACTGTACAAATATTTCAGGTATGCGTCCGCCACCTCGCGTGTACCTTTTTTATCTACCACTTTATCGACCACCGCTACCGGAGGTTCAGCCAAAATACTGATCGACGGATATACGATATCGAATTTATCCGCACCTAGCTCCTTCACAGACAGCAGTGCTTCATTTTCCCAAGCGATCAGCACATCGCCAATTCCACGCTCTACGAAAGTCGTCGTCGCTCCACGCGCTCCGCTATCCAATACCGGTACATGCTTATACAGCTGCTGTACAAACTGCTGGGCTTTGGCTTCATCGTTGTTGTTCTTTTTGAGCGCATAGGCCCAGGCTGCAAGATAGTTCCAGCGGGCTCCACCCGAGGTTTTAGGGTTCGGTGTAATGACCTGTACATCGCCGCGGACTAGATCATCCCAGTCCTTGATCCCCTTCGGGTTCCCTTTACGTACCAATAACACGATGGTTGAAGTGTATGGGGAACTGTTATGCTCATATTTACTTTGCCAACCCTCTTTAACAAGCCCTTTCTCCTGTAACGCATCAATATCATAACCCAGAGCCAGTGTAACCACGTCTGCATCCAGCCCGTCCTGCACAGAGCGGCTTTGCTTGCCAGATCCCCCGTGGGATTGCTTGATCGTAATCTTCTGTCCTTTCTCCTTCTCCCAATGGGCGGCAAACGCTTTATTATATGCCTCATACAACTCACGGGTCGGATCATAAGAAACATTGAGCAACTCCACGTCCTTGGAGCCGGAAGCAGAGCTACCATCCGCTTGCGTCCCTTCCTTGCTTGCCCCGCAAGCACTTAGCACCATCGTTAAAACCAAAGATAGTCCGAGAATAAGTCCAGTTTTATAATTCCTCTTCATCAAGACACCCCTCATTCTATGTAATTTGTAAATACACAATCATTTACTCCTGTTATTTACAGACATAATCAAAAAAAAGGGCGGAGAATTCCCTGATGCAGCCCTGATAGGTCAAACCTGTCGCGTGGACAGTGTCTGCCTGCTGTTCCTAGAGGTTCTCCGCCAGAATGGCGAGGTTCTACTTTAATACTTTAATTCCTACCTGTTTAATGAGTTATATGGATATAATACGAGAGTTTATGAGGGATGTCAAACCTTTTTTTGGAATGGGATGATCTATAAATTGCTTTCTTCAAGGGGGGACAGTCAGAAACATGGTATACGTTTCCGACCGCCTAGAGGGCATGGGCACACGTGGAATACGACTTAGTTGGCTACCGTTTCAAGATTAATTGAAAAGACTCCAAAATGCTTCGGATTGTCCGTAGCTCTTCTCAGCCACAGCTCACCCGATCCTACCATAACTCCCTGATAATTAACAAACAACTCATCTGTCTTTTGGTTCACTAGCGCCTCACGAATCGCGTCCGTAAAAATCTGATCATATTTAGCCAGAAAATCTTTCTTGTTCGGAATCGTTAGCGACTTTTCACTATCATTGACACGCAGAGGGTACAAAATAAAATTGGCTACCTTCTCCTTATCATTGTCGGCAACAGCCTTCTGCAACGCTTTGAATGTGTTCAAAAATGCTTTAGGATCTTGAATACCTGCTACCTCAAAAGGATTTTGAGATGCATTGGAGGCTGCAGGAGCAGAAGATGTATCCTTTGAAGGAGCTGGGACGGAAGGAGCTGACTTTTTCGCATCAGTACCGCTGTTTTCTGCACTCTTGCTCTCTTTAGCTGCTTTGTCATTTTGTGCTGAACTACTCTGATTGCCTCCGGCACTGTTCTCGATCATGCTTGTACTGCTTCCAGTATCACTCGGTTCAGCATTATTATCCTGGCCGCAGCCAGTAAGAGCTACAAATGTAAGTGTAAGTAAAATGGCTGTAAGTGACAGCCTCCGTGACATTTTGTGATTATCGGATTCATGTTTTTTGGGCACAACGGGTCATCCTTTCTGCTTTCTACTCTGACCTATTCTGTTCATTAAGTCTTCAACCGTTCTATTGTAACATAAGTAGACTAATGACCGCATGTCGTGCCCATTCTGGAAGGAGCTTACAGTGTAATATATGCGAAGGTTTTGATGTCTCCTCGTGATCCGTCGTCCGTACTTACTTTCAAAACCAGCTCTTTCAAGGAGCCATTTGCAGCCTCATTCTGCCCCTCTGGCTTGATAAACAGCAGATCGTGGCGTTCTCCCGGCTGTAACGTTCGGCTAGAAAAGCCGCTCGTTGTGCCTTGCAAGTCTGATCCATTCGAACTGTTGAGCTTGTATCGTACGGGTTGCTTTCCTGTATTCTTGATACTGATATACAGTTTGCGCCCCTCTTCAAATCTAAATTCTGTTTGTCCTTGTCCTCCAAATTGCATTCTTTGGTCATGTACGATACGCTTCGCTGCTTCCCCTTGCTTATTCTGCATGCTAAGCGGAGCTGTCTGGTGCGTGGCACCCGCCGTTGATGTAGTATAGGTGTTCGTCGAAACGCTCATATTGGCCAAAGCGACATAGCCTACGATCACCCCCGCCACACCCATCCAAACCCATTTTTCCACCATTTCATGTCCCTCCTTCACAAAATATACTGAAGCTATGCTGTATGAAGTCAGTTGTCACCGTCAGGAAAACAGGCTGGACGCCGCATGCTTTAATACTCTTCCAGCCTCAGGCGTGCATTGGTACCGGTAGAAGGTTCCCGGTGTGTAGGCAATGGAATGCTTTCCCCTCATTTCCTCATAGGAGTGCGTGGATAGCAAAAAAGGATTCAATTGCTGTAACAATTTCTCGAACAAAACATCCTTGTCGGCGACTCCATTGTCATCCTCAGTTACCCAGTTATGTACGCCTAGCATAAATGTATCTGCCCGTTCCATAGCATAATCAATCAGTCTTTCATAAGCTGTCCCACGAACATCGCTGTATAATCGGAACATGTCTCTCCTCCTCTGTGCTGTCCTGCACCCTAACAATAAAAAAAGCCAAACTCATATCTATTATGAGTCTGGCTGTCATATTTTTCAAACTTGTTCAAAGGAATCCATACGGTGGCTCTCTATCTAGATCATCCATATTAGTAGATTACACGTTCAACGTGTTACGGGACTTTTTCTTATCCAGCACACTATACACCACAAAGATAATTAAATAAGCCGCAATCAGCAAAGTGGAAAATAGATACATTGTTTTATAAGAGGTTAATCCGGCAATCATCCCTAGAATCAAAGAACCGCCACCAATCCCCAAATCGAAAAAATTATAAAAGGAGCCTACAGCATCCTCTCGCTCATCTTCTCCGACTACACTGATAGCCCAAGCCTGTAAAGCTGGAAAAATAGCGCCAAAACTCAAACCATACAGCACAGCAGCAATTAAAAATTGTAGCTCGGTCCGTGATGAAGCCACCATAACGATGGCGACGATAAGCACAATTCCTGCGGGGATTAAGATATAAGCCGGACCTTTAGTATCAAAAATCCTACCGGACACCAGCCGAACGAGGAAACTTGCCATTGCCACCGTAAAGAAGAACCAGGCCGCATTGTTAAAACCCTGCTCCTTGGCAAATAAGGCCACGAAAGACATCACTCCCCCTGCCACCACGCCAATTAGCAGCACAAGACCAGATTGCAGCAGCACTCTTTTTTCAAATAATTTAAAGGGAACCTTCTTTTTGTCCTTTGCTGTATCTGCCGTCGTGGGGTTCGCAGAACGGCGACGAACCAATATGCTCATCACAAGCGACAGCAGCAAAATTATAGCTCCCGTGGAAAATAGCCCGCTAAAACCTGCCGCATGAAGCATCCATATGCCGAGCAGGGGGCCGACTGAAATCGCTATGGTTTCACCTACGCCAAAGTAGCCCATTCCTTCCCCCATACGATGAGGAGGCAAATCATCTGAGGCTGAGGTGGCATACAATGTGCTCGCAATACCGAATCCAAAACCATGTACTAGCCGAAAGACTAACAGCAATACCAAACTGGTGGAAAGCATGTAGCTTCCTGTTGCCAGCATACAAATCACAACTCCAATAATCAGTACATATTTCTTGTCCAAAAGCTGGATCAGTGTGCCGGAGAATGGACGAATCAATATAGCTGAGCACATAAACACGCCTGTCACCAAGCCAATCTGTGATGGACTGCCGCCAAGACTTTCCACAAACAGTGGCAACGTGGGCATAAGCATTTCAAATGCCATAAATAATAGAGCGTTGGATATCATCAAAAATATAAAATTTCTGGACCAAAAGGTTTCTTTCATAGACACAACTCTCTTCCCCCAATACAATCATATTTACTTTAAAGGCTTAGATGATCAGAGCTGAACCAAGCCGTGCCAGTAAATATCCCAGGAGCTTTCCAGACGCGGATCAAAACCAGCGGTGCCGTTGTACACCAGTTCTACCAGCATCCCTTCAATCAAATTCATATAGGCTATAGTGGCAGATTGAACTGGAACACGAAGCTTAACTGACGTTTCGGCTGCCAACCGCTCATATACCAAGCTGGTTTTATGCTGTACATAGCGTGTAACCAAAGCCTGAACCTGGTTTTCCAGCGCAGATGGAATCAGAAATCCGACATACAGAATCAAACGCAGATTCATGGCACTCTCATAGCGTTCTTTGAATTCAATAATCAATCCTCGCAGTACAGCTTCAAGTGATTGTTCAGCTTGAGCTTGAAAATAACGATCCAACTCCAAAATCTCTTGGTCTACCGCGTCCGCAAATATGTCTAAGAACAAATCGTCTTTGCTTTTAAAATGAGCATAAATAGACTGCTTTTTGATTCCTACCTCATCAGCAATCAATTGTAGGGAGGCGGCATCGTATCCCTTTCTCGCAAATTGCTTTAGGCTTGCTGTTTTAATTTTCTGTAGTGTCATGTGTTCCCTCCAATATCCTTACGAACGGTCGTCAGTTTATAAATTTAGTATAGTTCCCTCACTAGAAATTGACAACCGCTTTTTTAATTCCACCGCTCAGTTGCCTGAGCTAAGAACAAAAAAAGCCGGAAGCCCTCTAATGTAAGGGCTCCGACTCTATAACTGTTGATCTGCTAACGCCTTATACTATACAGCTACAGCTTACTCTGTCACCGTTCCATAGATCAGCACAGGTGCTTCCGCGTGATCCGCAATACGGATATTTGTGTAGATTTTCTCCAGCACTTGATCTACGTCTTCACGGTTGGCATGGATAGTAACCAGCGAATCGCCTTTTTGAACTGCATCGCCGACTTTTTTGTTCAGCATCAAGCCGACAGCCAAATCAATCTCGGATTCTTTGGTCGCACGACCTGCTCCCAGCAGCATCGCAGCGGTACCGATTTCGTCTGCCACAATTTCAGCTACCACACCGTCCTGCTTTGCAGGTACTTCAATAAGATACTGCGCCTGTGGCAAGCGTTCTGGATGATCCACTACAGAAGCGTCGCCGCCCTGATTTGTAATAAACTCTTTAAATTTCTCCAGTGCTTTGCCGTTACGAATGACCTCTTTGAGCTTCTCTTCAGCGTCTTCGAGAGAGTCTGCCTTCCCAGCCAAAAATACCATCTGACTGCCCAAAGCCATACACAACTCTTCCAGATCTTTGGGGCCTTCGCCGCGCAATGTATCAATTGCTTCTTTAACTTCCAGCGAGTTCCCGATGGCCAGCCCCAACGGTTGGCTCATGTCGGAAATAACCGCCATGGTCTTGCGACCCACATTGTTCCCGATGCTTACCATGGCATGTGCCAGTTCTTTGGCATCCTCTACTGTTTTCATGAATGCCCCCGCACCTGTCTTGACATCCAGTACGATGGCATCAGAGCCGGCAGCGATTTTCTTACTCATAATCGAGCTGGAAATCAGCGGAATCGAATTTACCGTTGCTGTAACATCACGCAAAGCATACAATTTTTTATCCGCAGGGGTCAGGTTGCCACTTTGTCCGACAACCGCAATTTTGCTGCGATTCACCAAATCTACGAATTCATCCTTAGTGATCTCTACGTGAAAGCCTGCAATGGCCTCCAGCTTGTCGATCGTTCCGCCCGTGTGCCCAAGGCCGCGACCTGACATTTTCGCTACTGGAATGTCTAAGGCTGCTACAAGCGGAGCCAGTACCAGTGTGGTCGTATCACCCACACCACCAGTGGAGTGCTTATCGACCTTTACACCTTCAATTGCGGACAAATCAATCGTATCTCCTGAATGAACCATTGCCATGGTCAAATCAGCACGTTCCCGTTCGTTCATATCTTTGAAGAAAATAGACATCGCCAATGCACTGACCTGATAATCAGGAATTTCACCCTGAGTATAGCCTTGGATAATAAAGTTAATTTCCTCAGTGCTCAGTTCTTTTCCGTCACGTTTTTTTTCAATCAAGTCTACCATTCTCATATGTCATTTCTCCTCACTGTGCGTATGATCGTTTACAGGGATACTGCTGTATCCAGTGCAACTTCCATCATTTCTTTAAACGTGGTTTGCCGTTCCTCTGCGGTCGTTTCTTCACCTGTCAGCAAATGATCACTTACCGTCAGAATGGTCAGTGCGTTTACACCAAACTTGGCTGCCAGCGTGTATAAAGCCGAAGTCTCCATCTCCACACCCAGCACGCCGTATTCCATCAGCTTTTGTACCACTGATTTGTCATCACGGTAGAAGCTGTCTGAGCTGAATACGTTGCCGACATGCATGTTCAAGCCTTTGGCAACACCGCGATCATAAGCGCCCTTTAAGAGAGGGAAGCTGGCAATCGGTGAGAAATCATAGCCGCCAAAGATATGGCGGTTCATGCCGGAATCTGTACAGGATGCCTGTGCCAAAATGACGTCACGAACGTGCACATGCTCCTTCATTCCGCCGCAAGTACCCACACGGAACAAGTTTTTCACACCATACTCGCTAATCAGTTCGTTGACATAAATACTGATGGAAGGCAGCCCCATCCCGGTTCCCTGTACAGACAGACGTTTGCCTTGGTACGTTCCCGTGAATCCGAGCATTCCGCGTACCTCGTTGTAGCAGGTCACGTCCTCCAGATACGTTTCAGCGATAAATTTCGCCCGTAGCGGGTCTCCTGGTAGCAAAATCGTTTCTGCAATTTCTCCAGGTTTGGCTCCAATGTGTACACTCATGTTTTTATTCCTCCGTCCCATTTGTCCATGCTCATATTGTTACTCATATCGTTACTAATCATCCTGCCTGCACTCTTGCTGGCGTCTAGATTACTGAAGCTCTGCCAAAAAGCTAGTTCCGTGTTCAGGAAGTTTTACACCAAAGTTATCCGCTACGGTCGCCCCAATATCCGCAAACGTCTTGCGAACCGCCAGTTCCTTGCCTCCAGCAGCAAAACGAGGGGAATATGCCAGCAAAGGCACATATTCGCGGGTATGATCCGTTCCGCGATATGTCGGGTCATTCCCATGGTCTGCGGTGATGATCAGCAGATCGTCATCATTCATTTTGGCGAATACCTCGGGCAGACGGGCATCGTAATCGTCCAAGGCTTGACCGTACCCCTGCGGATCACGGCGGTGGCCGTATACAGCATCAAAGTCCACCAAATTTAAGAAGCTTAATCCGGTGAATTCCTCGTCCAACGTAGCCACCAGCTTATCCATGCCGTCCATGTTGGACACTGTGCGCACTGCTTTCGTTACACCCTCGCCGTCATAAATGTCAGAGATTTTACCCAAGGCGATTACATCCAGACCTGCATCCTTCAGCTCGTTCATTGTGGTACGGCCAAAGGGCTTGAGCGCATAGTCATGTCGATTGGAGGTACGAGAGAAGTTGCCTGGCTCGCCTACGAACGGACGGGCAATAATGCGACCCAGCATGTACGGATCTTCCAGCGTGATTTTACGACAGAACTCACAAATCTCATAGAGCTCCTTCAAAGGTACAACTTCCTCATGCGCCGCAATTTGCAACACTGAATCTGCTGAGGTATAGATGATGAGTGCACCTGTTTTCACGTGCTCTTCGCCCAGTTCGTCAATGATTTCCGTGCCACTGGCTGGCTTGTTGCCAATAACTTTACGACCTGTATGCTCCTCAATGCGCTGGATCAGCTCATCTGGAAACCCATCCGGGAATACACGGAAAGGAACTGCAATATTCAACCCCATGATTTCCCAATGACCTGTCATTGTGTCCTTGCCGTTGGAGGCTTCCTGCATTTTGGTGTAATATGCGAGTGGCTTATCGGCCACCGGTACCCCTTCTATGGAACGAATGTTGGACAGACCGAGCTTACCCATATTTGGCATGTTCAGACCGCCGCGTTCGCGCGCAATATGACCTAGTGTATCTACATCATAATCATCAAACTGGGCAGCATCCGGTGCTTCGCCGATACCAACCGAGTCCATAACGACCAAGTGAATCCGTTTAAATTTAGACATCATAAAAATCCTTTCCTGATTCGCTGTTTTTTTTACAAAAACAACCCTGCAATCGTTGCCGACAGCACGCTAACCAGCGTCGCTCCGTACAACAGCTTCAGACCAAAACGGGCCACTACATTTCCCTGTTTTTCATGCAGACCCTTCACAGCCCCAGAAATGATACCGATGGATGAGAAGTTTGCAAAAGATACGAGGAATACCGATACGATTCCGACCGTACGCTCGGACAAGCCTGTTTGTTTGGTCAGATCCAGCATGGCCACAAATTCGTTGGATACCAGCTTGGTAGCCATAATGCTGCCCGCCTGCACTGCCTCATTCCACGGAATCCCCATAACAAAGGCGAACGGTGCAAACACATAGCCAAGCAGCGCCTGAAAGCTGATCCCAAACAACCAGGAGAAAATGCCGTTAACCATGGCAATCAGCGCCACAAAACCGATCAGCATCGCAGCTACCGTAATAGCAACCTTGAAACCGTCCATAATATATTCCCCGAGCATTTCGAAGAAGGACTGCTTCTCTTCCTCTTGAACCTCCAGTAAATCGTCTTCCTTCTCAATCTTGTATGGATTAATAATGGAAGCGATAATAAAGCCGCCAAACAGGTTCAGCACCAATGCGGTAACCACATATTTGGGGTTCAACATTTGCATGTAGGCTCCCACAATCGACATGGACACCGTAGACATCGCAGATGCACACAATGTATACAGCCGATGTTTTGGCAGCAGACCAATTTGTTTCTTAACGGAAATAAATACCTCGGATTGACCCAAGATAGCCGAAGCTACAGCGTTGTAGGATTCCAGTTTACCCATTCCGTTTACTTTGCTCAAGACAAGCCCGATATATTTAATAATGAAAGGCAGCACTTTTACATATTGTAAAATCCCAATCAGTGCGGATATGAACACGATTGGCAGCAGTACACCGATAAAGAACGGTGCTGCTCCTTCATTCGCAATTCCGCCAAAAACGAAGTTAATCCCTTCCATAGCATAACCAATCAGACTATTAAAACCTTTTGCAAAACCTTTGACTAGAATTTCACCAATCTCTGTGTTCAGCAATACGAAAGCAAGCGCTGCTTGCAGAACAACCATAACTATCAGCGGACGATACCTGATTTTACGCTTGTCACTGCTGGCAACGTAAGTAAGTGCAAATACAACGAGCAATCCCACCAAAGCGATTACATATTTCATTTCAATTCCCCCTCATTACATTAAGCGCTTACATTGCCCATAAAAAGAATGCGCCCCAAAGAGGCATTCTTTTTTTTATTTTCCCAGATCCGCAGGTCGAAAGGCACCCGGCAGTAATTGATCCACCGTCCACTCTTCCGTATTGCCATGAAGGTTTGTCAGATAAATTTTGGTATCTTGATGAGCAAATTCGGAAATGACCTGACGACAGGCCCCACATGGAGACACAGGTCCTTCCGTATCAGCTGCTACCGCAATCGAATCAATTTTTCGGCAGCCTTCGGATACCATTTTGAAAATCGCTGTCCGCTCTGCACAATTACATAAGCCGTAGGAGGCGTTTTCCACATTGCATCCGTGATAAATCGTGCCATCGCTCCCGAGAACCGCAGCACCTACTTGAAAATTCGAATACGGAACATATGCCTGATTACGCGCCTCAAGCGCTTTCTGAATCAATTGATCCTTCATCGCGAATCCCTCCATGACTTTAAAATAAACTTAGTAGGAAGATGTTGATTGCTCGCCCTCGATGATTTTCACACCGGAACTTGCACCGATCCGACTTGCGCCAGCTTCTACTAATTTTTGTACGTCCTCCAGGCTGCGTACGCCGCCAGAAGCTTTAACACCAATATCAGGTCCTACTGTTTTGCGCATCAACGCTACGTCTTCCACAGTAGCTCCACCTGTAGAGAAACCCGTCGAAGTTTTCACAAAATTTGCTCCGGCTTTGACGGACAGCTCACACGCCAGTACCTTCTCTTCGTCTGTCAGCAGGCAGGTTTCAATAATTACTTTTACCAGTGTACCCGCAGCCGCTTCCACAACCGCACGGATATCCTGCTCGACAAGCTGTACATCACGCGCCTTCAAAGCGCCTATGTTAATTACCATATCAATTTCAGTTGCACCGTTAGCAATAGCATCTTTGGTTTCAAACGCTTTCGTTGCCGATGTATTGGCTCCCAGTGGAAATCCGATAACCGTACAGATAGCCACGCCTGTGCCTGCAAGCTGTTCGGCTGCATAAGCTACCCACGCCGGATTCACACATACGGAAGCAAACTGGTATTTTTTTGCCTCAGCAGTCAGTTTTGTAATTTCATCCTTCGTCGCATCTGCACGCAACAATGTATGGTCGATTAATGCTGCAATGTTCATATCTAAAGGCTCCTTCATTTAATAAATAGTGTGAAGAAAATGAATCGATTATTTCTCTGTGATGAGATCATCATAGCACGGCTCTGAACATATGTAAAACACATTTTGAAATTATGTTCACGCTTGTACACAGGCCGTTCACCTACAATTCATGTTACCCTGTATGCACACTCCGTAACCATGTTTAATTGAATTGAGCTCCACAGGTTCTATTGCAAAAGTGCTTGTGCTGTAAACTGATCCGTCACCAAGATATTCGCATACTTGCCACGCAGTGATGCCCGAATGGCCTCTACTTTGCGCTGGCCTCCAGCTACAAGGATGGACTTCTCCTTCTTTCGCAGCTCAGGTAAATCAATTCCAACGGTACGGCTGTTGATTTCCTGACTGCATATGTTGCCCTCATCGTCAAAAAAGCGCGAGCAAATATCGCCTTTGCCGATTTTTTGCAGCAGCTTCTGCTCTTCATGGTTAAAATAACCTAATCGGAACAGCAGCGCATCCTCCTTGACCGTACCCACCGTAAACACCGCAATGTTCGCCTGCTTGCCAAGTTCAATGATACGCTGGATATGCCGATCCTCCTCGACCATTTTCTTAACAGCTTGACTGTCGAAAATTACAGGCAGCGGCAAATACCGAGCGATGGTGTTAAAGGCTTCTGCGAACAAATTCACGGTTTCCACGGCATAAGTGTTGACATGCGAATGGCTTACGCCTCCTTTGAGCTGAACCACCTCAACTCCCTTGACCTGCTTTTGCTGGAGATGAAGCGCCACCGCATGCATGGTTGTTCCCCATGTCACTCCAATAATATCAGCATCCTGTACCGTTTCATGCAAATAGTCGGCTGCTTTTTTGCTAATATGTTTCTTGATCTCCTGATATTCATTTAATGGCGAATAACAGACCAGCACGGTATCCAGCCCGTATTTCTTTTTCACCTGCTCTCCGAGCGCGTCCATATCCTCCATGGGGTCCACAATACTGATCCGCACGTATCCCTGTTCCTTGGCAGCCTGAAGTAACCGCGATACCGTAGGCCGTGAAACTCCGAGTCTGACCGCGATATCCTGCTGGCTATAGTCGTTCAGATAGTATAATCTGGCTGCCTCGATACTTAACCGCTGCTTTTCATGATCCATTCTACCTCAACCCGCTTATCTTAAAATGTAGTGCATCGGACACGACCTCAGCTCCAAACACTATATATGAAGGGAAATTCGAAGCCACGCCTTGTCCGGTTGGTTGTTATTTTGGAAGATTTAACTGCTCGTTTGTGATATTCTGTGATTAACTAAAACCATTTTACCGCATCCTCCACTTTATCGTTCCGTCTGTTAAAACGCAATAGTTAACCCAATTTATCGCTAGTTCACAACTTGTGATGGACTTATCTGAATATGTAAGGAGAATTGCTATGTCTGAATATATTGTGTGCAGTCTGGCGGACAAGAAGTTCGCGTTAAACTTTCTGGAAGTCGAAGAAGTCATGAATGCCAAAAAAGGGACACCGCTCCCCTTTTCCGAGGCGTGGCATGAAGGAATGGTGACCATTCGTGGCGATGTATTTACAATCCTTAACCTACGCAAGAAACTGTTTCTCCCCGCATCAAGCGACTCCTCCGAGGACAAAATGATTTTGCTCAGTCGTGCGAAGATTGCCCTGCTTGTCGATCAGGTGGAGGATACGGCATCTGCTGAAGACAGTCAGCTACAAAGCAATGAGGAAGAATGGCAACGCGAATTGTTTCCTACTGTGATGGAGCATCGGGGTGCTCTCATTCCGGTGATCGATATGGACGCTTTTCTCGCATCCACCAAGACGAACTAAAAAAATACTCCCGAACCTTGAGCCAGCTTGCACTCATCGTTCGGGAGTATTTTCCGTTATTGGAGTCCCTGCCCCTCTTTCATATGAACCAACGTGTTTAGCTGCTCCAGCAGCGTATTTCCGCCAGTCA
Source organism: Paenibacillus sp. DP01 (assembly GCF_044784315.1). Taxonomy (NCBI): domain Bacteria; kingdom Bacillati; phylum Bacillota; class Bacilli; order Caryophanales; family Paenibacillaceae; genus Paenibacillus; species Paenibacillus sp. DP01. Next base: position 4,886,692 of record NZ_CP173059.1, read on the forward strand.
GCGATATCGTACCAATCTTCTCGCAGATTTTTTCCATGAATTCCAGCTCTTTGAGACGATAGAGGGTGGAGTTTTCGTCCATCAGCTTGGCCGTATTGAGCAAACTACGAGTGGATGCCGTCTCTTCACGTCGTGTGATGAGGTTGGCTTGTCCTTCTTCTCTGCCAATAGCACCGTATTCAGAATATCCTTGATATCCCCCGGCAAAATAATATCCTTCACCCCTGCGGATGTAAAAGTAACCCCATATTCACCGCTCTGCTCATTCAGTCGTGTCAAGACATATTCCGCGATCTCCTGCTTCATTTTCAGCAAATCATCCAGCTTCATTGTGCCCACGTATTCACGCAGCAGCAGTTGAAGCATAATGTATATTTGTTCCTCGTATGCTCTGAATTCCAACGCCCGTAGCGGCTCAATGATCCGGTACTGACAGACGAAGTTAAGACGCAGCGTGATTTTGTCTTCAGTCATGATTTCCTGCCCCATCAGGTCCATCTGCTGCTGTCGCATATCTAATGTTTTGATCTCTGTATTCACCGTGGACAACCAGAAATAATATTTGCCCGGTTTCAGTTCACCTTGCAGCACATTATCGTAATACAAAAACCCCAATTCATGACTGGCCACCTGAAGGGCTTTCCAGAAGCCCGGTGTCTTGGACAAGAATGCTTGCCCCAAAGCCTTATCAATGGCAGGCTGCCGGGTATCTGCACGAACAAAACGATGCTCCTTAAGCATGTTCCAAAATGCATATTTCCCTGCTGTCAGCAGCTCTACAAACCGATTATCCTCATAATGCAGCACATATTCATGGTCCTCTACATCGATGACAGTCAATTGCTCCAGCAATAGAGGATCTGTCAAAAACAAACGAATATCATGATCTGGTACAAAAAATGATTCGGCTACATTCAAAATTTCAACGGCTTCCTGCTGAAATGTCTTCAATAGGTAAGTCCCTGGGAGCAACAACTTGTGGTAGCTTCCTTTTTTGAACAGCAGTCCGCGCTCATCGGCTTTAATCGTTATCTTCTTAAACATCGTATCACTCCTAGTATTTAAAATCCTCAACTTAAAAATAGGCTTCTTCGTATGTATGGCGGCTCCGCTTATTCGCACGTTGAGTTAAAACACATTTTTAAAATGAGGATTTTTTATTTTTATCTGTTGTAGTGGGTTAGTGACCCTTGCAGAGCATCCCTCCGTGTGGAGGGCGGGGCCAAGCTTAAGGAAAAAGAAAGGAGCCGCCTGTTCCCGTGTTTCGGGGATGGAATTCACCAGCCCAACATCGACTGTGAATCCGTATTCCTGTAGCCTCGGGTCCTGTCGGCGCTTGCTCTCTCCGGTATCCGCTGACCGCATAGCCATCGCTCCGGCATCTGTCATCAAGACCAGACATGGGATACTCTTATCGGGGTCTTTTCAGTGTTTTATTCGTCCATTCGAATACTCTACCAAAAGTCGCTTGGAAGGCGATTGGGAATCGAACCCTAATTGTTGGTGGATACATCAGATTTACAGGATACCTGATCCGATTAGGGCAGGCACTGCGGGACCTTTGGAAATCCTCGCCTCGGTAATATCTTCCTGTATCAGCCTTTATCATTATTGCGCACCCTTGCACTCACGAACATGGCGAAAGTATTACGACCCCATAAAAAACAAAAAAAGACACGGAGGAAGCATATGTGCTTCCCTCGTGTCGTTCTCTCACCATTCACCTTACAGCTCTTTGTGACATTTGACCATGATAAATTTGAATGGAGGTTTGCTTTCCATATTTTTATGTGGCTCAACAATTTCCGAAATTTCTGTTAATCCATATTTTCCGAATTCTTGTTCTACCGAGTCAGCATCATAAAAAAACATGTTTACCCCTTCCATGATCTCGAAATAGTCTTTACCTAGCTGCTTTCCCTTTCCAAACATCGGAGCTTCCTTTGAAATAGTCGTAAAAACCATATATCCATTTGGCTTTAGCTGATGATAGCAATCCTTAATAAATTTCTCTCTCTCACTTTTATTCAATAAGTGAATAAGCGCATAACAAAATATGCCGTCATAAAGCTTGTTATCAAAAGGCATATCCATTACGGAGCCATGAAAAATACTGATATTGAGCCCTTTTTGTCTTGCCAAATCAATCGCTGTTTTTGAAATCTCAATACCTGTAACATGTATTCCGTTGTCCATAAAAACCTTGGCATTTCTACCATATCCAATACCAGGTATCAATATATTCTTAACGTTCTTTTCAATGAAAAAGTCCTTGGTCAGAATTGCTGAGTCTGAAGGTTCAAAGCCCCACATCATTTGATTTTCTATAAAACTGGATTCCCAAAATTCTGTCATACCTTTATCTCCTCTATAATTATCATATCCATAATTTCGAATTTATTCAGGAGCAAGCCCGGGCTGGAACGTGTCCAACGCCTCGGTCGCGGAAATTTCGGAAACCCCTGTCGTTGTAGAGGCCGTCTGGTGGGTATAGCTGAATGAAGGCGTCTCATATTGCAATCCCGCCTTTTCATAGGTGAACCAATAGCTGACAGCCTTTCCGATGGTGAGGTCTTTAACCCGCTGCTCCCAAACACCGGCGTTGTTGGTCATCCGGTAGTTGAGCTGTTGCCCACCTGCTAAAGTATAATGCACGTCAACATAGACTGAGGCTGTTTTGGGGGTAAATTGAATCAGTGCTTCACGATCGCTGACAAAGCGGGCCCGTACGGTGTAATCTTCCGTTTCTCCGCCACCCTCATTGCCGCCAGATGCTGCCTCCGTAGTTACCGATACAGCACGACTTGCCGCAGACAGGTTACCGGCTGCATCACGAGCCTTGACGGTAAAGCTATAAGCGGTCGCTGCATTCAGTCCTGTAATTGAAGCGGAAGTGCCGTTTATCTCAGCCGCCTGAGTCCCGTCCTTATACACGATATACCCCGTTACGCCAACATTATCTGTAGCTGCCTCCCACTCCAGCGTAACCGCCGAAGCCGTTTTGGCCGTAGCTCGCACATTGGCCGGGCTGGTTGGGGCCTCTATATCAGGTTGTGGATTGCCGCCGCCGTTTCCATTTCCGATATTAAAGCTGTTCGGCTGCACGGTAATACTATGTCCATCTGAAAAGGTTACTATTTTCTCTTGGTTGGTAAAGTTGTAGGCCACATAGGTTTTTACACCGTTCTTATGAAATACGGCATAAATAGGTGAATTGGCAGTGACGCTACGGTCGATGTTGCCAACAGCATCCAAGTTATAAATCCAGTGGTAGGCATTCGCCTTGGAATTCCCAGCTTCCGGTGTCATCGCCGCTACGCGTGCACTGAATTTGGCCTTGGCATCGGACGGGTCCGAAATCGCTCTGTACATATACACGATATCTTCCCACGGGCTGAAATTCCCCCCGCTTTTTTGCAGCAGATTGCTAAAATTTTTAGCCGCATATTCCGGATATTGTGTCAGATACAAGGAAGCAGAAGTAATCGGCAGCCAGTTGATGCCATGCACCTCTGCGGGGTTATTGGTCCACCATGTAGCATTCCCGACCGTTTTACCACCCCAGATCATACTTGCCGTCGCACTTTGCATCCCTGAAGGGGTGTTTGTACCTTGTACATCAAACCAGTATTCGTTAATCGCATTCATTTCCGTTGTATATAGATAGATGCCCAGATCACGAGTTTGGGTATTTCCCGTCGCCTCGCCCCATAAAATCAGACCGGCCCAAGCATTCATCGCTTCCGAGGAGGATTCATTGTTGTTGCCGTCGCCAAATTTGGCATGACCGGAAGCCCAGGTGTGGCCGGCATAGGGATCAAAATTACGTAAATACGGAAATTTAGAATCAGACCTGTCTGTATTGGCAATGTCGCGAATGAGCAGCTGCACCATCTGCCCCCATTGTGAATTGGATGCCCAGCTCTTGTCCACCCGTGCAATTTCGGCCGCAGCCTTAATAAAGTATCCATAATGGAAATGATGGTCGTTTAATTCTACCGCGCTGCCAAAGCTGTCGGGATAACCGATTAATGTCCCCCAATTGCTATTGTACACAAATAGGTTCGAGCTTTTCAGGTTTCCTGAGCTGTCGCTGGCCTTAAACCAGTCCTGTAGCCGACTTTTAATCTCATTGCGGAACTGGCTCGCTGCTACAGTATTGCCCACCTGGTCGGCAATTGGCGCCAAGGCTGCCAGCTTGCCCAAACGTTTTCCAGTCCAGTACGTGTCACCATCGCCAGAATAGACTTCTGCTTTCGCTTCGTCTATATAACTATTCAGCTTATTTTTATCATAAGACCCCAAATCGGGCAAAGAAGGGAGCACGCCTGTAAACTTCATCTTCGTTTGAAAAGAAGCCCCTTCCGCTGTTTTCATCAGACCACGTACAGAATTGTACGTATAGCCCAGTAGAGATTGTGATGAGTTTTTCCACTGATGTGGATATAAGGCAAAAATAGTACCCGCTTGTGTACCTTGTTTTGCGGTTGTTGTAACGGTAAAGGTGGTTGTTACCTCGGAAGAGGCTTCGTTGTAGCTGTACTGTGCTTTGGAGTCTGTAACAAAAGAATAGGCATATTGCTGAAATTTGTCCAAGGTCGCCGTTGTATTGTCAGGCAAAGCCGCCACTGTAAAATAGTTTTTCCCGTTCAATTGATTGATTAGAGTACTCGTCCCAAGACCAGACCAGGTGCTACCGGAAGGAGCAAACAGACCATAGTGTGAGCCATTGATCGTAATGCCAAGCACAGGAGAACTAGCGGAGCCAGACCAGACCTTGGGTACCTCATTGAACGAGAGCTTGGGATTACCGCCGCCAAACTCGAAAAAAACATAGGGGGAGCCATGTCCATAGGTAGCACTCATTTTGTTGCTGCCGCTTTGAAGTAAGGATCTGACAAACCAGTCACTGAAGGCATCCACCTTGGCATCCGGAAATGAAGCGCTTTCAGAATGACCAATGGTAAAATCATTCACATCATCCATCCAGCCTGCGATGTATCCCGGATTGACCGTAATTTTACCGCTTGGGTTAAAGATGCGCAGACCGTTTTGCTGATTTTTCAAGGCAAGTGGATGCGGATATTGAGCCTCGGAGTAGGGCACCCAGGCCAGACTGCTCCACCAGTCGTTAGTAGGCATTGGGCTAGTTACATTCGCTGTCTTATAAATTTCGTTTTGCGGTGTAGCTGCTCCGGCAGGTAGTGTGGTTGAATAGGAGCCTGTGCCTTGTGTGACCTCACCCGAAAAGGCTTTAGTAGAAACCGGTGCAGCTAAACATATCAGACTGGCACTTAACAAGCATAATATCATTTTTTTCACAACCAACATCCTCCTTTGAATTCTCTTATCCCTTTCCCTGCAAGGCTTTTCCCTTTTCTTCCAAGCTGAATTCAACTTCATTGTGCTTGATCTCTATTTCCAGGTCAATCCTTATATTTCTAAAATCTAACTAAACGAGGCGAAAGTCTCTAAAAATACACAAGAAACCAGGACGAAAAACCCAAAAATCATGTCATTTTGTATTAAGTAATTATGTCATTTTGATTTCACCCCATAAGACGTTCACCTTATGAGTTATTCACCCCATTAACCATTCACCCTAATAAACGTTTAGTATATAAAAAAAGAATCCTCCAGGCCTTTTTAGCCCTTCAGATCCTCTGTTCTTTTGAATTTATAAGTTTTTGAATCAATGAGTTTGAGCTTTTAAGTGTTTAGTTTCTCCTGCCCTTCCCATGCTCCACACCATTTCGAAAAATGAGTGACTTTGCGGTGGGATTCTTACCTTTAAATATCTTATACAATCCGAAGAATCCCACTGCAACAGCGATCGGAAGATCAACCCCTTCGCGGAGCCTCCTTCTCCACCCGAAACAACTCACTCATTTTCCTCGCCCAAAATACCCTTCTATTTTCCAGTCCACGCCAACCTGTGTTACGCTCAAATCCTGCAAGGCCACTGCATCGCTCATCGCAGACACGCCCTCTCCCCCGAGAAAGCCCGGGGCTGCGCGCCCTCCAACCAGCTTCGGCGCCATATACAGCACCAGCTTGTCTGCCAGTCCTTGCTGCACGAACGAAGCGTTCACCTCGGCCCCACCTTCCACGAATACGGACGAGACCTCCTCCGCCCCCAGAATGTCCAGCATTTGCGGAAGGTTGACCCGCTCACTGTTTTCATCCTGTGTCGGATAAACCTTTATACCGAGCTGTTCCAGCTGGCTTCGCTTGCCTTCATCATAAGCCCGCCCTGTGAATATCCAGGTCGGCGCCTCTCCATCTGTAATGACACGAGCATCCAATGGAATTCGAAGCTTACTATCCAGAATGATACGAATCGGATTCCGTCCTTCTGGTAGACGAGTCGTAAGCTGAGGATTATCATGAATCACGGTCTGTACACCGACCAGGATGCCTACATGCTCGTGACGAAGACGATGCACATCCTCCCGTGCAGCCTCAGATGTGATCCACTTGCTTTCAGAGGTTCGAGTTGCAATTTTACCGTCCAGCGTTACTGCCGATTTGATTGTAATAAAAGGTCGCTTGCTCACGATATATTGATTGAACACTTCATTCATGCGGATGGATTCCTGCTCACATACGCCGACAATGACCTCAATGCCCGCATCTTTCAAAATCTGTACCCCTCTGCCGGAAACCAGCGGGTTCGGGTCCAGTGCTGCAATGACCACCCGACGAATGCCTGCCTTCACAATCGCTTCCGCGCATGGGCCTGTCCGGCCGTGATGAGAACACGGCTCCAGCGTTACGTAGATCGTCGCTCCCTGAGCGTGTTCCCCCGCCATACGCAAGGCATGAATCTCGGCATGTGGCTCACCAGGCTTCAAATGAGCGCCGATCCCAACGATACGGCCATTGTTAACAATGACTGATCCGACGAGCGGATTCGGTTCTGTTTGCCCTTTGGCACTTCTGGCATTTTCCAGTGCCAGGCGCATATATTTTTCGTGAGTGTTCATAGAACCTCCCTGAGATCGGAATCCCGCAAATGGCCGGATCGTTCTACTTTTGTATTCAAGTACCGTTCATTATATTGTGACACATCGCCCCAGAGCGGCATACGTCCCGCCACATTCATACCCGACTTCTTCAAGGCATCCAGCTTTTTAGGGTTATTTGTAATCAGAGTTACTGGTTTTTGTCTCAGATGTTGAAGCACACTAATGGCATCCGCATAATTGCGTGTATCATCTTCAAAACCCAACTGATGGTTGGCTTCGACGGTATCCATGCCTTCTTCTTGTAGAATATAAGCCATGGCTTTACTAAACAAACCGATTCCGCGACCTTCATGATTTGCCAGATAGAACAATGCACCTGTTCCATGTTCCACAATCATTTTCATCGACTGATGGAGTTGAAATCCGCAATCACAACGCTTGCTACCAAAAATATCTCCAGTATGACAAATACTATGCATGCGAACTAATGCATTTTCGGACTGTTGGAGATCCCCGTACACCAATACACTTGATTGTTGTCCCTCCGCCAAGTTCAGTGTGGACAATCGCTTCACGATCGTCTCAGCATTGGCATTCAGTAAGTTCTGGCGATCTTCCTCGTCCCGTACAGGTAGCCAGCAATACCATTGAAAAACAACCGTTTCCCCTTCTAAATTAACTGGCAGCTTGATCGGTCCTACCAAAATTGTCGAGGATTGCTCTCCACGAACAGTTTGAATTTTATCGTTAAGTAGCGTAGCTACATCTTTAATATTCATCTCTCTGCACCATCCTTTATATAAACTCTATATATGAAATGCCTCACATTTCTCAGGCTAATCGTTGTTGTCGGGGTTTTATATCATTTAACTATGTGTAAGAAATGTTCATGAAACGTGGACTCCAAGATTAGTTGACGCTCCTGAAGCTCGGTGACAGCCTGCCGTCGTCCATCTTCGAAAGCCTTCAGGTCTTCTGCGGTATATACCTGCTGGCGTAAACGAAGAAGCTCACTGGCCAGCACATCGGCATCCTTCAAAGCAGCGTTCAAACCAAAAGCTCCCGTAGGTGTCATGGTATGCGCCGCATCTCCAATCAGGACCAGTCCATTCTGTGCCCATGTGTCACTACGGCTGCTGAAAATATCCAACGGTACGAAGTCCTTCCATGAACGAATGTGATCATGCACACTATGCTCTAAATCTGGAAAAGCCTCCGTAAACAGCTGTATAAATGGTTCAAAAGATTGCTTAAACAGGGTGGAAAAGCTCCCCTCCTCCACATTCCAGCCAATTTGGATATAGCCCTCAGCCTGCGAGAATAAAGCCAACTGACCTCCGTTGACCAGGGCTAGACGAGTGACGGGCTCCCACCCGGTAGGTGCCGTGATTTTGGCCCATAGCAGATCATAGCCGTGGCGAATGTTAGTCACAGGCATCTGCGCCAGCTTGCGCACAGTCGAATAGCGTCCGTCTGCCCCCACAATCAAAGAACTATGAATTGTAATCTCATGACCGTTCTTATCGCGGGCGGTCAAGCCCGTGTACCCCTGCTCGCTGTCACCCTCCAACGCAGTCACAGTTGTACCTGCCAGGTAACGGAAAGACTCGTAGGTGGACGCCTGCTTGAGCAGAGCATCCAAAAATCGAGGTTGTGGAATATGCACCCCTACATTACCATGGATTGAAGCTGGCTCAACCGTCTTGACCTGCTGCTGATGCTGCCAATATTCGATTCTTGTGGAGGCGAGAATATGATCCTCATGAATTTGTTCGAGCAGTTTATGTTTGCGGATCACTTCCTGACCCTCATCGTTTAAAATTTCACCGCGGAAAGCCTTTCCGGGCACGCTCTGCCGCTCAACCAATATCGTTGAAACACCCTGCTCCGCCAGTAGACAGGATAACAAAGTCCCTGCGGGTCCCCCTCCAACTACGCACACTTCACATTCTAGCTTCATCCGACTTCCCCCTGCACCCAAACCATAACCTCAACGATTCGTCCGTATCTGTTCATTTAATTACATCATTAATCATATCAAATTAAGTTCAAATTTTAAGCATTTACATCTTAAACTCCGTATCAAAGCTAACAAGTTACTTTATGTAACAAAGTATATTTATATCATTCGATTTCGTCAAGTAATAAATTTATGTAAAGTAAAATCATTTACTTTTAACAGTGAATCGTTAATAATAGGAGCATGAGGTGATCACATGAATATTCCGCAGATGTGCCCACGGTTTGAAAAGGCTATGGAGCTACTGAGCAAGCGTTGGACGGTGTTGATCGTATTTCAACTAACGAATGGTCCGCAACGTTTCGTCGCTATTGAGAATTCAATTCCTAACTTAAGTGGAAAAGTCCTTTCGGACCGTTTGAAAGAGCTGGAGGAAGAAGGAATCATTCAACGTATGGTTTATCCTGAAAAGCCTGTGCGGATTGAATACTCCCTTACGGATAAGGGACGCGATTTAGCTCCTTTATTTGACCATATTGGTACTTGGGCTACACGCTGGATTGAGGTTTTACCAGCACTTGAACAGCAATGATCCATATGGGCTACAGCTATTTTTCCTAGCTAACATGATCCACACACAGACTGCTAACATGCCAAAGAACGCCTTTGCTCTAGGTACAATTCGTACTCATCGTGCAAGGCGTACTATTTTTTTATATGACGGAGTGTTAAAGGTCCATCTAAGATCGCATCCAAGATTTAAACATTTCCCTCACTGCTGCGTTGCATTTCCTCACGGATGGATTGCACCCGTTTTTTCCCCCAGTCATACATCATCTCCACAATCGGTAAAATCGTCATCCCCAGCTCAGTCATCGAATACTCCACCTTTGGAGGCACTTCGGGATACACTTCCCGGTGTACAATACCGTCCTCCATCAACTCCCGTAGCTGGTTGGTCAGCACTTTATGCGACAGCTTCGGAAACAACCTTTGCAGGTCACTGAACCGGTGCGGCCCTTCGACACCCAGATGCCATAAAATAACGACCTTCCATTTCCCGCTCAGCACAGATAGCGTTAATTCCTTTTCGCAGTTGTAGTCTCCGTTTACAATTTTCTCCCGTATTTCTTCTCTCAGCGTATCAGACATATATCAATTAACTCCTTCGAAATCATCATGATCTTCCACATGAATAGTAACCTGCAGGTAACCTCCGTACTTGAAAGTGCATTCTTCACAGCCCGACGAAGCCACCCTACAATAGTAAATAACGTTACACACTCAAGGAGGAATAGAGTATGAGTAAAAAAGCTCTTTTTATTATACCCCCAGAGCGCTTTAATGAGGATGAATTATTTAAACCAAAAGAAGCGCTGGAGCAAGCAGGTGTTACTGTAACATTAGCCAGTACAAAAACAGGCGAAATCATGGGTGACTACAACGGTAAAGCGACGGCTGATCTTGTCTTTACAGACGCTGTGCCGGCTGAGTATGATGTGGTATCTGTAATCGGCGGATCAGGAACAAATGATCATCTGTGGAATAACGCGGATCTCCAAGCTCTGCTGAAACAAGCTCATGAGCAAAAGACTTTAGTGGCTGGCATCTGCGCAGGCTCTGTAGCTGTGGCTCAAACCGGCCTGCTCTCTGGCAGAACGGCTACATGCTACCCCGTGGATGTGCAAAAGGATCAGCTCCAATCGCATCAAGCCGACTATGTCGCTCAGCATGTCGTCGCTCATAGCGATATTATTACAGCCGACGGCCCAGATGGTGCACAGGAGTTTGGTAAAGCACTCGTTCAAGCTCTGCAATAAGCATATTCTCGAAGTTCCAGATGGCACTTTAAGCAGCACTCCAACAAGCCGCATCGCGTCCTTTCTATTGTATGGGACCTGATGTGGCTTCTTTGTGTCATTTTCATGCTTAAGTGATTAATTTAATTGTATGGTCCTGGATTTTCGTGTTAGCTTTAAAGAATCGACGTTTAGTATAGGAGGCTTATATGCCGTGTTTATGAAAGGCAAAATCCATTTACATCAGGTAACGTCCGAATCGTTACGACTGGGCGCCTTACTATCATTAGTAGGGGGCTTTTTGGACACATATACCTTTGTTGGAAGAGGCGGTGTTTTCGCCAACGCACAGACAGGCAATATCGTCCTGCTGGCTGTCAAAGTCATTCAGGGGCACTGGGTTCAGGCATTATCCTATATCCCGCCTCTGATCGCCTTTTCACTGGGGGTTTTTGTTGCTGAAGGGATTAAACGCAAATCAACCCACCGTTTAACTCCAGACTGGACCCGCACAATTCTTTTACTGGAAATCGCGATTTTTTTCATCGTGGGATTGATTCCGCAAGGAGTTCCCAATACGGTAGTAGTGGTGATCGTCTCATTCGTCGCTTCCGTGCAAATGACTTCCTTCCGCAAGCTCATTGATGTGCCGTACACCTCCACGGTCAGCACCGGTAACCTTCGATCAGCTATCGAGGCTGTGTATGTCGCTGTAACGACCAAGGACACGAACGCTGCCATTCGAGCGATGCGTTATGGTGTCATCCTGGCTGCCTTCTTGGTAGGAGCCTTGCTGGGGGGATTTCTGACTTTGACGATTGGGGATAAAGCCGTTTGGGGCGCTGTTGTTGCACTTATTTTTTCTTTTATTTTATTTACAGAAGAGGAAAAGTGGAAGCTACCGCTGCGTCACTAATCCTCCATTATATTAGCCCTGAATGAACTGCCGCTGGGCCGTTTCAAAGAAATTCAAGAGGTTCTCGCGGGACGAAAATGCTGCCTGAGCAGATTGGTTGCTACCGCCCCCCTTGCCCTGAAACGCGCCCAGATTCTCTTTCAAAAACGCTCCGCAGCTAACTGATTGGCTACCATTATGTGCCAGAATGATTTTGTTTTCGGCTGTTGTGGCAAATAAAACAAGCAAATCATGCTCAGCTGTCAGCTTGGCAGCCAATTGCTGCATCTCCTGAATGGATTTTTGTTCAAATACATGAGCAAGAACATGCCCCTGTACAGCAGACAGCAGCTCTTTCGCCTGGTACGATGCATTTTCCTCTTGTAGAAACTCCACTTGCGCCTTGAGCTGCTTATGCTCCTGCTCCCACTTTTCGAATCGAGTCAAAATATCCTTTCGCCCAGTATTGAACTTCGTAGATAACACGTCCAAAATCCGAGCACTCTCATTAAAGTCTTGGAGTGCGCGAGCACCACATTTGAAATGGATTCTCGCCATCCCTTTTTGCTTTTCCCATTTCAAGCATTTAATCATTCCAATTTCCCCGGTTTGAGCCACATGTGTACCGCCGCAAGCATTATATTCAATGCCTTCGATCTCAACAATCCGAATATTTTCTGTTACTTTAGGCATTTTCACAAGCGGAATGTCCTTCAATTGCTCATGGGTTACAAAATAACTTTTTATGCTGCGGTTATTGTAGATTTGCCGATTTGCTTCCTGCTCGATTGCCGATAGCTGCGCGGATGTTATATCAGAACAGTTGACATCAATTGTGGCGTACTCTTGTCCCAAATGAAAGCTTTCTGTACGCGCACCTAACAGTTCCAGACAAATCGCTGACAGCAAATGCTGCCCGCTATGCTGCTGCATATGATCAAATCTGCGCTCCCAATCCAATTGGCAGGCCACTTTCTCCTCCTCCGGCAAACGTTCTACCTGATGCCAAATGTCCCCATCCTCAAGAACCACATCTAATACACGGATGCCCTGAATCGTTCCTGTATCACATGGCTGACCTCCACCATGCGGATAAAAGGCCGTTTCCTTGAGCATAACAAAAAATGCTTCGTCTCTTTCCATGCTCTGTGTAATATGAGTGTCCCACTCCGTAAGATTTGGAGCGGTGTAATATAATTTTGTCGCCATGTCAGGTCCCTCACTTTTGGGTATCTTTGTCTCGTGCGATATCCACTTATTATCAAGCACTTCACTGTAAATATCAATGTAGTGAATAGCTTAAACTACTGCACGGACAACCTCCATATAGTGAAAAATCTGCATGACGATTAACAAAATTTAGCTTGAAATTCATTTTTGAATCGATTAAGATTAGTCGGCTAACTAATTTGTCGACTGGAACACAATGTAAGAAGAAAGGAGAACCTTATGGATTTTGATTTACGGGATTTGCCCACTCGTGAAGCGCTGCAAGAATTTTCTATGCGTATCCCAGAGATTGATGTAAGAGCGACAGAAGCGATGCTATTTTTTATGCGCGTATCCTCCAGTCTTTTTAAAGTGAGCTTTGAAGGCTTTGAGAAGTTTGGTATATCTCACGGAAAATTTTCAATATTAATTCTCCTGTATCGCAACATTCAAACAGGGTTGCTGGCTACAGAGCTTGCGGAGAAAGTAGGGGTTAGCAAGCCTACCGTTACCGGTCTGCTTGACCGTCTGGAACGCGATGGGCTTATTATGAGATCCGTTCACCCTTCCGACCGCCGTATGAGTATTGTTAAACTGACCGAACAAGGAACAGAAATGATGGAGAGACTGCTGCCTGTACATTTTACATGCACTTCCACACTGATGAGCCATCTATCCAACGATGAAAAAGAACTGCTCCTGACATTACTGAAAAAAATAGAAAGCGGCATCCCTCAAGCAAAAGAGATATATGAAGCAGCAAAGCCAGAGTAAGTTTTAATTTTTGCATTTTAGTTAGCCGGCTAACATCTAAATTATTAAATAATAGAATAAATAAAATGTACATAATCAGGATATTTATTCGAGTCTAGGTTGAATCCATTTTATGAACTTAAGGAGCATATTACCCATGAATCGCACACAAGTCACCAGCCTTATCATCCCTGTCATTTCTATTGCCTGTCTGATCGGCGGGGGGTTCCTGCTTCAGACTAACGGACAAGATCAAGTCACTGCTTCGCGATCCGTTAAAGGCACAACGCTCAATGCTGATAGCATTCATGTATCTTTTGAACAAGTAGGCGGCAAAGTCCTAAACATCCCGGTAACAGAAGAAACGAAAGTGAAAAAAGGAACTGTCCTTATGGCTTTGGATTCCAAAGATGTGGATTTGCAAATTGAGCAGCTGCGGACACAAATCGCGCAGTTCAATACACAGATCAGCCAACAGCAACAATCCATCCAATTAGGGTACACACGAGCAACAACTCAGGAAAAACAAGCACAGCTGGATATCGCGCAAGCTCAAGTCACTGAGAGCAAAAGCCAAGCGGCACTGCTGCGGGCACAGGCAGCTGAGCGTCAAGCCACTGCTGCGGAACAACAGGTCAATAATGGTGCTCGGGATGAAGATGTTCAGCAGCAACGAATTGCCGTAGCTTCTGCCACCAAAAACGTTCAGACGTCTCAGACTAACTACAAACGTAATAAAGCACTTTATGATGCAGGAAGTGCATCCAAAGCAGTGTTGGATGATGCTGAATCCTCATTGACTTTAGCGACAAATCAGTTGAGCCAGCAAAAGGAGTCTCTTCAAAAGCTGCTCCATGGCGCTACTCCTGAAGAACGTATGCAGGCCAGTGAACAGACCACACAAGCAGCGGTTGCGGTAAAACAAGCCGAGGAGGAAATCCGTGGTGCCCAATTGTCCGTCGATCGTTCCAGAACCCAACTGGAAACCATTCAGCAAAGCCGTCAACAGTTGGCAGATCAGAAGTTGGCTATCGACCTTTTAAAGCAACAAAAAGACACACAGGAAGTTCAGCTTAAAACATTGTTACTCAAAAAAGAGCGACTGGTATTAAAGGCACCACAGGATGGCAAGGTTACTTCGATTAGTACAAAAGTCGGGGAAAATGTCGCGCAAGGAGCGCCTGTGATTACCCTGGAAACCAACGATTTATATTACGATCTGTATGTCAATGAGGAACAAGCGGGTAAATTCAAGGCCACTCAAGAAGTGAAAACCCGAGTATCTGCTCTCAACAAGGACTTGAAAGGTACCGTACGTTATGTGACCGCTGCGCCGCAATTCGCTAATGTAAAGATGTCCCGTGAAAAAGGTGAGGCAGACACCGCCACATTCCAAGTACGTGTATATGTAACAAGAGAAGCCGCTTTGCTACCAGGCATGACAGTTGAGGTGAATACGAATGAAATCACTTCGTGATGAATGGACGTATCTGGTTCACTCCAAGTATCCGATCATAGCTATCATCTTCCCGCTGATTGCAGTGCTGGGGTACTCCCTGCTGCTCCCAAGCAGCCAAATTAACGACGCTAACGTGGTCGTGGTGGATCAAGATAACACAGCTTACAGCC
This sequence comes from Paenibacillus sp. DP01, assembly GCF_044784315.1. NCBI lineage: Bacteria > Bacillati > Bacillota > Bacilli > Caryophanales > Paenibacillaceae > Paenibacillus > Paenibacillus sp. DP01. The sequence goes on from NZ_CP173059.1 coordinate 4,901,905, forward strand.
GTGAGTTCATTCAGAAAATAGATGCTTCTCCATATATGAACGTAGCTGAGATTGTTTCGTATACGGACAACCCTGAACAGTATTTTTATCATGAGCAATATTTGGCTGTTATTTCCTTGCCGCATGGTTTAGAGGATAATCACAATCGTTCCCTTTCTAGCCGCGTGGGTCTCATTCTCGATAATACCAATGTTCAATCTATTACTTCCATTCGTACAGCTATGCAGGAAATTAGCGTTTCTGAGAATATGGAACTGTCTGTTCCAGCTATGTTGAAAACGGGGATGAACGCCGAACAGGCTCAGGGAGCTCTCAATGGTATTGCCTTGGAGGTGCGTTCCCTGTTTAACCCAACCAATGATTATCAGAATACGACGATACTTGCATTCACTTGTATGTTCTCTTTTATGATACTCAATATCAATAGCTTACCTATCGTCGCCAGACTAAGGGTTTCCAAGAGACTGGCTGCCGAACTGCAAAATCCGTTCAACATCCTACTGCGTATTCTTCCTTATACGCTGTTTTCGACGGCTGGCTTAATCTTCTCTCTCGGGATGCTTAAAATGTTTGGGGGAGGTCGTTTCGAAGCCAATCCGATCCTCTTCATGATTCCGGTTGTCCTGTATGTATTCGGTACCGTATGCTTCAATGTTCTGGTTGCATGGGGCGCTGCACATCCGGGGATTGCCATTGGCAGAATGGTGATGGTGCTCATGCCTGCTTTTGTACTATCGGGGGCCGTTCTTTCCAGATCACTGTTTCCACCTTTAGCGATTCAAATCGGTGATTTCTTTCCCTTCGTATGGATGTACAAATTCCTCCGCACCATGGGACTGCGCGGTGCATCTTTTCAAGAGATGCTTCCGGAACTCGGATCTTTGTTACTATATGTCGGTGTACTCTCCATGCTGGTGATCGCCAGAGCACTGTGGGAAAAACAGAAGCTGACCAAGCAGACTGCAGGCGCTGCTCCTGAAAAGGGATCGCCACATCCCGTTATTCCAGCAAGCTCAACTGGCGGCGGGTTATCTATGCAAGGAGCACCATCAGCACCTATGCACGAGCCTATAAAAGGATAGAGTCTCGTCTGTAAAATAAAAAGGGTTAAGTGTCGTCTAACGAGCCTTAACCCTTTTTCATTAACATGAAGATCTTCTATTTCAAAAATGCCAAACAAACACCGCCCTTTTAAGGAAGTATGCCTGAGTTCGCCCTTCCTAAGCCGTGCACTGGTTTATTCACCGGTCTCCGCAAATTTGCGAATACGAGCCCCGACTTCATCCCGTACACGCTGGAATACACTCCATTTCTCTTCTTCTGTTCCTTGTGCTTTAGCCGGATCATCAAATCCCCAATGTTCGCGGCGCACGTACGGAGGTGTAGTAGGACATTTATCGGCAGCATCTCCGCATAAGGTCACAACTAAATCCGCACTATTCAGCAAAACAGAATCAATAATATCTGAAGTTTGACCGGAAATATCCATCCCAACTTCATTCATCGCTTGCACCGCTTTAGGGTTGAGGCCGTGTGCTTCAATGCCCGCACTGTATACATTCCAACGGTCTCCCAAGTATTGTTTAGCCCAGCCTTCTGCCATTTGACTGCGGCAAGAATTACCAGTGCACAAAAAATAAATTGTCTTCTTGTCCATCATCAGCGTCTCCTTCAATTGTCCATTATGAAATGATTAACCACAGATATAAGCCCAGTAGGGTAATAAAAAGTGTAGGAATAGTTAAGATGATGCCTGTTTTAAAATAAGTCCCCCATGAAATTTTCACGTTTTTCGAACGAAGCACATGCAACCACAATAAGGTGGCTAACGAACCAATTGGGGTTATCTTCGGTCCGAGATCCGACCCTATAACGTTAGCATAAATCAGTGCCTCTTTGACTATACCAGTTGTATGGGTGGCATCAATGGCAAGCGCATTAATCATGACCGTAGGCAAGTTATTCATACCCGACGAGATAATCGCCGCAATAAATCCCATGACCATGGTGGCCACAAACATACCTTGATCAGCAGCCGCTTGAATCACATGGGACAGCAGATCCGTCAAACCGGCATTACGCACACCATACACCACCACATACATTCCGATAGAGAAAAACACGATGGCCCATGGAGCGCCCTTGATGACTTCTTTCATGGGTACCACAGGGCTTCTTCTAGCCATCAGCAAGAAAAAGATGGCAATGATACCGGCCACCACCGAGACGGGAATGTCTAAAAATTCGCTTGCAAAGTAGCCAACCAACAATATTGTGAGAACAACCCAGGACATACGGAACATCTTTGGATCTTTTATCGCATTTGCAGGCGTGATTAACTGTGTCGTATCAAACGTTTTAGGAATTCTTTTGCGAAAAAAGAGATACAGTACCACGATACTAGCCAATAAGGAAAACAGATTAGGTACAATCATACGACTCGCATATTCCATAAAACTGATTCCAAAAAAGTCGGCTGACACAATATTAACGAGGTTGCTGACTACAAGCGGAAGCGACGTCGTATCTGCAATAAATCCGCTCGCAATGATAAAAGGAAATACCATTTTCTCATCCAGTTTCAGTGCCCGAACCATCGCCAGTACAATTGGTGTCAAAATTAAGGCCGCACCGTCATTGGCAAAAAAGGCAGCAACTACGGCACCCAGCAGACTCACATAGACAAACATCCGGGTTCCGCTTCCACGGGCTATCCGTGCCATGTGAAGTGCTGCCCATTCGAAGAAGCCGATTTTATCAAGGACTAACGAAATCAGAATAATGGCGACAAAAGCTAGTGTGGCATTCCAGACAATTTGAGTAACTTCCCAAACATCATGCAAATCCACTACACCTACCAGCAAGGCGAGTATGGCACCGCCGCAGGCAGACCATCCAATAGACAGATGTTTAGGCTGCCAGATCACCAATACTAAAGTAACTAAGAATATAATGCATGCCAACAAAATCAATGTTCTAAACCTCCATTACATTACCTTATAAACATATACTTATATTAAAAACACCACAAAGAGATAAACGGAACAGGCTTTAGGATGAACAAGCTGAGGCATCCGGTCCACAAGATGCGATCGGTTCCTCTTTATTTAGCGATTTCAAAATATGCTTGGAGCCTGGCATGCTCTCAAGAACAGCTTGAATATGCGGTTTGTCGTCTACGTTTAAGGAATAGTATACCCACTGACTTCGCCGTTCTTCTTTTACAATTCCTTGCGACTTTAATTTTCTAAGATGTTGGCTGATTGCTGGCTGCGACATATCAAAAATATCTACAAATTCGCAAACACACCATTCTCTTTCTCTTAGCAGGGATAACATGATCAATCGGGTTTTATCCCCCAATAGCTTTAAATGATCAGCTACATAACCTAGTTGATCCAATATATGCCCCCCCTTCCACCTATATAACTACATGCTTATATACTAATATAGCTCAATTTTAATATCAAGAACGATCAATACTTATTCATTTCACCAATTGCATAATCCAGTCTTTTATGTCCACGATTCGCAGTGTTTTGGGCCGTGTATTCGTCCCAGAAATTATTAACGGGACAAGGGAATCTTGTTCATGCAGCGATCCATGAGCTCCCCCACCGATGTGGGTAGGAGAACTTTCGCTGACGAGTTCATATCCCGGTTGGACCGTGACAACAACGTATCTTCCTTCATGTGAATTCATTGCCCCGTGTAGCCTCGCCAAAACGTCTGGATATTTTCCATATTTGATCCGGTTGTTATTGATCGTAATATCCACAAGATTCGTTTCGCCCGATAATGTCCATGATTGTCCATATTCATCGGTAAATTTTCCACCGGGATGATAAGAAAACAGGCTACCATTTCTCCCCTTTGTAACCTGGATATTATTTTTACCGTCTTTCATAGCAATAACGTCGAGCTTATTCTCATGCTGTAAAAGCTTCACCACGTCAGACAAATCTACGTTATTGTCAATTGCATAGATATAGGCCATCCGTTCATTAGCGGCAATCACGATTTGGTCATCACTTCTTACGGGTTGATTTAATTTTGCAATCCGGTAATGGCCCAAAAGAGGCCTTATATCAACAGTGGCTGCCTGTCGATCATTATAAACCGCACTTTGCCCACTGTCCCCCAAGACGATCCATGTAGCATTTTGTACAGCCTCTTCCCAAGAACCGTATGCGTTCAACACAGTTTGCAGTGCTTGATCGGCTTTTTCAATTCCCTCCAGTTGAGTCGGGCCTTTTCTATGCGCCAAATTATCATTCCCTGGAAAGTATGTGATGGTTAGGTTTGGAAGTTTTTTTTGATTGATTAGAAAAGCGGTTTCTTTTGCAGAAAATTCGTCGTTCATCCCAAGTTTTTTCCACGGAGAAGTATTCCAGCTATTCCCCGGATCCAGTTGAGCAAAAGTTGCATATGAAAACCATTTAGGTCCTGTTATTTTCACTTGTTCTGGCACACGGTTACTGTTTGCAATAAAACGAGGCACCTTTAAGGAATGTTCCGTTCTTCCTCTAAAAACAATAGCATTGATGGATGCAGATTCTTTCCCTTTGTCTGCTAATGCTTCATGTATTGTTTTCGTTTTTTTGTTCAATTGAACTTGATTTAATTGGTAAATAGCGTCATTAAATACTTGCAGTTGGTCGATTTTCAAGGCTTCTTTGGCACCATTGCCGTAGAGAATCATGCGTTTCTTTGGGTCGCTGTACCAAACGAGTCCAGGCACATGATGTTGGTCTGCATACGTCCCCGTTAATAATGTGCTGTCGATGGTCACAGACATTGTGGGAAATGAGCTGACTACCTGCGGGAAATATTGCCCTTGATGAAGGAGAAATCGCATTGCGGGGGCACGGCCTTCTTGAATCGCTTCTTGCAAAGGCTTATCCATTAAAGAATCAATCAAGATTACAATGACAGGTTTTTTGCCCATTTGATTTGCTGTGTGATGTGGGTTCACGCTCTGTTGCTTTAGCTTTTGACTGGAGTCCGCTCTACAGCCCAAGATCAACAACAAAAAACTTAACATTAGTACAACGGTAACTTTATTTTTCATGCTCATGTGTGTGTCCCCTTCTTAGAAAAACAGTGCCCTTGATCCTCTTATTTTTTCATATACAAAAAAAATTATTCCTACATTGGATCTTCGGGAAAAGAGAGAACTCCTGCATTCAAAGTTACAACTCCATGAATTTTTTGAATCTAATAAGCCAAATTTAAGATCAAAATCATTCAGGGAGAGAGCATAGCAATGACCACAACAAACATACACGAATATTTCATGCACTATATAGATTCCGGAGAAGGAACGGCCATCCTATTCATTCACCCTCCGGTACTCACAAGCTCAAATTTCACATACCAAATCCAAGGGCTAACGCCCTATTTTCGTACTATAGCTTTTGATATCAGAGGACACGGTAAAAGTCAGCCTTCCGAACAAACGGTTACTTACCCTCTCATCGCCCAGGATATTAAATATTTGATGGATCGGTTGAGCTTGGATAAAGTATTTTTGTGTGGATATTCTACCGGAGGTTCAATAGTACTTGAATTTCTCTTGACTTATCCGGATCGGGCATGGGGGGGCATTGTTATCAGCGGAATGTCGGAGGTAAACGAATGGCGACTAAGAAACAAAATTTCTTTGGGCATTGCGCTATCCAAAATCGGCGCAGTCGGTACGATTGCGCTTTCTAATGCTTGGTCACAAACGAAACAATTATCTTTGTTCCGCAAGTTACTCAACGACGCGAAGCAGGGAAACCCTAGGAATGTCGAACAATATTATCGTTACAGCTTGAAGTATAACTGTACCTCACGGCTAGGGGAAATCCATCTTCCTGTTCTGCTCGTTTATGGTGAAGAGGATAAACACTTTCATCCATATGCCAACATATTGCATCAGCATTTACCGAAGAGTGAGCTTGTTTTCATTAAAAAAGCCGATCACCGCCTTCCTACGAAGGCCGCTGGAACATTGAATGAACTGATCAAGCAGTTCATAGATCGCTTCAGCCTTTAAGGCACATCCTACAGGAAAAGTCGCATACACATCTACATCCCACTCCTGATCTTATATCTTTGTCTGTATATGGCCTTGCATATGAGTTGCTCATCAAAGTAAAAAAAATTATATAATATTTTATACAATGTAAATATACAAATTATGCTAAAGTCATATATAGTTTAGGTTGGATAGGTATGTAAGTTCTGCTTCTAAATCTAAAGGGGTGTAAAAATGAAATGCTAAAGCGAATTCAAAATCTTTTCTTTATCCCTAACTACCCACTATTCATGATCTGTATGTTATTGCAAGGTATGGCTATTTCCATAAGCGCACCTTTTTTAGCTGTATATTTTACAAGTACACTTGGCGTATCGGTGGGAACCTTTGGTGTGTTTACAGCGGTGACTTTGATTTGTGGTATATGGATCAGCTCTCTTATTGCCAAACGCTCCGATACTGGATTGGATCGCAAACAAATTTTAGTGATTTGTACGTTATTTAATGCTGTCGCCTTTGCAGGATATCTTGTAATCCAAAACTTTTATGTACTTTTTATTTATATGACGGTCTTTACAGCGATTGGCGCCCCTGGGATGCCGCAGTTATTTGCCAGTGCACGTGAAGCGGTAGATCGCAGTAAATCTGCGGATCATGCCTTTGCGAATTCAACGCTTCGTTCTATGTTTTCTCTTGGCTTTATTACCGGGCCGCTCTTGGGTTCCTTCTTGATTGCACATACGGGCTTTAAAGGTATTTTTGTTGGTACGACCTCTATTTTTGTACTTATTGCCGTTCTTCTATTCTTTTTTATCAAGCAGCGTCCTGTTCAGGCTAAAAATAAGGATCAACTTTCACTTCATCACATTACATTACATAAAAATATGAAAATCCTGATCCCTTTCGTAGTTCTTACTCTGCTTTATACGTCTCACTGGATGAATAGTTTAAATATTTCCTTGTTCATCATTCACAATTTAAAAGGTGACACGAATGACGTTGCCCTCGTATCCAGTATTTGCGCAATCTTAGAAATACCCCTGATGCTCATGCTGGGCGTACTAGCAGCCAAATACTCCAACCGTTTGCTTATATTTTTAGGGGCTTTAACAGGCGTTGTCTATTACCTCCTCGTTCTTATGTCTACGGAGATGTGGCAACTATTTGCGGGACAGCTTCTCCTAGCCTTCTTTGTTGCAGTGATATCAGCCATTGGTATTAGCTATATGCAGGATTTGTTGCCATCTCTGCCCGGATACGCCTCGACACTGTATTCCAATGCGACAACGATCGGAAGATTGGCGGGGAGCTTGATGGGCGGATTGTTTGCTCAATGGATGGGTTATCGAAACTCCTATTGGATATGCTTATTCCTGATTCTCTGTTGCCTTGGTCTGCTTGCGATATCAAAAAAATTAGAGTTTGACCAATCGGCTGCTCTACAAGAAAGAAATCACAGTCTATAGGACAGCACCAATACAAAAAGCAGCACGTAACCTGGACGAGAACCTGAAGTCCGTTTACGTGCTATCATGCCATGCATGGTCCAGATTGGTTACATCGTAAGCCTCCGCACACGCACCCTATTTTTCTCGCATCCTATTTTCCTATAGTAGAGAAACGACTCATAATTGCATCGGCTGCATACGTATAACCGCCAGCCTGACGGAGTGATTCGCCAATTACATGCGCCTGTTGTTTATAGATGGCTTGATTCAAAACCTCTACCAAAGCAGCTTTTAAGATAGCAGGGGTAAGCTCATTTTTATTCACAGCAATCCCTGCTCCCAGCTCTTGGACCCGATTGGCCACAAGCGGCTGATCCGATGTCATGGGAACCAGAACCATTGGCACGTTGTAATACAATGCTTCGCTTGCACTGTTCATTCCCCCATGTGTGATAAATGCATCTACACGCTGGAGCATTTCCAGTTGCGGAATATAGGGCTTGATCATAAAATTGTCCGGGATACCATCCGCCAATAACTCCATCTCCGCATATTGGCCTGATGAGAGTACAAATTGCACAGGCAAATCACGAAATGCTTCAAAGCAAAGCTTGTAAAACTCCAAATCTCTATTAAGAATAGTTCCCAATGATATATAAACAACCTGCGGATACAAAACACGAAGCTGGTCGAACGGAAAAGAGGGCGCATCTTTACGAGGTACAATAGATGGACCTGCAAAAATATAGCTGTCATCCAGCTTTTCAGCTTGCGGTTGAAAATAACGGCTTGTATACACGACCTTTAGGCTGTGGGGATGTGAATCGAGTTCATCTATTGCAGGGACGGCAGCCTGAAACTCCTCAGCTAATTGATGTACTACTTTCATCGTATCATCATAAAGCGCTCTCACTTTTATGTCATGATCATCCCCGCCTTGGTCAGAACCCAGAGGCTCTACGAAAGCAAACGAACAGACCGTACATACCGCAGGTATTCCCAGCCTCTCTGCTATAATTTTGCCTCCCCAACCCATCAAATAGTCATAAATCAAATAATCATACACCTTATTTTCAATTGCTTTCATAACCTTTGGAATAATCGGTTCAATCAAACCTTTAACGATCATATTCACGAATTGATAATGATGTTTATATTCAGCCGGCTTTAATACAGGATTGTGAATAAATGCATCCACACTAAATGGATAGGTGATCAGGTTTGCTCCCGTTTGTTGAATTCTCGTACCAAATTCCTCTGAACACACATAATCTACTTCCTCTCCCCTATCGACCAATTGCTTAACTAATCCTAATGACGGGTTAACATGGCCTTCAGCAGGCGTGATCACAACCAACACACGTGCCATCCTACACCTCCGACAACATAATGTATTTAAGAAAAAATGTTAGTTTTGTCCTTGATGATTTACACACTTCCCTCATTCAATATATAAAATATTTACCATAAAAACAAATGGTTTCAATTTTAGATTATGTATGCATCACATCCAAAATTGCTCACAAACACGCACATAAGCGGGGGAAAACGCTTGAAGCGCATCCCCCGCTTATCTATCGAACATACAATTATAGACGCCAATTCCAATGATCTGTCCCGCTCAGAACAGCTTCAACAGTGTACTGGTTTGCTTCGTCAGCCGTAAGCTGTTTGGCCCAAGGTACACGCCCGCTACTTTCTGCACCTGGTCCAAAGTTATCGTACTCTCCAAATCTTGCAGTCTGCTCATTGGATTCTTTACCCCAATTGTTCCAACCACCTGGCTTGATATGGTCATCCATATAGGTTTTCAAAAAAGTAACATGTGCGTAAGGACGCCATGGTCGCCCAAGATCCACCTTGCCTGTCAAGCCAGCTTCGGTTGTCAGACGACACTGAGTAAATACAAAACCTGGCTGGGTCTCTTCCGTTGAAGCGGCTGTTACGTATCCGGCACGCAGGCTGTGTATGATCGAATTATCAAACACGGCAGGGGCATTGCCAAATATAAAATCTACACTGCCACTGATGTAACTGTCCTTAAAATATTGTCTGCCACGGTTCACGAGCAGTGTATCCTGTAGGCCAGTAATTTTGACATTGTGATACTTTCCACGATCACCTTCGGCATATAACGCTACAGCCTGCACCTGCCCGGTCCCTTCTGTGTTGGCGACCGTCACATTTTCCAACACAAAGTCAGGACTTTGCACACGCATAGTATAGCTATTGCTCGTTCCTAATTCTTTTCCGTCCACTACGGTCTTGGCCGTATCATCAAAAGCAATGATCGTTTTGTCCCGATCTTCCCCGATAATACTCAGATTTTTTTTGGAGGAATTCACCTTTATTTTTTCACGGTACGTGCCGTTTTTGAGATGGATAACAGTCCTTGTGTTGCTGTTGTCAGGGACTGCATCAATAGCTGCCTGGAGAGAGGTGTAGTCAGCAGGGCCATAGGTCGATACAACCACACTGGTGGGAGAAGTTCCTCCTGAGTCTGTTAGCTTGCGGACCTTAACATTGCTGAATTCCGACGTATTGTAATTCCACACTTCATTTTGTTGTTTGGATGCATCAGTAGCTAACCCGAACAATAGCGGTTGATGATCCGGCAAATCTATAACGGTTTCACCAACCTTCTCCCAGTTCGTCACACCGTCTGCGGATACCCATCCGGTAAGCTTTTGTCCCTGTCGCACCAGACGAACCGAATATGGCGTTGGAATAAACGTCTCCATTGACGCACGCGTGGTTTTACCATCTGTTTGATCACGACTGATAAGAATCCCCTGTTTACCATATTTAACAAATGCTAAAGACATAAAGGCCATTTTTGATCCAGGCTTCAGCGATTCACGAATCATTACCCCTGCCTCGGCATTATCATCCACAGGGGTAATCTTCTCCACACGAGCTGTAATTTCACCGTCTCCCTCCCATTTCTGATAAGCATAATGGAAAAGATCAGCTTTTCCGTCAATATCCCCCGCCGATTTCAGTCGGATACTGCTGCCGTTTGCATCTTCTTTTAATACCTGAGTATGCCCTTTGATATAGCCATCGTTACCATCAGAGCCAACCTCTTCGCTGAGCCAGTTCCCCGTTGGTGCAGTCGTGTTGACATGGATGGTGACAGGATTGGAAAATGTAGCAGTCCCCTTGCGGTCTGTCACCCGTGCAATAATGTAATGGGTGCCGTCCGTCACATGATTCCAACTGATTTGATAAGGCGCACCCTCTACTTTTCCAGCAAGTTTACCGTCAATGACAAATTCAACGTGAGCAATGCCATCTTGATCCTTGGCCGTTGCAGTTATGGTCGCATCACGTCCGGCTTCCAAAATATCGTTATGCTTCAGTGAACGTCCACCTTCATCCGATACCTGAACGAAGGCCTCCGGATTATCCACCTCACTGCCATTGGACAGCTTCTCAATGAGATCATTTAAATAAACTTCCAGATTCGTATAGCCCTTGGCAAAATGAGCATACTCGCCTGTACCGGCAAGCTCCTGACCGTTGCGGTCATCTGCATTATTGGGGTCCAGCCCATGAGCGCGTTCCCATTCATCCGGTATACCATCATGATCGCTGTCAGTAAGCTCCGTGGTGGTTACGCTATAATCATCGTAAATCCAGCCTGCTTCACGCGGGGAGTTGATAAACGCACCCGTTCCATTCTTCACATCATTCATAATTCGAGCGTCCACCGCATCTCTTCTTGGCAGCGTGGCTCCTGAGCCGGCGAGCACCTCAGTATATGCGGTCTGTGCATCTGTCGCCTGATATGGTCCATACGCATCTGGTGAAATTCCGTTGTCGTATTCCCCTCTGACTTCAATCGGCTCTGCCAAACGAGTGGAAGGGTCAATAATCGATCCAATGGATGTTCCAAGCTGCCAGTTGTCTTGAGTAACCGATTCGTTGCCGTACATGTAGTTGCCACCAATATAAATGCGTGTTTTATATTTTTTACTCCCCACGTCTACAAAGATTTGACTCCGCACGTCCTTATATGTGTTGGGGCCAAACTTATAATAGTTATTCAGCACATTATACGATCCTTCACCGCCACCGTAGGAAGAGAAAAATCCCCAGTTATAAATGACGTTATTAGTCATTTCCACAGCATCGATTTGTTTTTTATCGGTTGGGAACCGTGGATTGCGGCTTGCATTGTGAGCCAGCAAGTTATGATGATAGGTGGAATTCCGACCACCCCATATACCGCCATAGCCGTGGCGGCCTTTCTGGTGCGTAGTCATTAGCATACTTTCGGATGCAATAGACCATTGTACTGTCGTATTCACGTTATCGTACAGACTTAGTACCTCATCCACCGACCAGCTAAAGGAACAGTGATCAATCATAATGTTTTTATGGTACCTGGCTCCTAACGCGTCATCCTCACTGGGGTAACGATCAGTTAATCGAAAACGCAGGTAACGGAGAATGACGTTATCTGCATCAATCCCTGTTGTGTAATCGCTTACAGTTATGCCGTCGCCAGGAGCTGTCTGACCTGCAACCGTCAGGTTGTTGCCCAGGATTTTAAGTGGCTCCTTCAGATGAATGGTTCCACCCACCCGGAATACGACCGTCCGATTATCGGAGCTGACCGCTGCACGAAGAGATCCGGGGATCACCTGCTCACCTTTGCCGTAGTCTGCCAGCGTGGTAACTTCGTATACTTCACCTCCGCGTCCACCGGTAACATATTTACCCCCGCCTTCAGCTCCCGGAAACGCCGGAATATTCGTCGCTATATTTTCTACTTTCTCCACTTTCCCCATCTCTGTCCCTACCGCAGTCTCTGCCTGGATCAATGGTGGGCACAAGGTCAACAACATTGAACCCACGACCACATTACATAGCACCTTTCTCCATGTACGCTGCTTGCTCATATTCTGTTTCCTCCCTAAGATTTTCTTTCACATCAGCGCATACTTTTATAAAAGAATGATCCGAGACGTTCAGAAGTGTCTTCACCTCCTTTCATCAATCTTTTCCGCTTTTACCGTGGGCAGGTGTCATATATACTATGGATATATGAATGCGCTTACTTATCTTAATTGGCAAAGGAAGAAGCACATGAATGAAATGAAGGAAGACAAATATGTCATCGGAGAACAACAATTCTCCATTCATCACATCTACCGTACCGGCTTCACCGTTATGCCCAGACCTCATGTTCATGACAACTATGAGCTGTATTTTTTGCTGCAGGGCGAACGCATCTACTTTATGAACGGCAAGGTATACACCGCTCGCAAGGGCGATCTGATATTCATCCTCCCTCATGACTTACACTCTACCGCCAGTACACAATTGGAGGAAACAGAACGCATTTTGATTCATTTTTCCCCGACGTTTCTCCCGCAGCAGGATCATGACATTCTGGATCTACCGCCGTACCAGCAATCTGCGTTGCTTCGCTTACCGGCTAGAGAGCAAGTCGAAGTTGAACGGCTGTTCCTACAAATGAATACCGAATGTAGGAATAAGCAGCCTCTGCATGACCGCTGTGTACAGCATTTGCTGCTGGAAATGCTTATCCTGGTGCACCGATCGGAAGCGGCCGAGCGTAGTGAACTTGTTTCCTCTCATCCCATGCATCAGAAAATCACAGAAATCTCGTCTTTTATTCAGGACCATTTCAATGAGCCGTTAACTCTCGAACAAGTGGCCGCCTGCTTTTTTATTAGTCCGGCTTACCTAAGCCGCATCTTTCTAAAATTGACTGGCTTTCATTTCAGCGAGTACATCCGCGTAGTGAGGGTCAGGGCGGCTCAAACCAGACTGCGAACCACCAAAGACAAAATCCAGCACATTGCGGAGGATGTCGGCTTCGGTCATGCCTCCCATTTTAATAAAATCTTTAAAAAAATAACCGGACTCTCCCCTCTTCAATATCGTAAACAGGTTCGATAGGTATTCAGTGTAAATAATTAGGCGTTAATTTTATACATCCACTCTTGTCTTGTTTTTCCATTTTTATATCTGCTTGCTCTTTCATGGAACTAAAGACAAGCCACTTGAATTAAGCAAATTACACAACAAAAAAGCCATATTTCGCTGCAATGTATGCAACGAAGTATGGCCTATTACATCATCCATTCTATAATTTCAAGATGATATTCATCGTTTATCCATGATCTTTATTGTAATGCTTTGATATCCTGTAGCAGCATTTCAATATTTTCTTTCTTTGTGGCCCAACTAGTGCAGAATCGAACAGCAGTATGGGTATCATCAGCCTTTTCCCAAAAGGAGTAAGTATATTTTTCGCTCAATGCCTGTAATATACGATCTGCTATAATCGGAAACTGCTGATTGGTTGTGGAATGATATTGGAAAGAAAATCCTTGCTCGGATAATCCTTTTTGCAGCAGCATGGCCATATCTATGGCGTGTTTGGAAATCTCAAAGTATAAACCGTCTTCAAACAGCGTTTCAAACTGAATGCCCAGCATTCTCCCCTTAGCCAGCAGCCCTCCTTTTTGCTTGATCATGTATCTGAAATCTTGTTTCAAAGCATCATTTAGGATAACTACGGCTTCGCCCATCATTGCTCCAATTTTAGTGCCGCCAATATAAAATACATCGCACAGCTTGGCTATATCTGCCAAAGATGCATCACTATCCTCTGCAACCAAACCATAGCCTAAACGGGCCCCGTCTATAAACAGTGGTAAATCACATTCACGACACACTCCACTTAGCACTTCCAGCTCGGATCGGCTATAAATCGTTCCATTCTCGGTAGGTTGAGAAATATAAACCATCCCGGGCTGTACACAATGCTCAGGAGCAGAATCACTCCAGTGAGCGTCGTACAGTTCCTTTACCTGTTCACCCCGGATTTTCCCATCCTCGCTTGGCAATGTCAGTACTTTATGTCCAGTAGCCTCAATTGCTCCGGTCTCATGCACAGCAATATGCCCAGAAGTTGCCGCAATGACGCCTTGATGCGGACGCAAAATTGAAGAAATGACCGTTGTATTGGTCTGTGTACCTCCAACCAAAAAGTGTACATCCGCATTTTCGGAGTCACATGCTTTTTTAATATAAGATTTGGCTTTTTCACAATGATCGTCCACACCATAGCCTGGGGTTTGTTCCTCATTCGTCTCCAGTAGTCGCTTTAAAATACGCTCATGAGCACCTTCGGTATAGTCGCATTCAAATCGTATCATTCTGTATCCTCTCCGAAATATCCAATTTCTTCTGAATTAACAACATAGATGCATGTAATTCTGTAATCTCTTCTTCTGAAAGTCCTTGAACTAATCTTAGAATTTGTTCATCAGATCTTTCATTCAATTGGTTGTAGAACGTTTTTCCTTTGGGTGTCAGACGAATTAGATTTGTTCTATTATCCAACGTTGAATTTTCCTTAACAAGAAAGCCCTCTTTGCAAAATTTAGCAATGATCCTGCTCATATAGCTGCGATCAATTTGAAGAGATTCGACCAGAGTATTCGCAATACACGGTTCGATCAACCCGATCTCTATAATGACACGTGCCTCGGTAAAGGAATATCCGCTATCCAGCACATGTCTGTCTAAAACACCAAGTAAATTCGTATAGAACCGATTAAAACGCCTCATATCCGCTATGATATTAGCATCGATATTGACCATAACTCCCCCTATTTAGTGGACTTTTGCAACAATTATAGTAATGATATTTGTTGACTCTGTCAACAAATAAAAAGATCGTACATAAAGACATTCGCCTCATGTACGATCCATATTTATAAGAAAAATTGCAGTATATTCTTATCTGTATTTACCTACATGGTCAATGAGCTATCGGTATTTATAGACTTTTCCTGCTTCTGCTTCCGCTTCAGATGAGCTACGACCATATACAGAGTCGGAACAACAAACAAGGTTAAAATGGTCGAAAAGATCAGTCCAAAAATAATGGTCGTTGCCAACGGTTTGAAGAGGATTTCCCCTATTGTGGCAATAGGGATCATACCCACAATCGCAGTTAGCGAAGTAAGCAAGATCGGACGGAAACGGGCAGAACATGCCATAAGAATTGCGTCTGTCAGTTCGGCTCCTTCACGCCGCGCATCTTCAATAAACTCTATCAACACAATACCGTTGCGCACGACGATACCGGCCAGTGAAATGATACCCATAATACTCATGAATCCAATTGGCATACCTGAAATAAAGCTTCCAAGAATTCCGCCTGCCGCTGCCAGATACACAGTGGTCATAATAATGAGCGGTGTGGAGACGGAGTAAAACTGCATCGTGATCAAGAGCAGGATGAGAAACACAACAATAATAGCTAACTTGCCCAGATCTGTAAAAATATCAGATTGCGCGGATGTTTCTCCGCCCATCTCCCAGGTATAGCCTGGTTCAAACTGTGTATGGGTTAGTTTGCTACGGATGTCATTAGTGAGTTCTGTAGCCGTACGCCCATTTGCATTGGCTGAGATCGTTACTGTCCGCTCCAAATCATAGCGGTGGATTTGCTGAATGGAAAAGTCCGGTTTCATCGTGACTAACTGGGATAAGGGAATTTGCTCTTTTGCCGCATTGGTTACACTTAATTGCTGGAACAATACCTCAGGATCATCGTTTGGTTTATTCATGTATATATTGATATCTAGTAGTTCCTTACCTGTATCAAAATCCGTTACATTAACTCCGTCACCCATTAACAGCAGCGTACGTGTCAAATTGGAATAGCTAACCCGATATTTATCCAATGCTTGTGGATTGACTTGGAAATTCAGATTATAGCTTTGCATTCCCATATTATCGGTCACATCAACAGCTCCGGGGGTCGCCGCAACCATTTCTTTGACTTTAGCTGTCATGTTTTGCAGTTTATCAATGTCTTCTCCCTTCATACGGATAGACACCGCACTGCCGACCGGGATACCTAATTGAGGAACCCGAATGCTGATCAATGCAGATGGATATTTGGCTTGAAGCGTATGAGTCCAGCTATCCACTGTTTTTTGGAGATCGAATAGCCCCTCTTTTCCAACGATAGCAAGTTGACCGTTGACCGCTCCCCCGGAGCCGTGACCGCCTGCAACATCGCTATACATCTGAGGCGCTCCTCCACCTGCCGTTGCTGACAACCGTTCTGTTTCTGGTTGTTTTTTGACCCACATGCCAATCTCGTTAATAACCCGATTGGTTGCCTGCAACGACGTTCCTTCTGGCATCGTTACGCTGATGGTGGCATCTGCTTGATCGGATTCTGGGAATAGTTGAATGGGAACAACCGCAAGTAGTCCATAAGCGGCTGTACCAATCATAAGACCAACCAGCGCTGTTAAAAGTGGACGCCGTAGTATTCTTGGCATCCAGTTTTTAGAGTACACATTGGATAGAGACTGGATTTGATGCCCCAGAAGCCCAGGTGGCTTAACGGTTTGGTTCCTCTCTTTTCCTTTACGACGTTGATCATACCATTGGCGGAAAATAGGAATAATCGTTAGTGACATAATCATGGAAGCCAGCATGGTTAACGAAATAACGGTAGGGATCGGTTTAATAAAGTCTCCGATATTACCCGGCAGGAATAACAGCGGGGCAAATGCTGCAACCATAGCTAGCGTAGCTGTAACGATCGATAAGGATACCTCTTTGGTTCCTTTAACGGCTGCCTCCGTAGCATTTTCCCCAAATTCAGAGCGTCGGCGTTCAATGTTGTCATTGACCACGACCGCATCATCAACCAATATCCCTAGCACGATGATGAGTCCGATGACTGATATTTGATTCAGCGTAGTTCCTGTCATGGGCAAGAAAATAAAGCCGATGGCGATGGAAACAGGAATGGCCAACGCTACAAATGCAGAAGTTAGCAAATTCAAACCTAAAGTACATATCACAATGACCGATAAAATAGCAATAATCATCTCTTTGGTCAGGTTTCCAAATATATCACTCACTCGATCATTTTGTGCAAAAAGCAGTTCAAAATGTACATTCTTCGGCAAACTGCTCGCAAGCTGATTGATTTTAGCTGTTGTTGCTTTGGATACCGTCGGCACATCCGTTCCTATATCCCCGCTTACACTGATCGAAATAGCAGGCTTGGTATTCACATACGTATAACTAGCTGCTTTTTTAAAAACAAGCGAGGCAGTACCTATATCCTTCAAAGATATCGGAAATCCATCGTCATTGCTTGAAATCTGGACGTTATTCAGAATCGATGGGTCCGTTGAGGCATTTACCGTCAGCTGATAAGTACGCTCATTGAAATCCATACTTCCTGTAGGTACTCTATCATTCTCATCCTTGATCGCTTGGACAACCTGCTCCCAGGAGAGGTTATATTGTTGCATCTTTTGCGTGTCTAAACTAACTCGTACCTCTTGCTCGGGTACTCCTTGAATATTGACCTGCGAAATACCAGGGACTGTTTTTAATTGATCTTTCCATTTGTTCATTAATTCATTTAACGAATATAAATCCTCCACCTTATCAGAAGTAATCGCATATGAACCAATGAAAGAGCTAGTCATGCTATCATTGATCATAGGCTGCATCGCATCCTCTGGAAGCTCAGATTGTGCATCCTGCACCTTCGTACGAAGATCAGCCCATACTTTGGTCGGGTCCGCATCATTCAAAGCTTCTATGATGATACTGGATTGGCCTTTCGATGAAGTAGAGGAAATCGTTTTGACACCTTGTACTGCTTTAATTTTCTGTTCCATGATCTTAGTAATGGTTTGCTCGATTCTTTCAGGTGAGGCACCCGGATAGATCGTTGTAACACTAGCTGTCATAGGAATAACATCAGGCTGCTCCTGTTTGGGTAATGATGTAAAATTGAAGAGCCCTAGCAGTATGCACATGCCAAAGAAAATAAGCGTAATTTTCTGCTTTTTAACAATATATTTAATCATTCGGACGACTCCTCCGATTTCCCAAGCACATCATTCCCAATTAAATCGCCATTAAATAAGGTTCCTGCTCCTTGTGTAACGATTTGATCGCCTGCCTGTAGTCCGGAGAGAACTTCGAATTGATTATTCGTCACTTTTCCCACTTTAATCGTGGTTTTAACAGCCTTACCATTCACAGCTTTAAATATATAAGGGTCACTTCCATTGCTAATCACGGCTTCCACAGGCACTAACAGTGCTTCCGCTTGATTCACACTTTTAGATGCGCTGATGACTTGACCAGGTTTCCAATTCAGTTCAGAATTAGGAATGCTGACTTCCACATTAATACTGCCCGTTTTGGTATTCGTGGATGGATAAATCTGAGTAACAGTCCCTGTTCTAATTTCATCATAGAGAGAAATATTTACTTTTTGGTTTTTCTTCCATGATAAGATTTCGCTGTCCGGTACGGGCAGAAGTACTTTTAAGGTCTTGATATTCCCGACAATGAATGCCTCACTTCCACTGGAGCCCAGTTGACCATCGGCTACTTTTTTTTCAATGACCACGCCAGTGATCGGGGAGGTTAAAGTCGCTTTTTTAAGTGACAAGGATGACTGTTCATAAGCAGCCAATGCATCCTCATAGGTAGCCTGCGCTTGAGCTTTACTGGCTAGCCCTTGCTGTTTCGTAGCAATAGCGGTCTCCAGCCCTGCTCTGGCCTGCTCTATACCAGCTGAAGCCTGGGTACGTTGTTCCTGCGAGGCGCCTGCAAGCAAGAGAGACAGCTGCTCTTGTGCGTCACTTAAACTTTTTTGTGCATTCGTTAATTCCAGCTGTGCATTCTCATTTTCCGACAATGATGCTGCGCCTGCCTGGAACAGGCTCTGCGTCCGTGCGGCATCCGCCTTTTTCTTATTGTAAGCATTGGTTGCCGCAGTAACCGCATTTTGTGACTGGGCAATTTCCTGTTTTTTGGCGCCATTGTTCAATTCCTGCAATTTCGATTGGGCCGCATCGACCTGGGATTGCGAACTATGGATACCAGCCTGTGCCGATTGAATGGAAGCCTCCGCTTGGCTAAGACCGGCCTTTGCCTTCTCCATGGTTGCCTTGGCCCGATCCAGCTGCAACTGGTAGGCAGATGTATCTAACTTCGCAAGGACGCTCCCTTTTTCTACGGAGTCCCCTACCTCCACCATAGTGTTCAATATACGTCCATCCGCTTCAAAGGAAACACTAGCTTCATTACTTGCCTGTAATGTTCCTGCCAAATTAAAATCATTGGCCAAAGGTTTCATTACAAGCTTCTCTACTTTTACTGGGTGACTGGCTTGTGTTACAGAGTTCTCCGTTGCACTGGAGCAACCGGAAGCTACTATAGCTAATGCAATCCCTGTAATCATGATCCTGATTCCTTTTCTCTTCAACTTCATGTCATCCTCCCTGATTCTCTCTTCTAAAGGTGCTATCAGCAACCCGTGGGTCAAGTAAACTTTTTCATTTCTTGTTTCATGTTATAACAATGAACACACAAAAAAATCGTACAAAGGGGCAAGCACCTTATGTACGACTGGGCAATGAAATAACATATATTTAGTTAACATCTCTAAAGCTGTAAAATACCACGCTCCAACGAAACAGCAACGGCTTCGGATCTAGAATCAACACCAAGCTTGTTATAAATATTCGTTAAATGCGCTTTGACGGTACGCTCGGAAATCCCCATATCAAAGGCAATTTCTTTGCTTTTAAAACCGTGTGCAACCGACTTTAATATGTGCCTTTCCTTATCAGTAAGAACTAAGCTGCTTTCGTGCGGCTCTGGCTTGGCTTCTTTCTTATTCGTTGCAGCGAACACCCTAGCTGTTATTTCTGGCTGAAGCAACGTTTCGCCTCTAAGTGCTGACTCAATCGTGCGAAATAAGTTTTCCCGACTGGTATCTTTTAACAAATATCCCTTTGCCCCTAAAGAAAGTCCTTTAATCATGAGATCATCTTCGTTATAGGTAGTCAGGATAATGACTGGCGTTTCATTTTGTTTTTCTCTGAGGGCTTTCATAGTTTCCAAACCACTCATTTGTGGCATATATAAATCCAACAATATGACATCCGGTTGGAGTTCTTTGATCAGTTTAAGAGCTGTTGTACCTTCTCCGGCTTCACCAATAACTTCATAGCTGTCATTGGTCTCCAACACCAGCTTTAACCCTTCTCTAACGACCCAATGATCATCGACGATTAAAATCTTGTATTTCATGATAGGTCTCCTTTAGTAAGAGGCGCCTCTATTTTTATAGCTGTACCTTCTTGAACTATACTGTTGATATTTATGTTTCCACCCAGCATCCGTACACGTTCATGCATACCTATAATTCCGTAATGTCCTGTCTGCTTGGCAATAATATCCTTATCAAATCCTTTGCCATCATCGCGAATCTCGATTTCAATCTTGCCTTCGTTATCTAAAATATGAATCCATACGGTATTCGCATGTGAATGCTTCGCTACATTGGTTAAACATTCGCTTATTATAAACAATCCATGTTCGAACAACAGTCTGGGGACGGAAGCTTTAATTTTGATGTTGCGTATTACTCGAATGCTCGTAGCCATAGTAAATCGCTGTATTTCTTCCTCCACGGCCTCTGCAAAATCAACCTCCGAGATGGTTTTCGAACGCAGATTGTCTATAGCTCGTCTCGAATCAGACAATGTTCTTCGCACTTGTGACATCGATTGTTGGACGATCTCCTGAGCCCTTTGCGTACTTCCTTTTGTCAGATGAGCATCAATGGCTTCAAGCTGCATGATTAGCCCAGCAAGCCCTTGAGCCAGCGTATCATGCAGATCACGAGCCATACGTTGTCGTTCATTGGCAATTGTAAGTTCTTCCACCTTTTGATGTGCGGCTTCAAGCTCTTTCAGAACATTTTGCGTGCGGATTCGTGCTTTGACTTGTTTGAGAAAAAGAACCGCATAAGCTACTATAACAACGACAATTAGAAAAAATAGCGGGATGAACAACACAAATTGCCTGCCCTCATTGTGAGAGACCACAGCCACACAAAAAAGCACATAGGAGATCAAAAATACAAGAATAACCTTGAGCGGCTTATAATAAATACCTATACTCTGACCCACCAAAACGGGCATTAGCCCCACCAGTACTATGGAGAAACTGTCAGGTAGAAGAAATGCACTTGCAAAGATCAAGCCCCCTTGTACAACAAAATAAGCCCATGAAAAATATTTTGCAACTCTATGAGCATGCAAGTACAAGAGGATGTGCAATATGATGATTACAGTAAACAAGGAAATTTGCAGCAGATATAAACCACCGAACAAATGTTGAAGAATGACAGACTCACTATAAATTATAAAAATCCATATAATAGTTAATATTTTCGAAATGTCCTTGTTCTCAACTTCACCTGCACTTATTTCCGGATCTAGATTTTGAACCTGTACATTGAATTCATCGTTCATAATTCCCTCCTACAATTCTGAATTCATGCTTTTCAACTTATTAGAGACAATGCTGCTATGAGCAGCGGGTCCATTTCGTTTGAACACAAATCATGTATAACTTATTTTACAAAAAAACGAAAAGAAAAAAACGTACACACGGGCAACTTCACTTGTACGTTTGGGCATTGAATACTTTTTGTTCGATACGATCCAATTATACGTCATATAAAAAGCACGCAGCAGGTTATCCTGTGCGCGCTTGTCCACTCCCTATTCTTCTTCCAACTCATCTGGTACATCATATTTATTGATGTGCGAGGTCATTGCTGCAACAGCTTCGCTGGCATCTGTTGTGGCCGGTACTTCTCTGACCACATCGTCCGTCTCATCACGAAAATTCAAACGATCTGCCTCGATCTCTTTCTGTTGATTGGGTTTCACTTTTCATGTCGCTCCTTTCTATTCAAGGGTTTGATCTCGTTCTGTTAACGCGTACAAAGGCACTTCCCGTTCCTCTTCCGGATTGTTCAGCGCATAGATCCGTGCCGTCTCACGTTGTTCGTTCACATGCTGAATGTAGATGGGTAACCCATCGCACAACACATTTGCCATGATGGAAGAGGACGCTATTTCTTGTGCTCTTTGGACATTCATTTAGAAAAAACCTCCCTCGCTAAATAGGTTCGTCTTTACTATGCACGAGGTAAATATTTGTTATACACATTTCATGCCAACATGTCCTTGTCTTATTCTTTTGAATTATATTGACTGTTTTAAAACGCAATCATGAAAGGATATCATTTGAAAAAATAAATATTATTGTTATTATGGATTGAGAGATTCAGTTAAAACTGCATCTTAAATGAAAGAGAAGGAAAGGAGTAAGGATGGATGTTAAATGTATTAATGGTTAATTTTCCGGCAGAAGGACATGTAAACCCCACGCTTGGGATCACACAAGCCTTTGCAGCACGAGGGGACCAGGTTCATTACATTACAACTGAGAAATACAAGAATAGACTCGAAGCAGTTGGAGCGAAGGTTCACCTGCATCCTGATCTGGTCAGGACTGCTTCCATTGATACCAACACTCCGGCAGGACTGAACGCATTTTTGAATATTCATATCCAGACTTCGATGGACATCTTAGCCATCACTCAGGAGCTGTCCGAGCGTATTCAATTTGACTTGGTGTTCTATGATCGATTCGGAGCTGGTGAATTAGTAAGAGATTATTTGAATATTCCAGGCATTTCTTCATCCCCATCTTTTCTCATTTCAAATCATCTGATGGCCGCCAATCTCTTCCGCTCCGACGCTAAAGTACCGTTTCAGCCTGATGAACAAGTCACATCTTCACTGCATCTCATGAAAGAAAGGTTCGGTGTTGCTCCCAAAGAGCTGGTTCAATTTATGAACAATTCAGGAGCTTTGAATGTCGTATATACGAGCAGATATTTTCAACCGAATGGTGAACAATTTGGGGACGAGCATCTTTTTATTGGCCCCAGCTTCCCGGAGCGCAAAAGAGAAAATTCATTCCCGCTAGACAGACTACAGGGTAAAAAGGTTTTGTATATTTCGATGGGAACTGTTCTAGACCATACTGAGGACTTTTTTAACACCTGCATTGAGGCTTTTTCCGATTTTGAAGGCATCGTCGTGATTGCAGCTGGCGAAAAAGCTGACTTTACCAAAATTAATCCAGCCCCTGGGCACTTTATCATCTCACCCTATGTACCTCAATTGGAGGTATTACGTCATACAGATGTATTTATTACTCATGGTGGAATGAACAGTGTGAATGAAGGAATTCACTTTAATGTCCCCTTGGTAGTGCTGCCTCAGGACAAAGATCAGCCCATGGTCGCACAGCGGTTAACTGAACTTCAGGCTGGCTATCGAATAACTAAAGATCAAATCAATGCACAATCGTTAAGAGATGCCGTACGTGAGGTCGTGTCAAACGCAGCGTATAAAGAGGGCGTACAAAAAATAAATAATAGCTTCCAGCAATCCGGCGGTACAGAAGAAGCCCTCATCAAAATTGATGCTTATCTTGATGCTTATCTGCAAAATAAGCGCGCCTAAAATCCCACGAGCAAAATGGCCACAAAAAACAGGAGCCTGACCATCAACGGTCAGGCTCCTGTTTGTCATGCGATTCTATGTGAGAATATCCCATTTCTGGAACGAGACCATCGTACATTTTCCGCTCGCAAACGCACGAATACCTGTTGATTCCATTCCGGGATACACTCTTCCTGTGAGGACGTATTCACCGTCACCGATGAATATTTCCACAGAGCTTTTATCGACGAAAATACGCAGCTCCAAACGTCCCTCTTGTAAGCCCAAGGGTACTCTTCTCTCTCCGCCCGGTCCGATACCAGCACGCTCACGGTTAAAACGGAATAGACCGTCATCGGGACGATACGACAGTACCGTTTCCTCTTCGTCGCCCACTCTCAGCTTCAAGCCGAATTCATCAGTATTACCAGCCTCGAACTCAAATACCGCCTTCAGTTCGTAGCTATCTCCGGACGTTTCCATAATATGCTCGCCTGTCAGTAAGATATCATGCTGCTCGAACAGATTGGATCGGTAATTCTCCACCTCTTCAAGCGGACGGAACAGCAGTCTGTCGTGGTCGATCACCGCTTCCCGCGGAAGACTCATCGCACCAGCCCAATGATGCCCCTGCTGGGTTGGCATCTCCGACTCCCACATATCCATCCATCCGATAATGATACGCCGCCCTTGATCATCCAAGGTTGACTGCGGGGCATAGAAATCGAATCCGTGATCTACCTGAGCATACCGCTCTGCCGTAAATGTTCCGTTCACGGCATTGAAATCACCTATACCATACATGGTGGAATGCAGATTACGGTAAGCTTCCCCCTGGGCAGGCATGCGCTGTGGAGATAGCATGAATACGTGCCGATCGCCGAGCGGGAACAAATCCGGACACTCCCAATTATCGCCGTAGCGTCCGTCACTCACAGCCAGCACATTGACATACGTCCAGTTTCTCAAGTCTTTAGATCGGTAAAGCAGTACAAGCCCGTTCCCTTGGGCGTCATTAGAACCAAGCACGACGTAGTATTGATCTTCGTGCCTGAACACCTTGGGATCACGAAAATCTTTGCGGCTGACCCTGTCCGGTATGGCGTCATAACCGATGACCGGGTTGCCCTCCCACTTTTCGAATGTCACTCCGTCTTCTGATACTGCAATTCCCTGTGACTGCTTGTAATCCTGATCTTTGTCGGGCCCGGTTACAACATGTCCGGTATACATCAGGACAAGCTTCCCGTCCTGCTCAACCGCACTGCCGGAGAAGCAGCCATCCTGGTCGAACTCACCGTCCGGAGCCAAAGCAACCGGTAGATAGTCCCACTTCATAAGATCGCGGCTGACTGCGTGTCCCCAGTGCATCGGTCCCCACACCGATTTATACGGATAATGTTGATAGAACAAGTGATACTGCCCGTTATATTGAATGAAACCGTTCGGATCATTCATCCAGCCAAATTCAGCCATTAAATGATAGTTCAGCCGATAATCCGGCCGAAGCATATGCTTGGATTGGGAAATAAATTGATCAGCATTTTCTCTCGTATACACTCTAGTATGTTTGATAAGGCATCCTACTCCTACAGTTATTTAATCGAACCTTGCATAACACCCTGAATAATATATTTTTGGGCAAACAGATAGATGATAATGATCGGAAATATGGTTAGGACCAAACTTGCCATCAATGGCCCATAATCCACTGTGTAGGTTCCATAAAAGTTGTACGTGGACAGCGGAAGCGTCCTTTGCTCAGGATCGACCAGAATGAGCGAAGGCAGCAGAAAATCATTCCAGATCCACAGTACATTGAGAATGGAAATAGTGGCCGTCGTAGGCATCAATACCGGAAACACGATGCGGAAGAAGGTTTGAATTCGCGTGCAGCCGTCAATCAGCGCCGCTTCCTCCAGTTCCTTCGGAATACTCTTTACGAATCCATGATAAATGAAGACGGCCAGCGAGCTACCAAAACCGATATACATGTAAATCAGCGACCATTTGCTGTTCAGCAGATCAAGTGAGCCGTAAATTTTCACCAATGGAATCATGATGGCCTGGAATGGAATAATCATGGAAGCTACCATCAGCATAAATGTATATTGGTTGAACTTGGTATTGTTTCTGACAAAATAATGAGCCGTCATCGCCGCGAACAGGGAGATAAACAAGACACTTAACACCGTTATGACCAATGAGTTAGTGAATGCAGTGATATAATTCATTTTATCAAATGCATTCATATAGTTGGTCATATTGAAGCTCTCTGGAAGCGATAACGGATTTGAGGTAATCGCTATATTTTCCTTGAACGAATTGATCAGCAGAAAGACGAACGGTACGATGAATAATATGAGTAGGACTGTTAGCACAATGAATTTGATCATGGAGGAAGCGATTTTTTTGCTTGCCATTACGCCTCCACCTCCAACTTCTTGCTAAAATAAACCTGGAGCAGAGTGATGAGAGCAACCATCAGGAACAGTACGAATGCCTCTGCCTGCCCTACACCATAATCACGGGAAAGGAATGCCTTTTCATACACATGCATCGACACCATTTGAGTACTACTGAACGGCCCGCCTTTCGTAAGTGCGAGGTTGACGTCATAGACCATAAACCCACGCTGCAGGGACAAAAATATACATACGATGAAAGAAGGAACCATCAAGGGCAGCACCATTTTCCGCAGTCTGGTCCAACTGTTCGCCCCGTCAATGCTTGCAGCCTCCATAATATCATTCGGTACACCCGTCAATCCTGCAATATAAATGACCATCATGTAACCCGCGTTCTGCCACACGGTTACAATCACGAGTGTCCAGAACGCTTTGTCAGGATCAGCCAGCCAAGTCGTGCTGAGCGCCTGAATATCGGCATGTTGCCCCAAATAGACCAGCACGTTGTTGAAGATGAATTGCCAGATAAAACCGAGTACAATACCGCCGACAAGGTTGGGCAGGAAAAATCCTGCCCGGAAAATACTCTGTCCTTTTAACCCTTTAGTCAGCACATAAGCCAGCATAAAAGCGATGACATTGATAAGAACAACGGTATAAAATACATATTTGAGCGTCAAGGCGAACGATTTCCAAAACTCAATATCCCGAAAAACGGCCAGATAGTTTTGGATGCCAACCAGCGTTAGTGTCGTGGAAATACCATCCCAGTTTGTGAACGTCAAATAAATGCCGTACAAAAATGGAATGATCATTACCGTTATGAAGGCAAACAAGGTTGGTCCGGTGAACAGCAGCCGTGACCGTAGCCGGTTCCATACTCCTTTTTCCGCAATCATGGTGATCCCTCTCTTTGTTTCGGATTTCTCTCTCTATTTCCGGGTAATTTGAAATAAGCCTTATTTTACGCTTTTCCAGTAGTTTTCGATTTCCTTAGCCAGTGTTGCGCGATCGCCCTGCTTCGCCAGATATTTTTGCATGGAAGATCCTAGCTTAGACCAGTGATCGGCCGGCAGCAAGCTCATCGACTGCTCTGACTTGCCTTTTGCAATATAATCCTGAATGGATTTGCCAAGTGGATCGGCCGCAGGCAGTGTAATATTTTTGAACGCTGGGATAATGTTCGCTTTGTTTACGAGGAAATCCTGACCTTTCGCATCATAGACAATCCAGCTCAGGAACTTCTTCGCTGCCTCTTGCTGCTCCGGCGTACTCTTCTCCTTGTCAATGACAATACGCTTGGAAACAGCGGATGAAATTTCCTGATTACCGTAGTCATCAGCATTGTTGCTGATGGGTACAGGCAAGAAACCATATTCTTTGTTAGCCGTATCAAAACCGCTGATTTGCGGCCATGCCCAGTTGCCCATGAACCAAACACCAACTTCGCCTTTGCCAAGCAGTTCTGGTCCACGCTCATAAGCGCCTGCCAGTGGGGAAGCCTGATCGATATTGTATTTCATCATGACGTCGAATGTATCCATAAGTCCGTTAAATACTGGATTGGTAGCCAAGTTAGCCTGGCCCGCTTTCAGTGATGCCATAAATTTGTCCACTTCAGCCATGTCTTTGTTCTGGCCTGCATAAGCAAGTGGCAAATAATGAGCGCCTAGGGACCAATCCATTGGTGAAATCACCAATGCTTTCTTCCCAGATGCCTCGATTTGCTGAAACAGCTTTTCAAGATCATTTCGGGTTTTAATTGTGGTGGGGTCAAAGCTTCCGCCTACCGCTTTATCAACAACCGCTTTGTTATAGATGAATCCGTAGCCTTCAACAGCCAGCGGAAACGCGTAATTTTTACCGTCAAACGTCGTCGTTGTGGTAGCGTTTTCAACAGTGTCCGCATTCCACTTTTCTCCGCTTAGATCGAGGATACGATCCTTGAATTTCTCCACATCACCTGTATCAAGCATGATCATGGTCGGCGGGTTTCCGGATGCATACAATGCAGAGGCACGCTCAAAAGGCGATCCACCGGCCGGAACCGGCTGGATTTCAACAGTAATGCCGGGATTGTCTTTCTGGAACGCCTTGGCGGCATCCTCAAGTTGTGAAAGGATTTCACCCTTAGAGTTCAAAAGTGTAATTTTCACATTTCCTGAATCCGCTGATCCCTCTCCAGAAGCTGAATTGCCTTCTCCTCCGGAGCCGCCGCATGCAGACACCACCATAACCAAAAGAAGCAGCATTACCATCCATTGAACTCTTTTGAATTTCCTCACTGTTGTCATCCCCCTATTTCTGTAATGGCTCTGAACGCTTAAATAAAACGCTTACAAACGGATTATATGTCAAAGAATCATTCTATGTCAATCGTTTGACATGTTAAACCTTTAACATTCTCTAAAAAAAATCTGTTCCCCTTGTTAGAGGAACAGATTTCATTCAGGTCGTTGCACGCTCAATCAGTTCAACAGGCAGCCGATTAACAGGCTGTACCTGCTCTCCCTCTGCCTGTCTACGAATCAGCTCGACCGCCAACCTGCCGATCTCTGCAATTGGCTGTCTTACCGATGTAAGTTCAGGCGTCAGCCAGGAAGCAGCGCTCACGTCATCGAAGCCTACAATACGCACATTCTCCGGTACATGCCGTCCGGCGCGGATATATTCTTTCAGCGCAAAGGCTGCAATAATATCGCTTGTTGCAAACACCCCATCCACATCTGGATGTTCATGAACGAGTTTGGAAATCAATCGCTCGTACTCCTTTTGGTCGAACACATTCAGGTCTGTTTGAACGATTACATGCTCGACACTATTCCTGTTCACGACATCCCGGAAAGCTGTGGTCCGCTCATTGGACAGCATGTTCAGCTCCAGATTTCCACATATATGCGCAATTTTCCGGCACCCTTTGCGAATGAGCAGTTCCGTAGCCAGCTCACCTCCGCGATAATTGTCCGAAGATATGTACGGGATTTGTGGATCAATCTGTCTGTCAAATGTCACAATTGGTGAATTCAAATGTCGGTACTCTTCTACTTCCAAGGTATGGCTACCCATAATGATGCCGTCTACCCGGTTTCGTTTTAACATATCGATATATACTTTTTCCTTCACAGGGTCCATATGCGAATTGCAGAGTAGAACCTTGCACCCCTGCTGATAGGCATAATACTCCACCTGATTAGCAAGCTCACTAAAGAAAGGATGAGAGACATTGGGAATAATAAGACCGATGATATTGGACTGCTTGCGTAGCAGGGACCGTGCTATTTCATTTGGTTGATAATTAAGCTCTTCCATTGCATCGAACACTTTTTTGCGTGTAGCTTCGCTGATATAGCCCCGGTTATTCATTACACGAGATACTGTAGTGACCGACACGCCCGCTTTTAACGCCACATCATGAATTGTTGCCATATAAACCTCTTCCCGAGCAAAATACATACATATAAACTATACCCCCTCCTCATCTTTTCGACAACCTTAGGTATTATGTTAACCCATACATAAAACAGCGACAGCCGTGGACGAGAACTCGTCCTCAACTGTCGCTGTTTCATTAACTACCGTATCCCTTTAGTCTCCGTAACAATCCCAACACCATTCCTTTACATTGCCAGACATATCGCAAATTCCTAATTCGTTGGGTTTTCGTATACAGTTTCCAGATAAGTATTTGTCTCCGGCGTTATTTCCCTGTTTATGTTGTAATACGGTTTTAAGCCCTCATCCTGCTTTCCCCGTGACGAAATGCCAATCGCTCCCGTTCGTTGAACCGTTTGCAGTTGAGTGGTTACCACACCGTTACGTTAGAGCTTCCACTACTCTGATATCCTTCTGTTGCTAACACTTGGTAAGACCAGTTGTTCCCCAGATGCATTCCTTTGCTCGCCCATGCGTTCACGTGGTTGCTGAAAGTGATCGTGGAGTTGCCCCCGGTCGGTCTTTTCGTCTGTCGAACACTCCAGTACTGAATAAACGTCGTTTTTTGGCCTTCAATGGAAGGTGCGTCGTATCGCATTGTTGTGTAGATGTCATATGTGCCTCCATCACTGGTCACCGTACCTTTATACGTTCCGGTAGGTCGATAAGTTCCCCAGCTATCCACGACGTAGTATTCGATAAGTGAGTTTCTCGTCCACCCGTAGAGAGCCAAATATCCATTACCAGACGGCGCCCAGACACCGGCATTGTAGTTAATCGTTCTGTTGGGCGATCCAGTAGTCCAGCCTTTACCGACAACAAAATTCCCGGTATCCTTCCATGTTACGCTGTAATTACCGCCTGATCCATTAACAGCATTGACCGTCCCACCACCATCGGTCCAATTTTGCCAATAGTCTGTCGCTGCACTTGAGGTTGTTGCAAACACCCCAAAACTCATGGAAGCTGCAAGAACTACCGTTAACATTTTCTTACTAAATTTAATCATACTTTACCTCCTGAAATTTTTATATTTGCATTCTACACCTGCTTTTCATTCGATTCTCTGTTGCAGTACATCGCTTATGTGTACCATATTCCGTGTTTTCTTACTTTCACCTCCTTTCTAAGTAAAATTATATAATGATAGCGTTTACATAAAAACTCGACAAATTAAACATTAAACTCTATTATGTTTAGATTTCCTTAAGTTTTATAGAGCCCGTCGAGCGTATATCAGGGTTTCTTTCTTCAGATTTTCTTTAGATATATCCTCGTAAAATCCTTAGATTTTTTCGTTACTATTTTTATATCGAAACGAAAAAAATAGGGAGAAAATAAATCATGGAGAAGAAACAAATGAATTTCAAAGAATATCTACTTTTTTTGCAAGGTTTCCTCACAAATCCACAACGAGTGGGAAGCCTCATACCTAGCTCTCGATTTTTGGCAGCTAAAGTGGTTGAGTCTGTACCCTGGGATGAGGTAAAGACAGTTGCAGAGCTTGGGTCAGGTACAGGTGCTATCACACGTTGCATGAAGACACAATTAACTGGATCAACAAAAGTGGCAGAATACCCGGATTTCGTGTGCCATTCTAATGCTTGCCAATTAGTTAAAAAATTAAATCACGATGACATCGGCCAGCTGGACTGCATTTCCCTCCTGCTTTTGTATATATCTGTCGCAAAAAAAGAGGTGCCATGTAATGGATACAATACTTGTTGTAGCTGACGATTCAGAGATTCAAGACGTTTTTCATGCATATTTGCGCAATGAGGGATACTTTGTCATAAAAGGCTTGTATTAAAATATGGAAAATGTCTGACACCCCTATGGTCCTCATCAAAGACCTAAGTAAAAAAACTTAAGCCCGAACAAAATGTGTTCCTGGCTTAAGTTTTATTTTAGAACCTTTCGATTCAATTTTTCTCGAACTCATGTACTTAGCCAGTTTAACGATCAGCATCTACTCTATGAAAGGAATACCCTGTATATAATGCTTCAGTGATAAATTCATTTAGTGCCTCCAACATATATGCAGGTGCCTCCCTGTCTGCTCCGAACGTCTGTCCACTATCATGAAGGACAATGACAGCTCCCCCCTTTAGCTTGGACAGCAGCCTTTGCTTAATTTTTTGCTTGCCGCCAGAGCTTTTCCAATCACCTACAATAACAGACCAAAGAATCATACGAAATTGCCTCATCAAAAAAAAGTCAAACAGGTTGATAACTCCCCATGGGGGCCGATAGTAAAAGGTTCTTTTCCCAATAATACGATCAATGACGTTGGCCGTTTTGTTAACCTGCTCACGGACCCTCTTAGGACTCATCAAGGCATTGGACCAATGCACGTAATTGTGGATTCCAACAAGATGTCCCTCATTGTGCATTCGTTGGATTAGATCGGGATATTGCTCTGCTTTTCGACCAAGGACAAAAAAGGTTACCTTTATATTGTGCTTCTTTAATAAATCAAGCAAAAGAGGCGTATATTCTGGGTCTGGACCGTCATCAAAGGTCAAAGCAATGGGCTGCTTGCTCGTTCCTCTTTTATAAACCCCGATTCCAAATAGTCGAACCATAAGGGTTGGAATAATCGTGTAGATGAGTAATCCACTGATGATAATTATGAATGTCTGCTCCATAATCCTGCTCCTTTTTAACAGTAATGAATCAATGCTTGTCTTTCTTTAGGAGCATATATTTATTCCATTGACTCTATTGTTCATTTTCACAATTCCAAAAATAACTTCTAATGACGCAAACGCGGACTCTTTAGGATGGAACCGTTTAGTATTTGTCTTCATTTCCTGAAGAAGTTTTGCATCATTTAGCAATTTCGATAGCTGCTTTGTTAAATCCCGAGATGTCTCTGCATGAATGGCTACACCGGAGCGAACTAAAAATCGGCATTATCCTGTTCTTGACCAGGAATTGGCTTACAAAGTAGCATCGGCAGCTCCATAGCAATCGCCTCAAAAGTCGTAACTCCTCCTGGCTTAGTAATCATAATGTCAGATACGGCCATTAATTCATGAACATAATGAATATAACCTGTTAAATGGATGCGATGTTTGGAACCTTTCAGCTTCTCACTCAATTTAATTCGAAGCTTTTCATTATGCCCACAAACAATGATGAATTGTACAGGTTGAGGCAATTGATCAAATTCCTGAATCGTAGAGCTTCCATCGCCAATCATGCCGCAACCTCCTCCCATCACAAGCACAGTAGGCATATAAGGATCTAAACCATGCTTCTTTGCCGTTTTCACTCTTTCCATGGACTGAGAAAATTGCGGCCGAATAGGAATTCCTGTATCCGAAATCTGCATCTCTTCAACACCTAACTGAATCAAAGAATCACGAACAATTTTGGAGCCTACGATATATTGATCGGTATAGGGATAGATTACTTTTTTCATTGATTACAGTTCTCCTTATATCGTTTCAAAAAATCAAACCGTGTTGTCTTATTTATTTCATTCATCGTCTCATGCAGTAAAGATCAACTTGAACCACTTCGTTATGATAAAAGTGCCAACGGCTATTATTAGGGCAGCCACGGCTAATTTAGGATCGATTGTATCTAGCAAATTTAATATATGATGTCCAAAGAATTTGCCAAAAGCAAAGAATGTAGTGGTCCAAGCAAACGCGCTCAAATACGAAATCAAAGCAAACTTCTTGTACGAGACACCGTTGAGACCAACAAACACAGGCAGAATATACCGAACGACTGGAATTAACATTCCAAGACACATTGCAATATCTCCGTGTTGTTCAAAAAGTTTCTCTGCTTTCAAGAAATGACGGTTGTTTTGAAACTTTGGTTTGAATTTCTCTCCAAAAATTCTGCCTGCAAAATAAGCAAATGTAATTGCTACAAACAAACCAGCGAGAATAACCATATATACAATCCACGGGTTTAAAACTCCGTTGTTACTCAAAATTCCACCTGTTAGTATAGTTAACTCATTAGGAACCGGAATCCCAAATGGGCCTAGGCAGAAGGCTAGGAAAAAAAACAAATATCCATAATGATCGACTAGCTGTAAGACAATATCGCTAATCATGTTCTAACCTCCTCGTTATGTCGATGAGAGTATATTAGTATAAAAATCTTAGGAGATTATAGGGATATTTCTAAAGAAATTCTAAAGTAATTAACTGTTTCTTCTTATAAAAAAGCCTTACCAACTTGATTGGTAAGGCTTTTTGGGTTGGATGACATAGACTTTAAGCCTTCCATAGATGAATTCTTTAGATTTTCTTTAGAAATATACTCATAAATTCCTTAGTTTTTTTCAATATGATTTGTGTATATAAACCGTAATGGAGGATAATCGGTTGAAACTCAATGAAAATCTTTTATTTTTGCGAAGCTTTATTCACAGTCCAAAAAATGTGGGAAGTGTTATACCAAGCTCCCGGTTTCTGGCGACCAAAATGGTTAAACAAGCGCCTTGGAACGAGGTTAGGGCAGTCGCAGAGCTCGGTTCGGGTACTGGTGCCATCACACGTTGTATCAATACCCAGGTAAGTGAGGCAACAAAAGTGTTATTATTTGAGATGGATGAGACGATGAGGAATAATTTACAGACAGAATATCCAGACTTCTCCTGTCATCCGAACGCTGCACGTTTAGTAGACGCAATGAAGCAAGAGAACATTCAACAGTTGGATTGTATTTTTAGCGGGCTACCTTTTTTTAATTTTGAGCGTGAATTGAGAGATACTTTGGTTGAACAGATTTATAAAGCTCTCAAACCTGGAGGCCTATTTATCGCCTTTCAATATTCACTTCAAATGAAAAAGCAGCTTTCCGAAAAATTTATCATCGAAAAAATTGATTGGGTGCCTCTCAATATCCCTCCTGCTTTCGTTTACGTTTGTCGTAAAAGGGAAACGATGTAAACGGTGGAATGAACGTGGGCTAATTATGGATAACAATTTAATATGGCACCTTAAATCTCTTAAATCTACCAATTTTTAAAAAAGGAGCAGTCAGTAATGAATACAATCCTTGTTGTGGATGATGACTCCGAAATTCGAGATGTCATTCATGTATATCTACGCAATGAAGGATACCAGGTGATTGAAGCGGCTGACGGGGAGGAAGCTCTGAATGCTATAAAGAAAACATCAATTCATCTGGTTATCCTAGATGTCATGATGCCACGAATGGACGGGATCAAAGCATGTCTTAAAATAAGGGAAATCTCGAATATTCCGATTATCATGCTATCAGCCAAAGAAGAAGATATTGATAAAATCAATGGGCTGACTACCGGGGCCGATGACTACATGATCAAACCGTTTAATCCGTTAGAATTGCTTGCTCGCGTAAAAGCGCAGCTACGGCGTCAGTCATTAATAGGAAAAGAAGAATTTAATTCGCTTATCCTTATTAAGGACCTGGTGATTGATAAGAGTAAACATTCGGTAAAGTTAAAGGGGAATGAAATTTCGCTGACTCCTCTAGAGTTTTCTATCCTGATCTTGCTTGCCAGCCACCCTGGACAGGTTTTTAGTTCAGAGCACATTTACGAAAATGTATGGAAAGCGCCATACGGGTTCTCTGACAATACGGTGATGGTTCATATTCGTAATTTACGAGAAAAATTAGAGCAATTCCCAAGAAATCCACAATATATTAAAACGGTGTGGGGAGTTGGCTACAAAATTGAATGAACATATACAAAAGCCAAAACGAAAAAAACGCATCCAGGTCAACATTTTAATCAGGATGGTGCTGAGTCTCATTATCGCTATTGCTATAAATGATATTCTCATTTTACTTTTCCTGAAAATTAGCAATGTCATGGAATGGCATTGGTTTCGCAATTTTTTTCCTTATCTTCTTACCCCCTTGTTTATGGTTACGTTTATCTTTACTTTTTTAGTTTTGACACGACGAATCGTTAGAGACTTAATTACATTGGAGCAAGGGCTTCAATTTATTTCTGAAGGCAATTTACATTATCGGGTACCTGTGGTTCGGCAAGATGAACTTGGACGGGTCGCGCACAACATCAATCGAATGACCGAACGTTTAGAGCAGCAGATTGTAAAAGAACGTGAAATAGAAAAATCCAAGATGGAGCTGATCACTGGTATTTCACATGACTTGCGTACGCCTCTGACCAGCATTATCGGCTATATCGAGCTTTTAAGAACAGACTCATATCAAGATAAAGATGAATATACGCGCTTTGTTCAGAACACCTATAACAAAGCGATTCATTTGAAGAAGTTGCTGGATGACTTGTTTGAATATACACGGCTCACTTCGGTCGATACCCATTTAAATCTGAGAAGGATCAATTTATTTCAACTTTTGGATCAATTGTTGTTCGAGTTCGAACCCATTGCTCAAGAAAACGGTGTATATATCGTAAAGGATATCGGTGACTCCTCGATCATTACCTCCGTTGACAGCGATAAAATGGCCAGAGCAATCGATAATCTTCTCATGAACGCCTTAAAATATTCCTTAAAGCCGGGACGCATTTGCATTCGACTACAAGCAACTCCTGAGCAAATTACGATTGAGGTCGAAAATGAAGGAATTCCTCTCACGCAAGATCAAAAAGAGAAGCTGTTTGACCGTTTTTATAAAGTTGACCACTCAAGAAGCAGCGAAGGTATCCAAACAGGAGCAGGGCTAGGACTTTCCATAGCAAGGAATATTGTTGAGTTACATCAAGGCACCTTAACGCTCAATCACACCAATAACACATTTATATTTCAGTTGAACTTACCTACAGATAGAAGCTCCAGTTCATAATCACTAAAAAGCATGAAAAAAGCGGATGGATATTCAAATGGGAACATGTTTAATTGCACTTGGCGTTCCAACAACGTCAATTTTACTAACGATGGCAAAATGGAGCGTGGCTTAACGAGTTCTGAATAGATATTGAATTTTAGGTAAAGACACGAGCAATTAGCCTGTAATATAAAAGCAGCCTGTAGTGGCTGCTTTTTTTGATGCATTGATTCAGCCATGCTCCGTCCGTAAAGAAAATCGCTGAAAGTCTATTCAAAGCTGGCGATCACCGATGCGTAGCTTGAATATAATTAGGTGTTTAATAAATCCCTAGTTTAACCCACACATTTGCGAGTGGTATCAACGGCGCTGGTACTACCCAAAATGAAAATGACCACTTGAGTCAAGATAACTAACTCTTGATTTCCCACTGACTCGTGCCATTATTCATAAAAGAGTTGAGCGATTTTAGCGCAATTTCTACCATATCACTCACCGCTTGATCAGTATAAAATGCCATATGTGGCGTTACAATGACATTGGGAAATGATTTTAAAATAGCCAGTTGGTGATTGTTCAGAACATTCAAACGGTGATCCTCATGAAATATTCCCAATTCATCTTCTATGACATCCAGTCCTGCAGCCCCTACTTTGCCTGTCTCAATGCCATGAATCAGCGCTTCGGTATCAATTAGTGGTCCCCGCCCACAATTCACGATGCAGACGCCATCCTTCATTTTAGCGATGCTTTCCCGATTAATCATATGGTAGTTGCTGTCGAATAATGGTGCATGCAGGCTGATCACATCACTAGTGGAGATTAGCTTTTCCAGCGAAACATACTCTATCAAATCCTTTAGATTATCATTTTCGTAAATATCGTAACCTATAATGTTACATCCAAATCCAGAAAGATTTCTGGCAACAGTAGCTCCGATCTGGCCAGTACCTATAATCCCCACTGTTAAGTTTCTGATTTCTCTACCTTGAATACCTGCCAAAGTGTAATCCTGTACGGCGCCTCGCGCTAAAATTTGTTGTGCTTTACGTTCACACATTAGAATTAACATCGTAGTAAAATCCGCGACACTATTGGGCGAGTAGGTAACATTAGAAAAGCGAATGCCATACTCTTTAGCTGCAGCTCTATCTATATAATTGTATCCGGCGCTTCTTAAAGCGAGATACTTGACCCCAACCTTACTTAAAGCTTGCAAAGTTGCTCGATCCGCTTTATTGCTCCCTTGTATCGTTACAGCCTCAGCGTCTTGCGCTTGAATTGCGGTCTCGGCATTTAACTCTTGATTCACATATTTGATATCCAAATCAAACTCATTCCCAAATTTTTTGAAGTATGCCGCTTCGTCAGGACGAGCTTGATAAACTACGATTTTATTCAAGGTTGAAAACTCCTTTCGGTGATTGGCCTTATAATGGAAAATGGAAATGCGTTATTATCGGGCAGTAAATTGTGAACATTTTCACATTAATACTGCCCATATATCGTCCAATGTCAGCCGAATAGCGGAAACATTTTTAATTTGTGCATTATAAAAAGTATGGCAACAGCAAACTGATAACAATAACCATTATGGCTCCGCCGATCCGGTTGGCGATCGTTGCAAATGGCATCATCCCCATCCGCTCTGAAGTTGATAATACCCCGATAGCGCCGGTTCCTCCCAGATTTCCTAAATTAAGACCTACGGCGATCATCGAATCAATGGGGTGGAATTTCATAAACTTGCCGACGATTAATGAACCTACCACAGAACCGATAACCCCAAAAATGATAATGATAAAATTCGAAACTGTAAAATAGGAGGACACTTGGCTCAAATCAAGCGATGCAATCCCAATCCCCGTGATCAGGAACGGTAAAAAGTTTCGAACCATAAATCCTTGCCAATAGTCACTAGATTGGCACAAGGTATCATCCAAAAAGCCTGTTGCTTTCACGATAATGACCAAAATTACAGCCCAGGCTATAAAGTTAAGCTGTGGTATAATGCTCTGCAAAATGTTACCGGCGATTATAAAAACAACCGAAACAAACAACCCTGTACCTAACTTTGTAATATCTTTTTTCAAATCACTCGAGACTTTAGCTTTTTCTTGTGCAGGTTGGTCTGCACTTTTGCGCACATTCTTCAGCAATTCGCCATTACCTGTTAGCGAAGGATAACGCTTACCAAGTTTATGCAACAAGCCAGCGAAAATGACGCAAATCAGGTTCGAAATGTTCATGTATACTAGGAACTGCCCCGAAAAAGTTCCTGCCGGCTTGTGAAAAATTGGGCTGTAAATGGACGGAACAACGGCGATTGCACCAGAAGAGCCTCCAGAATAATTCGGCAAACCGATCATAAACAGACCTTCCAGCAACGTTGAGCCTGTTAAGAGCGATCCTAGAACTAAGAAGATGAATACAAAGGCCAGAGCACCAATAATGCACGGTAATAGCCGTAATGAGATGGAGACGAGCACCTTCCGATCCATACTAAGGATCGAACCGATGATGATTGCCGACAAAAATAAATTAACAAAGCCCGATCCGATCAAACCCGAAATATTCGTCTGTACGTAATCCGGAATCAGACCAAAATACACGAGTGCTGAGCCACCGAATAACGGCAGGAGGATCGCCCCTCCCATCCAACTGCCGAAAATGGGAATGACGCCTCCAACATATGAAAACAAACCACCAGCCATCAAGAGAAATGCAATTGAACCGATAATATCTTTATTCAAATTCCCGGTATAGACCGCAAGCAATATGATGATAGAAAAGGGAATATAGTATTTTAACGACAAGCCTGA
Organism: Paenibacillus sp. DP01; assembly: GCF_044784315.1. NCBI lineage: Bacteria > Bacillati > Bacillota > Bacilli > Caryophanales > Paenibacillaceae > Paenibacillus > Paenibacillus sp. DP01. The sequence goes on from NZ_CP173059.1 coordinate 4,941,238, forward strand.
AATCTTTATTTTTTTTAATTGAGCTATGAAATTTGACTTCGGCGGAATGGCGGTAACCCCAATTTGCTTATCCATAGTAAACTCCCATCTGATTATTGTTATAGCGCAAATTGTTTAGCTGGATGAGTGATGACCCCCGTTAAGGCGGATGCCGCGGCCACTGCCGGGGAAGACAAATAAATTAGCGACTTCTTGGTTCCCATCCTACCGATAAAGTTGCGATTGTTAGTACCTAGTACCACCTCATCGTCGCTCATTAGACCATAGGGTTGCCCGCAACATAATCCGCAGCAAGGGTGCGATACACTGGCACCGGCATCGATGAAGGTTTGAATATAACCGCGTTCCATCGCTTCTTTGTAAATATTGATGGTTGCCGGAATCACAATCATTTTCAGGAAAGGAGCAATTTTTTTACCTTCAAGAATTTTAGCTGCCATCTCCATATCTTCAATGCTACCGTTGGTGCAAGAACCAATATAAACCTGATTCAGTTTCGTTCCTTCGATTTCGGAAATAGGATGAACATTATCAACGCCTTGTGGACATGACAATTGGGGCTCAAGCTTACTGACATCATAATGAAGAACTTGTTCATACTTGGCGTCTTCGTCTACTTTCAGCCAGGAAATATCATTATAGTCCATGTCATAATACTCGGCTGTTTTTTCATCTGCTTCGAATAATCCTACCTTTGCACCGGCTTCCAAAGCCATGTTGGCTATAGTGAATCGTGACTGCATACTCATGCTGCGCACGGCAGCTCCTGTAAATTCCATCGACTTGTACTGACCGCCGTCCGATTTGATGTCACCAAGGATTCTTAAAATAATATCTTTTGCTCCGACACCTTTCGGAAACTCACCATCAAGCACAATCTTGATGGCCGAAGGAACTTTGAGCCAGATCTCGCCCGTTGCCACAACTGCTGCCATTTCGGTATGTCCAATGCCAGTACAGAAACAACCTGCCCCGCCATAGGTCGTTGTATGGCTATCTGTCGCTACGACGATTTCACCTGGTCTTGCGTATCTTAGTTCATGCATCAGAGAGTGGCAGATTCCCTCGCCCTTATGAACATTTTTAATTTGAAATTTTTCAGCCAGCTCAAGTCCATCCACAAAATGGGCAGGATCGGTATCCGCCTGGTTGGTCGGCATCAAATGGTCAAAGATGATTACTCCGCGGTCCGGGTAGATCGCTTTGGTCACATGCATATCCTTTAACGCGCGCTTCAGGAACGAGGTATAAATATCATGGATCATATATCGATCGGGCCGAGCGATTACCATGTCACCAGGGGCCAGACTTTGTTCTCCCGTATTTTTCATTAATAGTTTTTCAGCCAGTGTATGTCCCATTGTTTTGTTATCTCCCTTCTGCCTCGGCTTTTTCCATGCGTTTAATGATATTGGGGATTAGTCCGCCATCTTGAATAATTTCAAACAAATTATTGGACACCTTGGGAATGCTGAAGCTCTTGCCGTTGACGGTAACTGACTGGTTCACTTCGACGGTCAGGATGTCCCCTTCTTCGCAGTGCTCAGGTATTTCTGCATTTTCAATCAGTAGCATGCCGTTATTGATCGCATTTCTAAAGAAAATGCGGGCAAAGGATTTAGCGATGATGCAGTAAACACCATGTACATTGATCGCTTCGGCGGCCATTTCCCGCGATGATCCGCAGCCAAAATTTTTGCCAGCTACAATAATGTCTCCCGGTTGTACCTGGGATGCAAATTCGGGGCGAAGGGTTTCAAGACAGTGCGAGCCCATTTCCTTTTTATCGAGAATAACTCCGTGCCGGCCTGCAATAATAGTATCTGTATCGACATCATCTGGGAGTTTCCATAACTTTCCGTTAAATTTCTTTTCCATATAAATCTTCTCATCCCTTCGAATTTAATGTGATACAGCCCTTCAACGCGGAGTTAGCGACGGATTCTGCGGAAGCGAGGTAAACCAGCGAGTCCTTTGAGCCGTTGCATCCCTTATAATTCCAGCAACTAGCCGATAGCATCGTTTCGCCTTCGGCAATAACACCTTTTGACGTTGTCACACAGCTGGCACAGCCTGTGCTCAAAATTTGCGCACCACTATCGATAAAGGTCTGAATTAACCCTTCGGAAATAGCCTGCTTGTAAACTTCATTAGTTTGTGGTCCAATCGATAACCGCATATTTATGGGAATCCGTTTTCCTTTCAAAATCGCTGCGGCTGTTCTCAAATCCTCAATACTGCCTCCTGTGCATCCGCCGATGAAACAAGCCGATAATGGAGTACCTGCCAATTCAGCCGCAGGTTGCGATTGATGGATCGACCCCGGCAGAGCAACCATGGGTTGCACATCTCCTAAATCATAGCTTTCTTGGCCCGGTCCTTGAAAATCCATATGAAGAAATGCTGTCACAGCACCGCTTCTCGAAGCCAATTGGCAAAGATCTGTTGTTTCTTTCGGGGATAAGGAATTTAAGCCCTCTCCATAAAATTCGATGGCTTTGCCAGCGTATTTAAGTTCATTTGATGCTAAAAAGGAGATTACGAAGTCTTTGATGGACGCTTCTGATTTTAGTTGGCCCGTAAGTTCGATGTACACGGTTTCCGGAACCACTATATTCATCTTGCCGTTTGTGCACACATGAAGCAATTCGGATGGATTCACATGTATTCCGAGAGCCTGCTTTACACCGAAAATGCTGTTATGCTTACCTGAAGAAACAACGATGTCACCAGGTTTTACATATTGATTCAGCAGAATGTGATATTCGATGCCTTGGGATTGGACAAATTTCAGTTCGTGCTTGCGAGCAAACTGGATGAGTTTTTTCTGTATTTCAGCTGATATGAAATTCCCAGCGGGAGTGTCAAAATAGAGCATTACGATCACCCGCTCAGGCGCTTCAAGCCGCTTTATATTTTCTAATTCATTTACAATTTCTAATGGTAAACTGTCACTTAAAACGATATAGTTCGGTTCAATAACTGTGGTTACTCCGGACTTTTCGTTCAAAATGGATTCGATCATCGTCATATCAAACTAGCTCCTTCCCAATTTCTCTTATCTTTTCGGATATGATAGACCCCATTTCGCTTGTCCCAATCCGTTTACTTCCCGGTAAGCAAATGTCCTTTGTTGCGTATTTTTCATCTAGTACCCGTTTAACCGCTCCCTCGATGGCTTGGCTTTCTTCTTCCAAACCAAAAGCAAAACGTAGCATCATCGCACCGGATAAAATAGATCCGATTGGATTAGCGATATCCTTGCCTACAATGGAATAATCTTTATTGTGTATTTGGTTAGGTGTAAACAGACCTTTGCCCTGGCGATTGAGCTCCGCTGACGGAAGTACATTCGGTGTTCCTGCCAATGCGGATATTTCATCCGAAAGGATATCTCCGAACATGCCAGACGTTAGAATAACGTCATAGTTATGAGGATCGGTAATGACCTGCGCGGCTGCATCATCAATGTACTGATTCACCAGAGCTACATCCCGATAATCTGCACTAACCTCTTGGACAACCTCACGCCACAACTTCGAACTTTCCAGGATGACCGCCTTATCCAAACTTGTGACCTTCTTGCTGCGCCCACGAGCAATTTCAAACGCAGCGCAAGCATTCGCTTTGATCATTTCTTCGTTATAGTACTCTTTATCGAATGCTTCTTTGCCATAATCCCCGATTCCTCGGTATCTTTGGGACATGAGCATGCCGCCGGCCAGATCACGAAGCATAAGAATATTAAATCCCTCGCCAATGATACTGTTTTTCAGTGGGCTCAATTCCGCCAATGATTTATACACGGAGATCGGCCGAAGATTTATCTTAAGCTCTAGCTTTTTCCTAAGTAGAGAAAGAACATAGCTTGGACGCTTTTCTTGTGGCAATTCCGGATACTTGTCGAGCCACAGGCTTCCGAGTAATATCGCGTCGCTTTCTTGACATTGCCTTAGGCTCTTATCAGGAAGGGGTTCACCGTATTTTTGAACGGCCTCGGTTCCGGCTTCACATCTTTCAAAATGAAAGGTATGATGAAATACGTTGCCGACTTCATTCATTACTTTGATCGCTTGGTCAACGATTTCTTTGCCAATACCATCTCCATGAATAACCGAGATATTGTATGCCATCTACCTCATCTTCTCTTTTTAATATTACGGAATCATATTTTTAATCATCCAAAGAGATCACCGTTATATTCCTTGGATTTGCCGAAACATAACAATAATTACGATTACACAGTAAGTACAACGTTGTACTTAAAAATCAATATTCTTATCTATCCACTACACATAAGGCATTCACGCTTCTCCTTTCTAAGGTTTCGGACACATTTTGAAATTAAGTTGAGTACAACGTTTTAGTATAACGTTGTACTCGTTGACAAATTCATTTTATATCAATAAAATGAGCAAATCAAGGACATGTTCTATTTTTCACAATTGTTCACATTTACAGAAAATTAGATTATGATTATATTTAAGGAAAGTATGACCAATTAGTTATTAGATTGGAGACCTAAGATGGTTACACTGAAAGATGTTGCTAAGTTGGCTGAGGTATCTGTTTCGACAGTTTCCATTGTCATTAACGGCAAATCTAAGGAACGAAGTATTCCCTCGACAACCTACAATAAAGTCATGAAAGCCATAGATGAATTGGGATATCAGCCGAATGTTAGTGCAAGACGTCTGCGCAATTTAGATCGGGCCAAGCCGATCATTGCCTTATATTGGACATTAGATGCCCGGACGAACATGCTGGCGGCATTGTTGGCAGGGATTCAATCCGAAATAGAAAAAAAACAATTTGATTTCGAGCTTGTTATACGTATTTATACGAACGATCAAATCGCCAAAGACGCTAAAGAGATCATGAATAATACGTATAATGGAATTATTATTGGTGCTACTTCCGAGGCAGATCTGGCGTATTTGGAGTCATTGTCGCCCCGCATGCCAATCGTTTTGATTAATCGCCAGTCTAAAAAATTCTCCACAGTTTATGTTGACTCTGGCGAAGTTGCAATAGAGGCGGTTTCTTTGCTTACTAAGCAGTCGGTACAACATATCGGAGTAGTCGCAGTGGAAAGTCCTTATGTTGCTTCCAACCAGCGTATAAATGCTTTTCTTGAAGAGTGCAGGAAGCAGCATATTGTGGTTGATCAATCACACATTATAACAGCACCGAATTCGCTTGCCGGAGGAGTTACAGCTGCAGAGAGATATCTTCAAATGACGGATAGACCTAAAACGATATTCTGTGAATCGGATACTATCGTTATGGGAATGATCCATGAATTTAACCGTTTGAAAATTAAAATCCCTGAGGAAGTTGCTATCATATCGATCGGGATGACCGGACCAGACGCTACCCAGTATTCTACACCACCCATTACGGCCATCGATATACCATCTGAGCAGATAGCCGCTGCAGCTATATCTATACTTTATAAATCGTTATCCCAGAAGAACCTACATGAACGGTTGTTGCCTGTTCATCAAAAAATAGCTCCAACAACTTATATTCGAGCTTCATTCCCTTTACCGCCGGATGATAATCCTTAACTTTCCGAGGGCATGAAAGGCTGATCATATGCCGAAGTGCTGTCTTTTTAAAATAAATAGAGCGAGACTGAAAAACACCTTCAAGAAAATGCACCATGTCGTAAGATATGGCACAACCTTGAAAGTGTTTTTTTGTGGTAAGCCTACCATATTCTATTGGACAGCATCAGAGCCATGGTTGTATTCGAATGCGGAACCACGATGTCATGGAATTATACAATCTGGTCCCCCTAGGCACAAAATTAACAATATATGGACATGTATTAGGAGAGTCTGATCAAATGTATAAAAGGAACTGGGGTTATTGGAGTAATACTTAGAAAGAAATAACTGTAAGTGGGGTTACAGGTGATTTGTTGCTCTCCACTTGGGCGTTTCTTTTATGATGAAGAAATTCGAGTTGAGGAAAGATGCTCTAAGTGACAGGTACAGTTTCCCGATTGAATGACACATTAATGGCTTTTTGCTCACAAGAGGGGCTACCGAGTACATAGCGGTAGCCCCTCTTAAAAACGTCATATTGTCGACTCTCGGTTGCTACTCGTTTTTTGTTGCGCTATTGAGAGACATCGCAGCAGCTGCGATGTCGCGCGCTGCCCAATAGCTATTCGGCACATCCTTCCAAGTTAGTAGTAAACGAGTAGCCGCGGCGCACGTTTTAGATATCTGTATTTCTTCCTGTAGTCTTCGTGTGCCTTTTGTTGTTCTTCTGGTGTCATAGTCAAAAAATTAAACTCGTCTGCAATGATCGGCAATTACTTCTTTTCGTTTTTCGGGTATTCGGATTTTATGGTGGAATTATCTCTGTTTAAATGGTTTGATTCTTAGTATACCAAAGGTAAACTACGATTTCTGTTGTGTTTTGTCGATTTTCCAATAAATCGAAATAGTTACTCAGTGGCACTTGACGTCAGATTCCTGTGGTGGATTTTTCTTTTTCATTTTTAAAAAAACACCCGGCAGGATGCGTGCCGAGAGAAATACGGCATACACCCAAGCCGGGTAAGGGATTAGAAAATAATATCAATGGCCTCTAGCACATCTTGCTCCTGTTCGAATTGCCCGTTCAGGGAAATATCCTTCAACAGCACCGAAGGCTGTTCGCAAATTTGGGTGATGATTACGAGCAGGTCCTGAGCGAAATTGTCGATCAGATTGCGCGTAAACAACTTGGTGGCATATTCAAACTGCCCGTTCATTCCCTCATCCAGCAACGAAATGACCAAGGTAAGATCAAATTGGGAAACCGTATGAGTTTCCGGATAAGATTCGATCTTGATATCCCCGAAGCTTTGAACGTTATCTTCCTTGGTTTCCAAAGCAAACATGACATCGAATACAGGATTGCGGCTTTGATCTCGCGGCGCCTGCAGCTTTTTCACAAGCTCCTCGAACGGATAATCCTGGTGGTCGTAGGCCCCCAGCATCGTTTCTTTGACTTCGTTCAAGTAAGCGAGGAACGCCTTCTCCCCGGACGGATAATGGCGAATCGCCAAAGTGTTGACAAACATTCCGATGAGCGGCTCCAGGTCGGCATGTGTGCGGCCCGAAACCGGCATGCCTACAATGAAGTCTTCTTGTCCCGAGTACTTGCTGAGCAGGATTGAATAGGCCGCCAATAACACCATATAAAGGGTGGCACCGTTCTCATCGGCGATGCGCTGCAAGCTGTCGGTCATCTGCTTGTCGATGCTGAAAGGCAGCACATCTCCCTCAAAGCTGCGAGCGGCAGGTCTGACAAAGTCCGTAGGCAGTTCAAGCGTCGGCAGTTCGCCTTCCAGCACGTCCAGCCAGTAGGCTTCCTGACGTTTCAGCCGCTCTTTTACAGGTTCTGACTGCTGCCAAGCGGCGAATTCCTTGTATTGAATCCGAAGCGGTTCCAGAGTCTCACCGTTATACAGGCGCAGCAGCTCTTCGACGAAGATGCCCATCGACATGCCATCCGTGACGATATGATGAATGTCCAGCATGAGTAGATGCCGTTCCGCTTCCCATTCGACTAAGCCCACACGCAGCAGCGGCGGCCGCTCCAAATCAAAGACGCGCACAAAGCCGTCTACGATGCTCTTCGTTTCACTTTCCGTCGCTTTCGTATACTCGACGGCAAACTTCAAGTCCGGATAAATCCGTTGTACCGGTTCGCCGTCGACCATTTCGAAGCCGGTTCGCAAAATTTCGTGACGAGCTATCAATCCATTGAGCGCCGCCTCGAATTGATTCCGTTCCAAGCGCCCGACGAGAACCGTCATGCCGGACATGTTGTAGCTAAGCTCGGCGCCTTCCATCTGCTGCTGGATGTACAGCCGTTTTTGCACGGAGGAAAGCGGATAGTAATCCCTCTTATCCAGAACCGGAATGGAGAGGTGTTCTTGCCGCTCCAATTGGCTGATCGCCTCGGCCATCGCTTCGATGGTCGAGTGCCGGAACACATCGCGCAGTGGCAGGTCCACACTCAGTTCCTTGTGCACCTTGCTGACTAGCGTCGTCGCCCGCAGGGAGTGCCCGCCGAGGTCGAAGAAGTTGTCCGTCACGCCAATCGTGACCGGCCCGAGCACGCCCTGCCAGATGGCGACCAGTTTCGCCTCCAGTTCGGTGCGCGGCGCCACGTATTCGCGGCCTGCGCTTGCTCCCCCTTCCGGCGCCGGCAGCGCCTTCCGGTCGATTTTCCCGTTCGGCGTCAGAGGCAGGCGCTCCAGCTCGACGAAGTACGACGGGATCATGTACCCCGGCAGCTCGCTGGAGATCGCCCGTTTCAGGTCTGCCACCGTCAGTTCGCCATCCGTTGTGTAGTACGCGCACAGCGCTTTCTGCCCGTTCGCGTCACTTCGAACCAGCACCACCGCTTCGCGCACGCCTTCCACCCGCAGCAGCTGCGACTCGATCTCGCCCGTCTCGATCCGGTACCCCCGGATTTTCGCCTGGTTGTCGATCCGGCCGATGAAGTCCACGTTGCCGTCTTCCATCCACCGCGCCAAGTCTCCCGTGCGGTACAACCGCTCGCCCGCGGCGAACGGACTGTCTACGAACTTCTCTTCCGTCAGCTCCGGACGGTTCAAGTACCCGCGCGCCACTCCGACTCCGCCGATGACCAGCTCGCCCAGCACCCCGACCGGCACCGGATTCAGATGCGCATCCACGATGTAGAACTTGGCGTTCAGCCACGCTTTGCCGATCGGCACATTGCCTGTCTGCGGCAGCTTCGCCAGCTCCTCGTCGTAGAAGCTGGAGTCGATCGCCGCTTCCGTCACGCCGTATGCGTTGATGATCCGGAACAACGAGCCGAAGCGTTCCTGCAAGGTCCGGTAATCCGCCACGCTGCAGCTGTCCGAGCTCGTGATCAACAGCTCCATCCCGCTCATATCCAGTTGATGCTCGTGCACGTACTCCAGGAACGGCACGATCAGCGCCGGCGTCGATTCGAAGATCGTCACTTGCTGCTGGCTGATCCAGTAGTGCAGACGAGACGGATCGATCCGGTCGTCCTTCGGCACAATCACCATCGTGCCTCCGTTGTACAGCGTCCGCGCGATATCTCCCACGAACACGTCAAACGAGAAGCTTGCGAGCTGCAGCAGCCGCACCGGGAACTGATTCAACCGGTATTCCCGCCGGTAGCCCGCCGCCGTGTTCACCAGGCTGCGGTGCTCGATCATCACGCCCTTTGGCTTGCCCGTCGTTCCCGACGTGTAGATCACGTACGCCAGGTCCTCCGGACGGCATTCGTGCAAGTGATCATCCGCTTCCAGCGGCGCATTCGCCCGCTCCTCGCTGTACGACGCTTCGTCGTCCAGGTACAGCACCGCCGCCAGCCCCAGCTCCTCTTCGTCGAGCCAGGCTTCGGCGCGCTCTCGCAGCAGCGTTTGCGTCAGCAGCACCTTCGCTCCGCTGTCTTCGAGCATGAACCGCACGCGCTCCGCCGGGTAATCCGGGTCGAGCGGCACATACGCCCCGCCCGCTTTCCAGACGGCCAGCACGGCCACCAGCAAGTCCACCGAACGCTCGGCGAGAATGCCGACGATCGTCTCCCGGCCGATGCCGCTTGTGCGCAGCGTGGCCGCCAAGCGGTTCGCCCGCTCGTTCAGCTCTGCATACGTCAGCCGGTCATTCTCGTACACGACAGCTGCCGTTTCCGGCGTGCGCTTCGCCTGTTCCTCAAACAGCTGGTGGAACGCCGCCGCAGGAGCCGCTTCCGGCTGCGCCGGGTTAAACGCGCCGAGAATTTGATCTTTTTCCGCCGGTGTCAAAATGCCCAGCTCGGCAATCGTCGCCGACGGGTTACGGAGAATGGATTCAAGCAACTGCAAGTAGTGAGCGGCCAATTTCTCCACCGTTTCGGTTTTATAAAGAGCAGTGGCGTATTCAAACAGATATTCCAAGCCTTCCTCGATCTCTGTGACGTCCAAGCTGAGATCGAATTTAGAAACAATTTCTTCGCTGGCATACGTCGACAAATGGAGTCCGGGGAGCTGGATTTCCAAATTCTCTGTATTCTGCAAAGCAAACATCGTATCGAACAGCGGATTGCGGCTTAAATCGCGAGCCACATTCACCTTATCCACCAGTTCCTCAAACGGATAATTCTGATGTTCAAAAGCGCCCAGCGTCGTCTCCTTGATTTCCTTCAAGTAGTCAAGGAACGTCTTACCGGCAGCCGGATAACTGCGGATGGCCAGGGTATTGACGAACATCCCGATCAGCGGCTGAACGTCGCTGTGATTTCTTCCCGCAATCGGCGTACCGACCACCACGTCTTCTTGCCCTGTATACTTATGCAATAACATTGTATAACCAGCAAGCAGAACCATGTAAAGCGTTGCGCCGTTCTCGGCTGCAAGCCGTTTCAGACCCTCGCTTTTCTCGCTATCCATAAACAATTGCAGCGTGCGGCCCTCGTAGCTCTGCATAGCCGGGCGCGGATAGTCCGTCGGCAATTCCAAAACCGGCAGTTCTCCGCGGAACATGTCGAGCCAGTAGGCTTCCTGCTTGGCAAGCTGAGCTTTCTGCTCGTCCGATTGCTGCCATACCGCATAATCTTTGTACTGAATGCGGAGCGGCTCCAACTGCTCCCCGCTGTACAAGCGGACGAACTCTTCGATCAGTACGTCAACCGAAACGCCGTCAGATACGATATGATGCGTATCGAACATTAGAATGTGCCGGTCCGGCGCCAGTTCAGCAAGGCCTACCCGCAGAAGTGGCGGCTTCGCTAGATCAAACGGACGAACGAATTGGCGCACCGTTTCTTCTGCCTGCTCCTCGCTGATCTGCACATATTCCACCTGGAAGGCGGCTTCTTCGTAAATCCGCTGAACCGCTTCGCCTTTTACCATCTCAAAGCCGGTACGCAGCGTTTCATGACGAGCTACGAGCCCGCGGAACGCTTCTTCAAACCGCTGCCGGTCGAGCTCCCCTTCGAGCAGCATAGCTCCCGGTATGTTGTAGCTCAGCTCGGCTCCTTCCAGCTGGTTCAAGATATAGAGACGTTTCTGAGCGGAAGAGAGCGGATAATACTCGCTAGGTTCCGCAGCCGGAATAGCCGTGAACGAGCCGATCTCCAGCCGCTCCATAGCCGCGGCCATTTCTTCAACCGTCGAGTAGCGGAATACGTCGCGAAGCGGGAATTCAACGCCTAGCTCCTTATGCATTTTGCTGACCAGCGTCGTCGCCCGCAGGGAGTGTCCGCCGAGGTCGAAGAAGTTGTCCGTTACGCCTACCGCCTTCTCCCGAACAAGCACATCCTGCCAAATGGCGGCCAGCTTCGCCTCCAGTTCGGTGCGCGGCGCCACGTATTCGCGGCCTCCTGCCCCCCCTTCCGGTGCCGGCAGCGCCTTCCGGTCGATCTTTCCGTTCGGCGTCAGAGGCAGGCGCTCCAGCTCCACGAAGTACGACGGGATCATGTACCCCGGCAGCTCGCTGGCAATCGCCCGCTTCAGATCCGCCGCTGTCAAGCCTTCTTCCGCTGTATAATAAGCGCACAAAGCTTTCTGACCTTCTTGATCTTCCCTGACGACGACGACCGCTTCCTTCACGCCATCTACACTCAGCAGCTTCGCTTCGACTTCGCCTGTCTCAATCCGGTACCCCCGGATTTTCACCTGGTTGTCGATCCGGCCGATGAAGTCCACGTTCCCGTCTTCCATCCACCGCGCCAAGTCTCCCGTGCGGTACAGCCGCTCGCCCGCGGCGAACGGGCTGTCTACGAACTTCTCTTCCGTCAGCTCCGGACGGTTCAAGTACCCGCGCGCCACTCCGACTCCGCCGATGACCAGCTCGCCCAGCACCCCGACCGGCACCGGATTCAGATGCGCATCCACGATGTAGAACTTGGCGTTCAGCCACGCTTTGCCGATCGGCACATTGCCTGTCTGCGGCAGCTTCGCCAGCTCCTCGTCGTAGAAGCTGGAGTCGATCGCCGCTTCCGTCACGCCGTATGCGTTGATGATCCGGAACAACGAGCCGAAGCGTTCCTGCAAGGTCCGGTAATCCGCCACGCTGCAGCTGTCCGAGCTCGTGATCAACAGCTCCATCCCGCTCATATCCAGTTGATGCTCGTGCACGTACTCCAGGAACGGCACGATCAGCGCCGGCGTCGATTCGAAGATGGTGACCCGCTCCTGCTCAATCCAATGGTGCAGACGAGACGGATCAATCCGGTCGTCCTTCGGCACAATCACCATCGTGCCGCCGTTGTACAGCGTCCGCGCGATATCTCCCACGAACACGTCAAAAGAGAAGCTTGCGAGCTGCAACAGCCGCACCGGGAACTGATCCAACTGGTATTCCCGCCGGTAGCCCGCCGCCGTATTCACCAGGCTGCGGTGCTCGATCATCACGCCCTTCGGCTTGCCCGTCGTTCCCGACGTATAGATCACGTACGCCAGATCCTCCGAACGGGCTTCATGGAAGCTGTCGGCATTCATCCGCTCCTCGCTGTACGAAGTTTCGTCGTCCAGGTACAGCACCGCCGCCAGCGCCAGCTCCTCTTCGCCGAGCCAGGCTTCGGCGCGCTCTCGCAGCGCCGTTTGCGTCAGCAGCACCTTCGCTCCGCTGTCTTCGAGCATGAACCGCACGCGCTCCGCCGGGTAATCCGGGTCGAGCGGCACATACGCCCCGCCTGCTTTCCAGACGGCCAGCACGGCCACCAGCAAGTCCACCGAACGCTCGGCGAGAATGCCGACGATCGTCTCCCGGCCGATGCCGCTTGTGCGCAGCGTAGCCGCCAAGCGGTTCGCCCGCTCGTTCAGCTCCGCATACGTCAGCCGGTCGTTCTCGTACACGACGGCCGCCGCTTCCGGCGTGCGCTCCGCCTGTTCCTCGAACAGCCGGTGGAACGCGGCCGCAGGAGCCGCTTCCGGCTGCGCCGGGTTAAACGCGCCAAGAATTTGCTCTTTTTCCGACGGTGTCAAAATGCCCAGCTCGGCAATCGTCGCCGACGGGTTGCCGAGAATGGATTCAAGCAGCTGCAAGTAGTGAGCGGCCAATTTTTCCACTGTTTCAGTTTTATAAAGAGCAGTGGCGTATTCAAACAGATATTCCAAGCCTTCCTCGATCTCTGTGACGTCCAAGCTGAGATCGAATTTAGAAACAATTTCTTCGCTGGCATACGTCGACAAATGGAGTCCGGGGAGCTGGATTTCCAAATTCTCTGTATTCTGCAAAGCAAACATCGTATCGAACAGCGGATTGCGGCTTAAATCGCGAGCCACATTCACCTTATCCACCAGTTCCTCAAACGGATAATTCTGATGTTCAAAAGCGCCCAGCGTCGTCTCCTTGATTTCCTTCAAGTAGTCAAGGAACGTCTTACCGGCAGCCGGATAACTGCGGATGGCCAGGGTATTGACGAACATCCCGATCAGCGGCTGAACGTCGCTGTGATTTCTTCCCGCAATCGGCGTACCGACCACCACGTCTTCTTGCCCTGTATACTTATGCAATAACATTGTATAACCAGCAAGCAGAACCATGTAAAGCGTTGCGCCGTTCTCGGCTGCAAGCCGTTTCAGACCCTCGCTTTTCTCGCTATCCATAAACAATTGCAGCGTGCGGCCCTCGTAGCTCTGCATAGCCGGGCGCGGATAGTCCGTCGGCAATTCCAAAACCGGCAGTTCTCCGCGGAACATGTCGAGCCAGTAGGCTTCCTGCTTGGCAAGCTGAGCTTTCTGCTCGTCCGATTGCTGCCATACCGCATAATCTTTGTACTGAATGCGGAGCGGCTCCAACTGCTCCCCGCTGTACAAGCGGACGAACTCTTCGATCAGTACGTCAACCGAAACGCCGTCAGATACGATATGATGCGTATCGAACATTAGAATGTGCCGGTCCGGCGCCAGTTCAGCAAGGCCTACCCGCAGAAGTGGCGGCTTCGCTAGATCAAACGGACGAACGAATTGGCGCACCGTTTCTTCTGCCTGCTCCTCGCTGATCTGCACATATTCCACCTGGAAGGCGGCTTCTTCGTAAATCCGCTGAACCGCTTCGCCTTTTACCATCTCAAAGCCGGTACGCAGCGTTTCATGACGAGCTACGAGCCCGCGGAACGCTTCTTCAAACCGCTGCCGGTCGAGCTCCCCTTCGAGCAGCATAGCTCCCGGTATGTTGTAGCTCAGCTCGGCTCCTTCCAGCTGGTTCAAGATATAGAGACGTTTCTGAGCGGAAGAGAGCGGATAATACTCGCTAGGTTCCGCAGCCGGAATAGCCGTGAACGAGCCGATCTCCAGCCGCTCCATAGCCGCGGCCATTTCTTCAACCGTCGAGTAGCGGAATACGTCGCGAAGCGGGAATTCAACGCCTAGCTCCTTATGCATTTTGCTGACCAGCGTCGTCGCCCGCAGGGAGTGCCCGCCGAGGTCGAAGAAGTTGTCCGTTACGCCTACCGCCTTCTCCCGAACAAGCACATCCTGCCAAATGGCGGCCAGCTTCGCCTCCAGTTCGGTGCGCGGCGCCACGTATTCGCGGCCTCCGCCTGCTCCCCCTTCCGGTGCCGGCAGCGCCTTCCGGTCGATCTTTCCGTTCGGCGTTAGAGGCAGGCACTCCAGCTCCACGAAGTACGACGGGATCATGTACCCCGGCAGCTCGCTGGCAATCGCCCGCTTCAGGTCCGCCGCCGTCAAGTCTTCTTCCGCTGTATAATAAGCGCACAAAGCTTTCTGACCTTCTTGATCTTCCCTGACGATGACGACCGCTTCCTTCACGCCACCTACACTCAGCAGCTTCGCTTCGACTTCACCCGTCTCAATCCGGTACCCCCGGATTTTCACCTGGTTGTCGATCCGGCCGATGAAGTCCACGTTCCCGTCTTCCATCCACCGCGCCAAGTCTCCCGTGCGGTACAGCCGCTCGCCCGCGGCGAACGGGCTGTCTACGAACTTCTCTTCCGTCAGCTCCGGACGGTTCAAGTACCCGCGCGCCACTCCGACTCCGCCGATGACCAGCTCGCCTAGCACCCCGACCGGCACCGGCTTCAGATGCGCATCCACGATGTAGAACTTGGCGTTCAGCCACGCTTTCCCGATCGGCACGCTGCCCGTCTTCGGCAGCTTTTCCAGAGGCTCGTCATAGAAGCTGGAGTCAATCGCCGCTTCCGTTACGCCGTAGCTGTTAATAATACGGAACTGCGAGCCGAAGCGCTCCTGCAAGGTGCGGTAATCCGCTACGCTGCACGCATCCGAGCTTGTGATCAGCAGCTGAATCGAGCTGAGGTCCAGATCCTCGGCATGCACATGCTCCATGAACGGCACGATCAGCGCCGGCGTCGATTCGAACACCGTCACGGCGTAGTCGCGAATCCAGCCGTAGAGGCGGGTTGGATCAATCCGGTCGTCCTTCGGCACGATGACCATGGTGCCGCCGTTGTACAGCGTCCGCGCAATGTCGCCGACGAACACGTCGAACGAGAAGCTTGCCAGCTGCAGCAGCCGCACCGGGAACTGATCCAACCGGTATTCCCGCCGGTAGCCCGCCGCCGTGTTCACCAGGCTGCGGTGCTCGATCATCACGCCCTTCGGCTTGCCCGTCGTACCGGAGGTGTAGATGACGTAAGCCAAATCGCGCGGCTTGTTCACATTCGCCGGATTCGATGCGAGATCTGCCGCTAGTACGTTCTTCTCGGCTTCTGCCGTGGCGGACGTTTCGGCAGCAGCCGCTTGCGCCAAAGCCTCCGCCTCTGCGCCTGCTTCGCCCAAAGATTGTACACCCACAGCCGCTTCCGCCGCTCCGAGGCTGTACGTCGCGGCGTCGTCAAGCGCAAGCACCGTTTGCAGCACTAGAGCTCCGTCGCTGCGCCAAGCTTCCGTCTGCTCCAGCAGGCGGGTCTGCGTAAGCAGCACCGACGCCCCGCTGTCCGCGAGCATATACTCGATCCGCTCCGCCGGATAGTCCGGGTCGAGCGGCACATAAGCGCCGCCCGCTTTCCATACGGCGAGCACCCCGATCAACAGCTCCGCCGAACGATCGGCCAGAATGCCGACCACCTGCTCCGGCTTCACCCCGCGCGCCCGCAGTGCATACGCCAGACGATTCGCTTTGGCGTTCAGCTCCGCATACGTCAGCTTGCTGTCTTCGTAGACAACCGCCAGCGCTTCCGGAGTGCGCTCCGCCTGCTCCTCGAACAGCTCGTGGAACGTTCTCTCTCTCCACGACTCATCCGCTTCCAAACCTGTACCCTCTGCGGCGGGTTGCTTCGCAAGAGCCGAAGACGACACGTCAAACCCGACCAGCAAATCATGTTTTTCACTGTCCGTCAAGACATCCAAATCCGAAATCCGCGCACCCGGCTGAGCCAGGATCGACGTCAAAAGCTGCTCGTAATGACCTGCCAGCCGTACCACCGTTTCCTGTCTAAACAACGAGGTAGCGTACTCGATCTTGCAAACCAGTTCGTTATCGGCTTCCACGATATCAAAGCTAAGGTCAAACTTTGCCGTCTTTTCCTCGATGTCGAACAGCGACCATTGCAAGCCTTCCAGGGTTAAATCCAAGCTTTCGTGCTTTTGCAAAGAAAACATGGTGTCAAACAGAGGATTCCGGCTTAAATCCCGGCTCACCTGAAGAGCTTCCACCAGCTCCTCGAACGGATAGTCTTGGTGCTCGTAGGCTCCAAGCGTTGTTTCCTTCACTTCCTGCAAGTAATCCAGGAACGTCCGCTCCGCCGCCGGACCCAAGCGAAGGGCCAGCGTATTGACGAACATACCGATAATCGGCTGCAGGTCGGCGTGAGAACGGGCGGCAATCGGAGTGCCGACCACTATATCTTCCTGTCCCGCGTATTTATGAAGCAATACGGAGTACGCAGCCAGCAGAAGCATGTACAGCGTCGCCCCTGAATCGCCGGCAAGCCGTTTGAGAGCTTCGCTTTTCTCCGCATCCAGCGTAAACGTGAGCGTTTGACCGTCAAACTGCTGCACGGCCGGGCGGGAGAAGTCGAGAGGCAGCTCAAGAACCGGAAGCTCGGAGCTGAATACCCCACGCCAGTATTCCTCCTGCCGTTTGATGCGCTGGCGCTGCTCCTCGGATTGCTGCCAAACGGCGTAATCCTTGTATTGAATCCGCAGCTCCGGCAATTCTTCCCCATTGTAAAGCCGCACGAATTCGCGCAGCAGCACGTCCATGGAAAGGCCGTCGGAACCAATATGATGAATATCCAGTGCGAGCAGGAATTTCTCTTTCTCCAGTTCGATCAGCAGGGCGCGCAGCAAAGGCGGCTGGGTCAAGTCAAAAGGCTGAATGAAGCCTTCAAGAATGGCCGCAACCTGATCTTCGCTTGCTTGAAGCTTTTCGACCTTGAAAGCTACGAGCGGATGAATACGCTGAACCGGCTCCCCATTCACGATTTCAAAACCGGTGCGCAGCATATCATGCCGGGCCACCAAAGTAGTCAGCGCCTTTTCCACTTTGGCCTCGTTCAAAGCCCCTTCCAACTGCAAGGCACTTGGGAGGTTGTAATTCAGCTCCGAGCCATCCAGCTGGTGCAGGACGTACAGCCTTTTTTGCGCGGAGGAAACCGGATAGTACGCTTTCTCTTCCGCTTTCGGAATTGAGCTGTGCCGCGTTTCTTCCAAGCTGGCAATAGCCCCAGCCATCGACTCTACCGTCGTATAGCGGAACACATCGCGCAGCGGAAGTTCGACGTTCATTTCCTTCTGAATCTTGCTGACAAGGTTCGTCGCCCGCAAGGAGTGGCCTCCGAGCTCGAAGAAATTGTCCAGGACTCCAATGCCGGAGTAGCCCAGCACTTCCTCCCAGATCTTCACAAGCTGGGACTCCATCCGGTTACGCGGTGCTACATATTCGACGCCCGTCTGCAAGCTGCCTTGCGGTTCCGGCAGCGCTTTGCGGTCTACTTTGCCGTTGGCCGTCAGCGGCATGCGCTCCAGCTGCACGAAGTACGACGGGATCATGTACCCCGGCATTCCCTGGGCCAGCGAGGTTCTCATTTCGCTGACCGTCAGTGTCCGATCCGCCACAAAGTAGGCGACAAGCGCCTTCTCGCCCCCGCCGTCCTGACGGGCAAGCACCACCGCTTCTTCCACGCCCTCGACGTTCAGCAGCTGCGTCTCGATTTCGTCCAGCTCGATTCGGTACCCGCGGATTTTCACCTGATGATCGATCCGGCCCAGGTATTCGATGTTGCCGTCCGGCAGCCAAGCCGCCAAGTCGCCCGAGCGGTACAGTTTCTCCCCCTCCGCAAACGGGGAATCGACGAACTTCTCCGCCGTCAGATCCGGGCGGTTCAGGTATCCTCTCGCAAGGCCTTCCCCGGCCACGTACATTTCGCCCGCTACACCGATCGGCACAGGCCGACGGTTTTCATCAAGGACGTACACCCTCAGCGTCGGGATCGGCTTGCCGATATTGCTCTTCGCCGCCTCCATTTCGACCCACGTTATTTCCTTATACGTCACGTGAACAGTCGTCTCGGTAATGCCGTACATATTGATCAGCTTCGTCTCCGGGTACTTCGTCTTGAAGCCCTTGAGCAGCAGCGGACTCAGCGCTTCGCCCCCGAAGATTACGTTGCGAATCCGCAAATCGTACGGATGGTCCGTCAAGACCTCGCGCAGCAGCTGGTAGAAGTACGTTGGCGTCTGGTTCAAAATGGTAACCTGTTCGCGGCCCAGCAGCGCCAGGAAATCGGCCGGATTTTTCGCCGTGAACGACGGTACGATGACCAGCTTGCCTCCGTACAGCAGCGCTCCGTACATTTCCCAAACGGAGAAATCGAAGCAGAACGAGTGGAACAGCGTCCACGTGTCGGACGGCCCGAAGTCGAACAGGTTTTTGTCATTGAACAGGAGGCGCACGACGTTCTTATGCTCGATCAGCGTTCCTTTTGGTCTGCCGGTCGTTCCCGACGTGTAGATGACATAAGCCAGGTTGAGCGGCCCGGAAATCGGCTCCAGGTTCGAAGCGTCCAGCGCACCTTCGGAGTCCGCCCCTCTGTCGCCCCAAACGAAATCGTCCAATTCGAGGCGCGTTCCTACGAAGTCGGTCTTCTCGTGCAGATGCTTTTGAATCAGCAATAACGGCGCACCCGAATCCTCGATCATGAAGCGGATGCGCTCCTCCGGGTAGTCGGGATCGACAGGCACGTATGCTCCGCCTGCTTTGAGAATCGCCAGAATGCCGACGACCATATCGAGCGAGCGTTCGGCCAGAATCGCTACCAGCTGGTCCGCTTCTACTCCCGTCTCCCGCAGCTTCCGCGCAAGGCGGTTGGATCGCTCGTTCAGCTCGCGGTAGGTCAGCTGCCGCTCGTTCATGACGGCGGCCACGTTGTCCGGGTAAAGCTCCGCCTGCTCTTCGAACAAGCCGTGAATCGTCTGCTGCCGCGGGTAGTCCGCCTCTGAATCGTTGAAACCGCGCATCAGCTCGCGGATTTCCTCCTCCGTGAGCATTTCCAGCGAGGCAATATCCCCGTCCGGCGCTGCTGCGATGGTTTCGAGCAGCTTGTCATAATGTCTGGCGAACCGCTCCGCGGTCTCCTGTTTATACAAAGCCGTAGCGTACTCCAACCGACATTCGAGCTGACCGTCCATCTCCGAAATGTCCAAGAGCAGCTCGAACTTGGATGTTCGGTTTTCCAGCGGATAAAACGATTGCTCCAGCCCCTCGATGACAATTTGCTCGTTCTCCGTATTTTGTAGGGAGAAGAACGTGTCAAAGAGCGGATTCCGGCCGGTCGCGCGCGGAATGTGAAGACTTTCTACCAAGTCTTCGAACAAATAATTTTGGTGTTCGAAAGCCCCGAGCGTGATGTCCTTGATTTCTTCCAGGTACGAAAGGTACGGCTTGGAACGCTCCGGACGGCTGCGAATGGCCAGAGTGTTGATAAACATCCCTACGATCGGCTGCACTTCTTCCTGCGTTCTTCCGGCAATCGGCGTTCCTACGATCAGATCTTCCTGACCCGAATATTTATGCATAAGGATGGTGTAAGCCGACAGCAGCACCATGTACAGGGTCGTCCCTGTCCGTGCCGCTAGTTCTTTCAGCTTCTCCGTCCGATCTTTCTCGATATAAAACTTCACGGTTCGGCCGTCAAAGCTTTGCACCGCAGGCCGCGGGAAGTCCGTCGGTAGCTCCAAGACCGGCAGCTCGCCCGACAGCTGTTCTAGCCAATACTCCTTCTGCGGCTGGAGCATCTGCCCGTAAGCTTCGGAATGCTGCCAAACGGCATAATCTTTGTATTGAATGCGCAGCGGGGCCAGCTCCTCGCCCCGATACAGGCGGCTGAACTCGTCGAAGAGCAGCGCTGTCGAAATGCCGTCCGAGACAATATGGTGCATATCGAACAGCAGAATGTGGCGATCCTCGGCGACTTCGATCAGACCGATGCGGAGAAGTGGCGGCTTAGTCAGATCAAACGGGTGATAGTAAGCTTCCACCACTTGCTCCACTTCCCGCTCGCTCGCTTGGAAATAATCTACAGCAAAATCCAACCCGTCATAGATGCGCTGGACAAGCTCGCCTTGAACCTGCTCAATCCCGGTACGCAGCGTCTCATGGCGCTGAATCAGCGCCCGGAACGCGTGCTCGACGCGCGTGCGGTCCAGCTTGCCTTCGAGAAGAAGCGCCGCCGACATATTGTAGCTGCGCTCGGCCCCGTCAAGCTGGCGCAGGACGTACAGACGCTTTTGCTCGGATGAAACCGGATAGTACTCGGCCTCAGCCGCCTTTGTAATCTCATACGTCTCCTGCTGCCTTAAACCGCCGATTCTTTGGGCCAGCTGTTCGATCGTGGTGTAGCGGAAAACTTCCCGCAGCGGAACCTCGACTTGCAGCTCTTTCCGAATCTTGGAAACCAGCGTGGAGGCCCGCAAGGAATGACCACCCAAGTCAAAGAAATCGTCTTGAACTCCTACTCGCGCAATACCCAGCACCTGCTGCCAAATGAGAGCAAGTCTTGTTTCCAGCGTTGTGCGAGGAGCCACATACTCACGGCCTACTTCTACCTCTCCGGTCGGTTCAGGCAGCGCTTTACGGTCAATTTTGCCGTTCGGCGTGAGCGGAAGCTTATCAAGAGACACCAGCCGGGCCGGGACCATATGAGCCGGCAGCTCTTGCTTCAATTGGGACAGCAGATCGCTCAGCTGCAAGGAAGCATCCGCCCCCACGTAACCGCACAAATACTTTTGTCCCTGCTCATCCGTACGGTCGGTCACCACAGCCTGCTTGACGCCCGGGAAACGCAGCAGGGCCGTTTCAATTTCGCCGAGTTCGATCCGGAACCCGCGAATTTTCACCTGATAGTCGATCCGGCCGATGAAGTCCACGTTCCCGTCTTCTAGCCAGCGGGCCAAATCGCCTGTCCGGTACAGACGTTCGCCCGGCACAAACGGGCTGTCCGCAAACTTCTCGGCGGTTAGATCCGGACGGTTCCAGTACCCGCGCGCCACCCCGGCGCCGCCGATGACAAGCTCGCCCGGAACCCCTACAGGAACCGGCTTTAACGCAGCATCGACAATGTAAAACCGGGCGTTCAGCCAAGCTTTGCCGATCGGCACATGACCCGACGGCGGCAGCTTATCCAGCGGCTCACCGTAAAAGCTGCTGTCAATGGCCGCTTCGGTAACTCCATAGCTGTTGATGATGCGGAATTGTCCGCCGAATCTTTCCTGCAGCAATCGGTAATCGGTGACACTGCAAGCATCCGAGCTGGTAATCAGCAACTGCATGGAGCTAACGTCCAGCCCTTCTTCATAAATATGCTGCATGAATGGCAGGATGAGCGCAGGCGTCGATTCGAATACCGTAATGTTTTGGTCCCGAATCCAGCCGTATAAGAGGTTCGGATCAATCCGGTCATCCTTCGGCACAATCACCATCGTGCCTCCGTTATACAGCGTCCGCGCAATGTCTCCGACGAACACGTCAAACGAGAAGCTGGCCAGCTGCAGCAGCCGCACCGGAAACTGATCCAACCGGTACTCGCGACGGTACGCATCCGCCGTATTCACGAGACTACCGTGCTCAATCATGACGCCTTTCGGGCGTCCCGTCGTACCCGAGGTGTAAATCACATAAGCCAAGTCTTGCGGGGCGCTGTCGGCAGATTCAAATTCCACGGCTAAGGCATCCCCGTTATAAATCTGTTCATCGTCCATGGCATAGACAGCTTGAAGCTTCAGCTGGTCATCGGCCAACCAACCTCCGGCCCGCTCCAACAGATGACGCTGCGTAAGCAGCACCGATGCATCGCTATCGCTGAGCATGTACTCAATCCGCTCCGCCGGATAATCGGGGTCCAGCGGTACATAGGCTCCGCCGGCTTTCCAAACGGCGAGCACCCCGACCAGCAGTTCCACCGAACGCTCCGCCCAGATCCCCGTAATCGTCTCCCTTCCCACGCCCTGTTCGCGAAGGAGAGAAGCCAGCCGCTCGGCGCGTTCGTTCAATTCGCCGTAGGTCAGCTGTTTGTCCATGTAGACGACTGCCGGATGATTTGGAATTTCCCGAGCAAAATTTTCAACATACCGATGAAACGCTTCTCCCTCGCTCAGCCCTGCCACCGGCGGGTTAAAAACATTGAGAATGCGGTGTCTCTCCTCATCGCTCAGCAGAGAAATCTCGCGTACCGGCAGTTCGGGACTCTGAAGAAACTGGTCCAGAACGGTTACATACTGTTCCATAATCCGATCAATCTCGGCCGTCTCGAACAGACCCGTACGATAGGAAGCATGGAGAATTACATGGCCTTCATTCAGCATATGGTCGAAGCGCAGCAGCAAATCGTCCATCTCGTGCCTAGCGAAGTGAGCCTCCAGGCGTACCTTGATTTCTTCGTACTCCACGATTTTCAAAGGCAGATATTCCAGAGACGTGCGGAACAGCCCCGAAAGATCGTTGCGGCCGTGTTGTTCGCGTAAATCCTGGATCAATTGGTTATAAGGGTATTTCTGATACCGCAGATCCGCCGTATTTTCCTTGGAAACCGTTTGGATCAAGGAAAGCACGTTCCTGTCTGGATTCAGACGAATCCGCGTAGCCACGGTGCTGACGAACATGCCGATCGTTTCTTTTTCCTTCTTGCTGGTGCGATTGGCGAAAACCGTGCCGACCGGAACATCGGTGCTGTCGGTCAGCTTGTACAATAAGGCGTACATGGCGGACAGAAATAACGTATATAAGCTGACCTGATATTGTTCGCTGAAGGCCAGAATGCGTTCATACCGGGAACCGTCCAAAGTGATGGACAGTTTATTGGATTCGCTGCCGATCGAGAATGGCGGATACGATTTAATGCCGGTCGTTTCAGGCAAAGTGTTGTACTTTGTCAGCCAGTATTCCTTGCCTTTTTGATAACGCTGCGATTGCTCATATTCACGCTCCGAGGAAATATAATCTAGATAGGAAGGGGGCTGGTAACTGCTGGAGATGCCTTTGCGCAGTTCCAGGTATTTTTCCATCACCGCATGCAGCAAAGCATTGACGGACAAGCCGTCGGCAATAATATGATTTACCGTCAAATTGAGCCATACTTGGCCGTTCGCAAAATGGATAATCGTAAATTGGTAGAGGTGTTCGTCGAACACGCTGGCCGGTTTTTCGCTTACTTCTTTCACCCAAGCATAGAATTGTTCGGTTGTGCCTATTTCGAGGCGGCTTATCCTAGCTTGGACATTCTCCGGCTCTTCGAACCACTGCGTTGGATTTTGCAAATCCCCGCTAATGCGGATTCGGAAAACGTCATAGGTTTTGACGATCTCTGCCGCCGCTTGCTTCAGAAGCTGTGTGTTGATCTCGCCCGTAATCTGGTAGGTCGCGGAAAGCATCGTGATGGACGTTCCCGGATTCATAATTTCCATGAACCATATTCGGCGCTGGGCTTGCGTTAATCCATATTGCTCGTTGGTATCCTCTCTCACATCGACACACTCCCGGTTTAGAGATTCTTTATAGATAGGCTTTGTACCTAGATGTCACTTAGTCACTCTTAGAAGAACCGCGCAGGCCATTCCCGGAACGGCTCCTTCGGACTCTTCCTCCTTTTTCGTGTCTGCGTTTTCTGGTAACTACCGGTTATAAAGTAATACCTTGGATTGCTAAAAGACTCTGTCGCATTCGCGAGCAAGAAGCCGCCCGCCGTAAAGCGGGTCTAGCCGTACAGCCGGGCGTAATAACCTCCGAGCGCAATCAGGTCCTGATGGCAGCCCCGCTCGACGACCGTCCCTTGGTTCATGACGGTAATCAAATCCGCATGTTCCACGGTGCTGAGACGGTGGGCGATCAGGATGGTGGTGCGCCCTTTCATCAATACGTTCAGGGCCTGCTGTACCCAATGCTGGGATTCGTTATCCAGCGCGGAAGTCGCTTCGTCCAGCAGCAGAATCGGGGCATTTTTGAGAATCGCCCGTGCGATCGCAATTCGCTGCCTTTGTCCGCCCGACAACGACGCTCCTCTCTCTCCCACCGGCGTTTTATACTGTTCAGGAAGTTCCTGAATGAAATGATGAGCGTACGCCGCTTTGGCCGCTTCGATCACTTCTTCATCCGTTGCATCCAGGTTGCCGTAGCGGATGTTTTCCTCAATTGTGCCGGTAAACAAGAACGGCTCCTGCGGAACGTATGCAATCTGCCTGCGGATTTCGTCCAGCGTGTAATGGCCGAACGGTTTGCCTTGGAGCAGGATTTCTCCGCTGTCCACAGGATAAAAGCCGAGCAGCAGCTTGATCAGCGTACTTTTGCCGCTGCCGCTGGCCCCCACGATAGCGGCGACCTGTCCGGGAAACACCTGCATGGAGATGTCGACAAGCACCTTTTTATCCGCCTGATAGGAAAATTCCACATCGCGAAACTCCACCGCAGCCTCCGACACGAGCTCGCTGTGAGGAGATCCCAAACGCTCCGGTTCCTCTTCCTCTCTTAGTACTTCTTGAATCCGGTGAGCGCCCGCGAGCGAATTTTGGGTCATCGACAGAACCGTCCCCAAGTTCAACAAGGCGTGCGTCAGATTCACTTGCAGAACCGCCAGGGCGGCGACGCTTCCCATTCCCATCAGTCCGTAGGCATAAAGAAGACTGCCGATGACGATGATGCCGCAGAACGTGACGTAGCTGATAAAATGATTCACCGCAGCCTGCATGCCGTTCTTCTGCGCGGTTTGCCGAAGCGTCTGCGTCATTTGTTCGTTCAACGCCTCGTACTGGCCGTAAATCGTGCGGATGCGGAACAGCTTCACAATTTGAATGCCGCCCATAAAATCTTTGAATTTTTCGGTCATTTTACCGAGCGTTTGCAAGCCTTGTTCGGACAAGGCGCGAATATCCCGCGCAAATTTCAGGCTGACCACGGAGGACAGCAGCAGAATGACGAAGGATACACCGGCAAACCGCCAATCGATCAACACCATGGAGACAATGGAGCCGATGCAAAAGACAACTTGAAGCAGCAAAACAAAGTAAACCTGCGAGAATGTAAACTCAACGGTCGTTACGTCATTGTTCACCCGCGACAGCAAGTCCCCATGGTGCGTCTGCTCCAGGAATCTCGGCCGCACCCGGCACAGCTTTTCATAAAGACGTTCGCGGATATTCAGCACAGTCAGCTCGACACTACGCTGGTATAAGTAAATGAACCAGGGAGAAATCACATTTTCCAGGAACAAGGCCGCGCCCAAAATAATAAAGGCTTCCACTATCAGGGACGTATCTCGGGACACGGCGAAATCAACCAAGTTATGTACGACCAAGCTGAAGGCGATCAGGAACAATGTCTGGGTGAGCGCCGTCACTGCCAGGCCAATGGCGTACTGGGTTTTGCGCTTGCGGTTCATAAACATCAGCAAGTAGCTTAGTTCTTTCACTTGCGAGAGCCATCCGCCCTTTTTCATGTGTACGCCACCTCCCTGCGTTCGGCAGACTCGGTAAATTCCTGATAGTACGACTGGGCGTACAGTCCCTTCATCTTCAGCAATTGTTCATGAGTGCCCTTTTCAACAATACTCCCCTGTTCCATGACCCAAATTTCGTCGGCGTTTTGTACTGTAGAAAGCCGGTGGGCAATAATCATCGTCGTTCTCTGCTTCATCAATACGCCCAGCGCTTCCTGAACCGCGCTTTCCGACTCCGGATCAAGAGCCGACGTTGGCTCGTCCAGTAGCAGAACGGGAGCATCCTTCAGAAAAGCCCGGGCCATTGCAATGCGCTGGCGCTGCCCGCCGGACAAAAAGCCTCCGCGCTCTCCGACATACGTCTGGTAGCCGTCGGGAAGCTGCATAATGAAGGAATGCGCCTGAGCGGCTTTGGCGGCTTCGATAATCTCGTCCATCGACGCTACTTCCCGCCCGTAGCCGATATTTTCAGCGATCGTGCCGCTAAACAAATATGAATCCTGGGTTACCACGGAAAAATGCGACCGAAGCTGCTCCGGATCGGCGCCGTGGATCAGGCTGCCGAACACGCGGATCTCGCCCTGGTCCTCCGCAAGCGGATAAAAGCCGCATACAAGCTTAAATACCGTGCTCTTCCCTCCGCCGCTCGCTCCGACAAGCGCGATCGTCTTCCCTTCCGGCACCGAGAAGCTAACATTCCGCAGGATCGGGGAGCTCTCCTCATACCCGAAGGTTACGTTCTGAAACTCGATGGGGGCGGCGCTCGCTTTCGGAAGCGAACGACCATTTTCCATTTCGGTCGGCTGCTCGACGATTTCGGAGACCCTTCTCAGGGCACCGGTCATTTCGAACGTCCGCGTGATGAGCTCGGGAATATGCTCCAGCGGTTCCAGACACAGATTCAGCAAGTACAGGAAGGCGATCAGCTCTCCCGCTCCTAGCTGCCCTTTGTAGATCAAATAGCTTCCGTAACTGACGGCGAAAATGATCGGGCTGATCATCAACGTGGAAAGCAGCGGGTTGACCCAGGCTTCCCGCTTTTTCACGGCCAGCTTTTTTTGGGCCGTCAATTGCAGCAGCACTTGGTAGGAGCGAGATAACATGCCGGATAGCAGGTAGCTTTTTACAATAGGCATGCCCCCAAGCGTATCCTGGAGGTTGACGTTCATTCGGCCCATGTTCGTCTGGGCTTCCTCCGTCAACCGCTCCAACTGCTTGCCGATCCATTGGGAAACCAGCAGCGCTACGGGAAATAACAGCAGGCTGTACAGCATCAGCTCCCATTGGAGGTAGAGCAAATAAGCGAAACAGCCGATGAACAACAGCGGATGATAAAACCACTGGGCGAGGTCCCGAATCATAAACTGCTGGATGAGCTGCAGGTCGTTGTTGATCCGCGACAATACGTCGCCGGAGTGCTGCTTTTCTAAATAGGAGACCGGGAGTTTACCGATATGACGCATGACATGGTTGCGGATATCCTGCACCGCAGAGGCGCTGCTTCGCTCCACGCCGAAGCTCATGAAAAACTTCGCCGGCACACCGATCAAGATGACCACAAAGACCGCGTACACGATTTGCAGAACGATTGGCCCCGCCCCCTTCTCGGCCTGGGTGGTCAGCTGCTCGATCAAACTTCCCGTCCATATCTCAATAACGGCGGCGGCAATCGCGGACAAGACACCGACGATCATCCAGCCTTTGTGACGGCTTACATAGGACATCAGCCAGCGGAACGCTTTCCAGGCGGCGTAAGCGGTTTGGCGCTTGAAAGGCGCCGCTGTGCCTTGTTCTTGAACAGACGGCTGTCGGTCAGCTTCCATGCAGTACCCCGGCCTCCGCTTCGATCTGCCGCTTGACTTGCTCTAAGATGTCCCGGATGACGACGGCCGTTTCGTCCACGCGCGCGAGTTCCAGCAATTCCTCGTGCGCACCCTCCAGCCGGTAATCGGCGTAAGCTTGCGTCGTTGCCCCCCGCCAGGAAGGCAATTGGTGCTCCAGGCGGAACGCTTCGCTGTCCTTCGCAATCAGTTCGTAAATCCTGGCCGGGATCGTGCCGGAATTAATGAGCTGCGCTTCGTACGCCAAGGTCGCTTTGACCTTCCGATGAACCCGCTCCCGCACGAGCGGGTTGCTCATTAATTCCTTCTCTTCTTCGTCGAAATCGGCAAGCGTTTCTTCAAGCTCTTTCTCCGACGTTTCGGAAGGCGTCAGCGTGTGCTTAATCCACGAGTCCACCATAAGCACGTCTGTTACGGAATACCCTCTTTTCTCCATCGTTTTGGCTACCTCGAACGTCAGGTTTCCTCCGAAGCAGTAGCCGAGCAGCACGTAAGGTCCTTCCGGCTGGATGCGGACGATCTCGTCCACATAACGGTTCAGCATGGCCTCGTAATCGACGGCATCGTCGATAAAATCAATGCCGTAGAGCACGGACCGACCGTCGAGCCTGCTTGCGAGCTCTCGGTAACCGATGCCGAAGCCGCTGCCCGGAGGGAAGCAGAACACGTTCAGATTTCCTACTTTATTCAGCTTAATGAAGGAGTCTCCCCCTTTATCCAGGCCCAGATCCCCCTCTCCGAAAGCCATGGCTTCAACTGTTACATTGTGGAATTGGCGGTTCAGCGGTATCTCGATGCCCGTTTCATCGTAAACGGCTTGAACGAGCCTCATCAGACTTAACGAATTGCCACCCAACTCAAAAAAGTTATCCTTTACGCCGACCTGCGGAACGCCAAGCGTATCCTGCCAGACGCGGGCGATCTTCATTTCGAGCAGCGTTCTCGGCGCGACATATTCCGTTCCTCGGGCCGCGGCTTCCTCCGGCGCGGGCAGCGCTTTGCGGTCGATTTTCCCATTCGGCGTCAGCGGCATCCGCGAAAGCTGCACGAGGTGCGAAGGAATCATATACCCGGGAAGCTGCTTGGCGAGCTCCTCCTTGAGTTCATGCACCGCCAGCCTCGTTTCCGCAACGTAGTAAGCGACAAGCTGCTTTTGGCCGTTCGCGTCGTCGCGGTCGAGCACCTTGGCTTCTTGCACGGCGGCGATCTTCAGCAACTGCGTCTCGATTTCGTCCAGCTCGATCCGGTACCCGCGGATTTTCACCTGATGATCGATCCGGCCCAGGTATTCGATGTTGCCGTCCGGCAGCCAAGCCGCCAAGTCGCCCGAGCGGTACAGTTTCTCCCCCTCCGCAAACGGGGAATCGACGAACTTCTCCGCCGTCAGATCCGGACGGTTCAGGTATCCTCTCGCAAGGCCTTCCCCGGCCACGTACATTTCGCCCGCTACACCGATCGGCACAGGGCGGCGGCTTTCATCAAGGACGTACACCCTCAGCGTCGGGATCGGCTTGCCGATATTGCTTTTCGCCGCCTCCATTTCGACCCACGTGATTTCCTTATATGTAACGTGAACCGTCGTCTCGGTAATGCCGTACATATTGATCAGCTTCGTCTCCGGGTACTTCGTCTTGAAGCCCTTGAGCAGCAGCGGACTCAGCGCTTCGCCCCCGAAGATGACGTTGCGAATCCGCAGATCGTACGGATGGTCCGCCAAGACCTTACGCAGCAGCTGGTAGAAGTACGTTGGCGTCTGGTTCAAAATCGTGACCTGTTCGCGGCCCAGCAGCGCCAGGAAATCGGCTGGATTTTTCGCTGTGAGCGGCGGTACGATGACCAGCTTGCCTCCGTTCAGCAGCGCTCCGTACATTTCCCAGACGGAGAAATCGAAGCAGAACGAGTGGAACAGCGTCCACGTGTCGGACGGCCCGAAGTCGAACAGATTCTTGTCGTTGAACAGGAGGCGCACGACGTTCTTATGCTCAATCAGCGTTCCTTTCGGTCTGCCGGTCGTTCCCGACGTGTAGATGACATAAGCCAGGTTGAGCGGCCCGGAAATCGGCTCTAGGTTCGAAGCGTCCAGCGCACCTTCGGAGTCCGCCCCTCTGTCGCCCCAAACGAAATCGTCCAATTCGAGGCGCGTTCCTGCGAAGTCGGTCTTCTCGTGCAGATGCTTTTGAATCAGCAATAACGGCGCACCCGAATCCTCGATCATGAAGCGGATGCGCTCCTCCGGGTAGTCGGGATCGACAGGCACGTATGCTCCGCCCGCTTTGAGAATCGCCAGAATGCCGACGACCATATCGAGCGAGCGTTCGGCCAGAATCGCTACCAGCTGGTCCGCTTCTACTCCCGTCTCCCGCAGCTTCCGCGCAAGGCGGTTGGATCGCTCGTTCAGCTCGCGGTAGGTCAGCTGCCGCTCGTTCATGACGGCGGCCACGTTGTCCGGGTAAAGCTCCGCCTGTTCTTCGAACAAGCCGTAAATCGTTTTCCCCCGCTCGAACCCGGTTTCGGTGTCATTAAATCGCTTCAGCAGCGTCTCCCTCTCGTCTGGGGACAGCACATCGGCTTGTCCAAGCTCCAGATCCGGCTGAAATAAAAGCACGGACAGCAGCCGAACAAGATGGTCGGCCGCCTGTTCTACAAATGCCCGCTCGTACCGCTGCCCGTCAAAGCTTATTTCCAGCTCGATGGAGTGGTTTTGGCGGTCGAAGCGAAAAACCGTATCGGCCGCCACCCGGTTACCCAGCGGTTCCGGATGAATCGGGGCGAAGGATGCGACGGTGTTGACGACCGGGAGACCGTCCCCCGTATAGTCCAGATGGAGCGGCTCCACCATTTTCCGAAAAGGCAGGTGCTGATGCTCCAGCGCCTCGCCGATGGAGGCTTTGATGCCCCCGAGCAGCGTTCTAAGCGTAGTCTCGCGGCTTACGGACGTCTTGATCACCAAGATGTCATGCGGCGGCGGAGTCCCGTCGGGGTCTGCGCTATAAGAAGGCATCCCGACCAGCACTTGGTCCCGCCCGGTATATTTGAACAGCAGGCTTTTTACTCCTGCTAAAACAATCATGTACAAAGCCAAATCCGAACCGTTGGCAAGGCAAATGATTCTCTCCGAGATTTCGCTCGGCAGAGTACGGTGAAGCAAACCCGGCTCGGCCGCAGCTTCCCCGTCGGCCGATAATTTGGAGGATTGACTGTAGGGAAGGAAGCTCAGGCTGTCATCGGCGTCAAACTTGCCGCTCCAGTACCGTTCTTCCTTTTCAAACAAAGATTTCATTCGTACCTCCCCTAAAAATGAAGTGACCGCATGCCCCGGCGCAGGTCCGAAAAAGCTTGCTTTCGGCCTGCGCGTTTACGGGCTTGGACGTTGTTCGCCGTCTTCCTTGGGATGCGCGCCGCTTTCGTTTGACGGCGGAGGCGCGCTTGTAGGATTAGAACGCGAATTCGATCGTATCGACGGCACTCTTTGCGCCTGCCGCCGGTTTATGGCATTCAATCCGGCTTAGCTCGAGTTGTGGATTTTTCGCAATTTGAGACAGTACCCGCAGGTAATCCTCGGTCAAGGTGCGGATCATCGCTTCTTTGAACAGCTTGGTGGCGTAGAAGAAGCCCCCACTCAGCGCCCCGTTGTTTTCATACATAAACAGTGTCAGATCGAACTTCGCTTCTTCTAAATGGTCAAGCTCGTAAGTCTTCAGGCTGACCCCTTCCAGCTCGGCGTCTCGTTCTTCGATATTTTGCAAGTCGAAAACGGCATCGAACAGCGGGAAGCGGCCCGGCTCCCGCTTCACATTCAAACGCTCCACGAGCTCCTCGAATGGATAATCCTGGTTCTCGAAAGCACCCAAAGCCGTTTCCTTCACTTCTTCCAGGTAGGACAAGAACGTCTTGTCGCCCGAAGGACGATTGCGGATCGCCAGCGTATTGACAAACATCCCGATGACCGGTTCCAAATCGGCGTTCGTTCTTCCCGCCACCGGGGTGCCCACGATCAAGTCCTCCTGCCCGCTGTACTTGGACAGCAGCACGGTATAAGCCGCAAGCAGCACCATGAACAGTGTGCTTTCACGCTCGGCCGCCAATTCGCGCAGCCGCGCAGAGAGAGAAGCTTCGACGTTGAACTCCAGATGCGCGCCTTCGTAGCTGCGAGCCGCGGACCGTTCGTAGTCGATCGGCAGGTCCGCCGTCGGCAGCTCGCCTTCGAAGGTTTGCAGCCAGTACGCTTCCTGCCGCCCGATCCGCTCTCGGTGGGCCTTCGACTGCTGCCAAACGGCATAATCCTTGTATTGAATGCGCAGTGGCGGCAGTTCTTCCCCGGCGTAGAAACTTGAGAACTCATCGATCACAATCGCCATCGATACGCCGTCAGACACCATATGGTGCATGTCGAAAAGGAGAATATGCAGGTTCGGCTCCAGCTCGATGACCCCGGCGCGCAGCAGCGGCGGCTTGCCGAGATCAAACGGTCGAATGAAGCTGCGGACGATCTGCTCGATTTGAGCCGCATCCTCTTTATCCGCTTGATGATGCTCGATAGCAAAACCGACCTGCGGGTAAATCCGCTGAACCACTTCGCCCTTCACGATTTCAAAACCGGTGCGCAGCGATTCATGCCGTGTTATCAATTTCCGCAAGGCGGCTTCCAACCGGTCTAAATCAAACTCGCCTTCCACCTGCACCAGCTCCGGCATGTTGTAAAGCTGATCCGCTCCATCCAGCGTGTGCTGAATGAACAGCCGTTTCTGCGCGGAGGACAGAGGGTAGTACTCTCTCTCCTCCGCTTGAGGAATGGCCTCATGCTCCCGCCGTTCCATCCGGGCGATCGCCTCAGCCATCGCCGCAATCGTCGAGTGACGGAATACGTCGCGCAGCGGCAGGTTGACGTTTAATTCCTTAAATACCTTGCCCGCCAGCGTCGTCGCCCGCAGGGAGTGGCCGCCGATGTCGAAGAAGTTGTCGTGAACGCCAATCTCCTTCGCAAGCCCCAGCACCTCTTGCCAAATCGCCGCCAGCTTCGTTTCCAGCTCATTGCGCGGTGCGACGTACTCCGTTCCGCTTCCCGCTTCCCCTTCCGGCGCCGGCAGCGCCTTCCGGTCAATCTTTCCGTTCGGCGTCAGAGGCAGGCGCTCCAGCTCCACGAAGTACGACGGGATCATGTACCCCGGCAGCTCCTGCGCCAGCGCGCTGCGCAAATCGTTCACCGCCAGCTCCGCTCCGGTATCCAGCGTGTAATACGCGCATAGCGCCTTCTGCCCGTTCGCGTCACTTCGAACCAGCACCACCGCTTCGCGCACGCCTTTCACCCGCAGCAGCTGCGACTCGATCTCGCCCGTCTCAATCCGGTACCCCCGGATTTTCGCCTGGTTGTCGATCCGGCCGATGAAGTCCACGTTGCCGTCTTCCATCCACCGCGCCAAGTCTCCCGTGCGGTACAACCGCTCGCCCGCGGCGAACGGGCTGTCTACGAACTTCTCTTCCGTCAACTCCGGACGGTTCAAGTACCCGCGCGCCACTCCGACTCCGCCGATGACCAGCTCGCCCAACACCCCGACCGGCACCGGATTCAGATGCGCATCCACGATGTAGAATTTCGCATTCAGCCACGCTTTGCCGATCGGCACATTGCCTGTCTGCGGCAGCTTCGCTAGCTCCTCGTCGTAGAAACTGGAGTCGATCGCCGCTTCCGTCACGCCGTATGCGTTGATGATCCGGAACAACGAGCCGAAGCGCTCCTGCAAGGTCCGGTAATCCCCCACGCTGCAGTTGTCCGAGCTCGTGATCAACAGCTCCATCCGGCTCATATCCAGTTGCTGCTCGTGCACGTACTCCAGGAACGGCACAATCAGCGCCGGCGTCGATTCGAAGATGGTGACCCGCTCCTGCTCAATCCAGTGGTGCAGACGAGACGGATCAATCCGGTCGTCCTTCGGCACAATCACCATCGTGCCTCCGTTGTACAGCGTCCGCGCGATATCTCCCACGAACACGTCAAACGAGAAGCTTGCGAGCTGCAGCAGCCGAACCGGAAACTGATCCAACTGGTATTCCCGCCAGTAGCCCGCCGCCGTGTTCACCAGGCTGCGGTGCTCGATCATCACGCCCTTTGGCTTGCCCGTCGTTCCCGACGTGTAGATCACGTACGCCAGATCCTCCGGACGGGCTTCATGGAAGCTGTTGGTGCCAACATTCTGAGGGCTCTCATCGCCGTCGTCCACAGCATCCGTCAGCTTGCCGGAGACCATCGGCGCATTCGCCCGCTCCTCGCTGTACGACGCTTCGTCGTCCAGGTACAGCACCGCCGCTAGCGCCAGCTCCTCTTCGCCGAGCCAGGCTTCGGCACGCTCTCGCAGCGCCGTTTGCGTCAGCAGCACCTTCGCTCCGCTGTCTTCAAGCATGAACCGCACGCGCTCCGCCGGGTAATCCGGGTCGAGCGGCACATACGCCCCGCCCGCTTTCCAGACGGCCAGCACGGCCACCAGCAAGTCCACCGAACGCTCGGCGAGAATGCCGACGATCGTCTCCCGGCCGATGCCGCTTGCGCGCACCGTGGTCGCCAAGCGGTTTGCCCGCTCGTTCAGCTCCGCATACGTCAGCCGGTCGTTCTCGTACACAACGGCCGTCTCTTCCGGCGTGCGCTCCGCTTGTTCTTCGAACAGCCGATGGAACGCGGCCGCAGGAGCCACTTCCGGCTGCGCCGGGTTAAACGCGCCGAGAATTTGTTCTTTTTCCTCTGCCGTCAGCAAGTTCAGCTCGGCGATCTTCGCATCCGGACGGCTTACGATCGTTACGAGCAGCTGTTCGTAATGTTTCGCCAGCCGTTCGATCGTCTCCCTTTTGTAGAGAGCCGTCGCATATTCGAAGCTGTAATCCAAGCCGCCGTTCTCCTCGCCCACATCCAAGCTGATATCAAACTTCGCGGTATCCAGTGCGCTCGGATAAGGAATCAGGCGAAGCCCTTCCAGCTCAAATTCCTCGTTCTCCGTATTCTGCATCGTAAACAGCGTGTCGAAGAGCGGATTGCGGCTTAAATCACGGGTGACTTGCACCTTGTCCACCAATTCTTCGAACGGATAGTTTTGATGCTCGAAGGCGTGGAGGGTCGTTTCTTTGACTTCGTTCAGGTATGACAGGAATGTCTTCTCCGAAGCCGGATAACTGCGGATAGCCAGCGTGTTTAAGAAAATCCCGATCAACGGCTGTACATCTCCATGATTCCTTCCAGCAATCGGTGTACCGACGATCACGTCTTCCTGACCTGAATATTTATGCAAAAGGACGTTATACGCCGCAAGCAGCACCATAAACAGCGTCGTGCCCGTTTCCGAGGCCAGCTGCTTCAGGCCGTCGGTTTTCGAAGCGTCGAAGAAAAACTCCAGCGTTTGGCCTTCGTAGCTCTGCACGGCCGGACGCGGATAGTCGGTCGGCATTTCCAGCACCGGAAGCTCGCCTTGGAACATGTCCAGCCAGTATGCCTCCTGGCGCTGAAGCCGTTCCTTCTGCTCCTGCGAATGCTGCCAAACGGTGTAGTCTTTGTACTGAATGCGCAGAGGCTCCAATTGCTCGCCGCCGTACAAGCGGACGAATTCTTCAACAAAGATTTCCATCGATACGCCGTCGGAAATAATATGATGCATGTCGTACATTAGAATATGGCGTTCCGGAGCCAGCTCGACAAGGCCTACCCTCAGCAGCGGAGGCTTCGCCAAGTCAAACGGACGGACGAAACGACGAACCGTCTCTTCGGCCTCTTGCTTATCCGCTCGATAAAACTCCACGGCAACATTCACGTCCTGATAAATCCGCTGCGATGCTTCGCCATCCACCATTTCGAACCCGGTGCGCAGCGTTTCATGCCGCGTCACGAGCTTACGGAACGCTTCTTCGAACCTTGCCCGGTCCAAAGCACCCTCCAGCAGCATCGCTTCCGGCATGTTGTAGCTAAGCTCCGCGCCTTCCAGTTGATTCAGGATAAAGAGACGTTTTTGAGCAAAAGATTGCGGGTACACCTCTCGGTCATCCGCCACCGGAATGGAAACGAATGTCTGCTCATCCAGCCGGGAAATGGTGGCCGCCATGCTCTCGATGGTGGAATGGCGGAACACGTCGCGCAGCGGCAGATCCACGTTCAACTCTTTATGAATCTTGCTGACCAGCGTCGTCGCCCGCAGGGAGTGGCCGCCGATGTCGAAGAAGTTGTCGTGAACGCCAATCTCCTTCGCAAGCCCCAGTACCTCCTGCCAAATCGCCGCCAGCTTTGTTTCCAGCTCATTGCGCGGTGCGACGTACTCCGTTCCGCTTCCCGCTTCCCCTTCCGGCGCCGGCAGCGCCTTCCGGTCAATCTTTCCGTTCGGCGTCAGAGGCAGGTGCTCCAGCTCCACGAAGTACGACGGGATCATGTACCCCGGCAACTCCTGCGCCAGCGTGCTGCGCAGATCGTTCACTGCCAGCTCCGCTCCGGTATCCGGCGTGTAATACGCGCACAGCGCCTTCTGCCCGTTCGCGTCACTTCGAACCAGCACCAACGCTTCGCGTACGCCTTCCACCCGCAGCAGCTGCGACTCGATCTCGCCCGTCTCAATCCGGTACCCCCGGATTTTCGCCTGGTTGTCGATCCGGCCGATGAAGTCCACGTTGCCGTCTTCCATCCACCGCGCCAAGTCTCCCGTGCGGTACAACCGCTCGCCCGCGGCGAACGGACTGTCTACGAACTTCTCTTCCGTCAGCTCCGGACGGTTCAAGTACCCGCGCGCCACTCCGACTCCGCCGATGACCAGCTCGCCCAGCACCCCGACCGGCACCGGATTCAGATGCGCATCCACGATGTAGAATTTCGCATTCAGCCACGCTTTGCCGATCGGCACATTGCCTGTCTGCGGCAGCTTCGCCAGCTCCTCGTCGTAGAAGCTGGAGTCGATCGCCGCTTCCGTCACGCCGTATGCGTTGACGATCCGGAACAACGAGCCGAAGCGTTCCTGCAAGGTCCGGTAATCCGCCACGCTGCAGCTGTCTGAGCTCGTGATCAACAGCTCCATCCAGCTCATATCCAGCCGATGTTCGTGCACGTACTCCAGGAACGGCACGATCAGCGCCGGCGTCGATTCGAAGATGGTGGCCCGCTCCTGCTCAATCCAATGGTGCAGACGAGACGGATCGATCCGGTCGTCCTTCGGCACAATCACCATCGTGCCTCCGTTATACAGCGTCCGCGCGATATCTCCCACGAACACGTCAAACGAGAAGCTTGCAAGCTGCAGCAGCCGCACTGGGAACTGATCCAACCGGTATTCCTGCCGGTAGCCCGCCGCCGTGTTCACCAGGCCGCGGTGCTCGATCATCACGCCCTTCGGCTTGCCCGTCGTTCCCGACGTGTAGATTACGTAAGCCAGATCCTCCGGACGGGCTTCATGGAAGCTGTCGGTGCCAACATTCTGAGGGCTCTCATCACCGTCGTCCACAGCATCCGTCAGCTTGCTGGAAATGCCGAAGACAATCGGCGCATTCGCCCGCTCCTCGCTGTACGACGCTTCGTCGTCCAGGTACAGCACCGTCGCTAGCGCCAGCTCCTCTTCGCCGAGCCAGGCTTCGGCACGCTCTCGCAGCGCCGTTTGCGTCAGCAGCACCTTCGCTCCGCTGTCTTCAAGCATGAACCGCACGCGCTCCGCCGGGTAATCCGGGTCAAGCGGCACATACGCCCCGCCTGCTTTCCAGACGGCCAGCACGGCCACCAGCAAGTCCACCGAACGCTCGGCGAGAATGCCGACGATCGTCTCCCGGCCGATGCCGCTTGTGCGCAGCGTAGCCGCCAAGCGGTTTCCCCGCTCGTTCAGCTCCGCATACGTCAGCCGGTCGTTCTCGTACACGACGGCCGCCGCTTCCGGCGTGCGCTCCGCCTGTTCCTCGAACAGCCGGTGGAACGCCGCCGCAGGAGCCGCTTCCGGCTGCGCCGGGTTAAACGCGCCGAGAATTTGTTCTTTTTCCTCTGCCGTCAGCAAGTTCAGCTCGGCAATCTTCGCATCCGGACAGCTTACGATCGCCGCAAGCAAATGTCCGAAATGAGTCGACAA
This sequence comes from Paenibacillus sp. DP01, assembly GCF_044784315.1. Classification (NCBI taxonomy): domain Bacteria; kingdom Bacillati; phylum Bacillota; class Bacilli; order Caryophanales; family Paenibacillaceae; genus Paenibacillus; species Paenibacillus sp. DP01. The sequence continues at coordinate 4,979,045 of NZ_CP173059.1, forward strand.
CCGCCGGATCGTGCTTTCTTTATAAAGAGCCGTTGCGAATTCAAAGCTGCACTCCAGGCCGCCGTTTTCTTCCGTAACATCCACACTCAGGTCGAACTTGGCCGTACCGTATTCGCTAGGGTACGGGGACAATTTCAGCCCTTCCAGCTCAAACTCTTTATCCTCCAAGTTTTGCAGGGAGAACATCGTGTCAAACAGCGGGTTGCGGCTCAAATCCCGGCTGACCTGCACTTTATCGACGAGCTCTTCGAACGGATAATTCTGATGCTCGTAAGCACCTAAAGTCGTTTCTTTCACTTCTTCCAGATACGACAGGAAAGTCTTCTCCGAAGCCGGATAATTGCGGAGCGCCAGCGTATTGACGAACATTCCGATCAAAGGCTGCATGTCTCCGTGCGTTCTGCCCGCAATCGACGTTCCGACGATCAAATCGTCCTGACCTGTGTATTTATGCAAAAGCACGGTATATGCCGCAAGCAGCACCATATACAGCGTCGTTCCTCTTTGAGCGGCCAGTTGCTTCAAGCCTTCGTTCGTTGCCTCGTCCACGAAGGACGTCAGCGTTTGTCCCTCAAAGCTCTGCACGGCAGGACGCGGATAGTCCGTCGGCATTTCCAGAACCGGCAGTTCACCCCGGTAACGGTCCAGCCAGTAAGCTTCCTCGCGTTTCAACTGCGCTTTTTGCTCGTCCGACTGCTGCCATACCGCATAGTCCTTGTATTGAATGCGCAAAGGCTCTAATGACTCGCCACCGTACAGACGAACGAGTTCCTCGACTAACACATCCATCGAAACCCCGTCGGAGACGATATGGTGCATGTCGAACATCAGCAAATAACGTTCGGTTGCGAGCTCTACGAGCTCCACCCGCAGCAGCGGAGGCTTCGCCAAGTCGAAAGGTCGGATGAAGGCCTGCACGACTTCAGGCGCTTCTTCCTCGCTCGCATGACGGTACTCGACGGCAAAGTCGACGCTCTCGTAAATGCGCTGTACTGCTTCGCCTTGTACGATCTCAAAGCCGGTTCGTAGCGTTTCGTGCCGTACGATCAGTCCGCGGAAAGCCTTCTCCAGCAGGCTCCGGTCAATCGATCCTTCCAGCAGCAGCACGCCCGGCATGTTGTAGCTCTGATCGGACCCTTCTAGCTGATTCAGGATAAACAGCCGCTTCTGAGCTGAGGAAAGCGGATAATATTCTCTTACGCCTGCCAGCGGAATCGACGAGAATGACTGCTCTCCGATCCGGGTGATGGCGAGAGCCATCTCTTCGATCGTCGAGTAGCGGAATACGTCGCGCAGAGGCAGCTCGACGTTCAGCTCCTGATGCACCTTGCTCACCAGTGTCGTCGCCCGCAGGGAATGGCCGCCCAGGTCGAAGAAGTTGTCATGAACACCGATGTGCTCCAATCCGAGTACGCTTTTCCAAATTCCGGCCAAGCTGGCTTCCAGCGGAGTCCGAGGCGGAGTACGTCCTTCGCCCGGCTGCAAGCTCTCCTCCGGCGTCGGAAGGGATCGGCGGTCGACCTTGCCGTTCGCCGTCAGCGGGAGCCGCTCCAACTGGATCAGGTACGCCGGGATCATGTAGGCCGGCAGTTCCTGGGAAATCACGTTCTTCAACTCGGCCGCTGGAAGCTCGCGGTCCGCTTCATAATAGGCGCAAAGCTGCTTCTCGCCGAAGGCGTTTTCCCTCGCGAATACCGTCGTTTTCCGAATTCCCTCCACTTTCTGAAGCTGAGCTTCGATCTCGCCCAGTTCAATACGGAAGCCGCGGATTTTCACTTGGTCGTCCGTCCGTCCCACGTATTCGATCGTGCCGTCCGGCAGCCATTTGGCCAAATCCCCCGTTCGGTACATGCGCTCTCCCGGTACAAACGGATTGTCGACAAATTTCTCCGCCGTCAGCTCCGGCCGGTTGTTGTAGCCCCGTACCAAACCTTCTCCGCCGACGCAAAGCTCTCCAGCCACGCCGATCGGCAGAAGCTTATTCCGGCTGTCGACGATATACACCGTCGTATTGCTGATCGGCCGTCCGATGGGTACGGTAACCGCCGACTCATCGACAAAGTCGACCGGAAGGTACGTGGTATAAACCGTGCTTTCCGACGGGCCGTACAGGTGGTTAAGCCTGCCCGGTCCGATATGGGCGAGCGCTCGACGCACATGGCCGACCGACACGCGCTCTCCTCCAAACAAAATCGCCCGGACATCCCGCAGGCAGTCGACGTTCACATCTACAAGGACGTTGAAGTAAGCCGTCGTAATCAGCATGACCGAGATGCGCTCGTGCTGGATGAGATCCGCCAGCCGGCCGATTTCCAGCAAAGTCTCGCGGGGAACCAGCACCAGCCGCGCCCCATTGGTCAAAGCGCCGAAAATATCGAAAATCGCTCCGTCGAACGAATAGCTTGAAAGCTGGAGGACATGATCCCGCTCGGTGATGTCGATATAATTCGTATTTCGCACGATCCGCACGATGTTGCGGTGCGAAACAAGGTTGCCTTTCGGCTTGCCCGTCGTACCTGACGTATAGATGACGCAGGCCAGATCTGTCGCTTCGGTGCCCGGATTAAGATTTGTGCCGTCCTCGTGATAGAAGGACTCGTCATCCAGTAAGATCACGGAGTCCGAACCCGCCAGGCGCTCGCGCAAGCGGCTTTGCGTCAGCATGACCTGCGCTCCCGAATCCTCGATCAAGAAACGGATACGCTCCTCGGGATATTCCGGGTCAATCGGTACGTAAGCCGCTCCGGCTTTGTGTGCCGCCAGCATACCCACCACCATTTCGATGGAACGCTCAGCCATAATGGCGACCAGACGGCCTTTGGATATCCCGTGGCTACGCAAGGTACGGGCAAGGCGATTGACGCGTTCGTTCAGCTCGCGGTAGGTCAGCTCTTGCTCATTCAAGGAGATGGCAGCTGCATCCGGGATGCGCTCCGCCTGCTCTTCGAACAATTGAATGAGCGTCTTCCCGCGCGGAAATTCCGTGATGGTGTCGTTAAAACGTCCGAGAAGGTCGGCCTTTTCCGCCTCCGTCACAAGTTCCAGCTCGCCCACTGTAATTTCCGGGTTATCCGTCACCTGCTCCAGCAGATGGACCAGATGCCCCTTGAGCCGCTCGATGCTGTCTTTATCGAACACTTCGGCGTTAAAGTCGAAACGAATTTCGATCTCGACTCCCGGCACCACGGTCACGTTGAAGTTATAGTTCGTCTGCTCCTCCATCTGAACGTCAGCGATCGTCAGGTCTCCGTGCTGCTGGTCGCCCGCCTGCTCCATCTGCTCGTCCACCGGATAGTTCTCGAAAGCGATGATATGGTTGATCAGGTTCTGCTTTTGCACGCTGCGGGCTTGAATTTCATACAGCGGATAGTAATCATAACGACCAGACTCCAGCGCCCGCTCTTGGAGCTTCACCATCAGGTCGGCGAACACGGTGTCCGCTTCGCTCGTGACGCGGACCGGTACCGTATTGATGAACAGCCCGATCATGGACTCGATGCCCGGGATTTCCGCCGGTCTTCCGGCCACGACGCTGCCGAATACGGCATCGTTTGTCCCGTTATATTTTTGCAGCATCACGCCCCAAGCGGCTTGCAGCAGCGTATTGACCGTAACTAGGCGCTGTTTCGCCACCCGGTCCATTCGCTCGCTCAAATCCTTGCCGAGCTCGGCGGTGACGTGATCAGCCGTAAATCTGCCGTTTGGCGCCGGTTCCTTTTGTCCTGGGAGTACGGTTTGCCCTTCATAACCTGCCAGGAATGCCGTCCAATAGCCGGATGCCGCCTGATCGTCCTGTTTCTCCAACCATTCGATATAAGCGCCATAATCCGATCCCTTATCTCCCGCTGGCTGCTTGCCGGATGCCAAGGCCGAATACGTCTCAAACAGCTCCTGCGTCAGCTGCGGCAGGCACCAGCCGTCCATCAAAATATGCTGGAAACTCCACAGCACATGATAGCTTTGCTCTTCGGTGCGCAGGATCGTAACCCGAACGAGCGCATCATGTTCCAGGTCGAAGCCGCGAAGCTTGTCATCCTCGGCCTTTTTATCCAAATACGTTTGTTTCTCGTCCGCCTGCAAATGGAGCAGCTCTTCATATTCAAAGCCGACCGGCTTGTCGCGGTATATGATTTGCAGCGGCTCGCCCGCCGGTCCTTTCACAAAATTTGCCCGCAGCACCAGATGACGTTTCGCAAGCTCCATCCAGCTCCTCTCGAAAAGCTGGACGTCGAGTGCTCCCCGCATCGTAAACCGCGTTTGCTCGAAGTAAGCGGCCGTCTGCCGGTCAAGCGCGCTGTGGAACCACATGCCCTTCTGCATCGGCGTAAGCGAGTAAATATTCTCGATTTCCCCGAGATGGCCCGAGCGCTGGGCGATTTGCTCCAATTCCGCGATGGTCAAGCCTTTAAATTGCACGTCGCTCGGCGTCAATTCGGTGTTTTCTTTGCCTGCGCAGTGGGTAATGAGCTCTCGGAGACTTTGCTCAAGCCGCTGAGCGAAGGCTTCCATCGTTTCCTTGCGATACTGCTTCCGGCTGTAGCTGAGATCGAGCGATAAAGCGCCGTCCAGCACCATGCCGTTGATATCCAGCACAAAGCTGCGGGCCTGCCGGTCGCTGGCCGGGCTGCCGCTGGAATAAGAAGATATGCCGATCTCGTCCTGGTTGACATCATCGTCGAACTGACCGAGGTAGTTAAAATTAATTTCCGGCTCTGCACCCCAAACAAAGCCATCCTCCGATTTGGAGAGATAGCGGCATACGCCGTACCCAAGCCCTTTGTTCGGAATGCGGCGCAAGCTTTCCTTGACCTGTTTAATCTGATAGGCCAAATCCCGGTCGGTTTCCGGCTCCAGGACGACCGGAAACTTGGTCGTAAACCAGCCGACTGTGCGCGTGATGTCGATATCCGTTCCGATCGATTCGCGTCCGTGTCCTTCGAGATTGATCCGCACCCGTTCGTGTCCCGTCCACTTGCGAATGGCTATGCCGAGCGCCGTTACCAAAATATCGTTCATTTCGGTGTTGTAGGCCCGGTGAACCCGCTTCAGCAGCAGTTCCGTTTCTTCGGGAGTCAAACAGACGAACAGCGATTCGCTGTCCTGCTGCGTCGTAACGTCCGCCTCCAGATCCTTCGGCAAGGCCGGAACCGCAATTTGTTCCACGGCCTGCCAATAGGCCCGTTCCTTCGCCATCTCCGGGCTTTGCACGTAAGCGGCCAACTGCTCGGACCAAGTGCGGTACGCATCCGTTTTTGCCGGGAAACGAATTTCCTCACTTTTGCCGGCCTGCTCGTAACCCAGGGCGAAATCCTCCATCAAAATACGCCAAGACACGCCGTCCACCACGGCATGATGAACCGCGAGCAGCAAATGATCGCCGTCCGCGCATCGGAACAGTCCTGCCTTCACAAGGGGCCCGTTCTCCAGATCGATGCCCGCTTGAATGTCCGTTGCCTTCGCTTCCACAGCCTGCGCGGTATTCTCTGCATCCTTGAAGTCGAACACGTCCAGCGTGAACAGCCCGCCTTCTTGAATCGCACGGTTCCGCGCGCTAAACCCTTGTTCCGTTTTGCGGAACACCATCCGCAAGGCGTCATGATGCTCGGACAGCTTTTGCAGCACCTGACGCACCGTCTCTTCGTCGAAGCGTTCCTTCCGGTACAGTATCACCGACTGGTTGAAATGATGCGGGTCCGCAAAGGAGCTCTCGAAAAACCAATGCTGAATCGGCGTCAGCGCCGTTTCACCCGTTATTTCGCCTTGATCGATGGTACGTCCGATCGGTTTCACACGCAGGCTGAGCTGTGAAATAGTCGGATATTTGAACAAATCCCGGATTTCCAGCTTGTACCCGGCTTGATGAAGCCGCGAAGATACTTGAATGGACTTGATCGAGTCTCCGCCCAGCTCGAAGAAATGATCCGTTACCCCAACGCGATCGGCGTTCAATACCGCCTGCCACACATCGACAAGCGTCCGCTCGGCTTCATTGCGGGGAGCTACGTACGCGCCGCCGGTCAGTGCGTTTCCTTCCGGGGCGGGCAAAGCCTTGCGGTCGATTTTGTCGTTCGGCGTGAGCGGCATCCGCGGAAGCTGAACAAAATGCGCCGGAATCATGTAATTCGGCAATTTTTGCGCCAGCGCGCTTCTCAACTCGCCGAGCGTAAGCGGGTGGCCCGCGACCAGGTAAGCGCACAGTTCTTGCCCGCTTTTGCCTTCCCGCGCGATTACGATCGTCTCCTGCACGGAGTCGATCTTCAGAAGTTGCTCTTCAATCTCGCCGATCTCGATCCGGAATCCACGGATTTTCACCTGATGATCGATCCGGCCCAAGTACTCAATATTTCCGTCCGGCAGCCAGCGGGCGAGATCTCCCGTCCGGTAAAGGCGTTCTCCAGGCGCAAACGGATGTTCCACGAACTTCTCTGCCGTCAGCTCCGGATGGTTCAAGTAACCTCTCGCAAGCCCCACGCCTGCCACACAAAGCTCGCCGTCCACTCCCGGAGGCACAAGCTGCAGGTGGGCATCCAAAATAAAAATCCGGTGATTGGCCAGCGGGCGCCCGATCGGAATGACTCTGCGCTCCGACTGCTCCTCATCCGCATCCCAAAGCGTCGTAACAATCGAAGCTTCGGTAGGGCCGTAAGCATTGAAATAGTGGACCTTCGGTTTCCACTGCTGCACGAATTCGGCCGATACCGCAGAGCCTCCCGTTACGAGCTTCGTTAAGCTGGGAAGGCGGTCCGGGTTCAAATAAGCGCTGTACGTTGGAGGCAAAATCGCCGCCGTAATCGCATGCTCGTTCATATAACTCTCGAACAAGCGGGTGTCGAGAATCGTCTCGGCCGTCGGGATATACAAAGCCGCGCCAAAATAGAGCGCTTTGAACATTTCCCAGCAGGACGCGTCGAACGACAGGCTGGCAAATTGAACGATCCGGTCATGCTCCGTGATGCCTAGCCTATCCGCGAACATTAGCTTCAAGCTGACCAAACCGCGATGCTCCAGCATGACCCCTTTGGGTTTGCCCGTCGTACCTGACGTATAGATGACATAAGCAAGATCATTCGGACCGCTGGCCGGCTCCAAGTTCGAGCCATCGTCGCTGTAGGTCTGCTCGTCATCCAGCGCCAACACGGTTCCTTCGAACGGCACCTGCTGCAGCAGCTCCCTTTGAGTCAGCAGCAGCTGCGCGTTCGAGTTCTCCAGAATGTAGCGGATGCGTTCTTCCGGGTATTCCGGGTCGATCGGCACGTAGGCACCGCCAGCTTTCAGAACCGCCAGTATGCCAACGACCGTCTCCAGTGATCTCCTGGCCATCAAGCCTACCAGCTGATTGGGCAGCACACCGACCGATCGCAGCGTCCGCGCCAGCCGGTTCGCCCGTTCGTTCAGCTCCGCGTACGAAAGCCGCCGACCCTCAAAGACAACCGCCGTCGCTTCGGGCACCCGCTTCGCCTGCTCCTCCACGAGTTGATGAATCGTCCGATCACGGGGATAGTCCTTCTCGGTATCGTTAAAGCTTTGCAACAATTGAAATTTCTCGTCCTCCGACAGCATGTCCACACGCACGATGTCAAGCTCCAACTCGTGAAGCCCCACGGTCAGCAGGCGATTCAGATGGCCTACGACCCGAGTCATGAACTCGGAGTCATATAAGTGCTCGTTATATGACAGCGCTAGCTGTATCGCCCCGCCTGTTAAGCTGAATTCAAAGGAACAATCCGTGACCACGTTTTGCCCAATTTCGTCCAGATGCAGTTCCTTAAGGGATACTAGCGTATGGACGGCGGGTATCCCGTCTGCATATTGCAGATCCAGCTTCTCCGTCATTTTCAAGAATGGAATATGTTGATGCTGAATCGCTTCCGGCAAGGAAGTCCTCAGCTCGCTCAGAAGCGTTTTAAAAGTCGCACCCGCCGAAAGCGAGTTTTTCAAAATGAACGTATGATTAACGGATCGGCGCGTCTCCGTCGGTTTCCGTACAACCGGCATGCCGACCAGAATGTCAGAAGCGCCTGTATATTTATGCAAGAGTGACTGAACACCTGCGAGCAAAATCATAAAAGTGGCCAGAGGAGCGCCCTTGCTCATTTGAAGGACGCGCTGCGCCACTTCCTCCGAAAGCGTCCCGCCGACGGTTGTCATAATGGGCGTCAGGGAGCTTGGAGCTTTGCTGTAAGGTAGCCGCGTCAAGGTATAATCGTCGCTACCGAATTTTTCGTTCCAAAACAACGTTTCTTTTTCAAAAGCCATCTGGATCGTTCCCCTCTCTTCATCGGTAAAAGCAATCCGGCGGAGCATATGCAGCAGCAACGCTCCAGCCTCGCTCTCCGCCTTTTCAAACATGTGCCAACAATGTCAATGGCTTTCGCCAGGTCACCGCTTCGCTGCCCGGTTGATCGCATGCGGCAATCCTCTGTCTAGCAGCTGCTCGGCTCCCATGCGTGAAAGACAACAAAGAGCATCGTTCTACGCAAGAGAAGCGCTGCTTCCGGCTCCTCTGCTTCATTATGCTTGCTGCGGACGAGCCGCCCGAAGACGGTCTTTGGTTTAACAATGGGTTCGGAATTGGATTTGGGGGTTGGACAAGGGATGTTCCTCCCATCGATGTAAGGCTTGCTGTAGGGTTCCGGCTGGCCAGCAGGAAGTCGGCCGTACCTCCGGATTCGGCACCGGAGCTGCCTTTGTCGAAGCCTATGTTTAAGGGATATTGATACACTCTATGTACGATTTGTGTATTCCCCCGCCTGGTGTGGATAAGTAAAGATCGGCTGCGGGGTAGTGAGCTTTTCCTGACGATTAGATGTGACGATGGTGCTGCATGAGGCTCAAAGAATGCTCCGTATGGCATGAACGGGACAGCCCTTGGATTGGCGGAGAATTCCAGCTTTTCAAAAATGATCACGCGCTTCATCCTCCATCGGAATTGGGATAAGGTTGGATTTGTCCTTTCTGAACCTTCCGACGTCATGGAGCAACATATTCTCGGCTGTCATTTTCCACAATTGTCGGTCCCCGCATGCCGGTTTGCTGGGTAGCCAGTGGACTGGTCTCTCGCGCACAGCTTGGATAGGTATAAAAACCATCAAATTCTATTTTCTATCATAATTGGAAAGTTGACCTATGTAGAATTATATCAAAATTTCCAAGAATGTATAGTAAAACTTCAGTTAAATTTGGTCTGTCCAACATAAGATGTTAATATTTTGCCTAAAAAGAGCGAATGGAGAGGAAACGCTGGGAATGGTTTGCCATCAATGAGGAATTCGACGAATGTCGACATTCAGACGGGGTGCCGGCCGATTTGGGAGATCTTCCCTGTAGATATTCTCTGCCGGTGCTCCGAATCCTTGCACTTTGCGATAACTTAACATGATTACCTGACAAATTTCTGGAAGCCTAGCTGAAAACGTGACTGGATGTCAGCTAGATATTCTGCTGGAAAATCCGCGAAAAATCCCGCAAGGTATCTTCCGTCAGATAAAAGAGATACCTCCCGATGGGAAGTCATTTTCTAAAATAATCATGGATTGTAGAGTAGGCTGTATTAGATGAGTTATATCCACTACCCAATAGCGCTTCGCTATTAAATATTTCACGATTTGCATGCAGTACCCACTTGGTAAACCAAATAATTCATCTTGTTCTCTTGTAACTTTCGCAAAAAATATGCAATAAATTTTGCTTTCTTCTTGTTTTATTGTAAGTAACATATCTGTAGTCATAATGATGGGAAGCTTATTCTTGGGGTCAGTTGGATGTTTAATGCCTAACTTTTGTGCAATATAGAGGGTTTTATCTAGGGGTAATAAAGGAAATTGTTCGCGAATATCAATCACTTGCTCTGACCACTCCATTTGGTAATGATGTGTCAATTCAAAGTGTTTAGACAGATAATGGTGAAGTCGACCACTTTTCCAACCAAGAATTCGAGTAACTATCCCTATTGAAGGTACATCATGTACAGTCAACCAAGGTTTATATTCCGAAAAGTGGCCTTGACCTCTTCCTTCTTTGATTTTCCGTTGAATAGATGCTATAGATCTACTCCTAAGATATATTTTAGGTTTACTTCAAAATACAAATGTAGAATATAACAACTCACCGCTTTATACAATAGCAAAGTAATATTTTTTAGCTATATTTTACTTCGTAGCCTATTCATAGGCTACTCATAGGGTATGAATAAGCTATAATATGAGCTATTAAGTAGGCATAATTAGTAAGCATATGGGTCGGGTTAAAACCTATTTGATATTCTCAATAGAGGTGAACTCATGAATACTTTGGGACACCAATGTAGAAATTTAAGACTACTCCATAAATGGACACAAGAGGAACTTGCTAATAAAATCGGGGTAACTAAACAGGTTGTTTCTAATTGGGAGCGAAATGTAGCACGGCCTGAAATTAATCATTTAATAATCTTTAGCAAAGGTTTTTGATGTTACAACCGATTATTTACCCTGTATTGCTAATCAAATGCCGTTCCCCTACTATGTGGACTCAATTGATACAATTCATTCGGACCTTAATAACGAGAAAATCATAAAATCCTTTGATCTTTTAGCATTTCTCTTCGGACAATAAAGTTGTGTACAAAAATCCAATATATGTGATTTATACTTTTTATTAAAATCCTAAAAATATGAACGTTAATTCCTTATAAATATGTTGTCCTGTTGTCCGAAGAAAATAAAGTATTAAACTGGTGAGCACTTCATTAAGCCAACTGGCAGAATAGTGAGAGAAAATGAACATTCTTAAAGCGGTGCCACTGAGGGTAGAGGAATAACTGTGTTGCTATTAAAGCTGGATGGATTACTATACGAAATATAAAGGTCAAATAGCCGGGTTCATTGAAAGGCAGCGGTACTCCCACTCAAACGAGTAAGGGTGAACTACTGCCGTTTCTTTTTCAGATTCGTTTTTAGATTCCTGGGATTATAGTTGCAAACTTATATAATCAATCTAAGTGAAGCACGGCTTTGCCCGAGAATTTCCGTTCCATAAGATTACGGGCAACGGTGTCAATTTCGGTCCAAGGCGCCTCCACTTGGATACGTGGGATTAACCGCTCATCTGTGACCAGCCGGGCCAGCAAACTCAGATCGTCCGCGGCTGATTGACGAGTGAGTTCCTCACCTAAAAAGAAGCTGTACAAGGTTCTTCCTCCGCTGGTCACCATATTCTTCATATCGATCATTGCGGTATTTGAAGAGGAAAATCCTACCGCAACGCAAATCCCTTGGGGCGCTAGCTGCGGCAGCAACGCCGCCAGCGCATTGCCGCCTACTGAATCGATGATCAGATCGTACGGCCCAAATTTGCTGGCTGATGAAATTGCGGAATATCCAATGATCACTTCGTCGGATCCGACCTCCCGAACAAGCTCAGCCTTCTCTTCCGTGCTTGCCGTACCTACAACGTATGCGCCGGATTGGACTGCAAGCTGATGGGCGAATAGCCCAACTCCGCCGCTAGAGCCTGTAATGAAAATCCGTTTGCCAAGCAGCATGCCGCCTTTTCGAAGTGCATAAAGAGCCGTGAGCCCTGCTACGGGGAGGGTAGCCGCCTCCGTAAAAGTGAGTTTGTCTGGGATTTCGGCCAACAACGATACGGGAGCAGCCACCTGCTCGCTCCAGGCTCCCATCGGGAGCAAACCAACAACCCTAGCCCCTTTTTGCGGTCCTGCGCCGTTCTCTGCCGGCTCGATGACAATCCCGGCGAAATCCCAGCCAGGACGGCTAGATATTTCCTGATTTTTAGCGTCACTCACTTCACCGCGGTTGAGTGAGACGGCCTTCACTTGCACAAGCGCTTCCCATGGCTTAGGCTGCGGGGCGTCAACTTCCTTGAAGGCCAAATGAGACGGGGCATGCGGATCAACAACAATAGTACGAATCATATCGGTTTTCCTCCATGTTGGTTATGGTCATTAGATGAACTTCATTTCAATGAGGAGTATACTTTAAATAAAGGTTCGGCCCAAGTGCAGAACTACACTTCATGAGAGAAGGGAAGAGAAGATGGATATAGATACGGAGAATTCCAGACATAGAATCGTAATGGGAGAAATTGAAGCCCTGCGGATAAAACGCCAGCAAAAGCTTGTCGATCGACCTCAACCCTCCTTGAAACGATTTACTCAACAAGAGCTGAACGACGAGGCTTTTCCTTCGTATAAAAATCTGCTGGTTGGACGTACCCGCCGCATACCGACCCGCCAGACGATAATAAATATTGCAGAATATCTTGAGTGTACATCCGACGAGCGTAACGATTTGCTTTTGGCAGCCGGCTTTCTTCCAATTCAGACCGAATTGTATGGACGGTCGTTGGAGCGTGCATTAGAGTGGGCTCAGCAAACGATGAGGAGTATCCCTTTTCCCGCCATGGTCGTAACACATACTCAGGACATCAAGGGATTAAATGAGCCGTTTCATCAATTGTTCGAAATCCCTCTCGACCGTTCATATGACGGTTTAATGAATAGGGTCGATTTACATTTTAATTCTGGTTTTCCTATCCGGTCCCGCTCCACGTTTGACAAGGCGTCGTTTAAGCAGTGGGAGGAGCACATCATAAACGGAATACAAGCCTTTAAGAGTGAGCACATGCTCTCGCGTTATGATGCGTGGTATCAAAAATTGCTGGATAGAGTTCAGAAATATAACGCGTGCGAATATCTGAGTGTGCCGGATGTAGGGGGAAATGTTGATCAAATACAAACAATTCTAGCCAGAATAGAAAGCTCCGGAGACCTTATTCCCGTACGCTACAGACAGGTTTCGATTTCCGCAGGCGGCCGCTTATATCCGCAAATTGAGGTTTTCCTACCGGTAGATTCTGCCGCGCGCACAGTTTTCGAGAACCTGGGATGTCCAGCTGATTGTACATTTGTCTAATCCGATACTTACAAGAAGATGGAAACGAAAAGTTATTGGTAGCTGATAATTCAGAATAGGTGGTTTATTAAACTATTGGGGAACGTTAGTTGAATGACAACAGCGGCAGTCTAAGGCTTTATTTATCAAGTCTTGGTCTGCCGCTGCTTTATATTAATTGTTCAGTCTAAAACTCATTTTTCAAAAGCTGACGATTCTTCAGTTCAAAAACCTCGCTAAATCAACAACTCTAGTCTAATACTTTATTTTCACCGAACACCTGTCATTAACTTTTCTAATATTTCTTTACCATAATATCGATTTCTATTTAAACCAAAGCTGCCGACTTGATTTTAACAAATCCTGATGACACTTGTTCATCAGGATTTTGATTTTACTAAAAGTGATTCTTTTATTATGTTTCCTTAATATTTAGCACACAACTTTATTGTTTAGTACATAACTTTATTGTCTGTAGACAGCATTTCTAAATTCTGGTTTTCGAATTGAATTAAATGAGCAGTATTAGAACAACAAGATTTGAATCTAATCGGTAAAAATATTACCCTTTTTAATAGAGCATTTTCTGTCTCTCCTTTAAAGAAAAGATATAGTAAATGGAAAATTTTAGTACCCATTAGTTCACTTAAAGAAGTAGCGCCTCACACCTTCTTTTACAATTTAATTAACTATGTGATAGCTGATGATTCTTTTACCACCAATCTACATTCTTCATAATCTTCAAATTCATTTCTTATGTAAATTGATTTTAGATCAGTTGGGGTATATCTAATGCTGAGATTCCAACCGCCTTCTTTCAAAGCTCTTTCTAACCATTTCTCACGTACGGCTCTTGAGCAAGTATAAAAAAACTGCTGAAAACAGAAACCGTGGGATGTTACAAAAGCAATATGCTAAGTGAATTTAGTGATATGAATTATTACACTCCTTTCTCTATTCATATTATAGTCATTGTTAATTTTTTTATATATAAATGCCAGGAATAATCGGTATACGGATAATTCGTGACTTTTATGTACCTAGATTAAAATCAGTATTTCTAAGACATATTATTAAGGAACTCCCGTAAAAGATTAGTACCGAACAATCTTCAGTTTTATAAAATCAATAATTTCATCTCTATCTTCTTTAGTAAGTTTTCGAAACAAAGAATAAGTTCTAATTCCTGAGCTTCAATGGCTAAATTAAAAATAGTGTTCTTTGATACAGGCGTATCTCCAACGATTAACCACTCTATATGGGAATTGAAGTTTTCTTTAATTGCTATAATTATATCAAGAGAGGGTCTGTATTTATCTTGCTCCAGCTCACTCAACGTTCCTTCAGAAATTCAAAATCATATTTGCAAACTTTATTTGATTTAAGTTGTTTGTTTTTCTAATCGTTCGAATTCGTTGGCCTATTGTAGACAAAATTGCCCTCCTAAACTAAAAAGATCCCGATATATCATCGGGATCTTTGTTGATGTTTGTAAAATGAATAGTTCCAGACTTTTTTTACTGGTTCCACACTTTTTTTTATCACCAGACAATGAATTTAGAATTTTACTAAAGCTTATTCTACAGTAACACTTTTCGCCAGGTTACGTGGTTTATCAACATCATGACCTAGTGCAAGCGATGCGTAGTAAGCTAACAGTTGGAGAGCTATAACTGAAATGGCAGCCGACAGAATCGGAAGTGTTTTTGGAATTGCAAATACTTGATCTACGGATTTCAACAGCTCGACAGCATGCTCTTCATATGTGATTGCAAGCACGTCACCGCCACGAGCTTTGACTTCCTTAATGTTGCTCACGGTTTTTTCCAACACGGATTCCTGTGTTACCAAAGCGATAACTGGAATTCCCTCTTCGATCAATGCCAGTGTACCATGCTTCAGTTCACCCGCAGCATATGCCTCGGAATGAATGTAGGAGATTTCCTTGAGCTTCAGGGAACCTTCCTGTACTACAGCATAGTCTTGACCACGACCAATAAAGAATAGGTGCTTGTTGCTAGCAATTTGCTCAGCATAGGCTTTGATCGCATCTGCTTTACCCAACATCTCTTCTACTTGCTCTGGCAGTGATTCCATAGCAGCCAGCACATGAGCTACTTGCTCATCCGTTTGTGTGCCACGTACTTGAGCCAGATACAGACCCAACAGATAAAACGCAATCAACTGGGATGAATACGCTTTGGTGGAGGCCACGGCAATTTCCGGTCCTGCCAGTGTAACCAACACATCATCTGCATCACGGGCGATAGAGCTGCCGACTACATTTGTAATCGCCAGTACATGAGCCCCGTTTGCTTGTGCTTCACGCAGTGCTGCCAATGTATCAGCAGTTTCACCGGATTGACTCACCACGATCACCAATGTCTCTGGTGTTACGATAGGAGAACGGTAGCGGTACTCGGAAGCTACATCGTTTTCTACCGGAATACGAGCCATACTTTCAATAACCGTACGGCCAATCAAACCAGCATTGTAAGCTGTACCACACGCTACAATTTGAATGTTGCGGATATTTTTAATTTGTTCTTCTGTCAGCTTCAGCTCTGGAAGAACAACTTTTTTAGTATCTTTATCGATACGACCCAACATCGTGTCACGGTAAGCCTTAGGCTGTTCGTGAATTTCTTTCAACATGAAATGCTCATAGCCGCCCTTTTCCGCTGTAACAGCATCCCATTCGACATGAATCATTTCCCGAGAAATAAATTGGCCTTCGATTGTCATTAATTCGACAGCATCACTAGTCAGAACAGCCATTTCGCCATCGTTCAAAATAAATACATTGCGTGTATATTTCAGAATAGCCGGAATGTCGGAACCGATAAAGTTCTCGCCTTCTCCCACACCAATAACCAACGGACTGGCTTGACGAACAGCTACCAGCTTATTAGGCTCGTGCTCGGTCAGCACTCCCAGTGCAAAAGCACCGCGCATAAAGGTAATTGCTTTTTGTACTGCTTTAACAATATCTCCTTCATACTCACGCGCAACCAGATGGGAAATGATTTCTGTATCCGTTTCGGAAATAAAGGTATGACCTTCGCTGATCAGCTGTTCCTTCAGTTCCAGATAGTTCTCAATAATTCCGTTGTGAACTACAGAGAACTTTTGGCTCTCATCCAAATGCGGATGGGAGTTTTCATCAGAAGGTTTACCGTGTGTTGCCCAACGTGTATGTCCGATGCCTGCATGGCCTACCAACGGTGTACCATCCAGTTTAGCTTCCAGATTCGCCAGACGACCTTTTGCCTTGGCTACTTGCAGTCCTGAATCTGTAAACACGGCAATACCCGCAGAATCATACCCGCGATACTCCAGCTTCTTCAGTCCGTCAATCAATACCTCTTGCGTATTCTGATTACCAATATATCCTACAATGCCACACATATTCGTTATCCTCCCGATCATCATTTCACAAGACGACTCATCACAGGACTAACGTGTGCGGTAGATTGTGGAATAAAGTTCATTCATCTATGAAGTTGTCAATGATAACTATAGAATTTACAGGCATCTCTTCACGAATGTAACGAAATTCCCAAACCGCGCACGCCAATGATGATGGCCGCACATTCATGAAATGAATCTTATAATTTAGGTTATAAAATAATTAGGGCATCTACCGGTGCGTTGTGTAAACAGTTGCCTGTTCATTTTCCGCTGCCGGTTTACGGGTTGATGCTTCACCGGAAGGTCCCCGCCGAATGTTTCGAACACCTTCACCTCGTCAGCTTGCTTTGTCGTGAACCGATTGCGAGCAACATCATCTCAACGGAATCTATTGCTTCTCCACCAAGTTCCCCCGCACAAAATCAAGCTCTGGCGCTTGTAATACGTTACCTCACAACCCTCGCTTTCTCTATCTGAGTCACAGCATCCCTATATTATATTCAGCAGAGCATCATTTGGCAATGACACTTTATTCATAATTACACCCTAAAGGCATTAAAGCATTAGTGAATAACCGCAAACGCGGTTGCCTGCTTGTGTTTAACAGGCAACCCACGTTTACAAAATTTTAAACTAATTCTTTTTTCACGACATCTACGATCTGTCCGACAAATTGCTCCAGCTCATCCTTATCCGGGCCTTCGGCCATCACACGAATAAGTGACTCTGTACCTGAAGCACGGACCAATACACGCCCATTATCGCCCAATTGTTGTTCCACCTGTTCAATCGCTTCTGCAATCGCAGGGTTCCCCTCGTAATTACGTTTGTCCTGCACACGTACATTTACAAGAACTTGTGGATATTGTTTCATAAGCGATTTTAGTTCGCTCATCTTCTTGCCAGAAGCTTTCAGGGTATCTACCAGTTGAATCCCCGTCAGCATGCCATCGCCTGTCGTATTGTGATCAAGGAAAATAACATGACCAGACTGCTCACCGCCCAGATTAAATCCACCCCGACGCATTTCTTCCATCACATAACGGTCTCCAACCGCAGTTTTTGCAGTCTTGAGAGCTAGCTTTTCAGTAGCTTTATAAAAACCGATATTACTCATTACTGTCGATACAATAGTGCTGTCCTTGAGTTTTCCAGCCCGGTTCATTGCATCTCCGCAAATACAGAGAATGTAGTCTCCATCAACCTCTTCCCCGTTCTCATCAATTGCGATTAGGCGATCGGCATCGCCGTCAAAGGCAAGACCAATGTCCGCTTTCAAGCGGCGCACTTCCTCTTTCAGCTTTTCAGGATGAGTCGAGCCGCAATGATCATTGATATTCAATCCGTTTGGCTCCGCGCCGATCGTATGCACTTCAGCTCCCAAATCCGCAAAAAGCTTCGGCGCCAGCTCATAAGCTGCTCCGTTTGCACAGTCCAATACTATTTTTAGGCCTTCAAAAGAATGACTGATTGTTGTTTTCAAAAACTCCAGATAATCGTAGCGGGAATGCTCGTCTACAACAACCGTACCCAACCCGCTACCAATCGGACGAGGCAATTGGTCTTCTTTTGCATCCATGAGCTCTTCAATTTTCAATTCAGTTTCATCGGTTAATTTAAACCCATCGCCGCCAAAAAACTTAATCCCGTTGTCCTCAACAGGATTGTGAGATGCTGAGATCATGACACCAGCGTCCGCTTTTAATTGCCGTGTGAGATATGCCACCCCAGGCGTCGAAACAATACCTAGGCGAACCACATTAGCCCCAATAGACAACAAGCCGGCTACCAGTGCCGATTCCAACATCAGTCCAGATATCCGTGTATCCATACCAATAACAACTGTCGGTTTCTCTACATTACCTGCTAAAACATATCCGCCGCAGCGGCCAATGCTATATGCCAGTTCGGCTGTTAGTTCCTGATTAGCAACGCCTCGTACACCATCTGTACCAAAATATTTCCCCATGTAAAATGACTCCCTTTTTTTGTCTAATAATCTTGATCATTTACTACAGATAAAACATGTTATGGCTGACCGTTCTCCGAGGTTCCATTCGCAGAAGATTCTGCGCCGTTATGAGGACTTGTTTTATCCTCCGCAGCTGCGTTGTCCCCGGTATTTGCGTCAGAGTTGCCACCTTGATTGCCTTGCCCCTCCTGTGGCCTCTCCTGCCCCTTATCACCACTACCAGAGGGGTTTGATTCATTCTCACTATTCGGATTCGTTACAGCAGGCGTAGAAGGGCTCTCAATGTTTACCGTTGCCTTTAGTTGGCCGGCATTCCCGGCTTGCGTAATGTATTTAGGCAAGCCTACTTTTAGGGTAACCTCGTGTTGACCAGCCGCGAGGCCACTTACATTTGCCACCAAACTAACGTCATCATTGGTTAAATTGTTTACCAAATCCTGCGGGCCCTTCACAGTAACATCCATCGTCTTGCCTGCCGGTGCTATAATAGTTGCGTTAGCTCCATCTCCTGCACCTTGTAAAACGATTGGGATGCCTGACAGCGTCCGTTCCGTATCTGTTACTTCATTGGAAGGAACGACGGTCACCTGAATTTGTATTAACCCTGGCTCGATTTTATCAGAACCTGAGGGAGCTGCCAAATTAGCTTGAACTGTACGGGTCCCCGCTTCTGTAAATTGACTCAGATCGAGTGTAGCCGTGACATAAGAGCTCAGGCTGCTTAATACATCCTGTGATGCATATACCGCTGCTTCCTTCACATTTGCGTTTACTTTAGAAAGCGCCAATCCGTCTGGCAGCTCTCCGGAATAGACTATCTTGACAGGCACAGACTTCGCCTGCTGAGTGACCGGGATTTCAACTGACACAGTGGATGGCTCAATGACCGCACCTGTGAGTTCCTGCCCCTTTTTGTTATAGGCCTTCAGCTTTACCCGTTTCTGTTCAAACTTTTCTGAGATGCCATCCGTGTTAACAGCCCCTTGCACCGCAGTAACGGTATTCAGCTGGCTTTTGGGTAAAGTAACCTTTACTGTTTGAGGAGCAATCACAGGCTTACCGAGCTGTAGCCCCGCATCTGGACTACCCTTAGGTACTATAGATACATTAAATGATTTCGTTTGTTTTTCCTCAATTGTTACTGTAACACGGTTAGGAGTCATGGATACCAATTCCACCCCATCCGGTAAATCCGGTTCAAGTGACAATGTTTTAGTGCCTGCTCCTAAGCCGCTTAAGTTTAATTTTGCCTGATAATTATCCGCGAAAAAAGTAGTCAGGACAGAGCGCTGTCCTCTGACCTCCATCTTTACATGATCCGTGTCCATCGTAGACAGCACATATTTTGAATCATCCAGACCACTGGCCTGAATGGCCACATTATCAATTATTTTATTATTGTAGGAAACGGTCAATGTAGACGAAGGAGTACCTGTATCCAGATGAACCATTCCCCACAGCATTATAGCAACCGCAAGCGCCAATATCTTGGAAATCGTATTATTGTTAATCCATTTGTCCATCATGAATTTTCACGGCCTCCCCTCCGATTCCAGAATGAGCCGCGTTTTTCCTTCAAAGACGGTGTTGGCCGCAACTCCTCATACAGCTTGGAGATTAGGGATTCTTCCTTAATGTCACGCACGACCTGACCATTGATAGCCAACGAAATTTGCCCTGTTTCCTCCGATACCACGACAGTTACGGCATCCGTTACCTCACTCACGCCAATTGCAGCCCGATGACGGGTTCCCAACTCCTTGCTAATGAAGGGATTTTCCGATAATGGCAAATAGCAGGCCGCAGAGGCAATCTGTTTATTTTGTATAATCACCGCACCATCATGCAAAGGCGTATTGGGAATAAAGATGTTAATTAGCAGTTCAGAACTAACTACGGCCTGTGTCTTGATACCAGACTCCGTATATTCGTTCAGTCCTGTCTCGCGCTCGAATACGACCAATGCTCCTATTTTTCTACGTGATAAATAATTCAGCGCCTTAATCATTTCTCCAATTAACTTATTGATCTCTTCATCATCTACTGACGAACGCCCAAATAGTTTACCACGCCCCAACTGCTCTAGAGCACGACGTAACTCAGGCTGAAAAATAATAAAAATAGCCACTACACCAAAGGTGAACATCTGATTCATCAACCACTTGAGCGTGTACAAATCAAACCAGGTACTAACCGCCCAAATAACGACCAGGAACAGAATTCCTTTTAACAATTGAACTGCTCGCGTTCCGCGAACAAGTAAAATAAGCTGATACATAATATAGGTTACGATTAAAATGTCGATAATATCTTTAATGGACTCTTTCCAAGTCAGGTCCGCAAAATAATCCAACATGCGCATGCCCCCGCAATTTTCTGTAGTGAGTGGGTGTAATATGTACACAGTATGCTCTCTCTATCTAGGTTATAACGATCAGGCTCACGTTGCAAGCTGTGCGACAAAAGAATCACCAAAATCAGTAAAATACAGTACGATTCGCCAGATTCATATACAAAAAAACGCCTTTTCCAGCGGAAAAAGGCGCTCGATATCGTTCTTGCCATTCAAGCTTCTTTTATGGAGAAGACGGTCCCCCGAACAAATCGGTAACCTTGTACCAAATCCAGTCCAAGGTTTGATCGATACTTTTAACCTGTCCTGCAATATGGGCGGTTGAAGCTTGATAGTAAGAGCCGTCAATCACAGTAAGATTTCCTTCCACATCACCGTATACACGGGCCTCACCATTTTGTACTGTTAAATCTCCGGCAATGGATTTCCCTTCAGGTACAATTACAGTATCGCCCTGAATAACAACTTGATCTAGATTGCTTCCTTTGACTACCAATTGATGGTCCGTGCTAGAAAAGCTGGCCATACTTGAGCATATCACAATAAGGAAGAAGGCGGCAGCTGTTACAGCGGGATGCCTCTTCACCCAAGTTAGCATAGGCACCGCAGGCTGTCTTTTATGCGGCGGCAAAGCATTCATAATGCGAAATGTCAGCTCATCCGATACACACGGCACTTGATGATAGCGTGTACCGTAAAGCATCGCATCCGTCCGCTCCAGCTCTTTAAAACGCATGCGGCATTCCGGGCAGTCTAACAAGTGTTGTTCCAACTCATGTTTGTCCTGCTCAGACAGGTCGCCATCTAGATAGTCATGCATAAAAGAGACGGCTTGTTTGCAATCCATATGAGCCAATCCTTTCTAATATTCTTCCTTGTTTCTCAACATAACATGCTCCGGCTTAGAAACTTTGCTCATCTTACATACGTTACAACGAGCATTATGTTTCATAAAAACATCTACGCAGGCTCTTTTCCTAGAATGTATGCACATCATTTATAGCTTGTGCTCCAATTTTTTGCGTAGAAAATCCCGTCCCCTGTGTACTCTTGTCTTAATTGTGGTAACTGGGAGATTGAGTACATCGCTAATTTCCTGCAAGGAAAGCTCCTGCAAGTACCGTAAAACCATAATCGTCTTGTATTTATCCGGAAGGCTGTCAATGGCGTCATGAATTAAAGCTTGCGTTTCCGACAACAGCGTGCTCCCTTCAGGGGTAAGCTCTTCACTAGCAAGCATGGCGTACCCATCAACACCTTCTTGATCATTCATTTCAGCATCAAGTGAGTATGTAGGTTTTCTCCTTCGCAGACGATCAATGCACAGATTTGTAGCAATCCGATAAATCCAGGTTGAGAATTTCTGTCCATGGTCATACTTTTCTAAGTTGCGATACACACGCAAAAAAGTCTCCTGCACCAAATCCTCCGCCTCATGACGATTACCTAGCATCCGGTAGGAAAGATGAAAAATCCGATCTTTATATAACTCGACTAACTCCGCAAAAGCTCGCTGATCACCTTTTTGCACCAGCCTAACCAAGCGGCTTTCCATATTATCCACTCTATACTCCCCCAGACTTGCTGATGGGTTACTTATTATATGTTTATGATTATTCATCGTAGTTTAATTTTATCCAGAAATCAACTGAAGTATGGACACAAGTAACAAACTCGTGCGTCATTACTATAAACACAGCACAATCGGGCACTCCATGAGTACCCGATTGCCTGTATCATACAGCCAAACTATATCAGCCTGTGTTTCTCAAGCCTGCGGCAATTCCGTTAATCGTCAACAGTACCTCACGCAGCATTTCAGCATCATCACCGTTCTGATTACGCAACTCGCGCAGCTCACTTAGCAATTGAACCTGCAAATAACTTAACGGATCGACATAAGGATTACGCAACCGGATAGATTCCTGAATAACAGGTACATCGTCCAAAATCTCAGATTGTCCGGTTATTTTCAAAATCAACTCAGATGTCAGCTTGAACTCTGCAGAAATCTGTCCAAATATACGTTGTCGTGCTTCTTCATTATCCGACATCCCAGCGTACTCCTCTGCAATCAGCAAATCCGCTTTAGCGATTGCCATTTGCAGTGTATCAATAAGCGACCGGAAGAAAGCAGAGTCTCTAAACATCGTTTGCAGCACTTTAAGGTTATCTTCATTGTTTTGATAGTAGCTTTGCAAACCAGTTCCTGCCGCATACCAAGCGGGTAGCAAGTAACGACTTTGTGTCCACGCAAAAACCCACGGAATGGCACGCAAGTCCTCAAAACGTTCGCTATTCTTACGCTTGGACGGGCGAGATCCAATATTCAGCTCGCCTACCTCAGGCAACGGTGTAGATTCTTTGAAGAAACTGAAGAAATCCGGGTCTCGGAAAATCAAATCTTGATACTTCTCCAGTGATACCTCGGAAATACGGGCAATAATCTCCTCCCAGCTTTCCTCGAACACTTCTTTCTTTCCTGAGCGATGATAGGCAGCAGCCGTAATTAACGCCGATGTCGCCTGCTCCAAGCTCCGATATGCAATCCCCTTGAGCGAATAGCGGGATGATAGCACTTCGCCTTGCTCTGTAATCTTAATTCCTCCACCAATGGTATGAGGAGGCTGAGCCAGAATACTGCGGTTAAGTGGCATTCCTCCACGCCCCAGCGCTCCTCCACGTCCGTGGAAAAACTTCACTTTTGCGCCATACTCGTTTACTACTTCCGTAATGCTATTCATAGCGACCCGAAGTTCCCAGTTCGCTGTAACCACACCGCCATCCTTATTACTATCCGAGTAGCCAAGCATGATCTCCTGAAGCTCATCCATGGCGGCTACAGATTGTCGATATACAGGCAGGTTCATCAATCTTCTCATAATATCAGGTGCAGCGTGCAAATCATCTATCGTTTCGAACAAAGGAACGGATTGCAGCGTACAGATGACAGTGCCATCCTTCTCGATGCGGAACAGGCCCACCTCTTTGGCTAATACCATGACCTCAAGCAAATCACTGGCCCCTTGGGTCATACTGATCAAGTAGCTTGTAATGGACTGCTTGCCAAATTCCTCCTGAGCCAAATAAATCGTACGATATACATCAAGACATTCCTGTGTGCTATCGCTATATTTTAAATACGGCGAGGTAATCGGACGCGGTTCATTCAGCAGCTGTTCCAGCAGATCTATTTTTTCTTCCTCTGACAACTTACTGTAATCTGACACAATATTCATTTTAGAAAGAATTTCAGTCATCGCATTTTCATGTTCCTGACTATGCTGACGCACATCCAGCGTAGCCGTATGAAACCCGAATAGCTCTACCTGACGAATCATCTTTTGGATATACGTGTCTGCCACATAATCAGCAAAATGATGGCGCAAGCTGTTGTCAATAACATTCAGGTCTGCAATAAGTTCCTCCGCGGAGCTGTAGCGCTCCTTGGTACCCTGTTTGCTTTCATCCAAAACGTTATTCACCTTAGCAATCATATATGCCAGTTTGATGCGATAAGGCTCTTTTTCGTTATGCCATACTTCCATTTTTTTAAGTGTGATGTGGGCGCGGTCTTCTTCAATAGAAGCCAACAAATCATCAGAAACCCGCACAATGCTGGTACTGAAGCTCAAGTAACCCATGAGTTCTTTCAGCGTGTGCTGATATTCTCTCAAAGCCAACTTGCGCTGCATACGTAATGTTTCCCAAGTCACATGAGATGTAACAGATGGATTCCCGTCTCGGTCTCCACCGATCCAAGAACCAAATCTCAAATAAGTTGGAATGTGCCATTTTTGCTCAGGATAATATTTGACCAAACATCGTTCCAGTTCTTGGTATACATCCGGCAATACATGAAACAAGGTCTCATGAAAATAATACATTCCATTTCTTACTTCATCTAATACAGTTGGCTTTCGATCACGTAGCTCATCGGTCTGCCACAATGTAATTACTTCATTAAGCAGATTTTCCCGTACCTGTTCTCGCTCACGCAAGGTAAGCATCGGATTATCCAGCAGCATGACGTCTTCGGAAATACGTTTGTGGATATCCAGGATTACTCGTCGTGTTGCTTCTGTAGGATGTGCAGTCATGACCAGCTCCAAAGAGAGTTCATTCAGCATGTTGCTAACGTCCTCTGCGGAGAAGCCTCCTTGTTTAAGCTCCTGAACGGAACTTTCGATAGAACCGGGTTGAACCTCTTCACCAGCGGAATGCTCATAATCCCGCTTACGACGAATACGATGGTTCTGCTCAGCGATATTCACCAACTGAAAGTAAATCGCAAACGCGCGAATAACCTGGTGACGAATATCCGTATCCAGTCCACTGACCATTTGTTTGAAATTCTCGTATAACTCCGGCTGATACCCGGCACGTAACGATTTACTTGCCTCACGTATTTTCTCCACGATATCCAAAAGTTCGTTGCCACCCTGATGAACCAAAACCTCACCAAGAATATTTCCTAGAAAACGAACGTCCCGCCGTAGCAGATTGTTGGATTGGTTTTTGTTAGCGGTTAACGTAAGCTCAGTCATGCTTTTCCCCCCATCTGATCTGTTCCACACCTATTCAGTTGTAGCAAAGGTACGTATACACACGAAATTTGACACTTTCTTAACATCATACAATAAAAACGTATGAAAAGCTGCAAAATTTACAGGAAAAAATCATGCTTTTGAAATACTTTTTTGGAGAATATATTGGTTATATATACATAATAATGAAATTTAAAAATTTAATCTGATTTTATAGCTATTGATGTGCGAAACTTTATGCACAGTCTCTTTTAAAAGGTGCGTTTTCAAAGGTACAAATTCTTGTGTCATGATGTGTATATGTTTATTATTTGTTGACAAAGTGAAATTCATTGCGCTCTACCACAAAGATATACACAAAAAAGCCATAATCTCAGTATTCTAAATCTGTTTACTCATTAATCTCTACGTGTTACCCACATAAATAAAGAAGAGTGTGCACAACAAAAGGAGCAGATGTAGAGTTATCACCATGAATTTCGCAACATAATAATTATAGGATTCCTATTTTCAATGGATTTGATCACGAA
This sequence comes from Paenibacillus sp. DP01, assembly GCF_044784315.1. NCBI lineage: Bacteria > Bacillati > Bacillota > Bacilli > Caryophanales > Paenibacillaceae > Paenibacillus > Paenibacillus sp. DP01. Next base: position 5,004,748 of record NZ_CP173059.1, read on the forward strand.
TTTAGCCTTACTACAGGAAAAAGGGGGCCGTAAGAGGGGAAATCCGGGTCTAGGTGATAAAAGCCTATATAGGATATGCACAAGTCATCCCCAACCGTGCATGACAAGAGGCATCATTTAATGCTCTATATACATAGAAGTTAATGTATTGTGGACAAAATAAAAAGAAGCCTTTCGGCTTCTAGGTAATCGGTAAGCGGGTGATGGGAATCGAACCCACGCTATCAGCTTGGAAGGCTGAAGTTCTACCATTGAACTACACCCGCAAATCAGTATCGGGATGACACGATTTGAACATGCGACCCCCTGGTCCCAAACCAGGTGCTCTACCAAGCTGAGCTACATCCCGATATTATATTATTTTAAAAAGATGGCGCGCCCTGAGAGATTCGAACTCCCGGCCTTTTGATTCGTAGTCAAACGCTCTATCCAGCTGAGCTAAGGGCGCAAATATGGAGCGGACGACGGGAATCGAACCCGCGACCCTCGCCTTGGCAAGGCGATGCTCTACCGCTGAGCCACGTCCGCAAAAACAGGTATGCGCGTGGAGGGACTTGAACCCCCACGTCAAAGACGCTAGATCCTAAGTCTAGTGCGTCTGCCAATTCCGCCACACGCGCATACAATGATAATGGTGAGCCATGAAGGACTCGAACCTTCGACACCCTGATTAAAAGTCAGGTGCTCTACCAACTGAGCTAATGGCTCTTAATGGCTGGGGATATAGGATTTGAACCTATGCATGACGGAGTCAAAGTCCGTTGCCTTACCGCTTGGCTAATCCCCAATATGCATATGATTCACAATTCCCCTATATTTCATCCATGTAAGAGAATAAAATATGGTGGAGGCTGAGGGGATCGAACCCCCGACCCTCTGCTTGTAAGGCAGATGCTCTCCCAGCTGAGCTAAGCCTCCATACTATCCTATGACCCGTAGGGGATTCGAACCCCTGTTACCTCCGTGAAAGGGAGGTGTCTTAACCCCTTGACCAACGGGCCATCCTGTAACAAGCTCTCAACCGGGATCGAACCGGTGACCTCATCCTTACCATGGATGCACTCTACCTACTGAGCTATGAGAGCAAATGGCTCCCCGAACAGGACTCGAACCTGTGACAACTCGATTAACAGTCGAGTGCTCTACCAACTGAGCTATCAGGGAATAATAATTATAAAACTCGCTTGGCGGCGTCCTACTCTCCCAGGACCCTGCGGTCCAAGTACCATCGGCGCTGGAGGGCTTAACGGTCGTGTTCGGGATGGGTACGTGTGGAACCCCTCCGCTATCGCCACCAAACGTGAATTTACACCGTAAATTCTTCCGTAAGCTTATTCGGTTCATCACGGATTCTGTGAATGAATAGCTATACGCTTGTCGTATGTACTTCTACATACCTTCAAGGTTACACCCTGAAAACTGGATCCGAAACTTCATTGCGTCTTATCTTAGGATAAGCCCTCGACCGATTAGTATTGGTCAGCTCCATGCATTACTGCACTTCCACCCCCAACCTATCTACCTCGTCGTCTTCAAGGGGTCTTACTAATTGGGAAATCTCATCTTGAGGGGGGCTTCACGCTTAGATGCTTTCAGCGCTTATCCCTTCCGTACATAGCTACCCAGCGGTGCTCCTGGCGGAACAACTGGTACACCAGCGGTACGTCCATCCCGGTCCTCTCGTACTAAGGACAGCTCCTCTCAAATTTCCTACGCCCACGACAGATAGGGACCGAACTGTCTCACGACGTTCTGAACCCAGCTCGCGTACCGCTTTAATGGGCGAACAGCCCAACCCTTGGGACCTACTTCAGCCCCAGGATGCGATGAGCCGACATCGAGGTGCCAAACCTCCCCGTCGATGTGGACTCTTGGGGGAGATAAGCCTGTTATCCCCAGGGTAGCTTTTATCCGTTGAGCGATGGCCCTTCCATGCGGTACCACCGGATCACTAAGCCCGACTTTCGTCCCTGCTCGACTTGTAGGTCTCGCAGTCAAGCTCCCTTCTGCCTTTGCACTCTTCGAATGATTTCCAACCATTCTGAGGGAACCTTGGGGCGCCTCCGTTACTCTTTAGGAGGCGACCGCCCCAGTCAAACTGCCCACCTGACACTGTCCTCGTACCGGATTACGGTACCAAGTTAGAACCTAGATACGATCAGGGTGGTATCCCAAGGATGCCTCCCTTCAAGCTGGCGCTCAAAGTTCTACGGCTCCCACCTATCCTGTACAGATCGTACCCAAATTCAATATCAAGCTGCAGTAAAGCTCCATGGGGTCTTTCCGTCTTGTCGCGGGTAACCTGCATCTTCACAGGTATTAAAATTTCACCGGATCTCTCGTTGAGACAGCGCCCAAGTCGTTACGCCATTCGTGCGGGTCAGAATTTACCTGACAAGGAATTTCGCTACCTTAGGACCGTTATAGTTACGGCCGCCGTTTACTGGGGCTTCGGTTCATAGCTTCGCCCGAAGGCTTACCACTCCCCTTAACCTTCCAGCACCGGGCAGGCGTCAGCCCGTATACTTCGCCTTGCGGCTTCGCACAGACCTGTGTTTTTGCTAAACAGTCGCTTGGGCCTTTTCACTGCGGCCCCCTCGGGCTATTCACCCTACCGAGGCACCCCTTCTCCCGAAGTTACGGGGTCATTTTGCCGAGTTCCTTAACGAGAGTTCTTCCGCGCGCCTTAGAATTCTCTTCTCGCCTACCTGTGTCGGTTTGCGGTACGGGCACCTTCTCCTGGCTAGAGGCTT
>NZ_CP173059.1:5012500-5762972 GCF_044784315.1 Paenibacillus sp. DP01
GTGGATGCTCAGAGTTCTGCAATCGTTGCGCCACTCCCCCCAGTCCCTCCATTTGTCGTGCCAACATAGACTGAATAACACCTGTACTTAGCCATCCCACTACAATACTTGCGCAGAAAAAAAGTGCAGCGATCAAAATTAGCCGTCTTGTCGTGCGTAAATCATAAAAAAATGCTCTTAGTCCCATTTGTTGATTCCTCCTATTAGTCCAATGGAATAATTAACAACCCCTGGCATAGCTTTAAGTAAACAAGCACTTCTAGGATGAAAGGGGCATTAACCATGAATTCTTTTTTCTATGTATTGAACGGCAAAAAAATTAAACGATTCTTGATCGTAATGGCAGCGGCCGTCTTTACTGCCGGGGTCATTTATGTAGAAACCGATAATGTTACGGTTTTTTCCGAGGAAGCGCCAACTGCCGTTTACAGTGTGCCTACGGATAAAAAGCTGATCGCTCTCACGTTCGACATTAGCTGGGGTGATAAGCGTACTGCCCCCATTTTAAAAGTTCTCGAAGATAAAAAAGTGACCAAGTCCACCTTTTTTCTTTCTGCCCCTTGGAGCAAAACACACCCAGAACTCGTGAATCAAATTAAAGAAAGCGGATTTGAGATTGGCAGTCATGGCCATAAACACGAAAACTATAGCAGCTTAAGCGATGAAGAGATTCGTAAGCAGATTTCAACGGCTCATACCACATTAACCGAGCTGACTGGACAATCCCCGAAGTTAATCCGTATGCCTAATGGTGACTTTGACAAAAGGGTACTTCAAGTTGCCAGCACTTTAGGCTACAAAACCATTCAATGGGATACTGACTCCCTGGACTGGAAAAACCCTGGTACGCAGGTCATAATCGACCGTGTTGTAAATAAAGCACATCCCGGTGATATCGTCCTTCTTCATGCCAGTGATTCTTGTAAACAAACTCATGAAGCGTTGCCCATCATTATCGACAAGTTGCGGGCACAAGGCTATGAATTTGTGACTGTATCCGAACTGCTTCAACAAGGTACAGTAAAAGGTAAAGAGGTTCGCGATCAAGCTCTGGGTCTTTAAGGAGTTATTTTACATCGTTCTCAGCTAAAAACCAAAAGCAACTCGACATATTTCTCCCCAATCATCCGCATACTATCCACATTCATGATAAAGGAGGAATACGGCCATGAATTGGACTCGTTTGCGATTTGTTAGCATGGTATGCGTACTGGGCGTTGCACTGAGCGGCTGCGGCTCGGATCAGGGTTCTGCACCTCCCCAGAACAGTTATAAAGAGATGAAAACGATGGTGGTTGATATCCTGAAAAGTGATGATGGAAAAAAAGCCGTAGAAGAAGCCTTAACCGGGGAAAAAGAGGGACAATCCGGTCAAAGTGGTGGAGGAGGTGGATCTGGAGGCAGCATGGGAATGAAAATGCTTATGTCCACACAATCCGCTGAACAGATGAAAATTGCAGTAAAAGATACTTTGATCTCACCTGAATATAAAAAAGAAATCGAAAAAATTATGACTGATCCGCGTTTTGCCGGAGAATTTGCCAAAGCCATCAACAGTCAAAGCAAACAGCTTCATATGCAGCTTATAAAAGACCCTTCTTACCAAAAATCAATTGAAGAGATGCTAAAATCGCCAGAACTGACCAAGATGTATATGGACTTAACTAAAACCCCGGAATATCGCAAACAATCTATGACAGTCATGCATGATGCTATGCAGAATCCGATTTTTCGGCTTGAGGTCATGAATTTACTCAAAACTGTTGTGCAAGAAGAACTTCAACCTAAGGTTGAGAAAAAAGGCGGAGAGCAAGGTGGATCCGGGGATCAAAAGCAAGATGGTGGTGGTGGTGAAGGAGAACAAGGTGGTGGTGAAGGAGGTCAAGGAGGAGGTCAGTAAAAAAAAGGCTGGTTCAACAACCAGCCTTTTTTATTATTCAGATTCCATGTGCAACCCGGTAATTTGGGCGGCTATATCATTATAAATAGCTCCTGTCGCCGACTCCGATTTATATACGGATGGAGAAAAATCGGCTTCTGACGGATGATTATCTGGGATACCCAGCGGAATTTGTGCCAAAAGTTTCGTATGAAGTGTTTCTGCCAACATAGCCCCGCCTCCCCGTCCAAAAACATAGTCTTTTTCTCCAGTGGAGGACACATAATAGGACATGTTCTCCACGACGCCTATGACCTTATGATCCGTTTGAAGGGCCATTGCCCCTGCACGTGCAGCTACAAAAGCTGCCGTCGCATGCGGAGTAGTGACAATGATTTCTTCACTCTGCGGAATCATTTGATGTACGTCAAGCGCTACATCACCAGTACCTGGTGGTAAATCGAGTATCATATAGTCCAGCTTGCCCCATTCGACATCACTAAAAAACTGTCTAAGCATTCTCCCCAGCATGGGACCTCTCCAAATAACAGGATTGTTTTCTCTCACAAAGAAGCCCATGGACATGATTTTGATACCAAATCGTTCCACTGGCTGAATGATACCATCTTCGACAGAAGGTACGTCCTCTACCCCAATCATATCCGGCACACTGAATCCATAGATATCAGCATCAATTAAACCCACTCGCTTACCCTGTCTGGCTAGAGCTGCCGCCAAATTCACAGCTACTGTCGATTTTCCGACACCACCTTTTCCGCTTGCAATGGCAATAAATCGTACGCCAGATGCTGGATTAAGCAGCTCATATTCTTCCATACCAACAGCATGTCCTTTGGTCAAAACCGGATCAGCTACCTCCTCGGTATCCTCTCCATTTTGTATAGCTGACTTTTCAGACTCAGATGCCTCACGAATACGAATATGCACGTGACTTAATCCCGCCTTTTCTAACGTCTGCCGGATTTCCCGATCCAGTTCCGTCCGAGTCTCTTCTTGGCTATCCAGGGTAATAGCAGTCAATGATACCCGATCCTCTTTAACAACCACATCCCGAATAAAATGGAGGTCAACCAAACGGCGCCCCGTTTGAGGCTCTCGCACTTGCTGAAGTAGCTCTATAACTTGCTCTCTCGATTGCATGAATAATCAGCACCTCTGCTTTATTGATTTACGTAGTGGTAAACACTTACAGTATACCACTATCTGACTTCAGGTGCTGATGAGGTTGCCTTTTCCCCGGCACTGTAACGCAAAATACCTTTATATATAGATGCGGCCACTTGTCTCTGATAGTTCTCGTCACTGAGTCGTCTGGCTTCCTCTGGATGGGACAAAAATCCGACTTCTACAAGAGCTGCTGGCATTTTGAGTGCCTTTAATAAATAGACCGTGTTTACGGTCTTAGCCACTCTGTCCGTATTTTCCAAATTGCGCTTGATTTCTTCCTGAATTAAGGATGCCAAATTCTCGTTATCTGCATGATTAGGTACGAAAAAGGTCTGGGCTCCACTCCAACGGCTCGACGGGATACTGTTCATATGAATACTTAAAAAGAGGTCCGCTTGCTGCTCCTCAATCATACGTACCCGTTGCTTTAAATCCTCCGTTTTTCTTCTGGAATAGCCTTTTGTTTCTTGCTGCGCCAGATCGCGATCATCCTCACGTGTCATGACGACAACTGCCCCTGCTTGCTGTAAATAATCTCGCAAATAAAAAGCGATCGCCAAATTAATATCCTTTTCAATGACCCCCTCTTTGCTAACCGCTCCTCCATCAGGCCCTCCGTGTCCGGCATCTATAGCAATTACCTTACCAGTAAGCGGTAGACTCCAATGAATCCACGCTCTCGAAGCAGGTATCTCATACAATGTCAGCATGATGAATAGAACAGCGAGACAACAGCCTAACAGCATTTTTTGCAGCGTCCGATAGCGAATCCACAGTGTGACCTCTTTTTTACGATTGTTTTTTTGCATAACAAAACGCCTCCGTCCTATACAGATACTAATAATCTATATGGGACGAGGCGTGTAGTTAGTACAACTCAGGCATGAACATATTCTTTCATACCTTCAATCAGCACTTGAGCGACTTCTGGGCGTGTAAATTCCGGTGGCGGACAAACCCCGGAGCGTAACAATTCCCTCACTTTGGTGCCAGAGAGCGTCAAATGATGCTCCTTGGGATGTGGGCATGTTTTACTTGAGGCCATATTTCCACATTGGGTGCAGTAAAAGCTGTGTTCAAAAAACAACGGGGTAATCCCCAGCTCTTCAGGTGTAAAGTGCTTGAAAATTTCCTGCGCTTCATAGGTACCGTAATAGTCCCCTACACCCGCATGATCTCTTCCGACAATAAAATGAGTGCAGCCGAAGTTCTTCCGCACAATAGCATGGAAAATGGCCTCTCTAGGACCAGCGTATCGCATGGCAGCAGGAAAGACCCCCAGAAAGGCTCGATCAGCCGGATAATAGTTGTCCAGCAACACTAGATAGCTCTTCATACGCACATCTGCTGGAACGTCATCTGACTTGGTCTCTCCAACAAGTGGATTTAGAAATAAAGCATCCACAATTTCCATCGCGCTTTTTTGAATGTACTCATGTGCCCGATGTACCGGATTTCTTGTTTGAAAACCGACTACTGTCTTCCAGCCCTTTTCAGCAAAATGGCTACGTGTCTGTGCTGGTGTGTAATAAAATTCGCTAAATTGAGTAGGTTTGGGTCGATTCAGCACTTGCACCGTTCCACCTACATAGGTAGCAGGTCGATCTAACAATTTATTTACGCCAGGATGGGCCGGGTCAGCCGTCTTGAATACACATCTGGCTTCCTCTGCCTGGTCAACCTGATAAATACTCTCAATATCAAGTACAGCATAGATGATACCATCTGTTTCCCCCACCAAAGCCACCTGCTGACCTAGTTTCAGTTCACTGGCTATGGTTTCTACTACTGCAAGAGTAATGGGAATACTCCAGACTGTACCATCAGCAAGACGCATATCCGTTACCACTGAACGATAATCTGACTCATTCATAAATCCCGTCAATGGAGAAAAGGCACCTACTCCAATTAAATCCAGATCAGAAATCGTCCATGAGTTTACAGGGATAGGAAACAATTCACCTGCAGCCTGCAACAGTGCTTCTTGCTGCGGTCCAGTTATAATTCTATCAACGAGCGTTCCGCCATGCGGAAGAATTGCAGTCATGATGCACTTCCTTTCTATTCATAAATAAGTCTCAGAACTACCTACATACCATTTTTTATTGGTGGAGCCCACACTCCGTTTTCTCATTGCCTGACCAACGGCCAGCACGTGGATCTTCACCTGGCAGGACTTCACGTGTACATTGCTCACAGCCAATACTGGGAAAATTACGGTCATGCAATGGATTATACAATACATCATGAGTGCGAATATAGTTCCATACATCCTCGGAAGTCCAGCTTGCCAAGGGGTTAAATTTAACGAGACCAAACTTTTCATCATACTCTACCTTTTTTGCATTCGCACGCGTAGGAGCCTGATCGCGACGGATACCGGTAATCCATGCATCGTATTGAGACAGAATGCGTGTCAGCGGCTCAACCTTGCGTATACCACAGCATGCATTAGGATTTGATTTCCACAGCTCCTCTCCATGCTCCGCAGCTTGCTCTTCTGGAGTGATTAAGGGAGAGACTCTAACAAAATCCAAATTGTATCTAGCTTTCATCTGATCACGCGTATCATAAGTTTCTTGAAAATGAAAGTCGGTATCCAAGTAAAAAATATCGGTAGAAGGGCTAATTCTTTGTAGTATATCTACTAGTACTACATCTTCTGCTCCGAAGCTACAAGCAAAGGTGAGGTTGGGAAATGTCTGAACAGCATATTGAATAATTTCTTCAGGCGTGGCCTCTTCCAGTTCACTTGCCTTGACTCTAATCAACGCTTCTTTCTCCAATAAATTCATTATCAATGCGCCTCCATATGAAGATTCATAAACAAGTGATACTTCAATGCCGACTAAACTAATAAGATTAAGTACAGTATAAAACTTTCATATTCATTGTCAATCCAAGCAAAATCGTCATACTGTAAACATTTATCATCCCGCATGAAGCAGGAACGTTGTTCTGTCAGCATTCTTAAACGCTCTCCTGCATATTCAACCAAGTTCAGTGGCTATATATAAAATATTCTTATACCAAACGTTTAAAAATTGCCTTAGATTGCTTAATAACTAAAAGTAACTAGTCATAGCAGAGGGTATGCCTGAACGTAAGTATTTTAGGTTAGCGAAAATGCTTCCTCTACTCCACCCGAGACAAAGATATACCCACTACTCGGCTGTCATCGTAATCCTGGATAGCTATGGCTATTATGATCAGGTAAAAATATCTGAGGATAAAAGCGCCCTTCCTTAGAGCCATGATTATCCTTGGATTTGGTCAAGGAAATATAATTAGGGTTCGTTCGTCATATTTACATTTGCATTCAAAGATGAAGCATACGTGGTCGTGCTCAGCTCAAGGTAAACCAGCTCTGACTATAAGGTTTACATCCGAAGAATCCCACTACTAAATCGGGAGCTCTGATGCTAATCGTGCTTCTATTAAGGAATATTACAAAGAAATGGCACCCAGATCGATAATAAGCCTCTCAACACTCCTATAGCGCTCACAGAGGCCCTCCCTGAGAAATTAAAGCATTCAGATATACAGATAGCCCTTAACGTAACTGGAGCCCTATTTTAGCCCATTCTCAATGGTTAAAAATACTCACATCATCATCGCTGCAATTACGGAAGCCGAGGAGATGGGCAGTACCAAGCTAAAGATTGCTCTGCAAAAGTTCCCTGATCTTTTTAATTAGTCACAGGTTGTGAACATTACAGGATAAACTGTGTTGAAATAGCAAACTATATTTGTGCATAAGTATACCGATCTTAGTTACATCGTGGATAACTTACGTATTCCAGATAGTATATGCACCTTTTTATGTATCGCAGGGCAGACGTAGCCATAAAATTCTAGTGTAGATCCATTTATCCACATGTAGTTAATGTGCAGCAAATGATCTAAATAAAAAAGAACCCTTTCCATAAGGAAAAGGTTCTTCTGTATTCGAAATATTAACGTTTCGAGAACTGTGGTGCACGACGAGCGGCTTTGAGGCCGTATTTTTTACGTTCTTTCATACGTGGGTCACGAGTCAAGAATCCTGCTTTTTTCAAAGCTGGACGGAATTCTGGGTCTGCTTTCAACAGAGCACGGGAAATACCGTGGCGAATTGCGCCTGCTTGACCAGAGATACCACCACCATGAGCGATAACGAGTACGTCATAGCTACCAAGTGTTTCTGTCAGATTCAGTGGTTGTTTTACGATCAGTTTGAGAGTTTCCAAACCGAAATATTCATTAATATCACGCTTATTGATGACAATGCGTCCTTCACCCGGTACGAGACGAACACGAGCTACCGAATGTTTACGACGACCTGTCCCATAGTATTGTACTTGTGCCATGAAACTGTCCTCCCTTTTAATTATCCGCGAAGTTCGTAAACTTCAGGTTTTTGTGCTGCATGTGGATGCTCTGTACCTCTGTAAGCTTTAAGTCTCAGCTTCATTTTGTCGCCTTGACGAGTTTTAGGAAGCATACCGTGAACAGCCAATTCCAACATACGTTCAGGTTTGTTCTTAACCATATCTTGTGCAACTGTTACTTTCAGACCACCTGGGTGCAGGGAGTGACGATAGTATTTTTTGTTCTCCATTTTTTTACCGGTCAATACGATTTTCTCCGCATTGATTACAACAACAAAATCACCTGTATCCACATGTGGTGTAAACTGTGGCTTGTGTTTGCCGCGAATCAACGCAGCCGCTTCGCTTGCCAGACGGCCGAGCGTTTTGCCTTCGGCATCAATGATGTGCCAATTGCGCTCAACTTCATTTGGCTTCGCCATATACGTAGTACGCATGAAAAGTATCCTCCTTAAGTTCGTTAACAGAAATCATCATTTATCTTCGTTCGTTAAGTTGCTGCATTATCGATGGATTAGATGTTGCTATAAAGTGATTATCTTAATTGGGGCTGTGGGAAAGCCATTAAGAAAACACAACTTTTATATTACAGGATAACCATCAATTCTGCAAGGAAAAAATCAATGTTTTTTGATGTTTTCTTCGTACTCTACATTCCAGAGCGTTAAAGCGTGTCCAACGGCTGTAGGGCCAGCCTTTGAACGGTTTTTTGCTTCCAAAATGGAAGGAATATCATCCGGCAATTTTTTGCCTTCTCCCACTTCCAGCAAAGTCCCCATTATAATCCGAACCATGTGCTGCAAAAATCCACTACCTGTAATATAAGTATGAATAATTCCCTGATCGTCCGACCCTGGACGTGAAAAGGAATGGTCTACCGTTATATAGGCTTCGTAAATAGTGCGAACATGATTCGTCTTTTGGGAACGTCGAGATGCGAACGAAGTATAGTCAAAGGTGCCCACTAAATGAGCCAACCCCTTTTCCATCGCTCTTACATCCAGACTCGTTGGATGATGGGCCTGTGTACGACGGTGAAAGATGTCTGGAAACCGGTTCGCATTAATACTGTACCGATACGTCTTCCGCTTCGCCATGCGGCGTGCATGAAAGGACAGTGGCACCTCTCTCGCATCCGTAACGATGATATCACGAGGCAGCCAGGCATTAAGTGCCAGACACCAGCGATGTATCGGAATCGGCGATTCAGTATGAAAATTGAATACCTGCCCGTATGCATGCACACCTGCATCTGTACGTCCTGAGCCCGTAATTTTAAGACGTTCGCCCGTCAATGAGTATATAGCATTTTCAAGACAGTCCTGAATGGTGTTGCCACTAGGCTGCGTCTGAAAGCCATCATAGTGGGTTCCATCATAGTTCACCTTCATGCACAAGTTCCGCATGCTTCTCACACCTTTGCAGGGGTATTCTCTGGTCTTGCAGGAAATAACCGAACATAACAAAGGAGAAGCCCCTCAAGGACTCCTCCAAGAGAAAAAAAGGGTTGTTCAGAATCAAGCCGATTCTGTCCACCCTTCCCTCATCTTCGCCTGTTTACGCGCGGTCAACCAATTCCAGATATACCATTGGAGCGGCGTCGCCACGACGAGGTCCCAGTTTCAAGATACGAGTGTATCCACCTGGACGCTCATTGTAACGTGTAGCCAATTCGCTAAACAGCTTTTGGATTGCATCCTGCTCACCATCCAAAGTTTCACGGCGAACGAACGCAGCCACTTGACGACGTGCGTGCAGATCTCCTTTTTTCGCTTTGGTGATCAGTTTTTCAGCAATAGAACGAACTTCTTTCGCTTTAGCCTCAGTAGTTTGGATACGCTCATACAAGAACAGATCGGTTACCAAATCACGAAACAAAGCTTTACGGGCACTGGAATTACGGCCCAATTTTTGGTATGCCATGTAGTTTCCCCTCCTTCACAAAAACGTTGCTGTGCTATTCTTCCGTACGAAGTCCTAAACCAAGTTCCTCGAGCTTCTCTTGTACTTCTTCCAAAGATTTGCGACCCAAGTTACGGACCTTCATCATATCTTCTTCAGATTTAGTCGTGAGTTCTTGTACCGTATTGATACCAGCGCGCTTAAGGCAGTTATAGGAACGGACGGAGAGATCCAGCTCTTCGATCGTCATTTCAAGAACTTTTTCTTTCTTGTCTTCTTCTTTTTCGACCATAATTTCTGCATCTTTTGCTTCATCCGTGAGACCCACGAATAGCATCACATGCTCGGTCAAAATTTTGGCTCCAAGGCTCACAGCTTCTTCAGGACGAATAGTTCCGTCTGTCCAAACCTCAAGTGTCAGCTTGTCATAATTCGTAACCTGGCCGACACGCGTATTTTCTACGCCGTAGTTCACGCGTGCAATCGGAGTGTAGATGGAGTCGACGGGAATGACGCCGATCGGCTGGTCATCACGTTTATTCCGATCCTGCTTAACGTAACCGCGACCGCGATTGGCAAAAATACGCATGTGAAGTCTCGAACCCGGTCCGAGCGTTGCAATGTGAAGATCCGGATTAAGAATTTCCACATCACTATCCGCACGGATATCACCTGCCGTTACAACTCCTTCGCCTTCCGCATCGATTTCGAGTACTTTCTCTTCATCTGAGTGGATTTTAAGCGATAAAGCTTTCAAGTTCAGAATGATCTCCGTTACGTCTTCCTTCACACCGGGAACCGTTGCAAACTCGTGCAGAACCCCATCGATCTGAACCGATGTGACTGCTGCCCCCGGTAACGAGGATAACAGAATACGGCGAAGCGAGTTCCCCAGCGTCGTACCGTATCCGCGTTCCAGCGGTTCTACTACGAATTTTCCATAGGTGCCATCATCATTGACGTCAACCGTCTCAATTTTCGGCTTTTCGATTTCTATCACTGCAATATCCCTCCTTCAAAACGTCGCTCCTATATGAAACATTCACCTTATCCATAGTCTATCATGCAGTATACCTAAACATCCATTCTTGGCAGTTTGTGCCGGATCTATACTACACGCAGAGGAGAAATCTCATTAGACGCGACGACGTTTTGGAGGACGGCATCCGTTATGAGGTACCGGAGTTACGTCTTTGATCAGGTTAACTTCCAGACCAGCAGCTTGCAAAGAGCGGATTGCTGCTTCGCGACCTGCACCAGGTCCTTTAACCATGACTTCGACTGTCTTCATGCCGTGTTCCATAGCAGCTTTAGCAGCAGTTTCTGCGGCCATTTGCGCTGCGAATGGAGTAGATTTACGGGAACCACGGAATCCCATGCCGCCTGAGCTGGCCCAAGAGATTGCGTTACCGTGTGGATCTGTGATCGTAACGATCGTGTTGTTGAACGTGGAACGGATGTGTGCCACGCCACTCTCGATATTTTTACGGTCACGGCGTTTTGTGCGTACAACTTTTTTCGGTTTAGCCATTGAATGTTATCCTCCCTTCTTATTTCTTCTTGTTCGCTACAGTCCGACGAGGACCTTTACGGGTACGAGCATTAGTTTTAGTACGTTGTCCGCGAACAGGCAATCCACGACGGTGACGAACACCACGGTAGCAGCCAATCTCAGTCAGACGTTTAATATTCAAGGAAATTTCACGACGCAGATCGCCTTCTACTTTAACTTCTTTGTCGATCGTTTCACGTAATTTGCTCACTTCATCTTCAGTCAAATCACGAACACGCGTGTTTGCACTGATGCCTGTTTCCTTCAAAATTTTCTGAGAAGTCGTCTTACCGATTCCGAAAATGTAAGTCAAGGCGATCTCAACGCGTTTGTCACGTGGCAAATCCACACCAGCTATACGAGCCATTTTACGCTACACCCCCTTCTATTAACCTTGTTTTTGTTTGTGTTTCGGATTTTCGCAAATAACCATTACATTCCCTTTGCGGCGAATGACTTTGCATTTCTCGCAAATAGGTTTTACAGAAGGTCTTACCTTCATGTTGATTACCTCCTCCAAGCTTTACCCTGGTAAAACTCGCTTCGTGAACATTCACATCGTTTTGCCGAGCAAAACAAGTTTTTTTAAATGACGTACGTTTAATAAAAACCTGCATGAATTACTTGCGGTACGTTATACGGCCTTTAGTTAAATCGTAAGGCGATAACTGTACAACCACCTTGTCGCCTGTCAAAATACGGATAAAGTGCATCCGCAGCTTTCCGGAAACATGAGCAAGAATTTGATGACCGTTCTCCAGCTCTACCTTGAACGTAGCGTTCGGCAGTGGCTCGATTACCGTACCTTCAACCTCAATGACATCTTCTTTGGCCAAAGTCAGTCTCCTTTCTCTTCAGCTTGGTATTCGGACGAGTCCAGGAAAGTTTTCACTGCATGCCGCAGTTTTCCGTTCGTCACCCGACCGCTTTCGTTTAAACTATTTACAATCTCGCTACTAATCTTTGGCTGAGGTACCAAATGAAGAACATTTTTCTTCTTCGCTTGATCAAACTTTCGTTTATCCCCATCCGCAATATACACAAACCTGCTATCTGCTATTGAAACGACAACCGCAATCTGTCCGGCACCTCTGCCCTTCAGAATCTTCACCAGCTGACCGATTTGCAGGTTTCCTTGCTGATTCATTCCAATCACCTACGCACTCAGTTTCGTGAAAATGTCCATGCCGTCCGCTTCGCCCGTCACCACTTGCTCAAAATGAGTACAAGTGATTACGTTCATCGTAACGACCGTCCAGTTGTCTTCCAGCGTCCCTACAAGGCGAGCACCTATTGGAATCATTGATTCAATAGCCAGCACAATGCCGATTTTCAGCCTCGGCCCCTGCTCAGGAATATCACGGTTTGGATTCTCAATATATTGCCGAATGGCATGCGACATTGTAAACTGGCGAGTTTTCGTAATGACATCGCCTTTGTTTAACTTGCGTTTGCCGGGAAATCCGTGCACCAGTTGTTCGTTGACTGAAGCGCAAATGCTAGCAGGAAAACCGTTATAACCTTTAAAAGACGGCACAGCTCCCTGACTGCGAATATACCGATCAGCTAAATGATCAAGTTCACCGGTCGTAATACCGGGCTCGATGTGTCCTGCTAAGAAATAACTCGTTGCCGAATTCATTTTCCTAGCTTTCCTCATAAAGCTTGATTCCGTCCCCGACTTGCAAATGATCATTACAGCTAACCCCGCAACAAGGACACGATATTTTGGGAAACCACATCAATATCCTGTTCTCCGTCAATATGACGCAGAAGATTCTGGTTCTCATAAAACGTGAGGAGTGGTGCTGTTTTATTACTATATTCGTCAAGTCGTGTTCTTACGCTATCTTCGTTATCGTCAGGACGCTGATAGAGTTCACCACCGTCTTTATCGCAAATGCCTTCAACCTTAGGAGGATTAAAGACAATATGATAGCTAGCTCCGCAGCTTTTACAAACTCGCCGTCCTGTGATTCGTGCCAACAAGTTGTCACGATCCACTTTCAGGTTGATGACATCATCCAGCTTCGTATTCAAACGGCCCAAAATTTGATCCAAGGCTTCAGCTTGAGCTAAAGTTCTTGGAAAACCGTCCAGCAAGAAACCTTTCTTGCAATCAGGCTGCTGCAGCCGTTCTTCAACGATACCGATTGTTACATCATCCGGAACAAGTTCACCCTTGTCAATATACTCTTTGGCTTTAATGCCAATAGGTGTTCCCTGTTTCATCGCTAGGCGAAACGCATCACCTGTCGAGATATGAGGAATGCCGAACTCCTTCACAATGACATCTGCTTGTGTACCTTTACCAGCCCCCGGAGGGCCCATGATCAAAATATTCACAATCTGTCACTCCTCAAGACGACCCCTACACAAGAAACAGCACAAAAGGTGCCGGTAAGCATGCGAACATCCTATGCCGGTACCTATTGCCTATTTGTTGATGAAGCCTTTGTAATGGCGTTTGATCAGTTGGCTTTCGATTTGCTTCATCGTATCCAATGCTACACCAATAATGATGAGCAATGAAGTACCGCCAATTTGCACGGAACGAGGCAAGCCCGAAAGCGAACCGAAGAATACCGGCAAAACGGATATGACTGCCAGGAACAAAGCTCCTGTCATTGTCAAACGTGACATTACTCGTGTCAAGTATTTCTCCGTGGCTTTACCTGGGCGAATGCCTGGGATATAACCGCCGTTTTTCTTCATATTGTCGGCCATTTGCTGCGGATTCATCTGTACAAAGGTATAGAAGAATGTGAAACCGATAATCATTACGACATACAAAACCATGCCCAGTGGCTTGTCATAATACAAGTAAGTGGTAATCCACTTAGCCCAAGCATGATCTGCCCAGAAACTCGCAATAATTGTCGGGAATTGCAGCAATGATACCGCAAAGATTACCGGAATAACGCCTGCCGCATTAATTTTCATCGGAATATGCGTATTCTGGCCACCGTACATTTTGTTGCCAACTACACGTTTTGCGTATTGTACTGGAATTTTCCGAATACCTTGCTGGATGTAGATAACACCAACGATAATCAGAACAACCACCAAGGCAATGATAATTGCCTTCAGAATATTCATAAACAGCTGATCTGCTTGAATAAACTGAGATTCTACAATCGTCCGAATATGTCTTGGAATACCTGCCGCGATCCCTGCAAAGATTACAATAGAGATACCATTACCGATTCCCTTTTCGGTAATTTGCTCACCGAGCCACATAAGGAACGTAGTTCCTGCAGTAAGCACAATGGCAATAACCAGATAATCAGCAAAAGTAGCACCTGGAATCATCGCTGCACCGTACAGTCGATTAAATCCAATCGACGTTCCGAATGCTTGGATTAAGCCCAGTATTACAGTACCATACCGTGTAATTTGAGCCAATTTCTTTTTACCATGCTCTCCTTGTTTAGCCCATTCCGCAAGTTTCGGAATCACGTCCATTGACAGCAACTGTACAATGATGGACGCTGTAATATATGGCATAATCCCGAGGGCGAAGATCGAAAACTGATACAACGCGCCCCCTGAGAAGGTGTTAAGGAGTCCAAACAACTCGCTTCCTGCCTGATCCTGAGAAGTAAAGACTTGCTTATTCACACCGGGAACCGGCACGAAGGAGCCAATACGATATACAAAGAGTATAAACAGGGTAAACAGGATTCGGGTTCTAAGATCCTCAACCCGCCATATATTTTTCAGGGTCTTGAACATTAGATCACCTCGGTTTTACCGCCGGCAGCTTCAATTTTCTCTACCGCAGATTGAGAGAACTTGTTCGCTTTAACTGTCAATTTCACAGTGATTTCACCGTTACCCAGAATTTTAATTCCGGATTTCGCGTTCTTCACAATACCATTGTTCAGCAAAAACTCAGGGCTTACTTCTGTACCCGCTGCAAAACTGTTCAAATCTTCGATATTCAAAACCGCATACTCTTTACGAGTAGGATTTACGAAACCGCGTTTAGGCAAGCGACGATACAGTGGGTTTTGACCACCCTCGAAGCCCGGACGTACACCACCGCCGGAACGAGCGTTTTGACCCTTATGACCACGACCAGAAGTTTTACCCGTACCGCTACTAGGACCACGACCCAAACGTTTACGTTCTTTGCGGGAGCCTGGAGCTGGGGAAAGCTCATGTAACTTCATCGTTCGTTGCACCTCCTTGATTATTGTTAAAATACTTTATTTCTTAAGCCTCGATTTCTTTAACAGAAACCAAATGGCTAACTTGATTAATCATCCCGCGAATCGCTGCATTGTCGGGTTGAACTACTTTATGGTTGATTTTACGCAAGCCGAGCGTTTTAACAGTCGTTCTCTGAGTACCAGGACGGCCGATCAACGAACGAACGAGGGTAATTTCTAATTTCGCCATGATATTCCCTCCTTAGCCCAGCAGCTCTTCGATGGATTTGCCGCGCAGTTTAGCAACATCTTCAGCGCGTTTCAAGCGGGACAAACCTTCCAAAGTCGCATTGACCATATTCATGGAATTCGAAGAACCCAAAGATTTTGTCAAGATATCACCTACACCAGCAAGTTCCAGAACTGCACGAACTGGACCACCAGCGATAACCCCAGTACCTTCCGATGCCGGTTTCAACAGAACCCGGCCAGCACCGAACTTACCTGTAACAAGGTGAGGAATTGTTGTGCCTACGAGTGGAACGTGAACCAGGTTTTTCTTAGCATCTTCAATACCTTTGCGAATCGCATCAGGTACTTCGCCCGCTTTACCGATTCCAGCGCCTACCCAGCCGTTGCCGTCGCCCACTACTACCAGAGCACTGAAGCTAAAACGGCGTCCGCCTTTGACAACTTTAGCTACACGATTAATATTTACTACTCTTTCAGTCAGTTCCAAAGTATTCGGATCTACACGCAAGTCGTTAACCTCCTTTTGAGAAATGTCTTAGAATTCAAGGCCTGCTTCGCGAGCTGCATCAGCCAAAGCTTGAATCCGTCCATGATACAAGTATCCACCACGATCAAATACGATGTTAGCATGGCCTTTTTCTTTCGCACGTTTAGCAACGAGTTCGCCAACCTTACGAGCTGCTTCTACACTACCACCGTTTTTGATTTCGCTGCTCAGTTCTTTATCCATAGTGGATGCAGAAACCAATGTTACACCAGCAACATCATCAATCAGTTGTGCGTAGATATGCTTGGAAGAGCGGAATACGTTCAAACGAGGACGTACAGCCGTACCTTCGATTTTCTTACGTACACGCAGATGTCTTCTGACACGTGCTTTATTTTTATCTTGTTTTGTAATCATCTCAAGTTTTCACTCCCTTCAGTTTGCCTTTTAAAACTTTATACTAAGACGCACTGGGTAAAAAAGAGTACAAGTCTTTCCAGTAGAAAGACCGCACAAAGTCGGTAAGAAACTTATTTCTTCTTACCGGCTTTACCTTCTTTACGGATGATGCGCTCGCCTTCGTATTTAATCCCTTTACCTTTGTACGGTTCAGGTTCACGAACGGAACGAATCTTAGCAGCATAGGCACCTACACGCTCTTTATCAATTCCGCGAACGATAATTTTAGTGTTCGAAGGAACTTCGAACTCGATGCCCGCTTCCGGTGTAATTTCAACCGGGTGAGAGTATCCAACGTTCAGAACGATTTTATCTCCGGATTTGCTTGCACGATATCCGACCCCAACCAGCTCCAGAGATTTTGAAAAACCTTCAGTTACACCACTTACCATGTTATTGACAACGCTGCGGGTTGTTCCATGCAAAGAGCGGTGAAGTTTATTGTCCGAAGGACGAACTACATTAATTTCATTATTTTCCACAGTAACGGACATGTCTTTATGAAGCTCACGAGTCAATGTTCCTTTAGGACCTTTAACTGTGATCACTGTGTTGTTCAAAGTCACGTCAACACCACTTGGTACTGTGATTGGTTTACGACCAATACGGGACATATCTGTTGCACCTCCTATCTTCTAAACGTTAAATTACCAAACGTAGCAAACCACTTCTCCGCCGGCTTTGGACTGACGCGCTTCTTTGTCGGTCATGATACCTTTGGATGTTGAAATGATTGCGATCCCGAGTCCACCCAATACGCGTGGAATCTCATTGCTCTTCGTGTAAACGCGAAGACCTGGTTTACTGATTCTTTTCAAACCTGTGATAACACGCTCGTTGTTCGCACCGTATTTCAAGAAAATACGGATGATCCCTTGTTTGCTATCTTCAACAAATTCCGCATCACGAATGAATCCTTCACGTTTCAGGATGTCGGCGATTTGTTTTTTCATTGTAGATGCAGGCATTTCTACTGTTTCGTGGCGAACAGTGTTCGCGTTACGAATACGAGTAAGCATATCTGCAATTGGATCAGACATAGTCATTGTGTATAAACCTCCTTCCCAAACAGGACTTTTTACCAGCTTGCTTTTTTCACGCCAGGAATCTGGCCTTTATAAGCTAATTCACGGAAGCAAATTCTGCAGATCTTAAACTTTTGCAGCACCGAATGTGGACGACCACAACGTTCGCAACGAGTATAAGCACGAACTTTAAACTTTGGTGCGCGTTGTTGTTTGACTTTCATTGAAGTTTTTGCCACTTAGCCTGACACCTCCTAAATAGTTTCGGAGAACAGGGTGTCTTTAAATCAGACGCCCGAAACGTTATGCCAACATTATTTCGCGAAAGGCATGCCCAGCTGAGTCAGAAGCTCACGGGACTCTTCGTCAGTCTTGGCAGTCGTTACGATAACGATGTCCATACCACGAACTTTATCAACTTGATCATACTCGATTTCCGGGAAGATCAACTGTTCTTTCAGACCAAGCGTGTAGTTACCACGTCCGTCGAAAGCTTTTGTTGATACACCATGGAAGTCACGTACGCGAGGAAGTGTAATGTTGAACAATTTGTCCAAGAAATAATACATACGCTCGCCACGAAGTGTTACCTTTACACCGATCGGCATGTTTTCACGCAATTTAAAACCTGCGATAGATTTTTTCGCGCGAGTGATAACTGGTTTTTGACCAGCGATCAGCTGCATGTCGTTGAGAGCCGAATCAAGCACTTTGGAGTTTTGGACTGCGTCGCCAACACCCATGTTGATTACAACTTTCTCGATTTTAGGCACTTGCATCACTGTTGTATAGTTGAACTTCTGCATCAAAGCAGGAGTGATTTCTTTCAAGAAACGTTCTTTCATTCTTGTTGTTGCCATGAATCATAGTCCTCCTTTCTTCAAAAAATAATTAGTCGATCACTTCGCCTGAACGTTTTGCAATGCGCACTTTTTTTCCGTTGTCCAAAACCTTGTAACCCACACGAGTTACTTTTCCGCTCTTCGGATCAATGTGCATAACGTTGGAAACGTGAATCGGAGCTTCTTTCTCGATGATGCCGCCTTGTGGATTCAGCTGATTAGGCTTTTGGTGTTTTTTAATCATGTTAACACCTTCCACAAGCACACGGTTTTGACGAGGGTAAGCAGCGATAACGCGACCTTTTTTACCTTTATCTTTACCTGTAATCACCAGAACAGTGTCGTCTTTTTTGACGTGCAGCTTGTTGTTATGGGATTCCAGAACTTTTTTCACTTTTGGCATTTCGTACACCTCCTACGGGCACATTTTAAGGTGAATTTAGATCACTTCCGGAGCCAAGGAAACGATTTTCATGAAGTCCTTGTCACGAAGTTCGCGAGCAACTGGTCCGAAAATACGAGTACCGCGTGGGCTCTTGTCTTCTTTAACGACCACTGCTGCGTTCTCATCAAATCCGATGTAGGAACCGTCTTTACGGCGGATAGAACGTTTAGTGCGAACGACAACCGCTCTTACTACATCACCCTTTTTGACAACGCCGCCTGGTGTTGCTTGTTTTACGGAACAAACGATCAGGTCACCAATTTGAGCTGTACGACGTCCCGTACCACCGAGCACACGGATACACATCAGTTCCTTCGCGCCGGAATTGTCAGCTACAGTCAAACGTGTAAATGGTTGAATCATTTATTTATCCTCCTTTCGGAAAAACTACACTACATTAGATTATAACAGCTTTTTCAACGATTTCGACCAGTCTCCAGTTTTTGTCTTTGGACAAAGGACGAGTTTCCATGATTTTAACAGTATCACCGATTTGTGCAGTGTTGTTTTCATCATGAGCTTTGAATTTTTTAGTCACTTTAATGCGTTTATGATAGAGATCATGTTTTTTGTAAGTTTCTACAGCAATCACAATCGTTTTATCCATTTTGTCGCTGACTACTTTACCGACTAATACTTTACGGGCATTACGTTCGCTCATTGTTGGCCTCCTTCCTAATTACAGGCGGAATTTCCACCCGGTCTAATATCTTAGCTAATCCCAAGTTCTCTTTCACGGATCACAGTTTTAGCACGAGCAATTTCCTTACGCACAGCACCGATCCGAGTCGGGTTATCAAGCTGACCGGTAGCGAGTTGAAAACGAAGGTTGAAAAGTTCTTCTTTAAAACCAGAGATCTTTTGTTCGATTTCAGCAGTGGTAAGGTTGCGGAATTCACTAGCCTTCATTTGCTTCACCACCCAATTCTTCACGTTTCACAAACTTAGTTTTGATTGGCAGTTTGTGAGCGGCAAGACGCATTGCTTCACGAGCAATCTCTTCCGGTACACCAGCAAGTTCAAACATGATCTTACCTGGTTTCACTACTGCAACCCATTTTTCTACGTTACCTTTACCACTACCCATACGAACCTCAAGAGGCTTTTGAGTAATTGGTTTGTCAGGGAATATTTTAATCCAAACCTTACCACCACGTTTGATGTAACGAGTCATCGCAATACGAGCAGCTTCGATTTGACGGTTAGTGATCCATGCTGGTTCAGTAGCTTGCAAACCGTACTCACCGAAATTCAGTGTAGTACCGCCTTTTGCACGACCCTTCATATGACCACGTTGTTGTTTACGATGTTTTACGCGTTTAGGTACCAACATGATTAGTTGCCTCCTTCCTGAGGAGCTTGTTTCTTAGCTGGAGGAAGAACCTCTCCACGATAGATCCATACTTTTACGCCAAGACGGCCATAAGTAGTATGAGCCTCTGCTGTACCGTAGTCGATGTCAGCACGAAGCGTATGCAGTGGAACAGTTCCTTCGCTGTATCCTTCGGAACGAGCGATTTCGGCACCGCCAAGACGTCCGCCTACTTGAGTTTTAATTCCTTTTGCACCGGAACGCATAGTTCTTTGAATTGCTTGTTTCAACGCACGACGGAAAGAAACACGACGTTCCAATTGTTGTGCAATACTTTCAGCAACAAGAATTGCATCCAGTTCAGGATTTTTAATTTCAGAAATATTGATGTGTACCTTTTTACCGCCTGCGATTTTAGTGATTTCATTACGCAGATTTTCAACTTCGGAACCACCCTTACCGATAACCATACCTGGTTTCGCAGTGTGAATCGTTACGTTGACACGGTTAGCTGCTCTCTCGATTTCAACACGGGATACAGCGGAGTCTTTCAATCTTTTCTTCAGATGCTCACGAATCTTAACGTCTTCTAGCAAAAGATCACCGAAATCTTTGCCTGCATACCATTTGGATTCCCAATCACGGATAATACCGATTCGGAGTCCGACGGGATTTACCTTTTGGCCCACACGTTTTCCCTCCTTATTTTTCAGATACCACCAGAGTAATATGACTGGTGCGTTTATTAATGCGGCTTGCACGACCCATTGCACGCGGGCGGAACCGTTTCATTGTAGGACCTTGGTTTACAAAAACCTCAGACACTACCAATTTATTTACGTCCATGGAGTAGTTGTGATCTGCATTTGCGATAGCAGAATTCAGCAATTTCTCAACGACTGGAGAAGCGGATTTCGGAGTGTGACGAAGAATTGCAATCGCCTCACCTACCTGCTTGCCACGAATCAAATCGATAACAAGTTTCACTTTGCGAGCGGAAATCCGCACGGATTTAGCATGTGCTTTTGCTTCCATTGAGTTACCTCCTCTCAAACACTACGCTGTGTTGATTATCTTCTTGTTTTCTTATCGTCATCCGTATGGCCTTTGTACGTACGCGTTGGAGCGAATTCGCCCAATTTGTGTCCAACCATATCTTCCGTTACGTATACAGGCACGTGTTTACGACCATCATATACACCAAACGTGTGTCCGATAAATTGCGGGAAAATTGTAGAGCGACGGGACCAAGTTTTGATCACGACTTTTTTGTCAGACTCGTTCAAAACCTCTACTTTTTTCAACAGGTAACCATCAATAAATGGTCCTTTTTTGAGACTGCGACCCATTTGTGAATCCTCCCTTCGTTAAAACGTAGTCGTTCTTTAATATGTTAACGTGCGACTTAAGCGCACGTTTTATTACTTAGTACGACGACGAACGATGTACTTATCAGATGCTTTGCCTTTTTTACGTGTCTTGTAACCAAGGGTTGGTTTACCCCATGGAGACATTGGAGATTTACGTCCGATTGGAGCGCGACCTTCACCACCACCGTGTGGGTGATCGTTAGGGTTCATAACAACACCGCGAACTTCAGGACGTTGTCCCAACCAACGACTACGACCAGCTTTACCGATCTTAACAAGCTCGTGGTCTTCGTTACCTACAGATCCGATTGTAGCACGGCAAACTTTCAGAATGCGACGCACTTCACCAGAAGTCAAACGAATTGTAACATACTTCTCTTCTTTACCAAGAAGTTGGGCTTCCGTACCAGCAGCACGAACAAGTTGGCCACCTTTACCCGGTTTCAATTCGATATTGTGGATAACCGTACCTACTGGAATGTTTTCCAATGGCAAGGAGTTACCGATTTTAATATCGGAGTCCGGACCGGATACCACTACATCTCCTACTTTCAGACCTTTAGGAGCGATGATGTAACGTTTTTCACCATCCACATAGTGGATAAGTGCGATGTTGGACGTACGGTTTGGATCATATTCGATCGTAGCAACGCGGCCCGGTATTCCATCTTTGTTACGTTTGAAGTCAATAATACGGTATTTACGTTTATGTCCGCCGCCATGATGACGAACTGTAATTTTACCTTGGTTATTACGTCCAGCTTGCTTGCTCAGAGGTGCCAGCAACGATTTCTCGGGCTGATTTGTTGTGATCTCCTCGAAAGTAGATACAGACATTGCACGTCTGGCCGGGGACGTCGGTTTATACTTTTTAATTGGCACTGAGTTTCCCTCCTTACTTTACAGATTCAATTATACTGTTTCAAAAAACTCAAGCGGCTTACTGTCTTTGCTCAGCGTTACGAACGCTTTTTTCCACTCGCTCGTATAGCCGGAATGACGTCCGTAGCGTTTTGGTTTTGCAGGAACACGAAGTGTGTTAACGTTACTTACTTTCACGTTAAAAATCGCTTCGATTGCTTTCTTGACTTCGACTTTATTGGAACGAATGTCAACTTCGAAAACATATTTCAAGTCATTCATCA
The DNA here is from genome assembly GCF_044784315.1 of Paenibacillus sp. DP01. Lineage (NCBI taxonomy): Bacteria > Bacillati > Bacillota > Bacilli > Caryophanales > Paenibacillaceae > Paenibacillus > Paenibacillus sp. DP01. Next base: position 5,034,883 of record NZ_CP173059.1, read on the forward strand.
TACCAGCCGTACGTTCGGTGATAATCGGACGCTTGATAATATCACGAGGATCCTTCATTACGCGAGCACCTCCTCTACCTTCTGAACTGCTTCCTTCGTAATGATCAGTTTGTCGTGTCCGAGCACATCAAGAACATTAATGCCGTCTGCGGCTACAAACTTCACACCAGGAATATTACGTGCGGACAGTGCTACATTATCATCATAGCTAGGAGCTACAATCAATGCTTTACGATCTGCTTTAAGGTTATTCAAAATGGCTGCGAATTCTTTCGTTTTAGGTCCGTTCAGCGTAAGAGCGTCCAATACGATGATTTCATTCTCAATCACTTTGGATGACAGTGCCGATTTGATCGCCAGACGACGAACTTTTTTAGGCAATTTGTAAGCATAGCTGCGTGGAGTCGGACCGAATACAGTACCGCCGCCAACCCATTGTGGTGCACGAATCGAACCTTGACGAGCGCGACCAGTACCTTTTTGTTTCCAAGGTTTACGTCCGCCGCCACGTACTTCAGAACGTCCTTTTACTTTGTGAGTACCTTGACGCAGGGAAGCCAATTGCATAACAACAGCGTCATGAAGAACGTGTTTATTCGGCTCGATACCGAACACTGCATCATTCAATTCAATTTCGCCAACTTGGCTGCCGCTAATATTAAATAGTGCTACTTTTGGCATTTCGTGTTCCTCCTTTCTTCAGTTAATTATTTTTTCACCGTTTCTAATACTTTAACGAAGCTGTTTTTAGGTCCTGGAATGGAACCTTTCACGAGCAATACATTACGTTCTGTATCAATCTTAACAACTTCAAGACGTTGGATTGTTACCGTTTCATGCCCCATGTGTCCTGGCAGGTGTTTACCTTTAGGAACGCGGTTAGCTTGAATGGAACCCATAGAACCTGGACCTCTGTGGTAGCGCGAGCCGTGTGCCATTGGTCCGCGGCTTTGTCCCCAACGTTTGATAACGCCGGCAAAACCTTTACCTTTAGAAATACCTGTTACGTCAACGAATTCGCCTTCTGTGAAGACATCAGCCTTCAGTTCTTGGCCAACCTCGTACGCAGCAAGGTCGATGCCACGAAGTTCACGAACGTAGCGCTTAGGTGCAGTATTTGCTTTTTTAGCATGCCCTGCTTCAGGTTTATTGGATCTTTTTTCTTTTTTATCAGAGAAGCCGAGTTGGATAGCTTCGTATCCATCGTTTTCCAGATCTTTCTTTTGCAGAACAACACAAGGACCAGCTTCGATAACCGTAACAGCAAGTACGTTACCTTCAGGGGTAAACACTTGAGTCATTCCGAGTTTTTTTCCTAAGATACCTTTCATGTTGACACCTCTTTTCTTTTCCTGATTACATATTACAATTTAATTTCGATATCTACACCGGACGGCAGGTCCAAGCGCATCAAGGCATCCACAGTTTGTGGAGTCGGATTAACAATGTCGATCAAACGCTTGTGTGTGCGCATTTCGAATTGTTCCCGAGAATCCTTGTACTTGTGTACCGCACGGAGAATAGTAATGATTTGTTTTTCAGTTGGCAGCGGAATTGGTCCGGAAACACCTGCACCCGAACGTTTAGCTGTTTCAACAATTTTCTCAGCGGATTGATCAAGAATTCTGTGATCGTAAGCTTTCAAACGAATACGAATTTTTTGCTTTGCCATTTTAGTCCCTCCTTCTATCGCCCAATTTGGTATCGGACATACTCCGTGAAAATTTTCCGACAGCCCTCCCATGGCAAAGGGGCCGGGTGTGTCAGTAACCTCTCACATCATCGCACAGTCACAAACAACATTAGTTATTATATCGAATACTTCTGCCTATTGCAAGCAAAAACAAAAAAAACAATGTATCTTATTTTCAAAAATAACAATTGTGCTCGCAGCTCGCGATTTTCCTCAAGAGAAAAGCCCCCGCACCATGGCAGGGGCTCGTTTTGCTTCGTTCCAATACAATGTTACTCGTTCCAGTACAATGTTGCTATATTCAAGGCTCGAAGCCTTATTATTTAGAGATTGTTGCTACAGCGCCTGCACCAACTGTACGTCCGCCTTCACGAATGGAGAACTTAGTTCCTTCTTCAATCGCAATTGGGCTGATCAGTTGAACAGTAACCGTAATGTTATCACCAGGCATTACCATTTCGGAACCTTCTGGCAAAGTAATGATACCAGTTACGTCAGTTGTACGGAAGTAGAACTGTGGACGGTAACCAGTGAAGAAAGGTTTGTGACGTCCGCCTTCTTCTTTAGTCAAAACGTAGATTTGAGCAGAGAATTCTGTATGTGGGTTAACAGAACCTGGCTTAGCCAATACTTGGCCACGCTCGATTTGTGCACGATCTACACCGCGAAGCAGTGCGCCGATGTTGTCACCAGCTTGAGCGGAGTCAAGCAATTTACGGAACATTTCTACGCCTGTTACTACGGATTTACGGGATTCTTCTTGAATACCGATGATTTCGATTTCGTCGCCCACTTTAACTGTACCACGCTCTACACGGCCTGTAGCAACTGTACCACGACCAGTGATGGAGAATACGTCCTCGACAGGCATAAGGAAAGGCTTGTCAGTGTCGCGTTCTGGAGTTGGGATGTATGTGTCGATTGTTTCGAACATTTCAACGATTTTCTTAGCCCAGTCGCCATCTGGGTTTTGCAGTGCTTCACGAGCGGAACCACGAGTGATTGGAGTGTCGTCGCCTGGGAAGTCATACTCGCTCAGCAAGTCGCGAACTTCCATTTCAACCAATTCCAGCAACTCTTCGTCTTCAACCATGTCGCATTTGTTCAGGAATACAACGATGTATGGAACACCTACTTGACGGGACAAGAGGATGTGTTCACGAGTTTGTGGCATAGGACCGTCAGCAGCGGATACAACCAGAATAGCTCCGTCCATTTGTGCAGCGCCAGTGATCATGTTTTTAACATAGTCGGCGTGACCTGGGCAGTCAACGTGTGCATAGTGACGGTTAGGTGTTTCATATTCCACGTGTGCAGTGGAGATTGTGATACCGCGTTCGCGCTCTTCTGGAGCTTTATCGATTTGATCGAATGCTACAGCAGCACCACCGTAAGTTTTGGAAAGTACAGTTGTGATTGCAGCAGTCAAAGTTGTTTTACCATGATCGACGTGACCAATTGTACCGATATTAACGTGCGGTTTGTTACGTTCAAACTTAGCCTTTGCCATTTGAACAATTCCTCCTCAATAACATGTTTTATTTTTAGGCTGTCGGAAACCTCTTGGAAAACCTAGAGTATCCGATCAGCTAATACACTGTATTACTCGCCGCCTTTGGTTTTGGCAACGATCTCTTCAGCAATGCTCTTCGGAACTTCTTCATAGTGATGAAGCTCCATGGAGAACACACCGCGTCCTTGTGTACCGGAACGAAGTGTAGTGGAATATCCAAACATTTCGGACAATGGAACCATTGCACGAATAATTTGGGCACCGCCACGGGAATCCATACCTTCAATCCGACCACGACGGGAGTTCAGCATACCCATTACGTCTCCCATGTATTCCTCTGGAACCGTTACTTCAACTTTCATAATCGGCTCAAGCAATACAGGTTTACATTTGTCTTTCGCTGCTTTCAGCGCCATTGAACCGGCAATTTTAAATGCCATTTCGTTGGAATCGACATCATGGTATGATCCATCCACAATTGTAGCTTTAACGTCCACAAGCGGGAAGCCTGCAAGGACACCGTTCTTCATTTGCTCTTCAATACCAGCAAGTGCAGGTCCGATGTATTCTCTTGGAACAGAGCCACCGACAACCTTGCTTTCAAACTGGCTACCAGTACCTGCTTCAAGTGGTTCGAACTCAACCCATACGTGACCATATTGACCACGACCACCGGATTGACGAACAAACTTACCTTCAACACGTGCTGGAGCACGGAATGTTTCACGGTATGCTACCTGTGGTTTACCAACATTGGTTTCCACTTTGAACTCACGACGCATACGGTCAATGATAATGTCCAAGTGAAGCTCACCCATACCTGCCAAGATAGTTTGGCCAGTTTCTTCGTTAGTTGAAGCGCGAAGAGTTGGATCTTCTTCGGTCAACTTACCGAGTGCAACTGCCATTTTGTCTTGGTCAGCTTTGGTTTTAGGCTCAACCGCGATTTCGATAACCGGATCAGGGAAGTTCATGGATTCGAGAATAACAGGATTCTTCTCATCACACAGTGTATCACCTGTACCTGTATCTTTCAAACCTACGGCTGCCGCAATGTCACCGGAGTATACTTCAGTGATTTCTTGACGGCTGTTCGCGTGCATTTGAAGGATACGTCCGATACGTTCGCGTTTGCCTTTTGTTGCATTCAATACGTAAGAACCGGATTGAAGAACACCGGAATATACGCGGAAGAATGTCAGTTTACCAACGTAAGGGTCCGTCATGATTTTGAAGGCCAATGCGGAGAAAGGCTCTTCATCAGAAGAATGACGTTCAACTTCCGTTCCATCTTCCAGATGACCTTGAATACTTGGTACATCAATAGGAGCTGGCAGGTAATCAACAACTGCATCTAGCATCAGCTGAACACCTTTGTTACGGTAAGAAGATCCACAGATAACTGGGAAGATCTTAACTTCTACAACACCTTTACGGAGAGCGGCTTTAATTTCTTCAACCGTGATCTCTTCGCCTTCAAGGTATTTCATAGTCAAATCTTCATCCAGTTCAGCAACCTTCTCGATCAATTCGTTGCGGAGTTCCTCAACTTTGTCTTTGTAGTCCGCAGGAATTTCGGCTTCTTCGATATTTTGACCAAGGTCATCTTTGTACATATGAGCCTTTTGTTCAACAATATCGATGATACCTAAAAAGTCATTTTCTGCACCGATTGGAAGTTGAATAGCAACTGCGTTCGCTTGAAGGCGATCACGCATATCAGCTACAACGTTCAAGAAGTCGGCACCGATAATATCCATTTTGTTTACATATGCGATCCGTGGAACGCCATAGCGATCAGCCTGTCTCCATACGGTTTCAGACTGAGGCTCAACGCCTTCTTTCGCACTGAAAACACCAACTGCTCCGTCCAATACACGAAGGGAACGTTCAACTTCAACAGTGAAGTCAACGTGCCCCGGGGTGTCGATGATATTGACGCGGTGACCTTTCCAGGCAGCGGTCGTCGCAGCGGAAGTAATCGTGATTCCGCGCTCTTGTTCTTGTTCCATCCAGTCCATTGTCGCAGCACCTTCGTGAACTTCACCGATTTTGTGCGTACGGCCTGTGTAGAACAAGATCCGCTCTGTTGTTGTGGTTTTACCCGCGTCAATATGAGCCATGATCCCGATATTACGTGTATTTTTCAAGGAGAACTCTCTTGCCATGAAATGGGTCTCCCTTCAAAATTGAAGTTATTTTTTTAAGCTGAATCCTACCAACGATAGTGAGCAAACGCTTTGTTCGCTTCAGCCATTTTGTGCGTGTCTTCACGTTTCTTCACGGAAGCGCCTGTGTTGTTGGAAGCATCGATAATCTCAGCCGCCAAACGCTCTTCCATAGTTTTCTCGCCGCGGTTGCGGGAGTAGTTTACGAGCCAACGTAATCCCAGGGACGTACGTCTTTCTGGTTTTACCTCGATTGGTACTTGGTAGTTGGCACCGCCAACACGGCGTGCTTTAACTTCCAGGACTGGCATGATATTCTTGATAGCTGCTTCAAATACTTCCATCGGGTCATTACCCGTACGTTCTTGGATAAGCTTGAACGCATTATACAGAATGCTTTGAGCAACGCCTCGTTTTCCGTCGAGCATGATGCGGTTGATCAAGCGAGTAACCAACTTGCTGTTGTATACCGGATCTGGCAACACGTCTCTTTTGGTAACTGGACCTTTGCGTGGCATGGATATCCCCCTTTCTTACATGTTAAACCTGCATACGCGGTTTATATTCATTAGGATTTTTTAGCTTTAGGGCGTTTTGCGCCGTATTTGGAACGAGCTTGCATGCGGTTGTTTACGCCTGCAGTATCCAAAGCACCGCGAACGATGTGGTAACGCACACCCGGAAGGTCTTTTACACGACCGCCACGAATCAGCACTACGCTGTGTTCTTGAAGGTTATGTCCAATACCTGGAATGTAAGCAGTCACCTCTACACGGTTCGTCAAGCGAACACGAGCATATTTACGAAGTGCGGAGTTTGGTTTTTTCGGAGTCATAGTACCTACACGAGTGCAAACTCCGCGTTTTTGCGGGGCACTGATGTCGGTAGCTTCACGTTTCAAGGCATTAAAACCTTTTTGCAAAGCCGGTGATTTCGATTTCTCGATTTTGGCTTGACGTCCTTTACGAACCAGTTGGTTAATAGTTGGCATGTTGGTTGCCACCCCCTTCCTCAATTTTTGCTGTTACTTTACAAACCTTATCTAAGCCCACAGACCCAGGCGGTTCATAAAAGAACAAATGAAAAGTCTTTGCCGCCAAGAATAACGATTCCCTAGACAAAAACGTTCCTTACCCTATTGTTTTACGATAGCAGCCATCGCGGCTCCCACTTCAATCCCGCATGCAGCTCCGAGATTTTTCATTGTATCTACGAGAGTCACTTTGACCCCGTGCTTGTTGCACAAATCAATGATGTTGGAAGTGAAACGCTGATCTGCATCTTCTGCCACATATACTTCCGAGGCGAAGCCCATTTCTACCATACGAATGGTTTGTTTGGTACCGATTTTGACATGAGCATCTTGCAGTCCCTGTTCTTTAGACATATCTCATTCCTCCGAAAAGACCCAATAGCATATAGGCTGCTCACGCACCTTTGCTATATTAGCATTGACTATGAACAATGTCAAGACAATTATCAACTATAATCTATTTAAACACAGTAATACGTTACATTTTTATAAGAAGCACCGGAGCACCGTTGCTACAGCCTTTACCAAAGCTTATATCTACGGTGTTCCGGGCTTATCATATTATTTTTATATTACTACTCAGCTGAAATGGGTTCGAGTTCCTCAGATGAGGATTGCCCCTCTTCAGGCTGGGCAAATTTCACGCTACGGTAACGATTCATACCTGTTCCCGCAGGGATCAATTTACCGATAATTACATTCTCTTTCAATCCAAGCAACTGATCGACTTTTCCTTTGATAGCTGCATCTGTCAGGACACGAGTAGTTTCCTGGAAGGATGCTGCTGACAAGAAGGAGTCCGTTTCCAGAGAGGCCTTGGTAATACCAAGGAGAACCGGTTTGGCTACCGCTGGTTCTTGGCCGCTGAGAATCGCTATCTTGTTTGCATTTTCATACTCATGCACATCCACAAATGAACCTGGAAGTAGTGTTGTGTCACCCGCATCAATGATACGAATTTTACGCAACATTTGACGAATCATAACTTCTACGTGCTTGTCGTTGATTTCTACACCTTGGTTCCGGTATACACGTTGAACTTCCTGAAGGATATAGTTCTGCACCCCGCGAATACCTTTAATACGCAGCATTTCTTTAGGGTCAATCGAACCATCCGTCAGTTCGTCCCCGGCTTCAACAGTCATGCCTTCGCTTACGCGCAAACGTGAACCATAAGTGACCGAATAGGTTTTTGTTTCAGCTTCACCCTGAATGTCGATTTCGCGACGGTCTTTCCCTTCACGAACTTCTTTAACTACACCGTCAATTTCACTGATGGTTGCCTGACCTTTAGGATTACGTGCTTCAAAAAGCTCCTGGATACGAGGCAAACCTTGTGTGATATCGTCGCCCGCTACACCACCTGTGTGGAACGTACGCATGGTGAGCTGTGTCCCTGGTTCACCGATGGATTGAGCCGCGATAATACCAACCGCTTCACCAATCTCAACGTGTTTGCCAGTAGCCAGATTACGGCCGTAACATTTTTTGCAGACGCCATGTTTGGCACGGCAGCTTAGCACGGAACGAATTTGAACTTTATCCACACCAGCTTTGACGATCGCCTCAGCTTTGTTGGAGTCAATCAATTCGTTGCGTCTAGCCAAGATCTCACCCGTCTCAGGATGACGTACGGTTTCGAAACAATAACGACCTTCTAGACGATCGTACAGGTCCTCAATGACTTCTTTACCGTCTTGGATGCGGCTTACTGTAAAGCCTTTATCCGTTCCGCAGTCATCTTCGCGCACGATAACATCTTGTGCCACATCAACGAGACGACGAGTCAGGTAACCGGAGTCAGCCGTACGTAACGCTGTATCCGCCAAACCTTTACGCGCTCCGTGAGTGGAGATGAAGTACTCGAGTACTGTCAGACCTTCACGGAAATTCGATTTAATTGGGAGCTCGATAATACGACCCGATGGATTCGCCATCAGTCCACGCATACCGCCAAGCTGGGTAATCTGCGATTTGTTACCACGCGCTTTGGAGTCAACCATCATCATGATAGAGTTGTAGCGATCCATGGATTTCATCAAAATGTCTGTAATATCGTCTTTGGCCTTGGACCAAATATCAATAATCCGATCATAGCGTTCCTCGTTCGTAATCAGACCACGACGGTACTGATTGGTCACGACTTGCGCTTTATCATCAGACGCTTTAAGAATATCCTGTTTCTCTTGAGGTACAACTACGTCTGCCACAGCAACCGTCACACCTGCACGAGTAGAATACGTAAAGCCAAGCTGTTTGATTTTATCCAAAATCACAGCAGTTTCTGTCGTATGGTAAATCTCAAAGCAACGGGCGATGATATTACCAAGGTAATCCTTGCCCACTCCACTAGCTTGCGGAGCGTTCTGGATGGCTTCAGTGAGGTTTACACCCTTATCGTAAACAAAGAACTCTTCAGCAGTACCATAGAGCAGGTTGGCACGAGTAGCGTCATTGATGTACGGGAAACTTGCCGGGAAAATCTCATTAAAGATAATTTTACCCACGGTTGTAATCAACATTGCATCCTGTTGCTTCTCTGTAAAGCTAGTTTTATTCAAAGCCTTAACCGGAATAGCTACACGAGCATGAAGACCCGCTGTTCCACGTTGATAAGCCGAGATAGCCTCATTCGGGTTGCGAAGGATCATGTTGCTTCCCTCTTCTTCCTTGTTGTCCATAGTCAAATAGAATGAACCAAGGACCATATCCTGGGAAGGGGTAACAACAGGCTTGCCGTCTTTTGGATTCAAAATGTTGCCGGATGCCAGCATGAGCAAACGAGCTTCCGCTTGAGCTTCTGCAGACAACGGAACGTGAACCGCCATTTGGTCACCGTCAAAGTCGGCATTATACGCCGTACATACGAGTGGATGCAAACGAATCGCACGACCTTCAACCAAGATCGGTTCAAACGCTTGAATACCCAATCTATGCAGCGTAGGGGCACGGTTTAGAAGAACCGGATGTTCTTTGATTACTTCTTCGAGCACATCCCATACTTCAGCACTCACACGCTCTACTTTACGCTTCGCACTCTTAATGTTGTGTGCCAAACCTTTGTTAACAAGTTCTTTCATAACAAAAGGCTTGAACAGCTCCAGCGCCATCTCTTTTGGCAGACCGCATTGGTACATCTTCAAGTACGGACCTACTACGATAACGGAACGACCGGAGTAGTCAACACGTTTACCGAGCAAGTTTTGACGGAAACGTCCTTGTTTACCTTTCAGCATGTGGCTGAGGGATTTCAAAGGACGATTACCCGGACCTGTAACAGGGCGACCACGACGACCATTATCAATCAGAGCGTCAACAGCTTCCTGCAGCATCCGTTTTTCATTTTGCACGATAATATCTGGCGCACCCAGATCTAACAAGCGTTTCAGACGGTTATTACGGTTAATAACACGACGATACAGATCATTAAGGTCAGAAGTAGCAAAACGTCCACCATCCAGCTGTACCATTGGACGAAGCTCAGGAGGAATAACAGGCAGTACATCCATGATCATCCAATCCGGTTGGTTGCCAGAGTTACGGAATGCCTCAATAACTTCAAGGCGCTTGATCGCACGGTTTCGACGTTGCCCTTGAGCTGTACGCAGCTCTTCTTTCAAAAATTCCAATTCTTTGTCTATATCTAAATCTTGAAGAAGCTTTTTAACCGCTTCAGCACCCATTCCTGCCTGGAATCCGTAGCCATATTTCTCACGATAGCTGCGGTATTCTTTCTCGGACAGGAGTTGCTTTTTCTCCAAAGGCGTATCTCCTGGATCGGTTACAACATAAGATGCGAAGTAAATGATCTCTTCCAAAGATCTTGGAGACATATCAAGAGCAAGACCCATACGACTCGGAATGCCTTTGAAGTACCAAATGTGCGATACAGGAGCTGCCAACTCAATGTGGCCCATACGCTCACGGCGAACCTTAGCGCGAGTAACTTCTACTCCACAACGGTCACAGACAACACCTTTATAGCGTACACGTTTGTACTTACCACAGTGACATTCCCAATCTTTCGTAGGTCCGAAAATTTTCTCGCAAAATAGTCCTTCTTTTTCCGGTTTAAGCGTACGATAGTTAATCGTCTCCGGTTTTTTGACTTCTCCGCGGGACCAAGAACGAATCTTTTCGGGGGAAGCAAGCCCGATTTTCATATATTCGAAATTGTTAACGTCCAACAAGGAGCAACCCTCCTTAACCAAATCCTGAGTTTTTAGGTTTGATACCGCCCGGCAGCACCGGGCGGTATCAAGAAGCCTGATCCATCCAAAAATGGATCGAGGCATATAACAAAGCTGATATGAGTCAGTCAGCAGTCAAATTACTCTACGCCAACCTCAGAGCCTTCCAGATTCAAACTCAGCTTATCGCCAGTTGTGTCATCTTCATCATCAAGCTCTCTCATTTCGATCTCTTGTTCGTCTTCAGACAGAATCTTCACGTCCATACCCAAGCTTTGCAGCTCTTTGATCAAGACCTTGAATGATTCAGGAACACCCGGTTCAGGGACATTTTCACCTTTGACGATGGATTCGTAAGTTTTAACACGTCCAACCACATCATCGGATTTCACAGTCAAAATTTCCTGAAGCGTGTATGCTGCACCGTAGGCTTCCAGTGCCCATACTTCCATCTCCCCGAAGCGCTGACCACCGAATTGGGCTTTACCACCCAACGGCTGTTGCGTAACGAGAGAGTAAGGACCTGTAGAACGGGCATGGATCTTATCGTCGACCATGTGCGCCAGTTTGATCATGTGCATGACACCGACAGTAACTTCACGTTCAAAACGATCACCTGTACGTCCATCATACAACACCGTCTTACCATTGCGTTGCATACCCGCTTCTTCCATCGTATCAAATACGTCATACTCCTTGGCACCATCGAATACTGGAGTTGCCACATGAATACCAAGACGCATTGCAGCCATACCCAGATGCACTTCGAGCACCTGTCCGATGTTCATCCGTGAAGGTACGCCCAGCGGGTTCAGTACGACTTGCACTGGGGTGCCATCCGGCAAGAATGGCATATCTTCTTCAGGCAGAATACGGGCAACGACACCCTTGTTACCGTGACGTCCGGCCATTTTATCGCCTTCGGAAATTTTACGTTTTTGAGCAATGTATACGCGTACCAGCTGGTTTACACCCGGTGGCAGCTCATCGCCATTTTCACGTGTAAATACTTTAACATCTACAACGATCCCGTCAGTTCCGTGAGGAACTCTCAAGGAAGTATCGCGAACCTCGCGCGCCTTCTCACCGAAGATTGCATGCAAGAGACGTTCTTCAGCTGTCAGCTCAGTCACACCCTTAGGTGTTACTTTACCAACTAGAATGTCACCTGCGGCAATTTCCGCACCGATGCGAATGATGCCGCGCTCATCTAGATTACGAAGCGCTTCTTCACCAACATTCGGAATATCACGAGTGATTTCTTCTGGTCCAAGCTTCGTATCACGAGCCTCGGATTCGTATTCCTCGATATGGATCGAGGTATATACATCCTCTTTAACCAGCTTCTCGCTCAGCAAGATCGCATCCTCGTAGTTGTAACCTTCCCAAGTCATGAACGCTACGACAACGTTACGTCCCAATGCCAACTCGCCCATTTCTGTGGATGGACCATCCGCTAGAATATCGCCAACCTTGACAATATCGCCTCTGTTTACGATTGGACGCTGGTTGATGCATGTTCCTTGGTTAGAACGCATAAATTTGTGTAATTTATACTTAACAATATCGCCTTTTACTTCAGTACCATCTACATTTTCTATACGACGCAACCAAATTTCGTTAGCCGAAGAACGTTCAATTACCCCGTTGTACTTGGACACAACGCAAACACCAGAATCTTTTGCAGACTTATGTTCCATCCCTGTTCCTACCAAAGGCGCTTTCGGAATCAGTAGTGGAACAGCCTGCCGCTGCATGTTGGAACCCATCAATGCGCGGTTCGAGTCATCATTCTCCAGGAACGGAATCAGTGCAGTAGCGACCGATACGACCTGTTTAGGCGATACGTCCATGTAATCAACACGGCTACTTGCCATCGGAATAATGTTATCAGACTGCTTGTTATAGCGGACAATAACGATTTCATCCTTAAAGGTGTTTTCTTCCGTCAATTCCGCATTTGCCTGAGCAACGATGTAGTTATCTTCTTCATCAGCAGTCAGGTAATCAATCTGATCTGTAACTTTTCCGGTTTTCGGATCTACCCAGCGATAAGGAGCTTCAATAAATCCGTACTCGTTGATACGTGCGAAAGTGGACAAAGAGTTGATCAAACCAATGTTTGGTCCCTCTGGTGTCTCGATAGGACACATACGGCCGTAGTGACTCGGATGGACGTCACGTACTTCCATGCCCGCGCGTTCGCGCGTCAAACCGCCGGGTCCGAGTGCAGACAGACGACGTTTGTGCGTTAATTCAGCAAGCGGGTTTGTCTGATCCATGAACTGAGACAGCTGGGAGCTACCAAAGAACTCTTTAATCGACGCAATGACCGGACGTATGTTAATCAGCGCCTGTGGCGTAATTACATTAGCATCCTGAATTGACATTCTTTCGCGTACCACGCGTTCCATACGGGACAGACCAATACGGAACTGATTTTGCAGCAACTCACCTACAGAACGCAAACGACGGTTACCCAAATGGTCAATGTCGTCTGTACTTCCGATTCCGTGAAGCAAGTTAATAAAATAACTGATGGAGGAAATAATATCGGCAGGCGTAATGTTCTTAACCGATTTATCGATATTTCCATTGGCAATCAGTTTTACTACTTTACCGTCTTCAATTGGCGAGAATACATCGATCGTTTGAAGCGGAATATCGTTGCTTTCCAATACGCCACTAGCAACATGATACGTACGATGTCCAACCGACTCTTCTAGTTGTGCCAAAATCTCGTCCAACAGGCGACGGTCTACCATTTGTCCTGCTTCAGCGATGATTTCACCAGTTGTCGTATCAATCAGTGTCTCAGCAAGACGTTGATTGAACAGACGGTTTTTGATGTGAAGCTTTTTATTGATTTTGTAACGGCCTACGTTGGCCAGATCATACCGTTTTGGATCAAAGAAGCGTGCAACAAGCAAGCTCTTTGCGTTATCCAATGTTGGTGGCTCACCCGGACGAAGACGCTCATAAATTTCAATCAGCGCTTTCTCCGTGGAATCCGTGTTGTCTTTATCAAGTGTGTTGCGGATATATTCGTCATTGCCGAGCAAATCCAGAATCTCAGCATCAGTGCCAAAGCCAAGCGCACGCAGCAACACCGTAACCGGAATTTTACGGGTACGGTCAATCCGGACATAGATAATATCCTTCGCATCCATCTCCAGTTCGAGCCAAGCCCCCCGGTTAGGAATTACCGTTGCGGTGTATGTTGTTTTCGCATTCTTGTCGACTTTTGTGCTGAAATAGACGCTGGGAGAGCGAACCAACTGGCTGACAATAACCCGTTCCGCACCGTTAATAATAAACGTACCCGTTTCAGTCATCAGCGGGAAGTCTCCCATGAATACTTCCTGCTCTTTCACTTCCCCGGTTTCTTTATTAATAAGCCGGACTTTTACCCGAAGCGGTGCTGCATACGTAACGTCGCGTTCCTTTGCGTCGTCAACGGTATATTTGGGTTCTCCGAGAGAGTAATCGATAAACTCCAGAATCAGATTTCCTGTGAAATCTTGAATTGGAGAAATATCCCGAAACATTTCCCGTAATCCTTCCTCCAAAAACCAATCATAGGATTTTTGTTGGATCTCAATCAGGTTGGGAACCTCGAGTACCTCATTAATACGTGCATAACTGCGCCGAGTGCGTCGACCATATTGAACAAGATGTCCTGCCAACTTAAACTCACCCCTCATGTCTACTCACTTTAAAAATACATTGCGAACCTCTGTTTGTGACCTTATAATAAGACACATACAGATGATTCGATCTTACAAATACAGAAAAGCCCTTACTCGAATGCATTCGAAAAAAGAGCGACGTATCTGCAGAATCCTCATACCGGAAGATCTTCATCACTTGTAGATTTGCCCAAAATGGTTATATTATACGTAATAGATATAAATACTATACCCTGTTACGCATAAATCTATTGACATTTCAACAAACTAAAGCCATGGAGGGCATCCTAATACTGACATTTTACAATGATATCACAGACCAGGATTCAAGTCAATGGTCTTATTGCATTTTTCTAAAACTTTTTTCAGCCTTTAAAATCCGATAACCTTTATCCTTCGTAACTTCTTCCACACGACCGAAAAGGCTCTCTATTTTAGCGCTCGCCGAAGGAGCACCCTGCTTTTTCTGTATGACGACCCACAAAGCTCCACCCTCATTTAAATGCTCATACGCAAGCTCAAATATGGTATGCACCGTTTCTTTCCCTGCACGTATAGGAGGATTCGTCAAGATCACGTCAAAACGTTCATGTTGCACTTCTGCAAACAAATCACTTTGCTTAATGGTGACATTTTTAATTCCATTACGCTCCGCATTCTCTATCGCTAGTTGAACGGCTCGCTCGTTAATATCAACCATTGTAACGTGTCCGTCCGGGACAAGCGTAGCCGCCGTCAAGCCAATCGGCCCGTAACCACATCCTACATCCAATACCGAGGCATTTGCAGGAAGTTGCATAGCTTCAATCAACACACGACTCCCATAATCAATTCCCTGCTTTGAAAAAACACCTGAATCGCTGGCAAATCGATAGGAACGTCCACGCAGCACCGTCTCTAGACTTCGCCGTTCATGTGCCGTCTCTGGCCGTCTGGAGTAATAATGATCAGCCATTCACGCCCACCTCTTTCGGTTGTACGGTTATACTAACATCATAGCCTTTAGAATAATATTTCAGACCTGTTTGTACTACCGCTTTACAGCAACAAACCCCTTGAAGATCACCTCAAGGGGTTTGTTTTAATTCATTGTCTGCTAAAGAGCAGTCAATTATTTTACTTCTACAGAAGCGCCTGCTTCTTCCAATTTTGCTTTAACGGATTCAGCTTCTTCTTTTGCAACTTTTTCTTTCAATGGTTTTGGAGCGTTGTCAACCAGTTCTTTTGCTTCTTTCAGGCCAAGACCTGTAATTTCGCGAACTGCTTTGATAACGTTGATTTTGGAAGCGCCAGCGCTTGTCAAGATTACGTCGAACTCGGATTGCTCAGCTTCTGCTGCGCCACCTGCTGCGCCACCTGCTACAGCTACTGGAGCTGCTGCAGTTACGCCGAATTCTTCTTCGATTGCTTTCACGAGATCGTTCAGTTCCAATACGGACATACCTTTAATTGCTTCCAAGATTTGCTCTTTACTCATGGTTGAACCTCCATTTAAATTCGTATTTTTTTGTTCTTAACTGCTATACAGCAGGTTTAAATCCCAACTTATGCACTTTGCTCTTCTTTATCTGCGACAGCTTTAACCGCAAGCGCGAAGTTGCGCATAGGAGCTTGAAGCACGCTGAGGAGCATGGAAAGGAGACCTTCGCGGGATGGCAGTTCTGCCAGCGCTTTGATTTCCTCAACACCGATCACACGACCTTCTACAACTGCACCTTTCAGTTCCAATGCATTGTTTTTCTTAGCGAAATCGTTCAAGATTTTAGCTGCAGACACTGCATCATCTTTGCCGAACGCGATTGCAGTAGGACCTGTCAATACTGCGTCCAGTTCAGTCAATTCTGCTGCCGCAGTTGCACGGCGGAGCAGTGTGTTTTTCAGCACTTGAAATTCGATTCCGGCTTCGCGAAGCTGCTTACGCAGCTCAGTTACTTGGGCAACATTCAGACCGCGATAATCTGCAACTACAGTTGTTACGCTCTCGCGCAATTTTGCAGCTACAACTTCAACAGCTTCTTGTTTTGCTTGAATCACCTTTGCATTTGCCAAACTGTACACCTCCTGATCAATTTATCTACTTTGTTAGAAACACCCATTCTGGCGTTCTACCAAAGTCGTTTTCATGAGCATGAAAAAAGCCTCCGTAGAGTACGAAGGCTTGATAAATCCACATGGACGGGACAAGCCCGTCGCATGAAACGTTCTATCATAACACCTCGGTAGGAAATTAAGCCCGAAAGCACCTACTGTCTACGGTAAGCATATTCAACTTTAACGGTCAGTCACAAGGACTCACAACTTTTATAGAATAACAAATTTGATTGAACGTGTCAACCGAAATATTATCTGTAAACAGATGTGTTCACACGTGCACTTGGTCCCATAGTCGAAGAAATAGCGATGTTTTTCAGGTATACACCTTTAGCAGCCGCTGGCTTCGCACGGTTCAAGGCTTCAATCAAGGCTTTAAGGTTCTCGTTCAGTTGCTCAGCACTGAAAGATGCTTTGCCGATTGGTGCGTGAATTTGACCTGCTTTGTCGAGACGGTATTCGATTTTACCGGCTTTAATTTCTTGAACAGCCTTGGCAACGTCGAAAGTAACTGTGCCTGCTTTAGGGTTAGGCATTAAACCTTTACCACCGAGCAAACGACCCAGTTTACCAACCTCACTCATCATATCAGGTGTCGCAACGCAGACGTCGAATTCAAACCAGCCTTGTTGGATTTTGTTGATCATATCTTGATCGCCAACAAAATCAGCGCCAGCCGCTTCCGCTTCTTTCACTTTGTCACCTTTTGCAAATACCAGAACGCGTTGTGTTTTACCCGTACCATGTGGCAGGACAACAACACCACGAACAGCCTGGTCTTGTTTACGGGAATCTACGCCCAGACGAACTGCAGCTTCAACGGTTTCGTCGAATTTAGCAGTTGCAGCCTTTTTCACCAATTCAACGGCTTCCAAAGGCTCATAAGTTGCTTCGCTGTCAATCAGCTTAGCAGCTTCCAGGTACTTCTTACCATGTTTAGCCATTATCTTTTCCTCCTTATGTGGTATTAGCGGATATTCCTCCCACACTTGCCGGACAGTCAAACCGCCGGCACACGTAGATTAATAAAATTAATCTACGATGGTGATACCCATGCTGCGAGCAGTACCTTCAACCATACGCATTGCCGATTCTACGGAAGCTGCGTTAAGGTCAGGCATTTTTTGCTCTGCAATTTGACGAACAGCAGCGCGATTTACAGTTGCAACTTTCGTTTTATTCGGTTCACCGGAACCTTTTTCGATTTTAGCAGCAACTTTCAACAGAACAGCAGCCGGTGGAGTTTTGGTGATGAACGTAAAAGAACGATCCTCAAATACCGAAATTTCAACCGGAATAATCAGGCCTGCTTGATCAGCAGTACGAGCATTGAACTCTTTACAGAATGCCATAATGTTGACACCTGCTTGACCCAAAGCTGGACCTACTGGAGGCGCTGGATTAGCTTTCCCTGCAGGGATCTGCAGTTTTACCATTTTAATTACCTTTTTTGCCATGGATGACACCTCCTTGACTCAATAGTGGTAGACGGACCTATTGATCCTCCCACAAGAAACCTGTAAGAAAAATCTATATTTTCTCCACTTGAGTATAATCCAACTCAAGCGGGGTTTCCCGTCCAAACATGTTGACGTGAACCTTAAGCTTGCTCTTCTCAACCAAAATTTCTTCCACGGAGCCCACAAAATTCGCAAAAGGACCAACTTTAATTCGCACGGATTCCTTAACATCGAATTCAATCTTCGGTTTCGGCTCTACCATGCCCATATGCTTCAGAATCTGTTCAACTTCTTCTGGAAGCAATGGCGTCGGCTTGGAACCCGAGCCTGTCGATCCTACAAATCCCGTAACACCTGGTGTGTTGCGTACAACATACCAAGAATCATCGGTTTGGACCATTTCGACCAAGACATAACCAGGGTAGACTTTACGCATAACGGTTTTTTTCTTACCGTCCTTGGTTACCAGTTCTTCTTCCATAGGAACAAGAACACGGAATATCTTGTCTTCCATGCCCATGGACTCAACGCGTTTTTCCAAATTGGCTTTGACTTTGTTCTCATACCCTGAATAGGTATGAACGACGTACCATCTTTTTTCCATATCAAGCCACCTGGAACCCTTCCTAGATAATCGCTTCGATCACAGCGGAAATGCCGATATCGAGAACCCAAAAATAAATCGTGACGAACGCAATCGTCCCTATGACAATCAGCGTATAGTTGGTCAGTTCTTTACGATTGGGCCAGCGAACTTTCTTGAGTTCAGCCCAGCTTTCAGAGAAAAAGGAAAACAGAGACTTGAAACTGCGTTTCACGCCGACTACACCTCCAAAAACTATCTGGTTTCCCGATGAGAAGTCTGTTCGTTACAGGACTTACAGAATTTCTTCATCTCCATGCGGTCGGGGTGATTACGCTTGTTTTTCGTCGTTGTGTAATTTCTTTGTTTGCAATTTGTACAAGCCAAAGTAATAATTACCCGCATGATGTGCACCTCCCGAAGACATCCAACACCGGAAGTCTCATAATTGATCCTAAAAAAACCGCGAATTTAGGCCTACCTAAAACACTTTATCACACGGGGTTTTCCATGTCAACGAATGTTTGCATACATTTCGCAGTCCCGGTTGTGGTGCATTTTTACATCTGTCCATCCTTTGAAGCTATTCTCTGAAATACTGCTTCAAAATCAAAGCGATATCTATTATTCATCTTTTTTAGTATAAATCATTTACAACACTTATAAACCTGCACAGCATACCCAAAACGAATAAAAAAAGACTCAAACTCGAGCCTTTTCCATGTCAGCCTCTACTTTCAACTATCCCTTACTTCCAGATACTTTTCAAGTTTACGTTTGACCCGTTGCAGCGCGTTATCAATGGATTTCACATGACGATCCAGATCTTCAGCAATCTCTTGATACGAACGACCGTCCAGATACAACATAAGTACCTTGCGTTCTAGCTCGCTCAGAATCTCGGACATTTTGTCCTCAAGACCCACAAACTCTTCCTGATTGATTATCAGCTCTTCAGGATCACTTACTTGTGTTCCGCAAATCACATCGAGCAACGTCCGGTCTGACTCTTCATCATAGATGGGCTTGTCCAGAGATACGTAAGAGTTCAGAGGAATGTGCTTTTGTCGTGTAGCCGTCTTAATTGCCGTAATAATCTGTCGTGTTATGCACAACTCGGCGAAAGCCTTGAACGAAGCAAGCTTGTCTCCCTTAAAATCACGGATGGATTTGTAGAGACCAATCATGCCCTCCTGAATAATATCCTCGCGATCAGCCCCAATCAGGAAGTAGGATCTGGCCTTGGCCCGCACAAAGTTTCGATATTTGTTAATCAGAAACTCCAGCGCTTCCCCATCACCTTCATGGACTGCTCCGACAATGTCTTCATCATTTTTGTAATCAAACTTTGACAACATGATATCCTTGAGGTCCACACTCACTAACAATCCCTCCGGCTGCAACGCAAGGTACCCGTTACTCTCTCAAATATACGACAAGTATACGCGATGTAACCTGATACCGTCAACCACAACAACCTAAAAAAGAAGAGCGCTAACAAAATTGTCAATGGTTTCAAAATGGAGAGTATCCCAATTACTGGATCATTCTCTTCTCCAGCGTTCAAACAACTTTCGAAGCTCCGGACTCAGCTTGCCATCCAGCGAATTGCGGGACAATTTGGCGTTATCCTGCTGGATTCGCTTCTGGACTTCCCTTTCAGATTCCTCAATCTCGATCAGTAATTCTCGTGCCGATACTCTGAGTGCTCCCTGGCCAAAGGCCACATGCTGCTCTACCTGATCACTTGTCGCTACGTAAATGCTTCTCCTCTTGCTGCTCAGTTCACGAACTAATCGCTCGATGCACTCATCGGCTGTCTCTTTTTCTCTCGTAAAATAAATCTGGACTTTGCTCTGGGCAAAGGTTTTACCTAATCCTGGCACCCTGTAAGCATCAAATACGACGATGACTCTTCTGCCCGAATACGCCTGATGATCCGCCAGTCGTTCAAGAAGTCTGTCCCTCGCTTCCTGCATACCAGATTGTACCAGTGCGGAAAGTTCGGGCCAGGCTCCAATCATGTTGTAACCGTCCACAAGCAGAACATCCCGCGTGTCAGCCATATCGTTAGCTCCGTGCCTGTCGTCCGCGCAAAACTTCGTACATGACGACACCTGCAGCTACAGAAGCATTGAGGGAATTGATTTGTCCCGCCATTGGCAGCTTGACGAGTACATCACATTTCTCGCGGATCAAACGGCCCATTCCTTTATTTTCGTTACCAATGACAATCGCTACGGGACCGGTGAATACTCCATTCCCAAAGACGGGATCGGTTGCTGTAACATCCGTGCCAACTACCCATACACCTTCTTCTTTAAGACGGTCAATGGTTTGTCCCAAATTGCTCACACGCGCCACCGGGACGTACTCCACAGCACCTGCCGATGTTTTAGACACCGTTACAGTTACAGCTGCTGAACGCCTTTTCGGCACTATAATACCGTGTGCTCCAGTGCAGTCCGCCGTACGAAGGATAGAGCCCAAGTTATGAGGGTCTTCAATCTCATCCAGCAAAATCAAAAACGGCTCTTCTCCCTTAGCGCGAGCACTAGCAAGCAAGTCCTCCACCTCAGCGTAGGCAAAAGGTGCAGCTTGCGCGACCACTCCCTGATGCTGAATGCCTGGAACCATTTGATCGAGCTTACGCTTGTCTACCTGCAAAACAATGATTCCTGCTTTTTTCGCCTCAGCTGTAATCGGCAGTGTCAAATGCTTTTGTGCATTATCCGCAATCCATATCTTATTTATCGTCCTGCCTGAACGCAACGCCTCTGTTACCGAATGCTTACCGGCAATCCATTCTTCTTCCATCTCTAGTTTCCTCCCGGAAAACGGTCGATATCAATTCGTTCAATCCGTCTCCAATTTATGATTTTTCTGCATTTTCCATTTGTGCAATTCCGTACGTAATCAACTCTCTCAATCTGTCCAAATGTCCATCACAATAAAGATAACCAATCAAGCCTTCCAGCGCCGTGGCATGCCGATACTCAAGCACATCAGCATTTTTGGGCAGGCTCCCTGATTTGGCATTTCTTCCTTGTCGGACAATATCACGTTCTTCATCCGTCAGCACCGTTTCTAGCAATCCCAACATACGGCTCTGTGCCTTGGCGGAGACAAATTTTGTAGCTCGTCGATGTAAATGATTGGGACGCAGGTTGGGCTGTGCCAACAGATATTGCCGGACAGCCACCTCATACACTGCATCACCAATGTAAGCTAACGCAATGGGGGGCATCAAGCGAGCCGGCTTGGACGCAGGATACGGAAACCAGTTTCCTGCGCCTTCCACAGCTTCTGAGTTCAGTGGCTTATTACTCATTTCCGCCGCCACCGCATACCCTGCGCCGTATCTTCAAGCACAATGCCTTTAGTAGCTAACAGATCACGAATTTCGTCAGCTCTACCCCAGTTTTTGGTTTTACGAGCTTCGACACGTTCTGCAATTAACTGCTCAATTTCGTCATCCAGCAGTTCTTCACTCGGTTCCGAATAAATGCGAAGTACCGTATTCATCGAATAGAAGGTATGCAGCACCGCTTGCAATTCCGCCTGATTGACAACATCACGCTGCAACAAAAGATTGGCTTCGCTGACCCATTCGAACACCGCAGTAATCGCATCAGGCGTATTGAAATCATCATCCATTTTTTCGCCAAATTGCTGTAATATCCCGTCAAGCTTCATTTGCAGCTCAGCCGATACTTCTTCATTACCTTTCAAAGCCATGGATAAACGATGCTTTACATTGGCGACTGCATTGGCAATCCGTTCGACACTATTCTCCGCCTGACTCATCGTCTCTTGGTTGTAGTTCAAAGGGTTGCGGTAATGTGTCGACAGCATAAAATAACGTAAAGCTTCGGGCTTGTGACGAGCACGCAGATCTTTAACCAAAATACCGTTACCGAGTGATTTCGACATTTTTTCATTATCTATGCGAATATATCCGTTATGCATCCAGTAGCGAGATAATGGTTTACCCGTAATCACTTCGGATTGTGCGCATTCACATTCATGATGCGGAAATTGCAGATCCTGTCCGCCTCCGTGAATATCCAGTGTATCCCCCAAATAGTGACGAGCCATAGCAGAGCATTCGATATGCCAGCCTGGGCGTCCATCCCCCCAAGGACTTGACCAGTAAATTTCTCCCGGTTTCGCTGCTTTCCAGAGTACAAAATCCTCGGCATTCTCCTTGCGTTCATCCACATTGATGCGAATCCCAAACTGGAGTTCCTCCAATTTTTGGCCTGACAGCTGTCCGTAGTCTTTGAACATTTTGGTCCGGTAGAAGACATCACCATCATTCTCGTAAGCATAGCCTTTGTCTACCAGGTCCTTGATAAAATCAATAATCAGATCCATGCTTTCGGTTACACGAGGATTTATGCTGGCAGCAGGAACATTCAATCCTGTCAGATCCTCATGATAGGCAGCAATAAACTTCTCGGCAACTGCCGGAACCTCCATATTAAGTTCCCGAGCTTTACGGATCAACTTATCATCAACGTCCGTAAAATTCACCACATAGTTTACATCATAGCCCAAATACTCCAAGTAGCTGCGTACCACGTCGAACACAATTACAGGTCGTGCATTACCAATATGAATGTAATCATACACTGTAGGACCACATACATACATTTTAACCTTTCCAGGCTCCAGTGGCACAAAAGGCTCCCGGCTCCTCGTCATTGTATTATAAATTTGAAGCGACATCGTTATGTTCCTCCCTCATGAAAATTATCCTTGTAATTTATTCTCTTGGGTCACCTGATGTTTCTGAGCAGATTGCTCCTCCTTCAAATCAGACAATTCTGCTCGTAATCGTTCTATTTCCATTTGAAGAGACCGTATGGAATCGACGACCGGGTCAGGCAACTGGTGACTAAGTCGATCTGGACGTCTGCCATCCTGTCTGACCACTCGCCCGGGGATACCCACTACCGTACTGTTTGGCGGAACTTCTTTTAGCACGACCGAGTTGGAGCCAATATTGGATTGCGCCCCAATCGTAAATGAACCCAATATTTTTGCACCGGAGCCTATAACGACATTATTCCCAATGGTGGGGTGGCGCTTCCCTTTCTCTTTTCCAGTTCCTCCAAGAGTAACCCCCTGATACAATACGACATCATCGCCAATTTCACAGGTTTCGCCAATGACAACACCCATGCCGTGGTCAATGAACAGCCGATCTCCAATACGAGCGCCAGGATGAATTTCAATTCCTGTCATAAACCTCGATACCTGGGATATAACACGGGCTAGAGTACACCACTTTCGCAAATAAAACCAATGTGCAATTCGGTGTGCCCAAAGGGCATGAACGCCAGAATACGTAAAAATGACTTCCAGCTTACTCCGGGCGGCCGGATCATTATCCAAAACAGTTTGAATATCGGATTTGAAATGCCTGAACATGTCGCCCTCCTATTCCCTCCATATCCTTGCCGCATCACACTTCACATTTCGCCAATTTTCGTAGTCACCAGCATTCTTCGACAATTTTCAGTCTACAGCGAGTCTGAATCTGATAAAAATGAAAAAGCGTCTCTGCAGCCTAGGCTGCAGAGACGCATATACGTGGTCCCACTCTGCTTCGAACATATCTGCTACAAAAAAAGCAGAAAAGTCCGTCTTTGGCGTCCTGTAACGGGAACGAATCGGCAAGCCCTTGCCACATTAGCATTGTAGGCTAACGAGGGTTCGGGCGCACGGCTCCCAGGCGCATTTCCTCCGCAGGTCATCTAGACGGTTCTCAGCCTGGGGTTTCCCCTCGACCGTCCTCTCTGGCAGATGCCCTTATGCAGTGTACTTCTCCTGTTCGCAGCCTTTACACGTAAGTATCAATCCATATCAATGGAGTCATTATAGCGAAAAGACAACAAATTGACAAGAAATATCAGCCTTTAATTTGTGCCTTAAGACGGTCCAATACCTTGTCACGTCCAAGTAGATAGATGGTCTCGTTCAGATCCCGTCCATGAGTTTGACCTGTAAGGGCCACACGAATCGGCATGAACAGCTGTTTCCCCTTAAAACCAGTTTCCTTTTGGACTTCTTTGATCAGCTTGGCCATTTGTGGAGCTGTAAATTCCTCGCTCGTTTCAACCTTAGCTGCAAAGGCTCTAAGTACATCAGGAACCTGTTCTTCAGCCAGAACAGCCGCCGCATCAGCATCCAACTCCAGATGTGAACGGAAAAACAACTCAGACAACGCCACAATATCAGACGCTGAAGTCATTTGTTCTTGGTATAAGCGGACAAGAGCTTTAGCCCAATCCTGTTGTTCAGCCGATAAATCATTCGGCAACAGTCCTGCTGCCTGCAAATGTGGAATTGCCATGCTGGCAATCCGTTCAGGATCAGCTTTTTTAATATAATGATTATTCAAATAAGCAAGCTTGTTTGTATCAAATACAGCTGGGCTTTTGGACAAACGATTAGGATCGAAAATCGAGATTAATTGTTCCCGATCATAGATCTCTTCCTCGCCTTCCGGAGACCAGCCCAACAATGCAATAAAGTTGAATATAGCTTCCGGCAGATAGCCCAGCTTATCGTACTGCTCCATGAACTGAATAATGGATTCATTTCGTTTGCTGAGCTTTTTGTGATCCTCGCCTACGATCAGCGTCATATGACCAAAGCGTGGAGGCTCCCAGCCGAGAGCTTCAAAAATCATCAACTGCCGCGGTGTATTGGATACATGATCCTCACCCCGTAGTACATGTGATATTTTCATCAAATAGTCGTCAACCGCTACAGCGAAGTTATATGTCGGAATACCGTCTTTTTTGACGATAACAAAATCGCCGCTTTCTTTGGAATTGAACGTAATTTGACCTTTAACAATATCATCAAACGTATATTCACGATCTTCTGGTACGCGAAATCGAATACTCGGTACACGGCCCTCTGCTTCAAATGCCTGGCACTGTTCTTCTGTTAAATCACGGTGTTTTCCTGAGTAACGCGGTGTCTCCCCACGTTCCATCTGTTCTTCACGCTCGCGTTCAAGTTCTTCTTCCGTACAATAACAGCGGTATGCCAAACCGCGATCCAGCAAGTCCTGCCAGTATGTTTTGTAGATGTCCAAGCGCTCGGTCTGGCGATAAGGTCCGAACTCGCCGCCCACGTCTATACTTTCATCCCAGTCCATACCCAACCATTTCAAATATTTAAGCTGGCTTTCTTCTCCGCCCTCAATATTGCGCTTCACATCTGTATCTTCAATGCGAATAATAAATTTCCCGCCTTGATTGCGGGCAAACAAATAATTAAATAATGCCGTTCTGGCATTTCCAATATGCAGATGTCCTGTTGGACTTGGTGCATAGCGTACACGAACTTCCGTGCTCATATAATCTCCTCCAAATAGAATTACTCAAGATGATAGCATTTACTTGATTAGACAGACAACCGACTGAGCCGCGATTCCCTCGCTTCGCCCGGTAAACCCGAGTTGCTCCGTCGTCGTCGCCTTGACATTTACCTGGGATGACTCCTCTGCTTCCAGCACCCGGGCGATGATTTCATTCATCTGCGGGATGTACGATGCCATCTTGGGCTTCTGCGCAATAATTGTAGAATCGATGTTCCCCAATCGGTATCCCCGCTCTTTAGCCAGCCCCCACACATGCTCCAGTAGCTTAAGACTATCCGCGTCCTTAAATTCAGGGTCATTATCTGGAAAATGCTTTCCGATGTCTCCCAAGCCAAGCGCACCCAGGATAGCATCGCTAATGGCATGCAGCAGCACGTCTGCATCGGAATGACCCAGCAAACCTTTTTCATACGGAATATTTACGCCTCCGATGATGCATGGCCTTCCTTCCACCAGCTGGTGGACGTCAAATCCTTGCCCCACTCTAATCATTTGATATCCTCTCCCTCTGTCTTTACCCATAACGCCGCCATCTCCAAATCCTCAGGCGTAGTAATTTTGATGTTCTTGTAGCTGCCCTGAACGACAGTAACTGGAATGCCTATTCGCTCCACCAGCATGGAATCATCTGTCCCCAAAAATCCTGTCTGCTCCGCTTCCTCATAAGCCCGCAGCAGATCGGAAAGACGAAAAGTCTGTGGCGTTTGAATAGTCCACAGACTTCGGCGATCCGGCGTTGCTGTAATGATACCATCCCCGTTCACTTGCTTGATCGTATCCTTTACAGGTACTGCCGCTACAGAAGCACCAGTACGCTGAGCAGCCTCCAGGCATGAACGTACAAGCTCAGGTTGAATCAATGGCCGCACACCATCATGCACCATCACCCAATCTGTTCGCAAGTGGCGCAAACCGCGATAAACCGAATGCTGGCGTTCACTGCCACCAGCCACCACCCGTACATTTTTACCAATCTTGTATTGATGAATCCAGTCTCTGCAGCGTTCCACATCTCCAGTTCCAGTAACCATCACCATTTCATCCACTTCAGGCATTGCTGCGAATATTTCAAGTGTATGTATGAAGATGGGCTTGTCTCGCAAAAGCAGAAATTGCTTGCTCTCCTGCGTTCCCATACGGGAGCCGCGCCCGGCCGCCACAATCACGACTCCTACCTGATTGTTCATTCAAATAACTCCTGCCCTGATCGTACTTGGACGATCCGTATGATAACACATCTACTTCATCATACCTCGTTTATTGAGCTTTTTCCAATAATTTCGGTTTAGCAAAGATCATGCGGCCCGCAGAGGTCTGAAGTACGCTCGTGACCAGTACTTCCATGAGAGATCCAATATAGTCACGTCCACCCTCCACAACAATCATCGTACCATCATCCAGATAAGCGACACCTTGCCCATGCTCCTTGCCATCTTTGATAATCTGCACCATAATCTCCTCACCGGGCAGTACGACAGGCTTCACTGCATTCGCCAAATCATTGATGTTCAGCACAGACACACCTTGAAGTTCGCATACTTTATTCAGGTTAAAATCATTAGTTACAACCTTACCCTGCAACACCTTTGCAAGCTTAACCAGCTTACTGTCGACCTCTGAAATTTCCTCAAAATCTCCCTCATAAATCAGCACATTCACATCTAGCTCTTTTTGGATTTTATTCAAAATATCCAGACCCCGCCGCCCACGATTACGCTTAAGTAAATCTGAAGAATCTGCGATATGCTGAAGCTCCTCCAACACAAATTCAGGAATCACAATGGTCCCTTCAATAAAACCTGTCTTGCAGATATCCGCAATACGCCCATCTATAATGACGCTGGTGTCCAAAATTTTATGTTCCTCCAGCTTGCGTTCTTCTACATCCGTTCCCCGACCAAAAAAGCCTGAACTCCAAAAGGATGACAACTCGTCCCGTTTTTCTAGCCCAACCATCAACCCCACATATCCACATACCAAGGTAACCGCGGTCTGGATAAGTAAACCAGGTGCCCCTAACCCTGAAAAGAGTGGATAAACTGCCAAGGAAAGGATCAGCCCCACTGCTAGCCCCATGACACCTGCCATCATCTCATTCATCGGAATTCGTACCAAACCTTCAATACCCTGCTGCAATCGATTCGCCACGGACGCCCCTGCGAATGAGCAGCCAACCATAAATACCACCGCTCCCGCTAACATCCAAACAGCCATTCCTGGTAAAGAACCATCACTCAACCATTGTGGCATCCACGTTACTAAGCCTCCTATCCGCTGGTATAACGTATAGCCAAACCACGCGCCGCACAATCCTGTAAAAGTTAAAATAGCCTTTCTCCACATTGAGTTTCTATACCTCCTTTATTTTCTTTTCAACAGTCTGCTATTTATTGGATACATAGCACTTCCCTTACCAGTATGGTCCATTTCCCACATAACTAACCCTGTGTTTTCACTTTTTATGCATAAAAAAAGCATTTATCCCCTTGAATGAATCAAGGAAATAAATGCTTCTTGTAGTCCTTGTCTGACACTAACGTTGCGAATGACGATATTGATCGTCCTGTTCTTCCTGTTTAGAACGATCCCGCTCACGTCCACGTCTGCGTGATAACTTCCGAATGTTCAGCTTCATACCGTACAACGCATAAAGCACCAGTGGTACAAAAATCAGCTTCGACAGCTGATCAGGAAATTTAACAGCTAGAACCACCGCTGCAATTACGACCCACGGAGCAACCCAGATCGCTTTTTTCGGAAGGCCGACCTTTTTGAAATTTGGATATCTCATGGAGCTAACCATCAAATAAGAGACTAGCAACATGGCAATCGACATGTATAACAATGAAATCTCGTTATGGAATAAGGACAACGTGGCTAATACGCCACCTGCTGCCGGAATGGGTAAACCTGTGAAATAACCTGGTACACCGGGACGTACGTTAAATCGAGCCAAACGCAATGCTCCGCACATCGGAAAAATGGCTGTAACCGTCCAAGCCAAAGCCGAATTCGCATCATGAAAAGCAACCATGTACATAATAACTGCGGGAGCAACACCAAAAGATATCATATCTGATAAGGAGTCCAGTTCTTTACCGAATTCGCTCTGGGCATTCAAAGCCCGGGCCATCCTTCCATCCAGTCCGTCCAACAACATGGCGACAATAACCATAATAGCGGCAAGACTGTATTTTCCGTCTACGGCCAATAAAATGGCGATCATTCCGAGAAACAAGTTACCCAAGGTACACATGTTCGGAATTGATTTGGTAATCATCTCTTCACCTCAATGTATGAATTGTTCCATTATAATCCTTTCACTGTATTACATTTACATTTGTCTGTCAATAAAAACTTGTTCCTGTAAACGTTTAAGCCCTTCTTTAATCGTACGTGCACGAACCTCTCCTATACCATCCACTTCATCCAGTTCTTCTATCGTTGCAGTGATGACATGTGGAAAACGTCCAAACCGCTCTACCAGATTATGAATAATCACATTTGGCAAACGAGGTATTTTGTTCAGCACCCGATATCCGCGTGCAGCAATATATTCTTCTGATGTCGCTGCTGAAGAAGGGTAGCCTAATAAACGTACTATATGATTCACATCCAGTAATTCGTCGTCCGTAGAACGTTTGAGTCCCAATATAATTTCACGGATCTTCTCGTCGCTGTCGTCTTTGGCATAATCCTTATACAGCAACCAAGCTTCTTCCTCGATATTACTGACAAGCTCCTCCATCTGCATGCTAATCAGCCTGCCCTCATTCCCGAGCTCGTTAATAAATCGTTTGATCTCCATTTTGATGCGCAGCACCATTTCGATCCGTTGAATGACATTAACGACCTCCGGCATGGTAACCAGTTCTTCGAATTCAGATGCAGTTAAATTCGTTGAGGCTTGCCCCAATACGGATCTATATTTTTCTAACGTCTGAATAGCCTGATTAGCTTTCGTTAAAATAACCCCGATTTCCTTGAGCGCATACCGTAAAGTCCCCTGATACAACGTAATAATATTACGACGCTGGGAAATAGACACAACCAGTTTGCCAGTCTGCTTTGCAACTCGTTCCGCCGTCCGATGCCGAATCCCTGTTTCTATGGACGAAATGGAAGAATCGGGAATCAATTGCGTATTGGCATATAAAATTCGTTTTAAATCCTCACTCAATATGATTGCGCCGTCCATTTTAGCCAGCTCATACAAATAGTTCGGCGAAAAGTCACAATTAATAGAGAAACCGCCATCCACGACTTCCATTACTTCCGGGCTATAGCCAACGACCAGAAGAGCACCCGTTTTGGCACGCAAAACGTTTTCCAATCCGTCGCGAAAGGGAGTTCCCGGTGCCACAAGCCGTAGCAAATCGTTCATTTTATCCAGTTGGCTCGCTTCCTTCATCCTCAATGCCCCCTAATCTAATGCGGCTGCCAGTGCATCTGCCACCGTTCCAACTCCTATAATTTGTATCCCTTTTGGATGTGTCCAGCCCTTCAAGCTTTTCTCGGGCATGATCACCCGTTTGAAACCTAATTTCTCTGCTTCTCGCACTCGCTGTTCTGCTCGGGATACAGCCCGCACCTCGCCTGTCAGTCCTACTTCACCAAAAATCACATCGTACGGCTTGGTAGGAGCATCCCTAAAGCTGGAAGCAATGCTCACCGCTATGGCTAAATCCACCGCTGGTTCATCCAGCTTTACGCCTCCAGCAACATTGAGATAAGCGTCCTGGTTTTGCAAAAACATGCCCATCCGCTTTTCTAATACGGCAATGATTAATCCCATCCGATGATGGTCAATCCCCGTACCCATTCGGCGTGGAGATGGAAAATGCGTAGCCGCAATTAATGCTTGCAATTCAACCAACACAGGCCGGGTTCCCTCCATACTGGCAACGACTGTGGAACCAGCCACCCCCAGTGGCCGTTCGGACAGGAAGAGCTCAGAAGGATTCGCCACCTCACGCAAACCACTTTCGGCCATTTCAAAAATACCAATTTCATTCGTAGAACCGAAACGATTCTTAACCGCACGCAACAGCCGATACGTATGATGGCGCTCTCCTTCAAAATAAAGTACACAATCGACCATATGCTCCAACAAACGCGGACCTGCAATAGCGCCTTCTTTGGTCACATGCCCTACCAGTACTGTAGCAATACCTAATCCCTTGGCAATCCGCATAAATCGTGAAGTACACTCGCGCACCTGAGCTACACTACCAGGCGCACTTGTCACCTCAGGCAAATATACAGTCTGTATCGAGTCGATGACCAAAAACTCCGGCTTCAAGCTGTCCACTGCTTCTTCAATCGTCTCCAAATTCGTCTCACATAATACGTACAGACTGGGAGACAAAGCACCGAGGCGATCTGCACGTAGCTTCGTTTGGCGGACGGATTCCTCACCAGACACGTAGAGTACCTTTAAACCAGTTAAAGCCAGCTCATTAGAGGTTTGCAGCATAAGCGTAGACTTACCGATCCCCGGGTCACCACCCACCAGAACAAGTGAACCTGGCACCACACCTCCACCGAGTACACGATTTAATTCACCAATTCCCGTCAAAATTCGTGTTTCTTTGCCACTCTCCACTTCAATAATAGGAAGCGGTTTGTCTTTTGTGCTATGAGTAAGAAGGGAAGATCCCATTCCTTGAGTTTTTACAACGCTTTCCGTTTCTTCGACCATGGAATTCCATGCCTGGCATCCAGGACATTTTCCGTACCATTTAGGCGATTCATAGCCACATTCTGTACAGGAAAATTTAGTTTTCACTTTAGCCATACTTTATTCCCTGGCTCCTTCTTGACAACGATGATGTCAAATTTATCTTCACACAGCACCTGAAAGAGCTGTAACAATAAAAGTTTACCATTGAAGCTTGGCGGACGTAAAGCAATATCACAAACTTTCCCAAAGCTTTTACCCTACCCTTTCAAGGTGTTCAATCACAAAAAGGGTGCCTTCGCAATAGCTTTCCAGCCTGCGAGACACCCTTTTCTAATGTTTTATTTACTAAACTGCTTTAGGACTTCGCGGATACATTATCCTTTTTCGTTACTGTCAATGCACCGTTCTCTTCATCAATATAGAGAGAGTCGCCTTTAGAAATGTTTCCAGTCAACAGTTCCTCGGACAGGCGATCTTCAATATGCTTCTGGATTGCACGACGCAATGGACGCGCACCATACGCTGGATCGAAGCCTTCCTTGGCAAGGAAATTCTTAGCCTTGTCTGTCAACTCGAAGTCCACCTCATATTCATTCAGACGCTTACGCAGCTCTTCGGACATGAGTGAAACAATTTCGGCAATATGTTTTTCTTCGAGAGAATGGAAAACGATAATTTCGTCTATCCGGTTCAAGAACTCAGGACGGAAGCTTTTCTTCAGCTCATCCATCACTTTGCCTTTCATGTTATCGTAATCCGCCCCAGCGTCCACAACAGCTGTAAAACCAAGCGTGGAGTTACGTTTGATTGCCTGTGCACCAACGTTGGATGTTAGGATGATGAGTGTGTTACGGAAGTCAACAACACGTCCTTTGGAATCCGTCAGACGTCCATCCTCCAACACTTGCAGCAGAATATTGAATACTTCCGGGTGTGCTTTTTCAATTTCATCCAGCAACACAACAGAGTAAGGCTTACGACGTACCTTTTCAGTCAGTTGGCCACCTTCTTCATATCCTACGTATCCTGGAGGCGCTCCTACCAAACGGGATGTGGAGTGTTTCTCCATATATTCGGACATATCAATACGGATAACCGCATTTTCATCACCAAACATAGATTCAGCCAAGGCGCGTGCCAGCTCTGTTTTACCAACCCCAGTTGGACCGAGGAAAATAAAGGAGCCGATTGGACGCTTCGGATCTTTCAGACCGGCGCGTGCCCGGCGAATCGCCCGGCTTACTGCCTTAACAGCTTCGTCCTGCCCAATCACCCGTTCATGCAACAGTTGCTCCATATTCAGCAAACGATGTGTTTCTTCTTCCTTCAGCTTGCTGACTGGGACACCAGTCCAGATGGCAACGACCTGAGCAATATCCTCTGGTGTAACTTCGGAATCTGTACGCCCCTGTTGTTCTTTCCATTGGTTTTTAGTGACATCCAGCTCTTCACGAATTTTTTGCTCTGTATCGCGCAGTGCAGCTGCCTTTTCAAACTCCTGGCTTTGTACCGCTGAATCTTTTTCCTTACGGATATCTTCCAGACGGTTTTCCAGCTGTTTCAGGTTTGGCGGTACTGTATAGGAATTCAGCCTTACCTTGGAGCCCGCTTCATCAATAAGGTCAATAGCCTTATCCGGTAGGAAGCGATCCGTAATATAACGATCTGACAATCTTACTGCAGCTTCAATAGCCTCATCAGTGATTTTTACACGGTGATGCGCTTCGTAACGGTCGCGCAGACCATACAAGATTTGAATCGCTTCTTCTGGAGAAGGTTGATCCACGGTTATAGGTTGAAAACGACGCTCCAAAGCAGCATCTTTCTCAATATATTTGCGGTATTCATCCAGCGTGGTGGCACCGATACATTGCAGCTCGCCACGTGCCAGAGCAGGTTTCAGGATGTTGGACGCATCAATTGCGCCTTCCGCTCCACCAGCACCAATCAGTGTATGCAGCTCATCAATGAACAATACGATATTTCCAGCTTGACGAATCTCGTCCATAATCTTTTTCAAGCGATCCTCAAATTCACCTCGATACTTAGTACCTGCTACTACAGAACCCATATCGAGTGTCATTACGCGTTTGTCGCGCAACGTTTCGGGAATCTCATTCGCTATGATTTTTTGTGCCAATCCTTCGGCAATCGCCGTTTTACCTACCCCAGGTTCACCGATCAAAACAGGGTTGTTCTTTGTACGGCGGCTGAGCACTTGAATAACGCGCTCAATTTCCTTGCTGCGCCCAATAACGGGGTCCAGGTTATTTTCCTTCGCAGAAGCCGTCAGATCGCGTGCCAGACTGTCCAGAGTTGGCGTGCTGACATTAGCTGGAGCACCGTGATGGCTGGAAACCGCCTCGCTGCTGCCGAGCAATTGAAGCACTTGCTGACGCGCTTTGTTCAGACTGATACCCAGGTTGTTCAGTACACGTGCTGCTACGCCTTCACCTTCACGAATAAGGCCTAGCAAAATATGCTCGGTACCTACATAGGTATGACCCAATTTACGTGCTTCGTCCATAGACAGCTCAATGACTTTTTTGGCACGTGGAGTATAGGCAATGTTCGTCGGTTGCTCTTGACCGCGTCCAATCAGTGTTTCCACTTCATCCTGGATTTTTTCCAGTCCCAGCCCTAAACCGATTAAGGCTTTCGCTGCAATTCCTTCACCTTCACGAATGAGTCCTAGCAAAATGTGCTCTGTGCCAATGTTGTTGTGTCCCAATCGAACAGCTTCTTCCTGGGCCAAGGCAAGCACTTTCTGTGCACGTTCCGTAAATCTTCCAAACATCATATATCCTGCACCTCCACAGTGTGTATTTCAGATCATTCTATATATTAAAGGGTTGTGCCTAATTTTTGCCGGATCAGCTTCGCCCGGTACATATCGCGCTCACCGGTATTCATTTTATCCCCAAAGCTTTTTTGTAAAAAGCCGGGTTGCGTCATCACATTAAGCTCATTCATCGCTGCAATGGAAGGACGCTCCAAAATTCCTAAATCTACACCGAGACGTACATCGGACAGCCGCTGTGCAGCCTCCTTGGAATCCAAAACTGCTGCATATGACAAAATACCGAATGAACGCATCACCCGATCTGTAATCCGCAGCATGGATTCATTCATCAATCGTTCTCTGGCAGAACGTTCATGCTCTATAATTTGCAGCACCACGCCATGCAGATTCTCGATAATTTCCGCTTCGGTTTGTCCCAAGGTAATCTGATTGGATACCTGAAACAAATTCCCAACTGCTTCGCTGCCTTCACCATAAATACCGCGAACTGTAAGACCCACCTGTGAAACAGCGGACAATATACGATTGATTTGATGAGTCATGACCAATGCGGGCAAATGCATCATCACCGAAGCTCTCATACCTGTGCCGACATTCGTCGGGCAACTGGTCAGAAAACCTCTCTGATCATCAAATGCATAATCAACATGCGCTTCAAATGCATCATCAATGACCATAGCGCGTTCCCAAGCTTCTCTAACCTGACATCCGGGATATAAGCACTGAATACGCAAATGATCCTCTTCATTTATCATAACACTAACTGATTCATCATCACTAATCAACACAGCACCGTTGCGAGATTCGTTCGCCAAATTAGGACTAATCAAGTGCTTCTCAACCAGTACCTGCTTGTCGATCTCATCCAACTCGGATATTTTCAAGGTATGAAAAGTACCAAAACGACCCAAATCATCATACTGAAGGATATCCGTTAAGCGTTGAAGCACTTCCTCCGACTGCTGATTGGTAGCAAGCATGGGAAAAGGCAGATGCTGCAAGTTACGCGCAATTCTTACCCGGCTACTAATGACAATCTCCGAATCCGCAGCATCACCACGCATCCAATCACTTAGCGGCTTTTCCGTAAATCGGATATTGGGCATCACGCATTCCCTCCTACTCTTCACAAACTTTACTCTTCAGTCATTTCTTTTTCAAGCTTTCTGATTTGATCCCTAAGCTCAGCAGCTGATTCGAATTCTTCCTGTACAATGTGTTGTTGCATCTCTTTTTTCAAATCATCAATTTGCCGTTTAACCTTTAGTCGGCCTCCAGTACGGACCGGAACTTTCCCAACATGACTCGTACTACCATGCACACGCTTGAACAGAGGGTCCAGACGACTATCAAAATATTGATAGCATGATGGACATCCAAAACGTCCTAGCTTACTAAACTGTGTATAAGTCATACCGCAATCCTTGCATTGCAGATTTTGGGGAACACTGTGACCTGAAGACTGGCTTTTAGTGCTAGAATCAAAATCCAACATCCCCGACAACAAGCTATGAATCGAAAAGCCATTAGGTGTTCCAGGGATCATCTCCCCTTTTTCCTTCGCACATGTCTCACAAATATGAAACTCTGTCTTTTCGCCATTCACAATTTTGGTGAAATGCAAAGTTGCCGGCCGCATATTACATTCTTGGCACAGCATAAAAGCACCTCCTTCAACGTCAGGATTTTTAGAAATCCCTACATCTGAATTGCAAATCTCTATTCACTGGTTAATGGATACTAGCTATTTGGCCGCCAGCAACGAGATCAGCATAGCCTTAAGCAATCTTGCTCGCAGTTGGTCACGATAGG
Source organism: Paenibacillus sp. DP01 (assembly GCF_044784315.1). Lineage (NCBI taxonomy): Bacteria > Bacillati > Bacillota > Bacilli > Caryophanales > Paenibacillaceae > Paenibacillus > Paenibacillus sp. DP01. The sequence goes on from NZ_CP173059.1 coordinate 5,071,003, forward strand.
GAAGCTTCAGCAATAACGTATCTCTTGATAAAGCAGCCTTTATAAGACCCGCTTCCCTTTTACTTAAAAAATGAGCTTCCTCTAACTGATAAATCAATCCTTCTGCTGCCGATTGGCTAATTTCCTCCCCGATGCTCTGATGAAGATGTGTATGGATCGCATGCTGTGCAGGTAATTGAATTCGCTGAATCCGAATATAACCTCCACCACCGCGTTTACTTTCCACCACATAACCTTTTTCCAGCGTAAACCGGGTACTAATTACATAATTAATTTGCGACGGTACGCAGGAAAAGCGATCAGCCAGATCATTGCGCTGAATCTCCACTAAGCCTTGGGGACTTTCCAGCAGCATGCTCTTCAAATATTGTTCAATAATGTCGGAAACATTGCGCATTTCATCATCCTCCACTAACGGAAACGCAAGTATTCAAATACATTTCACGCTCCACAGAGTCCGCCGTATATTGAACTTAACCAAACGGTATAGTCACGAATCTAAGCTGTATTCAGGCTATTGCCTGTTCTACATACATTGAAATTGTACCGTTTCGTTTCTAGTGTGACCTTTATTTGCGATAAATCATACACTTCTCTTCTGTCCATAAGAAGCAGCTCCTAACTATACGCAAATCATGTCGTTATTGTTATACTTCTGTAGATTCACACTGGTTCTGATTGACTTTGACTTTCTTTGACTATATTCGTATTATAGCACAAATTTCATTTTTGCCAAGGGGTCAATACCATTTTTCGCAATCTAATTATGTTTTATACCCTAGAATAAAAAAACTCTTCCCATTATGGAAAGAGCTTTGAATAATTATGATATCCCACATCCAATTTGGTTAAAAAGAGTTGGGCATTAAGAAAATCTAATTGGGCCTTTATCAGAAAAAATCCAATAGGAACGTTTGTTTTGTTGGTATTACACGTTTAAGTGCAGCCACAGACTCACTGCTTCCTTCAATGCGCCCCCAATTAAACAGGTTATCAGCTTGCTGGTAGCCGAGCATTAAAGTTGTTAATGACTGAATTCCCAGTTCCAAGTCAGCTACTGTGTCGTTCTCAGATAAATTACTTGTATCCACTCTTGCCAGATGTCCTTGCCCCTCCGTAGTAATCGTTAATCTCCATACTCCTTCATTCCAAGGAGCATACCGATCTGTCAGATGTAAGGTTAAACTTGTCTCCTCTCCAATCTGCTCAAAAGGGTATCTCTCTACAAAAGCAACAGCATCCACAATACGCCCCATAAAATAAGGCACCGTTTCCTGTTGAATTCGCGGATCATCGAGTAAAAAAGGCAGATTGTCATCTGCTGGAACGTAAATAAATTTACCTTGGGTTATCATTGAGTCATGGTTTGCAAAATAAGTCCACAAAGCCCGACGTGCCGTCTCATTTTCATATACCAACTCATCACAATTTAACTGTTTATCTTCTATTTTGTATAGTGCATATCCCTGAGGATCGCCTGCATCTGTGTAATATACTACAGTTCGATAATTCTCATTTAAAATCCGTTCCTGCCACCATGCCTTATCTCGTACCAGCGTACCATTGTAACGTGAAGCATACGATTGATACACTTGGTCTAGTTCTGAAATATTTTTGATATCCCGTTTGACTATACCTTCTGTTTTAAGTTTAGCAGGGAATTTATCAATTGGAATGACGTATTTTTTGTACTCAGTATACGTTTCCCATCCAAATTTACGATAGAAGGCAAAAGAAAATGGATGCAGAAAAGAAAGGCTTTGTCCTGCGGTCTTCATTTCTTCAAGCGCATGCGTCAACAAACGTGAAACCATACCTCCGCGACGCTTTTCCGGCCACGTTGCCACACCAGCAATGCCTCCCATATCAAAAACCTGACCATGTATGTATACCTGTAGTGGTAGCAAAGTCAGTTTAGCGTTCAAGTCAGGTCCGTCGAATATCCCCCATGTTTGTTCTGGTTTGAATTTCTTCTTGGCTTTCTCCAGATCCTCCGGGGTCATTGTAAACTGAAAAGCATACTGGGATAATCCTATAGCTGCTTCAAATTCCTCACGTTGTAATTGTCTGATCTCCATAACTTCGTCACCTCGCTCGTATACTTGGACCTTTAAAAAAATACGCACTTAGAGTGTCGCAAAGCCTCTTCCCTCTGTCAACCTTAGAATCAGGTGTCCATCCACAAAATGCATAAAAAAAGGATGATAACCTCACTGAGGGTATCATCCTTTTTCACTTTTGCTTGGCAACGTCCTACTCTCCCAGGACCCTGCGGTCCAAGTACCATCGGCGCTGGAGGGCTTAACGGTCGTGTTCGGGATGGGTACGTGTGGAACCCCTCCGCTATCGCCACCAAACATGAATTTGCCTCGCAAATTCTTCCGTAAGGTTATTCGGTTCATCACAGATTGTGTGAATGAATCGCCATACGCTTGTTGTATGTACTTCTACATACCTTCAAGGTTACACCCTGAAAACTGGATCCGAAACTCATTGCGTCTTATCTTTAGGATAAGCCCTCGACCGATTAGTATTGGTCAGCTCCATGCATTACTGCACTTCCACCCCCAACCTATCTACCTCGTCGTCTTCAAGGGGTCTTACTAATTGGGAAATCTCATCTTGAGGGGGGCTTCACGCTTAGATGCTTTCAGCGCTTATCCCTTCCGTACATAGCTACCCAGCGGTGCTCCTGGCGGAACAACTGGTACACCAGCGGTACGTCCATCCCGGTCCTCTCGTACTAAGGACAGCTCCTCTCAAATTTCCTACGCCCACGACAGATAGGGACCGAACTGTCTCACGACGTTCTGAACCCAGCTCGCGTACCGCTTTAATGGGCGAACAGCCCAACCCTTGGGACCTACTTCAGCCCCAGGATGCGATGAGCCGACATCGAGGTGCCAAACCTCCCCGTCGATGTGGACTCTTGGGGGAGATAAGCCTGTTATCCCCAGGGTAGCTTTTATCCGTTGAGCGATGGCCCTTCCATGCGGTACCACCGGATCACTAAGCCCGACTTTCGTCCCTGCTCGACTTGTAGGTCTCGCAGTCAAGCTCCCTTCTGCCTTTGCACTCTTCGAATGATTTCCAACCATTCTGAGGGAACCTTGGGGCGCCTCCGTTACTCTTTAGGAGGCGACCGCCCCAGTCAAACTGCCCACCTGACACTGTCCTCGTACCGGATTACGGTACCAAGTTAGAACCTAGATACGATCAGGGTGGTATCCCAAGGATGCCTCCCCTCAAGCTGGCGCTCAAGGCTCAACGGCTCCCACCTATCCTGTACAGATCGTACCCAAATTCAATATCAAGCTGCAGTAAAGCTCCATGGGGTCTTTCCGTCTTGTCGCGGGTAACCTGCATCTTCACAGGTATTAAAATTTCACCGGATCTCTCGTTGAGACAGCGCCCAAGTCGTTACGCCATTCGTGCGGGTCAGAATTTACCTGACAAGGAATTTCGCTACCTTAGGACCGTTATAGTTACGGCCGCCGTTTACTGGGGCTTCGGTTCATAGCTTCGCCCGAAGGCTTACCACTCCCCTTAACCTTCCAGCACCGGGCAGGCGTCAGCCCGTATACTTCGCCTTGCGGCTTCGCACAGACCTGTGTTTTTGCTAAACAGTCGCTTGGGCCTTTTCACTGCGGCCCCCTCGGGCTATTCACCCTACCGAGGCACCCCTTCTCCCGAAGTTACGGGGTCATTTTGCCGAGTTCCTTAACGAGAGTTCTTCCGCGCGCCTTAGAATTCTCTTCTCGCCTACCTGTGTCGGTTTGCGGTACGGGCACCTTCTCCTGGCTAGAGGCTTTTCTTGGCAGTCTGAGATCATGACCTTCGCTACTATAATTTTCGCTCCCCATCACAGCCCAGCCTTACGATGTGCGGATTTGCCTACACATCAGCCTCACTGCTTAGACGGACATCCATCAGTCCGCGTCACTACCCTACTGCGTCACCCCATCGCTCATAGCGGATTACGGTGGTACAGGAATTTCGACCTGTTGTCCTTCGACTACGCCTATCGGCCTCGCCTTAGGTCCCGACTTACCCTGAGCGGACGAACCTTCCTCAGGAACCCTTAGGCTTTCGGCGGATCTGATTCTCACAGATCTTTTCGTTACTCATACCGGCATTCTCACTTGAATGCAGTCCAGCGCTCCTTCCGGTACACCTTCAACCCGCATTCAACGCTCCCCTACCCCTGATGCAAAGCATCAAGCCATAGCTTCGGTGGTGTGTTTAGCCCCGTTACATTTTCGGCGCAGAGTCACTCGACCAGTGAGCTATTACGCACTCTTTCAATGGTGGCTGCTTCTAAGCCAACATCCTGGTTGTCTGTGCAACTCCACATCCTTTCCCACTTAACACACACTTGGGGACCTTAGCTGATGGTCTGGGCTGTTTCCCTTTCGACAATGGATCTTAGCACTCACTGTCTGACTCCCGGAACTAAATCTATGGCATTCGGAGTTTGACTGAGCTTGGTAACCCTTGCGGGCCCCGCACCCAATCAGTGCTCTACCTCCACGATTCTTCTTTCCGAGGCTAGCCCTAAAGCTATTTCGGGGAGAACCAGCTATCTCCGGGTTCGATTGGAATTTCTCCGCTACCCCCACCTCATCCCCGCATTTTTCAACATGCGTGGGTTCGGGCCTCCAGTGCGTGTTACCGCACCTTCACCCTGGACAGGGGTAGATCACCCGGTTTCGGGTCTACGTCCACGTACTCATTCGCCCTATTCAGACTCGCTTTCGCTGCGGCTTCAGCTCTTCACCTTAACCTTGCACGGGAACGTAACTCGCCGGTTCATTCTACAAAAGGCACGCCATCACCCATAGATCGGGCTCTGACTTCTTGTAAGCACACGGTTTCAGGATCTATTTCACTCCCCTTCCGGGGTGCTTTTCACCTTTCCCTCACGGTACTGCTTCACTATCGGTCGCCAGGGAGTATTTAGCCTTGGCAGATGGTCCTGCCGGATTCATACGGGGTTTCACGTGCCCCGCACTACTCGGGATCCGTCTCGGAGGGAACAGGTTTTGAACTACAGGGCTTTTACCTTCTCTGGCGGGCCTTTCCAGACCTCTTCATCTAACCGGTTCCTTTGTAACTCCATGTGAGACGTCCCACAACCCCAAGGAGCAAGCTCCTTGGTTTGGGCTAATCCGCGTTCGCTCGCCGCTACTGACGGAATCACTATTGTTTTCTCTTCCTCAGGGTACTTAGATGTTTCAGTTCCCCTGGTCTGCCTCTCACTCACCTATGAATTCAGTGAGTAGTGACTGTCGATGAAGACAGCCGGGTTTCCCCATTCGGACATCCCCGGATCAAAGCTTGCTTACAGCTCCCCGAGGCCTTATCGTTGTTCGCCACGTCCTTCGTCGGCTCCTGGCGCCTAGGCATCCTCCGTGTGCTCTTTGTAGCTTAACCTAGACTTTTCTTTCACAGAAAGAAAATGTCGATATCTGCTACCTTTATTTCACTTGTTTACACAAGATCAGCTTAAAGGAATATTCTAAAACGCAATTTCGTTTCGGTATCCAGTTTTCAAGGTGCAATTCGCTTCGTCGAAGCGAAACCCGATGAATATTTCGGTTCCACACGATGTGTGAATGAAACATTCGTCGAAACTTGAGAGTTTGAACTCTCAAAACTGAGCAACGAGTGAGTAAGTTCAGGATATCCATTTCATTCACACATATTGTGATGAACCGAATTGAATATCCGGTCGCAGGTACATGTACCTGCTGATTTGAATGTTTCCATTGCAGGAAACGATTCTCCATAGAAAGGAGGTGATCCAGCCGCACCTTCCGATACGGCTACCTTGTTACGACTTCACCCCAATCATCTACCCCACCTTCGGCGGCTGGCCCCTTGCGGTTACCTCACCGACTTCGGGTGTTGTAAACTCTCGTGGTGTGACGGGCGGTGTGTACAAGACCCGGGAACGTATTCACCGCGGCATGCTGATCCGCGATTACTAGCAATTCCGACTTCATGTAGGCGAGTTGCAGCCTACAATCCGAACTGAGACCGGCTTTTCTAGGATTGGCTCCACCTCGCGGCTTCGCTTCCCGTTGTACCGGCCATTGTAGTACGTGTGTAGCCCAGGTCATAAGGGGCATGATGATTTGACGTCATCCCCACCTTCCTCCGGTTTGTCACCGGCAGTCTGCTTAGAGTGCCCAGCTTGACCTGCTGGCAACTAAGCATAAGGGTTGCGCTCGTTGCGGGACTTAACCCAACATCTCACGACACGAGCTGACGACAACCATGCACCACCTGTCTCCTCTGTCCCGAAGGAAAGGCCTATCTCTAGACCGGTCAGAGGGATGTCAAGACCTGGTAAGGTTCTTCGCGTTGCTTCGAATTAAACCACATACTCCACTGCTTGTGCGGGTCCCCGTCAATTCCTTTGAGTTTCAGTCTTGCGACCGTACTCCCCAGGCGGAATGCTTAATGTGTTAACTTCGGCACCAAGGGTATCGAAACCCCTAACACCTAGCATTCATCGTTTACGGCGTGGACTACCAGGGTATCTAATCCTGTTTGCTCCCCACGCTTTCGCGCCTCAGCGTCAGTTACAGCCCAGAGAGTCGCCTTCGCCACTGGTGTTCCTCCACATCTCTACGCATTTCACCGCTACACGTGGAATTCCACTCTCCTCTTCTGCACTCAAGCTCCCCAGTTTCCAGTGCGACCCGAAGTTGAGCCTCGGGATTAAACACCAGACTTAAAGAGCCGCCTGCGCGCGCTTTACGCCCAATAATTCCGGACAACGCTTGCCCCCTACGTATTACCGCGGCTGCTGGCACGTAGTTAGCCGGGGCTTTCTTCTCAGGTACCGTCACTCTTGTAGCAGTTACTCTACAAGACGTTCTTCCCTGGCAACAGAGCTTTACGATCCGAAAACCTTCATCACTCACGCGGCGTTGCTCCGTCAGGCTTTCGCCCATTGCGGAAGATTCCCTACTGCTGCCTCCCGTAGGAGTCTGGGCCGTGTCTCAGTCCCAGTGTGGCCGATCACCCTCTCAGGTCGGCTACGCATCGTCGCCTTGGTAGGCCTTTACCCCACCAACTAGCTAATGCGCCGCAGGCCCATCCACAAGTGACAGATTGCTCCGCCTTTCCTCCTTCTCCCATGCAGGAAAAGGATGTATCGGGTATTAGCTACCGTTTCCGGTAGTTATCCCTGTCTTGTGGGCAGGTTGCCTACGTGTTACTCACCCGTCCGCCGCTAGGTTAGTTAGAAGCAAGCTTCTAACTAACCCCGCTCGACTTGCATGTATTAGGCACGCCGCCAGCGTTCGTCCTGAGCCAGGATCAAACTCTCCATTAAAGACCAACCGAAGTTGGTTTATAGAAAGAGCGATTAGCTCATTTTTAATGCTAGCGATTCTTCTTTATAAAAGAAGTAATCTTTATTTCATCATCCATTTGTTCAGTTTTCAAAGAACTTGTCTGACCTCGTTTGTTTAACAAGTCAGGAAATAGATCATATCATGTTAGTTGCTTTCTTGTCAAATCTTTTTTCCGATTTTCTTTTCAGCAACTTTGCTTCAAGAAATATTATTCTCAAAGCAACGTCTAATAATATATCATGCCTGAAGTTATTTAGCAAGCACCTTTTTATACTCTTGTTCTTTACTATATAACAGATAATAAGGCAGCCACTCCGCTTTGGAACGGAATGACTGCCCTCATTGCAAAAACTATTATTCTTGTTCTAACAGTCTGATAAATTCATCCTCATCTTCTATGGTGTCGATTCCGAGCTGTTGTGCCTTAGCCAGCTTGCTCCCAGCCTTTTCACCAGCTATGACTAGATCCGTTTTTTTCGATACAGATCCGGCAACTTTGGCTCCCAGCGCCTCCAGCCTCGATGCAGCTTCATCACGCGTAAGCTGATGCAAGGTACCTGTAAGCACAACCGTTTTGCCACTGAAAAAGCTGTCTGTCTTTTTCGCCTGTGGAGCTTCGGGGGCCTGAGCTCTTACCCCTAGAGACAGCATCTTTTCAATCCCTGCTTGAGTAAATGGATCGGCAAAGAATGCAACAATGCTTTCAGCTACAATCCCACCTACATCTGGGAGTTCTATCAGTTCATCCACCGTAGCGGACATCGTCTTGTGCAAGTCACGATAGTGTTCAGCCAACATTCGTGTCGTCGCTTTACCGGTATTCGGTATGCCCAAAGCATAAAGGAAAGAAGCCAGGTCTCTCTCCTTACTCTTTTCGAGTGCCGCCAAGAGGTTATTGGCCTTTTTCTCACCAAACCGCTCCAGCTTCACAAGATCATCATATTGCAGTGTATACAGATCCGCTGGTTCACGAACTCCCAATTCATCATGCAGTTGAATAGCTGTTTTATCACTGAACGTCTCAATGTCCATAGCATCACGTGAAGCAAAATGAGAAATGCGGGCCACAATTTGGGGTTTACAACCTAGCTTATTGTCACAAAATAAATGAGCGCCTCGCTGCTGCAGCGGAAACCCACAAGCTGGACAATGATCTGGAACCACAATTTCCCCTCCATCGTTCTCAGATGTTACTTTTCCCAAAATCTCAGGAATAACATCGTTTGAGCGACGAATAAACACACGTGTCCCCAAAGCAAACTTCAGGTTTTTACGCTCGATGTCACCAGCATTGTTCAGCGTACAATTTTGTACAGTGACTCCCGCCAGCTCTACCGGTTCTACCCTAGCCAGTGGAGTGATCTTCCCGGTTCTTCCTACATTCCACTCGACCGAGTTAAGCACCGTAGTCGTTTCCTCTGCTTCGAACTTATAGGCCACCGCCCAGCGTGGGAATTTATCAGTATATCCGAGAACCTCACGTGTGCGCATATCTGTAATTTTCAATACTGCCCCATCAATAAGAAAGTCCAATCCTGCACGGGATTCCTCAATCTCAATCAGTTGCTCCATTACATCATCAAAATTATCAAAGTAAGTCAGGTATGGGTTTACCTTGAAACGATTTTCACGCAGGAAGGTCATCATCTCCTGGTGGCTGTTAAACTGGATACCGTCTGCATATCCCACGTTGTAGAAAAATGCATTCAGTCGACGTTCTGCTGTCACTTTGGGATTCAAGTTGCGCAAAGCACCAGCTGCGGCGTTGCGTGCATTTTTAAGAGGGTCCGCGGCAGTCTCATTATATTTGGACAGTACAGAAAGATTCATGATTCCTTCTCCCTGCACTTCAATTGTTCCATTTCGAAAAGGAATTGTAAGTGGCACGGATTTAATCGTCTTGACCTGTGCCAGTATCCCCTCACCTACCACACCATTACCACGTGTAGAAGCCTGCACCAGTTGTCCATCCGTATACGTTAGGTTTAATGTCAGTCCATCAAATTTTAATTCTATTGCATAGCCTGGAGACGGCAAAGGCTGCTCCGGGTTCTTGGTATTATAATCATTGATCAGCTTCACGACACGCGCATTCCATGCACGCAGCTGCTCCATATTCTGAGCTTTATCAAGGCTCCATAATGGAGCGAGATGGCGATGCGGTGTGAAGCCCTTGAGGATCTCCCCGCCCACACGCTGTGTTGGCGAATCCGGCAGTACAAGATCGCTTGTCTGTTCAAGCGCTACCAGTTCGTCATAAAGCACATCATATTCTTTGTCGCTGATCTGGGGATCATCCAATGTATAGTAGTGATAGTTATATGTGTTCAGTTCAGCAACAAGCTGCTCCATCCTGTGCATTGGGTTCATGCAGGCGTATCCCTCCGGGAACTTCATTAGGGCAGAGGCCTTAGCCAAGCTGCCCTATGAGGTTCGAGATTTAATAATATTTAAGATTATTCTACTTTTGTAATCGGTGCAAAGCCAGCTAACAGTCGTTTAACCCCTACTGGAGCCGGGAAAGCAATCTGAAGCTCCATATCATTGCCCGTTCCTTTTACAGCTACAATGGTTCCAATTCCCCACTTGCCATGCTGTACCTTATCTCCGGCAGCAAAAATGGATGCCCCCCCTGTCGAAACAGACGGAGTTGGTTTTGCAGGTGAGGAAGTGGTCACTGTTACGCGGGGCGACGCGGAAGCAGACGAGCCACTACGGCTCATCGTATCAAACGAGCGCTCTCCACCAAAGTTGCTGCCGCTGCTTTTGCCCAGTCCGCGACCACCATAAGATCCGCCTACATTGCCTGAACGACGGTAACGATCACGCTTGATGACCGTATCCTCTTTTAACTCATCCGGAATCTCTTCGAGAAAGCGGGAAGGCGGGTTAGCTGTGGTACGTCCAAACAGAGTGCGCATCTGAGCGCATGTGAGGAACAACTGCTCCTCAGCACGGGTAATCCCGACATACGCCAATCTACGCTCTTCCTCCAGCTCTTCATTATCCAAAAAGGCCCTGCTGTGAGGGAATACCCCTTCCTCCATACCAACGATAAATACGATAGGAAACTCCAGTCCTTTGGCGCTATGCATGGTCATTAATACAACCGCATCACTCTGCTCCTCTTCATCGTCATTCATGGAATCAATATCGGCAATGAGAGCAAGATCGGTCAGGAAGGAGACAAGCGACTTGTCTTCCGTCCCTTTTTCAAATTCCATAGTTACCGACAGAAACTCATCAATATTCTCCAAACGCGAGCGTGACTCGAGTGTATTCTCGTTTTGTAGTTCCAATCGATATTGGGTGGTTTCCAGCATTTTTTCGGTCAACTCAGTAACTGACAGGTAATCCACCATCCGACTTAAACCTTCAATCATATCGTAAAACTCTACAAGCGCATTGCGCGTGCGTCCAGCAAAGCCCAAATCATCAATCACTTGAAGCACACGGAAAATCGAAACCCCACGTTCCGCCGCGGCTGCCTGTAATTTGCCAACCGTTGTGTCGCCGATACTTCGTTTGGGTACATTAATGATTCGGATCAGGCTGATATCGTCGTCAGGATTGGACAGTAGGCGGAGATACGCCAGCAAATCCTTAATCTCTTTACGATCATAGAACTTGATTCCGCCCACGATTTGGTAAGGAATATCCGATTTGATCAAAATTTCCTCGACCACCCGAGACTGGGCATTCGTACGGTACAAAATGGCATGATGGCTATAGGTTTTGCCCGCCTTAATATTCTTATGAATTTCTGAGGCGATAAAATAGCCTTCGTCATGCTCGGAGTCAGCACGATAAACCTTAATCTTGGCGCCGCCTTCTTTGTCGGTCCATAGTTTTTTTGGCTTGCGGCCTGTGTTTTGGCCAATGACTTCGTTAGCTGCATTAAGAATATTTGAAGTTGAGCGATAGTTCTGCTCCAGCAAAATCGTGCGTGCTTCCGGGTAATCCTCTTCAAAGTTCAAAATGTTGCTAATATCCGCACCCCGCCACCGATAGATGGATTGGTCGCTATCACCTACAACACATAGCCGATGATGCTTGTCAGCCAGCATTTTGCACAGCATATACTGCGCACGGTTCGTATCCTGATATTCATCAACATGAATGTATTGAAATTTCTTCTGGTAGAAATCAAGTACCTCGGGCACTTCTTTAAAGAGCTGAATCGTTGCCATAATCAAATCATCAAAATCAAGAGAGTTGTTGTTTCTGAGCCGTTGTTGGTACTTGGTATATACCTTCGCCACAATTCCTTCAAAATAATCGCCAATCTTGCGCTCATACATTTCGGGAGTGACCAGTTCATTTTTAGCCGTACTCATCATAGACTGAACCGCTTTGGGTTCAAACTTTTTGGTATCTATATTCAGGTCCTTCATACAGCTTCGGATGACAGACAATTGATCTGTAGAATCCAAGATGCTGAAATTGGAGGTAAATCCGATCCGCTCGATATCCCGGCGTAAAATACGCACACACATGGAGTGAAAGGTGGATACCCACACATCTTTCCCTTGCGGACCAATCAGCTTGGATACGCGATCCTGCATTTCACGCGCGGCCTTGTTCGTAAAGGTAATCGCCAAAATACCCCATGGAGCCGTCTTGCGGGTCGCAATGAGATAAGCTATTCGGTGCGTGAGCACCCGTGTCTTACCACTGCCTGCGCCAGCCATAATTAGCAGAGGACCATCTACCGCCTCGACGGCCTGACGCTGAGGCTGATTAAGGCGAGCTACCGCCTCGTGTATATCTATTGATTGCATGCGTGCATGCTCCTTTCCCTAAGCTTTCATATATTCACGCTCTATACTTCCAATTTCACAGCTACCGTCTCCAACGCTTTCGCCAAATCACGATAAATAATGTTTCCTACTACAATGGTGTCACAAACAGCTGCTGCTTGTAACGCGGTAGATTTATCCACGATCCCTCCTCCGTATAAGACACGAGATCGCTCCGTACCGCGATGTATTTGTTGTACCAGTTCCATATCTCCAAAGACACCGCTATATTCCACATATACAATCGGTAGATGCATAAGCTTGTCAGCAATCTGTGCATATGAAGCGGCAGCAGAAGCACTCAGCGAAGTTTCCGCACCAGTAAGCTTAGCGACGGTGGAATCACCGTTCAAAACAATATATCCTTCCGTCACAAGCAAATCCCAAGGGATCATATAACCAAATTGCTCAATCGCACGTTGGTGCTGCCCCATAATCCAATTACTGTCAGCGGTATTCAGCACCATGGGAATCATATATAGATCAAACCCCGGCACCACAGCTTCCAGATCGGATACCTCAAGCACACACGGCACCTCATAACGCCGAACCCGCGACAGCAAATCCACCGTATTTTCATAGGTTACGCCTGATGAACCTCCCACCATAATGGCGTCCGTACCAGACATACACACGGCATCAAGCGCCTCATCATTCAGTTCCTTGTCGGGATCAAGCTTAAATACATGCCTCCATGATTGAATTGAATCTGCCAACACACATTCCTCCAGCATCCATTGCTTTTGTCATCATCCAGACGAGCCGAATTCCAATATCCAAAAGCGTTCTATGCTAAGTCTATGACAGTGCTTAAAAGGTGTCAATGTTCGTATCAAATGGGAACACCGAGTTCAGACAGCTCATGGTCTCAACGCATACAACCAACTGCGTCTACGAAGTTCTTTTTCCGTTAAAACGTCAGTATAAAAACCTCTTACACCCATCTGTTCGTACTCAGTGGCGTCCTGCAACTCGTTAATCGTATTTACGTAGCACACTGCCCCTGCCTGACGCAAACTTTCCACTAAGGCACCACTCACGCGATTTTCTGGTAAAGTTACTGCTGTAATATCATGCTGTTGGACAAATTGAATGATCTGGTCATCCGTGTCTTCTGTAGCATATAGCGTATAAATGATGGATGTATAAGGATAGATACTCCACAACGTTTGCAACATTTCTTCATTATAAATTTGAGGGACAATACGAGACAGAAGTTCGGGATTTTTCTCCTGGGCCTGATGGGTCAGTTGTGCAAATAACTGTTTGATTTGGGCAGGGTCCTGCTCTTTCGTATCGGTCACAATATAGGCATCCGGATAGTTTTCCAATAAATCCAATACATCCTTCCAATCTAGTGGAGTATAAGAACCGTGTATGGGGGTGTTTTTAAACTGATGATAGCTCCAAGGCTTTCCGCCCTGCTCTGTAGCAACTGCGTATTCCTGTTGCATTTGTTTGGTAAAGGATTCTGTCCATTCATGGCGGGCCACCAAATGTCCATCCGAAGTAAACATCAGGTCGACCTCGAATACACGGCTGCCTTTTTTATAATTTTCCACAAACGCTTCACGCGCATTGGTATAGGCCAAACCATCAACGGCTCCCATGGCATGCGAAATCACACGGTGTGTGGTAAAGCCAGTACGTTCTTCTGTAGATTGTCCTTTGTAAGCCAGTAAAAATGTACCGATTATCATTAAAAGAATAACTGCAGCAATCATTCGTTTCATAGGGTGTCACATCCTTTTCGTACAGGTCAATACCCTACATACACCTACTCAAAACAGCCCTATATCAGCTGAACTAAAAAATCAGCTATATAGACACAAAAACACCCTCCGACTAAGCCGAAGGGTGACTCTGGATTAATATGCGTTTTTGAAACCATTGCGAATCGTGCGAAAAATAATTTTAATATCGAATAAGAGCGACCAGTTCTCAATATAGAAGATGTCATGCTTAATCCGTTCCTCAATAGATGTATCTCCGCGCAAACCGTTACTCTGTGCCCAGCCTGTAATTCCAGGACGAACATGATGCTTCACCATGTATTTTGGAATTTCCTCACGGAACTGATCCACATAATAGGGCCGTTCCGGACGTGGGCCAACGACGCTCATATCACCCAACAGTACGTTGAAAAACTGTGGCAGCTCGTCGAGGCTTGTTTTACGAATAAACGTACCAAAACGTGTGCGTCTTGGGTCATTAGCAGTCGTCCAGCCCGTATCTTCAGTTCCAGGCGGCAGTACCTTCATGGAGCGAAATTTGTACATTCGGAAGGTGCGACGGTTCAAGCCTACCCGCTCCTGCTTAAAAATAATGGGGCCTCTCGACGTGACCTTCACACCAATCGCCACGGCCAGCATAATCGGAGAGGTCAGAATAATCGCAAATAAAGAAAATAAAATATCGAACAGACGCTTAAACAATCGATTCCCTGCTACATCCAGTGGAATATCCCGTACATTAATCATCGGCATACCTGCAAAGTTGTCAAAGTAAGGTCGTGCCGGCAAATAATCAAAGAAATCGGGAATAATAAGCGTGCGCACTCCAGCCTTTTCACACATGTTGATAATCTTGGGATACTTATCATGAGCATCCAGCGGCAGCGCCAGAATGACCTCATCAATCATCAGGCGCGACAGCGTTGCCTCCAACTGATCTAATCCTCCAAGAATCGGGCGAAAATGGGCCTCTTCCTCTTCACTCCAATGCCGTTTATCATCCAGAAATCCCACTACTTCATAGCCTAAATCAGGATACTGTCCAAGATTATGATAAAATCGTTGGCCCAAAGAACCCGCTCCAAGTATGAGCATGAATTGCTTATTGTATCCTTTTTGACGGAGGACTTTAAGAACTTGCTTCAAAAAATATCGATAAAACAAAATAATCAGTACATTACCAATCATATAGATCGCCAGATAAGACCGCGAAATGTCGATTTGCTTCACGAAGAACATCACACTCAACAGCACAAACAGGCCAACAATATGAATCTGTGTGACGCGAAACACATCATCTGCAAACCTCTTTTTGCGTTTTGGTGAATAGAGCGAGAATAACATTCCCAGCACTACGGCAATCAGACCGTATATTAAGCTCCACCCTCCATATACTTGAATAGGAAGTGGCTCTTTATAAGTGATCCATTCACTTTCAAATTTGAAAAACCAAGCGATCAGAAAGGATAACTGAATGACCGCGAAATCCGCCACAATATATAATTGGGTTAAAAAACGCTGATTTCTGCGTATCATGCTTTCACCTCAGTACGAGATTGTTCTCCGCCGTCCGGCTTAACCGGTGCAGACAACTTATTTTTAAGAAAAGCCATTCCAAACTTCACCGTAATTCCCGCATATACAGCCATGTTGGTGAACCAGCTGTACTGCTGCTTATAATGCTTTCGATGGAATACCCACATAGCTCTATGAAACTCATAAATAATTTTCAAAGGACGACGGCGAGCGCTGCCTCCTTTGATATGAATAATATATGTGTGTGGGTAGTAGTAAATGCCCCAACCAGCTTGTTTAATCCGGTAACACCAGTCTATATCCTCACCATACATAAAAAAGGTTTCGTCCAATCCGCCGACCTGATCAATCGTCTCCCGACGCACCAGCATAAAAGCCCCAACCAGTACATCCACAGGATACTCATCATCCGGGCTTAGATGCCCAAGCTGATATTGGTTGTACTTCGGGTTATCCGGGTAACGCTTCGACCAGCCGAAAGCATAGTAAAAAGACGCAGACGGCGTTGGAAACCCTCGCTTACAAGCCTTATCTAGCGAGCCATCCGGCAGGATGACCTTACAGCCCGATGCCCCCATCTCCGGATGCGTATCCATAAATCGAATCATTGTATCCAGCGTATCCGGCTGCACCAACGTATCGGAGTTCAACAGCAATACATAACGCCCGCTAGCTACTTCCATGCCCTGGTTATTCGCCTTGGCAAACCCTGTATTATCCTTATTGGCTATCAACATAATTTCCGGGTATGCAGCACGAATAGCCTCAACAGACCCGTCACTGGAGTGATTATCGATAACAATCACTTCATATCGATACTGCGTCTTTGACGCATACACCGACTGCAAACAATCCAGCGTCAATCGACATGTATTATAGTTGACGACCAGTATGCTTACATCCATATTTAAAACACTCCTGACAAATTCAGTAATCTATTCTACTATCGCCTATTATAGCATACCATGCAGACCACGGGGCGCAAAAAAGCACATAACTTGTAACCTTGCATAGTTAGTAGAATTTCGCAAAATTCGATTCCAGTCGCTCCAAAGTGCAAATATAGACAAACGAAACCATTTGGATCTATATATTGTTCATTGGAAGTCGATTATTAGATTTTTGTAAAATCCTCGGTTGAGGTCTAAATTTCATCGTGGTAAGATATACATGGAAAAAGGGCTGGTGCCAGCCAGCCCCGCGCAACCAACGCTCCAAGAGCGGACGGTTTTGGAACAATCAGGCCGAAAATAGACCCTTCCTTGCGGGGGCGGTCTATTTTCGTTTGTTAAACTCTAACAGTGTGACGATTAACGCCCCGAACGTCAGCATTAAACTGAGCGCCTCAAACACTGTCACAGGCTTCACCCCCCTCCTCGGGAGAGTTAGCCGACCGCCCTAGTCAGCTCTATCGGTTGCACGTTTCAATTATACTATATATTTCCAAAAAGGAACACGCATTCGATGGTATTTTATCTAGCATTCATTTGTACCTTTGATTATTTGACGCTCTTATATGGAAAAAAGTTTCAATATTTTTCTTTCCAGCCCCTATAATTTCCCCAGTATAAAAACGAACTTATAAATCCAGTTGTCCAACCGTGACTGCCTGTAAAATGGAGACTGCCCAATATATTTCATACGAGAAAGCACACCCTTTTGGTAGCTATCCAGGAATTGATCCACATCTCTGTACAATTGAGAAGGCATGTCTTGTCCATAAAGTTGAACAAATTGCCGGGCTTGCTTACTTAAAATATATTGATTTTTTCCTTTCACAAATCTACTTAGTCTCTTCCTCCACTTGCTAACCAAGCCATCCGTTGAACCTCCCAGCACATTGTTTTGATGTTGGCGATACCAAATGGACGGCTCGGGATCAAAAACAACCTCACCAAAAGAAGCGGTACATAAGTAAATCCACCAGTCATGCATAATAACATTGTTTAAGGTAGCCGGAATTTTCTTCCTCACGAGTTGGAGTGTTTGTTTATTGAACACCATGGTACAGCCTACACACACATTCTCGATGAGAGCATTATATAAGGATAAAGGTCTGGGAATATCAGCTGGCCATACCTTGAGTGGCTCCAAGTTTTGAGAGACCATCTGGGTAGCAGAACAATACATCAGCGGCCGGCTCTCATCCTTTTCCCTGAGCTGAGCTACAGCCCGAGCAAGCTTGTTCGGCATCCATACATCATCCTGATCGCAAAAGGCGTAATAGTCGAATGTCTCGGACGATCTTTGAATCAGATCAAAAAAACTCGCAATAACACCTACATTACTCTCTGGGCATAACCTAATCTGTTTGGGATAACGTTGCTCCAATGTAATCAACTTGGCTACCGTATCATCTGTTGAGCCATCATCACGGATTAGAATCTGCATTTCTACGTCTTTTTGATTGATGAGACTTTCTACCTGCTCATCTAAGTAAGCTGCTCCATTATATGTAGACAATAAAACTTGTACGTTAGGTCTGTTCAGAGTAATGCCCTCCTTCTTTGAAAATATGGGCTACGGGGACATGTACATTCCACCTGCCTATACATTATAATGCTCATCACCCTTAATCAACATAGTCTTAAATATAATAAAATCTCCCAATCCTGAAATGATGGGAGATTTTTGATAGCTATGATACAGTTTTAATTATTCAGATTTATCAAAATACTCCTGCAAAAAGTCACGCAATCCCTTGCGCCAATCCTGTAAATCGTGGAATCCGTTGGTCCGGATTGCAATATGCTCCATCACGGAATTACGTGGACGCGCTGCGGGTCTGGGAAACTGCTCTGTGCTGCATGGCTCTAATTTTGCAGTGATTTTCACAGCATATAGCTCTGCGGCATCCTGCAAAATAGCTTGTGTGAACTCGTACCAGGTGCAAGAACCGCTATTGGATGCATGATATACGCCATACTTCTCCGTTTGAATCAATTCCGCCAAAAAATGTGCCAAATCCACCGTATAGGTAGGTGAACCCTTCTGATCATTTACCACCTGAAGCTGCGGCTTCTCTTGTCCAAGCTTCAACATGGTTTTAACGAAATTGTTCCCGTACAGCCCATACACCCATGACGTACGAACAATAAAGTACCTAGAGCAAAGTGTCTCGGTTAGCACCTCTCCCGCCCGTTTGGACTTCCCATAGATACTTTGTGGATTCGTATTATCATATTCGTGATAGGGCTGCTCAGCGGTTCCATCAAATACATAATCTGTACTAATATACACCAGTTTAGCTCCTACTTTTTCCGCAGCCAATACCATATTACGTGTTCCTGCCGCATTTACTTGATAAGCTGTATCAAGATCAGTCTCCGCCGCATCCACCGCTGTATACGCTGCACAGTGGATTACCGCTTCTGGCTGATATTGTCCTACTATTTTCATCGCCTGGTCCAAATCCGTAATATCCAGCTGGTCCCGATCGTAGCCAACAACATCATGTCCTTGCTCTTGGAAGAACTTTACCACATCCTTGCCGAGTTGACCAGATGCTCCAGTAACCAATATTCTCATTTTACACATCCCCTAAGCGGGAACCATACTGCTTGGTATAATATTGCTGATATTCGCCAGATTGAATGCGAGTCCACCACTCCTCGTTGTCCAAGTACCAGCGAATCGTTTCTTTAATGCCGGTCTCAAAAGAGTGCTTGGGCTTCCAGCCCAGCTCGTTCATGGTTTTGGTCGGATCAATACCGTAACGGCGGTCATGACCCGGACGATCCTGCACATAAGAGATTAGAGATTCTGGCTTGCCTAGCTCCTCCAATACCGTTTTGACGATATGCACATTCGTCCGCTCGTTATTCCCCCCGATATTGTATACTTCACCCAGCTTGCCCTGATGAATGACCAGGTCAATAGCGCTGCAGTGATCCTCTACATACAACCAATCGCGAATGTTCAAGCCATCCCCGTACACAGGTAACTGTTGATCGCTCAATGCACGTGAGATCATTAACGGAATCAGTTTTTCTGGGAATTGATATGGACCGTAATTATTAGAACAACGTGTGATATTCACTGGCAAACCGAAGGTTTCATGATATGCACGAACTAACAGATCACCGCCTGCCTTGGAAGCAGAATAGGGACTATTAGGCTGCAACGGAGTGTCCTCTGTGAACAATCCGGTTTCACCCAGTGAACCGTATACTTCATCTGTCGATACCTGCACAAATTTGGTCACATTATATTTCTTGGCGGCATCCAGTAACACCTGTGTACCCAATACGTTTGTTTTCACAAACACTTCCGGCTCCAAAATACTCCGATCCACATGCGACTCTGCCGCAAAATTCACCACCACATCAATTCCCTGCTGCATCAGCTGATCCATCACTTGTGCATCAGTAATATCTGCTTTCACAAAGGAATGTTTGGGATGATCTTCAATGGATTTCAAATTTTCTAAGTTGCCTGCATAGGTGAGTGCGTCCACATTCACGAATTCATAATCTGGATGCTGCTTTAACATATACAATAAAAAGTTACTGCCAATAAATCCGGCACCGCCGGTGACAAGAAGTTTCATAAATACCTCCTCAAACGTGCTTTAATACAATTAACATGTTATTTTAAAACAGAACGACAAAACAGCCGCCTATTATCACTCTAATCAAAGTTAATGTCTGCATCCCTAAATGTCGGATGCTTCTGATCCTTCTCTGAAAGAATAGCATGAGAAGTTGGCCAATCAATCCCCAGCGCAGGGTCATTCCACAGAATTCCCCGATCATTTTCGGGTGAATAATACTCGTCTACCTTGTACAGCACTTGAGTATTTGGAACAAGCGTACAGAACCCATGAGCAAATCCTTTAGGCACCAGTAACTGACGTCTATTATGCTCGCTTAAGATCACCCCGACCCATTGACCGAATGTTGGGGAACTTTTACGAATATCCACAATAACATCATAGATGGCTCCAGAAAGCACTCGGATAAGTTTGGTCTGGGCTTTAGGATGAAGCTGGTAATGCAGCCCTCGGATCACGCCAGCTTCTGCAGATAAGGACTGATTATCCTGAATAAAAGCATAGTTGATTCCATGCTGCTTCATGATTTGTTCATTGTAGCTTTCCATAAAAAAACCACGGTGATCACCATGGACCACGGGTTCAATAATTTTTGCACCTGCAAGTACTTCCTTTATTATCATTCACGAAACCTCCAACATCTTCTGTATATACTTTCATTTATGATTACTATAAAATTAATAAGCACACTATTTTGGGAGGGAATATGCTTTTGAATTTATCGAGAGTTAATAAAAATTTTGTTTGGTCCTATTTGATTTTGATGTGGCTACTTATCCCGATTCTCATATTGTTTAAAATTGATTCTTACTATATTTCCATATTATTCAGTCTAAATATTGCTCAGTCGTTTGTCATAGGTGCTACATACATTTTACACATCAGTGGTATCTTAACATATGCAAAGAAAGAAATAATGGTGCAATACCTAGCTTTTGGCGGCTATCTCGTTGGGATTATATTCATTTACGCTTTCCTCCAAAGGGAACATTTCATTTATTATTGGGACTTTTCGGCCTATTGGAATACTTCCATACAATTTAATAACCTCTTAAGTACAGATTTTATAGCAGCATCTAAACAAATCTATGCAAGTATTTTAAGAGACGATTATTCCGTGTTCCCAACAGTCTTTCTCGCCTTACCCTTAAAGTTCTTAGGTACAAGCTACATGAGCTATGTGTTAGCAATCTATACCTGCTTCTTGTATCCTTCTTGTTTGATACTATTCTTATTATGTATCAAGATTGCTGATCAAATCCAGCTAAACACAAAATTGAACGTTCTTATCATCTTTGTACTTACATTTACTTTCCCAATTATGATAGCTCCTATGTTGGGTGGATACCTGGATTCTATAGGACTTATTTTTATCGGCTTGTCCCTAGTTATCTTATTTAATAATGATTTTGAACGCTTAAATGTAAAAGCGATTTTACTTTTAGCTGCTTGCCTGGTATTACTAACATTCACAAGACGATGGTATGGATTCTGGATCGTATCTTTTTTTGGGTCGATCGGTATCGCCTTTATATTCAAATGGATTCTAGAAAAAGAGTTTCGCTTTAAGCAGCTCTTACAGGTTATCTTAAATTTTTTCATTATAGGAGCTTCAAGCGCATTGTTTCTTGTCATATTCTTCAATGAATTTATTCAAAGAGCTCTGACCAATAACTTTAAGAACGCCTACTCAGCTTATTATTTTGGTGACGTCTTAAGTAACTTGCAGAATTTATTTTATCATTACGGAGCCTTCATTTTCATCATAGCTCTTGTTGGTTGCATAGGCTTGTTATTCATTAGTAAAACAAGGTATATATCAATCTTTTTAGTTACGAACTTATTCATTACGTACTTTCTTTTTACAAGAATCCAAAGCTTAGCTTCTCAGCATTATTATCTGCTTACAGTGAATGTGTTAATTCTATTTATTAGTGGCGTTATTCTCATTCTAAACTATTTGTCCAAGATAAAATATGCAAAAAGTGTTGGCTTAGTTATTCTGGCTTATTTAGTGCTTTGTAATTTCTTAGTAACCTTTACGAATACAAATGCACGGCCTGTTACCTACTTCTCTTCTTTATTCAGTGACTTTAAACAAACACCTAGAGTAAGAACAGATATACCTGTTTTGAAGCAAATGACGGCTGATCTTAAGGAAATTTCATCAGAGCACCATAAAGTATATGTCCTATCGAGCTCTGGAATTCTTAATGATGACATACTTAGACAGATCGAAATGCCTGACAATAGCAATGCTCTTCCGTTTATGAATCTGACTCACCATGTGGATTTAAGAGATGGCTTTCCAGTGTCGTTTTTTGAGTCTGATTATGTTGTGATCGCATTACCTACACAATACCATTTAGGTGAAAGTGGTCAAAAGGTTGTAGGTATACTCGCAGAAGAGGTCATGAACGGATCTCTTAAAAATAATTTTAAACCTTTAAAAAGCTATACTCTTGATAATAACGTAGAAGCCATCGTCTTGAAAAAGACATCATCCATCACAAAAGAAAAAGTTGAGCTTATACGTTCACAATTCAGAAAAATATACCCTGATAATCCCGATCTTTTCTAATTCAATCCAGATGTCCGACGCATAAAAAAAGCCCTCGAATAAAAATCGGGGGCTTTTTTTAGTTAATCATTAAACATTTTTATTGGGAATTGTAGTTATTTTAGAATTACCAAAACTAAATTTTTTGCCAATCAGGAATGGTAAGAATCTATTAAATATTTCAATGAAAAGTACACAACTTAAGAAGACAAGCAAGGTAGAGATAACAACAAATGAAATTCCATCTAAATACATATTTGTTTTAACAGAAAACATCTCGTAAAAATTCACATTCTCCCAGAAGCTAAGTATTAACCCATGAAGACCAAATATAACCAGAGAATTTTTACCAAAATAGGACAACAAGTTAGATGACTCAATTTTTTTAGATAAGTAAATATAGAATACTAGACTGCTCAGTACTGATAGGTAAAATAATATATAATTATGCCCATAGTAATTTCCTGACATGCCTGGCTTGTCATTTATTAAAAATAACACAAGACCCAGGAAGCCACCAGCATAAGCAATGTATGGTTTATTTAATTTGATTTTTTCAATAAAAAATTGTTCATTCATTTTAAATAAATAACCACAAATAATTAAGGAAGCTGCATTAATTGAAGTTCCCAATGACCAGGGAAGTGCATGTGTATCAAGCTTACTTAAAAATGCCCCTAGAATGGTGAGCAATATCCAAAATACATACATATAACTTTTCTTTGAGGAAATCTTCAAAACTAAGTACGAAATAATTTGGGCCAAGAAAAGACAAGGTAGGAACCATAGAGACATATTAAGAATACCCAAGTGATTCCCATCTGCATATAAAAAAGTTTCAATAACAACCATTGGATCAAGTGTTCCGACAATCCCCATCCAATGCATCCAACCAAAATACAATAAGGAACATATATAAAGAGTCGTATATGGTAAAAGGATTGTTTTGATTTTAGACCACAAAAAACTACTAAATTTATACTTCTGAAAATTAGAGGTAAACCCAGAAGCAAAAAAGAAAAGAGGCATATGGAAGGAATAAAAATACCCTATTATAAAGCTTTTATCCATCAACTCATTCCCTTTAAAACCATGAGGCACCAAATGTGAGAAGACTAAAAAAATAATTGCCAGTCCCTTTAAAACATCTACCCACTTTATTCTAGCTGGAGCATGCACAATTTGCATTTATAAAGTCTCACTTTCTTTATGTCATTGTTATCTGCGGATTCTTTAGTCCTGCGATCATCCTAGGAAAATAGTTCATAATCCATTTCACTCACTAATTTGTTAGCAAGCATCAATGAAGCATGTGTTCCCGCATCAGTCCACCAATTTTCTAAAATATCAAATGTAAGTTGGTTTCGTTGAATATAAGCGTTATTCACATCTGTGATTTCATATTCTCCTCTTGCTGAAGGGGTCAAAGTCTTGATAATATCAAACACTGAATGGTTAAACATATAAATGCCCGTAACTGCATAATCACTCTTAGGGTTCTTAGGCTTTTCTTCAATATTTACAATGTTATCGCCTTGTAATTCTGGTACTCCATAGCGATTAGCATCAGGAACTTTATGAAGTAGCAATTTCGCTCCCGATTCTTGAAGCTTGAATTTTTCAACGAATGAGGTTATATCATCTTTAAATACATTGTCCCCCAAAATTACAACCATCTTGTCATTACCAACAAAGTGCTCAGCTAAAAGCAAAGCCTGTGCAATTCCACCGGCTTCATCTTGTACTTTGTAAGTCAGTGTAACTCCAAGGTCGACTCCACTTCCTAAGAGATTAACTACATCTCCCATATGTTCCTTTCCAGTAACGATCAAAATATCGTTTATATTCGCCTTTTTTAGCTTGTCAATAGAGTAATAAATCATTGGATATTTACCAATCGGCAGCAAATGTTTGTTTGTAACTTTAGTAAGCGGGTATAATCTAGAGCCAGTCCCTCCAGCTAATATAATCCCTTTCATATCTAACTTCCTCCTATTAAAGCTCTTTTATAGTAGCTCCATAATGGTTTTTGCACGAGCTTCCCAATTGTTGTGGACTATGAAGTTTTCCAGTTGCTCCTGATTATTAAAAGGCCGTTGCAGGGTGTCTACACTCGCCAGATACTCCCTTATTTCTTCTAAACTACGATATAGATAGACCCCTTTCTGATCTAATAATTTAGTTTCTTCACTCTGCACAGCTAAAGTCACTTTATTCAGACTAAGATACTCATAAACTTTGACTGGATTAATCGTATCAATTCTATCTGAATTCCTTGAAAAGGGATATAAACAAACATCAAAAACATCAATAATCGCACCAATTTCTGATTTGGGAACTGGGTTATAGTATCTAACCCCACTATGCTGCTCAAAATTATAGTTCAGGTTATTTCTCCCAACCAAACATACAACAAACTTCTCATCAAATTCTGTAATTGCCTTAACCGCTTCCACGTCAAACCAGTGGTCAATCGCTCCTACATAGCCAAAAATATGGTAGCCCTCATGCTTTAATCGTCTCAAGTCACTGGCAACCAAGCTATTTACATTTATGTTTAGTATAGCTGTATCCACAGCATTTTTCACTAAATAAGATTGTTTATTCAATGATAGAGAATGCTTATGCAAATCATTGCTCGTAGATATAACAAGATCCGCCTTGGCAAGTAATTCAAGTTCCCACTTTTTGAGTAACTTCTTCATCAATGCATTGTTAGTTAGAAATACATAGTCGTCCATACGATCAAATATAATCTTCTTCTTATTTTGTTTAATAAGAGGATTAAAAACCGGGCTCCCCAACCAAATGATATCTGAACTGGAAACCAAATCCTTTAATTGTTTCTTTTCAAACCATTGATTCATATGAAATATGTCTAAGCCTTCAAAGCTTCTAGGTAATCTCAGACTGCCTGACGGCCTGAATATTTGAAGACTATCATTAATGGTTTGTTTTCTTTGTTTATAATCTGAGTTCTGCCTTGCAATACTATTAAGTATGCTAATGGATGGTTCTACAAAGGTAATGTGAACCCCCGGGAGCTTAGCAAATTCTTCAGCCAAATGTTGCGGACGTTGTTTTAAATCATCCCAATAGATTGGAGAGAAATATAAAATTTTCAATTTAACAGCTCCATACTAATAAAGGCGCCCCTTATTTTTATAAAAGAGGCGCCTTTAAAGTTTTATTAATTATCTATACGCTCCTGCCAGCTGTCTTCGCGTATTTATATCATTTTCCTTCATTTGTATCAGCTCTTCATATGCTTCGATTGTGTACTGTTTATACAAGATATCAATTTCAACATCCTGATTTTTAGCCGGCATCTTCTGCAAATGGTCTAATTCAGCTTTAACAATTTCAAGGTGATTCTTATCTGCTTCAATATCCGATTCCATTGGCGCATACAGATCCTTTTGCAATTGGTAATTGGTTAAAATGCTATTTCGCATTGTCTTTCTAACATGCTCAACCGTATATCGGGAGGTGTCCACATCATGAATGACTTTCATCTTCGGATTAAGACCAACCTTATACCCGATTTCTCTCATAGCAAAAGATACAACAATTTCTTCTCCTCCAGCGTAATTGTTTCCTTTACGCCCATAAGCGCTTCTAAAGCCCCCAATTCGCATTAGTGCAGCATGTCTAACCGCAAAGTTGGCTCCATAAGGAAACTCCCACTGAAAATTAGAATCAATAATTTCTTCGCCTTCCACAATAAGCTGACTCCAGTAGGCTTCAGTACCTGGTTTAACCACCTCAGGCCGTTCCTCGTGTAAATTGAGTATAATATTCCCACCCATAACTCCGATATCCGGACGATCTGAGAAGCCTCTGACGGTCTCTTCAAGCAAGTTGGAGTTCGCGATAGCATCATCATCAATATAGAGTATGACTTCACCCTCTGCTCCAAATAAACCAACATTACGTGCAAAGGAAAGGCCTTTTAACGGTGCCTCCATATATCGCATGAAGGAATCATCAATATTATAGGTTGCTCTGAACTCACGAACCAGATGATGAATCTCATCATTCTGATAATCATTATTGACAACAATGATTTCATAGCTCGCTTTATCCAACGACTGTTCTATCACTGATTTAATTGCATTGGAAAGTTTCTCACTCCGCTGGTAAGTGCAAATAATAACAGATAGATCCTTTTTATAGACGGGTTCACTTTCAATTACCGCCTCAATGCGATATAAGTGATCGTTTTTAACCTTGGTATTTATAAGAGAGAACAGAACTTCGGTCTCCTGTGCAAAAAAGTCATAGTTGCTATCCGTCTCACCATTCATTTTATCCTTTATTTTCAGATCCCAAGGATAGTCAGCTATAAATGTATCTGTGGTATGCTCTGATTTATCTATAAGCAGTGCATACATAGACGATGAAGCATTAGAATCCATAAATTCAAAATTATGGACTTCGCCTGTTTTAATATATAAATAGCAAATAGGCGTTGCCAAATTAAGGCCAATAATCGTATTTAGTTCATCTCTTCCAACCACGGTATGGCCCTTAGCCAGAACATATTTCTTAAAATCACTAACTTCAGCTGCGTCTCCCTCAATGATCCAAACTAATGGGGTCAGATAAAAATCCCTTCTAAAATCATCAAGTACCATGAGTTTATATCTGTTAGATGTGATGCCGAGTTCTTGATCTGAAGCGGTCAATGATTTATCATGCCAGCGATAATCATATATAGGCTCATCGAACGTCACATGTTTGAGCTCAAATAAGGAGTTCACTCTCATCCAATAATCATAATCTTCAAGGGTATGCTTATAACTAGAGTAGTCACCTAATAAGTGAGTCACCTTGGCCCTATACATAAAGGCCGCACCAATCGTATTGTTAGGATATACATTTAGCTCCAATGCGGACTTAGGTAGCATAACATTGCCACTGAACTGTGGTTCTTCATACCAGCCATGGTTGGAAATTACTTGGCCGTCCGAGTCAATTAACCTCATGTTCGCATATACCATACCAATATTTTCATCACGTTTAAGATCAGCGACCATCTTCTCCAAGAAATGTTCAGGAAGAATGTTATCTGCACTGGTCCAAGTATGGTACTCACCCTTAGCTAGTTTAAAACCTCTGGATAATGTTCTTGGTATTTTACGATTTTCCTGATGGACTACCCTAATACGATGATCTGCTTTGGCATACGCATCAATAATTTCTGCCGTTTTATCTTTTGAACCATCGTTAATAATAATGAGTTCAAAATACTTATAAGATTGCTGCAGAATACTATCAATAGCTTTCGATACATAATCCTCACCGTTATATACAGGAAGAACGATCGATATAAGATCTTTCTCAAATGCAGTCTCGAACTTATCAAGTTCCAGGGAAAATGAATTGTCTTTGGCTACTTTATAATTATAAAATTTATACTCGTACCAAGTTAATAACTGATTGTAGTTTCCTTCATCTTTGCGCAGATCAACAGGATGATCCCCTGCGTTAGTCCGTTTAAGCTTATGCGACACTTTAGATTTAATCTTTTTTAGTAAGATCGTGGTGCCATAGTTTTTCCATACTCTATATCCCTTAAGAACATATATCATTTTGGACTTGTGTAAAATATGTTTAAGTTTATTCGCCATTTTCCACCTTTTAGAGTTATAAATATTATGAAGCTCCGTGGACAGTCTTCCATTATATTCTTGCAACTCACTGAACTGGGTGTTCAGTTCATTATATTGACCAAATAGCTGTCTATATTGATGGTTTAAAATATCCAAGTTGTTTTTTTCATCATTATAATCCTGTGTGAGTTGAGCGTACTGTTGTTCTAATTCATCTTTCTTTTCAGACAGAGATCTAATATCTGCTGACATGCTGTTTATTACATTTTCCTGATGATCACGCGTTTGAATCAATGTGTTAATCTGATCCGTATGCTCAGCTATGCGTTGTTTTTGCTGTTCTATTTCTTGGCTTTGATTTTGATTATGAGTTTGTAATTCATTAAATTCATTTTTTAGACGTGTATGCCCTGCTCTATAAGCCTGGTCTACGTCATCTTGTAAAAATCTATTAATTACATCCATACACTTATCTATCGTCTCTCTTCCTTTGACCGGAAACATCTCTAAAGTAAATTTCCTTCTTTGTTGTATTAGTTGTTCATCTAAGATTGCATTAAGTAAAGTTTGCTTAATATTGTCGTTATCGCTCACAAAAGGAACAATGTTTTGCTGAACTATTTGTTCTTCCAAAGGTAGAATCCCCTCGAACGATTCTGTTTGGGGATGCTGGAATATTACAATTGGAGTATCCGTAAACAGCGCATCAAATATAGCCCCAGAGCCGTCAGACAATATTACATCCGCTTCTTCTATTAAATGAACAAGAGAAGCCTTGTGATCAAGCACTTCAGGAACATGAGACTTAACTAGACTAACCCGATCATGCTCCAAAAAAGAAGTGCCATGGTGCAATTTTACCTTCATATTAAAGGTATCTGAAATTTCTTCAATATGGTTCATTACAAGCTCAATAGACGATTCATTCCCATACGTAGGCAAATAAAGCAAATTATATTTATCCGTTTCGCGCTTCATTCTTTGAAATTTAGCATATTTAATCATGCCTACGATTTCAGTCTGAGTGTAGGCTGCCAGAACCGAGGAATCATATAGCCCATTACAAAAAATGAAATCGAAATTCCGACTCCATGTATCTAAATTCCAGTTTGGTTTAGCCATTCCATACTGATATCTGAACTTATAATCGGACTTAACTTCCAAATAATAGGGGAGGTAAGGATAGAAGGCTATTTTATATGCTTTGTCGGGTACAGCGCTTGTTAGAGTCACGTTTATACCGTTATTCTTCAAATAATGATAGGTATCTAAGGACATGTCTCCCCAATCATCTTCTTCAATGTGAGGGACATAAATATCACAAACGATCTGCTTTTTTTCACATTCCTCAATTAAAGGCTTAATCGTTTCATATAAAACAAGATTGTGAATGACAAAAGCTATAGATCTGTTCATATTCACTGTAAAACCTCTTCCTTTCAGGCAAAAATCCACTTATTTTCTTAATTTCAGTAATGTCTCATTCAGTAAAGTTGATGATGTACTCTTCGTATAGGGAAAATATATAATTTTCACTCCAACTTCCTTAAACTGCAACTCGTACTGGTCCCAACGTTCATTTTGAAACCAATCATCACCAACGAACATTACGTCATACTTTAATTTTTGCCAA
Organism: Paenibacillus sp. DP01; assembly: GCF_044784315.1. NCBI lineage: Bacteria > Bacillati > Bacillota > Bacilli > Caryophanales > Paenibacillaceae > Paenibacillus > Paenibacillus sp. DP01. The sequence continues at coordinate 5,100,798 of NZ_CP173059.1, forward strand.
ACCTCAAATTTATCCATGGAGTCCTGAGGAATTACAGTATCAACAAATTTGATATTTCTAACAATCTCAATTCTTTCCTCAAAAGGAATGACCGCTTTTTTGTACTTATATGAAACCAACTCATCTGTGGTCACACCCACAATGAGTTTGTCACAGAGTGACTTAGCATTTCTCAACAAATTCAAATGTCCAATATGAAATAAATCGAAGACTCCGGAAGTATAGCCGATAATCATAAGATTTCTCCTAACGTATTTAAATTGAAGTTAAACCATTTGTCGAATGTCGTCTTCCCTTCAATTTTTTCAGAAGATAGGACTCTTTCAAGTTGAACAGGAAAACCTACCTTTTTTCTGTTTACAATCTCTGCTGGGATAATGTCTTTAAAAATTCTCTTGAGCGGAGCCTTAACAACTCCATCCTTCATCTTATACTGAGCGTCTACCCCTGCAAGCCTTTCAATTAATCTGTAATCCAAGAAAGGAGATCTTGCTTCTACCGAATTTAACATCGAGGCACTATCCAGCCTTTTGAGTAACCCTCGCAAATGGGCTTGTTGAAAGAATGCCGCTACGATTTTTTGAGGGGACTTTAACTTCATAAAAGGTGCCAATGCATCTTCTACAATCTCTAAATCATCTTCCGATCCATAGGTGTAGAGATCACTAAAGGCTCGGATATCAAAGTCTGTGGTGCTACTAGCCCATCTGAAGATACGATCATATCCAAAGAAAAGCTCATCAGCGCCTTCTCCACTTAATATGACTGTGTTCTTAGCAGATGCTTGTTGTGTCATATGATACAGCAACACTTCGTTGGGCACAGACAGAGGCTCTTTTTTTACAATCACCAGTTCACGAGCTAATGATAAAAAGCGATCAGGATCAAATAATATCGGGTGATGAATAGTGTTATATCTTGTTGCTGCGATTTCAGACCACTCGAACTCATTATAATCTTCAAAGCCAACAGTCCAAGTATGCTCTACTCCAGCGAGTGCAGTAATAATCGTGCTATCCAAGCCTCCGCTAAGGTAACTTCCAATTTCAACATCTGCGATTTTGCGGTACTCTACTGCAGAACGAATTAAAAACTCAAGTTCCTCATCAGAAGGCGGCTCTTTCTCTGAATAATCAAGTTCCCAATATTTAATAAATTCGCCATTCTCATAGTAATATCCTGGGGGAAACTCTTTTATTTCATTATAGACAGTACGATTATTAAAAAAACATCTCATTTTTTTATATTGTCTTACAGCTGCTTGATCTAAAGAAACGTTGTGAACTAATGGGAGCAATGGAGCAATTTCAGAACTAAAAATGAACTCTTCACCATTTTTGTTGTAATAAAGCGGCTTTACTCCCATACGATCTCGTGCTGCAAAAAATGATTTGTGCTGGACGTCTAAAACAATAAAACTGAACATTCCATTAAGCCAATTCAACATTTGGGGACCATATTGAATGTAAAGCTTCAATAAAAGTTCAGTATCTGAGTTTGTTCTCATTTGAATTGAATAAGTAGAAGCTAATTCTTTATAATTATAGATTTCTCCATTAAATATAATCACATATCTTCCATCATCAGAAAAAAAAGGCTGATCACTTCTCTGATCCAGATCTAAAATGCTTAATCTGTTGTGACCAAGCATAAAATTTTCATGCTGGTATACACAAAGCGGGGCCGTAGGCCCCCGATGCTTCATTATATTTAATGAATTAAGAAATGCTTCTTTATTTATAGCTACATTAGAAAACAAAATCCCACACATTTTATCACCAGCCTTAATTAATAACTTGCAAATCTATTGTATTATCTACAAATATTAAACCTGGTACGTAATTATTCTCTGGCTTAGGAACCTCAAAAACAGCTGCTATACTTACGCTATCCAAATAAAGAGGCTCAAACGGCTTAGGCTTTAAGCCAATAGAAATGGTGTATTTACCACTTTCAGACAAAAGATTGCGGAAATTAAAGTTAACCTCAAGAATGCCCCCTGCTTGCATTTTCGGGACTAATTTGGCCTTATTGTAGATATTCATGCCAAACACATCTACACCAGTATGGTTTCTAACCATGTAGCCAATGGTTCCCTCGGAATCAATATCTTTATAATATTGTGCCAGCAAACGCAAAGTAACCATTTCGCCAAAAGGGACCTGGTTTACCACTTCTCCATTGACTAACAAGTCTGCCCTTATAAAACGTGCATCTCCCGTTCCTGAACGAAACTCATTGGCACGTTTTGCAAAAGCAGGATCCTCTTCTAACAACAACAGCGTACTCTTTTTATCCGTTTCGGAATTCACAAATGTATCCAAAGATTGGACACGCTTCATATCTGCAATTTCCTGGTTAATAATATTTTCATAAATTTGTGCTACGCGCTTCACTGGACCAATTTCGACCATGTGTCCCTTATCAATAAGCAATGCTGTATCACAAAAACTCTTAATGGTATCCATGGAATGAGAGACAAATAAAACTGTGCTCTTTTTAGAGAGCTCCTTCATTTTGGTGATACATTTGGCCTGAAAATAAATATCTCCAACAGACAAGGCCTCATCCACAATCAAAATGTCTGGATCAACATTGATGGCTACTGCAAAGGCTAATCGGGCAAACATACCGCTGGAGTACATTTTGACTGGTTGATTAATGAAGTCCCCAATATCCGCAAAGGATGTAATATCTTCTACCTTCTCATCCATTTCTGCTTTGCTATAGCCCATAAGCGTACCATTTAAATAAATATTTTCCATTCCAGTTAAATCCGGATTAAACCCAGCACCGAGTTCCAACAGAGCCGCAACTTTCCCATTCACCTTTATGCTTCCATGGGTAGGCGTAATTACGCCTGTAATCATTTTTAAAAGAGTCGATTTGCCCGAACCATTTTTACCGATAATGCCAATCGCTTGCCCTTTTTTAATAGAAAAGGAAAGGTCACTTATGGCTTTGAAATCAGAATGATATTTCTTTTTAAAAGGATGAATAGCCTCTTTTAAACGTTCATTGGGATTATCATATATTTTATATATTTTAGTGACATTATTAACTTCTACAGCAACTGATTCTGTTTGAGTCATACTCTTCTCCTCACAATACATCAGCAAAATGAGATTTCATTTTTTTGAAAATTTTGATTCCTATCGTACCTGCGATGATCACAATAGCCCAAAAGTAGATCGTCATGGATGGATGCTCCCAGAACCATTTGTGATTAATAAAGGTATCACGATATCCTTCAACAATATAGAAAACAGGATTAAGTTTAAAGAAAAACTGATACTTATCCTCGACAATATTCAAATTCCAAAAGATTGGCGTAAGCCAGAAAAACAATTGAATAAACACTCCTACAATTTGACCAACATCTTTTACAAAAACAACCAATGTCGCTGTTATGTAAGAAATGGACAAAGAAAGAAGAATGGTGGCCAATAAATAATAAAGGATTTGAATGTTATACATCGTAAATTCAACATTGTATATTTTGAACATAATGAAAAGAACGATGATAAAAAACACATGGACAAAAAGAGCAGCCAAAATTTTTACCATTGGTAGCAAGCCTACTCGGAAAACAATTTTCTTTACCAGATAATTGTTTTCAATAATACTATTGGTTGCAGTTGACAAGCTTTCCGAAAAGAATAACCACGGCACCATGCCTGTTAGTAACCAAAGTATAAAGGGTGTATCACCAATAGGTACATTTTTAAAACCAACCTGAAATACGACCCAATAAACAAGTATAGACACCATAGGATGTATAAAAGCCCAGAGTACCCCCATAAATGAACCAAGGTACCTAGATTGTATATCCTTTTTAGACAATTCCCAAAGTAACTTTAAATTTTTCGAAAAGTTTTGAGTTAAATTCATACGAGTGTGTCACGACCTTAAACATGGTTTGGTAAGTCTCTTACAATACAACAATGTAAATATGTGGGAAGTTTATTCTTGCGATATGGCTCTGACAGCTACTATATGCTAAAATGTTGACGTATCTACAAGAAAAGGAGATTGTAAACCTTGTCGAATCCAGTATACGGGAAACAGGCCAAAACGTCGACCCGTGACGATAAAAGGCCGGCTATGTTTTGGGTGTTAATTGTTGGCATGATTTTGTTTTTAGCTTGGGCCCCCTTCCAGGCGGCGCTTTTTAATGGTCAAATGCTCGACTTTGAGAAGCCTCTGTATTGGGCTTTGATCATCAGCACGATTCTGCTGATATTGGGAATCGTAACCTATTATAAGAATTTCAAATTGGAAGATCAAAGAGACTGGTTGGCTGTGCTTGTTATCTTACTTCCACTGACGTTCGTGCTTTCATTGATTTCTGCTGCTTCTCATTATCTCGCGATGAACATGGTAGTGGTGCAGTGCATCTATGCCTCGTTCTTCATCATTACATTGTACGCCTTGCGAGATCGGTTGAGCAACCAGATCATCCAAACCGCGATTATGACCGTAGCTTATATTATTATAGGCTTCGGCCTCATCAACTGGTTTGGACAGTGGGTATTGGCCGGACGACTCGTGGATTGGTTCTCAACAATGGTAAGCGGTAATCGCTACGTTGATGCCATAAAGATAGATACTAATGGTCCGCGTCTCACTTCCGTCTTCCAGTACGCGAATACATATGCGGCATTTTTGATGGCATTTTTGTTCGCAGCTATCTTTTGTCTGATGAAGTCGAAGACGTGGTATGGAAAAGCGACTCATGCCTTTATGCTGGTGCCTATATTGGTATCACTGTTCCTGACACTTTCACGTGGTGGTCTCATAATGCTGCCAGTCGTATTTGTTCTTTTACTTCTGTTCTTTAAGCCAGCACGGCAAATCTTATGGCTTTTACATTGCGCAATTGCGGGTGTCGTTTCACTTGCTATTTTGAGTCCTATTACAAATTGGGGATTACAGCTGAATCAGACCTACAACGGTGCTGTGGCTGCTAAAGGCTGGGGACTGCTTCTTGGGACTTCCTTGGTGACTGCAGTTGTTCTATGGCTTATACAAACCTCTCTGGGATCTCGTTTGGAAAAAAGGATGCACGGTCTAGCCTCACGTAAACTCTCTAATCTGTGGCTGCCTGTTGGCTCTGTGGTCGTGATTGGTGTAGTTGCGTTCCTGCTCATTGGTACAGGACTACGAACTTTTCTACCAGCCAATGTAGAGACACGTCTGGAAAATATCAACTTCCAACAGCATAGTGTGCTGGAACGTATAACCTTTTATCGCGATGCTTCCAAGCTAATTGCTGATTATCCGTTGATTGGCGCAGGTGGCGGCGGTTGGGCTACGCTGTATGGAAAATATCAAGACTATGGCTACACAAGCGCACAGGCACATAACTTTTTCATGCAGTATCTGGTAGAGGCCGGTATTCTTGGATTCATTATTTTTATGGCGTTTATCCTTTATATCTTCTATAAATACATTAAAGGTTACATCAAGAGCGATGAAGAAAAGCGGGATAGCCACTTCCTTTACCTGATCTTGGCAATGTCCATTTTGCTCCATAGTCTATTGGACTTTAATATGAGTTATGTGTTCATGGGTATACTGGTGTTTATTGGACTCGGGGGTATGGCTGCAGCAATGGATGCACAACCTGTAAAACGCTTGGCGATGAAGCCTGAAGGTTTCCGTCCGATTTATAGTATCGTCATTTGTGTTCTCAGTATTGTGCTTCTGTTTGTAGGGCTGCGCTTTGCACAAGCCAGCAATGCTGCCTGGGAAGCAAAAGCGCTGGAAAGCAGCAATTCGTTCGAACAACGACAAGCTGCTTATAATAAGGATTTGAATCTGCGCCCAACTCATATTGATTCAATTGTTGGTTTGTCTAGTATGTATTATCAGGTCTACAAGCAAACCAAACGCGAAGAGTTCTATACAGGCGGTATGACCATTGTTGATTTGGGGCTGCAGGCAGAACCGTATAATAGAAATATGCTGTTTATCAAAATGCGACTTGAGCAAGCTAAAGGAAACAATGACAAGGCATTTGCCATTTTGGAAAATAACCGTGCTAACTTCACCTGGGATCTGGATTGGTACAATTTGCTGATTACCCAAGCGTTTGAATTTGGCAATAAAGCTCGATTGGCTAAGGACTCAGCCAAGGAACAGAAGTATTTCCAAGCAGGTCTTGCTGCTTATCAGCAGGTTCTAGATGGGGTAGCTCATCTTAAGACGATTCCACCTGAAATTCAATTGATACGTACTTTTGAAGTAACTCCAAGCATTGCGCTCAGTGCTGGAAAAATTGAGTTCATGTCAGGTAAACCCGCCGAGGCTGCCGTCATCCTGAAAAACGGCTTGAAGGACGATCTGAGTGACGCTACGAATCGTGAGGTAACCCGATACTATATTGCCGCTTTGCAAAAGCAGGGACAAGATGACAAAGCATTGTACGATAAGCTGATTCAAGCTGATCCCAAGGAAAAAGAACTGATAAACGAACTGAAAAGAGAATAGTCCCTGGAGTTTAGTTGTTCTCTGTTTTGTTTATTTGAGGCTGTCCCATAAATCGATGGGATGTCCTAAAAAACAGAAAAGCCTATCCTTGCTAAAATGGATGTGGGACTACCCCACAACGTGAGACAATTAAAACACCTTCAAGAGAATGTAATCCTGTCGTAAGATAGGGGGATAACCTTGAAGGTGTTTTTGCGTTGGCAACTAGAGTGAGTTACCCGTTAGAAATAAAAAGTGAGAGCCCCCGAAATGAGATTGGCAGGAGTACCTGTAAAAGAGGTTATAGAGCAGTTGGAGATACGGAATATGACACAGAGCTCAAAACGTGGATGAAAAAACGGAGTATACCGTCTGGAGCAGCCTGTGGGCAAGCAATACAGCTACGGACAAGGTACGTGAACACTCTTTGGAGCTTGAAGAAGTAAGAGTAGAAAAAATGCACAAGGAGCTGGAAAGAAGGTGGAACCTAAAGTCGTCATTGCTTGGGTCGAGTCCATTCGAGAAGTCCTCAGGATCAACTCGCTCACGTTGTAAGTGAGGCTCTGAATTGGCTCGATGACACCACCTTAGACGCAACCTACCCTGAAAGGGACGAAACAACAATCATCGCAATAAGCTCATCAAATTCATTTTCTACGCCTATATACAGCGCATCTACTCATCCCGTCAAATCGTCAAAGCCGTTTAAGAGCTATTCCATTCATTTGGCTGGCCGCTCGTCACGTCGAGGTACAGCAAGCTTCTGCTCGTCATACTCGCTAACGACGTTCTTTCTTGCTATTGCTGTTACGGCTGTTTGGCGTCATTTTACCCTTGATCTCTTGCTTCTCCTAGCCCAGGAGCGCGTCCATTTCTACTTCCAACACCTCCTGTGCAGTCACCTGGTTTTTCTCCTTAATGAAAGCTCGCAGTTGCTCTTTTGACCAAAGCCCCATGTATTCTTCCCCCTTTCTATGACTTCCATTTTACTAAACAAACTATCTTACAGACTCTAGTGAATCAAAAAGCGCAGATTTCGGACTAATTCAGCCTTGTAACCTACGCTTTTTCTCATGAAGTTAATTATAATTCGTCTCATAGGCTGTTTCACTATAAAAAACTGCCTTTGAGATACCCCTTTTTATTGTTCATCTTTTGAGTGGAATTGTAACCCTGTTATCGATTAAGAACGCTAACCAGTTCCTCTCTGTGGTTTGAGTAATTCATCCGTTACTTTACTTATTACCTTAGCAAATCAATAAGCTCGCCCCCCAATCCTTTTCATCAGGATAAAGAGAATCTAGTAATGTCATGGCTATTCCCGAAACACCGTCAAGTAAACCTACATAATTTAAATTCTTAGTAGAATTAGAATCCCTATATAAATCATAAAAACCAAATGCCGATTCTTCATCAAACATTTTAACGACCGTTCGGAGCAAGCTTTGATAGTTTTCTTGCAATTCAGGATCGTGCGTGTCCCGATACATATGATAGGTAATTTTCAATAATCCTGAATATCCGTGGCATACCGTTGGTGAATAAATATTCCACTCTTCGATAGATTTTTTGTATATCGATTTAAATGCGTTTACAGCTAAAACCTCCAAGCTTCTATCCCCGATGGATCTACCTGCTAAAAATAGACTCCTCGCAACACCTGCCGAACCATAACACCAAGCATCCCGATGTTTTTTAGCGTATAATTGATCGTTTGTAAATTCTTCGTAGCTTATAATTAAGGGCCATTGTATTCTATCTGTTTGTTCCAATTTCCATTTTGTTATCCAGTCACAGTATCGTTGAATTGCCTCTATTTGACCAGGTACCTTTATATTTTGAAGTAACGCTATAGATAATAATGCCAAGGGGCCAGGAACTCCATGAGCTAAACCCATATTAAAATATCCAAATGGATATTCATCCTTTTCATGTGAAAGTAAATATTCATTTGAAATATACCAATTCGGAACCTCTTGTTTATCGTTGATAATCCTATCTTTACTTAGAAGAACAAGATACTCAAGAACACCAATAAGGAGCTCCCTAATTTCAGGTATATCAGAGAACAGTAACAGATACCTTCCTATGCCACTCCATCCGGAAATTACATCATAATCATTAATTGACGTACCTGATTCCAGCCCACTTTTTGCATTCAGTAGATCAGCACTACCATGACGCAATATTAAAGTGTTAATTTGGTTGATAAATCTCCTGTATTTTATACCATTGTCAGATAATAGATATGCGGCAAATCCAACACCAGATAATCCTTCCCATAGTGATAATGACGCTCCTGATTTCTTTAATGATTCACGAGTACTTAAAAGGTAGGAGTGTGCATACTCTTTTAATCTCTCATCCTTTAATACAGTACTTAGTCTCCCATACAAAATACTGATTGCTGGAAATCCAGTTGCCAGGCTTATATCATTCCAATTAAACTCCTCTTGTTTATCTACATGATTCTGCTCAGAAGAACATATAGTCTGTACATACTGGGGGTCAGTCAACCTGGCACTTATAACACTTACAATTTTTATAATATCGTTATGCAGGCTCTTATTGTTTTGTACTACTGTCATCAACGTTCAACTCCTTTGAAATACATTTTTTCTTGTGCTTTATTGATTCATTAAAATGATATAAAGAATGACTTAACAACGACATTATCTTTCTTTCCATTTTTCTATTCGTACCTATAAGACGGTTTAAATGCATATGAATGAGGCTACCTAGAATATTGGAAAATGTATTCGTTAAATCCTTTTCATGTTCAAGTGCCTCTTTATATTCATTTATTATTTTTTTTCGTTCTTGAAACTTAGATAATAAGTAGTCCCCGTATTCCAAATTTCTAAGTGAGGACCAATTGTCCGAAACATCGCACAAAATTATATAAAAAGTGCGATCCTTCATAAAATCTTTTACATGCTCCTTATGCCATTCTTCTTCATGAAACCAAGTAACTTGCCGTTCTACCGCTGGTATAAACTGATTTAAAATATCAATTACACTAATGAAACCAATAATCTCTATAGGAACATTCAGCTTATTGTTATATTTTAAAGAGACCAGTTCTACTGTAATCTTCGAATCAACAGCAAAAAAACGCTCCGCTATACTAATTAAACGTTTACCACCGTATCGCTCAATTTCCGGCTCATATGAATCAAATATTATTTTACTTAGTAGACCTCCAACCTTTAGGCGTCTAGCCCACATATGAATAGCAGGGATTAGTTGTTTACAAACAACGGATTCCTCACCATGAAGTCGTAACCGTATATGATGATCCGGATCTTTATACCTAACAATAAAATAACGATTTATTATTCCTTGATTCTCTACCTGCTCACAAAATGTTCTAATGTAATTGCCAATAAACTCTTCCTCTCGTTCAGACATACCATAAAGCTTTATATAAAGCCATTCACTTCCCGGTAAATATATAATGTTTGAATGCTCTCTGATTGGTCTTTGAATAAGATTCATATCTTCACACTGCTTCGGGGTCAAAGGTTCCTCTACATTTGTCCTTACTAAGGGAATAACGTACTCTGCGATAAAGCGCCCTTCTTTCCCTCTAGCCCATACGTCACTTGGTTCAAATCCACTCTCGGTTAACCATAATGATTGTGAATCACTTAATTTATGATATTTCTCAAATAACTCTAATATAAAAAACTCATTTTTAAGATCAATTAGTACTCTGTTATCTGAAACAGAAGTGGTAATATAAACATATCTTGGAACGCGCCACTCCCCTCTCCACTTTTCAAAACCCTCAATCCAATCCTCCTCGTTTTTACATTTTTTTAATTCATCGTTATTTTTATTAAGCGACCATTTCGCTAAAGATAAAATTATGTTTTTATATTTCACACGAGGCAGCATAGGGAATTCCGATAGGCCTCCCCACTGAAAAGGCAAAATGCTTCTGTGTCTTTCTTGTGAAATTTCCATTAAAAAACGGTATACATTGGGAGCATTATTGTAATTTAGCATGTTGGTGGAAACTGGGATTATCTCTTTATTCAACGACTGTGACTTTAAATAAAAGTAATTGTGGGTACATCCTACATATAAATCAGAAATTGAAATTTGTTTTGAAGTATCTACATTGGAATAATTAGTTCCCAACACAATTTGGTGACTACATGATTTGTTGGTAATCACTACGTTAGAATGTCTACTATTGACCGTTAAATATACAAGTTCAGCAAATATAGCATCTTTTCTGTATTCCTCTTGAATTTTATACGTGTTCGTGATCTTCTCTCTTGCAGTCTTATCTAGGATTGGTCCAAACCTTCCAAATGTTTTACCTGCACCTGCACTTCCCGAATTGGGGTTGATAATGACCTTATATTCGTTATTTTTCAAAGCTTCTTCGCTATTTGCTGCTATGGTAACATACATTTCTATAGAGGTAGGGGGCAAAAGCTCATCAGATAAAGTCTCGATCCTCTTTAATTTTTCATCCGTCAGTTCTATTTCTATTTTTCCTTCTTTAATAACATTTGTAATCCAGTTTGCCAGAACCTTCTCTCTCTCTGCATTTAGTATTGGGTGTTCTAAACTATATCTACTCTCAGGATATTTATAATCAGGCGGAGCCCCTAACCCTAAATCTTCGTCCAAAAGCTCTAAGATCGGAACTTGACAATCAATACCATATTTCTCTATAAAATCATTTCGGTACTGTGTCCAATGAGGATTACTCAAATCCGGCGACAGCCTCCATAAGATTTCTGCTGATCTAGCAATATCTTTAGAGACATTTTGGCTTAAAAAGGCTTCTTCTACTTTTGTCTCCATATCAATCTGCAAAGTTTCCTTCGTTGGAACTAATTTTCTCATTCTTATACATAGCTGATTGTACAAGGATTCCCCCTTACCTATTGGAGAATCATCGTATTGTTTTATTTCTTCACTAATTTCATCGAGACCTTTTTTGATATATTCAATATTGTTTATAGGTGCTATCTGTTTTCGTAGATATTCAAAAGGCAAATCCATATTATCTATGCATAATGGTGGTCTCAAATTGCTAATTAAAAACTCCTGATTCAATAGCTTCATCAGAAATTCAGTTATTAAAGTTTCATTGTTTTCGGGATACTCTTCTTGTATTTTCTTAACTAGATTAGCAAAAGGAATCGGAGTTTGTGCATAATCCATCACAAGCTGAACCGGCTTGGACGCTTTTATCGAACTACTTTTCATTCGTTTTACATCAGGATCGTGGTGTTGTTCAATATAGTTTAAAAATGGCAATTTTATTCTTGTACCAGATAAATACAAGGTTGGATTAGTCCGCACCGCCAACTGTTTTACCACATTTCCCTCTTTCTCTAAATATTTAACCAATCCCATGATCCATTCCATATCTGGACGGGATATTTTCCTGTTCTGCCTAGTATCACCCACTTCCAAGCAGCTAAGTTCCGAAAAGAGACCTATAGAAACCCCAGAAAAAATCCCATAAGGTGTAGCTCTTGAAGAAAGCCTGATTAGATAATTCACAACTGCCCGTAGCACCGTGTTCATTTTTTTAGTATTTTTATTGGTTAGGACATTATTGATAGAATTCATAAGTGAAGGGCTGGCTATGGTGATCGCTTCCCGTATAACAGGGTCTGTTAACAAAGATAAAGCCTTGTTCCTTGTCACATCATATGTAGTACTTTCACTGAATAAGTTATAGTAAAAATCAATAGGCAGTAGTGGTACTCTCACCATAAAAAAATCTAATGACTGAAACATATTTATATTTGTAACTTTATCCACTATAGGATAACCTCCTCCTGAAGTAAAAGACCCTGGATGTATGAAATAATATCCAGGGTCAGATTTCTTTTAAAGTTAGCACCAACACTCACAAGTCACATGTGTACCAAGGCATCTAGAAACACTACAAGTTACAGTGCTTGTGCAAGGATTTTTCGCTTGCTTTAATGTTAGATCATTAATTTGTAAGTCCAAATCAAGGGTGTCCTCTTGTTCGAAAAAGACTAATTCTGGAGAATTCATCTTAATCCCTCCCTTCGATAAAGTTGAGAGAACCTCAATGGGCAACCTCTCAATATATAAGACGCATCAAGAGAAAAAAAGTTTCTTTTTATTACATCTATTTAAAATTTTTACCTTTTTTACACAATGAAAGCATCTCCTGATACTGGCTAGTATCTCGGCCTGACAAGTCATGGAGCAATTGGGCATATGAAATAAGAACAAGTAAAAATCATGTTAAGGTCGTATCTTAACGGCGAATTGAAACGGATAAAGCTGCCTCTCGGTAAACAATACAGCTATAAAAAAGAACCTGAGCATACATTCAGAGTTTGAGCAACCAAAAAACGGAAAATTGGTTTTTAAAGCAACAATTAGACGCTCTAAAAAGTACAAGGGAGTTGAAGGGGGATGTCACCAGAGACTACTTAGTACAATGGGGAAATCTATTTCGGGAAAAGTGAATTTGAAGTCAAGCTTGTGATGGATAGGTCTTCCTCAAGCCATATACTTCCACTAGAAAGCAGCTACGAGGCCGTGGAGAAGAACTTCTCGTAGGAATGTTCGCGAACTCTACATACAGCATAAAACTCGGTATGGATACAGGAAAGCCACGGACTTGTTTCTTATGAGCATAAGGTCAATCATAAACTTGTACAATAAATCATGTAGGGTGAGCAGTTACAATGTCATCTCAAACTCAAGAAACGAAAACGCACAGAATCAGCCAACTTATATAGTAGTGCATCTCTATTAAAGCACCAATTCGGGATCGAAGCCCTATGCAAAAAATCGTTATGGAAATTACGTATTTACCGTTTGGCGAGAAAATGTTGTATCTGTCGAGTATCTTTGAATTTAAATGGAGAAATTGTGGCATAAAGTGTAGCTGACAAGCAAAATACCGCGTTTGTCTTGGATACGCTTCACCAATTACCGTTTCTACCAGGTACAATACTCCATAGCAATCAAGGCAGCGTTTATAATCCAAAGCGTATCAGAAAGTTGGAAAGGTAAAAAGCATTACCATAAGCTCCCCCGCAAGGGGGGGGACTGCTGATAATGCTCCATCAAGTCGTTCCATTCCACGTTAAAGTCTGAAACGTGCTATCTCAAGGTTTGAGCTATACAACAACGGACATCGTCGAACGGACGGTTCAGGACTACTTTACCTACTAACCTTAATTTGCATTCAACAGAACTAAATAACCAATCGCCAGTTCGTTTCTAGCAACTGGTCCTTAAACTGAAAAGTATTTGCTCTCTGTCTTACAAATAGGGATCAGTCCTACTTCTTACAGTAAGGTTTATTTTTGTTGGTCAATCTCTTTAATAACCTGTCTCATATAAGCCAGCACTTCATCCTTAATCTCGTTATGCTGTAGAGCATAATGAATGGTTGTTTCAATGAATCCCAGCTTCTCGCCAACGTCATGGCGGTTGCCATCAAATTCATAAGCTAGGATCGGACTCTTTTCTCCCAGTTTGGACAATGCATCCGTTAACTGAATCTCCCCACCTACTCCTGCGGATTGCTGACCTAGGATATCAAAAATATCAGGTGTCAAGATATAACGTCCCATGATCGCTAAGTTGGAGTTGGCTTCTTCCTTCTTAGGCTTTTCCACCAATCGTTCCGCCTCAGAGATTTTGGAAGTAAGTGCATGGCCTTCAACAATCCCGTAACGATGTACCTCGTTCCAATCGACTTGTTTTACACCTACAATAGAACGCTGATACTCATCGAACACGTCAATCATCTGCTTGAGACATGGATTCTCAGACTCTACGATGTCATCACCCAAAAGGACGGCAAAAGGTTCATCACCAATAAACTTACGTGCACACCAGATGGCATGCCCCAAGCCTTTAGGTTCCTTTTGACGAATATAGTGGATATCTGCCATCTCTGATGGCTTGCGTACTTCATTGAGCAGGTTCCATTTTTCCTTCGAAGTCAAGTTATGCTCCAGCTCGAAGGAGTAGTCAAAATGATCCTCAATTGCCCTTTTGCCTTTACCAGTAACGATAATGATATCTTCTATACCAGATGCAACAGCTTCTTCAATAATATATTGAATGGTTGGTTTGTCTACAATGGGAAGCATCTCTTTAGGCATCGCTTTGGTCGCAGGAAGGAACCGGGTTCCTAATCCCGCAGCAGGAATAATTGCTTTACGGATTTTCATAGGTAAAACTCCTTTTCGACAAATCTTACTAAATTATTCAATAGTTTGAGTAACGTTTGGAAATTGCTAATAGTTTATTATAGCACTTAGTCATTGCATTGTTATATAATTTAAGTAAACCATATTATAGACTAAAAAAGATAGAAATTTGAGTACCAGATAAGCCAAAATTTGAGGAGAGAGTTCTTTGGATTCAATAATCAGTAACCCTGTTTTAACGTTAGTTATTCCCTGTTATAACGAAGAAGAAGTACTGCCTGAAACCATAAGCAGACTTACGGTGATTCTGGAAGAGTTGGCTGAGAGCGAACTCATTTCTAAACATAGTAAAATGTTGTTTGTTGATGATGGTAGCCGTGATCAAACATGGGACATCATCGCATCATATAATCTAAAAAATCCTTTTGTCAGTGGTCTCAAATTGGCGAAAAATGCGGGCCATCAAAACGCTCTATTATCTGGGTTAATGGAAGCTAAAGAAACCTCAGATTGTGTGATATCCGTTGACGCTGACCTACAGGATGATCTCAATGCCATCAGAGAATTCATAATAAAATTCAAAGAAGGTAATGACATCGTGTATGGGGTGCGAAAAAGTAGAACTACCGATACATTTTTCAAACGTTCAACAGCCCAAGGCTTCTACCGTCTGATGAGTAAAATGGGCGTCAATATCGTATACAATCATGCAGATTACCGTTTAATGAGCAAAAGGGTTCTCCAGGAATTAGCCAATTTTAAAGAGGTAAATCTCTTTTTACGTGGTCTAGTTCCGTTAATAGGTTATAAGTCTACTGAAGTGTATTACGATCGACACGAACGCTTTGCAGGTGAATCCAAATATCCTTTAAAGAAAATGCTCGCTTTTGCTTTCGATGGAATCACCTCGTTTAGCGTAACCCCGATACGGCTTATTTCGGCTGTGGGTTTTGGAATGTTTGGCATAAGCTTATTAATAGCTGCCTATACCCTTATTAGCAAGTTCCTTGGTACCACCGTTTGGGGCTGGTCTTCTCTAATGTTGTCCATCTGGTTTATAGGTGGTCTACAACTCGTCGCACTCGGACTCATTGGCGAGTATATCGGTAAAATATATAAAGAAGTAAAACAAAGACCTAAATATATTATTGAGACTATTTTAGATTCCCAGAGCACCTTTGATACTGAAAACACAAAGAAAGTGAATAATAGTGAAAGGGAAGCTGTAGCGGTCCAATAACAGATGCGAACAGGTGACTAATTTGACTTTATTTCAGAATAGTTTTTTCCGTTTTCTTGTCGTAGGTGTTCTAAATACAATATGCGGCATGTCCGTCATGTTCTTGCTATTTAATATTTTAGAGACTAACTACTGGTTATCGACCTTTATCGGTAATTCTGTAGGCGCCACTGTAAGCTATTTCTTAAACAAAAGATTTACCTTCAAAAATGATGCAAACCATGGACAGACCATTTGGAAGTTCATCTCTATTATATTGATATGCTATATACTGTCGTATTGTCTCAGCTATCTAATCAGTCACTACCTGATCTCAAGTTTGAGCATTAAAAATAATGAGATTCTAGGCAACGTGTCTATTCTAATCGGGAATGTTTTCTATACTTTAATTAATTATGTTGGACAAAAATTTATTGTTTTTTCTAAGAAAACAAGCGCCCAAAAAGTATAGCAATAAGAGGCTCAATGGTAATTTTTTATATAAACTAGCAAATAGAAAAGGGTATGTGCTGTCAAAGCACATACCCTTTTCGCTTTTTCTATAGCAGCCTTGTTACTTCACCAGTTGCCCACGTGTAACCCCTAGCTGATTCGTCGCTTTCAGCGTCTTCCATACTTGTGTTCCGCTAATTTCTCCGCGCAAGGCACGGTTATAGAGATCAATAACCTCATGAACTTGCTCTGGTGTCTCCTCCAAAAATTCCACGCGGTAACGGGACACGCCTAGTTCTAGGAAGTTAGTCAGGTATTCCGCGCCTGATTGCTCAATCGCGTTGTACACCGTATTACGGCATCCTTCGTCCACACGAACCGGGTGAGACATTCCAATACGATCACGCAGGGATGCACGATGGTCCTCACATGGACGACCGCAGTTGGTGTAGTCTGTGCCTTCACTCATAAAAGTACAATACACGCAGTGTTCGGTATGGAACATCGGCAAATGCTGCTGGATGACGATCTCCAGCTTGTCGGTACGTGTACGTCCCAGCATATCGACCATCTGTTGGATGTTCAAATCATATGACGGTGTCACCAGGTCGCAGCCGGAATCCAGGAACAGGTCAGCCGCTTTATGGTTGGCGATATTCAGCGAGAAGTCGCCAATCAATTGCGGATGATGTGCATCCGGGTTCTCCAAGCGGTGACGCATGTAAAAATACAATGCTCCCGGATTGCGTACCAGCACAGCATCCGGTTGCAGGCGCAGGATATTGTTGTGATATCCGTTTTCGCCTGGCATGTGAATACGCGGAGTCACCAGCGCAATTCGGCGCCCAGCGCCGTGCACAGCCTCTACGGCTGCCGGGAATTGCTTGATGAACTCGAAGTCGGCGTAGATGAACTCCACGCCGGCCTCAAGCGCAGCCTCCACCTGAGGGAGGCTGCGGCACAGCGCGGTCAGCTCTGCCTGACCACGTGCCACAGACGATGCCGGAGTCGCTGCATCGCCATACACCTCTACCGCCCGCTTCGTGTATACGGGTGGTTTGGGGCGCTCGCCCGCGAGCAGTTCCACCGCCTGACGGCGGATGCTGTTCAGCTCGCGCATGGGTACGATGACGTCCCCATGCAGATGGACGTCCAACTCCTCCAGCTGGAACACGGTTCCGCCCAGTCGGCCGAACTGCTCTTCGAGCAGTTCGTGCGTCATCGGACGCTTCTGGGCGATTTCAAGTTCCAGCTCAGAGTCCACGCGGACCGTTGTGCCTTTCTGCACGTCGGTCCACCATGTCGACAGCGGCTGTCCTGGGGAGCCGCTGACCCGCACATGTACCGGGAAGACACGGTACGGTTTTTCGGTTTCGTACGACTGGCGCAGACGCTTGTCCAGCGCCGGGTCGTTGGTCTTCCAAATACGGTCGCCCACGTGCACTCGGCGCAGATCCACATCATTGCGTCCCGCTACGATGTCAACGATCCAGCCTTCTCCAGCTTCGCCTTCAATCTTCACGCCCTTGCGGCGGATATCATATACGCGTCCGCCTTCTTCTTTTTGCGTAGGATCTCCTGCATCAAATACAATACCATCGCCACGCTTGAGCGGGGCGTCGATACGGCATACTACACCATCACGTAGGATTTGCTCCACTCGGCCGAGATACACGCCCCGGCTTTTCGGGAACGTACCGTCCACCAGCTTTTTGTTATTCGTTCCTTCCAGAAACCCGTGTGTAAAGCCGCGTGAAAAACTCTGCTGCAGCTCGCGGATATCTTCTTTGCTCGTCTTGGACGTATCGCCGTCAAAATACTTGTCAATGGCCTTGCGATATTTGCTAACCACATTCGCTACATATTCAGGCGTTTTCAGTCGCCCTTCAATTTTAAAGGAAACCACACCTGCATCGATCAGTTCTGGCATCAAATCAATGGCTGCCAGATCCTTGGGGGATAGCAGATATGTCACATCGGCCATCGGCTTTTGCTCTCCATCCACCATCAAATCGTAAGGCAAACGGCATGCCTGTGCACATTCACCACGGTTTGCAGAGCGTCCGCCCCACATTTCTGAAGTCAGGCATTGGCCTGAATAAGATACGCACAACGCTCCATGCACGAATACTTCCATCGGAAGTCTCGCTTGATCGCCAATTTTTTGAATCTGTTTTAGATTATTTTCACGCCCCAGCACAACCCGTTCCATGTTGTACGGCTTCGTGAATTCTACAGCCTCCGGCGAGGTAATCGTCATTTGAGTAGAACCATGGATCGGGAAATCCGGCGAAATGTCGCGAATCATTTTCACCAAGCCCATGTCCTGAACAATTAGGGCATCGACACCGGCATCAATACAGGCATCAACCAGCTCTTTAGCGTCCTCCAGCTCATTTTCAAATACCAGTATATTGAATGTCAAAAAGCCCTTAACCCCGTAGCTATGCAAAAAGGCCATAATTTCGGGCAATTCATCCATGCGAAAATTATTCGCCCGTGCCCGTGCATTGAACTTTTCCACCCCAAAAAAGATTGCATCGGCTCCGTTCGCTACCGCCGCACGCATACAATCCCAGTCACCTGCTGGTGCCAGAAGCTCGACATCTTCTCTTCGTACTGCTGATTTCATTATTGCCCTCCCTATATGCTGAAAACGAATGGTCCCTCATTGGAGCATCGTTGTTTTCAGGGCAGCTATGCTGCTTACTTGGTAATCTCATTAATGTTCCATCCACTCATTCCAAAGCTGGTTATGTTCAGTCAGGGATATGGAAACCTACTAAGAATCTTATTTCTTAAGCCTATCTGTCTCTATCATCTTGTCCGATCATTCACACGCTGAACCATCGGTCACTTACCTGAAACGCATCCAACTCAAAAAATCCGCATCACAAACATCTGCGGCAGAAATTATTCTTATCTTGTAACTAATCTAGTGTACCAGACTGCGCCCCAAGCTTCTACACTTTCCAAGCGATTCCTTTAAAAATATAATACTGAAATACAAAAACACCTCCAATCCCGGTCAGCGGTGCATTGGAGGTGCGTCATCATACCATTAACTAGGCAAAGCTATACTTCGCAAGCATTTCTCCCCAAGGTGATATTCCTTCCTCCCTGAAACCAGATTTTCTGTATAGCTTTCTAGCAAGTTCATTGTCTGGTTTATATCCAATCATGATCATATCAGTCCGATTACTGGCTTTCCTTATTTCGTCAATAACCAGCAACATTGCATGGTAACCATGGCCTTGGCCTTGAAATCTTTCGTCAATCATAAATCGGTAAATCCAGTAATTCCCGTCATCCGGGTCTAAACCAAACATCGTAAAACCAATCAATACGTCATTATTATAAATCGCTCTAGATAAAAACCCATCCAAAAACTGACATTCCGCAATTGAGTAAAGGTTAGATACCATAAACCTTTGTTGCTCAGGGCTCGGTTGAAGTTCAGCACATTCTTCCCAATTACTTTTGTCGACTGCCTTTAGCGTAATTATTTTCGGATTCCTCCTATATATCGCCTTCCATTTTTTATATTACCAAAGCTTACTGACCTTGCCGTAAGAAAAAGCTCAATGTTGAAGCTTGGTGGTCGTGTTATAGCAAAAAGGCGAAATAAGGCCTCGTAAAAGTATGCAGCCTTCGCACTTCCCTGCTTACTTCACTCTCTAAAAGATTAGGAATATTTGGCGGTGGCCAGCGAAGCGGGCCATTTGAATCCGAAGAAGCGCCAGCGATCGTAGGATCAAATGGCATGCGTAGCCTCTACCCACTACAGCTCACTAATCTTTTATCCTCACCCTTTACTTCACAAAACTAAACGAATTCAGCGTCGAATCCAGTGCGTTGGACTGTACACCCGTGTTGTTCGCATCGTTTAATGTCGTTGTTACGGTATATGTTTTACCGTTATGCTCCAGAACGATTTGGCGACCTGTATAACCGATGCCTTCCTCCACACGGTGGAATGTAAAGGACACT
Organism: Paenibacillus sp. DP01; assembly: GCF_044784315.1. Classification (NCBI taxonomy): domain Bacteria; kingdom Bacillati; phylum Bacillota; class Bacilli; order Caryophanales; family Paenibacillaceae; genus Paenibacillus; species Paenibacillus sp. DP01. The sequence continues at coordinate 5,121,117 of NZ_CP173059.1, forward strand.
GCCGACACACCAGCAAATGTTACATCCTTAACTTCCTCCACTTTAATGTTTTTATAGTTCTTGGCTTGCTTATCATAGAAGTCCTTAAGCTGGGATACCGTTAATTCAAAGGATTGGTCGTTGTCGATTTTGATAGAAAAACGCCCTCCGGTAAATTGATACTCTATATCGCCCAATTCAAATTGATCGCTAACCGCAGTCCAATACCGCGGGATATTCACTGTATATTCATATGCTTTAGACGTTTTTTTGATCGTTTTCGTTTTGTCCGCCAGATAGTCATCCTCTTCCAATTGTCCAAAGTTATTCGCTACTGTTTGGAAATCGATTTGAAGCGAAGAAATGAGCGCGTTGAACTGGTCATTTCCCTTGCTTACCTTTTCAGGCACTGCGTATTCAGCCAGGTAGCGATATCCATTTTGCTGAATCAGCACATTGTACTCCTTGACCCATCCATCCCCAAAATTATAGCGGTACTCCTGTACTAATCCCTGAACACCTGCAACCTCCAACGGGTACGTCTTTTGTGCCTCGTATGCTGTGGACACAAATGAATCGCTCAGCCATTTTTGCAGTTGCTGACCCCAGTTTTCCAATTTTCCATCTGCTGGAGCAGAGGTGATTTTCATGTGGAAGCTTGATCCGTCATTGCTTTCATACTGCATTCGTTGGTCGTCCATTTTCCAGCCTGCGGGTATTTTGAGTGACACACCGTAATCTGGATTCCCGGCCTCACGTGTGCCTCCTACTACAGTGGACAAGTCTTTAATACTTTTATCCTGTGCATTAAAAGAGGTTTTAAATGAGTTCAACAGTCCAGCATACTGGGCCAGATCTTTATAGTTCGTTGCTTTAGCATCGGAAAAATAAACGACATACAGTCGTCCGTTGTCATAGTACTGACGATTTTCCCACAGTACGCCGTCCCCATCCTTCGTAATAACACGAGCATAAGGCACTTTCGCTTTCGGGAAGGATTTTCGGTCCACTACAGTTTCTCCCGTTTCCTTGGCTGCCTGCACCAATTGTTGCAACAAATCGTCTGCATTCAGTGGAACCGGCTGTAATGCTGTGTGTACTTCCATATAGTATGCACTGTTCTCGTCCATAAATGTGGAAATACTCTCATCTCCACCTCCCTGACCGATAACGAGTCCTGTTGGATAGTTCATGGACCAATCGTAGTAACTATTCCCGATCTGCGTCTTGCCCTCATCATTATCAATGTTCGGTGATTCTTCTGCTACCGTGCCCGCCTCTTCTTGGGCTTCCATCCGAATGATGATTCCTGCGCCGTTCTTCTCCATCTTACCGCCCAGTCCTTCTGCTACTTGACGCAAAGGCACCATGAGGATTCCTGACGACATTTCCGGTGGAGCCGGAAGTGTCACCTTGTGTCCTCTCACCCAGGCTGTACGACTACCAATTGTCAGCGATACAACGTGAGTGCCGCTGGTGATCTTAACCACATTATCTTCAGCTAGGCGAATTTTGCTGTTAAATGCCTTTTTAAACACACCAGCCGGAACCATCAGTGCTCCACTTTTGGAATAGGGTTTCGTAATATTCGCATTTTGGCCGTTCACGATGGCTGTATTGCTGCCGCTTTGTAGACGCAATTCCAATATGTTTTTATCTTGATCTGCTGCAACTGCTGGTAAAGCGGTAAGCAGAAGGGACAATGCGACAGCGCCGACCCCCAGCTTACGCATCATTTTTCTTTGCATATGCTTCACAGTAAATCTCCCTTTAGCTTTATTTTATAAATTGATGAGCCGTTATCTTCACTTTCCCGTAGCTGAATCTGACGCTTCCTTCGAAGGCGCTATACCGTCATCTACAGCAGCTCCTGATTCATTCGAGTCTTCAAGATCTTCTCCAGACTGAATGGAATCATAAATTTCACCAGTATCCTGTGTCAGTACCAGCTTGCGCTTCACAATATCACCGTCCGACTGCATAAGTACACTCACCGTTTGGCCCGGTTGATAGTTTTTAAGCAGCTCATTGACATCAATGGCGGAAGCTACACGCTTGCCGTTAATACTATACAACTCATCGCCTTCCTTGATTTTAACCTGTACGGCACTGGCTGAGGTGACTTTAGTGACTTTCAAAGGGTCCTCGGTAGGTAATCCAACGATAGCTGACCAGCTCTCTTCAAGCCCTAGGCCAAGACTAGCACGCCGAACCTCACCATATTTGAAAAATTGATTGATGACATATTTCACTGTATCCGCCGGAATCGAAAAGCCCATATTTTCAATTCCGACCGCTGAGAACTTCATTGTATTGATCCCGATAACCTCGCCCTTGAGATTGACCAGCGGACCACCGCTGTTACCAGGGTTGATCGCGGTATCACTTTGAATGAGACGATACGCAGCGTTGACACCACGGTTCAGCCCGCTAACAACACCTGAGGTTGCCGAGTTACGAAGTGAAAAGGAGATCGGCGTACCGATAGCTACTACCTGCTCGCCTACCTGTAAACTATTCGTAGAAGCTGCAAAGGTAGCAGGTTTAAGACCGCTTGCCTTAATTTTAATCAACGCCAAGTCACTGATCGGATCGCTGTAGCTGTCGATGATTCCGTAAGATTTTCCGTCCGAGGTTACAACTACGGCATCACCTAATCCTTCGATTACATGCGCGTTCGTAACAATCCATCCATCTGCCCGAATGATGACACCCGTGCCGTGAGCCAGGTTGTATCGGTCTCCCCCTGCTACGGTCTCTCCTGTCGCAGAACGGCCAATGATGCCGACTACCGAAGGAGATACATTTTTAACGACCTGCGGCACACGATCGGCCGATAACGTATATGTACCATTTGCGCTGTTATACGCGCCGCTGGTTCCTAATGCTTTATTCATATCACTTACGTTAACATAGACCCCGCCATTAATGACCTTGGCCTTCAACGCAGCTCCACTGCTGGCTGCACCTGCCGTTCCAGAAACACATAGAGCGCTGCCCAAAGCCAGCACAGCTACCCTTTTCCCCATCTTACGCATATACTCACCATTTCCTCTCTAACATGACCCTGTTCTATCAGTTAGTCCAAATCTACCATAGAGGGGACACGCATACAATCGCTTTAAGCCCTATCTTTTTCTAAAAAAGCGCCGTTTGCCACATCCCTATCCTCTCATACTATTTATATTATAAATTTTCCAAATCCTTATATCAAAAAAATAAGCAAAAACAATAAAAAATCGTTATACCCTTTGGACCATTCCTTCGTTTACGGGCATAACCAACTATGATACCATCACATTATATCTTAGTTATATTGTCGGAAATAAAAAATCGTGAGTTCTATATCTAAAATCTCAAGTATAAATAAGACACATGAAGGAGGTTAAAAAGATGGCCTATGAACCCATCTGGAATGCTCATCCCGATAAGCTTAACAAGTTTGAGTTAGTCAAGCTGGAAAAGGATGGTCTCGACGTTATACGTACCATCATCGAAAGCTATGCACACAAAGGGTATGACTCGATCTCTGCGGACGATATGGACCGATTCAAATGGGCTGGGGTTTACCAGCAAAAACCCAAGGATGGTCATTTCATGATGCGCGTCCGCATCAATACAGGGATCATGACTTCAGCCCAGGCACGTGCCTTAGCGGACATCTCCGCACTGTACGGGCGCGATCTTGTGGATGTCACCACCCGTCAGGCGATTCAATTTCACTGGCTGACCGTTGAAAGCTTGCCGGATATTTTCGAACGTCTGGAAAAGGTTGGTTTGTATTCCTTTGAAGCCTGTGGGGACTGCCCTCGTACCATTGTCGGCAATCCTCTGGCTGGCATTGATCCTAATGAGCTGGTGGATACTCAGGAGATTGTAGATGAAGTAAACCGCTTTTTCTTATTGAATCGCGACTTTTCCAATCTTCCGCGCAAATATAAAATGTCCATCTCCAGTAATACTTACAATAATGCACAGGCTGAAATTAACGACCTGTCCTTCACACCGGCAACCAAGATCCTTAACGGAAAAGAAGTGGTTGGCTTCCATGTGATGGTTGGCGGTGGACTATCCGCCAAGCCGCATTTGGCACATCCGCTGGATTTGTTTGTCCGTCCTGAGGAAGTACTGAAGGTTGCTATTGCTGTCACCACCATCTTCCGTGATTACGGCTATCGGGAAAAACGGCACCATGCCCGTCTGAAATTCCTTGTTGCCGATTGGGGCCCAGACAAATTCCTGGCCAAGCTGACTGAGTACACTGGCGAAATGCCGGGACGAGGTGAAGATAAAACCATTGGCTGGCAAGCCGCCTATTTTGACGGTATACATCCCCAAGCCCAAGAAGGTCTGAACTATGTCGGTCTGAACGTACCTGTTGGTCGCCTCAGTGCTGACGAGTTGCATGAACTGGCCGACCTGGCTGACCGCTACGGTGATGGGCAGATTCGTACCACGATGTCGCAAAATATTTTGCTGAGCGGTGTGCCGGATGATCAAGTAGATGAGCTACTGAAAGCTCCCGTGCTGCAACGCCTGACACCACAGCCCAAGCATTTTATGAGCCGTACAGTATCTTGCACAGGAAATGAGTTTTGCAATCTGGCGATTGTGGAAACGAAAAAGCGAGCAATTGACGTTGCCGAGTATTTGGATCAGCACGTACAATTGGATGAAAAGGTGCGCATCCATTTTATTGGTTGCCCGAATTCCTGCGGTCAAAAGCATATTGCCGACATTGGACTGCAAGGCTCGCTCCTTAAGACACCTGAAGGCATGGTTGACGCGTTCGACATCGCTGTCGGCGGGGCACTTGGAGCAGATGCCCAGTTCAACAAGGCACTCAAAGGCCGCGTACGTGGGGATCAGGTTGGTCCTGTATTGGCAGAGCTTATTCTGTTTTACAAAGAAAATAGGATTGCTGGCGAAAGCTTTTATGCGTATGTACAGCGTGTAGGCATTCCGTCTTTCCAAGAGAAGTTGTCTGCCATTTTACAGTCCAGCCACGTTGCATCCTAGACATAAAGCCCATTAACAGCCTGCTTGTATTTTATATACAAGCAGGCTGTTTCTTATGCCACACCACAGTGCCATACCTACTTGCTACTTCTTCGATTTCATAAAAAAAGACACCGGATTACTCCGGTATCAATATTTTCGCAAAATCGAGTACTATTGGCTTTTGGACGCCTGTTGTAGATGTCACCACCGCGTAGCCTGAAGGAATCTTATATATCAATCCCGTATCATATCGGATGCCGAAGGAGTTATCTTCCTTATAATGAGTCTTCGTTTCCCACACCTTCGTGCCGTTTCCTTTTAAGCCTGTGATAGTAATGCCATGCATCTTCGTGGTTTTACCCAGTGGATCATATTGATCACTGAACTGGACGTACAACTGCTCCTCAGGCAGATACACCCGGTCAGCGGCATAGTCCTCTGTATTACTAAACAATTGCAGACCATTACTTAACACCTGGGTACGCTTGCTGTTTCCTTTAAGCCCTGTTACAGCAATATGACCGCTGGACAACTCACGTACCGCCGCAATTTCCTTACCTGATCCTAAGTCTAGATGGACATCACGGATATTACGACCATACACATCGGCTTGTACCCCCACGGGACCATCTGAGCTGTTCAAAAGCGCATAATATCCATTGTGACTGCCAACCAGCCAACCTGAGGTCACCCCGGCCGTTGTTCGATTCCATTGTATGTCGCCATCTTCTGTGTATTTGAGTACAGTGAAGGACTGCTCCGCAAGGTTCAGTGAGGAGACTAGAAAACTGCCATCCTCAAGTGGCTCCAGTCCTACCTGAGAACCCTGCCCTTGGGATATCAAGCCATCAGTCGGTAATGTTTTGGACCACAAGGGGTTTCCATCCGCGTCCAATCGTGAAGCCTGCAAATCCCGCATTCCGTTCGGTTGGGTATAATCAATCAGAAACAACAACCCACCATCTGACGTCTCCCGCTGGACTCCCCTGCTACTTGTTCCCGGTTGTACGTTCAGGTCCTGCTGGTGTTTCCATACAGTCTCTAGAGAACTGTCCAGCTTGCCGTACGTGACGTGTACCACACTTGCTTCTGTAACGTCCTCAACGTTCAGCATTACAAACCCACCCTTTGCTGCGGGCTGAATATAATTGTGAGCGTTTTCTGAATCTTTAATAGTTCCAATCGCTGCACTGGTTTCGATCTCGGCTTGTATGGGCGCATACGCCTCGGACACCTCGGAGGCATAGGACGGTGCAGCACTATAACCCAATAACCATGCCGCTATAGTGACTCCTGCTGCCCATGAGTATACACGTGTACGTAGAACTCTACTTTGCTTAATCTTCAAACGTTCCAGCTCCCTTCATGACTTCCTCAGAGATGTGGTATAAATCTTAGATGTGATATAACTATAGACGGTTTCGCTTCAACTAGTAATGGTTGTCACGGGGCACGGAACTTCGTATGATGCTAGATAATCATAAGTTATATATTAACCTCTTCAAGCCCGAGCCTAAACATCCAAAACTCCAAAAATTTAGAGATTACTCAGAGACTTTCTGTCGATGAATATACATATAGATTTATTATTCCAGCGCTTGGTAAACTATGTGTCACATGCTTTAACGCAGGAATTTGATAAAAGTTTTCTTTTTTTACAAAAAAAATAAACCCTGCCAACGGGAAAGCATAAATACGCTAATTCGTATTCTGCCTTCCTGCCTGTGCAGGGTTTCTAAAACATACACTAAACAGTATCTATAGATCGACGGTCTGAAGCGCTTGGCTGCGCTGTGTATCCCGTTCAAGGATCGGCTTTAAGTATCGGCCTGTATAGGATTCTTCAACTTTTACGAGTTGTTCTGGTGTCCCGGTAGCCAAGATCGTTCCACCGCCGCTTCCGCCTTCAGGCCCCAGATCAATCAGGAAATCGGCTGTTTTAATTACATCTAGATTATGCTCAATAACCAGTACCGTCTCTCCCGAATCAACCAAACGATGCAGCACCGTCAATAAACGGTCAATATCGTGAACATGTAGACCCGTTGTCGGCTCATCCAAAATATAAATGGTTTTACCTGTGCTGCGACGATACAGTTCGGAAGCTAGCTTCACACGCTGTGCCTCACCACCAGACAAAGTAGTCGCTGGTTGACCCAACTTGATATACCCCAAACCTACATCCATCAGCGTCTGAATCTTGCGATGAATCTTCGGGATATTTTCAAAAAATGCTGTTGCATCTTCTACCGTCATCTCCAGCACATCAGCAATACTCTTCCCTTTATACTTAACCTCAAGGGTCTCCCGATTATAGCGTTTGCCTTTGCACACTTCGCAGGGTACGTACACATCGGGCAGAAAGTGCATCTCAATCTTGATGATGCCGTCGCCTCTGCAAGATTCACATCGGCCTCCCTTAACGTTAAAGCTAAACCGGCCTTTCTTGTAGCCTCGAACCTTAGCCTCGTTCGTCTGCGAGAATAAATCACGGATATCATCGAACACACCGGTATAAGTCGCAGGATTGGAACGCGGTGTACGGCCGATTGGCGATTGATCGATCTCAACCACCTTTTCGATATGCTCTAGCCCGCGAATTTCTTTATGTTGACCTGGACGTACTCTCGCACGGTTCAGATCACGCGCCAGCGTTTTGTACAAAATTTCGTTGACCAGCGTCGATTTCCCAGACCCGGATACGCCAGTGACAGCCGTGAAAACACCCAATGGAATTTTGACATTCACATTTTTGAGATTGTTCTCCTTGGCTCCGCGAATCTCCAGCCACTTATCTGCCGGCTTACGCCGCTCGGTATTGACCGGAATAAACTTACGCCCGCTCAAATATTGACCGGTCAGGGAATTCGGATCTTCCATAACTTCCTGTGGGGTCCCCTGTGACATGATCATCCCGCCATGGATTCCGGCTCCTGGCCCAATGTCAATGATATAGTCGGCCGCCATCATCGTATCTTCGTCATGCTCCACCACGATCAACGTATTGCCTAGATTCCGCATATGTTCCAATGCACTAATCAGGCGGTCATTATCTCGCTGATGCAACCCGATACTTGGCTCGTCCAAAATATAAAGCACACCCATCAGACTGGAACCGATCTGTGTCGCCAATCGGATACGCTGTGCCTCCCCGCCGGACAACGTACCTGCTGCACGGCTTAAAGTCAGGTATTCCAGACCAACGTTAACGAGGAATCCCAGTCGGCTGTTAATTTCCTTTAAAATGAGGTTGGCGATCGACTGCTCTTTCTCACTCAGCTTCAGTGTATGGAAAAATTGAGAAGCCTCCCCGACAGACAAAGCTGTCACATAAGCGATATTACGCTCTTGAATCGTTACTGACAGGCTTTCTTTTTTCAGTCGGTGCCCCTTACAGGTGTTACATGGCTTTGCACTCATAAAGCCTTCAATAAATTCACGTATTCCCTCAGAAGCCGTATCACGGTAGCGACGCTCCAGGTTCGGGATAATGCCCTCAAAGGTCACATAGGCTTCCTTACGTTGACCAAAATCATTTTCATAGCGGAAACGGATCTTCTGGTCACCTGTTCCGTGCAAAATAAGATTCATTTGTTCTGACGTCAATTGGCTTACAGGAACGTCCTGCGGAATACCGTAGTGTTCGCATACAGACTGTAAAAATTGAGGATAATAAGTGGAAGTTCCTCCACTCCATGCCTGGAACGCCCCATCTTCTACACTTTTTTCTGGATCGGGTATGAGCAGATCAGGGTCAACCACCATTTTAACTCCTAGCCCATCACAATCTGGACAAGCACCAAACGGACTATTAAAGGAGAACATCCGTGGAGACAGCTCATCTATGCTAAAACCGCAAATCGGGCACGCAAAGTTGGAGCTAAATCGCAACTCCTCTTGACCTATAATATCTACAAGCAACTGTCCGCCTGAAAGATTCAGTGCCGTCTCGATAGAGTCGGACAGACGGGCACGTATATCTTCCTTGACTACGATCCGGTCTACGACCACTTCAATCGAGTGCTTCTTGTTCTTCTCCAGTTCAATCTTCTCGGACAATTCACGCAGTTCGCCATTCACACGTACCCGTACAAAGCCCTGCTTAGCTATATCAGTGAACAGTGTCTTATGCTCACCTTTGCGGCCGGATACCAATGGAGCCAGGATTTGCAGCCGTGTCTTTTCAGGATACTGCAAAATGCGGTCTACCATCTGTTCGACGGTCTGTGAAGTGATTTCAATGCCATGTTCAGGACAATGAGGATGACCTACTCGGGCAAATAACAACCGCAAGTAATCATAGATTTCTGTAACTGTTCCGACCGTAGAACGAGGATTCCGACTTGTCGTTTTTTGGTCAATGGAAATGGCAGGTGACAGGCCGTCAATCGAATCGACGTCCGGTTTCTCCATTTGCCCGAGGAATTGACGGGCATACGCAGATAATGATTCCACATACCGCCGCTGTCCTTCCGCATAGATCGTATCGAAAGCCAGTGATGATTTACCTGAGCCGCTAAGCCCTGTCAGGACGACGAACTTGTCCCGCGGAATCGTCACGTCAATATTTTTGAGATTATGCGCGCGTGCGCCTTTGATGATGATGCTTTCATTCGCCAAATGTTTCATCTCCTTAGCCGTAATTCACGTCATCCTAATATCGCATTGGATTATCCGATGGAAGTGATATATCGCAAAGAGAACGACCACATCGGCCGTCCTCGCTATTTCTTAAAAGCAATCAAACATTCTATTATCAATATGTTGTGCTTCTAGCTTATTCCCAATGTTTAATCAGCCCGCAATTCCAGCAAAGCATCACGCAACTCGGCGGCCCGTTCGAACTGTAGATTCTTGGCCGCATCCTTCATTTCTGCTTCTAGGCGCTGAATGAGGGATTGACGCTCCTTCTTGGAAAGTTTACCCGTCTCATTAGGAAGGTAATCATTCTTGGACTCTGCCGTCTTGGTTGCTTCAATGACATCACGTATCTTTTTACGGATGGTTTGCGGGGTAATCCCATGCTCTTCATTGTATTGAATTTGAATCGCACGGCGACGTTCCGTTTCCTTAATCGCTTTATCCATAGAATCGGTAATCTTATCGCCATACATAATAACACGTCCGTCACTATTCCGCGCTGCCCGTCCGATCGTCTGAATCAGAGAGCGCTCAGAACGCAGGAAGCCTTCTTTGTCCGCATCCAAAATCGCAACCAGCGATACTTCCGGCAAATCGAGACCTTCCCGCAACAAGTTGATCCCGATCAGCACATCAAAGGTTCCTAGACGAAGATCCCGCAAAATGGCCATCCGTTCCAAAGTCTTAATCTCGGAGTGCATATACCGAACCTTGATGCCCACTTCTTTTAAATAGTCTGTCAAATCTTCAGCCATTTTCTTCGTGAGTGTGGTGACCAGTACCCGTTCTTCACGTTCTATGCGCTGCCGTATTTCATTAATGAGATCGTCAATCTGCCCTTTGCTCGGACGCACCTCAATAATAGGATCAAGGAGACCGGTAGGACGGATAATCTGCTGCACCATTGTATCGCATTTTTCCATCTCATACGGGCCTGGAGTAGCCGATACATAGATAATTTGATTCACTTTGTCCTCGAACTCTTCGAACTTCAGCGGACGGTTATCCAAGGCAGATGGCAAACGAAAACCATGTTCAACGAGAACATTTTTACGCGCCTGGTCCCCGTTATACATCGCACGAATTTGCGGCAATGTAACATGAGATTCGTCGATGACGATCAGCATATCATCTGGAAAATAATCCAACAGTGTATATGGAGTTGCTCCGCGCTCGCGGAATGTCAGTGGACCCGAGTAGTTTTCGACACCGGAACAAAAGCCAACCTCTCTCATCATCTCGATATCATAGCGGGTACGTTGCTCCAAACGTTGCGCCTCTAACAGCTTCCCTTGCTCCTTCAGCTCTGCTAACCGCTCTTCTAGCTCACGTTCGATATTGACCAGTGCTACCCTCATCGTATCCTCATGAGTAACGAAGTGAGATGCCGGGAAAATGGCGATATGTTCACGTTCACCGATCAATTCACCTGTAAGCACATTAATTTCGGTAATCCGTTCAATTTCATCTCCGAACAGTTCTACCCGTATCGCGTTTTCTCCATGGGAAGCCGGGAATATTTCAACAACATCCCCCCGTACACGGAAAGTACCCCGCACGAAGTTGATATCGTTCCGCTGATATTGAATATCGACCAAGCGGGACAAAATCTGATTGCGGGGTTTCTCCATGCCGACTCTAAGCGAGAGCAGCAAGCTTGAATATTCTTTCGGGGAACCCAAACCATAAATGCAAGAGACACTCGCTACAATAATAACGTCACGACGCTCAAACAGAGAGCTTGTGGCTGAGTGGCGAAGTTTATCAATCTCCTCATTGATGCTGGAATCCTTCTCAATATACGTATCGGAAGAAGGGATGTACGCTTCCGGTTGGTAGTAATCATAGTAGCTGACAAAATAATCAACTGAGTTGTTTGGGAAAAATTCTTTAAACTCACTTGCCAGTTGAGCAGCCAAGGTCTTGTTATGCGCAATAACCAGTGTAGGCCGATTCAGCTTGGCAATGGTTTGAGCGATGGTATACGTCTTACCTGTTCCCGTAGCACCCAACAGAGTTTGATGCTTCTTTCCTTCTGCAATTCCTTCTACCAATTCAAAAATGGCCTGGGGTTGATCGCCTTGAGGTTGGAATTCCGACTGAATTTCAAAAGTCTTATCGCTAACAACGATATCACTCATTGCCCTGCATCACCCTTATCGTCTAAAATGGAAACATCATGTTTTTACACCAATCGAGCTTTAACGTCTTTACCTGTAATTCTATGTCGATATTTCCCGAGCAATGATACTTGGGAAATATGGTTGAATAAGAATGTTTGTTCCCGTATTATACCTCTTTCTTACCGCGGATGCAAACGATAAGTCTTGAATAGGAGTGAATTGAATTTTGGATATCACCATCGTATTGGGCATCATCGCCGGAATCATAGCATTAATCGGTGGCTTCTTGTGGGAAGGCGGAGAATTCACAGGGCTGCTTCAAGGTACATCAGCTCTGATTGTATTTGGCGGAACTTTCGCCGCAGTTGTAATCAGTTACCCTGCCTCCAAGCTGAAGACAATACCCACCGCTCTGCGGATGGCTTTTAGTCGTGAGGACAATCCAACGGAGCAATATATAGAAGATTTGGTTTCCATGGCAGCCACCTCCCGCCGATCCGGTGTGCTTGCGCTAGAACGTATATCATCAGAGCATCCGAATGCATTTTTGCGGGAAGGTCTTCAACTAGTCATTGACGGCACTGAACAGGAACAGATCAAGCAAATTTTAGAACTAGAGTTAGATGCTATTGGGCACAAACATGAAGGGTACGCCAAAATATTTGAATCGGCAGGCGGCTATGCCCCTACGATGGGGATTATCGGTACGGTCATGGGTCTGATCCATGTACTTGGCAGCCTAACCGAGCCTACTGCGCTCGGACCGTCGATTGCTGTAGCTTTTATCGCAACATTATACGGCGTTGCTAGCGCCAATCTGATCTTTCTGCCCATCGCGTCCAAAATAAGAGCAGCCAGTGAAAGTGAAATTATTACGATGGATTTGCTGCTGCAAGGTATCCTGGCTATCCAAAACGGAGAGAACCCTAAGCTTGTACGCAAGAAGTTGGAGTTCTTTATCCGCTCAGAGCAAAATATAGATCGCAAACCACCTCGTCGCTCACGTACAGAGAGCGCTACTCCAAAGGAGGACTTCCATGAGAGCGCGCGCTAAGCGCCGTGGGCGTCAAGGTGGCGGCGGAGACCAACGAGATCGTTGGATGATTACCTATGCCGATCTGATCACCCTACTGCTCATTTTTTTCGTCGTGATGTATGCTATGAGCAGTCTGGATGCTAAGAAATACGACGTCGTTGTTCAATCCCTCCAGGATACGTTCCACAAGGGAGATTCTATTTTGGAACAAGGCTCGGGCATTACAGGAACTGCCGATCGTTATACCAGCAAGAATCCACCCGCGACGAAGCAACCGGCCTCTAATAAAAAAGAAGCGGGATCAACCAAGCTCACCGAGCGTGAACAAGCATTTCGCAAGCAGGAAAAAGAGCTGCAAAACCTAATGGGTGTCATTCAGGAATATATTACAGACAACAAGCTACAAAACCAGATTTTCGTATCCGATCAACCGCGTGGCATTGTCATTACGCTGAATGACCGCTTTCTATTCGACCAAGGCAGAGCGGCACTCAAGCAGGGCTCTGCAAACACGCTATCCAAATTAGCCAGTCTGTTTCGAGATTTGAAAACACCGATTAGCATAGAGGGCCATACGGACAACATTCCATTCACGCGTTCCTCTAACTCATCGACCTACAAGGACAACTGGGAGCTTTCCGGCGCTCGGGCACTGTCTGTACTCCGATTCTTTATCGACCGAGAGCAGCTATCCCCCTCAGGATTCCAGTATGCGGGTTATGCAGATACCCGGCCGGTTGGTGACAATAGCACCGAAGCAGGGCGACAAAAAAACCGCCGTGTCGAAATCACTGTGCTGCGCCAGCTCCAGCAGTAAAACCCAAAAACCTCCCGAGTCACGCCATAACGTGAATGGGGAGGTTTTTTTGAGATGTATCCTCATGTTACATGGCTTCCGCTCTGATGTAGACGCAGAACAATAAACTGTACGAACAACGTGGATAAGGGCGGCGTACGAGATGTAATAGAGATTATTTTGTTTATGCTATATCTCACTATGTATAGAAGCCAAGGTGAAGTTAGGTTTTATCTTGTTATGATGCTTGATGTTAATAAGATAGGACAAGCTCGTGTTGCTTCTCTTGGATCTGTGAACTTTGGGGTACGCTCTGTTGTCTACGATAGCTATATTTCCAATCACTGTACTTATTAAGGAGCCGATCCAACTCCATAGACTTGGTCAACACCCGTCGATCCTTCAATCCCACCTCTTTCGCCAAATCATTTAATTCTTTTCGCTTTTCTTCGATGCACTCCTCCAATTGTTGCCATTTCACATCAATAAACCTCCTGTTCGGTGTGGTATTTACATTAGTTTACAGGCTGATACCTTCCCCACAGGTTAAAAATATAATAAAACCCATTTCATCCCTTTAACGGAATACATCAAAAAACCAGCCTTACCAAGACTGGTTTTTTGATAACTATTAACCGCCCATCCCATGGCCAAACACAATAATGTTATGAGAGTATTCTAAAAAGCTAAAAAGCCCTATTATTAGAATGAACCTCAGGTTTTTTACTCGCACTTATCAAGACCTCCTCCATGATACTTTCATATTCTGATATTTGGTCTTTTGTTGCCTGCGCTCTAAATTTCCCGAATATTGCTGTGCAGATCATAAACTTTTCTTTGTTATTGATTTGAAGACATTTTCTCAAGCATTTTAAAACATAATAAATACCATTTTCATAGGAATAGCTATTAAACATATATATTGTTAGTTGATAACAAAAATCAGCATACGTATGATAACTAAATGATTGTTCATAATAACTGGTTTCCATAGATAATTCATCATTAAATGAGTTTATTTCGCGGGAAAATTGTTGGAGGATATTTTCAATTAAAAAACCATGCTTGTTAGCCGACTCTACTATCGTTAATAACCCTAATAAAATTTCCGGTGGGTTATTTTTTAAAAATTGAATATATATTGGCAAACTACCTGTATCGCCCATAAGAATTTTCAAGTTAAGCTGATTAGCATTTGCCCAAAGGGTGAACTTTTGTACTTCTTTTTGTCCAATCTCTCCTAAATTCTCAAACCAACTCAAATCGGCATAACCAGAAATATACTTCATTGCTTCCTCATACTTCTCTTGTTTTTCCAGAGCATTACCCTTTATTAAGTAACCTTGACCATAGTAGACCACTAAATGTCTCTCAGTTTTCAATGTAACATTCTTTTTATTAGTTTCTCTGCTCCTACAAACAATAGTTGCAAGCGCTCTTAATTCATCTGCATAACGCTCTGTTTCTTTCCATTGATGCAAGTTGAAATAAAGATTTGACAGTTTAAGCAGACCATCTAAATGGTACTCTAAGGGTACCCGATTTCTAAAGGGTACAAATCTTAGTGCAGCCTCCAATCTTTTTTCCATACTTTCACTAACAGAGATTGAAAAAATTCTATAATGACTAATTGCCAACCTCTCTGAATGTTGGTATTTTTCATTTTCTATGACACACTCGTAAAAAGGAATTGCCTCTTTTAACTTTCCTTCTTCATAAAGCTCCTCTGCCAAAGTAAAGATTGTTGGAATGTGGTTAAGATCTTCCATTAAGCGTGAGAGCACTTTCTCCACGCATTGCAGGTTTCCTACTTCAACACAGCGAATAAGGAACGGCTTAACTCTTTTCCAATGTGGTCTTCCATCATAAAAACATTCATCCACATACAGGTCATACAACCAGTCTTCGGGATAATTAAGCGCTTTAGTGATCAAGTCCATTTGTCGTACGGAGATAGGCTTGGGCGGATTCCCGTTAAGCATAGCACTAAAAATGCCTCGGTTTAGACCCGTAGCTTGTCCAAAACTATTAAAAGTATAGCCACCAAGTTTTAATTCTTTCTCAATTTCCGAACGAATCGTGGTTGCATTTTCCAATAAAAACACCCCCGGCATATTCAGATGATTTTAAAAATCACCCTCCTCGACAATCAATTACAATATACTAGAAATTATATGAATAAATTGGATGTTGGTCAACCCTTTATTCTACACCATTTCAATATATTATGGAATTTAATGTGTATAAAAAATCCGCTAATCCTAAAAAAGTGTGTTGTTAGCAGAAGTGTCTAATTCAACAGATTCCTATATTAGCAAGTTAGAGTGTGGCGAAACAATATACAAACTAAAATTTTGGAGAAAATAGCCGATAGACTGGGCTCAAACGTATACCCGTTTTTTAACTTCAATCCTTGATGAAGAACTTAAAATTCAGCTCTGGATATGGGAATGCATTTATATTCTTTCACAGCAGAGTGAAGCGGACTAAAATAAAAGCTTATCGCATTTTAAAAGAACTGTTTACGTTAGAAAGTGAGCTCGATGATTTCAAAGGCAAGGGATAGGTTTAATAATGTCTCAATAAGCTATATATTCTACGAAAAATAAAAAAGGCTACTCTTTTCTACTTATTAAGTAGAAAAGAGTAGCCTTTTGGTAGTTTAAGGAATCATCTGGTTTGCATTATACTGTACTTCTTCAAGCAATTTTTCATATTCCTCGCGTTGTCCGTTCGTGGAATGATCTTTATACTTCTCAAATAATAGTGTAATAGACTTGATATAGTAGGCTTTATCATTCAATTGAGAAGATGCTTTGAAGCTTTTCAACATAACATCCATGGCTTTCAAATAAGCTCCTGTATTGAAATAATAACGACTAAGCTCAAGAAAAAAACGAGAATAAGTAATCAGATTATAATTTGTATGATAGTAAGAAATATTGGTATTTAATTCTTTGAATTTATCAATTTTTTCAGCAAAGAGAGTTAAGATTTCATCTATTGGATAATTGTAAACATTAGCTGACTCAACAATAGTCAATAGTCCATGTAATATCTCCGGCGGATTATTTCTAAGAAGCTCAACATAGGCTGGTAAGCTTTCCATTTTCCCCATTAGGATTTCCAGATTTAACTGGTTTGCTTTCGCCCACATTTTAAATTTTTCTGCCTCTATTCTCCCTATATCGTCCAGATCTTCAAACCCAGATAAATCTGCGTAATAAGGAATAAAAGTCAGGGCCTTCTGATATAATCCTTGTTTCTCGTAGGCATTTCCTTTTAATAAAAAGGATTGACCATAATACACGACTAAACGTCTTTCTGTGTTTAGTGGCTTAACTTCACGACTCTTCAATTTTTCTCTGACCTGCTGTTGATAGATATTCGTAGCTAGTACTCTTAGTTCTTCAGCATACTGGATAACCGTCCCACAATCATCAAGTTGAAAATAGGCATTAGCCAATTTTAATAAAGCATCTAATTGGTAATTATCGGGGAGTTTCCTTCGAAACGGAGCAAATTTTATAGCTTGTTGACGATTATTCTCCAGATCTTTGTTTAAAGAGCAAGAAAATAGCCTATACTGGCTGACAGCCAACCGCTCTGAGTGGTAATATCTTTCGTTTTCTATCACACACTCGTAAAAAGGGACAGCTTCGTTTTCCTTCCCACCTTCATGCAGTTCTTCTGCAAACTCAAATACCGTCGACACATACGACAAATCCTCCGTTAGTCTCGACAATACCTTTTGAATACACTCCTTCCTCTCCAATTCCACACAACGCAATAAAAAAGGCTTGATCCGTTTCCAGTGCCCTTTCCCCTCGTGAAAGCATTCATCTATGTACAGCTCATACAGCCAGCCTTCGGGATACCCCAATGCCTTGGTAATCAGGTCCATCTGACGAACCGAAATTGGCTTAGGTGGGTTACTGTTCAGCATAGTGCTAAATGTACCACGGTTAATTCCAGATATTTTACTGAAGCTGCTAAATGTATAGCCTCTCTGCTTGAGTTCGGTCTCTATCGTCGAGCGGATCGTAGGTGTATGTTCCATTTCAATCCCCCTCTTAACTGAAAAATATATTTTTCGTCTTTTCTAACATTATGAGGTAATTTTAGTTCGTGATTTCTTTAATCTGAATATAAAAGTCAAACATATCCCTTCCTTCATTATCCATTTTAAAGTTATAGAGGCTCTGTACAAAAAAAATGAGCAGAGGATACAATTCCCCTGCTCATTTCAGCAATGTTTTAGATCGAACATTTATCTTAATTAGCTGTCGGCTCGGTTCCCCAAACAAGTACGCCGTTATGATACAAGGTAGCTTTAGGATGATCGGCAAATGAGGTTTGCGTGCCTTTATACGAATAATCGTCACTTTCGTTATAGTTCGACCAGTCTGTCTTATGAATACGGGTTTGGATATCGCCCGTGCTTCCTCCAGGTGCTAACACGCCTGCATCCGAATTGAAACTGACTTCCAAATAATAATCGGCACCGGTTGCAGCCTTCTCCATTTTAACCAGTTTACCGTTCAGCTTTGAGCAGCTCAGCGTCGCATAGTCGCAGTTGAAAGTCTGCTCACGGTCACCGTCGATTGTGTAGTAGTAGCGAATTTTCAACTCGTTGATCGGTATGGAGGTTGTGCCTTTGTTTACAATTTGGAATTGCGGATTGAGGTGATTATCGTTCACCTTAGTATCTGCTGTGCGATATTGGAGCAGCAGTCCTGTCGTCGGCTGCTGAGTATCCGCTTTCGGCATTGCGCTAGCCGTGTTCGAAAGCGTCTGTCCTGCATCGTTCTTCGCTACGACCTGGTAGTAATACGTCGTGTCTGCTGTTACGGCTGTGTCGACGTAGCTGCTTCCGTACACATCGCTCGCTACGGTGGCGAACGCGCCGTTTTCAGTCGTCGAACGCTTCACTTCATAGCTTTTCGCACTCGCCGATGCTGTCCAGCTTAGCGATACTTTCGCCGTTTCACCCGCAGCGTTCAGCGTGAAGCTGCCCGGTACGGACGGCTGCTCAGTAATGCCATACGTTTTTAAGTTCGTTGGGAGCTCATCCAGCGTAATGACGTTCGGATGATTATACACTTTTTTCAGATGCTCAAGGCTGTTTTGTTTGCCGTCTCTCACAAAATCTCCATACCATGTAGCGAACCAGCTCCAATGAGCTTGATACGCCTTCATCAAATCAGGGTCCGGGATCGGTCCATTTTCGCTCATGGCAACTAGCTTTTTGTCCTTGCCCAATGCAACAAGGTCTTCGTATTTTGCAATTTGCGGGCTGTAATCACCGGCTTGCGGATAAGAGTCAAAGCTCAAAATATCCACATACTCGTCTCCCGGATACCAATCTGGAGCAACAGAATTCCATACCCAGATCAGATTGTTCAATTTGTGCACATTCGTCAAACGGTCGTGCATTAAAATATATAACTTTTTAACAGGCTCAGGACCTTTGGCGCCCCACCAGAACCATTTGCCTTCCGCTTCGTGCAAAGGACGGAATAGGACAGGAACCTTCGCATCCTGCAGCTTCTTCAATTGCCCTGCAATCACATCGATGTCGCGAATAAGTAATTTATAATCTTCGGACTCTGGATGATTCATCGCATATTCTATATCGAATGTGGTCGAATCGGCATAGAAGCCTCTCCACCATTCTTTTCCCTGCGTATCGATTAGACCTTTCGGTGCGTTCCAGTGCCATGCAAAGGTAACGATGCCCCCTTGCTTATCCCATGCAATCGCCTTTTCTGCCTCTGTGGAACTAAGACCGTGTTCCGCTCTGCTTGGCGAATAGTCGATCAGGTCAAGCGCTGCAATCGCCGGCTTTTTACCTACATTGGCATGAAGCCAATCAATTTCGTTTATTTCCTCTTGACCAGAGAGCATATTCTTCCCGTATTGATCAACCAGATAGTTCATCAATGCTTTTGCTTCTACCGTCGCATTCGGATTGGTAAGCGTTTTGGTTACCGCATGAGGTGGGCGGTCAGCGGCAGGCTCTAGTCTGACGTAGTCGATATCGTACCAGCCCCAGCCTGTTTCAAAACTGATCATATTCGCGCCTGCATTCAACAGCACCTTGCCTCCGGAAGTTTCTTTAAAATCAGTCGTTTTCTTAAGCAACAGTTCGCCAAACGCTTTGCCGTTTAATGAGAAATTGGTGCGTTTGTCATCATGAGGAGAACGGTAGCCGATTGTAAGATTGTACAAGCCTGCCGTGGGAGCCTGAATCGTCATCGTCAGGGAATCCCCTGGATTGTGGAAATTCGTTACATAACCAGTACCGGAGTAGCCGGTCCCGCTGGATTCCACAATGGTTCCCTTCAGCGTGCCTTCTTCGGCTTCATAGCGAGCGGGACCGTTTACAGGCGTCTTCGGAACCGCTTTCAAAATATTGGATTCGCTCGATCCCTTATTGGTTTTGGCGGTTACTTTGTAATAGTATGAAGTACCGTTTGTTACGTTAGTATCCGTATAAGACGTTTCGACCAAGTTGGATGCTACAGCAGTGAAAGGGCCGTTTTCATCTGTTGCCCGCTGTACGCTGTATCCTACAACTCCGCTGGAAGCATCCCAGGACAAATGGACTTTCCCATCACCAGCCTCAGCTTTCAGCTTAAAGCTTTCAGGACCTTCCACTGGAGACGTGTCATTGCCAGTAGTCAGCACAATGTGATATGCCGTCAAAGGCGGTACGGTATAAGTAAAACGGTTGCCTGAAATTTGCGTGATTGGCGCTGCTTCTTTAATTTGCGAGCTGTTTTTATCGAACCCCCATACTTTACCGGAACTGTAAGTCTTCGCGCCGGAAAGATCAAATTGGGCGTCGAATGCGCTGTCCATGCTTTTATTCATGACAACGAGGTGCAGTTCTTTGTCGGATGCATTCGTTACGGAAGCATGGACCGAGCTATTGACAATATCTGATGTTTGCGCACTAACACTGGTATCACCGAAAGTAGAGTTTTTTCCGTCATAATTGCGATAAAGCTTGTAAGCGGCACTAACGTAGTTGTTGACACCATCCTTTAGCTTCCAGTAGTTTGCCATATAAACATCATTTTTGCCCAAGATACCCAGCACATCGGTCATCGCAATCCCGCCGGAAATATCATTTTCGCCGCCATAGCTATACTCGGTTATTGCCAGCTTGGTTCCCGGATAATATTTATCCACCGACTGCTTCAATCGAGGTAGTATGGGCAAAAACTCGCTGTTCCATTGAGCGATCCAACTATCTTCCTTATAGGTTGGGTCCCACAAGGTGCGAGGTGCCTGCATTCTGGCTTTCTTCGTTTCGTCATTGCCTACCTCATTCGTAATTCGTATGCCTCCGCCCATCGCTTCGGGATACCAGTGTACGTCGAATACATCCAGCAATCTCTTGCCTTCGGCTTGCGAGCTAAGGCGCATTTGATCCAGATAATAGTCTACGAACCAGCTATAATTGCCTTTTACAGAGTCCCAATCAGGTGCAGTTTGAAGATCTTTATAGGCGCCAAATCCGTAAAGAACCGGCCCAAAAATTTCTGCACCTGCGTCAATCGCTTTCACAGCTTTGGATAAACTGACTGACCGGTCTACCAACTCTTTCGCTCCGACTTTTTCACCATGAATGCGTGGATGCGTATGCGACCAGAGAGCGGGTTCATTGTCGAGGGCATATCCTTTCACACCCGCCTTTGTTGAAGCAGTGCCGTACTTGTTCACTAAAAAATGGACGAACTCATCCACATAGACCCGATTGTCATTCAGATCAGGCTGTAGTTGGAATGGTGCATTTTTGGCGTTTACGACCTGATTCCAACGAGCGGAAGGGGCCTTTTCACTTTCCTGCACACTTCCGTTTCCATCCTTAGCCACATAACCGGCCATCGGCAACGTAACTAAAGAATAAGTGCCAAGCTTCAGCGATTGGTCATGAAACGAAGTCGTCACCGCTCCTGGCTTTTCACATTCGGCTTGTGTCAGGCCACCATTACTGCATAAATAGTTATCGCTAGATTGCTGCCAGTCACTTCCTGCATTGGACATGTTGTTTTCCCAGTTGTATCCGGTCATTCGATTGCCACCAAGTCGTCTGGCAGCCATATTTTCATCGCCTGTCAAATCCTGATTTGTACCATATATATAAGGGCTAATAGGCTTACGATCCTTGGATGTATCTACTTTAATAGTAATAGTCTTTGCCGTTTGACCGTGAACCACAGCTGGAGCAGGTAAAGCCCCCCCTACTATCATCGTGCAGGCCATGACGACAGGCAGCCATTTGGAACGTTTGAACAGAATACTACTACTATTTTTCGCTCTCATACCACTTTCCTCCTTTACATTTGAAAAGAGCAGCCCCATACAAGTACCGCTCCGGAACAGCATCGCCTTACTCTAATCCATAGATTCATTTTTTATAGATTCGTGCTTAAATTCCACCCATCGAAGCTCCAAGTATCTGGTTGATTACACTCTCCTCTCCGTCCGAAATTCAGAATTGCTCGGATCTTCAAATGTTGTAATACAGCTTTGCTATACGTTTTACCGATCAAATCTTCATATCGAACCATTTATGGGACGTAATGTCCATATTCTTAGATTATTCCAAATGGTTATATAGCAGAACATTGACTAGAGTTAACTTATTAAATAACTTTATAGCCTGAATATAAAAAAGCCCCTTAGCTAAGGGGCTTTTTTATCTCTACCGTACTTTGTCCTTTTGAATAAGTTCATAGTAGATCCGTGCTGGCTCGGCATCTCCAGTAGATAAAATGTATTCTGCTAAAGGTGCACACAGCTTTTGGAGATAGAAGGAATACAGCAGTTCGGCTGTGTCAAAATGAATGTTCAACACTCGTTTCATCAGTTCTTCAAATTTGTTATAATCCAGTTCTTCCGGGCTAATATCAAAGGGGTATTCTGGAAAGGCTTTTTTTTGAATCTCAACAAATTGATCCTTAAGTTTGGGTTGATTGCCTGATCGTGCAGCCGAAAAATTCATCATAAAAAAGGATACAAAATCTGTTTCACGGTCGCTTAACCCATAATACTCACACCAGCGCATGAACATCAGCGGTTTTACCATATATAAATCTCCTTTAACAAAAGTTCAGATTTATTATGAATCCTACAAAAGTCTAACAGGTTCCAACTTATGTAATATATAGGTTAAGCCCCATTTTAAAATATGATTCCTTAAATGAATTTTGCCATTTAACATAACCCTTATCTTAAATTTCCATAAAAGTAGACAACAAAAAAGACCGTTCCAACATCTTAATGATGCTGACCCAATCTTCTCATAATCATCCGTGTATGGATATTCGTATTTATTCTAATCTCCTACATAGCTGAAGGGTCACAGGCTGCAAGTAAACACATAGGCTGGCGGCACATTATAATTTACCTTTTTAATCTGGATATCTGCAAAGAAAGTACGGAAGAAATTGTGCTTAACTTTGCTATACTGGAACGTAATAAACTTGCCTTCTTGGCCTAACACCTCGGCCGTTTGTCCCAAAATGAGGCTGGATAACGCGGCGGGTAAGCTGGTGAAAGGAAGCCCCGATACGATATAATCCACCTTCGAGACTTGGTACTGTTCCATATACCGCGCTACATGCTCGGCCGATCCATGAATGATGTGTACCCTCTCCAGGTGACCATATTTGCTTTGTAATTTTTTATAAAACGATTCATTTGCCTCAATCACTAACAGTAGTGTATCTGGACGTTTGTTCAAAATCAGCTCCTGCGTAAACACACCGGTCCCTGCCCCATATTCAATAATGCACGAGGCTTTGTCAAAGTAAATCGGTGTCGCAATTTGTTTGGCCAGCTGTCTTGAACTGGGTATTACAGCGCCTACGCTGCGTGGGTGCCTGATGTACTCTCGAATAAAGTGAATCGCGTTCATCTTTTCCTCTCCCTGCTTGACACACATGATAGGCATTCGGTTCATCAATGTTTCCCATTACATTATTCATTGTATACCGATGAGAATATTCATTTCAAGCAGGCTGCTGTCGCCATATACAAAAGAGGGTAGCCTTATTCGATTCTAATCAAATAATGACTACCCTCTTGTTGTAATATCTATTGGTCCATGGTGTCCAAATGCGTACCCTCTGCCTTGGATGCCTGTCCTGCTTTGCGTCGTCGTGCACCTATGTGCATGGCCACAATTCGGTAGATGGAGGCCGGCTGTATGGATACAGCCCAGCCTGCGTCTGCATCAGGTGCAAGCACGACCCCTAACTGATGATGATCGCCATCGTACATGCCTCGCTGTACAAACTTGCTCTCCCCTTGCAGATTGCGTACCTCCAGCTTACAAAAAGCAGAGTTGATCCGCAAGGCCTGATGCAGCTCGGCACGGCTGTTCACAACCATGCCATTCACACGGTATATGGCCTCACCCGGCAGTATGCCCATAGCTGTCGCCGGACTATCTGGCAGCACAGCGAGAACACGCATCCCTTGCTCGGGATGTACAAACATCGGACTAAGACGGCTTTCCTCTATATTTCCGTACCAAATCAGCGCTTCATGGGCCAAGAAGGAGAATAACGCTGCCAGCAAGATTAGCGGACTCCACCAGGCCGCCAACAGGCTTAGCAGAAGCAAAGCCACACTGTACAGGAGCAATCGGTTCGAAGTAAGTACTGCCTTCTGTCGGGGTAGCTGGCCGAGCGTCACACTGCTAAAGCCCATCAGGACTGGCAGAGCTGCTAGCATATACCCTGTTCCGGCATCGCCGCCGAACAAAGGTGTCCAGGGAAGCATGAATCCTCCCTGAGCGGGTACCAGTAACAGTAATGGAATGGGCCAGAGATCTTCCATACGATAGCCACCAACCAATCTCCCCCGTTTGCCCTCGACGAACAGCGGAGTAGCTGCCTTTCCTCCTTGCCAGCGAACCAACAGCGCTTCAGCCACATGCAGTACAGCAACCAACACTAAGAGTGCTGGAATATCCAATCCACGGATAGCTGCTACCGATGTCCCGAGCACTCCCCCAGGCTGCCAGCCACTCGCTATGTTCAGAAAAAATTGAACTACACCTAGCAGACCAACCGAATAAGCAAGACACAGGTAACGGACGCGTACCAGCATGAGCAGTAATGTGGCTATCCACAGGCACACGATGGAAGTCGGGTTCAGATGCACGCTGATGAACATTCCTAGAACGGATAGTGCCATCCCGGCAAGCAAGCCACTCCATACGACACGCCAGGTCTCTGCAGCCCAGCTATGCATTCTAGTATGAAATAGCTTGCGCTCCAGTAGCATTTGCCGACGATAGCCAAGCGCGACAATGAGTATCGAGATATAATAAAACGGCTGCAAAAGCAGGTACAAGCAAGCATTCAAGACGCTCCATCCCCATTGTAATGCCCATTCCAAGTCCATTCACACTCCTTATGCCCCTGGTCCGCTGTATAGCGGAGCACGTACATTTCATATCCATTTATTTTATATGAAATTGCCAATGTAGGGAAGACAAACCGACAGACTGCAAATAAATCCCAATAAAAAAGGAGGCTGTTTCCAGCCCCCTTGTTGTAGCCTCACTATTATTTCGCTACGCCTGTCTTCATTTCCTTCCGAATCTCTTCAATCCCCTGCTTGAGTTGATTATCATTTTTCGGATCACGAATTTTTTCAATCAGCTTCGCTTCCATCGCTGATGCTGTCTTCGCATCAATGATGCCGTTAGCCGTCAGCTTCGCCTCTTTTTGGAAAGCCATAACAGAGCTTTCAGTCACTTTGTCAAAATAGCCGTCCTCGCGACCTGGTTTGTATCCCAAGCCTTGCAGAATGATTTGTGCATTTTTCACATCGCTGCTATTCATATTGTATTTCAAGGACTTTTCCTTGTTCAGCGGTGCTGCCGTAAAGTATTCAGGCTGGTCCACCGCGATGTCCGGCTTAATCCCTTTTTTATGAATCCATGTTCCATTTGGCGTTAGCCATTTGGCAATCGTGATTTTGAGCAGGCTACCGTCACCCATTTGCTTGTCATAGCTGGTTTGTACAGTACCTTTACCAAAGGAGTTTTCTCCGATCAACACTGCGCCAGCGGATTGCTGGAGAGCACCTGCCAGAATTTCGGACGCACTTGCGCTACCTTTATTCATGAGCAAAGTCACCGGATAATTTTTGCGTGAACCTTTGGACTTCTCTTCCTCACGCTTCTGATTTTTGTCTTCCACTTGTACAATCGTTTTACCGGAAGGTACAAATTGCTGTGCAATATCAATGACAACAGAAAGTACCCCACCTGGGTTATTACGCACGTCAATGACGAGTCCCTTAAGCCCTTGTTTTTCCAGCTTGGCTAACTCTTCCTTGAAACGTTCTGCCGTATTTAAGGAGAACTGGGTGATCGTAATGACGCCTACTCCATCACTTTCCATATGAGCCGTTACAGTTTCCATATCAATGTTGTCACGGGTAATCGTGTATTCGAGTGGATCAGGAGAACCGTTACGCTGAATTTTGACTTTTGCCTGACTGCCCTTTGGTCCACGAATTTTGGAAACGGCCTTGTTCAGATCCAAACCGTCCAGTGTTTCACCGTTAACAGACAATATAATATCCTTAGCGCGTAGACCCGCCTTTTCAGCCGGAGATCCTTTAATTGGTGTGACTACGACTACTTTCCCATTTTCAGCCGCTACTTCGGCTCCAATCCCGGTAAAAGAGCCTTCTATGGATTGCTCGAACTGTTGTGCAGTTTCTTTACCCATATAAGAGGAATACGGATCGCCAAGCGACTCCATCATTCCATTGATGGCGCCATCCACCAGCTTGGTGCGATCCACATCCTGATAATATTGTCCCTGGATTAGGTCCATCGCTGTCTCAATTTTGCGGATATCACTTCTGGAGGAGGAACTACTCCCCGTTACACTCGCCAGCAGTCCTTCGCCCAGAGCGCTATTCCCTACTGTGGTTGTTCCAGTATAAGCAAAAGTGAGCAGACTGCCGCCAAGCAGCCCGATCACCATCAAGAGTACCGCTGTACTTTTCTTCAACATCTAATCGTCCACCGCCTTCTCTTTATCTTGTATCCTATTTCCCTCACAACGCATCCATTCACGAAGTATACGTTTAGCTTGTACGGAATATGTTAATTGTATCCTACTCCGTGTTTCAATGCACATGTTCTTCATTGGATATGAACCATTAAAGCAAAACCCTATCTACAACCGGATTGGTTACAAATAGGGCTTACCTTATCTATTATAAATAGTTCATCGGATTTACAGGTTTGTTATTCTCGCGCACTTCAAAATGACAGTGAGGTCCTGTGGAATTCCCCGTCGAACCCACTTCCGCAATTTTTTGACCGCGTTTCACGGTTTGCCCCGTATGAACCACCGTACCGCCGTTGCGAATATGTCCGTATAGGGTCCATAGTCCGTCTCCGTGGTCAATGACAACCGTGTTCCCATATCCGCTCCACCATTCAGCAACAATGACAACACCGTCCTCGGCTGCATGAATGTCGGTTCCCTGCGGAGCCGCCAGATCAATACCTGTATGGCCTTTAAGCTTGCCGGTTATCGGATGTACCCGCATGCCAAAAGTAGATGAGAGTCGGTAATGGGCTACAGGCGTAGCCAAAGTACCTGATCCGCCCGTATACGTACTGGCTGCCGTATGGCTGGAATTCGAGGCGGCGCCTGAGGATGAAGATGCAATTCGCTTGGCTGCAGCAGCACGTGCAGCTGCTCTAGCGCGTGCTGCTTTGGCAGCCTGCTCCGCTCTGAGCTTGTTCTTCTCCTGCACCAGCGCCACACGTTTGTTCGCGAGGGCTACCAGCATATCGTTTTGCTCTTCACTAATTTCATCCGATTCAGCAATATCATGATCGTAGTTGGCAATCAGTCTTTGCTTCTCTTTTTCCTTCGAATTCAATTGAGCTTTGGCGTCCTGCTTGAGCGCATACAGCTTCTTGGCATTTTTATATTCCGTATCAAGCTGCTTTTTCTTGCTAACGACCAGAGCCTTGTCCTTTTTATGCTCGTCCAACAGAATTTGGTCCTGCTCCACGATCGTTTTCAGGGAATCTACCCGACTGAGAAAATCACTAAAGCTGGTCGAAGACATAAGCACGTCCATATAGGAGACCGTTCCATCCGTATACATGAGACGCACACGAGTTTCCAGCATTTTTTCCCGCGAATTAATGCGATCAATTGCTTCGGCCAAATCTTTTTTAGTCGCACGCAGATTATCTTCCGTTTGATCGATCTGAACCGCTACACGAGTCAGCTGATCACTGACGCTGTTAATTTGAGCAAGTACCGTTTTCAGGTTTTGTACGGTTTTATTTTTGTAATGTTGAGCATACTGTTTATCTTGAGCAGCCTTTTGCTGCTGTTGCTTGGCAGATTTGGCTTGCTTTTCTAATTGGTTCAGTTGCGAATTGATCTCACTCACGCTTTTGGCATATCCGTCAGAAGGCTGGATTAGCAATGCAGCTACCAACGTAGCAGCCAACACAGATCCTATTTTTTTCAACTTGCACTCCCCATCCTTTATCGCAAAATAACACCGGGCTTCCCCGTTCTATTGAATGACTACGACGTTCCACCAAATGCTTCTTAGACTTTCAAGAACTTGCGCATGGACAGGGTACTGCCAATAATTCCGACCAGCATCCCCAAAATAACCAGCAATGCACTCAGCTGAATCCAAATGCCTTCAAGCGGCATAAGCTTCAACATATTGAGAGCGATATCTCCCTGAACGGCTGTCAGCAAACGCTGATAGCCTGTAAATAAAATTCCTACAGTAATAAGAGAACCAATAAGACCAATAAGCGCGCCTTCGATAAAAAACGGCCATCGTATGAAAAAGTTGGTCGCACCGACCAGCTTCATAATGCTGATTTCTCTGCGTCGTGCCAATATCGTTACTCGAATGGTATTCGATATCAAGAACATAGACATGATCGCCAGTCCGGCGACGAATATAAAACCAACATTGCGGATCAGCTTAGTAATGGTAAAGAGCGTCTCTACAGTGCCTTTGCCGTAACGAACCTTTAAGATCGGTTTTTCGGGATGCAATGTATTCAGCTTCTCAATCTTCTCGGCCACAAATGGAACCGTCGTTGGTTCAATAACCTCTACCACGATTTTGTCCGGCAGTGGATTGCTGTCCTTGTCAAAACCCTCCAGCAGATCCTTGCCACTGTCTCCCAAATCTTTGCGAAGCTCCTCCAAACCTTGAGCTTTCGTCACAAAGGTCGTTTTGCTGATCTCCGGCATTGCCGCGATTTCCTTTTGCAGTGTTTCACGCATGCTCTGATCGACATTGAGCTCCAGAAATACGTTAACTTCCACCTGACTATCTGCTTGATCAGCCAAGGAGTTGACGTTAAGCACCAGCATAATAAACACGCCCAGTATGAGCAGTGACACAATAATTGAGGTGACGGATGCTACGGACATCCAGCCATTGCGGAATATGTTTTTGAAACCTTCCCGCATATGACGCAAGAAGGTATTAAAAGTCATATCCGTACTCCCCTCTTACCTGGTCTCTTACGATATTGCCATTTTCGATGGCAATGACGCGTTTACGCATGGAGTTCACGATGTCCTTATTGTGTGTCGCCATCACAATGGTCGTACCCCGAAAATTAATTTCATCCAGCAACTGCATGATCTCCCACGATGTTTCGGGGTCCAGATTCCCCGTCGGTTCATCAGCAATGATGACCGAGGGATTGTTCACGATGGCCCGTGCAATTGCTACACGCTGTTGCTCCCCACCAGAAAGCTGGGCAGGCTCACGATTCATTTTTTCTTTCAAGCCAACCAATTCGAGCACTTCTGGAACCCGCTTGCGGATCAGCTTCTTGGGAGCCTCTATAACTTCCATAGCAAAAGCCACATTTTCATAGGCTGTCAAACGCGGCAAAAGCCGGAAATCCTGAAAAATGACTCCGATGTTACGACGAACGTAGGGAATTTTGCGCTGCTTGAGCTTCCCAATATTAAAACCATTGACTGAAATTTGTCCCTTGGTCGGTACTTCTTCTCTATAAATAAGCTTCATAAAAGTCGATTTCCCCGCTCCAGACGGGCCGACTACGTATACGAATTCATTACGGTCAATTCTGACCGATACTCCTTGAAGTGCGTGGGTCCCGTTCGTATAGGTCTTCCACACATCCTGCATTTCAATCACTCGATCACTTCCCGCTGCTTAATCATGTTACGTATAACCTAGTATCCATTCGACATATTCCATGCATTTCCTTTAAAAACTTCTGTATTTCATCATACCGTTTATCATTGTAACAAATTTGTTACCTAAATAGTACCGAAAGTTTTCTGCTTTTGGCACATATATATGAATATTATGGCACACGAAATGCTATCAAGCTTATCAGACAGGAGACATCTGCATTATGAAAAAAATTCATTTATCTGTCATTTGGATATGGTCTGGTGTTCTGGCGCTGGCTATGCTGTGGGGAGGACTTCATCTGTACGCCGATAGACAAACACTACCAGAGGGAGTGCGGATCGGAGGAGTCAACGTAGGCGGCATGGATAAAACGGACGCTCTTCGACTGGTGGAGAAAAAACTGGATGCATTGAAGCAGCGCCCTCTGCTCTTCACGGACAGTGACAGCAGTGCACAGGATATAAAGCTAACACTCGGGGAAGCAGGGTTCAGTTATAAAGCGGAGGCATTCCGAAATGCGGTAAAGGCACTCAGCGCGAAGCATCTATGGACTCGCGTACAGACACGTTTTAGCTTCGAGAAGGAATGGTCTATCACACCTTTCCAGCAAGAGAAGATCTTAAAATCCCAATTTGGAGCTGATTGGGAGGAACAACGATACGGCATGCCTATCAATGCGGTGCGTCAGATTGATGCAAACGATCAGGTTCGTTATATTCCGGGGCGCTCTGCCCGGCGCTTGGATTGGCCCAAACTGGACGTCGTAATGAAGCAGGCACTCCCCAAGGATTTTACGGCTTTCGAGGAGCCGATCCGAGTGGAATTACCGTTCCACCAGTTGGAGCCGAAAATTACGGTCGACAGGCTGCGCAGCGAAGGTATAGAGCGTAAAATTACCCAATTTTCCACCAGTCTCGGCAGTAGCTCGAAAGGACGTGTGTATAACGTTAATTCGGCGGCAAGCACCGTTGATGGTTTAATTCTCAAACCAGGTGACATATTTGACTACGGCCAGGTGATTGCCAAGGCTGAGCGCACCCATGGTTTTCGTGAGGCTCCAGTAATCGTGAACGGACGGCTGGAGTCCGGCATTGGCGGTGGGATTTGTCAGGTATCCAGCACGGTCTATAATGCAGCGCTGCGAGTCGGCTTGGACATTGTCGAACGCCGCAACCATTCCCTGCCAGTCAGCTATCTGCCCAAAGGCCAGGATGCGACCTTTGCTACAGGATCCATTAATTTTCGTTTTAGAAATAATACCGGCAAACATTTGCTCCTACGTGCCGCGGTCCAAAATCGAACGCTTATCGTCAAAATTTTTGGTACATTTCCATCCAATATTTCGTATGAGCTTGAATCTCACACTGTTCGCATACTCCCCATACCCGTAAAGAGAATACGTAATGACTCACTCCCCTCAGGCTTCTATCAAGTCATTCGGCAGGGGAAAGAAGGGTATGTGGTAGAGACTTTTCGAATAAAAAAGGTAGATGGAAAACCCGTCGAGCGCACCCGAATCAGCCGCGATACGTACCGAGCGCAGCAGCGCATTATAGCTAGTTATGGCGGTAGCACATCGTCTGAGCCACAAACACGCGAACTGGAGAAACCTATTGTGGAAGATGGCATAAGCGAATAAACGAAAAAATCCCCCTTCGCTACTGGCTGGATTGGTTCCAGACAGAGTGAAAGGGGGTTTTTTTGTTTCTAAATTACTCGCTGCGTTTACTCAAAACCGAGATTTCTACAGGCTCACTTTCATGGCCGTCTGTATCTTTAGCTTTGATCACCAGTCTAACTGTCGCTTTTTGAGTAAGCACACTGATGCTAAATGTGCCGTCATCTTTGGCTACTGCACTGCCGATAGGCAGATCGTTGGAATAGGCAGTTACTGTGGAACCCGCTTTTGCTGTTCCTGTAATTGTACCTTCACCATCGTACACATCGTTGACTTTCAGTGCATTCGAGGTAGCATCCGCGTCAGTAGCTGTGTCTGTAGTCGTATCGGTATTTGTAGTTGTCTCTGTGCTTGTCTCTGTTGTTGTAGAGTTGTCCGTAGTAGTTGTACTATCTGTGCTAGTACTTGTGCTGCTATCTTCTGTTTCACTGCCAGAAGTAGTCGACGTATTACCGTAAGTGGAATTTGTCACGTTACTGTATGTGGAATCCGTTACCGTTCCACCAGGAGTCGTCGTCAGATTATCAACAGGGCTCAGGTTATAACCGGATGCAGCATCCAGAATAGCAACCGCCTCTGCACGAGTCAGCGGCTTCAGTGGCTGGAATTTACCATCCGGATAACCGTTGATGATTTTTTGCTCCGCAACAGCCGCTACACTTTTCTTCGCCCAAGATCCAATTTTGTCGGAGTCAATGAATTTAGTAACATCTGCTGCGTTACCCGCAGTCAGCCCAATAGCTTTGCCAATAATCGCAGCTGCTTCCTGACGTGTTACCTTACCATTTGGTTTGAGCTTGTTACCTGCATAGCCGCTTATGTAGCCTGCATTTACGGCACTAGTCAGTTCGTTGTATGCCCAGTGGGATGCCGGAACATCTGTGAACGTTCTGCTTCCATTACCGTTGATTTTCACACCACCTGCATACGTTACGTCTGTCACTGCTGGAAGTTCCTGTGTGAACGTTCCCAAGCTGCGGTTCAGAAGAACGATAAATTCTGCGCGTGTGATCGCCGCATCCGGTTTTACCGCCCCATCCAATTGCCCTGTAGCTGACCAGCGTTGCACCTGATCTCCCGCCCAATGGCCGCTTGTAGTTTGAGGAGCAGCTGCCGCTGCGCTGAATGCGCTAAGAATAAGACCTGTACTCAGTACACCTGTAATTGTGGTTCTTAACTTTTTCCCCATGCTATAAATTCCTCCCTCAGATTGGATTCATCAATCTTTTTTAAACACTTTACCAGAAATCAAACCCAAATAACCCCTAAATTAAAAAAATCGTCCCATATAACCATGCCCCCTCCTAATGTAGGATAAATAAGAAACAGGACTTAATGCCTAGTCACTCACTTGGATATGTATATTTGGACAGGTTAAAGTATACTGAATGAATAATCATTAGGCTGGAACAGGTCAAAGAGATTGCAACCCCCTAGGAAAAGAGGTTTTCTTATGGCACTTATTCAATGTCAGTTTTACTCGGAAGTTCTTGGTCTAAGCACATCCATGAATGTTATTCTTCCGCAGGCAACCCGCTCACAGATTGGAATGGAGGGCAAGCAAGGAACAGGGCCACATCCGACACTGTATTTACTGCATGGCCTGTCGGACGATGATTCAACCTGGCTGCGTCGAACCTCGATTGAACGCTACGTCGCCTCTATGGGCCTAGCCGTCGTCATGCCCCAGGTACATCGGAGTTTCTATACGAATATGGAGCAAGGAGCGGCTTATTGGACCTTTATTAGTGAAGAATTGCCGGCTTTGGCACGTTCATTCTTTCCTCTGTCGGACAAACGTGAAGACAATTTTGTAGCTGGTCTTTCTATGGGGGGGTATGGTGCCTTCAAACTGGCACTCCAGCACCCGGAACGCTTTGCAGCCGCTGCCAGTCTTTCGGGGGTTATGGATTTACACGCATCCCGTACCGATCCTATGCAAAATGCCATGAGTCCAGCGGAATGGCTTAACATTTTCGGGCCAGATGAAATACGCGGAACAGATCACGATTTGCTGGAGCTGCTACAACGTCATACCACCGCGGGGACCTCACTCCCCCGACTCTACCAATGCTGCGGTACGGAAGATTTCTTATATAAGGGAAATCAGACTTTTCGTGAAACATGCACCTCTCTTGGAGTTCCGCTGACCTACGAAGAAGGTCCTGGAACTCATGAATGGGGATACTGGGACACCAAAATTCAGGATGTACTGGCATGGCTACCGCTTAAATGACATTAAACAGGCAAAAAAATCCCCGCAGCCTTCCTCCTCGCACCATGCGAAGGGAATAGGCTCCAGGGATTGTTGTTATGCCTATCATCAGGGATTAGTCGTTGTCTCCGTCGTTGGAGATCCATTAGTTAGTGCCTTAGGCAACACTTTATACAGACGCCACTCGCCGTTAAACTCACGTTCAAGCTGAACCCATGGGGCACCATGCTCATATAAATTCGGATATACCATATTAATCTTACTCAACGGCATGCCTGACATAATCTTAGGTACAAGGATATAGTCCACATGATTGTCCTGCGGATAACTTAATGCTTTATTGAACGCATAATCACTGGTGATCAGAAAACGTTTGGGATATTGGCTGTAGACGATCATCGTGTAGGCTGAAGCCGAATCTGTCATAATGGTAGACTTCGGCAGATGCTCATCCAGCCAAACGGCAATCTTACGATCTGATTCTTGTCTCACATAGTTTACATTCCCCGTGCGTGTGAGAAAGCTATTCTCATCCGGTGCAATATCCGGGCGAGTCAACGCATAGGAGAGTAATCCAGCGGTAAGTAGCAGACTGACGGACACTAGACCAAAGGCCGCCCTCCGCCAACGTCCCTGAAGCTGGCTCAACTCATAAGGCAACCAGGCTACGGTAATTGGGAATACATACATAAAGTAGCGGAACCAACCGTACGAGGATTGCCGCATCATAAGTAAAAATTGCAAGCCTGGTACAGACAGGAATAATAACAAAATAATCAAGGTTCCCCACCGGAACAAGCGTCCACTCAACAGACGAATGAACAAAATAGCAAACAACGGTACAGAATACCAGATAGTTTTGGATGCAATAAACTTCAAAGCCACCAGCGGATTGGAGAAAATCTCTACAAATTTATCATCATTCAGCAGCTCTGCCGATTGGGCCGTGTTCGAGTACTCTGAATTCAGGAAATAAAAAGCGTTCCCCATAATAAGATAGTTAAAGAAAATCCACAACAGCCCGGAAAAGACCACGGGGAGCAGAAGAAGCAACCAGGTTGCCTCGACTTTATGCAGCTTTTCCCGCAGGGCCAGTTCACGTCTACCCAAGTTGCGATGAAGAAATAAAATCGCCAAGACCACGCCAACAGCCATGGCCACGCCCAGAGGCACCGCTTCATAACGAGTCCAGAACGCCATGGCAAGTGCTAACCCAGAAACAATCAGACTTGCCGTCATGCGGTCCTTGAGCCACAGCGCAAATTCAATCACCGTCATCATAATGAAATATATGTATAACGAATCGCTTAGACCGTTGGCACCAAATAGTAAAATAAACGGATTCAGTGCATACAACAAAGCCAGCAGCAAGCTCATCCTAGAGCTAAGCCCTGTTCTGACACCCGCCCGATATAGCAGCATAGCGGTCAAAGCAGAAAAGATAGCACTCAGAATAACAGCAGCCAATCCATAGGAGGCTAATGCCGGAAAGATTGGATACAGCAATAGAATCACCATTTCCAGAAGACTGGGTAGTGGATTCCAGATAAATCCGATAGCGCCCAGATGCGGGTCGCGGCTGTACAACACATAAAAGGCGTTAGCTACCCGACTGAGCGCGTCTGTGTGCATATATCCCAGAACATAGCTGAAATAGATGCCCGCAGACAGCTCCAATGCAAGTATAAACACAAACAGACCTATAGCCATCCATCTGCTTGCAGACCATTTGCGAAAGGACATTCCTCTCGTTCCCCCTCAAACTTCTTGCGGTGGTGCAGCTATAGGGAGCTTATGCCCGACAGCTGTACCCTTTTCTCCGCTACGATGCACTAAAATACAATAAAATTATTGCAGTTCTTCATGCTCTATCTTGTACAATCGCCACTCCCCGTCAAAATCATGCACCAACGTGGCCCATGGCGCCCCCTTTTCAAACAGATCAGGATAGTTTCGGTTCACCTGATCCAGTGGTACCCCTTCTACCAAGCGCGTAACCAAAACATAATCCACCTTGGAAGCGGGCAGATCCGTTAAAGATTTCCCAAAATCATAATCACTCGTTATCATAAACTTCTTCGGCATTTTACTGCTCAAAATAATCGGATAGGCCGTATAAGAATCTGTCAAAATGAGAGATGAACCATAATGTTCATCCAGCCATGACCCTATTTTCCGTTCAACAATTTGTCGAGTATAGCTTTCATTGCCACTATGCGTCAGATAGCTATGCTCATCCGCCGCAATCGCGGGATTCGTCAGTGCGTAGGATAACAAGCCTGCTGTTGCCAACATTCCTGCCGTTACCAGTGAGATTCCGATCCCCCGCATTTTCCCCTTCAACAGACTAAGCTCATACGGCAGCCAAGCAACCGTAATCGGAAATACATACATAAAATATCGGAACCAGCCAAACGAAGAATGCTTAAGCATCAGTAAAAGCTGGAGCCCAGGTACTGATAAAAAAATAGCCAGCAGCGTTAATGTGCTCCAACTCCACAGACGTTTGTCCAATAGGCGTATAAGCAAAACGGCAATCAACGGAGCCGCATACCATAAGGTCCGTTGCCCGACAAACTTTAGCATCAGCATAGGGTGAGCAAACATTTCTACAAAGCGTTGATCCTCCAGCAAAGCCGCTGATTGTGTGGAATTGGAATATTGCGAGCGTAAAAAGTAAAGCGGGTCGCCCATGATAATCCAGTTAAAAAAGAGCCACAACAAACCGGAAAAGACAAGCGGCAGCAACAATAGAAGCCATGTCGCTTCTACCTTGTACAGGCGCTCTTTTAAAGACAATTGCGTTTTAACGTTCTCTCTGTTTGTACGCCACCGATGCAGAAAAAAAATCGTCAGTAATACGCCCAAAGCCAGCGCAACCCCCAGTGGGACTGCTTCGTAGCGAACCCAAAATGCCAATGCAAGCGCAAAACCGGATACGATCAAATTCGCCGCCTTGCGATCCTTAAGCCACATACAGAATCGACTCACTGTCAACAGGATAAAAAAGATATAGGGCGAGTCACTCAAGCCGTTGAAGCCAAACAGAAACATAAACGGATTCAGTGAAAATAACAGCGCAATTAGCAAACTAGTTACACCGTGAAACCCTAGTTCTTTTCCCGTCCCGTACAATAATGCTGCACTCGCCCCAGCAAACAGGCTGCTCACAATCACTGCTGCCAGCCCGTGGGAAGCGAGTGCGGGAAACAATGGATAGAACAACAGTACAATGAGTTCCATCAAACTCGGTAGTGGATTCCACACAAACCCAATAGCACCCAAATGCGGGTCACGACTATACAGTACATAAAATGCATTTGCTACTCGACTGAGCGCATCGGTATGCATATAGCCAAGATGCCATGCAAAATAAACACCCACGGCTAATTCTAGAGCAGCAATACAAGCAAACAATGACAACAACTTTCCATGTTTCCTTACGATCATGAAACCTCTTTCTGACGCTGTTGCGGAACGGAGAAGATCCAATAGCGGTTCCAGATATAATTATGAACTGGCACGATGATGGTAGTTAAGACTTCACCGATCAGATACGACCAACCAATCCAGTGAATGGTTACGTACATCAGAGCGGCATTCAGGAGCAAGCCGCAGGTGCAGACCAATAAATATTTAAGAAACTGAGTGCGGCTCCCTTCGCCGGTAGGCTCGAACGTCCAGTTACGATTCAGCACATACGAAACGAGCAACGTAACGATAAAGCCTATGGTAGTAGCCGTTACTGCAGGTATTGCAAACAGCTCCACCAGCAGCACAAGTACACCGACGTGAATGCCTGTACCCAGCAGTCCGACAATACCGTATTTAATGATTGGATACTTTAGATACGAACGTCTGATCATGTTGATTAAACTCCCTATCCACCCACAGTCGGTCAGCATTCGCCCGTTTATCTGCAATTAGATAACGGGGTCTGGCTTTGACTTCGTGATATATGGCGGCAATATATTCTCCTACCACTCCAATCGACAGCATAAGTACACTACCGATAATCAAAAGCAGTAAAATGACAGTGGTAAACCCGGTCACAGCGTCACCCGTTATTTTGTGCATTAAGGTTTGAATCCCCAACACGACCGAAATCAGCATGAAAATGAGACCCATTAAACTCACTACCCGCAAAGGTACCGTCGAAAACGAAACGATCGCTTCCGCAGCCAATCGAAATAGGCCTAACGGACTCCAGCGGCTTGGACCCTCTTCTCGTGGAGCCACCCGGAATGTAATCTGGGTTTTACGAAAACCGAGCCAGGCGGTCATCCCGCGAAAAAACGGCATACGCTCTGGCATCGCCATCCAGGCATCCACCACTCTTCGATCCAGCAGCTTATAATCGGAGGCATCCTTTAGATTAAAGCCCGTCAAACGATTCAAGGTTGCATAGAACAAAGAAGCTCCGAGCTTTTTGCCTACAGACTCTTCTCCCCGAAATTCTTTCACACATTCAACTAAATCATAACCTTCATTCTGCCATAAACGCACCATTTCCCCGATCATCTCAGGAGGATGCTGCAGATCACCGTCCATGACAATGATCGCATCGCCAGATGCATTTTCCAAACCTGCGCACAACGCCAGCTCCTTACCAAAATTCCGACTCAGCCGGAGTGCGAGCAAAGAGGGCATACGACGGGACAATTCGGACAACTTGAGCCACGTATCGTCTTTGGAACCATCATCTACAATAATAAGCTCATAACGTGAGGTGACAACAGACAGCACCCCATCAATCACCTTAAGTGAACGCTCAAGGTGTGAGCCTTCATTGTACATGGGAATGACGACGGATAAAAAAGGATTTTTGGTCTCCATTCTTGCTCCTTCTTTCTTCATATTCAGGAGGACTGTGCCGGGGTATCATCCAAGTCATGCATATCGGTCAGACCATGCGTCGTCTTTTCCCAATAGAACGGCTTGGTTATAAGCTGCCAAGCTGCTTTTATCGCAGCTATACTCATAAGTACCCAATATAACGGCGAGAGTAGCCCATATTTGACCATCGCGTATGAAAATGTTCGTTCACCGCGTTCTTCCAGCTCACCGATGACCCAATACATGCCGGCCACATTACTGAATACGAACAGAAAGTTACCGATATAAAATTCCGCGCTGGCCAAGTAGTACACATAACCCGGGAACAGCTTGGGAATAAAGGACAACTCCCAGCCAAACCATAAAATAAGCAAGCCCCAAAAAATCGGGTTTAGCAATGGCAACATCGGAGTCGCCAGAATCATCACCTGAAAACCGAAAAATCCTTTCCAGCCCACTTCGCGCACCAGCTTAACCGGATTGCGCATATGAACCAGCCATGTCTGCATATATCCCTTGATCCAACGTGAACGCTGACGAATCCAGTTGCCCACGCGGCTGTTCGCTTCCTCCCATGTGCGGGAATCGACAATGGCCGTTTTATAACCACCTTTATACAGACGAATGCCCAGATCGGCATCCTCGGTTACATTATAGGGGTCCCACGCATTGATATCTTTCAATACAGATACCCGGAAATGATTGGACGTACCGCCCAACGGAATGGGGGTGTCTAACTGCATAATTCCTGGCAGCAGCAATTCGAACCACATACTGTATTCTTGTGTGAACCAGCGGGTCAGCAAATTTTGTGTGCTGTTAAAATAATTGAGCTTCGCTTGAATACACGCATAATTCTCAGGCAGTGAATCAAACGCTGCAATGACCTTTTTAAGTTGGTCAGCATCGGGACGATCCTCAGCATCGTAAATGACGACAAATTCGCCGCGGGCCCGAATAAGTCCATAATTACATGCCTTCGGCTTAGTTTTCGGCAAGCCGTCGGGCACGACCAGTGTCGTGTAATACGCTGGCAGCTTCATTTCCCGTAGCAGCTCAATCGTCTCAATGTCGTCCTCTTCGATCAGCAGCCGTACATCCAGCTTGGACTTTGGATAATCCAGCTGTTCCAAATTCCGCAACAACATCGGAAGCACGCCCGCTTCCTTATACATCGGAACAAGAATCGTATAGATCGGCAGTCTTTTTTCATCCATGGCGTCTACCTCTTCCTTCGTGAAGCGAAGCTGGGCCCCACGCCGGGAACCGAGATAGATAATACCAAATTTGAATAGCGTCATAGCAAAATAAAACAGCTGAATCATCATATTAATGATCAGCACCGTTTTCCAACTGTTCCAGAGGAGGCCAAGCAGTGTGATCATTCCCATAGCTGCAAACACCCAGAGCTGTCCCTTGGTAAAGGTGGTCCGCGCCGAATTATGCGGTTCTTTTTCCAATAGCCCGGTCGTGCTCTCTTGCATCATTTCCTCACCGTAGATTTTACCCCAGAGCTGCTCCATCTCTTCCTTCGTTGCAAGTACCTGCTCTACCGGCATACCCAGAATTTCTTCCAGCTTCAAGCGTCGCTCCTCTGGCAGTGGATCACTGACCGCTACAATATAGCGGTTCATATATTGGTGGATGACGACCACGCCATAAGCCATGGCCACTTGCTCGGGTAGCTTGTACGCCGCATCCAGCGCCAACTCCTCACCAATACGCCCGATTCGGTTCTGTGTAGCAATCGCGCGGTACAAATCTGCTGGCTCCAGCATTTGCAATGACAGCAAAATGTCGCCGAGCAGTCCGCCGCTCTTCGCCTGGAACTCGAGCGCACGCTCTAGCTGCTCCGGTATAATATAGCCGGAACGAACCAGCATATCGCCCAGTCTCTCCTTGGACTCATCACCATCAATTTGCTCTTGTAGCTGCTCAGCTGTAATGAAACCCATCTCTACAAGAATATCGCCCAGTCTGCCACCGTAACGCTTCTGGTTGCGGATAGCATCTGTCAGCTGATCCCGGGTAATCATCCCGTTCTCCACCAGCTGATCTCCCAGACGGGCCTTGCCGTTTCGTCCGGTCTGCGTTCCTGCTGCCGCCTCTCCGCCTTCTGCACCAGGGATACTGGAAGCAAGACCTATAGCTGCTCCTGCCGCTGCTTGTTCCTGCCCAGATGCATATTGGACTTGCGCCTCCTGCACCTGTCCATCCTGTATTCCTTCATCCAGCAATTGTTCCACAGCTGCTGCTGTATCATTGGCATTCTGTAAAGCCTGAATACGAAGTTCTGTATCCTGAAGTCGCCGTTCCAACTCTTCGATATGAAAATCAAGCTTGTACAGTATCGGGGCCTGCTCTGCACGCTGAGCCTCTAGCTGTTGTTGCAGTTGTTCGATTCGCTGACGCTCTTCTTTTATTCTTCTCTTGGTTTGGCGAATTGAAACTCCTCCAACCTGCCACCTAAGCTTGTCACCCATGAATTCCCGCCCTTTCAATCCAGCGCCGCTCTTCCGCAAGCGCGTCCGCAAGCAGTTGCTTTAACTCGGTATCCCGCTGCTTTTTCCGCTCCAGCGCCGCGTGGAAAAGCTCCCGCTCCTCACGTAGCAACTTCTCTGCCTGGATTCGCTCCTCATGCAATGAGGATACCAATCCATCGGCGTCAGAAGCGCGATAACCGATCCAAGCGCTCTTTAGCTGACGCGTCGTTCGTTTAGTTCTCATAATACCTCCCTGGATCGTCCC
Organism: Paenibacillus sp. DP01; assembly: GCF_044784315.1. Taxonomy (NCBI): domain Bacteria; kingdom Bacillati; phylum Bacillota; class Bacilli; order Caryophanales; family Paenibacillaceae; genus Paenibacillus; species Paenibacillus sp. DP01. The sequence goes on from NZ_CP173059.1 coordinate 5,162,397, forward strand.
GACTCTGCCTTTTGCTATGTCGCTACTTAAATATTTTTAACGGCTATTCTTTCGAAACCAGGGCACACCTGTTTTCTCATTCAGGCCCTTCCTTTACACATTTATGCAATTTTCCTGGTCGAAAAAACCAATAATAACTTGACAATGAAATATCGCATATGCTTCTTGTTCTATTGAATTGGTAATTCAATGAAAAACTTAGTGCTATTCTACCATAATCATAGTAGGCGTAGTATACAAAAATGTAAATTCTAGAAACTTTCACACTAATGTATGGATAGGTATATAGAACTAGTTATTAAGCCTCGTGGATGATATTCTTTCAATACATCTATGTAGTTCATGGTTATTCCGAGCATAAATCTTTCAACCCTCTCGGAAAACACAAAAGACACCGCGAACGGTGCCTTTGAGAACATAGCTGGCAAATATTCTTAAAATCTGATTTTACACAGCATCCCGTTGCTGTGCAAGAGAATAATTTTCTTTACGGATTAATTTTTTGGCTTATGATTTTCAAACCATGTTGACGTGTTCACTAGAAGCTGTTCACTGCGTCCAATGGCTGCCTGCACCTGACCGGTGGCGGTTCCACCATACACATTCCGAGCATTGACTACCGCTTCTGGTTGAAGCACCTCATAAATACGCTCGTCGAACAGATCCGAAAACTGCTGGAATTCATCCAGTTTCAGATCAAGCAAATACTTGCCCTGCTGGATGCAATACAGCACCGTTTTGCCGATAACCTCATGGGCCTGACGGAACGGAAGCCCCTTGCCGACCAGGAAGTCCGCAATATCCGTTGCGTTGGAGAAATCCTGGTTGACCGCTTGACGCATGCGATCCTTGTTCACCTTCATGGTGGCGATCATCGGAGCGAACAATTGCAAGGCTCCCTCCAGCGTAGCAACCGTATCGAACATCCCTTCCTTGTCCTCCTGCATATCCTTGTTGTATGCCAGTGGCAAGGACTTCAGTACTGTCAGCAGACCGACGAGGTTTCCATAGACACGCCCGGTTTTGCCACGTACTAACTCCGGTACATCCGGGTTTTTCTTCTGTGGCATAATGCTGCTGCCTGTGCAGAAAGCATCATCCAGCTCGACAAAACCAAACTCCGTGCTGCTCCATAGCACCAGTTCTTCACTCAGACGGGACAAATGCGTCATAATCAGCGAGGCCCCGGCCAAAAACTCTACGATAAAGTCCCGATCACTAACAGCGTCCAGGCTATTTTCATAGACGCCATCAAAACCGAGCTGCTCAGCTACAAAATGACGATCAATCGGGAAAGTGGTTCCAGCCAAAGCGCCAGCCCCGAGCGGCAACACATTGATGCGCTTGTAGCTGTCCTTGAGTCGGTCAATATCACGCTCTAGCATAGACACATACGCTAGCAAGTGATGCGCGAACAAAATAGGCTGCGCACGCTGCAAGTGTGTGTATCCAGGCACTATTGTGTCCAGATTGTCCTTGGCCTGCCCAATTAATGCAACTTGTACATCATGCAGCATACCTACCAGCGATACCACACGTCCGCGCAAATACAAGTGCATATCCGTTGCTACCTGATCGTTACGACTGCGTCCAGTGTGCAGCTTACCGCCGACCGGACCAATGGCCTCGATCAGGTTTTTTTCAATATTCATGTGAATATCCTCATCCGAAACGGAAAATTCAATTTCCCCACGGCGGATACGCTCCAGAACGGTGTGCAGTCCTCCCTTGATCGTGTCCGCATCCTCCTGCGGAATAATACCGCATTTGCCCAGCATGGCCACATGAGCTAAACTGCCTTGAATATCTTCTTCCGCCAACGCCTGATCAAACTCAATAGAAGCCGTATATTCCTCTACCAGCTTGTTCGTTTGCTTTGTAAACCGTCCGCCCCATAGCTTACTCATTGCATGATCCCCTCTCTGCAATAACAAGCCGCCCTTGTCGTTTGGACAAGAACGGCCCGCATTCCGTACATTTTTTTGATTACATCTTATTTATGATTTTGTGTTACGCCCGCATTTACCTTCAAACGCAAAGCATTCAAGCGGATAAAGCCTGTGGCATCGCCTTGGTCGTAGGCTTGCGTCGGATCAGCTTCCATGGTTGCAATGTCTGGGTTGTACAAGCTAACCGGACTTTTAACGCCTGCACCGATAATATTGCCCTTGTACAGCTTCACGCGCACCGTACCACTGACATTTTTCTGACTCTCATGAACCAGTGCCTGTAAAGCAACACGTTCCGGCGCGAACCAGAATCCATTGTACACCAAGGTAGCATAACGGGTAATCAGGCTATCACGCAGATTCATAACCTCGCGATCCATTGTGATGGACTCCATTTTGCGGTGAGCTGTGAACAGGATTGTACCCCCTGGCGTCTCATAGACTCCGCGGCTCTTCATACCCACAAAACGGTTCTCCACCATATCTACACGTCCGATTCCATGCTTGCCGCCCAGTTCATTCAGCTTTTCCATCACTTGCAGCGGAGTTAGCTGTTCACCATTCAAAGCGACGCAGTTGCCTGCTTTAAATTCCAGCTCCAAATATTCTGCTTCATCAGGGGCGTCCTCAGGCGCGTTGCTGAGCAAGAACATTTCTTTATTTTCAGGAGCGCTCGGATCAAACCAGGGGTCCTCCAGCACGCCGCTTTCATAGCTGATATGCAGCAGGTTGCGGTCCATGGAGTACGGCTTGGCTGCAGAAGCGGTTACCGGAATACCGTGTTTTTCCGCATAGGCAATCATTTCTGCCCGGCCCGGGAACTGGTTGCGGAACTCTTCCAGCCGCCAAGGTGCAATGACTTGGATGTCCGGCGTTAGCGCCGCCGCGTTCAGCTCGAAGCGCACCTGATCGTTGCCTTTGCCTGTTGCGCCGTGGGCAATGGCTGTTGCTCCCTCGGCAATCGCAATATCGACCATCCGCTTAGCGATCAATGGACGTGCAATACTCGTTCCGAGCAAATATTGCCCTTCATATAAAGCACCCGCCTGAAACATTGGGTAAATAAAATCCTTGGCGAATTCATCACGCAGATCATCGATGTACACTTTGGAAGCTCCCGTAGCGAGTGCTTTTTCCTCCAAACCGTCCAGTTCTTCCTTTTGTCCGATATCTGCGGTAAATGCGATAATCTCAGCATCATAGGTTTCCTTGAGCCATTTCAGAATGACCGACGTATCCAGACCGCCGGAATATGCGAGTACGATTTTTTCTTTTGCCATTGTTGAAGTCCTCCCCGAATGCTTATACCTCTATCTTCTTTACGATCAACTGTATCCCATTAAAGCAACTAGCAACGCTTTTTGTGCATGTAGACGGTTTTCCGCTTCATCAAAAATGACCGAATGGGGACCGTCGATTACTCCTGCACTCACCTCTTCCCCACGATGCGCAGGTAGACAGTGCAGGAATAGATAATCTGGCTTCGCGAGCTTAACCAACTCCTCATTCACCTGGAAGTCGGCAAAAGCAAGCTCACGCTCCTTCTGCTCTTCCTCAAAGCCCATGCTTGCCCACACGTCTGTGTAGATCGCATCGGCATCTTTTACTGCTTCCTGCGGACTTTGCGTGATAACAATTTCACTCCCTGTCTGTTTGGCAATCTCACGAGAAACCGCGACCACACTCGGGTCAGGCTCGTATCCAGCTGGACTTGCAATGGAGACATGCACTCCGAGCTTTGCTCCACCAATTAAGAGGGAATGCGCCATATTGTTGCCGTCTCCGATGTAAGCCAGTTTGAGTCCTTTCAGCTTACCCTTTTGTTCATATAAGGTTTGATAATCAGCCAGCACCTGACACGGATGCGCCAAATCGCTCAAACCATTAATCACAGGAACGGATGCATAACGGGCCAACTCTACCACATTATCGTGCCCAAAGGTACGAATCATAATGCCATCCAGATAACGTGACATCACTTGGGCCATGTCGCTAATCGGCTCTCCGCGTCCCAGTTGAATATCATTTTTGCTGAGGAAAAGGGCATGCCCGCCCAATTGATACATACCGACTTCAAAGGATACCCGTGTGCGTGTGGAGGATTTTTCGAAAATCAGCCCAAGTGTTTTCCCCTTCAGCGGCTGATAAGCTTCTCCGTTTTTGTGCTTACGCTTAATTTCAACGGCGAGATCAATTAAATACTGGATTTCCTCTGGCGAGTAATCGTCCAGCTCTAGAAAGTCCCGTCCTTTCAAATTCACCTGTTGCAGTGCGCCGCCCTGGCTCATGCGATCCTCTCCTTTTACGCTCTAATCTCGGATGCTTCTGTCTTTACACTAAGCTATGTGCTCCCGAATCAATTCAGCAATCCATGCTACAGCCTGATCTATTTCGTCTTTCGTTACATACAGGTTAGGCAACAGGCGAATCACGTTCGGTCCTGCTGTAATGAACAGAATGCCCTTCTTCTGTCCTGCCAAAACAAGCTCTGCTACCGGCTCCGCACACTCAATCCCGACCATCAGACCTTTTCCGCGGATATCCTGGACAAAAGGAATATCTGCAAGCTGCTTTTGCAGACTCTGGAAGAGATAATCTCCCATTTCGGCAGCGCGTTCTGGCAGCTTGTCATCAATAATCGTTTCAACGGTCGCTTGAACTGCTGCCATAGCAAGCGGTGTACCCCCGAACGTAGAACCATGACTGCCCGCTGTGAACGCTTCACGCAAATATTCTTTGCCTAGCATTGCACCGACCGAAAAGCCACTGCCCAGTCCTTTCGCCAATGTAAAAATATCCGGCTCAATCCCATAATGCTCAAAGGAAAACAGCTTACCTGTCCGTCCCATACCTGTTTGCACCTCGTCAATGATCAGCAGCAATCCATGTTCCTGGCACAGCTGGGTAATCACGTCTACGAAAGCAGGGTCTACCGGATACATGCCACCTTCGGCCTGCACCATTTCCAGCATAATTGCCGCTGTATTCTCATTGATCGCTGCTTCGAGCGCAGCCTGATCATGAAGCGGAACGCTTTTGAATCCGGCGGGAAGCGGTAAAAAGCCTTCTTTCACTTTGTCCTGACCCGTAGCAGTCAAGGTTGCCAGCGTCCGTCCGTGGAAGGATTGCGTGAACGTAATGATTTCATAGCGACCAGTCTGCTTCACCTTCTGGTGGTAACGACGCGCCAGCTTAATGGCAGCTTCGTTCGCTTCAGCTCCGCTATTGCAGAAGAACACCGCATCTGCGCTACTATTAGCTGTCAGCAAGGCCGCGGCCCGCTCCTGCCCAGGAATATGAAACAGATTGGATACATGCCACAGTTCATCGATCTGCTTTTTCAACCGCTCCGCTACAGCTTGAGGCGCATGGCCTAGATTGGTAACAGCAATACCTGACATGAAATCCAGATAACGTTTGCCCTGATCATCCCACAGCCAGCTTCCTTGTCCTTTCACCAGTGTAAGCGGGTATCTTGCGTAGTTTGGAAAAAGAGAGCTATCTGCCTGCGTTTTTGCCGTCCCCTTTTGCGCTTGCGCTCCGCTTCCATTCGTACTTGGCATTTCCTCGCTCACCAGCGTATTCGGTTCCTTACTCATGTCGTTCACGCCCCTTTATCGTTTGGTTATATAGGTTGAGCATATATTGCAATTACTGCATGCGCACAATGCGTGTTCCAATTGATTCTCCGCTCAGCACACGGCTGAGTACCTGCGGTTCGCTGCCGTCAACGATGACGACTTCCTTCACTTTTCCGTGAATGCAGGCAATAGCCGCTCTCACTTTCGGGATCATACCACCGTAGATTTCACCCGTGCTGATCATATCTTCAATTTCCTGTATAGTGATCGATTCCAGCACCTTCTTCTCTACACCATTCTTTTTCAAAATACCGGGTACATCCGTCACAACAATCATTCGACTGACGCCGAGATGAGAAGCAACCGCGCCCGCCGCTGTATCGGCATTAATGTTATAACGCTGACCGGATCGATCAATGCCAATAGGCGCAATAACTGGCATATAGCTCATGTCCAGCACACCCGTAATAATCGATGCTTGAACAGATGTTACCTCTCCAACCCAACCGACCTCGGCAGCATTCGGCACAGGCTTTGCTTCAATTAAATAGCCATCACTGCCCGACAAACCCAACGCTCGCCCTCCGTGCATCCCTATTCTGCGAACAATCTGCTTGTTAATGCTGCCTGCCAGCACCATTTCCACGACATCCAACACGGGTTCAGTCGTTTTACGCAACCCGTGAATGAACTCCGTTTCGATTCCCAGCTTCGCCAAATTGTCAGAGATCGCAGGTCCGCCGCCATGTACAATGACTGGTTGAAGGCCTTCCGACTGCAGACGGGCCAAGTCGTCAAAAAAGGAATCAGGCAACGCAGCCAGCGTACTTCCTCCGCATTTCATCACAAAATTACGACGTGCCAGTCCCGCTTGTTTCGCTTGATCCGCGTGTCCCACTGCCGATTGCATATCATCTCTCCTTTTCTCCTCTGCACAATTTTGTGCGATTTTCAAATGATGCGAAAAACTATATCCGCTTGCTTCTTCTATTAACTATTAAAAATCCATCTGTATTTAAATCTGGTATCTATGTCCGATAAGCCGCATTAATCCGCACATAATCGTAGGTTAGATCACAGCCCCATGCTGTAGCCATTCCGTTCCCGTGATGCAAGTCAACGATAATTTGCACCATATCTCCACGCAAATAGGAGAGCGCCTCGGCTTCATCAAAAGCAACTGGACTTGATTGGTTCAGCACGATAATGTCACCTAAGCGGATGTCTACCGTATCGGGATTCACCGGCTCTCCAGCACGTCCGACGGCTGCAATAATCCGTCCCCAGTTGGCGTCTGCGCCAAAAACGGCTGACTTCACCAGACTGGACCCAATTACGGTCTTGGCTATCGCCTGGGCAGAAGCATCGCTTACCGCTCCGCTTACGGACACCTCTACCAGCTTCGTAGCACCTTCCCCGTCACGGGCAATCGCCTTCGCCAGCTCCCGGCAAATATAAGTGAATGCCTCGGCAAAAGCCCCCCAATCAGGATGCTCTGCGTTCAACTCGCTGTTGCCTGCCAGTCCGCTTGCCATAGCGATTAGCATATCGTTCGTGCTGGTATCCCCATCGACCGTAATCATATTAAAGCTAGTATCCGTGGCCTGCTTTAATAGTTGATGAAGAGCCGTCTGCCCGATGACCGCATCACAAGTTATAAAAGCGAGCATGGTTGCCATATTCGGATGAATCATACCTGATCCTTTTGCCGCCCCGGCGATGTGCACGGTCACACCGTCCACTTCAACTGACACGCATGCTTCCTTTTTAACCAAATCCGTTGTCAGAATGGCTTGGCTAAATTGCTCCGCTCCATCGTTTGCCTCGCTCATCCGCTTAGGTAGTGACGATATACCGCCAAGCACACGATCCATTTTCAGATGCTCGCCAATTACACCCGTCGAAGCAACAGCTACATTGCTCTCTGCCACACCCAGTTCACGAGCAGCGGCCGAACGCATAGCGTAAGCGTCCTGCTCCCCTTGCTGTCCTGTACAGGCATTGGCGTTCCCGCTGTTCACTACTATCGCCTGCAATCGACCGTTTGTCAGGCTCTCGCGAGTCACCTTCAGCGGTGCAGCCTGAAACACATTAGTGGTATACACCGCAGCAGCTGTCGCCTCTACCTCACAGCGAATCGCGCCGATATCGTTGCGGTTCGTATTTTTCAATCCACAGTGCAATCCCCCGGCTGTAAAGCCATGCGGAGTTACGATGTTGCCCCCATGTACGACTGTAAACCCTAATTTGCCCATAATTATGTGCCCTCGCCCGCATTATAAGGAATGAATGGCAGCCGGACGCTTGCGTTCTCAAACCTGCCCGCTGTCGTTCTCCTGTACCTGTTGCGTTTACGTGCTACTTACGGATATACCGGTATGAAGCCCAGTCCGAGGTTCTCCTCCCATCCCATCATTAAATTTAAATTCTGAATCGCCTGCCCAGCGGCACCCTTCACAACATTATCAATGACAGAAATAATCGTAAGACGCCCAGTACGGGCATCTGCTGCAAAACCGATGTCGCAGTAGTTCGAACCAAATACTTCTTTTGTTGCCGGCCATATACCTTCGCCACGTACACGGACAAAAGGATGGCCTTTATAATAATCCCGGTATAACCCGATAAGGTCCTGATCCGTATGATCACCTTTCAACGTGACATAAATTGTACTCATGATTCCTCGCGTCATAGGCACCAGCTGTGTCGTAAACGTAATTGTAACGTCCTCGCCCGCAACATCACCCAATACCTGTTCGATCTCAGGGATATGTTGGTGCTTATTCACCTTATAAGCCTTAAAATTCTCATTCATCTCCGCATAATGTGAAACAAGACTTGTTCCCCGACCGGAGCCGGATACCCCGGATTTAGCATCCACAATCAGTGACCGATGGTCAATCCAATCCGCCTTTAAGGCAGGAATAATTCCCAATAGTGTTGCCGTGGGATAGCAGCCTGGATTCGAAATAAAAGAAACACCAGCAAGCTTTTCTGCATACACCTCGCTGAGTCCGTAAACGGCTTGCTTGAGATACTCGGGTGAAGCCGCAGGCTTTTTGTACCATGCTTCATACGCTTCCCCGCTTCGGAGCCTAAAGTCCCCGGAAAGGTCAATCACCTTCAGTCCGACATCCAGAAGCTGTGGCACTAATTTGGTGCTAACGCCTGATGGCGTAGCTGTGAAAACCAGATCAGCCTTGGCAGCAATTTCATGGATATCGACACCGTCCAAATCCTGTACCACAATATCCGTCAGATGTGGAAACCCATCACTAATCGGGACACCCGCGCTGGATGAAGAAATAACAGATACAATCTCCACCTGCGGATGATGAACCAAAAATCGAATCAGCTCCACTCCGCCATATCCAGTGGAACCGACAATTGCTACCTTTAGCTTGCTGCTCACAGACCTTCCTCCATTCCGTCCCTATGAAATATGTATTATTATACGACTCTATTCATATAAATACAACACCTCATGTCATGTTATTCCTCCAAATTTAAAATATGCACTCTTGCCCATTCTTTTGGCCGCCAAGCTGTACAGGCTACAATTAAGGAAAACAAAAAAGACAGACCCCCTTGCGAATCTAGTCTTCTATTTTGCATAAGAAAAGGAGCGTTCCCTTTATATATTATCTTGTATATTGGTATTCATCCGGTTTATACATTTGCTGCACTTATGTATTCGTTGGACATTGAATAGGGTATAAAGAGTGAGTATGTACGAAAATAAACCTATACGTTAGGGGTGCTACACATCAAAACATATACAGCGAATTTAGTGATAGATGCTAAAGCCAAGTTAGGCGAGGGTCCCAGTTGGGATCATCAGTCGCAACGTTTATTTTGGGTCGATATTGAGGGTTTTCAATTACACATTTACGATCCATCTACAGGCACAGATCGTACCATAGATGTGGGTGAACATATTAGTGCAGTCGTCCCTTATCTTAAAAATAAAGTAATCGTGGCCATGATCAGCGGTCTATACTGTTTGGATATTGAAACAGGAGCCAAAGTATTGATCCACGATCCTGAGGAAGGTAGATCAGGAAATCGATTTAATGATGGTAAATGTGATCCTGCAGGACGTTTTTTGGCAGGAACTATGAGTTTAAATGGCGAACGCGCGCAAGGAGCGTTGTATAGTCTGAGCACAAAAGGAAGCGTCTCCTTACTGGTTGATAAAGCTTCCATATCTAATGGCTTAGCCTGGAGCCCAGATCATCGTACCATGTACTATATTGATACTCCGACCTTGGAAGTGGTCTCCTTCGATTACGATGTGACACAGGGCACCATTAAGAATAAGCAAGTGATAGCTAGATTGGATGAAAGTGAAGGATATCCAGATGGCATGACCATCGATGCAGAGGGCATGTTGTGGATCGCGCGTTGGGGCGGTAAGCGTGTTTCTCGTATCCATCCTGCTCAGGGAGAAGTAATTGCTGAGGTTTCACTTCCAGTCAATTGTGTGACTTCATGTGCTTTTGGCGGTGAACATCTGGATGAGTTGTATATCACAACTGCTCAAGATGGCGATAATACCGATCAACCACTAGCAGGCGGTTTATTTATGGTCAAAACCGGAGTAAAAGGAGTACCGACCTCATATTTTAATCAAGGACAAGCAGCAGATTGGCTTGATCTGTTACCAAAAAAGGCTTGATAAAGCTGTTCTGAAAAGAGAAAAGCCCACTACATCAGTGGGCTCTCCTACATTGATTCAGTTAAGAGCAAGCGTCCAGAAGGCTACATTATGCTAGCCTTCCCTTTTGAACCCTTCACCCAATACCTCACGTGTATTACTAATAATCACAAAAGCTTCCGGGTCTACCAAGCGAACGAGCGTTTTGAGGCGGGTTACCTCGTTTTGCCCGACTACAACCATAAGTACAGGACGTTCTTCGTTCGTGTACCCCCCCCGTCCTGCAAGCTCTGTCAAACCACGATCCAAATCCTGTAAAATAGTTTGCGTGATCTTTTCCTTTTGATTGGATATGATGTAAGCCACTTTGGAGTAACCCAATCCCATTTCTACAGCATCAATGACTTTGCCGGTCACAAACAAGCCAATCAATGCATACAGAGCTCGCTCCGGCGACAGGGCGAAACCAGCTAGCGTGATCACTGTGCCATCCATTAGCATGACACAAAGAGAAAGGCTAAAACCGGTATACTTTTGAATAATCTGCGCTAAAATAGCCAGTCCACCCGTCGAGCCTCTGCCCCGAAACACAGTGCCCAAGCCCAATCCTACTCCGATTCCACCATACAGCGAAGCCAGCAACGGATTGGTTGTCGGGACTGCCCAATCCTTCGTCACATAAACAAATAGTGGCAGCATGATGCTGCCCAGCAGGGAACGCAAGCCATACTTTTTTCCTAACAGCAGTACTCCTGCTATAAATAACGGAATATTCATTCCCCACTGCGTATAGGCCGGTTCCAGGCCAAACAGGTCCTCGCCCAAGATAGACAGGCCAGATACACCCCCGGATGCAATCCGGTTGGGAAGCAAGAACATGTTAAAGGTCAACGCTGTAATGAAGGAGCCGAGTATAATTAGCAAAACATCGGTCACGTTACGCGCTGGTCCACTGGCGGCAATCAGAGGCTTACGCCTTCTTCGGCGGGCAGTGGGAGGGTTCAATTGAGACATCATTCACGTTCTCCTTTAATAAAAATACCGTCACACAAAAATTCCTACAGGCCGCAGGCACGTAGACTGCGGTTCTGTAGGAAAACATACAGACAATTATTCTGCGTCCAGCTTAATTTGGCTGCGCAGGTAACCATCGATGAATGGATCGAGATCGCCGTCCATCACTGCCCCGACGTTGCCAGTTTCCACGCTGGTACGGTGATCCTTAACCATGCTATATGGATGGAACACGTAGGAGCGAATTTGGCTGCCCCATGCAATGTCGGACTGTTCACCACGGATTTCGTCCAATTGCTGCTGTTGTTCTTCGATCTTGCGTTCATAGAGCTTGGAACGAAGCATCGTCATTGCACGTTCACGGTTTTTGATCTGGGAACGTTCATTTTGACAAGTCACGACAATACCGGTAGGCAAATGCGTAATCCGAACAGCCGAGTCGGTCGTATTAATATGCTGACCACCTGCACCGCTAGCCCGGTACGTATCAATTTTAAGATCTTCCGTGCGGATCTCAATATCCACATCATCCGCAATTTCCGGTACTACATCACAAGACACGAACGATGTATGTCGACGACCGGAGGAGTCAAATGGAGAGATACGAACAAGCCGATGTACACCTTTCTCCGCCTTGAGATAACCGTAGGCATTGTAGCCTTTGATCAACAGGGTTACACTCTTAATCCCCGCTTCATCACCTGCCAAATAATCCAGGGTCTCCACCTTGAAGCCTCGTTTTTCTCCCCAGCGTGTATACATACGCAGCAGCATTTGTCCCCAGTCCTGAGACTCGGTACCGCCTGCCCCCGGGTGCAGCTCCAGAATAGCATTAAGCTTGTCATAGGGCTGATTTAAAAGCAATTGCAGCTCAAATTCCTCCAGCTTGCTCAGCAGGGATTTGATACTGTTTTCAACTTCTCCAGCCAGCGCTTCATCGCCTTCCTCTTCAGCCAGCTCAACCATCATACCTGCATCTTCATATTCCTGACGCAGCTGTTCATAGCTGTCCACAGAAGATTTCACAGCGTTCATTTCAGCAATTACGCCTTGGGCCTTTTCGTTATCATCCCAAAAATCAGGCGCTGCCATCTTTTCCTCAAAGTTCGCGATCATTTCCTGTTTGAGATCTAAGTCAAAGAGACCCCCTAAGGTTTGTTAGTTTCTTGCCTATTTCTCGTAAATCATGTTTTACACTTGGATCAATCATGATGTCATTCTCCTTTTAATATAGGGTTAGGGGGAGTAAAGCGTTATGAGTTACGGCTCGTGGGGAGGCGCTGCGCGAATGATTTGATCTTACGATCACTGACGCTTCTCCAGATTCAAATCCTCCGCTTCGCTCCCGACCACCGTAAAGTCAAACTGCTTTTACATAACTGGCTCTGGTATGTGAGCCAGATCAACTGCGGAATTGACTGACAAATAAGCAGAGACTTGCTTATTTGTCATAATTGTTTTAAAAGAACTAGGAGAGCACAGTCATAGCCATATTCAACCTGACCATCTTACAGAAGAGCTATATTGAATATATCTGTGTCGTCCCCTGATGGCACAAAATGGCCGACGGTCAGTGGTTGAACTGCCGCCTGCCATTATATGCATTGCAGAGGATAGTGTATATCAAGATCTATCCCTTAATTTCAATCCGTTATTTTCTACGCGGACGCGAAGGAGCGGATTTCTTTTTGGGAGCCGCAGGTTCGCCACTCGTCGAGATTTTGTCTTCGTCGATGACAGCCTGACGCTCTTGGTTGGATTCGATTTGTGCTTTCATGATGTAGGTCGCTACTTCCTCTTGGATGCTAGCAATCATAGCATGGAACATTTCGAAGCCTTCAAATTGATACTCGCGCAGAGGATCGGTACCGCCGTAAGCACGCAAGTGAATACCTTGACGCAATTGGTCCATAGCATCAATATGGTCCATCCATTTGCTGTCAACTGCACGCAATACGATAACCTTCTCGAACTCACGTACCATTTCTTCGCCGATCATCTCTTCACGGCTGTGGTATCTGTTGGTAACTTTTTCGAAGATCATATCGACCATCTCTTCTTTTTCCTTACCCCACAGATCGTCGCGCGAAAGTGTGTTTTCCTCAAGCAGGTTGTTGTTCACATACTCTGCAACTTCTTCCAGTTCCCAGTTTTCAGGGATATCATCACCACAGTGAGCTTCCACTACACGCTCAATGACAGGCTTGATCATGTCGAACACAATTTCCTTGATGTTCTCTGATTCCAGCACCTCACGGCGTTGTTTGTAAATAATAGCACGCTGCTGATTCATCACGTCATCATATTGAAGAACGACTTTACGCTGATCAAAGTTATTCCCTTCGACACGTTTTTGAGCTGATTCGATAGCACGCGAAATCATACGGCTCTCGATAGGTTGATCTTCCTCGAAGCCCAAGCGCTCCATCATATTCAGTACGTTATCTGCACCAAAACGCTTCATTAACTCATCGCCCAGCGATAAGTAAAACTGTGTGGAGCCCGGATCACCCTGACGTCCTGCACGTCCGCGAAGCTGATTATCAATACGACGGGATTCATGACGTTCTGTACCGATGATGTGCAAACCACCGAGTTCTGCAACGCCTTCGCCCAGTACGATGTCAGTACCACGTCCAGCCATGTTAGTAGCGATGGTAACCGCGCCAGCTTCACCTGCACGGGAAATAATCTCAGCTTCTTCCGCATGATATTTGGCGTTAAGTACTTTATGACGAACGCCTTTGCGTTTCAACATTTCAGAAAGAAGCTCCGAGTTTTCAATAGAAACCGTACCTACCAATATCGGCTGGTTCTTTTTGTTACGCTCCAGAATTTCGTCTACTACAGCATGGAATTTGCCCTTCACGCTCTTGTATACTACGTCAGGCATATCTACACGCTGGTTAGGCTTGTTCGTCGGAATTTGGAGCACTTCCAGACCGTAGATTTTTTTGAATTCTTCTTCTTCTGTTTTCGCTGTACCCGTCATCCCCGCCAATTTGCGGTACATACGGAAATAGTTTTGGAATGTAATTGTCGCCAGTGTCATGCTTTCATTTTGGACAATGATGTTTTCCTTCGCTTCAATAGCTTGGTGCAAACCATCACTGTAACGACGTCCAGCCATCAGACGACCTGTAAACTCATCGACAATCAGGACCTCACCATCAGCCACGACATAGTCCACATCCAAACGCATAATAGCGTTAGCTTTCAAGGCTTGTACGATGTGGTGATTGATTGTAACACTTTCCTGATCGTACAGGTTTTCAAGACCAAAGAAATTTTCAGCCTTGGATACGCCGTTTTCGGTCAAAGCAACTGACTTCACCTTAATATCCAACGTGTAATCTTCTTCAACATTCAGGCTCTTCACAAAACGATCAGCCGCAAAATACAGCTCGGTCGATTTTTGAGCTTGTCCTGAAATGATCAATGGTGTACGAGCTTCATCGACGAGAATGGAATCCACTTCATCAATGATACAGAAGTACAACGGACGCTGTACCATCTGTTCTTTGTAAAGCACCATATTATCGCGCAGATAATCGAACCCGAACTCATTGTTTGTACCATACGTAATATCACAAGCATAAGCTTCCTGTTTGGCAGCATGATCCATATTGGCCAGGTTCAGACCTACGGTCATTCCCAAAAAATTGTAAATTTGTCCCATTTCTCCACTGTCGCGTTGTGCCAAATAGTCATTGACTGTAACCACGTGCACACCTTTGCCCAACAGAGCATTCAAATAAACCGGCAATGTTCCCACCAGTGTTTTACCTTCACCGGTTTTCATTTCTGCGATTTTTCCTTCGTGCAACGCAATACCGCCGAGCATCTGTACGTCATAGTGACGTTTGCCCAGCACCCGCTTGGACGCTTCACGAACCGTTGCAAAAGCTTCCGGCAGCACTTCTTCAGCCGTAGCACCTTGTTCAATCCGCTCTCTAAACTCCGCCGTCTTGGCTTTCAGTTCCTCATCCGAGAGCTTCTCAAAATCAGGCTCTATTTTATTGATCAGTTCAACCGTCTTCATTAAACGTTTGACGTCACGTTCATTTGTATCACCAAAAATTTTTTTGACAATTCCTAGCATGGTTTACCCCTTTCGCGCAAAACAATTAATAGAATCAATTTCACAATAAGAAAGGGTCCATGATGAAATTGATTCCCGATATGTTTGACAGGCCCGGCTATACCAGCCCATCGTGCGATGTTCTTTGCATAAATTGTAACAGTTTGTAGGACATGCCGCAACACAAGCAGCCTCCAGATTTGCATCCGGTTAAAGATACCAAAACAATTGACGCACGAAATACACAATTGGTTACACCTGTCCAAGCTGAAATTTTCAATCATGTTTACAATAAACATATAAAAGAGCCCTATCCCGCCAGGTTCGCAAGGATAAGGCTCGTGTTATGATCATTTTCCTAATATCCATGAAGCATGCTTCAATCGAAAACATTCTATTCACTTTAAAATGTGATGAGTTTCTGCTTCACAGGCTATTCTCGTTCGATCAGACCGTATTTACCATCATTGCGTTTGTAAACTACGTTAACTTCCTCATTATCAATATTAGAAAATACGAAGAAATTATGTCCAACCATGTTCATTTGCAGAATAGCTTCTTCCACATCCATAGGTTTCAACAAGAAACGCTTGGTACGAACGACTTCCAGCTCATCCATTTCCGCATCCTCATCTTCGGCAACAGCCACGCTACCCGCTGGATCTTCCACAAAAAGAGTTTTCAAACTACCTTCCTGCCGGAATTTCCGGTTAAGCTTGGTTTTGTGCTTGCGAATTTGCCGTTCTAGCTTGTCTACCACGGCATCAATGGATGCATACATGTCATCGCTTTCGTCTTCGGCACGGAGTACAAGCCCCGGCAAAGGAATGGTTACTTCTACAGTGTGCAAATCTCTGGTTGTGCTTAACGTTACACTTCCATCAGACGTCGGGGGTGCATCGAAATACTTCTCAAGTCTGCTGAATTTCTTTTCAACGTAGTCCTTCAAAGCGTCGGTAACCTCGATCTGTTGACCTCGTACTGTTAAGTTCATAGGGCACGCCTCCTTTGCCCCTTCAGTATAACACATATGTTAACGCCAAGTAAAAAAACCTATCAACATTTCGACGGATTTTTACAAAATCCCTCATGATTCGATAAAACGCTTCCAATAACGCCATTCTATGAAAAGGGTCATGTTTAATTTTAGCTCGCATACATATGTGAATAATGAAGAGATATTTAAATAGCTACTCCGCTGGTGTCGTGACAGATCCACTATTTGGAGCTCATGCTAATCTATTTTATCGAAGGAGGAGGGGGCCATATCAAGCTGAATCAGGTATAGGAACTTATGCCGTATGCAAGACCTGATTATCATGCAGGCAATTTATACGAAAGGATCATTACACCCAGCCTAGCTGGCTCTTCCCCTTCAAAAATCTCTGAGGTATATAATTGGGAAGAGATGGAAAGTAGGAAGTTAATCCATGGCTTTTATTCAGCGTTACGCAACGAACCAGACCGGGGCTATTACCTTTATAGGGAATACACTCGGGCTGGCACGTTCTGCTTCGGTAGGGGTGCCGGGTACTGCGACCAGCATCGGCGCTTTCATCACAACCAATACAGCCTCACGCTTCGGCACGTATCCATTCGGCACGACTTCTGCTTTTGCCAGTAACTCATCGACAGCATTCCTCGTGCTCCCTGCGGGCAGTACAGTGCTGTATGCTGAGCTTATTTGGGGAGGAAGCTATGCCAACGGCAGTACCAATGTATTGTCCAGCGCCAGCAATCCGATCACATTTCAGACGCCTGCTTTATCTACTACAGTCAGCCCTGAATCTGCAACATCGGTCAACGTCACCAGTCTCAGTACCTATGTGAGAACCGCAAATGTAACAAATTTGGTCATTCAAGGCGGCGCAGGGGCATACACGGTCGGAAATGTAACGGGCACCATCACGGTCCCCGATTCTACCAACACCAACCACGCTGGATGGACACTGGCAGTGGTATACAATAACCCGTCTCTCCCCTTCCGTAACCTATCGCTGCGTGTAGGCGGTGAAGGGGTTAGCAGCGCTACTGGCTCGGTCAACGTGGTAGTGAGCGGGTTTGCCACGCCTGTACAGGGGACTTTGCGCGGCAGGGCGTTAATTAGCGCCCAAGAGGGTGACGTGGATATCACCGGGGACCGTGCGTTATTTGGACCTACCACATCCAGCTTAACTGCGCTGTCTGGGCCCAACAATTTTTCGACTAATTTTTTTGCGTCGCAAATTAACGGGGATGACGGCACATTGGTCACGACGGGGACCTTTGGTACCACTAATGCGGTGAATGGGACACCTGGGACGCAGGTCACGGGGGGACGGCAAGGCTGGGACATTACCAACGTCGATATCTCCTCCACACTGCTAAACAGCCAAACCAGCGGTGTCCTTCAACTAACCACTAATGGCGATATTTATACCGTCAATGCCAATGCCATTCAAATTGATATCAATGCTCCGCTGGTGACTCTAACCAAAACTGCTAGCTCTACGGGATTGGTTATTGGCGATACAGTTACTTACACGGTTAACATTTCAAATACGGGGCTCGTCAGCGCTTCTAACACAGTACTTACCGATATCATCCCAGCCGGAGCTACCTTTGTACCCGGCAGCGTTATTGTCGCGGGCACTGCCCAGCCCACAGCCAATCCTGCAACAGGTATTACAGTGGGCAGCGTAGCTCCTTCTTCCACGGTAACCATTACATTCCGAGCAACAGTCACCACATTGCCAGCCAACACGCAACTGGGCAATCAGGCATCGGCAGCCTTTTCCTTTCAAACCGTGCCTGGCGGGCCTGTCATCTCTGGTAGCGTTCCGTCCAATACTGCGAGTACACCGATCTATCAACCCGTTATTGGGATTGTTAAAAGTGCCAATACATCGGCTGCTACAGTAGGAGACACCATTACGTACACGTTTCAAATATCCAACACGGGTAGCATTGCTGCGAATCTCAACTTTACAGAGAGCATCCCGGCGGGCTCATCCTTTGTTCCGGGCAGTGTGACCATTGGCGGTTCTTCCGTGCCTGCTGCCAATCCTGCTGCTGGCTTTTCAGTAGGAACGATTAATACGGGGTCTACTATACCGGTGACCTTCCAGACCCTCGTCAATGCTGTTCCTGCCTCTGGCAACTTGACAGATCAGGCGACTTACACATACACCTTTACGCCACCTGACGGACGTGTATTGAATGGAAACGGCACATCCAACACGCTCACCATTCCTGTATCCTCGCCGAATGTGACCGTGACCAAAGCCTCTTCCTTAGCGGCTGCTGCTGTTGGAGAAACCATTCAGTTTACGATAACCGCCACAAACAACGGCATTGCAAATGTGACCAATGTCGTGGTGACTGATCCGCTACCTAGCGGAGTTGCCTTCGTACCCGGCAGCGTCACTGTAAACGGAACACCAGCTACGACAGCTTCGCCTGTAAACGGGATTCCAATTGGCACTTTGGCTCCAGGCGCATCGGTAACAGTTGTTTTTCGAGCAGCCATTAATTCATTGCCTTCTCCCTCGCAAATCAACAATCGCGCAACTGTCAGCTTTACCTCCGGTGCCTTTACCGGATCATCGTTGTCCAATCTTGTAGCTATACCTGTCGTGATTGCAGCGCCAACGATTACTAAAAGCGCAAGCTCTAACCGTGCCAGCGTCGGTGGAACGATTACTTATTCATTTCTCATCGCCAACACCGGTACAGCCGTGTTAAATACGACCTTAACGGAAACTGTACCGGCAGGCTCCACCTTTATTCCAGGGAGCGTCATTGTTGGTGGATCTTCGGTTCCGGGGGCCAACCCCAATACCGGAATTCCAGTAGGCACAGTGAATCCTGGAGCACAAATTACAGTCTCGTTTCGCACCACAGTAGACTCTCTCCCACCCGGAGGTGGATTAAACGATCAGGGACAGCTCCAGTATTCCTATCAATTGCAAGACGGGAGAACCCTGTCGGGCACACTTCTTTCAAATATCGTTTCCGTATCCATATCGCTCCCCAACGTAGCAGTAACCAAGTCTGCCGGATTCACATCCGTTAGTGTAGGCGAAACGCTAACCTACAGTGTAAATGCCGTTAATAACGGAATTGATCCCATCACCAACGCCGTGATTACCGATCCGCTCCCTAGTAGTCTGTCATTTGTACCCGGGAGCGTAACCGTTGGCGGTTCACCTGTGAGCACGGCTGACCCCAGAAGCGGTATTCCTGTCGGCAACATCAGCGCAGGCGCATCTGTTCTAGTGTCCTATGCCGTGCTGGTCAATTCCGTCCCGTCCGTACAGCCGCTGCAAAACACGGCCAGTGTCAGTTTTACCAGTGGCACCTTTACCGGAACCACCCAGACGAATACGGTTGCTGTGCCCGTTTATCAGCCGCGTATCAGCGTCGCCAAATCTGCAAGTACAACAGCAGCTACGATTGGCGACACGATTTTGTATACCTTGTCGGTCACGAATAGCGGCAACTATAATGCTTCTGTCACGCTGACTGATGCTATTCCTTCCGGGTCTACTTTTATAGAGAACAGCGTGGTAATCAATGGTGTTAGTCAGCCGGGAGCCAGTCCAGCAGCAGGTATTTTTATCGGAACCGTGTCACCGCAAAGCCCGATCACACTGACATTTCAAACTGTAGTGACCTCTCTTCCAACGCCATCTGTGCTGACAGACCAGGCCAACGCCGCCATTTCCTTTACGCTGCCTGATGGGCGAGTGCGAACAGATAGCTCATCATCCAACGTGTTATCCATTCCTGTGTCTGCGCCAAATGTGTCCATTTCAAAGACCGCAGACCGTTCCACTGCCATTCCAGGCGATTCAGTGTTATACACGCTGACAGTACTCAATAACGGTATCCAGGCAGTGAACAATGTGGTCGTTTCCGATCCGATCCCGCCTGGCTCCCAATTCACTGCGGGCAGCGTAACACTGAATGGCATCGCAGTGGCTAACGGAGATCCGGCATTAGGTATCCCGGTTGGGAGCATTGCCCCAGGAGGAGGGGCGACGATCACGTTCAGGGTCACGGTATCCTCTCCATTGCCGAGCCCACCGCAGCTCACCAATCAAGCGCGTGTCAGCTATACCAGCGGCGCTTTTTCAGGTGTTTCAGTATCTAATCCGGTGACAGTAGCCGTCAATGCTCCAGTGCTAACTGTAAGTAAAATTGCTGACCCCCTACAGGCAACGGTTGGCGATATCGTTACGTATTCTGTGGCAGTGACCAACAATGGAAACATTGCTGCTGCTGCCACATTAACAGACAATATCCCCACAGGCTCGGCACTGGTGCCGAACAGTGTGGTCGTTAACGGTACTCCTGCTCCGGGTGCCAGTCCCGCAACAGGTCTGTCTATTGGCTCCATTGCACCAGGAGCCACAACTCAAACAACTTTTCAGGTGGTGATTACTTCCGTGCCTTTACCTCCCCAACTCACCGACCAGGCGAATATCAGCTTTTCCTTTCAACCGCCCGATGGCCGGATTGTTAACGGCAATGTTTCGTCCAATATCGTCACAATTCCTGTTTCATCGCCCAATGTGCAGGTCAGTAAAAGCACCTCGGCAACTGATGCCGTTCCTGGTGATACGATAACCTATACTATTACAGCTACCAATAGTGGGATCGCAATCGTAACAGATGTCCGCGTGACCGATACCATTCCGACAGGCTCCTCTTTTGTTCCTGGCTCCGTTATCGTAAATGGAACAACGCTGCCGTCAGCCAGCCCCGTGACCGGGATTCCAGTCGGTTCTATCGCAGCCGGGGCGTCAGCAACGGTCACCTTTTCCGTGTCTGTTAACAGTCTACCTGATCCACCCCAACTGAGTGACCAGGCCACGGTTTCTTTTACCAGCGGCACACTGAATTTCACCTCACTCTCCAACACCGTTGTCGTTCCCGTTTACCAACCTATTATCAACCTCGTTAAAACTGCTAATATGAGTCAAGCAACCGTAGGCGATACCGTAGTCTATACACTGACCGCCCAAAATACAGGTAATTTAGCAGCAACAGCTACCTTTACCGATGCCATTCCATCAGGCTCCTCCTTTATACCCAACAGCGTCACCGTAAATGGTTTACCTGTTGCCGGGGCTAACCCCCAAACGGGTGTGGTGGTCGGAAATATTGCAGCAGGATCCTCTGTCGCTTTAACCTTTCAAGTGGTCATTAATGCTGTCCCTACAGGCTTGGGCCTGTTAAATCAAGGTTCGGCCACATTCACTTTCCAGCCGCCTGACGGTCGAACATTAAACGGAAGCGTCCAATCGAATCCGGTGTTTATTCCTGTATCCAATCCAGATGTCACCGTGACCAAAACAGTCAATCAGACGTCTGTAGCCTTTGGAGACACCATAACGTACACCATTACCGCAGCAAACAATGGCATTACACCGGTGACAGGAACGGTCTTTATCGACCCGATTGCTGACGGTACTACTTTTGTACCTAACTCCGTACAAGTCAACGGTGTCACTATACCGGGAGCCAACATTGCCACAGGCGTGTCCGTGGGCACTGTCCCTTCTGCCAGCTCGGCAACGGTCACTTTCCAGGCCACAGTAACCTCCTTGCCAGCATCAGGTTTGTCAACGGATCAGGCAACGGTCTCCTTTAATTCTGGGGCTTTCGCAGGCCAATCCGTCTCGAATCAAGTTAGCCTGCCTGTATTTCAGCCGATTTTGAATGTGACCAATACTCTGAGCGCAGATCGTGCAACCGTAGGGAATACGCTTGGTTTTATCATCACTGTCACGAATACAGGCAATGCGCCCGCAGAGACAGTCGTGCTTGATCTGTTATCCAGCTCGCTTAGCCTGAATCAAAATAGCGTGTTGGTCAACGGTGCGCCTATTCCCGGGGCAGACCCGATTACAGGTATTAATATCGGCTCGGTCGCCCCAGGTGCGACGGTAACCGTCTCATTTAGCGCCGTGGTCATATCGGTACCACCTGGCTCTATACTAACCAACCAAGCCACTGTGAACTACACGTTCCAACTGCCGGATGGACGTACGTTGACCGGCAGCGGTGCCGCATTGCCCGTATCCATTCCGATCTCATCACCGAACGTTACAGTTACGAAGGCAGCTGATGTGGCAGTCGCTGTCGTGGGCGATTCTGTTCCCTACGTCATAACTGCGTTCAATAACGGACTCGATCCAGTGACTGGCGTAATCGTCACAGACACCATTCCTTTCGGAACCGCCTTTGTACCGGGCAGCGTTACAATCAATGGTACTCCTGTTGTTACAGCCAACCCGCAAAATGGCATTCCTGTCGGGACGCTTGGAGCCGGTGGTGGAGCCACCATTCGTTTTTTGCTTAACGTACAGTCACTGCCGTCACCAGCGTCCATTACCAATGAAGCAACCGTCAGCTTTACTTCAGGTGTATTTAATGGATTTTCTGTGTCCAACCCCGTTACCATCCCTGTGTACCAACCCATCGTCACTGTATCAAAAAGTGCAGGAACGGGAAGAGCTACGGTTGGAGATACTGTGACCTACACATTCTCTGTTACTAACTCTGGGAACATTGGCGCCGATACCGTCCTTACTGATCCGATTCCAGCCGGGGCTGCCTTTATCCCTAATAGTGTAGTGATCAACGGCACGGCCGCACCTGGCTCAGATCCAACCGTCGGGATTCCCTTAGGTATTATAGGCGCCGCTACGACCGTCGCACTGACCTTCCAGGCAGTTATCACCTCACTGCCCGCGTCGGGTACACTGGTCAATCAGGCGACCGCTGCTTTCAGCTATCAGCCACCTGATGGCCGTGTCCTGACCGGAAGTGCAGTATCTCCGGCTGTGACCGTCTCCGTCTCTTCGCCGGATGTGGACGTTATCAAGACAGCCTCCGCTACAGATGCCGTAGTCGGAGATACCATTACTTATACCGTAATCGCCACGAATAACGGAATCAGCCCAGTCGTGAATGCCGTCGTATCTGATCCACTGCCGCCAGGCACCAGCTTTGTCCCTGGCAGTGTGACCGTGAATAGCACATCTGTGCCTGCTGCGTCACCAATCTCAGGTATCCCTGTAGGCACCATTGCAGTAGGTGGCTCAGCAGCCGTTACATTCCAGGTCTCCGTTGCCAGTCTGCCTCAGCCGCCGCAAATAACCAACCAAGCGACTGTCAGCTTTACTTCAGGCGCGTTGACCTCGTCTTCGCAATCCGATCCGGTGACCTTGCCCGTTTATCAGCCGATCATCGGCCTGACCAAAACCGCTAATACCATCAACACACAGATCGGATCGACATTGGTCTACACCTTGACGTTAACCAATACTGGAAATATCGCCGTTTTACCTGTTCTGTCGGATAACATTCCTGTAGGTTCTGAACTATTACCTAACAGCGTAGTCGTTAACGGCATCCTGGTGCCAGGAGCTTCGCCAGTTACAGGCATAACACTCGGATCACTGGCCCCTTCAGGCAGTATCACAGTAAGTTTCCAAACCATCGTCTCGTCTCTGCCAACTCCGCCTATACTGACCGACCAAGGGCAAGTGAACTTTACGTACTCACCACCGGATGGTAGAGTGCTGAGCGGTACTGTCACATCCAATACAGTTAATGTCGCTGTGTCTGCACCTAATATTCAGGTGACTAAAACATCCAGTCTGGCAGCCGCTGTAGTTGGAGATACGATCAGATATACACTGAGTATTACGAATAGCGGTGTGGATTCCGTCACAGATACCGTTGTAACCGATACAATCCCAGCAGGTACTTCATTCGTTCCGGGTAGTGTCCTTATCGACGGGGTACCTTTCCCTAACGCCTCGCCCATTGCTGGAATTGTCATTGGAAACGTCGCACCTGGAAATACATTTATCGTGAGTTTCCAAACTTCTGTCCAAAGCTTGCCGCAACCACCACTGCTCACGGATATTGCATCCGTCACATTTACCAGCGGAACGTTCACCGGCACTGCCTTTTCCGATCCACTCATCGTCCCTGTGTTCCAGCCGTTAATTACACTTACTAAAGCATCGAGCACTGTTAACGCCTCCGTCGGCGATACACTAACCTATACGATTACAGCTGTGAATAACGGTAATATTGCAGCTGCCCTTACGATCAGTGATAATATCCCTGCCGGATCATCATTCCTTGCCAACAGTGTCAGTATCGCTGGCAGTCCACAACCTGGTGTGTCCATCGAAACGGGCGTCCCGGTTGGATCTGTGCTGCCGGGCGGAACGGTATCCGTAACTTTCCAAACCGTTATCAATGCTCTGCCTAATCCACAGGTACTGGTCGATCAAGCATCAGGCTCATTCACTTTCCAACCGCCGGATGGCAGAACCGTATCAGGATCAGTTGTATCCAACACAGTTAGTATCTCTGTATCTTCGCCAGATGTGAGCATTGTCAAAGGAACAGCAGCTACAGACGCCATTGTCGGCGATCTCATCACCTATACCTTGGCTGTCTCCAACAATGGAATCAGTACTGCCAATAATATAGTGGTTTCAGATATCATTGCGGCGGGAAGCTCCTTTGTGAATGGCAGTGTTACTATAAACGGAACCTCCTTCCCTGATGGAAATCCGGGATTCGGTATTGCCATCGGTACACTCATTCCTGGAGCCGTTACTACCGTTACATTCCAGGTTCGAGTTGATTTCTTACCCGCACCTGCACAATTAACCAATCAGGCATCAGTTAGCTTTACCAGCGGGGCATTTACCGGCAGCTCAACATCTAATGTGGTGACTATTCCAGTCTTCCAGCCGATCCTGACAGCAGTCAAAACAAGCAGCACCAACAATGCCACCATAGGTGACATCATCACCTACACGATTGTCGTATCCAACACCGGAAACATTGCTGCCTCAACTACGGTAAGTGACAATATTCCAGACGGCTCCGTATTTCTTCCAAATACAGTGACGATTAACGGCATCGCTGCTCCTGGTGCAAGCCCAGTTTCCGGCATCCCGACTCCAGCTATAGCACCAGGACAATCGGCAACCGTTACTTTCCAAGTGCTGGTATCCTCCATCCCTACAGCTGTACTACTGGTAGATCAGGCTGAGGTAGGCTATCGCTTTAATGCTCCAGATGGCCGAGAGGCTGGCGGATTCCATTTATCCAACATCGTTGAGGTTGCCGTGTCACCGCTAGATATCACCTTAAGTAAAAGCGTAAGCTCACCTTTCGCCACTACTGGCGATACCCTGACGTATGAACTCGTGATTCATAACGAGGATGCGGACACCGTGCAAAATGCCCGTTTGCTGGATACATTGCCAGAGGATATCGAGTTTATTACAGACTCAGTTCAGATTAACGGGTCTACCGTGGCTGGAATCGATCCTAGTGATGGCATACCGTTGCCTTCATTAGAAGCGAATACCAAGACCCTTATATCCTTTGAAGTCCGTATCGCAGCTACCGAACAGCCGGGACCGCGTACCAACCAGGCCCGCTTGTTGCTCACAAATGGTGAAGAATCGAGTGCCATTTTGTCCAATCCTGTGACGGTTGCTATACTCCAGCCTGTAGTGAACCTTACGAAATTAACCAATACAGAGATCGCACATCCGGGTCAAAGCGTCACCTATTCCATCATCGCGGAAAACACCGGAAATATTGGGGCCTTCGGCTTGTTGGCTGACTTATTGCCACCTGATCTCTCCTTTGTTCCCGGCTCTGTTTCGGTTAATGGAATTGCTCAATATGGTGCCAGTCCAGAACAAGGTATTACGCTAGGCGCTATTGCACCAGGAGAAAAAACGACTACTGTCTTCTCCGCACTTGTCGTTCGTGTCCCTGAGTCGGGCTTACTGGAGAATCAAGCTTCGCTGACTTACTCCTACCAGTTACCAGATGGACGGAGCCTAGATCAGCAAACGACTTCGCCTTCCGTCTCGGTTAAAGTAGCCGCTGCCGATCAAGGAGCCTTGTCAGCTGTGCTGCACACGACGGTATCTACTGTCGCATTGGGTGATGCTGTGCCTTATCAGCTGACCCTTGTTAATGATGGAGGTTCCGTCGTTACCGACATCGTGTTAGCCGATTACGTACCAAGTGGCACCATCATAAATCCGGACAGCTTGAAAATTAACGGTTCTCCATCTGCCTCTAGCAAGCCGGGTGAACCACTCTTTATCGGCAGCTTACAGGCGGGACAGACAATTAACGTATCCTACACCGTAATTGTTCAATCTCTGCCGGTCGGAGGACGTCTAAATAATAATGTGCGACTTCAGTATGCTGATAGTGGCGGTGCGAGCGAAGTCACCAGCAATACCGTGACTGTAGCTGTTTTTGATCCGCAGCTTTCCGCAAACATCTCCACAGAAAATAAGGAGGCCCTTGCAGGAGAAACCCTGACCTACACAGTACTGCTCCATAACTTTGGCAACATTACTTCAGAAGTTATTCTGCAGAATTTTATTCCTGCCGGAACCCTATACATTCCTGGCAGCATCCAGCTGGACGGTCAATCGATGGCAGAAGCCGATCCTGCTGTCGGAGTTAGTCTAGGTTCTGTGGAACCTGGTCAGTCATTGGCCCTGACTTATCAGGTAAACGTATCCGAGACACCACCATCTGGCTACATCGTAAATCAAGCTGCCTTTACCTACTCATTTACATTGCCTGGAGGAAGAATCGTACCAGGCACATTGACTACCAATACCGTGACGATCCCAGTGGTATTCCCACTGCTTGAATTAGTGAAACAGGTGAACACCCATGACGCCTCTGTAGGAGACACACTGACCTTCACTATTCAGATTACAAATAAGGGGGGAATCTCGGCGCAGTATCCGTTGTTCACGGACCCGTTGCCGCATGGACTTGTTTATGTACCCAACAGCCTGACTATCCAAGAAAAAGCACAGCCAGGCGCAAATCCTGGCACTGGTATTACGCTCCCGGATATTGCACCAGGAGAGACGCTCACCCTTACGCTCCAGGCACAAATCCGTGAAGCACCTGCAGATGGAACATTCAGCAACCAGGCCACCATCGAATATACCTCACGTCGTAGTGGTGGAGAGACCCTGCAGGAAATCGCTCAAACCAACACTGTAGGCGTGGACGTCATCGCAGCCATTCCTAAGCTTACACTTAGCTCCAGCGCTCTGCGTGTCGGGCAAGAAGATACCCTGTCCTTCACCGCCCAGGTGGAAAACATCGGCAACACTCCGCTGGAGGAGCTATTGCTCACAGCACCATTCTCAGCCGAAGATTTCCTTGTACTGAGAACCGTCACCGTGAACTCTGTGCCAATTCCGCATCCTAATCTGCTCCAAGGTATCCCGTTAGGCCAGCTTGATCCTGACCATAAAGCCGTCATCGTCTTCTCCTTCGATATCGAATCTGCACTCCGCGCGTACTTGATCGCTCAGGCCATCCTGCGCTATCAATTCCGTTATCCAGACGGCCGCATAGAGAAACAATCTGCCTCCTCCAATACCATTTTTGTGGAAATGGCTGACTTTGACGGTTCTCTAGAGTAAAGGTTCTGTTATGTTGAGCCCCTTACCACCGTGTAAGGGGCTCTTTTATGTATGTAGAAAACATAAAAAAGCCCTGGAATATATTCCAGGGCAGTTGCTAGCGCGTTATCCATTGCTAACCATCTTACCAATTATGTAGGTCGGCTATGCCGGGGATGATTATAATTTGGTTACGTTAGCGGCTTGTGGTCCACGTGCGCCTTCGACGATGTCGAACTCCACGTCTTGTCCTTCTTCAAGTGTTTTGAAGCCTTCTGTTTGAATTGCGGAAAAATGTACAAATACGTCGCCGCCGTCAGCCGTTTCGATGAAACCATAACCTTTTTCTGCGTTAAACCATTTTACTTTACCTTGCATGCACTAACATTCCCTTCGTCATCAAATGAAGTGAAGCTCTCGCCCACATTTTTGACTATACCACCCAAAGTTATCCATTGTCAATTGGAATTGATAATGTTTTCATTCATAGTTATTCCAATTTTACATTGACAAAGCATTCTATTCCTATAGATTGAAGTGGTATAATAGGCAAAAGAGTTTATTATACGAATATAATAAACTCTTTGTGAATGTTTGAAACTACTAAAATAAATTTAATTTTTTCTACGACGTTAGTTATAGTAAACTACCGTTGGCTGGGGCTCAATTCCTTTTGCATAGTAATAATTTAAGTTACTTACAAAATCAATTACTTTCTTTTTATCTAGATCATACACAAGAATGTCTGGATCTCCAGCCATATCAATAAAATCTAGACGTCTCGGCGTAGTTCTGCCACTGGTGTCAACAAAAGAAGAACTGTGATACGGTGGATTGCCTGAGCTATATGCAGATTCAAAATAGGTAAAAAGCGTATCTGCATTTAGAACAATCAAAACAGCATTATCCGAGCTTGCATAATTTGACGTATACTTCACAGGCGTAGTGATACTTTTAACCCGAATATCTGATACATTATGACTCCTTGAAGAATAACTCCCACCACTGGAGAAGTTGAATTCTCTTGACCATTCCAAATTCGGGTTTGCCACCGTTGTATTGGCAATTTGGGTCCCATTCACCTTAATATCTCCGTTTGAATACTCAATTACCGTATATAACAAATTGTTAGAGTAGGATGTTAGCTTGGCCGTCTTACCATTAGTCGGTGTATCCGCTGGCGAGGCCGCATTCATGTGGATACTATAGCCTTCACCTACCGTTCCTGTGGAAGTAACACGAAGGCCCCAGTCCCCTGCTTTTAAGTCTGTAGCAAACTTCAATTCAGAAGCCTTTCCTCCAAAACCCGTCAAACTTGCTGTCCCCGTGCTCCAATCAATCGAGTACAAGTCAAATCTATAATTGGGATTACTGGACTTGATCTGAGCCAGAATGCTTCTATCCGTAGGTACGTTAAAGAACCAAAAATCTGTTGGATCAGCTGTCGTTAAAGAATCAGTGAAACTCATGAGATCACCGTTCACATTGAAATTAGACATTAATGTAACCCGATGATTGTTCACTTTAAGAGTCTCACCATATACAGCCTCAGTCGTGCTGATAGGTTCCAGCGCTTGAGTCGTATTAAGCGAAAGTGACGTAGCAGTATCCTTCGCCGTTGAACTTGATGAATTGGCCTCAACTGAGGCTGGAGCTATTGACATACTTAAAACTAAAATGGCTAATAAAATTCCAGAAAGATATTTTCCCCACTTCATAAACATCATCCCTTCTCAGAATACTCAGAATTATTCATAGATTGAAAATAATTACTGTGAATGATGTACTATTTCTATAAAAGACTTAATTATCCTTTATTCTAAGCTTTCGTCTTAGAAGATCTTATGGTGAATCTATGAACTAGCCTTGATCAGCACCCTCATCATACAAAGAGAACACTGTCATCTTGGGGAGCTAGGAAGTTTCATTTGTACCTTTCTTTCAACTCCCTTGTCCAGTAATACCAACTTTCCATTTTTTGAATTCTATAGCCACACTTTATATATAAATTTAATGCACTATAATTTCGACCTTGTGTGGAAACTACTATTTGTTCAATCGGCCTACTTTCAAGAAATCTCTTTAATTCTGTCAGTAACTTCGTGCCTACTCCATTGTTTTGGTGTTTCAAATCAATTCCTAATAAACCTATTCTTGCCTTTCCATCTATTAAATCTTCTTTAATTGTCACGAATCCAAGAATTTCTTCATTTAATTTAATGACAAGACAATAGTCATCAAACGCACCAGTAATAGACTTTTTCACCCAGAGTTTATATAACTCATCCACTTTTCCTTTATCAAAAAGATGTGGATAACAAAAATATCTACTATCTTTAAATAATCCAGTCATCATATTTTGTAAAATAGGAAAGTCATGCTCCGTAGCTAATACAAGAGAACTTTTACTGTGTACGTTAGTTTCGATTGTAGTCTCAAATGTCACTTTCGTATCTGCTATGTGGAAATTTTCATTTTCGAGAAAATGAATAGTCGTTATATCATCAATTTCACAAAGTGCTTGTATAAAATCTAATTTATTCTTTTCTATAACATGTTTAAAATATGAGTTTGAAACTTCCGAAGTAGTAGATACTTCCGCCATATTCATAGCAAAAAAAATAGAATCCCAATGCAAAAGCTTCAGCATTCTAAATCCCTCCAACTATACTGTCGAAAAAAATTGTATATACAATCTACAATAATATTTATATCTGACTCTTTTATATTGAAATAGAGAGGTAATCTAATTAAACGCTCGCTTTCTCTAGTTGTATAAACATCCTCACCAGTGAATGAACTATGCTTTAATCCTGCCTCGGAACTATGAAGCGGTACATAATGAAAAACAGCCATGATTTCATGTCTTCTCAAAAAACTTAATAGTTCGGTTCTTATTTCTAAATCTCTTACTTTAATATAAAACATATGAGCATTATGTGTACCATTAAGAGGTATAAATGGTAAGTCGATCAAATTTAATTCACACAAAGGTTGTAATAGATTAAAATATAAATTCCAGCTAACCAATCTATTCTTTGTAATCATTTCTGAGGCTTCAAGTTGTGCCATTAAAAATGCAGTGTTCAGTTCACTAGGGAGGTAGGAAGAACCTATGTCAACCCAAGTATACTTATCTACCTGACCTCTAAAAAATTTAGATCGGTTTGTTCCTTTCTCACGTATTATTTCAGCCTTTTCCATAAATGTTTCATCATTAACTAATAAAGCGCCACCTTCCCCGCAATGTACATTTTTGGTTTCGTGAAAGCTGATACACCCTAAGTGACCAAGGGTACCAAGTTTCCTTCCTTTATATTCGCTAAGAATCCCTTGTGCTGCATCCTCCACAACTGCTAAATTGTACCTATTCCCCAACTCTAAAATTTTATCCATATCACAAGGTACTCCAGCATAATGCACTGGGACAATTGCTTTTGTTTTATCTGTGATCGCATCTTCTATAAGATCTTCATTAATATTCATAGTATCAGGTCGAATATCCACGAATACAATCTTAGCTCCTCTTAAAACAAATGCATTGGCAGTGGATACAAACGTATAGGATGGCATGATAATTTCATCACCATGTTGGATATCCAAGAGAATAGCAGCCATCTCCAGAGCATGTGTACAAGAAGTCGTTATTAATGTTTTTTTCACATCAAAAGTTCTCTCAAACCAGTTTGCACATAAACGCGTAAATTCTCCATCCCCCGAAAGATGTCCACTAGAAAATGATTCTTTGACATACTCTTCTTCTTTACCTACGATTGCCGGTACATTGAAATTTATCATTATCATCTCTCATTTCAGCAAATTATGTGGTGAACCCCCTGCAACTTAATAAAAGTGTGGTGATTTAGTCATAGTCTCTATGATCTCTCTCATAACCTTTTCACTATCAAAAATTTCATTCGCCCTGTTTATCGCTATAGATCTTTCGCGTTCCCTAAATGAAGGATTTTCCCAATTTTCCATAAATATCTTCACATCTTCAAAACTGTTAATATGATAGTACTCTCCTGCCGTATGAGCAACATCTCCGAAGGCATATGTAAAAACGGGTAGCCCTTGACGTAAAGCAATGGCAGCAGAAGTACCGCCTCCAGATCGAACTGTGTTTAAATACGCGTCACATAGTTCATACACAGCTGCTAAATCCTTTTGAACTCCGACATGAACAGATTTTTTTTCAAGAGTGACATACTGACTCGTTACCTTTTTATAATTTTTAAGTTCACCTATAAACATGATGCGTGTGTGATCATTACTTTTCAACAGATCGTCCAGCTCTACTAAAAAAGAATCATCTAGCTCTATATCAAGGCGATTACCTACTATGGCCAATACAAAATCATCCTCACCTAACCCAAAAAACTCTCTATGCATTTTAGTCTGCGGAGGCGTATATTTATAAGTAAACACACTTTCAACAACTGATTCCTGAGACCTATCTAATTCTTTTAATGTGTTCAAATCTGCTGTGTTTATTTTTCTGGGCAAAATTGAAAATGTGCTCTCTGAGATGGGGAGATCATAAGCCAATGGCAGAGTAATTACGGGCACAAAATTAGAGAATAGGTCGGAGCTTAGATTGGAGCCTGAGATGGATAAAACAAAGAGCGGCTTTAAATGCAATATCATTTGCATAAGCTCCATTATTTGACTGCCATTTGGCATTTCTTTTTGACATTGAAAGAATGGAACACTTAAATTTTCATACATTAGCTTGTCAGTTTGATTGTACCCCTCAACATAGTTAGATAGGACAGCTCCGAAATAAGGCGTGGCTATAGAGCGGGGCATGTCTGCGGTATTGATAAGGAAAACATTTTTTTTGAGATTATATAAAGCTTTACAATGATCTAACGCTACTTGTGTTGGGCTATGTAACATAGAAAGCACCTGTCCGGCTACAACAACTACAAGATCTTTGTTGCGTTCTTCATAAGGAATCCACTTCGCCTCGTTTGCAATTTGACTATTAAAATACTCAAAATATTTTCGATATATCCTTCTCAGTTTATTAGTGTTTTGCTCTGTTTTCAATTTAGGAGTAGTAAAAAGAAAGCTCGTAATTTGCCAGTAAACAAAATGAAGCACATCTATCCTTTCTTCTTTTTCCATATATTCAAAAATATCATTCAAAAAACTCTGTTTCTTTGTACAGCTAAGCAAAAATGACGTTAAATATAGTCCCCAATTCTTATAATCTGATATTGTTTGTTCGATTTCAGTTACTATCACTTGACGACAATTTGAATTTATACTTTCAAAGTTTTCAATTAATTTGGTTAGTTCATGATCCAGTAATTTGTATACTTCCACATTTGATAATTTATCATTCGACATTATTTTTTTTATTTCAAGCGTTACCTCGGAATAGCTCATCAGGAACCCCTTTTCTTTTTATAATTAGGAGTTACCAAAGGAAACCGCATTTAGGCTTAAAAAGCCAGGCAGCCCCTCTTCTCCCCTTTCATGCCCAAAAAGCAACTCTAATTTTGAATAAAAAACACAAGGAACCAACATAGTAGTTCGTTCCCCATTCACATCCCACAGATCACAAATACGATGATGTCCCTAGAGGAGGCAGACGTATACAGTCTATTCTGTCCATCCAAAACTCTCTATTGTCCGAAATCCCTCCTTCTCTTGTACTGAAAGCACCAACAAATCCATTCTGTACTAGAACAGGAGTTAGTTTGTCCAACATTAACTTTTGGTTGACTCCACCACCAAAAGCAGGCGTATACCAGATCGGGTTTATACCTAAAACACTCTTCAGCCAATCTTTACAAGGAGCGATTTCAATATCATAGAATTCCTGTGGATCGCCATTGTAAGGAATATGATTATGAGCATGCACACCTATAGTCATTCCTGCCTGGCTCATTTCGACTATTTCTTCTGTACTTATATAAAAATCATTTATAAATTTTTGCTTATCGGGAAATAAGGACTGAAAAATAGACTCAAGAAAGATAGTTGCTTCCGTAACAGATAATTTAAAATTAAGCATAAATTTATTGTATCTGCGGAGTTTCTTCTTTTCGTACTTATAGATTTGGCTCTCCTCTTCCACACCGCTGGTATCATATGTCCCACTCAATAATTCCCATAACTCTTCATCGGATTTGAAAGAGAGTACCGTATGTACCAAATGAACTAATGGAACGTTACCCGTGAGGTGTGGACCAGACATGACTGTGAAATATGCAGGAATTCCTTTTCTTTTCAAGATGTCAAAGGCAAACGTATATTGGTCTTTTGTACCATCATCAAACGTTAGTACACACCATGGTTCCGAATTAAATCTATCAATCTCGTCTAACGAGATAATTCGGTGTGTCTTGCTAATTAAATCTATTTGTTCTTCAAAATCATGGGGATGCAAGGGAACAATCCCATCCCACCCCTTTTTCTCACGTACATAGTGATACATCGCAGCAATATTACCCATTATTATTCCACCCTTTAGGAAGTGGCCAGATGTTAGGACGATCCATATCTCCATCAGTTTTAACAAGGTACATGTTATTCACTTCCGTATTTTGAAAATAACCTTCATTATTCTTAATTTTCCATACAAAATTAATAGGATTAACACGATAACGAAAAGGCTGGAACAGGCCTGCCAATCCACATTCCTTTGGTGTGTAGTCTATATTTTGTTTTCTAAAACCGATAGATTCCAGAACATGCTCTAAACGATTTGAACTTAACTGAAAATCCGCGGCTACACACCCTTGGTTTCGAGCCCATGACAAAACCCCGGATACCATCTCAATCAAGCGATGATCTGCTATTCCTTCCCAAACATCAGCATTAGCTGGGATGATTTCTATAATCCTTAACACTTTTGTGCCGTGGATACTCTCTTCTGGAGCATATACTCTATCTAGGCGTGCAACTACAATCCCTTCGGCAGTGGAATCCCCGAAAAATAAATACTTATAGCCCGCGCTATTTATATATCTCCATTCCCAAAAGGAGGCGCTACGGTACTGCGAAAGTGAGAAGCGATGTTGAATACTTTTAACGTATAATCGCTCTAACTCCTCACCCGTAATATTGAGTATTGGGCTGTATGAATGTATTAATTTTCCCTCGACATCCGATAACCATTGACTAATACTTGCTTGATCAGCCGGGTCCTTTAGTAATTTTACATAACCATTCACATCAAGTGGAATGACATAACGGTTCAAGTGATCTGAATAAGAATATCCCATACGCTCATACATAGGCACCACTTGAAAATTACAACCCAAGGTCAAGCACACCGAATTGTACTTTTCAGCTTCTTTCATAAGCATAATACCCAAGCCACTGTTTCTATACTTTTCTGATACAATCCACATAGCGAAACTGATACCTTTATATTGTTCTCCGTTAGAACTATACTTACCAGGAATGACCCCAAGGAATCCCTCAATACAACCCTTGTCGATCAGTAGTAAACTTTCCGATAGACCGTTTTCGTCAATCCGATACTGCCAATCAAACAATTCTTTATTATAGATAGCGTGCTCTTGGGACCAATTTATTCTCATAAACGCAACCAGCGACTCATAATCAGAATCTTTATATTTTACAATTTCCAATAGCTTCTTCCCTCCTTTTCATGCGTTATATTCTCTACATGACTTTTCAAACAAATTATTAATTATGAATATTATTCAAAATGTTTAAAATATTGTGTACGGAATCTATATTAGCTATTTCATCAATGGGAATAGACACATTAAAATTAGCTTCAAGTTCCATCACTAAATTCAATTGATTGAGTGAATCCCAACTTTCAAAGTCGCTTTTTACCGATTCCAACGTCACTTTTTCGACAGACACATTCATAATTTTAGAAATTATCACTTGAACCAACTCAAATTTATTCAAAAAGAGCACTCCTTAAGTAAGATATGATGTGGTTGAAATATCTCTCCTAGATTTAATTCATTGTTTTTGGATACATCTTTATACTTCTTTGAAATAAAGTCATAAAAAGGTTTATTCTTTTCTGTTTTTATATACGTAGCCTTAATATTATGGGGAGATACATGCTTGATAACTAAATATAGCATTGCTTCCTCAATCCCTTTGCCCATGACACGACAACTCATAACAAAATCATGGATTTCAGCTTGACCTACATCATCACATGAAACAGAAATCAGACCTGTATAACCTGCATTTCCAAATTTGTCTTCCACTTCAAATAAGAATGCATGATTATTCGGCTGTTCACTCCAAGACCAAAACTCTTCGATCGTAAACCTGCGGGTTGCCATATTAAACTGATTCGTTTTATTCATTAGCTGCACAGCACGTGTTAGTAAGAATTTATCTAATTTATGTGGAGTCAGCTTGATTTCAAGTGAATGCAGCCATTCTTCCAATGAATCTACGTTTAACTTTATCGACTCTCGCTTTTGCTCCTGTTTGAACCAGTCTGTTCGTTTACGATCCTCCAAAGTTATAGCAGGAGTCTCAAAACAATCCAGCCTGCTAATAAAAACAGGGTATTGAGTAACATCAATAGGTAGGTCAGGTACATATACTTCTGGAAGTGCCTGCTTGATACGATCTCTTTCAGATGGATTATCGTCTAGAAATACAACAGATTGCAGACCTAGGTTGAGCTCCTTTACAATTTCAACCACATTGGCAGCTTTGTCGTTCCAATTGATTCGAATTGAAGAAAAATCCTTTTTTCTCAGTATCATATCTGGGTGCTGTTCTATCATTTCTAATGCTACCGATTCACTGTTTTTACTGCAAATAGCCAAAATAATACCTCGACTACTTAATCTGTACAATTCTTGCTGAAAAAGTTTAAAGCTCTCACCAACTGGATCTATCCCTCCTAGTTTGATGTTGTCAATGCCATCGTCACCTATCACCCCACCCCAGAGCGTATTATCAAGATCACAGATAATCAGCTTTTTACTTTGTCCATATAGTCCGCTAATGACTGATTTTAGTTCATTGGATACAAAGAGGAAAAAGTCGCGTGAGAACGGAATTTTTCCAAGTGCATACATTTTAGCATCATAGCTCTTTTGCTGAATTGCTGCATACCAATAAGAAGAATCAAGAATAATAACATGATCATGTTTTTGTAGTCGCTCTGAAAGACGTAGATTCATTTGCATAAGCACATTACTTAATCCTACATTGTGCTTTAGTGTCATCGATTGTATCCAACGGTAATGAGGTGGGAGGGACCAAGACACAACAAAAATATGTTTGGCTTTTCCCTCAGCCCCGATAATAAGCTCGCAAAATTGGTCGACTTCATTAAGGACATCACCGATATTAACTTCCTTATAATCCACTAGTTTATTAAAAGAAGGAATTACTTTCTCAGGGCTTGTCCATAAAAGCAACATATCCTTTTTTTCCGACCATACAGAGTGATCAGAATCCATAAGAACCTGGTTTACTTGATTGTAAGGGGCCTCAGTTACCTCTAGCGTGAAATCTGCAAAAGATCCCTCTAGAAAACGAACCATTGGATTTAGATTTAAATCAGAGAGGATTAATAGTTTGTTTTTTTTCATTTTATTGTCATCCCCCATAAATCAATACTCAAATTACTTCATAATGGCGACACTACCACATAAGTCACTTATAGGTGTGTACTTAACACCATGTTCTCTACAATACTCTCTAACCGCTTGTTTTACACCATGAAATCGAGTGCTATTGTAGTCATGGACTATAATATATCCTCCATCTGACATCTTAGGATAGAAAAATTTCAATCCTTCCAGAATTGGCTGATATAAATCCACATCAAGACTCACAAATGCAAAAGTTTCATTCACATCACTTGCTGACTCTGGAAAATAACCTTTTTTCACAATACAATTTTCTTTATACATCATTTTATTCAGAACTAAGTCCACATCAGAATTGCAAAATTCTCCTGCAATCGAGTTCGAAAAATCCCCTTTATTCTCGTTATCAATATCCTTCTGGTCAAAACCGCTAAAGGTATCAAATAAATATAATTGACGATCAGGAAAAACCCGGTTAATATACTTAGAAAATTCCCCCTTAAACACACCTAGCTCTGCTACACTTCCCTTTACTCCGCACTCATTTATTTCATCAGCAATTTGCCGTAATAGGGCCAGCCTAGTATCAAATTTCAAACTCATAAAATAGTCAATAATTTTCCCCTTCTCAATCGACAACTCTTCAGTGAGCTGCTTGTAAACTGATTCTCCATGAATATTCGCTATAATTACATAATCGAATACAAGCTTACAGATTTCATTAGGAGAAACAACCAGTTTGGACAAAAATTTGGAGCCTTGTTTAGATACATCATTGTCTGCAAATGCAATAACCTCGAATTCATCACTTAATAGATAATGAACACGAAGTCCTCCGTCACCTGCACCAAAAATAACTACCTTTGCTTTACCAATCAAATTCTACACCTCTTCCGAAATAAGCATCATAAAGATAATGTCTGAGTAAGTACTCTTTTTATGCAAAACATAGCTGTGTTAATTGAGTTCAATATTATAATTCATCGAAAAAAAGCCTTTATTTGATTAATAACAAAGCTCTGCTCATCCACCGACATATTTGTTCCAGAGGGTAAACAAACTCCTCTTTCAAATAATATTTTGCTAATATCCATGCCACTTTCATGAGCAAAATACACGGCATCTTTAAAGAGTGGTTGAAGATGAAGCGGCTTCCATACTGGTCGAGATTCAATATTATCTTTTCCTAAATACCCTATTAAATCACTAACGCTTTTACCAATAACCTCAGAGTCTATTATCATTGTTGTCAACCATCGAGTAGACTTACCCAAACTCTTTTCCGGCATAAATTGTATTCCATTAATTCCTGATAGCTCATAGCTGTACTTTTCAAAAATTTCTCGTTTCTGTTGAATGCGCTCATCCAACACACGAAGCTGCCCTCTTCCTATACCAGCCAGGACATTGCTGAGACGATAATTGAAGCCTACATCCTCATGCTGGTAATGTATCGCCTTTTCCCTCGCCTGAGTTGCGTAATGTCTCGCTCTGCTTAAAGCCTCTAAATCATCTGAAACCAGCATGCCCCCGCCTGAAGTAGTAATAATCTTATTTCCATTAAAAGAAAGGACACCGAATTTCCCAAGTGTTCCACTCATATGCTTACCGTAAGTCGCTCCCAGCGACTCTGCAGCATCTTCTACAATCGGCACCTCGTAATAATCACATATTTTTCTCAACCGATCGTAATCTGCACTCTGTCCGTACAAATTGACTATCACTACCGCTTTAGGCTTCTTTCCCTTTTCTGCATAAGTCTTGAATGCTCTTTCAAGCGCTTCAGGGGACATGTTCCAGCTGTCTGGTTCTGAATCAATAAAGACAGGAACTGCACCTTGATACAAGATCGGATTAGCACTGGCAACAAAGGTAAGCGAAGAACAAAAAACAATATCATCCTTCTCCACACCAAGCAGTATCAAAGATAAGTGAATAGCTGCTGTCCCAGAACTTAGGGCAACTGCGCCTCCACATCCCAAATAACTTGCCATCTCTGATTCAAATGCGTCTACATTTTTGCCCAGTGGAGCAATCCAGTTGGTCTCAAAAGCCTCTGCGATATATTGTTGTTCTAATCCGCCCATATGTGGGGAAGATAAATAAATTCTGTCTCGGTTGGACATTTCGTTTCATCCCTTATCGTTATCAGATTTGATTACTTTGGCCGGACAACCTACAGCTGTGACGTTGTCTGGCAAATGACGGATGACACATGAGCCGGCACCGACAAGAGTATTACACCCTACACGGATACCTGGGATAAGATTTGCACCTATTCCGATATGAGCACCGCGCTCAATCTGGACGCCACCAGCCATATGTACACCTGGGGAAATATGTGCAAAGTCTTCTATTCTGCAATCATGATCTACAGTAGCTGCCGTATTCACAATGACATGCTCGCCGACATACGCGTCAGCGTTAATCACTGAATTTGGCATAATTACCGAACCCTCGCCAATAAAAGAGCTAGGTGAGACTACGGCGCTTGGGTGAATAGCAGTTCCAAATTTGACTCCTGCGGCTTTAAATTGGCTTACCATTTTCCATCTGGTTGTATTATCTCCGATCGCTACAAGGAACCGCGCCTCTGGATGCAGAGATGCTAGTTGATCAATCTGATTACATCCCCCCAAGAGCGGCAATCCGTTCCATGTTTCTTCTTTGCAGTGATCATCCAGAACTCCAATAATTTCTTCACCACTAGTCCGTAAAATATCCACGATGACCTTGGCATGTCCTCCTGCTCCAAAAACAATATAGCTCAAGGCCGCTCCCCCTTAATAGGTAATAGTCTTTTGGATAAGCTGCTCTGACTTGGAGGTTCGTTTCAATATATCCACGATGCGAGAACTTGTGTTATCTCTGCCATAAATATTGTCAGCTGCTTTAACGATTTGTTGGAAAGGTTCAGACTTTGCATATTCCAAGGCAGATATCAGTTCAGCCTCGTCAGCCGCGATGTCTATGGTATTCGCAGAACGCTCTCTGCCTGTCTGACGAGTTCCGATATTAATGACTGGAACATGAAAGGAGGCTGCCTCAATAATCCCCGATGAAGAATTTCCAATTAAAATTTTTGCATTTTTCAACATCGTCAGATAATCAAGTTGTTCAAAACTAGTTACAAGGTGCATCCCTTTTCTTGCAGCAAACCGATGATATACATCAACAATCGCATCAGCTCCAGCATCCGAATTAGGCATCACACAAATTACCTCATTCTCCCCAGCCAAGAGAACTTCCATCATCTTACCAAGGATGTGCATATCCGCTTCTTCCGTGGTGACAGGATGATAGGCAAACAACACATAGTCGTTATCTATATTCAGATCGTATTTACGTTTCGTCTTTTCTAGCTCAGGCAGGGGTGTATTCATCATCGTTTCAATTCTTGGAGCACCGACTACATGAATTCTCCACGGTTGTT
This sequence comes from Paenibacillus sp. DP01, assembly GCF_044784315.1. NCBI lineage: Bacteria > Bacillati > Bacillota > Bacilli > Caryophanales > Paenibacillaceae > Paenibacillus > Paenibacillus sp. DP01. Next base: position 5,203,163 of record NZ_CP173059.1, read on the forward strand.
CGCCAAGCCTGATCAGGCGCTCTCCACTTCCATGTGTAGCCACAAAGTGAATATGAGCCAGCTTACTAATTGCATGTCGAACAGACTCATCTATCGTGCCGGATACCTCGCCACCATGCAAATGAACAAGCGGAATGTTCATATGAGAGGATACAATCGCAGCAGCAAGCATTTCTCCCCGATCTCCTAGCACAACGACGAAATCTGGCTCCAAAGCTTCTATCGCTTGCGTCATGCCCATGATTGCTATTCCAATAGAACGAGACATATTGGCATGAGTGGTTCCTTGTAACAGGCAATCTACTTTAGCAGAAACACGAAAACCGTCCTTTTGGATAGCGTCTAATGTATAACCATGCTGTGGAGATAAATGCATTCCTGTGACCAACAGGTGGAGCTCCAGAGTATGTTCTTCCTCAATAGCCCGCAGAACCGGGTAATATATCCCATAATCTGCTCGCGTTCCGGTAATCACCAATACTTTTTTCATTGCACATCATCCCATGATAACAAACTATCTTCATGTACATCCTTTAAAAGCTGCTTACCAACCAAGTCACCAAAATATTTAGGCTCTATTCCACTGCCTGGGCGCTTGATGACCAGATCTTCTTGAGTTAATTGCTGGCCTGCCTTTTTGGATGTTGCCATCACAATACTTTTTCTTGCAACCGCTCTGGTACTTTCCTCGGAAGGCATACACCTTTTAACACCATCCCCTAAAGCCTGCTCCACATTTCGAATCGCAAGAACCATCTTTGAAAAGTCAGCAGGCTCCAGTGAAGCCTTATGGTCAGGACCTGGAAGATTTCGATCCAATGTAAAATGCTTTTCAATAATTCTCGCTCCCAGTGCTGAAGCCGCGACAGCGATCTCGATACCCGCCGTATGATCCGAATATCCTGTGACCTTTTCAAAAGTTGTAGAAATAGTCTTCATGGCCAGTAGGTTCACATCTTCCAATGGTGCGGGATAGTCGGAAGTACAATGCAGCAATAGAACATCACTTTTTTTGATTACTTCTAACGATTCTCTAATTTCATCCAGATTGGACATCCCGGTGGATAGAATAATTGGACGCCCATAGCTATCAAGCTTCCGGAGAAAGGGGATATTGTTCATATCGCCTGATCCAACCTTGAATGCGTCAATCTGAATTGAATCCAGAAACTCAGCACTTTCTTCGTCAAAGGGTGTGGAAAGGAAATCTATCCCTTTATCCTCACAGTACTTTTTCAAAAGGACAAAATCCTCAAAGCTCAATTCCAGCTGTTTTAACATATCTAGTTGACTTTCAGCCGAATTGGTATTTTCTGTCTGATAATTAGCCTTCTGGGCGTACTTGGTTACCAGCTTTTCGCTTTTAAAGGTTTGGAATTTTACTGCATCGGCACCGCATAAAATCGCTTGATCAATACATTCGAATGCAAGCTCCAATGATCCGTTATGATTGACTCCTACCTCCGCGATAATATAGATGGGGTAGTTTTCATGATTTGATAAGAGGTTTTTCATGTTATATTCCTCCCTCCTACTGCAAGGATTCTTTGTGATTGGATTCTTTCCAAAAAAACTCTGCCATTTTTAAATCAAACTCGTCATCTATGTCAACAGATCGTTCTTTAGGCATAATGTAACCACAATTATTGGGACCAACCAGAGTGTCACTATTCATCAACAGATCTCTTTTTACGATATAGATGGCTCCGTTTAGAGCATATAGTTCTTTGAGATCTTGTCTCCTCAAATGCTCCCGTTCACCTTTCAGGTAGGGCGTAAGCCGACCGTTATCCATTTCCCTTAGTAGATAGGGTTGCACTTCAGACAAAGTGACACTTTGAAGTGAATCAGCCTGATGATCTAAAAATATTTTATATGCTTCTTTAATGTCCATAGCATTTCGCAGTGGAGATGTGGGCTGCAGCAGCATAATAACATCAAAAAATTGATTTTGCGTCTGCTCATAAAATTCAACTGCATGCTTCAATACATCAATGCTTTTAGCCTCATCGGTAGCCAGTTCATCGGGCCTTATAAACGGAACAGCCGCTCCGGCTTGACCTGACACATGAGCAATCTTTTTACTATCCGTTGAAACTATAACTTCGTCTACACAACCACTGTTCAGCGCGGCTTCAATGCTATATTGAATGAGCGGTTTATCATGTAACAATCTTATGTTTTTATCAGGTAAACCTTTTGATCCCCCCCGCGCAGGAATAATCGCCAGACATTTGTGATTGCTCATCATACAATACCTTTTGTGAAGCCCAATCCGTTCTGTTCAATAAGCTCCCGAATGGCTTTCGGGAAAATCTGTGGTGCAGTCATCGAAGAATATTCTTGACGAATTGCCCTTTGAAATCCTTCATAATCTTGCTCTGCGGTATGAAATAACGAAGGAATGATATACATTTGTCCATTCTCCAACGCTCTTTCCGATTCCTCAAGCGTCATGAGTTCCTCATATAGCTTTTCTCCCGGCCGGATTCCGGTCTCAATGATTTCTCCACCATAGGGTTTATTAACCGCCTCTTCATACGAATCGATCAAGCATTGGGCCAAATCCGTAATTTTAAGAATCGGCATTTTCAGTACAAATACCTCTCCACCTTGCGAATAATGCGCTGCATCTATGACCAATTGAGCGGCCTGAGGAATAGACATCATAAACCGAGTCATCTCTGCATGTGTGACCGTCACGGGTATCCCTTTAGCAATCTGATCCCGGAATAAAGGAATTACAGAGCCTCTGGACCCCATAACATTTCCAAAGCGGACACAGGAGAAGATGGTACGTTTGCTCCCTTTGTACAAGTTGGCGGCAGAAATCAAACGTTCGGATAGCAGCTTCGTAGCTCCCATCGTATTCGTTGGGTTTACCACTTTATCTGTGCTGATGGCTACTACTTTTTCTACATTATGCTCAATAGCCGTCTCAATTAAATTCTGTACACCAATAACATTGGTTTTCACTGCCTCCATAGGGTTATATTCGCATGCAGGCACATGTTTGAGAGCAGCAGCATGAAAAATATAATCCACATCCTCCATAGCATAACTCAGTCTTTGCTTGTCCCTGATATCACCGATTAGATAACGGATATTCGTATATTCTTTTAACTCCTGCTGCAGATCAAATTGCTTGCTCTCATCCCTGCTAAAAATCCGTAGGGCTTTAGGGTTATACGATAAAATATTACGTACAATTTCGCTTCCAATCGAACCTGTGCCGCCCGTAACCAGTACAATCTTGTTGGTAAACATAATGACCTCCGGAGTGTAAAACGAATTAATTTATATATCTTTATGGATCACTGCATCGCTATTTATTTTCTTATCTAAACGGCGAATAGATTCGGAAAACATTTCTTCAAGTATTGGGATTTGGATTGTGATATCCTGTAATAGCTTACCTAGATGCTCATAGATTAGATCAGACTTACGAGTCAACTGATGTTCTGTCACAATCACAGGGAGCACCTGATCAAAACGCGCAATTTCGATAGGCATAATGGACTCAAATATAGGTGAGAACCATTCCCTGTTGGCAATCAATCCCCACATTTGCTCTATGGATTCCATCATGTTTTGAGCCTTTGCTGGTTTAGTCCGGCTAAACTCGCGTAATTTATTCATAAGCTTGTGAATGGCTGCAATCTCAGAACGTACATTGGAAAGGTCCTCACGTGTCGCTAACAACTTATCTCTGACATCCTGCACCTTATTCATATCAGCAGCAATATTTTTCTCATTTATCAAATCGGCTATTGCATCAGGATCAACAGATTCTGATGCTAACAATTTATGCATCTCTTCCATAGGCTTGAAAGGAGCACCCTCAATCACTGCACCATTACAGCTTGAATTGACGAATTCGATTTTCGGAAGGGCCTTAATGAGGTTTTCGAGTCCATCCTTCATCAGGGAGAAGCTTTCGTCTGTAGTATTATATGTCCCCTTTACATTTAGCACTTTTTTAAGTGCTTCCTGCACTTTCTTATTTGTAGTTTCGGCTGCAAAATGTTCAATTCCATCTGCGTAGAATTTGTTATCAGGGTAAGACAAATCCTGGCCTGCAAGTATAATCCGTTTAGCCCCTAGACAGGCTGCTACTTGAATAGTTGTTCCTGCGACTGTTTCTGTAGGCGATATAAAAAGCTCCTCTTTACTGAGTTCTAGGAAATACTGGGATACAGCATCGCTTTTCATAATACTATGAATTTTTTCTGTGGAATTCTGATCCGAAATCTCATAATAAGATGAGGAGGTAAACAGCAAGGGCTGTTCCCTCGTTGCAGAAGAAGCAAATATCTTTTTATTGACTGGATGTCCATCCATAATGACAGCCAGGTGAGGCTGTATTCCATGCTTTATCAATGCCTGAATGCTGGAGCCTGCTGAAATAATCAGTACATGCGGACGTAATTTTTTCAGGCATTCGATATCCTCCTGTAATGATGGGCCTGATGATACAACAATCACCGTTGCACCCTCAAAAGCATGAAAAAGCCGTTCAATGGAGGGGGTGTATAATACATCAGATAGATGATATAGAAAATTCCTCGTCCATTCTTCTCGAAAACGATGCTCTGTATGTTTATCTATCATAAAGTTCTGACGGTACTCCTGAAATTTTCCCTTTACTTCACGTAGCATACTCATATCATCGGTTAGATACTTACGCAGTGCAATAAACACTAAATCTTCCATCATGTAACTGCTCAGCATATGAAACATCATATCGAGCTGAGAATCACCAACGGCTAGCCAGTACAAATTGGGATGTCCCAATAAAAGACTGAGGTCATAGTCCGTTACAGCCTTCCTAAACAGCTGCTCATCCGGCTCGTATACAAACAACCAGTGGTTGGGGTACAATTCGAGGAGATCAGCTATACTAAGCCCCCTTTCAAACCCATATACAAAAATGATCTTTCCATTCCCAATAGATCCATCAACAGCATTGAGCCAAGCGATATCCCTTTCAAAAGACTCAGTAAACAGAGGTATAGATAAATCATTATTCGGCAAACTATTTAAATGGGTTGCAACATGAGGAAACCTTTGCTCTAGAATTGTATGGTTTATTTGTAGTTGAGACAAGGTAATACCACCGTTTCGCATTAAGATTTGTTAATTAGTATATCGGATTTACTCTTAATGGAATGAACCTTTTCACAAAAAATCCCCCCATTCTAAATCAATGGGGGGCAGGACTGACGTTCCATCAAGTACCTTTTATTTTCGATGATCGATAAACAAACTATCTACGGAATAAGCTTGCTGGTATGCATGCTGCTGTATACGAATGGCTCCACGTTTCTCCATCCAGTGGCCTGCTTCATCCTTAAGTGCTCGCATACGCTGCAGAATTACAGAATCGTGGCTTAGTATGTTACGAATTTTCTGTTTATCATGTTCCGTTAACGATAGTTGATAGGGCTGCATCTGCTCTACAATACGTTGTCTTTGATCAGCAAACTGTTCGAATTCTTCTTCACTTAAATTCAGAAGGTTAGACAATACTGCTTCTGTCCTATGTTGCAGTTCTTCAAGGAGTGCTTGCATATTAGAATCTGCCATCACACACTACCAACTACACCAGGCATTTTCATGGCTTCCAACCAAGCTTCCCGTAGGTCAGTCAAATGTTCCAGCACCTCTTGTGCCGGAGCGGCTATTTTGTGGACATTCGCCTCGATCAGTTCATGCAGCATATATTCATACAATCGCAATAAATCATGGGATATTGGATACTCAAAATTCAACGCAGATATCAACTCGTGTACAATAGCTTGCGCCTTACACAAATTATTATTTGCCTTCTCATTATCCTTATTCTCTATCCCCTCAATTCCCGCACGAAGGAAACGAATAGCCCCATCGTACAACATAATTAGCAGTTTAGGCTTGGAAGCAGTTTGCGCTTGAGTCTGCCGGTATTTCTGATAGGGTGTATTGATCAATTATTAAACCTCCTTTATGACGACATGCCTGTAAGATTCGAAGATGTACTATTATACTTGCTGATTGCCGTTTCCATCGCGGTGAATTTTTTGTAATAGTTAGTTTCAATCATTGTTAGACGGCTAGTCATGTCACTAATTCGACGATCCAGACTCGATAATTGCTCTCCCATTGTGCTCGTAGTAAGAAATGAGGATGTTAGATCCTTACTCACTTTTGAAGTACCAGCTGTATCGGCCATTCTTTGAAGTGAGGCATTCGAAATCTTTTTAAGTTTAGCAAGAACACCATCTTGTTGTGTATATTTATTAGTTAATAAGGTGCCTGGGTCCTGTTTCCCAAAAAAATTCGAGACAACATCTGGATCTTTTTCAACCGCTGCACGCAATTTGTCTGCATCCAAAATAAGCTTACCTTTGGTATCATACGTACCCGTAGTGATCCCAAGCTCAGACATCATTAAGGGCTTATTCTTACCATTTTCATCAACTCTGCCGATATCTACACCTTGGATCATGGCATTACGCATCTCGGATAATGTATCCTGCAGGATAGGATCATTTCTAAGCATGCCACTCTTGGCCTTGGTTGTCCAGAGCTTGGCTTCATCATCACTCATAGCGGCTCTTTGTTCTGTCGTAAGCGGAGCGTATTTTTTATATCTCTCCTCACCAACCTTGCCATTGAGTGTAGCGAGAACATCATTATATGCATCGACAAAGCTTTGAATATTTTCGACGATCTTATCCGTATCTTTGGTAGCTTCGATCCTTGTCGCAGCACCACCGGCTGCCTTCAGCGTAATATCAATGCCATTAATGGTAAAATTATTTGATGACTTTTTGACTTCAAGTCCATTTACTTTTAGCAAAGCATCGGTACCGTTCGTTGAAGACAGTTTAAACTCACTACTAATTTGAGAATCAATATTGAATGCTTGGGAACCCGTAGTCTTACTAGTTAATGACAAACCAGATTTGGGATCGTATAGGGCAGTTACTCCTGTCTTGCTGTTATCATTAATTTTTTTGACAAACGACTCAATCGTTTCGTTTGCATCTACATCAATAGTGGCCCCACCAACCTGAACCGTACGAGCTACCCCATCGGCAAAGGCAAGCTCAGTACTTGCCTTTTCAGACCATGAGCTGTCTGAGACAGATCTTGCGGCAGTAGCGAGATTGGTTACCGAGATATCCAATACTCCACTGGCAGACGATGAAGCCGATGCAGTCAACGCGTCACTATTTCCCGTTACGGTTACTTTCTGCGGATTCATTGAAGCAGTACGGCTTAATATCGTCAGTTTATCTTGTAGAAATGAAACAACTTTAGTACTAGTCTCACGATAATTTTCTCGTTTCCATTCCATCAGCTGCTTTTGTTGATTCATCTTATCGAGTGGTACACGCTCAGCAGTCATCAGCTTTTTGACTGCTGCATCAATGTCCATGCCTGAGGCAAGACCACTTATTCTGGTTACCATATTTTATATCCCCCTATACTTTTTTATCTATAATAATTCCTGCAATCTCCATCATTCTAGCTGCTATATCCAGAATTTTTTCGGGAGGTACCTCACGAATCAGATCGCCGGTTTCCTTATTCATCACTTTTATCATGATTGCATGTGTCTTTTCATGCACAGAGATCTCAAACATCTTCTGTGGACCTTGTATAGCATCAATTACTTTCTGTAACTCCAACACTGCTTCTTCATGTGTCGGTTGTTTCTGACCAGCACCACCTTTATTGAGGACAGCATCTTGTGTAGCAGCGTAATTTGTTTTGATATCTGAAGGGGCTTCACGTTTTATTCCTGCTGATGACTGAACCGGCAACAGGTTCCCGGTGCTAGGGGGGATCATCGAGTCCATAGAATAACCTCCATTAGTAGTTTTTCACACAATAAAACCGCTCTATATTTGAAAGCCAATACATTATATATCGGTAAATAGGTGCAATTATTTACGAAAAAACTAAAATAAAACAAAAAAAGATCCTGCAAAAGCAGGATCTTCTTTTGTAACGGCTGTCGTTTAAAATTAACGCAGCAACGACAATACGCCTTGTGGAGCGGAGTTTGCTTGTGACAACATGGATTGCGAAGCTTGCAGCAAGATGTTGTTTTTGGACAGAGCAACCATTTCTTTTGCCATGTCAGTATCACGAATACGGGACTCGGAAGCTGTCAGGTTTTCTACAGTTGTGCCCAAGTTGTTGGAAGTGTATTCCAGACGGTTTTGCATAGCACCAAGGTTCGCACGTTGCTTAGCAACCGCTTCAATTGCAGCTGTTGTAGCAGAAAGTTTTACATCAGATTTGAGGCCACGGAAACCAGCGGAACTGATACCTTTAATAGTAATGGTAAACAGGCTATCATCAGCTTGAATTTTCACACCTGTTCCGCCAGAAATAGCGATACCATTGAATTTAGTGTTGGAAAGAATTGCATCAATTTGTTGACCCAATTGACCAAGTTCTGCTTTGATGTTGGATTTATCGCCAGCACTGTAAGTATCATTGGATTGTTGAACACTCAGTTCTTTCATACGAGTCAGCATGGAGGAAACTTCGTTCATTGCACCTTCAGCTGTTTGTGCGAAAGAGATACCATCTTGAACGTTACGTTGTGCTTGTTCCAAACCACGGATTTGACCGCGCATTTTTTCGGAAATGGAGAGACCAGCAGCATCGTCAGCTGCACGGTTGATGCGCAGACCTGAAGACAATTTTTCCATGTTTTTGCTTGCTGCCGTGTTGTTCAATTGCATGTTACGGTGTGTATTTACTGCAGGTAAGTTGTGATTAATAATCATTTTAAATTTCCTCCCTGAAATGGTTTGATTCCCACGTCCTTGTGGTATAAGCGTCTTCACAGGTCGGCCGCCCTGAAGAATTACCGCTCTAAACTATATATCGACCCTTAAGTTAGAATTGTTTATAGCATTCCAGATTTTTTTTGAATATTTTCTTAGAAGTTTACGTACTCGGTTATATCGGTTTACACTTTCACATAATGGCGACTTATCCAAGGCAAACCTGACAGCTTATTATGAGCTAAACAAAGGCCGACACTTTACTCACGTCGGCCTTTATCAATGAATGCGCACTACTATTATTGTTTAATCAGGACTTTCTCTTATCCATTTCCAACATTGCATTTTGAATAGCATTCGAATCCATAACAGCAATTTGATTATTTTGCTGAATAGCATCAAAGACTTCTTTTCGGTAAATATCAATATCCTTAGGGGCAGAAATACCAATTTTCACAGTATCTCCTTCAACAGAAAGAACTGTAATGACAATATCATTCTGAATTACAATGGACTCGCCCTTTTTACGCGTTAATACCAGCATCAGGACTCACCACCTTTGCTGGACTCTGTTCCATTCCATAATGGATGCTTAATTTTATAGTCAGTATTCTGCAAAACAATTTGCTTCCCCATACGCTGTTCAATGTTAAAGATTAAAGGCGCAAGCAAGTTAACCGTTGTTTTGGACTGGTCACTACTCCATGTACAGATACATCGTACTGCTATCTGTTCTTGACTGGTAATTCCTATGTCATCCAGAGTATCATCAGATAGCTCAAACTCATAATCTTTAAAGAAATCAAATGGATTTACGGTGATAAAAATAGTTGCAGGCTGCTCTACTGCACTGAAAAGACTAAATAATTCATTATGCTCCTGTAGCTGAAATTCCCGAAGTTGTTCAAATCCTGGTATTCCTTTTGGAAACACATAAAGACTAGTATTTTTCTCTTGGTTCTCTTCATCTAATTTCTGTTCTGGGGTCATAAGTAACTCCTCCTATATATAGTAACAAAAAAGCTACGGACCACTCGTCCATAGCTTCAAATTATAAAGGTCAAAGATAAAAATCAGCTCATAAAGTCCATCAGGGATGGCTGCATGATTTTAGCTGATGATTTCAGGGCGGCTTCATAAATGGTTTGGGCAGATGTAGCTTGAATCATCAGACTAGCAACATCCGCATCTTCCGTTTTAGCTTGAAGTGTCGTCAAATTCAAATTCCGCTCTTCCAAACGGGATTGTATCAGTTCAACCCGATTCGTACGTGCACCCACTTCAGACAAACTTGTCTGCATTTTAGTAAAGCGGGACTCAATACCTGAAAGTTGGCTCGATATTGCCGTACTATTTCCGCTACTTAGTGCAGAAGATATAGCATCCATAACCTTAAAAACATTATCAGGATCTGTCGATTTCCCAAAAAAATCGCTACCGGACGTATTTACCCGAAATGCATCTTGGTCTCCAACTGCATAGCTGACCGCGCCTTGATCCGGATTAATCTGATCATAACTTGTTACCGTAGCAGATAGCTGATACGGCATCTGATCATAATTTTGTCCATTGAAAACATACTTCCCACGAAGCTGGCTATTACCAATATTCATCATTTGTTCTTTTAACTGATCAACTTCCAGTTTAATCGAATCCAAGCCGGATTGAGGAAGTGTTTCACTTGAAGCCTGAACTGTCAGCTCTTTAAGACGCTTCATCACATCACTGGCTTGTTGCATGGTTGTATCAGTGAAATCTAACCAGCTAACAGCTGCATCTGAGTTTGTCTTGTATTGTTCATTAGAAGCTAACTCGGCTCTGTAACGTAGCGCATAAGTTACCCCTACTGGATCATCTGAAGGCTTATTCAACTTTCGACCAGTCGAAATCTGATTCTCCATTTTACCCATATTATTATTGTTTCGATTCAGGTTACTGAGCAGTTGCATATTAGTCATCCCTGAAGTCACTCGAATTGGCATGGCTTACTCCACCTTCTCATTATACTAGAGACCTACGCGGCCTGTACCATTAATCAGCTTTTCCAATAGTTGATCAAAAGTTGTCATGAACCGGGAAGCCGCACTGTAAGCATGTTGGAACTTAATCATGTTTGACATTTCTTCATCCAGTGACACTCCGCTGACGGATTGGCGGTTTAAGTCCACTTGCTCAGTTAACAGCTGTGCATTTTGTGATTGACGCTCTGCTTCCTGAGTTTGGACACCTAATTGCCCAACAATTGCACTGAAAAAGTCATCTACAGTGGTAGTTTGCGCTTGAGTCGTATTAAAGCCAAACTTTACATTTTTCAGGCTCGCCATAGACAATGCCAAAGCATTGTTACCCACGGTTACCTTCTCATTGGCCGTCCCCGTTCCATCTACACGCAAAGAGCTGGCAATTTTATTGGGATCATCTTGAATATCCTTATTCAGCGTAATGTTACCTGCTGTTATAGCAGCTCCATCTTTGGAAGTAAAGAACGCCCCACCTTTTTGTGGTGTCGTACCACTGAGTGTGTAACCTAATTGATGAAGTCCATTAATTCCTTGAACAGTTACTTTCAAATCCGTGGTCAAGGTTCTGTTGTTATTCGCATTTGAGTAGGTCACTGCTGCGTTGTTGACACCTGAATTTAGTACCGTTCCCTCAGGTAGAACTGTACCTGCGGGTAAAGTAATTTCAATGTTACCATTTGCCAATGTATTAGCTAACTGGTCCATCTGGGTTTTGTAATCTGCTACATATTTATCTCTGGATAAAATCATACCGTACACTTCGCCACCAGTTAAAGCTCCACCTTGATATGCAGCCTCAAGACCAGCCGCCGTAATAGCAGTTACCTCTGTACCCGCTACAGCTATCTGTCCTGCCACAGTTACCTGATAACCGTTATCCAGTTGAGTCACCTGCACATTCGCAAGCTTGGACAGCTTATCAACTGCATAATCCCGCTGATCACGCAAGTCATTTGGATTATCCCCAAGCTGTTCTAATTTATAAATATTACCATTCAAGTCCGCTACAGACTGCAGTAACGAATTCATCTCGGATGTTTTTAATGTAACGTTATTAGTCAAATCAGAACTGAGTGCATCTAGTTGCTTGCTGGCCTGGTTCATTGCATCTGTCAGAGCAAGTGTAGTCTCTTTTACAATTTTGCGATTTGTGACATCCTGAGGATCTTGGCTCAGATCGGACCATGCATCCCAAAAGTTATCCATGACCTTACGGATACCTGTATCTGAGGGCTCATTCATAATGGTCTCGAGCTTGTTCAACGTGTCATAACGAATGTCCCATCCACCTTGAGAGGAACTTTCACTACGATACTGATCGTCCAGAAACGTCTGACGAACACGTTCAATAGCAGTAAATTCAACCCCTGTACCCATTTGACCTCGTACAACGGAACGGTTTAAACCATAGGCTTCCATGGATTCCGAGGCCTTCATACTAACCACTTGTCTGGAGTAACCCGCTGTGTTGGCATTTGAGATATTGTGTCCAGTTGTATTTAATGCCGCCGTTTGTGTATTCAAGCTTCTTTTTGCTGTTTCTATACCATGAAATGTTGAGACCATATTTTCCTCCTTCAATTAGGCGCGTGTATCAAATAGTCCCGCCCGTACAGCTGATGTGCTTTTGTCAGCTGGACGCTGATAAACCGCTTCAGATTCCGCATAATATGACATACTCTCAATGGAAAAATCAATATAGGAAAGCGCCTGTTTTATGAGCTGTTGATTCAACTCATTTAATTTTTTCAATTCTCCAAGCGTATCTGCAAGATTTTTTTGAATTTGAAGGAGGCGCTGCTTATCTTCTATATCGAACACAAGACGAGACAACTCCGTAATATTAAGATTCAACTTGGATTTAATACCACGTTCCTGCAAAAATTCATACGCTGCCTGCAGGCGTTGTTCATCCAGCTGTTCAATGTGTCTGGACATCTTCGATTCCTGATTCATGACTTGTATGAGTTGCTCAACCTTATTTGATATCAGTGCTTCTTTTTTCTGAGTTCCTAATGCAATCAACTGCTCGTGCGCCTCTCTAAGCTGCTCCAGCACATCCATCAAACGCTCTAAAGGCATATTCCTTCACCTAACTTTCGGAAGACTGCTTAAAGAAAGGTAATAGCTTCTCTGCAATTTTATCGGCATCCACACGATAGGTTCCAGAAGCTACTTGCTGCTTAAGCTCCTGAATTTTCTTAACGCGGTCTGCATCACTGCTGCGGTTCAGCATTTCCATTGCTTCTGGAGAAATGGAAACCTCGTCCTTACGGCGGGACTTCTTAAGCTCCTCCTGGCGTCCTGTTTCAATATTTCGCTGATATGGATTAATAGCTCCGATGCGGTTGGTCTCGTTAATTTTCATAACTTCCACCTTCCTTAGTAATTTGATATGGTCAGAATGTATCAGACGACATAGCGTCGAACATGGTTCGTATTATGCCTTACTTCTTTATTTTGGGCATGGTTGCTAAAATAAAAAAACCGATAAGCTCTATAAAGATTATCGGCGGTATTTGAAACTTTTTGAATAGCTGAATGCGTATTTAATTCCCCTGTACTAGTTTCCGCGAAGTTTATCCATCGCGCTGTAGGTACCTGAGCCCATATTATTACTTTGATCCTGATTACTACTTTCGCGTATGGCCTGATTCAGGTCTTTAGTCAGACGTGTTCGACAAGAATCGCACATATGCCCATCACGAATCGGTATCCCGCATACCTCGCAAGGATACGTCATATTGGGCGCATTAGCAATGGAAATACGTCCCTCACGTATAAATGTCGTAATTTGTTTAACAGAGACACCTGTAGCTTCCGAAAGCTCGTGCATATGAATACCTTTATTTTCACGTATATGTTTGACACAATGCTCGTATTCAACCTCAATTTCTTTAATACAGTTTTGACAGATTCCCCTAACATTCATAATAAACAGTTTCCCACAGCGAGGACAGTTATCCAAGTTCATCCTCTGTAGCGCCCCTTTCCAATTTCCGGTCTTTAATTACTATTATCCTTACATTAACTTATAGTGAAGAGCCTCGTCTAGCAAATATTTCAAAACTCTTTCTTAGTTTTAACACAATTCCACATTTTGTTCGTTATCATAGTAAAAGTATAAGAGGGGAAGATTCAACGGACAAAAATCCCCCCATTATATGTACATTAATATGCAACAACATAAAATGCAGAGGCAAATAAGTCCTCATAATCCAGCCTATTACATGTGAGTATTTATCGTCAAACATTACTCCCAACTTTAGAGGAAAAAATAAAATAAGCGCCATTCCAGTTATTCTCGGGAATAGCGCTTCATTATCATTAAACAGCTATATATGAATATGGTTAAAATGTAGAAATAAAATGAGGGAAAAACCGGGCGAAACAATCCTCAGAAGAATTCATGTTCACCTGTGCCCCGAACACAATCAAGAAAATGCTATAAATCCGGGGGATCGGCGTCCATACGAATGCTCCGCACATGGAGTGTGGGTATTCATAAATCTCATACACCTAACATCATTTCAACTTATAAGCTATCTGAAATTAAGATAGATGTACCATTGGAAATTTGCAGCCCAAAAAAACAAGCAATTTTACAAATAATTATTCAAAAAAAGCATTGTTTTAATAGAGGCCTTCCCGTATACTATAGTCAAACGCTTGGTTTAATAAATACATTTTATAAAACAGTTTATAATGTTAATTATTTATTTGTGTTTGTTTGTGGCACTTGCAGTTCTTGGCCAGCTTTAACCAGGTTGTTGATTTTAACCAGTTCTTCGACAGTTACACCGTATTTTTCAGCAATAGAAGCCAGTGTGTCGCCATCTTGAACATTTACTGTGATTGTTTTTACAGTTGTTGCTGGTGTTTCAGTTGTAGTTGCTGCTGGTTTTGTAGTTGTTGTTTGGTTGTTGTTCTCTGTTGTCGATTGAGCAGGTGTTGTAGTTGCTGCACTTTCAGTAGTTTCAGTTTTGAAGTACTTAGCTTCAAATGCTTTTTGCGCTGCTTCTTGTTGTTCTCTCATGATTTGGTCTTCCAATTGCTGTACTTCGTCATCGGAGCTGGATTTCGCCATTACTTGACCTGTTGCAAGTGGACTCAACAAAGATACTGCACCTAAGCTAACTGCCAACATGCTAGAAACTGCTACTTTTTTCATTACGTTTTTCATGATTTTGTTCTCTCCTCTTTTTAGCTTTAAATTTTAATTAACTGCTTTACTACTGAGCGAGACACTCCCAATGTCCGCTCTTTTGTCGTTAGCTGATCACTTATTACCAATCATGTTAGCTATCAACAGATAGAAATTGTACTCCTCTTTTCCAAAAAAATCAACCTCTAAATTGAAATATTCTGATTTCATCCCTCACTTCCTAACTTTTTGTTCGTCTCTATATTTTTATTATATACCTCTCTCTAGCTTGTTGTCAAATTCTGCTGATTGTACGGATTAAAAGGCTTATACTCTATCATTTAATCCTTCTTTCAAAAGAATTATAACCTTTTTTTCATAGTTTCAAGCATAAAATTATGGAATATAATAGAAATTCAGACTCATGATCTCGCTAGAGTCAGGCAAAAGATAGCCAAATGTACTCCTCGTTCTAATGCCTTTTCTCTCAAAACACGTGCACACGCCTGCAATGTACTCCCCGTTGTATAAATATCATCTACAAGCAAAATTGTAACGGAGTGCGTGCACTCCTCCGTAGCACGTCGAGATTCAACTTTTAAAATAAAAGATTTCATCAAATTCATCATATTGGGATGAACAGAAAATGCATTATTCATTGTATTCATGCGTTCATTTTTTGATTTAAAGCTTTGCTTGCCTGTATCTTGCGGGCGAACAAGTAACGGTAGAAAGGGGAGCTTATTTCGCTTTGCAATCTCTTCTGCCAAAATTTCAGCCTGATTAAAGCCACGCTCTGTCAGCCTCTTTTCACTTACCGGGACACAGGTCACTATATCTACATCCCACAAAGATTGCTTGAAACGATTACATTTATGACCTGCAAATTCATGTCTCATCGCCTGATAGGCACGGTTCATGATTTCGCCCAGCAGGGGGCCAAACTTTTCATTGCCGCGGTATTTAAACTGTCCAATCCATTCTTTCATCATCGGCGTATAACTAGTTGCACTCCGATTACATACATAATAACGCACTAATCGGTCGGGCCTGACGCAATCTGGACAAGACGTCGGACGTCCACAATGTGCACAACGAATGTTGTAAACCCAAGGAATTTGGGTCGAACAATGAGTACAAAGCCCAGTAAATTCGGAAAAATGACCTGTGAGAGTGCCGCAAGCAACACATGTTTGCGACTGACGATGGAATAACCAATTCAAAAACAAACGGGTTCTTGGAATCATCCCCATACCAAAATGCACCTTTCTTGGTAGTTTACGTACCGACATTGTTTCAGGTTTCACATTTCCAAAAAAACTTTTTTTATTTAATGCATTTAGTGCTTCACCAATTTCAGATATCCTTTTTTCCGAGCCAGTGCATTCATACGTTTAATCTGTTTAATCGCTCTCTTTTGACCGCTAGTCCATTGAGGGGATATAAAAATAACACTACCACATGGGTCATCCTTAGATCTTCCCGCGCGGCCAGCCATTTGGACAAGGGATGCTTCATCAAAAAGACTGCTGTCCGCGTCTAGTACATACACATCACTCCGCGGAACAGTCACTCCCCGCTCCAAAATAGTGGTTGTAACCAGCACACGTATTTCAGTAGCCCGAAATAAACGCACCTTAGTGGTTCGTTCTTCATCCTGCGATGAGGTGCCGGCGATAGGTATATCAGGCAATTGTCTAATCAGCAGTTCCACAAGGCCTTGAATATGTGAGATTCGTGTCACAAATAGAAAGACCTGCGCCCCTCGTTGAATGGATACGTTTAGGCGCTGAACAAATGAAGCAGGAAGCTGACCTTTTTGCAGCCACTGATGCACTGGAGGAGTCCCCAAACGAATTGGGACAGGTAGGGGATGACGATGAAAACGAACGGGAACCTTGGCATGTGGCAGTTGACCACGTGCAGCCTCTTTCTGCAAGGGGCGCGGTGGCGTAGCAGACAAATAAATAAACTTTCCTTCCCGCTTACATACTGCTTGGGCAGCAAAGGCAAGCATTGGATCATTGTGATAAGGAAATGCATCAATCTCGTCAATTACAACCAAATCAAAAGCCTGGCGATAACGCAACAGCTGATGTGTTGTTGCCAGTGTCAGTTGTCCCCTTTGCCACCGTTCTGCACTCCCTCCATAAAGCGTCACCATGCTAACCTGGGGAAACGCAACTGCCAAGCGAGGTGCCAACTCCAATACCACATCACGGCGCGGTGTTGCTACGAGCGCTGTCCCTCCGCGCTCCAACACATGCTGTAAAAGCGGAAACATCATTTCCGTCTTGCCCGCGCCAGTCACGGCCCAGAGCAGAAATCGTTCGGCCGCAGAATCGGGTACTTGCCGGCCAGCAATCTCCCAAGCACGCTCGCCAGATTTGGGCGATGACTGCTCGTTGAGGGCAAGAGTGCTGCCATGTGCAGCGGCAGCACCTAATTCCTGGCGCGCACGCATGCTGCGCCGGAATAATTCGCGCGCTCGTTGCCATTGGCCTACCGGGCGAGAGCATTTTCGCACCCCTCCGGGTGGTGCGGCCAAAAAGCACAGCGCTGCTTCGGCGGCGGCACGTTGCGCAGGGCTCAGCCCCCAGCGGTCGAGATTCGTCGCCGGGGTTGCCTCTGCCGTGCGCGGTATGGTAGGTTTCGCTGTACCGCGCAGCAGCAACGAGCACTCACGACTGCGTCCAAGCGTCAGACATGTCTCGCAGTAGGCGCACGCCTTACGACCGCACGATGCGCAGCTTGTGCGGTGCACTTTTTCGCTGCCACAACGGTTGCAGCGGAGTTCCTGTCTACGCGCGGCAGACCAGCGCGCACGTGGTGCTGGAGCCAGACCAGCAGCAAAGCTGAGTCGGCCTTGCAGATATGCAAGTTGCGCAGCTGAACGCCAAGTATGCTCCAAATCCGGGGCTGCCTCTGCTAGCAATGCTTCAGCTTCAGGAACAAGCAACTGGCGTCCTGCCAACAAATGAGTCAGCTCGTTCGCTTGTCGTGTTAAACATTCCATATCCAATCCATTTACTCCCGTGGCGAGCTTCCGGTTTTGAATAGAACGTACAGTTCCTATTGTTTCTTGTCCCTCATTCCCATGTTGAGTGCGTGAAACCCATCCTTGGTGCCGGTCCCAAATGTATATATTGTCTACTCCTCCAGATAAGATCCGTTCTCCATTAGAAGATTCAAGAACCAACTCATTCTTTAGCTGTGCAAGAGTATAGGCCCACCATTGTCGATCCCCCCACCGCTCCATCTCTGCTAACTCCCTAAATCCTCCACACAGGCTTACTCCCCAAGACAAGGGAAGCTCGTCTCCTAATAACACCCACCTTTCGACAGCATTCTCCTGGTGCTTATCTTGACACCACCACCATGTCATATCTACTCGAATATCCACAGATAATCGAAGATTCCAATTCCCTTTATATCTGACTGCATATACTGCAATTTTCATCTTTGTTCTCTCCTCTCATTCATCATTGTTCCTAGTTCTTATCACCCTAGAGAACAGCAAAAAAGCACACTTCCATGGCTATTAGCCTGAAGTGTGCTTCACATCAAACAGATTTCAACGAAATCCCTATTGTCTTGCATATGCAACTGTCTATAAATATTTATATCTGATTTTAACCACGATGTCCACAGATCCCTGTCACTAAGGAACAAGTGGGACGCCCGCCAACGGGTTTGCTGTTCTAAGATCAATAACAACCTGTTTTTCACCGCCTGACTTCGGCAAAACCGGGTTCCCCGGTGAAAAACGACATGAGATGACTGAAACATCCATATGACTATAGCGCACCAGCCGGGTCAGAATCGGTAGCGTATCGTCTATAGATTCATCATCCAGTACCGTTACATGTAGCGGCCTCCGGTGTAGCCAGGCAAGGATACTCAATGAACGCATCACCCATTCCACACGATCTCCATCATTGGATGTAATCACAATGTAGCGAGTCGCACGACGATTCAGCGATGTCGTGTGTGCATCTTCGCCATTGTGATAAGCCTGAACCGCCTGTCGTATATACATGAGATGCACAACTGCAGCTCCCACACCGTATATAAGCAATATCCAAACCAAGTGAGCCGTCACGAGGGTTCCACCTCCTCCTATAGCGACAATATATGCCGTATAACAGGAAGAGGTGTCACGGTTATGTACTGGACTTCCATACGAGCGGATATCTCGCTCTAAAAGAGAGGCGGTACAGCATTCATATCTAGGCAGCTGCATCGTCTAATACATGAAAAGACTACACTTTACAGCGTAACCCATCCATATTTGATGGAGTTAATAACTGCTTGTGTACGGTCATCCACTTCCATTTTTTGCAGAATACTGCTGACATGGTTTTTGACCGTTTTCTCGCTAATGAATAAATATTCACCAATCATCTTATTGCTCTTGCCTTCGGCCATCAGACGTAACACTTCTGCTTCACGACGAGTCAGCGGATTATTTTCACCTGCAACAAACTTCACGCCTGCTTCCTTAGTATGACCTTCCGCCATAGCCCCTGTTTCATTCAGGTAAGTCATCCGACGAAGCTGCTGAATAAGCTTGCCCGTTACCTTCGGATGAATAAATGCATATCCTTCATGTACTGAACGAATAGCATTAATGAGGGACTCGGCTTCCATATCTTTTAACAGATAGCCATTGGCTCCCTTGCGCAACGTCTCGAATACATAGCTTTCATCATCATGAATGGATAAAATGATCACTTTGACATCCGGGAACATCTCCCGTAGTTTTTCAGTTGCTTCTACACCATTTTCAATTGGCATATTAATGTCCATCAGAACAATATCCGGTTTCTCTACGTTGCAGAATTCCAGCACTTGAATGCCATCGCCACATTCTCCGATGACCTCAATGTCGTCCTCCATATTCAAAATACGTTTAAGTCCTTCACGAAACAACTGATGGTCGTCCGCTAAGAGAACTTTAATGGGTGCATTACTCATTTCCTGATTTTCCATGTTGTTACTCCTTTCCCTTTTCCACGTTGGTTGGGATATGAATCACTATCTTGGTGCCTTGATTCTCAGCTGATTCGATCTCCATTCTCCCCTCGAGCAGTTCAACCCTTTCCCGCATACCAATCAGACCAAAATGCCCATGGTCTTTGCTTTTTTGCTGAAAAAGCTCTGGCTTAAAGCCCAGACCATTATCCTGCACAACAATTTTTACAAGCTGTGCCTGGTAGGTAATCTCCACAAGCACATAGGTAGGGTAAGCATGCTTGGCAGCGTTAGTCAAAGCTTCCTGGATCAGACGGTAAATGGCTGCTTCCATCGCGGAAGAGAGACGGTGTTCCTTGCCCCTTGTTTCAAAAAGCGCTCTAATCTTCGTTTTTTCTTCAAAATCCTGCACATATTTCCGGAGCGTCGGAATAAGCCCCAGGTCATCCAGGGCCATGGGACGCAAGTTGAAAATGACCTTTCGCATTTCTTCAAGACTGGAGCGAACTTGTTTCTTCAAGTCTACTATTTCGTCCTGAACCATCTTAAATTCCTGCTTGGCGATCATTCTTTCCACAATTTCCGTCCTAAGCACTAGATGCGCAAGGAGTTGCGCAGGTCCATCGTGAATTTCACGGGATATGCGCTTACGCTCCTCTTCCTGAGCCAAAATAATTTTCAGACCAATAAACTGCCGATTTTTGGCCGATTCAATGATCCGCGTCACTTGTCCCAACTCACCCGATAAATATTCCAGCACGACCCCCATCTGCGAACCGATAGTTTCGGCCCGCTCGACAGAAGCCTCGACACTTTTGGCCCGCTTTTGAAGATCATCTCTTCTGGCTTTGAGATACATTTCCTTCTCGCGAAAAATCATCACATCGAGTTGAAGCTGTGTCGCCTTCTCATAAGCCTGTTTGATATCCTCTTCCGAGTAACGGACGAAATCACGGCTGACCTCAGTCAACCGAATTCGGGACCGCCGATAGTTCATTTCCAGCTGGTCCACTTTTTCGATCGTTTCTGCCGTTTCCTTCAATACGCTCTGAAGCTCTTGATTTAACGTAACCAGTTCGGTCCGGGCCGTGTCCAATATTTCGAACATCTGATATTTGCTGTTCTCCATCACCTGGATGGCATTTTTAATGACTCGGTCTATGATATCGGCTTGAAAGTCCACAAATGTTCTACTCCAATCCTAGCATTTCAAGTATATATCATACCATATCATGACTGGAGGGTGATGGTCTTCGTTTCTTGTTCCCATTTTACAGTCATTCCTAACTGTTCAGACACCAGTCTTAATGGGACTAAAGTCCTGCCTCCCAGTACAATAGGTGCAACTTCAGTGCTCTGACGCTTTCCGTTTAGAATCACTTCTTTTTTTCCTACAGTCAAATCCATCAGCACACCACCGCGCATAATGGTGATCCGCTGATCGCCCGCATTCCATTTGGCTTGTCCGCCAAATGCGTCCAGCACATACTTAATTGGAACATATGTCGAACCATTGCGAGTCATCGGAGCTGCATCAATCGTTGTTGGCGTTCCATTTACCGTCATTGATTTTTGACCGATCGTCATCTGAGCTGTTCCCTTTTTAAGTCCTTCTGTGCCGACCGTCCCCGGTGTATTAAAAGAGATATTATCAAAAGCGACCTTACCTGTCTTAGCGCGCTCATCCTGACCCTCGGCTACATTGACCACATAGAGACGTTTCAGCTTCGCCGGATAGGAAATATTTAAACTGCTCATATCTGCGTTAATCGTTTTCCAGCCGTTCCAGTCAATCACTTTGGCGAGATCAATGTATGCCGTTTTGCCTTGAGCATCCTCCAGCTCCGCACGCAGCCAGTTCAGACTCTTATCCCCTTTGACATCAATCGAGATGGATGTAGCTGCCTGCTCCAACGTCTTCCCGGATGTGCCATTTAATTGAGCGTAAGCATACATTTTGCCACTGCCGTTCGTCATGTCGTAGCTTAGCTCCAGCACTTTGGAATTGGCATGGTCTCCATCCCCTTGTACAACAGCCGCTGTACCGGTAACACCTTCCACATTTGAAGTGAAATCAACCGGATACGAAACATTTTCGAAGTTTTCCCAGTTATTTGTACTTGCCCCGCCAGCGGACAGGAAGACAACCGCACTGAAACCATCGTAGCGACCAATGGCATAGCCTGTTTTCACACCCGCATCCACTGTATTTACCGTAAGCTGATTATCCTTAACGTTTCCCTTAAAGCCGATGAACTCCCATTTGAGCGCATCTGATGTAATGCTGACACTCTGTCCATCTTTCGTCTTGGCCGTTATCGGTACTGCGATTTTAGCTCCTGCAGTAAGCGAGCCTGTCCCACTTCCTGCAGTAAGTGATGAAATTTCATCTGCTCCAAGCACGGTGACCTTGGTTGTTGCACTGGCTGAGCCACTGGATGCAGTTAAAGTAGCAGTTCCCGGTTTGGCCCCCTTCACAACACCGCCGCTCACGGACACAACAGCTGGGTTGCTGGACTTCCACGTCACTTGTACTTTCGAGGTATCAAATGGATTGTAGTAGTTGTCGTAGCCTTTGAAGGAGTAACTTCCGCTCTGACCAATCAGCAGCGTTTTATTGCCCTTGATGGTAAAGCCTTTGAGCGTTCCTTTAGGAGCAGTGGTATATACTCCCACTCCATTTACGATGCTACGTTGCTCTGTACCATATTCTGTATTGAATGTAAGCCCCGCTGTCGTATCTCCCAAATCACGAGTTACCATGGTGGTAGAGCCGCCACCATCGAGGTTCATCCCCTTCCAGACACCAATATCTTTCATCAGTGTTTGCAGCTCGCTCAAGGATACACCAACGCTGTTCCCATTCTTCTCAACGGCGATGACATAGGCATATCGCTTGTCACGGGAATATCCCAAAGCCGTACGCGCACGCGTCCCGCCTATACTTGTCGTACTTCGGGAGAACGAAGTCTTCTGTCCGTCATTTACTAATATGGTATGTCCACCGATCATCATTTGTAGGTTGGAAGGATCTACTTCACTCCCTGTCGATTTGACGCGAAGGTGATAGTTCGTTTCTACAGTCTGTCCCACAGTCAGATGCGCTTTGGCATAATCCGCTGCTTTACCGTGTGTACGCAAAATATAGCCATCCTGCGGAACAGTCATATTCAATGTAGCATTTTCGGAGACTTGCGTAACCACGCCATTTTGTACCAATATTTCAGTAGGCGTTGTCGAACTGTTTTTAGGTCGTTCAATTGCTTTCCAAGCAGATGTATAAATATACATAGCATTGGAGTGACTATAGCTGCTCCCACTCGTCTCAGGCGAGTACGAAGCCTTATTCATCCCTGCCAAAGAGAAGGAAGACCCATCACCAGCTTTTACTGTACCTTCAAAAGTAAATTGCTCAACCATCGGTGAGCCATCCTTCGTTACAGCAAAGGCATACATCCCTGTTAAATCAGAGGGAGTAGACATCAACACCCCTTTGGACACCTGTCCACCGATCGGTGCTCCCTCGCTAGAGGTATTAAAATAATCCCCGTTCACGCCAGCAACCGCACCGGTCTCTTTTGCCATACCGCCTGTACTCTGACGGGTCGTAAACTGTCCGTTCTTCCCAGTCATGACATCCAGCTTTACGTACGGATTTTGCAGGTCTATTCGAACGATATCAGCCAGCGCTGTTCCCTTGGACCCTTTAAAACGATATTTCAATAATGTTGCGCCCGAAGTAATGATCTCCTCACCCAATTTTACCGTTGAACCGGAGGCAGCACTCGCGATTGGCGCAGATATCCAATTGTTTAACGGGACTAGAACCCCAGTTCCGGCAACCGGACCGACCCATAATACTCCTGCCAGCGTTAAAACAGCCCATCTTTTAGCAATTCCTTTGCCATCTACTTTCACTTTGCTCTGTTTTCTATTACTTAAAAACATTTGGATAATAGCTCCCATCTTCTTTGTATTCAAACGGATTAATCCGCGCATGTACTCTACCAATAAACAAAAAAATCCTCTTATGTTAATAGACTTATTATAAAGGCAAAAGTTCCGAAATTCCGCCAACTAATTCATAAAATCCAAAACAGTGAATTGACGAATGCAATATAGGCGCACTATAATACACATGAACTAATGAGTTCATTTTAAACCAATTAGTTTAAAGTCGATTTTATGACCCTATCGGAAGGAAGGATAATCATGAATAAACAACGGGCCATCATCATACTCACCTTATCAATGAGCCTCGCAATTGCCGGATGTTCTACCGGAAAAAAAGATGCTGCTTCAGGTTCATCCGCACAGCCGACCGTTGTGCGCACTACAATCGTCAAAAATACACGACTCCATACCGCCTATGACTTGTCAGGCACCCTTCAGGCTTATGAAGAACGTACACTGGCCTTTCAAAATGGAGGTATCGTCGCCAGCGCAGAGGTCACTACTGGCACTCTAGTCCAAAAAGGGGCAATCATTGCCCGTCTAGATGATGCTGACTACAGGCTACAGGTTGCACAGGCAACGGCCTCTATCCAAGAAGCTTTAGCCGGTATAGATAACGCACAGGCTAACCTACAGGCAGCTGCCTCTGCCATTCAATCCGCCGATGCAGGTATTACGAGTGCTCGTGCAAATGTCAGCAAGGCCAGCAAGGGTGCGCGCGCTCAGGAAAAACAGCAAGCACAGATCACTGTCGATAAGGCACAAAGCGCCTATAACAAGGCCAGGACGGATAGCGAGCGGACGCAAAAGCTGTTTGAGGCAGGTGCAGCTACCGCGTCGGATAACGAGAACGCCCGCCTGAATGCAACTGCTGCTCTTCAAAATCTGGAGCAAGCAAAAGCTTCCTTATCTCTTTTGCTGGAAGGGGCCACAGCCGAAGAGCATCAATCTGTCCAAGCTTCCTTTCAGGATGCGATTGCAGGTAAAACTAAAGCTCTTGCAGCCAGCGAACAAGCAGAGGCTTCCCAGAAACAAGCACGTGCCAACTACGAAAAGGCCCTTGTCGCCAAGGACCAGGCGGAGCTGGCATTGTCACGCACCCGTTTAACTTCTCCCGTGAACGGCGTAATCTTAGACAAAATCGTGAATACAGGTGATTTGGTCGCGTCGGGCCAAGCCGTCTATCGCATAGGCTCCACCGACCGTCTTAAAGTACTCCTTCCCGTACCAGACAGTGAAATTAAGAATTGGAAAAAGGGACAACAGGTGAAGGTGGCACTCTATGATGAGACTCGTCATGGTATGGTGTCCAACATCTATCCTTCAACCAGCACCGATACGGGGCGGGTTAACGTAGAGATTATCATTGCCAATCCACAGCGAGACTGGTTACCCGGCCAGGTCATTAAAGCTGCGCATCAGGTGACAGACAAGAATGGTATTCTTGTGCCTGCTGAAGCAGTCATCAATACGGGAAGCAAGCCTTTTATTTTCAAAGATATTCAAGGAAAAGCGGTTAGAACTCCTGTGGAGCTTGGCAATCAGGTTGTAGATAATCAATTGCAAATTGTATCCGGGCTTCGTGAAGGAGAACGTATTGTCATTAAAGGGGCAGAATCCCTGTTTGATGGAAATGCGATTCAGTCGGAGGAAGGCGGACGTCCATGATTGAGTACATCGTAAAAAAGCGAAAAATAACATTGCTGTTTTTTGTCATGCTGATTGTAGTTGGAGCTTTCGGTTTTTTCCAGTTACCACAGCAGGAAATGCCAGACGTGACCATACAGAATGCTATGGTCACAACCGTTTACCCCGGTGCTTCGCCACAAAAGGTAGAACAAACCGTAACTAAAGAGCTGGAGAAACGCATCAAGGAGGTTGAAGGTGTTAAAACGATTAATTCGACTTCTGGCAACGGATTCTCCTCTATTCTAATCGAATCCAAAAATGGAGTGGATCCTCAGACAGTTTGGGATAATATGCGTAAAAAGGTGCAAGATGCACAAGCCGATCTTCCTCAAGGTGCTGAGGTGCCTGTTGTAAATGACAAGCTGACCAGCTCGTTTATCGGCTCTTATGCTCTGACCGCCGACTCATCTGCACCACTGTATAAACTAAATGATTTGACCACCACCTGGAAAGATCAACTTAATACGATTTCCGGCGTATCCAGTGTCAAATTCAATGGTCTTCCTGACCAAGAAGTACGTGTCCATATCGACAATCAGAAGCTCCAGCAATATCAGTTGTCGTGGGGACAAGTGGCACAAGCGATCCAATCTCAGATCGATCGAGTTCCTACCGGTAATATTGAATACAACGGACGTACCTATCAACTCATTGTTCGTGAGACCGAAAAAGCTGACGAATTAAATCAGGTCATTTTGACACGTACAAAGGAAGGTAATCCTGTTTATTTAAGAGATATTGGAACAACTGAGCTGGCACATCCTGAGGCAGAATATTTCGCTTATGTAGAGGGTAAACCGGCCATTACGCTAAGTATTGGAGCGGAAACAGGCACAGACATCCCCTCTATGAGCGAAAAGGTCAATACCAAGCTCAAAGAGCTGGAGAAAACACTCCCCGTAGGTGTTCACTTACAGACTCTCTTTGCACAAAAGGATCAGGTAAACCATATCTTTGACGACTTAAAGCGTGAAACGATTCTGGCAATTGCGGCTGTTATTCTCGTTTGTATGTTGGGCTTGAATTTGCTCACCTCTGCTTTTGTCGCGCTGGCAATCCCTATTTCGGTTTCGATTGCCATTATCTTTCTACCTATGTTCGGCATTACTTTAAATCAGATTTCCGTTGTCGGTCTGATCATTGTACTCGGCATACTCGTGGATGATGCTGTAGTGGTAAACGATAATATTGAGCGCAGACTTACGGAATTAGGAGAATCACCCTCCGTTGCAGCTATAAAAGGTACCAAAGAGGTCATGCTGTCTATTTTGGTTGCAACATTGGCCACCATCTCAGCTTTCGCTCCACTGTTGTTTCTTCCCGGAAATGTAGGTGCCTTTATTAGACCCATTCCCGCCATTGTTTCTCTGACCATGTTAGCCTCTATGATCATGTCCCTCACGATCATCCCTATTTTTCGAGAATGGTATGAGAAGCGCAGACAGACTCGTCATCCTCAGGGGAAATCAAAACCAGTAGGCTTGCTCGGTCAGCAGATTCACTCTTTAAACAAGCTTTATTCACAAAAGCTGATGCCTAAAGTCATTCAGCGTCCCTTGCTGACGGCTATGGTTGGACTCATGCTTGGAACAGCTGCTTATGGATTAGTTCCCTTTACATCCGTTGAGCTTTTCCCTGAATCGGAAGACCCTCATGTTGCACTAAATGTAAAAATGCCTGTAGGCACTTCCATTGCGGAAACCGACCAGGTCGTTAAAGATCTTGCAGGCTGGATCAAGAAGCAACCTGAAACTTCCAAGGTCGTTTACAGCGCAGGAGGGACTGCTCCCCAACTGTTTACTGACATTAATAGCATGGGTGGAACTATTACTTATAACGAAACCGTAGGTCAGATTGCTGTCGTCGGAAAAGAGAATGTTTTCGATCTCAATTCGACAGTTGATGCCTGGGAACAACATGTTAAGAAATCCTACCCTGGCGTCACGGTTACCATGTATGTTCCCCGTCTTGGGATTCCAGTAGGTAAACCCGTTTCTATTCGTATCTCAGGTCAGGATTTAAATGAACTGCAAACCCTTGCCCAAAAAGCAAAGGAGCAGATCGCGACAGTAGAGGGCACAACGGGCATCGTAGATGACATAGGAATTGAACGATATGCCCTCGAGCTTGAGGTCAACAAACAAGCCATGGATCAATATTTAGTAAGCTACACAGATTTGACTCGTACCCTTCTTCTGTTAAAAGAAGGAGCTCAAGTCAGTCAATTCGATACTGGAAGCAGTCTGGTAGATATCAAAATGTATTTGAATCACAGTAACGAGGAGCCAAGTAAGCTTTTCCAACAACTAAGTGTAGTGAATGCAGCCGGAAAGCAAATTCCATTAAACCAGCTAGTACAGATTAAGCCGTCATTTGCTATTCAGCAAATCAAGCATTACAATATGGAGCGGACGATTACAGTCGAAGCCGACTTGAACGGACGAACTGCAAGCGAAGCCATGGTAGATGTGGAAGGCAAACTGGCACAAATGAAGTTCCCTGAAGGCTATAAATGGGAGGTAGGCGGTGAAACATCCGATCAGTCTACCATATTCGCGGATTTAGGGAAGCTGGCGATCGTTGTAGTCTTACTCATTCTACTCTTGATCACGATGCAGTTTTATTCACTCTCCATTCCTATTATTATTATGACAACCGTGTACCTAGCAGCAGCCGGCGGGATAATTGGTATTTTTCTGACTGGTATGCCCATCGGTTTTATGAGCATCATGGGAATTATCGCACTTGCGGGCATTGTTGTGAGGAATGGGATTGTCTTAATTGAATTTATCGAGGATGCAAGACATGAAGGAATGGAATTAAAGGAAGCCGTAATACAAGCGGCCGCTGCTCGTTTCAGACCGATTTTATTGACTTCCCTGGCTGCCATTGTAGGTATGATTCCCTTAGCACTATTGGGAAGCCTGCTCTTTAAGCCACTAGCGTTCACCGTTATTTTCGGTTTGTTATTTTCGACCTTGTTAACTTTGTTTGTGGTGCCGTCCTTGTATATGATCATGGCCAAGTACAAGATGCACCGACAACTCAAAAAACAGCAGCACACAGTTATTACACGTGACCAACCTTTGTAATGTATGAAGTGGTAAATCCGCATGCTGTCGAGTTGGTTCCTGGAGGGAAGTATGTATGGAAAGTAAAAAAAATGATATTTTACAGGCGGCCATTCGGCTGTTCTCCAGAAAAGGCTATTATTCAACATCTGTTGAGGAAATCGCCAAAGAAAGTGGAATGGCAAAGGCATCCTTCTATAAATACTTTCAAGGGAAAGAAGAACTGCCTTTGGAAATGTGCATCATTCTGGAGAATAACATTGAACAAGACATCCGGGCTCTCTACAGTAAACCTGATCTTTCTAAGCACGATAAACTGCACGGTTTTATTGTACTTTATTTGAAAAATCTCGTTGAAAACAAAGTGTATCTCATGATGGATCTTCCTGAGCCTTCCATGCTTATTTTTCAGAATGAACAACTCAATGGTGCGTTTGAACAGCACGAATACAAATTGTACAAATGGGTTCACGACTGCCTAATTGATATTTTTGGACCAGGCATTGAAGATCATGCATGGGATATAACCTTTGTACTGAAAAGCATTGTGTTCGAATATATTCGCTTCTTTGCCGATCGGATGAATGATGAAACGATTGAGCATCTAACACAGTTTATCATCTTCTTATCCAGTTCCTTGGCAACCAGCCTGAGCAGTGCTGATTCCGCTCCACATTTGTTCTGGAGCAAAAAAGGCTGGTTACCCGAGAGCGCACTAAGTAATCCCTTTGACCAAGGTCGTCAAATTAACGGCCTGCTCCACTCCCTGGAAGACAGTATACTGCTTTCTTCGTGGAGCACAGAGGAGAAACAGGAGTGTCAGCAAATTTACGCTCAATTAAAGGAAGAGGCTCTGAAATCGAACCCTCAAAAAGGTCTCTTAAAAGCTCTTTTTGCGTATTTGGAGCAATATAAGGAAGTACAAAAGGTGTGTCATTTACTCAGAAATTTATTGGGTCTCGCACCGATATCCGAATAGTGGTGTGAAATTAAGTACACTATGGCAAGTTCATAATTAATAGCAGAGCATATCATAAAAAGACTGTCTCATGCATAGCATGAACAGTCTTTTTAGGTTAATGCGTTATTCTGATAACTTACGAGAATTATAACCCCGCTTGCTCTCTCAGAATTTCCGCTTTATCTACACTCTCCCACGGTACATCCAGATCTGTACGTCCAAAGTGGCCGTAAGCAGCTGTTTGCTTGTAAATTGGACGACGCAGATCCAACATGCGAATGATGCCTGCTGGGCGAAGATCGAAGTTATTTCGGATCAGTTCAACGAGTTTTTCATCACTAACTTTCCCTGTGCCGTATGTATCGACGTTAATCGAAACAGGCGTAGCTACACCGATGGCATAAGCAAGCTGAATTTCCACCTTGTCAGCCAATCCAGCTGCCACGAGGTTTTTCGCTACATAACGAGCAGCATAAGCAGCAGAACGGTCCACTTTGGTTGGATCTTTACCCGAAAATGCTCCCCCGCCATGACGTGCATAACCACCGTACGTATCCACAATAATTTTACGGCCTGTCAGACCTGCATCCCCTTGAGGACCACCGATAACGAAACGCCCTGTTGGATTAATGTAGTACTTGGTTTGCTCATCCAGCAATTCGGCAGGAACAACTGGCAAAATAACCTTTTCCTTGATGTCTGCTTGAATCTGTTCCAAAGTTGTATCTTCTGCATGCTGCGTAGAAACCACAATAGCATCAATACGAACAGGTTTTCCATTTTCATATTCTACCGTTACTTGAGTTTTACCATCTGGACGAAGGTAATTCAGCGTTCCATCCTTACGCACTTCAGACAAGCGTCGTGCAATACGGTGAGACATAGCGATAGGAAGAGGCATTAGCTCAGGTGTTTCGTTCGTAGCAAAACCGAACATTAATCCTTGGTCACCAGCCCCAATGTTTTCTGTTTCCTTATCTACTTCAGCAGGATCACGGCTTTCCAGGGCGGCGTTAACCCCTTGAGCAATGTCTGGCGACTGTTCATTCAAAGAAGTCAATACAGCGCAAGTATTATAGTCAAAACCGTATTTTGCACGTGTATAACCAATTTCCTTAATCGTATTACGAACAATGGATGGAATATCCACGTATTCCGATTTGGAGCTGATTTCACCAATGACGAGAACGAGACCGGTAGCTACCGATACTTCACATGCTACCCGTGCATTAGGGTCATTAGCCAAAAAGGCGTCCAATACAGCATCGGATATCTGATCACAAATTTTATCCGGATGGCCTTCTGTTACAGACTCGGACGTGAACAAATGACGACCTTTTACAGACATGAATTTCAACCTCCCACAATTAAAATACATGAGGATTTTTAATAAATCCTAACATGGCATGGCATTATTCAGTTACCTTCAACTCAACAAATGACGGAAGATATCTTTTACACCTGATTAACAAAAAATGAACCTTTTCCGGTAGGAAAAGGTTGCGTACAAGCCTCAAATGCCATGATATCCTATTTAAAACAAGGTGTCAATTCATGTCATCCAAATAACAAAATTCGAAAATGAAGTGAGTTTACATGCGAACCATTATGATCCACATGTAAATAGCTCCAGTTTATACCTACTATTTGTTTAAAATCTATATCAATAATTACAATTTATAATGTACCAAATTCAGACAGGCTACGTTCAGCGGATTGTATCAATCGTTTAGTAATTTCTCCACCAACGGAACCATTTTGTCTTGAAGTTAAATCGCGCCACTCTACATTTTGATTCCTTGTAAAATCCCCTAATTCTGCAGCAAATTCACTGTCAGCATTCGGATGTATATGTGCATATTGAGGATTATAAACAGGTAACCCAAACTCGGCAGCAATTTCATACTTCAAATCATCTAACCTCGCACGGCTTTCGGGAATTAATCGTCTTTGACTTCTTGACGCCATCGTATGCACCCTCCACTCAATGAATTATTTTTCATGAAGTTAGTGTGCAGTGTTTAAAGTCAACTTAGCCAAGAACAATTTGCTATCCCAAGCAGTATTTAAGAAAAAGAGTACCTTAAACAGAGATAGACACCAGTTATTGAACAGTATAACCGCCTCGTACCATAACGACTAGGCCAAACTTCTGTCCTTCTTTTACTTGAATACCTCTTCCTTCTCTTGGAAACGATAATAAATGATTTTTTTCGACAGCCTGGTTATGAACAATTTCAGTTCCAGAAGTAATATCAATAGCACCACTGGCATCCATGCTGTACACAACAGCATTTCCATTACGTAAAATAAATTCTGCCCCAGCTTTGGCAATCAGTTTCTGACCAGGCTTTACATCAACAACCTTCAAAGCCTCTGTCTGCTCCACCGTTGAACTTTTAGCGGCATTAGAGGTTCCTGAAGACGTTGTATTAGAAGCAGTGGTGTTTGTTGCTGGAGCAGTCGAGTTAGTTGTTTTACTACTAGTGCTGCTTGCAGTTCCCCCACCTTTGATGGCCTGAGCAATTTTTTGGTCAACATAGCTTTTGGTTACGACTGGATCA
Source organism: Paenibacillus sp. DP01 (assembly GCF_044784315.1). NCBI lineage: Bacteria > Bacillati > Bacillota > Bacilli > Caryophanales > Paenibacillaceae > Paenibacillus > Paenibacillus sp. DP01. The sequence continues at coordinate 5,235,330 of NZ_CP173059.1, forward strand.
TCAGCTGTTCCAGGTTGTCCAGAACTGGAGGCTCCATTAACTGAATTGTTCATCAAAGAGCCAGCCACAATTCCTCCTCCAAGTAAAACAGCAGCCAACGATACTTTATAGCGTGATTTCATGAAAACCTCCTACTGCAGTTATAACAAGTATAGGTAAGCTTAAATTATTGCGCACTTGCTCCAGCGGAACCTTGCATAGCCCATGGCTTATTGAAAGCCAGCTTCAAAGTATCAATACTTGACACAATATCTTCCGCTTGTTGTTCAGCAGTAGTCACTTTCAAATTAGCCTCGTAAACCTGAAGCTCAGTAGCCAGTCCAACATCAAATTGCTTTTTAGCCATATCAGCCGCACTTCTTGCACTCACCAAACCAGCTTGGATCTGTGAGTATTGGCTTTCCAATGCCTTGATATTGTTATAAATTGTTCTCACAGCTTCTTCCAACTGTCTCTTTGTACCTTCTGTAGCATACTGAGCTTTTTCAACATTAAGTTGTTCAGCTTCATATGGGGTATTTCCAGGAGTACTAAAGTTATAAAGCTTCAAGCTCAATTCAGCCAAATCCACTTTTTGCTCACTCAACCAAATGGCAGTACTGCTAGTGAGTACTTGGCTTACTTTTGTCTCTACATTATCTTTAAATTCAGAATAGACAGGCTTATCCTTCAATTCATAACGTTGCTCTGGTTTGTAGCCAATCAATTGATTCAAAGATACATATGCACTATCCAAATCTTTTTTAGCTTTATCCAAAGCAGCTTGATTTTGGGTCACCTGATTAGTTGCTTGGGTAACCTCATAATCACTCGACATTTGATTATCTCTCTTGATTTGTGCAACTTTAAGCTTGCGCTCAGCATCTTCAATATTTAATGCTGCCAGTTTGACGGCATTTTGCTTTTGAAGGAGCTTGTTATAAAGATCTTTCACATTATATTCAATACCCTCTTTGGTCATATCTAAGTTTTTCTTAGCAGCCTCATAATTTAGATTGGTTTGAGCATAGCCTTTAAAAGCTTTATCTTGACCTTCATCACCTGCTTCAGCTGGAACAAAGTCAATATTCTTGCCAGCTTCTTTCATAATTTTACCTGTTTGGTCAATAGTCGTTTCTGCTGTTTTAACTGAGGTACTATCGGCTATCGCCAGTTTAACTGCATCAACATAGGTCAAGGAGTCATTATAGTAGGTATCATAAGTAACTTTGGTCACAGGAGCTGCGAGTGGCTTACTAGACAAGCTATTGGCGTCAGTAGTGCTACCATTAGCTTGATTGGAAATAGTAACTGTTCGTGTCCTCTGATCCCAATTTACTTTGGCGCCTAATGATTGGCTCACAAAACGTAAAGGAACGAGTACTTGCCCCTTTTGAATTTGAGTTGCTGCATCAAGCTGTACCGGATTGCTGTTTTTATAAGCAAGTTTAGAACCAATATTTAAAGTTAATGTATCGTCATTTTTAGATGCTGTTACTTTTTTGGCTTTGCTGTCCCACTCCACTTGCGCTCCCAAGCTTTCAAAAACACCACGAAGAGGCACCAAGGTTGTATTTTGACTGACTATCGGAGACTGTGTATATTGCTGAGTTACACCGTTAATAATAACCTTTATATCACCTGACTGAGCTCCTGCAAGATTAGCAAACGCAGAAGTAAGAACCAATGTGGATAGTAATGCCGCTCCAAAACGTTTCATAATTTCTCTCCTTTGTCAATAAGACTAATAAAAGAAAAGGGCTCCAAAAGGAACCCTCTTCTCATCTAATTCAGTTAACTCAAAAGAGTTGCTCTTAAATTAGTTGTTGTTTTCAACAGTTACTGTTTTAGCAGTTGCATCATAGTTGATGGATGCATCCAGCGCTCTGCTCACCCAGAAGATAGGCAGTACAGTACGGTTTTTGTTAGTTACAGCTTTAACGTCCATACGAATCACAGAACCGTTAACAGTCAACAGGTTAGTGTTCAGTTTGATTTGAGCAACGCGGTCACCTTTAATCAGGGTAACTGTGGAAGTTGCTTTGTCAAACAGGATGTTTTGTGGGGATACACCCAAAGCTTCAGCTGCATAACGTACTGGCAAGTAAGTGCGTCCGTTTTCAGCATAAGCAGCTACATCAGCTGTTTTAGTTTCGCCGTTCACAGTGTAGGAAGTGCTTCCCAGTGTGAAGACAGCTTTAGTTTTAGTAGCACCTGGAGCTGGAGTTCCAACAGTTGCGATTGCTACTTCAGCAGCTGCAGTGTTGTTGTCTTTCCAGTTTTGAGTGTTGTCAGTTGCACCTTTGTATGCAGTGTAAGAAACTGCGCTACCTTTCAGCTTAGCAACGATGTCGCCTTGAGCTACAGTACGGTCAACAGTCAGCTTAGGAGCAGAGATTGTGATTGTACTTGGAGTAGCAGATTCGCTGTCGATGTAGAAGCTCAGACGGCCTTTGTTACTTTCGCCGTAAGTATCAGTAGATACGCTCTTCACTTTAACGTCACCAGCTGTAACTTTTACTTCTGGAGTAGAAGCAAAACGTACGCCTGTTGGCAATTCCAAGATTACTTCACGGCTACCGTCTTTCTTAACGAAAGCTTCTTTAGCAGCTTCAGTGATTGTGATATCGCCAACTTGTTGATCGCCCAGACCGATTGTCAGGGTTGGTTTGGAAGCAGCAGCCAGAGTAACTGCTTGTTTCACAGTTGCAACCTTAACATTACCGCTCAGACCTTGGCTACCAGCAACTTCAACGTTCAGATCGCCAGAGAAACCTGGTTGCGTAGCAACTTCAACGTTTTTCAGTTTCAAAGTACCAGCGTCAGTTGTGCTGTTAACGTTTTTGAAAGTCAGTTTCAAAGTACGTTTGTCAGAGTCAGTGTAGGAAACATCTGCTCCACCCAATCCGTTAGTGTTTTCCATAGAACCAGCAAAGCTGCTTCCTGGGTTGTTACTCTTGAAAGTTTCCTGCCAACGAGCACCTTCAGGCAGACGCAATGTTACAGTACGTCCATTAACAAAAGATTTAGCAACAGTTTCTTTGATTACGATATCGCCAATTTTTTGCTCGTCATGACCAGCAAGAATAGTTGTTGGAGTAGCTACGGATACGCCACCACCGATTTGACCATAGCTACCTACTACCAAGGAGCTAACGTCAGTTGTTGCATTACCAGAAATGCTAACTGTTACGTCGCCTTCTTTAACGTTAGTTTCGTCATCTACGTAGAAACCAACAGGCAATTGGAAAGATGTTTGTTGACCACTTACTTTATCCAAAGACAAAGTCAATGTGTCGCCATCTGCAGAGTATTTTACGTTTTCTGGTTTGATATCAGATCCAAACAGAATAGTAGCAGCGGATTTAGGAGCAGAATCCCATTTGAAACCACTAGGCAATTTCAACTTAATGTTGTTGTTACCCAAAGAGCCAGCTGTCTCTTCTTTAACTTTCAAAGTTGCAGTGAAGTTTTCTTCACTGGAAACAGTGTCAGCAGCGGACAAAGAAATTTGACCAGAAGAAACCACGTTACCGATCACTACTTCACCACTAGTCAAACCGCTTGCGGAAGCAGCATCAATAGCAACTTTGATTGGTCCATTGCTTGGTCCAGTTACATTAACTTTACCAAAGTTCAGATAAAGATCAGCAGCATCAGCAGAGTTACTGAAATTCAACTCAACTTTTGCAGATTTGTTAGTCAACTTAGTAACTACAACTGCATCTGCATCTTTATAACCAGTAGATTCAAGGTTTTCAGCGTCGTCGTTATCTTTTGGATCAAGATATACGCCCAAACCATAAGTAGCGTCAGTAGCAGTCTTTACGCGACTAACACCGTTCCCAGCACCAGAAAATTCAAAACCTTTTGGCAATGTTACTGTGAACGATGCACCAGGTCTGATGGAAGCTTGGCTAATGTTAATTTTTGCTCTACCCAATTCAGCATTAGGTTGTGCACCAGAACCAATATTAGGATTATTCAGGGTTGTAAAGCTAGAAGCTGCATGAATTGCAGTTGGTGCAGTCAAAGCTGCGATTGGAGCTGCAACACCAGCAACCAATGTTGCTGTTGCCAGCACGTTGATCATTTTTTTGTTAAACTTTGTCATAACCTTTTTTTCTCCTCCTTGAATATAAACAGAAATATTATTTTTGTCTTTTTGTCGGATCTTGTCACTCATCAGTCGTTACACCTCCTTTCCGAGCTTTATGAGAACCCTTATAAAATGATATCTGTGACAATATCACAGAAGCTTGGAATCTAGTTGAAAGAAAGCGTCCATTTATGACGTACTCCAGTATTATACAATGTGATAACAATGCAGTAAAGATTTTTTTTAGCGAATTTTGTCTTTACGCTTTTGTACCCCTTTGTTTCATACTCACCCAATTAGACGTAGCATGGGTCCAAAAAGTTGCGTCTGTTTCAAAAAAAAAAATTATTTTTTTTGATTATGTATTCCGCTTCCCACAGTCATAATTATACTATTGAACCTGTTCCTCCGTCATCCTACAACTTTTACCTTCTCAACCTTAAATGTACAAGGGTATTTTCTGTACATTAATCAGGTCTCTAATGGAGTATATTCTTAACGAATAATCCATAGAATACATAAAGTACATAAAGAATATGATTCCTTAGAAATCTAATACTCTAATACACTTTAAATAGTAGAAATGACGGAGGATAGGAATATAATGTAAATATAAAAAAACAAATTATTTTACTACATTAATCTTCGCGCCATCTGAAAGCAAACTTACGCCCTTAACGACGACATTTTGTCCCTCGGTAAGCCCCTTGGTTATCTCAACCTGTTTGGCACTTTCTTGGCCTGTTTGCACTTCAACCCGCTTTGCAGCAGTTCCTTCCACTACAAATGCATACTTCTTCCCTGCCTGTTCTGTAATGGCGTCCTGCGATACTAAAATGTTTTTAGGAGCTTCTGACTTCATATATACAGTTACAACCATCCCTGATTTTAATTCACCAGAACCATTTGGAACCGAAATCTCGACGGGATATGCCTTGAGATCATTATCCATTACCGGATTGACGGCCGATACTCTAGCTTCAATGCGCTTACCCAACGAGTCCACACCTACAGTTACAGATGAACCCACCTGCATCTTCAGAAGCTCCGATTCAGAAACGTTGACCTTAGCAATAATAGGATTGGTATTCGCAATTGTAACAACTGCAGATTGCGCACTAACCATTTGCCCTTGGACTCCTGTTACTACCGATATAGTGCCGGAAATCGGGGCTTTGACTACAGCATCCACCAGTTGACTACGCGCTGTGTCTAAATTCGCTTTGGCTTGATTAACAGAAGCACGCGCTACGTCTATGCCCGTTTTCTGTTGAGCAAGACGTAATGACTTCTGAGCATTATTATATGTTGTTTGCGCACTTTCCTTGGATGTTTGAGCATTGTGCAGCGCGATCTGTGCATTCTCCACTGCAGTTTGAGCCTTTCGATACGTTATTTGGGACTGCTCTAACTCGGATTGAGATAGAGCGCCCGCACTAAACAACTGTTGGTTGCGATTAAGCGTATTTTGTGCATCACGTACGGAATTTTGAGCATCAACCAAGCTGGTCTGAGCTTGAGTAATGGAATTGTCTTGCTGTACAAGCGCACTTTTGGCTTGATCCACACTGGACTCTGACTGTTGCACAGATTGCTCTGCGCCTGACTCAGCCTGTTTTAAATTGGCCAAGGCAACCTGATATGATTCCTGGGATTGCTTAATCGAGTCCCGTATATCCTTTTGATCTATAGTAAACAATGTGTCGCCTTTGCTTACCTTTTGCCCCACTGTAAGGTTAATACTTTGAATCTTACCACTAATTTTTGGAGATACTTGAGCCGTCTCTTTGGGAGCAAAGCTTCCAATAATACCTGTTGAATCCTTAATACTACCTTTCGTCACTTTTGCCACTTGGACTGGGATTGCCTTCTGCACTGAAGCTGGCGCAGCAGGGGCCTCCCCCCCACCGCAGCCTGCTAATGCAACTGATAAAAGCAAAGTTGTGACAACCAGAGCACTTTTTTTATTCATTATGTTTCTCCACCTCACCTTATATATGAACACTTTTTTGTAGTTTCGCTTCTTTTTTCAGTTGTCTCTTTGCTTGTCTTTTCAGTTTACGATCTTTGCGTTTCTGGATAATATTATCCAGTATTACGTAAACAACCGGAATAAGAATCAGTGTAATCAATGCTGCGAAAGACAACCCGAACACAACAACAACTGCCATTGGGGCTTGTGTCTCATTACCATCACCTGTAGCAAATGCCATAGGAATCAAAGCAAGTACGGTAGCGAGTGTTGTCATCAAAATCGGACGCAACCGCTCAGATGCTCCATGAATAATAGCTTCATCTCGATCTTCGCCTTCTTTTCGAAGCTGAATAATGAAATCAATCATAACAATAGCATTGTTGACGACCAAACCGACGAGCATGATATAACCTGTAAAAGCCGAAACACTGAGGCTTGCTCCCGTTACAACTAGACCGATAAGTACACCAATTAACGTAGGCGGAATCGAAAACATAATAACAAACGGTGTGAGCAACGATTCAAACTGTCCTGCCATAACCATATAAATCAGAACTACAGATAGCAGAATAGCTATGGCCAAGTTTATAAAGGACTCCATCATTTGTTCATTTTGCCCGCCCCCTGTATCTGCACTATAGCCTTCTGGGAAGTGGGTGCTCTTCAAAAGAGCATCAATTTTTTGATTGACAGTTAAAATATCCCCTGATCCATCAATGTCAGCTGTAATCTGTACTTGACGCGTCTGATCTTCACGGGTGACACTATCCGGTACAGCACGTTTATCAATACTTGCTACCGAAGATAAAGGTACATCAATCCCTTGTGAAGTGGTGATACGTAATGCATTCAAATAGGACCAGTCATGGCGATCCTGCTCTGGCAAAGATATTTTCACATCAATTTGGTCATCACCTGTGCGATAGCTTGTTGCAACAGATCCATTAAAGGAAGTGTTCACAGCAGATAGAATTTGGGTTGCAGATAAACCATACTGACTAGCAAGTTCTCGATTAACGGTAATCTCATATTCTTCGCGAACCGCATTCAAAGAACTTTTTACATTGACCGTTCCCGGTATATTCTTTACGTCAGCAACGAGATTGTCTGAGAGTTCCCTCAGGACGTCCATATCGTCACCTTTCAGATTAATGTTCACAGCCGATCCACTCGAAAGACCCGTTGCAGACGCCAGTGTAATCTCTGCATCCGGAATACTATCGAATTTCTTACGAAGGCCCTCAACTACAGTATCTGTTGGCTGATGCCCATCCTTCAGCGTTACACTTAGTTGTGCCGAATTGGATGGAGCAGCCCCTGAATAACCAGAAAGACCACCAGAACCAACAGTCACTGTCATTTTGTCCAGATCAGGTACTTTCAGAATTTCTTTTTCTATACCTTGAACAACACTTTCAGTTTCCTCCAGAATTGTTCCGTTAGGAAGTTTCACTGTAACTGAGAATTCCCCAGTATCGGATTCTGGAATAAATTCAGCCTTAACCATAGGAATCAGAGCCCCAGCTGCCACAAACATTAATAACGTAATGATTAGAACAGATTTTCTATGATTAATTCCCCATTTCAGTATACGTCGATAGCCACCCTTAAATTTCTCAAATCCGATATTAAACCACACAATAGGGTTAATACCTTTATAAGTACCTGAAGAATATATGGACTCATCCGGTACGGTAGGCATCCAACGCGAGCCGAGCATTGGCACAATCATAAGGGATACCAGCAAGGCTGCTATATGAGAAAAGATAACAGTTAATGCCAACGGTTTAAACATAACTCCTGCAATTCCGTCAACAAAAACAACTGGTAAAAATACTACAATCTGTGCAAGTGCAGATGCCATAACGGCATTGCCCACTTGCTTGGAACCATCAATAGCTCCTTGTAGCATACTTTTCCCTTCATGTCGTTGCCTAAATATATTTTCAATAATAACAACGGCAAAGTCGACAAAGGATCCTAGTCCCAGAAGCAAACCGCTCAGTGATATAATATTAATAGTTTGTCCGGTGAAATACATCATCATAAACGTTGCTACGAAAGAAATTGGGATAACAATCGTAGCGATAATAGTAGAACGTACACTATTCAAAAATAACAGCAACACAATGGCTGCGATAATAAGCCCTAATATAGCATGCTCTATTAGTGAGTGTACGGAATCGCTAATGGGTTTGGATGCATCAGTTACCATCTCCAGTTGAGTTCCCGGAGGCAGATCCTTCCGTATTGCCTCTAAACTTTCCTTCACCGAATCGGCGATTGAAAGAGTATTTCCTCCTGTTGCTTTCGTTACAGATATATTGATACTCGGCTTTCCATTAAAGGTAGAGATAGTAGTGACTTCTTCTACGGAGTCTTCAACCGTCGCGATATCCTTTAATTTTACACTTCCCTTGCCTACAGGGATTGGTGTTTCGCCCATTTCTGAAACAGCTTTATATTCACCTTGAACGCGAAGTTGGATTTGTGTATTACCACGATATACAGAACCAGCAGAGCCAGCAACATTATTAGCCGACAGAGCTTGGCGAATTTGATCCAGCGTAATGCCATAGCTTTGAAGCTTGGCCTGATCTACGGTAATCTTCACAAGCCGTTCTTGTCCACCTGACATGTTGGCTGCAGCTACTCCCGCAATTCTTTCAAGCCGCGGCTCGATAATATCTTCAGCAATAGGCTTCAGCTTGTTAATATCCTGGTCTCCTGTGAAAGCCAGGGTAATAACTGGCGTTGCATTGAGATCCACTTTAAGGACACGCGGCGAATTTGCCGCATCTGGAAGAGAACCTCTAATCGTATCAACTTTATCCCTCATGTCGAGGGTGGCCTGGTTCATATCTACTCCCCAGTTAAATTGAATCATGACCATAGATGATCCTTCTGAAGACTCGGACGTGATTGTATCCACGTTCTCGATAGAAGCCAGACTCTTTTCAATAGGTTTAGTAACCAATTCCTCAACCTCAGTAGGTGTCGCATTTGGAATACTGGTCACCACTGCAGCGTAAGGCAGCTTCATATCTGGCATATACTCGACAGGAAGCCTTAACGCAAAAATACCGCCCCCGATTAGCAAAACAAGAATTAACATAAATACTGTTACAGGACGGCGTATTGAAAACTGAGACATCTCATCACTCCCCACTCACTTCTCTATGTAATATTTAAGCACACACATCCTCTACTACGATGAAATAGGCGTAAAGTTTCAGATAAATGCGCAAAAAAAACATATACAAAAATAATAAACACATTTTGAGATAAATTCTTAAAAAAAAGCAATTAATACACCCATTTAAGGCAAAGCTAAAATAAAAAATGCAGTAATGCTTATCCAAAGTTTTCATCTCATTGATATTATGGCATAGGCCCGTAATTCCAGTCAAATAGCTGATTTATAAAAAACATCCCTCTCATGTATATGAAAGGGAATTTCCATTTCTCATGGAGGGATGTTTGATAATTTCAGGTTTTTGAATGATTAAATTTTAGGAAGCAGTTTTTTATCAGCCATAACTTTAGCCACAATAATCGCTGCATCTCCACGCAAGGTCAAGGATGTAGGGTTAAACATATAACCTTTTTTCGGATCACTTGCATCTACAGGAGACCCTGTGATAAAGCCTTTCTTGGCGATAGCCAATACAGATGCTTGCGCGTAGTAATCGATCTTGTCCGCATCTTTAAAGGTCTTGGACAGATTTTTCATGATCTTGTCATGATCTGTTTCCAGCTTCAAATTCAATGCCTTGGCGATAATGACTGCTGCATCTTGACGTGTGATTACATCTTCCGGCATAAAGATTCTTGGTTGCGAACCTTTGACAATACCGGCACGCGCAGCTGTTTCAATATAACGATAATCGTAGAGCGCATCTGCGGATATCGTATTTGGAATAGACACGTCGTCGAAGTGCTTCGCTCCACTGAAATTAAGTGGAATTTGCAAACCTTTGACAATCATCGACGTGAATTCGCCTCTCTTAATGTAGCTGTCAGGTCCAAAGCTATTAATTGGATCCATTGGGTTCATAACACCTTTAGCCAAGATCGCTTCGATGTAATCTCTGGCGTACTTGTGCTTAATGACATCACTATATGTTTCTCCAACCTTAGCAACTACATAGTAGCCGAAACGATCAAACGGTACTTTAATGGTATGTTTCTTCGGATCCACCACACCACCAATGTTCTGCCAATCCTTCAAATCAGGATCAAAAAAGAACACTGTCATTTGTTTCCCTGCATCCTGAGCAATACTGCTATCATACGTTAGCGTCAATGTAGCACGCTTGGAAGGTACTAGCTCGTTAGATGGGTCACGCCAGTAGAAGTTTTTGATCTTGCTACTGTCATTTTGCGATTTGTTTGCCAATTGATATGGATCGGCACCATACGTTACGGGATCGTAAGCATCTGTTTTGATATCATCTGCTGTACCTGGGTCAATCCAGAATACTGGACTGGACTTGGTAAAGCGACTTGGGAAATCTCTGTTGAAGTATCTACTTCCATCAGCAATCAAACTCTGCATGTCGGACAATGCTTTTTCAGTTTCAAATTCATGACGGTCTACCACACCATCTTCGCTATTCGCGATCGCAAAGTACAAAGTATGACCAGAGAAAACCTGGTTTTTGAATTGCTGTGGTTGATCGTAATCCCGACGTATCAGGCTCGTTCCCTTCGCGAAAGCAAGTGTAAGATTACCATCAAACACTTTGTGCGATGTTTTCATCGCTTCCATGTACTGCTCGCCAGGAATATTAGTAGGCACATATTTAACAGTAATGGTCTGTTTTAATTTTTCCTTGCCAACTGTAACCACTACATCAATTTTATTATCTTTGTTGGCTTTTAGACCTGTTACGATGGCTTTGTAAGTTGATGGGTAATCCACAGTACCATCATAATCAGAGTCGAATCCTTCTTGAACTGCTGTTTCCTTACCTACTGTAACACTATCTGCATTACCTGCGTTTACAACAACTTGCACAAAGTTTTGATTCACGATCCGTTTTTCAGGAAGCGGACGCAAGATATCAAACGAAGTGGATTGACCAGATACTTGCAGCCGGAAAGTAGCAAACGGTCCGCTCTTGCCACTATTGTACAAGGTAATGTTATAAGCTACTGGCGTTCCATCTTGCGAAATAGTTTGGTTTTTCAATACAAAGCTGAAATACTTTTTGTCCGGATGGTAGTATACGAGCAGGTCTTTCAAATCTTTGCTTGTAAACTTATCCGTAGTAGCACCAGAGTTGTATGCCGTTTTGGCATCTTCTGCTGAGAAGAACTCGTTATTCAGCGTCCAGTTAACCTCACTGTCGTCTGATCCCTTAATCTCTAAAATGTATTGATCTTTATTGGCAATATCACTTAATGAACCACTTACCTGATCCGCTTTACCCAAATCAGCAATACTGAAGGTACCAAAGATATTGATATTTTTCAGAGATGTTTTGTAGTTAGTGTCATCTACTTTAGTGAAATTTGCATCTTTTGCTTTCGGTGCAATTTCGCTATACTTCGGCGTATTGCTCAGGCCGCTAACGGGTGTAAAAGGAATAATTCCTTGTGTGTTTGGAGCAGGAATTACTGGAATATTCGTTTGTGTAAAGTTTACTTTTACCGTATTGCTATACTCGATACCTGGCTTGAACACAAACTTGATTTCATTATTTCCGTTTGCCAGTGCGTTTGCAGCCGCTGTTTCGGAGGAAGCAGCCAGCTTAAAGTTCGCTCCTGAGCCTTCAAGGTCAACTAATACGTTGTTCACATACAAGAATACGTTTCGGTTACTGCCAGTATAGTGAATATCCGCTGCATTACTTACATCCAGCAATTTACCTTTAAAATAACCCAATTGATTCAGTTTATAGGTGTTTAAGTTTGCACTCGATGTATTCAACGGAATTTGTTGACCATCATAAATCGTATCGTATTTCATGAATGGACCCTGCAATAAGTTTACAGTTGCCTTAATCAATTTGCTTGAGTCACCATTCAGGTAGAAATTCAGGACGTTTTGTCCTTCTTTAGGCAAAGTATCTACATAAGCAACAACTTTCTTCACTTGTGTTGACTTACCATTGATTGTCCGAATCACATCTTGGGGTGAACCCACAGTATGAACGGATATCCCAGAAAGCTCGCTAATTGAACTAGGTGTACCATTAACAATGATAAACTCCATACCTACAGGTACAGATGGAGCATCTGTAGTCTTGTTCTTCATAGAACTTCCTGTTAATTTCATAGCTTCATCTATGGCAGCAGCTTGATCAGACCCGCTACCGTTAATTCTACTTAACAGCTGATTATTAAAATCAGGGAGAAAGTTCACGTCGTCAATATAAGGCTGAGTGCTACTGCGCAATGTAAATTGAACCGCAGATGCATTCGAACTCGTCCCATCTGCAAACCCTACACTCAGGGATGCACGAATCAAGTGGTCAGTTACGATACCATCAGGCACAGTTACCTGGAACGGATATACTTTGTAACCACTGGATGTAACAACATTGGCTGTATCAATCGTAGCATCAATTCCATTGGTATCCCCAATGGCGCTACCGTTATTGCTTACATCCGTAAATCTGGCATTAATTTTGCTCACTACTGGATCAGTTGCTCCGGAAGGAACCAGAACATTACCTTTCAAAACCACACCGCTTGTAGACGATACGGTAAAGTCAGGCGAAGTCGTCAGATCAGCAGACACATTGCCGTCCTTATTCAAGGTCAAATCAGAAAATTCAGGTTTACCGGTATATATCGTAATTTCACGCGTAACTGTAAGAGCCTGAGTTCCGTTATTCACTTTAATCGACACTATATTTTTACCCGGAGTGAGTACAACACTACCTGTTAATTTATAGCTAGTATAAGAGGAAACATTATACGTGTTACTACTTTTTGTAGAAGTGAGCGTTACACTGTCAGCATTAGGAGCTGTACCTTGAATGACTACCTTCACGTCATCTGTGCCGCTATTTTTTGCATCTGTCAGCACCGCCGTCTGATTCTCTAGCAACTGCTGGGTTTGGCCATTCAGCGTAGCAGACAGATCATACAGCTTAGGTCCATCCTGATACTCAATGTAAATGGAATCCTTCATTTCAGCCGAATTTTGACTGCTTTGGAATGTAATTCGGTTCAAACCAGGGAACAGTTTAATATCTGAAATTTGAATTGCAGAGCCATTGACCGTAATTCCGCCCTTTTGACTCTCATTTTTATTAACTACTGTAAGGTTTGTTCCATTTTTGGAGAGTTGGAATACACTATAAGATATAGTACTTCCATTCACTCCGTTAATCGTACCGTTAACTGTAACACGGTCGGTGTTTACCATTCTAGCCGAATCCGCATCATATTTTTCATTTGGAAAAATGAAATAAGTTCCTGTCGCAGCATGAGCCGTACCTACCAGGGCCGCCGGCACCAAGCCAATGATGAGACCAACCGTCAGCAACATGGATAGCAATCGTTTCAAATCATTGTCCTCCTTTGATTCTGTCGCACCTTGGGGTACGTAATCATTCATTACTTTTTTTATCGGTAGCAAACATACAAAAAATTAGTAAATTCTCAAAAAAGGAGGGAGTTTTTTTACAGCAAACATCAAAAAAGCCTTCAAACCCGCGGTATACCGCTAAGCTTGAAGGCTTACATTTAAATTAAAATTATAATTTCGATCGCGTCTGGGAATCTGGCTTAGCCAACAACCGAATTAGTGTGTTAAGAACAGGACGTTTGGTTTTGCCAACGAGCCCAATAACTTCTGCCCCGATCTGTAGGAAGAACATCATGATACATATCACGACAAAGGTGACCCAGTTGGCTTCATTAAGCGCAGCCGACGATTGAATCACGGCTAATATACCGAAAAATACAGCAATACCGTAGATAATCAACACCGTCTGTCTGTGGCTGAAGCCTAGTTCGCGTAAGCAGTGATGCAAATGACCTTTATCCGGTGAGAATATCGGTTTTTTCTGCAACTTGCGACGAATAATAGCAAAGAATGTATCTGACAAAGGCACACCGATAATAATCAATGGCGTAATAAATGATACGATAGCAATTTGCTTGAAACCAAGCATTGAAAGCATAGCCAAAGAAAAGCCTAAAAATAAGGACCCTGTATCACCCATAAATATTTTTGCAGGATGAAAGTTGAAAAACAAAAATCCGATAATACTGCCCAACAGTACAAGGCAAAGCATGGCTACCATGTAATTGCCCATTAGTAGTGACATCACAGCGATCGTTCCAATCGCAATTCCTGAGACACCTGCAGCCAGTCCATCCAGACCGTCAATCAAATTGATTGCATTGGTCACACCTACGATCCAAAAAATCGTAAGCGGAATGGAAATCCAGCTTTCTAAAGAAGAGTATGCATCTTGAAAAGGTACATTTACAAAATCCACACGAATATCAAAAGCAAACACGACCATACACGCCACGGCAATTTGAGCCAAAAATTTCAATTTTGCATTAAGATCAAGACGATCATCGAGAGCACCAATCAATGTAATCAGCGTACCGCCAATCAGAAAGGCTGCAATAAAGTTAATATCCCGCGAGGACAGCATTCCGTCAGGCACAAAAGGTAACATCGCCAATAAGGACAACAGAAATGCCAAGAAAATCCCCAGACCGCCAAGACGCGGCATAATTCGGGTATGTACTTTTCGGGCATTCGGCACATCGACGGCTCCAACCTTCACAGCGAATTTCTTGACGAGCGGTGTCAGTAACAGCGCAAGTCCCAGTGCCATGATGAAACCAATAATATAGATCAATAACATTTGATCATTCGACCCCCAATTTTAAAGCAATGCCTTTTCAGATGTAACCGCATTGAATTATACTCTGATCAAAAATAAATACCAAGCCTCATATTCTGGCAAATTAGCGGGTTTTAAAGGCAGATTCAAGCTATTTATCACACTTTTGTGACGTTTTCTTTTTCACGCATCACTTTCACTGCGAATTTCGGCAACGCAAGCATTCTTTTGTAACGAGTGGGCTCTTTTAGGAGTCTATATAACCACTCGGCTCGTAGCTTTTGAAACAGTTTAGGTGCGCGTTTTGTTTTGCCTGATATAACATCAAAACTACCGCCGACCCCCATCATCACCGGCACACCAAGTTTATCCTTGTATTTACCAATCCAAGGTTCCTGTGTGTCCGCTCCACGTGCTACAAACAACAAATCAGGGTTCGCTTCACGAATAGCCGCAATCACTGCTTCGTCCTCGTTAGGACCAAAAAAACCATCGCGCTTGCCACAAACCGTAATTCCAGGATAAAGCTCATGTACCCGCTGAGCGGTCGCCTGAATCACTTCAGGCGTCGATCCAAGTAAGTAAACTTTCCAATGATAGTTTTCTCCAGCTGCGAGCAATTCATGTAACAAGTCAAAACCCGCCACCCTCTCGGGTACAGGATGCCCAACATAGTTTGCAGCCCAGACCACACCAGTTCCATCCGGAACAATCAACTCTGCCTGTTTCATCACATTCATATACACTGGATCTTCCAATGCAGCCATTACCATAATCGGATTGGCAGTGATCACTTGATGGGGGCGGCGAGACTTCACCGCCTGAATTAATACATTTAATGTATCTTTCATATTAAGCCTTGATACCTGAACACCGAAAATCGGGACGGTAGGCACACTCGTAACCTTATCAACTGTCACTGTATCCATCATCCTTTGCGACACAAGTAATTAACGATATATTGTGCTGGTAAGCGAGCCTCACTTTTTAACAAAGCAATTGCTGCCCCCTGGCTCTCAATCCATTGACTGCGCTGATCCAGCAGTCGTATGGACTCATTAGCCAACTTTTGCCCATCCAGTGCATCTGTAGTACCTACAGGCTGGCTACCAACACGGCTGAGGAAATGATCAATTTTGGGATCGTAAGAAATCCCCAACGGGGGCACCTGATGGGACGCTGCATAAATTAAGCTGTGCAGCCTCATCCCGATCATCAAACTACATCTGCTGACTTCCAAAAGCATCTGTTGCGGATCGGTAACTTGTTCACACATGCTGACAAGGCTTCCCGTCCCCCTAATATCCCCCAACAAATCCATTACCATCCTTGAAGCCTGTACGTCGTCAGGTAAATGGAATGGCAAGAAACGCAAGTGAACACGGCGTTCCGCGGCTAATCTTTTTAAGCCATCTGCAATAGCCGTTAAATCGCGTTGTTCCTTATCCCAGTAGCGTACAGACACACCAACAACCGGGAGTTTATCCTCATCAGTCTCAGTTGCTGCATTATGTAGCTCGGAACCAGAGGGCAAAGGAAGCCCCATTACAGGGTCAGGAACAACATGAACAACCGGGCGTTTCAGTTTCATGGTACCCAGCAAAGCAGCAGATTGCTCATCTCTGACGGAAACATATTCACAGCGTTGAAACACAGATCGGATCATAGGATAAAATATCTTCCGCTGTACCGGGCCCATGCCCTGAGCGTATACAAACGTAGGCTTTCCAGCCCATTGAGCCAGTTTCAGAATCGCTAGATAATAAGGAATGCTTTTAGGGCTTGTAGCATCCTGGAGCAGACTCCCGCCGCCACTAATTAGCCCATCGCTGTTTTTAATCGCTCTCCGCACTTCTCCTAGGCTCATACGCGGAACAGCTTCTACTCCGTACATTTTCTGTGTCCAAGCAGGGTCAGAAGATAGAACAACAGGCTTGACCGTAAGCCCCGCCTGACGACTCTCCTCTTCTAAAGCAGTCAGAATCGACATGAGCACCGCTTCATCCCCACTATTGCGAAACCCGTAATAACCCGAGATTATTATCGTTTTAGCTGTGGTGACCATTTCTTCCAACATCCTTCCAGCACTTGCCACACGACAATTGCGATGATTCCCAGCACCAGACCCAATCCCAATCCCAACAGCCCGCGACTAAGCGAGAGTGCAGCTGGAGAGTGAATGTGAGCGAAGGTATCCACCATCGAGGCTTGACCAATAGCAGCTATGATCAGCAAATAGATTGCTTTGCGATATTTCAAAGCCAAGAATATCCCTGCAATAAACAGTGGGTGAGCCATTAAAAATTCCTTATTACGCGGGCGTACACCAAACGCATTCTCAAGGAAATTACGGAAAACCAGTTCTGTGTTCGACACCGTACCTGCGTTTCCAGTACGAGTCAAATAGTAGTAGCCTGCCGCTGCGATAACAGCCAATGCGATAACCCACAATACAGTAATCGGCGTACGTAACAGTTTGGAGATTTCCTCCCGTATAGAAACGCCACGATAAAAGAAAATATAAATCGCAGCCAAGAAGATCGGCAGAATGTGAAGCAAGCTTACACCTCTAAATTGGTTTAACACCAGACTGTAGGCAATGCTGTTCAACAGTGCAATAACAAAAGGCACTGCAGCCAGCGACAAGATCGATGTCTGTACGTATAGTAAAAGCGTTTGACTCAAACGTTGACCTACAGAAAGTTCAGGCCCCTGTTCACGTTTAATTCTGATCGTACGCACTGCAATGATCATTGCAACCGTAGGTCCGCTAATCGCTGCGAGCAGCGCCAAACCTTGTTCCATTAAGCTGGAGTTCAAAACATAAAGCCCTGCAGAGCCTACCAAACCGAGTGCAAATGCAAGCAGAGTCAATGCCGGAACGAAATAGGACACCATTATGGAGAAGAAAGCTAGTGCACCCAGTACGACGATCATTTTGAGATAGCGCTGAATGGAGGAATCGACCACTTGGAACGGTTCAGCTTGTCCAAGTTCAAACCCTTTTTTCTCCATTCGTTGTACAGCGTTGCCCGGTTTGTCTAAGCTGTGAATCAGGTTGTCAACCGAGTCTTTCACCTTGGCCTCAGCAACACTACGACTAGGCGCGGTATTCAGATACAACATGCGAATATTCCGATCCTTGGTGGCCAGTGCAAAACGATCGGCCAACGTTTCCACATCGAGCGTTGCATCTTTATCACTTAGTGAGTAGAGACGCACAACATTATAATGGATATCGTAAGCGAGCTTATTGAAGCCTGCCTGCGGTTTTTTTAAGTTTTCAATAGCAGCTAGGCCAATATCGTATTTGTTCAGCAATTTAGCAAATGCCGCTAAGCTATGCTCTTTCTCATTATCAGTAAAGCCTTTGACTGAATCACCTTCAAACAAAATGCGTTTTACACCATTTTGCTGAAAGGAAGCCAGCATCTCTTCCGTCAACTCCTGGTTATAGGGAAGGCTGTCACTCATGCGTGGAACAATAAAAAATCCTTTGCTCCGAAGCTGCTTCATAGCAATCGGGTCAGGCTGCATAGGCTTGAGATACGCATCCTCGGGGGATGTTTCCACAACAAGCCCCTCCTGTCCCTGATAACTCCACGGCTTTACGTTGATGCCCAGACTTGTAAACGTACGTAAAATTAACGGCTTTAGTGCCTCAGCATTTTCTTTGTCAGCGAAAACAACGTACGTATAATTCTCATTTGCAGGTGAAAGACGTTTTTCTAGATCCGCAACATTCTGAGTCGTATATGTTACAATACGGCCCGCTTTACGGAAATCATCCAGCGTACTTTCATACATCGCCATGCTGTTCACACCAGCCTGTTGTAAGCGGTCAAGCTGCTCATTCAGATAGTCCTGCGGATGAGCCTGATACGAAGCCGCCTCCGTCAAATCCCGATAATCGAATACAATCTCTACTTTTTTACTCGAGGATTCTGTCTTTACACGATCGGCGATGACTGGAATGGAAGCCAGCAAGCCAACAGCGACCAGAATCCACAACCATTTTCGAGAAGCCGTATTCCAATACTGCCATTTCTGATACACCAAAGAACCTCCTTAATATTCGGGATTTTGCAAAATTCAATGCTGCCCACTTGCCATTCTGCCCTTTAGGTAGGTCACTCATTGAATTTTGCAAAATCCTCCGTTGCCGGAATAAGCCTATTTTTCCAAAGCCTCTTCCAGGTTATTCTGCAATACAGAGAAATGACCTCCACGGCGTACTGCCCTTTGCCGTGAGAGGTCACCGATTACTCATTTCATATCTAATTACCTTAACCTATTCTATTATAAAGGGAATTTTCTCAAGCGTCTACGCGAGCCATAACAGCATTGACCAGCTGACTGATTCTTTGCTCCGCGTCTGACAGCGAGGAACCACGTACTGCAAAATATACCTTGATTTTAGGCTCTGTGCCCGAAGGACGCAGGCAGAACCATGAACCGTCCTCCAATAAAAACTTGAGTACGTTTTCCTGCGGAAGTCCGTCCAGGCCTTGAGAGTAGTCCAGTACTTTGTCTACCTTCACACCTGCAATCTCTTGTGGTGCGTTGCTGCGCCAATCCGTCATTTTGCCCTGAATTTGCTCTACTCCATCCTTACCCTTGAGTGTACGAGACTCCAGCTTCTCAAGGAAGTAGCCAAACTGCTCGTACAGCTCTTGTAAAACATCATAGAGCGTCTTGCCTTGCGTGCTGTAATAAGCAGCAGCTTCAGCGATCAGCATGGCCGCCAAAACAGCATCCTTGTCACGAGCATAATTCCCTGCCAGATAGCCGTAGCTCTCTTCATAGCCAAACAGGTAGGTATACTCGCCAGTTTGGTCAAACTGGTTCATTTTCTCGCCAATATACTTGAAGCCAGTTAGCGTGTTAAACACTGTTGCTCCAAAATGCTCAGCAATAACTGCACCCATTTCGCTAGTTACGATGGTTTTGATAACTGCACCATTATTTGGAAGCTTGCCGGTTTCTTTCAGTTGATTCAGCAAGTAGTAAACCATAATGGCGCCGGACTGATTACCGGACAAGACCACATATTCGCCATCACGGTTTTTCACAACTGCCCCCATACGGTCAGCATCAGGGTCTGTTCCGATCAACAGATCTGCACCAATTTTCTCACCCAGCGCAATGGCCAGCTTGAACGCATCACGTTCTTCCGGATTAGGCGACTTAACGGTCGAAAATTCTGCATCTGGCTGCTCTTGTTCAGGCACAATATGCACCTGTTCAAAACCGATTTTTTCCAGCACACGACGAACAGGTATATTTCCAGTGCCATGAAGAGGTGTAAACACAACTTTGAAGTTCTTGCCCGGTCCAGCTGCAATCAGTTCTCGGTTCACACTCACACTGGCTACCGTATCTACAAACGCTTCATCTTCCTCTTCTCCAAGCCAAACCAACAATCCCTGCGCCTCTGCTTCTTCACGTGTCAGACTTTTGATGTCAGCAAAAGAAGGAACCTCACGAATATAGCCAATCACCTTTTCAGCCTGATCAGGAACAAGCTGACCACCTTCATTATTGTATACCTTGTAACCATTATACTCGGGAGGATTGTGGCTCGCCGTTACAACGATTCCTCCACTGGCTCCCAAATGACGTACACTAAACGAAAGCTGTGGCGTTGGACGCAAGGAAGGGAACAACTTAGCTACGATACCATTGCCCGCCAACACCAAAGCTGCATCCAAAGCAAACTCTGGCGAAAAATGGCGCGAATCATGTGCAATGACAACTGAAGGTTTTCCTTCTTTGCCAGCATGCTGCTCTAAGATATAGCGAGCGAGCCCTTGAGTCGCACGTCCAATCACATAACGATTCATCCGGTTACTGCCTGCCCCGATCACTCCACGCAGACCGCCTGTACCGAATTCCAGTTCTTTGTAAAAACGATCCTCTAGTTCCTGGTCGTTGCCTTGCAATGCGCGCAACTCCTGTTTGGTTTCTTCATCAATATAAGGGTCTTGCAGCCAGCTCTCAATGCCTTCTAATGCTTTTTTACTCAACTGCGTCATACGGAATTTCCCCTCTCCATTTTTGGGTTGTCAAAACAGGATCTCTATGTACACATGCACTCGGTTCAGACGTCGTGCTTATGTCGGCAGGGCTTGTCTATTGTGGTGGGTCTGATAAAGCAAACATAATCTCGCCCTCAGCTACTACCGTGTCGCCCACTTTCGCCGTAGCTTTCCCTTTGCCAAAAGCGCCTTTGGAACGAGTAATTTCCACTTCAAGTGTCAGCGTATCCCCAGGGACTACCTGTCCACGGAAACGGAAACCGTCCAACCCTGCCAAAAAGCCGATTTTGCCGCGATTGCTCTCTAGGTGCAGTAATGCGACTGCTCCGACTTGAGCCAACGCTTCAGTGATCAACACACCAGGCATAACGGGATAACCCGGAAAATGTCCAATGAAATGAGGCTCAGTCATCGTTACATTTTTAATGCCTACTGCTCTCTTCCCTTCCTCCAGTTCAATAATACGGTCCACCAACAAAAATGGCGGTCGATGCGGAATAATCTCCTGAATTTGATTAACATCCAATTGCAATTTGTCCATTTAGCTTAATAACTCCTCCCGCTTGCAGATTTCACTCTGTTCAGCCAGAGTTACTGCAAGCATAATATTACCCCGCTAACGCTGTATAAAAACAGCTCATCACGGCAACAATGTTAGATATCCTTCACCTACTGCAGAAGTGAAGGTTGAGATAAGGGGCTTTTTCCGCCGGTTACGCAACCAGAGGCGAGAAGAAGCCCTTTTGCTCGTGCTTGGTTTTACCCCGCAGTGTTATAAACTCCCCATCATTATACATTCATCAGGTGCAAAAAGAAAATTATGCGGAAGTACCATATTTGTTGCTCCTATTATGGAGTGAAGCGAAGTTTCAATTGAGTCAAGGTGAGCAGGCTACGGGGGATGGATCATTCTTCCGATCGCTGTTATCCTCAGATTTTCCATTATATAAAACCCGAAAGGGTTAAAATCCGAGGATAAAGGCGAACGCTATCGCTTCTTCAGAACGATTCCATCCCCTCCGCCAAGTTATTTTTGACTCATAGAGAAAGCCCACCTCAATAATACTCGCTTGTCGTGAAGGGCAGAGAAACAATCGGAGGACTCTGCGAATGGCCTACATTGGCCGCAATCCATGCGTGCTACGCTGGCGGCTCTTGCCGTCGGCGACATAACAAAACCCTGCGCCACTGGCACAGGGTTTTGTTTTCTATACTCCCCACACAATCGCGGGTGGTTTATTTTAATAAGAGTGGCCCTAATGGCGGGTAGCTAGCGGAGCGGGCAGAATTGTTTTGGAGAAGCACAGCGTTTGCCTTTATCCCCGGATTCAAACCTTGAATGCCTTAAAATCAAAATGAATCTGGGGATAACAGCAATCGGAAAAACAATCTGCACGCAGAGCGACCTTTCCCGCCCCCACTCATTAAAGTAAACTAAGGCGCAAATATAAGATCAATGACATGCTGCCAGGTTTTCCATTCAAATACGCCTGCCAGCCCTTGCTTACCTACAATTACATATCCTGCAATTAAGCCGCCTAACAGCGAGAACAGGAGCAGCAACGGAACTACGAAATAACGAGCAGTACGCCAGCGGGATTTAGTCTTTTCAGGCATCGGACGGGAATCAGATTGTTCTTCCTTCATCACCAAATCCTTAAGCCCTCAAATTGTTAGCCAGGTTCATCATGGTATCGCTAGAGGTTAATGCCCGTGCCGCCATTTGATACATCCGCTGGACTTGCATCATATCCGTCATTTCGCCCGCTAAATCCACATTAGACTCCTCAAGATAACCGGAACGCACAGATACGTCCGTTGGAACAGCACCTGCCACCCCTGCTGCACCGAATACGTCGGCTTCTGTCACGCCATTTGCTAACACAAACAGGTTATCATCCCGCTGTTGCAAACCTTCTGGACGCTGTACATCCATTAGCTTAATTCGCTGACCAACTGTCGGAGCGCCAGTTCCATTAGCACGAATCAGCAATTCGCCATCGGAGTTAATAGCTACTTTGGAACCCGCTGGTGCAGTCACAGGAACATCGTTATTATCCAGCACAGAATAACCTTCGGCAGTGGTCAACATCATCGTCTCATTATCATTCGGATCAGGAATAAAATGAAAGCTGCCATCACGCGTCCAAGCTTTTTGCCCATTTCCTTGGATTTCAAACAAAGCATTCCCCTGGATCGCCAGATCGGTAGGAAGTCCCGTCTCCTTGAGCGGACCTTGCTCCATATTTTTCATAATTGCGGCCGTTTTGACTCCGTAGCCCAAATTATAGCCGAGCGGCATCGCCCGTCCATTTTGGAGATACGTCGAAGGCTGTTGCTGCACATTAGCCAATACATCTTCAAAGGAACCTTGTTTACTCTTATAACCAACTGTATTGACATTGGCGATATTATCGGCAATTAAATCCAAACGCTGCTGCACACTGGCCATAGACACCATTGCGCCAATCATGGAGTTGTTCATCACTTACCCCCTGTTATACACGGCCTACTTCGTTAACGGCCTTGTCCAAGCTTTTATCATAAAATTGAATAACCTTCTGATTCGCTTCATACGCTCTTAACGCAGCCATCATATCCACCATCGACTGAGCAGCATCTACATTAGATACTTCCAGATAGCCCTGGCGAACAGATACAGTATCGTTAGCGGTCATCATTCTAGCCGTAGCACCATCCGTATCATTCAGACGGAAATTACCGTTGCCCTCACGAACGAGCTGGTATGGCCGATCAATAACACTAATTCCAAGCGTCGTTCCGAGCAACTGGTTAGATTGGCTGTCCACCAATTGACCCCGTTCATTTACTTTAAGCGCTGAGACAGGCCCCGTCAATTGAATTGGGTTTCCATTCGTATCCAACACTGCTGAACCAGTCGACGAAAGCAATGCTCCCGTTCCATTTACTTGAAAATGTCCATCACGTGTATAGCGGACATTACCATTATTGTCCCGTACCGTAAAAAACGCTTCTGGACGATAGGTGACTTCACCGTTAGCATTGATGAATTTTCCCGCCTGATCAAAAGCCATAGGTCGACCAGTAGCCGGGTCATTCACATTAATATTGGACTGTATCGCAAAATCCGTAGTTTGTCCACTATCCTTCAACGCTCCCTGAATGTAAGGAGAGAGGCTTTCCTCAGCAAAAACGCCAGTATTAAGCTTGCCGACCGTACGGTCCGGGTTATCAGGGTTTCCCCCCGTCATGGAAATAAGCATTTCGGGGAATGAGCGCTGAACGCTATTCTCCTGTTTATATCCCGTGGTATTCATATTAGCAATATTTTGCGTCACAGTGTCATGACGTCGTTGTTGTGTCATCATTCCGGCGGCCGCAGTATATAAACCTCTCAACATGTATTGTGCACCCCAATCCTATACTCTGCTCATCAATTATATGCTCGCATGGAGGCACTAAAGCCAAAATGCTAGGCAACCTGCCTGACCGCACACGAGTCTCTTATAGTCACTATCGGCAGATTAGAACTTTTTCTTAACCACATGATCCAAATTATCCAGCATAATTCCTGTACCTTTAACGACACAATGCATCGGATCTTCGGCAACCAGCACTGGAACACGCAATTCTTCAGCAAGCAGCTCGTCCAAACCGCTAAGCAACGCACCACCGCCAGTCAAAATGACACCACGGTCAATAATATCGGCTGATAGCTCCGGTGGCGTCTGCTCCAGTACAAACTTAGCTGCAGCTACAATCGCTGACACGGGATCTCTCAGCGCGTCCTGCACTTCTTCCGCGGAAATACTTAACGTTTTGGGCAATCCGGATACCATATCCCGTCCACGGATGTCCATCTCAGCACGTCGTCCGCTCGGATGCACGGTTCCGATAGCAATCTTGATATCCTCAGCCGTACGTTCCCCGATGAGAAGCTTGTACTTCGTTTTCACATATTTCATGATGGCTGTATCAAATTTGTCCCCTGCCATTTTAATAGAAGAAGCTGTTACAACATCTCCCATAGAGAGGACTGCAACGTCTGTTGTTCCGCCACCAATATCTACGACCATGTTGCCGCTAGGCTCAAAGATATCCATTCCGGCCCCGATGGCAGCCGCCTTTGGCTCTTCCTCCAAAAATACTTCTTTCGCCCCGCTACGCTCCGCCGCTTCACGAATCGCTTTTTGCTCCACTGAGGTAATGTTCGTCGGCGCACAAATCAAAATACGAGGGTGGCTGTACCAGCTTTTCCCCCCTACCCGATTAATAAAATATTTTAACATCGCTTCCGTTACTTCAAAATCGGCGATGACACCATCACGTAATGGACGGATGGCTATGATATTACCAGGAGTACGTCCTACCATACGGCGCGCTTCTTCTCCGACAGCCAGAACTCTTTTTGTATCGCTTTCTATCGCAACAACGGAAGGTTCGTCAAGAACAACCCCCTTACCTTTGACGTGGATAAGCACGTTGGCCGTACCGAGGTCGATACCGATATCATTACTGAACATATTAAAAAGGCCCCCAAAGTGATATTTTAAAAAGCTAAGATTCGACAAGAAGCGGCAAATATATGTATAAACCTACGGTTACATGTCATTTTTCGTCTTGTACCATCTTTTAACATATCATACTTCAGGGGGTTGATTCAATGGCTTTGCCAGCCAATTCACTATATATTTTTAGGACTTGCCAGAAACAAGAATTCCCCTTCTTTTCCCACTCGTTTTTTTGTATTTAATTTTCGTCGCTTCACCCCCCCGCAGATGACGGATGGATTTATGGTATTCGAGAATGTGCTTCACCTGATCGGCAAGATCCGGGTTAATCTCAGGCAGCCGTTCGGTCAGATCTTTATGCACCGTGCTCTTGGAGACACCAAATTCCTTGGCAATCGTACGGACCGTATTCCTTGTTTCCACGATACAGCGACCGATTTTGATGGTCCGTTCCTTGATGTAATCGTGCACGCTCCCGCCTCCCTACTGTGGATAGTTTGGTACATTATATGAGGAGCGTGCCTATATATTCGCGGTTTGGTGGTAAGACATGCTTCGGAAGGCCTATTTATTTGGCAAAAGTAGCTTATGTTTACCTTATGCGCTAAAACTACACAAGAAAAAAGCAGGGAATATGAATTCCCCGCTTTGCATGCAAAGCTATGACCCATTTATTTTTTAGGAAGCAGACCTGTTGGATTCACCGGCTTGTCATCCTGGTACACTTCAAAATGCAGATGTGTTTTCAAATCCTTTTCGAGCTCATTGCGACCTGCTGAAGCAATCACATCATTTTGTTTCACTTGATCGCCTTCTTTTACTTTCAGATCGCTCAAGCTTTGGTACACTGTTTTGAGATTATTATCATGCGTGATTTCTACGACGTTACCTACCAGCGGATGTTGTTCCACACGGGATACTTTCCCACTCAGTGCAGCTCTCACTTCAAACGCTTGATCGTCGGACCGAGAAAGGTCAATCCCGGTGTTAGCGGTAAATGTTTTATCGTACTCTACCATAGCTGCCGCTTGCTCATCAGCCGTCGCGTTTTCGTCAAAGAAAGGCTTAACGACCTGCACTGCGCTAGCATCTGCCACCGGCCATGCGATATTTTCCGACTGAGCAACAACCTCCACACTTTCTGGTTGTTGTTCGTTAACATCGGTACTCACTGCGCTTGTGCTTTGTACCGATGGACTAGCTGGGTCAGGTTTGAAAGACTTATGGCTAGCATCCTGATAGACCCACACTAAGGTTAGTATAATGGCTGCTGCGGCAATGTAGGCTGCCGGGTATGCCCACCTTTTGGACAACAGCTTTTTCCACGAAGACGGCCGTGAAGCTCTTCCACCCTGAAAGGTTTTGGGTGTATCTTCATGATTTTGGTTCTGGTTTTTATTTTGTTCACTCATTTGCTCATCACCTCAGTAACCAGTGTTACCGGGCGCAACTCTTTTATACTTCAAAGTTACGAAAAATTTACTAACTTAGAATACGAGAGGCATTCGCAAAAGAAATGCCAGTATAATAGTGAAGAAGAATCTGAGTGGCCGTATGGCCTTCCTTGGCCATTCCGTTGGCTCCCCACTGACTCATACCGACGCCATGGCCATAACCGTAGGTCGTTATAGCAATCCGATCCCCTTCGGTCTTCCACGTAAATTCAGCCGATCGTAGCCCTAGTTTGTTACGAATCTCCGGTCCCGTAAAGAGCGAACCTCCCACCTCAATCTTTTTGATGCGATGCCCTTCTGTTTTGGAGAGTATACGAATCTCTGGCATACTCCCCCCTCCAGTAGAAGCAGTGACCGCAGCACGACTCAATCCTAATCTATCGAACAAGCTCTGACGGCTCAGTGTAACGGTTTCTGTAAAACGAGGAGCCAACTGCTTGTCCCATGGACTGGACACACTTCGTAAATAGGGCACGGCCTTCGCCCATACATCCTCTGAATTTTCGGTATAGCCGTTGCTGGTAGAAAAAAAAGAAGCTGTAATGGGTTTGCCATCATATACCATGATTGTATCCTTGGTGTCGCGTACAGCCTGACGAATTTTAGTCAGATCTGCGGATTTACCAGACTGCTCCCATTCTCTAGTAAGTTTAGCTTTGGAGATGTAAGCCTGGTGTTTAACGGTATCTGTCACATCTGCGCCCGCCGGGGCACCACTGGTATCATCAGCCAACAAACGCCGGGTAATGAAGGTACGCGCGGCAATGGCCTGTGCCTTCAATGCCTCTTCCTCAAAGCTGGGCGGCATTTCAGCTGCTACTACGCCGACAATGTATTGCTCCAAAGGCAGTGTCTCCGTCCGGCCAGTAGACGTGACGTACACCCGCACGTCCGGCTCTGCCGCAGCTGGCACGCTGCGCACTGGAGCAGCCGGTACGGCCGGCATCGGCGGGACACCCGGCAGGCGCGTAACGGGCGCCTCGCTCTTTGCCGCCGTATTAGGCTGCGCGGGTGCGGCTGTGCGGCTCCCGGACGGCAAAGGCTGCACTGCCTGGCGTGGCCATGCCATTAGTGCGGGCACCGCCATGGCAAGCACCAGCACCCCTGCCATGGCGGCAAAGGGCAGCCATGGGCGGCGGCTCCCCCAACGCGGGGCTCGCCCGGATGTAGGTCGCAGATGCGGCTGCGGTCCCTGCCGCCTGCTTGCGTCGTATGTGTTACCGGGAGCTGTTCCAGTGTCAGGAAGCATCGCACCGACAGTGTGTATAGTGGAAGTCAACGCTGTGGTACGCCGATGGGTCTTGGCGATAGGCGGCAATGCGCCTGTTGTGCCTGGTTGCTGCTGCATAAGCTTATTTTTCTGCAACGAAGTTGCTATAGAGCCAGAGCTTTCCTTCGCAAGTGAGGCCTGGCGATGTTCCTTAGGATGATGTATTGGTATACGGATGCGAACCTGTGAATCTTTCATAAGCTGAAACCTCCATCAAAGGGTTAAGTGTCCGGCTAAAGTACACATATACTCCAGCAGATATTCTCAATCATATGAGGTCGTCCACTTTGATAGAACCGTTTTGAGAGAACTGAAAGAATGAAAAAGACAGGCAGCAAAAACACAAAAAAACCAAGTCCTTTCGGACTTGGTTCTAATGGTTCAAGTTAATACTTATGCCAATACGTTAAAGGTTAGGCGAGGGAAGGTTGAATCTTCTTGAACAGATTCCCTGACGTTTCTTCTGCCACAACGCGCTCTGTGCTGGCCGAATGATCCAGTTTGGATTCATCTACAGTCACTCTGTAAATATCCGCTCCCAATCCAGTCAGTTTCTCAGCCAAATGAACGTAACCACGATCGATGTGATGAACGCCAGATACCTCCGTTGTACCTTCCGCAATAAGTCCGGTCAGAATTAACGCAGCTCCTGCACGCAAATCTGTCGAGGTTACTTTCGCACCCGTCAGCTTAGCATTGCCAGTTACAATCGCCGAACGACCTTCGACCTTAATTTCCGCATTCATGAGATGAAATTCATCCACATGCATGAAACGATTTTCAAACACAGTTTCCGTAATGATGCTCGTTCCTTCAGCGGCAAGTTGAAGTGCCATCATTTGAGACTGCATATCGGTCGGAAACCCAGGATAAGGCAGCGTTTTAACATCAACGGCCTTTAGCGGCTTATCCGCAATGACACGAATACCATTTTCATCGGGTTGAATCGTTACACCCATTTCTTCCATCTTGGATATAACCGGTCCCAAATGATCGGATATCGCGCCTTCTACATATACGTTCCCGCCTGTGATCGCAGCAGCAACCATATAAGTACCTGCTTCTACCCGGTCGGGAATGACCGTATGTTTTACACCATGCAGCTTCTCGACGCCTTCTATACGAATTACGCCTGTGCCTGCACCGCGTACTTTGGCTCCCATGCCATTCAGGAAGTTGGCGAGATCAACGATCTCAGGTTCCTTAGCAGCATTCTCAATGGTAGTTACGCCCTCAGCAAGAGTAGCGGCCATCATAATATTCTCGGTTGCTCCTACGCTGGCTACATCCAAATAAACTTTAGCTCCGCGCAGACGACCGTTACTTTTAGCTTCAATAAAGCCCTGGCCCAAGCTTATCTCGGCGCCCAACGCTTCGAACCCCTTCAAATGCTGATCAATAGGTCTTGTTCCAATTGCGCATCCGCCTGGAAGCGAGATTCTTGTACGTCCCAAACGTGTAAGCAATGGCCCCATAACCAAAAATGATGCGCGCATTTTCCTAACCCACTCGTAAGGGGCTTCACAGGAAATTATCTTCCGCGCGTCAACACGAATGACCTCGTCTTGGTATGTAACGCCTGCTCCTAAGGACTCCAGCACTTTGTTAATGGTCATCACATCGTCTAGAGGAGGTGCATCCATAATAACACTTTCTCCTTCTTCTCCTAACAGAGAAGCGGCGATGATCGGCAGAACTGAGTTTTTGGCTCCGCTGACTTTGACACTCCCGGTCAATCTGTTGCCACCGCGGACGATAAATTTGCTCATCTATGGTTCCCTCCGCGCGTCATTTCTCTTTTCCATTTTTGAAAAAAAGAACATATTCCGCTATTTTCATGCCTTGCTTTTTCATTACATAAAAAAACAAGATTTTACTAATACCCTAACTGCCATCATACCACTGATTAAAACAAGTATACAAGCGTTTTTTTGTACTTGACGACCATTGACGACCATTGCGTTCTAACTGATTGAGCCAGTTATACATGTATGGTTCTTTTGTTTACCATTGTTAACAATATGGCACGATGTTATTCGACAATTCCTGCAACATCCACAGTCATAAAATCATATAACCCGCCTACTTCATGTTAAAACAAATTCTAGAGCATCTGGCTCCAAGAGATGTAGTTCAACAAGAAACCAGAAACCAACTGTCCCAAAATTATAGCAAGAAACAAGTGCAGCAATCTGCCCTGCGGTCCTTTGGGTTGCCGGATTAACAAATCCAGCTTTAAGCTTTGCAAAGCCCACCAAGCTAACGCTATACAGACGAGCGATACGATCATGGAGATCAGCGCGGTCATACTCGCCGATTGACTTAACTGTTCAGCCAACTGCTGCTTCCCGTTCATCCGTAATTCCTCCCATCTGCGTCACAGACTTCTTTATAATACTCGGCGAGCGCCTAATATGCCAGTGCTATTTCTGTTTCCAGTACATTTATTTCGACAAAATGTGAATAATCACTTCTGTTTCGCGAATTTAAAAGGTACTAAATACCTAGCCATCAAACAAGAAATAGGACTATATTTTTGGAAAAGACAGCTAAAAAAGGGCTCGATCACAGTGATCGAAGGAAGCAAAGGCGTCACTTACCTTCTGCAGGCATTCTTGGGCAGAAGTTATGAAGTGGTCTCTTTGTCATTCCATCCGTATACTATGCCGAACCCTTTTAAAATTCCACTCAAAATCCAATATTAATTCTTATTGGTTCTGATACTTGTAGCATTCAATCGGTTAAGCGCCCGTTGCAGAGCGACTTCTGCCCGATGATGATCTATCTGTTCCTGCTTGCTCTGGAGCCGCAGTTCTGCCCGCTCCCTTGCCGCACGGGCACGCTCCACATCAATATCTTCGGAACGTTCCGCACTCTCAGCCAAAATGACCACTTTATCTTTGCGGACTTCAACAAAGCCCCCATTGACCGCGATCACTTCAGTTTGACCACCGATTTTAATTCGTATCGGTGCAATCTTCAAGGGAGTGACCAAGGGAAGGTGTCCTGGTAAAATCCCAAGATCGCCTTCCGAGCCGCGAACACTGATGCTGTTTACCTGTTCCGTATAGACCAGGCGCTCCGGCGTCACAATCTCTAGTAAATACGTGCTCACTTGAATCCCTCCTGGAAGCTGTCCACAGACAGCTCACTTCGTAAGGCTCGGCTATTCTCTGCCTGTATGTTTACAACGTTTTAGCTTTTTCAACTGCTTCTTCGATGGCTCCTACAAAAAGGAAGGCCGCTTCTGGAAGGTGGTCATACTTGCCCTCCAAAATTTCTTTGAAGCTTCGTACAGTTTCTTTAACCGGCACATATTTACCCGGGAAGCCGTTAAATGCTTCGGCAACATGGAAAGGTTGTGAAAGGAAACGCTGGATTTTACGGGCACGTGCTACCAGCATTTTATCTTCTTCACTCAACTCGTCCATACCCAGGATCGCAATAATATCCTGAAGCTCATTGTAGCGGGCCAAAATTTGTTTTACCCCTTGCGCTACATTATAATGCTCTTCACCCACAACGTCTGGAGCCAAAATACGGGAGCTTGATGCGAGTGGATCAACCGCTGGGTAAATACCCATTTCGGAAATTTTACGTTCCAGGTTTGTTGTAGCATCCAAATGGGCAAACGTCGTAGCAGGAGCCGGGTCAGTGTAGTCATCCGCAGGCACGTAGATTGCCTGAATGGAAGTAACTGAACCTTTTTTAGTAGAAGTAATCCGTTCTTGCAATTGACCCATCTCAGTTGCCAGCGTAGGCTGGTAACCTACTGCGGAAGGCATACGTCCCAACAGGGCAGAAACCTCAGAACCTGCTTGGGTAAAGCGGAAAATGTTATCAATAAAGAGCAACACGTCACGGCCTTCTTGATCACGGAAATACTCAGCCATCGTCAGACCTGTGAGGGCAACACGCAAACGCGCACCCGGAGGCTCGTTCATTTGTCCAAACACCATCGCAGTTTTGTTGATAACGCCGGAATCTCTCATTTCATGGTACAAGTCATTTCCTTCACGTGTACGTTCACCTACACCTGCGAATACAGAAATACCACCATGCTCCTGAGCGATATTGTTAATCAATTCTTGAATGGTTACGGTTTTACCTACACCAGCACCACCAAACAATCCGACTTTACCACCTTTGGCATAAGGAGCCAGCAAGTCGATAACCTTAATACCAGTTTCGAGCATCTCTGCTTGAGTTGTCAGTTCTTCGAAAGAAGGTGCTTGACGGTGAATCGGATTTCTAGCCGTTTCACTCATATCAGCACCATTATCAATTGGCGTTCCAAGCACGTTAAATACACGTCCAAGAGTAGCTTCGCCGACAGGTACCGAGATAGGCGCTCCCAGATCTATTGCTTCAGCTCCACGAACCAAACCATCTGTGGAAGACATGGCAATACAACGCACACGGTTGTCACCTAGATGTTTTGAAGCTTCGAGCGTCAGATCAATTTTGACTCCGCTCTCCAGCACAGTCCCAATATGAATGGCATTCAGAATTTCCGGAAGCTGCCCACGTTCAAACTCAACGTCGACAACCGGACCCATGATGCTCACTACGCGTCCTTTGTTCATCTTTTGGTTTCCCTCCTACAAGCTTGCACAGCCGCAAATCCGAACCATTCTGATTGGTTTTGCGCCCGCAATTTATCATAATAGTGTAGACCCTGTTATAAAACAGTCGCAAGAAGTCGCATTAAGACTGAGCGTTAGCCCCTGCGACAATTTCCGTAATTTCCTGGGTAATAGCCGCTTGACGAGCACGGTTATAGGTTAAGGAAAGCTCTCCAATCAACTTGGTAGCATTCTTCGTAGCTGATCCCATTGCCGTCATCTTCGCTCCCAGCTCACTTGCTTTACCATCCAGCAAAGCGCCGTAAATGAGCGTTTCCGCGTAACGCGGTAGCAATACTTCAAGCACACCTTCTGGTGAAGGTTCATACTCATAGTTAATTGAGGATGAAGTCGTAGCAGAATCCGGTGTTGCCATCGGTAACAAACGATCAACTGTTGGAATTTGAGTCAATGCGTTGACAAAGCGGTTATAGCATAGATAAAGCTCATCAAATTCTTTAAGTTCAAAGCCTTGTACTGCCTTGCTAGCAATCGTTTTGATATCTGCAAATGCAGGTGTATCTGACAGATCTGTTACCGATTCAGCGATAGGAAATTCACGACGTCTGAAATAATCCCGTCCTTTTCGCCCAATGATGAAAATCATAAATTCATCCTGTGAACGGTGACGTTCAGCAATCGTCTGCGTAACCTGTCGCAAAATATTGGCGTTATAACCACCAGCCAGACCACGATCAGATGTAATGATGAGATAAGCCGTCTTTTTAACTGGACGCGTCTCTAGCATTGGATGCTTGATGTTATTCGCTCCAGAAGCAATGCTACTCACAACTTCTTTAAGCTTTTCCGAGTAAGGACGAGCCGATTCCGCTTTTTCCTGAGCTTTTCTCAGCTTGGATGCAGCGACCATTTCCATTGCTTTCGTGATCTGCTTCGTACTCTGCACACTTTTAATCTGACGTTTAATCTCGCGCATACCTTTTGCCATGATTTCACCACCTTCAAGCTTTGACAAAGCCAAAGCTAACTTCGTAAGATTCAAATCCAGCCGGACATATGTTAAAGGGCCTGTTAGTGAGGGTAAAACATGCCAAGGAAGCCACAACCCAGAGGGTACGCTTCCTTAGGACATCTTTCATCATAAACAGGCAAATTCCAATGTATTAAACCGACGTGGCGAATGATTTTTTGAATTTCTCGATAGCTGCCTTCAAAGCTGCTTCATTATCAGCAACCAAGTCTTTCGTGTCGCGGATAGATTGAAGCACATCCTGATGATCGGACTCCATGAAAGACAGGAAGTCTTTTTCAAAACGTTTTACATCCGCTACAGGAATATCATCGAGGAAGCCTTTTACAGCAGTATACAAGCTCACTACTTGTTGCTCTACAGCAAGCGGTTGGTTAACACCTTGTTTCAAAATTTCCATCATGCGTGCACCGCGATCGAGACGGGCTTTGGTGGATTTATCCAAGTCGGACCCGAATTGGGAGAACGCTTGAAGCTCACGATATTGAGCGAGATCCAGACGCAGGGAACCTGCAACCTTTTTCATCGCTTTAATCTGAGCGGAGCCACCTACACGAGATACGGAAATACCTACGTTGATCGCCGGACGTTGCCCTGCATAGAACAAGTCAGCTTCCAGGAAGATCTGTCCATCCGTGATGGAAATAACGTTAGTTGGAATATACGCAGAAACGTCGGAAGCCTGTGTCTCGATGAACGGCAATGCGGTAAGTGATCCGCCACCGAGCTCATCATTCAGCTTCGCTGCACGTTCCAGCAAGCGAGAGTGCAGGTAGAAAACGTCACCCGGATATGCTTCACGACCCGGTGGACGACGCAGCAACAGGGAAAGTTCCCGGTAAGCAGACGCTTGTTTAGTCAAGTCATCATAAACAACGAGGACGTGCTCGCCTTTGTACATAAAGTACTCACCCATGGCACAGCCAGAGTAAGGAGCAATGTACAGCAATGGTGATGGTTCGGAAGCAGATGCCGTAACGACAATCGTGTATTCCAGCGCACCATGACGACGCAATGTTTCAACAACTTGAGCAACCGTGGATTGTTTTTGACCAATAGCAACATAAATACATTTCATGCCGTTGCCTTTTTGGTTCAAAATAGCATCGATTGCGATAGAAGTTTTACCTGTTTGACGGTCACCGATAATCAGCTCACGTTGGCCACGACCAATCGGAACCATCGCATCAATAGCTTTAATCCCTGTCTGCATAGGCTCATGTACCGATTTACGGGCCATAACGCCTGGAGCCTGACTTTCAACCGGACGGAATTCTGTTGTAGCAATCGGTCCTTTACCGTCTACCGGTTGTCCCAGCGGGTTAACTACACGTCCGATCATTGCTTCGCCTACAGGGACTTGCATGATCTGACCTGTACGTTTTACTTGACCACCTTCGCGAATGTCGGAGAATTGACCCAAAATAACAACACCGACATTGCTCTCTTCCACATTGAGCGCCAAGCCCAATACGCCAGTGTCGAATTCGACCAATTCACCGGCCATAACTTTTTCCAGTCCGTAGACGCGGGCAATACCGTCGCCGACTTCAACAACAGTGCCGACTTCAACGACCTCGATATCATTTTTATATTGTTCAATCTGACTTTTAATCAATGAACTGATTTCCTCAGGTTTGATACTCAAGTGTGTTCACCCCTATCTTCTATACTCGTCTGTTAAAGGATTTCTCGAGACGATCCAGCTTGCCGGCCAGACTGCCGTCGTACAGTGTATCGCCGATAACCACTTTCAATCCGCCCAGCAGACTCGGGTCCACTATATTTTCCACACGGATTGTTTTATGTTCACGGGTTCCGAATTCCTCGGCTACCGCTGTTTTTTCCTGATCACTTAAAGCATAAGTCGAATACACCTTAGCATGGGCAATTCCCAGCTTGTACTCCTGAATATCGAGATATCCGGCCAGGAGAGATTCGAACAAATCTGCTCTACTGCGCTGAATCAGCAGCTTAATCGTGTTAATCAGCGACGCAGACAACTTGCCTTCAAAATTGCTAGCCAGAACCTGAAGCTTGACTGCTTCCGTAATGTTAGGAGAATTAATGAATTTACGGATTTCAGCATCCCCCGATACAGCTTCTACAAAAGCACGTAGCTCCTGTTCGGTTTCCATAATGGTTTGCTCCTGCTCTGCTACTTCATACAAAGCTTTCGCATACCGTTTGGCAACTACCGTATCTCGGCTCATGCTTTGCCTCCTACCTCTTTAAGGTATTGGTCGACAAGCTCTCCCTGGACTTGATCTTCCTTAATTTCCTTTTGAATCAGTTTGGAAGCAATTTGTACCGAAGCTTTACCCACTTCGCTGCGCAATTCGGCAACTGCCTTATTACGCTCGCTTGTGATTTCACGAACAGCTTCGTCTTTCAGGCGGACAGCTTCGTCTTTGGCCTGAATAATAATTTGTTCCGCTTGCTTGTTACCTGTTTGTTTTGACTGCTCTATAATATCGTAGGCTTCCTTACGCGCCTGCTGGAGAGCCTGCTTTTGCTCCTCAACATAAGCAACAGCCTGTTCACGTGTTTGTGCCGCCTCATTCATTTGCTGTAACACGAGTTGACGCCGCTTTTCCATAACGGAAAAGAGGGGGCCAAATGCATAGCGCGTCAGTAACCAGTACAAGATCAAAAATGCAATGATAGTGAAAACGATACTTGTCCAATTTAAACTCAATTGAAGTCACTCCTTTCCGGTGAACGTCGGTTCTGGGTCTTTCATGTTCAAACGAACAAAGAAGGCGCGGATGGCTGTGCCTTCCCCGCCAAACCTTGCTTCCATTCAATTAAGCACCTGCGTAGAAAATGAATGCCAGAACGACCCCGATGATTGGCAGGGCTTCGACCAGACCTACACCGATAAACATTACCGTTTGCAATGTTGCTTTAGCTTCAGGCTGACGAGCAATACCTTCAACTGTTTTACTTACGATCAGACCGTTACCAATACCTGCGCCCAAAGCGCCCAAACCTACTGCGATTGCAGCTGCGATATATGCCCAAACTCCCATTTTAAAAAATCCTCCTTAGTGATGTGTATTTGTGTTTTACATGTATTTGCAGTTAAGTGCGAAGCGTACTCCTAAACTTAACTAAAAACCGGAAAACGTGCTTGTCTAATGCTCTTCTTCATGCGTGTCAATGGACTGCGAAATATATACAAACGTTAGAATCGTAAATACGAACGCTTGGATACTGCCGACAAAAATACTGAATCCCTGCCAGACTACGAGTCCCAATACGGAAGCAACCATACCTCCCACACCAAGTGCTGTCATTTTCAGCAAAACACTAATCAAAACTTCGCCGGCAAAAATATTGCCGAATAGACGCATACCGTGTGTCAATAGTTTTGAGAACTGCTCAATCAAGTTAATTGGCAAAAAGAACGGAAATGGCTGAACGTAATGCTTGAAGTAAGCTTTGGTATTACGGAAGATCCCCAGGAAATGAACCAGGACAAAGATCATCAATGCCAGTCCAATGGATACCCCTGCATCTGCGGTAGGTGATTTCCACCAGCTGATACCTACATG
This sequence comes from Paenibacillus sp. DP01, assembly GCF_044784315.1. Classification (NCBI taxonomy): domain Bacteria; kingdom Bacillati; phylum Bacillota; class Bacilli; order Caryophanales; family Paenibacillaceae; genus Paenibacillus; species Paenibacillus sp. DP01. Next base: position 5,272,633 of record NZ_CP173059.1, read on the forward strand.
GGCAGCTTCGCCCGGGTGAGACGCCTGTGCTTGTTCTAATGCTTCTTTGACTGGAATGATTTCATGTCCAAATACTTGGGCACTTTGCACATTATCGAATTCAGTCACAATGCCGAACGGTAAACCCAGCATATTGCCCACGAAAATGAACATGATCAGCGTCATCCCCAAGGAGAGGAATGGCTTCCCTTTTTTCAAATCCATCGTGCTGGAAATCAGTCCTTGAACGAATTCTACGACCCATTCCATAAAATTTTGCAACTTGCTCGGATTGTCCACAGACAAATTGCGCGTTGCAGCAAATGCCAGTCCAAATACAATCGCGCAGGTCACAACCAGCATAATAATGACGGACAAGTCAATGTTAAACCCGCCCAATTGGATAATCGGTGATTCATGCAACATGTTTTCTCACCCCTTTCTCAGTTGAGCTATCATTTTTCCTGAAGCGCGAATATGATGCCTATAATTAACAGAAGAAATTGTCCGGTCACCAAGCTTGCCATTACAGCGATCTCATGGAAATAGGCCGGGAATTCTATAGCCAGCACCACTGCCAAAATTGAGGTCCCTAATCGAACGCCAAAGCCAATACCAAACACTCTCTTCTTTCTTTCACCGGCGGCCGCACTCGCAACCTGTCGAATTTTGTAGGCCATATACAGCACATTTAGACAGCTTACTCCCGTTCCCAGAATGATTCCGTGAGCAATGTCACGATGTTGGGGCATGAAGGCGGAGACCAGGAAACACAGAGCCATAATACCAAGCGCCACGATCCATAACATTTTTTGCATACGGGTCATCTCATTCATGGTTATCCCTCAATACCTTTCCGATCACAAGGGCAATACTTAATGCGCCTACAACCAAGCCTACGAGAACGCTTACGCCAATCCAAATTCCGGAGCCACCAAGTTTGGTATCAAGCCATTTTCCGGCATAGAAACCACCCAGTGTGCATATCGTCAAATCAATGCCGATCGCGCTCACCAGTCCTATAGCCTTAAAGGCATTTCCGGTGTTGTTTCGGTTGTTGTTTTGCTTGGAAGGTTTGACCACTTTTCTCATGTCACCCCTGCAATTCCAGTCCATTTTACTTAAATATAAGATGCTTTGTCAATTGAGATATTTTAGCGCCCTAAAGTATAAAAATCAGTCGACAAAGCATCTAAAAATGCTGTATCCCTTGGTAACCGTACAGTTTAACTGTATGCTTACCTTGTAAAGATTAATTATTACGAACGGACGCCTTTTGTGAACATTGTGTGAAATTCTTCAGGACGTTCTGTTTGAACACCATAATGGTGCAAAATTGCATTGACAATTCTTACAGATGCCTGTCCATCACCGTAAGGATTCGCTGCCTGACTCATAGACTCATACAACGCGGAATCTGTCAAAAGAGCCTTGGTCCGATTGTACACGTTCTCTTCACTTGTACCCACCAGTTCCAAGGTACCCGCTTCAATCCCTTCCGGTCTTTCGGTCGTATCACGCAGCACTAGGACAGGTACTCCGAACGAAGGCGCTTCTTCCTGAAGACCACCGGAATCGGTAAGAATCAGATGCGTGTGCGGATAAAAATTGTGCAGGTCCACTACATCCAGCGGATCAATCAGCTTAATACGCGGATGGTTGCCCAAAATTTCAAATGCAGGTTCCTTCACAGCCGGGCTCGGGTGAACTGGGTACACAATAGCAATATCCTCAAATTCGTCTGCGATCCGCTTAACCGCGTTAAAAATCTGACGATGCGGTTCCCCTTGGGATTCCCGGCGATGTGCTGTCATGAGAATCAGGCGTTTGCCCTGAGCCCAGTCCAGTACCGGATGCTCGTAGTCCTGGCGAACCGTATACTGAAACACGTCAGTTACTGTATTGCCTGTTACATATATTCGCGATTCAGGTTTATTTTCCTTCCGCAAATTTCCAGCCGATAAAGAAGTAGGCGAAAAATGCAGATCGGACAGCACACCTGTGAGCTGACGATTCATTTCTTCAGGATATGGAGAAAGCTTGTTCCATGTCCGCAAACCTGCTTCCACATGCCCTACTTCAATTTGCTGCATAAAGGCTGCATAGCTAGCCAAGAAAGTCGTCAGCGTATCGCCGTGAACCAACACGATATCAGGCTTGGCTTCACGCAATACGGGTTCCAGACCTTGAAGTACACGTATGGAGATTTCATTGAGTGTCTGGCGATCCTTCATTACATCCAGATCATAGTCAGGGTGGATATTAAAAACTTCCAGAACCTGATCAAGCATCTGGCGATGTTGAGCTGTTACGCATACTACGGACTCGATATGCTCCGGATGGCGCTGAAGCTCCAAAATGAGAGGTGCCATCTTAATCGCTTCCGGACGCACACCGAAAATTGTCATTACTTTGATTTTAGACATTTTCTGTTGAACCCCTTTTCATAATAAACGTCTGCTTCCCAGATCTTCCGTGATTCAGATAGATGATCTGTCTTAGCGTCCATAGATTGTGCCGAACCGCTAAAAGCAGTCTACTTAGTTCCGTACAAGCGGTCTCCCGCATCCCCAAGACCCGGAATGATGTAACCATGATCATCCAAACGCTCGTCCAGTGCAGCGACATAAATGTCTACATCAGGATGCGCATCCTGCACAGCTTTCACTCCTTCAGGAGCGGCAATCAGATTCATCATTTTAATTTGAGTACAGCCTCTTTTTTTCAACACATCAATCGCTGCGATCGCCGACCCGCCCGTTGCGAGCATCGGATCAATTACGATCAATTCACGTTCAGTTACATCCGTAGGCAGCTTCGTATAATATTCTACGGGTTGCAATGTCTCAGGATCACGGAACAACCCCACATGTCCTACTTTTGCAGCAGGCAAAAGCTTTACGACACCATCCAGCATACCCAGGCCTGCACGCAAAATCGGGATAAGGCCCAACATACGTCCAGAAATCACTTTACCTTCAGTTTCAGCAACTGGAGTCTGTACCGTAATGCTCTCCAGCGGAATATCTCTTGTAATTTCATAAGCCATCAAAGTTGCTACTTCATCAACCAGTTCACGGAAATCTTTCGTGTTGGTCCGCACATCGCGGATAAATGTAAGTTTGTGTTGGATCAAAGGGTGATCGCAAACCACCAGTTTTGCCATAATATATTCCCTCCGGTATTATCGTCACGTTCTTCCGCACCAGCATATCGAACATCCTGATTCGAAAGGATCTATGTAACCTATTTGTACAAACCAAATAAGCACAGATGCAATGCGTGCCTGTAAATCCTGTTTATTATAACATTCCCTTGATTGATTTAACACCTGCCACTGCAACCTTTTGTCAAGGGAAAGATATGACAGGCAAAATACTTGGCAAGGCCCATTTACGTGTGACTTTTGTCATATGAAATCATACTAAAAAGGCTCTGACGGTCCTTGACCGTCAAAGCCTACCAGTTCTAAACTTCCTGCCTGAGATATAGCCTCTGCTATCCCACGCATATATTCTTTATCTATACTTAAGATTATCCCACGCTCCCTGAAATTGCTGAAGCATTTCGTCCTTCGTAATAACGCCTGCGATATAGGCTTGCATACTACTGCTTAAATCCTGATTTAGCCCCTTTGGAAAGCGCTGGAAGTTCCAGCTCCATATCTTGCCTTCCTTCACGTGCCGAGATATTTCCGCACCCAAATCACCTGTGGTCTCGTCACTGGACGTGATACTTTTGAAGGCAGGAACGAACTTAAACTCCTTGGTAATATAATGCTTGCCTGTTTCTGATGTGACCAGCCAGTTGAGAAATTCCTTTGCCTCCTGCTTCACAGGCGAGTTTTTGTTGACAACCCAGTTCGAGGCCACTCCCACAGCCAGTTTGTCTCCAGTGGAAGAATTATTGTCTATAGGCGTAGGAAGAATACCCAAATTCAAGTTAGGATTAATTCCATCTATTTGCGGCTGCGTCCAGTTCCCCTGGTGCATCATAGCGGCCTTGCCTGTTGAAAACAGTGTCACTTGTGTATTGTAGTCCGTCGTGAGCGGATTGGGGTTTCCATATTTTAAAGTCAGGTCAAGCAACTTCACCCACTGATCGAACACGGGGTTACCAGGAATGCGAGCAGTTCCTTGGTTTAAATCCGCAACGTAGCTCTCCGGGTTCGGCTGTCTGGCAAAGGGGATATTGATAAAATGGTTTCCCAGAACCCACCATTCTGCATAGCCGTTAGCAAAAGGGATAATCCCTGCTGCTTTCAGTCGCTTGGCTGCTTCCTCCAATTCATCTAACGTCTGAGGCAATTTGGTTATACCCGCTTTTTTGAACAAATCCTTATTATAAACAAAACCAAATCCCTCCAGGTTCATAGGCTGTCCATAAATCTTACCGTTAACCGTCATCGGCTTACGGGCGAAATCGTCCAGGTCCTTCACCCATGGCTGATCCGACAAATCCTCCAGATACTCAAACCACGTATCGCGATCCTGGTAACCCTCATTCGTGAAAATGTCCGGCTGATCGCCTGAGGCGAATTTAGCCTTCAACGAAGCAGCGTAGTCCGTACCCCCACCGACAGATTGAATATCCAGCTTGATACCAGGGTGCGTTCTTTCATACTCAGCCTTCAGTTTGTTCAACGGTTCCGAAATCTCCACTTTGAATTGATAAATGTGTATCGTTTTGGTCCCACTCTGTTGAGCCTTTGTATTACCACAACCTGCAAGCATACACGTAAGCAGCAACATCAGGGAGATGACAAGCAGCACTGTCTTTTTCATCCGATAACCCTCCCATCAGCCTTTAACCGCTCCGGCCGCAATGCCAGAAACGATGTATTTTTGCATCACCAGAAAAAACACAACGATTGGCGTGATTCCGAGCACCAGTGCAGGCAACGCCAAGTCCCATTGCTTGGTATATTGACCAAACAGCATATAGGTCGCAATCGGAATCGTACGCAGCTCAGGATCATTCAAAATGAGCGAAGGCAGCAGATAATCATTCCAGATCCATAACGTATTCAAAATAAGTACGGTCACGAACATAGGGAGCAACAGTGGACAAACGATGCGAAAGAACACCCCGTAACGAGAGGAACCATCTACTCTCGCCGCTTGCTCAACCTCAATAGGCACCGTTTTAATAAAACCATGAAACAGAAAAACTGATAAAGGCGCTCCAAAACCCAGATAGCACAAAATCAGTCCTAGTATGTTGTTGTTTAGGCTCAATACGTTGGACACTTCCATAAGCGGCAACATAATCGATTGAAAAGGTACGACCATCGCAGCCACAAGTAAACCGAACAGGAACCGATTAAAAAGAGTATCATGCCGAACCATTTGGTAGGCGGCCATCGAGCTGATCAGCAGCAAAAGCGCATTGCTGACGATGGTGACGATCAGTGAATTCCCCAGTGCTGTGGGAAAGTTTATTTTATTCCAGGCGTTAGCATAGTTTTCAAAACGGAAGGTTGTCGGCCACGAAGCGGAATGAGCCAAAATATCTCCAAAAGATTTAACCGAGTTCACGAGCAAAAAATAGAACGGAACTAGAAAGATCAACCCAACCACAATAAGCAATATTTCAGCTACCCATGTGCTTAAACGATAGTTCGATGTTTTTTCCATTACATTTCGACCTCCTTTTTCTTCGTGAGACGCACCTGAATGCTGGTAATGATCGCAACGACCACAAAGAAAATCATAGCCTTAGCAGTTCCCAATCCAAGTCGATTATTTGTAAACGCTTCATTATATATGTCCAACGCTACAGACTCTGTCGCCTTGAATGGTCCACCCTTTGTCAAAGCCAAATTCAGCTCAAATACTTTAAAGGACCAGGATATCGCCAAGAACAAGCAGACGGTCACTGCTGGCATAATAAGCGGCACCACGATATGACGCAAAACCTGTCTTCGGCTCGCACCATCAATTTGGGCTGATTCAATAAGAGCATGTGGGACATTATTTAGAGAGGATATGTAAATAACCATGAGATAACCTGCGTATTGCCAAACAAACACAATGACAGTTCCCCAAAATGCAGTCGGCCCATCACCTAACCACGGCAGTTTGAAAAAAGAAAGCCCTGTGACCTCTCCCACCGCCGAAAAGCCGCGTACAAATATAAATTGCCAGATGAAGCCGAGCAGCAAGCCGCCGATCATATTAGGCATAAAAAATACAGTTCGCAGTGCATTGCGGGTACGCAACGGCTTTGTAAGCGCATAGGCCAGGAAAAAGCCCACCAGGTTAGTTAGAATGACACCACATACGGTAAAGCGGACCGTAAACCAAAATGCATTACGGAAGTCCGGATCATCTTTAAAAATATGAATGTAATTCCCTAGCCCGAGCCATCGGACATGTTCAGATACGCCATCCCAGTTCGTCATGGAATAATACAGCCCCAACAGAAACGGAATGACCATAATTAAGACGAAAAACAACGCCATCGGTCCTACAAATATGAGCTGCTGCAATAATTGCGCGGATTTTCTTTGGCTCAATGCAATCACTCCTTTGTCGTAGATCATGAAGGAAAATGCGCATAAATCCTTACTTTAATCGCTTATTACCCAAAAACGTAAGTTTCGAGTCGTCTGGAATCAAAAAAAGGCTGTTCTCCCTTCGCTAACGAAAGGAAAACAGCCTTATCATATAAAGATTAAAAGGAATGGCGATGAATTAGTATTGTGTTCCTGGATAGATCGGGAACTTGTCTGTCAACTCGCCCACCGCTTGGCTTGCTTTGGACAATACAGTATCATCTTTTGGATTTTTAAGAGTATCAGCAATGATTTTACCGATTTTAACCATAGCCTCTTCATCCATACCACGAGAAGTTGCAGCAGGTGTACCAATACGGATGCCGCTGGTAACGAACGGACTCGTTGGGTCGAAAGGAATAGCATTTTTGTTGACCGTGATACCCACGGAATCCAATACATGCTCCGCTTCCTTACCTGTAATATTCAAATTGCGGGTATCCAACAGCATCAGGTGATTATCCGTACCACCGGATACAATGTTGATCCCCTCTGCCAGCAGTGTCTCAGCCAGCACCTGTGCGTTGCGAACTACGTTTTGCGCATAGGTTTTGAATGATGGCTGGAGCGCTTCACCCAAAGCAACTGCTTTGGACGCGATCACGTGCATCAGTGGTCCTCCTTGAGTACCAGGGAAGATAGCTTTATCAATCGCTTGCGCCCACGCTTTGCGAGTCAGAATTAGGCCCCCACGCGGACCACGCAGCGTTTTGTGTGTCGTTGTTGTCACAAATTGGGCATGAGGAACTGGACTAGGGTGAATCCCTGCTGCCACGAGACCTGCGATATGTGCCATATCCACCATGAATAAAGCACCTACATCATTAGCAATGGAAGCAAAGGCTTCAAAATCGATAGTACGCGGATATGCACTTGCACCAGCTACGATCAGACGAGGGCGGTGCTTGAAGGCTGCTTTGCGCACTTCATCATAGTCGATGCGGAAGTTGTCTTCACGTACACCGTAAGCAGCAAAGTTATACAACAAACCGGAGGCATTAACCGGGCTTCCGTGTGTTAAGTGGCCGCCATGCGCCAGATTCATACCCAGTACAGTATCTCCAGGTTGAAGAGCTGCCAGATATACCGCCATGTTAGCCTGCGCTCCAGAGTGAGGCTGCACGTTCGCATGCTCGGCGCCAAATAGTTCTTTCGCACGGTCACGTGCAATATCTTCGACGATATCTACATGCTCACAGCCACCATAGTAGCGTTTGTTCGGATAACCTTCAGCATATTTATTGGTAAGCACGGAGCCCATGGCTTCCATTACTGCTTCACTGACGATATTCTCAGATGCGATCAGCTCGATATTGTGGCGTTGCCGTTTCAGTTCAAGCCCCATTGCTTCCATCACTGCCGGGTCACTTTTACGCAGATGTTCCATCATGATTGATTACTCCCTCTCCATGGTCAAATTGTTGGGTATACAAGCAAATGCCTGCTCCTCTGTTGGGTACCTCATCATCAATGCAAAAAAGATCAGTACAAACATGCCGACATGCCAAATGCTAATCGCAGTTTCCGCCGGCTTCTTGTTCCAGACTGTACACTGCCCGTTGTCCGCCAATAAGTGGAGGACGAGTGAACGCGGCCGTCACACGTGCTTCACCAATCCAGCGAAGGCTTGGGCGAAACGGAACGGCAATCGGGCGCAAATGCATGCCAATCAGCGTTTCGCCGATGTCTATCCCGGCATGAGCCTGCACATTCGCCGCCAGACACGCATCGTCCATAGAGCGATAGGCAACGGTAGCCATAGAGCCCCCTGCTGTACGAACAGGAACAGCCGCAACCTCCATCAGGCCTAATCGCTCCAGTAGAGAACGTTCAACGACCAGTGCTCGGTTCAAGTGCTCACAGCATTGAAACGCCACATCAAAGCCATACTCTCTGCGAACGGATTCTACTCCAGACAACACTTGCTGAGCCACATCCAGCGCTCCTGCTGTGCCGATCCGACTTCCAGCCACTTCACTCGTGCTTGCGCCAATAACCAGCAGGCGACCAGCTTTAAGACTGGCCACTTCTGCAATTTCCCGCACGACAGAAGCGGTCTGTGCTTCGAGTGAAATCTCATGATCCAATTGTTCTACCATTGGAACCTCCTTTGGTTGAACAGCCTCTCAGAGACTAGGCATGGTCCCATGCCCCAAGTTCAACACACTCTCTCCTGATCACAATCTGACTATATTATAGCCGATGTTTCAGATTTCGAGCAGAAAAAATGGAAGAACAAGAAGGCAACAGAAGATCTGCTGTAGCTCGTATACGAAAAAAGAGCAGTCCACACCTATGTGGAATTGCTCTTTTGCCCAGGCGACCGGCCGTATATCCGATGCTCCATCGTGGTTAATCCCACTTTTGTCGCCAGTTACATCGGATTCTCATTTTTCCACCTTATCTTAACGGATTAACTTTCGAAAATCAACAGATTCCGTACAAAATAGAGGAATGGTACCGACTTTATTCGGAAGATCCCTTTAGCTTGTCCAGCAACTTATGCAAAGCTACACGGATTTCCGCAGCTGTGACATCGTAGTCCTCCCGCGAACCGCCAAACGGATCTGAGATATCGAAGCCCGGAATCCGTTGATGTAATTCAATCATTCGCTCACGTTCCTGCGCTGATAGCTCTTGTCCAAGTGAAGCCATCAACTGCTGTGATGCATACAAACCATCTAACTCCTGTACGTCATTCAGCACTGCGTCCCGGTCCTCCACATATTCCTTCAGCGTAAATACTTTGCCCGCCGTTTGTGGAAACCGTTGAATGACATGCTGTTTATGTCCTTGCGTCAAGGTTAAGATCAGATGTGCCCACTCGGCAAGCCCGTCGCTTAAAGGGGTTGAAGTGATCTGATCGGATATATCGTGATCACGTAGAACCGCCTCTGCATGCCGGGATATCGACGCCCCATCCATCGCAGCTACTCCAGCGGAACGCACTTCCAGTTCCAGTCCATGCTCAGCAGCCAACTTACGCAGCATCCCCTCAGCCATTGGACTGCGACAGGTGTTCCCTGTGCATACAAATAAGATATTCTTCAACGTCTTCACCCCCCGTATGTTGAAAAAATATATAAACAGAGGATTACTCAAATCCTGTATTTATTTTACACTGTCTACGTTAAAATCAAAACATAAACATAAAGCCGAATGCCAGCAAAACGGCACCGCCCACCGCTTCTCCATAATCCCCCAGATTGCGGCTGACCTTGCGCCCCAGTAACAGCCCCAGCATCGCCATCGCTCCCCCGCAAAAACCAAAGGCCAGAACAGTCAGCACCAGGTCACTCTGGAACATCCCCAGGGAAACTCCCACAGAAAATGAGTCAATGCTCACCCCAAGTGCAAATAGCAAAAGACCCAAAGGCGACCGATGATCCAATACGTGTACGCCGTCTCCCTTGAAGGAATTGTACACCATATGCCCGCCCAAAAGGATGAGTAATCCCCCTGCGAAATAGGTCGTCACATGGCCTAATAAAGAACTCATATAATGGCCTGTGAACATTCCCAGCAACGGCATCAGGATGTGAAAAAAACCAATCACAATGCTGATGCGCAGCACGTCTCGCAGGCGTATCCCCTTCATACCGATCCCTACGCCCAGCGACAGCGCATCCATCCCTAGCGCTACCGCCATGATCAGAATCGTTACAACCTGCCCAGCATCGGCAGAGGCTGCCAGCATACTCCATCCCTCCATTATCCGTCTGTTCTTGTACACGTTATGCGGACAAGGGGCAAATCAGTACAAGCAGGTACTGAAAATACCCAAAACAGAGACGAGGAGAGAGGAGGAATTAAAATAAGAGACTCCATACTTTACAGAAGCTACAATCGGTTAATTCGATGACCTGCCGCTTTAAGCAGTCGATTCATGACGGCGTCTCCCAATCCCTTCGGCGGGCAGGCTTCCGCCAAAATGTAGGTGACGCCGTCTTCATCGCAGCGTCGGAGCACGCCATATAGACGCTGCGCTGCCTCATGAAGCGCGTCCAGCTTGCCCAGCGTGTAGACCCGTTCTCCGGCGTAGCCGGCGGCATGGTCGTCGAACGCGAGCACCGCCGTGCGCTCCCCGCGCGCAGCAGCCTCCGCCAACGCAGCGCGAATCCAGCCCGTCACTTCAACAGGCGACGGGCCTTGTACCACGCTCAAGCGGCCTCGCGGCGCGTAGTGCGTATACTTCATGCCCGGCGAGCGTGGCGCCAGGCTGTCGACATCCTGCCCGGACGTGTCAGCCAGCGCCGGGTCCAATACGACGGCGCGAGCAACCGCAGCGAGCTGTTCAGCCGTCACGCCGCCGGGGCGCAGAATGGTGACGGTTCCGTCGTCACCCACTTGCACTACCGTGGACTCCAGTCCCACCCCCGTGGGACCTCCGTCCAAAATACCGCCGATGCGACCCTCCAGGTCCTCCAGCACATGCTGTGCTAGAGTCGGACTGGGTCTTCCCGAGCGGTTGGCGCTTGGTGCAGCCAGCGGACAACCGGCTTCCGTGATCAAGCGCAGCGCGATCGGATGATCCGGCATGCGCACACCGACCGTGTCCAAACCTGCTGTCACACGCGATGACAGTGCCTGCGGCACTACCGGCAATACGAGGGTCAGCGGTCCTGGCCAAAATGCATTCATCAGCGCTCGGGATGTATCGTTAATTTCCGCTACCATGCCTTTTAATTGAGCAGCATCGGAAATATGTACAATGAGCGGGTTATCGGAAGGACGACCTTTAGCAGCAAATACCGCCTCCACCGCTTTCGTGCTGCGTGCATCGGCCCCCAGTCCGTACACGGTTTCCGTAGGGAAGGCTACCGTCTCTCCAGCCTGGAGAAGTACGGCGGCCTCGCGTATGCCCTTTTCCGCTGCGATCAGAGCCTGTCCAGCTGAAAGTTCGTCAGAACCATCCCCGTCAGTGTTGTTCACAGAATCAACGGAATCCACTTTTTCCACCTCAAAAGACGAGATAGCAGATACAGTCGTGCTCTCTACAGGAACCAGACATCTTACATCCCACCAGTGTGTATGAGAAGGCTGTAACGTCTGCTCCTGCTCTGCTATCTCTTTTTTCACAAAACCTACGTGCATGTCATGCATTTGATTCACTTTATCACTCATATCAGATCATCCCATATCTTATTGTCATAAAGGCCATTTCATGGCCCTGATCCCCAAAACCTACTTTAACAAATCAGTTCGATTTGGCTCTGCCCTCTGTATATCTATCGTAAGTTCCATTATAACATATGGGGAAAATTACACTCGTTGTTCTCTTTTCCATAGCACTGACGAAACATTTAGGCAAACAAGCCACTCACCCAGCTCCACAGCCCCGTAAGGGCATCCCACAGGAAAAAACGTACTTCCGGCTCCTTGTCAGCGGCGTTCGTTCGATTGTCTTCATGACTTGTTTTTGCCGATACAGTTTGTGCTGCTGCTTCACCACTGCCTGCATCAATAAAGCACAACGGTGGGAACAGCACACACCACCAATTTTGCCCTTTCCCTTGCCCCAGTGTAACCCGAAGCGCCTCATAATTCCCTGCCGGGTAGACAAGACCACCGTACATTTTCGTCGGAAAAGGTACACTTGCCAGCTCCACCTGATGATCATACGCTATACCGCGAAGAGCCAGTTCTTCACCTACCAAGCGATCAATTTCAGGTAAATGTGCGTCAATCAACACTCTGGCTTGATTTAGGCTTTGTGGATTGTCCAGCTCACCCACCCACGCATTCATCTGCTGCACGATGGCATCCCGTATTTCGCGCTTAACCAACTGATCCTCCGGACGATCTGAATTAGCCAAAATGCGCAGTCGAATGGAATCGTGCGGAATTACCTTCAACCCTGTGGTGGCCACTCCAGATGCTAAAGTTCCTCTTGCCCCCGTGGTCATAGCTGCATCTGTTTTTTGACCTTCCCAAGACATCATTAATATTGAAATACAAAAGAGTATCATTGCAGCTTGCTTTATCCAACTTCTCATCTTCGTCCCCCCAAACCCAAACTCTATCATGTCTATCAGTCTGTCCGGTTTGGGAGAGTCTAAACCTATGAATCTCGTAAAATAATTCAGGCTATTGCAAGCTAGATCGTCACCTAGGGATATAAAAAAGCCCAGATTTCACAATCTGGACTCTTTTGTTGCACCGTTTCAACTCGTAAAAATAACTATTAATATTAAGCCACAACCCACCTGTACTAGGCTTTTTTCGCCTTCGTCAAGCTTACTCTGGAAGGCTGCGGCAGGTCATCCTCTAGCTCCTGACCATGCACCTTAATGCTCATAACTAAGCCAATACTAGCCATGTTAATAAGCAACGAGGTACCGCCATAGCTTATGAACGGGAGCGTAATCCCCGTAAGTGGCATAATGCCCAGAAACGCACCAATGTTCTCAAAAATCTGATATAGCAACATGGACACAATCCCGACAATAATATATGGTCCAGCTCGATCCCGGCATTCCAGCGAAATCAGGATCATTCGATGAATCAAAATAAAATATAGCAACAGCAGAATGGATGAGCCTACAAACCCAAACTCCTCTGCTACAACTACAAAAATAGAATCCGCATAGGTATAGGGAACACGTCCGGACTGTACCGAAGTTCCCTGCAAGAAGCCCTTGCCCATCATTCCGCCAGAAGCTATGGCCAGTTTGGCATTTTTCGTATGATAAGATGCCTTCGCAGTCGCTTCTTCTGGTACCAGCCAAGGGTCTAAACGCTCTACCCAGTGACTACGTCCAATGCCTTTCATAAAGGAATCAATCTCATCATGAAACGAAATATACGCTTTGATCCCGCCACCAACGGCGACTGCAAATACGATAAATCCGATTAGCGCATGGGATGCCTTCACATTACCAATCCATAGCATACCAATGACGATGACAATGTAACCGAGCGCATTACCCAAGTCATTTTGTGCCATGACCATGGCAAATGGGACAAAGCTCACCAGAGCAACTGGAAGGACATCCTGAATAAAATACAGCTTGCTCTTGCGCTTTTTAATCAGCATATACGCCAAAAAAATGATAAGAACCAGCTTGAATACCTCAGCAGGCTGGAGATTTAAGCCACCAATTTTCAAAAAGCCTTGAGAGTTATTAACCGTCCCGCCAAAAAAGCCGAGGATCAGCAGAAATATCCCGCCTCCATATACATACAAGGCTTTTTTAATGAATATCCGAAAATCAACTATCGCTAAACCCAAGATCGCTACAAAGCCCAATATATAATACCCGATCATCTTCTGGTAATCGTTGCCGTGCTCTGCCAAGTTCGTAGGACCCCTACCAGCACTGTATACCGTTATGATACTAATCGCCATGAGCAAAACCAGAATAAAAATAACCGGACCATCAATTTTTTTCAATTTCTGAAGCATGATTTCCCCCTGAGCCGTTTCTCGGTCATACTCCTCTTATTCTAAAGGAAAGACTCGCAAAAAGAAAATGCAGCATTACTCCGAGACGCCTAGGACATGTCGCTCGATCCCCGCAAGGTCAGGAATGATTAGAATGTTCTTCCAATGACCTGCCTGTTCCAGCAGGCCAGCCACGTCTCTGGCCTGTCCCATCCCCAGCTCAAACCCGATTAGCCGGGGTGGGGCCTGAAGGAGCCCCAGCTGCTCCAGCATTGCCCGATACGGGCCAAGCCCGTCAGGACCGCCATCCAGCGCCATTCGCGGCTCATGGTCGCGCACCTCTGGCTGCAAGCCAGCGATGTCAGCAGCCGGGATATATGGCGGGTTGGACACGAGGATGTCCACCGCTGTTCCCGCAAACGGCACCAGTAGATCGCCCTCGCGGAATTCTACGGCTGCGCCGTTTGCGGCGGCGTTCTGGGACGCCATTTCAAGCGCAGCAGCAGAAATATCCCCCGCTGCTACGTGCCAGCGCGGCCGCTCAGCCGCCAGCGTCACGGCAATCGCGCCGCTACCCGTGCCAATGTCGAGCGCGTGCAGAGCACCGCTCGACCACAGCCGGTCGCCGTGCTGGAGTATCGCCTCGACGAGCAGCTCTGTCTCGGGGCGCGGAATCAGCACCGACGGTGAAACCGCGAACGGGCGGCCATAAAATTCCTGCCGTCCGATAATATACTGCGCCGGTTCACCCGCAGCTTTGCGGGCGATGATCCGTTCCCACGTCTCCTTAACGGAGGAAGGGAACGGATCGCCCAGAGCGGCGTAAAACCTCGTACCTTCCAGCCCAAGCACATGTTCCAGCAGCAAGCGGGCATTATGCTGCGGCTCCAACACGCCGCAACTTCCTAAAAAAGAAGAAGCCTCAACTAAGGCTTCTCTGACACTCATGTTCCGTTCCGGCGGCATCCGATACACACAATCGCGTTCGTTCCCCAAAACTTAAACCTCTTGTTCCATCAAATCAGCCTGCTCTGCAATCGTGAGTGCTGATACGATTTCTTCGATCTCTCCGTTCATCACCTGGTCCAGCTTGTGCATGGTCAAACCAATGCGATGATCCGTTACACGGCTTTGCGGGAAGTTGTAAGTACGTATACGCTCACTGCGATCCCCGGTACCTACTTTGCTCTTACGCTCGCCTGCATATTTGGCTTCCTCTTCCTGACGCATCATATCCGAAATACGAGCACGCAAAACTTGCAGCGCCTTCTCCTTGTTGGAGTTCTGGGATTTGCCGTCCTGGCAGGTTGCCACAATACCTGTTGGCATATGCGTTACACGCACCGCCGACTTGGTTGTATTAACGGACTGACCGCCCGCACCGCTGGAGCAGAAAGTATCCACGCGGATATCCTTGTCTAAAATTTCGATATCTACTTCCTCTGCCTCAGGCATCACGGAAACCGTGGAGGTAGACGTATGAATACGTCCGCCAGATTCTGTTGTCGGAATCCGCTGTACACGGTGTGCGCCACTTTCGAATTTCATTTTGCTGTAGGCACCGCGTCCGTTAATCATGAAAATAACCTCTTTAAAGCCTCCAAGGTCATTCATGTTCGCATCCATCAATTCTACACGCCAGCCTTGTGTATCTGCATAACGAGTGTACATCCGGTACAAGTCCGCTGCAAACAGTGCAGCCTCGTCCCCACCCGCAGCACCACGAATTTCGATAATAACGTTCTTATCATCGTTCGGGTCCTTCGGCAGCAGCAAAATGCGGATTTTCTCGTCCAGTTCCCGCTTACGGGCACTCAGCTCTTCGATCTCCATTTTGACCATTTCACGCATCTCGTCGTCAAGCTTTTCAGCCTGCATGGCTTTAGCAGCGTCCAGCTCCTCAACGACAGTTTTATATTCGGTATATGCTTCATAAGCAGGCTGTAAATCAGACTGTTCTTTGGAATAATCTCTAAGTTTTTTGCTATCGTTCGCCACATCCGGATCGCAGAGCAGTTCGCTCAGTTTATCGTAGCGGTCCGCCAATGATTGCAATCGGTCCAACAAGCGATTCACCTCTTCAGTTAAATTAATATGAAACCAGCTTTGAATTCACTGGCTACAGCTCTTTATTATAACAACTAATCGATTAATTAGCTACATAAAATACTTGCTAATTTAGGATTTTGCAAAAATCAACAAATCAATTGAAGTCGAATAAACAATATTCCGCTAAAGATTTGGTAACAAACTCTCAATCAGGAAAAAGGAATACGAATCAAATAAAAAGTCGCCGCCCGGGACAGGCAGCGACTAAGTAAGTTAGTACATGCGGATAACACATATACAATGACCTAATATGTTTGTATATAAACCCTGTTTGCTATACGCCGAGATGCATCCTAAACATTAAAACGGAAATGCATAACGTCTCCGTCCTGCACCACATATTCCTTGCCTTCCAAACGAAGCTGACCACGTTCTTTGGCCCCGTTCATAGATCCAGCAGCGACCAAGTCATCGTAGGATACAACCTCAGCGCGAATAAATCCGCGTTCAAAATCCGAGTGGATTACGCCCGCAGCGCCAGGTGCTTTTGTTCCTTTGTGAATAGTCCATGCGCGTACTTCCTGCACACCTGCTGTGAAATACGTATACAGTCCCAGCAAGCGGTAAGCTGCTTTGATCAGACGGTTCAGACCAGACTCAGCCAGCCCTAGCTCCTCAAGGAACATTGCCTTGTCTTCGCCTTCCAGCTCAGCAATTTCAGCCTCTACTTTGGCACTGATCGGTACCACTTCAGCATTTTCCGCTACTGCAAATTCACGTACCTTTTGCACATATGGATTGCTGTCAGCTTCCGTTACACCATCTTCACTGACATTAGCCGCGTACAATACAGGCTTCATTGTGAGCAAATGAAGGTCGCGTATAATCAGCTTTTCGTCTTCTGACAATTCTACGCTACGTGCAGGTTTGTCGGCATACAGCGATTCCTTGATCCGTTCCAGTACTTCAACCTCTTGGGCATACTGCTTGTTGCCGCCCTTCATGTTCTTACGGGAACGATCAATGCGCTTGTCTACACTTTCGATATCCGCCAGAATCAATTCTAGATTAATCGTCTGAATATCGCTGATTGGATCAATTTTGCCGTCCACATGAGTAATATTCTCAT
Organism: Paenibacillus sp. DP01; assembly: GCF_044784315.1. Lineage (NCBI taxonomy): Bacteria > Bacillati > Bacillota > Bacilli > Caryophanales > Paenibacillaceae > Paenibacillus > Paenibacillus sp. DP01. The sequence continues at coordinate 5,289,730 of NZ_CP173059.1, forward strand.
CTTCAAAGCAGCGTACCACATGAACAATGGCATCTACTTCGCGAATATGAGCCAAAAACTTGTTACCCAAACCCTCGCCTTTGCTGGCACCTCGTACAAGCCCTGCAATATCAACAAATTCAAAAGCCGTTGGTACCGTTTTGTTCGGTACTACCAGTTCAGTCAGCTTATCCAGTCGCTCGTCCGGTACTTCAACGACCCCTACATTAGGGTCAATTGTACAAAATGGATAGTTTGCGGATTCCGCCCCCGCCTGCGTTATTGCGTTAAACAGTGTTGATTTGCCCACGTTCGGCAGACCCACGATCCCCGCTTTTAAAGCCATAATCAGAACAACTCCCGTTTATATAAAATATGCGCTATACCCTCTGTTAGTTTACCAACCCACATTATATAGGAGAACCTATACATGCGGCAAGCATACGGCTGTGAATTTAGGATTTTGCTGCATCCCTATTTAGATAGCTTTATTTAGATTTCCTTGCTCATCTGGATATCCGTAACCCGATAACCAGACTTGCGATATACATGTAAAGCCCGCTCATTATGCCCAAATACATGCAGACCGATGCGAACCGCACCCAGCCTCCGAGCTTCTTGTTCCAACGCCTGCATCGTCAACGTACCCAGGCCTCGCCCCTGATATGAATCGTAAACGAGAATATCCAGCAAAAAAGCTTCTTTGCCTTGCGTACCTTCTGTAATGTTGAACCAGATATATCCCGCTTCCTCGGGGCCTTGACCCACACTACCTGAATACTCAAGCATGTACAGGTGAGCATGGGGCGTATCCAGTCTTTGTGGCAAAAATGTTGCAAAGCTTTCCTTTGCCCGTTCCGGTGCCTCTTCCACCGTCCACGTGCCTGCCTGGATTTTCTCCTCCGCATAATCAGCGAGCGAGCGCTGCTCAAAGCGATCATACTGCTCTGCGTTCATCGGAACCAACTTAATGAATCCACTCATCCGTTCGCCTTCTTTCTTAGTCTGGTCGTTTCTTTAAGACCTTCGATCCCAGCTACTCCGATGCCAAACATGACTGTACGCAATTCCAGCTCTACTTGCTCCAATCGCGCTTCCAATGCCTCGCTGGAGGTGACCGCCGAGCCAAGCAAAGAGCGACCGAAGCCTGCCATGTCAGCGCCCAAAGCAAGTGCTTTCGCAGCATCGACACCGTTTTTCAGTCCACCGCTACCGATCAGAGCGCCATTAGGCTGGGCTGCTCTAACCTCCACGATACAATCAGCGGTCGAATTGCCCCAATCGGCGAACGCCTCTGCCGCTGCACGGCGCACAGGATCAGGATTGCGAAATTTCTCCACTTGGCTCCAGCTTGTCCCGCCCGCACCTGCGACATCAATAAAAGCAGCGCCTGCATCATATAATCTCGATGCCGTCTCACCATCTATGCCCCAGCCTACTTCCTTCACGCCTACAGGCACCGGAAGACGACGACACAACTTCTCAATGCGCTCAAGCAGCCCGCTAAAATCCAAATTCCCTTCAGGTTGGAATATCTCCTGCAAGCCGTTCAAATGCAGCACCAACATATCCGCTCCGGCAATTTCCACTGCACGCTGGCAATCGTCCACACCAAACCCGTAGTTCAGCTGCACTGCACCCAGATTGGCAAGGATCGGGATGCTAGGTGCTAGACGGCGAACTGCAAAGGTTGAAGCCAACTCTTCTTTTTCCACCGCAGCTCGTACGGAGCCGACACCGAGCGCCCAGCCGCGTCTCTCTGCTGTCTCTGCCAACCGCTCATTAATCGCTCCTGTCTCGGCGCTACCGCCTGTCATCGAACTGATGAGCAGCGGTGTCCGTACAGTGCGCCCCATAAAAGTTGTATCTAGACGCACCTCGTCAAAATGTAGCTCCGGCAAAGCGCAGTGCTTAAAACTATATCGCTCCAGTCCGCTGGTAATGCCGTGTCCGGCCACATCTTCCTGCAGACAAAGGCGGACATGCTCAATTTTCCGTTCACCTGTCTGCGTGGCAGGCAACAAAGAGCCGGATCTGTCTGAGCCGTCAGGTGATCCATTTTTATTTTCTGTATTACTCATCTATGTTCCACCTCATCCAAAGTCAATCTGTGCATTCCATCAGGTTCGTGAAGCACAAATAAGACCGTTCCCGAACACGGTAACCGATCTATTTATCATCTCATATATCAAATATCTAGGCCCTTAAAGCACTATTTTAAGATATTTTCATTGTATCATGGATGGAAAAATATATACATGACCGTGAACATTTTTCTTTGCCTATGGGATCGAAAAGCAGCACCTGCTTAAGATGCAGCTTCTCTGCAAAATGCAAAATACCCCTCCGAAAGTGGGACCCCAATCAAGCAGGATTAAGGTCATCACAACCTTCTTTAGCTCTTCATCGAATCAGGTATAGTTGTAATATTTTCTTGTGGTTCCTTTGTACGCCCATGTCCAAATTTGAAAACGAGAATACCACCGATAATGACCAATACACCAATCAACTTATTGAAGGTAAACGGAATCTTCTCTAGTCCAAGCCATCCTAATGAATCCCACAACAAGGCTGTACCTAATTGTGCCGTCAATACGATGGAGATCGCATAGGTAGGGCCAAGTCGCTTCATTCCTTGCACCAGACAGAACACAACGCCGACACCAATCATGCCACTGAACCAGTACCACAGCTGCATATGCTGTAAAGCAAATGTATTTTTCCCTTCAAAAATAAGACTCCCGAGCAAGGAAGCCAGGAACCCTGTTCCCAGTACCAATGTCGTTGTGGCCCATGAACCTGTCCGCTCATTCACCTTATTATTGAATATCGTTTGCAGACTGACCAAAGCACCTGCGATAACTGCCAATATAAGCCCTAATAACATATTTAACTCTCCCTTGATAGTCCCTTTATAGTGCTGCACTTATTCAAAGCACTATGATTACAACGATTCATAAATATTATGGCCAGCCAGTTCACTCAAACCTTTTCTGTCCTTAATGACAATATAGCCTTTTGCCCGTTCAACCAATCCCTCTTCGATCAGCTTGCGAATGACACGGTTGAGGTGTCTGTAGCTGGTTCCGATCAAATTCGCCACATCCACCAGACTGGATGCCCGTAGTTCCTCATGAAAGGCAGAATTGGATTCGTCAAAAGAAACAGATAGCAGGTAGCTCGCAAGCCTAACTTCCACCGGATACATCAGGTTGAAATTGGAGAAATCAGAGTCCAGGCAAAACTTCCGCGTGACAATATCCAATAGAAATTGCAGCAAAGGAGCATAATCTCTGCCGTACTTATTCATCCATTGATGATGAACACCAATCACATAGATCGACGACACTGCCTCTACTGTATTGATGACGTGACTATTACGAATATATTCAACATCTCCTATGACCTCGATCGGTGTTTTGAAGCAAAGGATCAGAGTCTTTCCTTCTGTAGAGCTGGTAAAAATTTTGACCTTGCCCTGCACCAGAATATACAGATGCTCAATGGCGTCCCCCTGCGAACAGAGCTTTTCCCCTTGCTCCAAACGATGCAGCGACAAATAGGGATGTAGTGGCTCGTAGAGTATGGATTCTAACTGATGCAGATGCAAAAAATACTTTAGCTGCTCTTGATCCTGAATTTCTCTCATTGCTTAGCTCACCTTCATTTTCTACGTTCTAAGCTTTTTCTATAAATAAAGTTTTATTTTAGAGTTTTAATATAATGACACCCGCGATCATCATACCAATACCTATAAATTGTGGCAGCTTCATCTTCTGCTTCACTATGCCGAACCATCCTTTGATGTCTACCAGGAAGGTTAAACATAACTGAGCAATCAACAGCGCCGAGATTGTGAACGTAACCCCAATATGTTGAATGGCTGTGACTTCACTAAATATAATGATAGCCGCAAAAGCACCACCCCAAAGATACATCGGCTTTACCTGTTTCATTTCAGACACACGGCCATCCTTTGTAAACATCCAAACTGATGCTGCCAAAATAAAACCTATTAGCTGAGTAACGGTAGCCGCCTGCCATGTCCCGATATCCTGGCTAATCCGTGTATTCGCTACCCCCTGTAACGTAATACAAGCGCCTCCCAGAAAAGCAAACAAGATTCCTCTCATAAATCGTTATTCTCCCCATATAAATGACTTTTGTATCTATTTAAGTATAGGTCAGCCTGCCTATAAAGGACATATGTCCTCAATTAATAAAACGTTCTTCATTCATTCCGTTCAGCATTCCGCTTCAATCCTGTGGACTTGCGGTAATAATTAGACAGTATCTATATCATAATCTGCATGTTCGGTCACGATAAAATGGAATGCAGCATTCAATGGAGGAGCTGATCGTCGTATGACTAAACAAAATCCGCTGCATTCTGCGCCGGAATCCCAAAGAAAATTCATGTACAAGGGCCGTGCTCTTAAAATCGCCATTTTGGTCCTTATCCTGTGGCTGATTGCCGTTATGCTGTATCAAACCCATAAACCATTGCCTCCGTTCGTCTCTTACGAGAGTCAGGAGTATTCAACGAACGAGGTAAACTTTTGGACGGATTTGACCTACCCTACTGGGGATGGAAGCACTGTACAACATGAAGGACAAATTTTGAATCGTATGCTCGGAATCATTGATGAAGCTCAGCAATTTATCGTCATTGACCTGTTTCTGTTCAACGATTATAAACATAAAGGGCAGCACTTCCCCGAAGTCAGCGCGCAAATGACCCAGCATCTTATCGCCAAAAAGAAAGCCCATCCTGAGATGCCTATCTTTTTCATTACAGATGAAGTCAATACCAACTATAATTCTGCTCCCAATCCTTTGTTGGAGAATATGAAGCAAGTAGGAATTCAGGTCGTGCAGACCGATGTAGATCCATTGCGGGACTCCACGCCCATCTATTCAGCGGTGTGGCGTACCTTTTTCCAGTGGTTCGGGCAGCAAGGCACAGGCTGGATTCCCAATCTGATGGCCAGTGACGGACCTGACGTTACGGCTCGCTCCTATTTAAAGCTGTTAAACGTCAAAGCCAATCACCGAAAATTGGTTACCAACGAGCAAACTGCTCTCATTTCTACAGGCAATGTTCACGATGCAAGTGCCTATCATTCCAATGTTGCCCTAGAGGTGAAGGGGCCGATCATCGGAGATATTTTACAAACAGAGCAGGCGGTATTGGACTTCTCGGGCGGAGGGCAACTTCCTGTCTACACACCTCAAGCAAAGCCCCTAGTCCCATCAGGTAAGGACAGCTACCGGATCAAATATCTCACTGAAGGTAAAGTGTATACCTCCATTTTGAATGGCATTAAGCATACGAAGCAAGGTGACAGCATTCATATGGGCATGTTTTATTTAGCTGACCGCAAAGTATTGAATAGCCTGTTGGATGCCTCGGCGCGCGGTGTGAATATCCAATTGCTGCTGGACCCCAATGAAAACGCGTTTGGTCAGGAAAAAATAGGCATACCTAATCGTCCGGTTGCCCAAGAGTTATCCGATAAATCGGATGGAAACATTCAAATTCGCTGGTATCATACTACCCATGAGCAATTCCATACGAAGCTGATTTATATTGCCAAGGCACAAGGAGAGCATTTGATTTGGGGTGGCTCTACCAATTTGACCCCCCGTAATTTGGATGATTTGAATCTGGAGAATGAACTGTGGGTGGCCGCTCCGGCGGACAGCAAGCTGACCCGACAGGTGGCGGCCTATTTTGATAAGCTGTGGAATAACCGGGGAGCTGAATACAGCCTGGAGCTGGCGGCTTACGAGGATCATTCAACATTTTGGAAAGATATTGTATACCGTCTCCAGGATATTTTGGGCTTTACTACATTTTGACTCTAAGATCTGCTTCCATATCCACAGCTCATCGTTTGTACATTACAGCAGTGGTGAAAGCAGCCGAGCGAGCGATTCCATCAAACGTTTGAACAGACGCTTTTTCATGAATTCCTCACGTACGATCAAGCTGGCATTGTGCAAATCTCGCTCATAGTCGTTCACCATCTGCTGCACACTGTGTGTTTGAATCAACAGAGCGTTCACTTCAAAATTCAAATGGAAGCTGCGCATATCCATATTGGCTGTCCCAATAGTCGCAACTTCCCCGTCAATAATGAGAAGCTTGGAATGAAGGAACCCTTTTTCATATTCATATACCTTGACTCCCACCTCCAGCAACGATTGGAAATACGAGTGGGATGCGAGAAAAGGCAGCCATTTATCCGGTTTCGCGGGAAATAGAATACGCACATCCAACCCGGATAGAGCAGCCATCCGCAAAGCAGTCAGGATATCTTCATCCGGGATAAAATAAGGAGTGGCAATCCAGACGGATTTTCGAGCGGATGTGATCATGGAGAAGAACAGATTTTTAAGCACTCTCCGCTCATTGTCTGGTCCGCTGGCAATAATCTGTACGCCGCCATCCGTGATCGGTTCAATATCGGGAGACAGATATTCGCTATCCAGTACCGATTCACCCGTCATATGAAGCCAATCCTGTAAAAATATAAGTTGCAACGTCCGTACAGCTTCGCCCTTCACAATCATATGCGTGTCACGCCAAAAGCCGTAGGCTTTGTTGCGGCTGAGATACTCATCTCCCACATTTAGGCCACCGATTAATCCAATCTTACCGTCGATAACTACAATTTTACGGTGATTACGGTAGTTTACCCGACTGGAGAAGAACAAAATCCGAGCGCCTCCGTATGCAACAACCTCGACTCCTGCATCTTTCATTTCCTTCAAAAATGCCTTCGATAACTGAATACTACCGACTGCATCGTACATAAACCGAACCTTAACACCCGCTTTAGCCTTTTCAATCAAAATTTTCTGAATACTGGTACCGATATCATCCGAGCGGAAAATGTAATATTCCATATGGATATGATGCTGCGCCTTGCGCAGTTCTTCGAGCAGCGTGGAGAAGGTTTCATCTCCATTATTCAGAATCTGGGTTTCTGTCGCAAAATAAATCGGGGAGCGGGCCAATCTCCGGGCCAGGCGCATTAACTGCTGCTGCTCATCTGTAAAGCAGGTCAGATCTCGTTTGACCCGCAAAGCGTCCTTTTCGATACGCTCATACGCCTGTTGGTCACGCAATGCCTTTTTGTCATACTTACGGCGCTTGAATACATTTTGCCCAAATAAAAAATAAAGAGGAAGTCCAACGACTGGCAACAACGCCAGCAGCAAAATCCATGACATGGTGGTGGAAGGATTACGATTCTCCGTGAAAATAATCAGACTTATGGAAATAACCGTCAAGGTAGAGAAAATACTGATGACAGTTCCTTCATTTTTACCGATGTAATTAAACAAGCCAAAATAATAAATAATAAACACCATAGCCGCGATCAATACGGCCAGTAAGCTTCGCCTCATAACTAACCTCACTTCCAATGGACTGCATTTGAACAGGTATTCCTCATTATATTGTACATGAGCCCCTTATTTCTTCCCACTTTTTTATTTAAATGTTGAATAAAAAAATCCAGAGTACATAATGAAATGTCGATGGGTTGACACTTACTTTTTTTCATGTGAAAATAAACTAACGAACGTTAGGTAGGTGATGATGATGGGAATGGAAGAGATTCGAAAGGCCGCTCTTTTCCAATTTGCCGCCAATGGGTATGAGGGAGCATCCTTGAGCAGTATTGCCGCCGAGGTTGGAATCCGAAAACCGTCTATATATGCGCATTTTCAGGGTAAGGAGGATTTGTTTTTGCAGGTGGCAAGTTACGCGTTTCAAGAGCAGAATTTACGTATTTTTGAATACTTTACGGAACGCAAAGAACAGTCGCTGGAGCATACACTGCATAATTTCTTGTTCTGGATGGAACAGGAATATGAGGGCAACAACTCAGCCAAGTTTATGCTTCGTTTTTCCTTTTTTCCGCCTGTATCTTTATATAACGAGGTACTGAATATTGTGAATCCTTTTCTGGAACAAATGGAGCGAAAATTAACTCGTCGCCTCCGAAATGTACGGGATCGGGAACCCTTTGGACATATGAAGCCAGCGGATGTGGCCTTAGCCTACATGACGCTGGTGGATGGAATCATGGTAGAGCTGCTGTACAGCGGAAGCACCAACTACCACCGAAGGCTAAACGCTGCATGGCCTATTTTTTGGCGTGGGATTACGTTAACTTCATCTCATGAAGGGTGAAGCAGTCGTAATTGAAAATTATACTGAATTGAGGAGAAATTCATCATGAATCGCAGTTGGATTTACGTTTTTGTTGGAGGCCTGATTGAGGTCGTATGGGTATCAGGCTTGAAGCATGCAGATTCTGTACTCACCTGGGCTGTAACTGTGCTGGCTGTGGTGGCCAGCTTTTATTTAATCATGAAGGCTGCAAAGCGTCTGCCTGTAGGCACGGTGTATGCTGTATTTACCGGACTGGGGACAGGGGGAACCGTCGTAGGCGAAATGCTGCTTTTCGGGGAACCGTTTCAATGGTCCAAAACGCTGCTAATCGCCCTTTTGCTAGCAGGTGTGATCGGCTTGAAGTTAGTTACCGATCGTGATGCTCAGGAAGGGAGTGGTGCATAATGGCTTGGATTGCATTGGTTATCGCGGGCTGCTCGGAAGTGCTTGGAGTCATCGGCATGAAGGGAGTTACGGTCGGTAAAGGGTGGAAGGCTTTAGCACTTATGATTTTATCCTTTATTCTTAGCTTCTCTCTGCTCAGCTTCGCCATGAAAAGTTTGCCGATGGGAACTTCTTATGCCGTATGGACAGGCATTGGAACCGTCGGCAGTACGATTACAGGCATGTTCTTGTATGGTGAGCAAAAAAGCGTACTGCGTGTTTTATTCATCGCCATGATTCTTGCCGCAGCATTGGGCTTAAAGCTGATTTCTTAAAGGAGTGATGCCTTGTGATTACCACCGTAACGCTTAACGCAGCAGTGGATAAAATCTACACGGTTGCAGGCTTTGGACTGAATGCCGTCCACCGCATTGAAGGGGGCTTAACGGTACCAGGCGGCAAGGGCGTGAATGCCGCTCGTGTCATTCGCACGCTAGGTCAGCCTGTACGGGCGACCGGGTTTGTAGCTGGACATACCGGACGGCTGCTCATCGACGGGTTGAGCGCGGAGGGCGTAAGCGCCGATTTCATCGAAACGGCATACGGGGAAACCCGTCTCGCCATAACCGTGCTCGACCCGGCTGCCCGCACGCAGACCGAGCTGATTGAGAGCGGCCCGACCGTTGGGCCGCTTGAACTAGCCGCGCTGCGGCGCAAAATCGCGACCCTTGCCGAGGATTCGGCTTGGGTTGTTCTCTCCGGCAGCCTGCCACCCGGCTGCCCGTCCGATCTGTACGCCGAGCTGTGCACGCTGGCAAAGGAACGCGGCGCGCGCGTGGCGCTGGACGCGAGCGGCGAGGCGCTGCGCTTGGGGCTGCGCGGGAAGCCCGACCTCGTGAAGCCTAACGAGGACGAGGCCGCCCGCTTCGCGGGGATCGACGCCACGCGCCCAGATGCCGCTGAAGCGGCGGCATTACAGCTGCTGGAAGCCGGAGCGCAGCTGGCCGTCATCTCGCTCGGCGCACGCGGGGCACTAGCGGTAACGCGCGATGCACGCTACCGCGTAAGCCTGCCGGACGCGGACATTGTCAGCGCGCTCGGCAGCGGTGACGCCATGGTCGCCGGGCTGGTTAGCGGCGCGGTGGCGGGGCTGGAGCTCCCTGCCATGCTACGGCAGGGAGCGGCCTGCGGCACGGCGGCTGCTCTGCACGCCATGGCCGGCAAGATCGAGCTTCAGGACGTGGAACGTCTGAAGCAAGGAATTACGGTGACGCTGGTGTAATTCAGCGTCAATTTTTTTATTTCATCCAATTATTCGCTTAATTTAATGTTACGAATAACAGCTTTCTGAATGATTTATGTTCCAAATATGCGTTGCCGGATGACTTACAACAAAACCCTGTTTTCCAGTATATTTTTCATACAAATATGCGATTTGGAAGGCCCCAGCTTGACTAGTGAATCCTGAAACTCTGCAATTTCCTCTACAGACGCGCTTTGTACCTTAATGAGATAATTAAATTCCCCGCTGATGCGAAACAAATCGGTAACCTCCTTCGCCTCCTTACAAAAATCAATCAGCTCTTGGCAATGTTCTGTCTTTATCAGAATAAACGTAGTTGTCCCCCGATCCAGTTCCCGTAAATTAAATACAGCATTATATCCAGAAATAATCCCTCGTTCTTCAAGCTTGGTCATTCTTTCTTTAACGGACGGTTGTGACATCGAAATTTCTTTGCTGATTTGGGAAATCGTTATTCGCGCATCATGCTGTAACAATTTCATGATTTTGTAGTCTATCTCGTCTATGTGATGCTGCATATCAAGTACCTCCTGATTTGGATTTAAAAAGTAACGTTTTTCGTCAAAAATATCTTCGGTTTCATAACCAATATAGTATAAAAAGCTTATTTTAAATATATATGTAGCACATAATTATTCATATAATAAGGTTTACTTACATATAAGGAGGATCTGAAATGAGTGTGAAGGGACTAGCTCATGTGGCCATCCAAGCCCGTGATTATCAAGCAACCATTGCATTTTATACCGAAGTACTGGGATTTAAAAGAGGACATCACTGGAGTCTTCCATCCTTTCGGATTCAAGAAGCTTCCATGCTGATCTCACCTGACCAAAGAACCTGTCTCGAAATCTTTGATAACGATGCCGTCATTCCTGCCCAAGGGAAAAAGGCTGCATCCGAGCAGGACATTGCTCATGGGGCTTTATTACACCTCGCATTTTACGTAGACAATGTGGATGAAATATACCAAAAAGCCCTTGTCCACGGAGCAAGAACCTTTGTGGAACCCAATCAGCTTACACTTGGCGAACCTCCTCTAGTAGTCACCAATGCATTAGTCCACAGCCCTAATGGTGAGGTTATCGAATTTATCGAGGATGTTGATTTTGACATGTCCCAATCGAGCAAGAAGTAGTCCCCACAGCTATTAAAAAGATCCACTTCCCGGGGAAGCGGATCTTTTTTTATACTCCATTCATCTCCACCCTATTCTCTATGGAAAAATTAAACTATTCCTAAGTATTTCCGATATATTGTTTATCGCTTGTTTAAAGGAGTAGATTATCATTTCAATTGACTTCAATGTGTACTGGTTTCATTTTAGCTCCGATCTGCTCATGCCGTTGTTCAGCTTGATCGGTCTGCTGCTCATCTATTTCGGATTCAGAACGATCCGTCGCCACCGTTATCGTAAACGCCACTGGGTCCGTACCAAAGGGCAAATCGTTGACGCGCATATCGAAGTAGACATAGATGTCGTTCCTTTTGACCGTGATGATCCGGTAGATACCAGCTACACCCGCCGATTAAAGGTACGCTTCTATACCGCTTCAGGTGAAGTCGTGGAATTCTGGAATCCTTATAGTACCAATCTCAGCCTCAACCGGGTTGGCAGCAAGATTAAGGTATTATACAATCCGGCCAACCCTCGGGACGCCCGAATTGCTGGCGGTGTAAATGGTGCAGGCTGTCTGGCCTTTATGTTGTTTTTGATCGGTGTCCCCTTTGCTTTGAGCGGGGTATTCGCTTTATTGAAATTTTTCTTCTAACAAGGCTTGGGTCACATACTAGTCATAAAAGTTATCGCCATATAAATGGCCAGACCCAAAATAATCAGTGCCGATATTTTGTTGAGCATAGTACCAAACTTTCCTTCTGAATCCATACGTCCTACAAGCCGCCCCGCCGTTGCCAGACCCACAAACCATATCCACGATACTGACACGGCAGCCAGACCGAAGGCCCAACGTTCCCCGCCGTTATATTGAAGGGAGCTGGTTCCAATTACACCAACCGTGTCAAGTATGGCATGTGGATTCAGTAGCGATACCGAAGCGGCAAAGATCATCTGGCGTTTCGGCAGCATCGGCTGACTTTCTCCCGAGGAAGCAGCCTTGGACCTCCAAAGAGTCCAAGCCATATACAGCAAAAAAAAACAGCCCGCCGCATAAAGCACATTCGTGAGCCATAGAAATTGCTGCAAAATGAGGGATACTCCCCCAACTGCAAGCGTGATCAGAATGGTGTCACAGACACCCGCTGTAATGACCGCAGGCAAGGCATTGCGAAACCGCGACTGGGACGCCCCCTGATTAAACACAAATACATTTTGTACCCCTAAAGGCAAAATCAATCCCAATGCCAATAAAACGGCATGAATAATAGCTTCCAGCATGTTATGTACTCCCCCAAATTCATTGCCTAATATTCTCTAAATGCTTCTAATCCTTCCGGAACTGCTCTAACACAAGCTTGTAATCCTGAGGTTTGTTCATGTTGAACACGGCATTGTGCCACATATTCTCTGTCACTCCTGGCATGTCCTCTATAGTGGCATAACGAACATTCAACGTTTCCAACCATTCGGTGAGACGGAGCATTTTATTCCGCAAACGTTCCTCAGCAGATGGCAGTATGCTCCGATGATACACTCCCAGCAAAGGATGCATACGTCCAGCCACAGAAGCAATTACCGCTTGCAGTGGTGATTCCGCTACTTCTTTGGGTGCCGCCCACTTTTCAGTTAAAACGAGCAAGGCTTGCAGCACTTCCAGCTGTACAAAAGGCATATCACAGGCCACGACTATTCCCCATTCGGTAGTAGATGCAGATAAGCCTGCATGAATACCACTCAAGGGTCCCATACCCGGATAGATATCAGATATAGTCTCAATACCGCTCAGTCCATATTCTTGATCGTCACGAGTGACTACTACCACCCGTTGGACCGCCTGCTGTAAGGTAATAAATGTCCGTTCAAGCATAGTAGCTCCCTCAATCTCAAGCAGGGCCTTATCCTGTCCCATTCGGCTGGAACGTCCTCCTGCGATGATAATACCAGTCACTTCCACGGAAAACTCCTCCTTTTTTTCTAAAAACAATCACAAATATGCATATGGAATTTTGGACAAAATTGAAATTTACATAATTGTAATTTTATTGGTTTGTTAACCCTTTCAACACATGATACATTGGAATAAAGAACATTCCCACAGATCGACATCGGTGCGTAGTTCTCTATCGGGCTAAGAAAGGAATGGCTTGTCTTGCAAAAGAGAGAAATTCAAGAGACTCCCCTATATTCCCTAAAGCTATATAACTTTTTTCTATATGGAGCTATGGTCATTTTCTCCAGCTTCTTTCCGTTGTATCTACAAGATATCGGCATGGACAAGCTGGAAATCGGGAGTCTGATGGCCATCGGACCTTTTGTATCTGTATTCGCGAATCCTTTCTGGGGATATACAAGCGACCGCAGCCGAAATCTCCGACGTATCCTACTATTTATGATTATAGGTACACTGTTACTGCTCCAAGCTTTATTTCATGTTCACACGTATGTCATGATTTATGTGTCGATGATTGGCTTTTACTTTTTTCAAAGCCCGTTATTTGCTCAAAGCAATACCCTGATTCTCAGTTATATTGAGGGCACAGACCGGAAATTTGGTTCATTTCGCATATGGGGTTCCTTCGGTTGGGCTGTGACTGCGGCAGTTGCCGGCATCGTTGTTGACCACACAGGAGTATCCAGTATATCGACTATCTTTACGATACTTCTTCTGGCTGCATTGATCTGCACTTTGGCAATTCCACCACTGAAAAGCACTGTGGAGACGGCAACCATTCATTTGCGTGGCTTTGGCAGTATTATATTAAACGGATATTTCATATCCTTCATTTTGTTAGGCATCCTTGTATCAATTCCTAATTCAATCAACGGCGCCTTTATGTCCTTGTACATCACCGAACTGGGTGGGTCCAAGCTGATGCTTGGTTTTGCCGTTTTTATGTCATCGGTATTCGAAATTATTGTCTTTTTACTGTTTGATCGCTTCTTGAAGAAAAAAATGACCGTGATGGTCGGCTGTTTGGCACTCGTCAGTTTGCTGTTTGCCTTACGTTGGGAACTCATGGCGCTGGCTACAGACCCGATCCAGATCGTGTTCATTCAGGCACTTCATTGTGTCACCTTCGGTGGATATTTCTATGTAGGCACCCAGTTGACCGTCCTGTTCACTCCTGCAGCATACCGATCATCCGGACAGGCCGTATATACCTTGACTTGGAGTGGTATATCCGGTATCGTAGCAGGTTTTGCTGGCGGTTGGCTATTCCAGAACTTCGGCGGTGAAATGATGTACCATGCAGGTGTCTTCTTCGCCCTGCTGGGCTCTGCGGGATTCGCTATCATGTGGTATATGCTGTACAAGAACGGCTACCAGCCAGGGCATGGCGGCGAGCACAAACCAGGCGAGCATAAACCAATAGAAGAAGCACCACAACGACAATAGAGTGTCTTCAAGTCAATGGACATGTTCTGAAGAACGGTTGTGCGTAAAATAAAGGAGTCTGCCGTTGGCAGACTCCTTTTTCACTTGGTCGCACGAAGCAACCATCCGTCCCACTGTTTCCAACGTCTTATTGCTTAGGCAATTGGAAAGAGCTTTTCAATGATACCACACGGTTAAATACAGGCTCACCCGGTTTGGAAAGCTTCGGATCTACACTGAAATAACCATGACGGAAAAATTGGAACTTGTCCTGCGATTGTGCTTCTTTCATATTCCGCTCCACATAGCCATGAGCAATTTCCAAAGAGTTCGGATTTAATTGATCAAGGAATGTTTTTTCCGATCCATCCTCTTCCAGCACCTCTGGTTCCTCTGCGTTAATCAATGGCTCATACAAACGGAATTCAGCCGGAACAGCCTGAGTAGCCTCAACCCAATGGATTGTACCTTTCACTTTACGTCCCGTAAAGCCCGATCCACTTTTGGTTTCTATATCATAGGTACAGTGAATCTCTGTTACATGACCGTCCGCATCCTTAATGACATCGTTGCATTTAATGAAGTAAGCATGTTTGAGACGCACCTCATTACCAGGGAACAAGCGGAAGTATTTGCTCGGTGGATTCTCCATGAAGTCCTCACGCTCGATATAAATCTCACGAGAAAATGGAATTTGGCGTGTTCCAAGCTCCGGATTTTCTGTATTGTTCTCCGCCTCCAGCATTTCCACTTGTCCTTCAGGATAGTTCGTAATGACCACCTTCAACGGATCTATAACTGCCATCGTACGAGGAGCCTTAAGCTTCAAATCCTCACGTGCAAAATGCTCCAGCACCTGCAAATCAATGACTCCGTAGGCTTTGGAAATGCCTGTCTCATATACGAAGCTGCGAATGGCCTCTGGCGTATAGCCACGACGACGCAAACCGGAAATGGTCGGCATCCGCGGGTCATCCCAGCCGTCTACGTGTTTTTCATCAACCAGGAGCTTGAGCTTACGTTTGCTGGTTACCGTTTGAGCTAGATTTAGCCGTCCAAATTCGTATTGATGAGGTACGTTTTCCATCTCGCATTCAGCTACAACCCAATCGTACAGTGGGCGCTGATCTTCGAACTCCAGCGAACAAAGCGAATGCGTTACACCCTCAATTGCATCTTCCAGCGGATGAGCATAGGAATACATCGGATAGATGCACCAGGTATCGCCTGTATTGTGATGGGCCGTGTGTGAAATGCGGTAAATAACTGGGTCACGCAAATTGATGTTTGGCGAAGCCATATCAATCTTGGCACGCAGCACCTTTTCACCATTCTGGTATTTGCCTGCACGCATCTCTTCAAACAGCTTCAGATTGTCTTCCACACTGCGATCCCGATAGGGGCTGTTTTGTCCCGGTTCTGTCAGTGTTCCGCGCGTTTCACGGATTTGGTCCGCACTTTGGTCATCTACGTAGGCTTTCCCCTTTTGAATCAGCAGGATAGCACGCTTGTACATCTCTTCAAAGTAATTGGAAGCAAAATGTTTTTCTTCCCATTCATAACCAAGCCACTTCACGTCCTCCTGAATGGAGTTCACATATTCCGTGTCTTCCTTCGCCGGATTGGTGTCATCAAAACGCAGGTTCGTGCGTCCTCCGAATTCATCTCCCAACGAGAAATTGATCCAGATGGCTTTAGCATGTCCAATATGCAAATATCCGTTGGGTTCAGGTGGAAAGCGTGTAACAACCTCCTTGACCTTACCCGTACGTAAATCCTCTTCAATAACATTTTTAATAAAATTGGGGGGAGTAATCGGCTTCTCCACACTAATCAACCTTTCTTCCGTATAATCTGTATACAACCTGTTCCCTTAAATATACCCTTTCACACCGCATAACTCAATAAAATGAAAATCGGGATGCTCTCTTCAGCAAAAAAAGATGCAAGTTATGAAAAAGAGTTAACATTTTCGGCAAATAAATTCGTTATAGTGTATATATCTTTTATTTTACCGGAAAAGGAGACCCACCCGTGTTTAAGCTGTTGATCGTCATCCTGCTGTCTATGCTACTATCCTCTTCCGTTATGACTACCGATCATCCTTCTTCAAGCATGGTGACCGAAACTGCATTATCTCATCCGCTGGCCAGCGCGCCAGAAGACTCATCTGTCCGCTTATATGCCGTGAGCCCGTCTCAGGGGCTCTTTCATTCAGCCGTACTGGAAATCGGCCAGCAGCACCGCACATTCCAGTGGTCGGGCTCGGCGGATATTTCCACTGCACCACAGTTATTTTACAGAGATGTAAACGAAGACGGGATCCGTGAAGCCGTTGTTATTCTCACGCGTGCCTCGGGAACGGGTGTGGAATTGCAGGAGTTGCATATTGTTAACGTACAGACAATGGAGGAATATGCCGTTGAATCAGCGGAAAATGCTGTATCCCAGCGAGTACATAGCTCCGTGGAGCTGCGTGACCACAACCGCCAGGTGCATATCGCGGTTATGATTGATGGTACTACACACACGATAGACCCCAAAGCGTCTGTATTTTACGATGATCCAGCCCAGTTTACAAAGCATCTCGATTTTAGCTCTGTTGTAATGTATAACGCCGAACAATTCCCACTCCATGCCACGGTATCCGGTAGCGTATCGCCAAGCGAATTTGTAGGGGATTTGGATCTGAAATATGTATACGAGCAGGGGCAGTTCCGGGTGGGACCTATAAAATTTGAAGCTTCCTCTCCCTTTTGACGACTCTCGCAGAATAAGGTAGCATGGGATTAAATGCTAGACTGGCTGGTTTAGCGATTTTCCGAGTGAAAGAGGGGATTAATCATGTTTACATATGCGTTGGACGAACGCACAGTCCTTCGGCCGCTCACCAAGGAGCATGTGCAGCCTCTGTTTGAGCTGATCGAAATGTCCCGTGACCGTCTGCGTCAATGGCTTCCATGGGTAGACTCCACCACGGAAATCAGCCATACAGAGCAGTTCGTGCAAGGCGCCTTGAAACAAGCCGCAGAGAACGGTAGCCTGACCGCTGGAATTTGGATAGACAACGAGCTTGCTGGCATCATCAGCTACCATGAGATCAATTGGGCTCACCGTTCGGTTAGCATCGGATACTGGCTTGGGCACGGTTACGAAGGACAGGGTCTCATGACCAGTGCCTGCCGCGTATTCGTCGAATATGCGTTGATGGAGTTGGACTTGCATCGGGTCGAAATCCGTTGTGCAACGACAAACCGCCGCAGCCGCGGTATTCCAGAACGCCTGGGCTTTGTGCTCGAAGGCATTGTACGCGAAGCAGAGTTGCTGCCAGATGGCTATATGAACCACGCAGTGTATGGTATGCTCCAGAATGAATGGAAGCAACTTCGATAGCCTTGTACTGCACAACAACGCCGCAGGCCTGATCAGGTCTGCGGCGTTGTTGATTATGAACTGGACATCACAACCGAATGTTGCTGCCTGTCTGTATCATCCGGTCTATTTTAAGAAATAGGCCATTAGAACATCATCCACAAATTGGCCTGCGATATAAAACTCCTCATGCAGCCGCCCTTCAATTGCAAAACCGCATTTTTCATAAAACATAAGGGCTTCCGTGTTACAGGACAGTACACGCAAACTTAACTTGCGGATGCCCTCCGCAGCTGCAATCTCCTTCATGGAGTTCATGAGCGCCGTCCCAATACCTTTGCGATGATAGTCTGGACGCACAGCTATATTTATTTCGAGCACATGACAATTACTAGCCAACAGCGTTGGAGGACGAAATCCAATATACCCGCAGAGCACTTCCTGTTCGATGGCAACCAGTTGAGAGCCTGGAGGCGTATTGCGCAGAAACTCTCCGCGCGACTTCCATGACAGCGAAGCAGGAGCCGTGCGTTCATTCCATACCAATTCATCCAGCGCAATCAGATCAGGAGCATCCTTCATCTCCGAATGACGTATCGTCAAGGGTTGACTTGTAAACAATTCCTTTCAATCCTTCCTGTGAAGGCTTTCCTGAAGCAATAACTGCAACCATTCGTCACTTATTGTACCATAATCGCAGCTCATTACTGAACTTTTATTAGGACTTAAGGACTGGGAACGTCCGCCTTGGAAGAAGTGTCAAAATCACCCATATTGTGACGGTAACGATTCAACCAGCTATGCAGGACGAAAAATAGAATCGACAACACCGCTACGCCCGCTGCCAGCCAAAGTGTAGGAGGTAACCCACCGCCATCATACAACTTTCCCATAAAATAAGGTCCCATCACCCGTCCGGCTGCACCAATGCCCCCCACAAGTCCAATGTAAAAGGGGGCGCCCCGACCTCCATGATCAGACAGGAATGCTGGAACCGCAGGTGCAATCAGCATTTCTCCCAGAGTCGCCAGTACCATAGCGAATATCATCCCAGTATAGTTCTGTGTGCCCAGTATGACAATATAAGCTGCCAAATAAAATCCTCCAGCCCATGTCATTTGCGCAGAAGCGTGATGAGCGTACAGCCGTTTGATCCAGAAAATAATAGGTTGTGCGGCAAAAATGAGAATACCATTCAACGTCCATAATAATCCATACATCGTTTTAGGCAAGCCCTGTTCAATAATATGGGGAGAGACTCCCGTATTCCAGATCGAATTGCCGAACCATAAAAAAAGCGAGCCTAACCCCACAAAGAGATACAGCCTGGTATCACGAAACAGCAACCGAGCGGGTATTTCTTCTTTTTTCATCACAGACTTGCTGAGCTGGACTTCTCCCTCTTCCCGATCTACCCTGCTTAGATAAGACCAGAAGAATCCAGCAAATACCGCAGAAGTCACCCCGTTCATCACAAAGCTGAGCTGATAGGAAAGGTCGGCCAGAACGCCGCTCAGTCCCGTTCCGAGTGCCACCCCAATATTGTTCGCGACATAAATGATATTAAACAGCTCTCCACGTCGGTCAGCAAAACGAAAACCTACAAAAGCCTGAATCGCAGGCACGGATACTACATTAAAAAAGCCGATAATGCCCATCATGATGACAAAAGCTACCCAATGACCACTGGTAAATGGAAGCGAGAGAAGTCCCAACGCATTCATGGCCAGTGAGCCGACAATCAGTTGCTTGGCTCCAATACGATGATAAAGGGCTCCGCCCAGCACTTGACCAAAAATTCCGCCTAAAGACTGCACTAAAATTGCAATCCCCGCATCTTCCATACTACGGTTCAGTTCGTCAAATACATACATGCTAACGAGCGGCCACATGAGGGAACTTCCGGCGGAATTAATCAGGCTGGCAATGAGAAATACTTTTACTTCTTTCGGATAAGACTCCAACCATTTCATATGTTTTACTTCTCCTTTTGCACCTGGCGCCATGAAAGGCAGTTTCTCATTGGCGCTTCACATTCACCACCGTTGAGAAAAAAGTAGCCCCCTGCCCCATATCCGACAGCCGGTCAGAGGTTAACGCATTGGCGCGCTGTCTGCGTCCTTTGCCTTTCCACCATAATCCTTGGCTAATCACCGTGCCGGGCAGCATCAGATCGGTGACCTTGGCTTTCAATTCATACATTCCCCTGTCATTCCAGACGGTAACCAGATCACCATCTGCGATGTCTCTTGCCTGAGCATCCTCCGGGTGAATTTGCAGCAAGGGCTCCCGTTCCAAGCGCTGATGTTTGGGCAAATTAGCAAATGTAGAATTCAAAAAATTATGGTTTGGCGGTGAAACAAACATCAATGGAAAACGATCATCCGCTTGCGGCCGATGCTCTCCGTCATACCCTTCGACCAGCGGTACATAGGAGGGCAATGCAGGCAGACCTGCTTGTTTCATCTTTTCCGAATACAACTCGATCTTGCCTGAAGGCGTAGTTAAACGCTCCAAATAAGTAGCCTTTGGCGTCATATCGAGCTTTACAAAAGGCGACTTTATTAAGGCATCCAAGGTTACACCATTGAGATAAGGGTTCGTTGGATTATCAAGCGCTCCTGCGATCATATCCTCTTCACTTTCCGTAAAGACAGCTTCATCAAAGCCCATTGCCTGTCCGAGCAGGCTAAATAGCTCATAATTGCTTTTGCTTTCCCCTAGCGGATCAATAACAGGCTTCTGCATCTGGATATAGTGGTGCCAGTACGATTTGTATAGATCTGTTCCTTCAAAAGAAGACGCAGCAGGCAGCACAATATCTGCATAGCAGGCCGTATCGGTAAGGAACAGGTCATGAACAACCGTAAACAGATCCTCTCGTTCAAATCCCTCCGTTACCCGTTGCGAATCGGGTGCTACAACTACTGGATTACTACAATATACGAATAACGCCTTAATCGGCTGTTCCTTTTGTAGCAGCGCCTCTCCAATCCGGTTCATGTTGATCACCCGGGCATCCGGGTTCTGTCGCAGATCAGGACGCTCCAGATGGGCGCTGTTAATCTTGGCATAAGCGCCATTGGAGCGCGACGCTCCTCCGCCGTGCTTCAACCATTGTCCAGTGAGTGCAGGCAAGCATGTAACTGCGCGTACGTTCATACCGCCATTATCATGATGCTGAAGCCCATTTCCAATATTGATATAGGCCGCTCGCGCCTTTCCGTACATTTCCGCCAGACGGATAATATCCTCTTTCGGCACGCCGGTAATCCGCGAAACTCGCTCTGGTGTATAGGTCTTAACATGCTCGCGCAGTTCCTCGTGACCTATAGTATAGTGATGTAAAAATTCGTCGTCTGTCAGTCCCTGATCAAACAGTACATGCATAACCCCCAGCGCAAGCGCCGTATCCGTACCCGGATATAATGGAATGAACCAATCCGCCCATTGCGCCGTCCGGTTGCGATGAACATCAATTACGACCACCTTAGCACCTTTTTTACGTGCTTTCTCAGCCAATACGACCTGATGCATGTTGGTGCTGATGACATTTCCACCCCATACAATAATGAGATCTGCATCTTCTGTATCCTCCGGGCTCGTGCCGCCCTTAAACCCCATAACGGATGCCCAGCCTTCATTCCCAGCCACGCTACAAATCGTCTGATCCAGCTGGCTTGAACCTAGTGCATTGAAAAAGCGACGATCCATTCCATCCACACTCAATACGCCCATATTGCCATAAAAGCTGTAGGGGAGTATGGATTCCGGCCCATCCGTACGTATCAGCTCCTTGAACCGACCTGTAATGGTATCGACCGCTTCTTCCCAGCTAATTCGTTCAAATTTCCCTTCCCCTTTGGCACCTACACGCTTCAACGGATAAAGCACCCGATCCGGATCATATACACGCTCGGTCATATTGCGGACTTTGTTGCATATAGCCCCTTTCGTAATGGGATGATCCGGATTACCAGTCACCTTGGCTATCTTTCCATCTTCCTTGTGAAGCAGGAGCCCACACGTATCCGGGCAATCCAACGGGCATACAGCCGGAAAAATACCATTCTGCTGCTCCGTCATCCGCTGTCCTCTTTGTAGATTTTGTTGAAGTGTGGCCTCAAGAGGCGCGCTATTGCTATGATCCATGGTTAAATGCTCCTTTCCGTTACCGTTTCCAAAAATTACACTGTTCTTATCATATCTACAGCTTTGGCCTATGGCAAGAGAAGGATTTTACCACACAGTAGCTCTCCAAAATATAAAAAAATCCGTCTGCTGCATAGAGCAAAACGGATTTTAAAAAGTATAATTATTTTTTTATCATTCTGTTTCATCATTACATACCCAGGGTAAAAGAGATCAAGGCATTATGGACGAGAGCACACTCATCCTCCATGCCAAATCATGGACCACTCCCAAAAAAATCCGCCATGACAGGTTTCGTTCCCCCGGGCCTGTCATGGCGGATTTGCTTTGTTTATTGCTTCATAAAGTAACGTGATTATGCATGATCACTCAACGGCTTGGATGTAACTGAAGAAGTAGTTTGAGATTCATTCACGGAATGTGTGTTGGCTTGAGTTTTTTTCAGATAGGCCAGCCAGTAGGCTCCAGCCACAAACAGACTGCCTCCTACCAGATTCCCCAACCAGACCGGAATGAAATTCATAACATACTCTGCCCACGAAAAATGACCTGCAAATATAGCCGCCGGAATGAGGAACATATTGGCAACAACGTGCTGGAATCCAATAGCAACAAAGGCCATGGTCGGGAACCAAATTCCCATAATTTTGCCGCCGATAGAGTCTGTGCTATATGCCATCCACACAGCCAGTGCTACGAGCCAGTTACATCCTATACCTGATATAAAAGACTGCAAAAAGCTTTCATGCAGCTTATGTCCTGCCATATCCACCACTTTATCCAGGTAAGGACCCGTTTCGGTCAAGCCTAGAACATGCCCAAAGAAAAACGCAACAAATAATGCACCTGCAAAATTACTGAGCGTAATAATTGCCAAATTACGAAGCATGGCTCCTGTCTTAATTCGTCCTGCCCATCTCGCCAAAGGGACTGCCATCATATTGCCGGTCAGCAATTCCCCACCAGCTATCAAAACTAACACCAGACCTACAGGGAACACCGCAGCTCCAATAAAGGTAGCAATGCTTCCCCATTCTTTAGGTGCACTTGCAATAACGCGTATATCCAGCAAAAACCCGAGTGCAATAAATGCACCTGCCAAAAATCCCAATACCACCGCCACAGTCCACGGGTTGTTCGCCTTGGCCACTCCTGTTTCCACCGTCTTTTCGGCAATTTGCCCCGGTTTATAGCTTGCCATCTGCCCCCGCTCCTTTAATATCTTTTAAACAAAATATTCTTCTTTCATATTTTATTTAAAATCAGTGATTTTGTTTGTGAAAAAAATCACTTTCTCAGCTATAAAAAAAACAGCCCTCGAAAAAGGACTGTCTTTCTATTTTATTACATCTACTGCTACTGCGCTGCTATGCGCTTTACATTTAATTATATTCTTCCTTTTCAACGGCTTTCAAGAACCAAAGTACTCCGCCCAGACCGATGGCTGCAACAACTACAAGAAAAAGGATATAAAACAAACCCATTATCTACTTCTCCCCCTAATCCTTATGCTCTCTATATTGTACTATAAGGATTCATCGTACGCTTTCAGATTGTTGACAAACTTATGAACAATGTCACAGACAAATCGGATTATACAGTAACTGGATTCCGTTCGGATATTGTAGGCAATGCCTGCAAACCTGCCGCGTTCAGGAAATTCCAAGGCTTGTTATAGTGCGGCTGGAAGAAGAAATCGACAAAGGCCAACTGATCAATGGTCATATGATTTTGAATGGCTACAGACAGGGTGTTAATGGATTGCGTCAAATCAACCTTCGACATAATTTGTGCCCCAACAATTCTCCGTGTCTCCTGCTCATATACAACCTTCAGCAACACCTTTTCAGAAGTTGGCATAAACTCAGGACGGTAGCTGTCCTCAATGGTTACAGCTTCTACAGTCATCCCCTCGTCCATTGCTGCGGCTTCCGTCATTCCTGTTCCTGCAATATTGTCTTCGTAAATTTTGATACCCGAGGTTCCTTGTGTTCCCATGTAGGCAATGGTAGGTTGTACCAGATTACGTGCCACCAGCGTACCCATACGAACCGCATTGGTCGCCAATGGGATATAAGCTGTTTTGCCGGTTGGATTATAACGAATTGCACAACTGTCGCCTGCAGCAAACACGTCTGGGCAGCTACTTTGCATATAATTGTCCACAATGATCGCACCGTTAGGCAACATATCTACCTGACCTTTGAGCAGATCCGTTTGAGGTCGGAAACCGATACAGAGTATAACAAGCTCTGTTTCATATTCTCCTTTGGAGGTCACGACCTTACTTACTTTACCGTTAGTCCCCTCAAAACGACTTACTGTCTCGCCAAGTACCAGCTTAATGCCATGTTCTCTCAGGGAATTCTCAATCCGGTCTGTATACTCATGGTCTAAATACTTATTCAATATACGATCGGCACTGTCGATCAGCGTTACGTTCTTACCGTTCATTTGAAAAGCTTCTACCAGCTCAACACCAATGTATCCAGCTCCCACGACAGTAATGTTCTTTACATGTTGGGCTTTCTCAATGATTTCATTCGAATGATTATAGTTTTTGCAGAGCAAAATATGATCCAGTTCAATGCCTTCCAGCTTCGGAATAATTGGCCACGATCCAGTAGTCACAATCAATTTATCAAATGTATCCGTAAATTCCTCACCGGTTTGGAGATTACGTGCATGCAGCGTCTTGCCCGCTGTATCTACACTCGTTACCTCATGAAGCATCTTGGTCACTACACCCATATCAGCCAGTTGATCTGGGGACGAATAAAACAATCCGTGCGGATCTTTGACGACACCACCTACATACAGTGCAATACCACAAGATAAAAATGAAATATTGTCATTACGCTCATAGACCGTAATTTCGGCATCTGGATAACATTTAGCTGTGTTGACTATGGCTGCCGTACCTGCGTGTGTACATCCGATAACTGCTACTTTCATGTTGAATTCCTCCTTGGTGTGTGGGCATAAAATGTATAATAATTGTGAATACTTTCACTTAGATAACTCATTACTTCTTGTGATTTATTTCACTTCATGCGCTTATTATAGTGTGATATTTTTCACATTACAATAGCTTTTTATGATATTCACAATTTGTCCACATTTTAAAAGGCAAGGATATCTGAACTCAGCCGTTTGCTGAAATCTTTTTTTGCTCCATTCAGTTTTCCCTACCTGCCTCTTGATTATGCTCCTGGAACAGACTTTCACACGATACGTCAATCTTTAGGCAAATGCGTATGTAGGGAATAAAAAAAGGTCCGTTTCCCCTAAGACAAGCGGAAATCAGACCTTGTTTACACATATACTTTGGAATTACACGAAGCTATTATAATAACTGCTCAATGGCCGTTTTCATCGCTTCCGGTGACTCCTTGGGCTCAAAGCGTCCCACAGGCACACCTTCACGATTCACAATGAATTTTGTAAAATTCCACTGAATTGTACCATCTTCCTGTTCTCCAGGCTGTTGCTTCTTCAAATATTCAAACAGAGGGGCTGTATCTGGTCCGTTCACATCCACTTTAGCGAATACCGGGAAATTAACCCCGTAATTCAATTGACAAAATTCAGCCGCTTCCTCGCTGCTGCCCGGCTCCTGACCGCCAAACTGGTTGCAAGGGAAGCCTAAAACAACGAGTCCCCGATCCTTATATTCGTCATAAAGCTTTTGCAAATCCCCATATTGCGGGGTAAGTCCGCACTTACTAGCGGTATTCGCAATAACCAGCACTTTACCTGTGTAAGTTTCCAGAGAAACCTCCTGATTGGCTGGTGTTACGGCATTATATGAATAGACAGACATATAGCATCCTCCTTCATGTCGCTTGGTTTAGGTTCTCAACCTATTTTACCCAAAACGTGACGGACATGCCAATATTCACAAACCCTTACCGTGATGCTGCCACTTGGCGCACCCTCTAACCTCTTGCTGCTACTTGTGGTCTAGCATCACGCCGCTCGGCAACAGAACCCACCGTTTGTTTCTCTTCTACATTCATTCCCTTTACTGCTTGGCTTACCGCAGGCTGACCAGCCAAAGCATACGGAAGACAGAGTGGTACCCCCGTACGAGGATCAGTAACAATATCCGCCTCAATTCCGAATACCTCACGCAGCACATCTGGGGTCATAACCTCCGTCGGGGCTCCTACCGCCTTCGCTTTCCCTTTTTTGATCGCAATCATATGCTGAGCATAGCGGGCTGCGTGGTTCAAGTCGTGCACGACCATAACAATGGTGCGTTCTGCCGAAGTATTCAGATACTCTAGCAGATGCAGCACTTCCAGTTGATGCGCCATATCCAAAAATGTAGTCGGCTCATCCAAAAACAATATATCCGTATCTTGTGCAAGCGCCATAGCAATCCAGGCACGCTGACGCTGCCCCCCAGAAAGCTGATCAATCGGACGATCGTGAAATTCGCTCATTCCTGTTACTTGGATGGCCCACTCTACCATTTTGCGATCGTCCGCTTTCATGGAACCAAAACCTTTTTGATAGGGAAAACGTCCGTATGATACCAGTTCCGTCACGGTCAATCCTTCCGGTGCCGTCGGATTCTGCGGCAAAATAGCCAACTGCTTGGCTACCTCCCGGGTGGATTGCTTATGAATGGATTTACCATCCAACAGAACGCTACCGCCTTTAGGATTCATGATGCGAGCCATCGTTTTCAAAATGGTCGACTTACCGGAGCCATTTGCACCCACCAACGCTGTAATTTTCCCTTGCGGTATTTCTACGTTCAGATCTTCTACTATCAATCGATCTTCATAAGCAATATCCAGATTTGCCGTTTTCAGACGAAACATTTGGAATCATCCCTTTCCCTAATCCAATATATATAATCACGGGCTTAACGCACGACATTCATCAAAACTTCATTCTATCTTTATATAATAAAGATATTGATAATCATTATCAAGTGTTAACTCACATATTCCTTTAAATCTTGGACCGCATCGGATGCTATAACGATTCACCTATGATGAGTTTACTTATGCGGTCTGATGGCTCTCAGCAGCGCTCTCCTACCCCTATATTGTTATTTTGAGAAATTCTGCAACAAAATAGGAGCAGTGCTGATCGCAGGGCTCCTGTTTTAATTTTAGATATATTTATTTTACCTGTTTAATGCTTATCGACTCTGAAGGCAACCCCCACAGGCTTAGACACCATAACATAACCTAAGAAGGAATCTCCCCATGGGTATGGATCATAAACTCCTAATCTATGTTTTTCATATCGTGGGAAAGCACTAACAACCCATCTTTCTCCCTTAGGAACATTCACAGAGTATTCATCAGATAGAGAAAAACCCTGGCTTAAACTAAATCCCATGCTCGCTTCAATAGCTTCCGCAGAACCCGAAATCGATCCTTCTACTTGGGCTGTAATTGAAGATGATACTGTAAGTTTTGCACTGCCAGGTCCATAATAGGTACTTACACGAAGTGCATTGTTAGTATCAACCCAATATCCTTTATTTTCATTAGTTTTAACAATTGGGCCAATTCCCCAAGACTGTGGACTAACAACACCTTTATTGCCTTTTTCTTGCGTCAAGTCATTATAATTGACATAATAGTAATAAACATCCTCTCCAACACTGCTAGTCGGATCTATATATTTGTATACTTGTCCATGTGCGGATGTTATTTCATCGGTTTTTTCCCAATTACCTGCCTCTGCTTGTATGCTGGAAGATAACGGATTTGGTGATTCACTTGCAGAAGCAAGGGGGACGTATGGGAGTAATAGTGCCGTCATTGCTGCCAAAATTGCGGTTTTCGTTATTACCTTAATTGGTTTCATTTTTTGAAATTCTCCTTTTCCAAAAAAATAATTTTAGGGTGGTTATCGTTATGAGTAAATTTGAAAAAAAACTAATTAAGTATTTGTCTTACGGATTTATGGTAGGTATATATTATTCCTTCATCAAAGGCCCAACACATTCATCTACAGTTAATGGAGCGACTAAGTTCTTCACTTTACCTGCGTCTGATTTTATTTTTAGTACATTATCAACCTCATTTCTAATAAGTATTATTTTTGGGTTTTTATATTTTTTGGTGTTTTTGGTCAAGAGAAGGAATAAATAGGTTTTACCTCTATATTCCAAACTTGTAAGTTGATAATCTTTATCATTTTTATAATAAGCATATTTCGGAATAAAAGAGGAGCCGTGCTGATCGCATCGGCTCCTCTTTGTGCTCCAAACTTCTAATATTCTGTATAGCATCAACAAAATTCTGGCCATTCGCATTAAGCCTGTACAGAGGACAGTCCAAATGCTTCAGCCATGAGACGTATAGATTTCATTTTGGCATCGAAGTCGTGAATAATGCTCGCAACCATGATCTCCTGCGCATTATAGTCCTTGGATAATTGCTCAAGCTGACGCTTGACCTGTGCGGGTGAACCAACCACCATACGCTTGCGATTCTCACGAATGCGCATCCGGTCATATGGCGTATACGGATACGCAAGCGCCTTTTCGACGGAAGGTGTTCCTGCGGAACGCGTTCCCTGTTCCAAAAGCACCAGGGACAAGTCCATGCTGGATGCCAAACGATTGGCCTCCTCTTCAGTATCCGCACAGATCGCAAATACGGAGACAAGCGAACGTGGTTGGTCACTATGCTGGGAAGGCTGGAAGTTTTCCTGATATCCCTTCATAGCACCTGTGCCGCCTTCACCATTAATAAACTGCGCGAACGCAAAGCCTACGCCACGCTCGGCGGCCAGACCCGCGCTATCACCGCTGGAGCCAAGCAGCCACATTTCCGGCACAGTCTCTACGAGCGGCATCGCCTGTAGCGAACCGAAGCGATGCTGGCTGCCTGTGCTATCGTGCAAGTAGGCTAGCAGATCATCCAGCTGCTCGGGGTACAGATCAATGCCGCCCCGCATTTTCCCCTCCTGCAAAGCTCTGGTAGCAATCGGCATTCCTCCGGGCGCTCGCCCCAGACCCAGATCAATGCGCCCCGGATACAATCCCTCCAGTACCCGGAAGTTTTCCGCTACTTTATAAGCGCTGTAATGGGGC
The DNA here is from genome assembly GCF_044784315.1 of Paenibacillus sp. DP01. Classification (NCBI taxonomy): domain Bacteria; kingdom Bacillati; phylum Bacillota; class Bacilli; order Caryophanales; family Paenibacillaceae; genus Paenibacillus; species Paenibacillus sp. DP01. Next base: position 5,318,673 of record NZ_CP173059.1, read on the forward strand.
AGCATCACACCGCCCGACCCTACCCGAATCGTCTGGGTACGAGCAGCCAGGTGTGAAATCAATACCTCGGGGCTGGACCCTGCAAGATTAGAGGCAGCATGATGCTCGGATACCCAAAAGCGATGATAACCCAAGCGTTCCGCCTCTATAGCAAGCTCAGCAGTCTTTTGTAATGCTTGTGCATGCGTCATGCCTTCCGATACCGGAGATTGGTCAAGAATGCTGAGTTTTATCATAAAAAGTCTGACCTTTCTATTTTGGAATAAGAATAGGCATTAAGTATAGCACGCAAAGCCACAGTTAACCAAGAGGAGCAAAATAGTAGATTTAACGCGCCCATTAGTCATGTTTACTTTTCATAGAGACTGCTTTTTACTTTACTTTATCTGCTTCATAAAGATGTGAACGCTTTTGAAAGAAACTAAACAGATGGGTCACGATGACTTTCAAGACGGCATAACCTGGAACAGCCAGTACAATCCCTACCACACCAAACAAATTGCCTGCTGTCAAAATAACAAAGATAATCGTAATCGGATGTACTCGAAGCGATTTGCCCATAATTTGTGGTGAAATAAATTTACCCTCAATAAGCTGGACAACTGTCCATACGATAACCATTTTGAGCAGCATGATCGGTGAGGTAACTATAGCTACGATTAACGCGGGTGTAATGGCAATTACAGGACCTAAGTAGGGAACCACGCTCGTAAAAGACGCAATGACCGCAAGCGTCAAAGAGTAGTCCAATCCAATAATCAGATAACCTATATATAGCAGCACTCCAATACAGAAGCTAACAATAATTTGTCCACGAATGTACGAGCTGACCTGATGATTCATTTCGGTCATGATACGATCTGTCTCTTTACGAAACATAGGTGGAAGCATTTTTAGAATCCACTGCGGCAGCTTGTGTCCATCTTTCAGCAAATAGAACAGAATGAACGGAACCGTAGCGATCGCAAGCACAGTTTCCGTAATCACACCCAAAAAGCTTCCCACACCCGTCCATGCATTATTGATAAAGCCAGATAACTTTTCAGAAGCTTTGGAGGCCAGTTCAGATGGATCTATTTGAATGGTGTTCTGGAACTGGTTCACAAAGTTACTGCCAATCAGTCGCTCAAACTGTTGTTTGACTTGCTCGGTATAGGCAGGGACATTTTGGATAAGGCCCTGTATCTGATCACGGATCACAGGTACCACCGACGTAACCACAATAGCGATAATGCCTATAATGAGCAAAAACAGAACAACAATGGAGTATACTCGCTTTACCTTATTCCGCTCCAGTACATCTACCAACGGATTGAGCAGATAGTACAATACACCGGACAAAATGACAGGGAGAATAATCGTTTTCAGCAGCACGATGACAGGGGTAAATATGTATGAAATTTTGGTAAGCACTAAGATATTCAAGCCGATCAGCAGCAGTACCAACAGGAATAACACAAACTTGTTGTTCAGAAAAAACTTCTTAAACCGGTCTTTCCATGCCGGAGTTATTTCCACATGACATTCCCCTTCTCTTTAGACAGATGAGTATACGTTCTTCATAATTACGATATATTTTTGGAACAAAATATACAAGGTTATACCCAAATAAACACAAAAGCAAACAAAGTTGTACGTTATTGTACGAACTTCGCTTGCTTTGAATGGTTATGGAGTATCATTTGTCGTGGTGGCAGCCTCCACCGTCGTAGTCACAGGTTTGTTTTCTTGATCAAAAAGATTCTGTATGAACCGCTTGAGCTTTCGCTCATCCACACCCAACACCTGTGCACCCTTGATGGTTTCCCCACGCACCAGTTCATTTGGCGGGATTTGCTGCTTCGCTACTGTTTTAGCATCGATATTAAAACCCAATGAAGCCAACTGCAGCATTTCCGTTGTACTCAGATTCGTTTCAATATAAGGAGAAATGCTATTTAAAATACTTGGCAGTTTAATGAGCGACGAGGTCGATTGTATTTTACTGCCCAGTTCGGTAATGAATTTGCGCTGTCGCTCCGTACGTGTAAAATCCGAAGTCGCATCATGACGGAAACGTACATATTGCAAGGCTGTTTTACCGTCCATGTGCTGCATTCCCTTTTTCAAGTCAATATCAAACTGGTGTTTGTCTGCCTTGGACGTGTAATGCATATCTTTTTCGACATCCAGGTCAATACCACCTACAGAGTCAACCAGTGCAATGAAACCATTAAAATCAGTATATACATAATATTGAATCGGTATGCCCAGAAGGTCGCTCACAGTCTGTCTAGTCAAATCCGGCCCACCGTAGGAAAAGGCAGCATTCAATCGACTTTGCCCATGACCCGGGATCTTGACATACGTATCACGAAGAATCGACATAAGTGTGGCCTTTTTCGTAACCGGATCAACAGAAGCAACCATAACCGAGTCAGAACGCCCTGAATCTTCTCCACGGGAATCTCCGCCAAGCAGCAGTATATTTACTCTTTCTGTTCCATCCCATTCCGGTGGGAGTGATACCTCTACAGGTTGTACATTGGTTGAAGTTTGGGTTTGCGGTTTAAATTTCGAATCCTGTCCGGAAGCAACCGAAATTTGGTTCGTAAAATGATATATAGAATAAGCATAATATCCGCCCACTAAAAGGACTGCAGCAGTCACAGAAATACCTAGCCATTTTAAAAATTTTCGCATATTTTCGGGTAACCTCGCTTTTATTCATCATCGTTCGGCTTTTAAAAGCATACCCTTCCGGCAAGTTATCTGTCAATTCGCGTCGTATGTTCTAGGGGCGTTATTCGTATCGGTTATACCTTTTCTTCAGGGTCTTTTTGTGTTGATTTTACAGCATGGAGGTCGTCTGCATACCACGGATTCAAATGGACAAGCACCTCATAAACCCGCGGCTCCTGCTTCATGACGGCCCTCTTGATCAGCCGGATAATATCGTGTCCCTGCTGAATCGTCAAAGAGGCATCCACTGAAGCTCGGATATCAACGATAATATAATGACCATGCTCACGGGCACGGATACGATCAATACGCTGAACCTCGACTACACTCAGTGCCGCTGCTGCGTAGCTTTCGATTTCCTCGGTTGCAATGGCCTTCTCCATGAGCACATCTATGGATTCGCGACCCATTTCCCACGCCAATTTCAGAACCAGCAACGCCACTACGAACCCCGCAATGGGGTCGCCGTAAGATAAAATCGGAATATTCCAATGTTCCCCAATCAGTCCTAATCCGATCCCCAAGACAGCCGCTCCCGAGGCATACACATCAGCGAGGTGATCTTTTGCCGTCGCAATGAGACCCTGACTATTGGCCGCTCTGCCAATACGAATCGTGTAGATATACAGCCACTGTTTCCAGAGCAAGGAAATAATGGCGGCCACCAATGCCAGTATATGCTCCTGTGGCATCGGTTCGAACAGTGCGGCAATGGAATGATAGCCGATAAATATGCCTGCCCCGAACAGTATGACCGCCACTACACTAGCACCAATTACTTCTGCCTTGCCATGACCATAAGGATGATCCTCATCCGGCGGCTGGCTGGATATTCTCATCGCTCCCAGTGCCGTTGCAGAAGCAATGACGTCCCCGGCGTTATGCACACCATCGGCCACCAGCACCTTACTGTTGAACATGAGTCCTGCGATTATTTTGATGCCGGTTAAGAGGATGTTGCTGATCAGGCTGATCCATGCTGAGACCATGGCACGCTTGCCCATATCCTGTTCCTGCATGATGTATAACCCCTCCAAATTATCTTTTAAAAAATGTCCTGACCGCTATTCGGTTATCTCAGGGCATCTTTGGTTGCACTTTATCTTATGATGCTGTTCTTACAGCGGCATATATGAAGATTACAATAGCCCCGGAAGATGAGCCTCCCCGGGGCTATTATGATAACCATAGTGGAGCATTCTATGAGAATACCCCCATTTTATCTACCTGGACCGACCGCGTCGGCCTCCTTGACCTTGTCCACCGCGTCCACCTTGGCCTCCGCGTGCGGAACCGCCGCTGCTACGGTCATATCCGCTACGTCCGCTGCTTTGGCCTGCCGAACGACCTTGACCTCCGCGTGCAGATCCGCCGCTGCTGCGGTCATATCCGCCACGTCCGCTGCTTTGCTCTGCGGAGCGGCCTTGACCTCCGCGTGCAGATCCGCCGCTGCTGCGGTCATATCCGCCACGTCCGCTGCTTTGGCCTGCCGAGCGGCCTTGACCTTCGCGTACAGAACGGCCGCTACTGCGGTCATATCCGCCACGTTCACTGCTACTGCGGTTGGAGCGACGCTCGCCGCTTGCACCGTCACGACGACCCGCCTGTTCGCGGCCGCTGCGGCGTCCGCCGCCAGCATCGTTGCCGCCAAAGGAACGGCGGTCGTTTCTGCCTGAGCGGTCATTTCTACCCTGCCGCTCAGGCGTATCGGGAGCAGGTCTACGCTGCCCGCCGCCCTCACTGCTGGTGAATGTGACACCAGCAACTCTTTGGATGTTCCGAAGCTCAGGAACATCCCTTGGCGTGGCGAGCGTCACCGCAACGCCTTTGCCTCCGGCACGACCGGTACGTCCGATGCGGTGGATGTAGCTTTCGGCATCCTGCGGCATGTCATAGTTGAAGACATGCGTGACGCCTTCTACATCGAGGCCGCGTGCGGCTACATCTGTCGCTACGAGCAATTGAAGTTTCGCTTCACGGAACGCCTTCATCACTTGCTCCCGCTTGTTCTGGGACAAGTCCCCATGCAGCTCACCGCTCTCGAACCCCATCTCCTGGAGTTCTTCATTCAGTTTGGAAGCCCGGCGCTTGGTACGGCAGAAAATAACAGCCAGATACGGACGATCCGTATTCAGCATATCTACCAATGCCTGTTGCTTACCACGGTCTGTTGTTTGCACAACGACCTGACGGATTTGGCTCACGGGAACGGAAGAAGCCGATTTCACTTTGACATCAACGGGTTCGTTCATATAGACACGAGCCAGCTTGCGAATACCAGCTGGCATCGTAGCGGAAAACAGCATGGTTTGTCTCCGGTAAGGAACCTCCTGAAGAATCGTTTCCACATCGTTCAAGAAGCCCATGTGTAACATTTGGTCAGCCTCATCCAGGACCAGCATTTTAATGCCGCCTAAATCAAGCGTGCCACGTCTCAGGTGATCCAACAGTCGCCCAGGTGTACCAATAATCAGTTGTGCGCCACCTTTTAGTTTACGAAGCTGACGCTCCACGTCCTGTCCTCCGTAAACAGCTAGCAGAGATAAACTCGGTTCCGCAGCAGCCAAGCATTTTGCTTCCTCTGTAATCTGGAGCGCCAATTCACGCGTAGGTGCAATCACGAGCGCCTGCGGATGCCGCTTGTCCAAATTCAGCTTTTGTAGAATCGGCAGTAAAAACGCAAGCGTCTTCCCCGTGCCCGTATGTGCCTCGGCAATCACATCCTGACCTTCCATCAACAGTGGAATGGACTCCTGTTGTACAGGTGTTGGCGCTGAGATGCCTTGCTCTTTCAAGGCTTCTACCCAATGTTGCTCCACGCCTAATGCTGTAAAATTCTTCAAGTTGTATTCACTTCCCTTATCTGTATTCAATATGTGTCACGTAAAATAGGTTCATGTGCCATATGACATCTATCGTTCCATAGTTCAGAATTCCCATTTTTGTATCGGTTCTCATTCTCCCCTTTTCAGGAAGGGAGCATATCCGTTATCGTTGAATCTGTTCATGTAACTCAACATACGGCCGCAAGGCGGCTCAGGCCGTTCCATATATGACTTTCCTAGTATACGCGAAGTTGAACTGGTTTCCAAACGATTTTAACGAATCCCGCAAAAGGTGAATTCAATCACCATGTCATATATTATGGTAGGATAATTGGTAATTCATGAATAAAGGGTGGATGCTTGTGGTTAACAACCTGCATTATAATTTCATAATGACAGGCTCCTTATCGGAGAAACACACTTTGTTTGCCGAAGACTGCTTTACTAACCTGTTCGATTGTTTTGAAACGCTCCTGAACATATCAGGAATCCGTAACACCCGTGTGTCTATCTATCAATCCAAGAAAGCCAAACACGGCAAGATCCGCTGGGACAAGCAGGAGCTGCTCCGCATTGTAACCGATGATGAAATGACTCCTTTGATGCTGGTTATAGAGGCTCCTAGTATCAAATCGTCCTATAACAAAGGTACCACGCCGGAAGTGTACATTCTTTTGTCCAATGACACCATGTCCCGATCCTCCAATAATTGCGGCATACTCGTTTCGATCCGTCAGGACGTTTATGAACATATCGACCAAACAAGCATGGAAGACGTTATGATGAAGCTGAGCCAGTGGTTGAAGGCAGACAAGTTGTTACACAGCTCGCGCAACTTTTATGCTGGCAGTAAAGCAAGGGCTATTATGGATATTCTCCCATTTATGCTCGAAAAGAATACCCCGGATATGAAGTATGTTTTTCAATCGTGGACTCCGTACCCTTTACGTCACACTTAAACTATCCGTCATCTCATTAACCCTAGGAGGCTGCAATTTATGCAAATTCAAGTTCACAACATTGAAAAAAAAGGAAACGAATATCTCATTCATTATCAAGCCGGAGGAGCACTGCCGTTCGTTCCGCATGATGTTGTCCTGATCCATGGCAAACAGTATTTTATAGGTACGATTTTGAAGGTAGAGCCGGAACAGGCCCTTATCCGTATCAATCCAGAATATGAAGACCAACTGACAGGGTCTATCGGACTGGAACTGGCTTTCTCTCCAACCGTTTCTATTCAAGGTGCAGACAGCATTGTCGAAAAGCTCGGCTATTTCCCACCTTTCCACTATGACCGAGTCACAGCTGCCAATATGACGAAAGACCAGATTACACTGACGATTGAGCTATCCCCCACTAGTGTGCTGGTTCCTAAATCACCGGATCTGGAACCTTCGGCTGAGGCACCTGTGATCCTTGAAGCTTCAGCGAAAGACATTCCACGCTATGCAGTGACTTTTACATTTCTGGAAACCAAAGAGCATGTATTAACCCCTGTAGAAACAGAAAATATCATCTTGCAGCTTGATTTCCGCTATGAAGAAGCAGACATGGTCGTTGACATCGATGCCTTGTCGGGACTGTCAGGTAGCTTTCTATGCAGAGGCATCCGAGCAGAGATTACGGAACTTCATGAATAAACAAGAGGCTCGCGAGCTGTTGCGCTGTCATTCTTTTATTCATGATGATTTGGAGCATCCCAAAATGCAAAGCGGATTTCTAGGGATGCTTCGTCCCTTTCAAGGCGAACTGATCGAGGACAACTTCCATGAGCTCATGACTATCATTGAAGTTCTGGCAGATGAGCTGGAGAAACCGTCCGTAGAACGGGAGCTTATATCCGCTCTGTGGGGAATTTGCCAATATACACGGGCATGGGCGTTGTATCCTGATAGTATGCTGCAACGGAATCACCTGCTGACCGCAGAGCAGATTAGTACCCTTGACGATTGGATTGATACAATCTCCTATGCGATTATGGTGCTGCTGGAGGGGGGCGGAACGGAAGAGGCTTTATCGAACTATAGACATAAGAGTAGGTAATACACAATGCCAAAAGTAATCTGGCTAAGAAATAAGGAGGGTATATGTCCATACAAACCGATGATGAGGGAAAGACATTTTTATCTATTTTCCCTACACTATCGTATGAAGATCGGTTGGTATCACTACGCGAATTAACAGCGATCCCCCAGCCTGTGGAGGACACCATCGCATTACTTTTGCAGCTTGCGCAGCAATCATCCGAGGAGGATCTGCTTCGTATAGAAGCGCTGAAGGTCATCGGACTATATGCAGCTCAGAGCCAGCAGCCGATGATCATGCGAGGAATTCGCGAGCTGCTGTCCAAGCCTGATGAAGATGATGATGTGCAAAACGCAGCTTTACAAACTTTGGCATGGATGCCTTGTTCAGAAGCAGAGCTACGTTTAGCTTTGGACATAATCTGCAGTGATACATATATCTTAGTCAAGGGGGCCGCTTTTGCACTGCTCCGCGCACATAAAGCCAACCCTTTTGCACTACATGCGCTGAAGCAATTATTGCAACATGAGGAATTCGGCGCATCTGCGAAGCGTGAGCTGTCCACATAATCGACAACTAAAGGAGAATTACTCTACTCATGCGTGTAAGAATATTTATATTCATATTGATTATCGGAATTATATGTGTGCCTGCGTATTTCATTATGAGCAGCTTTGGGTTATTCCAAAATGAAAAGGTGCTCGTACATTATAAGGTTGCCGTTGAGGTAAAGGGTAAAAAGTATGATACCTGGCCTTTAATCAGCAGCTATACCGCGATCGATAAAAAAGGGGATCATCGTCAGCTCTACTATCAAGCAGAGGGCTCAGGCATAGAATACCTGTTTCAACTCGCATATGGACAATATGAACTCAGACCCTCCAAGGATAATCCTTTTCTGGACGGGGGAATCCACTACACCATGGACCATCCCGATTATGTGCGTGAGGAAAAACAGTATGAGAACGCCAACGACTATACGGAGTTAACCCATTACTACAATCAACAAGAGCAGGTTATTTATACTTACAATCCTGAAGCCAAGCTCGACAAAACCTATGTTCGCTCCATCATCACCGCTGGGATGACTCGCACCACTGGTAATTCAAGCCGTGCGGTAAAGGATAACTATATCAATATCAGTAAGCTGTTTAAGGACAAGCTGGGAGTGAATGTGAAGGTAGATGTTGACGAGGACAACAAAATCGTGACCCTGTCCATGTCATAATGAACGAAAAGAAAGGAAGGCGCTACGGATGACAGAAACACATCATGTTAAATTAGGACCCGCTTATTTGGATGGTTGGGTTGTGCCCGAAAACCCGGAGGCATGGGTCGAGCAGGAATGGACAGGTAAGCTCCGTTCACAGGCCGGAAATACGAAATTCCACATTTTTTATTATGGAGAGTTCATGGACGAGCTGATCGCTGTAACGGAGTTTGCACCCCAGCTCATTATTGCAGAAGATGCAGTCACAGGTGAGCAGATCGTGATTTTTGATGGAACCCGCCATGGTTACGATGCACTGCTGTGTGAAGTATATACGGAAGAACAGCAGAACAATCGCACTCCCCTGCTACCTTATCTGGACGATGATGGTGAAGATACCTTTGAGGTGACCGTGACTGCTTTTTATAATGTTGATTGGGATGACGAGTTTGCGGATGATGTGGATGAGAACGGGCAGCTGGAGTTGATCAGCGGCGAACGATGTGATTTTGAAGAGGTAAAGCGAAATGGCTTTGATGCGATCAGTATTACGATTATCAGCGCTAAAGGCTTAAAAACAGAGATCATTCAGGAAGAGCTGGCCTGACGATGATATTCAAAAGAATCAAACATCAGGAAGGCGATATTTTTGTTATCCCCATGCATGACGGCCGCTTTGCGGTATGTCAGGTGATCTGCGCGCTGTATGGTCGATTCAAAAAGGCATTCTCCTTTGGGGTGCTATCCATAGGTCAGAATCAAACGTACGAGGATGAAACCACCTATCTCTCCTTCACACATTACCGGGGTCGATTTGAGGTTATATTCACCGCTACCCAAAATCTGACGAAGGGAGTATGGCCCATTATCGATCATCGCCCTCTATCCGAGGAGCAACAGCAGCTAAAGTATTTTAATTGTGCGGGCCATCTGTATTGCGGGGATGAATATATACGCAATCTGGAACTGGAAGAATATAATCAATATACTGTAATGGGCGTGGCTGGATATGAGCTAGTACAGCAATATTTAGCCCAAACATAAAAGCTAGAAGAATAGCAACGCAAAGAGCCACCTTAGACTTCGAAAACTAGGGTGGTTCTTTAACGATCTAAAAGGGTTCAAATGTATAAGGGAATGGTGTACGATGTGTTCCCAAAATCGACTTTACACGCTCCCCATCCAGCAGCGCTTCGACGAAGCTATACAAATCAGGGGCTGCATACCGAAAGTTGCCCCATGTGCGCAGATTCAAAGCATAAATCGGGAATTCCCCCCGTTCATCAGGCGATTGAACATCCCAGACCAGCAGGTCATTTCCTTCACTGGAAGCGAAGGGAACTGCATGCTCCAATAGTTCCGGGAAACCATCTGGCTCCAGCGCCGCTTCTTGTAAAACCTCTTCCGATTCCAGTACATCATCAAACCAGGCTCGCCAGTCATGGTAACGACGAAGCCATGAATCCGGGTGATCACCGAGAGGAATATGGATGTTCCATAGGCCGCATAACCGCCCGTAGCCGAGAGTTTTGACGTAATTTATATAGGAAGGCGGAAACCCTCGACCGTTTTCAAAACGATGCTCTATAAGAAATTCCTCATCATAGTAGGCCTGGAATTGCGGACGCTGCAGTCCTGTAAAAATGCTCATATACCCATTCTCCTTTGCACTACGTAATCCTATTTCCACGCTTCGGCACATTGAAAACGCCTTTTTCAAGTGTTAAAATGGGAATAAGATGTATATTCTAAAAAAGAGTGAAGATGCGTCAACATCCTCACTCTTTGGCAACAGCCGCTTTTAAGGGCGGTGGCTGCAAGTTTACGGTACATGAAATAGACCGGTTCCTACCACGGGCGGTCTATTTCTTTTTATGGAAGGAAAGAATCAGGACCCTCACCTCCTTCACAGGAGACTAGCCGACCGCCCATCTAAGCCATTCTGTTGTTAAGGAATATTATAGCATATGATATATAAAAAGTACGTTTTTACGCTCTTTCCGAAAAGGAGGAACGAACATGGAGCAAAAACGCTTCAAAGATGAATATGGATATAAATATGACTTTGCCGCCGTGATCAGGAGGGGAGAACAGGTAGCTGTCCACTGCCCTCGCTGTCAGAGTCAAGCTTCTATTTCCAAATCAAAGGAAGACTGTTATTACGTTGTTCGCTGCTCTCATTGTTACTACACATTTCAGCAGCCAGAATCGTATAAATTCTATGCACGCGGCGTATGCAGCCACTGTGAGCGGTATTTTAATATCGAAATTCATGATGACCGAACGGTTACTCACAAAAATACAAATATACACTGTCCGCATTGCGAGACACGTAATCAGGTTCCGGTGCATCGTATGCAGTCACGTGAATGGCATACGGACGTGATCCAAAATGGAAAAGATCCTATTTTCCAGCTCCAGCTGTACTTCCTTGATTACTATCGGGGGAAACCAGTCTGGGCTCTTAACCGGATACACCTGAATTACCTGCTCTCCTATATCTCTGCCGAGTTGCGAGAAAAACCCTCATCCGGTATGATGCGTACGGCTTCCCATTCCATTCCCAAATACATTAAGGATGCTAAAAATCGCCAGGCCATTTTAAAAATATTACAAAAGCTACAGCATAAACAAGCGTCTAAGGGAGAGCATTACCAAACATGAGTATACAAACTTTTGACAGCCTAGAAGCACTGATCCAGGCCGTTTCCCAGACCAGCACGTGCAATCTTGGCTGGAAATAGCGACTGTACAGGATGTTATTGAAGTGCTACGCCGCAGTGGAAGCGAGCCAGATATTCAACACATTGCGCAGGGACTGCGATATGATCAAGAATACGATGCTTTTATGGAATAAGCGGCTCCAGTAACTCTTTTACCTCAGGGACAGCCTGCTTCAGGCTGTTTTTTAGTTTCTTCGCGCCACCCCATATACGACAAACGAGCATCTCTTGTTCGTAGTCTTCCAGTTGTAGAAGCACATCTACTAACGCCTGTGCCTGCTCTACACTTTCAATGCCAGCCGATTTTAGTGGTTTGGCGGAATCATTACCTGCCAAAAGAATCCTCGCCCAAACGGGGATCGTATCCGGTGTCAGTCCATGCGCCTCAGCAAATACAGCAGCGTAACCGTCCTGTACCGACTGATGCTCACTGTCTACCAGCTTCATATAACGATTCACCAGCGAAAAATACTCCGTTCCTTTAAGTCCTAATCCCATCACCGCATAGGTTCCTGGCATCGCCGACTTCTCCCCCGGCTCTACATCGTTGTACCACTTGAATTCTTCCATCACGTTCTCGGCATATTCCGCCAGCAACGGAAGCAGCGAAGGGTATTCAAGTGCATTGGCAAAGAAACGATGTAATGCAGATTTGGCCAACTTGGGTACGGGTAGATAGTTTTTCACTTTGCTTTTAAACTTCATCCCATATTCCTTAGTAAAGCCTTTCCGTAATATATCACATAGATATATGAGTGCTTCTCTGTAGCTCTCTTCTTCCTCAGAACGAATCTGAACCTCTAGTGTTTGCAAAATATCATTCGCTTGGCAGGTGACACGCTCGCTTGTATATGACGCTGGAATGCTGCCTGATCCGCTCTTAAGCCACTGAACAGCCTGCTCTGAGCCCAATTGTGCAGCAATCTCCAAATACTTCTGCCGTGCATCGGCATCGGTCAGACCCACTCGCATCGCGGTCAGCAGGAACATCTCCATAACCGGGGCGGGAATATCTGAAGGAAGAATATCGGGTCTCACCGTATAATCAAGCCCGTACCTTTTTTCCTGATCTGTATACTTAGCCAAAAATTCATCTTCAGCCCAATGCATTAAGCCTCTGCTCAGCTGATGCCTCCATGCTTCTTCTCGCTTGCGGCTGACCTGCACTTTTGCATCCATTCGATTCAGCAGTTCATTCACCCGCTGGGCGTCTACAGGGTACAAATGAGGATCAAGCAAGTGCCTTATTAAGAAAAAATCGTCCTCTTCCTTTGGCATAGCTCTACTGGCAGGATTGAGCTTCTGCTCCACAAACCGTTCAATAGAGGCTAACAGGTGCTGCCGCTTATCTTCGTTCAGCAGCGAGAATGTAAAATGACTGGCCTTATTCTCCAAGACCACCTCCAAATGAAATTCCAGCCGATAACGAAAAAACATAGGACCAAATTCTTCCGAATTATACAGAGCCGCTATCCGTTCTTTGAACACTGGCATCCATTCATCCTGCACCTGCTGGAGCGTCACTTCCTCCGTAAAACCAGGAATTTTTGTGTCTGGTCTACGATGATCCCAATCAAACGGTTCGTAGGTATCCACCCATACCCCATCTCTCTTACAGGTAACTTTTAAGTATTCATGAATCCCTTCGTGAAGGACGCTTTTGTTCTTGAATTCCGCGATGCGCTTTTGCTCAGAAGCGTATCTCTGGTCAATCTCTTCAAAAATTGGATCTATGTAGGCCTGTACCCCCGATGTCATACGATGTGTTCCCCTTTCGTACCCTCACAAATTGTAGTTCTTACATAATTGAGATAGACTAATATTTAACTATTTTATTTCCTGATTATAGCATATCTCTCATTTACATTTGGGCTCCATCCCTATAGATAGAGTGCCGGAAAGCAGGTGTATTCTTCATGTATTGGGTTTCCACACAACACACGCCAGTGGCTGCCGATGAAATGACAAATTTCGAACATACCCATGGCATAACTTTACCAACTCCCTATGCTTCATTTCTCACCCAATACGGGCCAGGAACCTATTGTGGCCTGCTGGTGATTGAACCGCCTGATCCTCAACTTTTGCAATCCTATGCAGATTACGAACTGTGGACGCATGATGATAACTGTCCGATCACCGCGCAACAGCTGGGCGAGTGCGTGGTCATCGGCAGCTCCATAGATGGTGATTTTCTAGCGGTGCATCCTCAGATCGAAGGGTTGCTTTGGCTACCGCGACATTCGGAAGTCATTACTATGAAGCCATTAGATGTTCAAACCCCATTTACAGATACGCTGGAGCATATACTACGGGATGAATTCGGAAAAACAGAGCCATTCCCCCGTTATTTCGAACCTGTCAGTCTGGACAGAACCGCGACATTCCTACTATTTAATCCCCTGGATACGGCCGAAGCTTACGATCCAGCCAATCCGAATGATCAAATTCCGGAAATAGCTCCGGCATCTACACAAGTATTGGCTCAGCGGTTTAAACAGCATTTTGACACAAACCTATGGATCGAAAACGAGCATACCTGCATGGCTTTTTTCCAGCTTCTTGGCGGATATGTGCGCTTCAACTATGCATATGGACGCGAAGTGGCGATCATTTATGAACCCAAGGCGATAGCACTTCATGATGAAATTCTATCATTCTTGCAAAAAGAGCATTGCCGAGTTGTAGAGTAAGAGGAGGACGAATACGAATGACAGTACATTTTGCATATACCTTAGAAAAGCTGGGGGAAATCGCTGATCGTCTGAGACAAGGTGGAATGCCTGACGTGGCATACCAATGCACGAAGGGGATTTCCGAAGAGGAACTGACTGAGCTGGAGGAACGGCTCCAGATCACTTTGCCTGCCTCCCTGTCTGAATTATTAAAGCGGTGTGGCAGCTTACATCTGCTATGGTGCCTCCCTCAACACTGTGTTGTAGTCGATGAATCAGAGTATTCATATGAAGGCAGCCATGACCTTGAACAAGAACCGACTAACCTTGACGATATTACAGGAGAATTTGGCTGGAATTATGAGGATATTGGCTATTTTACATCCTATGGAGAAGATACCTACTCAGCAGCGGACGAACAACGATATCTTATTTTGAACTATAACGGTGCTGGTGATCCGATCCTGCTTGATAGAGCGACATCCGCAACAGAGCCAGCAGTGTTCTGTTATGAGCATGAGTTGGACCAGTTCACCCTGCTTGCAGAAAGTCTACCTACCTATATAGAAACCATGCTTACCTTGCACGGACTATGGCTGTGGGACTGGTCTAACGTGTTAGACGAGCATGGTATTCAGCTAAATAGCCCGTCGCTGCAGCTGTGGCAACGCTGGTTGGATATGTTCTGCACGATGAAACTGGAGGATGCCCGGTCGTTGGATACACTGATCCACTACACCACCATGCATGGCGTAGATCATCCTGCTGTACTGCAGGCTTTCCAGGCCTATGATCCAAAGGATATTTTTCTTGCCTGGGAGCAGCGCATTCAGTGTAACCCGGCCCAATTCGCTACATGGGCATTTTTCGTTGGGGAGACCGCAGGTATTGGGGCTGCTGATTGGGTTCGCTCCTTATGGGAGCCGGACACGGATACCGCGCAAGCATGGAGACCTCCCGCTTCAAATAACACACATGCTAGGGCCGCATTTATCTCGACACGTGCCTATCTATCCGCCCGCTGCCTGCCCGAGCAGGAAGGGCTTACAAAAGTTTACAATGATCTGATACAGCATAGGGCGAAGGATGGCAAATTAGAAGGATACACCGTTAGCGGGCAGTTACAGCATTTTCATTCCCCCCAGGTCATCGACTGGATGCGGGATAAGGTCAATCATCCGGTTGATGGCTGGGCAGTACTTTTCGCCTACTCACGTCCTACAGATGAGCAGGTGATTGAATGGCTATCCGGTAGCGAGCTTCATCAGAAAATTGCAACCGAGGCGATGGATATCATGATTCAGCGCGATCTTCTGCCCACTCTAGAAGCAGACGCTTGGGCTAGCATCTCAAATCTGCTTCATGCTTCTTTACAGCTCGTGGTGCTCAAAAAAGATAAACGTCGCATTGAAGCCGTGCTTCAGCAGCTTTCACATTTGGAACTTCGTTAACACTGGAATCGACGTATGCAGACTTGCATGTATGGGGTGTGAGGATAAAAAATGAGCCGCTGCATCAGCGGCTTATTCCCCGAATAAAAGTATCTATAGTAAATGAAATCAATTCATCATTTGATTTTGCCATAGGAAGTTCAAAATTCAGGAGCAAAGAAGTCAATCCGTGCAGCATACTCCATACGGATCTAGCCATCAGGCGCTCATCTCCTTGAATGATGCAGCCTTCCTCCATAGCGGCTTTAAGTCCGCCCTCAAGCAACTCAAACCCCTTAAAACTCCCACTGTCTATAAGGGTAACCGAGCTTACAGATTCAAGGTTGCTGATAAACAGGATGTTGTAGTATTCGGGATTAGCCATGCCAAAACGGACATAAGCATCGGACACTGTTTTCAGTGTGTCCAGAGCGTTCAGTCCGGCTGCCTGTGCTTCATCCACGCGCTGCTGAAGAGCCTTCAGGAACAAAGCATTCCCTTCTAACAGCAGTTCACGGACAACCGCTTCCTTATTGGAGAAATAATGATAAATAGTCGTTGGTGAATATTCGATCTGATCCGCAATTTTACGCATAGAGACCTCAGCATACCCTTGGTTCAAGAAGAGCGATCGAGCGGCCTCAATGATTTTGCGGCGAATCTCACTGCTTTCACGTTCTCGGCGTTTGATATGTTTCATGAGTAGATATACTTGCCCTTTCTGCCTATCTCAATTTGGCGGCGATACGATCAGCTTCCATTATACCCGAGTTCATAGCTCCTTGAAACCCGCCCCCAGGCTGTGTCCAGGCTCCTACCAATGACAGGCGGTTCACTGCTGATTTGCGCTTCAGTCTGTTTATGCCGGACTGCCGGACCGTTTGTGCATAGCCATAAACGGCTCCGCCGGGATTAGCAGTATACCGCTGCATGGTGCGTGGTGTGCCCAACTCTGCCACCACGACTTTGCTGCTAAAACCAGGATATAGCTGTTCAAGACATTCCAGTATCTGCTGTGTTACTGCTTTCTTTTTGGCTTTATATTCGGGACGTGCACTATGCCAGTTCTCCAATCTGTCCAAAAATGTAACAGCGATGACACCCTTTCCCGCTTCATTGAGTGTAGGATCCATGGCGTTATAATTTGTGAGCATCCAGTTGCCTTTCATATACTGGCCGCTCATCATGACTTCATAATCCGTCTCCGAATCCGGCTCGTTACACAGGATTAAGTCTTCTTCGCTGATCCCAAGCTCATGAGGCTCGCATGATAGCCCTAGGTACAGTTGAGTGAGAGACGTACCAGTTTCCAGTCTGGTTACAGCCTCCAGCTCGCGACGGGCGGCATTGTGACTCTCCAGCAGACGGCCATAGGTATGATGGGGACTGATCCCAGACACAACCCAGTTGGCTTTATATACATCCCCTTTTTTCAGACGTACACCAGCTGCTTTACCGCGTTCAAGTATAATTTCAGATACCTGACTGCGCAGGTGAACTTCTCCTTCAGCTGATTGAATAGCTTCGACCAGCGCATTGGACAAGGCCTGTGCACCTCCCTGAATGTAGTACGTCCCCTCGAGATGATAGCCGATCCAGGGAATAAAAAAGTACAAAGCCGCCAACCGCTTCGGGGGCAGCCCATAATAGGGCCAGAGTGCAGTGAAGAACTCCGTGAATCGGTCAGACAAGCCAAACTGACTTACAGCCTCCCAGGTGGTCATTTTCGTCCAGCGGAAGAAGGTGCCTGCTTTGAACAGACCCGCCAGCTTACGCCAGGAAGTAAGGGAAGAAAAAGCGGTAAAGCCTGTCTCAAAACGGCGAATGCCCGCGAATAGCTTGTCAATGGCTGCTACCTCAGCAGGAAACATGCCTTTGAGGAGTTGCACATACTCCTGCACATCAGATGGGATATCAATGATCTGCCCTTCCCAGCGAATGGAGTAAGGGTGCTTTTTACGGAGAGGAACGATTTGCTGGTCCACATGGCAGTCCTTTAACATCTGACCGAAGCTGCCTTCTTCGAGTCCGCCGACGCCGTGCAAGGACACATCAAAGGTATATCCCTTTCGTGTGAATTCAGTAGCAAAGCCGCCAGCCAAAGTATGACTTTCAAACACAGCTGTCCGGTAACCCAACGCAGAAAGTCTGGCTGCACAAGACAAACCACCCAGCCCAGCACCAATGACAATAACATCATATTGGTTCATGATTTCATCTCCCTTATTAACGTCGTTATATAAGTTAACAGTGTTAAGTTAAGGAGATTATATACCATCGCATCCCGGTTGAGAAGGAAAATTTTTTATAAAAACATCCAAAATTGTAGCGCTTTCACTTGTCAGATTCCAATGAGGATGCTATCCTTCAATTGGGATTGTTACTGAAAAGGCAAAACCCGAGTACACTTGTGTACCCGGAGTTTGCCTTTTTTTGATTTGTATGAGTTCTACAGCATACAGTCAAGCATCCTGAGCATATAGTAAGCGCTTTATAAAAACGCCAAAGGAGATTATCTTATGCAAAAAAGACGTTTCGCCCTTGTTCTACTATCTTTCGTGCTCCTGCTTACGATCTTTTATCCATCCTCCAGCTCTGCCGCAGCAGCCGATGTTCCAGCACCACAGGCAACCCTGCTTACTGAGGTCCAGCCTCTGGGTGAGGTTGTTTCTGCCGTTGTAATGAAATACAGCACCAATATTGACGGATCATCCCTGTCCACTTCCAGTTTTCAGGTTCAATCTGTGCTTAATGATGTATACGCAGACAGAACTGTGACTGGTGTATACACCAATGATACGGGTGCCATCACCAACCGCAGCACTTATGGCAAATATGTCGTAATCGAGCTGGACACGCAGGATAAAAATGCAAGCACCCTTACTTACGATTCGACAAGCGCAGTCAATCGTATTAATCCGCTGAACTATTACATTAGCCAAAAGAAAGATATTTCAACTTCGAAGAAAACAGTCGTTCCAGCCTCTGCACAGACTGTAAAAGCAACCGATAAAGTGACACCCATCGTAGACGATTTTCAAAAAAACACTTTTGAAAATAAAGCCGGCTTCAAACTGAACTACTTTACGTTTGAGCCTAAAGTAGAACCTGGCAAAACCTATCCGCTGGTTGTGTTTCTACATGGCAACGGCGAACGTGGTGACGGAAACGGGGTTAACCTGTTAGCGAATGCCGGGGCCGTTACTTGGGCTTCTCCTGAGCAGCAAGCCAAGCACCCATCCTTCGTCATCGCTCCTCAAAGCCCGATTGACCTAGAGCATAAATTTATTTGGGCAGATGAACCGCGCAACAGTGCTGTTGCCGATTTGGTACGTGAAACGGCCTTGAAATATCCGATCGACACCAACCGCATCTATATCGTAGGTATTTCTCAAGGAGCTATGGGGACATGGAGATTGTTAGAAAAAAATCTTGATCTGTTCGCTGCTGGCGTACCGATTGCCGGACTGACCAACTATGAAAAGGCTGTTAACATGTATGCCCCTGTTGACCCTGCACACGTTGAAATATTGAAGAACGTTCCTATTTGGGCCTTCCATGCGGCGGACGATACGACAGTAAGTCCTAAGAACTCAGAAGAAATGGTTGCTGCTATCAAAGCACAGAACGGAAACCTCATTCACTTCACTGAATACGAAGCAGGGATTATCAAACCTACAGGACACTTCTCCTGGGTTCCTGCTTTACAAAATCTGGATATGATTGAATGGCTGTTTGCACAAAAGAAATAAAAAAAGACACCTGCCTTCCTGTGTACCACCATCAGGAAGGCAGGTGCAATATCAAAACGAGGAGACTAAAAAATTTGACACTGGTATTGCCATTTGCAGTTAACTTGAAGCTTGTTACTTCGCGCGCTTCGCAGCTTTGATCGTTCTTAAAGCCCGTCTGCGCGTTACCTTGTTCGGACTGCTGAGCTGTCTTCTGGCAGTAGCCACATCCGTTTTAGCCATGTATAAAGCACCATCCTATTCACTTAGGCTCATATTGGGAGTCTGCGCCTAAAGACTTAAATGATAATGAGAATCATAATCATTTAAAATTATATAATGAAATTTACGAGCATGCAAGAGATTTTGGGGAAGTATTATCTCGATTAAAACTTGCGAATCTCCCTTTGCCCATATGCAAGAAGCGTCGGGACAGCAAGCCCAACGCTTTTTTATACTTAATAGCAATTTATACGATGATTAATTAACCTTGCCGCCCTCCACAACCAATTGATCCGTAAAGCCTTCTCCGTAAACGGAGGTCAGTGTGTCCTTATAGGCTTGATGGACAAAATTTTCTTTACCCAACGTAGCCAGTTCGTTGTTGATCCAATCCAACAGTTCCTTATTTCCCTTCGCTACTGCAGGGGCAATCGTATCTTGACCACCGAAGGCTGGAATGCTTACGGTAAAGCCGGGATTGGCCTTGGCCCAAGCGATCAGCTCTGTATTATCGTTCGCAATGGCGGCACCGCGTTTGTCTTTGAGAGCCGAGAAGATTTCGGTGTATTGATCGAATTTGAGCAGCTTGATGTCAGGATAATTTTTCGTAAAATAGGTCTCTGCTGTCGTTCCCTTGGCAACAATCAGCTTTTGATCCGAGCCCTTCAATTGGTCAATCGTGGTGATGGGAGCACTGTCGGGTGACACAATGCCAAAGGATAATTTCATATACGGGTTAGCAAAATCGACTTTTTCTTTACGTTCATCGGTCACAGTAAAGTTAGCCATGATGATATCTACCTTGTTGGATTCCAAATAGGCAACCCGGCTGGCGGCATCCACCAGAACGAACTCCACCTTCGACTCGTCGCCCAAGAGGTCTTTGGCAAACCGTTTCGCAATATACACATCAAAGCCTTGATTTTTCCCTTCTGAATCTACGTAGCCAAAAGGCGGCTTATCCGCGAATACACCGATTCGAATCTTGCCATTCTTTTTAATGTCCTCAATTGAAGCAAATTTAGCCGAGCTTGAACTACCATTGGTATTCCCGCCTCCTGCACATCCCGCCAAGCCGACGAGCAGCAAGCTCAAAGCCAGTAATAACGTTGTGAACTTCATCCCTTTTCTCATCTGTATTCATCCCCTTATTTATAACGTTTCGTACTGAAATATATCCAGAAAGTGCTGGGCACGCTCTGTTTCCGGTTGGGTAAAAAATTGCTGTGGTGTAGTCATTTCACATATCTGTCCTTGATCCATAAAAACGATACGATCTCCTACCGACTTGGCAAACCCCATCTCATGCGTCACGATAATCATCGTCATCCCCTGTTGGGCCAGCTCTCGCATGACATCCAGCACCTCTCTGACCATTTCCGGGTCCAAGGATGCGGTGACCTCATCAAAAAGCATAATTTCAGGATTCATACACAGGGCGCGCACAATCGCAATCCGTTGCTTTTGCCCGCCTGATAATTGTCGCGGATACGCATCCTTGCGATCCAGCAGACCGACTCGCTCCAATAGCTGCTCCGCTTGCGCAAGCGCCTCCTGCTTGTTTCGCCGCTGAACTTTAAGCGGGCCGAGCAATATATTTTCCAAGACGGTCATATGCGGAAACAGCTCATAGTTTTGGAACACCATTCCGATATGCTGCCGCACCTCACGCCAATTCACTTTTCTATCCGTCAGATCCTGTCCTCTATAACGGATATCTCCGCCCTGAACTGGCTCCAGACCATTGAGGCACCGAAGAAGCGTGCTTTTTCCACATCCCGAAGGACCGAGAATGACCACGACTTCCCCTTTCCTTACGTCCAGACTAATCTGCTGCAGCACTTTTCGGTCGCCGAAGCTTTTGTCCAGCCCTCGAATTTCCAATAAAACCTCCACAGCCTCTTCCATGACACCACCCCATCCTGCTAATTTTGCCATCTGCGTTCAAATCTTTTGGAAAGTCTGGATAACGGATAGCATACAAGAAAATACAATATAAAAATAAAGCCATACACCCAAAAGGATGCCGAAGGCGCTTTGATTACACCAAGCTCAATAATCTGCTGCCCAACCTTGACCACTTCCACTACACCGATCAGTACCACGAGTGACGTGGTTTTGATCATCCGTGTCGCCAGATTAATAGAACCCGGAAGCATTCGGCGCACCGCTTGGGGAATGAGCACATGACGGTATAATTGCCAATAGGTTAGCCCTAATGCCTGCCCGGATTCCACCTGATGCTTAGGCAGTGATTCCAGCGCACCACGTACGATGTCACCAATCTCGGCTGCTCCCCACAGACTGAATACGATAACGGCCGTTAGTTCCCCGCTGATATTCACATTCAGCAAAGGCGTAAATCCAAAATACACGACATACAACCACACTAAAATCGGAATAATGCGAAATGTCTCCAAATAAAATCTCAGCACAAATCGAATCGGTCTTGATTGTAAAGTGCGTAGCAGACCCATCAAAATGCCTAGCAGCGTACCGATAATAATGGAGAGTAATGCAATTTCCAGCGTAACCAGCAATCCCCCTAACAGACGTTCAAAATTCGAACCCTCAAAAAGCACATTAATCCCCGAACTCAGCATATCGCACCTTCCTTTCCACCCACGTCAGCAGCATCGACAAAGGTAAAAGCAAAACGAGATATGCCAATACCAGCAGAATCAACGATTCTGTCGTTTTGTAGTACATACCGATCAGGTCCTTTGCCACATTCATCAGATCTAGTAAAGCAATGGCACCCACAATGGAAGTTTCCTTGAGCAGAAAGATTGCATTGGCTCCCAAAGACGGAATACTGATGGCAAATGCCTGCGGCAAAATAACATATCTTGCCAGTTGTATCTTGGACAGTCCGAGACTCAGCCCGGATTCCGTTTGGGTTTTACTCACAGCTTCGATTCCACCACGGAACGCCTCAGCCATATAGCCCCCGCCCAAAAAGGTCATGCCCACAATAGCACACGTCATTTCGCTCATATGCAGACCTATTTTGGTAAACCCGTAGTACAGAAAATATAACTGTACAAGCAGCGGCGTATTTCGGGAAAGCTCGATATAGGCTACAATAATTCCACTAATTCCTCTCACCCTGTAATACAGCACTATGCTACACAGCAAACCGACGACTAATGAAAACAGAATAGCAAAAAAGGCAATCTTCAACGTCAGCCACATGGCCTCTCCATATAGCGGCAAGCTTTCTACAATAAACTCCCAGTCTAAGTTCATATGTACATACCTTTCAATTTTCAATTATTCCTATGTATTTGCTATGCTTAATAACAATGATTGTATTCCTGCCCATTTATTACGTCAATACTTTGCTGAAAATTTGTCATATTTATCTATGATTAAGAAAGAAAACCGTTATTTCATTTCAGAAATAAATAAAAAAAGCCCAAAATGGATGAATTCCATTTTAGGCTTTGCTTTATGCTATACGATTCATCACACGATCGGCTCTGTAACTACAGGACCACCGAGCTTTTCCACAATTAAACGACTTTCCTCATTTAACCCTTGTAAGGTAATAGATTTACCTGCGTTTCTGTATTTTTGCAGCACCTTGCCAATGGCAGTAACCGCCGAGTGATCCCACACATGTGAATGGCTAAAGTCCACTACAACGCGCTCCGGATCATCCGAAGGTTCAAAATGATCGACAAAATGAGTCGTTGAGGCGAAAAACATCGGCCCTCTGACATGGTACACCTTTGCTTCCTGATCCTCAGTCGCACTGATACGGATTTTAGCCATTTTCCAGCCAAAATGCAGGGCACTCAACAGTACGCCTACGATCACGCCCTTGGACAAATCGTGCGTAGCCACCACGATGATGACCGTGACCACCATAATAAACGTATCTGCTTTGGGAACCTTGGCGATGTTTCGGAGCGACTTCCAATCCACGGTTCCGATACACACCATGAACATGACTCCCACCAATGCGCCCATAGGTACTTCCTTTACAACACCGCCAAGCACGAGCAGCAGAAAGGCCAAGAACACCCCAGCCGTGAAAGTGGACAGACGTCCTCTTCCGCCTGAGCTTACATTAATGACGGATTGTCCGATCATGGCACAGCCACCCATACCCCCAAAAAAGCCATTTACAAAGTTGGCAATCCCTTGCCCACGGGCTTCCCGGTTTTTATTGCTTTTCGTTTCGGTCATTTCATCCAAAATACTGGCTGTCAGCAGTGATTCCAGCAGTCCAACCAGCGCCATCGTAAAGGAATATGGCAGCAATATCCGCAACGTGTGCCACGACCACTCAATTTGCGGCAAATGGAATGAAGGCAGCGAGCTGGTCAGCGTACCGATATCCCCTACCGTTTTGACATTCAATCCAAAAACATACGTAATGATCGTCATGATAATGATTGCTGTCAACGGGGCGGGAATGCTTTTCACAAATCTCGGTAAAATATACACAATGAGCAATGTCCCCGCTACCATCGCGTACATGATCCAATTGGCTCCATGAAAGTGGGTGAGTTGCGCCATAAAGACGAGGATCGCCAGCGCATTCACAAACCCGGTCATGACCGGCTGTGAAATAAAGCTAATAAAGCGACCTATTCTCAAAACACCCAGCAGTACCTGAATGATCCCAGCCAAAATAGTAGCTGCAAACAAATACTCCACGCCATAATCTTTGACCAAACCAACAACCACTACAGCTACAGCCCCGGTTGCTGCCGAGATCATCGCCGGACGTCCACCTGCAAAAGAAATGACAATCGCCATCGAGATGGAGGCATACAGTCCGACCATAGGGTTGACACCTGCAATGATGGAGAAGGCAATCGCCTCTGGTATCAATGCCAGCGCCACGGTCATGCCCGCAAGTATATCAGCCCGGATATTACCGAACCATTGTTGTCTAAGATTCATACTGTTTCGTTCCAGCCTCCTATATTCACAGAGAACAGCATTTTGACCCGCAACCCGATCTTGCTTTGGGCATCCGTCCAGCGGTCAAACGCTAAGGCTCTCCTATCATTCAGCTCGTCTCTCTCAAACGAACCCCTTCCGTTACATCCAGTCCATCATTATAACGCAAGGGATTCGCAGAGACGAATGAGTTAAAAGGCTGTTTACAGAATGAAAACGTCTATTTACTTGAAATATCGCCCGTTTTCTTTATCTAATTCGTTTTCTTATATTTAAAATTTTCGTAATTGCTGCACAAGCTCTGATAGGGATTCAGCAATCTCTGAGTCCGCATAGCGCTGGAGCAAACTCTCAAAATCAGGCAGCGCTTGCTTTAGTAACCGACAGCTATAGACATAATAACTCCAAAAAGCTACCGGATCATAGCCACGTGCTTCTTCCTCTTCCCACTCCACTTCATCATCTTCTGGAGCGCTGTCTACCGGCCACAAATATTTCTCTTCTAGCAGCATAGTCAAGGATTCTACAGACTTCTGTGAGTCCGCTTGTAGATTTTCCATGTCCAATGCTTGAACAACCGTATGGTACAAATCCAACTCACTCAGCGTGATATCCTGCGGGCTTCTCGCATGCATATTCCGCAATAAGAATAGTAGCGCCCATGGGGTAACCTGCCACAATGTACCTTGATGCTCTATCAGATCAGCGATGGCTGCATACTCCCTATTGGATATCAAATGCGGCAGGTCCGTGCCCCTACCATAAGGAGTAGTCAGGCGATGCCACGGTACATCTGTAATTTGAAGAGTATTCATTGAGACAGTGTTTATCTTATGAGTGTCCATGACGCCTCCTTTGTTGTCGATATCTAGAATCTTCCTGATTTAAAAATAGAATATAGTAAAAAGGCAACCATCAAGAGCGCTACAACAAAACCAATTTCAATCGCAGGTACGTTCCACAGCATGGTCGCCTGATGATTTAGTGATGAACCGATAATCAGCCCGACCATAATAATGCTGAATGCTAACAGCACAATACTGAATGACAGGCGATTGCTGATCTGATCCAGCTTGCGCAAAAGCTGTTCCAGCTCTGGTACAGTAACTTCCAGTTTAAGCTTACCCTTGCTGATAATTGAGGCCAGATGCCTCGTCTGTCTCGGCAGTTCCATCAGCGTCTCCACCAGCTCGGTTGCACTCCCCAACAGCTTGCCCCGAATACGGCGGCCGCTGAAGCGTTCCTTCAGCAGCTTATTGCCAAAAGGCTCGGCCAAAGCAATAATGCTGAGATCAGGGTCCAGATGCTCTACGACCC
Source organism: Paenibacillus sp. DP01 (assembly GCF_044784315.1). Taxonomy (NCBI): domain Bacteria; kingdom Bacillati; phylum Bacillota; class Bacilli; order Caryophanales; family Paenibacillaceae; genus Paenibacillus; species Paenibacillus sp. DP01. Next base: position 5,344,472 of record NZ_CP173059.1, read on the forward strand.
CTTCCAGTGTCAGCAGCGCCTTGCCCAGCAGCAGGACGTCTGATGGCAAACCAATCCGATGGCGCTGTGCTGCGCCAAACAGGTCGTTCAAGGCATCGCCAATGCTGACCTGTGAGAAAGGAACGTCCGCGTAATCTTCGCGTATTTTGTCCAGATCGGCTCGCAGTGCATTCAGGTCAGTATCCGGTTCGACCAGCCCTAGTCGTTCGATGGCGCGAACCATAGCATCGGTATTTTTGCGCATCAGGGCGATCATGAGAGAAGCGAGATGATTCTTCATTTCTTCGCTTAGCCTTCCCGCCATGCCAAAGTCCAGATAAGCGAGGCTTCCATTATTCAGGACGAGCAAATTCCCCGGATGGGGATCGGCATGAAAAAAGCCCTCTATAAAAATTTGATGCAGCATGCTGTTGACCAGCCGCTGCGCCAGTTCTTTCAAGTTATAACCACGGCGCAATAACTCTTCACGACTCCCTAAGTGAGTTCCGTCCAGAAACTCCATGGTCAATATACGTGAGGAAGTATGGTCCCAGTATATTTTCGGAATATAGATATGTGGGTCCTGCTCAAACTGGAGCGCAATCTTTTCCGTGTTACGAGCTTCATGGTTGTAATCCAGCTCCTGAATGAGCGATCTCCCCAGCTCTTCCACCATCTGGCGAAGCTGATAACGCTCCACCCATTCCCAGCGCTTGGCTGCCATTGCGGTCAGTTCCCGTAAAATGTCCAAATCCCGCCGGATGATGCGATTAACGCCTGGACGCTGGATTTTAATCGCGACCATTTCGCCGCTGTGCAGCTTGCCCAGATGCACTTGCCCGATCGAAGCAGCCGCCAGCGGATCATCGTCAAAACGAACCAGTATGTCCTCTAATGACGTATCCAGCTCCTGTTCCAGAATGCCACGCGCCGTGTCAGGCGAAAAAGGCGGTACCTGATCCTGGAGCTTAACCAGTTCGCGAATAATAGGCTCTGGCAGCAGGTCAGCACGTGTACTTGCCAACTGTCCAAGCTTGATGAATGCAGGCCCCAGGTCCTCCAGCACAAGCCGAATCCGTTCACCTAAGGTTTTGGACTCGGGGGTTTCTCTCGTTAGCCACTTGCGGGGCAGGGATAGCAGCTGGAACAGTCCCATTTCTTCCACCATATAGCCAAAGCCATGACGCGCCAGCGCCATGGCAATTTCCCGGTAACGACCGGCGTGCTTCATGCGAACGGCCATTTTAATCCAACCGGTTCGCTTCTTCAGCGTCACTCGAACCCGTAAGCGCCGCCTTTTCTTTTTCCAGCTCCGCTACCTTTTTTTCCAACAATGCCACACGCTGCTCCAAACTTGTGACATCATTTTCGGTAGGTACTTCCAGCTCCTGCAAAATGCGGCTAACCTGCTCACGGATCATGGTTTTGAATTGTCCCTGCTCCTCTGCTCCCCGTTCGATCAGACGATCGACCAGCGCTTTGGATTCCGAGGGCGCAAGTTCTCCACGGTTTACAAGATCCTCGACGGCTTTCTCCACCTTTTCTTTGCTGACAACGGTGAGGCCCCACCCCAATGAGATGGCTTTTTTGAACAAATCGCTCATAATATATCCTCCCCTACCTGTGATTACCTATAGTATAACCTGAAAAGGGGAGCCGCATAAAGTTCGCAGCTCCCCCCACAATGGTTGGAATGAATGATTATACTTAACCTGGAAAGCGTCCGGCCCACTTAGCAGCCTGAAGCAGTAGCTTACGGTATCCCTCGTGCTGGAAACTTGGCTGATTATGTCCAGGCATCAGGTAGACGACTCTGCCCAAGCCATAGGACAATGACCATGCAGCTGGCCACCACTGACCTTCATACTCGTATTCCATTAACAGTGTTTTTTCAGTGAATGGATCAAAATCAAAACGATACGGCTCCTCTTGAATCTCGAACGGCTCGATTCCTTCCATAATCGGATGATCCGGCTCTGTTACCTTGAAGGAAAGCTGCTCCGCTGACGGATGCCGCAGGAAACGCGCTCCCATGAGCTGTGCAATTTCATAACGTCCTTGCAATGTGATTCCGTTATGCAGCACAAGCAGTCCACCTCCGCCGCTGACGTAGGACAGCAGTCCTGCTGTTTGTTGAGGAGACAGAACCTCCTTACGGCTATCACAATACGAGATGCATAGATCAAATGAAGCTAGATTTTCCTTGAGCAGCATTTTACGATTCTCACTGCATTGAACCGTCATCCAATCTTGTAAAATATGACTAATCTCTTCGTCCACCCCTTGTAGCGGGTGAAACTCCGGATATGAATAATCTCCTAGCAGCAATGCTTTTCTTTTTTCCATCATAAATCCTCCTTGCCTGACTTGTATATAAGGACTTTAAAGGCGGGTCCCGTACCAACGGTCTCTTGTTTGTGGGGTCAAAACGCTCTGAAAAAATCCTTTGGCCCTCATCTATTTCCCATAACACCGCCATCGTTGTCCAAGCTACGGCATATATAAATAATTCTACAGACGGCCTATTAAATCCTTTAGCAGAAGATTATAGCATATATGTTCGCTCGGAATAAACTAATTATAAATTTATAAACATGAACGCTGGCGATTCCGCCCGTTTATGGTATACTCGTAAGAAAAAAAGTGCGTCCATGCATGAATAGCAATGAAGGGCCGCTTTTCGTAAGAAATCTATGCTTGCGGTTATAGAATTGATAAGAATTGCCTCAAAGCTTATACATTCTATAAATCTTAAAACACTGGGGAGGTTGCATGAATGAAAAGGACTGGAATGACCCGGCCCTTGGACAGCTTGGGACGAATTGTGCTTCCTAAAGAGTTGCGCATGACGATGGAGATTGACATCGGCGATCCATTAGAGTTTTTTATTGAAGACCAAACACTCATGCTCCGTAAGTACAAATCAACTAATTGTATATTTTGCGGTTCGGTTGATACCAACACCTATTTTAAAGATCAGTTTATCTGCGATGCATGTGCCACCTCGATGAAAACGGAAGATTTACTTCCGGTCACAGCGACTGAAACCCAGTCACCTCCACTGAAGCAAAATATGCATATGAAAAAGATTTATCAGCGCACGGATGTTATTTTGGAGAAAATGAGAGAGCTTATGGAAGAACATCCAGCATCTTCACAAAAACAACTCGCTTCCATGCTTGGCGTGAGTCAGGGAAGGATTTCCCAACTGAAAAAGCTCATGTAGGCGAATCGCCCAAAAAAACAATGTATACGCTTCCATGTTATGTAAGATTTAATTCTCTTTATATTTAGAACAGCCGGACCCTTATAGGGACCCGGCTTTTTTGTGTTTTAGTCGTAAGCTCGGCATTTTTCAACCCAGCGTGCTGCTGCCTTGGGTAGAGAAGCGAGATGAATGTGTGTGTAGGCTGCCAAGAGGTTCCCTTTGGCATAACCTTCACTCTGGAGTCCGCGCATCCCCTTGGTTTGATAGGCAAAGGGATAGGGGGCGGCAGATTCATCATAGCTCATGACCGAATAATGAAATTCATGTCCCCGAATCGTCTCTCCAGCCTCCAGCAGCAAGCAATCTTGCAATGCGGTTGCTTCCCGGTATCCCAATGCAGCCCGCTTCTCCTGCATGCGAACGTCCGAAGGGATCACCCCGGCCATGTGGTGGGCGTGACCCGCCCGATCCGTAAGTGTCCGGGCCAGTATCATATAACCACCGCACTCGGCGAATACAGGCATATCCCGGCTCACTGCGTTGCGGATATCTTGCAGAAAGCCCGTATTGGCAGCGATATCTGCCGCAAACTCCTCAGGAAAACCGCCGCCCAGATATAGGCCGTTGGCGTGCTCAGGGACGCGCTCTCCCGCCAGCGGACTAAAATAGACAATCTCTGCTCCCGCTTGGCGCAGCAAATCCATATTTTCGGGGTAGTAGAAATTGAACGCCGCATCTCTGGCGACAGCAATGATGGGACGTTCCCCAGTCTCGACTTCATGTCCTGCTGTGGGAGGCTGATCTGGAGGAAATAATGGGTGCTCGGGCAGACTGAGCGGCGGAGCCGAATCCGCCAATGCCCGGAGTGCATCCAGATCCGTACCCGCACGAATCAGCTCTGCCGCCCGTTGGAAGAGCGGCTCCAGCTCGCCGCGTTCTACAGCAGGCACCAGGCCCAGATGACGCTCGGGAATATCCAATCCGTCATCGCGCTTTAACCAGCCGAGCACAGGGATGCCGCACTCCTGCTCGATCGCCTTTTTGACAATGCCGTAATGCCCCTGGCTACCGCAGCGATTCACGATTACGCCTACAATGCGCAGCTTGGGCTCCAAGCGCTGAAAGCCGAGCACAATAGCGGCCGCGCTGCGTGCCATGCTGCGCACGTCGACGACCAGCAATACCGGGCTATCCGTCAGCATGGCGATTTCGGCGGTCGAGCCAATATTGCTGAGCGGGTCCTTGCCGTCATATAGCCCCATGACGCCTTCAATCACGGAGATATCTGCGCCTTCAGATGCGCGGATAAAGGTTTCACGCACCGTATCCGGCGAGGTCATCCAGGAATCGAGATTACGGGAAGGCGTTCCGGTCGCGGCCGTATGATAGGTCGGATCAATATAATCCGGACCGCACTTAAATCCCTGCACTCGCAGGCCGCTGTCGGCGAACGCCTTCATCAGCCCGAGAGTCACAGTCGTTTTGCCCGCGCCGCTGCCCGTACCGGCGACAACGATACGACTTCTGCGTGCCGTGGCAGACGAGTCTGGCTGTATAGCCTGCTTCATATCGTCAGTCATAGGAAATCCGCGCTACAGACAACGTCATATTTCCGCTTTTTTTCTTCTCCAGCAGCCAATGGTCCGCACCGGAAGACAACAGGGCTGATGGTTCGCTGACCCCATAGGCGCCAGTGTATTTGAAGACAGTTTCCGATGGATTGGGAAGCTGCACCGTGTTCAGCTCTGACGGAGTGTACGTCACCAGCTCCCAGCCGTATTTGGCGCAGAGGGCGAGCAAGCCCTCTTCATCCTTTTTCAGGTCAATCGTAGCAATATTCCGTACGCTTTTGACAGACAAACGCAGCTCTTGCAAGGTGTTCAGCACCCCAGCCTCCAGTTCCTCCAATGCAGTTCCCCGATTGCAGCCAATGCCAAGCACCAAGCTTTTAGGACGATACAGCACGCCATTAGAAAGAAACCTCTCCTCTTCCTCAGGCTCCAACAAACGGTCACTTACGACCAACGCGGCGTTGAACGGTTCTTGTGCCGCTTCCGCCATTGAGGCATATACCTTGATATGTGCAGGTACTGGCTTGTCATAGCGCCACCAGTTCCGTTCGCCTGTCTCTTGTATGAGTACAACGGGCTCCTCGTTCACAACAGCGGCGCTCACAGGCGTGGCCTTATCGAAGCTATCGACCACCCAACCCAATTCCCGCCCCAACATATCCACTGGAATCGTGCCCTGCACGTCCGATGCAGTCGTGATTACCGCACGTGCCCCCAGTACAGCGGCTACATGACGGGTCAATTCATTTGCACCGCCCAAATGCCCAGACAGTACGCTAATGACATGTTCTCCGCGATCATCAATGACGACCACGGCTGGGTCTACCTTTTTATCCACCAAAATCGGTGCGATCATACGAACCACCGCACCGAGGGAAATAAATAAAATAATACCGTTATATTGTTTGAATAAATCCGGCAAAATCAGTTTGACCGAACCTTCGAACAATTGAATGCCACGCTCCTGCTCGTCTCCACGCTCAAACTTGGACATGTAATACACATCCGTACCCGGAAAGCTGGCTCCCAAATTGCGGACCATCTCGACTCCATGCTTCGTGATCGCCACAGCGGCAAATGGATTACTCACCAGGCTTCACTCCCTTTCGGTAGCCGTGGGTGAACGACTTGTCATACAGCTTGGAACGATGTGCGTCCTTGTCCACCAGCCCCGGGTCGAGCGCCCACCCTGCCAAAATCATGGCATGCATCGTAATGCCTGCTGCACGCAGATCGGCTGGCAATTGGGCAAGCGTCGTGCGCACGATTTTTTGGTCTGGCCAAGTTGCGCGCTGCACAACGGCTACAGGCGTGTCTTCGCTCCAGCCAGCCGCCAAAAATTCAACGACTACCTTCTTCGCCAGCGTTGCACTGAGGAACAGCGCCACTGTACAGTGATGGGATGCCAGATCACGCAGCTTTTCACGATCCGGTACAGGTGTACGGCCTTCGGCACGCGTCAGAATGACCGTCTGCGTCAAGTCAGGCACGGTTAGCTCTGCACCCAGCACGGCCGCAGAAGCAAAGACCGAGCTGACGCCCGGTACGATTTCGTAGGCTACTCCGCGCTGCTTCAGCAGCACCATTTGCTCCAAAATCGCACCGTATACTGCCGGATCACCTGTATGTACACGGGCTACACTGCGCCCAGCCTGCACAGCCTCGCTCATAATCTCGACCTGCCGCTCCAAATCCATGCCTGAGCTTTGCAGTACCTGTGCCTCGGGCTTAGCCGTAGCAATCAGCTCATCGTTCACTAGTGAATCCGTGTACAACACCACATCTGCCGTACGTAGAATCCGGGAGCCTTTGACCGTAATCAACTCCGGGTCACCAGGGCCTGCTCCTACGATATATACCTTTGGCTCCAACGTCATTTGCTCACCACCATTAAACTCAAATATTCAAGCTCCTGTCCGCGCAGCTCACGGGCGTTGTGCCATACCATTTCATAAGGAGACGTGACTTTGGTAATGACAGAGGCACGATCGCCAAGATTGAGCTCGTCCAGCACATCCAAAATCAAATCCAGTACCTTGGCAACCTTGATAAATACGACTGTATCGTGATTCTCAATCGCCCGCTTCATCGCTGCCCGATCCTCCGTAGCCGGAATAATACCTACCTGTTGGTCTCCGTCTGCCAAAGGCAATTCCAGCGCTGCCGCTGCTCCCAATACAGAAGAGATGCCTGGAATAGATACAATCGGCACCTCGGGATGAAGATCCTTCATCAGACGCGCCAAGTGAATAAAGGTACTGTACAGATTAGGGTCTCCCTCTGTGACAAAGGCTACATCCTTTCCTTGACTCAGAGCTTCCCAGCAAGCAACTACCGTTTTGTTCCACTCCCGCTCCAGTACAACCGGGTCTTTGGTCATTGGAAAAATGAGTCCCAACATCTCCTTTTCCTCCGGGTTAACGTATAATTCCACAATCTCGTGAGCATACGATTTGCCTCCCCGGCGCTTCTTCGGATATGCCACAACTTCACATTCCTGAATCATCCGGTACGCCTTGACCGTGATCAGCTCGGGATCACCCGGCCCCACGCCTACGCCATAAAGTGTTCCTACTGCCGCCGTATTCATGCTGTCTCTCCCCCTCTTGATTTACCAGCTTACTCCTCTGCTGCTCCGTCAGCCACGTCTACCGGCGGCTGTCCTGTGATGACATATATCGGATTGAGTCCGTCAAAACGAGTCATATTCAAAATCGGCTTGCTACGCGCTGTTTGCAGTAACGTCACCGAGGTTTCGAGTCCTACGGCTTGCATCGCCTTCATACCGTCATGCAGCGTCTCAATGGTTGCAGCATTCACTACAATTCGCCCATCCTTACGCAGACGGGAAGCGCACAGACGAATCAGTTCTGCCAGTTCTCCTCCACTCCCGCCGATAAACACGGCATCCGGGTCTGGCAGCTCGTCCAATCCGGCAGGCGCTTTGGCATGGATCACTGGAAAATCAGTGCGGAATTTGACCTTGTTCGCTTCCACATTGGCCAGATCGCCTTCATTCTTCTCAATGGCAAACACTTGCCCGTACTTGGCCAGCCGCGCACATTCCACAGCTACAGAACCGGAGCCTGCGCCGATGTCCCATACGATGCTTCGCTCGGTCAATCGCAGCTCGGACAAGCTAAATACGCGCACTTCACGCTTCGTGATCAGCCCTTTTTCCGGCTTGCGCTGGTGAAATTCCGCATCCTCGAAGCCAAATCCCCGGCGAATTGCTGGCACGTCTTCTCCCTTACGGCGGCGCAAAACAACCACGTTCAAGGGTTGGAAGGTTCCCTGCGCCATCTCTTCCAGCGTATAATGCCGATACGTCTCATCTGGTCCTCCCAAATGCTCGCCGACAAAGGCATCATATTCCGTCATGCCAAAATGCAACAGATAAGCGGCAACCGCGGCGGGATGATTGCGGTCATCCGTCAGCAGCGCGATCTTGTTCTGTCCATCGATCCGCTGCGCCAGTCCGGTCATCGGACGACCATGTACACTTTCCAGCACCGCATCCTGCCAGCTTTCACCAAGACGCGCAAATGCCAGTTGAACCGAGCTGAGATGGGGTAAAATATCCAGGTGCTCAGCCCCCAGCTTGGCAGACAAATAGCCTGCAATTCCAAAAAAAAGCGGATCGCCTGACGCAAGCACGACAATATCCTTGTGCTCACGCAACCGTCCCAATTCTTCCACCACGGCGGATAAGCCGCTCTTTAATGTTCGTTTTTCTCCTGCGGCTGCCTCGAAAAAGGCTAGCTGGCGCTCACCACCAACCAGCAAGTCGGCACGCTCGATTTGTTCCAGCGTCTCCTGCGACAGACCTGCCGCTCCATTTTCACCGATACCAATGACACGAATTACTCTACTCACCGACTCTCGCCCTCCCCAGCACGTTCCCTTTCAGCGTTACCAGTACCATTTCCACGGTGATTCCACCACCTGCATGCTCCAGACAATGCTGACACCCATAGGTACATAACTTTTCAAAAAAGCTCAGCGCATTCGCTTCGGTCATCATATCCGCCACCTGCGTAGCTGTATTCGCCTCAGCTACTGCTGTTGCAAGCGACTCATCCACACCTGCCTCACGCGCAACCTGGGCCAAAAATCCAAAATCCACCGGAGCGCTCTTGGAATGAACCATCATGACGCCCTGAGCAACCTTCGACAGCTTGCCGGGCATACCGACGAGAATAATCTTCTTCATTCCCAATCGTTTGCCATGCTTGACTGCAAAGCCGACAAAGCCGCCCATCTGAATAAAGGCTTCTTCCGTCAGCTGATCATACATTTGCATTGCATATTTTTCACTGCTGCCGCCTGTGGTCAGGACAATTTCCTCGCAGTTCATCGCTTGTGCGACCGATATAGCCTGCACCACGCTGGCTTTATAAGCAGACGTGGAGAACGGAACGACTACACCGCGTGTGCCCAGTATGGAAATACCGCCAAGAATGCCAAGTCGCCCGTTCAGCGTTTTCTTGGCGATTTCCTCGCCGTCCGGCACACTGATAACGACACGGACACCCTTGGCCGATCCGTGCTCCTCAAGCACGCCAGATACGGCCTCCGTAATCATCCGGCGCGGCACCGGATTGATCGCGGCTTGCCCGACAGGCACAGGCAGACCGGGCTTCGTTACCCGCCCGACGCCGATGCCGCCGTCCAGCTCAATGCCCGGCTCCTCGCGCCAGCTAACAGAGGCGCTAATTCTCGCCTGATGCGTGGCATCCGGGTCATCGCCTCCGTCCTTGATCGTCGTGCAGGAAGCTTCGTCCGCATCCAACACAGGCTCGATCAGTTCAAATGCATGATCGAAGCCCGCGGGCAGCGATATCACCGCTTCCTTCGGCGCTATGCCCGTAATGAGCAGTTGTACCGCTCCTTTGGCTACTGCAGCCGCACAGGCCCCCGTCGTAAAGCCTGACCGCATCGGCTTGTCCGGCGCGGGAGCTTCACCACTTTTCATCCGTTTGGGCCTGTCGGCGGACGCCGCTTCCTTTTCCATGCCAATTCCTCCTTAACCTCTTCTGCTGATCATGCTCTAATTCATTTCATGATACAGCAAACGGACAACCGCATCTAGCGGACAGCCATTAAGGAGATTGCATTCAATGCTGCTACGACAATCGTGCTGCCGCCCTTGCGTCCAATATTCGTAATGAACGGAATATCCAGCTTGCGTAGCTCGTCCTTGGATTCTGCCGCCGATACAAAACCTACGGGCATACCAATCACTAGTCCAGGCTTAGCCGCTCCTTCTTTCACCAGACGAATCAGCTCCAGCAACGCTGTCGGCGCATTACCAATCGCATAGATTCCACCTTCGCCCGCCTGAATCGCTTTGCGCATCGAAATAATGGCACGTGTCGTGTTCAGCCTTTTGGCTTCTTCCATCACGTCCGGGTCAGATATGTACACATGAACATCCCCGCCAAATTGACGGATGCGATCCTTGCTCAACCCCGCCTGAATCATCTGCACATCTGCCACCACCGGCTGTCCTGCGCGAATAGCTGCAATTCCGGCTTCAATGGCTTTTGGATGAAATACCATGCTGCGGCCCAACTCAAAATCAGCAGATGCATGAATGACACGCTGTACGACAGGATATTGTTCAGCTGTAAATGGATGCTCTCCCAATTCTTCTGTAATCATTGCGAAGCTTTTACCCTCAATCTCCTGCGGCTGTACCGTTAGCGGTTTAAAGTCTGTTTTAAAGTCCATGGTATCGACCCACTCCCTTATGGAAAATTAGTTTAGGAAAAATAACTGCTCGTGTATTAAAACAACAGATATTTCTATTAAAACACGCATTTTAAGATGACTATATTTTAGATACATGCCAGCAGTCGTTATGGATTAACTGAACCCGTAGGGACTTGAACCAACTCAAATGGAAATCTTCCCTGTTGCAGTGCGCAATGTATCAATTACTCCGTCGAAATGATCAAATACCGTACCAAACTCTACTTCCGGTCTGGAAATCAAAATGACGTGAATACCCAGATCCAGAGCAGATTGAACCTTCTCATCCACTGCTCCCGTGCGTCCGCTTTCCTTGGTGACCATCACGGTTGTACCAAAGTGCTTGTACAATGCTTCGTTCATCTCACGGGAAAAGGGCCCCTGCATGGCAATAATATTTTTTTGCTCCATCCCCAGTTCGCCGCATTTCTCCATATTGTCGAGGCGCGGCAACATACGTGCAACCAGACGAATCTCCGGGTCTCCGAGTAGATGCTTGGTGAATGTGCCGAGCGTCTTACTGCCCGTCGTAAGCATGACAGAGCCTTTGAGTTGCTTAGCAATTAATGCGGCCTCTTCATAAGAAGACACAATATGGAGCAATGGATGATTGTCATACACCAGTCCCGTCCGCTCGTAGCGAATATAAGGAACTCCAGACTCGCGAGCAGCTGTCATCGCATTCGCATGTGCTTCTTCTGCAAAAGGATGACTGGCATCAACAACGGCCTGTATCCCCTTCTCCCGAATCATTGCACCCATTTCATTGGCTGTCATTCGGCCTGTACGTACGTCCAGCCCTGCTTCGGACAAGCTGGCCGCCGCGCTTTCGGTTACGACCGAAGTTAATACGTTAAAGCCGGTGTCACGGATTTGCAGCGCCAATTCCCTTGCATCGCTCGTTCCGCATAGCATAAAAATCATGAGCCATTCACCTGCCCGGTTACATTCACTACAGACGGCGCATGTGAATGATCGTGATGGTGATCATGGTCGTCATGGCTGTGAGCATGGACATGCTCATGATCGTGAGCGTGGCTGTGTGTATGGTGCTCGTGATGGTGATCATGCTCATGTGCATGATGGTGGTGATGGTCATGATCATGGTCGTGATGGTGATCGTGGTCATGGTCGTGATCATGGTCGTGATGGTGATCGTGGTCATGGTCGTGATCATGGTCGTGATGGTGGTCGTGATCATGATCGTGGTGATGATGGTGATGCTCCTGCGCTTCCAGACGGAACTGGCAGTTATCGCAATTAGCCGTAACCTTGCCGAACAAACCTTCGTTAGCTCGCTCCAGCACCAGCTCAACTAATTGAGGATGGAAGCCAAAATATCCGCCCATTTCCACTTGTAATGCCGGGTGAGCCTCGGCGAATTCCTGAGTCATTTCTCCAATGCGCTTAATCAGCACACCCGTGAATAGAAAATACGGAAGCACGATAATCTTTTTGGCCCCCAATCGCACACAACGCTCTAGGCCATCGGGAAAAGAAGGCTGCGTCACACCGATAAAGCTGCTTTCTACCCACGTATAAGAAAGCTTCTCCCACAGCATACGAGTGATTTTGAAAAAGTCACTGTTCGCGTCTGGATCGCTGCTTCCGCGTCCTAATACAAGTACCGCTGTTTCTTCGTCAGATACCTGGGCAGATGTCTCGACAGCGCTATTCATTCCCGCTGGAACTGCGACTGGACGAGCCTCCTTCAAGCGGTCCAGCAATATACTAACGATTTTTTCGTGGACGCCAATCGGACGTCCGTATACAAATTCCACCTGCGGGTATTTTGCCTTTGCCCGGTCGATTGCCTTCGGAATATCAATTTTGGCATGCACTGCTGCGAACAAAATAATCGGAATAAAAACGACACGTGTCGCCCCTTTGTCCACACACGCCTGTACTCCTTCGGCAATACTTGGGCGTGCCAACTCTAGAAAACAGGTTTCTACACACGTACCTGGCGCCCGATCTGCCACCGCTTGCGCAAATTCCAGTAGTTCCTGATTACCCTCTGGGTCCCGACTTCCATGTCCAACCAACAATATTGCATCCACTGCTGTGTTTTCCTCCTCATTGATAGGGATAGCCTACATGACGCCCTATTTTATATATATGCTTGTATCCTGTTCATCAAGCCTACCAACCCACTTAATCACCACAAACCGCGTTTACTTCTACTGTTGCTGGTGCATCTTCATGCCGGAAACCCGCAACGATGCCTACACGTTTGAAGAATTTATGAAAACGCTCGTTCGGATGCCCTTTTTCCTTATATTCAGCAATAATGTTCTCCACGATATCCGTAATCTGATCACCCGCAATTCCTTCCGCTACGGGCTGAGCGGCATGAGCATTTCGGCCAAATTTTTTGCCACCAAGGAAAAGATCGTATCCTCCCTTGCGATAGACGATGCCGATATCCTCCAGCACCGCTCCATAGCAAGCCATGCCGCATCCATTCAAAGCAATACTCGTTTCCTTGGGTGCCTGTAATCCGCCAAGTACAACCTGTAGATGCTCAGCCACAGGCACCGCATCATCTTTCTCCATATTGCAGAAGTCGCAGGCCTTCACCTTAAACACATCGCCGATCGGCATGACAATGAATCGTTCATCCCGAAGCCGTCCGACCAGTTCCTCGGGGTCTGCGCACGGCACGCGCAGCACGATCTGATGATCTGGCGTGTATTCCAGCTCGCCATCATCACCCGCTACCTCGGCGAGCAATGCCATCTGCCGAGCAGTGAACTTCTTGTTTCCCACGCCAGGGGAAACCCCCACCTCAAACAGCGCAGGCTTGCCAAAGCCGCCTGACGCCTTCCCAGTCGTAGCCACCGTTGCTGTTCCGACGGCGCTCTGGGCGGCAGGCGCTTGCCCGCTCCAGCGAGCATTGGCTTCGCCCGGCAGCTTGCCGCCGACAGCTAGGCGGCTTAGTGCCTCTGCTGCCAGCGATGCTGGAGCCGCTCCGGTTGGCTTCGCGGGCGCAGCCTGCACGGTAGCCATCGCTTGCGGGCGTGCCTGCGTGGCAACCGCAGCGCTGCTCGCGGAAGGCTCGGGAGACGCAGTCAGAGCTCCACCTCCCTGCGGTGTATCCAGCGCGCGATCCTCTTGCGCGCCCAGCGACCACGGCTCCGCTTCCGTGCGAAGCCGCTGATGCGGTTTGAGCACTTGCTCGGTCGCGTCCAGCGTGTATTTGCGCTGATAGCCGCGCGGAGTCACGATTAACCCGTCATACACTGTCGTCGAGGAATTGCCGATGATTACGGTCGTCAGCATCCCGATATCATGGTTAAGCATATCTTCCAGCGTCGTTACAATAACCTGCTGACGTTCACGATAAGCACTCTTCACCAGTCCAACTGGAGTTTGCGGATCACGGTAACGGAGCAAAATGGACTGCGTCTCCACAATCTGGCGGGTACGTCGACCACTGCGCGGATTGTATAAGGCAATCACAAAATCAGCCGAAGCCGCAGCTTCTACACGCTTCACGATCGTTTCCCACGGGGTCAGATGATCACTCAGACTGATTGTGCAAGCATCATGCATAACCGGCGCTCCCAACAACGAAGCACAGGATTGAATAGCCGAGATCCCCGGCACAACTTCTACCTCAACCCCGTCCTCGCGACGCCAGCCTTTTTGCATCAGCACTTCGTACACCAGCCCTGCCATGCCATAGACCCCAGCATCTCCACTAGAAATGACGGCTACCTTCTTACCCATCTCTGCTTGGCGAACCGCCTCCTGCGCACGGCTCACTTCTTCTGTCATCCCTGTGCGTACAATCTCCTGTCCGTTCAACAACGGACGAATCAAATCAACATAGGTATTGTAGCCGATAATGACCTCACTTTCGGCCAGCGCATCCAACGCCCGTTTTGTGATATGTTCCATATCTCCTGGTCCAAATCCAATCACCAGCAATTTTCCTAATGGGCTCATCGTGCTCCTCCTATCATCCTTTTCAGGGCAGCTATACTATCTATTTCAATAATTTGTGGCATCCTTTAACTCAAAAAAACCCCATCCTGCCCGGATGGGGTTCCTATGTACGTATCTCTCTTACCAGACGAAACAGCGTAAGAAGACAGTTCTTGTCTTCCTCCTATCTGCCGTTGTTTTCCATCTGTTTTGTTTACGCTTCAAACGCTGCTGCACGTTCATATCCACGCAAACCTGTAACCAACATGGAAAAAGCAACGTGTGCCTGATTTCCTGATTTCGTACACCCATCCTCTCCGCGAAGGTTAACGGTGCATACAGATCAAGGTAGGTCTCCTGGCTTGGCATCAACGGATTCTCTCGTCTTCCCCGTTTTGTACGAGTGACCATTTAAAAGAACCCTCTTCCTTACAGTGGCGGGACCGCTCGGGACTTGCACCCGATTCCCTGTTACCCTTTGCTCAACCGCAAAGGCACCTTGTCTGTCCGCTATTTGATTATGGGTCTTATCATAACCTTGCCTCAATCAGTTGTGCAAGCACGAAAAAAGCTTTATTTCAAGTTCTCTGCTTTATTTTTCAACATATGCAGCAGTTCATCCGGGTCCGCAGATATACTCAGTAGCGCTGGATGATCAGCTCCGGTAAACCCTTCCTGCACGCTATGACGTACCATTTCTACCAACGGGTCAAAATATCCATTCACATTCAGCAGCCCAATGGGCTTGCGATGTATACCGATTTGCGCCCAGCACAATACCTCGAACAGCTCCTCAAAGGTTCCCAAGCCTCCCGGAAGGGCTATAAACGCATCGGCCATCTCGCTCATCGCCGCTTTACGTTCATGCATGCTTGCTACCTCAATAAACTCGGTAACTCCCCGATGAATGATCTCTGCATCGAATAACAGGGTGGGCATAATGCCGGTGACCTGACCGTCACCCGCCAACAGTCCATCCGCCACCTTACCCATCAGCCCTCTGCTGGAGCCACCATAAATTAAACGGATATGCTGGCGAGCCATAGCTTCACCCAGCTTGCCTGCCGCCTCAACATATACCGATGAATGTCCAGGTCTGGACCCTGCAAATACACAAATAGAATTCATAAACGTCTCAGCTCCTGTCCTCAATATCATGCATCGAAACTTATTCATTATATTAGATAAATATTTTCGCTATAACAAAAAACTTTGTCGATGCATGTCCAACAAAAAAAGATAAAGACCTCGTAGGCCCTTATCTCTATTTTACTCTGTATTAGTAAATATAAGTTCATTTTTAGCTTACTGCATTTATCAGTTCTAGCTCATTTCAAATGACCGTTCACGCTCTTCAGACCACAGCCATGCACCGAATCGCTATGTTCGAAATATTTGCCCAACTCCACCATCATCGCACCCATGCGCTCTTCAGTTGGAAATACGACTCGTTCAATCCCTTCTTCCAAAATGGATTGTGCAGTCACCTTGCCTACCGATACAGCAATGACATCTTCACGAAAAGCTTCCAGTAAATCCTCCAGTCGATTTTGCTCTCTGGCATATTGGGCCAAAAATCGAATTTGCGGACCACTCGTGAACGTAACGGCATCAATCGTACGGTTTATAACATCATCTAGTAGCGCCTGCAATTTTGCTTCTTCAGGTGGGATATGCTTATAAGGAAGTACTTGGCGGGTCACTGCGCCTTGCTCATCCAGCCACTCTACCAACCGGGGGGCCGGGTCTCCATGCAGTTGCAACAGTACTTCCTTCCCCTTCAGATCATATGGGGCAAAAGCCCGTGTCAATCCGATCAAACTTCCGTCCTCGTCCCGTACTGCTGGCGTAAAGCCACGCTTTTTGAGTCCATTGACCGTCTTGTAGCCCCGTGCTGCAATGTTGGAGGATTGCAGCAACTCTATAATCTGCTCGGCCACGCCCATATCCTCTGCCATATCGAACAGAGCATCCAGTCCCATACCTGTCGTGAAGATGTACCAGTCCGGAGGGTTCTTCACCCACGATACAACAGCGTTGCGCAGCTCGATATCATCCAGAAAAACAGTCCCCTGGGCCGGGCGTTCTACTGGCTCGCCCCCCATCTTCATAACTAGCAACGCCATTTCTTCTGCTTTACGGGGACCGGCAAGAGCGACTCTCTTACCTGCCATGCGTTGTGCCATGCTGTTGCCTCCCTTGTAGATGTCGTATTTCTTTCTACCAAGTATACAATCAGAGAGGCAAAAGACAAATAAGAATTACTTTTTCGATAAATACAGTAATCTTATAAGTGGGCGTGTCCTGTTTCGCTTTCCTGCTGGCTTTCCTGCTGACCTTCTTTCTGATCACTTCTATCCCTCTCCCTGCCAGATGATGAATCATCATCACCTCTCCCTTTAAATTTGGGTCGGAGCAACATCCACAGCAAGAAGGGCATGAATACAAAAAAGATGACCATCACCGCAGTCCATTCCCGGCTGAAATCATAAATTTGTACGATGTTGGAGAACAGCATAAACGAACAGACATAACCTAACAAACCTAAGGGCCAAACCATCAGACTCCCCCAGACATGGGCAAACATGCGCTTTACCGCCAAACTGGTAACGTACAGATCAATTCCAATCTTCGTAAGAAAGGCTGGTACGGTCAGTGCTGCCACGAACAAGTCGAACCGATCCAGGAAGTCCGTTAGTTGCAACTGACGCACCAGTTCATACGATGGATAAAACAGTCGTGACAAGATAGGAACTCCAATCACCAACTCCGACAGCAACACCAGCATGATCAGAATAGCGGTTCCGAGTAAATGTCCCAACCACGCACTACGTCCATTATAGCTCTTCCCAGAAATCACAAAGGGAACCATCATGATATCGGCCATATAACCTAGCATCCGCCAACTGCCTTTAATAACTCCATCTACTTCCGGATGTAAATAGGGTCTCAGCATCGAAAAATCCATATTACGTCCAAAAAAAAGCGGCATAGTCAACAACGTCACAATCAACAACGGTACAAAAATCTCGGTCATATTGACAAGGGTACTTATCCCCCCTTTAACCATAAATGCCAGAGTCAACAGCACAATAAGAGATACGATCACAATCGGAGTCAGCGGCAAAAGAACCACCTCCACCAGATCGGTAATAATCCTCAAATCCCGCGCAAAAATGATCAGGAATAAAATGAAATAGACTGCAAGCAGCATACGTCCCAGCACAGGGTGAGAGCTTACCATCGCCTCCATCAGATCCTGATCAGGGAAACGCCGCTTGAGTTTCAACATCGCCCAGATCGGCAAGCATAGCACGATGGCCGCAATTGCACAGGTCCAGTAGGCATGCTGATTCGCGTGATCTGCTGCCTGCGCCGGAGCATGTATAAGGGTAATACCGACCTCCATCAATACACTAAGCAGCACAATTTGTCTGGTTGTGAACTGTTTCATGCAGGTACATCCTCCTTTTGCCCGCAGGCATCCATTACACGATTTACAACGTAGGGGGGAGCCACATGTCAATAAAGCGGGTCAGCCAAGTAGCCACATAAACAGTGCTCTTTGTCGATGTGCCATAAATCCAGATGCCAATGCTAATGACATACAATACGCGGGAGACCCAGCGATTGACGGCAGGTGCATTGCTAATACGTTTACGGTCAATCAGATACATGAAGATCATAGCCAGCAATAAAGGTAATAGAAAAACTTTATTCATTCTGGATTTGCTCCTTTTTGACCCCGAATGGCTTGGTGACCGCCCCGATATTCTCAATATGCACGACCGGATCTATGGTGACCTCCACCTTGGGATACAATTGCTCCCACTGAGGTTTAATCCGTTTCCACTCATCCGGGTGATTCGTAATAATAGCCCGGCCCAGGCCAAGCACGTCTGAATGATACTTTTGCTGAATCACATGAACAGCCTCTCCCAGCTCCCTCTTAATTTCCTCGACCGTTTGCTGCTCCAACCACTTCAAATTCTCCTCCCTGGAAATATCGAAGCTCGTCTCATTTTCCTTCACATTCCCATTGCAGTTCATATGAACCGTCATTCGAATTTCGTCCCCCCGAATAAAAGGCTCGATATGAACTTTATTTTCGATGAGATGCACAGATATATAGCCTCTACCTTTGGGAGGGGGGATAAAAATTTCTGTTTCTTTGGCTTGCTCAATACCCAACAGCAGAAACCGACTGAGGTGGTTATCAATAATCCCTGTTAATCTGTCTTGGCGAAAGACAGCCAGTCCATCAACCTGAATATTTGTCTTCTTGTCTTTAAGACTATCAGGCCCATTCTTCACCAGAGACATTACCGGCACTACCGGGTCAATGCCTTCCAGTAGGACGGAATTCATCAGCAACTTAACGGAACGAGGTTTCTTCATATAGGAAAAGTTGAGCTCACGCACCATTTCTGCTGGATATTGCTCAATCGGAGCATCTGCCTGAAGCATTTCCATCGCTGACCCCTTTGTGATAACAACAAGGGAAGACAGGCGGTTCTGCGGAATACGTGCAATGACATCCATCATTTTGCTAATCCCTTCTCGTGCCAGCGTCTCCCCGAGCAGCAGCACCCGTCGATGAGAATAATTCAGCGTCCGCGAAACCTCTCGCTGTTCCTCAGTACTTGCTCCCCGAAAGCTTGGACCTGTTTTGGACTCCAGGTAGTAGGACTTCGTCCCACTTGTACCTCCCCCTCCTCCTGTGCTGCCCGAAGATCCGAGCTGTCCGGGCAGAGCAATTTGCATCGTTACCCGGTATTGATCGCCTTCCTTATCAAGCCCGGTCCCCATCACAAAGGCCACATCGTTCACTTCACGGCGATCCCAACATCCTCCCAAAAGAACAGAACAAAGCAGTAGACAACAGAGTACAGCTGTTTTACGTATTTGCTGTGTATTCGATGTGGGCTTCATCACCATCCCTCCTCGGTTTTAGGCGATCCATTCATCTCTTTCTTCGCTCGTTTGTTGTTGTCCTTACCAATCCATGAAGGACGTTTGGTCATTTTCCACCAAGGTGCACGGACGATAATATCCTTTTGATCCATATGGTTGTACGGGCTATATCCACTCATATAAGGGACACCAAACGATGTTAGCTTGGTTAGGTGCGTTGCAATCAGCGTTGTCGCAATAATGATGCCAAACAAGCCAAATAAACCAGCCATCAGCATGATTGGAAATCGCAGCAGACGAACCGTAATCGCAAAATTAAAACGCGGTATGGTAAACGAGGCAATACCTGTGAGCGACACAACAATAACTATTGGCGCCGATACGATTCCTGCCTGTACTGCGGCCTGACCAATAACGAGCGCCCCAAGGATACTGACAGCCTGACCAACCGTTTTGGGGAGACGAATCCCAGCTTCTCGCAGCGCCTCAAAGGAAATTTCCATCATCAATGCTTCCACCAGGGCTGGAAAAGGGATGGATTCCCGAGCCGCCGCAATACTCAATATGAGTGTCGTCGGCAGCATATCATGATGATAGGTCGTCACCGCTACATATAATGCTGGCAGAAAGAGAGCCATGATGAGAAAAAGAAAACGAATCCAGCGCACCATATTACTGATGAAGAAGCGCTCGTAATAATCTTCGCTCGCTTGCATCATTTGCCACATCGTGACTGGTCCAATCAGGGCAAAAGGCGTGCCGTCCACAAAAATGGCAAACCGTCCTTCCAGTAATTGCGCGGTGACGGTATCGGGACGTTCGGTGTATTCCATTTGCGGAAACGGTGAATATGGGTGATCCTCAATCAGTTCCTCAATATATCCAGTCTCCAGAACACCATCAATTTTAATATCGCTGAGGCGCTTTTTAACATCCTCCACCAGCTTCGGATCTATGATCCCTTCAACATAGGTAAGGACGACGCTCGTTTGAGTTTCTGTTCCGAGGGTCATGCTGTGCATCTTGAGCTTCGAGGTCTTCAGCTTGAATCGTAGCAGTGCCGTATTCACGCGAAGCGTCTCCGTGAAGCCCTCACGCGGCCCGCGAATAACAGCCTCGGTCTGCGGCTCCTCCACGCCACGGCGGACGCCTCCCTTGGCGCTGAAAATATAAGCACGAGCCGTTCCATCTACGAACAGAGCGGCATTGCCGTCCAGTATCGCTGCCGATACCTGCTTCCATTCGTCCATCGTTTTGGTCTGGGACATGGAAATACGAGTCTCATCCAACGGCTCCAATTTGCCGTTCACTTCAGGGTCCTTGAGCATCATACCCAAGATGACAGGCCGCAGAATATGATCCTGCAAATCCTCTGATTTTACCGTGCCTTCGAAATATGCCAGCAACCCTTTTCGTTCAGGGGAAATCATGAGCTCTCGGTAGACGATATCTGAGCATTCCTTGAAAATATCACGCATTGCGACCCTATTGTCTTCCAGACTGCTGCGCAGTGGCTCTTCCAGCCATGAAGACTCAGGCAGCCCTTTGGGCACACGAGCATTTCGTGTTTTGCGTTCAGCGGCTGGAACCGCTCTCCGGCTCCACGGTAGCTTTGGCAGCTTGGGAAAGCGCCCTTTCTTCATCGTTAGTCCCCCCTTTACGAATAAACCGATCAGTTAATATGACATATAGGATGTACCAGCCTGCAAAGGATTATGTATCCAATGAACTCACCATCTTGAACTCATAACAAAAAGACCCTGCAATGATGCAGAGCCTTCGAAAATCGATTATACATCCGAACATTTATGATTAAGAAGATTTAGTCTCCCCAATACTCCTCAGGGTGGTATTCAATCTCAGAACCGGCTTCAAACGTAAGCTCACCGATCTGAGCATGATATTGTACACTTTCCGGGGTGACGTAATACCAATGCTTTACCACGAATCCGCCGTCTGCGGGTGTTACAAAACGAAATACGTTCAGCTCCTCGCTGAAACGCACAATCGCCTCCGCTGCCTCACTCGGCAACTCTTGAAGCGTAAAGCGAAACACGCCGTCCGCCGATTCCAAACGACAATCGAAACGCTGCTTGCGGCTGTCAGCAAAGCTTCGCCCTGTGACGGCATGCTTGATCAGCCATGTTTCCTGCTGCGCCATTGTGCGCACCTCCTTTTAGGGCAAATCAATCAACATATAAAAAACAGAATCCTCTGCCTTCAGTGATAGCTTCGGCTCCTCCTCTATGCGAGCAGAGTCTCGGCCTTGCAGAAGATGTTCACCGTTGACACGCAGTGAGCCCTCGATGACGAACAGGAACACGCGCCGACCCTCGGCCTGTGTAAATTCTACTTGTTCCCCAGGCTGAAGCTTGCTTAAATAAATCGTTAAATCCTGATTAATTGAAGCTATTTCACCCTCCGTGCCGGGTACACGCTTTCCAGCAACGACAGGCAGGAGCTGACCTTGCAGACGTTCCGTATTGAACGTTGTAGTCTCATAGGAAGGTTGCAATCCTCTTGTGTGCGGACTAAACCACAATTGCAGCAGACTGACATCCTCGGTTTGCGAAGCGTTGTGCTCCGTATGAATGATGCCGTGCCCCGCTGACATTCGCTGAATGCCTCCAAAACGGGTCACCGCCACATGTCCACGGTTGTCTTCATGACGCAGCTCCCCATACAGCACAATGGAGACAATCTCCATATCGCTGTGCGGATGCGCCCCAAAGCCCCGGCCTGGTGCGATGACATCGTCATTACAGACACGCATAGGACCAAACGCTGTATTGTTCTCATCCTGATACTCCGCGAATGAAAAGCTGTGGCTCCCCCGCAGCCATCCCTTATCGAAGCTGAATCGGGAAGCAGCCGGATATATTGTAAACATAATAGCCCTCCTTCAAGGATGAACAATGAGATCAAATCCCTCTCATTGTACCCGAGCCCAAGCCATAAAGCTACGCTTCTGTCTGAGTGGTAATCTCATCTATAAAAGACTGCAAGGTACTGGTAACGAAGGCCTCCTTACGGCGGATAAACACCGTTGTCACTTCATTGTAAGGCTCAGGGATGGCATGACCACACACAAGACCTTGAGCCACCAGCCCGCTGATCGAGGATTCGGGGAAAACGGTCATTCCAATGCCTGCCGCTACACTGCCGATAATCGTCTCAAATGTCCCAAACTCCATGATCCGCTTGGGGATAATCCCCTCCATTTTGAGCCAGGTTTCCAGTCTTCCCCGATAGCCGCAGCCTTTTTTATATACCAGGAGCGGACGAGTTGTAAAATCGTCAACCGAAAAGTCATTTCCTTGAGATACGAGGACCAGCTTTTCCTGAAATACATCAAACTGTTCAATGAGCGGATGCTTGACTGGTCCGGTTACAAAGGCTCCATCCAGTCGCATTTCTGCGACCTCCTGCACCAGTGATTCCGTAACCCCGGCCTTGAGGGACAATTCGACATCCGGGTACTTACTGTAGTAAGCATGTAAAATGGCCGGAAGGGCAATGACAGTCTCCACGATACCAATCTCCAGCACCCCTGAAGGTGTAGAGGTGTTCTGAAACGCATGCTTCATTTCCTCAAATTGCGATAAAATGCTTTTCGTATATTGCAGCAGACGCTTGCCCTCAGCATTGAGGATCATCCCCCGCTTATGTCTATAAAATAAAGGCGTCTGCAGTTCCTTTTCCAGCAGCTTGATTCTGGCCGTTACATTGGACTGGACGTAGCTAAGCTCGGCTGCAGCCTTGCTGACACTGCCATGTGCAGCCACCGTCTGGAAAATGTTTAAATCGTTCAGATCCACTACTGTTCCCCCTTATTGTGAAGGGCAAGGACCACCAAAATTGACGCGCCTTGTCACTTATCATCATTTTAAATGATCATAATGTTTATTTTCAATCATTTTACCAACAGCTTCCTATCCTTTATGATGTGTCCATAAGATATGTCCGCTGAGACCGGCAAGGAGGAGCTTTTGTACACCATGAACAAACAGATCATGACCGGATCTTTACTATGCCTGATCGCCAGTATGTCCTGGGGGGCGATGTTTCCGGTTTCGCACATTGCATTACAGCATATTAATCCACTGTACTTTTCATTTTTGCGCTATTTATCGGTTACACTCATATTAATAGTGCTATTGTGGCTCAAAGAGGGACGGACTGCATTTCGCTTTGAGGGCAAGGGCAAGGTGTTATTGTTCTTCGGAACTATGGGATTTACCATTTATAATATGGCCGTTTTCCAGGGACAGCACGCGATGGGGGCAGCAGGTACCCTTGTAGCTGCTATTATGGAAGTGCTAATGCCGATGATCTCCATTGCGATGGTGTGGATCATGACCCGTAAAATGCCTCCAAAATATACATTAATCAGCATGTTGATTGCGCTGGCTGGGGCATTACTGGTTATCACGAACGGCAAATGGACCTTTTTCACGCTTGCCGGACAACATCTATTGGCGCTGCTGCTTATTTTCGTGGGTGTCGTCGGTTGGGTCGTATATTCCATGGGAGGCAGTCATTTTGCAGGGTGGTCTACTCTTCGATATTCAACCTTGACCTGCCTGCTTGGAACTCTGGTTTCTTTTGTAGTCGTGACCTTTGCCTCTGCTTTCAACTGGATTGCAGTGCCGGATTGGCAGCACGTATGGTCAGTCAAATACGAAATGAGCTTTATGATCCTGCTTCCAGGGCTAGCGGCCTTGCTGAGTTGGAATGCCGGAATCCGCAAGCTGTCTCCGCTAAACGGTATTCTATTTATTAATTTTGTACCGATTACCACGCTGGTACTTATGTATTTCCAAGGCTATGCCATTAGCCGTTTTGAACTGTACGGGACTGTACTGGTCATTTTCGCACTGATTCTGAACAATATGTTTCAAAGAAGCTCTCTGCGTCCGTCCAACAGCTCACGGGGTGCCCGTTTCCGTCTGAATCGCCGCAAGTCGTTCAACGGTGACTTCTAACCCTGCGAACCAAAGTTATGATAAAACATCAAAAAAAGCGCCTGGATACGGAATATAACCTCCGGTATCCGGGCGCTTTTTATCATTTCAGGATTTTTTTTCAACCTGGAAACGTCCAACCAGTTCGCGCAGCTCCTCTGCCATTTGGCTCAGGTCTGCTGTGGATGAAGCAATTTCCTCGATGGAAGCCAGCTGTTGCTCAGCCGCCGCTGAGATCGACTCGGTGTTGCTCGCTGCCTCGTCCGAGATGTGGGAAATATCGCTCATAATATCTGCGACGCCTACAGTCCCCCGTGCCATTTCCTGAGTCACTCCAGTAATATCATGGATATGCCCCATCGCGCGTTCGACAGCCTGACTGATTTCCGCAAAGGAATGCTCGGATGTGGTTACCGAATCAATACCTTCCGTCACCCGTGCCCGCGCTTGTTGCATCGCGCCCAAAGCATGGTTCATATCCACCTGCATCGCTTCAATGCGCTCCGAAATCAAGGTAGCCGATTTGGCAGATTCCTCAGCCAGCTTGCGTACCTCTGTAGCAACCACGGCAAATCCTTTACCATGATCCCCAGCGCGTGCGGCCTCAATGGATGCATTCAATGCCAACAAATTAGTCTGTTTGGCAATACCAGATATAACACTGATAATATTCACGATTTCACCAGAGCGCTCACTCAGGGAGTCCATAGCTTGTCCAAGATCATGAACAGTCTCGTCGATATCATGCATTTTCTGTACAGCCTGCGTAGCAGCCTTGCTACCTTCCTGTGCTGACTCGGCGTTCATCTTCACATGTTCAGATACACCCACCATACGCTCGGATACATCCGCTGCTTGCTGAGCCAGTCCCTCCATACTCACAGAGCCATGCTTGACGCTTTGTAACTGACGTTCGCTGCCTACAGCCACCTCCTGAATAGCAATAGTGACATGCTCAATGGCTTGGGTCGTCTGATCTGCACCCGCAGCCAGTTCTTCCGCTGAAGAACTTACCCGATCTGTCGTTTCGCGTACGCTTCGAATCATCGTGCGCAAACTATCCACCATGGTTTGAAAGTGAGCAGACAGTTCGCCCACCTCATCTGTTTTTCCAGTTTCCAAATCACCCGTCAAATCTCCTTCGCTGATTCGTTCTGCTGATTTTTGCAGCTTACGAATCGGTACCAGAACAGAACGGGTAATTAGGAAAATCGCGATAAGCGCAATTACCAACGAGGCAGCCAGCACGAAAATAGTTACATAACGCATGGCAGCGGTGGCATCGTTAATCTCGGATTGATAGAAGGTACCTGCAATTTTCCAGCCGGTATCCTCATTCGTTACATAAGTCAAATATTTTTCGCGACCTTCATGCATATATTTAAAATTCCCGCTCGGCGCAGTATACAACTTATCAAGCGAATTCTCCTGAGGAGATGAACCCGCTTTAGCCGTAGGATGGACCACGAATTTCTTCGAATGATCCAAAATGATGATATACCCCTCTTGGCCCACTTTGATGGAGGCCAGTTTACGTACACTTTCCAGATTCAGAGAGATCCCGATAACTCCAGACTGGTCGGAAAGCGTCTGAGATACTACAACAACAGGAATACCCGATGAATTGATGATAACAGGCGTAATTGCAACCTTACCGGGCTGCTTCATCGCTTCTATGTACCATGGTCGTGTGCGAGGGTCAAATGTTCCTTCATCCTCCTTAGGCACCCCCCGGATCATCAAGCCCTCTGGTGTACCGACAAAAATATCTGTAGCATCTTCGTGCAAGCCCTTGTATTGGATCAACTTGGGCTCAATCAAGGGGCTATTTCGACCATCAATCATCGAACCGTCGAGGCGTTCCGCCAAATATCGCACATCTTCAATTTTACTGGCGATTGCATATTCAATCACGGAGTTAGCTGTCGTTACCCCCTGATTTGCACTGCTGTAAAGCTGTTTCTCCATAGCATTATATGATGATTCATAGGTTGCAATGGAAATACTTAAACTTGGAATCAGCAAAACAAGTAAAAAGCCTAAAATCAACTTGTTCCTGAGTGTCCATATGGTCTTTCTTTTTCGCGTTGTTGCCATGTATCTTTCTTCCCCTTTGCTCAAAAAGCGATATTATTTCATTACATTCCATGGAAGTTATATCGGCAGAAAGTAGCAAATCATTTACAAAGAATTTTCATAAAAGAGCAAAACAAAAACCGCATCCTATGAGACTAAGGATGCGGTAATATGAACATTTAGACCTGTACGTTACTATTTTCAGCCTTTTTACGGCCAAACAACTGATCCACCGCCAGAAAACGCCCACCGACAAGGGCTTGCTGAAGACTGGTGAACAAAATCAGGAGATCAAATTCAATCGAGCCAAAAGGCTGTCCTTTTTTTGCAGTCAGCAATACACCGATCATTACGATGGTCAATGCCGCTCCAGCCAGTCGTGTTCCGATACCCAGAACCAGTGCAATCCCTCCAACCAACTCAACCGTAGCGACCACAGGGGCCATCCAGCCAGGGAGTCCGAGGCTCTGGAAGAAGCCGGAGGTTCCGTCTAGTCCCTGAAACTTTTGTGCACCGTGAACGATAAAAATAACTCCTGTAAAAATTCGTACCAATAACAATCCAATATTCGCAAGCGTTTGATTCATAAACTCATCTCCTTTAAGTTGTATACGGATTAGATAATTAACACTACAAAATGTAGTGTTATACATATCAAGAACTGGTAGCGCACAAGGCGCCACCTTCTATGATACATATTGCCAAACTAGATTAACGCCAGTGTAAACATAAGCGTTAGCATGACGAGTACATAGCCTGAAAACATAATCGAACGCCAAGGCATCTGAATGGTCGGCTTTTGTTGAGGGTCTAGAATACGTGAGATACGATAATTAATGGACGTTTCTGCAAAAGAGGAACAAGCGGCGGAGTTTACCAGACGGGCATTAGCGGGTGTCATACTCAGAAGCTTGAGCAATGCGCTCCCAATTCCAACCGGTGAACCGGCTCGATGAATCGCTTCGTTGTCCGCCAAGATTTCACGGGCCGTCTTGTAATGGTTGGTAATGTGACGTAGCACCGGCAAGTAAAACAGCTGTGTAGCGCACATTTGCAGGAACCAGGTCTTCAATGGATCATAATGCTTCATATGATAGGCTTCATGGTATATAACCGCTTCTTCCTCATGCTTGTCCAGTACGGACAACAGTGCAGAGGACAATACAATTCGCGGCTTCCATAAACCCATGGTGAAGGCAGCAGGCTTGGCATAATCAATGACCCAAATTCGATCGGTCCCGAGTTCGCGATATCGCTCACCCAGTGCTTCGGTCAACGGCAGGTCGCGCATTCGATGCAGTCTGCGGAAAGCTGCCCTGGTAGCCATGCACTGTCTGACTGCTTCTCCTCCGGCGATACCGAAGGTTACAAAAACCAGTCCACTGAGCGCATCCACCATGTAGCCGATTCCATAGTGCTGCAACAAACTTCTGCAAATTTGAAACACGTTAAAATTCAATTTCCAGCCGAAAACATGCTGCCCGGCGTACATCCCCATCTGCATAAGGGCAAAACCCGAAATCAAGGCGCCTGCTGTAAACAGTAATTTAGAACGTGTTTTCCACATCGTCTACATATCCTTTTTCCATTGTTTAATTTTTTGTTCCAAACGTTCGATCAAAATCGGATCAGCTACTTCCAGAGCATCAATCATATGGTTAACAGCAAGCGGACCAAATTCATCCACCAGTTCGTGACTCAGCTCTTTGGATTGCTCATCCATAAACTCTTCTCTGCTTAAAACAGGACGGTATAAGGACGTTCTCCCGCGTATACTTTTGCTCAAAATCCCCTTTTCCACTAAACGGTTCATCACGGTCATTACCGTATTGAAGTTAAAGTCCCGATCCCCCTCCAATGCGGTCTGCACTTCTTTGATACTCCGATCCGAAGTGGACCATAAAATATCCATGATTTTGGCTTCCAGAGGCCCGAAAAATCGGTTAAGTCCGGTTTCGCCAGCTTTAAAATTCAGTCGTTTCATAAGAAGCACCTCACACTACCGATTGTAGTGTATGTATCCTGATAAAGTCAACTGTCACACCTAGTGTCAGCTTTAGGCACCGTATACAAACCGCCGAATGGTATCCATCCGGCGGAATTTATCGATATTCATAACTTTCCGTTTAATCTGCCAATCTGTATCCTACACCTCTTACGGTTGCTATATATTCAGGCTCCGCAGGTCGATCGTCCAGCTTCTTGCGCAAACTTTTGACATGCACATCTACAACATTGCTGCCGCCGACAAAATCGGTTTCCCAGATATCATGCATCATTTGCTCGCGCGAGATCACTTTTCCTTGAGAATCTATCAGCTTCAATAGCAAATCGTATTCTGTTTTGGTTAGATTCAATAGATTTTCTTCCTTATATACCAACATTTTATCACGGTCAATCCAGATATCCTTGAACACCGTACGCTGACTGGTTTGCGCTGCCTGGCGGGAAATCACCGGATGACGCACAATCATCCGCTCAATGTCATGCACCATTTGGTTGGATGCTAGTGGCCATATCAGTACCTCTTCCGAAGGAAGCAGCTCATGCGCACGTAAAGACATCCGATCCTGAACCACATACATGACTGGTGTGTCTTTCATATATTCATGCTCAAGATCATTGCGGATACTCAGCAATTCACGCCGTGGATCAGTGGCGGTCAAATCGTAAATCAAGAGGTCGCTCCCCAAATGACGCTGCACTTCAGGCTCCCAGCGATGGAAGACCATTACGTCAAAACACGCATCTGACAACGTACGCACCACACCGTGGACTACACCCGGTACGGAACTGATCAGGATGATGCGACGCGTGGTCGGACAATACAAAGGTTCATTAGAAGGAACGGTCTGCACCGCAGGTGTAGACGGGGCAGACAACATCGATGTCCAACTGCCCTTCACCCGTCTAGGCATGTCAGCTACTTTAATACGATTCGTTACTTGATTCGCTTGCTTTGACATTCCTTACACACTCCTCCGAATACGACATGGGCATGGGCAATCGTATATCCCGTTTCATGCGCAACCGTATCAATCCAATCGTGTGGGACTTCACTCATCACTTCATCTACTCGGCCGCATACCTGACAAATAATATGCTGATGATCGTCCATCCGACCATCATAACGACTAGCAGCTTCCCCTAGTTTCAGCTCACGGATTAATTCCTTATCCGTTAAATAACGCAATGAATTATAGACCGTTCCATAGGCCAGATTATATCCGCGCTCCATCAACCGATTCATAACATCGGCAGCGGTAGGATGATCGTGGGCCTCACGGACCACATCATATACCGCTTGGCGCTGCGAAGTTAAATTTAAAGTTCTCATACCGCATCTCCCTTAACCAACGCAGATTATATTTATTACAAACTTATAATCACAATAAAAATTAATTTAGAATAAGTATAAATCTTAATTTATTTCAAGTCAATGAGATCGGATAAATTGTGCCGCTTTGCAACACAATGTATACATGATATACATTCAGCTCATGGAGGGATGTTTGATGAAAACACTTTGGATATTCATACTTTTTATGCTACTAATGCTTGGGACAAGTGTGTCGGTAAAGTGGCTTTTTGGTGTTCATCATCCTTGGGAGCCTGTTTCATTGGCTTTTCGCACGATGCGACCATCAGAATATATTGTGCTGGTGGGAATGCTCATGGTGCTCCTTATAAATGTAGGCAAAAAGCCAATAGGAAATGCATTTCGCTTCCTGTTCTCACAATGGTCACGTTTCCTCAAAGTTTCAACTTCTTCCTCTGCTTCTCCGCAAGAGAGCCAGCAGGAAGAACAAACAAGGAATAACGTAAACAAATAATGGATGAACATAGATGAGGGACAGTCGTCCAAATTCAAAGTGCTCACTCAGGTTTGTTGCCCCTATCTGTGACCATAGTAAAACAATAATACCGCAAGGTAAGAGCACTTTTCGGTACGGTAAACCAAATATATCCGATATCCCCAACACTGCTGCATAAGAAAACAAGGCCACTTTAAAAAAGTCTCCGATAATAATGGACATCAGTACAATAACATCTGGACGCTGCACATATTCCGAAAGCTGCACGTTCTGGAATGTACTTAATAATGGAAAAATAGAACGCTCTGTTATATCGGTCCCCAGCACGGTTACATTTAATATTGCGACTTCAACTAAAATAGTGCCTCCAGCTAAAATACTTATATATCCAGCTTTGGTGATCTGTGAAGGCCTTTTTACAGAAGGGACAAACATCATAAAACAAATCAGCTCACCAAAAGGAAAAGCCAAACGATCCCTTAGGGCTGACATGAGTACAGGTTTAAAACCCTTACTCATGACGGGCATCAGTTCTTCAAGATGAACACTGCCCGATAAGAGCAATAATGTATTTCCCAAAAGCATAACGATGAGGATTACTACAAAAAACACCTGCCCCGTACGGGCCAGTACTTCAAAGCCAAGCCAGAGGACATAGATTGCACAGAGAATCATCAGAAAAGCCACGACTAGGCTCGGTGTTTTTTCCAGTACAGACACACGAACCAGTTCAGTCTCATCACGTAAATTTCTACTGGTCAAATACAAAAAAAACAGAATGTACAGTACCCCTATTGCCGTTCCACCCTTATTCCCTACCAATTGACGAGCATAGGTAGTCAACATTTGGCCGGGGAATCTCTCTGCCGTGTAGGTGTACATCCGGAACAATACCATTCCGACCAGCATAGCAATAGTCTGAGCAATCCAAGTATTCCGTTCATATTCACTATCCATATTAATAATGACTGCATTTCCTAGAATAAAATGGAACATCAGAATGAGCATTTGTCCGGTACTGATGTATGTTTTATTGGCAAGACGATGACTCATGGGGCATTCTCCTCTATTTTTTTATTCCGGGTCTTTTTCAGCCACGATACAATTAGAAGTAAGAGTGGAAAAAACACGGCAAATATCGGAAACAGCCATTTCAGTACAAACTCGCCTGTTTCAAGGTGATCTTGATAACCCAGTGCCATTAATACACAAGAGACTAACATGATCAGCCCAAATGGCAGAATCAGTTTATGGTAGGATATTCTCAATACATCCTCTGCCGCTTTAACTGCGGCATAATAAAAGATGAAGATTTTGAAAAAATCAAAAATTATAACGCTCATCACGCCGATCACATCGACTCTGTCGATAAAATCAGATATTTCGACCTTGCTGATCATAGTAAGCAGGGGATAAGTCGCCCGTTTGAACACGTCCTCTCCTAGTACAAGCACATTGGACAGCGTAACAACAGACAGGAGTAGCCCTCCAAACAATATAGCAGAGACCCCTACCCCATTGGCACGATAGCCTTTTTTTAAGGTGGGAAGAATCATCGCAAACGTAACCATCTCGCCGTACGGTAGCATTACGGCCTGCGAATAAACTACTTGCCATATCCGCTGCCAGCCATGCTCGGCTATGGGCAATATATTGCCCACATCCACAATGCCTGCCAACAAAATCAACATATTAGTAGCGAGACCCAGCAGCAGTAGCAAAATCAACATGATAATGGCCGTCCGGCCTGCAACCTCAATTCCCAAATACACCACATACATGACAAGTACAACCATTAAGCCACAGATGACTGTCAACGGCGTATGCTGAAGTGTACGGTCAGCAATCAGGATCCCCGTATCCCTAAGATCCCGTGCTCCGCCGTAGAGAAAAAACACGATATATAAAAAAGCAAGCGCGCTCCCTGCTTTCTTGCCCAAAAGAGCTCTGCAGTATTGTGTCATAAGCAAATCAGGAAAACGTCGGTGCAGGCTGCCATAGCAAACAAAAAGCAATGCCCCAACAATCGTGGAAATGAGGATGGCGATCCATACATCCTTACCCGCATCCCTACCGGGAATAGACATCATGGATGTGCCCAATTCAAACAGCACCATGAGAGAGATCATTTCTTTTGAACTTATCTGTGTCTTCTTCATCGCCTTCCCCCCTTCCTGATTTCACTAGTCGGCTTCTCCCCTTGAGTACGGGTTGGTTCGCGACTGTGTATGCTTCAATACCGAAGTCACCTGAACACGAACGGTGCTTTCTGCAAAATAACGGCTCCAATCGGAAGAGAGCCTTTTCCATTGTTTTGGGTATCTCCTCTCAAGTGCAAGACCTAAGCCGAACACATCGCTGCCAGTACGCTGAACCTCTTTGACGGTTGATAAAATGACGCGTTTCGTTTCCTCTGCCCATTGCTCCTGCAATCGTTTGATAACCTCTGAACTTTTCAGGTTAATGGAACATTCAGCTTCCTGTATTGCTCCGGTCTGCTTCAAATGAATTACAAAAACAGGCTCACCTCGCTCCATCTGACTGTCTATATGGGTTTTAGAGAACAAGGTTTCAATACTAACGGTTTCCCCTTTCTTATCACAACTCATTGTTGTTTCCGCACTTTTCACTTTGTTATTAATCAAAGACAGTCCAACTGCTTGGCCATCGTCCAACCAGCGGACAAGACGATCTTTTTGGAATACTCCCATCCCATTAATGTGAACAACTGCTTCCGGTAAGACATTGTCCACATTGTCCTTCCGTGAGGCCTGCTCCAAATTGCCGCTCACCTCTACGCCCGTAAGCACAGGACCACTCCCTTTACTGGACATGCTGCGAATGACATCATCGACACTCACCGCGTAATCCCCAGCGTACAAATTTTGAGATAATTCCAGCTTTCCTGAAATATCATTAGCGGGAATGCGGCCGATCGCAGTCATGGTTGCCAGTACATCCTTTCCAGTTTCACCGCGTGCTATCAGCATTTTCATCGTCAGACGGGTTTCCGTATACCTTTCCAGAAAATCCAGCGTATCGCCAATTCCATGCCGTGCCAGCTTTTCTCCGATGACGACCAATCTAGCATGCGCCAGAGAAATAGTCCGTGGGATCCTCTGTGAAGCTTTGCGAATCGCTTGAAACAGACTTTTGCCCTTTTCCCGATACAAAACGACAGGGGTATCTCCTCTCGCTTTGGCTCCAGCGATTTCATCTGCCACGATCACCTGCAGGGAGACCTCATATTCTGACTCCCCCGCCATATCAATTCCTATTCCCGCTACTACGGCTCGCTGGTTCAACTCCACAGAATCCCAGCAACTGGATAACAATGGAGCGAACAGAAGCAAGACCAAACACAGTCCTCCTATTCTCCCCTTAAAGGTTACAGCACTTTGTTCATTCCTCTTCCCCTGATACACCCTGATTGCCCCCCTCCTGCATCGGCGTGGTTTTATCCGAAGGGGAATTTCCGCTTCCATCCTTCATTCGTTTCTGGTTCTTAGACGTAATGCTTTTAGGACGTTTCTTCATCATCCAGAATGGGAGTCGCAATACGGCATCCTTTTGACTCTCCAGCACAAAAGGACTAAAAGGCGCCATGTAGGGCACCCCGAAGGAACTCAGACTGTTCATATGAGCAATTAGCGCAATCAGCCCCAATGTAATGCCGTATAGGCCCATGAACGCAGACAGGATCATGAAAATAAATCGGCACAATCTCCCGGCTACTGCCATGTTGTAGGCTGGGATTGCGAAACTGGCTATCCCCGTCAGGGCTACTACAATCGTGAGTAGCGGGGTGACAATTCCGGCTTCCACAGCCGCTTGACCCAGCACAAGCGCTCCTATAACGGATACCGTTTGGCCACCCGCACGCGGCATTCGGATACCTGCCTCACGCAAAATCTCAAAGGTGATCTCCAGAATTAACGCCTCTAGAAATGCCGGAAAAGGAACGGATTCCCGCTGAGCTAATATGCTAATCAGCAATGGAGTCGGTATCATTTCATAATGATATGTTGTTAAAGCAATGTAGAGAGAAGGCCCTAGAATAAGAATAATGAAGCTGATATATCTAATGAGCCGAACAACAGTCGCCATATCGTAACGCTCTTCATAATCCGAAGAGTTCTGGAAAAATTGAGCAAACACTGTGGGCATCACCAATACAAACGGATTTCCGTCTATAATAAGCGCCACTCGGCCCTCCATAATATTGCTGCTGATGGTATCAGGTCTTTCCGTGTTAAAGATCGTTGGGAAGGGTGTGAAATGATTTTCTTGTATCATCTCCTCAACCATGCCGGACTCAAATATAGCGTCAATGTTGATGCTTTCTATCCGTTTACGAACCTCCTCTACGACACGTGGATTCGCAATATTCTTCATGTATAGCATGGCCACATTCGTGAGAGACGTGCTTCCCACTTGAAACATTTCCAGTGTAAGATCAGAGCTTTTAATCCGTCGCCGAACCAGAGAAATATTCGTGAACAGAGATTCCACAAATCCATCTTTTGGTCCTCTGACGACTGTCTGGGTTGTTGGCTCGCTGACAGCGCGTGTCTCTCCCCCACGTGTACCGCACGCAATGGCTTTTTCGCAGCCTTCCAATAAGATGATTGTGTCCCCCATTAACAATTGCTTCATCATGGAATTCCAATCATCACAGTCCTTCACTTCTCCAAGTGCAAGCGCGTGACTCTGTATTTTTGTGTACAGCGCCTCTGCGCTCTCCACCTCCACAGCTACCTCAGCAGATGGGCGGCTAAGCATGGATTTCATGATGAGTTCATTCACCGTATCCGTTTTGGCCATACTATCTAGAAACACAATAGCGGCGGGGACATCCGCCCTAAGGCCCACTTTAAAGCGGCGAATCAGAAAGTCTGGGCTATCTGACGTCAACTCCTTAACTTGCTGCAAGTTGGTTTCCAAACAAGCCTCGATTTTTAAATAGCGCGGAGAATTTCCATTCTTCTTATCCACACCCGATTTTCTATTATGTTTGCGATAGGGATAGCGAATCATGAGCAAACCTCCTCTCCAAATGGCAACAGTACACTACCTATTTCCTAATTAATGTATCTTTGGAGTATGCTCAATCTGTTCCCAGTTATGCACCAAGCACTCGATCGAAACGTTTTAAGCAAACCCAGCGTAATAAATTTGAATAAATTTTTAATTTTTTAAGCCTAATGTCAGTTCTTTTTGATAAAATGAAGGAATATGCCTCTCGGGAGGGTTAACATCTTGTTTAGTACGTTTTTTGTAAATACCTGTATCCTTGTCACCTTTTTGTACATAACCGGTCTTGTTTCACAAAGGTATAAAATCCGTCTACACACCTTAACGCATAAGGTACATTGGATTGGTGGCGCTCTTTTTGGGTGCTATGGCATTGTTATCATGTACTACTCCATTCCAGTAGGATTTAATACCATCGCTGATCTTCGACATCTGGCTATCGTAGCTACCGCAACTTATATCGGCGCCCCAGCTGCGCTTATGGCAACGCTTTTTATATGTTTAGGCAGACTATTGCTGTTTGGTATCAACACTCAAGCCATCGTAGGCGCCATTTTTATACTGCTCGCTGGTCTGGGGTGTGCTGTACTGTCACATTTGTCCTGGTCGCGTTTACCCAAGCTGATTATGATGAATGTTTTTGCTTTGGGCATTATATTCTGTCCCCTTATGATAAATTTGAAAAATCTCGATGATGTTCTGCACGTGTATCCGCTCCAATTCTTCATTTCCATGGTCGGCGGATGTCTTCTGTACCTCATTGCTGAATCTATCAACACATCCAATGAGCTGTTACTTCGACTGGAGCATACCTCCTACACAGACCATCTCACTAATTTAAGCAATAGAAGACAGCTTGAGTTCTCATTGGAAGAACAGCTCCCTCAAGCTCGTCAACGTCATGAGCACTTATCTGTACTGGTGTTGGATATTGATCACTTCAAGAAAGTCAACGATACCTACGGACATGCCGCAGGCGATACAGTGCTGCGTCAGCTTGGGCAGATTTTAATGGAAAAGTGCCGTACTAATGATGTAGTCACTCGCAGCGGGGGAGAAGAATTCACCGTACTATTGCCGAATTGTGCTTTTCGGCAAGCATTACGCATAGCTAATCAGATTCTTAGCGGAGTAAATCAGTACGAGTTTGTTTTAGCGGACGGACTTATTCTTAAAGTCACCGTGTCCATCGGCGTGACCACCTTCCCTGGTACAGGAGAAGATATATCCGGAGCAGCCCTGCTGGAACAGGCGGACAAAGCATTATATGAAGCTAAAAAAGCAGGACGTAATCGGGTTTGCTCCTATGAAATATAACTTGAGGCATGACCCTTACACAGAAATAGCCGATACAACCCTCTCTTGAGGATCGTATCGGCTATTATCCTTTTAAAAAGAAAAGATGTTAATCCCTAGGGGAAGGTGACTTGGCATCCTTATCTTCAGTATGATTGCAATTCCCCACCACAAGGGATGTACGCTTGGCGAGCGAAGCAAGCGTATGAGATTCCCATACTTCCAGCATACGACGTTCACTCTCAGCTAAAATCTCAGATACGGCGATCGCCAACTCCCCGCAAAAAGGGTTCGTCTCCGGTTCATGCATCATCCCCGGGAAAATGGGATCACATATTTCAATGGCGTGGTATATATCAGCAAGTGTAATATGATCCGCTGAACGGGTAAGCACATAACCTCCCTCGCGCCCTTCACGTGCTGCAATCAAATCAGCCTGCACAAGCCGTGTCAGCACTCTGCGCACCAAAGTGACTTCGCAATCAATGGAGCGGGCAATAGAGCCGCTGGCACAAAGCTCCCCGTGTTTTTCCAAATAGACAAGCGCCTTTACCGCAATTCCAAGCCATTTGGGCGTTGCGGTGCGTAGTCTTTTTTCACTATTCAAATGAGATGACACCCCTAAGCTGTAGAAACTTCGTTGAATGCATTGTACGTGATGTCAGATGTAAGTTCAAGCCTGAAAGCCGGAACCCTCTGGATCCCTAGCGCCCAAAGTAAAATGACCTAGTCGTACTTCTCCACTAAGTGACAGATAAACATCCCGGATGCCGGAGGCTGACTGTACCTTTTCCGAGAGTGTCACCCATGCTTGTGCCCCTCCTGTATTACCCACATTGATGCGTGCCACAGCTTGGCTGTCTGGCCCATCCAAATGCAGTTCAATGGCTGCATCACTGCTGTTGCCTGACACGCGGCACTGAAACTCGGCTACACTCACCGTATTCATGTCTACGCCATGAAAAGCAATCCAACCAGAACGTTGCGGTGAACGGGGACGTACACAGGCCTCCCTTTGCTCCTTGCTTTCATCCAGCAGGATGTCGAAGCAATCATCAAAGTTTTCAGCTCGTATCCTTGGTCCAGCTTGCCGTGGTGGAATAACTTCACCTCGAACGTACACAGGATGCTCCAATCGAATATCTGCTGAGGAGGCACCTGCCAGCAGTGTATATTCACCCGATTCAACGCAATAACAATCCCGTGTGACATCCCAAATCGCCCAATCCTTTACCCGAACCGTAAAAGAGACCGTTCGCGTCTCACCTGGCTCCAAGCGAATGCGTTGAAATCCACACAGTGTCTTCAACGGACGCTTTACGCGCGAGGCTTCAGAGCGTACATACAGTTGTACAACCTCTTCGCCAGCAGCTTCCCCCCGATTCGTCACATCTACCCACACCTGGATAGTATCTGCGGCGTCAAGTGTAGCCATAGATTTAACGTTATCCTTATGGGCGTCTGTATGCAGATCACTATATTCAAATGGCGAATACGTTAGCCCATGTCCAAATGGATATAACGGTTCACCTTCAAAATATTGATAGGTACGGCCGCCACGGATAATATCATAATCTCTGATATCACCCAATTGATCCTCATTCTGAACCCAGGTCATGTTCAGACGCCCTGCGGGTGCGTAATCTCCAAACAATACATCCGCTATGGCTGTACCATGCTCTTGTCCCGCATGAGACGTATATACGATCGCTGGAATATGCTCTTGAAGCCAAGGAATCGCAAAAGGATAGCTGCCCGTCAGAACCACAATCGTATTCGGATTAACGCGATATACTTCCTCGATAAGTCGCTGCTGGGAAGCAGCCAGTTCCAAGCCTGGGCGATCATTCTCTTCCTTTCCGTTAATGAGCGGGTGATTTCCAACGAATACAATCGCTGTATCTGCCGCTTGCGCAGCGGCTATCGCCTCCGCCAAGCCATCCGATACCGTCTCAATACGGAAAGTCGTACGGTCGGAGTCTGTGACATTAGATGCAGGAGTTGCGGATTCCATCACCTTTAAGGAGCCTTCCGTTCCTGCGATCACTGGCTTACCATTCCACGTGGTCCACAGATGCTCTCCTTGTTCTACAGGAGTCAGTCCAAAGACCTCTTTAACATACCAGCCATACGCTTCAGCAGCTGTCACGCGAAGCGTCTCCTCATCGCTCGTCACATAGGTACCCAGATGTTCATCATGCAGCGTCACGCTGCCATAGCCCCAATCTGTCATGGTCAATACCGTTGGCTCTCCATCCTGGGACAAGCGCATATCGCCAGAAGAATTAACTATGAGCTTCGCGCCATCAGTCGATGCCGTCAAGGTCACACGATCTTTGGCATCGGAGTACACGACACGTTCCTCCGCGCCCCCGCTTTCCAGCTTGGCACGAATCGCCTCCAGCGGTGTAACCCGGTAAGGTAGCGTACCGGAATACCAGTCGCGGAACACCTCATTGCCATGCAAACCAATGACCGCTACTTTGCCACACTGGGCAGGGTTCAATGGCAAAAGTTCCTGCTCATTTTTGAGCAGTACGATCTGCTCCCTCGCCGCACGCAACGACAATGCACGGGCTTGCTCTGTCATTAAAGCCTCCTCCCCGATGGAGGCATAGGGATTGTCTGCCGCCGGATCAAATTCCCCCAAACGAAAACGAACACGGAACGTATGGAACAATGCCCGATCCAAGTCCTCTTCTTGTAGCGAGCCCTGCTCCAAAGCTTCTCGAATCGCCTGCTTGGAGAGCTCTGCATCATCGGTAATGCTGTCAATTCCAGCGCGAATAGATTCAGCCACGCCCGGCGTATGGGAATCGTAATATTGATGGTCGTTTACAATCCCCATCACATCACCCGCATCACTTACGACAAAGCCGTCCATTCCCCATTCGCCTCTGACAATATCGTTAACACCATGGTATAACGTAGCAGGCGTTCCGTTAATCAAGTTGTAAGAAGTCATCATCGACTGGGCTCCGCCCTCCGTAAAAGGCTTCTCAAATGCTCTTAGATAATATTCTCGCAGGTTTCGTGGGTCTATGCTGGAGGAGCCAATACCCCGGTCCACTTCATTATTGTTACCTAGAAAATGTTTTAACGTCGCAACCGCTTTCAAATATACCGGATGATCACCCTGGATCCCTTTGACTAACTCCTTCGACAATTCTCCCGTCAAATACGGGTCTTCGCCGTAGGCCTCCTCATTCCTTCCCCATCTTGGGTCACGCTCCATATCCACTGTAGGCGCCCACAGGGTAAGACCGTTCAATTTTGGATCACGACGATAGTAGATACGCGCCTCATCTGCAATAACAGAGCCGATCTGACGCATTAACTCCGTATCCCAAGTACAGGCCAAACCCACAGGCTGAGGAAATGAAGTGGCCTCCCCCAACCAGGCTATCCCGTGTGCTGCTTCCGTACCGTGCTTGTAAGCTGCAACTCCCAAACGGTCAATGGCCGGCTGGTATTGCAGCATAGATTCGATCTTTTCCTCTAAGGTTAGTCGCGACACGAGATCCCGTACACGCTCATCTAGTTGAATCTTCGGATCTTGAAATAAATATTCGATACCCGTTGTTTCATGACTCAAATCCGTCATCTCCTTAGCTTCATTAAGATGATAAAAAGTTATGCACGAAAGCGCTTTAATATATCATAACGAAAAAGGAGTACACCAGCAACAATACCGAAAACATCCTAAATTGGATGAAATACAAACCGCGGCATACGAGAAAAAAAGTTACAATTTCTTTTTCTTATATAAAGCTAAAAATGATATTTTTTGGTATAATCAGGATATATCATTGAAGGAGGAAGCGCTGATGAAAAATACCGGAATGACACGGCCTCTGGATCAGCTGGGGCGAATTGTACTCCCTAAGGAAATGCGCACCACTATGGATATCAATATCGGTGATTCGCTTGAATTCTTCGTAGATGAAGAAGGATTTGTATTAAGGAAATACACGGGTGTCTCCTGCAAATTTTGCGGCGCAGTGGATCATTTAACTTATTTTCGGGACAGCTTTATTTGCGCTGATTGCATCCAGTTATTAAAGAACGATGAACATGTACATGCCACAAGCAACGATGCCATCCAGGCTCAAGAACATACCAAATCGAACCAAGCCAACACTACCTGGCAGCCCAAGCATTCCAGAGTGCAACAAGGTGAAATGGTAAAAAAGCTCCGCAAGCTGATTCAGGAACATCCGAACCTGCCACAAAAAGTGTATGCAGAAATGCTCGATATTTCCCAAGGCCGTGTGTCCCAACTGAAAAAGCTGCTCTAAACCTTCTAAAAATTTTTTTCCCAATATCATATACGATGTACTCGAAAACCTACTTATTTCACTGTAACTACAATGGCCAGGTGTAGAGTAAGGTGCATATCTGTGGATGTGTCCCTTATTCTATACCTGGCCTTTTCCTGCTTCTCGCCTCTATCAATGTGACAATAGTCACATACTCTCAATGTCTACGTATATACAATATATAGATCGAAACAATTGGTTATCACTAGATATCATCAATATGTTGTTTTTGTGAAAAATATATATTTTTTACTATATGGAGGGTTTTACGATGAAGGTGCTGGAGGAACATCAATTATACGACATCGGTGAGCGAGTCATTGGGGCACAAGATCTGGACATGCTGCGGGAGAATGCAAATTTAAATGGAGAATCGTTTAGCGGCAAAATGAGCAAGCTTGGCTCGGAATATGCCAAATGGTATGCGCGCCTGCGTGTACTTCCGCCTGAATTAACAGACGCGATTGACCATGGGTATGTATATGTTCACGATTTGGACCAATATGCGCTCGGAACTACAAATTGTATCTTTATCCCATTTGGTCGTTTGCTACAAGACGGTTTCAATACAGGCAATGGCTCTGTACGCACACCGCAAACAATTATGTCTGCTATGGCACTGGTCGCCATCATATTCCAGTCTCAACAAAATAGCCAATTTGGTGGTGTCTCTGCCAATAAAATAGATTGGGATCTAGCTCCATACGTTGCTCGTTCCTTCCGCAAGCACCTGCGCAAAGGACTCCGGTTGTTCAAGGAAGAAATAGACTCCAACTGGTCTGATGACGAACTGCATTTAGCCAATACCCATTTGCAAGAAGTCTGCCCTCGTTCATACTCATTTGCCTATGAGGAAACGGAAACAGAAACCCGGCAGGCCGCCGAGTCGCTCATTCATAACCTGAACACGATGAGCAGTCGGGCAGGGGGGCAAATTCCGTTCACTTCACTGAATTACGGGATGTGTACGTCTGCTGAAGGTCGGCTTGTTTCGCAATCGCTGCTGGAAGCCACGATTCGTGGACTGGGCAGCGGGGAAACTCCTATTTTCCCACAACATATTTTCCAATGTAAAAAAGGAGTCAACCAGGCAGAGGGCGATATCAACTACGATTTGTTCATAAAAGCGGTAGAATGCTCCAGCAAGCGGATGTATCCCAACTTTGTGAATGTGGATGCTACCTTCAATCTGCCTTATTACCGCGCAGATGACCCGGATACCATCATTGCCACGATGGGCTGCCGTACCCGTACCATTTCTGACCGTTTCGGCAGAAACCGCCAGAGCGGCAAGGGTAATCTCTCATTTAATACTATTAATCTGGTACGGCTCGGGATTGAATATGGTATTTGCACAGGCAAGCGTCTGACACCTGACCGTGACCGCTTTGACGCGAGACTGGAAGAGGTTATGCGAATTGCAGTAGACGGTCTAATCCATCGCTATCATATCCAGACCAGCCAGCCAGCCAAAGCCTCGGACTTTATGATGCGCGAAGGGGTATGGGAAGGCGGAAAAGAACTGGCACCTGATGAGAAGGTGGGAAGCGTCCTAAAGCACGGTACGCTTTCGATCGGATTTATCGGGCTGGCTGAGTGTATGAAAGCATTATACGGAAAACACCACGGAGAGGATGATTTTGTATACCGTGAAGCACAGCGAATCATCACCTCCATGCGCGTGTATTGTGATCGAATGAGTGAACATCACAATCTAAATATTACACTGTTCGCGACACCTGCCGAAGGGCTGTCGGGCAAGTTCACATTGCTGGATCAACGTGACTTCGGAGTTATTCCTGAAGTAAATGACCGGGAATATTACACGAATTCCTTTCATATTCCGGTGTATTACAAGCTCCCGGCTGCTCGTAAAATCAGCTTGGAGGCTCCGTTCCATAATCTATGTAATGCGGGTGCAATTTCATACATCGAGCTGGACGGTAATGCGCGGAATAACCCGGAGGCGTTTCTTAAAATTGTTCAATACGCGCTGCATCAGAACATTGGCTACTTCTCCATCAACCATCCGGTGGATCGTTGTACGGAATGCGGCTATGAAGGGATTATCGGGACAAGCTGTCCTCAATGCGGCACGGATGAGGAACACACGCACTTTCAGCGTTTACGTCGGGTAACCGGATATCTGACAGGTGATTATACCGTTCGTTTTAATGCTGCCAAGCAAGCCGAAGTTCGCGACCGGGTGAAGCATAAGTGAATTTGTGCGGCTATATTCCGGAATCTCTGAATGAAGGATACGGCCTGCGCACCGTCGTATTCATTAGCGGTTGCCGCCATGCCTGTCCCGGCTGCTTTAATCCAGCTTCGTGGAACTTTCGCGCAGGGGAGCCATTCACGCCCGAGCGTCAACAGGAGGTCATCCGTGATATCATGGATAATCCGCTGTTGGACGGATTGACTCTCTGCGGGGGAGACCCTTTTTTCTCAGCAGCAGAATGCTCGCAATTTGTACGTGACTTCCGTGCGGCTTGTCCCGACCGAACCGTCTGGGCCTACACAGGCTTTGTTTACGAAGATCTGCTCATGGATCAGGAGCGACAGGAGCTGGCGCTATTGTGTGACGTGATTGTAGATGGCCGTTTTGTTGAACAGCAAAAAGATCTGACCCTCCC
The DNA here is from genome assembly GCF_044784315.1 of Paenibacillus sp. DP01. Lineage (NCBI taxonomy): Bacteria > Bacillati > Bacillota > Bacilli > Caryophanales > Paenibacillaceae > Paenibacillus > Paenibacillus sp. DP01. The sequence continues at coordinate 5,387,968 of NZ_CP173059.1, forward strand.
CTTTCGGGGCAGCCGTAATCAGCGCCTGGTAGATGTGAAAGCCAGTACTCAAGCAGGTTACACCGTTTCATTAGCTTAAAGGCGATGTTCTACTTAGCAAGATGCTATACCAAAGACAAGTTCCCCACGATGGGTTGGGCTTGTCTTTTTTGCATATAACTAACAGATTGCACCCCAGTTTCTATTACTGTTTCTATTGCACATCCTGTGAGTTTCACTTATGATGGTGAACAAGTATACGAGTGCATAATTATTCGTCATACCTTAATCGCATAGTTTGGAAATAGGTGTCTGTTCTATTCAGATCAGACTTAAAAGGGAAGCCGGTGCAAATCCGGGACGGTCCCGCCACTGTAAACGGGGAATGTTCAGCTGCTCATACACCCACTGGTCCACAGACCGGGAAGGGATGCTGAACGTCATGATCCGTAAGTCAGGAGACCTGCCTATTTTAACAACATCGCAGTACCTACGGAAGATAGGGAGGTGTTAAGAGCAGTCGCCGTATTTTTGAATTTTAATCGCGGAGGCATTCTTTCCCCTACTTATTTTTAGCCTTGGGGACAGAATGCCTTTTTTGGTACGTAAAAATAAACTGGCTACCACTTAGGAGGAAACCTACATGTCCATTAACGAACGATCTACATTGTCCGGTTTGACTAGCAGTAATCTGGGATATCCGCGTATCGGCGGGAACCGGGAATGGAAGAAAGCACTGGAGCGCTTCTGGCAGGGTAGTATTAACGAAAGTGAACTGCATAGTGAGATGAAAAGATTGCGTCTGGAGCATCTGAGCAAGCAACGTGACAAAGGGATTGATCGCATTCCTGTCGGAGACTTTTCCTATTACGATCATGTGCTGGATACATCTGTGATGTTCGGTCTCGTACCCGAACGGTTCAACTATCGTCCTACAGGTCCGGTTCCTCTGTCTGTGTATTTCGGGATGGCACGTGGGCAGAAGGGAGCTACCGCCAGCGAAATGACCAAATGGATGAATACCAATTACCACTACATCGTTCCCGAATTGGAAAATGCGGCTCCAGTGCTCACTGAAAATAAGCCCTTACTCGCTTATCGTGAAGCAAAGCAGGAGCTAGGTATTGACGGTAAACCGGTTCTCATCGGTCCCTACTCATTTGTTGTTTTATCCAAAGGCTATGATCGTAAGGATCTGGCCTCTATTATACGAACCTTCCTGCCTTTATACGCCCGAGTCCTGTCCGAACTAGCAGCAGAAGGCGTACAATGGGTCCAAATCGATGAACCTGTCCTGACCACCTCATTCCCAGTAGAGGATCTGGATATTATTCAGGAGGTCTATGAAGCTTTGACCCAAGCTGCTCCCTCCTTAAACATCATGCTGCAAACCTACTTTGGTAGCCTAGATCATTATGAGCGTCTGACTGAACTTCCAGTCCAGGGACTGGGTCTTGATTTTGTCTATGATGATGGCGAAAATCTCCAGCATATATCGCGACATGGCTTCCCCAAAGGGAAAACGCTGGGTGCTGGTGTCATTGATGGGCGCAATATATGGCGCAGCGACCTGAATGCCATGGCTGCGCTGTTGGGCCAGTTAGCAGAACAAATCAATGCAGAACAGCTTATCGTGCAGCCATCGTGCAGTCTGCTGCATGTGCCGGTCAGTCTGGAAGCAGAGCACAAGCTGGACCGAGAGCTGGTGCATGCCCTAGCCTTTGCCGATGAAAAGCTGGATGAAATCGCAGTCTTGACGGCTGCACTTGGTAAGCATGATCCATCCGCACTTGCCAAGCTTGAGCAAAGTGCGGAAGCGGTAGCCCGCTTCAACAGCTCAGCGGCAAGGGTACAGACAGCTGCCGATTTGGCCAACCTGTTGGCAAAGGAGCCACTATCACGCAGCGTTCCTTTCGCCGAGCGCCGTATAATTCAGCAAAATAGGCTGAAGTTGCCCCCACTGCCTACGACGACCATCGGCAGCTTCCCGCAAACTGCTGAGGTTCGCAAGGCCCGTCTGCACTATCGCAAAGGAGAATGGTCTGCCGAGCAATATCGGACATTCATCCAGCAGCAGATCAAGGAATGGATTGATATTCAAGAGGACATTGGCATAGATGTGCTTGTACATGGGGAGTTTGAACGGACCGACATGGTGGAGTTTTTTGGCGAAAAGCTGAAAGGCTTTGCTTTTACACAAAACGGATGGGTGCAATCCTACGGTTCCCGCTGTGTTAAACCGCCGATTATTTACGGAGATGTGTCGTTCGATCAACCAATGACTGTGGAAGAGGCGGCATTTGCCCAATCGTTAACCTCCAAACCAGTTAAAGGAATGCTTACAGGCCCTGTGACCATTTTGAACTGGTCCTTTGAACGCAATGATATTCCACGCAGGCAAGTTGCTTTGCAATTAGCTCTGGCATTACGGGCAGAGGTAGAGGCACTCGAACAAGCGGGTATTAGCATGATTCAGGTGGATGAACCCGCAATTCGCGAAGGGCTCCCGTTGAAAAAAGAACAACAGCAGGCCTATCTGGATTGGGCGGTTCAAGCCTTCCTTGTGACCACGGCCACTGTTGAACCTGCGACCCAAATCCATACACACATGTGCTATTCCGAATTCCAAGATATGATCCAGTCCATTTCAGACATGGATGCCGACGTGATTTCTATTGAAACCTCTCGTAGTCATGGTGAACTGATTGTTAGCTTTGAGGATCAGGTGTACGACAAAGGCATCGGTCTGGGCGTGTACGATATCCACAGCCCGCGCATTCCTGATGAATCAGAAATGCTAAGCATGATTCAGCGTGCCTTGCGCGTACTGCCAGCAGATTTGTTCTGGGTTAATCCAGACTGTGGGCTGAAAACCCGCACCAAGGAGGAATCTGTCGCCGCGTTGCGGCAAATGGTACAGGCGGCTCAAGCAGCCCGAGCCGTGCTGTCTGTATCCAACTAATATTTTTATCGTATCCAATCACGTTGTTATATCCATCATATCCTATTCCCTTTTCGGTCTTTCTATTAGAGACCGGAAGGGAGTTATTTATTCCAAGTCATATAATGTATATAAACCTTGAATATGCTCGATTTTTAGCTGCTTCAGATGTACGCCTAAGCCATGCTCTCGATCCCAGGAACAATTAAAATTCAAATATAGTTCATCCTTTTCCGATGAGTCGGAAATCAGTATAGATATAAGCTGCATTCGATCCAGCAATTGCTCTGGTCGCTCCACATAAGGCGCATATTCATTAGGGTCCTCTCCCCATAAGCTGTATGCCTTCCGATACTTTTCCACGATGTCTACATAATGATGGTATATGGACTCCAATACTTGAGGATGGATCGCTGACGAACATGCCATATACTTCTCCCATGTCTTTCTCTGAGGTTCCGTAGGTTCTTCTATAGCCTGTGCCTGTTCTTCAGAGTCGGCTCCCACGATAAATTCGACTTCTACCTCCGACGGATGCCCGCAAAAATCAAGATGTACCACACCACGCAGTACAACCTCCTCCGACACATCCCAAGTCTCATCATCCTGTTCCAATTCCCTATACCAGTGCTTCCAGTCCATCCTTTATCCACCTCTTTATAATAGGTAATCTTTAGCTCTATTGAACACTTTACAATCTATCATTTTAATGAATGAAATTAAAGTAACATTCTGTGGGTGTTTCCAGCCAGAAATCGAGGAATTTCCAAATAAAACTACTTTATTCTACAAGATTTGCTATTCGTGTAAGCCTTCAAGAAAGAAAACCGGCCCATTTTGACCCGAAGATTTTATTATTAAAAATTTAGTACCTTGCATTAATCAGTACATGATGTTAAATTATACCTGACTACTGATTTATAATTAGTACCCGTGACAAATTATGCACAAACACACGTTTCTTCCCCTTATTCCGAACGACACCTATGAATTATGATTACATCAGGAAGGGAGCATCGCTCGTGAATGTGAACATCCAATTCAAAAAAGGGGTACTGGAACTATGCGTTCTAGTTCTAATTGGACGTAGAGACCGCTATGGCTACGAATTGGCTCAAGCCGTCTCCCGTCATATCGAAGTAGCAGAGGGAGCCCTATATCCACTGCTTCGCCGTCTGGTATCCGAGGGATACTGCACGACGTATTTACAGGAATCGACCGAGGGCCCGCCCCGTAAATATTACCGGCTGACCGATACCGGCAGCCATTATACAAGATTACTTACACGGGAATGGAATGATTTTGTCCATCATGTCGCAAGCCTACTGAAGGAAGGAGATCCTGATGAATAGAAAACAGTTTCTTACAGAGGTGGAGCAGCGCCTATCTCCTCTCCCTGCAGAGGTACGCCATGAGTTGCTTAGTGATTTGAGCCAGCATTTTGACTACGGCTTGGCCAATGGAAAAAGCGAAACTGAAATTGCCCATGAGTTGGGGAACCCAGAGGATATTGCCCGAGAAGCATTGGATGTTCCCAATGTAGGCTGGAACGCTTCCCCTCCACTTCGCCAAGGAAGCTTCGCACGCAATCTTTTTACTTTCTTAGGGCTGCTGTTTCTCAACTTGTTGATCTCCATCCCGATTCTAGCTACCCTATGGGCGGTATGGGCTTCATTAACCGCAGTGGCGGTCAGTTTCGTTGCAGCCCCTCTACTCGCCGTCACTGATTATGCGCTCAACAGCACCTTTTACCCGACCAAATTCTTCTTCTCCATCACGTTAACAGGTATGGGGCTATTGCTGCTGCCTGGGGTACGTTATCTCCTACTCCTTATGGTAAAGGGCACAGTGCGATACTGGAAATGGAATCAGACTACCCTGAGGGGAGCTTACTAACAACATGAATAAAATGTGGTTTATTGCAGCTGGATTGTGCATTGTCATCGGTGTAGCCGGAATGGTGGTCTACGGTGCTCCATGGAATCAACAAGTAATGAAAGAAACAACAGCTATAAATAAAAAATGGACATTCACACGTGGTCAGCTTCAAAACCTGAAAGTGGACAGTTCTGATGATGTTTCTATTTTGTTCACTCCTGGCTCTGGCGACCAAGGTACGATACGCATCAGCGGAGAAGTTCAGACAAAAGTAGCCGACCAGATTCATAATGCCCGAATTGAGAACGGTAAGCTTACCATTCAATCGAAGCCGGCCCCTTCCTTGTCATTCCTTTCGTTTACCCCTGATTTGGATCAAACGATTACTGTAGAGATGCCTGCTGGGGAAACACTAGCTGATCTGCAGGTAGATACACATTCAGGAAATGTAAAACTTCAAGATGCCTCCGTGGAGAATACTTCTATTACTGCTACCTCAGGCACTGCCGAGATTACAAACCTCCGAAGTACCCACCTGATCGCAAATCTAACATCCGGTAACTTTATAGCCAATCAGCTTACAGCAGATATGGAGCTAAAGCTTACTTCAGGAGATGTCACCATCCGCGATTATAGCGGTAACGGCCTTCTATCCCTAACCTCAGGGGAATCTAATATTACGCAACGCACCGTATCCAACTTGGAAGTGAATTCTGATTCCGGTGATGTAAATATTAAGCAGGCTCTCGATTTTAAAGGTGTCTATAATGTCCACTCTGACTCTGGAAGCATAAACACTCCCGAATCTGTTCCCGGCGCCGCGAGCGTGATCAAGGTCGAAACCACTTCAGGGGATATTGATATTTCCAAATAGGAGGCTACTACATAATGTCTCATCAGGCGAAGTTTGGTTCAAGGGGTTTAACCTAGTATAATGTAACCATGTGCTCAGATGCACAACCACGTTATATAGTGATAAGGAGGAGACTGGATGGAACTTAAAAACAAAACAGCCATTATTACAGGAGCCAGCAAAGGAATTGGTAAGGCAATTGCCGAGACCTTGGCCAAGGAAGGCGTTAATCTGGGGTTAATCTCACGCACATTGACCGACCTACAAAAGCTGCAGGATTCACTGGGGAGTACATACGGTGTGAAAGTGGTGAGTGCTGTTGCAGATATATCGGATCGTACACAGGCCGCTGCTGCTGTAGCTTCACTGGAGCATGAGCTGGGTGCCGTCGATATTTTGATCAACAATGCAGGCATCGCCACCTTCGGCACAGTCGCAGATATGGACCCCGAAGAGTGGGAACGTATTATTCGCGTAAACCTGATGGGAACCTATTATGTTACACACGCCGCTCTTCCAAGCATGCTGGCGCAACAGAGCGGAAATATTATTAACATTTCCTCCACAGCAGGGGAACGAGGTTTTGCAACAGGCTCGGCATATTGCGCATCCAAATTTGCTTTGATGGGCTTCACGGAAGCACTGATGCAGGAAGTTCGCAAATCCAATATTCGGGTAACCGCGCTGACTCCAAGCACGGTCAATACAGAATTGGCGGTAAATGCGGGATTGAATATTGGTGACGAGGACCGCATGCTTCAGCCGCAGGATTTGGCCGATCTGACATTAGCTGCATTGAAGCTGCCGCCACGGGTTCAATTAAAAGTAGCTGGCATTTGGACAACCAACCCACAGTAATTCGACATGACATCTTAGATTCATTGGCTGCACCAAGCTCCGGCAGACGTAATTGTTCGTCATGCCGGAGCTTTTTTTAGGATAGCTATACCAAAACAAACTGTAATATAAGCGCTTTGTACTTCCAGCATACATAACATACAATTCCAGCAACCATAAGCGCATTCCAAGAAAGGGGAAAAATGATGAAGAATACAGGAATGACACGACCACTAGACCATTTGGGACGCATTGTGCTACCCAAAGAACTGCGCACTTCTATGAATATTAATATTGGAGATGCTCTCGATTTTTTTATTACACCAGAGGGACTGATGATTCGCAAGTATACGGGGGTTTCTTGTTATTTTTGTGGTGCCGTTGATCATTTAAGCTATTTCAGAGATCATCTGATATGCAAGAGTTGTATTGAGAACCTGAAGAGCGATAATCCCTCCAGTCATTTGAGTGAAGCACGTCCTGTCCAGCCGAAGAAAAGAAGGAGCTACAGAAATCAGAATGAGCTCCTGAATAAACTTAAGCAGCTCATGGAGGAATACCCTAATGTCTCTCAAAAAGAATTAGCCGAAATGCTGGAATTGTCTCAAGGTCGCGTCTCACAGCTTAAAAAGCTGCTCCTTTGAATCTATCCGTTCACCTCGTTTGTTAAAAATAATAAAAAAAGAGCCTGTCGGCTCTGGAATCATTCATTATTACGCAATGTCAGACTGCTCCACAATCGGGACTCGATAGGCAAGCAGGGACTCGTCTATTACGGCAGAAATAAACGATGCTTCTATTTCAGGCACCAGTCTAAGCGCATAGTTCCATGCGTTTTCCTCAATTTGCAGCGCAAGCCGTTGCCGGGTCCCGATCATGTTCTCTTGCTCCATCGCATCGGAGAGACCCACTAATTCAGTATCGGCGGCGTGCCCGATCTCATGCGCAAGCACAACCGTAAAATACTCCTCAACTCGATCCGCGCTGCCGAACATCTGTAAACATTGTGTTTCAATAACATCCGTATACATGGTAATGGCGTGAGCATGCATAGCATATTTGCCCCCAATCAGCCGTCCACCAGGAAAACGTTTCTCCAGCTTCACTGTTACGCCTATAGCAGCCCGTTCCAAAAGCTCAGCGACAATGCGCTCTGCCTGATCTCTCTCCAACTTAGCTTCGCTCCTCAAACCAAGATATATAAAGTTATATTTACGATATAACTTATGAAATTATGAATGTACTCATACAATACACAGTACGATATTATACCTTTTTACAAAGGAGAATACCATGCCAGAAGATTATTATTTAGGCTGGGGAACACTTGCCCTTATTAATGCCGGCTTGGCACAGTCCAAAAATCGGAGCAGGCTTAACTGGTTTGCGCTCTCACTACTTATAGGGCCGATCGCGACCCTATTGATCGTTGTCGGGGATAAACCGGATTCCTGATCCAGCAATCAGTATCCCGTTAGGTTAACCAGAATGAAAAGGACAACCTTGCGGCTTTTCCGGCAGCGCTACATCTGTTGTTGGTTTAGCCTGTCTCGTCATATACGGCTTTTCCTGAACTCCAAAATTCGGCTTCACAAGCCGATTATCGTAAGAACTATGAAAAATATGTGTGGTTGCTGGGGATAATGGTGGGATCAACCACGTCCAATTACCTGTCAGTGCGCGGCCAGCCTTGGCTTCCCGTTCCTCAAACAACTTAAATTGGGCCGCTGCGGTATGATGGTCGACAATGCTGACTCCTGCTTTTTTAAAAGAATGCAGCACAGCAATGTTCAACTCCACCAGCGCCCGATCACGCCATAGCGTTGTTTCACTCGTCGTATCCAGCCCCATCAGTTTTGCCACCTGTGGCAACATATTATAACGGAAGGTATCCGCAAAATTACGGGCACCGATTTCTGTCCCCATATACCAGCCGTTAAACGGAGCTGCTGTATAGATGATACCGCCAATCTCCAGTGTCATATCCGAAATCATAGGCACAGCATACCAGCGCAATCCCAGAGTGGCTATACAAGAGAGTTCTGGATGCTCAATAGGCACCTCCATCACCAAATGTTCAGGAATATCAAAGAGCTTGGGAGGCTGACCCCCCGCTTCCACAACCAGCGGCAATACATCAAAAGCAGTCATCGCTCCTTGCCACCCCATATCCCTACAAGCATTGGTGAAATCCACCGAGATTGGATCCCCGATGACCCCTTGAGCCGTTTCATATCCAGCGTAACGAATGAGTTGATGGTTCCAGATACGAATATTCGGCTGTCCCGGCTGGGAGGCACGAAATACAGTAAGCGTTGGCTTAATTTTACCGCCGTTTGTTCCTATACGGATATGCTCCAGTAGCTCGTGGACTACTTGCGTCGCATCTGACGCTCCACGTGCATCCCTGACCAATAGCTTGTCCCAAAACAATCGACCGATACAACGATTGCTATTCCGCCAAGCCATAAGTGCCCCGTGTTCCAGCTCTTCGTAAGTATGATCGTATGTTCCAGTAGTCTCTATGTCGTGACGAATATGAAGAAGCCGGGCTTCCGCATCATCGCGGCTTCGACCCAGCTCCTCATAACATGTATATATAAACTGCTCCGCTTCATGCAAAAGCTGTTGTTTCACTTCCATAACCTACACCCCATCCCGGCAGCTCACTTCCTTATGAGCCTGTGGTCTTCCATGCTTCTTTGTCATTATACTCCAGTAGCAGGCCGGAACCAACGGGATGTATATCTTGTTCACCTGATCTCCATATCCGTGGAAAACACTCCCAGAAACTTATCCCAGATATGCGCTAAGCATCCAGATATGTTTATCCATTTCTTCTCTCAAGCCATTCAGAAGATCCTCTGTCGCTTTGTCCTGTGCCGCTTCTGCTGCTTCCATACCATTAGCCAGTTCAACAGTAATCGTTTTAAAATCGGCTACAACGGACTTCACCATATCTTCAGCTGTCTGCTCGCCTGCGGACTCCTGAATAGCTGACAGTTGCAAATGCTCCTTCAAGGTCGCAGCAGGACGGCCGCCAATAGCCAACAAACGTTCAGCAATCGTATCCAGATTAGCTGTTGCTTCATTATAAAGCTCCTCGAATTTAGCATGCAGTGTGAAGAATTTAGGTCCTTTTACATACCAGTGGAAATAATGCAGTTTTGTGTACAACACAGACCAGGTAGCGACCTGACGGTTCAAAGCCTTATGCAATTCTTGAATTGCCTCTTGTGTAGGTGCGTTCGTATGATTTAATGTACTCATGTGTAAAATCCCCTCTCGTTATGATTCATAGTATAGTTGAGTGATGCTTGATACTCGCTAGCAGTAGTATCTGATTTTCTTCTAAATCCCATGCTTAAAGCTAAAAAATATTTAGCGATTAATTTAGACTTAATCTAAATCCTGTTTTAATTATAACACTATGTTAGTGTTTTTCAAGCACTTTATTAGAGTTTAATCATGAAGATTATGTGAAGTTGCCAATTGATTAATATTCATCAAGTACTCCCAACGCATCATAAATAGGTTACAACAATTAGCCTCTACAAGATGTTAATTTTGTCTGCTACATAATAAAAAGAGCCGACCCACAATGGATCAGCTCTACTTTTATTCTTATATTTCAGAAGGTTCCACGATTAAGGATACAACTTTGCCTGCATTTACATCAATCAAGCCGTGATCGGTAATTTTCAAAGCCGGGCTAACTGGCAAAGAATGAGTACTGAGCGACATGATTGGATTGTAATGGCGATAGCCCAGCGACAGTAAGGCTGAACGCAGTTCCTTCACATGGGCAGCAACCATTTCTAGTGGTCCTTCTGTTAAAATTCCGCCCACCGTTAACGGTAAATGGGACAGCACCTTGCCATTTTCAACTACGCAAAAGCCCCCTTGGCTGGATAAAACCGTATTCGCGGCCAATATCATATCTTGCTTGTTATGCCCCACGACCAACAAGTTATGGTTATCGTGCGAATAGGTGGTTGCCACTGCCCCGCGTTTAATCGTATCTCCCCCGATCAAACCGTAAGCACGGTTGCCGTTCTTGCCATACCGCTCAAACGTAGCAATGAGTCCATGTTCACCATGTTCCCATACCAGTTCACCCTGCTCTACTTGTGCAGGTGCGATCCGTTCGCTTGTAAAAGTAGATCCATCCTTGACCATCATAATACGGCATGGATGTGCGCCATCAGCTACATCCAACTTTACAGTAAAGTCCTGCTCCGTAAGCGGATTGAGCTTCACACTTTGATAAAAGTGGGCGGGAAAGCAACTTTTTACCGGTGCCTGATGGTATTCCTCGAATTTATCGAATACCTTGAGTCCGTCCTTATAGACTTGCTCTACATCAAATTGCTCCAGATCCGATAGCAGCACGAAGTCGGCTATTTTCCCTGGCGCAATGGTCCCGCGGTCATGCATACGCATCCGGGCAGCAGGAGTATACGTCGCTGCATAAATCGCATCCTCAGGCTTCATTCCCATCCCGATCGCTTTACTTACGATGTGGTTCAGATGCCCTCGCTCTACGAAAGAGTCCGGCATCACATCATCCGTTACGAAGCAAAAATGTTGTGCCACGTCTTCCTGAATGAGATAGTCCATCACCTCAGGGGTCATGGATTTTTCCTGGATCTCAATAAACATCCCGGCGGCCATTCTGGCCTTCATACCCTCAATGCTTTGGTGGGTATGGTCTGAGCCTATTCCTGCATAGATCAACTGATGCAGATCCAGATCAAGCAACTGCGGCGTATGGCCTTCAATGATCAGCTCTGGGTAGTGCTCACGAACGTGGCGTAAGATGCGGTTCGTCTTGCTTTCCGGATCACGAATGACATCCACATAATTCATAATTTCACCCAGACAGATCATCTCACCCGTTTGCAACAAAGCATCAATTTCGGGGATGTCAATTTCACCCCCTGAGGTTTCCAAAGGCGTCGCTGGAACAGAGCTAGGAATCCCGTAAAACATATCAGCCACGCAATCTTTGCTGGCCTCCATCATTTCCTGAATGCCTTCCAGTCCGAAAACATTCGCCATTTCGTGCGGTTCTGGTACAATCGTCGTGACCCCATTGCGAATGAGTCCATAGGAAAAGGTTGCTGGTGTCACCATTGTGCTTTCGATATGCAGATGGATGTCGATTAGGCCGGGAATCATATATTTCCCGTGCCCCTCCACAATTTCAGCAGCCTCAAAAGACTCCAGACCGCGCTGACCGATATACATAAACTTGCCGTCAAGTATAGCCACATTGCCTTCCTCGAACGTCTTGTAGTAACTGTTATACACCTTAACTTGTAAAATCATTTTGTCTGCACGCATGATGTATCTCCTTCATCGAACCCGCTGATTATTGGACCAGCACCATTTTGTCTGCCGGAAAATGCAGGGTAACCCGTTGACCACTCAAGTAAGGCGTATCCATTTCCTGATTAGCCGTAAAGTTTCCTTTCGCTGTCTCTACCACATACTGATAGCTGCGTCCTAGGTACGTACTTACCTTAATGACACCGGGAAGCTCATTTTCTCCTGTCTCGTTGCCTTCAGTTCGAATGACCAAATCATCCGGGCGAATAGCGCCTTGGCGAGCACCCGGTTGGACTGTACCCTGATTACGCACTACGCTAAACGAAAGGTCGCTTGTATTCAATCGAATACGTTCCCCTTCTTCAGTGCGCTCGTCAAAGCTTAGAAAATTATTAAACCCAATAAAGCGGGCGACAAATTCGGTCGTCGGATATTTAAAAATGGTCGATGGAGCATCTAATTGCTCGATGTTCCCCTTATTCATAATCGCAACCTGGTCAGAAATCGAAAAACATTCCTCCTGATCGTGCGATACATATACGGTAGTGATGCCCAGTTCCTGTTGAATACGGCGGATTTCTACGCGCATATTCACACGCAGGTTAGCATCTAAGTTACTCAGAGGTTCATCAAACAACAGCAGATCGGGTTCAATTACAAGCGCTCGTGCAATCGCCACACGTTGACGCTGCCCGCCTGATAATTCGCCGGGGAAACGTTTTTCAAATCCCCCCAGGCTCACCGTATCCAGCATAGTCATAACGCGTCGTTTTACATCATCTTCTTTTACTTTACGCAAGCGTAAACCAAAGGCTACATTATCAAAAACTGACAAATGCGGGAAAAGCGCATAACTTTGAAATACAAAACCGAAGTTCCGTTTATTCACTGGAACCCGGGTATAATCCTTATCACCAAACAAAAATGTTCCTTGTTTAGCTTCAAGAAATCCTGCAATAAGACGAAGTGTAGTCGTTTTGCCACAACCACTCGGTCCGAGCAACGAGAGCAATTGCCCCCGTTCGAGCTGCAAATCGAAATCCTGCAAGATCAGTTGGTTGTCATAAGCGACCGAAACGCGATCCAGAGTAAGCAGTGCCATAAGGTTGAAGCCTCCATTACCTTTTAGTGAAGTAAGACAATCCCATCAGTCGTTCAATCAAGAACATCAGGATACCCGTTAAAATCATCAGCATAACCGAGATCGCTGCAATCGTCGGGTCAAAGTAATTTTCGACGTAAGTCAGCATTTGAATAGGCAGGGTGCTGAAGCCCGGTCCTGTCATAAAGACGGAAATGTCGACATTGTTGAATGATTCCAGAAAGGCAATCAGGATAGCCGCAATAATACCTGAGCGGATGTTGGGTAGAACCACCTTGAAAAAGGTTTCCAGCCGTCCAGCTCCCAAACTAAGCGCTGCTTCCTCAATCGCAAAATCAAAGTTAGACAAGCTGGATGCAATGACTCTAATGATGAACGGCAGCATAATCACCGTATGTCCGATCAAAAGTCCAGCGTATACCGGTAAATGGTACACAATGATCAAATAACGCAGCAGTGTAAAACCAAGCACAATACCTGGTATAAGTAACGGGGAAAGGAACAAGGCATTCAGCGCATCCTTCCCGCGAAAGGAAAACCGACTAAGTGCATAAGCGGCTGGCATACCGATTAACAACGCCAAGATATTGCCCAGCAGAGAGACGACAATCGACGTTTTGAACGTGGACATAAACAAATCCACTTCAAAAATATTTTCATACCAGCGCAAGGAAAAGCCCTGCGGAGGAAATTTTAATACCGTGCCCGGCTCGAAAGAAGTGACCGATATGATCAACAGCGGACCGAGCAGAAAGATGAAGACCAGCAGGCTAAAGAAGCCTAGTCCGTAATGTTTCTCCCGCATATCCACCTACCCCTTCGGATTGAGTTTATGGGCCGCCTTATTTAAGAGACCGACCACGATAAATGTAATAGCAATCATAATTGTCGCGATAACAGAAGCTAAAAACCAGTCGTTAAGCGTCATCGCATTTTGATACAAAAATGTAGCGATAACCCGCTGTTTTCCTCCCAGCAGTGCTGGGGTCGTATAAGCTGTCAGGCTGCCCACGAAAACAAGAATGCTTCCAATGATCAGACCCGGAACAGACAGCGGGAATACAATTTTACGAAATGCGCTGAATCTGGAAGCTCCAAGACTCTGCGCAGCATGGACAAGGTCACCGTCGATATTTTCAAGCACACCAATCAGTGAAATGATCATCAGCGGCAAAAACAAATGGACCAGACCAATAATCATCGCTGCCGGAGTGTACAAAATATTCAGCGGTTCATCCACGAGTCCTAAACTGATGAGCACGTTATTGAGTAATCCCTTGCGGCCCAATATGACCATCCAGCTGAATGACCGCACCACCGGACTCGTCAACAAGGGAAAGATAGCCAGCGCCAGTAAAATTCCTTTACGACGCGGGGCCTTTTGTGAAATATAATAAGCTGTCGGAAAACCGAGCAATACGCATACGAGGGTCGTTACGACACTGACCTCCAGCGTAGTCAGCAATATTTTCAGAAAATAAGGGTCCTTGAAGAAATGGAGATAGCCTTCTAGGGTGAATGAGCTGTTCTGTACGAAGGTCGAACCGATCGTCAACACAATCGGGATGACCATGAACACCGCCAGAAAGAGCAAACCTGGCAGCAGCAGCCAATACAAGTATGTTTTCTTCATGGGTAGCTCCTTGCGGTTATCAAAATGTTATTCCTTGTTCAGCACCTGGATAAACAGTTCCAGAAAAGCTTCGCTGTCCACCTGTTCGCACACAGTCATATTGGGACTATGATTGAGGCGGTTCTGCACATCGCCTACCGTTTGTCCGTCACATATACGACTGGAGGTTTCCACGTCGACATATAACAGGGAGGTATCAACTATCCTTGAATTCAATGCCACACCTACGGCAAGCGGGTCATGAAGCGCACACGCTTTTACGCCGTTGCGTTCTTCATAACGCTTGGTATAAACAGCCGTGCTTTCAGCTACATAATTACGAATCTCCGGACGGGTCAGACGAGCAACATGATCGGCAGTCAGCAGTGCCTTCCGTGTTACATCCAGCCCCACTTGTATCAGTCGACCAAATCCTGCGTGAAATACGATCCGTGCGGCTTCAGGATCAGCGTACATGTTATACTCCGCTACAGGTGTGATATTGCCGCATCCGTGAATAACGCCGCCCATAAAAATGACCTCATGGACGTGATCCGTCAGATCGGGACACTTCAGCAGCGCCAACGCCAGATTGGTGAGCGGTCCGGTGCAAACCAGCGTTACTTCCCCCGAGTGAGCCATCACCGTATCAATGATGATATCCGGTGCGAAACCTTCGGATGCAGAGATGGCTGGGACCATTCCACTCAATGCGCCTCCGATGCCGTCTTCTCCATGAACACGGTGCTCGTGCAGGCCTTTGCGTATTAATGGAGCCTCTGCCCCCCGATAGACCGGAATATCCGGTCTATCCAGCAGGTTGAGGATTTTGCATGTATTCAGTGTTGCTTGCTTAAGTGAAACATTACCGCATACTGTAGTAATCGCTTGGATATCCAGCTGACCACTTTTGGCCGCAAGTAAAATACCCAACGCATCATCAATGCCTGTATCTACATCTAATATGATCTTTTTCATTATTGTGCAACTTCCCGGTTCCAGCGATCTGTCCATGCCTTGATATGATCGTTAACGAATTTCATATCCAGCTTGGTCAGCTTATTCACTACATCTGTACCGTACGTAATTCCCTCTGTATCCGCACCAGACAGTACCACCTGTGTATTCACCGGAGAATCAACCTTTGCTTTGGCGGATTTTTCTTGAACTTCCTTGCTCAGCTGCCAGTTGATGAACTCCTCAGCCAGCTCCTTCTGGTCAGACCCTTTTACTACATTAACTGTGTTCATTACTGCGTAGGCACCCTCGTTTGGAGCCACAAATTTCGCCCCTGGCACAGCTGCCTGCAAATCTTTGAAGTACATTTCCATAATCGGACCGCCCGCAATTTCCTGCTGGCTAAACATGTTTACGAACTCAGACGTTTTACTATAAAACTTAACAATATTCGGACTCAGCTCTTTCAGTTTCCCAAAGGCTTGGTCTTCATTAAATTCCTTGCTACCCGCTACCTTGGAGGCCGCATCCACCATCATCGGCCCAGCCGTTGCCGTAATATTCGGCAGAGTCACGTTTCCTTTGAATTCAGTGCCCCACAGATCAGCCCAGGAGGTCACATCTTTTTTCACCAGTTCCGGATTATAGGCAATACCGAGGCGTCCAACTGTATAAGCAGGTCCATATTCCTCACCCAGCGGTGCTTTGGCAATATCATAAATTTGGTTCAAGTTCGGCACTTTACTGCGATCCAACTTCTCGAACAGCCCTTGTTGAATCCCCTGTTGGGCATAATAATCAGACAGATAAATCAGATCGACATCCGTGCTGCCTTGACTGATTTTGTTCAATCGCTCCGCATTATTTCCGATTTCTACAACAATATCAACGTTATGCTCCTTTTCAAAAGGCGCGTACACTTCTTTATTAAAAAAGTCCTCGGAGAAGCCCCATGTGGAAATAACTAGTTTCTTTTTCCCATCAGCTGAGCCATCTTTTCCATCTGCCTGACCACCAGTAGCATTGCTGCCGCAACCTGCCAGTACCACAGATGCCAAGGTCACAGCCATAAATCCTTTAAACCACTTTTTCATATGAAACTCCCCCTGTTTTTTATTCTGCACACCTTATGACACAAAAAAGAAAAGTACTCTTGTAAAACAAGAATACTTTTCTTCGTAAACAAAGAATAAGTTGATCCCGCTGCGCGTTATAACAGGTTCTCCCCTCAGATAGATCCGAAGCGAAAAGCCGAATATCCAATTTTATTAGGATTCTTTCAGTATGATGTTCGTAATGGCCCACTGCGTTGCTGAATCATAATCGCGCAGTAAAGCTTCTATATCGAGCTCCATATCCTCAATCAGCTTCTCGCGAAGTCTCTTCTTGTACAGCATGGACATTCGGAAATCCACTTCCAGCTTCAAGCCGGGGGCTTCCACTTCCAATGCCGCCGAGCGTGGAGAACGCCGGTGCTTCGCTACAAAGGTAACAATGTTGTTCTCAACGGTGGCCCGCAACAGCGTGGTCCCGAAGCCGAACAGTTCCTTTGAAACTTCATTGTAAATCTGGCACATCCGCTTCTTGCTTTCGTTACTGTCGAGCAGCGTCATGAACCCACCCTCATCAGCATATTACGTACAATCAATCTTTCAACACGATAGATTATACATAAATATGCGATAAATAGCAAACTAAAATCCCTGATTCAATAGTATACATCGCGAAAAAGCGAACAATATGTCGAACTTTGTAGCTTTAGAACATTTTTTACACTTACCGACTTCAAAAATCTCGGTTTAGATCCATCCTACCAAAGGGCTGATAACAACGAAAGGAAATAAGTAGCTATTTCCATTGATCAGATGAAACTTACATTAACTGTAGCCCGTACAACAATGCTCCAAAATAACAGCAACTTCAAGCTACAGACTCCAAAGATGCTATTTTCGCATTTCGGGAGATATTTTTTCTTCTACTATATATGTATTTTTTATGTACACACCATTAAACCGTACCCCGCAGAAGTCCCCTAGCGATAGTACGGTTCTTTTAAGTTATGTAGCTGGCACAACAACATAAAGTTAGCTATGATATACGCCTAATCACCATTGTGCTGCTCGTTTGCGCTTTTCTTCCCGCCGATCAGCTTCTTCCATTTTGCGAATATAACGTTTCAACTGCTCTTTATGCTCATCCAACTCGTGTATCCGTAATGTGGTTCCTTGGAGGAACGCCTCCATTTTGCGTGTTAATTCAGCAGCTGATTCACCCCGCCAGTCTTGCAGACGACTATATATAGTTTTCATCTGTTGCTCCTGATGCTGAAGTCTTTGCTTTAGCTGCTCGCACTGCTGTACAGCCCTCCGCAGATCCCCCAGGCTCAAAGATATTCTGCTCATCTCTTTCGCCTCCCGTTGTGTTCTTCCAGCTGCTCTTTCTTATTGATCCACCATCGTAAATTCCTGACCCTTGCGATCGATGTACTCTGCTATCTCTGTAATCGATTCCTGATACCAGCGATTAATTCGATCCAGTGTCGCCGTAGCACTATGCGCAAGCGGGGTCAATGACTGACTTTCACTTGTTCCGATATGAGCCTGAAATAACTGAATGGACGCACGGGTATCACTAGAAAATCCATGCAAGCTAGAGCGCATCTGATTAGCCGCATGCTTTAGCTCTTCAGGTGTTAATTGAATTGTACCCCCATTTTTGTTGCCTACAAAATAAGCTCCACTATTAGCGCGGCCATTTTGTTGGCCTGCTCCCATCAAATTCACACCTAGGGCATTAGCAGCAAACTGACCGAAGGCACCCAGTTGTCCACCGTAGCGTTCGACCAAATCGCCCATGACTTGCTTGAGCTCTGCCTGCGCAGCCAGCATTTGCTCGTACGCCTGGACCCGCGGATTTCCTTCTACCAATTGTCCATCCATGGTGTACAGCGGATTGCTAATATTGCCATTTTCATCAAATGTGAAATGATCCATGCTATGCGTTGCTTCACCCAATACCGAATTATAGAACTTGGTAATTGCATCTTGCTGCATCATGGGCAACGTAATTGGGACATAAACAATGGGAGTCCATTTGGGTCCCAAAAAAAAGTTGGCCCATTTATTTTCTCTTTCGACTGGTAATGAAACAGGAACAGTGATTTTGGCTGCATTAGCTGTCTTATAATCATTGTCTATAAAGTAGGTTGCACCCACATGTGGCTGTGCATCATTAACTCCCGAACCAATAGTATCTTTCGGGTTGACATAAGCGACATTCGTCTTTCGAAAATCGCCATTTTCTACCTTCTTTTGAAGATCATCCGGTAATAGATGTACAATGCTTGGTGGATTATAACTGACGGATGTCAGTCCATTCCGCACCGCCACATATTCTGCCTCCGCTCCTCCTAAAGAATGGCCTGTGGTCGTTATCTCAGCAGAAGGATACTCTTTTTTTACAACATCATATAGATTTTGAGCTTGTGTAAATTGATTATTCTGATACTTTTCCTCATATTGAAGAAATGCAGTTTGCACTTGTGGTGGGAGTTTAGCCACCTCTTCCTTATTATTTTCATAATAATGATGGACTTCTTCCAACGTTTTTGCGCGTCCTCCGACGACATCGCTGATGTCCGTCCCCCAGTCCATCGCTACGCTCCACTTGGGCCGATCTGGAGGTTCTGTCCCCCTATAACCGATGATCACCTGATTGGTTTTTTCGTTATGGAATACCGTCGCATCGAATCCAGAACCGTTTGTGTCATGCAGCATAGCACCTTCAGGTTCAACAATCTTCCAGTCAGGAAGAATTCTGCTCTTAGCATCTTTAGCAGTCAAATCCCGGTCATACACTCTATCTGCAATGGTCCAATATGTTTTGTCGTTAATGTAGGTCAAGTTATTCCCACCTTGTCTATTGTGTAAATATATTATAGAGTTATGAAAAAAGGTGATTACCAGAAAAGGAGAATTGTAACTTGAACAGAAAAATCCAACTGATTCTGGCACTTATTTTAATTATTATGTATTTAGGAGGTTGTTCCAGCTTGTCCGACAAAGAGAAAAAAGAATTAGTAGACGTCGCCACTCCGATCGGCGTGGAATTTATTAAAGAACACTATAATGCTGATTTCATACTAAAAGATTATGTTGTGGACGATCCGGCTATCCACTCAAGAATATATCTGTATGGGTACATTAAAGGTCACGAAGACAGCAAAATTACTATTTATTACAGTTATAAAACCAAAGAAGTAATCGACGTCTCTGGGCCAGATTGGTTTATCGACAGCGAAGTTCCCAAATACAAGACCCCTTCTTCCTGAGAAGGGCTATTATAAATGTTAACGTCTAATTTTTCCCAAATTAAGAAGTAGTATAATTATAGTGCATCCTATTTACGAGTGATATAGCCGAGAGGAAAAATAAGTATAAAGTCATTGGATTCAGTATTTCTGGTCATAGTACATAGCTTGGGCGGAATAGGTCTTTGTAACTGTATGTTAGGTGAAAGTTGCACAGATGAACATAGAAATAAGGCTCCTAAGGAGCCTTGTTTACACGTTGCCTGACTTATTTAACGTTTTTCACTTTGAGCGAGAGGCTGATTTATATAAATAAAAGGATATTCGCCTTTGCTTATTTTACGTTTCCATTCTTGAACCATATCTTCCTGGGTCGGCGTTTTCTCATTCACGATTGCTCCTGTAGTTACTTTAGCCATGCTTTTCCCCCTCCCTTGGTGGTTTTATTTACTGCGTCTTTATCTTTTCTCCAGTCATTTTGATGTTTCCGTCCATTTCGACCAAACTCGTTTTACATTTTAAACCAATGGCATCTTTGGCTGTGACTTGTATGGTGTTACCCGCATTGAGTACTAGGTTTCCATCAGCCTTAACACGGATGTCCTTTTTACTCCGCAATTCGATGCCGTGGTCATCTAGCAGTCGAATCACTACTTCATCGTCGTTCCCCGTGATTAAAATTTCATTTTTCTCAAATATAATGGCTTTGCGGTACTTGGTCATAAAGATCTTCGTGGACGGGTCCTTAATAAAGTCGCCCCCTTTGGATCTCTTGCGGATTGAATGAGTTACGATGGCGTCCTTTTCTTTAGCGGTCGGAAAGTAAATGTCTACAAAGTCAAACAACTCCGGCATACAGTACCATCCTGTATTTCCTTCCGATGTATAAAATGTAGCCGTTGGAAACGCGTAGGTTTCCTTTACGTTCGGCTTGACCTTGTCCATTTCGTAAAAGAAAACCTTCACATGATCCTGCTCGATTCCAATGACCTTGGACTTCAACGAGATGCCACGAATGCTCTCATTTACAATCAAATCCTGCTTCATTCCATCCGCTGTAGTCAGCACATACTCATGCCACAAAGCACTATGACGTATAAACGCCACAGACTGCAGGACGTATAAAGTTTTCCCTTTAAATTTAACCTCAGCCCCAATTTGCAGTAGGACATCTTTGGCTCCTGTCGTTTGCACTTTATAATACAAAAGGTTGTCGTCCTTGCCGGAACCTGGTTTGGTTTTTCTGGTCATGGAGTAGTTATACTGTTTGAGCTCCCCTTGATTGACACCATTCGGTAATCCAAAATAAAACTGAGGTTTTTCTCCAATCGGATCAGATATCAGTCCCCAACCGAGTCGAGACGCTATACGTTTCAAAAACGACCAGTCTGTTTCGTCGAATTGCATCGTAAATTCCTGTAAAAGCTGATCTTTTAAGCGGCTCGTACAATTGGCTTTGGGATAGGATTTGAGCACATGTTCGAGCAATACTTGCAGCTTCATCTTTACATTTTGAAAAGTTTGTCTATGAAGCACTTCATCCAGCTGGCTTGTATAGGATAGAGCTTCGACGACCAAATGGGCTACATTGGACACCAACTTGATTCTAAACTGCGCGACTAATCCTCGAAATAATACAATCTGTTTATGATCATCATTCACATAAGATATAACTAACTTCGCCCCTGCTTCCATATGATCTGTATATTCTTCCATTTGGGCACCCGTTAACACACCTGTCAAAAAGACTTTCACATGCTCATTCATTTTCTGTACAACTTTAACTTTCGGGTTTTTAAGAGATAAAACCGTCCCGTTATACTTGATGATTGGATATCCCATGTTACCGCTCCCTTTTGTCGGTTAATTTACGTTTATCCGTTGTTTGCTTACATATTGAACGACATCTTGAATGGTTTGATTATGTCCCTGATCGTTAAGAGTCTCATCTAATGCAGGGATCGTGGTAAAGGTTTTATTTGTTTTCTGAAAATAAATATCCGCTATAGGGAATTCATCAACTCTACCAGGCCCATGAATCCCGTTGTCAACATCCGCAATGATGATAACATCCTTCAATCCATCCTTATTCACATCCTTGAAGGCCACTGCTTCTACTCCTTCGTAACGTGCAACCCACTCACGGTTCCCGTAGAAATTGGGGAATGGATATAGAATATGTCCTTGGTCATCCAGTAGGAAGAAAAAGAATTTACGAAAACCTTCTGGATACCCATATGTGGATACAAAACGTACTTTTCCAAAGCCTTCGAGAGTAGTTTGAAAAGACTGCGACTCTTCAATTTCATATTGGTCGGTATCCAATTTTTCACCGCCAACTGTGGAAACAGACTGATCCTCAACAGAACTTAGCTCACTCCATAGTTCCTCATTCTGCCTGATATTCTCTGGAATTTGTGCAAAATGAATTTCATACTCCGCATGGTCCCCTACTACATGAGCCATAGGTACACTCATCCCCAACGAATCATTTGTGAGATAACTAAACGATTCCATTTCTACTTCCGCAAGCGAACCTTTGATTACATCTGCGTTGGCTAACAATTGCATCAAATCGTCTTTTGTGAAATCACCGATTAATCCTTGTTGCTCCGGCTGAACAGCTGTAATCTTCCCGCTTTTTATAAGCTCAATAAAAGGTTTTTCGACTTTTATCAGATCTCTCAATCTTATTCTTGAAGCCTGCTTCATATCCAGGTTCGTCGTATAAAACATATGAGTAGGATAGGCTGCGTCCTTCACATAACGAATACCCGTATATTGAACGCTCAAGAATCGTTCACTTTGTCGTTTGATCTCATAATCAATTTCGACATGAACTCCAGAATTGGAATCCGCATAGTTTTGTAACCCTTCTAAAGCATCAGTCTTAAGAATTTGGTTTAAAGATTTTTGCTTTGCAATATCCTTGAGTTTTGTAATTTGAGGGTATTTAATCACGATCCCATTTTTTGAATACTTCTCTCGAGTGAGCTCATAGCTTTGCGGTTCACCATGAGTATTCGAGGCGATGCTATATTCGGAATCAATACGGACTTCTCCACTTTTGGAGAACTCAATGATAAGGTTTTGTTCAGAATCATCACTGTTTATTAAGAAACCATCGCCGTGGTCTAAAACCTCGATACTCATGCTATCATGTTGTCGATTCTCGATAATAATAGGCTCATTCGTATCCTTGTTCAGTTCCCACGCATCCGGGAGCTTTATCTTACCTACATCTATACTTTTCTGCGTCCACTTTTGTCCAGACAACTCCCACAAATCAATAAATACGGGGTCTGGATGATATATGGAAACATGTCCCCCTAAACACAACTGTATTCCTTGGTCTGAATCTCGAACCACAAAGTCTGTAGTCAATTCTGGCCCGCCATCCTCAATCATCTGGGCGTGTACAAGTTGCTTCGAACTCCACCACTGAATAAATGTGTATTTATCTCCGATCGTACCTGTCAGCGTTTTAGGTGCTCTATAATTCATAACCCTAACGTTTAGCTGCCCACTTTTTAACTGAAACGATTTTGTTAAGATAGTGAGATTGTTATCGAATTTTTCTACTAATTCTCCATCCTTCATCTCTACACTTTCTGGCTCGTTTAACAACAAATTAAGTTCCTGTGTGAACTCCTCAAGCTTGTTTTGTCTGATATCAGAATCCTTATTCTCATCGTTGACTATACGAAGTTTTTGAACTAACGCATCCAACATTTTCGAATAAGAAATCGTTTTAACGTCATTTTGGAGAGAAAGCGCATGATTTGTTTCTGTTGCTGGAGAATCCTGTCCCTTCATGCATCCATTCAGCACTACACAGGAAATGAGTAATAACAGCACGTAACAAATTCGCACATACTTCAAGTAACTCATGCTGGAGATCACGCTTTCTACAATTTATCGTTCATCTCTATACTCATAATCTTCCACTTGCCTGACTGCTTTTCTAACGTGAAAACAAGTCCTTGGTCTTTTTTCTCTTCACTTGAATTACTTCTTACTAAAAAGGTCCGCTGATTAGCCTCATTAGCAATCTCTTTTATGTTCAGATCTAATCCCGTATAGTCCATAGCGGAAAAATCTTCAAAATGATTTTTCGGGCTTGCTGACAACGCAGTGAATTCCGCCATTTCAGGCAAGTGTATCAAGAAGCGATTCATAAGATAATGATCTTCCAAATAATTTTGAATAATATCTTTGGGAACCGTGGGATATACAAATTTTTTATTTCCATTCTCGTATAGTACTTTTGTTTTTTCGGGTCCGGTGCTGTCGAATTTTTGATATGTTATTATCATATGTTGTTGAATATCCTGAAAACGGTAGTAACTCACATCCTCAAAAAC
The DNA here is from genome assembly GCF_044784315.1 of Paenibacillus sp. DP01. Classification (NCBI taxonomy): domain Bacteria; kingdom Bacillati; phylum Bacillota; class Bacilli; order Caryophanales; family Paenibacillaceae; genus Paenibacillus; species Paenibacillus sp. DP01. Next base: position 5,412,131 of record NZ_CP173059.1, read on the forward strand.
ACCATCTTTATTAATGTCCTCTAGCTTCCTGCTCCCTTGCCCTGTTGCTTCTGGATAACTGTAATTAAGGTTGTTAATTTGGTTATGGTTCAAAGCAAATATAGAGAAGCCTTCTGCCTCATTCACTTCGCTAGTTGAATATACAACTATAAATTTTTGTTCTGTTTGATCTAATTTCATAATTTTCATGTCTATATTAAGATGTGCAACCATAACTGGGTCCTCTAATTTACCAATGATGTGATAGCCAGCATCCTCCCGGACTACAAATATGTTGTCAATCCCCCCTTTTTCTAATCCAAAAGCAAGCACATATTCCGGCTTTCCATCAAGGTCCAAATCTTCTTTAAATATTCTCTGAAGCTGCTCATTTGAGGGTTGGACTTTCTTTATAAACTGATCTAATGTGTTAGAATCTGCGACGTAATTTCCATTTCTTTTATTAATCGGATTCGCAACATTACTATTTCGATCTTGTTTTTGAGCAGCAGACTCTGGCTCAGTCACGGCTTCTTGCTCTATCACTTGAGTGCTAGGATTGGTGGGGTCAACTGCCTGCTGCTTCTCATTCGTAGGTTCTACTGAACATCCATTCAAAAACAGACTAGTTAACAATATTAACAATAGTATTCTATTTATAAAGTTGATTTCACAAAACTCCCTTTTTTATATTAATTACTGCACGTTTATCCGTTGTTTGCTTACGTATTGAATGACATTTTGAAGCGTTTGATTATGGCCTGTTTGATTAATATTCTTATCCAATTTAGGAAGAGTAGTGTATGTGTTATCCTTTCTCTGAAAATAAATCCCCGCGACAGGCAGTGTCTCTATTCCGTGTGCATTAACTCCGGTGATATAATCAGCAATAATAACAATATCCGTACGTCCATCCTGATTCAAATCCTTAAAACTTACTGCTTTGATCCTATCAATCATTTTACCGTTGTTACCATAAAATTCGGGGAATTCGTACAGGATCTTGTTTTCCACATTTTTGTCACTGTTAACTTCCAAAAAAAACTTTGCTTGAATCAGATCATTCATATCCTCATCTTTTAAAGTGGATATAAACTTTACTTCTCCCCATCCATTAAGAGGGGTGGTAAATGATTGTTCTCTCTGAATAGTATATGGTTCTAGATCAGGATCGGGCTGAGCATCCTCTTCTACGTAATCACCACTACGTTGCTGCTTAACGGATTTTTCCATGTTATATTCAATAAAAATATTATTTACTTTCTCTGTTTTAGTATCCCAATTAATACTCAAATGTTGGCCATCTTTGGAGTAAATAACATTACCATTTTTCACAATACTTGGTTGTCCGTAAAGTTGTAGTACTTTGCTAAGTGTATCACCAATCTTCAATCCTCTTTTGGTTTTAAACTTGGGATTCTCCAAGCTCACAGCTACTAGATAACTTTCACCATCCACCAATTCCTCCCCTTCAAGTTCAATTTTAGATAAGACTACAAAATCAATTTCTGGATCTTCATATTTAGGATAAGACAAGCTCCATCTTCTATATGTTCCATTTCCACTAACATATCCCCGATTGAAGTTATCGTATCCTTCACCATAACCCCACTTACGGATAAGTTCTTTAATATCCGTATTTTTATCAATCTTGTGCGACCGATATGAGACTTCAAAGTCGTCGTCCTGAAGGAGTTTAGGATCGGCAGATACAACATTTTTGGCTTTGTCTAATTTTTTATCTGGATAGTAGCCAGTGTCTTCTTGCTTAACTTTGGTGGTAGCTGTTTCCCCACTATTAAAATCATGGATAGACGAAGAACTACATGCAGTTAACGCCAATATCATTACAAGCATTATAATGAGATAACCGTAGCCTTGCCTGTACATATCTTTTCCTCGTTTCTCATTATAGTTATCGTTTACCAACGATTGTCCACTCTCCGTTACGTTTTTTTTTGCTATCGTTACCATTTTGCACAGGTTTAAAATTAACATTAGGAAGCTTAATACCTTCGGATGCAGCAATTTTCTGAGCCACACTTTTATCGAGACTCAACAGATATTGTTCATAGTTAGAAGCTTCATTCCCACTAAATAAATTGTAAACTTCCTGCACATGTTCACCCCAATGGTTATCACTAGCATATTCCCCGCAATCAACTTGCTTTGATTTCATTCTAATGATTGGTGTGATCCAATTACAATATTGAAAAACGTTTCCTTTACCCGTAATCCCACTCAATTTATTGTTTTTTACTACGGCCTTTCTGAATTCCTGACCATAGTATATATAGCCCAATATTTTCCCAAATATTAAGCTATTGGCTTTCATCAAATCTTTAGCATAATTAGTTTCAGCACCATGTTCACCATCGGCTGCCCTATTTGTACTGCTAGTATTAAAACTGCCTGTTCCTTCTTGAATAATAATTGCTAACAAAAAACGGGGATCAATCTGAATGTCATACATTTCTTGTATCTTTTTTGTAGCTTCCCACAAACCGTGTATCTTTTCCTGATTCCATTGCATTTTAGTGAATTTTAATGAGCGTCTTTTAAATGTTTTTTCAGCTTTAGAACTACCGTTATACTGGAATTCAGCAGGTATCCATTTTCCAGCCGGAGTCTTTACGTTCGTTTTTATAGGTTCATCTTTCGATTCAGTGGTAATGGGTACTTCTGGTGGTGCTTTAGTACTCGTATCGATCAAACCTAGCTTCTCGCGAATTGCTCGTCCAGCCTTCTCAGCAGCCAGCTTTTCCCTGATATCTCCGCTTGCCTCCGCAGTCATCCAACGAACGATTTCTTTTTGCATCTGTTCTTGAGCCCACTTGGGGAATGTGGCCATTTCACGTAATTTGCTTCGCAGCCCCTCTGCTAGCTTTTGTGCTTTACGCATGCCAACCTCATCACCGTTGGCTTGAGCGATGTACCAGTCCTCTTTGTATTTACGCAGCCAGGACTGGGCCCAGTCGGGGTAATTCAGTTTCTGTTTCTTCTGTTCTGCCACCAGATCAAAAGCCTGTGCTTTTCTGTGTGCATTAGCGGTTGTTAAAGCTTTCAACATAGGGGTTGCACCAAACGTTGGTTCTTTCCACTTCATATGCCTTCTCCTTTGTTAGGGATGCTAGAAGAATCGTATCTCCGACATACAGGTATCGTGATATTTGGTTCCTCGCTCTACGGCCTCAATCGATATTTTCACAAATGAAGTATGAATGGGCTTATCAAGAAATTCGTTTCTTATAAAATCATTATCTACCATTATGGTCTGTCCATTTGAAAACTCCAGTTTCATTCGTTTAACTCTATTATTTGCTTGGAAAGCATTAGATGACTTAGCTAAACCATTGATAAGCTCAAACCCCTTTAGTTCTTGCATAGAGCCGAAATCAATTCTGATCCACTCCCCGTTCCCGTCTCCCTTAACTCCTTCACACCAGGCTGTTCTCGCATCTCCATCCATGATGTTACGGGCAGCATAGGAGTTCCCCGCCTGATCTGGAAGTGTAGATGAAGCAACAATTCTCTGTGCCGGAATGTTTTTCCGATATTTCATCAAATCCGTTGTAGTTTGTATCCATTGTGTAGGGGACACGTTATAGCCTATCCTGTGGAACACATTGGAGTATTTTATAGGCAGACCTGTTTGGATGTCTCGTTGTTGGATTTCACCCTTCAAGTTCAAATAAGCAACCCTGTGGTTATCCGAGGTTATAACAGGAGATTCTGTGGCTTTCATTAGTAACTTCTTCTCCCCAGTCCTGATATTGAGCACATAAGCCTTATCATTATCGTTTGAATAAAGGACCATTTGATCGTTATACAGCCACTGTTCAATCTGTATGCCGTCTAATCCTGACTTGATTTGTTGGATTAGCTTGTTCTTGGACAAGTCATAGATCAATATATTATGGTTACTATCTACAAGGGCAAATTGGTTACTGTCAGGTGAGAACACGGGAAGAACGAGATAGTGACCATCGTATAAATGTCCTAATGCTTTCGTTTTCTGCATCTGATTTATATAATAAAAAAAGGCAGCATCCTCTGTGTAAACACACTTCCGCAAGTCAGGAGACATAACGGCGTAGTCCCTATTCGGCACCTTAAATTCAGTTATTTTCTTTATGGTAGACAGATCAAAGATTTTGATCACTAAATAATTCAATTCGGTTGACTCTCTACATAAGGCAATACGCCTGCCATCATCCGAGAACCTATCCAGATACAACTCAGATTCAGGATACGCCTCACCTTCACTTGCATGTAATTTACCTATAATGTCGTCTAAATCAATATAGGTATTGCCTGTAGGATCATCCATGTCAGCTAAAAAATCCATAGGCATGTTTCCATTTTCCGCTTCAAACAACAACCAATTTACGGACTTTTTTGGTGGGGGAAGCTTCTTGGACTGAGAGACAGCAGCATGGGTTTCATCTCGCTCTGGTCCTACTTTTTGGCTCTCGTTCGATCGTATACAGCTACATAGCATGGAAAAGATTATGACTAATAACGCGATTTTACTTATCTGCATCATAGATTTTCCTCATTTTCTACAATTCATCACAATAACTTCAGCTCACCTATACATGTATTTGGGAAGTCCACGCCTTTTTTTACTTCTAGGATAGTAATCTTTACGAAAGAAGTTCGTATAGGTTCATCGAATTTAAAACGTGTGTCACTGTTCTCAAGCACTGTCGATTGTCCATCCGAGAAATCAAGTTTCATCCTCTGGATGGTATTCATGTCTATATACTTATTGTTAACCCATATAATTCCATCAACCATCTCTATACCTCTGACCTCTTGAGCTGAACCCAAATCTATAGTTACCGTTCCCCCTACTCCACCTGTCTTAGATCCTTCACACCAAGGGGTTAAATTATTATCATCCGTTAAATTGTCCACACGAAAAGAACGATTCCCCTGATTAGGCAATGTGGAAGAGGCCGTTATTTTTTCCACTTCGACCTTGTTGCTATACTTCATATAATCGGTTTTTGTATTTATCCACTGTATTGGTACTACCCAAGTACCTTCTCCATTTACAATGGACGAGATATCTTCTTTTTTTCCACTGGCTATATCAATCATGAACATTTTTACAACCTCATCATCTGCCAGTACTAATTTTTTTTGATCTGGAGATAGAATAAAGTCGCCCTCATTTTTAGTTATAAACTGTACTTTTCCAGTGGATATATCTAGTGAATAAATATCGTTTATGAAAGTATTATCTTTTTTATAAGTTGTATAAATAAGTTGGTTCCCCTGACCCCATTGCATAACGCTGGAGACACCAGTTCCTACAAGCAGGCGCTTTGCACCACTATTGCCAGACAGATCAAGCATTACGATTCCTGACTGACCATCCACAAAATAAAACTTGGTGTTATCCGGTGAAAAAACTCCTTGCCCATGAGAAATATTGCTCACGTCTGCTTCACCCTTTTCATTCTTCACTTCTGTAGTTCGGTTACTTATTGCATCATATAAACACAAATGCCCATTCATTACATATAAATATTTACTTAAATCAGAAGAGACAACAGGATATTGGGCAGCTGGCGGCAATTTAAACTCTTGCTCTTTTTCTTCCGTATCCAGATTGTACACTTCAATAATAAGTGGCTCCTCTGGTTGCTCCCCATAAACATCTCTTATAATCGCCATACGACTGCCGTCACTTGTTATTCTCCCGACATCTACCTGTGAGCCGCGATATTTTATACGTTCTTCACGAGTTTGCATAGTGTCAATCAGGTCGTCGATACGGATATTAGTTTTTCCAGTAGGATCATCTAAATCGGTCAAGAATTGAACTCGATCTTCTACGCCTTCTTGGCCATTCAAAAGCCAACTTTCTTTCTTTTCAGTCCCCTTTGCGGCATCCTGATTTATCTTAATTTCATTACTTGATGGTATATTGGGAGACTGCGAAGATGTAACAATGTCTCCATCTGTGGTTGCTGTACATGCAGACAACAACACTGAAAATACAATAATCAAAGCCACTTTTATATAACGCATGATTTCCCCTCTCTTTACACTCTCCAAAAATCCCCTTCATTAAGCGGGTTGTCCCAATTCCTTTATGTGATTCTGTACTTCCTTATCCCTATTTATTTTTAATTGATCCATCGTCTTGAATAATACGCTTAACTGCTATTACGTTTGTATATATACGACCGTAAGACCCCTTCCAATCTTTGCTTAATTTATCTATCGTTACATTATGAGAAGGCTTTATATCTGAATCCATTTCACTAGGCTTAGTTGCGTTACCATGCTCGTGAATAAATTCCCCATTCCCGATATACATACCTACATGATTTGGTTGTCTTCCCTCCCTTTTTTTCCAGTCAAATAATATTAAGTCACCTAACTTCAGGTTTTTATAATCCCCCTTAGTGCGTAAACTTTGGTGGTCAACCTCTATCCCCCGATTGATTTGGTCTCTTGTAGTACCGCCTATATGCACATCTAATATGGTCAAGTACACCGAGGAACTAAAATCAGAGCAGTCCATATATATAGGGGGATTATTAGGGTCTAGCTTCATCGTTCTAATTTTGGTATCCATACAATAAGGAATTTTGCCTAAAAACTTCTTGGCGAATTCTACAATGGCTTTCCTTTTCTCCTCGGCAGAACTGCTGGAAGGTGTAGGCTTCGTTTCCTCTTTCGACGGTTTATCAGGAGTAGTCGGCGTCTTCTTGCCCGGTTCCGTTTTCGTTGTTGGAGCTGCTGGCGTTGCAGCCTTATTAACCTTAGGCCATGGAAGAATACCATTGGCTACTTGATGCAGGTATACGGCCAGTACATCCCGACCATAGCCCTTATTCTCCAGGCCGTATTTTTTCGCAAAATCATGCAGTGCGGCGTTAAGCTCTTTATCCCAATTGCCTGTAGTTGGTAGCTTGTACGAGAAGCTGTCTGGATACTTCTTGGCAAGCTTGTTCAAATTCTCTCTGGCAAGCTGACTGTTCACCCCGTACTTACTCCGCAGAGCGGCCGCTTCCTTAGCAATAGCCTTTTGGTCGGCAACGGTCAGCTTATGGGCCGCATCTGCGTATTGCCCGGACAGTTCCTCCAGCCGATTCGCATCCAGATAGGATTTGGCTGAATGACCACGAATCAGCTCGTTGATTAGCACGTTGTCACGCAGTTGGTTGGCGAGAAGATGCATCTGCTTTTGCTTGGCCTTGTCGTTTGCGCCATGCGCTTCCCACCATTGGGACGTGTATCCATGCATTTGCGCTCTGGCCCAGGCAGGCATACGATCTATTTCTGCCACCTGCTGACGCAATTGCTTGGCCTTGGCCGCTGCTTCCTTGGCCCCCTTTTTGTCCCCTGCTGCCACGGCCTTGTAGTAGTCGGCTTTGTACTGAAGCAGCAAATCCTGTACCCATTGTGGATATCCCTTCCCCTTCAATTCTTGAATCAGGGATTGATAAGCTTTCAATTCGGCATCAGGCATCTGATTTTTCATGAACTTACTAGCCTTGATATGAAGTGTTCCATCGGTTCGGATATAGCTGGTTTTGCACGTCAGAGATATTTCGCGAGTAGCGGTCATCTGTACCTTTTTGCCATGCAGCACCAGGTCTGTATCGGCGTGAAAGGTAAGATCGTGATGACTGTACACGTGAATACCAGATGCAGGATTTAAGCGTACAAGTATCTTGTCTTTCTGGGTGGAGAGGGCCAATTCCTTATCATCGAATCTCGCCACTTTTTGTGATTTGGTATGAAGCAGCTTTCTGGATGGCTGGCTGATTTCATCTCCTGTGTAGTCTCTCTTACGCAGGGATTGAACTACACGAGCTTCCTTTTCTTTGTTGGATGGAAAATACAAATGGACATGATCCCCAAGCTCGGGCATGCAATGCCAGCCGATCCCATCACCGGTATACATAGTGGGGTAAGCAAACCAGCACCCTTCAGCTTTGGACTGCGTGGAATCTACGGACAAGTGAAGTTTAACGGATTCGTTTTCGCTATTTAATTCAATAACTTTCCCTTCAATAGAAGCACCTTTGATAAACTGATTATGTATAACCTCCCTCGGAATGCCCGCTTCTGGAACGAGAACGTAGTCATATGTCATAATGCCCTGCTTCATCTCTGCATGAATCTGATCAATAACCCAATGCTTTCGTCGAAACAAGACCACATCTCCAAGTTCAAAACGTTTCGTGTCCTCCACTTCAGCATACGTATACTGGGGGCCTGACTTTGTTTTTTGGAGGGAAAAGTTAATGCTGCTCAGTTCACCTTTCACCTGTTCTTTTGAGGTACCTAACCATAGCCGCGGAAATACGGATGTAATCTCGGCAATCAGTCCAGTGTGCAGATGAGAGGCCATCCTTTTCAGAAACTCCCAATCACTCTCCCCATACTGAATAGTAAAGCCGCCGAGCTTTTGGTTGCTGTCTGTCAGGTCAATAAAATCGCCGTGTGGATAGCTATCTATAAGCTCCCGAAACAATTGATAATACGTCAAGCTGCTGTTTTGAAACGAACGATTTTTCCGTTGTCGATCCAGCATATATGTAAAAGAGGCTGCCTCTATGTACATGTGATATACACCATTTGTGAATCCAATTCTAATATGGGTGACGATTCCTTTAAAGATGCTTACTGTGCCTCGATCTTCATCCATCTCGTATACCTCTAGCACATCCTCATCATGCGCTAAACCATCATATTTCGCATGATCTTCATCCGGTATGAGAGCAGTGATGTACACTTTGCCGTGCTCATTTACCTTCAGTGTCAATTGAACATCCAGTAGACGGACAATTTCATACGGCGCATTCACTCTAATATTTCCATAAGTCAGCACAGTTCCTGCCAGTCCCATCTTACTCCCCCCATTTGTCTTAACATGTGATGTTTCTACAATGAGTAGCTATTCCTGCCCATCTGACGTGAATGAAATTTTCCCGCACCACATGCATAGGTTCGTGGAGCAGCTCATCAGAGCCGGAGATTGATCTACGTATACATCCTTCTTTCCATTCAACCAAGGCATAGACACGCTGGGTATGCAGGGTTGCGGAATGATTCTTCCAGAATTGCCCTTGTTAGCAGAAGAAACTGTAGGATTGTGCATACTACGGCACATGCCGAAAGATGGGATATGCGTCTGCGGGTGAAAATCCTGAATATTCCCCTGCAATTTATCACCAATACTAATCCCCCTGTTAGCTGAAACACTAAACCTGCCCGAATGACTTCCATAGGTACACTGTATCTGTGCCCCGTCCACTACATAGCTCTCACTCATGATCGGACTCTCCTTTATATAGACGGCCTCTCCGTATCAACCTTTTGTAATTTCAAGCCAGCCAGATTAAACTTCAAAATACATTCAGCTACATCTAGGTCCACAATGATATGCTGATTGGCATGCTGAACCCTGAATATCTTATGATTCTCGACTGCATATTCATCTAAAATGATTTTCTTCAGTGTACCGTCCCTATGACATTCGCTAAGTGGTGATAAACACATCAGGCTAGGCGGATGAGCCAGCCAATACCTCGTTTGCTGCATACGCTGCATATCAGCAAAAACAATCAGCTTCCAGCGTAATCCGGCTTGGTATATATCAAAGATTTCCTTTAGTTGCTCAGAAACAATGGCTACTGGTTGCTCTATAAAATCAATATAGTCCGCATCGCCTGATACATAACATTGCAAAATAGACTCTTCATCAGTACACAATGAGCGTTCTGCCCATTCCAACATTTGTCTACGATTTGTCTCTACTGGAAACATATACTCTGTAATACGATTATCCTGTTGAATCATGTAGTACTCCATAAGCTGTTGGATACACCACCTCACTGATTCCTTTATACTCTCCTATTCTTATTTCCAAATCGTTCTCGCATTTCAATGCTTGGAATTCAGGGAGTTGTACAGCCTGCTGTATAGCGTCTTTAGCTAATTTCAAAATGTATTGATGAAATTCCCACGCAGCCTGAAGGACATATCGCTCGACATCAGGCTGAATAACCTTATTCATATAAGGTTTTCGAAGCTGATTCAGTTCGTCCTCCATTTCTGCCAACAAGCTGAACGCCCAGCCTGCATCATAGGTTCCATGCCAAGGTTGAGGGTCAAAGTACCAATCCTTACCATACATCTCGATGACATAGTTATAATTGCGATCCATCAGATATGTGCGCCGCATAGAATAGGTAATATATCCGATTCTTATTTTGGCCATTTCTGCAGAATTCGCTTGCAGGCAGATCAATTGAAAGGAATGGATAAAAGAGAAGATGAGCTCTTCTTTTCTGTGCTCATACAAAGACGCCACCTGATGTAATTTCTGATTCAACACAGCTTCCCCATAGGTCTTATGGAAGTGATCTAGGGCTTCCAGTCTATTCATAATTCCACCTCTGAACCTATTATATAGAATATTTACATGATTTTACTGGTTCTATTCTCCTATTTAATTACACTTTTTTCATATGATGAGATTGCAAACGAATGTATAAAAACCCAAAAAAATCATTTTATGATTTCATAAATGTGTACTCGCATACCCCATACCTCTTAGAAAAACTGTAGACTAGACCTAGGAGATGAAGGTTTGTGCAAATGAATAGGTAAATCGAAGTAGAAAGCTCGGTTTATAATGAAATAATCATGTATAATTAACGATACGCTCCAACAACACTTTCAGAGAACCAGGAATGGGGTACACAAACTACTAGAGTTTTGATAACCACCACTTTGCATCAGGATTGGAGACACATGACTACTTCACCTACAGGTTTTTATAATAGTATTCAAGAAGCTACCGCACACGTCATTGATGTGCTGAGTGATATTTTACATGTAAATACCATTTTTATTGCCGCTAATGATGGGGTTACCAATGTGATTTTAGATTCATTTAACCGGGAAGAGGTACTGGTTCGCAATGGTGAGGAGCTTCCTTTTGAGCTTAGCTATTGCAGTCTGGTGCTGAACCATTCCGCCGATTATCTCACCATTTCGGAAACGTCTACTCACCCGTATACATGTGGTTTAGATGTGACTAAAACCATTGGGAACCACTCATTTACAGGAATTCCTATTCGCATGAAAGATGGTCAGGCTTACGGAACCATTTGTGTTTTGGATGCGCCATCTGCCCATTTGACAGAAACGGAAATAAAGGCTCTTCAGGCTATGGCTGTATTTCTGGGTTATGTGGTAGAACTGGAAAAAGACAAGTTCGATGCTGAAGTCTCTTCTATGAACAAGCTGGATTTGATTTCTTCCCTGAGTAATAAAATTCGGTTTTCGCTCACTGAAATTTGGGGAGCCACGGATCTCATGCTGACCACGGAGTTAACAGAAGAACAACAGCAATATATGAGTATCATGGAGTCGAGCAGTCGCTCACTTTTGATGCTGCTGAATAATATTTTGGATTATAGCAATATTGAATCCAGACAGATTGATGATCTTGAGGACCCATTTGACCTGAGAACGATGATGGAAAATGTGTTGAGCTTGTACACAGAAGTAGCTGTGCAACGGAATTTAGAATTGAAGCTGGATTGGAATCTTGCCAGTTCGCCTATTTTTATCGGGGATGAGGCTAAAATTCGGCGTATGCTGATTAATTTGGTGGATAATGCAGTGAAGTTTACAAGCACAGGATCAGTCATCTTATCTGCAACCACTCAATCTGTGACCGATGCGCCTGAGGTTGAATTGGAAGTACGGGTGAAGGATACCGGAATTGGTATATCTCCGAATAAGCTGAAATTGTGGCTTGAGCATGACCATGGGTACCCTCCCTCATATGACAATCCCGGCTTGGGTTGGCAGATTACCAAACAGCTGTTGAAACGAATGAATGGTAAAATGACAGGGATTAGCGAACCTGGTAGAGGGACGGAGATTACGCTCCAGTTTACCCTGAAAATATACCAGGAGTCAGCCTGAACAAACGGTAGGCTTGCGATCATATTGGGCCAATTAATAAAACCCGTGACAGATAGCGTCACGGGTTTTAGCTATGCATACGCACTAGGTAGTATGATCACTGTATGCCACACGTTTGTGGACAGTTGGACTTAGTAACGTTTGGGAGCAGCCTGCTTGGCCAAATCCGCCATATACGTAAAGAAGGCTTCCGGGTCTGTATCATATACCAGGTTCACAGGGCGTCCATCCGCCTGTTCCACCGTTCTGCCCTGACTTGGGCCTTCTGCGATAACACTGCAATGCACCGTCTTTTTCTTGACAATATCCGGGCGTCCTACAGATGCAGTGGTCAGTACATCCCACAGGTAATATGTTGAGTTGGTCTCGCTATACACGAGCGGAGGACATCCTGCGTAACAATTGCCCAGGAAATCAACGCCTTCATATCGGCGCTCGGCAGCCCAACGATTGCGTACGGCTGGAGTTAAAGGCACTTTGCTTGTGCTTTCCAGCGCTACCAGATCAATTGTGATGCCGCTTTGCCATACTCGATAGGCCGCTTCCGGGTCCCAGAATACATTCCACTCTGCGGTACCGTCATGCTCCGGCTCCTCCACATTCCCTTTTTCAAAGGTGCCGCCCATCCATACCAGCTTTTCAATCTTGGCTTCAATATCCGGTGCTTCATCCAGCGCCCGTGCCAGATCGGTTAGCGGTCCAGTGAATAGCAACAGCGTTTTACCTTCAGCTCCGCGTACCTTTTCAATTAGATGCTGATGAGCTGGCAGGGATGAAAGCGGTGCTTCCATTCGCCCCGATTCATTCAGCACAGGTAATGCATCTACATAGAAGGAATGTAAACGCCAAGCGGCAGGAAACGGATTTTTACCGCGTGAATTAGACTTGGCGACTTCAACAGGCCCTTTATTTTGTCCAAAACGATCAATAATTTTACGGCTGGCATCCGTCGCCGGCTCCAGGTAACCATCTGCTGGAATAACCGATACTCCGGTCAAATGAACCTGTTCCATCTGAAGCAGCATAAACAGGGATACTAGATCATCCACTCCACCATCATGATTAAAATAAACGTTTGTCTGACTCATCTGTCTCTTCCTTCCTTTATCCCCGTAAAACAGGCTTGTTCTTTTATCGGCAACCATCCTTCATTATGCCTGATCGCTACACAGGAGTAAATGTGTGATAGTACGTGCATCAGGGATTTTTTTATCTGCTCCATGCTTAAAAAAGGTAGAATTGTGTGTAATAACAGGGTAGAGGCATGGGTCCTAATCGGAAGCGTAGGAAGGAGAGATGCATATGACAGTCCGAACAATAGAAGAGTTGGAGCAGATCCGCAAAGAGTGTAAATCCATGGTGACGAAAAGGGCCGCAGCTTCAGGGGGAGCTGTATTGGTCCCCATTCCAGGGGCTGACGTTCTTGCTGATGTCGGCATTTTGATGCAGCTACTGCCTGCCATTAATGAAAAATTCGGATTATCTGAGCAGCAGTTGGAGGGTCTGGATGCAGAAACAAAGTCGATGGTGTATGGCTTTATCACTTCAATTGGCAGCAAGCTAATCGGACGACTCATCACCCGAGAAGCCATCGTGAAGATTTTGCAGAAAATGGGCATTCGCATCGCCACCAAGCAGGTTAGCAAGTTTGTCCCTCTACTGGGGCAAGGACTAGCCGCAGCGATTGGCTTTACTGCGATGCGAACCATTGGGAATCGGCATATCGATGAGTGCTACGAAGTGGCCAAACGCCTGCTGGAGCAACAAACTGCCGCAGATACGGCACGCAACTGGACGGTACCACAGCAGCCTCTAGATCCCGCGGGAGTTGATCAGTTGCCAAATCAAAATCCGGCAGCAGCGATTCCGCTACTGCCGGCATCCCATAAAGAATAATTTTTCAGACTTAGTATTCTCCAATTCTCCAGCACGGGGTAACACAGGTCGAGACAGCCCTTGTATCTCCGTGCTTTTAACCATCTATCTTGGCTCCATAGGAGCGGGCCACTGCTACGGCCTGCTCGATATCTAGCTTAGCTCCGGTGATGTCCAAATCTTTAAAATTCACGCCATCCATCTTCGCACCGCGCAGGTCTGTTCCTTGAAGGTGGGCTTTGTGCAGCCTTACCCGAGTAAGATCCGCCTCCCGCAAATCTGCCTTTTCCAGATGGCATTCGGATAAATCAGCTTCCTTGAAGCGTATTTTTCGCAAATCCTGTTTTCTTAAATCTGCATGACGTAAGTTCGTATAAGACCAGTCTCCGCCCGTAATCGTGATCCCATCCATATTTGCTCCCGCAAAGTCTGAACCTACCAGCTTACAGTTATCAAACCGGACTACAAACAGATTCGCGCTGGTGAATAGACAATTGGTAAAAGCAGACTCCTTGTAGTGAGATGCATTCAGGATAGCTCCGGTAAAATCACAGTCCACAAAGGTACAGCCTTCTACAAGAGACTCATTCATCTCTACACCCCGAAAGCGACAACGGGTAAACTCGCAATTTCTCCATTCGCCTTCTCTGGCATCCATCGAACCAAAATCACGGGATTCATAGACCTCATCTGTATAAAAGAACATATTTCCCTCTCCTATTCCTTATTCCCGACACTAGGAATTCAGCTTTTCGGCAACGACCGCTCAAAACCGTTTTTCATTTTTCCAAGCAAACCCTTCATCATCTTATGATCCTGTGGCGTAAACTCAGACATGCATGACCGAATCAGCTTCGTATAATAAGGGACTATCTTACTTAATAGCTCTCGTCCTGCCTCTTTTAAGCCGACAGTCACCATCCGTCCGTCACTCTCATGAGCCACACGTTCAATCATTCCATCTCGCTCTAGACCGTCGATCAGCCCCGTCATGGTTCCACGCGTGACATCCGCTTTTTCCGCTAACTCCGATGGTGTCATGCGATGCGGCGCATGACAATGCAACAGACTAAGAACAATAATCCGGCCCTGAGAAGCCCCCAACTTGGTCAAATCTGTATCCATTTCCCTGAAAATACCGTTAGCCAAGCGCGCAAATGTCACAAAAGTCTCTATATTATCTACTTCGGCATCCTCATGTCCAAAGCTACGCAGCACCCCGCGTATGGAGTCATTATGAAAATTAAAATTCATAGTCCATCCATTCCTTCCTTAAATCCGCTTGTTCCGTCAAACGGTAGCTTTTCCATTCATCTGGCAGCAAAGAAGCATATGGCTCCTTGGCAAAACGATCATCTACCAGGACCAGCAGCCCTTCGTCATGCTCTGTGCGAATAAGTCTGCCTCCTGCCTGAAGAACCTTGTTCATCCCCGGATATACATACGCATAGTTGAAACCATTTCGTCCCTGTTCCGAAAAATAATCCCGCAGCACATCCCGCTCTGCTCCAATTTGCGGCAAGCCGACGCCGACGACCACTACCCCGTTTAAGCGATCACCCGGTAAATCGACGCCTTCAGCAAACACACCCCCCAGTACGGCAAACCCAAGCAGGGTACGCTCTTGCCCAGGCTGGAAGGTGTCCAGGAACCGATCACGCTCCGGTTCGGTCATACCTGGACTTTGTACCAACGTATCTGCAGACACGTCCCGAAGCATGAACTCCTCGTATACCTCACGCAGATACGGATAAGACGGGAAAAACACAAGGACGTTCCCTTTCCGCTCCGCAACCAATCCAGCCAGCATATCGGCAATCGCCCCTTTGGAACGCTCACGATCCCGATAACGGATGGAGAGCGGCAGCAGGCGTACATCCCATTGCTCCTGATGGAAAGGGGAAGGGACCTGTAACGTATAGTCTTCCTCGCTTGCTCCGAGCATGTCCCGGTAATAAGCAAGCGGTGTCAATGTCGCCGAAAAATATATAGTTGAGCGGTAGTTCTTTACAGCCTGTCCCAGCAAATGCGAAGGATCGAGGCAGAACAGCTTGATCCTCACCTCACTGCGCCCCGCTTCAATATAAGTAACGTAACGTTCATCGTATAGAGCAGCGATTCGCAGCATATTTTGAGCGGTAAAATACGTATCCAGAAGCAATGCGTAGGCCGTCCTCTCACTGCTTGCGCGGCTTGTACTGCTCCCCGCCACCAGTTCACGTTCAGCTGCCTCCACAAAAGGCACTAACAGCTCTAGCACCCCTTGCGGTGCTGATGTTTCCACTGCTTTTTCTGTATCTGCATGCAGCTTGCGCAGCGTAATCATATGTGCGTTCACTGCACTCGCAGCCGCAGCAATCTCAGGGCTAAGCAACTTAAATTCTCTCTTCAGTTCCAAAAAAGAAGATTTCAGGATTTCCGCCGAAAACATGTCCCGACCGCGTTCCACCAGATTATGCGCCTCATCCACCAGCACAACACCTTTTCGCTTGTGCTCCTCCAGCAATCTTTTCAGAGAAATCCGTGGATCAAAAACATAATTATAATCACTGATTATACCATCCGAGGCATACGCCACATCTAGTGAAAATTCAAAGGGACATACCTTATGCTTGCGCGCATAATGCTCAATCACCGCCCGCGTCATTAACGTCTCATTCGCCAAAATATCGGACACCGCACCGTTAATCCGGTCGTAATAGCCCTCGCACATGCTGCATGCTCCTGCATCGCAATCATTTTCATCCTTGAAGCAAATTTTATCCTTCGCCGTCAACGTTACCACATGCATGTGCAGCCCTCGGGCCTGCATTCGGGCATATGCCTCTTCAGCTGCTGCCCGAGTGGTGGTACGAGCCGTTACATAATATACTCGCCTAGCCAGTCCTTCGCCAATCGCCTTAATCGCAGGATACAAAGTGGATACCGTTTTACCAATACCTGTGGGTGCTTTGGCAAACAGGTTAACCCCTTCGGCAATCGTCTTATACACCGAACCCGCTAGAGTTCGTTGACCTGAGCGATACGTGTCAAAAGGAAACTCCAACATAGCAATACTGGTATCCCTCTTCTCCGCATGTGCTCTCAGCAGGAATGCATACGGCGCATAACCAGCAATCATTTCCTGAGCGAAAGCCTCCAGCTCTGCAAAAGCTAGCATCCGTCTGAAGCGGCGAATATTTTCACTGTGTGCTTGTACATAAGTAAGTTGAACTTGCATGGAATGATGCTGTTCCTCACGAGCAATCATATAGGCATACAGAAATGCTTGTGCCCAGTGCACCGGCTGGCCGTCCCCCTGAATATCTTCGAGGGGCTGAGAGATTGATTTAATTTCATCAACCGTCCATACGCCATCCAGCTCAATCAATCCGTCACAGCGGCCTTCAATGATAAACAATTCGCCCTCATACAAAATTTCTGTACGTAAATGCACCTCTTTGCGGTCATGCTCCTTGTAACCTTTCTGAATAACCTGATGCACGCGAGTTCCTTCCTGCATACTGCTATTCGAACGAAAGCCGCTCTGAATGCTGCCACTTCGATGCACATATTCCACAAGTGGACGCACCGAAATGTGAATTGGTTCCTTCATACGATCACCCGTTCCGGTCATAGTCCTTACACTGTACCACGTAGATCAACGAAACGTAAGGGACATAAGAATCGTTTGTGGTCGATTGGTATTCATTCATATCTACTTTTTACCGAAATATAGAAACGAGGCCTTTTACTTTATTCCCAACGATACTACAACTCACATTACAGCATAAAGGACAGGGATATGTTAAAAGAATTAATTAACAATTTTGCGTTATTAACGAACTTCTTATTCTTTGGAAATTTATTTTCCCGGAAATATGAACGTTACCTGAAAAACCACGCACTCATTCATCGGGTAATGAACGGTTTAATGCTGGGTCTGTTTGGCATTCTGTTAATGATGACCGGTTTATGGATCCGTGGGCACTTTGTGGTTGATCTGCGCCAACTGGCGATTATCATATCTGTTTATATGGGGGGATCGGTATCCGGTCTGCTGACCACTCTGATCATAAGCCTGTACCGTATTTACATCACTGGAGGTTGGACGGATATTTCTTTGACTGCTACTGTCAATTGCTTCATGACATTAGTCGTTTCACTTATCTTTATTCGAGAAAAAAGACTAACACTCAGCAAATGGATGTCAGCCGTGCTTGGAGCTGTTGTTGTGTCGCTGTTATCTACTTTCTTTGTGGCTAATCCTCCGAATTCGGAAACTATTATAATAATCACAACCGTTAAGATGCTTGGCGGCTTGTTCACTTATTTTATGATGTCCCATATCAAAAAAACAGAACGGGCTATTCATCTGCTGGAAGAAGCTGCAAACCGGGATCATTTAACCGGGTTATACAGTCCGCGTGCTTTTGATGCGCTGTTCGAAGAGGTACTTCATGCTTCCAAGACTACAAAAAAACCCTTTGGACTCGTGATGCTAGATATTGACCACTTTAAAAAAATTAATGATACGTATGGCCATTTGAACGGAGACACCGTCTTAAGCCAACTGGGAATTCTGTTAAACCGGGAATCTACAACAAGAGCATATCCCTCCCGTAAGGGCGGAGAGGAATTTGCAATTTTACTCGGAGATTGTGATACCGAAAAGGCGGCAAGCTTTGCTGAGAAGATTCGGAAAGCTGTGGAAAATGAATGTTTTCTCTTGAATGACGGAACCATAATCTCTTTAACCGTATCCATCGGAGCAGGCAGTTCTCCTGTCATTGCATCAAGGCACATACTCGAAAAAGCAGACGAAGCATTATATGAAGCTAAACGGTCAGGACGCAATCGGGTAAAGTTGGCAAAACCATAATTATTAGTCGCTAAATGTCAGGAAAGCTGGATTAATGTTAATAAAAAGTGGTAAAATGGAAATAACATCGTTATCAAAAAAACTTCTGCCGCTAGTGGAGACATGCCTTACAATCGACATGGGGGGTGGGCTTTGTGAACCTCGAACAATTGGAAAAACTCATGGAAAAAGAACGCCGTGAACTGAATCGCATGGCTGACTTACACGGATTAAGAGATGAACGTGTATTGGACAAATCCTCCAGGCTTGACCGTATTATGGACAAGTACCTTCACACCAAGCGCGCAATCAACCAAACACACTCATAAAAGCAAGCTACTTCGCTGCCCCTCAGGGCAGCTTTTTTATGATGTAAGCCACTTCCGTCCTTCTCACCGACGACTTCCGCCATATTCTGTCCGCAACAATCGCTGTGTGAAGGATATCCACTCTCTGGCCGCAAAGGACAGATACCGATCGTTCCGCCAAATCATCCCCAAATGCCAAGGAATGACAGGGTCCACCAGCGGAAGAACACGCAAACGTTCGGAATCCAAATCCCGGCATATCGCCTCTGGCAATAACGCTACTCCCAGGTTGGCAGCAACCATTTCGCTAATCAAATCCCATTGAGAGCTTTCGTAGACTACACGCGGCTGAAAGCCGGCACGAACACATTCGGCAATGATACGGTCATGCAGCGTAAAATCCTCACGGAACAGCACAAACGCCTCCTCTGCTAACGCAGATAGCTGCACCTCCTTGCACTCAGCCAATGCATGCGTAGGATGAACGAGCAGATTCAACTTCTCCTCCACAAATAGGAATGTCTCGAACATATCTCCAACCGGTGGCAGCACAATCACCCCGATATCCAGCGCGCCAGCTTCTACGTCCTGTTCCACTTTCTTCGCTCCATCCTCGAACAATTGAATCGTCACATCGGGAAAGGCCTTGTGAAATTCTCCAATGACACGCGGAAAAAAGCTCGATCCGACCATAGGAGGCAGACCAATACGGATATGTCCTTTTTTCAGGTTCATCAAATCACTCAGTTCCGAGGACAGGCTCTGAAAGGACTTCACAATCGCTTGGGCCTGAAGCTCAATGACCTTGCCCGCATCCGTCAGTTCGATTTTTTTGCCAATCCGATCGAACAGAGTAACTCCCAATTCTTCTTCTAGGCTTTTAATCGTCTTACTGATCGTCGGCTGAGTAATAAACATGCTCTGGGCTGCCTTCGTAAAGCTGCGCAACCGCGCGACTTCCAGAAAATATTGCAAATGTCGGATATCCAAAGCTACACCTTCTTCCATAGACAAACGGAATAGACTTCATTCTTTATATGCATTTTACTCATGAAAGCTTGTGATGTAAAATTTCATTACAGTTTGAAAATAACGGATCTCGAAGATAGGAGACTTTATATATGAAAAGCTTCATACGCGGTGTCCTTCAGATCGCCGTCCTGATGGCCTTTTCGCTCATCCTGAATGCGGTGGTCTCCTGGCTCCACCTGCCTGTACCCGGTAGTATCATCGGTATGCTGATTCTCTTTATTCTGCTGCAAACGGGCGTGGTTCGACTAAGCTGGATCGAGGTTGGCGCTAACTGGTTGCTGGCCGAGCTGCTATTATTCTTTATTCCCTCTGCTGTTGGTGTTATGAATTATTGGCCAATGCTGGAACACGATGGCATGAGCATTATGCTGGTCGTGCTGCTCGGCACCTTCCTGGTGATGGCCTGCACAGGTATGATCGCCAGTCTGCTTGGCAAACGAAAGGAGCATAAATCATCATGACCGGTCTTCTATGTATTATATTAACACTTGCTATTTACTGGATGGCCAAACGCATGTACCGCACATTGCCCAAGGTGTATTTGTCCCCATTGCTCATTACACCTGTGGTTATCATTTTGATTTTGACGCTGACGGGTGTGAACTACCGTTCTTATAATTCAGGCGCTCATTTTCTATCCATGCTGCTACAGCCAGCTACGATTGCATTTGCTGTCCCTTTGTACCGATATTTCCCTGTGTTAAAAAAACACGCGGCTCAAATCGTGCTTAGCGTGTTATCTGGATCTGTCGTAGCCGTGCTGTCCTCCATGGCGCTCGCCAAGTGGATGCACCTGGACTCCTCGCTGCTAAGCAGCCTGATTCCTCGCTCCATTACGACACCTATTGCGATGAATGTATCGCAAACGATTGGCGGTAATCCGACGGTCACGGCTGTATTCGTTATTCTGACCGGATTGAGCGGTCTTATTATCGGCCCGATGATTGTCAAACTATTTCGGATTGAAAATGAGGTTTCACGCGGGGTATTGCTTGGTACCGGTGCTCATGGTACGGGTACTTCCAAAGCGTTCGAGTTCAGTTCGTTGACAGGTACGATTTCCAGCATCTCGATGGTGCTCGCCGCTCTCTTTACCTTGGCGGCTGCCCCATTCCTGTTCCACCTGATGCTGTAAGCCATCTGTATACAATGAAGCAGCGATTCTCTTATGAATAGAGAATCGCTGCTTTTGTTTTGTAGGACCCTTTTTCGCTTAAAGCAGTGGTGAGAAACGAAACGATTGTAGAGAAGCGGAGCGGTAAAGGATACGCATCCCTCACGCTGTATCAGATGGCTTTAACAGCGCTGGGTTCCGCCTCTACCTCTACAGGTGTCACAGCTTCATACAGATAAGCATCCAGCTCAGTCGTATATTGGCGTTCTTGCTCGGCGCTCCAGCCTGCGTACTCGGACATCCATGCAATGACAGCCTGCTTCCAGCGCTTCACCTCGTCAATCTGAAAGAACAGTGCTCCAGTGCGACGTATGAAAAAGTCAGACGGTGTCACCGTCATTTCCTGTTCCATCGCGTACAATAGCGGAACACGCACTTCTATAGGCAACGCCGCTTCCGTCTCGGTGGCGTTCTTCATGCTCCGTGTCGCTATGGCGAACAGTCGCTCCACATTTGAGCCATAGCGAGCAGCCCATGCTCTGGCGGTTTCTGGCGACAGACCGAGCGCGGCACCCGCTGCGGCTTGCTTGCTCACGAAAGCGTCCCAACCCGCCGAGCCGCCTACATTGCCGCCCGAAATCGGGATATGCCTTGTGCGGCATGCCCGAAAGCTTTGCCCATGCAAGCGGCCCAGCTCCCGTACCGCGCGATCCACGACGAGTTCGGACATTTTCCGGTAGCCTGTCAGCTTGCCGCCTGCAATCGTGATCAGACCTGAACGGGATTCCCAAATTTCGTCCTTACGTGAAATTTCCGAAGGGCTTTTACCGTCTTCATAAATGAGCGGGCGTACTCCTGCCCAACTGGATTCCACATCTGCAACCGTCAGCTTCACATCCGGGAACATCCCGTTGATCGCTTGAAGCACATACGCCCGGTCTTCGGCGGTCATCCGGGGATGCGACGTATCCCCCTCATATACCGTATCGGTCGTACCTGCATAGGTTTTGCCATCACGCGGGATCGCGAATACCATGCGTCCATCCGGTGTATCGAAGTACACTGCCTGTTGAAGCGGGAAGCGCTCAGCATCGAATACCAGGTGGATACCCTTCGTCAGGCGAAGCACCTTTCCCTCTTTGGAGCGATCCATTTCCCGCAACGTATCTACCCATGGCCCGGCAGCGTTAATGACCAGCGAAGCCCTGATCTCGTATGGCTTTCCCGTTACCCGATCGGTTACACTGGCGCCGCTTATTCGTCCGCTGTCATACAGCAGCTTGTCAGCCTTGGCATAGTTCACGGCCAGCGCCCCTCGTGTAACGGCTTCCTTCATCACCTCAATCGTCAGGCGAGCATCGTCTGTGCGGTACTCCACATAACTCCCGCTTCCCTTCAGTCCTTCTCTCTTCAGCAAAGGCTCGCGCTCCAGCGTAGCCTGGATGTCCAGCATGCGGCGGCGCTCACTACGCTTCACGCCAGCGAGGAAGTCATACACCAGCAGACCAATCGAGGTGGTGAACGCATTAAATGTGCCACCCTGGTGAAAAGGAAGCAGCATACGCTCCGGAATGGTCACATGAGGGCCATTTTCAAATACGATAGCTCGTTCCTTCCCGACCTCGGCTACCATCTTAACCTCAAATTGCTTCAAATAACGAAGACCGCCATGCACCAGCTTGGTAGAACGACTGGATGTGCCTGCTGCAAAATCCTGCATTTCCACCAGAGCCGTCTTCAAACCACGATCCGCAGCGTCCAGCGCAATTCCCGCCCCTGTAATGCCGCCACCAATAATTAAAATATCAAAATGCTCACGCCCCATACGTTCCAAAACAGCCGTTCTCTCCTGTGCAGCAAATCCCTGTTCTCCCATCATCTATCCCTCCAATTTCGTACATGTCTGCTTTGCCATCTGACACCGAATCACCAAAAGATACAAAAAAAGACCACGAACATCGCTGCGGCGGATGCCGAGCGGTTCATGGTCTCTCCAAGTCTCCTGACGAGTATTAACTTATCTATATCGTAGCATACACAGTACACGATGAAAAGGGGAATCTGCCTGTTGTCAGCTGACTGCCTACTGTCGTAAAACCACCTTTACTTGAATGCCATCGCGGCATGGACCGCCTTTTTCCAGCCGCCATATC
Organism: Paenibacillus sp. DP01; assembly: GCF_044784315.1. Classification (NCBI taxonomy): domain Bacteria; kingdom Bacillati; phylum Bacillota; class Bacilli; order Caryophanales; family Paenibacillaceae; genus Paenibacillus; species Paenibacillus sp. DP01. Next base: position 5,435,405 of record NZ_CP173059.1, read on the forward strand.
GTTCAGCCCGCACTTCTTCACTCATGGTCGGAGTGAAGGTTCGGTCACTCTGAGCATATCCCCGGACTTCATCCAAACTGTCCCAGAAGCCGACTGCCAGCCCTGCCAAATACGCCGCCCCCAGTGCCGTTGTCTCGTTCACAGCAGGTCGTTCCACAGGCAGATCGAGAATATCGCTCTGGAACTGCATCAGGAACTCGTTCATCACTGCGCCCCCATCTACACGCAATGAGCGCACAGGTACACCCGAGTCGCTCGCCATGGCGGTTAGAACATCTTTGGTCTGGTAGGCCAGCGATTCCAGTACCGCTCGTATAAAATGCTCCTTGGATGTTCCCCGTGTTAAGCCAAAGGTCGCGCCGCGCACATCACTGTCCCAATACGGGCTGCCAAGACCCACAAAGGCTGGGACAAAATATACACCCTCCGTTGAGGTCACCCGCGCCGCATACGCTTCACTGTCTTTGGCCTCGCGGAACATACGCAGCCCGTCACGCAGCCACTGAATAGCAGACCCGGCTACAAAAATGCTGCCCTCCAACGCATACTTCACCTGACCGTTCAACCCCCATGCAATGGTAGTAATCAGTCCATGCTTTGATTCACAGGGTTCATCTCCGGTATTCATCAGCATAAAGCAGCCCGTACCGTATGTATTTTTAATCATGCCTTTGTCAAAGCATCCCTGACCGAACAAAGCTGCTTGCTGATCGCCCGCCGCTCCGGCAATGGGAATTTCCTGTCCAAAAAAATGATAATCCACCGTATTCGCATATATTTCGGAGGATGACCTCACCTCCGGCAGCATAGACGCAGGAACGCCGAGAATATCCAGCAGCTCCTCATCCCATTTCAGCTCATAAATGTTGTACATTAGCGTACGAGCAGCGTTGGAATAGTCCGTTACATGCGCTTTACCGCCAGACAGTCTCCAGATCAGCCAGGTATCGATTGTACCGAACAACAGCTCTCCGCGTTCCGCCTGGGCTCTCGCTCCTTCAACGTTGTCGAGTATCCATTTGACTTTGGTACCCGAAAAGTAGGGATCAATGAGCAGCCCTGTTTTGCTATGAAAAGTTTGATCAAGTCCACGGCCTTTCAAGTCCTCGCAAATCCCGGCCGTTTGCCGTGACTGCCATACCAGCGCATGATATACCGGCAGGCCTGTATGTTTATCCCACACCACCACAGTTTCCCGTTGATTGGTAATGCCAATTCCAGCAATTTGACCGGCTTTCACACCTGATTCCGACAGACAAGAGGCGATGACAGCCAAAATAGAGCTCCATATTTCATTCGCGTTGTGCTCTACCCATCCCGGCTGGGGAAAATACTGCGGAAACTCCCGTTGTGCCTTGTACACCACTTTCCCCTGCCGATCAAACAAGATGGCCCGCGAACTAGTTGTGCCCTGATCCAAGGCAAGAATGTACTGTTCCATCATTTTTCAGTCTCCTTGCTTTATGTATGTTGCCTACTTGATTCAAATAGAAGCTATCGCTTATAGTGCTCAAACAGTTGTTTATTGGAGGTGGTAACTGCTGTAGCTCCCGCTGCCAACGCCGCCTCCACATCCTCAGGGGTACGTATAAGTCCGCCAGCCAAAATGGGAATCCCTGTACGTTCACTGACCTCCGCAATCATCGGTGGCACAACACCAGGCAGCACCTCAATATAATCGGGGCGCGTTTTTTCCACCAGTGCGTAGCTTTTTTCCAGCGCAATCGTATCCAGCAGGAACACTCGCTGTACAGCAAGGATTCCCTTTTTTTTGGCGGTTGCAATCACCCCGGAACGGGTCGAGATAATCCCAAATGGCTTAATCTCCTGACACAAATACTCAGCGGCATACTCGTCATTCTTCAAACCTTGCACCAGGTCGGCATGCAGAAGCATCTGCTTGTTGCGGCTCCTTGCCATCTGGTACAAGTTGCGCAACTGCGCTACATGCGTATCCAGAAAAACAGCATACTCATAAGAGCTGTCCAAAATATCCTCCAACTGCTTCATGTGCTTAGCTGCAGGTAAAATGCGTTGTCCCTGAAATGGCATGGATATCCTCCTTAGGCCGAATGGCGGTCAAATTCGTTCAAATTTTATATTATCACTCTGGTCGACGAACGTGAAGCGGTTCCATAAGAATATCCCTTTACACTCCATATATTCCTTTATTTATAAACCACATCCATGGATCATCTCATGTTCTTTTTTTGTACTTTTTGGTTGTCCGTATGTCTATTACTTTTTCAGAGAATTCGCATAGATTGATATTAATCTTTCAAAGAATGGAGTGAATAGAATGGGTTTTTATGTTCGTAACAGTACGTCTAACCCTATTTCAGTTGCCGTTGGATACTATGATTCTGGTTGTAGTCCTATCACCTATGCTAAGAGAGGGTGGTACCGTATAGAACCCGGTAGACGCGCATTTCTTGTAGCTGGATCAGCCGCAAACCAAACGTTTTATGTCTACGGACATGACAGTTTTGGTAATTCGTGGGGCGGTGATTTCTACACAGATGTTCCTAGAGAGGCTTTCACAAGATGCTGGATAGCAAGTTGCCAGGGCCAGGGCTGTAGAAGCGTGGGGTTCGAGGAGATCAATGTTGGCAATTTTGAAAACTACACTCTAAACCTTGTAGATAGTACCCAAAGTGCATCTAAGTCAAGACGTACTCTAGTGGCGAAAAAAAGAAAAACCAATTTTAAATTAGGGAAGTTCAGCTTTATAAAATCACCTGGAAAATTAGGGAAGTTAGGCAAGAATAGAAAACCGCTATATGGTAAACGCAAATAGAATTATATAAACAGAACCAAAAGAAGCACCTCCCGCCATGAGCTGGGAGGCGCTTCCTTACATACTAACTGTGTATTCCTTCACTCGTCTATACAATTAGCCCCCAAACCCTTGGCGCAGCCACGAGGTAGCAAGCGTGATCGCACCGCGCTTGGCCGCGGTTTCCGACAATGGGTTCAACATCACAAAATCGTGTATGATGCCCTGAAAGCGTACAGCGGTTACATCTACCCCAGCTTCACGCAGCTTGTTCGCATAAGCCTCCCCTTCATCACGCAACACATCAGCCTCGCCTGTAATAACCAGCGCACGTGGTAGCCCTTTGAGCTGATCCGTGGTAGCACGTAACGGGGACGCCGTGATCTGCGCCCGTTCGTTAGGATCTGTCGTATATTGATCCCAGAACCATTGCATCCCTTCACGGCTCAGGAAATACCCTGTGGCGAACTCATGGTACGATTCCGTATCAAAAGAAGCGTCCGTCACCGGATAGAACAGCAACTGTTGCCGAATGGCAGGGCCACTGCGTTCTTTGGCCAGCAGAGTTACAGCTGCAGTCATGTTACCACCGACACTATCTCCGGCGATCGTCAGCGTATCGGACTTCAGCCCATGCTCGCGCCCATGCTGTGCCACCCATTGAACGACCGCGTAAATTTCCTCAATCGCCGTCGGATATTTAGCTTCAGGTGACAAGCTGTATTCAGGGAATACAACAGCTGCCTGTGAGCCTACTGCCAATTCACGAATCAGACGGTCATGCGTATGAGCATTACCGAATACCCAGCCTGCTCCGTGGATATATACAATGACCGGGAGATCACCTGTCACCTGTTGTGGACGAACAATTCTGACCTTCACCTCACCGCCAGGGCCACCTGGAATCGACAGATCCTCCAGATCTGCGGCAGGTTTATCTGCTGGACCGGATTGAACCTCATTGACCGTTTCACGTCCTTTTTCAGGACCCAAATCATACAGAAACGGAGGCTTGGCATTATCGTCTGCGAATTTTTGCGCTGCGGGCTCCAACTGTACTTTTTTACTCATATCGTTTCACTCTTCCTTTCTTATTTGCGGTCTACATGTATTCAATATGGTTTACATTTATTCATTCAGTATCACCTTATATTTAAACGAGTTCCTCTCTTTCCAATCGGAGGACTCTATTTTGCCCAAAGAAGAGCTTGACTTTTATTTTATGTTGTAACTATAATGGTTACATATTAAAATTCAAGTATGAACATCATACAACGCATGAATTAAGCCAATAAATCATCCAAATTATTTTTTAGGAGGCTATTCTATTATGAAAATTGCAGTTATTGGTGCAGGCGGTAAAGCAGGAAGTAATATCGTAAAAGAAGCATTAGACAGAGGGCATGAAGTAACCGCCATCGTCCGTGACCCAGCTAAAGTAACGGATAATCGTGCAGCTGTAGTACAAAAAGACGTTTTTGACCTGAAAACAGATGATCTGAAAGGTTTTGACGCCGTTGTTAATGCTTTTGCCGCTCCGTTCGGACAAGAGCATCTGCATGTAGATGCAGGTAACGTGCTAATTGAGGCTCTCCGCAATGTATCCGGTACTCGCCTGATTGTCGTAGGTGGTGCAGGCAGCTTGTTTACGGATGAATCCCAGACACTCTTGGTCAAGGATACTCCCGACTTCCCTGATTTTGTATATCCAACAGCTCATAACCAAGGGAAGAACCTGGACATTCTACGCGGTACCAGCGACCTGAACTGGACGTTTATTAGTCCTTCCGCGGAATTTGCTCTCGGCCAACGTACAGGCTCTTACCAAGTGGGCAAAGACACACTACTGGTTAATTCCAAAGGTGCAAGCTATGTCAGCTATGAAGATTATGCAGTTGCAGTAGTAGACGAAATTGAAAAACCACAACATTTGAATCAACGTTTCACCGTCGTATCCGAGTCCTAATTCTACGACCGAACCGAACATTCCAACATAAAAAGACCCTTCGACCACTTTCCATCCTGCTTGGAAAATGAATCAGAAGGGTCTTACTGTATGTCTGGTTCGTCCAATCTTCTACTGTTTAACTCGGCTTACAGTCTTCCTGTCACTAAAACTTAGCTTAAGAATTGGAGGTGCAGCCAAAGTCGTCAAAATAACGGCAATGATGACTGATGTAAAATACTGTTGTGCCAGCAGGCCTGTTTGCAGCCCGGTGGCTGCGATAATAAGCGCAACTTCTCCGCGAGATATCATGCCAGAACCAATCGCAAGCGAGGAACGGGTATTAAAACCTGTCAGCCGCGCGCCGATGCCTCCTCCGACCAACTTCGTCACCAGTGCTATCAGGGTCAAAACAACAACAAACCCAAGCTGCTGCCCCACTCCCTCAAAAGATACATTTAAGCCAATGCTGACAAAAAATACTGGCACAAAGATGGAATAAGCGATGGGCTCCACCTTTTCTTCTACGACAGCCTTAAAGCTTGTTTGCGAAATGGCAATCCCGGCAGCAAAAGCTCCGATAATGCCCGCCATACCCATCAAATCTGCAAAATACGCAAAACCGAAGCAAATGACCAACGCAGCAGTAATCACAGCTTCGGTCACTTTGAGGGGGGCAAGTATTTTCATAATCCATGGAACAACGAACCAGCCACCCAAAATAGCTACTACGAAGAAAACTAGCTTTTTGCCAACAAGAAGTCCCAGCGAAGTTTCTCCGCCCATACCGAATATACTCATCATGACCGCAAGCAGCACCACGACGAGCACATCGTCCAGCACTGCCGCACCCAAAATGGTCGAGCCTTCTCGGGTATTCAGCTTGTTCATATCCTTGAGCACCTGCACCGTAATGCTTACGGAAGTAGCGCTCAAGACAATCCCCAAAAACCATCCTTCATGCACGGAAAATCCAAAGGCTTCCCCAACTCCAAAACCACAGAGTAACGGCAAAATAATACCCCCGACAGCCACTGCTACCGCAGGCTTCCAGTTGCGCCGAAGCTGATCCAGATCCGTCTCCAGCCCGGCAATGAACATCAACAGCAACACGCCGATTTCAGACATATTATGAATCAGCGAATCATTTTGTACCCATCCCAAAACTGCCGGGCCCAGCACGATACCAGCGATCAGCTTCCCCAATACCGCAGGTTGACCGAGCTTAACCGATAAATGACCGGCTACTTTTGTAAACAATAGAATCAAAAGAAGATACAATATAAATTGCATAGGTTAATAACCTCCTTTTATTTAATCCTTGAACTCATTTGCGCATCATCTACAATTGAAGAAAACGGATAATCATAAAATGCAGAACAATCGTCCAAAATATGTGTCTGACCTTAAACAGACCACAACTCGCAAAATAAAAAGGGAAACCCTACATACAGCACAGGTTCCCCTAAAAAGACATAAAGGAGCCTTGGTGACAGGCTCCTCCGATAATTCATATATTCATTTGATGTTGTCGGTCATCCTTGCGCAAACAAGCAACTTTATCTTTTAATTATACCTCTTCTGCAAACCCATGTAAACGTCATTGAGTCAACTCTCGGCTTTTTCCACGTACCGTGCACAGTATTCATGCTGCAGCATACTCATCAGAATCGAATCATGGTATTCATAATTGTAAAATAAAGCATCCCGCTGCACACCTTCACGTTGAAAGCCTACTTTTTCATAGCAACGGATGGCCTGTTCATTAAAATCAAATACATTCAGCTCAATCCGATGCAGGTTACAAATACCGAATCCATAGCCTAGCATGAGCACAAGCGCTTCGGTGCCGTAGCCTTTGCCTTGATCCCCATGCTCATTGATCGCAATACGGATATTGGCGCTGCGATTCAGGCTATCCATATCCTGTAGCGCAATATCCCCGATGACACGATCATCTTCCTGAAGTGCAATGAGCAGCAGCAGGCTTGAGGAATCCTGTCCTTTAGCTTCTATATAACGAGCAATTTGCTCTTTGGTAAAGCTTCGCTGTGTGCCCGTCAGCCTCCGCACTTCCTGATGAAACAACGTATTATAATACAGCTCGGTGTCCTCCACGTTAATGGGACGCAAGTACACTCGTGATCCTTCAAGCAGTCGTGCCACTGGCGTTGCGGGCGAATAATTTTGAGTCAACGTGATCTCTCCTATGCTAAAAATATTAATTGCTACAAAAATATAAATTGTCTTAAATGGAAGCAAACGATTACGCTAGATCGACATTTTGTTCAGTCGAAGGGGTAGGATCAGCAAGAGACTCGCGCCAAATTACAGATTGAAGCAGAAGTCCTGCCAAACCCAGGATTCCAACAGACATCCCGATCCAGACAAAAGCCGTTCCTGCCCCTGCTATTCGGATCAATACTCCCCCGGTAAGCGGCGAAATGACCATGATCGCTCCAATCACGGTACTTTGAATACCGAAGACACGCCCCACCATATCAGCAGGGGTTTTGGCTTGTAATATGTAATTCTGGGTGATAATGTACAGACCATTCCCCACACCTAGCATGGCCCCGATCGTAAGCAGTACGGGTAGTCCTGTCCCGGGCTGCGCCCAGCCTAAAGCGGCAATCGCTCCGCCAATCAGCACATAGCCTCCACCGAGTCCCCAGCCTGCGCTTATACGATTCAAGCGATTAAGCACAAGCATACAACCAACAGCGCCAGCACCTATGGCGGAAACCAGCCAGCCAAGCAGCGATTCGTTGCCCGGAGCGAGCACTCGCAGCAACGTTGGGAACTGGTAGTCGATCATAAGAATGGCGATCAAGCCGAACAGCCCGAATATGAGCGTATGCAAAAGCATTCGACTGCGCCAGAGGAACGCCCAACCTTCCCGCCACTGGCTGAAAAAACGGGATACGTGAGCAGGCTCTCCCTGCACCTTGGCATCATCAGCCCCATGCGCTGTAACCGATGTCGATTTTTCTAGCTGCTCGTCAGCAATCGCTTGCTGGTCTGTGCTGGCCAGCGCAGGACCGATTCCGCGCAGCGGCCATAGCAAGAGGCCGGAGCAGAGGCGCAGCAGTGCATTTAGGATAATGCATGCTTGCGGGGACAGCACAGTCAAGGTCATGGCGCCCAGCAATGGTCCCGCCACTTTGGAGGCCTGATTGACCAGGCCATTCAGTGAGGTTGCACGGAATAGGTCGCCACTGGCGACTACTGTACGAGTCAAACCTTGCTGTGACGGCATTTGGAATACGCCAGCCGCCGCGCGCAAGCCGAGCAAAGGCAACAGCCACACCGGACCAGGGACGGCGAGAATCGTCAGCGTCAATAAGGCGACAGCTACATCGCAGCCGATCATCAGTCGGGCCTTATGTACCCGGTCGGCTAACGTGCCTGCAATGGAACCGAGCAACAGACCTGGTAGCGCCATAACTACCGGAATCAGCGCAATCAGCATCGGGTCAGCTTCCCAGCGGTAAGCAACAAGCACCTGAATGGCGATAGCATCAAACCAATCACCAAAGGAAGCAGCCGTATGTGCCGCAAACATCCGCCGAAAATGGCCATTACGCCAAATGCTAGGCGTGGACTGCAATTCTTTCTTTTCCTTCATTTCTACTCACCCTGCTCTCATTATCTGCTTCTTTAGCAATAAGAACATTCTAGCGGGCCTATATCAGAGGAAAATCAGACAGCTAAAAAAATCAGGCCACAAAAAGGATCTGCTCCAGCCAACACCTCAGCGCCGAACGACGCAGTGTTAAGCTATTGTCCCGATCAAGTTGATCGTATTGAGCCGCATACTTCTCTTCCAGCATGGGATACGGGCCGCACAACTTTAAGAAACTGCGAATTTGACTTATTGCTTTGATTTTTAATAGCTCCTGTTTCGCCATATCAAGGGTGACCAGCCCCTCATCCATGAGCCGCTCGGCCTGGTCCACATCTCCAGTACGCAACAGCATAAGTCCGCGCAGCAAGCGATAACGGCCCAGTTCGCGCAAATACGGAGCCTCTGACAGCATGCCTTCCAGACGATCAGACAGTTCGGCAGCCTTTTCCATATGATTGGCGACCAGATGCATGTACATCTCCATGAGCGCAACTGGCATCACAAATTTATCAAGATCATCCCGCTCCATAACCATGAAGGTCAGTGGTAGACCTTCATGTGCGCGTTCAGGTTGTCCATTCTCCACATAAGCCTCCAGAATATTGAGGATACGTAATTCCCGCTCCTGATCACTGGACAGCAATCCGCTGGCAAGCGCACGCTCACATAGGGCAAGCCCTTGATCCGTTACCCCTGCGGTGCACGTATAAAGCAGCAACATCCAATACAAACGGTCTGCGGGTGCAAAATCCTCTTGCTTCAAAAACCAAGCTACATCCGCCTGTACAAAACGGGTATACATTTGATAATAGGCAGACATTTGAAAACCCATCTGCTCCTGCTGTTCAGCCAGCGCTACGATGGAATCGCCTTGCCCCAGCAGGTGATACTTTCGAAAAAGTCCATGAACGGCGTCCTGTACTTCCTGATCGTGCAAAGAAGGATGATTTCGTGGTTGTATGGCAGTCAAGGTCAAGCTGTAGCCATATCCTCTGACCGTATGAATACGGAGTCCATTCCATGACTTAAGTTTTTTGCGCAATCTATAGATATGATCATCCACTGTACGCTCCACTGGATATTCCAGTGGCCACACACGATCCAGCAGTTGTTCCCGGGTGAACACCTGATTCCGGTTATCGTATAAAAAGCGCAACAATGCAAACTCTTTAGCCAACAACATAACACGATCTGCATTATAGACCACACTGTAGCCATCTGCATCAAATTGCAGCCTGATCATCCACCTCGCCTCCGACATATCGTTTCTTAGCTGCACCCAGCCCTGTAAACATAAGCAGAACACTCAGGCACAAGAGTAAAAGCAGCGGAATTGTCCAGCCTTGTGTCGCATCATGCAAATAACCGAACAGCGTCGGCCCAGTCGCTGCTAGCAAATAACCAAAGGATTGCGCCATACCTGACAGCTCTGCTGCCTGCTGCGGTGTTCGCGTCCGCAAATTAAAGAACATCATAACTAGCGGAAAAGCAAAACCACCCGCTATACCCATACAAATGACCCAAATCACACTCCACTGTGTAGCCCCGAGCAGAAATCCACCCAGACCTATAAAATAGAGCGCAGCCATAATCAGAACCAATATCCGCTGATCCTTCACTCGCGCCGCCCAAATAGGCACAATAAAAGTAAATGGCATTTGCGAAAATTGCATCACAGACAGCATCCATCCCGCAGTCTCTGAATCCATTCCCTGTCCGCTCATCATTTCGGGAAACCAGGCAGCAGGAACATAGAACAGGGCAGATTGCAGCCCCATAAACAGCGTTACCTTCCAAGCCAAAGACGATTTATACACATTCACCGTTCGGGCAGATACTACCGCTTGACTAGCCGTTCGGCGCGCCTTAAGAAGCTGCGGCACCCAGAGTAAAATACCTAGGACACCGACAATCGCCCAAATCCCCAAAGCACCACGCCAGCCCATTCCTCCGTTCAGAGCCAGCGGTATACTCAGACCGGATGCTGTTGCAGCGACGACATTCATGGATACGGAATATACGCCGGTCATTAGTCCGCTGTTGCGGGGAAATTCCTCTTTGATCAAACTGGGCAGCAAAACATTGCACACAGCAATAGCCAGTCCCAGCATCGCAGTCCCGACAAATAATGCAGTCACCCCCAGCGTCGAGCGCACTACAATACCTGCGGTCAACAGCAGCAAGGCCGCAAAAATAATAAGGGAAGACCCGAAGCGCCGCGACAGTTTGGCTACAAAAGGCGACAACAGTGCAAAAGCAAGCAGTGGGAACGTCGTTAACAGACCACTTAGTGTATTCGAAATATGCAAAGAATCCTTAATCAAACCGATAAGAGGTCCTACCGAAGTAATCGAGGCGCGCAGATTGGCACCTACCAGGATGATCCCTGCGGCAAGCACCCAAGGACCTGCATGCCACAACGATTTGTATACCAAAGCTCGTTGGTGTTGCTGTGAACTCATCTCTCCATTCTCCAATCCATTCTGTATTATGCTCAAAGGCTCCAACCAAGTGTAACGGCTGGAGCCTAGGCAATTTTTATCTCATTAAATTATAAAGGCATTCGTGCCATATGCATAGGACGGATCGACACAACGCCCCAAATCTTCATATTCAGCTTACAGGTTCATCAAACAAATAAAAGCTGCCTGAAAGGACAAGTTCCTTTTGAGGCAGCTTTCAGTTCATAGCTTCGATGTGATTGGCGCTGATTAACGTACCAGCCAGCCGCCATCCACCGCCAAGATATGACCATTCATGTAGTCCGAACCCTGACTGGCGAGGAAAACAACAACCCCCATCAGGTCAGACGGATCACCCCAACGACCCGCAGGAATACGTGACAAAATCTCTTGATTGCGATTCTCATCCGCACGAATTGGAGCCGTGTTCGCCGTAGCAATATAACCAGGGGCAATCGCATTAATCTGAACGTTATGGACCGCCAGTTCGTTCGCAAATGCCTTGGTTATACCAGCTACTGCGTGCTTGCTTGCTGTATATGGCGGAACGAACTTGCCGCCCTGGAAAGCAAGCATAGAAGCAACATTGATAATCTTCCCGCTTTTTTGCTCTACCATTATCTTCGCCACTTCCTGGCTCAAATGGTATACAGCATTCAGGTTGATTTCCATAACAGCGTCCCAATCTTCATCTTTATACTCCAGCAAAGGAGCGCGGCGGATCGTACCCGCGTTATTGACAAGGATATCAATTTTGCCAAATTCCTTGACACACTCTTCTACAAGTTTTTTAATGGATGCTTTTTCAGTCAGGTCAGCCTGGTGAAAAGCAATCTTCACACCCGTTGGCTCCAGCAGACGTCTTGTTTCTTCATAATCATCATTGTTAGCTACAATGAACAGGTTTGCGCCTGCTTTGGCCAAAGCTACGGAATATCCTTGACCTAATCCACTGTTGCCCCCTGTTACAATCGCCGTTTTACCTTTTAGACTAAAAAAATCCAATGAAAAATCGTCCAGACCCATGCCTACGCCTCCATCACAAATTAGTATAAAAACCTATATTTTCTGAAGCCTACAACGCTGCACGTACTTCTTTGTATTTAGCCACATAACGCGCTGCATTTTCTGTGATCAAGTCGTAGCGACCTTCCTTGGCTGGAGCCGTCAAATTGCCTCCAATTCCCACGGCCACACAGCCGTTACGCAGCCAGGTTTCCATATTATCCAGATCAACGCCACCGGTTGGCATAATCTGCACGTGAGGCATTGGCCCTCTCACGGCCTTAACAAAGTCCGCCCCCATCGTATTGCCCGGGAACAACTTCACAACATCACTACCCAATTTCATGGCTTCCTTGATCTCATTCAGCGTCATGCAGCCAGGCATATAAGGAATCGCATACAAATTGCATAGCTTCGCTGTTTCTTCTTCAAAAGAAGGACTTACGACAAATTCTGCTCCGGCCAGAATAGCAATTCTTGCCGTCAGTGACTCCAGTACAGTTCCTGCACCAATAACGGCCCGATCCTTAAATTCGTCTCTCAATCTTCGAATGACCTGATCCGCATCTGGCGTGGTAAACGTAAGCTCAATATTATCCAAGCCGCCTTCAATACAGGCTTTGGACATTTGATACGCTTCCTCTGCTGTGTTTCCCCGAATGACTGCGACAACACCAACCGAAGTAATATGTTCCAAAACTTTCTTTTTCGTCATGTTCCTGATCCTTTCCACGAATGGGATGACCATGGTTCCTCAGCCGCTTGCAGGTCTACGTTCCAATGCAATGATTAACGCAACTCGCTCATGGCTACCTGATCCATGTCCTTGTATGTTTTATTTTCACCGGCCATGCCCCAAATGAAGGTATAGCTGCCTGTAGCCGCACCGCAGTGGATAGACCAAGGCGGAGAAATAACGGCTTCATCATTTTTCATGACCAGATGGCGTGTTTCGTTCGGCTCACCCATCAGGTGGAACATTCTGGCGTTTTCGTCCAGTTCAAAATAGAAATACACTTCCATGCGACGGTCATGAACATGTGTCGGCATGGAGTTCCACACACTGCCGTTCTCCAACGTGGTCATCCCCATAACCAGCTGGCAGCTTTGAATGCCTTCGTCATGGATAAAGCGACGTAACGTACGGTTATTGGCTGTTTCCTGCGAACCCAGACTTTCAGACGGCACATCGGCAAAAGACTGCTTCGTCGTTGGATACGTGGTATGAGCCAAGGCTGAAACGATATAAAATTTCGCAGGCTTTTCGCTGGAATCGCTTTCAAAGATCAACTTCTTAGCACCTTTACCTACGTAGAGACAGTCTTTTGTGGCCAGCTCGTAAGTTTCACCATCCACCTTGACCGTACCGCTGCCGCCGACATTAAAAACACCCAGTTCACGGCGTTCCAGGAAAGTTTCCGCTTTGATTTGATCGCTACCTTCCAGTGCAACAGATTTATTCACGGGATGAATGCCCCCGATAATGACACGATCTTCATGCGTATAGACCAGCTTTACTTCCTCAGGTACAAAAAGCTCCTGGATCAGATAGTGCTGACGCAACTCTTCAGTCGTAAAATGCTTGGCATGTTCGGGATGAGTTGAATAACGCATTTCCATAAAAACATTCCTCCTGTTTAGATAAACTTTTTTATCAACGGAATTGTTATAAAAGCGGTTTCTAACTCTACTTCTTAGCTAGAATTGTAATAATTATCTAAGAGTGTGTCAACCCAAAACTTCATCATTCCTAGAAAAAGCCTTAATATTCGCGGATTTTTACACGATTTTTACCTTTTGATAAACAAAATCATATTTTTTTATCTACATTGCCCAAAAAGTTTTTAGCAAATATATCAACTTACTCATTGTGAAAAACCGATTTATGTGATAATTTCATTTTATTCAAGCGGTGCATACGCTTACAGATTTAGTTTACTAAACATAAGGAGGAATTCAAATGACCGCAACATTGGATGCTGTTACCTTTGGAGAACCCATGGCTATGTTTTACGCCAATGAAGCAGGCTCTCTGGATGAGGTGCGTTCATTTACCAAAGCGCTGGCCGGGGCGGAGACGAATGTTTCGGCCGGTTTGTCGCGTTTGGGGCTACGAGCTGGACTCGTGACCAAGCTTGGCGAGGATACGTTCGGCAAGTTCATTGCCGATGCACTGCGTCAGGAGAAGATTGACACCCAAAATGTCATGTTTACCAAAGACCACTCTACCGGGATGCTGATTAAATCCAAAGTTACCAGCGGCGACCCTGAGGTCGAATATTTTCGCAGGCATTCCGCCGCTTCCACACTATGCATTGCTGATTTTAACGAAGCTTATTTTGCCGGGGCTCGCCACCTACACTTTACAGGTATTTCTGTCGCACTTTCCCCTGAATGCCGCGACTTCGCTCGACATGCGAAGCAGTTTATGAAAAAGGCAGGCAAAACCGTATCCTTCGATCCTAACCTCAGACCCAAGTTATGGCCTGACACACAAACGATGGTGGAGGCGATTAACGAAGCATCCGAGGGTTGCGATTGGCTGTTGCCAGGCATCCATGAGGGTAAAATACTAACAGGCTATACTTCGCCTGAAGACATCGCTTCGTTCTACCTCGATCGCGGCACCTCGCTGGTGATCATCAAGCTGGGAACCGAAGGCGCCTATTACAAATCCGCAGATGCAGAGGGATATGTCAAGCGTTTCCGCGTAGATCATGTCGTGGATACTGTCGGCGCAGGTGACGGCTTTGCCGCAGGTGTGATCAGCGCGCTGCTGGAAGGATTACCCCTGGCTGAAGCGGTCAAGCGTGGTAATGCACTTGGTGCGCTGGCTGTCATGTCGGCTGGAGACATGGACGGCTATCCGACACGAGCCGAATTGGAATCTTTTTTGCTCAGCGCCAGCACGAATTAGTCTGGGCTCATTCCCCGCATAACCTTCACCGCTACGAGCGCAAGCTCAACAAGGACGCATCCAAGTCAGCCTTAACTTCCAATAGCCCGTATTCACATTTGTGTGACCTGAGCAGCATGCGCATACTCAGGTCACACAAAGGAATACGGGCTATTTTTATAATATGTGGCATGGTGCTCATCTACAGCGTTTTGACAGATTCTCCTCGATTGATATCCGGCACAAATCGGTAAATAATCGGAACCGACTCGCCGCCTTCCTCAATGCTGGACAACAACGTTTTTGCCGCCTGTTTCCCCATATCCGCAATCGGTTGTGTAATGGTCGTAATTGGCGGATTGTAAATATGAGCAAACTCCGCATCGTCAATCCCGATAATGGACAGCTCTGCCGGAATGCGTATACGGCGAGCATTCACATACTTCAACACCTCAGCCAACACGATATCATTCCCGGCCAACAGTGCAGTCGGCGGCTCCGGCAGTTGGAACAGCTCCTTCAGCGTCTGCTGGATTTCTTCTCTCGGCACGCTGTGCATATATTCTTCACGAAATGGCAAGCCATGCTCCTCCAGCGCCTTCTTATATCCGCTGAGCCGCTCCACTCGTGGAGTAATCCGATTCAAGCCAAGAGGCAAGGTAATCAACGCAATTCGTTCATGCTTGTGAGCCACAAGTTCCTGAATCGCCAGCTTAATCGCCATTTCGTTATCCAACAGCAGGCTACGTGTATTGACACCGTCCACCAAGCGGTCCAAAAACACCAATGGATATTTTTCACGAATGAGCTGGTTGTAAATGTCTGCATGCTTTCCTGTTGGGAAGATGATTAGGCCGTCCACTTGACGGGCCTTGAGCATCTCAATATACTGACTTTCCTTGTCAGGGTTTTCATCGGCGTTGCAAATGATCACCTGAATGCCAAAGCGCTGCAATTCCTCCTCAATCGCACGGATAGACTGAATCGACAGCGTATAATCAATGTTGGCTACAATGACTCCCACCATAAACGTCCGGTTTTGCTTCAGGCTGCGGGCTAGTCCGTTAGGCTGATAGTTCAGCTCTTGAATAACCTCGGCGATCCGGTCTTTGGTTTGGTCGCTCATATATTTATATCGTTTGTTCAGAAATTGCGAGACAGTGCTTTTAGACACTCCCGCCTTCTGGGCAACATCTTCAATCGTCGGCTTCTTCATCGGTACACTCCTTGTCTTTCATGTACTGCGTTAGTGCAACAAAAGTATATCTTTCTTTTAGTAAATTTACCATACTTCTATTTATGAATGCCATTATGATATATTCTGAGCTTAAAACTTACCTGTGGCGCCACTGCGCGTTTTTTTCATAACAGTTCCTGGTTCTCTGCTATTTCCTCTCTATGCAGCAAAAAGAGGCAGCTCAAGATGTTCTCTTGAACTACCTCCACGTATACAACTCTATCGAAAAGCTAGATTCTAGCTAACCCGAATTATTACTTGGATTAGTGCGCCGGAACAGGCGTTGCAGGCTGATCTGGTGTATCGTGCTCGACCAGCGAATGCTTCTCCCATAACCGGCTTCTCCAGCGGGCATACATGATGACAGCACGAGTCCATTCATCAGCAGCAATCGCCAGCCACACACCAGCCAGTCCCATATCCAGCTTGAATACCAGCAGATAACCCAGCGGCAAGCTCATGCAGACCATGGAGATCAGGCCCATAAAGACCGGGAACTTGGCATCTCCAGCAGCACGCAACGAGTTAATAATGACGATATTCGTCGTCCGGCCAGTTTCCAGCAGAATGCTAAGTAAAATAACCTGTGCACCCAAACGAATAATCTCAGGGTTTTCCGTAAACAAACCGAGCAGGGGTACACGGAAAAAGATAACTATCGCATCAATGATCACAGTCACGAGCAGCGCCCATTTCACACTGCTCAATACACGTTTATAAGCCGTATCCTTCTCTCTGGCTCCCACGAGTCTTCCCACTACGATAGCTGTTCCCATACCAACTGCCATACTGAACAAATAAATATAGCTCGAAATATTATTGGCATATTGACGTGTCGCCATTGCTTCTGCGCCCAGATAGGTCACGTACAGTGTGAATATGAGCTGACACGACTGATACATGATGGACTCCAGCGCGGATGGTACACCAATACGCAATATTTTTGAGATAAATTTTTTGGATAAATGGACGTAATATTTCCACTCGACACGGACCTCAGTTACCCGGTACATCAGCCAGAAGAAGATCAAGAGACAAATAAAGCGGCTACCTACTGTAGAAATAGCAGCACCCTCTACACCGAGTGCAGGCATTCCCCAATGTCCCAAAATCAAAACATAGTTGCCGACCACGTGGATCACGTTCATAAAAACCGATACATACATCGTTTCTTTGGTAAAACCGTGCGTACGAATGGTCGCCGCCAGCGAGTTAATCAATGCCTGAAGGAAAATGGCCCCCCCGACGATACTCATATAGGATTCCGCGTAAGTCAGAATATCACCCTGGACATTCAGCCATTGCAACATATGAGTACCAAACACAAGAAAAATGACGCTTAGCAAAAGACCTACCATTAAATTCAGAGTAATGGCCGTACCCGTCACCTGGGCCGCTTCGACTAGTTTCTTAGAACCGATATATTGAGCTACGACGATAGCAGCGCCGTTGCCGATAACCTCCAGTACAAGGATAGCGATTGAAATAATTTGATTGGATGCGCCCACACCCGCCACTGCATTATCAGATACAGAGCTGAGCATGAATGTATCGACGCTTCCCATTAGCATAAACAGGAACAATTCAAGGAAAATAGGCCATGTCAAACGGAACAAATTCAGTTCCTTGGCTTCGGACAATACCGAACCATTTTTTAGTGCTCTGGTTGTCATTCATTCACCTTTCTTCATAGAATATTTAACGATCAAAGGGTATGTTAGCACAGTCATTCTGAAAATACATCCCGTTTACGTAAAATGATTTGAAAAATGCGTAAGAATTCATTTATCACTCTCTTTATAATTGATTATCGAACTTTATTGAAATAGATTGTTGCAAGAATATATCCATAATCCGGTATTTTCGACGTAATTATAAGCTAAAGGGTATAATAGATTAAGAGCTTGTGAGCATTGCCGCTGACAGGCTGTGCAGATTGTTGTATGCTGCATAAGCATAATTTGTATATTAGAGATGGAATATATAGACCATTCATAAGCTTAAACGGTAATAAAGGAGGCTTTTACAGATGGCTCAGTCATTTCATGCCCTTGTCGTCGATCAGACGCAGGACGGTGAAGTTCAAGCAGAAGTGCGTTCTTTGGAAACTGACAGTTTACCTGCTGGAGAGGTATTGATTCGTGTCGCTTATTCCAGTATCAACTATAAAGACGGGCTTGCCGCCCGCAAGGATGGCAATATTGTCAAAGCCTATCCATTCGTACCCGGCATAGATTGCTCGGGAACTGTCGTCTCCTCGGAGGATAGCCGCTTTAGCGAGGGACAAGCGGTACTCGTTACAGGCTACGGGCTGGGTGTGTCTCAATTCGGAGGATTCAGCCAATACGCGCGTGTGCCTGCGGACTGGGTAGTTCCGCTTCCAGACGGACTCACGCTGAGAGAGGCGATGATTTTCGGGACAGCCGGATTTACCGCAGCCCTGTCGTTATATCGGCTAGAGCAAAACAGCGTTGCACCGGAGAAGGGCAAGGTACTCGTCACCGGAGCAACGGGTGGCGTAGGCGGTGCAGCCATTGCCTTGCTGCACAAGAGGGGCTACCATGTCGTAGCCAGCAGCGGCAAAGCCGAATCGCATGATTACCTCAAGGCGCTCGGAGCAGCCGAGGTTATTTCGCGTGAGGAGGTCTACGACGGTGCCGAGAGCATCCGACCGCTAGGCAAGCAGCTTTGGCAAGCGGCTGTAGACCCTGTAGGCGGAAAGCCGCTCGCTTCGCTGCTTAGCCAGATCGCCTACAACGGCTCTGTTGCCGTGAGCGGCCTGACAGCAGGCACCAAGCTGCCTACGACGGTGCTACCGTTTATTTTGCGCGGTGTAAATCTGCTGGGCATAGACTCTGTCTTTTGCCCCTATGACACCCGCGTAGCGATCTGGAAGCAGCTCGGCAGTGACTGGAAGCCGGAGCAGCTGGAGCAGCTCGTTGAGCGCGAAATTGGCTTGGCTGACCTGCCAAGCGCGCTCGAAGACATCCTGGCAGCCCGCTCACAGGGTAGAACGATTGTACGGCTAGCTGATTAAGCGGGATTATGCCCGCAAGCTATCCGTTAGCGTGTTTTTGCCCCGAAGGAGTGCTCATCCCGTAGGGGCTAGCAATGAAACATATAAGAAGCCTGTAAATCTGCAGTTTTGAGATTACAGGCTTCTTTTTTTGTGTGGTACATTGGAGAAAAAGTGGACACATTCGAAGCGGACGATCTATTTTTCACAACCAAATGAACCTTTTGAGGACTCCAGTTGTTATATAGGTAAACTGCACGAGAAAGGAGAGCCATCATTGCAAAGTAATCGAGAGTTGTTTGATCTATATCAACGGGATGTATACCGAACCTGCTATTACATGGTCCATAATGCTTCGGATGCAGAGGATTTAACGCAGGAAGTGTTTATTACTCTGTTTCGCAGTAATCGCGAGCACATCGAGCAACTAAAAGCCTGGATCATGAAAGTTACGGTCAATCATTGTCTGAACCATCTTAAACGCCAAAAAAGCCTGCATTTGAAGGTAGCGGCTAATCCCCATCTCTTTACTGGAACAGAAGGCAAGCCTGTGGACAGGCAGGTGGAGGAACGCGAGTCGGCTGAGGAATGGGCCATTTACATGAACCGCCTTCCGGCCAAAATCCGTGCTGTGCTGACACTTCGCTATATGCATGATTTCACGCTAGCGGAAATATCGAAACTGCTGGAAATCCCGCTGGGAACCGTCAAATCCAGGACACACAAAGGACTAAAGTTAATGGAGCAAATACTGCGGGAGGCTGGTGCACAGATTCCCAAGCTGGAAGGAGAGAACTATGAACAACGTAGAAAAGGTATTGAAGCGTAAGCTAAATGAAGATTCGGAAATAGCCTATCCTGACTTCGATGAGATGTGGAACCGGATGGAACAGGCAGGATATACTGCCCCTACGCTAACCAATGCTTCCGATTCATTCACTCCACACCAACATAGTAATTGGCGCAAAATAGCCATCGCTGCTTCCCTGAGCGCACTTCTCGTTGCCGTTCCCGTCTATGCTGCCATTCATTATAATTGGGGCAATCTGCTGCACGGAAGAAGTGGAATTGAGACAGCATTAGCTCAAGACCTGGGACAGCCATTAGAACAGTCTGTCACCAAAGACGGAATAAAGCTGACGTTGCATACCGCTATTGTCGATGAGAACCGGACTGTAATTCTGTACAGCCTGGAGGTTGGAAAACGCGCAGACAACGAGTTTTGGAATGTCAAAGGGGTATCGCTTAAAAATGCTGCGGGAAAAAGCAGTGAAGGGGAGTATAGCTTCCAACAATGGGATGAGAAAAACCAACGCTATAACGGCTACTTTGAAAGCGATTGGACACCGCAGCAAGAAACAGAAAACGTGCGGCTGACCGTGGATCATATTGAGCTTACCAGCGTTCAGGAATTGGATTTGCCGCTCGATATCACATCGCCTCAGAAACAGACTTTCAGGCTAGATCGTAACGGTCTACAAGATATGAAGATACAGGTATTCGAACAAGGTAAGGACAAGCTGATGCTGTCATCAGCAATTACCTTCGATTCCTCCATACCAAAAGAATGGGACAATCCGCAAATTATTGCCTACAAAGATGGGAAGCCTGTGAACCCCCAATCTGGAGGGACATTTGGTACACCCGGTGAGAACGGAGAATACACAGCTCAGCAGTATTTTACTAAAGGGGATATACCAGAAGGGCAGACTACTTTTAAACTGCAATATGCACAAACGGAGAAAAGTATACATGAACCCCTAAACTTTGACCTGCAGCTAAGCAAGAAGAAAATGGAGAGCGGGACGATTAAAAGTGTGCTGAATACCCCCTTGGAGAACGGTAATCCGAATTTCATGCTGGAACAAATGATTGTCACACCGACACAAATCCGTGTCACGATCAGAAGCGAAAAGAAATTTGCCATGTTGCCTTATCAAAAATATTTTCTTTCTGTGAACGGCACAACGTTAGAGGGTAATCGTTGGTCTTCACCAGATCAGGACCACGATCTGAATACGATCCGTTTTGAACGGCCGGCCCATCTTGCGATTACCCGAGATACTCCCATTACTTTTACAGGCAAATACAAGGTTACGACTCATTCGGATGACAAAACGCCGCAGCATTTGACTGATATTTCTGAGCAAAAGCAGACGATAACGACGCAAATCGGCGGCTATCCTGTGAAGTGGACCTACTACAAACAAGGAGCAGATTTATTCGTAGAAACCGAAAGTGAGGATACTCACTTTGGAGGGATCAACCAGACGCATATTGGTCTGGGGAAAGAACGGATGATTGGCAAGCCGATCACAGCCAACTTCGCCGGAGACGGCAATAATAAGGCAGTCGATGTCTACAAGAACTTCAAGGGAAAGGAAGCTTCTATTTATATGTTCTACTATACAACGAACGAACCTGAAGCAGAGACGAGCGTACCCTTGCAGCCACTGACTAGCAACAGCCAAGCATCTAAATAACCATGCTATAAAAGGAGGGTTCTCTATACCTGTGTGATTCACAGTATAGGAACCCCCTTTTTATTCGCCTAGTAAGGCACAGCCTGCTGCTTGAAGCTGTTGTATTCTCATCTTATTTTACAGAACCTTGCGTAACACCATTAATAATCCATTTTTGTGCAATCAGATAGACAATAATCATCGGCAGCAAGGCCATCAAGTACGAGGCAAAGGCCAGATTAAAGTCAGTATTGAACTGTCCCTGGAACACATACTGGACGAGCGGCAATGTATATTGCTCCGCATCGCTGATAATAATGAGCGGCAGCAAAAAGTCATTATATGTGGACAAACAAGTGAGAATCCCCACTGTAGCACTAATCGGCGCCATCAGCGGAAATATAATACGCCAAAATGTCCCCCATGTCGTCGCACCATCTACCGTGGCTGCCTCTTCCAATGCCACTGGAATCGACCGAATATAACCGACATACACGAAGACATTAAACGCCAATCCATACACCGTATGCAGCACAATGAGGCCCAACAGATTGGTCATATGCAGCCCCGAGGCCAGCTTTACAATCGGCAGCATGATGATCGGGAACGGAATAAACATGGCGCTGACAAAGTAAAAATATAATCCTTTGAAAAAACGCCGCTGCATATTGCGAGCAATGGCATAAGCAACCATCGAGTTGGTGAGCAAAGTGAGTATGACCGTCGATGTTGTCACCATCACACTATTCTGAAAAGCACTGAAAAAATGGGTCATTTCCACTGCACGACTAAAATTTTCCCAATGCAGCTCCGTCGGAAAGGCAAAGGCGGAATGCGCCATCTGCTCGGGATTTTTGAGTGCAATCGTCACCGTCATATAGAGGGGAAACAGGATAAATATTGTCCCCAACGCTACCAGAATCAGCACAGGCCAGTTGGTACGTCTGCTTGTTTTCATCAGTTATCCATCTCCCTTCTTTGGAGGAATCGCAGCTGTAAGATGGAAATGATCGCGATCACAATAAAGTAAATCACAGAGTTAGCTGACTGATAGGCAAATTCTCCTCCTCTAAAGCCTCCGGTGTATATCAGATGAGAAATCGACTGCGTGGCCCGTCCCGGTCCGCCGTTCGTCAAGGCCACGATCTGATCGAATACCATTAGGGAATTTTTCATCGCCAATACCATATTGATCGTAAAAAATGGAGCAATCAACGGAAAGGTAATGCTCCAGAATTCACGCCATTTACCTGCACCGTCCAGGTTGGATGCCTCATACAGACTGGTCGGAATTGTTTGCAGCCCTGCCAGATAGAGGATCGTATTAAAGGCAATGCCCTGCCATACGGCTACAATGACCACCCCCACCCAAGCCAACTGCTCGCTACCCAAGATGTTGGTCGATAGTGAACTGATGCCCAGATTTTGTCCCCAAATCGTAAACACGTTCGAGAACAGGTAATTAAATATGTAACCTACAATTAATACACTCAAAATATTAGGCAAAAAATAAATTCCTCGAAAGAAATTACGAAAACGTATTTTAGCGTTCAGCCCCATGGCAATCAACAAGCTGAGAATATTAATCGCAATGGTAACCACAATCGCAAATTTGAAAGTAAACCAGTAAGCATTGCCCACATTGTCGTCCTGAAACAAATTAATATAGTTCTTAAATCCGACAAAGTGATACTGATGCCCGAATCCGTTCCAATTGGTAAGCGAATAATAAAATCCCTGCAAGGCAGGTAAGGTCAAAAATACAAAAAACAATAGCACCGCCGGCACCGTCATCCAGTAAAAAGTCGTCAGTCGCTTATTCATGTCTCATCCTCCTCCCCTATCGGCGGTTAGCTACCTTATTCCACTCACGGTCGAGCTTGGCTAGATAGGCGTCGATATCTCCATTTTGCAGGAAAGCCTGCACAATAGAATTCAATTGGACTGCTTTGGGAATATAATGATCGGCAAAATCAATGACACGGCCTGATTTAAAATACGGCAACAACTCTGCCACACTCGGGTCATCCTGTGTGACTCCCTTCACCGCTGAAAACAACGTTTGTTCCGTAATGTATTGCTTGCTGTTCTCTGGCTTCAATAGGAAGGCAATGAACTCTTCAGCTTCCTTTTTATGCGGGGTGCTTTCCGAAACAGCTAATAGCGTATCTATTCCAGACACTAGCTTGACCGCCTTTGCGTCATTCCCTGTAGGGAACGGGAAAAATCCGAGTTCCACTTTCGGGTTGGCTTTGCGAATTTCAGATATAGCCCACGAGCCCTGAATGTACATCAGTCCCTGCCCGTTAGCGAAAGCACGGTTCCCGTCAGCATAGTTTTTGCCGAAGTTATCACTATGTCCGTATTTCAGCAGCTCCAGCTGCTTTTCCGCAACCTCGCGGTACTTGTCCTGAAAGGTGACCTGATTCTCACGCCGTTGCAGGAAAAAATCAATACCCACCAGGTTCGGACCCAGTGCGTTAAAAGGAAGGTTCGTTTGCCAATCATCTTTATATGTAAAATAGAATGGGATCTTGCCAGCGGCCTTGATTTTTTGCGCCGTTGCAATCAGTTCATCCCATGTTTTGGGCACCTGTAATCCCATTTCCTTAAAAAGCGTCTTGTTATACATCACACCATTCGCATTCGCAGCATAAGGAATTCCATACACAGGATCGACCCCGGTCACATCCTTAAGCATTTTGAGGTAAATCGGGTCCACCGTACGTGGTAATTCTGTATTTGCCAGATCCGTAAAAATACCGCTTTGCGCCAAAATGGAGTAGGTATCTGTGGCCCCAAGCCCCACAATGTCAGGTACATCGTTTTTGACAACCCGTGTCAATAA
Source organism: Paenibacillus sp. DP01 (assembly GCF_044784315.1). Classification (NCBI taxonomy): domain Bacteria; kingdom Bacillati; phylum Bacillota; class Bacilli; order Caryophanales; family Paenibacillaceae; genus Paenibacillus; species Paenibacillus sp. DP01. The sequence goes on from NZ_CP173059.1 coordinate 5,459,680, forward strand.
CACCGTTTCTGCCTCTGGCGGGTTAACCTGTGTCACTTCAATACCAGGATGCTCCTGATTGAATTGAGCGATCAGCTTATCGAATGAACCCTTAGCCTCAGGCTTATTTTGGAAAAACTCAATTTGCACCTTGCCTGAAGCGTCGCCCTTATTGCATGCGCTTACAACGATCGTTAGCAGCAGGATCGCCGCTAGTGCAGACAGCCTTTTGACCCCATTCCACATGCTCATACCTCCTTTTCCCCTATGTCAATCTATGCGGGGCTAGACAATTAATACCCGTCCCTGGCGAAAAAGAAACGATACCGTAGAGGCAAACGCCTTCCCGAAGTCCAACACCGTTCGTATTAAAAAAAGATCCAGCTAACCTTCAAACGGTCGCGTGGATCCTTTTTTTATTTGTATAGTGTCAACTGCAAAATCTATGTTAAAAAATTCGTTTTTGCCAACGTACACAGCTAATAATAAGGCACACCACCAACATTGCCCCTGTACACACCCAAAATTCAAATGAATTTTGGACCCTTAGAGCAAGTAATATTTCCCGAAACGGGTCCATTAACATAATGAGCGGCCTAGACAATTTAAAGAGAAATGCAGATAAAACCAGAATTGATAAATAAGCAAACAGGGGTCGAGATACAAATAAGCATACGGCGCTGCTCAACATGAGCTTCACCAAGCAAACGATAAACAGTATGAGATAAAATGCGAGTATGTAGGTTACAGCATCAGATGAGGTAGAAGGTGTTGATGCACCATATTTTAAGAAAGTAGAGCTATGCGGGAAAAGAAACCATCCTGCAAGCACACTTATAAACAAACCTGTCCCAACGAAAGTGACCGTCGTGACCGATAGTGCGAGCATCTTGGCAAGCCAAAACCACAAACGGCGATACGGACGCAACATGTATAGCCTATACGCCCCTGAATAGAGATCACCACTTAACTGATCTACATATAGAATAGGCAACATCGCCGTAGTTAGAAAGAGAGCAACTTCACTCATCATCAGCCATGGCAGATTCAAATTATTTACGACCATCGTTCCTTCACCAAAACGGAAAATCTTTGTCCCCGTCATTTTATAACTCCATATAATCGCTACAATTATTAATATATAGGCTACGTACAACAAATAAGTAGATTTTCGACTCCAAATCCGTTCCATTTCGCTTTTCCAGATTCCCAGCATCAAGTCTTCCTCCTAACACAAATAGTCATCGGCTACAAAGCGACGGTATGCGCCCCAAGTAAACAAAATAAGGTATACACTAACGACGGTCGCAATTGCCCCATTCACAGATAAACTTCCTACTAAGGAATTATTCAGTCCCGTATGCTGTAAATATGGAATAATCATAAATGTCACCACATCATATAGGTATGGAATATGAGAAACAAAGGACGCTAATTTTAGATACAGCGGATCAAATAACAGAGAACCCAAATTGTATACCATGCAAATACCGATAGCATATGTAACACTCTTGCTATACATAGCAAAAAAGCAATACAAGGAACTTATAGCTAATAGAGAAGCAAATGCCCAGCCATAGTATTCAAGGGTGAGCAGCAGTCGAACTCCAGACAGGCCTGTATCGCTTAAATCATATGAAAATCTCCATACTTCAGCGATCAACTGTGAGGATAAGGCATACACAATAAGAAGAAGTAAGATAGAAATATTTAAAACCAGCAGCTTGCTCCAAAAAATCTGACCGCGAGTAAATCGGCGCATGAATAATAGCCGCAGCCGTCCACTTTGAAATTCCTCAGTAAACACAGCAGCAGCTAAAGCAGCCACAGCACTGTTGCAAAATAAATACAAATTCTCCTGCAGACTGGTGACGATAAAATTCAGGTGTAATACCTCTATTGGAACATTCCGAGTACGCAAATAATATAATCCTGTCGAATAGGCTAGCACAGGTGTACATAAAACCATAAGCCAGAACCACTTTCGCTTCCACAATCGTTCGAATTCACTGTGTATCAATCGCTTCATAACCCCATTAACCCCATAAAGGCATCCTCCAGACGTTGACCTTCCTTTATCAGCTGATCAGCAGGCCCCTGCCAAACTAGCCTGCCCTCTTTAATTACGATGAGTTCGTCGCACATCTGTTGCAATTCGTCTAGCAGATGACTGGAGATAAAAAAGGCATAATTGGTTGAATTACGCAGCTGAAGTACAATATCTCTCAGCTCTCTCATCCCCATGGGATCAAGACCGTTGGACGGTTCATCCAGCAACAGAAGCTCAGGAGCACCCAGCATGGACTGTGCAATACCTAGTCTTTGCTTCATTCCAAGCGAATAGGTTTTTACCTTGTCATCGCCCCTCGTTTCTAACCTCACCTTTGTGAGCAACTCTTCGATATGTGCCTCCCGATTTGAAGATGTAATTTCAGAGTGCAGCCGTGATAAATTACGTAGAACCTGCCTGCCTGTCATATAATCAAAAAAGACTGGAGATTCAATAATGGCCCCCACCTTGGACAGCGCTTTTTCCCGATCCGTGTGTACATTATATGAAGCTATCTGTACAGAGCCGCTGGTTGGCTTCATTAACCCAGTCATAATACGCATTATTGTTGTTTTTCCCGCTCCATTGGGTCCGATGAATCCATAAATCTTCCCTTTCTGAAGCTTGAATGAAATATCATTCAATAAATTTCTTTTCCCCACTTTTTTTGTTACCTGATTGACCTCCAGTAAGAAGTCCGACATATCGTTCCCTCCATCGTATAATTGATAGGCATGATATTAATATGGATAACCCCTTTAAATATGGGTAATATCGCATGCACAAATTAGAAAGTATCATATGTTGCGAAATGTAAACGAATTACTTTCTATGTAAAATAAAAAGATAATAAATCATTAATACCAATTTATTTTAATATATGGTTATTCTTTTCCCACTCTCTCATGCCTTTACCATACAAAAATAGCCCCTCGGCAGACGCGCTACCTCAGGGCTATTCTTTATGCAAATATACGTTGCCTATCTTCAGCAACCAGCCTATCATCTACTCCAGTTCAACCCACTCGCCGAGCAACGTGTCCAGCTCCGCTTGCAGTCGCTCACGCACGTCCCACAGCTCCGCCATGCGTGCTGTGTCGCTGCTTGTGCCGAGCAGTTCCAGCTCGGCATCTGTCGCCGCCAATGCTGCTTCCTTGGCGGCAATCGCCCGCTCCAACCGCTCGCGGGACACAGCGGGTGGGCGGGACGGCTTCGCGGACTTCGCTCCGCGTGCCCCACTCCGGGCATCGGGCGCCCCCAATTGACCTGCCGCCCCGGAGCGAGCACGGCTCGCATCGGCTCCGGTGGTCGCCCCTGTCCGCGCAGCCGTTCCCGCATCATTGCTCGCTGCACTGGCGGGCGTAGCTAGGCCCGCGCCCGAGCCGCCACCAGATGCGGCTCTACCTGCAGATGCCGAGCGTACTCCTGCATCCGCTCCACGTTGCGAGTGGGCGTTTTCCAGCTCCCGCTTCTTCGCGCGGTATTCATCGAAGCCGCCTAGATAAAAGGACAACTTCCCGTTCTCCAGCTCCCACAAGCGCCCAGCCAGCTTGTTCACAAAGTAGCGGTCATGGGAAATGGCTAGCACCGTTCCCGTGTAGGTGCCCAGCGCTTCTTCCAAGGCCTCACGGGAATCGATGTCCAGATGGTTGGTCGGCTCATCCAGCACCAGTAAATTCGGCTTTTTCATAACCAGCAACGCCAGCCGCAGGCGAGACCACTCCCCACCGGACAGCATACTCACAGGTTTAAACACATCCGCACCATAAAATAAATACTTCGCCAGCTGCCCGCGTGCTTCGCCTTCTTCCAGCCCTGCTTCCTCCTTGAAGTAAGCAAGCACCGTCGCCCGGCTATCCCGTTCTCTCTCTTGCTGCGCCAAATATCCGTACTCGACGCGTGCGCCCCATTGGACCGTGCCTGCATCTACGCTTTCCTGACCAAGCAACAGCTTGAGCAGCGTCGTTTTGCCTGCACCGTTATCGCCTAGCAAGGCTACCTTTTCACCAAATTCCAGGCTGCCTGTTGCCCCGTTTAATATTTGACGTTCTCCATAGGCTTTGGTGATGTCCTCGAATTGAAGCACCCTGCGACCGGAACGATCCTCCAACTTTAGGTGAAACTCCGCACCTTGAGGGTCCAGTACAGGTCGCTTCACCAGCTCCATTCGTTCCAGCGCCTTGCGGATTGAGGCTGCTTTTTTGAAAAACTTTTCATTATCGCCATTGCGTCCCCACTCTTCCAAACGGCGAATGGTCTCTCTCATCTTTTTGATCCGCTTTTGCTGCTCCTTATAATCCTCAAATTGCAGCAGCAGACGTTCTTCCTTCTCCTTAACGTAGCCGCTGTAATTCGTATAGTACGTAAAGGCCTCGCCATCCTCCAGTTCGATCATCTTGCCGGCAACTCGATCCAGGAAATAGCGATCATGGGATACAACCACACACGCACCTGCGTAGCCCTGCAAAAATTGCTCCAGCCATTCCAATCCTTTCAAATCCAAATGGTTGGTCGGCTCATCCAGCAACAGCAGATCTGGTCGTCCAATGAGCTGTGATGCCAGCGCTATTTTGGTTTTTTCTCCGCCTGAAAGTGACTCGAAGTTGCGCGTATACATAGCTTTGGGAATACCTAGCCCATCCGCTATCTGATCCATACTGGCATCCATTTCGTAGCCGCCGTTACGCTCAAACCGCTCCTGTAGAGAAGCATACGTTTGCAACAGCTTCTCTAACAGCTCGGGATTCGCTGCCACAACCAGATCTGACATTTCCCGTTCCAGTGTGGTCATCTGATTGCGGCAATCCTTCAGTTCACGATAGGCGTAAGCCAGCGTTTCGTATACGGTGAAGCTTTCAAACTCTGCCGGGATTTGCGGCAAATAGCCGATTTTCGTATCTTTGGCGATAACGAGCTGTCCTTCATCCGGGTGGGACAAACGTGCAATTAGGCGTAATAGGGTGGTTTTGCCGCTTCCGTTGCGACCGATAAGCCCCACCTTTTCTCCCTTATGGATATCAAACGTTGCTCCATCTAAAATCAGATTGGCAGCGTGGTATTTTTTCAATTGTTGACCGTTTACAATATACATGTTCAGGCTCTCCTTTATTTAGGAAGACCCTTACCCAGGTAACACAAAAAGAGCCGCAGGAGCAACCCCGCGACTCTTCGGAAGGTACAGCAATCCGTTCGAGTTAAGGTAGGCGTCTTCTCGCGATGTTTACAACCGTATGATTAAAATTGGACAGACTTCTCCCGTTGTATGGAAAAGCATGAACAATGCCAGCCATAGCAATCGGCAGCTGGCTAATACGGTTGTTCAGCATCTCGTGATTCACCTACCTCACCCCCTTCTTCATAATTGGAAGTAGTATAACATGTTTTTTCAAATAACAAAAGGGAAAAATATCCTACTGGGCTATGACACGGAGTGGTGTCCTCTGATTGTCTGCGATGTGCCCGCTCTGGTAATCGAAAAAACGCCGCAGACAAAAGCAACAATCACAAATGCCCCGCCTACCCAAGCGTTCGTGGCAACAGAAGCGCTATTCTCAATCACTACCCCACCTAAGGCAGAACCGAGAGCGATCCCGACCTGGAGTGCGGAGAAATTAAAACTTTGCTGAATACTACCCGATTCGGGCGCATTTTCAATAAGATAACTTTGCATTGGGGGCGACAAGGCCCAGCTCAGGATTCCCCAGATGATCAGAAGCGGCACAAACACATACATCGAGTGAATCGAGAACGGCAGCAGGAACATCACAGCGATAAACACACCTACGACAATGAGAATACTTTTCGCTGTACCGAATCGGTCGGCCAAAGAGCCGCCAATAAAGCCGCCGCTCACTGCCGCCAATCCAAAGACAAAATAGGCGACACTCACCCACGAGGCGTTCAAACCCATCAGGTTTTCCAAAAACGGTGTGAAATACGCATACAACGTGTAGTGTCCCGCCAGTGTCAGCGTAGTGACCAGATGGGCACTGATCACTTTAACATTTTTCAAGGACTTCAATTGCTCACGCATAGGCACAACATGCTCTGTCGGAATCCGTTCCATAAACAAGTTCATAATGATCATAGAAACTACGGTCAACAAGGCAATAATCAGAAATAGCACCCGCCAGCCAAACGCATTTCCAATCAGCACCCCGGCTGGGATGCCTAGCACGATAGAGGAGCTGACCCCCATGGAGATCACACCGAGAACGCGGGCCTGATAAGCTTTGGACACCACTTTAACCGCAATGGTTAGTGACAATGTCACGATCAACGACCCACTTGCAGCAGTAACGATACGAGATATAAACAACACAGCATAGTTCGGACTCCAGAAAGCCAGCAGACTTCCCAGGATAAAGATAAACATCGACCACAAATACAGTCGTTTTCGTTCAATTTTGGCGGTCAACGCTAACAAAGTCGGCCCGGCAATAGCGTACACAAGCGCATAGATCATGATAAGCTGTCCTGCCGTGCTCACAGAGACATTCAAATCCTGTGCAATCTGGGGCAGCACACCACCAATAATCAACTCCACCAGACCTACCGTAAAGGTCGCAATGGTTAAAATAACTACTTTGAAGTTCATTACATTAGCTCCTTTGCTTTCATGTAAATCCCTCGTAACACGCAAAAAAATCCTGACCACAAGAAATGTACAAGACGTACACTTTTTGTAATCAGGATTTATCGGTTCCTGGTAGAGACCCTCAAACCATATTATTGAGGTTATACAAATGGGGCATTCATTTATTACGCTTCACGAAGGTTATAGCTATTACTATAAAGGAGCCTTTAGCTAAGTTCAACCCCTAGAGCCGCAAAAATTCGCTCATGGCACGATCCGACAGATAGGGTAAATACTCATGACCATATTCGTGATACACAAGCAATTCCTTGTCCGATACGATTTTATTGTACACTGCGAACTGTGTGGAAGGTGGGCAAATCACATCAGATAGCCCTGTCACGAATAGCACCCGTCCTCGAATACGGTCTGCTAAATGTTGAATGTCGATGTAGCCTAAGCGGTGAAACACTTCGCTCTCACGTACATGATTGGGATCAAACCAGCGAAAATAATAAACCAGTTCCTCATAGGCCGATGTCGTTGCATCCAGCGCCCAAGCTCTTTTATAATCCGACAGGAACGGATATACCGGTACCGCCACACGGACACGCGGCTCCAATGCAGCGCAGGCAACCGTTAGTGCCCCGCCTTGGGAGCAGCCAAATGCACCGATCCGTTCAGGGTCAACCTGCTCCATAGACATTAGAATGCGCACCGTCTGTACCGTATCCAAAAATACGTTGCGGTAATACAACCGATCCGGGTCCGGGTCGTCAATCCCGCGGATAATATGGCCGCGAACCGTCGTTCCCTGAACCTGCAAATTGTCCTCGGACAGTCCGCCTTGCCCTCGGCAATCCATAGCCAGCACAGTGAATCCGTGTGCCGCATAGCTCACCTTGTCGAACCAGTCGCCACTATCGCAGGAATACCCATGGAACATCGCCAAGGCTGGACCTTGTTCCGTAAGATGCTTGGGACGAGCCAGCTTCCCATGAACCCTCGCTCCGCCCACTCCAGTAAAATACAGATGGTAACACTCCACCAGCGGAGAGACAAATTCGGCAGGCTCAAGTGTATATTCCAGTGGCTGTCGTTCCAACTCCTGTAGCGCCCGTTCCCAGTACATATCAAAATCCTGCGGCTTTGGATTACTTCCCATGTATGACTGTAGCTGCTGTAAAGACATATCCTCCGGCATGTAAAATTCCTCCTACATCCGGCCGGACTCACGATCATCTGCGACTACTTCATCCGTCGCGATGACATACTTTATAATGTCAGATACTGTCGTGTATGCGATACCTACATACGTATCAGCGGCTCCATAATAAATCGCAATTCTTCCGGTGTCCGCATCATGCAGTGTAGCACACGGGAACACCACATTTGGCACAAATCCCCGCTCTTCGTACCATTCCTCTGGGGTCAACACGAAGTTGGAGGAACGATATTTGACTTTGGAAGGATCATCCAGATCAAGAACAGCTACACCCATGCTGTATACCAGTCCATTGCATGTGCCTGTCACCCCGTGATAGAACATCAGCCAGCCCTCTGTCGTCTCAATCGGTGCTGGTCCGCCACCAATCTTCACCGATTGCCACCAGCCCTGACCACCCTTGCTCATTACATGACGATGCTTGCCCCAATACACCAAGTCAGGACTTTCGCTCAGGAAAATATCACCAAACGGAGTATGACCACTGTCGCTCGGACGGGATAGCAACATAAAGTTTCCATTTAGCTTACGAGGCAACAGCACTCCATTGCGATTAAACGGCAAGAACGGATTTTCCAAGCGCACAAAGCTTTTGAAATCCTTCGTTTGTGCGATTCCCAGCGCTGCACCATAGAAATCTGTACACCAGATGATATAATACGTGTCTTCCACTCGAACCAGACGCGGATCGTAAGCATAATTAGGCTGATATTCATTTCCTTCCTCATCGACCATATGCAGACGCTCTGTCTCAATGTCCCAAGCCAGCCCGTCGTCACTCCAGCCGAGATGCAAATGCGGGCGTCCATTAATCGTTTCAGCACGGAATATCCCTACAAACCGTCCTTCATACGGAGCTACGGCACTGTTGAAAATACGGGCAATGCCAGGCACCGGATTTCGTCCAATGACCGGATTCTCAGTATGCCTCCATACTGGAGCCTCACTGCCTTCCGGCTTATCCTGCCAAGGCATTTTCGACAAGCTGTCTCCTACAATTCGTACGTTACCTACATCCAAATCCACATTCAATTTACTCATACTTAACTCTCCTCTCACCTAGACACTTCATTTTATTTTTTTCTATTTCACTGAACCCTGTGCAAATCCGTTATAGATATATTTTTGTAATGATAAAAATGCAACCAGCGTCGGAATAATCGCAATGATGATGCCTGCGCTAATGACTTCCCATTGCGAACCGTATGGCCCTTTAAACTTAAACAGTGCCGTCGATATCACCTGAAGGCTTGTTTTGGGCATATACAGGAACGGGGTGTAAAAATCGTTGTAAATATTAACACCCTTGATGATAATTACCGTCACAATGGCAGGCTTCAGCAGCGGCAAAATAATGCGCCAGTAGATGGTCAGATAGGAGGCCCCATCCAGCATGGCAGACTCATCCAGCGCCACCGCGATGGAATCCAGAAACTGAAGGAAAATATACACCGCGATAATATCGGTTCCTAAATACAGTAAAATGGCTGCCCAAGGTGTGTTAAACAGTTCCAGCTTGTTAATGATCTGGAATGTCGATACCTGTGTCGTCACCCCCGGAATGAGCGTGGCGAGTAAGAACGCACCCAGCATGAGACTTTTACCTTTAAATTTAAAGCGATTCAAAATATACGCGATCATGGAACCGGTCAACGTAGCCCCGATGATGGAAATCAGCAAAATAAAGGCTGTGTTCAAAAATCCGGTTAGCATATTTCCATCCACAAAGGCCTTGGCGTAGTTCGCCCAGTTCAGCCAGTTCACCGGGGGAGTCAGAGGACTGGTTGCCGCATATTCAGCCTTCGTCTTCAAAGATGCAAACAAAATCACAACAATTGGCAGTAGAGCAATGAACGCACCTAGCAATAGCGCACCATACTTGATGGTGTTTGCCAGTAATCTTTTTAGCTTATACATGATTAGTCCTCCTCCCCCCGAATCAGCAACCGCTGAAGCAGTGTAACAGCAACTACGATCAGTAGCAGAACAACCGCCATCGCTGAGGCTAAACCAACCTTGCTGTATTTAAATGCCACATCAATCGTCTGAATGACGAACGTCTTACTGCCGTTGGAGCCACCAGTCATAATGTAAGGAATATCGAATGCACTGATCGCGCCACTAATCGCCAAGATCAGATTCAGCTGCAAAATTCGCTTAATAGTCGGCAAAATGATAGAGCGGAACTGATGCCAGCGGTTGGCTCCGTCGATATCGGCTGCTTCGTACAGATCACTGGATATGGAAGAAATCGCACCTAGAAACACAATAAAGTTAAAGCCCATGTATCTCCAGATAGACGTACCAGCCAGCGAAATATTAATAATCTCCGGGTTGCCCAGCCACAGCTTGACATACGAACCCAATCCCATTGCCTGAAGCAGTGTATCAAGGGTACCGTCTGGCTTAAAAAAGAATAGAAAAATAAAACCAATCGCCACCCCGTTCATCAGGGAGGGAAAGAACAAAATGCCTTTAAAGAAATTTTTAAACCAGGTCTGAAAGCTGAGAATGGTTGCAAAATAAAGGGCCAAACCCATCTGTACAAACGTAGCTACAAAGTAATACAAACTGACCTTAAACACCGAGAAATACTCGGGGTCGGTAAAGATTTTGATATAGTTTTCAAAGCCCACATATTCCAGACGCTTACTATAACCATTCCAGTCCGAAAAGCTGTATTTAAACATATTGATCACCGGCAAGTACGCAAAAGTGACCAGCAGCGCCAGCGGAATAAATGAAAAGGCAACAATAATCGCTAATCTTTGTTTGGAGTAGCTGAGATTCGAAAATTTAAACATGCTGCACCTCCTGGCTATCCGTCCATCAACTGCCACTTCAATCTCTTCTTATGGTCAGTTCAGATGGCTATTTTGCTTCCTTGGCTGCCACTTCAGCACGCGCCTTCACCCATGCATCGTTCAGATCCTTCATAATGGTGTCATACGATTCCGGGCGGTTACCCACCGCTGCCTCAATAATTCGTTTCTTGAAATCAGGTTGCCACAAGCCGATTTCTCCCATTTTGTCGATTTTATCGACAATTCCTTCCTGCCCCTTCGGTGACGGAGTGAGCGCTTCAAAAACAACTCCCTCATTCTCATACTGCTTCAAAATGGCAGGCATTGCGGCACCCTTCAGCGGACTAATGCTGCCTGCCTGCTCTACAGCATAGTTGGACTTTTCGGTAAACCAATCCACCCAGGCACGGGCCGCCTCTTTATTTTCACTGTTTACATTAATACCGAGGTTAAAATCACCAGCCAGCGGTACAAGTACCTTGGAGGCATTCGTTGGGAAAGGCATGAAACCGATATCATCCTTGTTAGAAGCTACGCTTTTGATCTGATCAATCGCCCATGAGCCAAGCACCATCGTACCGATTTTGCCTTGAGCAAGATCCGCCTTGGAGGTCTCCCAATCCGTAGTCGTTGGATCTTTTTCAATCAGACCATTTTTAGCCGCATCGTACAGGACCTTGTACAGCTCATAGTGAGGCTGACCCTTCGTGAAATTATCATCTGTAGTCGGTTGTGTGACATTCACGTATTCCTTCGTACCTGCTACTGTTGCCAGGCTAGACTCCCACTGAGTCAGTGCCCAACCAGAGGCATAGTTGGTAAACAGCGGCACTGCCTTGGTTTTGTCCTTAATTTGCTGTAACGCTTTCAGGAATTGATCCGGTGTTTTAGGAATTTGTGTGATTCCTGCTTCCTTGAACACCTTTTTGTTATAAATCACACCCGAGTAAACCATCGCAATCGGAATACCGTAGCTGTTACCATCCACTGTACGTTCTTCAATGCCGGTATACTTGTTTTTCATCTCCTCATAAGTACCTAGAGGCTCGAAAAAATTGGGTAACTCTTCAATTGGAATGCTGCCAGGAATCAGCAAGACATCTCCGTAATCCCGAGTCCCCATCCGAATTTTAATTTGACCATCATAATCGGCCAATGCCTGAAAATTGACCTTCACGTTCGGATAAATTTTGTTAAATTCCTTGGCGTAATCCTGAAATACGGTATCCACAATATCTGTCCGCTGTGTGATCACCGTAATTTCCCCTTCCGGTCCCTTCGGATCAGAGCTGGTAGCTGGCGCATCCTTCTTTGAGGTACAGCCAGTAAACAGTCCCGCTAACAAAAGCACGGATAGTAATGACATTAAAACCTTGGACAACTTCATGAGACGACCCCTCCTGTTGTTTTGAATAAGGTTATCGTTAAACTAACAAAATCATTTTATTATGTTAGCGCTTACTGTGTCAATTACAATATTTTTTTGTAATAACAACACCCGAATGTTATGCAGAAACACAAATTAAGTATAGTTGACAGTTTATAAATACATAGATAAGATACCTTTTGTAAGGTTAACGATAAGCTAATAATTCATTTTCCGAAGGAGGCTTGTCTCTTGGAAACACTAGTACACGAAATTAGACAGGAATGGCAGGAACACATACTCCCATTCTGGCTCGGCTTGAAAGATGAAGCGCATGGCGGATTTTATGGCGAGGTAGACGCAGATCTGCACATCCATAAACAAGCGGACAAAGGTGGCATCGCCACTTCGCGGTTACTCTGGTCTTTCTCAGCAGCAGCCCGTGTAACAGGGGAACGTGCCTATGCACATGCGGCACGACATGCCTTTACATTTCTGCAAAATCATCTGCTCGACCCGTTACATGGCGGAATGTACTGGATGGTGGACTACACCGGGCAACCTGTGGATACGTGTAAACATGTATACGCGCAGGCATTTGCCATCTATGCGTTGGCAGAATATGCACGAGCTACGGATGACCCGAATGCATTGCCACTGGCAATGAAACTGTTTCACCTCGTGGAGCAAAAAGGGTATGATCCTGCTCTCCAAGCATACGGAGAACAATATGATCGATCGTGGAACGAGCAGCCTAATGAGCTACTCAGCGAAAATGGAGTTACCGCGCATATTACCATGAATACGCATATTCATGTTTTGGAAGCGTATACCCAATTGCTGCGCGCCTACCCAAACGAAGAGGTTCGAGACGCACTGAAGAACGTGCTGGACCTTTTATACCAGCGTGTTTACGATGCTTCCGCCCGGCGGTTGGGAGTATTCTTCGACCGCGAATGGCACTCTCTGCTTGATTTGACCTCATATGGTCACGATATCGAAGCCAGCTGGTTGATGGAGGACGCCATGAATGTGCTGGGTTATCATCCATCCGAGTATGTGAATATGGTGGTGGATATTGCCAGCGCGGTAGCTGAGCGGGCTGTTCAGCCAGACGGATCGCTCATCAATGAACGGGAGGGAGAGCGGGTAGACACCACACGTATCTGGTGGGTACAGGCCGAGGCAATGGTTGGTTTTTACAATGCGTTTCAGCGGACACAGGATGAACGATTTTTGAAAATTGTGCGAAATCTATGGACCTATACCCGGCAGTATATCATTGATCCGCGCACCGGAGGCGAATGGTTCTGGTCGGTTCAAGCGGACGGTAAGCCTGACGCGAGAGAGATTGCAGGCCCTTGGAAGTGCCCATATCATAACAGCCGATTTTGCATTGAAATGCTGGAAAGGATGGATAAACAATGATTCATAACAAATACGATGAGCTGCTAGCGCAGCAAGAAGAACTGATTACGCGCCCCAATGAGGTTAAAACCTCCTTTTACAATGGTATCTATGAACGCTACCTCTATCCGGTGCTCACACGCCATCATGTTCCCATTCACTGGCGGTTTGATCTGGATGCACAAACCAATCCCTTTTTCATGGAACGACTGGGTGTCAATGCAGCACTGAATCCTGGAGCGATCTATCATGAAGGAAAATACATTCTTGTTTCGCGCACCGAGGGACTGGACCGAAAGTCATTTTTTGCCTTAGCAGAGAGCGATAACGGCATTGATCAGTTTCGATTCGTTGACGCTCCCTTAGTATGGGATGATATCGACCCGGAAGAAACCAATATGTACGATATGCGGCTGGTGAAGCATGAGGACGGCTGGATTTACGGTATTTATTGCTCGGAGAAAAAGGACCCTGACGCGCCATCCCACGATACCTCCAGCGCTGTCGCTCAGGCTGGACTGGTCCGCACTCGTGATCTCCGCACATGGACCCGGCTCCCCAACATCACTACCCAGTCCCCGCAGCAACGTAACGTTGTCCTGCATCCCGAATTTGTGGACGGCCAATATGCCTTCTATACTCGTCCCCAAGATGGGTTTATTTCGACCGGATCAGGCGGAGGCATCGCGTTCGGTCTCTGCAAAGATATTACACAGCCCGTGATTGAACATGAGACAGTCATTGACGAGCGCTACTATCATACGGTATACGAAGTTAAGAACGGCCAAGGTCCTGCTCCGATCAAAACGAGTCGAGGCTGGATTCATATCGCTCACGGGGTACGCAATACAGCCGCCGGGCTGCGATATGTGCTGTATACCTTTGCCACCAGTCTGGAAGACCCTACGCGCGTCATCGCCAAGCCCGGTGGGCATTTTCTGGCTCCTTATGATGAGGAACGCGTGGGTGATGTTTCGAATGTTATTTTCTGCAATGGAGCAGTCGTTAATGAACGGGATGAAGTCTTCATATACTATGCGTCCAGTGATACCCGTATCCACGTGGCGACGACCACGATTGCCCGTCTGGAGGACTATACTTTCAATACACCATCCGACCCATTGCGTTCTCTTGGCAGCGCCGCTGTCCGCCGTGAGCTGATCCATCGCAATGAAGCGCTATTGCAAGCAAGCAACCGTCCTTCCCAGCGGATCTAAGCCGTAAGCTTTATCATGCTTGCGGAACCATGTATACTATCCATAGAACAATTGTTACCCGCAGGCTAATCGTTGTTCTATGGGCAGCTATGCTGCCAATCCTTGTATCTTTACAGAGCAGCTGCACCGCTAAGCTAATTGAATTTCTACAAGCGGATAAGCTATTCATATTCACCCCAGCATTTTGCAACCGTTATCTGGATGTAGGCAAAATGCTTATCTTTTTAAAACTGGAAGGCGGAACAGGAATGAAGAGCAACGTAACGATGCGGGATATTGCAGATAAGCTGGGAATAAGCAGCGTGACCGTGTCGAAGGCGCTCAATGACAAGGATGGGGTTAGCGAGGAGCTAAAAGAACGTATTAAAACGCTCGCGGTCGAAATGGGTTATCGTTTCAATACCGTTGCCAAGTCCATGAAAGAGGGGCTCACCTATAACATTGGTGTTGTCATCCCTGAACGTTTTACTGGTCCTGGCCAATCGTTTTATTTGCATATTTACCAGCAAATTTCACGGGCACTGGAGCCATACGGCTACTACGGTATCCTTCACATCCTTCATCGCGAGGACGAGGAGCAGCTTAATCTGCCACGTATCTATTACGACCGTAAGGTGGACGGCTTCATTCTTCTGGGCCAAGTGAGCAAGCCATATATTGAGCTGGTACAAACCATGGACCAACCTAAAATGTTTCTCGACTTTTATGATGAGCATGCCGATATCGATTCTGTGGTGACGGATAATTTTTACGGAGCCTACGAGCTAACTAATTATTTGATCGCCCAGGGACACCGGGATATTGCTTATGTGGGAAATATCTATTCCACCAGCAGTATTCAGGACCGTTTCCTCGGCTACTATAAATCCTTGCTGGAGCACAGGTTGCCCCTCCGTAACGAGTGGGTACTCAGCGACCGGGACGACGAAGGGTCCTATGTTGAAATGGATCTGCCTCAGCCACTACCGACCGCCTTTGTATGCAACTGCGATCAGGTCGCTCACAATCTGGTGCACCAGCTGATTGGTCTGGGATACCGCGTACCCGAGGACTGCTCTGTGGTCGGCTTTGATAACGATGTATACGCCACGCTTATTGTTCCGCAACTGACCACGGTCGGAGTAGACATTGAGCAAATGGCACGTACGGCGGTGGATTCAATAATGAAAAAAATAAGCCATCCCGGCAGTCGTTTTGGCCGAGTCCTCGTACAGGGTCACATTGTATATCGTGATTCCGTGCAGTCCCTTGAGAGGTGATCCGTGAATATCCTACAACCAAAAGCCGCTCAGCATGTCGCTGAAGCGGCCTTTGACGTTTATAAACTTTACAGCGTAATCACGGGCTTACCCCTCAATTAAGAGCGCTGGGCGACAAAGGAATTGCCCGTCCGATTGAGAATCGGCAGCATTCGCATTTCCTGTCCCATCGTGGCTTGGCAAAGTGGACAAGCCGGCTCGCTCAAAAAGGTAAAATCCGTTCTCATCCATCCGTTGCAACCCTCGTTGGTACACGACCAAATAGCCGTATTTTCCTCTGGAATGATTTCCGGGGCCTGGCGTCTGTACATCTATATCCCCCCTTGGTTGTTATAGGGGAACATCCCCCTGTCGGCATACTGTTAATTCCGTCCTGTGCGGGTATTAATATGCTCCAATCTACGGAAAATATGCGTATTTTACCAAAATTCTTATTTGCGGATAGCCTTGGTCCAGAAACCACCATGAAATTGCTTTGGCTCCACCGTAATGACAAAAGCCTTGGGATCCAGCTCCAGGATAGACTGATACAGCTTATTCTGGTTTTTACGCTTGGCCAAAATCTCCATTACGAGGCGTTCTCCATCACGTCCACTGCCCAGCCAGGCTGTAACGCCATACCCCTTGTCTCGCAGCGCATTGGCAATTCCTCCATTGATCTCATTGCTGATCACCTTCACGGTGACATAACCGAGCGCTATTTTTTCCTCAATCCACGCTCCAATAAGAATCCCCACTGCGTAGCCTATAGCGTATACCGCAAGACTTGCCACTTGATCCAGATACTTAAGCACGACATTCAAGCCCAACACATAAACTGTAACTTCCACGGTGCTGATGAGTGCAGCAATGTACTTCTGTCCTTTCAGCGTCAAAATCATGCGCAGTGTGTAGGCCGATACATAAATAAGTTGAATAACGAGAATAAACAATAAAATTTTGAGCATACGCTCACCCCTTATTTCACGATCTAGTTGACCCCGTCCCCAACATTATGCCCCTGTCTGTGAACTACAGCCTCACGTTTCGTATTACCCTCGCTCGGGTAATGACTAACTACAGCATGCTGAATGAAAGTTTGATTATATGAGGAGGGCTATACCATGAAGGATAACGGAATTAGCGATAAAATCAAAGGTAATGTAAATAAAGCTAAAGGTGAAATCAAGGACCAAATCGGGAACGCCACGGATAATAAGTCCCTTCAAGCTGAAGGTAAATTGGATAAAGCCAAAGGTCACCTTCAGGAAACAGCAGGAAAACTGAAGGATCACAAATAGTCCAACTTTTGATACTCTAACGCACTGTACTCCAAACAAGTCTTGCTGTCTTGTACAGCGGACTTGTTTTATTTTGTTCGGTTACTTTTGGAAAAATATTTACGCAAACAGGGCAACTTTTACAGTCGCTTTTGCGTCTAACTAATATAAGCACAACCAATAACAACCCTTCCAACCTGTTGGATTTTGTATGTATTAATGTTACTCTAGTCTATGTATCAAGCTATAATTCTTAAATAAAGGGGTAGACCAACGAATGAAATCATTGAAGTCCATGAAGAAACCTGTCATCATCACTGCCGTGTCGGCCTTGGCCATCTCCGGGGCTCTGTTCAGCCAATCTACATATGCTGCACAAGTAACTAAGCCGATCCAAGCAGTATATAACAATATTAAAATTATCTATAACGGAACCGAGGTTGCCTCGGATGCTAAAACAGAACCATTTCTGCTGGATGGCGTGACGTATATCCCGCTGAAGCTTGCAGGTACAGCTTTGGATAAAAAAGTAACATGGGATGGCACAAACAAACGCGTAGTCATTGCTGATAACGGCGTTCCTATTGATCAGTCTACGGTTACAGCACTGAACAACCAGATTACGACGCTGACTCAAGAACTGAACACAGCCAAAGCAGCGAACACGACGAAAGACGCTACCATTGCTCAGTTGCAAAAAGACAATCAGACGCTGAAAGATGAAGCGAGCAAAAATAGTTCAAGCACCTTGAAAGACCTCCAACGTAAGCTGAACGATGATCACAGAGATGACTACAACACCAACTCGGATATCACGCTGGATGGTAACAAAAACGATATTACGGTGACCATTGAAATGACGAAATCTAGATGGACTGAGCTATCCAACAGCAGAAAGGAAAGCTTCCTGGAAGACATCGTAGACGATATTTTAAAAGAGTATAAAGATGCTGATGTTGAGGGTACGGTTAAAAATTCCAGTAATAGGGACAAAATGGCGACCTTTACAACCAACAGTAGAGGCGATGTTACTTTGAAGGATGTAGCTTCTTCTCTGGATGCAAGCACGATTCAACGCGATTTGGTTAATAGATATGGAAATTACGCTGGCGTTGGCTTTGATTTCACCGTAAGAGGCGACAGTAGTGAAGCCAGCGTGGATGTATATGTAAAAACTGATGCTTGGAACAACACACTTACTAATGCGCAAAGAAACTCTCTTATAGAGAACGTTCTTTATGAGCTCAAGAATAGAAACTCGGTATCTCGAGTAGTGGGTAAAATTAAGTCCAGCGAAAACAGCAACACGATAACTTCGTTCTAAAACATACTTTTCAAAAAAGCGACAGAGGCCTTACAACCTTTGTCGCTTTTTTATGATACACAACCACCATCAATTATTGAATCAGCCTACCTACGGAAGTGATATATTTTATATAATCATTATCAGCGTCAATTGTATCGATATTCATTGTATAAACCAAATGACCGGGGCTGGTTATTTTGACTTTGTGAAATGAACCAGGTTTAGAATAAGGATCTACAGTATAAGTCCCTTTGCTATACACAATCATAGGATTGAAGTCGACTTTCTTGAAGACGGGCGATAATCCACTCTTATACGCAGCATAAATATTTAATACATCCTTCTTTTTATCCCAGTCAAAGGAAGTAAGATCAAATGCATTCGCATCAATAACTTGGGCCAAGTCTTGTCCCTTGAACCTCATAAGAACTGGACTTTCTGTAAAGCTGTCATGCCTTAGCTTCAATAAGCCACGTTTGGAATCCCATTCCATTTTTGCATCTGTATCCTTCAACAACATGGATACCGGCAAAAACATCGCGTTGCTTTTCATGATGGGAACTGTATCCATTATCACCGGTTCACCGTTAACCAATATTTCAGGTGAATCGATCGTAGCCGTTACATTGCGTCCCAAAATATCAACAGAAGCGGTTTTGCTCGCTGCATTGTAAGTTACTTTACCACCCAGTATATCCCCAGCTGCTTGGAGCGGTATAAGCAGCCTACCTTTCTTATCCACAAAGGGTGATGTAGGGTAGGTGTATAAGATATAATGATCATTGACCTTCAGGTGTATGGGAGTCTGAGATTGAGCTGAGGCCAAACTCGAATGTGCAGTAGCAAAACTTAGTGCAATCATAATACTGAATAATAACCTGATTTTCATTATGCCCTCCTAGTGATTTTGTTTAGGTTCAAAATCAAAATTACGGCTAAGGATTCCAGTTGAGTAAGCTTAATGTGGAAAAACACCTGTCAAACCACATGTTGTAAGTCCCAGCCAACAACAAAGGAAATGACAGATGCTTTCAGTATATTTTAGCTTGAGCCATCGTTTAGCTATTGTTCTTATCGGTTTGGATTTCTGATCCACACACTTGTATCAAAATGAGTAATATAATCGGTGGGCCAATCAATCGTACCGAACCACTGACTTCCATCCCAAAAAGAGTAATCCCTATAGTTATCCCATGGATAATAATAATCCGAATTGAATTTCGAGACTACCAAATCTGAAAACTCTCCACCGATAGCACTTCCATAAATATTACTACCATCAAAGTTATCTTTCGCTATTGCCGTCACTCTCTTAACAGACATAGACGAGAGGTCCGAGGAGTTAAAAGAGGTTTGCATAACGACAATTTGATTGTAGTAGGCTAACAGATAAGCGTTATAGGTACTATTATCAATATAAAATTTAACTGAATTATAACCCTCCCCATTTACCCACGAATCTGTAGAATATTTATAACCTCCATTTTTAATGTATCCTAAGTATCTTTTTTGGCCCGTTTGGAAGGAAAATCCCCCCTCAACTTTCTTCCCATTTTTCGCATCAAAACCGTAATACACCCATGGCTGTTCGTTTACTCCTAGATCCCTAACGGTTGGCAAAATCACACGTGCATTAACCCCATCAAATCCATCATAATCCAATTGAACTCTTGAAAAAGCTCCAGTCGTTCCTCCACTCACTTGCGATGGAGTGGGATTATTTTTACTTGATAAGGAAATAACATGTTTGTTGCTTGATTCACTCAAAGAACTTGTTTCTGTATAAGTAGCATCCGTTACACTATCCTCTTTTGATTCAACCTTATCCGCCATACCTACATAACCTTTTTCTGAGCTGTATACTTCTCCATCGAGCGTAAGATATATGTATTCCGATTTGTTAAGCTTCTCCAGTTTTTGTTGTAGATCACTATTACTTTTACTCTTTAGTGATGTTGACGTACTATCGGCTGTGTTCAGGAGCTCAGTAATAGATGCCTTCGGGTTGACATCAATCTGATTTTCTTGAAGTTCATGGACAATGGCTCGTTGTTTGAGATTTTCAAAAAATGCAGCATCGTACTTAGTTGCCTTAGGCTCCGCATAGGCGAGGCTTCCCGAGAAAACGGAACACATGAGGATAGTTGCTAACCCCATGCCAAAAAACTTATTTTTCCTAAACATACACAAACCTCCTAGTTATTTTTCGAAACTAGCATACTCCCACAAATATATAACGTCAACCATAATTTATAATTTTTACCTAAAAAGAGAGCGTGGTATTTTACATATCATAGTGTATAGACGGGTCAAACACACAAAAAAAGTGAGTGTGGAATAGCTCAGTCAAAAAGCCTCTTAGCTTTTTACAATTATCACCTTACAGGTATACAACGATTCTTGGATGTCGAAACCTTCCCTACAGCTATGTAATTCATAAATACATTAATTATATTTATAAATATAAAGGTATTTTAGCAATGAAAGCAGAATATATCACTGTATTCCACTTTAGAAAGGGGTAAATGTATACGATGAGAAGATTGCTTAAACGTAGAGCCAGGTCGAGCATTGCATTAACAATGACTTTATTATTGGCAATTGCAGCCGTACCATTAGGTACACTGGACGCCGCAGCAGCGGAGCCGAACCAAAACAAGAAGCAGGATGTGCCGACCTTCTCTAATGTATCGGTTCACGATCCTTCGATTGTCAAAGACGGTGACACTTATTATGTGTTTGGGTCGCATATCTCCGCAGCGAAATCCAAAGATCTCACAAACTGGACTCCTTTTGCAAACGGTTACACAACGCCTGGGAATACCCTTTACGGAGATTTGTCGAAGAATCTGGCCGGATCTTTCGCTTGGGCGGGCGAGAATGATGCGGATAGCAAGGGAGGATTCTCAGTATGGGCGCCGGATGTATTTTGGAATGAGCATTATGTCAATAAGGATGGCTCAAAAGGGGCCTATATGATTTATTATAGTGCCTCCTCCACCTATATACGTTCCGCGATCGGTATTGCCGTTGCACCCAACATTGAAGGCCCCTATCAATATGTGGATACCATTGTGAACACTGGTTTTACAAAGGAGACTGCATTCGATAAAGATAGCAAAGTGGATAAAAAGTGGACAAATACGCCGATTTCTCAACTCATTAATGAAGGCAAACTGAAGGGGCCTAGAGCAGGATGGTTTAACGCCGATGGTTCTTATGCGAATCGGGTGTTCCCGAATGCAATCGATGCAGCAGTCTTTTATGATAAAGACGGGCGCTTATGGATGACGTACGGGTCATGGTCCGGAGGAATATTTCTACTGGAGCTGGATAAAGCAACTGGCAAACCGATCTATCCAGGCCAAGATGGAACGACAGAGGATGGCCGTCTGATTGATCGCTATTTTGGCACCAAGATCGCAGGTGGATACGGTGAGTCCGGGGAAGGTCCATATATTGAATACAACTCAAAGACAGGTTACTACTATCTGTATGTAACCTATGGCGGACTTGCAGCGGACGGTGGGTATAACATGAGGTTATTCCGTTCCAAGAGTCCGGCAGGACCTTATAAGGATGCCAAAGGACAGAATGCCGTGCTTCCAGCAAACACCAAAAATGTAGCCTATGGCAACAAACTAATGGGTAACTTCTTGTTCGATAGCAAAATAGGCGATCCAGGTACAGGTGTGGGCTACGGCTATGTATCTCCTGGGCATAACTCGGTATACACCGATCCTGCTACCGGACAGATGTTTGTTGTCTTTCATACCCGATTCCCTCAGCAAGGGGAGACTCATGAGCTGCGTGTACACCAAATGTTCATGAATCAGGATGACTGGCCTGTGGTAGCTCCTTACCGTTACGGCGGCGAGACGCTTACAAAGCTGGATGAGGAACAATTCATTGGTGATTATCAATATATTAACCATGGCAGTGATTCTTCGGCGACGATCAAAAATACACAGTTCATTCAGCTGAGAGCAGACCATACGATTAAAGGCGATGTGCAAGGAACATGGCGCAAGTCGGGGGATGCGAATGTCCAACTAACACTGGATGGTGCTGTATATGATGGAGTATTCCTGAGACAATGGGACCAGGTTACAAATCAATACATCCTTGCGTTTACAGTTCTATCGAATAAAGGTGAAATGGCCTGGGGCAGTAAGCTCCCTGATATGACGGATACGACAGTCGTTGACAGTGTATATCGTGAATTAGATCTTGGCAATACGAGCCGGGTGACGGCTAATCTGACGCTTCCGAAGGAAGGCAGTCGGCAATCATCCATTACCTGGAAAACTCCAGACCCAGGCATCATTTCCGATACTGGTGAAATCAAGCGCCCCGGGATCGGAGAAAAGGCTGTATCCGCCACTTTGACAGCTACCATTACCAAAGGGGACAGCAGTCGGGACAAAGCTTTTAACATTACGGTAGCTCCTTATGAGAAGGCAACATTGACTGCTTCATACCCATTTGAAAATAATCTAAAGGATCAGAATGATGCTTTTGCCAATGGTAAGGTTATTGGTGACCGAATCGATCGTCAAGGAGGAACTGTATCCTACGCTGAAGGCGTAAGAGGCCAAGCTGTAGTCCTTGATGGAAAGTCAGGTATTGCTCTGCCTGAAGGACTCATATCCAGCTCAGCCTATTCTGTGTCACTGTGGGTGAAGCCCAGCGAATTGACTGTCCATACACCAACTTTTTTTGGAGCTATGGATAACAACCACTGGGTTAGCCTTCTGCCCAGAGGACCCGAGAAGGATAATACGATGGTCTGGTCCGGCAGCTCAACTTGGTATACTGGCAGTACGGGCCTGAAGATCAAAGCCAATGAATGGACACATCTGGCCTTCACTGTAGATCGTGGGGTATTAGAGGTGTATGTGAATGGCAAAATTCAATTTACCGGCTCAAAGTTCCCGGATGTCTTTACCTCTAAATCTGGAACATTCAGCCTAGGGGTCAATTGGTGGGACCCTGCGTTCAAAGGATCTATAGATGAGCTGAGTATATTTGAAGGCGCGCTCCCTCCTGCACAGGTGGAAGAGTTAGCCATGATGAAGTGAATTAAGACTATTTGTGAAATGTGTAAGCATTGCTAGTGTCGAAGAATGAAAAAAAGAGAGCGCTGAACAGCGCTCTCTTTTAATAAACCATATAAATATTAGTAGGCCAGTGCAAAAAGTCCTTTGATATGGGACAGGTAACGGATGTTACTGCCTTCTTTCATCAAAGTAGCTACAGCGCCTTTCAGTTGGGTGCCATTCGCGCCTACAGTACCGATCGCGTCTGTTCTTCCCAAGCTGCCCAGTGTACCGGAGAACACTGGCGTAAAGCGTTCCATTTTCGCTCCGTTGAAATAAGCGAAGATGTTGTAACCAACTAATTCACCCATTTGCCAAGCCAACTGTGCAGTTGGAGGGTATGGACGCTCGCCTTCACCTGGGAACACTACTGCGCTGTCGCCAGCGAGGAAGATGTCTTCGTGGGAAGTCGATTGCAGTGCGCCATTCACAGTTGCACGACCACGGTTTACTTCGATACCGGATGCGCCAACCAGTGCATTACCTTGTACGCCGCCTGTCCAGATCAGTGTGTTCGTTTTGATCGAACGTCCGTCTTTCAAGAGAACTTCGTCAGCTTTCATTTCTGTAATCGGAACACCTGCTACGATTTGAACGCCACGTTTTTCAAGGCTTGTTACTGCACGATCAACCAGTGGTTGAGGGAAGCCTGCCAAAATAGATGGTCCAGCCTCTACGCAATACAAGTTGATATCTTCGTAGTTGATGCCTTTTTCACGGCAAACTGCAGGCAGTTTGTCAGCATATTCGCCCACCAGCTCAACGCCAGTCAGACCGCCGCCACCGATAACAATGGTAGCGTCCGCTTTGTTACCGGATTGCTTGTAAGCATCCAGACGAGCTTCCACATGTGCACGGATGCGATTAGCTTCTGCCACTGATTTCAGTGTGAAGCTATGCTCTTGCAGCCCCGGAATACCGAAGTATGCCGTTTCACTGCCCAGGGAAATAACGAGAGCGTCATAGCTCAACGTAGCACCACTGGCCAAGGTTACTTTCTTATCGTCCGGTTTGATTTCGGAAACTGTATCCACTTTCAGGATAATATCTTTGTTGCGCAGCAGTTTTTCCAAAGGAAGCGCCACAGCTTTTTCGGCAATAGTACCTGCCGCCAAACGGTGCAGTTCCGTAATAATTTGGTGCGACGCAAAGCGGTTTACCACTGTAATGGTTGCTTGGCTAGCGTCCATATGCTGGCGTGCTGTGAGAGCGGCCAGCAATCCGCCGTATCCGCCGCCCAAGATCAAAATTTGCTTCGACATGTCCATCCTCCGTTCTCGATCAGGTAATTATTTGCTTTCGCGTTGGCGCTCATTCAGAATATCCAGGAAAGCCTGGCTGAAACGCAGCGTTTTTTGTACATTAGGATCTTTAAGCATTTTGAGCAGGCCAAACAGACCTACACTGCCGTCCGTAGTTTGTACACGGTCATTTGCTTCAATTGCAGCAGAAGCCAATCCTTTAGCCGAATCTGTAACAGGCTTCACAAACTCTCCCATGGAGTTTTTCATATCTCCGATAAAGACAGGGTCAGTTGCCAAGCTGCGGGCTACATCATAAGCATCGGTCATCAAAGTAACCATCTCAGTCAACTTTGGCAGATTCTCTACCAGTACGGTCAGCGATTGCTGAACCTCCGGTTTCATCAATTGGTCCAATACATCCCGAGACTCTTTGGTAGCTTCTTGTGTTACGGCCACCTCTTGTTGGTTTTCAGACATGCGTGAACGTCCTCCTTTACTGTGAAAATAGAAGTCCATTCCTTTCTCGTAACCTGCATCATAAACTCTAGCAATAAAACGTTCAATGAATTCGCCCTTAAACATGCAAGAAGCACAGCTTAAACCGGCCTATACCCTAAAGGGCAAGACTGATGATCGCAGATGCCAATTGTATATTGCTTGGACGTTATTCTGTTGTTGTTACTGCTGCGGAATATCTCACGAAGCGCTCCCTCGTGACTACAACAGGCCGAAACGGAACCCTATACCTCTATATTACACCTTTCACAACCCAATCGTCGAAGAAATTTTAAATTTGCACAAATTTCTGCAAATTTTTTATTGTTATTTTAGATAAAAATTAGAATAAGCACGATTTTTGTCTAAGTTTACCTTAAAAAAAGGGACATTTTATACTAGAGATGGGTAATAGAGAGGGTGAGTTTCTGTTTATTAATATGAAAACCAATACAAAACATATTCCTACGGAGGGTTGAACGATGGCTAAAACATTTGCAGATATGGTTCAAGAAGCGAGGCAGCACGTTCAGGGCATTACTTCACAGGAGGCACGTCAGCGAATTGAATCCAATCCAGATACATTCGTTATCGACGTACAGGATTCTCATGATGCAGGTGCTTGCGGCCTAATTCGCGGTAGCGCCAATATTTCACTGGGCATGCTACCCATCCGCGCTGACCTGGACGTTCCACAAGATTTGCGTGATGAACGCTTACGTGACCGCAACCGCCCAATTATCACCACTTGTGGGGCAGGCGGACAAGCTGCATTGGCAGCTTATATACTGCAACAGATGGGCTTTACCAATGTGGCCTTTATTGAAGGCGGAACAACAGCCTGGAAGGAATCTGGCTTTGAAGTAGAACTGTATTAAGGGAATGTAGCCGATTCCCCAGCAAATCGTCCTAGGTGCGTAAGGTGTCCTCAGAAGCATCGGAAGCACCAGAAGGTTCAAAATCATCCGGAATCGGCAGTGGCACGCCAGACTCGATAAATTCCTCTACATCACGGGCTGCTTTAACTTGATTGCACTCGTTGCAGGCGCATACGCAATTTACTGGCGTGGTGTGTCCACCTTTAGCCCGAGGAAGTAAATGATCAATCGTGTCGCCATAGCCACCGCAAAAAAAGCACGTATAACGGTCACGTTTAAGCACATATTGGCGGAATTCCTTGTTGCTATAAAGTCTGCGGACCGTGTACGGATTTACAATCACCGCCATGCGTTCTCTGACCAGAGTCATCGCCAAATCAAGCTCAATCTCCTGATGCCAGCGTCTCCCTTGGTCGGTTTTGCCTCTTAGTCGAATCATGCCATTGCGATTAAGCCGCAACGCACGGGTATCCGCAGGCTTCAGCCTGCTAAGCAAATGACGAACCCGTTGCCGATGGCGCTCACGCGCTTTGTCCGTGACGGGCTTCCTACGGGGGCGTTGGGAATCATTAGAAGGCTGCGCGGACGCTTCCAGACCGTACGCAGTCGTATCTGCTTCGGAGCTATGCCGTTCCACAGGAGCAGCCAAGGGCTTCGTTTCCTCATGGGAAGGAGCGGACGCAACCGCCCGTTCTTGCGGGACTAACCCCCGACAGGAACGACAAGGACCACGCCGGGAATAAGGCCCCGCCCGGCGACCGGTTCTGCGCTGAAAGTCTGTTAATGGTTTTATCTCCTGACAATACGTACATTTTTTCATCAGCGGTTCTCTCGCTTCATCCTTATTCTGCTGCGGATCTGTCACGTTCATCCCTCCTTCCCTTTCTTGTTCGAGCTTATGGTTTGCCCGAAATCCGAACTATAGCTAAGTTAGATTCATTTTACCGTTTTCACGTTTCCTTTTCTAGCCATCGAGTCGTTGTCATCACTCAAGGTATAACAAATTTTAATGATTTAGCATACGTTATATAGCGATCCATGTTCTTCATCAACATCATATTGACCATCAGACGTTTAGCCCCCCTCACTTGGTGGGTAACTTGTTATATATGAAGGAGGGACGCACATGAAAAGGAACCATACGATGATGCAATTTTTCGAGTGGAATGTCGCAGCTGACGGTTCTCACTGGAAAAAGCTTGCCCGCCTGGCACCGGAACTAAAAGCCAAAGGAATTGATGCGATATGGATTCCACCTGTCACCAAAGGCCAATCTCCTGAGGATACGGGTTACGGCGTCTATGACCTTTACGATCTGGGCGAATTTGACCAAAAGGGTGCAGTACGCACCAAATACGGAACCAGGGAAGATCTACTGGAAGCTGTCGCATCCTGCGTTCGCCACGGCGTAGCCGTCTATGTCGATCTGGTCATGAACCATAAGGCAGGTGCAGATGAAACCGAAGTATTCAAGGTCGTCGAGGTCAACCCGGATAATCGTAATGAGGTCATTTCCGAGCCCTTTGATATCGAAGGCTGGACTAAATTTACATTCCCCGGCCGGCAAGGGAAGTATTCCACATTTCAATGGAACTTCGAACATTTTAACGGAACGGATTACGATGCAAGTCAGGACCGGACAGGAATCTATCGTATTTTAGGTAAAAATAAAAACTGGAGCGATAATGTAGATGATGAATTCGGCAATTATGATTATTTAATGTTCGCCAATATTGACTATAATCATCAGGATGTGCGCAAGGAAATGATCCGCTGGGGCAAGTGGCTGGTGGATACTCTACAATGCAACGGATTCCGTCTGGATGCAATCAAGCATATTAATCATGAATTTGTACGAGAGTTTGCTACAGAAATGATTAAAAAGCGTGGGCAGGATTTTTATATGGTAGGCGAGTTTTGGAAACCGGATCTGGAATCGTGTCAAAAGTTTCTGGATACCATCGATTATAAAATCGACCTGTTTGACGTATCCCTCCACTACAAACTACATAGCGCTTCCTTGGGTGGTAAGGATTTCGATTTAAGCACCATTTTCGAGGATACGCTGGTTCATACCCATCCCCTGAACTCGGTTACTTTTGTCGATAATCATGATTCCCAGCCGCATGAAGCGCTCGAATCCTGGGTGGAGGACTGGTTTAAGCCCAGTGCCTATGCACTCATCCTACTGCGCAAAGATGGTTATCCCTGCGTATTCTACGGGGATTACTACGGTATCCAGGGACAAACGCCTGTGAAAGGCAAGCAAGCTGAGCTAGACCCGCTCCTATATGCTCGGTACCACAAAGCTTATGGTGAGCAAAAAGATTATTTTGATGATCCCCATACGATTGGATGGGTTCGTCAGGGCATTCCTGAGCTGCACGGCTCTGGATGTGCTGTGGTGATCACCAACGCAAATGACGGGGAAAAGCGCATGTTCGTGGGTAAACAACATGCAGGAGAAAAATGGACCGATTTGACTGGGCATCACGATCATGCCGTGAAGATCGAACAGGATGGCTACGGCGTATTTCCCGTTCGTGCTGGCAGTGTATCTGTATGGGCACTTCCTACCGAGGAAGACAGCCTGGAAACAGAGGATACCGCGAACGCTTGATGTATATCAACTCAAAGAGGACAGGATGCAAGGAAGCGCCCTGTCCTCTTTGTATATGGAAAATCACTCCGTCACCTTGCTTTGGTTGGCCACAGCCTGTTTTTTTGCCTCAACATGACTCGGATCCCCAAGATAGAAGCGCCGTATAGGATCGATATGCTCATCCAGCTCATACACCAGTGGGATACCTGTCGGGATGTTCAAATCCAGCAGTGCAGTTTCGTCCAAATTCTCCATGTACTTGATCAAGGCTCGTAAAGTATTACCGTGTGCGGAAATGATAACCCGGTCCTTTTTGAGAATCAACGGCACGATCCGTTGCTTCCAAAACTCACCAACCCGATGCACAGTGTCTTCTAGGCTTTCCCCGAGCGGCAGCTCCTCCGGCTTAATATGGCGATAACGCTCTTCCCGATGTGGACTCCGTTCATCCTGCTCATCCAACATGGGTGGTCGCACCGTCAAACTACGTCGCCAAATATGAACCTGCTCCTCGCCGTATTGCACGGCGGAATCCAGCTTGCTGAGCCCCTGAAGAGCACCATAGTGGCGTTCATTCAGCTTCCATGACTTCTGCACAGGTATCCACAGATGATCCAGCTCATCCAAGATATGATACAACGTGCGGATAGAACGTTTTAGCACAGAAGCAAATGCCAAATCAAACGTATACCCAGCCTCCTTGAGGATACGTCCTGCCTCGATGGCCTCATGAGTTCCCTGTTCAGTCAGATCAACATCCGTCCAGCCTGTGAACAAGTTTTGTCGGTTATACACGCTTTCTCCATGCCTCACCAGCACCACTTGATACATATACCTCACTCCTCACCTATCTATCCTCTATGTTTTACCCAACTTCTATGTATTTAACGTAAAATGCATTTTTTAAACCGCCTTTTTCATACAAAAAAGGACGACATTCAGCCGCCCTTCTCTTCTCATCCTACTTAAACCATATGCAATAGTCGCAGATCTTAGTCCCTATTGCTAAGCTTGGCTAACAGATCCAATATTCGTACATATAGCCACACTAACGTTACCAGCAATGCAAAAGCGCCATACCATTCCATATATTTGGGTGCACCTTGATCAGCTTGTTCCTCAATGAAATTAAAATCTACGAGCAGATTCAAAGCGGCAATGATGACGATAAATAAACTAATGCCAATACCCACCCAGCCCGTTTCATGGATATACGGAACATTCATACCGAAAAAATTCAAAATAAAATCAACCAACGTCACCAGAAAAATCGCCATCGTACATAGGACAACAAATGAGATAAAGCCACGTGTCACCTTGATGATTCGTTGTGTATACATAAAGAGCATCAAGAACAAGATACCCACAGTCAGCAAAATGGCATTAACTACAATTCCAGGGTACTCATACTCCATAAAAGCGGAAACGCCACCCAAAGCAAAGCCACTCAGAATCGCATATACAGGAGAAAGCAATGGAGCCGTTTTTGGAAAAAAGGATATCGCAAGTGCTACGCCTGCCATCCCAATAAAGCCTGCCGTCAGCAACGATAGCACCTCTACGGTTCCTTGGTAGGTCATATACCAGGTAATACTGCTAGAAACGATAAGTAGGACCAGCAGAAGTAACGTTTTGTTCACCGTTCCTCCGATGGTCATACGTTGTTCGCTAGCTTCTCTTTCATCTTCACGTAAAAAGATGTCATCACGTAAAACCGGATTGCTAAAGCTCATACAGGGTACTCCTTTTCGATGTGTTATTTACGATGTCATATGTATATATCGGCACAACCTGAAAAAAGTTTCAGAAAATTTCAAACAATAAAAAAACTCTAACCTTGCCTTTCGGCAAAGCTAGAGTTAGAGGGTCAAGTCGTTACAGATTAAAAATCAGCGGTAGCAATTTGGATAGTACCTGTTACTGCTCCAACTGGAGTCGCCTGAAGAGCAGCTACCAGCAGCAAAGCAACTTCTAACGTAAGGCTGTTGCCCGCAGGGATTACATAAGTGATCACAGGAGCATTGACACGGGTAACCACAAGATCAACCGGATTGGCACCTGTATTATTCACAGTAATCGTAGCATTATTACCGCCTCTCAGATTTTCAAAGAAGGACTTACCCACACCAGCAGCAAGATTGTAGAATTGCGAAGGTAAAAGGATCGCCATAGTCTTCACCTCCCTTGCGTTTGATAATGTATTCTATGCTCCCAATCTATCAACGTAACGTTAAGTGTCTCAGTAATAAGACACAATTTAAAAGACTTATAGATTAACGTACTCTCTATATATTAAAAGGAGTTGCCCTCTCAGATCCTTTGCAGAATCTGCGGACAACCTGTCATTTTGAAAGGTTAAACCATTTTTTTCATATTATAAGCCTAATCATGATAAAATACGTACCATAATG
Source organism: Paenibacillus sp. DP01 (assembly GCF_044784315.1). Classification (NCBI taxonomy): domain Bacteria; kingdom Bacillati; phylum Bacillota; class Bacilli; order Caryophanales; family Paenibacillaceae; genus Paenibacillus; species Paenibacillus sp. DP01. The sequence continues at coordinate 5,490,857 of NZ_CP173059.1, forward strand.
AAAAAGACCCGAGGAGGATAACCACATGAAACAGGAACTGATTGACCGCCTGACTACATATGTTCAGGTGGATACCCAATCCGACGAAAGCAGCCACACTTGCCCCACCACACCCGGACAGCTCACATTGGGCAACCTCCTGGTAGACGAACTGAAATCCATCGGTATGACAGACGTAACCATTGATGGTCATGGTTATGTAATGGCAACCCTTCCCTCCAATACGGATAAAGAAGTGCCCGTCATTGGTTTTCTGGCACACCTTGATACGGCTACTGAGCTAACCGGCGCAGGAGTGAAGCCACAGTTGACGGAGAATTACGATGGAGGCGATATCACGCTGAATGCCTCGCTGGGTGTAGTACTTTCTCCACGTGAGTTTCCCGAATTGACTCAATATAAAGGCCATACCCTAATCACAACAGATGGTACCACCCTGCTCGGTGCAGACAACAAAGCTGGCATCGCAGAAATCATGACAGCAATCCACTATCTGATTGATCATCCAGAAATTCAACATGGCAAAATTCGCGTTGCTTTTACACCGGACGAAGAGATTGGAAGAGGACCTGAACGCTTTGATGTAGCCGCTTTTGGTGCTGAATATGCTTATACAGTAGACGGCGGACCGCTCGGAGAACTGGAGTATGAGAGCTTCAATGCCGCAGCTGCTCATATTACCATTCATGGTGTGAATGTACATCCTGGTACGGCTAAAAACAAAATGATCCACGCTGCCAAAATCGCTATGGAACTGCACAGTAGATTACCTGCGAATGAAGCCCCGGAATATACAGACGGGTATGATGGCTTCTATCATCTGTTGGAGTCTACAGGCACAGCAGAACAAGCCAAACTGTACTATATTATCCGCGATTTTGATCGCGAGAGCTTCGAAAACCGGAAAGCTTATTTGACAAATATCGTAAAAGAGCTCCAGGCTGCCTATGGAGATAACCGCATCACGCTGGAGCTGAGAGATCAGTATTACAACATGAAAGAGAAAATCGAGCCTGTCAAACATATCGTCGATATCGCACATGAAGCAATGACAAAGCTGAATATTGAGCCCATTATCAAGCCGATTCGTGGAGGCACAGACGGTTCACAGCTGTCTTACATGGGACTGCCTACACCGAATATTTTCACAGGTGGGGAGAACTATCACGGTAAGTATGAGTATGTGTCAGTGGACAACATGGTGCTTGCCACCAAGGTTATTGTGGAAATCGCACAATTGTTCGAGCAACGCGGCAAGTGAACCACTTTTACACACACTGACACGTTTAGATTAAATATGAAGGCATATCGTTTCGTAATGGAAACGATATGCCTTTTTTATTGAAGCTCTCATATCCCCTTTAAATTTTCGATACCTTTATAACTTTTATCCGTCTTCAGACCGACAATTATATAAGACTATAAAAAATATATTTAGTAAAGAAAGGTAGGCAGTCCACTTGAATACAATAGATGCATTAATTGTAGCCATTCCCTACATACAACAGGTTATGCGTGAGAAAGTAACCCTTGCTCTCTTCGACCGCACTCACGTTCTTGCTTACACCCAATCAGAGGGTATGGACCTCGGCTTTGAAACAGGCTCGGAGCTGCTGGAGGACTACAAAAATTTTGCCATGCTTAAAAATGGACATGAGGCCAGCTTGACCCACATTCCGGCTGAAGTCCTGGGATATCCTCTTGATATGATCAGTATTCCTGTCTTTGACGATAAAGGGGACGTCATCGCAGCGTTTGCCGCCTCCTATAATTTGACCAACAAAAATCAACTGGATCAAATCGTATCCGAAAACCTCTCCATTACCGAGCAGCTCATTGAGATGGTGCAACATGTAACAGCGCATTCGGAGGAGTTACAGGCTACCAGTGAACACATTTTGAAGAACACCCAAATTGCCGTACAAAACTCGGGTAAAATTAATCAGGTTGCTGTATTTATCAAGGAAATTTCCGATCAAACCAACCTGCTTGGATTGAATGCTGCGATCGAAGCCGCACGTGTCGGAGAAGCAGGAGCAGGCTTCGGTATCGTTGCTCAAGAAGTACGCAAGCTGTCCGTAGAGTCCAAAAAAGCGACGGTCGATATCGAGGGAGCCCTTAAGGATGTACAGAACTCCATTCGTCAGATGGAGCAGGAAATAGAGCAAATTGTTTCTTCTTCTCAAGAGCAGGCGACTCTGGTAGGCTCTTTCACCGAAGTCATGGAGCGTATGCAAAAGGCGAGCGAAACGATGCAACATCTGGCCGATAACCTGACTTCCTATATTGTAAAATAAATAACATCGTTACTTTGCATGAGAAAGGGGAGCGCACTGATCCGCAAATGGCGAAAAAGTGCGCTCCCCTTATTTACACAATCCCTACTGGGTAAGACGATCGAAGTCTAAAATCAAGCAGTAAAAGAAAAAACACCATGATTCGAAGGATGCACGGAGTCTAAATCTCCCAATGTATTTCCTATCGGAAGAGCAACACTAAGAAACGCTAAGACCATAGTTATCGAGCTTAATGCCTTTTTCATTATGAAGCCCCCTTAATAAAATGGTTTGGTATTGCTCTTGCTGGGACGGTGTTGCCAAATCTCGGTAAGTTTCGAATAGTGCAACCAGTGTTCTAAAATCGGCATCGGCTTCTACCCCAATAGAGAATTGCAGAGAAACAAGGATATAATTCAATGCAACGATATACTGCTTCTTTTTCAAATAGTAAATAGCTAATTGGTTGACCAGTTTCAAATAATATACGCGGTTGGCTCTATCTTCATAACCTTCAAATATCTCAATATCATCGGCAAACTCGTTCAGCAGTTCATCAATCTCCCAATCGTTCAAGTTAGCTGCTTCAGTAATACCAACCAATCCTGGTAGTAGCTCCTCGTCATTGTTGTGAAGAAACTGAACATATTCCGGTAAAAGTTCCTTCTTCCCCAAAAGTAAATCAATCATATATAAATTGGCCTTGGCGAGAAAACGGAATCTCTCTACTTCTTCGTGACCGCTTTGATCCAGCCCCATAAACCAGCCCATTTCGCTATACTTCATAATATAATCTCTGGCTTCCTCATACTGGCCTATATTCTGATAATAAATCGATTTCGCTAGATAACTGTAAGCATAATAAAACACCAGCGGGTGTTTGGTGTCCAATGTCTCATACTTGCCGTCCGCAGCATTTCTCAGTTGGGTGTGATACAGGCTTTCAGCCAACGAATGCAAATAATCCGCAACCTTGTTCGCTTCATCCCAATCATTATGCGTGTAGCTGATTCTAAATAACTCGCAAGCTTTATCAAGCGCGTGGCTGTCCGACAACAAATAAATAGCTCCCCTTTGATTCAGGACCTCTTCCACTAAACCCCGCCTCCCTATCCTGAAAATTACGGTCACCCCTAGCCTTGTGGCTATTCTTCAGGGTAGTTATGCTATTAGCCCCATTTTTACATGCCAGTATATTACAAATATAGTCAAAGCCTAACTTGAAGTCAATTTAATCATCGGTACATTCATATTTTTGCAATCTGACATGGATATGTATATTTACGAGTCACGAATAGAGGATTTTCATTATTGAAATAATGCTAAAGAAGACAAAAGGTGGGCTCTCTTATGGGTGGTTTTTATGATCTATAGTATCGTCAGGGTAACTACGTTACGAATTAGTGCGTACTTTTCAACCGAATACCGGGGCCTTACAATCAAACCTGTGCACGAAAGCAAAGTATAGAGTACGACTCAACAAAGCATGTACCTGTTCATCCAAATACAATTCACTTAAGGAGTGAAGTTAATAACATGGAACTTCAATTGGCTTTAGACTTGGTAGATATCCCACAAGGTATTGCATTGGTAAAAGAAGTGGAATCGTATATTGATATCGTAGAAATCGGTACGCCGATTGTCATCAATGAAGGACTTCACGCTGTAAAAGCAATGAAAGAAGCATTTCCCAATCTAAAAGTGCTGGCTGACCTGAAAGTTATGGACGCAGGGGGATATGAAGTGCTGAAAGCTTCCGAGGCTGGTGCCGATATTGTGACGATTTTGGCTGTAGCTGAAGATGCAACGATCAAAGGTGCTGTAGAAGAAGCTAAGAAACAAGGCGGCAAAAAAATCCTGGTGGACATGATCGGTGTTAAAAACCTGGAGCAACGTGCGAAAGAAATTGATGCTTTAGGCGTTGACTACATCTGTGTGCACACAGGCTACGATCTGCAAGCGGAAGGACAAAGTCCGTTCGAAGCATTGCAAACCGTCAAAAAAGTCGTAAAAAACTCCAAAACAGCCGTAGCTGGCGGCATCAAGCTGAGTACATTGGCTGAAGTGGTAAAAGCTCAACCGGATCTGGTTATCGTAGGCGGCGGTATCACTGGCGAAGACGACAAAAAGGCTGTAGCCTCGCAAATGCAGCAGCTCATTAAACAAGGTTAATCCTAATGGAGACCTCTCAATATTTATCCGAGGTAATCAAGGAGCTGCAATTCGTTCCACAGCTAATCAGCGATACCGAATCGGAACAGCTGATCCACTCCATCGCTGCTGCGAATAAGGTATTCGTAGCAGGAGCGGGGCGCTCAGGGTTCATGATTCGCTCGCTGGCCATGCGGCTGATGCATATGGGAATTCAAGCTTACGTCGTTGGGGAAACCGTAACCCCTGGTTTAAGCGAGGGAGATCTGCTGATTATCGGTTCAGGCTCTGGTGAAACTAAAAGCCTAGCCTCCATGGCAGACAAAGCGAAAAAACTCGGGGCCTCACTGGCGCTCCTTACCACCTCCCCCGAGTCCACCATCGGCAAACTGGCCGATATCATCGTTAAGCTGCCCGGCGCACCCAAGGACCCATCCAACAAGAATTACCAAACCATTCAGCCCATGGGCTCACTGTTTGAACAAACCCTGCTGCTGTATGGCGATGCGTTGGTACTCAGAACGATGAAGCTGCGCAAGCTGACTTCCGAATCCATGTATGGTCAACACGCCAATTTGGAATAAAACTGCTTTTTCCTTTACGATACAAAGCAGGCTGTCCCTACATGTCCGAGCATGTAAAGACAGCCTGCCTATTGTGTTTAAATGAAGTAAAATCTTAGTCTTCTACTCCTCTGTCTCAAATCATTTATTCATTACTCCCTACTGGCAGCGACGGCACTTTGGATGGATCAACCAGCGCCCAATATGCATATTTGGCCTTTAACCGTTCATCAAACAGCAGCGGCTTATCCAGCCGGGCAATCGGGAATGTACTGAGCCACGTATTGCCATCATCTGTCCCCCAAATCGTCACATTGCTGAGATGTTCCTGCTGTCTTGTAAACATATCGAACAGCGCCTGATAACGATGAGCCTGCCGGATCAGTAGAGCTTCAGGAATCGTTTCGTAGCGATCCGTATCATTAGAGTAGAGGCCAATATCCAGCTCTGTGATCTGATTATCCAGCCCGAGTGAAGCAAACTTTTCGATGGATTGCTCGATTTCGGCAATAGTAGGGAACTCCAGGCGGATATGCGATTGGTGACCTACGCCATCAATCGGTACACCTTTGGCAAGCAAATCACGCACCAGATTGTACAGAAAATCCCGTTTCTTCGGTTCATGGGTATTGTAATCGTTAATGAACAACCGCGCGTTTGGCCCCGCCACTTCCCTCGTGACATGGAACGCTTTTTCAATATAATCGGTTCCTGTAATCTGATACCACTCGCTACGGCGCATGCCGTCTGGCTGATCAGGATCAATGACCTCATTCACCACATCCCAATCGGTAATAACATTTTTATAACGAGCGGCAACAGCACGAATATGCGTCTCCAGGCGATCCAGCAAAAGCTTTTTGTTCTCAGCAGTCGGTGTCATCGGCTGTCCATTTTTGTCCTTAAACATCCAATCCCCGGTTTGGTTATGCCACACTAAGGTATGGAAACGAATTTCCAATCCGTGCTGTTTTGCAAATTGCACAATTTGGTCTGCTTCCTCCCAACGGAACTGCCCCTCGGATGGTTGCAAGGAGACAGGCTTCATCGCATTCCCTGCAACGACACTGTTAAAATGCTTCTGTACCAGTTCTCCGTAAGCCCCTTCGGTCTGGAAAGCCTCAATCGCTGTGCCGATGCTGAACTGTCCCTGATATAATCCATGCAAAGAAGGTATGTCCTTCTCAATCGCCAGCGGCGGCACCAGGGACAATTCGAAATCATCCATATAAAAGGAGGACGTCCCTTCTGGCGATTCCAGGTACATAGAAACGGCATCTGTATCATGTGCGAAGGTATACGTGCCAGACAAATGCATCCATCCTCCTGTCGTAATCGCCGTATCGCCTACAATCGTTTCATATGCACTTTGACCTTGGTAATCACGCTGTACGCTGAGCCTCACCTTGGCAGGCTGCTCACCTGGCACCAGCTTCACCCAGGCGCTGACCGTATAACGGTTGCCCTTTTGCATCGTGGCCGTCACGTCCAGCTTGGGACCGGCATATGCCTTTTGTCTGCCTGTTGTCAGCAGACTGTATGAACCGGTCCGTGCATCGGCATTCGAGACCTGCACGGTCTCGGCTCCCAAGCGGGATACCCAACCTTGGGCTGTGCCATCTTCAAACCCAGATACAATCCCACTTGTAGGATTCGTTGGTGTTACTGATACCTGCCTAATTTCCACCTCATCCACATAGTAGGCCTGAGCGGGATTCGAGTTCTCCACATACAGCTTCAATGCATTCATCTCCCCGGTAAACGTATATCTCCCCTGAAGCTTGATCCACGAAGTATCTGCTGTTTCCGTCTGTGCTACAGTCTTCCATGCTGTAGTCCCCCCTGTCGGCTGCTGCTCCACCGTAAGCTTAATCACGCTTGGAATTGCCGCATTGCCGTCCAGTTTCACATACCCGCTAATTTCATACTCCACACCCGGCAGCAGTAGCGGCTTCACATCCAGCTCTGCTCCGTTCCAAGCCGCCGTACGAGCGGTTGCCTTCAGACTGTGCGTGCCGCCATAGGCCGCTTCCGTGACGGATGCAATTTGGGTATAAGCTCCCCGGGGCTTCCAGCCGTCACTGTTTCCTTGCTCAAATCCATACGTTTTAATGATCTTCCCTGCCGATAGCACCTTGTCCGAAACCGACGGAGAATGTTCCATAGACGAAGCTGCCTTCGCTACAGACGTTCCCCACCATCCGATAGGTGATAACAACAGCACTCCAGCCAGTACCAGACAAAAAGGCGTATACCAACATGACCGCACAGCAATCCCTCCTGCACTCAAATTTTTGAATTCATATTTGGCACTCTTGGATTATAGTTATCTGCGGATTGGAAACGGCTCTTAGAATGAATGTAAAATATTCACTATCCTTTGACGCCTCCCAAGGTCATACCCTTCACAAAATATTTTTGTAAAAACGGATAGACTAAAATAATAGGCACTGAAGCAACAATCGTCATCGTGGCACGAATAGAGGTAGGCGTAACCGCCTTCGCCAAATTTTCCGACCCTGCAAATTGGCTGGCATAGTCCTGAGCGTTAACGGACGTATTGGAATTTTGTAGAATTTTCATCAGCTCATATTGGAGAGTGCTCCATTGCTCATACGACGAATTGTACAAAAATACATCGAACCAGGAATTCCATTGCGAGACCGCCGTGAACAGGGATACCGTTGCCAGCACTGGCACACACAGCGGCAAAACAATGCGCATAAAAGTAGCAAACTCCCCAGCCCCATCAATACGTGCCGACTCCAAAATTCCCTCTGGCAATCCCTCAATAAAGGAGCGAATGACTATGACATTAAACACCCCGATCAAGCCCGGCACGATGTACACCCAAAAGGTTCCCAGCATCCCAAGCTCACGAATCAAGAGAAAATTGGGGATCAATCCACCGCTAAAATACATCGTTAAAATAAAAGCAATCGAAACAAATTTACGCAGCACATATTCCGGTCGGCTGATCGTATACGCCACCATCGCGCAGCAAAACACCGAGGTCACTGTACCTGCGACCGTACGTAATACAGAAATTAACGTAGCATGAAAAATCGTCGCTTCCTTGAATACAAATTCATAATTACTCCACGTGAATTCACGCGGCCACAAATAAATCCCGCCCCGAATCGAGTCATTCGCTTCATTTAATGAAACCGCCAACGTATTTAAAAATGGATACAGCGTGAACACCATTAGGCATAGCATAAACACAACATTGCACGCATCAAAAATCCGATCCGAGTGCGCCCGAAATCGCCCGTGTACGGCCTTCCCTTTGCCCATGACTTCCTCTCCTTTCTAAAAAATAGCCTAGTCCTGCACTTAAATCCGATTGATTATTCTTATCTTGTTGGTGCTGTTGCTTGGAACAGTCATTTTGAGTGTTTATATCAGTGGCAATTGGAGTGAATTATGTGGATTATTTTTGGGACTATAAGAAGTCGTGTTGTAGTTAGTTGGTAAGGTCTTGATGAGGTCCGCGAAGCGGCCTGTTAAAAATCCACTGACCTTCCCTGTAGAATGGATGAGCAAGTTCCCCTGCTACAACCCTCAGTTCTTAAAAAATGACTTTACGGAGGATAGCAGCGGAGCGGGCGGAATTGTTCTAAAGAAGCGGAGCGTTCACCTTTATTCCCGGATTTTAACCTATGATTTTTATTCCAATAAGAAAATCCGGGGATAACAGTGATCGGAAGAACAATCCGCACGCGAAGCGACCTTCTCCCCCGTAACTCACTCTTTTTTAGAACAACCGCTCCTCCCCTAACCGCTTCGCAATATGATTGGCGCTAAACAACAGAATGAAGCTAACCACCGTTTTGAACATTCCAGCAGCAATGGAAAGCGAAAAGTTCCCCATCTGGATACCATATTTCAGGACGAAAATATCTAAGTTTTCCGAGTAATCCACGTTCATGCCGTTGCCCAGTAAATATTGCGGTTCAAAGCCTGATTCCAGCAGGTTGCCAATGTTCATAATGAGCAGGATGATAAATACAGGCTTTAATCCCGGCAAGGTCACATGCCAAATCCGCTGAAACCGCCCTGCTCCGTCCATCTCGGCCGCTTCATACTGCGAGGGGTCAATCGTGGTCATCGCGGCCAAATAAATGATGGTATTCCAGCCGACATTTTTCCATACCTCCGACGCTCCGAGAATCCCCCAAAAGTAGCTTCCCTCACCCAACCACAGAATAGGTTCCTTAATGAGTCCAAGCCACATCAGCACCTCATTGACAATGCCGCCGTCTGCTGATAGCGCCGTACTAATAATGCTGGCCGCAACTACCCACGAAATAAAATGTGGCAAGTAGCTGATCGTCTGCACCACTCGCTTAAATACAATCTGACGAAGCTCATTCAGCAAAATTGCTAGTGTTATAGCGGTAACAAATCCCAGCACCAGATTAATAAAGCTCATCGCCAGCGTATTGCGCATCACCCGCAGAAAGTGTTCATCCTGAAATAGAAAACGGAAATGCTTCAATCCAACCCATTGCTGATCAAGCAGCTTGCGGGCAGGCTTAAAATCCTGGAAGGCAATCGTCCAGCCCCAAAGAGGCAAATATTTAAAAATAAGCAGCCAGATTAAAAAAGGGACGGACATCCATACGAGTGCACGCTGCTGATTCAGCTTGTGTATAAATCCCCTAAAGCCGGTTCGCCGTGAGAGCGGCAAATGGCCCGAGGAGGTCGTAACAGGTGGCGGTGACGTGTAGCTCATAGCTGCTTCCTCCTTTATTTTTTCCCGACCGTCTTGATTTTTTTGGCAACCTCCTTCGTGATCAGCTCCTCAAAGGCCTTCACATCCAGCTTGTTAAACTCGGTGGTGTATTCCTTCCAAATGGCATCAAATTGTTCCGGTGCAGACAGTACCAAGCGCGGGAAATATTTGCGCTGCAGGTCTCCTTTCTTTTGCTGGAAAATCTGCGCAGGCGAGCCTTGAGCAACCTGAATGCTCCAGGCTGGGAACCATGGACGCTCGTCAGGTGCGGAAAACATCTGCGAGAAGGACTCTACACCGTTCGCTTTAAGCAGCTTTTTATCACCTTCGGTATACGACATCCGCGCAACCTCAGCCTGCCGTCCGGGGCTAGCCGAGTTGCCGTCGGGCAAGGAAGAACCGTTACCGTACCGCGGCCAGCTGTATTCAAAATATTTGAACCCAAATGAGTCACGGAACGCATCCTCACCCGTCTTCTTAATTTGCTCCTTGGTCCGATAAAAGCGCCCATTTTTATCTACATCATAGGTTTCACCTTTGATCCCCCAGTTGGATAATACCTGGTTTTCGTCGGTCAGCAGATTGTTGAAAAATTTGATGATACGTACCGGGTCCTTGGCACTGACTGTAATTCCGATGCCTCGGTTATTAACAAATGACGACGGATCAAGATACTGATCCTTTATATTCCGGTCGTATACAACAGGCAGCCCTACATATTCCAGATCATCATTACCCGAACGCTTGGAAGCCTCCTGCAGGTTATTTAGAGACTGCCCTGCCTGCCAGCGATAATCGAAAAAGCCCAGCACCTTACCCGAGGTTAGCTTCGCCAAATATTGATCGTAATTGTCTACAAAGGAGGATTTATCGAATAGGCCCTCTGCGTTAAGCTGATTCAGTTCCTGGAGATACCGCTTTGTGATTTCCTCATCTCCATAATCCGTCGCCTGGTGTGTTTTCATATCAATAATCGTGCCGCCATCATTGGGATAGCCTGCCAGATGCATCGGCGCATTCGTAAGCGCATAAAACCTATCCTGCGTGGTTAACGCCAAGTACCCGGTTAATCCCTCGTCTGCATGCTTTTTCGCATAGTTCCGAATCAGAGCCAAGTACTCATCTAAAGTTTTTATTTTTGGGTATCCCGCCTCCTTCAACACTCTACGCTGTATCCAAAAAGCTCCCTGCTCTATATTAGGAGCAGACAAATAATCACCGACCACCGCACTGAACGGCAGGAAATAGATATTCCCATCCTCCGCTTTCATCAGATTGTAGTACGATCCATATACACGCTTGATATTTGGCCCATATTTATCGATCAAATCATTCAGGGGAATAAAAGCCCCGGCATCCAGCAGTTTATCAATCGTGCCATCAGGTACAATCACGTCTGGATAGTCATTACTGGCAATAAACGTGCCGATTTTCGTATTCGAATCCCCTACCAAATGCTCCAGCTTCCAGTTCACGCCGGTCTGATCTTCCAGTATTTTTCCGATCCGCGTTTCATTGGTATTAATGTCTCTTCCCGCCGTGGCATTAAAATACGTGAATGTGACCTTCTCCTTGCTATCTCCCGACGCAGGCTCCTTACCCGAGCTCCCTGAGCAAGCAGCGATCATAGATGCCATCATAACCATTACCAGACTGATGATTCCGAACCTTTTGCTTGTCATGCCAGACCTTCCCCTTTCGGCCTCTTTTGTCGATTGTGTGTGAATAGCAAATTGTAAGCACTTTCATTTTATAAAATGCCTTTCATTTTGTTCACCTGTCAATCTATAGGTGTTACTTAGGAAACTATAGGTCCCGATCCGCAGGAATCATTATACGAATCTCCGTACCCTCGCCGGGGGCACTGCGAATGACCAGCTTAAAGCGGTTGCCGTAGTAAAGTTTTAGACGATAGATGACATTTTGCAGACCTATACGCTCACCCATTTCTTCCTGCCTTTGCATGTAACCATATAAGCGCTGCACCTGTTCCGCAGACATGCCCACCCCATCATCCCGAACCGTTAGCATCAGTCGTTCTTCCTCATGCTCAAAAAGAATCTCAATGCGTCCCCCATGCTTTAGCGGCTCAATGCCGTGGATACTTGCATTTTCAACCAGCGTCAGTACGACCATTTTGGGAATCAAATTGTCCAAGTCTTCGGAGCGTGCCTGTACATCGTACTGTATTCGCTCACCAAAGCGATATTGTTGGATTTCCAGAAAACAACGGATCAACTCCAGCTCGTCCCGCAAAGTAACCCGATCCTTGTTCCACACCAGCGAATTGCGGAAAATCCGTGCCATATTATGAATAATGCGGGCTGTCTCATCCTCATGCTTCATCAGGCTTCGCATACGAATCGTCTCCAGCGCATTGAACAGAAAATGGGGGTTGATCTGGCTGTGAAGTGCATTCAACTGGGCGTGCCTACGCTGAATCTCCAGATTTTTTCGCTGAATATCGGCCATATAGACATCGTTAATCAGTCGTTTGATTCTCAGCGTCATCCGGTTAAATTCACCTGTGAGCTGTCCGATTTCATCACTCGACTCCATACCCGGAATGAGTTCAAAATGCTGATTTTTCACCTTCTTCACATGTTTCAGAATGCGATGAAGCCGCACGTTCAGCGAACGTGTAATCCAGATAATGATCAAGGTGGGCAGCAGCATATTTACACAGGTTAACAAGAGCGCAAAATTGCGAGGTTCCTGCATTTCATACAACACTTCATCTCTGGATACCGCAGCCACAATGCTCCAGCCGTTCAGATTATTCGTAAGCACATAATGAGTCTTGAATTCCATGGTGTCATTGGGTAGATTGAGGGTGCTATAGGCCACGCTCTTATGGTTTATATCAACCTTCGGGTCATTTGTATATTCGACTTCTCCCCGTTCGTTAAGCAGAAAGAGACTCCCCTGCAAGTTCAAGTTATTGAAAATCTCCCGAATGGATGACATTCGCAGCTCTATTTTCAGTATTTTTTCACGACCATTTTGGGAATAAAAATAGTTCATCCGTCGAATCAGGCTGAAGGGGTGTAGCTGCTCAGCGGTACTGTCGTCAGTACGGACAAATATAGGCTTGGACTGGCGTCCAGGCGGGATTTGGGTATACCAAGGGAAGCTTTTGACCCTCTCATCTATAAAGCTGATTCCCCCGGAATCCATTAGCGTTGGATTATCTGTATAGATCGTAATTCCACCCACGGATTGGTACACAGGACTGTAAGTATTGTTTAAGATACGACGTAAATAAGAGTCATAGACAGCAATATAATCAGCAGGGTGGGGATATGTTTCTTCCAACACCTCATTGAGTCGATAATCGGTATAAAAGATAGACGAGATTTCCATCGCATCTTCAAATTCCCGGTAAAATTCAATTTTAATTTGTTCCAGGGCGCGCGTAATATCCTGAATACGCTGTTCTTTCACATTTTGCGAGGTAACATGGTAAAAGATCAGATTGGTCAGCACGATAGGTGTAAAAACACAGAGGAAATAAAGCAGCAGCATTTTATCTCGCAGCCGTATATGATCCAGGATAGTTCTCAGCCTCTTCATTCGCCGGACCTCTCTGGCTCGTACCCAGCACTTAGGCTATTGCGGTATTCACTTGGCGTGACGTGCGCCAGCTTTTCAAACTGAGTCACAAAATAGTCTGAACTGCCGAAGCCCACTCGCTCCGCAATTTCATAAATACGCAGGTCCGTCTGCCGCAGCAGGCGTTTCGCCTCCTGAACGCGCAACTTCAGCAGGAATTCGTTAAAGTACACCCCGTATGTTTTTCTGAACAATTGACCGAGGTATACCGGATTCATGTAAAAGTGAGCCGCAATACTTTTCAGGCTTATATTCTCGGCAGCATGCTGCTCAATATAAGCACGGATGTGCTGGATTCCTCCCTGCTGACATTCCTTGCGCAGCGTCCCAATATATTTTCCACTTTCTTCGGCAAAGGCTGTAAACAATCGTTGGAGTTCACCCAACGACAGATTCATATCCTGCCAGTTTATCATCGGTTCCAGTGACTGAAGTGAGCGCTCATTTCCCTGCATGTTTTGAATGACCCGCACGATACTAAGAACGCATTGATGCAGACTCATTTTCATAGCCTCAGGAGCATAATACTCTTCCCGAAAGCTGCTAAATAAATAACCTACGGTCGCGCGTAGCTCTTCCAATTGGAGTTCCTCGATCTGCTCTGTCAAGCTATCCAGTACGTCCTGACGAATGGTCCTAAAGTGGAGGGATGGCATTTCATCCTGCAAAAAGATAACAATACCGCTAGGGTCATGAATGTATTTATGAAGCACTGCTTCCTTTGCACTGGCATAGGACTGCTGGATATCCCGCAACCGATTCACAGGACTTCCCGCATAAACGAATACCCGAATTCCCAACTGGTTTTTTACTGACTCCATCCCCTCTATCTCCTGTTGTAGCGCTTTCATAAACAATTCTACTTTGGCTCCAAAACCCTCTAAAAAGAAGTCCGGTACGATAAGACCAACCCGGTTACGATGCTCATGGACATAGAGAGGGTACTTGCCGTCCATTAAACGATGAAGCGCTTGCTCTATAAGCTCCCTGAACTGGAAAAGCGATAGCATGACACCATCGTCACCAGAGCGCCAAGGATGCTGATCATTCAGCTCAACAAGTACATAGTACATACACGTGGCTTCTCCAAGTCGCAGCTGCTGCTCCCAATGTGTCACCACTGCATCATCCACTGGGTTCATCATCATCGTCTCTAACAGCCCGCCTGTAAGGTGGTTCTGATATCGCTGCGCGTTCTGTTGTTCACGGTGCAATCTTTCACTCAGCTTGCGCAGTGTAGCCGAAAAGTCCTCATCATCAACCGGCTTAAGTATAAAATCATGCACTCCATAGCGGAGTGCCTGCTGCGCATAAGCAAAATCACTGTAGCCGCTCATGATAATAAAAGCAGGATGTTGGGTACTCCGTTCGAGTACAGATCGAATCAGCTCTAATCCATCCAGCACAGGCATACGAATATCGGTAATGATCAGGTCTGGGTGAAGACGACTGATTAGCTCCAGCGCATCCTCACCGTTATCAGCTTCACCCACGATTTCAAAGCCACAGATTTCCCAATCGACAAGTTGAATCAGCCCTTTGCGGGTGAAAATTTCATCATCCACTACAATGGCTCGATGCAGCTTCATAACCTGCTTCCTCCTTTCGATGAAACGTCATTTTATTGGGGTTAACTACTTCACGAGCCTTGCACGATATTCCAGCTGGAGAAAAATGGCCTTTAAAACGTATTGTGGCACTTCGGAAGCCATTTGTACAGACGGGATTTCATCATAAGGTCGCTCCAAAGCGTGAAAACTATTGCCCCCAGCTTCTTCCTCACTGAACACAACCGTGACCTACTGTGGCTTAGACATTCAGCGCTGTCACAGGTACAGTAATCCCGCTAGACAGCCGGTTTATAGCGTATTCCGGGGTGTGTCTCTCCAATACAAAAGCCGCCTGGTCTAAATGACCAAGCGGCTTTTATATGTTTGGACTGCAGTTCCTCTTCTTGCGATTTCTATACTTTATACATTTTGTGCGTAGCTTTCACTTGGCGTTTTGGTCAACACCACATGCAGGCTGGAGTTCGCTCCCGCACCACCACGATAGGAAAAGTGCTCATCTCCAGTAATATGGATCATATCCCCTTGGACAACTTCCGTTTGTTCACCATTTACAGTTACAGTACCGCTTCCTTCAAGAACGAGCAAATATACATTCGCTCCTGGATGGTTATGTGTTGGCAACTCAGCATTAGGGGTGAAGTTGAGAATAAAAATAACATTGTCAGCTTCCTTATGCACAATTCGTTTTGTAAATGCAGCTTCTTTATATTCCTGAAATTGAATGAGGTTTGATTTTTTCATGTAGATTCACTCTCCTGTTTGTAATTGGATTGGGCCTATATAGTCTTATTGTATTTGATTATTACGCTCGTCTTGTGATTGCGATCACAAACATAAATTTAAGTCATAAATACTTTGAAATATTCAAAAATTTGATTTCAATCATCTTTTTCATCATCACATCTAGCTAGAATCAAATTGTGTTAGACAAACCAAAACAACAGGAGGTTATTCCTATGAAACCAGGATTCAAGCTGGCAAAGAATATATATTGGGTAGGAAAAATCGATAATCGTGAGGTACCCTTTCATCGGCTTACCCTATCTAAGGGTACAACCTATAATGCATACTTACTAAAAACCGGAAAACCAACCATTATAGATACCGTAGATATGGCGTTCGGTAGAGAATTTGCCGAAGCTGTAGCGGAATTGATCGACCCGTTGGATATTCAATATATAATCGTCAATCACACGGAACCGGACCACTCCGGCGGGTTGGCGGCCCTTGCTTCCAAGGCAGCAAACGCCACCATTGTCTGCACTGAGATTGCCGTTCCGGAAATTCAGCAGATGTACAAGCTCCAGCATCGGAACTTCCTCGTAATCAAGGATGGGGATCAACTCGATATTGGAGGCAAGACACTGCTATTTAAGGAAACACCTTACCTCCATACGGAGGAAACCATGATTACGTATTGCGTGGAAGATAAAATCTTGTTCCCTTGCGATATTTTCAGCACACACGTAGCTGTAGAGCATCTATTTGCCGATGAGGCCGGTTTTGATATTACCGAGGATTTTATCGGATACTACCAGGCTATTATTCATCCACATCGCAGATATGTGCGTACATTAATCGAAGCTGTATCTGACTTGGATATTGAGATGATTGCTCCTTCCCACGGCTTCGCGATCCGACATGATATTGCCAAATTTATTGATTTGTACGCATCGATGAGCACCGAAACCAAGGATGATAAAAAAGTAGCGATTGTTTATGCCACCTTAAAAAATAATACTAAAAAAATGGCAAACATCCTGAGAGATTGCTTTTTGGAGAACCAAATCAAGGTGGAGCTATGGGATGTAGATAAGGCGGATGAAACCGAGATATTAAATAGTATTGCCTCAGCGGATGCTGTTTTCGTCGGTAGCTCTACCAAATATGCCGACATGACAGGCAAATTGGAAGACCTGCTGCAACAAATGCAAAAGATGAATTTGGAAGGCAAGCTTGCTGCCGCCTTTGGCTCCTATGGCTGGAGCGGTGAAGCCATTGAGGTCGTACAGGATTACTTGAACGGTACTAATATGAAAGTCCAAAGTACTTCAGATGTAATCAAGTCAACGGGTATGACGCATGTGGAATTTCCGGTACGTGTTCGCTTCTCTCCTACAGAAGATGAAAAAGTGAAAAAAATAAAAAATGCTGCTGAATTTGTCTCAGATCTGCTGCTTAGTGTTATTTAGCGCAGAAAGCTAGAGGAATAGGAGAGATGCCGAATGGGTAACCAACATTACGTTATAATCGGAGGCGGCGTGGCCGCTATCAACGCGGCAAAAGCAATTAGAGATCATGATGAGTTAGCCGAAATTTCGATTTACGGGGAAGAATCCTCCCTTCCGTATAACAGAGTCAAGCTTTCCAAGGCGCTATTTACTGACTTGCATAGCGACAAAATCCTGATCAAAAAGGAAAAATGGTTTGCCAATCAGCGGATTAACGTTTATTCCGGCATAAAGATCACCGCGATACACGCAGAGGACTGCACCATCGAAACAATAAATGGACAAACCGTTGCTTATGACAAGCTGTTGCTGTGTACAGGAGCCCATAACCGTAAGCTGGTGCTGGACGGGGCTTCACTAAGGAACGTTCACAACATTCGGTTTCGACAAGATGCAGACAGACTTAAAGCGGAATTGCGAGAGGGAGA
This sequence comes from Paenibacillus sp. DP01, assembly GCF_044784315.1. Classification (NCBI taxonomy): domain Bacteria; kingdom Bacillati; phylum Bacillota; class Bacilli; order Caryophanales; family Paenibacillaceae; genus Paenibacillus; species Paenibacillus sp. DP01. Next base: position 5,508,427 of record NZ_CP173059.1, read on the forward strand.
CCGGATATGTATCGTCGGGGGCGGTATTCAGGGTGTAGAAACCGCCTGGTCCTTCCAGCAAGCCGGATATGCCGTCACCATTCTGGAAGCTTCGCAACGGCTGATGCCCCGTCAGCTAGATGAAAAGGCATCCGCTATTTTGACCCGCCGAGTAATCGAACAGGGCACCCAGGTATGCCTTGGACAAGGCGTAAAGCGTATTACAGGCACGGAGCATGTAGAGGGCGTAGAACTGCAGGACGGCACTGTTATTCCCTGTGAACATGTCGTGTATTCTATCGGCATTGTACCTAATACGGAGCTTGCTCGCCAAATCGGTCTTGATATCAGACAAGGCATTCAGGTGAATGCGCAGATGGAGACCAGCTTCCCCAATATATACGCAGCAGGTGATGTAGCCGAGTTCCACAATAGAGTAGATGGATTATGGGAAAGTGCTATGGAACAAGGGAAAATAGCAGGCACTAATATGGCGGGCGCCTCCGCAGCTTACCAGCGTCCCATTCCTGCCACCCTGTCCAACAGCTATGAATGCCCCTTGTTTTCCATCGGTCTGGTAGATGAACAGGCCTGCGACAACAGCCTGACCCGTGAAAATCAAGTTTCTTATACACGTATGTTCATACAAAACGGCTCTATCTGTGGCGCGATTGGCTTCGGAGATGCTCTTGCTTCACTTCCATATAAAGCAGCCATTACCCAAGGACTCAGTCCGGACGCACCAGAGCTTACAAAAATTTTAGATGACAAGGAGAATTAACAATGAAAAAATATGTATGTCAGCCCTGTGGATACGTTTATGATCCTGCTATAGGTGACCCTGATGAAGACGTGATGCCAGGTACAGCGTTCGAAGACCTTCCAGAGGACTGGGTTTGTCCAGTCTGCGGTGAGGATCAAAGCCATTTTGCCCCTATAGATGATACAAAATAACAAGAACACACTATACTTTTTAGTTTCCGGTTGATGAATGGAGTGAATGAATGTGAATGAAATGTCCTGCCCCTGCCAGTGCGAACAGGAGCCCTGTGCCCGCAAAGTGCCTATCTTTTCCTCTTTGTCCTGCGAAGATTTGTGCAAGGTTAGCTCCATGATCCGGCACCGAAAATATCAGAAAGGCGAGGCCTTGATTGTCGAGGAACAGGCATCGGATACGCTATACATTATTAAAAGCGGGCATGTCAAGCTGCTGAAGATGACACCTCAGGGGAAAGAGCAAATTCTACACATTCTGACTACTGGCGATTTTTTTGGTGAGTTGAACATATTTAATAACGACGAGCTGAGTAATTTTAGTGCGTACGCCTTAAAGGATACTGATATTTGTATGCTCACCAAGGATGATATGGAGGAGTTGATCCGCAACAATCCCGATATCTCTTTGAGGCTGCTTAAAACGATTACCAAACGCTTGGCACATACTGAAAACCTGGCTCAAAGTCTGGCTACCAAAGACCCGGAAATCCGTATTGCCTACATGATTCTCGAACTCGGACATAAATACGGCAAGCCAGACGGCTCCAATATTAAAATAAATCTCCCCCTCTCACGCGAGGAAATGGCTAATTATGTGGGTGTGACACGTGAAACCATCAGCCGCAAGTTCGGAAAATTTGAACAACTGGGGATTATTCATATCAAAGGTACACGAGAGATTACCATCTGCGATGTACAGAAACTGAACGAATATATGGATTAAATAAAAAACCGCTTCTTTGAGCTTATGGCTTGTGGCGACTTGGCCACTTCCCATTTGCCAAAGAGCGGTTTCTTTTGTTCTTTACATTTTGCTATCAGCTATTTCTCCATCGTTGTGTTCACACCTTGGGATGACGCTCCCCATGTTAATTGCTCCGATGGAAGCTCCGGGAGAACCATGTCCTTGGCAGGCGCAGCCTGAACTGTAGCCGGCCTGGAGCAATCCCACACTACCTTGACCAAATACACAAACAACAACACGTTTAGCAATGATGTCACACACAAAATAATACCGTAATGATCCTGAGAATTGGAGCTATAGAAAATATCAAAGGTGTTCAGGAAAATCGTAAGACTGAATCCACCCGCAAGCCACAAAAATCTGCGATCTCGCAAATACAGGTACGCCATTACAGCTAACGCGGCCGCAGGGAACAGGTACCGTTCATGCATGCTGGAAGCGAAGGTAAATACACCTGCAATGAGTACCAGTGCAGCTGCTGCTGCAAATTGTGGTTTCCGACTGCGGATATACATCCACCATGTAAACAAAGTCACCAGCACAATGCAGATCATACCCCATGTATGGTAACTGAACAGGAACAGCGTTGTAGTATCCTGCGTATAATTGCCACCAATGAGTGCGAAGAAGTTATACGCGTTCACCGAAGCATATGGATATTCGCCAACTGTCCCCTTGTATAAATCAAGCAACCATAATGGCTCCTGCCCCCATGAAAATGGCAATATGACCAGAATGGTTGTCACAACGGTCCCACCAATGGACAACAGCCAAGGCTGTATTTTGCGCTGTCTCAGCAGCTCGAAGAACAGAACCGGCCCATAAATAATCCCCTGTGGCTTCATTAATACCGCTATCGTAAACAGTACAGCGGACCAGCCAATTCGGTTTTCCACCAGCAGCACAATCATGCCTACAATCAGCATGGTAAAGAATGAATCTACCTGCCCCCAGAAGGTCGAATTGATAAATACAGCCGGGTTAAACACGTAGAATATGGCCAATCCGAGGCTCACTCCATAGCCGACCCGTTTGCTTGCCAACCGGTACAGCATGTACGCTGTCACGATATCGGCTAATATATTCGGAAGACGCAGCAATACAGACATATAAGGACTAAAAGCATCCGTAGAGCCGATTTTACCGATCACATATAAAATATAAATATAGAACGGTGGATAGTCACTGGAACCATTCGTGTAAAAGCCTGACAAGCTATTCGCTGCTGTCGTAGCCCAGTTTCGGAATAGCATTAAGTCCATGTGACCCGAGATCCATGGGGCGATCGCCATTCTTAAAAAGAACCCCGCACCAAGCACTGTCCATAGCATCAGTCCCCGGTTACGTTCCCCGAGCTTCCATTCTTGAGCCCGAAAACGGTAAGCAATAAACACGAACGCGCCGAAGAATAAAGCGGCGAAAATCGTCATCGGAGTAGCATAGGCAGATGAAGAATTTCCATTTCTTCCACCACCCATACCACCGCCAGGACCTCCCATGCCCATTCCAGATCCTTTACCGGACATACTACCGGAACCTCTATGCTGTCCGTCTCTAGCAACACCACTGCCGCCCGATGCAGACGTATCATTCCCGGCCGTTGTGCCTTTGTCACTTGATATCGATGGATTCTCAGTGGAAGAATTGGTCGCCTGACCTGTCGTTCCCCGATTCTTGCCGTCAGAGCTGTTCGTCGCATCCGTAGATGCTGAGGACGAATTCTGCTGGTCCTGTCCTACATTTCCTGTTCCACGGTTCCCCGCAGTCTGACCGTCAGAGGAACGTTGCCCCGGCCCTCCCATACCTCCGCCTGGTCCTCCTCCAAACCCGCCGGATGGACCTTGCCTCACTGCCGCAGACTGAGACGCGGAACTACCTGAGTAACTCCATAACGACACGATACTAACGGCAGCACACAATATGAGACTAAATAGAAGTATATATTTCAGACCGTTCGCTTTCCAAACGTTCAAATCCGATGCACCTCTCTCTGTTTCTATTTTCCTCATATTGTATCTGCCTTAGCTTAGGACTTTGTGAGTTCTGGCTGAATGTTGGCTGAATACGGAATCATCACACTGAACATTGCTGTTCCATCTCCATGATCGCTCTTTCCAGCTGAGATTGTGGATGCTTCAGCATGTTGCCATGACCGGCTGCTAATAGAGACGGATTGCAAGACGCCAGCTTTTTGGCACTTGCCAGCGAAATTTCCTTGTTCCAGGTAGCTAGTGCCGGAAAAGGAAACAGCGGCTTGAGCCTTCCCGCCACCGCAACACCACCCCGAGTCTGAAAGGCATCACCTGCAATCAACGCACGTGTACGGGTATCCAAAAATCCCATCGAGCCCGGCGTATGTCCCGGTGCGCTGATTGCCAGCAGCGAACCCACATGATCCCCATCCTCCAGTAAAACGTCAGGCTGGGTAAGGATATTCTTCGGCACGCTGCCCCGAATAGGAGTGTCCGGTTCGCCTGCCTCCAACGATACATCACCCTTCAGCAGCCGAGCATCCCGTCTTGAAATGAATACTTGTGCCTCAGGATACTTTGCCTTCAGCTTATCCAACGCACCTACATGATCCCCATGCGCATGGGTAAGTACAATTCGTACAATCGGCTGTCCAATGCGCGCCGCAGCTTGTTCAATACCCTGAGCACTGTATGGCATTCCGGCATCGATCAGGGTAAGCCCCTCTTTCTCCTCCACCAAATAACAGTTCACCGGGAACAGCCGGGGCATAAACGTCAATTGATACACATGCTGCACCTGAACGATACGCATTTTATCTCATCTCCTTTTCTTGATCTTAAACTAATTATATTAGTATTATAATTAACGTAATTAGTTTTAGGCAAATTTTTTCGTAATATGCCCATCGGAACGTTGGTTTTTTGGTCATACGTAGCGTTAAAGGAAAGGATTATACAAAGCAAAAAGCAGACCCGGAATCCTACCTCTGGGTCTGCCTTTATTCATATTATGCACATGTCTTTCAATTCATTAGCTCTACCGGATGGCCTCAGCAATAGGCGTACTGCCGGACACCAAATCAATCGCACGATGATACGTCTGTTTTTCCTCCAGTGCTGCTACCACCGTTGCCGCTACATCTTCACGTGAGATGGTATGGCTGGTAAGATTTTCACCAGTAGCAACCTTGCCAGTACCCTCATCATCTGTTAGCCCGCCGGGACGAAGAATCGTGTAATCCAGATTGCTCGCTTCCAGCAAGCGATCTGCATAATGCTTTGCCACATAATACGGCTTAATCGATTCGGGCCACTGCTCCCGGTTCTCCGCATGTAGAGCGCTGACCATAATAAAGCGCCGGATACCCGCTTGCTCAGCGGCCTCCATCGCCTTGACTGCTCCATCAAGGTCGATGAGCAGTGTTTTATCCGCTCCTGTTTTGCCGCCGGAGCCTGCCGTGAACACGACAGCATCGCTGCCTTTTATAGCTGCAGCAATTTCATCAACTGTCCCTTCAAGGTCAGCTACTACCGTTTCTGCTCCCAAACGTTCAAGCGCTTCGGCCTGATCCGGTTTGCGAATCAACGCCTTTACGCGATGCAATTCATGTTGCCCCAGTAGGCGAACGAGATGTCTGCCTACTTTTCCATTGGCACCAATCACCAATACGTTCACTCTTATCCCTCCTGTATTCACGGTCTGTCATCTACTTTATACTGATATATTTTACCCTTTGAGTCTAGGACGCAATCATATGGGCTATATCAGATTGAACTCAGTTTTTTTCTGAATGCTCCACATCTCGCTTATGCTGTAACACGCGAAGACCTGCCCAAAAGGTGTCCATCATCACTTCGATACTCCGATCCACATCCACAGGTAAACCAAAACCACCCTTTTGTTCAAGCGAGGCAAAACCATGCAGAAGACTACGGAATCCCCTCGCTGCATGAATGCAATCTGCTTCGTTGAAACCGTAGCCACTGGATAGCACGGTAATGACAAGTTCCGCTACGCGATCCGCTGCATGTCTCAGCTCGGTATCATTTCGGTCGGTTGTATACAGCATCGCTTCATACAAACCAGGTCGCTCGCGCGCATACTGCATATACGCTCTCCCCATCGCAGTCAGCGCATCTTCGCCTGCTCTGCCTACGGCTGCGCTCATCAATGCCTCCTCTAACTTTTCGAGGCTGTGTAATGCCAGCACTTGACGCAATCCGTTCAACCCGTCCACATGGTTGTACAAAGATGGAGGACGAATATGCAGCTTTTGCGCCAGCGTAGTGAGCGTGACATCTCCCATCCCTCGTTCATTGGCAATATCCTCAGCAGCCTTCAGGATATCTTGTAGCTTTACTCCATGTCTAGGTGACATCATCCTGTCCCCTTTCGTTGAATTCCTATGTAAGGTGATTTTCGTACTATACAGACTAAATTCTTATTTCATCTTAACTAATCCTGTTAGTTTATACAAAGAAAGTACCGTTTGCAACAGTTCCAACCTCCGGATTTTTTAAGAGAAGAGCCTATAGGATATTACTGATATAATACAAAGAGATTATAGAGCGGATCTGATATCTTTTCCGATTCCCTGCAAAGGAGAGCTAGCTATATCTATGAAACCCCAGCCACTATCAGCTATTGAATTCAATCACGTCACCAAATATTTCACTGGATCGGGGCAGCAACGCGCTGTCCTGAACGGGATTACAGCAAAGGTCCCTCGCGGAAAAATCACGACACTGGTCGGTCCGTCAGGCTCTGGTAAAAGCACACTGCTTTCATTGTGCAATCTCTTGCTAACATCGGATGAAGGAGAAGTCAGCGTCCTCGGCAAGCTTATAACCGAGTGGGAGATCCCTGATTTGAGACGAAAGGTAGCATTGGTTTTTCAAGATGCTCCCATGCTTCAGGGGACGGTCCTCTACAATCTCCAGACTGTAGAGCGGCTGCATGGTACGGTACTGGAAGATCCGGTTGGCCTGTTAGAGCGCGTAGGGCTTACCCGTGACCTGCTGGAACAGAAGGCGCAGGAGTTGTCCGGTGGACAAAGACAGCGCTTGGCCTTGGCACGGACGCTTGCGAACCGTCCGGATATTTTACTACTGGATGAGATTACTTCTGCACTGGACCCCGCCTCAGTCAAAGAGGTTGAGGAACTGCTGCTTCAAATGAACAAAGAAGAGGGAACAACAATGATCTGGATTACGCACCATATGGAACAAGCCCGCAGAGTAGGCCACGAAACATGGCTGATGATCGACGGAAGACTGGTAGAACAAGCGGATACGGAAACGTTTTTTAACGCTCCACAACATAGTGAAACTCGCAGGTTTGTAGCAGGAGAATGGGTATGACGATTGTTGCCTTGATTCTCTCTCTTGGTTTTGTATTTATCGCCATCGTCATGTCCAAGTCCTTCAAACTCGGTCTGGACCGAGATATTATTATTGCTACGATCAGAGCATCCGTTCAGCTACTGGTGATTGGATATGTATTGCATTTGATTTTTGGGATGCAAAGCTACGGATTTATCGTGTTATTCATTCTGCTCATGATCACTGTAGCTTCTCAAAATGTTGCGCGCAAAGGACGTTTTATTCCCCGGCTCATGTGGAAGTCATTCCTGACGTTGCTGTGTGTGGAAATCGTTACACAGGCATTTCTAATTGGCCTGCATATCATTCCGGCGACAGCCCGGTACATGATTCCGATTAGCGGCATGATCATTGGCAGCTCCATGATTTTGTCCAGTCTGCTGGTATCGCGGCTCAAGTCGGAAGTCCTGCTGCGCAAGCCTGAAATCATGCTTATTCTCGCGTTGGGAGGAACACCGAGACAAGCCATCTTCCCTATACTGAAGAATTGTATACGTTCCAGTATGATTCCAACCATTGAGGGGCAGAAAACACTTGGGCTTGTCCAGCTTCCCGGCATGATGACCGGACAAATCATTGCAGGCGCCAATCCAATTGTCGCCGTGCGTTTGCAATTGCTCATCGTATTCACTACCATGACCTCTGCCATTTTGACCAGCGTGCTGCTCAGCCTGTTCATTTACCCGACATTATTTACCCGCCAGCAACAACTGCGCACAGAGTCCTGGGAAGTCTAATAGAGACGGGTATACCCAGTTATTTACCAATAATTTTCCATTTATCAAAATTAAATAGACATGTTTAATTCCTGACACGAGGGTTAATAGATACACGTAGACGCTTTACTAAAATTCGATGAGGAGTGATTGAACATGGCTAACAACAACCAAAATGGCAAAATGAGTCGCGAAGAGGCAGGACGTTTAGGTGGAGAAGCTACTGCTAAAAATCACGACAAAGAATTTTACCAAGAGATCGGCGAAAAAGGTGGCGAGGCCACTTCCAAAAGTCATGGCAAGGACTTCTATCAGGAGATTGGTGAAAAAGGCGGCGAAGCCACTTCCAAAAACCATGACAAGGAGTTCTATCAGGAAATCGGTCGCAAGGGCGGTGAAGCCCGTGGCAATTCAGACCAAAGTGATAGCGACGGGAAAATGAGCAGGGAAGAAGCAGGCCGCAAAGGCGGCGAAGCTCGCGCCCGTCAACGCAAAAATAACTAAGATTGATTAGGATACGTTGTCGGTGCAGTTGCAACGCAAAGGCACAGACTGCATAGAATGCGAAGTAAGTGAATGTTTATGTTATAAAAGCCTACCTGCCGGTGTTCCGGTAGGTAGGCTTTTTGTGTGAATAGTTACTTTTATCAAAAGACCACTTTCAACATCCGATCATACGTCATACAATATACATATTCAGGTTAAATAACCATCCTACATATATTATTACAAATGAAAGAATGGAATAGTCAGATTCTTTTCTCTTGTCGTCTTACTTATTACGTGGATTATGGGGTGGTGCGCGAATGTTGATTACTTAGTCATACAGAGTGAGGCTTCTAACGGAGGTGAATATAAAGAATTATATATTTCCTCAAAGTCTATAGTCCCTCCGCTGGTTGTAGGAGAACAATATTATTTCGTGTCTGATCAAAGGTACTTTCAACACCCATATATCCGTTATGTAGAGGAGTAAACTAGAACGAGACAAAAGTGTGCATGCAACTCAGGTCAAATATTCGTGCATCCTGGCTGCTAAGATGGAGTCGAAAGGAGGGAACCCCCGTGTACGAATGGAACGAAATGGTCCAGCTTATGATTGATTGGATTGATAATAATCTTACTTCAGCACCATCATTGTTGAGAATGTCCAATCAGTTAGGCTACTCCCCTTACTACTGTACAAAACAGTTTCATTCTCTGACAGGAATGACGTTAAGGGATTACGTGTGGATGCGCAGGATTAGCCGAGCAGCCCTTGAACTCCGGGACAGCAATGTCCGCATCCTCGATGTTGCCATAAAGTATGGGTTTTCTTCACAGGAAGCTTTTACACGAGCATTTGTAAAAGCGTTCGAGGTAACTCCGGCTGTATACCGGAAGGAGCCCCGTCCTATTCCATTAGCCATTCGCGCCGAGGTATTCTCTCCTTATCATTACCATTTGAAGGAGCGGGATAAGATGGTTAAGGAGCATTTACAAGAAGCCGAAGTCAAAATTGAGCATATACCAGCACACAAATTTATTGGAATCTGGGATATCTCTTCTCGAAACTACGGCGATTTCTGGAGAAACGGCCATAATTGTGATGAAATTTGCGGAACCCTGGAAAGTATGTCTCACCTCAAGCTTCCCGGACAATTAGGTCAAACTGCAGGCTGGTTCTATCAGAATGGTCAGAAGGGCTATCTGTATGGAATACCGGTTGCTGCTGACTACAATGGAGAGATCCCAGCAGGTATGGAGTGCCGAAACATCCCCGAATCAGATTACCTGGTGTTTTTCCACCCGCCCTTCCATTATTTAAAAAACAATGGAGATGTTATGAGAGTGGTGGAGGAAAAAGCTTGGAGCTTTGACCCACGCAGTATGGGATATACATGGGATGAGGAAACGAAGCAGGATTATCAACGGCATTTCCCTGAGGGATACGGCTACGCAGTGTTACGTCCTGTAAAAGAAGTGTAGTAAAAAATCCTTAGAAGCCGCCACGATCTCAGGCTGCTGATAATCGTCTCGCGGCTTCTTTTTTAAAGGAATGGAGTATAGTCAATGAAGTCCTTTCGCTTTTGGCTGGTCCTAGTCTCTTGTATAGTTATTGTTGTAAATCTTACGGGGTACGACGACTATAATATACTATTGGCTATGATTAGCCCGTTGGTTTGGATGTATGAATCCTTTCAATTTGTGCGAAAAGCACATATCCCTATAGCCGTTGTATACTTTACTACGGTAGGTTTCTGGTATCTCATTGGATACAGTATCGATCATTTGATTAGAAAAATTGAAACTCGCTAAAAATAAATAAGATGTACAAACACGGTACATACCCCATTTCTCATTTTGAGTAACGGGGGTACAACGCAAATCATAATGTCCCATGAAGTAATGCAATATCATTCTCCGCCCACATCATGCTGTATTTTTATGAATAACTAATTAAAGATAGGATTGTATTTTTTTAAGAATATTTTGACCATTTGTAGTAAACAAAATATATGTCTTTGAATTGGTTTTAATTACAACCCTGTCCGTTGTTGCATAAGGGGTACCTATTCTTATTGCATCTTTCTCCTGTCCAGCATAAGTGTTATCAAACGAAACATCTTCAATATCCTCAAGAGATACTTCTATCCTTGATAACTGCCAAGTAATAACCAAATTATTACTTTCCTTTTTTATACCGATTCCCAACATGCTGTTTCCTCCTAAAATTTTTTTCTATACAAATTGCAAAGCGAAATGCGATGTCTTGCTGGAATGCTAATTGCCTGATTTGTGTAAAATGAAGCTCCCAGGTCACCTCTACGAGGAGAATCATTAATTACTTACAGGAATTCACAAGAAGTTCACCCAAAAGCTGTGCTATACAAGCCATAGAAATTAGTGTTAGTTTCCCGTAGAGTAGACCAATAATAGTACTTTAAAGAGTTCTCTTTACATCATCCAAAGAGGTTCTATCGCACTTCGCTTAACAATTCGTTATAGTCCCTTTCGTTTTAGGACATAAAGTGCTTAATACTAATCATAATAGAAAAAAATAGCAAGTGATACAATCTTTAATTCTAAATTGAAATATTATGTTTTCTTTATAAGAAAGGACAGAATAACTATTAGCATGAATGAAATAAAAGAAAGTAGCGGTAATGTTATGAAATTAAAAAGCGAAAATACAATTGTGGTACAATCACTTTGAATTGAGCAAAAATTACTTTTAACACCTAGTAACTGTATCACATATTGGTAACTTGATATTATTACGCCGCAGAAACTTAAAGTTCTAATCACTGAAGCATTTTTTGTATTATTTTGAAATAATGAATGTATACAAATTACAGGTAGTGGGAACATGAATATCCGCTGATACCAACAGAGATCACAAGGAATGTATCCTTGAATAATGCTAAAATATAAACTTCCTACTACCGCTAGTAGGGATAAAAAAATACAAATTAAAAGAAAATCTTTATAGGATATTTTAAACATTAATAGCACTTCCCTTACTGGTCTTTTCCTTTAGTTAAGATTTCAGTCAACTGATATGTTATGACTTTTAGTCTTACCTATTTTGATACATATGACGAAATGAGGTTTTTATATCTAAACCTACAAACGATCAACCGATGCTATAAATTGATTGTTGCAAAAAGTTTTTCCTCCCTCATAATGATCAAATGCTGATTTTTTTTGTTTATAAATCTAAAAAAGGATTTCATCTTAATGAAAAATCATTTCTTATACTTTAGGATTTATAGAGTTAGATAATCCCATAATATTATCAGCAACTAGCTTTTTTATCTTTTCTGATGTTAAACTATTATAATGAATACTTAATTTTTTTAAATCAAAAATACGGATTGCCATTAATATAATTATAAATCTAATCTGATCTTTACTTGAATTAAAAAAACTTATTCTGTCCCCCTCTAATAATAATTCAAGTTGATCTATTAGAATTCCCACTTTTTTATCCATATCTTCGATAATTAGCAAAGATTTATAGTAACTCGAATCTACATTATTCGGAGCAATGCTTGTTAATCTATCTAAATATTTTGCAATCTTAGAGTACTGTTTGTTGTTAAATAATACTTCAATTAGAAGTAAAATTGATTCTAACAGGTATCGATGCCTATACAGTTTAGGATGAGCCTCATACATTTTTATAGAATTCTCTAATAATTCTATAACTTTAGACTTATTTTGGATTTCGTCGTAATTCTTTAACTCATTCGCCAGAAAATAAAACCACTTAGGATTTTGGGAATCAATCTCTATCATTTTTCGTGTAAGGGTAAGGTTTCTTAAGTTTTTATCTTGTTGATTTACAGCTTTCGACTCGTAACCATCATGATTCAACAAAACTTTTAAGGTTAGATTATATGGAATAGTTTGTTTATTCTCAAGAAGTGGCTCCTCATGTACTAAACCATAATATTTTATGCCACTTGAGATTTTTATCATTTTTCTATTATCGTAATGAATATGGTTATTTGATTCTTTTATTATAGGACTTACAACACATTCAATATTAAGAAATTCTATCAGCTTTGCTATACGGGGAATAGAATTTGTTTCTTTATTCTCCAACCAATTATCAGCATCAATAAAAAATATCCAATCTTTTGTTGCTAATTGCATTATCCTATTCCTATGAAATGAAAAATCGTCTCTCCATTTCTCTTGATAAACTTTAACCTTAGGATAACTTTCATTGATCAATTCGACAGTTCTATCAGTTGAATAGGAGTCTAAAACGATAATCTCATCAAAAATGTTATACACGCTTTTCAAACATCTATCCACGCATCTTTCTTCATTAAAAGTTAAAATTCCACAAGTGATGTTTGGAGTTGGTAAGGTATCATATTTCTGGATATATTCTGCTTTGAATTTAGTCAAATCAAGGTTATATTTTTGTTTCTCTATATTTAAGATTAAATCCATATCCTTTTTAATAGAGGAAGTTTCATAGTTTTTTACCAAAAGATCATAAAGTTCATAAAGCTTCATCAATTTGCTCCTTTCAAATTCAAAAGCTTATATATGTTACCTAGGGGTTGTATTCCTTCAAGGCGATTCTTTTCTTTTCCTTTCTCATAAACTATTAGGGTTGGAGTTTTATCGATTCTATTTGCTTTTAGAAAAGAGACATTGTAATTATCTTTTTCATCTAAATTAATTGCATACATATTAGTTTTCCCCGTTTCAATCACCTTTTTAACCACAGGTTTCATTTGTTGACATGCAGGACAATTAGTTTTATGGATATACATAATAAAGGAGGTTTTTGAATCGATAAATTCCTCGTATTGCTTGAGATTTATTTTATGATAAGGAGGTTTATCTAGATTGTTTCCCCCTAAAACTGAAATTAAAATACCAATTGATAATATCATTATTCCAACAAATACGATGATTTTTTTTACTTTCATGCCAGTACACCTCTTGTTTTTTCGGTTTCCTCATTTTTCAGAGGCATTAACTTCTTCTCTTTAAAGATATATACTTTATCCAAATCCATTAAATGCTGATAATTATGGGTTATAAAAATGATACCTAGAGTTGATTTTATAAGAAATTCTTCAATTACTTGCAAACTGTTATAATCCACATTACATAGCGCCTCGTCTAATATTAATACGTCTGGTTCCTTCAAAAGGGCACGAGCTAGTGCAATCTTTTGTTTCTGTCCCGTGGATAAATTTGTTGCATTCTCATTGATATAATAATTAAATCCTCCAGGGAGTTTTTTTATAGTTTCATATATTTTACACATTTTGCAAATTGATATTACTAGAGACATATCAATATTTTCTCTCACTTGGAGATTTTCCATTAGAGTTCCCTTGAATAAATATGGCGACTCGTCGATATAAATAATCTTTTCTCTTAAACTATTTAAATCATATTTATTTATATCAAGTCCATTTATATAAATAGAAGAATCTTTAATGTCTCTGAATCTAACGAAACACTGGGCAAAAGTGCTTTTCCCACTTCCACTATCTCCTATAATTAATAATTTATCCCCCTTCTTGAAGGAGAGATTGATATCCTCAAATAAATAGTCTTTGCTATTTAATTCATAGGAAAATTCATTTATTGTCAAAAAGTTAAAAAGTTCCAATCTCTCTTGTCCGTAATTTTCCTCTGGATAATTAATAATATCAGAATATCTTTGGAGGGAAATTAACGATTTACGTATAATTAGGTAACTACTTATTAACCTATCTAAAGAAGGTAATAAAAAACTAGAAAGGGTGCTTATCATCACTAGCGACCCTAAGCTTATGTTATCGTTAAATATTTGCTTTGTACTCACCCAAATTATTGAGATAAAAAAAATATTCGAAAATAAATTTTTCACAAAATTCGCATTATTAAAAACAATAGATTCTCTATAGCCGCTTTCCAATTTCTTATTATAAACTGTTTCAAATTTTTCCTTTGTTTTTTCAGTTAAACCTAACGCAATGTTAATTTGCATATTTCCAAATTGTTCCACCAGAAATGAGAAAGCCTTAGAATTAGATATAATTGATTCATTATTTCTTTTATCTATTAATTCTGATGAAACAAATATAAGCCCAATTATCAATAAGTAAGTAACTAAAATAATTAAAAAAATAGACATATTTATAAAAAACAATGTACTACTTATTGCTACTAAAATAAATAAGTCAACTATTGCACCTATCAGATTGTTTCCTATTGCTTCTTTGATATTTAACCCATCAATATATCTGGAGAAAACTTCGCCGTTTTCTCGGTTTTTGAAAAAAAGTATTGGTAATCTTAAAATTTTCAAAAAAAATAAACTTACTAATTTATTTTCTACTTTTAAATTTAGTCTAATGATAATATGGTTTCTAAGATACTCAGCAGTAACTCTAAACATACCTATTGCTAAAAAAATTAATGTAATAAAGCTTAATACCCCATCAAGATTCATTGGAACAACAGCATCAATTATAAATTTAAGATAAAGTGAACCAATGATTGTGGAAATCACAACAAGTAAGGAAAGAAATATCACACTTAATATTTTCCATTTGTTACCAATTATCATATCGAAAAATATACTTTTTTTAGTTTGAGCTTTTTCTTTTCTTAATAAATTGAGATTGGTATATTCAGAATCAATAGTAAGAATAACTCCTGAAAAACTTTCATTAAATGAACTTATTCTTTGTTTAATTATGCTTTCTTTCATCGGATCGCTTATAATTAAGTACTTTTTCTTCGAATTGTAAACTACAACAAAATGATTTCTCTCTTCCTGCTCTATTAACGCAATTACTGGTCTGTTTAATTCACTTAAGACATTCTCGAATTTAACTTTGTTAATTTTAAATGCTTTAGCCTTTTTTATACCTAATTTGTTAAGTACAAAAATCAGGTCTTGTAAGCTGTATCTATCTTTTTGTACTAAAAAATCACGCAAATAATCAGTCTGATAATTATATCCATAGAATTTTAACAAAGAATTCAAGCAAGCTATCCCACAATCGTTATAGCTATTCTGCCTTATATGTGGAAGTTTCCCTTTCATTAACCGCAAGCCCCCTCTTAATTCTTTCCTCTTTTGTTGATAAACTCTAAGGCTTTATTTCTTTAAATGACGGATTGTCAAACCAAGCGCGAAGGAAATCTGTGAGTGATACTGGAGCGGACCTCTTTAAACCTTAGCTAATAGACGCACCCACTAGAAACGATTTTCGGTTTTTTACCACTTTTGCTGTTTGCCTTAACGGTCCACAGTCTTTGGGTTAAGCCACTCTGCAAATCTCTTCTGACAAGTAAGGAAATAAACTCCATACTCTTCGGCACATATCGCACTTCGTTTTACAATCCATCCTAGTAATTCAACCGATCGAAGTAAGGTGAAAGCGTTAAAAAGATCATTTAAGAGGGGAATATCTCTATCCCCCATCCTGGAAAATTTGGATTATACTAAATTATTAGCAATAATCATGGTACAATTGGCACCAAAATGCACCATTACCTCCGCATCCAATAGTACCCCCTGATAGACACTGAACCAAGAAGGCGGCACATTGTGCCTTAGTGTATCCATCCCCTCCTTCTAACTTTTCCAATTCTTCGAGATTTAGTTCTTTCATTAAACTCTCCATTTTAACATCCTCCTTTTGGTTATACTTCAAAATTAATCAATATATTAGAAGTATATGTAAAACTATAAACCATAATTTTCTTTTCTGCAACATACAATTTGGTTAACAACTAAAAGTTTCGTAGTAGACCTTTATTCCAACACAATAAAAACTTCTAAACTAATCAAATTAGAGAGGGAAATAGACTGCCTTTTTGGGAGCACATCATAAATCTGGTCTGCAATATAAAGTAACTATGTACTTCGCTGCTTTCGTGAGTTTTCATAGTACTTAAAATGGTTAAAGATACAAAATCAATAAGTTGTAGTTTTGTCCCCCCATCAATCCAGTAGGACAATAGTACTCACGCTTTGAAGTCAATTTCTATATCTGATAATTTATGTTCCATAAGAAACAATTCTGGATGAATCGACTAAGGCAATTATTGCTACCTTCCGATTAGATAGACTGGTTAGCTTCTGAGCTAAAAGGTGTCTTTGTGAAGCTAATCACTACTGTAAATACATTAAATGAAGTACCTTTTTTTGAAAAATTATACAAATAATAAAACTGTTGTTTTACAGCCTCTAGTTGTTGATGTAACATTTCTTACATTTCATTTAAATTCCCCTAATGAAACTCATTCTAGGATGGCATGTGTAAATATGAATTATCGTTTTTTCATCAAAAAACAGCAATTTGAAAAAAAAAAGACCAGCACTTGAAGCTGTTCTCTGGCATTTTGTACGGTATTAGTTTTCTCAGCTGACTGTAACGGAAAGAGTGCGGCGCATGGAGGATAAAGGTACGATTGCATGATATAATGCCGTGGTTTCACCTGGAAAATGGGAAAGCCCATCATGGCATAAACTATGCCCCGATTGGAGGATTTATGGACGAAGTGCGGCAAATATGACCGTTCTACCACGTTGATTGTTTTTTTCCAAAAGTCCAACCTCCTTGCCCAGCTCAGTCATGGACGTGCGCGCCTGCTTTTGAAGTATCTGTAGAGTTTAATCCACCTGATCCATCCCGCTACATCTCCTGTAAAAAGAAAACCAGTCCAACACATTGTAAGCGTGTATTGGGCTGGTGGACGTGTACACGTTGGCTTCCAGACAAATTAGATCAGCGTATAACCGCCATCCGGGAATAGCACGCTTCCGGTGGTGAACTTGTTAGTCATCAGGTACAACACCGTATGTGCGATTTCCTCATTATACCCCACTCGCCGTAGCAAGGTTACTTCCTTGTATTCTTCAAAAGCCTGCGCCCACTGCTCCCCCTCGGGGCCGTCCCGCCAGATCGTGCCGGGAGACACCACATTGACCCGTACTGGAGCCAACTCCACCGCCAACGCCTTGCCCAAACTTTCAATCGCGCCGTTAGCCGCTCCATATGTAGCACCAAATCCCATCGGCCGTTGACTGAAGGCTCCAGACATAAGAACGATTGAGCCATCCTTGGAGATATGCGGTACCGCATGCTTGGCAGCAAAATACTGCGGCCAGAATTTCCCCTCGAATGGAGTCTTCGCCTTTTCCGTATCTATGGTGATCGGACCACGTGTATAGCTCGCACCTGGAGTAAACAAATGATCGAAAGCGCTGACCCTTTCAAAAAACGCCTGTACTTCCTCTTCTTTTTGATTGTTCAATTAAAAAGTCTTTATGTAAATTCATATCATTATCATCTCCTCTATGGGGGATTGTATTACAACTATTTTATAAGCATATATATTTTTATTCGGGTGAACTTTCAAGGGCTATATTCTTGCGGTAGGATGTCGGCGACTGACCGGCCCAGCGTTTGAATTGCCTGCTAAAATGTGCAATATCCCCATAGCCGAGCAAATCAGCAATTTGCTGCACTGACCATTGCGGATCAGCCAGCAGCAGCTTCGCCTCATGCAAGACAAGCTCGGATAGATACACCCGCGGAGATACGCCAAAAACGCTACGGAATACACGATTACAATGAGATACGCTAATACCCAGTTCGGATGAAATACCCTCGATCCCATCCTGTTTTTCCAACGAGCCGGCCTGTCTATAAGGCTGATTGACCCTGCCCTGAAGACGACTTGCAATCTGATGGGCAAGCTCTGCCTGCACATATCCACGCCCTGGCAGATGAGCGGCTTCACTGGATACAGCCTCCCACAACGTTGCGAACAGTTCGAACACAGCAGATTGAATCCGCATACGCTTTGCCACTGAATCACCATCTATACCTTTGTCCTCAAGCGCAGAAAGACCGAGCAGCTTGCCTAGCGCTGGTCCCATCTGCTTCGCTACTGTGCCATCCGCTGGAAAAAGTACTTGCTCCAAACGACTCAGGAGCGAAAGAAACAATTTATCATCAATGTCGAAATGCATGCAAAAATACGTAAACCCCTCTCCGTTACTACGGCTGGAGTGGACAATTCCTGGGCGCAAAAGTATCAGATCACCTTGTCGCTGGATGAAGCTGCGACCATCCACAACCATGATCTGTTCTCCCGCAAGCACGATGTTAATTTCATATTGCGGATGTTCATGTGGCGGATAGCTCCAGTCTCTTCCGACACTTCGCGTATGAATGGCAAACAGATTGACCGTAGTCCGCACATCGGGAAAAAAGAATTCCTCTCCGGCGACCGTAAGGTTTGGATCATGGGGTCGCTTTGGCAAACGTGGTGACGACATGTTTTCCCTCCTAGCTTACTTACATCGATATACTTCAGTATATCGTTTCCAGCGCGATTTGGATAAATAGTTGAGCGATTTGACAATGGTTCCTCGGCACATGTCATGCTAGGCTCTAATTGAAGCTAGTCAATGTTAAATTTTATTATGAAAGGGGTTTCATTATATGTCGAAAAATATATTTTATAACACGCAGCATGCACCTATCGGTTCATTCTCCAGCTTTACACTTGGGTTTAAGGGTAATCGCGGCGGACTCGGCCTGGAACTGGGCAAGCCTGCTGATGAAAATGTATACATCGGGCTGCAATCCAGGGATGGAGGATCGTATGAGGCGCTTCCCTTTTTTGCATCCATACAGGATGAAAGTACCCGCTATGATGTGGAGAAAAAGGATAAAAAAACGGAGCCTCTGCTCGTTGTCTTTGCCGATCAGGACATCACCCGTGAGCTAAAAGCAGGAACCGATACATGGCAGGCAGGCGATTTGACATTCCGGCTGTACTCCCCCGTTCGCCCGGTGCCCGAGCCGGGAATTGCGGGCATAGATGAGCTGCGGGCAGCGTTGGTTCCGGCTGTATTTGCCGAGCTGACGATCGATAATACACAGGGTGCCGCTGCACGGAGAGCCTTTTTCGGCTACCAGGGCAGTGACCCGTATAGCGGCATACGCATTATAGGAGAAGATCCACGCAGGGACGTTATGGATTCTACCCGATTGAAGGAAAGACTCACAGGCATCGGCCAAGGACGAAGCACTGCTATTGTGACCAACAGCAGCGAAGCGGTACCTGCCAGCGGATTTGCGATGGAGAAGCTACTTGGGGAGGCCATGGCTGATAACTTATCCTTTGGCTTAGGTGCAACGGGTGCGCTCCTGATGGACGTTCCCGCAGGGGAGAAGCGCACGTACGCCTTCGCTATATGCTTTTATCGCGGCGGCATTGTGACAACAGGCATTGAAGCATCATATTACTATACCCGGCTGTTCAAGGATATTGAAGACGTGGGAAGCTATGCGTTGAAGCATTTTACCAACCTAACCGCAGCCTGTGTTCAGGCGAACGACTGGATCGAATCGGCGAGCTTGAGTCTGGATCAGAAATTTATGCTCGCTCAGGCCATTCACAGCTATTACGGCAGCACCCAATTGCTCAGTCAGCAAGAGGATGGCGAACCAATCTGGATTGTGAATGAAGGCGAGTACCGAATGATGAATACACTCGATCTGACGGCAGACCAGCTTTATTATGAATTGATTTTGAATCCATGGACGGTGCGCAACGAGCTGGAGTGGTTTGTCCAACGGTACAGCTATCGGGATGAAGTACGCTTCCCGGGGGAGGAACAGGCCTATCCCGGTGGGATCACGTTTACACATGATATGGGCGTGGCCAATGTGTTCTCCCGGCAAGGGTATTCCTGTTATGAGCTGGCAGGGATTGACGACTGCTTCTCTTACATGAGCCACGAGGAACTGATGAACTGGCTTTGCTGCGCCACGGTATATATCGAGCAGACACAGGATCAGTCATTTACGACACGTATGCTGCCTGTCTTGTGCGACTGCTTCGAAAGCATGCTGCGGCGGGATCATCCAGATCCGGCACAGCGAAACGGCTTAATGGGCCTGGATAGCTCAAGAACCCAGGGAGGCGCAGAAATTACGACTTACGATAGTCTAGATGTATCCTTGGGTCAGTCCCGCAATAACATTTATTTAGGCAGCAAATGCTGGGCGGTATATGTTGCGCTTGAAAAGATATTTGCCTCAAAGGGGCTTAACTCCCTTTCACAGGAAGCTGGCTTACAGGCAGACAAATGCGCAGCTTCAATCACCACTCACATGACTGACAAGGGCTATATTCCTGCAGTCATTAAGGAAGGCAACGACTCGCAAATCATTCCTGCCATTGAGGGGCTGATCTTCCCCTATTTTACAGGATGTGAAGATGCGCTTAAGAGTGATGGGCGGTTCGGTGAATATATCCAGGCACTTCGACGCCATTTGCAAACCGTACTGGTACCAGGAGTTTGTCTATTTGAAGACGGAGGCTGGAAGCTATCCTCGACCAGTAACAACTCCTGGTTAAGCAAAATCTATCTGGCACAGTTTATTGCTCGTGAGCTACTGGAGCTGCCTTGGCAGGAAACGGGGCAGGCGGCTGACGCAGCCCATGTCTCATGGCTCCTCCATCCTGAAGAATCCTATTGGTGCTGGAGCGACCAAATGCTCTCCGGTATTGCCCACGGCAGCAAATATTACCCACGCGGGGTTACCGCTATTTTGTGGCTGTATGAAGGCAAAGGGAATCGGTTTACCCTCCCTCAGCATATGAGTCAAGATGAGAAGCAGCATGCCTGAGACGAACGAACCCTCACTCGTCCAAAGGAGGCCCAAATAATATGAGCAAGCGGATGAATATGCCAAGCGAGAGCGGCTATGACGCTTGGTTGCACTACCATCGCGACCAATTTGTAGAAAAGATGCCTGCTTGGTGCAGAGTCATCGTAGTTCATGAAACAGATGATGAAGTGCTTCAGACGGCTGCGAGTGAGCTTCGGCAAGGATTGGCTGCCATGTTCGGACAGCAGCCGAAGATAAGTACCGCTCCTGTCCATGTACCATTCGTTGCGCTGGGTACGTTCCAGGACCATCCATGTGTCGCAGAACGGTTTAGTGCAGAAGAACAGGCAGAAGTGAGCGCAGAAGGCTACCGAATTCGTGGAGTAGAAGTGCCGAAACTTGCAGATTCAACTGGGCAAGATCACGATGATATCAAAGGACAGTGCGTTACAGTCGCGGGTCAGACCTCCAAAGGAGTATTGTACGGAGTCTTTCATTTGCTGCGCTACCTGCAAGGAGGACTAGACGGCAATCTGAAGCCCACTGCCGGGGAATCATTGCACGCTCCCACTCTAGACCTGCTGTCTAATCCGGGTAACTCCATTCGCATGATCAACCACTGGGATAACATGGATGGTAGTGTTGAACGTGGATATGCCGGGGCATCTATTTTCTACAACCATAATACCTTTACTACAAATATGGAGCGCCTTCGAGACTATGCCCGTCTACTCGCTTCTGTAGGCATTCAGGCGTTATCCATTAACAATGTGAATGTCCATCAGGTAGAAACTGAGCTGATCACAGATCGGTTTTTACCTGATGTAGCCAAAGTAGCAGCCGTATTTCGCGCCTATGGTATCCAAATCTACTTGAGCATTAACTATGCCAGCCCGATTCAGCTCGGTGGATTAACCACAGCCGATCCTCTGGATCCCGGTGTAGCTGAATGGTGGCAGACCAAAGCACAGGAGGTTTACGCAGCAGTTCCCGATCTGGGTGGTTTTGTGGTCAAGGCCGATTCTGAAAATCGGCCCGGGCCCTTCAGCTATGGGCGCCATCACGCCGATGGAGCCAACATGCTGGCGGATGCGCTACGGCCCTATGGCGGGCGTGTGATTTGGCGCTGCTTTGTCTACGACTGCAAACAGGACTGGCGTGACCGCAAGACGGATCGGGCTCGCGCGGCCTTTGACCATTTTAAACCACTGGATGGACTGTTCCGGGAAAATGTCATTTTACAGATTAAAAATGGCCCGATGGATTTTCAAGTGCGAGAGCCTGTATCCCCCCTATTCGGCGCGCTGGAAGCCACTCAGGTACTGCTGGAATTTCAAATTGCGCAGGAGTATACCGGACAACAAAAGCATCTATGTTATCTGGTTCCGCAATGGAAGGAAGTGCTCGATTTTGACACCTACGCACAGGGAAAAGGCTCCACCATCAAGCGTATCGTAAGTGGTGTTTTGCATAGCAACAGCCGTTCTGATTCTCGTCGTGGGAAAGCTATGGTCCATGCAAACAGCGGTAGTTTCCAGAAGGAGCCAACACATCATGTTCCCAAGCACAACAACTTTGGAATAGCCGCTGTTTCCAATATTGGTGCAGACACCAATTGGACCGGGCATTTGCTCGCCCAGTCCAATCTTTACGGCTACGGCCGGTTGGCATGGAACCCGGATCTATCCGCAGATGAAATCGCGGATGAATGGGTTCGGCTAACATTTAGCAATAAAGGTAAGGATGACGATGATACAGAGTTGATTCCTACCATTAAGCAGATGCTGCTCGATTCTTGGAATATCTATGAGTCCTATACCGCCCCTCTGGGGGTCGGCTGGATGGTCAGTCCCAATCACCACTATGGGCCGGATGTTGATGGATATGAATATTCGATGTGGGGCACCTACCATTTTGCCGATTGCTGGGGGATCGGGGTAGATCGGACGACTGCAACTGGAACGGGCTATGCAGGACAATATTTTCCTCCTGTTGCCGGGATCTACGAGTCTACAGACACCTGTCCGGATGAACTGCTCTTATTCTTTCACCACGTCCCTTATACGCACATGCTTCACTCTGGCCAAACGGTCATACAGCATATTTATGATACTCATTTTGAAGGTGCAGAACGTGCGGCCCATCTCCGAGATACATGGGTTAGTCTGCGTGAGCAAATAAATGAAAGGGTGTATGAACAGGTGCTGGCGCGACTAGAGCATCAGGCTGAGCACGCCAAGGAATGGCGGGATCGAATCAATACGTATTTTTATCGTAAAAGTGGTATTCCCGACGAAAAAAATCGTCCTATCTATTAAGAAGGTTGTCTCATGCAATAGTTGCATACACACTGAGATTTTCTTTCCTTATTTTATTACGGGAATTTACTATCTATAAAAGACACGCGTCTTATTCAGACCTGTGTCTTTTTTTGCCTGGTCTAATTTAAGCACACGGTTGCTAACGCAAAATGTCATATTTGTCCACCTTGAGTGTGCAATAAATTCTTCTTTTTATGCAACCGCTTGCTCTATACTATTTTTGTAGACGTTTACAAAATGTTGTCGAATTAGACTATGCTTTTGGGGAGGATGATCGGTTTGACCTTGTATCGAAGTCTATGGAAAAAAGGGTGTATGCTTCTACTAAGCCTTGTGCTGTCTCTGACCGCCTTCATTGGCTCACCCTCTAATACGGCGAGCGCTGCGGTTGCAGATGATTTTCAAGCTTCCGTTATGGGACCGCTGGCGAAAATCAATGACTGGGGTTCCTTTAAAAAGCAGCTACAAACGTTGAAAAACAATGGCGTATATGCCATCACTACCGACGTCTGGTGGGGCTATGTAGAAAGTGCAGGAGATAACCAGTTCGATTGGAGTTACTACAAAACCTATGCAAATGCCGTGAAAGAAGCGGGACTGAAGTGGGTTCCTATTATCTCTACGCATAAGTGTGGAGGAAATGTGGGAGATGATTGCAACATCCCACTGCCAAGCTGGCTGTCAAGCAAGGGCAGTGCAGATGAAATGCAGTTCAAGGACGAAAGCGGCTATGCCAATAACGAAGCCCTTTCCCCATTGTGGAGCGGGACTGGCAAACAATATGACGAGTTGTATGCCTCATTCGCTCAAAACTTTGCCGGGTATAAAAGTATCATTCCCAAAATTTATTTAAGCGGCGGTCCTTCCGGGGAATTGCGCTATCCGTCCTACTACCCGGCAGCGGGCTGGAGTTACCCGGGACGGGGCAAGTTCCAAGCCTATACTGAAACAGCCAAAAATGCATTCCGTACAGCTATGAATGACAAGTACGGATCATTGGACAAGATTAATACTGCTTGGGGCACCAAGCTTACCAGCCTTAGCCAAATCAATCCACCGACCGACGGGGATGGATTTTACACGAACGGCGGGTATAATTCCGCGTATGGAAAGGATTTTCTGTCGTGGTACCAAAGTGTGCTTGAGAAGCATCTAGGTGTCATCGGAGCAGCTGCCCACAAGAACTTCGATTCTGTGTTTGGTGTCCGGATTGGGGCCAAAATTTCCGGTCTGCACTGGCAGATGAACAATCCTGCCATGCCGCACAGCACAGAACAAGCAGGTGGATATTATGATTACAACCGTCTCATTCAGAAGTTCAAGGATGCCGATCTAGACTTGACATTTACTTGCCTGGAGATGAGTGACAGTGGCACAGCACCGAATTATTCGTTGCCGTCCACCTTGGTTGATACCGTCTCCTCCATCGCGAATGCCAAGGGTGTTCGCCTGAATGGTGAAAATGCACTCCCGACAGGCGGCAGCGGCTTCCAAAAAATCGAGGAGAAAATCACGAAGTTCGGTTATCATGGGTTTACGTTATTGCGCATCAGCAATCTCGTCAACAATGACGGCTCACCAACCGGTGAGTTGAGTGGATTCAAACAATATATCATCAGCAAAGCCAAGCCTGACAACAATGGCGGTACAGGCAACAAAGTAACGATATACTATAAAAAAGGCTTCAACTCGCCTTACATTCACTACCGTCCGGCTGGTGGTAGCTGGACTGCTGCACCTGGTGTGAAAATGCAGGATGCCGAAATTAGCGGCTATGCTAAAATTACCGTCGATATCGGTTCTGCCTCGCAATTGGAAGCCGCCTTTAACGACGGCAATAACAACTGGGACAGCAACAACACCAAAAACTACTCGTTCAGTACAGGCACTTCTACCTACACGCCTGGTAACAGCGGCAATGCAGGAACGATTACATCAGGCGCTCCAGCGGGCACAAATCCCGGGGATGGCGGCGGTACAGCTAACAAAGTAACGGTATACTACAAAAAAGGCTTCAACTCACCTTACATTCACTACCGTCCGGCTGGCGGTAACTGGACTGCTGTGCCTGGCGTGAAAATGCAGGACGCCGAGATTAGCGGCTATGCTAAAATTACCGTCGATATCGGCACTGCCTCCCAATTGGAAGCTGCTTTTACTGACGGCAATAACAGTTGGGACAGCAATAACACGAAGAACTACCTTTTCAGCACTGGCACTTCTACCTACACACCCGGCTCTAACGGAGCCGCAGGAACTATCCGAACAGGGGCACCTTCAGGGAGTGTCCTCAGCGTAGTGACTTCCACCTACGCAACCGACCTCAACGAAGTTACAGGACCTATCCAAACAGAAAAACTTTCAGGTGTATCCTTAAACGTAAGCACTTCTACCTACGCACCCAACTCTAACGGAGTTGAAGTAACAGCTCAAACGGAGGCGCCTTCGGGCGTCTTCACCCCTATGGATCTGGGTACCCTCTCCAAGCCCACCTCCCTCAGCACAGACTGGAGCAAACAGAGCATTTATTTTATCATGACAGATCGTTTCAGCAACGGTGATCCATCCAATGATAACTACGGTGGCTTCAATTCCAACAACAGTGATCAGCGCAAGTGGCATGGTGGCGATTTTCAAGGTATTATTAACAAACTCGACTACATTAAAAATATGGGGTTTACCGCGATCTGGATTACTCCAGTAACGATGCAAAAGAGTGAATACGCTTACCACGGCTATCATACGTATGATTTTTATGCAGTAGATGGGCATCTCGGAACAATGGACAAGCTCCAAGAGCTGGTTCGCAAGGCACATGACAAAAATATTGCTGTGATGCTGGACGTAGTTGTGAATCACACAGGTGATTTCCAACCGGGGAACGGGTTTGCCAAGGCTCCTTTTGACAAAGCAGACTGGTATCATCACAATGGTGACATTACAGACGGGGACTACAACTCCAACAATCAATGGAAAATCGAAAATGGTGATGTAGCTGGACTGGATGACCTAAATCATGAAAACCCCGCTACCGCAAACGAGCTTAAAAACTGGATCAAATGGCTGCTTAATGAGACAGGCATCGATGGACTGCGGTTGGATACTGTCAAGCATGTACCGAAGGGTTTTCTAAAGGATTTTGACCAAGCCGCCAATACCTTCACCATGGGTGAAATTTTCCATGGCGACCCTGCTTATGTGGGGGATTACACCCGGTATCTCGATGCCGCATTAGATTTTCCGATGTATTATACAATCAAGGACGTATTCGGACACGATCAATCCATGAGAAAAATCAAGGAGCGCTACTCCGATGATCGTTACTATCGCGATGCCCAGACCAACGGTGTATTTATCGACAATCATGATGTAAAACGTTTCCTGAATGACGCCTCCGGCAAGCCGGGTGCTAACTATGACAAATGGCCACAGCTCAAGGCCGCTTTGGGCTTTACTCTGACATCTCGCGGGATTCCAATTATCTACCAAGGCACAGAGCAAGGCTATAGTGGCGGAGATGATCCCGCCAATCGGGAGAATATGAATTTCAACGCCAACCATGACCTGTATCAGTACATCGCTAAGCTGAACTATGTGCGCAACAACCACCCTGCTCTGCAAAACGGTAGCCAAAGGGAAAAATGGGTGGACGACTCCTTTTACAGTTTCCAGCGCTCTAAAAATGGCGACGAGGCCATTGTATTTATCAACAACTCCTGGAATAGCCAAACCCGCACAATTGGCAACTTCGATAATCTGTCCAACGGAACCCGCCTGACTAACCAGCTGAGCAACGACTCCGTTCAGATTAACAACGGCTCGATCACCGTAACTCTCGCTCCAAAGGAAGTTAAAGTTTTCACCAAGTAACAGTCACATTCAGTTACATTGATTATTCAGATGTGCTAAAATAAGTTATAGAAGGATATACTAAAAAAGAGCAAGGATGCTGGTAACATCCCTACTCTTGGCAACAGCCGCTTTGAAGAGCGGTCGGCTGAAAAGGGCTAGCTATTAGAAATAGACCGTGTTTCCCTCTCCAGGGCGGTCTATTTCTTTTTGTTTTGGTTCATTGCAATAACAATCGTAACGATTAATCCAATCAACGCTATTAATAGCGTGCCGAACATCATCATTAATGTCAGAGCATCCTTAACCTCCACAGGCATCACCTCCCTTCCGGGAGACTTAGCCGACCGCCCACCTAAGCCATTCTGTTGTTACTGGAATTATAGCACGTAAATCCATCCTTTTGCGACAACGTTTTACAGCTTTATCAAACTAATCTCATGTGAACACTCATCGTCCTTTGTTGCTTACACATTCTACTTTGTCTCTATACGGATATAGCTTCTTAACGCCAATAAGAGCCCCAACACAAAAATGAAACAAATACTGATGACTCCTCCAGGGACATTCGTAAATGTTCTGCCCAGTGTGCCGTGCGGAGAAAACAATAGCGGCACGGTCCATGGATAAAAGGTATTTCCAGGTGTATTAACCAAAACAAAATTTAAACACATAACCGTACACATCCCCATAATGGCGGGCACAAATTTTCTCCAGCGAATGGCGAAGAACGTGATGACCGGGATGAGCATAGCGTGCATAAGAATCATTTTTGGCGAAGATCCCCAGCTGATATATAACGATTTCAAAGGTTAGCGGTCTGGTCGTAATTAACATACCCAACAGCGCAGATAGCCCAAATGCCAACAGAAGACTGACAGCGATGTACATATAAATAACAAGCAGCTTGCTGAAGTAAAGACGACTCCGACGAACCGGGCTTGTGAACAAGGCCATATGGGTCCTCTCTTGATACTCCCTCGCATAGATATAGCAAGTCAAAATATAGTAGCTCATATACCCAGTCAAAAAGTTAATAAGAATAACAACACTCATAAAGTAGTCATTCCAACCATCACGGTCAATGGAATATTTGGTACTTCCCGTATAACTATAGAATTCCAAAGCAATGGTTAATGCTAAAATAATAATGCTTAACCAAAGAATTTTAGTTCCTTTCATCTTCAAGCACTCTGCTTTAAACAGGTCAAGCATAGTAACCCTCCTCTCAAAAACTCTCCATTTAGTCTCTTCTTTGATATGCCCATAAGGATAAAAACAATCCAAGAAGAAAAGTTATGGATAAACTCAACCACGCTATGAGAGTATTGACGTATATGATCGCACTTCCTTCATTGGGAGACAAAAGATAGGGTACAATCCACGGATACCATTCACTTTTGTACATAAAATTCAAAAATATAACAGTACAAACTACGAGTACAACCACCATAATGCTTTTCCAGCGTATAGCAAAAAAAGAGGCGACCGGGATGAGCATCGCATGCATCACGCACATTTTGGCAAATACCTGGATTTGATATACCCAGATAGCCATCGTTAAAGGCCGATTTGTAATGAACATGCCTAATACTGCAGACAGAAACAGAACGATAAATAGCGACACAATAATAAACCCATAAATAATGATCAATTTACTAAAATAAAATTTAACCCTGGTGACAGGCGTAGTAAACATAAACAGATGCGTATTTTCCTGGTACTCTCTCGCAAAAATATGACCGGTTAATATGTAATAGCTAATAAATCCAGCTGCAATATTAACTAAGAAATCAATATTTGTAAAATAGTAGACCCAACCGAGCCTATCAATTGAATATCTATAAAAAATAGCGCTTAGAGCGAATTCCAACAGCACAATAGCCAGCAATATAATATAGCTCAACAAGAAGGCTTTAGAGCCTTTAAGCTTAATGAGTTCTGCTCTAATCATGCCGCCCACCCTCTCCTGAAATGAGAGTCAAAAAGTACTCCTCTAGCGTCTGCTTTGTGGTGTGTATCTCATAAACTGAAAACTGACGATCTATTAACTGTCTATTTAACATAGCTGTATTTTCAATTGGACTAAAAATTCTTAGTTGTTGTGGGGATATCAAATCAGATTTAAGTTGCTTCATGTTCTCATACAGAAACGCTTGTACTGCTTTTGCATCGTCTACCTTTACATCTGTATATTGCTCAAAACCTTCCTCTAACCGACTCAAACGATCCTCCGCTAACAGTTTTCCATTATGTATAATCCCGATGTGTGTAGCTAATTGTTGAATTTCGCTTAGAATATGGCTAGAAATAAGAATTGTTTTCCCTTGTTCCTCGCACAACTTCTTTAATAGCTGACGAATTTCCCTAATTCCAGATGGGTCCAGTCCGTTCGTCGGCTCATCTAATATAAGCAACTCAGGGTCATGAACAAGCGCCCTTGCAATCCCTAATCTTTGCTTCATTCCTAGGGAAAAATCCTTAAACTTTTTTTTGCCTGTATGTTCTAATCCTACCGTGGTTAAGGTTTGTTCAATTCTCCTATCATCCTGCACTCCCATGTACGTACAGCAGATTCTCAGATTATCGCGTGCACTCAAGTTTTCATATAGACCGGGTGTTTCAATAATTGTGCCAATCTTGGAAAAGATGGACGGGTAGTTTTTCTCCAACCGCTCGCCAAATAAAAAAACCTCCCCACTTGTAGGCTCAATCAGCCTCATCAGCATGCGGATGGTCGTTGTTTTGCCAGCTCCATTTTCACCTAGAAAACCGTAGATGCTGCCCCGTTCTACATGTAAGGAAATATCGTCTACAGCTATCGACATCCCAAACTGTTTGCGGAGTTCCTTCGTTTCAATAACATACTGCATTTCTTTCATCCTCCTATACACACCAAATACAACTATTATACAGATTTATCTATCCACAAAATGTAAAACTAATCACTATTATTCATTTGCGATCATTATCCCCATAAATACAAAACAGGCACCCGACGAAGCGTACACTTCGTTGCAGGTGCCTGTTTATATATAAACAACGTGGGAATACTTAGGCCTCAGTAGCCACGTTGATATTGTTCAGGTACGGAGGGCTTTTCGCCGCGCAGCGCCACCGCTGCATGAATCGCCCAATAAGGGTCGCGCAGCAATCCGCGTCCTACAGCGACCAGATCGGCATCCTTATTGCCGATTACAGACTGCGCTAAGGCTGGGTCATCCAGTATGCCGACGGCGATTACTGGGATGTTCAGCGCCTCGCGGATTTGGCGAGCAAACGGCACTTGATAGCCCGGGTAGTTGCCTGGTTTTCTGGCTCCAGCCGGGCCTTCTCCGCCCGAGCTGACATGGATCATATCTACGCCTGCAGCCTGATATGCGCGGCTCAGTTCAATAGCATGATCCACATCGTATCCACCATCTACGTATTCCACCGCGCTGATGCGGAAGATTAACGGCATACCCGCAGGCATTTGCTTACGCACAGCCTGAACGACTTCTACGCCGAAACGGGATAAATCCTTACCATACTCGTCATCCCGTTTGTTCGTAACTGGCGAGTGGAATTGGTGAATCAGGTACCCGTGTGCACCGTGAAGCTCGATTGTATCCACGCCTGCTTGAACCGCCCGGCGGGCAGCGTCTCCGAATTTTTGTACCATACCACGGACTTCCTCTGTGGTCAGTGCGCGCGGCTGTTTATAATTTGCATCCGGGTATGCAATGGCCGAAGGAGCCACCGGCTCTGCTGCATCCTCAGCTTTACGGCCTGCATGAGCAATCTGAATGCCAACCTTGGCCCCGTGCGCATGAATACCGTCAACCAGCTTTTTATACGCCGGAATATGTTCATCTGACCAAAGCCCCAGATCGTAATCCGTAATCCGCCCATCCGCTTCCACGTCCGTCATTTCTATAATAATCAGACCCGTGCCTCCAATTGCCCGGCTTAGGTAGTGGACATGATGCCAATCATTCGGAATTCCGTCCTTGGCTGTCACCGAGTATTGGCACATTGGGGCCATGACCACACGATTTTTTAACTCCAAATCTTTGAGTGTGTACGGTGTAAACAACGAAGTCTTCAAAACGCTCATCTCCTTTTTATCTCTACCACATAACTAAAAATGCGTTCCAAATTACACGGTCTATTATAAGCATAATCGGCACAGTCCAAACGAAACAAAGAGATTCCCCCAACCGGGGTATCCCTTCGTATTTGCACCTTGCAGTCATTATGTATATCGTAAGATTGTAGATATATTGCACACAATCTATTATCCACAACTTAATAACTTTTTGCAAGTAAATATTTAAATATTATTAAATATTTTTTTGTCTACATTTTTCCCGGCTCTTAGCCATAACACAAAAAGACGCCCTTACGGGCGCCTCTGCAAAACCAATTTTATTGCGCTGAGCCTAATTGGACCCATGCCTTCTCAATCTCTGCAACCGCCTGATCCTTGTTCATGTTACCACTGATATAAGCCTGCATCAGCTCACCAAATTTTTGGTGAAATGTATCCAGCGAGTAGTTGACAGACAGATCACCGGACTTGGATGTTTTCAAAATGCTATCCATTTCCTTAGGCATTTCCAGATCAGGAAGCGGTGCATCCTTAATTGGAGGAATCACCTTCGCTACCTGGGAGAACCAGTTCTTACCGTACTCCGAAGTGTACAGCCAGTTGAAGAATTCAATCGTTTCTTTGGATACTTCGGAGTCCTTGTTGATACGTAGCGCCTGATCCGCACCGGTAATGATGACCGATTGGTCCGCTTTGTCACTCACCGGATATCCCATGATGCCAATCTTGAGATCAGGGTTAATTTTCTTGATCGCTTCCTCATCCCACGCACCTTTACCCGTCATAAATGCAGCTTTTCCAGATGCAAAATCACTTACTCCCGCATTGCTGTCCCGTTCCAGCGGCTTATCTGTGCCATGTTTTACTGTCAGATCAATGAAGCTAAAGAAGTTGTTGTAGAGCACTGGATAGTCCTTGATTTTTGCTTTACCTGCAATAAAATCATCAACGAGCTGCTTTGGCTCTACCCCGGCATCCTGCGCAGCAGCATCTACATAGTGTTGGAAGATATGCTTCCATACCCACCACTCTTTATATGCATTAGCAAATGGAGTAATGCCCTTCGCCTCTAGCTTGGTAACAGCATCCTGCATCTCGGCAATCGTCTTCGGCGGAGAGGTTATTCCAGCCTTGGTAAGCAAATCTTTATTGTAAATCAAAGCAAACAGGTTCCCCTTGACTGGTAATCCCAGCACTTTGCCGTCACTGGAACTCATATTGGCCCGGACGGCATCCGTCATGGCTGCTGCCAGCGGTTCATTGGTCAGATCAGCGCTATAATCAGCATAGGTGTCGATGTCACCTCCGGCCGTGGTCTGGAACACATCCGGTGTACTGCCTGAAGCTATTTTTGACTTGAGAATGGTGTTGTAGTCTGCCTGCATGATCTCCAGATTGATCTTTACATTAGGCTTGACCTTTTTATACTCCTCAATATACGCGTTAAAGGCATCGGTATACTCCGGTGAGGCTGTAAACATGTTTATTGTAACCGTTTTCAAATCATCTTTGCCGCCAGTGCTTTCTTTAGCCGCATCTGTGCCACCACTACTTCCACATCCGCTCAACAAACCGACCGTCAAAAGAAAACTGCCGGATAACGCCATCATCTTCTTTAACATGGATACTCCCCCATCTGTTTGTGATCAACGTTCATGCGCTCATTCTAAAAAATATTGCCTCATTTAAAAAGGCAGATTAGTGAAGCGTTAAGGGTAAAAAAGTGGTTTATTGCAGGCTCACGCGATACTCTGAAGGTGACACCTGATAATAATTGCGAAAAGCCTTGCTGAAATAGTTTTTATCCTTGTAACCGAGCATATCGGAAATTTCCTGAATTTTCAGGCTGGAATCACCCAGTAGCTCCTTCGCCTTGTCCATTCTGACCTTCTGTACATATTCGTGAATGCCGTAACCAAATTGCTGCTTGAACAACTTCATCAGATATTCCCGGCTCAAAAAATAGGTTTCGGCAAAAAACGAGATTTTGATATCTTCAAAATAGTATCGCTCGATGTATTTTTTGATCTCTGTAATATCAAAGGGTTGGTTACCCGCCTGTGCATGTTGGACCCCGGCAATGTAGAGCTCCAGTATCTGGTATAGTCTCTGGCTGTAGTCGGCAAAGCTCACAAAATCAGCAGATAGCTCGCCTTCAATCACACGACCCAATTCCCCCAAAGTTCCCTCCTGATTAGACGCAGACATAGGCGTACCCAACTCAATCGCTGCTTCTCTCAGTAAAAAATGAAACTCCCGCAGCAATCGATCCGCATCCTGTAAACGGAAAATAGGACCTGTTGCCAATTGTTTCAGTAGATCGCCCAGGAGTACCTTTGCTCGGTTGGCCTGACCGGTCTGAGCATCCTTTTGGATCGACAACAGCCGATCCGTCCATGGCATTTCCTCTGACGTCCCCATTTGCCGCGGTACCGTATGGAGAATAGATTCCCCTTCCAGCTTCAACACATCTGTATTGTGAATGAACCTCTTGGCATCCCTATACGCAGAAGCCAGCTCCACTACGTCTGAACAGAGCTTGCCCACTCCGGCTGCTACCACCATACTGAACAGCCCATGCAGGTTCGCAACCGCCTTCTGTGCCACTTGTGCCAGTAGGAGGGACATATGTTCTTCTTGTCCTGGGGCCAGGGTACAGATCGAAACGACCTCACGCTCTCTTCGCGGATGGGGGAAGCTAAAACAACGCAACCGTTCATCTGATGTCTGCGCTAATACATTAGTTACGGCAAAATCCATCAGATCGACATCGCCATGAAAACGAGTCCTACGAATCTCATCCCTGTTCAGCAGCCGCAGCACAATCACCCCAAAGCGGTTCCCTAGCTGATCCGCTCCGATTAGTGGAAGCAACGCCGTATTGGCCTGCCTTTTAAAGCTGCCATCCAAAATGGATACATACAGCTTCTCTTTCAGCTTCGGCAAAGACATATTTAGCGTAATGTTTTGGTTAATGAACTCGTCTTGGCTTTGCTTGCGGGTTTCCAGAATGTCCACCGCCTTGCGCAGTGCCTGATTCAGATCCTGGCGATTGATAGGTTTGAGCAGATAATCTACCACCCGTGATTGAATCGCTTGTCGCGTGAACTCAAAGTCGTTGTAGCCACTAATGACAATGGTCAGCAGATGAGGATATGCCTTTTCGATCACACGAAGAAATTCAATGCCGTTCATCTCCGGCATTTTCATATCCACCATCACCACATCGATAGGGTGCTGACCGAGCAGTTCCATCCCCAACCTTCCATTCGTCGCCTCATAAATATGTTCGATGCCCAGACGATCCCAGTCTCCAACAATACGAATGGCCTCTCGTAACGGTTCTTCATCGTCAATAATCAATACGTTATACATGGTCGACTCCTCCCCGGGGAATTTGCATTCTCATTTCCGTTCCCGTTTCATCCGTAAGTATGAATAATCCTGCCTGATCTCCATACAAAAGCTTCAACCGTGTGTTCAAATTCTTCAAGCCAATATGCTCGCTCTCCCGCTCTTCCCATTTTTCGTGGAACGAATCCAACACTATTTTCAGCTTGTCCTCTGAAATTCCAGGTCCGTTGTCCCTGACTGCAATTGTAGCGTCTGTAGCACCCGATTCGGCTGAAATGACGATCAGAATGTCACTTGATACTTTTTCTAGTGCATGCTTGATAGAGTTTTCTACCAACGTTTGCACGGATAATCTCGGAATTGGCAGCTCCATCAGCGTGTCCTCCCATACCACTTCGACCTGAAGTCTCGCCCCGAATCTTGCCTTTTGCAGACCTATATATCGTTCAATATGCTTGAGCTCCTCGCGGGCAGCTACGATATCCTTGCCGTTGATGGAATACCGCAAAGTTTGGGCCAATGCATCCACCATATCCGCCATATCGAACATCTTCCGCTTTAATGCCTGTGTAGATATGGCTTGTAAGGCATTGTACAGAAAATGAGGATTAATCTCAGCCTCCAGCGCCTTGAGTATGGCATTCTTTTCAACCAGCTTCATGCGATAGCGCTCATTAATAAGTTCTTCGGTTCTTTGGACCATTTCGTTAAAGTGCAGCGACAAATATGCAATCTCGTCATGTCCCTTCACAGGAGCCCTTGCCTCAAAATCTCCGGTGCTGAACCGTTTCATCTGGGTAGATAGCTTATGTAAAGGTCGGGTAATTGCGTTCGAGGTCAGGGTCACCAAAATAATAGACACACCTAAAAATAAAGCCCCGATGACATAACTCCAATTCCGTGTGGTCGTAGCTGCCTCATAAATTTGGCGATATGGAATCGGCTTGATGAGCTGCCACCCGTCCTTTTCACCTGCATCATACACGACTAAATACTCCTGGTTGCTGTTGCTGTCTGACCACGTTACTTGTCCGCTTCCTCCCTCTCCGATCTGGGCCAATACGCCAGAATCACGCATTCGTTCATACAGCGGAAGGCTGTTCACATAAAAGGGAACCCGCTTGGGGCTGATTAGCATCAGTTGATCCCCTTTACCCAGTGGAATATTCCGCATGATTTCATCTACGGCGCTCGTGTTGTAATAAAAGGACAACACTGCCTGCGGGTGACGGGATGCAATCGATCTCAGCACTCGATGGTAAGCCATAAAGCTGGCTTGTGGCGCCACATAGCCCATATCAGAGCGGGACTCCACAAAGGATTGAAAAGATTCGTTAGCAGTGCTAGCCATCGCCTCTTTATACCAGGGAAGCTTGGGAATATCCGTGTTTATTCCTTTGCGTACTGTAATATTGTACGTTTCCCTAGTCACCACGTAGTATTGATGCCGGTCCGCCACATACAGATAAATCGCTTCCAGATCATTGCGGGAATAGAACATGTTGCGCAAGTAATTTTCAATGACCATTCGTGCAGCGTAGTCCCGGTTCTCATTGGCAATCGCGTTCATGATATCGTTATAGCGAAGCTGTGGAAGGGCCAACTGCTGCATTCCCTCCAAGTAATCCTCCAAATTCTGATTGACCAGCAGCAGATTATTCGTCGTGCTGGCGATGCTATGATTGACCGACTCCTTTTCAATCATCTGATAGGAAATAATCGTGAGTGAGCCCACCACCAGAATAATCACCGAGGTAAAAAGCAGAATGAGCTTGTTCACTAATTTTTGCGTAATCCGCCTCCACATGGATCGAAGGATTGTTCCTACATGCCCTGACATCATGATAACCGCCCCTTTTGAAAGCGTACACATTTTTACCCTCAACTGTTTTCTTAAATCCATTGGTCCGGCCCTAGGGGCTATCCTATACTTTCATTATATCTTAAACAGCTTGGAGCGAAAGACCGGAAAATGCTGAGAAAAAGAGGTGCGTTATGCTGAAAAAAAGGGGAACATGGGGCGACAAGGGCAGTAAGCTGGAATTTGGTTTATTCACACTGCCCGTAATTTTGTGCATTACAATTGCATTTTATATTCCGTTTTTGATGACGATACGCTATTCCCTGACCAAGTGGAACGGCATATCCAAACATCCGAAATTCGTAGGTCTAGATAACTTCAAGCAAATCCTGCTCGGAGACGCTAACTTTGCACATGCAGCCTGGTTTACGATCAAATATGCCATTCTGTACATTGTATTGGTAAACGTGCTGGCCATTTTGCTGGCGCTCGTCCTCGACATGAAGCTCAAAAGCTCGGCCTGGCTGCGCGCGGCTTTCTTTATTCCTTATATCCTCAGCCTCGTCATTGTCGGCTTTATATGGAAATTCATCTTTATGCAAGGTTTTGAATCACTGGGGCACAGTACAGGCTGGGGCATCTTCCAGCTCAGTTGGCTAGGCGAGGAAGGGCTCGCGTTTATTTCCATTTTGGCGGTATCCATCTGGCAATCCATTGGCTTTTACATGGTCATTTATATTGCAGGCTTGCAATCTGTACCTGAGGATCTAAAAGAGGCTGCCATCGTGGATGGGGCAGGGCCGATTCGGAGATTTTTCAGTATTATTTTACCGATGCTCGCACCCTCGATTACGATCTCGGTCTTCATGGCACTCACCAACTCGATCAAGGTGTTCGACGTCATTTTATCGCTGACTGGCGGTGGGCCAGGAGGTACGACATACAGCATTGCGTATGATATTTACCGAGATACGTTCCAAAACAATCTGTATGGCTACGGAACAGCCAAAGCCTTGATTTTATTCGTTGCAGTGCTGGTCATTACGATTATTCAATTGTCTATTTTCAAACGCAGGGAGGTTGAAGCCTGATGCAACGCAGCCGTACGGGACGTATTTTGCTGGAAGCGGGCATGATTGTATTGTCGCTGTTATTTTTGTATCCGCTGTTTCTCGCCATTAACAATTCGTTCAAAAGCTTCGCTGAGGTCATGACCGACGTCATTGCGCTGCCCAAGCAGCTTTCGCTGGATAACTACGTATACGTATGGAAGTTCATTGACTATCCACGCTTATTTCTGAATAACACGATTATTACTGTGCTCGGGCTGGCAGGCATTGTGCTAATATCCTCCATCGCTGCCTATAAGCTGGCACGGACGAAAAGCAAGTGGAGCTCCGCCATTTACATGCTGTGCATTATGCCGATGCTGATTCCATTTCAGTCTATTATGCTGACCGTCTTGCGCCTGGCGAAAGACTTGAATTTGGCAGATAGCACTTGGGGACTTGGCCTGCTGTACTGGGGTTTTGGAGCCCCATTGGCAGTGTTTATCTATCACGGCTTTGTGAAAGGCATTCCGGTCGAGATTGACGAAAGCGCCAAGATCGACGGAGCCTCAGGCTTTCGGCTTTTCTTTTCCGTCATCTTTCCCTTGCTGAAATCGGTCACCGCTACTATTGTTATTATCGACGTGATGTGGATATGGAACGATTTTCTGCTTCCGCTGCTCATGGTTAACGGCTCACCCAGCACCAAAACGCTTACGCTGGCTGCCTATACCTTCGTTGGGCAATATACATCAGACTGGCAATATGCTATGACCGCAATGGTAATGGCTGTACTGCCCTCCATTATCGTATTTATCTTTCTGCAAAAATACATTGTTAAAGGTGTAGTGGCCGGGGCCGTCAAAGGCTGAGGCAATTACATCATGACAGATGACCCCCAGAGGACTTGCGTAAAGTTTACGCAAGTCCTTTTGACTGATTGGCTCCACCTTTCTTGACATTTTTCCACATAAATGATTTACTAATTTCATTATTCGTAATTATTACGATTAAATTATCAAACAGAAAGTGCTGCTGCTTTCCTATCTCGCATTACAGTTACTACTGCACAGTCAACATTTTATGAAACTTTCGAAGGGATGAGTGATTACGTTGGCAAACGCTATGGAAAGAGATGAGAAAATACCGGTCACGGTTCTAAGTGGGTACCTCGGTTCCGGCAAAACCACACTGCTGAACCATGTACTGAACAACCGGGAAGGCTTACGGGTAGCTGTCATCGTCAATGATATGAGTGAGGTTAATGTGGATGCTGATCTCGTTCGCGACGGTGGAGGATTATCCCGTGTGGATGAGAAGCTAGTGGAAATGTCCAACGGTTGCATCTGTTGTACCTTGCGTGAAGATTTATTAAAAGAGGTAGAGCGACTGGCGCTCGAAAAAAAGTTTGACTATATTCTTATTGAATCCACAGGTATAGGTGAGCCCATTCCAGTGGCCCAAACCTTTAGTTATGTAGATGAGCAAAATGGAATTGATTT
Organism: Paenibacillus sp. DP01; assembly: GCF_044784315.1. NCBI lineage: Bacteria > Bacillati > Bacillota > Bacilli > Caryophanales > Paenibacillaceae > Paenibacillus > Paenibacillus sp. DP01. Next base: position 5,547,337 of record NZ_CP173059.1, read on the forward strand.
GACCAAACTGACCCGATTGGACACGATGGTCACCGTCGTGAACGCACCAGAGTTTTGGGAAGACTTCTATTCTAGGGACTCTCTTAAGGATCGTGGACAGGAAATGGCGGCAGAGGATGTACGCGGCATCGTTGATCTGCTCATAGAGCAGGTGGAATTTTGTGACGTGCTAATCATTAATAAGTGCGATCTGGTATCGCCAGAGGAACTCGAACGACTGGAAAAGGCACTACGCGGCATTCAACCGAACGCCAAAATCATCCGTTCCGAATACGGCAGAGTGGACCCAAAGGAGATTTTAAACACGCATCGCTTTGATTTTGAAACTGCTAGTCAGGCGGCGGGTTGGATACAGGAAATGAACAAGGATGAACATGTACCGGAGACAGAGAAATATGGCATTGCTTCGTTTGTGTACAAGCGCAAAATCCCATTTCATCCCGAACGTTTATTGAAATGGCTGGCTCAATGGCCTACTGAGGTTGTACGTTCCAAGGGATTAGTGTGGCTCGCCACGCAAAACCGTACTGCCTTTACATTCAGTCAGGCGGGTAGCTCCAAACAATTCGCACGCGCAGGACTATGGGTGTCTGCTTTGACTGAAGAAGAACGACAATACTATCTCGGTGAAAATTTTGAAAAAACACCCGATTGGGATGAGAAATATGGCGACCGGGTTACCAAACTCGTATTTATTGGTATCGATATGAACCGGGAAGAAATCGAGCGTAGCTTGGATAAGACACTGCTAACCCCTGAAGAAATGGAACAGGACTGGCGCAAGTTACCTGACCCGTTTACGAAAAACATATAATGAGTTTGAAAAAGCGCCTAAAGTGAGCAACTACCTCCCATCTTAGGCGCTCTGGCCTTATTTATGCTTAACCCATTGCGCGTTATCGATCGGCCAAAAGATCACATCCGCACGTCCGACAATATCCTTGATGGCAACAAAACCAATTGCACGACTATCCCTACTATTATTGCGGTGGTCACCCATTACAAAAATATACCCATCAGGAACCTTGGAATCGGTTATGGTTCCGTTTGGAAAGTCCACATTGTTATATAATTCTCCCTTGGCGTGAGCATCTTGGATAGCCTCTTGAATGTATGGCTCCTCTACTTTCTTACCATTCACATAAAGATGATCACCTTGATACTGAATCGTATCTCCAGCCACTCCAATCACACGCTTAATAAAGTCCTTTTGTTCCTTTTTTACATGAAATACAACAACCTCACTTGCCTTGGGGTCACGAAAATCGTAAATCACCTTATTCACGACCACTCGTTCATCTGTTTTGAAATTCGGTTCCATGGATGCTCCCTCAACAATAAATGGCGCAAATAACAGCCAACGTATAATGAACACGAGCACAATGGCAACAATAATTGCCTTAAGCCAATCGATCATCTCCTTGTTCATTCGCGGTCGCTTTTCCTGCAATGGTTCGGAAGTTGAACTTGTCAAATGCTTCCCGCTCTCCATGCGCTAAACCCACCTTTTCTCACAGTTTTATTCCTATTATATGTATAATGTTTAAGTATAATCAAATTTTCCCAGTCTAGCAAAACTGTATTTTTAGTTGAAACAAAAGTGTGAACTTTTTTTCACAATATTAAAAAAACAATAAAAAACTGTTGATGCAAACGTTAACATATATTACACTGTGCATATACTTCTTAGAGCGTTTTGGACTTATGATAGATCAATCTGTCCCCCCAGGAGGTGTCCTGTTTTTTTAATGGAAAGACAGCATGAGCGACTTTTATATGTGCTATCTTCTTTTAAAATATGAGCTCAGATAAGGAGGAATTTACATGTTTAAACGGAATGATCGTTCAAAAAATGGCTTTAACGCTCTAAGACTCGGTGTTTCTTTTGTTTTTGCTTCTTCTTGTCTTATTGGAACCGCTTACGCGGATATTCCATCCAACAACCTCCCCTCTACCACACTCACAGAGGAGGCAGTTAGTGCAACCGATTCAACAACTGTTTCCACCACGTTAGCGGCAGGCGATTTGTATGTGGCTCCAAATGGTAACGTGTCCAATCCGGGTACCATATCTAGTCCTACCACCCTCGAAGCAGCACTGACACAAATTGCTCCTGGCAAAACCATCTACCTGCGCGGTGGTAAATACGCCTACTCCTCAACGATTACAATTCAGCGTGGAAATAACGGCAATAACGGCTCACTCAAAGGATTAGTCGCTTACGGTAGTGAAAAACCTGTACTTGATTTCTCTGCTCAGGCCTTTGGTTCAGCTAATCGGGGACTTCAGCTTAACGGGGACTTCTGGCTGGTGAAAGGTCTTGAAGTCAAAGGTGCCGGAGATAACGGTATCTATATTGGCGGCAGCAATAACCGAATTGAAAACGTCGAGACCCACCACAATCGGGATACCGGGCTCCAACTCGGACGCTACTCCCCTAACGCTTCCACCAGTGAGTGGCCTGCGAACAATTTGATTTTGAATTCCTACTCTCACGATAACGCCGATCCCGATAATGGCGAGGATGCCGATGGCTTCGCGGCTAAACTGACTGTAGGATCAGGCAATGTGTTCGATAACTGCTTGGCAGCGTACAACGTAGACGATGGCTGGGATCTGTACAGTAAAACGGAAACAGGCCCTATCGGTGCCGTAACCATTTTGAACAGTGTGGCCCATCACAACGGGCAAACCTCTGATGGAACGTCTACTGCGAACAGTGACGGCAACGGCTTTAAGCTGGGTGGAGACAAAATCAAGGTCAACCATATTGTAAAAAACAGTATCGCTTTCCAAAACAAAAAACACGGTTTCACCTACAATAGCAACCCTGGCTCCATTACTTTGACCAACAATACCTCATGGGACAATGGACAAAGCAATTTCGCCTTTGATAAGGGTGAACACGTGTTCATTAACAATCTTTCTTTCGAGGGAACAGCAAGTGATAAAACAAGTGGTACGGATCAAGATAACTCTAACGTCTGGTGGAAAAACAAAAAAACGACGAATGCCAAAGGTCTCACAGCCAGTGCAGACGACTTTGTTAGTCTCGTGCCTTCCATCACTCGAAGTACAGACGGTTCCATCCAGCTGGGTGATTTCCTTAAGCTGGCCAAAGGAAGCGATCTGATTGGCTCGGGTACTCCGAGCGGAAATATAGGGGCACGGTAAAAGCCCCACCTAATCAGGACGCCTGGCCCATCTACCAACCTAGACCATTCTGCATAATATAGCGACCGGTGATTGTCCTCATAACCAGACAAAATATGAGGTGAACAGATCATGGAACGAAAAATCACACTGAAACATACACTTGCCTATGGAAGCGGTAACATGCTGGGAAGTGGTGCACTTGCTATTAGCGGTGCATGGTTAATGTACTTTTATACAACCTTTTGCGGACTGTCTCCTGTTCAGGCCGCAGCCATTTTCTCTGTTGCCAGCATCATAGATGCGGTCAGCAATCCGATCATGGGCTTTATCAGCGACAACTTTCACCGAACCCGCTTAGGTCGTAAATTCGGCAGACGCCGTTTTTTCATCATGATGGGTATTCCGCTGATGCTCGTGTATCCGATGCTTTGGATAGATGGGTTGGGCTTCTGGTATTACCTGAGTACGTACGTGCTGTTTGAACTGGTGTACACCTCTGTCATGGTGCCATATGAAGCACTAGCATCCGAGATGACCCGGGATTTCGGTGCACGCTCCAGACTGACCGGATGGAAGGCCATGTTTGGTAAAATTGCCAATTTTGCCGCCGCTTTTATCCCTGGTCGCTTTATTGCTGCTTATGGCAAAGACTCTCCATTGCCTTTCTTGTATACCGGTCTCGTTTTTGCAGCAATCTTGCTGATTGCCATGGCATTCTTGTACAAAAACTCCTGGGAACGTCCAAGTGAAGAACTGCAAAAGGAACTGGAAGGTGAAGCTCCACTTTCCTTTATAGATTCCATGAAAAAGTTGTTTATCGACATTTCCTCTACCTTCCGAGTAAAGACGTTCCGTCATCATCTCGGGATGTACCTGGGCGGATTTTCAGCTGAGTGGCTGTTTACTTCAGCTTTTACGTACTTCATTGTTTTCTCCTTGTTCCAAAGCTCGGAGATGGTATCCAATCTGAACAGCTTTAACTCTGTCATTCAATTGATTTCTACCTATTTCTTCATCCAATTCTGTGTGCGTAAAGGGTTTCGTATGCCTTTCATCGCCGCACTCGTCGTCGTTTGCTTTAGCGTAGCAGGTTATGGTCTGCTCTATCTCACAGGAGCCTCTAATACGATGATGTGGCTATATGTCATCACACTGCTCATGGGGCTTGGTACAGGTGGCGTCTACTACATCCCTTGGAATCAATACACATTCCTTGCCGATGTGGATGAAGCGCTGACTGGTCGCCGCCGGGAAGGTATTTATGCGGGTATGATGACTTTTGCCGGAAAAATGGTGCGGGCTGTTGTCGTTTTCATTCTCGGCTGGGTGTTACAGCACTTTGGCTTTCTATCCGGAGCTGAAAGTCAGCCAGTCTCTGCTCAGCACGCTATCTTCTATGTACTCGTGGTGGGTACTATTGTTCTCGCGATCATCGGGATGATTGCTTCTGTCGTAATGAAGCTGGATATTGACAGCCACAAGAAGCTAATCGCCGAGATTGACCGCCTCAAAAACGGTGGCTCCATGAAATCAGCCAAGCCAGAAGCTCGAAAAGTGTTCGAACAACTAACAGGCTTCAGCTACGATCGGTGCTGGGGCAACAATAATGTGGGCTTTAAGAACAAACCCGTTGATCCTAAGACACACACTCCGTCTATGTAACAACAATAACATACAGATTGAACTTTACTGAAGAGGTGACTGTATCATGGCAAATTCAACATCGCAACCAACAACAAATCCTACAAAAACAGATTCCTGGGCTGTACGTATGAGCGATTCCGTGATTAAACGGAGTCCGGAATTTTATGAAAAATGGGAATATGACCATGGCGTGATTTACAGAGGTTTGGAATGGGTTGGCGAACTGACAGGCGATCCCAAGTATATGGAATATATAAAAAAACATATGGATCACTTTGTTGATGAAAATGGTGTGATTCAGCGCTATAAAGTAGATGAGTATAATATTGACCATGTGAATAACGGCAAGCTGCTCTTCACTCTGTATCGTGCCACAGGCGATGAACGCTATAAAAAGGCAGCCTTCCAATTACGCAGTCAGCTGGAAAAACATCCACGCACAAGCGAGGGCGCATTCTGGCATAAGCAAATTTATCCGTATCAAATTTGGCTTGACGGCTTGTACATGGGTGCCCCATTCTATGCTGAGTTTATTCGCGAATTCGGAGATCCGTCAGAGTTTGACGATGTGACCCTGCAATTCAAGCTATGCTACAAGCATACGCGTGATCCTGAAACGGGTCTGCTCTATCACGCTTGGGATGAGAAGCGGGAACAGCATTGGTGCAACCCGGAAACCGGCTGTTCCAAAAATTTCTGGGGCCGCTCAATGGGCTGGTTTGTCATGGCACTCGTCGACGTGCTGGACTACATTCCAGAAGATCATGCAGATCGTCCCGTCTTGATTGATATGCTGAGAGAAACACTGGAAGCCTTGCTGAAAGTGCGTGATAAAGAAAGCGGCGTCTTTTATCAGGTGCTCAACCTGGGCCATGTGAAAGGCAACTATCTGGAAGCATCTGCTTCCTGCATGATTCTATACGCTATGGCCAAAGGTGTTCGCAAAGGTTATCTGCCAGAGCATTATCGCCAAGAAGCAGAAATCACCCGTAAAGGTATTATTGATGAATTTATTACGATTACTGAAGAAGGACTTGTGAATCTGAACAAAACAGTACAAGTAAGCGGTCTAGGTGGTAAAGATCGCCGGGATGGTACCTTCGCTTACTATATCAGCGAGCCGATTATAACTAACGATCCCAAAGGTATCGGAGCTTTCATTCAGGCGATGGGTGAAGCAGAGCGCATCTAAATGATGCGGACTATGTACTTTTAAATAGCACAAAGGACGGTGGCGATGAGCCCCGTCCTTTTCTCATATATATCTTACTTCATAACCTTAAATTCATATCCCTGTTTCTTCAGATATTCTATAATTTGCGGCAATGCTTTGGCTGTTTCTTCTTTACCATAAGTGTCATGCATGAGTATGATCGCTTTTTCTCGGCCTTTGACTGACCTCATAAACTGATTAATTAGTGCGGGTGCTTTCTTGGATCTTCCCTCTGCATCCTTCGTTAATACATTCCAGTCCACCTGATGGTAATCCTTTTGAAGTAAAACCTTATCCAGAGCGGCCATTCCTTGTGGATCTCTTCTGTTCCATGTCATGTGCCCCCCGGGGAATCGGATCATTCTGGTGGAGAATTCTGGTCCCAGAATGCTTTTTAGAACCTGATTGTTCTTCTCGATCTCCTGCATAACATGATCCGTATTTACTCGTCTGTTCGGATATAAATACTTATAGTTATGTGAGTACGTATGGTTTCCTATCGCGTGACCCTCTTTGACAATTCTTTTGATAAGGTTCCGGGTATGCTCATTCTCATTGGCTTCTTTTCCTACAATAAAAAAGGTTGCCTTGACCTTTTGCTTTTTCAGAATGTCTAATATTTGGGGGGTGACCGTCACAGATGGACCGTCATCAAAGGATAAGTAGGCCACCTTTTTACCATCGGCTCCATCAGGCATCTTTCCTAGCATTTGCTGATTTAAATATTTTTCAACAAAGGCACCGTCTTCTACACCGGGATCATTTTTTGGAGAGGCTGCTTTATTGTTTGCCCCTGCGCTGGCTTTAACTTTGGATGAGTCCTTGGATACAGAATCTGTTTTTTTAGCAAGCTCCTGAGTCGGCGCATGTGGTTTGCTATCTGAGACCTTTATCGCAATAAAAGTAATGCAGCCTGCCACAAATAATACAATAGCAATCAGCATCAGCCTTCTTTTGTTCCTCTTCAAGCGGTGCTCTCTTGTTCTACTATGTGAATAACCCTTTTCCATTAGATTATGTACCTCCACCCTAAAATAAGAAAAACCACCGGAGCAGGGTGAAAGCGCACCTTACAACGAACATTGGAAAACCGGGAGGTTTGGCCGATGAAAGTTTAAGGTTGCACTTCAACCAGGGGACGGACAACCTACTCCCGGTGGTTTCTTATCTTGCATTTGCATAATTTATGAATATCATTGCGGTTCTGTTCATTAAGATTGCTTCGTTAGGGCCTGAGCCAGTAAAGACGCATAGGCTTTAGCGCCTTTAGGTTTTAAATGTACTCCATCATGCTCAAAATATGAGTTTTTACCGGAGCTTGCTGCATACCAGTCAATCATTGTAATTCGTGGGTCTTGGGATGCAGCTTCAGCAAGATGCTTGTTCACAATGCTCTCCCAAGGCCGAGGTACACGGGTATTCACAAGTATAATATGCTTTGTATCCTTCAGACTGGCGAGCAGATTGGATAGCTGGTCCTTGGTAAAAGCGCCGTTCGTACCCAGCTCAATAATAACCGTCTTGCCCAGCTGTCCGTTCTGTCTCAGTTGCTCCAGTACGGCAGGCGCTTCCGCCATTTGGCGGCCGATCCGTCCATCCACAACAGCCCCTGGGAAGGATTCCTGAATGTACGACTGTACATCGAGCATGACAGAGTCTCCAATGGCAGTCACACTAGAGCCATCGCCTGTCATAGGCTTAGCTTCTTGGGATGTGGTCGAAGGTTCCATCTGTGTCGTAACGCCATCCGTAGTACCAGCCTTGACTGCCGTATTTTTAGGCGTCTGGGCTTGGGACGAAGCCTTGCTGTCCTTGACTCCTTGCGGCTTGGTGGCTGTAGGCTCCTTGGAAGCTACGGACACCGTTCCATGAAGCGGCGGCATCGCCTTTGCCTTGGCAATTGGCTGCTCATCACTAGATGCTGCCTGCAACGTTGCGTCAGGAGATACCACGTACAGGTGAACGGTACCCACACCAATACCTATACAAAGCATTGCTGTTGCGGTTGTAGAGATCCATCTCCACCGCATCTGCCGACGAACCGCTGAACGAATTCCTGCAATCCAGTGCCGGAATCCATCATGCCGAATCGGTTCCTCGATATATTTAAACGAGAGAGACGCCAGCAGTATGGTAGCCAGCAATTGTATAACGATACGCATCACATGCACACCATCGGTATCCACCTGAGGTGTCGTTAGCGTGATAACTGGAAAATGCCATAGATACAGTCCGTAGGAACGGGCGCCGATCCAGCGCAGCGGCTTGCGTCCAAGCAGGCGACCGAGATGGCTCACCGGGTGTGCCAATGCTGCAACCACAATAGCAGTGACCACCGCAATCCCCAGCAAGCCGCCGCGGTACAGAGCTGGGTCATATTCATTCGAGGCCCACGCCCAGTGGCATAGCAGCAGCAAGCTGATTGCACCGACGCCATCTAGAAGCAAGCGCGCCTTCGCCGAAGCATGCTCTTTCAGCTTGCCGCTTGGCCATACCAAGGCCAGCGCCGCACCAATCAGTAGAGCGAAGCCGCGTGTGTCCGTGCCATAATATACCCGGCTCGGATCGCTTCCCGGTACGTAAATCACGGCCATCAGGAGCGCGGATATTAACGCCAGACAAATCACCCATCCGGCCAGTACAATACGCTTGGGCATGTACTTCAGCCCAAGCGCCAGTAGTAAAGGCCACAGGATATAAAACTGTTCCTCCACCGCCAGCGACCACAGATGCCCAAGCGGAGAAGGAGGACCGAAACTTTCAAAATACGAAACCTGATGGAAAATAAACCACCAATTGCTCATATACACCAATGCGGCAGGTACATCTCCGCGCAAGGCCGTAAGCCGTGACGGATCGAAGAGCAACGAGCACAGGACAATGACAGCCACCACCGTCAGCATGGCAGGCAGCAATCTTCTGGCACGACGCACCCAGAAATCTTTCATTTTAAAACTATGATATGTATCCCACTGACTGACTAGAATATCTGTAATCAAATACCCCGACAAAGTAAAAAAAACGCCTACACCCAACAAACCACCCGGTAACCAATCCGGATTCAAATGATACACAATGACTGCGATGACCGCCAGTGCTCTTAATCCATCCAAACCTGGCATATAACGACGTTGTGGCGACAACCGATTAGACTTCATTTCAGCCGCCGTCCTTCTTGCAAATTCGAACTCTCTGTCTGTTTCAATGCTCTTCTGCCCTTTCCCTCTCCTGCACATCGTCTGTGCGATGCCCTGTAGCCTTTTCATTCATTATATAAAACTTCATAATCGTAATGATTTCATTGAAGTTAAAATTAATGACAATGTTTTTATTATATCATTCCTTTCCACAGTTAGGTAACCACTGATAGATATACAAAAAAAGGTATCTCTTCCCTTAGGAAGAAAATACCTTTTTTTTAATTCGTGTCTATTAAAATTTGATGATCCCTGAAGTATGAAGGAAGACCAACAACATCAGGATCGGTGCAACATACCGAAGGCCGAACAACCATACACGGAACCAGAAAGGCTTGAGATTGGCATGCTCGCCAGCAGTTTTCCAGTAGTACCCTGTGAATATAACTATCAGTAAGCCGCCCAATGGCAAGAAGATGTTGGACGCTGTGAAGTCAACAAAGTCAAAGAAAGATTTGTCGCCCACCTTTAACTCTGGAACCAACCCCATCGACAATGCAGAAGGGACACCCAGCAACAGACACAGGATCGATACGATGACAACCGAGCGTACCCGGCCCCAACGGAACCGCTCCATAACATAAGCTACGGGTACCTCCAGCAGGGATACCATAGAGCCTAATGCTGCAACCGCCAGCAATACGAAGAACAAACCGCCGAAGAAAGCTCCGAAAGGCATGGCAGAGAATGCAGCCGGTAAAGCAATAAAGACCAAAGACGGTCCTTGGGCAGGGTTAATACCAAAGGAGAAGGTTGTAGGGAAAATGATCATACCTGCGATAAACGCATAGATTAAATCCCCGCCACCCACTGCCAGCATAGCTCCCCCCAGCGATTGTCGACGATCTACATAAGCACCATATGTGACCATGATCCCCATCCCCAGTGAGAGGGAGAAGAAGGCATGTCCCAAAGCAACCAATGCAGATTCTATACTTAACTTAGAAAAGTCAGGATTCAAAAAGAAGGATACACCCGCACCAGAACCTGGCAGCATGAGAGCGTTAATCATCAGCACGAGCAACAGGATGACCTTAGCAGGAATCAAAATTTTATTGAACTTTTCAATTCCGTTCGATACCCCAAGGGTAACCACGACTGCTGTAAATGCAAAAACAATTAACAACCATACCAACGGTGCATAGCCGGAGGAAAATGAAGCAAACTGACCAGCAAAATCATTATTCGAAAACAGACTTCCGCTAAATGCCTCTACGGCATAATGCAGTGTCCATCCTCCTACAATGGCATAGAACGACAAAATAACAAACGGCACGATAACAAACATAATGCTCATCTTGCCCCAAATTGGATGTCCGCCTACTTTCACCATTGCAGAGGCAGCACTTCCTCGACCTGCACGACCAAGCGCAAGCTCTGCTAAAAGCACAGGCAAACCAACAAGCAACAAGCAGACAATAAACAACAAGAAAAATGCAGCTCCGCCATATTGTCCGGTAATATACGGAAATTTCCAGATGTTGCCTAGTCCTGCCGCACTCCCGATCGCTGCCAAAATGAATCCAGCCGACGAGAAGCGTTCATTCTTATCAGACAGGTTATTCTGCCCCTTGCCCAAATTCATGGTATCCCCCTCATTCTCTCTACTTACGCATAAACTTGAGCATGCGTACATAAATAATTTTTTCTCATTATAGCGTAAGTAGGATGCGAGGTCATGCATAATTTTTCACTATTTCCGGATTTATTTTCATAATGTTCGGGATCTACACAATACAACAAAAAACTACATTTTTTCTTCAGTATCCTTCTTTATAAAGGTCTCTCCCATACGATTGGATACTTTTTGATAAATATACGAAATGGCCAGCAATACAACCCCAAAGGAGAAATAGGCTACAATCGTACTTCCCGACGTTAATAGGTGTAGATCGTACAATAGCAGCTTACCTGTAGCTAGCAGAGTCAAGCCCAACCCAAATCGGCGGATGTAGACCACTCGCTTGAGGAAGCCGTATACAATATACAAAATAGCCAACAGGAGATACACCAGACTGAACACAAGACCTGCGTCTCCCAGGTGGAACTGAACTCCGAGAAAGGCGGTAATGATGCCCAACAAATATACACCCATAATGACCGGATATAGCTCATTACTTCTATAATGTCGCGTCATCAGTGCGTTTAGGAAGTCCTTGCTGCTGAAGAATACCAGTACATTAAAGGCTGCCAGTACAATTAACGCCACATAATCAGCAGCCGTATTCTGCGCATAATCCTCATGCAAGGTTGGAATCGCTACGGTTACCACCAATGCCAGCGCGTAGCCTATGACGTACAATGCCAAGCTATAATATTTAATCACCCGATCGTACAACAGCTTCACTTTAGGCAGGAAATAAGCTAACACCAGGGATACGCAGGTGAACAACAATACCTTGTACAAGGTGTAATGTGCAAACTCATCGGATACGACGATGTTATACCAATGCCCAGCTTCGTACAAAAGATAGAGGTACACGTTCACCAAAGCTACATACTTAAATCCTTGCATGATATGCATTTCGTACAAACGATTGTTTTTGAAAGCATTCGGACGACTATATTCAATCGCATAGAAGACAGTAACGATCAACATTCCCAGTGTAATGAGCGTATATTTGAGCCCAAAATAATCTGTCTCAAAGCCTGACAACAGATATATAGGGAAATCAATGAAAAAGAATGCGCCCAGACACAATCCTAGAATGCCCCATCCTGCACGCTCCAATTCTTTCAAGCGATAGCGATGTCCATACAATGTAAGAAGCACAGCCTCGATTAACCAGCCCATGGACAACCATCTGACTCCAAACTGGAACGGAATCATGAGAATGGCAAAGGTCAATGATGTCGTATAAAACAGTATTTTGGTTTGTTTCTCCTCTGGAATATATCGCCGAACCCATTGGCCCAAGCCCCCATACACCAAGCAAAAGACGAGTGCCAGTAATCCTTTGTAATCATCCAGACCTGCATCGCCGAACAGAGAATACAGAACGGAACAGCTCACAACTGTATTCAGAGCCAACAAGGAGAAATCCAGCCATGATAGTTTTGTTTTGAGTCGGAACGGCACCCACAGTGTCATCCCGAGATACATCGCAAATGTAATGATTGCATATAGCATGCTGGCTATATTGCTTTCTGATAACCACGCGAGTACAACCATTAATGGGGTATTGAGCAGAAAGCTGATATATTGCACGATGACCCACCGTTTGCGGAAGGATACAAGCAGGATCAGCAGGTTCAGCAAGAATAGATAGCCCATCGCGATATACACGGCGTTTCCTTCCAGCCCGTTTGCTGCCATATAGGAGAACAACGGAAGATATCCCCCTACTAAACCGAAGGAACATATCGTTCGAGATTCATATCTTAAGGACAACAGCACAGCGGTCACCGTAACTAGAACGGACAAGCCTATACCTGTATACATTCCTATGATTTCTAGCAAAAAGTAGCTATAAAAAATGGACCCGTACAGTACAGAAATACCGCCGCCCAAGATACCGAGCGCAAAGGTCTGCTTCTGCTTGCGATACAACCACTCGCCGCCGCCCAGCATCAGCGCTCCTAGCAAAAAGAACGCAACGCCCTTCATATTCCCTGTAAACCAGTTTGAGTATGAGTATTTAAAAGCGGCTCCCACACCCAAGATAATGAGCAAAATCCCCAGCTTGTTAATCCAGTTCAATCCCAGCATCATTTCAAACTGATTCTGCTTCATGCGCTTCTGCATCGTTTCTTCGCTGATCTCTTCTTCCCCGAGCTGATGAAGCTCATTTCCCGTCTGATGAAGCAATTTGCGCTCTGCCTCCTGAAACCGCCTGCGTTGCTCCATGATCCGGTCACGAATCTCCTCCGAGAACAGTCTCAGTCTAGCGACGATCTCGTCCTGATCCTCTTTAAGCTCATGAGTGGTTTGCTGAATAAGCTGGTCCACCCGGTTTTTAGCCCCATATTCAATGGATGTCAGCCGGTTTTCCCCTTCTGCGGTTCTGGAAGCAAAATAGGTCTCCAGCTTTTCCCGCGAAATGCGAATCATATTCGCCTTTTCGCTCAACATCTGCTCCGTCAGTGCAGTACGCAGCTTTCCATTTTCCTGCTCAATATGTCGTACCCGCTCTTCCAAGTGAATGCAGCGAGCCTGATAATCCTCGAACTTTTTTCGCAGAACCTCGTTTTCCAAAATGATATCTGAAGCTTCGTAATCTGCGATTAATGTTTGATACTCCTTGAGCAGCTTGTTCTGTTCTTGGCGGATCGTATGTAAACGATCTTTAAAATCCTCCATGTTCCCCTCCATCGCTGTCGTTTTGGTAATCATTACATTTTACATGAAATTAAAATAGCATTATAGAGACTATAGCCCATTTTGAACGCTGAATTAAGGCTATTACTTAAATATTCTTCCAGTTTCATTATCACAGATGAAGTAGAATGGAAATACATAAGAAATAAAGCCTACCTTTCCCCTTCGCAAACATGAAATCGAAATTGAAAGGAGAAATATACATGTATTCAGTAAGTGGTACTATAGCTTTGATCGCAAGCATGTCCATGTTTTGGATTTTATACGTTCTAAGAGTCAGCCATTCTGTAGGTTACAATGATGCTTTTCACTTGTTTCCACTTATCTTAATCGCATTGTGTATTTATTTTTATTGGAAAGATCATGTTGAAAAAAGGAAGTAATCCAGTGTACTGACTCATGCCCTTGATTAACCTGCCAAAAATTCGTATACTTACAAAAAAGCAAACGACATTGTGCCTGTGAAGAGCATCCAACTCGGAGGCGTTTACGCCAAGGATTATACGTTAGTGTACGATATGGCGATATGTTCCTAAGTAGACCGGACCCGCCCGTTAAAGCGGAGCAAAGTGGATTGGAGAGTATGACTTCTGTCATGCTGTCCGGTCAATTTGGGTGGCACCGCGAGATCAAAGCGCTCCTCGTCCCATGTGGATGAGGGCGCTTTTTGTATTTTTATCCGAAAAGGAGTGCGGTGTCATGTTAGATATCAAGTGGATTAGAGAGCATCAAGAGCAGGTTCAGAGAGCGGCAGACGACAAAAGAATACAAGTATCGGTCGCAGAGCTGTTAACCCTGGATGATCGGAGAAAGCAGCTGCTTCGGGAAGTGGAGCAGCTTCGCCAGATGCGTAATCAGTGTAGTCAGGATATTGGGGCGCTAATTCAGGCCGGGAAAAATGAACAGGCGGATGAGGCTAAGCGGCAGGTCAAAGAAATTAACGGACGGCTAGATCTTCTGGAAGCCCCGCAACAGGAACTAGAGCAACAGTTTCAACAGCTCTTGCTTCTAATGCCTAATATCGTATCCCCGGATACGCCGCGAGGCCAGTCGGATCAAGATAATATAGAACTGGAACGGGTCGGAACGATACCTGACTTTGGATTTGAACCCAAGGATCATATGATGCTCGGCCAGCTTCACAACCTGATCGATGTGCCTCGCGGTGTCAAAACAGCCGGTACCCGTAACTATTATCTGACGGGAGCTGGGGTCGCGTTGCACCGGGCTGTACAGCAGCTTGCTGTTGATCTGCTGAGCGAACGAGGATTTCAGCTGCTGGACGTACCATTAATGGTACGCTCTGAGGCAATGCGCAGCACTGGCTTTTTCCCGCTTGGACTGGATCAGACGTACCGTATCGCTGGAGAAGATCAATGGCTTGTAGGCACCTCGGAAGTTCCGCTGGTCTCGTATTACAGCGGTGAGATTATGGACGTTACAGACCCGATTCGGCTGGCGGCGGTATCCGTATGCTTCCGCAACGAGGTTGGCTCGGCCGGAAGGGACGTGCACGGACTGTATCGTGTGCACCAGTTTGCCAAGGTGGAGCAGGTCATCATCTGCGAAGCGAGTCTGGAAGCTTCAGAGCAGATGTTTCAGGAGATTACGCGCAATGCGGAAGATCTGCTTCAACTGCTGGAGCTCCCCTACCGTAAGATGGCTGTCTGTACAGGCGACATGTCGCAAAAAACCTACAAGCAGGTGGACATTGAGACATGGATGCCTAGCAGACAGGCTTACGGCGAAACACACTCGTCGTCCCAGTTGCTTGATTTTCAGGCGCGTCGTTCCAACATCCGGTACCGTAATGCGGACGGCAAGCTACAATATTGTTACACACTTAACAATACAGCGGTCGCTTCGCCTCGGATCTTGATCCCGTTGCTAGAGCATCACCAACAGGAGGACGGTTCGATCCGCATTCCAGAAGCTTTACGCCAGTATATGCCGCAGCATATAGAATTTTTGCGTCCTCCCATGTCATGAAAATATGGGCACACTTTGAAGAAGCGTAGAGCCAATGAGTAGGATTTCCTCATAGTCATAAACACAAAAAAGACGAAGGACAACCATCCTTCGCCTTTTTTTAATGTCTCACTGCGCTTCTGCTTCCCATGCACTAGCAGGGCCAAAAAATTCATAGTGGATATCCGATGCAGGGATATTCCACTCTTTCAACTGGCCGTATACCGATTGCATGAATCCCACAGGGCCACAAAAATAATACTGAGCGTTACGTTCCGGTATCACGGATTGCAGCCAGGCCAGATCCAGATGTCCTTCCTTATGAAAGGCCTGAGCTAGACGATCCTGCTCGGTTGGTCTGCTGTAGCACCACCGAACAGCCGCCTGTGCATGTGTGGCGACTAGTTCTTCCACCTCATTACGCAGAGCATGGTTATCTCCGCTGACTGCTGCGTGGACAAAAGTGACGGGCCGATTCGGAGCAGTTTCCACCAGGGAAGCCAGCATGCTGACCATCGGGGTGAGCCCGACTCCACCACTGATTAATACAACAGGTCTGCGATCTGTCCGATCCAGGGTAAAGTCACCCGCCGGTGCAGATACCAATAGTACATCGCCCTCCTGCACGTGCTCATGCAGATACACAGATACCTTGCCCGCTGGACGAGACCCTACAGCATCCTCTCGTTTTACGGATATCCGGTAGTAAGGTTTTCCTGGTGCACTAGAAAGGCTATATTGACGGATATGAGTATTATGTTCACCCGGAATCTCCATCTTCAAGCTGATATATTGCCCAGGCTCGAATGCAGGCAGCACCTGTCCATCCTGCGGCACCAGGTAAAAGGACGTAATTCGCTCGCTTTCCTTAACCTTTTTCTGTACAACAAAGTTCTTAAAGTCTGACCAACCTCCCTGCTGCTGTTCAGCCTCCTTGTACATTTCAGCTTCCACATCTATAAATACATTCGCAATCACACCATAGGCTTCATCCCATGCGTTGATGATCTCATCTGTTGCTGCATCCCCTAGCACGTCCTTGATCGCAGCGAGTAGATATTTCCCGACGATAGGATAATGCTCTGGCTTAATCCCCAAACTACGATGCTTATGTGCAATCTGGCGTACCACCGGAAGAATTTCCTCCAGACGGTCAATGTGCTGTGCGGCCGCATATACAGCATTGGCCAGCGCCCCCTGTTGACGTCCTTGCTTCTGATTCGCGTGATTAAATATATTGAGAAGCTCGGGATGGGCCTCGAACATCATCTGATAAAAACGCTTGGTGATTGTAGTTCCGTGTACCTCCAAAACAGGTACAGTCGATTTGATCGTTGCAATGGTTTGCTCACTTAGCATTGTTGTATCCCTCTTTTCTCCAAAATAATGATGAACAAAAGGCGTTACAACATAGCTCCCTTTTGTTAACCTTCAATTAAAGCAAGTATACCCACATAAAGTAACCGTTTATGTGATTCCAGTCACTTTAAATTTGAAATAATGTGAACGTGTCAATGACAAAACGCACAATTATATACATTCCCGGTGTAGATAATAGCACATCCACAAGTAGGCAAAGAGAAGCTCCTTTTAACTCAGCCAACCACCATTCCCATTTTCATTCAGTACCGATTCCAATTTATGATTCGAAAGACTTCAATTTATTCCACTTGTAAACGCTTCCAATTAAGATAGAATCGTAGATGAGGTACCGGACAAGCTGTTCGGGGCCATCCTATCTATATTAGGGAGGCAGATGATATCGTGAAGTGGATCAACAACAGCAAATGGTTAGCCCCATGGATTTGTATTATAATCGCAGTGGTCGGTGCAGGTCTTCAACCCGATGCAGTACATGCCAATACAACAGGCGTTACGCAAGCAACCTATGGGAGCGAGATGAACCCATCGATGAATGGTTTGGACGCCGCTAATGCAGAACTGTCCTTGAGTGCAACAGCAAGCACAGCCATTACGAATGGAACGGATTGGAAGGACACTGCAGGAAACCCGATTCAGGCGAACAGCGGCAATATCCTAAAAGTAGGTTCCACTTATTATTGGTACGGCGAGCACGCTGAGAACTGGAAATTTGAAAAAGTGAACGTATATACCTCGACTGATTTGAAGAATTGGTCCTTCCGCAGTAGTATCCTCACCAAAGATTCCGCCCCTGAGCTGAATTCGAGCAAAATCGAGCGGCCTAAAGTCATTTACAACAAATCCACCGGAAAATATGTACTATGGGCACACTATGAAAATGGCACGGACTACTCACTCGGTCGCGTAGCTGTTGCTACCAGCGATACACCAGACGGGAATTTCACCTACCAAGGCAGCTTCCGCCCGCTGAATTATGAGTCCCGTGATATGACGGTGTTCACGGATACCGACGGTAGCGGCTACCTCATTACAGCTTCCCGTAAAAATGGTGGCGCCAATGATACGATGGCAATCTTCAAGCTGACAGCCGATTATACAGGCGTGCAGTCATTTGTTGGCTGGATTTTTGAAAATGGTTATCGTGAAGCGCCTGCTGTTGTGAAAAAGAACAACACCTACTACCTGTTCACCTCGCAGGCATCCGGCTGGTATCCGAATCAGGGTGCTTATGCAACCGCCAGCTCCATGACTGGAAGCTGGTCTGCTTTGTCGCCTTTCGGTGATCCGGCAGCTTACGGCTCGCAAATCCACTCCATCGCCACAATTACAGGCAGCGCAGGAACCAGTTATATCTATATGGGCGACCGCTGGAATCCGCTCAATCTGAGCGATCACAAATTCATCTGGTTGCCACTGACCCTGAATGACTCCAATAAAACGGCTACTCTAAACTGGTACAGTAGCTGGGATATGGATGCTGCTACAGGCACAGTCATCCTGCCATCCCTTGTGAATCACGCGCAAGGCAAAACAGCTACTGCCAGTTCAGCCGCATCTGCTTCCCCGGCTTCACTGGCGAACGATGGCAATCCCCAAACCTCATGGAAGGCTACATCTGCATCCTGGCCTGCTTGGTGGCAGGTGGATTTGGGCAGTACCAAGACGATTAACGAAGTGGATATTTCATGGTTTATGTACAAAGGATCTGAGGCATATTACAAGTATAAGATCGAATATAGTACGGATGGCGTTCATTATTCCACCATTGACCGTACGAGCAATACTGCATACGGCTTTACCAGTGACAAAGTTAATTTTCAAGCCCGTTACGTGCGAATCAATCTTGTAAATGCAGTGCTATTCAATAATCCGAACAACTGGTATACTCCGACGGTGCATGAAGTGAGATTGCTTGGCAATTAATTTGCTTCATTAAAAAGAACATGGCAGGAGAGTGCCCACATCAGTTAGGCCTTCTTCTGCCATGCTTGTGCTTTACCATCCGTTTCTTACTCACTGGCTCAACGCATCCGATTCACTGTGGTGAACACAAATTTATCATACCGATGGCGCGAGAATGAGTATTCAAATGGTATCCCCGTATCCAGATAACCCACTTGCTCAATTTCCAAGATTGGGTCATCTGCTGCACAATCCAGATGCTCCCGATCCAGTTCCGTCGACTTGGATGCCCGGATGGTACGATGTGAACCGACAATATTAAGGCCCAGTTCCTCCTTAATATGTTTGTACACCGAGCCATACAACACTTCCTCGGTAATACCGCTAATCAGCTTCGTTGGCATGTACGTGCGCTCGATAACATAGGGTTCGCCCTCCACAACACGCAGACGGATCACATGATATACAGGAGAATTGACGTCAATAAACAGATGAGTCGCTACTTCCTCGGATGGAAATTGAACGTCAAAGGCTATGATTTTACTTTTGATTTCTTTCCCGCGCAGTACGTTGGTCAGCCCCAGCATTTCATTTACAACGACATTAACCGGGCCATTGTAGACCGATTTGACGATAAAGGTTCCGTGTCCTCTTTTACGATTCAGCAGTCCGTCCATCACCAATGTGTCCAATGCCCTCTTAATCGTCATTCGACTTACACGAAACTCTTTTGCCAATGAGATCTCATCAGGGATGGGATCATCACTGCAGTAGGTCTTATTCATAATACGCTCTTTGACCTCTTGTGCAATCCGCTCGTATTTGTTCATCTGTCTACCACCTGTACTAAAAATTGTTTTATGTCAGCATTTTACCAAAATATCGGTAGCGCTGGTTTTTCTGTTCTGCAGGCGGGACGTTAAGGTATGACGGTATAGTAAGTATACCGAACATTATACTTTCTCACCAGCGGTATACAGCACAGCTTCTTTTCAGCAATGAAGAAAAAAAGGCGGTCCAAAGGACCACCCCCCCACCTTACCTTAGAATCCGTTATTTTCGATCACTTGTTTGAACCAGTACCCACTCTGCTTAACGGATCTTTTACCCTCGTTCTGAAGATCCACGGATACAAAGCCGTAGCGATTCTTATATGCGTTCGTCCAGGACCAGTTGTCCATAAACGTCCATAAGTGATAGCCTTTCACATTGGACCCTTCTGAGATAGCTCGTTGGACCCATTTGAGATGCTCACGGATAAAATCAATACGATAATCATCGCGGATCATACCCTGCTCATCTCTGAATTTTTCTTCACCTTGAACGCCCATTCCGTTTTCTGAAATGAAGCATTCAATGTTGCCGTAATTTTCTCTGACATTGGTCAGAATGTCGTAAATGCCCTTCTCATAAATCTCCCAGCCTCGCATCTCATTCATCTTACGACCAGGCATGGCATAATAATCGAAGAATCGTTCCGGCACAAAAGGTGCGTCTGGATTTGGGAGACTTTCGCGAGCCTTGACTCTGCGCGGCTGATAATAGTTAATCCCCAGCAGGTCTACAGTACCCTGGCGTATAATTTCCCGATCTCCATCTTCCATGCTCGGTACAAATCCCTCTTGGCGTAACAGCTCCACAAGCAAAGGGTTAAATTCTCCCGTCACAGATGGGTCTAAAAAGGAACGGTTAAAGAACGCGTCGCATATTTCAGCAGCCTGCACGTCTGCCGGATGCTGACTACGCGGATAGCTCGGCGTCAGGTTCAAAATAATACCGATTTTGCCTTTATAGCCGCCTTCTCTGTAAGCCTTAATGGCACTGGCGCTCGATAACAGGGTATGATATCCCACCTGTACAGCTTTACCGAAATCCACTTCATTGGGATAGTGGAAATCGTATAGATAGCCGCCTTCCACCGGGACAATTGGCTCGTTATGCGTAAACCATTTGGCTACACGATCCCCGAACAACTCAAAGCAAGTGTTCGCGTAATCCACGTAAGCTTCGACCGTCTCGCGGTTTACCCAGCCTCCTTTTTCCTGTAAAGCCATCGGCAAATCAAAATGATACAGATTCACAAACGGCTCAATGCCCACCTGGTGCAACTCTTCAATGACGGAGTTATAAAATTGAACCGCCTGCTGGTTTATTTCACCTTTCCCTGCCGGAAACAGGCGTGACCAGGAGATAGAGAACCGGAAAGAGTTGTGGCCAAGCTCTTTCATGAGTGCAATATCTTCTTTATAACGGGTATAGAAACGGGATGTATCAGCAGGACCGACCCCGTCATAGAAACGGTTCGGCTCCTGCTCAAACCAATAATCCCAAATGTTCGGTCCTTTGCCGTCTCCCTCCACAGTTCCTTCTGTCTGGGTAGCCGAAGCTGAGGAACCCCACCAGAAGTCAGTCGGAAAACGGTATTGAATGGCTTGCTGCTCTATATCTTTCATTTCGGTATGATTCACAGCTCTACTCCTCTCTCTTTTGCAAAGAACAAGTCCACTACACTAGCAGCTCATTCATGTTACATTCCAACAGTTTGATCCTTACCTGCAACGGCTGCTTGTTTAAGCTCCTCTTCCTGCTCCTTACGAACGTTCATCCGATCAATAATTTTCAGGAACGGGAACCAGATGACAAAGACGACAGCCATATTAAACAACTGCAGTATGCCTCCCATTAGAGAACCCGTAGCCATCATTCCACTAAAGAACAACGGCATCGTCCAAGGAACCTGTATCCCGTTGGGCGGCGGTACAATCCCCGTAGTCATGGCAAAGTAAGTAATCAGCGTAACGATCATTGGAGAAATGACCCACGGAACAAAAATAAGCGGATTCATCACAATCGGCAGACCGAATATGACGGGTTCGTTGACATTAAACAGACCTGGTCCAAGGGCCAGCTTACTGACCTGCTTCAATTGCTTACTCTTCAGGAAGATCAGAATCGAAAGCACGACAGCCAATGTCATACCTGTACCACCGATACCTACTGTATAAATATCCACAAACTGCTTGGTGATAATATGCGGCAGTTCCGCTCCTTTGGAGTACGCTTCATAGTTTTCAAGTGCAAGTGTATTCCAGATTGGGTCCATAACCGAGTTGATAATAATCTGACCATGAAGCCCAAAGAACCATAAAAGCTGAACAAAGAAAATAGCAATTAATGTAGGTATAATACCACTGCCCAAATGCACCAGCGGTGCCTGTACGGCATGATAAATCAGATCATGCAGGTTATTGTGAAGGGTCAGTGTAACTACAACATTAATGATCAAAAATATACCCAATGTGATACATGCCGGAAGCAAAGCGGCAAACGATTTGGCAACGGCTGGCGGAACACCTGGAGGCATTTTAATGACAAAATTTCGCTGTGTCACCCTCCGGTATATCTCAGCCGCGATAAAGGCGACGATCATACCAAGGAACATGCCTTTGGCACCGATCCGGTCCACCGGAATGACACCAGCAATCGTGGCACCGCTTTCTTGTGTCAGTACAAAAGGGGTGAGCATTAAGAAACTGGCCAACGCGATCATACCGCCGAATATGGGCTCGACCTTATAACTTCGAGATAGATAATAACCAATCCCGACGATGACAAATAAGGTCATAATATTCAGTGTGGCATTAGGCGCAATGTTCAGCAGACTGCTAAAAGTCGCATAATTGCCGTCGCCCATCCACCCTTTTAGAAACGGCAGATTAATAATAACTACAATAATGGAGCCAAAAACTGTTAATGGAAATGACAGCATGAATGCATCACGCAGTACAGTAAGATAGCGGTTGTTGTTCAGTTTACCGGCAATAGGTATCAGTATCCGGCTTAATTTTTCAAACAAAGCCTATTCCTCCCCGCGAAGTGACTTGCATCAATAGGGTTGCAAGCATTTCATGTCCCAAAATTCACAAATTTACAGGTCCAGCTATAAACTTCTGGATTTGAACAGCTCCAGCAGTTCTTGGACCAAATCCTTCATGGTAGCCGTAGACATCAGATGATCCTCGGCATGCATCAAGAGAAGCGAGAAGGGAGTTTGGGTTCCTCCCGCTTCCTTCTTAACCATTTGAAAATGGATATCATGCGCGGCACGTAAATCCTGCTTGGCTTGTTTGAGCAAATCGTCCGCACCTTCTACATTTTCATTTCTGTATTCAGTCAGCGCCTGAATCACTTTGCTGCGAGCGCTTCCACTATGCAAAATAAGTTGGAAACTAATTTGTTCTTCCGTCAGATCAGCTATATTAACTTTATCCATTTTTACGTTCCACCAGTTTCACAGCCTGTTCGTAGGCTTTCTTACCGTCAACCATTCCGTAGGCCATCATGTCAATCACTTCTACATGAATACCATATTGGGCTGCTTCCTTTTCCAGCTGTCCTTTAAGAAAACTCATTTGCGGGCCGATCAATACAGCGTCAGCCTTAGCCATGTCCTCTGCGGCTTGATCTTGACCTACTGCCCAAATTTCAGCCTCGTCTCCAATGGACTTAGCATAATCCTGCATCTTAGTAACCAGCAAACTTGTAGACATACCTGAGCTGCACGCCAGTAAAATTTTCTTCATGATTGTTCCTTCCCTTCAAGGTCTGATTGGATGATAACTACTAGAAAACGTTTACAGCGTAATTATAAATCCGCTTTTTGAATTTGTCTATACATTTAACATATATGTATAGACTTTTTTTAAAATGACACATTTTCTTCTTTTTTTTGAAAGTGAACTGATCCCTCATCTTTAATCTCTCAATAATAATCGATTTTCACTATTAGAGATTCTCCCAATGATATGTTATTCGATTCTGTAAATTGTTAACATGAGCTACGGAATAGGCTTGATAGCCCCTCCGTAGCCAAAGAATAGCTGAGGTCAGAAGAGATGAGTAGAGACGAGATGAACAAGCATCCTACATGAAAGTAGAGCTTTCACGCACTGAAAATTAGAAAAATTTTGAATATAAAGAAACATTCCTACATTTTTATCGTCTATATTATGGAAGGCCTTACGTATGAGGGCAGAATTCTTTGAAGCCCGAAGTTAAAAATCAACTCACAAAGGAGCTTATGCATGTTGAAAAAGTTAGGATTAGCTGCATTAATTTTGATTACTGGCATCTCTGTTATTGGAACAGGCTGGGCCGCACCCAGCATAACAACCATTGAAGTCTCTAAAACTGCTGTAGATTACAACATTGCTCGTCCTTCAAGCGATGGTGCTTTTCATGATGGCTTATTGGCTGCTGAAACATCTGCCGGAAACCTTGTGTATTACAATACCAAGGGACAAAAGGCTTTCTCTCTTCCCGCCGAGCTTAAACCTGTTGGTGATTTTCAAGAGCAGCGGGCTGTAGTCAAAAATACAAAAACCAATCTCTTTGGGTACATTAATACGAAAGGGACACTGGTCATTCCTTGCCAATACACCGAAGCCAATGTCTTTTCCGAAGGCAAGGCCAAGGTCACCATAGCAGACACCAAAGAAAATGCAATTATAGATCGAACGGGAAAAACCCTTTCTCATTTTAAAGAACATGTGGATTCAGAATATGTATTTACAGAAGGTCTGGCCCTTGCCTATGCCCCTAACACTGGGAAGATTGGTTTTGTGAATGCTTCCGGTAAGCTAGCGATTCCTTATCAATACAAATACAGTCGTAGTTTCTCGGATGGCTTGGCTATTGTTCAAAATAGCAAGGGACTATACGGTTATATCAATACGGCAGGAAAAGAAGTCATTCCACCTCAATACAAATCCGGCGGAGACTTCTCGGAAGGATTGGCTCCAGTACAAAATGCCAAGGGTAAATGGGGATTCATCAATAAACAGGGAAAAGTCGTGATTCCCTTTAAGTTTACGGATGCACAGGATTTTAGCGAGGGCTTGGCCAGTGTGAAAAATGCGAAAAATGAGGTTGGGTTTATTGATAAAACCGGAACATTGGTCATTAAATATCAACAAAAATATGACGTTACATCTCCATTCAAGGAAGGCATTGCTTTAGTTGGTAAACAAGCAAACTCATCTGTCTCGAACGGAAAATTCGGTTACATCAATCGCCAAGGGCAACTGCTGACCAAGCTTGAATACAGATCGGAGTCTTCTTCCTTCTCTAATGGTTATGCTGTTGCTTTTGTCAAGCCAGGCAAAGCCTTCATTGTATCTAAACATTCTGCTTCAAAATAAAAAAATAACCCTGGAGGCAGATCGAATGGATCTGCTTCCAGGGTTATTTTGACTGCTAATATCTCAAAACCACTTAGTCGTGTGTATAGAATTTTACGCCAGGCAGATCAGCTGCCACCCAAGAGTAATTAATAGTATTACTGTTGTAATTTTTGGTTCCCGCCTGAGCGATCTGTACTTCCTTCAAGATCGTGATCGATGAACCCTTTGGTCTGACGACGACGACATGACCATGTCCGTCCGCTTTTTTGATCCCGATGGTTGGGTACCCGAGGTTTGCTCTTTTTTGAGCATCCTGAAAAGTTACGGAGTACCAGCCCGGCGTGTTGTTACCCAGTAAAGCATCAGCCATTTGATTGGCTAAGCCACTTGGCAAGGAAGCCGACATCGCAGCCATCACGTCTTGTGCAAAAATATTACATTTTGTTCCACCTACTGGCGAATACTTTTTGTTCGTTTCTACCTTAAAACCGTCGATTACAGATGCGTATGTGCTTGCACTTCTAGCCATTGAAAATTCCCCCTGAATATAAGTTGTAGAGGAAATGACGGAGTCGCTTGAACATCTGAATGGCTCCACATTCGATTGATATTAGCTTCATTTCCCTCTCAACTATTAGGGTGATTTCCGGCTTACTTTAACAACGCAATACCACAGAAAATGAACTATATTTTTTTAATTTCAATCGAAACCAGAGACTTTGCTCAAAATCAACTTAACAGCAGCCATAATGTGACCCTTATTGTTTAGTCATCACTTAGCTGAAGGCTTTCTTCACTGATTACAGTTGGAACGATAAGCTCAGGAGTAGTCGCAGGCTTAGCTGGTGTAAAATAGTCTGCAACCCCCACCATTATAACAATGCCAATAAATAGCACGATCCAATTACGATTCTTTTGCATCATCTATACCTCTCATTCTTCACTGCGCCCATTCAACCACTTGAACCAGTGGAGCAAATGACTGAATCGGTATTCATGCTGGGAAGCATACGTCCATACCTCCGGCTCTTCACCAGGTTCCTTCCAGACGAGCATGGAAAAGTGACCTTCTTTCTCGCTTGCGACCGACAGCAGCGAAAGACGATCATCCCCGAATCGGTAAGGGGCCGATTCCACCCAGTAATTTCGCATATCGCTGATCCAGCTGCGAAAATGCTGTGTACCTGCGATCCGGAGCACTTCATCAGGAAGGAGCAGATGCTCATGGATGTCCTTCCAATCCCCTGCATATTGGTACCGCATTGCCAACATTGGACTGAGCGGTCTCACTTTCCCTAGAGCCAACGTAGGCATACAGGTGACGGGAACGACCGGGCCAATACGCTGGATAGCATAAGCACGGGCTTCCTCCTTACTCATTCCATAGGACATAGCCTCCACGAGGAAATCGTTCCGTCTTACACCAAACTGATGCTGGTAGTGTGACATTTCATCCCGTAGCTCTAGTACCATACCTTGTAACGTATCTGTTCCGATCATTCCCAAACACCTCTCATTCCAAAATATAGGCGTGCAATTCCTGTTGCGCTCGATACTTAGCCCAATTGAATTCGGGCCAACTCGATTCTTCTCTCGTCATGCTCATCAAGCGGGCTTGTAAAAACTCATCCAGCGCTCCGTGTTCCTTACGGCTAAAATCAATCAGTAGTGGAATCGCGTCCGCTGATAGCTCACTCAAATATTCCTTGTCTATCACCGATGTTGTACGATACCGTTCGAGATTATTTTCAGCTATCCGTACATCAATACCCACATAATTCACGACGACATAGGCGATTAGAGCGAGTACAATATAATATTTCGCCAGCGGAAGCTGGCGGACATGAATACGCACGGCCGCAACGAGCAGCAGCAAGCCCAGAAAAATCATAAATGCGTGTACCAGATAACGGATATACGTATATCCGTATGCTTCTTCGTACATAACCAGCCGGGTATATCCCGAGTACAGCATCACACCCGAACAACCGACGAGTATGTACAGCAGGCCGCTGTTCAATGTTTGCACTATACCTGAGCCGAATTCAGTCCATTTCAATACACTGATCATCAGCACAAAATTGATACCTGTTACCATAACCAGCTCCCCGAATCCTCTTCTCGCATATTCAGCATACGAGGTTCCTTCTGGCAAAGCACCTTCCCATGCACCAAACAGATATCCGAACTGCAGCACGACGAACACAACATACACCAGGTTCATGACAATCAGCACTGTAGCGGTAATGACAGGATCAAACTTGATTGCGACCGGCTCGTGGTAAGGTACTGCTGCTGCTGACTGAGCCTCTCTTTCCGTATTCCGCGGAGCAGGCTGTACGAATCCCCACAAGTAACAGAAAAAACAGAAGGTAAAAAAGCAGGCCCAGATCAGCCGCGGCAAACCACTCCCAAAGGTCAATGTGCCAATCCATGCGGGTATGCCAGATAACAACTCTTCGAACACCCCATCTGCGGAAGCCAGCAGAGATATAATAATGAGTAGCAACGGCAAGGCAATAAGTAGACCGATTATCACTTTACCCAATACACGCTTACGCTCATCCTTTACATTCCGAAAGGCTGCCGTCTTAAACATTCGAAACGGAGTCACGATATGGCGGAAATTTTGATAAAACCAATGGCTTAGCGCCTGACCGATAATACCGATTTCTGACCAGCTATGCCTTTTTTCCCCGAACAGCAACACCATATGTACGCTAATCAGAGCAGATATAGCCAGGGCATTTAACACATAAAAGATCGGGTTATCGAACAGCACATATGTCAGTGCCAGCATCATAATGACCACAAACAGCAGACGTCCTATCCATGTAATGGGCTGGCAACGATCTCGATTAAAGGAATACATATACACGTAAAATACAATAACGAAAATAGGCATAGACACGCCCAGCCCATGTTCGAAGAACAGATATTGATGGACCAGCGCCAACACAATGGCGCCGGCAAAGGCAGACAACAACGACGCTTTCGGCAAAGACGATCCATTCACCTTGTCATGCATGGTAAATACCTCCACAACTATGCTTTATAACCCTTATTGTAGATGATAAAATAAGAAGATAAAGAGAAATTAATCAAAATAAAATTTCCTATTTTATAAAAGCAGTTGCGCTTTTACTCAAGCATAGGGGAAACGGAGCATTCCTGAATGAAACTTCACGCCCAATTTTTACGGCTTCACTCCCACGCAGCTGACGACAGGGACGAGAACCATACCATAGAGACTACGCTGGATGAGCTGGCGGCTATTTTTGACTGCACCCACCGCAATGCCTTGATGATCATTCAGAAAATGGAACAGCACGATTGGATACAATGGACTCCTCGCCGAGGCAGAGGCCGCCGCTCCAGTCTGCGCTTCCTTATTCAGCCGGAAGACATTGCTGTGCAATCCATGATGCAAGCCATAGACCGCCATGATATCAAACGCGCACTGGATGAAATCCGAGTTCATTCACGCTCCTCCACCATGCAGGAACATTTGCAGGGCTGGCTGCTGAATTATTTCGGGCATCACGCGGAGGTGCGCAGTGATCAGCAGCAGATCGACACGCTGCGTCTGCCCATTCGCCAGCAGCTCTATACGCTGGACCCGTTGTACTTGAACTGGCTCGCCGAGTCCTTCGTATCCAGCCATGTCTTTGACGGGCTGGCCCGCCGGGCGAACGAGAGCGGTGAGATTTTGCCGGGACTGGCGCACGCTTGGGAGGTGGACACTTCTCGTACGCAGTGGACCTTTTTCCTGCGTAAAGAAGTGCTGTTTCATAACGGCAAAATACTGACCGCGGAAGACGTCGTCTATACCTTTGAGCGACTGAGTCGGGCGCCGGGAAGGAGACTTTACCATTTTATCGTCCGGCAAATTCAGCACGTTCAAGCGTTGAGTCCGACGATGGTACGCTTTGTACTAAAGGAGCCGAACGAGCTATTTTTATCCTTCCTGTGTACCAGCCGGGCTGCCATTGTACCGCGTGAGCTTAATCAGGTGGGTGAAGCCGCCTTTGGCATTCGTCCTATCGGTACGGGGGCTTTCAAGGTCACGGAAATGAACGAAAGCTTGTGCTTACTTGAGGCTTTTGCGCCTTATTTTCAGGGTCGTGCTCATCTAGATCGGGTGGAAATCGTTCAACTCCCGTGGGCGACTAAGCTGGAATCGCCGGATATGGAAGATACCGCTTCTTCTTTTCACATTATCCATAATCCTATACTGGCAAGAGACACGGATACCGCATGGAGCCAGATTCACTCGGCGGCTTCGGTACGCAAATTTATCACATGTAACACACACAAGGATGGACCGCTGCGCAACCCGGAAATACGTGCTCGGATTGTAGCATGTCTGGATCATCGCCCCCTTCCTTCAGCAGTGGATTCATCTAACGCTAATGATTCATGCGAACCACTGGCGGCGTTACAAATTGCCACCATTCCCGAGTATAGAGCGGATGCAGAACGGGTCGCAGCTCAGCTCGAATCCTGTGGATATACGTGTAACATTGTGGCCGCATCCATGAATGAATTCAAAAGTTCATCTATTCGTATGGAGTCAGACTTAATCATCTTTTCTCTGTTTCGTGACCGTGATGAGCAATTGCGTCTGTTTGATCTGTATCTCAATGTATCCGGGCATGTGGAGCCGCATAGCCGTGTAGATATCGAAAGACTGCTGCGCGAAATTGCACGGGAAGCCGATCATACCGTTAGAGCACAGCAATTTGAACATATCGAAACTCGGCTCATGGATGAGCACCAGCTGCATATTTTATATGAAAAGCCCGTTCAGACGGCCTATCTTCCTACTGTTCGCGGCGTATCCTTTAACAGCCAAGGTTGGGTGGATCTTCGTCATGTCTGGTTTCCGCCTGCCCAACCTCCAACTCCTCACACTTGACGGCAAGGACGCTCCTTCAACCTTCAAATGCACTTGCAAATAAAAAAGGTATCCTCTTCATAAGAGAATACCTTTTTTAATGTTATCTAGACCCTCTAAGCCGATGGTTCAGGAGATGACAATGCCCATCCCCCCAGCCCATGACTGTGGACATCGCTAGGGTCTTCTATAGGAGGGGTGACGGGTGGAAAATTCAATAGGATAAAAACATTAAATGCGAGCAGAGAAAAAACGATCTTTTTTATCATAGATGTACTCTACCTCTCCAAGTAAGTTTTTATATTCCTCTTTGTCCTCAGAAGTGGCAGTATGCCGATACTTTTCAAATAGTCCTACACACTTGATGGTGACAGGATTACCATTCAGCACGACAGAATAGGAAAGGCTCTCAAGCAGGAATTTCATACCTTTGGAATAACGATGTTTGTTGAGATCGTAACAAGCCATCTCTGCCAAAAATCGTGCATAGAGATCTGCTGACATTTGCTCGGTATAGGTGCCTACCTTGGCATGCTGATCTGCAAATGCCTCAATTTGTTTTTCAAAGTGCTGCAGTACATGATCTACATTAAAATCATAACGGTTGGCCGCTACCATTATCTTATGTAACCCCACCAGAATTTCGCCCTCATTTTTTTCCAAATAATTCACATACTGTGGAATCACATCCAGGCTACCGGACATCAACTGATACAAATACCTGTTGGCCTCAGCCCAGTTGCTACAAAGGGCCTTCAAATGCCGAGCTTCCTCCGTATCCTCTTGCACCCAGCTCAAATCAGAGTATAGGGATACATATTCCAGTGCCTTCTGATAATCCCCGCGCTCATCCCAGACCCCGGCACGGAGTACGTAAGAGTATACAATATACATAAACAAAGGGCCCTTAGGTTCCTTGCCACGCTCTGATTTTCTGGTATTTCCGTATTTTTGCTCGTATTGTACTTTGGCTTTTTGAGCCATTTTTTCAGCAAACCATTCTACTTTATCCCAACGCCGCAAGGAGGCATACGTATTAGCCAAATCTCTTAAGGCATCGAGTTGGTCTGCCTCACCCAATCGCTCTACAAAGCTTTCAAAATGTGTGGCTGCCCATAAATTTTCATCCTGATCATCGCCAACGGTAATCGTAAATAAACGGTATTGGCAGAGCGCCAGCCGCTCCGAATGTTGATACTTCTCACTTTCCGCGACATTTTTATAAATAATGGCCGCAGCCTCCAACCTACCTTCGCTGAATAATTCTTCCGCTGTCTCAAACAAAGCCGGGGCGTATATGAGATAGTCCATGATAAACTCCACGACTTGCTTAATACAATCGAGTTTGTTCAGCTCTGCACAGCGATGCAAAAAGGGCCGAACCCGTCGCCAATTCGGTGCCGTATTCCGTATAAATTCATCAATGTATAGCTCATAGAGGCTTCCTTCTTCAAGCCCCATACCTGCAGCAATCCGATCCAGCAGCAGCATCGCAATTGGCCGGTTACCGTTGATAATGGCACTGATTGTTCCTGCATTAATACCTGTGTTCTCCCCAAACTTACTAATCGTAATTCCTTCTCGTCTGATGTACTGCTCCAGCTCTGCGCGAATAGTGGTTGTTTCCTTCAAATCAGGCACCCCCAGGGATAACTTGCATGATTTCAATACAAAAAAAGAAAATTCCCGTGAATATTCCCTTAATTATACAAAAGAAAGCCCACTTAGCCAACTGCATAAGTACATTTATATCAAAAAATTCAATAATTCTCCGAATTGCCGTATACTACAGGAGGCGAGCTGAACAGCTACAACCAATCGGTCGCAGGAAAGGATACGACAAATGGACAACACCCCAACTATAGAACAACAAATTGCACAATGGATGGTCGCGCAAATCCGTGAAGTGGGCACTCTGAAACAAGAAGATGCCATTGCATATGTACGCTCTGAATACGGAGAGCAGTATGTGTTTATAAGCGAGCATGGTCATGTATCTTTGGAAAAAGAAATCAAAAAGGCATTTCGCAAGCTACATGGTGGCCGAATCGCCTGGGATCGTGATGCATTCCTCTGGGCCTGGACTTAACAAGCAAAAGCATCTGCTATAGGCAGATGTTTTTTTGATGATTTAACCGTATATCCTCTGGAGTCGGCTAATTTCCTCCTTCACAAACTGTCGGAGTATTGCAGGCTCCACGATTTCAACACGGCCGATCCAATCCATCGCATCGCGGCAGGCCGCTTCATAGCTATACATGTTGACGGTTAGAATGAAGTGATTGCCTTCCTGTACAGACTGGATGATTTCCATCCTTTTCGCTAGTATTCCAGCTTGCTTCTTAGTCGCTCGGACCAGAACAGGATAGTATTCTTTCTCTCTACAAAGCTGCTTAAAAGCGCTTTCTTTACTTGTCCAATAATATTCCAGTGAAAAATCCTCAGGAACCTTAAAGACTTCAACAGACGGCTGAACCTCCATAATTCGCTCACACTTAAAAGTCCGAATCTCCTGCCCGACTTCACAAAAGGCAATCAGATACCAATCTCCTTTTTTCACCACAAGTCCATAGGGATGTACATGGCGAGAAGTGCAAGAGCCGTCAGCTTTCTCATATTGGATCATTACTTTATAGGACCCCCATACTGCCGCTCTCACGGCTTCCAGGCAAGGAATCGCTATACGTTCCGTCCACCACGGTGTATCATCAAAATAAAACCGAGCTTTGGCTTTTTGAATATCGGATTGATAGGGGGCCGGCATCGTCTGTTCCAGTTTGAGCAAAGTATTCTTTAACTTCAAACCCGATTCCGTGGACCCGCCCGTATAAATGCCCATCCCCGTTAAATACAACTGAATGACATCCCCGCCATTCAACTGCTTCAGGTTTGCCGTATAACCCTCCATTAAATAAATTCCGCCCTTCGGACCGGATGCGGTAACAATCGGAACTCCGGCTTCAGCCAGAAGGTCGATATCCCTGTAAATGGAGCGTACAGAGGTTTCCAGTGCCAACGCCAATTCCCTGGCCTTCATTCTCCCTCTAGATTCGATACATAATAAAATCGCGATTAAACGATGCAGTCTCACAATCATACCTCCACAATAGATGGTTAACCCGAAATGAAAAGATGATGCAAAGATTGTTGACACCCTGTTGGCAGCAATAGGTGTGTATCATAGAAGTAAAGGGGTGTAATGGATGATGAATATTGGAATTTTGGGGACGGGATTCGGCGCGTATCATGCCTCGCTGTTAAACAACCATCCCAATGTAAACAGACTCATTGTATTTGGAAGGAACGAAACCAAGCTGCAAAAATTGAAAGAGGAGCTAAACGTAGAAGTCACACAAAATATAGAGGATATTCTGCTGGATCCGGACGTGGATATCGTCGATCTATGCCTGCCCTCCCACCTGCATAGGTCACATGCCATTGATGCGCTAAAGCACGGGAAGCATGTATTTTGTGAAACACCGGTTTGCTTTCATCTCGAAGACGCTCTTCTTATGCAACAAGCTGAGAAGCAATATGGCAAAAAAATTCTGGTCAACCAGTTCATTAAGTTTGATCCTGCCTATACCTATCTGTACGAGGCTTATCGCCAACAAAAATACGGAAAACTCATTTCCTTGTCCTTGAAAAGAGAAACCCCTCCCCTGTGGGGAGACCTTGGACTAAGTTCCCTCCCTACGCAGTTCATGCTTCATGAACTGGATTTATTCACCTGGCTATGGGGTCCATGTGATCCATATACAGTGTGGGGTACAGAGGTAGTCCATCCCGAACAGGCACAAGTTCGGGCTTATTTTCAGCATCGGGATACATTCACAGAAGTCATCGCTTCTTCCCATATGCCGAAAAGCTATCCTTTCACGGTGGCCTATGAAGCTTATTTTGAAAAAGCCAAGCTGGTATTTCATGAGAGTGACGAAAACGATCCCATACCCACCGCATTATTTGAGTATACCGCATCAGAACAGCAAAAAATCAACCTCGAATCCGCCAATCCATACGAAAAAAGTTGGGATCATGCACTTGATTGCTTTGGCGGACATGCGGAATGTCTGATTCCATTGGAGTCGGCCGTACAAGCACTGGAAATGGCCATTGAGATTAAAAACAGACTGGAGCAAGCTCGGCGTTAGCCGGTAGTTAGCCCGTACCTTCGGAAATCAGCTTCCTATCAGGAAGCTGTATCCGCAGGCAGGGACACTTCGTCCGCATAGTTCGTTGCCATAATCTTGGCTACCTCAGCCGGGTCAGTCGTCTGGCCCAACGCCCACATCATTTTCGTTACCAGCGCTTCTGTTGTCATGTCATACCCCGGAATAACGCCCTTTTCCAGCACCTTCTGCCCTACCTCATAAATCGTCAGGTCCCCGCCCTCATAAGGACATTGAGTAGTAACAACAATACTCATACCGTCCTTCATCAGATCCTCAATTTTACTGATGAGGCTCCTTTCTTTAAAAGGCACGCCGCCCATGCCAAAGCCCTCAATGACGATACCTTTATAGCCCAAGCTCTGAATAGCATCAAAGATCGCCGGGTTTGTACCCGGAATCAGCCTGAGCAGAAATACTTCAGAAGCATACCTGTCATTGTATGGGTGACGAACGGTATTACGATTTGCAAATACGCCCTCCGTATAGACCACCTTGCCGTTCTCCACGAGACCTATGTACGGATAGTTAATACTCTCAAAAGCATTATAGCTGCGTGTTCTGATCTTCGAGCTGCGGCTGCCGTTGATGATCTTGCCATTAAACACGACAAAAACCCCTGCTACCTCGCCACATGCGGTCAGGAATGAGTCAATTACATTTTTTTTGGAATCGCTGTGCTCCGCCAATATGGATACTTGCGACCCTGTCACAACGACGGGTTTGTCCACAGTCCCCAACATAAAGCTCAGGGCTGAAGCCGTATAAGCCATCGTATCCGTGCCATGGGCAATAACAATACCGTCGTATTGATCGAGCGAACGATGTACCATCCGGGCGATGGAAGCCCAATCCTCTGGTTGTGTATTGGTGCTATCAATGCTCATCAGATTGTAGGCATCAATCTCGCAAATTTCCTGGAGCTCTGGAATTTCAGCCAAAATATTTTCAGCCGATTGAGTTGGAGTCAGGCCGTTTTCCTGATAGGAGGAAGAAATTGTTCCTCCGGTATTAATGAACAGAACCTTTTTCATTTGCCAATGTTCCTTCCCGATTACAACTTCACTTTATTGTTCTTAGAATTTATCATGAATAAGGGTGATTAGCTACTTTGCTAAAGAAAAGAAATAATGAAGGATGGTGCATTCATGAATCTGGAGCAGCTAGCAACCGTCATCCCGTTGCTGGAGCATATCGAATACGGCAACACCTCTCAGACCCTGCATCCTGGCTCCGACAGCCATCTCCTGATTGTTGCGCTGCACGGACATGTCACTCTCTCAGCTAAAGACCAAGAGCCGGTTATTTTCACGCAGGGCTTTGCCTTTCATAATCAATATGGCACTTGCAGCATTCAGGTCCCCAAAACCCGGGAAGCCGAATATATCGTGCTTACGTATCGTGTGCTGCGAAGCGAATCCACGGATTGGACGCTGCATGGTCCGTTGCGTACCTTGAGTGAATACAAAATCAAATATATGCTGGACGAGCTGCTACGAACAACAGCCCCAAGCATTCAGGATGAAGCTGGCGTGGAAAAGGCGGCCCGGCAATTTCGAAAAAGACTGCTTCTGGAGCGCTTGCTATTCATTTATATCTATGAGACGCATATGTTGCAGGACAACCACAACTCATCGGTATCTATTGAACAATCCCTGTCTTATATCCATGAGCATTATATGCTCAAGCTGACCTTGCCGCTTCTGGCTGATCGGGCGGGCATGAGTGAAGGACATTACACGGTGTTGTTCAAAAAAGCCACTGGCATGACCATGACCCAGTATTTACGTCATCTCCGTATCCAAAAAGCGAAGCAAATGTTCCAGCAGACCCGACTTCCAGCCAAGGAAGTCGCCCAACGGGTCGGATTTACGGATTATTTTCATTTTAGTCGTATTTTCAAAAAAGAAGTCGGCTGCTCCCCCACCCAGTTTCAAAGAATCTAATAATATAACATGTGACGTCTACAAATCAGACATGGTATAAAAGAGAGGTTACCGCTAAAATTCAAATGAGAATAATTATTATTATCAGGGGGAAACAGGATGCATCATTGGTTTACACGTATATTGGGCCTCGCCTTCACCTTACTGCTCGCTATTAGCTTGGCAGCTTGTAGTTCATCCTCCACGAATCAGACTGCGGCAAACGACAATTCGACGGGTTCCCAACCAGCGAACAGCTCATCTGACGGAGACCGTATCACCGTTCAGGACGCACTCGGAACTGTCACTTTACCAGGCAAGCCTGCACGTATTATTTCAATGGATTTCAGCTTTACGGACATGCTGGTGACTCTGGGTGTGCAGCCTATCGGAATTGCTGATGACGGTACGCCTGAACTGTTCATGGATTCCGTGAAAAGCAAGCTGAAGGACTACACTTCCGTAGGCTCCCGTTATGAACCCAATATTGAACTGATCAGCTCATTGCAGCCTGATCTGATTATTGTGGATATTAATAAGCACAAAAATGCTTTGACTCAATTGAAAGGCATTGCCCCAGTGCTGGCACTGGACGATTTTCAGGCAGACTATGAGCATATGCTAAAAAACTACACGATCCTCGCTACGGCCGTAGGTAAAAGTGAAGAGGCCCAAAAACGTCTGAAAGAACATCAGGTCAAAATGGATGCAGCCAAAAAGAAGCTGAAGAGCACCTCTCTGACCGTACTGCCTGCTGTCGTCAATCCTAAAGGCTTCTTCGCCCATTCGGACCATGCATATACTGGCTCCATTGTAAAGCTGTTAGGCTTTACCGATCCGGTGCACAGCGACAAGGCATATCCCGAGCTGACACTGGAGCAGTTGGTTGAAGCCAACCCACAGGTACTGTTCCTGATGCCGACAGACCCTGCAACGATCGTGAACCAGTGGGAAGGCAATCCCTTGTGGCAAAAAATAGACGCAGTTAAAAACAACCGTGTATTTACGGTAGAACGACGTAATTGGTCCTTGTCCCGCGGGATGCTGGGAAGTGAAAAAATAGCCGAGGACATCGTAAACAGCCTGGGAGAGAAGTAAAATGATCCATTCCATATCCACCAAGAAGCAGAGCCGTTCGCGGTTTCTGCTCTTCCTGTTTTTAGTGTCTTTGATTTTATTAATCCTGGGCTTGTTATTCAGCCTCAAATGGGGCCCCGCCTCTATATCGTGGGCTGAACTGTATCAGGCATTGACCTATCAGCGCAGCGACAAGGTACATCTGTACATTCAGACGCTGCGCCTGCCGCGCACCCTGACCGCCTGCATGGTCGGTATCCTGCTGGCGCTGGCGGGGCTATTGACCCAGCTCACCACACGAAATCCGCTGGCTTCACCACATGTATTTGGCATTAACGCTGGGGCTTCTCTCGCCGTGGTGCTGGGACTCGTCTTATCCGCACAGCTATCGGCAACATCCACGATGCTGATGGCCTTTGCTGGGGCAGCGGCAGGTGCATGGCTGGTCTGGTCGCTGGCTGGATTCGCAGACAAGCAGCCTGTTCGCTTGGCGCTGGCGGGCATCACCATTCATTTCATGCTGTCGTCACTAACAGAGGGCTTCATTATATTAAATCAGTACTCTACGGAGTCCATGATTTTCTGGCTGGCTGGCTCTGTCAGTCAGGCGGGCTGGACAGAGGTACGAATGATACTTCCTTTTTTCATTGCGAGCCTTGTGCTGCTCGTTATGCTGTTGCCAGCCCTGCGACTGCTGCTATTGGAGGATGAGATCGCAGCCGGACTAGGGCAGCGCGTCCCTCTTGTTCGAGCGCTGGCTCTGCTGCTGGTTATCGTAATGGCAGGCTCAGCCGTGGCGGTATGCGGACCGATCGGCTTTGTCTGTCTGATCGTACCCCACATCGCCCGGGCGCTGGTTGGAACACGTCTCTCGTTGCTCGTTCCGATGACAGCGCTTGGCGGAGGACTGCTGCTGGTGTATGCGGATCTCCTCAGCCGCATCATTTCTTTTCCGTTCGAATCGCCCGTGGGAATTGTAACCTCTGCTATCGGGGGGCCGTTTTTTATCTATCTGGCCCGTAAAAAAAGGAGGGGGACACGATGACCAGAACTTTCTATCTTGTGGCCGCCTTGCTTTTGCTGCTCCTGCTCGGCATCGTTTCGGTCAGTGTGGGAGCACTTCCTATTCCCTTGCGTGATGTCAGCTCGGCTCTGCTGGATACGCACAGCCGTTTTCATTTTATCGTATACGAGGTTCGCTTGCCCCGGACGTTGGTTGGACTGCTGGCAGGCATGGGACTAGCCGTGGCAGGAGCTATTCTGCAAAGTCTGTTTCGCAATCCGCTAGCCAGTCCTGACGTGATCGGCATTTCCAAAGGAGCCGGATTTGCAGCGGCGGCTGTGATTTTCCTGTTCCCCCAGTCTCCAGCCTATATCCTGCCCTTGGCGGCGTTTGGCGGAGCCGTGGGAACATTCCTGATTCTGCTGCTGCTCAGCCGTAGACTTACGCTGGCGCCAGCAGCTCTAGCTCTGGTCGGGGTCGCTATGGGGGCCATCCTCATGGCAGCCACGCAGTATCTCATCGTAACCCATCCGACCAATGTGAACACGGCTTTGCTCTGGATGTCAGGCAGCCTATGGGGCCGGAGCTGGCGGGAGGTCATCTCACTGCTGCCCTGGATCATTGTCTTGCTGCCCTTGGTCTGGGGCAGCTACCGAAAGCTGAATGTTTACCAGCTTGGCGATGAGACCATTACTTCCCTCGGGGTACATATGACTCGCCAGCGCCTGCTGCTTCTATTGCTTGCCGTTACACTGGCCGGAATTTCAGTCTCGGCGGTCGGCGCCATCGGCTTCATCGGACTGATGGCACCCCATATGGCTCGAAGATTTGTTGGCAGCCACAATCAGTGGCTGATTCCGCTGGCTGCCCTGCTGGGAGCGAATCTGATGCTGCTGGGCGACATCTTGGGCAGAATGCTCATTGTTCCACGTGAAATACCCGTCGGGATCATGACAGCACTTGTGGGCGCTCCTTATTTTGTGTATTTACTGCGGAAGGAACGCAGCAGAAGATCATTCTGATTCCCCGATACCCACAGGAAAAGACCTTTCATCCTACCTGAGGATTCTCCGGGTACATCCACTAGTAGCCTGATGCATCTATATATAGCACGCCAAAAAGCACGTCAGACATACGACAGGTTTCCCTTCTCCTGCGATAAGTCTAACGTGCTTTTTACTCTAAGTTCTACCCCTTTCCGCGTCACTTTACGGATTACGGTTGCTCCTGTAACGTTCTTTGCCCCAAAGCTTTGCCCAAAAATTGCCGTGTCCGTTCTTCCTTCGGATGATTGAAAAACTGCTCCACCGGTCCCTGTTCTACGATCGCACCATGCTCCATCAGCACGACCCGATCCGCTACATCCCTCGCAAAACCAAGCTCATGCGTGACAATAATCATCGTATTGCCTTCACTCGCCACCTTTTGAATCACGGACAGCACTTCATCCACCAGTTCAGGATCAAGCGAGGATGTCGGCTCATCGAACAACAGCACCTGCGGATTCAGCGCCAAAGCGCGGGCAATCGCAACACGCTGCTGCTGTCCACCCGAAAGCTGGGCAGGATAATAGGTCATACGATCCTTTAACCCGACCTTTTCCAAAATGCCTTCACTGATCTCCCTTGCCTGCTTGCGATCCATCTTTTTCACACTGGTCAGACCAACCATCACGTTGTGGAGTGCATTCAAATTTTTAAACAGCTGATATTGCTGAAATACCATTGCCGTTGCCATCCGCAGTCCGAGAACGTCCTTTTTTCCGGCCTTGGCTGCATCTACCTTCAGGCCATCAATTTCAATGGTACCGCTGGTCGGCTGTTCCAAAAAATTAATGCTGCGCAGCAGTGTGGACTTCCCCGATCCGCTTGGGCCCAGAATGACCACCACTTCTCCCTTACCTACTGTCAGGTCTATGCTCTTTAACACATGATGCTGCCCAAAATGCTTATCAATTTGATGAAGTTGAATCATGCCCTTACTCACTTCTTTCGTATATTCGGATACGCTTCTCCAGCACAACAAGCCCGCGCTCAATAATGATGCACACCAGCCAGTAGATCAAAGACACCGCAACATAGACCTCAAAAAAAGCCAACGCCCGCGCGCCCATAATTTTGGCCTGTCCCATCATATCGACGACACCAATCATAAAGATAAAAGACGTATCCTTCACTGTACTGATCAGCGTATTTCCCAGATTGGGCAAAGCCACCGTTAGCGCCTGCGGCAATACAATTTTAAGCATAATCTGTGTTTGGCTCATTCCGATGGAATTGGCCGCCTCAAACTGTCCCCGATCGACCGAATGAATCGCTGCCCGGAACGTCTCCGACAAATACCCCCCCAGGTTCAATGAAAATGAGAGCAACGCAAACAGCTCGGGTGGAATGACGTAGACATTGAATTGCTGCAAGAAGCCATATTCGCTCTGAAAATAATACAAAAACTTGGGTATTCCGTAATATACGAGAAACAGCTGCACAATGAGCGGTGTTCCCCGGATGTACGAGACATACAATGTAGACAAGGGTGCCAAGACAGGCACCTTGTATATCCGGATTAAGGCCGTAGCTAACCCGATGATCGCACCCAGCAGCATGGAGACAAACGCAATCCATAAGGTAACGGGGAGATACTCCACGATCTGGGGAAGGCTTTTCAGCATATAATCTAAATCAAACAGCTTTTCCATAGGAACCCCACTCTATTCTTTACATTGTGATTACTGAGGAATAAATTCTCCACCTGTCCACTGTTCAGACAATTTTTTCAGTGTTCCGTCCGCTTTAAGCTCTTTAATAATCGGGTCGATTTTAGCTTTCAGTTCTTCACCCTGCTTATCCTTCTTGAACACTAGATTGATGTTATCGCTTTGCACAGGCTCGCCCACAGCTTCCACCTGTAAGCCTTCCTTCTTGATCGTTGCTGCCGCCATCACTGGATCATTCACATAAGCGTCCACTCGGCCATTTTGCACATCTTGAAGGTTGTCGGACGAAGTGCCTGTATCATTATATTTTAAAATAATTTTGTTACCGTTCTTCGCATTATACTGCTCCAGCAACTGCGTATAGGAATCGCCTACCGAGGCGGCTACCTTCTTGCCCTCCAAATCCTTGAGAGAATGGATATCCGTTCTACCCTTTTTCACAATAATAACCGACTGAGCCGAGAAATAGGACTCATCCGAAAACAAATACTTCTTCTCACGCTCAGGATTTTTGGCAACTTCATCTGCGATGATCTGCACTTTATTCGCATCCAGCGCAAGGAATATCGCATCCCAGCCCGAAGGTACAAATTCAATCTTATAGCCGTCCAGCTTCTTATCGATCTCCTTGACTACTTCCACATCGTATCCGGTCAGCTCATTTTTATCATTCGTAAAGGCAAACGGCGGGTAGTCATTTTGTGTCCCCACATAGAGTACCTTATCCCCTGATGCCGCTTCCTTCGAGGAACAACCACTCAAGGCACCCGTTATTAACACAAGAGATAGCCCAATCGCTGCTACCCAAGCAGATTTCTTCATAAATGACATCCCCTTTTAAAATCCAAGTAATTTACTATGATTTTATATTATAACGAGTTATTCAAATAATACAACTAGCAAATTTCATTTTGATTATCTAACCAGATGCTGCACAAAAAAAGACCCTTGCGGGTCAGTTGTTATCTATGAAGTGGAAGACGGTCTGCTGGATGCTCCGGCAAAATGGACGAAATTAAACGTTGCACAGCCGGTTGAGCAGATTCAAAAATCTGATCTTTCTCAGCACAGTGCTCGACTAATTTCCCTTGTTCCATCACAGCAATGCCATCACAGACGGCGTAAGCCGCTCGAATATCATGTGTGATAAACAGATATGACAATCCAAATGAAGTTTTCAGCTCTTCCAACAGGGATAAAATGCGCATCTGATGAACCATATCCAGACTGCTGACGGACTCATCCAGCACGATCAGCTTGGGTCTGAGCGCAATCGCCCGTGCAATGTTAATCCGCTGTAATTGTCCGCCGCTGAATTGATGCGGATATTTATTCCGATCCTCCGGCTTAAGACCCACCCGCTCCAGCAGATTTTCTACCGTTCTTTTTTGTTCCTGCACTGATAACCGCTCGTAATTGTCCAAGGGCTCTCCGATAATCTGTCCGGCGGTCATGCGAGGGTTTACAGCAGAATAGCAGTCCTGGAATACAACCTGCATATCCCGTCGCAATCCCCTGCGTACTTGAGGACTTCCATTATAGATGTCCTGCCCCTGAAACAGCACCTGACCCTCCTGCGGCTTCTCCAGCCCCAGAATAACCTTGCCCAGCGTGCTCTTCCCCGCTCCACTGGTTCCAAGCAGTCCTAGGCAAAATCCGCTCTCTATGGTAAGCGACACATCAGTGAGCACAGGGAGACGTGATTCGGAGCGGCCCAGCCATTTGCGCTTTCTATAGCTATGAGTTACTTCCTTCACTTGCAGCACATGCATTCCCTCCCCTTTTGAAAGTATCCAACAGGCAACTCATCGCCCTACTGATTTATGCTCTGAAGGGACAACTTAGGTCTGGCCTGCAACAGCATTTTCGTATATTCATGCTGTGGCTGGTCGAACAACTGAAACACCTCTGCCTGCTCAACAATACGCCCCCGCTGCATCACTGCCACTTCATCCGCCATTTGGGAGATGACACCCAGATCATGCGAGATCAGCAAAATAGACGTGTCATATTCCGTACGCAAGCGATCCAACTCTCTCAGCACCTGTAGCTGATTAACCACATCGAGTGCCGTCGTCGGTTCATCCGCAATAACCACTGCTGGCCGCAGGCACATGGAAATGGCGATCATGACCCGTTGCAACATCCCGCCACTCAACTGAAACGAATAACGCTTCATTAGCTTGGCTGGATTGGGCAGATTCATATTTTCCAAAGCCGTTATAGCAAGATCACGGGCCTGTTGTTTGGTTAATCCGGTATGCGTGCGGATCGTTTCCATAAATTGAGCCCCAATCGTATATACTGGCGTAAAAGCCCTCATCGGATTTTGCATAATAAAAGCAATTTCCTTGCCCCGAATGCGGCGCATCTCCTCGGCTGGCATTCCATTCAACTCACGTCCGTTCAGACGAACACTGCCTTCCACATCCATCGTCTGGCGATCCAGTAGCTGGAGAAGCGCGTTACAGGTTACTGTTTTACCGCTACCACTCTCGCCGACAAGACCCAGAACCCGCCCCTTTTTCAGTTCAAAATGGATAGGTTCCAGCAGAGATACCGCCCCTGCATCAGTTTTGAGTTTTACCTGCAAGCCACTGACCTCCAGCACCTGCGTCTTGGCTGTGTCCTCCATCGTTGTCCCCACTCCTGTTTTACTGACGTTTGGCAATTCCATATCGGTCGGACAACGCCTCTCCCAATATATTGAAGGCCATTACCACCACCAGAATCATGATACCCGGATAAATCATTAATTCTGGATGACTGCGGATGTATCCCGTTCCCTCATGGATCATGGCTCCCCATTCAGGAGTCGGCGGCTGGATGCCTAGACCCAGGAATGACAACGCGGAGATATCCATGATCGCCCAGCCCATCTCCAGCGTACCAATGACCACAATCGGCCGCAGCACATTCGGAATGATGTGCCGCCGGATAATGGCCCCTGAGGAGGAGCCGCTAATCCTTGCGGCCGCTATAAAATTCTGCTCTTTCAGACTGACGACCATATTGCGGCACATTCGGGCATAGTACACCCACTGCACCAGCATCAAGGCAAACAGCACCTGCATGAGACCTGGCCCAAAAATACCAACAATGCCGAGCACAAGCACCAAGTTGGGAAACGCCATAATGCCTTCGCAAAACCGCATCAGTACACTATCGACCCAACCGCCCAAATAACCTGCAACTGATCCGATCACAACACCGATACTAAGCGAGGACAAGAAAATTAATGTCGCAAAGCCGAGCGAAATTCGCGCTCCATACAGCAGCCGGGATAGATTACACCGACCCAGATGGTCCGTTCCCAGCCAATACTCTTTTGAGGGGCCTTCCAGCTTATGCAGTAAATTGACTTTAACCGGATCATGGGGAGCCAGCCACGGAGCCAGCGCCATTATGATAAAAAGAGCTGCCAGCACGACAGAGCAAACCACGATTATCTTTTGACCTTTGAACATTTTACGCAACCTTATCATCACTGCTCTGCTCGTCCCTTCGAAGAAATTCGGGGGTCCATATACAAGTGCACCAGATCAACGAGCAAATTGCATACGATGAACAGGCATGCCGCCAAAAACACATAGCATTGTATGACGGGAATATCCCGGTTAAAAATGGCTTCCACGAAATAACGGCCAAACCCAGGCCATGAAAACACCTGCTCCACAATAATCGTTCCAGTCAGCAACTTGCCCAGATTCATGCCCATACTTGTTATTAGCGGAGTAATGGCCATTTTGAGTATGTGCCTGAGCATAATCACACGCTCGCGTATTCCTCTGGTTCTGGCATACTGGACATACGTTTCCTGAAGCTGTTCCAGCACACTGGAGCGCAACAGACGCGTATATAAAGCAATCAGAACCAGCGACAGAGTCAACGTCGGCAACACCAGATGCTGCCACGTTCCCCGACCCTCTACAGGTAGCCAGTCCAATCGTACAGAGAAAAAGAAGATTAACAAATATCCCAGCCAGAACTGGGGAATAGATGCCC
Source organism: Paenibacillus sp. DP01 (assembly GCF_044784315.1). NCBI lineage: Bacteria > Bacillati > Bacillota > Bacilli > Caryophanales > Paenibacillaceae > Paenibacillus > Paenibacillus sp. DP01. The sequence continues at coordinate 5,592,089 of NZ_CP173059.1, forward strand.
CGAAATACGAAATCCCTCGACTCAGTATGTCGATCCAGCCATTTTTACGCATCGCCGCCAACACACCCAGCGGGATGCTCACCACGATGGATAATGCCATGCTGCTTAAGGCCAGCTCAACAGTGGCAGGCAATCGAGCCTTCACCTCATCCCACACTGGCTTGTTGGTCAGATACGAAGTACCAAAGTCCAACCGACTGATTCTTTGAAGTGTATGCATATACTGTGTCAGCAATGGCTGATCCAGCCCGAACTCATGCCTCTTCTGCTCCAGAATTTCCGGGGTAGGATAAATATGAGCAGCCGTCAAATAAGCTTCAGCCGGATCAACCGGTGAAATGTGAATGAGTGCAAAGGTAACAAGGGTGGCAAAGAGAACAATAGGAATGACCGCTACCATTCGCTTCCCGATATAGCTAATCATAGTTGTCCTCCTATCCTGTAAATTAACGTTACCTTCCCGTTTCAGTTACTTTCCAATTTCAATTCCCTCAAATGGATTTTCATCCCGATTAGCTGGGAATACAAAATTAGTAATCTTTTTCTGATACACTGCCGTCTTCTTAATATACGAAATAGGTACAATTGCAGATTGCTCCTGAAGTGTCTTCAAGATTGAGGCGTACAGCTCCTGACGCTTGGTTTCGTCTGTCGATGAAAGTGCTTCGTGTACTTGCTGATCCAGATCCTTCTTCATCGGAAGGGCGCTCAGCACCTCAGAAATTCCGAAGCTCTTCTTGGCAATAACATTAATAAAGGAATGCGGATCATAAGGCGCACCATAGTTGTACCAGAAATACAGATCAAACTGGTTGGATCTAAGCCGCTTGATTTGAACCGTCAGCTCCAGTCCGGTCAGATTCACTTTGACACCCAGCTCTCCCCATTCAGCCTGAATGGTTTCAGCCATCGCCTTTTGGATCGGATCGGTCTTATCGAAAATCAGCTCAAAATCCAGCTGTTGTCCGTCTTTCTCCCGTACTGTGCCGCCTGCGGGCAGCTTCCAGCCAGCCTCATCCAACAATGCTTTGGATTTTTCCACATCATAGCCTATTGGCTGTAAGTCGACATTCGTATACGGGTAGTTTTTGGATAAAACCGTATCCGCTGTTTCCTCGAGCCCCGAGGTTACGCCTTCCACCATCGCCTGCTTGTTAAATCCATGCTGGAGTGCCAGACGTACCCGAAGATCTGCCAGCTTGGGATTGGACGAATTGAGCAACAGGCTTCTTGTGCCGACAGGCTCGGACAGCGTGGTAACATACTGATTCGCGTCGCGAAGCTGTTTGAAAGCATCCAGGCTAATAACACCTTCTCCATAAATCAGATCCAGGTCGCCTTTTTCAAAGGCCATTACACGTGTTTCACCATCGGGAATAATTTTGACCGTAATTTTGTCCACCTTCGGTGCAGTACCCCAATAATTCGGGTTACGCTTAAAGGTTGCATACTCATCCTGCTTGTATTCATCCAGCATCCAAGGTCCTGTACCTACAGGTTTCTTAATTCCTTTGGACGTATCTCCATCATCCGGGAACCCGGCTTCACCCAAAAAACGGAACGGGCGAACGACAGACAGATCCTGAATAACTGGGTAGTATGGCTCTTTGAGCGTCATTCGGAACGTACTGTCATCTACAGCTTCAGTTTTATCGAGAACGCCTACTATACCAAGCCAGCTATGCGTTTTCTCATTTTTCATAATAGCGTCAAAGTTCTTTTTCACAATCGCCGCATTAAATAGCGTTCCATCGGAAAATTTCACACCTTTACGCAGCTTAAACGTATATGTCTTGCCGTCCTTGGATATGGTCCAGGATTCAGCCAAAGCAGGCTCTAGCTTGCCTCCTTGCTTGTAGCTGACTAACGGCTCATAAATCATGGATTGTGCAAATAGCTGGGAAGGGTTGTATACGTGAGGATTCATTGTACCAATGTCCCGTGGCCACGATAGCGTGATCGACTTTTCATTGGCAGCTCCGTTAGTAGAGGTGGATGCAGGTGTGTTCTCCTGCTTCGCGCAGCCCAGAATAACGGATAATAAGAGGAGCGTCACCAACATAAAGGTGGCAGTCTTGCGGTGTCGAACGGACATCAATGTATTTCCCCTTTTCTATATATGTGATAATGATTATCATAATCATATTTAGAATAGGTACCACATTATATTTTGTCAACAATATTCGACAAGCAAAGCTCTTATTTATTTTGAATTTGTATAATATTAAATTTATGGATTAATCCGCCAACGTTTGAAATAGAGTACGCGTGTATTCATGCTTCACTAGCTCTTCATCCCAATCCTCAAATATTTCCACGATCTCTCCCTGAACCATGACGGCAACACGATCACAGAACGTACGGGTGGATTGAAGATCATGGGTGATGAAAAGATAGGACAACTGACGTTCGAGCTGCATTCTTTTGAGCATGTTCAGCACGGAGGACTGGGTTGTCGTATCCAGATTGGCGACGGATTCATCGAACAGGATGATTTCTGGTTCAACGGCCAACGCCCGAGCAATGCACACCCGCTGTTTTTGTCCACCGCTTAGCTGCGCAGGGTATTTTTTCAGACTGTCAGCCTCTAACCCTACCGATTCCAGTAAGGAAAGGCAGATATCCAGTGCCCTTACTTTTCGCTCAGGAAAATAGTTGCAGATCGGCTCCATCAGAATATCTCGAATGGTCATACGGGGATGCAGTGAGGAGGCCGAGTCCTGCGCGACTAACTGGATTCGTTTGTACAGATGAATATCTTTCATCCTTCCGGTATGTATGGGCTGCTGATTCAGCCAGATTTCCCCCGAGGTCAACGACTCTAGCCCCAGGATACACTGTGCCAGCGTACTTTTGCCACTTCCGCTTTCTCCAACCAGTCCAAGGCATTCTCCCTGTCGTAATTCCAAGCTCACTTTCTTTATAGCCTGCTCACTGTGTTTCGTATTGAACCAGCCTTTTCTCCGTCTGCGGACAGGATAAGCTTTGGTGACGTTCTTCAATTCCAATATCACGGTTGCATCCTCCCTTCCGGGGTCATCTCCAATACTCGATCTGCTACGCGACTCATACCCTGACGATCATGTGAAATTAACAAAATAGTGAGCTCGAAATCCTCTCTCAACTGTAAAAGCAATGACAGAACCTTGTCGCGGTTGATCACATCCAGCGCTGTAGTGGGCTCGTCGGCAATAAAGAGGCGCGGGCCGGAGCTTAACATTGCAGCCAGCAGCACCCTTTGGCACATACCTCCGCTTAGTTCAAAAGGATATGATGACAGAATATACTCAGGATCGGCAAAACCGACCTTGCGGAGCAGAGAACACAAATAAGCTTCCTGCCCTGGAGTAGTGCGGCCTCCAGCCAGCTCCGTGGCACGGTTCAGCATCTGTCGCATCCGTGACATTACGCCCTGTCGTCGATGGGTCTGCTGTGATGCAGTGTGGGACGGGGCAAGATCAGCCTGGCCCTGCTCCTTCTGGACGTGCATTTGGCGCCGCCTATGCAGTCTAAGCGTATCCGTCAGCTGGGCGCGGACGGTACGGATCGGGTTCAGCCCGCTCAGCGATTGTTGAATGAGCAGGGCAATATCCTCACGGCGCAGTCTTTGCCAGCGCTGTTCATGGAACGGGATAATGTCTTCCCCGTTATAGTAGATGCACCCTTGCGTAACACCAACACCTGGGTCCAGCATACCCGCGATTGCGTGTGCGGTCAGGCTCTTGCCACATCCACTTGGTCCAGTCAGAGCCACAATTTCCCCTGGGTAGACGGAAAAGTTCACATCTCGCAGTAGCGGATTGCTCCCGTTCCCGCTTCCGCTTGCTCCTGCACCTGTACGACTAATCTCCAAATGTTCCACGTGTAACAACGGTTTTTGTACGTAAGCTCGTTCTATCGTATCCCTCCACCCTATGACTGGTCGTTTTCCCACTATTTCGCCGCCCCCTTTTCTGAAAAATGATCACCCAGAAGCTGGCAGGCAAGCACAAACAGCATAATCGCCAAACCTGGAAAGATCATAACATGCGGAGCCACCTGAAAATACGAGGTTGCATCATGCAGCATCACGCCCCACTCTGGCTTGGGCGGCTGTACACCCAGTCCAAGAAAGGAGAGTCCAGCGATCATTAACACCACGTGTCCAATATCCCATACCGCATATACCAATAATTGCGGCCATACTTGTGGCAATACATAACGCCTTAGTATGCGCATGTGCGAATTGCCGGACAAACGGGCATACCGTACATAGTCCTCCTGGCAGGCTTTTTGAACCAAACTACGGATATAGCGGACATAGCCCGCCCACCGTACCGCAATAATCGCTAAGGTCATGTTAACGAAACCCGGCCCCAAAATACCCACAATCGCCACCGTTAAAATAATATCGGGAAAAGCCAGTACGCCATCGATTCCCCGCATAATCAGCTGATCCACACGTCCTCGCACATAACCAATGAGCAAGCCTGTGGGCAGACTAATACACAGCGTAGCTACCGTAATCGCACAAGCGATTAACACGCTTGTCCGAATTCCATAAATGAGCCGTGACAGCACATCCCGACCCAGATGATCCGTACCGAAAGGATATTTTCGGCTGGGTGGTGCCAAACGGTTCAGAAGGTCCACATGCAGAGGATCATGAGGAGCTGCCCATGGAGCCAGCAACCCAAGCAGCACGATCAGGCCAAACAGTGCGCCCCCTGCCAGCAAGCTTCCTCTAAAGGAAAGTCGTATCTTTTTCATTTTCAGCTCCCCCCTTAACGCAAACGCAGCCTTGGATCTATCACCGTCTGGACCACATCCACCAAACACTGAACACCTACAATTAAAAACGCGGCAAACATAACATATCCCTGAATCACCGGGTAATCACGCTGCGTAATTGCATCTATAAAATACTTTCCTAACCCTGGCCATGAAAAAATGGTTTCTACGATGACGTTACCTGCCAGCATAAATGATAGATTCGTACCTAACAGCGTGATCATAGGCAGAACGGCATGTTTAAATATCTCAAAAAAGAGAATATGCATACGTGAAAAACCGCGAGCCCTCGCTGCCTTCACAAAATTCCGGTCACTCAGCTCCAGCATTTGAGCACGCAATACACGGGCTTGCACCGTTCCCAATCCTGCACCAAGCGTCAGCGCTGGGAGTACTAAATGTGTCCAGTCCTCCCTTCCCATGGATGGTAGCCAGCCCAAGCGAACGGAAAATAGATAGATCAGCAGAAAACCAAGCCAAAAAGAAGGGATTGACGATCCCAGCAAAGCGAACAGCCTGCCCAGACGATCTAGTGGACCGCTGACTTTTAGCGAGGCAGCCAGTCCCATCCCAAGCGTAAGCACCGTCATGACGGCAAAGCCCGCCAAAGCTAGCTCCACCGTAGCGGGCAGTCTGCTCCATAGTTCGTTTAGCACCGGCTCCTTGGACACATACGAGGTTCCCCAATGTCCTGTGAACACATCCCTCAGCCAGTTCACATATTGAATATGAAGCGGCTCATTCAAGCCCAGTTCGTTTCGCAGCGCGGTTAGCGCCTCCCCAGAAGCAGGAACATTATGCGCGGTGAGCAAAATGAGAGCAGGGTCACCAGGAGCCAGCCTCATCAGTACAAAAGTCAGCGTAGATACAACGAATACAATGATGGGCAGCTGCGCCACACGTTCCAATATAAAACGAATCATAGGATACGTTGCTCGTTATTCCGCAATATCAGATTGCGCTGTAATGTAGTAATACTCGATCGGATGAGGTGTAAAGCCCTTTACTCCTTTTTTCACACCAAACACATTGTCAGGGTGCACAATGAACGACTGCGGTAAATCTGTATTGATGATATCCAGCGCTTGCAGTGTTACCGTATTACGCTGTGCGGTATCCTTCGCCAACTTCAGGCTGTGAAGAATATTCTCCAGCGGTTTGGAAGCATAACGGCTTACATTCGCTTCACTTGTAGAAGAGTAGAACATGTCCATAAAATACTGCGGCTCCCCTGTATGGGCCGTGAGCATGCTGTACATAGCAAAATCCCAATCATTTTTGGTCAATGCCTCGTCGATATTTTCCACCTTGCGAATCTTGACCTGGATTCCCTCATTCAGCAATTGGCTCTGAATCACCTCAGCCATGACGGATAGCTCCGGACGCTGTGGGAAGGTCAGCAGCGTAACCTCGAATGGCTTGCCCTGCTTGGTCCACGTACCTTGGGCATCCTTCTGCCAGCCATCCTTCGTCAACAACTGCTCCGCCGTTCCGTCCAATGCTTTGCGCTCAATCTTACCGAAGGGAAGAATGCTCGGAAACGGGCTGCTTGCTTCCGTACCGAAGCCTCTCATGACGGCGCTCACAATGGATGCGCGCGGAATCAGACTGTCCACCACCTTACGGTTGGTTGCATCCTTGAACACAGGTGATTCCATGTTGTACACAATCATATGGGTGCGCAAGGATGGAGCCGACAGCACTTGTAGCTTGTCGTTCTTTTTTAATACCTCTGCGTTATCTACCGGAATATCCGTCGCTACATCCACCTCACCAGATTGCAACGCCATCAGGCGCGAATTACCGTCCGTAATGAATTTCATCGTCGCTTCGGCCAATCGCGCCTTTTCGCCCCAGTATCCGTCATAACGCTCGACGACCAAGGATTGATCCTTGTTGAAGGCTTTGATTTTAAAGGCACCTGTCATCGCAGGGTAGCTTTGCTCATCTTTCATGGATGCCACATCCAGTACAATCGTTGACGGATCAGCCAAATTGGATACCAGCGCTGCATTCGACTGGTTTGTCGTAATTTTCAGCGTCAGCGGACCAGTTACATCAATGGACTTCACATCCAGTAAATCCTTCGCCAGATGGCTTTTTTCGATTGAGCGCAGCAAAGATGCTTTTACACTTACTGCATCCATGCTCTTTCCATTATGAAACGTGACCTTATCCTGCACGCTGAACGACCACACATTAGGACTATCATGCTTCCATTCCTTGGCTAGCCAAGCTACAGGTTCCAGTTTTTCATTCAAACGAATGAGTGTCTCACCGGCACCGGAACGCATCACGTCCCAGCTATTATCTCCATGCGGATCGACGCCGGACGGTTTCCACGTATACGCCATCACCAGCTTTTTATCTGCTCGAGTCTGTTGTGCAGACGTGTTCTCACCCTTGCCCGAGCTATCCTCCGTCTTCGTGGCTGCGCCACATCCCGAAAGAGTCATAACTGCCATCAGCAGCAGCAATCCTGTACATATGAACCATGAACGCCTATTACGATTGCCTATCATCCCACATTTCCCCCTCTATCTTGTAAAATCGTATAAACCTAACGCAAAACGCGAAAAAGCATTCCCGACCACTTGATCAGCAGTCAGAAATGCTTTCATTATAAAATGTCAAAACTCACCTCAAAGCCAGCTCCAAGAACATAGAAGGGATCAGATCGGTTTCAGACATTCCGTATGCAGCACGCCTAACCACCTCCCCAGCATCCCGTGGGTCTGACAGTGATGTCAAAACAGGCAGGTCTCCTGACTCCAAGCGTATCTTTCAGGCCTTCCCGGTTCCTCACAGTTCCAGTGGCTTGTTCTGAAAGCTCCAGCAGTACCCTGCTGATGCCTGTATACAGTGGCGGGTCCGTGTCGGAATCTACCGAACTTCCCTTTTAAGTGAACACGCTCAACAACTATCTACATCGTCTCTACGAAACTTCGTATATAGAGTTGTCCGGCTCACACCTGTTTTCTTCCTTTATTCCTTTTTATTACGATTTAGGATTATCTTATTTTGTTGCTACTGGCTTGTCAACAAATGTTGCGTAATAATTTAAATTTGAATGATATAGTGTGAATCAAGGCCAAGGCTATTCATTGCTTGCGCGCAATTGAAGGTATGTCTTAACGTTGCGTGCACACAATTCACGTGTTAAAATTAGGTATAGAGATAACCACCGTATCCGTATACTAAAAAGAGCCTTCGCCGCTCCAACGGCAAAGACTCTTAGGACTTGAAAGGCTGTGGATCACCACCACGGCGCGCTGCATAACTGAATGTTATTGCGAACGAAACCCACCGTTAGGGGCCAACCTAATTACGCGGTGGGTTTTCGCTTGTTCCGAAATTTCCGACGCAGCCAGCGATAAAGCTTACGAATACTAAACACCAGGCTTAGTAACGTAACCATCCAACGCAGCACATCATAGCACGACACAAGGTTGACCATCGGCTTCACCCCCTTTCGGGAAGCTGCGCCGTGGTCCGAAAACATCCACCACTATCCAAAGTCCTTAAGGTAGATTATACCATGCCTCTTCCTACCACTCGAAAATCCAAACCCCGATCTTCATACAGAAAGAGGGTTTTATCAATAATTTCATGCTGCTTAATAAATAACTAGTTCTGGATAACCCCATCCCAAACAGCCGGAAAAGAGGCTACGCCCTCTCTCCGGCTGTTTTTGTTTATTTCCTATTCATCAAACCTTCTGTGGAACTTCTGAGACATTAACGCCTTTGACCGATTCACCCTGTTTTCTTGCCAAAACAATGTTCAAGACAATTGCCGTAATCGAGCCAGATACGATGCCGTTTTGCAGCAGCATTTTGGCAAAGCTCGGCAGTTGGTCGAACATTTGCGGCAGAACAGCTGAGCCTAGGCCCACGGCAATACTGCATGCTGCAATCAGCAGATTGCTTTCTTTCCGCAGATCCACTTCTGACAAAATAGACATGCCTGATGCAGCAACCGAGCCAAACATGACGATCATCGCCCCGCCCAGCACAGCGTTAGGAATCACTGTCGTCAAGGCAGCCAGCTTAGGCAGCAAACCGAGGACGACCATAATGCCGCCAGCAGCAAAAATAACGTTACGGGATTTGACGCGAGTCAGCGAGATCAGACCTACATTTTGGGAGAAGGCCGTGTAAGGGAACGCATTAAAAATACCGCCCAACATAATTGCAAGTCCTTCCGAACGAAGTCCATTGACGATTTGCTTTTGCTCCACTTTCTGATCAATCGCTTTACCTACTGCCAGATAAACCCCTGTAGACTCGACCATGCTCACAATATTGACGATAATCATCGTACATACTGCCATAATGCTAAACTCCGGCTTACCAAAATAAAACGGCTGCGCAATACTCACCCACGAAGCATCCGCTACGGGAGCAAAATGCACCATTCCCATCGCATAGGCGACTACAGTACCTGCGAACAGACCAATAAGAACGGAAATCGAGCGTAAAAAGCCCTTGGCTACTCGATTGACAAGCAGAATAACCAGTAGTGTAACCAGCGCCAGCAGCAAATTACGCGGCTGTCCAAAATCCGCGCTGCCCTGACCACCCGCTACATTGTTCATCGCCACCGGAATAAGGGATAGACCGATAATCGTAACGACCGAGCCGGTAACCACTGTTGGGAAAAAGCGTAACAGTTTGCCATACAACGGTGCCGCAAGCACCACAAATATACCGGACAAAATGATGGCACCGTACGCTGTCGCCAGATTTGATGTCGAAGCAATTGCGATAATGGGTCCTACTGCCGTAAACGTACAGCCCAAAATGACAGGCAGTCTACTTCCGAAAAAACGTGTGCCCATAATCTGTAATAATGTAGCAATCCCGCAAGTGAATAGATCAGCAGCCACTAGATAAGCCATCTGGGCTGGCGTCAGGTGCAGCGCTCCCCCTACAATCAGAGGGACGGCAATGGCTCCGGCGTACATCGCCATGACATGCTGGAAACCCAGCGCAAATAATTTTTGTTTACTTAACATCCCACATTCTCCTTAACGGGAGGAATTACCGTGCCAGCTTCCTCTATAAAATGGACTTCGCCCGGTGCCATGGAAGCGATACGCGCTAGAGAACGTACGGCAATACCTCTTTGCTCCAACAGTCCACGGCCTTCCTGAAAGCTCTTTTCAATTACGCAGCCAACTCCGGCCAGCTCTGCTCCTGCTTCCTTCACAATATCGGTAAGTCCGACCAAAGCTGCACCAGTTGCCAAAAAATCATCCACGATCAGCACATGGTCGCTGGCATCGAGATATTTTTGGGAAATGCTCACCTGATAGGTTTCCTGCCGAGTGAACGAATGAACCTCTGCGAAGTATACCTGTTCATTCAGCGTGATCGCCTTCTTTTTCTTCGCATAAATGAACGGTACCCCCAAAGCAATAGCAGTAGCCATAGCAAATTGAATACCACTAGCTTCAATAGTAAGCACCTTGGTAATTGGAGCACTGCCGAACAGACGTGCGAACTCCTTACCAATCTCCAATGCTAATGCTGTATCCACCTGATGGTTCAAAAATGAATCTACCTTTAACACCGTATCGGATAAAATTTGTCCCTCTTGACGAATACGTTCTTCCAAAGCTTTCATTATGCGAATATCGCTCCTCTGTACTTAAAATAGAATAAAACCTGCAAAAACCAAAAAAGGACAAGCTCCCTTGAGTCGTTTCTCAAGTGAAGCCTGTCCTTGGGGTCGTAATCCCTGACGGATTGGCGCACAAATAAAATGCCCGCATTCATCCGAAGCTGATGCGCTATCACTCATAGTCGGACGATTACAGTGGTCATCCGGTAGAAACTTTTGGGCCATATCCCCAATATTATACGAGTCATATGAAATTGATATCTTGTATACTACACCCTCTGGCGGGCGGTTTCAAGACTATTTTTCATACAAACAGCGGCATTTGGAGAACCTTCCACAATTTGAATATCGCAACAACACACCGATCCCTGTTTGAGGTATATATATAGTAGAAAGCAGATATTAAAAAACGAAAAACAATACAAAACAACATTTAAAATTAATTTTATTTTTAAATTCAAAAGAAAAACCAAAAATTATACTTCCGTTTATGTTGACTGCACAGACAAACGGAATTAGTATGGAATTAGTTAAGAAACAAAAGGCAGTCTTTCAGGCTGCCGGGATTTCATCCATGCAAGGAGATTAGATATGAACAACTATCTTGCTGTTGATATTGGAGCTTCAAGCGGAAGACTCGTGAGTGCAACTCTACAAGGTGAACAAATTCACTTGCAAGAACTTCATCGTTTCAACAACTCCTTTACTGAGAGGAACGGGCACGATTACTGGAATATAGACAATTTATTTGATGAGATCATCCAGGGACTACAAAAAGCCAAACAAAACGGGATTGACTCCTGTACGCTCGGCATTGACACATGGGCTGTAGATTACGTGTTACTTAATAAGGAAGGTCATCGCATCCATGAGGTGTACGCATACCGCGATGCACGCACTCTACATGCCCCCGATAAGCTGCACCAGCTCATCAGCCGAGAAGAGGTATATGAGAAAACGGGCATCCAGGAACTAAACTTTAATACCCTATATCAACTGTTCGCCCATGATCGGGAACAACTCGCCCAAGCAGATAAAATATTGATGGTACCCGATTATCTGTACTATCGCCTGACAGGCATTATGGTCAATGAAATGACCAATGCATCCACGATGCAGCTTCTCAACGTGAACACCCGAGAGTTTGATGAGGACCTGCTCTCCCTGCTCCAGCTTCGGCGTAATCAATTTTCGGAGCTGGCTGAGCCTGGACGTGTTCTGGGCTCCATCTTGCCGGAGCTTGTTCGGAAATACGATCTTCCCGACTGTCAGCTCATCCTTGTGCCTACACACGATACCGCCTCAGCGGTTGCAGGTGTTCCATCATCGCGAGAGGAGTCTTGGGCTTATATCAGCAGCGGAACATGGTCGCTATTGGGTATGGAACGATCCCAACCCTTGAATACCAAGACAGCTATGCAGGCGAACTACACCAATGAATGGGGCGCTTACGGCACGTACCGTTTTTTGAAAAATATCATGGGCTTATGGATGATTCAGGAGGTTAGAAGAGAAGGTGGTTCTGCATATAGCTTTGCCGAATTGGCCCAATTGGCTTCAGCAGAGACACCGTTTGTCAGTCTCGTCCTCTGTAACCAGTCCTCTTTCTTAAATCCGGATAGTATGACCATTGAGATTCAGAGGTTCTGTGAAAAAACCGGGCAGCCTGTCCCACGCACACCTGGCGCGCTCGCCCGCTGTATTTTTGACAGTCTGGCCTTAAGCTACCGGGATGCTTTACATGAGCTACAACATTTAACAGACGAAACGATTACCAGATTGCACATTGTCGGCGGAGGCGCTAACAACGAATTACTATGTCAGCTAACAGCCGACCTTTTAGAAATTGAGGTGCAGGCAGGACCTTCCGAATCGACGGCCATCGGCAATATTGTCGTGCAATTAATCAGCTCTGGTGCTCTTGGAGATCTGAAAGCTGCTGGCCGAACCATAGCCAATTCCTTCCCGACTCGGCTATATGAGCCGCAACCGGTGGAAGGCATGGGAGAGCTTCTGGATCGCTGGGAACGCCTCAAGATACAAGCAACACCCCCTATTCACATATCTCAATAAAGGAGTAAAGCCATGAACGAAGCCATTGAAGCGAGTTATAACGAAGCGAAAAAGCTGTATGCCCGCCACGGTATTCAGGTGGATGACGTTTTACGGAAGCTCTCACAAATCAAAATATCACTGCACTGCTGGCAGGGAGACGATGTGCAAGGATTCCTGTTCAAAGATAAACAGCTTAGCGGGGGAATTGCCGTAACAGGTAGCTACCCGGGCAGAGCAGGTACGCCAGATGAACTACGTCAGGACTTGGAAAAAGCCCTATCGCTCATCCCTGGTAAACACAAGGTTAATCTGCATGCGATCTATGCAGATACTACAGAACAAGTAGATTTGGATCAACTGGAGCCACGCCATTTTCAGAACTGGGTAGACTGGGCCAAACAGCAAGGGCTTGGACTTGATTTTAATCCGACCCTGTTCTCCCACCCCAAAGCGGAGGACGGCTTCACCCTAAGCCACAAGGACCCGGAAATTCGCGATTTCTGGATCACACACTGTAAGAAATCACGCAGAATTGCAGAATATTTTGGAAAGGAACTCGGTCAGCCTTGTGTCACAAATCACTGGATGCCGGATGGTTACAAGGATACCCCGGTGGATCGCTTGGCTCCAAGAGAACGTCTGCGGGATGCTCTGGACGAGATTTTCAGCGAGGAAATTAGTGAAGATTACAACATCGATGCAGTTGAAAGTAAACTGTTCGGCATCGGTTCGGAAAGCTATGTCGTCGGCTCTCATGAGTTCTATATGGGTTACGCCCTGACACGGGGGAAATCTATCTGTCTCGATTCTGGTCACTTCCACCCGACAGAAGTCATTTCGAACAAACTGTCCTCTGTGCTGATGTTCACCGATCAACTATTGCTACACGTCAGCAGACCTGTTCGTTGGGATAGCGATCATGTCGTGACGATGGACGACGAATTGCTGGACATTGCCCGTGAGCTCGTTCGCGGTGAGCTGCTTTCCCGCACTCATATCGGCCTTGATTTCTTTGATGGCAGTATCAACCACGTGGCTGCATGGGTCATCGGAACACGCAACACCATCAAAGCGTTGCTTCGCGCCATGCTGGAGCCGATTGAGGAACTGAAAAAAGCCGAAGAGGAAAGAGACTTCACTACGCGACTTGCCCTGGTCGAAGAGTTTAAATCCTATCCGTTTGGGGCTGTATGGGATTACTATTGCGCTCAAAACGGCGTTCCCGTTCGTGAGGAATGGCTAACCGAGGCTAAAAACTATGAACAACGAGTCCTGCTGAAACGGTAACTACTGCACTGATCATTTAATATTCATATCATCCAAAGGGAGAGATCATCCATGACTACTGTGCTGGAGAATCAAAAAGAACGAAAATCAGGACTGGATATCCCATTTGTTCGCGAGATGGCGGAAATTACGCAAAATATGTGGAAATTCGGCTGGGATGAACGCAACGGAGGAAATGTAAGTTATATTCTAGATGAAGCCGAGGTTGCCAAATATATTGATATTCATAAAGTTATTCGAACGATTAAACCTGCTTTCCCCGTGAATGAACTGGCAGGCAAATATTTTATCGTCACTGGATCAGGCAAGTACTTCAAAAACGTTATTGCCGATCCGGAAGCCAATTTAGGAGTCCTGCGTGTATCCCAAGATGGTGAGCAGCTAGAAATTTTGTGGGGCCTCAAGCATGACGCGGTTCCTACCAGCGAATTGCCGTCTCATTTTATGAGCCATATTGAGCGCTTGAAGGTCGATCCCAACCACCGGGTTGTAATCCATAATCATGCCACCCATGTCATTGCCATGACCTTCATTCATAGTCTGGACGAAAACCAATTCACCAAAACGCTGTGGGAAATGTGTACCGAATGTATCGTAGTCTTTCCAGACGGTATCGGTGTAATCCCTTGGATGGTGCCAGGCTCCAGCGAAATCGGCCGTGAAACAGCGAAAAAAATGAAGGATCATCACGCTGTATTATGGCCTCATCACGGCATTTTCGGAACAGGTAGCTCCATTGATGAAGCGTTTGGCCTGATTGAAACGATTGAAAAGGCAGCGCAAATTTATATGCTGATTGCTAAGCATGATATCCAGCAACGGATTACAGATCAGGAGCTATCAGATCTGGCTAAAGCCTTTAATGTTACTCCAAAAGAAGGAATCCTGAACGTATAAACACAGGCTAATCGTATAGCGCAGGACTCTATAAGGCTCCACGGCTCGTCTCAAACCAGCCATGGAGCCTTTACCGTTTTAATTTTATAACCCTAAATTCCAATGAATTAACTTGTAATTATACTTTCCTTTATATACAATAAAATCAAAATTCCCTTATCTCCACCAAAGGAGAGGTGACAATGATGAGAAGAACAAAGAATGAAGATCACTTCGACATCGTGGAAGACCATTATTTCACAACAACCGAACTGGAAAAATCCAGTGCCATTTGGCCAGTCAGACTGGGTATGGATATTTCGAAGGCAAGCTGTCATGTCGGCCCCAAGGCTGTCCCTTATTTTTATTTTATTTTTGTACTTGAAGGTCAAGCTGAGTTCATTTATAAGGAAAAGAAGTATCGTGTGCAGAAGTCTGATGTATTCTGTTTTTTTCCGCATCTTGCCCATGAATTTTACACCGACCAAGAGCACCCGTTACAAAAGGTATGGATTGCCTTTGAGGGACCGAAATCTCTGGCGTTGCTGGAGCGGATCGGGATCAACCCCTCTAAGCCATTTATAGCTAACGCAGTGAGCGAGGAAATCCTCGAACTGATCTCCAACCTATTTTCCATCGTCAACGACCACAACAGACAGGGCAGCGATCTGGCCCGCTTAATTACACTACATCAGATCTTCGAGGAGTTGTCCCGCAACACATCTGGTGCTCTGCGCAACTCTGTATGCTCTGATTATTGGCTCCAGCAGGGGAAGGATTACATCGAAATGCATTATTGTGACCGTGTTACAATTGAGCAAATTGCTGAGCATGTAGGTGTGGATCGTGCGCATTTTTCACGTAAATTCCATTCTACCTTCCTTATCTCCCCCGCCAAATATTTGCAAACCCTCAAGATTAACGAAGCGAAAAGATTGCTGGAACAGACCACTTACAATCTGTCGATCATCGCCCAATCTATCGGTTATACCGACATGTCCACCTTTTCCAAGGCATTTAAGAAAACAGCAGGAATCCCACCCCGAGAATATCGCTTCCGGCATCAGTCCCGGCAAGAGATCCGCACTGCCAACGCTTAGTCGGAATCCAGCAACGATACAGGAGAACCACCATCATACGGCGGCTCTCCCTTTTTTATGACCTGATCCTAATTTGTACTTGGTTCTGAGCGCTATCAACGCTATAATAGGCATCAAACCAACAGGAAAGGTACGTGAATTCCATGCTGCGATTTAATGCTATACGTACAGGTTATCTGCTGGGCATCTCACTGATACTGGCTGCGATTATTTATTTTTTCGCCTCCAATTGGGGCGGACTGGATCGGACAGCCAAAATTGTGCTAGCTGTTGCGCTTATTGTTTTGTTCTATGGCTTGTCTTTTGTATTTGCACGTGTTCGTGCTGTTCCCGGGCAACAAGCTTTTCTGTCCAATATATTTCTGCTGGCTGGCTGTGTAGCCTTCGGCGTTTCCGTGGCGTTGCTCGGTCAAACTTACAACTCCCATGCAGACAGCTATGGATTGTT
The DNA here is from genome assembly GCF_044784315.1 of Paenibacillus sp. DP01. NCBI lineage: Bacteria > Bacillati > Bacillota > Bacilli > Caryophanales > Paenibacillaceae > Paenibacillus > Paenibacillus sp. DP01. Next base: position 5,608,250 of record NZ_CP173059.1, read on the forward strand.
TCTCATTTGGTCAGTGCCGGCTTTACTGCTTAGCTGGATCACCCGCTATAATCCTTTTTATATGCTGTCTTATGTATTGATTCATTTGGGGGTATGGCTTTATTTTTATCCAACGATGCAAAGCGCGGCTTATAGCCAACTGGAATCGTTGTCCATTGCTGGAGTGTTCGCAATATTCAATCTGGTTCTATTTCTATTGACGTTCCTTCATCGTATACATTCTGCTCCACTACAATATATGAGCTTTACTGTTCTCCATATAGCTATGTTGGCGATGACCAACTCCTTTGCATTCGATGGGTATGGCCTGATCATGAATATACCGCATATCGCTGTGATTGCTTTAGGATTTTATATATTTATCAAGGTTCGGCTAAATAAAACGTTACTGACCTTAAATGCATTGGCGCTCTCGGCTTTTGCTGTCTTTAAATTTATAGAGCTGGCAGAGGCGTACTCTTCATCTCTATTCTTTGTTTTCGGTTTGATTTTTGTGGCACTGCTACTGACGGGTAACGTATGGTTTTTTCGTTATTTAAATCGTTTGGGAAAACCGTCCCCAGAGGCTGGAGAAATACCCAATGAGAACAAAGAAGATATCGCAAAATCCGATGCGCAGACAACTGATTCCGAAGACCGCAGTAGTGAATGGATCAGCAAAACCGTATCCCGTGTAATCAAAGTGGTTGGAGTATTGATTGGCAGTATATCCCTCATTGGACTGATTGTGATTAGCACAAACGTAAATCACACCGAATATGTACTGCTGAGTGTGTCTTTGCTGCTGATGATTACGATGATTGTCATACCGGAGTCCAAGCTGGATTCTGTAGTCCGTTATACACTGCTGACCATCAGCTATATTACCGGTCTGGCGGCCATTCTATGGTCAGACCAGACGTTACTTTCAGTATTATTTCTGATCGTTTCCATCGCCGGATGGTTTCGCTCCAAGGGGAAAAGGCAGCAATTTTTTGCCTATACTTTTGTAAACCTGAATATGGCGACTGTTTTATTAAAGCAGTATCAAGAATGGTATGGTTGGAACTGGACCTATGAATTCATCATCTTCGCCTTATTCGTGCTCAATGCCGTGTTATATGGGGTAAGCTACTTTGTGCTCAAGACAGAGTTAAAAGAACATCTTCGGGATAGTTCATTATTCTTTAGCTTATTGTTCCTGTTTTGGACGACGTTTTTCGAGGATGCCATTCCACACTCTTATATGTTCATTAATATTTTTTATTTTGTTATCGTTACATGGATGGTCTTTGCCTTTATTCGTCACAAACACAAATCGCAGGCCATTACGAGCGTCGTATTCTGGTTCATTTTTATCGGCTTCAAATACTATGATTTATTGTGGACGCTGCTGTATAAATCTTTTACACTGGTGCTGCTGGGGATCATTACACTCGGAATTACCTGGTGGTTCGATCGACGAATGGCTCATAGCGGCAAAGCAGCATTCGATGCCGATCACCGCAGCTTTAGCTTTATGCGCTTAAGCCCGTTACTCATTGCCATCGTCATCGTACTACAGCTGGGGATTATCGGCTATCAGACGGCGAGAAGTGAAACCCTGCTCGCCACAGGTGCCTCCGTTAAGCTCAAGCTGGCTCCTATAGATCCGCGTTCCCTGTTGCAGGGCGACTATGTGGCACTGAATTACGATATTTCTACCCCTCCTTCCAAGGACCCTCTTCAGGAGAAGGATTGGAACCGAGGCAAAGTTAAAGTCGTTCTCACACCAGATAGCCAAGGAGTATACATCTCTGATCGTCTATATCAAGATGGTGAAGTGCTTGCCAATCATGAAATCATTCTTAACGGACAATGGAATGGTTCTCGTATTCTGTACGGTATTGAGAATTATTTCATCCCTGAAGGAACCGGGCGTACTGTTGAACAGAACGCTCGTTACGCCTATATTCGAGTCAGCCGCAATGGAGATGCGTTGCTGGAACGTTTGGTGGAAGGCTGATCTGGATTGGCAAAGAGATAGAGAGGTAGAGAAATAGCGAACGAAGCGAGGCTTTAGAAATTCATTCTTTACAAAAAGCAGGCTGAACCAGGTTGCTCCATTACTGGAGTATAACTCGGTTCAGCCTGCTTGTTCTTTTGCGGCAATGGAGGAAAACTCCATGATAACCTTCCCTGAAAGTTTATCCTCGTTTATACCTCTCTCGACCATGCCACGATTTCTCTAATATCCTGTGGCTGAGTCCGACAACAGCCACCAATCATACGCGCTCCTGCTTCATACCACTGACGGGCACTCTGTCCGAACGTCTCTGTACAAGTATGGCCTTGCCATGTTTTGGTGACCGGGTCATATTCCTCCCCCAGATTGGGATATACCACCACCGGCTTATCCGTATGACTGTGTATTTCGTGAATAAGGGATGGAATGAATTTGGGCAACGTGCAATTGATCCCTACTGCAGCCACCTGCTCGTGATCATTCAGCCACTTTGCACATGCGGCGATAGACTCACCGTTACTGATATGCTGCTCATCCTTTGCACTAAAGCTGATCCAGGCATACGTGCCGGGGAATTCCTTCAGCAGCCAGGCGATGGCCCTGGCTTCAACCATGCAGGGTATCGTTTCACAAGCTAAAATGTCTGCTCCCGCCTCAATCAAAGCTTTCATGCGCGGCCTGTGAAACTCCATAAGCTGCTCCTCGCTCAGCTTGTAATCACCGCGATACTCTGATCCATCAGCGAGAAACGCCCCATAGGGTCCGACAGAGGCCGCAACCAGCGGCTTGGGACGAGTCTGCTGACTCGCAGTAGCCGTCACATCGGCCCAAAACTCATCTCGTGCCTGTACAGCAATCTGCACCGATGACTGAATAAGCTTCATTGCCTCATTTTTGCTCAGCCCGCGTTGAACATAGCCCTCCACAGTGGCCTGATAGCTCGCCGTAATCGCACAGTCTGCCCCAGCCTCAAAATAATCTCGATGTACACGCTTGATCGAATCTGGATGTTCATAGAGGATTTTGGCTGACCATAAGCTATCGTTTAGATCATGCCCGTGACGTTCTAGTTCAGTCGCCATTGCGCCGTCCAGCACGATCAGCTGAAATTTGTTCAGTATACGTTGTATCGGATTCATGCGGACCCTCCTGCTTGTCTTATCCATTTAACCCACTAACAAGGTTGGAATTAATTTTTTATATTATAGCATGTATGCCGATGAGCACCTCACATTTACATCCTGATGTAACGTATAAATTTTTTAAATTAGTTTCATAAGTTAAATTAATTAGATATTGTTCTTTTTTTCACAAAGTTTTTTTACTATAAAGGTGCAAACCAAACACTTTGGCCAAAAGATCAGGGAATTGCATTGTCACATTTTGCATCATCATTTATGTGAAAAAAGGTACAAGAGAGGGTTTTATCTATGTCTTTACTAGAAATGATTACAGCGACCTTAACAGATAACAGCATTGTCAGTTCTATCGCTTCTACCGTTTTTATTATCCTGCTCGGCTTCTTTTGCCGCAAGAAGGGGATTTTTACCGCAGCCGTAGGAAAGATGCTATCTAAGGTTGTTCTCACCGTGGCTCTACCGGCACTAGCCTTTAATTCTTTCATGCAGGATATCAATCCTACCATATTAAAACAAGGCATGAATGTCTTAATATGGGGGATTCTCATTTATATCATTCTCATCTTTATTTCCAAGCCGTTCTTCCTGAGCTACAACAAGGATAAGCAGGATGTTTTACGGGTACTCACTATTTTCGGTTCTACTACTTTTTTTGGAATTCCCATTGTTGGTGCCATTTACGGTCCTACCGGAGTCATGTACAGTTCCATTTTTAATATAGGCTACCGCATTTTCTTATATTCTTATGGCTATATCAAAATGAGCGGCTTAAAAATGGAGCTTAAAAATCTCAAAACTATGTTTTTGAATCCGATCGTTATCGCGACTTTTATAGGCTTGTTTGTTTGGTTGTTCCAGGGTTATTTACCACAAATGAGTGTGGCTACAGAGGATGGAACCATTCAGCAGTTTGCTTTTCTAAGAATTGACCAAACCGCTGTCTGGCTGTTCAAGCCCATGACTTACCTTGCCGGACTAGCTTCTCCATTGGCCTGGCTATCGATTGGCTCGACTTTGGGTGAGATCAGCTTCAAATCGGCAGCTACAGACAAGACATCATGGTATTACAGCCTTGTTAAAGTTTGGCTAGTACCTATTGTGAACATCGTTTTGCTGGCTTTGTTGACTGTATCTCATATTCTGTCGGTCGATACTGTCGCTTTATCTACTATTGTCATTATGATGGCTACTCCTACAGCTACCGTAGCTGCAGCCTATGCTATCAGTTTTGATAAGGAAGCTGTACTGACTTCCAACGCTTCGCTTCTATCAACTATTACTTCCGTCGTCATGATTCCAGTGTGGATCATTACGCTCAATGTCATCGATAAAATTGGAATTTTCTAAATCAGGGGGAAAACAACATGTTAAAAATCATCTGCTATGGTGCCCGTTCATATGAGAAGCCCTATTTCCATGAGCTTAATAAATATAACTTTCAACTGACGCTGGTAGAAGAGCTACTGACCTCCAGCAATGCAGAACTGGCGCAGCATCACGATGCTGTTTTGTTAAGAGGAAACTGTGCTGCCAATCGAGAAAATCTTACAAAATTCAATAAGTACGGCATTCAATATGTTTTCACCAGAACGGTCGGAATCAACCACATTGATTTGGATGCTTGCAGCGAATTTGGAATGAAGGTCGCACGCGTCCCATCCTACTCTCCGAATGCTATTGCAGAGTTATCCCTAACGCTGGCTATGATGCTGCTCCGTCACACCGCTTATATGACTACCAAAAGCTCTTTCAAAAATTTTATTGTGGACGAGCATACGTTCAGCAAAGAGATTCACAATTGTAAAGTCGGGATTATCGGGGTCGGTCGCATTGGTCTGACGGAAGCCAGATTGTTTAAAGGATTAGGTGCTTCTGTTATCGGCTATGATGTGTACCAATCGGACGCGGCCAAGGCCGTCGTTCCATTCACAACCTTGGATGAGTTACTGGCAGAGAGTGACATCGTCAGTGTGCATGTTCCTTACCTGCCGGGACAGAACGACCAAATGATTAATGCCAGCTTTTTAGCAAAAATGAAAAAGGGAGCTATTCTCATCAACACCTCACGTGGGGAATTACAAGATAACCAAGCCATTCTGGATGCATTGCTCAGCAATCATTTGGAAGGGTTCGGAACAGATGTCTTTCCTAAAGAGGAAGAACTATTTTTCAAAGCATTTGACCCATGGCAAATGCTCCCGGACCCAACAATCCAGAAGCTTGTGGAGCTGTATCCAAGAGTTTTGGTAACCCCTCATGCGGGCTCGAATACGGTTACTGCGTTATCCAACATGATTGAAACCAGCTACGAAAACTTCCATGATTTCATTACAACTCATTCTTCGGACAATCTGGTTCCACTTCCTGTTCTCGCTATGAAATAATGCAGAAAGTCTGGTACACTCATTGGAAAGTAAAGAACCGCTATCTCCAGATCATACTGGAAATGGCGGTTCTTTTATATCAGGATTGATCTGATAGAGCATTAGTGGTCTTCCAACCTTGTGGTATTCTATCGATTCAATTAGGAAGCCATCGTCTACTAGGAACTGAATATATTTTTTGACTGTAATCCGGGACAAATCCACTTCTCTGGCTAAGGTTTCAACCGAAAAGGGTCCGTCCAGCTCTTGGATACTCTTCAGTATGGTAGTCATGGTCAGTTTGGACAAGTTTTTTGACAGATTTTTTGATAGATTTGGAGGTAGATGTTCAACAGTTTTTTTCTTTTCCACACCCATAGGCTCTTCTTTATTAAAATATTGATCAATGACAGCCTGATTAATTCCGTTCCCTTCCTCCATTACCGTGGCCAGACGCTGGATTTTCTCCACAGCCAGCTTAAAACGTTCAAATGTAAAAGGCTTGATTAGATAGTCCGCCACTCCATAAAAAACAGCTTCCTTCACCGTTTGGATATCCTTTGCAGCCGTAATTAAAATAACCGAAGCATGGTACTGATGCTCCTGCATATGGGATAGCAAGGTTAATCCGCTTTTTCCGGGTAAATACACGTCCAGCAATACCAAATCCGGTGTGTGTTTCTGAAGATAATCCCGCGCTTTCTGGACGGTATCTGCTTTACCTACCACATCCAAGTTGTCCATACGCTCAATAAACTGTTGGTTGAGCTCAGCAACCATGGGATCATCCTCAACAATGAGTACCTTCATTCACTCGTCACCTCCAATGTACAGGGCAACTCTACATAGATACTTGTTCCCAGGCCAGGTTGGCTGTCAATTTCAATGATGCCCTGGTGATTATCCACCATGGTTTTAACCAGATTCAAGCCGTAACCCCTGTCCTCTCCTTTGGTTGAGAAGCCATGCTCGAATATTCTTTGTTGCATTTCGGAATCAATCCCCATACCATTATCCTTCACTTTCAAAATGAACACATTTCCCTCGCACTCATAATTCAATTTCAATTCAATTTTGCCGGGTTGTTTTTTTTGTAAAATGGAGTCTATCGCGTTGTCAAAAAAATTGCCCAATATGTGTATAACATCATGAACAATGTCCTGCATCTCCACATTAGAGACATTCGAGCTCTCTTCCAGTAACACCGAAATATTTTGCTCGCGTGCTTCGTTGATTTTTCCCATAATAAAACCTGCTAACGCCGGAACCTTAATTCTCTCTGTTAGAAAGCCTACTTCATTTTGATACCGGTGATTTAGCTGCTGAATATACTGACTGACCTCTTCATATTTCCTCATCTCAATCAGTCCGGAGATCACGTGCATTTTGTTCATAAACTCATGCGTCTGTCCGCGAAGAGAGTTAATATAATATTTGGTGCCACTTAACTGATTACTAAGATGAATCATTTCGGATTGATCGCGCAGCGTAGCCACTGCCCCAAAAAACTCATTTTCTACATGTATAGGGGTTACTGTCGCAATGACTTCTATACCATTCACATAAAATGAGCGGTCCTTGATCTTCTTCTTATCATCAAACACTTTCTTGAAGAGCGCGTTATAAAAGTTGGTATCGATCTGCTCGCCAATCGGAGCTTTCTTGTCTTGATTCGCCAATTGGTACTTGGCCTTAGCTTCCTTGTTCATAAGCATAATTTTCTTATCAGCGGAAATGGCTATAACGCCTTCAGAGACTTCATTTTCAATAATTACTTTTTCACGTAATCGTGTTGCTATCTCTTGTGGCTCCAGCCCAAATAAAATCGTTTTGATTTTTTGCGCCAGAATGATCGCTCCCAGAACTCCACTAAAGAGCCCCAGCATCAGTCCTCCAAAAATGGTATACTGCGCCTGCATCAAATCATGATTTAGCGTTCTCATGGTCAGTCCTACACATACAATGCCAATGACCTCATTCTGTTGATTGAATATCGGCGTAAAATAACGGTAGCCTTGACCCAAAACACCGATATTCTCAGAGAAATGTCCCTGACCGGATAGCGCCTTTCTAGCATCATTCAGATCAGAGAACGGCTTGCCAATCATGGTTTCATTCGGATGTGATAGCCGAATTAAATCGTGGTTCAGTATGACTACAAAATCTACATTAACGTTATGCATGACTCCAAGCGAGTAATCCTGGATCTGTCTCACAGGAACTCCCCGCTCAACATTACGAATCACATCGTTGTCACTGGCAACCACCTTGGCAATACCCGAAAGTTTTTCCTTCGTATTATCAAAATGCTTGTTAATCACGAAATTACGAATGAGAAGCAAGGATATAATCAAGGAAATAATAATAACTAAAACAACCAAAATAATAATCATGAATTGTAGCGAAACTTTGAATTGTCTTCTCGGTTTCAACTTGCCTTTTAACCGCAACCCTATCACCCAGCTTCTTTATCAAGCTCTCCATGAGAAGAAGAGCCTATCTTGCCCCTATAATCCCTTTTTATTCGACATTGTTTGACAAATTCCCTTCTTATTCTGCAAGCTTTACGCGTCTCATCGGGAATTAACGTAGTCTGTACCTGAAATAGAACAATATGCTGAATAAGGAAAGATCAATCCTCCATAATAAGGACGTATACCTAACGAAAGGGAGGATAACGGATGATTGACAATCTCGAAAGCAATTACGACTGCTCCCATGCAGGACAAGACCTTCACCAGCTCAAGCAGGAGCTCGCTACGCTTCAGGCACAAGGTGCCAACGACCAGGCATCCAAGGAAGCCATTCATCGGCTGGAAAATCAAATTTCGTTCATCTTGAACAAATGCGATATTAACCATTAGTCGAGTCTGGCTGGTTCGGTAAAATAAAATACAAAACCGGCTTGCCTAAAAAGACAAGCCGGTTTTGTATGCTTAAGTTTATGCACAAACGAGTACAAACTTCACAAAATTCCTCGTATCTCATCCAACGACTGCACCTTTTCCTGCTGCATCCATTGTTCTAGTCCATATACCAGCTCAGCCCCTGCATGTAAATGGACAAAATTATACGTTCCCACCTGAATAGCGGCGGCCCCTGCCATGGTAAATTCAATAATGTCCTCCACCGAGCTGATCCCGCCCATCCCGATCACGGGAATCGATACCGCCTGCGCCACCTGGTGAACCATGCGCAAGGCAATCGGCTTGATTGCCGGGCCGGAAAGGCCTGCATACGTGTTGGCAAAGACACTGCGACGCCGACGTATATCTATTTTCATTGCAGAAAATGTATTGATCAGCGAAACCCCGTCCGCGCCTTCTTCCTCGCACATCACTGCCATCTGCGTGATGTTCTCTGCATTAGGAGATAGCTTGACGATCAGCGGAAGTGCCGTCACATTGCGCACCTGACGCACAACCTCCCGCGCTACCTCCGTCTGGATACCAAATTGCATTCCACCCTGCTTCACATTGGGACATGAAATGTTCAATTCCAGCATGTCAACGCCTCTGCGGTTCATTGTACGGCGTTTTTGCGCGTTTTCCGTAATCATGGCTACGGCCTGAACGTATTCCTCCAGATTGGAGCCGCCCACATTGGCAATAACAGCCGTATTCCAGCGAGTCATGTCATCCAGTTCATCCTTCAAAAAAGCCGCCACGCCTGGATTTTCCAATCCTACACTATTCAGCATACCGGATGCTGTCTCATGTATTCGTTGCCCCGTATTCCCCGCCTTTGGATGAAGGGTTAGTCCCTTGCCGACGATGCCGCCGAGTAGCTCAGGAGAATAGAATTCTGCATACTCACGCCCGAACCCAAACGTACCGGATGCCATGATAATTGGATTTTTGAACGGTACACCTGCTATATTACATGCCATGGAGATCATCGAACTCCACCTCCTCCACCGGGAATACCGGCCCTTCCTTACATACCCTCCGATTGCCTTCACGGGTACGCATGGTGCAGCCCAAACATGCGCCAATACCACAGGCCATGTGTCTTTCTGTTGAAATATATAAACGGGACGCTGTACCCGCCGTTTTCAACGCAAGTGCTTGCAACATCGGAGTGGGCCCACAGGAAAACATATTCGCATAGCGAGCAGGATCGACCTGTTCGATGATGCTCCCCCCCACTTTGACCTGTACAGATGCTGCCGCTGCCTCGAACGCTTCAACCCCAAAGGCTTGCTGTGCAAAACCCAGATAAACGTCTGCATGTGGGTAATATTTTGCAGCCAACAACAAAGGTGCTGTACCCATGCCACCGCCGATTAAAGCTAGACTGCCCTCGACCTGCGGAAACCCGTTTCCGAAAGGTCCTTCCAACTGAATCTCCTGACCAGGCTGTAATTGGGAAAATAGATTGGTCCCCTCTCCAACAACCCGGTATAAAAAGGAAATACTCTCTTCCCCGATATCATAAATGCTGATGGGTCTTGGCAGCAGTGGGTAACCATTTCCGCTGCGCAGCATGTAGAACTGACCCATTTTCCCTTTATATTTGCCCTCTATCTTCATTACATAAATGCCCGGAACGAGCGCCACATTTGAAATTACGTTAGCCATATAACCCCTCCACTAACCACTCACTATAACGTAAAAGCAGCAACTATTACGTGACTATTTTCACATTTACAGATGATGTTTTGCTCGATGGCTCGTATATAAAAAAAGCGTACTCCTGTTAGAGAGTACGCTCGTGCATTTTAACTAATCGCTTCGCGCTCCGCATTGCGGCTGCCGCTCGCATCCTTGCGAATTTGCTTGCTGCGTAGCTGTCCACAGGCCGCATCAATGTCGACTCCGTGCTCCAGCCGAACACTACAGCTAATGCCTTGCTTTTTCAGCACATCATAGAAGCCAGTAATCGACTCCGACTCACTCCGCTGGTATTGACTATGCTCATCCACCGGATTGTACGGAATCAGGTTCACATTCGCCAGATTGCGACGATGGCCCACCAGCTCAGCCAGTTCGAGCGCATGCTCCTTACCGTCATTAACATCCTTCAGGAGGATGTACTCTAGCGTAATCCGACGATTGGTTTTGTCCAAATAATAATCAATCGCCTGCATGAGCTTCTCAATCGGGATCGCCCGATTGATCTTCATAATGCGGGTACGAATCTCATTATTCGGAGCGTGGAGGGAGATCGCAAGGTTGACGTGCAGATCGGAATCTGCAAATTCAATAATTTTATCGGCAAGGCCACTTGTGGACACAGTAATATGCCGCGGCCCAATCGCCAGCCCTTTGTGATCCTTAATGACCCGAATGAAATCGGACAGGTTCACAAAGTTATCAAACGGTTCGCCAATCCCCATTACCACAACGTGACTGACCCGGTCGCCCGGACGTTCCTGGTCCAGATACAGCTGCACCTTCATGATTTGTCCTACAATTTCACCACTGGAAAGGTCACGGCTCTTCTTCAACAATCCGCTCGCACAGAAGCTGCATCCAATGTTACATCCCACCTGGGTCGTCACACATACGGATAGTCCAAACTTATGCCGCATTAATACCGTCTCAATCAAATTCCCATCCTGCAAGCGGAACAAAAACTTGACCGTCCCGTCTGCTGATTGTTGCTTCACGTGTTCTTCCAGGATTTCAATAGAGAAGTGCTCTGCCAACAAGCGAGTACAACTCTCGTGAACCTCTGTCATCGCCGCAAAATCAGTAATTCGTTTCCGGTACAATGCGTCCCATACCTGTAATGCCCGAGATTTTTTATGTCCATGCTCCATGAGCCATGCTGTCAATTGGTCTAACGTTAATCCATAAATGGATTCCTTTTTCATGTTCGATCCTCTTTTCACAAACGTTAAAATTCGTATTTCTATATATAAACCCTAGCCATCACGACTCGTCTCAACTATCATTGCATCATAGCATGTTTGAGCGCTCTGCGCTATTCAAACACTTCTTTTATTGTCCCAAATTTTAATTATGAACACAAGGGGGCAGGCTGATGAAACCCTGTTCAACAACAGCACGCAAAGACAGGATGACGGACACCGTGAATGATATGATTACAACCAAGGAAGGTGATGTGGTTGGAATGGTTGGTTCGGATCAAGAACGCACTCGATCTAATGGAAGATAGAATGCAGCAACCCCTCAATATCGATGAAATTGCAAAGGCGGCCTACTCGTCTCCCTTTCATTTTCAACGGATGTTTTATATGCTGACTGGCGTTACGGTAGCAGAATATGTGCGCAAACGTCGATTGACCCTGGCTGCTCAGGAGTTGAGTCTTTCTACCACCAAAGTACTGGATGTTGCGTTCAAATACGGATATGATTCCCCCGAATCTTTTTCTAAAGCGTTCCGAAAGGTACACGGTATTTCTCCCTCTGAGGCCAGAAACCCGGGAGTGAACCTGAAAGCCTTTCCGCGCATCACCTTCCACCTATCGCTGAAGGGAGATCAGGAAATGGATTATAAAATTGTAGAGAAGGCGGCGTTTACGGTCATTGGGAAGTCCATTCAAGTTACTACTAAGAACGGTGAAAATCTTCGGGAAATCCCAAAATTCTGGGATCGGCTTAACGGAGATGGCACATCAGATCGCATTCATGCCTTGGGGACAGGCGACGATATACTCGGTATATGTCTGGACATGAAGCATGGTGAGGAGACGTTTAGCTACCTTATCGCCGCAGAGGGTAACGAAGACGTAGCAGCCTCGAACGGATTAGAAGCCAGAACCATCCCGGCTGCCACCTGGGCCGTGTTTACATCCACCGGCCCTATGCCTCACTCGATCCAGAAGGTATGGCAAAGAATTTACCAAGAATGGTTCCCTGCCAGCAATTATGAGCATTCGGGCGGTCCCGAGCTGGAAGTGTATACCATGGGGGATGCTCATGCTGAGGACTACCGAAGTGAAGTATGGATTCCGATTACGAAAAAATAAACAAACGAACCGGCTGCCTATTGCAGTCGGTTTGTTATCGTATGCTCAGGACAATTGCCCCAGTTCTTTCTTTAACACAGAATATAGCCTTGCGCTTGCTAGCTTCAGCGGTACCTCGGTTGCTTTACAAAGAAGACCAAAGGACATATCGATCAGGCTGCCGCTTAATTGCCTCACCGCTGTTCCTGCCGGGACAGGATGGACTAGAATTTGGGGCACAAGGGCAATCCCCAATTCACATTCCACATAAGATTTCAGAGCCGTCATGCTACCAATTTCCATCGTGTCTAACGTGGTTATTCCATGTTCCTTCATGACCATTTCAAGTTTGCGCCGATAGGGACAGATGGACGACGTAATAAGTAGGCGATGCCCTTGCAAATCTGCGGGTCCAATGCACTCCTTTTGTGCAAGAGGGTGATGTTCAGGCATCAAAACTACAAAATTCTCCTTAAATAAAGGTTCAAAATATAGTTCTGTACCCAAATCCGGAGCGGAGCATAATGCGATGTCCACATCCCCTTTGAGAATACGCTCGCTTAATGTAGGGGTATTCCCAAACTCAACAGAAATCCGAATGTAAGGATAATGGTTTAAGAATCGCTTTAAAATTTCAGGTAGTCGGTAACTGGCGGTCGGTTCAGTCACCCCTATACGAATGTCGCCTGCGGTTCCCTTTTGCAGGTTCTCCATATTTTCCTGCAATTGCTCCATATCTTTTACAATATGCAGACTTTGCTCGTAAAACATCCTGCCCGCTTCAGTTAACTTTATTTTCTTGCCCCGTTCAATCAGCTGAACTCCTAGATCGGATTCCAGTCTCTGTATTTGCATCGTCACGGTGGATTGTGCATAATTCAACGCTTCCGCTGCACGCATAAAACTTCCGCAATTCACAATCATCTGAAATGTTTTAAGTGCTTTAATATCCATTCTCCTACTCCTAAGTCGCTCGTTTAATTCAGTTTTATTGAATTTCAAGTTCAGTTAATTCAATTATACATAATATAATACATCCTCTACAATGATCCATATTAGATCATATTATTTTTCACACAAAACTAACGAGTTGGATAAGGGGCGGACATACATGGATTTACATCAAAAAGTAGCACTGGTTACAGGAGGCGGTACAGGAATTGGGAGAGCCATATGTATGGAGCTGGCGGATCGTAAGGCTACGGTAGTCGTAAACTATTCCCGTTCTAAAGACGATGCAGAGGAAACCGTAGGTAGGATACTTGAACAGGGAGGAAGTGCAATTGCATTACAGGCAGATGTTTCCCAAGATCGGGAAGTTCGAGCGATGGTCGAGCAGATCGTTCTGCAATACGGCACGGTTGATGTACTGGTGAATAACGCCAGCATTACACATCATATTCCGATGGATGATCTAGAGGCCGTTACGGAAGCGGTGTGGAATGATCTCTTGGATGTCAATGTGAAAGGCATGTTTCACTGTGCCAGAGCCGTGGCTCCTTATATGAAGCATCGTCAACAAGGAGCTATCGTCAATCTGGGAAGTATAGCTGGACAAACAGGGCTAGGTTCCTCGCTACCCTATGCAGTATCCAAAGCAGCCGTTCACGGGCTGACCAAGTCGTTAGCACGATCGCTGGCACCTGATATTCGAGTCAATTGCATCGTACCAGGCGCGGTGGCCACAAGATGGTGGGCAGGTAGGGAAGAACAAATGAAACAATTGGCTCCCCACTTGCTGCTACAGCGCATTTCCACACCTGAGGATATTGCTAGCATGGTCTGCTCTGCTTTGGAACAGGAAGCCATGACAGGCCAGATCATTACGATAGACAGCGGACAAACGCTATAAAGTTACTGGGCTTCTAGGTAAAAAACAAGCCGCCTTCTTAGACAGAAGGTGGCTGTTAAGCTAGAACCTAAAAAGGAGAATGCTCCCGCAAGTTTGCCGGGGCGTTCTCCTCCTTATCTTATTCATAAATGATTTAAAACACTTTATTCTAATGATGATGAATACGACGTTTATTTCTCAAAATGTTGCGAATCATCTTATGATTAGGGAGCTGCCTGAATAACATATGTCCTGGATGCGGATTGGCCTCAATAATCCAGATTTGACCGCTCTTTTCAATAGCAAGATCGATGCCCAGCTCGCGAACCGGATGATTTTGGTCAATCGTGTCGGCAATGATTCTAGAAAGCTCAATGACCTGGTCCAAAATCTCTTTCATTTTCGCTCTGTCATTTTTAAAAACCCTTAAAAGCACTTTGGACAACGGCGCCGCATGTCCTCCCTTCCGATAGTTGGTAACGACCTTTCGAGGTGCAGCGACACGGCCGGTTATCCCTGAAATGACCCATTCCGATTCCGGCTTCTGCATATACACTCTGGCATCAAAAATCGAACCTTTGTACTTGGCTAACTTAAGTCCTTGCTGTACCAAATAACGACGATGAGGTCTCCGATAGCTTCTAATTGCTCTTCTTACAGCGTGGGATCTAACGACTCTGCGACTGGAGCCGCAACGAACCTCATATCTCCTCCCTACCTTTTTCGCGCGTATGATGCCGGTTCCTCCACTGCCATAATTAGGCTTGATAAAGACAGTGCGGTAGGTATCCAGCATCCGTAAAGTCCTTGCATTCGTAATCCAGCGGGTTTCGGGCAAGTGCGAGCGTAAAATGGGATGTTGTTGCATTTCCTTGTATTGAATCATCTTTCCAATGGGCACGAATATCCCTCGATTCTGTTGGGTTTTTGCACACACTACATGAATATGCATCTATATTCTATCTTGGTAACGGCGAATGCCACAGTTTGCTATGTAAGAGGCAAATCTCCTACTCTCTCTAAGCCAAGTCTTCTTTGATTTCAAAGAGAGAGAGGGGTACTATAGGTCTTTACATGACGCAATTATTGTAAATACCTATAAAGTTAATCCCAATAATATATTGGACCAATAACAACTCTAGATATATGATGTATTAAAAAATAACGCGAGGAGGAACGATAACATGTCTGTTTATGATTTTCAAGCAACCTCAATTAACGGGAAACCGATTGAATTGTCAGACTATAGAGGTAAGGTTCTCCTTATTGTAAACACTGCCAGCATGTGTAGCTTCTCCAGCCAATTCGCTGATCTGCAAAAGCTCTATGAAAGACGGAGAGAACAAGGTTTTGAAATCCTTGCTTTTCCTTGTAACCAATTCAATGGAAAAGAGCCGGGTAGCAATTCGGAGGTTCAGGGAATTTGTCAAATTAAGCATGGAGTAACCTTCCCATTATTTGAGAAGACGGAGGTAAGAGGATCTTCCCTTCATCCTTTATTTCAATATCTGACCCAACAGGCACCGTTTCAAGGCTTCGATACCCAGGCCAAAGACGGCCAATGGATGGACGATTTCTTGCAGGATAAATATCCAGAAATATACGTTGGCGACGGTATCAAGTGGAATTTTTCCAAATTCCTGATTGATCGCGGCGGCTATGTAAAAGCCAGATTTGAAGTAACAACGGCAACCTGTGCTATTGACCCTGTCATCGAATCGCTATTGTAGTTTTCCTGGTCACTTCTTTAGATTCTTAAACAAAGAGTATCAAATGACAAAAACGTATATTTGTCATTTGATACTCTTTGTGTTATCCTGACTTCAAGGAGGTGACTCACACGGTAAGTCAACCGTGTCTCTATGGAAAAGTCCTCAGATATACTGACCAAGGAACAGATTCTTATCGCTACAGAAGACACCCTTAGACGTTTTGGTGTAACCAAAAGCTCCGTGACGGATGTTGCCAAAGTGTTAGGAGTAAGTCACGGCACTATTTACCGACACTTTAAAAGTAAAGCCGAGCTTCTTGAAGGCGTGACCGAAAAATGGCTAAATGAAAAGATTATCGATCCGTTAACGGAGATATGCCAGGATTCATCTGTGCTAGGAATATCGCACTTAAAACGATATATACAGACCTTGGTCGAACTTAAGCAGTATTATGCCCGCGATGACGAGGAAATGTTCGAGATGTATACCCGGGTCACCGAGCAAGCCGCGGATTTAATCGACCAACATATCGCCCACATTGTGGATCAGCTCGCTGATATTATTGTGCGCGGGGGTATCACAGCGGATCAGCCGCCCCAACTGGCGCGTACGCTTTTCTATGCCACAGCCCGTTTTCATCATCCCGCACATGCTTATGAATGGAAGAATCCGACGATTGATCAGGAGTTTGCAGAAGTGTGGATGCTTTTAGAAAAAGGGATATCTTAAAATATATAGAAAGAAGGCCAAACACATATGAAGCATTTGGAAGGGAAAATAGCGATTATCACTGGCTCCTCCAGGGGAATTGGACGTGCCATTGCCGAGCAGCTGGCTAATCTAGGTGCTAGTGTAGTCGTCAATTATGCCAGTAGTCCGGACAGAGCTAAAGAAGTGGTAGCAGGCATTCTTCAAAAAGGTGGAAAGGCCATCGCTCTCCACGCTGATCTGAGCAAGATGGGCGATATTGAAGCCTTATTTACAAATACGATTGCTGAATTCGGCAAAGTGGATATTCTGGTTAACAACGCCGGGCTGATGATTACCAAACCTCTGGCTGAGGTGACCGAAGCTGATTTTGACCAACAATTCGCATTGAATGTAAAAGGTACTTTCTTTGCCTGCCAGCAAGCGATGAAATACATGGAGAACTACGGGAGAATCGTGAACCTGTCCACGTCCGTGATCGGACAAATGTTCCCGGCTTACAGCGTGTATGCGGGAACGAAAGGCGCGGTGGAGCAATTTACCCGTCAGCTAGCCAAAGAGTTCGGAAGCAGGCAAATTACGATCAATGCCGTGGCTCCCGGCCCTGTCAACACAGAGCTTTTTCAGGCAGGAAAAACAGAGCAACAGATCGAAGGCATGAAGAAAATGAATGCTATGGGTCGTCTCGGTGAACCGGAAGATATCGCTGATGTGATTGAGTTTCTGGTCAGCGCTAAATCGCAGTGGGTTACCGGACAGACCATCCGCGTGAATGGCGGATTCATCTAAAAGCTGGAATACATGAAATGGAGGCTATACACGTTCATGATATTACACAAAGGCGAGACCTTATTTCGACAAGGGGAATCAGGCCCTTTATATCACTTAAAGAGCGGCTTGTTAAAAATTGTCCGAGTCCATGAAGACGGCTCGCAAATTTTAGTTAATGTAATTGTGCCCGATGAAACCATCCCGCACCACTCCCTCATCAGTCCCAATCCCTATTATGGTACCGCGATGGCGCTGGTCACCTCTGAGGTTGAGGTTCTGTCGCAAAAAGAATGGTACCTGAAGCTAGAGCAAGACCCGGCTCAATGTCGAGCCATTGCTTTGCAGCTACAGGATAAGCTGCGCATGATGCAGCAACGAATTGACCAGCTCACGGAGGTATCGCCTGCCGAGAAGCTTCGGAAGCTTCAACGCTGGTTCCACTCCTACATCGCACCCGCTACGTTAACAGACGTGCTGACGCAGGAGGAAATTGGGCAGTTCATCGGGCTGCGCCGGGAGACGATTAACCGGCTATTGCGTGCTTCAAGCGCTCCATCTGCAAAAGATGATGACGATAATGCATCTCGATGAGTCTAAACCACTCTCCCGCATTCAACGCGCCAAATCCGGGATGAGAGACGGTAGACGACCCTGTTGATTTGTCAACGGTCGGCTCAATCTCTCTCATTTTACGGATCACCACGTTTAATCCTTCTACAATCTCTTCTTTGCTCGTCGGTTGGGGGGGAGTATACTGCGGAGATGGTGGAACTTGGATACGTATGGGTGGAAAGCTTCCCAAGTTAAATGCGGCTGTGCCCGCCTCCGTTTTATCCCCCTTCTCCCCATTAGACTGTAGACAAAGGTCTATGTTCCTAAGATGCATATAAAGAGCAGAGTTCACCAAATGAAGATACATTTGTCCAAGCGACCATTGTCCCTCCTGCGGTGTGTACTGCAATTGCTCCAAGCTGAAGCTGTCCAATTCAAGAAGATAGTGTTGTACCGTTTCTTCAAAACGCTGTAATGTTTCGCTTGTATTCATATAGTAAATGCCCCTCTCTATCAAAGTAGCTTTACTATACAAGAATGCTACTGACAGCATTATGTCAGTAGCATTTCAACATTTTTTCCACTTCCGTACGGACACGCTCGCGAAGCGATTCAGGCTCCAGCACCACCACGTCTGCACCCCATCCAAGTATCCATGATAGTAACTCCTCTGGCTGTCTGACGCGATAGAGTACATGCAGTCCATCTGCATGCTCCTCCATGGACTCCATGTAAAAATGGTTCGCTTCCTTCACTTTATCTACAATATTCGAATTGGCTTGTATGCGGACATTTACATGGCGGTCATCGGGTTGTTTATAATCCTGCAAATTAAAATCACTAGGCAACTGATAGCTATCCTCCAGCATGATCAGCTCGTCCATACGCGACAAACGGAAATGGCGCAGCTGCTGCCGCAATTCGCATTGTCCAATCAAAACCCACGAACCATGCAGCAGTACAAGACCATAAGGGGCGACCACACGCACACTTTGGCGATTCCCGTCAGCCTCTGGCAATTTTTTGGAGTAGCTAAACCGAACCTTCCGTTTGTTCAATACAGCGATGCGTAGCGTTTCCAAATACGTTTTCTCTCTCTGGTCTGCCCCTTTACCCACCGCCAGCAGTCTGATGGTCGTTCGCACCTGAGAAACTTCCCTGCGAACGCTCTCTGGCAAAATGGCTTCAATTTTTCTACGTGAAGCTTGTGCCTTCATGCCATAGTCTGTATCAAATTTTTGTTCGACAAAATCTGCTCCGATTAGCAGTGCCACAGCCTCTTCTACAGTAAAGCTTACAGGGGGCAGGAAGTATCCCTCCATCAAGGAGTATCCAATGCCCGGTGCCCCTACAATCGGCACGCCCGATTCGCTTAAAGCCTGAATATCCCGATAAATCGTTCTCACACTTGTTTCGAAAATCGCCGCTAAATCCTCGGCCCGTAAAATATCGTTACGTTGTAACTCTAGCAAAATGGCCAGCAACCGGTCGGTTTTGTTCATACTACATCGCCCCGTCCTTGAAAGGATCTAAATGCACGAATTTAAAAGAGCAATAAGAGCAGTGCACGACTGCGGCTTATTGCTCTTTTGTCATAAAGCAGTTGCTTCTTTATTTAAAAAACACTTTTTCAACGTTATATTTAGCCTTTTGCGAATTGATGATGTAGGTTTCATAAATTTCACGATCTACCGCATCTTCCACAATACAGACCTCAATAATCGCCACTTCGTTCCGATTGGCCTTGATCGGCGATACGTTATCTTCAAAATGCTTTTTGATTCTTGGTCTTAGCTTTCTTGCTTTACCAACGAACAGCAATTCCTCCTGTGCGTTGTAAAACATAAAGATACCAGCCTTATCTCTAGGAATCAGGTGGAAATCTGTAAATCCGTAAATATGGCTGAGCTCAGGGTTAACCTGTTTGGTAATCGTGATATCTGGAGTTGGAATCGTTATATTAATCACTATGTCACTTCCTCATTCTATATAGGTGTAAATACTATCATAAATCCTGCGCTAACACCATTTAATAAATCCTTGCCCGTCACTAAACAGATCGGTAGGAATTTTATGAATTACCTACTATGCGAGTAGGTTGGTTTCCGTTACAATATGTCAGTGTGATTCTGGCATCGGCAGATTGACGCGTACTTGAATATTATTGGAGGCTTCTATTTTTTCATGCAAAATGAATCTCATTCTAACGTAAAAATCATAACGGCCGATCCGAGCGCGATCGGCCTGTTTGGCTTGGCCATTGTAACGCTTGTAGCTTCATCCCAAAAGCTTGGTCTCACTGATGGCTTGAGCTTTATTATTCCTTGGGCTATTTTCCTTGGTGCCTTTGCACAGCTGTTTGCCTGCATTCAGGATGCAAAGCATAACAACACCTTTGGCATGACGGCATTTGGTGCTTACGCCTTCTTCTGGTTAGCCGTAGCTAGTAGCTGGATGATTAAAATGGGCGTATTCGGCTCAGAGCTGGCATCAGCGGTGGATGGCAGACAGCTCGGCTTTGCCTTTGCCGGCTATCTCATCTTTACGCTCTTCATGACCATTGGAGCCATGGAGACGCATAAGGTTCTATTTTTTATTTTTGTGTTGATTGATTTTCTGTTCCTCGGCCTTAGCTTCGATGCATTTGGCATCGCCCCAGAGGTGTTCCATACCATCGCTGCTTATGCTGAAATGGGCATCGGTCTACTCTCGCTGTACGGTACAGGAGCTGCTGTCCTGAATGCACATTTTGGCCGTACATTCCTGCCCGTAGGACGACCTTTCGGCATTTTCAAACCACGTCCTTAGTTGCATACGTATATCTCCAAAGCCGCCTTTCGCGCCGATCCGCGTTAAGGATGGCTTTGGGGATATAAGGCTGGAATTACTCGGCTTGCTACTAGATGCTGCTTATTAAAGTTAACTTGAGATCAAGTGTTGCCTTGTATCGCTGTATCTGAACTAAACTGCAAGTGCAGTATTGGTATAATAACAAAGTGAAAGGAGATGATATCGTTGAGAAAACGGCTGAACAATGGAGTTAATTGCACGCCGACTAAAGGCTGTCCGGTGGAAGTAACCTTAAGCATTATCGGCGGAAAGTGGAAAGGAATCATTCTGTACGAATTGCTGGGTGGAACTAAGCGGTTTCAAGAACTGCGGCGAGCACTTCCCACGGCCACCCAAAAAATGCTGACCCTCCAACTGCGAGAGTTAGAAGCAGACGGTCTCATTCACCGCGAAGTTCATCACCTTGTTCCGCCAAAAGTGGAATACTCGCTAACCCCGCTCGGGGCTTCGCTTGAGTCAATACTCACCCAAATGAAGGCTTGGGGAGAACGATTTCAGGCCGAACATCATCTCTCCGACTTTCAAACCTGAAATAACGAACCGGTGTAATAAATGAAACTGAGGATAAAAAAAGTGCCTAATTTACAAATCTCCGCGTGTCGGATTAAGCTAAAGATGCTCGCCGGCGAAATCCTAGGACGTATGATCACCGTCCGACATACAGAGGAGAATGAATATGAGCGCATATGTTATCGTAGATATAAAAGTAGAGGAAGAAGCTGTTTTCAAACAATACGCAGAGCTAGCAGATGCGCTGCTGCAGAAAGTTCCGGGATTCCGCAACCTTACGCTAGATCCACAGCCCGAGACACTGGAAGGCACATGGAAGCCGTCAATAGTCGTAGTTCACGAATTCCCGACTTACGAGGCTGCCAAGCAGTTCTATTATTCCGATGACTACGCGCCCTTAATTAAGCTGCGCCAATCAGGAACTCAAGCTAATGTTATTCTGGTTAACGGAAGAGCATAAACTCCTGTTCTGCTACTTTGCATATATTAGGACAATCGCATTCAAATTAGGTAACTAGCTTATTTAATTTCATAGTCATTAAATAAAACAAACTGCTACGTCCTATTAAGGACGCAGCAGTTTTTCTAGTACAACGTAAAAAATGTAACCGTACACCTCCGCCAGCATCTTGTTCTCCCCCGGAATGAAGGTAACACCATTCCATAAAATTATAGAGTGTCCCCTGCGACAGGCTTCATCGTTTTCTCCGCCATTCTGTCGATTGTCCAGACTAGTCCCCCCACGGCAAGAGTGGCGATGACCGCCATAATTGCTGTTCCGCCGACATGCAGTAGCAGCACGGGAACCCACAGCAGTCCAAGTATACGATGGATGGTTCGCATCCACTTGTTACGTACTTTATTAATATAGAAACCGTACCCGGAGATAGCCAGTATAATAGCAAAGGCTGCTAGGCCGGAGTAGGTTTTGTGATCTTGAAATTTGGTAATCAGGAAATAGACACCATGAACGGCAATAAGAATCAAGGTCGCCCAACCCAGCAGTTTATGCAAGGAGTGAAACAACTTTCCGGCCTTTTGAACCAACATTGACGGTGATCTCAGTTTCTTCTTAAACCAGAACCAACAGAAAGAGGCCGCCCCAAGAAAAACGGAGATCGTTCCCAAGGTGTTAAATATTTCTCCGTTTCCCCCACCACCTTTTCCTCCGGGACTTCCGCCCATGTGCCCTGGTACTTTGCCGCCTCCCGGAGGTCGCATGCCAGGCTTGCCACCGGAAACCGAGGACATGTAGTAATAGTAGATTACGAGTAGAGCCGCTACCGTAACTGCAATGATTGCCGGAATCCAAACCGTCTTTTTCGTCTTTGTTTTCATTAGTTATGCATCCTCCCCGGGAAAATTGCCTTGATTGTACCCAGTCAGGCTGAAAACAAGATGAAGGCTGGCTGAAAGTATCCCTTTTTAGGGTATATAAAATCATACAATGATAACAATGTATACAATAATTGTAGTCAAAGGGGTGCTTGTGAAAATGAAACAAGATGAAAATCATGTCGCCTTTCCGCAATTTCCAGAATCGTATTGGTTAGCTTCAACTGACATCCCCAGTTTTCCCAAGCTCAGTGAAGATATTCAGGTGGATGTTGCTATTGTAGGTGCGGGGATCACGGGTATTACCACTGCTTATTTACTGTCCAAAAAAGGGCTAAATGTCGCAGTCGTCGACGCAGGGCGGATACTTCATGGAACAACAGGCCATACGACCGCCAAAATTACCGCACAGCATGATTTGATCTACAGCGAGTTTCTTTCACATTTTGGCAAGGAGAAAACTCGGCTCTATTACGAAGCCAACCGTGATGCTCTTGAATTCATCAGACAAACGGTAGAAGAGTATCATATTGATTGTCAATTTACAGAAGAAGATGCCTATGTTTATACAAGTTCAGATACACATGTGGAAAAAATATCCGATGAATATAAAGCTTACAAGGAACTTGGCATCCCGGGAAGTTATGTCGAACAAACACCTCTGCCTTTCTCAACTAAAGCAGCTATTATGATGGAAAACCAGGCTCAGTTTAATCCGGTTCCTTTCTTAAGGTATTTGGCAAATCAAGTCATTCGGCAAGGCGGGAAAATCTATGAACAGACTACCGTTGTGGGTGTGGATAAAGGAAACCCTGCCATCATTAAAACAAGCGACGGGCATAAAATTACCTGCAACCATGTCGTATCCTCCTCTCATTTTCCGTTTAATGATCCAAACAGTCTTTATTTTGCGCGATTGCATGCCGAACGTTCTTATGTACTAGCGGTCAAGACGGACAAAACCTATCCGGGTGGTATGTACCTAAGTGCAGAAACCCCCAAACGTTCGCTTCGATCTGTACTAATAAACGGTGAACCGATGGTCATCGTCGGTGGCGAAGGCCACAAAACGGGTCAAGGAATCTGCACATTTCAATACTATGAAGCCTTAGAAAAGTTCGCAGAGCAAACATTTGGATTAAAGGAAATCGTCTATCGCTGGTCGGCCCAGGACCTGTATTCGTTAGACAAACTCCCTTATATCGGGCAGGAATTATCCGATGTTCCTAACATCCTCGTTGCTACAGGGTATAGAAAATGGGGGATGACGACAAGTGTCGCGGCAGCTTTATTAAATACGAATCTGATAACCAGAAAGGAAAGCCCGTATCAGGATCTTTTCTCCCCTTCAAGATTTCATGCAGACCCTGACATTAAAACATTTGTAACTCAAAATGCGAATGTGGCGAAGCACTTGATTGCCGGTAAGCTGGAAATCAGCTATAAAAAAGCCGAAGAACTCCAGCAAGACGAAGGGGCAGTCGTCCGGGTAAACGGCAAAAGGGCGGGCGCATATCGAGACCCACAAGGAGCACTGCACCTGGTGGACACAACGTGCACCCATATGGGCTGTGAAGTTGACTGGAACGAGGCCGAAAGAACATGGGATTGCCCATGTCATGGCTCACGCTTTTCATATCAAGGCGAAGTAATTGAAGGACCCGCTAAAAAAGCACTTGGCAAGGTTGAAGCCGAATAGCACGATCCTTTCGGAATAAACCTAGTTATGCTGGACAACATACCTTCTAGAATCATAAAAGAAAGGTGAGCCTATGATAAGCCAACAGCCTACATTAGCGGCGCATGAGTCCCTAGAGATCCATGAAGTCCTTAACTTCAAAACCTTATGTTTAGCGAAGTCCAAATTAATGCAGGGCTTAGTATTCGATCAAGAGCTAAAGGATTTAATGGAAAAAGATGTTCAGCAATCTATTCAGGCTATTGCCGATTTGCAAGCAATCTATGCTAAAGCACCGTTTCAAGCGCCTGTTCCTGACTTCCGCCCAACACCAATTTTAAATTGAGGTGAATGATGTGACACCTAACCAGACCCAGTCCGCCAAAATGGATTATGTGGACCCAAAAAACTCATTAAATATGCCCGAAATGGCAGACACGACACTTGCAATGGATTTTCTGGTTCGCGTCAAGGAAGGGGTTCGGAATACAGCAGTAGCTTTAACAGAAACCGTCTCTACCGATGCCAGAACCCTATTGCGCCATCAACTGCATCAAGGTATCGCGCTTCATCAGGAAATTACTGAACTGATGGTACGGAAAAAATGGTTTCATCCCTATGAGCTGCAAAAGCAATATCAATTGGATCAACTGTCAGCTAATAAAACAGTGGACATTAGCAAGATGAAACTGTTCCCAGACGATACCTCCCGCAAAGGGATGTTTGATCGCACGCCGGACGAACATATGGGAGGAAACCAGGCATGAAAGCAGTGACCTACCAAGGTATCAAAAATGTTGTGGTTAAAGATGTTCCGGACCCGAGTATTCAAAAAGCCGATGATGCGATTATCAGACTGACAACAACCGCTATTTGTGGTTCAGATCTGCATCTCATTCATGGAATGATTCCGAATCTACAAGAGGATTATGTAATTGGGCATGAGCCAATGGGGGTTGTAGAAGAAGTCGGCAGCGGCGTGACTAACTTGAAAAAGGGAGACCGCGTGATCATTCCGTTCAACATCGCGTGCGGTGAATGCTTTTATTGTAAAAACCAATTGGAAAGTCAATGTGATCATTCTAATGAGCATGGAGAAATGGGCGGTTTCTTCGGCTACTCCGGGACAACTGGTGGATATCCAGGTGGACAAGCTGAATATTTGCGTGTGCCTTTTGCCAACTTTACTCACTTCAAAATTCCGGAGAGTTGTGAACATCCTGACGAGAAGCTCTGCCTGATTGCTGATGCCATGACTACTGCATTCTGGAGCGTCGATAATGCCGGAGTGAAGGATGGGGATACCGTCGTTATTATCGGCTGTGGACCGGTAGGTCTGTTAGCCCAAAAGTTCGCCTGGTTCAAAGGGGCTAAACGAGTCATTGCGGCAGACTATCTCGATTATCGTCTGCAACACGCGAAGCGCACCAATCATGTGGAGATCGTGAATGTGGAATCGCAAGAAAACGTCGGCAACTACCTCAAGGAAATAACCAAAGGAGGCGCGGACGTAGTTATTGACTGCTCCGGCATGAGCGGCAAAATGTCTCCGCTGGAGTCCTTGGCTTCCGGGCTTAAGCTTCACGGTGGAGCTTTAGGAGGGCTGATCATAGCTACACAGGCTGTCCGCAAAGGCGGCACCATTCAAGTTACCGGGGTATACGGCGGTCGATATAACAGTTTTCCTCTGGGAGACATTTTTCAGCGAAATGTTAATTTGCGTACTGGACAGGCTCCTGTGATTCACTATATGCCTTATATGTATGAGCTGATTGATACGGGGAAGGTTGACCCTGGGGACGTTGTCACACACGTTATTCCGCTAAGCGATGCCAAACGGGGGTATGAAATTTTCGATACCAGACAAGACAATTGCATCAAAGTTGTACTTAAACCTTAACTATCTATTGGACTGGAGGCAAATGTCGTATGGTGTATGGCCTGCACGAAACACTTGAAGTCCATGAATTGTCAGCATTCAAAACAGTGTGCCTTACCAAATCTAAAACAATGCAAGCATTGATCTCAGATCCGGTCCTCAAAGCTATATTGCAAAAGGATGTTGACCTAACAACACGGCAATTGCAAGAGTTGGGTAACATTTTAAATCAAGCCTCGTCATCACAGGAGGTAAAACAATGAACATACTCTTGGAGCATTTGACCGGACTAAATATTTTAACCGACCAAGTGATTGCTGCCGATTTCTTAAACACCGCCAAAAGCGGTGTGAGAAATTACGCCATGGCTGTAACGGAAGCGGGAACTCCAGAAATTAAAGCTATGCTTACAAAACAACTGGATGAAGCTATTGATATGCATGAGCAAATCTCAACGTACATGATCGAACGCGGCTGGTATCACCCATGGAACGTAAACGAGCAGCTGTTGGTGGATCTGCAAAATATCAATACTGCATTGCAAGCTCCTGTTTTGTAAAAGGATGCCTTCGGCATTATACGAAGCACGTTCCTGCTTATATATAAAGTCCTTAAGCCGTCTTTCACGCCGATTCGTGTTAAAGACGGCTTAAGGGGTTATCTCGTGATTCTTATTATTCCGCTTGCCAATTTGGCATCCGCTCTGCCGGGTAACGAAGGCCGGCTGCCATTCCTTTAGGGATGATGGCGTTAATCGTCTCCATTTCTTCTGCGGACAAGCCCACATCAACTGCTCCTGCATTTTCCTCTAAATACGTGACCCGTTTGGTGCCGGGGATTGGTACAATTCCCTCTTGTGCAAGTAGCCAGGCCAAAGCAAGCTGAGAAGGCTTGACTCCTTTTTGAGCCGCAAGATCCTTAACATGCTGCACGAGATCCAGATTCTTTTGGAAATTCTCAGGCTGAAAACGCGGCACCGTGCGACGGAAATCATCTTCTGCGAAATCATCAAACTTCTGAATTTGCCCACTCAAAAAGCCGCGGCCCAGTGGACTGTAGGCCACAAATTCGATGCCCAGCTCCTTACATGTGGGTATAACCTCATCTTCCGCTTCCCGGCTCCATAAGGAGTATTCTGTTTGCAACGCTGTAATCGGGTGTACCTTGTGAGCACGTCTGATCAGTGCAGGAGACGCTTCGGATAGCCCCAGATAGCGGACTTTTCCCGCTTGAACCAGATCACTCATCGCCCCTACTGTTTCTTCAATAGGCACATTCGGGTCAACACGGTGCTGATAGTACAAATCAATCACATCTACACCCAATCTTTGCAGGCTACGATCACATGCCTGTTTTACATATTCAGGACGGCCGCTGACACCCAGGAATCCCCCATCCTCTCCGCGCATAATGGAGAATTTGGTAGCCAACACTACCTCATCCCGGTGGCTGCGCAGGACTTGACTGATCAGTTTTTCATTTTTCCCCACACCGTACACATCGGCTGTATCCCAGAAGTTGATCCCCAACTCCAACGCACGATGAAGCGTTTTGATCGATTCCTGATCATCCAACTCACCATAATACTCGGACATTCCCATGCAGCCCAGACCCAGAGCAGATACTTGAAGGTCACTGTTACCCAGTTGTTTCTTTTTCAATTTTATCACTCCCAATTTGTCAGAATAGCCATCGCCTGTCCTAATCCATACGTTACATTCCGTATGTTACTACTTAAAGTTAACTTGAAGTCAAGCATTGTTTCGTACGCAGTATTTCATTTTTTTCAATAAAATTTGATGATAGGTTGTAAGGGGCAGCTGTAAATTGCCATTACCCGTACTTTAAGTGTAACGGATCTCAAAAAACAAATGGGAACGGCAATTAAGTACAATTCCATTATTAGCGGCGGTAGTCTGTCACTGAAGAATAAGGAAGAAGTATGGCTCAAGGAGCTGAAAGAGATTGAAATAGATATATAGACCGATTGGATAGGTTTTTCCGTAGGATCAACATTTTCAGGTATTCCGTTGGCAAATTGAACAGACTGTTCAAATCGGATCAAATAGTTCGTGGCAGGGGCTGCTAAGGGTTAATATACTCGCTAAAGATGAAAGTATACAGAAATGGACGGAAGCAAGATTTCCTTTTAGACCATCTGAGCTGACTGAGCCCAAATTTTTTAAAATGATGGATGATAGCCTGGAGTTGGTTAGGGCTTCACTTAAGGAATCGCAAGCCGACAAAGGGGCATATGAAACTGTCATCTCATTCTACGGGAAGATGGATAATGAAATAATGCATGAGGAGTGGAGAGCATATGATGCAGTAGGTAAGCAGTATAACGTACTTGCTATAGAGCGATCGTAGGGCAAAGCAGACTTATGATTCCGGATTACAAAGCTAGATCAGATTCCAGATGATCTTATCCTGGTAAGGGAAGTGGTGGATAAACGATACAAAGATCCTAATTGGTCAGTATTGCTCAAATAATATGTAGAGAAAGAAAAGAAGACGTTCTGATTTTATCAGAACGTCTTCTAACGTCTTCTCTTGGGTTGGAATGAGATATGAATCAGTCTATCGAAACAATTTGCCATGATCCACCCTTATCTTTTTCAAAATAAAAGGTATACTGTACATTAGGTGAAGAACCTTCTTCTTTAGTAAGCCGTTTGCCTACTACGGGTACCAATACCCGATCCTTTTCTTTTATAGCTTCGGCAATCCCTGTAAACTTCACTGGATGCTCTAAGAGATAATCGTGACCTGTTCCAATGTCTGGAGCAAGCGCAGCATGAAATTGATTCAAATCGTTTGATACAAAGGCGGCTATAGCCGCTTTGAGTTTGGTTATCATGCCATCCTCAATCAGAGGATCTTTAACTTCATTCCATTTGATCTCGTCCAAGCTATGCTGGACAGCTGATTGACCGGGTTCTTCTTTTACTGCCGATTCTGAGGTTGCTGGCAGTATCGTTTCATTGGTGGATGGACTTGTTGCTTCCTGTTTTCCACAACCAGCAAACACACCTACACTTGCAACAAGTATAAGAATAGAAATAATTCGAGCAGGTTTATTCATGTTAAATGTACACATCCTTTCTCGTTCTTTGACGAATACAAATGAAGAAAGTTAAAATACTTTTATAATAATTTACTCTATTTTTTAAATTATGTAAAAAACGACCTGCTTTATTATAAAAAACTATTGTTATGTATGAACAGAAGCGCTTCGCGGCTTCTGAAAGACGGCGAGAAAATTCATTTACAGAGCTAAAGCCTCTTCCGTGATCTTTTTAATATCAATGGATGAAGGCGTTTCTTCCTTAACCATATCCGGCAGGATATTTTCCAAAAAATACTCAACGCATTTCAAATTAATATTTTTGATTTTTACAAGCGCATTGCGATACATCACAATAAATTCCTTTTCGGTATTCCCCCGCTGAAGCTCGGCAAACGCTTCATACACCTGATCCATTTTATCCGCTACTTCTAAAATTAAGCCTTCAACAGAATCATCTTTACCTTCTCTTAGCTGCTTGCGGAAAATTGCTTTAAAATCCTCGGGAATATTCTCTTCTATAAAATACTCAATCATACCCTCTTCAACTTGCTGGATTAATAACCGTAGTTCCTTGGAGGAATGCTTAACAGGCGTTTTAATGTCTCCAATAAAAATCTCGCCGTAATCGTGACTGCTGGTAATCTCGTATAGCTTTTTCCAATCAATATTGAGGCCGTTCCTCTCTTCGATATCAGCCAGGGTTTTGGCATATTGCACGACTTTCCAGGAATGAGCCGATACACTATGTTCCTCGAATTTAAACTTGCCTGGACAACGAATAATTCTTTCCAACTCATTTAGGGATCGAAAATAGGTGTGAATTCCCATCAATACATCCATCCTTTAACGGTATGAAATAGTAGATATAAACCAACTATAAACCTCAACTATTAACAGCAGATTATCGCAATATCAAGTTGACTCTTTCACATATAGCACATAAACAAATTTTGCTATACACTTTATATAAAAAAGTAAAAGTGGTGAAATCGTTGTTTAAAATCTTGCTGATTGAAGATGATGAAACTTTGTTCCATGAAATAAAGGACAGGTTAACTCAATGGGCCTATGATGTGTACGGCATCCGGGATTTTAGTAAAGTCATTCAAGAATTCACAACGATAAAGCCCGATCTGGTCGTGATTGATATTCAATTGCCGAAATTTGATGGTTTTCATTGGTGTCGAATGATTCGATCCCACTCTAACGTCCCGATTATCTTCTTATCATCGCGGGATCACCCTACGGATATAGTAATGTCAATGCAGCTTGGAGCAGATGATTTTATCCAAAAACCCTTCCATTTTGATGTACTGATTGCAAAATTACAAGCGACACTTCGCCGTGTATATAATTACAATACAGAACCTGTTTCCCTGAAAACATGGCGTGGAGCGACGGTCGATTATGAAAAAAATGTAGTAGCCAATGAGGCTGGCTCCATCGAATTAACCAAGAACGAGATTTTTATTTTGAAGCTGCTGATTGAACAAAAAAATAAAATTGTCGCACGAGAGGAATTAATTAAAAGCCTCTGGGATGATGAACGTTTTGTCAGTGACAATACCCTAACCGTCAACTTGAACCGCCTGCGTAAAAAATTGGACGAGCTGGATTTGGGCTGTTTCATTGAAACAAAAGTGGGGCAAGGCTACATGGCTACAGAAGAGGCACCTGCCTATGATTAAAAAATACCTTACAGAGAGGCGGAGCTGGATTCTACTTTTTGTATGCCAACAAATGCTGATCCTTCTCATTGCTTATGTGGATACGGCCATCCCGTTGATACCGATCCTGTATGTCGTTTTCTTATCTATGTTGGTTTTCCTGGTTTTTTTAATCGTTCGCTATCCCAAGGAAACCAAGTTCTATAGGGTCTTGGAAGAATGGGAGGGGCCTCTCCAATTAACCGGAATGGGCGAACCTGAAAGTCCATTTGAGCGAATCATTGAACACAAAATTGTCCATCAGACCGAACGACTACAACAGATGATCTCGCAAAATCAATTGACTCTGGAACACGAAAAGGATGAGCTGTTATCATGGATTCATGAGGTGAAAACACCTTTAACCGCCATGCATTTGATGATTGAGCGACTGGATGACAAATCTCTTAAGGCTCAGCTAACTTATGAATGGCTGCGAATTCATTTACTGCTGGACCAACGGTTGCATCAGAAGCGCATATCTTTTATTGAAAACGATTTGTACGTCGAGCAAGTAGATTTAAAATCTCTGGTTTTTAAAGAGATCAAAGCATTACAGTCATGGTGCATCCAAAAAGGGATCGGTTTTGACATCCGACTTGAGCAAATGGAAGTGCTAAGTGATGCCAAATGGCTAGCTTTTATCATCAGACAGCTCTTAACCAATGCCATCAAATATAGCGATGCCAGTGATATTATCATTCACAGCTATGAACATAAGGATCGAATACAGCTTGAGGTTCAAGACTTTGGGCGTGGGATTGATCCGAGGGATATACCTCGTATTTTCGAGAAAGGTTTTACATCCACGACCCAACATTCCGATCATACTTCAACAGGCATGGGGTTATATTTAACGAAAAAGGCAGCGCAGTCCTTGCTCATACATATAGATGTGCACTCCAAACCGAACACGGGTACTACCTTCACTTTAATTTTCCCCAAACGAAATGATTTCGTAAGTATGATGAGCATGTGACAGAGATGTCACATGCTTTTATGTATTGTTCGCCCAATCAAGGGAAAAGCATCGGCACGATTTTTATAATAAGGCTACAAGAACAATAAGGAGTGCATCGAAGTGAATATTTTAGAAGCCCATAAGATTCACAAAAGCTATGGTAATAAGCTAAATATGCAGGAGGTTTTGAAGGGAATAGATATCGTTATTGAGGAAGGTGAATTTGTCAGTATTATGGGAGCCTCCGGTTCAGGTAAAACCACTCTGCTAAATGTCCTTTCCTCCATTGATAAAGTAAGCCACGGTTCCATTAAGATCAATGATATCGAAATGACGAAAATGAAAGAAAAGCAACTGGCTGAATTCCGCAAACAGCATTTAGGCTTTATTTTTCAAGAGTATAATCTGCTGGATACGCTCACCGTGAAGGAGAATATCCTTTTGCCCCTATCTATCACCAAAACGCCTAAAAAAGAGGCCAACCGAAGATTTCAGGAGGTGGCTACAGAACTGGGGATTTATGAGCTCAAGGACAAGTATCCCAATGAAATTTCGGGTGGACAGAAACAGCGTACATCTGCGGCTAGAGCGTTTATTCATGAGCCTACGATTATTTTTGCCGATGAACCTACGGGTGCGCTTGATTCGAAGTCGGCTTCTGATCTATTAAACAAGCTGGGTCAGCTGAACCAAAAGCGCAAAGCAACTATTATTATGGTCACGCATGATCCTGTTGCAGCCAGCCATTGCAGCCGAGTCATTTTTATGAAGGATGGGCAAATGTATACGCAGCTTCATAAAGGCGTGCAGGAAAGGCAAAGCTTCTTCCAGGATATCATGAAAACCCAAGCAGTCTTAGGCGGGGTCCAATATGAACATTAATCTGCTCATTCTAAAGAATTTGAAAAAAAACCTGAAAAATTATT
The DNA here is from genome assembly GCF_044784315.1 of Paenibacillus sp. DP01. NCBI lineage: Bacteria > Bacillati > Bacillota > Bacilli > Caryophanales > Paenibacillaceae > Paenibacillus > Paenibacillus sp. DP01. The sequence continues at coordinate 5,641,141 of NZ_CP173059.1, forward strand.
ACCTCTATGTTTTTGCTCTCATTTTCAGTGTTGCGCTCTATTTCGCCTTTGTCACATTACAATACGATCCCTCCATGGACGAAGTGAAGGGCTCTGTTAAAGGCGCAGCTTCTATACGGGCAGCATCCGTCTTACTGGTCGCTATTGTATGCATTTTCCTTTTGTATGCTAATAATATTTTTATAAAAAGACGCAGTAAAGAAATTGGCCTATTTCAACTGATCGGAATGACAAAAAGTAAAATTTTTCGCATTCTAAGTGCTGAAAACTTAATTTTATACTTCGGTTCTCTTTTCGTTGGAATTGGGGTTGGATTTTCTTTTTCCAAATTAGTGATCATGATTTTATTTAAGACGACGGGCGTCGAGGCTATTGCCACTCTATATTTCTCGAACCAAGCACTGACTCAAACACTCATCGTTTTTGTTGTCATCTACTTGCTGATTATGGTCATGAATTACTCTTTTATCAAAAGACAAAGTATTTTGTCTTTGTTCCGAGTGACCTCAACCACCGAAGGGAAAATCAAGAAAATAACGACCTTTGAGATGATTATCGGGATCATTGGCGTCTCACTCATCGCGTTAGGTTACTATGTTTCCTCCAGATTATTTGGTGGAGACTTTACATCCCTAAATGAGCTATTTATGGCAATGGTGTTTATTTTGGGCTCTGTCATCATCGGAACATTTCTCTTTTATAAAGGGTCCATCCGCTTTATTTCCAATATCATCAGAAAAAGTAAAGGCGGCTACTTAAACATTCATGAGGTGCTGTCCCTCTCATCCATTATGTTCCGCATGAAATCCAATGCTTTGTTGTTAACCATTATTACGACAGTATCGGCACTTGCTATCGGTTTACTATCCTTAAGCTATATCGCCTATTATTCTGCGGATCAAGCAGCTGAGGATAATGTACCTTCCCATTTTGCCATGACGAATGTGCCGGATGCGGAGAAATTCAAAGCGTTACTTCATGAGCATGATATACAGTATCGAGAAAAGAAAATTGAAGTGATTCAAGTCAGTGTGAAGACAGCGCAAATTATGGAGACTCCTATGGAACAATTAAATAAGGGTGCGGATTTCACGACACTGCCTGTCGTAAGCGACCGATCTGTGGAGGATACGGATGTATCTCCAGGCCAAACGGTTTTAACGGGCTATAATGATATGTTACAGAAATTCATGTCCTTGAAAGACTTTGGACCCTTGGATTTGAAGGGGAAAACAGAAGTCATACCTCAACAATATGTGGGTCTAAAAAAGGATTATGTGATTCCCTACTATTTTGCAGCTGGGGGAGTACCCACTGTCATTGTAGACGAAACCATTTTTGAGCGGTTAAAGAAAGATGTAAATCCAGAGATCCAAAAGAAGTCATCCTTATATATTGGAATTGATATGCTAAACTCAGCGCAGATTGAAGAAGCCGATCGCCTCTTTGCAGCTGCCAATTTTAATGATCAACAAACATCACAGCTTGAAATGAGCAGTAATCAGAAGAGAAATATGGGAGTGATCATGTTTGTCGTTGGCTTTTTGGGACTCACCTTTCTCATTACATCAGGCTGCATCCTTTATTTTAAGCAAATGGATGAGAGCGAAGACGAAAAGGCCAATTATACTGTATTGAGAAAGTTAGGCTTCACCCAAAGTGACCTGCTGCGAGGCATTAAAATAAAACAACTCTTTAACTTCGGCATTCCGTTAGTGATCGGCCTATCACACAGCTATTTCGCCGTCCAATCCGGCTGGTTCTTGTTTGGGACCGAAGTTTGGATGCCTATGATCATCGTGATGGTACTGTACACAGCCTTATATTCCATCTTTGGAGTGCTATCCATTCTGTATTATAAAAAGGTCATTAAATCAGCATTATAACTGGCAAAAAATCAAAAAATGCCCTCAGCACAGGTGCCGGGGACTTTTCCAAATATTTGAGCATTTTTGTTCCTGCGTGTACAATAAAATAACTATCATCGTAACCCCAAGGGGGGGGGGAGCTTATTTTATTATTAATCATCAATGGCATCGGCATCATAGCGAATATTATACTGGGTTCCTTTATAGGCGTGGCTATTTTTATGGGAATCGTTTTTTTTCTGATTGGCTTGCCTGAGTTTAAAAAATCGCCAAAACTTACGAAAAAGGCCAAAAAAGATGTCGCCTATATTATGTCAACACTATTAACTCTTCTTATATTCGTAGTTATTGTTTCTTGGAATATTCATACTTCAGGTGACCTGTTTCTTGAAGGTCCGCTAACACCGCAAATGAAGCTTCAGTGGGGGCAAAAGGTGTTGATACTAGGGTTACTGGAGGGCTTATGGGCTGTTATCACCCTAAAATGGCTGTTGCCCATCTTTTTTGATCCCCTGGATCTCAGCAAGAAGCAAATCCTTGTTTTAGTGAGCGGAATTGCATTTAGTGTGGTTTCAGGCATCTATGCCATGCTTGATGCCAGTTAAAAAGTCTCGCCCTTCTCTGTTACGGACAGGAAGAGCGAGACTTTGTTATTGATGGCTTCCCTCAATAGAGGCTCGTGTGAATGCTTAGCGCAAAGGCTCAAAACCCTCTGCTTGCTTCAGAATCTGCTCAATTTCCGCGCAGGTCTCCGGTTGCAAAGTCACCTCGACTGCCTTCACATTTTCCTCGATCTGTGCCGGTTTAGTAGCCCCAATCAGTGCAGCGCTGATCCCCGGTTCTCTCAGAATCCAGGCAAGCGCGAGTTGTGACAAGGTGATACCCAAGTCCTTCGCCAGCTGATCCAGCTCCTGAACGCAGTTGAGAACAGTATCGTTCATATAACTGCTGATGACATTATTGACAGAGGCATCAGCCCCGCGGCTACCCGTCGGTATAGGCTGTCCCGGCTTGTATTTACCTGTGAGGACGCCTTGGGCCAGAGGTGAAAATACAATTTGGCCGATGCCTACCTGACCGGATACGGGAAGTACCTCATGCTCGATATAACGCTCGAACATATTATAGATCGGCTGATTGGCAATCAGCGGGCGCAGATTCAGCCGTTTTCCAATACCATAGGCATCCGTGAGCTGGGCAGCACTCCATTCACTAACCGCAGCATACAGGATCTTGCCTTGAGCTTGAAGATCATCAAGCGCCCGCAGTGTCTCTTCCAACGGAGTGTCTGGATCATAACGATGGCAGAAGTACATGTCGATATAATCTGTGCCGAGGCGCTTCAAACTCGCCTCACATTGCTCCATAATGTGCTTGCGTGACAGTCCTCTGTCATTGGGACCAGAATCCATAGGAAAGAATACCTTGGTCGAAAGCACATAGCTCTCTCTTCGATAAGGCTTCAAAGCGGCTCCCATAGCCTTCTCGCCTTCTCCATGGTTATACGCGTTCGCGGTATCAAAGAAATTGATTCCAAGTTCAAAGGCTTTGGCAATACAGGTATGAGCTGCTTCCTGTTCGGCGGCTGTACCGTACGTTAACCAGCTTCCCAGTCCAATTTCGCTAATTTTAAGACCGCTATTACCTACATTTCTATATCTCATATCTACTCCTTCTTTCCTAAGAAGCTCGCATTTTTATATATTTTAGCATGTAAACCCTTTCATTAAAACAAATAATAAAGGACTCATGGAGTTACATGAAGGACATCTACCACCCTGACTGCTAGGGTGGTAGATACCGTAGTCTCATAATCTCAAATCATGTCTACTTGCTTCCTACAGGAAAAAGCGCATCATATGCAGGACAAGGCAGTTTGTCGAGAAACTCCTGAAGCTGCTTCGGTTTATTTTTGTAAATATCCTTTAGGGACGTTCCGTTATAAATATTACCGATGACCACAGGATGACAAAGTTCACAGATTAGAATATCCCCGTTCCCGTGAAGATGAAGCTGCTTCTTACCATCAACACAGTTGGAAAAATATACACCTGGCTCTTCCTTGAAGCCCAGCTCCTGAGCAAAACGGTCCATACAGGTGAAATACAGCACGGTATCGTCTTTTTTATGAGCGATCAGGTCATGAACGGAACGGACAAGTGCTTCCTTGGTGGAGATCGCGTTCCAATTCGTATGATCCATCACAATGCTGTTTTGGATTTCGTGGATGCGCACACCGAGTTCGTATACTTTTTCACTGATTGCTGGCATATTGTTCTGTGTCTCTGCAAATAGCAAAGTTTCCAGCACCGTTTCCAACTTGGCTTCGGTACACAACCGAATATTTTGAACGATTTTCTCATACATGCGAGGGTGAACATGATAATACTGTGCATATTTATCGGCATCCGTAAAGTTGAAGGAGATATGAATGTTGGAAAGCCCCGCGTCACGCAGCTTCTCAATTCGTTCAGGGCTGAGCAAGCTGGCATTGGTATTGAGCTGGGTAGCGATTCCTTTGCTCGAACAGTGAGCCACAATATCCAGACAGTCCTCATACTTCAAGGTCACTTCTCCCCCGGACAGTCGCACACGTTTTAACGTTGGAATATCATCAATGATACTTTTGACCTCTTTACTGCTAATGCATTGTCCGTCGTTCCGCTGATATGCGCAGCAGTAATCACACTTGAAGTTGCAATTAGAGGTGACCCCGACTTCCAGTCCCTCTAGCTCATAAATGCCCGGCTTCTCCAGCTCAAGTGCTTTATATTTATTCTCTATACTCACTTTCTTATTGTCCTCCCGATCTCAGGCTTGTGTCTTGAATTCCCTTGAGATTATACAGAATGGGAGCGGTTTGTAGATATGACATTGGTAACGGTGAGCTTACTTTACCGGAGTAAGAAATTCTTTATCTATATACTTATAAGTCTCAAATAAACCTTGAGAGCCATAAGGCACATCTAATTCATGTCCATTTAAAGTAATATAGGATTGCCCTGTTACAGCTAACTCCTGATGAAAGGGATCTATCTTTTTAATGTTTTCTACATTTGTAAATGAAAAAACCCATATCTCAGCATTCGTAGCTAAGTCACCCGCTGCAATGACTAATTCGTTGGTTCCATCATGATCAAAATCGTAAACGCTCGCTTGAAACCTATAGCCTGCTTTCAATTCACCAAACTCGTCAAAGGCTTCCGATTCTCCAGTTGAAGACAAGTCGAGTGGCCAACCTGTAGACTCGGAAGGGAATACCACCAATGTTTTCACTCCGTTAGGATGATCCATCCCTAATACGAGTTCAGCCTTAGTTGCCCCCATTTGAAGGGGTAACTCCACATCAGGTTGGCCTGACGTCCAATCTGCATGAACTAACGAATTTCCCTCTTCTGAACGTATTATAGCTTTTTCTTTAGATACGACCACTTTCATAGATTGGCCTGCATCAGTTGCATCTTCCTTCTTCTCTTCAGAATTTATCGGTTGCTCGGAGGACATATTTTTGGAGATTGAGGCTTTTGAAAATGAATCCGTATTCTTCTCTTGATGGGTTCCACATGCTGTCACAATCAGCAATAAAAACAAAAACATTATAGACGATGTTTTTCTCATAAATTTCAAAACCCGTTCCTTCCTCATTTGTTCTTATATTCCATAAACAATGGTGCTATGTAATTTCCATAGATAATAATAACATATATTGAATAGTGCTCTTGAATCCGACACATCTCCTACAATTGTGATCAATATGTGAACTGGGCATAGTTCTCCTTTCCAAATCCATACTGAATATATCTGTTGGTAATGGAGGCGGAAGATCGTGGACAAAAGGATGAATCTGCTTATGTTCAGCGGCGATTATGATAAAGCTATGGCTGGACTGATTTTGGCCAATACAGCTCGGGAGCTGGATGTCGAGGTTACGATGTTTTTTGCATTCTGGGGATTATCATTGGTTCGTGATCCCGATAAAATGACGCTTGAGGACAAGACCATTTACGAGAAACTTATGGATCTGGTGACTCCCAAGGGGCCTGAAGCTTTACCGCTATCCCATATGAATTTTAGCGGTCTGGGCAAGCTGATGCTGACGGAAATGCTGGAAGACAATGAGGCACCGAAGCTGATCCATTTCCTGAAAGGAGCCCGGAAGAAAAACGTCAAATTTTATGCCTGCAAGCTATCGGTGGATATTATGGGTTTTAAACCGGAAGAATTCATCCCTGAACTGGAAATTATCGAGGCAAAAACGTATCTAAAAGATGCGCTTGAGTCGGATATGCAGCTTTTTATCTAATATATCCTCATGCCTTATCCTGCTATTGGATGAGGCTTTTTATTTTGACTAAATGATGACATTCGCCTATTTTTTTTAACCTATTCCAGCCTCCCTACGTACCCTAAGAAGATAGAACGACTTGGGAGGCGCCGTATGCTCATGGCTCGAATCGGAAGTAGTAACTGTAGGTATCAGCCTTCTAACGAGGCTTATTTCCAAAAGTATCGCGAAAATACAATCGGTTATCACCAGACCTTTGAATCTCCATATGGGCTTAAAAAGCTGATTTATGCGGATTGGGCAGCCAGCGGTCGTTTGTATGGCCCCATCGAGTCGAAAATAGTTCATGAATTAGGTCCATTTGTGGCGAACACGCATACGGAGTCTAATTTGACAGGTACTCTAATGACCCAAGCCTATGAAAAAGCAAAACAAATCATTAAGAACCACGTTCATGCCAATGAACATGATATCATTCTATTCGCCGGGTCCGGGATGACAGGTGCGGTGAATAAACTTCAGCGACTATTAGGATTGAAAATACATGAAAAATTAAAGCACCTCTACCCCATCGCTGAAAAAGACCGTCCCGTTATTTTTGTTACACACATGGAGCATCATTCCAACCATATTTCCTGGGCAGAAACCATTGGAGACGTTGTGTGTCTTCCTCCAGGTCCTGGAGGAATGGTCGATCCAGCTCATCTCGAACGACTGCTGCTTCAATTTCAGCATCGCCCGATCAAGATTGGCGCTTTCACCGCCTGCTCCAATGTTACAGGGTTTGAAGTGCCGATTCACCAGTTATCCCGCAAAATGCATGAACATGGCGGCGTATGTTTCGTTGATTTTTCGGCAAGCGCACCTTATGCGGAGATCGACATGCACCCTACAGATCCCCTTGAGAAACTGGACGGAATTGTATTTTCCCCTCACAAATTCCTTGGTGGCCCCGGTACAAGCGGCGTTCTCATTATGGATTCGCGGCTGTGCCTCCATTGTGCTCCCGATCAACCCGGGGGCGGTACGGTGAGTTGGACCAATCCTTGGGGTGGATACGAGTATAAGGATAGTATTGAAGCACGCGAGGATGGAGGGACCCCTCCTTTTCTACAGGCTGTTCGAACCGCGCACTGTATTCAGCTGAAGGAACAAATGGGATACAGCCGCATGTTGGAGCGTAAAAAGGAGCTGACCTCATTATTGCTAAAAGGCTTGGGCACCATACCAGGTCTGCATATTTTGGGAGGAAGCAGCCAAGATCGGCTGGGAATCGTTTCTTTCGTTGTCGGTCATATTCACTATAACCTGATTGTAAAACTACTAAATGATCGATTTGGCATTCAGGTCCGAGGCGGCTGTTCATGTGCAGGCCCCTATGGACATTATTTGCTGGGCATCGACCAGCAAGCATCTAAGCAAATGACAGACCTGATTCATGAGGGAGACTTATCTCGAAAGCCGGGCTGGGTGCGTCTGTCGCTTCATCCCATGATGACCAATCAGGAAGTCTCCTATATTGTCTCTTCCATACGGGCTATCGTGGAAAACATCATAACCTGGCAAAAAGATTATACCTATCAACCGGAATCAAACGAATGGCGATCTATGAATGAACATCACAAAATAGACATCAGCAAATGGTTCAACTTTAGCAATTAAAAGACTCTTGTCCGTTTCCTTCTTTCAAAATACTCATAAGCTACACTGTAAGATTACTATATGAGGAAAGAAGGGGCGACAATGGGTGTCAATTTTCGCAACAGCACCAATGCGGCTATCTTTCTAGTTTTTTCCTATCCGGACTTCAGCTGTACTCCTGTTAACTACTCTAAAGCAGGCTGGTTTCGTGTGAACCCCGGTCAAACGATTCAAGTATGGAGCGGCTTCGCCGGAGGTAATACGTTTTTCTATTATGCCGAGGATGACTTTGGACGTACATGGCGAGGTTCATACTTCACTCAAGTTCCTGAAAATGCCTTCGATTGGTGCTGGGATACAGGCTGTACCACTTGTAGAAACGTGGGACTGCGGAGAATTGCGGTTAGCCCGTTCGTCTTGAACTATAACTATCGACTTTATAACAAGCAGCAGTCAAAGAAAACCTGCATCAACCACACTCCGCATGACGCTGCCTTCCAAAGCAACTCAAGAGAAACCTATCTTGCGCAGAGTTCCTGCAAAACCTAAGAGACTAAAACAAGGAAAGCCTCTCCTGCAAAGACGCATCACGCATAAAAAACGGACCAAATAAACAATGATCTGATCGGCCCCACCTGTACAGATTATTTAGAACCAAAAAGGAGCGACCTCCTCACATGGTCTGCTCCTTTATCTTTCTCGATACTGAGGTCAATCCGCCTATTTGTTCTCGGATTCCCACTTGGATATCTCTTCACGCACCCGTGGCGCTACCTCTGTTCCCAATAATTCAATAGCTCTCATGACATCATCATGCGGCATCGTGCCGACGGGCACATGCAATAGAAACCGTGTAATGCCTACCTGTTTACGGAGGTGAATGATTTTCTTGGCTACCGTATCAGGATCGCCCACATATAATGCTCCTTCAAAGCTGCGCGCGGCATCGAAGCTGGAACGAGTATAAGGACCCCAACCACGTTCACGCCCAAGCACATTCATGCTCTGCTGAGTGGAAGGGAAAAACTTATCCGCTGCAAGCTCGGTAGTCTCCGCGATAAAACCATGCGAGTGGGATGCAACTGGAAGCAGCGATGCATCATGACCTGCATGTTTAGCTGCCTTTTTGTACAACTCCACCAATGGTGCAAACTGCATAGGGCTGCCTCCAATAATGGCAAGCACCAACGGCAATCCAAGCAAGCCCGCACGAACCACTGATTCCTGATTGCCTCCACTCCCAATCCATACAGGCAAAGGATTTTGCACCGGACGCGGGTACACACCCAAATTGTTGATTGCGGGCCGATGTCCACCTTTCCAGGTCACTTTTTCGGATTCACGTATTTTCAATAACAGCTCCAGCTTTTCATCAAACAACTCATCGTAGTTATCCAGGTCATATCCAAACAATGGGAACGATTCGATAAAAGAACCTCGGCCTGCCATAATCTCAGCTCGTCCATTCGAAATACCGTCCAGCGTAGCAAAGTCCTGAAACACACGCACCGGATCATCCGATGAAAGCACCGTAACCGCACTGGTTAGGCGAATTCGTTGGGTTTGTGCCGCAGCAGCAGCCAGTATAACAGCCGGAGCAGATGCTGCATAATCTTTACGATGATGCTCTCCCACGCCGTACACATCCAGTCCTACCTGATCAGCAAGTACAATTTCCTCGACCACTTCACGTATCCGTTGTGCGTGACTGATGACCTCACCGGTTTGGGGATCCGGTGTTGTTTCTACAAACGTGCTTATACCTATCTCCACTTATGCTACCCCCTATTGTATGTTTCACTTTTATTCGGCTGCTTCCAAAGTAAATCATTTTAAAAACCGATATCTTTATATTGAACCTTTTTCACATCTTTTTCAAGCTCTCCTTTTCTAAGTCTGAAAATCAGGCGAGAGAAGTGCCGAGATCTACGCAGGAAAAGCAGTCTCTTTGTCGAATTTATGGTATGGAATAAATAAGATTTCCATCCCCACACCATGAAAACAACAAGGAGGCACATACATTATGGCTTTTGTCATTAATAATTTAAAGGATAACAGCAATGTTGCCATCACTGACCAATTAGGTGGATTTACGGTACTGGAATACATAACAGATTTGAGTTGCACCTCGGTTGCAGCTGCAAAAGACAATTACTATATGAGCAAAAGTAACATGCGCCGCAAGCAGCTCATGATCGAAATCAATAATAGTGAGATTATGATGAGGGCAGGTGCCATGCAATATACTGTAGGCAGCATGGAAATGACTACCGGTGTAAAAGGCGTCGGAGGCTTAATGCGAAACTTGGTATCCGGTGCTGTAACGGGGACAGGTGCTATTAAACCGCATTATAAAGGCACGGGGACCATTATGCTGGAGCCTACCTACCAATATATTTGGCTCATTGATGTGGATAATGATGACATTGCCATCGAAGACGGATTGTTTTTAGCTTGCGACACCACGCTGGACATATCCGTCGTTGCACGCAGTAATCTTTCTTCTGCTGCACTGGGCGGAGAAGGGTTATTTAATTTAAGCGCCCGTGGAAAAGGAGTGCTGGCACTTCAAGCGCCGATCCCTTCTGATGAAGCGGTCGTTATAGAATTGCAAAATGATGTGCTCAAGGTGGATGGCAACTTTGCCCTTATGTGGTCCAACACCCTACAGTTCACCGTCGAAAAATCGGGAAAAACCAAAATGGGCTCGGCCGCTTCCGGCGAAGGGCTGGTTAATGTATACAGGGGAACCGGAACTGTATGGCTAGCACCACTATGACATCTATGTGGGCATGAGCATTGGAAGCCCAATCATGCCAAATGCTAGTAAAAAAGGAGAAGCCTCGGCTTCTCCTTTTTTTAATCCTCATGGAACTGAATAGTTCCTCTGCTGTACACTTTAATTCTTTTTGACAAACTCCGATTTTAGCTTCATTGCTCCAAAACCATCGATTTTGCAATCAATATCGTGATCGCCTTCCACCAAACGGATGTTTTTTACTTTGGTGCCGATTTTCAAGACGGAAGAGCTTCCCTTCACTTTAAGGTCTTTAATGACCGTTACAGAGTCACCATCCTTTAGAATGTTACCATTCGCATCTTTGACGACTTTTACATCTTCACTGCTTACGGATTCTGACTCGGCAGACCACTCATGAGCGCATTCCGGGCAAATGAACAGACTGCGGTCCTCATAGGTGTACTCTGAATTACACTCAGGACAGTTTGGCAAATTAGACATGGTATTATGTACTCCATTCATATATTATTTCTATTCCAAGCCTACCTTGGAGTTCCCTACAAGTATATTGGATAATCAGTCGCGGTTCCACTTATGAATGTAACTAAACAGATGCTAACCTTCCTAGGTAGCATCCGTTTTTGACAGTACGGTTATTATGCTTGAATTTGCTTGACTAGTTCACTAATCCCTTGGTTAAGCGGTGTAAGGGAACGATTCAACAGCTTCTCTAAGTCGTTGCTTGCGACATCCAAGGCTCCTTCGCGAATCGCCTGTTGAATGCCTACCACAATAGGGATGGCACCTTCCGGTACTCCCGCACCGAGCATAATCTCGGCATACGCAGCATCGTCCACCTGCTGTACAGGAACGTCCTTACCCAGGACCTCAGCAAGTATAGTCGCAAACTCTTCTTGGGTTATCGGCTTACCGGAGAGCTCGTATATGGTATTCTCATGCCCTTCGCCAGACAACACGGCTGCAGCCGCTTCCGCGTAATCAGCACGGGTTGCCCAACCTACTTTACCGGACCCTGCCGAGGTTAACCATGGAGCTCCCGCGAGTACGGATTGGATCGTGCCTGCTTCATTCTCAAGATACCAATTATTACGCAAGAAGGAATAAGGAATACCCGACTCACGTATGAACTCCTCCGTAATACGATGTACAGGTGCAAGGAATAGAGTGCTGTCAGCGGCATTGGCCGCACTGGTATACGCGATGAAGCCTACTCCCGCACGCACAGCAGCATCAACAGCCGCTTTATGCTGACGAATTCTAGTGTCATTATCCCCGTCTGCGGATATAATCAACAATCGATCTACACCAGCAAATGCCTGATCCAGCGTTTCTGGCTTGTCAAAATCGCCATGACGAACGTCAACGCCACGATTACGTAACCCCTCTGCTTTTTCCGGATTTCTTACGCTAACAATAAGGTCTTTTGCCGGGACGGATGCAAGCAATGTATCTACCACAATGGCCCCCAGCTGCCCCGTTGCTCCTGTTAATGCGATTTTCATACGAAATCCTCCATTCATATTTTTATTTACTTTTATATAGTAACTAAAAATATTATACATGTCTAATTTAGAGTCTAAAGGTATGCTTTACGGGTAAGGGTTGGTAACCCTGGTAACCCAGACCTTCCACAAAGAGAGGAATATGTGTATGAAGAAAGCTATGGTCATTGTAAATCCCTCTTCCGGCAAAGAGGAGTCCCTCCAACATGTCAGAAACGTAGAAGAAATTCTACGTGAGCAAGGATACGCTGTTACAGTCGAAGAGACGGCACGAGAACTTGATGCCACCCGTTTTTGCGTCACTGCTTGTCAGGAAACTTATGATCTAGTCGTTTCCCTCGGTGGAGATGGCACGCTCCACGAAACCATTAATGGTTTCATGGATCAAGACCATCGTCCAAAACTGGGGGTCATCCCTCTTGGGACGGTCAATGATTTTGCCCGTGCCTTACAAATTCCGCTAAGTCCCGAACTGGCGATCCGTACACTCACTTCTGCTCGCGTGAAAGCCGTAGATATGGGCCTCTTAAACGGTCGAGTGTTTGCAAATGTTGTTGCCACTGGCTCGCTTGCCGAATCGCTATCCGCTGTGTCGTCAGACGATAAATCCATGTTTGGCACATTTGCCTACATTAAAGAAGGTATGAAAGAACTGATCAACCATCCTGCCCATCCGCTAATCGTTCGCTATGATGACAAGACTTGGGAAGGCGAATCCCCACTCTTTCTTGCTGCTTTAACCAACTCAGTTGGCGGATTTGAGAAACTGGTGCCCGGGGCAGCAGTTGATGATGGCCTGCTTCACTGCTTTATTTTCAAAAACCTCAATATATTGAATACGGTGACAGCCAGTATATCCTTATTTTTAGGCAACTTGAAGGATCATAAAGACGTCGTTTACTTTACCGCAAAGCATGTAAGTGTCAGCTCCGCAGAATCGGTCAGTACGAATGTAGATGGTGAGGAAGGACCGTCTTTGCCTATTGAGGTTCGTATTCTACCGCGTCATATCGAGGTGATTGTGCCTGAGGAGTCTGAGTAATACGGTGCTTATCCTCAGGCTTGAGGCTCATACTCGCTCAATTTTCCTTCGTAGATCAAATGGAATCGGTCACTTTGCCGAAAATCGTCTGGTGTGATAAGGGCAGGCAACTTGTTCCATATTTTTATGCCGGATCGCTGTAAAATTTCCGCGACGAATTGCGAACAAAAATAAGAATTACTGAACTCGACTGGTTCTTTGAGTGCAACGCCAATCAAGCCCAGTAAGTTATACATATATTTTTGTCGGCTTCGGATAAAAACGTGTAGAACTCTCTTCATTTTTTCGACTTCGCGATTGGTTACTTGAAGCTCGTAGATAACACATGTTGTATTCGGAAATCTGCTGTATGTACCTGTTTTAATATCCTCTTTCACGAAACCACCATCCAGAGGGTTACTGGGGGTCTTTCTCCCGAAGCTGTATAACTCCGAAAGTTCTCGGTCGAAGGAAATGGAGGCGTGATTGTATGGCGCTCTTGTATAGCTTTTAATAACTCTCGTAAGAAACGTTCCCGTATTCGTAAGCAAGATAAAAACGGACTGATCAGCTACCATTTACGAAATTTCCCCTTATCAAGTTTGAATTATTCCTTCATAATAACATAGGACCCCCTTCATGGAATCCTATTTTGCTATAAGTTGGTGAGTCGCAATGGACAGCTCGTTATTCACGTTAACCCTCATTTGTATAGCCTTATTAATCATCCATCTGATTTATATAGTGGTAGCCAAAACACAGCCAAACAAAGACTATGCAGCTATTGGGCTTCGCATTAAGACCTGGTGGGGCATGTTCTTTATCTTTTGCCTGGCAACACTTTTCAATCCGATCGTTTCACTGCTTTCCTTGATGGTGCTTACTTTCTTTGCGTTAAAAGAATACTTCTCCATGATTAGATCTAGAAAAGCTGACCGCAGGTTATTTTTATGGGCATACTTGGCGATTCCTGTACAGTTTTATTGGATTTATATCGGGTGGTATGGAATGTTTATTGTCTTTATCCCTATCTATGTATTCTTGCTGCTGCCGCTCCCTCGATTGATCAATAAAGGAACCGTTGGTTTCTTGCGCAGTGTCAGCTCGACTCAATGGGGACTCATGCTGATGGTTTTTGGACTGAGTCACCTGGCATATTTTCAGTTTGCTACGCCGCAATACGGAGCGAAACTTGTACTTTTTCTAGTGGTACTGACACAACTCAATGATGTCGCACATTATCTGGCATCGCTCTATTTCGGCAAGCGGAAAATCGTCCCGACATCCAATCCCAATATCACTTGGGAAGGCTTTGCATTCGCTTTTCCCGTAACCATAGCGGCTTCCTATCTAATCCATCCGTACCTGACGCCGTTTGATCTGAAATTTGGGATTATTTTCGGCATGTTGATTAGCTTGAGCGGTTTCTTCGGGAGCTTAACGGTTTCCGTGCTGAAGCGAGATTTATTAATCGGTGATGATGATAAGTTCGATGCTTTGAAAAAAAGCTACTTAAGCCGGGTGGATAGCTTGACCTACACCTCGCCCGTCTTTTTTCACGTAATTCGTTATTTTTTCGACTTTATGTAGCAATTGTCTCCCTGCACTCCGCTTCTCACCGTTTTCATTTTAGTGAGCCGGGGTAAGTACTACTGTACCGCAAGCAGTCCTTATCCTAGAAAACAATCTTGAGGAGGCGTTAGAAATGGCAGAGCACAATCATGTTGTAAATAAGGAAGGCGAAGTGGCACTGAACAAAGTAGATGACGCGTTAAATCGGATAGACGACAGCAAAAAGGATGACATTTTGGGCAGCTTTGATTCATTCAAAAGTTATTTGAGCGACAAAATTGAAATGGCTCAAAAAATCGGCTTGAATGAAGAAGTGATGGCAAAAGCAGCTGAGAAGATCGCAGGCTATCTGGCAGCCAAGGAAGAACCGCGCAATAGCGAGGAGAAGCTTCTTCAGGAATTGTGGAAGGTAGGGGACAAAGAGCAGCAGCACGCGCTTGCTCATATGCTCGTACGCGTGGCTCAATCCTCGTAGAAATATTTAATTGATGAAGAATAATATTTTACTATAAAAGAGCAGTCTATCCTTAAATGAGGATAGACTGCTTTTGCGTTTACTATCGTTGCAGCGCGTTCCGTTAGGGATTACAATATGTTCTGCTTAGCGTATGGAATTAATGTACCTGGGACAACAATTCATATGCATCTTCCTTGGTAGTAACCGCCAGAAGTGCTTCTCTGAAATGATCGTCCATCAGCTTACGAGACAGCATTTGCAGCACCTTCAGATGTGCATTGTCCTTGCTATTACGCGGAACAGCAATCATGAAGATTAGTTTCGCTTCACTGCCGTCCAAGCTTTTCCAGTCCACTCCGCTCCGCTTCAATCCAAAGACCACGCTTGGCTTCAGTACAGCTTCCGATTTACCGTGAGGGATGGCAATATTCATTCCAATGCCTGTGGAGCTTTCCTTCTCTCGGTCCAATATGGCCTGTTTAAAACCACTGGCAGAACTTACGGCTCCATTTCTCTCAAGTGTTCCGATCATTTCATCAATCACGGCATCCTGTGTCGTTCCTTCCAGATCCAGATCAATCAGATCCATCGTTACAATATCTGTCAACTTCTCAATGTGAATGGCTTGCGAAGATACCTCGGGCTCGTTATATGCAATCGCTGAAGCTGATGACTCGGCGGCAGTCGTAGTCATCGTAGATTGTTCCGTTACTGCGGCAGAATTTCCAGATGTCTCTTCTCCAGCAACAGCCGGATTTGCAGTTGCAATATCCCTTTTCAGCAGACTCACCAGGATGACCGACACAGCTGCGCCGACAATAACGGCAATGAAGAACATCAATACATTGTCCACTGCACCAAGAATGGCTACAATCGGTCCACCATGAGCTACCTTATCTCCTACATTTCCCAACATCGCAATGACTGAACCGACCATAGATCCTGCCATGATACTAGGAATAACACGCAATGGATCTTGTGCAGCGAAGGGAATCGCTCCTTCAGTAATACCGAATAATCCCATCGTGAATGTCGCTTTCCCAGCTTCGCGTTCTGCTGGTGCAAATTTACGCTTGTTGATCATTGCTGCAAGTCCCATTCCAATCGGTGGAATACAAATCGCAACGGCGATCGGTCCCATAATTTCGTAATTTCCTTCACCAATCATGGCCGAGCCGAATAAAAATGCTACTTTATTGACTGGACCACCCATATCGAAGGAGATCATAGCACCTAAAATCAGTGCCAATAAAATTGAACTTGTACCTTGCATACCTGCAAGCCAACCCGTTAAAGCTTCAAACAATTGTGCGACTGGAGAACCGATGATAAAGACAAAGATTAATCCTACAATTAAAGATGACAACACAGGGATAATAATAATAGGCATGATCGGCTGTAACGCTCGCCCAACCTTCATTTTCCGAATACCCAGTGCAACATAACCCGCCAGGAAACCAGCGATAATTCCGCCGATAAATCCGGCTCCCGCCTCACTTCCATAAAAACTGCCGTTCGCAGCAATGAATCCGCCAACCATACCCGGTGCAAGCCCCGGTCTATCCGCAATACTCATCGCGATGAATCCAGCGAGGATGGGTATCATAAAGGTAAACGAAGCCGAACCGATATCCTGAACCGTCTTCCAAAATGAACCGTCCGGTATAACCAGACCGCCTGGTGTCTTCTCACCACCAATCGTCAATGCAATGGCAATGAGCAATCCCCCAATGACGATAAAGGGCACCATATAGGATACACCATTCATCAAGTGGCGGTAGATAGGATTTTGCTTCGGTTTATTCTCCTGTGAGCTAGCTTCGGAGGCACGTGACTCTGCCTGGTACACAGGCACATTCCCCTTCATCACCCGCTGGATCAATTCTTCCGGACGGCGAATCCCATCTTGTACTCCAACGACCAGCAATTTCTTGCCGACGAAGCGGTCTTTGACCACCGTCTTATCCGCTGCAATAATAATGCCATCCGCTTCACGGATCTCCTGCTCCGTTAGTTGATTTTCTACTCCAATGGAGCCTTGTGTCTCGACCTTCATCTCGATACCCAGCTTGGCTGCTGCCTTTTGCAGATTCTCAGCTGCCATATACGTATGTGCAATTCCGTTAGGACATGAGGTAATCGCTAATATCTTCATAGTCATTCCCCTTCTCTCTGATGTTTCCGCTTACATTGATAGTATAACCGCCTTTTTTGCTGTTATCGGGCGAACTTTTTACCGGAACTTTCGGAAAAATAGAATAATACGGACAAAAAAACAGGACTTATCTATAAGTCCTGTTCCAAAGCATGGCTTTTAATTTAGTTTATCCCTTTAGCTTCCCTAATAGTCTCATCGCATCGGTCTCCTTGGATAAAGCATGAACTAGAGCTGGCTGCTCACTGATTAGGGACAACTCCTTAAATAACTGCCGCATTTCTTCCCGCCCATCCTGTTTTACCGCAAGCAAGAACACAAGCTCCACTTTCTCGGTTCCCCAAGTAAGTGGCTTCTTTAAAGTAGCGACTACAATGGCTGACTGCCTTATCCACTCTGAGCCGCCATGCGGGATGGCTATGCCTCCCCCGATCGTCGTAGCCGACATTTTCTCTCGCGCCAATACACTGTCCACATAACCTGTTTCCACATATCCTTTGTCCTCCAGTATTTGCGCCAGCTTGGAAATCAATTGTTCGGGACGCTGCACTTCTTGCTGGGGAAAGACTAAAAAAGGTGTTGTGTACTTAAAAAATACAGATTCATCTGCGACTCTAGGTTCCGGCTCATCCATTCGTCTGATCACTTGCTCCAGTTGACGCTCATCCTTGGCATCTAGCAATGGAGAGACGAGAATATGCGGAACACTAAGCTCTGGAAGATCCACGGTTGTAATGATCAGATCCAACTCCCGGGTTGCCAGATAGTCCTGGACTTCTGCCTTCGAAAGAGTTGTCTCCACATGTACAGCCGGAAACTTACGTTCCACCTTTGTGCGCAATAGCTGGGACATACCAATGCCCATGTGACACACGATAATGGCCCTCTGAGGATGACTTTCTTTCTGGTGAAGTCGCTCCACAGAAGCCTGAAAATGTAGCGTTAAATACGCCGCTTCCTCCTCGGGGAACGATAACCGAACCAAATTCCCTACCTCTTCCAGCGTAATAATAACCCGGTCGAACATGTAAGGGTACATCTTCTTGATCTCAGTCAGCATAGGATTAGACACCGTCAACCCATATTGAAGCCGATTCAGGGTCGTATATAAATGGACTTTCAACCCTTTCAGCAACATCTTATCCTTGGAAAAGTCAATCATATTCAGCTCCGACATCCGCCGGACTAACTGCTCAATCAGTTTAGGCAAAAGCGGATGGCTGTCTGCCAGATCGCTGTGTTTCCCCTTGCTATCCTCCTGCTGATAACGAAACTTTCCACCCAACAAATGCAGGGTTAGATAGGCCGTTTCTTCCTTGGAAAAAGGTACGGAGAACAGCTTTTGCAGCTGCCGTAAAAACGCAGTAGCCCATGTAAACTCAACCTTCTCCTGCAAAAAGGCAATGTCTTGTTCGGAGAGAGAAATGGGCTGTCCCAGCTTGGTTCGTTTGACCATTAAGAGAATATGGAGCATGAGACCCTCAAAGGCTTCATCCGTAAAGCTGAGTTCATGATGCTTTTGAAATACTTTTAATTCATGATGGATGGTGGCAATCTCGTGTGGCTCAAACTGCTTGCGCATCATCTGTCCCGTCAACTCAGGACTATCAATCAGCTGATTCATCCGCGCCAAAGCGATCCGCTTGTTTTTCTCAGTGCCTTGAATGGTCAAGCCTACGCGCTGCTTGGTAATCAAGGCAAGATCAAAGCTGTGCAGCCAGTCATCAATCTTTTCCATATCTCTACGGATCACCGTCTTGTTCACATAATACTGAGAGGCCAGATCTTGTATCGTTACAGGCTTGGCATCCATCAAGAGCCGATAGGCGAGATGCAGCACCCTCTCCTCATCCGATTCATGCTGGGCTGTACTATCGCCTGCATACAGCCGGTGAAATAAATCAGCCTGCTCCGCTTCACTGATCTCCAAATAAATGCCACGTCCCGGTCTTCTCACCAGATTGGCATTGGAGTGCTTGACTAGATATTCTTCAATTACTTTTAGATCGTTTCGAATCGTCTTTTCTGAGCAATCCGTTTGATCGGCCAGATCCTGCACTAACCACAGTCGGTTCGATTCAGTTAACAACTTGCGGAAAATTTCTACTTGCCTTTTGTTCATTCCAATCTCCTATCTTCCAACAATAAAGAATGTCCAGGCATACCGGGTTATATTTTGTTAGCCTTATATTAGCTTATCGATATACTCATTGTAACCCTACAGCAACATACGGAGTGTATAATAAGACAATCCCAATATACTGGATTTTCAGGAGGAAGAACAGTGATCACCTATTTGAGATGCAATGAAGTCAGCATGGAGCACATTTTCCAGGCATTTTCGCTCGGATTCTCAGACTATTCCATTCGCCTGACCATGGAACAAGACGATTTCGCGGCACGTTTTTTCGGTCCGGAGGGTAATTCACGGAGCCACTCTTTCCTTGCCATGGATGAAGATCAGCCAATTGGCTTGATTCTAGGCGGTATCCGGCAGTTTGACGGGTATAAGACCATGCGTTGCGGCACGCTATGCATCGGTCCAGCTTACCGTGGCCAGGGTATTAGCAACAGGTTGCTCGAATTGCATAAACAAACGGCCATCTCCGAGAACTGTCAGCAGCTATGGCTCGAAGTCATTACGGATAATGATCGGGCTGTCCAGTTCTATAAAAAGCACGGCTATGAGGTACGCTATACGCTAAAATACTACAACGGTACTGTCCCATCAATCTCTCCCGCTCCCTCATCACCGTACATGTTTAAGAAACTAACACTTGATGATATTGCAGCTTTTCGTAAAATCCTCACCGACTGTCACATCCATTGGCAAAGTGACACACCTTATTACGCTAACAGCACACAGGAAGTTTTTCTCGGCATCTATGCGGTGAATCAAACCCGAGTCGGTATGATTGCTATGAGTGCTCAAGGTAAAATCAACTTTCTTTGGGTCGATCCCAAACATCGAAACCAAGGCCTTGGACGTACCCTACTTCATAAAGCGGCAGAAACCCAAAAGATCGAGAAGGTATATATCTGCCTGTCCGACAATCACTCTCTTGAAGGCTTTATCCAAAAAACAGGCTTCTCGAAGGACCCTATTGAGCAATATGAAATGTGTATACCCCTTGATCCAACTACTTCTCTCATTTCTGAGAACGATTGATATATTCTGATTTAACGAGTGCGCACATGCAAAGATCATCATATTTCCCGGACGTAAATTCATACTGGGACAGGATTCCTTCCTGCCGAAAGCCTGCTTTTTCAAGCAAACGCAAGGATTGTGTATTCTCCGGCTCTACTAGCGCCTGAATGCGGTTCAACGGTAGGGTATGAAATCCATAGTCGATTACAGCTGCAAGTACCTCTGACATTAACCCTTTGCCCCAATAGGCTCTGGACAATTCATAACCCATTTCTGCTCGGTGATGACGTTGATCCCAGTTATGAAATCCGCAAGAACCGATGATTTTACCTTCCTTCGTTTGAAGAGCCCAGCGGATTCCCTGATCTGTCTCCAAAATCCGATCATACCAACGGATCTCATCCAGTGCCTCCTGTTCAGACTCAAATGGGCTCAGCCCGTAAAACTTCATCACCTGCTCATCTGAAAAGTATTCCAACATATCCTTGCTGTCCGTCGCTACCATTTTTCGTAATACAAGACGTTCGGTTGTTATAACCGGAAACTCACGTTTCATATTCTCACCGCCTTCTCCGTTGTTCACTTTCGCAAGCTTTTCCTTGCATACCTATGCCGCTAAGTTCAATATTCGATGATCATTACTTGCTTCTTCCAATTATAAAGTAAATGAAAGAATACCTCTAAAGGAATATTTATAATTAGTTCTTTGTTTATAGAATGTTTTCCTAATCATGGATGATAAAAAGACCGTTATATAAGGAGTGTGTTTTTAAATTATGGATTATTAAAATGAGGTGTACGATTTGGAAGACCAGCACATACCACAGAATTCACAAGTAGCAGTAAGAGAGAAGTACATTCGGCATGGGCAAAACTATGGGGAAACAAACAGAATGGCCGAAATATCAAAAACCTACGGTTCGTCTATTTTGTTTAGACGTTGGGGAGCAACCCTTTTTGATTTTATATTTTTTATAATCGGGTATATTTGTTTCTTTATCTCGGTCATTCAGATAACAGACAGATGGTTGTTGCCCTTAGCGATTGCTTCCCGTTGCATTCTGATTATAGCTTTCTTCTGCTATTATTTGCTCTTGGAGGGTTACACAGGCTATACGCTTGGCAAATTCGTTTTTCGTATTAAGGTGGTTAACGGAGAAGGAAGACCTCCTGGTTTTCTTAAATCACTCATTCGTACGCTGCTCAGGTTAATAGACACCAATCCATTGCTAATGGGTTCACTACCTGCTGGTATCAGCGTGTTAGTAACTGCCTCTAGACAACGAATTGGTGATTTAGCTGCAGGTACATATGTGGTAAAGGTGCGGGACTTGGAGCCGATTAGCAAAAAGACAATGAGACGGTCGCTCTTCATATTTTTTACCGCAATGGTGATCTTGGGAGCCTCGTTTGTAAATGCTATTTTTGTACTGGCAAACAGTTACAAGTCCAATGAAGCTCCGGTAAGCAAGCAGGAGCAGAGCTTTGTAAGTAGAGATGGACATTTTCAGATTTCTGCCCCACTAGACTGGTCGACAGACCCGGACCGGGAAGGAAAAGCAGATATTGCAATATTCAATCCCTACATTGAAAAGTCTGTTATCGTACGATCCAATTCGAAAGAGAAATTGGGTAATGTAACGCGCCAGTACTACACAAAGAAAATTCAAAACAACATGACCAAAGAGTTTAATCTCTCTACAGTAGGACCTTCATCCAACACCACGATTCAAGGATATCCAGCCACTCAGTTCACGATTAAAGGACAGAAAGATATAAACCATTATGTCACCCATGTAGCCATTATTGAGACTGAAAATAATTTCTACCAGATCATCGGGTATACGCCTGCATCAAAATATAGCCGTTTAAAGAAAGAAATTCATGATATTACCTATAGCTTTCGTGAGGTTCGACCTTAGACATCGTGACGGACCAGGACGAATAATGAAAGAATAAGACGCAAAAGACAGGTGCTCCTTGGAGCCCTGTTTTTTCGCATACAACTATTCTTGATATCTATGATAAAATAGGCTGACATGTTCGGCGCCCTGTTTTATTATATTGTTCAGATGCACAACAAATTGAAAGCCCTTTCAATTAATGTGATACAGTAAAACACCTTACATCACTAGATAAAGGAGGAATCCTGATCTGTTTCCGCTCTCCGAAAGACAAGCCCAAGACATCGTAGACAAAATGATGAAGGATATCCCATACAATATCAATATTATGAATGAACGAGGCATCATCATTGGCAGCGGCGAGAGTGAACGAATCGGAACCATTCACCAAGGGGCTGTTCAGGCGCTCGAAACCGGGAAAATGATTGAAGTGTGGCAGGACGGACATTACGAGAAAAAAGGAACCAATGAACCGATTGTCATTCATCATGAGCTAGTTGGTGTCATTGGTATTTCAGGCAATCCTGACGAAGTTCGTCCTTTTTGCAACATTGTTAAAACTACGGTGTCTCTCCTGATTGAACAGCGTATTTCCTTGGAGCACTTGGCCCATGAGGCCAACCGCAAAAAATCTGTACTGGAAATGCTGTTAAATCATCAGGGAGCCTATACCCAAAAAATAAAAAAAGAAGCTGCTCAATATCACATTGATTTGCTTCTCAAAACTTCGGCCGTATATGTAAAGCATCTTCCTTCCGATCCTGCTCATTTCGCCGAATTATCCAATATATTCATGCAGCATCCATCCTTTCGGATGGAGGAAGACAGTTATCTCATCCTGATGCAAAATCAGGAACCAACGACCAAGCTACTGGAACCACTTGTACGCAGCCATCCTGATGTGCTGATTGCCATCAGCAGACAAGAGCACAGCATTGCCGATGTTTATATGCAAGCCAAGTCCGCTATGAATGTTGTACTAGCTCTGCGTCCACCTGTGCAGATTGTCTCTTTTGCAGAAGTCGAATTCTTGGTCAAATTAAGCCAAACCAACCTGACTAACACAATCCACCTGGTCAGCAAGCTGGAAGATACCGTGGATTTGCTGGATACGCTGCGAAGCTTTATTAATCATAACGGCAGTGTCTCCTTTACCGCAGATGAATTAAACATTCACCGAAATACACTGCAATACCGCTTGAAGCGCATCCATACCTTAACTGGCAAAGATCCCCGGAATCTCCTTCAGCTTATTGAACTTACGCACGGCTTATTGGCGCTGCATCAATGAACTGCTGTATCACGCCAGATCATGCTGCGATTATATCCTATTTTCGCTCGCCGTCACTCCCGAATTTTTCTGCCAATCTCCATTGGCTAATGAAAACCGGGATTACAGGCGAGCGCTCGTATTCCATTGTAATTATATTATGCCGTTTTATGTTCCTCGCCTATCAATCCGATCATTTCTCACTGATTTGAAGTACTCTCGCGATATTCTCGCACGTACGCTCTACGTTTTGTGGCCCTTCGGCCAGCAGCTTACCCAGCTCCGAGGCTCCCGGCACGATGCCAAACACCGCATCTATTCCTTCCTTGTATAGCGTGTCGATCCCTTCCCCGATATAACCTGCGACCGCAATGACCTTTTTGCCGGATTGTTTGGCTGCCTGAGCTACTCCATACGGAGTTTTACCGAATTTGGTCTGAAAATCAATGCCGCCTTCTCCCGTCAATACGATATCGGCCGTGGCTAGCTTCTGCTTTAAGCCAGTGTATTCAATCACGATTTCAATGCCCTTTTGTAGCGCCGCCTGAGTAAAAATCAATAAACCAGCACCCAATCCGCCTGCTGCACCCGCGCCTGGAAGATCGCGCACATCCTTGCCCAGCTGCTGCTTCACCACATCCGCATAATGGGCAAGATTAGCATCCAATTGCTGCACCATTTCCGGGGTTGCCCCTTTTTGTGGGCCGAATACACGAGATGCCCCATGCTCCCCACATAACGGATTTGTCACATCACAGGCTACAATCAATTGCACCTGCTGCAAGCGGTCATCCAGTGATGAAATATCAATACTGTCCAGCTCGCCCAAACTGCCGCCGCCGCGTGGAAGAGTATTGCCTGCCGCATCCAGAAATCTAGCCCCCAGCGCTTCCGCCATACCTGTACCGCCATCATTCGTCGCACTTCCGCCAATGCCGATGATAATTTTTCGAATTCCCTGGTTCAGACACTCACGTATTAACTCACCCGTACCATAGGTTGTTGTCTTTAACGGGTTTTTATTGTCCTTATTAACCAGATGGATTCCACTGGCAGATGCCATTTCGATTGCCGCAGTGGTGCCGTCTCCCAGCAAGCCATATGCCGCTTTTACAGGTTCTCCAAGCGGTCCTGTCACCTCCATGTAACGAAGCTGCCCGCCTGTCGCATCCACCAGTGACTGCACTGTTCCTTCACCACCGTCTGCCATCGGAACGTGGACATAATGGGCTGTCGGATAGACCTTGCGCAGCCCTTTCTCCATTGCGATGCACACTTCCTTTGCCGTCATGCTTTCTTTAAAAGAGTCCGGTGCCAGTACAAATGTTTTCTCTCTCATTTTGTCACCCCATCGTGAATATTAAAGTATAAATCCATATATGATTGTTGCTACAATCGCCATAGTTCCGCCCACAATAGCTTCATAAGGGATTAATCCCATCCGTTGCTTAATGCTCATTTTCATGCTGTCTGCCGTAACGTGGAAATAGTTTCCCTGTGGTAAGGAATCAATGACGGTAGCTCCTGTATGCACCATCACAGCAGCAGCTAACGGGGCTGTCCCCATGTTCAGAATGGCTTCCCCAAACGAGCCAGTCGCCAAAATAACGCCAGTTGAAGTCGATGCTGTGGCGGCCGCCATCAGAATCCCTGCAAGCGGTGCCAAAAATGTGCCAGAAACTCCCGAAGCTTCAATCAAGCCAACTACCTGAGCAGATAAATTAGACGCAGAAATCAGACCCGCAATCCCACCTGCACCGATCAAGATGAGCACGGTTGCCGTCATTTTATTCAAACCGGAAGCCGAATATTTCAGTATATTGCGCCCTTGTCCCATGGCCAGCATACCTACAATCCCGGCGATCGGCAAAATGTACATCGCGTCGACCTTGAAGTTCGACAGTGCTTCAATGCCAGAGATGGAACCAATCGGGTTAATCATCAGCAAAATAACGGCTACCACCGGGGCTACAATTGCCCGTCCCAATGCTGGGTACTTCGACGTATCGACATCACTATCCATAATATCCTGTTCGGATACCTTCACGCCCTTGTTTTTCAACATAGACGCCACCAGAACAGTCATAATTAATCCGCATATCGCAGGCACCACACCCGCCAACATAACGTGGCTTAAATCCAGATTAAACCCACGCGCCGCCGCAATCGTATTGGGATTCGGAGAAATAATGTTCCCCGCCTTTCCGCCTCCAGACAAGGCCAGCAGAAGAGCCAGCTTGGAAATCCCCATTTTGTTCCCAACCGACAAGGCAATAGGTGCCACAATGAGCACGGCTACGGGAATAAATACGCCTACAGCTGTAATAATCATCGTCGCTAACGCTAGTGCAAGGATCGCTTTACTGCCGCCAAACTTCTTTACAATAGCCTGTGCAATTGTCTCCGCTGCCCCAGACTCCATCATCACGCCTGCCAATACACCTGCCGCGAGCACACGAATGACCGTCCCCATCACGCTCTGCGTACCACTAATTAGCACGCTGATCGTCTGCTCCAGATTGGCTCCGCCCAATAAAGCGCCTACAATAGCTCCCAAAAATAAAGCGTAAACCGGATTCAGCTTTCTTAATATCAAAATAATTGCAATAGCCAGCCCTGCTAGAGCTCCTATCCAACTGATCGTTAACCCTTCCATCTGCCTAACCCCCCGGGCAATTTTTGATTACGCTTTCATTATATCGATTGCAGCGTGTGAATTATATTGAAGAACAGACGAAATTGATTGTGCATTTGCACAAAAAGACTCGAACAGGCTTACAAAATCAATTTAATGAATACGCTTGCAAATTTAAAATTTTAGATTATAATACTTGTATACAAGTATACTTGATTAATGAGAAGGTGAATTTATGGTTCTGTCCAGTGAATTCCTATATCCCTCCAAATGGCTTCTCAAAGCCTCTGCTGGAGACCGTGTAACATCCGAGCTTAGAATGCGTATTATTTCCGGCTCAATTGAAAGCGGTACCATACTATCTGAAAATAAATTAGCTGCTGATTTTGCTGTAAGTCGCTCACCCATTCGTGAAGCGTTAAAAATATTGGCTTCTGAAAATATCATCCGACTCGAAAGAATGGGTGCGGTCGTTATTGGTCTATCAGAGAAAGAAATAGAAGAAATTTATGATGTTCGTCTACTTATAGAATCCTTCGTATTTGAACGTCTTATAAAGATGGACACTCATGATTTAGCAAGGGAACTTAGTAAAATACTCGAAATGATGAAAGTCGCAGTCAAATATAGTGATGCCGATGAGTTTTCATATCAAGATGTCTTGTTCCATGAAACGATTATTCGTGCAGTTAATCATTCATACATTCTGATGATCTGGAATAACCTAAAGCCCGTGATGGAAAGCCTCATTCTGTTGTCGATGCGTATGCGTTTCAATGAAAAGTATGAAGACTTTACACGGATTGTATCAAATCATGAACTTTATATTGAAGCAATCCAGGCAAAAGATAGAGAACTTATGATTAAGTCTTTACATGAAAACTTTGATGATGTTCAAGGTAAAGTAGAAGACTTATGGATGTCCCAACAACTGCTGTCCAAAGGAGTCGTGCCACAAAATGACTAACTACATGTTAGGTATAGATATCGGAACCACCAGTACGAAAGCCGTTTTATTCAGTGAAAAAGGCGAAGTTATCCAACAAGAAAATATCGGGTACCCGCTTTATACACCAGATATAGCGACAGCTGAACAAAATCCTGAGGAGATTTTTCAAGCAGTCCTACAAGCGACTTCGAATATCATGAAGCATCACTCACAAAAAAAACTATCGTTTGTTTCATTTAGCAGTGCCATGCATAGTGTCATTGCCATGGATGAACATGATCAACCACTTACGCCTTGTATCACTTGGGCAGATAATCGCAGTGAAGCGTGGGCACATCAAATAAAAGAGGAGTTGAACGGCCAAGAGGTCTACAGACGAACAGGAACACCCATCCATCCCATGTCACCCTTAACTAAAATAGCTTGGATTGTGAATGACCTTCCTGAAATCGCTATCAAAGTTAAAAAATATATCGGAATTAAAGAATATATTTTCAAAAAACTCTTTGATTTATATGTTGTTGATTATTCTCTGGCTTCAGCCATGGGCATGATGAATCTTGAAAAGCTGGATTGGGATGAAGAAGCATTAAAAATTGCGGGTATAACCCCTTCTCAGCTATCTGAGCTCGTGTCCACAACCAAAATATTTACCGACTGTAATTCAGATTTAGCAAAAAAGATGGGGATCGATCCACAAACACCATTTGTCATTGGGGCCAGCGATGGAGTTCTCTCTAATCTAGGTGTCAATGCGATACGAAAAGGCGAAGTTGCCGTCACTATTGGGACAAGCGGTGCCATTCGAACCATCATAGACAAGCCGCAAACAGATGAAAAGGGAAGAATATTTTGTTATGCCTTAACGGAAAAGCACTGGGTCATTGGCGGACCGGTAAACAATGGCGGGATGGTTCTTCGCTGGATTCGTGACGAGCTTGCCTCATCAGAAGTAGAAACAGCGAAACGACTAGGAATTGATCCATATGATGTGTTAACCAAAATTGCTGAACGCGTAAGGCCAGGGTCTGATGGATTGTTATTCCATCCCTACCTAGCTGGTGAACGTGCTCCCTTATGGAATCCAGACGTACGTGGCTCATTCTTCGGTTTAACGATGTCGCATAAGAAAGAACATATGATTCGCGCAGCCTTAGAAGGAGTCATTTACAATTTATACACCGTATTTTTGGCCTTAACCGAATGCATGGATGGTCCCGTGACCCGAATCCAAGCTACAGGAGGCTTTGCAAGGTCAGATGTTTGGCGGCAAATGATGTCTGATATATTCGCATCTGAAGTCGTCGTTCCAGAAAGCTACGAAAGTTCTTGTCTAGGAGCTTGTATTTTAGGCTTGTATGCCACTGGAAAAATCCAATCATTTGAAGTGGTTTCTGAAATGATTGGCAGTACCAACAAACATGCACCCAAAGAAGAAGCAACCAAGGAATATAGGAAGTTGCTACCGATTTTCATTAACCTATCCAGAGTATTGGAAGAAGATTATACACGGATTGCTCATTACCAAAGAGGCTTAATTAAACACTAAAAGGATAAATACAGGGGGTAATTACAATGCCATTAGTCGTTGTAGGGATTGGAATTTTAGCATTACTCGTTTTAATCATGGGCTTCAAATTAAACACCTTCATTTCCTTAATCATTGTATCGTTCGGTGTAGCCTTAGCCCTTGGAATGCCATTAGAGGAAATTGTTAAAACCATTGAAGCTGGATTGGGCGGAACATTGGGTCACTTAGCGTTAATCTTTGGACTCGGAGCGATGTTAGGGAAGTTGATCGCGGATTCTGGTGGTGCCCAAAGAATTGCCATGACCCTCGTTGACAAATTTGGTGAAAAAAATATTCAATGGGCGGTCGTAGCTGCTTCATTCATTATCGGAATTGCGTTATTTTTTGAAGTAGGGTTAGTATTATTAATCCCAATTGTATTTGCCATTTCAAAAGAATTAAAGGTTTCTATCTTATATCTCGGTATTCCGATGGTCGCTGCTTTATCCGTAACACACGGTTTCTTACCTCCACATCCGGGACCGACTGTTATTGCTGGTGAATATGGCGCGAATCTGGGTGAGGTTTTACTCTATGGCTTCATTATTGCTGTTCCAACTGTTATTTTGGCTGGCCCTGTATTTACGAAGCTTGCCAAAAAACTCGTACCTGCCTCATTTACGAAAACCGGTAATATTGCCTCTTTAGGAGAACAAAAAGTATTTAAGTCTGAGGAAACTCCTGGATTCGGAATCAGTGTATTTACGGCAATGCTTCCTGTCATCTTAATGTCGATTGCTACGATTATTACTTTGCTTCAAAAAACAATGGGGTTTGAAGATAATAGTTTACTGGCCGCGATCCGATTTATTGGTGATGCATCCACTTCCATGTTGATTTCCTTACTGGTTGCCGTCTACACCATGGGAATCGCAAGAAAAATTCCAATCAAAGATGTAATGGCATCTTGTACAACGGCTATTACTCATATTGGAATGATGCTCTTGATCATTGGGGGAGGCGGTGCCTTCAAACAAGTACTGATTAATGGCGGCGTAGGTGACTATGTAGCCGATTTATTCAATGGAACTACATTATCACCAATTCTGCTAGCCTGGATCATCGCTGCAATCTTACGTATTTCCCTGGGTTCTGCAACTGTTGCAGCTTTAACAACCGCTGGTTTAGTGATTCCGATGTTAGGACAATCCGACGTTAATCTTGCTTTAGTCGTGCTTGCCACGGGAGCGGGTAGCTTAATAGCTTCCCATGTTAACGATGCCGGGTTCTGGATGTTTAAAGAGTATTTTGGTTTAAGCATGAAAGAAACCTTTGCCACATGGACATTGCTTGAAACCATCATTTCTGTAGCCGGATTAGGATTCATCTTAATACTAAGTTTATTCGTATAAACCATGATTTCCGGGCGGTAGATTTCCCACTTATCATTCTTAGAATCTTCTAAGTCGATAAGTGAGGAACTACCGCCTATTTACGAACTGGAGTGATATCACCTTATTTCACTTTTGAACGATTGAACTGGTTGCTTCTGTTGTTCCTTTTGCCTCACCATGTCCTGCACCAAATAGGTTCAATACCACCACGCCAATAACAATTAAAGCAATCCCTACGATACTTCCTGTGTTGATTTTCTCCTTCCAGATCAATACTGAAATCACCGTTGTAGCAACAGCCCCCACCCCTGACCAGATGGCATAGGTCATATTAAGAGGAAGTGTCTTGAGGGTTAGTGAAATAAAGAAGAAAGAGATTACAAACGCGACAATCGTGAATAGAGTCGGATACAGTCTCGTAAAACCTTCTGAAGCTTTTAGCATTGAAGTACCAATAAGCTCACTAGCAATAGAGATTGCCAAGAAAAAATAAGCCATCATTCATTCTCCTTTATATATGTCTTTAATTCTTCTATAATTTTTTGCTTCAATTCTTCATTGGGAAGAGCGAGTCCGAACATTTCGGCAAACCACAAACCGTCTATAGCTAATCGGACGATCGTAGAACGGACTGGGTCCAATTCGTCGTTTTCGATTTTATTTTGGATATTCGCATACTCATCCTGAAGCAGCTTGAGCATGTGAGGGTTCGTAAATTGTGCTGCCGAGAGAGCGGTATACAGGTCACTTGCATCCTGATCCCCGGAAAATGACGTATTCATATAAGCGCGAGTCCATCTACCTTGGGAATGTGTATCGTTTTCTGCCCTTTCATTAAATTCGGCGATAAAGCTAGTCGATAGCTGTTCAACCATTCCCAGAATCAATTCATCTTTATTCGGAAAATGGTAAAGCAATCCTCCCTTACTTACTCCCGCTTTCTTAGCCACCGCTTCTAACGTTAATTTTTCTACTCCTTCTTCTTGCACAATCATAGAAGCCGCTTTAAGTATTAATTCTATTTTTAATGTTTTTTTAGTTGTGTTCATTCTGATCACCGCCCATTTAACTATACCGTCCGGACGGTTTTATTTCAAGTAAAAGATACGTTTAAGCTAAATAAAAAGAAGCCTTGGGCGTGTAACATTTCAGCCAAGACTTCTTCAAACAAACAACTACCCAGCCCGGGTATTTAGCAAAAGTCCGCATCTGTTGGGTTTTAAGTGCCACCTATAGCTTATCTCTTCAGATACTGTCTCAGCCATTGGAGCGCAGGGCGTTCCGTGCCGTTCGAGTTCAGCAGATGTGTACCATCTTTCCAAGTTTGTCCTTGGATATACCCCCAAAGCGTAACTCCCTTCACTGAGGGGTTTTGCCAAAGGACTGGAAACTTCTCTTTGTATCTGGCAAGTTGGGTGTTATCATCCCCAGTTATATCCAGTTCCGACACATAGATCGGTAACCCGGTCGCCGACAGCTTATTTAGTACAGTATTCATCGTGTTGACTGAGACGTTGTCCATACTGAAATGGTGGCATTGAATGCCAATACCGTCAATCAGGCCTCTACTCTTGAGCTGATTAATAATATTGACATATTGGTCGGCTAAAGAAGGGTCGTTGATAATACCATAATCATTTATATGCAGTTTGGCATTCGGGAAAGCTTGTCTAGCCTGTTGAAACGACCATATGACCCAATCCCATCCGGTCGACCCGTCACCACCAATGGCATTGCGGTAGGACGGCTTCTGATGCAACGGCTCATTCACCACATCTACAAACGCCGCATTCGGATAGCGCTGACCTGCTGCTTTAATCCACTGAGTCACTTCCGCTTTCTGATCAGCAGCCGACAGTCCTTTAACCCATCCTGGCTCCTGGGCACCCCATACCAACGTATGGAACTTGAACGGGAAACCATTGCTACGGGCATAATTGTAGGCGGTATCCGCCTGCGACCAGTTCATGTTGTTACGACTGCCTTCAACCGATTCCCACTTAGTCGAGTTCTCCGGCGTCACTTGATTCCAGTATGTCCCGTAACTAGGAGGGACACTGCCCGCAATGATATTCCCCAGAAAGTTGCTTCCATTTGCCAGGCCAGCATCAGCCTGGTTGACCAGAACAGATGATAACAACACACCCGCCAACGCCAAACTGCTCACCAGCTTGCCCACTTTAGTTCTTAACATAAAATCTCCTCCTCACACATATAGTTTGATAATACTCATCCCTTAATATTTAAGCGCTTACATTTCCAATTATAAGAATGAATAGTCGTTTTCTGCTACATGTGAAAGTATAGAATTAACCCGAAAAATCTTACATCATTGCAGAACAGCCACAACACGAATCCCAAACAACTCTGAAACGATAACAAAAGGCTGCTGCGAAAAGTGATATACTCCCTTCACAGTAGTAGGTTTTATTATTCAACCTGTCTATCTTCTTGGGAGCATATCACCTGAAGACCGCTCCTTAATTATTTAAGGATTAAGCGCTCTTGCAATCGCGTCTACATAACTTTGGCTGGCGCGTTGACTTACTTCTGCTTGAGGAACCATCCCTTCAAAATTGTGGAATGTGCCGGGATACAGATGAAATTCGACGTCAACGCCCGCTTGGGCAAGGCGTGCCACATATTCGATCGTCTCATCTCGGAATAGATCGAGCTGCCCTACGCACGTGTAGGTCGGCGGCAGACCAGCCAAGCTTTCTGCTCTCGACGGCACCGCATATGGGGAAACCTCGCTATCTTCGGTACGATTACTCAAGTACATGTTCCAGGCCGTCAAGTTGTTCTTCCGGCTCCATGGTGCATTATCGGCCGTAATTTCATGACTTGATGCCGTAACATTGCGGTCGTCGATCATCGGATATAGCGGCATTTGGAAGATAAGGGCTGGTCCGCCTTTGTCACGAGCCATTAAAGCAAGTGCTGCGGTTAGACCGCCACCCCCGCTTGCACCAGCAATTGCGACCCGGTCCAAGTCGATGCCCAGCAGCTCAGCTTCATCGGTCATCCACGTCAAAGCGGCATAACAGTCATCGATGGCAGCTGGGTAGGGGTGCTCGGGAGCAAGTCGATAATCGACCGATACGACGACGCAATTAGCCGCCTGCACGAAGCGTTCGCACAAAGCATCGTCCATATCAGGATGCCCCATTACATAGCCTCCCCCGTGAATCCACAGCATGGCCGGAAGCTTAACATCAGTTCGCTGGGCAGGTTCGTAGATTTTGACTAATATCTCGCCTGCAACGCTCGGAATCATCCGGCTTGTCGTGCGTACGTGTTCCGACTGCTCAATAGGCGGACTCGACAAATAACTTCTGCTCAGTTCTAAATTCTCCTCCAGTTGAAAACCGGGAAATTGTGCAATTACTGACCTTAGTTCTGGTAATAAACGATTTTCAAAATCCATGCGAATCACTCCTATGTTAGGTTATTTTATAGTCTTTTTTCCGTCTCCGCTTCCCACTTGGCTATTTCCTTCCGCACTCGGGGTGCTACCTCTGTTCCAAGTAGCTCAATGGCTCTCATCACCTCGGCATGCGGCATCGTGCTTAACGGAACATACAGCATAAAGCGTGTAACACCTACATGCTTGCGAAGATGAATGATCTTCTGGGCAACCGTCTCGGGATCGCCAACATACAGCGCACCTTCAAAGCTGCGCGCGGCATCGTAGCTGGAACGATCATAATGCGCCCAGCCTCGCTCCCTACCCAATCTATTCATACCTGCCATCGTAGAAGGGAAATATGTATCTGCCGCTTGCTCATTATTCTCTCCGACAAATCCTATCGAGTGCGACCCAACCCTAAGCTGCGATTCATCATGACCAGCGTGCGCTGCTGCTTTCTTATAAAGCTGGACAAGCGGTGCAAAATTTATCGGGTTTCCTCCAATGATCGCCAGCATCAAGGGCAGTCCTAACAGACCTGCACGAATAGCAGAATCCTGCCTTCCCCCGCTGCCTACCCATATTGGTAAAGGGTTCTGAACTGGCCGTGGATACACGCCCAAATTGTTAATGGCTGGCCGATGACCGCCCTTCCAGATTACCTTTTCGGACTCCCGTATTTTAAGGAGAAGTTCCAAATGTTGTTCAAACAGCTCATCATAGTCATCCAAGTCATAGCCGAACAGAGGAAAAGATTCAATAAAAGAACCCCGACCCGCCATAATCTCGGCACGTCCATTTGAAATACCATCCAGCGTAGCAAAGTCTTGAAAAACGCGCACCGGATCAGCTGAAGAAAGCACCGTCACTGCACTGGTTAGCCGAATCCGTTGCGTCTGCGCTGCAGCCGCGGACAGCACCATTGCTGGTGAAGATGCCGAATAATCCTTTCGATGATGCTCACCTATACCAAACACATCAAGTCCCACTTGATCAGCAAGGATAATTTCCTCGACAACTTCACGCAACCGCTGTGCGTGACTTATCACTTCGCCTGTCTGAACATCAGGCTTTGTCTCTACAAACGAGGTAATACCTATCTCCATGGTCCATCTCTCCCGTTCTAATAGCTTTCTTTGTGTGCCAA
The DNA here is from genome assembly GCF_044784315.1 of Paenibacillus sp. DP01. Lineage (NCBI taxonomy): Bacteria > Bacillati > Bacillota > Bacilli > Caryophanales > Paenibacillaceae > Paenibacillus > Paenibacillus sp. DP01. Next base: position 5,675,772 of record NZ_CP173059.1, read on the forward strand.
TTGAATAACAATAAAATATCGTACCAATCGGTAAGTTATTTTTCCCAGTAAATATAACTCACAAAAAAGAATACTGTCAACAATCATAGTAAATCCACTTTGATTATTCTTTCATATTCACCTCCTCTTTTCGGGAAAGACCAACCTTCATTTGACAATTTTAAGGACTAATTATAAGATAATAACGTACCAATTGGTAATAAAATGAATGTCACTGAACATTATAATCAGATACATGGAGCCATTAAGAATAAAATCATGAGTAACGAGAGGTATTGTTATGGGACGAACCCGCGAATTTGACGAAGAGAAAGTTTTAGATGCAGCTATGCAAATATTTTGGGAAAAGGGATATGAAGCCACCTCATTAAGTGATTTAACTTCAAGAATGGAAATTCAACGCCCCAGTATATATTCCACTTTTGGGGGCAAAAAAGAATTGTTCGAAGCCGCGCTACGCAAATACACGATGTCCCGTGCTTCTCTGATCCGAACCAAACTTCAAAGTATTCCATCTGTAAAAGAAGCATTTCGTACTTTTTTTGAGGGTGTAGTTGAAGAGGAGTATGCGGAAAATCCTAGAAAAGGATGCTTTTGCATTAATACAATGGTTGAACTTGCGCCCCATGATGAGAAGTTTGAAATTCTTACAAGGGAGCATCAAATGTACCTAGCGGTCATTTTTCAAGAAACCATTGAACGAGGTATACAATTAGGTGAGCTTGAGATCGAACTAGATGCGAAGGCTGTATCACAGGCACTAGTTGTATCGTTAATTGGTCTGACCGTCATGATAAAGTCTCGTCCAGAACGATCATTTATTGATAATACAATAGAGGTAACACTGACACTGCTTAAGTAAGTTGAATGGATTCTTTTAGCGGATAACAATCTCTATAAGACAGTTTAAAGGGCACCCAGTCGGGTGCCCTTTGTGCGTAACACATATTTTCACATATGTTGATATAAAACAATGCGTTACAATTGCGTATAAGGATGGAGGTTTTATTAATGTCCACGATGTTTTTCTTTCGCTTTTTTCTCCTTTAATTCCCTTATCCGTGCCTTCATAGATTCCTTTTGTTGTTTGGAGTAAGTACGTTTCTCCAACTTACGCTTCTCATACTCTAACTTTAAGGCCTCTTGTGCGTTGGAGGAGACTCCCTTTCGCCTTAATTCATACGCTGCCTGCCTTGCTAGCCGCTTTGGATTGATCTTCTTCGTTTCAGACCCCTTTACAGCCACCTCTTGTGACAGCCGACTAACAAGTTCACACATTTCCTCTCGGATAAAATGGAGAATTTCTTCGTCTTTAGGCTCTGTACCAAAAATGTACCTGGCTGCCTTCAATTTCCCTTGGTCCTGCTCCTCCACGACTCCAACCCAATACTGTCCATCATGATAAATCGTAAGCTTCATTTGAATCCCCCTCATTTTAAATCGAAACGATGGACATCCCGAGGGGGAAGGTTACTGACATGGCACTCTTGCTAATATAGAGTCGTCCATGCGTCTGGACTACCAACCAGACTGTGTTTTTTCGTCTCAGAAAAAGTATAGTTGCCCTACTGGAAAACAGCAAGTTAATCGCTGATATGTATTAGAGTGAACCTAGATATAGAGTATACTAGATGAGTATAAGTTCGGTACACGATGACATGATATATGTAATGGTACTTAAATACAGCGCAGAAGAGGTTGAGAATGAGTCAGAAGCATTTTGCAGATTATCCATTAAGTGAAGAAATTGTGAGGGCTCTGAATAGCTTGGGCTATGAGACGCCAACAGAGATTCAAACGGAGGTTATTCCCGTTGCGCTTGCGAAGAAGGATCTTGTGGCCAAATCGCAAACAGGCAGCGGCAAAACAGCAGCATATGGTATTCCACTTTGTGAGCTAGTAGATTGGAATGAGAATAAGCCCCAAGCTTTAATCCTGACACCAACTCGTGAACTCTCATTACAAGTTACTGAAGACATCACGAATATTGGACGCTTTAAGCGGATAAAAGCAACGCCCCTTTATGGGAAACATCCTTTTCATATACAAAAGGCCGAGCTAAAACAAAGAACACATGTGGCTGTAGGTACGCCTGGACGTGTACTGGATCACATTGAACGAGGCACGCTATCCTTAAATCGAATTGCCTATCTCGTGATTGATGAAGCTGATGAGATGCTGAATATGGGCTTTATCGAGCAGGTTCAGTCGATTATTCAGGCGTTGCCTAGTGACCGGGTTACGATGTTGTTTTCCGCTACTTATCCCGAAGATGTAGCCAAATTATCACGTAAATATATGAAAGATCCTGTGGAAATTGAGATTAAGGCAACAGGTGTAACGACTGCTACAATTGATCACTCTCTTATTCAGGTGCGAGAGGCGGACAAACTGGCTCTGCTCCAGGATCTGCTCATTGTTGAGAACCCTGACAGCTGCATCATTTTCTGCCGTACGCAAGAGCGTGTAGATACACTATTCAGAGCATTGGCTGACCTCGAATATCCATGTGATCGCATTCATGGCGGCATGGAGCAGGATGAGCGATTTGAGGTAATGAACGCATTCAGAAGGGGACAATTCCGTTACTTGATCGCAACGGATGTAGCCGCCAGAGGGATTGATATCACAAATATCACCCATGTCATCAACTACGATATTCCCCTTGAAAAGGAAAGCTATGTTCATCGTACAGGCCGTACAGGACGTGCTGGCAAAACGGGGAAAGCCATTACTCTAATCACTCCTAAAGACAGCAACCGATTAGCTGATATTGAAGCATATATTGGATTTGCAATTCCGCAAGTAAAAGCCCCCTCAGAAGAGGCTGTAGATCTCCGCAGAGAAGATTTCGAGCGGAACCTACATGTAAAAACTGTGCTCAAAAACGACAAGCGCGAGCAATTAAACCAACAGATTATGAAGCTCAATTTTAACGGCGGTAAGAAGAAAAAACTTAGAGCTGTCGACTTTGTGGGTACCATCGCTAAGCTTGACGGGGTAACAGCAGATGATATCGGCATCATTACGATTCTGGATAATGTGACAGATGTTGAGATTCTGAATGGCAAGGGCCCACTAGTGCTTGAAATTATGAAGAATACGACCGTAAAGGGCAAGCTGTTAAAGGTACGCAAAGGGCATAAGTAGAAGGTACGCTGCATAAAAAGAGTGAGGCCATCCCGTCCAGAACAGCCGAAAGTTTTTGTAAGCTATACAGGCGGGATGGCCGAGTTCATCTCTTGCTCCTCTAATTCATCTTTCCATTTAGCGATATTATAAATGACTTTGAATTTCTCTTTTAACTGAGTAACACCTTCAACTGGCACATAGCTGTCCAATTGTAGATGGAAGTCCGAAATATCTTTTTTATGGTTATACATCTCTTCTAGAATATCAATGATTGTGGAAAGTCTAGATTTAAACGATAACTTATAATCATCTTCGCCCTCGAGTATACATAGATTTTCTACCCCTCTAAAAAAGGAGTTCTCTTCAAAATATAGCTTGTTACAGATCATATGGGCCTGCATCAATGGTTCGCATATTTGCCAATCTGCTTGCTGCATGGCGGTTTTGAGTGATATATGTGCTCCACTAATGTAATAATAATCTCGATAAAAACACATTGAACAAGAGGCCTTCATTATTTTAATTTTAGAATCTACAGCAGGATACCCTAATACAAATCCTTCAGCTAACAATTTCTTGGAAAAGTAATCTAACGATTTTACGAATAATTGGTATCCAAGCTCCTTACCTTCCTCATCATCTTTATGACAGCAATAATGAATAATATCTTCATTCACTTGTGTATTTTCATATCGATATCCCATTCCAGCCTCTAAACGATCAATATGAATTTCGACTCCTGCAAATAAGTCATTCAAACTTGTTATTCTGGAATGATTGCCTTTTAAATTTATGTTTAAGTCAGCAGTACATTCTCTATAAAGTATACAGGTGTCTTTGATATTCAGGTTAATATCTTGTCTTTTCATAAAATCAGCGATTCTCTTGAGGTGCAAGTAATCCGTTCCTAAAAAAATTATTTTCTCATATTCAATAGCCCCAGCATCAGATTGATTAAAATGAACAGCAATACAAACGTCCTCATCATGTGCTATCAATGTCTCAATACTCTCAATCATCCTATTCCGTAGTGCAGCTTGTGAAGGAAATGGCATGGTTAATCCAATGTATTTTGATTCTAGGTTAGGCAGCAGCTTCATTTGATTATGAAGGTAAAGCAACACATGATCAAAATTATATTTCCTAGCACTTTCATTCATTAGAAACTGTAGACCTCCTTCTTATCAATATCTAATTTCATTTTACCATTCCCTCACTTCCACAATATACCTCTAACTCTATAAAACTAATTACGTGGGTGATAATTGATCTGCTTTATCGTATTCTCTTAAAGAGTTGATAGCACACTTAAAAAATTTTAGACAAGGTGTCCCTTTCGGTCATCTTCAATTGTTATACAGATATAGTTTTCTTTTTGATCAGAGGGGGTGCCTAAATCTTTGAATGAGGACATCGAATACAGAATCAAACGAGTTCAAGCTGGCGAGATCCAGGACTACGCCTACATTGTAAAAGAGTACCAGCGTCAGATTTTTGTGTACTGCTGGAGGCTATTAGGAAGTGAGCAGGAGGCGGAAGAGGCTGTGCAGGATATTTTCGTCAATGCTTTTGAGAAAATCAGCAAGTACAAGCCGACAGTGGGCTTCTCCTCCTGGCTGTATAAAATGGCCTATCATCACTGCCTGAACCTGATTCGCAGGAAGAATCTACAACGCAAATTTAAACTTACCCTGTTCACCTCAGCTGACATGACTTCAGACAGTGCAGCGCAGGTTATGGAACGTCAGCTTTTCAGTGAACCGCTGAGCCGAGCGTTGGACCAACTGAACGCGGAGGAGCGTAACCTGCTGGTGCTGCGCATTTTTGAAGAAAAAACGTTTGGAGAAATCGGGGAAATCATGAACAAAAGCGAGGATGCTATCAAGAAAAAATACGGCAGGACAAAAACAAAGCTCAAAAAAATAATGGAGCCCCTAAAGGAGGACCAAAAATGCGTGAGTTACAAGACAGAATTCAAAAACAAAGCCTGAAATACACCGATCTGCAAGACAGGGGATTAAAAAACATGGACAAGCTAACCGAGCCAGAGAACGCTTTGAAAATTCAGGCTTTTGACGTCTCTGACAAAGTGATGGAACAGGTCTACCAAAAGGCGATGCCCAAAAAAGGAAATATCGGAAAAATCCATTTTCAGCCTCGCTTGACTGTCCCCATCATGATTTTGCTTTTTGTAGTAGGGGCCTCTGTGACCGGATACGCAGCTTCACAATATCTTGAGTTCCGCAACAGTAAGGGCGCCGTTGTATTAAATACCGCCAAACCCCCTACCGAAACGGACGCCTCCAAAGCATATACCTCGACCTACGCACAGTGGGACAAAGAGGTGAAAGGCCGTTTGCAGCCAGGAGAGTATGCTGCCTATTACGTCAAGGACGATTCTATGAATCAAAAAAACCTATCTAATCCGGCCCTGTTTGCGTACAAACCGGCTGAACTCTCAAGTTTCAACAGCTTACAAGATGAAATCAAGCGGACTGAGGCTCCATTACTCAGCAATCCCACTCATCTACCGGATGGCTACAAGTTTGAATTTGGATACGTCTATCCAGTCGCTGCATATCCTGGAATGATGGATAAAAAGGAATATCGCGCTTTAACCGATCAACTGATGCAACAGGCCAAAGCTGCACCGGAGGGTGAAAATCTGTTTATTCAAAAGCTAAGCTGGGACAAGTCAGACTCCTCCTTTGCCCGGTATGCGAAAGGAAACGACTATGTAAACATTACCGTCACCAAATACACTCCTGAAGTCACGAAGACGACCATCATGCAAAATGAACAGGATTCGGCTGAGCAAGTGACAATCAAAGGAACCAAGGTCTATTACATCAGGGCAAGTGAAGCAAGCAAGCCCTTGGAAGCAGGAAAAAACCGACTGGGATGGCTCGATGAAAAAAGACATTTACACTACAACATATCCGATAACCAAGACAGCCCGCTGACCAAAGAAGATTTGGTTAAAATAGCCGAAGATTTGCTTAATGGTTCACCACAATAGCTGCAACGGTAAGATTTAAAAAGAGACTGCCCTTCGCCAAGGGTAGTCTCTTTTTAAAGAATAGTCCCTATACCTTTCCTCACAAACCACTACCGCATACACCATAATCTTTTTACCTCGACTAACTCCTGATCGTTGAACTTCATTCTGTATACATCTGGTTTGGATGTGTGTAGTAGAAAATCCAAGTCGTACTGCTTGTCATAATACCCCATCATTAAAGTCATAACTGCCCCATGAGTGCCTAATGCAACTTTCTGTCCTCGATAGGTTTTTAACAATTCTTTTAGAACTGCTATACTTCGGTTCTGACAAATCGTATTAGACTCTCCTCCCTGTAAGGCAAAGTTTGGATCAGAAAATGACTTATCTAATAAAGGGAATAATTCCTCATCGGGCATTCGGTGGTCTTCATTCAAAAAGATCCTTTCTTTAAGATCCTCGAATACCAAAACTTCTTGTCCTGAACATCGGGCTAATTCTTGGATGGTTAGGATTGCTCGTTGATATGGACTTGAAACGAAGACCCCGATCCCCTCTCCTTTCAGTAATTCCGTTATTCGATAGGCATCTGACTTCCCTTTATCCGTCAACCCTCTAGTTCTTTCATTTCCTTCCGTCTTCGGTGATTCGCCATGTCTCACCATGTAAATGAAAGTTTCCAAAATAGCCTCCTTAAAGGATATCGTTTTGCTCTCGTGATTCCTGAAACCGCCCATTGGTTATAATTTTAGAGCAAATCCTTCGGTATGACCAATCCAGTCTGCACTCACCATACACGAACTGATAATTGCTGTTACAATGTCATATATTATCTTTTTCTTTCATGCATAACGCTTTACCACGGAAGCTGATCATCCATGTAATAGAATCCGCCTGTTGGACCATCCTCTGGCAGGGTCGCCAGTCGGACCGCCGTTTTTGCTCCATCCTCCACCGACAGTTCCGCCTTTTCCCCACCCATCTGCGTTTTGACCAAGCCGGGGTGTACGGAGTTAACCTTCAGATGCGTCCCACTGTTTTTTTGTGCCCAGTAGGCCGTCAGCATATTCAAAGCTGCTTTGGAAGCTGCATAAGCCGGGGTAGCAAGCCGCTGCACCCGTTTATTGGAAAGTTGGAACTGAATCGAGCCTATAGCGCTGCTTTGGTTGACGATTCTGCCTGCTTCGCTCTTTAACAGTAATGGCAACAGTGCTTCTGTAATCAAATAGGGTGCGAACGTGTTCACCTCAAAAGTATCTCTGAAAGCATCCCCGTCATAACCCGCTTTTTCTGCCAAAATGCCTGCATTGTTGACCAAAATGTCCAGCCGACCGTAAGTCTTCTCAATGAATTGCGCCAATTCCGCGATATGTGCAGAATTCGTAACCTCCAGCTTCACGCCGACTGCCTGAATGCCATCTTGCAATAGCCCGGCCGCTGCTTCATCTGCTGCTGTTTTCGTGCGCGCAGCAACCAATACCGTTATGCCTTGCCGCCCCAATTGTCTGGCAATCTCCAGTCCGATTCCTTTGCTTGCTCCGGTAATTAACGCGATTTTGTTTGTCATGATTTATTTCCTCCTCATTTTTATAAAATTGAGAATGATCGTTCTAATAACATGAAAAAAATTTGTTTTCGTGTATCGTCTATGTCTCTAAAATACGTAGATTTAACTCGGCTATCCGTTGCAGCTTTTCTTTCGGAACGGAAGTCCGCACCATCACCCTCAGTCCCGCTAAGGCATTTTGCAGATACTCAGCCAATTCCTTCGCTTCGTACTGCTGTGTGAATTCGCCGTTTTGCTGTCCCCACGTTACGATTTCTGCAAGCAGCTCCTCCGATTTTGCAAAGGCCTTCGTCGCTATCGCATCAATCTCCTCATCCCGAGCTGCTAATTCGACAGCCGAATTCACGAACATGCAACCGGGCGGTACGTCCTCTTCACCATTAATGATAAAGTCGAAAATGAACTGAAGTGCCTGCTTAGCCGTCTGGGATTGCTTGATCCCTGCCGACCATCTACCACTAACTCGCTCTCCGAATCGGTCCATCACTTTAAGAAACAGGGTGTGCTTGTCGGTAAAAGTATCATAGATACTTCTTCGATGGATCCCCATGTGCTCGACAAGATCATTCATCGAGGTTTTCTCATACCCCTGCTCCCAGAACAGCTTCATAGCTTTTTCCAGAACAACGTTTTCCTCAAATTCTTTGCTCCTGGCCATCGTAGCTACCCCCTGACCACTTAGAATAGGTTTGGATTAATTTGCATGACCTTTTGGAAACGATCGTTCTACATTGGTCGCTGATATGTCTTTCTTCTCTGTCTGGCTTTATCCTAACATATCGGGAACGATCGGTAAAGAATTACTTTTCCTCCTTTATAGCCCGCTCCATGATTACTGTAATCACTATAGCAAACACCAATAAACACAGAAGGATTACAAAGTTTCGCACTCGTAAGCAAGCATTTTAGCGGTGGGAACTCCCCACCGCTTCACGTTGTTGCTTATGCGACTGAATACGTATTGTAAGATTACTTTGTATTTTATTAAAATATTTGGATGATCGAGTTACTAGCCATGTAAAATTAACGATGCAGCGGTTCTTTTTCGCCCAGACCCAGCACCTCTGTAGTGGTATTGTGGATCTGTTGGTAAAGCTCTGAGTTTTCCGCTAACGACAATCCATAAGAAGGAATCATCTCTTTTATTTTTGGTTCCCATTTTTCCATATGTTGTGGGAAGCATTTCTCTAATACCTCCAGCATAACGTGAACAGCAGTAGAAGCCCCCGGAGAAGCACCGAGCAATGCAGCCACCGAGCCGTCAGCGGAACTAACCACTTCCGTACCAAATTGAAGGGTTCCTTTACCGCCCTCTGTATCTTTGATCACCTGCACACGCTGACCTGCTACCACGATATCCCAGTCCTCAATTTTGGCGTTGGGAATAAACTCGCGTAATTCCTCCAGGCGCTTTTCATTCGATAACATCACTTGCTGGATCAGGTATTTGGTCAATGCCATCTCTTTTGCCCCTGCCGCCAACATCGTGATGAGGTTATTGGGTTTTACGGAACCAATCAGGTCCAGATTTGAACCCGTTTTCAGGAACTTTGGTGAGAAGCCGGCAAACGGTCCAAACAGCAGCGCTTTTTGGTTACCGATGTATCTAGTATCCAGATGCGGGACAGACATAGGAGGAGCACCGACCTTCGCTTTACCGTATACTTTTGCATGATGCTGGGCGACCACTTTAGAATTGTTACATACCATAAATAGTCCACTTACCGGGAATCCCCCGATATATTTGGACTCAGGAATGCCAGTTCTTTGGAGTAAAGGTAGACTTCCGCCCCCACCACCGATAAAAACGAATTTGGCAGTATGATATTCGATTTTTCCGTTATCCAGATTATGCACTTTGACTTTCCACGAGCCATCGCTCGCACGTTTAATATCCTTTACACTATGCTTGTATTTAATCTCGACGTTTTTGCTTTTTAAATGGTCAAACAACATGCGTGTTAAAGCACCAAAGTTGACATCTGTTCCAGAGTCGATTTTGGTTGCCGCAATCGGTTCATTCAATGTACGACCTTCCATAATTAGCGGAATCCATTCCTTCAGCTTTTCAGGGTCATCGGAAAATTCCATGCCTTGAAATAGCGAAACACTTGAAAGCGCTTTAAAGCGCTTTTTTAAAAAAGATACGTTTTTTTCACCCATTACCAAACTCATATGGGGTATGGGCCTGATAAAGTCCTGTGGATTACGAATCAAATTACTGTTGACAAGAAAAGACCAAAACTGTCTTGAGAGCTGAAACTGTTCGTTGATATTAACCGCTTTACGAATATCTACAGATCCGTCCGCTTTTTCGGATGTGTAGTTCAGCTCGCACAGTGCAGCATGACCCGTGCCTGCATTATTCCATTCGTTAGAGCTTTCTTCTCCTGCACTTGCCAGTTTCTCAAACACTTTAATTTCCCATTCCGGTGCTAACTCTTTCAGCAATGATCCCAGAGTCGCGCTCATGACTCCGGCACCAATTAAGATAACGTCTGTATTTTTCTGAATACTATTCATAAAAACCTTCCTTATCTCTTATATTTGCAAAAAAGAGCAGGCCCTCCTGCTTAACTGACTCAAGAAGCAAGGCTCCACTCAGGAACATACCTTTTCTATCTCCATTATAACTTAAATATAATCATTTAAAAATTATATCTACTTTTATCTGATAATTATAAATCATTTCTGCTAAAAAGTGAGAATTTTCTTGCGAAAATAAAAATTGAATTCAGCTTTTTATAAGAAACATAGCTGATTTTGTTACTCTCGTGGAATACAGCTTCCCAATAATTAAATCAACAGTTTATGTATATGAATAACCAGGAATTGTTATGTAGGATTTCAAGAATTAATGCGCGATCCATCTTGGGACTGTACGCAAACTGTACAATGCATAGAAATCAAGTAAAATAAGGGACATAAGGCGAAGATCCCCCATGACCTGGGCTATTGTTGGAATATTTTCTTTTGTCAGGGAAGAACGGTTTTCGGACTGAAATGCTGAAGAAGCAGAATCTGTAATGATTCTGTAAACCTTGTAGGAATGGGGACTAGAGTGCTATGAGGAAAATAGTAGTTAGTGGGAATACGTACTTGTGGAGTTATAAAACAGTCAGAGATATTTACTGTAGATCCAAGTTGACTATTATTTCTGAAAATAAAGATATAAAATTTATAATTCAGTTTACTACTAAAGATACAATTGTCACTGGTAGCCCTTTGAATGAGGGATTACGTGTGATGAAAGAGGGTAAACAATATTCTATTAATCTGAACCAACCTAAGTATGTTGCTGAAGTGTTGCAGTATATACTTGATATGGAGTTAGATGTGACAGTGAAGAAAGTGCATGAGCTAAATGGTAATGAATTGTTGGTTAGTATGGGGTATCAGGATGTGACTGGACTTTTGATATGAACTAAGCCTGTTCCACATTCTAAATCAAGCAAAAGGCCTTCCCCGAAGGAATGGCCTATTTGTTATGGAAAGACACCTCATTTTTCATGCCTCACTCTTAGTCACTTTATAGAGAACTTGCTGTTATTTAGGATAAGTTACGTATACACCAACTGCTTTCCCTCTGAATCCCAACGCCATGCCAAATCACCTTGTAGCCATAAACCACCATAGCACTCGTCTATTCCCTTTATCTTCACCCAGTCATGTACTCCCGCCACTGTATTCCTCCCTACTTCCGTTAATGCAACAACGCATTGGTCAAAGAATGGAGTTGTTTTCTTTTGATGATCAGGAAATGAGTGGCGACCTTGAATCTCCAATAGTGCATGTGGTTGCTCCGACATATTCCTCAAACGGTACCAAAATTCCAAATCACCCAGGCCCAAACCACTTATTCGGTTCCCGATCTGCTTAAACAATTCATGTGGAGTATTTACTCCTTGCTGGATGAGTTCCAAAGTTGTCTGCTCTACGATGCCCAACCCATTGGCGGTAGAAGGTAGACGAGATAGGTGCAGTTCAAGTGCCGCATGAGCAAAAGGCAGGGCAGATGTGTCTTCGTGCAAAATATCAATATACCGCGTTATATCCGGGGAGGCATATGCTTCCCAGATTCTTTTGCCCATCTCAAGCTCCTGCTGGCCAATCTGCTGCCACGTGCCTGACAATTTTTCTAACTGCTTCGTTGTAAGCTGTCCCAAGCCCCTAAACGGTTCAATACCTGGGTAGTTGCCGATACACAGCAAGCTCAGTTTGGTTTGGCCTAGGGTTTGCATTGAAAACCAGTACAACAAGTAACTTAGCATCAGCTGGTCGAACAAATCGTGCTCAAACCATAGCACGACTTCGTCGTACTTATGAAAGTTATGCAGAGTCTGCTCCTGAGCCTTGCAATTGGATACATAGTCTTCTGCCGGAATCCCGAGAGTTCTCTCCAAATATTCCACTCTAGCTGCTCTAGATGAGGGCTCGCCCATTTCAAGGAACACCGGACCTACCGGATACACTTCTCTCCAGACCAGGATATCTCCGCGAATGTTCCCTTTCCTCAGCTTGTCACCAACATGGTCACCGTTGACTATATGTAGCACCGATTCTCCTCCTTCGTAAATATCGTTAAACATGGATACAAAGTCGCTGACAAGCAGCGAAGCTCTCAGATTATTGCGGGCATCGAACAATCGTTTTTTCAGCACGGATGGAGATACACATAGATAGCTTGATATTTCACCGATTGAATACCCTTGAAAATAGTACAGCTGAACTGCCAGTTTTAACTTGTCAGATAAACCCTCGACGGATTGATGAAGCTTCTGATGCCATTCCCTTCTCTCTGCGATAAGCTCCACATCATATTTCTCTACATCCATGACTATAGTTTCGTCCAACGGCATCATCGTGTGCTTCTTCCGGCGCAGAAGGCGATGACATTGGCGTTCGACAATGATCTTGAACCATCCAGGGAACGCCTCTGCTTCCTGTAACTTATGGAGATTGGCAAAAGCCTCAGTGAACGCTTCCTGAACTGCATCCTCAACTATGCTCCAGTCACCCAGCTTGGTAAATGCTACTGAAAAGGCCATCCCACTAAAATGCTGCACGATCTGCTCCCATGCGATTTGGTCGCCTAGCCGAGCTTCCTCAATCCATCGCTGCACCTCTTGCACCTCCTCTGTATGTAAATTCTATATATAAGTGCCGGTAAGGCTGCAAATGGTTACTTTGTCTAATTAAACTATCGTTTCCCGAGATTATAAATACTTCATCATGATGTGCGAAACAGTCCGCTGTTGATTTTCCCAATCATAATCGGAGTTATCCATTATAAAAGTTTGAAAAGGAAGCTGCTCAATAATGTGCAATTCTAGCTCTCGTCGATGTTCAAGGAACTGTATATATCCATCGTACCCGTGCAACCCCTTATTCTTTCCATAATCCTGCTCCGTATGGTACCAAATCACAAAATCTAGCCACTCTTGAGGCCTCATCGTTTTCACTCGCTCAATCGTCTCACGGACACTAGGTTGCTTCAAATAAAACAAAATTGGATTAAGGTCCTGAATTTGCTCCGCAATCTGTAATACGTGCTGAACAAATCGATCATTTCCAGCATCATGTCGAGCGAGTAATGCACACCCTGGATTCTGTAAAAAACAGCATTCGAGTATGACCAGCTTATCCTTTTCTCGCTGATTCTTAGCAAAAGAACTCCAACGTTGAACCATCAACTCGCAATATTTTTCTACAGGTATTCCATCGTAGATTTCATAGCGCCGGATTTCCTCATACAAACTAGAAGGAATTTCATTTTGAGCTGATTGCTGCGCAAGCGCGTATGCGATTAATGAGTCGTTACCGCTTAGCGATACAAATGGATCAATATCATGAAATACATCGGCATAGCTAGACCGGAGCCTATCAAGTTCCTCATTCGGCACACATGCAACCGATTCATAATCAGCGGGATGTCGTAAGTTCCCTTCTAAAAATAGCTCCGATTCTATTCGATGCGTGTTTAAGGTGTCCTGTATATATTGGGATAATGTAGATTTTCCAGAGCCAGGTATCCCTTCAACCATAACCAATTTTGTTGCCGCAGATGGTAAATTCGCCATAGTATCACATCCTCATGAATTAAAAATCCTCTGAGAAACGATAAAAAGCATTGGGTCCTGAGGACTGACCCAATGCTGTTATAGATGATCTATAATTATTTAATAATTACGTATTCCAGGTTAACCAGTTTTGCATAAGCAACAATTTGGTCTGTAGTTAGATTCAAGGAAACTACAGTATGGTGACCGCCGCCGTTCTCAATCCATGCTTTAACTCCATCTTGGAAGTTTGGCTTCACGTTCCACAGTACACGGGCCACTGGAAGTTTGGGAGCAGGAACTGTTGGTTCAAATGCAGTAACCTCATTGATCAGCAGTTTATAATGTGTGCCAAAGTCAGCCATGGAAACAACCACACCGTCTCCTGCCTTACCGTCAAACACCAGACGGGCTGGGTCTTCACGATCGCCGATACCTAACGGAGAAACGATAATTTTAGGCTTGTTGCTTGCCAACGTTGGATCAACTTCAAGCATATGCGATTGAAGGATCGATTCCTGACCAGCTGCTAATTCATAGGTGTAGTCTTCCATAAAGCCAGTGGATTGGTTATGGCTCATGACTTTAAGCAGACGGTCCAGCGCTGCAGTCTTCCAATCTCCTTCACCAGCGAAGCCATATCCTTGTGCCATCAAACGTTGAACGGCAAGACCAGGAAGCTGTTTCATACCGTAGAGATCTTCAAAGTTTGTAGTGAAGGCAGTATAACCACCATCATCCAGGAATCGTTTAATAGCAATTTCATAGCTTGCTTGCACTCTTACGCTGGATTCCCAAGCTTCCTTGCTGTAAGTACCATAATCAAATTCATAGAGTTCGGAGTATTCTGCGAACAAAGCATCAATTTCTTCTTCCTTCACAGCATTGACGTACTGAACAAGGTCGCCAATTCCGAAGTAGTCAACGGTCCATCCAAATTGGATTTGGGCCTCGACTTTATCCCCTTCCGTAACACCAACGTTACGCATGTTGTCGCCAAAACGGGCAACTTTGATATTGAAGCTTTCGTTATAAGCAACCGCTACATCCATCCATTCTGCGATTTGCTTTTGCACTTCCGCACGTTCCCAATATCCTACAACCACTTTATTCTGTTTCTTCAGACGGGCATTGATAAATCCATATTCACGGTCACCATGAGCTGCCTGGTTGAGGTTCATAAAGTCCATGTCAATTGTAGCCCAAGGAATGCTTTCATTATACTGAGTAGCCAAATGAAGCAGCGGTTTTTGCAACAATTTAGTACCGCGAATCCACATTTTTGCAGGTGAGAAAGTATGCATCCAAGTGATGACACCAGCAACCTCGTCACGATAGTTGACTTCTTTCATGAGGCTGGTGATTTTGTCTGCACTAACTGCCAGATCCTGCAATACGAGCGGATAAGGCAACACACCGCTTTTATTTAAGGCATCGGTCATTTCTTGTGCGTGTGCTTTCACTTCTGCTAATGCTTCTTCCCCATACAGATGTTGTGAACCTACGACAAACCAGAACTGTTTTGTACCTACTGTTGACATAACATTCATCCTCTTTTCTTCGTTTGTTAGTATAGTTGTCTTATTTTTGCCCGTAGTAAGCGTCTTTCCCATGTTTGCGCAAATAGTGTTTATCTAGAATACGCTGCGGCAATTCTTCAGCAAAATGATTCAATTCCCGTGCGAATAGGTTCATTTTCGAAACTTCTTCCAACACGACGCTATTCATAACTGCGGATTTCGCATCTTTTCCCCAAGTGAAGGGAGCATGACCTTTAAGCAGGACACCTGGCATTGCTAAAATATCCAGCCCACGCTGCTCAAAAGTTTCGATGATGACACGGCCTGTTTCGGCTTCGTAACCACGATCAATCTCGTCTTGTGTCAAGAAACGGGCACAAGGAACAGAACCATAGAAGGTGTCTGCATGAGTAGTCCCCATTACAGGTACGTCCAGGCCGGCTTGAGCCCAAACGGTCGCCCAGGTCGAATGCGTGTGCACAATACCGCCGATTTCTGCATAGTGCTTGTAAAGTACGGCATGAGTCGGTGTATCCGATGAAGGTCTCATCTCTCCTTCAACAACATTGCCGTCAAAATCAACAACTACCATATCGCTAGGTTTCATCGTGTCATAGCTAACACCACTCGGTTTGATAACGAATAAGCTGCGCTCACGATCAACAGCACTTACGTTACCCCAGGTGTATTTCACGAGTCCATGTTTAGGCAAATCCAGATTGGCTTGAAATACTTCTTCTTTCAGCTGCTCTAACACGTCAATTCCTCCAGTTTTCCACTAGATTATCTACAGCAGCCTGCTCAATCGCCAGGCCTTGTGTGTAGCGTTCCAAGAATGTTTCGAATCCCTTAACATCGGAACCGTCGGGATGAATTTCTTGTCCCTCAACATCTCTGAATACTTTTTGGTCGAGGAAGTCTTCCAGACTTTCTTGCTGATCCTTGTTCATCATGTAAGAAGCCAGAATAGCCATACCCCACGCTCCGCCTTCTCCAGCTGTTGCCATCACGGACACCGGAACATCCATAGCTGCCGCGACAATTTTTTGTCCGACAATAGGAGTTTTGAATAAACCGCCGTGAGCCAGAATGCTGTCAATTGCGACATTTTCTCTCTTCGTCAAAATATCCATCCCGATTTTCAAAGCAGCAAATGCAGTGAACAGATGAGTGCGCATGAAATTGGCCAAATTGAAACGGCTCTCAGGGGAGCGGACAAACAATGGCCGGCCTTTCTCTATTCCGGTGATGTTTTCTCCTGACAAATAGCCGTAGCTAAGTAAGCCGCCGCCATCTGGATCTGCTTCCAGGGCCTTATTCAGCAACACGCTGAATAATTGATTCGGGTCCGCCTTTTGCCCCATGGCCTCATAGAACTCACGGAACAAGCCCAGCCAAGCATTGAGATCACTTGAGCAGTTGTTGGCATGAACCATTCCGACCGGATTACCATTCGGTGTGGTCACCAGATCAATTTCCGGATATACCGCCGAAAGATCCTTCTCTAATACGATCATGGCAAAAACTGAGGTTCCCACAGACACGTTGCCAGTACGTTTTCTCACACTATTCGTAGCGACCATTCCTGTTCCCGCATCACCTTCTGGAGGACAAAGCGGAATACCTGATTGCAAATCTCCGGATTTATCTAAGATTTTGGCTCCCGCTGCGGTTAGTACACCTGCCTGCTCGCCTGAGATATGAACTTTAGGAATAATGTCTTGTAACTTCCAATCGTAGCCTTTGGCTGCAATGAGTTCATCAAACTGCTTAACCATCGGCTCGTTATAATCATGTGTAGTCTCATCAATTGGGAAGATCCCCGAAGCGTCCCCGATGCCAATGGCTTTGTTGCCAGTCAGCAGCCAGTGAATGTATCCAGCCAACGTCGTAATAAAATCAATATGAGGAACATGTTGTTCTTCGTTCAATATCGCTTGATACAAGTGAGCAATACTCCATCGCTCAGGAATGTTGAATTGGAATTTATCAGTTAAAGCTTTTGCTGCAGCACCGGTTGTCGCATTCCGCCAAGTACGGAACGGAACAAGCAACTCGCCCTTGCTGTCAAAAGCCATATAGCCGTGCATCATTGCAGAGAATCCTATAGAACCAACCGTATGAAGGGTGATTCCGTATTTTTGTTCAACCTCTTGTTTCATTTCACGATAAGCCTCTTGTAGACCTGTAATAATGCTCTCTAAGTTGTACGTCCAATATCCATCTACCAAGAGGTTTTCCCACTCATAGCTTCCAGATGCGATTGTTTCAAAACGATGATCAATCAGCACTGCCTTGATACGTGTGGATCCAAATTCGATACCAAGTGAAGTTTCTCCCTTAGTAATCGCTTGTTTAATGTCTTGATCCATGCTCACGTTACTCCTCTCTCTGAACAACTGTTATAATCGCAATAATTGAAAGAAGGCGCTTTCTTTTGTTTACAGCCTTAGTATATTTTTTGTGCGTACATTTGTCAACACAAAACCATAGTTATACTTACAAATACTTTGACGAACCGAGTGTTTTTCTACTTTAACTTTAGTATTTATACAGATAGGACAATAGATTATAATAAACTCATAATTATGCTAAAATATGTACATACAAATATTATAGATACATTAATTAGTATTAGAACAACTTGGAAAGAAGGAATAAAGTGAAACCAAAGTATCAGGTCATCCTTGAGGATATAAAAAGCAACATTCTTTCAGGGGCATACAGCGTAGGAGAACAAATTCCAACGGAATTCGCTTTGCAGGATAAGTATAAAGTTAGTCGCCAGACGGTTCGAAAGGCTATTTTGGAACTATCTAACGAAGGTTTTTTAAGAAGTGAAAAAGGATCTGGCACCTATGTCAGCAACCAATTTCGGTCAAAAACCGGTGGCAATTCCAGCAATAAAACCATAGGAGTCATCACAACCTACATCTCTGATTACATCTTTCCCTCTATTATTCGCGGGATTGAAGCCAGATTGAACGAAGATAATTATTCATTACTATTAGCCAGTACCAATAATGATGTCGCACAGGAAAAGAAAGCTTTGGAGATGATGCTGTCCTTTGGTGTCGATGGTTTGATCATTGAGCCTACGAAGAGCAATCTATATAATCCCAATATCGCTTACTATCTGACGTTCAAGGAACAGGATGTTCCATTCATCATGATTAATGCCTATTATGAAGAGTTGGAGGTTCCCTACTTCTGTCTCGATGACGTACAATCCAGCTATCTGGCAACCAAAGAATTGATCGCTAACGGACACACACAGATTGGCATCATTGCCAAAATGGACGATTTACAAGGGAAGTATCGAATGAAGGGTTATATCAAAGCGCTTGGAGAAGCCAAATTACGCTTTCACCCCGAGCAAGTGCTCTCATTCTATACAGAAACGAAGCAGGATCTGTCCACCAATTTGAAGAAATTCTTGACCGAACAAAGAGACGATTTAACCGCAATTGTCTGCTATAACGACGAGGTCGGACTAGAAGTTGTACATGTATGCAGACAACTTGGTATATCCGTTCCCGAAGATTTGTCCATTATTGGCCAAGACAATTCCTATATTTCCAAAAATGCAAACATCAAACTAACAACATTGACACACCCACAGGAACAAATGGGCCGTGATGCCGCCGACTGGGTTATTAAGAAACTACAAGGGAAGAAGGATCTAAGCAACCAAACCTATTATCAGCCCGTGTTAATTGAAGGAGAGACGGTAAAGAAGAAATTGAAGTGAAGGGGGAAATTTGTGATATTCACATACTCGTAATATACAAAACGCTACTGACAACGGAATGTCAGTAGCGTTATGGCCTTTTTTGGATTCCTTGCCAGATGCGAAGCGAAATAACTTATCCACCATTATCACCCGAAAACTAAATCTGTTGACATTTTGTGGGGAATACTGTATATATTCAAAGCCAATATGAAAGGCAATAGAGGAGGATCTGCGTGCACAGAGTGATCAAGATCAGATTTACGCTTTTTTACGGTGAAGTGCCTGAAGCAAAATATTACGGGTACTTGGAGTTGAATCAGGATGGCAATATGATCGCGCTCTACAATAGGTACGGTGAGGAAATAGACATGTATGGCGGACATGAATTTGTTAGGGTAAGGACACTTGGCAAATTTGATGACCAAGACCGTGATAATTTTTATTCTTTGTTAGAAAGTGATGGTGTAGGATAATCTGCACGATAGGCTGACGATTCCGGTGCCAAGGCACTACGAAAAATCAGCCTTTTTGATTTTATTTGCCTTATAGAGTTGACCGGCACGTTATCATAATCCCCTAACCTCATCTTGTCAAGAAATAATGTGCGAATGAGCGACACCGTGGCGGACCCCCCTTTTGCTTTCGAAATATGAATGAATTTCCGAGTATGATGAGCAATTTCGCTTTTTCCAATTCATCCCACTCCACGTAAAATGATTTTCAGGCGTTGCGGGATAAGCGATATACAAACAATAGACGGAACGTCATGAACAATCGGGAGGTAGAAGATGGCCAATCAGGCTCAAGATGCAAGAGAAATGAAGAGAGGGGCAATATTAACCGCTCTACTCATCGGTACATTTGTCGCATTTCTTAACGAAAATTTACTTACCAATGCGTTTCCTGCATTGATGAGAGAATTTAACGTTGCTGCTTCGACCATACAATGGTTATCGACCGGTTATATGCTCGTGATCGGCGTACTGGTGCCGGTGACCGCATTACTACAGCAATGGTTCACGACTCGCCAGATGTTTATGTCTGCGATGGCGTTATTTTTGGCCGGTACCTGCTTGTGTGCAGTATCCCCGGGATTCGGAATCTTGCTGATGGGCAGGGTTGTTCAGGCTTGCGGAACAGGATTATTGATTCCGTTGATGATGAATACGATTCTCGCCCTCTATCCTCCAGAACGCCGGGGTGCCGCCATGGGTCTCATGGGGCTGGTCATCATGGTCGCCCCTGTCATCGGGCCAGCTTTGTCTGGCTTGATTATCGATACCTTTCAATGGCGATGGCTGTTCTACATGGTGCTTCCTATCGCACTGTTTTCGATGATTTATGCATTCGTGTACTTAAAGAATGTGACAGAACTGACCAAGCCAAGGGTCGATCTTGTATCCATTGTGATGTCAACCGTCGGTTTCGGCTGCGTCACCTATGGCTTCAGCCAAACAAGTGCCTCACTTGAGCCTGAAGGTTACGGATCGATTGCAATAGGCAGCCTTTTCTTGCTCTTGCTTGTATGGCGCCAGCTTAAGATCAAAGAGCCGTTGATCGATCTTTCCGTATTCCGGCATTACACTTTTTCTCTGGTTGCGGTATTGATTGTAATTCTGATGATGGTTCTATTCGCCACAACAACATTGCTGCCGTTCTATATGCAGGATGTGATGAAGTTGACAGCATTTGCGACAGGCTTACTTCTAATGCCAGGTAGCATTTTGAACGGGATGCTGATGCCGGTATCGGGTAAGTTACTCGATAAATTTGGGCCGAGACCCGTCATTGTGCCCGGACTATTCCTGATCGCCATATCGTTGTGGCTGTTTACCGGCATCGACAGTGATACAACACAAGGTTCCGTTCTGTTCAATCATATCCTCTTATTCTTAGGCATGTCATTCGTCGTCATGCCGGCTCAGACAACAGGATTGAATCAACTTCCACGTCACCTGGTTCCTCATGGCACAGCCATATACAATACGCTCCAACAGATTACAGGTGGAATTGGCATCGCATTGTTCGTCGGCATCATGTCGTCTGGAGCCAATCGTTATCTTCATCATTCGCTCAATCCCACTGCAATGCATGAGAAGACACAAAGCATGGTTTCCGGTCTACAAACAGTTTTTTGGATTGAATTTATTCTTGCAATACTTATTATAGTGCTGGGTTGGTTTATAAAAAAGCTACCTGAACATAATTAATTCATTACTAGGCACAGATTAAATCATGTATAGGATCACTACTCTATTTTAATTGCCTCGATATAAAGTTCAATTCTCACTTCATTCGCGACAACAATCCCGCCTTTTTCCAGATACGAGTTAAATATCAAGCCAAATTCATTGCGTTCAATACTGGCTGTAGAATGAAATCCTACACGTTCCCGGCCGCGAGGGTCTTTGTTAAGTCCTTCAAAAACGGTATGAAAAGTGATGGGTTTTGTTACTCCATGCAGAGTTAGATTGCCCGTAAGTTCATATTGCCTTTCGCCAGCAAGGACGCAGCTGGTGCTTTCAAACGTAATGGTTGGATACTTGGCTGCATGAAGGAAGTCGTCGCTCTTCAGGTGCTCATCTCGTTGCGATTGGCGAGTTGTGATACTATTTGCATCTATGGAGGCCTGAATACCCATGGTTGCTAAATCATTAGGATCAAAACTCAAGATCGCTTGGAAATGCTCGAATACTCCTTTGATTCTATTAATCATTAAATGCGTTACCGAAAACTCAACGGAGCTGTGGTCCGGATCAACTTCCCACTTGATATTTTCCATGAATAAGTCCCACCTCTATAATAAGATTTTGAGAAGGGTCGCTCCCTCTCAAGGCACTGCGATATTCGCATACTCCTAATATACAAAAACGCTACTGACAACGGGATGTCAGTAGCGTTTTAGCATTTTTTTGGCTTCCTCGTTGTCTATAGTCAATAAAGTTATGTACTAAACAATAAAGTTGTGTTCTAACTTATAGTAACTTGTGAGTGACTGGAAGCTTGCGGAAACAACCTGTGAAACTGAATAAGGACGAAGATCGATCAAGGTCAGCAGATTGCAAAGCCGTTTTGGGGTAGCTAAACCAGACCCTATATCGAAACTTAAAAGCAAACGGACTTTTCTCTGCAATCCACTAAAGAGAAGTCGCCGTATTTGTTATGTAACGTTTCTTAGTTTTAAAAATGAGTTTAATCTCTTGTTTTTTATTTCTGATTAGCACGTTGAGAGAGCCATTCTTTTTTCAGTAATGCATATTGATACGTATTCTCGTATTTCGGCGTGCCGTCTTCGTATTTAACAAATGAAACGAATTCCATGAAGCAGCCTTCCTAGCGAAAGCCCAGTTTATCACACAGCTTCTGGGAACGGAAGTTATCGTCCTCAACATAGGCGTACAGTCTCCTTACTTCTTGTTGCGTAAAGAGATATTCTATGAAGGCGTTGGCGCTCTCACTTGCGTACCCTTTCCCTTCAAATCTGGCATTAAAATTCCATCCAATACCATACGTATCCGAATCTCGTTCTTCCTTCATACCAAATAGTTCCCCGATCAGTTCGTTGCTGTCTTTCAGGCATACCGCGATATGGGAGTCGTCACTGCTTCTTTTTTCGACCTCCTCTGTAGCTTCCTCCAACGTCGAAATCTGGTGATCCATAAAGCAGTTAACTCTTGGATTAGCTGTATACTCTAACAATCCGGCAGCGTCGGTTGCGGCAAAATTCCGCAGGATCAATCGGTTGGTTTCAAGTATTTGCATGGATATACCTCCAGTTGTTATTTAAACGGCCAATAAAGTTGTGTACGAGACATTAATGAAACATCACGAAGGTGAGCTTGCAGGTGCCAATCAATTGAAGGCTGATACTCTAAACTTATCCGTCAACATTTTATGGATAATTTATACACGCCTTCCTCACGATTCGTCTTTGTCGAAATAATCATTTGGCAAATGCAGTTCTCGCAAACAGCTGATAAATTCTCCTTTGAAATTCGGATTGCTTTTATATTCCGGCCATACCGCCTTATAGTAAGGTAGCAACTTCTCATGTGGAATAATGCCCCAGTATAAAATCAAGTTATTCAGAACCTGTGGGCCGCCCCCCATCAGCATCTGTTCAATGATCTGCCAGCTTTGCAGCTTGTTTTCGCAACTGCGTGCGGCATAGATGGCAGTGGTTTGCATTTTCAGGTCGGCATGACACAAGAAAGGCACAAAGTTCTGAAGCGTAATCGCACCGTAATTCTCCAAAATATACCCTGCATAACGCAACGTTTCCGGGTCGTGAACCCTGTCAAGCCTTTGCAAGATCACTGGAATAAACTCCGTTAAATCCTCAGTTTTACTGGAAGCGTGCAGAATCTGTAAAGCTTGAAGAAAATCCTCATGTTCATCCGATTGCAACAGCTCCAGAAGATATTTTCTACCCGTGTCAAAGGAAGTTTTGCAGATGAGCCTAATGGCTGTGGTCCGATTTTTGGGGCTTTGTTCCGCAATATTTTTCAAAAAAGAAAGGGTTAGCTGAGAGACATTCTTAAACTTGAACAATCCATCAAGCGCTTTGGCTTGGATTTCTTCGTTTGGAGCGCTCTGATAAATCTGGATCAGTGCATTCTCATCACCCGGCATTCGACTGCCAAACCACCCGATATCATAATCCAGAATAATTTCATCCAGCCAGCGCTCATACCAATCCAGAAAGCTGCCTTCATAGACAAAGAAAAAAGGATGATCGAGATGAAAATCGGAGGTGTACACAATTCTCCCCCTATATTTCCCTTCAAGTACGAGATACATGTCGTATTCGCAGCCTTGGGTACCTATGCACAACATGCCGCCCAACACCTTATTACAGGTGTCGTCATATTCCTCATCGGGAATGTCCTCGTCCCTGGTCAGGGGCTCAATCAGATGGTTCCATTCCTCTTTGGTCATCCCGGGATGCAGAACGGATTTTGCAAGGAGCACCTGGCGCTCGGTGTAGGAAGTTGCCTTTCCAAGTGAATAAATTCCATAGTAGGGTCCGGCGCCTCCGTTGCCGATTTTCATTAAAAACAGCGCGTAAGGCTCAGGAAGTGTGACCTGATTGAGGGTTTGCCAGTCCTCTAGCTCTTTTGCTGTAAGCTTCTCTTTAACCCTATATTGATGTGAGGATGCTCCAAACACCGAGAAGTCCGCGTCTTTGCGCATGGCTTGACTCAGTTTGTTTTTTATTCGATCCAGTTGCGTTTCTTTCTTCCTAAACCACATATTTGAACTCTCCTGTTGACCATAGCCAGGTTTCCTTGTTTGCTTATCCAGCAATTTTATTGTTTTTTCTATGGGTCGTACCTCTTTAAAATGATATGTATCTAGAGTACCACAGGAAAAATCCATATGAATGGAATCTATATGTGGATTAGACTATAATCACCTTGTTATTCATGTAAGCCACTCCTCATTTCTCGGAAATTAACGACATAATTATTTAATTAAACTCATTAAACGCAGTTCATTTTAAACAACATAGAGTGAGGGAGAAAATAATGAAAAGCCAATTAAGAAATATTACGGTCGACGGTTATGCATTCGTTTATTGGTATTCAGGCGGGTCCCGCTTCGTCTTAAACCTATCTCCCAAAGAGAATAAAAACATCAAAGTCACGCTCATCTTCCAGGCAGATCCTCCCGATGAAGAGCCTCGTACTTATTGGGCCTTTTATGATATTTCAGCACAAAATAATAACATGGAAACTGTCCTCCATCTGGGTAAACCCAAGCATATCGCTGAAATTATCTCTTACTTGATGGCAAAACGACAAGAGCTTTGGACCCAGGGGAAACCTCTGGTTCTGGATAATGCCTGGGATTTATTAAAGGAGATGGGCTATTCCGAACTAAATCCAATTTGGATTAGACAGTGGTAGTCCTAAATGGCTTGTGGGCTAGCCCCCTTTGACCTGACCACTCAAAGGGGGCTTAAAGTCCACAGGGGTACGATTATTCGTTATTCGGCGTAGTCGGACTAGCCGAGGGCATCAAGCCTTTAACAGCGCCGAGAAACGGGCGAATAGACTTGATCATGCCGTAGCCCATCTTCACAACCGGGACAAATTTCTGGATCATGCCGAACAGTCGCAAGCCGCCGCCGAGCATACCGCCAAGCCCTCCTGCGCCTGCAGTGGAGCCGCCAAGGCCGCCTAACAGCGAGCCCATCATCGGCAGGAATGCCGACACCTTGGCGTCCGGCTTGCGAGAGCGCGAACGGCTAGACGGTTTACGTGCACCGCTTTTCCGGTTGCCGAGACGGACGCCCGGGGCATGCGAACTGGCTCTGCGTTTGAGAGGTCGGGAGTCTTGTTTCCTGGAAGGAGCACGCAGGGGAGCCCCAGCACTGGAAAGTACCAACCCGCCGCGATTAACGTCGGTGATGTAGCCGACATAAGTCTCTCCGCTGTGCAGGGTGACACAGACCGGACGGCCTTGAAACTTCTTAGCCCGTGCACGCATCTCCTTCGATTGTGCCATGGAAGTTCACCTCGCTCACTGATTATAATTCAGTTTACGCCAGGGGCGGGCTTCCTGCTTGTGCGAATGGGGCATACGCACGCCAAAAATCGCCTGACGTGCTCGTTAGCCCCACGCCAAATCAAGAGAATTGCCAAAAACCTGCTACTGGATGGTGTATCTCAGTCGCTCCCACGTTGGCGAAAATATATAGTGATCCAAAACCAAAAGGATAATTGTAATCCTCCTGAAGTAACGTTTCGGGGTAACCATCTTCATCTACCTGCAATAAAAAGGAAAAGGACTCCTCTTTCAGCTTCGTAAAATAATAGTCTTCATTTTGAATAAGTCTCGGGTTTCCGCCTACTTTGATCAAAAAAGGCTGATCCATCGATTTTTTGTCATGGCTTAATTCCCCATCTGAAATTGCATGCTTTACAAGCCCTGGGTTAGTAAACATATCTTTGACACTTTCAGTTGAAGTGGGATGCTCAATCACCTTGACCGAGCAATTAGGATAAATGTTGTTTTCTAAATACTCCTCATAGTCTTCAGGGATGAAGATCGAAATCATGCTCTCCGGTTTAAAGGGATGGACGAGGCTCAAGTAAAAAACATATTTTTGGTTATCTTCGTGGATGAGGTCCGATTGATTATCAAAAAATTCGGGCGCATTCCCGCCGATCCAGCCCGCACTATGCTCGTTCGATAGGATTGACCCCGCATAATAAAGAATACATTCCGTTCTCTCAGCTAAAATATTCATTTGATATTCATTAGGCATTTTACAACTCTCCCTCAAGAAATGAGAAACCCCTTACTCCGCCGCTTCCGCCAGCCATGCTTGCATAGCTGGAGACTCTGCCCGATTCAAACGCAGGGCGATTTCGGTATTGATCTCATCTGGCGGCATGTTCTCGACGAGGACACATACAGACTCTCGCGGTTGATTCAAGGCAAACACGCCTTCATCATCGAGCATTTTCATCGCCAGCTCCATGGCCTTCAGCCTCGAATCAAATTCACGATTCCATTCATCAGCTTCAAGCTCCGCAATGGAAGGACGTTCCATAAATAATTGTTTAACATCATCGAAGTCCTCATCCTCGTAGCAACAATAGGGTGAATCGGCATAAGACCATTTGATGAGTTCCGCAATCGTTGACCCCGGCGTGTCACTTTCTTCTCCTTGCCTGGCCGCTTCCCTCTCCAAGGCCTCCCATGACCAGGCGGAGATGCTTGGCGCATGTCCCTCTCCAGTAGTAAATAGCGTGCAGTAATAGTAACGTTCACCATTTTCAAAAAGAGTGCGAAAGGACGTCCTAGCCACATCAGCAATTTCTGCCGCCAGCGCCTGTATTTCATGCGTCGGTTCCATGACAATCGCCCCTTAGCCCTATAAAATATATATCTTATTTCCATTATAAAAATTGTTCGTCCTAAATCTACCTACTTTTCGCCTGAATCCTGGAAATGTGTACGATTAAGGTTCTAATTCGAGGTGCATCTTGGCTTCCGCCTCATCCCATGGCACTGAGTAACCCGCCCCTTTGGCGCAAAAGATAGAGGAGGATGTATACAGTGGGTCTGCCCCTTTGCGGTAGCCCATCCGTTCTATGACTTCCTCCGTATTATGACAGCGATCGTAGCCGCTGAACACGCAACGGATACTGCCTCGTCCATGCGTAAAGGATGCAAATTCGGTACTGTAGTTCATGAAAGTCGACACGGGCACCCTGCCCGTGACCACCGCTTGCGTTCCGGTTGTCTGCGGTGGATTAAAAATACCCGAAGCACGCTGAATATCGGACAGCACCCTGCCCATTTCATCGATAGCGACCTTGATTTTGAAATCGTAATAGGGCTCCAGCAGCAGATTGTCCGCCTTCTCCAGCCCCTGCCGTAGTGCTCGAAAAGCAGCCTCACGAAAATCGCCACCATGGGTATGTTCTTTATGCGCGCGCCCCCTCAGCAGCGTAATGTTCACGTCGGTAACCGGCATGCCGGTCAGCAGTCCGTGATGCTCCCGTTCATAGAGATGATTCCGAATCAGATTCTGATAGCTGACATTCAGATCATCGGCATGACATCTGCTATCGAACATAATGCCGCTGCCCCTTTCTCCCGGTTCAATCAGCAGATGCACTTCCGCATAATGCCTGAGCGGTTCGAAGTGGCCGTACCCTTTCACAGCCGATTGAATCGTTTCCTTATACAAGATTTCCGGTTGTCCAAAAGAGATAGCAAAGCCAAACCGCTCTCTAACAAGCTGCACCAGCACTTCCAGTTGAATCAATCCCATGACGCGGATAGAAATCTCCTGCAATTTTTCATCCCAAACGACGTTTAGAGACGGCTCCTCCGCCTCCAGTGTGCGAAAAGCACCGAGCACCTTCTGTACATGTATCGAATTGTCGAATAATACCTTCGATTGTAATGTCGGCTCCGAATCGTAAGCTAACTTGTCCGATATCGACCCCAGACCTTGTCCGGCCTCGGCGGCGGACAATCCGGCAACCGCAAACAAATCGCCGGCCTCCACTTGTTCCACTGGCTGCGATTTAAGTCCGTTAAACAAGGAGATCCGCGTAACTTTTTCGTCATATTGAACGCCGCCGCTCTCGTAACTAAGCTGTTCCCTCACCTTCAGCCGACCACCCAGCGCCTTAATGAACGTGAGTCTCGCTCCGCCTGCATCGTGCCGAATTTTATAAACCCGCCCCTGGAACGAAGCATTCTCCTCATAAGTGGTTGTCGTCAGCAGATGCAGCTGATCCAGAAATTCAACGACGCCTGTATCCTGAAGCGCAGAGCCGTAAGCACAGGGGAAGAGAAGACCCGCCGCTATCATCCTCTGCAAGGCCTCCAGCCAGAAGCCGGAATCCTCTCTCCCCTCCAGGAATGCTTCCAGCAATGCTTCGTCTCGCTCCGCCATGGCCTCCCGCAGCGGCTCGCCGACTATGCCGTCAGCCAAGCTCTGTGTAATGCAACATACTTCCCCCGTTAACTGCTGTCGGATATCTGCCTCGGTTCTGCCTACATCCGCGCCGATCCGATCCGTTTTGTTGATAAAGAAGAACGTCGGAATCCGATGTTTGCGTAGCAGCTGCCAGACCGTCTCCGTATGGCCCTGGACACCTTCAACTGCGCTTACAATCAGGATGGCATAGTCAATGACCTGAATCGCCCGCTCCATCTCTGGAGAGAAATCGACGTGTCCGGGCGTGTCTATTAAATAATAACTGTCTCCTTTATATTCCATTACCGCCTGATCTGCGAACACCGTAATGCCCCTTGCCCGCTCGATGTCGTGGCTGTCCAGAAACGCATCCTGATGATCCACCCGCCCCCGGGACCGGATACTGTTCGTATGGTACAGCAGCTGTTCCGCAAAAGTTGTCTTACCTGCATCCACATGGGCGAACAGGCCAATCGTTAGTCGCTTCATAGAATCCCACTTTCAACGCTTCTTGTTAATACTGCTCATTTTATTAAAGCATAGAATTCGGGAGAGTGGGTAGAAGTTGGTTTGCGCTCACAACTTGCTGGAAAGCAAACATAAGATATCGGAAAGTAAAATAACTCCTCAATTAATGCCGAAAGCGAGTATCGTCAGAAATGGGTCTGAGTTACTGTTTGTTTGAAATAACATTATCGAGAAACTGAACTGCGTCACTATTAAATTTCCAGGAGATCCCAAACTTATCAACTAGCATTCCAAAGCACGAAGACCAAGGCGTATTTGTTAACGGCATCACAACATGGCCGCCAACAGACAAATGTTTAAAGTATTCTTCCAATGTTTGTTTATCATCATTAACTAGACTAATAAATACGTTATTTCCTTTCACTAGTTCCCCTGTTACCGCCATCATGGAAGGCAAAATATCCGACATCATGATTTTTCCGCCTGCAAACTCGACTGAGGACTCCATGATCATATTTAATTCATTCTCCGATAATGGATAGTTTGGATCTTGCGGGAAATCCTTAAATTTAACTTTTTTAACTTCTTTCGCGTTTAAAGCCTTCGAATAAAAATCAATCGCTTGTTCTGCAACTCCATCAAAGTTTAAATATACAATAGCTGACATAAAGTAAAACCTCCTTCGTGTTATACATGCAGTATAATGAATAAGAGGTGACAGATGTATGTCACCATTTATAGATATAGTACAAAAAAAGAAGGAGAACCTATGGAAAAGGTCGAGAGGTTAATATCCATCATCATGATATTGCTGAAAAAAGACATCGTTACAACAAAAGAATTCGCACAATTATTTAACGTTTCCAAAAGAACGATCCTTCGGGATATGGAAACTCTGAGTTTATCGAACATCCCGATCTATTCTATTCATGGAATTCATGGCGGCTATGGCATTATGGATGAATACAAGGTTGATAAACGTCTTTTAAGCAACTCCGACTTGGAGAATATATTGACTGCGCTCGGCGGATTAGGACAAATTCTAATTAGTGAAGAAGTTGAAGTGACTATTAAAAAAATAGAAGCTATGGTTAGCCCATTGTCTCCAAAAGGTTCAATCCAACTGTCATTTTATGATTGGGAGGGTCGGTCTGAGATTCTTCAAACCTTGAAGATATGCCAAGAATCGATATCAAAGAGAAAGTTGGTCTCATTTGATTATATAGATAAAAATGGCACCGCGACGAATAGAATTGTCGAGCCATATCAGCTCCATTTTAGCGAAATGAGTTGGTATTTGAAGGGATTCTGTTTACATCGTCAGGGATATAGAACATTTAAATTATCCAGGATCGATCATCTTCTTATGGAGGAAATCACATTTAACCCTAGAGTTGATTCATTGGGACAAGAACATGAAGCAAGTTATCAATCGGAATCAGTCTCTATTAAGGCATTAATTTCGCCTAGCATAAAAGATCAATTTATAGAAAGGTACGGCCGAAAGAGTATTGAAAACTATAGTCCTGATTATCTCTTAGCCACCATCCGTGTTCCTCAAAACACTAATGGATTTCAATTTTTAGCAAGCCTCGGTACAAATCTAGAAGTCGTAGAGCCCAAAGCATATGTTGAAGAATTTCGAAATTATTTAAATAAAATGGTGGCGATATATAATGAAAACCCCAATTAATTTTGATAAATAAAGAGAGAGAGTGGTAGATTCTTTTTATACTAATTCTTTAATTTGGATGGCCCCGTGAGGAAAAGTTTACAGGTTTACATATCCTCTGCTTTCAACGATCTTATTGAGGAGAGACATACCGATGTTGAAGCCAATGATACGGTTCAGCTTAACGTCGCTATCAGCAAAATCGCTAAATGGATAGCGATCTTACAAACTTGCCCCCTGTTCATCACTAGCCTAAGGAGAATTTCATTTATGGCTGTGGAGAACGAGGAGATTGAAGTTAACCTGGTCATAACAAAATGGAATAACTTCAGCGGACGTGGCAAATGCTGAATTATCGAGTAACCGCAGAAAGAAGTTTTCTCATTCTTTCAATTGTTGGGGTATCCAAAGGAATATTAACTGTAACCTGGAGGTCAACGGAGTCCATAGCCTGAAAGGAAAGATGACCAAAACGAAGGGAACCGACAACAGGATGATTAAGCAGCTTTTCGCCTTCCGGCACATTTATAACTTGATGCAACGGCCACCATTCCCGGAACTCCTTACTTTGCTGGTGCAGGTCCTCAATAAACTCTCCCCACCAAGGATCCCCGACTGTATTTGCATAGTTGGCCCGAAACTGGGCTAACCGATGTTTGGCGTTCGCTTCCCAACTGTCACCCAGCATCCGCTTCGCATTATTCGTAGTGAATAGGCGCCATATCGAATTTCTATCTCTTGCCGACATTGCTTCGTAATCTCCAAAAACGAGAATCGCGGCCTGGTTCCAGGCTACGACATCCCACCTTGAATTTACCACAAAGGCAGGGCTTTCCCCCTGTCTGTCCAAAAAATCCTGTAGTAGCCGGCTTACCTTGTTCTGTGGCGCTTGATTACTCGGGGGTAAGTGTCCTGCAGCGAGCAAGAAGAGATGTTTTCGCTCAATGTCGTTCATTCGCAGCGCACGGGACAAGCTATCAAGCACCTGGATGGATACCTGAATATCTCTCCCCTGCTCCAGCCATGTATACCAATCCACACTGATACCAGCGAGTGTGGCAACCTCTGCCCTCCTAAGACCAGGTGTCCGCCGTCTTTCACCGGAAGGCAAACCTACCTGCTCCGGAGTCAGACGGGCCCGTCGGGTACGGAGGAATTCAGCTAATTCTCCGGTCTTTTCGCGTTCCTCCTGCATTTCACCTCATCCCTCCAGTATTTCTTTGTATTCTGGGAGTAACACTCCTAGGTTAATTCCTTCTCTCGTTATTCTATATCATCGATTATATACTGATGTAGTCATATTTAATTACAAGATAAGGTTAGGAGGAGATTCTATATGAACCAACTAAATGGCAATCATTTGAAGGGTGGGGAACGAGCACCGTTATTGGATTGGAACAAGACTTCTCTGGTCGTCATTGACCTCCAAAAATGGATTGGCAGTCAGTATGCTCCTTATTCTGCCGAGATGGTCATTGCAAATTCAGCTAAGCTGGCCAATCTTTTTCGTAACAAGGGGGCTTTTGTGAATCTTGTACACGTATCCAGTAAAGACTTCAAGGATATACCTTCTCCCAAGCTCGATATCACGGTACCTAGATTGAACCTGATAGAGGGCTGGGATGAATTTGTTCCCGAGCTCGGAGTGACCGAGACAGACCATATCATCTCCAAAAAACAATGGGGGGCTTTCCATGGAACAGACCTTGACCTGCAGCTGCGCCGCCGAAATATTGATACGATCGTTTTATGCGGTATATCCTCAGGTATCGGAGTCGATACAACCGCAAGAGAGGCATTTCAGCACGGCTATCAACTTATTTTTGCAATTGACGCCATGACCGGGTTCACCAAGGCCGAACATGAGCATGTACGGGATGTTATTTTTCCGAGGATTGGCCGGATTCGCACAACGGAAGAGATTCTAGAAGGGATTTAGGTTCGCTTTAAAAGGGAAACCCGATTGTGTCTAGAATCAAAATATGCTTTTAAAAATATGGTTGGCTATGGCTCAAGGCCATCCATCCCAAGGATCTGGCTGCAGGCATACGCGTGGTTCATGCCGGAGG
The DNA here is from genome assembly GCF_044784315.1 of Paenibacillus sp. DP01. Classification (NCBI taxonomy): domain Bacteria; kingdom Bacillati; phylum Bacillota; class Bacilli; order Caryophanales; family Paenibacillaceae; genus Paenibacillus; species Paenibacillus sp. DP01. The sequence continues at coordinate 5,708,441 of NZ_CP173059.1, forward strand.
CACCTTAATAACGCAAGAGATGGCGGGCAAAATGATTAAAAGCATGAGCATGAACAATACCTCCACCGTAAAAAGTAATGAGTACGGGTTCAGTGCCCGTGAACTTGAAGTGCTGCATAAGCTGGCTTCCGGCCTGCGCAATCAAGACATTGCTGAGGCGCTTTTTCTTAGTGAAGGGACTGTTAAGAATTACATCTCATCGATTTACTCGAAGCTTCAGGTCAAGGGAAGGCGAGAAGCTGCCCGCATAGCCCGGAATTCGGGCATATTGGATCACAAGTAACCATAAACCATGTCATGACCAAAGAACACTATCTCTTTATGACTTTTCCAGCATAAACTCATAGCTACCAAACGTTATAGGAGCTGATGAAGGACATGAGGAAAGTAAGGTCCAAAAACATAGAGAGGCTGCTTCGCTTTCCGATAATCTGGATGCTTATGGGTGCGGTTCTCTGCGCTGTCTGTAACGGCAAGTTTTAAGGCCATCCTTTGCTGGATGGCCCTTTTATCATGTCCCATTCGTGGGGGCTCTTCTTTCTGCAGGCAAAAGGCCGCCTTCCTTATTCCGTTTCATTTGGAGATGTTAACGGATTCTTGAGGGCAGGGAGTAGAACGCCGTCGATTAGCGAAGTGTAGAAAAGCTTGTCGAATGTTTTGCGCTGTACGAGTCCGCGATAAGAAGCCATTGAAGTAATAACCTGGCAGGCCATTTCAATGTCCGCACGGGTGGAGATTTCACCGCGGCCGACGGCCCGCTGCATGAGCTCACGATTCACTACAGCCCACGGTTCGAAAATTTCTCCGTTAATTGATTCCCGATTCTGCGAAAAAAAGGAGCCCAGGCCTGCGAGTACTCGAAGTTTGCGTTCACCTTCTTCGAGCGATTGCGGCTTCAATAGCGCAAGCAGATCATCGCGCAACGTTCCCGTATCGGGCAAGAGGTGAAGCTCAAGATGATTTCGATTCATCCAGGTTAAGGCATCTCGGACTAACTCTGTCTTGGAGGACCAGCGGCGATACACCGTCGCCTTTCCGGCCTTCGCTCTAGCTGCGACCATGTCCATTGTCATTCCATCGAAACCGGCTTCGGCGAGGATGTCGATTGTCGCTTCCAGGATTTTAGCATCCCGCGTGTGATCTCGTTTCCGACCTAATGTTTTCTCTGGCTTTTCCGCTACTTCGTCAGCTAATTTAGACCCGATTGACTCTCTACTTTTCATTTTATTCATTACATTTAACCTTCCTTTTCGGTACTAATTAGTTTCGGAACTTGACGGTATCGTATTGCGGTGCTTTAATTTAAGTATCCCACACAGAACAGGGAATTTAAAGGAGGAGTATACCATGGATAAAAAGGTCTGGTTTATCACGGGGGCCTCTCGCGGTTTAGGCCGCATATGGGCAGAAGCCGCGCTCACGCGTGGCGATAAAGTTGCAGCTACCGCCCGCAAATTGGAGGACGTTGCCGATTTGAAGGAACGTTTCGGAGATCTCGCTCTTCCCATGACACTCGACGTAACGGATGCTGAGCAGGTCCGCCAGGTCGTTCAGCGGGCTCATGCCCATTTCGGCAAGCTGGACGTTGTCCTCAACAATGCCGGTTATACTTTGGTCGGAATGATCGAGGAGGCAAGCGAAGCCGATGTCCGCGCTCTGTTTGATGCGAACTATTTTGGTTATCTTCGAGTCATCCAAGCTGCCTTGCCACTACTGAGGAAGCAGGGCAACGGCCATTTGCTCAGCGTTTCAAGCTCCCTTGGGATCGAGGCAAGACCGCTCATCGGCTTCTATTGCTCCTCCAAATGGGCGGTCGAAGGACTCCACGAAAGCCTGATGCAAGAGGTCAAGGACTTTGGGATTAAGGTGACACTGCTTGAACCCGGTGCCTATGCGACTGAGTTTGGCGCTTCAGGTAAGCGTGTACCGGAAATGGACGTCTATGCCGATGTACGGAAGCAGGTGTTCACGCATCTATCAACCGAGAAACGCGGCAACCCTCAATCGACTGCAGAAGCCGTTCTCAAGATCGTGGACGCAGCGGAACCCCCACTACGATTTGTGCTCGGCTCGGAAGTCCTGCCTATAGCACGCGGCATCTATGCTGACCGTCTAGCCACCTGGGAAGCCTGGGAGACTGTCTCGAATGCAGCGCAAGGCAACCCTATGCAATAAGCCGTTGCAATTGGACTGGAACGGACATCTACATCACTTAGCAGAATATATATCCGATAACCAACCGGCTTTCTATTTTAGCAAAGAGCCTCTCCGAATTTTTTTTCGAAGAGGTCCCTTGTTGTAACTATAGATTTAGCCCTACTTGTGATACGGTTCACCTTATCACTCTAACGGCGAAAAAAAAGCCGTTGTATTTCGGTTCTCCGAGCTATAGGTAATGAAAGTTTTAGGGCCATCCTTAGCCTCCCTCATCTATGAAGAAAGGACAGGGCGGTCGCCCCTGTCCTTCTTTACTTTAACTAAATTTTTCTATTATATATTTTAACTGTAATTGGAGCGACAATCATAACAAGGAGTATGCCGATAAAGATGGTCATTGATGCGCTTGAAGTGAACTGTCCATGATTGGCTAAATCTTTAAAAGCCGTGACCAAATAAGTAATAGGATTATGTTCAGCTACGCTCTGCAAAAAATGGGGCAACGTATCAATAGGCACGAAGGCGTTGGATAGGAACGACATCATCATGGTAACCATTGTCGAAATACTAGAAATCGTTGATGCGGATTTGGATAGCAGACCAATCAATGCAAATACCCAACTGATTGCGCATGCGCCGAATATGGCCAAAAGCGAAGCGACGATCAACCACCCAAACCCGGCTTCCGGACGCCATCCAAGAATAAAGCCCGTACCGATCGAGAAAAAAGCCGCCGCGACATATCGTAAAATATCTGATGCCACTAAACCAGCCAGTGGAGCAATCCGGACAATGGGTAATGATTTAAACCGATCAAAAACGCCAGTATCCAAATCTTCTCGTAATTGCGTGCCCGTTGCCGATGACGACATGACCAGTGTTTGAATTAGAATTCCCGGCACGATGATTGGCAAGTATCCTTGTACACCTCCAGCAATCGCACCTCCGAACAGATAAGAAAAGACGATCATGAAGAAAATAGGTATTACGGTTACATCTATCAATTTATCGGGATTATGTTTGATTTTCAGGATATTTCTTTTTGCCATTACAACAATATCATACAGAGCGCTCTTTAAGTTGTTTTGTTTGCTTATCATGGATTCCATGTTTATCCCCCTAATTATTTAGTTAGTTCCAAAAACACCTCATCAAGCGTCGGTTTTCTAACCGAAAACTCTTTGATTTCTATATCTTGCTGAGTTAAATCTAATAGTAATCTCGTCATCACTTTCGTGTCTGCCAGCTTAACGGTCAATTTGGTTCCTTCGGGTGAGATCATGGCCTCCTGAGCGATCTCCGCCTTGATTAGTCCTTTGGCTCTTTCGGCGTCCCTCATATACTCCAGAGTAATTTCAAAATGGGTATCGCTTAACAAAGACTTCAATTCATTCGGCGTTCCCTGAGAAATGATTCTTCCATGATTAATTATTGCTAGTCGATCTGCTAGTTGATCCGCTTCCTCCAAATACTGAGTTGTCAGCAAGATCGTTGCCCCGTCGCTTGCCAAGTTGCGGATCACTTCCCACATCTCTCCTCGTGTGCGTGGGTCTAAGCCCGTTGTCGGTTCATCAAGAAAAATGAGTGGGGGCTTCACGATTAAACTCACCGATAAATCCAACCGTCTACGCATCCCGCCCGAAAATTCACGAATCGGTCGATCCTTTGCCTCGGTTAATGAAAACTGGTTGAGAAGTTCAAGAGCCCTCGCTTTGGATTGACTCGCTGATAAACCATTCAATTGCCCAAAGAGCTTCAGGTTTTCCATCGCGGTCAATTCCTCATCAACGGTTGCATATTGGCCCGTCAAGCCAATCAAACTTCGAACCTTTTGAGCGTCTTTGGTGACGTCTTTGCCAAAAATCATTGCTTTGCCTTTTGACACTTTAGTAATCGTTGCAAGCATTCGTAAGAAAGTTGTCTTTCCTGCACCATTCGGACCCAGAATACCGAAGATCTCTCCTTTCTTAATATCCAAAGAAATACCATCGACTGCTCGCTTGTTAGGAAACTCTTTAACGATCTCTTTAGTTGAAATGGCTAGCTCTGTCATTCTGTTTTCTCCTTTGCGCATTTAGTAAGGGTACCTTGCTAATAATATAAGGTACCCTTACTAAATTGTCAACAATATAATTTGAATTACTTCGGTGACCTGATAAAATAGAGGGGGACGGAGAACAAATAAGGGGAAATTATTGTGGATGAAAAACAATTAAACGTCGATATAACCACTAACTTCATGAAATATAATGATTTACTTACGGCGTTCTTAAAAGAAAGCAAACTTAAAGGCAGCAGCGTGTTTACCTCTCCAAATCGAGGGCAAGGGAAAATATTGAGTATCCTTCATCAGACGCCAAGTATTTCCCAAAAGGAATTAGTCAATCAATTGGATATGCGCCCGCAATCTGCTTCTGAAATGATTAAAAAGCTAGAAAAAAAGGGATTCATCGAGCGGTATAAATCTGAAGAGGATCAACGCGCGATGATGATTACGCTAACTAAAGCCGGCAAAGTAGTTTTAAATCAACCCGGAGATTTTCAGCCTGTATTTTTAAATGTTCTAACGATGGATGAAAAACAACAATTTAATCGAATACTCGAAAAACTTGTATCCGAAATTGAACCCGAAGTCGCGAAATTTCGAAACAAGCAATAGGGGCGTCATTTATAGATGCCGAAGGGGGGGTACCAGCAGCACGTCTGAATTTCCGGAGAAGGTAGGTTGCGAAAATCAAAGGGAGCCGTCCCTAAGTCGATGATTTGGGGACGGCTCCCTTTACTGTTTACCTCACTTTTCGCTTGCTATTAATTTTTTTGGGACAATCCAACGTATTGCAGCGAGCAAATTTCGCCCTACTTATGATACGGTTCCCCTCGATTAATCTTCACCGCCCGATAAATTTGTTCCACCAGCACCAATCGCATCAGCTGATGTGGCAAAGTCATTCTTCCGAAACTCAGCTTTTGCTGGGCGCGGCGGAGGACTTCGTCAGAGAGACCATGACTGCCGCCAATGACGAAGACAACATGGCTTGTACCGTAGGTGCCGAGCTTGTCCAATTCCTCTGCGAGTTCTTCCGAGCTCCAGAGTTTGCCGTCGATGGCAAGTACAATCACGTGTGCTTCACTTTTCACATGGGCTAAAATACGCTCGCCTTCTCGCTCCTTAACCTGTCGGACTTCCGCCTCGCTTAGTGTGTCTGGGGCCTTTTCATCCGCTACCTCGATCATTTGAAACTTGATGTATGGCCCCAGCCGTTTAGCGTATTCCTGAATTCCCATGACCAAATACTTCTCTTTTAACTTGCCAACACCTATAAGTTGAATAAACAAATTCCATACCCCTATCTATGTCGAATGATAATGTAAAATCGCATTTACGATCCTAACATGAAAAAATACCTTTAACATAGTTATTTTAGCACCTGCAACGTCTCTTACCTATCTATTTCCTCTCCACTACGAGCCTATTCCCTGTTCAGATTATAGCGGATCATTCATTTACGCCCTCTACAATGAAATGCCTATCCATTTCATATTCATCAAGACACCATATTAGCATCTGTTGATATTCGCTGATTTGCTCCGCTGTTGCTGATTCCCGTAATGATTCGAACAATGCCGTACATTTCTTGAAATTACGATCGTTACCTGACTGATCTGCTAGTTGCATCGCCCGCACAGTAAGTCCCACTGCATCCTGTAATCTGCCGCACTTCCGATAGTACAAAGCCAAGTGATAGCAGTAGCTATAATAGTAAAATATGTTCTCTGCGTCTTCATAACTCTCGAATTCATTAATCTGCTCTGCAAACGTATGTAAAATATCTGCCACATCCAAATGATACATAAGCGCTGCCTGTAATATGGTATTGAGCCCCGGTAATATTTCCTCTAGATTATCCTGCAAAAAGGCTACGTACTCCTCGATCAGCTCTATATTTCCAGACAAAATATCTACTGCATATAAATTAGTCTTGGCTAAAAACCTGAATTCCTCGACAACTTGATTGTCTTCTTCCTCTAAATCCTCCATCCACCCTAGCTCAGCATACTTATAGATGCACTCCCTTGCCTGCTCATATGCACCCTGGTGCTGGTGAGCCATTCCGCACATCAAGTGACTGAGCCCAAAATAATATACCAACGGACGTTCTAAATTCACATGCGGGATGGGTAATTTCATTGCTTTATGATACTGCCACTCTTCGTAGATACGCTGGACACATTGATACAAAATATCCGCCGTCTCCATCACCTTTTTCCAATTTTCAAAAGCCACAGCCATCTCCAAAATTTCAACAATGATGTCCGGTTTGAGTGATTTCAGGATAGAAGTTTCCAAGAGTAGCCTCTCCTCATATTCCCATGTACAGCCAATTGTATAGAAATTGGAATAGGAGGTCAATATAAAAAGTACTTAAGAGTACAATTTTAAGTGTTTTTATTTTGCATAAGATGGTCTGTAACGATATTCTCTCCTCTTCTAACCTTAAGTGGGGGTGATTACATGAGTTTACCAGAAAGTGTCGGAAACCGAATACGAGAACTAAGAAAAGCTAGAGGCTGGACACAGGAACAACTGGCAGAAGCAGCAGGGCTTCATTACAGTTATATTGGTGGAGTAGAACGTGGAGATCGAAATATTTCATTGGAGACGTTGGAAAAAATTATTTTAGCGCTAAAAGTTCCAGCCTTTGAACTTTTTCAATTCGATGAACCTACGGATCGAAAACAAATCATAAATGAACTTATGTTACTCATAAATTCAAGAGAAACAACAGAACTCGAAATTCTTACTACTATTACTAAAAACATTGTTGGTTTAGTTGAGTTACAGCATAAAAAGATTTGAACTATTCCCTTCTACCTGACTTTTACACTTCATCTTCCATAAGCTTGTTATGAGGTGGTTAATATAACAAAATTACGAAATTCGGTTGGGGAAAGAATTAGAGCAATTCGGAAGGCTAAGGGATTAACACAGCAACAACTTGCGGAGCTTTCAGGATTAGATGATGCATATATCGGATCACTAGAGCGTGGCGAAAGGAACTTTTCGATTGATACCCTGGAGAAAGTGCTAACCGCCTTAAACGTGTCTATCAGTGAATTGATGTTTTCCGAAGAACATATGACTACAGACGAAATGATTCGGCAAGAGGCGATAGATGAGTTTGTTGCGCTCACCAGCAGATTAAATAAAGAACAAATCGGGATTCTTAGACGTGTTAGTAAAGAAATTTCACGCGCGTTCGACTAAGCCATTCCACCCTGAAAAGTCTTAAATAAAACCAAAAAGAGCACCCCACAGGTGCCCTCAAACCTTTTTATATAAAAAACTTAAGCATACAACATAAAAAAGCTCACTTCATGTCCCAGTTGCTTCAGATAATTGTAGATCTGCGAACGGTGATGGAACACATGGGTCACAGTCTCAATCTGCCATTGAACCTGCAAATGCCCATGCTCCATATAAAAGGCCTTCGTCGAACGATTCAGATAATTGTCTTCGCTAAGCGAAAGAATGTAAGCCTTATATGCCTCAAAATTCTGCCTGAAAGTCGCAGCTAAGCGCTCGGGATCTTCCACCCCGGACAGGCTGGTTTCAATCTCTCCTACTTCACCCTCGGACTTCTCCTGCATAATCGCAAGATCCGAAGCTGGAATAAGCACAAAGTGATGCACTAACTCCAACAGCGAGCGGAAATTATCCTGTGGGCGAAAGCTCCAATCGTCTGGACGTATTTTACGAATTAAGGCTTCCCCCGTCCGTACTCCAGTCTCCAACTCATTCAGCAGATGATCACGAACTTGCAGCGTTCCACTCATATCCTCATCTCTCCTTTGCCATTCTCCTTCATATTTTGAGTATAGCCGAAGCCCCTGAACGTGTATTGTAAAAATCGGACAACTTCCGAAAGTCCTTAGCTGCAGTAAGTGGGGAAGCTCCATAAAATCTGCGAAAATCACGGATTAGATGCGCTTGGTCAAAAAAGTTATGCTTCAATGCCAACTCCATCGAATCGACAGAATCACCATTCTGAATATTGTGCAGAACGCTCTGGAAGCGGACGACTTCACTGAACTTTTTGGGGCTGATCCCGATCCATTGCCCAAATTTGCGGTTGAGCTGTCTTTCACTGATTGCCTCACGCTCGGCAAGCTCCTTAACCCCCACACTTCCGCCGCTCACAAAGATGCGATGCAGCAGGTTTTTCATCAGGTCACAATCGCTTGTCCTACGACGCAGTAGAAGCTGGTTCAAATACTGATCCATTAGGCGCACCCGTTCATTAAAGTCTCGTGCCTCCAAAATGCGCTCACCTATGATCTCGACATTCTCGGGCCATATCTCTTCCAAGCGATAATTACCGCCTGTAAACAAATGAGTCGGCATGCCATGAAAATAGTGTGCTCCACCGGGGAAAAATCGCACTGCAAAAATACGTGTCCCGGACCCTGCTTGTCTGGTAGACACGAACGGATTCGTAAATGTCCCGCAGTATGAGAGTTCCTGACGCTTACTCACCGGGTTGTATTCTAATAGAATATCCGTACAACCATCAGGTAATACCCGGTCCACTGCCTCTTCTTCCTCCAGCCAGCCTAATGAAGCTTCGCCTCTATCCGATACTGCCATATTCCGTTCAGAAACTTCTCTGGTAGCCGGACCCGACTCCCAATAGCAGGCTACGTATGCCCTCAGCGCAGCAGTCGGCTTTTGCTCAATATAATATGTATAGGGATCACTTCCATTGACTTGAAGCGGACGAAACAGTGAATGCAGCAAAGGGTCCATCCAACGTTCACTCCTGTCTCAGTACGTGGTGGGGATATATACAAAAAGGACGTTTCTGCCCGAAACGCCCGTGCTTGTTGTTTAGACGACCAAAAACTCTGCTTTTTTCTCACATTCCTTGCACTTCACTGGAGGGTCCCAATCCGAAAATTTCGTTTCTTTGAGATCGACGACATCCGGTGCATCCTCGTATTCATCGACGAACATATCAATTGCCAGTTCCACATGCTCTTTACATACCACGTACATTCCAGTTGCATCCCTTTCCGTTTGAAGCTCTTCCTGTTGTAGGTGTGTCAAAACCGCCTTCTTTTGTTCTACCACACTTGACGCGGAAAGGAAAGGGCTTGCCCACTATCCCTGACGTTTGGTCTTAAAAATGAGAAAATTACTGACGTTCAGGTCTTCACGGAAATGGGGATATTTCTCCAACATGTCAGCAGACGGCTTCGGTTCGGCCATCCCATCCAACAACAAGCCAGCCTCCACAATGGTCTGTACATAGCTGCCCAACGTACGGTGAAAATACAAAAGCTTTTCCTCCTGATCATAAGGGATCGCTTGCTCCAATGGGCCTTCATTGAAATATTGATCCACTTTCCAATACAGCTTTTTCCCTGTCTCATCCTTCACCCATCCACTCTGCGGCGTCAGAAAGCACGGATGCAGAATAGAAAAAATAAAGCGGCCTCCTGGAACTAATAATCGCCGCATTTCGGCAATCGCCTGCTCATAATGAGCCAAGTCCTGTATGACCATATTGGACACGATCAGATCAAAGCTCTGGTCCCCGAACATCTCCAGCTTCTCCAAATTGCCATGGTGATATGTAATTCCCAACGCTGATGGTGTTCGCTCTTTGGCTAGCCTCAGCATCTCTGTCGAGTAATCGACAGCCTCCACCAAAGCACCCGCCCTGGCCATTTTCCGGCTCAGATAACCTTCGCCACAGCCGGCATCCAGCACCTTTTTGCCTGCGATCAGTCCCATACACTCTTGCAAAGCAGGATTTAGCAGCACTTCACGAGACCGATCCCCTTCTTCAGTGTACTTAGCAGTAAAATTTTCTGCATGCATATTCCAGCGTCGAATGGCCTCTTCGGTGTTCCATGTCCCCATATTTAGCTCCATCTCCCTTCCGTACTCAGTAGCCCTTTGCGAATCCATCTTTCGCGTAGGGTCATAGATTCTACACTCATTTCTGTATTTTTTCAATAATAACGCTTACAATTGTAAAATAACTAATTCACACATGATTTTTACTTGAATTATGCAGGTATTCCAGATTAGGATAATATGGTAATGTTTATTGGAAAGCGCTTTCAAAAATAACTTTGTAAAGGGGCCTGTTATGTTAAAACGAAGATCCATTTCATTGCTGTCGTTGACGCTTGCCATCACCCTATTGTTATCCACGTTCGCATCCGTTGCCGCTGCTGCTGAAACGGACGGACAAGCACAGCCAGCTGCTGCCACAAGCAATATGCAGTCATATGTGGAAGCCATGCAGCCTGGATGGAATTTAGGAAATTCGCTGGATGCTGTCGGGACAGATGAGACCGCCTGGGGCAATCCGCGCATTACCCAAGCTTTGATCCAGCAAATTGCTGCCCAAGGGTACAAAAGTATTCGGATTCCCGTCACCTGGGATAAGCATATTGGAGCCGCACCCCATTATACCGTTGAATCTGCTTACATGAACCGTGTGGAAGAGGTTGTTCGCTGGGCACTGGATGCCAATCTGTACGTCATGATCAATGTCCATCATGATTCATGGACGTGGGTAAGCAGTATGGAGCCCAAGCATGATGAAGTGTTAGCACGCTATAACGCATTATGGACACAAATTGCCGACCGCTTTAAAAATCAGCCCAACAAGTTGATGTTTGAAAGTATTAACGAGCCCCGGTTTTCTGAAGGGGGAACCACGGATGAAGCGAAAATGAATCAGATGCTTCATGAGCTAAATGTATCCTTCCACAAAATCGTTCGCGCCTCCGGTGGTAAGAATGCCACTCGTCCCCTTGTTCTGCCTGGATTAGATACTTCACCTGCTCAGGCAAAAATCAACGAACTGTATAACACGATAACCAAGCTGAACGATCCCAACCTGATTGCAACCGTTCACTATTATGGCTTTTGGCCTTTCAGTGTAAACATTGCCGGGAATACAACATTTGATAAAACCACCCAAGACGATATTATTCAAACCTTTGATAATGTCTATAACACCTTTGTAGCTAAGGGCATCCCGGTTATTGTTGGTGAATATGGCCTGCTCGGTTTTGATAAGCATACAGGTGTTATTGAACAGGGGGAAAAGCTGAAATTCTTCGAGTTTTTGACTTATTACATGAAAGAGAAGAAGGTAACAGGCATGCTCTGGGATAACGGCCAGCACTTGAACCGGACAACGTACAAGTGGTCTGATCCTGAACTCTTTAACGTCATTAAGGCCAGCCTAAAAGGACGTTCCTCCAATGCAGCTAGTGATCTCATTCACTTGAAGAAAGGCTCTTCTGTTCAGGATACCAAGGTCACTTTAAACCTGAACGGCAACCAGTTGAAATCGCTCAGTGTGGGCAGCAAGCAACTGAAACAGAATACCGACTATACGCTGAGTGGAGACACATTAACCTTCAAAGCCAGCTTGCTCACTAGCCTCATTACTTCCGGTAAATATGGTGAGAATGCCGTTATTAACGCCAAGTTTAATAAGGGGGCAGATTGGAGTTTTAGAGTCGTCGTGTATGATACACCGAAATTAAGTGCCGTCGAAGGGACTACACAAGCCTTTACCATTCCAACAGACTTCCGTGGTAGCCAGCTTGCGACGATGGAAGCCGTGTATACGAATGGAGGCAATGCCGGTCCACAGGATTGGACACCTTATAAGGAATTTGGCAATACTTTTGCCCCTGCCTATGATACGAATGGCATCAAGCTGCTGCCTGAATTTTTCAACAGTGTGAAGGATGGTGAAGTCACGTTGAAGTTCCACTTCTGGAGCGGAGATGTAGTGACATACAAAATTACCAAGAGCGGAACCCGTGTGACGGGAGTGACATCTTAATCCAAGGCACTGCAGAAATCAAAAAAAGGCGTTCCCGGAAATAAGCCGGAGAGCGCCTTCTTTATAGTTAAGTCTATCATTCAACCTTAGCCTTCCGGCTTATCTGTTAATTTTAACGTCACCGACTCTTCCTTGCCTGCCCGGTAAAAGGTAACTTTCAGTTCATCGCCAATCTTCTTGTTATCATACAGGTAGCGACGCAAATCAAGCGTAGAGTTAATCGGTTCGCTATCAAACGCTGTAATGACATCGTTCAGCTTCAAGCCGCCCTCCTTGGCAGGACCATGGGCCTCCAGAACAACGGCTCCATCCTTGACGCTGTCAGGCAGCTTGAGTTCCTTGCGCTGAGTTTCATCCAGCGGTGCATATTCATTATTGAGGTCCACCGTGTACACCCCCAGATAAGGGCGGGTAATCTTGCCATCCTCAACCAGTTCATTCACCGTCTTCATTACCTCATTAGCAGGAATGGCGAAGCCCAGTCCTTCAACACCTGTATCGGCGATTTTCATCGTATTGATGCCAATCACCCGTCCGTCCAGATCGACCAGCGCTCCGCCGCTGTTTCCTTCATTAATTGCTGCATCGGTCTGAATCACATGCTGTTCCCAATCATATACACCATCCTGATTAATGGAGATCGGAATGATGCGATTCGTATAGCTCACAATGCCGGAGGTCAGGGTGTCTCCCAATCCGAGCGGGTTGCCAATCGCAATGACCGTCTCGCCCAGACGAAGTTTGCTGGAGTCACCGATATCCGCCACTGTGCTAATGCCTTTATCATCAACGGCCAGTACAGCGATATCACTAATGCGATCCTTTCCGACCAGCTTCGCCTCTTTTCTGACACCGTCTACGGTTACAATATCCAGATCATCCGATCCTTCAATGACATGGTTGTTTGTCATAATAAAGGCTTTGCCTGAGCTCACACGGAAAATGACGCCCGATCCAAGCGCGGATTGTTCCGTACTTTTACCGTCTTCCCCCTTCAGGTTTACGATGCTGACGACGGCTGGGCGTACCTTGGCTGCCGCCTGCACAATCCGATCATACGGATCGCCCGCTGCTTGCCGCAAGGGATAATGACTTGCTCCGGTTACCGCTGTAGTGGAGGGCAGACCTGTAACAAAGCTGAACAGCAGCACGGAAACCACTGCACTCACCGCACCGCTAATGACAGCAGCCTGCACCGGACTTACCCGACGATTCCTGTGCGGCCAACGTCCTCGTCCTCCGCGACGCGCCTTAAATGCCGTTTTTTTAGCCGCACGTGTGGACACCTTCGTTGAATAAAAATCATCATCAAACAAGCCCATGCTAATCCTCTCCCCTTCGTTGTCATGCACCGACACTCACTAAAAAATTAGGGCTATTCGGGCTTGCGCCAACCTATGCTACAGAGAACCTGCTCCGTTGAACATCTCAAATGGATTGAATATCCCCTACCATCGGAATTCAGCAACTAATCGTTCCGGTCTACTTATTAATCACCACAAATAGAACCTTCCTAAGCAACCAAATCTCATAAATTAGCATACACGCCGAATCTGACCCCGAATAGAGGAAAAAAGAGGAATGATTTCCAAACCAATGGACTACAATAGTAACAAGTCTTCTATTCTATTACAAAATGATCGTCTCATAGAGACGTTCTGGCTTGTTCCCGTCCTCTTAAAGCAGCCTATACTTTCGATGAGAGCCTTCCTTCAGAAAGCTTTCTGTTGTTAGCTTTATTGTATCACAGCACTTGGCAAAACCACAGACAGAACCAAGCTTATTGCACGCCATTTTAAAAATATTTTTACAGGAGGAATATAGGATGAATTCCCATCGTTCCGCTATGGATGAAGTTCGCATGGCAGCCAAGCTTGCGGATTTGAAAGACGAGCACTACCGTAATACACTGGCGCTAAGTACATTGATTGAGCTACTGGTGGACAAAGGCATAGTGACCCGTGAAGAGGTCGAGCGCAAAGCCGCCGAGCTGGACAGCTTTATGGCTCACTTACCTTATCCCAAGGTGTAGGACGATCATAATACGTATCACACAATCGAAACTCACTATCCTTGTAAAAACAGCCGCGGTCTTCCATTGCCCCGCGTACGGTCAGCTTCGCAAGCTCCATCATATTGTGGTCGCGGCTCAAATGTGCCAGATACGTCCGCTTTGTCCGTCCGGTCAACAGCTCGCTAAGAATCGCACCTGCCATCTCATTGGATAAGTGGCCGATATCACTGAGTATACGGCGCTTGATGTTCCAAGGATAGCGGCCCATACGCAGCATTTCTACATCATGGTTAGCCTCTAGCACCAATACATCTGCATCTGATATCGCTTGTTTTACCTTATCGCTGACATAGCCGAGATCGGTCGCTACGCTAAGCTTCTCTGCCCCATCATAAAAGCTGTATCCTACGGGCTCAGCCGCATCATGGGAGATGCCAAAAGACTCTACACGCAATGACTCAAATTCCCGTGTCGCGCCTGTCTCCAATATTCTGCGGTTATCATCCGCGATTTGCCCAACAGCGTTGCTGATGGCAAACCATGTCTTCTCGTTAGCATATATAGGTAAATTATATTTACGCGCCATGGCGCCTAGTCCTTTAACATGATCGGAATGCTCATGCGTGACCAAAATACCATCCAACTCTTCTCCGCTCAGATCGCGTTCTTTCAGCAATTCGTCAATACGCTTTGCGCTGAGACCTGCATCGATGAGCAATGTCGTGTCTTCGTTCCGTACAACGGTAGCGTTGCCGGTCGAACCGCTCGACAGCACGGTAAAAGAAATCCCCATATCTGTTCAAGACCCTTCTGTATGTTCTGTCTTTGGACTAATGACATCTCCGTTCATCTGTACATAATACACGCCTTTTCCGTTGTCCAGCATAAACCGCCACACCGGAGCAGCCACCTGGCTATCGGAGTTAAAGGTCTGTCCGTAATATCCGAGCCGGATATCCTTCACTACGGAGTCACGCGGCAAATAGCCATCGATCAGCCTCGCCAAGGCTTTGGACGCAGGCAGCATTTTCTTTGCCTCATCCGAGGGCTGGAGCTCTACCTGAATTTTGCGATACCCTGTAATCTTCTGATTGCTGTAAAACAGAGCCAGCTTCACATTAAAGAGCGGCCACTTGCCCTGTACCAACGGATGCAGCACAAAAGCATCTGCCTGTCCGGATACGAACTCCTCCTGGACATCCAGCGGATCATACTGATAGCTATCGATATCCTTGATTTGCGGCTCCAATGCCTCCACTAGCGCATCATGAGTGAATACCAGCTTGCTGTCCACCGGTCTCAGCAGCTGCACAAGTTCATCATTCTCTCCACTATGGACATAGGTGTAAGACAGCTTGGGCAGCTGCGGGGTATCTCCGGGAATCGGAGCCAGCACCTGAATGCTTTTCTCTTCCATTAAACGCTGCGTGTTTTCATCCAGTGAAGTAAAATCCAGATTCGGCCCGGCCGTTTCCTGCGCATCATGCCACAGTTGATAACCCAATACCACATTGAGCAGCAAAAATGTACAGATCAGTACGTTTTTAGCGCGGCTCCAATCCATTCCCGTTCCCCCTTCCTATTATCACTTTGTCTCTTGGTCTGACTTTTTTAATGTTGTATTGGATGCTGTCGTTACAGGAACAGCATGAATCTCTGCAACAGAACCGTCGCTGAACGTAACACGCCACTCTGGGATGAGCTTCAATCCGTCATTGATCAGCTCTGGCTGATATACAGGAGTTAGATCTCTAATCGACTTGCCGTCGCCTACCGTTTGCAGTTGCTTCTCCAAGGTCTCACCACCTGGCAGCATCACTTTCTTCGAGGATTGCTCCCCGCCCTTGAGATACAGCAACGAACGATCATAGACAGATGCCGTTTCCTGCTGGATTTGCAAGGAGATCGTACCAAAGCGGAACGATGGCGTGTCCAGCACCGGATAAGCGCCATAATACTGCTGGAACATCACACTTGTGCGATTTTCATCGCTGCTTCTCAATTTCAGCTGATACGCAGCATCCCAGCCGCCATGCTGATTCACAAAATCAACTGCGGCCAACACGTCCCTAATTGGGCTGCTTCCATCCGCTCCCGGTGCACTAGGATCGGTATAGCTCATCCAACGTTGATCCTGCTTGATCTGTAAGCTACGCTTGCTATCTGTATAAATCTGGGAACCGTCTTTTTCCTGAATATTGCGCGTAATGCCCGGATCGAAAAATAAATTCCGCTGCATCTGTTCTGTCGTAAACAACCCGGCATATACCACAGGCTGTACAGTCTCCAGGTCATCCACGGGAATGTAATACTGATTATTCACCAGCTTGTACAACGGGGCGTTTTTCCCAAAATTCACATGCTGCCGAATGTCTTCTACCGTCATATCGAACTGGTTCGCCTCATACACCACATCACCTCTGGCACTGAAAAAGAGTGCGTGCGGCTTGGCATTCTTTTCGTCGATATAGATCCAGATGCGGTTAATCGTCTCTCCCTGAAACACCGAATCCGGCGTCAGACGCATGACTCGTTCCAATAATGAAACCGGAACCCCGCCGGAAAATGATAATTCGATCCCCTCATTCTCACTGCGAATCCGTGCCCAGTCCGCTGACTGGATACTCCGACGTTGGAAATTGTTAAAACTTCGGCTTTCCAGCCGTGTATAAATCAAATCGTAAAAAGTAACCCCCGGATAAAAAACGGTATGTTTCTTCTCACCTTGATGAATTAGCATCCTATCAGGAAATACAAGATTTTCAATCTTTTTCTCCTGCCCCATGCTTTCAGTTTTGACATAGTTCGTTTCTGAAGTGAGTACAGAATCACTGCCCGGAAGACGGTAGATCAAAAAATAAGTCTGAACCAGACTGGAAGCCACCAGCAAAACAAGCGTCCAGGACTTCAAACGTTCCTTCACTGTGCTTCCCTCCCTTCACCCGACATAGGTAGCGTAAAGGTTGTACAAGTTCCCTGACCATATTCAGACTCCAGGAAAATCTGACCTCCATGGGCCTTTACAATTTCCCGGGCAATCGACAACCCCAGTCCTGTGCCACCCATATTGCGCGATCTCGCTTTGTCCACACGATAAAACCGTTCAAAAATCCGGTCCAAATCTTTTTTGGGAATACCAATTCCGGTATCCTGCACCGAAATAGCCAGCATTCCCTCATGGTTGCGGCGAGCCTCGATCCGAATACTTCCACCTTCCGGCGTATATTTCAACGCATTGGACATCAGATTGTCCAGCACCTGATCAATCTGATCACGGTCGATCACGACCTTGCCAATCCCCTGCTCTACGAACATCCCTGAGCGAATGTGTTTTTGCTTCATTTGAAAAGAAAACCGATCCGCGACCTCGTCCAGCATCTCCATCACATCAGCAGGCTGCATCCGCAGAGGCGCCTCATTGGAATCGAGCCGCGACAGATGCAGCAAATCTGTAACCAACCGGATCATACGCTCCGTCTCATTGCGTATAACACCCACAAAACGCTCTGCGAGCTGCGGCTCAGCCATCGCGCCGTCATCCAGCGCTTCAGCGTAGCTGCGGATCGTCGTCAGCGGTGTGCGCAGCTCATGAGATACATTAGCGACGAATTCCCGCCGCGTCGTCTCCATCTCTTCCTGCTCTGTCACGTCCTGAAGCACAGCAATCGTGCCCGTAATGCCAAATTCGCGCCGATGAATGGGTGTAAAGGTCACGCGGATGACGATGGGCTCATCTTGACCAGCCGGCTCCAGCTGCAAGAGCGTAGACGCGGACGATCCGCTGTACAGGGCCTCGGTTTCCTCCGGGTCGATCCCCAGCAGTACCGCGATATGTCTACCGGTCATTTCATTCTCGTTCACGCCCAGCATGGCGCTGGCCCGGCGGTTGACCAGAATGACCCGGCCATGATCGTCGGTAGCGACCACACCGTCGCTCATATTGGTCAAGATGGAGGAGAGCTTTTCCTTCTCCTCCTCATTCTGCGACAGTGCCTCACGCAGACGTCCTGTCATATAGTTAAAGGCCACACTCAGCCTACCGATTTCATCTTCGCCAAACACTGGCATCTGCTGGTCAAACTTGCCCTCAGCGACCTCCGTCGCATGCCGTGTCATCACTTTGATTGGATGCGTAATCGTGTGGGCCAACACCACGCCCAGCACAGCCGTCAACGCGAGCGCAATCAGCATACCTGAGAGAAACACATTGTTAATGCGTTTCATCGTATCGTACAGCTCAGCCATCGAAGCAGCGATGTACACAGCACCGACGATTTTGCCTTGGCTGATGACAGGCTTGGCGACGACCTTCTTGCGGACGTTATCTTCGTCCACCATATATTCCTCGTTATCACGGATTCCTTGGAGTGCGCGGCTAACCACTGTCTGCGTATTTTTACGTCCGACATAGTCAGCATGAGAGCCTTGAGAAGTAATCAGTACTTTGCCACTGGCATCCAGCACCTGAATTTCCGCGCCGCTGAAGTCAAACAAGTTATTCACGCGTGCACGCAGACTTTCGACGCTATCTTCCTCCATTTTGCCATCACTGCCACTCAGATCCTGCTCCGCCAGCACAGACAGCATCTCCGCCCGTGCTTGCAAATCCTGCGTAAAATTACTCGTCAACGAGTTCTTCATCGAGCTGACAAAATAGACTCCAATCAACTGCATGGCCACCAAGATTAGCAGCACATAGATAATAATCAGCTTGGCATGAATGGTGCGAAAGAAGGACAGCCATCTCATGCCCGCAGGCCACCTTTGCCCCCGCTAACGATATATCCAAGGCCACGCCGTGTCAGGATCGTCTCCGGCTTGCTCGGGTTTTCCTCAATCTTCTCGCGCAGTCGCCGGATCGTCACGTCTACCGTCCGCACATCCCCGTAGTACTCAAATCCCCATACCGCTTGAAGCAAATGCTCGCGAGTCATGACCTTGCCTGCATTTTTCGCCATATAATACAGAAGTTCATACTCGCGGTGCGTCAGGTCAAGTGGAGTTCCATTTTTATAGGCTGTATACATATCCGCATCAAAAAAGAGATCTCCTACGCGCAGCCCCTGCTTATCCTCCTGTGGGCGGTTTTCCGGCGTGCCCGCCATACCGCGTTGCTGTCTACGCATCTGTGCCTTCACGCGTGCCAGCAATTCGCGTGTGCTGAACGGCTTCGTCACATAATCGTCCGCACCCAGCTCCAGCCCTAGCACTTTGTCGATTTCCCCATCCTTCGCAGTCAGCATAATAATTGGCGTCTGAAGCTGATGTCCGCGCACCTCGCGGCATACGTCCATACCGTCCATGCCCGGCAGCATCAGGTCCAGCAAAATCAGGTCTGGCTGTTGCTTAACCGCGATATCCACCGCACTGATTCCATCAAAGGCGCAAATGACCTCGTAGCCCTCTTTTTCCAAATTAAATTTCAAAATATCAGCGATAGGTTGTTCATCATCCACTACTAGAATCGTCCCTTGCATACAGCGTTCACCTCTTCTCACGGATCATCATCTATTATTAACTTTCGTTTGTCAGTACCCATAAGATGCTTATTCTATTCTATCATACCCGTACGCTATTCCATTACTTTTCCAGACCCTTTTCTTTACGCAGAAAAAACCATGCCTGCACCTGGCTGTTAAGCATGCAGAAAACATGGTCTTTCTCCTTGATCCTCATCGAATCACATAACTCTCGATTTAAACATCCAATCTATCTTAAATACGTCATTGGATTTTGTGGCGTATTATTTTTGCGAATCTCAAAGTGAACATGTGTGCCTGTGGAACGTCCGGTGCTTCCCATGATACCAATCGCTTCACCTTGCTGAACAACCTGTCCCACATGGACACCAATACTGTTCAAATGCCCGTATACTGTTTGATAGCCGTTGCGATGATCAATCATAATGACATTACCGTAGCCATTCTGCTGACCGGCAAATGTGACGACACCTTCATCTGAAGCTTGAATCGTATGATCGCCGACCAAGTCAACACCTTCATGCATACGTCCCCAACGTCCTCCGAAGCTGCTCGTCATGATTGCACCCGCAGTCGGCCAGGCAAATTGGCCCGAGCCTTCCCCCTCGACTTTCGTTCCTCTCAGAACCACCTCGGTAACAGACGGCTGTAACACCTTTTGACCGAGCCATTCCTCTTGCACGACCTCACCGTTCTCCTTGGTCAAACGGTAGTCCATCTCTTTAAGACCTGCTTGTCCCGGTCTGACCACTTTCGTAACTCCTGCTTTCAATTCATCGCTCTGGCGAATCTCTACTTCAGGCTCGATAGCAATCTGCTCGACGACCTTTTCTACCGTTCGTACCGTAACAGGTACCTTGGGAGCCGTGACCTTTAACTCGTCCCCAATTTGCAAGTACAACTCACGCAGACCGGGATTGTTTTGCTTAATCTCCCAAGCCGTCGTATCGAACTTCGTAGCAATCGACGACAAAGAATCGCCTTCTTGCACCGTATAGGTTGTAGGAGCTTCACGTCCCTCGGTCAGTACCTTAACCGCTTCTGCCTCCGTCAGCACCTTGTTCGGATCTGCTTTCACCGGCTCATACGCAATCTTTTCACGGATACTGGCAGACTCCAGCCATGCTTTAGGCGCCTTCGTGCTTGCGCTAGCATGACTACTCCCCACGGATGTTTTGCGAACCAGCCCCTTAATGCCTGTCGCCGTACCTTCACCCGCAGGTGTGTATTTCTTCTGCACTTGCTTTAAAGCCGCTTGTGCAGTCGCTTTGTCCTTTACAATGCCAACCATCTGTCCGTTGACCTTCACTTCTACTCCTTTGGCATAGGCAGTCAGCATGCCGTCCAGCTTCTTCAGCGTGGCTGCGCTATCGATATCCGCCTTATATGCCTTTTCTGTGCTCGTCGTGACCGCGCTCGTATTGAGCACCATTTCCACATCAGGATACTTGTCTTTATACTGCTTGCTCTTCGTTGTATACAGCTGCTTAAGCTGCTGCTCATTCAGGATACTGCCGACCTCAACGCCTTTAACATACACTTTATAATAAGGAACTGTATTGGCTCCAACATACTGATTGCTAGCAAAAATAAGACCGCCAACAATCACAATGCCGCCTGCCGTCCAACTTAACCATCTTTTCCGTCCGTTCCACCATGTTGCTATTTTCCCTGCTTTATCGGCAGAATTGCTTTCAACACTTGAATTCCCATTCCTGTGGTCTGGTGATAACTTCCCCTTAGAAACCTCCATGGTTCTCTCCTTTTCAGCATATCCTATCTCTATTAAATGCGTTCATTATTGTCCTTTTACATGATAAAAGTAGCCATTTTACAAGCTTATCTATGATAATAGTCGCTATCTAGTATTGCATAGTTACGTAAAAGGTTTCAAAAATTTAACCTTTTCACAACACAGTTTACTTTAACATAGCTTTTACAAAGAATTCAACTGCACTCCAATTACTTCCTAGCACGCAAAAAAATCCGCGCCCGGCGCGGATTCTACAGTCCTGTTTTGAGCATTAACATTGCCCATACATTTATGCGTTTTATTTATGCATTATTTAAGCATACCCATCAATTTGTTATATTCCTCTTTGGTCAAATACTTCGCAAGCACCTGCTGAATATCTTGCAGCTCCTGCTCGGTGAGACCGCCTTCCATCGCAGCTGATATTTTTTGCATCTCTTCCGGCGGAAGTTTATTCATGAGAATCGTAAAAATCTCCTGCTTCTGAGCCGCCGGTAAATTGTTCTTTTTCTCCGTCAGATGGTCGGGCGTAATGACCAAATCATGGCCTTCGATACTCGTTTCAGGTGTAGCTGTACCTTCTGCCTGCTGACGCGGCTCGCTGTCTGGTGTTCCGGCCGACGTGGCCCCTTCCTGAGATCCCTTGTCATTGGATGCACCACCTGTCTTATTTCCGCTTTCTTCTAAGCCCTGTCCCATGACAGGCAAAGCATTATCAGGCGGTGTTACACTTCCAGAGTCGCTCCCTGTCGTCTTGCTCTTCCCTGTACCTGTACTTTGATCAGTATTTGCGCTGCCTTTTAGCCAGCCCCATCCCCATATCGGCTGATGATCGAGCTGAATGTTAAATTGCCGTAACAGCGATTGAACATAAGCATTCACGACCACACCGGTCACTGCCAGTGTCAGCGCGCTGACCAGCACCACCGTCATTCCTTTTTTAAGCAGCCATCCAAGCCACCTCATATCCCGTTACCTCCTTATACGCATCTTGCCATGTGTACATCATGAAGTGCATATAGACCAGTATTGACGAGATATGACGATTTTTAACCCTTGGAATATGTAAAACTAGCACCAACACATCCATATAAAAAAGAAGAGGGAGGCATGAATTGCCTCTCTCCCCTTGATTTAGCAGGAATAGTTATATGATTAAACAGGCATGACGCCCTCATAGAATCCTACGGATATTTTACAAATAAATCGGGAGCACTTGGTTCGTTTGATCGCGGTTACGACCAACCGAGAAAATAGCGATTGGAATACCTGTCAACTCGGATACGCGTTGTACGTAATGGCGGGTAGTCTCCGGCAGTTCCTCCAGCGTCTTCACGCCAGTAATGTCTTCGTTCCAGCCTGGCATTTCTTCATATACCGCCTCACACTCTGCCAGCATTTTCAAGCTAGCTGGATAATGCGTGATGATCTCGCCGCGGTATTTGTAGCCTGTACAGATCTTAACTGTTTTCAGGCCTGTCAATACGTCCAGCGAGTTCAGGGAAAGACCAGTTAATCCACTAACACGACGGGCATGGCGCACAACGACGCTGTCAAACCAGCCTACGCGGCGAGGACGACCTGTAACCGTACCGTACTCATGGCCTGTTTCACGAATGTAATCGCCGACTTCATCGTGTAGTTCCGTTGGGAAAGGTCCATCCCCTACACGAGTTGTGTACGATTTAGCTACACCGATCACTTGTTGAATTTTGGATGGGCCTACACCAGAACCGATACATACGCCGCCAGCCGACGGGTTAGAAGACGTAACGTATGGATACGTACCTTGGTCGATATCGAGCATAACGCCTTGTGCACCTTCAAACAACACCTTACGATTGGCGTCAATTGCATCGTTCAGCACAACAGACGTATCCGCTACATAAGGACGAATAAACTCAGCATATTCCAGATACTGTTTCAATATTTCTTCAACATCCAGCGGCTCGCCGCCGTATACTTGCTCAATCACTTGATTCTTTTCCTTCGTTAGATGGCGCAGTTTCTTTTCGAATTCTTCTGCTTCCAGCAAATCAGCAATACGAATACCGTTACGAGCAGCTTTATCCATATAAGCAGGGCCAATCCCTTTACGGGTAGTACCAATTTTGTTAGGACCTTTGCGGTCTTCTTCCAGCACGTCCAACGTCATATGGTAAGGCATAATGACATGTGCGCGGTCACTAATGACCAAATTTTTCGTGGAAAATCCATTATCATGAATATAAGTAATTTCTTCAATAAGAGCGGCTGGATTCACTACCATGCCGTTGCCAATAACACACTTTTTATCTTCATAAAAAACGCCGGATGGAATCAGGCTCAGCTTATACTTTTTACCGTCAATGAGAATCGTATGACCAGCATTGTTTCCGCCTTGGTAACGGGCCACTACTTCAGCGCTTTCCGCCAGATAGTCCGTGATTTTACCTTTGCCTTCGTCTCCCCATTGTGTCCCCACAACGACTACAGTTGACATGTTTCATTCCTCCGTGGAGTGCCCACAGACACTCTGATTTTGAGCTGACGCGCTAACACATATCTGGCTTCAACCGCCTCAGCGGGCAGGTATGGAGCGTTCTCGGACAGCAGGAAAAAACGTCCGTCGCAGACATTCCGTAAGTTCGGAAAGCCCCGGGCGTAATGATCTCCCCACTGCGTTGAAGCAGCACTATAAGTGTACCAGTACCATTTTTCAAAGTCAAATAAAAAGCGAACATTATATTACATGAAAATAGTATTGTTCGTAATTGAGAGTTTCAATCGTTCTATGAAAATATATGAATTCTATAAAAAAGGCTCTCTCGTAATCGCGATACCCGCGTCGAAAGAGCCTTTTCTAATCATACAAATATATTAACCGGCGAACGCATCCGAATGGGCACGCTCGTAATTAGCGAATTTATTATAATTTTTGAGAAATACCAGCTCTACCGTACCGACCGGGCCGTTACGCTGCTTGGCAATGATAATTTCAATAATATTTTTCTTTTCTGTTTCCTGATTATAATAATCATCCCGGTACAGAAACGCAACGATGTCAGCATCCTGCTCAATGGAACCCGATTCCCGCAAGTCACTCATCATGGGCCGCTTATCTTGACGCTGCTCCACACCCCGGCTCAGCTGGGAAAGGGCAATTACAGGCACTTCAAGCTCACGGGCGATTTGTTTTAATGTCCGTGAAATTTCGGATACCTCCTGCTGCCGGTTCTCGCCCGCTTTGCCGCGTCCGTGAATGAGCTGCAAGTAGTCAATAACGATCATACCCAGTCCCTTTTCCGCCTTGAGACGGCGGCATTTGGCACGGATATCAGCCACAGTGATGCCGGGCGTATCATCGATATAGATTTCCGCCTCTGACAAGGCTGCAATGCCCATCGTCAGCTTCGCCCAATCGTCGTCGCCTTTAAATTCACCTGTCCGCATGACGTTCGCGTCCAAGTTAGCCTCGGCACAGATCATCCGCTGCACGAGCTGAGCCGCCGACATCTCCAGACTGAAGATGGCAACCGTCTCTTTTGCCCGTACTGCAACGTTTTGTGCAATATTCAGGGCGAATGCCGTTTTACCTACAGATGGACGGGCAGCCACAATGATCAGGTCATTGCGCTGGAAACCCGCCGTCATCTTGTCCAGGTCAACGAATCCGGACGGAATTCCGGTCGTGTTTCCCTTGTTCTGATGCAGCAATTCAACGCGGTCGAACACTTCCATCACGACATCACGGATGGCGATAAAACCACTGCCTGAGCGCCCGTTGGAGATTTCCATAATCTTGCGCTCAGCATCACTCAGCATACCGGCGACATCCTCGCCACTGCTATAGCCTTCGCTCACAATCTGTGTAGCTGCACGAATCAAGCGACGAAGCATCGCTTTTTCTTCAATGATCTGGGCATAGTAATCCACGTTAGCCGCTGTTGGCACCCCGTGAGCCAGCTTCGCCAGATAACTGACACCGCCGATATCCTCCAGCTGACCTTTGTCCTGAATTTTCGAGGTCAGCGTAACCAAGTCAATCGGCTGTCCGGATTCACCCAGCTCAATCATTGCTTCGTAAATCATTTGATGAGCTTTATCGTAAAAGTCCTCGGTCTGCACCCGCTCCATTGCGGTAATCAGTGCTTCAGACTGAAGCAAAATAGACCCAATAACCGCCTGTTCAGCCTCCAGATTTTGCGGAGGAATCCGATCAAAAAATTCGCCGCCCATAATTATTCTTCAGTCACCTGTACTTTCAGCGTAGCTTTGACCTCAGGATGAAGCTTGACGGTCATTTGAGTCACGCCCAACGTACGAATCGGTTCTTCCAGCTCGATTTTGCGTTTGTCCAGCTTGATGCCTGTTTTAGCAACAGCCTCTGCGATTTGCTTGCTTGTAATCGCGCCGAACAGACGTCCGCCTTCTCCAGCCTTTGCTTTGAGCTGAATTGTAGTCTCTTCCAGCTTTTTGCCGAGTACTTGTGCCTCTTCCTTTTCCTCTTGCTTGCGTTTCTCCTCAGCAGCGTTTTGGTTTTCCAGCGTCTTCATATTTCCTTCCGTTGCTGGACGGGCAATCCCACGCGGCAACAGAAAATTCGCTGCATAACCGTCGGATACTTCCTTAACCTGCCCCTTCTTACCTTGGCCCTTCATATCTTTAATGAATATTACTTTCATTCAAATAACCCCTCTTCCCCATCAATTTCGGCCAGTACGTCGACCACTCTGCGCTTAGCTTCCTCCAGCGAGCAATCCAGCTGAACCGCTGCGTTCGTCAGATGTCCTCCGCCGCCTAGCCGTTCCATGACGACCTGTACGTTCATGCGTCCGAGTGATCGGGCGCTGATCCCCACCAGGCCGTCAGGACGTTCACTGACCACAAAGGAGGCCAGTACATCCGTCATATTGAGTAATGAATCCGCCACCTGAGCAATCAGGAGCTGCGGTATTTTTTGTCCGGGCTCGGTCACCGCAATTGCGATATGCCCATATATCATTTTAGCATGCTTAATAATTTCCGCCTTAGCAATATATTCATCCAGGTCCTCTTTTAACATGCGCTGGATCATCACTGTATCTGCTCCACTACGTCTTAAGAAGCCAGCTGCCTCAAACGTGCGTGAGCCTGTATGCAGGGAGAAATGCTTGGTATCCACCGTAATCCCCGCCAGCAGTGATGTTGCCTCCAGCGGTGTCAGCTGGACCTTTTCATGGATATATTGCAGCAGCTCAGTCACCAGTTCACAGGCCGATGACGCGTATGGCTCCAAATAGATCAGAACAGAATCATTAATAAATTCCTCGCCCCGACGGTGATGATCCACAACCACCACCCGGCTGGCCGTCTGCACCAGACGCGGCTCAATCGTCATTGACGCCTTGTGCGTATCCACCACAACCAGCAGGCTGTGCTCGGTCATCACCTGAAGCGACTGCTCCGGTGTCATGAGCGCTTGCGACAGCTTCTCATCCTTGTTTACCTGCTCCATCATTCGGTCAATAGACGGATTGGATTTGTCCAGTACGATATGGGCCTCTACATTGTAAAGTGCCGCAGCCTTCCACACACCGATAGCTGCTCCTATTGCATCCATGTCCGGTATTTTGTGTCCCATAATCAGCACACGGTCGCTCTCCTGCATCAGATCACGCAACGCATGCGCAATGACTCGGGCACGCACCCTGGTACGCTTCTCGACAGCATTGGACTTGCCTCCGTAAAAGGACAGGCGCTGTCCCGCTTTCACTGCTGCTTGATCTCCCCCACGTCCAAGCGCCATATCTAGACTGGATTGAGCTAGCTCGCCCAGCTCCTTGATACTCTCTGCCCCGAAAGACAAACCAATGCTCAATGTCATCGGTACTTTCAAATCTGCTGTCATTTCCCGCACGGTATCCAAAATGACGAATCGGCTTTGCTCCAGCTCCTGGAGTGCTTTATGATTCAGCATAATAAGATAACGCTCAGATGACAACCGGCGCAAATAAATATTGTATTGATTGGCCCAAGACGTAATCTCGCTGGAAACCTTCGCAATAAGCGCGGTACGCTGCTGATCGTCCATTCCCTGAGCAGCCTCGTCCATATTATCAAGCATGACAATACCAAGCGCTAACCGCTCGTTCTCATACTGCTTGCGCAGTACCGCGAGCTCCGTCACTTCATACAAATATATCAGACGCTCATCAGGCACGATTAGAAACTGATAATGACGCTCATCATGCTGTAATTCCACCTTTAGTTCACGAGCAGACTCTTTCGTTTCCTTTTTAGTGCTTAGAGCGTTTGCGAGTTGAGGAAACAAATCTTGAAGGGGCTCTCCAATCAACGATTGCTCCTCGAACATCTCACTGGCAAAGCGATTGTGCCATTCTACCGTCCGATTTTCACTGTATAAAATGATACCGAACGGCAGTGTACTGATCGCTTCTCCCTCCACCCGCTTGATCCGGAAGGAAAGGCCACTGATATATTGATTCAGTTCCCGACGGAAATCCAGCTCCGTCTTCAGCATCAATCCGCCGAGCAAGAATGATAGCAGCAGTCCTATCACACCCAGTTCCCAGTTGTACATGGAAATACATATGACAAGCACCAGCAGCAGTAAAAACGCCCAGACCGTCTGATAGCCGTGCCAGCGTTTTTGTAGAAATTTAGGCATGACTGTTCACCCTATTTCTTTGATCTTGTAATAGCTTCACGCAGCGGAAAGGCCAAATCAATAATACCTATAATGCGGAGCGGCTGGAACACCAGAACGACGAGCGACAGCAGCAACGCAATCACTGGGCTCATTTTACGGCTATGCGTCCAGAAGTATACAAAACCAATTGTCTGGATAATAAAACATGCATGGATCAGCGGTAGCATACTAATGGAAACCGTTTGAATCCAGCTGCTATCGGAGGAATCCGCTATCCATCCAATTACAATTGCCAGCAGATAGTACCAGATCAGCGTGCGTGGTAGCATCCACTCGCGGGCAGGCTTCATTTTACGTACCGGCACATCGAGACTGCTCAATGCTGGACGTGCCAAAGCATGTGTGATCACTGCCAGTATAAACGAGCTGACGATCATCACATATGGAACTTTACCAATCAGCATTGTACCGAGTTTCTGCGTATCTTCAGCTGTCCAGCTCATATTCGCAAACATCGGATTCGCACTTAAAATCTGCTGTACAATACTGGCCGATATCTCAGCCTGATCCCGAAGGGACTGCGAAAGATCAAACCCGAAGGAATACGTAGCGATAAACAGTACAAACAACAACTCGGCTAAAATAATGCCTGTTCCGGTCATCAACGCCTGAAAAGCAGATCCTCCCTTTTTATATATCCGTCCCATCAATATAGAAGGAATCAGAAAGTAAATCGCAGGAAGCAGCGAATACACATCGAGTAGCGCTATAATTAAAAGCACCGGTATGACGTGAACCAGAAATCCTTTGAAAGGCAGCGATGAAAACAATACAGCGCCAGGCACAATCAGAAAAAATACGGTAATAATTCTAAATGGTGTCAATAGAGTCAGCAGCAGAAGCAAATAAATAACGCTCCATGCTACAGTGGCCAAGCGGAATTTCAACGTTTTCACCTCTTACGCATATGTTCTTCCAGTGCGGAAATGTCCTGATACCAATCCTCCAGCTGGTGTCCTTCTTTTCTGTGCTTTCTTAGCTTGTCGATGAGTAGATCATCCAATTCACGGTAAGACACCCCAAGACGCCTCCCCAGAATATAACTGCTCATCACCAGGCTGGCCAAACAGTCACCAATACGGACTGTACTGCCTTCCCACATCGCCTTAAACAGACGGGAGACTTGGTCAAGCACCTCTGTTTTAAGCCATTCAATAACCTTGGCTCGTTTAACTACATCCATTTCTTTAGGCATATGATGAAGAGTCACACCCCTCTGAAAAAGCTTTATTCTCCATTATAGCATATCCTATTTTGAAAATAACTGTTACCCCATAGGGTAAATCGTTATTTTCAGAGCAGCTTTGCTGCTTATTATAAGCCCATGTCAACACTGTTAGCCCCTAGGGTGATAGTAATCTTCAGTGCGGCTTTGCTGCTTATTTTAGCTTGAAGTATTAAGCGATTCCTTGGACACAAATTTCTCACAATACTCAATAATTTGGCTGCGGCGCACGATACCGATAAACCTTTCCATATCATCCACAACGGGCACAAAGTTTTGTACCTTCGCCAAATTAATCAGATCCTCCATATTGGCATCAATGGATACAGGTTTCATCGAAACCCGTAGCGGAACGTCCTTGAGCATAAACTTAGAAGCGTTTTCAAAGGTGATTTTCCCCTCAGACTCTTTCATATGCCACAATAGGTCACCCTCTGTAACCGTACCCGTATATCTACCTTCCTTATCCAAAATAGGAACCGCTGTGAATCGGTGATATTCCATTCGTTCCAATGTTTGCCGTAGAGTAGCATCCGCCGTTACACAAGCGACCTCTTGTTTGGGAAGCAAGAAAAAAGCAATATTCATGAGAAACGAATCCCCCTCAAAATCAAATATAAATCCATTGATTACTCACTGAATGTCCTGTTTGTCGGGAAGCCTCAGCGTCTGCGGGGTTGTATCAGAGTCTAGCCAGTTCGCAATCATAAGTCTGGCATATTCAAGTTCCTGTTCATTAGCCCGGTCATAGTACAGGCCCTTCTTCTTGAACCCTTCCCCCGTAATCGTAAAACTTGAGATTTGTGGATTCCCTTGTGAAATAGCTTGCTTGCCAAGCCCAGTAATAAAGGCAGGTTCCATATCCGTTGTGAAATTGGCCCCCATGATATCGAGCAACTCCGGGATCTTGGTGATTCCGTCGATATTCAGTAGCCTATCGGCCATAGCATTCAAAAAAATTTGCTGACGTTTTGTACGGTTGAAGTCGCTATCTTCCCGATACCTAACATAATACATGGCTTCTTCACCATTATAAAGCGGCTTGCCCGCCTCAATACGGAACTTGATATGCAGCGGGTTTTTATTCTCGATGGGCTGGTCGATAGGTAACACTACTCCGCCCACTGCATTCACGGCATCCTGAATACCCTGGAAATTAATCGTAGCATAATAATCGACCTTATGCTCCATCAGCTTCTCTACAGTGCCCATGGACATATCCTCGCCTCCGAACGCATAAGCATGCCCCAACTTATCAAAATCATCCTCGCCATCTCGATTGGAATCATGTCCGGCAATCTGTACATACGTATCCCTTGGGATAGAAATCAAGAGCACACGCGATTCTGCGGGCCGTACAGCAGCATATATCACCGTATCTGAGCGACCACGTGCCTTTTCATTGGGCCGTTGATCTGTCCCCAGTAATAACACCGAAAAAGGCTCCTTCTGGTAAGCAACGGTCTCTTGGGGCTGTTGTTCCTTGGATTGACGAGGCTGGTAGGATTTCTCCAGCTTGCTTTCCAGCGTCGGTGACACAAACCAGTCAAAAGCCACGAGCGTCAGCTGTTTGCGGAATAGATAGCCCCCTACTGCAACTAAAAGCAAGACAATACATGAAATATATAGAGCGGTAAACCTCTTTTTCTTTTTGGGCTTTCCACGGGTCCTTCTCTTATGTCTTCTCTCCATCATGGCTTCCTTCCTTCTTTCGTCCACAAATCCCATCTCTTCATTAAACCGGATTGATCCCTCATGAAGCGGAAACTTCCCCTCAAAGCATAAAAGGTCTGCTACCTTGTTGTCAAAAGTGCCATGGCGTGGTTAGTTCCTCAAACTCATGACAAAAAAGGCTTTGCCCTTACGGTCAAAGCCCTCATTTACGTTTATATAAGTATTCTATGTAGCTTTCAAAGTTATCTTTTATCTTAATGCAGAGACAGTTTCACCAAATTTTGCAATCGTACCGGAAAAGAGGTGGACAGAGAAAAACCATAATCAAACAGCTTCCGTGTCTGTGCGAAACGCTCTTCCTTGCTCGGTGCACCCAGCACTACAGCAACTAATCGTTTGCCATGCTGCTCAGCTGTACCAGTGAAGCAGTATCCAGCATCGCTTGTGTACCCTGCTTTCAATCCGTCCGTCCCCGCATAAGAGTACGGTCCAGCCAAGGAAGGCAGCATCCAGTTCGTATTACTGATGTAAATGCCCTTATCCTTCAATTCCATCTGTGTGCGGCTGGACGTTCTGAGAATCTCAGGATGTGACGTAATCAAGTAAGAGGCCAACTTTGCAGTGTCGCTTGCCGTCATTTTCGTTTCTCCGCGAATATCCTTAGGATGGTTCGGCCCCAATTCACTCTGACCAGCCCCAGAGGCATTACTAAAGCGACTACCGGGTGACAGCCCAATTTGAGCAGCCTTTTCATTCATGCGCTTCACAAAAGCGGACTCATTCCCTGATGAACGCTCTGCCAGCGCTACAGCGGCGTCATTCGCTGAATACACAACCATACTTTGGAACAGTTCAGATACGGTCATTCTTTCCCCATACCGAAGAGACAGATTCACACCACCCACCGTACTGGCATAACGACTAATTCGCACCTCATCATTCCAGCCTAACCGTCCGGTCCGAATATCCTCCAGTACCAATAGCTCGGTCATGAGCTTGGACATATTTGCAGAAGGCATAGGCTTATCGCCATTCACATCCATCAGTAATTCCCCGGTGTGCATGTCCATCAGCACTGCAGCGTCTGCATCCACATTCGGCTTTCCGATCAACAAGCGGGGTCCAAGAGTAATAAAAATCAATATAATAAGTACCGGGACGACAATAGCCCAACGTAACCAATGTTTTTTCATCATCGTAATAACCTCCATATCTTATTAGACGATGAAAAATCCATTTTGTCTGCAATTTTTCGAAAAAAAGATACAATTTTTTTACCTTTTTTTATTTCACGACAAAATATCCGCCAATCCTTGTTACAGGATGACGGATATTTTGCTCCTTCAGTATGTCGTATCAGGCAAAGTGACAGGCTACAAAATGCTGGTCGCCCGCATCTCGGTATACTGGAGCCTCTGTTCTACAGCGCGCTTCCGCCATAGGACAGCGTGTATGAAACTTGCATCCTGACGGCGGATTAGCCGGAGACGGGATGTCCCCTTTTAACACAATCCGCTGCCTTTTGATCGTCGGATCTGGAATCGGTACTGCTGATAGCAGAGCCTTGGTGTATGGGTGTAGCGGATTGCTGAACAGCTCCTCCTTGGAAGCCAACTCTACCATCGAGCCCAGATACATCACACCAATCCGGCTACACAGATGCTCGACTACACTCAGATCATGCGAGATGAACAGGTACGTCAGTTGGCGTTCCTGTTGCAAATCGCTTAACAAGTTAATGATCTGGGCCTGAATCGACACATCCAGAGCAGATACCGGCTCGTCAGCCACAATAAAATCAGGATTCAAAATCAAGGCCCGTGCAATCCCGATCCGCTGCCGCTGACCGCCAGAGAACTCATGCGGATAACGATCATAGTGATATGAGGACAGCCCACAAATGTTCAGCGTTTCGTTGACCTTCTGCCGTAGCTCATTACGATCAATCAACCCGTGATCCAGCAAAGCCTCTCCGATCGCCTCACCCACCTTAATTCTCGGGTTCAGTGAACTAAAAGGGTCCTGGAAGACGATTTGCAGCTTTGGACGAAGCGCACGAATCTGCTCCTTGTTTAATGCGTGCAAATCTTCGCCCTTGTACCGTACTGATCCCTCTGTCTTATCCATCAATCTGAGAATCGTGCGTCCAATCGTACTTTTACCACAGCCCGATTCTCCTACCAGACCAAACGATTCACCCTTATGAATATGAAAGGATACATCATCGACCGCCTTGACATGTCCGACCGTACGCTGAAAAACCCCGCCTGTGATTGGGAAATACTTTTTCAGCCCTTCCACTTGAATTAAAGGCTCGCTCATATTCGTTGCCCTCCTTCTTTCTCATATAGCCAACAGGCAACCTTATGGCCATTCTCCTTTTCATTCAAGGGAGGGGCCTGATCCTTGCATATTTGCATACAATGTGCGCATCGATCATGAAAATGACAATTTTCGCCCAGCTCAATGGGGTTTGGCACCTGTCCTGGGATGGAATATAGCCGATCCATTTTCTGATTAATGACAGGCTTCGCCTTTAATAATCCTTGAGTATACGGATGCTGCGGATTTTTGAACAGCTCAATGACAGGAGCCTCTTCAATAACGTTCCCGGCATACATAACGACCACATAATCCGCCATTTCTGCCACGACACCCAAGTCATGTGTTATCAGCATAATGGACGTTTTAAGCTTATCCTTCAAATCCCGCATTAAATCGAGAATCTGTGCCTGGATCGTTACATCCAGTGCCGTTGTCGGTTCATCCGCAATCAACAGCTTCGGATTACAGCTTAAAGCAATAGCAATCATAATCCGCTGGCGCATACCGCCACTCAACTCATGAGGATAGGAATTGAATATTTCCTCCGATCGCGAAATGCCCACCAAATTAATTAGTTCAATTGCCCGGGCGCGTGCTTCCCTTTTACTCATTAATGTATGCATCAGCAACGGCTCCGTAATCTGTTCCCCGATCGTAAGCACCGGATTCAGAGAAGACATCGGTTCCTGAAAAATAATCGAAATGTCATTGCCGCGAATTTGCTGCATTTGCCCTTTATTGAGTTTTAGGAGATCCTTGCCCTCAAACCAGATTTGTCCGTCTGAGGTGTGGGGAGAATCAATCAACCGCATCATTGTCATCGCAGTTACACTCTTACCACAGCCAGATTCTCCTACCACACAGAGCGTTTCACCCTCACGAATTTTAAAACTGACGTCATTGACCGCTTTGACAGTTCCGTTAGAGGTATGAAAGTGGGTTTTCAGGTTACGAAATTCAATCAAAGCATTTTCCATAAACGTTCGTCTCCTACTTCTTCATTTTAGGGTCCAGCGCGTCACGCAAGCCGTCACCAATCAGATTAATCGCTACAACGGTAATTAGAATACACATTCCCGGTGGTACCCATATCCAGGGCCGTTTGCGGAAGTCAATCAGATTATTTGCAGCCGATATCATGTTCCCCCACGAAGGTGTGGGCGGCACGACGCCAATCCCCAAGTAACTGAGCGCAGATTCTGTAATAATCGCACCAGCCACTCCAAGCGTAGCCGTAACAATAATAGTAGGAATCGTGTTCGGTAGCAGATGTCGGAATATTTTGCGGCGGTCTCTCAAGCCCAGCGCTTCCGTCGCCTGCATGAACTCCTGTTCACGCAGCGTAAGAATCTGCCCTCTGACCAGACGGGACAAGCTCGTCCAGCTCAGGACCCCAATAATAAGCATCAGAAAATAAATACGGTTCGACGGATCAACCTTCAAATCCGATAGAACAGCACCTAAAATAATAAGCAGCGGCAATGTAGGCAGCGCCATAAAAATATCAGCAATCCGCATAATAACCGTATCCACGCCTTTACGATAAAACCCTGCCAGCGCACCCAACGTTGCCCCGATCATGACCGAAATAAACGTGGCGACCAGCCCCACTGTCAAAGAAATACGGCCAGCCAGCATCGTACGCAGTAAAATATCTCTACCAAACTTATCCGTACCGAGCCAGTACTTCGCATTAGGGGATAAGTTTTTGTCAGAGAGCTTGTAATCATCTAAATGATAAGGTGAAATCATGGGACCAAATACACAAATGATAACCATCAGAATTAATATAACGAGACCTGCCAAAGCCAAGCGGTTTTGATTAAAACGGCGAACGGCGATTCTCCATGGAGACGCTTCAGGACGGATCGCCGCCTTTTGATTCGTTTCAATCGTGACTGTTTCTGCGGACAATAGTATCCCTCCTACTTCAAGCGAATTCTTGGATCTGCCATGCCATACAATACATCAGAAAGTAGATTGCCGATGAGCGTGAGAACAGCTAGGAAAATGGTGAAGCCCAACATAAACGGATAGTCCCGCATACTAATGGACTCCAGGTAGACCTGCCCCACACCCGGCCATACAAATACCTTTTCCAGGATCATTGCCCCACCAAATAAGGCTGGAAGCTCGAACCCGAGCAGTGTGATTGCTGGAATCAGGGCATTGCGCAGTGCATGTTTGAAAATAACCGTCCGTTCCTTCAAGCCCTTGGCGCGTGCGGTACGGATATAATCCTGACGGATGACCTCCAACATGCCTGTACGGAAATAACGAGTCAGGCTTCCTGTACTCAGCATCGTAAGTACGAGTGTCGGCAGGAACATATGCTTGAGGACATCCACCATATACGCCCACGAACCTGCTTCCATCCCTGCTGTAGTCATACCCCCAACCGGGAGAATTCCCCATTCCAGGGCAAATATTTTGATGACCAATAGACCAATAAAAAATGAAGGCAGCGACATACATAAGAAAATGAATAACGTCACGAACTTATCGAATAAGGAATATTGAAACTTAGCTGAAAATACCCCTGCAACAACTGCAATGAGCCAGCTAAAAATAAGACTAAAAAAAGCGATAATAAAAGAGTTCCATACATAATTGCCAATGACCTTCGTTACCGGCTGCTTATGCTGTAATGAATCCCCCATATTTCCCTTTAACATATTACCGGCCCATATAAAATAACGTTGGTATTCCGGCTTATCCAGCCCGTAGATATGTCGTAGCTGTTGCGCCTTCTCGGCGGTCATATTCGGGTTCTGCTTGGCTGTAATATAATCACCCGGCACCATGGCTGAAATCGCAAAAACGATAATGGATATGCCAATAAGTGTGGGGATGAGTTGCAGCAGTCTTCGAATAATGTACTGCTTCATATTCATTCCTCCAGACGAATAAAGTGATATGCCCAGCTCGTGAGAGCTGAGCATACGGTTGGCATCCCTTATTGAGCGATTTGAGCGTTATGCAGAGTGAACTCAAAATCTTTGTATGGCGTAATTTCTAGGCCGGATACACGTCCATTCACTGGCCACATATCTCTGCGTTGGTACATAAAGATAGTTGGCAGATCTTTGTTCAACTCTTGATAGAGCTGTTTGTAAATCTGTTTGCGTTTCTCTTGATCCAGTTCATGCTTACCAGCAAGCGTTAATTCATCGACCTTTTTATTAGAGTAGCCGATATCGTTTTGTGCACCATTCGTAATAAAAGTCGTTGTGTCCGGGTCTGGAGTTAAGCCCCAGGCCGCGAAGAACATATCAAACTTGCCTGTATCCTTTTTATCCATAATGGCGTTAAAATCTAGAGTTTCAGAAGTCAGCTTGATGCCTAGCTCCTTATAGTTATTGGACATGATTGGTAGCAAGGCCTCTACTACTGGATTATCAGCAGTTGCGGAGAAGTTAATGGTCAGCTTTTCGCCGTCCTTTTCGCGAATCCCGTCAGCACCAACCTTCCAGCCTGCCTCATCCAGCAAAGCCTTCGCCTTCGCTGTATCAAATTCATATTTGTTGATGCCTTCATCCGTATAAGACCAAGATTCTGTAGATTGTGGAATGTTAATGACATTCGCATATGGGCCATACACGCCCTGTACAATCTCTTTACGGTTTAAACCAATAGTTAAAGCCTGACGTACTTTAGGGTCCTGGAATTTCTTTTCCTTGTGATTAAATGCAATATATCCATAGCCATTGGTCGGCATAATATTCACGTCCAAGAAGCCTAGAGCCTTTAATTCCTCTACATTGTCTTCCGTAACTGTGATGTTGTCCATGTCCGTTTCGCCTGTTTGCAGCATAGACAGGTTTGTTTCTTCTGTTGTCGTTTTGAAAATAACCGATTTTACCTTTGGTGCGCCCTTGAAGTAGTTTGGATTCGCTTCAAGTACGACTTGCTGACCCGGGGAAAAGCTCTTCAGCACATACTGCCCGGAGCCGATTGGTTTATTATTAAGCGCCTTGATGCTGTCCAGGTTACCCTTCTTGAACCCTTTTCCGTAATAAGCTTCTGGCATGAAGTATTGCTCACCCAGATAATCCTTCGTATAAGCTGTTGCTTCTGTAACGGTTACCTCTACTGTATTATCATCGATGACCTTGATACCCGAGATATCATTCGCCTTGCCATCGTGGTATTCCTTACCGCCTTTAATCTTAAAAGATAATATATCGCTTTCTCCATCATAATTCGGATCATGCAGCACTTTGAGAACAAAAGCATAATCCTTTACGGTTACTGGAGTGCCGTCACTATACTTCACACCTGGTTTCAGATGGAAGGTGTATTTTAGACCATCCGGCGATACATCAACCTTCTCAGCCAAACTATTTTCATATGTACCATCTGCCTTCACCTGTAAGAAGGAATCAAATACCGTTCTGACTACATATAAATCGTAAGTTGTTTGCCAGAATAGCGGGTTAAATACCCCTTTAGGTGATGTCATACCTACTACAATGTTATCTTTTCGATTTGTTGCTCCCGGAGGATTTTGTGACAAATCCGTCGCTTTAATTACACCCTCTGTAACTGGTGCGCTGCCTTCATTTCCCTCTGTTTTCTTATCCGCATTACCTTGCTGCGGCTGTGCCTCATTAGCACCTCCACTACATCCTGCAAACAGAACACCAACGATCGTAAGCACCATAAGCAAAGAAACCCATTTCTTCGTTTGCACCATCCTGTTAATCCCCCTTAGTCGGTCTTTATTTAACAGCCTGTCTCATTCCTGCGGTGATTCGTTAAAGCTTGAGGTTTGAAAATGAAGTTTGCACATCCTCCTTACTGTTCCTAATGATAGCGTAGAACACATGTTTTAGACCCTTGGTCAATTTTGTGCACCGACAACCATTACATTTTTATTAAGGTTTATCTTAAGTGTAAAATAATATCACGTCAATATCTTTTTTTATGTAGTATGCAATTGCAAAACAACTATTTTTGTAAATTTTATGAAATTTACTTGTGGAAAATGACAAAAAACTGAGTGTTATGTAATATAAAATAACATTTCGAATGGTTGAAATGTGTACTCTGGCGAGTTGGGGAGCTTGTAATTTCCTAAGCCACTAAAAGGTAAATTATACTTAATGGGTAAACATGGATTGTATTATTAGTAAGTTACAATAGATGGCACTTGTTGTCAATAAAAAAAATCATAAAAAAAGATGTCCCCAGAATTGGGAACATCTTTTCTTTCCACCCACTACTATTCAGTAGTGTAAGGAAGCAATGCGATTTGACGGGAACGTTTAACAGCGATTGTCAACATACGTTGATATTTCGCGCTTGTTCCAGTCACACGACGAGGAAGAATTTTTCCACGTTCACTGATGAATTTTTTAAGCAGGTCTGTATCTTTATAGTCAATGTGAGTAATTTTGTTCACAGTGAAGAAACATACTTTACGACGTTTGTTGCGACCACCACGACGAGCTGGTCTTTTGTTATCGTCTCCGCCTTCTCTTTGTCTGAAGCCCATTCTTTGTCAGTCCTTTCCCAATTAAAATGGTAGATCATCATCCGAAATATCGATCGGTTTTCCGTCATCGGAAAAAGGATCCTGATTGTTTCGCGAGTTATTATTCCCGCGCCCACTATTGCTGTTACCGCCTCCGAAAGGAGACTCCTCACGCATACCTCCACCGCTATTGCCGCCACCGTTGCCGCTATCGCGGTTAGATTCCAAGAAACGTACATTATCAGCAACAATTTCAGTCACGTATACACGTTTTCCTTCATTGTTCTCATAATTACGCACTTGTACACGGCCTTCAACAGCCGTCAAACGACCTTTACGAAGATAGTTAGCGCATGTTTCAGCAAGCTGACGCCAGGTTACGATCGGCAAGAAATCCGCTTCCCGTTCGCCGCCTTGACTTGTAAACGGACGGTCTACAGCCAGGGTGAACTGGGTTACTGCTACACCAGACGGTGTATAGCGCAGCTCTGGATCTTTGGTCAAACGACCGATCAGAATGACACGGTTCAACAATCCAATCCCCTCCTTTGAGCGTTGTTCATTACATAATCACGTACAATAATTAAGCTACGTCGTTCGTAATGAGATAACGAATTACTTCGTCAGAAATTTTCATGATACGCTCAAGCTCAGTAACAACAGCAGGTTCTGCTGTGAAGTTTACCAGAACAAAAGAACCATCACGGAATTTCTTGATCTCATACGCAAGACGGCGTTTAGTTACATCGTGATTCGTAATTTCGCCACCGCCGTTAGAGATGATACCTTGGAATTTGTCGACTGTCGCTTGAACAGCTTCTTGTTCAATGTCAGGACGAATAATGTACATCACTTCATATTTGCGCATTCTTTACACCTCCTTATGGACATAAGGCCCTCAATCTCAGTTGAGAGCAAGGAACGAGCCTAAACTCGCACTAAAACAGTTTACCAAATCGAGCACCTGAATGCAACCTGCAATTTCGAGCACAAGGCTAAAAGCTGTTCACACACAACCTATTATTAGCTTTATACATTTTTATATCACTCCACAAATTTTGCATATATAAAGGAAATCATTTTTGATTAACTACTATTTGTGTGCCCTGATTTCGCATGTTTCTGTTTAAGACAGCGCACAATAACCGTTGCAGTCCAATTCATTATCTAAGGAGGCACAACCGTATGGGTGAAAAGACTGAGTTCGTACCCGGGGATAAGGTCCCAAATGACGGCGTATATATGGAGGTTGGAGAAAAAAGCTTTCATACTGAAATCCAAAACCCGCAGCAAATAACGTTGGAAAGAGGCGATTCTTTTCCGAAGACCACCAACCATAATCGCAAGTGGAAGAAAAAAACGAAAGCTCGTGTCCACTAATGTATATTTCTTCGGAATCCTGGCCATATTATGATTAGGCGATACAACAGAGAGGTGTGGTTCCGTTGGACGACGTAGCCTTACAAACTGTTAGGAGATCCATTCCGGGCATTAGAAGCGTTAGGTTTGTGTAAAAGGACACTGTCTTTTCAACACAGTATTGCTAGTCAGTACACCGAGTTTCATGATGTGATTGGACAGATCGTATCCTGTTAAAAATGTATCGCCTACGATGGAGGACCTTTGTGGTCCTCCTTTGTTGCATTATCGGACTTTTTGCATATGCTGGTAAAATGCAGATTAATTCAGCTCCTTCTGCTAGAA
The DNA here is from genome assembly GCF_044784315.1 of Paenibacillus sp. DP01. Lineage (NCBI taxonomy): Bacteria > Bacillati > Bacillota > Bacilli > Caryophanales > Paenibacillaceae > Paenibacillus > Paenibacillus sp. DP01. Next base: position 5,748,818 of record NZ_CP173059.1, read on the forward strand.
TATATCCAAGTACAAAGACCTACTATCTACGGAGGTTTAAAGATGAGCTATTCTCGTATATTAAAGTGGATATCAGGTATATTCGAATTGGTGCTGGCTGTACCGATTGTGGGAGGAGCTATTGTCATGGGGACTGGCTACTCAGCACTGGGGTTTATGCTTGTCCTGCATGCAGTAACACTTATCCTGTCGTTACGCAATCAGGAAGCGATCTACGGTTCTGTCTGGGGAGTACTCACTTCCTTGCTAGCCTGGATTCCTTTTGTTGGCTGGGCACTCCATTTGATCGCTGCCATCCTGCTGATGATCTCTGGCTCAAAGAGAACAAAACGCTATCATTACCCGCCTAACCAGCTATAACAAAAGAATGCTCCTGACGGCAATTATTTCAAACGCTGTTAGGAGCTTTCTTTTACTTTAACACCTTATTCATTCACCAAGAGGTTCTTAATCATTTCTTCGATAACGCTACATTCATTTTTATAACCTAATAATGGTTTATTTCCATAAACCAAAAAATCCCCTACGTCAGTAGACGTAAGAGATTGATCAAGTTCATGAAGTTAGTGGCGGAAAGAGTGGGATTCGAACCCACGCACGCCTTGCGACGCCTAACTGATTTCGAGTCAGCCCCCTTGGACCTCTTGGGTACCTTTCCGCAGCAAGGATAATTATATCATCATTGCTACCATGACGCAAGCTGATTTCTTGTTCACCATGATCCACCTTCTCTGCTCAAATGGTTTCCGAATTCTGCTCGCCAGCGCTGGACTTTGAGCGCAACACTTTCTTCATATTCTTTTCGAACTTGGCACGCGGAATCAGCACACTATGCTGGCATCCGACACATTTGATTCGAATATCCATCCCCATCCGAATAATTTCCATCTCGTTCGTTCCACATGGATGAGGCTTCTTCATCTGCACAATATCCCCTAGTTCAAACGACTTACGCTCCACCCTTCTCTCCCCCTTTTCTTCCTGACTCATCTTCTTTCTCAAGGGTGATCGCCGTCTCCAGTGCGGCCTGACGATGTTCCTCGTCCTCTAGAGCCCTCTTGATATTATTCTGAATATCACGCTCTACCAAGGCCCCTGTGTTCGGCATACATTCCGCCACAACCCGTACGATATACTCTGATGTAGTCATGGACTGAACGCCTAACACATCCGGCATATTAAGTATCTGCGCATTGGACTCTTCGATACCTTGGATCGCCTGTTTTACCAAGCTGACGGCTTCCTCCAGACTACGCTCCGCCTTCATCGGCACATCTACCACCGCCAACGCGTTGGACATGGAGAAGTTCGTTACCGTCGTAATGGAGCCGTTCGGTAAAATATACACCTCACCTTTCCAGCTCACCAGCCTGGTTGTACGCAGCCCAATCATTTCTACCGTCCCCTTGAAAGTTCCCGTCTGAATGACGTCTCCTACGGCAAATTGATCCTCAAATATAATAAAGAACCCAGTAATTACATCCTTAACCAAGCTCTGTGCCCCAAAACCTACAGCCAACCCAAGCACTCCAGCTCCAGCAATCAGAGGGCCTAGATTTATACCCATTTGCGATAGCACCAGCATAATCAAGATGAAATTGAACACAATATTTGTTACATTTTTTAGCAGTTCGCCCACAGTCGTTAACCGTCTGGTATTCAATCGGAATCTGCCGTTATCTCCCTTTTGCTCCATCGACTTATCTATAATTTTATTAATAACTCGAATAAAGATACGTGTAATGATGAAAATAATTACGATTTTCAAAACCACAAACAAAAAGGTCGACCACATCGCACTATCTGTAAGCCATTTCCATACAGCATCCTTCCAATGAATCGCACCTTGCACTACGTCATCCGTGTCTAAATTACCGGCCAACCAATGTATAAAGGTCATGCTGTACTCCTCCTCAAACCAGGGAACCACTCTTTCTATTTCCCACATTCTATTTCCTATCTATATAAGCATATCTCCCGACTTCAAACATACGACTATGAATAATCTACTTTTCCCGAGTATAAAAACGCAAGTTTATCCATATACTAGCTACTATCTTGAGAATAATTGTTACCCGCAGGCCAAGTGAAATCTTAAAAGTAGGCGAGCACAACCTGCACGCTCCATTACAGGACGAAAGGAAGATTCCATGACTCATTCTGACTTCATTCCGGGGCAAGAACCCCTAAGCTTAAAAATATCACACACCGATCCCGGGATCCAATCAGCCATCATCCATCGTTTGCTGTTCCATCTGCATCAGGCACGGAGTCTGCAAAATATCGTCATCATTTGCATCGGCACCGATCGTTCTACTGGAGATTGCCTTGGTCCGCTCGTTGGTACCCATTTGTCACGCTATAAAAGCCCCCTGTTTAACTTGTATGGAACATTAGATGAGCCTGTACATGCTATGAACCTTCAAACGACGCTGAACGGCATACATGACCGATACGAACAGCCTTATATCATTGGAATAGACGCATGTCTTGGACAAACCTCCAGTGTTGGATGCATTCAGGTTGCAGAGGGTCCTCTCAAGCCTGGAGCAGGTGTAAATAAAGAATTACCGCCGGTCGGCGATATCCATTTGACTGGTATCGTTAACGTCGGCGGCTTCATGGAATACTTTGTGTTGCAAAATACTAGACTAAATTTGGTCATGAAATTATCAGATATCATAGCTAGTAGCTTATACTCCGCAATTAAGGAGTGGCATTACCGGTCTGTCCTACTTGCTGCGCAAGAGTAATAGCTTCTTTCTCTTCAGGTGATAAGGAATAAGAAGATTGTCCCGCTTCCAGAGGCTTGGCATACACATATGAGCCATCCCGGTTATAAATACCGGTCAATACTATTCCGTCCTGATTATCGTCTACAATAGCCAGAGAGAAGCTTAGATCGCTCCCTCTCTCACCAAAGGCATTATAGCGTTTGATGCCTATATGTCCCTTCAAGCCAGTCAGTTTGCTGCGTAGTGATTTCATACTTGCACGGTGGGCTTCCTGCTCATCTTCAATCGTGTCCATCTGTACCTTTAAATCAATCAGCAGCGTCTCCAAATTCTCTACCCCGCTGCCTGCCATCATGGTTTCATACTTTCGCCGCATCTTCTTTAGCTTTGACCCCTGTACAATAACAACAATCAACAGGATAAGCAAAATAAGCACGATCCCTGCAACAATACCAGCAAGCTGCTCCATGATTAGTCCATTCAATTCAGCCATATGTTTGTTTCTACCCCTCTACCTCAAAAATCATGTTACTGCTTTGCTTACCTTTTATTTTAAACGTTTGAGAACAGCGAGACAAATAACACAAGGCTATTAGTTTATCCATCAAAACCATTCTAATTCCTGCAATTCCAGACAAAGCAAAGACATATCTCACTTTCCATTTCACTCAAGGAGACATGTCCATATTTTTACAGACTACTGTAATAGCTCCAGTAATCTTTCCAAATCCTGCTGGCTGTAATAATTCAATTCGATTTTTCCTTTATCTTTATTGTGCTTGATCTTTACAGTTGTTTTAAAACGCTCGCGCAGGGACTCTTCCATATGGTCAATATAGGGGTCCTTTTTTCGCACCTTGGCTTTAGCTTTTGTTTCTCCAGGCTTATGATCCAACTGTTGTACGGCTTCTTCAAGTTCACGAACGCTCCACTGTTGCTCAATACATTGCATGGCCAGCTGTTTTACCATGTCTGGATCTTTGAGCCCGACAATTGCTCTAGCATGCCCCATAGACAATGTTCCACGTGAAACATGATCTTTAACCTCCTCAGGCAATGCGAGCAAACGGAGAAAATTGGCAATGTGTGAACGTGATTTTCCCACTTTCATGGACAACTCTTCCTGAGTTAAAGAAAACTGATCCATTAACCCCTGATAAGCCACCGCCACTTCCATTGCATTTAAGTTTTCACGCTGCAAATTCTCAATCAGGGCAATCTCCATTACCTGCTGATCTGTAAAATTGCGAACAACCACAGGTATGGTTGGATTCCCGCAAAATTGAGAGGCCCGAAACCGTCTTTCCCCGGCTATAATCTCATAACCTCTCAAGACACTACGCGCAATAATGGGTTGGATAACACCGTGCTGACGAATGGATTCCGCTAATTCCTTAATGGACTCCTCATCAAACGTTTTCCGAGGCTGGTATGGGTTCGCCCGCAACTGACTGAGCGGAATGTCAACAACCTTATCCTCGTCACTGACTGTAAGGGAGGGAATAAGTGCGTCCAGTCCCTTTCCCAACCGTTTACTCATAAGATACCACTTCCTTTGCCAACTCAATATATACCTCTGCCCCACGAGACCGGGGATCATACGTAATAATGGACTGGCCATGTGATGGTGCTTCGCTGAGTCTCACGTTGCGTGGAATAATCGTCTGATAAACTTTGCTTTGAAAATATTTTTTCACTTCTTCAATCACCTGAATACCCAAGTTCGTGCGGGCGTCAAACATGGTTAGCAACACGCCCTCAATTTGCAATGAGGTGTTTAGATGTTTTTGCACTAATCGCACGGTATTCAACAATTGGCTTAATCCTTCCAGCGCGTAATATTCACATTGGATTGGAATAATGACTGAATCGGAAGCCGTCAAGGAATTGAGCGTCAAAATCCCCAGTGATGGAGGGCAATCTATTAATATATAATCGTAATTATGCTTGACGAGTTGAAGTGATCTTTTTAATCTCAATTCGCGAGAAATAGTTGGTACCAGCTCGATTTCAGCACCTGCTAATTGGATGGTTGCCGGGATAATATCCAATCCCTCAACCTGTGTACTGATAATCGCCTCGCTAGGGTCAACTTCGTTAATGAGTACATCATAAATACAATTTGCCACATCCGCCTTATTGATACCCACACCGCTAGTTGTATTACCTTGCGGGTCGATATCCACGAGCAATACCCTTTTGCCGAGGGAAGCAAGTCCGGCGCCCAAATTCACGGAAGTAGTCGTTTTGCCTACTCCGCCCTTTTGATTGGCTACGGCTATTATTTTTGACACTTCATTCACCTCATAATTTAATCGGAATCCTGCTACGTTCCATGATTGCAAAAGCTCTATGAAGACGTTACTTAGTCCTTAACTTACGGATAACGGCAATTTCAAAATAGAATACGAGTATGCTGCGGTTTTATGTTGGCGTTAGACAGAAAAAGCGGCAATTGCTGCCGCTGTACGCTTCATCCCTTACTTACGTTTGGGAATTTGAATGACAATCTCATAGTGATCCTCATGATCAGATTCTTTTGTTTTGATATCCAACCCTGAGCCAGACACCATATCAATGGATTGACGAATCGTATTCAGCGCAAGCCGGACATCCTTGGTAAAGGAAATCCGCTTAGATTTCTTAATCGTGGATACTTGTTTATAGAAGGCAACTCGTGCCTCTGTTTGCTTCACATTGAGTTCCTTAGCAATCACTTCATCTAAAACCTTGTACTGTAGCTCTTCGGTCTCTAACGACAATAATGCACGAGCGTGACGCTCGGACACCTTCCGCTCCATTAGAGCCTCTTTCACTCTCTCCGGCAAATGAAGCAGCCGTATCTTATTAGCAATAGTGGATTGGCTTTTGCCAAGTCGCTGAGCGAGGCTTTCCTGGGTGAGTTGATGCAGGTCAATCAGCTTTTGATAAGCTACAGCCTCTTCAATCGCAGTTAGGCCCTCCCGCTGAAGATTCTCAATCAACGCGATGGATGCAGCTTGTGAATCATTAAACTCACGAACAATGGCTGGAATCGTCTCCATACCCAGCTTGGTGACAGCTCTCCAACGACGTTCCCCTGCTATAATTTCATATTGTCCATTACGGAAACGAACGACAATCGGTTGAATTACACCATGCGTCTTAATAGTCTGGCATAGCTCATCAATCTTTTCGTCGTCAAATATGGTGCGGGGCTGATAAGGACTGCTGACAATATCCCGAACTGGAATTTGTTTTATTTCGTCCCCATTGGAGCGCTCCGTCAAACCAAATAGCTTGGAAAATTGTTCTTTCATTCCGTATAATACCACCTAATTTCATAATAGCACCATACAAACAGCGCTTCGTGAAAAACAGTTCCTTACGGGGATTGTAGACCCTTCTATATGAAACAGCGCCGTAAGCGGGTACACTCCACGTACTCCCCTGACATTTGTTGCCCCACTTCCCTATATGTATATCTGAAATCATGGGTACGGGAAGCAGCCAACTTACACTAAAACGATTATCTCTATTCTATCACTTTTCCAGTCATAATCCTATCGTCTCTAACAGCTTTTCAGAAGGATAAAAGAATAAATTATGTAGAGGGCATTCGGCAAGGAGCCATCTTAAGCAAGGAGTTTATAAACCATAAAAAAAGTGAATGTTTCACGTGAAACATTCACTTTTTTTCAAACATTTACACTAAAGGTGTTTTCAAAGGAGTACCTGGCTTACGCGGGTATTTCCGTGGTGTAGCTGCTCTTTTTTCGATAATAATCATATGTCTGGCTGCATCCTCAACAGGTAGCTGAAAGGCCTGAACATGCTTGATTTTTCCCTTTAGCTCTTTCAAACTGTAGGAGGCTTCCCTGATTTCTTCGGTTGGGTCGCTACCCTTCATTGCTGCAAAGTGGCCCCCTTCACGGACAAAAGGAAGACAAAATTCATTTAGTACCGCGAGACGGGCAACGGCTCGCGCTGTGACCAGATCATAGCTATCACGATATCCTGCTTTGCGCCCCAATTCCTCTGCCCTGCTGTGAATCAGTTCGACATTTTCCAGTCGCAACTGCTCTACAACATGAGCTAAAAATTGTATGCGTTTGTTCAATGAGTCTACAATGGTCAATTGAATATGTGGAAAGCATATTTTCAAGGGGATCCCAGGAAAACCAGCGCCTGACCCAATGTCAGCCAGGCTCCCCACATCATTTAACGGAACATAAAAGGCAAGTGAAACAGAATCGTAAAAATGCTTGGTGTACACTGCATCTCGCTCAGTAATGCCCGTCAGGTTCATTTTTTCATTCCATTCGACCAGCACACGGTAATACGTTTCAAACTGCTCTAACTGACTGTCATTAATCACAATGCTATGCTCTGCCAGCCGCTGCTTAAACTGCTGTTGTATCGCGTCCATTAAGATCCCCTCGCTGCCGTTACACGGTTATAGTGCTCCAGATAAACCAGTAAAATGGAAATATCCGCAGGAGTTACACCGGAGATACGGGATGCCTGACCAATGGACATCGGACGGATCTTCTCAAGTTTCTGCTTGGCTTCAATGGCCAAGCCTTGAACTTCATTGTATGCGATATCCTCTGGGAGCCTCTTCTTCTCCATCTTTTGCAGGCGTTCTACATGCATTAATTGCTTTTCAATGTAGCCCGCATACTTAATTTGGATTTCCACCTGTTCTTGCTCTTCCTCAGTAAGAGCTACAGGTGAAGGCGAAATTTGTGCCACTTGTGCATAGCTGATCTCAGGTCGACGCAGCACTGTTAACAAATTACTGCCGTCCTGTATCGGTGCAGATCCGCCTTGCTCCAGCATCTCATTTACATCAACCGGGCGAACTTTAGCTAAGCGTAAACGCTCAATTTCTTGCTCTACCTTTTGTTTTTTATCCAAAAAGCGCTCGTATCGTTCATCTGTAATCAGGCCAATATCATGCCCGATCGGAGTCAATCGCAGATCCGCGTTATCATGCCGCAACAACAGACGGTATTCTGCACGGGATGTCAGCAAGCGATAGGGCTCATTTGTCCCCTTCGTCACCAGATCGTCAATCAGAACCCCAATGTAGCCTTGAGAACGATCCAGTACGACGGGCTCTTTTCCCTGCACCTTGCGAGCTGCATTAATCCCAGCCATAATTCCTTGACCCGCAGCTTCTTCATAACCAGATGTCCCGTTAATCTGACCTGCTGTGAACAAGCCAGGTACTTTTTTCGTTTCCAAAGTAGGCCACAACTGAGTAGGTACCATCGCATCATATTCAATAGCGTAACCGTTACGCATCATTTCTACCTTTTCCATCCCTGGAATGGTACGCAGTACTGCTAATTGCACATCCTCTGGCAAGCTTGTTGACAAGCCTTGAACATAGTATTCAGATGTGTTTTTACCCTCAGGCTCCAGAAAGATTTGGTGCTTCGGCTTATCACTGAAACGCACCACTTTATCTTCAATAGAGGGGCAATAACGTGGTCCCGTTCCTTCGATCAGACCAGAGAACATCGGTGCACGATGCAAATTATCATTAATAATCTGATGTGTTTCCACTGAAGTATACGTCAGCCAGCAAGGCAACTGCTCATTATCCGAGGACTTCGTTTCATAGGAGAAGAACTTCGGCTGATCATCGCCTGGCTGTATTTCTGTTTTGCTAAAATCAATCGTATCCTTATGCACACGTGGTGGCGTCCCTGTTTTAAAGCGAACGAGATCAAACCCAAGCTCTCTCAAATGTTCAGAAAGTCTCAACGAAGGCTGCTGATTGTTCGGACCACTCTCATACATCAGCTCACCCATAATGATTTTTCCGCGCAGATAGGTGCCCGTCGTCAGGACAACTGCTTTACTACGATACTCTGTGCCCGTCTTCGTAATCACACCTACGCATTGGCCGTCTTCTATAATCAGCTCTTCAACCATGCCTTGACGTAAGGTCAGATTCGGTTCTTTCTCCATCGTTTCCTTCATCGCATGCTGATAAGAGAACTTGTCTGCTTGTGCGCGCAAGGCATGCACGGCAGGACCCTTACCAGTATTTAACATTCTCATTTGGATAAATGTCTTGTCGATATTCCGACCCATTTCGCCACCCAATGCATCAATTTCCCGTACTACATGACCCTTTGCGGGACCACCAATAGACGGGTTGCAGGGCATGAATGCGACCATATCCAAGTTAATTGTGATCATCAATGTACGACAGCCCATCCGTGCCGCTGCCAAGGCGGATTCTACGCCCGCATGGCCTGCACCGACGATGATCACATCATAGTCGCCTCCTTGATATCCCATACCTCTCTTGCCTCCCTTATACATTCGAGTCTTCACCCCGAATATGCTCTTGTGTATCTATGACGATAGCAGGCTTAAAACAGCCATGCTTGAATGTTTTACTTGCCCAGACAGAATTGTGAGAATATTTGATCTATTAACGCATCATGCGCAGTATCGCCTACAATCTCACCCAAATGCTCCCATGCCAGCCTTACATCAATCTGGATCATGTCAATTGGAACAAATTGATCAGCGGCTTCATAGGCATCTACCAGTGATTGACGCGCTTTCTTCAGCAAAGCAATATGCCGCACATTGCTGACATACGTCATATCCGCTGATTCTAGCTTGCCGCTAAAGAATAAATTCGATATAGCCTGCTCCAGCCGATCTGCTCCCTCATTTTCCTTCACAGACATCGGCACAATAAGCTCTTCAGGAACATAGCGCAGCAACAAATCCCGGTCTATTTGGGCCGGTAAGTCCATTTTATTCATAATAACAATCGCTTGTCTACCGCGGATTTGTTCCATTAATGCCATTTCATCCTCATGTAGTGGTTCGTTGGCATTCATAACGATGAGCAACAGATCCGCTTCACTAACTGCCGTTCTCGAACGCTCTACCCCAATCCGTTCCACGACATCCATCGTTTCGCGAATTCCAGCTGTATCCAACAGCTTGAGCGGAATATTATTAATCGTCACATACTCCTCGATAACGTCACGGGTCGTACCCGGAATATCGGTCACAATCGCCCGTTCGCCCTGAGCCAACGTGTTTAGCAGCGACGATTTGCCTACATTCGGTCTTCCGACAATCGCTGTAGTCAGCCCTTCACGCAAAATTTTCCCCTGCTCCGCTGTGTGCAACAGCCGATCAATTTCTGCCATGACTTGGCTGCTTTTATCCTTGATTAACTCAGACGTAAAGGATTCTACATCATGCTCAGGGTAATCAATGTTTACTTCGATATGAGCAAGTGTCTCCACCAATACATGACGCAAACGACGAATATTCTGGGACAGCTGCCCATCCACCTGCTTCAGAGCCATCGAAAAGGCTTTATCCGATTTGGAACGAATTAAGTCAATAACGCCCTCCGCTTGACTCAAGTCAATACGACCATTCAAAAAAGCACGTTTCGTAAATTCACCTGGCTCAGCCAGACGTATATTTTGCAGCAGTAACAAATCCATCACCCGTTTAACGGCTACCACCCCGCCATGAGTGCTGATCTCTACCACATCTTCTGTTGTAAAAGAGCGTGGTGCCCGCATCACTGTAACTAAAACTTCCTCCACCTTCTCTTGGCTTTGAGGATCTATAATATGTCCATAGTGTACCGTGTGCGTTGGAGCCTTACTTAAGGGCGTTTTACTACGGAACAAAGCCTCCACTTCCGTGACCGCTTCTGGACCGCTGACCCGCACAACTGCAATGCCGCCCTCGCCGACAGCCGTTGCAATGGCAGCTATGGTATCGCTCAGCATATCGTTCCTACCTCCTATCAAGTAAAAACGGCATTGCCGCCCTTCATCAAGGACGGCACCCGTTTCATTGTGTGAAATATAAGAAAAAAAGCAATGGCTTCTGCAGCTTGCAGAGAGCCATTGCGTCGGATTATTTCTTGGCAATGACAACGCGCCGATTAGGCTCGTCCCCCTTGCTGTATGTTCTAACCAGCGCATGCTGCTGGAGCTTGGCATGAATCAGCTTCCGCTCCTGGGACGGCATTGGCTCCAGTACCACTTCCTTGCCGTAACGAACAGCCTGGTTCGCTAATCGTTCCGCCAAATCCTCCAGCGTTTTCCGCCGACGTGCACGAAATTGCTCGGCATCCAGCACAATTCGGATAAATTTATCAGAATGACGGTTAGCAACAATATTCGTCAGGTACTGCAATGCATCTAATGTCTGTCCTCTGCGGCCAATCAGCATACCGAGCGATGGACCGGAGATATCCAGTGTACTTTCATCCTTGCGATGACGGACATCGACTTCGACGTCGAGTCCCATTCCTGCAGCTGTTTCACAGATGAAACGCACCGCCTCTTCATAAGGATCTATATGTCCCCTGGATGCTTCCATGTTCATCTGTGCTTCCTGCGCAACAGACCCAGCTTGTGATACAGCCTGTCCCACGTCAGAAGGTGCTTGAGCCGATACATGAGGTTCAGCCGTGTGTGTGGTTTCAGGAGACGGCTCAGAAAGCAGCGTAAGCTCCACCTTCGCCTTTTTGACCCCTAGCCACCCCAGGAATCCTTTTGACGGCTGTTCCAACACGTTTACGGTTACCCGTTCACGGCTTACTCCCAGCTGGGAGAGTCCTTGTCTTACAGCATCTTCAACGGTTTTTCCTGATGTCACGACTTTGGTCATCTCGACTTTTTAGCCCCCTTCGTGTTTTTGCCGCCTTTTTTCTTACTATTATTAGAGGAACCTGTTTTCGCGAGACTCGCTGTTTTTACATTAGCCAATGCTGCGTCCTTATCATTATTCCGATAAAGGAAATAGTTTTGAACAATCGTGTAAATATTACTGAAAAACCAGTACAACGGCAAAGCAGACGGGAAGTTATACGACATGAATAGAATCAGCACCGGATAGACATACAGCAAAAATTGCATGGGTCCTTGCTGCGGTGTCGGATTCATTTTCATCATCATCCAAGTTTGGACAAAAGTCGTAATCGCTGCTAGAATCGGCAGGATAAAGAAGTGATCCGGTTTACCTAACTGGAGCCACAAAAAGTCATGATCCCGCAATGCCGAGTTATAATAAATGGCATTATAAAGCGCGATGAAAATGGGCATCTGTACTAACAAAGGCAGACAGCCCGCCATTGGGTTAACCTTGTTTTCTTGAAACAATTTCATCGTTTCTTGCTGGACTCGCTCAGGTGTATCCTTGTATTTCGCTTGAATTTCTTTTAATTGCGGCTGAATAGCCTGCATTGCTCTGGAACTGCGTACTTGCTTGAGTGTAAGCGGCAAAATAATAGTACGCACGATGATCACCAGAATCAGTACGGCCAGGCCATATTCTCCAGAGAACCATTGGGCAAATGTATCCAGCGCATACGAAAACCAGTAAACGACATATCTTTGCCACCAAGATCCATTGGCCAAGTCTGCCGTCGTGTAAGAATTGTGAGCCGCCTGGGTACATCCGGACAGCACAGCAACAAGTGCCAATAAGGCAATCAGGAGGAACCATTTTCCTCGTTGAGTCTTCAAACGCGACACTTCATAACCCCTTTCTTAACCAATCCATTCCAACGTAAATCATACCATATCCTGTAGGACAAAGATACTGACTATCGGCGCGTAGACTTGAGCAGCGAGGCTTTGCGCAAAACGTGCAGCACGCTTTTCTCCAGCTCTTGATACGACTTAGTAACCGCACCCTTACGAACGATAAAAATCAGGTCAATCTGCTCCACCAATTCCTGCTCATGATGGCGCACGATTTCCTTAACGATCCTGCGCATCCGGTTGCGTACAACTGCATTGCCGATCTTCTTGCTAGCCGAAATTCCGACGCGGAACTGCTCTACCTCTCTGCGGCGGAACCAGTACACCACAAACTGATGGTTGGCAAAAGATTTGCCATGGCGGTATACGCGCCCAAAGTCCGCCCGGTTTCGTAGACGCAATTTTTTTTGCACGGCGCTTCTCCTTGCTCATTTCTTTTACACATATCGGTAAGTAATCCTTACCTCTTATATAGTAAGAAGTATGGACAATATTCCAACATGGTAATCTCGCTTATTTTATATCCGTTTTCAAAAACTTCATCTAATATAGAGCAGGATGTAGGACTTGTCCCTCTTTTTACACTACATTTCTACAATAGAAGAAGCATCCGATCCATAAATACTTCAATTATGAAAAAAAAGACCACCGTAGTGGTCTTTATGCACGCATTACGCACTCAATACTTTTCTACCTTTTTGGCGACGAGCTGCCAAAACTTTACGGCCATTCTTCGTGCTCATTCTTTTACGGAAGCCGTGAACTTTTTTACGTTTGCTGACATTCGGTCTGAAAGTCGGTCTCATTGTGCTGCACCTCCTTACAAGGAATACGTTTTATATGGAATATACCTAACATAGCAATCTCCACAAAAAACACCTTTGTACATTTAACCACAAATAGCGGTCAAAGTCAATGTGCTTCTGAATTCTCTCCCTCTTTTTCACATTCACAAGTCCTCTCCCTCTTTTTGCATCACCCACTCTACTCTTTTCTATCCCTTTATTCCCGATTTTTTCGTTTCTTCTCCATGATCAACATTCATCAGCATTTTACTGTAGCTTACGTTCCTATCTAAAAACAGCCCTTTTTTTCATCTATTCATTTACGGCTTAAATCCAGGCCGTTTCAAATCCCCACTATCAGTTTCGTCAAAAATATTGTCGGAAACGTTACCGGAAATTTTCAACACAAAAACAACCCAGTGTAACCAAAAGGCAACGGATGTTATACACAGATCCACAAAAAGAATGGAATTGTGATTTAAATGGTCATAACCTGTGCATAACATTTTAGAGCAAAAAAGAGTTATTGTCGAAAACTGAACAAATTATAAACAATATCTTGTGTTGTGAATAAAAATTGTACACAACAGATTGAATTTGTGGATAAATAACCACGAGTCATTGAAATACAAGGCTTCTTTTGCTATGATGATATTACTTTTGAATGTGAATATGTTGTTTTACCCTCCATATTATCAACACCCTGTGGATAAAGTTGTGAACAAGTTCAATTTATCCATCTTTTTATTTTTGTGCGGATTCGGGATTCTGGGGATATATTCTACATTTTTCATTTGATTTCGACATATTGCAGTCCCGTTTTGGCCTGCGGGATCAAGAGAACGGATCGTGCCGCACATTCCCTCCTGAGAAATATCGCCTTTCTTCTGCTGATCAGCAGTGGAATTTTCCAATACTATTTTTCAGGGCATTTTGTGCTGCGTTCTCTCACTACACTGCCGCATGATTTAGGCGGCGGTATGTCTTTTTATGGCCTTCAACAATATTTTTGTGATTTTAGGCGTTTTGCCGAAGCGCCGGGAGCAGCTCTCTGCAGCTTAATTCGGCAAAATGTCAGGATTTAAAAGGAGTGACGTCT